>CAVXLL010000027.1:0-18158 GCA_963762575.1 uncultured Alphaproteobacteria bacterium | reverse complement strand
AAAGAGTTCTGCGAACTCTCGGTCCCCTGCCATAGCGCCATAGGGCGTGTTCGGGCTCGGACCAATTGGCTCGGCTCACCGCAGGGTGGACCCTTGCAGCGAAGGTCCCTCCTAAATTACACCACCAAAATGATGAATTCGGATCAAGCCTCGAAAAAGCTTCTCGGATCCTCACCGGCGCGCCTTCAGCATGGCCCGGTGCGATTGCTCTCCGAGACGGTGAAGGACAGCCACGCGCCCTCCCAGTCTCACCGGGCCGTTGGCGCGATCGAAACGCGCTACGGCCCATGGTCGGATCAGGAAGCAAACGAACCCGAGGATGACAACGAGACGCAGCGTGAAACAGCTACATAGTTACGGAACCGCAACGCCCCCGCTGATGTTGGTTAATTAGGACGATCCTAATCTACGGGTGTCCCCCACACCCTCGATCGTCCGTTTACGAAACCCCGGTTTCCCCCACCGGGGTTTCTTCGTTTCAGCGACGCTCGCCGGTCACCACCATATCAATGGCGCGACTCCCGCACCGTGAACAGACAAGCCGTCGCGGGCTTCGCCCGCTCTAGCCGCCTCAGCGGCGACGCTTATGCCAGTCGGGAACGGGAGTCTCGGGGCCGTATCGTCGCCCTATTTCGGCGGGGATCGGCACTTGTGCCACCTTCGGCGGCTCGAAATGACGCCGTAGCGGGCTGAGCCTGATATCGGCATTCGCGGCACCAGACGATGAACCGAACACGGGCAGCCGCCGCGCCCTTTCATTTTGCCCCGAAGTTATTTGATTAGGAATTTCGCCCAGCGTTAAGGGCTGACGAAGGATTGTAGCAGACTGTGAGGCTCTTGCGTGAGAACGAGGGCAGACGCCATGATACGGATTTGGAAACTCACCCCGATCGATGCAGCCGATCTGGCGTGGGAAGGTTACGACACTAAACCGATGTTCGTCCGGGCGGAGAGCGCGGGAGAGGCTCAGGAATTAGCGGGGCTGGCTACAGTTCAATTCGTCTCGACGACTGAGGGGGATTTGGAGAGCAATCCATGGCGCGATTACAGGACTCGGTGTGAAGACGTAACCGATACCAGCGGGCATTCGGTTAATGGACCGGTTGAGGTTTTGAAGGTCTGCTGAGGCAGTGACATGGGAACTATCGCGGCATGGACTTTCTTCATCCTTTGGGGAGGTGCTCTAATTGGGGCTTTGCTACACGGGAAGCTCACGGTTGCGTTCAACGTCGCCTTCCAAATGTATGTCGTTCGAGAGTTTGTAATCGGAAAGGTTGAGGTGAGTTGGGGGACGATTTTTCCGGCGTTTTCTCATGTTGGTTGGCGTTGATACTTAGCTGCTTTGCTCTTGCAATCTGGAGGCGACGGCAAAGAGCGGCTTAAGCTGCCGTGGTACGGCGTCCCTTTTAGACCCTCCCGAGAAAACGAGCAAAGATCACGCCCAAGTCTCAGGTCCTGACCGCATTGCACCTACCCAGCCGGATGACCTTTGTCTTTGTAGATGCTGCGGAAGAGAACCAGGCGAAGCGCCTGGCGCGCTGCGAAAACGGCGAGCCGCGCTGATTTTCTCGAACTGGCCGATCAGATCATCGAATGAGACGGCGCGACTTCGTTATTGTTATTACCAGGGGACGGGGCTGCCCTTGGCGGCATCGTCTCCACTGATGGGGTATCCCGGCAATGCCGATCGAGATCACCGGTTGGTTGCGGGATCCGAACCTTCGAGACTCGCCGGGATGCGACGCGGCCTCGCCATCCGTCGCGAGCAAGGTAATGTTTTTCTCTTGCCCAGTCTCGAAGCGGCCCTGGCCGAAGCCGAAGCGGGCGCCAGTGACATTGATTCCGGACTTCGGCGCCTGGACGATGCGCTCGCGGAGTTGGAGCGCACTGAGGAGCGCTTGTACGAAGCGGAGATGCACCGCATTCGCGGCGAGATCCTGGTGAACCGCGACCCCGCCGATACCGCGGCAGCCGAGCAGTCTTTGCACGCCGCGATCGCGATCGCGCAGTCGCAAAAGGCTCGGAGCTTCGAACTGCGCGCCGCGCTGTCTCTGGCGAAGCTTTATCGCGGGGTCAATCGCGACGCCGATGCCCACGCCGTGCTGGCGCCGGCGGTCGAGGGCTTCCCACCGACAGAGCAATTCCCCGAACTTGCCGAGGCGCAAACCCTCCTCGCGGCTAAGCCGTTAGACCGACCGTATTGTTGTCGATCAGATACGGCTCACGGGTGGCAACCGCCGCCCTGAACGCGTCGGCGAAAATCGTATCCCCTCGCGCGCGCGAGGCCGACCCGCTATGGCGGGGCAGGAGTTCCCAACTACTATATCTGGGTTCCCGGAAGCGACCGCCATTGAAACGGCTCGATCCCCAATGCCGCGGGTGCCAATGCCATCGAAAGCGGCCTGGTGGATCGTCGTCAACGGTAGGCCATTCGAGGTAATCGGCTGGATGACATGTTAAAGGAGGCGATCATAGAGCGCCAGGTCAGCCTCATAAATTTGACAAGGGCTTTGCTCTGCACGACAGGGGCCGCGCGCTTTTGAAAGCGTTGGAGCGTGATGTTCAAGCGCGATTGTGGAGTTCCCAAGTCACCGAAGCTGCCAATCTGTAGCGCGGCGCAGCTGCTGGCAGTGCGCACGATCACCGAATTCTTCTCCGCCCCGCTGATCGGCCACCGGAACCGGATCACGCGCGCGCGAGGGATGTGAAGGCTGCGACGTGGCCGAACGCATCGGTAATTGAGGCGAGATCGCCGGTCCCGTCGTAGCTATAGCGGGTGACATTGCCGCGCGGATCGGTGGCCGTGACGGTATGCCCGCGGTGTTATAGGTGTAGGACCAGCTGCGGGTGGGCGAGCCGGCATTGATGGTCTTCCGCAGCAAATTGCCGTGGGCGTCATAGCTGAAGCTGGTAACGCGTCCCGGCTCGGTTAGGAATGATCTGCTGGCCGGTGAGCGCACGGGTCGGAAAAAAAATAACGAACCGAGTTTGATTGAACCGATTGCCGCCTAGGTCGCTACGAGTCCGGAGCTACCGTGGAACGTCCATTACCCTGAGAGACAAACCGGGGTCTAAACAGGCAGGCTTAATTCGGGCTCGCGTTCCGTTTCCTCGGCCGCGAGTGAAGACAGGGAAATACCGAGGAGCCGGATACCTCTCGCAACGGGGAAAAGCGGTTCGAGCAGCGCGTTGCTGAGTTCTTCGAGTTCACCCCGCGTCCTGACCTGCATTTGACCGGTGCGGCTGCGCGTGATGACCTGAAAGTGGGCGAACTTCACCTTGAGGGTGACAGTGCGACCGCGAATGCCGGAGCCCTCGCAATACGCCCAGACCTTGCCGGCCATTTCCCGAAGCGCATCCCGCGCGGCTTCATAGGTGAGAAGATCGGCAGGGAACGTGTTCTCGGCGCCGATGGATTTGCGTTTTCGGTCGGCGCGGACGGCCCGCTCGTCGATGCCGCGCGCGGCCCAGTAATAATAAGAACCCGCCTTCCCGAAATGACGCTGCAGGAAGTCCTCGGTCTGCCCCTTCAGATCGAGCCCGGTCTCGATACCGAGCCGCGCCATGTTCCGGGCGGTTGCCGGCCCGATGCCGTGGAACTTCCGCACCGGCAACGCCTCGACAAAGGATGGCCCCATTTTCGGCGTGATCACGAAAAGCCCGTCCGGCTTGCGATGGTCGGAGGCAAGTTTGGCGAGGAACTTGTTGTAGGACACGCCAGCTGACGCCGTGAGCTCGATCGCGGCGCGAATCCTCGCGCGGATTTCTTCCGCGATCTGTGTCGCGGACGGAATGCCTTTGAGGTTTTCGGTCACGTCGAGATAGGCCTCGTCGAGCGATATGGGCTCGATGATCGGCGTATAGGCAGCGAAGATTTCCCGGATGTGCAGGGAAATGGCCTTGTAAGCGTCGAAGCGTGGCTTGACGAAGATCAGATCGGGGCATTTTCGCTTGGCGGTGATCGACGGCATCGCGGAATGAACCCCGAACGCGCGGGCTTCGTAACTTGCCGCCGCGACGACACCACGTTCGCGCGATCCGCCGACCGCGACCGGCTTGCCGCGCAGCTCGGGATTATCGCGCTGTTCGACCGACGCGTAGAACGCGTCCATATCGATATGAATGATTTTACGGCAGCCGCCCGGCCCGGCCGGTGATCGTTCGGTGCTCTCTGCGGTCCCCATGCCTAGCCCCTCTCCCGCTCGTTGGCCAGGGGAGGACGCGGTTCGCGTGAACCGCGTGTGACGCAATAGCTAACCGATAGCGCCGGCCGCCGCCACGGGCTAACCTCCGCCGCTGGACCAGGACCAGCAAGGGAGAGGGAGATGCAATTCGGCGGCGCGATGTTCTTTACTGATTATTCGATGTCGGCGCCGGAGCTTGCTCGCGCGCTTGAGGAGCGCGGATTCGAGTCGGTCTGGGCGCCCGAGCACTCGCATATTCCGCTCTCGCGCAAGACGCCGTTTCCGGGAGGCGGCGATCTGCCCAAGCAGTACTACGACGCGATGGACCCGTTCGTGGTGCTGGCTGCTGCCAGTCAGGCGACCAGCAAAATCAAGCTCGGCACTGGCGTGGCGCTCATTCAGCAGCGCGACGCGATCCAGACCGCCAAGCTGGTCGCCTCGATCGACCAGGCAAGCCAGGGACGGTTCCTGTTTGGCGTCGGCGGCGGCTGGAACCAGGACGAAATGGAAGACCACGGCACCGTCTATGCGACCCGCTTCAAGCGGATGCGCGAATCGATCGAGGCGATGAAGGAAATCTGGACGAAGGAAAAGGCGGAATATCACGGCGAGTTCGTCAATTTCGATCCAATGATCGCCCGGCCCAAACCGGCCCAGAAGCCGCATCCGCCGATCCATGTCGGCGGCGCTTTCCCCTACGGCGCGCGGCGCGCCATCCGCTATGGCGATGGCTGGATTCCGACGGCCCGCGGCGACATCGCCGAAGTCTTGCCGAAATTCCGCGACATGGCGAAGGAAGCCGGCCGCGATCCGGTGTCCATCGAGATCACCTCGTTCGGGCTCGGCGAGGATGTTGACCGGGTGAAGCGCTTGGCAGAGATGGGCGTCGCCCGCATCGTGCCGATGTTCCCGCCCGACAAGGCCGAAAAGGTGCTGCCAATCCTCGACCGGTGGGCAAACATTATGCGGCAGGTGAGCCGGTAAACCGGTTCGGCTCGAACTCGATCTCCGGAAACGGGCGATCGTGCCTTCTGACAGGACACGGTCGCCCGCAAGACGGCGCGCCGACACGACGGCGCTGCCTGCCTGGATGAAACCGCAACTCACCAAACTCGTCGATCAGGCGCCAGACGGGCCCGAGTGGCTGCACGAACTCAAATTCGACGGCTACCGGATGCATGCCCGGCTCGAACGCGGTGCTATCCGGCTGCTGACCCGCACCGGCCTCGACTGGACGCGTAAATACCCGGCGATCGCCGCCGCGGTCGAAGCGCTGCCGGCCCGGCAGGCCTATCTCGATGGCGAGCTGTGCGGCGTTCGTCCCGATGGCACCACCTCTTTCAGCCTGATCCAGAATGCATCGGACAGCGGCAACAGCGATGCTCTCGTCTTTTTCCTGTTCGATCTCCTCCACCTCGATGGCGAAGCCATTCGCGAGCTGCCTCTTCGGGATCGGAAGGAGCGTCTTCGCGACTTGCTTTCGGGCGCGGGTTCGCCGCTGCACTTCAGCGACCACCAGATCGGCCGTGGGCAGGCCTTCTACGACCGCGCTTGCGCCCTGAAAGTGGAAGGGATCGTCTCGAAACGGGTGGATGCGCCCTACGCGCCAGGTAATCGCGGCCTGTGGCTCAAGGTCAAATGCCTGAACCGCGAGGAGTTCGTGGTGGTCGGCTGGACCGATCCCGAAGGACGGCGGCCTTACCTCGGCGCCTTGCTGCTCGCCTACTACGATCAGGACGGAAAGCTGGTCTATGCCGGCCGCGCCGGCACCGGCATCAACACCGCCGAGCTCGAACGATTATGGCGGCGGCTGCAGCCGCTCGCGACCGACAAGATGCCGCTCGACGTGCCGCCGCCGCGCGGCAGCCGCTTCGGGTCGCCGCTCCGCCTCAGTCGCGTGCATTGGGTCAAGCCCGAGCTGGTCACCGAGGTCGAGTTTCTGACCTGGACCGAGGACAATCTGCTGCGCCAAGTCGTGTATGAAGGCTTGCGCGAGGACAAGCCGGCGGCCGAGGTGCGCCGCTCACCGCCGTATCCGAAGCCATAACAGCATCGGCGTTGCCCACTCTGCCGCCATGATCGACGGGAAGCCGTTGCCCTAAGTTGAGAGCGTCCCGGCAGGTGTTCCGGCGCGTGGTGCGTGAAGGGAACGCGCGTCATGGTGCAAGGCATTCTCGACAACGCGGAGGACTTCAACGGCCGAGCAAATCGCCACCAAGATTTTTTTCGAGCGCGTGCCGGTCGAAGATGGTGCAGCGCATCCGATTTTGCCCGTAGACAGCTAGTCCCCTGCCTCATTTTTCGGCAAGGCGCAGTGCGCAACGCAAGCGCCTGACGGACCCCGGCGATTGGCGCGAGAGATGGTGGATAACCGGGTTTTCAACCGGGTTGTCCCCCGATTTTGGGGATGAGCTTGATCCATATGTTGTGCGTCAGCCGCCAAGTAGAAGTTTCCCACATTGAGTATAAGACAAAGCCAATTGACGAAAATTTGCAGTCTAGACGACCCCGCGCCCATGCTTCACCTGCTTGACCCCCTGCGCCCAGCGCTGCTAGCCTAACTTCGCCAATTCGACCCGCCGTTCCGGAATTTTCGCCGGGCAAGTCATTGAACGACAAGGAGCGCGGCGGGCCAAAACGCCGAAAATCGGCTGTAGTGCCGACCAAGTCTATTCTCTCGGCCGCCAATGTGCCGATAATCGCCGGCCATCATGTTCTTGCGCTGCAAAGTTCGCCGGAAGGATGGCAAGCAACATCGCTATTGGAGCGTTGTCGAGAACACGCGGACCGCCAGGGGGCGCGTGGTGCAGCGGCACGTGCTGTACCTGGGCGAGATCAACGACACGCAGGAGTTGGCGTGGCGGCGCTCAATCGAGGTGCTCGAGGAAGGCGCCACGCAACCGCGGACGCTGTCGCTGTTTCCGGAAGACCGCGGCGCAGGAGTGCTGGCGGACACCTCGATCGTCCACGTCAAGCTGTCGCAGTTGCAGTTGCGCCGGCCACGGCAGTGGGGTGCGTGCTGGCTGGCGTTGATGCTGTGGCGTGAGCTGCAGCTCGATCAGTTCTGGTCGAAGCGGCTGGGGGTGAGCCGCAAGGGGACGCGCTGGGATCAGGTCCTGTTCGTGCTGGTCGCCTATCGCCTGCTGGCGCCGGGCAGCGAATGGCGCCTGCACCGCGAGTGGTTTCAGCGCAGCGCCGTGGCCGATCTCTTGGGCCAGGATGCCGGGCTCGCCGAGATCCACAAGCTGTATCGTTGTCACGACCGACTGCTCGCGCACAAGCAAGCGGTCTTCGATCACCTGGTGGGACGGTGGCGCGATCTGTTCAACATCAGCTACGACGTGCTGCTCTACGATCTGACGAGCACCTATTTCGAGGCGGATCCACCGTTCCCGGAAGGCGACAAGCGCCGCTTCGGGTACTCGCGCGATCATCGACCCGATTGTGTGCAGATCGTCATTGCCCTGGTGGTGACGCCCGAAGGCCTGCCGCTGGCCTATGAGGTGCTGGCCGGCAACACTGCGGACAAGACGACATTGCGGGGGTTTCTCGACCACATCGAGCGACAATACGGCAAGGCGCGCCGCGTCTGGCTGATGGACCGCGGCGTGCCGACCGAAGAGGTGCTCGCCGAAATGCGCGCGGCCGACCCGCCGGTGCATTACCTGGTGGGCACGCCGAAGGGTCGCTTGACGCGTTTGGAGAAGCATCTGATTGCCCAGCCGTGGCAAGAGGCGCGACCCGGCGTGCAGGTCAAGCTGTTGGCGCAAGAGGGTGAACTCTATGTCCTTGCCCAGAGCCGCGACCGCGTCGCCAAAGAGCGTGCGATGCGGCGGCGGCAGCTGAAGCGGCTGTGGGCCCGGCTCAGGCAACTCGCTACAATGGCGCTCGCGCGCGAGGAGCTGCTCATGAAACTCGGTGCCGCGCGCGATCAGTCCCGCGCCGCCTGGCGTCTGGTCACGATCGAGGTCGCCGCAGACAGCGCCACGTTCAGCTATCGGCTCGATCGCAATAAGCTGCGGCAGGCACGATCGCGCGAAGGCCGGTATCTGTTGCGCACCAACCTCGTCGAGGAAGACCCCGCCAAGCTGTGGAGCCATTATCTGCTGCTGGTGGCGGTCGAAGAGGCGTTCAAGAACCTCAAGGGCGACCTGGCGATCCGGCCGGTCTTTCACCAGATTGAGGCACGCGTTGAGGCGCACGTCTTCATCGCCTTCCTGGCCTATTGCCTGCACGTCACTCTTGCGCGGCGCTTGCATGCGCTGGCGCCCGGGCTGACGCCGCGCAGCGTGCTGGAAAAGTTCGCCGCCGTGCAGATGATCGATGTGCACCTGCCGACCACCGACGGCCGCGAGCTGTTGCTCACCCGCTATACCGAGCCCGAACCCGAGCTCAGCCTCTTGCTGAATAAGCTGAAACTGGAGCTTCCCGCCCAACCACCACCTAAAATCACCGCCATCCCGCCGACGCCACCCACCTCGCTGTAGTGCCGACCTTCGGGGGTCCACCTCAGCGATCTCAGACACTTAGGCGCTTAAAAGTGCTCCAATCGGCGAAGTTCGGCTAGAGGTCGCACATGACACGCAGGCTTGATCCCTCGCAGCATGCGGCGCGCCGGTCGGTGTCGGTAGCGCGCGTCGTCGTTCTCGTAATCGGCGTCGTCACGCCGTAGCGGGGAATCATTTAACCGTTCGACCCCGCTCGGCGCACCCGCCAGCGGGCTTTTTCTTTTTCGCAAACCCGCTCTGGCTCGCCGGTTAGCAACCCAGGAAGGGCAACCCGATATGCAACTCACCGGCACCGAGCCTATCAAACAGATCACTCCATCCGGCGCGCCGCCCGTTGCCGATGCGGCCGTGGCGGCCCGGCGAAATCAGGTGCCACTCGGTGTCGCGTACATGGTCGGTTCTACCAAATCAGCAAATCGCCCAGGCTTAGAGGCCGGCCGAGGCCAAGGTCGATGACCGCATCGTCGCCGCGAGGGCTGGACGTGGCGGTGCGGCTCACGCCAGGCAGCACAATGCTGCGGCTGACATTGTAGAAATCATGGGCATAGATGATCGCGCCGTCGACGGTGGCGCCGTAATCAATCGCCTGCGCGCCATAGGCGCCGAGCTGGACGAACGAGATCGTCCCGTTCTCGGACAGTGAATTGGTCGAGACGCCGCTTTGCCCGCCACTGACGGCAAGACCGAAAAGGCTCTGCGGGGTATGGATCAGATCCGCCCCGATCGCACCGCCGCCGGTCGAGTAGTTGGCGCCGAGCGCGCCGCCATTGCTGTCGAGGCTGCCGAATTGGCCGAAGCCGCGCGCCCAGACATTATCGGGAGGTGCCGAGGCTCCCGTTGTCGGCGCGGCGGCTTGTGCCGTCTGCGGATCACTGATCGCGTTGCCTAGCGCCGCCATCTGCATCGCGTTGGCGCCGCCACCCCAGCCGCCGGGCACCAGCCCGCCGAGTGTTGCCGCGCCGGGCGCCTGCCCCATTAACCTCGTCCGTTCGTCCATCGCGCCGAGGAATAGCCGGCGATCCTGCAGACTTACCTCGGCCAGGTTGCCGTAGATCTGGCCACCCAATGACGACAGTGTCTGTTGCATTTGCGCCGGCGGCAAAAACACTGCAGTCGAGAGGATGGGGGCGAAATCGCCCGCCGCTCCCGAAAAAGCTTGGTTAAGCGCCGCCGCCACGGCGGCCTGGTTGCGGGCCTGCCCGGTAAATCCGCCGAGTGTCAGATCGACCTCGTTGGGCAAGTACTGAACCGTGATGGGCAGCGAAAACCCCGGATCGAGCAGTTGCGCGAAGGTGCCGCTGATCCCACCCGTCGCAGTGAGTATCGAGTAGCGGCTGAACGGCACGTAACCGCCGGGCGCCGGCAGCACATCGAGGCTGCCGGCGATCCCAGTGGTGCCGGTGATCTGAAATGTGTCCTTGATGCCATTTGGGGCGATCCGTACAGCGAGCGTCCCGGTCGACGTCTGGACAAAAGTGCCGCCGATGGTGTGCGTCGCCCCGGCGCCGGGGGCATTGATCCCGAGCCAGCCGCTGTTTTCAAACCGAACATTGGCGCCTGACGATATGGCGACGAGCCCGTTTATCAGGCCGGTGTTGACGATGACGCTGCCGGACGCGGAAGGCCCCGTCGAAATCGCATAGGCACCAGGTGCGGCGGTGATCGAGCCGGCATTGAGCAGGGTGCCGAATGCGCCATTGAGCTCGACGCCGGCGCTGTCGGCACCGGTCACGGCGATCACGCCGTTGTTGGTGATAACCACGTAAGTATTGGCTCTAACGCCTGGGCTGTTGGCGCCGCTGGTGGTGATCGAGCCGTTGTTGAGGACGTCATCGCCGGACGCGGTGAAGATCGCGGGCGTATTGGCGGCGCTCGTCGACACGCTGGCGGGCAGGACATTCCCCGGAATCGACACGGGGTTGTAGATGCCCGGAAGCGTCAGGACATAGCCGTGGGTCCCACCATTGCCGTCGAGATAGATGCCGATTACCACGTTCCCGTAAATCGAATTCGCCGAGGTAAGAGTTCGAACCGGGAAACGAATAATCGATCCAGGTCGAATTGCCCAAGGCATCGATACGGAGCACCGACGCATGGACCTGCCCGTCAGCACTGGTCCAATTGGCGACGAGATTGTATGAGCCCGCCTGCCCGCCGCCGGTAATCCCCTCGAAATGTGTCTCGACGGCGCCAGGATGATTGTAGGTCGTCCAGACGCCGGTGCTCTCATTATAGATGTAAGCGCTGCCGATCCCGACCCCGCCGCCCGGTCCCACGGTCGAATAACCTCCGGCGATCAGGTTGCCGTAGATCCCATAGGCAGTGGTGCTGAGGGCCCCCGGCACGTCGTTGGTCGTGTAGGTGCCGGTCGTGATGTTGTAGATGAAGGCGTTGCCAGTCGCGAGCCGGGTGTCGTAATTGCCGACGACCTGATTCCCGAAGGTGCTGTGCGCGATCGTCTCCAACGTCGGGTTGCCGGGTGCGCTCGGGTAAGCCAACATTGTTAGTTGTGACTTCGCCGCACCATCATAGAGATAACTCAAATTGTAGGGAGCCGAGGCGGCGTTGATGTAGCTGCCGACGGCGCGTAAGACGCCATTCGGGTTGCCGAAGTTCGGGCCGTAGGGCGAAGAGCCGGTTGCATTCGGGAAATTGGACCCTGAGGCCGTCGCAACGGGGAACGCCGTCCAGAGGCCTGTGGTCGTGTTGTAGAGAAGCCCACCGGTAGAGGTGGTGCCGGGGATTACGTAATTCCCAACGATGTTGGGCCCGCGTATCCCGGTAAGGAACGTTGAGCTATTCCCGAAGTCGAGCGTCGTATAGGTACAATTCCCGAACCCCAGAATTGTACAGACAGGCTGTGCCGCTGCTGGTGGCGAGATCAAGCCCAGGAGTAACAACCACAGCGACCCGTGGTGTCGCATCTGCAAGGCTGTTCTCCCCCGGAGCCGCGCGGCAACAACTCGCCGACTCGTCGATTTTTTCCGGATTGCCGCAGGGTCAGCCAGACGCACCCGTCGAGCGGGCTGAACGGCTCGTTGCCGAACACTTCGTGCTCCATCCAGCCGCGATACATGCGGTAGTAGCTCACGGCTGCACTCCGGCCGGCGTCTGCGCCAAGTTCTCGAACCGCATGCGCTCTGCATCCCAATGCGCTTTCTCAGAACCGCCGGGGCCGTGCCGGTCTTTTCGCAATGATGATCTCGGCAATGCCGCGGGCCTCGTCGCAGGCGGCCCGTCAATTGCCGAGTTGATCCCAATAGCGCTCTCAAGATTGGTCGTTGTGGAGGTATTGGGCGAGGTCACGGACTTTCTCTCCACGAAGGTATGATGAGGACCATTACCGTTGCCGCAGGCAGAACGGCGACGGCCTTACCCTTGTCGGCTTTGGCGGTTTCTCCGGATTGTCGTGAATCAGCTGAAATTCTGGATGTATACCGTCAAAATTACGTCCACTGTATCTCGCCAGATCGCAGCGATTTCGGGGCCGGCTCGGCTCCGCCGTCCAGGCAGATGTCTCGGGCGCTGGCGCAGGTGACAGAGCAGGTGTCCGGCTCGGTGTTTCTAGCCCCATTCGAGATCGCCTCGTCCGCGACCGCCTCGATTTGTTCTGCGACGGGATCACGTCGTCATCACAAGTCGTGACCGGCTCGGCAGCGGCAAAAGGCCGCCGGTGCGAGCTTGGCGGCATTAGGCGCCCGTCAATTTCCGCTCGACATTGCCGGGACGTCGGGGAGCGAGCTTTACCCATATGGCGGCTCCGACAGGGTGCCGGTAAGGTACCGGCTGGCGGAGCTGCTCCATGCGCCGAAGCACCCAAGCCGTATGTGTTCGAACTCGTCGTCGATGTCGCCGCGCAAACGGCGCTCGATTATCTTCTCGGTCAGCCGCCAGACAAATTGGGCCCACGAGGCGAAAGGCTGATTCACGAGATAGCGGACGTGCACCTGCACTCTCCGCGGCCCAATAACGCCCGCATTGCTTGCGCCGGTGGAAACTTCGCCGACCATGCTGCGGCCATGGCCGTGAGGATGCGCGGCAAACCTTATGAAGGCGATGCCTACCAGGAGATCCGCAACGCCGGTTTCTGGGGCTTTTGGAAGCTTGGACGCGAGATCGTCGGGCCCGATGGTGAGCTCATCTATCCCGAACGGTGCAATCGCCTGGACTACGAGGGCGAGATCGCGATCGTACTCGGCAAAAGGGGTGCCGATCTGAAGGCCTCGCAACTGAAGGACTACGTTTGGGGGGTCACGATGCTCGCCGATTGGAGCATCCGCGCACCGCGCGAGACGCCTGGCGGACCGCTTAATTTTAACTTCCCAAAGAATTTCGACACATCGTGCTCAATGGGTCCATGCATTGCGGTGGGCGAGGCAGATCCAACCAACATCGACATGGAGACGCTCGTCAATGGCGAGTACCGGCAGCGGTTTAACACGCGCGATATGGTGTTCACATTCGGTGAATATCTCGAATATCTGTCGCGCGATTTCACACTCTATCCGGGTGACGTCATCAGCGGTGGGACGGCGGCAGGTACCGCTGCGGATTCAAGCGAATTGTTGGCTGACAGGACTTCTGCACCGGAGCGCTTCCTAAAGCCCGGAGATGTTGTGGAGATGCGGTCCCCGTCAATCGGTTCGCTGAGGACGCGTGTGGTTGGTAAAAGGAAATAAGTACTCCCTCGGTCGCCTGTCGTTGGAACATGGATTTGTCCTCGCTGACTAGTGCTATTTTGCTCGTGCTGACGGAGGGCAGTGTGTCAAGATCACCGTCGCAGAGTTACGAAAATGCCGCCGACGATTAACGCGACGCTGAGCAGGACATCGCTGTCATCGCTCCGCCGAATATGAGGGTTGACAGCACGAAACCGCCGATCGGTGTCAGCATCAGCACTTGTCCTGCGGTCGCTGCCGGCATCATCGACAACACCTTTCCCCACAGGAAATAACTGAGGGCTGTCGTAACGATGCAGTTGTAGGCGAGGATTGCAACGAGCTCCGGCGACCAATGCACCGGTCCACCGGGCGCCTCGATCAGCACAATAGCCGCTACCGGAACGATGCTGACCGCGAGCTGCCAGAGGTCTGGACCCAGAACGGCGAACCCCACGAGAACCGGCGATACAGGCAGGATCCCAGCGCCCAGAGGATCGCGGCGAGCAGCAGCAATGCATTTCCCGCGAGGATGTGTCCGTTACCCCAATCGACAAGGCCCGGGTTCATGAAGAGAACAAGGCCGGCAAAGCCGATCGCCGCCCCGATGAGCTGGGCCCGGTCGAACGGTTCCGGCCACAAAAACAACCCGATCGGGATCGCCCAGAGCGGCATCGTATGTATAGGCGAGCACAATCGCCCGTCCGGCTGCATGCGCCGTTTGCGTGGTCGGTGCTTGGCGCCGCCGCGCAAGCCACGCGGCAGATCCAGCTGAGACAGCGGTCACTTGCCCGATCATGCGCTATCACCCGGCGATCATCGCGCAAGGAGCGGCGACGATGGCAGTGCTGAGTGAGAACCGCTTTATCCTCGGGCTCGGTGCTGGCGAACGGCTGAACGAGCACGTCGTTGGCGAGGGCTGGCCCGGCATCGGCGAGCGGCACGAGCGCCTTTCCGAGGCGTACGATATTATCCGCGGGCTGCTCGATGGGAGCATCGAGAACTACCGTGGCAAGTACTTCACGCTCGACGACGCGAAGCTGTACGACCGCCCCGAACGCACTCCCGCGATTATCGGCGCAGCCGGCGGACCGGAGGCCGCCCGCCTCGCGGGGCGCAAGGCCGACGGGATGATCACGACTGTACCGCAGGCCGGTCTCATTGAAGCTTTTGCGCCGGCGGCAAGGGGCCGCTGTACGGCGAGGTGCCGATGTGCTACGCGGCGAGCGTGGACAGGGCACGCGAGGTCGCGCATCGCTATCATCGCTGGTCGCTGGCCGGCGGCTCGGTGATGCCGGAGCTGCCGGATACGGGCACTTTCGCGTCCGCGAGCAGCCATATCACCCCCGATCACGTTGCCGAGGAGGTCAGCCTAGGCCCCTCACCGGAGGCTCACCTGGAGGCCATCCGAGAGTATATCGACGCCGGTTTCGACCACCTGATCCTGACTCAGATCGGACCGGAGCAGGATCCGTTCTTCGAGTTCTTCGAACGCGAGTTACGCCATACTCTTTTGTCGTAGAGTTGCCAAGGACCCGCGTCGCAGTATTGCCGAGCTGCGCTCCGTAATCCTTGCTGTTGGCGGCGCCATTCGAACGTGCCGCACTGGTGCATATGGCGGTCCCGCATGACCTCGTCGACATAGCGCACCCGGTGCCAGCGGAATGCGGTGCCGCTTTGGCAATCGCGAATGCTTCCATCTTGCCCATAGCGCCCGTCCACGCGGCCACCAGCGAGTTGCAGTCGCCCTCCTGGTTCGGAATTGCGCGGCGTGTCAGCAAAAACGCGGGTGTCTCGCCTGATCCGGAACGACGAAAACCGGCAGTCCGTTGGTGATTTGTAAGGAGACCTGCAAATGTCGCCGCGACCCTCCTGGCACGGATATTTGAAACTGTCGCTCGTCACTTGCCCGGTGGCGATGCTGCCCGCCACTTCCGAGGCCGAGAAAGTGCGCTTCCACACGCTCAACCGCGCGACGGGCAACCGGGTCGATGCCCCCCATGTCGACCCAGAGACCGGCAAGCCGGTCGATGATGAAGACCAGATCAAAGGCTATGAGCGCGAGGATGGCGAGTACGTAATGCTTGAGGATGAGGAACTCGATGCTGTGGCGCTCGAAAGCACCCGCACGATCGACATCGACTGCTTCGTGCCGGCGAATTCGATTGGCTGGATCTGGTACGACACGCCGCATTACCTCGTCCCCGACGACAAGGTTGGCGAGGAAGCCTTCTCGGTTATCCGCGAAGCTATGGCGAAGTCGAACACGCGCGCGATATCGCGCGTCGTGCTCTATCACCGGAACGGGCCGTGCTGCTGGAACCGCGCGATAAGGGCATGGTCCTTTGGACGCTGCGGTACGGCGACGAGGTCCGCGACGAGGCCGAGCATTCTAAGGGCATCAAAGGCAAGCCTGATGCCAAGGAGAAGAAGCGGCTCGCCAGGGATATCGCGGAGCACACGCAAGGCTGGTCGCCGTTACTCGCGACCGATCCGGTGGAACAGGCCCTCCGGTCAATGATCGCGGCTAAGGAAAGCGCGCGCGGCCCAGCACGAAGACGCACGGGGGAGCCAAGGGCGGCAACGTCATCGACCTGATGGCGGTGTTGAAGAAGAGCCTGCAGAGCGGGCTGCCGCAGCGCAGCTGACATGCCTGCGCTCGGCGCTGCGGCCGTCGCGGCGTTGCTGGTCGAGCTAGGCCGGCGCACAGCGCTCGCCGGCGACAATTACTTCCGTGCGAAAGCCTATCGGCGCGCCGCAGACACGCTCTCGGCGCTGGTCGAGCCGCTCGACCGCGTTATCGCCGAGAACCGGCTTTGCCAGCTTCCCGGGATCGGCGAGACGATCGCCGACATCGTCACCAAGTTGCACAACACCGGCACTCACCCCTTGCTGGAGAAGGGGCGCCGCGAGCTGCCGGAAGGCGTGCTCGACATGCTCTCGATTCCAGGGCTCAAGCCGGAAAAGGTCAAATTCTGCACAGGGAGCTCGGGATTACCGACTGGACACGCTCGAAGCCGCCGTCCGCGAGGACCGGCTGAAAAAGGTCAAGGGTTTGGGCGCGACCATTCAACGCAAGATCCTCGACGGGCTGAAAATCCGGAACACGCGCGCGGCGCTCGCCATCTGCACCGCGCCGACGAGTTGGCCCGCTCGGCTGCCGAAACGCGGGAGCGTTCCGTGCCCGGCCTGATCCGCACGGTTACCGCTGGTGACCTCCGCCGCGGCGGTGAACTCGTTTTGAACCTGGCTCTCGTTGCGGAAGTCGAACGGCTCTCTGCCCCACCTAGGGTGATCACCTCCGGCGATATGTCGGTCTATCTGACTGACGCGCGTCGCTTCGGCGTCAGCCTGCTCTTTGCAACCGGATCGAGTAATCACCTCGAAGCCTTGCAGCGGTGGGCGGCGGATCGGGGGATGACCCTCACCCCCGAGGGGTTGCGTCGCAGGCGCAAGATCATCGCGGCGGAAACCGAAGCCGAGATCTACGAAGCGCTCGGGCTGCAATATATCGAGCCGGAGCTGAGCGAAGGCCTCGACGAGATCGAGCGCGCCGCGGCGCACGAGATCCCGCTGCTCGTCACGGCCGCGGAGCTACTCGGGGTTCTGCATGCCCACACTACCGCCTCGGACGGCGCCGATACGCTTGAAGCCATGGCCGAGGCCGGCCTCGCCCTTGGCTACCGATACATTGGCATCACCGATCACTCGAAGACGGCGCATTACGCCGGCGGTCTCACGATCGAGGAAATCGAGCGACAGCAGGATGAGATCGACCGGCTGAACGCGGGGTTCGGCGATCGCTTCCGGATCTTCAAGGGCATCGAGTCCGATATCCTTCCGGACGGCTCGCTCGACTATCCGGACGACGGTGCTGCGCTGCTTCGATTTTGTCATCGGCAGCATCCATGGCCAGTTCCGCCTCGATCGCCAGGCGCAGACCGAACGGCTGGTGCGCGAAGCTTCAACCCGTTCATTACCGTGATCGGCCATATGACTGGCCGCCAATCGCTGCGCCGCCCGGGCTACGAACTGGACATCGAGCGCGTGTTGGCCGCCTGCGCCGAGCACGGTGTCGCGGTCGAGGTCAACGGCAACCCCTGGCGGCTCGATCTCGACTGGCCTTGGCCGCGCCGCGGGATCGAACTCGGCTGCAAATTCAGCATCAACCCCGATGCCCATTCGACCGGCGAGATCGCTTCCTCGACGCGCTGGGGCTTGGCGATCGCGCGGAAAAGCGGCATGCCTGCCAACCGGGTGATCAACACGCTCGACCGGGAATGATTCGCACGCTGGCTACACGCGCGCAAAGAGCGGGCATCGCCGCGCCTAGCGCGCGCCCGGAAACTGCGGCCCGCCTAGGCGGCTTTGCGGCGCTTGGTCGTTTTCGAGCTGGCCGTCTTTTGGGTGCGGCCTTGCGCTTCTCGGCGCGAGCCTCGCTGTCCCCCTGGGCGCTCTGCCGCAGCGCCTCCATCAAATCGGAGGGCTTGGTCGGCTCCGGCGCCTTGGGCGGCGTGATCTTGCGGCCTTCCATTTTCGCCTTCACCAGCTCGACCAGCGCCGCATCGTAGCGGTCATCGAACGTGGTCGGGTCGAACCGCCCCGCTTTCTTCTTGATGATGTGCAGCGCCAAATCGAGCATCTCGTCGTTGGCGTTCGCGTCCGGCAGTTCGCTGAACGCCTCCTCGGCGGAGCGCACCTCGTAATCGAAGTTCAGCGTGTGAGCGATTAGCCCGTCGCCATGGGCGCGGATCAGCACCGAGCGCACGCGACGGAAGAGCACCGTGCGCGCGATAGCCGCGACATTG
>CAVXLL010000026.1:0-292210 GCA_963762575.1 uncultured Alphaproteobacteria bacterium | reverse complement strand
CTACTAGCATTACTTTAGAGCCCGTTTGAGAATGCCATTTCAATACAAAATACAGGATCTGTACTGATCACAGAACCACAACATTTAGATGCAGCGAGCCATCGTCAAACGGGCTCTTAGTAAACCTTCAATCGTATTCACTGTTGTACGGCTGATTGTCGGATTAAAGCACGTGTTCGGCGCCTTGATCGTCGTGGCGAAGGTCCGCTTTGCAGCGAACTGGGCAGCTCTATCACCACCTTGCGAAGGACAGGAATTGGCGCGTTGCCGCCGTTCACTCCCACCGGGGCGAAGGACCGCTCACCACCCTTTGCAGAAATTCAAACTGAGACATCACCCGACACCTCGGTGTGGCAAACCCGAAAATTGCCGTATTGTCGTGGTACGGTGCTGCTCAGTTAAGCGACTCGCAGAAATAATCGATTATTGTACTTATGGAAACCGGACTATTCTCAATCGGAGCGATTTGCTGTTCTTGCCCGCTATTTCCGGCTGTTTCTCGCTGTTTTTGCTAGCTGCTGCTCGCTGTTATTTCGCCGCTGCTGTCGCGGTAAAAGCGAGGATTTCCGCGGTGAACTCCGCCTCCCTGGCTGTTTTTTCGCTGCATTTAACAGCGATAACAGCGAGCAGCATGGGGCGGAAGGCTAGACGGTGAGGGCCTCGTCGAGGTCGCGGATCAGGTCTTCGGTGGATTCGAGGCCGATCGACAAGCGGATCACGTCGGGGCCGGCGCCGGCGGCCTGGCGCTGCTGGTCGGTGAGCTGGCGGTGGGTCGTCGAGGCGGGATGCAGGATCAGGCTGCGGGTATCGCCGATATTGGCGAGGTGCGAGAACAGCTGGACGTTTTCGACGAGCTTGATTCCCGCCTCGTAGCCGCCCTTGACCCCGAAGGTGAAGACGGCGCCGGCCCCTCTCGGCAAATATTTCCGGGCGAGGTCGTGAAACGGGCTCTCCTTCAACCCGGCGTAGGAAACCCAGGCGACACGCGGGTGACCCGACAGGAACTCAGCGACCCGGAGCGCATTCCCAACATGGCGTTCCATGCGCAGATGCAAGGTTTCGATGCCGGTGATCGTCAAAAACGCGTTCATCGGCGACAGGGTCGGGCCGAAATCCCGCAACGCCACCGCCCGCGCCTTGGTCGTGAACGCGAAATCCCCGAAATTCTCATAGAATTTGAGCCCGTGATAGGCAGGCTCGGGCTCGGTCAAGGACGGGAAGCGGCCGCCCTGCGCCCAGTCGAAGCGGCCGGACTCGACGACGATGCCGCCAAGCGCATGGCCATGGCCGCTCAAGAACTTGGTCGTCGAATGGCAGACGATGTCGGCACCCCAGGCGAAGGGCTCGCAGAGATAGGGGGTCGCCAGGGTGTTGTCGACGATCAGCGGGATCCCGGCCTCATGGGCGATCGCCGCCACCCGCTCGAGATCGACGACGATGCCGCCGGGGTTGGCGAGGTTTTCAAGGAAGATCGCCTTCGTGCACGGGGTCAGCGCCTTGCGGAAATTCTCCGGATCGGTCGGGTCGACAAACCGGCACCGCCAGCCGAGCTTTTTGAACGACAGTCCGAATTGCGTCAGCGAGCCGCCATAGAGGTTGCGCGAGGCGATGAACTCGTCTCCCGCCTCCATCAACGTGAAGAAGATCAGGAACTGTGCGGCGTGCCCCGAGGCGGCGGCTACGGCGGCGCGGCCGCCTTCGAGGCTGGCGACCCGCTCTTCGAGAACCGCGACGGTGGGGTTGTTGAGGCGCGAATAGACGTACCCGAAATTGTGCAGGTTGAAGAGCGACGCGGCGTGGTCGACATCGTTAAAGACATAGGAGGTGGTCTGGTAGATCGGCGTCGAGCGGGCGCCGGTCACTGGATCGGGCGCCGCCCCGGCATGGACGGCGCGGGTCTCGAAGCCATAGGTCATGTTTTCTGAAGGCGCAGGCCGCTCCTTGCCATGCCGCGCAATCGGCGGCTCGGGCGGCCGGTTGCGGATGATGCCGCTGTTGACGCCGCTCCACGACAGCTCGCCGCCCAGCCGGCCGAACTCGATCTTCGGGCAGCGATTCATGACCACCTCGATCCCGGCCCTCTCCGCCGTCGCCGCAGCCTCGTCATTTCGGATGCCGAGCTGCATCCACACGACCTTGGCATCGATCGCGATCGCGTCGTCGACAATCGCCGGCGCGTCTCGTGCAGGACGGAAGACATCGACCATGTCGACCGGCTCGGGAATGTCGCGCAACGATGAGTAGGCCGTTTCGCCGAGCAGCAGCTGTCCGGCGATGCCGGGGTTTACCGGGATGACCCGGTAGCCTTTGCCCTGAAGGTATTTCATCACGAAATAGCTCGGCCGGTTCCAGTTCGATGAAGCGCCGACCATCGCGATCGTCTTGACGCGCTGCAGGATCGCGCGGAGCTGCGCGTCGGAATAGGGAATGGGATCCAGGCTGCTCATGGCTGCCTCACAGATGCGCGCGCTGAGCCGGGTCTCACCGGCGCGCCGCGCTCGATTGCGTCACAGGCGGGCCGTTTACCAGCTCCGGCCGGTATTCGAAGTGCATCGTATCGTAGTGGGCCCACTTGCCGCCCCAGATGAAGCCATGCCTTTCGAAGATATCGATAATTTCAACCGGTAAGGTGTTGGCCGACGCGGCGCGGGGCCACCGCCAATATTCGGAATAGGCCGCATTGATGTCGATTGCCGCGCCCCAGGAATGCATGCTCGGCTCCCCGGTATCAGCTACCGTGCGGCAATTATATGTTCCTGACGGCGGGTAGACGTAACGCTTCACGGCTGTGGGCAGCGCGTCCAGTTCCGCGGAAATCTCGGCTAGGCGCTCGGCTACGCCATTGACCGATGTGACCCGGATCGTGTGGCCCCAGCTCCGCGGAAGCCAATCCACCGGGACCAGCCGCGGGGTTACCTCCCCTTTCCAGCAATCCCCGTACATCTTGTCAAAGAAAGCGCGGTTGCGGATCCGGCCGGGATCGTACCGGGAAATGAGCCCGGCGTTACTGACGCCCGCCGGGTAGGGCAGCCGAGTTTGATCGAGGATCGAACCGTGCCGCAGCATCTCCTCGAAGCTCTTATACGGCTGCCCGTCCGACACCGGCATCCGCGTCCCGTCGCGCCAGATAAGATAGGTAGAGTTGTAGCCGGCCAGCTGCTGGGGATAGGCGCGCACCAACGCATCGAGGGCAGTGTCATTCCCGGCCGCTGCCCCTCCATCGGCAAGGCCGGATAGCGAGAGCGCCAGGATCGCGAGCCGGAAGATGCCCCTCACCTAGCCCTCTCCCGCCAAGCGGGGCGAGGGAAACGGGAGAGGGGCCAACACCTCAGCCGGGCAGATTCCAGCCGAGCCAATCGCAGACCGCGCGGCCCATGACGAGTTCGAGGTCGCGGCCCTTGAGCCAGGGCATCTCCTCGGTAAACATCGTCACGCACTCTTTCCACGAGCACGGCATCCGGGTGATGTCCGTGCCCCAGAAGGTGCGCTCGGGCCCAAACGCGTCGACGATCTCCTGGGTGTATTTGTGGATGTTGCGGTAGGGATAGGGCTGGCTCGAATTGCCCGGCGCGCCGGTCGCCTTGACGGCGACATTGGGATATTTGGCGAGCGCCAGCAACGCCGGCTGGTTGCCGTGCGCAGCGTCGTCCTTGCCGTCGCGGACCCGGGCGTAATGGTCGATGATCAGCTTCAGCCCCGGATGGCGCTCGGCGATCTGCCCCACCTGCGGCAGATAGTTCGACGCCATCAGCGCGATCGGGATCCCGGCCTTCTCGGCGGCCGGCCATAGCCAGTCCATCGTCCCGTCGGTCATCCAATTGGCCTGGTGCGGCTGGGTGAACGCGTAACGCAGCCCGAGCATCCCCGGGCGTTGCTTCCAGGTGTCGATGAGCGAGCGGTTTTCCGGCTTGTCGACCGGAAAGTTGCCGAGAATCCCAAAACGGTTCGGGTATTTGGCCGCAGCTTCCTCAGAAATCTTGCCCGAATTCGGGTCCCACCCCGGCGGGTGCAGCAGGCAAGCATTGACGCCGGCCGCGTCCATATCGCGGACGCATTCTTCCGCGGTGTAGGATTTGACCTGGCGATGCGACGGATTGGTCGGCGGTCCGGCCGACCAGATGTGAACCTGTGCGTCGACGATCAGCATGGCGTCTCACTCCGTTTGTTGCCCAGCCTTCGGTAGTGCCTATTCGGCGGCGGCGAGCAGCGGCGGCTGTTTCAGATAGCTTTCGGCGAGCTGCCGCCCGGTCGCGCGCATCAGCTGCTTGTCGAGCGCTGGCGACTCTGCGGCCGGGACGCGCACCACGGTGTCGTTGCAGTAGGTCGGGATCACCACGTCGCCGTCGCGAAAGAGACCCTCGGGGTCTTGGCCGGCCTTGACCGCCCGGATGCCGCGCCGGATCTGGTTACGGAACATCGTGATGCCCCGGTCGGTGGTGCCGAGATGTTCCAGACCATGGACGGCGATCGGGCGCTGTGAGACCTGGGCTTCGAAATCGCCGGGATGCCGCTGGCTTTCCTCATGCGTATCCATGCCGAGCTGGCCCGGCAGCATGATGCTCCGATCGGCCCACCAGTCGGGTGTGACGACGCCCTCGGTTTCGCTGACGTGGCGGAGTTCGATCAGCATTGTGTTGGTGTTGTCGAGCGGGACGATCCAGCGGCTCATCATCGGCCCGCTGAACGGATGTGCGTGCTGACCCGTCTCCCAGATCGGCGCGACCTGCTGGAGGTTGGGCAGGACATTCTCGACCATCCGCGCCCAGATGTTGTCGCCGACGCGCCGCGTCGCGATGTAGATGATCCCGACCGGGGTCTCGGCGAACTCCAACTCCGGCAAAACACCGAATTCGTCAGTGAATACCGCGCCGCTAACGATCGTGTGGAGGAACGCCGTGTGCACCGCGTCCATCGTGTTTTCGAGGATCTGCAGCCAGTTGCACGGATAGAAATATTTCTGGCCGGGTATGACGCGAAAGCCGGGCCGGATAAAGCTGTCATAGACCGGGAAAGCCGGCTCTTGCTCCGGCGGACCCAGATAGGCGAACACCATGCCGTGCGCCTCATGGATCGGATAGGCGCCGTGGAACAGCCGGTCCTTCAGGGTGCTGGTGGCCGGTTCGCCGGGTGTGTCGAGAATGGTCCCGTCGACATCGAACAGCCAGCCGTGATAGCAGCAGCGTATCCCCTTGTCGCCGACGAGCCCGAACTCCAGCGATGTGCCGCGATGGGGACAGTGCAACTCCAACAGTCCGACCGCGCCGCGGCGGTCGCGGAAGACGACCAGCTCCTCGCCAAGGATCTTAACCCGTACCGGCAGGTCCTTCACCTCATCGGAGTAGCAGATCGGCTGCCAGAAGCGGCGCATATACTCGCCGCACGCCGTATCCGGGCCGACGTGTGTTAGCTCGCTATCCTCGCTCGGCACCTGCCGATGGTGATAGCCGCTGTAACGCGCTTTCAAGAATGGGGCCCTGGTTGCCATCGAAAGCCTCCTCGAGGATTGCTCTGAACGATCGTTTTTTCTTCCTTTGATCTCCTGCAAAAAGCTAACGGCAAGGGAAATGTCAAGGCGCCGCCCGGCGTCGACCTGCGCGAGGCCTTACCGCTGCATTCCCTCAGCGCCGGCCGGCACATCGTAGAATGCCAGCGTCATCGACACACTCGTGTAAAATCCCATCAGGCAGATCACGTCGGTGATGCCCTCGTGGCCGAGCGCCTCAACCGCGCGGTCGAACAGCCCCTTCGACACCCAGCGCGAATTTGCCAGGCAGGTCGCCATCTCGTAGACGACCTGTTCGCGCTTGTCATCGAACGAGGTCGGCAGGCCGGAGAGCAACGCCTCGACCTTCTCGGCCGGCAGCCCGGCCGCCTGGCCCGCGCGCTCATGCGCGTTGGTCGGGTAGGCCGAATGCCACTTGCTGTTGATGATCACGACGGCGATTTCGCGCTCGCGCTCGCTCAATGAATAGCCGGTGCGGAAATAGGCGCCGAGCGGTCCCATGACCTTCACCAGCTTGGGGTTATGGACATAGATCTTGTTCGGACCGGGCAGGCGACCGCGCGTCTCCAACAGCGAGCGATAGCCCTCCTGCTGCTCGGAGGTCATCTGGTCATAGGGGATCTCGGCATAGCGGCCAAAGGTGGGGGTTTCAGGCATAAGGCAAGTCCTCCTTGGTATCCGCGTCAAATGGCCGGGGCGAGCCCGGCCATTTTCTTGTCGGATATTGTGAGCCGATGAGCTCGGCTATTTCTGGTCGGGTTGCAGCATCAGCCGCTCGACACGGCCGCCCTCGATCAGGTGCGTTTGCAGGATCTCGTCGAGATCTTCGGTGCTCTCGTAGCGGTACCACACGCCCTCAGGGTAAATCACCATGTTCGGGCCTAACTCACAGCGGTCGAGGCAGCCCGCGGCATTGCACCGAATGTTCTCGATGCCGAGAGTCTTTGCCTTCTCGCGCATGTAACCGCGCAGCTGCTCAACACCGCCGGCCGACGCGGCGCGAGCGGTACAAGACCCGCGCGGGTGACCTTCCGGGCGCACATTCGTGCACATGAATATATGACGCTTATAAAAGAGCGGCGGGTCCGCCGACGCAGTTGCCATTCAATTTCTCCATGTCGGTGTAGCGGCGGAGCGAGTTTCGCGTACCGCCGTTCAAGAGTAGGCTAGGAAGCCTAACGCGTCGAGCCGCCTGCGGCAACGCTGCTATGATAGAATCGGGAACATGACCGACCGCAACCGTCTCGGCGAAGAGACCAGCCCCTATCTCCTGCAACACAAGGACAATCCCGTTCACTGGCAGCCGTGGGGCCCGGAAGCCCTCGCGGTCGCCAAGGCCGAGAACAAGCCGATCCTGCTGTCGATCGGCTATGCCGCGTGTCATTGGTGCCACGTCATGGCCCATGAGAGCTTCGAAAATCCGCAGATCGCCGGGCGGATGAACGAGCTGTTCGTAAACATCAAAGTCGATCGCGAGGAGCGGCCGGACCTCGACGCGATCTATCAGCACGCGCTGGCGTTGATGGGAGAGCAGGGCGGCTGGCCGCTGACGATGTTCCTGACCCCCGACGGCGAGCCGTTCTGGGGCGGCACCTATTTCCCGCCGGAGCAGCGCTGGGGGCGGCCCGGTTTCCCGCAGGTATTGGAGGCGATGAGCAACGCTTACGTGCAAAAGCGCGATGACGTCGCTAAGAACGTGGTCGCTTTGCGCGAGGCATTGCAAAAGCTCGGCCGTCCGGAGCGCGGCGGCGGAATTGGCCGGGACGCGCTGGACCGGATTGCCGAACGCTTATTGCGCGAAACCGACCAGCTGCATGGCGGGATCGGCACTGCGCCGAAATTTCCGCAGACCGGGGTTCTCGAACTCCTATGGCGGGCCTGGAAGCGCACCGGCCAGCCGCCCTATCGCGATGCGGTCGTGAAGGCGCTCGACGCGATGTGCCAGGGCGGCATCTACGATCATCTTGGTGGCGGGTTTGCCCGCTATTCGACCGATGCGCGATGGCTCGTTCCGCATTTCGAAAAGATGCTCTACGACAATGCCGAGCTCGTCGATCTGCTGACCTTGGTTTGGCAGGAGACCAAGAACCCGCTTTATCGAGAGCGGGTCGACGAGACGCTCGGGTGGGTAAACCGCGAGATGGTGACCCCGGAGGGCGGCTTCGCGAGCAGCCTCGATGCCGACAGCGAGCACGAGGAGGGGAAATTCTATGTCTGGTCCGAGGCCGAAATCGACCAGGTGCTCGGCGAACGCGCCGGCCTGTTCAAACGCCTTTACGACGTGACGCCGGAGGGCAATTGGGAAGAGAAAAATATTCTCAATCGCTCGAGGATGCCGGAACGCGCCGATGAGCAGACTGAGCGCGAGTTGGCGGTGTGCCGCGCCCTCTTGTTGCAAGCGCGCGAGCACCGGGTGCGGCCGGGCTGGGATGACAAGGTCCTGGCCGACTGGAACGGCCTGATGATTGCGGCGATGGCCAACGCGGGGGTTGTCTTCGAGCGTCCGGAGTGGATTGACACCGCGCGCGGTGCATTCGATTTCATCCGCGAAGAGATGACGGGCGCCGATGGCCGTCTGCTGCACGGGTGGCGTGCCGGCCGCGCCCGGCATCCCGCTAATATCGATGACTATGCCAATTTATGCCGCGCCGCGCTCGTGCTGCGCGAAGCGACCGGCGACGAGCACTTCCTTTCGCAAGCCCGCGATTGGATTGCCGTGCTTGATCGGCATTATTGGGACGAGGTGGGGGGCGGCTATTTCTTTGCCGCCAACGACACCGAGGGACTGATCGCCCGCGCCAAAACCGCCGCAGATTCTGCCGTTCCCGCCGGCAACGGTACCCTGGTCGGGGTGCTGAGCCGGCTGGCCATCCTGACCGGCGAAGAAGCCTATCGCCGCCGCGCTGAGGCGATCATCGAGACCTTCTCCGGTGAAGTCGCGCGCAACTTCTTCCCGCTCGCAACATTGCTCAACAATGTCGAACTGCTCGAAAGACCATTGCAGATCGTAATCGTTGGAGAGGATGAAGATCCTCGATTCCAAGCCCTGCTCCGCGCCGTCTACGGTGTTTCGCTGCCTAACCGGGTCATCCTCGGCCTGCCGCCAAACGGCTCGCTCCCCGCTGGCCATCCCGCTGCCGGGAAACGCTTGGTCGACGGAAGACCCGCCGCCTACGTCTGCGAGGGCCCGGTGTGCTCGCTGCCCATCACTGACGCGGAGAGTTTGCTCGAAAGTCTCGCGCGAGTGCGCCAGCGTCCTCGGTCTTCAAACCGAGGAGGAAGGTGATGGCGCACGCGATTCGTTTCGAGAAATCCGGCGGCCCCGATGTTCTGTCATGGCAGCAGGTCGAGGTCGGCAAGCCCGGTCAGGGCCAGGTCCGCCTCCGCCATACTGCAGTCGGCCTCAATTACGTCGACACCTATCAGCGCAGCGGGCTCTATCCGATGCCGATGCCGAGCGGGCTCGGCTCGGAGGCGGCGGGTGTCGTCGAGGAGGTCGGACCCGGGGTCAGCGGCCTGAAGCCCGGCGACCGGGTAGCCTATTCCGGTGGACCAATCGGCGCCTATGCCGACGAGCGGGTAATGCCGGCCGACCGCCTCGTCCGGGTACCTGAAGGCATCACCGACCAGCAAGCCGCCGCAATGATGCTGAAGGGCATGACCGCGTGGTACCTCGTGCGGCGCACCCACCCGGTGAAGCGCGGCGAGACGATCCTGATCCACGCCGCGGCGGGCGGGGTCGGCCTCATCGTCTGCCAGTGGGCGAAGCATCTCGGCGCTACCGTGATCGGCACGGTTGGCGACGAGGAAAAGGCGGCGCTCGCCAAAAAGAACGGCTGCGACTACCCGATCCTCTACAAGCACGAGGATTTCGTCGCCAAGGTCAGTGAGCTGACCCGGGGCAAGAAGCTGCCCGTCGTTTACGACTCGGTCGGTAAGGACACCTTCTACAAGTCTCTCGACTGCCTGGCGCCGCTCGGGCTGATGGTGTCGTTCGGCCAGTCTTCGGGAGCGGTCGGACCCGTCGACATTGGCATCCTCGCAGCCAAGGGCTCACTCTTCCTGACCCGGCCCACTTTGAATACCTACACGGCGAGCCGAGAAGATCTGCTGGGGGCTGCCCGGGAGCTGTTCGAGGTGGTGCAGAGCAGTGCGGTGAAGCTGGCAATCAACCAAACCTACCCGCTGCGCGAAGCTGCTCGCGCCCATCGTGATCTCGAAGGCCGGAAAACCACGGGATCGACGGTACTTACGGTGTAGTTCGACGCCTATCCCCACCCGCCCCCATGTGCAGCGGAGCGGGTGAGGATCGCCCACCTCAAGTGTTCATTGCGTCGAAGAACTCGGCGTTGCTCTTCGATTCCTTGAGCTTGTTGATAAGGAACTCTAGCCCATCGACGGTGCCCATCGGCGTCAAGACCCGGCGCAATACCCACATCTTCGACAGGACGCCGCGATCGACCAGCAATTCCTCCTTGCGGGTACCTGATTTGGTGATGTCGATCGATGGGAAGGTACGCTTGTCGGCGACCTTGCGGTCGAGAATGATTTCAGAATTGCCGGTGCCTTTGAACTCTTCGAAAATCACTTCGTCCATACGCGAGCCGGTATCGATCAGCGCGGTTGCGATGATCGTCAGCGACCCGCCCTCCTCGATATTCCGGGCAGCACCGAAAAAGCGTTTCGGCCGCTGCAGCGCGTTGGCGTCGACACCGCCGGTCAGCACCTTCCCCGAGGAGGGAACCACGGTATTGTAAGCGCGCGCGAGCCGGGTGATCGAATCGAGCAGGATGACCACATCCCGCTTGTGCTCGACGAGGCGCTTCGCCTTCTCGATCACCATCTCGGCGATCTGGACATGGCGTTGGGCGGGTTCGTCAAAGGTCGAGCTGATGACTTCGCCTCGCACCGAGCGGGCCATGTCCGTCACCTCCTCGGGCCGCTCGTCGATCAGCAGCACGATCAGATAGACCTCGGGGTGGTTGGCCATGATCGCGTGGGCGATGTTCTGCAGCATGACCGTCTTGCCGGCGCGCGGCGGGGACACAATCAAGGCCCGCTGTCCTTTGCCGAGCGGGGTGATCAGGTCGATCACTCGCGTCGTCAGATCCTTGCGCGTCGGGTCTTCGAATTCGAGCCCGAGCTTTTCTTCGGGATAGAGCGGCGTCAGGTTATCGAAGTTGATGCGCTGCCGCAGTCGGTCGGGTTCGTCAAAGTTGATAGCGTTGACCTTGAGCAGCGCGAAATAGCGCTCGCCGTCGCGCGGTGAACGGATCTGACCCTCGACCGTATCACCGGTCCGCAGGCCAAATCGCCGAACCTGACTCGGGCTGACATAAATGTCGTCCGGCCCGGGCAGGTAGTTGGCTTCGGGAGATCGGAGGAACCCGAACCCGTCCGACAACACCTCGAGCACGCCGTCACCGGAAATCGGCACGTCGTTCTCAGCCAGCTGCTTGAGAATTGCGAACAGCATGTCCTGCTTGCGCAGCGAGGACGCATTCTCGATTTCCAGCTCTTCAGCAAAAGCGAGGAGCTCTGCCGGGGTTTTCCGCTTTAATTCCTGTAAATTCATGGGGTTCGTATGGAGATGAGGGACCAAGGGGCGCCCGTCGAGTCGGACCTCCTGCTGCAAACGCTTCGAGCAGGATCTTAGGTTCAGGCGGGTATTTATAGGGATCGGCAGGAGGAACCGATTACCGGCTCGGCAATCCCTTTATCTGCTTGAGATAAGCGGGTCAAATGCGATTACAAGATCTTCGTTCGATAGAGAAAGCTGGGGCAGCGGGCTTAGAACGGCTTGACCACGACCAGCACAACGATCGCCAACAGCGCCAAGGTGGGCAGCTCGTTCACGACGCGGAAAAACGATGTCGCGTGGCGATTTTGGCCCGCCGAAAAGACGCGACTCCAGCGGGCCAGCATAAAGTGAAAAACGGTCAATCCGACGACAAGAGAAAGTTTAGCCCAAATCCAACCCATCCGCCAGTCGACCACTCCCGGTATTCCTGCGAGCAACAGCCCGAAAATCCAAGTGGCAAGCATTGCAGGTGTCATGATGCCGCGGAGCAGGCGTCGTTCCATGACCTTGAAGGTGTCCGACAGGTCCGATTCGATCGGCGCCATCGAGTGATAGACATAGAGTCTGGGGAGATAGAGCAGACCAGCCATCCAGGCGACCATGCTCACGATATGGAACGACTTGATCCAGGGATAAGCTCCGGAAAGCCACCCGATCAAGCGGCAAGTCCGGACAAGGCGCAATGAGCGAAATCGGAAGCACATCCCCCGACCCGATCCTCGGCGCAGGCACGACGGACCAGCGCGGCGAGGGATCGGATGAAGCCCGGCTCGATCCCGACCGTCGGAACCCGATGATACGCCGGCACGCCCGCGGCTACGGCCAGATCGCGGTAATCGAGGTCGAGCTCGACCAAGGTTTCGGAATGCTCGGAAACAAAAGAGATCGGCGCCACAACAACCGGGGCCCTGTTCTCCCCCGCGCGGCGAATCTCGTCGTCGGTTGCCGGACCGATCCATTCTAGCGGCCCGACGCGGCTCTGATAGCAAACCGACCAGTCGAGGCCCGGCCGGTTGAGAGCGCCGATCACGGCTGCGGCGGTCGTCTCGACCTGGTTGGGGTAAGGGTCACCGGCCTGGACGATCCTTTTCGGCAAGCCGTGGGCGGTGAGCAGCAGGCGAGGCGGTTTTTCGTGACCGGCAGCCGCATCGAGCGCGGGTCGGATCAGCCCGGCTACTGCTTCGACCAACCCCGGACCGGAGGGATAACAGCACACGACCCGCGTTGGGCATTTAATTCCGCACCGTGTTGCCGAGGCGCGCCAAGCGGCGAGTGACGAAGCCGTTGTCGTCGTCGAGAATTGCGGATAGAGGGGCAGGCAAACGACTTCGTCCGCCGCCCAATCGGCAACCTCTCGCGCGGTCTGCTCGCTGGTGGGGTCCCAATAGCGCATTGCGATAAAGCACCGGTGCTGCGGCCCCAAGACCGCTTCGAGCGCTTTCGCCTGCGCCTCGGTGTTGGCGAGCAGAGGCGACCCGCCGCCGAGCTTACGATAGATCTCCTGCGCTACCCGGCCTCGACGCCATGCGATGATGCGCGCCAGCGGCAGCCGAGCGAGCGCAGGCAGCCGCAGGATGGCGGGATCGCTGAACAGGTTGAACAGAAAGGGCTGCACCGCTTCCAACCGATCCGGACCTCCCAGGTTCATCAGCACGACCGCAGTGCGAGCCACTTATGCGTCCATCGGTTCGGTCAAGAGGCGGGCGAGCGCCTGCACGTTTTCTGGAGGTGTTTCCGGCAGCACCCCGTGGCCGAGATTGAAGATGTACGGACCCCGGCAGAGCATGTGGCGGAGCCCCCGCACCGCTTCTTCGAGAGCCGCCCCTCCGACGATCAGCAGGACAGGATCGAGATTGCCCTGAACCGTCCCGTGCGGCTGCAGGGTTCCAAGTGCATAGCCAGGCGGCACCGCCGTATCGATGCCGATCCCATCGACCCCAGTTTCGCGAAGATAGCGCTCATGCAGCATGCCGGCGCCGCGTGGAAAACCGATGAGCGGATAATTGGCAAAACGACCTTTCAATGCTGTAACGATGCGTCTCGTCGGCTCGATCACCCAGCGCACGAACGCCAGTTCGGGCAGGATTCCGGCCCAGCTGTCGAACAGCTGCACCACCTCCGCACCAGCCTCGATTTGGCCGCTGAGGTACTCGATTGTGGCTTCCGCGAGCAAGTCGATCAGCGCGTCAAACCCCTGTGGGTCGCGATAAGCCCAGCTCTTGACCCGGCGGAAATCGCGACTTCCGCCGCCTTCCACCATGTAGGTCGCTACCGTCCAGGGCGCACCGGCAAAACCGATCAGGGTCGTCCGAGGTTCTAGCGCCTCTCTGACCCGCCGAGCCGTTTCGAACACCGGGTCGAGAGACGAACCGACACGGCTGGGGTCGAGCCTTGCAACCGCCGCAAGATCCTCGATGCGCTCCAATACCGGTCCTTCCCCCTCGCGGAAGGAAAGCTTCTGCCCCAGAGCGTAGGGCAGCATCAGAATGTCCGAGAACAGGATGGCGCCATCCATGCCGTATCGTCGGATCGGCTGCAGGGTCAGCTCAGCGGCGAGTTCCGGGGTCAGGCACAGCTCGACAAAGCCGCCGGCTTTGGCTCGAACCTGTCGGTATTCGGGCAAGTAGCGTCCGGCTTGCCGCATCAGCCACCACGGGGGCGACAAAAGCGCTTCGCCCGCCAGCGCACGCAATAGAGGTTTTGCTGGCCTGGTCTGCATAGATGCGCGGTCCTCCTTCCTTTCTTATTAGGAATATCTAAAATAGTAGTGATAGAGGATCCGTGTGGATACCGAGGATTGGATGTTGTCCTCGGACCGTTAACGGACTTGTGAGCACTCCAACCCCCGACCCTTAGCGCTGTGTATAAGGATGTGGCCTTTCTTTGCAGCAAGGCAGAAGCTGGGGCTGTGGTTGGAAAGAGAGTCGGGGATGACCACTACCACACGTCTGCCTTATGCCCCGTTTACCCAGGTTGGGAAAAGTCGACCGCGCCATGGCACAACCGATGGGCGCGCGGAAGAAAGCCGGGGACAATCCGAACATAGAGCGCCGTTCGGGCGAGTTTTCCGATATTAGTCTCAAATGATTCACAGCGCGCCTGTATAATTCGGGCGAGGCTTCGGTGACCCGCTTTCATCTTCACCTCGTTTCCGATTCCACCGGGGAAACTGTGCACTCAGTTGCCCGGGCCTGCCTTGTCCAGTTTGACGATGCTCAAGCCGTCGAACATGTCTGGAGCATGGTGCGCACCCGTAGCCAAATCGACCGGGTGATTGCCGGGGTGGAAGCCAATCCTGGGGTCGTTCTGTTCACGATGGTCAACGACACGCTTCGCCAATTGCTGCAGGAGGGCTGCCGCCGATTGCAAGTGCCGGCCATCCCGGTTCTCGATCCGGTCATCGGCGCCTTGGCTTCTTACCTTCATCGCAAGAGCCGGGGGGTGCCAGGAAAACAGCACCTCCTCGATAGCGAGTATTTTGCGCGCATCGACGCCATTACCTTTGCCCTCAATCATGATGACGGCCAATCGAGTTGGGGTCTCAACGATGCCGATGTCTGTCTCGTCGGCGTGTCGCGCACCTCGAAAACGCCGACTTGTCTCTATCTGGCCAACCGGGGGATCAAGGCAGCCAATGTACCCTATGTACCGGGAGTGCCCTTACCGCCAGAGCTGACCCAAGCTGAGCACCCGTTGATAGTCGGTCTGACCAATGATCCCGAGCGGCTGATCCAGCTGCGCCGGAACCGGTTGGACCTGCTGCACCATGACGGCGCGACCCAGTATACGGACCTTGAAGCAGTCCGAGTTGAGGTGCGCGAGGCGCGGCGGGTCTTCACTCAAATGCATTGGCCGGTGATCGATGTGACACGCCGCTCGATCGAGGAGACAGCAGCGTCGGTTATGAAGTTGCTGACTCGCCGTCATGGTATGAATGACTGAGGGTTTGGTTCTCGCCTCTGCGAGTACCATTCGGGCGCAGCTGCTCGCCGCTGCCGGCGTCAATTTTCGGATCGAACCGGCCGAGGTGGACGAAAGGTTTCTCAAACAGGCCTGCCGGGCAGAGGACCGCGATGTGGCCGACTGCGCGCTCTCTCTTGCCGAGGCGAAGGCCACTCAGGTGGGGGTGCGCCAAGGTCGAGCTGTGGTCGTCGGCGCCGACCAGATTTTGGTCTGTGGCGAGGTATGGTTCGATAAGCCCGCGGATCTTGGCCAGGCCCGCACTCAGCTACAAATTCTGCGCGGCCGTACCCACGAGCTTGTCACGGCAGTCTGCGCGGTTCAGGACAAATCGCGATTATGGCACGTCGTGAGCAGGTCGCGCCTGACGATGCGAAATTTCTCTGACGCGTTTCTCGATGACTATATTGCCGCGGAGGGAACCCACATTCTCGGTTCGGTTGGCGCATATCGCCTCGAAGGTAGAGGGGCGCAGCTCTTTGAACATATCGAAGGAAATCATTTCGCGATCCTTGGCCTGCCGCTCCTAGAGCTTCTCGGGTTTCTCCGAACCCAGAGCATGATTCAATCGTAGACGGGGAATTACCGTTCTCTGATGAGCACTTTGAGCGTGAGATCTTGCCGATGAAAATCGCCGGGACGACCCGGCTGGCGGGTATCATGGGCTGGCCCGTCGCCCATTCCCGATCACCATTGCTGCATGGTTTCTGGCTGGACGAGACCGGGACCGATGGCGCCTATGTCCCGTTGCCGGTGAGGCCGGAGCACATTGAGCAGGCGCTGCATGCGCTGCCGATTCTAGGCTTTCGCGGCTGCAATCTGACGATACCGCACAAGCAGACGGCGCTTAATATCGCTGACCGGGTCGAACCCTTGGCGCGGCGCATTGGCGCGGTGAATACGATCATCGTCGGGCCTGACGGAACTCTCGAAGCGCGCAACACCGACGTTTTCGGATTTCGTGAAAACGTCCGGGAAACGGTCCCGGAGTGGCAGCCGGCGGCGGGACCGGCGGTAATTCTCGGGGCGGGTGGATCGGCGCGGGCGGTAGTGGCGGCGTTGAGCGATGCCGGGGTAACCGAAATCCGGATCGTCAACCGAACGCTCGCGCGCGCTGAGATTCTGGCCCGCGATCTTGAGACATCGGCGACGCGGATCACCATCCATCCCTGGAGCGAGGCGAAGACCGTTCAACGGCATGCCGGGTTGCTCGTCAACACGACGAGCCTCGGCATGATCGGTGAACCGCCTCTTGCTCTCGATCTGGTGTTGCCGCCGACGGCTCCTGTCGTGGACATCGTATACGTGCCGCTCGAAACGGATCTGCTGACTGCCGCCCGTCGGCGGGGAAACCCTGTCGTCGATGGCCTCGGCATGCTGTTGCATCAAGGCCGCCCCGGATTTCAAGCTTGGTTCGGCGCGGCGGTGCGGGTGACGCCGGCTTTGCGCGCGGCGATCGCAGCGACCCTGGCGCCACCTTGATCGTTCTCGGCCTTACCGGTTCGATCGGCATGGGCAAGAGCACCGCCGCGGCGATGCTGCGGCGCCTCGGAGTGCCGCTGTTTGATGCGGATCTGGCGGTTCACCGACTGCTGGCACCGTGCGGTGCCGCCGTTCCGGCCGCTTCTGCCGCGTTTCCTGAGGTCGAGACGGAGGCCGGCGGTATCGATCGAGTGCTGCTCGGGCAACGGGTTTTTACTAATCCCGCGGCGCTGAAGCGGCTCGAAGCAATTCTTCACCCCATGGTGGCTGCCGAGGAAAAGCGGTTTCTCGCTCGGTCACGTGCCCGGCGGGCACCGCTCGTCGTGCTCGACATTCCCCTGCTGTTTGAAACGGGCGCGGAGCGTCGCTGCGATTATGTGCTTGTGGTTTCGGCACCCGCCCTCGTGCAGCGGCAGCGTGTCATGCGGCGGCCGGGCATGACCGAGATTCGCCTTGACGCTATTCTGCGAAAACAGATGCCGGATCATCGGAAGCGCCGACGAGCGGAGTTCGTGGTGCCTACCGGGGCGGGACGCAACCTCACCTTGCGGCGTTTGAAGTCGATCGTCAGACTCCTCCGCAATAGGGGAGACAGTAATGCGCGAAATCGTGCTCGACACCGAAACAACCGGCCTGGATCCGGGCGAAGGCCATCGCATCGTCGAGATCGCGTGCATCGAGCTTGTCCATCACGTCCCCACCGGCCGCAAATTTCACTGTTACGTCAATCCTGAACGCGACATGCCCGAAGAGGCTCTCGCGGTCCATGGCATAACCGCGGAGTTTCTATCGAACCAGGCGACCTTTGCTGCGATCGCAGACGAGTTGCTGGCCTTTATTGGTTCGGACCACCTAGTGATTCACAACTCTGAGTTCGATCTCTCGTTTCTAAATGCCGAACTGGCTCGCTTGCATCGAGAGCCGATCAGTTGCGCCTTTGTAGACACCCTGGGGTTGGCGCGGGTGCGGTTTCCCGGAGCGCCGGCAAGCCTGGACGCCTTGTGCCGCCGTTTCGAGATCGATCTGTCGGACCGTGTCGAGCACGGGGCTGAGATCGATTGCAGATTGCTCGCTGAAGTCTATCTCGAATTGCTTGGCGGCCGGCAACCCGGTCTCGATTTCGCAACGTCCGCTGACGAGGTGGCCATGATGGAGAGAGTCATGCGGCCGCCGCGCCCGCATTCGCCTTCGGCAGAGGAAGTGATCGCTCACCAGGCGATGCTGCGGCTGATCGTCGAACCTATCTGGCTCGTGCAGGGGTGAGCCTCACACGACCGGATTGCCGGGGGCAGCGGCAATTTGAACGTCAGCCTGCTGGCGGCGCAACAGCTCGGCGAAGTCGATCGGATTGATCATCAGAGGTGGAAAACCGCCGTCACGGGTCGCATTCGCGATAATCGCGCGGGCAAATGGAAAGACGATCCGCGGTGTCTCGACCAAAATTAATGGAGCCAGCATCTCCTGCGGCGTGTTCTTGACCGTTACCACTGTCCCATAAGCGAGCTCGACGAGGAAGACCGGTTCGTCCTGGATACGGGCCGTCGCGTTGATCGTGAGGACGACTTCGAAAACCTCGGGCCCCAGATTCTGTGCTTTGACATCGACATTGATGTCGACGGAGGGCTGCGTCGTTTGCTGGATCAGGCTCTGTGGCGCTCGCGGATTTTCGAACGACAAATCCTTGATGTATTGCGCATTGACGATCAGCTGCTGCGGCCCGTCAGGCATTGCCGTCGGCATATTGCTTTGGCCATTGCCTCTCGCCTCTTCCGCCATCGCCGCCTCCCCAAGACCGGAGGCTGCTGGCCTAACACGGATCGGGAAGGCGCATCAACGGTCGGCAGTTCTAGCCGCGTCCGGCAGAAAAGCAGTTCGGGCTCGCGGTCACCTCGGGACCCAGGATCCCGGCGGGTGGTGGAAAAGACCCGGTTGAATTCGGTTTGCCATGGGGGACCAAAATCACTCGGGTTTTCCTCAATTCCGGGGGAGCCGAGGAGAGCCTGCGCTCTTCCGCGCATCCCTCGCACCAACGCGCTTGCCGTGGTGCCACCCGCGCCCCATGTAGTCAACATCCAGCCGAGGCCCGGAGCCCGGTATGTCCTTATGGCGGCAGGGCGCGGAAGGGAGATGGGCGACTTTCAGCAATATTTCGATATCATTCTGTTCGCGATGGTCGCCGGGTTTTTGGTGCTGCGCCTGCGCAGCGTGCTCGGCCGGCGGACCGGAAACGAGCGACGGCGAGAATTGTTTGTGCGGCGTACCCGGCCTGCGCCGGAAAAGGGACCGGCTTTGATTGAGCCGAGTCCGAGCGCCGCTGTTGCCGCGGCGACAGCCGCTTCGCCGGCCGATGCGGTCGCGGAGGGATTAAACCAGATCCATCGCGCTGATCCGAGCTTCGACCCCTCTCAATTCCTCGAGGGCGCCCGCGCCGCATTCGAAATGATCGTCACAGCCTTTGCGAACGCTGACAAAGCTGGGTTGCGCCCTTTGCTGAGTGATGAGGTTTTCCAGCAATTTGTCTCTGCGATCGACGAGCGTGCCGCTGCCAAGGAGACGCTGGAGACGCGAATTCAGCGTTTGGGCGGCGCGGATATCGTCGAAGCCGAACTGTTGGGGCGCAACGCGCAGGTCACGGTTAAGCTGATTTCGCAGCAAATCAACGTAACGCGGGCAATGGACGGCAGCATCGTCGACGGCGACCCGGAGCACCCGGCCGAGAAGACTGATTACTGGACCTTTGCGCGCGATACCCGATCCGCCGATCCAAACTGGGTTCTCGTCGCTACGAGTAGCGGCTGAGCCTCGGCCGCGGGCCAGCCGTGCCGCGGCGGCCGTGTTCGTTGGTGTTTTGGCGATTGTTCTTGAACATGACAGCGGTCCAAGGCGATTTGGCCTTGAACCGGTTGGTTTCGACCGCCTATCCGGTTGGACGAACATCACATTTCGGCGGCGGTTCCGGTTTTCCTCAAGTCCTGTGCGCGGTTCTTGACCCGGGCCGATTCGGCGCCGCTCGATGCGGTTGCGGCGAGCATCGATTTTGGGCGGGTCGGTGACTGGCGGTCCTTGTGCGAGGCTGCCGAGGCGCTGCCACCCGGGGACGATAGGGCCGCCCGGCAGTTTTTCGAAACGGGCTTTACCCCATTTGCCGTAGCGGACTACGGCAACCCGGAGGGACTGTTCACCGGATATTATGAAATCGAGCTTAACGGTTCGCGGCGCCGCCACGGCCGCTATCAGATACCGCTCTACCGCAAGCCCCCAGATCTCGACCCACAGTCTCCGACGCGCGCCGAAATCGAGGATGGGGCGCTTGCCGGGCGCGGGCTCGAGCTTTTGTGGGTCGATGATCCAATCGATGCATTCTTTCTGCAGATCCAAGGGTCGGGGCGTATTCGGTTGAATGGAGGAGGCACGGTCAGGGTCGGCTACGACGGACAGAACGGCCATCCCTACGTGCCGGTCGGGCGACTGCTGATTGAACGCGGCGAGATCCAGCGTGACAAGCTGACGATGGGGGCCATCAGGTCGTGGATGAAGCGGAATCCGGAAGCTGGAGCCGCCTTGCGCCGCGACAACCCGTCGTACGTCTTCTTCCGCGAGGTCAAGGGGGATGGACCGATCGGGGCTGAAGGGGCCGCGTTGAGCGCAGAGCGGAGCATTGCGGTCGATCGCGCGTTCGTGGCTCTCGGCATCCCGGTTTGGCTCGAAGCGGATGAGCGGTTCGCCGCAGCGGAGGGTATGCGCCGTTTGATGGTCGCCCAGGATACCGGGGGTGCGATCAAGGGCCCTGTGCGCGGGGATGTCTTCTGAGGTACCGGAGATGCAGCGGGCCGCCGTGCCGGCGACATGAATGCCAGCGGCAAATATTACCTCTTGCTGCCGCGCACAGTTGCACGCTCGCTTGCTCCGGGCCGGGTCACGCCGTCCGATTGATCTGCAGTCGGGCGGAAGCCTAATCTTCGACGGGCTTGTCTTTGAGCCGCTGAGGGTGGGCCGAGCTGAATGCGTGTAGCACTGTTCGTCACATGCCTTGTCGACTTGTTCCGGCCGACAGTCGGCTTTGCGGCCGTCAAATTGCTCGAAGAAGCGGGGTGTACGGTCGAGGTGCCGCGGTCGACAGACCTGTTGCGGCCAGCCCGCTTACAATTCCGGTGACCGGGCCGATGCCAAGGCGATCGCCTTGCAGGTATTCGATGCCTTTGCCGGCTATCGACTATGTCGTTGCCCCCTCGGGTTCTTGCGCCGGGATGCTGCGGGTGCATTACCCGGAGCTCTTCGCCGACGATTCCGGAGAAGCTAGCCGCGCGCGCAGGAACTCGCCGAGCGGAGTTGGGAGCTCGTTTCCTTTCTTGTCGATGTCTGCGGTATGCAGGCGGTCGCCGCGAATTGGCGCCGTCGAGTCACCTACCACGACGCCTGCTCGGGCCTGCGCGAACTCGGGGTCAAGCTCCAGCCGCGCCAACTTCTCGCATCTGTTAGCGGTCTGAGTATAGAGGAATTGCCGGGGGCGGAAGTGTGCTGCGGCTTCGGCGGCACCTTCTGCATCAAATACCCGGAGATTTCCGACAAGATGGTGACCGACAAGGCAGCTGACATTGCCGCGACCGGCGCCGAAGCGGTTTTGGCTGGAGATCTCGGCTGCTTGCTCAACATCGCGGGCAAACTCTACCGGCAAGGCCGGCAGGTCGAAGTTCGCCACGTGGCCGAAGTTCTCGCCGGTATGACCGACAGTGTCCCGCCGATCGGTGCGCCGCGGTAGCGCGGATGCTTTCGACGAGCCGCAATTTCGAGGCCGCAGCCCAGGCCGGCTTGGCCAACCGAAATTTGCAGCGCGCGCTGGGTCTGGCGCGAACCGGGTTTCCATTGAGGCGGCGTCTTGCGGTAGAGCGGCTGCCGGAATTCGAAGCGCTGCGCGAAGCCGGTCGATGCGATCAAGGATCACACTCTCGCAGCATCTCGACTTCTACCTCGAACTGTACGAGAGCAAGGTCGAGGCTTCCGGCGGCAAGGTGCATTGGGCGCGCACCTCCGAGGAGGCCTGCGCCGTGGTGCTGCAGATCTGCCGCTCGGCGGGCGCCAAGCTCGTCACCAAGGGCAAATCGATGGTCGCCGAGGAGGTCGCGCTCAACGATTTCCTCGAGGCGAACGGCATCACCCCGGTCGAGACCGATCTCGGCGAATACATCATCCAGCTGCGGCACGAGCCGCCCAGCCATATCATCGCGCCGGCGATCCATCTGGTTAAAGAGCAGGTTGCCGAGACTTTCCGCGCCGAGCATCGCTCGCTCGACCCGGACCGGTTATTGGCCGAGCCGCGGCAGATGTGTGACGAGGCGCGTTCGGTGCTGCGCCCGCGGTTCCTCGCTGCCGATGTCGGCATCACCGGCGCCAATTTCCTCGTTGCCGAGACCGGTTCGAGCATCATCGTGACCAATGAAGGCAATGGCGATCTGACGCAGACCTTGCCGCGGATCCATATCGTCATCACCAGTATCGAAAAGCTCGTGCCGACATTCGAGGATGCCGCGACGTTGCTGCGTCTGCTGGCACGCTCGGCGACGGGTCAGGAATTCTCGAGCTACACAACGATTTCGACCGGACCGCGCCGGGCGGGTGATCTCGACGGTCCCGAGCAGTACCACGTGGTCTTGCTCGATAATGGCCGCAGCGCAATGATCGGAACCGAGTTTCAGGACATGCTGCGCTGCATCCGCTGTTCCGCCTGCATGAACCATTGTCCGGTCTATGCCGCAGTCGGCGGCCACGCCTATGGCTGGGTCTATCCAGGGCCGATGGGCGCGGTGTTGACGCCGAGCCTGATCGGCATCGAGGAAGCCGGACATCTGCCGAATGCCTCGACGTTTTGCGGGCGCTGCGAGAGCGTGTGCCCGGTCAAGATCCCTTTGCCAAAGATGATGCGGCATTGGCGCGAGCGCGAATACGCCAAAAAACTGAGCCCGCCAGCCTACCGGGGCGGTCTTTCAGCGTGGGCATGGGTAGCGCGGCGCCCAGCGCTCTATCACGCGCTTGCCGGGGTAGCCAGCCGGGCTCTCGGCTGGGCCGGGGGCCGACGCGGCAGGTTTCGCACTCTGCCGCTGGCCGCTGGCTGGACCAGGGTGCGCGATATGCCGGCGCCGGAGGGCCGCAGCTTTCACAGCCTCTGGGCGCAGCGGCAGAAGAACGGGGGTGCCAGGTGAGTGATGCCCGGGCACAAATTCTCGCCAGGGTTCGGAATTCGCTCGGCCGCGGACGGCTCGATGCCCGCGGGGAGGCGGAATTGCAGGCCCGCCTCCGGGCGCACCGCCGAAATCTGGTGCCCGCCCGGGCGACTGCGCTCGACGAGCAGGGGCAGGTCGAGTTGTTCGTCGCTATGGCCGAAGAGGTGCAGGCGACTGTAACAAGGGTAAGGCTCACTCGCGGCGGTGCCGGAGGCGGTCGCACGCTATCTCGCCGCGGAGAACCTTCCGGCCGAGCTCGTCATGGCTCCCGACCCGAGGCTCGACGCCATCCCGTGGAACGCATGGCCTTTGCTGCGGATCCGCCGCGGCCGGGCGGAGCCGGAAGACCGGGTGAGCCTCACACCCTGCCATGCCGCAATTGCCGAGACCGGGACATTGATGCTGACTTCGGGCGCGCGGACCCCGACAACGCTCAATTTCCTGCCGGAGACCCACATAGTGCTGGTCCGCAGCGAGCAGGTGGTCGCGGCTTACGAGGATGGATGGGACCTCCTGCGAACCGCCGAAACGGCGGGAGCCCTGCCGCGCACCCTCAATTTCGTCACCGGTCCGTCGCGCACGGCGGACATCGAGCAGCACATCGAACTGGGTGCGCACGGGCCCAGGCGTCTCCATATCGTTCTCGTCGAGGACGGTCAGGCGGTGAGAAGTGAACGGGACGAGGGATACAGCACGCTCTCGGGGTGATCACGGCGTATGGCAAGAAGCGGTTCGCGACGTGCGGCCGTTGCGCGGCGCCAGGCGGTATGGTGCGCAAAGCTCGCCCGGCGAGGCGGTGGTCGCCTCGGCGCGAGTCGAGCGAGGCCCTACGCCCCCGCCCCACATGCCGCCGCTCGATCGTTTTGCCGGGATCGACCGCGCCAATGCTGAACGACTGAAGCGGGGGCTGCATCGGATCGAGGCACGCCTCGATCTTCACGGAATGACTCAAGCCGCGGCGCATGAGGCCCTTTCTGCCTTCGTTGCCGTATCGCGCGCCGCGGGACGGCGTTGCGTGCTTGTTATTACCGGGCGGGGACTCGGCCAGAGCGGGCCCGGCGTCCTCAAGAGTTCGGTTCCGCGCTGGCTAGAAGAACCGGAGCTACGGCGGCACGTCCTGGCGATCGCGCCGGCGCAGCCGCAGCACGGGGGGCCTGGCGCCACCTATCTGCTGCTGCGCCGCCGTTGAATTAAAACGAGACGAAAAGTCGCAATTCACGCGAGAATGGCGAGAATGCCGCGGCAATTCTCTTGCGAGGATCTCGTGGTACCGTCAAAAGACGCCATAGTTTCCACATCCACATCACGAATTGCCGATGGCCGATAACAGTCAGCTCCTCCCCTACATTGACCGGCTAAAAACGGCGCGCGTGTTGTGTATCGGCGACGTAATGCTCGATCATTACGTCTATGGCCAGGTCGAGCGAGTGTCGCCCGAAGCGCCGATCCCGGTGCTTTGGATCGAGCGCGAGATGAAGACATTGGGTGGGGCGGGAAACGTGCTACGCAATCTGCGGGCACTGGGAGCGGCTGCATCGTTTATCTCCGTCGTCGGCAATGACGAAGCCGGGCGCGAAATCGGGCGTCTGGTAGAGGCGCAGGACGGCGCCGAGGCGCACGTGCTTGTCCAGCCGCAGCGCACGACCACGGTAAAGACGCGCTACATCGCGGGCAATCAGCAGCTCCTGCGGGCTGACCGCGAAAGCTCGATCCCGCTCGATCCGTACATCCGCGAGGACCTGTTGCGGCTGGCGCGCGAGCTTGTGGGCGACCATTCGGTCGTGGTCATCTCGGATTATGGCAAGGGTGTCTTGACCGAGGGGATGGCACTAGAGATCATCCGGGCGGCGCGCGAGGCCGGCGCCCGTGTCATCGTCGACCCGAAGGGCGGCGATCACATACGATATCGCGGCGCCGATCTGGTAAAGCCGAACCGGCGCGAACTGGCCCACGCCACGGGGATGCCCGTGGCGACCGACGACGAGATCATCGCGGCTTCCCGCTCGCTGATCGAGCGTTGCGGCTTCAACGCCGTTCTCGCCTCGCTCGGCGCGGAAGGGTCGGTGCTGGTTTCGGCCGACGGGGCGGCCCATGTTGAGCGCGCCGAAGTCCGCGAGGTCTTCGACGTTTCCGGTGCCGGCGATACTGTCGTGGCGGCGGTCGCCGGGGCGCTCGCGGTCGGCGTCGGTTTGACCGACGCGGCACGCCTCGGAAATGTCGCTGCCGGCATTGTCGTCGGCAAAATCGGCACGGCAGTTGTGTATGCGAGCGAGCTCATCGCCGCTCTCAGTGGCCGGGATATGCACGCTGCGGACAAGGTCGTGCCCCGCTCGCACGCGCTCGATTTGGTGGCGCGCTGGCGCCGCCATGGACTCAAAATTGGCTTTACCAACGGCTGCTTCGATTTGCTGCACCCCGGGCATGTGGCATTGCTCGGGCAAGCCAAGGCCGCATGCGATCGGCTCGTCGTCGGGCTCAACAGTGATGCGTCAACAGCGCGGCTCAAAGGGCCGCGGCGTCCGATCCAGAACGAATCCGAGCGTGCCGCCGTGCTGGCATCGCTCGCGGCGGTCGATCTGATCGTCATCTTCGAGGAGGATACACCGATGGAGCTGATCCGGGACATCCGTCCGCAGCTCCTTGTCAAAGGCGACAACTACCGCCCCGATGAGGTCGTCGGGGCCGAGTTCGTCCAGCACGCCGGTGGCGAGGTGCTGCTCGCCAAAGTCATGCCCGGTTACAGCACGACTGCAACGATCGCGCGCCTGGCCAGCTGAAAGCCCTCAGCGGCTCCACCCAGCCGCCGCCTCAGGCAATAGAGGGTGTCGATCAAATCCGGTTGGAATCTCAGGATACCCTGGTTTTGCGCTGACAGGCCGCGCATATGAAGGCTGTGAGCGCGGTTCGGATCGATCGAAAGGGTCTGGCCGCAGCGCTGCTCGGTGGGGGGCGCGGCGCCGATCAAATTCCGTCCAGTCGTCCCGCTTCGGGGTCGAGAAGGCGGCGCAGCCGCGTCGCCGAGATGCGGGCAAAGCGTATCGTCATGGCCCGGCGGCGGCCGGCATCGAGCCTCGTTGTGTTGCCGTCGCGAAGTACGGCTGCGCTGAAAGAATCCGCCACCATCAGGCCACATTCATCAGGGATCAGCGCACGCGGAAAGTGGTTCGGCACGGCAAAGTAAAGACGATCCGAGAAGTCACGGTAAGCGCTCCACTTGCGGTCGGCACGAAAATCGGCCACGGAACTCTTGATCTCGACGATCACGAAGTCGCCGGTCTTGCCGAGCGCGAGAACATCTGCGCGCCGGCTATTGGCCAGCGGGAATTCCGCCAGGCTCACATAGCCGAGCTGCTCCAGGGCGCGGCAGACCCCGCGCGTCAGAAGGGCGGCGCCGGTCGGTTCGACAACGGAAGCAGACATGACGGACCGACTAGCATAAGGCGTATCATCAGACAGAGCGAGACAGAAGGAGGTAATGATGGCGGTGGTGACCAAGGCGGGCTTCCTGCGTCAGGCTTGGAAGCTCGCCTGGCCGTATTGGAAATCGGAAGAGAAATGGTCGGCCATCGGGTTGCTCGTCGCCGTCGTCGTGCTGAACTTGATCACCGTAGGCCTCAACGTACGTTTCAATTCCTGGTACAACGATTTCTACGATGCTCTTCAGCAATATAACTGGGTGCAGTTCTGGCGACAGTTGGGGATCTTTGGGATCATTGCCTTTTTATTCATCGTGGTCGCCGTCTACTCGCTTTATCTAAGGCAAATCCTGCATATCCGGTGGCGGCGCTGGCTGACGGATCGCCTGTTGCACAATTGGCTCGAAAACCAGTCTTATTATCGCCTCCAGCTGAACCAGGCGACGACCCCGGACAACCCGGATCAGCGCATCTCCGACGATCTCGACCGTTTTGCGACGTTAACCTTGGGATTGTCGCTTGGCCTGTTGAGCTCCTTTGTAACCCTCGTCTCGTTTCTATCGATCCTGTGGACCCTATCGGGTGCGCTGACGATACCACTGGGTGGCGGCGCCGCGATCCATGTCCCGGGCTACATGGTCTTTGCCGCGCTTATCTATGCCGTAGGCGGTACGGTGCTCACCCGCTGGATCGGTTATCCGTTGATTCAACTTAGCTTTGATCAGCAGCGTTACGAGGCCGATTTTCGCTTCAGCATGGTCCGGCTCCGCGAGAACGCAGAGAACGTCGCCTTCTATGGTGGTGAAGCGCGCGAACTCGGCACATTTCAGACCCGCTTCAAGCGGATTATAGGGAATTGGTGGGGGATTATCAGGCGTCGCAAGAAGCTGACCTGGTTCACCACCGGTTATACTCAGCTCGCGATCATCTTTCCGCTTGTGGTGGCAGCTCCGCGGTATTTCGCGAAGGCTATCCAGCTCGGCGGCCTGATGCAGATAGTCTCGGCCTTTGGCCAAGTGCAGGATTCGCTGTCTTTCATCATCAGCTCGTACACGGAAATCGCCGAATATCAGGCTGTGGTGCAGCGGCTCTTCGGGTTTCAGCAGAGACTGAACGAGATTATTGAGGACCGGGAAGCGCCCCAGCCGATCGAAATCGACCATCGCGGCGCCGGTGTCGAGGTCGACATGCTCGATCTCAATCTGCCGGATGGCCAAATGTTGCGCCCAAATATCTCGCTGGCGGCAACTCCGGGAGAGGCCCTGCTGATTACCGGTGCGTCCGGGCTCGGCAAGAGCACCTTGCTGCGCGCCATTGCCGGTATTTGGCCGTTCGGGCGCGGCCGCATCCGCGTCGGCGAGGGTCGTTCCCTATTTCTGCCCCAGCGGCCCTACCTGCCGCTCGGAACCCTGGCCGACGCCCTAGCCTATCCCCGGGCCGCCGCCGAATTGTCGCGCGACAGGCTGGCCGAGGCGCTGCGCGCGGTCGGCTTGCCCGAGCTCGTCGACCGGCTGAACGAGGAGGCTAATTGGGCTCAGCGCCTTTCGATCGGCGAGCAGCAGCGGCTCGCCTTCGCTCGGGTCCTGCTGGCCCGCCCGGAGATCGTCTTTCTCGACGAGGCGACCTCGGCGCTCGACGAGGCCGCGGAGATATCGTTATACCGCTTGTTGCGGGAAGCGCCGTGGAGGCCGACGATCGTCAGCGTCGGCCATCACGGGACCTTGCGGCGTTTCCATGATGCGGTCGTCGATCTCGCGCGCAGCCCGGTCTCGCGCGCAGTTGTCGGCTGACATACCGGGATCAGCTATTCTGTTAGGTGGAGGAGCCGAGCGATGACCGAGAGCGAGCGCCCGCCGCGAGACGCGGAGGACCCGCTACGCGCGGTTCGGATAGGCAAGCGCGAGAGCCTCAAGGCGCTCGGGATCGAACCCTACCCCTACAGCTTTGAGCGCACGGATGAGGCTGAGCAGCTCGAGCGGCGTTTTGCCGGGCTCGCAGCGGGTGCCGAAACCGACGATCGGGTGCGCGTCGCCGGCCGCATCAGGGCGATGCGCAACAGCGGCATGTTCATCGACCTGCACGACGCCTCGGGCAAGATCCAGATCTTTTGCCACCGAGATTTGCTCGGGGGCGAAGCGCTCAGCATCGTTCGGCTGCTCGACATCGGTGATCTGGTCGGCGCCGAAGGCCTGGTTCGGCGGACACCGCGCGGCGAGCTCACGATCAATGCCTCCGGTGTGACGGTTCTCGCGAAGGCGCTGCGCCCCCTCCCCGAGAAATATCACGGCTTGGCCGATGTCGAGCTGCGCTACCGCCAACGCTACCTCGACTTGATCATGAACCCGCAAAGCCGCGGCACGCTGCTTCGGCGCAGCCAGGTCGTCGCGGCGATGCGCAGCCATCTCGCGGCGCGCGGCTACGTCGAGGTCGAGACGCCGATGCTCCACACGATCCCGGGGGGCGCTTCCGCAAAGCCGTTTGTGACGCATCACAACGCGCTCGACATCGACCTCTACCTGCGGATTGCGCCCGAGCTGCATTTGAAGCGCCTGTTGGTCGGCGGCCTCACCGACAAACTGTTCGAAGTCAACCGCTGCTTCCGCAACGAGGGCCTCTCGCCCCGACACAATCCTGAGTTCACCACTCTCGAACTCTACGAAGCCTATGTCGACTACACCGCAATGATGAAATTGACTGAGAAACTCGTCACCACCGTGGCCGAGAAGGTGCTCGGTACACTGCGGATCGGCTATGGCGGGACCGAGATAGATCTATCGGCGCCTTGGCCGCGGCAAGGCATGGCCGAACTGGTCCACAAGGCCACCGGGATCGACTTCCTTGTTCTCGATAGCGCCGAAGCGGCGCGCGAGGCGGCGGCTCGCGTCGGCGCGGCGCTGACCGGCGGAGAGAATTGGGGGCAGGCTCTGGAGGCGGCCTTCGCCGCGCGCGTCGAAGACACTCTGATCCAGCCGATCCATGTCACGGGGTTTCCCCGGGAAATCTCACCCTTGGCTAAGGCCGATCGCCACGACCCGCGTCTCGTTGAGCGGTTCGAGACCTACATTTATGGCTGGGAGATCGCGAACGCTTTCTCCGAGCTCAATGATCCGCAGGATCAGCGCGAGCGTTTCGAGGCGCAAATGCGGGCTCGTGCGGCGGGTGACGAGGAAGCGCAGCCGCTCGACGAGGACTACGTGACTGCGCTGGAATACGGGCTGCCGCCCTGCGGCGGACTCGGCATCGGCATCGACCGGCTGGTCATGCTGTTGACCGACAGCCCATCGATCCGCGACGTCATCGCTTTCCCGACCTTGCGGCCGCGCTGACCAGCGCCAGGCGCTCTGAACTAAAGGCAGCGGATCAGCGCAATCACTGCAAGCGCGCGCATTCTCGGCTCACGCAAAGGTGACGCGCGCGATCGGGTAAATTTATCCTGGGCACACCGTATATATGCCGGCGGCCAAGAGACATCGGCGCGAGCCGATCGTTGTCGATGCACAACGGACGCTCGTGATTGGAGTGTTGCATGAGGGAGAACAAGAATTCGGCGGCGTGCTGGTTGATGAGCGTTGCGCAAGGCGTGCTGGTCGTCATGCTGGCAGGCTGCGCCCAGCAGGCGGTGACTGGGGCAGTCAGCATTCCGCCGATCCCGGCGGGGGAGGCTCGGATCTGGTTCTATCGCGATTACGAGCCCTATGCCGGCAAGGGCCTTCCGGCGATAGCCGCCAATGGGGGTTATGTCGGGGCGGCCGAATTGGGTGGCGCGTTCTATCGGAATGTTCCCCCCGGACATTACTTGGTGACCGTGCAGACCGTCGGCATAGACACCAATCAAACGGCCAACTTCGAGCTCGCCCCCGACCGGGAGGCTTATGTAAAAATCGTCTCGCTGCCGAGTTGGGACACGGGCGGGGACAAGAACCAATGGGAGCGGCCGACGTTTTACGCCTGGCTGATCCCGAGCCAAGTCGCGCAAGCCGATGTCGCGCATCTCTCTTTTTACGGCGGCAGCTGACCCTCGGTGACGGCGCCCGCATTGTCTCGCGACGCTCAGAAGTTTTCGAGGCTCAAGACCTCGCTGTCGTAGTCGTACGCGAAGATTTCGGCGTGCCGGCCCCAGTTGATTACGGTGTCGAGCACCCGCTCCGCTTCTTCCTCCGACAAGTGATCCTCGAGCTCGCGCAAGAACCGCGTCGCCGGCGCGCGATGGCCCGGCCGTTCGTCGAGGACGCGCCGGATATGGGCAGCCAGCGGCACGTGCTTTAGCAGCGCTTCGGCAAAGATCTGCTTGCGAGCGAGCATGTCCGCCTCGGCATACGCCCGACCGAGCGGCGTCAGCTCGATGTCGCCGCCGCTGACATGGGCGAAGCCGAACAGCTGCAATGTCTCGATCAGCGGGAACAGCTCGTCCATGACGAGGTTTTCCTCGTCGGCGAGATGGGGCAGATCGGCACGGCCGTGATAGGGTGCCTCCGTGAGGTTCTCGATCAGCCCCGAGAGCTGCTGGACCGACGCATCGGGCAGCCGGAAACCGATCCCGATCGGTTCGGTCTTCGCCCCACGCCGCCCGTCGCGCCCGGGCTCGGTCGTCAAGAGGGTGTAAACTTGGTCGACGATCTGACGAAAACCGGCACTCTCGGACGAGCGCGGTCGCGGCAACGAGATGGGGATTTGGGCGCGGATGCGGCCGGGATCGCTGCTGAAGATCAGAATGCGATCGGCGATTTCGACCGCCTCCTCGATGTTGTGTGAAACGATGACCATTCCCTTGGTCGGGATGCGGTGGGCATCCCACAAATCAAGCAGATCGCCGCGCAGAGTTTCCGCAGTCAGAACATCAAGCGATGAGAAGGGCTCGTCGAGCAGCAGGATATCGGGATCGACGACGAGCGCGCGGGCAAAGCCAACGCGCTGCCGCATGCCGCCGGACAGTTCCTTCGGATAGGCATTCTCAAACCCATCGAGACCGATCACATCGATCGCATTGACCGCACGCCGGCGCCGCTCCCCCCCAGAAATGCCGAGAGCCTCCAGCCCGAGCTCGACGTTCCCAAGCACGGTCAGCCATGGAAACAACGCATAGCTCTGGAAGACCATTGAGATGCCGCGAACGGGCTCGACAACGTTGATGCCGCGATATTCGACGATGCCCTCGTTCGGCGGCACGAGGCCCGCGAGAATCCGCAAAAAGGTCGACTTGCCGGATCCGGATTTGCCGAGGATCGCTACAATCTCGCCATCGCGCAGAGTAAAGTCGATGTGGTCGAGCACGAGCCGCCCGTGGTGATCGGGTGTGCGATACGTCTTCGAGACGGCTTCGGTGCGCAGGAGTGAGTCGTTCATCACAGACAGATTTACCACGAGTCGCTCAATCGAGGCGCAAGCGTTCGGCGGCGAGGTCATAGAGCCGGCGCCAGAGCAGCCGATTGAAGGCGAGGACGTAGAGGCAGAGGACGCCGATGCCGAGCGCAATCCGAGCGCTGTCGCCCTCGGCGGTGGTTCGCGCGATATAAGCGCCGATCCCGGTGGCGGTCAGCGTCGTGTCGCCCCACTGGACGACCTCGGACACAATACTCGCGTTCCACGAACCGCCGGCCGCGGTGACGGCGCCGGTTACATAGGCCGGAAAAATCGCCGGCAGGATCACGCGCCGCCACCATAACCAGCGTCTGACCCCGAGATTTTCCGCTGCGCGCCGCAGTTCTAGCGGCAGGGCCGTAGTGCCGACGATGACGTTGAACAAGATATACCACTGTGTTCCGAGGATCATCAGCGGGCTGAGCCAGATCTCCGGGTTCGCTTGAAACCGCAGGATCAGCACCACCGCCACCGGAAAGAACAGATTTGCCGGAAAGGCGGCGAGGAACTGCACGATAGGCTGAACGCGGTCTGCCAGGCGCGGACGCAGTCCGATCGCCACCCCGATTGGAACCCAGATCAGAGAGGCCACGCCAATAAGGATCAGCACCCGCGCGGCGGTCGCCAGACCGAGAAGGAACACCCGTCCGATCTCGGCGAGGTCAACTGTCTCGCGGATGAAGGTTATGATCCACAGAGCCGCCGCCGCGGCTAGTCCAAGTAGAGCGATGTCGAACAACCGGTCGAGCTGGGGCCGCACTCGCCGCTCGACCACCGGCCGGCGCCGCCGAGCCAGGCCGGCGAGTGCGTCATCGATAATCCGGTTGAGTTCAAGCACTCCCGCCTGGACCAGATCGAACAGGCGGGCGCGCTGCAGCACAATGAAAAACCACGGCCGCACATTGTCTTCGTCGGCCAACGGGTCGGCCTGAAATTTGCGCGACCAAGCGAGGAGCGGGCGAAACAGCAGCTGGTCGTACAAAAGAATGACGACGAACATGACCAATACCGCGTAGCCGATTGCCGCGAGGTTGCGCTGATTGATCGCAGTCGCGATATAGGAGCCGATGCCGGGAAGCATGATTGTCTGGCCGGCGACGGTGATGGCTTCCGAGGCGACGACAAAGAACCAGCCGCCCGAGACCGACATCATCATGTTCCAGACGAGCGACGGGATGGCGTGCGGGACTTCCAGGCGCCAGAATCGCTTCCAAGGCGACAGATGGTACATCCGAGCCGCCTCGATCAGCTCGGCCGGCACGGTGCGCAGCGACTGGTAGACGCTGAAGGTCATGTTCCAGGCCTGCGAGGTGAAGATCGCAAAGATCGCCGCGCATTCGACCCCGAGCAGCCGGCCCGGGAATAGAGCGATGAAGCCGGTGACCGTGATCGACAGAAAGCCGAGGATCGGCACCGATTGCAGGATATCGAGGATCGGGATCAGGATCTTCTCGCCCTGTCGGCTCTTGGCCGCTACCGCCGCATAGACGAGGCTGAAGACGAGCGAGGCGACGAGTGCGCAGCCCATGCGCAGCACCGTGCGAAGCGCGTATTCCGGCAGCTGCCGAGGGTCGAGGCTGATCGGGAGAGCCTCGCCGAGGTGATAGCGCGCGCTCATCGCCATGCCGCCCCAAGCGACGAGCGCGATCGCCCCGAGCACCATCGGCAGCGCGACGAGATCCCAGAAATTGGGGCGCAGCCGGGACGGCCAGGCAATCAGGGGCAGGCCCCAGCGCTGTTCCATGCTCCCTCTTGCCGATGGTCGCCGTCGCTGCGGCGGCGCCTACCAGTATCCCAAGCCCGGCGGGCTGGCTAAACGTAAATTCGTGGGAGCTGCGAGGTCGCCTGCCGCAAATTGGCGGCGATTCTTGCTTCCCGCCGCCGAACTCCCGACAATGAGCCTCGTTACCACTGCGACGGGGGTGCGGCCGTGGAGATCGGCGAGGGGCGCCAAGCCAACGTCCTGGCATTGGCCCCGGTCGGGCGCATCGACAATCTCACGAGCACCGAGTTTCAGGCGCGGCTGCTCGCCGCCGTCGGCTCCAGCTCTGCGGACGTCGTCGTTGACTTTTCCCGGGTCGAATACATCTCGAGCGCCGGTCTGCGGGCGCTGATGGCCGCCACGCGGCTGAAGCCGAAGGAGCGCCGGCTCGCCGTCGCCTGTCTCCAAACGGTCGTGCGCGAGATCTTCGCGATCAGCCGGTTCTCACATGTCGTCCCGGTCTTCGCCACCGTTGAAGAAGCAAGCACCGCCTGGCAGGCACCGCCGCGACCCGAGCGGGCGGTTCCCGATGCCGAGACCCAACCGGCCGGATCACTGCGTGTCCGGTTTTGGGGCACCCGCGGCTCGCTGCCGGCACCGCTGCGGGCGCAGGCGGTCCGCGCCAAGATCCGCGATGCGCTGCTCGCCGCTCGCGGGCGCGCGCTCGAGACCGAGCAGGCGATCGATGCCTTCATAGATAGCAGCCTGCCGTTTTCAGTACGCGGCACTTTCGGCGGCGACACCAGCTGTGTGGAGATCATTACTGGGGGCGACGAATATGTGATCTGCGACCTCGGCACGGGCGTGCGCGAATTCGGCAACCGGGTACTCCGGGAGCACGGTCCCGGGCGCAAACACACCTTCAATGTATTTTTGTCGCACCCGCACTGGGACCACATCATGGGGTTCCCGTTTTTTGCCCCCGCCTACATTCCAGGCAATCGGATTTGTGTATACGGCTGCCACAGCGTGCTGCGCGAGGCGCTACGCACCCAGCACTCGGCTCCTTGGTTTCCTGTCGATTTTCACTCGCTCGGCTCGACCATCGAGTTCATCACCTTGGAGCCCGACCACATTTACGAAATAGCCGGTCTTTCCGTCACCGCGATCAAACAGTTCCACACGGGAGATTCCTACGGGTATCGCTTTTCCCAAGGCGGGAAGTCGATCGTCTATTCTACCGACTGCGAGCACAAGAGCTTCCAGCTCGACGAAACCTACCCGTTCGTCGGGTTCTACCGAAACGCCGACCTGCTGATCTTCGATGCAATGTATTCGCTCGGTGACTCGGTTTCGGTCAAGGAGGATTGGGGTCATTCGAGCAATGTCGTGGCGGTCGAGCTGGCGCAGGCGGCGCGGGTCAGGCGCCTTGTGCTGTTTCATCACGAGCCGGCATATGACGACCGCATGCTCGAGGAGATCTTCGCCGATACCGTCCGCTTCGAGGCGATCAGCAGGCCTGACCACGAGGTCCCTGGCCACGGAGTCGAGGTGATCTCGGCCTATGACGGGCTAGAACTGGAGTTGTGACGGGCAATCCCGCGGTGGGCTGGGGCATTGCTCTGCTGCGCGGTCCGGGCCGCGCGGCTGCACTCGCGCTGATCGTGGCCGCGTTGGCACTGCGCATCATTGACCCCGGCATCATTACCGAATTGCGCGTGCGCAGCTTCGATTTGATAGAACGAGTGTGGCCGCGCGCCGATGATTCGGCACGAGTGGCGGTCGTCGACATCGACGAGAGGAGCCTCGCTAAATATGGGCAGTGGCCGTGGCCACGGCACTTGGTGGCGGAGCTCGTCCGCCGCATCGCTCAAGGGAACCCGCGGGTCCTCGGCATCGACATCCTCTTCGCCGAACGAGATCGGCTTTCGCCCAACGAGATTGCGCGAGAACTGCCCGACCTGCCTCCAGCTTTGGCGGACGCGTTGGAGAAGCTCCCACCGAGCGGCCGCGACCTCGACGAAGCGATAGCAGCGGTCCCGACGGTGCTTTCGGTCGCCCCCAGCCATGAGGAGGTGGCGCGAAATTCAGGCCCGCTTCGCCTCAGCCCGATCCGCCACGCGGGAGACGATCCGACACCGTTCTTGAAGAGCTACAAATCCCTGGTGCAAAGCCAACCCGATCTCCGCGCCGCTTCGTTGGCTACCGGGAGCGACGGGGTCGAGCCGGATGCCGACGGCGTCGTCCGGCGGCTCGCTCTCGCTCTGACCTATCGCCAGACGATCGTCCCGAGTTTTGCGCTCGAGGTCGTGCGTATCGGCGGCGGCGAGCACGCGATCGTAATCGATACCGGCGCTCTCGGAATCGAAGATTTCAGGATCGGCCGCACCGTGATCCCGACAGACAGGCGGGGCCGCGCGATCCTCCACTTCGCGCCGTCGCAGGCGCGATACATCTCGGCCACGGATGTGCTCGATCCGGCGTTCGACCCAGCCGAGCTGCGGGGGCAGGTAGTATTGCTCGGGGTTGCCGGCGTCGGCATCGCCGGGCTTCGGCAAACACCGCTCGGTCTCGTCCGCGCTGTCGACCTCCATGCGCAGCTGATCGAATTGATCCTGTTCGGCGACCTGCTCCACCGCCCACCATTCCTCGATTGGTTCGAGCTTGCCACGGCGTTCGCGGCCGGGCTCGTGGTCATCTGGCTGCTGCGCTATGCGAGGCCGGGGCGCGCGGTCGGTGTCGCCTTGGCTATTGCGGTTGCGCTTTTTGGCGTCGAACTCATGCTCTTCCGCTTTGCCGATCTCCTCTTCGACAGCACCTTTCCGGCGCTTACCCTGCTCGGCGCGTTGGGTGTAATGCTTGTCGGCACTCTTCGCGCCGCACAAGTCGAACTGGTTCGCGAACGCGAGGCGAAGCAGCGGGTCGAGGGCGAGCTCGCCGCGGCGCAGGCAATTCAAATGGGCCTGTTGCCGCGGCGCTTTCCCGCCTTTCCCGATCGTCACGACATCGATGTCTACGCCCGCATCGAGCCGGCGCGAATGGTCGGGGGGGACCTCTACGACTACCTGCTGATCGGAGGAAGCAGCCGCCTGTTCTTTCTGATCGCCGACGTGGCGGGCAAGGGCATTGCGGCAGCACTGTTGATGGCGGTGACCAAGGAGGTCGTCCGGGACGCCGTGCTGACCTTTGGGCCGGCGCTCGACCGCATCCTCGCGGAGGCCAACCGAAAGACGGCGGCGGCGAGCGCGGAGCTCCAAAGCGAGGGCGGCGTTTTCGTGACTGCTTTCGCCGGAATTCTCGATCTCGGCTCAGGCGAGATCGCCTATGCCAGTGCCGGTCACGACTCGCCCTTTGTCCTCGGCGGCGGCACCGGCTTGCGGCAGCTCGTCACCGAAGGCGGTCCGCCGCTCGGCGCGGTCGATGACTTCCGCTTTCCGATCGATCACGACCGGATCGAGCTTGGTGAGGTCTTGCTGCTCTTTACCGACGGCGTCACGGAAGCGGAGAACGCCGACCACACGCTTTATTCCGCCGATCGGCTGGCCAAGGCGCTGGCGAGGGCGGCGATCGTCGATGCCAAGCACGTCGTTGCGGCGGTAATCGACGACGTCAGCCGCTTTGTCGGCGGCGCAGAGCAAGCCGACGACATGACTCTCCTGGCGCTGCGGCGGGTCGGCGGCGCCGTTACCTGACCGTGATCTCGACGCGGCGGTTGCCGGCCTCAGGGGTTTGGTCGGCGGTCGGCACGAGCAGGTCGCGCTTGCCACGGCCGGCGATCGAGATCACCTGTCGATCGAGTCCGTCGCGAACGAGCATGTCGCGGATCGCCCTCGCGCGAGCGAGTGACAGCGCCTGATTGGACAGCAAATCGCCGAGCGTGTCGGTGAAGCCAATCACCTCGATTTCGTAGACCGGTCGTCGCATGGTATCATCGAACGCAGCGCGATAGGCGGCCTTGGATGCAGGGGTCAGCTCGTCGCTCCCGAGAATGAAATAGAGGCGGAAGTGATGCGGCAGGATCGGCTGCGCCGCGATCGCGCTCCGGAAAATTACGCTGATGTTACCGCGGCTTTCCTCGACCGACGCGCTACTGTCGGCGCGCGACTCTGCTGCTGCATAGGGCTGATCGAGGGTCGTAACCGTCTTGCCCTCCTCGACCGTGATCGCCCCCACGCCACCGCCTTCATTGGGCAGAACCACGAACAGAGCTTGCCGGGGACAGCCCGCCAGGAGGACCATCGAGGCGAGTGCCGGGATTGTCCGCCGCATCATCAGTGGTCGCCATAGACTTGAACCGCAAAAGTCGTTCCCCGCACGCCGAGGATTGCGGTCGGGGTCTTGATCTTCATCGCTCCGGGGGTGCTGCGCGCGATGTCGCCGGAGACGACCGCCAAGGTCCCCCTCTGCATATCGGCCAGCATCGCGCCGCGGAAGTCGTTGGAGTCGAACTGAAATTCGTCGAGCGCGATTTGGCTGCTCGGACCGGCGGAGAATACCGTGTTATCGGTGAAGGTAATGCCGATCCCGCCGTCGGAACCTGTTTCGATGATGTCCTTGACGAACAGCATGTCTCCGACATTCGCGGGCCGACGCTCACCGGAGCGCAGGACCGCCGCCTGCCCGATTACCTTCTTGATCTGGGCGATCGCCATCTGGGTGATCGCCATCTGGGTGATCGGCGGCGCTTCGGCAGCCGAAGGAACGCCCGCCGGGGGAACCCCCGTCGTCGCGATCAAGAATGCCGCGGCCAACCAGAGAGCCAAGCCCGATTTCTTCCTCCCCGGCAATTTCTTCCTCCCGGTTGATCATTGTTTCCTTGATACACGAGTTCGGCAGGCTGTGGCAGCAAGATGAGCAAACTTCGGTGATGAGAGCGTCGATCACGCTACGCGGCGAGCATGCGGAGTTTGCCCGGCTTCAAACCTTTGCCGATGAGTTCACGCAGCAATGCGGTCTGCCCCATAACGAGCGGTCGCGGCTTTTGGTCATTCTAGATGAGCTCTTTACCAATGCCGTAACGCATGGTCATGGTCCGCTTGCGGCGGGAGGAACCATCGCCGTAGCGCTCGGGTGGGGGATGGGCTACCTCAGGATCAGCTTCGTCGACGATGGGCCGCCATTCGATCCCCTCGCCTTCCGCGGGCCGGATTTGGCGGAAGCGGCGGAGGAGCGCGCCATCGGCGGGCTCGGCATCCATATCGTCCGCTCGCTCGTCCACCAGGCCCGGTACTCCCGCAAGGACGGCCGCAATCACCTCCATCTGGTGCGGCGTATCGGGTTGCCAGGCGGCTGAACTCGGCTCATCTCGCCGAGGCGGCGAGCAATATCACGATCTCTCCGATTTGCTGAAATGCCCCGAGAACATCGCCCGTGTAGCCGCCGATCTGGCGGCGTGCGAGCTCGATCAGGGCGAAAACGATCGCGCACGCGAGGCAAAGCGCTATCGCTCCCCGCACCGGTCCCAGTGCCGCCAAAATAATCGCTGTGCCGATCAGCGCCGCCGCAATCGCACCGCCGGCTCGAGGTCTCCCAGCCGTCGCCCCGAGGCCATCGGGGCGCGCCGGCGCCAATCCCCACATCGCCGCCGGCAGCGCGGCCCGCGAGGCGGCGTGCGCCGCGATCAGCGCGAGACCCGCGTGGATCACGTCACCGATGCCGGCGAGCGCGGCGGTCCGCAGCAGCACGCTGAACACGATTGCCAACACCCCGTAAGTGCCCTGGCGGCTGTCCCGCATGATCGCGAGCTTCTCTTCCCGATCGCGCCCCCCGAAGAACCCGTCGGCGGTATCGGCGAGCCCATCCTCATGCAACGCTCCGGTCAGCATCAGAGCTGCCAATATCGACAACAACGCCGCCGGCCAAGTCGCGAGGCCGATCAGCTGGGCGAATAGAAGAGCGAGCGCCGCTACGCCCCCGATCCCGGCGCCAACGAGCGGAAATGCCCAGGCCGAATTGGCGAGCCGCCACATGCCCGCCGACCGTGGATCGACCGGCAGCCGCGTGAAGAAGGCCGTGGCGGCCAGGAAGCCGGCAAAGAAGCCCGCAGGGTGGCGGAAAGGACCCTCGGAACGGCTCATATCATCACGATAACCGGTTTGGCCGAGAACGGCGCGAATGACTATATTTCAGCGCGATGGCGACGATTACCGGAGGCGGCGTTGACATTGCTGGATCTTGATCGCCTGCGGGCGGCGGCGCTGTGCCGCGACCCGTTCGACTTTGTTGTCGTCGAGGGTTTTGTGCGCCGCGACGAGTTGCGCCCGCTCGTCGCCGATTTCCCGCACGTCCCCGGTCACGGCAGTTTCCCGGTCGAAAGCCTGGCGTGCGGGCCGCTCTTTTCCCGCCTTGTCGTCGCCTTGACCGGGCCGGCACTGCGCGGTGCGGTCGAGGAAAAATTCGGCCTGGACCTCGATAGTCGGCCGACGCTGGTGACGGTGCGCGGCAGGAGCGACGGCAAGGACGGACGCATTCACACCGATTCGGAAAGCAAGATCATAACTTTGCTGCTTTATTTGAACCTTGCCTGGGAGCGCCCGGAGGGCCGCTTGCGGCTGCTGCGCGGCCCCGACGACATCGACGATTACGTGCGCGAGGTCGCGCCCCTCGCCGGCACTATGCTGGCATTTCGCCGCAGCGTTCGATCATTCCACGGGCATCGCCCGCATGTCGGCGAGCGCCGGATGGTGCAACTCAACTGGGTGACCGAGCCGGCGGTTATCCGGCGCGAGCTCAACCGCCACCGCTGGTCGGCGCGGTGGAAGGCGCTCAACCCGTTTGGGTCCCACCCCAGGGTTGGCGACGGCCGAGAAATCCATTAACGTATTGCGTTAGGAACGATGTCAGTAAACGCGGATCGAGATTAACGACAATGGTGCGAATGCTTCGCTCCGCGGTTGTTGCGGGTACGCTTGCGGCCGCCGTCCCGACTTCGGCGACGGCGCAGACCCAGGTGATCGACGAGTTCAAGTTCGGCGTTCTCGCCCACGACGTCAGCCTTTTCGACAAGCACCTCGAGCCGGGGTCGGACATCAATTTCGAGATGCTGTTCACGCCGCCGGAATTCTTTCGCGTGATCGGGTCGCCGCGGCCCGATCTCGGCGGCTCGCTCAACACTGCGGGCGCCACGAACACCGGGTATTTCGGCCTGACCTGGGGCATCACGCTGATCCAGAACCTGTTCGGGTGGGGTGGCAGTGTCTTCGCCAACGGCAGCCTCGGGGGCGCTCTCCAGGATGGCTATACCAACAGCGCCCCGCCGGACCGCAAAAAGCTCGGCTCGACCGCCCTGTTCAGAGAAAGCGCCGAACTTGGTTATCAGCTGACGCCCACCGTCAGCGTATCGGGGTTTGTCTGGCATATGTCGAACGCCAACCTCGCGCCGCACAATGCCGGGATCACCGACGCTGGGGCGAGGCTCGGCCTCAAGTTCTAGCACTCAGAGGGGAGAGGCTCGCTCTTCCACCTCGCTGGCTGTTTTGCTGTTTTTCCGCAAATTATCAGCCACCGATCTCATCTGCTCCGCAGAAACCCTGGAGCAGCGGGCCGCAACGGGCCTGAAAACAGCGACAACCCTAGCTGATCCTGGCTGATATCCGCTGTTTTGAAGCTGCGTATTCGCGTTTGGGCAGCGTAGTACATTAGTGGCAATGATCATAGCATGTTAATGCGGGAGTAGCAACACAATTCCCTTTTTGCCATGAGTCCGCGGGTCTGGATCCAGAAGTGGCAAGCTTGGTCTGGGCCGAGTTGGCCTACTCCCGATGAAGGGATTACTCGCGCATCCCGCTAGCGCGATCTGGTCGACGAAACGAGCCACCGCTGCATTCTAGGTTTTAGAAGGTGGTTACAGCTATTTAGCCATCACAACCTGTTACATAGATATGTTGCAGTTTCGCCACGCTGAGACGAAAAGACCACGTGGATAGCAAAGCTTTCTTGATCGGGGTCCACCTCTGCATATCATGGCGCGAGAGGCACGGGTGTCCTTTACCCGGCTGATGCAACCTTTGATTTCTCGGGGGAGCAATGACCAGAAAACGGAATATCGGTAGGGCCGCGGCGATCGGGGGCTTGACCGCGGCGATCGCGCTGCTGACGGGTCTTCCGGCGGCGAGCGCCGATGAGCTCGCGGATCTTCGCGCCAATCAGGAGCTCCTCCAGCGACGGATCGACCAGCTGGCTCAAAACCCGCCTGGGCCCGGTATTGGCGTTCCCGGGGCCTACGGCGCCCAGGCAGTTCCGGGTCAACCGCTCGCAGGCGGCAGCTTCCCGCGTTCCTTCTTGATCCCTGGTACCGACACGTCAATCCGCGTCGGCGGGTTTGTCGACGAGACCCTCGATTACTGGTTCGTCGGTGGCCCGGCGAACGGTAACCAGACCACTACTGTGGGGGTCACCGGCAATTTGGAGTCAGTCCCACTCAACACGCACGCTCTAACCACAGTTCCGGGCTTTCCGACCGCCGGAAATCTCGTACCGCAAAGCACGGCCAGCTCGCGCGGCAACGGCGTCTTCTCGCAGAGCCCCCGGGAAACGCGCCTCAATGTCGAGACGCGCACACCGACCTCTTATGGCAAGTCGCGAACCTTCGTAGAATTCGACTTTGCCGGCGTCAACGCTTTCAGCCAAAACAACCTGACCACTGTGTCGGATAGCTTGATCCCGCGTTTGCGGTATGCCTACGCCACGCTTGGCGGGTTTCTCGCCGGACAGGCGAACTCGAATTTCTCCGACCCTGACGCCAACCCCGAGACGCTCGATTTCGGCGGTCCTGCCGGTCTCGCTGGGGTGGTCCGCATTCCTCAGGTACGCTACACCTATGCGGGGTCATGGGGCAGCGCTTGGTCGGTCGCGGCCGAAACCCCCGAGACCGATATCGTCACACCGGCCGGTAATGTTAAATCGGATACCAACACCGGCGGCTTGCCGGGCGGTCCCGGCGGGGTGGTCAACGGGACCGCTGGCTGCGTCGCAAACGGAATCCTGATCAGCCCGACGGTAGCCTGCACATTATCCGGCGATCCGACCAAAGCCTCGGCGCCCGACCTCACCTTCTCTTCGTACTGGGCGCAGCCTTGGGGCCACGTGGATTTCCGCGGCCTGATCCGTCCGACACTCACAGTCAATGACGGCAAATTCATCGACAGGACGTTCGTAGGTTACGGCGGCGGCCTTTCCGGCGACGTCAAACCGGGCTGGTTCGGTTGGGAAAAAGATGATTTCCAGTTCCAGTTCTCGGTTGGGCAGGGCATTGGGCGGTATATCAACGAGAGCAACAACGCGGCACTGGCAACCAATTATCTCGCGGTTCCGGCCACCGCCGCCGCCGCAGCAAGCATCCTAGTCAAGCCGATAGTCGCATACGGCTATGCCCTCGGCTACCAGCACTTCTGGGTGCCCAATCTACGATCCACCGCGGTTTGGGGTTACGCCTATACTGCTTATCCAACGAATCTGATCGGGCCGACACAGGGGGTCGTCTCGAACCGGGTGCTGGAGACCGCCCATGTCAACTTGATCTGGAGCCCGGTCGCGTTCATCGATGCTGGCGTCGAATTTTTCTGGGGGCAACGCCAGACCGCCTCTGCGAACATCAAGGGCGATGAGGAAACCTTAATCGGCAAATTCCGCGTCAAGTTCTAACAAGAACATATATCCGACCTTTGAGGCCCGTCGCGCTGTCGACGGGCCTTTTTATTATGCGCCGATGCGGTCACAGGCCTGCCGCGACCTCCCGCAAGACTTGCCGTAGCCAGGCGACAGCGCGGTCATCGCCATGGTCGCGGTGCCACAAGGCCATGATGTCGAAGGGTGGCGACGTATAGGGAGGTTCGAACAGCTTGAGACGATACCCATTGGCGAAGGCGGCCGCGAGACGGCGCGGCAGCGGCGCCGCCATGTCGGACTGGCTTACTACTGCAAGAGCGGCAGGGAAATGCGGCGTCGTCAGGCCGACCACTCGGCGCAACCCGCGCTCCGCCAACGCACCTTGCAGCAACCCGACCTCGCTGCGCGCGACCAGCCGTTCGAGGCCATGATCGCTGACATAGCCGTTGATCGCATGTTCGTCCTCTCCACTCGCCGAGATGATCAGATGCGAGAGTGAGGCGAGGCGTTCGAGGGTCAGTTCGCCGCCCGCCGCTGGATGGTCGGCGCTCAGGACCCAGACCCGGGTCTCCTGGAACAAGGTTTCACAGACGAAAGGCTCTGGCACTCGCCTGAAGCTGCCGATCGCCACATCGACGCGGCCCGCCAACAGCGCCTCGGTCACCCCCATATTGCTCGGTCGGATCCTGATTTCGGCGTTTGGCGCGAGACCTCGGACCCGGGCAGTAAAACGCGGAACCAGCACGGTGCCGACATACTCGCCGCAGGCGATCGTGAAACGCCGCTCTGTCCGTTCGGGCACGAATTCGGTCGGCCCCAGCGCCAGCTGAAGCTGCAGCAGCCCCTCGCGGAGCCGCGGCGCGATTTCGGCGGCCCGCGGCGTCGGCCGCATGCCGTCCGCCACCCGCACGAACAGTTCATCGTGGAGCACATAGCGCAACCGGTTTAGAGCGTGGCTGATCGCCGATTGGCTCAGCCCGAGCCGCTCTCCGGCGCGGGTCACGCTCCGTTCCTCGATCAGCGTGTCGAAGACCCGCAGCAGGTTCAGGTCGAGTGTGTGGAAATGCAGATCATTCATGAGTGCAATGCACAATTATCATTCGCCTGTGGGGACGGGCTTGGGGCAACCTCCTGTTGAGTAAACCAAGGATTTGGAGACGCCGCTATGTCGAGCTTGATCAAATCGACCGTTCTAAGTCTAGGAGTATTGGCCGGCGCCGCGGCTGTCGCGCATGCCCAGTCGGTCACGTCGCTGCCGCCGAGCAGCCCTACGGCGGCTCCGACAGTTGCGCCGCCCGCATCTTCCACTTCTGACGCCGACAAGTGGCAGCATCCCTATTCGACGTCGGTCGGCCCGCAGCCGGGATCGCACTCCTCGGGCAAAGACCAGCATTATCAGGCGACCGAGGGCGACAATGCCCCGAGCCGCCATCCCTACACCTCCACTCTTGGTCCCAAACCAAACTAGCAATCGAGCGGCGCACCCGCGCCAGTATAATCGCTGCCTTCGAGACCCGCCGGCGCATCCGGCGGGTCTTTTGCGTTGAATTGACCCCATTCGATCGGAGCTTGATGCGGCAGTTCGGTCGGGAGCAGATTGGGCCGGGCTTATGACGCCTGCAGCGCAGGGAGGCTTCGGGTGGCGACGCAGTTCTACGATACGCTCGAAATACGCAATCCGGCCGAGCGCGAAGCGGCGTTGATGTCGGCGCTCCCGCAGATCATCGCCGCGGCGAAGGAGAGCGCGCCGGCCTATCGCCAGCTGCTTGCCGGGGTTCATCCGCAAGATGTGACCGACCGGCGCAGCTTGGCCGAACTCCCCCTGACCCGGAAATCGGCACTGATCGAGCTGCAGCGGCAAAACCTCCCGTTTGGCGGCTTGGCGGCGGCGCCGATGTCGGCTCTCCGCCGGGTCTTCGTGTCGCCCGGGCCGATCTACGAACCGGAGGGCCGGCGGCCGGATTACTGGCGCTTCGCGCGGGCTCTCTTTGCCGCCGGGTTTCGCGCCGGCGATCTCGTGCACAACACCTTTTCCTATCATCTGACCCCGGCGGGGGCGATGGTCGAGAGCGGCGCCGACGCGCTCGGCTGCCCGGTCATCCCGGCTGGCACTGGCCAGACCGAGCAGCAATTGCGCACGATGGCTGATCTGCGGCCGGTCGGTTATGTCGGGACGCCGTCCTTCCTCAAGGTCCTGCTCGACCGCGCGGCAAGCGAAGGGAGCGACGTCTCCTCGCTGAAAAAGGCGCTGGTCGGGGCGGAAGCCCTGCCATCGGAGCTGCGCGCCGAATTTCGCAGCCTCGGGATCGGCGTGCTGCAGTGCTACGGGACCGCGGATATCGGCATCATCGCTTATGAGAGCGCGAGCCCGGATGGCGAGGTGTGCGAGGGCATGGTGGTCGACGAGGGGATCATTCTCGAGCTCGTTCTGCCGGGCACCGGGGAGCCGGTGCCTCCCGGCGACGTCGGTGAGGTGGTCGTGACGACATTGACGCCGGAATACCCGCTGATTCGCTTTGCCACCGGCGATTTGTCGGTGATGCTGCCGGGCCCCAGCCCATGCGGCCGGACAAACCATCGGATCAAGGGATGGCTCGGCCGCGCCGACCAGACCACGAAGGTGCGCGGCATGTTTGTGCACCCCGAGCAGGTCGCCGACATTCTGCGGCGCCACAAATCGATTATCCGCGCCCGCCTCGTCGTGGAGCGGCCGCGCAGCGCCGACGAGATGACCTTGTTAATCGAACTCGGCGAACCGTCGGAGGATCCGGGACATATCGCCGAAACCCTGCAGGCCGTCACGAAACTGCGCGGCACCGTCAGACGCGTGCCAGAAGGTAGCCTGCCCGGCGATGGCAAGCTGATCGAGGATCGACGCAATTGAATTGACTGTCACTAAAAGGTCACAATTTTTCCAAACCCGCGTCCCAATCGACCCCCTATATTAGATGCGTAAGGTTAATCCTTACAGGTTTGTCCCCCAAACCTCGTACTCGGTCGAGCAACTCGACCGTGGCCGCGCGGCTCCGGTTTTCCCCCACCGGAGCCGCTTTTTTGTCCGCAGAGCGCGTTGACCGAACCCGCCCTTGCCCCCGATCTGGTCGCCGAGGATCTCGGATGCCGGCGCGCCGAGCGCCTGGTTTTTGCCGGGCTTTCGTTTCGCCTGCCGCCAGGGGGCGCACTCCTGCTCACCGGAGCCAACGGCAGCGGCAAGACCAGCCTGTTGCGAATCCTCGCCACGCTGATCATGCCGGCGAGCGGCCATCTTCTTTGGGGCAGTACGCCAGTCGAAGCCGAGAGCGCCGCCTATCGCGCGCAGCTGGACTATGTGGGTCACCAAGATGGCGTGAAACCCGGTCTGACGCCGCGCGAAACCTTGGCGTTCTGGGCAGCCCTCCGGCGTGTCGAGCCGACCCGGGCGCCGCGCCTCCTCGAAGCAGCCCTGGCCGCATTCGCCCTCGACCGGGTTGCCGACTGGCCATGCCGCTGGCTTTCCGCGGGCCAACGACGGCGGATCGCGCTCGCCCGTCTGGTCGCGGCGCCGGCATCGATCTGGCTTCTCGACGAACCGACGGGCGCGCTCGACCATGATAATCAATCGCGACTCGAACAGGCGATCGCCGAGCATCGCGGTTCCGGCGGGCGCGTCATTGTCGCCAGCCACATGCCGATCGACATCGGCACCGCCACCGTCATCAACCTCGACGCCTTTGCACCGCTCCCGGACCATGCAGCTGCCGGCTGAGGATGGCGGCGTTTCTCGGCCTCTTTCGGCGCGATCTGAGTCTCGCCATTCGCCAGGGCGGCGACACCGGTCTCGTCGTCGGGTTCTTTGTTCTCGCTGTCGTGCTGTTCCCGTTCGGCGTCGGTCCCGAGCCGGAAGTTTTGCAGCGGATCGGCGCCGGCATCATCTGGGTGGCGGCGCTGCTCGCGGCTCTGTTGTCGCTCGACCGGCTGTTCGAGGCGGATTATCGGGACGGCGAACTCGATCTGCTGGCCCTTTCGAACCTTCCTCTCGAGCTTGCGGTGCTCGCAAAATGCGCTGCGCATTGGGTGGCGACGGGTCTGCCGCTGGCTCTGACCAGCCCGTTTCTCGCGCTGCTGGTCGATCTCGATCCGGGGTCGATCGCGACATTGTTTGTCAGCCTGTTGATCGGCACGCCGGCGCTGAGCTTGATTGGCAGCGTCGCCGCGTCGTTGAGCCTGGGCGCCCGGCGTCAAGGCGTCGTGCTGTCGCTTCTCGTCCTGCCTCTTTACATCCCGCCGCTGATTTTTGGTGCCGGAGCGGTGGAAGCGGGCGCGGTCGGCAACGGCGCCCGATCCTATCTGCTGATCCTCGCTGCGGTGACCTTGGCGGCTCTGGCGCTCTGCCCGTGGGCGAGCGCCGCTGCTTTGCGCCAGGCGCTGGAGTGAGCGCGGCATCGTCGATGCTGACTCGACGCTATATCGGCATTACATTTGAGCAGCGATGATTAATTGGCTCGCCAACCCCGCGCGGTTCATGCGGCTGAGCGCAACGGCTGTGCCGTGGTGCGGTTGGGCGGCCGTGGTCGTCCTTGTTGCCGGCCTTTTCTGGTCCCTCGTCGTGGCGCCGCCGGATTATCAGCAGGGCGACACGGTGCGGATCATGTATGTGCATGTTCCGGCTGCGTGGATGGCCCTCAGCGTCTACCTGTTGGTCGCGGTGGCGAGCTCGGTTGCCCTCGTCTGGCGGCATCCGCTGGCCGAAGTGGCGGCCCGCGCAGCCGCTCCGATCGGCGCCGCGTTCACCTTCGTCTGTCTCGTCACCGGCTCGCTGTGGGGACGCCCGATGTGGGGTGCGTGGTGGGTGTGGGACGCCCGGCTGACCTCGGTGCTGATCTTGTTCTTTCTCTATCTCGGCTACATCGCGCTGGCGAACGCCTTCGACGATCCCTCGCGCGGCGGCAGGGCGGCCGCGGTGCTGGCGCTGGTCGGGGTGGTCAACCTGCCGATCATCAAGTTCTCCGTCGATTGGTGGAACACCTTGCATCAGCCGGCCAGCGTCATGCGGATTGGCGGTCCCAGGATCGACATCTCGATGCTCGCCCCGCTGCTGATCATGGCTTTGGGCTTCTCGCTGCTGTTTGTTGTATTGCTGATGGTGCGTATGAGAACCGCGCTGAACGAGCGCAAGGCGATGGCCCTGCGGCTCAATGCCGGTGCCGCACTCGCTCCGCGTCCCGAGCGCGAGCGGGCCGTTTCGGCCCGTACCGCGGTGCCTTGATGGGCGAATTCAGCGGCTTTCTCGCAATGGGGGGTTACGCTGGTTTCGTGTGGCCGGCCTATGGAGTGGCCTTCGCGGTTCTCGGAGGTGTTGCCCTATTCTCGTGGCGGCGCTACCGCGAAAGTACCCTCACCCTGGACCGGTTGCAGCAGGATCTCCGAAAGAGACGATGACCCGCAAGCAGCAGAGACTGGGATTGCTCGCTCTCGGCATGGCGGCTCTCGGCGGAGCCACGGTGCTGGTATTGAGCGCGTTCAACGACAATCTCGTCTTTTTCTACAGCCCGAGCGAGTTGAAGGCGAAGGCGGTCGCAGCGGATCGCCGGGTGCGGATCGGTGGTCTGGTCGAGGCGCACAGCTTGTCGCGTGGTGCCGACGGGCGCAGCATCTCGTTCCGCATCAGCGACGGCGCCAATGATGTCGCGGTCGCCTACCAAGGCCTGCTGCCGGATCTTTTCCGCGAGGGGCAAGGCGCCGTCGCGGAGGGCAAGTTGCGTCCCGACGGGGTCTTTGCCGCATCGAGCGTCCTCGCCAAGCACGATGAGAACTACATGCCGCGCGAAGTTGTCGACGCGTTGAAAAAGAGCGGGCATTGGCAGGAAGGCGGTGCGGCGCCGGCCGGAATGGCCGAGAAGAAATGATCCATGCCACGCAAGGTTTTGTTCCTGTTGCCGGTCGCCCTCTTCGCCGTGCTGGTCACTGTATTTGCTATCGGTCTGAGGCACGATCCGCATCTGCTCCCATCGGCGCTGATCGACCGCCCGGCGCCCGATTTCGCATTACCCGGTCTTTACGAGAGCGCCAACGGGTTGACCCGCAACGAGCTCGGCGGTCGCGTGACGCTCGTCAACTTCTTCGCGTCCTGGTGTGCTCCGTGCCGCGAAGAACACGCCGAACTGATGACGCTGGGGGGTATTCCCGGGGTCATCTTGGACGGCGTCGCGTATAAGGACAAGCCCGAAGAGACGCGCCGTTTTCTGGAGCGTCTCGGCGATCCCTTCCGACATATCGGGGTCGATCGGAACGGCACGACCGCAATCGATTTTGGGGTTTACGGTGTGCCGGAGACCTATGTCGTGGACGCCTCTGGGCACATCCGGTATCGCCAGGTCGGTCCGCTCACCACGGAGGATGTCAAAAGCGAGATCCTGCCCATGATCCAGCAACTTGGTCGGGCCGAATAGCTCGAGCAGTCAGGGTTCCGACTCGCGGTCTTCGCTGGAGACCTCGGCGAGAAAGCCGGGAAGATCGTGCCAACCGTAGGCGATCGCCTCGATCGCCGTGCCACCGACGGCGAGCGGCTTTCGGCTCACTTGGTGGGCGCCGAGCCGCTCATAGAAGAACCGAGACGGATTGTCGCGCAACACCCAAAGAATTGCCGATCGGCGCCCCATAGCGACGAGCCGGCGGAACAAGGCGATCAACAGCCGCCGCCCGATCCCGTGGTTCTGCCAGTCTGGGGAGACGTAAAGGGTGAACACTTCTCCTGTGAAAGAGCGGTTCCCGCGATTGGGCCCGCAGCTGCCAAAACCGAGGATGGCGCCCTTCGACCCTACGGCGACGCGCACGTCCCGCGGCTCCCGCAGGATCACGCCGCGCCACCCGGCTTCGCGACGCCGTTCCGACAATCCGACGAGGTAGGCCGTGGAGAGCACCCCGGCGTAAGTCGTGCGCCAGGTCTCGACATCCAGTCGGGCAATACCGTGTGCGTCTCCCGGCCGCGCCGGCCGGATCATGATCTCACCCATGACCGGTATTTTGCCCGGTTTCGCGCGTCGAGGGGAGAGCCATCCGAACGTGGCCCTGAAGCGCCGGCCCCGTTATGGTGCCGTCATGAGGGGATGCCGGGCGCCTCGTTTCAGCTTTGTCGTTGGGCTGCTGCTCTCGGTGTCTGGTGCGGGCCATGCCGAGAACTCGAAAAAACCCGGTAATGCCGCGCAGACGACCGCGGGACCGCCGGCTGAGCAGCTTGGCGCCGCCGATGCATGGACGGCATACACCTACAGCGAGAAAACCGGGAAAGTGTGCTATCTGGCTGGTGATCCGAAGAAGAGTGAGCCGGCCGGAGGCAAGCGCAAGCATCCTTTGGCGATGGTCACCCACCGGCCGGGCGAAAAGATCGCCAATGTCGTCAGTTTCGTCGAGGGCTATCCGCTCAAAGAGGACAGCGAGGTGTCGCTCGATATCGGCGGTGCGAAATTCGATCTGTTCACCAAGGGCGACACAGCCTGGGCGCGGACGGCCGAACTCGACAAGACGATCGTCGAGACGATGGCAAAAGGAAAACTGGCGATAGTCAAGGGCACCTCCCAGAAAGGAACGGCCACCACGGACACCTATTCGCTCGCCGGCTTTGCCCAGGCGCTCGCGCTGATCGACAAAGCTTGCGACGTGAAGCGCTGAGCCGCGCGGCTCCCCACATATAGGCGAGCGATGCTGACCGAGATCTTATCCGAACCGCCGCGCCGCAATCTCGTCGGGCTGGGCCGCGAGGTGCTCGCCGCTGAGATGGCGGATTTTGGCGCGGAACCGTTCCGGGCGCGCCAGCTCTGGCACTGGATCTATCACCGTGGCGCCACCGATTTCGCGGCGATGACCTCGTTGTCGAAGGCGTTCCGCGACAAGCTCGCCACGCGCTACGTACTGAAGCGGCCGGCGATATCGCACGCGCTCGCCTCGGTCGACGGAACCCGCAAATGGCTGCTGCGCTTTGCCGATGGCGAGGAGGTCGAGACCGTTCATATCCCCGAGGAGGATCGCGGGACCTTGTGCGTCTCCTCCCAGGTCGGCTGCACCTTGACCTGCTCCTTCTGCCACACCGGCACACAGCGGCTGGTGCGCAATCTGGCCTCCGAGGAGATCGTCGGGCAGGTCATGCTCGCGCGGGATTCGCTCGGCGAATGGCCGTCGCCGCAGGATGACCGGCAAGTAACCAATATCGTCCTGATGGGAATGGGCGAGCCGCTCTATAATTATGAGAATGTCGCCGTGGCCTTGAAGATCATCATGGACCCGGAAGGTCTGTCGATATCACGGCGCAAGATCACCCTGTCGACCTCAGGGGTGGTTCCGATGATCCGACGGTGCGGCGCCGAGCTCGCGGTCAATCTGGCGGTCTCGCTGCATGCGGTGCGCGACGACGTCCGTGATCGCTTGGTGCCGCTCAACCGCAAATACCCGATCTCCGACCTGCTCGAGGCGTGCCGATCCTATCCGGGGGCGAGCAATGCCCGCCGCATCACCTTCGAATACGTCATGCTGAAAGGCATCAACGACAGCCCGGGGGATGCCCGCGAGCTGGTGCGGCTGCTGGCCGGCATCCCTGCCAAAGTCAATCTGATCCCGTTCAATCCGTGGCCCGGCGCGCCATACGAATGCTCTCCGGATGCGGCGATCAAGGCGTTTTCCGACATCGTCTTTGTGGCCGGCTATTCGGCGCCGGTGCGCACGCCGCGCGGCCGCGACATCCTCGCCGCCTGCGGCCAGCTGAAATCGGCGAGCGTCAGGGTACGCCGGAGCGAGCGGCCCTCCCGGCCCGCGGCCTGATTTCTGCTGCTGTTTCATTTTCGGCTACCCCGCGTGTTGTATGCGCTCCTCGGATCGGCGCTCGCCGCCTATGGGGTGCTGGTCGGCGGTCTCTACGTTTTTCAACGGCATCTGCTCTATTTTCCGGACAACGCGCGCCCTGAGCTCGGCGACCTCGCGGCGCTCGGTGTCCGCGAGGTTATTCTAACGACGGCCGATGGGCTGTCACTGCTCTCCTGGTATCTGCCGCCGCAGGATGGCCGCCCGGTCGTTGCATATTTTCACGGAAATGGCGGTCATATCGGATACCGGGCCGAGCGCTTACGGCAGTTTGCCCGCAATGGGTATGGGGTGCTGATGACCGAGTACCGCGGGTATGGCGGCAACCCTGGGACGCCGAGCGAGCCCGGCCTGGTCGCTGACGGCGCCGCGGCGCTCGATTTTCTCGGTGGCGAGGGGATCGCGCCGAACCGGCTCGTGATCTACGGCGAGTCGCTCGGATCGGGGGTTGGCGTGCCCTTGGCGGCGCAGCGGGAGCTCGCGAGCCTGATACTCGAAGCGCCCTTGACCAGCGTAGCCGAGGTGGCCCAGTACCATTACTCGTTTATACCCGCTTCGGCGCTGGTGCGTGATCGTTTCGACTCGCTGGCGAGGATCGGCGACGTCAGGGCGCCGATCCTGGTCGTTCATGGCGAGCGAGACCGGGTCGTCCCGCTTCGCTTTGGCCAGGCGCTCTTTGACGCGGCGCCGGAACCCAAGGAGCTCTGGCTTTCCCGAGAGGCCGGTCATGAGGATCTCGTCCGGCATGGCGCATTCGAGGCGGTGCTCGACTTTTTGCAGCGCCGGGTCGGCTAATTTGATCAGCTTCGTGGCAGGCGGAAGGGCTCCGCGGGCGTGCAGCTTGGTTGCGTCGGAAGAGTTGCCGGGAGCTAATCGGGCGCCCAGACTGTTTCCGGTCATTGCATGCCGGATACGATCTCCTTCGATTTTCTGCACCCTGGGCAGGTCTCGATAGAGCCGGGCCCCGAGGGGCTCGTCGCCGTGCGGCTATTGGAATGGGCGCGTGCGGCGGGACCGCGCGGCCTGATCCATGTCGCGCGCAGCGAAACCCGCGCGCATCGGCTGGTTCGTGCCTTGCGCGGTTTGGCGCCTCCGCTCGAGGTGCTAATGCTGCCGCCCTGGGACTGTCTGCCGTACGATCGCGCCGGACCGTCACGCGAAATGATGGGGCGCCGCATCGCCGCGTTGCGCCGGCTGACCGGGGATATCGGGGCGCACTACCTGCTGATGACCACTACCGATGCGGCGATGCAGCGAATGCCACCGCGCCGAGTTTGGAGCGAAGCGAGCCTGACCTTGAACATCGGCGCCGTATTGCGTCTCGACCAGCTCGAAACCTATTTGCACCGGGTCGGATACGCGCTTGAGGAGTGGGTTGACGCGGCCGGCGAGGCGACAATCCGCGGCGAGGTCATCGATATCTTTCCGGCTGGGGCCGAGATGCCCGTCCGGCTCGACCATGACGGCGGGCGGATTGTAGGTATGCGTCGTTTTAATCCGGTCACCCAACGCACCGTTGACGAAATCGCCGAGCTGCGCCTCGAAGCGGCCTCGGAGGTGATCGTCGCCGACGCGGCGGAACGCTTTCAGGGCATCGAGCACTGGTTGCCGAGCATCTATGGCGCGAGTGAGACCGTTTTCGACTATGCGCCGTCGGCGCCGATCGTGCTCGATCCCGAAACCGAGGCCCGCCGCGCCGGTTTGATGGAGCAAATCGCGGATGCCTATGAGAGCCGGCTGGCGTTGCGCAGGATCGAGGCCGAGGCCCGCCGGCGTGAGCCGCTCGCGCCCGACAGCCTTTATCTAAGCGATCAGGAATGGGAGCGGCAGCTAGGGACGCGCACAGTCATCAGCCTCGGTGGGGAGCCGACCGAACCCGCTGTTCCCCGGTTCGTCGAAGCGAGCAACGCAACCGAGGCACTGACCCGATACGTGGAGGAGCGGCTCGTGGCCGGGGAGCGTGTGGTGCTCGCGGCCGGAACGGCGCCGGATCTGAGATTTCTCGGCCGCGTCGTCGAGCGCGAGCTCGACCTTCGCCCGGAACGGGTCCCAGACTGGGACGCGGCGCTTACCGCTCCGGCGGGGAGCGTCGGCACGCTGATGGCGGAGCTGGTCGGCGGCTTCGTTCACCGCAATGTGACCGTGGTCGCGTTCGCCGATCTGATGGGGGTTCCCGCTCGCCGGCATACGGAACGGCACGCAACCGAGGCGTTGCCGGCCAGCGAAGTTGTACTGCACCTCGGCGACGCGGTCATTCACCTCGACCACGGCATGGGGGTCCTGCGCGGGCTCGAGACAGTCGAAGCCGCCGACGTGACCAGTGAGACCATCAAGCTCGACTACGCCAGAAACCAGACTTTGCTGGCGCCGATTGACGAGATCGGCCGAATCTGGCGGTACGCCACCGGGGCGTCCAGAGTTGAGGCTCGATGGGTTGAACGGTGAAGGATGGGCGACGCGCCGGGCTCAGGTCGGGGAGCAGGTAGCGCAGACCGCCCGTGCGCTGGTCGAAATGGCGCGGGTGAAGGAAAAGGCTCACGCGCCCGTGCTGCGGCCGCCGCCGCGCGACTACACCCGGTTCGCCGCCCGCTTCCCGTTCACCGAGACGGAAGACCAGGCCCGGGCAATCGAGGCGACATTGCGTGACCTGGCTTCCAGCAAGCCGATGGACCGGCTCGTCTGCGGCGATGTCGGGTTCGGCAAGACCGAAGTCGCATTGCGGGCGGCCGCGGCGGCGGTATTCGCCGGCAAGCAGGTGGCGGTCGTGGCGCCGACGACGGTGCTGGCGCGTCAACATGTGCAAACCTTTCGACGCCGTTTTGCCGGGCTCGGCGTGCGGATCGAGACGCTCTCCCGCCTGTCCTCGCCAGCCGACGCGGGGGCGGTACGGAAAGGGCTCGCGGCGGGCGATGTGCAGATCGTCATCGGGACGCATGCCGTAGGCGGCAAGCAGGTGCGGTTTCGCGATCTTGGCCTCCTCGTCATTGACGAGGAGCAGCGCTTCGGCGCGCGGCAGAAAACCCGGCTGCGCGAGCTCGGAAAGGGCGTCCATGTGCTGACCCTGACCGCGACGCCGATCCCGCGCACGATGCAGGCGGCAATGGTCGGGCTGCATGATTTGAGCGTCATCGCCACACCGCCGGCCAGGCGGCAGCCGATCCGCACGCTTCTGTTGCCGTTCGACCCGGTCAGCGTGCGCGAGGCGCTGCTGCGCGAAGAGCGCCGCGGCGGACAAAGCTTTGCTGTCTGCCCGCATATCGACGACATCGCTCCGATGGCGGCGCGCTTGCGGGAGCTCGTGCCGGAGCTGGAGATCCTTACGGCGCATGGCCAGCTGCCGCCGGCCGAGCTCGACGACGTCATGGTCCGGTTCGCGGATGGCGAGAGCGACGTGCTGTTGGCGACGAACATCATCGAGACCGGTCTCGACGTCCCGGGCGCCAATACGATGCTGGTCTGGCGCGCCGACCACTTCGGCATCGCGCAATTGCATCAACTGCGCGGCCGGGTCGGGCGAGGACGCGTGCGCGCCGTCTGTTACCTGCTGACCGAACCTGCGGCAAAACTGGCGTCTGCAACTGAGCGCCGGTTGCAGACGCTGGAAAGCCTAGATCGCCTCGGTGCGGGCTTCCAGATCAGCGCTCGCGACCTCGACCTGCGCGGGGCAGGCGATTTACTGGGCGCCGAGCAGGCAGGGCACATCAAGCTTGTCGGCATCGAGCTTTACCAGGAGCTTTTGCGGCGCGCGCTGGCTGTCGCGTGTGGCAACCCTTTGCCGGAGAACTGGAACCCGGAGCTGAACTTCGGTGTGCGTGCGGCAATCCCGGCCGCCTATGCGGCGGACGAGGAAATTCGGCTAAACCTTTACGCAAGGCTCGTCCGGCTGCGTGATCAGAACGCGATCGAGGAATTCGCCGCCGAGATCGAGGACCGCTTTGGAGCAATGCCGGCGGAGGTGTTGCATCTGCTCGCGCTGGCGCGGCTGGCACAAGCCTGCCGCTCGCTCGCGGTCTCAAAAATCGACGCGGGCCCGCAAGCGATCGCGCTTACCTTCCGTGATGGTGCCGCGACCACCGGGTTTGAGGATGCCGACGAGCGCCTTTCCTGGCGGGGCGAGCGTCTGGTCCTGGCGCAGCCGACCGAGCATGCCGAGCAGCGCCTGGGGCAAGCCGATCTCCTGCTCCGCAAATTGTCCCGCCGGCGTCTGTGGACGGTTTAGGGGATAGAGTCGCTATTCTGGGGGTAAGCTTGTGGGCAAGGATTCCGCCGCTTGTACCGAAGATTTCCGGCGATAAGGTGGCTCTCGTGGTCGACACGGTGAACTCGAGGCCGTGGCCGACGGGTCGGCGGGCCAATTTAGGGGGAAAATGGGAGCCCTCAGACCACGCCAGGGGCGGTCCATTCGGACCGCCCCTTCTGATTCCCGCCAGGCCTCAAGCCCGAATCTCTTGGCGTTGAAAGACCACATAGGCGATCGCGAAAATCACGATCATTCCGGCGATCAGCCCGGTGAATTGCGGCCACACCAGGATAAAGCTCTGCGCCGCCGGTAGTGGCGCGCCGAGCAATGCGCCCTGAACCTGGCTGTAAAAGACCGGGCCAAGGGCGCGGGTCGCCGGCTGCAGCAATGCGAGGGCGATTTCCGCGTAGAGCGTGTTCGGCGAGATCCGGTCGAGGACCTGCGAGGTCTGCAGATAGGCCAGGTTCGGGCCGAAGATCCCTTCCGGTGGACCGGCAATCAATATCGCGACGAGCGGGGTCACCACCGACCAGAACAACGATAACAAGAGCCACACGCCGAGCGCGGCGAGCGCCGCTGTGGCGGGGGCGCGAAAGACCACGGAAAAGACAAAGGCCACTGCCAGCCAAACCCCGCCATAGGCGATGGTCGCGACAAGAAACCCGAGCATGCGCACCATTTCTTCGGTATTGGGCGGCAAACCGAGGAGCAACAGGCCGAGACCGATCGTCAGGAGCCAGAGCGAGAACAGGCCGATCGCGAGCGCCACCAGCCCGGCGAGGAATTTCCCGAGCAAAAGCGCGTCGCGGTAGATCGGCTGCGCCAGCACGCGGCTCAAGGTGCGGCGGTTAAATTCCCCGTTGATCGCATCGAAGCCGATCGCGATCGCGACCAGCGGGATCAGAAACCCCAATAATGCGATAAAGGACGGCAGCGGATCCTGCGCCATCGTCAGCAACCGCAGGAAGAGGAACGGGCTTTCGCCGATACTGGTGCGGATCGACAGGATCGCGGCATAGGCGGCGGCGATCGCGGTCAGAAAAACCAGGGCCTCGAGCACCCACATTCGGGCGCCCGAAAGGTAGTCCGCTGCCTCTTTGGCGAGAACGACTCCGACTCCGGTAAAGGGGGAGCCTCTACGCCGCATCGCGGACCTCGTCGAAATACCGGGTATAGACCTCGTTGAGGCTCGGCTCGGCGAAGCGAATGCCGAGCAGGTCCGACGACGGGGCGAGCCGCCGCGCGATCTCGGCGCGCAGATCGCTTTCGCAGTCGACCCGGTAGAGTTCGGGGCCCAGCGACTGCACCCGGACCACACCCGGTACAGCGGCGAGCTGATTGCGGACCGCGGCGCCGCGAGCCTCGACATCGATCACATACCCGCCGCCGAGCACTCGCTGGGCCAACTCGGTGACGCTCCCCCACAGCGCAATGCGCCCGCGGTTGAACAACGCCACTCTGTCGCACACGCTCTGCACCTGATCTAGATGGTGCGAAGACAGCAGAACCGCGGTGCCGTCGGCCTTGAGCCCGCGGATCATGCCGAGAAATTCTTGCGTCGAGTGCGGATCCAGGGTCGCCGTAGGCTCGTCGAGAATGGCGATGCTCGGGCGCTTCATCAGCACCTCGGCGAGCCCGAGGCGCTGGCGCATTCCGCGCGAGAATGTCGCCACCCGGTCCCGCCCAACATCGGGCAATCCGACCCGCGCCAGGGCTTCCGTGAACCTCTGGTCGATCTCATGCCGCGACAATCCGGCCAGCCGCCCGGTATAGGCGAGGTTGTCGCGAGCCGAGAGCCCGTCGTAGAAACCGACCGAGTCCGGCAGGTAGCCGACCCTGCGCTTGACCTCGAGCGGCTCGCGCAACGGATCGAAACCGGCGACTTCGGCGCGGCCCTCGGTCGGTTCCGTCAGCCCGAGGAGCATCAGGATCGTCGTCGTCTTTCCCGACCCGTTGGGCCCGAGGATGCCGACGATCTCGCCAGCGCCGACGTCGAGATTGATGTGGTCGACCGCTACCGTCGCGCCATACCGCTTGGTCAGCCCCTGCGCCCTGATGACAACTTCTTCAGTCATCCCAGCCTACTTCCCCGTTTCGTCACACCGGCCCACGGGTCCGGCCTTTGGCCGGCTTGAGGACAGGCTCCGGCCGGTGCCCATGTCGAAATGGGTCGCGGCATCCGCCGGGATGACGAGAAACAAACAATACAATCACGGCTAACGCCGGCCGAAGCGGGCGACCGCGAAAACGACGACTAATAACGAGATGGCGATGACCCCGATTCCGACGGCGCCCCACAGGGTCGAGGTCAAAACCGTGATGCGAAAGTTCGCCGATTCGGACTGACCGCCCGCCGCATTGGCGCGGATTGTCGTCTGGTAATCTCCGGCGATGGCGCGCGGCGAGGGGGTCAGGCCGACCTTGATCGATTGCGATTTCCCGGCTGCCAGCTCAGGCAGCTCTTTGGGATCGAAGCTGGTCTTCCACCCCTCCGGGGCCGTCGCGCTGAATTCGACGTCGCGCGCCGCCTCGCTGCCGTCGTTGCGGACGACGACGGTCAATTGGCCGTCCTGGCCGGCATACGCCTCGCCGCTGAGGCGCCCGCCCTCTCCGGCCAACGCCAGTCGAGGCTGGCCGACGACCGTGATGCCGAGATCGAGATCGGCCGAAGCCGCCTCGCTCTTGGCATGGAGCGCGAGCTTGTAATCGCCGGCCGGCGTCTCGCGCGGCAAAGCCACAGAGGCTTCGATGTCCTTTGATTTTCCGGCCTCGATCGGAATGCTGGTGAGCTGCTGGCTGCCGTAGGCTTCGGTGAAGGTGACCTGAAAATTTTTTGGTGCGTCGACGCTGAAATTGATCGTAGCGTCGCGTCCGCTGTCATTCGCGACGGTCACCCGGAACTTGAACGAAGTCGTCGCGGTGCCGCGCAGCGAGGGGAAGTTGGTGGTGAGTTTGAGCTTGGCCGGAAGCTCCTGCCCAATGGTGACGGTGATCGGCAGTTTGAGATCGTTTCCTTGACCCTTGGCATCGACCAGAAAACGGTATTCGCCGGGTCCCGTGCCGGCCGGCGGCTCGAGCCTCAGCTGCAATTTCTCTTCGGTGTCCGGCGCGACGATCGCGGACTCGACCGGCTGCCCGCCGCCGAGGACTGTTGCTTTCCAGCCCTGAGCGACATCCGGGACCGAAAGAGCCAGCTGCTGCGGCGGATCGTTGAAGTTGCGCAACGACAGGTCGATCGTCGTGGTCTCGCCGGCGCGTACGGTCAGCGCAGGATAGCGTGTCGTCAAATAGACGCCGGTAATACCATTCGAGGGCTTGTCCGCGGCGTAGGCAGCGACCGCCGCCAATAGGACAAAACATAATGCGACAAGGCGCGGCAACATCCTCGACACCTCTGACACGAACCACTGACCCCCGAGGGAAAGTTGGCGCGCTGAAATACGTCAGCCGACAGCCGGCGCGAAATTAACAATTTTTCATGTTCTCGGGGCAGATCGAGCCGCCAAAGCGGGTCAGAAGGCGCTTCCGAAATTACGAGCGAACCAGCCTTTGGCCGGCGTCCCGGGTGTGCCGGAAGTGACGAGCGAATACGCATCGACATACCACTCGCTGCCCGGATAATTGTGGCCGAGCACCGCAGCGTTCTCTTTGGCCTCGTCGTTGAGGCCGAGCGCCAGATCGCACTCGACGAGGCGTTCCAGCGCTTCGGGAACATGCGTCGTCGTCTGAAAATTGTCGATGACCCGTTTGAAGCGGTTCATCGCCGCCAGATACTGTCCCCGCTTCAGGTAATAACGACCGATCTCCATCTCCTTTCCGGCGAGATGATCCCGGGTGAAGTCCAACTTCAGCTTCGCGTCACGGGCATATTTGCTGTCCGGAAAGCGTCTTATGACGTCGTCGAGCGCCTTTAGCGCGAGCTCGGTCGTCTTTTGATCGCGGCCGATATCGACGATCTGCACGTAATACGAGATTGCCTTCAAGTAATAGGCGTAGGCGATGTCACGATGCCCTGGATGAAGTTGAATAAAGCGGTCAGCCGCGAGGATGGTCTCCCCATAATTTCCTGCTTCGTACTGAGCATAGGCCGACATCAACTGGCTTTTCGTGGCCCAGACTGAATAGGGGTGCTGACTTTCCACTTCCTCGAATGTCTTGGCCGCCGTAGGATAGCGCTCCTCGACCAACTCATCCATCGCCTTGTTGTAAAGATCGTCGACCGGCTTTTCGACATAGGCCTCCTTCTTTGCGCCGCCGCAGGCAGCTAGCGCGCCGATCGTGGCCGCTATGCCGAACCAGCGAAGAAAGGGCAACAAACGCATCGACCAACTCGGGACAGGCATCAAGATGCGCTGGTTATAGCATAGGTCGGCGGTGGACCAGCAAGCCGGTCGCCCCGTCAATTTCCGGCGAGCTGCAGACCCTCCTGCCACTCCGGTCCGCTATGATGGGTGGCCCGGCTCATCGTTGTGTAGCACCAAGCCTCCGGGTCGGCGAACAGGACCGACAGCAGGCGCCGAGTATGGGCATGGCCGGAGCGCACGCCGCGGAACGACCCGAGCAGCGGGCCGCCGGCGAGATAAAGGTCGCCGAAGGCGTCGAGAAGCTTGTGGCGCACGAACTCGTCGGCATAGCGCAACCCGCCGACATTCAAGACGTGATCGCGGCCGACCACCACGGCATTGTCGAGAGATCCGCCGCGCGCGAAACCGGCCGCCCGCAGCCGATCGAGCTCGTCGAGAAGGCCGAAGGTGCGCGCCCGACTGAGCTCCGTCTTGAACGTCTCCGCATCGAAGACCAGACAAACGTCTTGCCGGCGAATCAGCGCATTGTCGAAGTCTATCTCGAAGCTCATCGAGAAACCGTGATCGGGGAGCAGGGCCGCCGTCGCGCCGTCTTCGGTGACGCTGACCTCTTTCAACACCTTGACCGCGCGCCGCGCGGCATCCTGTTCGACAACGCCGGCGCACTCGATCAGAAACAGGAAAGGCGCGGAACTCCCATCCATGATCGGCACCTCGCGGCCGTTGAGCTCGACAACTGCGTTGTCAATAGCGGCACCGGCCAGCGCCGCCATCAGATGCTCGACCGTCCCCACCGTGTTTCCCTCGCCGTTGGACAGCACGGTGCAGAGCGGCGAGTTGATCGTATTGGCCCAGTTTGCGCGAATCTCGGCCGCCGAACCGGCTCGACGAAACACGATGCCCGAATCCGGGGCAGCGGGGTGCAATGTCATTGCCACCCTTTCGCCCGAATGAAGTCCAATTCCCCGGCACCCGATAGCTGTTTTCAGCGTCTGTTGAGACGCCGTCGCGATATCCCCCAACATGCGACAGACTTCTGTAAAGTGGTCCCCTGGCGAGCCGGAAGCTACTTTCGCGCCGACTTCGCCTCAAATCACTCTTTGTTGCCAATTGTTGCATCGCCGCGGTCACTTCAGCCGCAATGCTGCCGGCTTCCGGCCGAAGCGGCCAATTTAGTTGGCTTGGCGGCGCAGGAAGGCGGGGATGTCGAGCAAATCCTCTTCCTTGCTCAAATTTGGCCGATCGTCCGGCTCCAGTGGCGCCAGCCGAGGCTGAGCATTCGACTGGGTGGCCGGTTTTGCCGCTGGGACGGGCGATCGCGGAGGGGGCTCCGGCGCGGTCGCCCGAGCGCGGCCCACTCCAGTCACGCGCTCGATCAGGCTGGGCACCCTCCCTTTCGGCTTAGGCGCGGCCTCTTTGGTGGCTGCAGGAACCGCGGGCTGGGTCAGCGGGACCGGGCGCGCGGCCCCGGCATCGGCCGGTTTTGGCGCAATGAACGCCCCGTTGCGTATTGCCGCGGTCTCAGCCGCCTCCGCCGCCTGCGGCAGTGGTTCGCTGTCGATCTCGGGACGCGGCTTCGTTGATTGCGCCGCATTCTGCGTCAGCACGGGCTGGGTGTAACCGCCTGCCCCCTCGCGCAGCGGAGGCACCGAATCGCGGCTGCTGACCAAGCTGATCGCCGGGCGCGGCTGTGAGATAGCTTCGGCGTCGATGCCGGTGGCGACGACAGAGATCCGCATCTTGCCTTCGAGCATCTCGTCGAAGGTCGAACCGAAGATGATGTTGGCCTCGGGATCGACCTCCTCGCGAATGCGATTGGCGGCTTCGTCGACCTCGAACAAAGTCATATCGAGACCGCCGGTGATGTTTATCAAGACGCCCCGGGCGCCCTTCATCGATACGTCTTCGAGCAGCGGGTTCGAGATCGCGGCTTCGGCGGCATCGGTCGCGCGCTTATCGCCTTCCGCCTCGCCGGTTCCCATCATCGCCTTGCCCATCTCGCCCATCACCGTGCGGATGTCGGCGAAGTCGAGATTGATGAGGCCGGGCATGACCATCAGGTCGGTGACGCCGCGCACCCCCGAATGCAGCACGTCGTCGGCCATCTTGAAGGCGTCGGCAAAGGTCGTGCGCTCGTTGGCGATGCGGAACAGGTTCTGGTTCGGAATGATGATCAAGGTGTCGACAAACTTCTGCAGTTCCTCAATGCCGGCCTCGGCGCTGCGCATCCGATGGCTGCCCTCGAAATGAAACGGCTTCGTTACCACACCGACGGTCAGAATCCCCAATTCGCGCGCGATCCGTGCAATCACCGGTGCCCCCCCGGTGCCGGTCCCCCCGCCCATGCCGGCGGTGATGAACACCATGTTGGAGCCGCCCATCGCCTCGAGGATCTCGTCGAGCGCCTCCTCGGCCGCAGCCCGCCCGACATCGGGGCGGGAGCCGGCGCCGAGCCCGCGGGTAACGCCAATCCCCATCTGGATTTTGCGCGGCGCGCTCGATTGCTGCAGCGCCTGCGCGTCGGTGTTGCAGACCACGAATTCGCAGCCGATCAAATTCGAGCGGATCATATTGTTGACGGCGTTCCCCCCGGCGCCGCCGACCCCGACCACCGTAATGCGGGGTTTCATCTCGTGCTCGTCCCTCGGGATGCTCAGATTGATCATATCGTCCCCCTCCACTGCTGTGCCCCTAAACGATACCCGGTCCGGTCCGGGCTCCCCCCTCGCTGGCTCACGCGGTGGCCCGGCGAGCAACAAAGCCGAATCTGCCTCAAAAATTGTCCCTCAGCCAATGCCCCAATCGGCCGAGGACACCCCATCGCGGGCCCTGCGGGCTGCGCCTTGCGCCCGCGACCTCGGCGCGCTCGGACAAGGCGAAATGCAATAACCCTGCGGTCGTCGCAAAAGCCGGGCCGCCGGTCGCCTCGGCCAGCCCCGCGACCCGCTGCGGCCGGCCCATCCGCACCTGTTTGTCAAGGATCAGTCCGGCGAACTCGCGCGCCCCGTGCAGCTGGCAGGCCCCGCCGGTCAGCACGACACGCCGGCCCGCGACCTTGTCGAAGCCGCTCGCCTCCAGCCGATTGCGCACCAGCTCAAATGTCTCCTCGATGCGCGGCGCGATGATGCCGACGAGCAGCGATTTCGGCACGTGATTGACGTGCCCCTCTTCCTCCTCGCCGATTTGCGGGACCGCAATCATCTCGCGGTCGTCGGTGCTCGCCGAAATCGCGGTGCCGAACAATGTCTTCATGCGTTCGGCATGGGCGACCCCGGTCGAGAGCCCGCGGGCGATGTCGTTGGTGACGTGCGTGCCCCCGACCGGCACGTAATCGGCAAAAATCAAATTCCCGTCGAAGAACACGCCGATCGTGGTCGTTCCGCCACCCATGTCGATGACGGTGACGCCGAGACCGATCTCGTCCTCCACGAGGCAGGAGAGTCCTGAGGCATAGGGGCTGACAACCAGAGCCTCGACCTCGAGATGCGAACGTCCGATGGCGGCGGTTTGATTGCGCACGCTGGCCGCGCTCGCGGTCACCACATGCATGTTGACCCCGAGCCGTTCGCCGAGCATGCCGCGCGGATCGCGGATGCCGCGGCTGTCGTCGACCGAAAACCCCACTGGGACGGAGTGGATGATCTGGCGACCGCCCGGCTCGCGCATCACATACCCGTGCTCGAGCACCCGCCGCATCTCGGTATCGGTGATCTCGCGCCCGGTGATTCCGATCTCCGCCTTGATGATACGCGAGGCGGAAAAACCGCCCGACAGGTTCGCCACGACCCGCTGTATCGTCTCGCCCGCCATCTCCTCGGCGGCGTGCACCGCGTTCAGCACGGACGTCCCGGTTGCTTCCAGGTCGACAACGCCGCCGTTGCGCACGCCACGCGAGATCTGATGGCCGATGCCGAGAACGCGCGGCCTGTCGTCCTCGACCTGCGCGATGAAGCAGCAGATCTTCGTGGTGCCGATGTCGAGCGCCGCGATCAGACTGCCGCGCGGCCGGTTCGCCGGTCTGCGCGGTTTCGCCTCGCCATCGGCGTCGGTCCTTGCCGCTTCTCTGGCGCGCTTGGCGCGGGGCGGCGCTTCATCCACTGTCGTCATGTATTCTTCGCCGATGGGCGTCCCTTCTTGGGTGACGGCGCTTCTTTCGGCACCTCCGGATTGACCCGCACAACCAGACGGTCCGGGAGGCGCACGTCTACGGTTTGCACGTCCCGTTTCAGAATGGCGTTCGACCGCTCCAGGCGGGCGAGCTGGGACCAGGCGGCGGCGGGCGCGTCTGCCGGGAGGAGGACATCGATTGCGTTGTCGATGCGCAAGTTCCAGCGGCGGTTGCCAACCCGGATCGCGGCATTGACGCGAGCGGCGAGATCGGGCTCGGTCGCCAACATGTCGAGTAGTTCCGCGGCATGCCTCGCGGCACCATCGCCGACGACCAGCGGCAGCTTTGCGAAGCGGTCGAGCCGGGTCACCGGGATGACACTGCCCTCGTGGTCGATCAGTTCGAGCTTGCCGCCATGCTGCCAAAGGGCCAGCGGTTTGCGCTCGACGAGGCGGACGTAGACGGTGTCGGGAAGGCGGCGCTCGACCACCGCGGACCGAACCCAGGGCAATGTCTCGAGTTGTTCCTTCGCCCGCCTTGGGCTCATCGCCAGGATCGGCGTGCCGGGTCTGGCGCCGAGCGCGGCGAGGATCGTCTCGCGATCCGTCGTCTCGCGTCCTTCCACCTTTACGTCGGTTACCACCAGGCCCAGCCGCGCGGTGCCGTCAAGCACCCGGTCACCCGCATACTGCAGCGCCGATTGTCCGAGCGACGATCGGCTGAGCTGAACGGTTCCGTAGAGCCCGCCCGCCAGTAAAACCGGGATGCCGACCCACAAACCCAAACGGCGGACGAAGGCTGAGACGCCGCTGCGTCGCGGGCGTCGCGGCGCCGGGCCCTTCATCCGTCGCATGACGCGTTCTCCGCCATCCAGGCTACCAGCTCGTCAAAGCCGATGCCGACATGACGGGCGATATCGGGCACCAGCGAAGTCGGCGTCATCCCGGGTTGTGTGTTCACTTCCAGGAGATAGAGACGGCCGCAGCCTCCCGGGGTGTCGTCATAGCGCAAATCGGCCCGGCTGACACCACGGCAACCGAGCGCTTGATGTGCTCTCAAGCCGATATCGAGCGCCTCCTCATAAACCGTCGCAGGAACCGGAGCCGGTGTCAGGTGATCCGACCCGCCCACCGCATATTTTGCCGTATAATCATAAAAGCTGCCGCGCGGGACGATCTCACAGGCGCCGAGGGCCCGATCCCCCATCACCGCCACGGTGAGCTCTCGTCCGGGGACAAAGCGCTCGACCAGCAACTCGGCGCCGTAGCACCACTCCATCACCTCCTCGCGCCAGGAATTGTCGTTGATCCGCACGATTCTGACGCCGACGCTCGACCCCTGATTGGTCGGCTTGACGACAAAGGGCGCCGGCATGGGGTCGCTCTCGACGAGCATTTCGGGGCTGGCGACCACGCCTTCCGCGACCCGCAGCCCAGCATCGCGGAATACTGCCTTCGCCGTCGGCTTGTGCATCGCCATGGCCGAGGCGAGCACGCCCGAATGGGTGTAAGGGATCCCCAGCATCTCAAAGACGCCCTGCACGGTGCCGTCTTCCCCGCCGACACCATGCAATGCGTTGAAGATCAAGTCGGGCCGAGGGTCCAGCGCGCGCATCAGGGCCGGCAAATCACGGAGTACATCGATCAGCCGCACCTCGTAGCCGCGGTCCACCAATGCCTTGGCGCATTCACGTCCGCTCGACAGCGAAACCTCGCGCTCGGGCGACCACCCGCCCATCACCACCGCTACGGTCTTGGTCACCGTCCCCCCTCGCCCTTTATTCTCGTCACCCCCGCGAAAGCGGGAGCCCAGGATCTTCTCCTGGCTTGAACAGGGGGGCCACCGGTCCAACCGGATGAGCCGCTGGCTCCAACAGCGCTCCCGTTACCCTCCCCTCGCCGCGCGACGGGCCCCTCCCTCTCCCCCTTGAAGGGCGGAGAGGGGCTCTTGTCGCGACGGGTATATTCTTGGTTGAACGGGTCATTAGCCTCGCAATCGAGCTCGGTTCCCCGGACAGCCTTCCCCTCTCGTGGGAATGACGAATTCATATCCTGCATCTCGAAGCTCGGCCGGCCGACGCGCTCGATTTCCCATTCCAGGAAAATCCCGGAGGTCTCGTGGACGCGCCGCCTGACTTCTTCGCCGAGGCCCTCGAGATCGGCCGCTGTGGCGACACCGGTGTTGATCAGAAAATTGGTGTGCTGCTGCGAAACCATCGCACCGCCGCGGACGAGACCGCGACACCCGGCGGCGTCGATCAGGCGCCACGCGCTGTCGCCGGGCGGGTTCTTGAACGTCGATCCGCCGGTCCGGGCGCGCACCGGCTGAGTGGCTTCCCGCGCCGCGCGGATCTCGTTCAGCCGGCTGCCAATCACAGCGCGATCACCGAGTGCACCGCGGAGCCGGGCTTCGACAAATACCCAGTTCGGGTCAACGTCGCTGTGGCGATAGGAAAGCCCTAACATCTCGCAATCAACGGTATGGCTGTGTCCGTGGCGATCGAGCGCGGTAGCCGAGACGAGCACATCCTTGATCTCGCAGCCATAGGCTCCGGCATTCAGTCGCAGACTGCCGCCGATCGAGCCGGGAATGCCCGACAGGAACTCGAGCCCACCCAACCCGGCATCGGCAGCGGTGAAAGCGACGATTCGGTCGAGCGCGGCTGCGCCGGCGATAACCTCATCGCCCTCAATCTCGATCACGGCGAACCCGCGTCCGAGCCGGATCACGACGCCGGGAATGCCGCCGTCGCGCACGAGCAGGTTCGAGCCTACCCCGATCACGGTCACCGGGATTCGCGGCGGCAGCTCCCGCAGAAACCCAGTGAGATCGGCCGCGTCGGCAGGCCGGAACAAAACCTCGGCCGGGCCGCCGACGCCAAACCAGGTCTGCTTGCCGATCGACGCGTCCGCGGTGAACCGGCCGCGTGCCGGAGGGAGCTGCGCCATCAACGGGTTCACGCGACGCGGCTCGGCGACTGCCGCGCCGCAAGATCGGCCGGCAAGCTGTTGGCCCAACTGGTGATCGAACCGGCGCCCAGGCAGACGACCATATCGCCGGGTCGCGCCAGCTCGCGGATCATCAAAGCAAGCTCGTTCGGGTCGGCCAAGGGGCGGACGTTGCGATGGCCGTGCTCGATCAACCCGGCAACCAGAGTGTCGCGGCTAATGCCTTCGATCGGCGCCTCCCCGGCCGCGTAGATGTCGGCGACGATCACCGCGTCGGCGTCGTTGAAGCACGTGCAGAACCCGTCGAACAGCTGGGATAGCCGCGTGTAACGATGCGGCTGTACGACGGCGATCAGCCTGCCTTCGACGATCGCGCGGGCTGCCTTCAGCACCGCCGCGATCTCGACCGGGTGGTGGCCATAATCGTCGATGACGGTCACGCCGTTCCACTCGCCGGTCCGGGTAAATCTGCGTTTCACCCCTTTGAAATTGTGGAGTGCGGCCCGCAATGCCTCGTCGCCGAGCCCCATCGCTTCGGCGACCGCCGCGACGGCGAGCGAGTTTTGCACGTTGTGACTGCCAAACATCGGCAGAAAAAGGTCAGGGATCGTGCGGGCTCGATCCGCCAGCGCGTCGGAGATCACGATGTCGTATCGCGCGCCGTCTCGCCCGAGTCTGACATCGGCGGCACGGATATCGGCCTGCGGAGTGAAACCGTAGGTCAGGACGCGCCGGTCGGAGAGTTTGGGGATCATCTGCTGCACCACCGGATGGTCGATGCAGAGCGCAGCAAAACCGTAAAACGGGATGTTGCCGACGAACTCCTCAAACGCTAGCCGCAGCGAGTCGAAGCTCCCGTAGAAATCGAGATGTTCCGGGTCGATGTTTGTGACGACCGCTATCGTCGCCGGCAGCCGGGTGAACGTGCCGTCGCTTTCGTCGGCCTCAACGACCATAAAGTCGCCCGCCCCCAGCCGCATGTTGGTGCCGTAAGCGTTGATGATCCCGCCATTGATCACGGTCGGGTCGAGCTGCGCCGTCTCTAGCAACGCGCCGATCATCGAGGTCGTGGTCGTCTTCCCGTGGGTTCCGGCAATTGCCAGCGACCATTTGAGTCGCATCAGCTCGCCCAGCATCTCGGCGCGGCGCACCACCGGGATGCGGCGCACCCGGGCGGCGATGACCTCGGCGTTGTCGGGTTTGACGGCGGACGAGGTCACGACGACCTCGGCGGCGCCGAGGTTCTCGGCGTCGTGCCCGACGGCCACAGGAATTCCGAGATCGATGAGCCGCCGAACATTGGCGCTGTCGGCCAGGTCGCTGCCCTGCACCCGATAACCGAGATTGTGCAATACCTCGGCGATGCCGCTCATCCCGATCCCGCCGATGCCGACAAAATAAATCGGCCCGATCGATCGCGGCAGGGCTCTCATGCCGCGCGTCCTTGCGGCCGTGAGCTGCGACCGAGCTCGATGGCGAGCTGCGCAAGATCGCGCGCCGCGTCCGGCCGGCCGAAATCGCCGGCACGCTGAGCAGCCTCGCTCAATGCCGCCGGGTCCCCCAACAGATTCTCAAGGTAAAGAGCAAACGTGTCCGGGCGCAACTCCGGTTGCGCAATGACCCATCCGGCTCCGGCCTCGGCAAAGGCTCGGGCGTTCGCCGCTTGGTGATTGTCGGTGGCAAAGGGGTACGGGATCAGAACAGCGGGCCGGCCGATCGCCGCGAGCTCGGCCACGGTCGAGGCGCCGGCGCGGCAGATCGCCAGATGCGCCCGCGCCAGCCGTTCCGGAACGTCGGTAAAGAAGCTCTGCAGCTCTGCCTGGATGCGATTTTTGCGATAGGTCGCCTCGGCGGCGGGAAGATCCTCCGGGCGTGCTTGCTGGCTGACCCGCAACATCTCGCGCAGCCGCGTCGGCAGCGCGGCCAGCGCCGGCGGCACGGCCTCGCTCATGATCCGCGCTCCTTGGCTGCCGCCCAGGATCAATACCTCGATCGGGCCGCCGCGTTGCGGCGCCTTGTACCTGGTTCGAGCGAGGGCGAGCATCGCCGGCCGTACCGGGTTGCCGGTTTGGACGGTGCGGGCGCGGTCGGCCGGGCGCAGACCCGCCGTCGCCGGAAAGCCGGTGGCGATTCGCCGCACGCGCGGGGCGAGGAGCCGATTGGCGCGGCCGAGCACGGCATTTTGCTCGTGGATCGCCGTCGGCAGACCCAGAGAGGCCGCCGCGAGCATCGTCGGTATCGAGGCATAACCCCCGAAACCAATGACGCAGGCCGGGGACAGCCGACGCAACAAACGGTGCGCCTGCAACGTCCCGAGCGCAAGCTCGCCAAGTGCGTGGGCGGTATGCGCCGCTCCCCCGCCCAGCTGGGCAGCGCGCACATGGTGCGTCTCGATCTCGGCAACCCGCCCGGCGAAGGCCTCGGCTCGCGCATCGCTGAGCAGATGCACCTCACTGCCCCTGCCGAGGAGCTCGACGGCCAGTGCCTCGGCTGGGAACAGATGACCCCCCGTACCTCCGGCCGCGAGCACGAACGACCCGCTCACAGCTCGCCCCCCCAAGTCGGCGCCGCGTCAGCGCGAGCATCATCCCCATGCCGAGCCCGAGCGCCAGCATCGAGGATCCGCCATACGACAGAAACGGCAGGGTCATGCCCTTGGTCGGCATCAGGTGCAGGGTGGAGGCCATGTTGATCGCCGCCTGCAGCCCGAACTGGACGAGCAAGCCGGTTGCGGCGAGGAGGACAAAAAGGCTGCCTTCCTGAGACATTCGCGAAAACCCGCGCAGCACGACGAACGCGAACAGCGCGACGATGACAAGGCAGACAACGACTCCGAACTCTTCCCCGGCGACAGCGAAGACAAAATCCGCATGTGCGTCGGGGAGGACGTCCTTCACCGTGCCCTCGCCCGGACCGCGCCCCCACAACCCGCCATTGGCGAAGGCCTCGATCGAGCGGTTCACCTGATAGCTGTCGCCGGTGGAGGGATCGAGGAAGTGGTCCACCCGGACCCTGACATGCGGCAGGTACATATAGGCGCCGCCGAGTCCGCCGAGTCCCGCGAGAGCGCCCGCCGCAACCCAGTAAAGCCGCATCCCGGCCATAAAGAATTGCGCAAACCAAACGGCCGCGACGACCGCTGCCATGCCGATGTCCGGCTGCTTTATCAACATCGCGAGGACGACGAGGAACAGCGCAATGCAAATCAAATTGCCGGGAAAGCGGGGACGCATCTTCTGTTCCGAGAATAACCACGCGGCGACGACGGCGAAGGTCGGCTTGACGAATTCGGAGGGCTGCAGCGACAGGCCCGGTAAGTTGATCCAGCGCCTGGCGCCCTTGATCTCGACGCCAATGACGAAAGTCAGCGCGAGCAGGGCGAGCGAGATGCCAAAACCGATCACCGCGATGCGTCGGATGGTTCGGGGCGGCTGCAGCGAGACCGCAAACATGAGGCCCAGCGTCAACGGCAACATCGCCAGATGACGGCGGACAAAATGCAGCCCGTCATAGCCGATCCGCTCGGCTACCGGAGGGCTCGCCGCCAGGCTCATGACGATGCCGAAGCCGATCAGCATGCCGAGCGCGGCGAGGCTCCAACGGTCGACCGTCCACCACCAGCGCGCAACCGGGCTTTGATCGATCCGGGCGTATTTCATTCGTCGCCCCAGAAGAAAATCGGGGTTCCACGCAAGACCCTCACCCGCCTCGCTGTGCTCGGCACCCTCTCCCGCGGTGCAGGAGAGGGGCTCCGGCAAATCGTTCTCACAGCCCCTCTCCCGCACTGCGGGAGAGGGGGGACCAAGCCTGAAGGGCTTGGTGGGTGAGGGTAGGACTGTCGCTCGCCCTCAATTTCATCGCGCAGTTATCGCAACTTCAGCGTGGCGAGGCCGGCGATCGCCAAAATCCAGGCGATGATCCAGAAACGGATGACGATCTTCGGCTCCTCCCAACCCATCTGCTCGAAGTGGTGGTGCAGCGGCGCCATGCGGAAGACGCGCCGTCCGGTCATCTTGTAGCTCGCGACCTGGACGATGACCGATATCGCCTCGAGCACGAAAAGACCGCCGATGATCGCGAGCACCAGCTCGTGCTTGGTGACAACGCTGATCGTCCCGAGCGCGGCGCCGATCGACAATGATCCGGTGTCGCCCATAAAGACCATGGCGGGCGGCGCGTTGAACCACAGGAAACCGAGGCTCGCGCCGACCATCGCACCGCAAAACACCGTCAGTTCGCCCGCTCCGATAACGTGATGGATCTGCAGGTAATTGGCGAAGACCAGATTGCCGGCGAGATATGCGATAACGGCGAAGCAGCCCGCTGCGATCATCGAGGGAACGATCGCCAGCCCGTCGAGGCCGTCGGTCAGGTTGACCGCGTTCGAGGCCCCGACGATGACAAATGCGCCAAACGGCACAAAGAACCAGCCGAGCTCAAACAGCAGGTTCTTGAAGAACGGAACTGCCAGAGCGTTCGCGAGCCCCGCCGGCGCCATATAGGCGATGGCGATGCAGGCAGCGGCGGCCAGCACGAATTCGAGGGCAAGCTTGGCGCGGCCCGAGAGGCCGCGATGCGAATTCCGGGTAAGCTTGCGATAATCGTCGAAGAAGCCGATCAGGCCGAATCCGGCCGTGGTGAGCAGCACGATCCACACGTAAGGATTGGTCAGATCCGCCCACAGCAAGGTCGATGTGGTCAGCGCGGTCAGGATCAGGAAACCGCCCATTGTCGGCGTTCCCTTCTTGCGCAGCAGGTGCCCGTTGGGACCGTCAGGGCGAAGCGGCTGGCCGTTCGACTGTTTCCGCCGCAGCCACAGGATCAGGTGTGGGCCAAGGATGAAGCTGACCAGCAGCGCGGTGACGACCGCCCCGCCCGAGCGGAAGGTGATGTAGCGGAACAGGTTGAAGAACTGGAAGTCGTCCGCGAAAGGATAAAGCAGCGGGTACAGCATCGGTTCACGTCCCTGACCGACATGATTGCGCGCGCAGCAGCTCCACGATGCGGCTGACGCGCACGCCGCGGGAGCCTTTGACAGTCACGACATCGCCGGGTTTGAGAAAGCGGAGCAATGCAGGCATAGCTTCCTCGGGTGATCGCCACAACCCGCCTCGCTTCCCCTCGGGGAGGACCTCATTCAGCGCGGCAATGGCCTGGCCGATCAGAAAGACGCGGTCGACCTCGGCTGTGGCGAGCGGTTCGGCGAGGTCACGGTGCAGGCGCTCGGATGCGGGGCCGAGCTCGAGCATATCGGCGAGCACCGCCACACGCCTTGCGCCGGCTCCGGGCTCGGTGGCGGCGAGCACGGCGAGGGCAGCGCGCATGGAGGGCGGGCTGGCGTTGTAGCTTTCGTCGATGACGGTCAAGGTGCCGCCGCGCCAAGCGAGTTCGTGGCGCCGACCGCGGCCCGGCAGCGCCTCGAGGCGGGCCAGCGCCTCCGCGGCGCGATCGACGCCTGCGCCGGCGGCCTGCGCCGCGGCGAGCACGGCAAGCGCGTTCATGACCCAATGCCGGCCCGGGACCGGCACCCGAAACCTGACGGGCCTGCCGCAAACAGTCGCCTCGACCGTACTGCCGCGCGAATCGAGCACGCAATCGACCAAGCGCGCGGCGGCTTCCGAATGGGTGCCAAAGCCGAGGATTTCGACGACGCCGGCATGCTTTGCTGCCGCAGCCAATCTTGCGTAATGCGGGTTGTCGCGGTGGAGAATTGCACTGCCGCCGGTTTCGAGCCCGTGAAAAATCTCGGCTTTGGCATCGGCGATTGCCTCGACCGATCCGAAGAAGCCGAGGTGCACCGGTTCCACCGTCGTGATCACGGCGACGTGCGGACGTACGAGCCGCGTGAGGGCCGCGATCTCGCCGGGATGGTTCATGCCGAGCTCGAAGACGCCGTAGCAGGCTTCCGGCGGCAAGCGGGCAAGCGACAGCGGCGCGCCCCAATGATTGTTTAGCCCGCCAGCCGAGGCATAGGTCGGGCCGGAGCTGCCGAGCGCCAAGCGCAATGCCTCTTTGGTCCCGGTCTTGCCGACGCTGCCGGTGACGGCGACGATACGGGCTCGGCTGCGGTTGCGTCCCGCCGCGCCGAGCGCGCCCAGACCGTCCAGCGTATCGGCGACGCAAAGCAGCGGCGCCGACATCGGAGCCGCCGGGATTTCTCGGTCAACCATTGCCGCGGCGGCACCCCGCTGCAGCGCAGTCGAGACAAAATCATGGCCGTCGTGGTTGGGACCGCGCAGCGCGACGAACAGGTCGCCCGGGGCCAGGCTGCGGGTGTCGATCGAAACGCCTGTCGCGGCCCAGTCCGTCAAGCTCGACCCGCCGGTCGCGGCAGCCGCGTCCCCGGCCGTCCACAACGCGGTCATCAGCCGGTCCGCCGAAAGGACGGCCCGGACTTCGCGCACGATCTCACGCGCGATGGCGGCATCGTCGAAGGGATATGTCTCGGTGCCGATGATCTGGCCGGTTTCGTGCCCCTTGCCGGCGATGACCAGCAGATCACCCGCGCCCAACTCGGCAATAGCCGTCGCGATCGCTTCGCGGCGGTCGCCGATCTCGACCGCGTTCGGCGCTACCGCGAGGATGGCGCGCCGGATCTCGGCCGGCAACTCGGTTCGCGGATTGTCGTCGGTGACGTAAACCCGGTCGGCCATGCGGGCCGCCACCTCTCCCATCAGCGGACGCTTGCCCGCGTCGCGGTCGCCGCCACAGCCGAACAGCACGGCGAGGCGGCTGCGGGCATGTGGGCGCAGCGCCGCCAGAACCGTCGCCAGCGCATCCGGTGTGTGGGCGTAATCGACGACGATTGCGCCGCCGCCCTCGTGCCCGCCCCCCTCGTGCCCAGCCACGAATTGCAGCCGGCCGGGGACGCCAGTCAGACCGGCGAGAGCGGCGGTCGCGGCAGCAACGGGACTGCCGGTCGCAATCGCCAACCCCAGCGCCGCGAGCGCGTTCATCACTTGGAACTCGCCGGCGAGCGGCAGCAACAGCTCGTGCCTGCGACCGAAAAGATCCAGCACCAGGAATTGATTGTCGACGCGCGGCTCGCGGGCAATCAGCCGCAGATCGGCCGCGGGATCGGTGCCGTAGGCGATCACCGGATGACCTCGATCGCGGCAGAGTGCTTCGAGTCGAGCGAACTCGGCGCTGTCCCGGTTGAGGACCGCGGCGCCTCCCGGCATCAGAAGGGCAGTTAAGAGGCGTTCCTTGGCGGCCCGATAATGTGCCATATCGCCGTGGTAATCGAGGTGGTCGCGCGTCAAATTAGTAAACGCCGCAGCGGCGACCGACATGCCATCGAGCCGGAACTGGTGGAGGCCGTGGCTCGACCCCTCGAGCGCCACGTGATCGACCCCTTGTTCGGCCAGCCCGGCGAGATCGCGGTGCAACGCGACCGGATCCGGGGTCGTCAGCGCGCCCGGCCGACGTTCGGCGGCGGTCACGATCCCGAGCGTGCCGAGGCTCGCTGCCGGGTGGCCGAGCGCCGTCCAGATCTCGCGCGTAAAGTGGACCACAGAGGTCTTGCCGTTGGTGCCGGTAACGGCGGCGATCGTTCGCGGCTGCCGGCCGTGAAACCGTGCCGCCATCAACGCCAGCCGCCGATGCGGGTTTGTGTCGCTTACAATGGAAACCCGGTCGCGCTGCTCCGCCGGAAGTGCGAGTGCGTCCGGATCGTCTGTCAGTATGGCCACGGCGCCGCGCGCGATGGCGTCAGCGGCGAAGCTGCGTCCATCTTGTCGCGTGCCGGGCAGGGCGGCGAACAGAAAGCCGGCTTGCACGTTTCGCGAATCGACAGTGAGCCCGACGATCTCAGGGTCGTTCAATCCCGTGGGTGCCGGCACAGGGGCAATCAGCTCAGTAAGCTTCAATCCGCTTGCCCTGCAGAGTATCGACCATCAATGCCCGCTGGATCTCGGGCGACAACTCGTCGACCGGCTGCACGCCGACCAGTGGCGCCATACGCTGGACTATCCGGCTGGTTGCCGGAGCGACTGTCCAGCCGGCGGTAGCGTAGCCGTGGCTCTGCTTGTTCGGGTGAGGTTCGTCGACCACGGTCAGGATCAGATATTTCGGATCGTTGATCGGGAACACTCCGACAAAGCTCGAGAGCAGCTTTCTCTCTGCATAATGCCTACCCGAAATCTTCTCCGCCGTGCCGGTCTTGCCGCCCACCACGTAGCCCGGCGCGGCGGCCTGTGTGCCGGTCCCGTGCTCAACCACTAATCGCATAAGTTTACGCATTTGTTCCGAGGTCTTCGGCGAAATTACCTGTTCGCCCGGCGGCGCATCACCGGGCGGCAGCTTCAATAAGGTGGCCTGACGCAGAATGCCGCCATTGACGAGCGCCGACGCGCCGCTCGCAAAACTCAACGGCGTCACCGAGATCCCGTGGCCGAAGGCAATCGTCATCACGTTGACTTCCCGCCACTTCACCGGGAAATGCGGCGCCGCCACCTCCGATACCTCGATCTTCGGCGCCCGCAACAGGCCTATACGGGAAAGGAATTCCTGCTGTCTTTGGCCACCGGCGGCCATTGCTATCTTGGCTGCGCCGATGTTCGACGAATACATCAGAATTTCCGGGACGTTCAGGACCCTATGCTTGCCGTGATAATCCCCGATCGTGAAGCGCCCGATATGGATATCGTGGCTCGCGTCATAGGTGCTGGCGAGCGTGGAGGTGCCGCCATCGAGCGCCATTGCCACGGTAAAGATCTTGAAGATTGAACCGAGCTCGTAAACGCCGAGCGTGTTGCGGTTGAACATCCGGTCCGCGATGGAGATGTCGGGATGGTCGGGGTCCGCGGCGCCGGGGTGGTTTGGATCGAAATCGGGCAGCGACACCATCGAAAGCACTTCGCCGGTGTTGACGTCCATGATCAACCCGGCGGCGCCCTTCGCGGTGAAGTCGTCGATCACCCGCTGCAACTCCTCCCGGAGGATGTATTGGAGGCGGAGGTCGAGCGACAGCTGCAACGGCTCCTGCCGGTCCTTCAGCGTGTCGTCGAGGCCACGCTCGATCCCCGCAAAGCCCCCATTGTCGATGCCCGTGTAGCCGACCACGTGCGACGTCAGCGTTCCATCCGGATAGACGCGGCGCTCTTCGTGCTCGAACTGCACGCCCGGAATGCCGAGCTCATTGACTTCGTACTGTTCACGCGGCGTCAGATGGCGCTTCAGGTAAACAAAACTCTTGCCTGAAGTGAGCTTGGCGTAGACCTCGGCGCTTTTGAGGCTCGGGAAGGCCTTGACCAATCTGCGGGTCGCCTCCGCCGGGTCGAGGACCTGCTTGGGATTAGCGTACACCGAGGGGCTGTCGAGCGTCGTCGCGAGCAGCCTGCCGTTGCGGTCGACAATATCGGCGCGAGCCGGCGCAGGCGGTGCCGGGATCCGGAACCGGGGCATATGCGAGTGGGCCGTGCCGCCTTCGAGCAGCACGATTTCGACGATCCGCAATGCGACAACGCCAAAGACGCAGGCGAACAAAATGCCGGTGAAAAACAGCCGAGCGCGGCAAACCTCCAGCGCCTTTCTCGCCGGCCCCTCAAGGACGACGGGGGCGCAGGGAGGCGGCTTGAAATGCCGCGGACGGCACGGGTTGTCGTCATAAACTTGATAGGGTTGGGCTGCGATCATCACCGGCTCGTCATGATCTGGGCAATCAGGTCGTCGAGCGATTTCGCGTGCCGGGCTGGGCTGGGCTTCGCGGCCGCCTTCACCGGTGCTGCCTTGGCCACTTGCTGCGCCGCCGCCGGCTTCTCCAACAGGGCGGGCATGCCGCGCAGCGCGCTTTGCGTCGTGGGCGGCTCTGCCGCAGTCTGGGGTGTCGGTTCCGGAGTGCGCACCGGAACCCCTTCCGGGGCGCTCGGGGCCGTGCCCGCCGCCGTGCCCGTCTCGGCAGCCGCGACGACCGCAGGCGGTTCGGCCAGAGACGGTTCGGCCGCAGGCGGCTGGGTTGGAGCCGGCGGCGGTTCGGGCGGCGGAGGCCGCAACGGGATGTCGCTAACCGTCGTGTGAAGCTGTTTTGTTGCGATCGGGCCGAGCGACAGGAATTGCCGGTTCATGGCCTCCAGGGTCTCGGGCCGCGTCAGGTAAGCCCATTCGGCGTCGAGCACCCGCAACTCGTGCTCCTCCGTCGCGGTCGCCCGATTGGTTCGCGCGAGCTCGTCTTCGAGTGCCTGAACCTGATACTTGACCCCGAACATCGCAAAGCCGGTAGCTGAAACCAGGATGAGCCAGAACAGGGTGCCGAGCCTGATCATGCGCGCTGTCCTTTTCGCCAGCTCCGATCATGACCTTCGCCACTTCGCGGCCAAGGCGGCGACGCGGTCCGTTCCGCGGCACGCAAACGCGCCGCTCGAGCACGCGGGTTGTGAGCGATTTCCGCTGCGCTCGGCCTGACCGCCCGGCGCGTCAACAAGGTGAAGCTCGGTGGCGGCGAGCCTGCCCCGACGGGCAGGTGACGCGAGGCTCGCGGCGCCATGTCGCTGCGCCGGCGCAGGAACTCCTTGACCCGGCGATCCTCGAGCGAGTGAAACGACACCACGGCGAGCCTGCCGCCGGGCATCAAAAGCTGCTCGGCCGCAGCGAGGCCCCGATCGAGCTCACCCAATTCGTCGTTCACGGCGATCCGCAACGCCTGGAATGTCCGGGTCGCCGGATCCTGCCCGGGCTCGGACTGCGGGATCGCCGCACGAACGATCTCCGCGAGCTCGGTGGTGCGCTGTATGGGCCGGCGCTGTCGCGCCGTCTTGATAGCGCGTGCGATCCGGCGGGCAAACCGCTCCTCGCCAAACCCCCCGATCACCCCGGCGAGGGCTGACTCCGACAGAGTCGCGACCAGATCGGCGGCGCTCTGGCCCGCGCCGCTCATTCGCATGTCGAGCGGGCCGTCGAAACGGAACGAGAAGCCGCGCTCCGGCGTGTCGAGCTGGGTCGAGGAGACGCCGAGATCTAACGCAATTCCGGCGACCGGGTCGGTCTTCACCGGGGCCAGGAGTTGCGCCATGTCGCCGAAGCAGCCTTCGAGAATGCGAAGGCGTTCGCCGTAACGCTCGGCCAAGTCGCGGCCGCTCCGCACCGCCTCGGGATCGCGGTCGATGCCAAAGACCCGGCAATGCGCCGCGTTAAGCAACGCCTCGCTGTAGCCGCCGCCGCCAAAGGTGGCATCGACATAGACGGCATCGTCACGCGGGGCCAGTGCAGCGACGACGGCCTCGAGAAGAACCGAAATGTGCCCGGCCGCTTGTGTGGTCGCCTCCGGTCCGGGATAGGACGGCAGCCCTGCGGTCATTGCCGGCGCCGCGCGAGAAGGCTGCCGAGTGGCGGCATTCGCGTCCCTTGCCGGCGCGCGCCGTCGAGCATCGTCGCCTCATGGTCGGCAAACCGCTTGGGTTCCCAAATCTGAAAGGTCGGACCGAGCCCGACAAAAGCGGCGCTTTCGGTTATGTTCGCGTGAGAGACGAGGTTCTCAGGAAGAACGATCCGGCCCTCGGTATCGAAGGGCAATTGCTGCGAACGGGCGAGGATCAGCGTCGCGAGACGTTGCTGCTCTTCGGGTTGCTCGAGCTCGTCAAGCCCGGCAGATATCGCCTCCATCCGCTCGATGCCGGTCGCCTCCAGCGCCTCGGATTCGAAAGAGGGAAAGGCTACGATGCCGGCGAAACTCTGACCGGCAACAGCAGCGCGAAAGGTCGCCGGCACTGAAACTCGCCCCTTGCGGTCGACCTTGTTCACGTAAGTGGACATAAAAAGTGCCACTTCTTCCCCCAACGCTCGCCCGTGGACGCTCGGCAAGGGGCGCCCGATAGGCACTGCCGATGTTCCCCCCGTCGGCATTGCCCGTCCATGGGTGAATATGGGATATCATGGGATAATATGGGCGTCAATGGGTTTTATAAATAAAACCATGAATTATTTTTGGCTCGGTACACCACATCATGTAGTCGTCAGCGAGCCTCCGACCGCAAAAACCGCGACCCTTTTGCCACTGCAAGCATGAGTTCCTGAGATGTTCTGGGGGAAGGTGCGCCAGACGGCGTGTAAGCCGGGTTCTGTCCCGCCCTGAGGAGCAAGTCCTCGGGCGGGGATGGCCATTCCTCTGGGACGCCCGTTGCCGAGCGCCTCGTGCGACCGACCCGAGCGGCGACGCGAAGGTTCGCCCGGCATTCCCGCAAGCGGGATGCCTGCCGCTCCTACTTGGTCTTGCTCCCGGTGGGGTTTTCCCTGCCGCCGCCGTTGCCGGCGGCGCGGTGCGCTCTTACCGCACCGTTTCACCCTTGCCGCCCGCCCGGTGTTCCGAGACGGGACCGGCGGTGTACTTTCTGTGGCACTTTCCCTGGGGTCGCCCCCGCCGGGCGTTACCCGGCACCGTACCTCCGTGGAGCCCGGACTTTCCTCCCTCCCCCCGCAGGCGGAGAGCGGCCATCCGACCGTCTGGCGCTAGAAAATTTGGGCCTTCGCGACGCGCCTGTCAAAGCCGGAAGGGAACGCATGCCTGCGGCCGCATGGAATTTTATGGGCAGCACCTCAGCCGCGCGGGGCCGGATCGCGATTGTGCCGCGAGAGTGCGCATCTATAATCGCAGCAAACCATCCCAGGACCGTAGAGAAGGGAGACCGCCATGGCGGTAGTACTCGGGACGGACGGCTATCGTTACGAGGTGAGCGACAATTGGGCAAAGCTACCGCCGGGCATGGAGTTCAACGCTGACGTTGCCGCGGTCGGCGTCGACAAGAACGACAACGTCTATGCCTTCAACCGCGGCAAGCACCCGATGTGCGTTTTCGACCGGGACGGAAATTTCCTGCGCTCGTGGGGCGAGGGTATCTTCGTGCGGCCGCACGGCGTCCACATGGCGCCCGACGACACGATCTGGCTGACCGATGACGGCGACCACACGGTTCGCCATTGCACGCTCGACGGCGAGGTGCTGCTGACGATCGGCATCCCCGGCAAGCCGGCGCCTTACATGAGCGGCGAGCCGTTCCACCGCTGCACGCATACCGCGCTGTCGCCGCAGTGCGACTACCTCTACATCTCCGACGGCTACGGCAATTCCCGCGTTCACAAATATACGCCGGACGGCAAGCGGGTCACCTCGTGGGGCGAGCCCGGCACCGATCCCGGCCAGTTCAATATCGCCCACAATATCTGCTGCGACCCCGATGGCTGGGTCTATGTCGCCGATCGCGAGAACCACCGCGTACAAGTCTTCGACGGCAACGGCAAATACGAGGCGCAGTGGAACAACATGCACCGCCCCTCCGGCCTCTACATGGAAACCGGCACAAGGACGCCGCGGTTCTTTATCGGCGAGATCGGGCCCGACATGGCGGTCAATATCGACCTGCCGAATTGCGGTCCGCGGGTCAGCATCTATACGAGTAAGGGCGAACTCCTGGCGCGACTCGGTCATGCCCATGCCGGGCTCAACCCCGGCCAGTTCATCTCGCCGCACGGGCTCGCCGTCGACTCGCGGGGCGACATCTACGTCGGCGAGGTGTCGTTCACCAATTGGGGCCGCCGCGTCCGCGCCAAGGGCGAGCAATTACCGCCGGGCCTCCGCAGCCTGCAGAAAATCGTCAAGGTGAGTTGATTCACGCCAACTTCCGTCATCCTGAGGAGCGCCCAAAGAGCCTGCCCCAGGCTAGAATTGGAGTAGCGTCTCGAAAGACGCACGACCGATGCAGCTCTTCGCCTCGATTCTATTCACACGCTTTTACGCGGGAATGACGGATAGGGAGCGTGAACCCGCGGCTTGCGGAGAACGAAATGCAATTCGGCGTTCAGTTTTTCCCTGATGTTGCGCCCGAACAAAAATCGGGAGCCGAGTATTTTGAAGAGGCGTTGATCGTTGCCGAGGAAGCGGAGAAGGTCGGGTTTACCCACATCCGCATGGTCGAGCATTATTTTCATCATTACGGCGGCTACAGCCCGAACCCGATGCTGTTTCTGGCGGCGGCGGCCCAGCGCACGCGCCGTGCACGTCTGGTGACGGGCGCCGTGCTGCCGGTCTTCAACCATCCGCTGAAGCTCGCCGGCGAGATCGGGATGCTCGACGCGATCAGCGGCGGACGTCTCGATGTCGGCTTTGCCCGTGCATTTCTGCCGCACGAATTCCGCCGCTTCGGCCGCTCACCGAATGAATCGGTCGCCCGCTTCCGCGAAGGCGTCGAACAAGTCGAGCTGTTGCTGACCCGCGAGAACGTGACCCATCGGGGTCGTTTTCACACCATTGAGAACACGACATCCTTGCCGCGCCCGACCCAGAAACCGCGGCCCAAATTCTATGTCGCCGCGCTGAATACGCCGGAACTCTTCGCTTTCGCCGGGCATATGGGCTATTCGGTGATGGCCATTCCAATGGGTGGCGGCGCAATGCGGGCGCTGATCGGCGGTTATCGCGAGGCCTGGAAGGCCGCCGGCCACCCCGGGGACGGCGAGATCATGCTGGCCTTTCACATGTTCTGCGATGCCGATGGCGGGCATTCCCGGGCCTTCGCCTGCCCGTTCATCGACGACTATCTCCATTCGCTGGTCGAGGCCGCTTCCGATTGGCTAGACGGCCGCACCTCCGAAGATTACCCCGGCTACGACAAGGTGATCGCCAAGCTCCGTCAGTCGCGCGCCGCCGACCTGATCGCGTCGGGCGCCGCCTGGGTCGGCTCCCCCGAGGAAATCATCGACCAGATCCGCGATACCCAGCGGGAATTCGGCGGTTATGAGCACGCCTCGTTGCAGGTCAACTTCAACAGGGTTCCCCTCGAGCCGGCGCTCGCCTCGATGCGGCTGTTCGCCGAGCGGGTGATGCCGCTCTTTACCGCGGCCCGGTAATCTGGTTGCCTTGGGCCTCACTTCGAAACGGGAGGAACCATCCGGAAATTCATCATCGAGCGCGAATTGCCGGCGATCGGCAGCGCCGAACGGCAAGCCCTGCGCGGCGGCGATCGAAAGACAACTGCCCGGCGCGTACGTCTCGCTGTCCTCGGAGGTGCTGCCGCAGATCAAGGAGTACGAGAGGGTCTCGACGACCGTCGTCAACGCCTATGTCGGACCGGCCTTGTCGCGCTATTTGGCGCGGCTCGAACGGCGGCTCGGGGAGGCTGGCTACAGCGGGCCGACCCTGATCATCCAATCACATGGCGGGGTCGCGCCGATCGCCGAGTTGGGGCGCCTCGCTGTCGGCGCCGTGCTGTCCGGCCCGGCCGGCGGCATAGCCGGCAGTGTCCATGCCGCTCGGTTGCTCGGGGAAGGCTATCTGATCCCGTTCGACATGGGCGGGACCAGCACCGACATCTCGCTGATCGTCGGCGGCCAGCCGACCCTCGTCTCGGGCCGCCGTGTCGCCGGCCACGCGATCGCACTCAATAGTCTCGACATCGCCAGCATCGGCGCCGGCGGCGGTTCGATCGCGCGGGTCGACGCCGGCGGCATCCTGCATGTCGGTCCGCAAAGCGCCGGCGCCGTTCCCGGGTCTGCCTGCTACGGGACCGGAGGCGACGCCGCGACGGTTACCGACGCCAATCTGCTGCTTGGCTATCTCGATCCGGCAAGCTTTCTCGGCGGCCGGCGCCATCTCGACCGGTCGGCCGCCGAAACTGCGGTCGACCAAATCGCTGCGATGCTCGGCATCGACCGGGTCGCCGCGGCGCGCGGCATCCACCGGGTCGTCAACACGACAATGGCCGAGGGAGTGCGGCTCGTCTCGGTCCGGCGCGGCGTCGATCCCCGGCAGTTTGCCCTGCTCGCCTTTGGCGGCGCCTCGGGGCTGCACGCGACCGAGATCGCGCGCCAGCTCGATCTGCCGCGGGTCATCGTGCCGCGCGTTGCCGCGGTGCTGTCGGCCTGGGGCATGCTGACGACCGATCTGCGCTTCGAGGTCGCGCACGCATATTGGCGACATGCGGGCGCTCGATGGCGCCGTGGTGAAGCGGCTGTTCGAGCAAATGGAAGCCGAGGGGCTCGAACGGCTGCGCGTGTCGTTTAACGGGCCGATGCGCACGACGAGGTGGGTCGATATGCGCTATGGCGAACAGGTCTTCGAGATCGCCGTCCCCGCTCGACGGGGTCGATTGGGAAGCCGACGATCCGTCGCCGCAGATCGTCGAGCGGTTTCATCGCCGCCACGAACAACTCTACACCTACTCTTTGCCCGACCAGGAGACGGTGCTCGCCAATGCCAGGGTCTCCGTCGCCGGCCTCCTCTCGGCGCTGCCGCAGGAATCCGATCTGCCCGAGGCGCCGCCGGCTGCCCCGCGCAGCGAGAGGCCGACCTATCTCGACGACTGGGTCACCTCTCCGGTCTACGATTTCGATGCTCTGGCGCCCCAACAGACCATTGCCGGGCCGGCGATAATAGAATTGCCGATGACCACGGTCCTGCTGCGCCAGGGCGATACGGCCACGGTTACTCCACGCGGCTGGCTCGATATTATTTTGCCGCCCGGCGCCACGCCGACGGTGATATAATCACAAGTTGCTGCGTATAATGCCGCAAACGGCTGTTGCGAGGATTTGCCGATGGCTCGCAATCCGCAAGAGGCGGCGCTAGCTCTTCACCGGTTCGGGTTTGGGCCGCGCGACGGATCAATCGAGGAGATCGCCGCCGATCCGCGCGGCGCGCTGATCGCTGAGCTCGACCGGCCGGGCGCGGGGCAGATCACGAACCCCGATCTGCCGACGAGCGGCGCGGCCAACCGCGCCGTCTTCGAGTACCGGGCCGAGCGCAACGCGGAGAAAAAGCTCGCGCGCCGTGACGCCGCGCAGGCTACGATGGAGGCTGCGCCTGCCAAGCCCGAAGCGGTGCCGTTGCCGCGGCAGCTCTTCCGCAATGAAGCCAGGGCGCGGATCGATGCGGCCCTCAACGCCGAAATCGGCTTGGTCGAGCGCCTTGTTTGGTTCTGGTCGAACCATTTCTGCGTCAACCAGGACAAGACCGTCATGGCCGGCGCCTATGAGCGCGAGGCGATCCGCCCTCATGTCTTGGGCCGGTTTGTCGACATGCTGCTCGCCGCCGAAGGCCATCCGGCGATGCTTCTCTATCTCGACAACGCCCAATCGATGGGGCCCGACTCGGTCGCCGGCATCAATCGCGACAAGGGCCTCAACGAGAATTTGGCGCGCGAGGTCCTCGAACTGCACACCCTGGGCGTGCGTACCGTCTACACGCAGGACGACGTCACCAATTTCGCCAAGGTCCTGACCGGCTGGACGATCTTGCCGACCGTGACGAACCCGGACCACGGCGGCGAGTTCGTCTTCATCAAGCGAATGCACGAGCCCGGCCCGGAAACCGTAATTGGTAAGGAGTACGACGACAACGGGACTTGGCAGGCGCGGGCGGTGCTCGCCGACCTCGCCCGCCATCCGGCGACGGCGAAACACGTCTCGACAAAGCTCGCGCGCCATTTCATAGCGGACGACCCGCCGCCGGTTATGGTCGAGCGGCTGACCCAGCGCTTTCTCGACACCGACGGTGACCTCAAGGAGGTGACGAGGGCGTTGATCGCTTCCCCGGAAGCCTGGGATCCGCAGCAGGCGAAAATCAAGCGCCCCGGCGAGTGGATTGTAGCGTTGCTGCGCGCGACCGGGATATCGGGCGACATCCAGCGGATCGTCGGAGGGATGGCGCTCCTCGGCGAACCCTTGTGGCGGCCGCCGGCGCCGAAGGGCTTCTCCGACGACAATGCCGCGTGGCTCGACGGCTTGGCGCAACGCCTCGACATCACCAACACCTTTGCCCAACGGGTCGGCGATAGGTTCGACGCCAAAGCGCTCGCCGATACGGCCCTCGGCCCGCTCGCCTCGGCAGAAACCCGCCGCGCGATCGCCACGGCCGAGAGCAAACCGCAGGCGATGACATTCCTGCTGATGGCTTCAGAATTTCAGCGGAGGTGACAATGCCGGTAACTTTCCACGCTCCGACGCGGCGCGAAATGCTGGTCGGCACGGGCGTGCTGTTCGCCTGGGCCGCGGCCCCGCGCCTCGCCCGCGCCGCGGGCCGCGACCCGCGCCTTCTGACGATTGTGCTGCGCGGCGCGCTCGATGGGCTCGCGGTGGTGGCGCCGGTCGGCGATCCCGATTGGACCAAGCTGCGCAGCGAAAAATCGCTGACCGCTGATGGCGAGACCCCGGCTTTGCCGCTCGACGGCTTTTTTGCGCTGAACCCGGCGATGCCGAATTTCCACCGCCAGTACCAGGCGGGTCAGGCGACGGTCGTGCACGCGGTCGCGACACCCTATCGCGAGCGCTCCCATTTCGACGGTCAGGACGTGCTCGAAAGCGGGGTGGCGAAGCCGGGAGCGTCCGATACCGGCTGGCTCAACCGCGCCCTCGGCGCATTGGAGGCCGGCGGGGATGTCGATCCGCATGCCCGGCAGGCCTTTGCCGTCGGCCCGATCACGCCGCTCGTCGCGCGCGGGCCGGCGCCGGTTCTCTCCTGGGTTCCGCCTCGGCTGCCGCCGGTCAGCGACGACACGACGATGCGCCTCCTCGACCTCTACCGCCATACCGATCCGACCTTCGCGCGCGTGCTCGAGGAGCGCGTCGGGCTCGCGGCGATCGCGAAGGTCGGCAGCATGAACAGCGAGCCGGGCGACGAGCGCCCGGCGATCGAGGGCGGCGGCATCGCCCAGGTTCGCACCTACTTCGCCGACGCGGCCGGGGCCGCAGCCAAATTCCTCGCCGAGCCGGAAGGTCCGCGGGTCGGCGCGCTCGCCTTCGACGGCTGGGATACCCACGTCAACGAGGGCATAGTGAAAGGCCGGCTCGCCGATCTGCTCGGCGCGCTCGACGGCGCGATCGCCGCGATCGAGACGAATATGGGCGAGGCCTGGCGTGAGACGGTCATCGTGCTGGTCACCGAATTCGGCCGCACCGCGCACCTCAACGGCAATGACGGCACCGACCACGGCACCGCGACCGTGGCGTTGCTGGCCGGCGGCGCGCTGAAGGGCGGCCGCGTCATCGCCGATTGGCCGGGTCTGAAAGAAGCCGATCTCTACGAAAAGCGCGATCTGAAGCCGACGGCCGATCTGCGCGCCGTCCTCAAGGGGTTGCTGCGTGACCACCTGCGCGCCGACGAGCAAAGACTGGAGGCGGCCGTGTTCCCCGACAGCACCGCGGCGAAGCCGTTGCAGGGGCTGCTCGCCTGAGGCTTTAATGGCGTCCCTATCCGATTAGGACGCCCGATGAACGATCTGAGCCTGCCGAGCCCCGTCGCCCGCGCGCGCGATCTCGCCCGATTGATCGCCGCCGAGGCGGACGCGATCGAGCGTGGCCGGCGCCTGACCGCGCCGGTGGTCGAAGAACTGCACCGGGCGCGGCTCTTTCGCATGCTGTATCCGCGCTCGGTCGGCGGCGACGAGGTCGCGCCCGCGGTCTACATCGATGCGGTCGGGGAATTGGCGCGGGCCGACGGCTCGGTCGGCTGGTGCGTCTCGATCGCCAACAGCACCGGGCTCTTCGCGCCCTATCTCGATCCGGAGGCGGCGCGCACCGTGTTCGAGCCGCCGCGTTCGACCTGCGCCTGGGGTCCGCCCAATGAATGCCGCGGGATCGCGGTGCCGGGCGGCTACCGGGTGACCGGCCGCTGGGATTTCGCCAGCGGCTGCCGCCACGCGAGCTGGATGGGCGCGCACGGCACCGTCGTCGAGCCGGACGGCTCGTTGCGCCTCAATAATTTCGGCCGGCCGACGTTGCGCACGTGGTTGTTCCCGATAGAACAGGCGAGATTGCTCGACAATTGGAACCCGATCGGCCTGCGCGGCACGGCATCGGAATCCTACACGGTCGAGGACCTCTTCGTGCCCGAGGAATTCACCGGCACGCGCGAGGACCCGACCCTGCTGCGCGAGCCCGGCCCGCTCTACGCCTTCCCGCAGCAGACCCTCTATTCGGTCGGCATTGCCTCTGTCGCACTCGGCATCGCCCGCGGCATGCTCGACGCCTTTGTCGAGCTGGCCTTGCGCAAGACCCCGCGCGGCACCGGCCGCCTCGCCGACAACGCGGTGATCCAGGCCGAGGTGGCGCGCGCCGAAGCCCGCCTCGGCGCCGCTCGCTGCTACCTGATCGACACGGTAACCGAGATCTATAGCCGCGCCGTCGCGTCTGCTCCGATCGACATCCCGGACCGCGCCCGAGCCCGCCTCGCCGGCTCCAACGCGATCACCAGCGCCGTTGCAGTCGCCAACTGGACGTACAAAGCCGCCGGCGTCGACGCGATTTTCCCCGGCAGCCCCTTCGAGCGCCGCTTCCGCGACATCCACACCCTCTCGCAGCAAATCCAGTCGCGCGACGCCCATTACGAAACCGTCGGCCAAGTCCTCCTCGGCAACCCACCGGAGGTATTTTTATAAGGTCCGAACGCTGTAGGAGGCTTCGTCAGGTCGCAGCGGCGCGCTATGAGCGTCGCGCAAAATCAGCCGACCATCCTTCATTAACGCCCTCGATACTGAATTGCGCGTCCTCTGGGTGCCAGCAGCGACCGCCCACGCTGTCGGCGCTTGGTTGACCGCACATGACAAGTATTCACAACTCTTAATTTCTCTCGACTGCGAGGCGCGCCGATTATCAGCGCGACGTCTTTAAGACATGAACTTCCTGTTGCGCGCCCGTCGAGAACTTAAGGGCGGGCTCCGGTCCCTGATACGACGTGACTTTGGGAGAGGATCTTGGCACTGGATAGTTACACGGTGAACCGGACCGGATTGCTGCTCGTCGACCCGTACAATGACCTGCTGAGCGACGGGGGTAAGCTGTGGCCCCAAGCCGCGGCGGTCGCCGAGGCCGTCGGCCTTCTGATGCATTTGCGTGCGCTCGTCGAAGCAGCACGCCGTGTGGGTATTGGGGTGTTCTACGTGCCGCATCGGCGGTGGCGCGAGGGGAATTATGACGGATGGCGGCATCCTGGCCCCTGCCAGATATTGACCGATCGTGCAGCCATCTTTGGGGACGGCATGTGGGGCGGCGATTGGCATCCCGAACTCGCGCCCCAGGCAGCCGACGTCTTGATCCAGCAGCATTGGGGTCAGAACGGATTTGCCAATACCGACCTCGACTTCCAGCTCAAGCAGCGCGGCATCGAAAAAATCATCGTGGTGGGAATGGTGGCAAACACCTGCGTCGAGGCGACCGCCCGCTGCGGCGCAGAACTCGGCTATCATGTGACATTGGTGCGGGACGCGACAGCAGCATTCAGCGCCGAGGCGATGCATGCTGCGCACGAAATCAACGGGCCGACCTTCGCCCACGCCATTCTGACGACGGATGCAGTGATTGCCGCGCTGGTCGAGGGGTAAGCAGCGCTGCCGCGTGAGTTCGAGCTACGCTAAATGCTGTAACAGGCTTTTTGCCTGTCGCAAACCTGCCGTCTCGAAACCTTCGGTGAAACGGCCGTAAATCGACCCCAGTAGTTCGCGGGCCTCCGCAGCTCGATTTTGATCTCGCCACAGACGCGCGAGACTGGTGGCCGTTCGCAACTCCCATGAGAGCGCCTGCTGGCGGCGAGCACAGTCGAGAGCCCGCAGAAAGTGTCCTTCGGCAGCGACAGCGGCGTCGGCCGCACCCTCCAGTATGACAAGTTCACCCTTGATTCGGAGCAATTCGGCCACGTACCAGCGTTCGTCGCGGGCTTCGCAGCGGGCGAGCGTCTCCTCGACAGTAGCGAGCCCCGGCGAGACCTCATCGGCCTCGCCGAGACATACCGCCAGCTCGCCGAGCAGAAGCAGGAAGCGTGGCAGGAACCTCGCCTCGCCGGCTTGTTCGAGCCCACGGCGCAGAGCCTGCAACCCACCGGCGATGTCGCCGCGCCTGGCGATCACCAGGCCGTTGAAGCAGCGAGCCCAGACGTTCCACAGACGCACCGGGTGGCGCTCGGTATGGTCGAGCAGCATTGCGCCGTAGCGCTCGGCAGCGTCGAGATCGCCCGCCCAAAACGCGATCGGGCATGCCCCCTGGCCCAGGACGCTGCAAAAGGATAGCGCTTGCCCGACGGCGTTGCCTTCCGCGATATTGTGCTCGACCACGCGCAGTGCCTGCTCGGCAAATCCCTGCAACCACAGGATGCGAGCCTGAAAATAGTGCGTCGACACCCGCATATCGAACCGCACGCGGACGATCTGGGGTTGCTGCGCCAAGGCCGCGAGCTGGGCGAGCGCGCGGTCGATATGACGGCGCGCTTTTCGTTGGTCGCCGAAGTAATGCTGGGCCGTGGCGAGGAGACGATCGGCCATCATCAGATCGATCGCATCGCCGGAATGCGCCGCCAAATCGGCGAAGCGTCGAGCGAATTCAAGCGCGGCGCGAAGCTCACCATTGTTGAATTGATCGATACACAAGCCCCAGAGGGCGCGCAAGCGGTAGCCGGTGTCGTCGAGCCCTTCCGCGAGCTCGAGCGTGGTTGCCCAGGCGGGTCCAGCCTCTCGGGCGCGGCCGACGCCGTACATCAGCGACCAGGCAAGCGCCCAAGAGAGCTGCATGCGTGATCGCGCGGCCGCCGCATCGGCGGCGTCGAGGCATGCCAGCGCACGCTCGACCCGCTCGCGGCACTCGCCCAATAGCGAGAGCTGGACCCATAGCGGCACAACCGCGACGGTCAACGCCACGCCGATGTGCGGGTCACCCTCCGGAGAGAATGCCCAATCGAGACCGGCGCGCACGTTGTCGAGATGCCGACCGTAAATGGCCAGCCACTCGGCTTGCGGCAGCGACTCGCTCTCGCTTTCGGCGTGAGCAAACACAGCACGATAATATTCGGCGTGACGGCGGGCGACTTGTTGAAGTTCGCCGGAGCTCTTCAGCTTGTCGCGACTGTACAGGCGCGTGGTATCGAGCAGACGGTAGCGCGAGAGCTCGCCGCGAAGATCGGCGGCGACCAGCGATTTGGCGACGAGGCTTCCGATGTGATCGACGATCTCGGATGACGCAATATCGACTGCAACTGCGACAGCGGCTTCTAGCGGGAAATCGCCAGCGAACACAGCGAGGCGACGCAGCACTGTGCGTTCAGCTTCCGAAAGCAGCTGATAGCTCCAGTCGAGGGTCGCGCCGAGCGTCTGATGACGGGGCAAGGCGGTGCGCCGCCCGCTCGTCAGAACCCGAAAACGATCGTCGAGATGAGCCGCGAGTTCCCGCACGCCGAGGACGTCGATGCGCGCCGCCGCTAGCTCGAGCGCCAGCGGCACGCCATCGAGCCTGCGGCAAATCTCCAGAATCGCGGCCACATCGGTATCGTCAAAAGTGAAGCCGTCCACTGCCGCCATGGCGCGCTCGTGGAACAGCTGAACGGCCGAAAACTCTAGCGCCTTGACGGCCGAGAGATCGACCGAGTCCGGTGGAAGCTCCAGCGAGGCCAGGCGGTGTAGCCATTCGCCTTCAGCCCGCAACGGCTCTCGGCTGGTGACCAGAATGCGTACTTGCGGTGCCGCCTTCAGGACCGCCTCGGCCAGCGGCGCTACCGCGCGGGTGACGTGTTCGCAACTGTCGAGCACGATCAACATTTGCTTGTCGCGCAGCCACGCGGCCAACCCGGATACTGGGTTGGCGCCTGACGGAGAGATCCCAAGCGCGGTGCTGAGGGCGCTTGGCACCAGGTCGGCATCGAGCAACGAGGCGAGCCCGACGAACCGTACGCCGTCTGCATAGGACGCATTCACGGTTTCGGCGACCGCCGCCGCCACGGTGGTTTTGCCGATCCCGCCGGGACCGACGATGGTCAGGAGCCGGCGTTTGGCCAGTTGCGTCGCAAGCGCGGCAATGATGTCGTGCCGGCCGACGATACGAGTAAGCGGCACGGGCAGGTTGTTGACTATCGTCGTTGCACCCGGCGGGGCCGGTGCCGGGTGCGGATGCTCGCGCGTCACCGACGCGACGAAAGTATAACCCCGGCCAGGGTTGTTGGCGATGTAGCGCTCCTTCCCTGCGCGGCCGTCGCCGAGCGCCTTGCGCAGCGCGGCGACATGAACCCTCAGAGCGCCCTCGTCGACGACCGTATCGGGCCAGGTGCGGGCGATCAGCTGATCCTTAAGGATCGTATCGCCGGCGCGTTCAACGAGCGTTACCAGGATGTCAAAGGCCCGGCTACCGAGGCGCAGCGGCTTCCCGTCGTCGAGCAACATGCGCTGCGCGGGGATCAGGCGGAACGATCCGAAGGCGAAGGTTTCTTCATCCACCGGGACATCGTCCTCAAGTGCCTTCCAATTCATACAGGCCGCCGGAAATTTTGCAACGCGACAGCAACTTGCCCAGGCGTTCTGCCGCACTCCCGGTGCCGCTAATAGCTGCAAAGCGGCTTTTGCATAATTTCACAATCGTTAACGCGACTGGCGCACAAGGCCGCGTCAAATTGCAGGCTATGAAACCAAACGGAGGGCCCACGATGAAGACGAATGCCGACGCCGAGCCCGCCCTCGACCACGAAAACCCGCCGCCGCATCGAGCAAACCGGTCGAGCCGAGCAGCCGCCGAAGCGGCCCTCGAATTCGGCCGCTTCCGCGTGCTGCTCCGCCAGCGCCAATTGATCGCCGGCGGCGTGCCGATAGAGTTGGGGACGCGCGCCCTCGATCTGCTTCTGGTTTTACTGGAGGCCGATGGATCGCTGGTCACCAAAGACGAGCTCCTTAGCCGCGTCTGGCCCGGTATCTTTGTCTCGGAGACGAACTTGAAGGTTCAAATCCTCGCGTTGCGCAAGGCTCTCGGCGAAGACCGCGACTTAATCCGAACCGAGTTCGGTCGTGGCTACCGGTTCACTGCCGCAGTTCGCTCGACTGTAACCTGGAGTCCTTGCCAGCGCTCGATGCGACCGGGTCGCCGGCCAAGTCGAAGGTTGGTTCCCCAATGGATTTCTCGGCGGCCGCCGCACGATTGGTCTATCCCGAGATCACTGCGGCAGTCGCTTTGATCCCGCTCACACCTAGGGCGCCGCGTGCTGTCGGAGTGGATTAGCTCACCCCTGCGAAAAGGAGAGGAAACGTGACGATAGGCTCATTCCTGGCGATCTCTGATCAAGCCGTAGACCGACCCATCGTACCAAGAATCCCATTGTGGAAAGGTATGGCCTTTGCCGCTGGGCTCGGCCTTAGCATTCTTTCCTATCCAGTCCATGCCGCGCCGTCGAGTAGCGGCGGTACCGTACAAGGCCTCTACGACGCGCTGCTCAGCACGATGAAGAACGGCCGGACACTGGGCCAGAGCGGTCGTTTCACGCAACTGGAGCCGGTTATTCTCCGCAGCTTCGACACCGCCTCGATGGCGCGGTTGTCGGTCGGCCCGTTCTGGACGGGTCTGACCGAGGCGCAGCGCCAGCAGGTGACCGAAAGCTTTGGACGCTACATCTCAGCAATCTATGCCGACCGCTTCGACAGCTATGCCGGACAGAGGCTGGAGGTGACCGGTGAGCAGCCCACTCCATCCGGGGTGACGGTGCGCAGCCAGATCATCAAAGCCAACGGTGAGCCAGTCAAGGTCGACTACATGATGCGCCGCAACGGCGACAGCTGGCTGATCTCCGACATCTACCTCGATGGCGCGATCAGCGAAGTGGCGACCCGCCGCTCAGAGTTCGCCGCCATCCTGAAGAACGACGGCATAGACGGCCTTACGCGGCACTGAACCGCAAGGCCGATATGCTCACCGCGACCACGGCAAGATCCTTCTAGCAATTATTACCTTGACCTACCGTCCACAATAGATCTGTGCGAAATGGAGGAGATGACGAGGGGCCCCGAACGCGTTTGCCATACGATCAGTGTTTCACGTGAAACCTCGACAGTCCTCCGCGCGCTCCATACATTCCCGGCCATGAACCAAATTTTGGCGTCCTATGACGTCGTCGTGGTGGGCGGCGGGCATGCCGGGTGTGAAGCGGCGGCGGCGGCGGCTCGGGTCGGGGCATGCACGCTGTTGCTGACGCACCAGCGGGCGACGATTGGGGAGATGTCGTGCAATCCGGCGATCGGCGGGCTCGGCAAGGGGCATCTGGTGCGCGAAATCGATGCGCTCGACGGCATCATGGGCCGGGCGATCGACCGCGCCGGGATCCAGTTCCGCATCCTGAACCGCAGCAAGGGTGCGGCGGTGCGCGGGCCGCGCGCCCAGGCCGACCGCAAGCTCTATCGTCGCGCTATTGCCGAATTGCTGGCCGAGACGCCTGATCTCGACATAGTCGAGGGGGCGGCCGAGGATCTGCTGCTCGACGCCGGCGGGCATGTCCGCGGGCTCGTGCTGGGCGACGGCAGGCGCGTTGCGGCGGGGCGGGTCGTGTTGACGACGGGCACCTTTCTCAACGGCCTGATCCATATCGGCGGCGAGAAGATCCCGGCGGGCCGCGTCGGTGAGCGGCCGTCTCTCGGCCTGTCGCAAACTCTCGCCCGCCACGGCTTTGCGCTCGGGCGGCTCAAGACCGGCACGCCGCCGCGGCTCGACGGCGGCACGATCGACTGGGCCGGGCTCAATGTTCAGCCCGGTGACGACCCGCCGCCGCCGTTTTCTTTTATGACCGACCGCATAGAGACCCCGCAGGTCGTCTGCCACATCACGGCGACGACCCCGGCGACGCATGCCGTCATTCGCGCCAATCTCGACAGCTCGCCGATGTATTCGGGGCAGATCACCAGCATCGGCCCGCGTTATTGCCCGTCGATCGAGGACAAGGTCGTGCGCTTTGCCGAGCGCGAGCGGCACCAGATCTTTCTCGAGCCGGAGGGGCTCGACGACGACACGATCTACCCGAACGGCATCTCGACCTCGCTGCCGCGCGAGGCGCAGGAGGCGATGCTGCGCACGATCCCGGGGCTCGAAAAGGCCGTGATGCGGCGCCCCGGCTATGCCATCGAGTATGATTTCGTCGATCCGCGCGAGCTTTATCCGAGCCTCGAGACGCGCCGGGTTCCCGGGCTCTATCTCGCCGGTCAGATCAACGGTACGACCGGCTATGAGGAGGCGGCGGCACAGGGTCTCGTCGCCGGTCTCAACGCGGCGCTCGCGGCGGGCGGTGCGGAGCCGCTCGTGCTCGACCGCGCCGACGCCTATATCGGCGTGCTGATCGACGACCTCGTCACCCGCGGCACCACCGAGCCCTACCGGATGTTCACGTCGCGCGCCGAGTACCGGCTCACCTTGCGGGCGGACAATGCCGATCAGCGCCTGACGCCGATCGGTATCCGCCTGGGCTCGGTCGGCCAAGAGCGAGAGCGGCGCTTTACCGTGAAGATGGCGGCGCTCGATAAGGCCCGCCGGCAGCTCGCCGGGTTGCGCATGACGCCTCCGGCATTGAAGCGCCACGGGATCACGGTCAATGAAGACGGCATTGCCCGTAATGCCGCGGAGCTGTTGGCCTATCCCGGCGTAGACTTGGCGCGTATCTCCGCGGTTTGGCCCGAGCTCGGCTCGCTGTCACCGAAGATCGCAGAGCAGCTGGAGATCGATGCCTGCTATGCCGGCTACCTCGAACGGCAGGAACGGGACATCGCCGCGTTCCGGCGCGACGAGGCGCTGCTGCTTCCCGCCGACCTCGACTATTGCGCTGTCGGCAGCCTGTCGCACGAAATCAGCGGCAAGCTCGCGGCAGCGCGCCCCGCCACCTTGGGCGCCGCCGCACGGATCTCCGGCGTTACGCCGGCGGCGCTGGTCGCGTTATTGAAGCACGTGAAGCGCCGCGGCGGCGATACCCTCACCCACCAAGCCCATTCGGGCTTGGTCCCCCCTCTCCCGCAACGCGGGAGAGGGGCTAATCTGTCAGAGCCCCTCTCCCGCACTGCGGGAGAGGGTGCCGAGCAGAGCGAGGCGGGTGAGGGCGAGGCGGCGTGACTTCGCCGCTCGGACCGCAAGGGTTTGCCGAGCTCGCCCCTGTTTCACGTGAAACGCTCGCGCGGCTGGAGGCCTATGCCGAGCTGCTGACCCGGTGGTCTGCGCGCATCAACCTCGTCGGCCGCGACACCCTTTCTGATCTGTGGCGGCGGCACATCCTCGATTCGGCGCAGCTTTATCGTTTGATCCCGAGCTCGGGGCAAAGCCTGATCGACCTCGGCAGCGGCGCTGGACTCCCGGGGCTCGTGCTGGCGATCCTCGGGGTCCCCGGCGTCGAGCTGGTCGAGGCGGATTCGCGAAAGGCCGCGTTTTTGCGCGAGGCGGCGCGCGTCGCCGGGGTCGAGGTCACGATTCGGCCATCCCGTATCCAGGCAGTGCCGCCGCATCCCATCAATGTCGTGACCGCACGCGCCTGCGCGCCGCTCGACCGGTTGCTCGATTTGGCCGCACCGTTTATAGCGCCCGACACCCTTTGCCTGTTTCCCAAAGGCGAGCGGTTCAACGAGGAATTGACCCTGGCCCGCAAAGCCTGGACAATGAACGTGTCGGTCGAACAGAGCCTGTCCGACCGGCGGGGGGTCGTTCTTCGCTTGCAACAGGTTGCCCGTGAGCCTCGCCAGGCTTGACGCGGAGCCGCGCGCCGTCCCGGCCGCGCGCCGTGCCCGCACTATCGCGCTCGCCAATCAGAAGGGCGGTGTCGGCAAGACGACGACCGCAATAAATCTCGCGACGGCACTGGCGGCTGTCGGTCATTATGTGCTGCTGATCGATCTCGATCCGCAAGGCAATGCCAGCACGGGTCTCGGCATCGAGCGGCCGGCGCGTGCCGTGACCAGCTATGAGCTGATCCTCGGCGAGGCCGAGCTCGATGAGGTCATAGTAACGACTGACATCCCCCGCCTGGCGATAATCCCCGCGTCGCAGGATCTGGCCGGCGCCGAGTTGGAGCTGGCGCCTCGCGAGCGGCGCGAATTTCTGCTGAGCCGGGCCATTCGCAGCCGGGTGCGCGATTACGACGAGGTGCTCATCGATTGCCCGCCGTCACTGAACCTGCTGACGATCAATGCGCTGGTCGCCGCCGATTCGGTGCTGGTGCCGTTGCAGTGCGAATTTTATGCATTGGAGGGGCTCAGCCAATTGATGCGCACGGTCGAGCGGGTGCAGCGCGCGCTCAATCCCCGGCTCGATCTGCAGGGCGTGCTGCTGACCATGTATGACCAGCGCAATAACCTTTGCGACCAGGTCGCGACGGATGTGCGCGGTCACTTTGGCGCCAGAGTGTTCGACACGATGATCCCGCGCAATGTGCGCATTGCCGAGGCGCCGTCGCATGGCAAACCGGTATTGATTTACGATCACGGCTGCGCCGGCGCGCAGGCCTATATCCGGTTGGCCGCCGAGGTGGTGCGCCGCAGCGGAGCGGCACTGCCCTCAATGGCTCCACGATGAGCGAGCGGGCGAGACGGCGTCAACTCGGCCGTGGTCTCGCCACCCTGTTCGGCGAGACCGAGGGCGGCTCGTCCGCGGATCCGGCGCCGCAGCGGTGCGTCCCGATCGAACTGATCCGTCCCGGCGCCTTTCAGCCGCGGCGGCGCTTCGACGCGGCCGAGCTCGATGCGCTCGCCCAGTCGATCCGCGAAAAGGGCATCATCCAGCCCTTGCTGGTCCGCCCGCTCGCCGGTGAGGATGCCGCCTTCGAGCTGATCGCCGGTGAGCGGCGGTGGCGCGCCGCGCAGCGCGTCGGGATGCACGAGGTCCCGGTCATCATCCGGCCGCTCACGGATTCGGAGGCGCTGGAAATCGCGCTCGTCGAGAACCTGCAGCGCGAGGATTTATCTGCGCTAGAGGAAGCCGAAGCCTACCGCCGGCTGATGGACGAGTTTGGCCGCACCCAGGCGGGTCTCGCCGAAGCTGTCGGCAAAAGCCGCAGCCATGTCGCCAATACCTTGCGCCTGCTGTCGTTGCCGCCATCGGTGCACCGCAGGCTCGACAACGGCGAGTTGTCCGCCGGGCATGCCCGCGCGCTGCTCGCCGCGCCGGACCCGGCCGCGCTCGCCGCAGAGGTCGTGCGCCGCGGGCTCAACGTCCGCGCCACCGAGCAGCTCGTCCAGCGTCGCTCCGCCATGCCATTCCCAAAGCCGCGCCCGCGCGCCGCGGACACGCTGGCGCTCGAGCGCGAACTAGGCGCTACCCTCGGCCTGAGGGTCACCCTCGAACCGAAAAAGCGCGGCGGCGCGCTGACCCTACACTATGCGAGCCTCGACCAGCTCGACCGCGTGCTGAGCCTCCTGCGCGCCGGCTGAAACGAGAGGTCTCAGCCTTCGAGTATGAAGGTCACCTCCATTGTGACCCGGTACTCGTCGATCTTGCCGTTCTCGACGCTCGCTTTGTGCTCGATCACGTGAAGGCCGGTAATTCCGCGCAGGGTCCGGTTGGCCCGCGCCAACCCCTCGCGCACCGCGGCATCAAAGCCCTCGGATGAAGCGGCAGTGATCTTCGTGACACTGGCTACTGCCATCATTTCCTCCCGGAATATTGGCCAAGCGGACAATACTCGCTGCCAATCCGGCGATGTTAACCCCTCTACCGTCCTTGCGAAAGGCTCAGTGCCGTAGCTGGCGACTGATCACGCCGGGCAGATATAGCCGGCGCCGACGGGGTTTTTGAAACAGCCGACGGATTCCGGCAGCACGTGCTTGGGAAGCCAGAGCACAACGTCCGGGAAGAAGATGCAGAAAGCGATGACCGCGAAGAAGACCACGTAGAGCGGCAATGAGCGCACCAGCGCCGTCGAGAACCTGACGTCGACGAACTTCGAGGCCATCAGCAGCGCAATGCCGTAGGGCGGCGTGATCAGGCCAAAGGCCAGTGTCACGATGATGACGACGCCCATATGCACGGGATTGATATTGCCGATCTCGGTGAGCTTGTTGATGATCGGCATGAAGATGATGATCGCCGGGATCGCGTCGACAAAGTCGCCGATGATGACGAAAGCGCCGACCAAGAGGAACATGATGATAACGGGATCGGTGCCGGCGGTAGTCGTGATCCAGCCGGAGACCAGGTCGGGTCCACGCAAGTAGGCCAGCATCCATCCGAAGGCCGAGGCCGCCGCCACGGTGATCAGCGGGATCGAATAGAGGAGACCGGCCTTGGCGAAATCGAGCGGCAGCTCGCGGATATGGCGCCAATTGAGAACCGGGATCGCCACCACGAGGATGTAGACCACCGCGACGAGGCCCGCCTCGGTCGGAGTGAACCAGCCGGTCAGAATGCCGCCCATGATGATGACCGGAATAACCAGCGGCACCGCCGCCTTCCGCGCCGCGCCCGCAAACTCGAAGAAGGAGGCGCGCCTTTTCATGAAGCCGACCGGGCCGAAAAAGTAGCTGTAGATCATCAGGCCGAGCCCGACCAAGACGCCCGGCACGACGCCGCCGAGAAAGAGCCCGCCGATCGAGACGTTGCCGGTGGCGCCGTAGACCACCGCCATGATGCTCGGCGGGATCAAATTCGCCATCGTCGAGGCCGATGCGATCAATGCCGCGGTGAAGCCGGGATCGTAGCCCTCCCGCGCCATCGAAGGCGCCAAGGTGCGCGACAGCACGGCGACATCGGCCGAGGAGGAGCCGGAGATCCCCGAAAAGAACATGCTGAACAACGTCACGACCTGCGCGAGGCCGCCGCGCAGGTGGCCGATCATCGCTTGCGAGAGGGTGATCATCCGCTCCACCACATTGGCGGAGGTCATCAGCTCGCCGACCAGAAGGAAGAACGGCACCGCCAGCAATGCCTCGGAATCGACGCCGTTGAACAGCTGGCCGATGATCGAGGGCAGGCTGATCGGCGTCAGCATCGTCGCCACCAGCACGCCCGCGGTCAGGCTGAACGCTACCGGCACCCCGATATAGCCGAGCCCGAGGAACAGCGTGCCCATCACAATGAGGATCCAGCCGTTGCTCATGCCGGGGCGGCGGTCATTGGAAAAGCACCTCTTCGTGCAGAGGCTCAGTCGATTCAAAGCCGTGGCGCCAGCCATTGATGAGCTGCTCGACGATGAAGAGCGCGATCAGCGCGCCCGAGAGCGGGATTGCGGCGTAGAGCGAGGCGATCGGCGTCATCGAGGGCATGCGGAAGCTGCCGAAGCCCTGGACGAAATTGATGTAGCCGAAATAGACCATGCACAGCGCCACCGCGAGCACGACCAGCCGGTTGAAGGTCTCGGCCGCGAGACGGACCGCCCCAGTCATCGCCTCGGTGATCGCCGAGAGATAGAGGTGATCGTTGCGGCGAGTGGCGGCCGCGGCGCCGATGAAGATCCCGTAGACGAAGAAGGTGCTGGTGACCTCCTGCAACCAGAGCCACGGCGCGCCGAGGGTGCGCGTCAGCACGTCGAAAAACACCGAGGTGCTGAAACCTGCCAGACAGACCCCGCAGAGCACCATGGTCACCGCCTCGAGGAAATCGAGCGCGCGCCATTTCAGATGGCGCTGTGTTTCCAGGACGAGGCGGCTCGGCCTTCTCATTCGGTTGGGATTAGCGCCCGCTATTTCACCTCGCGGACCAGCTTGAGGATCTCCACTGCGTGCGGCCCGAGCGCCGCCGCGGTCTTGTCCTGGAGCGGCTCGGCGATCTTGACGAAGCCTGACTTGTCGACGTCCTTGACGAATTTGACGCCCATCTTCTCGAGCTTGGCCATCGACTGGTGCTCGAGTTCGATTCCATAAGTCGGCTCCAGGCGATTGACCTCGTCGGCCGCAGCCTGCACCCATTTCTTCTCGCCGTCGCTGAAGCTGTTCCAAGCCTTGTCGCTGACCCAAATGCAGTTGTCGTTCGCCTCGTGCTCTGACAGCGACATCACCGGCGCCACCTCGTAGTGCTTGTTCGATAGGTAGACGTTGACGCCGTTCTCGGCGACGTCGACCACGCCGGTCTGCAGCGATGTGTAGACCTCGCCGAAGGGCATGTGGACGACCTGGGCGCCATAGGCGGTAAAGAAGGTGTCCTCGGTCGGCGTCGCCTGCACGCGGATCTTGAGGCCCTTGAGGTCGGCAATGTTGTGGATCTCCTTCTTGCTGTAGAAGTCGCGCAGGCCCAGGGTGAGCAAGGTCAGCACGTGGCCGCCCTTGACCGTGTCCGTCACCATCTTGCGGAAGGCCGCGACCACCTTGGGATCGCTGATCGCCTTTTTCAGATGATCCTCGCCCTTGAAGATGAAGTGGATCGACAATACGCCGGCTTCGGGTGCCACCGTCGCCGCGTTCGCGGTCGCGGAAAGGATGAAGTCGATGTCGCCGGTGCGGATCTTCTGCAGCATCACCGGCTCCTGGCCGAGCTGGGCGCCCGGGAACTGGTCGATGATCATCGCCCCGTTGCTCAGCTCCTTGAGCTTGGCGGCGAAGGTGTCCGCGGCGAAGCCGTAGGCGGTGGTATGCGGCTGATCGTAGCCAAAAGTGAAGTGGCGCTCGGCGGCGCCGGCGCTCTGCGCTGCCAACACAAGGCCCAAAGACGTGACCGCGGCAACGACCCGCATCCATTGCGTGGTTGACATCCGTTCCTCCCATGGTCGGCCGCGCTACACCGGCCGGATGGCTAGCAGCTAATTGATTTTACAGCCAAAGTCCATCGGCGACGTACCCGATGAGAAGTTCTTTGGGGGTTGCGGCAGTCGTCCGATTTTCGGATGCATATACCTCAGCGCCGCTCTCGTGCGGCCATCGCCACCGCCAGCATGGCCTCGCGGCAGATCGTCTCGGCGGGGAGGCCTGTCGTCTTCATGTTGAGTTCGGCTTTGGCGATGCGGCCGAGTTGGGGGCGCAGCCGTGCCTCGCTCCACAGGCCGAGCTGGCGCCGGAAGCTGTCTTCCTGTTTGAAGAAGATCGGCGGACGGGCCGTCCGCAATACTTCGTCGATGCTTACGCCGGCCGCGAACCGGGCAGTGAGCGCATGAAGCCGATGCAGGTGGCGCAGCAATGCCCGGACTATCGAGACGGGTGATTCACCCTGTTGGAGGACCCGGCCGAGCACGCGTTCGACCCGCACGGCATCGCCCTCGGTTGCCGCCATCACGGCGTCGTCGAGCTCGAGCGCCGCGGTGTCGCTGATCGAGAGCCGCGCGTCCTCGATTTCGACCCTGCCGCCCTCGCCGGCATAAAGCGCGAGTTTTTCGAGCTCGGAACGCGTCAGCAGCCGATCGCCCCCGAGATGCTCGACCAGAAACTGGCCGGCATCGCGGCTCGCGGTCACCCGATGCGCTGCCAATGTCTCGCGGATCACCGCTGCCAAATCGCGCGGCGTATCCGGATAGCAGCCGATCGCAACGGCGGACCGCGCCGCTTCGAAGCACCTGCGGAGCGCCGAGCGGGACGGCAGCTCGCCGGCCTCGACGATGACCAAGGCGTCGCCGGGCGTGCTCTCCAGAAATCCTGCAAACATCTTTGCGAGCACATCGCCGGCGCCGCGCACACGCACCACACGCCGGCCCCCTGTAAGGCTCAGCTGGGCGGCCTCGTCGGCGAGCCGCGCGGGATCGGCGGCGAGCGCAGCCGCCATCAGATCGGCGACGCGAAATGGATCTCTGAGGTCGGGACAGACCGAGCGCGCCACGACCTCGGCGCGCTCGCGCACCAAGCCCTCATCCGGGCCGTACAGCAGCACGGCGCGAATTTCGGGGTCGGGTCGTTGCAGAAACGCAGCGATCCGCGACGGAGCGAGCTTCACCACCCTTCAGCTCGGCGACGCGGGCTGCTCGGCGAGCCGGCGCTCGATGAACAGGGCGAGCCGGGTCACGATCTCCTGATCGAGCTCGGCGGCGCTGCGGACCGCGGCATCACCTTCGCCGACCACCGTCGAATACTGGTTCGGATTGAGATCGAAGGAATTTGCGACGTGCACCGTATTGGTTACTAGTGTCTTACGGCTCTTGCTGTCGATCAGCGTATAGGTCGCGTAAACGTCAAGTTTACCGAGCGACGCCAAACCCTGCGATTCAATGCCGAGGTTGCCCAGAGAGGTGGAGAGCGTGGTCCGCAGCCGATAGCGTTCGGGGGTTGGCTCGCCGGTCGGATTGAGCGAGTTGCGCAATGCGATCTCGAGCCGCTGGCCAATGCGTTCGGGGATCGGGTCGACATGGATCGCGCGCAACTCTTCGCTTGCCGGGCCGCTCTCGGCCTCACCGTAGAGCGGCGCCCAGCCGCATCCCGAGAGCGCCAGCGGCGGGCCGAGGGCGAGCGCAAGCAATAGGCGGCGTCTCACAGCCTCACGCGACGATATTGACGATGCGGTTCGGCACGACGATGACCTTGCGCGGCGGCCGGCCTTCGAGCCAGCGCAGCACCTGCGGCAACTCCAGGGCGGCGTTCTCGACGGCAGCCTTGTCCATATCCCGCGAAACATCGAGGGTGCCGCGCAGCTTGCCGTTGACTTGCACGGCGATCGTCACCTGCTCGTCCTGCGTCAGCTGCGGATCGGCAACCGGCCAGGACTGATCGGCGAGCAGCCCCTCGCCGCCGAGCGTCTGCCACATCTCCTCGGCGAGGTGCGGCATCATCGGGCCGAGCAGCCGGGTCAAGGTTTCCAGACCCTCGCGGAGCACCTCCGCCGAACCAAGATCCGCCGCGGGGAGGTCTTCGAGCGCGTTGCTCAGCTCGCGTATCCGTGCGACGGCGCGGTTGAAGCGGAATTTGTCGAGATCGTCGGTTACCGCCGCGATCGTCTTGTGCGTCGCCCGTCGCGTCGCGTCGAGAGCCGGCGACAATGCGGAGGGCATCGGGGATCCGGGCTGCGCCAGCGGCACGGAAGGCTCGCTGACCATGCGCCAGAGCCGGTTGACATAGCGCCAGATCCCTTCGATCCCGGTCTCGGTCCATTCGAGATCGCGTTCCGGAGGGCTGTCGGAAAGCAGATAGAGACGCGCCGTGTCTGCGCCGTAGGTATCGACGATCGCGTCCAGGCCGACGACGTTCTTCTTGGATTTGCTCATCTTTTCGTGGCGGCCCGCTGTCACCGGCCGCCCTTCCGCGTCGACGAGATGTCCGTCCTCGGCGGTCTCGACTTCTTCGGGGAAGAGCCAATCGCCGTCTGCGCTCTCATAGGTCTCGTGGCATACCATGCCTTGCGTGAACAGCCCGGCAAAGGGCTCGTCGAGATCGAGGTACCCGCATTGCTTCAAGGCGCGGGTGAAGAACCGCGAGTAGAGCAGGTGGAGAACCGCGTGCTCGACGCCGCCGATGTATTGATCGACCGGCATCCAGTAGTCGACCGCCTCGCGCTCGAACGCGACCGATGCACGCGGCGAGCAGAAGCGCAGGAAATACCAAGATGAATTCGAAGAACGTGTCCAACGTGTCGGTCTCGCGCCGCGCGAGTCCGCCGCAGCGCGGACACCGGACGTGTTTCCAGGTCGGATGATGATCGAGCGGATTGCCCGGAACCTCGAAGCTGACATCCTGCGGCAATGTGACGGGCAGATCCTTCTCGGGTACGGGGACGATCCCGCATGCGCTGCAATAAATCACCGGGATCGGGCAGCCCCAGTAGCGCTGGCGCGAAACCCCCCAGTCTCGCAGCCGGTAGACCGTCGTCCGTTGGCCAAGCCCGAGCTTTTCGAGCCGCTCGCCGGCGGCCCGCTTGGCATCCGCTACCGAGAGGCCGTCGAGGAAGGCGGAATTGATCAACATCCCGTCGTCGACATAGGCGGTGTCGCCGATCTTGAAGGTGGCCGGATCCTCGCCCGGCGGCAGCACGACGGGGATCACCGGCAGCCGATATTTTCGGGCAAATTCGAGGTCGCGCTGATCATGCGCCGGGCAGCCGAATATGGCGCCCGTGCCGTACTCCATCAGCACGAAATTGGCGACGTAGACCGGGACCCGCAGGTTCTCGTCGAAGGGATGCAGCGCCTCAAAACCGGTCGGGTAGCCGCGCTTCTCTGCGGTCTCGATCACCGCTTCGCTGGTGCCCATGCGGTTGCATTCGGCGATGAACGCGGCAAGACCCGGGTCGTCTTCGGCGATGCGCAGCGCCAGCGGCTGGTTCGGCGAGAGTGCCAGGAACGTGGCGCCGAAGAGCGTGTCCTGCCGGGTCGTGAAGACCTCGATCCGCTCGTTCCTCCCGGCGATCGCAAAGAAGACGCGTGCCCCTTCCGAGCGGCCGATCCAGTTCTCCTGCATCAGCCGCACGCGCTCCGGCCAGCGCGGGAGGTCCCCGATGGCGTCGAGCAGGTCCTCGGTAAAGGCGGTGATGCGCAGGGACCATTGCGCCAACAGCCGCTTTTCGACGATCGCCCCGGATCGCCAGCCGCGTCCCTCGATCACCTGCTCGTTGGCGAGCACCGTGTTCTCGACCGGGTCCCAATTGACCCAGGATTCCTTGCGATAGGCGAGACCGGCCGCGAGGAAGTCGAGGAAAATCTTCTGCTGATGGCGGTAAAAGTCCGGGTGGCAGGTCGCGATCTCGCGTGACCAGTCGTAACCGAACCCCATGCGCTCGAGCTGGCCCCGCATCGTCTTGATGTTCTCGCGGGTCCAAATCGCCGGATGCATGTTTTCGGCCATCGCCGCGTTTTCCGCCGGCAAGCCGAACGCGTCCCATCCCATCGGGTGCAGGACGTTAAAACCTTGCGCCCGGCGGTAACGGGCGACCAGGTCACCCATCGTGTAGTTCCGCACGTGCCCGACATGGAGCTTGCCGGACGGGTAAGGGAACATTTCAAGAACATAGTATTTTGGCCGCCCTGGCTCGGCGTCGACCTCGAACAGCCGCTGCTCGCGCCAGATGCGCTGCCATTTCGCTTCGCTTTCGCGGAAATTGTATCGCGACATGGCCAGGGATCTGGCCACGGTCGGACCGGCCTGCAAGCCCGGCGTTTTCAACTAGGCTTCGCCGTCCAGGCGCGTTTGAGTTGCCCCGCCCGGCTGAGGATTGCGTTTTCGAGGTCGGTCTCGACCTGCCTCGCAATCGTGGTCTCGGCCCACTGCCCGTCCGCAGAACGCTCCTGACGATCGACCGTCACCGTCAGCGAATCGGAATGCAACGCCCGCGACAGGATGAAGACATTGATCCGGTATCGGACATTCGGGTTTCCCGGCGGTGAGTACCAGTCGGTGACGATCGAGCCGGTGAGTGGATCTTCCGAGGCGTATTTGACAAAATCGAGCGTGTCGTGCGCCGCCTGCCACAGAATTGGGCTCACCGTCCGGCCGGTTTGCGGCCCCGGCTCCTTGACGGATTCTTTCTTGGCGAGGCCGAGCACCGTCCAGATGGTCGCCTCGGTGTCGATGTCCTCGGGCTCGCTGGATGACGCCTTCTGGGTTTCAGTCGCGCTCGGCGGCGTCCCGGCGGGCTGCCCGGCCTGTTCGGCCGGCGGGTTCGCCGCGCAGCCGGCGAGCGCCAACGAAAGACTTGCGGCAAGGGCGGCCGCGGCGCGGTAATGAGTGAGCGACATCGCGCGATCTTTGCCAGGAATGGAGCTGCTATGGAAGGGGTTATCTCGGCCAATCTCGCGGCTGTTCGGGAGCGGATCGCAGCGGCGGCGCGGGCCGCGGACCGGGCGCCTGAAAGCGTGACGCTCGTCGCTGTCAGCAAGACCCATCCCGCGGCGAGCGTGCGGCACGCCCTGCTGGCAGGGCATCGCGTGTTCGGCGAGAACCGGGTGCAGGAGGCGCAGGCAAAATATCCGGAGCTGCGCGAGGAATTTCACGATCTCGCCCTGCACTTGATCGGCCCTCTGCAGACCAACAAGGTGCGCGACGCGGTCGCGGGTTTCGATGTGATAGAGAGCGTCGACCGGCTGCGGCTCGCGCAGGCCCTGGCCGGGGAGATGGAGCATGCCGGTCGCCGGCCGCCCTGCCTGATCGAGGTGAACACCGGAGAGGAGCCGCAAAAGGCCGGCATCATGCCGGCCGACGCCGACGGGTTTATCCTCGAATGCCGGGAGCGGCTCGCCCTCCCGATCATCGGGCTGATGTGCGTCCCGCCGCTCGACGAAGAACCCGCCCCGCATTTCGCGCTTTTACGCGAGATCGGCCGGCGCAATGGGCTCGAAATCCTCAGCATGGGAATGAGCGCCGATTTCGAGAAGGCGATCCGCTTCGGCGCCACCCATGTCCGGGTCGGCACCGCAATCTTCGGCGCCCGCGGCGCCGTGGGATGATCCCTCCGCTTTGATCTAGAGAAAATGGCCGCTGCGGGTTGCCTTGGCGCGGAGATACCGCTCGTTGTGGCCGTTTGACGGGAAGACGTGCGGCACGCGTTCGGCGACACGGATGCCGTAGCGTTCGAGCGCAACCACTTTGTCCGGGTTGTTGGTCAGCAGCCGGACGGTACCGAAGCCGAGCTGCCGCAACATTTCCGCTGCCGGCAGGTAAACCCGCTCGTCAGCGTCGAAACCCAGCTGCTCGTTGGCGTCGAATGTGTCGAAACCGGCATCCTGCAGCCGATAGGCCCGCAGCTTGTTGACTAGCCCGATGCCGCGACCTTCCTGCGCAAGATAGAGCAGTACGCCGCCCCCGGCCTGCGCGATTGCCGCGATCCCGCCGCGCAGTTGGTCGCCGCAGTCGCAGCGCAGGCTGGCGAGCAGGTCGCCGGTAAAGCACTCCGAATGCAGCCGCACCAAAACCGGCGCTGACGGATCGGGCGACCCGATCAGGATCGCGAGATGTTCGAGGCCGCCATCGCGCGGGCGAAACGCAATGAGCCGGGCATTTTCTGCATCGGCGAGCGGGACGCGCGCTTCGGCGACGCGCTCGAGCCCGGCAGTCGCCGCATCACGCTCGAACACGGCGGCAGCATCGATGACCGCGAGATCTCCGCGGCGCGCAAACAGCGCCGCTTCGCTCTGGCCGGTGCGCAGCACGAGCGCTGCCGGCAGCAGCGACGCCAGCTTTGCCAGAGCCACCGCGGCGAGCGCGCCGCCCTTGGCGGGGAGGGGCTTGGGGCCAAAACCGGGCGGTTCCGCGCCGAGCGATGCTCCCGGATCGGCTAGATTGCGGATCACTGCCGCGGGCAATTCGTCCGAGACGGAGATCGTCAAGGCGCCGGACAATTCGTTGCGCGCGGCAAGGCCGAGCGCCACAGCACGCCGGCGCGTCAGAACCACCCGCGCCGGCGCCTGGGAAATCTCGCGTAGACGCCGCAGATTTTCCTCGGTCGCCAGCTCGGCAGCGACCGCAAGAACATTGATCTCATCGTCGCGGATCAGCACCGGCTCGCCGCGGCGCAGCGCCGTGATGGCCTCGCCAAGGGATGGCTGTGCAGGCGTCCTGGACTCGAGCACTCTCTATCTCCTTGCCGCGCTGCATCATATGTCGCGCCGCGGCTCGCACCAGCAATCTTATTCGACCTCACCTATGCGGCCGAGTGGACACCAGAATGACAATGTCGGCGCAAATGAATAGGCCAGGGGCCCGAGCGCTGCGGCGCAAATGGCTGCGGCCCAGCCCGGCATAGTCGCGGGCGCCAGCGCGATCGTCAGGGCCACGCTCTGGACGACGGCGATCGTCTTGCGCCGCCGATCGGCGATCCGCCGCGGCGGCAACGGCCGGCGCAGCAGCGGAAACGTCAGCGCCGCGGCGAGGTAGAGGTAGCGCATGCCGCCGATCGCGAGCACCCAATAGGGAACGGCCTGCGCCTTTGCGACGGTTATCGCGAGCACGAGGACAGCAAACGCATCGACCTCCAGGTCGAAACGCGCACCAAAGGCGGAAGCCAATCCCTGGCGCCGGGCCGCCCATCCGTCGGCGCCGTCGAGCATCAGCGCGGCCCCGGCAATGGCGGCAAGAAGCCACCTTTCCGACATGCCGAGCGGCGCCGGCTCGACCGCGCGTGCGGCGATCAGGCAGGCGATTGCCGCCCTAACGAGCGTTATCCGGTTTGCCGCGCCGAGGCGGGGATGAGGATGGTGCGCGGCGAGCCCGCGCTCGACGGCGAAAAGAAGCCCAAGGAACAGGGCGAGGCCGGTCAACGCGGGAACGGCGCCGATCGCACCGCCGAACACCGGCACCGGAATTGCCGCGAGGGCGAGCCCGAGCGAGCGCGCAAAGACAGAGCGCGCCTCGCGCAGGAGCGCGGACGGCGAAGGAGAAGGCGAGGTAATCCCGGTCGACATATCCAGTGGGTTCGGTGTATCTGGCGATCGTGCCCTGCCCGGACTCGATCAACAAGCGGCCGTCCGTCAGACCCCTCCGGGACCGGGTTTATTCCTATGCTTGAGGCGCGGGCGTTTTGGGTGACGGCGCCGGGCCACGGCGAAATCAGGACGCAGAGCTTGCAATCGCCCGCGCCCGGCGAGCTTTTGATCCGGACGCTTCGGAGCGCGATCAGCAGGGGTACCGAGAGCCTTGTTTTCCGCGGCGAGGTGCCGCCGAGCGAATGGCGGCGGATGCGCTGCCCGTTCCAGGAGGGTGACTTCCCGGCGCCAGTCAAATACGGCTATTCGGCTGTCGGGATTGTCGAGGACGGCCCGGGCGAGGCGCTCGGACGCCGGGTGTTCTGTCTGCATCCCCATCAGGACCGGTTCATCGTGCCGAGCGATGCCGTCGTCGATATCCCCGACACGGTCCCGGACCGGCGCGCGACGCTCGCCGCCAATATGGAAACGGCGGTCAATGGAATATGGGATGCGACGCCGGGTCCGGGAGACCGCATCGCGGTGATCGGCGCCGGCGTCGTCGGCTGCCTTGTCGCCGCGCTCATGGCGCGCTTGCCGGGCGCCGAGGTCGAGCTGATCGACATCGATCCGACCCGCGAAGCGATCGCGACGGCCGTCGGTTGCCATTTTGCGACGCCGGACAAGGCATTGCCGGAAGCCGATCTGGTCATCCATGCGAGCGGAGCGCCTGCCGGGCTCGCCACCGCGCTGACGATCGCCGGCTTCGAGGCGACGGTGCTCGAGATGAGCTGGTACGGTACTCGGATCGTGCCGCTCGCGCTCGGCAGCGCGTTTCATTCCCGCCGCCTGACCTTGCGTTCGTCTCAGGTTGGCGCTGTCCCGGCGGGCCGTGCGCAGCGCTGGTCGCACCGGCGCCGGTTGACGCTCGCCCTGTCGCTGTTGCGCGACCCGCTATTTGACGTCCTCCTCTCGGGCGAAATCGAATTTAACGGATTGCCCGCATTGATTCCGCGGCTTGCGGCGCCATCGCCAGGCGTTCTCTGCCACACCGTACGGTACGACTAACCACTTGCGGAGCGTGACTCCGCACGCGGCTTGAGGAGCCCAGCCATGTACAGCATCACCGTCAGTCATCATTTTATGGCCGCCCACAGCCTGGCCGGCGAGGTGTTTGGTCCGGCGCAGAGGCTGCACGGCGCGACCTATGTCGTCGAGGCCGAGCTGCGGCGTGATGCGCTCGACGCCGACGGGATCGTCTGCGATATCGGCCGCGCTCTCGATCTGCTCAAGGCCGTTCTTGGCGAATTCGAGTACCGCAACCTCGACGAATTGGCGGAGTTTCGCGGGCGCAACACCACGACCGAGTTTCTCGCCGGCGAAATCCATCGGCGCTTGGCGCGGCGGATCAAGGAGGGAGCATTGGGCTCCCAGCTCATTGCCGGACTCAAAGTAGTGCTGCGTGAAAACCCGGTAGCCTGGGCCGCCTACGATGCTGCGCTCGAATGACCGAGCTCGTCTTTGTCGTCCCCGGCAGGCTCGACCAGCTGACCGGCGGGTATCTTTACGATCGTCATGTCATTGACGGCCTGCGGTCCCGCGGGCACGCGGTAAAGGTCATCGAGCTTGTTCCGGATGATCGTGAAACGGCATTAGCCGAACTCGCCGATGGCGCCACGGCGGTCATCGACGGTCTCGCGCTTCCCGATCTCGAAGCGGCGGTCCTGGCGCACTGGCGTCGACTGCGTCTCGTGGCGCTCATCCATCATCCGCTCGCCGAAGAAACCGGGCTTTCCCCTGCCGCGGTAGAGCGCCTCATTCGGCTCGAGGGAGCTGCATTGCGACGCTGTCGCGGCGTCCTATGTCCCAGCCCCAAAACGGCTGCCGCGGTCGAGGCTCATGGCGTTCCGCCCGACCGCATCTTCGTGATCCCGCCAGGCACTGCGAAACCGGACCGGTCTTTGCAGCCGCGGCGCGGCCCGGTCCGGTCGTTGCTCTGTGTGGCAACCCTGATCCCGCGCAAGGGCCATCGAGTGCTCGTCGCGGCGCTGGCGCGTATCCGCGACCTCGACTGGCAGCTGCTTTGTCTCGGCTCGCTCGACCGTGACCCACGCACGGTGCGGGCGATACGGCGGAGGATATCCCAGGCCCGACTCGGCCGGCGCATCACTCTCGCCGGCGAGCAGCCGCCGCGAGTGATCATGCGCGCCTATCGGGCAGCGGACATCTTTGTGCTGCCCTCCTTTCACGAGGGGTATGGGATGGCCTTCGCAGAAGCGATGGCGTATGGCCTGCCGATCGTCGCTACCGCCGCGGGGGCAATTCCCGAGACGGTGCCCCGCGCGGCCGGGTTGCTGGTTCCACCGGGCGACGCGGCGGCGCTGGCGCGTGCTCTGCGGCGAGTGATCGCAAAACCGGCGCTGGCGGCGGGTCTGGCAGCAGGATCACGCGCCGCCGGTGCCCGCTTGCCGGATTGGCGGCAAGCGACGGAACGGTGGCAACAAGCGCTGGATCTGCTGGCCGCCCTTCCACCTCGCAGTGACCCGGTGTTACTGGAAATCGCATCGTGAATGGTTTAACATTCGACCTTTGAAAGGGGATGTGGAACGCAATTGGTGCGGATAATGACAGCGCTAATGTCCCGTCCGACGAGAGGATGATGAGGGCTGTCCGTCGGATATTGATCGTTGACGATGATGGCGCGTTACGCCAATCGCTCGCTGAGCAGCTCGAGCTGAATGAAGAATTTGCCGTTGTTCAGTGCGATAGCGCGGCTGAGACATTGCAAATTGCGGGCACGGAGCGGTTCGACGCCATTCTGCTCGATGTCGGGCTTCCCGATATGGACGGGCGGGAATTGTGCCGGCTGTTGCGCCGCGCCGGGGTCCAAGTGCCGATCGTCATGCTGACCGGGGCGGACAGTGACGCCGACACGGTGCTCGGCCTCGATTCGGGCGCCGACGACTATGTGACAAAGCCGTTTCGCCTGAGCGTGCTGCTGGCGCGCCTGCGCGCGCATCTGCGGCAGAGCGAGCACAGCGACGATGCGGTGTTCACGATCGGCCCCTACACCTTTCGTCCGAGCGCCAAGCTTCTCCTCGATGCGACCGGCCGCAAGAAGGTGAGGTTGACCGAGAAGGAGACGGCGATCCTGAAATATCTCTACCGCGCCGGTGCTCAGGCAATCGCGCGCGACACTCTTCTTGGCGAAGTATGGGGCTATAATGCCGGCGTGACGACCCACACGCTGGAGACCCATGTGTACCGCCTTCGCCAAAAGATCGAGCGCGATCCCGCACGCGCCGAGATCCTCGTGACGGAGCCGGGGGGCTACCGCCTCGTACCGTGAGACAGCGGCGGCGATGGGCGGCGAGCGCCTGCTGATCGCCAGCGGCGCGGATCGCAATTATTTTCCGCTGTTGCGCGATACTGTGCTGTCGATCCGGGCGCATCGCCGGGACGTCGCGGTCGGGATCCTCGATCTCGGGCTCGACGGGGAACAGCTTGGATGGCTGTCCTCCCGGGTCGAACACGTCGTGCGGCCGGCTTGGGATCTCGACTTTCCCCGTCGCGCACAAACCGCAGAGACATTCAAGGCGCAGGTGGCGCGCCCGTTTCTGCGACGCCACTTTCCGGGGTATGAGGTTTATCTTTGGGTCGATGCCGATGCCTGGCTTCAGGACGGGCGGGTGATCGATCTTTACGTCAACGCAGCGGGCCAGGACAAGCTGGCGATCACGCCCGAAATCGACCGCGCCTACAAGCGCCATTACAAGCGGCCAAAGCCGTTCGGCTGGACACTGGCCTGGAAGAATTATCGCGAGGCGTTCGGCTGGCGCGCCGCCGATCGTCTGGGCCGCAACCCGATGGTAAATTGCGGAGTATTTGGATTGCACTGCGCCGCGCCGCATTGGGATGCGTGGGCGCGTGTCTTGGCGCAGGTACTACAGCGGACGCAATTCTTTTTTGTCGAGCAAACGGCGCTCAATTACGTGATCTTTGCCGAGCACCTGCCAGTGAACTTTCTCCCGGCGTATTGCAATTGGATGCCGGGCGATGCCGCGCCGGCCTTCGATGCCGGCCGCGGTCTGTTTGTCGAGCCCTACGCGCCCCATGAGGTGATCGGCGTCATGCATCTCGCCGGCCGCGAGCAGAAGAACTCACCTCTTCAGGCTCAACCGGCTGGGCGGCGGGACCGTTGAAACCTCGCTGCGCTACAGCGAGAGCCGGTCGTTGTGCGGCCGCTCCCTCGGCACGGCTTCTGCTTAGCGGATCGACGAATGCTAGGGGAGCTCGGCCGATTTATCGCAGCCCTGTGGCACGTTGTGGGGCTGCTGCTCATAGCCGTGCTCGTTACCGAGTTCGGCGTCGAGGGGTGGCGTCGGTTGACCCGCTTCCTGCGTTACCAGCGTCCGACCCGCCCGGACCGCGCCGCTAGCGCCGACGCCTATGGCGGCGCCGACTGGTCCGTAGGATATTTCGACGAGTTCCGCCGCGCCGTCCGCGTCGACTGGAAGCCCTATGTCGGATGGTGGCAGCGCCCATTCCGCGGTGCGTACGTGACGCTCGACGAACGCGGGCTGCGGCCGACGCCGGGCGAAAAGACCGCCGATGGCGAGGCGATCCGCATCCTGTGCTTTGGCGGCTCCACAATGATGGGAATGGGGGCCCGCGACGACCAAACCATTCCGGCGCTACTGGCTCGCCGGCTCACCGAGCGCGGACACCGCGTTTCAGTAACCAACTATGGCCAGCTCGGGCACAACAGCACGCAGGAGGTGATCACCTTGCAGCAGCTGTTGAAGTCCGCAGAACGGCTCGATATTGCCTTGTTCTACGACGGCATCAACGAGATGGCGTGCGCGCAGCAGACCGGCTACGCCGACGGGCTGTTCAACGAGGCGCGCCGGCGGGCCGAGTTCAACCTGCTTCATCCGGATCGACAGCGCGACCTGATCGCGGCGGCACTGATCAGTTCAGCGCCACGCACAATGCGGCGGCTGCGCCGATTGACCGGCCTTCCATTGCGCGGCCCATTGCCAGTGGAGCAGACAGACCTGTCAGAGGTCGATCTCGCCGCGCTCGCCCGCGAGGTCATTGCAGCCTATCTGGCGAATGTGCGTGTGGTACGCCTGCTGGCCGGTGAATACGCGTTCCGACCAATATTCTTCTGGCAGCCGGTGATCACGACCAAAAAGTTCAAAACGCCGGACGAGGGGCGCTGGGTTGACGACTACACCAACGATCCCGAGCGCCGACGGCTTCTTTACGAAGCGATAATCGGCGAACGGCGTCGTCGTCCCGAACTGGTAGAGGTCTCGGACATCATCGATCTGTCCGCGCTTTTTGACGACTGGACAAAGCCCGTTTATATCGATCTGTACCATTTATCGGAGGGCGGAAACGCGGCGGTCGCCGAGGCGATGCTGCCGGCTGTCGCCCAAATCGCGAGCGCGCTACGGCCTCGCGCCGATGTCGCGGTGGAGGGGACATAGCAGATGGAGTGGTGGATCCTGTCGGGTCTTGCAGTGGCGGCGCTCGCGGGCGGAACGCTCACTCGCTTCCGTCGATCGAGGCGGCGCCAGGCCCGGGAACCGGCTCAGAACATCTACCCATTGTGGTAGACTGCCGCCGTTGGGGTTCCGACTCCAATTCCCGCTTGACCGGGGTCGTCAAAATTCTACATCTAGGCCGATCGATTTTTCGATTGGGAGGAGACGGAAATGCGCCGAACGCGATGGCTGAGCTTTGGTTTTCTCGCGGTATTTCTAGTATGGGGCGCCGCCGCGCAGGCGGAACAAGTCAATTTTACGGCAAATCTGGCTCCCTCCCCGGGGGTAACCAGCTCAGGCAAAGGCACGGCGACGGCATCGCTCGACACCAACACCAAAACATTGAGTTGGACGGTCGACTATTCCGGCCTCAGCGGACCCCCGATCGCGGCGCATATTCACGGTCCAGCCGATCCCGGGGCGAACGCCCCGATCGTTGTGCCTTTCACCGGGAATCCCGCCAGCCCAATCAAGGGTTCGGCGACATTGACCGATGCGCAAATCGCTCAGCTGGACGCCGGGAAATGGTATGTCAATATCCACACCGAGGCCAACAAACCCGGGGAAATCCGCGGCCAGCTCGTCCGGGCGTCTTAGTCAAACGCTTCAGCCGTGACGGCTCGTTAGGGAACATGGGTCCGGCTCGGCGATGCCGTCGGCCGGACTAATCCGCACCAACAACTGCCCGGTCAATCCGCAATATCCGGAAGCAACCCCAAAGAGGCAGCCCTCGAAGGCTTGCAGGGTGGTGTCGCGGTAGATCGCACTGATCGCATCCGTGCCGCGGACCCATATTTCTTGCGCTGCCGCTTGGTAGCCGCCGATCGGAGTAACCGGCGTGAGGCAGACCTTGTCGGGCCGGCCGTAATCGGCGTACAGCGCCGCCGAGATCGCACGCAACGCCGGCGGGTTGACCCCGTGGCGCGGTCGCTCCAGCTGGATGCGCTTGAGGCCGCGCGTTCTCTTGTCCATCTGAAAGAAGGTGACGACGGGGACGCCGCCTACGGTTTCCCCGTGCAGCACGACATCGACATAGCTGTCGCCGAAATCTAGACCTCTGGGCAGCTGCGTTGCGGCGCCGTCGAATTGCCGCAGCAGGCTTCGCGAGGTCTCTCCCCAATGAACCTGCCTCAGCAGCTCCGGGATGGCATCCGCCGCCGACGCGGCAGATCCTCGAGCGGCGAGCACGAATACGAGCAGCAGGATAGGGTGGAAACGCGCTGCTGCCGGTTTCCACCCCTTTGCTTGAGCCAAGCCAGTTTGCGCTGCTCAAGAAGTTTTGAGTTCGATCTTTCTCGCCTTTGCGGCTTCTGCCTTTGGCAGGCCGAGTTGCAACACCCCGTCCTTGAGGGTGGCCTCGATGCGGTCTCGGTCGATGTTTTCCGACAGGGTGAAAACGCGCTCGTAATCGCCGTCAGCATACTCGTTGTAAACCCGCTGGTAGCCACCATGCTCGTTGGCGGCGCTGCGTCCGCGGATCGTCAACACGCGCCGTTCGAGGCTAATGTCGACCCCTTCGGAGGAAACTCCTGGCATTTCCGCCAGCACGACGATGCTGTCCTTTGTTTCATAGATGTCGGCCGGCGGCAGAAAGACCGGCCGCGGCGGCGTGCGCTGACCGGCTTCCCTCGTGGATTCCCGGGTGGCCGGCGTCTGTTGCTCGACTGTTTTGACTTCCTGGGCCATGACTGCACTCCTTCCGCTCGGATCAAGCAACGCGGATTTCGATCTTCTTTGGCCGATCCGCTTCCAGCCGTTGCAACTCGATCTCCAGGATGCCGTTGCTGAAACGGGCCTGGACGTTGTCGGGATCGACACGGAACGGCAGCTGGACCGTGCGCGAGAAGCTGCCGTACGCGCGCTCGCGGCGCTGCCAACTAACGTTTTGCTCTTGCGACTTCGGTTCGCGCTTGCCCGCGAGCGTAAGCACATCCTCTTGGAGGCTGAGATTTACGTCATCACGGGTAATACCCGGCAATTCGGCCGTCAGAACGACGCTGTGCTCGCCGAGCCAGATGTTGATCGGCGGAAAGTCGCGTGCGGCCGTCGCGTTGAACCCGGAAAAGACCCGGTTCATCTCGCCCTGCATTCGCCGCAGCTCGGCAAACGGGTCGAACCCCAATCGCGGAAACTCTGAAAGCGCCATGGTTCCACCTCTCCTGCATGTTGACCCTGCTAACGCGTGCGGATTGCGACCAGCGCGGCAGACAGGGAAAAAGTCTCCAGCGGCTGACCGGCCTATCGGTACTGCCGCGAACGTGCCGCGCCGCGCGAGAGGAGGTGGGATAACAACTCGGATCACATCCTCACAGCGAAGCGACATGATCGCGGCCGACCCATTTCTGGTCCAGCCATAATTCCCTGCCGAAACCCGTCAGTCGGCATCCGGCACGCCTTCGATCTAGTGATGCCGCAGCGATCTTCAAGCTCCACGTCGTCCTAAAAACCGTCATTCAAAACAACGTGCTAGAAAGTTCGAGAGGGCTTGAACGGCGTTCCAGAACGCTTACATCATTCAATCGCCGGTTTGGCGGGCGCCGCGGTCGTTTCGACCCGCGGCCGCAACATGTGTGGAATGGGCTCCCGAAAATAAGGCAGCACAACTTCCCAACTGTGTCGGGCGGTGCTGACCTCCTTGGGCTCTGGAACTTCTTAATCCCAAGACAGTTCCTGATTTGCGGTCGCTGTATTAGCGAGCTCAATTGCGGATCTGGCGAGTGCTCTGCGGACGAGCGGTAAACACGAGGAATATTGGAAATGAGGATCGCGCAAATTTCGCCTTTGTACGAGAGCTGCCCGCCACAGCTCTACGGCGGCACCGAGCGAGTGGTCTCGTATCTGACCGAAGAGCTGGTCCGCCAGGGTCATGAGGTCACTCTGTTTGCCAGCGGCAACTCGCAGACCAAAGCGACACTTCGGGCCCCGTGCGATCGCGCACTGCGTCTCGATCCGCGATGCAAAGATCCGCTTCCGCATCATCTGGTGATGCTGAACCGCGTCGCGCGGAGCGCCGAGGCATTCGACATCATCCATTTTCATGTGGATGCCCTGCATTTTCCGTTGTTTGCGCCGCTCTGGGGCAAGACCTTGACGACAACCCATGGTCGCCTCGATCTGCCGGATTTGCTTCCCCTCTTTCGCGAATTTCCGATGATGCCGCTGGTGTCCATCTCGGACGCTCAGCGGGCGCCGGTGCCCTGGGCGAGCTGGCAGGGCACCGTGCATCACGGCCTCCCGACAGATCTTTACCCTCCGGGCAGCGGGGAGGGCGGCTACCTCGCTTTTATCGGCCGGATCAGCCCCGAGAAGGGGGTGGAAAACGCGATTGAAATTGCCCACCGCGTGGGAATAGCGCTGAAAATCGCGGCCAAGGTCGACAAAGCCGATCTCGATTATTACAATAACAAGATCAAGAGAGTGCTGAGGGATCCGGGGGTGGAGTTCATCGGGGAGATCGGTGATCGCGACAAAGGAGAATTTCTCGGTCGGGCGATGGCGCTGCTTTTCCCGATCGACTGGCCGGAACCGTTCGGGCTGGTCATGATCGAGGCGATGGCCAACGGCACTCCGGTCATCGCCTTTAGGCGAGGCTCCGTTCCGGAAATCATCGACAAGGGGGTGACCGGCTTTGTCGTTGATAGCGTCGATGGAGCAGTTGCCGCAGTCCCGCGAGCCGCAGTCCTCGATCGGACAGGGGTTCGACGCCGGTTCGAGGAGCGGTTCTCGGTCGAGCGCATGGCGCGCGATTATGTCGAGCTGTACGACGATGTCCGGCGTCGCAGCTCGATCGAGGCGGTTGTCTTGAGCACCAGGGCAGCCGGTCAGCGGGACGCCGCCTGAGTTCCGAGAGTAAAACCGGCGAGAGCGCGCCGGCTCCTGGGCGGGCTGGCGACGAGGAAGCGTCGCCGTTTTACATCGAATCGAATGTCTCCTTTCAGGAGCGCCGGCCGCGCACGTTAAAGTCCGGTTATGCTTTCGCTTTATTTGATCACCGCGGCGACATCGTGGCGGGGGAAGGCAACTCCGACGGCATTTACCTTCACGACACGCGTTTCCTGTCGCAGCTCGAGCTGCGACTGAATGGTGCGCCGCTCCTGCTGCTCAGCTCGAATGTGCAGGAAGACAATGCCGTCCTTACCGTGGATTTGGCGAACCCCGAGCTGATCTCTCGCGACGGGGTCGCATTCCGCGGCGAATTGATCCATGTGAACCGGCTCAAATACATCTGGCAGAATGCATGTTACGAGCGGCTCCTCGTCCACAACTTCGACACCCGAGCCCATGATGTGAGGCTCGGCATCAGGTTTGCCGCTGATTTCGCCGACCTCTTCGAGGTGAGGGGCCAGAAACGGGCTCGCCGAGGCCAGGTCTCGGTCGAACGCAGGTCTGCATCATGCGTTGTCTTGCGGTACCTCGGCCTCGACGGAATGGAGAGAATCACCAGTCTCGAGTTCGATCCCGCCCCGACCCGCCTCGATGCCGCCACCGCGCTTTACGAGCTTTCGCTCGCTCCGGGCGAGGGGATGCGATCCGTGCTTCGGATTGCATGCAGGGACGATCGCGCTCAGAAGATTGGCGTTAGCCGGCAATTCTACAGTTCACTTCGCACTGCGCGGCGGGCGCTCAGGGTCTCCAGCGGGCGGGCTGCCAGCGTCGACAGCTCCAACTCGCTGTTCAACGAGTTTGCGCGCCGGTCGGTCGCCGACCTGTACATGCTGATGACCGAGACGGCATTTGGTCCCTATCCCTTCGCCGGTATCCCGTGGTTCAGCACCCCGTTTGGACGCGACGGGATCCTGACAGCCTTGTTCGCCTTATGGATCGATCCGTTGATCGCTAAGGGGGTGTTGCGCTTTCTCGCGGCGACGCAATCGACTGATTTCGATCGCGAGCGCGATGCCGAGCCGGGCAAAATTCTGCACGAGATGCGGGACGGCGAGATGGCGCGTCTGCGCGAGGTGCCGTTCGCGCGTTACTACGGCAGCGTCGATGCAACGCCGTTATTCGTGTTGTTGGTCGGCGAATACTTCAGACGGACCGGAGATGTCGAAACTGTTCGGGAGCTGTGGCCGAATATTCAGGCTGCCCTCCATTGGATCGACACCTATGGCGACCCGGACGGTGACGGATTTGTGGAATATCAGCGAAAGAACGCCGAGGGGTTAGTCAATCAGGGCTGGAAGGATTCGTACGATGCAATCTTTCACGAGGATGGGCGCCTCGCCGAAGGCCCGATCGCTCTGTGCGAAGTTCAGGCTTACGTCTACGGCGCCAAGCGACACGCAGCGGCACTGGCTTTAGCGCTGGACCATTCGGTGGCCGCCGCCACCCTCGCGCAGCAAGCCGACGCGCTACGCGAGCGGTTCGAGGCCGCCTACTGGTGCGGCGACCTTGCAACCTACGCGCTCGCGCTGGATGGTGCCAAGCAGCCATGCCGGGTGATTTCGTCGAACGCCGGGCATGCCTTGCTGACGGGGATTGCCGCCCCCGACCGCGCCGCACTCGTGGCCGAGACGCTGCTTGGCGCTAGCTGCTTTTCCGGATGGGGTATCCGTACGGTGGCGCGATCGGCCGCGCGTTATAATCCGATTTCATACCACAACGGCTCGGTTTGGCCGCACGACAACGCGGTGATCGCCCTGGGTCTGGCCCGTTATGGTCTGAAATCCGGGGTCCTGCGAATCTTCAAGGGCCTCTTTCAGGCCGCGAGCTACATGGACCTACGGCGGCTCCCGGAGCTGTTCTGCGGGTTTGCCTGGCGGCAACTATCCGCGCCGACCCTCTACCCGGTCGCTTGCGCGCCGCAGGCCTGGGCGAGCGCGACCGTGTTCGCGTTGCTGCAGGCGAGCCTCAGTCTGAGCTTCGATCAGAATGGGGACGAGATCCGCTTCGACCGGCCGATGCTGCCGGATTTTCTCGACCAGCTGCACTTGCGCGGACTGCAGGGGAGGCATGGTGTTGCCGACATCCTGCTGCGCCGCTACGGCAGCGAGGTATCGGTCGACATCACGCGCCGCCAAGGAAAGGTGCCGATCGTCATTGTTCGCTGAGCCTCGGCGTCAGTTTCGGAACCCGACCTTCAGGGCTGCGACAGTCCCGCCGAAATAGGCCTGGGGCTCGGACGGCTGCACGCCGAGGGCGCGCTCCATGCGCCGCACGCAGCGATCGGTTCCATCCGATACCGAGCGCCAAGTCGCCGCTTGCGGCAACACCCCGAGCAGGCACTCGTCAAAGAAGTTGTAGATGCGGTGAGCCTGGCAGCCGAAGGATGGCCGGTCTCCGCGGGCGGCGGTCAGGACGACGCGATTGGGTCTCGCCATTTTGCCGGCTGCAAAGCTGCCGCTGTAACAGGCCGAGACGATGACGACCGTGGGCACCGCGTTGCAGCCGCGCGACAATGCGCGGGCGAGCTCGTCCGGAGTAAGTGCCCGGTTCGACCGGGCGAGCCACACGCCGCTGCCGCGCTCGCCGTGCGAAGTCAAAAAGATCAGGCACTGCTCCCCGGGCCGGGCGGGCAAGTCCGCAATTCGCCGCAACAGGACTTCCGCGGTGGCCGGCTCCGCGCCGGCCGCAATCTCGGAAGCGCTCGCACTGAGCCGGTGGATGTTGCCGGGCGGGACGCCGGCCGCGGCGAGCCTCCGGCTCATCTCGTGGGTCGCATTGTCGAATACCGGTTCGGCGTCGTCCCCGGCGGCGAGCACGACTTGCCAATTTCCAGATGCCCCGGCCGCGCCGGCAGGCGCGGCGCCGATCCAGCCGAGCGCTCCGAGAACCAGCATCAGGCGCAGAATGCGGATCCAAGTCGCCAATTTCATAGGACGAGACCTCTATCAGTAGCAGCGCGGCGTGGTGCCGGGTATCGTGCTATCCTGGCAGAAATTGAGGAGATCATCAGATGCCGCTACCACTCGCCGAAAAGAGCTGCACACCGTGCCGCGGCGGGGTACCGCCGCTGACCGAGCGGGAAGTGGCAGCCTATCATGCGCAAGCGCCCGACTGGGCGCTTCTCGATCAGGCCAAGCGGATCGAGCGAACCTACCGCTTCGGGAATTTCCGGGAAGCCTTCACATTCGTCGAACGCGCCGCCGCGCTCGCCGAAGCCGAGGGACACCACCCCGACATCGGTTTCGGCTGGGCTACGCCAGGGTCTCGCTGCAGACCAAGAAGATCAAGGGATTGCACGAGAACGACTTCATTATGGCAGCAAAGCTCGACCGCATCGCGGCCGAGAACGCATCCTGAAGAGTGATCAAGGGAGGAGACCGTGCCGACTTATATCATGCTTGCCAATTGGACCGACCAGGGCGCCCAAAAGGTCAAGGACTCCCCGCGCCGGCTCGAAACCGCCAAGAAGGCCCTCTTCGATATGGGAGGCGAGTTCAAGACCGTCTACATGACGCTCGGCGAGTACGATCTCGTCGGCGTATACGAGGCGCCCGACGATGCCGTGGCGGCGCGCTTCAGCCTGATGCTCGGAATGCTCGGCAGCGTGCGGACCAAGACCTTAAAGGCCTTCCCCGAGGCGGCCTACCGCGAAATTGTCGCCTCGCTCGGCTGAGACGAAAGCCTGCGCTGATCTCCTATGCGAGGACGTACTGCCGAAGCTGTGCAAATCCGAACATAACCGATCGCAAAATATCTTTCTGGACAAGCTACGCAAGGTTGAATAACCTCTCTCGATAGAGGCGACGCGGCAGCCTTGGACGGCTGATAAAAAGGAAAAAGGCGGCCAGCGCCGACGCGGATCGGAGCGATCACCGTGTGATCGAAACGCCGGTCCCAAGACCGGGTAGGGTCCACTTGTGCTCCGCCGGGATTCAACCCGGGGGGTTCCCGTGTGGAATGGGGGACGGGAGGAGGGCTGTGGAGGTAAGCGTCGTACCGGACCAGGCTGTCGTCTCTAGCCGTGCCGGTCGGGCTATACGCATTCTGCTCGTATGGGGGGTGCGCTTCACCGGCGAATGCCTTGCCGAGGTCCTCGAGCGCGACCCCTTGGTGTCGGTCATCGGGATGTGCGCCGATCTCTCCGAGGCAATGGCGCTTAGTGCGGCCATGCAGCCGGATATCGTATTGTTGGATGGAAGAATGCCTGAGGGTGCCGCTGCAGTCAGGCGCGCTCTCGACGCCTCGCCGGGCATGCGCATCGTCGTCTCCTCGGTCAGGGAGACCGAAGACGACATCGTCGCCTGGGCGGAGGCGGGGGTGATCGGCTACATTCCGAGAACCACACCTCTAGGCGATTTCGTGCGCCTGATGATGGATATTCATAGTGGCGAGCAGGTTTGCTCGGGCCGGGTCGCCGCCGGCTTGCTCCGTCGCATCGCTCACACCGCTAATGGAAGCACCCGCCACAACCGGCGGGTGTCGATACCAGCACTCACCAGACGCGAGCGTCAGACCGCCGAACTGATCAAGAGCGGGCTCAGCGACAAGGAGATCGCGCGGCGGTTGAACATCAGCGTCGCGACGACAAAATCACATGTTCATAACCTGCTCGGCAAGCTCAACGCGCGGCGTCGAACCGAAGTGGCCGACTACTTGCGCCGCTAGGGTAGTAGCGTCGGCAGGAAGCTTTTGCGGGCCCTCCGACCGTCAGATGCCGCTGCGGTCGCGGGCGATCTCGATCTGCGCAACCTCTTGCGGGATCAGCCAGGCATAGAACGTGTCGCGCACACAGTTTCTGCAGGCGCCATCCCAACTTTGCGAAGAGAGGATCTTAACATAGAGCTGCTGGCCGGGCGCGAGATCGGCATCCTTGTCTTGATTGAAGTCCCGGTTATAGCTGACGGGCGCGATGTGGTAATGCCCGGGCGGAACGTCGCGATAAAACGCGCTGCCGTTTGCGACAGAGCCGTAATAGCCGCCATTCACGTCGATATTCGCGAGATTGAGGCTCTCTGAGGGCAGCCAGTCGCGGTAAAACCAAATTCTGGCCTGACCCGCCGGGACCGGGGGTGCAGCAACCGAGACCGGCGCCGGCTGCTCGGCGCAGCCCGCTGTTGTCAGTAGCAAGACGCTCGCCCACCGGAGCCACCTTCGTGGACGGGGAGCGGAATCTCGCGCCATCGGCATTCCCTCCTGTTCCCTCGCGCCCCGGGCGCCCTGAAGGGTCATCGCGCTTCGGCGATTTCCCGCGACGATGGATATGTACCGGCCGGTTGCGCTATCAAGCCCCGATGAACCGAAAGCAGCGGCGCGTCGAAGCCCGGCTAGGGCAGAAGGGTCGCACGGCAGGCAGCCCGGCGCCGCCGATCGCCCGATGGTCCGCCGCGGCGCTCGCGTATTACCGAAGGGGACGCATGGCCGATGCGGAGCGAGTGTGCCGCGAGATCCTGTCCGTCGACCCCGGTTATGCGCAAACCCTTCATCTGCTCGGTCTGATCGAGCATCAGCGCGGTCGCTCCGATGCGGCGGTCGAGCATATCCGGTTGGCGATCACGCGAGATAGCCGGGACCCGGCGTTTCACCACAACCTCGGCAACATCCTCAGGGCACTCGATCGGCTCGCCGAGGCCATCAATTGCTACGAGCGGGCTCTCGCCCTCGCCCCGAACTCGGTCGATACGCTCTACAATCTGGGCAATGCATGGCAGGATCTCGGCCATCCGGGGCATGCGGCCGCGTATTTCGAACGAGCGCTGCGCCTTAACCCTGAAGCGACAGAACTACATCATAATCTCGGAATTGCGTTGCAGGATCTCGGCCGGTTCGACGAAGCGATCGGCTGCTATCGCAAGGCGCTGGCGCTCCGGCCGGATCTTGTCGAGGGCCTCGACAACCTCGCTGGCGCTCTGCAGGCGCAAGGGAAGTTGGATGAAGCGCAGGCCTGCTATGAGCGCGCTCTTGCGTTCCGGCCGAATCGTGCCGAGAGCCATATCGGACTGGGCGTCCTATTGCGCGCCCAAGGCCGGCTGGAGGATGCTGTTGCCCGCCATCAGCAGGCATTGGCGTTGTCGCCTGACCATCCTGAGGCACACAACAACCTCGGCGTCGCACTCGTCGATCTGGGCCGGCAGGCGGAGGCGATCCCTCATCATGAAAAGGCGCTGGCGCTGCAGCCGGGTCGCGCCGAACTGCACTACAATCTCGGCAGCGCTCTCCAGCGCCATGGCTTGTACGCCGAGGCACTCGCCAGCTACGGGCGGGCGTTGGCCCTCAACCCCGCTTATGCAAAGGTGCATCTTAACCGCTCGCTCGCTCTACTGCTGACTGGAGAGCTCGACGAGGGCTGGCAGGAATATGAGTGGCGCTTTGCCGCCAATGCGTACGACCGAAAGTTTGATCGGCCTCTATGGTCCGGCGAGCTCCTCGCCGGAGCGAGCATCCTGATCCATGCCGAGCAAGGGTTCGGGGACACGCTGCAATTTGTCCGTTATATCCGCGCCGTCGCGGAGCATGGCGGCAGAGTTGTACTAGAGGTGCCGGCATCGCTCGTGCGTCTTGCGCGCACGGTCGCCGGCGCATCCGAGGTCGTCGCCGCCGGCGACCCGCTGCCGGCTTTCGATTGTCATTGTCCGCTTCTCAGCCTGCCTCGGGTATTCAAGACAAATCTGGCAACTATCCCGAACGCGGTGCCCTATCTGAGGGTCCCGGCGGAGGCGTCGGCGGCCTGGGCCGAACGGATCCCCGCCACACCCGACTTCAGAGTCGGTGTCGTATGGGCCGGCACGACGGTGGGTGCGATCGATCTGCGATTCCTCCAACCATTATGGGAAGTCGACGGCGTAAGCTGGTTCAGTCTTCAGGTCGGTGAGTGGTCGAGCGACACCTCCTCTTGTGGCGGAGCGAACATTACCGACCTCTCGCCATGGCTCACGGATTTTGCCGAAACCGCGGCGGCGGTTTGTCGCCTGGACCTGGTCATAAGCGTTGACACTTCGGTTGCGCATCTGGCAGGCGCACTCGGCCGGCCGACATGGCTCCTGTTGCGGTATCCGCCGGAATGGCGATGGCTAGTGGGCCGCGAAGACAGCCCCTGGTATCCGACCGCGCGGCTGTTCCGCCAGCGGGAGGAGGGGGATTGGCTTTGTGTAGCGCGCGAGGTCGCGGCTGCCCTTGCGCAAATGGTCCGCTGAAGCGTCCAATGTCGCTTCTATAAGCTTTTTGCGTAAGCCCGAAAATGCGCCGTTTCCTGTTGCTCGCGATACTCGCACTCGCGGCCTGCACCGAATCTTCGATCAGCCGCATCGACAGCCGTACATTCGCGATCGAGAGCCCCGGCATCCCAGGAGGGTCGGAAGCCCCGAACCGGCGCCTGGCAGAGCGGGTGTGTCCGGGCGGTTATCGGGTCGTGGACAAGACGGTGCACCAAGGCACTCCCGATCGGGCCCGCGACGAGCCGGGCACTTTCACGAACTGGACAATCCGATGCCTTTAAACATCGCTGGTCAAAGAATAGACATGCGCAAATACGCTCTCGCGGCACCGACGCTGCTCGTCGCGTGCATCCTCATGTTCGCCAACTGCACACCGCAGGCGAAGGTCACGACCTCGCAAGCGCAGATTCCGCCGGCTGCGGCTGGAACGGCGCGGGTTTGGTTTCTGCGGGGGTGGGACGCGCCGAGCGGCCAAACCTATGTCTACGCCGCAACTCCATCAGTCTTCGCAAATGGCGCACCGGTCGGCAACCTCCCGGTGGGCTCCAGTTTCTTCCGCGATTTCTCGCCGGGGACCTACACTTTTACCGTAGAGCCCTATGGCCTTCCGACCCCGCAAGCGGCCACCCTCCAACTCGCCGCAGGAACGCAGAGCTATCTTCAAGCCCAGTGGGTAGCCAGCTGGGAGTTCGGCTATCCCGAGGCGGATTATAGTTTTGCACCGAACACCTTTGCTATCCTGGCGATGTCGCCGCAGCTGGCACAAGCTTATCTACCCACCTTGTCCTATCTCGGCCAGCCATAGGATGAGCGGCCCGGCTCCTGCGCGCCAGCGCCTCCGCAAGGTGCCGCTGACCGTCGTAGCCATAGACGGTGGCGCCGCCCACGAACTGACCCGCATGGCGGTCGAGCATACGCTGCGGGTGATCGAGCCCGAGCAGGTGCTGATTCTGACGGACGACCCTAAGAAGATCGCCATCTCTCACGACGTCGACTATCGGCAGTTCGCAGGCAAAAGCGTCATCGCCTACCAGCGAGCCCTGTGGTACGAGGTGCCGCGGTGGCTCCGAACCGATCATTTCCTGTTGATTCAATGGGACGGCCATCCCACAAATGCGGACGCTTGGACCGATGAGTTCCTCGCCTACGACTACATCGGCGCGCCGTGGCCGCAGCACGGCCCAGAGGTCAGGGTAGGGAACGGCGGGTTCTCGCTTCGCTCGAGGAGGCTGGCGAGATGTCTTGCGGCGAACCCGGAGCGCTATCCCTTATGGTGCCCGGAAGACGACGCGATCTGCCGCCGATACCGTTTGGCGCTGATGGACAAGGGGTTCCGTTGGGCGCCGGAGGATCTGGCGTATCGGTTTTCCGTCGAGACTGCTGGCACGGATTTAGCAATGAAACCGTTCGGGTTTCATTCGCCGCTTAACTGGTCGTGGGCGTTGTCGCCCGAGGAACGGGAACGGCGCTTCCGCGCTGCCTCGCCCTACGTCTTAGGGCTCGGCGCGTTTGAAACGATTCGGCAGTGGCATCACCGGTTGGGTCGGTGACCAAGGAAAATCGCCGGGGCGTCTATTCGGTCCGTCTCCCGAGACACTTCGGTTCCTCGAATTGGCGCGTTGGCTTCGCGAGCACGAAGGCGAAGCGGCCGAGAGATTGCGGAGGTGATAAGTGGCGGACGCGCTGACCTGTCATTACGTGATCGACGACGCGGTGGAGGCCATTCGTCGGCATGTCGAGGCGCCAAGATGAGCGAGGCGCGCAAGTTTACCTACGACCCGACGATCTTTGACGTCGGCTCGATGCAGCAAGCGCGATGGATAGCCGTCAACCCGGACGGCGTGCACACGTCGGAGGAGCGCTGGGAAATCGAGACCGAGTACCTGATGGAGATCGTCGACGCCTACCTGCCGCCGCGTGACGCGACAGCATTGGATTTCGGCTGCGGGCCTGGCCGGCTCGCGAAGCCTTTGATCGAGCGCAAGAATTGGTCGGTGCTGGGCGTCGAGATCAGCCCAACAATATCGGCGTTGGCGACAGACTACGTCAAATCTGAGCGGTTCCTGGTCTGTAACCCGACGACCCTCGATCAGCTGTTGCGTTTCGGAGTGCGCGCCGATTTTGCGCTGGCCATCTGGGTGCTCCAGCATTGCCCGCGCCTGGACGAGGACATCGCAAGGATAAAGGCCGCGCTGAAGCCGGGAGGCCGGCTTCTCGTGCTCAACGCTGGCCGCAAATTCGTGCCGACGCAAGAGCAAGGGTGGGTCGACGACGGCATTGATGTCTGGGGGCTCTTGCAGGAGCATTTCCTGATGTTGCGCAACGAGCAACCAGACGCATCGGTCGTACCGCCAGGACGCGCATTGTGGGGCGTCTTTGAACGGCGATAAAAAGTTCTGACGACCGCAGTTCCTCACCGAGCACGATCATCACTGCGGATCTGCATGGCCAAGTGAGACAATCGCTCACCCGGCCCTCTCCGCTTCAGCGGCAGAGAGGGCACTGCTGTGCGGTATTCGCGCGCGGGCAACGGAAGCCGGATGAGCCGCAGCTGAGCATCGCAAAGGATGCGCGGCCGCCCCGCCCCACAGCGGCGCTTCTTTTCTGTTGCATATCTAACACACCTACGCGCATCCGTTGGCCTGGGCGCCTCTCCTTCAGCTAAACGGATCGCAAAAATCGGGACCATCAATCGATGCAATTCCCAACCGATTCAGGGTGTTGCGCCGCATAGGTCTAAACCTAAGGAACCTAAGGTTTAGACCTAGTACTACACCTCTTTTCAATCTGACGATGGATAGTGCCGGAAGCCCACACTCGGTCAACATCAACCTGTGATTTCAGAGGTTGGTCACCGGGGGAGCGGCGAACGATGACGAAAACGCGTACTATCGGCACTTTGGCGGCGATCGGCGGCCTGACCGCGACGCTCGCATTGCTGACGGGTCTTCCAGCGGCCAGCGCCGACGAGCTGGCGGATTTGCGCGCCAATCAGGAGCTGTTGCAGCGCCGCATCGACCAGCTGGCGCAGGGCGAGCTGCCGGAGCAGAAGCAATCTCCGGGGCTGCCGGGCGCGATGGGCACCGCGCCGATACCGGGGCAGGCGATCATCGGCGGCAGCTTCCCGCGTTCGTTCCTGATCCCGGGGACCGATACCTCGATCCGAGTCGGCGGCTTTGTCGATATCACGTCGAACTACTTTTTCCAGGGCGCCAACACCGGAAATCCTGGTCTTCCTTCGTCGAATTTCGGCCAAAACGGGAACCTGAATGGGGTGCCGGTCGGCCAAATGTTCGTGCCCGGTATCGGCAATGTCCCACAGCAGGCCAACCACTCGCGCGGCAACGGGTTCTTCGAGTTCAGCCCGCAGCAGTCGAGGCTCAACGTCGAGACGCGCACCCCGACGGCCTGGGGCGAGTCGCGGACGTTTATGGAATTCGACTGGTCGGGTAGCAACGCTTTCAGCGTCCAGACCGCGCAGCAGGCCGGCGGCGACAGCCTGCTCCCGCGCCTCAGATTTGCCTATGGCACGTTGGGCGGGTTTCTCGCCGGCCAGGCGATCTCGAACTTTTCCGATGCCGACGCCGACACCGAATCGATGGAATTCGGCGGCACGATGGGCTCGACCGGCGGTGCGCGCATCCCGCAGGTGCGCTACACTCTTGCGGGCCCCTACGGCAGCGCCTTCTCGGTGTCGGCGGAACAGCCGACCGTCGCCGTCGAAACTCCCGCCGGCCTCTTTACTAATGAACTCGAACACGGGCGGGCTCCCCGGCGGCCCCGGGACCGGGACGATCCCCGCAATCTGCAATGGGCTTCCCTGTACCGGCGCGGGAACTGCAAACGACGGAAACATCGGCAAGGCCATCGCGCCCAATGTCACCGTCGCGTCCTATTGGGCGCAGCCCTGGGGGCACGTCGACTTCGCCGGCGTGCTCGTTCCGATGGAATTCAACGACGGCCATTTCATCTCCCGGGAGTACCTGGGCTATGGCGGCCATTTCAGCGGCGACGTCAAGCCCGGCTGGTTCGGGTGGGCCAAGGACGATTTCCTGTTCAGTTTTGTCGCGGGCGAAGGTCTCGGCTACTATACGAGCGGCGGGTGGGCCAATGCTGCGGCGATGTCGACCAACTTCACTGTCGCGACCGCGTGCGCGACGCCCCAGCCGGGCTGCACGGGCGGAATGGCAGCGTCGAACGTCCTCTTCAAGCCGAACTTTGCATATAGCACAAATGGCGGCTATCAACATTGGTGGACGCCGAACCTGCGATCGACGATAGCGGCCGGCATCGCGCAGCAAGACCTCAGCTCGCAGCTGATCGGGCCGAGCCAATCCAGCACGTTTACCAAGGAGCAGTGGAACGCCTTTGCCAATCTGGTGTGGAACCCGGTCGCGTTCGTCACCGCCGGCGTCCAGTACAATTATGGCACCCGCATCGTCGTCGCCAACGGCAAGGGCCATGCGCAGGCTATCTCCGCCAAGTTCCGCGTAGCCTTCTAGGAGGAGGCGATGCTCGAACTCATCGATGGCCTTCCCGGCAATGTCGTGGGCATCGCGGTCAGCGGGCGCCTGACGATGCAGGACTGCCAGGACGTCCTCGTCCCGGCGATGCAGAAGTCCCTCAAACGGCACGACAAGATCCGGCTTTATTACGAGCTCAACTCGCGGTTTCCGGGCGCTGCATGGGACGAGCTCGACCTTGGCCTCGAGCATGCTTCGCGCTGCGAGCGGGTCGCGATCGTGACCGACATCGGTTGGGTGAGGCTGACCGTAAAGGCGCTTCGCTTTTTGATACCCAGCGAAATACGGGTATTTGCGACCGATCAGTCGGATGAGGGCCGTGCTTGGATCAGGGCCCGGCCGCAGCTTCGGAATGAGCCCGGGACGGCGGCGCCGGTCCGGGCGCGGCGGGTCCGCCCGCACCGCGTCAGGCGACCGTCGCCGGCGCCTGCAATCTCGCGAATTGCGCGGGAACAGGAGCAATCGGCCGCCATCGGCCACTAAATAGTATCGGTGAATTGGTCCCCGGGCAGCCCCAGCGAACATTGGTGAAGATGGAGTAAGGCACCTGGCGCCGAGGTCGGGGCGCCACTCGGTGCCGGATGGGTTCAGCCGCCGCCGATTTTGGGGATCAGGTAGATTTCGCTGTCGGGGTTGAGCGGGGCGAGGTAGGCGTCCTGGTAAATCTCGCCGTCGATCGCGACGGCCATTCCCTCATCGATCTGGTGGCCAAAACCTGGGAAGCGCTGGTCGAGCTCGAGGATCAGGCGGCGGAAATTGCTCGCCTCCACCTCGAGCTCGGTCACGCCGCCGGTGAACCGGCGGGCGGCCTGGCCCGAGATGACGACGCGCGGCATTGTTATTCGGCCGCTTTGCGCACCGACTCCTGCGAGTTGAGCGCGGCGCGCAGCCGTGGCGGCGACATCGGCAAGTCACGCATCCTGACGCCGATCGCGTCGGCGATTGCGTTGGCGACCGCCGCCATCGGCGGCACGATCGGCACCTCGCCGACGCCGCGGGCGCCGAACGGATGGCGCGGGTTCGGGTTCTCGACCATGACCGCCTCGATCATCGGCAGGTCGGAGGCGACCGGGACCCGGTAGTCGAGGAAGCCCGGGTTATCGAGGCGCCCGTTCTTGTCGTAGATGTATTCCTCGTTGAGCGCCCAGCCGATCCCTTGGGTCACGCCGCCCTGGATCTGGCCCTCGACATAGGAGGGGTGGATGGCGCGGCCGACATCCTGCACCGCGGTGTAGCGCAGGATCTTGACCTGCCCCGTCTCCTTGTCGACCTCGACGTCGCAGATATGTGTCGCAAAGCCGGGCCCGGCTCCTTGCGCGTTGATCGACACCTCGGCGCTGATCGGCCCGCCGGTCCGCCCCGATTTGAGCGCAATCTCGGCCAACGGCAACGGCTCGAAGCTCCCGGCATTGGGGCCGGCCGGGTAGGCCTTGCCGTCCTTCCATTCGACCGCGTCGGCGGGGATGTCCCAGATCATCGCGGCGCGCTTCTTGAGCTCCTCGACGACCTTCTCCGCAGCCTGCGTAGCGGCCATGCCGGTCGCGAAAGTGACGCGGCTACCGCCGGTCAGGAACGAGAATCCGATCGAGCTCGTGTCGCCGACTATCGGTCGGACCTTTTCGACCGGGATACCCAGAACCTCGGCGGCCATCATTCCGATCGAGGCGCGCGAGCCGCCAATATCCGGATTGCCCGACACGACGACGGCGGTGCCGTCCTCGTTGATGTGGCAGGCGGCGCTCGACTCGCCGCCGATGTTGAACCAGAAGCCGGAGGCGATGCCGCGGCCCTGGTTGGGGCCGAGCTTCTCCCTAAGATGGGGGTGGTTCTTCGCGGCTTCGACCGTCTGGGCATAGCCGATGTTCTGCCAGGTCGGGCCGTGGAGCGCCTTGACGCCGTCCTTGGCCGCGTTCTTTTCACGCAACAACAAGGGCTCAATGCCGAGCTGATCGGCCAGCTCGTCGAGGCAGCTCTCGACCCCGTAGGACGAGTTCGGAGCGCCTGGGGCGCGATAGGCGGCAACCTTTGGGCGGTTCGATACGACGTCGTAACCGGTGACCTTGGCGTTGGGAATGTCGTACATCGCAAACGCGCACATGCAGCCCGGCCCTACCGGCGACCCGGGGAAGGCGCCGGCCTGGTATTTGAGCACGACCTCACCCGCGCTCAACGTTCCGTCCTTCTTGGCGCCGAGCTTGACCTCGACGACGCAGCCCGCCGCCGGACCGGTGCCGCGGAAAACCTCCTCGCGGCTCATGACCATCTTGACCGGCCGCCCCGTTTTCTTCGCCAGCGCCAATGCCACCGGCTCGAGGTAGACGAGCGTCTTGCCGCCAAACCCGCCGCCGATCTCGGCCGGGATCGCGCGGATATCGGAGATGTCGATACCCAGCAATTTCGCGCAATAGGCGCGCACCATGAACTGGCCCTGGCTCGAGCTCCAGATCGTGCACTGTCCGTCGGCCGCGGCCGACACGACACAGGCATGCGGCTCGATATAAGCCTGATGGACCGGTTGGGTCGAATAACGCCGCTCGATGATCACATCCGCGTCGCGAAAGCCGGCGTCGACGTCGCCCTTGTTGAAGGCAACCACCTTGGCGATGTTCGACGGGTGATCCGGCTTGGGATCGACCCCCTGGGTGAAGAGATCGTCGTGCAGCAGAGGCGCGTCGGGCCTCATGGCCGCTTCTACATCGATTACGTGGGGCAGCACGTGGTAGGCGACCTCGATCAGCTCGCACGCCTCTTCGGCAATAGAGGGCGAAGTCGCAGCCACCGCGGCGACGGCATGGCCGTCATAAAGGACTTTGCCCCGCGCCATGCAGTTGCTCGACAGGTCGCGGAAGTTCATCGGTCCCTCGCCGACAAACGCCTCCTCGGACGCGATCGGCGGGAAGTCATCGGCGGTTACCACCGCCTTGACCCCCGGCAGCTTGAGAGCCTTGTCGATGTTGACCGACATGATGCGGGCATGGGCGTGCGGGCTGCGTTTGACTTTGCCCCACAGCATCCCCGGCATGACCATGTCGGCGCCGAAATTGGCGCGGCCGGTGACCTTGTCGACCCCGTCGGGGCGGATCGGACGGGTCCCGACGACCTTCTGCAATTCCTTGGGCATATACGTCATGCGAACCTTACTCCCGTTCCAACCTCAGATGATGTCATTGCGAGCGGAGCGAAGCAATCTCGGGCCGGCCTTACTCGGCGGGTCGAGATTGATTTGCTCCGCTCTTCGCAAATGACCCTTTTACTCTGCCGCGGCGCGCATCGGCTCCGTGGCGTCGATCGCGGCCAGCAGCCGCGGCGGCGACATTGGTAGGTCACGCAATCGGATCCCGGTGGCGTCCGCTATCGCGTTGGCGACCGCCGCCATCGGCGGCACGATCGGCACCTCGCCGCAGCCGCGGGCGCCGAACGGATGGCGCGGATTTGGCACCTCGATCAGCACCGTGTCGATCATCGGCATGTCCGAGGCAACCGGCACGCGGTAATCGAGGAAGCCCGGGTTTTCGAGCCGGCCGTCCTTATCGTAGATATATTCTTCGCTCAGCGCCCAGCCAACCCCTTGCGCCACCCCGCCTTGCATCTGGCCCTCGACATAGGAGGGATGAATGGCGCGGCCGACATCCTGGATCGCGGTGTAGCGCAGGATCTTGACGTGGCCGGTCTCCTTATCGACCTCGACGTCGCAGACGTGGGTCGTGAAACCCGGCGCCTGGCCTTGCGCGTTGATCTGCACCTCGGCGCTGATCGGGCCGCCGGTGCGCGCCGCTCGAGCGGCGATCGCCGCCAGATCCAGCGGCTCGAAGCTGCCGGCATTGGCGCCGGCCGGGAAGGCTTTGCCGTCCTTCCATTCGACCGCCTCGGGGCTGATGTCCCATACGACCGCGGCGCGCTTTTTGAGTTCCTCGACGACCTTTTGCGCCGCCTGCGTCACTGCCATGCCGCCGGCAAAGGTGACTTGGCTGCCGCCGGTCGAGGCGCTGAAGCCGATCGAGGTCGTGTCGCCGACCACCGGGCGCACATTCTCGAACGGAACGCCGAGCACCTCGGCCACCATCATCGCCATCGAGGCGCGCGAGCCGCCGATGTCGGGATGACCTTCGGTCACCGTCACCGTGCCGTCCTCATTGACGTGGCAGGCCGCACTCAATTCACCGCCGGCATTGTGCCAATAACCGGAGGCGATGCCGCGGCCTTGGTTGGGTCCGAGCGGCACCTGCAAATGCGCATGCGCCTTCGCGGCCTCGACAGTCTTCATATAGCCGATGTTGTTCCAGGTTGGACCGTGCGTCGCTTTGCTGCCGTCCTTGGCGCCGTTGATCTCGCGCATCCTGAGCGGGTCGATGCCGAGTTCGCGGGCCAACTCGTCGACGCAGCTCTCGACCCCGAACGAGCCAATCGGCGCGCCCGGGGCCCGGTAGGCCGCGACCTTCGGGCGGTTGCACAGCACGTCATAGCCGATGGTTTCGGCATTCGGCAGGTCGTATACCGCCAGTCCGCAGATGCAGCCCTGCTGAACCGGCGAGCCTGGGAACGCGCCCGACTGGTATTTGAGCACGGACTTTGCGGCGGTGATTCGGCCGTCCTTCTTGGCGCCGATCTTGACTTCGACGACGGCGCCCGAGGTTGGCCCGGTGGCGCGGAACACCTCCTCGCGGCTCATCACGATCTTGACCGGCCGCCCCGACTTCTTCGACAGCATGTAGGCGACCGGTTCGAGGTAGATGATCGTCTTGCCGCCGAACCCGCCGCCGATTTCGGCCGGGATCGCGCGAATGTTGGCGATGTCGCCGCCGCAGATGCGCGAAGTGTAGGCGCGAACCATGAATTGGCCTTGGCTCGAGCTCCAAATCGTGGTTTGCCCGTCGGACGCCACCGAAACGACGCAGGCATGCGGCTCGATATAGGCCTGGTGCACCGGCTTTGTCGTATAGCGCCGCTCGATGACCACCTCCGCTTCGCGGAACCCGGCCTCGACATCGCCTTTGGCAAACCGAACCATCTTGGCGACGTTCGATGGTTTGGTCGGTTTCGGCTCGACCCCCGAGGTGAAGATGTTGTCATGCAGGACCGGCGCATCCGGCGCCATTGCCGCCTCGACATCCATGACATGCGGCAATACCTCGTACTCGACCTCGATCAGATCGAGCGCCTGCTCGGCGATCGCTGGCGAGGTCGCGGCGACAGCGGCAACCGCATGACCCTCGTAAAGCGCCTTGCCTATGGCCATGCAATTGCGCGACAGGTCCCACAGATTATGCGGCGCAGCGCCGATGACCCGCTTGTCCGGCGGGATGTCGGGGAAATCGGCGCGGGTGGTTACGGCCTTGACACCGGGCAAGGCCATGGCCTTGTCGGTACTGATCGAGATAATCCGCGCATGAGCATAGGGGCTGCGCTTGATCTTACCCCACAGCATGCCGGGCATCGTCATGTCAGCGCCAAAATTGGCGCGGCCGGTGACTTTGTCGACGCCGTCGGGCCGGATCGGCCGGGTGCCGACGATTTTGAGGGCGTCCTTGTCGAGATAACTCATCGCGCCGCCCCCGCTCGCATTTCCGCGGCGGCGTCGAGCACGGCCCGGATGATCTTGTCGTAGCCGGTGCAGCGGCAGAGGTTGCCGGCGAGCCAGTAACGGGTCTCTTCCTCGGTCGGGTCTAGGTTCTGATCGAGCAGCGCCTTGGCGGCGACGATGAACCCGGGGGTACAGAAGCCGCATTGCAGCGCGGCATGCTCGAGGAATTTCTGCTGTACCGGGTGCAATTTCTCGCCCTCGGCGATGCCTTCGATCGTCTCGACCTTGCGCCCTTCGGCCTCGGCCCCGAGCATCAGGCACGAGCAGACGATATTGCCGTCGACAATGACCGTGCAGGCGCCGCAATCGCCCGAGCTGCAGCCTTCTTTGCTTCCGGTCAGGTTCAATTCGTCGCGCAGCACATCGAGCATCGTCTGCTGCGGCTCACAGAGGAACTCGACCGGCTCGCCGTTGATGATCGTCGATACGTGTTGTTTGGCCATTAGTGGACTCCCGCGACGCGCCCTGCGGCGCGCTCAAATGCAATGGCGGCCGCCCGTCGCGCGAGGACGCCGGCGACCTTGGTTCGGTATTCGATCGTGCCGCGCTTGTCGTTGATCGGTTTGCAGGCTCGCTGCGCGGCGGCGTCGAGCCGGGAAAGTGTGTCGTCGTCGAGCCGGTGGCCTTTGAGGGCATTGGCGGCCTCGTCGACGATGAGCTGGGTCGGCGCCACGGCGCCGAGGACCACGCGGGCATCGGTGCAGAGGCCGGCCCCGTCGAGGGTCACATTGACGCCGCACCCGACGACCGCGATATCCATCTCGGTGCGCGGGATGAAGCGGAGATAGGCGTCAGATTGCCGAGGCTGTGGCTTCGGCACGCGAAACTCGACGATGAACTCGCCTTTTTTCAGGGAAGTCTGCCCGGGTCCGGTGACAATCGCCTCGACCGGCGACTCGCGCCGGCCATCGGGGCCAGCAATAACGGCGACCGCCCGCGCGCAGATCAGCGCCGGCACGCTGTCGGCGGCGGGCGAAGCGTTGCACAGATTGCCGACGAGCGAAGCGCGACCTTGGATCTGCTGCGAGCCGATCAGGTCGACCCCCTCGACGATCCCCGGCCAAGCGCGGGAGAAAACTTCATGCTCACTCAGCATGACCCCCGGAGTGGCGGCGCCGATCACAAAGCTGTCGCCGGCATCGCGAATGCCTATCAGATCCGGAATTCTCTTGAGGTCGACGATTACCTCGGGGCGCATCCGGCCCGACCGCATCTGCACCAACAGGTCGGTCCCGCCAGCCAACGGCTTTGCCAAGCCAGGGGCGCGGGCGAGGGCATTGATCGCCTCGTCGACTGTGGTCGGTGCGGTGAAACTCAGACTAGGCATTCTCGGCTCCTGACAATCACAAGGCAACACCGCTCAACTGGCAGGCTGTCACGATGCGCCCCGATAGGAATGACACTCACGCTTACACTACCATGCCATCCGGCGTGAAGCGCTATGTTGATCCCGATTAACTGTCACCTGTTTCTCGATGACGGCGAGATCGAGGAAAGCTTTGTCCGAGCATCCGGTCCCGGCGGCCAGAATGTCAACAAGGTGTCAAGCGCGGTCCAGCTTCGCTTCGACCTGTCGGGCTCACGCTCGCTCCCGGCAGATGTGCGTGAGAGACTGGCGCGGTTGGCCGGGCATCGGCTGACCCGCGACGGCGTCATCGTCATCATTGCCCAGCGCTACCGCACGCAGGAACGCAACCGCCAGGATGCTCTCGACCGGCTGGTCGCACTCATCCGCCGAGCCGCCGAGCCGCCCACCCCACGCCGGCCAACCAAACCCACTGCCGCCGCCGAGAAACGGCGTCGCCAAGCCAAAATTCGCCGCGCCGCCATCAAGGAGCTGCGCCGCGGCGGGCCGGGTGATGATCCTCGCGAATGACCGCAAGATGGCGGACGGCAAAACCGTAACGTTGGGCCAGGATTTCGGCGACCGGCGGCGGTGGCAGATCTGCCAATCGGCCTCATAGCACAACAGGCAGCTCGGCGCGGCTTTGGCAATTTTCCCAGCCTCATGCAGCGCCAGCTCGGCTTCGGGACGGGCGAGTTTCTCCTCGACGATGGCCCAAAAGCGGTCCCATTCGCGGCGACGGTTGGCTAGGCGACCTTCCGGCGGCGTGCCGAGTGCCTGGAGATGGAGGTAGCTCATCCCGGCGTCCTCAATGGCCGCAGCGAGCTGCCGTTTCGAGAAGCCGGGCCGGCGCGATATCGGCCGATCGCGGACATCGATGAGGGTCGCGACGCGAGCCTCTGCGAGCGCCGAGACTACGTCCTTCAGCAGAGTCTTCTCGTAACCAATCGTGTAGAGCTTGCGGCCGGTCATTCGGCGCGGTAACGCTCGACTGCGCCGCGATCGAGCTCGATGCCGAGGCCGGGCCGCTCCGGCAATTTGATCATGCCGTCGGGCTCGATGCGGATTGGTTCCTTGAGCAGCTCGTCGCGCAAGCCGTTGGGGTTCTGGTCGAATTCGAGCACCAGCCCGTTTGGGATCGAAGCGATGAAATGGAGCGAGGCGGCGAGTGTCACGGCGCTGGCGAAAGCGTGCGGCGCGACCATCAGGTGATGCGCCTGCGCCAGGGCGGCGATGCGGCGGCATTCGGAGAAGCCGCCGGCCCACGCGATGTCGGGCTGCACGATGTCGACGGCTCCGCGGGTGATCAGCTCGCGGAAGCCGTAGAGCCCAATTTCGGTCTCGTAGCCGGCGATCGGCGTGGCGAGCGCATCGGCGACCCGCGAGCTGCCGTCGATGTCGTCGGTCGCGACCGGCTCCTCGATCCAGTAGAGGTTATAGGGCTCGAGCGCGCGGCCCATTTCGATCGCGAAAGACGGGCTCCAGGCGCAGTTGACGTCGGCCATCAGTTTCGCCTGCGGGCCGAGCGCGCGGCGCACCGCCGCGACCCGGGCAATATCCTCTTCGGGGTCGACCTCACATAGCTCGGCATGATCGACCAGATGGCGCAGATGGGTCTGCGTCGAGGGGTTGCGTCCGATCTTCATCTTCATGCCTTTGAAGCCGCGCACCCGGTAGCCCTCGGCCTCGCCGGCGAGATCGTCGGCCGACTTGCCCTCCTGGTAGAAGCCGCCGCTGGCGTAGGCCTCGACTCTGTCGCGGCAACCGCCGAGCAGGCGATAGAGCGGCAATCTGGCGACTTTGCCGGCGATGTCCCACAGCGCGATGTCGATGCCGCTGATCGCGTTCATGACGATGCCGCGGCGGCCGTATTGGCGGGTGCGCGCGAACATCTTCTGCCACAACCCCTCGATCAAGAGCGGGTCCTCACCGATCAGCATTGGCTGCAGCAGCTTGTCGATGACGTCCCGCGTGATGCCGCCGCCGACCCCGGCCTCGCCGATCCCGATGACCCGCTCGTCGGTCTCGATCTCGACGAGGAGGCCGCTGCGGCGCGCCTGCATGCCGCCGGCGCTGCCATAGGGCGGGTCGCAGCGATAGGAGAGCGGCGTCGTGCGGATATCGACGATCTTCATGCTGTCAGCCCTCGCCCAGCACGGCGATCAGGTCGCATTGGATCTGCATCGGCGCGGTGAAGTCGCGCGAGGTCAGCGTATGACGCGCCGGCCGCGAGTGCGGGTCGGGAAACGTCGCGACCCAGTGCCGGTTCATGATCTCGCGCAGCGACCGGTCGGTGATCCACACCGTCATCTTGACGATGTCGTCGGGCGAGCCCCCGGCCGCTGCCATAACACGGCGGACATTTTCGAACATCAGCCGGCATTGCTCGTCGAGGTCGGCGGGGACTTTACCGGTTTCCGGATCGGTGCCGGAGATTGCGCCGGACACGACAAAAGGCCCGCGCCGGCTGGCGCTCGGTATCGGGTTGACGTGCTTTGCTCCTGCCACATCGATGCTTTGCCGCTTTTCCATGGATCATCTCCCAATGCCGATGCGAACACGACAGCTATGCCGCCGCGTTTCGGTGCTTCTTATAGCAGATTGAAACGACGTCGGCCGAGCGAGCCATCCGGCGCACTCGATGCGCACGACCTTCGCCACAACAGGGCTGGTGAACGACGCCCGGCTCTGGGAAGTCCCAAGGACCCGCCGGGCGCCGCGCCCTGCCTCAGATCGTAATCTTGGTTCCGTCGAACCGCGTGAACGTCCAGCTGGCATGCTCGTTATACAATGCCTTCTGGTCACGCAGCACGTGAATGGCGACCTCCTCGCCCAGGATCACCGATTTCTCGTAATCCGACCGCCAGTGCACGCCTGCATGGTTGCGCCCGATCGCGATGTTCGCCGCCAATTTGTTGGCCTCGCCGCCCAAAGTCAATTTGTCCGGTCCGGTATAGGGTACGAGCGAGAGCCCGTCGTCGCTCGCCATCATCGGCTGGGGAAACTGCCAGTCCTCGTCGAAAATGGCCTTCAGCATCGTGGCGCACACGCCGGCGACCGTCCCGTGCCCTTGCCCATAGGAGGGGTGCCATGGGCTTCCCTCGGGAAAGGCCTGCGGCAAGAACCCGCTGCCGTACTTGGCCTCGATCCGCTGGACGGCTTTGGAATTCAGCACGTCGCCATGGAGCGGATAGGCGAAATGCTTTGGGTCCGAGGCCGGCAACAACGTCTTGTGCACCAGGCCGCCATAGGCTTCCGGCCGCAATGTGCGATGCACAAACCATTTCTGGAACCAGATCGACTTCAGCGCCGGCGCCGCAATGGCGGAGATCTGTGTCTTGGCATAGGGCGTGCCGAACGTGCCAAACCCCTGCTCGCCTTTGGTGTTGTTGTACGGATTTCCGACATTGAAGGGCGCGTTTAGATCGAGCGCTACGAGGCAGCCATTGAAATACGCCTCGAACAGCACGTCGACATGCACATAGGCGGCCAGCCCCCGCCCATCCCTCAGATAACGCCGGGTCGGATCGGGCGTATTGGGACCGAACGGCAAGGACCGCAGCTTTGTCGGATCAGTGGCCTGTCCGTTCTCTACCTTCAGCCACGAACCGAAGTCGGTCATGTAATCGGCCCCGCCGCCGCCGACCGGCAGGTAAGTCTGAAACGTCTGATCGACATGGATCGCGCCGTACTCGAACGGCAGCAGCAGGAATTGCGAGACATACGGCCCCGCCAGATCCCCCGGCGTAAACCCGCGGAACAACGTCTGGGCGGTAACGTTTCCCGCCATCTTCGGTCCGCGGAAGTCGGACAGCGTACTGAGCTCGTCGGTCGCCGCCTGCGCCAGCGGATCGGTATCGTAGCGGCTGAACGGCACGTCGCGCAGCAGTGCCATCCAGTAATCCTCCACCGCCTCGCCGGCTCGCCAAGCACTCGCGAGCTTCGGCGCCGGCGGCAGCAATAACGCTTGCGGATCGCGCCCTTCGAGAACATAAGCGAGACCCGCCTGCGGGTCGACCAGCGGGACGTCGCCGCCCAGTGCGATCGCCTCGAAATCCGCCGGCATCCCAGTGTTCAGCGCGCCCAACATACTGTCGTAGGAGGATGGAACAACATCCCCCCGGGCGTCGTGCTGCAGCCCTTTGGAATAATTACCCCAGCGCCCCGGATAGAGCGCTTCGTCGCCATTGTCGTGATGCACCACGACTTGCTTTTCCGTCTTTGCCGCGTCGATACGGATCTTCTCCGCTTGATCCGCGCGCGCTTGGGGGCTCAAGGTCGGCATATTGTCCTCGCGGTTATGACCAATCCCGTGTCAGTGGCGATGGATACCGCTCACCTACGGGACCCAATGAGAGCTAGCACAGCTCCGGGCGAGGCATGTGTGAGCCACCTCACTCTTCTTGACGATAACCCGGGCGAGAGCCTACACAGCAACATCTGCGCTTTGAGAGGAAGCGCGTATACCGAGGGAGGATGGCGATGGCTCGCATCAGACATATTGCACTCGTTACTGATGATCCTGCGAAGACCGCAGAATTCTACAAGGAACATTTCGGTCTTACCGAGCTGTATCGCCGGCCTGGGGACACCGGAGAAAAGGGTGTTTGGCTCAGCGACGGGTATATTTATTTTGCTATTCTGAAATATGGCGAGGCCGGTGCTCCCAAGCTCGGCCCGGGCCAAACCTCTGAAATGCGCGGTATTCACCACATCGGATTTTATGTGGACGACGAGCAGGCAACGGCCAAGGCCCTGGAAGCCGCGAATTATTCGCCCGTGCCGATTCCGAAAACCGAAAGGCCGGAGCGGACCCAGATGGGCGACGCTGTCAACTTGAAGTATCTCGGTCCCGACGACGTACACATCGATTTACGCAGCCGCGGCTGGAATGAAGCGATCAGCTTCGCGATGCAGCGCTACGATCTGACGCCGGTCAAAGAGGAAGCAGCCGAATAATCATCCTGGAGGACGTGCCGATGATCTACGAAGTCCGTACCTACACCCTACGCCCCGGAACCCTGGCCGAATTCGAGGAGCGTTATGAGAAGCGGCTCCCGCTGCGGGAGAAGCACTCCAAATTGGGTGCCTTCTGGCACACCGAATTCGGTCCGCTCAATCAGGTGGTCCACGTCTATCCCTATGACGACCTGCAACACCGCACGAGTGTTCGCGCGGCGATGGCGCAAGACGCCGCCCGAAACGCGCTTCCCGGCGGCCAGGACCTGATCGTGGCGCAAGAAGCCGAGATCATGAACCCGGCGCCGTTTATGCGCCCCTTGGGCAGCCGCGATTACGGCAGCGGGAACGTGTACGAGATGCGCACCTACACCTACGCCCCGGGCGACATCCCGAAGGTGCTGGAGGCGTGGGGCAAGGCCATCGAAGCCCGGGAACGGTTCTCGCCCCTGGCGGCCTGCTGGACGAGCGAGCTCGGCGCGCTCAACAAGTTCGTCCACATCTGGGTGTACAAGGATCTGGGCGAGCGCACACGCGTGCGCGAGGAATCCCGGCGGCCCGGCGGCGCGTGGCCGCCGCAGGCCGGGGTCCGCCCGGTCCGCCAGGAAAACAAGCTGCTGATCCCGGCCGCCTTCTCGCCGGTGCGGTAGTCGCTCCACCGCGGCTAAGCGTAGCAACCATTAATTCTGGGCTGGGATTTCGGTCCAAGGTGTGCCGCGGGTGGCGACCGTGTTGGCGTAGATGAGAAGCTTTCGGGCGCAGGCAACGAGCGCGAGCTTGTGAGGTTTTCCCGCTTTGGTGAGGCGCGTGTAGAGGGCCTTCAGCGCCGGGTTCCAGCGGCATGCCGCGGGCAATGCGGCGGCGTAGAGCGAGCGACGCAGTCGCGCCCGCCCGCCGGCGATGTGGCGCTGTCCCTTGTGCCGACCGCTGTCGTGGTCGAACGGTGCCAGCCCGGCGAGCGCCGCGGCAGCCTCGCGACCGATACGGCCGAGCTCGGGCATACGCAGCACGATGGCGATGGCGGTGCGCTCGCCGATCCCCGGCACGCTGAGCACGAGTTCCAGGCGACCGGCCAGGTCGGGGTGGCGCTGCAGGGCTCTGACAATGCGCTGCAGCTCGGCGGCCCGTGGCGCCGCCAAGCGCGCGATCTGCCGCGTCACAATGCGGCGCAGCCGCTTGTCGTGGATGTGCTCGAGACGGGTCTTCAGGCGCGCCGCGTCCTCTTCGGTCTGCTCGACAAAGGTGAGCTGGTCGGCAAGGGCCTCGAGGCGGGCATCCGGTTCCAGGCGGGGCGGATCGAGTGCCGCGGTGCAGGCGGCGATCAAGGCGGCGTCGATCGCGTCGTTCTTGGCACGGCGCAGGTGCAGCCTGGCATAAGCTTTGGTCTGTAGCGGCTGCAATACCATGACGACCAAGCCGGCGCTGCGCAGATGGGCCACCACGCCGCGTTCGTAACCGCCGGTCGCCTCGATCCCGACGCGCCCAACATGGGCGCCCCGCAGCGCCGCGCTCAGGCGCTTCCAACCGGCCGCGTGATTGTCGACGGTGAGGTGCATGGTGTGGCCGTGAACGGCCACGTCGAGCTTGTCCTTGGCGGTATCGATCCCCGCCGTAAGCGTGCTAGCATCTGACATCTTCGTCGACCCTGCCTTGTGAAACGAACCTGGTGTTCGGGCAACCATGCGGGTCCGATGAAGGAGGCTGGCGCCGACCGAGCTACGCTGCAGCCCACAATGGCTCAGGGCGGACCGATCCGACGCCAGCCGCCCGACCCTGGGTGGCCACCCAGGGTCGGGCGCTCCTTATCGGAACCGGTTAAAATTAGCGGGTTTGGCTATTACAAGGCCGAACTCGACGGCGTTAGCGCGCCCCGGTCTTGATGCACATGCGGCGACGGCGAATTCGCCAAAATATGGTACCGTGATCGAATGCTCGCGTCGCCGGCAGCCGATCCGGTTCTAAAGCGCTTTCGCGCCGCGTTCGACACACTCTATGGCGACGGAATTGAGCGGGTGGTGTTGTTCGGTCGCGGGTAGCACCACGCTCCCAGGTCCCAATCATCAAAATCGTGTAGCCAGTCTTTGTCATCATGACCGGAATGGCGACCGTCTCGAGTGACCACTTCCCCCACGGCGACGATCTGCGACATACCTTTCTTCAGAATGACGCGATCGCCGACAGAGAGTTGCGCCACGTCCCGATCTGCACGTCACCGCCAACGAAGGCCATTCCAAACCGCAGAAATTCGCTCGCGTAATCGCGACCTTGCGATCCTGCAGCAATCTGCCAATAGTTCATAAGTTCGGTCCTTGCTAGGTCCAGCTATCGAATCATTCGATCAGATCGAAACGGAATCTGGAGCAACAACTCGACCGCCCGATCCTAAATGCCGTGGTGGAACGCTGCGAAGCCCTCGGCCATTGGAAAGTCAACCATGCGATAAGGCCGGCTGCTTCGACGATGCTCGCCTCTGTCTCACGGATCGCCGCAGCGCAGTTCCCCAATTTTCAGCGCGATCGCGCGGCGGGGCGGAGGTCGGTCTTGTCGAAATCTTCTCCCTTGAACAGCAGCGTCGTCTGGTGGTTCTCCGCCACCGCGTAAGCAAAGCAGTCGCCCAGGTTCAGTTGTGCGGGATGCCCTCGTCCTTTGCCGTAGCGAGAGAAGGCCACGAGCGCCGTATGCGCCTCCTTGTCGGTGACCGACACCGTCCGGACCCCTGCGAGCCGAAGAAATTCGCCAACATCCTGCTCGGCTTCCTCGACGCTCGCATGCCGTTTCCGACAAAGCCCGAGGGTGGCTTCGAAGATCGCAATCGGCGAGGTGATGGGCGACTGCGCGCTCTCCAGCACATCGGCCAGCGCGTCGGCTTCCGGCTCGCGGGTCAGGATCGCGACAATTGCAGAGGCATCGACGAACATCACGCGTTGTCGCTGAGTTCGTCCCCACTGAGTTCGTCATAGAACGCCTTGTCCGCGTCCAGGCCGGTAGCCGGCCGGCTCAGCACCCGCTCCTGAAGCGGACGAAGGCGATCGCGCAGCGGTACTGCCTCATCGAGCCGGCGCAGCTCGTTCTCCAACGCAATCCTCACAGCGTCGGTCTTGTTCATGCGCTTGCGGACCGCCAGCCTCTCGGCGAGTTCGTTGACAGCTTCATTGCGGATATTGAGAGGCATGCCAGGATTCTGTGTAGACGTGTAGATAGTAATCTACTCGCGAAGGCCACAAGGTGCCGGCTCCGATTGCGGCACGATTTCGCCGAAGGCGAAGCTCCTTCTCATCGGCGTCACCTTCCCACGGGGATGATGTATGCAATGGAGGAGCGAGCCGGACACATACCGTTCATGCGCCAGTTCACCCAGCTCCACCCTGGGGGAACCTGTCGGTCGAGTAGTTCACCCCAAATCAGGAAGTGCTACGTCAGATCGATGATCTCGATCCGGTTCGGTCGCGTGCCCATCGCAATCCTATTCCCATACCGCATCGGGAGGAACGCCAAGGCCATGCGCCTTGGCGTTCAGCGGGCAAGGTCGCTGGCGAGCGAAAAAGCCGAATCCCGACCGACTTGGCCGCGGTAGATCTGCAGGTTTTCGAGAACGCGCTGAACGTAGTTTCGCGTCTCGTTGATCGGAATCATCTCGATCCAGTCCACCATGTCGATGTTGCCGCCGCGGGGATCGCCGTATTCGTGAATCCACTGCCGCACGCGGCTTGGGCCGGCGTTGTAGGAGGCGATCGCCAGCGCATAAGAGCCGCCGAAATCGTCGATCAAGGTTTCGAGATAAACGCGCCCGAGGAGCACATTGTAGAGCCCGTCCGCGGTCAGCCGATCGGCCGAAAACGGCACCTGCACCTTCATGGCGATGGAACTGGCGGTTGCCGGCATCAGCTGCATCAAGCCCAGCGCCCCGACGCGGCTGACCGCGTCGAGCTCGAAGGCGCTCTCCTGGCGCATGATTGCGAACAGCAGCGAATGTTCGGCGGTGCCGCCCTCCGGTAGCGCCGCCACGGGGTAGCCGTGAATCATTAGCGGAGTTCCGGCGTCGATCGCCCTCTTGGCTACCGCGATTGCGAGATCGATGCGCCCGCTGGTCTCAGCGAGGTTCGCCAGCATCGAGAATTTTGCCGGCGTCTTGGCGTTATCAGCCATGTGAAGGAGAAAGGCCTTGCCGTGCCTTCCGTCGCCGAGATCGAAAAAAATCCGGGCGGCGCGAACCACCTCGTCGCCGTCGAATTGCGCCTGGTCCGCGGCATCGGGGATGGGTTCCGGTATCGGACGCGGCGGCGCGTCATGGCCGAGCTGGTGCGCAGCGAGCTGCCCGTAAAAGGTCGCCATGTGGTCGGCTCCGGCGGCGTACCATTTCGCCGCGAGCTCGGACTTGCCTTGCGCCTCGGCCGCCCGTCCTCCCCAATACCCGGCCCGCGCCTTCGCATACGGGGTGTCGACCCGCGTCAGGATGCGCGCGAAGTGCTCGAAGGCGAGCGCCGGCTGCTTCATATAACGCAGCGCAATGTAACCCAAGAGGAATTGGGCTTCCGAAAACGCGTTTCCTTCGATCAGGCCATGCTGCTCGACGAGCCGATAGGCAAGCTCGGCGTTGCCGCCGGCGAGGACTTGTCGGGCAATCGCTTGCCGTTCCGCCCACCATGCTGCCGGGCGGACGAGATCGTCGGGCGGAGCGAGCAGAATTTGGACCGCGGCATCGGTCATGTCCTTTTTGCGCCGCCAGCGCAACTGCTCGAAGACGAGGCCCGGGTCCGAGCGCAATTGCGGCGGGACCCGCGCCACGAGCGCCTCCGCTTTTGGGGCTTGCGTTGCGAGCGCCAAGCGCACCTCGGCCAGCAGACGATAGTTGGGCGGCGCCAGCGCCAACATCCGGCGCGCCGCCTCCGTCTGCCCGTCCCACAACAGCCGATCGATCCGCTGCACATGGTCCTCGGGCCGCAGCGAAGAGGAGTACCGGGCGAGAAAATTCTTTTCGTCGAGGAGGCCGAAATCCGCGGCGATCCAGAGCGCCCGCACAGCGGCCGCGCCGCCTTCGAGATCGCCCGAATTCATCATTATCTCCGCTTCGCGGAGCTTGCCGGTGGGGCTCACCGGCGGATAGCGTTTGAACCAATCGGCGGCGACCGCGTCCGATTCGCCGGCCAGGGCCTCCTCGGCATGTTTGCGCAGGGCCTTCTGCGCCGGCCAATCCGGGTTCTGTTCGATAAACTCGGAGATGTCGGGAAACCGGCCCGGAGCGCCCGGTCGGGCATACTCCATCCAGCGGAACATCTTCATCGGCAGCGGGTCGGTTATCATCGAGGCGCCGGCGAAGGCGCGGGTCCAGTCGCCGCTCTGCGCGGCCACAAGCGCCGCGCGCATCGCATCGAGATCGGCCGCCGGCAATTTTTCGGCGGCGGATGCCGGAAGGGCCAGCGTCAAGATAATTAAGACAATCGACAAGAGTCCGCAGACGATCGGCGGCAAGGTCGGCGGCTCCTTGGCTGAATTAAAGATCAGGCAAAGTTCTCTTACTGTTTTTCTGCCACCGCGGCAAGACCGAGGCCAAACGCGCCCCCGAGTGCGCGCGTGGCGTGTCGTTTCGAGCGCTGTTGAAGCCGCTGGCAGCGAGGACTATCGTAAGTTGGCAATGCTGCAATCCCGGAGGAAACGATGTTCAAGGGATCGCTCGTCGCGCTGATCACTCCGTTCCGCGACCACGGGCTGGACGACGGCGCATTTCAGGAGCATGTGGCCTGGCAGATCGAGCAGGGAACCCACGGATTGGTCCCGTGCGGCACGACCGGGGAATTGCCGGCGCTCGCCGATGACGAGCAACGGCGGCTGGTAACTTTGTGCGTCGAGATTGCCAAAGCTAAGCGAGTCCCGGTGATTGCCGGAACCGGCACGAACTCGACCGAGCACACGATCGCGTTGACCCGGCAGGCCAAGCAGGCGGGTGCCGATGCGGCGCTGATTGTCTGCCCCTATTACAACAAACCGACGCAGGAAGGGCTTTATCACCACTTCCAAGCGATCCACGACAGTGTCGATCTGCCGATTATCATTTACAATATTCCGGGCCGCTCGTCGGTCGACATGACGAATGCGACGATGGCGCGCCTCGCCAAATTGCCGAACATCGTGGGGGTGAAGGATGCAACCAACGACCTCGCCCGGCCGTTGCGCATGCGGGTGGATATTGGTGCGGGCTTCTGTCTGCTGTCGGGAGAGGACGCGACCGCCGTCGCCTATCTCGCGCAGGGCGGCGACGGCTGCATCTCGGTGACCGCCAATGTCGCGCCGCGGCTTTGCTCGGAATTGCATCAGGCTTGGCAACGCGGCGATCTCGCTTCGGTGCGCGAGATCAATCAGCGGCTGATCCCGTTGCACGATGCGCTTTTCGCCGAAACCAGCCCGGCGCCGGTCAAGTATGCAGCGTCTCTGCTCGGACGCTGTACCGCTGACGTGCGGCAGCCGTTATGGGCAATCATGCCGGAGACACAGGCGAAGGTGCAGCAGGCGATGCGGAGCGCCGGTCTGCTCAACTAATGCGGGCAACCGACCGACACGTCGCACAAAATCGGCGGGCGCGCCACGATTACTTGATCGAGGACACCTTGGAGGCGGGGGTCGTCCTGCAAGGCACCGAGGTGAAGGTGCTGCGCCAGGGGCAGGCGAGCATCGCCGAGGCTTATGCGGACGAGGACGCGGGCGAGCTTTACCTGGTCAACGCGAACATCCCGGAATATTCGGCCTCCGCCCACTTCAATCATCAGCCGCGCCGGCCGCGAAAGCTGCTATTGCATCGCAAGCAGATGAATCGGTTGCTGGGTGCAATCCGACGCGACGGCATCACGGTTGTGCCGCTTTCGATCTATTTCAACGATCGCGGGCGCGCCAAGGTCGAACTCGGTCTCGCCCGGGGAAAGCGAAAGGCGGACAAACGTCAAGCCGAGAAGCAGCGGGATTGGCAGCGCAGCCGGGCCCGCATCCTGCGCGAGCGCAACACCTAAGCACGAAAACTGGCGGTTAGAGTTCAAGAAAGCTCTCTATCGAGGCTTGGCTTGCCTTGCAGGTTCATCCGTATCATTGGCGTCCGTCGGGAAGTCATCTAGCTCACCTTCTGAAGGCGACGACCCAGCAGCATCACCGCGCGCTCGCCCCGACGATCGCACGGCTGGTGCCGCCGACCGCCGTCGTCTTTGATGTCGGGGCCCATGCCGGGCAATACACCAAGCTCTTCGCACGTGCCGCCAATCATGGGCGGGTCTACGCCTTCGAGCCGGGGAGCTATGCCCGCTCGATCCTGCGGACGGTCGTCTGGCTGCACGGATTGTCAAATGTGGCTGTGGTGCCGATCGCGCTCGGCTCTGAGGCTCGAACTCGAGACGCTGACCATCCCGCTCAAGAGCAGCGGCAGCTTTGGGTTTGGCCTTTCCCATTTGGGAAAGCCGTCAGAGCGCTGGCGTGCGGTCGCTCAGGAGGTCGTGGCGCTGACGACAATCGATGGTGTGGTGAGAACCCTCGACATCGATCGCCTCGATTTCATCAAGGCAGATATCGAGGGATGGGAGCTGCGACTGCTGCACGGGGCCGAGAGCACGCTCGGGCGTTTTCGACCACGCCTGTTATTGGAGCTCAGCGGCACGGCGCTCGCGCGTGCCGGGGACCGGCTCGCGGACGCCTTCGACTTTCTGACGGCGCGCGGTTACCGCGCGTTCCGTTTCGAACCGGGCGCAAGTCTCGCGCCAGTCGCAGAATTCGTCGACGGCGACTTCTGGTTCATACCGGCGGACGATCCCAGCCTTCCGCCACAGTGCCACGAGGGCCAGTCGGGGTAGCCGCGTCTCTCAAGGCCGGATCGCCGAATCCGCACCGCCGCCGGGTGAAGCTCCTGCGCCTTGCAGCGCGTCGAGGCAGCTGCGCAGCTTGGCGAAGATCGCTTCGAACATTGCGGGGCTGAGCTTGCCCGTATTGGTATTGAGCCGGGAGCAATGGTAGCTGTCGGCAAGCGTCAGACCGCCGGGCAAGCCGTGCAGGCGGCCGTGCTCGAAAGGGAATAGTGCGCGGCGAAAGCCGAGCGTCGTGAGGACTGCCTGATGCGCGATGGCGCCAAGCGCAAGGATCGCCCGAAGTTGGGGCATAGCGCTGATCTCGGCGGCCAAAAACCGGCGACAGTTCGCGATTTCGCTCGGTTCGGGTTTGTTCTGTGGCGGCACGCAACGAACAGCATTGGTGATGCGCGCGCGCTGGAGCACCAGACCGTCTTCCGGATGGGCGCCGTAAGTGCCCTCGGCGAAACCGTACTTGCACAATGTCGAATAGAGCAGCCCGCCGGCGTAATCGCCGGTAAAAGGACGCCCGGTCCGGTTCGCGCCGCGCAAGCCCGGGGCGAGGCCCACGATAAGCAATTCGGCTCGGCTGTCGCCGAAGGGCGGAACCGGCCCGTTGAACCATTCCGGATGGGCTCGCCCCTGAGCCTCCCGGAACGCCGCAAGGCGTGGGCACAGAGAACACTGCCGCGGCGGCAGAGCCTCCGCGGTAGGAACGGTCACGCGTCGTCCACCGGTTCGGTACGTGCGCGGCTAACATCCTCTCGCACTTGATGGTTGCGCATCAAGCTCGGCGCAAGATCCTGAAGTTCAATGAAATTATCCGCTTGGCGTCGCAGATCGTCGGAGGCCATGGGCGGCGTCGAGCGGATCGTCGAAACCACCGACACGCGAACGCCCTTGCGTTGCACGGCTTCCACGAGCCTTCGAAAATCCCCGTCACCCGAGAACAGGATGGCATGATCGATGTACGAAGCCATTTCGAGCATATCGATCGCCAGCTCGATATCCATATTACCCTTGATCCGCCGACGTCCCATTGCGTCAGTGAACTCCTTTGTCGGCTTGGTGACCATTGCGTAGCCGTTGTAGTCTAACCAATCGACAAGCGGCCTGATCGGCGAGTACTCTTGGTCTTCGACGAGGGCGGTGTAATAGAAAGCCCGAATCAGCCGTCCCTTAGTGCTAAACAATTCGAGTAGCCGTCTATAGTCTATGTCGAACGCCAGACCCCGAGCGGCTGAATAGAGGTTAGCCCCGTCGATGAAGATGGCGATTCGCTCTTCCGGATAGAAAATCATCTGACAAAATGCTCCTTCATATCGATAATGCAACCGAAGTGTCTTACACCGCGCATTCCGGGTCAAGCGGCGACCATGTGAAAGAATCCCGGTGATTCTGATCGGGATCGGCGGGAATCTGGAAAGCCCTCGGTTTGGTCCGCCACGCGAAACGCTGTCCGCCGCGCTTGCGGCTTTGGAAGAGGAGCGCGTCAAAATTCTGACGCGCTCCGGGTGGCATCTTACAGAGCCGGTGCCTCGCTCGGACCAACCGTGGTTTGTCAATGCGGTTGTCTCTTTGGCGACGGAACTCGAAGCGAAAGACCTGCTCACGGTGTTGCAGGCCATCGAGAGGCGGTTTGGACGCGTTCGCGGAAAACCGAACGCACCGCGCGTCCTTGATCTCGACATTCTCGACTATCAGGGCGAAGTGATCAACGCCACATCGCTCCTCCTGCCTCACCCGAGGCTGCATGAACGTCGCTTCGTTTTGGTGCCTATTGCCGAAATCGCGCCGGACTGGCGGCACCCGATTTTGGGGCTCACCGCGGCACAACTGCTGGCCCAGCTGTCCTCCGAACAGCAGGTCCAGCCACTCCCGCGTTGACCGATTTCTGGTTCGTCGATTGTGCCTTCCGGACGTGGCGGATATAAACGCTCGACACGAACGGGATGCTTGATGACTGTATTCGAAGTTGCTCGCTCTCATATGCTCGAGAGCCAGCTCCGACCAAACAAAGTTACTGGCGATCGGGTGCTCAACGCGTTCGCCAGCATAAGGCGCGAGCTTTTTGTACCCGAGCACCTTCGCCCCGTTGCCTATATCGATGAGGATTTGCCGCTCGGCGGCGGGCGTTACCTGATGGAGCCGATGGTCGCCGCCCGGCTGCTGCAGGCGGCAGCAATCGCCCGCACGGACACCGTGCTGATCGTCGGTGCCGGAACGGGATACGAAGCGGCTGTGACCGCGATGCTCGCTCGCAATGTCCTCGCTCTCGAAGAGGATCCCGAGCTGGCGCGACAGGCACGCGCCGCTCTCGTCGAGCACGCGATCGCGTCGGTCACTGTCGTCGAAGGCCCACTGCGCGAGGGGTATCGGCCGCGTGCTCTGTATGATGTAATTCTGTTCGGCGGGGCGGTTGTCGAGACGCCGCCAGAGATCGTCGCCCAGCTCGCCGATGGCGGTCGGCTTTTGTTCGTCGTCAAACCCGCGAATGCTATGGGCCGTGCCATCCTGATGACGCGGACTGGCGGGGTGCTCGCGCGGCGCGTTATATTTGACGCCGCTACTCCCGTGCTGCCGGGCTTTGCACCGAAGCCCGCGTTCGAGTTCTGCTGACGCGCTGATCAGGAGCGGAGGAAAATGCCCGAGAACCGGTGCACCGGTGTGACCCGCCTACACTTGAGCCTCGATCGGGCCAACTGCGGCGGCAGCCCGCGCCGAATGGCGATTTGGGGATTGGTTGCCGGAGTTGTTGCCGCTCTGGTTGCGGTTTCTACGCAGGCTCAGACACTCACCGATGCTCTCGCCGAAGCCTACAACACGAATCCACAACTCCTCGCCCAACGTGCCTTGCTAAGGGCGACCGACGAGCAGGTTCCGCAAGCGCTGTCGTTCTGGCGGCCACAGGTCACCTTCAACGGGCAGGTGGGAGGCACGCGAAGCCTCTTCGTGACGCCGAGCAATGGGTTGCCCACCCATGGCGGGCTGGGCACCTATTCGACTTTTTATTCGAACAGCCTCAATCTCCAGGTAACTCAGCCGGTTTACCGGGGCGGCCGGACCGTGGCGCAGACACGCCAGGCGATCAACACCGTGGAGTCGACTCGAGCCCAGACCCTCTCAGTCGAGACCACGGTGTTCCAGGCGGTCGCGATGGCCTATCTGGACGTCGTTCGCGATCAGGCGCTGCTCGAGGTCGACCGCAACAACGTGGAGGTTCTGCGCAAGCAGCTCGAAGCAACCCAGGACCGCTTCCGTGTCGGCGAGGTCACCCGCACCGACGTGGCGCAGGCGGAGTCTTCGCTCGCGCAAGCCGAGGGTACTTTGGTTTCCCAAGAAGGAACACTCGAGATAAGCCGGGCTGAATACGTTCGCGCCGTCGGCCACCCACCCGGGAGATTGGTCCTGCCGCGGGACCGTCCGGCGCTTCCCGCGACGCGCGAAGAGGCGCTCAGCCTTGCGGCGAACAATAATTTCAGTGTGATCTCGGCAACGTTCGCCGAGCTTGCCGCCCGCGACAACATCGATGTCGTGCGAGGTCAGCTGTTGCCGCAGATCTCGCTCGTCGGCGGTCTCACGCGCTCATTTGCTCCCTCAGTCACGTTGAAAGGTTCCCTGGAGCAGTCGGCGGCGATCATGGCACAAATGACAATGCCACTCTACGAAGGAGGGGCGATTTATTCGCAGACGCGGCAGGCCGAGCAGACCGTCGGGCAACGGCGCAGCCAAGTCGACGATGCGCGTCGCGCCGCCGTCCAGACGGCAACTCAGTTCTGGTCGACCCTGGAGGCGGCGCGGGCCAGTATTTCTTCGTTTGCCGCGGCGGTGCGCGCAGCTCAGATCGCCCTCGAGGGGACCCAGCAGGAGGCGCTGGTCGGCACCCGCACCGTGCTCGACGTGCTGATCGCCAACCAGCAACTGCTGACGACCCAGTCCCAGCTCGTTACCGCGCAGCACGACTCGGCTCTTGCAGAGTTCAACTTGGCGGCGGCCGTGGGGCGGCTGATCGCTCCCGAGCTAAACCTGCCCGTTAGGCTCTACGACATGGAGCGGCACTACAGAGAGGTGAAAGGTAAATGGGCCGGGTTCCGCGGCGGTCTTTCTGAGTCGAGTTTTTAGCCGAGCGGCTCGAATAAGCGCTCGATGTCGCCGGCTACCAGGCTGGCGCCGGTGCCGCCTGCCGCATCGTAGATTCCTGCGGCGAGCGCCTTTTTGCGCTGCTGCAGTTCGAGCATGCGCTCCTCGACGGTCCCTTGCGCGACCAGCTTGTAGACGAACACCGGCTTGTCCTGGCCGATGCGGTGGGCGCGGTCGGTGGCCTGGTCCTCGACCGCGGGGTTCCACCAGGGATCGTAATGGATCACGGTGTCGGCCGCGGTCAGGTTGAGGCCGGTGCCGCCGGCCTTGAGGCTGATCAGGAACAGCGGCACCTTGCCCTTCTGGAACTGTGCGACCGGGCCCGCGCGGTCGTTCGTGTCGCCGCGCAGCTCGACAAAATCGATGCCGGCTTCGACCAGCTGCCGGCTTGATCAGGTCGAGCATGCTGGTGAATTGCGAAAACAACAGGATCTGCCGGCCGTCCTCGATCAAGGGCGGGAGCATCTCCATCAGCTGCTCGAGCTTGGCGCTGGCGCTCACCCGACGCGCCGCGGTCAGCTTGACCAGGCGCGGATCGCAGCACACCTGGCGCAGCTTGAGCAGCGCGTCGAGCACGACGATGTGGCTGCGGGCGAGCCCTTGCTCGGCGACCTCGCGGCGCACTTTCTCGTGCATCGCGACGCGCACGGTCTCGTAGAGATCGCGCTGCGGGCCGGCAAGTTCGAGCGGGCGCAGGATTTCGGTCTTCGGCGGCAGGTCGGCCGCCACCAGGCTCTTGGTCCGCCGCAACAGGAAGGGCTTCAGCCGGCCCGACAGCACGGCGCGGCGTTCGCCGTCCTGCTTCTTCTCGATCGGGGTGCGGAACACGCGGGCAAAGCGTTTGGCATCGCCGAGCAGTCCCGGCATCAGAAAGGCGAATTGCGACCACAGCTCGCCGAGATGGTTCTCCATCGGCGTGCCGGTGAGGCACAGCCGGTGGCGGGCGTCGAGGCGGCACACCAGCTGCGTCGTCTTCGCCGCGGACATTCTTGATCGCCTGCGCTTCGTCAAGCACGGCGATGTGCCATTCGACCGGCAGCAGACGGTCGGCGTCGCGCGGCAGCAGCGCGTAGGTCGTCACCACCAGATCGGCATTGTCGATCTCGGGAAAGCGGTCCGCGCGGCGGGCCCATGCAGTGACAAGACCCGCAGCTCGGGCGCCAGTCGCGCCGCCTCGGCGAGCCAATTCGGCACGACGCTGGTCGGGCAGACGACGAGGCAGGGCCGGTCGAGGCGGCCTTCGCGCTTTTCGACGAGAATATGGGCCAACGCCTGCACCGTCTTGCCGAGCCCCATATCGTCGGCGAGGATGCCGCCGAGCTCGTATCCGCGCAGAAATTGCAGCCAGTCGAGCCCCTCGCGCTGATAGGGACGCAACTCGGTCCGCAACCCGGCCGGCGGTTCGATTTCGACGATCCCCGAAAAACTCGACAGCCGCTCGGCGAGTTCCCGCAACCGCTCGCCGCCGAGCCAGCGCAGCCGGGTCGCCGCTTCGAGTGCGGCGAGGCCCGTCATTTCACCGGCCGAAACCCCGAGCTTGCCGGCGGTAGAAAGATTTTTCGGGTCGTACAGCTCGACGAGGGTGACCATGATCGCCTTGGTGCGCTCGAGCGGGAGCGCCACATGCCGGCCGTCCGCCAGCCTGCCGAACACGGTGCCGTCATGCGCCAGCGCGGCGAGGTCGCTCGGCCCGTCGCGATCGCGCAGACGTGCGAGCAAGGAACTCAGCACCGGCAACAGCGCCACGCGCTCGCCCTCGACCACAATCCCGAGATCGAGCGAGAACCACCACCCGCTGCCCTCCTCCAGTTCGGCGGTCCACTCGCCCGCGCCATCGACGACGCGGTGGCGAAAACCGTCCTCGAATTCGATCCGCCAGCCTTCGCGTTCGAGTCGCGGCACGGCGCCGTAGACAAAATTCGGCCAGTCCCGTTGCCCCTCGGCGAAGCCGAAGGCAATTCGGTCGCCGTCGTGATCTTGCGCTTCGAAAGTCTCGACGGCCTGCAACCCCAGTTCTTGCAACTGCTTCAGTGCTGCGCGCTCGGCGCCGCGATTCCGGCGCCGCACGACGATCCGACCCTCCTCGAAGGCGCGCAGCTCGTTCCGCCTGTCGTCCGGATCAACCGCGGTGCCGCCATAAGCAAAGCTGAGCAGCGCCAGATCGACGCTGTCGTCCCAATCCCTCGTCCGCACTCCCCAATATTTCCAGCCTCGCCGGCGTTGAACGAGGGTCAGGATCGGAACGGGCGGATCTTTGCGGATCTCTTCGACGATGTCTGAGCGCGGCCGCGGCAGTGCGAAGCCCGGCAATTCGCGCTCGAGAGCGGCGCCGACCGCCTCTGCCTGCGCCTTGGTCACCGGCGGCGCCGACAGTGCGATCCTGACGAGCGGTCGAGCCAAATCGAGTTCAACCCGGCCGGCGAAGTGCTCGGCCGGAAGCACATACCAGGGCGAGGCCGAGGGCAGCACGGCTGCGGACGGGTCGTCGAGCGCGATGCCGACTGTCTGGCGGCCATCCGCACCGACCTGCCAGGACAGCCGCCCCGGGCGGTCCGGCCCCAATGCCAATGGCGGCGAGGCGACATTCTGCCAACGGCATCGGCCGGTGGCGACGATCCGGCGCATTGCCAGGTCGGCGATCTCGGGGTCTTCGGGAAGCTGGAGCTGTGAGCTCCACAAACCTCCGCGCAGCAATCGGATAATGCCGCGGTCGGTCGGTGTCAGGTAATTCGCGGTTGCGTTCTGTAATTGCTGAGAGGGCAAAGCGCGATCGGCGCCCCATTCGCCCGATTTCAGGATGCGTACGACTCGCAGGTCGATGACAAAAGGCGAGCCTGGCGCCATCGGCCAATCGAGGCGATAGGCGATTGCTTCCGGCGAGGCCGCCGGCTGCACCGCCTGCCGCAGCTGGTGCAGCCAGCCCCCGACCGCGCCATCCAGCATATTCGTCTCGGCCGGCTCGACCGATGGCGGGTTGCGCAAGGCCTCGAGCAGCACGGCAGCCGCGTGTTTGCAGTTCCACCCCACCGGACAGCTGCATCGACCCGAGAGCACGACCGGATCGGAATCGTCGATCTCGACAAAAACGTGATAGGGGCGCGGCCGGGTTCCCCTAACCGAGGCGATAAGGCGTTGGCCGCCTTTATCGGCACGCAGGTCACGAACCGCTCCTTCGCGATGATAGGAACGTCCTTTCTCGAAGCTCCCAGGCAAGCAACGGCGGATATCGCCTTCGTCGAAGGCCACGGCGGGGAATGCGAGGTCCTGCAACAATCTCGTCCACTTCGAATGGGGGTCGCCAAACTGCTTTGGCAGTCTCAACCGCGCCCCGTTGCTGTCAAGCGGTAGCCGCCGCGCGCTGCCGATCAACGCCGTCTATCACACAGATGCTAACGTTCAGCGGCAAATCGTAGAGGCTTTCACGGAGAATGCGGCAACTACCATCAAAACCCTTGGTTTCATGGTCAGGAGACAGATCGCCTCCCGCAGACTAATAGGGCGGTTCCGCTGGCAATTCCGGTCTGACTTGCCTAGCTTAGAAACGAGATTTCAGCTTATTTGGTGCCTCGATGCCGGACAATGCCAAGTCCTCGCCGGAACCCTCCATGGAAGAGATAATCGCCTCGATCAGCCGCATCATCACCGAGGACAAGAGGTCGCCCGAACCCGTTCGACCCCTAGCGGCAGAAAAAAGCGATATCCTCGAACTCACCGAGGTGGTCGACGAAGACGGCTCGGTCAGACGGGAAGTGCCCCCGGCCGGCGATCCGAACGCAACATGGGCCAGAACTGCAGCTGCGATGGATCCCGCGCTCGCCGGTCCGAGCAATCCGGCCGAGCCGGAGCCCCCGCCGACGGAGGCCGGGGTGCAAACGAGGGCGGAAACCGGCCGCGAGCGAATTCTTTCATCAGCGACTTCGGGAGCAGCAGCAGCTGCTTTTGCTCAGCTCGGTGCGTTGCCGCGCGAACGTCGCAAGGAGGGAGAGCTTCCGCTCGGAGGTGTCGATCGCACTCTCGAAGACATCGTGCGCGATATGCTGCGGCCTTTGCTGCAGACTTGGCTCGACGAAAACCTCCCCGGGATGGTCGAGCGGCTGGTCCGAGAAGAGATCTCCCGCGTCGTTGGTGAGGCAGGGCTGCGCTGACCCGGCCAGTCGTGGCTTCGTCACCAGCAGCGCCTTTGCGGCAACCCAAAGCTGTCACCCACTGAGCGATGCGGAAAATTCACTGATGCTGGACAAAACCTATCAACCCGCTGCGACGGAGGCGCGGCGCTACGCGCTCTGGGAACGTTCGGGTGCGTTTGCCGCCGACCCGGACAGCCATAAGCCGCCTTATGCGATCATGATGCCGCCCCCGAACGTCACGGGCAGCCTGCACATGGGTCACGCGCTGAACTTTACGTTGCAAGATGTGCTCGCGCGGTATCAGCGCATGCGAGGCCGCGACGTGCTCTGGCAGCCCGGCACCGATCATGCAGGCATTGCTACCGAGATTGTCGTGGGCGACCAGGTGATCGCGGAAGGCGGCACCAAGTCTGGCCTCGGCCGCGACCGGTTTGTCGCGCGCGTTTGGCAATGGCGCGAGGAGTCGGGCGGAACTATCACTCGGCAGCTCCGCCGGCTCGGCGCTTCTCCCGACTGGGGCCGGGAGCGCTTCACGATGGATCCGGCATTGGCCACGGCGGTTCGCCGCGTCTTCGTCCAGCTCTATCGGGAAGGCTTGATTTACCGCGACCAGCGGCTGGTCAATTGGGATCCGGTGATGCACACGGTGATCTCGGATCTCGAGGTCGACAGCCGCGAGACCAAAGGTTCGCTGTGGTATATCCGCTACCCAGTGGCGGAAATGCCGGGCCGGTTTATCATCGTTGCCACGACCCGGCCGGAGACTATGCTCGGCGACACCGGGGTTGCCGTCCATCCGAACGATCCGCGGTTTGCCGATCTGGTCGGGAAATCGGTTCGTCTCCCGTTGACCGACCGCCTCGTGCCGATCGTCGCCGACGAGCATGCCGACCCCGAGACCGGCACCGGCGCCGTCAAGATCACGCCGGCTCACGATTTTGCCGACTTCGAGGTGGGGAGGCGGCACGGTCTCGCGCTCATCAATATTTTCGATCAGGATGCCCGGCTGACTGACGCCGTACCGGCGGCCTACCGCGGTCTCGACCGGTTCGCGGCGCGCGAGAAAGTGGTTGCCGACTTCGCCTCCGCCGGCCTCCTCGACCGCGTCGAAGAGCACACCTTGATGGTGCCGCATCATGACCGCTCTGGGGTCGTCATCGAGCCGTGGCTGACCGACCAGTGGTATTGCGATGCCCGGGTGCTTGCCGCCCCGGCGCTCGCCGCGGTGGAGGACGGCCGCACGCGGTTTGTGCCGCGCCAGTGGGAAAACACGTATTTCGACTGGATGCGCAAGATCCAGCCCTGGTGCATCTCCCGGCAACTCTGGTGGGGCCATCAGATACCCGCCTGGTACGGGCCGGATGGGGCGGTTTTTGTCGCGGAGACTGAGGAGGACGCGCGGCAGCAGACGGCCGAAAAATACGGCGAGGAGGTCGAGCTGCACCGTGATCCCGACGTCCTCGATACATGGTTCTCCTCGGCTCTATGGCCGTTCTCAACCCTTGGCTGGCCGGCGCCAACTCGAGAGCTGGCGCGTTATTACCCGACCGATGTCCTGGTTACCGGCTTCGACATCATCTTCTTCTGGGTCGCGCGGATGATGATGATGGGGCTGCACTTCATGGGCGACGTGCCGTTCCACACCGTGTACATCCATGCCCTGGTCCGTGATTCGCGCGGCCAGAAGATGTCGAAATCGCGTGGCAATATTATAGATCCGTTGGAGCTGATCGACCGCTACGGCTGCGACGCGCTGCGCCTTACCTTGGCAGCGCTGGCGGCGCCCGGCAGAGATATCAAGCTCTCCGAAAGCAGGATCGGGGGGTACCGCAATTTTGCAACCAAGCTGTGGAACGCGGCGCGCTATGCGCAGATGAACGGATGCGCGCTCGCCCCCGGCTATGCTCCGGCCGATTGCGGGCTGACCGTCAACCGCTGGATCACCGCGGCAGTGGCGGATTGTGCCGGGGCGGTTACCGCTGCTCTCGACACATATCGTTTCGACGAGGCGGCGAGCCGGCTCTACCACTTCGTCTGGGGCACCTTCTGTGACTGGTACCTCGAATTCACCAAACCGATCCTGCAAGGCGAGGACGCCGCAGCGCGCGCCGAGACCCAAGCCACGACGGCTTGGATCCTGGGCCGCATCGTCCACCTGCTGCACCCGATCATGCCATTTATTACCGAGGAGGTATGGGAGCAGATGGCGGGCGGAACCTCGGGCCTGCTGATCACCGCGCCATGGCCGGAGTTCCACCGCGATGCCATCGATAGGGAAGCCTCGACCGAGATGGAATGGGTCGTTCAGGCGATTTCGGCGATCCGCACGCTGCGCGCCGAGATGAATGTCACTCCGGCCGCCCGGGTCCCGCTGCTGATCAAGGACGCTGAACCCGGCGCGGCGCAGCGGATCGAGCGCCACCGCGAGCATTTCGTGCGACTCGCCCGGGTCGAGAGGTTCGAGCCGGTCGAGTCGCTTCCGCCGGGCGGCGTCCAGGCGGTGGTCGAGGGCGCGACATTGATACTGGCTCTCGGCGAGGTGGTCGACCTCGCACGAGAAAAGGAGAGGTTGGGCAAAGAGATCACCCGGTTGGAGACCGAGCTTGCCAAGATTGCCGCCAAGCTCTCCAACCCCAATTTCCGCGCCAAGGCCAAGGCGGAGGTGGTCGAGGAGCAGCGCCAACGCGAAGCAGACGCCATCCGCGACCGCGATCGGGTCAAGGCTGCCTTCGAGCGGCTGGGGGCAGTGTAATATTGGGCATCGAGGGGTAGCCCCGATCACCGGGCTTTCTTCTCATGCTCCATCGCAGCTCGCAGAATCGCGTTGATTCGCGTCTGATATCGTGGGTACCGCCGGAAGTGTTCCAGTACGTCGCGATCGAGCCGAATGCTGATCTGCTCCTTGGGCTTGGGCATCACGAGCGTGGCCGAAGCGAACCACTCCTGATCGACGATCGGGGGAGCGTCAGGGTCGTCTCGGACCGCCGCCTCGATCTCGTCATCCGTGAGCGCATCCACGCGCCGCCAGTCAGTTCGGGGTCGATCCACTGAGGTTGGATGTTTCTGCTTCGAAGAAAGTCTTTTCTCACGGTGGTTGGCTCTCCTAGCCGAGATGATTTGGCGAGTTGTTCCCCGCCATGTAAAGATGACTGTCAGAATGCGATTTTCGATCGCACCGAAAGCTTGGAATCGGATTTCTCCATAGTCGGCGATCATCTATCCGCTCGAACACAGGGCCGTTCCAAATCAGCTTCGCCGTTGTGAAATCAATCCCGTGTTTCTGTATGTTGAGAGCCTCCTTTCCGAGGTCCCATTCAAACTCAACCATTAGCCGCTCCTGGCGAGACGTCGGGTGCTGGCAGCCAAACGGCTACCCAGAGTTCCGATGACGCTGACGGCGGCAACTATCTTGACGTATCGCCAAGCTAGGCGAGAGCAGCGGCCCATTCGTCACCTGCTTGGAATTAGCAGGTGTGGGTCTCTCGCACTACAACATGTGGATACAATTGCCAGCTGTCAACGGACAAAGCCGCCGCCGAACGGCGCGCTTCGCGGCGGCTCGCCATATCAGGCGCAACGGCGTAGTTTTGCCCTGAGGAACTGCCGGTGACTTTGCGCACTGAAGATCTTATTGAACAGGGTCTCGTGCCGCCCCAGCGGCGCGACGAGTTGCGCCGGGTGGCGGCACAGTTCGCCGTCGCGATTACCGAGGATATGGCGGCCTTGATCGACCCCGCCGACCCCGCCGATCCAATCGCGGCGCAATTTGTGCCGACACCAGCGGAGCTTTCCGAAGCGCCTGAGGAGCGGACGGATCCGATCGGCGATGAGTGCTGGTCGCCGGTTCCCGGCATTGTTCATCGGTATCCTGACCGAGTATTGCTGAAGCCGATACTGTTGTGCCCGGTCTATTGCCGCTTTTGCTTCCGCCGCGAGGTCGTCGGCAAGAAAGGGGCGGTGCTCGACCAAGCCTCCTTGGCGCGCGCCTTCGACTACATTCGTCAACGGCCGCAGATCTGGGAGGTGATCGTCACCGGCGGTGACCCGTTTCTGCTCGCGCCGCGCCGCCTTGCGGACATCGTCCGCATCCTCGACCAGGTGCCGCATCTGGGGGTCTTACGCTTTCATACCCGTGTTCCCGTGGTCGATCCACGGCGGGTGAGTTGCGCGTTGGTCGAGGCGCTCGCCGCGGAAAGGGCGGTTTATGTGGTTATTCACGCGAACCACCCGCGGGAGTTGACGGCGCAAGTGCAGGAGGCAGTGCTAAAGCTGAGCCGGGCCGGTATTCCGTTGCTGTCGCAGACCGTTCTATTGCGCGGGGTCAATGACGACGCGGCGGTCCTGGAAGCGTTGTTCCGGCGTTTGGTCGCGATGCGGGTCAAGCCCTATTACCTTCATCACGCCGATCTTGCCCGCGGCACGGCGCACTTTCGCACCGGGATTGCGTCCGGGCAGCGCCTCGTTCGCTCGCTGCGCGGCCGTGTCTCCGGGCTTTGTCAGCCGACTTATGTGCTCGACATACCGGGCGGTTACGGGAAGGTGCCGATCGGCCCTTGTGCAGCCGGTCAAATAGGCTCATCTGGCGAGTGGATCATCGAAGACGGTGCCGGTCTTCGGCACTCTTATCCGCCTGATCCCAGCGAAGCGGAGGGCTGAGGGAGCCAGTGGTGGCGGAGCCGGGCGATCCCGTCATGATCGTCGTCGGCGGCGGTGCGATCGCACTCAGCACGGCCCAGGAGCTTTGCGCGCTGCAAGGGCATCGCGTGGTGATTCTGTGGCGCAGGGATCCGGACTTGGCGCGAGCCGTCGAAAGCATCGGTGCGGTGTTCGTTACCGCGGTCCGCCCGGATAGTGGAGAGGGGCTAGACCGCGCCGGGGTACGTCATGCGATCACGATCCTCGCGCTTTCGCCCGACGATCACCTCAATCTGCATGCCGCTCTCCTTGCGCGGGACCTCAACCCGCGGATCCGCATCGTATTGCGGCAATTCAACCGGACCCTTGCCCACAAGATCGAACAGAACCTGCCGAACTGCTCGGTTCTGTCGCTCGCCTGGCACTCGGCCGCGACCTATGCCGCCGCCGCAATAGATCCGTCCTGCTTCCGCGGGCTGCAGTTCCCGGAGCCCGACGGTCCACTGACCGGATTTGCTACACGGATCGCTGAGGATTGTGGGATTGACGGCGATACCGTGGCCCACGCCGAGCGGGTGCTGGGGGCGCGGATCATTTCGATCGACGGCATTACTGGTTTCTCCCATGACACGATGGTCGCGGGAGGAGCCGAACTGGTCGTGTATGGTGAAATCGGCACGCTGCAGGGTACCGCGCCTCTTAGATCGGCGGCTCGCACAAAACCGGAAATCGGACGCAGGATGCGGTCGCTGCTGCGCCGCCGACCGCATCGTCCGCCCCGGTTGAACCCGATCCTTGCCCGGCTCGCCTGGGTCACCTTGATCGTGCTCCTCACCGGGACGTGGTATTTTCACGCTGTCTTCGGAGGCGATTGGCTCGACGCCGTCTACTTCGTTGTCGCGACAATGACGACGACCGGATACGGCGATCTGACCCCCGACCGGAGCAAGCCTCTCGAAATCTTTGTCGCAATGCTACTGATGCTGTCCGGCATCACGCTGACCGGCCTGTTTATCGCTTTCGGCGCTTCGCTCTTGACTCGCGTGCACTGGGTCGCCTTGCAGGGTTTGCGCCCGGTGCATCGCCACGGGCATATTGTGATTTGCGGCGCCGGCAGCATAGGCTCCGGAGTAATCGACCTGCTGCTCGCGCTCGGAAAGCGGCTCGTAGTGGTCGAGCTCAACCCCGATGCCACGATCGTCGAAAGGGCCCGCGAGCAGCATTTCGATTTGCTGACCGGGGATGCGAGCCGAGACACGACGCTCGATCTCTGCAATCTCGGCGCCGCCCAGAGCCTGATCGCCCTGACCAACGTCGATACGTTGAATCTGGAGATCGCGCTCGGTGCTCGGGCCCGCAATCCGACGATGCCGATTGTGCTCCGGATCGCCGAGGCCAGCTTTGCCGAGTCGATCGCCCGGCATTTCGAATTCGAGACCACCTTCTCCGCCGCGGCGCTTGCGGCGCCGGCCTTTGTCGGCCTGGGGCGCTTCCCGGGATCGCGCGGACGCGTCGAGTTCGGGGGTCAGGAGTTTGCGATCGGAGAGATTGGCGTGGAAGACCTCCCGCGGACTGCACTGCCGGAGGCCATCCCGATCGCCGTGTCGCGGGGGGACCAATTCCAAATTTCCCATGATCTGGACGCCCTCGGTCCGGATGGCCGCGCTCTGCTCCTCTTCCCGATTGCGCCGTTCAGGGAAGGGAAGGACACGCTCGCCGCCGCAGCGGAGCGATTCCTGCAGCGCAGCTAGGCTAGACCGCGAGTTCGCACCAGATCGGGGTGTGATCGGAGGAGCGGTCCTTTGCCCGAGGCTTCTTATCGATGTTGCAGGCGGCAATTCTGTCGGCCGCATGCGGCGACAGCAGCAGATGATCGATGCGCAACCCCTCGTCGCGGTGCCAGCGCCCGGCCTGGTAATCCCAGAAAGTATAGCGGTGCGGCTCGCGGTGAAAGACGCGGTAGGCGTCGGTCAGCCCGAGGTAAAGGAGCGCACGAAACCGCGAGCGCGCTTCCAGCCGGCACAGAGCGTCGTCGCGAAACGCCACCGGATCGTAAACGTCATCGTCGGTCGGACAGATGTTATAGTCTCCGGCCAGCACGAACGGGATCTCATGGCGTAACAGCTCGCGCGCGTGGCCGATCAGCCGCTCCATCCAGGCGAGCTTATAGGTAAATTTGTCGGTACCGACCGGATTGCCGTTCGGCAGATAGACCGAGGCGACGCGAACCTCGCCGAAAGACGCTTCGATGTAGCGTGGCTGCTCGTTTTCGTCATTGCCGAGCAGCCCGGTGACGAGCTCCTCCGCGGGTCGTTTCGACACTAAAGCGACACCGTTATAGGCGCGCTGCCCGATCGTCTCGACGTGGTAGCCTAGACCCTTGACTTCGAGCATCGGGAAGTCTTGCGCGAGGCACTTGGTCTCTTGCAGGCACAGCACGTCGGGCTGCGCGTCCTCGAGAAAGGCCAAGAGATGGGGTAGTCGCGCCTTGACCGAATTGACGTTCCAGCTGGCGATTTTCACGGGGCGAAGTGGGGCTGATAGTCAGCCGATCGAAAAGGAATTGCCGCAGCCGCAAGATGAGGCGGCATTCGGGTTGCGGATCTGGAACGACGCGCCCATCAGGTCTTCGACGAAATCCACCTCGGCGCCGTCGAGCAGGCCGAGCGAGACATCGTCAATGACGATGCCGACCCCGTCTCGCTCAAATACGAAATCATCCTCGTTGCGCTGGTCGTCGAACGACAGCCCGTATTGAAATCCGGAGCAGCCGCCCCCCGAGACCGCGATCCGCAGCAACGCGTTCGCGCCGTTTTCCTCTGCCTTCAGCGTCGCGATCCTGCGCGCGGCACTTTCGGTCAATACGATCCCACGCTCGCCGATTTCGCTCGTGCTCTCTGCCATCTTCGTGATCACTCCGGACACCCAAGCGTTATGTAGGGATGTCCGGCGACTTGGTCAAACCGGACCCCCTACTGGCGACGAGCCGACGGTACCGGGATTTTGCTGCCGCTGATGTTGCCGGTGCTGTCTTGCTGGATCATCGGCGTGCTGGTGCCGGACTGAGTTGGCACCGGTCGCGGCGCCTGTGTTGTCATGACCGGGGCGGCCTCGACCTGGGCCTTGGTGAGGGCCAAATTCACCCCTGAGTTTCCCTTGCCCCCCTCGAGCTGCGCCTCGTCCCAGGCGACGGCGTGATATCTCGCGCCGGCGATCAACCCGCCCGTGTCGATAACCACGGCCACGAGATGTCCATCGCCGAAGGTGAGCACCAGATCGCTGATTTTACCGAGATCTGCGCCGTCGGAGCCGGTTACTCTCTTGCCCAGCAGGTCGGTCTTTACATCGTAGAAATCGTTGCGGCTCTCGGCCTGCCCTTTAAACGAGGTGCCGGCCGCAAGCGCTTCCGGGCTCAACGCCGTCACAAAATGCGGGGTCGGCTTCCCGTCGAACTTGAGGGTGTTCCAGGCGACAGTGGCGCGATGGTGCTTAAAAGCCGTCCCGCCCGCCGGGTTCACAATGGCAACCTCGACGGTTGCGTCCTTTTTGTTGACGATCAGGTCCCCTATCTTGGCGACTTCGGCGCCGCTCGTGTCGCGAACAACGGCGCCAATCGCCTGACTCGCCCTAATCTGGTCCGCACTCTCGGCGACCGTCGGAGTTCGCGGCGCGCGGTTGGTGTAGCCGGTATACATCTGCGGCTCGGCTGCCGGTTCGGCGGCAATCGAGACCGCCGAAAGGGTGCACGCGAAACCTAGAACAAGAGCAATGGGAGCGGCTCGATGGATCATCGTTTTCTCGCGGCTGTTTCGGTTCACTAACACCCGATCCCGGCTGAAAAACTCATCACGGCGACCCAGATCGGATAAGTTGCGAGCCCGAAGCGGGAGCCGAACATGCTGCAAGCCCTGGAGAGCGGAGCTGATCCCGAGCAAGAAATAGGGATACCGGACAAGATCGTCTGCCTGACGGCGCTCGAGCGCAAGGTGCTGTGGCTATCGACCTGGATGATCCACAACGCCAACCACCTTCGCCCGAACCGGGACGGGTTGAAGGTCGGCGGCCACCAGGCCTCGAGCGCCTCGCTGGCGACGTTGATGACGGCGCTCTACTTCGACGTGCTGCGTCCGCAGGATCGCGTTGCCGTCAAGCCGCATGCGTCGCCGGTCTTCCATGCCATCCAATACCTGCTCGGGCATCAGAGCCGCGAGAAACTGGAGCGGTTTCGCGCCTTTGGCGGCGCCCAATCCTACCCGTCGCGCACCAAGGACGGCGAGACCGTCGATTTCTCGACCGGCTCGGTCGGGCTCGGCGTCGGCATGACCTTGTTCGCCTCGATGGCGCAGGATTATCTCCGGCTCAAACAGCTGGTGCCGACCGATGACCCGCCCGGCCGTATGATCGCCCTCGCCGGCGACGCCGAGCTCGACGAAGGCAATATCTTCGAGGCCCTGCTCGAGGGCTGGAAGCACGATGTCCGCAATCTCTGGTGGGTCATCGACTACAACCGCCAGAGCCTCGACGCGGTCGTGTCGGATCGGCTGTTCGGCCGCATCGACGCGATGTTCGAGATGATGGGCTGGCGCGTCGTGACCCTGAAATACGGGCGCCTCCTTGAAGCAGCTTTCGCCAGGCCGGATGGCCATCATCTGCGCGAGTGGATCGACGCCTGCCCCAACTCGCTCTATTCGGCGCTGGTCTACAAGGGCGGCGAAGGCTGGCGCGAGCATCTGCTCCGCGACCTCAACCGCTATCCCGGCATTAGGGCGATCCTCGACGACCACGACGACAGGGCCTTGCAGCGCCTGATGACCAACCTCGCCGGGCACGACATGGAATCGGTTCTCGACGCCTTCCATGCCGTCGCGGACGACCGGCCGACCTGCTTCATCGCTTATACGATCAAGGGCTACGGCCTGCCCTTCGCCGGGCACAAGGATAACCATGCCGGTTTGATGAACCTCGACCAGATGATGTCCTTCCGGCGCAATATGGGGGTGCCGGAGGGGGGCGAATGGGACCGGTTCGTCGGCCTCGACGTGCCGCTGGAGCGGCTTTCGGCGTTCCTTGCGGCGACGCCGCTCGCCGGGTCCGGCCGACGCTGGCACGACGCGCGGCGAGTTGCGGTGCCGCCCAACCTCCCGACCCCGCGCGGCACGACTCTTTCGACGCAGGAAGCTTTTGGCAGGATCCTCGGCGATATCGCCGCGGCCGGCGGTCCGCTCGCCGAACGCATCGTGACGACCTCCCCCGACGTCACGGTGTCGACCAATCTCGGACCGTGGGTCAACCGCCGCGGGATCTTCGACCGCGCCGAGCGTGCCGACACGTTTCGCGAGGAAAAGGTCGTTTCGGCGCAGCGCTGGGCGATGTCGCCGAAGGGTCAGCACATCGAGCTCGGCATTGCCGAAAGTAATCTGTTTCTGCAACTCGCCGCGCTCGGTCTCGCCGGTCCGCTCTTCGGCACGCGGCTCCTGCCGATCGGCACCCTCTACGACCCGTTCATCAAGCGCGGCCTCGATGTGCTGAACTACGCCTGCTACCAGGACGCCCGCTTTATCCTGGTGGCGACCCCTTCCGGCATTACTCTGGCGCCCGAAGGCGGCGCGCATCAGTCGATCGGCGAGCCGCTGATCGGACTCGCCCAGCCCGGGCTTGTCAGCTTCGAGCCCGCCTACGCCGACGAGCTGGCGGTGCTGCTGCGGTGGGCATTCGAAGAGATCCAACGGGAAGACGGCGAGTCGGTCTATTTCCGGCTGTCGACACGTCCGGTCGAGCAACCGGCGCGGAAGCTCACTGCCGATTTCGAGGAGGCGCTCATCGCCGGCGCCTATTGGCTGCGCGAGCCCGCTGAGGGGGCGGAACTCGCAATTGCGTATTGCGGCGCGGTCGCCCCTGAAGCGCTGGCCGCGCACCGGGAGCTGGCCGAAGACATCCCCGCGGCCGGGCTGCTCGCGATCACCTCGCCCGACCGATTGCACCGCAACTGGCGGTCCGCCCGCGCCGCCGGCGAAGTGAGCGTCGCCGAGCGGCTGATGTCGCGGCTGCGTCCCGGAGCCGCGCTGGTCACGGTCGGCGATTTGCACCCGGCCGCGCTGTCGTGGCTCGGCGCGGTTGCCGGCAACCGCATCGTGCCGATGGGAGTCGACCGGTTTGGCCAATCCGGCGATATCCCGGACCTTTACGAGGCCTACCATATCGACACCGGCGCGATCCTCGACGCCGCCGCCCGCGCCTGCCTGCTGGCGCTGCGCTGACCTGCTTTCGGATCAGCCCCCGAAGTTGGCGTGTGGAGCTTTACGAGACCCAACCTATGGAGACGGTATGATCTTTGGCGTCCACCCGCTCATTGCCCTGGGCGTGCTCGCCTCCACTGCTGCGACCGATGCGGCCTATGTGTTCTTCAATGCGGCAGTGAGCGGCAGGCGCCGTTTCCGGGCGGCCAACTGGAGCGCCATCTGGTATCTATTGTCCGCTTTCGCGGTGATCAGTTACACCGAGAATGCTATTTACGTCGTGTTTGCGGCATCAGGCTCATGGCTCGGCGCATTCGCCTCGGTCACTTGGCTGCGCTGGGAACCCCCCGGGGACGCGCAAACGCGCCATAGCCCGCCGTGAAGTCCGCCCGATATCGTAGCAGGACGTGATCGCAGCAGAATGTGCTAAACCTTGCTGGTGCGGTCGAGATGAGGAGAACCAAATGGCTGAGCGGCTGATTTCGTGCGACGATCACATGGATCTGGGCCAATTGCCGGCGGATTTGTGGCTGACGCGGCTGCCGGCCGAACTGCGTGATCGGGCGCCCCGTATCGAGGAGCGCGACGGCCAGGCCGTGTGGATCTGCGACGGCAAGGTGTGGGGCAGCTGGGGCGGGAAGCCGCCCCAAACCGGTGCGACGCGGCCGGTGAAGCCACTCTACAATGCCTTCGATCGCGCGCAGATCTACGATCAGAGCGAGAGGCGTCCGGCTGTTGCCGAATTGCGGCTTGCTGATATGGACCGCGACGGGGTCGAGACGCAGGTCATTTTCGGACCGATTTTCCAGATTTCGACCGAAGACCCGGAACTGCGCGAGGCATGCTACCGCGTCTACAATGACTGGCTCTTGGAATTCTGCGCGGCGGCGCCGGACCGGCTGATCGGGGTCCCGATGCTGCCGGAAACACCGGACAGGGCGTTGGCGGAACTGCGCCGGCTCGCCGCCAAGGGCGGCGTGCGGCAGGTCAATCTGATGATCGCCAACGTCAACCCAAAGCTCGATGATCCGGCCTGGGAGCCGCTGTGGTCGTTGCTCGAAGAGACCGGCATCATCCTCTCCTGGCACATCACCGTTTTTGTCGGGAAGCCGGGCGACCGCGTGGCCGGCAAGCCGGCGAGCGTCTTCGAGAACACCAAATTCTTCATGGGCAATTTCCTCGAGCCGTTTGTCGATCTGTTCGCCTGGGGCATCCTCGAACGCCACCCGAAGCTGCGCATGGTGATGGCCGAGGCCGGCACCGGCTGGCTGCCGTGGCTCGTCCAGGAGCTCGACTACCGGCATTGGCGCTTGTGGGAGGCGAAGGAGTTCTGGGCCGACAAGGGCGGCATCGCGCTCGAAACCAAGCCCACCGAACTCTTCAAGCGGCAGATCTACGCGACATTCCAGGAGGACGAGGCGGCGATGTCGCTGATCCCGTTCTTCGGCGACGGGCACCTCTTGTGGTCCTCGGACTATCCACACCCCGACAGCGTGTGGCCGAACTCGCACGCCGCGATCGAACGCCAGATGAAGAATTTGTCGCCGGAAATGCGCCAGAAGCTGACCCGGGACAACGCAGCAAAACTGTATGGGCTGGAGTGAGGTTCGAAACCAAACGCCTGGCCGCCGAGCCGGACGCGATTGCGCCGGACGGCTCGGAAGTGCGGGTGCTGTGCCAAATCCCGCGCGGCGGCCTCGCAATTTTTTCGCTGCCGCCGCGAGCCGTTGCGAAACCGGTTGCCCACCGTACGGTCGAGGAGATTTGGTACATCCTCTCCGGCTCGGGGCGCATGTGGCGCAAGCTCGGCGGATGTGAGGAGATCGTCGAGCTCAGCCCCGGCATATCGCTTACGATACCGACCGGCACCCATTTCCAATTCCGCTGCGACGGCGATGAGCCCCTCACCGCAATCGGCGCCACGATGCCGCCCTGGCCCGGCGAGAGCGAAGCCTACTTTGTCGAAGGAACCTGGCAGCCTACGGTCTAACCGGACCGGCAAGGCAAAATCTGGCATTCGATGCCGGTTGCATCGCGAGATATGTGCGAGCCGGCCACCAGCTTCTACGAAAGCTCTCCTGACCCGGGCGGTACCCGCCCCCGTCGCCCTCCGCGCAGCCACCGTCGAATCGGTCGTCATCCGGACCGCCAGCCCGGGCCGCGCCGATGATCCCTGGGCGATGCCATCGATCGCTGGGAGGTGACGTTTTGATCAGGCGTCCCTAGCGGCTGTCGGCGCAAGATAGAAATGTCACCCTGCGCGCAAAGTAGAGATGACACCCCGTGGGTGACGGGCGCGAGGAGGGTGACCTGGACTGTATCCCTGCAGTGAGGTTGAGCCGCGCAATTTGATTGCCTCGCCGGACCGGGATTTGAGGTATTATTGTCGGCGACTGGTGAAGCGGAAGCGGGCTCTGCTGGGGAGCAACCCGCCAAGGAATAGCCGGTTGGAGACTCACTCCGATGGATCGGGAGCCGATCGGAACTGGCCGGCTCCGGCCACTCGGCGGTTGCCGAGCCACCATCTTCGGCAAGCCATCGGGGTAGATCTCCCGATACCTGGAAAACCCACCTGGCCGCGGCGCGAAAGTGGCTGGTTTGGCGGGTGGCACCGCCGCTAAACGGAATACAACAGAAGGCGCGGCGACGATCAGCCCTCGATCCGGATCGCTGCCTCAGGCGCCGCCGCGGCCGCACTGTGGCGTGGTGCGCGCCCCTTCGACGGCAGACCTGGCGCCTCGAGGTTGTTCGGCGGCCGTTGCCGCGCGATGTGCCCGCGCTGCTGACGCGCTGGATAAGCGGCCTGCTGCGCCTTCACTTGCTCCAACACGGCCGACAGCCGCTTGTTGTCGACGATCGCGCCGGGCTGCACTGTCTGGATCTTGTCGAACACCTTGAAACCGAGCGTTGCTCCGTTGAACTGAACCGCAAACCGCCCGTCCGGGTAGTTCACCACCTCGACCTTCTTGCGCACCAAGCCACGGGCCAGCGACGTCGGGTCCAGCAACAGCATCATCCGGTCATAGTGCAGGGTCAGGTTGCGCGTCACTGTGCGCTCCTCCCGCCAAGCCAGGATCTCGTCCAGATCATCGGCTTGCGCCAGCGGTCGATGCAGATCTTTGGCGTTCGCCGGATCACGGCCGAAGCGCCTGTTGTAGGCGGCGATGAACCCGGGCAGCCATGTGTTCGCCGCGGCAATCGACGATACCCCCGCCAGCCGCAGCTCCCCCGCCTTCGCGGGGGCAGGCTCTTAACCATCCGGTCCTGCAATGTACCAAACGCGCGTTCGATGCGTCCCTTCGCCTGCGGGCTGTTGGCACAGATGATGTCGATGTTCAGCGCCAACAGCGCGCGACCGAACTGGGTCACCCCGTCGCCGCCGACAGCCTCCTTGCGGTTCACCCGGAAGATGCCGTGCTTGTCACTGTAGAACGCCACCGGTTTGCCATGCGCCTCCAGATAGGCGCGGGTCGTCCGGAAGTAATCAAACGCCAATTCCGAGGTGACGAACCGCAGCTCCATCAACCGGCTCGTCGCATCATCCACAAAAGCCAGCAGCGTGCACGGCGGGCCGCGATCCTCAAACCAGGCGTGCTCTGAGCCGTCGATCTGTACCAGGTCGCCCAGGCAATCGCGCCGCCGGCGCGGCTGATGCGGCGAGGGCAGACGATGCCGACGGTCCGGCCATAGCCCTTCGGCGATCATCCAACCGCGCAAGGTCTCGCGCGAAACCGAACAGCCGTGATGCTCTGCCAGCTTCTCCGCCGCCAAGCTCGGGCCAAAGTCGCCATACCGCTCCCGCACGATCGACAACGCGAGAGTGCGAACCTCAGTGGGTAGCCGGTGGTTGCTGGGTTGGCCGCGGCGCTTGGAAAGCAGGCTCGCGGCGCCGTCCTGCTTGAGGCCGCGCAGCAGACGAAACACCTGACGCCGCTGTAGGCCGATCAGCACACAGGCGTCACTGACACGCAGGCGACCCGACTGAACCCGCAACAGCACGTCAAGACGGCTGAACTCCTGCTTGCTCATCGACAACACCGCCACGGCGCACCTCCCGGGACCCCAGAACCCGGGGATGTGTCACCTCTACTTTGCAGAGGGGTGTCATCTCTATATTGCGCTTACAGTCAAATGCCGCAGATCGGATGTTATGGTAAATGCCGAGATCCTGCCTAAGCTGCCTGAGGCACCACATTTAGAAAACACCGGGCCGAGGCCCTCATTGAAAAAATGGGGAACAACCCATGAGGATTTTCGTTTTTAAAACTAAACGTCTGAGGGAGAGAAATCATGCTTGGTGGGACGAGAACACTCGTGACGAGTGCGGCTTCCATGGCCGCGATACCGGTAGCGGCCCAAGCTCCCGTAGAGGGGGAGCGGCGCCAGATGACAGCAAAGGGTTCGCTGGCCATTGCCAGTTTCTTCTCCTGCCTGCTCCTGCTCGCTGGTGCCTCCAACGCGCAGCAATTCGGACCTATAGGACTGAGCTTTACAGGGACAGACTCTGATACAGGTATGCCTGTAAAGGGGCTCTTCCAATACGACCCAGCGCAATTTGCTCTCAATGGTTCGGGTAACTATGTGAGCAATAATCCTGGCGCTGCAACTATATGGTTCATGGAAAACGGCACAAGCTATGCTCTTTCATCAGACCAAAATACATCGGCTGTGGTAAACGGAAATGGCGGCGGCACTACGACTAACTTTACTATTGAGATTGTCGGTCCTCCTGAACCCATACCGGGTACTACAGAGACTTTTGGTGATCCTAATGCATATGTTGGATTATCTTACAGTGGGACGTTGCTACCTCAACTTCCAACAACGCTGACAGGGGTCAATTTCACCGCAGGCAATTTTGGCTATGATCAGTTCTCGCCCTATCCGAACGTGGACATCCCCGGCACGATAAATGTTTCTTCGATAGGACCCCTCCCAAGCCCGATTCCGTCCGATCAGTTTGGTGGCCTTAATTGTGGTAGTGTATTGTTTACGATATTGTGTGCTGTGGGAGCGACTTTAGTCATTGGAGCTGTAGGCTACCTATGCCCACCGTGTGTGGCCGGGTAGCGGCGGCGACGGCGGCGCTCAGTCCGGCCGGTCCCGTCGCAACCACTGCTACCGCTCCAGCTGGAATCCTGGTGCAGGCAGTAAGCGGCGGAATGTTCCACGCTGTGGGTATGCCTCCGGCTTCGGTAGTAGCCAATTCGACAAATTACATAATCAGAGCGGGATCTACAATTGCTAGTGTGGCTCCTGGAGGTCAATTCAATTTTCCTCAGAATGTCAGTCGATTCACCATCACCGGGATCGATTTCGACTTACTGTCCTCTAACGGGTTCCCGGCATCATTTACTCTTGTCGAAGACGGTAACCCTGTCTCGATCCAGGCGACCCCCGGGGGGGGGATTTACGGGCCCGTTCTGCTGCAAAGACGTGAACGGTGACGGTTACGCCGACATCGTGTGGCGCGACAATACGGGTGAGGTCTATGCGTGGCTGATGAACGGGCTGAGCATAATCGACCAAGGCCCGGTAGAGAATGTCGGGAACGACTGGCAGATCGCCGGCATCGGCGACTTCAATGGCGACGGCAAGGCCGACGTCTTGTGGCGCAACGCCTCGGGCGAGGTCTTTATCTGGCTGATGAACGGGCTTGGCATAAGCAGTCAAGGTTCGCTTGGCGTCATCGGGAACGATTGGCAGATCGCTGGTGTCGGCGACTTTAACGGCGACGGCAAGGCCGACATTCTGTGGCGCAATGCCACCTCGGGCGAGGTCTATATCTGGCTAATGAACGGACAGAGCATAATCAGTCAGGGTTCGGTCGAGGTTGTGGGGAGCGACTGGCAGATCGCCGGTGTCGGTGACTTCAATGGCGACGGCAAGGCCGACATTCTGTGGCGCGATGCGTCGGGCGAAGTCTACACCTGGCTGATGAACGGACTGAGCATAATCAGTCAGGATTCGCTTGGCGTTATTGGAAACGTCTGGTCGGTGACCTGAGCCCCTGAGCCGAGTGCCTTAGCCAATATTTTATTGGAAATTTTGCAACACCTGGATCGCGCGAGCGGGAGTCACCGACGCAAGTGAGGGCGCTGCCGCTCGCTGCGTCTAGCGCGAGTCCCTTAGGGGATACGCTCAAAGTCGCGGAAGGTCGGTTATCGGCTCTTTCTCGTTCTCGCGACTATTCTATGCTGTATGCAATGGATGTCACCTAAAGGCGACCGGGCGGACCTCACCGGCCTGTCCATTTTTCCAGCCTCACCTCACTTCTGCGATCTCGGCCCCCTCCCCGTCGTTGCAGATTTTAAGAGTTTCGGCAAGTTTTCTTGCCCCTATCGGATCAAGGGGATAACGTTTGCCGTAATTTATGACCGAAACTCACCGGGAAAAACGCCTGATTGGCTATGCCCGCGTGAGCACCTGCGGGCAGACCCTTGATGCCCAGCTCGACCAGCTTCGGGCGGCGCAATGCAGCCTCGCGGTAGATGTTCCGGCTGTGAGGCGCGGCTGATCGAGGCGATCGTTATTGAGAGGCCCGCCGCCGACGGTTGGAGATTTCATTCAACCCAGTCAACCGAGCTCGAAGTGCCGAAGCGTTTTGTCTCGCTCACCGCATAGCCGGGCTGTGCTCACCGGCTACGGCCACCATTCAATTGCCTTAATGCCATTGTATGTTGCGAAGACCGCTACCCGTTGCGGGTTTTAGATGGCGATCTAAGCTGATGTGGACGCCTGATCTTGGCCAGATAAAACAGGGGATAACAGGAGCGTGGGAATCCGGATCGAGCGAAGGCGCGACATGACCGTGTCGCGCAGATTTGGTTGGATCGGGACCGCTTGACGTTGGCCCTGCTCCCCGTGAGGATGCCGGAATTGTAATCGGGTCTGGAGTTGAGAGTTTACAGTGTTGTCGGCGGAATCCCGAGGCGGTCGCGGTCTCTATAACTCACCGCACCTTGCGCGGAACGCGGCGAATTTTGCAGCGCTGAGCCCGTTGGGATTCCTGTCGCGCTCCGCGCAAATCTATCCCGACAAGATTGCCGTCGTCCACGGCGCCGCCCGCATTACTTACAGCCGATTGTACGAACGATGCCGCCGGTTCGCCGATGCGTTGCGTCGACGCGGGATCGGGCGCGGCGATACCGTCGCGGTCCTGGCGCCGAATGTTCCGGCTCTGCTCGAAGCGCATTACGGCGTGCCGATGGCTGGTGCGGTCCTCAACGCGCTGAATTACCGGCTCGATGCGCGGTCGATCGCCTTCATCCTCTCGCATGGGCAGGCCAAGCTACTCATTGCCGACCGCGAATTCTTGCCGGTCGTCAAGGAGGCGCTGGCCGTCTCGGCGGGACCCATCCCCCTCGTGGAAATTGCCGACGAGGCCGGCGGCGCATCGCTCGGCGGGACGGAGTACGAGGCCTTCCTTGCCGAAGGCGATCCCGCGGCGAGTTGGTCCGGGCCGCAAGACGAATGGGAGCCGATTGCGCTCAATTACACTTCCGGCACGACCGGCAATCCAAAGGGCGTCGTGTACCACCATCGCGGCGCTTTTCTGAATGCGATCGGCAATGGGATCTCCTTCGGGCTCGACCGGGACTCGGTTTATCTGTGGACCCTCCCGATGTTCCACTGCAATGGCTGGACCTACCCCTGGGCGGTGACCGCGCTGGCGGGCACCCATATTTGTCTGCGCCGGGTCGATCCCGCGGCGATTTTCAGCGCGATCGCCGAGCATCGGGTCACGCACCTCTGTGGCGCCCCGATCATGCTGAACATGCTTGTGCACGCGCCCGACGCCGCAAAGCGGCGTTTCGATCATGTCGTCGAAGTCGCCACCGGCGGCGCGGCCCCGCCTTCCGCGGTGATCGAGGCAATGGAACGGATGGGGTTCCGGGTTACTCACCTCTATGGCTTGACCGAAAGTTATGGTCCCTCGACGGTCTGTGCGTGGCAGGAGGAATGGGCCGGCCTGCCGTTGCCGGAGCGTGCGGCCCGCATGGCCCGGCAGGGGGTCAATTACCTGACCCTCGAGCGCCAGCGCGTCGTCGATCCGCAGACGATGACCGATATTCCGCCGGACGGCAGCACGCTTGGCGAACTGGTCTTGCGTAGCAACACGGTGATGAAGGGCTACTTAAAGAACCCGCCGGCGACCCAAGCCGCCTTCGAGCATGGCTGGTTTCACACCGGCGACCTCGCGGTCCGCCACCCAGACGGGTATGTCGAAATCAAGGACCGCTCCAAGGACATCATCATTTCGGGCGGTGAGAACATCTCTTCGCTCGAAGTCGAGGACACGCTCTACCGCCATCCCCAGATCATGGAGGCGGCGGTCGTCGCCAGACCCGACCCGGTCTGGGGCGAGAGTCCCTGCGCCTTTGTTACACTGAAACCTGACGCCGGCCCGGCATCGGCCGACGAGATCATCGCGTGGTGCCGCGCCAACCTCGCGCATTACAAAGTGCCGCGGTGGATCGTGTTCGGCCCGCTGCCGAAGACCTCGACCGGCAAGATCCAGAAATTTGAGCTTCGCGACCGCGCCAAGGAGATTGCTCCGTGACGGAGTTGCCGAGCTTTGACCTCGGGGGCCAAGTCGCGCTCGTAACCGGCGCCTCGAGCGGCATCGGCCGACACCTCGCCGCCCTTCTCGCCGCCGCGGGGGCCAAGGTGGCGCTCGCCGCGCGCCGAGTGGATCGGCTTGCCGAAGCGGCCGGCGAGATTGCGGCTGCCGGAGGCCGCGGTCTGCCGATCGCCTGTGACGTCACTCGATCCGACAGCGTCGCCGCTGCTGTTGCCACCGCGGAGAAAGAGCTCGGGCCGCTGAGCATCCTCGTCAACAATGCCGGCGTCGTTGTCACCAAGCCGGTGCTGCAGCATACCGAAGAGGAATGGGATTACGTTCTCGACACCAACCTCAAAGGCGCCTGGCTGATGGCGCGCCAGTTCGCCCAACATCTCGTCGAGCGGCAGCGGCCGGGGCGGATCGTCAACATCGCCTCCGTCCTCGGTGAGCGCACCATTGGCAGCGTGCCGAGCTATACCGCGGCAAAGGCGGGCCTGATCCACTTGACCCGAGTATTGGCGATGGAGCTGGCGCGTTACGGCATCCTCGTCAACGCGATCGCGCCCGGTTATGTCGAGACCGACTTCAATCGCGATTTCTTTCGTTCCGAGGCGGGCAAGAGGCTGGAAGCACGCATTCCATTGCGCCGTATCGGGCAGCCGCAGGATATTGACGGCGCGATGCTGTTGCTGGCGTCGCCGGCGGGCGCCTACATGACCGGCGCGGTGATCGCAGTCGATGGCGGGCACGGCGTCGCCGCGATCTGAGCCGCCGATTGCCGGCGCAGCGGCCGAGGATAGCCGCGCAGCATTGGCGCGGTTTCTCGCCGACGCGAGCGGCGCAGAGGTTGCCGAGATTACGGCCTTAGCGCCGCTGCGGGGTGGCGCAATCCAGGAGAATTGGGCAGTCGATGCGCGGTTTTCCGGTGGTGCGTTCGCCGGGAAACAGCGGTTGGTGCTGCGCACGGCCGCGCCGACCGGGGTTGCCGCGAGTCTCGGCCGGCTCGAAGAATTCGCGGTGCTGAAGGCGGCCTTCGCAGCCGGGGTGACGGTGCCGGAGCCGCTCTGGGCAAGCGATGACCTGGAGACAATGGGCAAGCCGTTCTTCACGATGCGGCGGATCGAGGGGACCGCCGCAGCGCACAGGATCACCCGAGATCCCGCTCTCGAACCGGCGCTCCCGGCGATCGCGGAGCGGCTCGGGCGCGAGCTCGCCCGCATTCACACGATCCGGCCGCCTCGTGCCGATCTCGCATTTCTCGCCCCTTATGAAAGGGTTGGGCCGGCGCACCAGATCGCCGGGTTTCGCGCCTATCTCGACGCTCAGCCGTCGCCGCGGCCGGTGCTCGAATGGGGCATCCGTTGGCTCGAAACGCATATTCCGCCGCCGGCCGACCCCATCCTTTGCCATCACGATTTTCGTACCGGCAATTACATGCTGGACGGCACCGCGTTGACCGGAATTCTCGATTGGGAATTTTCCGGCTGGGGCGATCCGCACGAGGATATCGGCTGGTTTTGCTGCAAAGGGTGGCGCTTCGCGCGGCTCGACCGGGAGGCCGGCGGCATAGCCGATCGCGCTCACTTTTATCGGGGATACGAGAGCGAGTTCGGGGCGATCAGTCGACCCGCGGCGCGTCTTTTTTTGGGAGGTGCTGGCGAGTGTGCGCTGGGCGATTATCGCGCTGCAGCAAAGCGCCCGCTATATCATTGGGGGCGAGCGCAATCTCGATCTTGCGCTGACCGGACGGCGTGCGACCGAGAGCGAATTGGAGATCCTGATGCTACTCGACCCCGGTGGAGTGGCGAGCGGTGCGTGATCTGCCGACCGGACCGGCGCTGCTCGCCTTGGCACGGGACGTGCTGCTGAACGAACTGATGCCGCTATTGCCGCCGACGGCGCATCTCGAAGCCCGGCTCATCGCCAACAGCATGGCGATCGCCGAGCGCGAAGCTATCTCGGGCACGGCCCCAACACAGGGGATCCTTCACGAGCTGAAGGAATTGTACGGCGAAGGGGGTCAGGGCGAGCAAGGGCTCAGGCGCCGCTTTGCGCGCGACCTTCGCGCCGGCGCGTTCGAGGAAGGTGAGCCTCGCGAACGTTGCGCGCGAGAGATACTGTGGCGCCTGACAATCGCCAAGCTGCGCGATGCCAATCCGAGGTTCTTGAACGCCAATGGCTTCAGCTAGCCGCGGCGGGAGATCAAACTGTGTCGCAGTCCCGTGTCCCGCAAGTGATCGAAGCATTCGCCCGCGGCGAGATCGTCGTCGTCACGGATGACGACGACCGCGAAAACGAGGGTGACCTGATCCTCGCAGCGGTACATGCGACGCCGGAGAAGATGGCGTTCATCATCCGCAATACCTGCGGCATCGTCTGCGCGCCATTGACGGGGGAAACCGCACGGCGCCTGCATCTTGCACCGATGGTCGCCGACAGCGACGCGATTTACGGCACCGCATTTACGGTTTCGGTCGATTACCGCCACGGCACGACAACCGGGATTTCCGCCGACGACCGCACGGCGACGATCCGCAACCTCGCGAACAACAACGCGGGCCGATCGGATTTCGTCCGGCCCGGTCATATCTTCCCGTTAATCGCCAAGGACGGCGGGGTGCTGATGCGCTCGGGTCACACCGAAGCGGCGATCGACCTCTGCCGACTCGCCGGCATCGAACCGGTGGCGGCAATCTGCGAGCTGGTCAATGACGACGGCACCGTGATGCGCGGTCCGCAAGTCCGGAACTTCGCCAAAAGCCAGGGCCTGAGGCGAATATCGGTAGCCGATCTGATCGCCTATCGCCAGGCTCGAGAGAAGCTCGTGACCCGGGTGGCCGAATTCACTGTGGCGAGCGAGATCGGTGAGCTCGGCGGTTACGCGTATGTGACGCCGTTCGACAAGGTCCACCACTATGCGTTCGTTTATGGAAACATCGGCGACGGTATCAACATCCCGACTAGGCTCCACCGCGCCAACGTTCTGGAGGACGTGTTCGGCGGCGCCAAACCGATCCATGCCGCGCTGAGCCGGTTCAATGCCGCCGGACGGGGAGTCCTCGTCTATCTGCGGGACGGCACGTCCGGGGTGCCGGCCTCTCCCGTCGCAGAGGAGGCGACCGGCTCGGAGCACGAGCGCAATGTCCAGTGGCGCGAGGTAGGTCTCGGAGCGCAGATCCTGCGCGACCTGCGGATTTCGTCGATTCAGCTGCTGGCAACCCGCTCACGCACCTATGTCGGGCTCGCCGGCTTCGGCATTGAGATCAGCGCAACCGAGCCACTCGAGTAAGGGGCGGCCCGGCTTTGCCGGTGCCGGGTCACACGGCGTCGGGTCCCTGCTCGCCGGTACGGATTTGGATGGCCTGATCGACCGGCAGCACAAAAATCTTGCCGTCGTCGATCTTGTCCGTGCAGGCACTGTCCTGAATGGCCTGCACCGCTCGCTCGACAATGGCATCGTCGAGCACAACCTCGATTTTGAGCTTGGGCAGGAAGTCGATCACGTACTCCGCCCCGCGATAGACCTCGGTGTGGCCTTTCTGCCGCCCAAAGCCCTTGACCTCGCTGACCGTCATCCCGGTGATGCCGACCTCGTGAAGCGCGTTCTTCACCTCGTCAAGCTTGAAGGGCTTGATAATCGCTTCGATCTTTTTCATCGCTTAATCTGGCATTGAGCTCTACGGGACTACTTTCATCAACTTCCTCCAAAAGACGATAAGCGCGGGGGCGAACCGTCTCCTGATCCCTGAGCCGGACGCGTTGCTGCTGGGTACCAAGAATTGTGCAACCCCGTTCCGCCCGGCAATCCGGATTGCCGGCGACCGCAAAACGAGAACCCGAGCCCGACTTCAAATCAACTGAGCCGTGGCCGCAGTCCCAGGCATATCGCGTGTTCGGCGAGGAGGAAGGGATGAAGGGTTAAAATTTAGGACGGAACCTTAATCCGGCGCGCTCTTGGGCTGTGGCGCGAAGACTTAACGCACCAGCAACGACGCGAGGAGCGCCAGCCCCAACAGAGCAGCCAAACCTTGCCAGACTTGCAACGGTGCGCGCTCGTAGAGCGTGAGCGGCCGGCGAATTGGGGTCGCGGCGCGTGCCGGTCCGGCTTCCATCTCGAACGCGAACTCGGTCATGTCGTGAAAGCGCTTCGCAGGATCAACAGCGATGGCGCGCGAAAGCGCCGCCTTGACCCAGGCGGGGAGATCGGGCCGCAGCGCGGAAAAGTCCTTCGGCCGGTCCCGGCGCGGCGGACTGGTAGCGTCGAGATTGCCGTAGGGGTATTGCCCCGTGAACGCGCGAAACATCGTGACGCCGAGCGCATAAATGTCGGTCGCCTCGTTCCCGGCTTCACCTTCGAACATTTCGGGCGCCATATAAGCCTGGGTGCCGGGAATGTTCTCGGGCGGAAATTCCTCCAGCCCCGGTACGCGAACCACTCCGAGATCGATCAGCTTCAGCGATCCGCCCGCTTCAAGAATGACGTTGTCCGGTTTGATGTCGCGATGGATGATGCCGGCGCGGTGCAGCGCCGCCGCCGCCCGGGCGAGCGCCACGGCGATATTCCGCCCTTCCTCCAATCCCAGCGCCGGACTGCGCGACAGCCGCGTCTCCAGAAGTTCGCCCTGATAGAGCGGCATGACCGTGTAGAGGCAGGTCTGGCGCCCCGGCGGCAGCTCGATGACGCGCCCTACCGAGGGACTATGGACCCGAGCGCCGACCCAAGCCTCGCGGACGAACGCCGCGCGGTAGGCGTCGACGCTGGCGATTTCGGGCTTGGGGAATTTCAAGGCAAAGATGCCGCTCTCGACTTCGCCCTCAGCGGCGAAGAGCCGGCTGTATCGGCCCTCGGAGATCAACGCTTTCAGGACAAATCCGTCGATCGTCTCGCCGCGAAGCGGCGCTGGGATCACGGGCAACTGCAAGATGGCGGCGCTGATGTCGGCCGATCCCCCGGTCGGCAGCGCGATTACATCCAGAACTAGGGCGGTGCAGTTGTCAGCGCTGCCTGATCGGAGCGCGGTCGCAACCAGCGCAGCGGCGGTATCCCGCGGAGCGGAGCGCTCGCGCAAGATATCGGCGATGATCTGATCCGTCAGAAAACCGTGCACGCCGTCGCTGCACAATAGGAAGCGGTCGTGCAGCGCCATCGGTTGCGAGGCGTACTCGAGCCGCACATCCGGCTCCACTCCCAGCGCACGGTTGAGCACGTTCGAGCGACCCGTGCCATCCTGGCGCACATGGTCGGTGGTGAGGCATGTCAGGCGGTCGTCACTCAACCTATAGGCGCGGGTATCCCCGACATGCAGCAGGTGGGCGATGCGGCCGCGCAGCACTAGCGCGGTCAACGTGCAACCCATCCCGGCGAGGTTGGGGTCCTGGCGGCCCATGGTATTGATCCAACCGCTGAGCGCAGTCACGATCTTCGCGCCTGCTCGTTGCACCTCCATGGTCTCGGGCAAATCGCAAAATCCATCGAGGAAACCGCGCACCGCAGTCTCGGCCGCGATGCGGCCGCCCTTCGCACCGCCGATTCCATCGGCGATCGCCGCCACAACTTCCGGGCGCGGCTCCGGCAATTCCGCGCCGAACAGCGCACCGGCGAAATCCTCATTTTGCCTGCGCGGCCCGGTCTTTGAGGAGAATCCGACGCTTGCCTGTACGCCGCGCTCAACAGTCGCCACGGCGTCCATTCCGCTGGGTTGTCGCTATCGGAGGTCGCGTCCTCACACCGTCACCGCGATTTCTCCAGGCGGCAACGACTACGTCGAAAATAACCTCCCGTACTTGACGCGATACTGGCCGTAAGATCTCCGGATTTGCGATCGAGCGTGTAATTGCCGCCGTCCTTGGGATCGAACCAGGAAATCCCGGCTCGGGTAATCTCGGCCGGATTGGAGTTGACGGTGGATTTACGGTAATCGATCACAATTTGCCAGGACGTGCCGCTGACCGGATTGACACAGGTGATCGCGGTCTCGCTTTCCTGCGCGGCACATTCGATCGTCGAAACGGCCAAACCCGCTGCCAAGCCGGTTATTCCTGCTGCTAGAACCCGGTTTTGGAACATGATTTCTTCCTCATTGCCCTGCGCCGATCCATAGCCAAATCGAGGCTTCGTACAAAGCAAGCCGTATGAGCCGACTACCGTGCTTGCCTAGATTTTGTGCACTCGCGTGGAACGCCAATCCGCTCAAAACGACTTTCCGGGAAATAAACGGGGCCCACGAGCGATTCCACTGAGTTGTGAGAGCTGGCATGGCTTTTGCGTTCGTTAACTTCACTTAGTTCGCTCATTCGGCCCAACGATTTGAGCACCCGGATTGTGAGGTTTGTCGTAACAGAAAAAACGGGGGATAAGTGAAATGCTCGTACCATCACCCAAATGGCTTGATTCCGGCAACAATGCGTGGCAGCTGGCGGCTGCGACTTTCGTCGGTCTGCAAAGCATTCCCGGACTGGCGGTCCTCTACGCCGGATACGTCAAGCAGAAATGGGCAATCAATTCCGCCTTCATGTGCTTTTACGCCTTCGCCTCGGTCTTGGTTGTGTGGATTCTATTCGACTACAACATGGCGTTTGGAGAGCAGTGGTTTCCGTTTCTTGGCAAACCGGCGTTAGCGACCTCTGCGACCTTCCTCACGGGCCAGGCGACAATACCGGCAGCGGCCTCCGGCATGCCGGAACTGACCTTCCCGATGGCCACCCTGATCTTCTTCCAGTTCGTGTTCGCTGCGATCACGGTGATCATCCTGGGCGGCTCGGTGCTCGGCCGCATGAACTTCACCGCCTGGGTGATCTTCTGCCCCGTGTGGATGACCCTGGTCTACACGGTCGGGGCGTTCAGCCTCTGGGGCGGCGGCTGGCTCTCACAGTTGGGCGTACAGGACTTTTCGGGTGGCTACGTCATCCATCTCGCGGCCGGCACCTCCGGGTTCGTCGCCGCAGCTGTGGTCGGGCCGCGACTGCGGGCAGATCGAGAACTATTCCCGCCCAATAGCCTATTGGTTGCGTTGATCGGCGCCGGCCTCTTGTGGCTGGGTTGGAACGGCTTCAACGGCGGCGATCCTTATTTCGCCAACCACGACGCGGGCGCGGCCGTGCTCAACACCAACACGGCCACGGCGGTAGGCCTCCTCGTCTGGACACTGATGGACAAGATGGCCTACGGCAAGCCGTCGATCATCGGCGCGATCAACGGCATGATCGCGGGCTTGGTGGCGATCACTCCCGCCGCCGGTTTCGTCAATGGCTGGGGCGCCATCATCATCGGTATCGTCGCCGGCATCATCCCGTGGCTTTCGATGAATAAGCTCCAGAAGACCGGCTTCATGATGAGAGTTGACGATACGTTGGGGGTGTTTTCCACGCACGGCATCGCCGGCTTGTGCGGTGGTCTGCTCGTCGGCATCCTCGCGAACCCGGAGATGCTCGAATACATTGGCACCGACAAGGACGCGCCCGGCGTCAGCGTTACCGGCTTGCTTTATGGCGATCTCGGACATCAGCTGCTGATGCAGCTCGCGGGTGGGGCTTTCATCATCGTCTACAACGCCATCGGCACGTTTATCATTCTCAAGGTGATCTCGATCTTCGTACCGCTGCGTATGGAAGAGGCGCAGCTGGTGGTCGGGGATGACGCGGTTCACGGCGAGACCGCCTATGCAATCACCGTGGGGGAGCCCGCCGAATAGGGCGGTTGCTCGGAACATTGGGTGGGGTGGCGTTGCAGTGCGCGCCCCACCGCAGGATTTATTTCGACAAAACATGCCTTTTTTTTAGTCAGAAGATCCCGCTGCTGCGACTGGCTGTTGCGGTCCGTGTGCCAGTAGTGACGGTCCGACGACGATCTCGCCTTTGAGCCGCTCGATCGCCGGCTCGTCGAGTGTTTCGGTTTCGAGCAGGGCCGCCGCGGTGCGGTCGAGCAGCGAGCGGTTTTGCTGCAAAATGCCAAAGGCTTGCTGGAAGGCGCCGTCGACGAGCTGGCGAACCGCCCGGTCCACCGCTTCTGCGGTCTCTTCGCTGTAGTTGCGCTCCTGTGGAACCGGCACATTGGGCTGCAGAAAGGGGGAGCGGTCCCGGTCATAAGTCACATTGCCGAGGGCCTCGCTCATGCCATAGCGCAAGACCATCGCACGGGCGATGTCGGTCGCCCGGGCGAGGTCGTCCGCAGCGCCGGTCGATATCTCGCGGAACACCAGCTGCTCGGAGGCGCGGCCACCGAGCAGACCCGACATCTTGTACTCGAGCTCGGGACGGGTCATCAGATATCGGTCCTCGGTCGGCCGTTGTATCGTATAGCCGAGCGCGCCGACGCCGTGCGGGATGATCGAGACCTTGTGCACGGTTTCGGTGCCCGGCAGGGCCAGCGCCACCATCGCGTGACCGAGCTCGTGGTATGCCACTACGCGGCGCTCCAACGGATTGAGCAGGCGATTGCGCTTCTCCAACCCGGCCACCATGCGCTCGATCGCTGCCGTAAAGTCGGTCATCGTGACGGCTTCGGCGTTGCGCCTGGTGGCAAGCAGGGTCGCCTCGTTGACCAGATTTGCCAGGTCCGCGCCGGTAAAGCCGGGCGTCAGCGCCGCGATTTGCTCGGGCTTCACGTCCGGGCCGAGCTTCGAAACCTTCTTCAGGTGCACCGCCAGGATCTCCTCGCGCCCTCTCTTGTCCGGCCGGTCGACGAGGATTTGCCGATCGAACCGCCCGGCGCGCAACAGCGCCGGATCGAGCACCTCGGGCCGGTTCGTCGCACCGAGCAATACCAGACCCGTGGACGAATCAAAGCCGTCGAGTTCGGCCAGGAGCTGGTTCAGGGTCTGATCCTTCTCGTCATGCCCGCCTCCGACAAAAGCGCCGCGGGCGCGCCCGAGCGCATCGAGCTCGTCGATGAAGATGATTGCCGGGGCGTGTTGGCGCGCCTGCTCGAACAGGTCGCGAACCCGGGCGGCGCCGACGCCGACGAACATCTCGACAAACTCCGAGCCGGAAATCGAGAAAAACGGGACACCCGCCTCACCGGCGACGGCGCGGGCCAGCAAGGTCTTGCCGGTCCCCGGAGGGCCGACCAGCAACACGCCCTTCGGCGGGCGGCCGCCGAGGCGTCCGTACCTGATGGGGTCCTTGAGAAAATTGACAATCTCGACCAGTTCGTCCTTGGCCTCGTCGACCCCGGCGACGTCGGCGAAGGTGACCTTGGTTTCTTTCTCGACATAGATCCTGGCGCGGCTCTTGCCGATCTGCATTAACCCGCCGAGCCCGCCTTGCCCCATGCGCCGGATCGCGAACATCCAGATCCCGACAAAAAAGACCGCCGGCAGGACCCAGGAGAGGAGATCGGCGATCCAATGGCTTTCGATGACGCCGCTATAAGTCACCCCGTGCTTGGTCAGGTTCTCGGCCAGCTCGGGAGGTTGGACTCGTGTCGTGACGAAATCTTTGGTGCCTTTGGGCAGGGCCTCCTTCAGGGTCCCTTGGATCTGGTTCTGGGAGATCCAGACCTCTTTGACCTTGTCTCCGTCGAGCAGTTTCTCGAACTGGCTGTACGGGATCGGCGTCAGCTTTCTGCTCTCCAGATAAAGGTCCTGGATGAGCAACATGCCGAGCACTGCGGCAATGACGTACCAGAAATTGATGTGGAATTTCTTATCCGTCGCATCCATGAACGCCTGAACCCTTATCTCGCGCAGCTACCGCGAATTATAAACGCCCTGAGCGACCTTGGATGCATCTCGATTTTGGAGACGCCCGGCGGCTGGAAACTTTTCCTTAGTTTAAACGGGCCATATTGCCACTGGACGTTGTCTCTTGAGCGGATCAACCAACTAATCCGTAAGGTGAATATTTGGTAAATTTCAAGACCGGGCCTCGTGCGCCGGGGAGAAACGGATCGCAGTACAGCCATGCGCTTGAAAGCCGCAGGGATGCGAACACCTAGGAGCGAATACCTAAATTTGTAGGAACTGAAGGCTGAGGAGAGCCAGGGAGACCTAACGATGAGGAACTCGATCGTGCCAAAAGCACCGGCGCGGAAGGCGCTTTTTCTGGTCGCCATGCTTGCGGCATCGGCGTTAGCTTATCCCGTCGATGCGGCGCCGGCGAGCGGCGGCGACACGGTGCAAGGGCTTTACGACGCGCTGCTCGGCACGATGAAAAACGGCCGCATCCTCGGCCAGAGCGGGCGGTTCACCCAGATCGAGCCGGTCATTCGCCGGACGTTCGACATCCCGTCGATGACCCGCCTATCGGTCGGCGTGTCGTACTGGGCGGGTCTGAGCGAGGCGCAGCGCCAGCAGCTCACCGAGAGCTTCGGCCGCTACATCTCGGCGATTTATGCCGACCGCTTTGACAGCTATGCCGGACAGAAATTGCAGGTCACCGGCGAACAGTCCAATCCGGGGGGCGTCATGGTCAAGAGCCAGATCGTCAAGGCCAATGGCGACCCGGTCAAGGTCGACTACCTGATGCGTCGCAACGGCGAGGGCTGGCTGATCTCCGACATCTATCTCGACGGCGCGATCAGCGAGGTGGCGACCCGCCGCTCCGAATTCGCCGCGATCCTGCGAACCGACGGCGTCGACGGCCTGATCGCCGCCCTCAACCGCAAGGCCGACATGCTCACCGGAACGACGGCGCGGTCATTCTGACTTCCTGCGCGGGGCGCGCCGCCCATATAACGGCGCCGGCCTCGCGTCACCCCTTGTCGAACCCGTCCTCATCGGGGAGGCTAGGGCATCGCCCTGGCCTCGAACCCGCAATGGTGATCCGATGAAGATTTCCGGTATTCGTTCTCAAATCGTCGCCCTGCCTGCCGACGAGCCGCTCGCCGACGCCGCGGAAAACCCGAACGCAACCCGCCCGATCGTCACCTTGCAGGTTGAAACCGACGAGGCGGTCATCGGAGTCGGCGTGACCTATTTCGGGGGTGCGCTGACCGGCGCGTTGCGCAGCGCAGTCGACGAACTGGGCGGGCTGATCGTGGGTGACGATCCGCTGCGCGTCGAGGCAATCGTCGCGAAAATTCGCGCCGCCGCCGGTTCTGCCGGGCCGGGCGGCATTTTTCATCTCGCCTTGTCGGCGCTCGACATGGCGCTGTGGGACATTCGCGGCAAGGCGCTGAACCTGCCGTTGTGGAAGCTGCTCGGCGGCGCCCGCGATCGGGTCCCGACCTATGCGAGCGGTGCTTTGATGCGCGGGCTCTCGCTCGACCGGGTCGTCAAGGCGGCGGCGACGCTCAAGGAAAAGGGCTGGCGCGAGATGAAGACGCAGCTCGCGCTGCCAGGCGAAACGACGCCGGCGCTCGAGGTCGAACGCATGCGCCACGTTCGCGAGGCGATCGGCCCCGACATCAAATTGATGTGCGACATCAACCAGCGCTGGCGGCCGGAGCAGGCGATCGACATCGGCAAGCGCGTGGAAGATTCCGGGGTCGGTCTGTTCTGGCTCGAAGACGTGACGACGGCCGACGATTTCCCCGGCCTCGCCCGCGTCACCCGCGCGCTGTCCACACCGGTAGCCGGCGGCGAGTACGTCTGGGGCATCGCGCCGTTCCGCCACATGATGGAGGCGCGCTCGGTCGACATTCCGATGATCGACCTAGTGCGGGTCGGCGGCATCACCCAGTGGCTCAAAGTCGCCGGCATGGCCGAAGCTTTCAACCTGCCGGTGGTCAGCCACCTGATCCCCGAGGTGCACGTTCACCTGATCGGCGCGGCGCCGAACGGGCTGACGGTCGAATACATGCCGTGGCTGCAACCGATGTTCAAAGAGGTGCCGGTGCAGCACAACGGCGAGCTGGCGATGCCGACGAAGCCGGGCCTCAGCCTCGAATTCGACCAGGCGACGCTCGACCGCTATAAGGCGTGACCGGTCGCCATTGCCGCAGTGCCGCAGGGAGGACGCCGCCATGCCAAGGCCGAGATCATTCGAACATGTCGGCATCGTCGTTGCGGACCTCGACCGAAGCCTGCGCTTTTATGTCGACGGTCTTGGTCTGGAACTGCTGCGCCGAAAAGGTGACGGGCCGATGGGCTCTGCCGCTCTCAAGGTCGGCCAGGCGGAGATCAATGTGTTCTGCAACCCGGACTTGAGCGCGGCCGAAACCGACCGGCCGCAGCGCATCGACCATCTTTGCCTGAGCATCGACTGCGCCACGATCGGTGAATTGATTGCCGCGCTTGGCGAGGCCGGCATTTCGGTTGCCACCGGCCCGGTGCGACGCTCCGATGGCGTAGCTCTGTTCGTCCGCGATCCGGACGGCATCCGCGGCGAACTCCTGGTAAAGGAATGACCCGCCGCAGCGGATGTGATTTTTACGGAGGCTCGTGGAATGAAAATCGCCTCGCTCCACACCGACATCGTGCTGCTGCCGAACGACGAGCCGCTCGCCGGCTTTTCGGAGAATCCCGAAGCGAAGAACCCGATCGTCACGTTGCGAATCCGCACCGACGACGGAGTAGAGGGATTGGGGGTCACTTATTTCGGCGGCGCGCTGACCCGTACCCTGAGGCGCGCGGTCGACGAGCTTGGCGTACTGGCGATCGGCGAGGACCCGATGCGGGTCGAGGCGGTCACAGCGAAACTGCGGGGGGCGGCGGGCGGCTCGGGACCCGCAGGGATCTTTACGATGGCGCTGTCGGCGATCGACGTCGCGCTGTGGGATATCAAGGGCAAGGCGCTCGGCCTGCCGCTGTGGAAGCTGCTCGGCGGCGGGCGCGACCACATCGTGACTTACGCCTCGGGGGCGCTGCGCCGCGGCCTCAAGCTCGAAGAGGCGCTAACCGCGGCGCGGCGGCTGCGCGAAAAGGGCTACCGGCAGACCAAGATGCAATTGGGGCTGCGCGGCGTCACCTCGCCGGCGCGCGAGATCGAGCAGGCGCGGCTCGTCCGCGAGGCGGTCGGGCCCGGCATGGACCTTATGTGCGACATCAACCAGCGCTGGCGGGTCGATGAGGCCATCGATCTCGGCCGCCGGGTCGAAGACGCCGGGGTCGGGCTCTATTGGCTCGAAGACGTGACGGCGCATGACGATTACGCCGGGCTGGCGCGGGTCGCCGCAGCACTGGCAACCCCGGTCGCCGGCGGCGAGTACCTCTACGGCATCGCGCCGTTCCGCCACATGCTCGAAGCCCGTTCAGTCGACATCGTCATGATCGACCAGGTGCGTTCCGGCGGCATCACTCCGTGGCTCAAGATCGCCGGCATGGCCGAAGCCTTCAACCTGCCCGTGGTCAGCCACGGCGTGCCGGAGATCCACGTCCACCTAGTCGGCGCCGTGCCCAACGGCCTCACCGTCGAGTACATGCCTCGCCTCTTCCGGTTGTGGGAGGAAGTCCCGGTGCCGGTAAATGGCGAAGTCGCGATGCCTACCGGGCCAGGCCTGGGGCTCAAATTCAACGAGACGGCGATAACAAAGTTCAGTATCGCCTGACCGGCGGTTGAAGCGGCCTCAATGCCGCAGCAGCATGAAGAACACGCCAACGGTGGCGGCGAGATTGAATCCGATCATCCAGGTCAACAGCTTGAGATCGCCTTCTATCCTGGTAAAGCGCTGATTGAAATCGCCCTCCATCTTGGCCAGGCGCTGATCGATCGCCATGAACCGGTTTTCATACCCGGCAACAGCCTCCGCGGCCTTGCGCGCCTTGTCCTCTGGCGAGCCTGCGGCCAGCAACGCGTCATAGACCTCGGCGATCATTGTTGTCATCTGACTGATTTCGGCTCACCGCGAGAACTGCGCAAGGCGCTTCGCACAGTACCGCCCCCGGTGGATCAGGCGGCTGCGGCGACAGTGCGCAGCTGGTGAAAGCCGCGTTCGAGATCCTCGATCAAATCCTGGGGGTCTTCGAGGCCGATGTGGAGGCGCAAAGTGGGACCTTCAGCCTCCCAGCGCGTCGCAGTGCGGCCGCGAACTGGATTGGTCGGCAAGATCAGGCTCTCATAACCGCCCCAACTCGACCCGATCCCGAACAGGTCGAGCGCGTCGATCATTGCGTATACCGCCGATTTGGACGCCGGTTTGAGGACGACACCGAACAGCCCGCTGGCCCCGAGAAAATCGCGTTTCCACAATTCGTAGCCGGGATCTTCCGGCAAAGCGGGGTAGAGCACCCGTGAGACTTCGGGCCGGGTCTGCAGCCAGCGCGCCACGGCAAGCGCATTCTTCTCGTGCCGCTCGAGTCGCACCGAGAGTGTGCGCAGCCCACGCAAGGCGAAATAGGCGTCGTCGGGACCCGCACAGTGGCCCAGATCGGCCGCCATCGTGCGCACCGGCAGGTACATCTCCTCGTTGGTGATGACCGCCCCGAGGATGACGTCTGAATGACCGACGATGTATTTGGTCGCCGCGTGGATCGAGACGTCCACGCCGTGCTCGAAGGAACGGAACAGGTAGGGCGAGGCCCAGGTGTTGTCCATCAGCACCTTGGCGCCGGCTTCGTGTGCCGCCGCGGCGATCGCCGGCACGTCCTGCACCTCGAAGGTCAATGATCCCGGGGATTTCGAGATAGACGACCCGGGTGTTCGGGCGCATCAGCCGGGCAATGTCACCGCCGATCAGCGGGTCGTAATAGGTCGTTTCCACGCCGCAGCGGGTCAGTACCCTCTCGCAGAAGTTTCGCGCCGGGCCGTAGCACGAATTGACCATCAGCACATGGTCGCCGCATTTGAGGCAGGCCTGTAGCGGCGCTGTGATAGCGGCGAGGCCCGACGACATAAGCATCGCGCGGTAGCCGCCCTCGATGGCGGCCACCGCCTCTTCCAGTGCGAAAGTGGTCGGCGTGCCCAGCAGCCCGTAGCGGACGATGTCAAAGCGCGTAGTCGGGTCTCGTTTGGCTTCCCACTCCGCCATATTCGCCGACAGGATCGTCGAGGCATGATAAACTGGCGGATTGACGGCGCCGTTTTGGGCCTCCGGATGACGCCCGAGATGGGCGAGGAGCGTATCCTTGCGATATTTTCGGCAGCTGTTGGCGCTTTTCATAAAGCTACACTCCGTCGTACGGGCACTGGACTTGCAAAAATACATCGATTTGGGCGTAAGAGGCAAAATGGCCGATCGGCGCGGAACTATGCCGGGGTGGAGGCGTCGCGCTTACCTCGAATCCGCGGCATCTGCCGGGAAACGAGACCGAGGCAAGCTGATGAGAGCGGCTATTCTGGGCACGCTGATGGTCGCTCTGGCCGCCTGCTCGAGCTCGACGCCGCCTCCCCCTTCCGATCCGACAGCATCCGCGGCGATCCTCAAGAAGGATTGCTCCGACCCCAAATGGCGCGAAGAAAATCTGGGACTCTGGTATTCCGTGTGCCGCCAATCGCTGCGCTGGTGAACGGGAGCGCCTCGTTCAGAATTTCTTGAAGCAGTCCTTGCCGTTTGCCTGCAGGATCCGGCAATCGGTTATTGCCCATGGTGCCTTTGGATCCGGTGCGATCTGGATCGCAAAGCTTCTGCCGTCTTTACACTGTACACTCCAGTAGGCGAGAGATTTCCATTTGGCGGTATCGACGACACCCATCGCGAAGGCCGAGGTGCCGACACAACCGTGTCCAACAGTCTTTGCCAGAGCTTTTGCCCGCTCAGCCGGTGCCAACGCAACAAGACGGTCGTTCGTGGGATTTCCCGATCCCGCCGCCTCCGCCATACCCGGGGCAATGGCGACTAACACCGTAAACAGCAAAGCCCTGAGCCGCATCGCTCTTCTCAAGCCCATGACGGGATGATCGGCAATATCAAATGCGACGGTCGCGCCGCATCGACAAAAACCCGGTTACGGGCGACGTGTGGATGCTCCATCGCGCCTTCGGGCTCGCCCGAATTCGGGTTAATGTCGAAATGCGGAAAGTTGCTGCTCGCAATGTCGAGACGCAGCCGATGGCCCCGGCTGAACAGGTTGCCGGTCGGGAACAGCTCGATCGTGATCGCGTAAACCTCGCCCGGCGCCATCAGCGTCGGCCGCTCCCAGCTGTCTCGATAGCGGCAGCGCAGGATGCCCTCGGTCAGGTTCATTGCAAAGCCGTTCGGGTAATCTTCGTTTGGCGGATGCACATCGATCAGCTTTGCCGTGAAATCCGTATCGGGGCTGTCGGAGGAGATCCACAGCCGCATCGTGACAGGTCCGGCGACTTCCAGGTCACGATCGAGCGGCGGCGTCGAGAAAGTCAGCACATCGGCACGTTCGCCGAGCTTTCGCTGGTCGTAGGACCCGCCGCGCATGACCGGCTCGCCCGAGCTGAGCGCGCCGCCTATCGTCGGCACCGGATTGCGCGGGTCGGTGTTGTAGTCGAGCGATTGCGCGCCGTCATGCGGCGCTTCGCGGCCGAGGCTGCGATCGGAATGCAGGTAGAATTTTGTCCACTGGGTCTGCGGCAACGGCCAGTCGGCGGCCGTCCGCCACCTTCCGCGGTGATCGAGCCGCCCCGCAGTGTTGCGCCGTCCCGATCCACCGCCCATCACAAAAATCCGCACCACCGGTTCCGTATCGACGCCGTTGGCGGCACCCTTGACCCAGCGGTCGAACCAGCGCCGGCGCAATGCGAAGAAATCGTCGGCGAGATTGCCGTCGACTGGAGCCGCCGGGCCGAAATCGACATCGCCGGCATAGGTCAACGAGCGGTCGCCGTGGGTCCAAGGGCCGAGGATCAGCCGAACCGGGCCGCGCTTCCGCCGCGACAGGCCGAGGAAATTCTCCACCGCCGAGCGCGCATAGGGATCGTACCAGCCTGAGAGGTTGACGACCGGCACGTCGGCATAACGGTCGTAATAGCCTTCCGCATAAATGCCCGGCTGCTTCCAGAAATCGTCGAACGCGCCGTGCGACCATTGCTCGAACAGGTAGTCCTCGTATTCCGGGGCCGCGCTGAGCGGCGAATTGCCCTTGCGCCACGGCATCCGCGCGAACCACTCTTTGATGTCCTGTGCCCTGAGCGCCGCCTTGACCGCGGGGTCCCTGGCATCCGCCAGCGCATTGTTGAAGGCCCACGTCGCTTGTTTCAAATCGAAAGCGCCGCCATGGCGGATGCCGCTGCGATAGGCGTTGGAGAACCCGCCGCAATCGAGAAACTGCGCCGCGAGACCCGGCGGGTCGAGACAGCCGAGCGCCGCCTGGGTGTGGGCCGCGTAGGAGAGGCCGAAAGTGCCGATCCGGCCGTTGCACCAGCTCTGCCGCACGAGCCAAGCTAGGGTGTCGCAACCATCCTCGGCCTCGCTCAGATACTTCGTAAAGCGTCCCCCCGATTTGTACCGTCCCCGGCAATCCTGATAGGCGACGGCGTAGCCGTGGCGCACGAAATAGGCTGCGACCTCGGCACGCGAGCGGGGCGGCGCGACGGCAGCCGTGCGCTCGGAGCGGCTCGGTGCGGATTTGTCGTATGGCGTCCGCTCCAACAGCACCGGAAACCGACCGTGCCCCGCCGGCCGATAGACATCCGTCGCCAGCGCGGCGCCGTCCCGTGCCATGACGACGAGATCGCGATCAACAATCATTTCGCCCCCCGGCATATCCCTGCGACGTTCCTCGCGGTTGCCGGCCGCCCGTATTATAATTTGTCTGTGCGGTCGGAGAACGCGCGAATTGCGATGCACCGCTGGGCATCGGTTGGCCGTACGATGACCTCATCTTTTTATGTCGCGCCCCGGTGCAGGTTAAGAATGGCGGTCTTGCAGATTTCTCAGGCGGGACTTATATCGATCGGCATATTAACAAATTCTACTTGGAGAGACGCTCGGTGGACGAATGGCGGTCGGCGGACGAACGAAATAGTCGAGAAAAGACCAGCCGAGCGCGGCAAGCAGCTGAAGACCTGTTCAAACGGGCGCAGCCAGAAGCCGATGCCGAAGCGACTAGACCGACGTCAAACGGCGGTCTGCCGCACGAGCAGGAACCGCGGCGTCAGCCGCGCATCTTCACGGTTCCACCGCGGCTGCCGCCGAGACCACAAGTGGAACCCCCAACTGCAGCAGAGCCAGTACCGCGAAAGACAGTTGCCAAACACCCGGCCCGCACTGTGCCGGCTTCGCAAATCGGCCGCGTCCGTACATTGGCGAATTACGGTATGACGCCTCTGCAAGTCGCCGAGCTCTACGGCGTCACCGTCGCCGAGATCGATCGCATCCTCAAATCGCCGGTTTACGCCGGAAAAACTCGGTAATGCCGTACTGCTGCTGCGGCAACGAATTTCCCGAGGCGAGAGCGCAGCTGGGGTTCGACTGCTGTCTCGAGTGCGGCACTGCAGAAGCCGCGGCAGAGACTGCCCGCCGCGGCCATATGATCGCTCCGATCAGCCACAAATCGGGCTACACCTATTTGGGCCCGGATAAAGCGGCGCAGCGCCGGCGCCTGCTCGAGGGCTCGGCGAAGACCCCGCCGATGGAAACCGGCGGCCGGCCGATCGGCCGAGCCGCGCGGCCGAGACGGTCAACCCGCAAGCGGTACGAATTTGCCGGCTGGGAGTTCAAGCCCGATAGGCGCGGCGTGCGGCAGAAGCGGGCAATCCTGCGAGAAATCCCCGCCAGCTGAGACAATCAGATTGCAATAGGAGGAAGCGCCATGTCCGGTGGTCATGGGTCGTCACAATCCTCGACGCGGATCGAGCAACTGGCTCCCGAGTTCGAGCGGATCGTCTCCCCGTCGGAGCCGATCCGGCATCTCGCCGACGGCTTCGGCGGCACCTTGGGCCCGGCCGAAGGACCGTTGTGGTGGAAAGAAGGCCATCACCTGCTGTTCAGCGACATTCACAATGACAAGCGGATGAAATACGAGCCCGGCAAGGGCGCCACCGTCTTTCAGGAGCCGACCAATCGGGCCAATGGGCTGACCCGAGACCTGCAAGGCAGGCTCGTTGCTTGCGAGCACGATTCGCGGCGCGTCACCCGGCAGGAGCTCGACGGCAGCACCACGGTGATTGCCAACAGCTTTCAGGGGCGCCGGCTCAACCGGCCCAATGACGTCGTCGTCAAGTCCGACGGCTGCATCTATTTCACCGACCCGTGGACCAGCCCGGCCGCGCCCGAGCAATGGGACCTGACGTTTTCCGGCGTCTACCGCGTCACCCCCGATCTCGGTAGCATGACCCTTTTGATTGGCGATTTTGTATTGCCCAACGGCCTGGCCTTCTCGCCCGATGAGAGGTTGCTCTACATCAATGACACGCGGCGCGGCCACATCCGTGCTTTCGAGTTGTTGCCCAACGGCACGCTCGCCAAGCACACCGACCGCGTCTTTGCTGATTTAAGAGGGCCTGAGCCCGGCGTCCCCGACGGCATGAAGGTCGATGTCGAAGGCAACATCTATTGCGGCGGCGCCGGCGGGATCTGGATCATGGACCCGCAGGGCAAGCAGCTCGGCCGCATCGTCCACGGCGCTCCTGCCACCACCAATATCGCCTTCGGCGGCGACGACTGGAAAACGCTATACTTCACCAGCCGCAATCACCTCGGCTCCCTCAACCTGAAGATCCCCGGTCTCCCAGTGCCGGCGCAGAAGACCTAGCAGCGGTTCTGTCGCGCCGCCAACGATTTTCAACACTTTTGTCGTCACCCCCGCGAAAGCGGCGGTCCAGGGCAACTGCTCGAACGCTCGCGTCCTGGACTCCCGCTTTCGCGGCAATGACGAATGGTTATCTGTGGTTGTAAGTCAGACCCTCAGATCTTGACATCGCTGATCTGAATGGTCGGTTGGATGTCCGTGTAATTGGGGATGTCCGCCATAATGGCATTCGCATGGGGGCCGAAAGCGGATTGAAACTCGGCCACCGAGTCGAAATAGAGATGGCCCATCGCGACAAAGGCCGGCCGTGATCCCGGCGTCGCGCCGGACACCCCTTGTTCGACGGCAACATTTTTGCACGCCTTCCCCAGTTTTTCCTGAACCATCGGGATGTGGGTATTGCAGTAGTAGCTCATGTCGAATTTGCTGCCCTCGTTATTCGGGTAGAGCACGCTCACTTTGATCATTTTACGATCTCCGACAATTTAGGTTCACACGGTACGATCTCTCTTACTTCCCCTTTGGCGCGCTGAAGAACTGATAAATCGCGGAGTAGCGCATGCGCGCCTGTTCCGAGGTATGGCTGGCGTCGCAGCCGGCTGTCGGCGCGACACCGCCCTTGGTGTCGATCCGGCGAATAAAGGCTGCCTCATCAAGGATGCCCTGCCCTTGATGGGTTTTGGCCCGTAACAGGAGCCACTGAACTGCACCTGTCTCCGGCGGATCGGCCTTCGCAATAACCTCGCCGACGATCGCGGAACCATCGGCCATCTTCCAGGTCGGACCGGCGAAGTGAGTGCCGATCTGCCGGCCTTGCTTGTCGAAGAGATCTGCCTCCGGCGCCTTTAACGACCATTCAAAGAGATTTCCCTTAGCTTCGCAGGTGTAGATCTGAACACCGTCTGCCGGTGCTTCAAGCAACAGCGCGGAGCCCTGAGGGGGTGCTACCCCGGTTTGGTCAGCATTGACCGCAAAGGCGCGGACGCCGATCAAAATTCCCGCGACGATCGCAAACGCCGCATTCGGCGGAACGCCCCTGAACTTCTGCATAAGGTTAAACATTAGGCCTCGCTCTAATCTCGTCTGGTACCTTGCGCGGCAGGAAGCGGCCGTCTTTTAGGTCGCCGGTGAAGGTGCCGCCCTCGACGACGATCTTGCCGCGCAGCATAACCAGCGACGGCCAGGCGGCAAGGTCGTGGCCTTCCCAGGGGGTATAATCGGCCTCGTGCAGCTCGGCGGCGCGCACGGTTTTGCGACGGCGCGGATCAAGCAGCACGATGTCGGCGTCCGAGCCGACCGCCAGTGCCCCTTTGCGGAGGTAGAGGCCCATGATCTTGGCGGCGTTGGCCGAGACGAGGCCGACGAAGTCGGAGAGGCCGTAGCCGCGCTTCTCGACGGTCTCGGTGTAGATCAGTGACAGGCGCGGCTCGACCCCGGCGTGGCCGCCCGTCGTGTCGTCGATCCGCCGGCCCTGCAGTTTGATGCTCAACACAATAATACGTGATTATCTATTTGTTAAACCCGCCGAGAGCAACGGGCAACAGGCGGACCGCGGGACCCTTATTAGGACGACGTGCGGTTTTATCCGCTCGGCGAGATCATTGCCGAACTCAATCGAGTTCCAGGGTCGCTTTGCGAGCGAAAGCGCATGGTACGGATTACCTTTCCGAGCGGTTGGCCGGGGGATTCAACTGTCCCGGCTGCGTCGACGGCCGAGCCTGGCTTCGCCGAGCCGACGCATTTCGCACGTAACTTCTGAAACAAAAAAGCCCAACCGTTTCCGCGACCGAATCATGCTGCACAATTCTTGACTTCTGCAAATGGCGGCTCGCTTCGCCGCGCCCCACCCGGTTCTGGCCGTAGGTCTGTGAACTTCAGTTCATTGTTCTAGAATGCGTGTTATCTCCGCCTATGCTGAAACAGGTCTCTGACAGCGTGTGGCGACGCCATGTTGACAAATCGGCTTGACGCTATATCTGTTTTTGGGTATATATGATGCCCTGGAGTGTGGAGGCTTATGATGAGCAGCCACCGTTGAGGCTTGTCGAGACCGAATTTCTTGCGCTCGCCGGTATCCCGCAGGTCGGAATAGACGCCGCGCGGCTGATGGGTTGGCTTAAGGCGGTCCATAACGGCAACGGGTCCCCGGAGCATGAACCTGATACACCCCGGACGGACGGCCACATATTCAAATACCGCTGCGATGGAAATGCGCTCGTAATTTTCTCCATCGACCAGCCGCCACGCTTGGTGGTGCTAAGATTTGCTCGCTCTGCAAGCGCATATCCAACGACGGCAGACTGTTTGGTGGCTGCAAACCGTTGGAAAGCATGGAAGCCATAACATGGACCCTTCTCAAAATCCGCGTGGACGTAGCTCCCCCTTTGATTTCGACCGACTGATTGGTGACAATTCGGAAGTCAGACGGGCGGCCGACGGTGCCGAAATTCTGGCGTCCGTAGGGGAGCTAGTCCGTCGGGTGCGGACCGCCCGAGGTATGACCCAATCGGAGCTGGCGCGCAGGACCGGACTCACCCAAGCGCACATTAGTGAACTCGAACGAGGTCTCGGCACTAACGGTCCGACCGTCGTTACGCTTACGCGGATTGTAAGCGAACTCGGAGATACAGCCCTTATTGATACTGCCAAAGAGCGCGCTGCCCATGAGGCTCGCCAGATAGAAGAGACCAAATCTTGGGCTGCCGCGGTGGTTCATGAAGCAATACAAAAGTCAGTCGCGGGGGGTGCTTCAGGTGCTACAAGAGTGTGGGCCGCTCTGGCAAACGCCACAAAATCCGATGAGGTCAAGACCAATCCTTTTAAGCGGATATTCGGTCAGGGAATTATATTCGGAATTCGTATGGGGCGGCACTTTGAAAAGACGACTGGTCGAGAACGCGCCAGGAAGATCGCGGCGGCGATGGACAAGGAGGTCATCTCCCTGATGACCAAGACGAGCTCTGAGTGGGAGACAATGCATTCCGAACAAGAAGAAGATATGTCGTCTCAAAGCGAGAACCGTTGATTGCGTCTCGCCCTATCAATAATTGTCGATTTGCTAGGTATTGTAGGCGCTGTCCTAGTTGCCATCCCTTTTTTAAATGAGAGCTCCCTCAAAAAAGTACGTGATCAACTCGCTAAAGGCATGCCAATACCTGGCCTTGACCAAGCAGTGGTCGAAGCAGAAAAAACGGTAGCAACCGAGCTATCTCAGTTTAGGTCAGGCGACCGTGCCTGTGTCGTTTGGGGCCTTTTCACAATTGGCTTCAGCTACCTGCTGCACATCATAACTGAGCTCGTGGCGCACTTTTGGAGTGGCTGAGCATCACCGGCTATTTCAGGTTTTCATCACTGTTAGCTCCCGGGCAGCCCACATCTTGTGGTTCTTGTCGACCACTTGAATGTTGTCGGCGCAAGATAGAAATGTCACCCTGCGCGCAAAGTAGAGATGACACCCGGTGGGTGACGGGCGCGAGGAGGGTGACCTGGACTGTATCCCTGCAGTGAGGTTGAGCCGCGCAATTTGATTGCCTCGCCGGACCGGGATTTGAGGTATTATTGTCGGCGACTGGTGAAGCGGAAGCGGGCTCTGCTGGGGAGCAACCCGCCGAGGAATAGCCGGTTGGAGACTCACTCCGATGGATCGGGAGCCGATCGGAACTGGCCGGCTCCGGCCACTCGGCGGTTGCCGAGCCACCATCTTCGGCAAGCCATCGGGGTAGATCTCCCGATACCTGGAAAACCCACCTGGCCGCGGCGCGAAAGTGGCTGGTTTGGCGGGTGGCACCGCCGCTAAACGGAATACAACAGAAGGCGCGGCGACGATCAGCCCTCGATCCGGATCGCTGCCTCAGGCGCCGCCGCGGCCGCACTGTGGCGTGGTGCGCGCCCCTTCGACGGCAGACCTGGCGCCTCGAGGTTGTTCGGCGGCCGTTGCCGCGCGATGTGCCCGCGCTGCTGACGCGCTGGATAAGCGGCCTGCTGCGCCTTCACTTGCTCCAACACGGCCGACAGCCGCTTGTTGTCGACGATCGCGCCGGGCTGCACTGTCTGGATCTTGTCGAACACCTTGAAACCGAGCGTTGCTCCGTTGAACTGAACCGCAAACCGCCCGTCCGGGTAGTTCACCACCTCGACCTTCTTGCGCACCAAGCCACGGGCCAGCGACGTCGGGTCCAGCAACAGCATCATCCGGTCATAGTGCAGGGTCAGGTTGCGCGTCACTGTGCGCTCCTCCCGCCAAGCCAGGATCTCGTCCAGATCATCGGCTTGCGCCAGCGGTCGATGCAGATCTTTGGCGTTCGCCGGATCACGGCCGAAGCGCCTGTTGTAGGCGGCGATGAACCCGGGCAGCCATGTGTTCGCCGCGGCAATCGACGATACCCCCGCCAGCCGCAGCTCCCCCGCCTTCGCGGGGCGGCTCTTAACCATCCGGTCCTGCAATGTACCAAACGCGCGTTCGATGCGTCCCTTCGCCTGCGGGCTGTTGGCACAGATGATGTCGATGTTCAGCGCCAACAGCGCGCGACCGAACTGGGTCACCCCGTCGCCGCCGACAGCCTCCTTGCGGTTCACCCGGAAGATGCCGTGCTTGTCACTGTAGAACGCCACCGGTTTGCCATGCGCCTCCAGATAGGCGCGGGTCGTCCGGAAGTAATCAAACGCCGATTCCGAGGTGACGAACCGCAGCTCCATCAACCGGCTCGTCGCATCATCCACAAAAGCCAGCAGCGTGCACGGCGGGCCGCGATCCTCAAACCAGGCGTGCTCTGAGCCGTCGATCTGTACCAGTTCGCCCAGGCAATCGCGCCGCCGGCGCGGCTGATGCGGCGAGGGCAGACGATGCCGACGGTCCGGCCATAGCCCTTCGGCGATCATCCAACCGCGCAAGGTCTCGCGCGAAACCGAACAGCCGTGATGCTCTGCCAGCTTCTCCGCCGCCAAGCTCGGGCCAAAGTCGCCATACCGCTCCCGCACGATCGACAACGCGAGAGTGCGAACCTCAGTGGGTAGCCGGTGGTTGCTGGGTTGGCCGCGGCGCTTGGAAAGCAGGCTCGCGGCGCCGTCCTGCTTGAGGCCGCGCAGCAGACGAAACACCTGACGCCGCTGTAGGCCGATCAGCACACAGGCGTCACTGACACGCAGGCGACCCGACTGAACCCGCAACAGCACGTCAAGACGGCTGAACTCCTGCTTGCTCATCGACAACACCGCCACGGCGCACCTCCCGGGACCCCAGAACCCGGGGATGTGTCACCTCTACTTTGCAGAGGGGTGTCATCTCTATATTGCGCTTACAAATGTTTGTCGCATAATTGTACATTATGGAAAGCGTTTTGAGGTATTCACATAATGGAAAATTCCAGTTCACAGTTTTCGTTGGAGCGCTTCCAGTAAAGCTCAGCCCTCCATTTGCTGGAAGGTTGGGGTAAGCGGGAAGGCGAAGTCAATTCAGCCGGAGCTCGGTGATGTGGCGCGGGTCGTGCTCTAGGTCGCCGCGCTCGACGCGCTTGACGATGTCGACGAGGCGCTCGTTGGCGCGGGCCTGGATGCCGGCTTGCTCGCCTTCGCGCACGACAAAGCCGTTGAGGAATTCGATCTCGGTGCGACGGCCCTTGGCCATGTCCTGGCCCATTGACGGCCGCTGATCCGGCGAGCCGCGCCCGACCCGCGACAGCCGCCGCTCATCATAGATCTTCAGCGCCGCGGCGTCGCCCTCGCCGGCGCGGGCGATCGTCTCCGGCGGCAGGTGGTCGATCTCTTCGAGCCGGTAGCCGCGGGCCTCGCCGATGCGGATCGCCTCGCTGCCGAGACGCGCCTGGAAATGGCGGATCGCCTCGCTTTGGGCGATCTGCGCGCCGGAAAGCCCGGTGCAGGCCGAGACCCCGTTCGCCATCGTGTTGGCGACGAGCTTCGACCAGCGCTCGCCCCACAGATTGTCGGTGACCTTGGCGCTGTCGGCATAGGAGACCAGCCGGCATACCTCGTGCGCCCGCTCGGTGATCGCGCCGTGGACTTCGCCGGTGCGGTAGACCGTGTGCGCCGCGCCGCCCTTGACCCCGCCGCGATGCACGTGGCCCGGCTCGACGAGGCCGACGCTGATGTTGCTGGCAATGCAGCCCATCGTCTTGCCCCAGCCGACCACACCGGCGATCGTCTCCTCGTTCATGCAGTTCTGCAGCGAGACGACATAGCCGCCGGGCGCCAGATATTGACGGATCATCATCGCCGCCCATTGCGTGTCGTAGGATTTCGTGCAGACGAAGGCGATGTCGATCGGCGCCTCCTTCGCGAGATGCTGCGCCTCGGTCAGATGCAACGCCCGCACCTTGACCGTGAACGGCTCCTCGCCCTCATGATGAGTGATGCGCAAGCCGTTCTTCTTCATTTCATCGACATGCGCCGGCCACATGTCGATGAACGTAACGTCCTCGCCGGCCCGCACCATATGCGCCCCGGTATATCCGCCGACCGCTCCGACTCCGACGACCGCTATTTTCTTCCCCATCACCGACCTCCTGTCATAATCCGCAGCTCGAAATGAAGTCCGGTCTTCATAACGGTTATTGTCGCCCCCCGCGAAGGTGGTGGTCCATAGCCTGTTCCTGGCTTGAACAGGAGGCAACCGCCACCGTGATCACTTGGCGGTCCTCCCTGCGGCCAAATAGGGCGGCCAAATAGACGGATGGTTTCTGCTCGATGGTTTTCGCTGTATAGCGTCGAAGATGACAGTAATCACGGACACCGACGCACTGGCCGGCTTTTGCGAGCGGCAACGAGACGCGGGCTTTATTGCGGTCGACACCGAATTCATGCGCGAGCGGACCTATTGGCCGATCCTTTGCCTCGTGCAGGTGGCGGGCCCACAGGAAGCCGCGGCGATCGATCCGCTCGCCCCCGGGATCGACCTTTCGCCGCTCCTTGCTCTAATGGCGGATCCGGGCACCTTGAAGGTGTTCCACGCGTCGCGCCAGGATATCGAGATCTTCTTCAACCTGTCCGGACGCGGTGCCGGCGCCGCTCTTCGACACCCAAATTGCCGCGATGGTCTGCGGCTTTGGCGATGCCGCGAGTTATGAGACCTTGGTCGCCAAGCTTGCCAGGGCCTCCCTCGACAAATCCTCCCGGTTTACCGACTGGTCGCATCGGCCGCTGACCGAGCGGCAGATCCGCTACGCCCTCGCCGACGTCGTTCACCTCCGCACCGTCTACGAGAAGCTGCAGCAACAGCTCGCGTCGAACGGCCGGGCGAGCTGGTTCGCCGAGGAAATGGCCGAGCTGTCCAACGCCGAGACCTACCGCGGCGATCCGGCCGAGGCGTGGCGCCGGTTTCGGCTGCGCGGCCGGATCGACGCGCGGTTTTTCGGCGTGTTGCGGGAGTTGGCGGCGTGGCGCGAAACGGCGGCGCGGCAACGCAATCTGCCGCGCGGAAGGATCATGCGGGACGAAGCAGTGCTCGAGATCGCCGCCCATGCTCCGCGCTCCATCGAGGCGCTGGCGCGAACCCGCAGCCTCGGCAAAGGCATCGCCGAGGGCAAGCTCGGGAACGAGATCCTGGAAGCGGTGCAACGCGGGCTGACCGCTACCGGGCCCGAGCCGCCGGCTGTCGCGAGAGCGGATTCGCCGCCCGGCCGCGGCCCGCTGATCGAGTTGCTGCGCGTCTTGTTGAAGCAGCGCTGCGACGACCATCAGGTCGCGCAAAAGCTGCTGGCCTCGGCCGATGATCTGGAAGCGATCGCTGCCGATGACGACGCGCCAGTCAAGGCGCTTTCCGGCTGGCGCCGCGAAATTTTCGGCAAGGACGCGCTGGCCTTAAAGCACGGCAGGCTCGCCCTTACCGTCCGGCGCAACCGGATCAGCCTCGTCGAGCTGCCCGACGGCAGTTGCGACCGGCAATAACGCCACAGGTGTCATTACGAGGAGCGCCTCGCGACGAAGCAATCTCGACCCGGCAAACACTCAGCCGAACGAGATTGCTTCCCCGCGGGTCAAGCTCGCGGGTCGCAATGACAACCCCAGCGGTGGCGCTAACCGAACTTCGCCGATTGGAGCACTTTTAAGCGCCTAAGTGTCTGAGATCGCTGAGGTGGACCCCCGAAGGTCGGCACTACAGCGAGGTGGGTGGCGTCGGCGGGATGGCGGTGATTTTAGGTGGTGGTTGGGCGGGAAGCTCCAGTTTCAGCTTATTCAGCAAGAGGCTGAGCTCGGGTTCGGGCTCGGTATAGCGGGTGAGCAACAGCTCGCGGCCGTCGGTGGTCGGCAGGTGCACATCGATCATCTGCACGGCGGCGAACTTTTCCAGCACGCTGCGCGGCGTCAGCCCGGGCGCCAGCGCATGCAAGCGCCGCGCAAGAGTGACGTGCAGGCAATAGGCCAGGAAGGCGATGAAGACGTGCGCCTCAACGCGTGCCTCAATCTGGTGAAAGACCGGCCGGATCGCCAGGTCGCCCTTGAGGTTCTTGAACGCCTCTTCGACCGCCACCAGCAGCAGATAATGGCTCCACAGCTTGGCGGGGTCTTCCTCGACGAGGTTGGTGCGCAACAGATACCGGCCTTCGCGCGATCGTGCCTGCCGCAGCTTATTGCGATCGAGCCGATAGCTGAACGTGGCGCTGTCTGCGGCGACCTCGATCGTGACCAGACGCCAGGCGGCGCGGGACTGATCGCGCGCGGCACCGAGTTTCATGAGCAGCTCCTCGCGCGCGAGCGCCATTGTAGCGAGTTGCCTGAGCCGGGCCCACAGCCGCTTCAGCTGCCGCCGCCGCATCGCACGCTCTTTGGCGACGCGGTCGCGGCTCTGGGCAAGGACATAGAGTTCACCCTCTTGCGCCAACAGCTTGACCTGCACGCCGGGTCGCGCCTCTTGCCACGGCTGGGCAATCAGATGCTTCTCCAAACGCGTCAAGCGACCCTTCGGCGTGCCCACCAGGTAATGCACCGGCGGGTCGGCCGCGCGCATTTCGGCGAGCACCTCTTCGGTCGGCACGCCGCGGTCCATCAGCCAGACGCGGCGCGCCTTGCCGTATTGTCGCTCGATGTGGTCGAGAAACCCCCGCAATGTCGTCTTGTCCGCAGTGTTGCCGGCCAGCACCTCATAGGCCAGCGGCAGGCCTTCGGGCGTCACCACCAGGGCAATGACGATCTGCACACAATCGGGTCGATGATCGCGCGAGTACCCGAAGCGGCGCTTGTCGCCTTCCGGGAACGGTGGATCCGCCTCGAAATAGGTGCTCGTCAGATCGTAGAGCAGCACGTCGTAGCTGATGTTGAACAGATCGCGCCACCGTCCCACCAGGTGATCGAAGACCGCTTGCTTGTGCGCGAGCAGTCGGTCGTGACAACGATACAGCTTGTGGATCTCGGCGAGCCCGGCATCCTGGCCCAAGAGATCGGCCACGGCGCTGCGCTGAAACCACTCGCGGTGCAGGCGCCATTCGCTGCCCGGCGCCAGCAGGCGATAGGCGACCAGCACGAACAGGACCTGATCCCAGCGCGTCCCCTTGCGGCTCACCCCCAGCCGCTTCGACCAGAACTGATCGAGCTGCAGCTCACGCCACAGCATCAACGCCAGCCAGCACGCACCCCACTGCCGTGGCCGGCGCAACTGCAACTGCGACAGCTTGACGTGGACGATCGAGGTGTCCGCCAGCACTCCTGCGCCGCGGTCTTCCGGAAACAGCGACAGCGTCCGCGGTTGCGTGGCGCCTTCCTCGAGCACCTCGATTGAGCGCCGCCACGCCAACTCCTGCGTGTCGTTGATCTCGCCCAGGTACAGCACGTGCCGCTGCACCACGCGCCCCCTGGCGGTCCGCGTGTTCTCGACAACGCTCCAATAGCGATGTTGCTTGCCATCCTTCCGGCGAACTTTGCAGCGCAAGAACATGATGGCCGGCGATTATCGGCACATTGGCGGCCGAGAGAATAGACTTGGTCGGCACTACAGCCGATTTTCGGCGTTTTGGCCCGCCGCGCTCCTTGTCGTTCAATGACTTGCCCGGCGAAAATTCCGGAACGGCGGGTCGAATTGGCGAAGTTAGGCTAAAAATCCGCGGTCGGCAGGTGATCGGGCGCCATGTAGTTGTCGAACTTGGTGGTTTCGGCGTCGAAACGGAGCTTGACCGCACCGATCGGCCCGTGCCGCTGCTTGGCGACGATGATTTCGCCCAGTCCATGCACCTTTTCGAGCCGCTCTCGCCATTCCTGGTAGCGCTCGCTGTACTTGCTTTCCGCTTCGTCCGGCCGGCGGGTCGGCTCGCGCGACAGGTAATATTCCTCGCGAAAGATGAACATCACGACATCGGCATCCTGCTCGATCGAGCCGGATTCGCGCAGATCGGCCAACATCGGGCGCTTGTCCTCACGCTGCTCGACGGCGCGGGACAGTTGCGACAATGCCAGCACCGGAACATCGAGCTCCTTGGCCAACGCCTTCAGCCCGCGAGTGATCTCCGAGATCTCCTGAACGCGGTTGTCCTGCGCCCGGCTCTGGTTAGAGGGGCGCAACAGCTGCAAGTAGTCGACGACGATCAGCCCCAGGCCCTGCTGGCGCTTCAGGCGCCGGGCGCGCGTGCGCACCGCCGCCACCGACAATGCCGGCGTGTCGTCGATGAACAGCTTCAGCGCGGCCAGCCGCTGGCTCGCCTGGACAAACTTGTCGAAATCCTCGTGGCTGACATCGCCCCGCCGGATGCGGTCGGAGGAGACACCGGACTCCTCGGCCAGGATGCGAGTAGCGAGTTGCTCCGCCGACATTTCGAGTGAAAAGAAGCCGACGACCGCTCCGTCCTCGGCGGCTTTTCGCGGGTCGGAGGCAGGCGTTGGCAAGTAAGTTCGCGCCGCGTAAAACGCGATGTTGGTGGCCAGCGCCGTCTTGCCCATTGACGGCCTGCCGGCAAGGACAACGAGATCGGAGGGGTGCAGCCCGCCCAGCTTCCGGTCGAGATCGACAAACCCGGTGGCGACTCCAACGGTCTTGCCGCTGCGTTTGAAAGCGGCCTCGGCATTGAGGATCGCGCTCGTCAGCGCGGTGCCGAACGCGCGAAACCCGCCCTCTGTTTCCCCGATCGTCGCGAGGTCGAACAGCTTCTTTTCCACCCGTTCGATCTGCTCGCGCGCCGGATCGTCGAGATCCTGGCGAAACGCGTCGTTGACCACGTCCTCGCCGAGCGCGACCAGCTCGCGGCGCAAGTAGAGGTCGTGCACAGAGCGGCCGTAATCCTCGGCATTGATGATCGCCGCCGCGGCGCCGGCCAGGCGCGCCAGATATTGCGCGCCGCCGATTTCGGCTCAGCGCCCCATCCTGATCGAACAAATTCTTTAAGGTGACCGGATTGGCGATCTGGCCGCGGCCCAAGAGTGTAGCGATAGCGGCGTAGATGCGGCCGTGCACGGCATTGCCGAAGTGCTCGGGCTGGAGGAATTCGCAGACCCGATAATAGGCCGTGTTGTTGATCAGTATGGCGCCGAGCAGGGCCTGTTCGGCTTCAGTGTTGTAGGGTGGGGTCCGGAGAAGCTCGGGGTTGGGCTCGCGCAGCAGCGCGACCCGGGACGTCAAGTTTGTTTCCATGCACGGCAGGATACCACCTGCCAAAAGGCGACCCGGCGCGGAATTCGATCCCCAGCCTGTGGAAGGCGGGGATGGTTGGCGTGAAAATCCGGAAATCGAAATGGCCGCGAATCCGCGCGGCGGCGGCTAGGCGGGCTGCCGTCCTGGTCAGGCAGCCCGATCGGCAGCGCCGCTGTGCTCCCGCTCCCAGTCGAGCATGTAGTCGCGCGTCAACGGCACCGCGTCGACGGTTTTGGCCAGCTGCATCTGGAAAACCATGTGATCCTGCCGCCGGAACGCGATTTCCGAGCCGACGAGGTACATCTCCCACATCCGGCAGAAGCGCTCGTCATAGACGGCCTTCACGCGGTCGCGATTTCGCTCGAACCGCCGCCGCCACGCTCTCAGCGTCTCGGCGTAATGCAGACGCAGAATTTCGATATCCGTGACCCACAGCCGCAACTCTTCGATGATAGGCAGAACTTCGGAAAGGGCCGGCACGTACCCGCCGGGGAAGATGTATTTGCGCATCCAGGGGATAGTCGTGCCCGGTCCGTCCTTGCGGCCGATAGAGTGCAGCAGCGCCACGCCATCGGGCGCCAGCAACGATTTCAGCTTGGCGAAAAAGGCGCGGTAATGATTGAGCCCGACATGCTCGAACATGCCGACCGAGACGATGCGGTCGTAATGCCCGGCCTCTTCGCGGTAATCGCGCAGATAGAATTTAACCCGATCGGAGAGCCCCGCCGCCGTGGCACGCCGCGTCGCCAGCTCTTGCTGCTCGACCGAGAGGGTCAGACCGGTCACCTCGGCACCGCATTCGCCGGCGAGGTAGAGCGCGAGGCCCCCCCAGCCCGAGCCGACGTCGAGCACCCTTTGCCCTGGCCGGATCAGCAGCTTTGCCGCGATGTGCCGCTTTTTGTCGAGCTGTGCGGCGTCGAGGTCCTCGGGATCGTCGCGGAAATAGCCGCAGGAATATTGCCGGTCGCGGTCGAGGAACAGCTCGTAGAGCTGGTCCGACAAATCGTAGTGATGCGCTACGTTCTGCTCGGGCGCGCGGCAGAGGATTATATTGATGTATTCGACGGAACAGCGTGACGGAGCCGTTAAGCAGCCGCGCGAGGAACCCCGCCGGCATGGCTTCAAGGTTGACCGCGAATAGATCGATCAGATCGTAGAGGCTGCCCTCCTCGATCGTCAGCTTCTCATCCATGTAGGCTTCGCCGAAATATAGGCGAGGCCTCACAGCGAGTTTCCAGTGCAGGGCCGGATCGTGCAGCCGGATGGTTACGCTTGGTCCGCCGGATCCATCGAATCTATGAAGTGATCCGCCGGCGTCTATGACCCGCAGGCGGCCGATTGTGATGATTCGCTCGAACAGACGCGACAGCAGCATCGGTACGCGACCGAAGTGGAATCAATTTTAGCGATATTTGGCAAATTCTCGATTGGATACAAGAGCTTCGATCCGCTAGGCGGCGGCGGGACCGGTCTGCGCAGCTGCGGTGCGTGCCTCTTCTTCCTCCTCGTCGCGCAGCCGCAACGGGTCGATCCCCTTTTCCTGCATTTCAGCCTCCTCCGCCGACTGGGCGACATTAGCGGTGATTGTCACCGATACTTCCGGATGAAGCACGACCCTCACCGGATGCAGGCCCAAATTCTTGATCGGCCGATCGAGGACGACCTGGCTCTTCTCGATCGTAAAACCCGCCCCGGTCACCGCATCAGCGATGTCGCGGGCCGAAACCGAACCGTAGAGCTGCCCGCTTTCGCCGGCCTGGCGGATGATCACGACGGTCAGACCTTCGAGCTTGCCGCCGACTTCCGTCGCTTCGGTTCTGCGCTGCAGATTGTTCGCTTCGAGCTGAGCACGCTGGGTCTCGAAATACGTCAAATTCTCCTTTGTTGCGCGCATGGCCTTCTTCTGCGGCAACAGATAGTTGCGAGCAAAACCGGGCTTCACTTTGACGAGTTGGCCCATCTGGCCGAGTTTCTCGACTCTCTCGAGCAGAATCAGTTCGATCATTAAATTCCTCCAATTCTCGAGGTTGGCAATTCTCAAGGTTGGCAATTCTCAAGGTTGGGCGAAACGCCGCCGCAGTCCGAGCGGCGAGTTGAGCAATCCCAAAACCGCGATCAGCAGCAGCGGCCACCCGAAGATTCCGGCCAATACGTAGAACGTCACGAGGGTGACCGCCGGGCGCGGAAAGCGGCGCGCCACGGTGTGGAGCACGGCCAGGCCCGCAAGGCAGAAGGGCACGGCCAGCACGATCATCACGTTAACGCCGATGAAGCGCGGAGTTCCGCCGATTAGCGTCGCCCCGGCTGCAAACGCGAGCAGCACCGGGATCCACATCGGGAGACCCAGCGCCGCGAGATCGGCAGATGGCCGCCAGTTCGCTCCGAAGCGGGCCAGCAAGCCTTGGGCGAGGCCCGCATTGGTCGCCGTCATCACCATCCACGAGGTAGCGATGATACCGGGAAGAATGAAGGCGATGGAGGCGAGCAGCTCGTCGTGATCGGGAGTGATCTCATCGAGGCCGCGTTCGAGGACAGGCGCCAGCGCCTCGCGCAACGCGGCCTGCATACCTTGCGGGCCGCCGAAGAAAAGAAGTGCGACAGCGGCCGCCGCCAGACCGAGGCCGGTCAGCCAGGCTGTCATGAGGCCCGGCGGATACCACTCGACCGCATTCCCGGGGCCGGTGCGGGCCAACAGGGCTTCGCGAACCAATAGGACCACCGGAACGACATTCAGCGCCGCAAAAAGGGCGGCTATAAGCAGGTCGCCGGCACCCGCCAGGATCAGTGCCGCGACGAGCCCGGCCGATGCCGAAGCGCCAGTTCCGAGCCACAGCCCGGCGGCAAAAAGCGGCAGCTGAGCGAGATAGACGAGGATCATGGAGCCGGTCGAACCGGTCAGCGCCAACAGATACGGGCCGGCTGCGAGCACTCCACAGACTACCGACATCCCGGCGAACCCCAGCCGGCTCATGGCGATTGCCCGCCCAGGCCCGCTAAGTCGGAACCGCCTATTTCACCAGATAGGGAAGCAGACCCAAAAAGCGCGCCCGCTTGATGGCCTGGGCGAGCTCGCGCTGCCGCTTGGTCGAGACCGCGGTGATGCGGCTCGGCACGATCTTGCCGCGCTCCGAGATGAAGCGCTGCAACAGCTTGACGTCTTTGTAGTCGATCTTAGGAGCATTGGGACCGGAGAACGGGCAGGATTTGCGCCGCCGGAAAAACGGACGGCGCGCCGCCGCACCGCGACCCGGGCCGCCGGGCGATTGGCTTTCCATTTACGCCTCCACCGTTTCGGCAACCGGGTGCTCGGGGACCGGGTGCTCGGGGACCGTCTGCTCGGGGACCGGACGCTCGGGGACCGGACGCTCGGCGGCAGGCCGCTCCACCTCGCGTCCGTCACCCGATCTCTCCCGATCGCCGCGCCGTTGGCGATCGTCACGGCTGCCGCGGCTCTGCATAGCGACCGAAGGCCCTTCCTCCAACTCGCCGACGCGGATCGTCAGATAGCGGATCACGTCCTCGTTGATCCGCATCGTCCTTTCGAGCTCGGCCACAGCAGCCGGGGGCGCCGAGAGGTTCAGCAACACGTAATGACCTTTGCGGTTCTTGCGCATGCGATACATCAAGTTGCGCAGTCCCCAGTACTCGCGCTTTTTGACTTCGCCGCCATTGTCGGCGACGATCTGAGTGAAAGCGTCGGCGAGAGCATCAACCTGGGCGCCGGAAATGTCCTGGCGCGCGATGAACACATTTTCGTACAGTGGCATAGTCGACCAAGGTCCCTTATGGCTAGTGAGGATTCGGGGCGCGAGCGCCGACCGAATCGAGCCGGCCGAGCCGGCAAGGGTCGAACTTGTATACTATATGGGAGGCCGGCACCCGCGCAACACGCGGACGCTACCGGTGCTTGACACAGGGCGTGACGCCGCTATGACCACGCGGCCCGCATTGACCAGAGCGGGGAAGCCGGCGAAAGGGGAACGTGGTTCCGCATGAAGCGGGCATTCGTATTTCCGGGACAGGGCTCGCAGACGGTCGGCATGGGGCGCGCCTTCGCGGCGGCATTTGCGCCGGCGCGACAGGTCTTCGCGGAAGTGGACGACGCCCTGTCGCAAAACCTGTCGCGGCTCATGTTCGAAGGACCGGAAAGCGAGCTTACCCTGACCGAAAACGCCCAGCCGGCGCTTGATGGCAGCGAGCCTTGCGGTCATTCACGTCCTCGAAACCGAGGGCGTCACCATCGCTCGGAACGCCGCTTTCGTGGCGGGGCATTCGCTTGGTGAATACTCGGCGCTGGCTGCAGCGGGTACAGTCACCCTCGGGGATGGGGCGCGGCTGCTCAGGCTGCGCGGCCAAGCGATGCAAGAGGCCGTCCCGGTCGGCGAGGGAGCGATGGCGGCGCTGCTCGGCCTCAACGTCGAGCAAGCCCATGCGGTTGCTGACGAGGCGGCTGCACCGGACCAGGTATGCGCGGTGGCGAACGACAATGCTCCGGGCCAAATCGTCGTGAGCGGGCACCGACAGGCCGTGGAGCGGGCGATTGCGATCGCTCGCGAAAATGGCGCGAGGCGGTCGATCGCGCTTCCGGTCAGTGCGCCGTTTCATTCCCCTTTGATGGCCCCCGCCGCCGAAGTCATGGCGGAAGCCCTCGGCCGGGTCACGCTGCAGCCGCCCGTGGTGCCGCTCGTCGCCAATGTGTCGGCCACCGCGACGCGCGATCCAACCAGCATCAAGCGCGGCCTGGTCGAACAGGTGACAGCGATGGTGCGGTGGCGCGAGAGCATGCTCTTTCTCAAGCAGGGCGGAGTCGAAGAGATCGTCGAGATTGGGACCGGCCGCGTGCTCACCGGGCTCGCCAAGCGGATCGACCATGATCTCTCGGCCCGCTCCGTCGGGACCCCGGCAGAAGTCGAGAGTTTGATAAAGCGCGTTGTGAGGTCCCGCGGGATTTCTCTGTCCTCGCTCGCGAGGGCGTGGGGAGCACCATGGCTAAAGGGATCATTGGACAGAGGTTCTCGCGATTGTTCGATCTGTCTGGCCAAACTGGATTGGTAACCGGCGCCTCCGGCGGGATCGGCGGGGCGATCGCCAGGGCCCTGCACCTTCAGGGCGCGGAAGTCATGCTCGCGGGAACGCGTTCCGCCGCGCTCGAAGCACTGGCAGGCGAGCTTGGCGCGCGAGTTCATATCGGGCTGGCCGACCTTGCCGATCCAACAGCCCCGGAACGACTGGCCAAAGAGGCCGAGGCGGCGATGGGCCGGGTCGACATCCTCGTCAACAACGCCGGGGTCACGCGTGACGCGCTGGCGTTGCGGATGAAGGACGAGGACTGGCGGGCAGTTCTCGAGGTCAATCTGACGGCCCAGTTCCGGCTCACCCGCGCGGCGCTGCGCGGCATGGTGCGTCGCCGCCACGGACGGGTCATCGGGATCAGCTCGGTGGTCGGGGTCACCGGCAATGCCGGCCAGGCGAACTATGCCGCGGCGAAGGCCGCGATGATCGGCATGTCGAAATCGATCGCCGCCGAGATCGCCGCGCGCGGCATCACCGTGAACTGCGTCGCGCCGGGCTTCATCGTGACGGCGATGACCGACAAACTGACCGACGCAGCAACGCGCGCGGCTCGCCGGGCGATTCCCGCCGGCCGCTTCGGCGCCCCGGAGGAGGTCGCCGCCGCCGTCGTCTACCTGGCGAGCGCCGAAGCGGCTTATGTCACCGGCCAGACGCTTGCATGTCAACGGCGGCATGGTCATGGTATGAAGCGGTGGAACCGCGCCCGGAGCAGCCGATTTGCAGTGCCGGGGAAACGTGCTATGTGACCGCATCGTGACTCTGATGTCGACGCGGTCCCTGAGGGCGATCCAGGGCAGGGCGGCGCCCGATGGCCGACAGCGCTACGGCGCTTGGTGCGTAAACAATTTCCAGCAAGCCACTGAGGATAAGAACGGATGAGTGACGTCGCCGAGCGGGTCAAGAAGATCGTCGTCGAGCATCTGGGCGTCGACGAATTCAAGGTGACCGAAAACGCCAGCTTCATCGACGATCTGGGCGCCGACAGCCTCGACACGGTCGAGCTGGTGATGGCGTTCGAGGAAGAGTTCGGGTGCGAGATCCCGGACGACGCGGCGGAGAAGATCGTGACCGTCAAGGATGCGGTCAGCTTCATCGAAGCGCACAGCTGAGCCGCTGGCTGCCGAATCCCCGCGTTCCAGGTTACATGCCGCTCGGCATTCCCGCCGCGTGCGGGTGACGCGAAGAATATGCGACGCGTCGTCGTCACCGGCATGGGGCTGGTGACGCCCCTCGGGCTCGGCCTCGAGCGGATCTGGAACAGTCTGCTCGAGGGCGAGTCGGGGATCCGCGCGATCCAGTCGTTCGACGTTTCCGACCTGCCGGCCAAGATCGCCGCACAGGTGCCGCGCGGCGACACCGCCTCGGGCCTCTTCAACGCCGACGATTGGGTGCCGCCCAAGGACCAGCGCAAGATGGACGAGTTCATCGTCTTCGCGCTGGCCGCGGCCGCGCAGGCGGTCGAAGATGCCGGCTGGACGCCCGAAGACGAAGAGGCGCGCGAGCGCACCGGCGTGATGATCGGCTCCGGCATCGGCGGTCTGCCCGGCATCACCGATGGCGCGTTGACCTTGCACGAACGCGGTCCGCGCCGTCTTATCGCCGTTCTTCATCCCGCCAATCTGATCAACCTCGCCTCCGGCCACGTCTCGATCCGGTACGGCTTCAAGGGCCCCAACCACGCGGTGGTGACCGCCTGCTCGACCGGCGCGCATGCGATCGGCGACGCGGCGCGGCTGATCATGCTCGACGACGCCGACGTGATGGTCTGCGGCGGCACCGAGGCGGCGATCTGCCGGCTCGGCCTCGCCGGCTTCGCCGCCGGCGCGCGCGCTGTCGACCGGGTTCAACGACGATCCGCCGCGGGCCTCGCGGCCGTGGGACCAGGACCGCGACGGCTTCGTCATGGGCGAGGGCGCCGGCATCCTCGTGCTCGAAGAATACGAGCACGCCAAGCGGCGCGGCGCCAAGATCTATGCCGAGGTGATCGGCTACGGCATGTCGGGCGACGCCTATCACCTGACCGCGCCCGCCGAGGACGGCAACGGCGCCTTCCGCTCGATGCGCAACGCGCTGAAGCGCGCGGGCATAGCGCCGGACAAGATCGACTACATCAACGCGCACGGCACCTCGACCCCGCTAGGCGACGAGATCGAGCTGGGCGCGGTGAAGCGGCTGTTCGGCGACCACGCCTACGAGCTGTCGATGTCGTCGACCAAATCGGCGATCGGGCACCTGCTCGGCGCGGCTGGCAGCGTCGAGGCGATCTTCGCGATCCTGGCGATGCGCGACGGGATTGTGCCGCCGACCCTCAATCTCGACAATCCCTCGCCGTCCTGCGATATCGACCTGGTGCCGAAACGAGCCAAGGAGCGCAAGGTGACCTATGCGCTGTCGAACTCCTTCGGCTTCGGCGGCACCAACGCCTCGCTGATCTTTGCCGCGCCCGCCCTGAGCCCTCGAGGCGCGCGGTCGCGGTAAACGGGCGGCATTGATGCGGCGGCTTTTTTCGCCTCTTGGCATGGGCGACGCCTCACCGTGTCGCTCGTCCTCCTCGTCGCTGGCGGGAGCGGGCTATTGGGCTCTATCGCGATGTCACCGCGCCCGGCCCGTTGACGGAACCGCGCACGATCGTGATTCCGCCGCATACCGGCCTCTCCGGCATCGCCGTCGCTGCTGGCAGCAGCAGGGCGTCATCCGCCATCCGCGCTCCTTTGAGCTGCGGCGCGACGCTGTCGGGCCGCGGCGGCGGCGCTGCATGGCCGGCGAATACGAGTTTCCCGGCCGGAACGAGCGCGCTTCAGGCGATGGACATCATCGCGGGCGGCAAGACGGTCAAGCACCGGCTGACCATTCCGGAGGGCCTGACCAGCGCGGAAATCGTCGGCGCTGGTGCGAGCCGCGCCCGCGCTCGACGGGGATCCCGGCCTGCCGCCCGCCGAAGGGCGCGTTGCTGCCGGAGACCTACCTTTACAGCTATGGCGACCGCCGCAAGGATATGATCGACCGCATGCAGCGGGCGATGGCGCACGCGCTCGCCGAGGCCTGGGCCGAGCGCCGCGCCGACCTGCCGCTCACGACCCCGCGGGAGGCGCTGATCCTCGCCTCGCTGGTCGAAAAGGAAGCCTCGCGCGACGGACGAGCGGGCCCGTATCGCCGGAGTCTTCATCAACCGGCTGCGCCTCGGCATGCGGCTGCAATCCGACCCGACCGTGATCTTTGCGCTTGAGCGATCGGGGCTCGAGCAGCTCGACCGCCCGCTGACCCGCGCCGATCTCGCGACTCATCTCGCCGTACAACACCTATGTGACGCAAGGGCTGCCGCCCGGCCCGATCGACAATCCCGGGAATATCCGCGCTGCGCGCCGCGGCGCGGCCGCGCTCACCGACGATCTCTATTTCGTCGCCGACGGCAGCAGGCGGCCACGTCTTTGCCAAGACGCTGGCCGAGCACAGCCGCAACGTCGCGCACTATCGCCATAGCGCTGCCGGCCGAGCCGGAGCGCGGAATACCGGTTCCGCGCAATCCCCGACGAAAAACCGAGTCTGCCCGCTCCGGTAACGTCGTATAACCCGGCCACCTGCACCAGCGGGAGAGCGGCGGCCGTGGGCATCTGCCAGCATGACCGGGTTCGCCCGGGCCGAGGGCGAGGCGAGCCGGCATCTGCTGGGTTTGGGAGATCAAAAGCGTCAACGGCAAGTCGCTCGATCTGCGGCTTCGGCTGGCGTCGGGCTTCGATGCGCTGGAGCCTCAGCTGCGCGCGCGCTGGCGCAGCGTTTCCGCCGCGGCAATTTTTCCGGCACCCTCGCCGTGACCCGCACCGCAGCCTGCCGGCGGTGCGGGTCAATCGCGAAACATTGGCTGCAGCTGGTCGCCCTGATGAACGAGCTCGCGGGCGAGATCGAGGCGGCGCCGCCGCGGCTCGACGGGCTGCTGGCGCTGCGCGGAGTCATCGAGACGGTCGAAGACGAGCCGGATGCCGTGCTCGAGGAACGCCGCCATGCCGTTCTCGACAGCTGGCCGAAGGCGCTCGACGCGCTGGCCCGGCGCCGGGCGGAGGAAGGCGCTCGTCTCGCCGCCGTATTACACGGCCAGCTCGCGGAAATGGCGGCGCTGGTGGAGGCGGCGACGGGTTGCGCGGCGGCCCAGCCGGCGGCGATTCGCGACAGGCTGCAGACGATGCTGGCGAATATCGCCGATCTCGCCCCGGGCATGCCGCGAGGAGCGGGTCGCGCAGGAAATGGCGCTGCTCGTCGCTCGCGCGGATATCCGCGAGGAGCTGGAGCGGTTGCGGGCGCATCTCGATCAGGCCGGCGATCTGCTGCGGCAGGACGAGGCAGTCGGACGCCGGCTCGATTTCCTCTGCCAGGAGCTGAACCGCGAAGCCAATACGTTGTGCTCGAAATCGGCCGATATCGAGCTGACGCGAGTCGGGCTTTCGCTTGAAAGCGGCGGTCGAGCAGTTCCGCGAGCAGGTGCAGAACATCGAATGACTATTGCTGCGCTATAGGTCCCTTTCATCTATTCGCCACGCCCTGTACGCGGCGAGCAACATTGCAGTCACCGTTTCCAAATTGTTGTGTTTTGTATTGACTACGATGTCGAAGTTCAGAGGGTCGGTCGGGTTGACCTCGTACAGTCCAGCGTACCTCTTCTGCTCGCTGGCGAATCTTCGATCTATGCTGTTGCGCACTTCTTGCACGGATCTCGCGTCCTCGCTCGTCCGCCCGCCCTGCTGCAGATGATTATAGATCCGTTGCGCAGCAGTATCTGGATCAAGCACCAGAAACACCTTGAATGACCCAGGCATCCAATGCCACGCCATCCGGGAATCAATCACGAGCTTCTCTTCTGTGCGGTACATTTCTTGCAGCAAACCATCAACTTTAAGGTCGATATCACGCTGCACTTCTGCTGAAATATTCATCGCTTCTATTGATTCATCTCGCTCGGCCGCGATCTGTCTGAAAAGATCTCCAGAGGAAAAATGTCGAAATCCGAGCGCAGAGGCTGCGGCCTTCGCCGTCGAAGACTTACCCGATCCTGATAAGCCCCCGATCGTTATGATGTCTTTTTTCATTTAGCAATGCTGGCCTGAAGTCGTCTTGCGCGGACTTGACCCGCGCATCCACGTCTTTGTCTGGGGCGGTCGAAGGCGTGGATGCCCACGGAACCCGCGGGCGACGCGGACTTCGATCTCGTCGCCCACTTTCAGCTACAACGCTTCGACCACGGTAGCGGGGAGGCGGATGGTCAAGCTGTTGCCCCATTTTGCACCCCGCATAGGATCCTCCAAAGATGGATCTTTGGATAGATGTATATCTCGGTTGGATCAAGGTTCCGTCTGACTACCCCCAACAACCCGCGCGAGCGCGCAGAACTCGGCGATCGTGAGTTCCTCGGCGCGCGCTGTCGGCGCGACCCCGGCGCGCGCGAGGAGCGGCTCGACCGGGATGCCGAGCGTCTTGAGGCTGGTCCGCAGCATCTTGCGGCGTTGGCCGAACGCGGCGGCGGTGACGCGTTCAAGGGCAAGCCGGTCGGCAGGGGCGAGCGGCTCGGGGCGCGGAACGATGCGGACGACGCTCGAGGTTACCTTGGGCGGCGGCGCAAAGGCACGCGGCGGGATGTCGAACACAATTTGCGGCTCGACCAGCCATTGAACCAGAACCGAGAGCCGGCCGTAGGATTTGCTGCGTGGCATCGCCGTCAGGCGTTCGGCAACCTCGCGCTGGAACATCAACGTCAGGCTCTCGTATTGGCCGATCCCTTCGAGCCAGCCGATCAGCAACGGGGTGGCGATATTGTAAGGCAGGTTGGCGACGATCTTGCGGGGCGCATCCGACAGCTCGACTAGGTCGAGCCTCAGCGCGTCGCCGGCGACCAGCTCAAGGCAGCCGGGATAAGCCGCGGCAATCTCGGCGAGGGCGGCGAGACAGCGCTCGTCGCGCTCGATCGCCACGACCCGCCGCGCCCCGGCGGCGAGCAGGGCCCGCGTCAAGGCCCCCGGACCGGGCCCGATCTCGAGGACCGTCGCATGCTCAAGCGGCCCCGCGGCGCGGGCGATCCGGCCGGTCAGATTGAGATCGAGAAGAAAATTCTGCCCGAGGCTCTTGCGGGCAACAATGCCGTGCCGAGCGATCACCTCGCGCAGCGGCGGCAAGGAGGGCGGAGACGGATTACCTTTCAGCTGCGGGCCGAGCGCCGGGCAGCCATTTCAGCGGCCAGCCGCAGCGCGGCGATCAGGCTATCGGGCCGGGCGATGCCGCGGCCGGCAATACCCAACGCCGTTCCGTGATCGGGCGACGTGCGCACAAAAGGCAGACCCAGGGTCACGTTGACCCCACCATAAAAGTCGATCGTCTTTATCGGGATCAGCGCCTGGTCGTGGTACATGCACAGCGCGGCGTCATAGGTGCCGCGCGCCTCGGCGTGAAACATCGTGTCGGGCGGAAACGGACCGCGCGCGTTAATCCCGCCCGCACGCAATTCGGCGAGAGCCGGCTCGATGATCTCGATCTCCTCGCTACCGAGACTGCCGGCCTCGCCAGCGTGCGGATTGAGCCCGGCGATCGCCAGGACCGGGGAGCCGACACGAAAATCGCGGCGCAGCGCCGCGTCTGTGATACACCCGGCATAGACGATGGCCGCCGAGGACAGGCTTTCAATCGCCCGGCGCAGCGCGAGGTGGATGGTAACGGGAACGACGCGCAGCCCCGGGCACACCAGCATCATGATCGGAGACGCACCAGCGCCCGCGAGCTCGGCAAGGTACTCGGTGTGTCCAGGATGGTGGAATCCGGCTCGATACAGGCTTTCCTTCTGGATCGGGTTGGTGACGAGCGCCGCGGCGCGCCCATTGCGGACATCGCCGACCGCGGCTTGGATCGCGCCGAGGATCGCCGGCGCATCGACGGGGTCTGGGCGGCCTGGCTGGGCACGGATAGCCGTGTCGATCGGCAGTACCGGAAGCGCGTCCGCGAAGACGCAGGGCGCTCGATCCGGAACGTCGATCGGCCGGATCGGCACCGGCCAATCGAGCCGCCGAGCCAGCGAGGCGAGCCGATCGGGATCGTCGATCAGGTAGAAGGCAGGGAGGTCGTCGCGAAGTTCGAGCCAAGCCTTGAGGGCGATCTCGCCACCGATGCCGGCCGGCTCGCCCATCGTCAAGGCGAGCGGCAGCGCCATCGCGCTCATAGTCTCACATCGACGAAGGCGGTACGCCTCAGATCGCGCATAAAGCGCCGCGCCAGTGTCTCGAGGCGCTGCCGCATCAAGGTTTCGGCGATTTCGTCACGCGACGGCACAGTCGGGGGGCCAGGGGGCGCCGCCTTCTCGCACATCATGATCACCCCAACTCCGTTTTTTTGCACGATCGGGGGCGAGGTCTGCCCCGCTTCCAGCCCGAGCACGATGTTGCGCATCGCGGGGGTCACCTGGTCGATGCGCAGCCGACCTTCGCTGGACAGCTGCGCCGACCCCTTTTCCTTGCCGATCTTCAGCAGCTCCTCGCAATTCTTGGCGGTGGTCTTGGCGCTCTGCGCCTCGGCAATCGCCGCGTGGCGCATCGCCTCGGTGGCTTGCGGCGGCAATGGAAAGACGATCTGGACGAGGTGTACCTGGCTTTCCTCCGGGCCGGCGGCCTTGCCCGAGCGGCGATCGAGGACGAGCAGCAAATAGTAGCCCGCCCCGGTGCGGATCGGCGACGACAATTCACCCGGCCGCATCTGGGCTACCGCTTTGCCGAGTTCCGGGCTCAACTGGTCGGCGCGCACCCAGCCAATGTCGCCACCGACAGCAGCCGTCGCGGATTGCGAGAATTGCTGCGCCACCGCGGAGAATCGGGCACCCTGCTTCATCTGCTCTGTGAGCCGCTCGGCGAGCCGCCGCACTTCGTCATCCTGCTGCGGGTTGTCGACAGCGAGAAATATCTCGGCGACGCGGCTTTGGGGTTCGTTCGCGGTTTCCTTTGCGCGCTTCAGCGCGTAATCGATCTCCTCGTCGGACACCACATTGGTTTGCGATACGAGTCGGCGCACCAGCTTTGTCCAGACGATCGACGCGGTCAGCTGATCGACCAGGGCGCTCCGCTCGATGCCGTGCGACTTCAGAACCTGGTCGAGCTGCCCAGGCTGCATGTTGTTCTGCTTTTCGATCTGTGCGAGGGCCTTGTTGATCTCCTCATCGGTAGCAGTGATGTTTTGCCGTTTGGCTTCCTGCATTTGCAGTTTCTCGTCGACGATCGTGCGCAGCACCTGAGGGGCGATGCGCTGCCGCGTTTCCGGCGAGTCCGTCAGGTTTGATGACAACATCACCATTCTGAGGCGTGACATGACGTCGGCGACGGAGATCACCTCGTCGTTGACGACCGCGGCGATCCGGGTCTCGGTCACCTGACCGTCCGGCAACGGCGCCGAGGGGTGCTGCGTGGCCGGCGCGCCTGGTGGGGATCCCGCTCCGAGGAGCGCCCGGGCAGCGCTCGCCGGGCCTGAGAAGCAGGCCAATGCCGCCAGTCCTGTGCCCAGTCCTATGCAAAGCCAACGAAGTATCGTCATCGGTTTGTACCTTGCCGCTGACCGTGTGCCGCCAAGCATGGCTATGTCCCCGACGGGGCGACGACGCCTCACAGGGCACTACCGGAGAGGGTAGCTACCGTGCCGCCGATTTCGCCGAGGTTCTTGAACACGACGCTGAACAGCACCGAATACCCGGGCGTCACGTCGCCGCTACGGATTCCCGATTGGGTCAACGAGCCGATAAACGCCATGCATTCGTCTTGATAGATGGCAGACAACGATCCGTAAAGACTGGAGCTCGACGCCATTGGCGACGGCACGTTGTTGACGAGGACGGTGCTGTTGGTGAGGCTGATGGTTTCGGAAGCCTGCATCGACCAATAACGGGTGAGCTTTGTGCTGATGCTAAACGAAAGTTGCTCGCGTTTTCCATAAAGAACATTCTGGCCGGAGCTCGGAATCGTTACCACTTCGTTTTGCAGCTGCGCCGGAAGATAAACAAAATTGCCGGAGACCCGCAAACTCGGCGGGCCGACGCTGAGGCCGACCTGCTGGTCGCGACTGCTCAGCGGGCTGGTGTCGAACCGGAATCGGTAAATCAGATCCAGGTAGGAGTTGGGGGACAACACCGTCCGCCCCACCACATCCGAGAGCCTTTTTTCGGCCCCTGAACCAGGCGGCAGAAACGGGTTGGGCTGTGCGCGGTAGCTCTGGCCGATCAGCAGCCGGTAGCTGCCGCCCTCCTTATCATAAAACCCGAGCTTGGTCCCGTAATCGACCCGCTGACCGGTGTCGAGAATGTCGTAACCCGCCAGGCGGTCGCGCCGGAACAAATCAGTGTCGGAGAACTCGTATGAAAGGCTGTCCTCGTCCGGAATGTTCCGCCGGTTGCCGCTGCTAGGCGCGGCAAAACCACCGACGATCGGCTCGATCAGCTCCGTCGTGCTCTCGCCACGGTGGATCAGCGGGTAGCTCCACACCAGGCCGACTTGCGGGAAGGTGCGGCCGGTCACGAAACTCGTCGCCGTCGGCGCCAATGCCGGCTGTCCGTTCCCTGGGAAAAACGCCGACGGCAGCTCGGGGTTCGAGACCGCACTCAAATTGGCGATTGAATAGCCGTCGCCGCGCATGCTCGCTGAAAAGTTGTACTGTCCGCCGAGAGCGTCGGTAAAGCTCCGGTCCCACTCGGAGCCGAGTGACAGCCGGCGGGTCTGAGTTCCGACCTCGCGAACGATGTCGAGAAGATTGCCGTTCAGATTCCAGCGCCCGCCGAGGGCGTCCGGCGGACTCTGCCAGTTGCGGTTAACTACCGGCAACACGATCGGCTGGGTCGAATTGCCGAGGCCGGGCAGCAGCGGCTGAAAGAGGTACGCGTTGACGTCGGTCGACGCCCGCGGCTCGAAGCCTTCGAGATAGGCGCGGCTGATCATCGCGTTGAGCAGCGGATTGCCGAAGCCAAAGCGCAGCAGATAGGTCTGATCCGAGACGCGCTGGATATCGAGGCCCGTGCGATAGGTCTCGTCCAGGTCGAAGACGCTGTGCTCATCAATATGTCCGCGCCACTGCTCCCCTTGGCTAGACGTGCTGTCGCCGGAACCGACATTGCTGTGATTGAGACTGGCGGTCGCGTCGAGCGTCCCATTGCTAAACCGTTCGCGGTATTCCGCATCCAGCAGCGGACCGGCGATGGTGTAGAATCGCGGCTCGAACGTCACATCCTTGTCCGGTCCGAGCACCAGGTAATAGGGGATCGTCACATGCGCGCCGAGGGTGTTGGAACTCCCGATCGAAGGCGCCAAAAAACCGCTTGCGCGCTTTACGGACGGGTCCGGCGTCGACATGTAGGGAGTATAAAAGACCGGCCAGCCGTCGATCTCCATGACCGCATCATGAAACTCGACCAGCTGCAACTCCTGGTCATGATCGATCTCGCGCGCCTTGAGCTGCCAAAGGGGCGGCGCGCTCGGGTCGTCCTTGCAGAGGTCGCACGGGGAATAGACGCCGCGCGCCAATTCGGTGTGATTGGCGTTGGTGCGGCGCATTGTATTGGCCGCGAGCCGCGAGCGGTCGGCGAGCAGCATCCGGACGTTCTTCGCGAACGCATCGCTCATCGAGTTCGCGCAGCTCCATGAAATCGGCAAAGACGATTTCGCCGGTTGGCTGCGTGAGGCTGACGTTCCCCGAGGCTGTCACGGTATCGGTGCGCTGATTATAGGTAACCGTGTCGGCGAGTAGAACCTGACCGTTCTGCGAGATTTCGACGTGACCGCGAGCGATCGTGAGGGCCAGCTGTTCGTCGTATTGAATCTCATCAGCGCGAAACAGGATCGGGGCGTTTTGATCGTCGTGGGCACCGCCGCCAATGGTGATTTCGGCGGCCGCCGGAATTGCCGCGCTCACCATCAAGAACACGCCGAGGAGGCTGCTCACGAGCCATGCGGCAATCCCGCGGCATTTGGGGCTCGGACGGCCGCCCATTAGCCATCTTCCAGATGGAGCAGCATGGAGGTGCCGAAAATCAGGCTCACTCCGGTCGGCGTCCAGGCCGCCAACGTGACCGGGATCTTGGTGGAAAGCCCCAGCGCAAAAACGATGTCGGACATGAAATACAACAGGAACCCGCTCGCGACGCCGCCGACTATCATCAAGGTGGCGCCGCCACGCCGCTGCATGCGCAAGCTGAAGGTCGCCGCCACCAGCACCATCGCGCACAACAAGAACGGGCGGGCGAGCAGCACGTTGAAATGCAGCCGATGGCGCTGCGCCGGAAAGCCGGACTGTTCGAGCAACTCGATGAAACCGGGCAAGTCCCAGAACGACATCGTGTCCGGCGAAGCGAAGCTCTCCTCGATCTTGCGCGGCGTCAGGGTGGTCGCCAAGTGGATTTCGTCGAAGGGCCGGGGAGGTTCGTCGGGGACCCAACGAATACCGTTCTCGATCACCCAATCGCCGTTTTCGAGCCGCGCAGTCTGTGCGTCGATGCGCGACGTGAACTCAGTCGAGTCGTTGAAAAAAAAGAGTGTGACCGCATCGAGCACTAGTTGCTGAGACGCAATTTTGCCGGCGTGGATGACGATTTGATTGCCGCCCTGGTCGCTTTGTCGGAGCCACAAGCCCGAGTTGGTAAGGGCGAGCTGGTCGGTACCCTGGCGGAGAATGTGACCTTCGAGCTTCTCGTAGGCTGCTTCGGTCAGCGAAGCGAGCGGGTTGAATATCGTCACCGCGACGACACCGATCAGAAAGGCGACGAGCACGGCGGGGCTCAGAAACTGCCAAACAGAAACTCCCGCCGCCCGAGCGACGACGAGCTCGTTGTTGCGGGTCAGACGCCAGAAGGCGAGCATCGTCCCGAACAGGATGGCGAAGGGCAGGACCTCTTGCGCCGTATGCGGCAGCTTCAAGGCCGCCATTTCGAGCAGCAGCCCCAAGGTCGCCTGGATTTTGGCGCCGCCGCGGCGGATCAGCTCGATGTAGTCGAGCAGAAAGGTAATGATGACCATCGCCGCGAAGACGCCGCCGAACCATGCCGAGAATTGGCGAGCGATATAGGCAGAGAAGGTCTTCGCGACGTGCAACGGCCCCCTCCGAATCCCCGCAGGTTGTCAGTGCGCCGGGTGGGGTGCCGGACGGATGGCGAGCAGCGGCCGGCGGAGGCCGAGCTTTATCCCCCCGCGCAGCAGGATTCCAAACCCGAGGACGAACGGCAAGAGGTCGGCGAAATACATCAACGGGATTGCCGCCGGCGAGCGAAATGCGAGGTTATTGACCCCGATATCGAGCAACTCGAATGCAAAGGCGAGACCTATCGCCAGAAGAACGCGTTTCAACTGTCCGCGGCGGTTGAGCTCGCCAGGCAATAGGCAAGCCAGCGGGATCACGCAAAAGCTGAACGCAGAAAGCGGGACGAGAATGCGCTGATGGGCCTCGGCAAGGAAAGTAGCGCGCAGGGAGGCGTCGGCATCCATGGGTGGCGTAAAAAGTTCGCCTAGAAAGCGCTCTTGAGCTTCGCGGAAGCGTACGACCGGCGCATCGCTCCACGCATTGAGATCGAGCGTGTAACTCTCAAAGGTCAACAGCGAGAGCTTGCCACTCTCGGGGTCGAATTGCTGGCGGTTCCCGTTGACCATGACAATTCGCGCGCCGGTCGGCGAATCGACGAAGACACCGCGCTCGGCAAGGATCGTAACCGGCTTTTGCGGGTCGCGGCTGTCACTGATCAGCAGGCCCGTGACCTCGCCGCGATCGTCTCGGCTGCGGATGTAGATCGTCAGCTTGTCCGAAATTGTCGTAAACGTGCCTTCCTGGATCAGGCTCGAAACAAAGCGGTTGCGGATCTCGAATTGCAGGTCTTTGAAGGCTCGGTTCGAAGCCGGCAAGAAATAGGTGGATAGGCTCATCAGCACGAGAAAGGCGATGCCGGCTAGCAGCAATACGGGCTTGGCCAGCGCAAGATGGCTGAGGCCCGCCGATCGCATCACGACGAGCTCGCTCTCGCCGGTCAGCCGGTTGAAGGTGAAGAGCACGGCGATAAAGACGCCGATCGGCAGCACGATGTCGAGAAAGCGGGGCAGAATCAGCGCCGCCAAATAGAGGAAGATCTCGATCGACAGGCCGCGGTTGACGATCAAATCGATCAGCCGTAGCGACTGGGCAAGCCAGATCGCCGCGCTTAGTGCGGCGGAGACAAAGATCATCACGCCGAAGCACTGGCGCAGAATGTAGCGATCGAGCCTTTTCATCGTAATCGATCATAAGGAGTGCGTCGCGGCCCGGCCAGATTGATGTGCTGCGAGCGCATCGGCTTGGCACATCCCTGGCGCCAACTCCGGCGCTCGACTATTTAACCCCTACTCGGTGCCGAATGCCGAGAATCTGCCGCTCCTTCCGCCCACTATCGAGGTCGCCCGATGAAGATCAGCTTTGCCGAACCCGACTTGCCCCGATCCGGTGCCGTGGTGGTCGGGGTGTGGGAAGGGAAAGTGTTGACGCCCGCCGCAAGACGGCTCGACGAGGCGGCGGAAGGCGCGATCACCCGTGCGCTCTCAGTTGCCTCTCGGTTCAGCGGCAAAAAGGACGAGCTGCTGCCGATTGTCGGCCCTCCCAACCTTTCGGCAAGCCGGATTGTTCTTGCCGGTCTCGGCAAACCCGAATCGCCGGATTCCCGATCGTTCCAGCAACTGGGCGGAAATCTGGTCACGCATCTGAACGGCGCCGGAGAGGAGGAGGCGACGTTGATGCTCGAGGTTGCCGAGGGCGCCTCGATAGCTCCAACCGAGGCCGCCGCCGAACTCGCCTTTGGTGCGCAGCTCAGATCCTATCGGTTCGACAAGTACAAGACGAAGCAAAAGCCGGAGCAGAAGCCGTCGCCAGCTCGCCTGACGATTGCGACCGGCGACGCCGAGGCCGCGAAACGTGCCTATCGGCCGCTGGAGAAGACGGCGGCAGCGGTGTTTCTGACCCGCGATTTGGTTTCGGAACCGGCGAACGTGATCTATCCGGAGACGCTGGCGGCAGAAGCCGAGCGCCTTGCCGAGTTTGGCGTCGAGGTAGAGATCCTCGACGAGCACAATATGCAAGAGCTCGGGATGAACGCACTGCTCGGGGTGGGACAGGGCAGCGCCCGGCCATCCCGCCTCGTCGTCATGCAGTGGCGCGGTGCCAAAGCCCCGGGCGGGGCGAGTACTCAACCGCTCGCCTTTGTCGGCAAGGGCGTGACCTTCGATACCGGCGGCATCTCTATAAAGCCGGCCGCCGGCATGGGCGACATGAAATGGGACATGGCCGGCTCCGCCGTGGTCATCGGCCTGATGCGGCTGCTTGGCGCGCGCAACGCCCCCGTGAATGCGGTCGGGGTCGTCGGCCTCGTCGAGAATATGCCGTCTGGCACCGCGCAGCGCCCGGGCGACATCGTCACTTCGATGTCCGGTCAAACGATCGAGGTCTTGAACACCGACGCCGAGGGCCGGTTGGTGCTCGCCGATGCACTATGGTATTGCCAGGATCGCTTCAAGCCGCGCCTGATCGTCGATCTGGCGACGCTGACGGGTGCCGTCATCGTGGCGCTCGGCCACCATCGGGCGGGCTTGTTCTCAAACAATGACGAGCTCGCCGACCGGCTGATCGAGGCCGGCAAAGCGGTTGGCGAGCAAGTCTGGCGGCTGCCCCTCGCCGAAAGCTACGACCGCGATATCGACAGCGATGCCGCCGATGTCAAAAACATCAGCGGGGGCCGGGCTGCGGGGAGCATTATCGGGGCGCAGTTTCTGCAGCGTTTCGTCAACGACGTGCCGTGGGCGCATCTCGACATCGCGGGGACGGCGTGGTCGACAAAAGACACGCCGACCGTACCGAAGGGCGCCACCGCATTCGGCGTCCGACTGCTCGATCGGTTCGTCGCCAAATATTACGAAAAGGAGTAGCGGCGCCACGATCGTCTCGGAGGCCCGGCATGGCCGAAATCGGCTTCTATCACCTGCTGTCGATGTCGCTGGAACGGGCGTTGCCGAAACTCCTCGAGCGGGCCCGCGCGAATCGTCATCGAGTGGTAGTACGGGCCGCTTCTCCCGAGCGGGTCGAACACCTCAATATGGCGCTGTGGACCTACGAGGAGGCGGCATTCCTGCCGCACGGTTCGGCGCGCGACGGCAATCCGGCGATGCAGCCAATCTGGCTGACTCATCACGATGAGAACCCGAACCGTGCTTCGATGATCATTTTGGTCGACGGGCTCGAAGCCGAGGATCTCCAGCCCTTTGCCCGCTGCGCCGATGTCTTCGACGGCAACGACGCGGACGCGGTCGATGCGGCACGTGGCCGTTGGCGCCGCGCGCGCGAAGCTGGACACAATTTGACCTATTGGCAGCAGACGGCCTCGGGCTGGGAGCAAAAGGCCTGAAGAAACGTCGTTTTGCCGCCGGTTGCCGGTCGTCCTCATGCTCGGTATAACCGCCGCTCTCCCCGCGTGAGAGATGCGGATGATCATTGAACGGACTTTGTCGATCATCAAACCGGACGCGACCAGGCGCAATTTTACCGGTGCGATCAACGACCGCTTCGAGAAGGGCGGGCTCCGCATCATCGCTCAGAAACGCATTCAGCTCTCGCACATCCAGGCCGAGCGGTTCTACGAAGTCCATGCCGGGCGTCCGTTTTACCGCGATCTGGTCGCGTTTATGAGTTCGGGCCCGGTTATCGTCCAGGTGCTCGAAGGAGAGAATGCGGTGGCGCTGAACCGCGAAATCATGGGCGCGACAGACCCGGCGAACGCCGCCTCCGGCACCATCCGCAAGGATTTCGCCGAGTTGATCGAAGCAAACTCGGTGCATGGGTCCGATTCCGTCGAGAATGCGGCGCAGGAGATCGCATTCTTTTTCTCCACGATCGAAATCTGTCCTTAGTGAGGGCGGCAAGTCCTTCGGAGCCCACGTCCGCGGCCAGGGACATGTTGCCCGAGATGCGGGCGGAAGGCTTGTGGTCCGACCCCTTCCCATTCTTGCGAAACCGCTTTGCCCAGCGCGTAGCAGCATGGTCCGAGGCAGGTCTTGACACCGCTGCTCTGGTTTTTTTTCCGCTCCTTGTCGTGCTCCCCCGCGGCGTGGCCGCCCTGGTCTCGGCTGCCGGGCTGTGCGCAGCCGGTTTGGTGCTGTCGGCAAGCCGAATAAGGCTGACCCCCATTCTTCTTGTTGCCACCATATCGCTCGGGTGTCTCCTGCTATGGGGGACTGCCTCGGCCTTGTGGTCGGTCAATCCGATGCGGGGCTTGGTCGTGGCGGCCCAACTCGCCGGTCTATTCGCCGGCGGGATCGCGCTCGCCATCAGCGCCGGACTGATCGCGGCACCGCGCCGCCTGACATTTCTGTTGCTCGTCGGAATGGTGCTCGGGATCGCCATGGTGGCGATCGAACTCGCTACTGCCGGCGGGTTGAGCTCGCTTGTCTCTGACCGCGTTTATCGGCCAACCTGGCTCAACCAAGCTTCGATCTCGTATGCGCTCTTGGTCTTGCCGGCGAGCGCCGTATTGATTTCTCTCGGCCAGACGATCTTTGCAGCATTGCTGGTGGCCGTGACCGCCGTAACGGTTTGCGTGTTGGCCGGGACCGCGGCGAAAGTGGTGCTGCTCGCCGGCTTGGCGACGGGTTTGCTCCTCTACCAAGCACGCCCGGTTGTCGCCGGGGGCGCCCTGGTGATCTCGATTATCGCTATCATCGCGGCGCCGTTGACCTTTGCACGACTCGAACGGCTGCCCGGTCTCGGCGAAATGGCCGACAGCTTCAAAATGTCGGCCGGTCACCGTCTGCTGATCTGGTCATTTGCCGGCGATCGGATCGCCGAGCGGCCGGTTACCGGCTGGGGCTTGGACTCGTCGCGGGCCATCCCGGGCGGCGACGACCCGATCAGACCCGGCGAGCCCTGGATGCCATTGCATCCGCACAATGCGGCCCTGCAGGTTTGGCTCGAACTCGGTGCGCCTGGTGCGGTGCTGTTTGCGCTGATGGCAGCGATCGCCTGGGGCGCACTCGCCGATGTCGAGTGGCCGCCGCTCTTCGCGGCTGCGGCTGGAGCCAGCCTCACGGTCGCGTTTGTCGGCTGCTTTGCCACTTACGGCATATGGCAGGAGTGGTGGATCGGCACTTTGTCGTTCTCGCTTTTTTTGGTGTTGGTCATGGCGCGCGTGGCGGTCGTGCCGCCCTGCCCGTAACGCGACCATGTCCAAGGCCCTCTCGTCGGCGCGCCGCCGGGTCATAAAGTAAAGATCGCCAGCCCGATCAGGATGAGAATGATCACGGCCATCGCGTATCTCACCACCCGGGTGAACCCGATCCACGTCCGGCGATGCTGCTCAAAATTGGGATCGATTACCGCCATCGCTTTCCCTATCCGCAACGAGCACTAGGCTGCAGGTATAACCTATCCTACCCCGTATTCGAGGCAAACGGGTGGCACGGGCAGTCCTGCGGGTTGAGCGCCACCATATCCGGGATACGGGCGTTCATGATCTCGACCCGGTCGGCGACGACTCCGGGGACGACCCGGATCCGTCCTTCCGCAATCAGCCGCACGGCCAATGGGTAGAGCCGATGCTCGGTCCGCAGGATTCGCTCCGACAGACGTGCCTCATCGTCCCCGGGATGAACCGGCACGACCGCCTGAGCGATGATCGGCCCGCAGTCGGTTTCGGGGCGGACGAAATGAACCGTGCAGCCGGCAAAGCGGACGCCGGCTGCAAGCGCCTGCCGCTGCGCATGCAGGCCGCGGAAGGAGGGGAGCAGCGAGGGGTGAATATTGACCATTCGGTCGCGCCACATCTCGACGAAATTCGCGTCAAGCAGGCGCATGAAGCCGGCAAGACAGACAAGCTCGACCCGGCGCTCGCAAAGCAGCGGCTGCGCCTCAGCCGCGAAGGCGCGCCGGTCGCGATGCGTGATGACCGCCACGGGAACGCCGGCCGCGGCCGCGACCCCGAGGCCTCGCGCTTCGGCCCGGCTGCTGATGACGAGAGCGATCTCGGCCGGGTAAGCCTCAGCCGAACATGCCGCAATCAGGGCCTGCAGGTTGGAGCCCCGGCCGGAGATCAGCACGCCGATCCTTAGCCGCGCCATCTCGGCTCTGCGGCTTGGGGGGGCCGTTCCGGGTAGACTGCTCGGCAGGTCCGCCCGTCGATGGCGCCCTCGCAAAAACTGCTGTATGACCGCTGCGCGGCGGTCGGCGGCCGCGAAGATATCCGGTCGGAGACGGTTTGCAATGACTCTGCGTCTGATGACCGCATGCGTCCTCCTGCTGGTGGGAGCAGTGGCGATGCGGCCGGGACCGGCCCTCGCTCAGGAAGCCGACGAGGCCTATTCGGCAACTGTGAAGGTGGATGCGATCGCCGACAACGCGGCGGCGGCGCGGGAGATCGCGCGCATCGACGGGCAAAGGCGTGCCCTCGCCGCCGTCGTCGAGAATCTATCCGGCGCCTCTGACAATGCCAAGCTACCGAAACTAGACGACAAGACGATCACCGACATGGTCGCCAGTTTCGAGGTGGCAAACGAACACATGTCGGCGGTGCGTTATGTTGCCGACTACACGTTTCACTTCCGCCCATCCAAGGTGCGGCGGCTGGTCCATGTTGCCGAGACCGCGCCGCCGGAAAGCGGCAGCAAAGGCTCCCCGGACAAAAGCCCCCCGGACAAAAGCCCCCCGGACAAAAGCCCCCCGGACAAAAGCCCCCCGGACAAAAGCCCCCCGGACAAAAGCCCTGGGGACAGCGCCGGCAAGAGTGCCGCGGAAGGCGGCAGCAAGCCATCCGTCGAGAGCGGTAGTCGCCCCATCATCGTTCTGCCGGTCTACCAAGACGGGTCGAACCTCGTCCTGTGGGACGACCCTAATGCCTGGCGCGTGGCGTGGTCGCAGCGGCCGGCCGGGTCGGAACCCGGTCGCCTAGTGCTGCCGCTGGGGGATGCCGAAGATTTGGCGGCGATTGACGCGGAGAAGGCCGGATCCGGGATATCCGAGGCTCTGACCGCGATCGCACAAAGAAATCAAGGGTCCGAAGCGGTCGTCGCGTTGGCGACGGCGCGGCGTCAGGGCGACAAGCTTGCCGGGCTCGATGTGACGGTGAAGCGGTATCGCTACGGGCACCTCGTCGATACGCAAGCAAGCTCGTTCGAGGCCAATCCCGGAGAGAGCGAAGCCGACCTTCTGAGTAGAGCGGCGGAATCCACCGCCGCGGAGATCGAGACCGGCGCGAAACGGAATGCCGCGGCGTTATCCGACCAGCCGACGAGCCTGGCAATCACCGTTCCCATCAGCAGTCTCGGCGAGTGGGTGCAGTTGCGCGGTCGCCTGGCCGCGGTCAGCTCGATCCGAAAAATCGACCTGCTGTCGCTCAGTCGCCAGGAAGCGAGAATCGAGGTCAAGTATGTCGGCACTCAGGATCAGCTGAAATCCAGACTAGCCGAGGTCAACCTCGATCTCGGCGGCGGCGATCCGATCTGGCGGATTCAGCCCTCCGGCGCGGCGAGTGCGCTAACCGCCCCAAAACAGCCGTAATGTCGCGCGGGTTCGCGCGGCGGGGCCGCTGATCCCGCATTCCGGCAAGCATGATCAGCGCGCTCGGGCTCAATCTCCCGAATTTGATCTCGCTGGGGCGGCTGCTGCTGGTTCCGCTGGCGATCTCGCTCATTCTCGAGGGGAGGTACTGGGCCGCCTTCTGGGTTTTCGTTGCCGCGGGAGTTTCGGACGCGCTCGACGGCTTTATTGCAAAGCGCTTCGACCGGCGCACGCGATTGGGCGCGCTATTGGATCCCCTCGCCGACAAGGTGCTCCTCGTCAGCGTTTATGTCACTCTCGGCGTTGCCGGCCAGATCTGGGCTTGGCTCGTCGTCCTCGTCGTCTTTCGCGATGTCATGATTATCGGCGGCTATTTATTGATCCAGGCGCTCGCCGCGCTGCCGAAACCCAACCACCCGCTCTTCATCAGCAAAGTCAACACGGGCGTGCAGGTCGCGATGGTCGCCTACGTGTTGGCTCGACGCGGCCTTGGCGCCGAGGCCGGCCTAGTTGACGAGCTCTTGGGCATTGCGGTCGCAGTGACCACGATCGTTTCGGGATTGACCTATCTCGTGCGGTGGGCGCGGATCCTCGCCCGCTCGGAGCAAGCCTTGGAGCCGTGATGCAACTCACCTTCGACTTGCCTCGGCGCATCGCGCTTGGCCGCTCCGATTTCCTGGTCTCGGACAGCAACGCCATAGCGGTTGGCTGGATAGATCGGTGGCCTGATTGGCCCTCCGGAGCCCTCGCGCTGCATGGGCCGGCGGGGTGCGGCAAGACCCATCTCGTCCATCTCTGGTGCGCGCAGACAGCGGGGGTCGTCGTGTCCGGCAAAACGCTCAACGAGGAGCTGGTGGCCCGGCTCGTCTCGGAGCGCCGGCATCGGATCGCGGTCGATGATGCCGACCAGGCCTACGAACTCTCTCTGCTCCACCTTTACAATTTCTGTCTGGAAGCCAGGGGCAACTTCTTAGTGGCCGCTCGCCAGCCGCCCGCCTCTTGGACCATCGCGCTACCCGATCTCTATTCGCGGTTGCGCGCGGTCTTGGCCACCGGGATCGGGCTGCCTGATGACGCGCTCCTCGGGGCGGTTCTGGTCAAGCAATTTGCCGACCGGCAACTACACGTCGCACCGGAGGTGATCGCGTATTTGCTTGCGCACATGGAGCGGTCTTTCGCGGCAGCCGCCGAAATCGTCGCCCGGCTCGACGTGATTTCGCTGCGCGAACGCCGGCCGATCACCGTGGCGCTGTCACGCCAAGTCGTCTCAGAAGCCGGCGTTCACGCGTCTTCGTCGCCCAGAGATTCGGGCGTGACATAACCGATCACCTCGTGCCGCCAGGAGCCCAGAACCGACCAGTCTACCGGAACCCGCAAGCTGACACAGGCAGCAGTCGGAAATTTGCCGGAGGCGAGCGCCAGGAAAGCCGGCGAATTCTCGTCGGCGAGCGCAACCGCCAGGTCATGAATTCCCGGATTGTGACCGATAAGCATTACATTGGCATCGCGTGCGTCGAGTTCGACCCAGGCGCGCCGCCAGTTTTTCTCGCGAGGCAAGATACAGCTCGTCCTCGATCAAGCTGCGCGGGCGCGGCGAAAACTCATCGAGGACGAAATCCAGTGTCTCGCGTGTCCGCCGGGCGCTCGAGCAGAGGACAAGATCGACTGCGCCGAGTTTGGCCGAAAGGTTCTTGCCGACGCGACGCGCCGTCTTGCGGCCGCGGCGGCTCAATGGCCGCTGGTGATCCTCGACACCCTCTTTGGCGCTCGACTTCGCGTGGCGGAGCAAATGCAGCTTGTTCATCTAAGGCCTCTTCGCCGGGCGCCGACCGAATCAGGGTCCTACCCTCGCAGCAACGTTGCACAAACAATTACATGTGCCATGTGTGTTCGACCGGGTGCGCTCTCGATCGTGGTGCACAGGGCAAGTACATGACACTCCTTCACCCGAAGGATAGAGTCCGCGTCGACCAGTTTCCCAGTAGCTCCCTCGGGAGAGCGGTAGTGAGCACCAGCGCCCAGCCCATCGAGATCGCGGCGGTCGATTTCCATTCCGAAGCCCGCTTTATAAACCGCGAGCTCTCTTGGCTCGCTTTCAACGAGCGGGTGCTTGCCGAGGCGGACAATTTACGTCATCCGCTGCTCGAACGGCTCCGCTTCGTGTCGATCTCGGCAAACAATCTCGATGAATTTTATATGGTGCGGGTGGCCGGGCTGAAAGGCCAGCATCTTGCCGGGATTAAGACATTGAGCCAGGACGGGCTCACCCCGGCGCAACAGCTCGAGGCGATCAAGCAGAGGGCCGGCAAGCTGATGGCCGACCAGCAGATCACTTGGCTCGCCTTGCGCCGGCAGCTCGATGAAGCTGGGATCAGCGTCATCGATCCAAGCGATCTGAAGCCGGGCGATCGCGAGTGGCTCGAAGACCGCTTTATGGCCGAGGTCTTTCCGGTTCTGACCCCCCTGGCGCTCGACCCGGCTCACCCATTTCCATTTGTCGCCAATCGCGGCTTTGGCTTGGCGCTCGAGCTCGAGAGGGTCAGCGACAATATTCGCCTCCGGGCGCTGACTCTGATTCCATCCTCTATCGACCAATTCGTTCGGCTGCCGGGCAGCCGGATCCGGTTTCTGCCGATAGAGCAGATGATCGCGCTCTTTCTCGATCATCTGTTCCCGGGTTTTGCCGTCGTCGCGCAAGGCGTTTTCCGGCTGCTGCGCGACAGCGAGGTCGAGATCGAAGAGGAAGCCGAGGATCTGGTCCGTCTCTTCGAGTCGGCGCTGAAACGACGGCGCCGGGGCCATGCCATCCTTCTCGCGGTCGATTCGACGATGCCGGCCGATCTACGGCGCTTCCTGATGGAAAAGCTCGATGCGGCGCCGGCGGACGTATTCGCGACCGATGGCATTCTTGGTCTCAATGACACCGAGCAGCTGATCGTCGACGAGCGCCCAGACCTCGTCTTCACACCCTACAACGCGCGCTTTCCCGAACGCATCCGGGATTTTGGTGGGGATTGCTTTGCTGCGATCCGGCAAAAGGACATCATTGTCCATCATCCCTACGAGAGCTTCGACGTTGTTGTTCAGTTCATAAGACAGGCGGCGCGCGATCCGGCTGTAGTAGCGATCAAGCAGACCCTCTATCGCACGAGCGAGGACAGCCCGATCGTGCCCGAGCTTGCCGCGGCGGCCGAAGCCGGGAAGTCAGTGACCGCGCTGATCGAACTCAAGGCCCGTTTCGACGAGGAGGCCAATATCCGTTGGGCCCGCGATCTCGAGCGGGCTGGTGTCCAGGTCGTCTACGGCTTTCTACAACTGAAGACGCACGCCAAAGTTTCCTTGGTCGTACGCCGCGAGAGTGGCCAGCTTCACTCGTATGTTCATCTCGGGACGGGCAATTACCATCCCTACACCGCCAAGGTTTACACCGATCTGTCGTTCTTCACCTGTGATCCGGCACTGTGCCGCGATGCCGCGCGTCTGTTCAATTTCATGACGGGGTATGCCAGCCCCGCCAGTCTCGAGAAGATAGCGGTCGCGCCGCTCACGCTCAGGGCTCGGCTCGGCGAGTTGATCGAAGCCGAGATCGAGAACGCAAAGCAGGGCAAGCCGGCGCAGATCTGGGCAAAACTGAACGCGCTCGTCGACCCGGCCGTCATAGACCTCCTCTATGAGGCATCACAGGCGGGGGTGAGCATCGATCTGGTGGTGCGCGGCATCTGCTGTTTGCGGCCGGGCATTCCCGGGCTTTCCGAAAACATCCGCGTCAAAAGCATCATCGGGCGGTTTCTCGAGCATAGCCGAATTGTCTGTTTCGGCAGCGGCAACAAGCTGCCTTCCGACCGGGCCAAGGTGTTCGTCAGTTCGGCCGATTGGATGCCGCGCAATTTCGACGGGCGCGTCGAGGCATTGGTGCCGATTGAAAACCCGACGGTTCACCGCCAAGTGCTGGACGAAATCATGGTGGCCAATTTCCGCGATACGATGCAGAGCTGGAGCTTGTCGCCTACGGGGGATTACCAGCGCGTGCCAGCCGATGAAGAAGGCTTTTCTGCACATACCTACTTCATGACGAATCCGAGCCTGTCCGGGCGCGGCAAGGCGCTGAGGCGAGGGCACCCGAGGCTTGTCGTGCGCTGACCGGATGTCCGATCGCGATCCGTTTGCAGCGGCCGAGCGCATCGGCGTTATCGATCTCGGCTCGAACTCGCTGCGTCTCGTGGTTTTCGAGCGGCTCGGCGCTGCGGTGTTTCCGCTCTTCAACGAGAAGGTCATGTGCGGTCTGGGGCGCGGTATCGCCTCGACCGGCCGGTTGAACCCGGAAGGGGTTGCCCTGGCGCTGGTCAATCTGCGCCGTTTCGTCGCTTTTGCCCGCGCCATTGCCGTCGATCATCTCGCAGTGCTGGCAACCGCTGCCGTGCGCGACGCCAGCGACGGAGAGGCTTTTGCCGCCGAGGTCGAACGCCAGTGCCGCGTGGAGGTCAATGTAATCGACGGGGCGGAGGAGGCCCGGCTTTCCGCCGCCGGAGTGCTCGCCGGGATTCCGGATGCGGAAGGAATTGTCGCAGATCTCGGGGGCGGCAGTGTGGAGCTGGTTGTTGTTGGACGAGGCGCATCGAATTCCATGGGCGGCGTTATCGGTCAGATAGGCGAGGGTATCAGTCTCCCGCTTGGCCCGCTGCGCCTTGCCGAATTCGGGGATCGCGCGAAAGGTCTATCCGAAACGATCGACCGGGCGTTTGCCGGCGTTTTGGTCTTGCGCGCAGCGGCCGGAAAGAAGTTGTATCTGGTCGGCGGAGCGGCGCGCGCCATCGCCCGGCTGCACATGGAGCACACGCAATATCCGCTCCACATCATTCACCGGTACACGATCTCTCGCAGGGAGGCCGAAGGTTTCCTTGACATTATCGGCCGGCAGTCCCGCAAATCGCTTGAAAAAATCACCACGATCTCGCGCAAGCGTCTCGACGTGGTGCCGCTCGCAGCACTGGTCCTGCGCAAGCTGATTACCCTCGCCGGACCGCAAAGCGTCGTCTTTTCCGCTCTTGGGCTGCGGGAAGGCTATGCATATGGGCTCATTCCCGCGGAGGAGCGCCTTCCGGATCCGCTGATCGCCGGCTATATGGCCGTCGGCCGGCACCAGAGCCGGTTTCGCCTCGACGGCGATCTGCTGCAACAATGGACGGCGCCGCTCTTTGCCGACTTCTCGGCAGCGGTTCAACGTCGTCATCGGGCCGCATGCTGGCTCAGCGATCTGGCGTGGAGCGAGCACCCCGACTACCGCGCCAAGCAGGCCTTCATCCGAAGCTTGACATTGCCGTTTGCCGGCAGCGCCCACCCGGATCGGGTTTTCGTCGCGACCGCCTTGCATGCCCGCTACGGCGGCGCGGCGGATGACCCGGTGAAAGAACCAACCCGGCAGCTGCTCGAGGAGAGCGCGACCCAGGAGGCGCGGACGCTCGGCCTCGCGCTGCGTCTTGCCTACACCTTGTGCGCCGGCACGATAGAACTTCTGGCCGATCTCAGGCTCGGCCGCTCCGGCGCTACTCTCACGCTCGATGTGCCGTCGGAAAGCAGCTTGTTCGTCGGCGAAACGGTCCAGCGCCGCCTCGATGCCGTTGCCCGCTCGCTGAGCATGAACGCTGTGATCAGACACCGTGAGACGAGCCTGGCGGCCGAAGCGTAGCGCGATAGGCGAGCGCGGATCGGTTTGATATGACGGGCAATCCCGCCGACCGTGCGGGCGCCATTCTTGAAATCGATCTTGCGGGCATTGCAGCAAATTGGCGCCTCTTGGCGCAGCGGGTTGAACCGTCGGGATGTGCGGCCGTCGTCAAGGCCGATGGCTATGGCTTAGGCGCCCCACAGGTGGCGCCCGCCTTGGCCGCCGCCGGATGCCGGCGATTTTTCGTCGCAACCATCGATGAAGCGATCGCGCTTCGCAGGGTATTGCCCACATCGGCCGAAATTGCTGTCCTGAACGGTCTGCTGCCCGGCTGCGCAGATGATTTTATCGAATTTGGCCTCGTCCCGGTCCTCAACGATCCCGGGCAGATCGCCGATTGGCGAGCAGCGGGGGCGCGGCATGCGATTCTGCATCTGGATACGGGTATGGGCCGCCTCGGGTTGACCGTCCGAGAGTTCGACCGACTTGCCGAGGAGTTGCGCCAGTCCGAGCCGATCCGATGGCACGCCCTCATCAGCCATCTCGCCTGCTCAGATGAGCCCCAGCATCCGCTGAATGAGATCCAACTCGAGCGCTTCTCTGCTGTGCGGAAGAGCCTCCCGCAGCTCCCCGCCAGCTTGGCTGCGTCCTCCGGCATCTTCCTTGGGCCAGAGTTTCACTTCGACTTCGTCCGCCCCGGTGCAGCTCTCTACGGCGTCAATCCGCGGCCCGGCGGCCCCAACCCGATGCACCAGATCGTCTGGCTGAAGGGCAGGATTCTGCAGATCCGCGAAGTTGACCGGGGTCAGACGGTTGGCTACGGTGCGACGCATGTCATGGACGCACCGGGACGCCTCGCAACCGTCGCGGTCGGCTATGCGGATGGATGGCTCCGCTCGGTGAGCCAGCGTGGCTCGGGCCGCGTTGGCGGCAGGCGAGTGCCGCTCCTCGGTCGAGTTTCGATGGATCTGGTGGTGTTCGACGTATCCGGCGTCGACCCGGCGTTTGCGCGGCCGGGTGGGTTTATCGAGTTGTTGCACGAGGATTACGGCGTCGATGCCGCCGCCGCCGATGCCGGCACGATCGGCTACGAGATCCTGACCGCCCTCGGCCGGCGATACCACAGGGTCTATCGCGGCGCCCCGGCAATGCTGAGCCAATGCTGAGGTTTTTCGCCACAGTTGGGGCGGCCTTTCTCACCTTTCTCGCGACCACCGGCCGGCTCGCCATGTTCGCGGGAATGTCCCTGGCGACCGCGTTTACGCCGCCCTTCTACCCCGGCGTGATCCTGCGCCAGATGGTCTATATCGGGTATTTCTCGCTGCCAGTCGTCGGGCTGACTGCAGTCTTTACGGGGATGGTGCTGGCACTCCAATCCTACACCGGCTTCAGCCGATTCTCCGCGGAGGGGGCGGTGGCGACGGTGGTGGTGCTGTCAGTAACCCGGGAACTCGGCCCGGTCATCAGCGGATTGATGGTGGCTGGCCGCGTCGGGGCCGCAATCGCGGCGGAAATCGGCACCATGCGCGTCACCGATCAGATCGACGCGCTCACCACGCTGTCCACCGACCCGCTGCGCTATCTGGTGCTTCCGCGCCTGCTCGCCGAAGTCATCACCCTTCCGATACTGGTCCTGATCGCCGACATAATCGGCGTTTTCGGCGGCTATCTCGTTGGCGTCTATAAGCTCGGGTTCAATCCCCAGGCTTATCTCAATGGCACGTGGCAACGCCTCGAGACGATGGATGTCGTCTCGGGTCTCGTCAAGGCGGCGGTATTCGGCTTTATCGTTGCCCTGATGGGCTGTTATCAGGGCTACCATTCGCGCGGCGGAGCCGAAGGTGTCGGGCGGGCAACCACCCATGCGGTCGTCTCCGCCTCCATCTTGATCCTCGTCGTCGACTACCTGATAACCGCAGCCTTCTTCAGCCGATGACCACCGCCCGCTCGGTACCGAAGATCTCTGTCCGGGGATTGCGCAAATCGTTCGGCCGCAAGCAGGTACTGGACGGCCTCGACATCGATTGCGGCAGCGGAGAGAGCCTCGTCGTCATCGGCGGCTCCGGGACGGGAAAATCCGTTCTGGTCAAGTGCATCCTGGGCCTGCTGCATCCCGAAGCCGGATCGATCCGTATCGACGGCGCCGACACGGTCGGGCTGCCGCGCGCCGCCCGTGAACGCCTGCTGCAGAAATTCGGCATGCTCTTCCAGGGCAGCGCCCTGTTCGATTCGCTCAATGTATGGGAGAATGTCGCGTTCGGTCTGGTTCAGGGGCGCGGCATGGAGCGGCCGACGGCCAGAGAGATCGCGCTCGCCAAGCTCGCATCCGTCGGGCTCGGACCGGAAGTCTCGATGCTGCGCACGGCCGAACTTTCCGGCGGTATGCAAAAGCGGGTAGCCTTGGCGCGTGCGATCGCGGCCGAGCCAGAAATTGTGTTTTTCGACGAACCGACCACGGGCCTCGATCCGATAATGGCGGATGTGATCAATGATCTGATTGTTAAATGCGTGCGCGAGGTTGGCACGACCGCGGTTTCGATAACCCATGACATGGTCAGCGCCCGCAAGATCGCCGACCGCATCGCTATGCTGCATCAGGGACGTATCGTCTGGCACGGGCCGACCGCCGAAATCGACCGTTCCGGCAACCCTTATGTCGACCAGTTCATCAACGGGCGCGCCGACGGGCCCATCAAGATGCAGGTCCGGGCGGCATGAGCCGTTCGATGCCTCATCGGAATTGAGCGGATGCCGCGACCGCAGGCGCGTTTTGTTTGCCAGCAATGCGGCTCGGTGCATGCCAAATGGACCGGTCGGTGCGAGGGTTGCGGGGCCTGGAACAGCCTGATCGAAGAGCTGCCGCGGGAGGCGCCGCCACAGGGGCTCTCCAAGGACCGTCGCGGGGGGCGTCCGCTCGGCTTTGTCGGCCTGACCGGGCCGAGCACGCTTCCGCCTCGCCGGCAAACCGGCATTGCCGAACTCGACCGCGTCTGCGGCGGCGGATTTGTTCCAGGCTCGGCGATCCTGGTGGGCGGCGATCCGGGGATCGGCAAATCGACCTTGTTGCTGCAGGCCGCTGCGGCGATGGCGGTGCCTCCGGGCAAGCCCGAGGCACCGCCGCCGAGTGCCGCCTACATCACCGGCGAGGAGGCGATCGATCAGGTTCGGTTGCGCGCCGAGCGCCTCGGTGTCGCCGAGAGCCCGGTCTTGCTGGCCGCCGCCAGCAGCGTGCGCGACATCGTCGCCTCGCTCGACCGAGATGACGCGCCCGGTCTGGTGGTGGTCGACTCGATCCAGACCATGTATCTCGACACCTTGGACAGCGCCCCAGGTACGGTGAGCCAAGTGCGCGGGGCCGCGCAGGAGCTGATACGCCTCGCCAAACGGCGCGGCTTTGTGCTGATCCTGGTCGGCCATGTGACAAAGGAAGGCGTCATCGCCGGCCCGCGGGTACTCGAGCACATGGTCGATACAGTTCTCTATTTCGAAGGCGAACGCGGCCACCAGTTCCGCATCCTGCGCGCAGTGAAGAACCGCTTTGGCGCGACCGACGAAATCGGCGTATTCGAGATGAGCGACCGCGGGCTGGCCGAAGTCCCGAACCCGTCGGCTTTGTTCCTCGCCGGGCGCGCAATGCCTGATGCTGATTCGGAAGCAGACGAACCGGCCGACTCGAACGCCGGGCAGCTCAGCGGCTCGGCTGTGTTCGCCGGCATCGAGGGGACGCGGCCGGTGCTCGTCGAGGTCCAGGCCTTGATCGCCCCGGCCCTGCTCGGCACGCCGCGGCGCGCCGTGGTCGGCTGGGACGGGACTCGGCTCGCCATGATAATTGCCGTTCTCGATGCCCGCTGCGGCCTAGCGGTCGGAGCCAACGACATCTACCTGAACGTCGCCGGCGGGCTGCGGATCGTCGAGCCGGCCGCCGATCTCGCGGTCGCCGCCGCTCTCGTCTCGGCATTGACCGAGACGCCGGTTCCTGCCGACACCGTGATCTTTGGCGAAATCGCCCTGTCGGGCGATGTGCGTCCAGTCGGCCACACCGAGGCGCGCCTCAAGGAAGCCGCCAAGCTCGGCTTCGGCACCGCCTGGATGCCGCTGCGCCGGAGCCCCGGCGCCGGGCGCTCGCGTGCCGTCGAACCCGGACTGAGGACCTCTGCAATCGGACATTTGAGCGAGCTGGTGGCGCGGCTGTCTTCCCGGCACGCGCCGCACCGGCGGAGCCTCAGGGAGATCGCCCAGTGAACGCTCTCGACTTCGCGATCATCGCGATCATCGCGCTCTCGGCAATCTTTGCTTTCGCCCGCGGTTTTGTGCGCGAGGCGCTGTCGATCATCGCCTGGGTCGGTGCGGCGGCGATCACCCTTTACGGGTTCAACAGCGTCTACACGGTCGCTGTGCGGTTCGTGACGACACCGCTCCTCGCCGACTTGATCGCCGGGGCCGGACTGTTCGTGATCAGCCTGATCGTGCTGACGACTCATAACCGGTTATGTTGCGCGCTTTGCGGATTCGGGCGCCCTGTCGCCGATCAATCGGACGCTCGGATTGATTTTCGGGTTGGCCCGCGGGGTCGTGCTCGTTTGCCTCGCCTATCTGGTGGTCGATGTCAGCCTGCCGCAGAACGATCGGCCGCCCTGGATCAAAGAGGCAAAGAGCGAACGCTTCCTTGCGAAAGGGGCGGATTTGCTGCGGACCGCGTTGCCCAATTCGCTCCAGGTGAAGAGCGCCGGCATCGCCGATGACACCCACCGGGCATTCGATCGGGCGCAAGAGGCGCAAAAAGCCATGCGCGCCTATTCGAGCCCCGCCACGCCCTCACGCGTCGAAACCCGGCGAGGAAGCGGCGCCGAGCTACAAGCCCGGTGACCGAAGCGATATGGATCGGCTGATCAAGAGCACGCGATAGCAGGGTTGCGCACGGCCCGACTCGCATTTGATTTGTGAACGAATTATGTAGGGGGTTCCGAGGCCAGGATCGCGGGATGCCCCCTATTGATCCGCTAGGGACCGATCCCCTGGATATCGATCATTTCCACGAAGAATGCGGCGTATTCGGGGTCTATGGCCACCCCGATGCCGCGGCGCTCGCGGCGCTCGGGATGCACGCGCTCCAACATCGCGGTCAGGAGGCTGCCGGGATCGTCGCCTATGACGGCGAGCAGTTCAACGCGCATCGCGGACAAGGCCTCGTCAGCGACAATTTCAGCTCCAAGGAGGTGATTGGACGCCTGCGCGGCAGTGCCGCTATCGGCCATGTCCGCTATGCGACGACCGGGGAGGTTGCGCTGCGCAACGTGCAGCCGCTGTTCGCCGATTTCGAGTTCGGCGGGCTCGCGATCTGCCATAACGGCAATCTGACGAACTCTTATCAGCTGCGACGCCAGCTGGTGCGCCGCGGCAGTCTGTTCCAATCGACGAGCGACACCGAGGTCATCGTCCATCTGATCGCGACGAGCCTCAAGGACACCGTCGTCGATCGGCTGACCGATGCGTTGCGCCAGGTCCAGGGCGCCTATTCCCTGGTGGCGCTGTCGCAGAACGAGGTCATCGGGGTGCGCGACCCGCTCGGCGTGCGGCCGCTGGTCCTCGGACGGCTCGGCCAGTCCTGGATCCTGGCTTCGGAAACCTGCGCGCTCGACATCATCGGCGCCGAGTTCGAGCGCGACATCGAGCCCGGAGAGATCGTCATCATCGGGGCCGGCGGCGTGCGCAGCGTGATGCCGTTCGAGCACCGCGACAGCCGTTTCTGCGTGTTCGAGCACATCTACTTCGCTCGACCCGACAGCGTCGTCGAAGGGACCAGCGTTTATGAGGCGCGCAAGCGGATCGGCAGAGAGCTCGCCCGCGAAAGCCATATCGACGCCGACATCGTCGTCCCGGTCCCGGATTCCGGCGTGCCGGCGGCGATCGGTTATGCGCAGGAATCGGGATTGCCTTTCGAGCTCGGGATCATCCGCAACCATTATGTCGGGCGGACCTTTATCGAGCCGACCGATCAGATCCGCCACCTGGGCGTGCGCCTCAAGCACAATGCGAGCCGCGCCAATCTGAAGGGCAAGCGGGTCATTCTCGTCGACGATTCGATCGTACGCGGCACGACCTCGATCAAGATCGTCGAGATGGTGCGGCGTGCCGGGGCCACGGCTGTCCATATGCGGATCTCGAGCCCGCCGACGACCCATCCCTGCTTTTACGGCATTGCCACGCCGGAGCGCGATCGAGTTGCTCGCGGCGCGCTTCGATGTCGCAGGGATGGCCAAATTCATCGGCGTCGACAGTCTCGCCTTCCTGTCGATCGACGGGCTCTACCGGGCGATGGGAGAGCCCCGGCGCGACCGCCTCGCGCCGCGTTTCTGCGACGCCTGCTTTACCGGCGACTATCCGATCCCGCCGACCGATGCCGATAACGGCAAGGTTTCGGTGCAGCTTTCGCTGCTCGCTGCGCCCGCGTGAATTCTTCCGATGAGCAGCTACCAGCCTCGGCTCAGCGGCCTCGCCGCCGCTGTATCGGGTGATTCTCGCGGCCTCGATCGGCAATACGCTCGAATGGTTTGATTTTCTGATCTACGGCTATTTCGCCGTAACGATCGCAAAACTGTTCTTTCCGACCGGCAACGAGACGGTCTCGTTGTTGCTCACGCTCGGCACGTTCGGCGCCTCCTACCTGGTGCGGCCGCTCGGGGCGATCGTCATCGGCGCCTTTACCGACCGCGCCGGCCGCAAGGCCGGACTGACCCTGTCGATCCTGCTGATGATGATCGGCACGACGATGACCGCGGTGACGCCGACCTACGCGACGATCGGCCTTGCCGCACCGATCATTATTCTATTCGCGCGCCTATTGCAGGGCTTTTCGGTCGGCGGCGAGTTCGGCAGCGCCGTCGCTTTCGTCGTCGAGCAGTCCAAGGCGCGCAAGGGGTTCGCGGCCAGCTGGCAATGGGCCAGCCAAGGCGTAACGGCGCTGCTGGCGTCTGCCTTCGGGGTTGTGCTGACCGGTGTCTTGCCCCCGGATCAGCTGTTGGCTTGGGGCTGGCGCGTACCGTTCTTCTTCGGCCTCTGATCGGGCCGGTCGGTCTCTACATCCGGCGCCGCATGATCGAGACGCCGGAATTTGCCGCCGTCAAGCCGACCGGCACGCCGGTGCGCGACCTGCTGCGCCGCTACCCGGGCCGGGTGCTGCTGGCCCTCGGCGCCTCGATCATCTCGAACAGCTCGAATTACTTGATCCTTTATATCCCGACCTATGCGGTCAAGCAGCTCGGCCTGCCGCAGGCGACCGGTTTCACCGCGACAATGGTCGGCGCGGCGATCCTCGCCGCCGTGTCGCCGCTTTCCGGCCATTGGTCCGACAAGGTCGGGCGCTCCGGCATCATGCTGGCGATGGCCTGGTTGTTCCTGATCACGGCCTACCCGGTCTTTTATTTCATGGTGGCCTATCCCTCGCTGGCGAGCGCGATCTTCGCCGCCAGCTGGCTCAGCCTCGTCAAAGCCGGCTACAGCGGCGTGCTGCCGTCGCTGATGTCCGAGTTGTTCCCGACCGAGACGCGCGGCGTCGGCGTGTCGCTCAGCTACAGCATCTCGGTGACGATCTTCGGCGGCTTTGCGCCATTCGTCGCGACCTGGCTGATCGCCGTGACCGGGGACAGCCTGTCGCCGAGCTTTTATCTGATGTTCACCGCCGGCCTCAGCATCATCGCTTTGATGGTGGTGCGCCAATGGGAGGTCCGGGGGGAGCTTCGACAGCCCGAAACGGCCGCCGAGGCGACCTGATGACCGGGGATCAGGATCCTCCGAACCGCGGGGTCGCCTCGCCGGCAAAATCGCACTGATCACCGGCGCGTCGCGCGGCATCGGCGCGGCGGTGGCCGAGCGATTTGCGCGAGAGGGCGCGCATGTGGTGCTGGCGGCGCGCACGGTCGGCGGCCTCGAAGAGGTCGACGACGCGGTTCGCGCCGCCGGCGGCAGCGCCACCCTCGTCCCGCTCGACCTGCGCGACTTCATCAAGATCGACGAGCTCGCCGCGGGCGCTTTCTCGACCGCTGGGGCCGGCTCGACATCCTGGTCGGCAACGCCGCCGAATTCGGCGTCTTCTCGCCGCTCGGCCATATCGATCCCGCGACTTGGAGCGAGGTCATCGACCTCAACCTGACCGCGAATTGGCGGCTGATCCGGGCGATGGACCCGCTGTTGCGCGCCGCCCCGGCCGGCCGCGCGATCTTTGTCACCTCAGGAGTGGCGCACGGCGTCCACCCCTATTGGGGCCCTTACGCAATCAGCAAGGCGGGCCTCGAAATGCTGGTTAAGATCTATGCCGGCGAAATCACCAAAACGCGCGTGCGCGCCAACCTGATCGACCCCGGCATCGTGCGCACCCGATTGCGCGCCCGAGCCTTCCCCGGCGAAGACCCGGCCCGCCTGCCGCCGCCGGAAAGCGTCACCGACGCCTTCCTCGCCCTCGCCCTGCCCGAATGCACCCGCAACGGCGAGATCCTCAACGCTGATTGTCTGGCGGGATTGTAGACGCCGGCATCATGCTGCGGCTACAGCGGGTCAACGGTTGTGCGATCGGCAAGTGGGCCGGGACAGTACATGGGAGATCGCCCGCTAGCCCAACTTCGCCGATTCGAGCACTTTAAGCCGAACTTTGACCAATTTCTAACTGAAGCTGGTGAAAAGACCTGATATTCGTCGTATAAGCGGTCATGTAATCTGGTGATTCCGATTGACAGGCGTGTCGCTTCATGATCATGACGGCGCATGTATGTCGCCGTTGTCCCCAACCGAGGCTCGCCGCCGGCCATCCTGCTGCGGGAGAGCTACCGCGAGGCGGGCAAGACCAAGAACCGAACCCTCGCCAACTTGTCACGCTGGCCCGCCGAGCGCATCGAGCAACTCCGCGCCGTCCTGCGCGGCGACAAACTGCTGCCCGCCGCTGAGGCGGTGGAAATCGTCCGCGCGCTGCCGCACGGGCACGTGCTCGCCGCGCTGGGCACCGCGCGCCGCATCGCGCTCGATGCCGTGCTGCCGCGCCGGGCGCCGCAACGCCGCCGCGATCTGGCGCTGGCCCTGATCGTCGCCCGCCTGCTCGAGCCGGCGGCCAAGCTGGCGACGGCGCGGATGTTGGATCCCACCACCGCCAGCCATTCGCTGGGCGAGATGCTGGGGCTCGGCCGCGTCGCCGCCAAGGAGGTCTATGCCGCGCTCGACTGGCTGGGCCGCGAGCAGCCGTTCATCGAGGCCCAGCTGGTCCGTCGGCACCTCAAGAATGGCGCGCTGCTGCTCTACGACGTCACCTCCACCTACCTCGAAGGACGCTGCTGCGAACTGGCGCAGCATGGCTACAGCCGCGACCACCGTGGCGACCGGCCGCAGATTGTCATTGGCCTGATGTGCGCCGCCAACGGTTGCCCGGTCGCGATCGAGGTGTTCGAGGGCAATACCGCCGATCCGCTGACGCTGTCGTCGCAGATCGACAAGCTGAAGCAGCGCTTCAAGCTGCAGCGCGTGGTGATGGTGGGCGACCGCGGGGTGCTGACCAGCGCCCGGATCGAGCAGACGCTGCGCCCGGCTGGCCTCGATTGGATCACCGCGCTGCGCGCTCCGGCGATCACGCAGCTGGCCGCCGAAGGCGGGCCGTTGCAGCTCTCGCTGTTTGATGACCGCGATATGGCGGAGATCACCAGCCCCGATTATCCGGGTGAACGACTGGTGGTCTGCATGAACCCGTTGCTGGCCGAAGAGCGCGGCCGCAAACGCGCCGAGCTGTTGGCCGCCACCGAAAAGGAGCTCGCGCGCATCGCGGCCCGCGTGCAGCGGGCGCGCAGTTCATTGCGTAGCGCCGCGGCGATCGGCCAGGCCGTCGGGGCGGTGCTGGGACGGCGCCACATGACCAAGCACTTCCACATCAGCATCACCGACGAGGCGTTCAGCTTCGCCCAAAACCCTCTCAGCATTGCCGCCGAGGCTGCACTCGACGGCATCTATGTGATCCGCACCAACCTGCCGGCGGCACAGTCTGACGCTGCTGCCACGGTGCGTTCCTACAAAAGTCTCAGCGGCGTCGAGCACGCCTTCCGCTCGCTGAAGACCGTCGATCTCGCACTGCGCCCGGTGTTCCATTGGACCGCGCCGCGGGTGCGCGCGCACGTCTTGCTCTGCATGCTGGCCTATTATCTGGAGTGGCACATGCGTCAGAACCTTGCTCCGATGCTGTTCGACGAGCCCGATCCGGCCGCCCGCGAGGCACAGCGCACCTCACCGGTGGCCAAGGCGGAGCCCTCACTGGCGGCGCGACGCAAGGCCGCGCGCAAACGCACCGAGCCAGTAGATGGCGAACCGCTCCCAGTGCACAGCTTCCACACCCTGCTCGGCGATCTCGCCACGCTCACCCGCAATATCGTCCGTCTCGGGCGCGATCGCCTCATCACCATCCTCGCCACCCCTACCCGCACACAGCACCGCGCCCTCGACCTGCTCGGCGTTACCCTCACCGCGTAGACAGACCAGCACCCACCAGGGCTAACTATATCAATGGCTTGCGCTCAAAAGCGGGTAAAGTTCGGCTTAGGCCGCCCTCCGAAGGTCGGCACTACAGCGGGATCGGCGGCACGGGCCCGGCGGTGATCTTGGGGGGCGGTTGAGCGGGCAGCTCCAGTTTGAGTTTCTTCAGCAAGAGGTTGAGCTCGGGTTCGGGCTCGGTATAGCGCGTGAGCAGCAGCTCGCGACCGTCGGTGGTCGGCAGGTGCACATCGATCATCTGCATGGCGGCAAACTTTTCCAGCACGGCGCGCGGCGTCAGCCCCGGCGCCAGCGCGTGCAAACGCCGCGTCAGCGTGATGTGTAGGCAATAGGCCAGGAAGGCAATGAAGACGTGCGCCTCGACGCGGGCCTCGAGCTGGTGAAAGACCGGCCGGATCGCGAGGTCGCCCTTGAGGTTCTTGAACGCTTCCTCGACCGCGACCAGCAGCAGATAATGGCTCCACAGCTTGGCCGGGTCTTCCTCGACGAGGTTGGTGCGCCGCAGATATCGCCCCTCGCGCGAGCGGGCTTGCCGCAGCTTGTCGCGATCGAGGCGATAGCTGAAGGTGGCGGCGTCTGCGGCGACCTCGATGACCGCCAGACGCCAGGCCATGCGGGACTGATCGCGCGCGGCGCCGAGTTTCATCAGCAACTCCTCGCGCCTCAGCTGCATCGTCGACAGTTGCTTGAGCCGCGCCCACAGCCGCTTCAACTGGCGCCGCCGCATCGCCCGCTCTTTGGCAACCCGGTCGCGACTTTGCGCCAAGACGTAGAGCTCACCCTCTTGCGCCAATAGCTTGACCCCGGCCTGCGCCGGGGCAGGCTCTGCACGCCGGGTCGCGCCTCTTGCCACGGCTTGGCGACCAGATGCTTCTCCAAGCGAGTTCAAGCGACCCTTCGGCGTGCCCACCAGATAATGCACCGGCGGGTCGGCCGCGCGCATCTCGGTGAGCACCTCCTCGGTCGGCACGCCGCGGTCCATCAACCAGATCCGGCGCGCCTTTGCCGTATTGCCGCTCGATGCGTTCGAGAAATCCCCGCAGCGTCGTATTGTCGGCGGTATTGCCAGGCAGCACTTCATAGGCCAGCGGCAGGCCTTCGGGCGTCACCACCAAGGCAATGACGATCTGCACACAATCCGGCCGGTGATCGCGCGAGTACCCAAAGCGGCGCTTGTCGCCCTCCGGAAACGGCGGATCCGCCTCGAAATAAGTGCTCGTCAGGTCGTAGAGCAGCACGTCGTAGCTGATGTTGAACAGGTCTCGCCACCGCCCCGTCAGGTGATCAAAGACCGCCTGCTTGTGCAACAGCAGCCGATCGTGACAGCGGTACAGCTTGTGGATCTCGGCCAGCCCGGCGTCCTCACCCAGCAGATCGGCCAGGGCACTGCGCTGAAACCACTCACGGTGCAGGCGCCACTCGCTGCCCGGCGCCAACAAACGGTAGACGACCAGCGCGAACAGGACCTGATCCCAGCGCGTCCCTTTGCGGCTCACGCCCAGCCGCTTCGACCAGAACTGATCGAGCTGCAGTTCCCGCCACAGCAGTAGCGTCAGCCAGCACGCGCCCCACTGCCGCGGCCGACGCAGCCGCAGCTCCGACAGTTTGACGCTGACGATCGAGGCGTCCGCCAGCAGCCCTTCGCAGCGATCGTCGGGAAATAGTGACAGCATGTGCGGCCGCGCCGCGCCTTCCTCGATCACCTCGATCGAGCGTCGCCACGCCAACTCCTGCGTGTCGTTGATCTCGCCCAGGTACAGCACGTGCCGCTGTACCACTCGCCCCCGGGCGACCCGCGTATTCTCGACAACACTCCAGTAGCGGTGTTGCTTGCCATCCTTCCGGCGAACTTTGCAGCGCAAGAACATGATGGCCGCCAATTATCGGCACATTGGCGACCGTGAGAATAGACTTGGTCGGCACTACAGCCGATTTTCGCCGATTTGGCCACCCGCCCCTTGCAGATCAATCACTTGCCCCGCGAAAATTGTGCGATGCTGGGTCGAATTCGGCGAAGTCAGGCTAACTGCCGGATTTAGGATAATGTGCTACGAAACCGGACATCTTTACGTGCTGGCGACATACGCGCCGCTCTTTCGGGAATACTCCACCACCTTCATCTCGCCTGAGCTGCTGGCTGCGCTCGCCCAGGTGGAAAGCGCCGGCAATCCAATTGCAAGGACATATTGGCGGTGGAGTCTGACCTCGGATCCGTTCGCGGTCTACCAGCCTGCTTCGAGCGCTGTCGGCATGTATCAGATGACCGCCGCCGCGTTGTCGGAAGCGCAAGACTACTGCATCCTCCACCATTCCGTCGTTGAGACCGACTGTTCCGCGACCCTGCTCATTCTCGGGTCGTGCGGCCACGCTCACGCCACCGAGCTCGCGGCGGTGTTCTTGGACCGCAATGTCGCACCGATTCTCGGCCATCATCGAACACGAGGATCAGCCGTCAGCAAAGGGAGGAGCTGCCTGCGGTCATTCATCTGTGCGGCACCGGTCCAGCGATGGCATTCGCGCGCCGCGGCTTCAGCTTGATGCCCGGGGAGCGTTGCGGCGATCACGACGTCGCGGCATATCTCGCCCAGATCAATGCGATGAAATTTCATCAAATGGAATGCCCTTCTCAGGGCAAAGCATCACAATCAGCTTTGGGCAATGTTTCACTTGACGTTCATTTTTGCGCCCCTCGCCTAAGAGCCACCTCTTCTGGCAAATTAGGATATACGCAGTTTCCTCGCTGTTATCGCAGAAGCGACGGTTGAACGCTCGGCCGCACTGCACTCCGCAAAGGTGCGATTTTGCCAGAAGATATGTTCTGCGCCTTGCCGCTGTAAGCGCAATATAGAGATGACACCCCTCTGCAAAGTAGAGGTGACACATCCCCGGGTTCTGGGGTCCCGGGAGGTGCGCCGTGGCGGTGTTGTCGATGAGCAAGCAGGAGTTCAGCCGTCTTGACGTGCTGTTGCGGGTTCAGTCGGGTCGCCTGCGTGTCAGTGACGCCTGTGTGCTGATCGGCCTACAGCGGCGTCAGGTGTTTCGTCTGCTGCGCGGCCTCAAGCAGGACGGCGCCGCGAGCCTGCTTTCCAAGCGCCGCGGCCAACCCAGCAACCACCGGCTACCCACTGAGGTTCGCACTCTCGCGTTGTCGATCGTGCGGGAGCGGTATGGCGACTTTGGCCCGAGCTTGGCGGCGGAGAAGCTGGCAGAGCATCACGGCTGTTCGGTTTCGCGCGAGACCTTGCGCGGTTGGATGATCGCCGAAGGGCTATGGCCGGACCGTCGGCATCGTCTGCCCTCGCCGCATCAGCCGCGCCGGCGGCGCGATTGCCTGGGCGACCTGGTACAGATCGACGGCTCAGAGCACGCCTGGTTTGAGGATCGCGGCCCGCCGTGCACGCTGCTGGCTTTTGTGGATGATGCGACGAGCCGGTTGATGGAGCTGCGGTTCGTCACCTCGGAATTGGCGTTTGATTACTTCCGGACGACCCGCGCCTATCTGGAGGCGCATGGCAAACCGGTGGCGTTCTACAGTGACAAGCACGGCATCTTCCGGGTGAACCGCAAGGAGGCTGTCGGCGGCGACGGGGTGACCCAGTTCGGTCGCGCGCTGTTGGCGCTGAACATCGACATCATCTGTGCCAACAGCCCGCAGGCGAAGGGACGCATCGAACGCGCGTTTGGTACATTGCAGGACCGGATGGTTAAGAGCCTGCCCCCGCGAAGGCGGGGGAGCTGCGGCTGGCGGGGGTATCGTCGATTGCCGCGGCGAACACATGGCTGCCCGGGTTCATCGCCGCCTACAACAGGCGCTTCGGCCGTGATCCGGCGAACGCCAAAGATCTGCATCGACCGCTGGCGCAAGCCGATGATCTGGACGAGATCCTGGCTTGGCGGGAGGAGCGCACAGTGACGCGCAACCTGACCCTGCACTATGACCGGATGATGCTGTTGCTGGACCCGACGTCGCTGGCCCGTGGCTTGGTGCGCAAGAAGGTCGAGGTGGTGAACTACCCGGACGGGCGGTTTGCGGTTCAGTTCAACGGAGCAACGCTCGGTTTCAAGGTGTTCGACAAGATCCAGACAGTGCAGCCCGGCGCGATCGTCGACAACAAGCGGCTGTCGGCCGTGTTGGAGCAAGTGAAGGCGCAGCAGGCCGCTTATCCAGCGCGTCAGCAGCGCGGGCACATCGCGCGGCAACGGCCGCCGAACAACCTCGAGGCGCCAGGTCTGCCGTCGAAGGGGCGCGCACCACGCCACAGTGCGGCCGCGGCGGCGCCTGAGGCAGCGATCCGGATCGAGGGCTGATCGTCGCCGCGCCTTCTGTTGTATTCCGTTTAGCGGCGGTGCCACCCGCCAAACCAGCCACTTTCGCGCCGCGGCCAGGGGGGTTTTCCAGGTATCGGGAGATCTACCCCGATGGCTTGCGGAAGATGGTGGCTCGGCAACCGCCGAGTGGCCGGAGCCGGCCAGTTCCGATCGGCTCCCGATCCATCGGAGTGAGTCTCCAACCGGCTATTCCTCGGCGGGTTGCTCCCCAGCAGAGCCCGCTTCCGCTTCACCAGTCGCCGACAATAATACCTCAAATCCCGGTCCGGCGAGGCAATCAAATTGCGCGGCTCAACCTCACTGCAGGGATACAGTCCAGGTCACCCTCCTCGCGCCCGTCACCCACGGGGTGTCATCTCTACTTTGCGCGCAGGGTGACATTTCTATCTTGCGCCGACATTGCCGTGTTGCGAAATTCAAGAGTTCTGGAGCCGGCCGGCCGCTCTCCGACCCAAATCGGCCGGTGCAGAAATGAAGGATTTATGCAACGTACACGATAGAGCTACACGATAGAGCCGCCGCGGCGCCCGGCCCCCGCCGCATCAAGCTATTCTCGCTTGTCGGCCGGAAGTGCTAGTATTACATTATTTACGTGGAGAAATGGCGATGCCCGAAACCGACAAGGAAAAGCTGATCCGGCAGTATGCCGCCGGCGAGATCACATGGCGGGCGTTGCGCGAACGTGGCTTTGACAATTACATGCAGGTCCTTGGCGCGCTCGGCGAACTCGGCCTGCGGCCCCCGGTTGCGCCAATGGAGGGGCCGAATGTCGAGGCCCGGCAACGTGGCCGCGCGATCATCCGTGAAGGGTTGCGGGCGCGTAAGTGAGCAAGCCCTACAGCCTGATCGTCACCGACACCTCGCCGCTGTTCACACTGGCGCTTGCGGGATCGCTCGACGTGCTGTTGCGGCCCGGCTTGCCAGTGCGCATCCCGGACGCGGTTTTTTTCGAGGCGACGCGCGTTCATGGCGCACCGGGAGCCGAGCAGATCGTCGAATGGATCAATGCCCATCTCGATATGGTGCAGATCGTGCCGACCGATGTCGGCATTGACCAGCAACGCCGGCTCGAAGAAGGGCGTTCCATTCGCGGGCTTGGCGAACAGGCAGCCGTTGAAGCGCTCGACCGCTTCTTGCGCAGCGATCCGACCGCCGAAGCCCTGTTGTTGTTTGAGGATAGCGACATTAAGAGACGCCGTATCATCGTCGATGAACGCGTCGGCGTCATCAGCACCGGCGATTTCTTGCGCGAGCTTGAGGCAGCCCGGCTGATCCAATCAACCGATTTCATTCTCGGCGAAGCCGCCGCACAGGGCCGCAATGTCGAGCGGCAGCGTCGCGCGAGCGAGGATTCCAGGGCGCGCGAGCGGTTACGAGGCCAATTGACGCGGCGCGGGCCAGCGCGAGAGCAGGAACCGGAACCCGACCGCTCCCGATGAAAGCCCCCGTCCGCGCGGACGACGCTTCCCGTAAATTATGACCGGAACTCAATCGCAAAACCGCCGTCTCGGCTATGCCCGCGTCAGCACCTACGGGCAGACACTCGACGCCCAGCTTGAGCAACTACGCGGCGCGGGCTGTACCAAGATTTACCGCGAGAAGTTGACGGGCGCGCACAGCGACCGGCGCGAGCTTATTAAAATGCTCAAGGGTCTTGCGCCCGGCGACGTGGTGACGGTGACCCGCATTGACCGCCTCGCGCGCAGCACCTCGATTTGTTCGCCATCGTCAAGCCGTGTGCGCTCGATCATATTGGGGTCATCGCAGAATCGTTCGCAAAATCCTTGGCTTTAGGCGGCGTCATGGGAACGCCTCCCAACCGACAACGATCCACGATTTATCATCGGAGGGAAAGTGAGCTAAGTTCATCTTAAAATCTTGATGCAGTTTGAGGTATCGCCGAACGTATATATTTTGCAAGGCGCCACCGGCGACTGGATGATCGTCCTGCATTCTTTTACTTCAATTTTATCTGGGCTAAAATGCATCCCATTATCTTGTTGCTCCTCTGTCATAAACACATACAAAAAATTGCTGGCGCAGGAATTCTATCGCGGAGAAATATAGGTGGTTCCCGCCTCATAGGCTTTGCACCACTCGCCAGGCTCGGTAGCTCTCACCGATCCTGATATGAGAATGCCGGCGACGGCCGCTGCAACGAGAAGCTTTTTCATCATTGAACTTTCCTGCGATCAGTCGCCGACCGTCAGCACCCGCCGAGCTAAATCGTCCACCGTACTGCTCGCGCTCCGTTAACCGCTGCTTTACGCGATTGCCGATTAATGACGATTCCGGCCGCTTGGGCTCATTGCAGCGGCCTAACTGACGAGCTATTTTTGCGACTTTAGACAGCGCCGGGCCTGCCGTCCTGCCCTACTAAATCTAGAAAGCGCGGCTCGCTTGGCTTGCGTCAGGTTACTTGCAGCGGGCCATGATTTCCGCTCGGTCAACACCATCCGACCGTCGTCATCCTCTATATGCAACGTGAGACAGCCTCCTTGAGCGATGAGCGCGCACGCTATCGAGACAGCTTGTTCCTTCGAGGTTGCTGACTGCTGCATCTTCATAACCTTGTCTGGGCGTGGTCCTTTAGAAAACACGACCTGATAAGTCACCACTGTTCTCCTTGGCATCCACCCTCTCGCTGAGGGCAGGGCAATTCTGGTTTCAGTTTGTCGATTTTGCGTAAAGGTGCGGTCGCGGCGCGGCCCCCGCTTAAACGTTTTTACAAGACATAGACGATTAGCTTGACGAGATGGACTCCCCTAAGCCGCGTGACGGGCCGTTGACGAACACGTATGCCGGTGGCCCGGTCAAGCAATACAAATGGGATTACGAGCGCTCCATTCGGGAAGGCGCGGCGCTAGCTTTAATTTTCACGCTCGTTAACGCATATCGCAATCCGCCGATGACTAACAGCTGGGCTGGTTATGCCGGTGCCACTTCCGGAATTTGGATCGCGTATTTCATAATTTGGGCGCTGTTCTGTTTTGTGGTCAACCGATACATGGCGAGAGCGCCGTTGAAACGCCGCTGTTTAGGCAATCTCGTCCGCTGTTTAGGCAATCTCGTCCGGATGATGCGAGGCAAGGATGACTGACGACATTGCGGACAATTTTCCAGAAAGCCTTGCTTTGCGATCCGCCCCCAATTACCGGCCCTGTTTCCGGTGGGCTTGCGAGCAAGGATGAGGCTGCGTCGCCTCGAATTTCCATAATCGCCGTTCTGCGACATCCACTTGTAGATCACCGATAGAAACGTCACTGGCCTCACCGATAGAGGTGTCACGCTCCTCGGTCTGCCTGAGGCTTGTCGAGGTGGCGTGGGATGACGGTGATCACGATGAGCCGCAACGAGCTGACCCGCCTGCGGGTGTTGATCGATGTCGCTGACGGACGGCTATCTGTCGCAGATGCCACGGGGCTGATTGGCGTCGGCCGAAGACAGATCTACCGACTGTTGCAAGCCTTCCGGGCTGATGGTGCGGACGGTCTGATTTCACGCAAGCGCGGCGGCCCGAGCAACCGAGCTCTGGGTTCGGTGTTCCGCGAGACCGTGCTGGCGATCGTGCGCGAGCGCTATAGCGATTTTGGTCCGACCCCCGCTTTCGCAGGGGCAGGCTTTTGGCGGCCGAGAAGCTGTCCGAGCTTCATGGTGTGGATCTCGGGGTCGAGACCCTGCGGCAATGGATGATCGACGCCGGCCTTTGGGTTCGGCGAAAGGGACCGGCTGAAGCGCATCCATCAACCCCGCGCTCGGCGCGATTGCCTCGGCGAACTGGTGCAGATCGACGGTTCCGAGCACTGGTGGTTTGAGGACCGCGGCCCACAATGCACGCTGCTCGTGTTCATCGACGACGCCACCAGCCGCCTGATGCACCTGAAGTTCGTCGAGACAGAATCAACTTTCGACTACTTCCAGGCAACCCGCGAGTATCTCGAGGCGCACGGCAATCGCGCCGCCATTGAAGCCGAGCATCCCCTTATGTGGCAGGATCAACGCGACCGCATTGTGATTGGCGAGTCCGCGGGTCGAAGCTCGGGTCTCCCCGCCGAGGCTCACCATGACGAGATTTGCGCTGACCGAGACACCCGACCCGGAGCTCGATCCCAATGAGGCGGCGCGTCGTGTCGTACGGGTTCGCGGGGTTGCCGCCCCAGCTACTCCGTTGGTTCCCCAGTGCCGAGCGCAGTGCGGCGGGTGAGCGTGATCGGCGCCGTTCAGGACTTCTGCGGCAGCCGTCTGGCGCATCTTGGCTTCGCGGGCGGCGATCGCGGCTTCGCGTTCGAGAAGGAGGCGGGCTCGCTCGACGATCGGCACGTCGATCATCTTGCCGTCGACGGTGACGGCGCCGACACCCTCGGCGAGCGCCTTATCGTAGGCGGCGACAACGCGGCGGGCGTGGTCGACTTCCTCGGCGCCGGGACGGAACTCCTCGTTGAGGATCGGGATCTGGCTCGGGTGGATGACCGAGGCGCCGATGAAGCCGAGGCGCCGCGAGCGCCGGATGGTCTGCCGGAAGCCGTCGAGGTCGTGAAACTCGGCGACGGTCCCGATGAAGCCCAAGGGCATGATGCCGGCGGCGCGGGCGGCGAACACGGCCACCTGCTTCGGCATAAAGAGCCCCTCGGCCTCGGGCAAGATCCCGGCCGACAATGCGAAATCCTCGGCGCCCAGGTTGAGCGCGCAGAGCCGCGGGTGGGCGCGAGCGATCTCGGCAATGCGGAAGAACGCCGCGGCAGTCTCGACCATCGCGATGAAACGCGTCGTGCCCGGCGTCATACCGCGCTCGGCTTCGACCTCGTCGACGATCTCGGCGAGCAGCCGCACATGCTCGGGGCTATCCACCTTGGGGAGGGCCAGTGCCAGCACACCGGGGCCGACCGCCGACTCGATGTCCCGCACCGCAAGCCGCAATGGCCGGTTGATGCGGACCACGACATCGGCGCCGCCGCGCGAGACGATCTCGGCGGCCTCCGGCACCAGGGCCCGCGCCCGCTTCTTCTCGGAGGCGGCGACGCTGTCTTCGAGGTCGAGGATTATCGCGTCGGCGCCCCGCTTTGCCGCGCCGTTGACAAAGCGCTTCGCGGTCACCGGGATGAACAGCAGCGAGCGCCATACCGGAAGGGCAGCCGCGGTCATGATTTACCTCCGGCGAGACCGATGATTCCTTCGCGCGCCAGCCCCTCGATTTCCGCGCGGTCGAGCCCGAGCGAACCCAGGATCTCGGCGGTGTGCTCGCCGAGCGCCGGCGCCGGGCGGCGCAGCCGGCCGGATGTCGCAGACAGGCGGGGGATGACGTTGTGCATCGGCAATCGCCCGATCTCGGCGTCCGGCAGGTCGACGAGGATCTCGCGCGCGACCACGTGCGGATCGGCCATGAACTGGTCGATGTCGTAGACCGGCGCGGCGGTGACTTCGGCGCGCTCGAAGATTTCCATGTTCTCGGACAAAGTGCGCGCGCCGATGAAGTCAACGATCGGCGCCTCGCAGGCTTCGGCATTCCTGACCCGGTCGCTGTTCGTGCGAAACCGCGGATCGGTGATCATCTCCTCGCGGCCGATAGCGCGGAAGAGCCGCTCGGCCATCGCCTGGATCGAGGCCGAGATGCCGATATAGCGGCCGTCGTTGGTGCGGAACACGTTGCGCGGCGAGGTCGTCTCGGAGCGGCTGCCGGTGCGCTCGCGCACGGTCCCGGTCAGCCGGTATATCGCCGCTTCGGTTGCGATAAACGAAAACAGCGGGTCGAGCAATGGGAGGTCGATGACCTGGCCGACACCGCCCTTTGCCTCGACCTGGCGCAGCGCCACCATCACCGCAAAGGCGCCATAGAGCCCGGCGACCATGTCGGCGAGCGCGGTCGGCGGCAAGGCCGGCTCGCGGTCGGGAAATCCGGTGCGTGAGGCGTAGCCGGACATGCTCTCGACCAATGTGCCGAAGCCGGGCCGGTCGCGGTAGGGACCGTCCTGACCCCAGCCGGAAACCCGCAGGATAATGAGGCGCGGATTTTGGCGGTGCAGAACCTCCGGCGCGAACCCCATCGCCTCGAGCGTCCCCGGACGGAAATTCTCGATCAGCACCTGGGCGGTGGCCAAGAGTTCGAGGAACAGCCCGCGCCCGCGCGCCTCGCGCAGGCTCAATGCCACGCTCTTTTTGTTGCGCGAATACACCTTCCAATGCAGGCTGACCCCCTCGGTCTGCCAGGCGCGCAGCGGGTCGCCGCGCTTCGGGTCCTCGATCTTCAACACTTCCGCACCGAAATCGCCGAGCTGCAGGCTCACCATGTTGCCGGACACGAGGCGCGACATGTCGATGACCCGCACCCCATCGAGCGGGCAAGCCGCTCCCGGTTCGAACGATTTCTCGGGCAAGCTCATCGGCTCGCACCTATGCTGCAGGCTTCGGGACAGCGGCAACTTAGCCCCGCCGCTGCCGGGAACAAAGGAAAGCTGCGTCTAGAGCGGACCTAGTCGCCGGCTCTTTCGTGGATGATGACCGGGCGCGGGTAGTTGCCGGCCGGGACGAGCGCGTGGTCCAATGGGCGGCGACGACCGCGGCCGAAGCCGCCGAGCCATTCGCTGAGCCGCTCCATGTAGAGGTAGGTGACCGGGATCGTAAACAGCGTCAGCGCCTGCGAGACTACGAGCCCGCCTACGACGGCAACGCCCAGCGGCTGGCGCAGTTCGGCGCCCGCGCCATAGCCGAGTGCGATCGGCAAGATGCCGAAGATCGCCGCCATCGTCGTCATCATGATCGGGCGGAAACGCAAGGCGGCAGCCTCGACGATTGCCTCTTCCGCCGATTTGCCTTCATGACGCCGGCGTTCGAGCGCGAAGTCGATCATCATGATCGCGTTCTTCTTGACGATGCCGATCAGCATGATCAGGCCGATGACCGCGATGATGCTGAGATCGAAGCCGAAGAGCTGCAAGGCCAAGAGCGCGCCGACGCTGGCCGGCGGCAAGCTCATCAGGATCGTCACCGGGTGGATGAAGCTCTCGTACAGCACCCCCAGCACGACGTAAACGGCAAAGATCGCCGCCCCGATCAGAATGGGCTGTGACGCAAGTGAGCTCTGGAAGGCCTGCGCGGTGCCCTGGAACGAGGTTTCGACCGTCTTCGGCAGCCCCATCGTCGTCATTGCCTGATCGATGCGGTTGACCGCCTCGCCGAGCGAGGTGCCGCCGGCGAGATTGAAGGACAATGTGACGGCGGGAAACTGGCCCTGATGGTTGACCGATACCGCCGTCGTCGTCGGCACCAGGCGGGCGAATTGGCTCACCGGAATGAGCTGGCCACCCGAACCGTGCACGTAAATCCGCGACAGTGCGGAGATGTCCTTTTGGTATGCCGGCTCTACTTCGAGCACGACGTGGTAGGTGTTGAGCTGGCCATAGACTTCCGTCACGTAACGCTGGCCGAACGCGTCGTAGAGCGTCGTCTCAATGACGTTCGGATTGACGCCGAGACGGGACGCCAAGTCGCGGTCGATCTGGATCTTTAACTGCGGGCTCGCCAGCTGCAGGTCGCTCGCGACATCCTCGAGGCCGGGGAGCGTCTTCAGCTTGGCTTCGACCTTGGGGGCCCATTGCTGCAGCTCGTCCATATCGATGTCCTGCAGGGTGTACTGGTATTCGGTCTTCGTCAGCCGGCCGCCGATCCGGATTGTTTGGAGCGGCTGCAGAAAGCTCTGGATGCCGGGCACCTCGGCGAGCTGCGGCCGCAGCCGCTCGATAATCTGAGCCTCGGTCTCCTTGCGCTTATTCCACGGTTTCAGGCTGATGAAAAAGCGGCCGGTGTTCATGCCGGAGCTGGCGCCGCCGCCGATCGCCGAGCCGACCGTCGCAACGTCGGGGTCCTTCAGGATGACCGCCGCCGCTCTCTGCTGCAGATCGGCCATGCCCATGAACGAAATGTCCGGCGAGGCTTGCGTAAACCCGAAAATCATCCCGGTGTCCTCTTCCGGGATGAAGCCTTTGGGGATCGTCATGAACAGCCAGCCGGTCAGCGCGATCAGCGCCAAATTGACCAGCATCGCCCAGAAGCGAAATCGCATCACGACACGCAGAGACCGCTGATAACCGCTTACTGCAGCCTCGAAAGCTCGTTCGCTCCACCGATAGAGCCGACCGTGCTTGACCGATCGCGGATCCGTCAGGAAGAGCGCCGCCATCATCGGCGACAAGGTCAACGCGATGATCGCCGAGAGCACGATCGCGGCGGAAACGGTGACGCCGAATTCGCGGAACAGCCGGCCGATGACCCCGCCCATGAACAAAATCGGGATGAAGACGGCGATCAGTGAAATCGTGATCGACACGATCGTGAACCCGATCTCGCCGGCGCCCTTCAACGCCGCCGTCATCGCGTCATCGCCCTGCTCCAGGTAACGGTAGATGTTTTCGAGCATGACGATCGCATCGTCGACGACGAGCCCGACCGCGAGGGTCAATCCCATCAGCGACAGATTGTCGAGGCTGTCGCCGGCGAGATAAAGGACGACAAAGGTCCCGACCAGCGACAGCGGCACCGTCACGCTGGGGATCACGGTCGCCCAGAAGCTGCGCAGGAAGACAAATATGACGAGAACGACCAGAACGACGGTAAAGCCCAACGTCAGCTTAACGTCGTTGAAGCTGGCGCTGATCGACAACGACCGGTCGCTGACCACGGTCAGCTTGACCGAAGGCGGGATCCCCGCTTCGAGCTTCGGCAGCATCGCCTTGATTCGGTCGACGAGCTGAAGCGTGTTGGATCCGGGCTGGCGCCAGATCCCGATCATCTCGCCGATGTGATTGTTGACCCAGTCGAGCTGCAGTGGCGCGTCCGACCCGTCGACGACGCGGCCGATTTCCTTGATCCGCACCGGCGCGCCGTTGCGATAGGCGACGATGACCTTGCTCAATGCCCGGGCTTGCAACAATTGGCCGTTGGCGCCGATCTGGTAGGCTTGCTGCGGCCCCTGCAATGTTCCGACCGGCTGCTCGACAGTGTTGTTGGTGATCGCCGTCGCGACGTCATCCATGCCGAGGCCGCGCGCAGCCAACGCCGCCGGGTTGACCTGGACGGTCGGCGCATATTTCTGCTCGCCGAAAATCACCACCTGGCCGACGCCCGGCAGCATCGAAATCCGCTGCGCGATATTGAGGTCGGCATATTGGTCGAGCTGCTGCAACGGCATGACGTCGGAGGTCAGACCCAGGATGAATACCGGCACGTCGGCAGGGTTGACCTTTTTGTAGGTCGGCGGATTGGGCAATTGCTTTGGCAAGAGCCCGCTGGCGGCGTTGATCGCGGCCTGAACGTCGGATGCCGCGCCGTCGATGTTGCGCGAGAGATCGAATTGCAACGTGATGACGGTCGTACCCTCGATGCTCGTCGAGGTGATCTGATTGACGCCGGGCAATGTCGCGAATTGCCGCTCCAGCGGCTGCGCCACCGAGGCGGCCATGATGTCGGGGCTGGCGCCGGGCAGGCTCGCGCTGACGCTGATCGTCGGGAAATCGACGGTCGGCAGGGCCGCGACCGGCAGCAGGTTATAGCCAAGAATGCCGGCGACGAGGAGCGCCGCCATCAACAGCGCGGTCGCGATCGGCCGGCGGATAAAGGGTTCCGATATGCTCATCGCGGCGTGATCCCGCCGGCGCCCGACGGGGCGGTGGTGATGCCGGTGCTGCCGACGCCTTCCGGCCCGATCTCCGGCTCGCGCGCGTCCATTTCGCCGAGGCTGCCCGGCTTTACGGCGACCTTGACGCCCGGTGCGAGACCGGTCTGGCCGGTCGACGACGACCCTGTCGCCGGCTTTGAGGCCTTTACCGATCAGCGCTATCCCGTTTTCGACATCGGTGGTCGTCACCGGTTGCGGTTTGACGGTGGAGTTGGGCTCGATCAGATAAACGAACGAGCCGCTCGGGCCCATCAGCACGGCGTTCACCGGCACCGTCACGCCATTCTTGACGACATCGAGTTCGAGGTGCGCATTGACGAATTCGCCCGGCCACAACGCGGCATCCTCATTGGCGAATTCCGCCTTCAGGGTCACCATGCCGGTATTCTGGTCGACGGTGTTGTTGACGACCTTGAGGACGCCTTGCGAGAGCTGCTGGGTGTCGGCGCCGTTGAAGGCCAGAACGGTCAAGCGGATGCTTGGCCATGGCCTGGCGCACCCGGTCGAGGTCGCGCTCCGGTATCGTAAACGTCATGTAAATCGGCTTGATCTGGGTGACCACGACAAGGGGCGTCGCGGCGCTGGCCTGCACGAGGTTGCCGATATCGACGAGCCGCAACCCGGTGATGCCATCGATCGGCGAGGTGATCGAGCAGTAGGCGACGTTGAGCTTGGCGGCATCGATCTGCGCCTGATCGGCCTGCGACCGTCGCCTGCAGCTGCGCCACGGTAGCCTGCTGTGTATCGTATTGCTGCCGCGTTACCGCCAGATTGGTATTGAGCAGCGCGGCGTAGCGGGCGAGGTCGCGTTGCGCATTTGCGAGATTCGCCTGATCTTTGGCCTTTGTTGCTTCGGCTTGCTCGAGCTGGGCTTGATACGGCCGCGGGTCGATCTGCACGAGCAGATCGCCCTTATGCACATATTGGCCCTCCTCATAGCCGATCTTTTCGATATTCCCGTCGACCCTGCTCTTGACGGTGACGGTATTGAACGCCTCGACCGTGCCCAAACCGCGCACGATAATCGGAAAATCCTTCGCCTCTGCCGTCGTGGCGAGAACGGGGACGGCCTGCGGCTGCCGATTTGGCTGGGCCTGCGCAGCAGTGCCGGCGCCCGGCGCTGTCAAAAACCGCGCACCGAAACCGATGCCGGCAAGCACCAACAGTATAAGCGCGAACTTGATCGACCGGCGGACCCAAGATCTTGCACATTTGCCATTCCGCTCTCTCAGCGTCTTCAACAGCAAGCGAAAAGGCTTGGTTGCGTGGATGGCTAAAAAGCTCACCACCCGATGCAGCGTAGTTAAATTTAATTTAATCTTGGTCGAATCCGTTCGCGTGCTGTCGCTGCATCATTCCGTTATACGGATTTCTTGGCTATGCCATCCCTGTGGTAGCAAGAGAAGCTTCGAGAGGCTGGACTATAACTTGTTCTGAAGACCAAGGGGTGCGCGCTGTGCTGGATCGTATTCTCATAACCAACGACGATGGTATCGAGGCGCCGGGGCTCAAAGTCCTCGAACAGATCGCCGGCGAGCTCGCCCGCGAGATTTGGGTCGTTGCGCCGGAGCATGACCAGAGCGGTGTCTCGCACGCGGTCAGCCTGCATCACCCGATCCGGATCAGCGAGCGAGGGCTGCGGCGGTACGGGATCACCGGAACACCGGGAGATTGCGCCGTCATGGGCGCGTGCCATCTGATGCCCGAGGCGCCGCAGCTGCTTCTGTCGGGGGTCAACCGCGGCGCCAATCTCGGTCTGGAAACAGTCTTTTCGGGTACGGTCGGCGGAGCGATGACCGGCATGCTGCTCGGTATTCCCTCGATCGCGCTGAGCCAGGCATGGACCGACCGCGCGCATGTCCGCTGGGATACCGCCGCCGCACTCGGCGCCGATGTCGTGCGCCGCTTGTTGACGATCGGCTGGAGCGCCGCGACCTGCCTCAATGTCAACTTTCCCGACCTTCCGGCAGAAGATGTCGGTCCGCTGACCCTGGCGCGCCAAGGCCCCGGGCTGATCCAGGGAATGCAGGTCGAGACCCGCACCGACCCGCGCGCCCTGATCTACCACTGGATCAGCTTTCGCCGCGGGCACCGCGACCAAGGCCCGGAAAGCGATGTCGAGGCATTGCACGCCGGCAAGATCGTCGTGACGCCGCTGCGCTACGACCGGACCGACGAGGAAGCCTACGCGATGCTCGCGAAGGTATTGCCGCGATAATTCAGCCCCGCGGCCAATCGCGGCGGATCGGGTCGCGGCCGTCCCAGTCGAGCGCCGCCTCGCGTACCGCGTCGAAGATATGGCGCCGGGTCGGCGTCAACTCGGCCATCTCGATGATCGTGCCGGGGTGGCCTTCGTTGAGGAAATACACGAACGGGCCGCGCGGGCTCTCGCCCCGCTGGCCGACCGTCCAGCCGTCCATTGACCGCGCGGTCGAGCAGCTCATGATAATTCTCGGGCCAGCTCGACCAGTGCTGCAGCCCCTCATGGCCGGCCGCGAGAAAGTCCCGGTACATGCTCGGCGTGTCGTCGCGCTGCTGGATCAGCTCAAGCTGCACCTCACCGGAATTGGCCAGCGCGATCGTCAGATGAATGTCGTCGTAGCGCTGCTCTTTGTACCAGAAGCCGTGCAGCTGCAATCTCTCCGCGATGTACCATGGGCCAACCCCGCAGACCTCGACCCAATGGCGCATCGCCTTGTCGATGTCGCGCACCACGAAACCCATCTGCCTCAGCGGACCGAACAACCGGCTCATCACCCTTCCTCCCTGGCTCAGTTCATCACTGCCGCTCCTCACCCCGCCCTCTCCCCGCAAACCGGGCGAGGGAGCGAGCAAATCTACCCCTCGCTCCTGATTCAAAGTGCTGTATCTTGCGGGCGTTTATCCCAGATCCAATGTCTCGAGTATGTCAGACGAACGCGCCGACCTGATCCTTGAGCATCTCCGTGCCATCCGGAGCGATATCTCCGATTTGAAAACTTCCATGGTCGAGGTCAAGGAGCGCCTCGGTTTTCTCGAAGCCCAATACGCCAGCATTTCTAGGCGCGTCGACCGGATTGATAGCCAACTCGATCGTATCGAGCGTCGGCTCGATCTTGTCGAGGCTTGAAAAGCCTATCCAAAAAAAGGGCCGGCACCCAGGCGGATGCCGGCCGGATTTTTGCGAGAGTTGTGGCTTAGAAGTCGTCCATGCCGCCCATGCCGTGATCGTGCGGCATCGCGGGAGCGGCTTTCTTTTCGGGCTTTTCGGCGACCATCGCCTCGGTCGTGACGAGGAGGCCCGCAACTGAGGCGGCATTCTGCAAGGCGAGCCGAACGACCTTGGTCGGGTCGATGATGCCGGCCTTGACCATGTCGACATATTCGCCGCTCTGCGCATCGAAGCCGCGGTTGGGGTCGTTCGAATCCAACAGCTTGCCGACGACGATCGAACCGTCGGTGCCGGCGTTTTCCGCGAGCTGACGGACGGGCGATTGCAACGCGCGCTTGACGATGTTGATTCCGACCCGTTGATCGTTGTTCTCGGGTGTCAGCCCGTCGAGCGCCTTGGCGGCATAAAGCAAAGCGACGCCGCCGCCCGGGACGATCCCTTCCTCGACCGCCGCCCGCGTTGCGTGCGTCGCATCGTCGACCCGGTCTTTTCTCTCCTTCACTTCGACCTCGGTCGCGCCGCCGACGCGGATCACCGCGACCCCGCCGGCGAGCTTCGCCAGGCGCTCCTGCAGCTTTTCGCGGTCGTAGTCGGAGGTCGTCTCCTCGATTTGCGCCTTGATCTGCGCGATGCGGCCTTGGATGTCGTCCTTCTTGCCGGCGCCGTCGATGATGGTCGTGTTTTCCTTCTCGACCCTGATCCGCTTGGCCTTGCCCAGCATGTCGAGCGTGACGTTTTCGAGCTTGATGCCGAGATCTTCGCTGATCACCTGGCCGCCGGCCAGGATCGCCATGTCCTCCAGCATGGCCTTGCGGCGGTCGCCAAAACCGGGGGCCTTGACCGCGGCGACTTTCAGGCCGCCGCGCAATTTGTTGACCACGAGCGTCGCCAACGCCTCACCTTCGACGTCTTCGGCGACGATCAGCAACGGCTTGCCGGATTGAACGACGGCTTCGAGCAGCGGCAGCAATGCCTGCAGGCTCGACAGCTTCTTCTCGTTGAGCAGGATGTACGGGTCGTCGAGCTCTGCGACCATCTTTTCGGCGTTGGTCACGAAATAGGGGCTGACGTAACCGCGGTCGAACTGCATGCCTTCGACCACATCGAGCTCGGTTTCGAGCGATTTCGCCTCTTCGACCGTGATGACGCCCTCGTTGCCGACCTTCTGCATCGCTTCGGCGATCATCCGGCCGATCTCGCGATCGTTGTTCGCGGATACCGTTCCGACCTGCTGAATTTCGTCGTTTGTCGAAACTTTCTTCGACCGTTTTCCGATGTCCGCGACGATAGCATCCACCGCGCGGTCGATGCCGCGCTTCAGATCCATCGGGTTCATGCCGGCGGCAACGGCCTTCGCGCCTTCCCGCACGATCGTTTGGGCGAGCACGGTCGCGGTCGTCGTGCCGTCGCCGGCCAAATCGCTCGTCTTTGACGCGACTTCGCGCACCATCTGGGCGCCCATATTCTCGAACTTGTCGGCGAGCTCGATTTCCTTGGCGACCGTGACGCCGTCCTTGCTGATGCGCGGCGCGCCAAACGATTTGTCGAGAACGACGTTACGGCCCTTGGGGCCCAAGGTCACTTTTACGGCATTGGCGAGAATATCGACGCCGCGCAGCATCTTGTCGCGCGCGTCGGTGTGAAAGCGTACTTCCTTTGCAGCCATGGTCTACCTCCCCTTACGCGACGATACCCATGATGTCGGACTCCTTCATGACGACGAGGTCCTCGCCGTCGATCTTGATCTCCGTGCCCGACCACTTTCCAAAGAGCACCCGGTCGCCGACCTTGACGTCGAGCGGACTGAGTTTGCCGTCATCCCCCCGGGCACCGGGCCCGGCGGCGATCACTTCGCCCTCCATCGGCTTTTCCTTTGCGGTATCGGGGATGATGATGCCGCCTAGCGTCTTTTCCTCCTGCTCGATGCGGCGGACCAGGACGCGATCCTGCAACGGTCGAAAATTCACGGGATTCCTCCGTCCGAGTTTAAAATCTCAAGGCGTGATTAGCACTCTCTGCGAGAGAGTGCCAGAAAAATAAACCACGCGGCCGACAGTTTTAAGCGCCCGCAGCATCGGGTCCCTCCTTTGGGTGATTAACTGCCAAATTTGCCCTTGACGGCGCCCGTGAGCCGTCCTTAGATCATAGTTGTCGACAACCAACCGGGAGGGTGTGCCACAGACATGACGCCACCTGGAGAAAAGCAGTTGCCGACCGCTTGGCATCGGCAACCAAGTTGAAAGTCCAAGACAGAGCTCGGCCTAGCGCGCCGAGCGCGAAGGACAGCTTCGCAACAGCGACCCCCGCCTGACGCCACTGAGCGCACGGGGGTCTTTGCTTTGAACCTGGACAGCTCCGGCCCGACCTCGCGGATCTATTTCTCGCAGCGGCTTCGTCTGCATTATGTCGATTGGGGCAATCCAGCAAAGCCGCCGCTGCTCCTCGTCCATGGCGGGCGCGACCACTGCCGCAACTGGGACTGGGTTGCCAACGCGCTGCGCCAGGACTGGCATGTTTTGGCGCCCGACCTGCGCGGTCACGGCGACAGCCAGTGGTCACCCGACGGCAATTATTCGATCGCCGGTTATATCTATGACCTGGCCCAGCTGATCCATCAGCAGGAGCTCGCGCCGGTCAGCATCATCGCGCACTCGCTCGGCGGCATGGTCACGCTGCGCTACGCCGGCATCTATCCCGATCACGTCAGACGATTGATCTCGATCGAGGGGCTGGGCGCGTCGCCAAAGCGGCGCGAGCAGCGATCGAAACGCCCGATGGCTGAACGTATGCAACGTTGGATCACCGAACAGCGCGCCCTTTCCGGCCGCCTGCCGCGGCGCTATTCCTCGATCGAGGACGCCTTCAAGCGCATGCAGGAAGCGAACCGGCATCTATCGCCGGAACAGGCGCGGCATCTCACCCAGCACGGGGTCAACCAGAACGAGGACGGCACCTACAGCTGGAAATTTGACAACTATGTGCGAGCCGAGCCGCCCTACGAGATGACGGTTGGCGAGACCGAGGAATTATGGCAGCGCATCAATTGCCCGACCCTCCTCGTCTACGGCAAGGAGAGCTGGGCGTCCGACCCGGTCAAGGACGGGCGGGCTCGCCACTTCCGCACAGCGGAGGTCATTTCATTTGAGAACGCCGGGCACTGGGTCCACCATGACCGGCTCGACGCCTTTCTCGATCTAGTCCGCGGATTTCTCTAGTCGACGGTGCCTTCATCCTCTGCCCGGTTGCACCACTTACACCAATCGTCATTGCGACCCGCGGGCTTGACCCGCGGGGAAGCAATCTCGGGCCGCTGAGCGCTCGATCGGTCGAGATTGCTTCGTCGCGCAAAGCGCGCCTCGCAATGACAGCGCTATCGGATCGAAATCCGCTCTAAGCGGTGATCTCAGGAAGCTTTCTTGCGCCGTTTCGGCGCTTCGGCGGGCTGCGACTTGGGCTTGTCAGCGAGACCGCCGCGGACCGGCAGAAGCAGAACTCTTCTGCGCTCTCGAGGATTTCGCTGGGCGCGGGCGTGCCTTGCCACCGGTCTTCTCCGCCCCCTCCTCTGCCAGACTACGCTTCAGCGCCTCCATCAGATTGATCACCTGCGCCGGCTTGCGCTCGGGTGGGCGCTCCGGCAACTGGCCGGCAAGCTTCTCGTCGATCAGCTCTTTCAATGCGGCCTGATAGTGGTCGACGAACTTTCCGGGCTCGAACTTGCGGGTTCGTCTCGCGATGATCTGCTCCATGATCGCGAGCTCGTCCTCGGCCGCGGGCTCGTCGGCAATCGCCGCGAAGAACTCGTCGGCGGCGCGAACCTCCTCCGGAAAGCGCAAGGCGTTGACGAGCAGACCCTTGCCGTATGGGCGGATCGCGACGATCCGCTCGCGCGTGTTGATTACGACTTGCCCGATCGCGGCCTTGCCCGCGTCGCGCAGCGCATCCCGGATCACGCGATACCCGTCTTCGGCGAGACTGCCGTCCGGGACGAGGTAATAGGGGTTGTCGACGTATACCGGGTCGACGGCGTCGGCATCGACGAATTCGGCGATATCGATCGTATCGGTCGTCTCGAGGCGCAGTTTCTCTAGATCGTCCGGCTCGACCGTCACATAGCGGCCCTTCTGGTACTCGTAGCCCTTGACGATCTCGCCACTGTCGACCGGCCCGAGCCCCGGCACCACATTCTGATAGCGCACACGCTCGCCCGAAGGTTCGTGTATCCGGTGGAAGTGGATGCGCTCCTTTTCGGTGGTCGCCGAGTAGAGACGGACCGCGATCGTCACCAGCGAAAGCTTCAGGAAGCCGGTCCAGTATGGTCGTGTTGCAGCCGCCATCATCGCATCTCCTCTGTCGGAGAAACGACGCGAAATCGAACACGTTACCCGGCTGCAGCTTTAACCATCGCGGGTAAGCGCCGAGCGGCTAAGACGCGGTTCCGAAAATCGGGTACAGCACCCGGTCGCCGGGTTCGATCCCCAGCCGTGCGCGATCACCGAGGCCGAGGTCAACGACGCACGGCCCTACACGCGGGCGACGTGGTCATTCTCGATGGCTTTTTTAGAGGTTCGAGCGGCCTCGGCCTTATGACGGGGCAGACAAAGAAAAGGGGCACCGCTGGGCGGCGCCCCCAAACCTCGTCCGGCAGCTCATTGGCCCATATCGTCGTCCGTCGATTTCGGAGCGTTATCGGCAACCACATGGATGAGGTTCTGCCCTTGAGCAATGATCGCAAGTCGCCAGGAGTCGAATAGCGAGTTCACTTGGCAGGAAGTTGGTGGAGAAATGCTGCATGCTCGGGGTGTGAATGTGTCCCGCCGGGATGCAATGCGGTCCTGGGCAACCCAACCCCAAACGATCGCGAAGCAGCGTGTTCCGGTAGGCGCTCTCGTTCGAAAGATAGTTGCCGCCGCCACCGCTCTGCGAGCACGAATCCTCGTCGGGCAGGGCCTGCGGCCACCCTGTGGGTGGGGTGCCGGGAGGAGGCAATTGGCCGTTGATGATCGGAGTCGGACAGGTGGTGCTTTCGCAAGCGAGGCTGTTGACCGAGTTCGTGGTTGGCGACGTGCAGGACGGGAACTCGGTGAAAGGCGTATGCCAGATCACGCCGAAGGCGTTGCTGTCACCCGTCCATCCGTCACCAGAAGGCGGAGTGATCGTAACACCGGTGTTGGCGGCGATCATCTGCGCCAATGGCAGGCTCGTATAGGTCCACTGCGGAGGATCATAGAGGTCAAACATTGCGGGCCCGCCCCACTGTGACACTACGATGCTGTTGCACTCATAGTTGTTAATCGCCAACTGAGGGAGGGTATTGGGAGGTGGCGTGGGATTGAGGACAGAGGGGCAAGAAGCTTGGTTGTCGTTGCCGATCGAAACGCCGTGGTAGCGCCCATTCGTCTGCTCGAGATTGAACGTGTAGGGGCCGGCCTGGCTCACCGTCACGGAGGCGTTTACCCGCTGCGGCCCTGGCACCATAAACGGACCGACCGTATCTTCCAGATAGCCCTGTTCGAACTCGGGATAATTGACCGGCAGGATATAGGCCTGGATAAAGACTTTAGTGCCATCGCTGGCCCTGTATTGCGTGCCGTCCAGAGACAGAGCAATGGCCCCGGAGGGGTTGCCGTGCCGAATGTTGTTCCCCACGGTTCCGGGCGCAGTACCAGTTGTACCACCGTCAAGCGTGTAAGGATCAAAGCCGCTCATGATCAGCCGCTTCACGGCTATCCCGGCCGGGAATTTGATGTCGAACATCCCGCGAGATGCGCGATCGAAGGTGGTAATAAGGCCTGATTGATCAACCTGCAACAGCGAGAAGCGCGGGGTCCACTGCCGCAGCGCAGCCCTGACTTGCAGACGCGTCCAATAGAGCGGCCGATCATCGCTGTAGGGTAGGGTGCCCGCGATCGTCCCATGTTGCTGGGCGCGGTTCACGGCCATGTGCCATAGTTCACTGCCGCTATTCTCGACAAGCTGCTGTGCTTGCTGCAACGTTTCAACGTTGCAAAGCTCTTTCACTACCTCGGGACCGAAATTCTGGAATCCAGCTCCTTCGATCATTTGCTGAGCGAACGGTTCGGACTGCGCAACCGCCGGATTGGTGTCGTCGGGCAGCGTGTAAGGCAGGCGCTGCTCTTCCACTACCAGCGGCACATTCGGATCGAGGCAACTCGCCGTCAGCACCTGCGCCCCGGCGCTTGTAGCCGTGATTGCAAGCGCGACCACCGCGACGAAACTCAAAGCAAGCTTATGCAGAGGACTCCCCGATCGGGTTGCGAAACGGTCGTGCGGATCGGTCATGACGTGGCCTCCAAGGTCCCGGGTTTAGCGACGGCTCCTCCGTGTCACGCAGTGGCGTATCTTCGCCGACGCCCGAGATCCCCGGGTCAGGATGCCACCACTAGTTTACATACAGCGTGGTAAATTAACCGTCAATCACAAATGGTGTACTATTTCCAGGGAGAGCATCTTGAATCCCAAAAAACCCGCAGGTCGTGGTTTTTGCCACGTGGACAGCTGCCCGACTTCGGAGAATCACCCAAGCGACTCTCGACGGCCTCCCTAACTAAGGGCCCCGGAGGAGCGAGCTCAACTGATTGGACCCTCCGCGGAGGCCATTCCTTTAGTCCGCGGCTGGCAGTCGGCTTAGTTTACCAGATACAAATACCGAAGTAACGTACGCCCGACTGCTTCAAGGCTCCGCGGAGAACATTTGTCTATTGTGTCCCTAGTGGTGTTAAACCACGGTTCGTAAGCGAACCCTATCACGAGAAAACTTGGTATGCCGATCGAGTCCAACGCTACTTGGTCATCAGAAATCGGGAGGGGAGCGGGGTTTTGTGCAAATATTCCTGGAGCTAGGGTGCGCCCTAGCTTCCAGAATTCGTCCACCTCTTGCTTCGCAAATCTCAGTGATATCGCCTCTGGAGCAAGCCTCAGCTCTTTATAACAAACCATATCGAAGATGACGCTCGCGAGAGGTCGGTGATTTGAATACAGACCATCAATGTGTTCCGCAAAATACGGCGAGCCAAGAGCCCTCCAATCAGGGTCGCCCGCGCCAAGAGAAATTGGCCCTTCTTCCCCATCAAAAAAGACCAGATCGATTCCGACAGTTGGGGGCATCGGCTGGTGGTCAAGCACACGCGCAGTTTCGAGAAGCAGCGCAACACCGGAGGCGGAGTTATTGGCGCCGGGCATCTCTGCGTCGGGATGAGTTGGATCGCGGTATGCGCGAACGATCGAATCATAATGTGTGCCGACAAGGATCCGACGAGGATTTGCCGGATCAAAGCGAGCCATGATATTTGTCAAGTTAAGACGCATGCCTTTGTCGACCTGCGTCCATCGTTGCTCTTGGACCGTCGCTGACGTTTTGGATAGTTCACTCTTGATGAATTCTATAGTAGACTCGTGGCCTGCCGTACCGAGAGAACGCGTGCCGAACGACAGCTGCTCCCTGATGTTTTCCATGGCGCGCTCGCCGTTCCAATCCGAAAGGTCTGGGAGGGTTGGCTCCGACGCGGCGACGCGCTTCACGGCTGCTCCCACTGTTGTCGCGCTCGGTAGATCCGCCGAGAAGGCGGTACAAGGTCGGAGCACTTCGAAGGCAAAAATGAACGATAAGATTACGATTGTCTTCGGCATCTAAGGTGCCCTTCGATAGTTTATATAAAGGCTTGCAGCAGACACTGCCAGAATGCACGCGTATAAATAGGTGATCGAGCGAGACCCTATCGTAGGAATGAGTGTGAAAGTGGTGAACAATGTTCCAAAAACGCTGCCGACGGTTGAAATACCGTACACGAGTCCGGCCACGCGGCCGGACGCGCGTGCCGAATGGACGAGAAGCCTTATTGCGATGGGAGAGAAAGTTCCAAGAAAGGACAAGGGTAACAACAGTAAGCCCGCAGCGGCGACGAGAATGCCCCAGGGGCCATCGCCGACTACGTTGAGGATCCACGACATGACATGATCCGCGGTGAGCGGGATCAGAACGAGATATACTGAGGCCAGGGCGCTGGCGGCTGCGAGGACCCTCGACGAAGGATATCGATCAGCGATACTGCCTCCCGCAAGGTACCCGATTGTCAGAGCAGAAAGTACGGTCGATATCAATCCAGCCCAAGTACCGATACCACCACCGAAATAAGGGTAAAGATATCGGCTCCCGAGCATCTCGAATCCCATGACGACACCACCGATTACGAATGAATTTACATATATTGATACCTCTGATATTCGATCAATTACTGATCTGTCCATTTGCGGTTATGTCGCTCTATGGCCTTCAGAGACTCGACCGGCGCAAAGTCATCGGTTAAAATTTTCGCCTTCGGATCTACTGCCTCCATTCCTGGAAGGAAGCGGTGCCTCTGCGCTAACATATCGTGAAGTTTGTAACGCAGGTGAAACTCCTCGTCCCGTTCTTCCGCTGTCTGATCAAGATTCTCACTCGTGCGAGGAGCGCCATCATAGGCTATCGTCACCACATTACCGTCGGCGGGATACAAATCGACCTGCGGAAACACCGAATGAATTGTATTGACAGCAGAATCGAAGAGCATAGTGGATGGTTCGACGTTCTGTGCCACCACGCCACCTTCCGCGAGATGATCCTTCACGATCTGATAAAACTCTTTTGTCAACAGATGAAAAGGGACGAATGGCCCACGGTACGCATCGATCAGGATAATGTCGTACCGAGCCTTCGAGTTTGATAGGAAGACACGGCCATCCTGGGTGACCACCCGGAAGTTCGGCTCATCGTTGATCCCAAAATATTTGTGAGCAAGCTCTATCACCACGGGATCAAGTTCGACCGAGGTAATCGGAACATTCGGCAGGAAGCGGTGAAGGTACCAAGCCGTCCGCCCTCCCCCGAAACCAATCTCAAGGATCGAGCTGATCTTTCCTGCATACATCAAGCTGACTGTCATCAAGCGAGTATATCGGACAGGAAGATCGCGATCATCAAGTTTATTATACACGCTCTCCGTATAGATCTTTTTATTGTAACCAAAGTTCATCATGACATATTGGCCTTCTCCATATACGTAAATGTTGTTATAAAGCGATTCACGAGAACTCCAAGAGCACGCGGCTTTCATCCTGTGCGTAGGATGTTGCCTGCAGAACCAACGCTCCAACGGCCATTCCGATCATCAGCGAACGCCTAGGCATCATCTGATTCGTCCGCTCCTTTTTTGGCAGTCCGAATTATCATCGAGGGGTCTCCAGCGATCTCGGTAGGGGTATCTGTCGTTGCAAGATCATTAATCGACGTGCAGAGGATAGCGGCCCGCGGCCCATCGAACCAATCGAATTGCTTTGAAATGGTAATCCGAGCGCTCATTCTTCGAGAAGCCCTGTAGAGGACAGGTGAATTGTCCGGTTTAGGTAGCGCATAGTCTCACCGGCGTAGAGAGTGCCCCCTGGAAGAGAGTGGGTGGGGATGCGCCGACCGAGAAGCGGGATAGACCGGCCAGAGACGCAACCAGCATCGGCAATAGCGCACGGCGGGAGATCATTGGTATAAGGGGCTCCTGAAGTTCATTCCGGGCCTTTCCGAGCGGGTCAGGCCCGGAATTACGGTTACCGGGGATTCGCGGCGCGGGTCAACCCGCCGAGAAGACCCACGGGGAAGACCCGCAGGGAAGTTCGCCTTGTCGCGGATTGCGGCTGCCGCTAGGCTCTCCCTCGGCCGGGCGTCATGACCGATACCATCCAGACCGTTTTCGTCGTTACCGCCCTGCTCGGGCTCGTCAGCCTGTTGCTGCCGCTAGCCGAGCGGCTGTCAATTCCTTATACGGTCCTGCTTGCCGTAGTGGGTATCGCGATCGGGGCTGTCGCCAACCTCCCCTTCGCCACCCATCCCGGGAATATCATCAGCGATGTCGTAAGCTGGCTCCACGATTTCGGGCTCAGCGCCGAGTTGCTGCTCTATGTTTTTCTGCCGGCGCTGCTGTTCGAGGCGGCGCTGAATGTCGACGTGCGCCAGCTCAGCGACGAGGTCGGGCCGGTTCTTCTTCTCGCCGTCATCGGCGTGATCGTCTGCACCTTCGTCGTCGGGCTCGCCTTGTGGCCGATTTCCCGCGTCGGCATCCTGGCTTGCATCATTCTCGGCGCGATCATCGCGACCACCGACCCGGTTGCGGTGGTCGGGATCTTCCACGACATCGGGGCGCCGCGCCGCTTATCGACCTTGGTGCAGGGCGAGAGCCTGTTCAACGACGCCGCGGCAATCGCGATCTACTCGCTGGCGGTCGCGATGCTGGCCGGAGATCGGCCTGCCAACCCGTTGGACGGGCTCGTCACCTTTGCGCGCCAATTCGGCGGCGGTCTCGCAGTCGGTTATGTCGCCGGGTGGGCTGTCACGCTGTTCATTCCGACCTTGCGCGCGAGTTGGTTGGCCGAGGCGACGCTGACCATCGCCTTTGCGTATGTGATCTTCATCGTTTGTGATCACTACATCGGCGTTTCCGGCGTCGTCGCAGTCGCCTCCGCGGCGCTGGCCCTCAGCGCCGGCGGCCGGCGCCGCTTGGCGCCGTCGAATTGGGAAAGCCTCGTCGTCACATGGGAGCAGCTGGCCTTCTGGGCGAGCTCGCTGATCTTTTTGTTTGCGGCGATGCAGACGCCCGAGCTTCTCGAAAAGGCGAGCTGGGCCGATCTGGGCTTGCTGGCCGCGCTGGTCGCCGCGGCTCTCGCCGCTCGGGCGGTGACGCTCTATGGCCTCATTCCGATGCTCAGTTTCGCCGGCATCGCAAAGCCGATCGACCGCGACCACAAGCTCGTCATGTTGTGGGGCGGCATGCGCGGGGCGGTTTCTCTCGCATTGGCGCTCGCCGCAGCCGAGAACACCGCGCTGCCCCCTGAGGTCCGTCAGTTCGTCGGCATTCTCGCCACCGGTTTTGTGTTGTTCACGCTGCTGGTGACGGCGCCGACCATGCGGCCTTTGATGCGCCTCCTCAAAATCAGCAGCCTTGCTCCGGCGGAAGTTGCGGTCAGCCAGCGGGTGATCGGGCTTTCCCTTTCGTCTATTCCGCAGGAAATCGAGACCGTCGGACATCAGCATCAGATCCCGCCCGAAATTGTCGCCGAGGTCGCCAAGGCTTATGACGCTGATGGAAGCGAAACGGCGGGAGCTGCAATCGAGAATGCCGAACTTCCCGCCGAGCTGAGGGAGCGGGTGGCACTTTACGTTCTGGCCGATCGCGAGCAGGAATTCTGTCTCGATTATTTCGAAAGCCGGACCGTGTCGCGGCGGGTGGCCGCCAACCTTCTCACTCATGCCGCGAGGCTCCGGGATGGTGCGCACAGCGACGGCGTCGCCGGTTACCAGAAGGCGGCTGCCCGGCTTCTTGCCTTCAACAGCGCGTTGCGGTTGTCGCGCGCGATCCACCATCGGATCGGCATTGCGCGGCCTCTGGCACGGCTGCTCGGCGACCGGTTCGAGGTCCAGCTGGCGGCTCGCTTCGTGCTGCAGAACGTGATCGCGTTCAATCGCGATCAGATCGAAGAAGTGTTCGGCGCCGGTCCGAGGGCGGCAATGGCGGAACTGCTCGACCAGCGCTTCAGCGCGATCGATCGCGCAATCGCCGCGCTCAAGCTGCAATACCCGACCTACGCCCGTCAGCTCGAAGTGCAGTACCTCGCCCGCCTGGCGGCGCGCCTGGAAGACGAGCGATTTCGGCGATTGCGCGCCGAATCGATTATCAACCAGGACATGTACGAGGATCTGCAACGAAAATTGCGGCCCCGGCGCCGCCCCGTCGAGGCGCATCCGACCCTTGATCTCGGCTTGAAGCGCGAGGATCTAGTAGGCCGGGTCGCGATGTTCGCGGCGCTCGACGCGAAGACGCGGCGCTCTGTCGCCCGCATGCTGCGGCCGCGCCTTGCGGTGCCGGACGAAGTCATCGTTCACAAGGGCGAACGCGGCGACGCGATGTATTTCATCTCTTCGGGCGCGGTAGAAGTGCGGATCGCGCCCACCCCCGTGCACCTTGGCAGCGGCGATTTTTTCGGTGAGCTCGCCCTGCTCGTTGCCGAGCGCCGCACCGCCGACGTCGTCGCCCTCGGATATTGCCAGCTGTTGAGCTTGGGGGCGCGCGACCTTCATCGTCTGTTCGGGACCGAGCCGGCCTTGCGCGACCAGATCCACGCCGTCGCCCACGCGCGCACCGCAGCAGCGGGAACGGGATGAGCCGTAAACCGCTGCATCCGGCCACCCTGGCCGCGCAGGCGCTGGGCTCGACCGACGCGTCGACCGGTGCCGTGGTCTTGCCGATCCACACGGCGACGACGTTCTTGCGCGACCCCGACAACCAATACCGGCGAGGTCGCAGTTACGGACGTGCCGACAACCCGAGCTACGACCAGCCGCAGGCATTGCTGAGCGCACTCGAAGGCGGTGCCGCGACATTGTTGTTCTCCTCCGGGATCGCGGCGGCTGCCGCCGTCTTCCAGTGCCTTCCGCGAGACGCCCATGTCATCGCACCGCGGGTCATGTACTGGGGATTGCGCAGCTGGTTGAAGAATTTCGCCGAGGCTTGGGGGATCGCGGTCGATTTTGTCGATGCGACTTCGCTTGACGCGCTGCGCGGCGCCGTCCGCCAGGACCGGACGCGCCTCATATGGATCGAGACTCCGGCGAACCCGCTGTGGTCAGTGACCGACATCGCCGGTGCAGCCGATATCGCCCACGACGCCGGCGCGCTGCTCGCGGTCGACAGCACCGCCGCGACCCCGGTATTGACCCGGCCATTGGCGCTCGGGGCCGACCTCGTCATGCACTCGGCGACGAAATACCTGAACGGCCACAGCGACGTGATCGCCGGAACCTTGACGACGGCACGCGAGGACGCATTTTGGCCGCGGTTGTGCACGGCACGCAGCAGCGGCGGCGCAATTCTCGGCAGTTTCGAAGCCTATCTTCTGCTGCGCGGCATGCGCACCTTGTTCCCACGCGTCGAGCGCGCCTGCCGCTCGGCCCAGCAAATAGCCGAAGTGCTGTCGCAAAATCTGCGGGTGCGGGACGTGCTGTACCCCGGGCTGCCGAGACATCCCGGTCACGCCGTCGCTGCGCGCCAGATGGCCGGTGGGTTCGGCGGCATGCTCAGCGTGCGCGTTGACGGCGGCGCCGAAGCCGCGATCGCCGCAGCGGCGCGGGTCGAAATCTGGAAGCGGGCGACCTCGCTCGGCGGCGTCGAGAGTCCTGATCGAGCACCGCGCCTCGGTCGAGGGCGCCGACAGCCCGGCTCCGCCCGACCTGTTGCGCCTCTCGGTCGGAATCGAGGACCCCGCCGATTTGATTGCCGACCTCGAATTGGCGCTCGGCGGGTAGGACGGGCCAGATCAGGCCAAACCGGTTTCGATTCACCATATTTCGGCTGTTAACTCCTGCAGAAAGCCAGCCAACGGTTGCAGCTCGTTTGCTTGTGCAGTCGGACCGCGTAATATTAACGAATGTCTGCAACTGGCACCGATCCTCAATCGGAGAGCACGCGGCTTCGCCGAGAAAGCCAAACCTGGGGGTTGATCCGCAGGACGCTCCCTCTCGGCAGATCGATCGGCTCTCTGTTTTATCTGATTTCAATCGGGCTGATAGCCGGATGGATCATCGCCGTTTTCTTTGGCGTCAGCTTTTTCTTACTTATGCCTCGGTCGGCGAAACTGGAGCCCGGGGTGAGCCCGAGCAGCACCAATCTTAGTGCTCCATCAGCGGACGCTCCCTCTCTGATGGAAGCAACAAGCAGGCTGGACCGGCCTTCTACCCCGCCACCCCCGGAGCCGCCTCAACCGATGGAGGATACGGCTGCGGATAAGGAGCAGCCCGCCGTGGTGGCCGGGAGCCCAAATGCAGTCAATGTAAATCCGCCACCCATGCCACCCGAGGCGACGATTGCCCACGTGGTTGAAGAGCCTCCAGGCCAAGCGCTTACGGTGGAGCCAGGCACTGCTTTTAGGGCCACCGGCGAAGCGGCCCCGATGCTCGGGCCTCAAAGTCAGCCTCCCACTTTGCCCGAACCGCGGGGTGCGTCGCTGTCCTCCCACTCTCAATCATCTCATAAGCGACCCGATCGGCGGCCCTCGAAAACCCGAACGGCACAGTCGCATGCCGCCGTAAGCGCAATTCAAGACGTGCTGCAGAAGCACTCCGGTCTGCTCAAGTGAGACTTCGATCGTCCCGACCGGGAACTGGTGGAAAGGGCGCAAGAGGCCTCCGCCCGAGCCTATGCCCCCTATTCGCTGTTTGCGGTTGGTGCGGCCGTGCGCAGCAAATCGGGAGCGATCTATACCGGCGCCAATCTCGAGAACGCCTCCTCCGGCCTGACGATCTGCGCCGAGGCAGCCGCTCTGAGCGTGGCCAATTCCGCGGGCGAGCCCGAGATCGATGCGATCGCGGTAGTGGGCTTCAATTTTACAGACAGGGCCGGCGCTTCGCGGTTGGTTGCGCCTTGCGGGTCATGCCGCCAACTTATCGCCGAGGCGGCGCAGCGAGCGAGCGGCAATTTGCGCGTAATCTGTTGTAATGGCGAACTCAGCAGCATCGCCATCTGGACGATTGCCGAATTATTGCCGAACGCCTTTGGACCCGGGAATTTGGCGACGAGCCGACAGTGGCCGGCGTTGCGGGAAGAGTTGCGCGCGTCCGTCGAGCGGCTGATCGCAATCCGCAACAAGCAATAATCAAAGCTGGTTGCTTGCCTGTCGACCCCCAGCGGCTATAGTCGATTGCGTTGCTCATTCCTGTCGAGGGCGCGAATGCCGCTGCGATCGCCAATTGGATGGATCACGGTCCTATTCCTATCGCTGCTCGCGGCGTCTGGCCGAGCGGCGGGGTTTGTCGACGCGGCTGAGCGTTACGTGGTGGTGCCCGATCGCGTCGGACGCGTGATGACCGCGAACCCGGCGGCGGATGTCCTCGTCTTTGTGCTGGCTCCGGAGAAGCTTATGGGCTGGAGCGCTCCGTTGTCCCGTGGGCAGCTGGCTTATCTCCCGGCGAATTTCGCCCGGTTGCCGATCGTCGGCGGAGTGATGCGGCCTAACCCCGCGGAGGCCGTCCAAGTGGTCGCGCGGCTGCGCCCCGACCTGATCATCGAGGCGGGCCCGGTCACGCCGGAAGCTGCGGCGCGCGCCGAACAAATCCAGCAACAGACCGGGGTCCCCTACCTCGTCCTCGACAACAGCATCGAAGCGATCCCCCACAATTTGCGGATCATCGGTGCGCTGCTCGGTGCCCCCGAGCGCGGCGATGACCTAGCCAAATATACCGATTACGCTATCGATGCATTGCGCGGCAGATTGCTGATCGCGCCGGCCGACGAGCGTCCGATCGTCTATTATGGCCGCGGACCGGACGGACTCGAAACCGGTCTCGGCGGCTCGCAGGCAATGGCCCCCATCGACCAGGCCGGGGTCATCAATGTCGCCGCCCGGCTCGGCCGCGGCGAGCTGACGAGGGTCCCGCGCGACCAAATCATCGACTGGGACCCGGCTATCATCATCGCCCAGCAACGAAGTTTCTATGATACCCTTTTGCACAGCACGGCGTGGCGCGGTCTGATCGCGGTCGCCAGCAAACGGGTCTATCTGGAGCCGGCCGACCCCTTTGGGTGGATTGACGATCCACCGGGGATCAACCGCGTCATCGGATTGTATTGGCTCACCGGCCTGTTCTATCCCGATCAATATCAGGAAGATTTGCGAACCGCCGTCCGCGAGTTCTACGACAAGTTCTACCGGATCAAGCTGACCGATCGGCAGCTCGAAGCACTGGTTCGCCCGGCCGAATCGCGCGCCGGCGAATCCCAGCGCCAGATCGGCGTGCCTCTGCTTGGCGCCGAGCCCGTGCCGTTCCCCAATGCCGCGCCGAATGCGCCCGCGCCGAGCGGCAGGCCTCCGGGGCGTGGCGGCCTCGGCGCGCCCGGGCTGCCTAGCCCGCTGACGACTCCCGTCAATCCGCAATAAGCACCTGGAGCGAGCCGCCACATACGATTTGATCGCCGCCTACGATTCGGTAGCTCGGACAAAGCACACGATCCCGCGCTGCGGGGTCCAACACACGACGGCGCGACCGGTCGGATTGTCGGTGCGCTGTAGAATTTTGTCGGGCGGCACCGCGAACCAGGCTTCGCCGATCAATGCTTCGTAATGGTCACCCTTGATACGGTAGTCGGTGGCGCGGCAGTCCGTTATCGAGCAGCAGGAGATGCCGGTACCGGGCTCGATGAGGCTGCGGAACCAGGGTCCGAGTGCCGGATCGGCATTCGGCGGCGGGGCCGCCGTGGCCGTGCCCGCGAGCAGCAGCATCGCAGCGGAAATCAGCGGCCTCATTGCTCGCGCCGCCGGCTCTCGGGAAGAGCGAACCCCATTCGATGACCTCCGACCCGGGTGGCGGGACGCCAGCTTAGCGCAACGCCGTGGTGGATGCCCAAAACCTTGGTCCTGACCCTATGCAAGAACGCGGCCGGTCAAACGTCGGTAGGTTCAGGCCGTTCCCTTGCGGGAGCCTTCGGTTGGGGTTTTTATGACTGCGATAATCGCTCCGATCAGCAAAGCCATCAGGGCGTCGGTGATCTCCGCCGAACGGCCGGGCAAGTAGGTTTCCATCCAGCTGGCGGCAAACAGCATGGTCGCGACGACAATGGTGGCTACACCGGGCCGCAAGCCGCTCTTGCCGAGCAACCATATCAGGGCGCCGTAAAGAAATGTCTTTTCGAGAAAAGACAGTATGTTGACCTCGACCGAGCCGTACAGAAAGCTGTGGAATGGTATCCAGCCGAACGCCTGCCGTAGGCGCTGAACTGGAACGGCTCCAGCCGCTCGGCAACGATGTAGGCCGAGAAAAGCAGGGCAGTGGCAGTGGCCCGGATCCGCAGACCGACGCTGACGGCGAGTAGAAGCCACGCGGCAAGAGCAATCGCCGCCCCGCCGATCTCCGCGGAGATCAATGTCTTACTGACGATCAGCACCTTGGCGGCCAGGATCGCGGCGATAAACAGCGGAAAGAGCAGCCACCCGCGCCGGCGTCCGCCTATCGACTCGATTAAACTGCCCACCGTCAGCCAGATTGCGCTGTAGCGAAACAGGTCATAGCCGCTCGGGCGCGGGTGGAAAACAACCGGCTTCAGTGCATCCCAATATTTGTGCAGGTCGATCGTCGGTACATAAGGATACAGCCGATACGCGAGCCATAACACGAGCAACAGGGAAGGAACGCGATTGGCGGCTATCTCGCGAAATGGCAGCCAGAGAAAATCTCCGCCGGCGAGATTTCCGACGAGTGAGCCCAGCAGCGTCCCGATCAGGTTTGCATAGACGTCATCGGCCGCGGATACCCGCTCGGCGATATAGTATTGTGCGAGTTCCATGGCCGTGCTGAGAACCCCGCCGGCGAGAGTTACGAGCAGGATTCGCGCCAAAGTGCGACCGCTTCCGGCGACCGCGAGGCTTAAGAAAAAGCCGAGCGGCAGGTAGAGAAATATGTTTGCAACAAAGTCGCCGCGGCCTGGCGTTTCCGCCCAACTCTGTACGAGATGTGTTAGCGGACCGACCCCGCCTGCGGGCTGATAGAAGGTGAACGGGTAGAGAGAACCGTAGAGGATGACGGCGACGATGATCGCCGCCGCAATCAGAAAGCCTTTATTGAGCCTGTGGGCGCCGCGAGAAGCCAAAGGGCGATTTGCCGGCGTGCTCACTCCATCGGCAGCCCCGGATGCACCGCCCTTCCATCGCCCAGTGGGGTGAATTGCGGAGCGAGCGCCGGGATCGCCACCTCGGCCAGCGTTTCCGGCGTCCAGCCGCCCTGGCGGTGCACCATGCGCACCGGCCGCATATGGCCGTAGAGCGACAGCTCACCGGCGCGCTGGTGAAAGACCTGGCCGGTGACTTGGCTCGCCTGCTCGGAGGCGAGAAACACGCAGAGCGGCGCGATTGCGTCGGCCCGGCTGCGGCGCAGGCGCTCCTCGCGCACCGCCGCCGCTTGCGGGTCCTTTGGCGTCGGGACCGAGCGGGTCATCCGGGTGTCGGCCGATGGACAGATCACATTGACGGTGATCCCCCTGGAGGCGTTTTCCATCGCAACGATACGGGCCAGGGCGACGATCCCGAGCTTAGCCGCACCGTAATTGCACTGGCCGAGATTGCCGAGCAGTCCCGAGGTCGACGAAACCATGATGCTTCGCCCGTAATTCTGCTCGCGAAACAGGTTTATCGCCGCGCGGTTGAAGTTGAAGTGGCCGGTCAGGTGCACGTCGATGACGGCCTGCCAATCCTCGGGGAACATGTTGTGGAACATCTTGTCGCGCAGGATGCCGGCGGCGTTGAAGACGATGTGCAGCCCGCCGAACGTGTCGCGCGCCTGCTGCACCATCGCCAGGCAGTCGTCGAATTTGGCGACCGAGCCGTAATTGGCGGCCGCCTCGCCGCCCGCGGCCTTGATCTGGTCGACGATTTCTTGCGCCGGCGTCTGGTCCGAGCCCTCGCCGCTGCCGCTGGTGCCGGGATCATTGACCACGACCTTGGCGCCGTGCGCAGCCATCAGCTTGGCAACTTCGCCGCCCACCCCGCGGCCTGCTCCCGCACAAATCGCGACCCGCCCTTCGAGCATGCCCATCCGTCAAATTCCTCGCTTCGCATCCTCGCGCGGTTGTCGCGGCCTCTATGGTTTTTGTCAATCAAACCGGCGGCGATTGCGGCATAATCGTCAGCGGGAATCGCTGTGGGGCGAAGGGGGGGAGCCGATGGCGGACGTAACGGTATATTTCGCCACCAACCGGGTGGCGCTGGGCCCGACGACCGACTGGCACAGCTATGGAGCCGACATCATACCGCCGACGGATCCGAGCCAGATCATTTATGCCGAGGCCCTTGTTCAAGGGACCGACCTGGCCGCCGAGGACAGCGGCGGGATCGCCGCAATATCGAATCTCCAGACGGGTGAGTTTCAAACCGGGATCGCTCAGGACATCCTCGGCTCGGGAAAGAACATCCTCATCTTCATTCACGGTTTCGCCAATTCATTTCTGAACTCGATCGCCCGCGCAGCTTACAATCGGGAGTGGTTCGCCGCCTCGGGCGTGAACGCCGCCGATACGACCGTCATCGCCTTCAGCTGGCCGTCTTTGGGTCAGCTGATCGCGGCGCCGCCCCACCTTCTCCCCGACGACTATCTGCGGGATCAGGTAAAGGCCGGCCAATCGGCCTTCCATGTCGTGAGCTTTTTCGCGAACCTGGAGCCGATGCTGACGCAGGTTCGGAACCAGGGCAGGCGGGTCTTTCTGCTCGCCCACAGCATGGGCAATTTTGCATTGGCGGCAGCGGTCGAAAGCTGGTTCAGCCACAGCAATCCCGCGGTCACATTGTTCGACGAAACGTTCCTGGCGGCGGCCGATGAACGATGGGACAGTTTCACTCTTCCGATGGCAGCGCGACTGAGCCGGCTGCCCGATCTCACCCCGCGAATATCGATCTACTACAGTGTCCGGGACATCGCTCTTTATCTCAGCCTAGCGGTCAATTTCATTCAGCGGCTGGGGCACGAAGGCGCGATGCACAAGACCGATGCCGTGCGCTACCCGCCGGCGCGGTTTCGAATGCTCGATTGCGCCGAGGTCGAAGACTACGATTTGTTGATCCCGCCGGATGCGAGCCACCAATATTACCGCCGCTCGCCCAAGGTGCGCGCCGATATCGTTGCCGCGATGCGCAACGCCCCAAACCTGCCTGGCGGTCTGATCCAGCTATAACGACGCGCGGCCCGTCGTCGGGGCTGTTTCGCCTATCATTGCGAGCCATATGACGCCCGCGAACCTGCTTTTCATCCTGTCGGACGAGCACAACCCCCGTGTGCTCGGCTGCGCCGGTCATCCGATGATCCGCACGCCGAACCTCGACCGCCTCGCAGCGAGAGGCGTGCGCTTCAGCGACGCCTATTGCAACTCGCCAATCTGCGTGCCGTCGCGCGCCGCGCTGGCGACCGGGCGCTACGTCCATCGCATTCGGTTTTGGGACAACGCGATCCCTTACGACGGCAGCGTGCCGAGCTGGCACCACCGGTTGAGAGAGGCCGGGCACGACGTCACCGCGATCGGCAAATTGCATTTCAGGAGCGCCGAGGAGGACCACGGCTTCACCCGAGAGATCATGCCGCTGCATGTCGTCGACGGGATCGGCGACCCGTTGGGCTGGTTGCGCGAGCCGCTGCCGGTGCGCAAGGCGGCCTTGCGCCTCGCCAACGACGCCGGGCGCGGCAATTCGAATTACCAGGATTACGATGACAAGATCACCGCGGCGGCGGTCGATTGGCTGAAGGCGCGGGCGCCGTCCGGCAAGCCGTGGGCGCTGTTCGTCTCGTTGGTCTGCCCGCATTTCCCGCTGATCGCGCGGCCGCAATGGTACGACCTCTATCCCGAGGCCGAGGTGCCGCTTCCGGCGCACTATGACGCGGCGGAGCGGGCGCCGGACCACCCCTATATCGCGGCGATCCGCGAATGCCAGGTCTATGACAAGGCATTCGACGACGTGAAATTGCGGCGTGCGCTGGCCGCCTATTTCGGGCTGGTCAGTTTCGTCGACGACAATGTCGGCAAGCTCATCTGCGCGCTCGCCGCGGCCGGTCTCGCCGACGATACGCGGGTGCTCTATTTGAGCGACCATGGCGACAATCTCGGCACACGGCGGCTCTGGGGCAAATCGACGATGTACGAGGAATTGGCCGGCGTGCCGATGATGCTTGCCGGGCCCGAGGTGCCGGAGGGCTTCGTCTGCCGTGAGCCGGTGTCGTCGGTCGATTGCTTCCCTACCGTCGTCCAGTGCGTCGGCGCGCCGCCGCATCCCGACGACTCTGACCTGCCCGGCGCATCGCTATTCGACCTGGCGCGGGGCATCGCGCTGCGCCGAACTATCTTGTCGGAGTATCACGCCGCAGGCGCGGCGACCGGCGCCTTCATGATCCGCAAGGGCCCGTTCAAGTACGTCTATTATGCCGGCATGCCGCCGCAGCTTTTCGACCTCGATACCGACCCGCAGGAGACGCGCGACCTCGTGCGGGAGCCGGGCTATCGGGGTCTCGTCGCCGATTGCGAGGCGGCGCTGCGCCGCGTCGTCGATCCGGACGCCTCCGGCGCATTGGCAAAGGCCGATCAGCGGGCGCGCATCGCCGCCATGGGCGGGCGCGAGGCGATCATTGCCCGCGGCAGCTTTGGCTATTCGCCGACGCCGGGCACCAAGCCGGTATTCAATTGATCTAGTTGGCCGGAACTATTTCTCTTCCGTAGCGGTCCCGCGGTCGTCGAGCGCGACCTTCACATGGCGGCCGTTGTGAGTGGCCTGCGCCTGCCAATGGCCTTTCTGGTCGAGGTGCAGATTGACGATGCCGGTGTAGCCATAATAGCGCAGCCAGCGCCGCGCTTGCGCCTCGGTGATGTCGCCTCGGCTCGCGGTGCGTTGCTCGCCGCCGGGTCCGGGAGGGCTCGGCGCGGCCATTACGCCTTGGCTGAGGCCCGCCGCGCTCGGGTTGATCCCCGGGTTGCGCGCCGCCGGCGAGTTGGCCGAAATCACCGGCGCGCCTGGAGTCACGTAAGTGTTGGTCTGAGGCGTGCTACTCTGCGCAGCCGCGACCACCGGTCCAGCGAGCAGTACCGCCGCTGTAAGTATCGCTGTTCTCATATGCGGAAAACACAAACCGTCCGCCGGCGTTCCGTGCTGCCCGATTACAAAGGCCAGCCCTGGCGGGTCGCGTAATCCGTCATGCTCAGTCCGTATAGAAACAATAGCCAGAAGAAGCCGCCGCCGGCGAAAATCCATTTGAGCGAAGGCGGCCCCTTGAGGCGCATGAACAGGACGAAGACGATGGCCGCCTGGGTCGCCGCAATGCCGAACTGGATGATTGGGGCATACATGCCGAGCCCGAGAAAGGCGGTTCCTATACTGACACCGGTGAGCACCACCAGCACCAGCCAGGCAATGACATAGAGCAGCGCCGGTTCGTGCGTGGCGCCGGTTTTCATGAGCGGCCCACGAGGTAGATGCACGGAAAAAGGAAGATCCAGACCGTGTCGACAAAGCTCCAATAGAGCCCGACCACCTCGAGAGGCGCATAATAGGCGGGGGTGAGATCGCCCCGGCGCGCGCGCCACAGCATGTAAAGTATGAGGCTGATGCCGATCAACAGATGCAACGCGTGAAGCGGCGTGGCGATGAAGTAAAATACCCAGAACAGCTCACCGGCCGGCGCCGCCGCCGGCTTCATGATGAAATTGATCGAGGGCACGTCCTGATGGGCGAAATCCAGGTACCATTCAAAGCCTTTGACGCAGACGAAGGCGATGCCGAGACCTGCGGTGGCGAGCAGCCAATTTCTCAAATGGCGGCGGCGTCCATCGGCCGCCGCGTCGATCGCGAGAACCATCGTCAAGCTGCTGGTCAATAACAGCCCGATATTGACGCTGCCGCACCACAGCACCGCGTCCTTCCCCGCCGCGGCGAATTCTTTCGGATAGGCGTTGCGGTACACGAAATAGGTGAAAATCAGCGCGCCGAAAAACAGTGTCTCGGTCGCGATGAACACCCACATGCCGAGCTGTGCCGTCTCGCCCTGTTGAGACAGCGTCGCATATTGGATCTCGGGGTGAAGGCTACGCATTCACCACGCCGTTCTGCGCCGTGAAACCGCCTTCCTCGGGGTCGTAGAGGTACGGCCCGGCGGTCACGACGGGTGTACGTTCGAAATTGTCCTTGGGGGGCGGTGACGAGGTCTGCCATTCGAGGCCGGTGGCGCGCCAGGGGTTGGGGCCCGCCCGCTCGCCGCGCAACAGCGACCAACCGAGATAACCGAGCGGCAGGATATAGGCGACGGCGAGGATCGATGCACCGGCCGAGGACAGCACGTTCCACGACTGCCATTCCGGCGGGTAGGTGTAATAGCGCCGCGGCATGCCGAGATAGCCCAGAATGAATTGCGGGAAGAAGGTGAGATTGAAGCCGACAAAGGTCAGCAGGGCGGCCATTCGCGCCCACATCTCGGGATAGAGCCGGCCGGTTATCTTTGGCCACCAGTAGTGCAATCCGCCGAAAAAGGCACTGACCGTGCCGCCGACCATGATGTAGTGGAAATGCGCGATGACGAAGTAAGTGTCCTGCAGGTGCACGTCGAGCGCGACGGTCGCAACGATCAGGCCGGTCAATCCGCCGACCGTGAACAATAAGATAAAGCCGAGCGCATAGAGCATCGGCGCATCAAAGGTGATCGAGCCCTTGTGCAGGCTCGCCGTCCAGTTGAAAACTTTGATCGCCGACGGCACTGCGACAAAGAACGTCATCAACGAGAACACCACTGCGGAATAAATCGAAATTCCCGCCGTGAACATATGATGTCCCCAGACAAAGAAGCTGATGATCGCGATCGACATCATCGCATAGGTCATGCCGGTGTAGCCGAAGATCGGCCGCCGAGCGAAGCAGGTGATGAGCTCGCTGACCACACCCATTGCCGGCAGGATCATGATGTAAACAGCGGGATGGGAATAGAACCAGAACATGTGCTGAAACAGTATCGGATCGCCGCCGCGCGACGGGTCGAAGATGCCGACCCCCATGAACCGTTCCATGGCCACCAGGAGGACCGTCATCGCCAATACCGGGGTGGCGAGCAGCATGACGAGGCTGACCGCATAGATTCCCCAGACAAACAGCGGCAGCCGCATCCAGGTCATTCCCGGGGCGCGCAGGCGATGGATCGTCACCACGAAATTCAGCCCGGTCATTATCGAAGAAAATCCGTTGATGAACACCGCCAATGTCGCGGCAATGACATATCCGTTCGCAAACAACGTCGAGTAAGGGGTGTAAAAGGTCCAGCCGGTATCGATGCCACCCATGATCAACGCGTAGAGCAGCACGAGGCCCGACAAATTGAATACATACCAGCTGGCGAGATTGATCCGCGGAAAAGCCAAATCGTGGGCGCCAATCGCCAATGGTATGATGAAATTGCCGAGCGTGGTCGGGATCGAGGGGATCAGGAAGAACCACACCATGACGATGCCGTGCATCGTGAACATGCGGTTGTAGATGTCGGGCTGCAGCAGTCCCTCGGGAGTCGCCAGATGCAGACGAATCAATGTCGCGGCAATGCCGCCAATGAAAAAGAAGAATGTGATAGAGGCGAAGAACAACAACGCGATCCGCTTGTGGTCCTTGGTCAGCAGCCACGAGCTGATCGTGTTTTCGGAGGTTACATAGCTCGTCGGGACATCGGCGGTGATCGTCGCCATCGCGCGCCTTCCTACCTGGCAAGGGATTTGATGTAGGCGATCAGCTTGACGAGATCATCCTCGCCGAGCTGGCCCGCAAAGTCGGGCATCACCGGGGGGTAACCGGCGACGGTAAACGTCCGCGGCAGCAGGATGCAGTCGCGGAGATAGCGCTCATCGGCCCGCACCGCGGAACCGTCCTGCAAATGCACGATACTGCCGTAGACGCCGGCCAAGGTGGGGGCATGCACCGTGCTGTTCTCCCCGTGGCAGCCGCTGCAGCCGTGTTCACGGAACAGTGCCTCGCCCTGCTGGGCGAGCGACTGGTTGACGCCCTGGTCCCTGAGCCAGCGCGCAAACGCGGCGGGCTCCATGACGACGACCTCGCCCCGCATATGGGCGTGCTGCGTGCCGCAATACTCGGAACATTCGATCTGGTAGGTGCCGGGCTTGGTCGCCTTGAACCAAACCGTCTCGTATTGGCCCGGAACCACGTCGTGCTTGATGCGGAATGCCGGGATGAAGAAGCTGTGGATGACGTCCTGCGATGCCAGCACCAGCCGCACCGTCTTGTCGACCGGCACGTGCAGCGCATCGATTTCGCGCTGGCCGCCCGGATGCTCCATCTTCCACATCCACTGCTTGCCGACGATGTAGACTTCGAGTTCGCCGGCCGGCGATTTGTAAAGCCAGATATAGACCGCCGCCCCCCAGACAAAGCCGATCAGAAAGAGCACAAGCGTGGCGGTGGTCCAGCCGATCTCCCAATGCCAGGTTTTTTCCGTCAGATTGGCGCGGGATGCGGTGCTGCCGGCGCGATAGCGCAGGCAAAACCCCAACATCATGGCTACGACGGTCATCAAGATCAGGGCGCAGACCGCCAGCTCCGCGATGTAGAGCGCGTTGACCACGTCGCCATTGACGGCGGCTGTTCGCGGCCAGAAGGGAACCCAGTGATACATACGTCGCGGCCTCAGCCGTGCCGCCGCCGTCGGATAGCGAGGAAAGCGGCAATGCTGCCGATCATCGCCACCAGGTTGGCCACGACAAACGCTCCCTCGATCGCCAGGCTGTACCGGCCGAGCTGCGGAGTATCGCCGTGGCACAGCAGCAGCAATCGCGTCACCAACCCCACGGCTTTCCCGTGCACCGCATCGTCGAGAGCGCTCTGCAGCTCAGTGGGCTGCGGGTTGACGCCGAGCAGATACCGGCTGATGCTGCCGTCGGGAGCAGCAACGACAAATCCGGCCGGATGGATGTATTGATCGAGCGCCGGCTCGTACCGATAAGGGAATCCGACGGTATCGGCGACGCGCCGTACCGCCGGCTGCCGTCCAGTAAGGAAATGCCAACCGTCATCCCCCGCCGGGTGATGGTAGGCATCGAGGTATTTGGCCCTGGCGGCCGCGACATCGGCCGGTTTGTCGCGTGGATCGATGCTGATCACCACGACCTGAAAATCGCGCCCGGCATCGAGCGGCAATGCACCGAGCCCGGCTGCGAGGTTCTCAAGAGTCAGCCCGCACAAGGTCTTGCACCGCAGGTAGTCGAGAACCAGCACCACCGGCTTGCCGGCAAAAAATCGCCAGAGCGGCACTGCCCGGCCCTGCTCATCGACGAATTCCGAAGCCAACGGCAACTGCGCGCCCGGGTGGGGCCGAAACGCGAATTCTGCAAAGTCCTGACCGGCGAGTGCACTGCTCGTCCCGCCCGACAATGCCAGAAGCGCCGATGCCAGCACGGCTGCGGTGGCGTTCACGGCTTTCCCCGCGGGAAGCCTTCGATCCCTTCCTCGGCGAGCTCTCGCATCGCCTGCTCGATCGGGATGTGGACGATGCCTTTCTTCTTGTCGATCCAGTAATAGGTATTGAGGCGCTTGTCCTCATCGACGAGAAACTGCGCGAGATCCTCTGAGGGATCGGTCTGCAGGCGCGGTTGCGGTGGTTCGACGGTGAATGCGCGGCTGACGTCGGAGACGGCTCTCGGGAACGCGCCTATCAGCATAAACGGCGCGATCACCAGAAAGATCAAAGTCCCGAGCAATACCAAGCCGATCGTGCCGAGCGGCCAATCGGATTTCTCGAAAGCGGTCTTCGGATTGTCTTCGACGTGTTCGGCGGTCTCAGCCATGGTGGATCTTCCAGGAGTGGATCGCCCCGAGCCTAACTGCGCCCGGGTAGCGCAGCCCCCACAAGAACGGCAGCAGCATCAGCCCACCGA
>CAVXLL010000025.1:0-179157 GCA_963762575.1 uncultured Alphaproteobacteria bacterium | reverse complement strand
CAACGGCGGCGGGTCCCAATTGGTGGCTTACGAATAGAAGCTTTGTTCCGTCCGTCGCAGCAAGAAACCTCGTCCATTTCCCAAGGCATTTCTTCTGGAACTCAGCGTCGCCGACGGCGAGCACTTGGTCTACGATGAGGATTTCCGGTTCGAGATGAGCGGCAACGGCGAAAGCGAGCCGGACATACATACCCGAATAGCGCTTGACGGCGTGTCGAGGAATTTCTCGACCTCAGCGAAGGCCTGCGGCGTGGCCGGATGCGCCGTTGAGGAAGACATTTTCAGCAGCTGCCGGTCATTCCGATGAAAACCAGTGCCGACCTCGACAAAACTGGCGACACGCCCTGATTGTGACCCGGCCTTCCGGTCGGTTTCGGCTATACGGAGATATTGCTCAGGAGCGTGCTCTTGCCAGCGCCGTTACACCGCACCTCAGCACTGTTCCACCTCGAAACTGACTGCTAAGCGCCCAGAACTCTTGCCGACCTGTGTTGCGGGCGGCGATCGCGCGGCCTCCCGCCTTGCGCCAGAAATTCTGTGCGCCGTGGGCTGGCGCGTCGCGCAGACCAGGTATCACGCTCGGCGTGTTCTTGCCCAAGCAGCACGAGTCGCCACGTCTGCACCATGTCAAATCACTTCGGCGAAGCCGCGCCGGATATGGGCCATTTTGCGAACCACCTGCGGCGCCTTTCTGGGTTTTCTCATCTGGAAAGCCAGTGCGGGACGGTCAGGCCCTGGCCGGCTGGGTACACCTGATTGGGAGTCCACACGCCCCTCGGCGGCGGGACTACGCAGTTTCTCAAGTAACAACTCATACACACAACCTTTACCGTTCTGGCTAGAGTTCAACGCAATATTCCTCAATACCCGTCGGCGCTCGCGCGACATGGGCTTCCGCCGTTAGTCATCGCTGGGGATTGCACGATTGCCCGCGCAAAGAGCACACGTTTTCTGCTGGCGAGGAGAGCCGCCTGACAACGTCGTATTCCCGCCGACCTGTGCCATTGGCGTCCGCATCTCAGATGAGCAAATATCCTGGCGGATCGAGAAGCAAATACGTCCGTGTTGAGTAGCAAAAAGCATAAGCCAACTCCTATTCTATTGCCGCGGCACGTGTTTTTCCTGCCGAAAACCTACCGAGGCGATGCGCCAACAACCGAAAGAACCAGTTTACCGTCGACATTCGATCCATAGAGCCGCGATCAGCAGGTTCGATAGCTTTCGTTGTCGGGCAATTCGGCTGCGCACCGCATGACGGTTCGCATCTTCTGTGGGATCGAACACTGGCCGCGCTACGCTTCTGTCGCGGTCGGAACACCTAGTATCCAATCCGGGCTCGGCAAGCCGCAGCAAGCAGTCGGCATCGACCAAGGTCACCACGCTGTGATCCCGATGACTGGCCAACAGGTTTCGCGCGGCAATTCGCCGCCGCTCCGCCGGCGCTGTTCCTGAACGGCGCGGGAGAGAGGGCGCGGTCGAAACCTTTTGGGCGGAAGAGCGTTGGCGGATAGCCGAACTGCGTGCGGCCGTGTGCTTTTGTCTCGCTGTGCCGATCTGCCGCACGGTGTTCCACATGGCGAAATCGCAAGTGCTCCAAACTCCGCTCGGAATTTTCGCCAGATGGTAAAACCGGGCACTGGATACCGCGGTAATGAACTTGATCGCGTGCGCGCCGATTCCAGCCGCACGGCACACTTTTCAGATGTGCCAGCCGCTGCAGCTGTATGGACCCTCTAACGGCACAAAGAAGGTGCCCGAACGCCTGCCTTCCAATGATCGGCACCACGTGTAACGTTAATTGGTGCGGGACTGAGGTGATCACTCGCAACAACTTCCGCAACCTGAATTCCCGTTGCAACATGGTGCTCGGCGCACAGGCATGCGATTGGCCACCGAGTTTGTGGAGCGGCTGAAAACTATGGTGAGATGAGCAATTACAATTAAATTGCTTAATTCTACGCAAAAAAATCAGAGCGATCACCTGATGGTTCTTGTCCCCGTGTTTGATCGCGCCAGAACCGCTGCGCGCGGCATCGGGAGTATTCAGGCGCAGACCTCAGGCGAGCATCAAAATCCTGACTGTGGATGATGGTTCCAACGGACGATAAGTTATTCACAGACGAGCTGGTGATCCGCGCGTTTGGTTCCGCCGACCCGGACGGCGGGATCGTCTCTGCACTTGGATAGAGCGGGTTGGCCGAGTGTAGCGCCGAGTTCGTCCGCGCGCCTGGATGCAACAGATATGCGCTCCCGCACCCGGTTTCGAACCCGGCTGGCTGAGAGCACCGGAATGTTTAGCTGTACCCGGGGCGGTGGGCGAAGAATGCGATTTTTGGGCGAGATACCCGGCTTCCCTACCGGATACAGCCGACGCCAAGTGGTTGCCGGCTAGGGAACCCTACTTGATACATTTCTTTTTCCTCATGGCGCGCGCGTCGACACTGCACGCCGTGGGCGGGTAAGTCTCGACGCGTCAGCTTCGGAATTCTATTGGCGCATCCGCGTGGCACGTGGAAGCGACGTTGGCGAGTATGAATGCATATCTCAAGTATCTCAAGTTCTATCAGCAACGCTCCGCGCGATGAGCTGAGTTCTCAGCTCGCCGCTTCTTCTACCCTGCGAAGAAGCGTGGGCGGGAGTCGTTGCTTTTTCCGAAGGAGGCTGTGGCTCAAGCTACCGTGCAGCTGCATCCACTGGGGGATGCTTTTTAAACTGGGATGCCACGGTCTCCTCATCGGGAAACAGAGCATCTGGAGGATGCTCTAGCCGCCGAGCTCCTGGAGCTGCACTATCGTCCATACGAACTGGAGTTGGCCGACTGCAGGTTTATAGGGACCGCACTAGCTAAGAGGAAGATGCGTACCGCGAGCGCGAACAAGAGGGTCAAAGCTACTCGCTTAAGTTGTAGGAAGGCGGCGGTACCGTGTTTCGCAAGGGCCCTGCCTCGAGGCATTCGCCGCTGTACCTCATTTCTCACTATCCTGCTCCCGGGGTTGGCAAACAATTCCTATCAGGACGTTTGAGCCTCGAAATCGCGTAGCCAGTTCCTTGAATTGCGCACGTTGAGCGAGAGCAACACGAAGGGGGTTGTAAACATGCCTCTAATAGATTAGCAGTGATCATTCATTTATTTCAGCACGAGGCTGGTACTTTTAGCAGCGGCACCTCGTTCGTCCGGCAGCAGCGGAATTCGGAGGGCTGGCTCGTTGACGTGATCCATCATGACGGCTCGCCGTGTTCGTCAATCAGGGAAATATTTCACGTTTGATGGCCCACTGAGATTACGGAGTAGTCAGGCAAGAAAAGTGAGCAGCGGCACGAAAAGTCAGATTTCACTAGAGGGTACCCGCCCTTATTGCCTTCCTGAACTCAGACATAGCATGACCCATCTGGCACGGCCTGTGAGCATTGACTTCTGGTTATGACTTCTGCCCTTCACGAACACACAATTCGGTCACTAGGTCATTCTGTTTTTCGCGAATATGTGAAGAGACAAGTGATTGCATCCGAACAGGCGAGCAAAAAGCCGCTGCTTTAGTGGGATAGCATCAGATAGACCAAATTGATGTTGAAGGAGACTCGCTCGTCTCAAGCGTCAGGTTGTTGTATACAAGCAATACATAGCGCCGGGATCTTCGTTTTAACCAAAAATTGAACGCAGCGGGCCCCTTTATTTTTATGCATTATCGTGGCGATGGCGGGCAGTATAGCTTTTGACCGATCAGTACGCATCAAATGTGGTGCGGGGTTAAATATGTACTACAGCTTAGCGTGGGATAATCCAAAACGCCTCGCAATTTGCATAGGATTATTCATTGCCCACAAGCTGATTGCTAAGGTTATCCGAGCTATAAGTCAATGAAAGCAGAATGACACAGCGATAAACATACAAGACAGCTTGCGTTTCAGAACCGTAAGAAGCGTGGCGAAGTTTCCGCTAGTGTTCCCGAACGCGATCAGTAAACCTCGTCGAGAAAAACACGTGTAGCAGCGCTGTTGCTGCCGTAGAAATTTTTTTGCAGGCGAAATTATGTGAACGCCAATCAGCTAATGGTCAACTTAGATGGCCAACCCTCGTAGTCCCAATTCAATTGGGCTTTATATTCGCGCCGTCGTCTGGCCGAATATCGAGCTCACGGCGGATCCGGACCGCGACGTCTCGGCCCCTTTGCGGCGCGGCCTGGCCCCAAGGTCTTCGCGCACCGCGGCTGCTTGCATCTGATCGTCGCGAAATAGCGACATATCTCACCCAAATCAGCGCGACGCGGAATCAGTTCGCTTCGTCGCCGAGAGTGCGTGGGGCCTTCGGGAAGCCACAGTTACCCGAGTAGTTTGGCCGGCTCGGCCAGTCGGCCAACGGCAGGAAACATCAGCGGTACCGTGGGACCGCAAAACGATTTTCGGCGGGTCTACCGACAGACAGCGCACCGAAGGCCCGAACGATTAGGAGTGGCAAGTAGGACTGGAACCCATGAATGGTAAACGGCAGAAGGTCCAGTACTCACTCACTGGCACTGGGACCGGTGGGCCAGGAGTAACTGATACCGTCCCACACCGAGCTGGAGTCCTCGACCACGCCGTGGCGCCGTAGGTGTGCAGCGTGGACGGTGCTTGGGTACCCCTGACTACCGCCGTTGTCGGGCGTGATTTGAAATGACCAATGCCCCTGTTGTTACCCCTGACTACGGCCTGCTCAGCGTAGTTTCAAGCTCCCGTGCCTTGGCCACGTTTGAGGGCGGCCGTGCACTTGTGAGCGCGGTTTGCAGCGCCGAGCGGCGCTTGTTTGCCCTCTGACCACAAACTCCGGCGGTTTCCAAAATCCCGGGCAGGTCGCGACGACGATCTTGGCTACTCCTGTCCACCGCCTCGTTGTTGCTTGCAAGCGACGGTTGCGATGCCGAATGGCGCTTGGGTAACTCTGTCCGCCACCCGTGCCGTCGGCAAGCGGGATTTGCGACGCCGGCGATGCTTGGGTATCGCATGCGGCCGCCCGTGCTGCTCATAGGTGGGAGGTCCACGACGCCAAGCAAGGGCAGCCCCGGTCCGCGGCTCGCCGACCGATGGCACGGGCGAGCCCCGGTCACCAGCGCGCGGGATTGGCGCATCGGCGAATTTGCTGCCGAGCCACGCCAGCAACGCCACGCCGCAGACCCCCACGGTGGCAGCGACGCTACCGGCAACGGCGGCGCTTCGCAGGCCGCCTAGGTCGGCTCTGCGGTTTTTGCGCGGCGAGGCGCAGACAGGATGCCACAGAGGCCGCGTTCATCGCATAGCGGTGAACCGGTGCGGCGCGGCCTTCGAGGCTCCTGTTTTCCGATGTCTTCGAACCTGTATGGGAGCTGGTCATCGAATGGCGTCCTGGACGGCGCCGGAAATGCAGATGCCTGCCGGCTCGGCCAATCCCCGCAAGGCGCCATGGCCGTGTTGCCGCGCTCGCCGTAGAACTCGGCGCCAGGCTTTGTCAGGGTCGCGAGAGTGTCGCTTGGCAATGCAGCGACAGCGCGGCTTACCAAAATCGTCCGCCATTTTCCGGCCACCTGACCGGCGGTGACCCCGACGCGGAAAGTAATCCGCCGGTCGGGTGATGTACGGACGGTGCGATTGGTCGTGCCGCATTGCAGCTCGACGGCGCATCGCACCGCCTCGGCCGGGCCCTCGAACTCTACGAGCAGACAATCGCCAGTCGCCCTTACGATCCGGCCGGAATGCTCCGCGATCTTGGGATATACGAATTGATCGCGATATGCCTCCAGCTGTTCGAGAGTGCCCTTCTTGTCGGCTCGGATCAACCTTGCGTAGCCCGCCACTTCAGCAGCCAGCATCACGATAAGACGGTCGATGGCAGCCATTCTTAATACGTCCCCCTCTTCTGAGCGATGTACTTCGTCCCCGCCCGGGATGATAAAGCATGATGCTCAACCATGATAGCTATGCGAATCGTCCTCTTTGTCGTCGTCTTGCGCTGACCGGATGCGCAGTGGCGGCGGGCTCGCGAACCTCAGCGCCGATCACCAGTTCCTACAGCGCTGGATTTATCAGCCTGCCTCGAAGCGGCGGTTCGGCTGCGGGCGCCGCACGACCTCGACAACCTCAACCAGTCTTACGACATCGAACTGACCTAAACGTCAAACGCGATGAGGGCAACACGCTGACCGCCGCCGAAACGCGGACGGTGATCGAGCACGGCGTTACAATTGGCGGCAAGCCGCTGAAAATCATCTCGAAGCGATCGATCACCTAGAGGGGCTGCGCTATTTCCGCGATCTCGCGCGGCAGGCGGCGCCGTTGAGGGAAGCCGATACCCGCAACCTGCATCGGTTCGTCATGGCAGCGCTCGGCGAGTTTGCGCAGTCGCTAGACGGCGCCGCAGCGACCCCGGAAACTGCATTTGCGGCGCACCGCCCGCCTTGTCGAAATCCACCCGTTCAATGACGGCAACGGCCGCACGGCGCTTCTTTTGATGAACCTTCTCTTGCGCGGCGGCTATCCGCCGGTCGCCGTGTGCCCACAAGATCGGCCTGCTTGTATCGGCGCCTTGCAAGCCGCGCAGGCTGGGCGCGGCAGTGAGGAATTCCGACCGCCTGCTTTACGAGCGACTGAACGCAGCCGTGGGAAAGTCCTTGAGCGCCTTGGCGGTTTGTCGCTGGCGCCATGTCCTCGCGCATCGACCAGGATCACCTGGTATCCCGGCCGGAGCGCCGCGACATAACCGCATTCGGACCAATCTTCCAGGCATTGCGTGACGCCATGCTGAAGCACCAAGGCTAAACCGGGTGCCGTCGACCTCGTAATGGATTCGGATGCCAGCATGTTCGCCCGGTCCGGCCGCCGGCAGCTTCAAGATTGCGTTCAGAGCCGGCTTGCAGCGGATACAGTCGATCAATATCCCATTGTCTTGTCGACCTCCTGTAACAGCCGGCCGCCGGCCTGGAAGGCTCCGGATGTTCGCGGCGATTTCCGTCACCAGCTGGGCGACGGTTGGCCGGCGCGCCACGTGCGGCATGACGGTGATTTTGGGGTGCAGCCACAGCGGGCTGTCCGGCGGCAGGGGCTCGGGCCACAGCGCGTCCAATGCGGCGTAGGACAACTGACCCAAATCGAGTGCGCAGGATCAGATCCTCGGCCACCACATGCTTGCCGCGCCCGACATTCACCAGCATCGCCCCTCTCGGCATCATCGCGAAAGTGCGCGCGCAGAAGATGCCCTTCGGTTTCCCGCGTCAGCGGCAACAGGCAGACGGCGATGTCGGTCTGATTGAGAAACGGCTCGAGCTGGTCTTGCCCGTGAAAAATCGGCACCTCCTCCTTCTCGCGCGGGGTGCGGACCCAAGCCGAAACAGGGAAGCCGAGCGACTTCAATACCAGCGCCGGCGCTTTAACCGCCATCATGCCGAAGCCAGAGAAACCCGATGCGCCTCTCCTCGGGCCGGACGATCCTTGTCCGGCGCCAATCCCGATTGGCCTGAGCCGCCTGATAGCCGGGCATGTCGCGATGCAAGCGCAGCACATGCATGATGACGTATTCCGTCATCATCGGATCGCCGCCCGGCGGTTCCATCTTGCCGAGGAGGGCTTTTGGCAGCCTTCGGATGGTTGACAAATGCCTCCACTCCGGCCGAGCGGCTGAACATGGCTTTCAGGTTTGGGAATACGGGAAGCGCATCGAAGTCGGGGTGCATGAAGGCGAGGTATTCGACATCCGCCAGTCTTCCCGCGTCGGGCCAGATGAGGATTTCCAGATCGGGGAGCTTTTCGGCGAAGCTGTCGCGCCATGCTTTCGCATTGCCGATGCGCCTGTCGAGATCGATGATGAGCAGCGCCATCTTTCCTCCTGGAATGCTTTCACATTGATTATCATGCTTGCGCAAGCGCGGGGCTGTCTGGATTGGCGCCGGCGTGGCGAACTCGGCGAGCGATTTCCATGCAATTACGCCGCAGACCTACACTGCGGTAGGTTCCGAAACTCCACCACCTGTGTGGACACTATCCGTTACTACCGGGCCGAACCAGTATTGTATTCACCACCAGGCAAGAGGCCAAACGTTCATGCCTTGCCGTCCGCAGCGCCGGCAGCGGCATATCTGGGCATACCAGCCGGCGCCGAACTCATCAAAGCTCTCATGCGGGGTACCTTCTTCCGCAATCTCGGCAGAAGCGGCGGAACCGCTCGGGTCGATCGCCCCGAAAGAGTTTCGCTGCGCCAAGCGAGGTCCGATACTGACGACCAATCCCCGAGTGCCGCGCACAAACCCTGCAAGCGGTTTAGCCAAATCCCGCCGAAAGTACCGTTACGCTGCTGCCTCAAGGCAAGACCAACTCGATCGAGGATTTGACGGAGGGTGAAGGGCAGGGCGGAACGGGCGATCATCGCGTCCTCCTCCGAGGCGCCGACATCGCTGCATCAAACGTGCCACCCGGATGCCTATACCGTCCATGCGTTCTGGTGCTCAACTCGAAATGGTCTTGGCACCGGATCGGGCAACTGCATCGGCCTTAGGCAACGAGGATAACGGCGAGCGGCGTTCGAGAAACGCGAGGACACTGTCTCGTCGACGTTGAGCAAATTGGTTTCGGCCTGGGCAGCCACGCGATGTTGAGCTTAAGTCCTAAAGGATTCCACAACCATCTTCGGCCATAACCTGGCATCTGCAGTGACAGTCAGCCAACATCAAAGACATCAAACCAATGGCCGGAAGAATTGTCCCCTTCGGCTTGCTACTCTCGCTTCTGCTCGCGGGTCAGGCGCAAGCTGCCAGGCTAATCGTCAGCGATCCAAGGCACCCGCAATGCCGATGGTTATCTATATGTCGCACTCTTCTCGAAGCCCGAAGGATTTCCCGACGGCGATTATTCCATCGACACACAAAGTTACAGGCGGCAGTCGAACCGCTGACCGTGGTTTTCGATGATTTGGCACCCGGCAACTATGCCGTCGGCGCGTATTACGACGAAAACAACAATAGCCGGCTCGATAGCGATTTTATCGGCTATCCGGCGGAGGGCTACGCGCTGTCGAATGGGATCCGGGCGGTGATCAGCCGCCCTCGGTTCGTCGACGCGGCCTTTGCTGTCGGCGGCGAAGGCGCCCAGGTGACGCTCAGCATCAAATATTGACTGGCCGCTCGAAAATCGCCCTCGCGCGCGGCTTAGCCTATTTTCGCCGATGCCATAGGTTGAAATCTGCTGGCGTCCCCTACCGGATTCGAACCGGTGTTGCCGCCGTGAGAGGGCGGTGTCCTGGGCCTCTAGACGAAGGGGACGAGGCCGTTTGCCGTTCTTAGCAGCTGGTCTCCCCGCGATCAAGCGCGCGAGCTGACGTGGCGCGGGAATTGGGACACATGATCGGCTGCTGGCCACGACGATCGACGATGCCGAAGTGCCCTCCTCGAGCAATTTCATACCAAATCCGATCGCTCTGCTGGCGGACCCAGCAAGGCTATCGCCCAACCGCTGAGCTTCACCACGATCCTCAGTGGTGACCGAATTTCCCCATCCGCTGCACCTGCCGCAAATCAGCAGCGGGTTTCTTCTTTTGATTGAAAATTCTACCTAACAAGATAGCTCTTAAAGAGCTCTTTGACCATCCAAACCTTCCGGCAATTGCGGCCCCATCTGGCTCCCACCAGCGATCGGGAGTGTGCCATGCCAATTTGGCGATTTTAAGATGTCGGAGGTGATCTCGGTGAAGCGCCCCCGCCCGGATCTCCGAAGTGAGGTTGATCCTCTGAAGCGGAGATGAAGCCATGATTGATCATGTATCGGTTGGCGTTCGTGATATTGGCCGGTCGAAGCGGTTTTACGATGCCGCGCTAGGGCCGCTCAGCTATACGTGCCTTAGCGAGGGCAAGGAACCGCTGGGTGACGGCAAGGATCGGGTCGCCTTCTGGGCTACCGCTTCCGACCATCCGGTGGCGGCGGAGGCAAAATCCGGCCTGCATTTCTGCTTCAGCGCTCCCACACGTGCAAGCGTCGATGATTTTCATGCGGCCGCGCTTGCAGCGGGTGGGAGCGACAATGGCAAACCGGGATTGCGCATTGAATACGCCCCTGACTATTACGCCGCCTTCGTAATTGATCCCGATGGGTATCGCGTCGAAGCATACTGCACTCAGGGGTGATGCCGCGCTTCGACGGAGCGGCTTCTCGATCGACCGAAAGCAACCGCACCGACCCAAAAGCGCGGCCCATCCATGTAGTGCCGTTCGATTGGTGGTACGTCCGGCAGTTCAAACATGGTTTACGGTGAACCGAGCAATAGGGCAGCGGCCGTGCAGAGGCGGGATATGGGGGGCTCCGAGCCACTCAAATGGGCCCGGAACGCCAGAGTACGGCGGCGACTGCTGCGCTGCCAGATGCTCGATCCCCGGTTCGCAAAGGACATCGGGCGCAAAGGCCGACGTACCACCGCAACCAACCAAACCTGTCGCAGTTGCCAACCCGTTACGAGCCGGGGCCGTCCACAAATGGGTTCCGGGGTCCCGGCTTTGCCAGTCTTCGGAATGACCAGCGCATTTTTGGTTCCTTCACAGGTTCTTTTGCGCGGGCGACGGAGCAAGCAACGGAAGGGTTCGTCAGGTTGCCTACCCTTAGTTCACGAAGCGGTAGAGCTTGGCGGCGTTGTCGCAGACGATCTTCTTGCGGGTGGCGTCGGGCAGGTGGCCAGTTCGCGCTGGATGTATTCCTGCAAATCCGGCCAGACGCCGTCGGGGTGCGGGAAATCCGAGCCCCACATGATGTTGTCTTCGCCGAGCTCGTCCAATAATTTCACGCCGATCGGGTCGCTCTGGTAGGTGGCGTAGCATTGGCGCCGCCAGTATTCGCTGGGCCTCATCTTCAGGTCGAGCTCCTTGAACTGGTCCTCCCACTCGGCGTCCATGCGCTGCAGGATATAGGGGATCCAGCCGGTGCCGGCCTCGCCGATGACGAGCTTGATGCCGGGGTGATGCTCGAGCACGCCGAGAAGATCACCGACAGCAACACCTCCGACATGTACATCTGGAAGCTGGTGATGCCGGCGGCGCGGGCGGCGAGCGCCACCTTCGGCGCGAGCTTTGTAAAGTCGCGCCGCACGCCGCTGCCGATCGTATGGAAATGCACCGGCAGTCCGCTCGCCGCGACGGCGTCCCACATCGGGTTCCACCACGGGTCCCATAACGGCGTCATGTCGCCGCGGCGCGAGATTTCGAGCCCGCGCACGCCGCCGCGCCGCGCAACCCGCTCGATCTCGCCGACCGCCGCGTCGATGTCGTGATTCGGGATGCAGGCGAGCCCCGCGAAACGATCGGGTGAGTATTGCAGAATTCGGCGAGCCATTCGTTGTAGATGTTCAGCATCTCGCCGGCGGCTTCGTCATCGTTGATCCGGCTGGTGGCGCCGAGGATGCCGTAGAGGACCTCGGCCTGGATGCCGTCGCGGTCCTGGTCCTTGATCCGCAATTCGGGATCCGTCATGCGGCGGATGCCCTTTTTGCCGTCGTCGTAGATCCCCTCCGAGGCCATCCGGTCTGAGCGATGGATCTTGCCCGGCTCATAGAGGCGGCCGGCCGACCCATGCCGTTCATCAGCCCGAACGAGGCGCCTGATTTGGTGACCCATTCCTTGCCCCGCGGCCCGTCGGTCACATACGGCATGCGGTCCTTCATCGCGGCCGGAGCGTTGGCGGTGAACAGATCGGGCGGCAGCCAGATCAGATCGATGTGGCAGTCGGCCGAGATGACGTCGTATTTCATTGGCATGTCCTCCGTGCGAGCTTGCATCGGCGTGACTCGCGCGGAGACGATGCGCGACCGAAATTTCCGGTGCAGCAGGCAGGCGGGAAGCGCCGATGCGACAAGTGCGTACGAACAGGCCTCTCTCCGACGTGACCGTCATCGATTTCGGCCAGATCTTTCAGGGCCCCTATGCGAGCCTGCTGTTGGCGAAGGCGGGCGCCTTCGTCATCAAGATCGAGCCGTTGCACGGCGAGCCGGGGCGCCGGCGCGCCGAGCCGGGGAAGAGCGCGACCCTGCCGTTTGCGATGCTGAACCAGAACAAGCACGCGATCACGTTGAATTTGAAGCACGAACGCGGCCGCGAACTGCTGTTCCGCATGGTCGAGCGCGCCGACGTATTGCTCGAAAATTTTCGCCTGGCACGATGGACGGTCTCGGCGTCGGCTGGAGCCGGCAGCGCGAGATCAACCCGCGCCTGATCTATGCCACCGGCACCGGCTTCGGCATCAGCGGACCCGATCGCGACAATCTCGCGATGGATATGACGATCCAGGCGGCCTCGGGGATCATGAGCGTAACCGGCTTCCCCGACGGTCCGCCGGTCAAGGCCGGCCCGACCCTCGTCGATTTCATGGGCGGCATCCACCTCTACGCCGGCATCGTGACCGCGCTCTACGACCGCGACCGCAGCGGCACCGGCCGGCTCGTCGAGGTGGCGATGCAGGAGACGGTCTACCCGACCCTCGCGGCGAGCTACGATTATTATTACCGCACCGGCGAAATCCCGCCGCGTACCGGCAACCGGCAATCCGGGCTCAACAGCGCACCTTACAATGTCTTCCCGACGTTAGACGGACATGTGGCGATCCATGTCGTCACCGAGGCGCATTTCCAGAACTTGTTGAAGGCGATGGGGCGCGAGGACCTCGCCGATGATCCGCGCTTTGCAACCAACGCCGCCCGCGTCGCCCATATCGACGAGACCGACGCCCTGATCGAGGCCTGGACGCGTACCCTCCCCAAGATGGAGGTGTTTGCGCGCACCAAGCACTACCGTGTTCCTTGCGCGCCGGTACGCACGGCGCCCGAGGTCATGAACGACCCGCACATGCACGAGCGCGGCATGCTCGAGTGGATCGACCACCCGGAATTAGGCGAGATCGTCGTTCCGACCTCGCCCTTGCGCCTGCACGGCGCCGACAACGTCGCGGCCGGCCCGAGCCCGATGATCGGCCAGCACAATGCCGAGATCTACGGCGGCTGGCTCGGCCTGTCGGCCGCCGAGATAGCGGAGCTGAAAGAGGACGGCGTCATCTGCGAGGCACTGGTCTGCGCAACTCGGCCGTATCTCCCTAAGCTAGACGGCCGTTCGCCGTCGGCCCGGATTTGTTGCCGGGAAGTCCCTGGACGCCGCTCTGATCGCCGCTCGGATGGTTTTGGGTCTCGGGCGCGGTGTTGCCGGACGGGGTCACGGTCGGTCCGGATTTGCTGCCGGGCAATCCAGCAACGCCAGGCTTTGAAGTGCCCGCCGTGCCCGGCGCATTCTGCTGGGTCGGTTGTCCCTTCGTGGTGACGCCCTGCGCCCAAGCCAATAAGGCGAGCAAGACGATTGCCGCCATAGCTGCGCCGCTGAGAAGCTTGCTCATGATACTCCTCTACGCGTGGATGTTCGTCTCGGAGCTTTCTCGACGGAACGGTTAACAGCGGGGTGGGTTCCACCATACTTGCCACGATCAGGCCATACGCATAGCCTCGGCCGAATGGCGCGCGGTTCGGGAGGGGGCATGAAGAGCATCACGGTCGATTACACAAAGCGCCTCGCCGAGGAGCCGGGTAAGGGCCACAATCGCTGGCACGAGGCGATCACGCCCGTCGTCGAAGCCGCGCCGGGCGAAGAGGTCGAGATCCAGACCCGCGACGCCTTCGACGGCCAGATCAGCGAGCCACCACGCCGGAGGATCTGCGCCGCTGCGACCTGAACCGGGTCCATCCGCTGACCGGACCCGTTTATGTCGACGGCGCCGCGCCGGGTGACCTGCTCGAGGTCGAGATCTGCGACATGAAACCGGCCGCGTTCGGGTACACCGTGCAGGTGCCAGGGTTTGGTTTTCTGCGCGACGCGTTCCCCGAGCCGTACATCGCTAAATGGAAGATCAAGGACGGCTTTGCCGAGTCGGCCGAGTTGCCCGGCGTGCGCATCCCCGATGGCTCCTTTGTCGGGGTCATTGGCGTCGCGCCTTCAATGGCGCTGCGCGAGACGATCCAGCGACGCGAGGCAAACCTCCTCGGCCGTGGCGGGATGGTACTGCCTCCCGAAAAGGACGGCGCGGTGCCGGCGGCCGAACCGATCGCCTCGCAGGCGCTGCGCACGATCCCGCCGCGCGAGAACGGTGGCAATCTGGACATCAAACAGCTGAGTAAAGGCGCCCGGCTCTTGCTGCCGGTGTTTGTCGACGGCGCGCTGTTCTCGGTCGGCGACGCGCATTTTGCGCAAGGCGACGGCGAGGCTTGCGGTACGGCTATCGAGATGGCTGGCGCAATCCTTGTGCGCTTTGCGGTCCACCAAGGCGAAGCCGAGCGCCGCGGCATTCGCTTCCCGCGTTTTGCGCGCGACGATTACTACTTCCCGCCAGAGCTTGCCGCGCCTAAGCGCTTCCTCGCTACGACCGGATTGTCGATCCGCGAGGACGGGACCAACGAGAGCGAAGACGCGACATTGAGCGCCCGCAATGCGCTGTTGGCGATGATCGACCTACTGGTCGAGCGCGGCTGAAATCGGCAACAGGCTTACGCGATCTGCAGCGTCGCCGTGGATTTGAAATTAAGCGAGCTGGTCGACGTGCCGAATTTCGTCGTCAGCGCCTTCCTGCCGCTCGACATCTTCGGTCACCCTCCCGCCGGCGGGGGGGAGAGGGAGGGGGGGGGGGGGGGCCAAACAAGGGGCTTGAAGGGGGAGAGGGGTCCTCGTTGTTAGGGGCATGACCCCATGGATTTCTCCGATAGCCCCGAGCATGCGGCCTTTCGCGGCGAATTTGCCACTGGCTCGATGCAAACCTGCCACCGGAGATCTGCGTCGACGATGCCGCCGACCAGCGCGTCGCGCCGGACCGGGAGACGCTCGAAAAGCGCATTGCGTGGCAGAAGACGATGCACGCCGCCGGTTGGGTCGGGATCTCCTGGCCCGAGGAATATGGCGGCCGCGGCGCCAGCTTTATGGAGCAGGTCATCTTCGACGAGGAATATTTCCGCGCCCGTGCGCCTGTTCTGCCGACGGCGAGCGCGCTGAACCTGTTGGGTCCGACGCTCATTCATTGGGGGACCGAAGCGCAGAAGAGGTGGCACCTGCCGCGCATCCTCAGCGCCGACGAGCTGTGGTGCCAGGGCTATTCGGAACCCGATGCCGGCGGCGATCTCGCCAGCCTGCGCACGCGCGCGGTCGACCGAGGCGACCATTTCGTCGTCAATGGGCAGAAGGTGTGGACTTCGGGCGCGCATTTCGCCGATTGGTGCTTTCTATTGGTGCGCACCGACCCCGACGCGCCGAAGCATCACGGCATCAGCTATCTGCTCGTCGATATGAAGACGCCGGGGATCACGGTGCGGCCGCTAGTTCTGCTCAATGGCCACCGTCACTTCAACGAAGTCTTCTTCGAAGATGTTGCAGTCCCCAAGGAGAAGTCGTCGGGCCCCTTAATCAGGGCTGGAAAGTCGCGATCACGACCCTGATGTTCGAGCGCAGCGGGGCCGGTGGGCGCGACCATGCGGCGCAGATCGCCCGCCTCGCCGAGTTGGCCAAGCAATTCCCGAGCCGTCAGGAGCCGGCCTGGAGTGAGAGCCATATCCGCCAGCAGCTGGCGCAGCTGGCGATCGATGTGAAGGCGTTGCAGGTAACGCGGCTGCGCGGGCTGACCCGCCGGCTGCGTGGCGAGCCGCCAGGGCCCGAAGGCTCGATCCTCAAACTGTTCGGCTCGGAGCTGGCTCTGCGCATCGCCGATTTCTCGTCGACCTTGCTCGGCCCCTATGCGACCGTCGACGCACCGACCGAGGCGGTGCCCGACGCCGCGCGCTGGCACCAACGCGTGCTCGGCGCCCGCCAGTACACGATTGCCGGCGGCACCAGCGAGATCCAGCGCAACATCATCGGCGAGCGCGTCCTCGGCCTGCCGAAGGGGTAGAGCATGCGAGCCTGCGAGTGCCCCTCACCCCAGCCCTCTCCCCGCAAGCGGGGCGAGGGGGGGACTGAGTGATGGATATTGGATTCACCGAGGAGCAGGAACTGCTGCGCGACACCGCGCGGCGCTTTTTCGAGAGCGAATGCGACACCCAATTCGTTCGCCAGCGGATGGCCGAGCCGGCGGCGGTCACCGACGAGTTCTGGGAAAAACTCGCGAACAAGGCTGGCTCGGCATCGTATACCCTGAGGAGGAAGCCGGCAGCGGGCTGGGGCTCGTCGATCTGGTCGTATTGATGGAAGAGATGGGCCGCGCGGTCATGCCGGGCCCGTTCCTGTCCACTGTATTGCTCGGCGGCGCCGCGATCGCCGAGGCCGGTGCGCCGGCGCAGCGCCGGCAATGGCTGCCGCAGATCGTCGCCGGCGGCGCGAAAGCGGCGCTCGCCTGGACCGAGCCCAATCTGCGCTGGGATGCAGCGGGCATCACCCTTCGGGCGCGTGAGGCGGTCGGCGGCGGTTTTACCCTATCCGGCACCAAGCTTTTTGTCGGCGACGCGCATCTGGCCGACATCCTCGTTGTTGCCGCGCGCACGCGTGACGGCAGCACGTTGGAGGACGGCGTCAGCCTGTTTCTGGTGCCCAAGGACACTTCCGGGCTCACTGTCACCTTGTTACCGACGATCGACGAGACACGCAAACTGTGCGAGGTCAGGCTCGACAATGTCGCACTGCCGGCCGGCGCGCTGCTCGGCGAAATACATCAGGGTTGGACGCCGTTGTCGCAGGTCATCGCCCGCGCAACCGTGGCATTGGCCGCAGAGATGTGCGGTGGTGCGCAGCAGGTGCTCGACATGACCGTCGCCTACGCCAAGATGCGTGTCGCCTTCGGCAAGCCGATCGGCAGTTACCAGGGAGTGAAGCACCAGGCCGCCGATATGCTGGTGGCGATCGAGAACGCCAGATCGCTGACCTATTACGCCGCCTGGGCGGTCGATCAGGGGCTCGAGGAGGCGCCGATCGCGATATCGATGGCGAAGGCCGCCGCCTCCGACATGTCCCGCAAGGTCGCCGGCACCGGCATCCAGTTGCATGGCGGCATCGGCATGACCTGGGAGCACGATCTGCAGCTCTACTTCAAGCGCGCCAAGGCCTCCGAGGTCGCCTTCGGCGACGCCACCTGGCACCGCGAGCGCGTCGCGCAGCTGATGAGACTTTGACCGAATTGCCGCCGAGACAGAACAATTTCGACGCGCTGCGCCTGGTCGCCGCCATTTCAGTCATCTTCTCGCATTCCTTCCTGATCGCGGAAGGCACGCAGAACCGCGAATGGCTGATTCTGCTGACCGGCAATCAGTGCATCCTCGGGCTCACCGGGGTGTTCGTATTCTTCGCGATCAGCGGATTTTTGGTGACGCAGAGCTTCGAGCAGACCGCCAATCCGCTGCACTACCTCGCGAAGCGCGCCTTGCGCATCTTCCCCGGGCTGTTTTTTGCCACGCTGGTGTCGGCGTTCGTGCTGGGGCCGCTCGTCACGACGCTGCCGCTCGGCGACTATTTGAGCCGGCCGGAACCTTACGAATATGTCGTCGGCAACACGCTGCTCGATCAGACCGTGCACGAGCTGCCGGGTGTCTACTTCGTCGACAACCCCGTTGGGCTGGAGATCAACGGCCCGCTGTGGACCTTGCGCCTCGAATTCACGATGTACCTGATGGTGCTCGTGCTGGGCCTATTGCGGCTGCTGACCCTGCGAATGGCGCTCCTGCTGCTGGCCTTTGGCATGGCTTGTCTTCATTTCGAGATGCTCTATCCGCTCGAAAAATGGGGCTGGATCTTTCAGCTGCTCAGCGGCTGGGGCTGGCTAGTCGGCTTCTTCGCCGCTGGAATGGTTCTCTACAAGTTGCGCCACACCCGCATTCTTCGACGGCCGCATCGCGCTGCTGGCGCTCGCCGGTCTCGTGCTCAGCGTCCCGCTGCGCCAATTCATCACCGCTATTCCCGGTGTTCGGCTGCTATCTGGCATTGTGGCTCGCCTTGAACCCGCGACTGCCGGTCATCCCGGCGGCGCGGTTCGGCGATTTGTCCTATGGCCTCTACATTTATGGCTGGCCTGTCGAGCAGGCGGTGATATGGCTTTACGGGGGCCATGCCGCATGGTGGCAGGTATTCTTGATCGCCTTGCCGATGGCGGCGGCGCTCGCCTTCCTGTCGTGGCATCTCGTCGAGCGCCCGATGCTCCGCCTCAAGCCGGGCGGGCGGCGCGCGGCGGCTGGTTATGCGCCGGCGCCGCAAGACAGCGCCTAGTCGAGAGGGCTGGCGCCGGGCTCTGCTCCCCCGCTAGTATGCCGCTCCGAAGCCAATTGCGAGGGACACGCGCCGATGCGGATACACAACCTCTACACCGATGTCGAGCGGCCAGTCGCATTTCCGGGACATCGAGGTCGAATGGGTCGAGGAGACGCGCGCAGGCAAGCTCTCGAAGCGCCTGCCGGCGACCGGGATCATCTTCCGCGAAGTCCCGCCGACTTACGACCTCGACTGGCACCCGGCGCCGCGGCGGCAATACATCATCAATCTCGACGCCGGGGTGCAAATCACCGCGAGCGACGGCGAAAGCCGCACGATCGCTCGCCGGCGAGGTGATCCTCGTCGAGGACACGACCGGCAAGGGCACCTCTCAAGGCGGTCGAAGGCAAGATCCGCCATTGCATTTTCGTACCCACCGAGTAACGGAGCGCTCAACATGAAGCTGCTTTACTTCGACGACTACAAGCTGGGCGTGCTCAAGGGCGACCGCGTCGTCGACGTGACGCCGGTCGAGCGGACATCCCGCATACCGGGCCGGGCGACCTGATGAACGGGCTGATCGAGCGCTTCGACCTATATAAGGGCAAGCTCGAAGACGCCGCGGCCAGCGGCCAGGGCGTGCCGGTGGCGTCGGTCACTGCGCGCCCCGTTGCCGGGGCCGGAGAATATCGACTGCATGGCGGTCAATTACATGGAAGACGGCACCCGCAGCGCGCCGGCGCCGATCAACGCCTTTCACAAGACCGCGACGCTATCGGCGGACCAGGCGACACGATGGTATTGCCCGATGCGCCGGCGACGATCTTCGAGGGCGAGGCCGAAATGGCGGTCGTCATCGGCAAGCGGCGAGCCACGTCAAGGCCGCCGACGCGATGAACTATATCTTTGGCTATACCTGTTTCATCGACGGCTCGGCGCGCGGGTTGCCGCCGCCGGGCTTTTTCGCGATGAAGTCGCGCGACACCTTCGCGCCGATCGGCCCCTGATCGTCACCGCGGACGAGATCCCGGACCCGCAGAAACTGCAAATCCGGCTGTGGAACAACGGCACCCTGATGCAGAACTTCAACACCAGCGACATGGCGCACAACATCCCGCGCTGCATCGAGTGGCTGACCTCGATCCACACTTTTGAGCCGGGCGACATCATCGCCACCGGCACCAACCACCGCGGTCTCAACCCGTTTATGGACGGCGACAAGATCGACCTCGACACCGAGGGGGTCGGCAGGCTCGCGTTCAATGTCAAGGACGAGCTGAAGCGCACCTGGGACCGGCGGACCCGGCTGCAGATGCACGAGCAGGCGCCAAAAGACGCCCGGCGCCTATCCCGACATCACCCCGCAGCTCGGCGGCAAATACGCCGCTCGCTAGCCCAGAGCGTCCAAACGCGCCCGAGTTCGTCATTGCCGGGCTCGACCGGGCAATCAACGCCCGCGGTTTCCGGCCCTGGAGACTTCGTGGATGCCCGGGTCAAGCCCGGGCATGACGTGGAGAGGCGTACCGCTCAGAAAGGAATGAAAGATGAGTGCCGCCGGCTTTGCCTACCGCAATCGCTTCAACAAGAACCTTCCCCCGCCGGCGCTGCCTTGGACCGGTTTTCCGAAATATAAAGTTATCGGCGGGCACAACGACCCTGAGCGGGTCCCGGCGGCGGCTCTGGCCGATGCCGCGACCACGGTTCTGCGACGCCGCGGGGCTGACCTGGCCCTCTACAATTTTGACGGCCCGCAGGGCTATCGTGGGCTGCGTGATTTTGTCGTCGACAAGGTCTCGCACCGCCCGGCCATCAAATGCTCGGCGGATGATGTCTTGATCACCTCGGGCTCCGGGCAGGGCATCGACCTCGTCAATCAGCTGCCGCTCGAGCGCGGCGACACCGTCATTCTCGAAGAATTCACCTATGGCGGCGCGTTGACAAAACTCAAGCGGCTCGGCGTCAACATCATCGGCGCGCCGCTCGACGACGAGGGCCTGCGGATCGATGCGCTCGCCCGGATTATCGAGGACCTCGGGCGAAAGAGCATCGTTCCGAAATACATCTATACGATCCCGACGGTCCAGAACCCGACCGGCTCGATCCTGCCGCGCGAGCGCCGCGAGGAATTGCTCGCACTGACCCGAAAACAGGGCGTCCCGATTTTCGAGGACGAGTGCTATGCCGACCTGACCTGGGCCGGCGGAGGTCCGCCGTCACTGTATGCGATGGACCCGCAGCAGGTGATCCACATCGGCTCCTTCTCGAAGACCTTGGCGCCTTCGTTGCGCCTCGGCTACGTGGTCGCGGTCCCCGAGGTCATGAGCCAAATCGTCGCCTGCAAGCGCGAGGCCGACAGCGGCACCGGCGCGCTCGATCAGATGGTGGTCGCCGAATACTTCTCGCAGAATTTCGGCGAGCACGTCGATGGCCTGACCCAAACGCTGCACGAGAAGCTCGACGCGATGGTCGAGGCGGTCGAGCGCGAGTTCGGCACCGCGGTCGAGAAGATGTGGAAGCCGAAGGGCGGCATTTTTCTGTGGCTCAAGCTTCCCGACCGGGTCGATGTCACCAAGCTGCTTGGGCCCGCCGCCAAAGCCGGGATCGCCTTCAATCCGGGACCCGAATGGTCGTGCAACCCGGCTACAAGCAAGTCCCACCTGCGCCTCTGCTTCGCGCTCCCGTCAAAAGACATGATCCGCAACGGCGTCGCGGATTTCGCCCGGGTCTGCTTCGAGGAAACCGGCGTCCCCGAGCGCAGCGCCAACATCCGCCACGCCCGCTCTTAAGGGCCGCTCGATCGCGGCCCATGTTGCCGCCGGGCGCCGCCATTTACTTCGAGGCGACGCCCGGCGGGCGGCGTTCGTGCCAATCGGTTGCCTGCTGATAGGCCCAGCCGACGCGCAACGCGGTCGCTTCGTCATAGCCGCGGCAGACGACCTGCAACGACAATGGCAGCCCGGTGACGGTGAACCCGTTGGGCAATGCCAGAGCGCACAGTTCCAATGCATTGACGAAACGCGTGAAGTGCGCCGGGGTCGAAGCCTGATCGACCTGGTCGACGGGAATGGCGGCGGTCTGGGTGGTCGGCGTCAACAATGCATCGACATCGGCGAGCGCCGCTGCGAATTCTCTTTTTGCCATGTCGCGCTCGCTGAGGGCCCGCAGGTAGTCTCGCGCCGAAATGCCCCTGCCCGAGCCGATGCGGGGTCTGACCGCATCGTCGATCGGCAAGGTCATGTCGTCGACCAGATGGCCGACCAGAAAATATCCTTCGGCGCCGATGATCCGCCCGGTCAAGTCGGTGAAATCGGCGAACCGGCGTGGCAGTTCGACGCTGACGATCTCGGCGCCGAGCCGCGCCAGCGCATCGAGCGATGCGTCATAGGCAGCGAGCACCTCCAGGGCGACGCCGGCGCGTTCGACTTCGGGCATTCGGGCGAGCCGCAACCCGCGCACTCCGTGCTCGATTGCCGGCATCGGATCTTCAGGCATGATGCCGCGGGTCCGCGGGTCCAGCGGGTCCGGGCCCTGCATCGTATTGTAGAGCAGGGCCGCGTCGGTCACCGAGCGGGCCAAGGGACCGGGCGTGTCGAGAGTGGGGGCGAGCGGCAGGATGCCGTAGGTGCTGACCCGGCCGATCGTGGTCTTGAGGCCGGTGAGGCCGCACCACGACGCCGGCAATCGCACCGATCCGCCGGTGTCGGTGCCGATCGCCCAGGGCGCAAACCCGGCGGCGACCGCCACACCCGAGCCGCTGCTCGATCCGCCGGGCGTTCGCGCGACATCCGGACCCCATGGGTTCCACGGCGTGCCCCGGTGCTGGTTGGTTCCCCAGCCGCCCATTGCAAACTCGACCGTATGCGTCTTGCCGATCACGATGAGGCCAGCGGCGATCAGCTTTCGGGCCAAGGTCGCCGTATAGGTCGAGCGCCGCTCACGCCATACCTGAGAGCCGCCGGTCGTCACTCGCCCTTCGATCTCGATCAGGTCTTTGAGCGCAATCGGGATGCCGTGCAGCGGGCCGACGCGATGCCCCGAGCGGATCGCCTTGTCCGCGGCATCGGCGGCAAGCCGCGCCTCCTTGTCGTAAACCTCGACAAAGGCGTGGAGCTTTCCGTCTTGGGCATCGATCCGCTCAAGCGCAGCGGCGACGAGATCCACCGGCGAAAGCCGGCCAGCCTCAATTTCGGCCGACATGACATGGGCGGGCAGCAGCGCCGGATCGGTATTGCGCGACGGCATGGCTTCCTCAGGGAGACGGCAGTCCCGCCAGCATACGCCTCCTCGCGCCGTGCCTGTCAATCGGCCGCGGGCCGGCCTCGCAGCCATCGCGAACAAGCTGAACGCACGAAGATCGGGAACATTGACGGACGATGAGGCGCACACCCAGACTTTATGACGCGGAGCAGGTCAAGCGCCTCTGCGACACGACGATCGCGTATTACGATCGGTTCGCCCGGGCTTTCTGGGAGGGCACGCGACACCACGATGTCAGCCAAAATTACGCGGCATTCCTCGATGCGATAGAGGGCGACCCTCCGTATTCCATTCTCGATCTTGGTTGCGGGCCCGGCCGCGATCTCAGTCACTTTCGATCCTTAGGGCACGAAGCCGTGGGGCTCGACGGATCGCAGCAATTCGTCGCCATGGCGCGCGCGCTATCGCAATGCGAGGTTCTCGATCAGGATTTTCTGGCTATGCAATTGCCCGACAGCCGCTTTGACGGCATTTTTGCAAACGCGTCGCTGTTCCATGTGCCCAGTCAGGAATTGCCGAGGGTTCTGCTGGAACTGTGCAAGGCGTTGAAGCCGCGCGGTGTGCTCTTCTCTTCAAACCCCAGAGGAAACGACGAGGAGGGCTTGAGCGACGACCGCTATGCCTGCTTTTTCGATCTCGGCACCTGGCGCGATTACGTCACCTCGGCCGGATTTGTGGAGGTGTGCCACTACTACCGCCCGCCGGGACTGCCGCGCCATCACCAGCCGTGGCTCGCAACCGTTTGGCGCAAAGCGTAGTCCGCCCGGCCGCCATCCTGAAAAGCCACGACAATTTTCATCCCATGCCGCCCCCATTGCTTCTGCTGCAGGACATCAGCCTCACCTTTGGAGCCACGCCCCTGCTTTCCGACGCAGGGTTGGCCGTTGCGGCCGGCGACCGGGTCTGCCTGGTCGGGCGCAACGGCTCCGGCAAGTCCACCTTGCTGCGGATCGCGGCTGGGCTGGTGCAGCCCGATGCGGGGGATCGCTTCGCCCAGCCCGGCGCCATTATCCATTATCTGCCGCAAGAACCGGATTTGTCCGGCTTCGCGACCAGCCTAGCCTATGTCGAGGCGGGGTTTGACCCCGAGGCGACAGGTGGCCGCCACCGGGCGCTCTATCTGCTCAAAGAGCTCGGCCTCTCGGGTGAAGAAGAGCCCGCCTCCCTGTCCGGCGGTGAATCGCGCCGCGCTGCCCTGGCTCGCGCGTTGGCCCCCTCGCCCGATATCCTGCTGCTCGACGAGCCGACCAACCATCTCGATCTTCCCGGCATCGAGTGGCTGGAGCGCGAGCTGGCCGGGATGCGCTCCGGCATTGTTCTGATCAGCCACGACCGTCGACTGCTCGAACGGATCTCGCGCACCACCATATGGCTCGACCGCGGGATCACCAGGACCCTCGACGAGGGGTTCGAGGCCTTCGAGCCGTGGCGTGACGCCATACTCGATCAGGAGGCGAGCGAGCAGCACAAGCTCGGCCGCAAGATCGCGATGGAGGAAGATTGGCTGCGGTACGGCGTCACCGCACGCCGCACACGCAACCAGAGGCGGCTCGCCGCGCTGCACGCGCTGCGCAGGAAGCGGAAGGAACGACGTGCCGCGCAGGGCACGGTCCGGCTGGAAGCGGCTCAGGCCGATTTGTCCGGCCGGCTGGTCGCGGTCGCCCAGGGCATCTCCAAATCCTACGGAGGCCGCGCGGTCGTACGTGACTTTTCGGCGCGGATCATGCGTGGCGACCGGGTCGGCATCGTCGGCCCCAACGGCGCTGGCAAGACGACATTGCTCAACCTGCTTACCGGCGCCCTGATCCCCGATAGCGGCGAGGTCCGGCTCGGCACCAATCTCGCCCCAGTGATCCTCGATCAGCGCCGCGAGACTCTCGACCCGGAACAGAACCTAATCGAGGCACTTGCCGGCGGCAGCGGAGACATGATGACGGTCGCCGGCCGGAGCCGCCATGTGGTCGGGTACATGAAGGATTTCCTGTTCCGTCCCGAGCAGGCCCGTACCCCGGTCGGCGTGCTCTCGGGGGGCGAGCGCGCCCGGCTTACCCTTGCCCGCGCCCTCGCGCGGCCATCCAATCTGCTGGTGCTCGACGAGCCGACCAACGATCTCGATCTCGAGACCCTCGATCTATTGCAGGAGCGGCTGGCCGAGTACCCCGGCACGGTGCTGCTGGTCAGCCACGACCGCGACTTCCTCGATCGCGTGGTGACGTCAGTCATCGCCACCGAAAGCAACGGACGGTGGATCGAGTATGCCGGTGGCTATACCGATATGCTGGCACAGCGCGAACCGGCCGGCCGCGGAACGGCGCCGGCAAAAGCTTCCGTAACGAAGCGGCCGCGGCCGGCGATAGGGGGCAGAGCGCAACCAGCTGTCCGGCCGCGCCGAATGAGCTTCAACGATCGACGCGCGCTGGAGACATTGCCGGCCCGGATCGCGGCATTACAGGCGCAGATTGCCAGCTTGAATGTCATCCTGGAGGACCCGGACCTGTATGCGCGCGATGCGGTACGGTTCGATGCCGTGACGCAGGCGCTCGCCGTCGCGCGGGACGAGCTGGCAACGGCCGAGGAGCGGTGGCTGACTTTGGAAATGTTGCGCGAGGAGATCGATGATATCGAGCGGAAGTTCTGATTTTGGCTCAGCGGCCTCGATAACGAGATGAGCCCCAATACCGCGGTTGGTGGCGAGAGCTTTGGCGTAGCCTACCTGGTGCTCAGCGGCACGACGACGGCGGCACGCTGTCCCGAGCTTCTGAGTGGGCTGGTCGGGCTCGGCTTTTCGACCGTCGTCGCGATTCCGACAGTAAGTGCTATCGGCGCCCAATCGGCCAGCTGGCGCAATTCACGTTGCAATGGCGGGCTTTTCACTCGCCGCGCGGTTCGTCTCCCGCGCGTCGTTCCGCAGTCAGGAGCATTCGCAGCAATGACGCCGCCAATCGCCGTCACTCCCACTCGATCGTGCCGGGCGGTTTCGAGGTTACGTCATAGACGACGCGGTTAACGCCGCGGACTTCGTTGATTATGCGGGTCGCGGTGCGGCCGAGGAATTCGTGCGGGAACGGGAAGTAGTCGGCGGTCATGCCGTCGGTCGAGTTCACCGCGCGCAGGGCGCAGACGAAATCGTAGGACCGGCTGTCGCCCATGACGCCAACGCTCTTGACCGGCAGCAGCACCGCAAAGGCCTGCCAGATCGCGCCGTAGAGACCGGCGTTGCGGATCTCCTCCAAGAAGACCGCGTCGGCCTTGCGGAGGATGCCGAGCTTCGCGCGGGTGACCTCGCCGGGGATGCGGATCGCCAGACCGGGGCCGGGGAACGGATGCCGCTCGACGAAGCCGTCGGGCAGTCCCAGCTCGCGGCCGAGGGCGCGCACCTCGTCCTTGAACAATTCGCGCAAGGGCTCGACGAGCTGCAATTTCATTCGGGCCGGCAGTCCGCCGACATTGTGGTGCGATTTGATCGTGACCGAGGGACCGCCGAGCGGGCTCACCGACTCGATCACGTCGGGATAGAGGGTTCCTTGCGCGAGGAACTCGACATTGCCGATCTTGTGCGCCTCCTCGTCGAAGACGTCGATGAAGGTGGCGCCGATCGTCTTGCGCTTCTCTTCGGGGTCGGTGACGCCGGCGAGCTTTTCCAAGAACAAACTGCTGGCGTCCCGATGGATCAGCGGGATGTTGTAATGACCGCGGAAGAGGCGCACGACCTCGTCGGCCTCGCCCGCCCGCAATAGGCCGGTATCGACAAAGATGCAGGTGAGCTGCTCGCCGATCGCCTCATGCAGCAGCGCCGCTGCGACGGCCGAATTGACGCCGCCGGAGAGGCCGCAGACGACGTGACCTCGTCCCACCTGGCGGCGGATCTTGTCGATCGCCTGGCTCCGGAACAGCGCCATGGTCCAGTCGCCGCGGCAGCCCGCTACCCTGTGCGTGAAATTACGCAGCAACTGGGCGCCTTGCGGCGTGTGCACGACCTCGGGATGGAACAGCACGCCGTAAAAGCGGCGGCTGTCGTCGGCGATCGCGGCGTAGGGCGCTCCCTCGCTGGACGCCACCGCCCGGAAACCCGATGGCAGCGCATCGACCCGGTCGCCGTGGCTCATCCACGCCTGCTCGCGCCCCCCTTTCGGCCACAGGCCGTCAAATAGGCGGCACTCGTCGAGGATGTCGATAAAGGCGCGGCCGAATTCCTGGTGCTCGCTCAACGTGACCCGGCCGCCGAGCTGGGCGCACATCGTCTGCATGCCGTAGCAGATCCCCAGCACCGGCACGCCGAGGCCGAAGACGATGGCGGGAGCGCGCGGCGAGGCGACCTCGGTGAGCGAGGCGGGGCCGCCCGACAGGATGATCGCGCGCGGGGCAAAATCGCGGACCCGGTCTTCGGTGATCGTGAACGGCTGGATCTCGCAGTAGACGCCGCTCTCGCGCACACGGCGCGCGATCAGCTGCGTGACCTGGCTGCCGAAATCGAGGATCAGGATGCGGTCGGACATGGGTGGCGCTCGAAAATCGCGACAAAAAAGCCGTCAGTGCCGTGCCGTGCCGGCGTCAGCCGGAGATAATCTTCTCCGCCCGGCGAGGGGCCGCCGATCGTATCTCCCCAAACCCGAGCTATGGGCAGCAGCGAAAAACTTGTCTCGGTGGCGAGAAACGCCTCGGCCTGTGCTTCGTCTTCCTCGCGCAGCAATGAGCAGGTTGCGTAGATCAGGCGCCCGCCGGGGCGGACGAGGCGCGCGGCGCTTCGCAGGATCAGCTGCTGGCGCTCGACGAGTTCGGCCAGATCCTCGGGGCCCATGCGCCATTTGGCGTCGGGGTTACGGCGCCAGGTGCCGGTGCCGAGGCAAGGGACGTCGGCGAAGACTCGATCAAAGCCGCCTTTGTGATGCTTTACCCATTTGTCGCGCTCGCCGCTCAAGGCGCGACGCTCCACATTATTGACGCCGGCTCGGCGGAGCCGGCGCCCCGCGCGATCGAGGCGGCGCTGCGACACCTCGCAGGCGACGAGCTTGCCGCGGTTGTCCATGCCGGCCGCTAGTGCCAAGGTCTTGCCGCCCGCCCCGGCGCAGAAATCGACGACCCGCATCCCCGGTCTCGCATCGGCTAGAAGGGCGGCGATCTGTGAGCTCTCGTCCTGCACCTCGACGAGGCCCTGTTTGAAGGCGGCGAGGTTGCCGAGCGGCATCCGCTCGCGCAGACGCAGGCCGAGCCGCGACAATGGCGTCGGCTCCGCGGCTACGCCCTCCGCGGCAAGCGCCCGGCGCACCGTCTCGCGGTCGGCTTTGAGCAGATTGACCCGCAAATCGGTCGGCGCGGGACCGTTGAGGGCCGTCATCTCGCGCTCCAGCCCTCTACCGAAGACCCGATCGAAATAAGGCTCGAGCCAATCGGGGAGATCGTTGGCCACCGCCCGCGGCATCTCCGGATGGCGCAGGGTGCGGGTCGCGAGATCGCGGATGAAGCCTTCTTCGGTGTGACCTAGCCGAGCCGGGCGAAAGCGGTCGCCGTCGCAGCATGCGAGGAGCGCGTCGGGTCGCCATCCCTCGACTAGAACCAGGCTCGCCAAGACTCGGGCGCGGGATTCGATGTCAATCCCGTATTTGGCCATCCACCAGTCGAGCGCTGCCCTATGCCGCAGCACAGCATAGACATGGCCAGCGATATGACCCCGGTCCTTGGCACCGATATAGCGCCGCCGGCGGAAATAGTCGGCCGCGATGTCGTCGGCCGGGCGATCTCCGGTATCGATTGCGGTCAGAATGTCGATCCCAGCGGCGACCTGTGCCCCGGGGGTCATCCCGTTGCCTGATTTTGTCTCGTCGCCCCCGCGAAAGCGGGGGCCCAGGGCCGCCGCCTGAGATTGCCCTCCTGGGTTCCCGCTTTCGCGGGAACGACAGAAGGACGGGTCAACGTTCCTGCGGATAATTGGGGGCTTCGCGGGTGACGGCGACGTCGTGGACGTGGCTCTCGCGCAGCCCGGCACCGGTGATCCGAACGAAGGTGCAGTTCTTTTGCATCTCCCGGATCGTGCTGTTCCCGGTGTAACCCATCGCCGCCCGCAACCCGCCGATCAGCTGATGGACGATGTTCCCGACCGGGCCCTTGTGCGGCACTCGCCCCTCGACGCCTTCCGGCACGAGCTTCAACGTGCTGGTCACCTCCTGCTGAAAGTAGCGGTCGGCTGAGCCGCGCGCCATCGCCCCGATCGAGCCCATCCCACGGTAGTATTTGTAGCTGCGGCCCTGATAGAGAAAGACTTCGCCCGGGCTCTCGTCGGTACCGGCGAACAATGAGCCGAGCATCGCGCAATCGGCTCCGGCGGCGATCGCCTTGGCGAGGTCGCCGGAAAACTTGATGCCGCCATCCGATATCACCGGGACCCCGGTCTTGCGGCATTCCGCGACCGTATCGGCGATCGCGGTGAATTGCGGCACACCGACTCCCGCCACCATGCGGGTCGTGCAGATCGAGCCCGGACCGATGCCGACCTTGATTGCGTCGGCACCCGCCTCGACCAAGGCGCGCGCGCCCTCCGCCGTCGCGACATTGCCCGCGATGACCTGGGTGTAGTTCGACAGCCGGCGAACCTCGCTCAAGGTGCGCAATACCCGGTCGGAATGACCGTGCGCGGTGTCGACAACCAAAACGTCGAGACCGGCGGCGAACAGCGCTTCGGCGCGCTCTATGCCCTCGCTGCCGGTCCCGGTCGCCGCAGCGACGCGCAGACGGCCATGCTCATCCTTGCAGGCCGTCGGATAACGCTGCGCTTTCTCGATGTCCTTGACGGTTATCAGACCTACGCATCGATAGGCTTCGTCGACGACAAGCAGTTTCTCGATGCGATGCTGGTGCAGGAGGCGCTTGGCGTCTTCGCGGGCAACACTCTCACGCACCGTGATAAGGCCGTCCCTGGTCATCAGCTCGGAAACCGGCTGGCGCGGGTCGTCGGCGAATCGCACGTCGCGGTTGGTCAGAATGCCGGCGAGCCGACCGGAGCCGCGTTCGACGACCGGGATGCCGGAGATCTTGTGGTCGGCCATCAGCCGCAACGCCTCGGCCAAGGTCTCGTCCGGGTGGATCGTGACCGGGTTGACGACCATGCCAGCTTCGAACTTCTTGACCTTGCGCACTTCGTCGGCCTGCTGTTCGACGCCCATGTTGCGGTGGATCACGCCGATTCCGCCGGTTTGCGCCATGGCGATCGCGAGTGCGCTCTCGGTCACCGTATCCATCGCCGCCGAGACCAGCGGGATGCCGAGCTCGATCTCGCGGGTGAGGCGAGTCCGGGTATCCGTCTCCCCGGGCATGATCACGGACGCCGCCGGGACCAGCATCACGTCGTCGAAGGTCAGAGCTTGCCGAATTTCCATCGGCGCCTCCTTTCCGATGGCGACGCACTATACACCACCACGCCGCCGCAAGAAGAAATTGGCGCCGGCCCATCTGGCCAGCGCCCATCATAAACATGGTGATCCCGCCCCTTTGAGGCGAGACGCAAGAGAGCCGATTAAGACTAGAGTTGGACGCCCGCGTCTGCGGCTAACGCGGGCGCTCCGGGAGCGGCTAGGCCTTCCGCCCGACCAGCGCGAACATCGCGCCCTGCGGGTCTTTGCCCTGGATGATCCAGTCGCCTCCCGGCACCTGCATCGGGCCATTCAGAATTTGGCCACCACCTGTCTTCACGCGGTCGACTGCCGCGTCGATATTGGCGACGTTGATGTAGTAGAGCCAGTTGGGGACCGGCACCATCGGCGGCTTGTTCATCATGCCGCCGACCGCTTGCCCGCCGACCGAGAAGATTTGGTAGGTGCCCATCGCACCCATATCCATTGCGTCGGCCTTCTGCCAGCCGAACAGCTCGCTATAGAAGGCGAACGCCTTCTGCCAATCGATGGCCGACAGCTCGTGCCAGCCGACATGGCCCGGCGCGGTGGGCTCTGGAAGCGGCGCGTCGCAGGTGTTCGGGGAGTTGAACAGCGCGAACACCGCACTTTGCGGGTCGGCAACGACCGAGAAGCGGCCGACATTTGGAATGTCCGTCGGCGGAACGTGCACGGCGCCGCCGAGGCGCTTGATCCGCTCGGCGGTGGCGTCGACGTCATCCACCGCGACATAGCCGATCCAGCTCGGTGGCGCTCCCATTTTCCGGGCGTCCTCCGGCTGCGCCATCAGCCCGCCGACCGGCATCTGTCCGGTGGTGAACATCGTATAAGCCATGCCGGGCACCGACCCGTCCTGGGTGTCCCAACCGACCACTTTGGTATAGAAAGCCTGTGCGGCCTCCGTATCGCTCGCCATCAACTCGTACCAAACGAAACGGCCCCGTTGATCAGCCATGTCTGCGTCTCCGTCAAAGTTGGTTCAAAAATGCGGCCTTCCCGTCGGGTCACGTTGATTTAACACTTTGTGCTGCTCGTCAACCGCTTACGCCCTGGCTCCGACTTTGATCGGCGCCGTACAGGCGGCGGCGCTGTCGTAGAGGGGATAGGCGACCAAACGGCCCCCACATAGTCGAGGATCGGCTCGTGCTGCGTGCAGCGCTCCATCGCATCGGGGCAGCGCCGTCAGGACCGGATTCAGCGAGGTCATCGGCTCCTGGAAGATCATGCCGATATCCGCGCCGCGGACTGGGCGGATCTCCTCGTCCGAAAGCTGCAGCAGATCCCGCCCGGCAAACGGGATCTCGCCTTGCGTGGCGCGCCCGGGCGGATCCGGGATCAGGCGCAGGATCGACAAGGCACCAGCGGTCTTGCCCGACCCGCTCTCGACGATCGTGGTGGCGAGACGGAGGGAACCCGGACCGAACGCGAACGTCGGCCGGGGCCGAGAAGCACCGTGGCCCACGCGGGGCTTGTTGAACTATGCGGGACTACCGGTAGTCTCCGCGAGACCAGCAGCCCCGAGGTCAAACCGGGCCAGTCGGCTCAGTAGCTCCTCCGCCTCGAAGGGCTTTGAAATAATGTCGTCTGCCCCAAACGCCTCGGCCATCCCCAAATAATCGAGGTTGTGGGTCCGCGGGCCGCCCGAAATAGCGATGATCTTGACCTCCGGACGCTCGCTCCGGATCTTGAGGATCGTTTCAATGCCCTCCTGCTCGGGCATGATGATGTCGGTGATCACGACATCGGGGCGCTCGTCGCGAAAGACCGCCATCGCCCGCTTGCCGTCCGAAGCGGTCGTCACATCGTACCCGTTGCGCTGAAGGATCTTAGAAAGCGTGTACCGGACCAGATGGTCGTCGTCGATCACTAAAACCTTCATGGGGTCAGCCTCGTGCAGCGCGATACTCCCACTTGACTGGAAACTCGGTAATTATGATTTAACGGAGCCTTCCCTCACGACGGCAACCGGAGCGAACGGTTTCTCAGCCTCACGCCGCCGCCGCTCCGTTAATGGACGCCTCAAACTCAGCTGCCGGAAGAAGAATAGTGAACTCGGTGCCTTCGCCTGGTTGGCTTTTCACCTCGATCCGCCCGCCATGGTCGGCGATGATGCCGTGCACGACAGAGAGACCGAGCCCAGTGCCCTCGCCGACATTCTTTGTCGTAAAGAAGGGCTCGAATATCCGATCCTTGGTTTCGGCATTCATGCCACAGCCGGTATCGGCGACCCGCAGGCGGACAAAGTCGCCGCCGCGGCGGCGCTTTGAACGCCGGCTTGCCGGCGAAACCTCGACCGTGACCGTCCCCAGATCGTCTCCGATGGCCTGCAGGGCGTTGGTGACCAAGTTAACGATAACCTGCTGAAGCTGACCGGCATCGGCAAGAATGAGCGGGACCTCTTCGATCTCTTGGTTGAGCAGCACCGTCGCAGGGATGGTCGGGCGCAGCATCCGCAGGGCTTGGCGGGTGGTCGCGGAGAGATCCACCTTCGTCTTCGCCGCTTCCTGATCGCGGCTGAAGGCAAGAATGCGCTGCACGAGATCACGGCCATGCGTGCTCGCCTGAACAACCGTTTCCAAATCCTCCCTTTCGCTGCTTCCTTCCGGCATTTGCTGCATTAGCAGCTGCGACAGCGCGAGGATCGGCATCAGAGTGTTGTTCAGATCGTGCGCGATGCCGCCGGCGAGGGTGCCGAGCGCGTCGAGTTTCTGCGAATGAAGCAGCTGGCGCTCCAGCTCTCTTTGGCGCTCCTCGGCCATCCGCGTTTCGGTCACGTCCCTAATGGTCCCGATCCGCCGGACGGGATCGCCTTCGTCGTCGAAAATCGTTTCGATCTCTGTGTAAATCCATTTGATCGACCCGTCGTGACACCGAAAGCGGTATGTCAGCGGGGAAGCTTGGAGACCTTGCTCGGAAGCAGTCATCGAGGCTTCGTATCCTGCGCGGTCGTCCGGATGAATGAGAGGCAGGAACTCCTGCTTCGTCGGCGCCGGCATCTGCGGATCGAGCCCGAATATTCGGTAAAACTCCTCCGACCCGATCACCTCGCCGGTCCGGAAATCGCGGTTGAAGCTGCCGATCTTGGCAAGCCGCTGAGCGCGATTGAGATTGTCCCGGCTTTGCCGAAGCTGGTCTTCGGTGAGTTTCATCTGGGTGATATCGATGTGCAACCCGGCAACTCCGCCATTTTGCATGCGACGCATGGAGAACATCACATAGCGGCCGTCGGCGAGCGGCTGCTCTATCACTCCGGACGGCCGTTTGAACGTGTTCATGCGGTTGGCGAGCCACTCCGGTTCGCACCCGACCGCATCGGCATACCAGCCGGCGTCGAGTCCGGCCCACAGAATTTCCTCAAAGGGCGTTCCCGGCACCATCAGGCCCGTTGCTTTCGGATACAGTCGCCGATAGGGCTCATTGCACATCACAAAACAATCATCGCGATTGTAGATGACGAACCCCTCGGAAATGCTGTCGACGGCATCGCGCAAGGTCGCTTGTATCTCCCGGAGCTTCTGTTCGACCTCCTTTCGGAGTGCAATATCGGCTTTCAGGCGGTCGCTGGCGGCCTGAAGCTTGTCCCGTTCGTCAGCCAGCGCGATCTCGTGCGAGGTGCGCTGACGGATCTCGCGAATGAGATATGCTGCGAGGCCGGCCAGCAGAAATGTTGCCAAGCCGGCGATCGCGGCGATCACCCTGGCATGCTCACGGGATGACGCAAGCGCGTCGGCGAGGTCGGAACCGACGGTTACGACCAGGGGAAAATCCCCGACGCGGCGATAGCTGAAAAGCCGTGTGATGTGATCGACAACGCTTTCCTTGATGAACGTCCCCTCGCCACTCGCGGGGATGGCGGCTGCCCAGGGATGTCCGACCAGCTGACCGATGCCGGCCAGCCCATGCGGGTCTTCTCGGGTAAAACGGGCCCGGATGACATCGTCGAGACCGATCAGAGCGATGCTGCCGCGCGGCCCCAGATCGATCGATGTGTTGAGGGTGGTGAGATTAGCCGGCGAGAGCGCGAACATGACGACGCCGAGAAAGCTGCCGTCCTCGGCGTCGACGCGCCGCGTCACGTTGATCGTAATCTGGTGCGAGACGCGCCCGGCCACCGGCTTGCCGATGAAGATACCCTGAAACCGGCCATCTAGATGGATGCGGAAGTGCTCGCGGTCGCTGAGGTCGATCGGCTCCGGCGCGGGGTCGAGCGTGGTCGAGACCAGCCTGCCGTCGGGCCCGATGATTGCGGCTTAAATCGTCGCGTTCGACAGCAGCGGGATCTCGCGCGCCCAGCCATGGATATCGAAGACCCCGCGCGCTATGCGCATGCGTTGGGCGACGATCTCCATCGCGTCGGAGACGCCGCCGAGAATATGGGTCAATCCGTCGGCGAAAGCAGCAGCGAGGTTACGCCCTTCTGACCGCGTGCGATCCATCGTCGCCTCTCTTGCGGTCATGATCGAGGCGGCAACTGTCGTCCACATCGCCAGAATGACGATGATGCCGACGACGACGATCTCGATCGTGGTGGCTTGGCAACGGCGACGGGGATCGGTGGAGAACAAACTTCCGGGCTCCGAGGAGGACCCAGCATCGAGGCACAGCGAGGTAAGAATCCTCTTAACTTGAGCATGCCTTCGGTCGGCAGGGGCCTTCCCGCGGCTCTCGGCTCCCGTTAAGATCCGCCCGGCATCAACGCCATCATATATGATGAGGAGGACCGTTTCATGCCGATCTCGATGTACCACGCCTCCGTGCCGGTATTCCTGCAGCTGCTCGGTGGCCTCAAGGGCGTGATCGAAAAAGCCGAGGCCCACGCCAATGCCCACAAATGGGAAGAGAATACCTTGCTGAATTGGCGGCTCTACCCCGACATGTTCACCCTTGCCCGCCAGGTGCGGCAAGCCAGTGAGCACGCCTTCGGCGCCGGTCGCGCCGCCGGGGTCGAGGTGCCGAGCCTACCGGCGATCGACAACAGCTTCGCCGAGATGAAGGCCCGGATCGACAAGACGATCGATTTCCTGAAGGGCCTGAAGGCCGACCAGCTCGACGGAAGCGAGGACCAGCAGGTCACCATCACCGCCGGCGGCCAACCGCGCAACTTCCGTGCCCAGAACTACCTCTATCACTTCGCGATGCCGAATTTCTATTTCCATACAACGACGGCGTACAACATCCTGCGCAGTCTCGGCATCGAGATCGGAAAGCGCGACTTCATGGGCCAGATGCCGTCGTAACGGCTCATCACATACCCGAAAATCTCGCTCTCCCCGCTCGCGGGGAGAGCGTCTAATTGCTGCTGCGTCGCCGAGCCTCAGCCGTCTAGTCGGCTCTAGTGGATTCGGCGCTCGCTCCGACCCGTCAGCAGCGAGAGCGCTGCAACCAATGCGCTGCCAAACAGTTTATGCGTGCGCCTCATTGCGAGTTCCCATTGCATTCGCGTCGAGGCGCATCTAATATGCAGTCCATGGCACCGAGAACGCCAGTCCCTGTCGCGCGATTTTGGTACCGCCGGTATATGTCGGCGGCCTAGGATCGCGCTTGCGCGTCAATCACCCGAAGCCGCCCCACCCGAGGCGGCTTTCGCGTTTCAGCTTCTCGTTATCCGAACGTCGCCGAGTGTGGAGCGGCCTCTCTCAAAAGGAGGTCAGCCTCATGTCCCACAGTGATTTCGACGTCGTCACCGGCCCTTCGATGGCGCAGCGGCGAGCGCCAGTAACCCGGCAGTCCAACAGGTCCTCGGACCCGGCGTCCGCCGCCGGCCCTGACACTGCTGCTCAACCGGAGCCGGCGCGCTCAGCCGACGAAGACAGCTTGGCTAGGTAGTGGGGTAGGTTTGTGGAAACCACCCGCCAGTCGCAGCGAAAACCGACATAGCCGTCCGGGCGTATCAAGTATGCGGCCGGCTTCGACCCGTAACGCTGCGCGACTACGCCCTCACGATCGACATAATTGCCGCCGGATGTGCCCGGCGGGACGACGCGATACGCTGCGAAGACGCTTTCCGGAAAGCGGGGCATCGTGGGCGGCAAGGCCTCGGGGCCGTCGCCCAACAGCAGCAGAACGTGGCGGTGCTCGGCGAAGAGGTCGTAGAGCCGCAGCGACGCCCCGCCCTTCGCTGCAACGAGCAGCGCATCGGGCGCCCGATCACCCGCGGCGGGGCCCGCCATTCCGGCGCCGCCTTCCTCGACGATCGGGCTGTGCCGGTAATTGACCGCGAGCCCCGAAAGCCCCTCGCCGAGCTTTTCCGCCACGGCGGGGATCTGCGTCAGCAAGGACATCAGATGATCGCGGACAAAGCGGGTGACCGAGCCGTGCAAGGATATAAGGCGGGTGCCGCGATCGGTCTGCCGGATTACCGCTTCGTCGATCGGTTTGCGCTCGGCCTCGTAGCTGTCCAGCAGCGGCGGATTATCCCCGCTCCGCAAAACGAGGCTCAATTTCCAGGCGAGGTTGAACGCGTCCTGAATGCCCATATTCATGCCCTGGCCGCCAACTGGGCTGTGGATGTGCGCGGCGTCGCCGAGGAGGAAGACCCGGTCCTTGCGAAAGCGCGCCGCCTCCCGGCGGTGGATGCGGAATACCGCTGTCCATCGCGGATCGCCGAGCCGGAGACGGTCGAGACCGCGCTCGTCCACCAATGCCTGGCATTGCGCGAGGCTGGGCTCGCCCTGCCAGTCGGGCGGCGCGTTCGTGATGATGAGCCGCCAACGATCCTCCGGCAGCGGAAAAAATGCCAGCGCACCCTCACGCTGCAGCCAGACCTGTGCCTCTGCATGGTCGAGGTTGCCAGCCACCTTTATATCGGCCAGAACGAAATGCTCGGGATAAGTGGCGCCCGAGAAAGAAATTCCCAGCTGCTCGCGAACCGCGCTGTGCGCCCCGTCACAGCCAAGGAGCCAGTCGGCCTCGAGTTCCTCGACTCGGTCGGCGGTGCGCAGCCGGGCCGCGACGCCGGACTCGCGTTGTGCCAGCGAAATCAGCTCGGTGTTGCGTTCGACCCGCACCCCGAGCCGCGCAACACGCTCTTCCAGGATCCGCTCGCTCTCGTCTTGCGGCACCCCGAGTACAAACGGATATCGCGTCTCCAGCATCCCGAACGCGGCATGGGCAATGCGTCCGCTCTCGCCGTACATGCCGACTCCGGTAATTTGTTGACCGGCGTTGAGGAAAGCATCGGCGAGTCCCATCAGCTCGAACGTCTCGAGGGTCCGCGAGTGGATCGCGATCGCCCGCGAACTCCATCGCGCGGTGCGGGCCCTTGTCGATCAGGCGGCATTGGATCCCGTCACGCGCGAGTTCATGCGCCATGACCAATCCGGTCGGACCCGCCCCGACGATCAGCGCCTTCGGCCTTTCACTCACGCCACCCTCCATCTGATTCTCAAGGGCAAAAATGCCGGCTAATAGCGAAGGTTCCGGCCCTAGCCTCATTACGGGAAGTACTTGACCCGCTACTCCTCCCATAGTAGGTGCCACACATCTTCGATACGAACCTGAACAAGGGCAGGTGGCCGGGTGGACAAGGGCGGGGTAGCCGTAGCGCAGTTTGGCGGGCTACGGGCGGTCAGCCGGTATCAGTGGCTGGTTTTTCTCGTCGTGTGGCTCGGCTGGACGCTCGACGCGGCCGATTTCGGGCTCTACTCGCTGGTGCTGAAGCCGGCAATGACGGAGCTGCTAGGCGGCAACCCGCCATTGGCCGAGATCGGCAAATATGGCGGCCTCCTCAGCATGGCGGGGCTGTTGGGTTGGGCTTTTGGCGGGTTTCTGTTCGGCATCCTCGCCGACTATATCGGCCGGGTGCGTACGCTCGCCTTCAGCATTGCGCTCTACAGCGTTTTCACCGCACTGCAAGGCCTCTCGCAAGGCATTTTCGACTTTGCCCTTTACCGGTTTATCGCCGGGCTCGGCACCGGCGCCGAATTGATGGTCGGGATTCCGTTGCTGGCCGAAACGCTCGCCGAGACGCACCGGGCGAAGATCGCCGCGACGATGATGACGGGCGGTGCAGTCGGCACCTTCATCGGCGCCTGGGCCTATGGTCTCGTCGGCCCGTATGGCTGGCGTTACGTGTTCTTTGTCGGCGTCGTGCCGGCGATCATTTTGGCGATCATGCGCGGCCGGATGCTGGACCCGGAGCGCTTCGCCGATGTCCGCGAGCGCCGCCGCGCCGTCGCTGCGGGCCTGCGCAGCAATGTCGCCGACCGCGAATTCATGCGCTTTGTGCCGTTGCAGCTGTTCTCCAGGGAGCACCGCTACAACACGATGGTCGGGGTATTGTTCGGCCTCGGCTCGCTGCTGGCGATCTGGACTACAAACATCTGGCTGCCGACGATCCTGTCCTTGATGGCGCAGAAGAGCGGCGCCGCGGACGCCACCGCCGCAGTGCCGTTCGTCAGCCACGGCATCATGTTGTGGAGCCTCGGTGGCATCTGCGGCTACATCGCCTTTGGCTTCATCTGCGACATCATCGGCCGCCGCCGGACCGTGATCTTCTACAGCGCCGGCACGATCGTCTTCGGCCTCATCCTCTATCTGGTCCTTCCTGCCTACGAGCCATGGTACCCGGTCGTGCTGCCGATCTTCGGCTTCTTCGTCTTCGGCGTATTCTCCGGTTATGCGGTCTATCTGCCGGAGTTGTTCCCGACCCACATCCGTTCGACCGCGGTCGGGTTCTGCACCGGCAGTGCCCGGGTAATCACCAGTTTCGGCCCGCTTGTCGCCGGGCTCCTGGTCGGCGCCTTCGGCGGCAGCTTCAACCGGGTGACGGCCTTCATGACCTGCTTTGCTCTGCTCAGCATCCTCGCGATGCTGCTCGGCCGCGAAACCAAGGGCAACCCGCTGCCGCGCTAGCGTCCCGAACGCGCCGGCGCCCCGCCTCGCACGCCGGCCGGTCTTGTAGTTGGCCAGGCAATCGATGTGCGTGTCTTCGTTGCTGTCCCAACGCCAAGGACCGCGAGGTTTGCCAGTGGACGCAATCCGACTGAACGGCATGCTGCGCCGCCTCTTTCGGGCCCCGGTCTATCTGTATCGTTGGAACTGCGGCTGGTTGCTTGGACACCGGTTCCTGCTGCTGATCCATATCGGGCGTCGCACTGGCCTGCGCCGCCGCACTGTTCTGGAAGTCATGGAGTATCGCAAAGAAGGTCCCGAGGCGGTCGTAATGAGCGCCTTTGGCCGCAACGCCGACTGGCTGCGCAACATCGAGGCGACACCAGGCCCGGAGGTGGTCATCGGTTCACAAAATTTCGTCGCCGCCTACCGTTTCCTCGACGAGGAAGAGGCAATGCGAGTGATCACCGGCTACGAGCGGCGCAACCGGTTCATCGCACCGATCATCCGGGCGGTATTGAGCCGGCTTGTCGGCTGGCAGTACGATAGTTCAGAAGGTGCTCGCCGCCGGCTCCTCGCCCAGCTGCCGCTTATCGCGTTCTGTCCGGCGGGGCGTCGGCGGTGGTAACAGTAGGATGGGTTGAGCCCAGCGAACCCTGTCATCCTCGCTCCGGGTGCGAGAGGTATCGGTGGGTTCGCGTTGCTCAACCCGCGCTACGTGCTCACGCCCTTCGCGCCACCCTCGGCTTGGCCTGTGACGGGGTCGGCTTCGGCAATTGCGTGTCGGCTTCGGGCGGGGTGGTGCGGGCGATTTTGGCGAGGGCCTGCACCAGTTTGGCGACGCCGGTGAGACGGGCTTTGGCATCGTCCCAGTTGCGCTGATAAAGGATCTTCTGGTCGGGGCGGAGCTTTAGGGTGCCGGCGTTGCGCTGGATCAGGTCGACGAGGCCTGCCGGATTGGCGAAACGGTTGTCGCGCAGGGAAATGACCGCGCCTTTGGGGCCGGCTTCGAGCTTTTCGATGCCGGCTTCGCGGCAATAGCGCTTGATTGCGATGATCTCGAGCAGGTTCTCGACTTCGGCTGGGAGCGTCCCGAAGCGGTCGATCAGCTCGGCAGCGAAACCGTCGATCTCGCGGCGGTCGGCGAGCCCGGCAATACGGCGGTAGAGGCCGAGCCGCACCCCGAGATCGGGGACGTAATTTTCCGGGATCAGTACCGGTGTGCCGATCGTGATTTGAGGGGTCCAGTCTTCACGGACACCTTGCTCAGCGCCGTCGGTGCGGGCGGCGGCGACCGCCTCTTCGAGCATGTGCTGGTAGAGCTCGATGCCGACCTCGCGGATGTGCCCGGATTGCTCGTCGCCCAAGAGATTGCCGGCGCCGCGGATGTCGAGATCGTGGCTCGCCAGCTGGAAACCGGCGCCCAGCGTATCCAGGGTCTGCATGACTTCGAGCCGGCGCTGCGCGGTCGGTGCGAGCTTCTTCTTCTCCGGCAGGGTCAGATAGGCATAGCCACGCAGCTTGCTGCGCCCGATGCGGCCGCGCAGCTGGTAGAGCTGCGCCAGCCCGAACATGTCGGCGCGGTGCACGACCATCGTATTGGCCGACGGGATGTCGAGCCCCGATTCGATGATGTTGGTCGACAGCAGCAGATCAAAGGCGCGCTCGTCGAACGCCGTCATCGCGTCTTCGAGCTCGGAGGGCGCCATGCGGCCGTGCGCCACCGCGTATTTGATCTCGGGCACGCTCTCGCGCAGCCTCTCGCGCACGTCGTCGAGATCGGCGATGCGCGGCACGACATAAAAGATCTGACCGCCGCGGTCGCGCTCGCGCATGATCGCCTCGCGGACCGTCACCGGGTCGTAGGGCATCACAAACGTGCGCACCGCCAGGCGATCGACCGGCGGCGTCGCGATCAGGCTCATCTCGCGCACCCCCGACAAGGCCAATTGCAGAGTGCGCGGGATCGGCGTCGCGGTCAGGGTCAGGACATGCACATCGGCCTTCAATTGCTTCAGCTTTTCTTTTTGAGCGACGCCGAAATGCTGCTCCTCGTCGACGATCAGGAGCCCCAAATGGGCGAACCGGACGTCCTTGGCGAGCAAGGCGTGCGTGCCGATCACGATATCGAGCCGTCCGTCGGCGAGCTCCTTCTTGACCTCGCGCGCCACTTTGGCCGGGACCAGCCGCGACAGCTGCCCAATCCGCAATGGCAGCCCGGCAAAGCGCTCGGTGAAGCTGCGGTAGTGCTGCCGCGACAATAGGGTCGTCGGCACCACGACCGCGACCTGCGACCCGGCCATCGCCGCGATAAAGGCGGCACGCAACGCCACCTCGGTCTTGCCAAACCCGACATCGCCGCAGATCAGCCGGTCCATCGGCTTTCCCGAAGCCATGTCGGCGAACGTATCGGCGATCGCGTTCAGCTGGTCCTCGGTTTCGGGATACGGGAACCGGGCGGCGAATTCCTCGTAGATCCCCTCTGGCGGCTGCAGAACATCGCCCGGCCGCAATTGGCGTTCGGCGGCGACGCGGATCAATTCGCCGGCGATGTCGCGGATGCGCTTCTTGACCCGCGCCTTGCGCGACTGCCAGCCGACCCCGCCAAGCCGGTCGAGCTGCACGCCGGCGTCTTCCGAGCCGAAGCGCGATAAGACTTCGATGTTCTCGACCGGCACGAAGAGCTTGTCGTCGCCGGCGTAGAGGACGCGCACGCAATCATGCGGCGCGCCGGCTACGTCGATCGTCTCCAATGCCTCGTAGCGGCCGATGCCGTGATCGTCATGGACGACGAGATCGCCCGGGGTCAGCGCCGTCGCTTCGGTAATGAACTGATCGAGGCTGCGCCGCCGGCGCGAGGCGCGGGCGAGTTGGTCGCCGAGGATGTCCTGCTCACCGAGCAGGACCAGGTCGTCGGTCGCGAAGCCCTGCTCGACCGGCAGTACGGCGAGGCCGACGGCCGAGGCCGGCAACGCTTCGAGCTCCTGCCCATTGGCAATCCGGCGCAGATCGGAAACGCCGCGGTCGCGGAGCACGGTCAGCAGCCGGTCAGCCGATCCCGGGCTGAACGCGGCGATCGCGGTCTTGCGGCCGGATTTGCGCTCGGCTTCGAGGTAATCGCGGACCGCCTCGAACAGCACGATATTCGGGTCGGCGCGCTCGGCGGCGAAATTGCGAGCCGGGCGAGCGCCGGCAGCGAAGGCGTCGCCGTCGCTCTGATCCGCCGCGAAAGGCGACAGCTGCACGACGGGCCGTCCATGCAATGCCGCTTGCCACTCGCGGCGGTCGAGGTACAGCTGGTCGGGGCGGATCGGGCGATAGACCGGCGCACCGGCGCGCGCCGCGGGAGTGACGTTGTGGCGCGCCGCATAGGAATCGCCTATCGCCTCGAGGCGGTGGGCGCGCACCTCCTCGGCCTGGTAATCGAGCGAGATCCCGGCCCCCGGCAGATAGTCGAACAGGGTTTCCAACCGCTCGTAATAGAGCGGCAGCCAGTGCTCCATGCCGGCATAGCGCCGCCCGGCGCTGACCGATTCGTAAAGCGGGTCGTCGGTGCCGGTCGCGCCGAACTGCTCGCGGTAGCGCGAGCGAAAGCGGCGCACCGCCTCGTCGTCGAGCAAGACCTCGCTGACCGGCCGCAATGCGGCCTCGTCGAGCTTGCCGGTCGACCGCTGGGTCAGTGGGTCGAAGCCGCGAAGCGATTCGAGCGTTTCGCCAAAGAAGTCGAGGCGCAACGGCTCTGCCGCCCCGGCGGGGAAGAGGTCGACGATGCCGCCGCGGATCGCGAATTCGCCCGGCTCGCGCACCGTATCGGTGCGGACGTAGCCATTGTTGCGGAAGAAGCTCTGCAGCCGGTCGAGCCCGACGCGGCCGCCGGTCCGCAAAGTCAGGATTCGGCCGTCGAAGAGCCGGCGCGGCGGCACGCGCTGGACCAGCGCGTTGACCGTGGTCAGCACGATCAACTTGTCGGGCGGGGCGGTCGCGAGCCGCGTCAAGGTGTCGATCCGCCGGCTGACGATTTCGCCGTTGGGCGAGACCCGGTCGTAGGGCAGGCAGTCCCAGGCGGGGAAGGTCAGCGCTTCGATCTCGGGGTGAAAAAACGCCAGCGCGGCGGCAAACCGCGCCATCCGCCCATCGTCGCGACAGACATGCAGCCAAGGTCCGGAAGCGAACGTCCCGATCGCCGCTGCGTCAAACCCCTCCGGCGCGCCGAACAGAGTGACAGCGCGCGGCCGCTGGCCGAGCGACCGAACGATTTCGGTGAGCCCTGTCATCACCCTCTCCGCCCTTCAGGGGGGAGAGGGAGGGGACCCGTAGCGTCAGCTAAGGGGAGGGTGAGGTGGGCATGCCACCCGCCGAAGCGTCCCCACCTCACCCCGGCCCTCTCCCCCCCGAGGGGTGGAGAGGGAGTCTTCGGCGACTCAGTCATTGTAACGATTAAGTGTTGCTGTAAGCGAGCAAGAGACGGGTTACGTCGTGGTCGTGTTCGGCGGGCGGCGCGGTGCGGCCGGAGACCCAATCGAAGATGTCGGCGTCGGCGCAGTCGAGGAGGGCCTCGTAATGGTCGAGTTGCGTCTCGTCAAACCCGGCGAGATGAGTGTCGGCGAAGCGGCCGAGGATCAGGTCGCTCTCGCGCGTGCCGCGGTGCCAGGAACGGAACAACAGCCGCTTACGGCGAATTTCTGATGGTGAGGTCACGTGGCGTCCCCTTGGGTGTGCCCTTGGCGGTACCCCTCGCGCGGATATAGACATCGTTTGTGCGTCCCGCCATCCTCGACAAGCTGTTTGCGCCGGTTACGGTGCTCTCCGGTATCGGCTCGCAGTCGGCCAGGCTGTTCGAACGCCTCGCCGGCCCGCTCGTCCTCGACCTCGTCTGGCATCTGCCGAGCGGTATTATCGACCGACGCGCCTCGCCGCCGATCCGCGCGCTCGAGCCGGACCATATCGCGACGATCGCGGTGCGCGTCGAGGCGCACCAGCCGGGCTTCGGGCGCCGGCCCTACCGCGTGCTGTGCACCGACAACACCGGCACGTTGACGCTGGTCTATTTCAACGTAAAGGGCGACCAGCTCGCCCGGCTCTTCCCGATCGGCGCCGAGCGCGTCGTCAGCGGCCGCGTCGAGTTCTACGGCGGCATCCCGCAGATGGCGCACCCGGACCTCGTGTTGCGGCCCGACGAGCTCGATCGGCTGCGGCCGATCGAACCCGTGTACCCGATGACCGGGGGTCTGTCGCCCCGCGTCGTGCAGAAGGCGGTCGGGGCGGCGCTCGACCGCCTCCCGGCATTGCCGGAATGGATCGATCCGGCGCTGCGCGAGCGGCGTGGCTGGCCCGCCTGGGGAGACGCGGTCCGCCGCGCGCATGCCCCGGAGGCCGAAGCCGATCTTTTGCCGACACCCCCGTGGCGCGAGCGGCTCGCCTATGACGAGATCTTTGCGAGCCAACTCGCGGTGGCGCTGGTGCGTGCCCGGCGTCGTCGTCAAAAAGGGCGGGCGATCGTCGGCACCGCGGCCTTGACCCGCCCGGTCGAGGCCGCGCTCGGCTTTGGGCTGACCGGCGCGCAGCGTCTCGCGATCGCCGAGATCTCGGCGGAAATGGCGCAGCCGGAACGCATGGTGCGGCTGCTCCAGGGCGATGTCGGGAGCGGCAAGACGGTCGTCGCGCTGATTGCAATGCTGACCGCGATCGAGGGCGGCGGCCAGGCGGCGCTGATGGCGCCGACCGAGATCCTCGCCCGCCAGCATCATGCGACATTGCAGCGCCATGCCGCAGCGGCCCGGGTCGAGATCGGGTTTCTGACCGGGCGCGAAAAAGGGCGAGCCCGTGCCTCGATGCTGGCGAGCCTCGCCTCGGGCCTGACGCCGGCAGTCGTTGGCACGCACGCCCTCTTTCAGCCGGATGTCGAGTTCCGTGATCTCGCGCTGGTTGTGATCGACGAACAGCACCGATTCGGCGTCGAGCAGCGCCTCGGTCTCTACGCGAAGGGCCGCGATGCTGACACCCTGCTGATGAGCGCGACTCCGATCCCGCGCACCCTGATGATGACTGCTTACGGCGATCTCGACGTCTCGCGGCTAACCGAAAAGCCGCCGGGACGGCATCCGGTCGACACGCGCACCGTGGCGCTCGAGCGCATCGTCGACGTCGTGGCGGCGGTCGGCCGTGCTCTGGCGAGAAAGGCCAAAGTCTATTGGATCTGCCCAATGGTCGAGGAAAGCGAAACCGCCGACCTCGCCGCCGTCGAGGAGCGGTACAAGACGCTGGCGCCGCTCTTCCCCGGCCGCGTCGGCTTGGTCCACGGGCGCATGAAGCCGGCGGACAAAGACCGCGCAATGGCAGGTTTCGCGGGCGGGGAACTCGATTTGCTGGTCGCGACGACGGTGATCGAGGTCGGGGTCGACGTGCCTGAGGCGAGCGTCATGGCCATCGAGCATGCCGAACGTTTCGGGCTCGCGCAACTGCACCAGCTGCGCGGCCGCATTGGCCGCGGCGACACGCCTTCCACCTGCCTGCTGCTTTACCAATCGCCGCTCGGCGAGGTAGCGAAACGGCGCCTCAGTATCCTCCGCGAAACCGAGGACGGGTTCCGCATCGCCGAGGAAGATCTGCGGTTGCGCGGCGCCGGCGAGGTCCTCGGCACGCGGCAGAGCGGCCTACCGACCTTGCGCCTGGCCGATCTCGCGGTCCACGAAGAGCTGGTCGCGATCGCCCATGACGACGCCCGGCTCGTGCTCGAACGCGATCCCCACCTCGAAAGCGGGCGCGGCCAGGCCCTGCGCGCCCTCCTCTACCTCTTCCGCCGCGATGAAGCCGTGCAGTACCTGCGGGCCGGTTGAGGTCGGGTGACGACGGTGTCACAGCGTTTGAAGGCCGCCGCCTGGGTTGGCGCGCGCAACCTGGCCTTGGCGATGCGCGAGCGACGCCTTCTCCGGCCCGTCGCGGAGCGCATCGTCTCGCAAGTGCGCGGGAACGGAAGATCGGGGGTCCTCACTCCGGACGCCGAGCGAGCCCAGGAGCTCTCGCTGAACTCGCTGTTCCGGGCAGCCGAGCCGGTCGTTCCGGTGCCCGGCAGGCTGGTGATGGTGTGCGGCAGCTTGCAGCCGGGCGGCGCCGAGCGGCAGCTCGCCAATGCGGTGCGCGGCCTAACGCGGCGCGGTACTCGGGACATCTCGGTGCTGTGCGCGCACCTCGCGCCGGGGCAGCCCGAGGAGTACGATTTTTTCGCCCCGCAACTCGCTGCAGCCGGCGTTGTCGCCCGGCAAATCTGCCGCCCCTCGCCGTTACACGCGTCATTGCCGGCAGGGCTGCTCAAGGCGGCCGCGAGGCTGCCTACCCCCCTCGTTTGCGATGCCGCGGATCTATGGCGCGAGCTGGTTTCGCTGCGGCCGGCCGTCGTCCATGCCTGGCTCGACTGGTCCAATATACGCGCTGGCATCGCGGCGGTTCTGGCCGGGGTGCCGCGGATTGTGCTGTCCGGCCGCAACCTCAACCCCAGCCGCTTCTTCTTCCACGAGCCGGTGATGCGGGCGGCGTACCGCGCGCTCCTATCCCAGCCCGGGGTCGTGTTGCTCAACAACAGCCTTGCCGGGGCGCGGGATTACGCAGACTGGCTGGGGGTGCCGGCCGAGCGGATCGGTGTCATCTACAACGGCGTCGATCTGCCGACGCCGGATCACGAAGCGGCGCTTGCCGAACGCCGGCGCATCGGGGTGCCGGACGAGGCAGTTCTGATCGGATCAATGTTCCGATTCTCGCCCGAAAAGCGGCCGTTTCTATGGCTCGACACGGCTGCCGCGATCCTTGCTCGCCGCACCGACGTGGTATTTGCGCTTTACGGGCTGGGACCCATGCGGGCGGAAATCGGCGCACGACTTGCCGCGCTCGGCTTGGAGCAACGCGTGATCCTCCCTGGGCTGAGCGTCGACCCTCTGGCCGCGCTCGGCGCGATGGACGTGTTTCTTCTGACCTCCGAAGCCGAGGGCACCCCGAACACGGCGATCGAGGCGCAATGGGCCGGTAGACCGGTCGTCGCCTGCACCGCCGGTGGCGTCGCCGAGGCATTTCTGCCGGGAGGGACCGGCATCCTCGTTCCCCATGCCGATCCCGAAGCGATTGCCGATGCGGCGCTTCGGCTGGCGACCGACCGCGCCTGGCGCGATCGTATCCGCTCCGTCGGACCGGGTTTCGTTGCTTGCCGCTTTGGTCTCGACCGAATGATCAGTGAGCTGACCGCACAATACGGCTTTCACTGACCACCTCGCCAGGCGTTGCCTCGGCACATGAAATTGAGGAAGAATGGCGAGGGGGAGCTCGACTGTATTCTCGAGCTGGGTTTGAGGGGGTTGGGGAATGAAGGCGCTTGGCCCGACGCGTATTCTGCGCGCGGCGGCGATCGCGACGACCCTGTTCGGCGCTTCGATTGCAGCTTCGCAAACCCGGGCACTCGAGCCAATCAACAATGCCGACGGGCTTGGCGATCTGAGTGCGCGCATCATTGCGGCAGAAGGCGGGCCGGGGCGGAACCCGCTGTCGAGCGCGGCCGGATACGGGCAATTTTTGTCGGGAACCTGGCTCGAGATGTTCGAGCGCGCCTACCCGCAGGTCGCTCAGACGATGACCCGCGAACAGATCCTCGCACTGCGGGACATCAAGCCCCTCGCCGAAGACCTGACCAACCGCTACGCTCAGGCCAATGCGGCGACGCTCCGGAGTGTCGGCCTGCCGGCGAGCGCGGGAGAGTTATCCCTGGCCCATGCGATCGGGCCGCGTGGCGCGGTCAGCGTCCTTACCGCCGAGCCCGCCCGCGCTGCGGCCGAGCTGTTGCGCCCCGAGGCGATAGCCGCGAACCCGGTTTTGAAGGAAATGACCGCCAGCGCACTGCGGCGATGGGCGGCGATCCGCGTCAAAGCGCCCGCCGAGCAGTCACCCGAGGGTGGAACTCCGCAAGCCGAGCCGCTGTTCGAGCCGCTCAGACCAGCGGATGATTTCCGCGTCGACAAACGCACGAAGGCGTCCGAGGCCCTGGTCACCAACCATGACGCGGGCGCGGTTTTGCAAGACCTCGTCGACGCCTTGTCCAAGGCGGGCGGAGGGAAGAGCGTGCAGTTTCGTCCTTCCACAACGGCCTGGCTGGTGTCGGTCGGGGTCGAACCAGTCGAGTTGCTGCGCGGCGAGCCCGCGGCGGTGGGGATTTTCGACAGAGCCGCCTTGCGGGCATTGCTCGATGCGATCCGCAGCGTATCCGACCGACCGGCCTTCGCTCAGTTCAAAGCGATCGAGGCACATGAGGCCCCGCGCGGCGAGCTGCCGCGCGGGGTAATCCGCTCGTTGGCGATCGCGCTGCTCGACAAGATGCGCCGGGAAAATGCAACGATTGCCAACATCGTTCAGCATCGTCGGGGTCCAGGGGCAGCGCAGCTATACATTAGGCGCTCTGCGACTACACACCTTCAGGACGCCGCGAACGCCGGCGGAACCGCTGCCGCGCCGCCGCTCTAATCTTTGCCGCCGATCATCGATCCGGCCGTCGTTGTGCGACGCACAATATTCGTCCCCCGAGTTGCTTGACGGATGCTTCGGTTCCACTCATCGCTGGTTTGAGGGCGGCTGTTTACTTTTGGCCACCTAATAGTGAATAAAATGCAGGGTTGCAAATGAGGGTGGCAATCTTGCTGACCTGGCGAATTTCACTTGACGTCAAGGAACCGAAAGCGGCACCATCGCGAACACCAAGGTTAATTGTGAAACCTGCAGGGGAGTGATAGGTATGAAGGCGAGAACAGGTCTGGGGCTGAGCGCGGCGGCGCTCGCCTGGTTGTGCTTCAGCCCGGGCGCGTTTGCAGCGGGTACCCCGCAGCCCAACAACAGCCTCAACTTTTCGGCGGAGACTGTGGCACTGCCTCCCGGCAACTCCGTCACCTTTCAAGGCGGCGATCTCAATTATTCGGTATTGGGGACCACCGCCATCCCGGCCGGCTCGGGAGTCACAGTGTCATTCATCGCGCCAGTGGGCGATACCTTCACGCTCGCCGGCGGCACCCTGTGCCAGTGGTTTCCCGGTGCTGTGACGACGACGCCGACGCTCACCGGTTCCGGTAACTTCATCATAAATTGTCCTGTACCCGCTGCTGGCGGGCCCTACACGTTTGTTCAGCTCACCAGCGGGACGACGGGCACGGTCACCCTCGCCGGCCCGGACGTCGCCAAGCTAGGCGCCAATATCTACGCGGGTTTGAACCCGCTCTCGACGACTACTCCGAGTGCCGTATTGCAGATCACTGCGTCGGCAACATCCGGCGGCGCATTTACGGGCGATGCATCGCCATTTCCCGCCCTCGCTCTGCTCAGCCATAACAGCTTCAGTGTGGTGCTCGGCGGGCAAACGCTCGGCATCGATTTGACGGGCAATGGTCTTTCGCAGAGTCCATCCGTTCCTCCGGGTGCAGGTTTTGTCGTAAATCTGGCGAACGGGACCAGGACGGTGTCAACGGCGGGCTTCCTCGGCACTGTGTGGGTCAACCAAGCCCAGGGCGATCTCGACGCCAGGACCGGGCTGTTCTGCATCAACGGCCCGTCCTTCTCGGGTAACCCCTCTTGCGCCGCTGCCCTCAGCGGAAACACCGCAGTGACATTGACCGGGGATTTCGCGACGGTAACCTCAGCCTATTTGCTCCCGAACCAAGCCGCCGCCGGGAACCCGGTAGCGAACCAGGCCAGCTGTACCTCGGGAACCCCGCCGGCCAACAACGTCGCCGGGACGATAAATTCGGCAAAGCGGATGATTACCTTTGCCAATATTGCGACACCCAACACGAGTTCGGGCAATAGCCCTACTCCGGTTTATGCCGTGTGTCTGGTGACCAACGGCACGCAGGTGATTTAAGCTACTGACCCGGCAACTGTCCAAATTATGGTGGTGGTCACATTGACCAGCCCCAGTGCTCTGACGCTGAGCCTGACAACTGCTCCGAGCCAGACCTTCGGCTCGATCTCCTACCAGGGCTCGGTGTTCTTTGCTCAGAACGTGTTCGGGGTCAACAACGGGTCGCCGACCTTCTTCCGGATGGTCAACGCAAGCAACACCGCTGCGCAGGTATGGGCGGTGCTGACCAAGGACGTTCCCAACACCAGCCCCGAAACGGGAGCCGGCAGCTGCAACTACAATGGAACTTCCTCGGCCACGCTATCCGCTCAGCCGGTACCCCCGAACGCGACGAACCCACCGACCGTGTGCAACATCTCGTTCGTCGCCAATCTCGCCTCGCAGCCGGGCCTCCCTGACACGGTCTCGACCAACCTCGCGTCTGGCGGTTCGGCCGGGCTGGTGCAGGCCAACAACGCGACCTATGTCACGGGCGACGACATCGCCATCCTCGCCGGCACCTCGTTGAACCCGACAGCGGGGCAGGGTGCGTTGCATGCGACGGTCTGGCTGTTGTCACCAAACCCCGCGATGCGGTTCTCGGCGCTGACACAAAGCGCGGCGTTCGGCGTGCTGGTGCAAACGCCGTAGCCGCACCGGGGCCAGCGACCACCCTCGAGGGTCGCAAGATAGTCCACGAGACAAACTGGGCCGCCTTCGGGTGGCCCGACTTTTTCTTTGCACGTTCGTTATGATGAGGAATTTACTCACTTCCGAAAAGGGCGCACCTCATGCTAAGGAGCGCCCGAAGCGCCTGCCCCGGGCTAGAACTAGGGGCGCGTCTCGAAGCATGCACGACCGCCATGCAGCCACCCCCGGCGACGACCGAGCCCAAGAGGGCGGGTTTGCGCTCGTGTTGACTTTGGTCGTCATCGTGGCGCTTTCGGTCATGACGGAAATCATGACTCGATGGATATCGGGCGCGCTCGACCAGGCTTTCGCCAATCGCGAAGAAGTTGACGCCAAACGTCAGATCGCCGAAGCTGGGGCGGTTTCCCTCTATGTGTTGGGCACTCGCCCATTCAGTTTTCGCGGCATCGAGTTTTTATCTATAGCTCAGGCTTCTACCGTTCACGAGCCGCAAATGATCGCCGGGTTCGACCCCAACGCAGATCACATTCGATTGGACGATTACCCCTACCGTTTGGGAGACGCGGTGGTTCGGTTTCAGGACGCGCGAGGGCTGATCAACCTGAACCTCGGATCCTACGACGACCTCTTTGCCGTGCTGGGGCTGTTCGGTATAGCCGACGACGACCGCGATCCGCTGATCGCCAAGCTGCAGGATTATATCGATGCCGACTTGTTGACGCGCCTTAATGGCGCCGAGGCGCGGGAATACGCCGATGCCGGACGCGAGCCACCCGCCAACGCGCCGCTGCGGACACCCTGGGAGGTGCGGCGCATTTTAGATTGGGACAAAATCGATCCGATCGCCCGTGAGGACAGCCAGTGGACGCTCTTGACGACGACCGCCTCGGTCGATGGGTTCAACGTCAACACGGCCCCGCGCGCTCTGCTCTCGATCATGCCCGGGATTCCGGAGGGTGGGGTCGACAATGTCCTGCGCTGGCGGCATGAGCAACCGATCGTTACCGGCTACCAATTCGGCCAACTCGCCGGCCTGCCGATCCCGCAGGGGCCCTCGCGCTTTCTGGCGCTTCCGGCGAACAGCATCCTGATCACACTCTCGTCGCCCAACATGCCGCTCGAGCGCCGTATCGCGGTTCGGCTGACCCCGGGGGCGGCGGATCGGCCCTGGGCCATCGACTACGATGTGGAGATGCCGCCCGCGCGCCGCGACGTCAGCAAAACGAAACCCGATGCGCTCCCGGTCCCCGCAATTCTTTCGCCAATACCGTGACCGAACCGAACGGTCGACCACCTGGCGCGGCCGCCGGTACTGGGTCGTCAGCCGCTCATTGTGTGGCTTTCGCCTGTTCCGGCTGGCCAATGTCGGACGCAACGAGTTGAGAGACGCCGCTGCTCTCAAGGCGCGAGAGTGGGCACCCTACGCCGAGCCTGGATACCATCTGCACCTGACCGGAGAGGCGGCGCGGATCTGGGTGTGGGACGCCGCGCGTGTCAGGAACGCGATGCAGGCGATCGGAATGAGGCCGGGCCGTATCACCGTGCTGCCCGAAACCGCACTCCAGGCGCGGCACGAAGACGGATGGCACCTCGTCGGGTGCCTCGAAGGCGTCGAAGGTCAGTTCTGGGCCGAAGGAGAATTGAAGGCCAGCCGCTGGTGGGTCGAGGCGCCGTCGCCCGAGCAATGGCTGGAATTCGTGCGCGCGACCGGGGTCGTGGTTCATGCTCTGCCAGAAGTCCCGCCGTTCGAGCAGCCGGTGTGGCGCGGCAGGGCATGGACCAATTCGGGCGCGGGATTGGAGCTCGAGCGCCGCGGCCGGGAGGCGGCGCTGGCGGGGGCTGCATTGGTTCTGGCCGGCTACGCATATCTCGGCGGATCCATGGTGCGCGATGCGCGTTCTCTGGCAGAAATCGACAATCGCCTCGGCGAGGCGCAGCACCGGGCCGCGCCGGCAATCGCCGATCGTGAAAAGGCCCTCGCCAACCTCGATTACCTCTCGGGTTTCGCCAAGCTCGACCCCTATCCTTCCCAACTTTCGGATTTAGCGCGTGTCGCTGAAAATCTACCAAGCAACGGCGCACAACTTGCGGCTTGGTCGTACCAGTCGGGCGATCTTCAATTTACCGTTTTCTCGCCGGCCTCCTCTCTCGATATACTCTTCTACGTGAAAACTTATTCGTCGGTTCCTGGCTTCGCGGACGTCGCGGCCGAGCGCGCCGAGGGCCCCCGCAGTCTGCGGGTAAAGCTGCACTTGGCGCGATGATCAGCTCGGTTAATTTGGCCTCCTTCCGGCTGGTACCGGAGCAGGTCGGCAGATGGTGGCGCGACGGCGCGGCTAACCGGCGCGCACGGGCGCTGCTCGTCGCGCTCGGTTTTACCGTTGCCGCGAGCGGGATGATGCTCCTCGATTCGCGCGAAAGCGAAATCCGGCGCGAGGCGGTCGACAAGCAAGCCCAGCTCTCGCGCCTCGAGCAGGTCGGCCAAGCCGAACTCTGGCAGCAGCGCCGGGAGGAGACTCAACTGGCGCGAAATCATGCCGAAGCGCGGCTGTGGGAGGCCGAGACCGACGGTCTCGCGCAAGCCAATTTTCAATCCTGGCTGCTCGACGAGGCCAAACAGGCCGGTATCGCGGTCGGCGAGATGCGCAGCAGCATCGATGCAAACCCCAACAATCCGCTAAAGCTGCGCCGGGTCTCCGCGCAAGTCAGCGGCCGGTTCGAAGCGGCGGGTTTTGTCAAACTGCTGCAAGCCATAGCCAGCCAAGAGCATCTCGTCGTGATCGAACGGCTCGATATCCATGTGGCGCCGACACCCCGTTTCGAAATGGTGCTCGGGGCCTTTCTCCGTCCCGCTGCGAAGGCATAAATGGCGGCGATGCGGTTGACAGCGCGACAGGCTGGTATCGCCACCGGGATGGCGGGGCTCAGCCTCACGGCATTCGCGCTGGGGTGGTGGCAGGACGATCCCGCGGGTAGAGGGGTCTTCAGGTCGAAAGCACCTGCGGCGGAATGGAAAGTTCCCCAGCCTCGGCAATCGGACCTCGCCGCCGATGCGAAGATCGTGCTCGCCAAACAGCCCTTTGGCGCTGCGGGACAGCGTGCGGTGACGAGCACGAGCGGCGGAGCGGGCGCCGGGGACGCCACCCCCACTCAATGGCGGATCAGCGGTATCGTCACCGCCGAGACGAACCGCTATCTGGTGGTGCTGCTGCGTCCGCCGGGGCAAAACACGGATCGAACCGAGCTGCGGCAGGTTGGGGAAAGCTTGCCGGACGGGGGTATCGTCCGTTCTGTCGACCCGGGCGGCGTCACGATCGATAGGCAAGGCGCCCTCGTTACGGTCAGGATGTTCGAAAAGAATTGAACGGTTCGGTATGCGCGATGGTGGGGGGTTGCTGCGTGTTGCCTGTCTTCTGTGCCTGTTGGTGGTCGCCGCCTGCGCCTACCCGACCGGCAACCCCGGAGCGGATCTGCGGACGCTGCCGGAAAAGACCGAGGAACCCGCGGCGCTGCTGCCGACAAGCCCGCTGATTGCGGGTGCGGCCGCCCGGCAGACAACGGTACGTCCGGGGCCGGCGCCTCCGAGCGCCCCGGCGGCGGCCATCACGACCGAGCCTTCCATCAACCTTTCGGGCGAGCCGGTCAGCCTCACGATCGAACAAATGCCGCTGCCGGCTTTCATCAACACCGTGTTTGGCGAGACCCTGCATCTTTCTTTCGAGATCGATCCGAAGCTCGCGCAGCGCACCGACCCCGTTACGTTGCGAACCGGCCGGCGGCTGCAGCCGAACGAGATTTTGGCCTTGGCGCGCACAGTTCTCCGCGACTACGGCATCAGCGTTATCACCACCGACAAGCTCGTACGGATCGTACCCAGCGAGGCGCTTCTTTCGCAATCGCCGGACGTCATCCGCGGCCGCAGCTCGGGGGAAATCGCCGAGAACCTGCGACCGATCTATGAATACTTGCCACTGGCCAGTGTATCGGCAAACGATATGGCGGGCTGGCTTCAGACGGCGTTCGGCACCAAGGTCCGAATATCACCCGCGCCGCAAGCCAATGCGCTACTGCTGCTCGGCTTGCCCGAGGACGTGCAAGCCGCGAACGAAGCCATCCGCACATTGGACCAGCCTCGTCTCGCCGGGCGGCGCAGCGCTCGCATCGAGCCCGCCTTCTGGTCCCCGAGCCAGCTGGCCGAGAGGCTCACTGATATTCTCCGCGCCGAGGGCTATAGCGTCGGCACCAACCTGCAAAATCCCGGCGCGCTCGTCTTGCTGCCGTTACGGCCGAGCAATTCTCTGGTCGTCTTTGCCGCCGACCAAAAGACGCTGTCGCATGTCGAGGATTGGGCGCGCGACCTCGATCGCGTATCGCAAGTCGATCCGCAACGAAGCCTCTTTTATTACGGCGTCCGCAATACGACCGCCGAAAGCCTCGCCAATGTGCTGAACGCGGTTCTCATAGGCAATATCGCCGCACGGAGCGCAGCAACGACCCCGGAACCGGGAGCTCCCGGGCCGCCTCCTCCGGGCGCGCCTCCGGGGCTCCCGGCCGCCCAAGCTCCTCCAGGTGCTGGGCTCGCGCCCTCGGGCTCGCCTCCGGGAAATCTGCCGGCGCGGATCGTGACCGATGCGGCACGCAACGCGATCATCTTTCAAGGCAGCGCCGAGGAATTTGCGCAGCTTCGCCCATTGATCGAAAGCCTCGATCAAGCCGCGCGCGAAGCCATCATCGAGGTCACCGTCGCGGAGGTGACCTTGACCGACAACGCGACACTCGGCCTCGAATGGATCCTCAACCTGGGCGCCACGCCAAACGAGATCATCCAAAACACGGGGACCGGCATCGGCAGCACCGGCTTTACCACGACGATACTCAACCGTGCGGGAGCCACCCGCCTGATGCTCAATGCGTTGGCGAGCAACAACCCCGTGCGAGTTCTTTCAACGCCGAAGCTGCTGGCGCGCAGCGGCAGCGAGGCGAGGATCCAAGTCGGCGCGCAGGTTCCGATCGTCACTAGTCAGGGCACCAGCTCACAGCTTCAGCAAGCCGGAACCAGCGCCATTCTGCAAAGCATACAATATCGAGATACCGGGGTCATCCTCACGGTAAAACCGACGATCTATGCCGGAAACCAAATCGATCTCGAAATAAAACAGGAGGTCAGCGAAGCTGTAATGAATACTACGTCGGGATTGAGCACTCCAGTCATCAACAATCGAACGGTCAGTACTCAGCTGTCACTGCAAGACGGCGCGACGGTGTTGCTCGGCGGGTTGATCATGGAAAATGCGAGCAGCAACTCTACAGGCATCCCGGGGCTGAAAGATCTCCCGGGAGTGGGTTTTCTGTTTGGCACCCAACAGGTGGCGAAGACCCGCAGCGAGCTGTTCGTCTTCATCACCCCGTACATCATCCAGTCGGGGGAAGATGCCGAGCGGCTGGCGGAAATGTTCAAGAAGCGCTACGAATTGATGCCCCAGCCGGCGTCGACCCTGCATTGGTGAACTAAAAAAAACACGGGATGGATTCACGAGAACCACAGCTGATCATCGCCGAGAAGCCGGCAGGCTTGGCGGCGGCCGATATCGAACAGCTCTGGCCACCCCACGCGGATGCCGACACGGTGCGGCCAATCGGCCAGCTGTTGATCGAAGCGGGTCTGATCGGCGAGGCCGACGTCGCGCGGGCGCTCGCATTTCAGGAGCGCTACGGCGGTAGGCTGGGAAGCATTCTCGTCCGGCTCGGCGCGCTCTCAGAAGAGCGTCTGTTGCCGATATTGAGCGACCAGCTCGGCATCCCGGTGCTCGCTGATGATAGCCTCCCCGATGACGCGACGGCTTATCTCGACGCCATTAAGCAATCGGGCTATCCGGTCGATTGGTGGGTCGATCAGGAGGCGCTGCCGTGGGAATCAGGCGACGGCTTTTGGGTGGTCGCGAGAGATCCGCTGATGAGCGATCTTCAGGAATTCGTGCGCGCGGCGTATGGCTCCGTTCCTGTCCGCTGGGCTCTGATGGCGTCACAGGCACTCGATCGCGCCATCGAGCGGGTTCAGCAGCAAGGCAGGGTGGACGGACGCAACCCTTCGGACGAGATCAGTCATCTAAAAGAGCTGGCGGAGGAGGCGCCGGTCATCGAGTTGGTCAGCAGCCTGATTGCCCAGGCCTTCGAGGAGCATGCCTCGGATGTCCATGTGGAGCCGGCGGAACGCGAATTTCGTGTTCGCTTTCGCCTCGACGGTGTGCTTCAGACGCGGCTGACCCTGGGACGCGACCGCTTCGATGCAGTGGCGTCACGGATCAAGATCATCTCCGGCCTCGACATCGCCGAGCGCCGACTGCCGCAAGACGGACGCCTGAGCCAGCGCCTGAGCGGCGAGATGGTCGACATCCGCGTGTCTTCGTTGCCCAGCACCTGGGGCGAGTCGCTGGTCTTGAGATTGCTGCCGAAAGAGCGGCAGCAATTCCGCTTGGATCGTCTCGGCATGAGCCCGGACAATCTCGAAAGCTTCAGATTTTGGGCGCGCGAGCCGCACGGTATCATTCTGATCACCGGGCCGACGGGTTCCGGCAAATCCACCACGCTTTATGCGACCCTCGAAGAAATCAACGACGGATCGACAAAGATCGTCACGGTCGAAGACCCGGTCGAATATACGATAAGAGGGATCAGTCAGGTCCACGCGCAACCGGACATCGGATACACGTTTGCGCGGGCGCTCCGGTCGATTTTGCGGCAAGACCCGGACCGGATCATGATCGGCGAGATTCGCGATTTGGAGACCGCGCAAATCGCCGTGCAGGCGGCGCTGACGGGACACATGGTGTTCTCGACGTTGCACACCAACGATTCGCTAGCGCATTTACCCGTTTGGTCGATATGGGGGTCGAGCCCTTTCTCGTAGCCTCGGCCGTCCGGCTGGTCATGGCGCAGCGGCTCGCCCGCCGACTGTGCCCGAATTGTGCTCAGCCGGAGCACCCGACGGGTGAGGTCGAGCGGCAGATCGAGGCTCTGCGGCAGCGCGCGCCCGAGCTGTTCGAGGGTCGGCCCCGCTGGCGGCGCCCGGTCGGGTGCCGTGACTGTTTCTTATCGGGGTTCAAGGGGCGATTGGGCCTCTACGAGATGGTCAGCATCAAACCCGACATTCATGATGCCATCCTACAGCGCGCTTCGGCCCAGGAAATGAGCGAGATGGCTCGCCGGCAAGGCGCGCGCACATTGCGTGAGGACGGCATCGCGAAGGCGTGGCGCAGCGAAACCAGTCTCGACGAAGTCTTTCGGGTGACCGGTGGCGCCGTCGGGCTGTAGATGACGCGGGATGCCGACGTTCACCTATAGCGCGCTGAGCAGCTTGGGGCAGAGCGTCAGCGGGGAGCTGGCCGCCGAGCATGAGCGCGCCGCGCTCAGGGAACTGAAACGCCGGGGACTGACGCCGCTCTCGCTCGCCATTGCCGCGCAGGCCAGGCGGCGCCTGCTGAGCTGGACAAGGCAACCGAGCGCCGAGGATCACATTCGGCTGGCCAACGAACTGGCGGTGCTGGTCGAGGCCGGGGTTAGCCTCAGCGAAGCGATCGACATCGCCTCGCGATCGCCGGTCTACAACATTTTCGGCGATGCACTCGGTGGTCTCGGCCGTGACTTGCGGCGGGGTATGAGCGTGCCGGATGCGGTCCGCGCCAACATAACCACCTTTCCTGTCTATGTGTACCAGCTCCTCGAAGCCGGCAATCAAACCGGCATGCTGACTGGAGCGCTCAAAGACGCCAGTCTGCAGATGCAGTTCGACGAGCGTATCCGCAAGGATATCCGTAATGCTCTGATCTACCCGATGTTTTTGATAGTGATGGGGACCGCGGCAACTCTGTTCATTTTTTTGTTCGTGGTACCGCGATTTGCGGGAATGATGAAGGGTCGACTACAATTGATGCCGCCATTTTCGCGCGGTATATTTCTCGCCGGCTTGTTCCTGCGGGACAACATCGTTTCTGTTGCCGGATCGGGGTTGGTGCTGATCGCCGCCCTTGTTCTGCTGTTCCGCAGGCCCTTGGTTCGTGCTCGCTTGCGGGAGCTGGCTGTCCGGCTGCCGGTGCTCGGCAGTCTCCTTGTGGAGGCGGAAGCCGGTCGCTGGACCGGAATGCTCGCTACATTGCTGCAGAACCGGGTGCCGCTGGTTCAGAGCCTGTCACTCGCCCGCGACTCGCTGTTGCTCGAAAGCTTCAAGGCGCAGCTCGCGCAGGTCGAACGAGCGGTACGGGGCGGCAGCGGCCTCGGCGCTGCCCTGGCGGACTACCGGATTTTTGACGAGAGCCTCGTCAACCTGATCAATGTCGGCGAGCGCTCCGGCCGGCTCGCGGACATGCTGAGATCGGCCGCTAGTCTCGCCGAGCAGAAGGGTCGCGACCGGATCAAAAGATTGATGGCATTGCTCGAACCCGTCTCTATTCTTGTCATCGGCTGCATGATAGGAGTGATCGTGATTTCGTTGTTCACCGCGATCACCAGCATCAACAATGTTCCGTTGTGATCAAAGGGACGACTTGCCTGGGGCAAGCCATTGACGATGCAAGACCGCACGCTGGCCGCGTTGTTCCGGCGCAAGGAAGGTGAACACCCGACCGAGAATGGTTTCACCCTTCTCGAACTCTTGGTTGTTCTTGCCATTATCGGGCTGCTCGGCGCGCTAATCGGGCCTCGCTTGTTCGAGCGGCTGGAGGGTTCAAAGGTTGTCGCCGCGCAAACGCAGGTCCGCATGCTGAAAACGGCGCTCGACACGATGCGCCTCGATATCGGGCGTTATCCCTCGGCGGAAGAAGGCCTCGATCTTCTGGTTAGGGCGCCCACCGACCCGCAGCTGCGGTTGCGCTGGCACGGGCCGTACCTCGAAGGCGAGCTGCCGCCGGATCCGTGGGGCAACGCTTATCAGTATGACCCTACCGGCCGCGACCTGAATGCGATCACGCTCTACAGCTTCGGCCCGACGGGCAAACCGGGTGGCGATGCGGTCGGCTACCTGCCCGCGGGATGAGATTGGCTTTACGCTGATCGAGCTGGTCGTCGCGCTCGCGGTGGTCGGGCTCATCCTGACAGTCACCTTGCCGAGAATGTCCGGATGGCTCGACCGGTTCGGATTTTCCAGCAAGGAGCAGCGAGTGCACGATTCGCTGGCCGGCCTGGCCGAAACAGCGCGGCGCGCCGGCCGGACGGTGTATCTGCGCTCGTCCGACAAGAACGCGAACCCTGCGGATAGCGCCGCGATCGAGTTGCCGCGCGGCTGGATCCTGACCGTCGAGCCGCCGATAACCTTCCGCTACGATGGAGTTTGCACGGGCGGGACGGCGCGCGTGACCTTCCCGGAAGGCGAGCTGACGTATCGGCTCGACCCTCCGTTTTGCCGTCCGCAGCCGCTGTGATGCGATCGTGCCGCCGCTTGCGCGATCCCCAAGCACCGAGGCCGGGTTCACCCTGCTGGAGGGGCTCGTCGCGATCGCCCTGTTGGCGGGGACGATGTTTGCGATTTTCACCCTGGTCGGCGGCGTCCTGAGCTCGGCGAACAGGGTCGGACGATCGAACGAAACGGCTCAGGTCACGCTGAACGCGCTCGAAGTCATGAGCGTCGTCAATCCGATGTTAGAGGAAACCGGAAAAATCGATCTTGGACCGTACGCGGTCAGTTGGAAGAGCGCCGCAACGACACCGATTGCCGATGGGGTCGGGTACCCTGTTGGCGTCAGCCTCTATCAGCTCGCACTTTACAAGACGAATGTACGGGTCGAAGGGCCGCAAGGGACCCTGCTGGCGGCGTTCGACCTTCACCAGGTCGGCTATCGCCGGGTTCGCGATCCGACGCCGCCGCTCCGGGAGAGCCTGCCGGGGCTCGCAGCGCGCGCCCGCTGATCACGACAGGATGTCATACCGGAATTTGCATCACGCAGATGGCAAACTGGCCGCTACGATGTTATCGGTATCGGCTGGTTGGGGGTTAGTAGGGGGACCGCATACTTGCGGCTGAAGCGTGATAAAGGTGCCGCGAGTTATTGGATTTTACGAGAGCCGCGGGACCGAACCCCGAAACAATGAAGCATCAATTCTGAAGCGGCCGCACGTCGTAATGCACATCCTCGGGATCTCGGCCTTTTACCACGATAATGCGGCCGCGCTGATTATGAGGGAGCGTATTACCGCGGCGGCCCAGGAAGAGCGTTTCACGCGTAAGAAGCACGACTTGCGATTCTGCAGCTGCTGATGGAGACCGACGTCGGAGGGCTGATCGGCGCCGGGCGTTACGAGCGCAGCCGCGAGCGCACCACCTGGCGCAACGGTTACCGGGACCGCACGCTCGACACCCGGCTCGGCGCGCTGCAACTGCGCATCCCGAAGTCGCGGCAAGGCACTACTTCCCGACGTTTCTGGAAGCCCGCAAGAGCTCGGAGAAGGCGCTAATCGCAGTATCCAAGAGGCGTGGATCGGCGGCGTCTCGACCCGGCGGTTCAGCGAGATGTCCCCCATGCGGGTCAGCAGATGGGAAGGTGATCCCAACGAGGAGGCCAACGCCGTCTGGGCACCGATGCTGGAACAAGCGGTAGAGCAGGATACGCGACTGTCAAAGTATCCATCTCAGACCTCCACGGGGTCGAACACGTCAATTTCCAAATAGGCTGGGTCCCAGCAAATCGGGCGGAGGCTGGGGAGCGTCGGGGGAGGCTCGCGGAGCGGCGATGATCATCGGGACGGCGTCGCGCGGCGCTCCTGAGAGGCGCACTAGCTGAGGAAGCTGCGGGATCGATTTTCCTTGATCGGTATCGCCCGGCGGCCATGCCGGTTGCCATTTCTGCTCCCCGGCATAATAGGCGAACGCTCCCTCGCGGCCGGCCCATGCGGCAATTCGCAGAGTTTGCTTCGGGCTTTCCTCGTACTGGAGAGTCGTGAGGTCCAGGGTCGGATCGTATCTCAGAGCCCAGCGAAAAGCGGTCGGCGTCCCCGCTGGTCCAACCAGCGGCGAAGTTGTGAGCCCCGAGATCTCGTTCGCCGTACCCGCGAACCGATGCTGGCCTTGGTCATAATCGGCGATCAAGGCCTGAACCGTTTGGCGAAACCAGCCGGAGACCAGCGTGGTTTCCTGCGATCGGTCGAGATAAGGCCGCAAACGGTCGCGTGCTTCGAGCACCTGTCTGAGGCTGCCGAACGCCACTGCCGCCACCATGCTCACCAGCACCAGGGTGATCAGCACCTCGACGAGCGTGAAGCCCCGAGGATCAAGTGTTTTGCGGCGGAGCATCCAAGTCGTTTGCTGCGGACGCGATTGCTCGCGCGAAGGGTCGCTGCACTCTAAAATAGCAGCATGAGACCGATGCGTGACAGCAGGATTGCGGCAGGCCGAAATCAGGGCGCGAAATCAATCGAGACCGTGACCGACCTCACCTATGCCGATATAGCGGGGGCCGACGAAGCCAAGGAGGAGCTGCGCGAGATCATCGCGTTTCTCAACGAGCCCGCGCGCGGCAGCCGGCTCGGTGCGCGAATGCCCAAAGCGGTGCTGCTGATCGGCCCTCCCGGGACGGGAAAGACGTCGCTCGCTCGCGCCACGGCCGGCGAGGCCAAGGTTCCTTTCTTGCCTATCCACGGCGCCGAATTGGTCGAGAGGTTCATCGAGGGCGAAGCGTCGGCGGTGCGCGATCTGTTCGAGCAGGCGCGGCGCCAGTCGCCCGCAATCCTGTTCATTGATGACCTCGATACGATCGGCTGTTGCCGAGATTCCAGCCACGCGGACAGCGGTCCGAACGGACGAGACCGGGTGGTGAACCGGCTATTGATCGAGCTCGACCGGCTCGACAGCGGCGCAGGCCTAGCGGTTCTCGCGGCGACCAACCGTCCCGACGTCCTCGATCCTGCGCTGCTCCGTGCCGGGCGCTTCGAGCTGGTATCCGTGCCATGCCCGGACAAGGCGGGGCGCGCCCGAATTCTCCACCTGCACACTCGGAACATCCGCATATCTGAGGATGTCGATCTGATCGCCCTAGCGGGGTTGACCCCGGGCTTTAGCGGCGCCGATCTCGCAAGGCTCGTCCACAAGGCCGCGCTGCTCGCCACACGCCGCGGCGCCGACGCGGTAAGCTCCTCTGATTTTTCCGCAGTCATCGAGCGCATCCTCCGTGGCGTCGGGATGAAGACCCTGGTCCTGAACGCGCATGAGCAAGAGGTTTTGGCTTGCCATGAGGTCGGCCATGCGCTGCTCGGGCTGTCTTTGCCGGGCTGGAATTCGGTTCACGCACTTTCGATGGTGCCGCACAATGCCGGGATAGTGAGCTGCTCGATGCACCGGCCGGTCGAGGATCGCGTTCTGTTGGCGCATCAGGAACTCGAGAACGAAATGGCGGCATTGCTCGCCGGGCGTGCGGCCGAGCATCTCATCTTTGGCGAGTTCTCGACATTCGGAACCACCGACCTGCAAAGAGCAACGGTGATCGCGCGCGACATCGCCGCCCGCTATGGCATGACGGCGGAACTCGGCCAGGTAAATTATGAGGAAATGATCCTGGCCGACTTCGGCGTGACCGGGCAGGGCTCCAAGCCCAGATACAGCGAAGCGACCGCGCGGGAAATCGACTGCATCGTTCGATCGCTGATCGACCGCGCCTTCAGTCGCGCCGTCGAGCTCCTGAGAGCGCAACGCGACGTCCTGGAACGAGGTGCCCGGCTTCTCGTCCGTCACCAACTCCTGGACGTAAGCGAGCTCTCGGCCTTACGGCAGCGTCATTGGTCGCAGAGCAAAGAGAATAATGACGACGAGTGAGGCGATTTTGACCGCTGAAAGGCCAGGTGCGGGTCAGCAATTATCTTCGGCAACGGTCATCAGCCTTACGGATTTGGCGGTCCGCGACGCTCATCATAATGGTGTCGCCTCGCTCATCCTCGCGATCCCCTTCGATCTCGGGCCCGATGAGGCCAGCTTGCTGCTGCAATCGAGCAGTGTTTCCGGTCTCGTTCTTCCCTCTACGTCGGCCGCCATTTGTAATGCCGACCGGCCACCCGCCATCACTTCCTTTGGAAAGGACGGGCTATGGCGGTTGCCTGAGGGCCCCAATGTCGTCTACTTCCTCGGCCCGTACCGCCGATTGACTTCGGAGATGGTCAAGGAGGCGTTGCGCCGGGGAACTCGGGCGATCGCTCTCAAGGCGGGCCGGCGCTGGATCCGCTTTCCCATCGCCGCGCTGCACAGGGGCGCCCTCATCGAGGGCGTCGCACCTTTGGATGTACAGGTGTTCCGATCAATCCTGAGCAGGTCCCGGTCGAACGAGGATGCTCGGCCCGGGCGCATCATCTTGGTTTGCGGCAATCTGTCCCCCGGTGGAGCGGAGCGACAGGTCGTCTACACGATGACCGGGCTGGAGTGGCGCGGTTTTCGCGACATCCAGCTGTTGTGCGATACACTGGAGCCGGGACGCCCGGAGAAGTTCGATTTCTATCTTCCGACCTTGCGCAGCGCCGGAATTGGCGTCGAGACGATCGGGAAGGCCATCCTCGAGGATCCTGAGACAAGCGATGCGCCCTGGACTCTGCGTGAATACGCGCATCGGCTTCCGAACGAGCTGTTCAGCGACATCGTCGCACTCTACCGCGAGTTCCGATTGCGCCGCCCGGAAGTCGTGCATGCCTGGCTCGACTGGAGCAATACTCGTGCCGGGCTCGCCGCAGCGCTCGCCGGAGTCCCGAAGATCCTGATCTCCGGCCGCAATCTGAACCCGACGAATTTCAATCTCTACCAGCCCTATATGGACCCCGCGTACCGCGCGCTATGCGAACTGCCGAATGTCGTGTTCGTCAACAATAGCCGAGCCGGTGCCGATGATTACGCGAAATGGCTCGGGCTGGAGCGGGAGCGCATCAGGGTTATTCACAATGCGGTGGATTTTGGACACCGACGGCGCAACTCGCCTGCGGAAAGCGCCGCGCTGAGACGGGAGCTGCGCATCCCGCCCGCCGCACCGGTCGTCGGGTCGGTTTTCCGGTTTGAGGAGGAGAAACGCCCGCTGTTCTGGCTGGAGACCGCGGCGATTGTCGCTCGCCGTTTTCCGGAGGCGCGCTTTGTGCTGTTCGGCCAAGGTTCGATGCGATCGAGGATGACCGAAACAGCCAATCGCCTGGGCCTACGCGACCGGCTTTTGATGCCGGGGGTGCGGGAGGACGTGCTGTCGGCCATCTCGGTATTCGATGTCTTTGTCCTCACCTCGGCTGGGGAAGGGCTTCCGAACGTCCTGCTGGAAGCCCAGTGGGTCGGAACCCCAATCGTGACGACCGATGTCGGCGGCGCACGCGAGGCGGTGTTCGAGGGTCAGACCGGGTTCGTCGGTCCGGACGATGATGCCGATGCGATCGCCTCGCTCGCCTGCTGCATTTTGGCCGATCCCGATCTTCGGGCGCGCGCCGCCACCGCTGGCCCCGCTTTCGTCCGCCATCGCTTCAATGTGGACAGGATGCTCGATGAAACGATTGCGCTCTATGGTCTATCGGGCGCCAATGGCCGCCCTCACATTCGCTGCACCAATCTGTAGAGCCGGCCATTTCTGCGCGGATCGGTATTGTCGCTGCTGGAAAAATAGATGTATCGACCCCAATGCGAGTAGCGGCCACAGCCCAGGCGACGGATTTCGTGATGCGCGGTATGCGGGGCAGCAAGTGGCATGTCGTCCTCGAGCAGGATCAGCATTGAGGAACCCTCCTGATCTGAAATCCTTCGCCGAGGCCCCGGTGCGCGAAAGCAAAAGCCCGAATCGGGTACGATCCGCCGAAGCCGCCGCGAAAACCACGCACCAAAAAAGGCGCGTGCCCAGACCGGGACTTGGCGGCGCGCGATCTCCCTCCGCCAAGCCAATTTGCCTACGATACCCACCACGTGCAGTGAGGTGAGCAGTGTTTCGCGCTGATCGATGTAGAAAACCCGATTCGCCCCAGCGCGGATGTGCCGCGGGCGGTGCGCGCGGATGCTCCGATTACGAATGGGCGCTCGGAAATGCTGATCGTTTCGGGGTTGTCGTCAATCATTGAGATCGTGATAGCGTCGAGTTCCGCCGAGTATTGGACGCGTGGGATCCTTGCAGCGCACGGCTCTTAGCGCCGAATCGCCAGCGCCGCAAGGGTAGCAGGTTCAGGCTGTAGCGCAGCGATACGTCTTGAGAGCTTCCGGCTTGTTGGGATCTTCCGGACTACGAAAAGTCGCCGCAAAACTCCGGCAGTTGCTTACCTCGCCGATCGAGAGGCTACGCGCGCATGAACGACGAAAGATGGACAAAATCGCGGAGCTGGAGCAACGGCTGGCGGGGGTGGAGGCAGAGCTTCGCAAGCGTATGACGGCAATCGAGACCGCATTGCAAAAGTGTCCGGGAGAGGCGTGCCTCTATTGCGGCGAGCGGAGCTTGCGCCTCGAGAAAGCCAGTGGCCTCATCGGATCGGGACGAGGCACCTGGCGGCGGGAAACCTGGGTGTGCGAGGCCTGCGGCAAAGAGGATTGGCGGCACCGCAATTACCCGGATTGACTAGCCTTAGTTCCATCAGAGGAGGACGAGACCGATCATGGGGACCGACGAGTTCGTCGCCCGTTGCCGGGCGATATGGCAGGAGGCTGGCCTAGAGCCGAACGAACAGCAGCGTTTCGATCTGGCCGAAGCGCTAGCCGGCATCGTGTACCCGGAATACCGGTTCAGCGAATTCGCGCGTGTGTATCTGAAAGACCCGGATTTTGCGGCGTTCTACCGCGATTATGTATCTACTGATAATTTCCACAGCTACGATCGAAAATACCTGCTGCAGGAGATCCTCAAACTGTGCCGGCGTGTGCCCGGCGATACGGCAGAATGCGGTGTATACGAAGGCGCCGGCTCCTACCTGATCGGGCGGCACGCTGCCCGCCTCGGGCGGCTGCACCATATGTTCGACTTGTTCGAGGGTCTTTCGCAGCCGCAGGCTATCGATGGCACCTATTGGAAGCGCGGCGCGATGAGCGTGCCGGAGGACCGGGTTCGCGAGAGGCTGAAGGAGCTAAACAACCTCCGTTACTGGCGCGGCTGGGTACCCGAACGCTTTTGTGAGGTAGCCGACTGGCGGTTCAGCTTTCTCCACATCGATGTCGACTTGTATCAGCCGACCTTGGCCAGCGTCACCTTCTTCTATCCTCGGATGAATTCCGGCGGTCTGATGCTGTTCGACGATTACGGGTTTGCCACCTGCCCCGGCGCGCGGCGGGCAATCGACGAATTCTTTGCCGATAAGCCCGAGCCGATTGTCGACCTGCCGACCGGCCAAGCCTTTGTCTTGGTCGAAGGTTGACCGTTCTGGGCGCGAATCGATTTACACCTGATCGAGCCGCCGCACCCAACCCAACCGATGCGGGCCGCCGATCGCGAGCCACAGATTGCCGCCTGATTGCGGGGCCGCCGGGCCGCGCAACAAATAGGAACACGCGTTTCGGTTCGGCGGGAGGTTTTCGGATGACGAAAAATAAAGCCACTCGCCCCAATGCGAAAAACGGCCGCCTCCCAACTCTTGGATCGATGCGTGATCGCTGTGCGCGGGCCCGAGCGGGACGCCGTTCTCGAACAAAAGCAGACTAGATCGGTGCGGGCGCTCGACTGCGTCGCCCTCCTCAAACAAATCGGCGGTCCTGACGCCCCAAGAATAACCGCCGTGCTCGACGATCGTCTCTGGGTTGAGACGGCATTCGATTAGCGGTGCGTCTGAACTCACAACCGAGCTGGCAGGAGAGGGTCCGCTGACTATATAGCGGCGGCCATTACGGTCGGGCGGCGTATTATCCGAGGACGCGAAAAAGAGGTTGGCGCCGTGGTGGGCGAATTGGCCGCGGCCGTCTTTTGCTATCGCCGCCAAATCGCTGTGGTTCGGGCCGAGCTCTAACCCTTCTTCACGCAGCCTCAGCCTCGATCGCAGTTTTTCTCCTGCCCAATCGCCCATTCCAAACACTGTGCCGACCTGGGCAGACCAACAATTACCCTCGACATGGCGCATCTCGCTCGGCGCCACGACATATTCCGCCTCCGTGGCGGCGTTCTTCTCGTCCGAGGCGGGCCGGGCCGGGCCAGGCGATCTTAGCTCCAGTGCGATGCGGGCATCCAAAGCAAGGACGGGCTCGGAAAGGGCCGCGGCGGCTCCTCTGCCGGCGCGCCGCACACTATCGGCATGGCCCCCGATCCAAACGAGATTGTCACCGGTCCCGACCCAGAGCGGGCGTTCGGTTTCGAACAGGTACGCCCAAAACGGGTCCCGCAGGAGATCGGCTCCGCTCTCCCCGAAAATCCGATCCGACAACTCCAATTGATGAACGACGATGGGTTCGAACCCGTGCTCGACCAACAGGGTTGTCAATGACTTCTGCGGAAAGCGAACGGACATGTTGCCAACGGTGAAACACGCTCCCGTCGATCGGGCACACGCACATCGCGTGGTCGAGGTTCTCGCTGTTGGGCGTCGTGACGACGAGCCTTCCCGCGGGTGCGAGGAGGCGGCGAACCAGTTCGAGGGTCGAGGCAATCTGATCGTCGAGAATGTGTTCGATCACCTCTATCATGAAAACAGCATCGAACGATTCGCGCGTATCCGGGCCGATCGCCCCGAGAAAACCCGGTCTCCCCTCTAATCGATCCAATACCGCATGCCGCCGCCTCTCCGAGCTCTCGAAAGCCCCGGCAGGGTAGCCGCCCGCGGCCAATATCTCGACAAAATCCCCGTCGCCGGCGCCAAAATCGAGATGCCGCGCACCCGGCGTCAGATGCCATTTGACCGCTTCGAACAGGTACCTGCCCGCCAGCTTCGAAAAGCCGATATCGAGCAGCTTGGTCTGCGTCAACGCGTCCCAGAAATTGCTCACCAAATCCGGGGTCCACCGCACAGGCTTCAGCATCCACGGGTTCCGCTGATTTTCTTGCGCTTTATCGAAGCGGGATTTGGTAGCAGTATCGCCCCGGCTCGTCAAAACCACCGAGTTTGGTCTGCATGATAAGGTGTAGGGTAGATTCGCGGCCGATGCTAAATGGCTCGTCCGGCCAATGACCGCTTCTGATACCGCCGTCCGTCCGACCGCGAGGCTCAAAAACCCGCATTTCGATCAACGCCGGTTCGTCTGGAAGGACGCGTACAGTGGCGAGTACCGGCCGGCTCGGTATAGCGACCAATTCGACGACCAGTGGCGCTATTTCTTGGAGAAGCGGACCGGCTTCTACAACCATACGGGCGTGGAGACGGCGGACCGCTATATCGACGATCGCATCTTTGAGTTGACCGGTGTGACCGAGTACCTCTCGAAAAAGCGATTCGGGCCACTCTACGGAATGGTTTCCTGGTGGCGGCGCAGGGCCGCAGCGGAGGGGCGGCGCGAAGTAGGCGGCAGGCTCTATCTGGAGCCGAAGTTTGCGATCGACCATTTCCGCGGCAAACGCTGCCTCGATCTCGGCTGCGGCCCCGGCCGGTGGACTCGAACGCTCCTCGCGCTCGGCGCGTCGGTAAAATCGACCGATGTCTCACGCCATGCGCTGCTGTCGACCTCCCGTTTCAACAGGGATGTAGAGGAGCTGGACCTGTTCGACATCTTGCCAGAACGGCCCGACCTGCACGAGGCATTTGACTTCACGCTCTGCTGGGGGGTGCTGATGTGCACCCACGATCCGAGGGTGGCGTTTGCCAATGCAGCCAAAACCGTGAAGCCGGGTGGCGAACTCTATGTGATGGTTTATGCGCCAACCTACCACACTTCCGAGTTTGTGGTCAGCAACCGGAAATTTTACCATAAGCACCTCACCGCGTCGCAACAAAAGCTCGACTACGCCTATCAGATCTCCGATGCCCCGGAAAACGCCATTAATCTTCTCGATATGCTGAACACCTTCTACAATTGGACGGTAGAGGAAGAAACCATCTATCGCTGGTTCAGCGATTTCGGCTTCGCCGAGACGATCACGCTCAACCGCAACGAGCCGAATAACTGTGCCTATCACGTCTTGGGGCGCAAGCGATGATCAGGAGAATGGCGTTCAAATTGCTTAGGGCCGCCCGGGTCCCCGAACGCTCTGTCCACGATTTGCGGCGGGCATGGCATTCGGCCAAGAATATACAGGCGTTCGCAGCCGATCCTTGCGATCTGTGGCGCCTCCACCCGCGCGGCGATTACTATCGGGAGCGCGGCGGCGATATCGTTCCGCCGCCGATCACCGCCAATCTGGCGCTGACCAACAAATGCAATCTCAGATGTGAGATCTGCGGCAGCCAAAAGGACCTCGACCAAGCGGAGACACGACGGCGCCACATGGGGTTTCGGACCGTCGAGGCCGTGGCGGATACCCTTTTCCCATTTCTCGTTACCGTGGAGCTCAACAGCCAAGGCGATCCGCTGCTCTATCCCGAAATCACCGGTGTGCTCGGGTTGATTGCGCAGCATGGATGCGAGCTGAAGGTGCAAACCAATGGCACTTTGTTTACCGATCGGATAATCGAGCTGTTGTTGCTGCAGCATGGCGAGGTGAACCTGTCGCTCGATGCCGTCGGACCCAAATTCGACGAGGTGCGACGCGGTGGGGTGTGGGCCCGGGCGGAACCCGGATTGAAGCGGTTTCTGGCTGCGCGCGACCCGCAAAAGCTTGCGGTTGGGATCTATCCCACCGTCACACGCCGCACCATCGGGGAAGCCGTTCGAGTACTCGATTGGGCGGCCGAGCACGTTGTCGACATTGTCGTTTTTCACCGCTATTCGCCAATCCAGGATTCTTTCGAGGAGCGCCCGTCGGAGGCCGAAACCGACCGGATGCGTGAGGACCTCGCCGCGTGGACGGCGCGCAATGACGATCGAGTACGGGTCTATTTCGAAGGGCTTTGCCTGAACTCAATCGAGCCCAAGCTGCGCAAGACCTTATTTGCCAGTGACAAGCATGCTTTCAGGGCGGTCTACGCTCCATTGAATTATCCGATCGACACAGATCAACCGGGCGCCGACCGCCACTTCACCTGCACTGCGCCCAACAGTTATGCCGAAATCGGGTTGGATGGGCAGCTCGCGGCTTGCTGCCGCTCGCAGGAATCTCCGATAGGTTATGCGACCTCTGTCGAGTCGTTCGCCGACGCTTGGTTTGGTGAGAATTACCAGCGAATTCGGCGCTCGCTGCGACGCGGCGCAACCGGTCCGTATCCCTTGCCCGATTGCGAGGGATGCATAAAATTCTTTGCGCCCAACGCGGCCGGCGACCGCCGCGCGGTACACTACGACGACAAAGCCGCTCCGACCGAGGACTCGTTGGAGTTCATCGCCGGCGGCGATTTCCGCATCGAGCGCATCGGCAAAGGTGACGGCTATAGCTACTATTCGAACCGTCTGCCTCCGGGGATCGTGCCGGAGCAGTTCGATTTATGGGAGGACGATCGGCTGCTTGGGCCCGGCGTAGCCTCGCCGGAGGAGATTGGCGCCGAGGGTGAGGGACGTTTCTTGATCGCGGGCCGGTCGATTTATTGGGCGGCGTCGGACAATACCGATCCGCGCCGGAATTTTCGCTCTTATGTGCTCCGTGCAAAAGGCGGTAGCCCAGCTTAGCGCAAAACCCGTTCACGCGCGCTTGCGCAACGTCAACCTCGCTCCGAGCGGTCCTAACTTTTCCTCGGGCCAGTCGCGATAGCGCGATTGCGAGCCGCGCAGCACCGGAAGGAAACGCGGCAGATAGGGCGCGAGCGGGCGCTCGGTTTCCGGATCGATCAAGGTATCGATCAGATCAAACCCAACGGAATCGAACAGCGAACAGAACTCGTTGTGACGGTAGCGGTTCCCGGTGTTCCAATAAACGCTCGCCAGCTTGGCCATGATTCTGCTTCCGGGATCAGCAAGTGGTCGAGGGGCCGGGTTTGGTCGCGGTGATCGCGATAGTCGATCTGGTGAATGTGAATACCCCGAGGTCGCGTAACCTGCGCCAGCTCACGGCAAGTTTCTTCGACACTGACGACATGCTCCAGCACGGCGTGCGAAATGACCGCATCGACGCTTCCGGCCCGTAGGCTCGACAGCCCGCCGGCACTGGTATCGAGGGCGGCCACCGCCGAGTGGCGGGCGCCGTTCAGAGCCGAGATCAAGCCATTCTTGGGTCCCTCCCATCGATCTCTGAGCATCGCATAGAAATGCGGATGGTAGCTTTCGTCCCATGGACAAAGAAACCGGTCAGCCACTGTGACACGAGCGCCATAGCCGGCTAAAATAAGGGCGAGACCGAAGTTCTTGCCCGGACCCAATTCGAGAATACGAGCGCCTTCGAGTGCGATTCCCAATTCCTGTAATCGGCGCGGATAATAGCGCGCGAGATCGATTTCATAGGTGAGGTCGGCATCCAGAGGAGCGGCTCGGTGCTGGGCCGCCGGCGTCCGCTTGTAGAGGTGCGCCAAATCGTCGGTCTCCGCCGGCAGTCGGCGGCCGGCATGCGGGGACAGGATTTGCCGGAGCCGGCTGAGCCCCAGGAACATCGGTTATCCCGCCTCCGGATCGAGTCGCGCAGCCGCGCTCAAACTGCTGTATCTTGCGTTGCGCGGCTGAACAGGTATTCGGTATTGGCCTCGCCAGTGGTGATATTGACCAGCTCCAGGTCGAGCTGGTCGCGTGCGAAATCCTTGACCTCCTGAACCGCGGAGAACTGCATCGGCCAGCCGCCGACCCAGTCCTTGACGTCGGTGTAATAGGACATGCCGCGCGAGCGCTTGTAACCCCAGACATAGGCGAACGGATTCTGGCGATTTCGCAGCATTCCGAGGAACTGACGGCCGATGTACCAAGCCTCTATATTGCGCTTAGCGAGCCGGCCGCCGCGATTGTAACGGCGCTTGACATCGAGCCAGAACTCGGCGGGCGGATCGACGAAAACATCCGAGGTATAGAGCGCCACGTAAAACACCCCGCCCGGCGCAGTGCGGTCGGCGGCGTAGCGAAGCGCCGTCCACTGATCCCCGGTGTGGTGCAGGACGCCCCAAGAGTAAACTATGTCGAAGGTGCCGAGATTTTCCATATAAGCTTTGTCCAGGACCGACCCTTGGGCGATCCGCCAATGAGCCGGCCGCCCGGAGATATCGTGCAGCTTGCGCGTCGTCGCCACTGAATTCGCGTCGTAATCAAAGCTGACGAGTTCCCTGACATTGGCGCGCAACGCCGCGAGCGAATGCAGCCCAGAGCCGCAGCCGATGTCCAGCATGCGCTTGCCGGTGAGGTCGGGCAGGTTCAGGAATCGGAGCAAGTGCTCTTGGGCGATGCGGACGCGCTCTTCGGTAAAGTGCTTGTCGACAAAGCTCTCCCAGTTTTTGCCGAAAGCAAATCGCGGCGCATCGGATGCGGTATCGGTCATTGTCATGCTTCTACTCCAACGGCGACGCGAGCCACGGCTGCAGGATCGCCCGGCGCGTGACGGCGCGGCCGCGAGCGCATTCGAAACGAAGGGCTCAGATTGACGACAGAGGTGGTGTGGATATTGGGTGCCCCGATGACGGTGAAGTGAAGGCATCGAACCGGCAGTCGAGCTTGAGGCCGCTACGGTCGGCCAGCGCAAAGGTCATGAAATACTCCCCTGGTCCCAGCCACATCTTGATGTCGATGGCGAGCTCGACGACGTCGCCCTCCTGCGCGAGCGGCAGGTCGGGAAAACCCTCGACGCGTGTGGTATCGGTGCCGAACAGGTCGACCCCCTTGATCGACCGCACAACAAAACCGGCGCATGTATTGCCGACCGGACGCCGCGCTATAACACGCATAAAGCAGCGATAAGGCTGCCCCGATACGAGCAATGTCGAGCGCCGCCCCGCAGCATCCAGAATGCCGAAATCGTAAATCTCGGCGACGTTTGTCCCGAAGCGATACTCGCGCGAATCGGGCAGCGTCGCGGGGCCTTCCAGCTCATCGAATTTCTGGTTCGCTCCACTCTCGCCGAAAAAGTCCGTAATCGGGATTTCTGCTGACGTGTCTGCGGGGTCGCCGCCTATCGGCCGCGCACCCCTGCTCGCTACAGCGGTCTCGCTGCCCTCCCCGAACAGTAGCCGGTGATAAAACGTCGAGACCGCCGCCGGGCTCGAATCCAGCACCACCTGCCCCTGTTCGAGCAATATTGCGCGGTCGCAAAACCCGGTAATCGTGTTCATGTTGTGACTGACGAGGATGATTGATTTTCCCCGGCGCCTGAACTCCTCAAACCTGCCGAATGATTTGAGCTGAAAACGGGCGTCGCCAACGGAAAGGGCCTCATCCACGATCAGAAGATCGGGATCGGCCGTAGTCACGGTACTGAAGGTGAGGCGTGCTTGCATTCCCGTCGAATATGTTTTGAACGGCTGGTCGATGACGTCGCGCAGTTCGCTAAAATCGATGATCCCGTCGATCCGCGCATCAATCTCGGCTCGCGTCATACCGAGGCAAAGCCCGCCCAAATAGATGTTCTCGCGCCCGCTGAAATCGGGATGAAATCCGGTCCCAAGCTCGAGAATGGCGCTGACACGGCCAGCGACTTCAACCTTTCCGCCGCTCGGCGTTAGGGTGCCGGCCAGGATCTTGAGCAAAGTGCTCTTGCCGGCCCCATTCCGGCCGACGAGCCCGAGCACCTCACCGCGGCGAAGCTCGAACGAGACGTCTCGCAATGCCCAGAATTCCTGTAACCGGACCCGCCGCGAGAACAAACGCGTAAGTACATCTTGGGGTTTGTTATAGATCGCGAATACCTTCGATAGGCCGCTCGCTCGCATCACCATCGTGCCGACCGCGCCGGTATTCACAGAACGTCCCCAAAGCTCGGCCGCAGGACGCGAAATAGCCGAAAACCAAGGGACAGGAATGCCAAGTTTAAAATCGTAAAGACGATCCAAGCCCCCGGGTGCAAGATGCGTCCATAGAAAACCACGTCCTGATATACCCACGCAATGTAGCTGAACGGGTTGAAAAACATGACGATATGAAACGCCCGGGGAATCGACGCCTCGCTGAATAAAATCGGCGAAATGTACATACCTATTCCGGTAAACACTAGAATTACGTCCTTGAGGTCGCGAAAATATACGGTCAGGGAAGACAGCGCATAAGCAAGACCGATCAATCCGATTACCTCGATCGCGAAGATTCCCGGTAAAACGATGGTCAGCGGCCGTATGAAACCGTGGACCGCCAGGATGTAGACCAGAAGACCCACCGTCGCCACGAGCTGGTTGACCAGCGCCGCGGTGACCGTCTTGATCGGCAAAATCTCGACCGGGAAGAGGATCTGCTTGACCAAGCTAGCGTTGGAAGTAACGCTGCTGCAGGATCTGTTCAGAATATCGGCAAAAGTAAGCCAGGGGATCAGCCCGCTCAGTAAAAAGGTGGTATAGTCCAGCGACGTTGCCGAGGTTCCACCCATTCGCATTCCGAATATGTAGGCGAAAACAAAAATGTATACGCCGATGGCGATCAACGGATGGCCGATGGCCCATGCCGTGCCGAGCGCTTGACCGACATAGCGCTCTGCAATCTCACGTCTCGTCAATTCCCAGATCAGCGAACGATAGCGGCGGGCGAGATCAGCAAAAAACAGAAACGCATGGTGGTGCCGCCGCGGATCGAGGAAGACTGCGAATGTCGAGGTCATTCCGCCTCAATTCCCGGCGGCCGAATGCGACGAACGCCGGCGAAGCCGAAAGAGTCCACCGAGCGTGCGCAGTTCTGCGAGCGGCACATCCCTGTAGCGTGATGCGGACTTGCGCAGCCGCAGCTCGAACTCGCCGAGATAATTCTCGTCAGCGAACATGTTGCCCGCGAAACGCGTCACTTCGAAACCCGCCGTTTCGAAGAACTCTGCCGACTCGGAGGGTCGCCACTGCGAGCCGCACTCACCATGTCGCTCCGCAAATATCCTACGAAACTGTCGGTCGCCAAGAAGGAGAAATTCGAGCGGCCGCTGAAAATCGCGATGGTCGCGAAAGTCGACTTGATGGAATCCCCAGGCAAGAGGCTTCGAAACGCGCCCTAGTTCCCGACACGCAGCCGGCAAGTCGAACAGATGCTCGAGCACGGCATTGGAAACAACGATGTCGATCGATGAATCGGGAATACCTCGGAGATCCTCCGCGCTGCGCTCAATGCGGCGAATTCCGTCATCGGCATAGGCGTTTTCCTCGATCAGCCTGTCGAGTGGGGCCAGATCCGCCGCCGGGTCGTGCTCGGCCAGTGTTTTGCGCAAGGCCGAGTAGAACTTTGGATGATAGTTCGCGTCCCAATGCGCCAAGAACCGGTCGGCGACGATTGGGCGAACCCCATGGCATGCGAGGACCAGCGCGCTGCCAAAATTGACCCCGGGCCCGAGCTAGAGCACCGTCCTGCCGCAAGGATCGATATCTTCTGCAGCAAAAAGATCCAGATAGGCTTGGCCGACCTGGAGCGCATAAGCGGCATCCGCATCGATCGCCAGCTGCGACGAATCGCGCAGCCGGAGATTCACCGGGGGCCGCCGGAGGTAGCCGCGTAACGCGGCCGGCAAAATGCGCCGCGCAATTTGGGCCGGCCTAGGACGCACGTCAGTCGGGCTCGTTTGAGCTGCTTGCAGGGGAAACTCGCCAACGATCAGAGCCCCCGATGATACAGCGGGGCAGCGGCAATGCTACTACAAAGGCCGCTGCGGTCGACCGCCGCAGCTCCGCCGCCGCATTACCTCGATCCTCATAGCAATCACGACCCGCTGACTTTCCACCGCCGTCGCGTGATGTTGCTTGTGCTCCGTGTTCCGCTCAAATATCCAATGACGCGGGGGAACCGAGAGTGGTGGGGCATCTCTCCCATCCTTCTCGTCTCGAACTTTCTCGGATTGGTTATGGTCACCATTGTCCACCTGATCACGGGCCTCGAGACCGGAGGCGCGGAGCGGATGCTTTCTCGCCTGGTCCGGCGCACCGATTTAGACCGGTTCCGGTCGGTGGTGGTCAGCATCACCAATGCCGGGACCATCGGGCCGTTTCTCGGCAAAGCTGGCATCGAGGTCATGTCGCTCGAGATGCGGCGCGGGATGCCAGACCCCTACAGTCTCCTCCGGCTTGTCCGCATCCTTCGCGAATTGCGCCCCGACATTCTGCAGACCTGGCTTTATCACGCCGATTTCTTCGGGTTGATGGCAAAGCGGCTTGCCAATGTGCCGCATCTCGTTTGGAACCTGCGCTGCTCCGACATGGCGTTGTCGTCGGCTGCCGCCGCGGTGCGGCGAATCTTAAGCTGGTGCTCGGCAGTACCCGATGCGGTCTTCGTGAACTCACGTGCGGGTCTGAGCTTCCACGAGCGAATCGGCTATCGCCCGCGCCGTTGGGAATATGTTCCGAACGGCTTCGACACGGCCGAGTTTTCTCCCGATCCTGCAGCTCGCGAGCGGCTTCGGTCGGAACTCGGAATTGCCGTAGAGGCGATCGTGATCGGACTGCCTGCGCGCTACCACCCGATGAAGGACCACGGCACTTTCTTGAAGGCGGCCGCGGCTGTCGCGGCCCAGCGGCCGGAAGTCTGCTTTCTCCTGGTCGGGCCCGGCGTCGAGCCGACAAACCCCGCGCTTGCAAAGGCCATTGCGGGGGTGGGTCTGGCAGATCGCACCAGGCTTCTCGGCGAGCGTTCGGACATGCCGGCCGTGTACGCGGCCCTCGACATCGCGACGTTGTCCTCGGCTTGGGGCGAGGGATTTCCGAACGTGCTCGGCGAAGCGATGGCCTGCGGGGTTCCCTGCGCCGCGACCGATGGGGGCGAGGCCCGCGAGCTGCTCGGTGATGCCGGGCTCGTCGTTCCGCGATGCGACCCAGCAGCCCTGGCGGGCGCATGGCAGGCGCTGATCGCGCTCGGTGCGGAGGGCCGCCGCTCGCGCGGCAGCGAGGCGCGCGCGCGTATCGTTCGCGACTATGAAATCGGGGTCGTCGCGGCGCGTTACGAGGCGCTCTACACCGAAATCGCAGCGCGCGATACAGCGTCGCCGATCCCGCCGCGCTTGGATGCACTTCGCGGCCGGGAACGCCCGGCCGCGCGACCGGCCATCGAGCGAACAAACGCGGCGGGACGATAGCGGATGTGCGGCATCAGCGGTTTTCTCCTACCCGGCCCCAACATTCCCCGCGGCGCGGCCGAATCTCGGCTGTGGTCGATGATCGCGACGCTGCGGCATCGCGGTCCGGATGACGAGGGCGTCTGGACTGATGGCCGGGCCGGTCTCGCGCATGCCCGGCTGTCCATCATCGATTTGTCGCCGGCTGGGCATCAACCGATGGCCAGCGCCGACGGCGCGGCGTGGATCAGTTACAATGGCGAGATCTACAATTTTGCCGAGATCCGGCAGGAGCTGGAGGCGCTGGGCTACCCGTTTCGCAGCCGCAGCGACACCGAAGTCATCGTCAATGGCTGGCAGGCCTGGGGACCCAAGATTTTCTCGCGGCTGCGCGGCATGTTCGCCCTCGCCATTTGGGACCGGCGATCGCGGCAACTGATTCTGGCGCGCGATCGGCTCGGGAAAAAGCCGTTATATTACGCTCCCACCGCAACGGCCTTCCTGTTCGGCTCCGAAATAAAGGCGGTGCTCGCCTGGCCGGGCGTGCCGCGAAAAGCGGACCTGTCGGCGATCGATAGTTATCTGACCTTTGGGTATGTGACCGCCCCGCAGACCGCTTTTGACGGTATCCGTAAGTTGCCGGCGGCGCACTACCTCGTTCTCGAGGCGCTGCCGGATGGCCGTCTCGGCGAGCCGGAGCTCGTGCGGTATTGGCGCTTGCCGGGTCCGCGCGGGGCGCGGCGCCATCGGCGCGCTGCGGAATTGCGCCGCGAGCTCGTCGCACAGCTCGAAGAGGCGGTGCGGCTGCGGCTGATATCGGATGTGCCGCTCGGCGCTTTTTTGTCCGGCGGCGTCGACTCTTCAGCAGTCGTCGCGACAATGGCGCGCGTCGGGGGCGGAAGGGTGAAGACCTTTTCGATCGGGTTCTCCGCAAAGGAATACGACGAGACCCGCTATGCCCGGATGGTGGCGGAGCGTTATGCGACAGACCACGAGGAGCTCGTCGTCGAACCCGACGCGATCGCGGTGCTGCCGCAGCTGATCTGGCATTACGGTGAGCCTTTTGCCGACCCTTCGGCCATTCCGACCTACTACGTCTCCGAGATGGCGCGCCGCAAAGTAACGGCAGCGCTCAATGGTGATGGCGGCGACGAGTGTTTCCTCGGCTACAACCGATACAAGGCCATGCACCACCTTTCCCGCCTCGACGGCTTGCCGCGGTGGAGCCGGGTCGGCCTGGGGCATTCGCTTGCGCTGGCACCTCCTGCATTGCAACGCCGGTTTAGAATTCCTCGGATTCGCGCGTTGCTCCAGGCTCCCGATCAGCGGCCGAGCCGGCGCTATGCCTTCACGATCGTCTATTTTACCGATGACGACAAGGCGGCCGGTTATGGCGATGCGATGCAGGAGCACCTCGCAGGCGGCGCCCTCGATCTCCTCGAGCCTTATTTCGCCGAGGCCGACAGCCTCGTCTCCGGCGCCAACTGGGCCGACATTCACACCTATCTGCCCGACGACCTGATGGTGAAGGTCGATGTCGCCAGCATGGCCCATGGGCTCGAATCCCGCTCACCGCTTCTCGACCACGTGTTTATGGAGTGGGCGGCGGAATTACCCGAGCAAGTCAAGATGGCGGGCGGCGAGACCAAGGCGCTGTTCAAGGCCGCGATGGAGCCCTATCTGCCGAATGAGCTGCTGTATCGGCCGAAAATGGGGTTCGGCTGTCCCGTCGATCATTGGTTCCGCAACGAGCTGAAGGAATTCGCGTACGAAACGCTGCTGTCGCAGAGCGCGCGAGAACGAGGTCTTTTCCACCCCGCTTATGTCCGCGAGCTGCTTGAAGAGCATTGTGCGTTCACGCGCGATCACCACACGCGACTGTGGGCACTGCTGATGCTGGAGCTATGGTTCCAGATGTGGATCGACGCTCCTGCCGAGGCTGGTATCTACCATCCGCCCCAGCACGCAGAAATCGGCGTCTCGATGGGATCTCTCGCGCAGCCGTGACCCAAGCGAGGGCTTTATTTCACGACCATTTGGCTTGTCCGCTGCAGTGTCGGGAACCGGCGCGCGAACCGCCCTGTTATCGACCCAGAGGCCGCGTATCTCCGACCGGCCCCTCAATGGAGGACGACATGCTCTACTGGGCCTTAGTATTCTTCATCATTGCGATCATTGCCGCCTTCTTCGGATTTGGCGGCGTGGCGTCGACCGCTGCCGGTATCGCGCAAATACTCTTCTTTGTGTTCCTGGTGATCTTCCTGATCGCCCTGGTCATGGGGGTGGTCGGCCGGCGGCGGCCGCCTATTTAAGGGTCATGGCGGCCGGTGAGGGTCCCGTATCGGGGCCTTCACCGATGCGCCTCTCCTAATCCTCGGCGGCGAGGGCTCGAGCAAGCTGGCTCAAGGCTTCCTGGTGGCGCTCGTTGGGGATTTGGGCAAAGTTGCGGGCAAGCTCCAGGCACATTCGCTCACGCGGGCTGATCGAGCGCCCGCTTTCCCGATCCAGCCCATCGAAAAAGTAGTTGACCGACACGCTCAGAACCTGGGCCACCTCGAAAAGCCGGCCGGCCGAGACACGATTTATGCCGCGCTCATATTTGTGCGCCTGCTGATAGGTGACCCCGATCAGATCGGCGAGCTGTTGCTGCGTCAGGCCGAGCATGATGCGGCGCTCGCGGATGCGGGCTCCGACATAGCGGTCGATATCCTGGGTCCCGCTCGTGGATCGGCGCTGAGAGCGGGTTTCGCCGGGGCGGCCGCCTCGGCGCCTCGCCCGTCTCCCGGTTTGTGATCAGGGTTTCCGATCAACTCCTGTTCTCTCATCTTCTTCAATCCGCTCCGCGCTTTGCCGCATGCTGATGGAAGCGCAACACGGTCCACCAAATCGGTTCCCGTTTAATAAGGCTGCTCCTGCTCAACCGGGCGGTGTCGATGCATTGAACGGTCCCGATGTGTCAAAACTTAGGCAGGCTGTCGGCCCGAAGGTGGGGCAACGCTGTGCACGTCTGCGCGCCGCGCATGCCCTTCGCGTTGACAGCCCTCCGTGCCGATGATACCGACACAGATTCATCCGCTGTGAACCGCGAATTGATGCCTCGCATCTCAATCGGCGACTGCTCACTCTATTACGAGCGGCACGGCATGGGGTTCCCGATCCTGTTTGTCTCCGGACTGGGCGGGTTTGCATCCTTTTGGCAAGACCAGATAGCGGCTTTCACCAAGCGCTTCGAGGTCGTGACGTTTGATCATCGCGGGATCGGGCAGAGCGATCAGGCCCGGGTCGTGTACACCGTCGAGCGTATGGCGGCTGATGTCGTCAGCCTGATGGACGCGCTGCAGATCAAGCGTGCCCATGTCGTCGGGCATTCGACCGGCGGCGCCATCGCCCAGGTCCTCGCGATCGATCATCCCGCTCGGCTGGCGAGCGTCGTGCTGACGGCCACCTGGACCAAAGCCGACGCCTATTTTCGCCGGCTCTTTGCGTTCCGCAAGGAGGTGTTGATGCGGCTCGGGCCGAGCACCTACCTGCAATCGGCCACGCTTTACTGGTACCCGAGTTGGTGGGTTGCCCGGAACAACGAACGCCTTCGTCAATTGGAGGCTCAGAACCTGGCGAATTTCGCGCCGGTCGAAATCGTCGCGAGCAGGATCGATGCGATGCTGGCGTTCGACCGTTCCAACGAGCTGGCGCGGATCAAGACCCCGACCCTGGTGGTCGGCGCCGAGGACGATATCGTTACGCCGGCCTATTTTTCCGAAGAGCTGGCTCGGCTCATTCCGGCGGCGGAGGTCAAGCTCTTCCCGCGCGGCGGACATTTCCTCGTGCAGGTCCGCGCGCGCGAATTCAGCAATGCCGTGCTGCCCTTTCTAGTCTCCCACACCCCGGCTTGAGCGTCGATCGGTTCTCGATGTGTGGGCCGCGTTTAGGAATTCTTCAAGGTCTCGACTGCTAGCTTGCGATCGAGCGCGCCTTCCCGGGCGTTGACGCGGTGGATCGGGCTGTGCGGGCCGGCACCGGTCGGGCGCGCAATCCCCGTCAGCCGACGCTCATAGAGCGCAAGAAAGCCGAGGCGCCGGATAGGTGGACCAACACCCGGATAGCACACAGAGAGGCCGGCAAGGGCGGAGTGCTGCGATACTCGGCACGGTAAAGGCCGCGCTGCGCGAGAACCGCTTGCTGTTTGCTTATCAGCCTGTGGTGTGCGCCGCGACGGGGATCGTCGATTACTTCGAGTGCCTGCTGCGGATGCGCGACGAGGCGGGAAACGTTCCTCCCGGCGCCGAGTTCGTTGGGGCCGTCGAGCACCTCGGTCTGATTGGCCTGATCGACCGCTTCGTCCTCGAAAAGGCGGTGCAGGAGCTCAGCACCCACCCGGAGGTAAGGCTCGGCTTCAATGTGTCGGGGCTGACGGCTTGCGACCGGCCGTGGCTGCGTACGTTGACTTCGAGGTTGCGCAACCGGCCCGATCTCGCCCGTCGCATGGTCGTCGAAATCACCGAGACCGCGGCGCTCGACGATATCGAGGAGAGCGCCCGGTTCGTCGATACCCTGCGTGATGCGGGCTGCCGTGTCGCGCTCGACGATTTCGGCTCCGGACATACTTCGCTGCGACACCTGCAAAGCTTGGCTGTAGACACCGTCAAGATCGACGGCTCTTTTATCCGAAACCTCGCGGACAACCCTGAAAATCGCGTCTTTCTGCGTCACCTCCTCGGCCTCACCAAGGGCTTCGGCCTGAGCACGATTGCGGAGTGCGTAGAAAACGCCGAGGACGCGGCCCTGCTGCGCGCCGAGGGGATCGGCTATCTGCAAGGCTATTACATCGGCGCGCCTACCATCCAACGACCGTGGCTCGGGATCCTGACACCGGCAATCGGCTGAAGAGTCGCTATGCGGCGACGGGTCGGGCGGCATGGTCCGCGAGAACCTGCGCGATCACCAGCGAAACTCGCCGGGCGGTCGGAATGTGCAGGAATTCGTTCGGGCCATGCGCATTGGAATGCGGTCCGAGCACGCCGGTGACGACAAACTGCGCCTGCGGGAATTTCTCGCCGAGCATCGCCATGAACGGGATGCTGCCGCCTTCTCCCATATAGGCCGGCGGCGCCCCGAACGCGATTTCGGAGCTGCGCGCGAGAGACTGCTCGAGCCGAGGCGACAGGGCGGGGGCGTTCCAACCGGCGGCACTCGACTCGACCTCGAACTTCACCTCCGCTCCGTAAGGCGGGCTTTTCTCCAAGAGCCTACGAAGACCGGTCCCGGCTGCCTCGGCATCCAGCGTCGGCGGCAGACGCAGGCTGAGCTTTGCGACGGTAGAGGGCAGCAGCACATTGCCCGCATTGAACGGCGGCGGCAGCCCATCGATACCGGTCACCGCCAATTGCGGCCGCCAGGTTCGATTGAGCACCAGCTCGGTCAAATCGTCTGTCATTGGTGACATGCCGGGGATAAACGGGAATTTGGTGTAGACGGTGTTCCCTAACGCCGCCGCGGCGCGACGGGCTTGCGTCACCCGCTCGGGCGGAACCTGAACATAGAGCTCCGCCGGACGGACCGCTCCGGTTTCCTCGTCCTCGAGCCGCGACAGCAGACGGCGGAGAATCCGAAAGCTCGAAGGGACGACACCCGAGGCGTCGCCGGAATGCACGCCCTCCTCGAGGACCTGCACTGTCAACGTGCCCGAGGCCAGACCGCGCAGCGAGGTCGTCAGCCACAGCTGATCGTAATTGCCACAGCCCGAATCGAGGCAGATCACCAGCGATGGATTGCCGAGCCTCTCGGCAAGGTGGTCGACATAGTATGGCAGGTCGCAGCTGCCGGACTCCTCGCAGGCCTCGATCAGGATGACGCAACGGGCGTGCGGGACCGACTGGTCGCGCAGCGCCAGCAGGGCGCTCAGCGCCCCGAACATCGCATAGCCGTCGTCCGCGCCGCCGCGCCCATAGAGCTTGTCGCCTTCGAGACGCGGGATCCACGGGCCGTACCCGTCGGCCCAGCCGGTCATCTCCGGCTGCTTGTCGAGATGCCCATAGAGCAGCACGGTGCCGTCGGTCTGCCCCGGCAGATCGATGACGATGACCGGCGTCCGCCCGGGCAGCCGGACGACCTCCAGTGTCGCGCCCGTCACATTGGCGAGCCGTGCTCGCGCCCAGCGCTCGAACAACTGCACGGCCTCGTCCATATAGCCGTGCGCCGCCCATTCCGGGTCGAAGAACGGCGACTTGTTGGGAATGCGGATGTAGTCGACCAGTGTCGGAACAATCGCGTCTGCCCAGCACCGATCGATGAATTTCCTCGCCCTCTCGATATCCATCATCTCGATACCCGCTCGCCCGCCGTTGCCGTTTATATGACCACGCAGTCACTCCGGCCAACCAGCTGTTGACCTGCTCGGGCCATCGATTCTACGCTCGCGCAAACCCCCATTGCCCGCAAGCGGGAAGGAGCATCCGGTATGGCTAAGCTCGTCCTCGGGATCGGCACGTCGCATACCCCGATGCTAAACGCCCCGGCCGAGGATTGGCCGCGCTTCATCGACCGCGATGCGGTTCGCGACTTCCTCGACAAGGAGGGGCGGCCGACGACATATGAAGAGCTGCTGCGTCGGGCAGAACCGCATGTCGCGGCCGAGTTGACACCGGAGCGGTTCTTCACCCGTCACGCCGAGGCGCAAGCCGGGGTTGCCCATCTCAGGGATGCCGTGCGTCGCGCCGAGCTCGACGCTTTGATCGTCATCGGCGACGATCACAAGGAAATCTACCAGGACGACAACCTGCCGAGCTTCGTGGTCTATCGTGGCAAGACGATCCGCAACGTCCCGCTCAACGGCTTTTCGGGCCCCGATTGGGCGCGGCGGTCGGCCGGGCGCTACTATGAGGAAAAGGAGCCGCGCGCCTACCCGGTCGAAAGCGGCTTGGCGTTGCACCTGACCGCGTCCCTCGTCGATCGCGAGTTCGACCCGGTCTCCTCGGACGCGTTGCCGGACGGAAAGGGTGAAGGCCATGCCTTTGCGTTTGTTCGCAAGCGGCTGATGGAAGACGAGACGATGCCCGTCGTCCCGGTCTTCATCAACACGTATTTCCCGCCGAACCAGCCGACGCCGCGGCGCTGCTACAAGCTCGGCCAGGCGATCCGGGAGGCGGTCGAGAGCTATCGGGGAGATGCGCGGGTCGGCATCGTCGGCTCCGGCGGGCTGAGCCATTTCGTGGTCGACGAAGACCTCGACCGCGGAGTTCTCGACGCCTGCGCCCGCAAGGATGCCGAGATGCTGCAATCATTGCCGCGGCAAAAGCTCAATTCCGGCAGCTCGGAGATCCGCATGTGGATCTGTGTCGCCGGTGCCGTAGAGCATCTCGATTTCGCCTGGTCGCGCTACGTCCCCGGATACCGCACGCCGGCCGGATCGGGCACCGGCCTCGGCTTCGCCCTCTGGTCGTGAGGTAAGCGATGAGCAAACAAAAGGACAGCGAGGATCTGGTCCGCGTCGGGCCCGGCACCGTCATGGGCGAAATGATGCGGCAATACTGGATCCCGGCGGCGATATCGTCCGAGCTGGAGCGCGACGGCGCGCCGATGCGGCTGATGCTGCTCGGCGAGCGGCTGATCGCGTTCCGCGACAGCTCGGGCCGGGTGGGCATCATGGACCACCGCTGTCCGCATCGCTGCGCATCGCTGTTCCTCGGCCGCAACGAGGAGAACGGCATCCGCTGCGTTTATCACGGCTGGAAATACGACGCGGCGGGTAACTGCGTCGATATGCCGAACGCGCCGCCACACCAGGACTTCAAGCACAAAGTAAAGGCGAAGGCATACAAAGTGGCGGAGCGCAACGGGCTTATTTGGGTCTATATGGGTGCGCGCGCCGAGGCGCCTCCCTTGCCAGCGATCGAAGCCTCGATGTTGCCCGAGGCCGAGTTGCAGATCTCGTTCGTCCAGCGCGAATGCAACTGGCTGCAGGCGCTCGAGGGTGACATCGACACCTCTCATTTCGGCTTCCTGCATGCCGGCAATGTCCAACCTGACGACGTGCCTGCTGACAACCTGATGCGCTATACGGTGACGAACCGGGCGCCGGAATTCCATGTGACCGACACCCAATACGGCACAATGTATTGCGCCTACCGCGCGGCGGAGGCCGGTCAGACCTATTGGCGCTTCGCCAATTTCCTGTTCCCGTTCTGGACGCAGACGCCGCAGGGCCCATTCGACCGCGTCAATACCCGCGCGTGGGTTCCGATGGACGACACCCATACGATGTTCGTCAGCCTCAGCTGGCGCGGCTCGCCGCCATCGATGCGCCCACTGAAGAATGGGCAGATGGTGCCGGGATCGCGGTTGGGCTTCGAATACCTGCCGAACACGACCGACTGGTACGGCCGCTGGCGGCTCACGCAAAACCCCTCAAATGACTGGATGATCGATCGCGCGGCGCAGAAGAGCGGGGAGATCTTTACCGGCATCGCCAGCATCCACGGCCAGGACCAGGCGGTCACCGAGAGCATGGGCGGGATCACCGACCACGGTTTCGAGAACCTGGGGCCCAGCGATCTGATGGTCGCCCGCACCCGACGGCGCCTATTGCGCGCCGCCCGCGCCTTCACAAAGGACGCAACAACCCCGCCCTGCGTTGAAGACCCTGACATCTATTTCCAAGTCCGCAGCGGCGACTTCCTCGCTGACGAAAAGATCGGCTGGCGCGATGCCTACGAAGCCCAGCTGCGCGCCGCAATGCGCCCGCTCGCGCAGGCGGCGGAGTGAGGGAGCGGCACAACTCGAGGACAGGCACAAATTCGCTTCGGCGTGACTGAGCGATGCGATGAGGGGGGTGGTCGGCCTCTATCTTGCAATCGGGGTCGCGCTGGTGGCGATTGGCTTCCTCCTGCCGGGCCCTTGCCCGAACCGGAACATCGACATCGTTAACCAAATCGTCTTTGTGCTGACTTGGCCGGTCGGCTTGTACTCGGAGGTCTATCAGGGCCACCTGTCGGCCGAAGAGTGGCTGCGCGCCCAGGCCTGCCAAGGCGGCGGCCGGCTCGGGCCGAAGACTGTTCCGGGTTAGCGGAGCCCGAAATCCGGGCCCGCGCCACTCCTTAGCTCCTTGCCAAGCTCGGCGCCGAGCTGGGTGGCGTCGTCAACGCCGCCTTCGAACCGGCCGCGGATCTCTTTGCTCCCGTCCTCGTTGAGCAACAGCCCCTCGATCGTCAAACGGTCGCCATCGGTTTCGGCAAACCCGGCGATCGGAGTGCGGCACGACCCGTCGAGAGCAGCGAGCATTGCCCGCTCGGCATCGACACAGGCAGCGCAGATCGGATCATGGAGCGGCCCGACGAGCTGACGCACCGTCTCGTTAGCCGTCCGGCATTCGATAGCGAGCGCACCTTGGCCGACTGCCGGCAGCATGACCTCGCGGGGCAGGATTTCGGTCGCATGCCGGCTCAAGTCGAGGCGTACGAGGCCGCACAGCGCCAGAACCAACGCATCGACCTCACCGGCCTCCATCTTGCGCAGCCGCGTATTCACATTCCCGCGGATCGGCACGATCAAAATGTCCGGGCGATGCCGCAGCAATTGGGCTTGGCGACGGAGTGAAGCAGTGCCGACCCTCGCGCCGCAAGGCAGGTAAGCGAGGCTCGCGCCGCTCTCCGATAAAAGCGCATCGCGCGGATCCTCACGCGGCGGGACGCAGGCGATCACCAGGCCGTCGGGAAGCCACGTCTCCAGATCCTTCATCGAGTGCACCGCCAGATCGATCCGCCCAGCGAGCAGCGCCTCCTCGATCTCCTTGGCGAAGAGCCCTTTGCCGCCGATCTCGGCGAGCAGGCGATTTTGCACTCGATCGCCGGTCGTTCTGATGGTCACGATCTCGACCGCTCCCGCCTCGGCGAGCTCGGGATGTGCGCCGATCAGGCGATCGCGGATGATGGCGGTTTGGCGCAGCGCCATCGGGCTGCCGCGGGTGCCGATGCGGAGAGGACGGGAGGCCAAGGCGCATTTCCTCGTTGCTTGCGATTAGCTTTCCGGCAGCACCGGCAAGGTATGCGTCAAAGCCAGCCAGAACACCGCAAAGCCAATCGATACGATCGCGATCGGAACTCCGGCCCGGGCGTGTTCGGCAAAGGTGAGCCTGGCTCCCATCCGATCGGCCCGCTCGGCGATCAGCACATTGGTCAGGCTGCCGGTCAGGAGCAGATTGCCGGCAAGGCTCGACAACAAGGCCAAAGCATAAAAAACGCCCGGCGGCGCGCCCGGCCAAAGCTGCAGGAACAGCATCGCGGCAGGGACCCCGCCGATCGTATTGCTCGCCACGAGGCTATACGGCGTCAACAGCACGAGACTGTTCGGCAACAGCCCATGCCCGGTCAGGAACTCGAGGATTTGGGCGGCAATTCCGGACTGGTTGAGCGCCCCGGTTATCCCGAAGAGGCAGGCGACGAGAAGCAGCAGCGGCCAGTCTACCGCCGCAATCATCGTGCGGCTGGTAATTTTGCGGCTGGCAAGCAACAGGGCGGCGATGATCAGCGCGCCGGTCTCACGCGGCAGCGGCGTCGCAAACAGCACGAGCAACACCAGCAACGCGACCGCCCCCTTGATCGTCTGATTGCGGTCGAGCGGGTGGATAGCAATCGGCGGCGCGTCGAGCGTCGCCGCGAGCACGGTCTGGCTGATGCGCTTGCGCCATTGCAACCAGACGACCAGAAAGACAACGATGAGCGTGAACATGGCCGGCACGGCGCAAATCGCCAGAAAAGTCCAAAAGTCGAGCCGGCCGAGCGCCCCGATCAGGATGTTTTGCGGATTGCCGATCAGGGTTGCCGCAGAGCCCGCATTGGTTGCGGCGGCCAGCGCGATCACCAGTGGGCGCGGGTCGAGCCCGCGGCTCTGTGCTCCGGCGATCAGTAGGGGCGAGATCGCGATTATCAGAATGTCGGTCGCGAGTATCGCCGACAGCCCGCCTCCGATCGCGACCGTCAATGCCAGCAGGGTCGTGGTGCCGCGCCTGGTCTCGGTAATCGTGCGGGCGCACAAATCGATAAAACCCGATTCGGCGAACTGGGCCGAGATGATCATCATCGCAAACAGAAAGGCGAGGGTCGGCAAATCGACGGCGCTGCCGAAATCGTCGAGGGTCATCTCGCCGCTGGCGAGGAGCGCGATGACCGCGAGCAGCGCGATCCCGGTGCGATCGACCTGCAGCCAGGCGATCCGGCCGGCCGCCATGCCGATATAGGTCAGGATCAGGATCAGCAGAACGATCGCGGTGTGCATCAACGGCCTGGCATCGGCTTCCTCGGCGGGTGAGGGTGCATCATCCGGGCCACTCTTGCTATATCATGCATAGCATGTCCGAACCTGCTGTCCTCACTCGCCAGAACACCGACGTGTTCGACCTCGGCGGCCTCAATGACGCGCAACGCTGGGCCGTCGAAGCGATCGACGGGCCGGTGCTCGTGCTCGCCGGCGCCGGAACCGGCAAAACCCGCGTGCTGACCACCCGCCTTGCCTTTACGATCGCCACAGGCCGCGCATTCCCGGCCGAATTGCTCGCCGTTACCTTCACTAACAAGGCGGCGCGCGAGATGCGCGAGCGGCTGGAAGCGATGGTGGGCCGCGCGGCCGAGGGTGTATGGCTCGGCACCTTTCATGCAATCGCCGCGCGCATTCTGCGGCGGCACGCCGAGGCGATCGGGCTCAAGCCGAGCTTCACGATCCTCGACACCGATGACCAGATCCGGCTGTCGAAGCAGATCCTGCAGGCGGAGAACATCGACGAGCGGCGCTGGCCCGCCCGACTTCTGCTCGGACAGATTCAGCGCTGGAAGGATCGCGGTCTCGGCCCCGAGAAGGTTTCGCCCGAGGATGCTGGCCGCTTTGCGCAGGGCCGGGCGGTAGATCTCTACCGCCAGTACCAGGAGCGCCTGATGACGGTGAATGCCGTCGATTTTGGCGACCTGATGCTGCACAATCTGACCCTCTTCACCGGCAACCCCGACATTCTCGCCGATTACCAGCGGCGCTTCCGTTACGTGCTCGTCGACGAGTACCAGGACACCAACGTCGCGCAGTATCTGTGGCTGCGTCTGTTGGCGCAAAAGCGCCGCAATTTGTGCTGTGTAGGGGATGACGATCAATCGATCTACAGCTGGCGCGGCGCGGAGATCGGCAACATCCTGCGCTTCGAAAAGGATTTCCCGGGTTCGACGATCGCCCGGCTCGAACAGAACTACCGGTCGACGCCGCACATTCTCGGGGCGGCCGGGACTATGATTGCGCAAAACCGCGGCCGCCTCGGCAAGACCTTGTGGACCGAAGCGGACGAGGGCGAAAAGGTCGTGGTGCGGGCCGTGTGGGACGCCGAGGAGGAAGCGCGCTGGGTCGGCGACGAGATCGAGGCGTTGCAGCGCAAGCGGCACGCGCTCAGCGAAATCGCGATCCTGGTACGCGCCGGTTTCCAGACGCGCGAATTCGAAGACCGGTTCATTACGCTCGCGCTGCCCTATCGCGTGATCGGCGGGCCGCGGTTTTACGAGCGGCAGGAGATCCGCGACGCGCTAGCGTATCTGCGCCTCGTCAATCAGCCGGCCGACGATCTCGCCTTCGAGCGCATTCTGAACACGCCGCGGCGCGGCATCGGCAGCGCCACAGTGCAGGAACTGCACAGCTTTGCCCGCGCCGAAAGATTGCCGCTCATTGAAGCGGCGCGGATGCTGATCGCCCGTGACCGGATGAGGCCGGCCGCCCGCAATGCGCTCGCCGCGTTCATCGGCGCGGTCGATGGCTGGCGAGCGCGGGCCCAGCACGTCTCGCACACCGACCTCGTCCAGATCGTGCTCGACGAATTGGGCTACACCGCGATGTGGCAGGCCGACCGCTCACCAGACGCGGCTGGCCGGCTCGAAAACCTCAAGGAGCTGGTCGTCGCGATGGCCGAGTTCGAGAATCTCGGCGGCTTTCTCGAGCATGTCAGTCTGGTGATGGACAATGCCGCCGAGGCCGGCGGCGACATGGTCAATCTAATGACGTTGCACAGCGCCAAGGGGCTCGAATTCGACTCTGTTTTCCTGCCGGGCTGGGAAGAGGGTTTGTTCCCGAACCAGCGGGCGATGGAGGAGAACGGGCTCGCCGCGCTCGAAGAGGAGCGCCGGCTCGCCTATGTCGGGCTGACCCGTGCCCGGCACCGCGCCTATGTGTCCTTTGCCGCCAACCGCCGCATTCACGGCCAATGGCAGAATACGATCCGTTCCCGCTTTGTCGACGAGCTGCCGAACGAGCATGTCGAGATCGTCGCCGAGCTCGGCCTGCAGCCCGCGGCATCCTGGGAGGCAGGATGGACGAGCGCGATCGAGGTCCCGCCGGCTTCGCCGTGGCGGCCGGCCGCCCCTTCGCGCCGCCCCCTGCTCGCAAATACGGGGCTGGCCAATGCGGGCCCGGTGCCGAAGCGCGGCGAAGAATTGCGCCGGGTGGGCGGCTTTGCCGCCGGGGAACGGGTGTTTCATCAGAAATTCGGCTACGGCACGATCACCGCGGTCGAAGACAACAAGCTCGCCATCCGTTTCGACGTCGCCGGCGACAAGAAGATCATGGACGCCTTCGTCGAGCACGCGTGATGTTCCGCGGGCGCTCGCCGTGAATTCCATCTGGCGCCTGCTTGCGCAGGTCCGCGGCGCGGACGCGGCGAACGCCGTGTTCATGCTCCTCGACGACAATGCCGATGCCGTTTCGGCGTTTGAGACTGCACCCGAGGAGTGGCGGGTAGAGGCCTATCGGCAGTCGCGTTTGCCGAACCCTCAGCTCGGGGCGCAGCTCGCGCTTGCCGCGGCTGCCGCGGGCGGAACGCTGGCCGAATTCGGCGAGGAAAGCCTGCCGGCTCGCGACTGGCTGGCGGAGAACCAGCTGTCCTTTCCGCCTTTCCGGGTCGGCCGGTTCTTTGTTTACGGCTCGCATCACGATGGCAAGGTGCCGGCCGGAGCGATCGGGATCGCAATAGACGCGGCGACCGCGTTCGGTACCGGCGAGCATCCGTCGACCCGCGGCTGTCTCGTGGCTCTCGAGCGCCTGGCGCGCCTCCGGAAATTTCACGCGCCGCTCGACATCGGCACCGGAACCGGAATTCTCTCGATCGCTGCAGCCAAGCTGCTGCACCGCAAGGTATTGGCCGGCGACATCGACCCGAGGGCGATCTGCGTCGCCCGACACAACGCCGCCCGCAACGGCGTCGGGGGACTGGTGCAAAACCGCAAGGTGCCGGGTTACCGTGATCGGCTCATTTGCAGATCACGCTACGATCTGATCCTGTCCAATATCCTCGCGCGCCCATTGGCGGTCATGGCCACCGATCTCTCACGCCGGTTGGCTCCCGGAGGACGCGCCGTGTTGTCTGGATTGCTGCGATGGCAGGAGCCGATCGTGCTCGCACCTCACCGCGGCTGCGGCATCGTGCTCGATCATCGGCTGGTCATCGACGGGTGGTCGACCCTGGTAATGCGCCGCCGGCATGGGTCAGAGATGACGATGGGGGCCGAAGCCCCCATCTCTGAAATCGCGTGGGCCGGAAGACCGCTCCGGCCTCCCTTGGCCGGGCGAGCTTTTCCGGCTTCGAAAAGCGCACCGGCGGCGAGCGGGGGGCCATACGGCGACCCTCGACGAGGCCGGCGATTTGCGAACGGTGAAGCCCGATGTCGGCGAGCGAGTGATTATCGAGTGCCATCAGCTCGGCGTAGGCTTGCTGCCGGCGCCGCCACTGGGAAAAGCGCCTGCCAGCGGAAATGAGAAGATTGATTACAGACATGGCTAGAACTCCCGTGCGCCGCTTTTGCTGCGCCGCACAAGGATTTGGTGCTGCACTGCAAAAAGAGCACCAGCGGCCCTGCAATTCAGCCATGCAAAGAAAAAGGGAGCAGTAGATGAGGTCGAGCGTAACCCAACCCGACCGCAACGAGATGGCGCGATTGCTGGAAGCGGCAGGTTCTGCCTACGGCCCTGAAACGATCGAGGCTTTGATCGAGGGCGTTTTGGCCGCCCCGGCTGAAATCGGGACCGGCTGGCATGTGCTCGTCGCCGACCCGATGCCGCAACAGCTTGCCGCGTGTCTCGAAGCGCTGCGGGCCGCCAAGGCCGCCGAGTACCACGACGGCCTTTCATGCGACGATTTCACTCGGCAGCCGCGATCGGAGCGTCTCGACCGCCTGCGCCAGGAACTGGCGTCGGGCGGACTTCGGCGGGTTCATTGTGCCGCGCGCCGACGAGCATCAGGGGGAATACGTGCCGCCACGTGGTCAGCGTCTCGCCTGGTTGACCGGCTTTACCGGGTCGGCCGGCCTCGCGATCGTGTTGTGCGACCGCGCAGCGCTGTTTGTCGATGGCCGGTACACACTGCAGGCGGCCGCCCAGATAGATACCGGCTCGTTCGAGATCCATCACCTGGTTGAGGAACCACCGGCGCAATGGCTCGCCACGGCGCTCAAAAAGGGCGAGGTTCTCGGCTACGATCCCTGGCTGCACACGCCTCACGAGGTGGAACGGTTTCGCGCCGCTGCAGACAAGGCCGGCGCCGAGCTCCGCGCAGTTCACGACAACCCGCTCGACAGGGTTTGGTCCGGCCAACCGGCAGCGCCGATCGCACCTGTCGTGCCGCACCCTGAGCAATTCTCCGGCGAGAGCGCAGACTTCGAAGCGGACCCGCCTGGGTCGTGGCTTGCAAGATGAGGGGGTCGCGGCAGTCGTCCTGACGATGCCGGAATTGATCGCCTGGCTGCTCAACATCCGCGGCGGCGACGTGCCGCACACTCCGCTGCCATTGTCATTTGCGATCGTGCGGCACGACGGTTCGGTTAGCCTGTTCATCGACCGGCGCAAGCTGGTCCCCGGTCTCGAACGCCATTTGGGCAACGCCGTCACCGTGCTGCCGCCCGACGAACTGGGACCGGCGCTCGACGAGCTTGCGGCCGAGGGCGGCAGGGTGCAGGCCGATCCGGCGACCGCCGCCTCCTGGGTGTTCGACCGGCTCACAGCAGCGGGAGCGAAGATCCATCGCGCCGCCGACCCGTGTCTGTTGCCGAAGGCGTGCAAGAACGCCACCGAGATCGATGGCACCCGCGCAGCGCATCACCGCGACGGCGCCGCGCTGACGCGTTTCCTCGCCTGGCTCGCGCGCGAGGCGCCGAATGGCCGACTCTCCGAGATCGCCGCCAGCGACAGACTGGAGGCGTTCCGCCGCGAGAACGAGCATTTCCGCGATCTCAGCTTCCCGACTATTTCGGGGGCCGGCTCGAACGGCGCGATCGTGCATTACCGGGCGATGCCGGAGACCGAGAAGCGCCTCGAACCGGGCACTCTTTATCTGCTCGACTCAGGCGCCCAGTATCTTGACGGCACCACCGACGTAACGCGGACGATTGCGGTCGGCGAGCCGTCGGCGGAGATGCGCGACCGGTTCACCCGCGTGCTCAAGGGCCACATCGCTCTCGCCCTGGCGCACTTTCCCAAGGGCACCAGCGGGACACAACTCGACGGCTTCGCGCGCCGCGCGCTGTGGCAGGAGGGGCTCGACTACGACCACGGCACCGGGCACGGCGTCGGCAGCTATCTCGGGGTGCACGAGGGCCCGCAACGCATCTCCAAAGCGCCGAACACGCAGCCTCTGCTGCCCGGCATGATCGTCTCGAACGAGCCCGGCTATTACAAAACCGGCGCCTACGGTATCCGCATTGAAAATCTCGTTTTGGTGCAGCCGGCCGACGGCTCGGCCGAGCGCGAGATGCTGGGCTTCGAAACGCTGACCCTCGCCCCGATCGACCGCAACCTGATCGAACCGTCGCTGCTCGACGAAGACGAGATCGCCTGGCTCAATGCTTATCATACGCGGGTCCGCGAGAACCTGACCCCGCTCGTCGATGCGGACACCGCGCGCTGGCTCGCCGAAGCGACACAACCGATCGCGGAATGACCGAGCCGCAAGGCAGTGAGTTGTTTCCAACGCCCGACTCGGTCGAGGCCGACCGCCAGCGGGATTTGACGACCGGCCTGTTGCCGTCGCAGCTGCTGCGCGAGGCGGTGGCGCAAGGCCGGGAGATCCGGTCGCCCCAGCCGATCGGCGACGATCAGATCCAGCCGGCCAGCATCGATCTGCGCCTGGGCGAGGTCGCCTACCGGGTGCGGGCGAGCTTTCTGCCCGGCGCGCGGGCGAGCGTGCGCGATAAGCTCGATCTCTTGTCGATGCACCGCATCCATCTGGGGCAGGGCGCGGTTCTCGAAAAGGACTGCGTGTATATCATCCCGTTGCTGGAATTTGTGTCACTCAAGAAACGCACCGCGGCGGCTGCCAACCCGAAGAGCTCGACCGGCCGCCTCGATGTCTTTGCCCGGGTCATCACCGATTACGGCACCGAATTCGACCGCATCCGCGAGGGCTACAAGGGTCCGCTCTTTGCCGAGATCTCGCCGCGCGCCTTCAGCATCCTGGTGCGCACCGGCTCTCGCCTGGTGCAGCTGCGCATCCGCCGCGGCTCGCCTGGATTCAGCGATACGGCGCTGCGCCGGCTGCATGAGGAGGTCGGGCTGGTGGATGGTCGGACCGGGCCGGGGACCATCCGCAACGGGCTCGCCTTTACCGTCGATGTCGCCGGTGACAAGGCGACCGGGATCGTCGGGTTCAAGGCGCGGCGGCACACCGACGTGATCGATATCGACCGCAGCTTTCATTACGACCCGCGCGATTTCTGGGAGCCGGTCTACTCGCACCGGGGCCCAGGGGACCAAGGGGGCATCGTCCTCGATCCCAACGACTTCTACATCCTGGCGTCGCGGGAGGCGGTCGTCGTGCCGCCCGACCACGCCGCCGAGATGTTGCCCTACGACACCTTTGTCGGCGAATTTCGAGTGCATTACGCCGGGTTTTTCGATCCGGGCTTCGGCGCCCCCGAGAGCGGCGGGGCCGGCAGCCGTGTGGTCCTCGAAGTGCGCTCGCACGAAGTGCCGTTCCTGATCGAGGACGGCCAGATCGTCGGTCGCCTCGTCTACGAGCGCCTGATCGCCCGGCCCGACAAGCTCTACGGCACCCCGATCGGCTCCTCCTACCAGCACCAGGGCCTGGCATTGTCAAAGCATTTCAAGCCATTCGTGCCCCGTTGACCGGGTTATTTGGTTACCCCCGTCCAAAGCTGGCGGAGGTGGTCGCGGTGGCGCAGCAGCCAATAGAGGCCGATTAGGGTGTGGCCGCTTTCAATCGCGCCTTGGTCGAGCATGGCTTCGATTTCGGCGAGGGTTTTGACGACGACGCGGATGTCCTCGTGCTCTTCCGCCAAGCCGTGCACGCCGCCGGCGGCCGTGGCATCGACCCGGCCGCAAAAGAGGAAAACGCTCTCGTCGGAGCCGCCGGGCGAGGGCAGATAGCGCTGGACCGGGACCGGCTCGCCGATCAGCGCGAGCCCGGTCTCCTCCTGCGTTTCGCGGATCGCGACCGCCGCGGGCGTCTCGCCGCTGTCGATGAGGCCGGCGGCCGTCTCGAGCTGCCACGGCGAGCTGCCGGCCAACAGCGCCGGTAGGCGGAACTGCTCGACCAGCACGACGCTCTCGCGATCGGGGTCGTACAGCACGATCGCCGCCGCCTGCCCGCGCCGCAATACGTCGTAACTGCGCAGGGTGCTCGACTCGCCTGAAAACAGGCGATGCCGGAAACGGAAGACGTCCACCCGCAGAAATCGCTCGAACGCCTTTGTCGCCTCGACGATTTCGACATCCGGATGCGTCGGCAACGTGTCGCTCAAGCCGATGCTCCCGTCGCGGCAGCCGGCTCGGCAGCCTGCAGGCTGCGTGGCAGCCGCACCGTGAATTCGGTGAACTCGCCCGGGCGGCTGTCGACAGTGATCGTGCCGCCATGCTGTTGCACGACGATGTCGTAGCTGATCGACAGGCCGAGCCCGGTGCCTTCGCCGGTCGGCTTGGTCGTGAAAAATGGCGTGAACAGCTTCGACTGCACCTCGGGCGGCATCCCGACGCCGTTGTCGCGCACCCTGATCTCGACCTGGTCGCCGAGATCGCGCGTCGACACCTGCAATGACGGTTGAAATGCCGGGTCGGTCCCCTCTTGCCGATGCTTCTCGGCAGCGTAAAAGCCGTTGCCGAACAGATTGAGGAGCACGCGGGTGATGTCTTGCGGGACGAGTTCGATCGGACGGAGTTTGGCGTCGAGATCGCGCTCCAAGGTAATGTTGAAGCTTCTGTCTCTTGCCCGGGCGCCGTGGAACGCCAAATTCAGCGCCTCCTCGACCAGTGCGCTGAGGTCGGTTGCACGGCGCTCGCCGGTGCCGCCGCGCGAGTGCGCCAGCATGCTCGTCACAATGCCGTCGGCGCGGCGCCCGTGCTCGACAATCTTCGCCAAATTGGCGGTCAAGGTCGCGATCAGCTCGTCCTGGTCGGCGCCGGGAGAAGCGATCGTGTCCCGCAGCTCCTGCAGCAATTCGCGGGAGAGCTCGGCAAAGTTGTTCACAAAATTGAGCGGATTCTTGATCTCATGGGCGATACCGGCGGTGAGCTGGCCCAAGGACGCCATCTTCTCGGCATGGATGAGATTGGCCTGTGCTTGTTTCAGCTGCTCGTGCGCCACCCGCAAGTCGCGCTCGCGCCGGCGCTGCTCCTCGAACAGCTTGGCGTTGCGCACGGCGAGCGCCGACTGGGTGGCGAAAGCCTCGATCAGACTGACGACCTCCTTGGAGAATTCGCCCGCCTCGTGCCGAGCGACGACGAGTCCCCCAGGATATCCTGCTCGTGGAACAGAGGCGCGGCTATCAGCGAACGGTACCCCAAGCGGGCAAGAGCATCGGATAATTTCGGCAGGCCGAGCTGTCGTTCCCCGAGCAGGTCGCGGATCTGCGCCGGTGAGCCGGCGACTGCCGCGGCGCTGATCGCGCCTTCGCCGAAGCGGATCGGCGCTGCCCGCAACTGCTCGGTCAGCGCCGGTTCGGCGCCATGGCTGGTGCGGAAATGGAATTCGCGCGCCGCCTCGTCGAATTCATAGATTATGCCGGCTTGCGCGTGAGAAAACTCAACTGCCCGGGCGGCGACGATCGACAGCACGCCTTCGAGATCCAGGGTCGAGCCGACGGCCCGCCCGACCGCGCGCAACGCCTCCAGTTGCGCCAATGTCTCACGCAGCTCCCTCAAGGTGTCGCGAAAGATCGCCAGGGTCTGCGCCATCGCACCGATCTCGTCGCGCCCGGCCTCGGGGATGGCTATGGTGACATTGCCGGCGTTCAGGCCGTCCATCGCCACCGTCAGCCGGCGCAATGGCAGGACGATCGAGCGCAGGATCAGGAAGGTCAGCAGAGATCCGATAACGACTGCGGCCGCAACGACGATTTGCGAGAGCCGTGTCGCCTTTTCGGCTTCGGCGACCACGCGCTGCCGGGCGGCGGTCGCGGCGCCGGTCAGCTCCTGGACGATCGAGGCGATCAGTTGGTCGGCGACGAGACTGTGCTGTCGCGCCTGGGCCAACAGGGAGTTGCCGATCACGCGACGGTCGTCGGTATATTCGTCGACAGCCTTGCCGGCCAAATCCTCGTACTGCGCGATCTCGCTGCGGACGGTCGCGATCCGCTGCGGGTTCCACGGCTGCAGTTGGTCGAGATGCCGTTCCACTCGGGCGCGGGCCGCGGCGGCGTTCCGTTCCGCCATCATCAGCTGACTGACTGCGAGATCGGTCATCCAATAGCGCAACTCGCCGAAGGCAATTTGCGCGCTGTTCGCTTCTTCGATGCTTTTGAGGAGCTCGGCTGCGGTGACCATCCCGGCGGAATTCTCGGCGATCTTTTTGGTCAGGTAGGCATTCGTCGCGATCAGGACAAAGAGGCCGGCGCAGGTCAGCACGATCAGCCGGGTCCGGATCGTCAGCCGGGCCATCATCGGATGCCTCCGCCCGGCCAGTTCAATGATAAAGGGTGATGCTGATCACCGCGCCGAGGTCGTTCAGCTTCCCGCCCTCCTTTGGATAACCGGTGATGTCCATCTCACCCTTTGGCGAACCGTGGCAGGCGAGGCAGGATTCCACGTAATACTCTGGCACCATGACTCGGAATGCCGGTCGCCCTTTGGTTTCGACCTCAGCGGAGAACGGTTTACCTGCGGGCCAGGCCGGATCGAGGAACCGCTTCTCGATGACCCCGGTCTCCCACGGGTCGGGGAGCGCCTTGCGGTTGCGGACGAGCTCCAAGGGCGCCGTAACCTTGATCTCGGCTTCGCCTTTCGCCAGCTGGCTAAAGCTCTCGGCAACCAGCCTTGCAAAGACCGCCGGGATAAAACCCTTGAACCCGGTTCCTTTCTCGTTGATCGTCGCCTGATTGTCGTCCACGACCTCGACGATCGCCGCCATCATCGCCCGCAGCAACCGCCCCTGGGGTGATGCGGGATCGAGCTTTCTCGGGTCTACCCCGGTATTCTTGGAATATTTCGCGATCGCTTCGTCCAGCACGACCTCCCCGGTCAGATGCTTGTCACCGAGCTGCGGATTGTTGATCAAATCCTGTTGGTCGGAGATGACGGTGCGGGCATCGCGCAACATTTCCGCCAGACTTTGCGCGATCGCCATGTCGTCTCGGCCGGAGCTGCGCCTGCCATCGTGCAGGGCACGAAGGCCAAGCAAAGCAAGAGGATAGTCCACCGGACCCGCAAGAATGATGGCCGCACCGCGATCACACCACCGAGATGTCGGGAGCGTCGACCGCTTTCATGCCGACGACGTGATAGCCGCAATCGACATGATGGACTTCCCCGCTGACCCCGGCGGAGAGGTCGCTCAACAGATAAAGACCGGCGCCGCCGACATCCTCGATCGTGACGTTGCGCTTCAAGGGCGAATTCAGCCGGTTCCATTTCAGGATGTAATTGAAGTCGCCGATGCCCCTGGCGGCGAGCGTATTGATCGGGCCGGCGGAAATCGCGTTAACGCGGATGTTGTCGCCGCCGAGATCGACGGCGAGATAGCGTACGCTGGCCTCGAGCGCCGCCTTTGCCACGCCCATTACGTTATAGTGCGGCATTACCCGCTCAGCGCCGGAATAGGTGAGCGTCAGCAGGCTGCCGCCGGCCGTCATCAATGGCGCCGCGCGATGGCAGACATCGGTGAACGAAAAGCAGGAAATTTCGAGAGTGCGCAGGAAGTTAGCACGCGTCGTCTCGATGTATTTGCCTTTCAGCTCGTCCTTGTCCGAGAAGGCAATCGCGTGAACCACGAAATCGAGCCGACCCCAGCGCTGCGCCAAGGTCGCAAAAACCGCATCGAGGCTCTCGGCGGAAGCGACATCGGCCTCCAAGACGACATCGCTGTCGAGACCGAGGGCGAGCGGCCGTACCCGTTTTCCCAGCGCCTCGCCCTGATAAGTGAAGGCGAGTTCGGCGCCATGAGCGTGCAACGCCTTCGCGATCCCCCAGGCGATCGATCGCTCGTTGGCGACACCCATGACGAGGCCTTGCTTACCCGCCATCAGCGGCATCGTCTTCCTCATCTTCCAATTTGCGGCAATCCTACACGAAGGAAAGCGCCCCGGCCAATCAGGGTCGCCCGGAGGGTGGGACATTCGCCGGGAGCTTCTTGTTTAACAGCAGTGAGGACCTAAGCTTTTGTCATGACCTCCGCCGAGGAACAGAGCCGGCCGCGCGGCGGAAAGCTGCGGCAAACGAGCGCGACGTTGGCCGCCTTTGCGATGTATTCGCTGCGCCGCTTCCTCGCCGATGGCTGCTTTGCAGCCTCGGGTGCGCTCAGCTATACGACACTCGTCTCGCTGGTCCCGCTCGCCGTTATTGCCTTCGGCACCCTGTCCGCCTTTCCGATCTTCGCGCAGGTGCATGACGAGCTGGTGGCGCTGGCCTTTCGTACCCTGGTGCCGTCGATCGGCGAGCAGGCGGCCTGGTGGTTTCGCGCCTTCGCCGATTCGGCGGCGCAAACCACGGCTATCGGGATTGCCGGAATTTCTGCGACCGGCATTCTGCTGCTGGTCACGGTCGAGGATCAGCTCAACCTGATCTGGCGAGTGACCTCGCCGCGTCCCTGGGTTCAGCGCGTCCTCGCCTACTGGACGTTGATAACGCTCGGACCGCTCCTGATCGGGATCAGCCTGTCGCTGTCAACCTATTTCGACATCGCCGCGCGCCAGGTCGGCCTCGGGCAAGAAGCGGCCGCATGGCTTGCGAGCAACTGGCTGCACTCACTCGCCCGGGCGGTCCCGGCCGTGCTCGAATTCGTTGCTCTCACGCTGCTCTATTGTTTGATACCGAATTGCGCGGTGCGCTGGCGCGACGGCGCGCTCGGCGCACTGATCGCAACAATCGCGGTCGAAATCCTGAAGGTTGGCTTTTCATTCTATATCGGGGTCTCGTCCTTTTATCAGACCGTGTACGGGGCGCTCGCCATCATCCCGATCTTTCTGTTGTGGATGTACATATCGTGGATGGCGGTCCTGCTCGGCGCGGTGGTCGCCGCGGCGTTGCCGAACTGGCGGATCGACGAGCGGGTCGGCGCGATACCCTCGGGTGGCGTGCGGCTCGGCTTCAGCCTGTCGTTGATCGCGTCGCTGGCTCGGGCGCAGCGGCGCGGTGAGTCGAGGTCTACCCCGGCGCTCGCCGCTGAACTCGGCGTCGCGACGACAGTCATCGACGAGCATATGAGGCCGCTCGCCGAGGCCGGTTTCGCCGCTCATACGCAAGAGGGGTGCTGGGTATTGTCCTGGGCACCCGAGACCGCGACATTGCACGACTTGTACGAGGCGCTTCACCTGCCGCTCGCCGGCCGCTGGATGGGACAGGCGGCCCAGCCGTGGCAACGGCAGGTGGCGCCGGCGATGGATCGCATCGTCAAGGCGGAGAGTGCGGCCATGGGCGTTACGATCGCCTCTCTTCTCGCCGAAACGCTCGCACCCGGCCCTCGCCGGCGCGGCCGCTGGCGCTCGGCCGAGGCCGTGGCCGAAGAGATGACGTCGAAGTAGGTCGGATCGATCGGACGGAGCGAGAAAGTTGGGATGATTGACGAGATAACCGAGGCCGAGCCGTTCGCGCCTTTTCGGCGGTGGCTCGACGAAGCCTGGCAGGGCGAGCCGAACGCGCACGCGATGATCTTGGCCGCCACGACTTCGGAAGGGAGGCCGTCGGCGCGGGCCGTGCTTTTGAAAGGGCTGGATGATCGGGGATTCGTGTTCTACACCAACCTCGAAAGCCGGAAATCGAAGGAGCTGCTGACCAACCCCCACGCCGCGCTGTGTTTCTTGTGGAAGTCGCTGAATCGCCAGGTCCGCGTCGAAGGTCCGGTCGAATTGGTCACCGACGAGGAGGCCGACGCCTATTTCGCGAGCCGGCCGCTCGATAGTCAGATCGGCGCGTGGGCCTCGGATCAGTCGCAGCCGCTCGCCAGCCGCGCCGAGCTGGAACGGCGGGTAGAGGAGTTTTCGCGGCGCTTTCCGGCGGGCGCCGTGCCGCGCCCGCCGCATTGGTCCGGGTTTCGGGTCTTGCCGCAGAGCATAGAATTCTGGCAGGAACGGCCGTTTCGGTTGCACGATAGGCTGTTGTTCTCTCGCGAAGGTGAAAGATGGCGACGGGGACGGCTGTTTCCGTGATGCACGGGCCGGCGGCGGACCGCCTGCGGCGCTCCGCGACTTATGCCTCGGTCGCGGTCGCGGCGGTCCTGATCGCGGTCAAGTTCGCGGCTTGGCTGGAAACGGGATCAGTCGCGCTGCTGTCGAGTTCTGGTCGACTCGTTGCTCGATATCGTCGCGTCTCTCGTCAATTTGGTCGCGGTGCGGCATGCGATGAGCCCGGCCGATCGCGAGCATCGCTTCGGGCACGGCAAGGCCGAGCCGCTCGCGGTGCTCGGCCAATCGGCGTTCATCACCGGGAGTGCCATATTGCTCTTGGCCGAGGCGGTGCGGCGGTTAATTTCGCCGGTCCCGGTAGAGAACGCGCGGGCTGGCGTCGCCGTGATGGTCTTCTCGATCATGGTGACGATCGCGCTCGTCTTATATCAGCGGCATGTCGTGCGGCGCACCGGGTCCATTGCAATCAGCGCCGATGAATTGCATTACCGCAGCGACGTCGTGCTCAACCTCAGCGTCATCGCCGCGCTCGTCCTTGGCGGCACCTTCGGTTTTCCGCTCCTCGATCCGCTGTTCGGCGCTGCGATCGGGATCTGGATCGTCTATTCCGCCGTGCGGCTGGCGCGCCTGTCATTGGTCCAGCTAATGGATCGTGAGCTGCCGGACGAAGAGCGCGAAAAGATCCGCGGCATCGCGCAATCGCATCCGGACGTGGTGGCCGCTCATGATCTGCGCACCCGGATCGCCGGCCCGACGGCGTTCATCCAGCTTCACATCGAAATGGAGGGCGGGCTCAGCCTGATCCGGGCGCATGAGATCTCAGACGAAGTCGAGGCCGAACTGCGTGCCGCCTATCCCAACGCGGAAGTCATTATCCACCAAGACCCGGAGGGGGTCGAGGAGCCGAGGTCCAGATTTCCGCGAAGGGTTGGCGCGCGATGAGCAGTGAAAGGAAGGTGTTGCTATTGACCGGGGCGAGCCGAGGGATCGGGCACGCCACGGTGAAGCGCTTCAGCGACGCGGGTTGGCGGATCATCACCTGCTCGCGGGAGGCGGTGCCGGAAGATTGCAAGCGCGACCCGAACTGGACCCATCACATCACAGCCGATCTCGGCAACCCGCAGGACCTCGAACACTTGGTGGCCGAGGCCGGCGCGCTGCTCGACGGGCCCCTGCACGCTCTGGTCAACAATGCCGGCGTATCGCCCAAATCTCCGACCAAAGAACGGCTCGGGTGCCTCAACAGCGATATCGAAGCTTGGCATGCGGTGTTTCACCTGAACTTTTTTGTCCCGCTGATCCTGGCGCGCGCCTTCTCGACAGCGCTGGCCCAGGGGAAGGGGGCAATCGTCAACGTCACCTCGATCGCCGGTCACGTGGTGCATCCTTTCGCCGGTTCGGCCTATGCCACATCGAAAGCGGCATTGTCGGCGTTGACGCGCGAGATGGCCGCCGAATTCGCCCGGCTCGGCATCAGGGTCAACGCCGTCGCTCCCGGCGAAATCAAGACTGCGATGCTGTCCCCGGAAACGACTGCGCTGCTGCCGCGGATTCCGCTCAACCGGCTGGGCGAGCCCGAAGACGTTGCCGGCACAATTTTTTTCCTGTGCAGCGACGACGCCGCTTACGTCACCGCGACGGAGATCTTTGTCAACGGCGGACAGCACATCTATTGAGTTGGGAATTTATCGAGGACCAGCGGGAGAGCAATTGATGATTTCGGACATTGCTGACGCGGCGCAGGGTATTGCAGACCACGGCGGCGACGGCGCTCGCTGCCCCGTTCGTTTGCAGCCACGATATGATGGGCTGCGCACTTGGTACGTCTCGGACTTTCGGCGTGCTGTGATTGTCACCCCACCCTCTCCCCGCTGAGGCGAGGCGAGGGGAGTTCAGAGGCGTGACCCTCGCCCCGCTTGCGGGGAGAGGGATCGGGTGAAGGGCAATTCGGAATCGCGAGCTTCTATTTATTGCAGTCGGTGGCCCGCACAATGCACTCTCCGGCCTGGTCCTTGGTGCAGCTTTTCAGGGCGTCGAGACGAGCCGCCTCACGATCTTTGCGCCAAGCGGCTCCGGCGTGCTTGCCGTCCTCGGTCGTCGCCAGCGCGCCGCACATCCGAGGACCGACCCTCCCCACGACCTTGCAGCCGCTGGCGCCGCATTCGCCGAGCGCCGCTTCCTCGGCACGTTTCCCCGTTGGCTGGTTCCAGCTCGCGCCGTATTTGCCGGTGTCCCTGTCCCAGGCGAGCGCGCCGTACCCGGCGGCGGCGGGAAGCGCCGGGAACAGTGTATATCCGAAAGCCAGCAAGGCGACGACGATCCACAGGCGGCGCATCGAACTGTTCTCCGTCAGATGATCGTAGCGTATCGGGCCTGGGGTGGGTTGCCCCGCCCCAGGCGCGCGACTCAGCGCAGCGGCGAGAAGGCGGCCGGGACGACCAGCATGTTCTCCTGCTTTAGCATCATTCCGGGCTGGCCTCCCTTGGGCGGCCAGATGCCCTTGGATCTGGCTTCCTCGCGGATGCGGAAACGCTCGCCCGCATCCTTGTAGGCCCAGATATGGCACCACTTGTTGAGGCCGCCGAGCTCGGAATACCAAGCGCCGGCCAATGGCGACAGCTTGGTGCGTTCGGCGATCTGCGTGCTCCAGCGGTCGATCGTGGCTGGAATGCCGCCCGGCTTGAACGTGTAGATGCGGATCTCGTAGAGATTGCCGAGCTGGCGCGGTTCGAGCTTTGGCGAGAACGGTGCCGGCAGGTAAATGTCGCTCTGCTGCTCGACGACGAATTCGCGGGTGTTGGGCGGCCAGCCCTGAAGCTTGGTTGCATCGGCCCGCAGCCGGGTGCGCTCTTCGAGGTTCTCGTAGGGCCAGACATGGATGACTCGGTTGAGCGGGCCCACTTCGGTGTGCCAGAAGGCGGCGAGCGGCGAAACCTTCGCCCGCACCGGCAACGCCTCGGCAAAGCGTTCTTCGAAAGTCGCAACCGTGCCCGGCTGCAACGTGTAGGTGCGCATTTCGATGATCACAGGTCTTCCTCCGTTTCGAGAGTCAGCACGCGGACGCTAGACCCTCGCGCCGGAGTGTCAAGCGCTCTTGCCAGTCTCGCTTTCGCCGGTTGCCGGCGGTGTCTCTCCGGGGTGAAAGTCGAGCGACACGCCGTTCATGCAGTAGCGCTGTCCGGTCGGCTCCGGACCGTCGTCGAACACGTGGCCGAGATGGCCGCCGCAGCGGCTGCAATGGACTTCGGTCCGAGCCATGAAGAGGCTGCGGTCGGTCTCCGTCTCGACCGCCTCGTCGAGCGGCGCCCAAAAGCTCGGCCAGCCGGTGCGACTGTTGAATTTGGTGTCCGATGCAAAAAGCGGCTGACCGCAGCCGGCGCAGTGATAGACCCCGGCGCCGTACTGCTTATCGAGCGGGCTCGATCCGGCGCGCTCGGTGCCGTGCTCCCGCAATACCCGGTATTGCGCCGCCGACAGCTTGCCTCGCCACTCCTCCTCGCTCAGCGCGACCGGAAATGACTTCCGAGGTGAATGTCCGCGGCCGGTCAAGCGGCCGAAAAGACCCTCTGCCATGTCCTTCCTTTCGGACTCGAAATACAGCCGATCGAATATCGGGTGGCCCAGGTCTCTCGTGAAGGGGCCGGCAGCAAACGCCCGCCGGAGCTCAGTGCACCCGCTCGTCTTCGCCGGGGATCGGACGGAGCAAATCCGCCGTCGAGCGGGCGATCCAACACCAGACGACGCAGGTCAGTTCGTCATCGTCGCTCCGCAGGCGCTGCGCCTCGCGGTGCGCGATTTCCGCAGCGGCAGCGCCGTGCCGGCGAACGAGAAGCAGCACCGCTTCCCATATCTTGCGCTCGTTGGTCATCATCGCCGGGGTCATCATAAGCGTAAATCCTTAAGGTCCGCGAGAGTTCCCTCCGCCCGCCCTACCGGTGGCGGCGCTCGGGACCGGCTCCGAACAGCTGTGCCTGAACCGCGATCGATCCGTCAAAGCGTTGTCCAATATCTTGTAGCAAGAGACGCGTTCCATACCTGATGCTGCTTGAAGGAACGCCGGCCCTTCGTATATTCGCGCCATGCCTGATCTCTTCGATACGCCGCCCGCGAAACCCGGCGACAGCTATTCCGCCAAGGACATCGAGGTTCTGGAGGGGCTGGAGCCGGTTCGCCGCCGTCCCGGAATGTATGTCGGCGGTGCGGACGAGCGCGGACTCCATCACCTCGTGGCCGAAATTCTCGACAATGCGATGGACGAGGCGGTCGCCGGCCATGCCACCCGCATCGAGATCGAGCTCGGCAGCGGCAATTGGGTGACCGTTCGCGACAACGGCCGTGGGATCCCGGTCGACCCGCATCCGCGGTTCCCCGACAAATCGGCGCTCGAAGTGATCCTCACGACCCTCCATTCGGGCGGCAAGTTCGGCGGCGAGGCCTATCGGACATCGGGCGGTCTGCACGGCGTCGGCGTCTCGGTCGTCAACGCGCTGGCCGACGAGTTCGAGGTCGAGGTCGCGCGCGACCGCAAGCTGTGGAGCCAGAGCTACTGCAGGGGAATACCGAAAACGAGCCTGGTGGACCGCGGGCCGGTGCACAACCGGCGCGGCACGACGGTGCGCTTCCATCCCGATCCGGAAATTTTCGGCGATCTCGGTTTCCGCGCGGCCACGCTCTACCGCATGGCGCGTTCCAAGGCCTATCTGTTCCGCGGGCTCGAAATCCGCTGGAGCTGCGACCCTTCCGTGCCGCGCCCGGAAGGCGTCCCGGCTGAGGCGAAGCTCCATTTCCCCGGCGGCCTCGGCGATTTCCTCGCGGCGAGCCTCGACGGCCACGCCATGCTGACGCCGCGGCCGTTTGTCGGGCAAATCGACTTCACCGAAGGCGGCGGTGTGGAGTGGGCGGTCGCCTGGCCCGAGGACGAGGAGGAAGGGTTCAGCCATTCCTATTGCAACACCATCCCGACCCCCGAAGGCGGCACGCACGAGGCGGGGCTGAGCAGCGCTCTGTTGCGCGCCGTCAAGGGCTATGGCGAGCTGGCCGGCAACCGCCGCATCGCCCAGGCGACCGGCGAAGACGTTACGAGCGGCGCGGCGATGCTGCTGTCATTGTTCATCCGCGATCCGCAATTCCAGGGCCAAACCAAGGAGAGGCTGGCCTCCGCCGAGGCGACGAGGCTGGTCGAGAGTGCCGTCAAGGATCATTTCGACCATTGGCTGAGCGCCGATCCGGCGACCGCACGGGTGCTTCTCGATCGCATCGCCGAACGTGCCGAAGAGCGCCAGCGGCGCCGTCAGCAGCGCGAACTGGCGCGCAAGAGCGCGACCCGCAAGCTGCGGCTCCCCGGCAAGCTCGCCGATTGCAGCCGCGACAGCGCCGCCGGTACCGAGATTTTTCTCGTCGAGGGCGACAGCGCTGGCGGCTCGGCCAAACAGGCGCGTGATCGCGAGACCCAGGCGATCCTGCCGTTGCGCGGCAAGATCCTCAACGTTGCGAGCGCCTCGGCCGACAAGATGCGCGCTAACCAGGAGGTTTCGGACATCATCCTGGCGCTCGGCGCCGGCTCGGGATCGCATTACCGTGAGGAGGGATTGCGCTACGAGCGCGTCATCATCATGACCGACGCCGATGTCGACGGCGCGCACATCGCCTCGTTGCTGATGACGTTCTTCTTTCGCGAGATGGCGAAGCTGGTCGAAAATGGCCACCTCTTCCTGGCTTTGCCGCCGCTCTACAGGCTGACGCAGGGCGACGTCACCCATTACGCGCGGGACGATGCGCATCGCGAGGAATTGCTGCACACCGCCTTCAACGGCCGCGGCAAGATCGAGATCAGCCGGTTCAAGGGGCTCGGCGAAATGCCGGCGCGCTATCTGAAGGCGACGACGATGGACCCGGCGCAGCGCACATTGCTGCGGGTGACCCTCCCGGCGAAACCCGATCCCGCAGCGATCGAACTGCCCGCTGAGGAATTCGAACGCACCAACGCCTTGGTCGAAACGCTGATGGGTCGGCGCCCCGAGCTGCGCTTCGACTACATTCAGAAAAACGCCCGCTTCGCCCGCGACCTCGACGTATGAGAGGGAACGGCTTCCAGCTTTGGACGGGGGTTGGATGCGCATCGCGGTGATCGGCACCGGCGGCATTGGCGGGCCCTATGGCGCCTCGCTCGCCAAGTCCGGGGCAGATGTGACCTTTGTCGCGCGCGGCGCCCATCTCGCGGCGATCCGCGCGAACGGACTTCTGATCGAAGGGGATCGCGGCGAAACCCACATCCGACCGGCTCAGGCGACAGACAACATGGCCGAGATCGGCACCGTCGACCTCGTTCTGTGCTGTGTCAAATTATGGGACCTCGAAGTTGTCGCCGAGCAGATCCGGGCGATTATCGGGCCGCAGACTGCCGTCATCCCACTGCAGAACGGCATCGACGCCGCCGAACGCTTGACCTTGATCCTCGGGAACGACGCAGTGATGGGAGGCATGGCGTTCGTCACCGGCGCGATCGTCGCGCCGGGGGTCATCCGCCAGACCGGCACGTATCAACGGATGACCTTTGGCGAGCTCAACGGCCGCGTCAGCGAGCGCGGCCGGCGGCTGCGCGATCTCTGCCAAGCGGCCGGGTTCGAGGGCGTGTTGAGTTCCGGACATCTTGGTCCCGGTCTGGGAAAAATTCATCTTGCTGGTGCCCCTCAGCGGGCTTAACGCGCTGATCCGATTGCCGCTCGGAAAGTGGCGCGACGATCCCGATCTCCTGGCCCTCTATGAGGCGGCCTTGCGCGAAACCGTATCCGTCGGGCTGGCCGAAGGGGTGCGGCTGCCGTCGAACATCGTTGATAAAACGCTCGCGCAAATGCACTCGATGCCGCCGCACCACACTACCTCTATGGGGAACGACCTGATCCGCGGCAACCGGCTTGAACTGCCTTGGTTTGCCGGCAAGGTGGTCGAACTCGGTCGGCGCCACGGCATTAAAACGCCGGTGAATGGTTTTATTTATGCGGCCTTGAAGCCTTATGCTCACGGGGCTCCCGCCTGAGATGGGGATGGGGTTTGGGTCGGCATTCGCCTGTTAAAGACCACTTGCGCAAATCCGCAGCCGCCCTTAACTAAGGCCCGTCGACCCGTTTGGGTTCGGCTTTCCGGCCTGCGTTCCTCTGCGATCGTCCGACCGTGTCTCCCGAGCCAATCGATGTCCGATGCGCTGCGCGCTCGCGTGGCGTCCTATCTGCTAATTGGAGTTACTGCTAATGGCGACCGGTACGGTCAAATGGTTCAATGCGCAAAAGGGGTATGGCTTCATCCAGCCTGAAAACGGAGGCGCTGACGTGTTCGTTCATATCTCGGCGGTCGAACGCGCCGGGATGGACAATCTGCGTGAGGGTCAGAAGCTCAACTATGAGCTCGAGCAGGGCCAGCGGGGCCGGGTCTCTGCGGTGAATTTGCGCGCGGTCTAAACCGCGCGGGTATCTGCGGGGGCGCCTCAACGGGCGCCCTCCTTCTTGCCTCCAGGAGATCTCTTTGGCTAAGGAAGACTTGATCGAGTTTGAAGGTACAGTACAGGAGCTGCTTCCCGACGCACGCTTTCGTGTGAAGCTCGACAACGGGCACGAGACCCTTGCTTATTCCTCCGGCAGAATGAAGAAAAACCGAATTCGAATTCTTGCAGGCGATCGTGTCACGGTAGAAATGACTCCGTATGATCTGACCAAAGGGCGGATTAATTTCCGTCACAAGGACGAACGGGCGGCTCCGCCAATGTCGCCGCGGCCGCAATACCGCCGGCGTTGAATCACAACAGTTGTCGATCGATCTGGCATATACCCTGTGGCCATGGCATACCTCACCCACCGAAAAAGTTTGACATTGCTTCGGTCAAACCCAATTTACAGGGCAAGGTAAAAACGCAGCAATTGTTACAATATAGGCTACAACATCTCGATGGATTTTTCTGAACTCGACCTTTCGCCTGAGGTTCTTCAGGCGGTTTCCGACGCCGGCTATACCAAACCCACTCCGATCCAGGAACAAGCGATTCCCCACGTAAGGCGTGGCCGGGATGTGCTCGGATGCGCCCAGACGGGAACAGGTAAGACGGCGAGCTTTGTGCTGCCGATGGTCGACATGCTGGCGGCCGGGCGGGCCCGCGTGCGAATGCCGCGCTCGCTGATCCTCGAACCGACGCGCGAACTGGCGACCCAGGTCGCCGCCTCCTTCGAGCTCTATGGCAAGCATCACCGCCTGACGATGGCGCTGCTGATCGGCGGCGAAAGCTTTGTCGATCAGGAACGCAAGCTCGACCGCGGGGTCGACGTCTTGATCGCTACGCCGGGCCGCCTTCTCGATCTTTACGGGCGCGGCAAGATCCTTCTCTCCGATACCCGCATCCTGGTCATCGACGAGGCCGACCGGATGCTCGACATGGGCTTCATTCCGGATGTCGAGCGGATCGTCGGCTTCTTGCCGGAATCGCGGCAGACGCTGTTCTTTTCGGCGACAATGCCGGCCGAGATCCGCAAGCTGGCGGACGCCTTTCTGCGCAACCCGATCGAGGTCTCGGTGGCGCCCCCAGCATCGCCGGCCGCGCTCGTCGCCCAGTCGATTGCGGTCCTCGATCCGGGGGATAAGCGCGAAGCGCTGCGCCGGCTGATCCGCTCCGAAGACGTCAAGAACGCGCTGATCTTCTGCAACCGCAAGCGCGATGTCGACATTCTGTTCCGTTCGCTGACCCGGCACGGCTTCGACGCCGCGGCATTGCACGGCGACATGCCGCAGCCGAAACGCACGGAAACCTTGGACCGCTTTCGGAACGGCGAAATCCGACTTCTGGTGGCCAGCGACGTCGCCGCGCGCGGCTTGGACATCAAAGGCATGAGCCACGTCTTCTGTTTCGACGTGCCGATCCACGCTGAGGATTATGTCCACCGCATCGGCCGAACCGGCCGTGCCGGTCTCGAGGGCCGGTCTTTCATGCTCGCCTCGCCGGATGACGGCGATGCCGTCGCCGCGATCGTCAAGTTGATCGGCAGGGAAATTCCGCCAGTCGCCATCGAGGGTATCGAGACAGCCGAACTCGAATACGGCGAGCGTCGCGCGCGCCGCGGGGCACGACGGCCCGTCAAGTCCGATCGTCGCCGCACCCGAACCGATGCCGCCCCACGGCGGAAGGTGGCCGAACGGGAGCCGGCCGAACCTCGCGCCCCACGGCGAGAGCGCCGGCCGAGCGTGAAAAAGGCGGCGCAGCAAGACCTGCCCGCATCAAACGTGGCTTCATTCCCGCGCGCCCCGGTAACGCGCGTTCCGCGCCGGCCCGAGCGTCAACCGGAGCCGGATCGGCAGGTCGTCGGTTTCGGCGACCATCTGCCGGCCTTCCTCGCCCGTCCGCCGCGGATCGTCGCTCGCCCCTGAATTTGGTTCGATCGATGAAGACGATCTTTGTCATGGTCAAATGCGACCTGGGCAAAGCCTATGCCGTTGCGGACGAAGCCGTTCTCAGCATCGAGCAGGTGTCGGAGGTCTACTCGACCTCCGGCCAATTCGATCTGCTGATGAAATGCTACCTTCCGGAGGCCGTCGACATCGGCCGTTTCGTGACCGAGCGACTGCAAACCCTTCCCGGGGTAAAGGACACATTTACGATCATCGCATTCAAGGCGTTCTCGGAAGATACTTCCGTTTAGACTTTGGAGGTTAGATGAGCGCGGACGAAACGGGCTGGGTCCGGGCAGCCAGTCGCGGCGATTTGGCCGAAGGCGAGCCGTTGGGCGTCGAGGTCACCGGCCGCTCGATCGCGCTTTACGACGTCGACGGCGCTCTTTTCGCGACCGACAACATCTGCACCCACGCCTATGCCCGGTTGTCTGATGGCTGGCTCGACGGCGAGCTGATCGAGTGCCCGCTGCACGCCGCCCGCTTTGATGTCCGCACCGGAAAGGTGCTCGACCCGCCCGCAACCGAAGATCTGAAGACCTACCCCGTGCGCGTCGTCGACCGGGAGATTCAGGTCAAACTCGACTGAGAGCGCGACGGGGCCCTGCTCGATGGTCACCCGTACGCGCGGCGATAAAGTTCGACGATCTCCTCGCTCGTCGGCACCCGCGGGTTGTTTGCCGGGGAACCCGAGGCGAGCGCTTGGCTCGCCATCACCGGCAATAGTTCTTCATAACGCGCGGCATCGATGCCCCAGGCGTGCGGCGTCGGCACCTGCAGATCCGCGTTGAGCCGGCGCAATTCGTCGAGCAGGCGGGCAACCGCGGCCTGACTCCCCTCGCCCTCTTCGGCTATTCCCATCGCGCGGGCGCAATCGGCGTAGCGCTCGAGCGCCGCCGGCGCCGAAAAGGCGGTGATCTCGGGCAGCAACATCGCGTTTGACAGCCCGTGCGGGACGTGGAAGAAGGCGCCGATCGGACGGCTCATGCCGTGGACGAGGGCGACGCTGGCGTTCGAGAACGCGATTCCCGCCGTCGTCGCGCCGAGCATCATCGCCTCGCGCGCGGCCTGGTTGCCAGGCTCGGCGCAGGCGGTGCGGATGTGGCGCGCAATGAGCCCCATCGCGTTTTTGGCCAGACCGTCGGTAAACGAGTTGGCGCGGCGGCTGACATAGGCCTCGATCGCATGGGTCAGACTGTCGAGCCCGGTATCGGCGGTCAGACGCAACGGCATCGTCAGGGTGAGCTCGTAATCGACGATCGCCGCGATCGGGCAGCAGGCGAGCCCGGCGATCAGCATCTTCTCGTCTGTCTCGGTATCGGTGATGACGGTAAAGCGCGTCACCTCCGAGCCGGTGCCGGCCGTCGTCGGGATCGCCACTACGGGCGGACCCACTTTCGGGATGTCTGCCGGAACCTTGTAATCCCGCAGATGCCCGCCATTCGCGGCAAGCACCGACATGCCTTTCGCCGTGTCGATGGAGCTGCCGCCGCCGATCGCTACCAAGCTGTCGTAGTTGTCTTCGGCGAGCCGGCGGGTGCCCGCTTCGACGACCGCCGTCGTCGGATCCGGCACGGTGTCGGAAAACACCCGCCACGAAATGCCCGCATCATCGAGGATTGCGGTTGCCCGATCGAGATGCTCGGAGCGCACCAGGAAAGGGTCGGTTACGACGAGCGGCTTAGCCAAACCGAGCCGCTGCAGCTGGCCCGGAAGCTCGGCCAGCGCACCGCCGCCCACTGCCATCAGCCGCGGCATCGTGATGATCGGAACCATCAGGGCGCCCTCAGCCGGGTTTGCGCATCCGAAACCGCAAGACGCCGCCCGGCTGCTCGCTCGCTTCGAGCAGCTCGCACCCGGTCGTCGCGCAGAAATGCTCAAAATCCTTGACGGCGCCCGGGTCGGTCGCGATGACCTCGAGCACGGCGCCGGGGGCGAGCGGTTTCAATGCGCGCCGCGCCTTTAAGACCGGCAACGGGCACAACAGCCCGGTGGCGTCGAGGGTGGCGTCCACCGCTGTATCGGTTTGCGTCATTGCCCGCATCTCCCCAGCTTCGGCGCGCGACTCTAACAATCTGAGTGTCCCGAAGCGAGCGAAAGCCGCAGATACTCTGGCCTCGATGAGCCCGCGCCGGCTCCGAATAAACCGACGCGGCCAGCGCCCTGTTCAATCGTGCTTCAACTGCTCCAGAATCGATTCGCAGTGACGCCGCTCATCCTCCAGACCGCGCTGCAGCACCTCTCGGGTGTTCACCTGCAATCCCTTGAATTGGACCGCACGCTCGTACGCCGTGTTGGTGTCCGCCTCGTTGGTCCGCATTGCCTGCAGAATGGCCTCGTCGCCCATCAAACCGGCGATGACCACCTTGCCCTTGGCCAGGAGGGCTTTCATGTCGCCCTCTTTCGGCGGCGTGCGGCCCATGCTCGAGAGAATATCGCCGACTTCGGTGATATGACGCAAATGATCGCGCTTGAACTCCGCCAAGGTGCTGCGGAACCGAGCGTCTTTGAGGCGATCGATCGCCGCCTGATAAGCATCCGCCGCATCGTAATCCAGCTGAACCAAGTCCTCGAGCAGGCTTTCGAGGGTGTTTTCGGTTCCCACGGTCGTCGTCATGTCCACTCCTTTTCTGTAAGCAACGCAAATGCGTCAAACTGGTAACCACGCCTTGGGCGGGTTCGCTCCATCCGGAACCAAAACGAGGGTTTGAGCTGAGGGTTTCGGCAAAATTAGCGGTGCCCCGAACCGATGCACGCGCCAGGTGTTTCGCATGCAACACAGGTGAATAACGATGCGAATCCACCACCTCAGCTGCGGTACGATGTGCCCCTTTGGCGGCCGGTTATGGGATGGCCGCAGCCCGGTCCTCGGAGCCGCCGAGATCGTCTGCCATTGCCTTTTGATCGAAACCGAAGTCGGGCTGGTGCTCGTCGATACCGGGTTCGGCATGCGCGACGTGGCGCAGCCGCAACGGCTCAACCCCCTTTTCCGAATTGCCAATCGCGTCCGATTGCGCGAGCCCGACACCGCTTTGCGACAAATCGAAAAGCTGGGCTTCAGCGCCGCCGATGTGCGCCATATAGTGTTGACGCATCTCGACTTTGACCACGCCGGCGGCATCGAAGATTTCCCCGATGCGACGGTGCACGTCTTTGGCGCCGAGCTCGACACCGCGAGATCGCAGAGCAGCTGGCTCGATCGGCAGCGGTATCGGCCGATGCAATGGGATCGGGCCATCGACTGGCAGGTCTACACGCCCGAGGGAGAGCGCTGGTTCGGCTTTTCCTGCGTACGCGAGCTGGTCGGCATGCCGCCGGAAATCCTGCTCGTGCCGCTCGCCGGGCACACTCTCGGTCATTGCGGCGCGGCGGTGCGCGGGCCGGAAGGTTGGCTGCTTCATGTCGGCGACGCCTATTTCTTCCGCGACGAAATGGCTCTTGGCGGATATTATTGCACCCCGATGTTGCGCGCTTACCAGCGGCTGATGGCGGCCGACAACGAGACCCGGCTCCTCAACCAGACGCGCCTGCGCGAGCTGAAACGCGCCCACGGCCGGGAAATCCGCCTATTTTGCGCGCACGACGCCAAGGAGCTGGAAGAGCTCTCGCCCGCTCCGTTGGAACCCGCATCGATCATCGCCCCGCCGCTTACGGCGCAAGCATAGGTGGCCCTCAGGCGGCAGCGCCGGCTATTGCGTTATTTTGACGAGGGGTGGCGCGGGGGCTTCGTTGCTCGGCATCGAGCGGCATCAGCGCGGGGTCGATGTAGGGGTTCCTATCGCGTTCGACGCGGCGGCGGATGCGGTGCAGGTAGAGGTAGAAGGCGGCGAGCTTTATGTGGGTTTCAAGGACCTCCCGGACCCGCCTCGGAAAGAAGACGAGCGGGTTCTCGCGCGGCAGGCCGGCGCGGCGCTCGCGGCGCAATTTCCGGCGGAAATAGCCGCCCTGCAGTGGGTGCACATTTTCCTGAATGAAGGTAAAGTAAAACTGCAGAATATGGTTCAATAGACGTACCGGCTTTATGCCGGATGCTTTGGCGCGGCGGAAGATCGTCTCGATGTGGTCGGCCGAGTAGTAGACGTCCCAGGCATCCCGATAGACCCGCTGCCACTCGGCCGCGGTCATCACCGGGTGGCCGGTGGTGACGTGTTCGAGGTCGTATTTGTTCATGTCGGGGTCTATCCAGACCCCGTTCTTGTAGAGCTGCTGGTGGTCGGCCGAGCCGGGCAATGGCGTCAAGATAAAAAATTCGAGCAGATCGACCGGCAGCTCCTGCTGCACGGTGCGGATGTCACGTGCGATCCGCTCCGGCGTGTCTCCCGGAAACCCTAGGATATAGCCGGCGTAGGTAATGACCCGCTGGGCGCGCCAGGCAAGAAACATCTGGCGGTATTCGTGCACCCGGTTTTGCTTTTTCTTGGCTTGAATGAGATTGTCGGGGTTGATGTTTTCGAGCCCGATAAAGACCCGCTTGCAGCCGGCGCGCGCTGCTTTCTCGACAAAATTCGGGATGCGGTGGCACAGGGTATCGACCTGGATGATGAACTGCAGCCCGAGACCCTCGCGCTCGCGCATCTCGATCAGCCGGTCGAAAATCGCCTCCCAGTTCCGGTTGCGCGCAAAATTGTCGTCGGTGATGAAAAACCGAAAGACGCCCTGCGCGAGGTTGGCGCGCACCAAGCGCTCGACATCATCGGCGTCGCGCCAGCGCGACTTGCGCCCCTGCACATTGATGATTGTGCAAAAGCTGCACTGGAACGGGCAGCCGCGCCCGGCGTCGAACGCGCCGATCGTCTCGCCATAGCGACGCACGATGTCGAGCGGCAGAAACGGCGTCACCTGCCGCTGCAGCCCGGGCAGATCGTCCATGTGGTTGTAGATCGGCGCGAGGCGGCCCGCGAACGCGTCGGCAAATACCTGGACGAGCCGCCCCTCGGCCTCGCCGGCAAAGAGGCTAACCCCGAGCCGGCACGCCGCTTCGAGATCGGGCGGCAATTCCGGCAGCATCGCCAGGCAGCCCGACACGTGAAACCCGCCGACTGCCACCTGTATGCCGGCTTCGCGAAATCGCGCCGCCAGATCCATCGCGCGCGGGAATTGGTTCGATTGCACGCCGACCAGGCAGACGAGCCCGGCATCCGCGCCCTTGATCCGCCCGATGATCTGCCGCACCGGGATGACGGTATGGCACTCGTCATAGGCCTGGATCTCGATCGCGATATCGGGCCCGAGCGCGCGTCGCTCGGCCAGATCGGTCGCGATGCCGTAGAGACAGGCGAGTGAATTCGACGGGATCCAAGATTTCCACCACTGGATCACATAGCCGTCATCGTCGTAATGCGACGGCTTCACTAGCTCGACAACGAACCGGCGGTCCCCCAACGCACCCTCGCTCCTCCGTGCGGTATCAGTCTACCGTGCGAGGTGGTCGCGATGGAAGGCGGAGTTGGGCTAACCTGCGGTTCACGGCGAGCAAGGAGGCAAAGGATGTTCGAAGGGTTCACCCGGACGGAGATCGCGACGAGCGGCGCGCGAATCCATCTGCGGCACGGCGGCGACGGTCCGCCATTGTTACTGCTGCACGGCAACCCCTTGACCCATGTCTCCTGGCACAAGATCGCCGGAGGGCTGGCGCAGCATTTCCACGTCGTCGCGGCGGATCTGCGCGGCTATGGCGACAGCGTCGGGCCCGAAGAGGGCGGTGAGAACCACATCGAATATTCGTTCCGTGCGATGGCGCAGGACCAGGTTGAGGTTATGGAGAAGCTTGGTTACCGCGAGTTCTTCGCCGCCGGCCACGACCGCGGCGCCCGCACGGTTCACCGCATGTGCCTCGACCACCCCGAGCGGGTCGAGCGGGCGGCGGTCATCGACATCCTGCCGAATTACCACATCTGGACCAACGCCTCGAAAAACTGGGCATTGAAATCTTGGCATTGGCTGTTCATGGCCCAGCCTTACGACCTGCCCGAGCGGATGATGGCCGGTGTGCCGGCGCAATGGTTCATGGAGAAGAAACTGTCGAAGCCCGGCATCGGGCTCGCCTTTTTCGATCCCGAAGCCTTCGCCGAATACGTCCGTGCTTCAATTGGAAAACGATCCGCGGCTCCTGCGAGGACTACCGGGCGTGCCCGACCTGCGACTTCGAAATGGATGAAGCCGACCGGAAGGCCGGCCATAAAGTCGCCAGCCCGCTGCTCGTCCTATGGGGCGCAAAGAGCCATACCGGTACGGTCTACGGCGATGTGCTCGCGGTCTGGCGGGATTACGCGACCGAAGTCACCGGCGGGCCCGTCGACTGCGGCCACTACGTCCCGGAGGAAGCGCCGGAGAAGACGCTCCGGTGGCTCTTACGGCACTTCGGCTAAGGCTGAGCCCCACCCCAACCCTCCCCCGCGCGCGGCAGGGCCGTCCGGGGAAACTCAGGCATAGCCGAAACTCAGCTGATTTGGGAGTTTTGAGGTTGTGGGCGGCTTGGCTTGACGGGCGGGGTTTGTCCGTTCGGGCTCGACCCCACAAGCCGCGGTTGTCGCAATACCGAGCGTTCTGCCATAAGCTGGTTCCTTCGAGCCGGCAGATGCGGAGAATGGCCGTCATGTCCGAGTTGCAATATTTTCTCGATGAGGCGCGCGGCTTGCTGCCCGCGGCTGTGGCCCTGCGCCGGCGAATTCACGGCGAGCCCGAGTTGGGCCTCGATCTGCCGCTGACGACCGCGGCGGTGCTCGAGGGGTTGCAGGGTCTCGATGTGGAAATTGCCCGTGGACCGTCGACCTCGGGTCTCGTGGTCTCGCTGGCCGGCAGAAAGCCTGGTACGCAGACCGGCCGCACGATCCTGTTGCGCGGCGACATGGACGCATTGCCGATGCCGGAAGAAACCGGTCTCGACTTTGCCAGCAAAATACCCGGGCATATGCACGCCTGCGGGCACGACGCGCATACGGCAATGCTGGTTCAGGCGGTGCATTTGCTGCACCGGCATCGCGACGAGCTGGCCGGCACGGTCAAATTCATGTTCCAGCCGGGCGAGGAAGGTCACGCCGGCGCCCGGCTGATGATCGAGGACGGCCTCATCGACGCCGATCCCAAGCCGGACGCGGCGTTCGCCTTGCACATCTGGCCCGGGGTCCCGGCCGGCGCCATTCTCGGCCGGCCCGGCCCGATGTTGGCTTCGGCCGATTACTGGACAGTCACGGTGAAGGGCCGCGGTGGTCACGCCTCGATGCCGCAAGACGCGGTCGATCCGATCCCGGTCGCCTTCGAAATCGGCTTGGCCCTGCAGACGATGGTGACTCGCAGGATCGATGTGTTCGACCCGGTTGTGCTGACTTGCGCCAAAGTGACTGCCGGCACGACGAACAACGTCATACCCGAGAAGGCCGAGATGGTCGGCACGTTGCGCGCGACCTCGGAAAGAGCACGCGAGAGGGCGCAGGAAGGTCTTCGGCGGGTCGCGGCCAATGTCGCCGCCGCTCATTTTTGCGAAGCCGAGGTCACCGTGAAACGCGGTTATCCGGTGACGGTCAACGATCCCGCCTTTGTCGATTTCGCCCGGTCTGTCGCCACGGAGCTGCTTGGCGCGGAGAATTACATCGACCGGCCGGCGCCGATCATGGGGGCGGAGGATTTCTCCTACGTATTACAGCGCATGCCCGGCTGCATGATGTTTCTCGGCGTCATGCCGGAGGGCCGTCGCGAGCACGACCATGTCGCGCCGTGCCACTCCAACCGTATGATATTGAACGAGGACTGCATGGCGGCGGGCATCGCGATGCATGCCTCGATCGCCCACCGCTTTCTGACGCAGAGCGGGAGCAGCTGACCATGCCGCATTCCGGGCGCGTCGCCTTTGGCGCGATGGAGGCGGTCTTGTTTGGCAAGCCCGCCGCCGAGGCCATCGCCGATGAGGTGCGTCGCCTCGATGTCCAGCGCGTGTTTCTGATGGTGAGCGGCACGCTCAACCGCAGGACGGACGAGGGCGCGGCGGTGCGCCGTGCGCTCGGCAACCGCGTCTCGGGCGTGTTCGACCGAATGCCGCCGCATACGCCGCGGGGCGCCGTGATCGAGGCCGCCGCGGCGGCGCGCGAGGTCGGCGCCGATTTGATCGTTACGATCGGCGGCGGCTCGGTGACCGACGGCGCCAAGGCGGTGCAGCTGTGCCTTGCAAACGATGTCCGTAGCGCGGAGGCGCTCGACAGCCTGCGTCCGGTCGAGGGGCCGGACGGCGCCCTCGGGCCGCCGCCCTGCAACGCGCCCGTGGTGCGGCAGATCACGGTGCCGACGACATTGTCAGCGGGCGAGTTCAGCGCCATTGCCGGCGTTACCGACGAGCGGCATCGGGTCAAGGAGCTGTTCCGCCACCCGCAGATCATCCCGCGCACGGTGATGCTCGATCCGGCCGTCACAGTGCACACGCCCGAATGGTTGTGGCTGTCGACCGGCATCCGCGCGGTCGACCATTGCGTCGAAGGCATCTGCTCCCGGGAAGCCAACCCGTTCGCCGACGCCCAAGCTCTGCATGGCTTGGCGCTGCTCACTCGTGGTCTGCCTCGCGTCAAGTCTGATCCGGGCGACCTGGAGGGCCGGCTCGATTGTCAGATCGGGTCGTGGCTGTCGATGGGGCCGCTCGCCAGCGGTGTGCCGATGGGGGCGAGCCACGGCATCGGCTATGTGCTCGGCGCCCTCTTCGATATCCCGCACGGGCACACCTCGTGCATCATGCTGCCGGCGGTCATGCGCTGGAACAAGCCGGTCAACGCCGAGCGCCAAGCGCTGGTCGCCGCCGCGATGGGCCATCGCGGCGAGGACGCCGGCGATGTGCTCGACGCGTTCATCGCAGCTCTCGGCATGCCGCGCAGCCTCGGGGCGGTGCGGATCGGGCCGGACAGCTTCGCGCGCCTCGCCGAAGGCGCGATGGCGACCCCGTGGGTCCCGCGCAACCCCCGGCCCATTGCCGGGCCCGCGCAACTGCGGGAGATCCTGGAGCTGGCGGCGTGAGTGCCCGGTATTAAATCGGCGCATTAAATCGGCGCGGCCGTGGCGACTGCCCAAAAGATGAGCGCCGAGCTAGCGCGGTCCGCGGGGTCGCGTCACAAATATCCGCTGGCGCAGAAAATGCTTGCCTGGGCTTCCTGGCCGATCTTTCGAGCAGGCAGATGAACCCCTCGGTCCTCGACGATTACGATGCGCAAGGCTTCTATTGCGAGATGCTGCAGAGTGCGGCGAGCCGGGTAGTCAGGGAGCGCCTTTCCGGCCTGTCGATCGCGGCCCTGGAGCAACGCGCGGGCAATGCCAATGCCGAACTCTACAATCTCGGTATCACGTTTACAGTTTATTCGGAAGCCAAAAGGATCGACCGGATCCTGCCATTCGACGTGATCCCACGGATCCTGTCGGGCGAGGAATGGCAACAGCTCGAGAGCGGCATCACGCAGCGGATCACCGCGATCAACTTGCTGCTCGACGACATCTATCATAAGCAGCACGTCCTGCGGGACGGCATCATCCCGCCGGATCTGATCCTCGGCAACCGCAACTATCGCCCGGCGATGCGCGGCATCGATCTGCCGCACAAGACCTATGTCAATATCTGCGGCACCGATATCGTGCGGGACGAGCACGGCACCTTCCTCGTCCTTGAGGACAATGCGCGGACGCCCTCCGGGGTAAGCTATGTCGTCGAAAACCGCCACATGATGCTGCGGGCCTTTCCCGATCTGCTGGACGAGATCGGCTTGCGGCCGATCGAGAACTACGGCGCGAAATTGATCTCCGCATTGCATGAGGTGGCGCCCGCCGGAATCGCCGATCCGCGTGTGGTCCTGTTGTCCCCCGGAACCTACAATTCCGCCTATTTCGAACACGTATTCCTGGCGCGCGAGATGGGCGTGCCATTGGTCGAGGGGCGGGATCTCTTGGTCGAGGACGACCGCGTATTTATGCGAACCACCCGTGGTCTGTCGCGGGTCGATGTGATCTATCGGCGGATCGACGACGATTATCTCGATCCCGAAGTCTTCCTGCCCGGAAGCATGCTTGGTGTGCCGGGGCTGATGCGGGCCTATCGGGCAGGGAACCTCGCGCTTGCCAATGCCGTCGGAACCGGTGTTGCCGACGACAAGGCCGTCTACTCCTACATGCCGCGCGTTATTCGCTATTACCTCGCGCAGGAGCCGATACTCCAGAATGTCGAGACCCACATCTGCCGCGAGCCGGCGGCGCTGCGCTACACGCTCGACAATTTGACCGAGCTGGTCGTGAAGCCGGTCGGCGAGGCTGGCGGCTACGGCATTACGGTCGGTCCCAAGGCGAGCCGGGAAGAGCTCGACGAATGCCGCGCGAAGCTCATTGCCGACCCGGCGAATTACATCAGCCAGCCCTGCATCAAATTGTCGGTCGCGCCGACCCTGGTCGAGGGCCATGTCGAGCCCCGGCACGTCGATCTGCGGCCCTTTGCGGTCACCGGATCGAGCACCTGGATCCTGCCCGGCGGGTTGACTCGGGTGGCGCTGCGCCGCGGCTCTCTGGTGGTAAATTCGTCGCAAGGCGGCGGCTCGAAGGATACCTGGGTCGTTGCCTGACGTCCTGCTCGCCCGCTACGCGGATTGCATCTTTTGGCTGGCGCGTTATGTCGAGCGCGCCGAGAACCTCGCGCGGATTCTCGACGTCAACGAGACCTTCTCGCGGGACAGCCGCGGCGGTCAGAACTGGCGGTCGATCGTTCAGCTGAACTCGGATGAGGAGCGTTTTTTCGCCAGTCACGACGCGCCCGCTGCACACAGCGTCGTGGCCTTTTATGTCATCGACGGCGACAATCCGACCTCGATCGTCAGCACAATCCGCTACGCGCGCGAGAACGCTCGCACACTGCGGCCGTTCATCTCCACCGAGATGTGGGTTCAGCTCAACGTGTTCTACAATCGCTTATCGGAGCTGAGTACGGAAGATCTTATACCCGGCAATCTGGCGGCGTTGTTTGCGATGATAAAGGAAGGCTGCCAGACCCATACCGGCATCACCGAAGGGACGTTCTTCCGCGACCAGGGCTGGTACTTCTACCAGATCGGCCGGTACATCGAACGGGCCGACCAGACGACGCGCCTTCTCGACATCAAATATCATCTTCTGCTGCCGAGCCTATCCGATGTCGGCTCGCCGATCGATGTCAGCCAATGGAATGCGCTGCTGCGCTCGGCAGCCGGATATCACGCTTACCGGAGATTGCATGCCGCCAGCACGACGCCGGCGCGGGTGGCGGGCTTTATGCTGCTGAACAACGCGTTCCCGCGCTCCGTCCATCACTGCGTGCGCGAGGTTGGGCGGCTGCTCGGCGAGGTCAAATCGCACCATGGGCTACGCGACGGCAACGACGCGGCCGAAGAGCTCGACCGGCTGCAGGCAGTGCTGGGCACGTTCGAGATATCGGCGATCTTGCGCAGCGGGCTTCACGAGTTTCTCGATTCGATCCAGGGGCAGCTGATGGCGGTAACCCGCGAACTCTCGATCGCGTTTTTTGGCTACACCCGCGAGACGCCTCCGGCGCAGACGGCAAGCTCGCAATAGGCGGACCGATGCCCGTCCTTACCGTCAAGCACCTCACCACCTATTGCTACAAGCAACCCGTCGCATTCGGCGAGCACCGCATGATGCTGCGGCCGCGCGACTACTACGACCAGAAATTGCTCGAGGCTAAGCTGGTGATCACGCCGGAACCCGCGGATATTCGATGGGTCCACGACGTGTTCGGCAACTGCGTCGCCGTTGCCCGGTTCAGCGGGCGAGCTCAGGAGCTGCGCTTCGAGAGCGTAATTCGTCTCGAGCAGTCCCCGACCGAAGTCCTCGACTTTCAAATCGAGGAATATGCGCGACGATACCCCTTCACCTACGGCGCCGACGAAATGCCCGATCTGTTGCGGGCCATGGAGCGGCAATATCTCGATCCAGAGCACGAAGTCGACCAGTGGGCGCGGCAGTTCTTGCGCCATGACGGCCGCACCGATACGACGGAAATGCTTGCCGCGATGACCTATGCGATCAGGCAGAACCTGACATACGTCAAGCGTGAAGAACCCGGTGTCCAGGACCCGGTCAGGACCTTGCGGCTGGGGAGCGGCAGCTGCCGCGATTTCACCGTCCTGATGATGGAAGCTGTGCGCGCGCTCGGGCTCGCTGCACATTTCGTATCAGGCTATCTCTACGTTCACGAAGGCCGGCGGGTCGGTGGCGGCGCCACACACGCCTGGCTGCGGGTTTATCTGCCGGGAGCCGGCTGGGTCGAGTTCGACCCGACGAACGGCATCGTCGGCAATCGCGATCTGATCCGCGTGGCCGTGGCGCGCGACCCGCGGCAGGCGGTGCCGGTTTCAGGCACCTGGACCGGTTTTCCATCGGATTCGCTGGGCATGACGGTCGAGGTCGAAGTGACCGCCGAGACCGCACGTGGGACGGACCGCCAAGTGGCAAGCGGCTCGCACGCCGCGGGAGTCATGGGCTAGCCACCGAAACGCAATGTCATTGTGAGGAGCGCCTCGCGCGACGCGGCAATCCCGACCCCAGCGAGCGCTCATCTGGCCGAGATTGCTTCGCTTCGCTAACCGGAAACAACATGGTTCCACAACGCGATATGTTAAAGCGCTTCCCCGGCGAAAGCCGGAGCCCACCCTTCCAGCGCTCAGCAGGCGGATCGATGGGTCCCGGCTTTCGCCGGGAAAGCGTTCTGGTAGAGGTTTCATCCAGGGTCGGCGGGCCGCGCCGGCCGGTGAACAACTCGCAATGAAAGCCCCACGGCGGCTGCCGCGGTTATCCCGCGCTGCGCAAGAACTCCGGGTCGCGGCACCAACCTCACCGACCAACTGCTTCAAGCTTGGTCCCCTCTTGCACAACCACGGGAGAGGTGCCGAGCGCAGCAAGGCGGGTGAGGGTTTGTGTTGCAGCACCCGTCCCGGGCAACGCCCGATAGCGCGGCCTGGGATCGATGCGGACCGATGGCGGTTAACTAGCGGAAAGGGGCCGTGTTGGTGCGCGAACCTGCCGGACCTATGCGGAGAATGCTAATGGTGCAGACAACAACAGCGGCGGGGCCGGTCCGGGAGACCGTCGCACCGCCGGCTAAAATTTCGATCGTGCTGATCGTCAACGGCGTCGAGACGCAACTCACGGTCGCGCCGTGGACGACCCTGCTCGATGCGCTGCGCGACCATCTCGACCTGACCGGCACCAAGAAGGGCTGCGATCACGGCCAATGCGGCGCGTGTACCGTGGTGGTGGACGGGCGGCGGATCAATTCCTGCCTCACGCTGGCGGTTATGCAGGACGGCGCCAAAGTGACCACCATCGAGGGCCTGGCGACAGATGGCGCGCTGCATGCGCTGCAACAGGCGTTCATCGACCACGACGCGTTCCAGTGCGGCTACTGCACGCCGGGACAGATCTGCTCGGCCGCCGGCCTGATCGCCGAAGGCAGAGCGAAGACCGCCGACGAGATTCGCGAGCTGATGAGCGGCAACATCTGCCGCTGCGGTGCCTATCCCAACATCGTCGCGGCGATCCTGCAGGCGATGGGGCAATCATGATCAATTTCCAGTACGCAAGAGCCACCGACGTCGCCGACGCGGTGCGCCAGATCGCCGCCGATCCGACGGCGAAATTCATCGCCGGCGGCACCAACCTGATCGACCTGATGAAGGAGGATGTCGAACGCCCCTCGCAGCTGATCGACATCTCGCGGTTGCCGCTGAAGAGCGTCGACGAGACGGCGGACGGGGGATTGCGGATCGGCGCGCTGGTGCCGAATTCCGACCTCGCCTATCACCCGCTGATCGCGCAACGTTATCCGATGCTCGCGAGCGCGATACTGGCCGGCGCCTCGCCACAGCTGCGCAACATGGCGTCGACCGGCGGCAATCTGCTGCAACGTACGCGCTGCTACTACTTTTATGATACCGCGACCTCATGCAACAAACGCGAGCCCGGCAGCGGCTGCTCCGCTATCACGGGCCTCAACCGCATGCACGCGATCCTGGGTACGAGCGAGGCCTGCATTGCAACGCACCCCTCCGACATGTGCGTGGCATTGGCCGCACTCGACGCCACGGTCCATGTCGCCGGGCCGGCAGGGGCGCGCGCGATTGCGTTTGCGGATTTCCATCGGCTGCCGGAGAACACGCCGCAGCGCGACACGAACTTGCAACCGAACGAAATCGTCACGGCGGTCGAGCTTCCGGCGCGCGGCTTTGCGGCAAATTACACCTACCTGAAAATCCGTGATCGCCTCTCCTATGCGTTCGCGCTGGTATCCGTCGCGGCCGCCTTGGAGTTGGAAGGAAACGCGATCAAGGAGACCCGTCTGGCGCTCGGTGGCATCGCGCACAAGCCTTGGCGCGACCCCTCGGCCGAAGCGTCGCTGCGCGGACAGCCCGCCAGCCAGGCGACGTTCGCTCACGCCGCGGACGTCTTGCTGCATGACGCCAAGGGCTTCGAGCACAACGCCTTCAAGATCGATCTCGCTCGCCGCGCCATCCTCCGCGCGCTGACGCAGGCGGCGGCCGGCACGCCCCAGTCGCAGTTCGATAAGAAAATCCGGTGAGCAGGAGCAAGCCATGACAACTTACATCGGCACCGCCACATCCCGCGTTGATGGCCGTGCCAAGGTCACCGGCGCCGCGAAATACGCCGGCGAATTCAATACTGCGGGGCTCGCGCATGCCAGCGTCGTTACCTCCGCGATCGCCAAGGGCCGGATTGCTCGGATCGATGCGAGCGAGGCGCTTTCCGTTCCAGGCGTGATCGACGTGCTGACGCATCAAAATCGGCCACCCATGGCGAGCGCCGACAGCGCTTACAAGGACGACGTAGCTCCGGAAGGGTCGCCGTACCGGCCGCTCTATGACGACCGGATTTGGTTCAGCGGCCAGCCGATCGGGCTGGTGATCGCCGAAGAGCCAGAGGTCGCGCGTTTCGCTGCGACGCTGGTCCGTGTGGAATACGACAAGGAAGAGCACGTCACGGATTTGCATCGCCAGCGTGATGCAGCGTTCGCGTTGCAGGCTCCCGCAAACCCAGCTGAGAACCCATTTGCCCCGCCAAAGCCGCGCGGCATGGCCGAAACGGCCTTCACCACAAGCGAGGCGCGCCACCGAGGCGAGTATCATGTTCCGATCGAGCACCACAACCCGATGGAACTCTATGCCTCGACGGTGATCTTCGAGAGCAGCGGCAAGCTGACGGTCTACGACAAGACCCAAGGCGTGCAGAACGTGCAGCGCTATCTGTGCGGAGTGCTGGGATTGGAAGCCGACGATGTGCGCGTCATCTCGCTGTTTGTCGGCGGCGCATTCGGTTCCGGGCTGCGCCCGATATACAACGTGGTCCTGGCCGCGCTGGCGGCGCGCGCGCTGAAGCGCTCAGTGCGCCTCGTGCTGACCCGGCAGCAGATGTATGTGCTCGGGTACCGGCCTGCGATGATCCAGCAGATAGAGCTGGGCGCAAGAGCCGACGGAACGCTCCACGCGATCACCCACGATGCGGTTACGGTGACGTCCCAGTACGAAGAGTTCCATCGGCAAGAGACCGGCTGGTCCGGCCTGCTCTACAAGAGCGCACATGCGAAATACACGCACAAGCTCGCGCGGCTCGATCTTGCGACGCCATGCGACATGCGTGCCCCCAGCGCCGCGCCCGGCGTCTACGCGCTCGAATGCGCGATGGATGAACTCGCTGTCGCACTTAAGCTCGATCCGCTCGAGCTTCGCCTGCGGTGTTACTCGGATCGCGACCAGCACGCCGACCGGCCGTACAGCAGCAAGAGCCTGCGCGATTGCTATCGCCAGGGTGCGGAAGCTTTCGGCTGGGACAAGCGCAGCCCCGAGCCGCGCTCGATGCGCGACGGCAACGAGCTGGTCGGCTGGGGCATGGCGACCGGCGTCTGGGAAGCGCTGCAGGTGCCGATCGCGGTGCGCATCGTGCTCACCGCCAACGGACATGCGGAGGTTTCCTGCGCCACCTCCGACATCGGCACCGGCACCTACACGATTATGGCGCAGGTCGCGGCCGAGATGCTCGGGCTGCCGCTCGACAACGTCACGATCAAGCTCGGCGATTCGACCTTGCCGCAATCGCCGGTCGAAGGCGGATCATGGATTGCGGCCTCGGTGTCGAACGGGATCGTGACGACAGCTGACGCAGTCCGCGAGGAACTGCTGCGTCTCGCCAAGCAGATGCCGAATTCGCCGTTCGCGGACGCAACGCCAGACGAGGTCGCGCTTATCGACGGCAAGCTCGTGGGTAAGCGCGATGCATCGCGCGCAGTGTCGATTGCGGATGCGATGCGGCATGGCGCCCTAGACCGCATCGAGCAGGAGAAATCCACCACCTTCGCCGATGACGGCTCACATGCGCACAACACTCATTCGGCGGTCTACGCCGAGGTCAAGGTCGACGAGCAGCTCGGCGTTCTCCGTGTCACGCGCATCGTCAGCGCAGTCGCGGCCGGCCGCATCCTCAACACCAAGACCGCGACCAGTCAGATCATCGGCGGGGTGGTGTGGGGCATCGGAATGGCGCTGCACGAGGAAACGCTCGTCGATCACAAATACGGCCGCATCATGAATGCGAACATTGCCGAATATCATGTCCCGGTGAACGCCGACGTGCACGACATCGAGGTCATCTTCGTCGACGAACCGGACGACATCGTCAATCCGCTCGGCATCAAGGGGCTGGGCGAGATTGGCATCGTCGGCGTTGCGGCAGCGATCGCCAACGCGATCTATCATGCGACCGGGAAGCGCGTGCGCGAGTTGCCGATCACGCTCGACAAGTTGATGCGGGATTGAGGGCCTGAGGCGCGGCCGCTCTCCCACAGGCGGGAGAGCGGGAACCGCAGGACCGGGTTTAGGCTCGGTGAGCTTGGTAGTAGGTGTTGCGGAGGACGCGGCCGGGGAGCGCGCCGGTGTGCTTGCCGTCCTCCATCAGGACTTCACCGTTGACGACTGTCGCCATGATGCCCGCGGCCGGTTCCTTGATGCGCTTGGCGCCGGTCGGGAAGTCGTGCACGACTTCGAGCGGCAAGGGGCGCACCGTGTCGGGATCGAAGATCACGATGTCGGCGACCATGCCGGGGCGCAGCAGGCCGCGATCGTAGAGCCCGAAGATCGAGGCGGAATCAAAGGTCAGCCGGCGTACCGCCTGTTCCAATGACATCGCCTGCTTCTCGCGCACCCATTCGGAGAGAAGCCGGGTGCTGAAGCCGAAACCGCTCTGGAACTGAACATGCGCGCCGCCGTCCGACAACCCGATGATGGCGTTCGGGTATGTCAGGATCTGCGCCATTGCCGCGGTGTCGACATTGATCTCGCCGTGGAGGAACTCGGTGTCGAGGTTCTCCTCGACGACGAGATCGAGAAAGGCGTCGATAATGCCCTTGCCCTGCATCTGCGCGATCTGTCCCACGGTTTTGCCTTCGAAGATCTTGTTCTTTGGCAATACGGCGGTCTGCACCTCCATGTAGTCCCACCAAGTACGGCAGATCCCCGGCGGCGGCGTCTCGACCTTGAACTCGACCGCCTCGGCGTGCAGCTTCTTGCGGATTTCGGGGTCGCTGTAGGCGCGCAATTTCTCCTCGTCCGACGCGATGAGGATCGGGTGCCAGGTCGGCAAGCCGCGGAATTCCTGAGTATTGCGCATCGTGAAATAATCGGTGATGCGGTTCGGCGTGCACATCGGATAGGCGCGGATGCCCCTAGCGGTCGTCGCATCGATCTGCGCCATCTGCTTTTTCCACTCGTCGGGCCGGCGCATCGACTGGCTGAGATTGTTGTAGACGACCGTGCGGCCAGTGGCTTCGGAGAGCCGGCTCATCAGCGCGTTCTTGACCTCGGCGCCATTGCCGCCGCCCGATTGGATGAGCCCGGTGCCTAATTCGCGCAGTACGTCGCCGAGCGCGAAGATCTCCTTTTCGTCAGCCCACAATGCCGGGATGTGCACGCCCTGCGGGTCGTAATGGCCCTGGTTGCGCGACACCGAGAGACCCAATGCGCCGGCTTTCATGCCGTCGCGCACGAGGTCTTGCATCTGTGTTATTTCGTCGTCGGTCGCGGCGCGCTTCTGGCAGTCGTCGCCCATTACGTAATAGCGCACGGCGGTGTGGCCGATCAGGTTGCCGACATTGACGCCGAGATGATGGTCGAGCTGGTCGAGATATTGCGGCATCGACTCCCAGCTGAATTCGACGGTGCGCAATACCTCCATCGGGATCGCTTCGACGTAGGACAGGAACTCGGCCAGGCGCTCCTCCTTGCCCTTGCGCACCGGGGCCAGAGACAGCGAGCAATTTCCGAAGATCACGGTCGTCGCGCCGTGGTCGCAGGAGTAGGAGCACAACGGGTCCCAGGTGACCTGCGCGTCGTAGTGGCAGTGATTGTCGATGAAACCGGGCGCGACGACCCGGCCCTCGGCGTCGATCGTCCGCGTGGCAGGACCGCTCAATTTGCCGATCCCGGCGATTTTTCCGTCCTTAATCCAGACATCGCCGCGGAACGCCGGCATCCCCGAGCCATCGACGATCCGGCCGTTGCGGATCAACAGATCATACGCCATCGGTATCCCTTTCTTCGAACGTTTCGAAGAGAGTGTAACACGCCGCATGGGGCGGACCTGCACCGTGAAATCGACAGCATGGGTCTTCTTCTGCCGCATGGCTGGCATCGGCGAGGTGGGCGGTTGCCCCCGCTGAGCAGCGGGTCCAAGATCGCGCAAGCCAGGGCAAAAGGGAGGAGCATCGGTGACGCAAAAACCCGTTCGCCGCCAAGCGGTGGCGCGCCGCAGCCTGATCGCCGGTTCGGCGGGTCTGATCGGCGCGGCGGCGCTCGCACCAAGCCTCGCCCGCGCTCAGCAAAACGCCAATCTCGGGATGCCGGCCACCGTCATCAGCAACCCGCCGCGCGACTTTGCGCGAGGACACCCCTCGATTTATCCGGACCCGGACGTGATCGTCGTCGACCCGTCCTTTCTCCCCCTCAGGCGGGCGCAGGGCGCGATCTATCGGGTGTGGACCGGGGCGCTGTGGGCGGAGGGACCGACGTGGTCGAACCAGGGCCAGTATCTCGTCTTCAGCGATGTCTCGGGTAACACCCTTTACCGCTATATCTGGGATGACGGCCGGGTGACCGTGTTCCGCCGGCCGTCCAGCAACGCCAATGGCAATGCCTTCGATTTTCAAGGCAGGCTCTTGTCGTGCGAGGACTTCACACGGCGCCTCGTGCGTTGGGAGCACGATGGGACAATGACTGTAATCGCCGATTCATACGACGGCAAGCCGCTGAATTCACCAAACGGCGTGGCGCCGCATCCCGATGGCAGCATCTGGTTCACCGATCCCGGTTATGGCGACCAAATGGCCGAGGGTCATCCGGACGAGGCCGGCGGCCCTGCCAACCCGCAAGGGATCTTGAACCCACGCATCGGCGCACCGGACGCCGGCGTGATCGGCGGACGCAAGCGGGAATTACCGACCAATACTTATCGCTGGGACCCGAGCGGCAAGCTCGAGGTGGTGGCTTCCGAGGAAGAGTTCCCCGACCCCAACGGCCTCTGTTTTTCGCCCGATCACCAGACATTCTACTTGATCAGCACCGGCAAGGGGCCAGGCGATGCCGGGCCGGGCGGCGATCGGAACATCTATGCCTTCGACGTGCAAGGCACAAAACTCACCAACAAGCGCCAGTTCACCGACATGACGGTAGACGGCGTCAAATGCGGACCCGACGACATGTGCGCCGACGTCTTCGGCAATCTGTGGTGCGCCTCGAATGCTCCGTTGGGTTATGCCGGGGTGTTGGTGTTCAACCCGGCGGGAAAGCTGATCGGCCGCATCCGGCTGCCCGAAGTGTGCGCGAACCTGACCTTCGGCGGGCCCAAGCGCGACCGCCTGTTCATGGCGGCGAGCCAGTCGCTCTATATGCTCGAGACGGCGACGCAAGGGGCTGCTCCCGGCTGATTGCGAGCCATAAAGCTGCCATTCTCTTCTCTCTATAGCGGGTCGGCCTAACCACAGGGCGATTGAACCAGGAGAATGATTTAATATGTCGGAACGATTTCTTGCGGCCGCCTGGCTGTTTGGCTGTTTGTCGATTGTAGCGAGTCCTCAAATCGCGGCGGCCGGCATGCCGCCGGAGGTTTTGCTGGCCCAAGCCCAGCCCCCTGCGCAGCCGCCAAATGTCGAGGCCAATATTGCGAGCCTCCATCAAAGAGTGCAGATCACGCCGGCGCAGGAAGCCCAGTTCAACGCCGTCGCCAATGTCATGCGGCAGAATGCCCGGGCGGAGGCGAGCGCGCCGCAGTCGCCGCCGGCGAACGCCAGTGCGGTCGAACTCTCTGCGCGCCGAGATTCAGTACGACGAGATGGAGCTCGCCGGAATGAAAAGGTTTCTGCCGGCACTGGAAGCGCTGTACGCGACCCTGTCGCCGGCGCAAAGGCAAGCCGCCAACGCGATCTTTAGCCGGGGTCCGGGAGGATGACGAAGAATGCTCGGACATAGCCAGACCGCGCGGTCCTGTGCACTATGCCGGCCATCCGAATGGCAGGGGAATGGGCGGCATGTTTGATCTGATTGTTACCGGCGGCAAGGCAGTGATGCCGAGCGGCAGCGCAGAGCCCGCCGACATCGGCGTCAGCGGCGGTAAAATTGCGGCCGTCGGCGGGCCGGGGACACTCCCGGACATCGGCGCCGCACGGGTCGTCGATGCCGCAGGACAGATTGTGATGCCGGGCGGGGTCGACCCGCACATCCATTGCAGCTCGCCGATCCCGTTCCCCGGCCGCAACGAGGATCTCCTGAGCGCGCCGCCGGAGCAGGTCAGCCGCGCCGCTCTCCATGGCGGCACGACCACATTGCTCGATTTTGCACCGTGCCCGCCCGACCAGCCGCTGCAGCAATCGATCGAGCTGCGCAAGCGCGAATGGGCCGGGGCCTGCTACTGCGATTACGGTTTTCACCTGCTGCTGCACGGCAAATTATCACAAGGCGTGCTCGACCCGCTGCCGGAGGCGATCCAGGACGGCCATGCCTCGGTCAAGATGTTCACGACCGACATCCGGCCCAACCGGCAAGGGCGGATGGTGCAGTTCGGCGACATCTGGGAGGTCTTGAAAATCCTCGGGGCGGCGGGGGGCCTCGCCGCGATCCATGCCGAGGACAACGACATCGTCATGCACATGTACGAGAAGCTGATCCGCGAGGACCGGGTCGGCTTCGAGAACATGGCCGAGGTGCACAACACCTTGTCCGAGGACCTGTCGTTCAACCGGGTGATCCGGCTGGCCGAAAATGTCGAGGGCGCCGCACTCTACATGGTGCATGTATCGGCCGCGACCGGTGTGGCTGCGATCGCCCGGTCTCGGGCGCAAGGCTATCCGATATACGGCGAGACCTTGCACCAATACCTGCTTTACACCGCCGAGGACTATAAGCGCCCGGGCGGGCAAATGTTCCACACCTACCCGTCGCTCAAATTCGCGAAGGACCAGGAGGCATTGTGGGCGGCAACCAACCACGGCGCGATCCAGGCGGTCGCGACGGACGAGGTGTGCTGCCCGTTGAAGGTCAAGCTGCAGGGACGGCGCATCGACGACACGACCGGCGGCAATTCCGGCGTCGAGCCTCGGCTGTCGCTAATGTACACGCACATGGTTGAGAAGCGCGGCTACAGTCTCGCCGACTTTGTCGGCCTCACCTCGGCGAATGCGGCGCGCATCATGGGCCTCTACCCGCGCAAAGGCGCGCTGGCGGTCGGCTCGGACGCCGACATCGTGCTCCTCGACCCGCGGTCCCGGCGCGTAATCCGCAAAGAAGATCTGCACGAGACCGACTACACACCGTGGGAGGGCCACGAGGTCGCCGCCTGGCCGAGCATGACTATCCTGCGCGGCAAAATCGTCGTCGAGAACGGCCAGTTTCGTGCCAGCCTCAGCGACGGCCAGTTCCTGCCGCGCAAGATCCCTGACGAAATCCGCTCCCGCCCCGCCGTGTAAGTTTCCATCACTAGCGCCCCTCACCCCGACCCTCTCCCCGCAGGCGGTCGCAGGCGGGCGAGGGGCTCTCTCTGGAGAAACGCCCAATGACCCCACTCCCACTCAACGACTTTCTTGTCATTGACCTGACCGCGCATCGCGCCGGCCCGACGGCGGTGCGCCAGCTCGCTGATTGGGGTGCCCAGGTGATCAAGATCGAGCCGTCTGGCGAGCTGGTCGACGCGACCGGCAGCCGCCGCGATGGTCCCGACTTCCAGAACCTGCACCGCAACAAGCGGGCGATGACCTTGAACCTGAAGAGCGACGAGGGCCGGGAGATCTTTTTCAAATTGGCCGAGCGCGCCGATGTCATTGTCGAAAACTACAAATCTGATGTGAAGCACCGGCTCGGCATCGATTACGAGGCGGTGCGCAAGATCAACCCGCGCATCGTCTATGGCAGCATCTCCGGCTTTGGCCAGGACGGGCCCTATGCCGGCCGCGCCGGCGTCGACCAGATCGCTCAGGGAATGGGAGGCCTCATGTCGATAACCGGGCATCCTGGCCAAGGCCCGGTGCGCGTCGGGATCGCGATCAACGACACCTCCGCCGGTCTGTTATTATCCTACGGGATCGTGCTGGCGCTGCTCAACCGCGAGCGCACCGGCGAAGGGCAATGGGTCCATACCTCACTGCTGGAAGCGCAAATCTTCATGCTCGACTTCCAAGCGGCGCGTTATCTGATGAAGGGCGAGGTTGCCGGCCAGGAGGGCAATTTCCACCCGACCTCGCCGGGCACCGGCATGTTCCAGACCGCCGACGGCTACATCAACATCGCCGCCTCGGGCGACAATCTGTGGCGGCGGTTTTGCGAGGTAGCGGGCTCGAAGGACCTGGCCGACAATCCCGATTACGCGACGGTCGTGGCGCGCGCAAGAAACCGGCCGGCGCTCAACGCCCATCTGAACGAGATCATTCGGCAGCATCCGAACGCCTATTGGGTCGAGCGGCTCAACAAGGCTGGGGTGCCGTGCGGGCCGATCAATTCGATCGACCAGACCTTCGCCGATCCGCAAGTCCAGCATCTCGGGATCGCTAAGCCGGTCAGCCACCCGAAGCTCGACCGGCAAAAGGTCGTCGGCCAGCCGATTCACATGAACGGCTATCCGCAACCCGAAGAGCTGCGCCCGACCCCCGATCAGGGCGAGCACACCGACGCCGTGCTGCGCGAACTCGGCTACGACGACACGGCCATCGCCGCGCTGCGCCAGCGCGGCGTCGTCTGAAGGTCAGCCCTTTTCAGACGGTCTGCGTTTGCGGGCCGGGGCCGTTGGAGGGACGGCGGTGTTCCGACATGAACTGGTCGAATTCCGCCTTGTCCTTGGCGTGACGCAGGCGGTCGAGGAACGCCATGAATTCGCGCTGCTCTTCTTCGAGGCGGCGTAGGGTCTCGGCGCGGTACTCGTCAAAGGCCCGATTCCCGCTGGAGCCCCTATGGCCGCTGGATGCCCGATAGCCGCCGCAGCCCCATCGCTCCGCGGCCCCCTGCATCCGCTCCATTCGCCGCTGCATGCGCTCCATGCGACGCTGCCAACGGTCCGTGCCGCCGTGTGTCCAGCATGCCATCCGTCCACTCCCTATCAGAAACCCGAGAACCAAGAGGCCCAGCGGCCAAAATAGGATGAAGCTGACGACCGTCAGCGCAATCCAAGCAGGCTTGCCGATATCGTCCATTTGCGCCGCGAGTGAAGGCATGGCGGCATCCTCATGTAAATGTTTGTCACATTTACATGTGAGCGTTTCCGCTCGCTGTCAAGCGCGGATGGTGGGACAATCAGCTGACTTTTCGCGCACGGTAAAGGGGAGCGTCCCGGTGAAGCTCGGGGTTCTGCAGTTCTTCAGCTGGCCGGAGCGCCGGGTCGACCTGGCCACGGTCTATGCCCGTGCCTTGGAGCGGATCGAGATCATGGACCGCACCGGCTACGACGCGGTCTGGCTCGCCGAGCACCACTTCAGCAGTTTCAGCGTCTGCCCCTCGGTGCACATGGTGGGAACATTGGCCGCGGCGCGGACCCAGCGTCTGCGCATCGGCACGGCGGTGTCGCTCGCCCCGTTCTACCATCCGTTGCGGCTCGCCGAGGAGGTGGCCCTGCTCGACGTGCTGTCCGGCGGCCGGGTCAATTGGGGCGCCGGCCGGGGCTTCGCGCGGGTCGAGTTCACCGCCTTCGGCGTGCCTGCCGAGGAGAGCGCCTCGCGGTTCCGTGAGGCCGTCGAGATCGTGTTGCGGGCGTGGACCGACGAGCGGCTCAACTTCACCGGCCAGCATTTCCGCTTCGAGGGCCTCGAGATATTGCCAAAGCCGGCACAGCAGCCGCATCCCCCGGTGTGGATGGCAGCGAGCTCGGAGGGGGCGATCGAATGGGCGGCGGGCCGCGGGTTCTCAATCCTGATGGACCCGCACTCGTCGGCTCCCGAGATCGGTCGCAAACGGCGGTTTTATGCCGAGAAGCTGGCGGCGGCCGGCTTCGCGGAGCCCGGCCGCGACATCCCGATCGCACGACTGGTGGCGCTTTCCGGCAGCGCCGGCAAGGCCGCGGCGGTCGCGCGCAGCGGCGCCGAATGGATTCTCAATTCCTATCTCGGCGCGCAGCATCGGCCGGTCATGCAGGGATCCTTCACGCCGGCCGGCGTCGACCCGGTCCAGCGCTACCTCGACGAGGTGATCCTGCACGGCACGCCCGACAAGGTCGGCGACGAGATCCTGCGGTTGCGCGAGGAGATCGGCCTCGACTACCTGCTGTGCGCGCCGCTCAGCCACCAATCCTTCATGCTGCTGACCGAAAAAGTGCTGCCCCGCATCGCCTCATAACGCAGCGCCGTCTCACGCCGTTGCGGCATCCTCGCGGATCATTGCCGCGCCCTTTTCGCCGATCATGATCGTCGGCGCGTTGGTGTTGCCGGTCGTGACGGTCGGCATCACCGAGGCGTCGACGACGCGCAACCCGGCGACGCCGCGAACCCGCAGCCGCGAGTCGACGACGGCCATCGGGTCCTCTCCCATCCGGCAAGTGCCGACCGGGTGATGCAGGTTCATGCCGGCCCGGTGCATGAACTCGATCAGCGCGTCATCCGACCTTATCTCAGAACCGGGCATCGTCTCGGCGGCGCTGTGGCGGGCCAGTGGCGAGGCGGCGAAGATCCGCCGGGCATGCCGGGTCCCGGAGAGCAGGACCTGCTCGTCGCTCGCCGCCGAGAGGTAATTCGGACGGATCGCCGGCCGGTCGAACGGGTCCGGAGACCGCGCCATGATCGTGCCGCGGCTATCCGGCCGCACGGCGCAAACCACGATCGTCATGCCCGGCTCCCGTTCGAGCCGCCCGATGCCGTTCGGATCGTAGCTCCCGGGAGTGAACAGCAATTGCAGGTCCGGGCTCGCCAGACCTTCGCGGCTGCGGCAGAAGACCATGGCAGTGGTAACGCCAAAGGTCAGGGCGCCGCGGCCGGTTACGGCAAACCGCCCGACTTCCTGCGCCAGCCGAACGCCGCGCGCCAGCTGATTGACCGACACCTCGTCTTTAACGCGGTGCGTCAACCGCATCGCGAAATGGTCGGAAAGATTGGCGCCGACTCCGGGCAGTTCGTGTACGATCTCGACGCCAAGAGATTGCAGGTGGCCGGCGGAGCCGAGGCCCGAAATTTGCAGCAGGTGCGGCGAGTTCACTGTCCCGCCGCTCACGATGACCTCGCGCGCCGCAGAGACCCGCCGGTCACCGCCGTTCTGGCAAAATGCGACGCCGGTGCAACGCCTTCCGACAAACAGCAGCCGGGTCGCGACGGCCTTGGTCTCGACCCGCAGGTTCCGGCGCCGCCGCGCCTCGGCCAGAAACGTGCGCGCCGTCGACCCGCGGAACCGTCCGCGCCGCGTCATCTGCGAATACCCGACGCCTTCCTGGACCTTGCCGTTGTAATCGGGGGTGAACGCAAACCCGGCCTCTTGCGCGGCTTCGACAAAGCGATGGGTCAATCGCAGGATCGTGCGGTAATCCTCGACGAGGAGCGGACCGCCCTTGCCCCGATACTCCGATCCCCCGGACACATAATGTTCCGATTTCCTGAAATAGGACAGGACGTCGGCGTAGCTCCAGCCGCGGCAGCCCATCTGCGCCCAGCCATCGTAATCCGCCGGATTGCCGCGGACATAGAGCATGCCGTTGATCGAGCTGGTGCCGCCCAGTACCCTGCCGCGCGGCCAATGCAACGGGCGATTGCCAGTGCCCTCCTCCGCCTCGGTGTAGTAATTCCAGTTGACCAGCGGATTCGCCCGCAAATGCAAGGCGCCAGCAGGTACATGGATCATCGGATGCCAGTCGCTGGGGCCAGCCTCCAGCAATACCACCCGCGCGCCGTCTTCGCTCAGCCGGTCGGCGAGCACGCAACCGGCCGACCCCGCCCCGACAATGGCGTAATCCGCTTGCAGATCCGTCATGACCGCTCCCTTCGCCGGAACCTTCAGCGTCGGCATCTCTCCCCCTCAGAACTCACGCTAGCTGGCGGACACCATTGACGACAACCCGCAAATGAGCCCCTCTCCCGCATCCACCGCGGGACAAGGCAGCCAGCTGCGTGATCGCGCGGACGAGGAGACGAGCATGAGCTACGAGGCTGAGTGGCGGGCGCGGTTCGACGATGTAGCCGAACCCGCGCCGGACCTGCCCGATTTGCCATGGGTGCGCCAAACCCTGATGCGGCGTACCCACCGGCGTTATGCCGAGCGCCCGGTGCCCGAACCCTTGCTGCGCCTGTTGCTGGGAACGGCCTTTTCGGCCTCCTCGAAATCGGATTTCCAGCAGGCCACGGTCATCTGGGTCAGAGACCGCCAGAGCCGCGATCGCCTCGCGGCGCTCGTGCCCGATATGCCGTGGGTCGGAAATGCGCCGGAATTCTTGGTCTTTTGCGGCGACGCTCACCGCCTCGAGCGGATCGGCGAGCTGCGCGGCCACGGCAACGAGAACGGCAGGCTCGAAGGGTTCTTCAACGCCGCCATCGACGCGGCGCTGGTATTGCAGACCTTCATTCTGGCTGCCGAAACCGCGGGTCTCGGGTGCTGCCCGATCAGCGTCATCCGTAACCATGCCGACGCGGTCGCCGAGATATTGGGTCTGCCGGAGAAGGTATTCCCGGTAGCGGGGCTGTGTGTCGGCTATCCCGCTGCCGCCGGACACGTCAGCATGCGCCTTCCGCTCGAGGTGACCGTGCACGTCGATCATTATGACGAGCGGCGGCTCCCCGAAGCCGTCGATGCCTATGACCGGCGGCGCGATGCGCGATACTCGCTGCCGCGTGAGCAGCAACGCTCACCCGATATCTTTGGCTACGCGTCTTTTTACGGTTGGTCGGAGGACAAGGCGCGGCAGGCCGCCCAACCCGAAGGCCAGAGCTTCCCGGCCTTCTTGCGCAGGCGCGGCTTCTCCCTGGATTAACCGAAGTTGGCCGGACCCGCCCTGGGAAGCGGGCTTGCCAGAGACTACATTCTGCGCGGCCGATCCGCGCCAACGCTCGCCGCGAGACCCCGATGATCGACATTTCACGCCAGCACCACTCGGCTCTCAGAGCCGCCGCCGTCGTTCTGATCTCGCTGACGTTGTGCGCCTGCGACAGCGCCGGGGCGGGCACCGGAGCCTACCCGGCCGACGCCGGCGACCTCGGCCTTATCCAGGATGCGATGAAGCAGGTCGAGAAAAATTACGTCGCGCCTGTGACCGGCAGTGAGCTCTCCAACGATGCCCTCAAGGGCATGCTGACGCGGCTCGATCCCCATTCCGATTATATGGATCAGGAGCAATATCAGCAGATGGCCGCAGTGACTCGCGGCCAATTCGGCGGCATCGGCGTCGAGCTTACCCTCGAAGGCAAAGTGCCGGAGGTGATCTCTCCGATCGAAGGGACGCCGGCCGCCGAGGCGGGGATCGAGCCCGGAGACCGCATCGTCAAGATCGAGGCCTTGCCGACCACTGGCATGGACGTCGAGGAAGTAGTCAAGCGGCTGCGCGGGCCTGCCGGGAGCAAGGTGACTTTGACCATCGCTCGCAACGACCGCGCCCCTTTCGATGTGACGTTGACGCGCAACGTGATCCGCGTCGTCTCGGTCAAATCGGAGCTCAAGCCGAACAACATTGGCTATGCCCGCATTACCACCTTTACCGAGAACACCGCCCCCGAGCTCGCCGGTGCGATCGAGCGGATGAAGGCGCGGACGCAGGGCCGGCTCAACGGCTTCATCCTCGATTTGCGTAACGATCCCGGCGGCTTGCTCGACGCTTCGATCGATGTCGCCGGGGATTTTCTCGACGGCGGCGTCGTGGTCACGACGCGCGGCCGCAACACGGCGGACGACCATGTCTACCGTGCTCCGGCGACCGGCGACCTGCTGCGCGGGACACCCATTGTCGTGCTGATCAACAGCGCCTCGGCATCGGCTGCCGAAATCGTCGCCGGCGCCTTGCAGGACCACCACCGCGCGACCGTGATGGGAACCCGCAGCTTTGGCAAGGGCTCGGTGCAGACGATCATCCCGCTGGAGGGCCGCGGTGCGCTCCGCCTGACTACTGCCCTCTACTACACGCCGTCCGGCCGTTCCATCCAGGGCCAAGGCATTTCGCCCGACCTCGTCGTCAACGTCCCGAAAAGCCAACAGGTGGCAAATGCGGTGATCAGCTTCGAAAGCGATCTCTATGGGGCTCTGAAGAACGGAGGCTCGATCAACTCGCCACCGGGCATCAGCTCCGCGACCAGCAGTCGCGCCGCTACCGCCGAGGCGGAGCACCCGATCAAGCCGATGATCATAGACACCGGAAACGACCCGCAGGTCGCCGCCGCTCTTGACTTTCTGCAAAAGGCCGTGCGCCGGGATGCGGGAGCACAGCACGGCTGAGAACGTCGATGCAGGGGCTTCGGTGCGCGCCGCCGCCTTTTTGCTGACCCTGGCTCTCGTCGCCGCCTGCGCCCCCGAGAGCGGGTTGCCGCCATTGCCGGAGGATCAAGTCCGTGCCCGCTTCCCTCCCGGCGGCGTCGTCAACAGCATCGAAATCGATGCTGCGAACCGCTTGCCGCTGCGTACTGCGGAGCTGGTCGCGCCCGACGGCCAGACGACGCCGGCTTCCTACCTCCATGTCAACCCGTCGCCGAGCGTCACGTTCTACCAAAGGCAGATCGATACCCCCTCTGAGGGGAACATCTTCACCACCGACAATATCGCCCCGATTCCTGCCGTGGTAACAGGGGCACCGCAGGGCGACGCCCGACTTCTGGAGATGGTCTCGACCGCCTCGATCCCGCTGCCCGACGAGATCGAATATCGCCGGGATTGGCGCAGCTATCGCATCTTTCTCAGTTTCGGCGACCTCGCCGGCGAAGTCGAAAGGCGCGTCCTGCCCGCTCCCGAGCCGCCACCGAAGGGATAGCGAACTCAGACGTTGTCGAGCTTGGCGCCGCCCGGGGTGCCGATCATCGAAAGCACCTCGCGCCGGCTCGACGGGTCATCGCGAAACGCGCCGAGCATTCGGCTGGTCACCATCGTGACGCCGGGCTTGTGCACGCCGCGCGTGGTCATGCATTGGTGGGCCGCCTCGATGACCACGGCGACCCCCTTGGGCTGCAACACCTCGTCTAGCGTGTTGGCGATCTGCGCCGTCATTTTTTCCTGGATCTGCAGTCGCTTGGCATAAACTTCGACAAGCCGCGCGAGCTTTGAAATGCCGACCACTCGCTTATTGGGCAGATAGGCGACGTGCACCTTGCCGATGATCGGCGCGATGTGGTGCTCGCAATGCGATTCGAAGCGGATGTCCTTCAGCGCGACGATCTCGTCGTAACCATCGGTTTCCTCGAAGGTGCGCTGCAGCAGCGCTATCGGATCCACGCCATAGCCGCTGAAGAACTCCTCGTAGGAGCGCACGACGCGGTCGGGAGTGCCGAGCAGTCCTTCGCGGTCGGGGTCGTCGCCGGCCCAGCGCAGCAGAGTGCGAACCGCGTCCAAGGCTTCCTCGCGGGTCGGCTGCCGCGCCGGGAGGGATTGGAGGGAATTTTCGGACCGGGACGCGGAGGGGGCGAAAGCTCGCGGCATCTTGGCTTCTCTTGTTGGTTGGAAAGAGTCACCGGCGGGAACGCGATGCGAAGCGCCCCCGCCCGGCGGATCAGTTGAGCCGGACCGGCTGGTGGGGGCTGTCGAGAGAGAAGGCGGGAATCTGGACCGAGAAGCTGTCGCCGGCCCTCGTTTCCATCTGATAAGTCCCCACCATGATCCCCGACGGTGTCGGCAACGGGGTGCCGCTGGTGTACTCAAAGCTCTCGCCCGGAGCGAGCACCGGTTGCTCGCCGACGACGCCGTCGCCGCGCACTTCCTTCATCTGTCCGCGGCTGTCGGTAATTTGCCAATGCCGGTGGCGCAGCTGGACGGTTTCCCGGCCGCGGTTCTCGATGCGGACATGGTAGGCCCAGACATAATGGTCCTCGACCGGTGATGATTGGTCTTCCAGGTAGAACGGCTTGACCGTGACCTTGATCGATCGGGTGGTTTCTGAATACATGGTCATAGCCCTCTCCATTCCGACCCGGCACGGCAGAAAGCCGCGCCGGCAAACAGATCGATCTACCAAACAGATCGATCTACAATGTCGGCCGCGCGCCGAAACCCGTCAAGATCGGCGGGCAGGCGCCAGCAATTCGAGAATTCTGTCGTCGACGGCCTGGCGCGAACCCTGCCCATTGCCCTGGGGATTGATGGGCTGTATGCAGACATGGTCGGCGCCGGCCTCCCAGTGCTGTTGGACCCGCGCGCGGATCGCGCCCTCGTCGCCCCACGCGACCATCGCGTCGAGAAAACGTTCCGAGCCGCCCCCGGCGAGGTCGTCGTCACCGAAACCCTCGCGCCGCCAGCTGTTGACGTAATTCTCGAGCTGCATATAGCGCGAAAGCGCCTCACGCGCGGCCCGGCGCGCCGCGGCCGGGTCGGTCTCCAACAAGACCCAGACTTCCGGACAGAGGAGCTTGCCGGGCCCGAGGATCGCGCGGGCCTTCGCGGTGTGCTCCGGCGTCGTGTTGTACGGGTGCGCGCCATCGGCGAGCTCGGATGACAAGGCCAACATCCTGGGCCCCAATGCCGCGACAACCGTCAGCGGCTTCTCGCGCGGCATCGGCGGCTGGTAGGGCGCCTCGCGCATCCCTGCGAGATACGCCCGCATCGTCGCCACCGGCTTGCCGTAGGTGTGGCCGCGCACCCCTTGCACCATGGGCCGATGCGACACGCCAACTCCGAGCAGGAAACGGCCGTCGGATTGTTCGTTAAGCCCGCGCTGTCCGTTGGCCATCGCCATCGGATCGCGGGCGTAGATGTTGGCGATGCCAGTCGCCACGATCAGCCTTTGCGTATTGGCGAGCAGCCAGGAGGAGTGCACCAGCGCATTGCGTCCGCGGCTTTCGGGGATCCACAGCGCGGCATACCCCCACTCTTCGACCCGTTTCGCAAACGCCGCTGCCGTCGGCGCGGTCATACTGTCCATCGAGACCCAAACGCCGAGTTTCCCCAGTTCCATCGCCGCCTCCCGCAGATGACGGCGCGAGTGTGGATCGCCGCACTCGCTGCGTCCAGGCTTTCGGCGTGCCGCCCTTCGGCACGCAAGCGGAACCTCTCGGGAACATGAGGCAATCCCCGCCTGAATTCATTCAGGGATGCTGGCTGGGGTTTTGCCGCATCGGCCCCCCTGAACATCCAGTGTGGCGCCGGTCCATTAACGACTTAGTTACTGTTTGTTGTGGATGAATGGGGCCGGGGGTCGGGAGAAGCGTAATGGACGACACAGCCACAGAGTATTCGCTCGCCGAACTGGTTGAAGATCCCTTGGTCGCCCTTGTGATGAAGAGTGACAACGTCGATCGCCGCAGCATCGAGCTTCTGTTCGAGCGCATCGCGCGCAGCGACAAGTATCGCGCGGCCACCCCGTGCTCGAACTGCTGATCGCCGCGGGCGTCGTTGGGGTGGTTGCGGCGGCCGCCGCGCTCTGGTTGGAAGGCCGCCGCCGGATCGGCCGGCGCTCCTTTGCTGGTCTTCTCGCGCTCGCGGTGGCCTTGAGCGCGTTTTCGGTCCTCGCTTGGGCCGCGACGGCGGTTGCTCGCATCGTACCGTTGTCGCTTACCTTGGCATTCGTCATTGCGCTCGCCCTTCTTCTAGCGGTGCGATTGTACCGAGAATTGCGGGTTTCTCCCGGCGGGCCGCGCTGACTTTCTCACCGGGCTAATGATCCTAGCCCTCTCCGAATTTCCGGGTTTCCGCGGCGGGGCTCTTGCCCAGCCGTGACTGGTGCGCGATATCAGGGCGGCACAGATGCCGACCCTCTTCCTCATTGTCTTTATCGATCTGATCGGGTTTGGCCTCGTCATCCCGCTACTGCCGTTCTACGCCCTGCGCTTTGCCGCCTCGCCAGAACAGGTGACGGTGCTGCTGGCGATCTATTCGCTGATGCAGCTGTTCGCCGCACCCCTATGGGGAAGGCTCAGCGATCGCGTCGGCAGGCGGCCGGTGCTGATGGTCAGCATGGCTGCCTCGGTGCTCGCCTATCTTTGGATCGGCAGCGCAACGGCGCTGTGGATGCTGTTTGCGGCGCGTGCCTTGGCCGGCGCGTGCGCCGGCAACGTTGCTGCAGCCCAGGCCTATATCGCCGATGTTACCAAACCGGAGGAGCGGGCCAAGGGGATGGGCTTAATCGGCGCGGCCTTCGGATTGGGCTTTATCATCGGCCCGGCGCTCGGCGGGCTGCTGGCGGGCCGTGACCCGGCTACCGCCGATGTCCAAACTCCAGCATGGGTGGCTGCGGGGCTTTCCTTTGTCGCTCTGTGCGGAGTGTTTCTGCTGCTCGCGGAGAGCCTGCCAGCCGACCGGCGCCGCATAGGCGGGCCTTCGCGCGGCCGGGTCAGCGCGATATTGGACGTGCTGGGCCGCCCGGTGTTGTCGCGCCTGATCCTGATCTTCTTTTTGGTCATCCTGGCCTTTGCCGGGATGGAGAGCACCTTCGCTTTGTGGGCGATCGAGCAATTCGGCTGGGGGCCTCGGCAAGTCGGGTACGTCTTTTCCTATGTCGGCGTCCTCTCGGCGATCTTGCAGGGCGGGCTGATCGGCGCGCTGACGCGGCGTTTCGGAGAGGAGCGGCTGCTGCTTTGCGGTCTTGCGCTGATCGGAATCGGGCTCTTGATCATGCCGCTGGCGCGCAGCGTGCCGTTGCTGGCACCCGCCATCAGCGCGCTGGCGCTCGGCATGGGGCTGATGCAGCCCTCGCTGAACAGCCTGATCTCGCGCCGGGCCGGGCGCGAGGAACAGGGCGAAGTGCTGGGCGTGTCGCAATCGGTCGGCAGCCTGTCGCGCGTGCTCGGCCCGGCGGCGGCTGGGTTCTTCTTTGGTGAGTTCGGCCGGAACGCCGCGTTCTTCTGGGGAGCGGCGTTGGTCGCCGCCGCCCTGATCGTGGCGTTCAAGCTGACACGCAGCCTTGGCGGAGCCGAATTGACCGGCCCCGAACCGGCGGAGCCTAGGCGGTGAGCCCGCGCGGGCGCCCGCTTCCCGCCCTCGGGCCGCCGCGCCAAAAGGGCCGTCTGAAGGACGAGTTGCGTGCGCTCAAAGCGCTAACGCCTTACCTTTGGCCGCGCGATTCCTTCGGGCTGCGCGTGCGGGTGGTGCTGGCCCTCGTGTTTCTGCTCGCCGGCAAGCTCGTCAACATCTGCGTCCCTCTTCTCTACAAGCATGCCGTAGACGCGCTTTCGCCAGCTAACGTCGCGATCGCTGTGCCGGTGGGATTGGTCATCGCCTACGGCCTCGCCCGAGTGATGTCACAGGGCTTCAACGAGCTGCGCAACGCCGTATTCGCGAAGGTCAGCCAGCGCGCGATCCGCCGGATGGCGCTGTCGGCCTTTCGCCACATCCATGCTTTGTCGCTGCGTTTTCATCTCGAGCGCCGCACCGGCGGGTTGTCGCGCGCCGTCGAGCGCGGCACGGCGGGTATCGATTTCCTGCTGTCTTTCATGCTGTTCAATGTTCTACCGACCTTGTTCGAGATCCTGCTGGTCTGTGGAATTCTGTGGCGGCTGTTCAATTGGACGTTCGCCGCCGTCACCTTCACGACGGTCCTCGTCTACACCGCCTTTACCTTCTCGATCACCGATTGGCGGGTGCGCTTTCGGCGCGAGATGAATGAGCGCAACACCGAATCAAACACCAAGGCCGTCGACAGCTTGTTGAATTATGAGACGGTCAAGTATTTCGCCAACGAGCAGCACGAAGCGCGCCGATATGATTCGGCGCTGCAGGCCTATGAACGCGCCGCGGTCAAGAGCGAAACCACCCTGACCCTGCTCAACCTCGGTCAGGGCACGATTATTGCGACCGGCCTCGTCGGGGTGATGATACTGGCGGGAGAAGGCGTGGCGGCGGCCGAAATGACGGTTGGCGACTTCGTTCTGGTCAACGCCTATCTGATCCAGCTCTATACGCCGCTCAACTTTCTCGGCATGGTCTATCGCAATATCAAGCAATCATTGACCGACCTCGAGCAGATGACCGCGCTCCTGGCGGTCAAGCCCGAGATCGTGGACCGGCCCGGAGCGGCGGAGCTGGAGACCGGAGCGGGCGCGGTCGCGTTTCACGGCGTCGATTTCCGCTACGACCCCAGGCGGCCTATCCTGTCCGATGTCGATTTCCACGTCGCACCCGGCGCGATGGTCGCGATCGTCGGCCCGAGCGGGGCCGGCAAATCGACGATCGCACGGCTTCTCTTTCGTTTTTACGATGTCAACGCCGGCGCGATCGAGATCGACGGCCAGGACATCCGCAATGTGACGCAGGACAGCCTGCGGCGCGCCATCGGCGTGGTGCCCCAGGACACGGTGCTGTTCAACGACACGATCTACTATAACATCGCCTACGGCCGCCCCGGGGCGACACAGGCGGAAATCGAGGAAGCCGCCCGGCTGGCTCGCATTCACGATTTCATAACGACATTGCCGGATGGCTACGAGACAATGGTCGGGGAACGTGGCCTGAAGCTCTCCGGGGGCGAGAAGCAGCGCGTCGCGATCGCCCGCGTTATTCTGAAGGCGCCACAGATCCTGATCTTCGACGAGGCGACTTCGGCGCTCGATACCAAGACCGAGCGCGAAATCCAGGCGAGCCTGGCCGAAGTCTCCGCCGGCCGCACCACCCTCGTCATCGCCCACCGGCTGTCGACGGTCGTCGATGCCGACGAGATCCTGGTGCTCGACCGCGGGCATATCGTGGAACGCGGCCACCACACGGAGCTGCTGCTCCGGCGCGGCATCTATGCGGCCATGTGGGCCCGCCAGCAAGAGGCAGTCCGGCGCGAGGCTGCCCTGGCGGCGGATTGAACCAGCAGAACGGCGCAGAGCCGATACGAGGGGGACAAAATGGCGCGGATTTGCAAAGTGCTGATCGTAGAAAACGATGATGACGTGCGCGATCTGCTGGGCGACATTTTCCACGACGAAGGTTTCCGTTTCGCGATGGTCAAGACCGGTGCGGAAATGCAAGACGAGCTCGACGACGACGATTACGACATCGTCGTCATCGACGTGACCCAGCCGGGGCACGAGAATGGTTTTGCGCTGGCCCAGATTGCGCGAGATCAGGGCTGCGGCCCGATTCTGGTGACCGGCGATCATCGCCATCTGGAGCGCCTCCAGACCAGCGGCCAGCACTATCTGCTGAAGCCCTTCCGCGTGCAGCATCTGGTCGAGATCGTCGACAAGATCCTGGTGGAAACGGCCGCTCAATGCGTGCGCCGCAAGCGCGGCAACGGGTCCTTTTTTCCCGCCCGTATGGGGTGACCGGCGCGGCGCTGCTCCGGGCTTTGCGGCGGGGTGACCGGCGGGCGCTCGCGCGGGTCATCACCCTGGTCGAGTCGTCACGGCCGGACCATCGCGACGAGGCCGAAAGGGTAATCGAGGCACTGCTGCCCGAAACCGGCAAAGCGGTGCGCATCGGCATTTCCGGGCCGCCGGGGGCGGGCAAATCCACATTTATCGAGCGTTTTGGCCTTGCAGGCATTGTGCTCGGACGGCGGATCGCCGTGCTCGCGGTCGATCCCGCCTCAAAGCGCGGCGGCGGCGCGATCCTCGGCGACAAGACCCGCATGGCTGAGCTGGCGCGAGCGCCGGAGGCCTTCATCCGCCCATCCTCCGCCGGCGGCAGCCGAGGGGGCGTTGCGCGCCGCACGCGAGAGGCCATACTGCTGTGTGAAGCGGCGGGGTTTGACGCGATATTGGTCGAGACTGTCGGCGTCGGCCAAGCCGAAACAGCTGTCGCCGAGATCGTCGACATGTTCGTCCTGATTCTGCCGCCGGCGGGAGGCGACGAGCTGCAAGGGATCAAGCGCGGCGTCATCGAGCTCGCCGATCTTGTGCTGGTAAACCAGGCCGACGGCGAACTCGCCCCGGTCGCGCATCGCACGGCCGCCGATTATGCGAGTGCGATGGGGCTGATCCGACCACCCAATCCGGAATGGCGGGTCCCGGTCCGCGCCGTCTCCGCGCTGGAGGGGACCGGCATCGGCGAGGTCTGGGACGATGTCGATCGTTTCCACGCCGCACTTGCAGCCACTGGCGCCTGGTCGCGCCGGCGCACCGAGCAGGCGCGCGCCGCCCTGTGGTCCGAGATTGGCGACACACTTCTCGACCATTTCCGCGCCGCTCCCGGCATCGCCGAACGCCTAGCTGCCGCCGAGGAAGAAGTCACGGCCGGCACACGCACCCCGATCGCGACGGCGCGGGAATTATTGACGTTGTTTATCGGCATGGCTTGCGAGAGCCCGGTTCCTCGCCGACATACTGGCTTGACCAAAGCCGGCCCAAAAGCGTAAGAAAAGCACCGCGCGGTCCCTCAAAGGGCCGCGCGTCGCGTATTTGTGTCGGTGATTTGTCGAGGTGGGTATGGCGCGCAGATGTGGGATCACCGGCAAGGGCGTCCAGGTCGGGCACAATGTCAGCCATTCCAACGTTAAGACGAAGCGCCGGTTTTTGCCGAACCTGCAGCGAATTTCCGTCCTTTCGGACACGGTGGGATCGATCCGCTTGCGCATCACTGCAGCGGCGATCCGGACCATCGAGCACAAGGGCGGCATCGACGCGCTTTTGCGCGATACACCCGATCGCAAGCTCTCGCCGGAGATCCGCCGGCTAAAGCGGCGGGTCGCGAGGGCCGCTGAGCGCAACAGCCCCTAGCGCTGTCACCCGGTAGAAAGCGGCTCGGATCGCTTAATTCCGGCCTGCGCCGGACGAGCCTGGCGAGCCCGGTCAGCTTGTCCATCACTCCCTCCCCTTTTTTTGGATCAATGCCGAAAGGTCGATCAGGCGGCCGCCCACTCCCTGACTTCCTCTATTTCACGCTTGAGCTCCTTTATTTCCAATCCAATCTCTATCGCCCGCGTTTTCTCGCCTTGTTCAAGCGCCTCTTTTTGTTCCACATATCGATCGATTAGTAAATCTTGTATTTCTGTTATCCTCGCCCTTTCTTCTGGAGTCAGCAGATGGAGCTTTTCCATAACGCACTCCTCTCGCCAGTATTTACCTTGGCATCCACAGCACCATTAACAGCAACATCTGGTAAACGAAAAGAGTTCCGTTGTTGATTGTCTGTTACAATAACGATTACTTATGTTAATTTAGCAGTTTCTTTGGTCCGTTTTGTTCTTTATGGCGCAACGCCGTTTCAACGATCCGAGCTCGCGGCGTGAGTTGCGCGGTTTCTGCCGGCCTGTTGCTCGAGCCTCTCGAATTGTTGGATCACCACCGTGCAAGATAGGAACGCGTCCGGGTCTTGGCTGGTAGAGCGCTCGCTACGAAAATCTCGGAAAAGCGCGAATCCGCAGCCGCCGCCTCCCTCGCATCCTTCGCGGCGGTAGTAATGAAGTCGTGGATCACCTTTCCGGCGCTCTCCACCCGCTCAACCGCGACGCCGCAGCGACGAGCATTGACCAGGAGGAAACCTCCCGTCTCGGCAAGCTGTGCCGGATCGGCGGCATCGGCCACGCCGCTGCCCAAAGGCAGCAGCATGGAGCTGTGATCACAAAGCTGAACGCATGGGAAGCTGCTGACCGATACCCCCAATTCTCCAACAGTCGAGCGGGCGGGATCGTGCCGGCTAGAGCCGCTGTAATTCGCAGATGTATTGGCTTGCACTCGTGTCATTTTTTGCACATTTTTGCCGTGCCGGCATTGCTGACCGGACGGTCCGGCAAAGATTTGGACCCGAATTAGGCCGGATTTTCAGATGAATAGGATCGTTTAGGGGTGAAACCGCAGCTGAAAGCGATCCAGACCCGATTTCCTTCCGCCCGAGATGTCGGAACCCGTGTGATCAGCTCCAAGTTTGACCTCAGAGGCGGAGTGAAGCTCGCCGATCAGTTGGGAGATCACAATGAGACATGATCCGGTGACACACGATGTCGTGTTGGCTCGTGGGGATGGTTCTAAAAGGACGTACCGAATTTACGGTCGGCCGATGCCAGAGAAAGGCGACACGATTGAACTCGCGGTCGATGGGCGCCTAGTTAACGCGCGGGTAACCGTGCGTTCTGAGAAACCGGAAGTGGACCAATTGGTGGATGCTGAGCCAGCTGAACTGATTGAATGAGGCGAAGTAAATAGTTCGTCTGGACAGACAAGTTGAACTGCTGCTAAACGCGATCGGTCTCCGGAATACGTGTTTCGGTGGGCCGTTCCCGGCCGGGGGACGGCATGGGGGTTAGACGTCTCTTTTTGACGGTAGCGCTGACCGCGATGCTGGTGCCCGGCCCGGTTGTCCGCGCCGATCTGAATTACCGGGCCGAGATCAGCGGCGCGGAAGATAGCGACCTCGCCAATCTGCTGGACAAGGTCTCCGAGCTGAAGACGCTCGAGGACAAGCCGCCGGCTTCCGAAGAAGCGCTGCGCCGGCGCGCCGACCGCGATCTCGGCCGGCTTGCGGACGCCGCACACAGCCTTGGCTATTGGGATGCGGAATTCTCCTACGAGCTCGACTCCGAGGCCGAACCTGCAAAGGTCACCGTAAAGGTCGAGCCAGGCCCGCTCTACCATGTCGCCTCCGTCAAGGTTCAGGGTCCGGACGGTCAGCCCTTGGCGATCCCGAACGAACCCAAATTGCCGCTCACACCCGGCGACCCGGCGCGCGCCGCCCCGGTGGTCGCTACCGAAACGGCGCTCGTCGCGGCGCTCGGCGACAACGGCCATCCGTTTGCCAAGGTGGCGGATCGCCGGGTCGAGCTCGACAAGGCCGCGCACACGATGGACGTGATGTACACGCTCGATCCGGGACCGGTGGAACATTTTGGGCCGGTCGCGATTAACGGCCTAGAGCGGCTCGATCCGGGTTATGTCGAGGGGCGAATTCGCTGGCAGCGCGGCGCAGCCTATGACGAGGCCAAAGTCGAAGAGACCCGCCGTGCGCTGATCGCCAGCGGGCTGTTCAGCACGGTCCGGATCACGCCGCTGGCTGACCCCGACAACCCCGGGGATGTGCGGATGACAGTCGATGTGACAGAGCGATTGCACCGCTCGGTCGGTGTCGGCCTTGCCTACAATACCAGCCAAGGCTTCGGCGCCCGCGCGTTTTGGGAAAACCGCAACCTTTTCGGCAATGCCGAAAATCTGCGGCTTTCCGCCGAGGTCGGCCAGCAACTCGACGCGTTTCGCGCGAATTTCCGGCGTCCCGATTTTTTGACCATCGATCAGGACTTCCTGGCGACCGCCGAGATCGCGAACGACACGCCGGTCGCCTATAACAGCCGGCGCGCGCTCGCCACGGCCGGGATCGAGCGCCGGGTCGACCGCTGGCTGACCGGCGGCCTCTCGCTCTTGGCAGAACAAGCAAATGTCACCCAGCTGGCGAATGTCTCCGGGATGGGGACGCAGCGTTACGAGTTGGCCGGCCTGCCCGCCTTTATAAAGCTCGACCAGACCGACAATCTGCTCAACCCAACAAACGGTTACCGCGCACAGCTCAGCGTCACGCCGGCGCACACCTTCTCCGGCTCGCACCTGACATTCGCGACGAATCTGCTTTCGGGCAGCACCTATTGGCCACTGGGTCCCGAGCAGGGGGCGATCCTTGCCGGCAAGTTGGCGCTCGCCTCGCTCGACGGCGCCTCGCTGTTTCAGTTGCCCGCCGATCAGCGCATTTATGCCGGCGGCGGCGGATCCATCCGTCCCTACGGCTGGCAACTGGCGGGACCGCTCGCCCCCAATAAAGACCCGATCGGCGGGAGATCGAGCCTGGTGCTCAACCTGGAGGCCCGCGTCAAGATCACCGAAAACATCGGCGTCGTCCCCTTTGTCGACGCCGGCAGCTATTACGAAAGCTCCGTGCCACAGCTCGGCCGCACTCTCCTCTACGGCGTCGGCCTGGGGTTGCGCTATTACACGGCTTTCGGGCCGCTTCGCCTCGACCTCGCGACCCCGCTGCACAAGCGCAGCACCGACTCGCCAATTCAAGTCTACATCAGCCTCGGCCAAGCCTTCTGAACTGATGTTCAAAAACGCCCGGACCCGTTTCCCCTAACCAACGAGCACGGTCTTGCCGATAACCTTGCGATCGATCAAGGCCTGCACTGCGTCGGCGGCGCTTTCCAGCGGCAAGCGGCGCCAGATCCGGGGCTTGAGCTTGCCTTGCGCAGCCAACTCCACGAGCGTCTTGATGTTGGCGGCGGCGATCTCCGGGTGGGCTTCATTGAGGCCGCCGATCCGCACCCCAATTGCCTCGATACCTTTGATCAGCAAGTAGTTGGTGCGGGCGAGCGCCGGCGCGCCGCCGAGAAATCCGAGGATCAGGATGCGTCCAGCCCAGGCGAGGCAGCGCAACGACTCCTCGAAAGTCGGACCGTTGACCGGGTCGTAGACGATGTCGACGCCGCGACCGCCCGTCAGCTCCATCACCTTGTCACGGAAGCCGGCCTGGTAGTCGATCGCATGATCGGCACCCTCTTCGAGACAGACCGCGCGTTTCTTCTCGGTGCTGGCCGTCGCGATAACATGGGCGCCATAGAGCTTGGCGATCTGAATCGCGGGAAGGCCGATGCCGCCGGCGGCGCCATGGATCAGGACCCAGTCGCCTCTTTTGAGCCGGCCGCGCTGCAAGAGGGCGTGATAGGCGGTGTGGTAGACGTTGCGGAAGACGGCCGCCTCCTCCAGGTTCATTGCGGAGGGGATCAGGTCGCAATCCTCGGCCGTGGCATTGCCCAGCTGGGCAAACGCACCGAGCCGGTGCCGGCTCATCACCCGATCGCCGGGTTTGAACCCGGCGACGCCCGGCCCGACGGCGACGACCTCGCCCGCTCCCTCGCTGCCGGGGATGAAGGGCGGTTCCGGCCGGAACTGGTATTTCCCGGCGAGCATCAGGACGTCGACATACTGGACGCCGCGCGCCTGGATGCGAACCTGCAGCTCTCCGCGGCCGGGCATTGGCGGGTCGGGCATTTCTCGAACCGCCAGGACCTCCGGCCCGCCAAACGCCTCGCAAACGACAGCCTTCATCGCGTGCAGTCCGAATTACTCGGCGGCCTCGGCTCGGATGTTCGTCGCTGGCTGCGAGCGCAGCTTTTCCATCACTTCCCAGTTCGTGTAGCGCGTAAAGCCGTTCTCGTCAAAGAACAGCACAGCGCCGTTGCAGATGAAGAGATAGGTGGTGTCTTCGAGTGCGGTCGTCGCGTCGTGCAGAATGCCCGACGGCTCATACACGTAGTCGCCTGCATTCAACACGCCGTTTCTGACCTGAAGCTTGCCCGAGACAATGAAAGCGTGGGCGCCCGCGAGATGTTTGTGGGGTGGTGCGACGTAGCCCTTCTTCCAATGATGCAGCGAGGCCCAGGTTCCGGTCTCATGGCCGACCCACAGCACCTTGACGGAGGACAGCGGCGTCTGCTCGATCCAAGGCGCCTCGGAGCGCACCAGCGTATCCTGAATATTCTGAAAGGCGGGTCTGATGTCCTGCGGCAGCGGCATGTCGGTTCCTCTCCGTTCGGTGAGCGAGGCCATTGATTAAATCACGATATGCCGCTCCGGCGCGACCGGCAAGGCGAGCGCACTGGCGGACGCGAGGCTAGTGGGACATCAGCACCGGAACCGTCATGTGCTCGAGGAGCTCGCGGCTGACCCCGCCCACTAACGCCTCCCGCAGCTGCGAATGGTGGTACGCGCCCGCGATAATCAGGTCGGCACCGAGATCGGCGACGCGGGAGAGCAGCACGTCCGAAATCCGGAGATCACCCTGCAAGGTCTCCTCGGTCCGGGCGGGGATGCCGTGCCGCTGCAGGTGATGGATGATCCGCTCGATCGAGGGGCGTTGCTCCGCCAGGACCGTATCTCGCGCCCCGACAAACATCACGGTGACAGCCTCGGCGTTTTCCAGTAGCGGCAGCGCGTCGTTTACTGCACGCGCGGCCTCCCGCGTCCCGTCCCAGGCGACGAGCGCGCGCCTGCCGACTGTATCGAACGTGCCGGCATACGGAACCACCAGAACCGGCCGGCCCGTAGCAATGATGATTTCGTCCGGACGAAACCCCGTCGACCGGATCTCCGGCGACAGCTGGCCGAGGATGGTCAGATCGAAAGACTTCGCAAGATCGATAAAGACCGCGGTCTCGCCCGGCGACAAGAGGTGCCATTCGCCGCCGAGCCCGTGGGCCCGCAGCTCGGTCCTGAAGAGCTGTTCGACCTGCTCGGCGCGCTCGGCTTCGCGCGTTGCCGGTTGACCCGGAGTAGAAGCGGGGTCAACCCTGGCCCCCGCTTCGGGCGCGATAAGAACCCCAGGGCCGGGATTGACCGGCACTCCCGGTAAAATTGGGCTGGGCGCAGCATGCTCCTCTCGCATGACGTAGCAAGCGGTGATGTGCGCCTGGTGCGCTCGTACCAAGTTGCGGGCGAGCTTGAGCCGGCCTTCCCCGGCAGTGCTGGGATCGACGCCGACCAGGATATCCTTCAGAGCCATTTTTGCCTCCTTGGCGACGCGGGACGACGGCGCGATGTGCCAACGTCGAATTCGGTCGGAGTTCGACGCGGCTCGGTCCTCAGCAGCTTGCCGTAATTATTTTTCGGCAGAACCCGAGAAAGTGCAATTGAACGGTTGTCTTCGATCGCGCTGGAAAACGAACCTGATCAAGCTCCCCTGACTTTGCCGAGCGCCAGCTGAATCGCGGCATTAGTGACCGGGCCAGGGATGCCATCGGCCTTAATCCCGGCAGCTGCTTGAAAGCGTCTTACAGCCTCCCGCGTAGCCGGGCCCAAGCGGCCGTCAATCGTCAACTGGGGATCCGCGCCGAGCTTGTTAAGCGATTCCTGCACCCGCTTCATGTCGTCGTCAGGCTCCCCGGCTTGCCACACTTCCACCGGTTGACCGCCTGTTTGCAGCAAACGAAATACTCGATCGAACAAGCCTTCTCGTTCGGTTATACCGTTGTACCCGCCATTAATTCTCAAGGTTATCGTGCGGATATTGTTCAGGTCCGCGAACGAGTTCAGCCCTTTCCTTGTCCACTCCTGAAGAGCCGGCTTCAGCGCGTGTTCGGGAGCCGTCGCAGCCTCGGGATTATTTTCAAAATCGACCTCGCATTCAAGGCCGATGTCGTGGTGAGCGCCTCGACCTGTCATCTGCAAGATCCCGTTGCCGCGATAGCGGAACCCATCTCCCTCCTTCGTGTTGCCGAGTTCCTCCGCCTTATGCCGATTGCCCTGGCCATAGACCCTCTCGGCAATATCCGCCGGACGATGGGCGAGCGCGATCGCTTCCGCAGGCGTGATCGCGGCCGAATGGTTACCGACACCGAATATTTGGAGCAATCTGGGCGCCGAATAGCTCATATTTTCGCGCAAAACCGTGAAGCAGCCGGTCTCGTGCAGCGCCTGAGCCAAGAAATGTGCCATGCGCAACGGCGTAGTGATCCCATGCTGCTCGAAGAGCGGGCCGCCGACACGAACCGCCTCAACGTAGTTGGGGCGCGCATCCGGTGCGATCGGATCGATACGATTGAGCAGGTCCTCGACCTCGATTGCCATGACTGCTTCCTCCCCGTTTCATAAAACTCGATAGGTACAGCATCAAAGCGGGCGCGCAAAGATGCTCGCGGTTCGATTTGTTGCGCGTTTGTCGGCTCCAGGCAGCATCTATCAATTATCGGGCGTTGAACCGGATCGAACGAATGGAACGCATGGTGTCTGGATCGAGCCCGGCAATCCCTTCACTATCTACCACTACGGACCGCTTGCCGTTGCTGACCACCACCCATAAGCATTCCCCTGCGCCGGCGTGGAAGCCGCCGCCGTCAGAAATTCCACAATCCACGACGGATTTCAGGCCCTGCCAGCCGGGCCCCGCAATCATTTCGACCGGATGTTTGGCAGAACGCCCATTGGCGATCCAGTTGCTGCCTTCCTTCTGGAAAACCGCTCGCTCGACAGCCACCATGTCGAGCGGGCCACCAAACACCTCGAAAGCCGCGAGGTAGCTGCCGGTCGGCGTGGAGCCATCGATCAGCGCGACGCATTTATTGCTGCTATGGCAGCCGCGCGCAACCCGTCGACTGTCGGGGTAGGAAAACTCGATCCCGAAACTCCGGTCGCGGAAGACGCTCCATTCAGTCTTGCCGGCCGCAGTTGGACGCGTAGCTAATCTGTCCGCCTCGGCAAGCCTCCCGTTCGAACCGACTACGACGGCGATAGTCAGCGCCATAGTGATCCTCACCGCGCGCCGACAACTTGGTCCAATGCGCGCGTCTCGAAGGAACCGCGCGAGAAAGCGGCAGTGAGGGCAGTCCACTCGGCGGCTCGCGCGATACACAGTTCCCTTTATACTGCTCGGGCTAGCGTACCACCTTCGAGATTGGAGCGGAATCGCCATCTTTGTCCACGAAACTGGGGGCTTTGCAACGGGTAGGCGGTTCCGGGATGGCGCCCCGCCTTTTACAATGGTCAGCTGAGGCCAAGGTGATCCGCGCGGCCGAGCGCAAGTGATTGGAAACGGTTTTAAACAAATGCGCTACAACCAGGGGGTCGTGCAACTTGAATGCGCTCTCCTTTAGTGTTAAACAAAGTTTGCTTAATAAAGCTCGACTCGATTCTGCGAGCCTGGAGCCGAGTGGCGAGCGTGATCATACGAGTCGGCTCGGCCGTGGGAGTAAGGATTTTGCGGACCCTGAGGAGCTGCCTTGCAGCGAGCATCCTGTTCGCCACCTTGCTGTCGGCGATAGTCGCGGCCTCGGCTGCGAACCGCTCGGTTCCCGCCGGCGACGAAGCAACGCCGCCGCAAATCCAGCAATTGTTGACATTGCTCGCCGACCCCAAGGTTCAAACATGGCTGAAGCAGCAGAACGAGACAAGGTCGGCCGCCATATCGGCCCGCGACACCGTAGAGGAGTCGCCCCCGCACGTTCTCGATGCCCGTCTCGGCGCGATCCGCGAGCACATCGTTGCCCTCGCCGATACGATCCCCGATGTGCCGAACCAATTCAAGCGAGGCTCGGCTTTTGTCAGCGCGGAACTTGGCGCACGCGGAAGGGCCAAGGTCCTGTTGCTGCTGGCGGTCTTTGTCGGTCTGGGAACGGGTGTCGAATGGCTCCTCGGCAAGGTCACGAAGAGGAGTCGCGGCCATCTTGATACGCTTCCCTTGGAAACCGTCGCGAGCCGCGTGCATCTCGTCGCCATTCGCTTTGCCTTTGCGGTCGGCATGGTGGTCGCCTTTGCTCTCGGCAGCGTCGGCCCCTTCCTCGCGCTCGATTGGCCGCCGTTGTTGCGCGAGATGCTGTTCGGTTTGCTGATCGCCTTTCTCGTCTTGCGTGTCGCGATCGTTGTCGGCCGCTTCCTGCTGGCTCCGCGTTACGAGCGGTTCCGTATCATTCCGATGGATACCGTGGCCGCGCGTTTCTGGTACCGGCGGCTCGTCATGTTCGTGGGCTGGTTCGCCTTCGGCTGGGTGTTGGTCGGACTGCTCGACACTCTCGGCTGGTCGTTGGCGGGGCGCCAGCTCGTCGCCTACGTGCTCGGCCTCGGCCTACTCGCGATTGCTCTGGAGGCTGTGTGGCGCCGGCCGGCCTCCCTCAAGAACCGCACTGAAGCGTCGTCGCCAGTGACCCGTCGCTTCGGCCACGGCGCGCGCAACGCGGCGCTGACGGTCGGCATCGTGCTGCTGTGGGTGTTCTGGGTAGCCCACGCCATGGCGAGCTTTTGGCTGCTGCTGGTCATCATCGCCCTGCCGCTCGCGATTGGCGTCACGCGCCGAGCGGTCGAGCATCTGCTTCGACCTCCGGGTTCGCCGCAAATTGCCGAAGGCGCCCCGAGCGTGCTCGCGGTTTTTATCGAGCGCGGTATCCGGGCGGCCCTGATCCTGGGTGCAGTTGCGGTACTGGCCTGGGGCTGGGGTGTCGATCTCGCCCACCTCCACGCGGAGGAGACATTATTCGCCCGTCTCGCCGATGGCGTGTTGAGCGCCGTCGTCATCCTGCTCATCGCCGATTTGCTGTGGCACGCCATGAAGACGGCGATCGATCGCAAGCTCGCCGAATGCGCCGATCTTGGCCAGCCGAACACCGAGGAGGCCCGGCGGCGGGCGCGGCTGCGCACCTTGCTGCCGATCTTTCGCAACATCCTGTTCGTCGTCGTCATCGTATTTGCGGTGATGATGGCGCTCGCGGCGTTGGGCGTTCAGATCGGACCGCTGATCGCCGGTCTGGGCGTCCTCGGCGTCGCGATCGGCTTTGGCGCCCAGTCCCTCGTTCGCGACGTCATTGCCGGCGTGTTCTATCTCCTCGACGACGCCTTCCGGGTCGGCGAATACATCCAGAGCGGCAACTACAAGGGCACCGTCGAATGCTTTCAGCTTTCGCTCGGTCAGGCTACGGCATCAGCGCGGCGCGGTCTACACGGTTCCGTTCAGTCTCTTGGGAGCCGTACAGAACCAGAGCCGCGACTGGGTCATCGACAAGCTTACGGTCGGCATCACCTATGACAGCGATATCGAGAAGGCCAGAAAGCTGATCAAGCAGATCGGCCTCGACCTGGCGAAGGTCCCCGAATTTGCGCCACTGATCCTCGAGCCATTGAAGATGCAGGGTGTCGACGCATTCGGCGATTTCGCGGTCCAGCTCCGAATGAAGATGATGACTTTGCCCGGCGAGAATTTTGTTATCCGGCGCCAGGCGCTGGCGATGATCAAAAAGGCCTTCGACGCCAACGGCATCAAATTCGCCTTCCCGACCGTGCAACTCGCTGGCGAGGGCGACGCCCCGGCGGCAGCGATTGCCCAGCAGGCTTTGGAGCTCACCCGGCCGCAGGCGCAGGCGGCGGAATAGACCGCTCCGCGAGCTGCCGGCGCAAAGCCCGCGTTTCCTCGAAACGGACCGTTACATCGCGCAGGATCGCCGCGATCCCTTCCATTCGGCCCGCATCGTCCCGGAATGGCAGGACCGTGAACTCGATCGAGATGCGCCGTCCGTCTTTTCGCGTCGCCGGCACCGCCAGAATTTCGCCTGCGCCGTAACGCGTGCTCCCGCTCTGCATCGTGGCGGAATAGCCCGCCCAGTGACGTGCGCGCAGGCCCTCGGGAATGATGATGTCGAGGGATTGGCCCAACGCTTCGGGTTCGGCATAGCCGAAGACCCGCTCCGCGCCGTGATTCCAAAAGCGAATGATTCCCTGGGCATCGGCATAAACGATCGCGTCAGGGGCTTCGCGGACGATGGTCTGTGACAAGCGGCCGCTGTCGATGAGGACGGCATCATCCGTAGTGTTCGATGTAGCGCCGGACATAGGTTTCCCAGGTGATCTGCTCGCCACAATATAAATATTTGGTGCTCGTGTCGGCCCATTTGACCCTGAGCGCCTCGGCTACCTTCGGATGCACCGGCACCTGCAACCGCTTCAAATGGTCGAGAATGGCGGTGGGCCGGGAGGCCCGATCGATCCCCAAGTGCCGCAACAGGTACTCCACCAGCATTCCGATGATTTGTCCGTTCGGGTGGTTTGTCGTGTAAAATAATCTTCGTCTCTGGAAGTTATCCAAGATGAACTGGCCGATTTCACAGCCGAATTGCTTGTCCATCGCCGTCAGGCGCCGCTTTTCGAAATCGTGCAGTCTGACGAAATTGACGATGCCGTCGACCGACAGCGTGCGATAGGCGAGTAGGCGCTGTTCCCGGTCGGGGATCTCCTTGCGCAGCCGCCCGAGCAGCCCGTCGTGGTAGAGAAAAGTCAGGTTCGGCCACTCGCGTTCGTAAGCTTCCTTGTCGCCCGGCCCGTTGTAATGGTCGAACGGCCACAACGACGCGAAATGCAACAGTGGGAATTTGATGATCCGGACATCGTCCGGAATATGAGGCCTCAGAGGGTAATTCTCCCAATCCCTGATGTCTTGAACCAGCAGTATGTCACTGCTTTCTACTTCGGACCTCCCTTGCTCGTGCAGATTTTGTTGCAGCCCGACGAAATGATATTTGATATCCAGCCGGTCACTGAACTCGCCGGAGCGCGCCAATGATTCGTGAACCGTTTGGGCTTGGCAGTTTCCGATGATCAGAACCCTCGTTCTTTGCCGCGAGACCAGAGAGGTCGACGCAGTGGCCGGCCGATCTTGTTTGCCGATCTCGTGCAGGCTGACCGCGCTGACCGTGAGATCGGCATTGCCCAGATGCAGGAATCTGAACTCGAAGCCGACCCCGTCCCGGCTTTCGCTGCTCAACTCCGGCGGCACGTCGAAATCGAGCGACGCCCATTCCGCCGCCAGCGCTTCCGAGGTGAACTCTCCGCGCGCCCGCAGCTCGGCCGACCCGCGCAGGGCAGGGATGCGAAGCGATCGCGTCCTGGCAATCACCTCGACTGCGAGAACCGGCTGCGAGGCCATTCGCGGCTGCCCGGCCCGACAACAGAAATTCAGCCGGTATCGGCCCGTGGGGAGCCGCAACCGGGGCCGGCCGCCGGAGAGGAAACAGCCCGGCGGGTCGGAATTCCGGACCGTCACGCAGTCGGCTTCGCGGGCTCCGATCCGGCCTTTTGCCAGACGGCCGAGCAGCCGCCATTCCCGCTGTGCAGGCGCGGCTTCGGCCGCTGTTATCAGCCTTAGGTCAACGGCCTTTAGAGTCAGACCGGCTTTGCCCAAACGCGCGAGGCGGAGGCCGATGAGGATGTCCTGGCCCCCTTCGAGCGCCAACTCTGTCGCCACCTCGAAGTCGAACGATGCCGCTCCGCAGCTCAATTCCGCGGCGGTAAAATCGCGCCAGGCCAAGTGAGCCCCGCCTGGCGGCGGCAGGCCGAGCAGGGAATTCCAGCTCCATGAGCGGCCATCTTGCCAGCGGCGCCGGGAGATGATTTCGACCCCCAGCACGGGCTGGGCGGCCAAGCGCGGGGCCCCGACGCCGCAGCGGATTTCGAGCCGGTAATGCCCCGCCGGCAGCTGCAGAAAGGGCCGGCCGCCATCGAGCCGCCCGAGCATTCGCCACACCCTCGGGGGGGCCGGAGGCATCTTCGCGTCTGGCATGCCCTTGAGATCGACCGCGGTGATCGTCAGATCGGCATTGCCCAGGTGAAAAAAGCGGAATTCGAGCCTTGCTTCGTCGCCGGCTCCGAGACCCAGGGCCGGCGGCACTGTGAAATCGAGCGAGCCGGTCTCGCCCTGCAATTCCGCGGCGGTCAGATCGCGCCAGGCCAGCTGCACCCGGTTCATTGCGATGACTTCGACGCCGAGCACGGGCTCGCTCGGCAGCCGCGGCTTTCCCGCGCGGCAGCGAAAGCTCAGCCGATAGCAGCCGGCGGGCAATTGCCAATAGGGCCCATAGAGAAGGCAGCCGGCCGGTTCCCTGCGGCGCACTGAAGTGACCCCGCCGGCGCCACAGATCCCGATCGCCGTCTTTTCGAGACGGCCGAGCACATGCCACTGCGGCGGCGGGTCTTCCTCTGAAGCGATTGCGCCGACAGTGGCCTCGGCAACTACGGACGACATTTACCTTCGTATGGTCATGGGAGGCAGGCCGGGTAAAGAGCATTCTGCTGCCGCCATGCCAATATCTTCCGCATGGAGATAGTCACTGCGACACCATTCCCACCGGTTCCGCCGCTGCGTGCGGCGATCCGCGACAGTTGCCGCATTGACGAAAGCGAGGCGGTCGCGCGCATTTTGGCCGCCGCCTCGCTTTCCGCGGAGATGCGCGACCGCATTGCCGACCGGGCGCGGGCATTCGTCATCGCGGTGCGCCGCGAACGGCTCGGTAAGGGCGGCATCGACGCGTTTCTGCACGAATATGCGCTCTCCTCGCCCGAAGGTGTCGCCCTCTTATGCCTCGCCGAAGCATTGCTGCGGGTGCCCGATGCGGAGACGGTCGACCGGCTGATCCGCGACAAGATCGGCGAGGCGAATTGGGAAAGCCATCTCGGCAGGTCCGAATCGATTTTCGTCAACGCGTCGACTTGGGCGTTGATGCTGACCGGCCGCCTGCTGCACGTCGAACCGGCAGAGCCCTTCTTGCGTGGTGCTTTGCGCCGACTCGCCGCCCGCTCGGGCGAGCCGGTGGTGCGCCAGGCGGTGACCGCCGCAATGCGCATCCTCGGCCGCCAGTTTGTCATCGGGCGCACGATCGAGGAGGCGATCGAGCACGCCCGCGAGGCCGAGCGCCACGGCTACCGGCACTCCTACGACATGCTCGGCGAGGCGGCGCGCACCGCGGCCGATGCCGCGCGCTACTTCGCGGCCTACGAACACGCGATCGCGGCGATCGGCCGGTCGGCGGCTGATCAGGACATCGCCGAGGCGCCAGGCATCTCGGTAAAGCCGTCGGCATTGCACCCGCGCTACGAGATGGCGCAGCGCGATCGAGTGCTGCGCGAATTGTCGCCGCGCCTGCTCGAGCTCGCATGCCACGCCCGGCAAGCCGGCATCGGCTTCACGATCGACGCCGAAGAAGCCGATCGCCTCGACCTCTCGCTCGACCTCGTCGAGGAGTTGGCGCTCGCCCCGGACCTCGCCGGTTGGGATCGGCTCGGCCTCGCCGTCCAGGCGTACCAGAAACGCGCCCTGCCGGTCATCGACTGGCTCGCCGATGTTGCCGGGCGCGGCAGGCGGCGGCTGATGGTGCGCCTCGTCAAGGGCGCCTATTGGGACAGCGAGATCAAGCGCGCCCAGGAGCGCGGGCTCGACGGGTACCCGGTCTATACGCGCAAAGTCGCGACCGATGTCTCCTATCTCGCGTGCGCAAGCCGGCTGCTCGCCCATGGCGCCGCCCTCTATCCGCAATTCGCGACGCACAACGCGCATACCGTGGCGGCCGTTCTCGAGATGGCCGGCAATCGCCGGGATTACGAGTTTCAGCGTCTGCACGGCATGGGGGAAGCGCTCTACGAGCAGATCGTCGGGCCCGAGCATCTCGACCGGCCGTGCCGGATTTATGCGCCGGTGGGCAGCCACGAGGATTTGCTCCCCTACCTGGTGCGGCGGCTGCTCGAAAACGGCGCCAACACGTCGTTTGTCAACCGTATCGTCGACGAGAGGCAACCGATCGATGAGATCATCGCCGACCCGGTCGCGCGCCTCGCGCAATTGCCGGTCAAGCCGCATCCCCGCATCCCGCTGCCGCGCGACCTTTACGGGCCGGAGCGCAAGAATGCGGCCGGGCTAGATCTGAGCGATCCGACGACATTAACGGCATTGCGCGAAGACCTCGCCGCGGCGCTGCGGCGGCCTTGGACAGCGGCGCCGATCATCGGCGGCATCGAGCAGACGGGCGCCGCCGAGCCCGTGCTCGATCCCAGCGATCGGCGTCGCCGGGTCGGCGAGGTGGCCCCAGCCGGTCCGGCGGATGTCGAGCGAGCACTGGCGCGGGCGGTACGCAGCGCCCGCACATGGGATCGCACATCGGCAGGCGAGCGGGCCCGGCTGCTCGAAGCCGCGGCCGATCTCTACGAGGGCCATACGACCGAGTTGATGGCGCTGATCGTTCGGGAAGGCGGCCGCACGATCCCGGACGCACTCTCCGAGGTGCGCGAGGCGGTCGATTATCTGCGCTATTACGCAGTGCGCGCACGGGCGGATTTTGCTGGACCCACGCTCTTGCCCGGCCCTGCCGGCGAGCGCAACGAGATCGAGCTGCGCGGGCGCGGCGTTTTCGCCTGCATTTCGCCATGGAATTTTCCGCTGGCGATCTTCACCGGCCAGATTGCGGCGGCGCTTGCCGCCGGCAATGCGGTCGTCGCCAAACCCGCCGAGCAGACGCCGCTGATCGCCGCCGCCGCGGTGCGGCTATTGCTCGAGGCGGGGGTCCCCGGCGAGGTTCTGCATCTGCTGCCGGGGACCGGCGAGGCGGTCGGCGCGCCGCTCGTCGCCGACCCGCGCATCGCCGGGATCGCCTTTACCGGATCGACCGAAACCGCGCGCCATATCAACCTCGAACTGGCGCGGCGGCCTGGGCCGATCGTGCCGTTCATTGCCGAGACCGGCGGCCAGAATGCGATGATCGTCGATTCCTCGGCGCTCGCCGAGCAGGTCGTCGCCGATGTCCTCGCCTCGGCCTTCGACAGTGCCGGGCAGCGCTGCTCGGCCGCCCGTCTCCTTTATGTGCAAGCCGACATCGCCGACCGGCTCTTGGCGATGCTGGCGGGAGCGATGGCGGAGCTGGCGATCGGCGACCCGGCATTGATCGCCACCGATGTCGGCCCGGTCATCGATGTCGCGGCACAGGAGGCGCTGGAGCATCACGCAGCGCGGATGGAGCGCGAAGGCCGGCTGATCTATCGCTGCGCCCTGCCGCCGGGCACCGAGCACGGCACCTATTTTCCGCCGCAAGCCTTCGAGATCGACAGCGCGGCGCGGCTCACAGCGGAGGTCTTCGGCCCGATCCTCCATGTCGTGCGCTGGCACGCCGACCGGCTCGACTCGGTGCTCGACGAGATCGCCGCGACCGGCTACGGCCTCACCCTCGGCATCCACAGCCGCATCGACCAGACCGTGCGCCACATCCGCGGCCGCCTCAGGGTCGGCAACAGCTACGTCAACCGCAGCATGATCGGCGCCGTCGTCGGGGTGCAGCCGTTTGGCGGCGAAGCCCTCTCCGGCACCGGCCCCAAAGCCGGCGGCCCCCGTTACCTGCACCGCTTCGCGACCGAGCGCACCGTCTCGACCGACACCACCGCCGCCGGCGGCAACGCTACTCTCCTATCATTGCAGGAGGAAAGTTAGGTTCTGAAGCGATGACTGATCTTCATCCGCGAGCGCGCCGGAGTGGGAGGCGCGAGCCTCGATCGGCGCCAGTTGCTCACCGCGGCGGCCCGTAATAGTAGCCCGGCGGTGCGTAATAGCCCGGTGCGTAATAGCCTGGCGGGGGATAATAGGCAGGCGGCGCGTAATAGGGCGGCCCGACGATTGCCCTTACCGGCGCGGTCGCGATTGCGGCAGCGCCAGCGACCACCGCGCCGGCGGCAACGAACGGCAAGGCAAGCAGGCCCGGACCGCAGCGCCATCCCCATCCGTTGTGCCAGCACCGTGCAGATGCCTCGGAGGACGGCAGGACGATCGCGCTCGCCACTACCAGGCCCACCACCGCAACCCGTCCATAACGCATTGTTCAAGCTCCCCAATTGCCGGCTGTTCCGTGCGGAACGCTGCACGCCCTTGGCATATACGCAGCGAACCGGAGAAGCATGCCCGCCCCGGTGAGTTGCAGCCTGATGACCCTCGATGTACGGGTCCGGGCGCCCGCATCGTGTTCGGTCGTCTCCGATTTCGCTTGATGATTAATTTGGCCGCCGGCACTTCAAGATTTCGGTCCGGGCGGCGTTGATGTTGGCCATCAGCTCGTGAGTTTGCTGATTGCCGCGGTCGGGATGATAGCGCTTGGCCAGCGAAAAATAAGCGGCCGTGAACTCCCCGGCGGAGATCGACCGGACGTCGACCCCGAGCCGCTTGAACAGCGCGAAAGCATCATTCAGCAGCAAGTGTCACCCTGCTCGCGGTTTGGAAGTGCTTGTCACAGGGTTTCAGCAGAGTTGTTAAGATTAACCAAATCAACCGAGCTCACATTGACGACCAAAGAGCCCACTTGAAACTATAAGAAAATAAAGACCATAGGCAAGTACTTTTGCCTGTTTTCGACACAATCGTGATATCCGACGGGTCGCGTCGGATCGGGCCGGCAAAGAGGCCGCGGAACCGCAGCAACCGGGCGCGGTTGACAGGGCGTTCCCAGCCTGATGGGGGTCGCTTTGCCCAGGATCGAGCATGTCGTCGTTCTGATGCTCGAAAACCGCTCCTTCGACTGCATGCTCGGCCGGCTCTACCCGAAGATCGAGGGCTTTGATGGCCTGGACGGCAGCGAGACCAATCCATGGCATCGGGCCGACGGCACCGTAGAAGACATCGCGGTGTGGAACAGCAGCGAGATCCGCCCTGAGACGGCATGCATCCCGCAGTGGGACCCGGGCGAATTGTTCGCCGACATCGACATGCAGCTGTTCGGGCTCGGCGGCGCGGCAGCCGGCCGACCCAGCATGAGCGGGTTCGTCGACAACTTCGTGCGGCAACCGCATCCGAATGGCGCCGCGGATCCCAAAGCCATTATGCATTATTTCACGCCGGACCAGGTGCCGGTGCTCAGCCGGCTGGCGACGGCGTTCGGGGTCTCCGACAGGTGGCATGCATCGGGACCCTGCGAGACCTGGCCAAACCGCTATTTCGCCCATGCCGGGACGGGCGGCGGCCACGTCAACAATCAGCGGAGGCGCTTCCCGCATCGCCGGCCGAGCGCGGTGCCGACGATCTTCCGGCGCCTCGATCAACGGGGCTACAGCTGGAAGATCTATTTCCATGACTTGCCTCAGGCAGCAGCGCTCATCGATCTTTGGCTAAAAATTCCGACGCATTTTTGCCTGTTCGAGAGGTTCGAAGCCGACGCTCTCGCCGGCGAGCTGCCGCATTACAGCTTTATCGAGCCCCGCTATTTCCCGAGCCGATGGGCAAAAGAGGTCCCCAACGATCAGCATCCGCCCCACAACATTCTCTACGGCGAGCAGCTGATCGCTGCGGTCTACAACGCCGTCCGCAATTCGGCCAATTGGCAGCGCACATTGCTCATCGTCATCTATGACGAGCACGGCGGCTGCTTCGATCACGTGGCGCCGCCAGCGGCCGTGCCGCCCGGCGGTCCTTATCCGGACGGGTTCGAGTTCGACCGGTACGGGGTTCGGGTTCCTGCTGTGATCATCTCACCCTGCGTTGCCCCCCGCAGCATCATCCGACCGCCGCGCAAGCCGGTAGGGGAGCCCACCTATCCCTTCGACCATTCATCGATTATCGCGACCTTGCAGAAACTCTTTGAACTCGGGCCGCCGCTGACACCGCGCGTCGCCGCGGCGCCCAACTTGCTGTGCGCGCTCACCTTGGACGCACCTGAGAATTTGGGGCCCGAGCGGGTGTCAACCCACCCGCGCCGGCCCTCGCGCGCCGAGGCCCAAGCGCATGCTCGCCTGCCGCGAAACAGTCTCCAAAAAAGCATGCGCAGTCCGCTTTCGGGATTTCCCGGAACGGCGGCGCGAGCGATTGCGCACCTCAAGCGGCCGAGGCGGCGGCGAACGGTGAAAATTGGATGAAACCGCGGTACACTTGCGGCGTGCGACGTTTTCCGCCGGCAAAAGGAACCGCTGTGACGACGGTATGACTCTAACAGACCTGCCGCGGCGCGCCGCCATAGTGTGAGACTAAACATCCAAATCATGCACGTTTTCCGGTTTTTCGAAGGCCTCTTGGAGCCCACCGCCATCCCGACCGAGACAGCGCCGCCGGCCGGGCTCGGGGCATTTTATTGGCATTACGCCCGCCAAGCACGGCACCTCGTTGCCGCTCTCTTCGCCGCCGGCTTTATCGTGGCGATTCTCGACACGACGATCCCGGTCTTCATCGGCCGGGTCGTGACCTTGGTCTCGGCCCATGCGCCGGGCTCGCTGTTGCACGACAACTGGCCGCAGCTCCTCGGCATGGCTTCCATCCTGCTGGTGGCTCGGCCCGCGGCGCTACTGCTGCAGAATTTGATCACCAACCAGGGGATCATCCCCGGCTTCTCCAACCTCATTCGCTGGCAGAGCCATTGGCACGTCGTGCGACAGAGCTGGGCGTTCTTCCAGAACGACTTTGCCGGCCGCATCGCGCAGCGGGTCATGCAGACCGGCCCGTCCTTGCGCGAGAGCGTCGTCTCGGCCACCAACGCGGTCTGGTACATCCTCGTTTACGGCACCGGCGCTGTAGCGCTGATGGCGTCGAACGATGTCCGACTGACGATCCCGGTGCTGCTCTGGTTCGGCGGCTATGCGGCGCTGCTGAGCTATTTTGTGCCGCGGCTGCGCACGCGCTCGCGGCGTATGTCGGAGACACGCTCGGCGCTGACCGGCCGCGTCGTCGACAGCTACACGAATATTCAGACCGTCAAGTTGTTCGCCCGGCCGCTCGACGAGGACGAATTCGTACGTGCGGCGGTGGACGATATGACCGATGCATTCCGCGCGCAGCTGCGGCTGACAACGACGCTCAGCCTGTCCCTCGCCACCCTGAACGCGATGCTTGTCGTCGGGACCGGCGTCATCGCAATCTGGTTATGGAACGACGGGCGCATCCCGGTCGGCACCGTCGCGATGGCGTTGCCTCTGACCTGGCACATCTCCGCAATCGCCGGCTGGGTGGCGCAGAACGTGACGACGATCTTCGAGAATATCGGCGTCGTGCAGGAGGGCATGCGCTCGATCGCGGTGCCGCGCCAGCTGCCGGACCGGCCCGATGCGGTCGCCCTGCGGGTAGAGCGTGGGGCGGTGCGGTTCGAAGGCGTACGCTTCGGTTATGGCACCGCGAGAGGCGTCCTGCATGGCATCGACCTCGGCGTTGCGCCCGGGGAGCGCGTCGGTCTGGTCGGGCCTTCGGGCGCCGGAAAATCGACCCTTGTCAACCTTTTGCTGCGGTTCTACGACCTCGAACGAGGCCGGATCCTGATTGATGGGCAAGACATTGCGACGGTGACACAAGAAAGCCTGCGCGCCCAGATCGCGATGGTGACGCAGGACACTTCACTCTTACACCGTTCGATCCGCGACAACATCCGCTACGGCCGGCCGCAAGCGAGCGAGTGGGAGGTGCGGCGCGCCGCGGCGCAGGCGCATGCTCTCGAATTCATCGAGGGGCTCGAAGACTGGTATGGGCGTCGCGGTTTCGACGCGCATGTCGGCGAGCGCGGCGTCAAGCTGTCGGGGGGCCAGCGCCAACGCATTGCCCTCGCGCGGGTGATCCTGAAGGACGCGCCAATCCTAGTGCTCGACGAGGCGACCTCGGCGCTCGATTCGGAGATCGAGGCGGCGATCCAGGAGCAACTAGACGGGTTGATGAAGGGCCGCACGGTCATCGCGATCGCGCATCGGCTATCGACGATCGCGCGCCTCGATCGCCTCGTCGTACTCGACGAGGGCAACATCGTCGAAGAAGGCACCCATACCGGGTTGCTCGCCGCCGGCGGCACCTACGCGCGGCTGTGGCGGCGGCAGTCCGGCGGGTTCCTCGACCCGGTCGCCTCGGCCGGCCTCGCCGCCGCCGAATAGCACTATATATGATCGCAAGCGGAGGTAGAGATGGCCGAGCCGGCGATCAGACCAATGACGATTGAGGAGTTCCTCCGTTGGGACGACGGGACGGATACGCGCTACGAGCTGATCGACGGCTTCCCGGTCGCAATGGCGCCGCCGGCAGAGGCGCATCGCATTCTGGCCGTGCGGCTAGTTTCCCGGATCGATGCAGCCCTCGCAGTCCGGCGGCCGTGCAATGCCCAGATCGAGCCCGGAGTGGTACGCCCCGATCGTGCCGCTTCGTATTATGTCCCCGACATTGCCGTCACTTGCGAGCCTAACGAGCCCGGCCGACAGGCCATGGTGGACCCGATCCTTATTATCGAGATTTTATCCCCGAGCACCGAGCGAACCGATCGCCGTTTGAAGCTTCCCGCCTATCAGATCATGGAAAGCGTCCGGGAGATCATGCTCATCGACGCCGATAGCCATCATGCCGAGCTTTACAGGCGGGAGAACGATCATTGGGGCATCCAGCTCGTTCGCGGCGCCGAAGCGAGTCTCTTTTTAACAACGGTCGACGTTCGGATTTCGATGGCCGAGTTGTATGAGGGAATTGCAATCCCCGCGACGACTGTCGTTTCCTGACACCGGCCGCCGGCTTTTAGACAGTGCTCGACCGTCTTTATTCCCGAACGCTTGCCCTGGCCGCCAGCCGTCAAGCGATGTGGGTGTTGGCGGCCATCTCATTCGCCGAGAGCTCGTTCTTTCCGCTGCCGCCGGACATCCTGCTGATCCCGATGATCCTGGCGCAGCCGCGCCGGGCCTGGTTGATCGCGGGGGTATGTACGGTCGCCTCGGTGGCCGGCGGCTTTGTCGGCTATGCGATCGGCTATTTCCTGTTCGACGCGGTCGGCCGGCCGGTGCTCGAATTCTACCATGCGATGGACAAATACGAGGCGTTGAAGGCCGCCTTCGCCCATTGGGGCGCCTGGATCATCATCCTCAAGGGGCTGACACCGATCCCCTTCAAGCTCGTCACCATCGCGAGCGGCGTCGCGCAGTTCGACCTGCTCGCCTTCGCTCTGGCCGCTCTCGTCTCGCGCAGCATCAGGTTTTTCTTGCTCGCGGGCCTCCTGTGGCGGTTTGGCGACCCGGTCCGAGAATTCATCGAGCGGCGACTGATGCTGATGACCAGCGCCTTCGCGCTCGCCCTCGTTGGCGGGTTCCTGGTGCTGCGCTATCTATAACGGCATGACCGAACCCACTCGCGGGTTTACCGCATTTGTGCTGGCGGCTAGCGCTGTCGTGCTCGGCGCAGCGCTGCTGTCGCAATATTGGGGCGGGCTCGCCCCTTGCGAGCTGTGCCTGCTGCAGCGCTGGCCGTGGGGAGTGGCGATCGTAATCTCGTTCATCGCGACGATGGTTGCGAGCCGGCGGGCCTTGCCCTGGGTTGCGCTGCTGCTCGCCGCGGTCTTGGTCGTGAGCGGCGGGCTCGCCTTTTATCATGTTGGTGTCGAGCAGCATTGGTTCGCCGGTCCTACCGCCTGCAGCGCGGCCGCCACCGCCGCCGACACGGTCGAGGCGCTAAAGGCGCAGTTGCTGCGCCAGCAGCCGGTGCGCTGTGACGAGCCGGCGTGGTCGTTGTGGGGGATCTCGCTTGCCGGCTGGAACCTACTTGCCTCCCTGATCATGACGGGGTGCTGCCTCGCGACCTTTCTGCGATCGTGGAGATTCCGGGAGCAAGCCGGATTGCGTCGGGGAAATGCATGAGCGACGCCGCGCGACATCGATTGCCGGGAGACCCTCCTTCCAAGGAGGAGATTGCGCGCATGCTGCGCGTCGATCACGCCGGCGAGTACGGCGCAACCCGGATCTATGAAGGGCAGCTGGACGTGCTCGGGCGCGGCCGGGCGGCGGGGGCGATCCGGCAGATGGCCGAGGCCGAGAAGCGCCATCTCGCCCGGTTCGAGAGATTGTTGCAAGAAAGGCGGGTGCGGCCGACATTGCTTCACCCGCTGTGGAATGTTGCCGGATACGCCCTCGGCGCCGCGACCGCGCTGCTGGGTGAGCATGCTGCAATGGCATGCACGGTCGCGGTCGAGGAAGTAATCGACGAGCACTACCAAGCTCAGGCTAAAATACTCGGCAAGGACGATCCGGCAATTCGGGAGACCATCCTGTCGTTTCGCGGCGACGAGATCGCGCATCGCGACCTCGCGCTCGCGCAGGGGGCCGAGGAGAGCCCGGGCTATGACCTGATCAGCGCGGTGGTCAAGACCGGCTCGCGTGTCGCCATCTGGCTGTCCACCCGCTTCTGAAATCGCCTGCGAGTCACTGAGCAAGGGCCGTGACCGCGGCAATCGCGGCGCGCGCCAACGCTGGCGCTCGAGCGCCCACAGATCCGCTGAGACGCCCGTAAATATGGAAGGTGGCGGACTGCAGAATGACACCCATGATGACGGCGGCGCCCAACGCCGGATCGATGGGCTTCAGTCGTTTTTTCGCAACAGCGTCGCTGACGAGATCGGCGATGGCATCGACCGGAGTGCGGGCGCCGCTTGGAACACGCGGCAGAAAGCCGTGCTGTGTGATCAGCATGAAGCGGAACAATGCCGAATCTTCGTCGTAGAGCGCGCAGAAATGCGCGACCATTGCCGTCAACGCGGCCTCGAACCCGGCAGCGCCGGTGCGAATCCGATCGAGCTCCTCGCCGGTGCGCAGATAGGCGGTCGAGAACAGCGCCCAGGCGAGTTCTTCTTTGCTTCGGTAATGACGGTAGAGGGCGCCCTGCGACACTCCGGCGGCGGCGGCGATGTCAGCGATCGAAACGCCGTCGAAGCCATTGGCGGCAAACAGATCGGTCGCGGCACGCTCCACCTTTGTTTTAACTCCAGCCGATCGAGGCATCACTTCGCACTTTTAAGTGAACGTTCACTTGCTGTATGGTAATTCGGCAAACGCAGCATCCGCCAAACGGGCGGGAGCTTCGGGAGGGTTCGCATGGACTGGCTACTCACCCTGTGCGTCATCGCTGCCTCGGTCTTGGCGGCAAGGGCGTTCTTCCGTACTCGCGCGCTGACCGCGACTATCCTCGCCCTGAAGGCCAGCGTCGAGGTTCTCGATCAGCGGCTGTCCCGGTTGACGATGCGCGCGCGAGCGTGTCGGAGGTGCCACCGGCCGAGGCGCTATCGCCTGAAGAAGCGGTCGGCGAGTCGCCCCCCTTCCCCACCCAAATCGCCGCGCCTTTGCCGCCGGTTCCTGCCGGAAGGAGCTGGGAGGAGATCCTTGTCGAGAACTGGCTGGTGTGGCTGGGCGGTGTCGCGTTGGCGCTGGGGGGCGCCTTTCTCGTCAAATTGTCGATCGATTACGGCCTCCTGACACCGGCGGTGCGGGTCATCCTCGGCGTGCTGCTCGGGCTTGCCCTGTGGGCCGGGGCGGAGTGGATCGCGTGGGGCGAGCCTGCCGAGGCCCGCCCGTCCAACGTCTCCCAGGCGCTTGCTGCCGCCGGCGCGGCGACGATCTTTGCCAGCCTCTACGCCGCCTACCAGCTCTATGGGCTGCTGCCGCCCACATTGGCCTTTCCGTTGCTCGCCCTGACAGCCGCTGCGACCGTGCTGATGTCGTTGCAGCACGGGCCGTTCGTCGCCGTTCTGGGCTTGGCCGGGGCCTTTGCGGTGCCGGCAATGGTCAGCAGCGAACAGCCCTCTGCGCTCGCGTTGTTCGCCTACCTGATCCTGGTCGGCGCCGGCTCGCTGGCGGTGCTGCGGCGTCGCGCATGGTGGTGGTTGGCCTGGATTGCTCTGGCTGGTTCGATCGGCTGGGCCCTGCTGTGGCTGGCGATGCTTTACGACCCTGCGGACGTCTGGGTGGTCGGCGGCTATTTGTTGGTTCAGCTCGGACTCTTTGGTGCGCTGCGCCGCGGCGTCCCGGGGGTGCCGTTCCTGGAAGGCGTGATCGACGAGCCGGCAGTACGGGCCGTGGTCAGAAGCGCTTTCTGGGCGATATCGCTCGCTGTCCTCGTTCTAGTGCAGGTCGACGCCAACGGCACGGCCGCGCTCGGCTGCGCGTTTCTGACCGCATTCTCGCTGCTCGCCTTTGCCTACTGCGACAATGGCCTCGACGATGTTCTCGCTGCCGCCGGCGCACTGGCGGCCGTGCTGCTCGCCCTTTGGAGCCTGCCGTTGCCGGTGGGTCAGCGGATTGGCCTCCTGCACAATCTCCCGCCCGAAGAGGTCGGCCGTTTCCTCACCGTTGCGATCGCCTTTGGTCTGGTGCTGGGAGCCGGCGGTTTCGCGTCCCTGGCACGAGTGCCGCGGCCGAGCCGGTGGGCTACCCTGTCGGCGGCGGCGCCGCCGATCCTTCTTGCTGTCTCGTACTGGCGAATTGCCGCCTTCCGCCTCGATCTCGACTGGACGGTCGTCGCGCTGGCTCTGGCAGCGTTGGAATTGGCGGCAGCCCGCTGGGCGGCGCAGCACCGCGAGGGCGAGGCCGAGAACGAGCTGGTGCTGGCCGCCTATGCCGTCGGAGTCCTCGGATGCACCATCCTTGCCGCAGTGTTCATCCTCGAAAATGCCTGGTTGACGGTGGCCTTCGCTCTGCATTTGCCGGCGCTCGCCTGGGTCGAAGGCCGCCTGCGGTTGCCTGTGCTGCGCCATGTCGCGCTCGGCATTGCCGCCGCCGTGCTGGTCCGCCTAATCCTCAACCCGGAAGTCCTCCACTATGCCTTGCCGGACACTCTGATCCTGAATTGGCTGCTTTACGGCTACGGCGTCCCTGCGGCGGCGTTCATCCTCGCAACTCGGCAGTTCGGCAGCCGTGCCGACGACGTGCTGGTGAAAGTGCTCGAGGCCAGAAGCGTCGTCTTTTCGGTGCTGCTGGTGACCCTCGAGCTGTGGCATGCGCTCAGCGATCGGCCGCGCGGTTTCATGCTTTATGATTTCGCCCTCAACGCGGTGGAGACGATAGCTTGGCTTGCAATGGCCGGGTGGCTGCTGCACCTCGGCGAGCGGCGAGACCGGGTGGTATTGCGCTGGAGCGGCGTTATCCTGTTCGTGATCGCGACCGTCTTCGCGGTCGGCTGGCAGGCGATCTTTCTCAATCCGGTGATGCCTTTTTTAGGCCGGCCGGTCGAAGGCTGGTTCCTCCTCGACACGCTGTTCCTGGCCTATGCGATGCCGGCGGCACTTTATGCGGGGATCGGCTTCTATCGGCTGGGGCCGCATGTCCTTTGGCAGGCGGCACTGGTTCTCGCCGCGGGCTTCTTCCTTATCTGGGTGACCTTGGAAGTACGCCATTTCTTCCAAGGCGACCGCTTGAACCAAGGCTCGACTGGCGAAGCGGAATGGTACGCCTACTCGGCGGCCTGGCTGGTCTTCGCCGCGGTCGGGCTCGGGGCGGCGCTCAAATGGCGCAGCCTTTGGCTGCGCCGGGCCTCGCTGCTCGGCCTCGGCCTGGTCGTCGGCAAAGTGTTTCTGTCCGACATGGCCGATCTCAGCGGCGGGTTGCGAGCGCTTTCCTTTATCGGTCTCGGCGCCGTTCTGGTCGGCCTCGGCTACGCCTATCGGCGGCTGCAGCCATTGCAGCCCAATCCCGAACCGACCTCTTAGGAGCGCTGGGCCTCTAACGGGCTTGGCGCTATTCGAGATCCAACAGCAGGGCCGCGAAACTGCGCGTCGCTGGGATAGAGCGTCACAAACTCCCGCGCATGCAGCAGCGCGTTGGCAACGTCTCCCTTGTCTCGCGCGATCGAGTTGAGGGCAAGGAGCACGTCCTTATCGGGCGGATGTCGGTGATGCGTCCGCTCCAGCAGCGAGATCGCATCATCCCGGCTCCCGGTCGAGTTCAGCGCCACGGCGTAGACATAGGCGTACCGCGTATTTTCCGGCATCAGCTCGTGGGTTTGACGAAGCAAATCCAGCGCGCCGGGATAATCGCGTTGGCGAACCAGCAACAATCCCGGGGAGTGCTTTACGTTGGCATTGACTGAGATCGCCTTGCGCAACATCTCGGCGCCCTGCTGGTTCATGCCGCGCGCCCGGCCGAGATCGGCAAGATTGACCATGGCGGGCACGAATGCCGGGTCCAGATCCAGCGCCGTCGGACATTCCGTTTCCGCCTCGGCGTCAGCGCCAGAAGGTCAGTTCCGGCCAACTCCCGCGCGCTTTCGATGCGGACGGCTCGAACGGGATCGCTGAGCAGCGGAGCCGCTCTAGGGGACAAAATCTGACGCTTCATACCCCCTAACAATGCCACTCGCGCGCCGGCGCGCATGACGAAGCAGACATATTGATTTTGACGACGACCATGAGGGGGCCCCAGAAGACCAGCGACAACAGGCCCAGAACCGCCTCGTTCCCGGCGTTGCCCGACAATTTGAGACATTTGCGGAAGGTGTAGATCGGGCTCGTTCCGATATCGCTGAAAACGACGCCGAGCGCGCCGATGACGACGGCCCGACGGGTTGAGCGCCGCCGCCGCGACGGTCATGCGAGCCGCTCGCCGGCGTCAGTATCGTGTCCGACGGTTTCCTTGCTTTCCGCCCGATGCTGCGCGGGGCCGTAGGCCCGGGTTAAATTATGCGCGGTGTTGATCAGTGCGACATGAGAAAAGGCCTGCGGGTAGTTGCCCACCTGCCGTCTTGCCCTGGCATCGTATTCTTCGGCGAGCAGACCAACGTCGTTGCGCAGCGCGAGCAACCGCTCGAACAGCGCGCGAGCGTCATCATGCCGACGCTGCAGGATGTAGTTGTCGGCGAGCCAGAAGCTGCAGGCAACAAACGCCCCTTCATCACCGGGCAGGCCGTCGACCGTGCTCCCAGTGTTGTAGCGGGCGACGAAGCCGTCCTTCAGCAGACATTTCTCGATCGCCGCCACGGTGCCCTCGATGCGCGGGTCGTCGGCCGGGAGAAAGCCGACGAGCGGCAGCAGCAATAGGCTGGCATCGAGATTGTGCGCGCCGTAGGACTGCACAAACGAGTTCAGCTTCGGGTCGAAGCCTTCACGGCACACCTGCTCATGCAGCCGCTCGCGGTGCCTCCGCCAGCGCTCGACCGGGCCATCGAGGCCGAACTCCTCGACCGAGCGGATCGCGCGGTCGAAAGCGACCCAGGCCATGACCTTGGAGTGGGTGAACTGGCGGCGGCCGCCGCGGACCTCCCAAATGCCTTCGTCGGGTTGTTCCCAAATCGTCTCGAGATGCTCGACCAGGGCCCGCTCGAGCGCCCAGCCCGCCTCATTGGGCGGAAGCCCCATGCGCCGCGCCTGGTACAGTGAGTCGAGCACTTCGCCATAGACGTCGAGCTGAAGCTGGTCGGCCGCGGCGTTGCCGATCCGAACCGGCGCGGCGCCCTCGTATCCCTTGAGCCAGGGCACCTCGTATTCGAGCAGCCGGCGCTCCCCGGCGATGCCGTACATGATCTGCATCTGCGGCGGCGCCCCGGCGACGGCACGCAACAGCCAATCGCGCCAGGCCGCCGCCTCCTCGAAGAAGCCCGAGTTCAGCAGGGCGTAAAGGGTCAACGTCGCATCCCGCAGCCAGCAGAACCGATAATCCCAATTGCGCGCACCCCCGAGCTGCTCCGGCAGTGAGGTGGTCGCAGCAGCGACAATTCCGCCGGTCTCAAGATGGGTCAGCGCCTTCAAGGTGATCAGCGAGCGCAGAACAGCCTCCGACCATTCTCCGCTGCCTTCGGCTTTGTGGGAGCGCGACCAGCTGAGCCACCCCGCAGTCGACTCTTCGATCGTGTCCTGGGCATTGGCCGCAGCCGGGACCGGCCGATAGGAGGGCGACCAGGTCAGGCTGAACGGGATTTCCTCGCCGGCGGCGATGTCGAACTCGGCGATCGTGCGCAGGTTTTCGCCATGGACCGCGGCAGGCGTCGCAAGCGTCAGCCGGTCGGGGCCGGCGACCGCGGTCAGCCGGCCATCATCGAGCCGCCTCACCCAAGGGATAATCGAGCCGTACTCGCAGCGGATGACCAGCTCCATTCGAACGGCGACCCGGCCGCGCTCACCGCGGATGATCCGCACGAGGTCGGCGCACCCGTCGCGACGACCCATGCCGTCGATCAGAATCGCAGCGCCGTCGGCGGTCTCGAAACGGGTCTCCAGGACGAGCGTGCCTTGGCGGTAACGCCGGGTGGTGCGGTTCTCGGCGGTCGGGGCGATCTGCCATCGCCCATTTTCGGGGCCGCCAAGCAGAGCGGCAAAGCATGCCGCCGAATCGAAGCGGGGAAGAGCGAGCCAATCGATCGACCCGTCGCGGCCGACCATCGCCGCACTCTCGCAATTGCCGATAAGAGCATAATCCTCGATCCGAGACGACATGGGGACCTGGCAGCCGGAAAAATCCTTACCCCGTAAACAACATCATCATGGAAAAAGGTGCCGCACCGAACTGACTTCCTCCACCCGCGCCGCCCTTGGCCTATCCGGTCGAAAAGCGTCGGGACCGTCCTTAATCCTTAAAGCTGCAGCCGAGGAAAGCCGAACCTGCACGAGCCCGTCCTCCGCGGCACGGGCGGAGGAGACGGCGAGCATCGCCAGCAACCCGTAACGACGATCCAACAGGTCTGCCCCCTAGGTTTAGACCCTTTATCTGATCTATATGATTAGTTCTCATGATCTAAGCGCATCCTCATAGTGATAATCTGAAAAGGTGTTGTTCCAGCGCATTGACCTTGCGACTGCCGTGCATGACCGTGTTCGGCGCCGCATAGGTTGCCGCTGGGGGTGTTGTTTTGGCATTGCAGGTTGTTGGCGACCGCATTGCCGGAAACGTCGTCGTGGCCGTGTCGTTGTTAACCTGCAGGTTGCCGCTGACCTCGTTGTCGTCGATCGACACTGCAGCGGGTCCCAACCACTATATTCGAGGTTTTTGCGCAGCACGAGATCGGCTGCGAGTTGAAAGCGATTTCGCAGTGGCTGGATGGGCAGCTCCCGCTGGTGAGCCTGGTTGCGGGCGATCTTCGCCGCCAGGGGGTGCGCGAGACGGGACGGCGGGGGTTGCCGGCGGAAACGGTTCTGCGCTGTGCACTGCTCGAGCGGCAGCGACAGCTGAGTTACGAGGAGTTGGCCTTTCACCTCGAAGAATCGGCATCGTTTCGCGCCTTTGCGCGCCTGCCTCGAGGTGGATCTCCAAAGAAATCGGTGCTGCACCAGACGATCAGCGCAATTTGTGCGTCGACCTGGGAGGCGGTCAACCGGACATTGCTGGTCAGCGCCCAACAGAACAAGCTGGAAAGCGGCGCCACGGTGCGCATCGACAGCACGGTGAGCGCGGCGCTGATGCATTCGCCGAGCGACAGTACGCTGTTATGGGATGCAGTTCGGGTCATAGCGCGGCTGCTGCGCCGGGTCGAAGCGTTGCCGGGAGCGGCGGCGGTGCGGTGGCGCGATCGCCGACGCCTGGCCAAAAAGCGGGCGCGCGCGATCGACTACAGCCGCGGTAAGGCCAAGAAGCATACGCTCTATCGCGAGCTGATCGCCGCCGCGCAGGCCACTCGTGCCGAGTTGCAAGCGGCCGCTGAAGGGCTGGCCGAGCCCGTTGGGATGGCCGGACCGCGCGATGGCGCGCCGGGGTCGATTATTATCTGCCGCTGATCGCGCGCATCATCGCTCAGAGCGAGCGCCGGGTGCTCAAGGGCGAGGCGGTGCCGGCCAGCGAAAAGCTGGTCAGCCTGTTCGAGCCGCACGCCGACATCATCGTGAAGGGTGGCCGCGGCGTGCAGTACGGAGACAAGCTCAACCTCGCCTCCGGCAAGAGCGGCTTGATCCTCGATGTCGTCGTCGAGGCGGGTAATCCTGCCGATGCGGAGCGCTTCCTGGCAATGCTCGATCGCCAGATCGCCCGCTGTGGCGCGCCGCCGCGGCAGACTGCCGCCGATGGCGGCTATGCCAGCCGCGACAATCTCAAACAGGCCAAGGCGCGCGGCGTGCAGGATGTCGCCTTTCACAAGAAGTGCGGCATCGCCGTGGCCGACATGGTCAAAAGCCCTTGGGTTTATCGCCGGCTGCGCAACTTCCGCGCCGGGATCGAGGCCGAATCTCCTGTTTTCAAACGCGCCTATGGCGGAGCCCGCTGCACCTGGCGCGGGCTCGACCACTTCGAGGCTTACATCTGGTCCGCCGTCGTCGCCCACAACCTGGTGCTGTTCGCACGCCTCAAACCGACATAGCCCCAGCTTCCGCCGGCTCGGAGCTTCTAAACCTGCTCATCGGCTTGACTGGCCTTGCTCGTAACGCAATTCCACTGCTCATAATCACCACTGAGACGCGAGAACGCGCCGACCCATACTGGCCCCGCCACCTCCTCCGCCTTATTACGCCGCTGAAATCATGCCTTTATGGACAGGC
>CAVXLL010000024.1:0-21569 GCA_963762575.1 uncultured Alphaproteobacteria bacterium | reverse complement strand
TGTAAGTCGGCAACGACATGGGCTCCACCCCGGATCTGGAACAACGCTTTGATTTGTCGGCGCTATTTGCCTGGAGGATGAAGTCCCCCAGTCGGCGCCGATCAGGAAACTTTCTCCCGGACGGCAGATCTGCGAGGTAAGTCAATACCTTGAGGCACGGTGTCTGGGTGGGGTCCCGCCTTGGTGCTGAAACACAATCTGGGTGATAGACGCGACCAAAACGGTACGGTTACGAAGGGCAGCACTTGCCCCAAACCGGAGCCTCGCAATTCTTCTGGCATCAGCGTTTTTGCCGTCCGGCAGTCTGCGACGCCGGTCTTTCATATCACTGACGAGATGGTGCCCGTGGCGGTTACACGGACGGGTTTGCACGACCTGATCAACCCGATCGACGCCCGCGCGGAAGCAAAGGGCGAGCCGCCGCGAGGGGCAGCTGCTTGGTCTAGCCCGTTGAAAATGGGCATGACGGTATGACGAAGGCATTGTAGACAAACGAGGAAAACAATAGGTCTTCGAGGGGAAGTCCTTGCTCGAGGTCCTTTACACTGCGCTTGGCGCGTTCACCTTTGCGCTGAACAACGTGGCGATGCCGAGGGGGTGGTGACTGGCAGCGTGCTGCAAAGGCATGGCGCTGACCGTGCCGATCAGCGGACTTCTTTTCCTGGTCATGACCATCGCATTCAGCGAGCTGCACCAGCTCGTGGTGTTCCCGATCGCGGCGCTCACCTGGCTGGCATGCCGGGGCGTCGTGCATTTTGTCATTGGCCGCTACTGCAACTATAAGTCCAACCATGCTGATGGAGGTCAACCTGACCGCTCCGGTCGTCCAGCTGCAGGTCCCATTCGCGATGCTGTTGGCGGTGGTGATGCTGCACGAGAAATTCACTGTGCTGCAGGCAATCGGCTCGGCTTTGATGCTCGGCGGCTCCTTCATCACCCAGGGCAATGCCGGCAAGGGAAGGAGGAAGGCATCGGCGCCGCTAACGGCGGCGACGCCCATCCCGACCGTACCCTCGCGGGAGGAGCTGGCGGCCCCGGTACCGAAGCCGATCTTCCAGCCGCGCTTGTTCTCCGGCTACATCTTCGGTCTCGGCGCGGCGATGTGCTATGGCAGCTCGCCCCTGATGGCCCGTCAGGCCTTCCTACACGCACCTGACATCAGCACGGCGACCGGCGGCTGCCTCGCCTATACGGCGGGCCACCTGATCTCCCGATCCGCACTGGGATCTTGCGAGCCGAAGCGACTGCGGAGTGGCAAAATGCCGTCGTAGCGGCATGAATGCATGGCAAGACCTGGCACTCAATGCGTGCTCGGTACAGTTGCCGTGACAAGCCACACGATGAGCCGCTCGCGCACCCCCGGCGTTGCCAAGCGTCATCGGTGGGCCAGGCTCGGATTTCACTGGGCCCGGCGTTTCGCTCGCGGCGGGGCGAGGTAAGGGTTCCGCGAGCGGGTCCCAGCGGCTCCATCTCGTCGAGAATGGGCCTGCAGCGTGCGGTTCCCGGCGACAGCGAATAGCATCCTCGTTGATCGTGCGTTTCAGCTCTGCCGCGAGGGCAAGCTTTTCATCTTCGGTCAGGTCGCTATCCGCGCATAATGAAAATAAGGGGCGGCATGCGTTCCACGGCTGCGCCTCCGAGACGGCGAGGAGGATGGGTTTGGCGATCACACATGCCGCGAGGCAGCTCACATTGATCATGGTGCTTCTGGCGATGCTGGCGGCGTCGTGCACCGGCAATCAACCATTGGATCGCCACCCTGGGCCGGTCGATATCCCGCTTGGCCCCGACAACAAGCAGCTGTGGTGGATACCGATCGGGACGGGAGCCGAGCAATCGCTGCTGGAAACCACCGTGTATCGGCCCTCGGGCCCTGGCCCATTTCCGCTCGTCACGATCAACCACGGAAAGCCGCGGCCTGGGAGTACCGACCCGCAAGCAATGCACCCTGGCTACGGCGCTGCCGCTCATTGGTTTGTGAACCGCGGTTTCGCGGTGGCGGTGCCGATGCGGCGGGGCTATGGCCTTTCGCAGGGCCAGATCAGCGACACCGCCGGTCCCTGTAGCGATCGCGATTACTTTGCCACGGCGCTCAAGACGGCTGCCGATATGGAAGGCGTTGTTGCCTATTTGCGCAATCAGCGCTTCGTCGATCGCAATCGCGTTATTGTCGTAGGGCAGTCCTACGGCGGGTTGGGCGCGCTCGGTGTCGCCTACGACAAGGTTGAGGGCGTCATCGGCATCATCAATTTTGCCGGCGGCGCGGGCTCGAACCGCCCCGGCGAGATCTGCAGCGGGCGCGAACGCCTTATCGCCGCCGTCGGCAGGCTTGGCGAAGGCAACCTCTTGCCGCAAATCTGGCTCTACGCGGTGAACGACCACTATTTTGAACCGAGCCTCGCGCATGCAATGTTCGAGGCCTATCGCGCCAGTTCGCGCGCGCCGGTCTCCTTTGTCGATCTGCCGACGTTCGGCGATGACGGGCATCTGACCTTCTCCCGCGGCGATCCCGCTATATGGGCAGCAACGGTCAACCGCTACCTCGCAAGCCTTCAGGGTGCCCTCTCTTTCAGTTATTGACCCCACCATGATCCGATGATCAGATCGGGCTCTCGTGCAATTACCTCGGCGGGCGTGACGATGCGGTCCTTCGCGGCGCTTTGGTCTCTTCGGTCAGCAAAGATGTCCAGACCACCGGCGATCTCGACGAGTTCAGAAACCCAACCAATACCGGAGATCAGTGGATTGTCCCACTCCTCAAAGAATACCTTCGGCCGCTTTGGTACTAGCGCCGCGCGGGTTCGGGCTTCAGCTAGGCGCGTTTCGAGCGTCGCCACAAGCTCCTCGGCCTGCCTGCCCGCGTCCACCATGGCGCCCAGTATCCGGATCATATCCAGGACCCCGGCGATGCTTCGCTGATTGAAGGCATGGACGTCGAGCCCACGCCGAATGAGATCGGCGATGATGTCGGCTTGGAGATCGGAGAACGTGAGGACTAGGTCGGGCTTCAGGGCGAGGATTTTGTTGATATTCGCCGACCTGAAAGCGCTCACTCGAGTTTTCTCGCGCCGAGCCTGTGGCGGCCGCACCACGTAACCGGAGATACCGACAATCCGGTCTTGCTCGCCGAGCAGATAAAGCGTCTCGACGGTCTCTTCGGTCAGGCAGACAATTCGGCTCGGCGGAAACACGGGGGGTTCTCGCGCTGGACTGATGGTATCGTATCATTGAGCGCGCTGTCTGCGATGCGCGATGATGGGGAGGATTGAGATGCCGCTGCGGCTCATTCTCACGACAGCGTCCGTCAGCGCAACGGTCCGCCAATCTACTGGCTGCCTTAGGTAATTACGTCCTACCGATGATGTGGGCCCAATCAGAAGAGCGAGGATTGAAAGGACTGTCAACGCCGGAGAGAAAATGTATCGGCGGGCCGGAGTAAAACTGCATCACGGATGGACGCCAAATGCCCCCGGGAAGGCCTTTGCTGCGCGACAAACAGAATGAGATGCCTCACCGGCGAATGTACCCGAGACGTCGAGCCTGCCTCACCAAGCGTGCTCCCGTTGGCTCAATTGAGCCTCCGGCCGGCCCCAGCTCCCCTTCTAAATCCTAAATCAATGCTTTCTGATGTTGGCCCTGTGGAGTTGTGGGCGACGCGCTGGCGTCGTCCAAGCGCAGCGCCAAATCCACAGGGCTTTTGCTGGCAGTAGCGCCGCCGCTTACGCACTTCGTCAACGCGTCATGCTGATCCGCCTTGTCGCCAGGTTGCCTGCTGCCAGGCTTTGATTTTGGTATCAAGCCTGGGGTTTGTTGTCGCTCGGCTCAGCGGCTTGTGGTTGGCGCTGGCGTCGCTTGCTCTGTTTGAGACGATAGCTGTCGCCGTTCAATTCGAGGATGTGGACGTGGTGGGTCAGTCGGTCGAGCAGCGCACCGGTCAACCGCTCCGACCCGAACACGGTGGTCCACTCGTCGAATGGCAGATTGCTGGTGACGATGGTGGAGCCGCGCTCATAGCGCTGGCTGAAGACCTCGAACAAGAGCTCGGCGCCGGTCGTCGAAAGGGGTACATAGCCGAGTTCATCGACGATCAGCAGCTTGTAACCGGCCAGCTGGCGCTGTAGGCGGAGCAGTCGCTTCTCGTCCCTGGCCTCGATCAGCCCGTGGACCATCGCGGCCGCGGTGGTGAAGCCGACTGACAAGCCCTTCTGGCAGGCCGCCAGCCCCAATCCGAGAGCAATATGCGTCTTGCCGGTACCGCTGTTGCCGACCGCGATCACGTTGTCGCGGCGAGTGACGTACTCGCAGCGAGCGAGCTCCAGGACCAATGTCTTATTGAGCGAAGGGATCGCCGTGAAGTCGAAACTGTCCAGGCTCTTCACTGTCGGGAACCGTGCCTCCTTGATGCGGCGCTCGACCATCCGCCGTTCCCGGTCGATCAGTTCGAGTTCGGCCAGGCGCAGTAAATAGCGGGGATGGTCGACGCCCTCGGCGGCGCATTGCTGGGCGAGCTTGTCGTATTCGCGCAGGAAGGTTGGCAGCTTGAGCGCCTTGAGGTGATGGGCGAGCAGAAGCTGGGGCGTGTCGCTCATGGAGAGGCGCCGGTGAGAAGATCGAGATAGGCCTTGGTCGAAGTCATCGCCACGCTCGCCCGCGGCAGGTAGGGATAGACCGTCAGGTCGAGCCGCGGCGGTCGGCGCTCGATCCGGCACAGCACCAGATGCTTGACCGCGTCAAAGCCGATCGCACCACGCGCGATGGCCTCTCTGACACCGGCCAGCACGTCCTCGGGGCGGAATACCTCCAGCAGCCGCAGCACCTGGACGAACTCGCGTTTGCCGCGGTTGGCCATGCGGGCCTCGATCAGCCGACGCAGCGTGGCAAATTCCTCAGGCAGGTCCCAGCCGACCAGCGGCGCTGCCTGGTCGAGAGCGCCAATCTTCTGTTCGAGCAACGGCAGGTAATGCAGCGGGTCGAAGACAAAGTCCTCGCGCGCGTAGGAGCGCGGATGACGGGCGATCACCTCGGCCCCGCAGGAGATCACCACCTGGTGGACATAGCCGCGGATCAGTACCTCGCAGTGCCCAAAGGCGGTCGGCACCGAGTAGTCGGTGCCGCGATAACGCACCAGCAATTGCGAACTGACCCGGCCCGCCTTTTTCTCGCAGGCGTCATAGGGCGCGGGCGGCAAGGCGTGGAACGCCTCCAGATCCCGAACCAGCCGTTCGCCGATCGTCTCGTCGTGACCGCGCAGCCGATCCCCGAACCGGCGCCGACAACCCTCGAGCAGTTGCTCGTTCAGCGCCATCAAGCTGACCGCCCGCGGCACCGGCACCAGCAAGTTCCGGCGGATCCAGCCGATCAGCCCCTCGACTTTACCCTTGTCGTTGCCTTTGCCGGGCCGGCCGAACCGGTCACCAAACAGGTAATGGGACTGAAGCTCGCTGAACACACGCGTGCGCTGTCGCACCCCATCGCCCAGGATGCGCGCCACCGCCAGTGTCGTGTTGTCGTACAGGATCGAGCGCGGCGCCTTGCCAAAAAACGCGAATGCGGCGTTGTGCCCGTCACAGAACGCTTCGCCGGTCTCCGCCGGATAGGCCTGCACAAAACACGCGTCGCTGTGCGGCAGGTCCATCGCAAAGAAGTGGATCTTGCGCTCGACCCCGGCGATCTCCGCCAGCGCCTCGCCAAAATCCACCTGAGCATGGCCGGGATCGTGCCGCAGCGGCACGAATACTTCGCGATGCCGCAGACGGCGCGCCAGCACGTAGTCCTTAACAATGGTGATCCCGCCAGAGTAGCCATGCTCGTCGCGAAGCCGTTCGAAAATCCGCTTCGAGGTGTGCCGCTGCTTTCGCGGCCGACCTTCATCCGCCGCCAGGATCCCGTCGATGATCCCGGTAAACGGATCCAGTTTCGGACGCGCCGGCGGCCGGCTCCGCCGGTATCCGGGTGGGACCGAAAACGCCAGCATCTTGGCTACTGTCCGCGGGTCAATGCCAAACTGCCGCGCCGCTTCCCGGCGGCTCAGACCCTCGATCTGTACCGCGTAACGAACCCGCCCATAAAGCTCCACCACCTTCATCCCCCGCCCTCGGCCATTACGCCAAAGGGCTACCTGCTGCCGGAGTTTTACTCCGGCGCAACCGGACTGACCGGCCGCTTCAATGAGGGATTTTTGCTCCGGCGCTTACAGGATAAGGAGTGCGCGACGTAAGCGGGCGGTCGTGAGGTTCGCATCCGACTCGCCGGTGGAGGAGGCAGTCACGAGCGAACTCGTCTCTGAATGGCCAAATTCCCTGCTAGCAGGGAGTTTACAGGGAAATTCATCGATTTGGAGCTCAGTAGCGCGTCAACGAGGGCCAAAACGGATATCAATTCAGTGTCTTACGAGCCAATTCCCTGCGCATCCGAACAGGGAATTTTTTGCGGCCTTGCAGGGAATTAAATCGGACGATCAGGGAAATTTTCCGCCTTATCAGGGAATCCGCTCTCGTCCGCTTTTTGGGCATTTGCTTTGCCGACAAATGCGATCGTCCCGACAGACCTCGTCGTTGCCGGAGAAGGCGAAGAGGGCACCACCAGATGCTCGAAGCCGCCGAAGCCGATCTCGCCCTCGAAGCCGGTTTTTGTCCAGGTGAAAGGCGCGCCAGCGCAAGTTCGTCGACGCGAACAAACGGCGTTCGGGCTTCGCGATGGCGGCGTCCGGTCCGCGATAGGTACTCGGGTCGAAATGGCCTCCTGATAACGGTCGCACCCGCGATTGCCACCATCTCGGCATCGAGGTTGCCCTCGGCGCTGCCGAATTGTGGTGCCCGAACCTCGCTTGCGGCGCGCAATGTAAACAGCGCCATCCCGGTACCGCTCGGCTCTACCATGATCATGCGCTCGCGCCGGCGTCCCCGGCTATGGCTTCGGATACGGCGGTGAACGGCGCACCTCGGCCGCCGGCTTGTCCTCACGCAATCCCTCATAGACGACCTACCGCAGCAGATTGTCGTCGGTTCAGGTGAGATATTTGACTTCGGCCACCAATTCGGGCTGCACCCAGTGCACACCGCCAAGCACCAGCGGCGATCCGAAGCGGCTGCTGCGCGGCGGCGGCACCTCGAGCGCCATCTTGTCGATCGCCAGCGGCTGCAGCCGCCGCCACAACCGCTCCAGCTCCGCCTGCGTGATGCCGGCGCCCACCCGGCCGGCATAAACCAGCCGCCCGTCCGGATCGTAGTAGGCGAGCAGCATCGCGCCGAGCCACGGCCGCGATCCTTCCGGCTCGGTCCAGCCGACGACGACAAATTCCGCCCGGTTGAGGCACTTGACCTTGCGCCACAGGCCGCGATTGCCGGGCGTATAGGGCGCATCGATGCGTTTCGAGACGATGCCTTCGAATGACATCGCGTAGGCTCTCTCGTAAAAAGCCGGGCCCTGCCCGATGACATGATCGCTGTAATGCAGGCTCGGCGCGGCGTTTGCGAGCAGCGTGCCGAGCCGCTCCTTGCGCTCGATCAGCGGCCGCAGCCGGAGATCCTCGCCGTCGAGGTAGAGAAGATCGAAAGAAAGAACACGAGCGCCGCCGCGCTGCCGCTGTCGGACGCGAGTTGGACGATGTTGAAGGAAGGGATGCCGTCGGGTCCGATGCCGCACAATTCGCCGTCGAGATAGGCTTGGCGCGCATCGAGCGCCGCCGCGGCCTTGGCGATCGCGGGATATTTGTGGGTCCAGTCGAGCCCCGTCCGCGTCAGCAGCTTCACCGCGCCTCGGTCGAGCCGCGCATGCATGCGGTAGCCGTCGTATTTGATTTCATGGAGCCACTGATCGCCGTCGGGCGCGGCGTCGGCAATCGCGGTGAGCTGCGGCGGACCCATTGCGGCAGACCGACCGCCGTGCTGCCCACGCGGCGCGCTATTCGCCGCGCCATGCCCGGAGGGTGTACGGGTTAGTGAGCTCGCGCATGCGTCTCCTCGAGTCTTATCAGACGCCTGCCCACGGAGCGCGCCGCACTGTCAGGTGACGGGCAGGCGTCTGATAACCCTTAACGATACCCTTAACGATAGCGGACTTTTCTTGTTGGCCAAATCCGACCTTCGTGACTCCGGGTTGCCCTTTGCACGCGTTCCCGCCTCGTCTATCGGGCAGGTAGGATTTCGCGTAAAAAACTCTCGACGATGACGCAGCAGGCGCAGGGAATGGCGGTCAAGACGAAGGCATCTTTGATCGGCGAGCGAACCAACGCCGAGTGCGCAGCCGAGCTCGATCGGCTTGCCGTCGAGCGGGACGAGGCATTGGCGCGCGAGCGCGCGTTGACCGAGGTGCTCCATGTCATCAATTCGTCGCCCGGCGATCTCGCGCCGGTTTTCGACGCGCTGCTTGAGAAGGCGATGACGCTTTGCGAGGCGACTTTCGGCGCCCTCTATACGTATGACGGCGAAGCTTTTACCGGGCTGAAGTACCGCGGCATTTCGCCCGAACTCGCTCAGTCGCTGCGCGCTCACCCGACGCGGCCCTATCCGGGTGGGCCTCCTGCGCGGCTCGTCGATGGGGCGGTTGCCGTCCAGATCGCCGACCTCCGCGAGACCGAAGGGTATCGGGCCGGCGTCTATAGTGCCCGCCAGCTGGTCGATGTAGGCGGCGCCCGTACCGTCCTGGTGGTGGCGCTGCGGATAGACAAGGAACTGCTGGGCTATCTCGGTTTCCATCGCCAGGAAGTTCGCCTCTTCACCGACCAGCAGATCGCGCTGCTGCAGAGTTTCGCCGCGCAGGCGGTCATTGCGATGGAGAACGCGCGGCTCTTGACCGAGACGCGCGAGGCGCTGGAACAACAAACCGCGACCGCCGAGATCCTGCAGATCATCAATTCCTCTCCTGGCGATCTGACCCCTGTTTGGGATGCGATGCTCGAGAAGGCGCTGGGCCTGTGCGAGGCGAATTTTGGACTCCTTTGCAGTTTCGACGCCGACGCCCAAATCCTGCTCGCGTCGCGCGGGATGTCGCCCGAACTGGTGGAGATGGCCAGGAGGGTGCCAATCGAGCCCACAAGCTCGGTGGGTCGTCTGGCGCGCAGCAAGGACCACTTCATTCATACGCCTGACATAACCGACGACCCGGTTTACCGATCCGGAGTTCCTTCGCGCCGTTTGTTCGTCGAAACGACCGGCGCGCGCACGGCGTTGTGGGTCGCGCTGCGCAAGGATGGCGTGCTGATCGGCGTCTTCATCATTTACCGGACCGACGTCCGCCCATTTTCCGACAAGCAGATCGCGCTGCTGCGGAGTTTCGCCGCGCAGGCGGTCATCGCGATGGAAAACGCGCGGCTCCTGACCGCGATGCGCGAGGCCTTGGAGCAGCAGACCGCCACCGCCGAAGTCCTCCAGGTCATCAATTCCTCGCCCGGGGACCTGCAGCCGGTGTTCGACGCGATGCTGGAGAAGGCGACGCGGCTGTGCGATGCCGAGTTGGGCGCCCTGTTGCGCTTTGACGGCGAAGCCTTTCACCTCGTGACGGTACTCGGCTATTCGGCGGCGGGGATCGAGGCCCTTCGAGAGCCGCTGCGGCCTCAGGGAAGCAACGTTCTCGAACGACTTGTCAAGGGTGAGAATATCGTTCAGGTGGCCGACGTCGCCGACAGCGAAGAGTATCGCGCCGGCGTTCGTGGCCGCAGGATACTGGTCGACCTGTTCGGCGCCCGCACGGCGATATGGGTTGCACTGCGTGGGGACGAGGCGCTGTTCGGCTATTTCTGCATCTACCGCAAGGAGGTCCGGCGCTTCACCGATAAGCAGATCGCGCTGTTGCAGAATTTCGCGGCGCAGGCGGTCATCGCGATGGAAAATACGCGCCTGCTGGCCGAGACGCGCGAGGCGCTGGAAGCGCAGCAGGCGACCGCCGAGGTCATGCAGGTCATCAACGCCTCTTCCGGCGACCTCGCGCCGGTGTTCCAGGCGATGCTCGACAAAGCCATGGCGCTGTGCGGCGCCGGCATCGGCGGGCTCGGCACCTGGCAGGGCGAGCGGTTTTCGTTTGTCGCCGCGCTCGGCGTGTCGAAGCCCTTCACCGAGTTCATCGCCAACAACGAGGTTTCGCCGGGGCCGCGCAGCGGCTTTCTGCAAATCGCCCGCGGCAAGGGCTATGTACAGTTCGAAGACATCGCGACCTCGCCCTTTTATGCGGCGGGCGATCCGCTGAGCCGGGCGCTCGTCGATCTCGATGGCGGACACACGACGCTGTGCGTGCCGCTGGTCCGCGATGAGGACGTACTCGGCGTCATCACCGCCGTGCGCCGCGAAGTCCGGCCGTTCTCGGAACGCCAGATTGCGCTTCTTAAGAACTTCGCCGGCCAAGCCGTCGTGGCGATGGCGAACGCGCGCCTCATCACCGAGACGCGCGAGGCGCTGGAACAGCAGACCGCGACCGCCGAGATCTTGCAGGTCATCAATTCGTCGCCCGGTGACCTTGCGCCGGTATTCAATTCGATGCTCGACAAGGCGATGGCGCTGTGCGGCGCCGCATTTGGGATTTTGGCGATCTATGACGGGGAATGCTTCCAAACGGTTGCCGGCCGCGGTCTGGCTCCCGCTTATGCAGAGTTTCTCCGCCAGCCGGTGCGCCCGACCGCGGGCAACGGAGCGTTTCGCGTGGTCCACGGCGAGGAGGTGGTGCATATCGCCGACTTGCGCGAGGACGCAGCGACTCGTTCGGGAGACGCGGCGCGCCGTGCCGTGATTGAGGCCGGCGGCGCCCGCACGCAGCTGATCGTGTCGCTGCGCAAGGAAGAAACGCTGCTCGGCATGTTCATCATCTACCGCCAGGAAGTCCGCCCGTTCACCGATAAGCAGATCGCATTGCTGCAGAACTTCGCGGCGCAGGCGGTCATCGCGATGGAGAACGCGCGGCTCATTACCGAGACGCGCGAGGCCCTGGAGCAGCAGACCGCAACCGCCGAGGTACTGGGCGTCATCAATTCCTCGCCCGGCGATCTCGTGCCCGTGTTCGAGGCGATGCTCGAAAAGGCGGCCAGACTATGCGAGGCCGAGACGGCTCATCTGATGCGCTTCGACGGCGCCAATTTCAGCCGCGCGGCGAGCCGCGGCGAGCCGCCGGGGTTCGACCAGATCATGCCGATCGGCCAACCGCTGCCGCATATCGTTACCAAGGCTTCGGTGCCGTTTCGGATGATCGCGGCGCGCAAGACGATCCATGTGCTCGACATGCGCGGGGACGAGTTGGTCCGCGCCGGCGCGCCGGCCGAAACCAGGGCGGCAGAGGAGGGCATCCGCACCGTCCTCTTCGTGCCGCTGTTGCGCGAGGGCGAGGTGCTCGGCTGCTTTGTGATGCACCGCATGGAGGTCCGCGCATTCACCGACAAGCAGATCGCGCTCGTCGAGAATTTTGCGGCGCAGGCGGTTATTGCGATGGAGAACGCGCGGCTCCTCACCGAGACGCGCGAGGCCTTGGAGCAGCAGACCGCGACCGCCGAAGTCTTGCAGGTCATCAATTCCTCGCCCGGCGATCTCGCGCCGGTGTTCGACGCGATGCTCGAAAAGGCGGTACGTCTCTGCGAAGCCGATACCGGGCATTTGTTCCGCTTCGAGAACAGCGCCTTCTTCCGGTTGGCGAGCCGCGGCGTATCGGAAGATTTCGACGAGCTTTTCCCGCCCGATCGGCCGATGCCGCTGGACCCGAATTCAGGGCCGGCACGGATGATCGCCACCCGGTCGGTCGTGCATGTCCTGGATGTGCGCGAGGACGAATCCTATCGGCTGCACCGCTGCCGCGACGAGGTCGCCGCGGTCGAGGCCGGGATTCTGACGGTTCTGTTCGTCCCGTTGATCAAAGAGGGCGAGGTCGTCGGCCATTTCACGATGCACCGCATGGAGGTGAGGCCTTTTTCCGACAGGCAGATCGCCCTCCTGCAGAATTTCGCGGCGCAGGCGGTGATTGCGATCGAGAACGCGCGGCTGATCACCGAAACGCGCGAGGCCCTGGAGCGGCAGACCGCGACGGCCGAGGTGTTGGGGGTCATCAACTCCTCGCCCGGCGATCTCGCGCCGGTGTTCGAGGCGATCCTCGATAAGGCCCACGCGCTGTGCGGCGCCGAGCGCGGGACCCTCTTTCTCTATGACGGCGGCAAGATGAAGGCGGTCGTGGCGCACGGCTATCCGGAGGATGTAGTCGAGCATCTGCGCGCCGGTGTCGACCTGGCGCCGCACCACAGCGCCGCTCTTCGCCGGCAACCATGTGCACATCGCCGATCTGAGGCAGGGCGGTCACCCGACGGGCCGCATCGTTTCCGAGCGTGGCGGGGTGCGCACCAACCTGCTCGTGCCGCTGTTCCGGAACGGCGCGTTGCTCGGCATGATCTCGTGCAATCGCACCGAGGTCCGGCCGTTCACCGACAAGCAGATCGCGCTGATCGAAAATTTCGCCGCGCAGGCGGTGATCGCGATCGAAAACGCGCGGCTGTTGACCGAGACGCGCGAAGCTTTGGAGCAGCAAACCGCGACCGCCGAGGTGCTGGGCGTCATCAATTCCTCGCCTGGCGACCTGACACCGGTCTTCGAGGCAATCGCCGCCGCCGCTGCGACGCCTGTGCGATGCCGCCAACTGCGCGGTGTTCCGGACTTCGACGGCCACTCATTCATTCATGCGTCGCGACCAGTATTGCCTGACTGCGGCTCAACTCGATACGTTACGCGATACGTTCCCCCTGGCACCGGGTCGCGGTCGCGTTACGGCGCGGGCCATTATGACCCGACGGTGGCGCATATTCAGCCGACGCTCGACCGCCGATGTCGAATTCGCCGCATCCGAGCTTGGTAGAGGCTGGCGGTGTCGCGCGCAGACGTTCTGGTCGTACCACTGCTCCGCGACGGCGTGGCGATCGGCGCGATCACCGTCTCTCGCCAGGAAAGTCGGTCCTTCACCGACAAGCAGATCGCTCTCCTCGCAGAATTTCGCGGCGCAAGCCGTCATCGCGATCGAGAACACGCGGCTGATCACCGAGACGCCGCGAGGCCTTGAAGCAGCAGACCGCGACCGCGGAAGTGCTGCAGGTCATCAACTCATCGCCCGGCGATCTCGCCCCGGTGTTCGACGCGATGCTCGACAAGGCGATTCGGCTTTGCGAGGGCGTGCATTCGGCGCCCTGTGGACGTTCGACGAAAACCGGATGCGCTCTCGCGCTTCGCGAGGACGGTGTCCGCCGATTTGGTCTCGAGCTTCCTCCGACAAGCGCTCGCCCGAGCCCAGGCTGCGGATTCCGGCGTGCAACGACGACCCGGTGCGCAGATCCGATGCGAGGCGACGGCCATCCAGATTTTCGACCTGACCACCGATCGCATGCACGGCGCGCGGTCATTGATGCCGCGGGCCGACCCAGCGATGGTACGCTCGATTATCTTCGTGGGCCTGGTGAAGGACGCCGCTTGCCTCGGCGTCTTCGCGATCTACTCGCCAGCGAGGTTCGGCCCTTCTCCGACAAGCAGATCGCGCTATTGCAGAACTTCGCGGCGCAGGCGGTCATCGCGATGGAAAACGCGCGGCTTCTGACCGAGACGCGCGAGGCGCTCGAAAAGCAGACCGCGACGGCGGAAATCCTGAGCGTCATATCGAGTTCGCCGACGGATGTGCAGCCCACCTTCGAGGCGATCGCGGCCCGCGCGGCGATCTTGTGCGAGGCGGACAACGCTGCGGTCTTCCGTTTTGATGGCGCGCTGATCCACTACGGTGCGATGTGTGGGGTGACCGAAGCGGAACGCGAGGCTATCCGGGACAGTGTTTTCCCACTGCCGCCGGGCCGGTCGAGCGCCACCACCCGCGCGATCGAGAGTCGCGCGATCGTGCACATCCCTGATACCAGGGCTGATCCGGAATACGTCTCCGGGCTGCGTGTGTTTGGCACGGCGCTGTCGGTCCCGATGCTGCGCGACGGCGTCCCGATGGGGGCCATTACCGTCACCCGATTACATGTCGAGCCGTTTTCGGATGCGCAGATCGAGCTGCTGAAGACCTTTGCCGATCAGGCGGTGATCGCGATCGAAACGGTTCGGCTGTTCACCGAGTTGAACCAGCGCACCCGCGACCTGCAGGAATCGCTCGAATACCAGACCGCGACGAGCGACGTGCTCAAGGTCATCAGCGGCTCCAGCTTCGATCTTCAACCCGTGTTCGACACGATCAGCGCTACCGCCGCGCGGCTTTGCGGCAGCGATGGCGCAACGATCACGATCCGCGAGGGCGAGGTCTATCGCTATGTGTCGGCTTACGCCCTCGATGACGAGTATTGGGCGATCCTGCGCCAGCGACGACAGCTTGTCCCCGGTCGCGAAACCGTCCACGGGCGGGTGGCGCTCGAAGGCAGGGTCGTGCATATCGCGGACGTCACCACCGACCCGGACTACGCGGGCGCCCGCGAACTCTGAGCGGCTGGGCGACGCACCATCCTTGGGGTACCGCTTCTGCGCGAGGGAACCGTGGTCGGCACGATCAGCATGGGACGCTCGCGCGTCGAACCGTTCAGCGACCGGCAGATCGAACTGGTGCGTACCTTCGCCGACCAGGCAGTCATCGCGATCGAGAACACGCGGCTGCTCAACGAAATCCGCGAGCGCACCGACGATCTCCAGGAGTCGCTCGAATACCAGACCGCGACGAGCGACGTGCTCAAGGTCATCAGCCGCTCGACCTTCGACCTGCAGCCGGTCCTCGATACGCTGATCCAGACCGCCGCCCGGCTGTGCACAGCCGATGGCGGCGCCATCACGATCCGCGAGGACGAGGCGTTTCGTTTTGTCGCTGTGCACGGGGTGTCAGCGAGGAATGTCTGACGGCGATACGCGGCGAGCTGTTGACGGGATCGCTTCAAGACGAAATCTTGCCGGGCCGGACCACGCACATTGCCGATCTCCTTGATGATCCGGAATACCGCCAGAGCCAGACACGGCGACCCTCGTCAAGCTGCGCACGATCTTGATCGTGCCGCTGCTGCGCGACGGGATTGCCGATCGGCGCATTGCATTTCCACGCGGCTCCACGTCGAGCCGTTCACCGAGCGGCAGATCGAGCTGGTGCGCACCTTCGCCGACCAGGCGGTCATCGCGATCGAGAACACGCGGCTGCTCGACGAACTGCGCGAAAGCCTCGAACAGCAGCAGGCGATCGCCGAGATATTGCAGGTCATCAACCGCTCGCCCGGCGAGCTTCAGCCGGTGTTCGACGTGATCCTCGAAAAGGCGATGGCGCTGTGCGATGTCGCTTACGGCGATCTCGAACTCTACGACGGCAAAAGCTTCCGGGCGGTCGCCACCCGAGGGCTGACTGATACCTTCGACGCGCAGGTGCGCCGCGGCTATCCGGGCGATGACAATCCGGCGACCCGGCCGCTGATCGCCGGCGAGCGTGTCAGCCACATCGCCAATATGGCCGACCTGGATTTCTCGAAGGTGTTCGCTCATGAGCCGGTGAAGGACGAAGGCCATCACACGCTGTTATGCGTGCCGCTGCGCCGCGACGACGCGCTGCTCGGCATGATCGCCTGCGCGCGCGGCGAGGTGCGGGCATTTTCGGAAAAAGAGATCGCGCTGCTCGAAAACTTTGCGGCGCAGGCGGTGATCGCGATGGACAATGCCCGGCTGCTCGACGAGATCCGCCAGCGCCAGGCCGAATTGCGCGTCACCTTCGACAACATGGGCGACGGCGTTGCGATGTTCGACGCCGAGCTGCGCCTCGCCGCCTGGAACCGCAATTTCCAGCAGATCCTCGACCTGCCGGACGAATTCTGTCGCGCAGCGTCCGACGCTCGAAGAGTACATCCGCTACCTCGCCGAGCGCGGCGAATTCGGCTCGGTCGATATCGAGGCCGAGCTGCGGCGGCTGCTCGGCCTCGTCGCCACGAAATGGTCGGCCGAGCGCACGCGGCCCGACGGCCGGGTCATCGAAGTGCGGCAACGATCCGGTGCCGGGCGGCGGGTTCGTGCTGATCTACAGCGACATCACCGAGCGCAAACGCGCCGAGGCGGAGATCCGCGCGGCGCGCGACGCGGCGGAGACGGCGCTGCGCGAGCTGAAGACGGCGCAGGCGAGCCTGATCCAGGCGGAGAAGATGGCCTCGCTCGGGCCAGCTCACCGCCGGCATCGCCCACGAGATCAAGAACCCGCTCAACTTCGTCAACAACTTCGCCGGCTTGTCGATCGAGCTGCTGGACGAGTTGAAGGAGGCGGCGGCGCCGGCCATCGCGGCGCTCGACGACGACAAGCGCGCCGAGATCGACGAGACGATGGCGATGCTGACCGGCAATCTCGAAAAGATCGCCGAGCACGGGCAGCGCGCCGACAACATCGTCAAGAGCATGCTGGAGCATTCGCGCGGGTCGACGCGGCGAGCGCCGCGCGGTCGATCTCAACGCGCTGGTCGAGGAGGCCCTGAACCTCGCCTATCACGGCGCGCGCGCGCAGGACCAGAGCTTCAACATCACGCTGGAGCGCGACTTTGACCGCGACGCTCGAGCCGATCGAGCTGGTGCCGCAGGACATGACGCGCGTGTTCCTCAACCTCTTCGGCAACGGCTTCTACGCGGCGAACAAGCGGGCGCACGCGAATGGCGATGCGGCGTTCCGCCCGGTGCTGCGTGTCGCCACGCGCGACGATGGCGGATGCGGTCGAGGTGCGGGTGCGCGACAACGGCACCGGCATCCCGCCCGACATCCGCGATAAGCTGTTCCAGCCGTTCTTCACGACAAAGCCGACCGGCGAAGGCACCGGGCTCGGCCTGTCGATCAGCTACGACATCGTCACGCAGCAGCACGGCGGCACGATCGCGGTCGAAAGCGAGGTCGGCGCGTACACCGAATTCACGGTACGTCTGCCGCGCGCAGGCGCGGAGAGAACAGCGGGGAGACCAGCGTGAGCGTCAGCATCCTGATCGTCGACGACGAACCCGATGTGGCCGAGCTGTTTCGCCAGCGGTTTCGCCGCGAGGCGCGTCAGGGTACCTACGTCCTGCATTTCGCCGACTCGGGCGAGGAGGCGCTCCGGCAGCTGGCGGGCGAGATCGAGCCCGAGCTGATCGTCATTTTGTCGGACATCAACATGCCCGGGATGGACGGGCTGGAGCTGCTGCAGTGTGTAAAGCAACGGTGGCCCGGCTTGCCGGTGATGATGGTGACCGCCTATGGCGATGACGAGCGCCGCCGCCGCGCCGCCGAATACGGCGCGGCCCAGTTCCTCACCAAGCCGGTCGATTTCGATAACCTGAAGGCGGCTCTTATTGGCCGGTCACCTGGTCAACCGGCTTATCCAAGCCGCTATGTTCCTGGCTTTGAATTTCACGGAGCAGTTCCTCTAGATCAAGCTGCTGATCTTTAATGTCCAGATCAGGCCTGCCGGAAACCTTACGGTATGCCCGCACCATGAGCGAAAACGCCTCAGGATGGTCGGTCGCGTGGATCATGTGATACATGACCCGCCCTCCCCGCCGCTCGCTGTGAATTGGATAGGCAACTGCTTTCTTGAAGCCAAGCTCTTGCTCAAAGCGATTGGCAACGAGCTGCGCGCGGACCGTGCCATCCATGCCGAGCAGTTCGTGCCAATCGGGGCGGCCCCACCAGCGCCGTGCTGGGTGATCGTCGCCTTCACGCGTGCGTTCGTCGAAATCTCGGGTTCGTTGGGCCGGCAGAGTCCCACTGTAGCCCCTTGGGGACCGAGAGTTCGCAGACTCTCCGCTGGAGGAAGACGGATTTGAACTCTTGGTCCCGCTCTGAAGACCACCCTGTCGAAAATACGGCAATTTTCTTCGCCTGGGCCGCGACGGTCTATTAGAAACGATTCCAAATTTTCGATATTTCGTGGCGTAGGAACGGCAAGTACTCGAGCTATGGTAAGAGCGGGAGGACATCGCAGGGAAAGCGATGGGTCCTGCGCGCCGCGTCATTACGCTTTCGATTGATCCGGACCTGCGCCGTGCGCGGGTCGAGAATCCGTGTCGCGGGGGCGAGGCGACGCGCCGGTGTGGAGCTGGCCGCATGATCATTGGCTACCGTGACACCCAACGGCAGGTTACGTCGTCGCACGGCAGATCGTGGTGAGCCAGCAGACCGTGAGCGGTGACGGGAGCGAGCCGCGGAATTGGGGGGCGAGGCACCATCGCTCCATTGGGGTCTTGACCCTACGGCGAAGGGGCGTCCAGGGCGGGCATCCTCGCTGGTACGACGCAATCGACCCCCGGCACAGCGAGCGCGCCGGCGACATCCACGGACAGGATCTCGGCATGGGCATGAGGCGAGCGCAGGATCGCCGCGTGCAGTGTGTCCGGCCGAACCGGGAGATCGTCGCCAAAGCGCCCGTGGCCTCGCAACAGATCAGCGTCTTCGAAGCGGCGGACCGCACGCCCGGTATAGGAGGGCCAGGCGCTTCGCTGCTCTGGTTCACGGCGCCGCTCGTCGAGGTCGTCGACCCGGACGTCATTTTCCGCGAAATTCCGGTCTGCGCTTCTGGTGAAAGGCCTCGACGCCTTCGCGGAAATCGTCGGAGCTGCGCAGCCTGCCGTAGCACTGGCCTTCGAGCTCGATTGCGAGCGACAGGCCGGCATCCTCGGTATCGTTTATCAGCTTCTTCGCGCTGCGTTGCGCCAATGTTGGAAATCCGCGCAGCTCTTCGGCCAGCCCATCGCTCGCCGCTTCAAGTTCGTCATCAGCGACGCAGTCGGTCGCAACCCCCACTCATAGGCTTGCCGACCTGGAATGCGCCGCGAGCGCATCACAATGTCCTTGGCCCGCGTGATGCCGACCATCTTCTGCAGGCGCGCGGCGCCGCCCGAACCCGGGATCTGCCCGAGACGCTGCTCGGGAAGGGAATAAAGGCAGGTTTCCGAGACCAACGAAAATCGGTGTGAAAGGCGCCCCAGGCATGCGCAAATCGCTCGCCGAGCTTGTCGACGCGAACGATCGGCGTTCCGGGGCTTCACGATGGCGCGTGGTCGCGTCGCGCGCGTGCCGGGTGCACCGAACTCACCGCAGACAGGGGACCGAGGATTTGAATCCATCTCCCACCGGCGCGGAGTTTGGTGCGAACCGGACTTCCTTGATCATGGTTGGCTGCCGACGCGCTGAACGGTGTGGGAGGGAGAACGCAATGAGGTAACATAATCAATTTATGGCTTGTTAAACCGGCGACTTTCAAACTGTCAGTAGGCTTGGCCGCTCCTCCGGGGGCCGAGCCCGTCGGGGGGCGACGCCGGGGCAATGGTGCACACACCCGACGCCGCCCCCGACAAGGCGTTCATCCGGAGCAACGGTCTCGCGGCTAAGCCTTTCACAGAGTTCGGCCGCCTGCGCAGGGTTGTTTGAAGTTGCGTATCCCCAGCCGCGCCAGGGTGGCCTTTATCCGGTTCACAACGGGTAGGCGGTGAGGGTGCGGAGGGTGCCGACCCCATCCAGCCCCATCAGGCGGCTGTACCCTTCGACATCCGCTGCGAAGATCGCCGAGAACTTTCGTTCGACCCTATGGGCTTCCAAGGTTCGACACCTCCCGGATCGATTATAGCCCGAACGGGCGAGAGATCAGAGGGTCTGTAAACCATTCTGAGACCTTCTGGTGAGCCATATCCGACGCGGACGCCGCCTCAACGAGATCGCCACGCACACGCTCAGCCAGGGAGTTTTGAACATCTGCCCCTGGATTTGCCGAGAGAAAGGGTGCGTTGTATCCGTTGTCGTTGCCGGTTCGCCTCGGTCGACGCCCTAAGGGAGAGCGATCATGACCCGAATTGCGCTCTTTGTGATTGCCGCGTTTGCGGTGGGCCTCTCGGCCTGCACAAACCCTTATGATCCCGTTCAACGCGGGCTTGGCGGAGGCATATTGGGGGCGGCATCTGGTGCTGCGATTGGAGCAGCGGCGGGTGGCGGGCCGGGAGCCGCCCTCGGAGCAGCGATCGGAGGGGCAACCGGGATATTTGGGGGAGTCGCTTCTACACCTCCACCCCCACCGGGCACCTACTTCGGCTACCCAGTCTACGGACCTCCTGGTTACGGGTATCCGGGCTACGCGCAGCAGGGCTATGGATATCCGGACTACTCGGGATACCCCGCTTACTCCCGTCCTCCGGGCTACGCATACCCAGGCTACTCGGGTGGCCCCGCTTACTCCGGTCCTCCGGGGTATGAATTGCCGAGCAACTCGCGATACCCCGCCTACTCCGGTCCCCCGGCCTATGGATACCCGAGCCGCCCGGCATACCCTCCCGGTTCCGGTTACGGATATCCCGTGTCTGGTTATCCCGGAGACCGCCCTTCGGAGGACTGGTCGCCTGGGGCCGAGTACGCTATCGAGCCTGCTGGCTGAGCTTCGGCCTAGAATTCACCCTCAATGCTTACGCCGCTTGCTGCCGGCGAGAGCGAACGCCTCCGTAAAATCGATTGCCCCTGTAAGGGATGGGCCTTGAACCTCCGGTCAGCCCCGATTGGCACGACCGTAAGCCGCGGCAGCGCGTTGACACCGGAGCCTGGCGGTTTGGCTTCGCGAGGCGTCGGCGGATGTGCCCGCGCATGTGCTCCCAGACCGCTTCGCAACCACGCCCAGCATGGCGGTACGAAAGCTGTTTTGTAAATGACCTAAGCAGGGAGATTAGCTATGTTCGTGATCCGCGTTTCCTATCCCGGCGGACATTCAGTCTGGCTGACGCGCAGGTTCCCCACCGTTGCCTGGGGACTGAAGACAGATGCAGTGCCATTTCCCACGGAAGCAGATGCTGCCCGCACGATTGCGCGCCTGCGGCCTTCTGGACCGGTAAGCATTGAACCTATCGCGCCGGAGATTGCGAGGAGCGCGTGAACACGCCCGACGCATAACGGAACCTTGATGATAATCTTTGATGACGGCTTCCGAACACGCCTCCTCGAGTTGTTTACTTGGCGACGCGACGTGCGACGCTTCCGACCCGATCCACTTCCGCCGGGAACGCTCGAACGTCTCATCCACATTGCCTGCTTATCGCCCTCGGTCGGCCTAAGCCAGCCGTGGCGGTTCGTTATCGTCGACGATCCGGCGCGACGGCGTGCTATCGCTGAAGTGTTTGAGGCCTGTAATGCGGAGGCGCTTTCGTCTCATCCGCGCGCCCTTGGTGACCGCTATGCCAAGCTGAAGCTGGCAGGCGTCAAGGAGGCGCCCGCTCAACTGACCGTGTTCGCCGATCGCGGTACTGGGGTTGGACATGGATTAGGGCGGCGGACTATTCCGGAGATGATTGAATATTCAGTCGTCACCGCGGTGCACACGATGTGGCTAGCTGCCCGTGCGGAGGGGATTGGCTTCGGCTGGGTTTCCATCCTTGATCCCGCACGGATGGCCGAAATTCTTGATGTCCCCCCCGACTGGCACCTCATCGGTCACCTCTGCCTCGGGTATCCCGAGACGGAGACGAAGATCCCCGAGCTTGAGCGTGCCGAGTGGGAAAATCGGAAGCTTCCCTCCAAAGCCATCATCCGGCGCTGAAAATGAGGGCCGGTGCGGCATAGCCCTGGTTCCATTTCCCGAGGAGGCCGCCATTTCACAACCGGGACCAAGAGTTCGAATCCGTCTT
>CAVXLL010000023.1:0-10189 GCA_963762575.1 uncultured Alphaproteobacteria bacterium | reverse complement strand
CCGGTGGCGTCCGGGGTGTGGTTGGAATTGAAGGCGGCGTAGTCTCCGGGTGCTGAACTCCGGACAATCTGGTGTTAGTGCGCCGGTGGAGACTACACCATGACCAACAATAGCACGACATCGCCGGTCCTGCAGTCGGCAGCCGAGACGGCGGTCGATCTTCTCGACGATTGGTTTGATCCGATCGAAGCCGGCTTGCGCGACCGGGTGCGCGAGTTCATCCAGACGATGATCGAGAGCGAGCTTGAGACGGCGCTCTCTCGCCCGCGCTACGCTCGCCGCCCCAAAGCAGATCCCGAGAATGCTGAGGGCGCGAGCGGTGTCACTGGCCACCGGCACGGTCACCGATCGCGCTCACTGCTGGGGACCTTTGGTCGGGTGGAGATCGCGGTGCCGCGCGCCCGGCTCGACACCCCCGCAGGCAAGACGGCGGAGTGGAGGAGCACGGCCCTGCGGGCCTACCAGCGGCGAACCCGGCAGGCCGATGCACTGATCGCCGGCGCCTATCTTGCCGGAACCAACACGCGTCGGGTGCGCCTGGTGCTCGCCGCCGTCTTTGGCGGTGCCGTCGGCAAGGATACGGTGAGCCGGGTGTGGCGCAAGTAAAGAGCGATTGGGATGCCTGGAACGCCCGCTCGCTGGCCGAGGAGCCGATTGTCCGCTTGATTCTCGACGGCACCGTGGTGCGGGTCCGGCTCGACCGGAAGGCCACCGCAATCGTGCTTCTGGTCGTGCTCGGCGTGCGTGAGGACGGCCAGAAGGTGCTGTTGGCGGTCAAGAACATGGGTGGCGAGACCAGCGAGGCGTGGCGCGCCGTTCTCGACGATCTCGTCAAGCGCGGGCTGGTCAAGCCACGGTTTCTGATTGTCGATGGCGGGACCGGGTTGGAGCAGGCGCTGGCGGCCCTGTGGGGCGACGTGCCGACCCAGCGCTGCACCGTCCACAAGCATCGCAACCTGCTCGCCCATGCACCCCAGCGGCTGCATGAGGAGGTCTCGGCCGACTATAACGACATGATCTACGCCGCCTCGGCGGCAGAGATCGAGGAGCGCCGGCGCGCCTTCATGCGCAAATGGCGGCTCAAATGCAAGGCAGTAGCCGACAGCCTCGAGGAGGCCGGTGAGCGGCTCTTCACCTTCACCCGGTTGCCGCTCAGCCAATGGAGAAGTGCACGCACTACCAATGCAATCGAACGGCTCCATGAGGAGTTCAAGCGCCGGATCAAAACCCAGACGGTGCTGCCTTCGGCCGAGACCGCAGCCATGTTGTTCTGGGCGTTGCTCGCCGCTGGTCAGATCGCAATGCGCAAAATCGACGGGTGGCAGACCCTAAACCAGAACCTTGCTGAACAGCCGATTGACTTGGCTGCCTGACCCCGTATCCTCATCCCACCGGAGACCGCGCCAGCAAATTCCAACACACATCGCGACAGCACCAATTAACGCGAACCAGAATATTTTTCACTTGTCGTTCTGAGAAATAGATGTGAACTGACATCCGTCAGATGTTCGCTTTTTTTGGGCCAGGATCGTTCCGTTGACCGAATTGGACAACGGAACGGTCGTGCTCAGTGTGAGCAAAGGCGATTGAAGCTAACGATTGATGGCACCGGAACGGTGAAGCGCGCTTATTTGGCGGGATCAGGGCACACCAAGCCGAGATCCTCTGCGCCACGAAAATCGCCGACCTACCGAAATCCGCCCCGCCCCAGGCTGTGCCTGCCAGGAGACGGAGACGATCCGCCGCCATGGCGGTCTATCAAACATAAATCCGGCAGTTGACTTCAGGCACGGCAGCAATTTGCGTCCCGATTTGCAACCATAGCTGGCGGGTCAACCCGGCTGCAGGCGTGCGGGCGGGATCAGTTGCCGCCCGCGCAGATATTTTCGCAGTGCCTCGCTCAGAATCCGATACCAGCGCTGCACTGCGTCCAACTGCTCCGCTTTTGCTCGCAACCCGGCAAAGAAGCGGGCGATGTGCAGAAAGGCCCGCCGCGCCGTCTGCTGCTCGCCATGCGCGCTGCTCACCGACAGCGTGGTGCGGCCGGCGTGCTGGGTTTTGCGGGCAATCGCCTGCAGCAGCAACGGCCGGCTGGGTGATGACTTCGCGATGGTGATCGGGATCAGCCAGCCGGACAAACAGGCTCCACCAGTTGTAGATCAGCGCCACATTGGCGGCCAGCAGGCGGCAACCAGCTGACCGGGTCGCTCGGGCATCCGTTCGTTAGTCCATGCCCAGGTTTTCGGCGAGACGTTCGATTTCCAGAGGCTAGAGCCGACCAGCCGATACTCGACTGACAGGACGAACGCCGTGGAAAGCCTCCATCGCAGCCTGCGCAAGATCATCAAGACCCGCGGCAGCTTCCCGACCGACGAAGCGGCGCTGAATAACGCTTGCATCACGCTGAGCGGCGACAGCGGCATGGCATTGGACGGAAAGCTCGGCCAGTAGTTTGATGAACTGAATTTCTCGCTGAAAATTTCGGCAATGCGATGATGCTTGCGACGAGCGTACTCATGCCTGTATTCCTCGTGTAGCCGGCAACGGTGAGCGATACCGGCGTCGAATTCAGTAACAACCTTGGAACAGCAAATTGACGAGAGGGTTGCCGAACTGTCAATTACAGAGAATGAGCTAGATCTTGCGCGGGACGGCTTGGCTGCGTTTCGCTGATTTTGGCTGGTCCCATTTGCGCCCGAATGCCGCGAATTTTCCGCCGGTCGCGCCGACACGCGCACGACGCGTCATTGACTATTTCCAGGGGTCGTCAGCTGACAGCCACGCCCCGGAAAGCTCAAGGAGAAGCGTTCAGGCCTCTGGCCGTTCTTCGATCGCATCGACGCGATCGGGATAAAAGGCGAGATAATCCTTCATCCGCGTGACGGCGGCGAGGGAGCCTCGTAACTCCACACCGCGTTGACCGAACGCTCGCCGCCGAGCGGGATGCTGAAATAGCTGCAATTGCCTTTGTAAGGGCAAAAGTGGTGTGGTCCGTGCGGTCGAAGAGCGCCATATCGACGTCTTTGCGCGGGATGTATTGAACCGCGGGATAGGCGGCTTCGCGTAAAGTGAGCGCTTCTCGCGTGTCGGCGACCACCCGCCCCGCGATCGAGACGATGACCCGAGCGGGATTGCGTTCGATCGTGATCGGATGATCGGGTCCGGGAATTTTGACCGGCTTTGCTGCGGTTGCGACATTCAGTTCCATGGCTTTCACCTCCTGGTTAGGGCCGACGGTTCCCGTTAGCCTCCCAGGAATAGCGTCGGTGAGGTCTGATGGGTGTGGTTGAACATCTAATACGTGCTCGGTTCCGTCTTCTGCGCTGACGCTGCCCCAAACGACCGTCGGCCGTCAGCGCGCGAGCTGGTGGGCAATGCCGAGTTTGTCGAGCAGCGCCTGGGGCTCGAAATAGGCGACCCAGATCGACGTGACCTTCCCGTCTCGGACAGTCCAAACGTCGACGATTTTGATTATTGCGTCGGTGGCGGCAACTCCCATGTTGATCACCGCGGAGACGCGGCCGCCCTCCGCAATAACGCTGTCGTAGCTGAAGCGCGCGAAGTCGAACACGTCGGGGAGGTAGGGCAGTATTTCGTCTCGAAAGAATGCTGCGCCCGAATGTGTGCCGCCCCAGGGAAGATAATTGGGCGCGGTTACCTTGAAGTCGGGATCCAGATACCGCGCGAAGCTTGTAAGATGGCCTTCGATGCCTGCCTGATAGAAGGCGTCGACCACGGCTTTGTCTCGTTCAGCCTCGGATTGGCTGGTCATTCTGATCTCCTCGTCTCGCGCGATGCGATCGGCCGGTGTTGACGGTTACGCCGACTTCCCGCCATCGACGGAAAGGACGTGGCCAGTAATAAAGGTCGCCTGGCCGGAGCAAAGAAACAGGATGGCGTTGGCGATCTCGTCGGGCTGTCCGACGCGGCCGAGCGGCACGGTCGAGACCAGGCCGGCCTTTCTTGCGGCATTCCCGGTAAAGCGATCGAGCATCCCGGTCTCGGTCGGCCCCGGTGCCACCGCATTGACGCGCACGCCCGAGCCCGCGACCTCGAGCGCCGCGGATGTGGCCAGCCCCTCCACCGCGTGCTTGCTGGCGGCATAGACGGAGGCGTTCGGGGTACTGGCGTGACCGTAGGTCGACGAAACATTGACGATGCTGCCGCTGCGCTGACCCAGCATCACCCGCAGCTCATGCTTCATGCTGAGCAACGTGCCGAGCACATTGGTATCGAACGTCGCGGCGTAGCTGTCGGCGGTCTGCTCCGTCACCGGGCCGGGCTTGCCCTCGGTGCCGGCGCTGTTGACGGCCGCATCGAGACGACCGAAGCGCGCCACGGTCTGATCGACCAGGCTGCGCACATCATCCTCGCGGCGCACATCGGCACGGATGAACTCCGCTTTGCCGCCGAACTCGCGCAGCTCAGCAGCCAACGCCTGGCCGACGTCCTCATGGCGGCCTGAAACGACGACGCGGCTGCCCTCCCGCGAAAAGCAAGGGCCGCTGCACGCCCAATCCCAGTTAGTGCGCCGGTGATCAAGACAACGGGGGTGCTCATATCGCTAGATCCTTATACGGAGCTGATATGCCGGGGCTCCGCGCAAAGGGCGGAGGCTGTATATCATCGGCCTGGCGCCGGCATTCCAAGGATTGACGCCGATGTCGAAGATTTGGGTTTTCCTGGTGGCTTTGGGAAATACTTTGTAAGGTCAAGGTCATACCTGGGAGGTATGGCACGAGACATGGAGCTTCGGCATCTGCGTTATTTCGTGGCCGTCGCCGAGGAAGGAAGTCTGACAGTCGCAGCCGAGCGGCGGCTGCACACGGCACAACCCTCCCTGAGCCGGCAGATCCGCGACCTGGAAGCGGAAGTCGGCGTCCAACTCTTGATACGCAGCCCGCGTGGGATCGAGCTGACAGCGGCCGGGCGGGCGTTTCTCGACCACGCGCGGCTGGCGCTCTCTCAGGTCGAGGCGGCCGGCGAAGCGGCGCGCCGGGCCGCTTATCCGGCTAAGGGGTCCTTTGTTATCGGTTTCCTGCCTGGAAGCGAGTTGGAATGGTCCTCCGAAGCCTTGCGTATCCTGCACGACGAATTGCCCACGATAGAAGTCTGTCATTTCCAGTCAAAGCTCGCCGGAACTCGCCGCCACTCTCTTGAGGGGAAAAGTCGACGTTGCCTTTCTTCGGCCGGAAAAACAGATGCCGGACCTGGCGTTCAAGCTTCTGACCAGGGAACCACTCGTAGCCGTCCTGCGCAGCGACCATCGCCTCGCCGCCCTTGAGGCTGTGAGCCCACAGGATCTCGTCGGGGAGACGTTCATAAGCGTGCCGGAGACCTTTGCTCCTACGCTGCGCGTCATCATTGACGATTACGTAAAAAAATCGGGCATCGACATTACGCCCGATCACGAAGTAACCAGTCTTTCGATGGCAATCTCAATGGTGGTGTCGACCCAGGGCATCACCCTTCTGCCACTCTATGCACGGAATTTTCTGCCGCGCTCGGTCACAAGTCGTCCAATAAAGGGTGAGGCACCAACAATCGACTTGGTTCTCGGCTACCACAAGGAGAACAACTCGCCGCTTCTTAAGCTGTTTCTGTCGAGGGTGGACAATCTGATCGATCGCGTCTCGGAAAGGGCCGGCGAGCCATGAGTATTCTTGGTCGTCCGCGATCCCGGCGGGTATTGCCCCGGAACTTTGACGGTCTTTGTCTTCAGTGCGGCATGGTCTGACATGGCTGCGGTCCTCGCCTGTGGTGCCCCGACGTCACACGTCGAGGAACAGAGTGGCGTGCTTCACGAACAGCTCAGGATACCGGTACGGCGCTCCATGGTTGGAGTTGGGATAGATGATCAACTGAGCGTTCGGGATGTTCTCACCATTCTTCCGTGGGGCTTCCGAAATGGCTCCGAGTGTCGACTGGCGGATGAGAGTTGGTCATAACAGCTTCAAACGATTGTAATAAATGGCGCACCCGGCGAGATTTGACTCCCGACCTCTGCCTTCGAAGGGCAGCACTCGCGAGATCACAGTTGTGAGGCGAGGTAGGTTGGGACGGCGCCAGAGGGAAGAGAGGTGGGAGCTGGGACCTGACCTTTGATACCGGGATGCATGTTGTCTGACCCGGTGATAAGCGGGTGTTATCCGGAGGCTGGACGATACTTCGCCGGCAGTACAGCTGCTGCTCTTGGAGCACAAAAATCCGCTGGCACAATGATGAGTTGTCTTGGCTAACCGTCCTACGCGAACAGCAGCATGCCAGCGCTGGCGCTCACCAGGTCGATATAGTGCTCTGGCGCCGACGGGCTGCACCCAGCGGCGATACCAAGGCGCCGCTCAGCTTGCGCCCGGAGCATCACGCCGCCGTCCGAGGTGATCCGTCAGCGACGAAAAGCAGCGCTGAGTTCCTTGAGCCTTCCGCCTTGCGACGGTCGAGGAATTGAACGAGGCGATTAAAACCTCGGTGATAGAAACACAGGCCGTCAGACATTCTGCGGCGTGTCAGGAGCGGTACCTGACGGACCATCTTCGGCTCGGCAAGAAGGCCGCCAGAGCCCTGACGCCCGATCCCTGGTACTCGGGACAAGGCAGCGCACGTCGCCGATGAAAAAGAACCCGATGTGCATGATTTCGAGTGTCCATGTCTGTTGAGGATCAAACTGAGACCCGTCTTGCTGCTCAGCCTCGGTCAGCATTCGAGTTGATAGCGGACGCCTGGGGTTATCAGTTCGTTAGGACTGTGCCCTGTCATCGGTAGTACGAGCCTCGGTGTTCAGCCGAGCAATTCCATGCTCAAACTGCGCCCAACAACGCCACAAGATTATCCGGAATGGAGTGGCTTTGGTCGGCAAAGAGAGCGTGAGTGGGTCACCAGCGGCAACGGGCCGCGGGATAAGTCGGGAGAACCCACCCATGCGCATCTACGTGATTGGCAATGACGGAATTACGCTGTGCCGCGAGCCATTGGCCACATTGACTGAGGGCGAGATCACCGTCACTTCGAAGGAGGAACTGCAGGCCGCCCCGCTCAGCGGCAAACGGCTGCTGGCGTTGTGGAATGCACTGCCCGGTGTCGAAAAGCGGAAAAAGGTTCGAGATCGCACGGCGCTGATCGATCAGCTGTGGTCGGCAATCGAGGCGCTGCCCGAGCCAGAACTGGAACCCGACGCGAAGCGGCAGTCAAAGCAGGATGAGGTCATCGCGATGTTGCGACGGCCCGAGGGGGTCACCGTCGACGAGGTTGCGAGCGCTATGGGCTGGCAGCGGCACACGGTGCGCGGTCTCTTCTCCGGAACCCTGAGGAAGAAGCTCGGGCTCACGCTCGCCTCGGCGCAAGAGGAGCGCGGGCGGGTCTACCGCATTGCCGAGCCGGCGAGCGCATGAAACCTGCAGTCGACGATGCGTCGGCCCGCCAGCATTCTGGCGGGCCGTCGCCCGTTCCCCGTCGGGGCGGCAACCGCAACGACCACGCACGAAAGCTGGGCCGTAGCGATGTCGAAGCCGAAATCGCCGGCTTATTCCATCAATCGATACAGGAGCTGCGGCTTGACTGGCGCAAGTTGCATCGCACCGAACCGCCCTTTGGGATTAGTCGCGATCTGCTGATCCGAGCCCTTGCTCACCAGCTGCAGGAGCAGAGCTATGGCGGAACCGGCCGGGCGTTGCGGCGGCGCTTGCATACTTTGACCGAAGAGCGCGAAAAGCGCGGCGCGTCTTTCGATCCCACTGCCGTGCTGAAGACCGGGACGACATTGGTCCGTCAGTGGCGTGGACACACCCACGCCGTCCTCGTTCGGGACAACGGGTTTGAGTATAAGGGGGAGCGTTATCGCTCGCTGAGCGTAATCGCCAAGCGGATCACCGGGGCACATTGGTCGGGCCCTCGGTTCTTCGGCCTGACTAAGTCAGCCGGTGCTTCGGTCGCCGCCGAGGCCGACTGATGAGGAGGTCAGCCGCCAGCACCATACGACACACCGGCAGGATCCGCTGTGCGATCTACACCCGCAAATCCTCCGAGGAGGGGCTCGAGCAGGAATTCAATTCGCTGCAGGCGCAGCGCGAGGCCTGTGAGGCCTTCATCAACAGCCAGCGGCACGAGGGCTGGGTGTGCCTGCGCGCGGCTTATGATGATGGCGGTCTCTCCGGGGCAACGATGGACCGGCCTGCTCTGCAGCGGCTGCTCGCCGACATCGCGGCGGGTCGGGTCGACACCATCGTCGTCTACAAGATCGACCGGTTGACCCGCTCGCTCGCCGATTTTGCTAAGATCGTCGAGATTCTCGATCAGAGGAGCGCCTCTTTCGTTTCGGTGACGCAGCAGTTCAATACGACGACGTCGATGGGCGCCTGACCCTCAATGTGCTTTTGTCGTTTGCGCAGTTCGAGCGCGAGGTCATCGGCGAGCGCATCCGCGACAAGATCGCCGCCTCGAAACGCAAGGGGATGTGGATGGGCGGCGTGCCGCCGCTCGGGTATCGGGTAGAGGACCGCAAACTCCTCGTCATCGACGGCGAGGCGGAGACTGTGCGCTCGATTTTCCGCCGCTATGCCGAACTCGGCTCGGTCCGGTTATTAAAGCAGGAACTCGACGCCCGCGGCATCAAGAGCAAATCGTGGACGAGCGCTTCCGGCCGCCTCATTGGCGGCAGGTCATTCTCACGCGGCGCGCTCTACCTGATGCTGCAGAACCGTACCTATCTCGGCGAGATCGTTCATAAGGAACAATCCCATCCCGGCGAACACACGCCGATCGTCGACCGGTCGCTATGGGATGCCGTTCACTCTCAGCTCGCCGACAATACTGCCGAGCGCAGCTCCGGCACACGAACCCGCCAGCCAAGCCTGCTCGCCGGCCTATTGTTCGATCCCGACGGCAACCCAATGACGCCGACCCACGCCGTCAAGAAAGGCACGCGTTACCGCTACTATGTCTCCCGCCCGCTGATCACTAAGGATCAGAGCGAGAGGTCCGCCGGGCTGCGCATTCCAGCTGCTGAGATCGAGCAGCTCGTCACGAGCCGCATGCGCCAATGGCTTCTCGATCCGGCCAGCATCTATCAGGCGACACAGTTTTCCGATGCCTCAGCGCAACGCCGGCTGCTAGCGCGAGCCGCGGAAATCGGCAAGATCTGGCCCGAGTTGCCAGGAGCACGGCAGCGTGCGTTGGTTTCCGCCCTGATCGCGCGCATCGACGTCGGGGCCGACCAAATCGACATCCGCACGCACCCGACACACCTTGGCGTGTTCCTCGATGGCGACGCGACGGTGCCCTCCCCGAGCGCGACGGATGACGAAACCCAGATCCTGTCCGTTCCGGTACAGCTTCGCCGCTCCGGGCGGGAGATCAGGATGCTGATCGGCAGCACCGATCCGTCTGCCGTAGCGAAACCCGACGCGCGGCTGATCAAGCTGCTGATCAGGGCGCATCGCTTCCATGCCACACTCATCGGCAGCCCCGACGTGCCCTTTGCGGCATTGGCCAAGCAAGAAGGCGTGAGCCGGTCCTATTTCACGCGGCTGGTCCGCCTCAGCTATCTTGCCCCCGACATTACGAAAGCCATCCTCGACGGCGATCACCCACCCTATCTCACGGCAGACAAGCTGCTCGCCAACTCACGTCTGCCGCTGGCATGGCAGGAGCAACGCGCCCTGCTTGGCTTTGCTTGAGAAATTGACCCGAGCCGGAGCTTGGGCTAGCCCGGCCGCCGTTGCCCGATGACATCCGTGGCACTGCGGTACTGGAATATCGCCCGACAGAGATAACAGCGCCGCTTCGCGCGATCTCGACCAACCGTGCGCCGTCTCTGCCGACCGCAGCGACGCACACCCGCGCGGAACCGCAGGTTTTTCGACCTGTAACGGCCGGGTCTGGGCGAGACCCGGACTGTCTGCTGGAGGGAGACGGATTCGAACCCTTGGTCCCTCGCCGAAAGTCCCGCTTTTGGCCGGTGAGCCAAAAAAAGCGTCGAGCGGTAGCTCGACGCCAAGGATGAGGCTTGACCCACAGGGAGACAGAGGAGCCAAGCCAGCTCCCTTTTACGAGAGCGTGGAGCCTAACATCCCCGCAGCGTCGTACTGTGGGATGGCCTGCCCGGCAGGCACCTGCAAAACTCTCACCATTTTCCATGACGGGACCCACGGCTTGTCGCCAGGGACCGATGGTTCGAATCCACTTCCCTCCAGCG
>CAVXLL010000022.1:0-111038 GCA_963762575.1 uncultured Alphaproteobacteria bacterium | reverse complement strand
AGAGTTTGCCACTGGTTGCCGGTATGGACTTCGAACATGCCGTTTTTTTCGAACGCCAGCGCGTTCACCGGCTCGAGCGCGAAATGCATCACGGTGCTGGTCGTGTAGGTACGCTCGATCGTCAGCTTGGCCGCTGCGAACGCGGCTTCCATGCCCGGATCGTCGACCACGAGCGCTCCGCCGTTTTTGTCGGCGATCAGTTGCGCCGCGTGGCGTTGCAGATCCTGCTCGGACACTTGCGCCGCCCCGGGCACGCTCCACTCGACTTTGACGAGATCGGCGGCGCGGCTGGCGGCCACGAAGCTGTCGGCGTAGACCATCACCCAGCCCGACGCCGTGCCCGACGGGTCATCGAGCGCCAGGCTCTGGATGTAGCCTGGCACACTCTTGGCCGCGGAATCATCGATCGAACGGACCGTGCAGTCGTATCGGGTGGGCGGGACCTTGGGGCGCGCGTAGATCATGCCGTCTACCACCGCATCGATCCCGTAGCGAGCCTCGCCGTTGGTTTTGGGAGGAATGTCGAGCGCCAGGGTTTCGCGCCCGATCAGGCGGCGCTCGGACGGCGGCTTGATCGGCATCTGCTTCAACTGATCGGGTGTGTAGGTCCGGTTGAGGTTGCCACGCGCGACGATATCTCCATATGCGATCAATCGACCTCCGGCGATCACAGCGCCATTGCGTGCCGTGCAGGCCTCGGAAGGGACGCCGAGCAGCTTCGCGCCCTCTTCGATCAGCGCAATGCGGCCCGCCGCGCCAGCCCGGCTGAGGACCGGGAAGTTCTGCCACACCGAATAGCTGCCGCCGGTCATCATGCTCCCCCATTTCGGATTGGAGTTCGGCATAGATGATCCGTACCTTGTTCCAGTCGCCCTCGAGCTCGTCGGCCACGATGCGGGCGAGCGCGGTGCCGACATGCTGGCCCATTTCGGCGCATTTGATGTTGACGGTCACAGCGCCATTGCGGTCGATGCTGTACCAGATGGTCGGTTCAAAAAATTTGCCGGGGGCTGTCTGCTGAGCGGCCGCCAACGGCAGCTCGATGGCCGCCAGCGTCGACCGGGCGTATCCCAGCACGACGCCGGTCCCGACCACCACGATCAGGAAGTCACGCCGCGACGGCGCCAACGCGTCGGCGTCCCGACCAGGTTTCGGCAACCTGCAGCTCAAGATCTCATGCATGGGGGGCTCCGCGCATTCGCGTTGCTGCCAGCTTGATAGCCTGGCGGATGCGGACATAAGTCATGCAGCGGCAGAGATTGCCCGCCATTCCTGCATTGATGTCCTCATCGGTCGGATCGGGATAGTCATTGAGCAAGGCGGCTGCCTGCATGATCTGTCCCGACTGGCAGTAGCCGCATTGCGGGACCTGCAGCTCGATCCAGGCAGTCTGCAGCGGATGCCGGCCATCCGGGGCGAGCCCCTCGATGGTGACGATCGTGGCGCCGGCGACAGCGCCGACGGGAGTGATGCAGGACCGGGTGGCGCGACCGTCCACATGGACGGTGCAGGCGCCGCACAGACCGATCCCGCAGCCGAATTTGGTCCCCGTGAGGCCGATCTCATCACGGATCGCCCACAGCAGCGGCGTGTCATCGGCGCTTCGAACTGATACCGTGCGGCCATTGAGATCGAACGTGGTCATACACAGCTCCGGAAATCAATGATTGAGGGCCGCGTGCTGCCGACGAACGGCCGCCACCTTCTTCTCCACGTCGCTCCAAGGCGGCTGGTCGGTGCGGGTACGCCGCAGATAGTCTGCCAACCGTGCGATATCGGCATCAGTAAGCGCCCAGTCGTAGCGGGGCATCACCAGACCCGGCCCGCCCTCTCGGATGCCGATGCCGTTCAGCAGCACCTGAATGAGGTTGGTTGGTTCGCGCAGCCTCGGCGCGCTGTTGAGGGCGAGTTCGGGACGCGCAGCAATTGGGGCCGGCCCCGCATTGAAATGGCAGCCGATGCACGCGCCCGCATACAGCTGCGCGTCCGGGTCATAGTCCTGGCCACTGCCGAGAAGGGACGCCGCCAGCGCCTTCTTGACGGCTGGCTCAATGGCGGCCTGACGAGCGGCCGCGTGGTCGAGATCGGCGAAATAGACGGCTACGGCCCGCACATCGTCGTCCGGCACGTCCGCAAAACCAGTGTGGATGACGGGGGCCATCGGGCCGGCGGACACCCCGTGCAGGGGGGTGATCCCGCTGCGCAGATAGCTGAACAGTTCGTCCTGCGTCCACGGTACCGGTGACGGGTTCGCATCCGTGAGAGCCGGCGCGATCCAGTTCTCGATCGAGGCGCCTGCATAAGGCTCGCTCACCTTTTCGGCTTCGAGCAGGTTGCGCGGCGTGTGACAGGCACCGCAGTGAGATAAACCTTCGGCCAGATAGGCTCCGCGATTCCACTCGGCGCTCTTCGACGGGTCCGGCTGATAGCGGCCGCTCCTGAAGAACAGAATCTTCCAGCCTTCCTGGAGCGCGCGGATATTGAGCGGAAATGGAAGCGTATTCGAGGGCGGCGTCGCCCGGACCGGCGGTCGGGTCATAATGTAGGCGTACAGCGCCTTGACGTCGTCGTCCGTGACCTTGGTGAAGTGGTCGTACGGGAAGGCAGGAAACAGGTGCGAGCCGTCGCGGGCGACGCCCTCATGCATCGCGCGGGCGAAAGCCTCGAGCGACCATCGGCCAATGCCGGTTTCCGGATCGGGCGTGATGTTGGTCGAGTAGATCGTCCCGAACGGCGTGGGCATCGGGTAACCCCCGGCGTAAGGTTCTCCGCCCGCCCGGGTGTGGCACACTGCGCAATATCCGGCGCCGGCAAGCACCTGGCCTCTGGCGATGAGCTCGGCCGGAAAGCTGGAATTTGCCGCTTCTTTGATGGGGGCGATGGCCGGCCGCCAAGCAAGCGCAAAGAAAACGACCAGGCCAACAACAATCAGGCCTCCGACACCGATCGCCATCCGCTTAAGCAATGTCGCCTCCGATCACGGGACCGCCAAGCGGGCGGGAGTCGGACCAGCTGTGCATCGCCCAAATCCGCTAGGCACATCGAAGTTAGTGCCCAGAAAGCACGAGGCGCGGATCAAATGGGCATTTCGGACGGTACCCCTCCCGCGAACTATCTTGCCTGCAATTAAGCGCACCGGCGTTGTGCGCGGTCGCCGCGTAAAGCGTCCTGTCGTACACAATGGACGCTGGCTCCGATCCCTCGCTCTTTGGGAAGGTGTACGTGCAAACGAGCGCGAGCCCCGGCACGCTCTCCGCATTAATCTGATCGAGCTCATAGCGCTGCCCGCGATAATCGTCGTCGCCATAGAGCCAGCTGGCGGCATCGGTCGGCTTTGTTCAGCTCCAACTGCACCTAACGATAGCGGCAGCGGCTCATCCCCACATTGACAGCCGTCATTTCTGCAGATGTTTGACCGGCTGGGACGCGGTGAGCGAGCATCCGGTTTTCGTGGCTGTCCCTCCTTGCAGACCCGGCTGACCTTTATCGTCGATGCGGCTCTCGCCGTATTACGGGTGGGTCATCGAACGCTTAGCCGGCGCGATCCGTCCCGACGCCGCGAGCGGGGAAATTCCTGAGTTGCCTATCCTCGAAAAGAACCGTGACGATGGCTCCACCGCTGTGGTCGATTTCTGGACGAGCCGCGACGTGCGCGAGGTCGTGCGCTCGCACTTGAATTTCGCCCAGTCGCCGACACCTAACAATGGGAGCAATCGGCGACCTACCTAATCGACACAAATCCCGCTGTTGACGCCTTCGGCATCACAGGTGGTAAAGATCATTAGCGGCGAGATCGAGCCTCCCTGATGCGCGCAATGCCTATGTCCGAATCGGGTCAAACTGAGACCCGCCTTACCGCTCAGGCTCGGTCAGCATTCGAGTCGATAGCGGACGCTCGGGGTTATCAGTTCGTTAGGACTGTGCCCTGTCATCGCCAGTACGAGCCGCAGTGTTCAGCCGAGCAATTCCATGCTCGAACTGCGCCCAACAACGCCACAAGATTATCCGGAATGAAGTGGCTTTGGTCGGCAAAGAGAGCGTGAGTGGGTCACCAGCGGCAACCGGCCGCGGGATAAGTCAGGAGAACCCACCCATGCGCATTTATGTGATTGGCAATGACGGAATCACGCTGTGCCGCGAGGCGCCGGCCAGAGTGACTGAGGGCGAGATCGCCGTCACGTCGAAGGAGGAACTGCAGGCCGCCCCGCTCAGCGGCAAACGGCTGCTGGCGTTGTGGAATGCACTGCCCGGTATCGAAAAGAGGAAAAAGGTCGGGGATCGCGCGGCACTGATTGACGAGCTGTGGTCGGCGATCGAGGCGCTGCCCGAGCCGGAACCGCAATCCGACGCGAAGCGACCGTCAAAGCAGGATGAGGTCATCACGATGCTGCGCCGGCCCGAGGGCGCCACCGTCGACGAGGTCGCGAGCGCTATGGGCTGGCAGCGGCACACTGTGCGCGGTCTCTTCTCCGGAACCCTGAAAAAGAAGCTCGGGCTCACGCTCGCCTCGGCGCAAGAGGAACGCGGCCGGGTCTACCGCATCACCGAACCGGCGAGCGTATGAAACCGTCGCGCCACGGCACTTTGGCCCGCCAACACTCTGGCGGGCCGTCCTCCGTTCTCGGTCGAAGCGGGAACCCGAGCGGCGAACCGCGGGGCGGAGTTGTGGCCGAGGTCGATGGCCAAATTGCCGAGTTGGCGCATCGGTCGACGCACGAACTGCGCCTTGACTGGCGCCAATTGCATCAGGTCGCAGCGCCCCAAGGGCTCAGTCGCGATCTGCTCATCCGAGCCCTCGCTCACCAGCTACAAGAGCAGAGCTATGGTGGAACCGGCCGGGCCTTGCGGCGTCGCCTGCAGGCGCTGACCGGAGAGCGCGAAAAGCGCGGCGCGTCCTTCGATCCCGCTGTCGTGCTGAAGACCGGCACGACATTGGTTCGTCAGTGGCGTGGGCACACCCACGCCGTCCTCGTTCGCGACAACGGGTTTGAGTATGAGGGTGAGCGTTATCGCTCGCTGAGCGTAATCGCCAAGCGGATCACCGGGGCGCATTGGTCGGGCCCTCGGTTCTTTGGCCTGACCAAGCCAGCCGGTGCTTCGGCCGCCGCCGAGGCCGACTGATGACGAGGTCAGCCGCCAGCACCACACGACATACCGGCAGGATCCGCTGTGCGATCTACACCCGCAAATCCTCCGAGGAGGGGCTCGAGCAGGAATTCAATTCGCTGCAGGCGCAGCGCGAGGCCTGCGAGGCCTTCATCAACAGCCAGCAGCACGAGGGCTGGGTGTGCCTGCGCGCGGCTTATGATGATGGCGGGCTCTCCGGCGCAACGATGGACCGGCCTGCTCTGCAGCGGCTGCTCGCCGACATCGCCGCGGGCCGGGTCGACACCATCGTCGTCTACAAGATCGACCGGCTGACCCGCTCGCTCGCCGATTTTGCCAAGATCGTCGAGATCCTCGATCAGAGGAGCGCCTCTTTCGTTTCGGTCACGCAGCAATTCAATACGACAACTTCGATGGGGCGCCTGACCCTCAATGTACTTTTGTCGTTTGCGCAGTTCGAGCGCGAGGTCATCGGCGAGCGCATCCGCGACAAGATCGCCGCCTCGAAACGGAAGGGGATGTGGATGGGTGGCGTGCCGCCGCTCGGGTATCGGGTAGAGGACCGCAAACTCTTCATCATCGACAGCGAGGCGGAGATCGTGCGCGCGATCTTCCGCCGCTATGCCGAACTCGGCTCGGTCCGGTTGTTGAAGCAGGAGCTCGACGCCCGCGGCATCAAGAGCAAATCGTGGACGAGCGCTTCCGGCCGCCCGATTGGCGGCAAGTCATTTTCGCGCGGCGCGCTCTACCTGATGCTGCAGAACCGTACCTATCTCGGCGAGATCGTTCATCAGGGGCAATCCCATCCCGGCGAACACGCGCCGATCGTCGATCAGCCGCTATGGGATGCCGTTCACTCTCAGCTCGCCGACAATACCGCCGAGCGCAGCTCCGGCACACGAACTCGTCAGCCGAGCCTGCTCGCCGGCCTATTGTTCGATCCCGACGGCAACCCGATGACGCCGACCCACGCCGTCAAGAAAGGCACGCGCTACCGGTATTATGTCTCCCGCCCGCTGATCACCAAGGATCAGAGCGAGAGGTCCCCCGGGCTGCGCATTCCAGCCGCGGAGATCGAGCAGCTCGTCACGAGCCACATGCGTCAATGGCTTCTCGATCCGGCCAGCATCTATCAGGCGACACGGTTTTCCGATGCCTCAGCGCAACGCCGGCTGCTAGCGCGAGCTGCGGAAATCGGCAAGATCTGGCCCGAGTTGCCAGGAGCACGCCAGCGTGCCTTCCTTACCGCCCTGATCGAGCGCATCGACGTCGGAGCCGACCAAATCGACATCCGCACGCACCCGACACGGCTTAGCGCATTCCTCGATGGCGCCACGGCACCATTGCCGAGCGCGACGGACGACGAAACCCAGACCCTGTACGTGCCAGTACGGCTTCGCCGCTCCGGGCGGGAGATCAGGATGCTGATCGACAGCACCGATCCGTCTGCCATCGCGCAAACCCAACGCGCGGCTGATTAAGCTGCTGATCAGGGCGCATCGCTTCCATGCCACACTCGTCGGCAGCCCCGGCGTGCCCTTTGCAGCACTGGCCAAACAAGAAGGCGTGAGTCGGTCCTATTTCACGCGGCTGGTCCGCCTCAGCTATCTCGCCCCCGACATCACGCAAGCCATCCTCGACGGCAATCAGCCACCCCATCTCACGGCAGACAAGCTGCTCGCCCACTCACGTCTGCCGCTAGCCTGGCAGGAGCAACGCGCCCTGCTTGGCTTGAGAAATTGACCCGAGCCGTAGCTTTGGCTAGCCGCGGCCGCCGTTGCCCATGATATCAGCGGCACTGCGGTACTGGAATATCGCCCGATAGAGATAACAGCGCCGCTTGGCGCGATCTCGATTAACCCCTGCGAGTCTCTGCGGACCCCAGCGACGCACACCCGCGCGGAACCGCGGGTTTTTCGACCTGTAACGGCCGGGTCTGGGCGAGACGCGGACTGTCTGCTGGAGGGAAGTGGATTCGAACCACCGGTACCCGCATGCTCGTGACGCCTTGTCCTGGTCTGCCTGCTGAAACGCGAGTGCGGGTGCAGCGTCAATATGATCAAAGCGAGGGAAAGCGGCCGTTCCAGATGATTTGGTCACTTGCGCCGGCGCCAGCGGCACCCATCCGGGAGAGCGAGCAGAAGTTCGAAGCCTGCTTCCTCCAAGGCCGTAGTCACGAGAGAACTCTCCTGGCATCGCCTTCCACCCGATGCCGATCACCCGCTCGGGCGTGGGAGCGTTCGCAACCGGGCCGCAGCGCATCAGTTCAAGCAGAAGACCCCGCCGCACCGCACTAAAGCCCCCAAGGAGGCGCGTCTCGAAGCAACACATGACCGCAATGTAGCCAATTCCTGACACCTCTTTCGCGGGAGTGATGAAATAGCCCAAAATCAAAATCACACGAGGGAATGAGAGGGTGACATGACAGGGGATGCCAAGGGCGAATACCGCGGGCTGGCCTACCGCAACGATGCCGAGCTGCAGGCCTGGCTGGCGCGTCGGCCCCGCGAGGCGGCGCTCGAGCCGGAATTGCCGATCATCGACCCGCACCATCATTTCTGGGATACGCCGCAGCGCGGCCGTTATCTGCTGCCAGAGCTCCTGGCCGATATCGGCGGGGGCCACAACATCATCTCAACGGTCTTTCTCGAATGCCGCTCGATGTACAAGAAGGACGGCCCCGCCGAGATGGCGCCGGTCGGCGAGGTCGAGTTCGTCAACGGCATCGCCGCGATGAGCGCCTCGGGCGGCTATGGCCCGTGCCGCGTCGCCGAGGGGATCGTCGGCCACGCCGACCTGACACTCGGTGCCCGCGTGCGCGAAGTGCTGGAAGCCGAGATCAGGGTGGGCGGCGGGCGTTTTCGCGGAATCCGTCACGGGGTGTCGTGGGACGAGCACGAAACGATCCAGAAATACGCGACCCGTGTCGTGCCGCCGCATCTCGTGCGCGATCCCAAGTTCCGCGAGGGGTTCGCGCAGCTCGCGCCGTTGGGGCTCAGCTTCGAATTCGTGGCAGTACCATCCGCAATTGCAGGACGCGATCGACCTCGCCCGTGCCTTTTCCGATACGACGATCATCCTGAACCACGTCGGCGGCGTGCTCGGCGTCGGCCCTTATCGCGGGCGGCGGCAGGAGATCCTCGCCGGCTGGAAGAAAGATATCGCCGAGCTGGCCAAGTCTCCGAACGTCCACATTAAGCTCGGCGGCGTGGGCATGACCTCGTTCGGTTTCGATTTCTCCGAGCGCGACATGCCGCCGTCGTCGGAAGAACTCGCCGCGGCGTGGCGGCAGTACATCGAGCCGTGCATCGAGGCGTTCGGCGCTGACCGCTGCATGTTCGAGAGCAATTTCCCACCCGACAAGCAGTCCGGCGGCTATACCGAGTTGTGGAACGCGTTCAAGCGCATCACATCGGGCGTGTCGGCGGCGGATAAGAAGGCGCTCTACAGCGGCACCGCGGCCGGCGTTTACCGACTGACGGCGCCGGGATCTGACGCGGAAACTCGATCGGGCTCGCGCCAATGATGCCGGCGATGTTATAGGTAGAACGTAGGGTTGATCCCCTGGCGACTTTGAGCACTGGACTTCCCTCGATTAATCGCGATCCCTGGGTCCAGGGTCTTGCCCGGCCGCGAGCTTGTCATACAGCGCGGCAGTCCTGTTTCAACCGATCGATGACCTTTTTGTCGGTCATCGCGGCTGCGTAGCGACGAGGCTTCTGCAAACGCCCGACCCAGCTTTTTTTGCAAGGCTATCGGCTGCGCTTCAATCTCGATGGCCGACCCAGGGGCTGAAAGAGCAGCCGAACAGCACGTGTTCGTGGTGGAGTAATTCGAATGCCAGGAACGTTACTGGGCCCGTGACATGCAGACCAAATTCGTCGAGGCCAACGGGCTGCGCTTCGAGGTACTGGAGGAGGGCACGGGTGACAGGCTGGCGCTGTGCCTGCACGGGTTTCCGGAGCACGCCATCTCGTGGCGGCACCAGCTACCGGTGCTGGCCCGAATGGGCTATCGCGTCTGGGCCGTCAATCAGCGCGGATACGGGCGCACCAGCCGGCCGACGCAAGTTGCAGACTACGCTCTGCCGCACCTTGTGGACGATGTGACGGCGCTGATCAAGGCCGCGAACGCCAAAAACGTCGTGCTGATCGGGCATGATTGGGGCGGGATGGTCGCTTGGTGCTTTGCCGCCCAGCAGCGCCGACCGTTGAATCGGCTAGTGATCATGAACGACCCGCATCCGCTGTGCTTCCGTGCTGCGCTGAAGCACTGGCGGCAGTTGCGCAAATCCTGGTACGTGGCCTTTTTTCAGCTGCCAAGATTGCCGGAACGGATGCTGACAATGAATGGCGGCGCCATAGTGCGCCGGATGTTCGGTGGCGTGGCGCTGCCAGCGGACGTGCTGGCCGTCTACACTAGGCAGATCACCGAGCCCGGCGCTGCGACAGCGATGCTGAACTGGTATCGGGCAGTACGGCTGCGGAGCTCGCGAAGGCTGAACCTGGCGCAGTTGATCGAGGTGCCGACCTTGGTGGTATGGGGCGAGCCTGATGTGGCGCTGGACTCGATCTGCCTGAACGGCACTGAGCGCTACGTACGAAATCTGAGAGTGGAGCATCTGCCCGGTGTATCCCACTGGGTGCAGCAAGACGCACCACAGGTGGTAAACGGGTTGCTGCAGGAGTTTTTGGCCTGTTGATAATGGGATTGACAAGGTATTTCACATCCGGTTTGTCTGAACAGCCATGCGGGGTCAGTGATCGCTGACAAATATGAAGACGTGCTTCGGTACTCGGCAGGTCCAGCAGGGAACCGTGGGAACCCGATCAAATCAGCGCATTGCTTGCCTGCCGGGGTTCCGATCGGCGCCCCACGGCGGTCGGGGATAGGGAGAGGGGTCATAGAGGATCTTCGGCTATCCAAGGCAGCCTATACCCCCTATGGACCCTATGATTCTGCTACCAGAGAAAGCCGAAATGTGTTTGGCTTTAAGACAACTTTGGGTTACCACCACACGCAGGCACTGACCATGTAATTGTCATACGTCTGTTGGGTGCCGAGAGTATAATTGTTTAAAGCAAGGTTAACAGAATTTCTCCAATCAACCAGATTGGAATAGCGCGGCCTAACGCTGTACATGGTCTTTTCAACGTAAGCGTTGGCTGCCTGACCGACTGCCGCCTGATATTCGGTTTGCAGCTGATTGATTTTGTTGCCGTAATCAACGCGGGTGTCGCAGGCAGACGCGGCAAAAGAAACGACGCCTGAAGCGAGAGCGAGCGATACGAAGACAGGTAGACGCATGACTAAGTCCCTTCCGTTTTGGCATCCCCCATTCGCAGCGATATCAGAACTCGTGTGCGTTAAAACTACGTGAAGCGGCACGCTGATTTACCGTCCCGTACCACGCATCGTTGTGATCGTACGCGTGTACCTGGACGTCTATGATCGGCGTCGCTTGATCCTCGCCGTTCGTGTTAACCGGCAAACGGCGACATCAGCTCCCGTGCATCGGCCAGCATTTCCAACCGGCCGATCGCCGTCAGCGTCGCATCGACGCTCGCATCGGACAGCGGCCGCATCGCATTGCGCGCACAGTCGCGGAATTTCGCCGCGAACTGGGCATCGCTGAGCGGCTTTTTCGGCGAGCCAATCGGGTCGGTGGCCTCGACCGTGACCGAGCGGCCGTCCGTCCTCGTCACTGTGATGCTCAGCGATCCTTTCCGGCGGTCCTGGCGCGCCATCCCTGCGATCCGGTCTGACAAGGCCAGCACCGCCGAATTCCCGAGCCCATCCACCTCCGCGATTCCGATCTTGCCGTGGACCAGAGCGGTGGCCACGAGAAACGGCTGAGCGAACTGCGCCTCGACGACTTGGGTAGGCCGCCGCTTGGCCGGGCCGCGCTCGAACTGATCGCCGTGACCGGCGGGGTCCGCCTCGATCGTCACGGCCGTGATGTCGTCGGCGCGCTCGATCTGAAGCTGGGTACGAGCCGCCAGGGCGGCGTCAATCGCCGCGTGCAGCGGCCGGCCGCACGGGTAGGGCTTGTAGCTCAGCGCCTCGCCGCGGAACGCTGTCCCCAGATCGCGAAGCAGTATCCCGGCGTCGTATCCATCGGGCTGATACAGTTCGAAAAACCCGAAACGGCCATTGAAGATATTGTACGCGCCGGTGAACCCGGTCTGCGACAGGATCGCCGAGAAGACGCCGGCGCTGGCGGCCTGACCGGCCTGCATGCGCTTGGTCAGTGCGCCGTCCAGAATGCATTGCCGATTGCCGGCGGAGTGGCTGTAGGCGATCCCGAACGCAGCCAGCATCTGCTCCGGGGTCAAGCGCAACAGCTTGCCGGTGGCGGCCGCGGCGCCGAAGACGCCCATCGCCGCCGTACGATGCCAGCCCCGATCGACGGTGCTGGCGAGTGCGACGCGGCACGACACGTCGAGACCCAACGCGACCGCCAACAGCAGCTCTGTTCCGGTGACGCCGCCGAGGCTGTCGCAGACCGCCAGAACCGCACCCAATACCGAGACGCCGGGATGGATCGAGCCACCGGTGTCGAGTGTGTCGTCGAAATCGAGCGCATGCCCCATGCTGGCGTTGAGCAGCGCGGCTTGCGGCGCCGGGAGGCTGACGCCACGCAGCAGCACGCGGCTTTCCGCCAATCCGCCCCAGCGCGACACCACCGCGAACAGCTCCCCGATCCCGCGCGAGCCGCTGCCGCCGAGCATGCAGCCGAACGTGTCGAGGATATCGCAGCGCGCTGATTTGACGGCGCTCGCGGGCAGGTCAGCGTAACCCGTGCGGCAGACATGCTGGGCGAGAGCCCAGGCAGGATCGTCGGTTATCATCTTACGAAGCCAACAGTGGTGGCGTGCCGAACCGGTCCGTCCTGGTGCCGAGCACTCGCTCAGCGGCGAGCGCGATCGTCAGCAGCTTTTCTTCGGCATGGGCCGGCGCTGTCAACTGGAGACCGACAGGCATGCCGGCGTGGTCGCGCCCGACCGGCATTGTGATTGCGCAGAGGCCGAGGTAATTGACCCAAACCGTATTGCGGACAATGCGGCGGTTGACCCGGAGATGACTGTTGGCGTCGGCTACCTCCGACATCAGCGGCGGGGTCAGGCACAATGTCGGCGAAGCAATGACGTCGATGGCATCGAGCCGCGGCGCCGCCGCCCGCGCGAGTTTGGTAAGGCGGGCAACACGGGCCAGGTACTCCCGCGCGCTCAGGCTCTCGGCGTTGCGCACCGCCGGCGCGATCACCGGGTCGAGCTGATCCAGCCACTCCGGCAGCTCCCGATCCAGAAAGCTGCGCAGCTCGATGGCGCTGAGGCCACCATCGAGAAACACGCCGTAGGCCGCTTCCGTCTCCGGCAAGGTGAAGTCGCGCGCAATCGCGCCGGCGCGAACGAGAGCGTCGATCGCCTCCTGTACGGTTTCGGCAATTCCGGGATCGCAGTCGCGCCACAGAAACGGGTCGCCGACGCCAAGGCGAACCCCGGCCAAGTCACGCGCGCTCCCTTGCGCGATCAAGGCGGACGGATCGATGCCCGAAGGATCGAGCGCAGCAAAGCCGTAGGCCAGGTCCGAGACGCTACTCGCCAGCAGCCCTGGCGTGTCGAAAGTAAAGGAAAGAGGCACGACGCCTTCGGTGGACCAGCGCCCGATTGTGACCTTCAAGCCGGCATTGCTGGTCATGCAGGCGGGGATGCGTACCGAGCCCGCCGTGTCGCTGCCGAACGCGAGCAATGCCGAGCCTTCAAGCAGACTGACGCCAGCGCCGCTCGACGATCCGCCGACCGAACGGTGGGCGGCCGGATCCCACGGGTTGTGCGGCGCTCCGTAATGGCTGTTCTGGCCGGTGCCGCCGAACGCGAACTCGACCATATGGGTTTTCCCCATGATCACGCCGAGCTGACGGCGCAGCCTCGCGACCAGAGGCCCGTCCCGTTCCCAAGGGTCGGCCGGTAGCCGCCGGCTCGATCCGGCAAAGCAAGGGTATCCGGCGGCGGCGAACAGGTCCTTGATCGAGACCGGCAATCCCTGCAGCGGGCCGGCCGAAACACCGGCGGCGAATGCGGCGTCGGCCGCGTCGGCGACGGCTCGGGCCTGATCCGGCGCCCAAAACGAATAGGCGTGAAGCCGTTCTCCAAACCGCTCGTGCCGGGCAATTGCAGCCTCGACCAGTTCTCGAGCGCTCGCCCGCCTTTCGCGCAAATCACGCGCAATCTCGATCAGTGGACGGGACAGCGGATCGCTCGGCATCGTCATCTCCTGTTAAGGTGCGCCAATAGGAGCCGATGAAATCTAGAACGGACGGCGGTCGAGGGGCGCATGCGGCTGCTCCAAGCCGTCCACCGGAATGTTGCGTCCGTTGATCCAATGAGCGCGCGGCGACGCCGCGAAAACGATCACATCCGCGACCTCCTCGGCGGTGCCGAGCCGGCCCATCGGGAAACCGTGCCGGACGTAATCTTCGAAATAATCCTGATTGGCGAGGCGGTAACGGTCCCAGCCGTTGCCCTCAACCAGGATAGAGCCCGGAGAGACGGTGTTGACGCGAATGCCGTAGGGCACGAACTCCAGCGCCCAGCGCTCGGTGTCGAAAATCAGCGCCGCCTTCGCCGCGCCGTACTGCCCCGACATCGCGAGCTGCGGGGTCCAACCGGAAATCGATGCGATGTTGATCACCGCGGCTCCCGGCCGGCCCTTCATATGCGGCAAGGCCAGCCGCATCATGCGCACGGTCTGGATCAGGTTGCGTTCCAGCGCGCCGCGCCAGTCGTCGTCGCTGCTGTCCGAAATGCGCGCACCGCCGCCGCCACCGCCCACATTGTTGACCAGGATATCGATGCCGCCATGGGCGGCGACCGTGGCGTCGATCAGCCGGGCTGCATCGGCAGGATCCGCGACATCGGCTGCGTGAGCCGCCACTGTGGCGCCGGTGCTGCGCAGTGCCGCTTCCGCATCGTTCAGCTGCTCGGCCGAGCGAGCCGACAAAATGATCGGACAACCCTCGGCAGCAAACGCCTTGGCGGTAGCCAACCCTATCCCGCGGCTCGACCCGGTAATCAGCACGACCTTGCCGGCCAGTTTCAGATCCATGCCGCCACTCCCCCGAACGACTCCAAGTCGCTCTTTCACTTTCGCCGGCGAGACCGATGCACTCGATCTCGACGCCGGACTCGATATCCGCTCTTCCTGGTTCGGATCCTGTTCCTGATGAGTGGCAACACCTGCTCGACGGTATCAGCTGCAGTCAATAATAGTGCGCGCCGCCATTGACGTGGATCGTCTGGCCGGTGATGAAGCCGCCATCCTCGCTGACTAGGAACAGGCAGGTTGCGGCGATCTCGTCGACGCTGCCTAGCCGGCCGAGCGGGATGCCGTCGGCGTTCGGCAGGCGACCCCGATACCACTCGGGATTGTCGCGGCGTGTATCGATGCTGCCGGGCGAAACGACATTAACCCGGATGTTATGCGGCGCGAATTCGGAGGCAAGCCCGCGCGCCATGCCGATCAGCCCCATCTTCGCTGCAGATAAATGAGTGCGGCCGGTGCCGCGAGCGGAAATCGCGCCGTCGCCGACAAAGAACAGAATGCGCCCGTAGCGATTCTTGACCATTGGCTCGATCAGCGCGCGCGTCAGGTAAAGCGCGCCATCGAGAACCACACCCCGAACCAACTCCCAATCCGCGTTGGTCGTTTCGGTGAACGGCTTATGCGGCCGGATCGCGGCATTGTTGATCAGGATGTCGACCCGGCCGAACTCGGCCAGCGCCTTGGCGGCCAGCGCCTCGACCTCAGCCTTTTTGCCGACGTCGGCGAGCACGGGGACGGCCTTAACCCCGAGATCGCGGGCCTCGCGCGCGACCGTCTCAGCCTCCTGCTGATTGGAGCGCGCGTTAACTACGACATGCGCGCCTTCGCCGGCCAACTTCAGGACCGTCGCACGGCCGATATTGCGCCCCGATCCGGTGACCAGCGCGACCTTCCCCTCAAGCTTGCCCAAGCCCCATCTCCCCGACGATGTTCGAAGCGGAACCCGCATCTCGATGCGCCCGTGCTGCACAGTGTTTCAGAAACGTGCGCCGGCCGCTAGTTTTTGGAGAGAAGGAGGGTGGAGACTGGGATAGTGGTGCCGCTGATCGGTACCCGCCTTTGAGATCGATCACCTGCGCGTCGCCGGCGCTGCGCGCCGCTGCGCTTGGCAGGATGGCGCGAATGCGGCCATCCTCGATCAGCACAGCAGTATCCGGCTGCACTTTGGGCTCGACAGAGTCGATCAGGTTCGAATGGGAAAGGATTGTCTTCATGACCGGCTATTCAGGCTGAAGTTTGAGATACTTGGTTGAAACAGCGGCACCGAAGCGCAGATCTGCGTTGCCGACAAGGGGAGTGGCCTGCTGTTCGTCTGAGCAAACGGCAGTATTGGCACAAAACCCCGCTTGTCAGCCAAACAAGCTGACCTCCGGTGAGCACGATCTAACTCAGGTTTAATCCGGAAGTAGACGTATCGGCTCGCCAATCGTCGGGCTTAGGCCAGATAACCCGTGAACACGCAACCCAGGTGCGGTTGCGGGCGCGAGGGTGTCTGCAAGTCGGCTCGATCTCGATCTGTCAATGCACCGCCGCGACCCCCAGGACCGGAACGCCCGCGGCACCCGGCCTCCTCGCGCCGAGCAGACGCCGCACCTCATCCAACCGATTGGTCTCGATAAATGCCCGCAGCAAGGTGAACTCAATTAGGTCGTGCTGCGCGCGGCTGCCGCCAATGCGTTCGTTTTGCCCGGCCACCGCGGCAAGCGCCTCGATCGCGCCGGAGAAGTCCCCGCGCTCGAACGCAGCGAAGCCGTTCGCCAGCGCGGGAAGGTATAAGCCGGACGGGTAACGCCCATCGCGCGCCAACTCCTCGATTTGCCGAGCACGGGCGTCGAGCGCCGCGTCATCTCCCATGATGGCCTGCCCCAGGATGACGTGCAGATCGGCGAGCCCATTGCCCGGCCGCGGCAATGCGCTGGTCGCGTAATCGTATAGCCCGCGCCAGGCGGCGTCGTCGCGCGCCTGACCGGCTAGTTCGGAACGCCACAAATACGCCGCCCCATCGGAGATTTTCTGCTGCGGTCCGCCGCTGTGCCGGTCCAGCGCAATGGCGTCCCGGTACAGCCGCTGCGCTGCTTCCCAGTTCCCCGCTTGGATTTCGCAGAGCGATTGATGCCAGCTCAAATGGCCGTGGAAAAAGCCGTCGCGCGGATAGCTGGCGAGCCACGATGAGAGGTAAGCGCGGGCCGTCTCCGGCTCGCCGCTCTCGTAGCAGACATGGGCAAAACCATGCGCGCCATGCGCGTTGTTCGGGTTGGCCGCGACCGATTGCTCGATCTTGGCTCGGGCCGCCGCGAGCTGCCCATCCTCGGACAGCGCCATGGCATGATAGGAGAGGAACCAGAAATCATCGCCGTAATGCCGAGCGAGGCTGTCCATCAGCTGCGCTATCCGGCGCTTCTGTCCGATCCGACCCGAGCCGCCGATGAGGCCGTTCGGGTTCGCGGCTACGGAAACCACCAGCGAGTCGCATGGCCATGCAGCCAAATGCGCGTGCAAGGCGGCGATTGCGGCCTCCGTCCGGCTCGCGAATACCAGGTCGAAGAACCCGATGTGGCTGGCTTCGCGCTCTGACAGGCCGATTGCCGCCTGTTGCGCCGCCGCCAGCTCCGCCCGTGCTGCCGCGAGATCGCCCTGCCTCATCAGCACCTGCGCTTTGCCCACGTAGGCCAGGGCAAAACCCGGATCGGCGGCGATGGCGCGGTCATAAGCCTCGGCCGCGCCTGGATAAAATGTCAGCGCCAGATCGGACGCCTGGACGTAAGCATCCCGCGCCTCCGCGGACGCGGTGGATAGGGCGAGGCCAAAGCGATCTGTCAGCATGAAAAACCCCTCACCGCGAGGCCGTTTCACCGAGAGCGACCTTTGTAGGGCAAACCTTGAAATTCACCAGCCCGTTGTGGCGGGGGCCCCGGGGCGGGACGACCGCGTCGGGCAGGGCAGGCTCGTTCGCCATGTGCGCAACTTCGGAGGAATTGTTGCCCGGTTCAGGGTTATACACATCCCTAGATGTTCGACGTTTGGTGCCGCTTCCTTCAAAGGCGTACCTATTTGCCGCCAAGGGACGGTTCAAATATAGTGCGGCCATAGATGTGTTGGTCGCGACGAATAGAACATCGGGCTGCCAGTCGCTTGCCGCGGTCCGCCCGCTACTCCAAAAAATAGGACCTTGGCGATGGTCACCAACTCGCACTGGAGGCGATAGGGGACGCGCCACGGTCCCAAGGCGGCGCGGCCAAGTGGCCAATGATCGGGCCGGCATCAGAACCATGGGGAAGGAACCTCTCTTGCTCGGTGTCCTTTACGCCGCCCTCGGCGCGTTTACCTTTGCCCTCAACAATGTGGCGATGCGGCGGGGGGTAGTGACCGGTAGCGTGCTGCAAGGCATGGCCATAACCGTGCCAATCGGTGGCCTTTCCTTCCTGGTCATGACCGCCGCCTTTGGCGAGCTGGGTCAGCTCGTGGTGTTCCCGGTGGTGGCGCTCGCCTGGCTCGCGGGCCAGGGCATCGTGCATTTCGTGTTCGGCCGCTACTGTAACTACAAATCTAACCAGCTGATGGGCGTCAATCTCGCCGCTCCAGTAGTCCAGCTGCAGGTGCCGTTCGCGATGATGCTGGCGGTCGCGACACTGCACGAGAAATTCACGATGCTGCAGGTCATCGGCTCGGTATTGATGCTCGGCGGCTCGTTCGTCACCCAGACCAAAACCGAAGACATCAAGAAGACGCCGGCGGTGCTGCCGGCGACGACGCCCATCCGAACCGTGACTTCGCAGCAGGAGCGTGTCGTGCCAAGACCGGGTTTCCGGCCGCGCATCTTCTCGGGCTATCTCTTCGCGCTCGGCGCGGCGATGTGCTATGGCAGCTCACCGCTGATGGCCCGGCAGGCCTTCCTGAACGCGCCCGGTATCGGAACCGCGGCCGCGGGATGCCTCGCCTATGCGGCGGCGACGCTGTTCTTCTCGCTAATCCTGCTCAAGCCCGGCTCCTGGGACGACATCAGGGGCATGAGCAGTGAAAACCTGCCGTGGTTTCTTTCCTCGGCCGTGCTGGTCGCCATTTCCCAAGCCTTCGTGTACGCCTCGCTTGCGGTAGCGCCGCTGATGGTGGTGACGCCGATCCTCCAGCTCTCTCTAGTATTCCGGCTGTTTCTGTCACAATGCATCAACCGCGACTACGAGGTGATGAACGCCGCCGTCCTCGTCGGCGCTCTCACAGCGGTGCTGGGTTCAATCCTCGTGTCGCTCGACACCGACGTGCTGACGAAGCTGTTGAACCTCCCGCCGTCGCTCACCGATTTCCTGCGCTATCGCCTGGCGCGTGGATAATCAGCTACCCCGTCGTTTCTTGCCGCGCCATAGGATGTTAGCGGATGGCCGGGCCTCAAAAGGTTGACGGTGTGCACGACTGCAATCGGCGCATCCCGCCCAATGGTCGCCTCTCAGCGAACGTCGGATTACCAAAGCGATACCGGCTGGTCGACGAATATAGAGTGGACCGCTCTTCGTGCCCGTCCACGGAGAGAGCACGTCGGCTGTTGCTAAGCCGCGGCGCCGATTATTCCTTGAACTGCGCCGAGCGCCAGCGCACTGCGGCAGGCACACCCTCGGTGGTCGCGATCTGGCGGAAACGCGCGCCGTGCTCGGTGGTGGTCGCGTAAAGCGGGCTGACCACGTCGAGCCCGGCATAGAGCGCGGTGCGGAACCCGGCGGCGTCTGCGACGCGGTTAACCGCACGCTTGGTCGCGTAGAGCGCCTCGGGCGAGATCAGCGATAGCCGTTTAGCGAATTTGAGGCTCACCTCGCGCAATTCGGCGAGGGGGACGATGCGGTTCACCATGCCGAGATCGAGCGCCGTCTTGGCATCGATCTGGTCGCCGAAATAGAGCAGCTCGCGGGCCTTCTTGTAACCGATGATCATCGGCATAACGATCGCCGGCCCGACTGCGGAAAAGCGTACCTCCGGCTCGCCGAAGGTGGCGTTATCGGCGGCGATCGTCATGTCGCACAGCATGACCAACTCGCACCCGCCGCCCAGAACATGGCCCTGCACTGCGGCGACCACCGGTTTCTTCATTAGCCACGGCCCCATCTCGAATTCGAGCTGTGGTGCGAGATGTGCATGCGCTTTGGTCGGGTTGCTCCGCCAGTCGTCAGCTCCCTCGGGCTGGGCGCCGATGTCGTAGCCGGCGCAAAAGCTGCGACCTTCGGCACACGCCCGGCTGCATCGCTCCGCGACGCAGAGCGGCGCGCTCGCAAGGCTCGGCTGGAAAAGCTGCTGGCCGGCGTGCCGTCCGCTCAACAGTACAAATGATCACCAGATCGGCCATGACCCGGCCTTCGTCGGCTGGCCTGCGAGCGCGGGCTCGAAGGCATCGTCTCTAAGCGCATCAACGGCCGGTACGAGCCCGACCGCCGGTCGTGGCTGAAAACGAAGTGCCCGAACCGCGAGGAATTTGTCGTCGTCGGCTGTCGACCCGGAGGGCAGCCGGCACCGGATCGGGGCTTTGCTCCTCGGCTACCACACGCCGGACGGAAAGCTGATCTATGCAGGGCGCGTCGGCACCGGGATGTCAGTCGCCGAGCTTGAACGGGTATGGCAGCGCCTTCAGCCGCTTGCGGTCGACAAGATGCCGCTCTCGGAGCCGCCACACGCGGCAGCCGCTTCGGATCGCCGCTGGTGCTGTCACGAGTGCATTGGGCACGCCCCGAGATGGTTATCGAGATCAGCTTCGTTGAGTGGACCCTGGATGAACTGCTTCGGCACGTCGTCCATCTGGGTGAACGCGAGGATAAAGCGGCCCGCGATGTTGTCCAGTCAAGGCCGACCTGATCGTCATGTGAAGCCCGAGCGGACGATGCCATCGTCATGATTCTCGAAACCGATCCGAAGACCGAGGGCGGCGAGGTCAGGGTGTGCGGTCATGGAAGCGTGCCCAAAAGAAGCTGACTACAACCAGGGGCTCGCCGGCACCGCAGCCGTCAATACCGGCTCCATTTCTCGGTTCAATCTCCAACCGGCTCCTCGCTGCAACGCGCCGAGCATTGGGCCAGGGCGGATTGGAAGTGTTTTCGGCTCGAATGGCAGGGGCCGTCGATGAGCGCCTGCACCTGTTGCTTGGCCCAATCGAACGCGCCGATGCGCGATGCCGCGCCCATGAAATGGCCGAAGGCATCCGGGACCAGCGAGATTTCAGGGTCATAGCCCCCGCCGTTGAGCAAGCGCTCCAAAGCGACCAACCCGACCTCCGCCGCGAATTTCGGCTCCTTGGCCGCAAAATCCCGCACCGCGCGCACGAGGGTCGCGGGCTCGGCCGCGTAGTCCCGCGCGCATAGGAGGGCGATGTCGAGGAACCCGGCGTCCTTTGCCGCGGCGAACCACTTGCCACGCTCACCCCGCGTCTCGATCAGGTCCAGCAGCACTTGGCGTCGATCCCGATTGGGGTAGCGTTTGACCGTGTCGCGGAAGATAGCAAGGTAGGTCGGACCGGTGGCTGTCTTCAAACCGTAGCGGAGGTAGGCGTCGTCAGCCCGACCAAATTTGATCAACACATCCTCGCAGAAGCGATCGATCTGACGGTCGTCGTGACCCTGCGCCGTGCGGCATCCATCGGCGTAGGCGATCGCGGCATCCCACGCTCCCTGCCTCGCGAGTGCCTCGGCACCGAAGCGGTGCCAGTGCCACCATTTCATCCGAGCGTACGCCAGCAGCTCGATCGCGTCGCCGTACCGCCCAGACTCCAGCAGGCAGGACAGACAGATCGCCGTCCCGATGACATGACTGCCGGGCGGCTCGTCGACCCAGACGCGGCGGATTGATGCGCGAAGGCGACCCGCGTATTCTGCCATGAGCTCGGGATAGACAGCGATTTCGCCCCAGCGGTCCTCTACCGGCGAGAGATACTGCACACCATCGTCCATGACCGCCTGATACAGCCGTTCAAGCCATGCGCGACGCAACTTTACGTCAGCCGGAGCCGAGATAAGTATTGGGATAAGCTCGTCGAGTGTGCGGTGAATGGCGCCGCCAAGGGCGCCCGACGACGTGTCGATATCCTCCAGGGCTGGCCATAGCCGTTCCATCAGCGAGACGCAGCCTTCTGCCGCCAACACGCGATCCGACTTGGCGAAGGAATTGATCTCACGGACCGCCTCTTTCAGCCGTGTGCTGGCAAGAGAGGATCCGCGCCAGCCGTATGCGTGTGCACGAAACCTCGCCTTAAAAGCCCATCGATGACCGCTCGTCATCGGTCGTGTCCCTCGGAAGAGAGCGGCGCATGCCGCCCGAGGCACTCTCCCGCGCCGAATTGCCGGCAAACCGACGGGAGCCATCGCACCGGCTTTGAGGCTTCCCTCCGCAATGCGTCCTCGAAATCGCCGATCCTACATATGTCCACAAGCTGCAAGCTAATAATAACTCGGTATCCCGACGCTCGGGACAAGTCGTTCTGCTCAATCGAGATCAACGGGACCCGTGGCGGCTTGACCTCGCCTGGCGCTGGCACCGTCGGCATTCGAGCCTTGCCTGCAGCACACGGTTCGTTGCTGACTCCCCGCTGGAGGCTGGACGAAGAGGGCTTCGAACCCTCGGTCCCTCTCGGAAGAGGATAAGGTCGAGTCGTTGCCATTGCCTTTGATCGCATCGTCACGCCCGGTACCCCAAGCACTGATAGGTTTAGGTAATTTGGCTTTCGGGCCCTTGTGCCAGCCGGGCGCGAAGGCTATCGTCCCGGCCCTGCTGCGGGGGCAGCATCACCACCGGGGAAGAGGGGATTATGCCGGACGTAGGGGGTATCGCGGGCGCACAGCTGAAGTCCTTTATCGAGCGCATTGAGCGGCTTGAGGAGGAGAAGCAGGCGCTCGGTGAGGACATAAAGGAAGTCTACGCAGAAGCGAAAGGTACCGGTTTCGAGCCTAAGATCATGCGCCAGATCCTCAAGATCCGAAAAATGGATAAGGACGAGCACGACGAGCAGGAGAGCCTGCTCGACATCTACAAACGCGCGCTAGGAATGCTGCCCGACGCCGAGGCAACGGCTCAAGCCGCGGAATAGCGATACCGGTTAAGTAAGCCCATCCTGCCCTGCCAACCGAAGCCGATCTTGGGGGCGGAATCTCCATCCACCTCAGCGCGCGAACGGCAGCCGGGATCCCGCCCGCGCATTCGGCGGAGGCACGGTCACCGTGTCGGAACTAAGGTGACGCACGGGCGGAGAGAGAAGGCTTCGAACCCTCGGTTCCTCTCGCGGAATGGGAAGCCGTGACCTCTCCCCACTCGAAAAAGATGCCGCATCTTTGGTTCCGAAGCCGATCGCGCTGCCGTACCGTCTAGATCACCCTGAGAGCCATAGCCACCCATGCCGCCACCACTGCTTCTGCTACACGACATCAGCCTCAGCTTCGGTGTGATGCCGCTGCTTTCCGGCCCGACTTTTGGCGGTTGCAGCCGACGACCGGATCTGCTTGGTCGGGCGCAACGGTTCTGGCAAATCGACATTGCTGCGCATCGCCGCCGGGCTGGTACAGCCTGATACCGGCGAGCGGTTTGCTCAGCCCGGCGCAACGATCCAGTACCTGCCGCAGGAACCCGATCTGGCCGGTTTCGGCACAACCTTGGCTTATGTCGAGGCGTTTGACAGCGCGACGGCGGACCGTCGGCACCGGGCGCTGTATCTGCTGAAGGAACTCGGTCTTTCCGGCGACGAAGATCCGGCGTCCTTTTCCGGCGGCGAAGCACGCCGCGCGGCCCTGGCCCGCGCATTGGCTCTCTCGCCCGACATCCTGCTCCTCGACGAGCCGACCAATCACCTGGACCTGCCCGGCATCGAATGGCTGGAACGGGAACTGGCCGGAATGCGGGCCGGCATCGTTCTGATCAGCCATGATCGGCGGCTGCTCGAAAGATTATCGCGCAGCACCGTATGGCTCGACCGCGGCGTTACGCACGTCTTGGATGAGGGCTTCTCGGCATTTGAGGCTTGGCGCGACGCGCTCCTCGCGCAGGAAGCCGACGGGCAGCATAAGCTTGGCCGTAAGATCGCGATGGAGGAGGACTGGCTGCGCTACGGCGTCACGGCCCGGCGCACGCGCAACCAGCGCCGACTCGCCGAGTTGCACGCACTGCGGCGCAAGCGAAGAGACCATCGCGGCGGGACCGGCACGGCCCGGCTCGAAGCGGCGCAGGCGGATTTGTCCGGCCGGCTCGTTGCCGCGGTGGAGGGCATCTCCAAAGCCTATGAGAATCGTTTGGTCGTGCGGAATTTTTCGGTGCGGGTCATGCGAGGCGACCGCGTCGGGATTGTCGGCCCGAACGGCGCCGGCAAGACCACGTTGCTCAACCTGTTGACCGGCGCGCTTCCGCCTGATGCCGGCGAAGTGCGGCTCGGCACCAACCTGGTGCAAGTCACGCTCGATCAGCGACGCGAAAGCCTGGACCCGGAACAGAGTCTGGCGGAGGCCTTGACCCGCGGCAGCGGCGATAGGGTGACGGTCGGTGGCCAAAGCCGACCCGTGATCGGCTTCATAAAGGACTTCCTGTTCCGCCCGGAGCAGGCCCGCACCCCGGTCGGCGTGCTGTCCGGCGGCGAACGGGCCCGGCTCACCTTGGCCCGCGCCTTCGCCCGTCCCTCCAACCTGCTAGTGCTCGACGAGCCGACCAACGATCTCGATCTGGAGACGCTCGATCTCTTGCAAGAGCAGCTGGCCGAGCATCCCGGCACCGTGCTGCTGGTCAGCCACGACTGCGATTTCCTCGACCGCGTGGTGACGTCCACCATCGCCACCGACGGCAACGGCCGCTGGGTCGAGTATGCCGGCGGCTACACCGACATGCTGGCGCAGCGGGCAGAGGAATTGCGGGGTTCGCCGCCGCCATAGAGGCGAAACACCAAACGATCCCGACCGGCGACGCAAATCAGCGAATTACCGGGCAGCCTTCCCCGCCGAATGAATTTCAATGACCGCCGGGCACTCGACCTACCTACCTGCCCGGATCGCGGCTTTGGAGGCGCGGATCACCGAGCTGAATGCAATCCTTGCCGACCCGGATCTGTACAAACGCGATCCCGCACGATTCCGCGACACAACAGACGCGCTCGCGGTTACACGCGACGACCTGGCGGCAGCCGAGGATCAGTGGCTGCGGCTGGAGATGCTGCGCGAAGAAGTCGAAGGGATCGAGCCAAAGGCGTAAAAATAGCTCGGGATCTTGCTTCGACGATATTAAGGGTCGACAGGGTCAAGCCGGTTTCTTACCGGCGGCAGCTCCATGACCTGAACCTTGCGCGCGAACCGCCCGCGCCGGCCATGCGGAAGTGGTGCGACGCGTATTCCCCACGTGGTCATCATTTGTCCAAACATCGGGACGGAGCGGATGAGCGATCCCCGTGCCGCCCGAGTTCGAGGCGCAGAAGAAGAAGGGCTGAACAATCAGGTGGTACCGTTTAAGAGCCCCCGATCCCCCACAATGCCCGGAATGCTGCGGAAATCCACGGCTTTTGTGCCGCGGTACCAGAAGTTCGAATCCATTCCCCTCCAGGAGAGAGTTCTACGAACTTTCGGTCCCGGTCGCCTTGAACCCTGGCCCCGAGTTGGGGCTTGCTGTCCGGGTCTCCGGTTGGCGCCGTTGATGATCGTCTATTTCTGCCAGGGCTGGACCGGCTGGCTGTTTGTGACCTGGATGCCGTCCTTTGTTGCAGAAAAACTATGGTGTCGAGATCAAGAAATCGGCATTGCTTTACATGGCACTGCTGTTCTCCGGATTTCTCGCCGAGCTGATCGGCGGGGTTACCACCGACTCCCGCTGCGCCCCGGCTGGCAATCTTGGTGTCTCTGGGCGGTTCAGCAGAATGTCGCGCCGCGCTTCCTCGTAATCGATGCTCTGGATGTTCGCTTTGATGACCAGATGCTTGCTCGACCGCGGCGTCGGGTCGTTCCGGGGTTTGCCCGGGTCAAATGTCCCCTTCCGAACGTCGTCATGGACATCGCTGAAGGTCTGGAGGATGAACTCGGCTTCACCGACCGGTACCGGCTTGTCGAAACCTTTGAGCGAAAACGAGGTTTGGCCGTTTTCCCGGGCTTCCTTGATCTTGGCCTGAAGCTGTTCCTTCGCCTCGGGCGTCACCGGCACCGCGACCGGTTCAGTCTCTCCCTCCGGAATCCACGAAATCACCGGGACGATGTTGTACGGGAACCAGCCGTCATCTTCGTTTTTTTTGGCGATGAACGGGGAGTAAAAAGCCTTCTCCACACCTATTTGCTCGATGCGCGCAGAGTACAGACTGAGGTCATAGATTGTCGCGTAGCTTACGAGAATCCGTGGCTCGCGACGCGCTTTCAGCGCCTGCCTCAACAGGTCGAGTTCGCGGGCCGTCTCCCCCAACAATTCGAAATCATATCCCTGATCTCCGGCGGGCTGCCGATGCCGACCCGGCACTGCTGCGCACGCATGGCGCGATCGAGGTCGCCGATATCGTCGAGCTGGCCGAGACGCTGGCCGCGTTCCAGACCGCGCAATGTCCGGCAGGGCGGCGGCTTGCTGTCATCACCTCATCGGGCGGGCTCGCCGAGTTGATCCTTGATATCGCGGCCGAAACCGGTATCGAGCTGCCGCCGCTGTCGCCCGCGCAGAAGGCCGAGATAGGTTTCGTCACCGGTGACGGCAACCCGCTCGACGCCTGGGGCAGCGGCACTTTCGCGGCCAATCTGCCGCTGGCGCTGAAACTGTTCGATGCCAGCCCGACACACGATGTGATCGCCTTTCTGCGCGACAATCTTGATGACCAGCCATTCGACGCGCCGGAAACCGCCCGCAGCTATATCGATATGTTCGCCGCGGCCGCGCGCCGGAGCGCGAAGCCGCATTATCTGCTCACCACCAGGCCGGGAGTCATGGACCGGGCGCTCGTCGGTGTTCTGCGTGAGCACGGAGTTGCCACGGTCGGAGGCTTCCGCGAGGGGCTGATGGCGATCGACCGGTTGGCGCGCAACGCGAAATGAGGGAGGAAGCCGTGGCGGATGGGATCGTGCTCTACCAGGTAGACGACAAGGTCGGCATCATCACGCTGAACCGGCCGGAGAAACTGAATGCGATCAGCCGCGAGCTGCAGCTGGCACTGACCGAGGCCGTGCGGAAACGGCGGCGGGGTCGTCGGCATCGCCGCCGGTATGGGTCGTGATCGCCCGCCTGGTGCGCTCGTGCCGACCGACCTTGACCATCACGACCGGCTTGCCCAGCACGGCGGCGCGGTCGAGCGCGGCGGCAAAGCGCTCGGGCTCCCGGATCGCCTCGATGAACCCGCCTATGATGGCGGTGTGCGGGTCCTCGAGGAGGTATTCGAGGAACGCCGCCGCGCTCACCGTCGCCTCGTTGCCGGAGGAGACGATATGGCTGAAGCCGAAGCGGCGGGTGTCCGTCAGCAGACCGACGCAGACCCCGCCGCTATGTGAAAGGATCGCGACATTGCCCGCCAGCCCGGCAGGCTCGCGCAGCTCCTGCAGATAGGTTGTGCTCTTGTGGTGCGGGTTGAGGATACCCATGCAGTTGGGACCGCATAGCGCGATGCCGGCCTCGACGCAAATCGCGGCGATGCGCGCCTGCAGCGCCCGGCCTTCCGCGCCCTGCTCGGCAAAGCCGCCATCGTAGATCACCGCGGCCTTCATGCCGCGCTTGGCAGCGGCTTCGAACACGGGGAAGACGCGCTCGTGGCCGAGGCAGAAGACCGCGATATCCGGCGCTTCCGGAAGCTCGGCGGGGCTCGCGTAGCAGGGGCGGTTGAGGACGCTTGGGTAATTCGGGTTGACCGGAAAGATCCGGCCGGCAAACCCAATGCGTTCGAGCGAGGCGATGATCCGACGGCCCGGTGTCGGCTTGTCGGAGGCGCCAATTACCGCGATCGATTCCGGCCGGAACAGCGGGTCGAGCCTCATCGCCCCCATGCTTTGTCGAAGATATTCCCGCCCAGTCTAACGGCTTCACCGATGCAGCGGAAGCGCCGGCTCGGAGCCGGCCCCGCGAGAGGCAGATGGCCGAAGGCGAGAAAGAACGGATACCTTAGATTCTAGGGCAAAATCCGGATCGGCTTGCCAGACGGGCCTAATTTTGGGGGCGAGCCAAGGCAGGTCTACGTGGCCATGCTCCTCAATTCGAGCCGGGTCGAGGAGCCTGCGAAAAGCGGCCGTCGTGGCGGGGATATCGGAGAGATAGGTGTCGGCAACAAAGCCGATCGCGCCCACTGTGAGATGAGACGGTAAAGCCGGATGGTCCAGAGCAAAATGGAGAAGCCCCCGCGCGGCTGTTCCCAACTGATGTGGCACCCTGGCGTGTGCTGCCGGTTCGTGAGCAGGAACAACAAAGTGCGCGGCCCGAATGTGGCGAGACCAGAAGCCCCTCACCCAGTGCATTGTCATCGTTCGGCGGACCGAGATCTGCTCGGATCATATGGTTGCCGCGCAGACGCGTCCTTCTTTCAAATCCGGAGTAGGATACGGACGGACAACCAGGGAGGAAGCAGGTATGGCCGAAACTCAAAGAGTAGCGGTTGTGACCGGTGCGGCGGGGCGGCATCGGCAGGGCGATGGTGCGGGGCCTGTTGGCGGCAGACATGCGGGTCGCCGGCGTCGATCGCGATCGAGATCCGCTGGAGGCGGTTGCGGCGAACGCACGCGAACAGGGCAAGGCGGACGATCTGCTTACGATCCAGACCGATCTGACCAACGACTCCGCGGTGGAGGAGATCACCAAGGCCACCCGCGATCGGTTCGGCCGCATCGATGTCTCGTCAACAACGCCGGTATCGGCCCCGGTGCAATCCGGCCGGACAGCTGGCAGCGCCCGCTCAAGTTCTCGGAGATCACACCCGATCAATGGCGCCGCTTTGTCGCAGTCCACACGACGGCGCCGCTTGCGCTGACGAACGCGGTCGTGCCGGAAATGATGCGCGAGGGCTGGGGCCGGATCGTCAACATCACGACGAGCCTGGGCACGATGCTGAACGCCGGCTCCCCGACTTACGGCCCTCCAAAGCAGCACTCGAGGCGCTCAGCGCGATCATGGCGAAGGACCTCGACGGCACCGGGGTCACCGTTAACGTCCTGGTCCCAGGCGGCATAACGAACACGCCTATGGTTTCTGGATCGGGCTTCGATCGCAGCAAGATTATCCAACCAGAGGTCATGATATTGCCGTTGCTATGGCTGGTCTCCGATGCCGCCGCCAACGTGACGGGTCGACGGTTTCTTGGCGTCCACTGGGATCCCGAGCTACCGCCCGAACAAGCGGCCGCGAAGGCAGGCGCGCCTGTGGCCTGGACGAGCATTGCCACGATGCCGATTACGCCCAGCCGCTCTTAACATCAAATACCTGGAGGTACCGCTCCATCATGAAAATCGTCGTCTTCGGCCCACTTAAACGAACCGGCGTCCTTCAGGACGGAACAGTCGTTGACTTGTCCTATACATACGCCAAGTATTTGCGCGAGCGGTCAAAGGAGCCCAGCCCAATCGAAATGGCGGCTGTCGTGGTCCCTTCGGACCTCGCACGCCTAATCGAAGGTGGCCCTCGCGCGCTCGAGGCCGCGCAAACGGCGCTCGATTATCTTCTCAGTCAGGCGCCAGACAAATTGGGCCCACGAGGCGAAAGGCTGATTCACGAGATAGCGGACGTGCACCTGCACTCTCCGCGGCCCAATAACGCCCGCATTGCTTGCGCCGGTGGAAACTTCGCCGACCATGCTGCGGCCATGGCCGTGAGGATCCGCGGCAAACCTTATGAAGGCGATGCCTACCAGGAGATCCGCAACGCCGGTTTCTGGGGCTTTTGGAAGCTCGGACGCGAGATCCTCGGTCCCGATGGTGAGCTCATCTATCCCGAACGATGCAATCGGCTGGACTACGAGGGCGAGATCGCGATCGTACTCGGCAAAAGGGGTGCCGATCTGAAGGCCTCGCAACTGAAGGACTACGTTTGGGGGGCCACGATGCTCGCCGATTGGAGCATCCGCGCACCGCGCGAGATGCCTGGGGGACCGCTCAATTTTAACTTTCCAAAGAATTTCGACACGTCGTGCTCAATGGGTCCATGCATTGCGGTGGGCGAGGCAGATCCAACGAATATCGACATGGAGACGCTCGTCAATGGCGAGTATCGGCAGCGGTTTAACACGCGCGATATGGTGTTCACATTCGGCGAATATCTCGAATATCTGTCGCGCGATTTCACACTCATCCGGGTGACGTCATCAGCGGTGGGACGGCGGCAGGTACCGCTGCGGATTCAAGCGAATTGTTGGCTGACAAGACCTCTGCACCGGAGCGCTTCCTGAAGCCCGGAGATGTTGTGGAGATGCGGTCCCCGTCAATCGGTTCGCTGAGGACGCGTGTGGTTGGTAAAAGGAAATAAGTACTCCCTCGGTCGGCTGTCGTTGGAACATGGATTCGTCCTCCCAGACTGTTTCTATTTTGCCCTGCTGACGGAGGGCAGTGTGTCAAGATCACCGTCGCGGAGTTGCGAAAAAATGCCGCCGACGATTAACGCGACGCTGAGGAGGACATCCGCGCTGTCATCGCTCCACCACCGAATATGAGGGTTGACAGCGCAAAACCGCCGATCGGTGTCAGCATCAGCACTTGTCCTGCGGTCGCTGCCGGCATCATCGACAACACCTTCCCCCGAAGGAGGCCTGGAACGACTCATGAAGGAAAACAGCATACGGCGGGCGGTGCGCGAAGGACGAGCGGCGCTAGGCACCGATATGCCGCCGCCATTGCTCCTGCTGCAGGATATCAGCCTGACCTTCGGGGCGATGCCACTGCAAATCCGGTCGCCGACGCCATCGGCCAGAGCCGCGCCTGAAAGCGAATCGAAGGCCGTTATTCTTCGCCGATTGCGGTCTGCGCCGGAGGCCGTCCCGGCTCCCAGCCGAAGACGCTGCGGCCGCCGTACAGTGGCGAGCCGTGCCGCTCTTGCTGGATCAGCGCATGCACTGACGGGCCGGTAACGTGGCGCTCGAGCCGGCGCGCCTGGTCGTCGAGCCGCTTCAGCGCGGCAAGCTCGTCCTCACGACCGAGCTTCGCGTGCTGGACAGCCGATTTCAGTAGGCGGATGGTCTCGTCGTATACCCTCAACGGCACAGGGAACGGGTGGCGGTCCTTGCCGCCATGAGCAAACGAGAAGCGCGCCGGGTCGGCAAATCGGTAGGGCGCGCCGTGCATCAGTTCGGCCACCATCGCTACCGCCTGCACGGTCCGCGCGCCGACCCCGGGGCTGAGCAGCAGCTCGGGAAAATCCAGGGCGCCGCGGGCCGCCGCGGCAGCCAAAGTCCCGTGCAAGCGGCGCTCGAACACGTCGCCCGGGCGGACCTCGTGATGTGCCGGCATAACGAGGTGTGGCAGCTGCTGTTGTTCGGGCTGCTGAAATTGGGCGGCCTCCGCGCGGCGCACCTCGCGCCATTGTTGGGCTATTCCATCCGGCCCCAGCGACGCCAAGAGATCGACCTGCGCTTGCCGCGATGCGGCCGCGCGGCGGTCCGTCAGATTGACGATCTCACCCTGATCGGGCCCGTCGATCGCGGCATGCGGCTCCTCGACGAAGCTCCTGAGACCCTCCGAGAGCCAGTGATACCGCCGGGCTTGCCGGCGATCTCCATTCATTCCCTGTTGGACTACCACCCATTGGCCATCGTCGGTAACGATGAAGCCATGTAGGTAGAGATCGAAGCCGTCCTGCACCGCGGCACTGTCGACCTTCGCGACGAGCCGACTGGCTCTCGCCAAGACGCTGCCGTCAAACCCGACCCGCTCGCCGATGGCCATCAACTCGTGCGGCGTCTGGCGCGAATGCTTGCCGCGTCCGCCGCAAACGTGAATTCCGAGATCGGCCGCGAGCGGCGTAAGCCCGCGCTTTAGCGCGCCGATCACGCTCGTGGTTATGCCCGACGAGTGCCAGTCCATTCCCATCACGGCGCCGAAGGACTGGAACCAGTAAGGATGCGCAAGCCGGCGCAACAGCTCATCACGCCCGTAGTGATGGATGATGGCCTCGCTGATCACCGCGCCGAGGCGCGCCATCCGCTGCGCCAGCCAATATGGAATATGTCCGCCGTGCAGCGGCAGGTCGGCGGTCCCGGCGCGTCGAGCCATGCCCTCTCCTCTTACCCCTGACGGACGGAACGCGGCTAAGGCCGGGCCGGGCCGCGCAAAAGCCCGGAGAATAGCGCGGCGGCGACGACTACACCCATTACCGCAGCGCCGACCAGGACCGCCCCGAGCAGCATCAGCAATCCGATCGCGCCGAGAGCCCCGGCCCCGAGAAGAATTATCGCAATGCCGAACGGTCCCAGCCGCGCGACACGGATGCGGGTTCCGTGATGGGCGAAGACAAAGGCCTCGCGACGCGGTCGCGGCGGGAAGTCGGCGCCTGGCGGGATGATCTCCGGCTCGGCCCGAGGCAACTCGGGTCGCGATATCCGACCGTGGCCGATCGCGTCATCATTGGGCGAGTGCATGGGCATGCTGCGGAAGGTGGCGTTTCGCCTAATATGTGGCGAGGATGACGTCGAACCCAAGGGAGAACAACGGGCGACAGGCTTTCTGATGAAGGCGATGGATTTGTCCGCGGGTGGCGAGGACGAGTTTCATGACTCAAGAATCCAAAGGTCGTTGTCGCCACGTATAAATCGTGACACGTTCAGGTAGTGCACAGCCCGGCCACTCGGATGCCGAGTGCCATAGCTCAATCAGGTCACGCAAAAACCGTTGGGCTTCCGGTATCGGCCAGCCAACGAGTAACCGGGGCCGTTGGTTTTCCACGCCCTTGCAGAGTGCAGGGACCGGGGCTGAACAGTGCCCTTGAAGCGGCATTCGAGCTGGGCGTCGGCCTTTCGGGCAAGGTCGTCGTATCATTGCTCGCCGGTGACGATGATCCGGTCATAGCAGGAGAGCACCCCCGCCGGTGTGAGCTAGATCACACGTAATTTTTGCAATTGGCCGATATTCTCTCTGCGGCTGAAAACAGGCGGTGCCTGGAAAGCCGCTTTGGTTAGGAGATGCCGCTATGTTCAAAGGCAGGGCCGAGCTTATTGACCCCGAAAAAGGTAGTGTCGTGGCGACATTCAATGAAACCTGCCATGACGATGGAACCGCGGGCGCTACGGTCAGGCTACGGGAGCCGATAACGCTGCAGGGCACGCAGCGCCTCGAGATATTCGGAACCCTCACGGATCAGCCGATGATTTCGGTGGGCGCGAGCGACCCCGCGGGAACGGAGATCCGAGAATTCCACGGAACGAGCGCGATCGGCTGCATACCAGAGGAGACCGATGTCTCATTAATCAAGACGCCCGGCGGAAAGCTCGGGACGCTTCTCGTCGTCCTCGGGAAAGGCCAAATCCGCCGGTCGTATTAATTCAGTATCCACCCCGACCGGCGCGAGGTTCTCCGCATGCTCGACCGCGTCGCCCGCGGCGACGTGGTGACAGTAACTCGCATCGACCGCCTCGCGCGCAGCACCTTCGACCTGTTCGGGATCGTCAAGCGCATCGTGGACGCCAAGGCGCAATTCCGATCCTTGGCCGAACCGTGGGCACACACCGCGGGTCGGCATCTGCGCGAGCTGGTCGGCGATGAATTCGAGATGGCCTTCGATCAGGGCGAAGTCGGAACGAGCTTGATCGACCAGCCGCAATGTTAAGCTGTGTATGTCTGGCATATGCACCTCATGCCAGAGGAGAGTTGCGGGATCGGGCCGCGGCCGAATTGCGCATCCCGCTTCGACAGCATCGTACCCTGGTAAAGCCCGGCGGTCTTCAGTTCATTGCCGCCGTGACCGGTGCATGGCGATCTTCCTAGGACGAAAAGAATGATCCAGGACTGGCGCACAATTCACATCTTCGCGTCCAGCACCTTCAACGATATGCATGCCGAACGCGATCATCTGCGACACGTTGTCTTCCCGGAGCTGGTGCAGCGCCTGCGGGCGCGCCGGGTGCATCTGCAGGAGGTGGATCTGCACTGGGGCGTCGACACGCTGTCGCTGGACGAGGAGATCGCCCGCGAGCAGAAGGTCCTGACCTACTGCCTAGAGACCTCGCCGCGTCCAGGCTGCCGCCAGACCTGCTCGCCCGAAGGCGAAAATGGACCCTCCGCCTGTTTGCGAAGGAGGTATTGACCCGGCTCAGGAGGATCAAGCCGGTCACGGTGAGCTAACTTGTTCGGGAGGCACAGCATGCAGCGTCGCAGGCTTGGGCAGTTGGAGGTCTCGGCCGTCGGTCTTGGCTGCGGCACGATGACCCCATTCTACGGCGAGCCCGATCGCGCCGCGGGGATCGCCACGATCCGGCGAGCGCGCGAGATCGGCGTCGATCTTCTCGACACCGCCGACGGCTATGGACGGGGTCGCAACGAGGAGCTCGTAGCCGAGGCAGTCCGAGAGCACCGCGGCGATTACGTCATCGCGAGCAAGTTTGGCAATCTCGGACTGCTCGGCGACCCGCGCTTCGCCGACGGCCGGCCGGAATATGTGCGCGAAGCCTGTGAGAAGAGCCTCGGGCGGCTCAAGACCGACGTCATCGACCTCTATTACATCCATAGGGTCGATCCGACCGTTCCGATCGAGGACACGATCGGCGAGATGAGCAAGCTTGTCCGCGAGGGCAAGGTACGCTTTCTCGGCATCTGCGAGGCCGGGGCGGCGACCGTCCGGCGGGCGCATGCGGTGCATCCTCTCGCCGCCGTGCAAATCGAATATTCGCTGTGGACGCGCGACGTGGAGAGCGAAATTTTGCCCCTTTGCGAAGCGCTCGGCATTGGCTTTGTCGCCTACAGTCCCTTGGGCCGCGGCTTTCTGACGGGAAATGTCGTGACCGCCGACGCATTCGGTGCCGGCGACGTGCGGCGCAATATGCCGCGGTTTCAGGGCGACAATCTGCGGCGCAACCTTCTGCTCGTTGAGGAATTGAAGGCGCACGCGCAAGCCGAAAACTGTTCTCCGGCGCAATTAGCGCTTGCCTGGCTGTTGGCGCAGAAGCCGTTTGTCGTGCCCATTCCCGGCACGAGCCGCGTCCGCCGTCTCGAAGAGAACGCCGCGGCCCCAGCGCTTTCCCTTTCCGCCGATACAGCGGACGTGCTCGCCCGTGTCTTCGCGCCGGGCGCCGCAGCGGGACTGCGCTACCCAGAAAGCCACCTCGCGCGCCTTGGGATCTGAACGCGGTTTCTGCTAGGTCTTCGTCTCGCGCGCGCGAGGGCCTAGATACCGATCCGCGATACATCTCAACAAGGAAACCTCGACTGAAATTGGCGCAATTGCGTTGGTGGGGTATTGCACGCGTATGTTCCATGGCGGCACCATAAGCGGAGGCACGGGAATGAACAGGATCGGCATCGCCATTTCGGGCGGCCCGAACCCGGCTGAGATGATCGACCTCGTCGTCCTGGCCGAGGGCCTCGGCTACGAGTTCGGCCTGGGTAGCCGAAGGGCATGGCGGCGACCAGTTCGCGATCCTGGCAGCATGCGCGACGCGCACCTCCCGTATCCTGCTCGGCACTAGCATCAGCAGCGTCTTCGTTCGCACCGCGCCGACTATCGCGATGGCCGCCTCAACGATTGCCGATATTTCCGGCGGCCGTTTCATCCTCGGGCTTGGCTCTAGCCACAAGGTGCAGGTCGAACCCGAGCACGGTGTTCCCTATGGAAAACCGCTGACGCGCACCCGCGAGACCGTTGCGATTGTCCGCGAATTGATCCGCAAAGGGCGCGTGCGCTTTGAAGGCGAAACGATCCGCATCCAGAACTTCGAATTGTGGTACGCGCCGTGGCACCGGGAGGTCCCAGTGTACCTGTCAGCTGTGTTCCCGAAAGGGATCGCACTCTGCGGCGAAGTCGCCGACGGCATTATCTTGACGCGCAGCACATTGCGTACGGCCGCTTCGGTGCGGGTGCAATTGGCCGAAGCCGCACACCGAGTCGGACGCGACCCGGCGAAAATCGAGGTCACGTCCTTGTTGCCTACATCGGTCGGGCATACGCGAGAGGCGGCGCTTGCTGCGTTGCGACCGGGCCTCGCGTTCTATGCAGGGTTTTTCCCGCGCTACAACCGGATGATGGCCGAGCACGGCTATCCAATTGAGGCTGCGGCGATCGCTGAGGCGTGGGCGCGCGGCGACCGAGAAGCGGCCGAGCGTGCGGTGAGCGACGAGTTGATCGACGCAACCAGCGTCGCCGGTACGCCGGACCAATGCCGTGCACGGGTCAACGCTTACCGGCAATCTGGCATCGACGTGCCAATCCTCAGCCCATTCGCCCGTGGCCCGGACGCCAAATCCCGCTTTGAAGCGGCAATCCGCGCGTGTGCACCGAGCAAAAAATCAGGCTAATGCCTGATCAGAGGGTGTATGCCAGAACATATTCGCAGACCGTCACCCTCGTCGCAGGCTTGTTGCGCCTGGAGACGCGGTCACCTATCGGCATCTGCGCGAAGGAATTCGATCTCGACGGCGAGATCTTCAATGACCACGGTCGCCGGGAACCAAATGGTGGCCGCGATGGACGGTGGTCGGCGTCGTCGGCGCGATAACTAGCCCTCGCCTTCAGCATGATCGCTACGACAGGTCAGCTACACCCCCGATTATCTTTTCGACTCACCCTTGTCGGTTCAGCTCGTCACGCCGGCCGATCCGACCGACCCCGCCATCAACCGTGTTCTGGGCACGATTCCATTCTGTAATCGGAGATCGCCGTCAAGCTCTCTTCCTCCTTGTCAATCGGGTCGAATTTCCCGGGTTCCGGAGCCCATCCCGGCCATCTAACAAACCGCAATCGAACGGCAGGTTTGCCCCACTCCGGCCTTTTACGATCGTCGCCGCGGAGGCTAGAAGCCGCGTTCAACGGAACGCCGACTTGACCTCCCGCGCCAGTAGCCGGATCGCCTCTCGTTCCGCCCCGTGATCTGCCAGGCCCGCACAATTGGTTTCCAACTGCACGCCCGACAGCCCGATGTCGCGTTGTAGGTCTTTCAACTTGCCCACCACCGTATCGGGTGAGCCAATGAACACCGAACCGCGCAATGTTTCCTCGAGCGTGATTTCAGTGAGGCGCTGCGAGGTTTTCCAGCGCGGGTGGTCCGGCGGGCTGTTTTGCCGACGAGAGGAGTTGGCGAGCAGGCGGCTTTGGTTCTGGAAATGCCGCATCAGCGTCGGCCCGTAGGCTTCCTGGGCTGCCGCATCGGTTTTGGCGACGAAACCGGGGCAACGGAGATAAACGGGTGCGTCCCCGGGATGTCCGGCGTCGGTCCAGGCTTTGCGGTAGACGTCGATGTGCTGCTTGAACATCCGCGCATCTTCGTGCCGCACCGATAGGAACAGGCCTTGGCCCGCTTTGCCGGCCGCGGGGAATGTTTCGACGCTGACCGCCGCGATGCGGATTTCGGGCGTCGGTTGTTGCACCGGCCGCGGCACGACCGTCACGTCTTGGATGTCGTAAAACTTGCCCTTAAAGGAGAAATTGTCTTCCCGCCAGGCGCGTTGGATGATCTCCAGACACTCGATCTCGCGGTCCTTGCTTTCGGAATACGCGATGTTCAGCGCCTCGTAGGTCTTCACGACGCCGCTGCGCCCGACGCCGAAGATCAGTCGGCCCTTGGAGACGTGGTCCAACGTCGCGGCTTCCTCGGCGATGCGGAGCGGATTGGCCAGCGGAAGCACCTGCACGCTGGTCCCGATCCTAATCCTTTCCGTGCGGGCTGCGATCGCGGTACCAAGAACCAGCGGGCTGGCGGCGAGGGCGCGCCGTTTGTCGAAATGCAGTTCCGCGAGCCACATCACGTCGAGGCCGTATTCCTCGCTCGCGTCGACGATGTCGAACCCGGCGGCGAAGCATTCGGCCTGGCTGTGGCCCGGCAGCACCGGAAACTCGTGATAGATACCTAGTTCCATTGAATGAACCTTCCCCGAACGCGGTCTTATCGACATTCAACAGATTGCCAGCGGTGTCGAGGCACGACTGCTGTCTTGAGCGTTTTGAGCAACCGTAATCGCGCGTTTGCGTACCCGGCAGGCGCCCCGTCGGCCGTTGGCTTGGCCCCACCGCGCCGAAAGACAGCGCTTTGCCTGCGTCAGTATGGTAGGCCGAGGGTCCGCGATCGGCGCCTCTCGCTCTTTGCCCCGTAGTCCCCGCGAGGTTCGTAGACTGAACCGACAGCGAGCGCTCAGCCTTGGGCGCGGGAACGCGTCCTCATGCCCCATTCCTGCCTTTGCCCGCAAGCTCGACGCTCAGTCCTTCAGATTTTGCCAAGCGAGTCCTTAGCGCAGCGCTCAAAAGGGACCGCGCCTTGTCGTGCTTGGGCTCCTCAGGTTGTAGCCCCTCCTTCTGCTCACCCATACCGGCGGGCACGAACCGTGGATTCATGATAAGATGTCCAGCGCATTGATGGAGAGGGGTGGAATGGCTGTTGTCAGGCTTGAGATCAAGACCCGCCAGCCGCTTGCCGAGGGTCGGAAATTCGACCATGTCGGGTGTTACGAGCAGCTCGACGGCACCGCACACTTCGCAGTTGACCCGGCGCATCGGTTGAACTGCGCTGTCACCGATATCGATCTGGCCGAGCGCGGGCGCGACGGCTTGGTGCATTTCACGGCTGACGTCCGCATCCTTGCGCCGGCCGACCACGCGCGCGGCAACCACCGCCTGCTGTTCGATGTAGCGAACCGCGGCAACCGGCTGGCATTGGCGACATTTAACGGCGTGCCGCGTCCGATCAATCCTGCCGGGCCCACCGACGCAGGCGATGGTTTTCGGATGCGCCATGGCTATACCGTGGTCTGGTGCGGCTGGCAGCACGACGTGCCCGAAGCCGACGGGCTGATGCGCATCAAGGTCCCCGAGGCGCAGATCTATGGTCGCCCGGTCTCAGGACGGCTGATGGTCGGTTTTCAGCCGAGCAAGCCGAGCCAGGTCCAGCTCCTGTCCGACCGCGGTCACCGCCCTTATCCAAGCGACGATCTGGACAACCCGAATGCTCTGCTGCTGGTGCGCGACGGCGAGGAAGCGCAGCCACTAACGATCCCCCGCGAAAGGTGGTCATTCGCCCGGGTGGAGGCGGGACGCATCGTCCCCGATCCGAACCACATTTATCTCACCACCGGCTTCGAGCCCGGCAGGATCTATGAAGTGATCTACACGACAACCGGCGCGCCGGTAATTGGCCTGGGTCTATTGGCAGCGCGCGATATTCTATCTTTCCTGCGGCACAGCACTGGGGCTGACAACCCGTGCGCCGGCGATATCCAGCACGCCTACGCCTTCGGCGCGTCGCAAAGCGGGCGTTTTCTGCGCCAGTTCCTCTATCTTGGCCTAAACGAAGACGAGGCGGAACGAATGGTATTCGACGGCGTGCTGGTTCACATCGCCGGCGGCAAGCGCGGCGGCGACTTCAACATGCGATTCGGGCAGCCGTCGGCGTCGCTGCCGAGCGACCCGTTCCCATTCAATGAGATGGGTGCCACCGATCCGGTCAGCGGTCGGAGCGATGGGCTCCTACAACGCCTCGCCGTGCGCGATCGGGTGCCGAAAATCTTTTTCACTAACACCTCGTGCGAATATTGGCGGGGCGATGCTTCGCTGATCCACACGGATGCGACCGGCACGCGCGACATCGAGCCGATTGCTTCCTCGCGCTTCTACCACTTCGCCGGGACGCAGCACTCCGCCGGGACTTTGCCGCTTACTGACACCAACCCGCAAAACGGCGAGCGTGGCCAGCAGGCACTGAATTCGGTCGATTACAACCCGCTGCTGCGCGCTCTACTGGTGCAGATGGATTGCTGGATTAACCGAGGCGAGGCGCCGCCTGCGAGCCGCTATCCACGCCTGGCCGACGGCAGCGCCGTCGCACCGGAGACGGTGAAGGCCGTCGTCACCACGATTCCGGGAGTTGGGTTTCCAGCGCATCCGCCGCGGGTCACGCGGCTCGATTTCGGCCCGGAGGCAGCGAACGGGATCGCCACAACGCTGCCGCCAAGGGAAGGCGAGGCTTATCCACATTTCGTCCCGTCGGTCGATCCGGACGGCAATGAGCTTAGCGGTATTCGGCTGCCCGATGTGGCAGTACCGCTGGCGACCTATACCGGCTGGAACCTGCGCCATCCCCAGATCGGCACACCCGAGCGGTTGATGAGCCTGATCGGGTCAACGATCCCGTTCCCAGCCACCGAGAGCCAACGCGCAGCGAAAGGCGACCCGCGCCGGTCAATCGCGGCACGCTATCCCGGCAAGGCCGCCTACCTCGATGAGGTAAGTCACGCGGCGAAGTGCCTGATCGACGCTGGCTACCTCTTGCCGGAGGACTCGAAGCGCATTCTCGCGCAGTCGGCCCGCCGCTGGGATCTGCTCGCATCTGCGCCGGAATCCGCCGCCGCGCAATAGCAAGGAGTCCGATCGTTCAATCCCAGGGGTCGTTACCGGCGGCGTAGGGACGAGGGCGTGTCATCAGCGGCTGGAAACGGCATCTCTGATGCGGCGCGGCGTGCTTTGGTGAAGGTCTCTTTACTTGATCGACAGCCACCGTTCAGTCTTCATGCCCCCTTGATGCCCCCGAACCTGGCGTGAGCTTAGGGCTGAATATCGTCGATTTCAGGGTACAGCTCGGCGTCAACCGCTGGCTTCGAACCGACCTTCGTCTCAGGCACGGCGATTTGCCGTTGATCGAAGCGTTCAAAGACCGCGACCTCTTACTCGAAACTGGTGGGCATCTGGCGAATGTCGGTCTCGAAGTAATCGATGGGGATCGAAACCGCCGCCATGGAGCAAAAGATCGAATGGACGGAGCGTTCGAGCCTCGGCTGGAGGATTACCGGCTTCTGACCGGCGCCGGCAATTTTCAGGATGACGAGGCGACCGCCGGTGCGGCCTGGGGCGTGTTCGTGCGCTCACCGCATGCGTTCGCCGACATTCGCGGCATCGACACTGCGTCCGCCCAGGCGGCGCCAGGGGTACTCGCGGTGCTGACCGTCGCCGCTCTCGACGCGACCGGCATCGGCTCGGTGTCGGTTCCGGTCCCGGTGCCGGGCAGCGCCGGCATGGTGTCGCCGCACCGGCCCTCGCTCGCCCGTGACTGCGTGCGCCATGTTGGCGACCCAGTCGCGCTCGTCGTCGCCGGGAGCGAGGCCGAGGCACGCGATGCGGCCGAGCTGGTAGACATCGATTACGCCGCGCGCGAAGCCGTCACCGACGTCGCCCGCGCCGCCGCGCTCGAGGCGCCGCAAATTTGGCCCGAGGCGCCGGGCAATATCGCTGTCGACTGGCACCCTTATGGCAACAAACCCGAGCACCGCGCCCAGCTCGACCGCATCTTCGCCGGCGCAGCCCACATCGCAAGTGTGCGGCTCGTCAATCAGCGCATCGTCGTGGCGCCGATGGAGCCGCGCGCCGGCGTCGCCGTTTACGAACCCGAAACCGACCGCTACGTACTGCACGTTGCATCTCAGAGCGCCTTCGCGATGCGCCAGGACGTTGCCCGCACGATGAGTGTGCCGGTCGACAAGCTGCGCGTGGTGTCGCGCGACGTCGGCGGCGCGTTCGGCATGCGTACCTCCGGCTATCCCGAATACCCGGCAATGCTGGTCGCAGCGAAGATGTTGGGCCGCCCAGTGCGCTGGCGTTCGACCCGACAGGAGGGGTTCCTCACCGATAACCAGGCGCGCGACACCATCATCGAGGGCCGCCTCGCGATGGACGCCGACGGCAAGTTCCTCGCTCTCGACATCGACAGTATCGCGGCGCTCGGCGCCTACCACACCTCGCACGGCGCTTTTATCGCGACGGTGAACTTCGCGCGCTGCCTGCCGTGCATGTACGACATCCCGGCGGTGGGTCTGCGCATCAGATGCCTTTTCACCAACACGGTGCCGACCGGGCCCTACCGCGGCGCGGGGCGCCCTGAGGCGAATTACTGCCTTGAGCGGCTGGTCGAGGAGGCGGCGCGTATTACCGGCATCGATCGCATCGAGATCCGCCGCCGCAACCTCATCGCACCCGCGCGCATGCCCTACAAGACTGCAGTCGGAACCACTTATGACAGTGGCGATTTCGCGGCCGTGTTCGACGAGGCGCTCGCCAGCGCCGATGTTGCGGGTTTCGCGGCGCGCCGGGCGACGTCGCAAGCGGCGGGCAAACGGCGCGGCCTCGGCGTCTCGTGCTTCCTCGAGATCGCCGGGGGCCAGCCGGGCGAGGGCGCTGGCATCTCCTTTCCCGGGTCCAGCAAGCTTCTGCTGGCGATCGGCGTGCAGGCGAGCGGGCAGGGGCACCGCACGGTCTATCGCCGCCTTGTGGCCGACTACCTCGGCATCCCGGCCGAGATCATTGAGGTCGCGCACGGCGACAGCGACGACGAGGTGCCGAGTGCCGCTGCGGTCGCCTCGCGCTCGACGATGTCGGTCGGCGGCGCGGTTGCCGGGGCGCTCGACGCGGTCATCGAAAAAGGGAAGCGTCTCGCTGCGCATGTCCTCGAAGCCGCGGAAGCGGACATCCAATATCGCGGCGGGGTTTTCGAGATCACCGGTACCGACCGCAACATCGCGCTCTTCGAGCTGGCGGACCGCGCCAAGCAGCTCGGCGACAGCCTCGATGCGAAAAGCTCGTTTGACGCCGCGCCGTCCTTCCCAAATGGCGTCCACGTCGCCGAGGTCGAGATCGACCCCGCCACCGGGCGCACGACGCTTGCCGCCTATACCTGTGTCGATGATTGCGGCCGGGTGTTGCAGCCGGTGTTGGTCGAGGGGCAAGTGCAGGGCGGGGTCGCGCAAGGCGTCGGCCAGGCGCTGCTGGAATGGGGTCATTACGACGATGCGAGCGGTCAGCTCATCGCCGGCTCGTTCATGGACTACACGATGGCCGCGCGCCGACGATCTGCCCGATATCGTCAGCCTGCTGCACCCGGTGCTCTGCACGACCAACCCGCTCGGCGTCAAGGGCGTCGGCGAGGCTGGCACGACGGCCTCCCTCGCCGCGGTGATGAATGCGGTCGCCGATGCCGGCGCCAATATCGACATGCCCGCCACCCCCGAGCGCGTGTGGCGGGCGCTGAGCGTACATGGCGGAGGAACTTAACTTCCGTGATTCCGGGGCAGCCCAAAAAGGGCTGAACCCGGCTAAGAGATGGGCAATGCCAGTGAACCGTATCAACCTCGAACATTGCATCCCTCTCGAACCGGCCACCCTGATCATTGCGCAGATTGCCGGCCCGGTTGTCGACGGGGTAGGGCGGGATCAGCGTGGCGGTCGACGTTGAGTTCGCCCGAGCCTCGAGGCGCACATACGCAAAAAGACGTTGTGACACGTAGCTGATCCTGGGCCCGCGGCCGGCGGTAGTAGGCTTAGGCCGACCGAGCCCCTATCGACGTATCCGGCGAATGGCCGCAAACGGCGCTACCTCTCCGTTCACCAGGGCTTCGGCGAAGGTCGGCTCTACGACCCATTTCGGCCATTCGCCGAAGTGTCGCGAGGGGCAAGCTTCGGGTCACAACGATCGTTTTGGCTTACTGGTCCAGCTGCCGCCCGATGTCGCCGAGACGCTTGCGTACCCTCTCGTTCCAAAAGAGATGGCGCAAGGGGCACTCCGCTTCACAATTGAGGTTTCAAGCGTCAGAGCCTGCAGCCCGCCTTGCCCAGCTACCGTATGGCGGTGGGCTCACGATGCCGCATGTCCCCGAAAGACCGAAAGAGGCCGAGCCCGCACCAATAAAGTCGCGCGGCTGATTCAAAAAAATACGCCATCGGCGGTTGGGTATCTTCGGGTATCTCCCTCCTATGCACGATACCCGCGCAACGAAGGTCGCTTTAGGCATCCCTAAGGGCAGACAAACCCGAAGCGGTGTTGTCGACGGCGGTAAAGCCGCATGCGCATTAGGCTGTGCGAGGCGGTTTGACTTTCTGGACCTGGCCTCAGCAGGAGAACGACGTCATGTCTCGTCCCCGAGCCCTTAAAAACATCCGAGTTGTGGACTTCAGCTGGGTACGTGCCGGGCCATGGGCTACGCGCTGGCTCGGGGCTTTTGGCGCCGAGATCATCAAAATCGAGTGGCCGGAGAATGAGCGCGGTAGGCTACCGAGCACCACAACGCCGCAGAACCTCGAGGTCAATCTGAACACCTCGGGGAACTTCAATGATACGAACGTCAATAAGAAGAGCCTTACTCTGAACGTACGGACCGCAAAGGGCCTGCAGGTCGTGAACCGGCTGATCGCCATCTCCGATGTCGTGATCGAGAATTTCAGCTCCCGGGTGCTGCAGAAGTGGGGCCTCGGCTATCAGGAGCTGCGCAAAATCAAACCGGATATCGTCTATGTGTCGATGTCAGGCTACGGCCATACCGGCCGGAAGCATCACTATACCTCATTCGGTCCCGTTGCGCAGGCAGCATCCGGTCTGACCTATCTCTCCGGTTTGCCCGACAAGCCGCCGGCTGGCTGGGGCTGGTCCTACATGGACGATACCGGCGGCGTGTACGGGGCAATGTGTGCGCTCACCGGGCTCTACCATCGTAACATGACCGGCAAGGGCCAGCACATAGACCTGTCCCAGATGGTGGCGAGCGTTCCCCTCAACGGCCCCGCGCTTCTCGACTTCACGGTGAACGGTCGCGGTTCGCGCCGGGCCGGCTATCCTCCGGGCAATCGTGCGCACTGGCCCGGTACGCCTCTGGTCAATAACTACCGCGGGCCAACCGTTGCGCCTCACAATGCTTATCGCACTCATCCTGGCGAATATAACGACTGGTGTGCGATCGTCTGCCACTCCGACGAGGAATGGCAGCGTCTGGTGCAGGTGATGGGCGCTCCGCCGTGGGCCACCTCGCCGAAATTTGCCACTGTCGCTGGACGGCTGCAGCACCAGGAGGAATTGGACGACAAGATCGAAGCGTGGAGCATGGACTTGGGGAAATACGAGGTGACGGAGCGCTGCCAAGCCGCCGGTGTTCGCGCCCTTCCCGTACAAAGCGCAGAAGACCGGGTAGAGCATGACCCGCAATTGCGGCACCGGGAGATGTATCTGGCAATGGAGCATCCAGCGCTCGGACTGCACAAAGTGCAAAATGCCCCGTTCAAATTTTCGGAAACCCCCGCGTCGAATCACCTGCCGAGCCCCTTAATCGGGCAACACACTCGGCAGATTGTCGAAGGCTTATTGGGCTATAGCCACGAAGAGCTCCGTGCAGGGTTTGCCGACGGCACGTTCTGGCCAGCAAAACGGGCACGCTTTCCGTATATGGAGGAGATGCTCCAGTGAGCGGCGCCCAACCTCTACCCGGCCCTCTGGCAGGCCTAGAATCCTCGAGCTCGCGGATGAAACTGGCCAATTCTGCGGCAAGCTTCTCGGCGATCTCGGTGCCGATGTGGTCAAAATCGAACCGCCCGGTGGCGAGCGCAACCGCCGCGTTGGGCCATTTCTCGACGACATCCCCCACCCGGAGCGCAGTCTGTCTTTCTGGTACTACAATACGTCCAAGCGCGGCATCACACTCAATCTGGAAACTTCCGACGGCCGCCAGCTTTTCGGGCGACTGGCGGCGGCTTCGGACGTCATTCTGGAAACCTTGCGGCCGGGCTTCCTGGCGTCCCTAGGACTTGATTACGAGTCTCTCCGCAAACAAAACTCCGGGCTGATCATGTGTGCGCTGACGCCGTTCGGCCAGACCGGTCCGTGGCGGGATTACCTGTCCAGCGATCTGCTCCACATGGCGGCGGGTGGCGAGATGGCCTCATCGGGGTACGACGAGGCAGACGTGCCGAATGCGCCGCCGATCGCTCCCGGTGGCGGCAATGCCTGGCACATGGGATGTCATTTCGCTTACATAGCCATCCTGGCCGCGCTGGTATACCGAACGCTCGCGGGGCAAGGCCAGTATATCGACGCGTCGATCCACGAGGCTTGTGCGCTAACTACCGAAGCGGCGATCGCCAACTATGTCTACCGGGGAGAGGTGCTGCGGCGCCAGACGGGTCGCCATCATGCCGCCCGTCCGACGCCCCGTACCCAGTTCCGCGCCAAGGACGGGGCATATGTCTGCGCTCTGGTGGCGGGTCGGCTTACCCCCAAATACATCGGCGAGTTGGCAGACCTGCTGGACACCAACGGCATGGCCGGCGATCTCAGGGATCCCAAATACCAGGACCCGGCGGTCATTGCCGCAAACACATCTCATATCATCGATGATCTCGTCGCCGGCTTCATTGCCAGCCTGCCAGCAGAGGAGGTCTACCACGCTGCCCAGGAACGCGGCTTTACCTGGGGGGCGGTGCGCGCTCCGGAGGCGCTGCTTGACGACCCGCATCTGCATGACCGCGGCTTCTGGAAAAAGGTGGAGCACCCCGAGCTCGGCCGCAGCTTCATCTACCCGGGCGAGGCGGCGATCTATAATGGCTCTCCTTGGCGGATCTCCCGACGCGCGCCGCTGATCGGCGAGCACAATGCGGAAATTTTCTGCGACGAATTGGGTTTGTCTCGCGCGGAACTTTCGGTTCTGGCAGAAAATCGGGTGATCTAGGCCCCCGTCTGAGTAAGACACTCCGGATCTCGACATTAGCGCCGGCATATTCTCGGGAGGACGAGATGGATTGCTGCGGTCACGGCTATACCCACACGCCGCGAACCTGGATCGGGAGCATGCCGCTGAGTTCGGTCGGCGCGATGCTCGCCGGCGCTGTTGGACCGCGTGGTTCGACCGCCGCTGCCCAGACGGCCGAGAGCGCCTCTGCCGCGCTCGATGTCCTGCGGAATTCCATCTCCGTCGACGTCCATACGCATGGCGGTATGACCGGGATCACGAAGGCGCCTCCGAACGATGACCTCGCGACCGCCATGCGGACGGGGTCGCTTGCGGTCGCATGCCTGGCCGATGTGCCCGACTACCCGGTGCTCGGCAGAAATACCGAAGGTGTTCTGGGTGCGGTACGCACCCCCGAGCCGGGCCAGCTCTATAAGCACCATCTTGAGCGCCTCGCTTGGATGGATGAGATGGTCGCCCACCACGGTCTGCGCCGCGCTCTTTCCGCGGCCAATCTCGAAGCTGCCGGTAAAGCGGGACAGCCCGCGATCATCGCCGACGTGGAAGGACTCGACTTTCTTGAGACAAAGCTCGAACGGCTCGAAGAAGCGCACCAACGCGGCATCAGGCACCTACAGCTCGTGCACTACACGCCTAACGAGATTGGCGATTTCCAGACCGGGCCATTATTCATGAGGGGCTCACCTCGTTTGGCGCTGAGGTGATCCGCGCCTGTCACCGGCTCGGTTTCGTCTGTGACGTAGCGCATGCAACCGAGGACATGGTGAAGCAGGCGGTTACAATCGCTACGAAACCCTTGCTGCTCTCGCACACCGCTCTCTCCGGATCACAGGCGATGGGCCCAACCCCGTTGAGCGGCAGGCAGATTAGCCCCGACCATGCGCGTGCAATCGCCGAGACCGGCGGCTCAATTGGGATCTGGCATTTCTTCCCGAGCCTCGACAAATACGTCGACGGTCTGAAGGAGATGGCCGAGATAGTCGGCGTCGATCACGTCAGCATCGGCACCGACCAGCATGTCACGCCGGGAAGTGTGCCCGACTACACCCAGTGGGTGCACCTCGTCACGGCGATGCTGCGCGGCGGGTTCACGCCCGAGGAAGCCGGAAAGATTGCCGGCGGCAATTATGTGCGCATCTTTCGCGCTGCGGTCGGCTGAGCCTTCACAACATCGCGTTTCGTGGGTGCGGCAGAACAAACAGCTGCAGGCGCAGTCGCGTGTCCGCGGGCGCGCGAGAGGCGCAGCCCGAGGCGAAGGGTGCCGCAGCGGCCGCCGCCCCCATCTTCGCCCATCTGTTCGCTCACACGCCCTCTCCGATCCGCGCGGCGATCACCCCGGCTTTCGCAAGGCCGGCGATCTCGGCGGTGGTGAAGCCGGCTTCACCCAGCACCTCGGCGTTGTGTTCGCCCATGCGCGGTGGCTGGCGCCGTATACCGGGACGTTGTCGGTCGGTACCGAACTCGACCGGCAGCGCCGGCAGACCGGCGATTTTACCCTCGCCGCCACCAAAGCGAGAAATGAACACGTTGACCAGCCCGCCGGTGGCCACAAGATGCGGGTCGGTGAAAAGGTCACCCGGCTGGCCCACCGGCGCCCACGATACGTTGCACCGCTCACAGCGTCGCGCAACCTCGTCCTGCGGCAGCGTGGCCACCACATCCTGTAGGGCCGGGATTAGCCATGCCCGCTCCGCCAGCCGCATGACATTGGTCGCGAGGCGTGGGTCCGCGGCCAATTCCTGCAGCCCGAATTCCTCGACAAACCGCGCCCATTGCTGGTCGCTGGTGACGCCGATGAACAGCTGGCCGTTGGCAGCGGTCTGAAACACCTCGTAGACCGCCCAAGCGCCACGGCGCGCGGGCATCGGCCGCGCCTCGAGCCCGGTGGCGGTCATGCCGGCCATGTGCGTGCTCATCAGGAATGCGGCGCTTTCGAAAAGGGCGCTCGAGACGCGCTGGCCCTTTCCGGTGATGTCGCGCTCGCGCAGCGCCGCCTGCGCCGCCACCACCCCAAACATGGCGCCCATGATGTCGATAACGGAGGCGCCGGCGCGCAATGGCTGACCCGGCGGCCCGGTCATGAACGCAAGTCCAGTCTGAAACTGCACGACCTCATCGAGCGCCGGACGATGCTCGTAAGGGCCGGCGAGATAGCCTTTCAGCGCCAAGTAGACCAGGCGCGAGTTGATGGCGGCCAGTCGCTCATACCCGCAACCGAGCCTCTCCATCGTGCCGGGGCCGAAATTCTCGATAATCAGGTCGGCGGTCGGGACCAGACGCTCGATCACCGCCTGGCCCTCCTTGCGCTTCAAGTCGACCGCGAGGCTGCGCTTGTTGCGGTTGAAGGCGGCGAAAAATCCGGCACCAAAGCCGCCGAGACCGCGAGTATGATCGCCCTTCGGCGCGGGCTCGAGCTTGACGACGTCCGCGCCGAGCTCGGCAAAGACTAGCCCGGCGGTCGGTCCCATCACCGTATGGCTGAACTCCAGAATTTTCAGTCCAGCGAGCGGTGTAGCCAGCGGGATTTGGGACATCAGGCCGCGGCGCGGCGGCGGAATGCGTCGAGACTGCCGGCGTGGATCAATTCGCCCGGCAACTGGTGTCCAACGATCTCCTCGCCCATGCGGCCGACCTCGATCAGTGCATCGAGATCGACGCCGGTAGCGATACCCATCTCCTCGCACAGCAGCACCAGCTCCTCGGTACAGATGTTGCCGGCTGCCTTTGGCTGCCCGGCGAACGGGCAACCGCCGAGCCCGCCGACCGTCGAGTTGAATTGGGTCACGCCCATTTTGAGCCCGGCATACGCGTTGGCGACCGCCAGCCCGCGGGTATCGTGCAGGTGCAGCGAAATCGACATGTCGGGCCAGCGGCCGCGCACTTCGCCCAAAACGCGCTCGATGCGTATCGGCGTCGCCCAGCCCATCGTATCGGCCAGCGAGAAATATTTAATATCGGCCCCGGCCTCCTCGGCGATCGCGAGCCCATCCTCCAACGTCGAGACGACCTGCGCAGGCGCGATATCGCCTTGGTAGTTGCACCCGAACGCGGCCATCACGCCGATCCTCGGCACTTCGACGCCGTTTTGGAGGTGCAGTGCGGTTTGCTTCTTCATCGCCTCGACGTTTTCGGCGTGGCTGCGGTGCAGGTTCTTCTGGGTGAACCCCTCAGAGGCGGTCAGCGAGATCGAGCCGGTGATCGTCAGCTTGTTGCGGAAGACGAGCGCCCGGTTTAGCCCGCTCGCGTTAAACCACAGTGCGGTGTAGTGGACGCCTTCCTTCGGGGTAACTCCGGCGACGACGTCCTCGGCATCCGACCACCCCGGTACAATGCGTGGGCTGACGAACGATGCGGCTTGGATATGGTGCAACCCGGTCTCGGCGAGCGCTTCGATCAGCTTGATTTTGTCCGCGGTGCTGATCGGGCCGGGTTCAATCTGGAACCCTTCGCGCGGGCCTTCCTCGTGGATCTCCACATGTGTCGGCAGATCCGTCATGGTCTTGTTCCTCTGTGAGGCCGGATCAGCTCCGGCACCTCATCATATTAGCTCCTCAGCCGATAAAAACGCGACGCGCTGGCCGGGGAAAAAGATCTGCTCTCTCCGAGGCACCGCTGCGAGCCTGTCGAAGGTGTTGAGCAACATAGGATACCTGCGCGCGTCGCGACTGTAAGGGCTATCGGACCGGTGGTTGCGCATGGAGGAGGGGCTAGTCAACGGGCGCGCGCCAACCCAAGTGGGCAACCTGCTCGGCGTGCTCGGGGGTGCCTGTAGGCACCGAGGCCTTTCTCAAATCGTTGTCCGAGAGCCTAGCTCGGCTGCCCTCTACTTGCCGTGGGTACCTGCTCTGCTCGTGTCTTGGCGGCGGCCCCAAAGCTGATTAGCCAGGCAAGCGGGCAGGTCTCGGTCGAGAAGGCGCGTAAAGAGCTGAGCAGAAGCGTTTGAAGGTTCGCCTGCACTTCAAAGACCGTCGATAGGTTTATATTCGTCGAGTGGCCGTTACCGCTTCGGTAACGCGACCTTCGCCGAGAGGCGATGCATTGGGCGAGATGCGCCGATTTCAGACGAACGATGCCTCGTCAGAGGCGAGGAACAGCACGCCATAAGCAACTTCGCTCGGCTCACCGAGGCGGCGGAGTGGAGTGAGCGCAATCTTGTCGGCACGCTCATTGGCATTGGTCGCATTCAGCATTGGCGGCATATAGCCAGGATGCACCGAATTGACGCGAATGCCCAGGGGGCCATAGCGTACCGCCGCCGATTTCGTATAGACCCGCACTGCGCCTTTCGAGGCGCTATAGGCGGGATGGCCGCTGGCGCCCCCGACAAAGCCCATGATCGAGCTGATGTTGACGATCGAACCGCCGCCGGTCTTCGCCATCTGCTCGGCGGCGAGCTTGGTCCCGAGGAAGACGCTGGTTTGGGTTGACCGCGATGATCCGGCTTTTTTTGGCTGCTTCGAGCTGCTGCCACCAGCGCTCGATCGAGTTCTCGGCACCGGCGAGGGCGCGCAGGACCGCCGGCATGTCGGGCAGGTAGCACAACTCGGAATGGCGCAGAGCGTGCGTAATGGCGCCGTACGCGCCAGCATCCGGAGGGTTCCTTCAAGGTGATCAACGCGCTGGCGATGGCCGCCAGCTACGATCCCGATCCCACGCAGTTCCTGGGGATCCGGCTGCCGGTCACCTTCGACACCTGCGAGGTCATCGAGGAACGCTGGGCGAATTGGTTGCGGCAAGACCCCGTCGTCGCGATCGAAACCCAGGCGGACAATCTCCGCACGGCGATGCGAGCGAAACGCGCAGAGCGCACCCGGCCCGGCCGGTGATACCCTCGCCGCTCCCCCAATCAGGAGCCGTAACCATGCGCCAGCGCGACCCCGCGAAAGCCGTGCAAGTGCTCGATTTGATGCTGGAATTCTTCGACGGCGGCCGGAGATGGATGCGGGGCATGCTCCGCGATGCGTCGCGCCAGCACCGTTGCCTGATTGGGGCGCTGCGGTATGTCCGGCGGCAGCAGCGCATTCGCGGGGCCGGCACCGAGTTTTATCTGCACGCCGCCCTGCTTTCGATGATCGAGGCCGTCGAAGACCCGCTGATTGACTTCATGGCGCGAGCGTACGCGCTTCGCGCGCCCGATGACCGCGATTTGATGGATTATAATGACTGTGGCTGCCCCAGCTACGACGAGGTGCGCGCGCTGATCGTCGAGGCCCGCGCATTGGCCCAGGCCGAGCTAGCTTTCGACGCCGTCTCGGCGCGGAGCCACGCACAGCCCGAAGGGCGAGCATGGCGAGCGGGGTTGACGGCGGGCGACCCTGTGCTACCGAAAATCGTCTCGACCAACCGCTAGACCCCTGCCCGGTTTTTGGGCAGAGAGATCGAGGCCGCGCGGCACCGGCAGCGGCAGCGGTTGTCAACCGGGTTACCCCCCGATTGTGGGGATACCGCGAACCTACATTTTGTGTCCGGCGCGGCCAAGTGGAAACACGGGGCGCGCAGTATACGCCAAGTAATCAGACCCCCTCAAAAACCAGTCCAAACCGCGCCCCGCCGTGTTTCTATTTTGCTTTGGGCTTTTGAGCCTAACGAGGACTTCAAAAAATTTACCATATAAGACATTATGCGGCAAAAATCGAAATTGTCGCCGGACGCAAATTCACAAGATATTGATTGTCGGGCCGCGCGCAGAGCCGCCATTTTTGGGCGCTGGACTAATTGCAGGAATGGGGTGATCGGCGGCGGCGAAGATTGTATTCTAGCTAGTGCCTGTCCATAAAGGCATGATTTCAGCGGCGTAATAAGGCGGAGGAGGTGGCGGGGCCAGTATGGGTCGGCGCGTTCTCGCGTCTCAGTGGTGATTATGAGCAGTGGAATCGCGTTACGAGCAAGGCCAGTCAAGCCGATGAGCAGGTTTAGAAGCTCCGAGCCGGCGGAAGCTGGGGCTATGCCGGTTTGAGGCGTGCGAACAGCACCAGGTTGTGGGCGACGACGGCGGACCAGATGTAAGCCTTGAAGTGGTCGAGCCCGCGCCAGGTGCAGCGGGCTCCGCCATAGGCGCGTTTGAAACAGGAGATTCCGGCCTCGATCCCGGCGCGGAAGTTGCGCAGCCGGCGATAAACCCAAGGGCTCTTGACCATGTCGGCCACGGCGATGCCGCACTTCTTGTGAAAGGCGACATCCTGCACGCCGCGCGCCTTGGCCTGTTTGAGATTGTCGCGGCTGGCATAGCCGCCATCGGCGGCAGTCTGCCGCGGCGGCGCGCCACAGCGGGCGATCTGGCGATCGAGCATTGCCAGGAAGCGCTCCGCATCGGCAGGATTACCCGCCTCGACGACGACATCGAGGATCAAGCCGCTCTTGCCGGAGGCGAGGTTGAGCTTGTGTCCGTACTGCACGTCGCGGCCACCCTTCCGTACTGCCGCCACGCCGCGGCGAGTTCCTCGGAGGATGACGGCACGTCGCGTTCGTGAAAGTCGAAGCCGAAGGACGTCATGCCGATGCCGCCGAGCTTGATATTGACATTCGGGCATTTGGCCAATTCGGCGATGTCCTTCAGTGGCTGGCGTTGCGCTCGCGAACGGCGTACCAGCAGGTCTCGTGCTTCCAACGATAATCGGCGCGGCTCAAACGTGAAGTGTTGCTTGGCCCAGACGATCTGAGCCCGCAGCTGGAAACCGCAGGCAGCCAGACCAGCGGCGATGACGTCGCCGTGCAACGCCGCGTGCCAAATATAGGCGACATCCCCCGGGAACAGCGCATACGCCTCCCGCCAGTCGGCCTGATCGTCGTGAGCACCTTGCCTTGCGCGAGCTTACCCGCACCGAGGCCAAGTCGCCCCCGCCAGCCATTTCAATCTTCAGTAAGGTTAATTGCGTCAAAAACTCGTCAAAAATGTGTTGACTTTAAGGCGTTGCGGCAGCTCGACTTCAACTGCGCCGCGAAAAAACTCACTCCAACGGCGCTCGAATGGAGGAAACAATGGATGCCTATGGCAGACGTAGACATTTTGGGGCGGCAAATCGCGTCACGGCATGGCTGAGCGCGGCGTTCGCCGCCGCGCTTCTGTGTCTTCCGCTCATAGCTGAAGCCGGAGTACCAAACCCGACCATCACCGGTCCGATCCCGGCAACGGTGACGCCCGGCGACCCGTCGCGCGATTACCCGTTTTTGGCGACGGACGTGAATCTCGCCCAGTACGGCTATGTCGAGCAAGAATATTTCATGCAGGGCACTGCCAACCAATATACGACTCCGGCGGGTGCCACTGGAACGGTCATTAGCACCGGGAATCCATACAAGACCCGACTGCTCGTCCGACGGCCAATCTCGGCCTCGGCATTCAATGGAACCGTCCTTCTTGAATGGTATAACGTTACCAATGGGTTTGACATTGAACCCGACTGGTTCCAGACGCACAACTATTTGCTTGAGCAAGGCTATGCCTGGATCGGCGTGAGTGCGCAGAGGGTCGGCGTCAATTATCTGCAAACGTGGAGCCCGGCGGGCCGCTACGCGACCCTCGACGTTACGGTCGGCGGGACGATCACCGACGACTCCCTCTCGTATGACATCTTCAGCCAGGCCGGGCAGGCAATCCTCAATCCGTCCGGTGTCAACCTATTACCTGGCTTAACAGTGCAGACACTGATCCCAACCGGTGACTCGCAATCGGCGGGCCGGCTCTCGACCTACATCAACTCGGTTCACCCACTAAACCCGATCTTTGGCGGATTTTTCCTCCACTCGTCCCTGGGAAACGCGATCCGGACCGATCTGGGCAATGTCAAGGTCTTCAAATTTCTGACCGAGACCGATATCCTCGAACTCGGAGAAGCGGCGGTCCGTCGACCCGATACGCCAACCTTTGTGACATGGGAGACCGCCGGGACGTCACACAGCGACTACTGGATCTATCTCAACTACAAAGGCGTGCGTACCCGAGATGCTACGCCCCCCGCCGATAACCCGCCGTGCCCGCTGCAGATTCCGCGAAGTCGGATACTTGCTTATCGGGGACAGGATGCGGCTTACGACCACATGGTGCAGTGGATGCGAAATGGCACCCAGCCGCCATCGGGAACGCCACTGGAGCTTTCCGCGGTAACCCCCACCGCCGTTCCTGAGCGCGACGTCTTCGGCAACATCCTTGGTGGCATTCGACTGCCCGACTTTGCCGTGCCGATCGCAACCGACACCGGGTTCAACTCCAATCCGGTTCCTCCCATTCCTGGGGTATTGTGCAATCTATACGGGCAATATATACCTTTCAACTCGCAGATGCTCCGCGCGTTCTATCCTACCGCCGGTACATACCTGTCGGACACGGTAGCCGCGTCGAATGCCGATGTTACAGCCGGGTACCTGCTCGACGCAGACGCTGCGGGGGCAAATACCACGGCTGCCGAGAGCGGCATAGGTGGGTCGAACCTGCGCAATCTGAACCTGAGCGGCGCCAATTTGATGGGTCTCAGCTTGCCGAATGACAGCCTTGCCGGGGACAATCTGACGGGGGCCAATCTGAGCAACAGCAACTTGCAGGGAACGAACCTGAAGGGTGCCAATCTCTCCGAGGCCAACTTGACCGGGGCCAACCTTATTGGCACTAGCTTGCAGAGCGCCAATCTGCAGGGTGCCAACCTGTCCAATGCCAATCTCGCGGGCGCCACATCGAAAGGTGCTAGTCTTGGTGGCGCGACGTGGTCCAATACAGTGTGCCCGGACGGGACGAACAGTAATGCCGACGGCAACACTTGTCTGGGGAATTTGGGAAAATTGTGAGCGTGTGTGGTGGCGCCGGCCTGACCGGCGCCACTCGCAATTAGCGCCGGTTCGATCTTTCATAATGGCCCTCCCGATAATACGGCATCGGCGTCATCGGCGGGCCTCCCCCCGCTTGACGTTGCGCCACCGGCACCGTCAACTTGGCGGGTTGGCCGCGCTTGCGCGAACGTGCCAGGGCGATTAATCGGGTGGGATGACGCTACCCGCTCGCGCCCGTTACAGCTGGTACCGGTTCCCGGCCGAGATCATCGGCCATGCCGTGTGGCTGTACTTCCGCTTCCCACTCGGTCTACGCATGGTTGAGGAATTGCTGGCCGGGCGTGGCATCATCGTTAGCCACGAAACGGTAAGACAGTGGGCTCGCAAATTCGGCCAGCAGTTCGCCAACCAGATCCGTCGTCGCCTTCCTCGGGTGGGCGATAAATGGCATCTCGACGAGGTCGTGCTCAAGATTGGCGGGGTGAATCACTGGCTATGGCGAGCTGTGGACCAGGCCGGCGTCGTGCTCGACGTTCTGGTGCAACGCCGTCGCGACAAGCAGGCCGCCAAGCGGATGTTGCGCAAGCTGCTGAAGAAGCAGATGTGGCTGCCGCGCGTCATGATCACCGACAAGCTCGCCAGCTATGGTGCGGCAAAGAGGGAGGTCATGCCGGGGATTGAGCATCGCCAGCATAAGGGGCTGAACAACAGAGCAGAAAATTCGCACCAGCCGACACGCCGACGAGAGCGGCAAATGAAGCGGTTCAAATCGGCCGGCCACGCCCAGCGCTTCCTTTCAGCCCACGATCAGATCAACAACCTATTCCATCTCCGCCACGATCACGTCACTGCTGCCGAGCACAGAGCTTCCAGAACCCAGACATTTCAGGTCTGGGCCGAGATCTGCAGCATGGGTTGCCAATGAAATGCCTTTTGAACATTGCCAGTCGTCTGCCTCCGGTTACATCGACCAGACAAGTTGACGGTGCCCACCCGACCGAATTCAAGCACGTCGAGGACATGGAATGGGAGATGGGGCGATTTGGCAATGTCACCAAATTCCTCTTTCACCCGCGACCGGAACATCCGACGGAGCCCAATGCGGGATTTCTCAAATATGCGCCGGGCGCGTCTTTCCCGCTGCACCGGCACGATTTCGCGCAGGTCTGGTACATCATCGAGGGCGAGTTCACGTTTGCCGGAAAGCTCTATGGCCCTGGGACGATCGCCTATATGGCCGATCCGCATTTCGAGCATGAAATGCACACGGCGACCGGCGGGACGATCTTTTTCGTGCAATACCCCGGTCCGACGACCGGCGCCCCGCCGATTTACGACGGCCGGATGAATCTAAAAGTAGCGTCGCCGCTCGCGCAACAGGACCTGGAGCACTGATGCAAGTGAGCGACCGAGAAGCGCGGAAAGACGGCGAGGAATAGCAGATGGCATGGCAGATCGGCGTCGATGTCGGCGGCACGTTCACCGATCTGCTGGCGCTCGATCCCGAACGCGGCGTGTTCCGCGTCGCCAAGGTGTTATCGACCCCCGAGGACCAGTCGATCGGCTTCATCGCCGGGCTCGCCGAGCTCGAAACCGATCTCGCCGCGGTAGCCGCGCTGGTCCACGGCACCACGGTTGCCACCAATGCCGTGCTCGAACGCAAGGGAGCGCGCTGCGGGCTGATTGCCACCGCCGGGTTTCGCGACGTGCTCGAGCTCGGCCGCCGCACGCGCCCCAATCCCTACGGCATGACCGGGAGCTTCGAGGCACTCATCCCGCGCGATTTGCGGGCCGAGGTGCCTGAGCGCATCGATGCCGCCGGTCGTGTCCTCACCCCGCTCGACGAAGCGGCGGTGCGGCGGGAAGTGCATCGCTTGCGTGAGCGTGGCGCCGAGGCATTGGTGATTCATTTCATCCATGCCTACGCCAACCCGGCGCACGAGCAGCGCTGCGCCGAAATCGCGCGCGAGATCTGGCCCAATCGGTTCGTGACCTTGGGCAGCGACATTCTGCGCGAGGTGCGTGAATTTGAACGCGGCAGCACGGCAGCGCTTAACGGCTACGTGCAGCCGATCGTGTCCCGCTATCTTGGCCGCCTCTCACAGAACCTGCGCAGCGGGGGGCTCAGCAATGAGCTTCTCGTGATGCAGGGCAATGGCGGCATGATGGCGGCCAGCACCGCCGCCGACCTTGCCGTGCACACCGTCCTGTCCGGCCCGGCCGCCGGAGCGATCGCCGCGGCGCGGATCGGCGTGCAGGCCGGCTATCCCAACCTCGTCGCCTGCGACATGGGCGGGACCAGCTTCGATGTCTCTCTGATCGCCGCCGGCGAGCCGGCGCTGAGCGCGGAGAAGGACATCGCCTACGGCGTACCGTTGCGGGTGCCGCTGGTCGACATCCACACGATCGGGGCCGGCGGCGGGAGCGTCGCGCGGATCACACGGGCCGGCTTGCTGCAGGTCGGCCCCGAAAGTGCCGGCGCGCGCCCCGGGCCGATCGCCTATGGCCGAGGCGGCACTGCCGTTACCGTTACCGATGCCAACCTTCTGCTCGGTCGTCTCAACCCCGATCGTCTGACCGGGGTCGAGGAGTCTACGCCGATGGACACGATCGCCACCGCCATCCACGAACAGATCGGCGCGCCGCTCGGCCTGGACGCGACCGCTGCCGCGGCGGCGGTCCTGGCCGTCACCACCAATCAGCTGGCGCACGCGATCCGCCTGGTGTCGGTCGAGAAGGGACACGATCCGCGCGATTTTGCTCTGTTCGCCTTTGGCGGCGCCGGTCCTTTGCACGCCGTCGAACTCGCCCGCGAACTCGGCATTCCGACCGTGCTGGTGCCGCGGTTTCCCGGCATTACCTCGGGTCTGGGCTGCGTTCTCGCGCCAGTGCGGCACGATTTTGTCCAGAGTGTCGGCCAACCGCTCGCTGATGCGGCGACCGGACAGATTGACGGCCGCTTCGCCGATCAGGCTGTGGCGGGGCGACGGCTTCTCGACCAAGACGGAGTGCCGCTCGCCGAAATCGTTGTTCGCCATGAAGTCGATCTGCTGTTCCGCGGTCAAAGCCATGTGTTCCGGGTGCCGGTGACCGCGCCAGGTTTTGATCCCCGGGTGGTGCTGGCCGATTTTCTGGAGCGCTACAAGGCGCGCTTTGATATCGAATTGCCTGAGATGACAGCGATACTAGTCAACCTGCGCACCACCGTGATCGGGCGGCGCGTTCCGGTCGATCTGGCGACTTTTGCTCCCGCGATCGGCAGGTCCGAGGCGCCCCGGCCGAGCGGCGCGCGGCAGGTGCGCTTCAACGGCGGCTGGTTCGATACCTGGCTCTTCGACCGGGCTTCTCTCGGCAGCGGCGCGAGGCTCACCGGGCCTGCGATCGTCGAGCAGCCCGACACGACGGTCGTCATCGACCCTGGCGCAACGGCCGTCGTCGACGGCTTGGGCAATCTGGTGATTTCGGTAGGTGCGACATGACGCTCGATCCCGTGACGCTGGCGGTCATTCAGAACGGCCTGCGGCAGGTGGCCAGCGAGATGGATCTGGTCCACGAGAAAACCTCGTTCTCGCCGGTGATCTCCGAAGGATTTGACCGCTCAAACGGGATCTACGATCGCACCACCGGCGAGGTCGTCGCCCAGGGCGAACTCGGATTACCGATTTTTGTCGGGGTCATGCAGTTCACGACCCAGGCCGTCATAGCACGTCGTCGCGACCTCGAACCGGGTGACGTGATTCTGGTCAACGACCCTTATCTCGGCGGCACCCATCTGATGGACGTCAAGATGGTGCGCCCGTTCTACTATCGCGGCCGCCTGTGGAGCTATCTCTCGAATACCGGCCATTGGCCGGATACCGGGGGCATGGTGCCGGGCGGCTTTTCCGCGACGGCGACCGAGATCGTGCAGGAGGGCCTGCGCCTGCCGCCGGTGAAGCTCGTCCGCCGCGGCGAAATTTGTCAGGACATCATCGACATCGTGCTGAACAACATCCGGGTTGCCGACGAGCGGATCGGCGACATCCGCGCGCAGCTCGGGGCGCTCAGCGTCGGCGAGAAGCGACTGACGCAATTGCTCGACCGGTATGGCGTCGAGACCGTGGACGCCGCCATCACCGAGCTGAGGGCCGGTTCCGAACGGCTGATGCGCGCCCACATCGACAGCATCCCGGACGGGACCTACTCGGCGACCGCGATCGTCGACAGCGACGGAATCGTCGACCGGCCGCTCGAAGTGGTGCTGGATATGACGGTTACCGGCTCCGAAATCCATTTCGACCTGTCGCGGTCGAGCCCGCCCTGCCGCGGCCCGATGAACTCGGTCTGGGCGACGACGCAATCGTCCGTCTATGTCGCGATGAAACACATTTTCCCCGACGTGCCGATCAATGCCGGCTGTTTCGCGCCGATACACATCGCGCCGCCCGACGGCACCTTCCTCTATGCCCGCTATCCGCGTCCGGTTGCCGGCTGCGCCGCCGAGGTGGCACAGCGCATCATGGAGGCGGTCTTCGGCGCGATGGGACAGGCGATCCCGGAGCGTCTCTTCGCGGCGCCAGCCGGTACCAGCGGCAATTTCGGCCTAGGTGGCTATGATCCCGAAGAGAACCGGCATTACATCATGTACCTGTTCAGCGGCGGCGGGTACGGCGGCTGGTGGCAGACCGACGGGCTGACCAATGGCTGCTCAAGCGTCGGGATTTCGAAAACGCAGCCGGTCGAAATTCTGGAACAGCATTACCCGATCCTGTTCGACCGCTTCGCCTTGCGCGAAGGCTCGGGGGGCGCCGGGCGGCATCGCGGCGGTTTTGGGGTCGATTATCAGATCCGGCTGTTGCGCGGCGAGGCGAAAGCCTCGTTCCTGATGGATCACGGCCGGGTCGGACCGCCGGGCCTGCTCGGCGGCAGTCCCGGCGCGGTTAACGAGATTGCCGTCAGCCAGGCCGGCGTCGTTTCCTCTCCGCCGCATCTCTCGAAGGGTGAAGGTTACGTGCTGGCCCCCGGAGATTGGATTGCCGTCAAGACGCCGGGCGGCGGCGGGTACGGGCCCGCTGCGGAACGTGACCCCGCGATGGTGGAACGCGACACCGCCCGAGGTTATTACACCGATGTGGAGGCCGGCAGGCTGTTCACCCGCACCCAGGCGGCTGCCGCGGAATAGCGCATTTGGCGATCACTGAGCTGCCGGCGCCTGGTTGGACTGAGTAGTGCGGCGCTGCGGTATTGCAAGCGCGTCTGAGCAAACGGAGATCAATAATGGACGAGCGTATCGTTCCGAGCGATGCGGAGTTTTGGACACGCGCTCGGCGCCACCTACTCAAATATGGCGGCGAGTTCGTCGATTTCGTGCCGGTTCGAGCCGAGGGCGCGTTTCTCTACGATGATGCTGGCCGGCGCGTATTGGACTTCACCTCGGGCCAGATGAGCGCCGTGCTCGGCCATTCTCATCCCGAGATTGTTGCAATGGTACGCGACGGCATTGGGCGGCTCGATCACCTGTTCTCTTCGATGCTGAGCCGGCCTGTGGTCGATCTCGCCGAGGCTTTGGCCGAACTGGCGCCGCAACTGCCGAAAGTCATGCTGTTGTCCACTGGTGGCGAGGCTAACGAAGCGGCCATCAAGCTCGCGAAACTGGTCACCGGCCGGTGGGAGGTCGTGGGCTTCGCGCAATCGTGGCATGGCATGACCGGCATGGCCGCGTCGGCCACCTACAAGGCCGGTCGCCGCGGCTATGGGCCGATGGCGATGGGTTGCTTCGCGATCCCCGCGCCGAACGCCTATCGCCCCCGCTTTGCCGGCGTCGATTGGCAGACCGAACTCGACGACGCTTTCGATCTGATAGACCGGCAAAGCACCGGCAACCTCGCCGCGTTTATCGCCGAGCCAATCCTGAGCAGCGGTGGGGTGATCGAGTTGCCGGCGGGATATCTTGCCGCGCTAAAGCAGAAATGCATCGAACGCGGCATGCTGCTGATCCTCGACGAAGCGCAGACCGGGATGGGGCGCACCGGCACGATGTTCGCCTTCGAGCGCGATGGGGTGATGCCGGATATCCTGGTACTGTCAAAGACGCTCGGCGCCGGGCTGCCTTTGGCAGCAGTAATGACCACCGACCAAATCTCGCAAACCGCCGACGATCGCGGTTTCCTTTTCTACACCACGCATGTGAATGACCCCCTGCCGGCAATGGTCGGATTGAAGGTGATCGAGATAGTGCGGCGCGACGGGTTGGCGGCGCGCGCGGCCGAGTTGGGCGATCGCCTCCAGCGGGGGCTGCTGTCACTAAAGCAAAGGTATCTCTGTATTGGCGACGTGCGCGGGCGGGGACTGCTGCTCGGAGTGGAATTCAGAGCGCTCGATCGGAACGAAAACCACTCGGCGCGCGCCCTTTCGGATGCGGTCACCGAGAGGGCGCTGCGTCTCGGACTGAGCGCCAACATTGTGCGCACCGGCGGATCCGACGGGGTGATGCGTATTGCCCCGCCGCTGACGGCCACCGAAGCCGAAATTGATCTCGGTCTCGACCTGTTGGATGCAGCGCTCGAACAGACGCTCGAGAAATTGCCCCACGTTCGCGCCGCGGATTGACTCGGCAGCTGGGATCTATACGGGCTCACCTGGGAGATTGCGGGGACAAATTATCGAGCAAGAACTTTTGGTGCCACACCGGTGGGGAATTAAAACCGATGTCGTTGTCGCCCGGCTCGGGACGGCCGGGTTTTCCTGCACGCAACGTCTGATCGCCTTCGGGCCGTCGCCGCGCATAAACCAGGCGAAGGAGGAAAGATCGTATGAAGAATACATGGCGCGCTGATCCGCTCGTCTGGGGCCATGGGCCTCGCGTCTTCGAGGTGTTCCTGGAACCAACCTGCCCATTTTCCGTCAAGGCATTTGGCAAACTTGACGACCTGCTCGGCGAGGCCGGCGAGGACCGCATCACAATCAAGCTCCGCCTTCAGTCGCAGCCTTGGCACATGTACTCGGGCGTGATAGTGCGCTGTATCCTGGCTGCCTCGACGCTCGAAAGCGGAAAGGCAGCAGCAAAGTTTGTTATGGCAGCTGTAGCCGCGCATCGTGAAGAATTTGAATTCGACCACCATTGCGGCGGGCCGAATCTTGATGCCACGCCCAACGACATCATCGAGCGCATCGAGCGCTACAGTGGCGTGAAGCTTGCCAAAGCCTTTTCGATCCCCGACCTCGATCGTGAGGTGAAGTGGCACTGCAAATATGCCCGCCAGAACGGTATCCACGTGTCGCCCAATTTCATGATCGACGGCCTGGTTCAAGCGGACATGAGCAGTGGCGACCCCGTGGCCGATTGGGTATCGCGCCTTCTAAAGCAGTGACTATATCAACTTAGGGATGGGGGACGTTCTCGGTTCTGCTTTTCGGCTTACGCCTTTTAGAGAACAGCTCGCTAGAAGCGCGCTTCCTCCGGTTGTGGAACCGCTCCACTCAGATGCCGCTTGTCCGACACGACGCGGCCCTCTTTCAGGACCAGCTGCAGACGCCGTACATTGGTGATGTCCTCGAGCGGATTGCCGGCGACCACAATCAAGTCGGCGAGCTTGCCCACCTCCACTGTGCCCAGTTCGGCGCCGACGCCGCACACCTCAGCGCCATGGCGCGTAGCTGCTACCAGCGTCTGCCACGGCGTCGCGCCGTCGCGGACCCACAGCCCCATCTCGAGCAGCGCGGCCTCCTTGAGAGGCCGGATGTCGGAGCCCAATGCCATTCGCACACCGGCATCGAGCGCCCTGCGGAACCACGCGGCGTGCACATCCGAGGCTGCCTCGGCGCGGCAGCACAGCGCAGGCGAGAGCCCGCGCTCTGCAACCCAGGCAGCTTCGAACTGGTTGCTGGACTGGCTGGCCGTAAGATGGCTGATGGCGAGGGTCGGCACGTACCAAGTATCATGTTCGAGCAGGAGCGCGATGCACTCGTCGTCCATGATGTAGCCATGCTCGATGCTATGGGCGCCGAGGCGGATTGCGTTTTTTACCGCATCCGGGTTGGTGGCATGCGCCATGACCTTGAAGCCGCGCTTCCGGCAGATCTCAAAGGCAGCGCGGATCTCGTCATCGAGCAGGAACGAATGGGTGTGGAGGTCCCATGCCGGCCCCATGATGCCGCCCGAGAGGTTGAGCTTGATGTGGTCGACGCCGTTTTTGATCTGCTCGCGGATTGCTTTCACCCAACCATAGGGACCGTCGACCTCCAACGCATGACCCGAGGTCAGGAAGTGTCCGCCCGTGGTGGTGAGGAAATAACCGCTGGCGAATAGACGAGGACCGACATGCTGCCCGGAATCGAAGGCCCGCTTCCATGCGACATCCATGAAATGATGGGCGCCGGCGCAGCGCAGTCCGACAATGCCGGATTCGGTAAGCGCGGTCGCAAGCCGGTGGCCGAACAGAGTCACCTGATCGGCGAGCGGCATCTCGTCGAGGGACAGGTAATCGGGATGGATGTGCACGTCCCAGAGGCCGGGCATCAGGTAACCGCCTTTTAGATCGATCAACTGCGCGTCGCCGGCGCTGCCCGCCTCTCCGCTTCGCAGGATGGCCCGGACGCGGCCGTCCTCGATCAGCACGGCACTATCCGGCCGTACTTTGGGCTCGACGCAGTCGATCAGGTTCGCATGAGAAAGGACCGTCTTCATGGCGGGCTATTCGGGCTGAAAATCGGAGATACCCAGTTCAACAGCGGCACCGAAGCGCAAATCGGCCTCGGCGGCAAGCGGGGATTGGCGCCGATCCCCGCTTGCCAACCAAACAACCGCGCGTCGCCCGGGCGCCTCGACAGGAAGGAAGCTCGCTCGAACTCGCTGCTGGAGGGAATTGGCTTCGAACCGTCGGGTCTCGCCCTCCGCTGGGTGGCTGCTGGGGGTCTGGATATCGCCACCCACCTTGCCCTGTCGATCCGCTGGGCATCCGCCTAGCGCGGCTTGCACGCTGCTGTCACGAGTGAGAGCTTTGCTGCTGGACGCTTGAACGAACTCGGTATCCGCATCGGTTCCCGGACAACCATAGCGGTGTCGATTACCGGATGGACGAGAGCTTGCCATTTCTAGCCAAGGCCTTGTCCGGTTGATCTATTCGCGCCGCTTTGGGCGTCATCTCAACATATCGGCTTACCCAGAAACGGGAATCGCCCCTGGTCTCAATCGGCAAGCCCAGCTCCGACGCCTCGGCAGAACCGCAAGGGCGGCACACATGGTGCTGGTCTACGCTATCTACGCTCAGCCATTTCGTAGAGCGGATGCATTACGAGAAAGCCGAAATCGGCGCGAGAAACGGGCAGGAAAACCGGAACCGTACTTTGACTACTGACCCGAGCAGGCTTAACGTGCCAAGAGCTAGGCTGGCCCCGGCAATGATATCAACGCCGGGTCACTGGGCTTCCAGAAGGCGCCAACGCGGGGCCCTGCCAGCCTGGTCTCTACGGATTGTTATTGGGCACGGTGTCTTCTTGCTCGATCGAGAGGTATTGCTTACTTGCGCACTCCGGATCTCTTTGGGTCCTCACGCTTTGCCCGCCAGCGGGTGCGGCCCGCCCATCGCGACGCCAAGCTGAGCCAGCCGCGCGCCGAGGAGTGGCTGCTGATGGAGTGGCCGGAACCTGAAACCGAGCCGACCAAGTATTGGTTCGCCACCTTACCCGAGGATATCGCTTTCGATCGGCTGGTCGACATGGCCAAACTGCGCTGGCGGATCGAGCGCGATTACCAGGAGCTCAAGCAGGAACTCGGCTTGGGTGATCATGAAGGGCGCGGGTGGCGCGGGTTCCACCACCACGCCACACTCTGTATCGCCGCCTACGGCTTTCTGATCGCCGAACGCGGCGCTCTTCCCCCCTCAGGACCCGCTTTCGCCGCGCCGCTCGCGCGATCTGCCATTCCCGAGGGTTACCGACCCAGAGGCGCCACCGATCCGACCCGAACGGCACATCCCCAACTCGATCTCGACAGTGCGCAGACGACTTATCGTCGCACTCGCCAGAACCCTGCCGAGGTGCCCTTGCTGCAATGGATCGATGCGCAAGGCGCCCAGAATTCCTGACTACTGACGCAGTAAGATTAGGCCCTTGTCCGAAATTCCGCGCAATACGAGGCGACTCCCATCCGGCTGATGGCAATTGCAATCCCTGCATAGACAAAAGCACTTAGCGGGATGGCGAGAGTACCGGCGGCGACCAATCCCACCAAAATTGGCGTCGCTACCTTCGCAATCTCAAGAGTGTCATTGGAGGCTGAGGTAAGGACGGCACACAACGCCCGCTTGAATGTCACGGCCTGCACGACCTCACCGGCCGTCGCGTGTGCGTCTCTCAATTCTTGCAAAGCCGTCGCTAGCTTCGCCTTTGCCTCTGCGGAGAAATCTCCCGACGCATCGTATACGGACAGCTCCTCTCTAGCACGCACGGCCCCATATTCACTCTCCAGAATCTGTCCGAGAGTTTTCCGGTCCGCTTCGGACAAGGGGCCGCTCCTGTTCACTTGCGGCAGCCGTAGTGACATGACAGGGATCGCAGCCAATACCTGATCAGAAAACTCGGACCCGCCACCAACTTCGGAACTCATTATCTACTCCCTGTTTGGTTGACTTCACCGAGACCACCGTCGGGAGTCGGCTCATTCGGTGTCGCGAGGCCGCTTTCGCTTGCCCCTGACAGGACGGTCTCCGGATTTCCGATCAGCACGTACGCCAAACTCGTCAAAACATCGCGTTGTTCATGCCAGCAGCGGGAGCGAGCTTCACGCAAGGCCTGTCCGATCGATTTGCCAGCCAGTGCCTCTCGATAAAAGCTTGATGCGAAGTTAGAGGCCCCTCCATCAGAAACCGACCACAGTGGGGCAATGCAACTCTCTACGCCGCCTTTCAAGAGCTCGCCCGCAAAGCCAACGAAGCCTTGGTATTCTTCATTAACCGTCCCACTTGCGCATGCATTAAGAAATACGAGTTGAGCGCCAAAGGCCAAATTTGATGATTTAAGGTCTTCTAGTGTCAGGATGGCCGATCCACTATTTCCAGCGCGCTCCGGATCAAGCACAAGGTAGCTGCTATTGGGCCTACTAGCATCAAATGCACCGTGGCAGGCAAAGTGAACCACCGAATAGTCGTTGTCACGAAGCCGGTGCAGTAAGTCTTCGGTCCAAACGCGTGTTATAGCCTCGTACTTGCCGCGCCGTGCACCTGAGTAGATAGCCCTTGGCAAGGAACTGCCCTCGTCCCCGACACACAACATGTTCAAATCCCTCGTATGAGGGTAAGTGACATCACGCCGGAAGGAGGACGACGATGACGTCCGATTTCCGATGCTGTATTTCGTTGCGAGGAACTCCTGACCGTCAAAGGCCAATTCAAACGGGACAATGCGCTCGCTATGATATACGATGATCTCATCGCAATTCGTGAGCGCACTTTCAATCGGCCTGACCAGAGTCTCATATAGTTGGCGCCCGAATTCTTGGAGATACGCCATGACTCCGCGATCATCCTCGGCGGCAAAGCTTCGGAGAGCGACAACGGATAGAAACAGATGAGAGAGCCGGCGTATTACGGTTTCACCCTCGTGAATGACATTCGACGTGGTCATACCTTGCTGGGCTGCGACGCATCGCACGCTCAACTCTTTCCCCATCGAAGCGAGATGGATATGGCAGACGTTAGGCTGCATCGGTCACGATCCTACTGCTGACGTTGCCATACAAGACGTACGCGTTCACGAGAGGGTTGGAGGAGGCTACCTCACGTTTAGCTTGAAATAGCGCCTCGCCGACCGTAGAGCCCGAAAACAGCTGCTCATAGAAGATGCACGAAAATTCTCTTGCTGTGAAATCCGGCACAGGAAATAGAGGGCCAACGAAATGTCCGGCTCCGTTTGCGAGCAGCTGTGACCCAAAGGAGTCTATAATGCTTGACTGATACGGAGGTCGAGAGCGATAGGCGCCACCATAGCAAGAATTCCAAAAGACAAGAGGGCTGCCGTTAATCGAAGCGGGCACGTTGCCCATTAAAAACGGCACGTTGAGCAGCTCCAGCCAAACATGGGTCGACGTACAGTTGCCGTGGCCGATATAGTGTATAATGTCGCAGGGAGAGCCGAATATAGTGCCAAGCAGTAGGTCTCGAATTAAGTCAACGGTTACCCGTTCGCCATCAAAAACGCTTGGTTCTTGTGAGAAAGTCCCTTTATACAGCTTGATAAGGCCACTTATTTCCTCCCCGGCTGAAAATAGGCCCGCTGTTTTTCCCACGATGATGACCATTTTGGGCGGTGAGCTATATCTGACCGGCTGAGAGCGTGCTTTGGTAACAAGTGGTAATCTTGAGTGGACGACTTGCGCAGCTAAGAAATTCCCCCGCAGCCACGCGAGCTCCCATGGGATCTCGTGCTGTCGGTCGAGATTTCGATCATCGTAGGTAGAGCGCCGCCATTACAGCATTCCAGGCAGTGACTAGGTAGGATATTTTCTGTTATCCATTCCCCGATTGCCTTCATAGCTGCCGCAAGTTGGTGCGCATCATAATCGCGATTGAAGGTCACGTTATTGGCGATCAGGTCTAGCGCAGCGGATATCTTCTGATTCTTGGCAGCTTGTATTAGCTCCTTCGGGGCAGGGGGCAGAAACGGATCTATTTGTGTCTCGCTCTGATAAAGTATATTGAGACCTGGTAGCTAATAGAAGGGTGCGTGCCAATTGCACCTTCAACCGCATTGATTATTGTCAGCAGCCGAGGATAGCTCAATTGGGTGCTCCGAGCATCATGCCGCTAAATCATCGCCGTGGCCGCGAACGAGCCCATGCGGCCCGCCGCTGAGCGGAAGAGAAGAGTCTTACCGTCCCTTGCCGCCATGATGTACTCGTCCAGGAAGTGTTCCAACTTGTGATGTGCGGGCATCTCGTGGCGCTTGCCACCATCTTCGTGTAGGCGGACCCACCAGCGCTTGCTTTTGGCGAAGTAGTCCTCGACCCGCATTGTGACGATGGCGGACGAAATACGGGGCGGCGCGACGGTCAGCTGGCGGGTCTCGTCGGGGCCGGTCTCTGTCGGGTCCTCTGCCATGCCTTTAGTGTAACATAATATCCTACTTTTATACAACTCCCGGCACGGTTCACCCTCAAACCCATTCCTGGATAAGAGATTTTTCCGAGCCGGCCGGCTCATGTAATTTTGATCGGTAATTGGCGTGGATTTTGAGCAATTTGGCGCAATCGGAACAGCTCCAATGCCGGTCCGTGCGGCTCTGTCCGTCAAACGGTCGATGAGCGGTCACCCGCGAAATGTCCGGTTATCCGGGGGAGATGACGCCAAACCGGACGGGATGATTGACGGGCGGCAAGACGGACTCGCGCTTGGCCAGTCCGCGAGCGAGGGAAAGGGCGCGCCACTTACCGATCAAAAATCGCCGCCACTTAATTTTCACAATGACATGCCGACACGGCCGCCGCGATCGGCGGGTACTTGTGCGTCCAGTCGAGCCCGGTGCGGGTCAGCAGCCTGACTCGCGCCGCGATCGAGCCGCGCATGCATGCGGTAGCCGTCGAACTTGATTTCGTGCAGCCACTCGTCGCCTTCCGGCGCCGCGGTCGACCAGCTGCGTAAGCTGCGGCGCGATCCATTGCGGCAACGGGGCGGCATCGGTCCGCCGCCGGCGCGCTGCGGTGCGCGCCATGACGGCGGGATGGAAGGATTTACCCGGCCGGCACATGCGCCTCTGCGAGGTGGTCGATTTCGCCAACATGCCTCGCCGCGTGGGCGAGCTCGAAGCGGATGCCCTTGCAGTGCCGGCAGGTCGGAAACCGCCGGCCCTTGATCACCGTCACCTCGTGCGGCATGTCGGCGTGCGCTGGATCGTGGGTGATGGTGTAGATGCCGGATTGCGGCACGATCTCGCCCGGCCTTTATTCCTGCGCCATGCTGACCTCCAGTGCAAAGTTATCGACGATTTCTGAAACGAAGTTCAACCGGGCCGCGTTTCGGGCTTGCGGCTTCGGCGGAATAGGCCGGCGGCGGCGGGGTGGACAGCTTCGGCAGGGTAGGACAATTGGATGCGGATCGCGACGTATAACGTCAACGGCATCAACGGGCGCCTCGCCAATCTGTTGGGCTGGCTGGAAGAGGACACGCCGGACATCGTCTGCCTGCAGGAACTGAAGGCGCCTGATGACAAATTTCCGGCCGCCGCCATCCGCGCCGCGGGTTATGGCGCGGTCTGGCACGGGCAGAAGAGCTGGAACGGCGTGGCGATCCTGGCCCGCGGCGCCGATCCGATAGAGACCCGCCGCGGGCTGCCGGGCGATCCCGACCACGCACACAGCCGCTACATCGAAGCGGCGGTCGGCGGCCTGATCATCGGATGTCTCTATCTGCCGAATGGTAATCCCGCGCCGGGCCCGAAATTCGATTACAAGCTGCGCTGGTTCGAACGGCTCACAGCCTACGCCCAAACCCTTTTGGACAGTGGCGCACCGGCGGTTCTCGCCGGCGACTTCAACGTCATGCCGACCGATCTCGACGTCTATGCGCCCGAGCGCTGGGTCGATGACGCCCTGTTCCGACCGGAGGTGCGCGAGGCCTATCGCCGCCTGGTGGAGCAGGGCTGGACCGATGCGCTGCGGGCGCTGCATCCCGACGAGCGGATCTACACCTTCTGGAAATATTTCCGGAACGCCTTTGCCCGCGACGCCGGGCTGCGCATAGATCACCTGCTGCTGAGCCGCTCACTTACCGGCCGCCTGGTTGCCGCCGGCGTCGACCGCGAGGTGCGGGCCCGGGAACATTCGAGCGATCACGCGCCGGTCTGGATCGAACTTGCGGAAGCGGAAAGCGGGATGATCCCTTCGGCAGCTCGATCACGGCCAGCCTGATAGGAACTGCTCGGAACGCCGCGGCGCAGCTCCTGTCCACGGAGCCGCGGGTCAGCGGCCTCGCTACTTGACGTAGTCAGGGCGCTAAACCATTTGGCCATGGAATTATTTCAAAGGGAATTATTCGACTATGCGCGTCCCACAGAAGTGGAAGAAGTTCGAGCATCTTGTGGCCGCCCTACACAGGGTGGAAATGAAGGGAGCTGATGTTAAGTGGAACGATAACATCGATGGTCGTCAATTGGATGTAACTGTCAGATTTGAAAACGGCCCCTATAAGTATCTTACGGTTATAGAGTGCAAGGATTACGCATCCGCGGTTGAAATCGAAAAAATCGAGAGCCTGGTTACAAAAGCCAAGAAAGTCGGTGCCGACAAAGCTGTCATGTTTAGCTCACATGGCTTCCAATCTGGAGCCGTAAAAGCTGCAATGGAAGATGGCGTCTCGCTCTTTTCGTTAGAGCAAACAACCGAAATACCCGATGATTTTCTAGCGCCGCAAAAGGTGGAATACGTCCAATTCTTTGAGGTAATTCTCATCAAACCCGATGGCACGAAGTTTGTGCTTCCTGAGGATCCAATGAAGTTACATTACTATGTGACGGAAACTGTAATCGAAGGTAGCGCCGGCAGTGTGCCCCTCCACAAGGTTATAACCAGCTATGAAAATCAGCTTAGCGGGGTCGGAGTGGATGATGTGGTTCATTATAACGTCGATTTGATTCCGGCTAGCCGTGTGACGTTCCCGAATATGGAACGCGATGCCCCGATATTGGTGCGATCTGTACAATGGAAGATGGCGAACAGGGTCGCCCGACCACTTAAAAGGCGCACAGGACTGGACCCGGCCCTGTTCATAATGCCCTATCAAATTAAAGACGAATTAACAGGCGAGGTGAGATACGTTGAAGGAAATGCGCTTGCAGCGGCGGGTGAACTGACGGCTGTCCGGCCAGGCTGCTTTTACCACCTTCAAAAGGTTGGTCTATATTACTGTGAAAAGATAGAAAACGACATAGCCACGATGATCCTACTGGAATGCTATCAACACGGAACATTCGTGCAAGTTGTATTCAGACTCAAAATGGATAACGTTCGAGGTTATACCCAGGTTACGGAGGACAAAGATTTGGAACGTTTGCGCTGGAGATTACGCGAGTTTCATAAGACGCCATTTGCATCCTGAGTTTCGGGTCCACAAAGCAGCGGACTCCGCTCGTGATCCATGGCCGGGTTATCGCGGTGCTGAGCGGAGTTTGCTCGAGGTTCTTAATCCCCTCGCGCGCGCGAGGGCTAGATATCCCCGATGTGCAAAAACGCCATTCGCATCCGACGCGCTTAGCCCGAAACTGCGCCTCGCGTGCCCAAGGGGAAAAAACTCGGGCTAATTTACTCCTTGTATGACGGGTCGATCCGATCGAGTTTGCGCAGCAAGGCCGCCCATTCGAGCTTCGCTCGGGATCGCAAATCCGGCGCGATTGACTGGGGCGTCCGTCGGCTCGACGTCGTTGCCGTCGCTGTCGATTTTGACCAGCGACGATGCGGTGATCTCGTCGTAGAGCATGTCAACGCGGTTGATCAGGAAATGCTCGGGCGCTTCGGGTATTCGCGCCGTGATGCGCGTGTTGACTAGGTCCGACCAGCCAAACAGGTCCACCAGCCGGTAGCAGGCCGCGAGATCGACTCGCGTCCCCCACTCGACCTCGCTCATCCGCGTCCGCGGTATCGCCGTCACCGCCACATTGCGATCCTCAGCCAGACAGGGCGGCTAACATAGCGCACTCGCCGACCTTCACTGTCAAGCTGACGCAAATCCCGCCAACCCCCAAACGATTCAATGTGACGCGGAGTACGCCTTTGCGTGCATGATGATCTCTCTGTGGGAAGGAGTATGCGCATGATGGTACGGATATATACGGGCCACGATGGTCAGACCCATTTTGAAGATCTCCCTCTGCGGGCCGAGAAGAGCCACAACGTTGCGCTTCAGGCGGGCGCCAACCTCGTGTTCCGCTGTTTCCCTCCGGATTATTGGAGCGATTGGCACACCGCGCCCCGGCGACAGTACATTTTTATTCTCGCCGGGCAGATGGAAATCGGGATCGGCGATGGCACCACGCGCCGTTTCGGACCGGGTGATGTGGTCCTCGCTGACGACCTCACAGGCCAGGGCCACATGACGCGCTCGTTGGGAGTTCCGCGGATCAGTGCCACTGTGGCGGTGGACGCCTAACCCTATTGTCGTAACGATTTTGCCGGCTTCGTCTTCATCGCGGCGAAGGGAGCGTCAATTGAACTCGGAAGGGGACTCGCCGCTACTGCCCAACCCCTAGCCGCTGCGGCTGGTCGCGCCACTATCGTCGCCGGCTTCGTCGCGATAGCGTCCAAGGGCCCTAATCCCCATCATACCCTGATGCCCGAGGCACCAAGAACAAGCACCCCGATCGAGGTCCTGGCTGGGCTGGTCGACCGGGTGACGTTCCACAACTCAGAGAACGGCTTCTGCGTTCTGCGCGTCAAAGCCCGCGGCCAGCGCGATCTCATTACCCTCGTCGGCCATGCGGCGATGATATCGGCGGGCGAGTTCGTCCAAGCAAGCGGGTCCTGGATCAACGACCGTACGCACGGGGTCCAATTCAAAGCGTCTTTCCTCAAGGCTACGGCGCCGACCACAGTGGAGGGCATGGAGAAATACCTCGGTTCGGGGATGATCCGCGGTATCGGGCCGGTCTACGCGAAGAAGCTCGTGCGCGCTTTCGGCGAAACCGTGTTTGAGGTCATCCAGCAGGAACCCGGCCGATTGCGCGAGGTGACCGGCATTGGCCCGAAGCGCGCGGAACGGATCATCGCCGGCTGGGCCGAACAGAAGGTCATCCGTGAGATCATGCTGTTTCTGCACAGCAACGGCGTCGGCACATCGCGGGCGGTGCGCATCTATAAGACCTACGGCGCTGATGCCGTTCGACTGGTTTCGGAGAACCCGTATAGACTGGCTCGCGACATCCGCGGAATTGGTTTCCGCACCGCTGACCAGATCGCGGCCAAGCTCGGCATCGAGAAAACAGCGCTGATCCGTGTACGTGCCGGGATCTCCTACGCGCTCGCCGAGGCGATGGATGAAGGCCATTGCGGTCTTCCCTTCGAACAGCTCGTTCCCCTCGCCGAGGAGCTGCTTGAGGTGCCGGCCGAGCTGGTCGAAACGGCGTTGAACCTCGAGCTCGAGGGTGGCGCCGTCATTGCCGACGATCTCGAAGGCCGCCGTTGCATCTTTCTTGCGGCACTTTACCGAGCCGAGCGCGAAATCGCCGAGAAGCTGAAGGCGCTTGCCACGGGAAAGCGGCCCTGGCCTGTGATTGACGTCGACAAGGCCATTCCGTGGGTGGAGCAGAGGACGAAGCTGGCGCTTGCCGACAGCCAGAAAGCAGCACTCCGGGTCGCACTCTTTTCCAATGTGACGGTCATCACCGGCGGGCCCGGCGTTGGGAAGACCACGCTGATCAACTCACTGCTAAAAATTCTGATCGCCAAGGCCGTCTCGATCGCGCTTTGTGCCCCTACCGGTCGAGCCGCAAAGCGCCTGTCCGAGAGCACCGGCCTCGGGGCAAAGACAATCCATCGTCTGCTGGAGACTGATCCAAGGACCGGCACCTTCCGGCGCAACGAGGACGAGCCTCTCGACTGTGATCTCCTAGCGGTCGACGAGACATCAATGGTTGATGTGCCGCTGATGCGGGCGGTCCTTCGGGCTCTGCCGGATCGCGCGGCGCTGCTGCTCGTCGGTGATGTGGATCAGCTGCCTTCGGTTGGTCCGGGGCAGGTTCTCGGCGACATCATCGCATCTGCTTCGGTGCCGGTCGTGCGCTTGACCGAGGTCTTTCGGCAGGCCGCCGAGAGCCGGATCATTGTTAATGCCCATCGTATCAACCACGGTCTGATGCCAGATCTCGCCTCTGTTGAGGTGGGCGATTTCTACTTCGTCGATGCGGCGGACGCGGAAGAGGGGGTGCGGAAGGTCCTGGCAATTGTGCGGGAACGCATCCCGAAGCGCTTCGGGCTCGACCCGGTACGCGACATCCAGGTTCTCTGTCCGATGAACCGGGGCGGCCTGGGTGCGCGCTCACTCAATATCGAGCTGCAGAACGCTCAGAACCCGCCGGGCGAGATCCGCATCGAGCGCTTCGGTTGGACATTCTGCCCAGGCGACAAGGTGATGCAGGTCGAGAACGACTACGACAAGGACGTTTACAACGGCGACCTCGGCGTCGTGTCGGGCATCGACATGGAGGAAGGCGAGCTCAGCGTCGATTTCGATGGCCGCGAAGTCACTTACGGGTTTGGGGAGCTGGATGAGTTGGTGCTGGCCTATGCGACGACCATCCACAAGAGCCAGGGCTCGGAATACCCGGCCGTCGTGATCCCGCTCAGCACTCAGCATTACCCGATGCTGCAGCGGAATCTGGTCTACACGAGGGTGACGCGCGGCAAGCGCCTTGTCGTTTTGGTCGGACAGCGGAAGGCGCTCGCGATCGCGGTTAACTTCCATTCACCCGCCGTTCCGGAATTTTCGCCGGGCAAGTCATTGAACGACAAGGAGCGCGGCGGGCCAAAACGCCGAAAATCGGCTGTAGTGCCGACCAAGTCTATTCTCTCGGCCGCCAATGTGCCGATAATCGCGGCCATATGTCTTGCGCTGCAAAGTTCACCGGAAGATGGCGAGCACATCGCTATTGGAGCGTTGTCGAGCACGCGGACCGCCAGGGGGCGCGTGGTGCAGCGGCACGTGCTGTACCTGGGCGAGATCAACGACACGCAGGAGTTGGCGTGGCGGCGCTCAATCGAGGTGCTCGAGGAAGGCGCCACGCAACCGCGGACGCTGTCGCTGTTTCCGGAAGACCGCGGCGCAGGAGTGCTGGCGGACGCCTCGATGGTCCACGTCAAGCTGTCGCAGTTGCAGTTGCGCCGGCCCGGCGGTGGGGTGCGTGCTGGCTGGCGTTGATGCTGTGGCGTGAGCTGCAGCTCGATCAGTTCTGGTCGAAGCGGCTGGGGGTGAGCCGCAAGGGGACGCGCTGGGATCAGGTCCTGTTCGTGCTGGTCGCCTATCGCCTGCTGGCGCCGGGCAGCGAAGGCACTGCACCGCGAGTGGTTTCAGCGCAGCGCCGTGGCCGATCTCCTGGGCCAGGATGCCGGGCTCGCCGAGATCCACAAGCTGTATCGTTGTCACCACCGACTGCTCGCGCACAAGCAAGCGGTCTTCGTCACCGGTGGACGGTGGCGCGATCTGTACAACATCAGCTACGACGTGCTGCTCTACGATCTGACGAGCACCTATTCGAGGCAATGCACCGTTCCCGGAAGGCGACAAGCGCCGCTTCGGGTATCGCGCGATCATCGACCCGATTGTGTGCAGATCGTCATTGCCCTGGTGGCGGCGCCCGAAGGCCTGCCGCTGGCCTATGAGGTGCTGGCCGGCAACACTGCGGACAAGACGACATGCGGGGGTTTCTCGACCACATCGAGCGACAATACGGCAAGGCGCGCCGCGTCTGGCTGATGGACCGCGGCGTGCCGACCGAAGAGGTGCTCGCCGAAATGCGCGCCGACCCGCCGGTGCATTACCTGGTGGGCACGCCGAAGGGTCGCTTGACGCGTTTGGAGAAGCATCTGATTGCCCAGCCGTGGCCAGAGCGCAACACGCGTGCAGGTGAAGCTGTTGGCGCAAGAGGGTGAACTCTATGTCCTTGCCCAGAGCCGCCCCGCGTCGCCAAAGAGCGTGCGATGCGGCGCGGCCGCTGAAGCGGCTGTGAGCCAGCTCAGGCAACTCGCTACATGGCGCTCGCGCGCGAGGAGCTGCTCATGAAACTCGGTGCCGCGCGCGATCAGTCCCGCGCCGCCTGGCGTCTGGTCACGATCGAGGTCGCCGCAGACAGCGCCACGTTCAGCTATCGGCTCGATCGCAATAAGCTGCGGCAGGCACGATCGCGCGAAGGCCGGTATCTGTTGCGCACCAACCTCGTCGAGGAAGACACCGCCAAGCTGTGGAGCCATTATCTGCTGCTGGTGGCGGTCGAAGAGGCGTTCAAGAACCTCAAGGGCAACCTGGCGATCCGGCCGGTCTTTCACCAGATTGAGGCACGCGTTGAGGCGCACGTCTTCATCGCCTTCCTGGCCTATTGCCTGCACGTCGCTCCTGCGCGGCGCTTGCTGCGCTGGCGCCCGGGCTGACGCGCGCGCGTGCTGGAAAAGTCGCCGCCGTGCAGATGATCGATGTGCACCTGCCGACCACCAACAGCCGCGAGCTGTTGCTCACCCGCTATACCGAGCCCGAACCCGAGCTCAGCCTCTTGCTGAATAAGCTGAAACTGGAGCTTCCCGCCCAACCACCACCTAAAATCACCGCCATCCCGCCGACGCCACCCACCTCGCTGTAGTGCCGACCTTCGGGGGTCCACCTCAGCGATCTCAGACACTTAGGCGCTTAAAAGTGCTCCAATCGGCGAAGTTCGGTTAAGGGAAACCGCGCAAGGCGGCGGTGGTCGAAGCTCCGGGAATGGCTGATCGGCGTTGATAAGCTGAACGGGAAACCGAAAGTTGACTGACATTTACGTCGATGGTGATGCGTGCCCGGTGCGCGAAGAGATCTATCGCGTGGCGACGCGTCTGCGGGTTAATGTTCTGTGGTCGGCAATGGCTCACGGCCAATTCGACCACCCGGCATGCCGAATGTGAGCATGGTTCTCGTCGGCGACAGCGCGGATGCAGCAGACGACTGGATTGCCGAGCGCATCGGGGCTGCTGACGTGTGCGTTACTTCCGCACATCTCGATCAGCTGCTGCCAATCGCGGCTGTTGCGCGCGAAGCGGGAGACTTCGCGGGCCGCTACGGCGCCGACTTTGCCGAGGCAGACCTCGGCTACCATCCGTTCGAACCCGACACGCGTCACGCCGCCCGCGGCGGATCGCCCAAGATCATCGTCCACCGTATCGACCTCGGACCAGCCGAGCGCCACGAGCCGATCCCGCACGGCATACTGCAGTGCCTGGCTCTCGCGGTTGTGCAGAACCTGGTGGGTCGAAGATTGCCGCACATAGAGAATCGCTTTGCGTGCCAGATGGTGCGGCTTGATCTTGTCAGACATCACCGCGCCTTCCTGTCGAGCTGGGCTCGCGATCGCGGCGTTGGTGGTTGACGAGTAGGTGCACCATCAGCCCGGTGACCATCTGGCGGGTCTCCTCCGGCAGTTGCTGCCACTCGAACACCGCGGTCGGGTGCATCGCGCCTGGTAGACCGAATAGATCTAACTGCTTGACGGCGGCCTGATGGCTGGGTGGACGTCGGTACCTTATGGGCGTTATCTCGTCGCTTTGTACAATCTGCGGCGTCCGCATCAGGCACTCGGCTGGCGAACACCGGATGAGGCTTACCTCGGCCAATCGATGGCGGCGACGGCACTGGCCGCCTGACGCGATGCCGAGGTGGTGCTTCACAGCACCCCGCAACGTTTCCATGCGGTGAGCACCGCGGCATGCGCTGAGACTATTTGGCGGGTTTGATCCTTGGCGGCACACGGCCAGCGGTTCGCTCGTCGATGATGATCTGACGCAAATTCTCGATGCCGTCTCGCCGGCGGCGCCGGCCCGCCAAACGGACGGTCGTCGCGCACGTAAACCCAACATCGCCCAGTGTCGAGATTCTCTAGGTTTTTATCCCCTCGCGCGCGCGAGGCTACATATCCCGATGCGCAAAACGCCATTAGCATCGCCGCGCCTCGCCTGAAACTGCATGCCATCGCCCTTGAAGCCGAGAGCGATCGATTTCAACAAATGGTCTGCGGTTCGAAGAAATTCGCCGACGGATGGCGGATCGACATGCGCCAGCTGCCAACCCTACTGGAAAACAGCTCCCCTCGCGCGCGCGAGGGGATAAAAACTGCTGGATCGCTGGCCGAGGCTCACATGGCCGGCATGGGACGCACGCCAAGCCGGTCCGCGGTGGCGGAAGATGTCCGCCACCTCGACCGCTGGCCGTGACAACGGCCGCGCGTCAGCCAGGCATCTTTAACAGGAAGTCGAGCGGGCTTGTCACCTGGCCGAGCGCGCTGACGGCGACGCGGGTGTAGAGCGCCGTCGTGTCGAGCTTCTTATGTCCCAATAAAACCTGGATGATCCGAATATCGGTCTTCTGCTCCAAGAGATGGGTGGCGAAGCTGTGCCGCAGTGTGTGAACGCCGACACGTTTGGTAATGCTGGCACGCCCTGCTGCCAGGCGAACGATCCGGTGGAGCTGGCGCGCACTCGTATGCTGCCCCCGGTAGCCAGGAAACAGCCAGTGCTGACCGGGAGACATCCATCCCTTCTTGCGCGCGACGCGCCACCATTCGCGCAATATCTCGAGCAGGTTGGGCGAGAGAATGACATACCGATCCTTCTTGCCCTTGCCCTGTTCGACGCGGATGACCATCCGGTCACTATCGATATCGGTGAGCTTGAGCGATACGACCTCCGAGGCTCGCAGGCCGGTGGCGTAAGCCAGGCTCAAGAGCGCCTTGTGCTTGATGTTTCTCGCCGAGGCGAGCAGCCGACCGACCTCTTCCGGGCTCAGAACAATGGGCAGGCGGCGAGGCTCGCGGGTGGAGACGACCTCCTCGGCAAGATCGCGGCGCTTCAGCGTGATCTTGAAGAAGAACCGCAGAGCAGTGGCACTGACGTTGACGGTCGGTACCGTCGTCCCGATCGACGCCAGCCACAACTGATAGCGATGGACATCCTCGGCGGTGGCCTTGTCGGCTCAGCAGCCGCTCAGCGTTGACCGCGGGAACTGGTCTTCATGCCCCATTTCCGACCTTGCGCCGATGGTTTCGAACGGCTCAGTAGGTGGATTTCTGCCGCCCCGATTTTGCCCGGCCGGTGATGCCCACGCTTGAAAAGCTGCCATTTGCTGGCTGAAGCCTCGACATTCGAGACCACGCCCATTCCAGCGTTGCCGCTGGTAGGTCGACAGGCAGAGGAATATTCTCGCCCATGAAAGGTCACCGCTCCTCCGAGCCGAGGATCACCGCATGAACATAGCAGCGTGGCTGGGCGGGTTGGGGCTCGAGCAATACGCGCCTGCATTCCGCGACAACGATGTCGATGGCGAAGTGCTGGCGGAGTTGACGGCCGACGACCTGATCAGCATGGGCGTGACCTCGGTCGGCCATCGCCGGAAGCTCCTCGCCGCGATCGCCGCTCTCCGCTCCGATGCGCCGCCGGTTGCCGCACGGATCGCGCCCGCTGCTGCGGTCTCCGCCGAGGCCGAACGCCGCCAGCTAACGGTGATGTTCTGCGATCTTGTCGGCTCGACGGCGCTGTCGACGCGGCATGACCCGGAAGATCTGCGCGAGCTGATCGGGGAGTATCACCGCGCCGTGAGCGCGACGGTCGGCCGCTTCGCCGGCTTTGTCGCGAAATATATGGGCGACGGGGTGCTGATCTATTTCGGCTATCCGCAAGCGCACGAGGACAGTGCCGAGCGTGCGGTGCGCGCCGGGCTGGCGGTGATCGAGGCGGTCGGCAGATTGCCCGCGCGACAGGATTTGCGCGTTCGGCTCGGCGTCGCCACCGGGCTCGCCGTGGTCGGCGATCTGGTCGGCGAGGGTGCCGCACAGGAGCGCGGCGTCGTCGGTGAGACCCCGAACCTTGCAGCCCGGTTGCAGGGTTTGGCCGCGCCGAACACCCTGGTCATAGGCGAAGCGACGCGCCGGCAGATCGGCGGATTGTTTGATCTGGAGGATCTCGGACGGCAAGCGCTCGCCGGCTTCGCTGAGCCGCAACACGTCTGGCGGGTCATAGGGGAAAGCGGCGTGGTAAGCCGCTTCGAGGCCTTGCGCTCGGCGGAGACGCCGCTCGTCGGGCGTGAGGAGGAAATCGAGCTACTGCTGCGCCGCTGGGAACAGGCGAAGAGCGGCGAAGGACGGGTGGTGCTAATCTCCGGCGAGGCCGGTATCGGCAAGTCGCGGCTCACGGCGGCACTTTCCGAGCAGATCGGAACCGAGCCGCATACTCGGTTGCGCTATTTCTGCTCGCCGCATCATCAGGACAGCGCGCTGTATCCCTCCATTGCGCAGCTCGAACGCGCCGCCGGGTTCGCCCGTGACGATACGGTCGAAGCCAAGCTCGGCAAATTGCGGGCATTGCTCGCACCGGGCATGCGGGATGAAGACGATATCGCGCGGTTGAGCGAGTTGCTGTCGTTGCCGAGTTCCGCCGCGGACCTCAACCTCAGCCCGCAACGCAAACGGGAGAAGCTGTTCGAAGCGCTGCTCTGCCAGCTCGAAGCCGAGGCACGGCATCGGCCGGTGCTGATGGTGTTCGAGGACACCCACTGGATCGACCCGACCTCGCGCGAACTGCTGGATCTGTCCGTCGACCGGGTGCGGCATCTGCCGGTGCTGCTGGTGATGACCTTTCGTTCGGAATTTCAGCCGCCGTGGGGCGGCCGCGCCCACGTCACGACTTTGACGCTCAATCGGCTCGGCGAACGCGACGGCGAGGCGCTGGTGCAAAAGCTGGCCGGCAATGCCGCGCTTACCGCCGATATCGTCGCCGAGATCGTCGAGCGCACCGACGGGGTGCCGCTCTTTGTCGAGGAATTGACCAAGGCGGTGTTGGAAAGCGCCGCGCCGGGAGATCGGGTTGCCGCGGTTCTGGCGATGACATCGCTTGCCGCGCAGTCGGTGCCGGCGACGTTGCATGCCTCGCTGATGGCTCGCTTGGACAGGCTCGGGCCAGCGCCCAAGGAGATCGCCCAGATCGGCGCGGTGCTCGGCCGCGAGTTTACCTATGAGTTGATCGCGCCGGTGGTGCAACGTAGAGAGAGTGAGTTGCAGGCCGCGTTGGCTCAGCTCAGCGACGCGGGATTGCTGTTTTGTCGCGGTACCGCTCCGCACGCCTCCTACCTGTTCAAGCACGCGCTGGTGCAGGACGCCGCCTATGGCACACTGCTGCGCGGAAGACGCCAGGAATTGCACGCCCGGGTCGCGGCGGCGCTGGAACAGCATTTTGCTGATCTCGTCGAGCGCCAGCCGGAACTCCTGGCGCATCATTTGACCGCGGCTGGCGAGACCGAGCGTGCAGCCGATCAATGGCTGGAGGCCGGCCAGCATGCCGCCGAGCGTGTGGCGCATCTCGAAGCCATCCGCCATTTCGACCGCGGTCTCGCGGCATTGGGGACACTGCCCGAAGGGCCCGCTCGCGACGCGCGTGAGATCGAGCTGCTATTGGCCAACGGGTCGGCGCACTTCGCGGCCAAGGGGTTCAGCGCGGCAGAGGCAGCGCAGGCCTATGCCCGTGCGCGCGAACTCGCCGAGCGGCGGGGCGATGTGCGCCAGCTGTTCACGTCGGTTTATGGTCTTTGGCAGTCGGCGAACGGAGTCGGGCACATCCTCGACTGCCGCAGATTGTCGAACCGGCTGCAGCAACTAGCCGCCGCCGAGCCAGAAGACGAATTACGTCTGGAGGCACACCACAGCGCCTGGGCAACAAGTCTGTTCGCCGGCGAACCCGCGGCTGCTCGCGAGCACTGCGAGGCGGGGCGCCGGCTTTATGATCCCGAACGGCACCATCTGCTTCGGCGGTTCTACGGCGGGCACGACCCTGGCGCGTGCGCCGGCTACTTTGGTGCGCAGGCCAATTGGCTGCTCGGATATTCCGAGGATGCTCTGAGGCTCGGCCGCCAAGGATTGGCCTTGGCCGGGCGCATCAAAGACCCGTTCAGCCTCGTAACCGCCTCGCTGTACAATGCGATGGTTCATCTAAATCGCGGCGAGCCGGAATTGGCGCTGCAACTGCTCGCTGCGGCCGAGGCGCTCGCGGCCGAGCAAAGACTTGGCCTTGTGGTGGTACCAGAGATCCTGCGCGGCGTCGCCCTGACGGCGCAGGGAGCGCTTGAGGAGGCGGTCGCCTGTTTGCGCCGCGGGCTCGCCGACGGGCCCAAGGTGACGCGGGTGCGGACTTACGGCCTGGCCGGGCTGGCCGACGCCTTGTCGCGGCGAGGTGAGCACGAAGCGGCTCTCGGTGCGGCAAAGGACGGGTTGCAGGCGCAGGAGGAAACGGGCCACCGCCAATGGCACGCGGAGCTTCATCGCGTCGAAGGCGTCGCCCTGCTAGGCCTCAACAAGCTGGAAGATGCCCAGAGCGCCCTTGGGCAAGCGCTGCGCGTCGCGCGAAGGCAACAGGCAAAGGCCTATGAGCTGCGCGCCGCCTGCGATCTCGCCCGGCTGTGGGGCGAACAGAACCGTCGAGCCGAGGCGCACGATCTGCTTGCGCCGGTTTACGGCTGGTTCACCGAGGGGTTCGATACGCCCGATCTCAGAGAAGCAAAGGCGCTGCTAGACGAACTAACGTGAGAATTCCCGCAGACATCCTTGGCTCGCGATCGCGCAGACATCCTTGGCTCGCGATGGATCAGGGGCTCGACCTCCCCGCAGGTCTCAGCGGTTGGAAAGCGGACCTTCTGGGTTCGGCCGGCTACCCTTGTACATCGCCGCGAACCTCAACTGGCAAGGCGTGGACTCGCACGAGACGGCCGTACGTGCTCGCCGAGTGCGCCGCGCACCAGCGCCAGAGCCGCCACTGCCCCGACCAGCGCCAGAACACCGGCGACGGCGAAGGCGGCGTTGAAACTGCCAGTTGCGTCAATGACATAGCCGGTCACGATCGGTGCCAGTAGGCCGAAGCTATTGCCGCCCAGGACAAGAAAGGCCGTAGCCCGCCCTGCATCGCTGGGCGAGCGCAGCAAATCGGCGACCAGGGCGTGTAAGCGCAATATAGAGATGACACCCCTCTGCAAGATAGAGGTGACACTCCCGCGGGTTCTGGGGTCCCGGGAGGTGCGCCTTGGCGGTGTTGTCGATGAGCAAGCAGGAGTTCAGCCGTCTTGAGGTGCTGTTGCGGGTTCAGTCGGGTCGCCTTCGTGTCAGTGACGCCTGTGTGCTGATCGGCTTACAGCGGCGTCAGGTGTTTCGTTTGCTGCGCGGCCTCAAGCAGGACGGAGCCACGGGCCTGCTTTCCAAGCGCCGAGGCAAACCCAGCAACCACCAGCTGCCTGCTGAGGTTCGCACCCTGGCGCTGTCGATCGTGCGGGAGCGATATGCCGATTTCGGCCCGACCTTGGCACAATCTTGCGGCCGCGGCGAAGCCCCTCCGGGATCGAGCCGGCAACGCTGAATGCTGCAAGGTTCCGGCAAACCTGACTGAGAAAGGCGGTGAATTCGGACCGATCCATTTCGCCCGATGCCATCGGGAACGGGCGATGATGGATAGCGCCGAGGCCGCTGACATGGCCATCGATCGGCACGTTGTAGGGCGGGTCGGTGAAGACCATTGCGGCACGCTCCTCGCCCATCAAGGCGGCGAAGGGTGCGGGATCTCGGGCGTCGCCGCACAAGAGGTGGTGGGGACCGAGAAGCCATAAATCTCCGACTTTGCTGAGCGGTGGCACCGTCGAAGGCTCGGGCACCCTATCTGCCGGGTCATCACTGGCCTCGATCGCGTCGTCGAGGGATGCGATCCGCAGATCGATCTCGCCCATCTCGAAGCCGGTGACCTCGATATTGAAGTCAAGTCCACTGAGCGAGAGCTCCTTGAGCTGTTGAGCGAGCAGCCGATCGTCCCAAGTGGCAATCTCCGTGAGCCGATTGTCGGCGATCATGAAGGCGCGGGCCTGGGCCGCCGTCAGATGATCGAGGCCCAGTGTCGGCACCTCGGCCATTCCGAGCAGGCGGCATGCGAGCAACCTACCGTGCCCGGCGACAACCTTGCCGTCGTGATCGATCAGGATCGGGACATTAAAGCCGAAGGTCTTGATACTCTCGGCGATCTGCCGGATCTGCTTCTTGCTGTGACGGCGCGCGTTAGCCGGATCCAGTTCGAGTTGGTCGACGGCCCGATAGACGATCGACATCCGAGGCGCGCGGTCGGCCGCTTCGCGGCGACGAAGTTCTTTCATCATTGCGGTCTCTTTTTTTGCGGTTGGAATAGCGCATGGAACCCGGCAACGAGTTGGGCGGGGTTCAGGCGAACGGCCGTTGACCGACCGAGGTCAGCTTCTCGCTGCGGGATAGGTGAAGGGAAGGGTTGGGCTGCTCGGCTGCCCCATAAGGGCCCGAAGACACGCAAGGCCGCTAAAGAGCGGCCTTGGATCAGGGAGGGGAATTCGCGCCCCTATTGTCTCAGAAGGTTGCCATCCACCAGCGTCCGCGCGCCGGGATGGACAAAGGGGAGCTTCGGCTACTCAGCCGCTCGTTAAACGCAAAAAAACCGTCTGAGGCGTCAGGCGGGCGCACTTTCTCATTCTGCATTTATGACGCTATTTTACAGTTGATAGGCGGAAATGTCAATGGCAAAGTGGCTTCGGGTCGCGTCCCACGGCGGACGAGGTGCCCCTACAACAGGTGACGGCGATCGAATTCGATGACCAGCTCGCCGCCCGTGCGATGGCGAGTTTCGCGCAGACGCCGCATGTCCGCGCGGTGCACGGCGATGCTACGCGAGTCACGTTCGAACCCGACCTCGGGCCTTACCAGGGCGGGCAGATCCAAACGCTAAGAGGCTATCGGTCTCGTCGGGCAGGTCGATGAGCCAAGCGGATCCCCTCCGGGTAAGTGAAGCTCATCTCCCTCCGGCACTCTGCTGATCTGCGCGAGTTGGTCGGACACTCAGTTTAACATTGCAGTGAAATCGCGGCCAGCGCGGATTCCCTGATCACGCGAATTAATTCCCTGATGACCCGATTTAATTCCCTGCTAAGGCGAAATAAATTCCCTGTTCCGAGGCGTAGGGAATTGGGTCGTAAGCCATTGAATTCGCTCTTGATTTCGAGCCGATGAGTTGCACTCGGAGGCCTCGACGAACAAAATTCCCTGTATTTTCCCAGCTAGCAGGGAATTTGGCTTCAGAGACGGGTTCGCTCGAGACTGCCTCCTCCAGCGGGGAGTTTATTGCGAACTTGGCTCTCGGCGTCCTGCCGAGCGAAGCGGATCGTCGACGACCGGCCGTACCCACGGTCGGTGATGGCCGGCACGGACGCTTTTGTCTGTCGAGACCTGGCGGGATTGCGCGGTCGAACCGGCGGTGTTATGCGATTTCTGTGGAACAGAAACAGAACACCGCCACCACAGCGCGGGCCATAGATGTGCTTCTCGAGGGGCTGAACCCGGCGCAGCGCAGCGCCGCTACCTTTGGCATCGCTGCGGAAGAGGGGCCGGTGCCGCCGCTGTTGATCGCTGCGGGGGCCGGCACCGGCAAAACCAAGACGCTGGCGCACCGGGTGGCGCGGCTGATTCTCGGAGGCGCCGACCCGCGCCGTTTGTTGCTGTTGACCTTTACCCGCCGCGCCGCGCTCGAAATGACCCGCCGCGCGCAACAGATCCTCGTTGCGAGCCAACGTGGTCGAGCAGCCTGCGGTCCCGAGGCCGCGCTGCTGCCCTGGTCGGGCACATTTCATTCGATCGGCAACCGGCTGTTGCGCCGGCACGCCGCCATCCTCTCGCTGGATCCAGCCTTCACCGTGCTCGACCGCGCCGACAGCGCCGATCTGATGGACTTGGTCCGCAGCGATCTCGGCCTCGCCCTCACCCGCTCCCGGTTTCCAAAGAAGGGCACGTGCTTGGCGATCTATTCCTACAGCGTCAATGCCGGCTGTCCGCTTGAGGAGACGCTGGCCGACCTCTTCCCCTGGTGCCACGAGTGGGAAGCCAAGCTGAAACGCCTCTTTGCCGCTTATGTCGCCGCCAAACAACGTGACAACGTACTCGATTACGACGATCTGCTGCTGTATTGGCACGAGGCCGTGCAAATGCCCGGCATCGCCGCGCAGATGCGGGCGGACTTCGACCACATCCTGGTTGACGAGTATCAGGACACGAACCGGCTGCAAGCCGCGATCCTTCTCGCGCTGGCGCCCGATGGCGCAGGTCTCACCGTGGTCGGCGACGACGCCCAGTCGATCTATGCCTTTCGTGCCGCGACGGTGCGGAACATTCTCGATTTTCCCGATCAGTTCTCACCGCGAGCGGCGGTAATTTCGCTCGAGCACAACTATCGTTCGATCCAACCTATTCTCGACGCTGCCAACGCGGTCATCGCCCAGGCCCGAGAAGGTTTCTCCAAGACGTTGACCTCGTCAAAGTTGTCTGCCGAACTGCCTCACCTGGTGACCGTCGAGGACGAAATGGCGCAGGCAGTCTATGTCGCCGACCAGGTCTTGGAGCACCGCGAGGCCGGGATCGATTTGCGCCACCAGGCCGTCTTGTTCCGTACCTCGCACCATAGCGGGCGGCTGGAGATCGAGCTGGCGAGCCGCAACATCCCGTTCGTCAAATATGGCGGGCTCAAATTTATCGAGGCGGCACACGTCAAGGACCTACTGGCGATCCTGCGCTGGGCGGAAAACCCGCGGGACGCCCTCGCCGGTTTTCGCGTTCTGCAATTGCTGCCGGGGATCGGGCCGGCCAGCGCAAAGAAGGTGATGACGCATCTCGGCGAGCACCGGTTCGACCTGGGCGAGCTTGCTGGTTTCTCGCCCCCGGATCCGGCGGCTCTGTCCTGGCCGGGTTTTTGCCGCATGCTGCGGCGTCTACGCGATGCCGCGACTGCCTGGGCTGGGCAGGTTGGCCTAGTAAGAGCGTGGTATCACCCGCATCTTGAGCGGCTCTACGATTACGCACCCTCACGCGCCGGAGACCTCGACCAGCTCGAACAGATCGCCATGGGCTACCCAAACCGCGAACGCTTCCTCTCCGAAGTGACGCTCGACCCGCCCGACGTGGCCGGCGCCGAAGCCGGCCGCCCCGGGCTCGACGAGGATTATCTGATCCTGTCGACGATCCATTCTGCCAAGGGTCAGGAATGGGATGCGGTCTACGTGTTGAATCTCGTCGATGGCTGCATCCCCTCGGATATGGCCGCCGGCAATCCGGCGCAGATCGAGGAAGAGCGCCGTCTGCTTTATGTCGCCATGACCCGTGCCAAGCAGCATCTCCACCTGGTTCAGCCGCTGCGGTTCTTCCACTCCCACCAGCACCGCTTCGGCAGCGGCTACACGATCGCCCCACGCTCGCGGTTCCTGCCCGACGACATCCTGCCGCTGTTCACTCGGCACGCCGCAGCAACTCCCGAAGCTGTTGCCGACACGCTGGCGCCGCAGCCGGTGGTCGGTGTTGATATCGGGGCCCGGCTGCGCGGCATGTGGGGCTAGCGGAGCGCGGCACCTAGTGAACAGCCTGCCGCAGGCCCAACTGGAATCGGCGACCCGGGAGGTTCTGGCAGGCCTTGTCGAGCGCGTCACCTTCCACAACGCCGAAAACGGCTTTTGCGTTCTGCGCATCAAGGCGCGCGGCCACCGCGAATTGATCACCGTCATCGGCCACGCCGCGGTGATCGCCGCCGGCGAGTGGGTCACCGCGTCGGGCGAATGGGTCAACGACCGAACCCATGGCCAGCAGTTCAAGTCGCGCTTCATGCGAACCTCGGCGCCGACATCCATCGAGGGCATCGAGAAATATCTCGGTTCCGGGATGATCCGCGGCATCGGCCCGGTCTACGCCAAGAAGATGGTCAAGGCGTTCGGCGAGAAGGTGTTCGACGTGATCGAGGCGGAGCCCGATCGCCTACGCGAGGTGACCGGCATCGGCCCCATGCGGGCCAAGCGCATCGTCGGCGCCTGGGCCGAGCAGAAGATCGTGCGCGAGATCATGGTCTTCCTGCATAGCCATGGCGTGGGCACCGCACGTGCGGTCCGCATCTTCAAGACCTACGGCGCCGATGCCGTGCAGGTCATGACCGAGAACCCCTACCGTCTCGCCCGCGATATCCGCGGCATCGGCTTCAAGACCGCGGACGCTATCGCGATGAGGCTCGGCATCGAGAAGACAGCTATGATCCGCGTGCGCGCCGGGATTTCGTACGCACTCACCGAGGCGATGGACGAGGGACACTGCGGATTGCCCGCCGAGGAACTCACGCCGTTGGCCGTCGAGTTGCTCGAGGTCCCCGCGGAGTTGATCCAGACGGCGCTAGATCTCGAACTGGCCGAGAGAACCGTCATTGCCGATACGGTCGGCGAGACGGCCTGCATTTTCCTCGCGGGCCTCTACCGGGCCGAGCAGGTCATTGCCGAGCGGATACTGCGCCTGGCCAATGGAAAACTGCCTTGGCCCTACATCGACCCGGAGAAGGCACTGCCGTGGATCGAGCAGAAGACCGGTTTGTCGTTGGCCGAAAGTCAGGTCGCCGCGATCCGATTGGCCCTCTTGTCGAAGGTGCTCGTCATTACCGGCGGGCCCGGGGTAGGCAAGACGACCATCGTCAACTCGATCTTGCGCATCCTCGCCGCTAAGGGCGTGAGCCTGTTGCTGTGTGCCCCGACGGGCCGTGCCGCCAAGCGCATGACCGAAGCCACCGGGTTCGAGGCCAAGACCATCCACCGGCTGCTCGAGGTGGACCCGAAAGGCGGCGGCTTCAAACGGAACACCGACAACCGGCTCGAATGCGATTTGCTGGTGCTCGACGAGACCTCCATGGTCGACGTCCTGCTGATGCAGGCGCTGATGAGGGCCGTCCCCGACCATGCCGCGTTGCTGATCGTCGGCGACATCGACCAGCTCCCCTCCGTCGGCCCGGGTCAGGTCCTGGCCGACGTCATCGCTTCCGGCGCGGTGCCGGTCGTGCGCTTGACCGAGGTCTTTCGCCAGGCCGCCCACAGCCGGATCATCACCAGCGCGCACCAGATCAACCGGGGCTCCATTCCCGACCTCTCCAGGCCCGAGGGCGACAGCGACTTCTATTTTGTGCAAGCGGACGATCCCGAAACCGCCGTGCCGCGGATCATCGAATTGGTGAAGACACGCATCCCTCAGCGCTTCGGCCTCGATCCCGTCCGTGACGTTCAGGTGCTGTGCCCGATGAACCGCGGTGGCGTCGGAGCCCGCTCGCTGAACATCGAACTTCAGGCGGCGCTGAACCCCGCGGGCGAGCGCAAGGTCGAGCGCTTCGGTTGGACCTTCGCCCCCGGCGACAAGATCATGCAGATCGAGAACGACTACGACAAAGACGTCTACAACGGCGACATCGGCTATATCGACGATGTCGATCCCGACGGAGGCGAGCTCACCGCCAGTTTCGACGGCCGCGCTGTCACCTACGGCTTCGGCGAACTCGACACGCTGGTGCCGGCCTACGCCGTGACGATCCACAAGAGCCAAGGCTCCGAATACCCTGCCGTCGTAATCCCGGTTTTGACCCAGCACTACGCGATGCTGCAGCGGAACCTGCTCTACACCGGAGTGACCCGAGGAAAGCAGCTGGTCGTGCTGGTCGGCCAGAAGAAAGCAATCGCCATTGCCGTGCGCAACGTCTCGGGGCGGCGGCGATGGTCGAAACTGAATGAATGGCTGGCAACAACTAGCGCTGTCGGGACAACGACTGCGCTTGGCGCCAAATTCCCACCTTACCGTGAGCTGTTGCCGATGGAAAGGACAAAGAATGACCAACACGCACTTCGCCAAAGGGCAAGTACTCTTCAGAGAGGGCGAGCCGGCGGATAGTGTTTTTCGTCTACTAAGGGGTGTCGTTGATATATTCCGAGAGCTCGATGGCGAGCCCATCCTGCTCGGCACGGTAGGCGCGGGCCAGTTTATTGGGGAGATGGGCGTGGTGGAAAACCGCCCCCGCAGTGCAACCGCTCAAGCCGCCAGCGAGGTCGAGGTAGAAATCCTCACCCCGACCGAGTTCTTCGATCAGATTGCCGGCTCACCGCCGGCCGCCCGCGAATTGATCCAGCGCCTCAGTCAGCGGCTGCGCGAGGCCGACGATCGCATCGTCAACGACGAACGAGGAAACGGCCGAGCACTTGTGAGCTGGAACAACGCCGATAGTCAAACTGCTCGAGCGTCAGTTAGTAATGTGTATCTCGCTGCCAAGAATCCGTGGTTGCAGCGTCAGTTGCATTCCCCGCTCGCGCTCGGTGATCTGCCGTTCGTCGTTGGCCGGGCGCCGGTCGCAGGCGAGGAGCTGCCATCGTTGCAGCCGGACCTCAAACTCGATGACACGCCACCATTCAGGCTATCGCGCAACCACCTGATGATCGAGAAGCGCGACGGAAGTTATCATGTGCGCGATCTTCGCAGCACGCTTGGGACGATCATCAACGGCGAGCCCATCGGCACTCATTTCCGCACCGATTATGCGCCGCTGCAAGCGGCGGAGAATGAAGTGATTGCGGGCGGCGTTGATTCACCGTTCGTCTTCTCCGTGTATTTAAGTTGATCGAACGGGATATGGTGAGCTCTGTTGTCGCGCGCTCCGCCCGTTGGGGGTAGGCGCAGTGTCTCGCGCGCCGAAGCGGCTTCGGCCTTTTGCTGCGTGCAATCCCGGTGCGTTCGCGCATATCTCCGGCGGCGGCATGATCGTCGCTGCGTCGCAGAGAATGAGATGCGACTTGCTCCGAGGCTGCACCGCCAGTGAATACGCCGTGAATTGGCGTCCAACTTTCTCCACCCAATTCGGTGCTAAGCGACTGGAACAACAGCGAATTGGAAAATCTTGTAGGCCACGATCGGCGTCCTATCGTGATCGCTTCTTTTCCTTAAAAACTCTTCATCGCCCAAATACTTAGGGCCATTTCGGCAAGGGTCAAAGTTGGGCGCCGATTCACACATAAGGGAGTCGAAGTGTGCCGAGAATGCGGATTTAGCCCGGCTCGTGCTGGAATCGTGGTCTCATAACGCCGAAGCTAGAGCTGGGAGCCCGAGAGTGAACCAATCCGAGCTGATCGAGAAAGTCGCACAGGCGACTGAGCTAAACCAAGCGGCGGCGGGCCACGCGGTGAAGGCCGTGGTAAACGCCATTCTCGATGCCCTCTTGGCCGGCGACGCGGTCCGTGTCTCGGGCCTTGGCATTTTCAATGTGGCGGCGCGGCCCGCACGCGAGGGGCGGAATCCGCAAACCGGAGAGACCATCCAGATCGGAGCGAGCAAGGCGGTGCGGTTCCACGCAGGCAAGGCCGTCAAAGATGCCCTCAATCCGCCGGCTCCGAAGGCGGCTCCTCGGAAGAAGTCTGCACCACCAAAGAAATCCACGATGCGGAAGTAAACGTCCTCGATGTGCGGAGGGCCGGGACCGCGACAAGCTCTTTGGCCATCTCTCGCGACGCGAGCTCGGGAATGTCCCGCCTTGCGGGTGTTGCTCGGTCCGGTCAATGTTGCGTGCACCAGAACACCGCCGGCCAATCTTTATGGCGCTTCCTCATAGGTAGAGATATCCAGCGGGACCGTCGTGCCGCCGATTGCATGACAGGCAGTGATCCCGCCGAGGAGAGCCCTGGCGTCATAGCCCCGCTGTCGCAACTCGGCCACGGCCCTACCACTGACCTGAAATCCGCAGATGCAATAAACCGCGATAGGACGGCCTCGCGGCAGCTCCTTGAGCCAGCGCGGAAGTGCGGCAGGGGCGTGCATGGTGGCCCCCGCCAGCATATCGGTGCGCCGGGGCAGGTCCACGGGCAGGCAAGGCACCCGATGACAAATTTCCGACGGCTGCGATCCCCGCCGCCGGCTACGGGGCGGTTTGGCACGGGCAGAAAAGCTGGAATGGCGTTGCGATCCTCGCGCGCGGCGCCGAGCCGATGGAAACCCGCCGCGGTTTACCCGGCGATCCCGACGATACGCACAGTCGCTATATCGAAGCGGCGATCGGCGACACATTAGTCGGATGTCTCTATATGCCGGACGGCAATCCCGCGCCGGGCCCGTTGAACTCCCGTTATTTCCGTCCCGTTCGCCACAAATAGACCCGCTCCCGCAGGTGGGACCTACAGTTCGAATCCACTTCCCTCCAGCGGAGAGTCTCGTGCGAACTTGCCCCCACACGGCTTCGGGGTCGAGCGCGCGATCGGCAACGGCCGCGAGCATATTGACCAGACGATCTTCCGTTCATTGCGTACTCCACACCCGCTCGATTGCCGGGTGGGCGGTATCAAGTCACTTCAAATGGCCGGCAAGGTGCTTGTTCATCTCGAACATCGTCACCTTGTCCTTGCCGAAGACGCTCCGGAGCTTATCGTCCGCTAGGATTTCGCGTCGGTTCTCTGGGTTCTGCAAGTTGTGCAAGCGAATGTACTCCCACATCTTGCTCACCACCTGTCCCCGGGGCAGCGGGTCCGAGCCGACCACCGCGGCCAGCTCCTCCGACGGGTGTAGCGGCTTTAGCAGGGGATTCGCCTTGCCTGCGCTGGCTTTTTTCTCCCGCGTTTTGGTTGGCATCGATCTCCTCCGGTTTCCGTGTGGCTCGCATCGGGCTGCCCTGCCTACGACATTTGGTCAGCGCATCCTTGGTGTTATCCCAGCGTGATGCGGGTGATATCGTCCAGGCCGAGGCTTTGACCCGTACCGCAGGGACGTTGCTGAGGGCAACCCTGGGAATGTTGCCGCCCCGGTAGTGCGAGCCTACCCGATGTAGCCGCGCATTAATCAGACCGAACGCTGCTCCGAGCGGGAGAGTTCTAATTCTCAGCCCCGTGGAGGAGCAAAGTTTCGACCCGTTCGCTCCTTCCTGGGGACGGCTGCCAACTTGCGACACCTGCCTCTGTTGAAGCGCCTCACGGGCATCCTCCCGTCGGAGGCATCCTCTCGTGGATGGCGAAGCGCGACTGCTCTGTTTCTATGCCGAACGTTGTAAGTGCCAGCGCTGATCGCGGTTGTCGAGTCTCCCGGCACGGCGATGGCGTTGCAGCGCCATGCCGAGGTGGTTGGGCCGGACCGCCATCCCGAATTCCCTTGAGAGATAGTTGAGAACCTCACTGGCTGTGGCGCTCTCATCGTGTGCTTGCACAGCTTGCCTCAAGGGCGAGGCCTTGCTTGCCGAGACGGCGAGCGAGGCCGAGACCGCCATGCAACAAGGCATCGCCGTCGCGCGCCGACAGAACGTCAAGTCTTGGGAATTACGCGGCGCGATGAGCCTCGCCCGGCTGTGGGCCGAGCAGGGTCGTCGCAGCGAAGCCCGCGATTTGCTCGCACCGGTCTACGCTTGGTTTACCGAGGGGTTCGATACCGCTGACCTCAAAGACGCCAAGACGCTGCTCGACAAGCTAACTGAGCCGGCGATTGCCGCGGAGGGATGAGTAAGTACAAATCGGTGGCTGCACGAAGATATTCGACGACCGCTTCGCATCGTCGCCGCTACGTCGAACTCGAAGGCGCAGAGGTTCCGCGCGAACGGCCGCTTCTTGATCAACCCGACGATCCGCTGGCGCGGCCACGAATGGCTCTTGTGGGGCGGGAAGAGCCGTTCCGAATGCGAAGCTGAGTGACCGAGAAGCGCCGAATCCGGCCATTCGCGGGACCGCGATGGATCCGCCGAGGTTCAATATGTGTCGTCCCTCAAAATCGGATCGACCCTGATATGGATCAATTCGCTCGGACTGCGATGGGTTCACGTCTATTGGGCTGGCTTGCTCAACTGAGCCGGGCCGGTACTATGCTCATGCGCACCACCATTTCCGAAATCCAGGAGGTTGAACATGACATCGAAATTGGTCTCGCGTCGAAGGATTTTGCCCTTTCTCGGAGCAGCCGTTACGGTCCTCACCCTCTTTCGATACACAACCGCCGAGGCCCAAACGCAGCCAGCACCACCTGCGTCGGCACCCGCACAGCCTGAAACTGGTGGAACCGCCGGCATGAAGCGGCGGAAGGCGCGCCGCCAAGGGCGCGTCGAACGGCGTTATGAGCGGCGCGGCGGCACACCGGCATCAAAACAGCCGACGCAAGGCACGCCTGCGCCAACGCAAGGCACGCCTGCGCCAACGCACCCCCCTTAGCAGAACCAGGGATCTCCACCCAAGCATCGAGGTTTTCGTGCAGGAATGCCATTTACGCGCAAAGCCGGCCAAATGGGGTCTGCTGCTCTGCGTCGCCGAGGGGAATGACTACACCGGCCTCGCTGTCAGCAACGGCACTACCAGCGGGGCGCTGCGTGCGAAGGTGTTCCGCCTGCACGAATGGCGTGCCACACCCGCTCGGGGGTTGCCGGCATCTCGATATAGCGCACTCCATGCTAGGCGAGGGGGTCGACCCTTCCAGCTCTCACGAGATCCCGAGCTCCGCCGCGGTCAATAACTCTGCGATAATTGCGAATTGCCGAGCGCGCTCCGTGGCTGCCGTAGGGCTTTCGAGGCTCATCGCGTCCTCCGCCTGCTCACCCTCTTCATCGAACTCGTCGCGCTCGCCGATGTAGGCATCACCATCCCTCTGCTCGCATTGAATCCGATTAAGGTGTGTCCGCATCTCCTCGACTGTAAACAAGCCCCTGACGTGCGCGACAAACCGAGGAAGCTCTCTCGCGAACGCAGGATGTGAGCTCGCAGCCTCAGCGAAATTGAACAATTTTTCTGCGACGAGATAATCGAACGCCGCTTTCGTTCCGTAGCGCCGCTTGATACCCTCAGCAGCCTCGCACTGCTCAACCCAGATTTCGTGAAATTTCGGCGTATCCAAGAATAGGCTCCTTCTCCATCGTGTTGCCTCGGGATCACCTCGGCCCAGCCGCCCTGAGACCCGCTTGCGGCCAAACGGGGGCGTAGGTCGATCCGGATAGGGGTAATGGCTCCGGGGCGTTCTTTTCACTGCTTCTCGAGCCAAACTTCCTCCATCCGCCAGCTGTTGAAAATGCTGTTCTCCATCAACGTCAGCCCCTTCACCTCGGGCTGCCAGCACGTGCCTTGGCGCATGAAGAAGATGATCGGGCGGACCGCGTCCTCAACCAGCTTGCGCTCGATTTGCCAGACCAGCTCCTTACGCTTGTCTGGGTTCGTTTCTGCCGATTGCTGCTCAATCAGCGCATCGACCTCCGGGTTGCAGCCGGTGTAGTTGCGGGACGAGCGGCAGGAGTAGTTTTCGTAAAACTGCGTGTCTGGATCGTCGACGGCGCTGCCGGAAAGGCTCATCGCGACGGTGAAATCTTTGCGCATCAGCTTCGGGACCCAGTTTGCGGTCTCGACCGCATCGAGCTCGTCATCGATCCAGATTTCCTTCAGCTGGTCGATCAGGATAGCCGCCGGATCGCGATACCATGCAATATTGCGGGAGGAGACTTTCACCTTCAGCCGATTGTCCGGGCCATAACCGAGCGAACGCATCAGGGTGCGGGCTTCTTCCCGGTTTCTGTTTACATCCGGCCCATATCCCGTCAGCTGCTCCAGCATCTCCTTGGGCATGCCCCAGATGCCCTCCGGTGGCGGCTGCAGCACTCCGCCGACGTCGTATTGCCCCTCGCCGAGAATGTCGATAAAGGATTTGCGGTCCAGACTGAGCTGCATGGCGCGGCGCAGCACAGGATTGTCGAATGGAGGCGTGGGGTTGACGAGCAGGTTGGCCCGGCCGTTCATTGGTTTTACTTCGCAGATGGCCTGCGACGCCTGGCTCTTCACCTGCTTTACGAGCGGGATCGACACCTCGTATGGAAAGGTCATGTCGAACTTGCCGGCGACGAAAGCGAGAATCGCCGTCGAGCGGTTGGGGACGATCGTGTACTCGATGCCGTCCAGGTAAGGCCGCCCCGGCTTCCAGTAATCCGGGTTTCGCGTCAGTTTGATCGACTGGTTGGGCTTGTACTCGACGAATTTGAAGGGCCCTGTGCCGATCGGGTGGGTCCGCATGTCCCGCGCCGAGACATGGCAGGGATAGATCGGCGAATACCCGGAGGCGAGCAGGGAAATAAAGGCCGGCTGGGGCCGCTTCAGGTGAAACGTGACCTCGTGGTCACCGTTCGTGGTCACCTCGTCGACGTTTAGAAACCAAGCCTCGCGATAGTTCAGACGAAGCTTCTCCTTGGCTTTTCCGGTCAGCAAATCGTAGGTGCATTTGACGTCGGCGGCGGTGAAGGGCATGCCTTCATGCCATTTGACGCCGTTGCGCAACGTGAAAGTCAGCTCTGTCCCTTCTTCGTTCGAGCTCCAGCTGGTCGCAAGATCCGGCACGATCGATTGGACCCGGTTCTGCGGCACATGTTGGTCAAACAGGACGAGGTTATTGAATACCCCCATCATCGGCATGATTGCCGAGATGCTACCCTCCTCGAGGATCGACATGCTGGCCGGGCTGTCGCGGTGAAACACCCGTAAGATGCCGCCCTGCTTTTGCGCGAGCGCTGCATGGGCAAACACGAGCATCAGGAGTAACGCGCCACCAGCTCTAAGAACCCGGCTCAATCGCTTCATTGCCGACCCTCCCCCGCTTTCTCCCTTACCCCGATATCGCCCAACTGAAATCAGTGCGACATCAACACCGGCACGGTCATGTGATCGAGCAAGTCGCGGCTCACCCCGCCGAGCAATGTCTCGCGCAGATGCGAGTGGTGGTAGGCGCCTGCCACGATCATGTCGGCACCCAGATCGGCGGCGCGCGACAACAGCACATCGGAAATCGCGATGCCATTGCGCGGGCTTTCTTCGGGCTGCGCCCTGACGCCGTGCCGCTGCAGGTGCTGGACGACGCGTTCGAGTCGGGGGCGTGCGCGGTCCAGATCGGCCTCCCGTGTTCCGACATAGATCACCGTGACCGCCTCAGCATCGCCGATGAGCGGCAGCGCGTCATGGAGCGCCCGGTTGGCCTCACGCGTTCCGTCCCACGCGACGAGCACCCGGCTGCCGACGCGGGCGAAGGTGCCAGCATAAGGGACGACAAGAACCGGCCTTCCGGCGGCGGTGACGACATGATCCGGCCGGAGCCAAGTCACGCCGTCCGAGTTCATCCCCTGGATATTGCCCGAGGATCGCCAGATCGGCCGTCCCGGCAAGCTCGATCAACTCCGCCACGCCGGTATGATCGACGATGTGCCATTCGCCGTCGAGCCCGCGCAGCTGCAGCTCTTCGCGGACGCTCTCCTCGACGGCGCCGGCCCGCTCGGCTTCGCGTAGGACCTGCACCACCGGCGCGGCCGCGCTTATCGGCAGCCCGTCCATGGCCCTGGCGCCTTCCGGCGAAACTGGTCCGAGGACAGTCGGAGGAAGGCCCACTCCCGCCGGTGGCATGGGCAAGCTGCGAGGCTCCCGCGAAGCGTAAACCGTCGTCAGGTGCGCCTTGTTGGCCTGAGCAAGATTGACTGCCAACTGGAACCGGACGTCACCGGCAGCGGTGCCATCGATACAAACCAAGAAATCGTGGAGTGCCATTGCCCTTCTCCCGGTCTAGGCCGCCAAAGATACGCCTGGGCGACACCTGCGGAAACCATTCGTTCCGCCGCAATCGATCAGCCGAGTTCGACTAAAATGCGCCGTCATCCGCCATTATGAGCGCTGGGTTTTTCAGAGGACGCTTGCGTTTCGTCATCTGCGCCGACGCGGTCGTGAACGAGTTCGCTTTCCTCATTTATGGATCAAGGTTTGCAAAGCTGCTTGAAATGCCAGAGAAGCCCAGACGCGGCATTCCCATCGCCCGGCAACTCCCAGGGCGATATCTGCCTCTTTTCACCGACGGCTGTGGTCATGCAATCGCTCAAGCGGCACCCGTCCGGTTGAGTGGTGTAGTTGTGGACTATGGTCAAATTGAACTATACCGGGCCGCATTCATGCCCTTTGCAATGCGACTGAACTCGTCGAAGCAGCTTGTATTCGGCACGTTTAACCGTCGCATAGGTCCAAAGGCATATTCTTCCGACGCCATTCGCACGACTTACAATTGGCTATTTGAGGACGTCCAATCAGACCGAGGCTCGCGCCCTTCGTAGCCAGGCTGGGGGATCCACGAGTACTTTCTTTTCAATGGTCGTCTGGCCCGCTCGACCAGCGCGCGGCGGACGGCAGCAAGCAAACGCGCACTGCGCGCGGCTTGACGATCCGCGAATCGACGATCTCAGGCCGGGCAACTTCGTCAAGATCGAATTGCGAGGCCTGCCAGGGCGGCTCCGGTGCCGCGGGTGCGGGCGGAAGGGGCGGGCGGTGGTTTCGGTGAAGTGGCGGGAGCGGAGCGCTTGACCCTCTTGGGGGGCCTACCAGCGGAGGGAGCGGTTGAGATCGTTCCGAGGGGCCGATCCGCCGTCCGGCGCGGGATGGAGTTCACTTCTGACCCCTCGTCTATCGCCTGTTGTCGATTTCGCATATAAAAGGGGCTGACGACAGCTCGCAGGGCGGCCCGGAGGAACATCCCGGCCGTGCTCATTGGCGATAGGATCGCCGATAAGCTGCCAGTGAAGGCTATCCGCGCCACGGCCGCTATCGTGTTCGCAGCGCTCGGCGCTGTAACCCTCCGTCGGCGGCGGCAGATGAGGATTGTCGATGTGCTCGGCGGACGAAGGTTCACAGTCTAATCTTCTCCACCTCCTCTTAAGTGAGCTGTTTCTTCGTTCCGTCGCAGAGCGTTGCGGGGCCTCATTGTGAGGCACGTCCCTCACAGCCGGTCTTTAGTCGCTCGCGCTCAGCTGCGCTGCCGACAGCGGCATCCAAGCGACGGCGCTCTGTGACCATGTCATCAAATACCCGATCGTCACTGGCCCGCCTCGATCGAGTTTATTCGAGGCGATCAACCCTTGTATTGCAATATGGTCAGACCGTCGTTTACGTCAGTCACGTACATCAACCCGTCCGGCGCCACGTAGACGTCGTTCGATTGGATGACGCGCGGGCGGTTGGGGCGCGGGTCGACGATCTTTTCCGGGGCGGGCGGCACAAAATGCGCGACCTCGCGCGGCGCGAACGGGTCGATGATGTCGAATACCCGCACACCGGCATTCTGGTAAGTTGCGAAGATAAATTGCTCGCTCTGGAACGAGCCTGGGCGGTTCTCGTGCAAGTTGTGCGGGCCAAATTTCGCCCCTTTTTTGCAATAGTCTTCTTCGGCCGGGGTCGGAAACGCGGCGATCTGGACAGGGTTGGTCGGCTCGCGCACATCGAACACCCAGCAGCGCTGAATGCCGTTGGCGCAATTGTCGAGATTGCCCTCGTCGGCGAAGACCGCGAGATTGCGCCCGGGCAGCGGCAGCGGCGTGTGGGTGCCGCCGCCGAACGGCGGGCACCAGTTGCGGTGCGCGAGCAGCTTTGGCGCGGTCGGGTCGGCGACATCGAGGATCGTCATTCCGCCGTCGCGCCACGCGGCATAGGCGAGGTTGCCGCTGACGATCGCATGGTGCAAGGCATAACGCCGGCCGCTCCAGCTCGGCGTCTCGCCGCCTGCAGTGTGCATGCCGGGCAGCCACCAGCGGCCGATGACCTCGGGGCGGGTCGGCTCGGCCAGGTCGATGACCGCCAGCACGTGGTCGGTAAAGCCCTGCCAATGACACGAGGCATAGGCATAGCGCCCGCCGACATACCACAGCCGGTGCAGACCCAACCCATCGACCGGCATGAAGCCGATCTCGCGGGGCTCGGCCGGCTTCGCGATGTCGTAGACGCGCAATCCGGCGGTAAAGGTCTTCTCGCGCTTGGTGAAGGTTTCGGTGATCGAAGCTTTGAAGTAGTCGTTCGGATCGGAGTAGCCCTGCAACACCCAGATGCTCGGGGCATTGACCGTCAGCAAGAGGTTGTCGTGGGTTTGCAGATGGAGCGCACGCGAGTTTGGCGGCGCCGCGACGAAATTTACCGGGCGCGGCTGGCGTGGGTCGCTAACGTCAGTGATCGTAAAGCCATCACTGAACATGTGGCCGACAAAGGCATGCCCCTTGTGGACCATGACCTGCACGCCGTCGCCGCGGCCGTTCTGGGGGGTGTGGCCGACAAATTCGATATTGCGCGCCGACACCGGGATCATGCTGCGGCTCCTCTCAATGGCATCGGATTCCTCCGATATTCACGTCATGCGGTTGGCGGTGCAATTTCGTCGAGGGCAAGGCCACGAGCTTCGGGGCCGACGTGGGTCACGGCAATCGCGGCGATCACGACCATGACGGCAAGCGCCGCGAAAACGACGTTGAGGCCGAAGCCGGTATAGATCCACAGGATCGACGGAATCGCCACCGCGGCGCCGATCCGGCCTGCCGCTTGCGCGAGACCGAAACCGGAGGCACGCGCGGTGGTCGGGAAGACCTCGGAGATGAAGATCTGCGAGGAATTGCCCGCAACCTGCGTGCAGAAGATCATGCAGAACCCTATTCCCAGGACCATTGCTTCGGTCGAGGCATTGGCCCACAGCAGTCCGAACACGCCGGTCAGAATAAAGGCGGTAACGGCGGTGGGTTTGCGGCCGAAGCGTTCCAGCGCGTACATCATGAAGGCGCTGGCGCACGGGAAGGCTAGCGTCATCCAGAAGATCGAGTTCAGCGACTTTGCGATCGTAAAGCCGCGTTCTGCAAGGATATTGGGAAGCCACGCGCCGAGCCCGAGCGCGATGCTGAAAAACGCAAAGAAGCAGATCATTCCGGCGATGACGCGGCCGGGATAGTCGCGAAACACGGTCGCGAACGGATCGCCATGCGCGTGGCTTGCCGCGTCGACCGACAAGGTTTCGAGCGGCACGGTGCGTAGGCCCATGCGCTGCAACAGGTCGAGCGCCCGCTGACCATAGCCGTGTGTCGCCAGCCAGCGCGGCGATTCCGGCAACGAGAAGCGCAATATAAATATGATCAGAGCGCCGACGCCGATGATGATCCAAATCCCGCGCCAGCCGATCCTGTCGCGTAACGCGAGCGTCATCAGGACGCCGACCGGCCATGGCCAGGCTCCGCCGAGGAACTGCATCAGTGCGATGACGCGACCGCGAATGCGCTTCGGCGCGTATTCGGCGGTGTAGGAAAAGCACAAAGGCTGCTCGGCGCCGAGGCCGATACCGGCGACGAAGCGAAACGTCAGGAGCCAGGTGAGGCTGGGCTCGAACCCGATGCTCGGGATCGGCGGCAGGGCGGCGAGGATCGTCGCCACCCCATACAGCAACAGGTTGAACTGGTAGACTGCCTTACGCCCGAATCGGTCGGTGAATTCGCCCTGGCCGAGCGTGCCGATAAAGAGGCCCAGGAGCGTGATGCTGCCGATCCACGGCACCTGCTGTTGGGTCACAAAGCCACTGCGGATGAGGTCCGGAACCAGCGCCCCGAAGATCGTGAAGTCCAGCACGTCGAAGAAGTAGCCGGCCGCCACCAACGCCAGCACGCGCCAATGGATCGGCCCCATTCGCGCCTCGTCCATCGTATCGCCGACAAAGGCCTCGATGGTTTGCGCCGTCAGCGCCATAGGCGACCTCCCGCTCGCGCCGCCATCCACTAGGGCACCGGCGCGATGCTTCCGTCGCGCCGGTGCCAAGCGATTCCGTTTATTGATCGTTGAGAGATTGGACAGTCCACTTCGAACCGATATTGCCTAATGTCTGCGTCTTGGCAACAGTGGCGCCCTGCATGAACCACGCTATAAGATTGCCGGTGTTGTCCTCCAACAGGATATCCGAGAAGCCGTCGCCGTTGTAATCGCCGGTTTGCACGATCGACGAGTTGTGGGGCACATTGCCCAGGTCCGCGGACAAGCGGATATTGAGAGAGTTGGGCGTCGTCCCGAGCAGCCAGATCTTGACGTCGCCCTGCTTGTCACTCCAGAGAATGTCGGAATACCCGTCGCCGTCAAAGTCGCCGATGCCGGCAATCGACCAGTTGGACGGCATCGAACCGACATTCGCTGCCAAGGCAACTGTCGGGCCTGGCCCACAGTCGGAACCAGCCCCACCCGTCGTTGTTGGCGGTAAAGCTGCTGCGCACTGTGCACTGCCGACCTGCAATACCCAGACGGTTACCTCGCCGGTGACAGTGTTACGGAGGAAAATCCAGCCATTCAAATCCGCTCCAACGACGGTCGAATTGGCGGGCAACACGCCGACTGGCGAAGTGGAAGTAAGTTGACCGTCGTTGGTGACCGAGACGTACAAGTTGCGCTTATTGTCCTCCCAAAGAATGCCGCCCACGTGTTGCATGGTGTTATTATTGGTGAAGGAGCCGGTTGCGACCACTGACCTATTGGACGGCAGCGGCGAGAGCGTCGTCACGTTTCCCACATTCGCGCCGTTCATCGCCCAGACGGCGAGGCTGTCGTCCTTATTGTTGTACCACAGCAAGGACGCGAAGCCGTGTCCAACGAAGTCGTCCTGACCGACTATCGACCAATCCGTCGATACATTGCCGATCGTGGTGTCCTGCACAATCGTCGATGGATTGCCGGGCTCCGATAGCGCCGTTCCGTTCAGCAGCCAGACGCGGACATTGCCCTTATTGTCGCGGAAAACAATACTGCTCGACCTATTGATGGCAGCCAGATCATGGGTGTCCGTGATACCATACGTCATCCGCCCTTCCGTCGCCTGACCATTGGTACCGATATCGTCGGCCATTTGCCAGCTGTTAGCCAGCGGGTCTGTGGTCTGAGTCACACAGGTGAAATTGGCCGCACTAAAGATGCTGCCGCTGCCGTTGTAGGAAAGCGTATCCGGATACTTGCAAACTGGACGAGTTATGGTCGCTAACGAGTGGTTCGCGTTGTTGTAGGCAGTGATCGCGTTAGGCGCTTGGCCATTCTCCACCCAGCTTTCCAAGGCGGTCAACATATCCGTGGTATTTAGGATTGGCGCGTTGGGTTGCAGCTTGGTGCCGCCGCAGTGCTGGTTTCCAGGATACCGATAATACCTGATGTACGACTGAGTGGTGGCCAGGTTGTTGTCGTCGTGAGCCATCAACTGGCCGTAGAAATAGTCACTGCCGCGGTCTGGAACATTCTGGTCTGCCAGGCCATGATACAAGATCGCTTTGTTGCCGAGCGCGTTAAAGCGAGACCAATTGGCATCATCGACGCCCTGAAGTTGGCTGAACTTCTGTTCGGAAGAAAGAATCATGTCCTGAAAGGTTGAGGACGTGAAGTCCTTCCAGTTGAAAAGCGGGTCTTGCAACGTATAATCTACGGCGTAATCCAGATTGGTGGATCCAGGGCCATTGGGACCGTTCTGGGTGGTGGTGTCGGCGCCTCTTGACCACCCAGGATAAAGTACCCCTCCACCCCCAGCGCCCGAGTCGTTCGATACGCCAGTCCAGATCTGGTTCATGTCCGTGGCCTCTGTATCCGTGAGGCAATTCGTCGTGTCGGGTACCCCGTTAATATTCGCGCCAGGTTGCCCGCATACGTACTGATAGGCGCTGAACAGGCAGGCGCGCGGCTCTTGAATGATGCCGTCCGGCGTGCCGCCGAAATTGTTCTGGCACTGGGCAATTGCAGCGTTTGACACCGCAGTCTGTTTGGCAGTCGAGATCTCTGCGCCGAGGTCATGGTTCGTAATGACCTGGCCCCAAAACTGCATCGGTTGCAAGCGGTCGTACATCATGACCGGGTCGCCGATAAGAAGCCCGTTATGATCATTCGGGTACCTCATCGCCTCCGACATGCCCTGATGGCCGCCCTCCGAACATCCAGACCAGTAGGAATAATTTTGCGCCCTGCCATAGTACAGTTGCGTCACGGACTTGCTCATGACCGACTGTGCATGGATGCCCCTGTAAGCAAAATCGGCGTAGATGCCCCAATTGAAGGAGTTGTCGTTTGGTGGATTAAGTGCAGCCGTAAAAGTTCCTCCCGGGAATGTTCCGACGATTCCATTCAGGGGGAAATTGGAACCGCTTCCTCCGACAGTGGTTGCTGAATGTCCGGTATCCGTGGATGAGCCCACATTACCCAAGTTCGTCGCGCCGGTGGTCGATCCGACGCTGCCGGCAGTGCCGCCCCCACCCAAATCTTCGATCCTTCCCGTCCACGCGCCTTGCACGCCGCCGCTGCCGCCGTCGGCCGCGCTCAACGGCAAGCCAATCCCGATTTGAATCAATTGACTCTGGCCCGGCGCATAACCCGCCGCTGGTCCGGCCAGATGCGAATATCGGAGCTGAACGTTGCAATAGGCCAAGTTCGCGGGAGACGTAGACGCAGGCACGAGGACAGACGTTGCCGCGACAATGTCCGGGTTTGTCAAGATTTCCGCGGCCAAGCCGCTGCAGTTCGGCAGCGAGGCCGCCCAACAAGGCGTTAGCGCCGTGGAGGCCAAAAGCGTCATCGTCCCACAAAGGAGATTAACTCGCGTCCTTGCTCCAGCCAGTATCTTGATCTGCATGGCTTCCTCCCAGTTTTTCAGATCCTCGTAGTGCACGCACCCAGCCCACCGGGCTTCTGAACTATTCGGTGGGGTGCCGGAAATGGGTTTACGCATCGTCTCTGCGCAATTTGCTTTCGGTTCGTTACGACCCCCGACGATCTCCGAAGCTGAGCCCGTAACAAAGTTGGGCACAAATCCAATTCACGTTTCCTTCCATCGGTTTTTGTTAAGGCCTCGCGTCGACCGAGCCCCTGGAGGCTCGCCCGCAACCGAGGGCCGCGAGATTCCGCAAGCGATGCGGGACCTCCTCACGCTCGAGCGTATCGGGCAGATCCGACGCCGAAATCCGGCATTCGCCGCCTTAGCGGCGCCGCGCCCAAGCCCAAGGCGACCGGCGGATTCTTGGGCGACTATTGGCACGGCTCAGTTCCACAGGTATGGTTAGCGAGGTCTCATCCGAGGAAGGGGACTATGGAGGGGCAGTTCCTGCCGAGTTTGCGCCAGCTTCGCACTTTCGTGGCGGTAGCGCGATTTGAGAGCATCTCGCGGGCTTCGGAGCAGCTTCACCTCTCGCAGTCCGCAGCGACCCAGGCAATTGCCACCCTTGAGACCAAGCTGAAGGTTCCGCTGTTCGTCAGGCGGAACAAGGGTACCTACCTCACCGAATACGGGAAGATCCTCGAGAAACGTACGACACGGTTCTTCGACAGGATCGAGGGCGCGATCCGGGAGTTAGGCGATGACACGGGCTCGGTTCACAGCCTGTCTGCCCCCTCCACCTCCTGTCGAATCACAAATTCGCAAGTGCGCGCACTGATCGCGATTCATGAGGCGGGCTCATTCACACAGGCGGCGGGCCAACTCGGGGTCTCGCTGATGTCAGTGCACCGGTCGGCGCGGTCGCTCGAAGCCCAATTGCAAAAGGAGATATTTCAAAATACCGCCCTGGGCGTGACGACGAACGAAAGGGGCGCAAAATTCGCAGAGCGTCTTCTGCACGCGAACTCGAGAGCTTGAATGGGGACTCGAAGAGTTAGACGTCGAGAGAGGTGTTGTTCGCGGACGCATATTGGTTGGCACCCTGATGCTGGCCGGAAATTATTTATTGGCTTCGACTTTGAGCAGATTCATATCGGTGTACAAATCGGCGAACGTTACAGTTATCAACGGGCCATACGATGCTCTGCTGGCAAAGCTCCGCATGGGCTCCCTGGATTTCCTCGTCGGCTTGCTGAAAGACCCTGCCCCCGTCGACGACGTCATCGAAGAGGAACTGACGTGGGATCCGTATGTGATTGCCGCTCGCAGGGGTCATCCGTTGGCCAACAAGAAAGAGATCACTCGGGCCGACCTCGTCGGCTTTGATTGGATCTTGGCGCCCTCTTGCCCATCGCGGCGGAGAGCCTTCGAAAAAACCTTCCCTGGGTTGTGCGGGCCTCACCCCGACGTCGAAACCTATTCGCTGCCGACGATCACGTCGATACTTGCCAACAGCGACCGGATGGCGATCCTGACACGATCGGAACTTGAGGCCGCCCGTCAGCAGGGACAACGCCTCGAAGCGCTAGACTTTGGCCCCATCGAGCCGAGCACCGCAATCGGCGTGACTATTCGTAAGGATTGGCATCCGACCCATTTGCAGCGCATATTCCTCGAGTTTTTGCGCGAGCAGACAATGCAGGTGCCCCGCATGATACTAGCTGCAGCCGACGGCGGCTGATCTAGGCGCTGGCGCAGCGATCATTCGGCGGTAGCACGCGCAGGCGAAATAGCGCCCGCCGACACCGTCGTTTACGTGCTGCACTGGAGCTGTCGCCGCGCCGGATCCCGGAAGTTGCTGCTGACGATCGCGAGCTATGTTTTCTACGCCGTCTGGAACTGGCGAGGATCGGCGCAAGCGAAAATACTGTGTAGTAGGCGATCGCCGCACCCATCCACACGCGCGCTCCGGCGCGACCGAAATGCCGAGGTGGGCGCCGCCAAGACAGTGAAACACGGGCCGCGTCTAAGCTGTTGTCACTCTGACCGGGGGACCTAGGGTTCGAATTGCCCTCCACCGGCGAGTCGGATGCGAACCTCACGACCGTCCGCTTACGTCGCGCACTCCTTATCCTGATGGCAAGCCACATCGCGTGATCAGATCGGACATCGTGGACGCCGGCGCCGCGCTGAGATTTCCGGCGCGCACCGGGACCCGGCGCCCCGGTAATTGAGTGAGGCTCATGTGCAACACGGTCTCTGCATTATCACATCCTGTCAACTTTCCCGGTTGACCGTCCGGAATTTGCGTCTCTACCGTCGCGGTATTGACAAGGCCAGGGGGGGCGGCCCTGCCCGATCACGCCACGACGCGTGTGCTCCACTCGACAGAGCACAGGGCTACCGTTCTCCGAGGGGTCAGGGGCGGATCCCCAAGCGCCGAAACGCGATCCGCCCCTGCCCTGACCAAGCTGGCTCATAAAGTCAGCGTTAACCATATACACGAATTTGCCGCTGCCAGCAATCCCATGCGTTGCGTGTCACGACGGCCAGGCGCCAATTTCACCGCAAAGGGCCCGTGTCGGTTCCGATCTCCTCATTCAAGAGGACTTTAATCCGGCGAGGTCGTCCGCAAGGACAACGAACTTTGATTACGAATTTAGTTTGGCGTCTGCCCCGCCCAAGGGGGACCGAGGGTTCGAATCCATCTCCCTCCAGCGGGGAGTCTTGCGAACGTAGCTTCGGGGGCGCATCCCATCGCAACCGCGCAGTTCCTAGACTGGTTCAAGACACCCATGTCGTGCTGGGGGATTTTCGAGTTAACCCGCCAACAAGCGCAGGAGCTCGAGCAGCGCCGCAAACCGCCGCCCGTCAAACCCGTATTCGCCCCCGGCTCCGTGGAGTGGCAAGCCGAGCAGGAGAAAGCACGGTCAGCCGCGGCACCTGACCCCGTGCCACTTACCCCGCCGGATATCGAGTAACGCAGCGGCACTGACCTCGCCCGCGGGACCAAGGGTTCGAATCCACCTCCCTTCAGCGGCGAGTCTATGCGAACCTGACTTCCTCGCCTTTGGCTCTTGGCCCCGATCGATCGCAATCGATCCTCGCCGGTGACACGCGGCGATCGAGTGAGCGGCGGGAACCGCCGCGACGGCGTGATTTCGTCGGCTTCAAGCTCCACGTCGATAAAGCTTTCGCCCTTTACGGCTGGAAGCTCTACATGCACAACCCGCGCCTGAAGCGCTGGCTGCACCGGGATCGACCGGCCGACCCTGCCTGCTGTGGGGAGCGCAAGCAGCATCGTCACCCCTTCGTATGGCGACGGCTTGCGGCAGGATATTCGGCGGACGAACGTGATCAAGCCGGAGGCGTCGGTCGACGCGATGATCCCGGCGATGTTCTTCCTTGCTTTCTGGGCGGCGCTGGCAGCGGCTGCGTTTGTGGGCGCGGGATCGAGACGAAGGGTCGCTCGATCGAGGAGATCGACGCCGCGCTGACCAAGCCCGGTCTCGCCAAGGCGCCGGCGGTCTAGTCGTTCCCTGCGACCGACTGCACGCGTCGCGGGGAACAACCGCTGTCGCCGTCAGCCCAGGTCAGCGCCTATCCCGTTCTTCTTCTCTACATAGGGTCTATAATCAGCCTGGAAACGTTCTAGGCTCTCACTGCGCGTTTGATGGTCCTGAAGGGCGGCGGTCGCGGCCCGACGAAAATCGGCGCGGTGCCGCTGTCCGACGCGAGGTCGGAGCGATCGGCGGGGGGGATGCGGCTCGTCGCGCTCGATTACGTCTGGTCCGGCGATACGAGGTATTCTCGGGTGTGATGAACGCGCCCATGGCGCACGCCCCAGCCCTCGTCGAGGCTTGGGGAGGAAAAACGGGACATTTCAGGCGTCGTGTCGGCGATGCCGGGTGGTCATGTTGGCGACGTTTGCGGCTGTTGTACACCCGGCTCTGTTCCCTGACTTCTGTGAAAGCGACAATTAACCTCGAATATTATCGATTTAACTATCAACTTTCGAATGAAATTAACTTTTCAGGGCTAATCTCAGTACTCGACGCGGAGGTTGGATTCTTGAGAAAGTAGCTCATGCTGCTGCGTCGCCGTAGAGAAATTGCGGGTAATGTGAGCCAACTCACACACTTGTTGGCGATCTGGCAGATGATCGGTAGAGCGTGATGGATCGGCCGAACGGCAATGGGATAACTGCTGAAAGGAACCGCCATGCAAATCGTTGTTGGACCTGTTCTGACGAGGCAGGGTGGCTATGCCTTCGACTGCTGGACGCCCGAGCAAGGGCTTAGCCCGGGGTATACGTACGGCCGAGTCGAAGATGCCTATTACGCGCGCAAGGTCGAGATTAGATCCCCTAAACAGGGCTGCTCGCATAAGATAATCGCCTGCAGCACAGTCGATGAGTTCGCGCGGTTGATGATCTGACGTCATAGATGAAAGGTAAGCTACAGCTAGGGCTATTCTGAGGGATTCTTATTTGGAATAGAGGCGCCGCAGCCGAGTGTCTCATCGCGGAACGCTGATTGCCAGTTCCGGGTGGCAACGAGCTGATCGCAGTTCAAGAATTGGGCTCCATTCAGAAAAGCCCCGGCCAGATCGGCGCCATCGAGCACCGCCTTGAAGAAGTTGGCGGCCTCGAGATGCGCAACCGACAAGTTCGCTCCGCTGAAGTTCGTACCCCGGAGATCAGCACCCCGAAGATCGGCCCGCGATAGATCGAACCCGCTCAAATCGAGCCCTCGCAGACCGGCCCGAGATAAATCCGGCGCCTCGTCGTCTTTCGCCCGCCACTCATTCCAGGCTGCAGCGCCGCAGGCGAGCATCGCGACGTGCTCATCGTTTGGCATCTTTCACCCCTCTTAAGCCTTCGGGGAGCTTTGTTTCGTTGTTCAGGTGGGCCCGATCGAGCTGACCTCGCGTCAGGCCTGCAGCGCCATCCAGATTGGCATCGGACAGATCCGCGCCGTTGAGCTTTGCCAAGCGCAGATACGCGCCCCGCAGATCGGCACCCCGCAGCGACGCTCCGACCAGGAAGGCACCCCCGAGCCGGGCATCACGGAGGTCGGCCGCGTCCAGCTTTGCATGACGGAATCCGGCGCCACGCAGGTTCGCCATGCGGAGGTCCGTCCCGATGAGCACGGCGGCATCGAGCTGAGCGCCGCTCATGTCCGCTTCACGCAGGCAGGCGCCACGCAGCGTCACGTCGGCCATCAGCGCGAACTCCATCTCGGCTTTGGCTAGACAGGCGTCCTCGAGGCTGGCCGAGACGAGGTTCGCCCCGCTTAGGCGCGCCCGGGACAGGTCCGCACGGTCGAAGTACGCCCGCTCTGCAATGGCGCCGGTCAGGTTCGCACTTTGGAGATGAGCTCCAGCGAAGTCAGCCCCGCTGAGCAAGGCGCGGTCCATCTTGATCCCGCGGAGATTAAGGCCCGAGAAATCTCGCCGGGTCAGATCGGCTGATGAGAAATTCGCGCGGTGGCCTTGGTGGTATTCCGTCTCCAGGTAAAGCCGGTGCTCCGCCAGCATCCGCTCGATCTCGTCGGGCGAAAGCACGCGAACAGGTGTGCGGGCTGAAAGGTCGGCCATTCCGGCAAAGGGTGATTGCGGTCTATCGGACTTAGCCATGGTGGGATCTTACTCGCAAACACAGGGGACGACACTGCGCTCCCGGCACGAGTTCCCGAATGTGCCGACACCATGCCGATGAAGCGACCGAACCGAACCCTGGCTTCGAACGTGTCGGCGCTGGCGAGCGTCGCGCCGAGCAGCGTCAAGAAACTATCGAGGAAGCGGTGGTCCTGGATGAGATAGCGCGCCATCACCGCATCGGGCACGGCTCCGGCGAACAGCTCGTTGACGAAGCGATGCCTCACGGCATCCGACCAGGCCGGCTCGCTCGCAGCGCGCAATATCTCGGTAAGCGTTCAGACATGTTGGTCACCGCCTATCGGCCCCTTACGGGTTGCTACGCGCCGGCCGTCCCCGCTGGTGACACATCGAAACGGTCAGCGCAGGCTTACGGTACGTAACGGGTGACGCCCTCGACTACGCCCTGCTCGCGGCCGCGCAGCTCGATAACGTTGCGATCAGGGTCGCGCACGAACACCGAAATCTGCCCGCTCTCGCCAAAACTGACTGGTCCCTGGGCGATCGGAATGCCGTTTTCGTTCAGCGCGGCGACGGTTTCCGGGATAGACGCGACGCGCAGCGCGATGTGAGTGTAGCCGGGGTATTTGTCCTGGACGTCCATCAGAATGTTGGTGGCCGGATCGCCGGCATTGGCGTTGAACACGAGATTGAGCTCCACTCCGTGCTCGTTGCGAATGATCGCGACATCGTCGCCCTCGGCGCGGCGCACCACAGCAAACCCAAGCACCCTGTAAAAGCCGAGAGCGCGGTCGAGATTTCGCACTCGAACCCCGATGTGATCGACCCGCTCGATTGCAATGTTTTGGGCCATCGTGACTTCCGTGCCTCGGTGGTTGGTTGGGCGCGGTGTCGAAGTCGCCACGACACCATCGCAGAGTGTGAACGACACGAATCCAATTTCAGCTCAATTGATCGGCATGTCGCCTTGCGCGCCCGAATATGCCGATGCATCAAGTCGCGGTCTAGGGTCGATCGGGTTTGTATGACGCTGCGCTCGATGGAGCAGCTCGAACCCTCGGTCCACGTCAGGGCAGCGTAAATTTTTTAATCCGCGATGTGCCGGTTTCATCGGCGAGACCGGACGTCCTGTAGGTTCGCGCGAATAGTAGCCATATGGCGCGTCGGAACGGCTTCTCCTTCACGGCGGGACCGACAGTTCGAATCTCCTTTCCTCCAGCGGGGAGTCACCAACGAACCGCGCGGCTGCTGGAAACAGCGGCGGGTGCGTGCGTCGGCGCTGGACTGATCGCGACGGTCGCTTTGCTGCGCCTGCTGGAAACAACGACCTGGGTGCCGTTTCTGCTCGCGCTCGCGTTAATCGGCGGGATCGCCGGCGGGTTATGGCTGGCGCAGCCGCTGCTGGCGGAAATGGGCCGTGCTAGCCTGATATTGTTCTTTGTCGTCATTGTCGCCGCGTGCGTTTTCATCGGCGCTCCGATCGCCTTCGCCTTCGGCATTGCCACCTTCTCGTATCTGGCGCTAACCACCTCGATGCCGCTGGAGATCGTCGTCAACCGCATGGATGACGGGATCTCGAAATCTGTTGCTATTGGCGGTGCCGATGTTCGTTTTTCTCGGCCTGTTGATGGAGATGACCGGGATCGCGCGAGTTATGGTCGCTTTCCTTGCGGCCCTAGTCGGACATGTGCGCGGCGGGCTCGCCTATGTGCTGCTAGGGGCGATGTACCTCGTGTCGGGCATCTCCGGCTCGAAGGCCGCCGACATGGCCGCGGTGGCGCCGATCCTCTTTCCCCATTTGCGAACGCCACCATAGCGGTGCGCTCCGTTCCGAGCGACCGTGAACGCCTTGTACGTGTTGTTGTCGCCCCAATGGAAGAAGGTGCCGGCCTCCGGTTCCAAGCCCCAGCCGAGCCCCCAGGCAACGCCGGTGCGCGTGCTCTCGATGTCTGTCTTCAGCGCTAAATGGCTCGA
>CAVXLL010000021.1:0-280925 GCA_963762575.1 uncultured Alphaproteobacteria bacterium | reverse complement strand
GAGCGTGTCGATTTCACCGCGGCATCCGCTGACTTGCGCCCAGCCGGTGATGCCCGGCTTGACGCGATGGCGTTGCGAGTATTCCTCGATCGCTTCGAAATACAGACGCTCGCCGGCCTTCATCGCGATCGCATGCGGTCGAGGCCCGACCAGCGACATGTCGCCTCTGAGCACGTTGATCAATTCCTAGTTTGATGAAATGGTTGACAATTGCAATATGATTAATTGATCGTGCCAACCGAAGCGTCTCACAAGAGCTGACCGCGCAAGTGTGATCCCACGATTAACACGATCGAGAATAGCACTTAGCGGATCGGGCGCCGAGGGCCTGAGCTCATTGGTCCCGCCCCTTCTGCCTTTTGCGATGTCCGAGGCGGGCTTCGATTATTTTGCGACGCACGCGCACTACAGGTCGCTTGCCAGCCGCATCATCACTGCTTGGGCGGGTTCAACATCGTTGTCGTGACCGGACTCGACTGTTAAGTGCACCGACGCTGTGCACGGCTCTGGGCGATGCGGTGGCGGGTCGTTACACGGTGATCGGCTTCCCACGCGAACCCAAGCCGGGTCGGCACGACGTGCTGCGATTCCGCCGCGTCCTCTCGACGTCTTTGGCAAATAATGGCGCTGCGGGCGAGGAATCCGGACTTCCTACGCTAATCGTTTTCGACGACCCAGACCGATTTTCAGACGAAGAGATCGAGGAGATTTTTAAGCACGTCCACCAACGCCCGCGTATTGGTGATGACCGGATAGCGGCGGTAGTGTTCCTGGCGTATCCTGAGTTCCTCAGCAGGTTGGAACGGCCAGTCCTCCGCTTCTGGCTCGCCAAGCGCCTGTTCGTCGCGCGCCTTCGCTTCCATGAACTCGCCGCCGACGAAATCCCAGCGTTTATTCACCATCAGCTCCCCACGGGGGAAGCAGAGAGCATCTTTAACGACGCAGCTATCGCTGCCATCGCGAACGTCTCGGCGGCGATCCGGCGGTGGTCGACCGATTCGCGCGCCGCATGCTCAACTCTGTAGCTGCGAACACCGGCGACACGTCGGTGAAGACCGCTGTCGGTTCGGCCACCATGGTGCCACCGGATATGCTTCCTGAGGAGCGAGGCGTCACGACCTTCAGAGAGCAGCCGCGAGAGAACCGAATAGCACCCGAACACGGTGTGTGGCGTGACAGACGCGTGACGCTGAAGCTGTGCGCTGGCATTGTGGTCTGCTTCACCTGTGTCGGGGTGGTCGCGGCGGTGATACATATCAACCCCGAGGAGGATATCGCCGCTTCCGGCAGCACGCCTGCTAAGGACACTTCCGCAAAAGTTCCCGAGCGTGGATCATTCGCCAGCTGGCCGCCGAGGCTAATAGGCCGCCTCCGGCTGCATCGCCTCCTGAAGAGCCGACGGCTGTTCCCGGCAAGGCTGCGTCAACCGCTACGACAACTCCTGCCGCGCCAACGCCAGAAGATGCGTTACCCGTCAAGATGCCCGCTCAGTCACCATCGCTGGCCGCGCTGCACCCCACCGCAAAGGTGGCAGCGCCAACGGAAGCTCCAGAAAAGATAGTGAGCGCGACGATATCTCCAGCCGCGACGCCGACTGGCGCTTCGCCGATAGCCACCGCGGTCTCGCCGACGGGGACGCAGGCGCCGAAGTCCACGCCTTCGCCTGGTCCGCCGCCGGCCCAGCTGGCCTCCCGGCTGCGGAAATCGCCGTACTGCTGGCACGAGGCGATACGTTGTTCGCTCTGCGCGATATCTCCTCGGCACGCCTCTTCTATGAGCGCGCTGCAGATGCGGGAGAGGGGCGTGCGGCGTCAAGATTGGGAAAACGTTCGACCCGGTTTTTCTCGAACTCACTCACCCGGGTGTGCGCGGGGACTCGGCTATGGCGGTATCCTGGTACAGCCGGGCTCGCGAACTTGGTGAGGCCGAAGCAGAAATCCTGCTAAAGCGCCTCGAACCTGTATCGTCAAAATGACCTGAGGCAGCGTAGCATGAGATTGTGCTTGTCGAGCGGCGCGCCGTCGCGCAATTCGACGACGGTGTGATCGCCAAAAACCCGCCTCGGCGGCTGGATCCGAACATCGCCCTAGGCTTCGGAGCGCCAGCTGCGCTCGGCGATAATGGCCGCGGCCAGCAGATGCCCTTTGGGGAAGTGGTAGAACAAATCGGTGATCTTTGCCAGCGGCAATGCGGTTCGCTCGGTCGAGCAGCCGCAGCATCGGCTGCCGGGTACTCCACCCCCTTCGATCGCGACTTCGGCCGGCCAATGAGCCGGCCGCAGAGCCATATCGGCGGGCGCTTCGGCGCACACTTCCAGCGAAGTTCCGCTTCGCCTATCGCCGCTTAAATGCAGCTTGCGCAAGAGGCGGCGGGCGCCATCCAAAGGGCGGCGAAAATCGGTAGCCGCATCGTGATATGTCCCTAATGAGTGTACTATGCTAGATCATTGCGACGACTCGCGCCAGTGATAGGAATCTGACCTCGGGGTCCTCTCCCCTTCTTCACCGATCTATTCCTGGTAGGAACAAATTAAGTTTAACAGTATCCACGCAATTGGCGCTGTGTGTTCGTCGCTCGGGCTTCAACGGAGTTACCCGTCCATATGCCTCAGAGCGGCGGCGCCTACAACCGACCCGATCACAGATGCCACGTTCTGTGTATCGGTTGCGGTCATGAGAGAGATGGTAGCGCTCCTGCCTCCGTCCCCCGCACAGCTGTAGCGGCGCTGGTTTGGCTGGGAAACATAATCAGGGACCGCGACGGAAGACCGGCGCAGAATTGGCCTGGTCGGGGTGCACTCCCTATCCGGTGACGTGAATTTATAGCCGGGGGCGCTGCAAATGAAGAAACTTCTCGGCGCGCTGCTCGATACGATGCGGGTGGTGCTGCGCGATATATTGGGCTCGGCGGCGCCGCGATGGTGACGGACGGGGCGTGGCAGCTTAAATTTACTCGCCGGCTGGATTGTCGGCCGTGGACGCGAACTGCGGAGACGCCAATTTGACCGACCGACTGTCCCTGACGAATGCCCTGGTGTGAAATGCGCCGCTACAAGCCGCTCACGCTGAGCGAAGGCGGTCATGCCAGACATGATCTCATCACCCTTGCCGAAGATCACGGCATAGCTGCGCACTTGCCCCTCCGTCCCCCGGTCAGCTTGGCCGCAGCCCCGGCGCCTTGGTGAGATCGGTCACGGGCTGCGGCGGGGTATATCCAGGTGGAACGGATGTTGATGCGGCCTGAGCGGACGCTGCGCTTGCGCCGAGCACGCAGCCGCAGCCAAGAGCCGAAAAACCCAGCCACTGACGGCGGGAGAAGGGATGAGCCGGCTATAGAGTGTGTGGTCGAACCACTCGTTGGCAGCGCGGCGCTGCGTCTCGGACAGCGCCTCTTCGGTGACCGGTTAACAACCATGGCCTCAGAACTCGCGTCGCGTGAGGTCTGCAGGTCTTGGCGCCTGCGAGCAGCCGCGCGATCTCCCCGAGCCGCCGCCGCCACCACGAGGCAATTTAACTCGCGATGTGGTCGGCCAGGTATTCAACTCGCCAACGAGCAAGAAAATATTGAGACCCTGTAGTCAACAACACCACGGGTCGCGGAGGGCATTAGTTTTGCTGCCGTCAATGATATTTGACCCCATGGCGGAATGGTCGAGATCGAGTTTAGGGCATCGAGCTAAATCCAATCTGAGACTGCGGTTTTGGGCTGAAAGGCTGAAACTGATCCGATGTTTTTTTCGTTCATCCGGATAGACAATTACTTACGAGCGTGGCGCAAATGCTGAGACTATGGTTCGCAGCGGCGCCGCGGAAGTCGAGCAAAAAGGATTGAGTGATTTCAGCGAGTTGTGGTACGTGTTGTGTACAGCAAACAGCAGGGCACAAGATGCTGATGAACCGTTGGGGGATGTTGCCTCATCTGATTTGCTCCCGGCCGATTTTCATCGGCGGGGCTAATGATGAGGCGGATCAGCATGGCGGCGCGTGACGAGTTGGTGGCAGCGGTAGCAGACCGGTATGCGCAGGGAGACCGGGGTGAGCGGGGTCGGATTCTGGACGAGTTTGCGGCGGTAACCGGCTATCACCGCAAGCATGCGATGCGTCTGTTACGGGCTGGGCAGGTGAACCAACGTTGCGGACCGCGGCCCGGCCGCCGGGTTTACGATGACGCTGTGCGCGAGGCGCTGATCGTGGTCTGGGAGGCATCCGACCGGATTTGTGGCAAGCGGCTACGGCCGCTGGTGCCGATCCTGCTCGAGGCGATGGAGCGGCACGGCCATGTCCAGCTGGTGCCGGAGGTGCGTGCCAGATTACTGGTGATGAGCGCAGCGACGATCGATCGGGCATTGCGGGATATCCGGCGGCAGGCGGGGACGGCAACGCGCCGCCGGTCGGCTCCTTCGGCGGCGATCAGACGCGGCGTGCCGGTGCGCACGTTTGATGACTGGGATGATCCGCCGCCCGGATTTGTCGAGGCGGATCTAGCGGCGCATAGCGGGCCCGTCGCGCGGGGCAGCTTTGTGCAAACGTTGATGCTGACCGACATCGCGACTGGCTGGACCGAGTGTGCGCCGCTGCTGGTGCGCGAACAGCGGCTGCTGACGGAGGTACTGGGCGAGATACGCAAGCTGCTGCCTTTCCCGCTGCTCGGGCTAGACACCGACAACGACAGCGTGTTCATGAACGAGACTGTTCGGGATTATTGCGAGCAAGTCGGGATCGAGTTCACCCGCCGCCGTCCCTATCGCAAGAACGACCAGGCTTGGGTGGAGCAGAAGAATGGCGCCGTCCTGCGCCGCACGATCGGCTACCGCCGCTTCGAAGGCCTCGACGCCGCAGCAGCGCTGGCGCGCTTGTATGCCGCGATGCGGCTGTTCGTGAATTTCTTCCAACCCTCTTTCAAACTGGCCGCGAAGGCGCGTGATGGGGCAACGGTCAGGAAGCGCTATCACCCCCCCGCTACGCCCTGTCAACGGCTGTTGGCGGACCCGCGGACGAATGAGGAGGTGCGACGCCGCGTGCAAGAGCTGCGCGCCGTGTTGGACCCAGTTCGTCTGCTGAAGGAGATCCGCACGGTCCAGCAGCAGCTCGTTGCGATCGCCGACGGGACCGCCCTCGGTGACATGGCGAAACCTACCTCGCCGACATTGGAGCAATTCCTCTCAGGGCTGCGCACTGCATGGAAGGACGGCGGCGAGGTACGCCCGACCAGCGTAGCAAAGGCGAAGCCCAAGCGATTGCGGCGCCGGCCCGATCCGTTCGCGGCGGTCACGACCGAGCTGCGGGCATGGTTCGAGGCAGAGCCGTGGCATACATCGCGCGAGCTACTGGAGCGGTTGCAGGCTGAGCGCCCCGGCGCCTACCCGGACGGGCAGCTGCGGACATTGCAGCGTCGTCTGAAGGGTGGCGCCGAGAAGCCGCGCACCAAATGGTATTCGGAACTATCACTACCAATTCTCCCGATACGCCTGACGACTTCAAGAGCAGCCCGCTTAGCAATGGTGCGAAGAACTACTTCAGCGAGCGTGAAAACGGCCCGAAGAGCCCTGTGGATTTGCCGCTGCGCTTGGACGACGCTGCCGCGTCGCCCACAACTCCACAGGGCCAACATCAGTAAGAATTTAATTTAGAATTGAGAAGGGGAGCCGCGGCTCCGCCAGGAGATCAGTGAGGCAACGGGAACACGGGCGGTGAGGCAACGCTCGACGTCTGGGGAACATTCTCCGGTGAGGCAATACGTCTTCTCATCCTGTTTGCCGCGCAGCACCGTATCGTCGGTGTTGGTGTCGAGACGGCTGATATGCTGGTTCATGAGGGGCTGTCACGGCCAATGCGCGACCGCAGAGCCGTGGCGCGCTACGCCGGCTTAATTAACAGGCTCGCCGAATGAGAGCGGCGCGCGTCGGCGCGAACAAGGGCTCGCCCGAGCCGGCAACGCCCGGGTCCGCCGCGGCATGATCCAACTCGCCTGACGCTTTCTGATGTTTCAGAAGGAGAGCGCGCTGGCCTTGTGGTATCGCGCCCGCACCGCTGATAGCCGTATGGGCACGCGCAAGACCATGATCGTCGCCCTGGCACGCAAACTGATCATTGCGCGCTGGCGCTTTGTCACTGCTGGCGAGCCACTGGAGGGCGTCCTCTTACGTCCAGCGTCCTGAAAGGGCTCACCGGAACTAGCATAGCACTCAGCACCATTCGGCGCTCAAACTGGCTTCTCAGCACGACTGCCGAATTGAGGATCCGAGGTGGCGGGAACCCTTATTCGAACCTGGCGCCTGATGCCGACCGAGAGAATGGGCCGCCCGGAGCTTCGCCGCCGATGCGCATGACTGCATCATGGTCAGGATCAAACAATCCTACCGCATACAGATCCTATGCAGTGGGGCGACAAACTCTGGTAAATCGACGTCGCCCATAACTGAGCCGACGGAGCGATCAATGGATCACCCTACCACTCTTTCTGTTCCAAACCGGACCGTTATCTGCGGGGACTGTGCCACTTTGTTCGTCTCGTTAGAGCTGAGTTGTTCGACTTGGGTTGCAACGTCATTGGCGTTCGGCAGCAGGAAGATGTCGAAGCGCGCGCTCGTCGGGGGTGACGCGCGCAAACTGCTCGACCTTCTTGGGAGGTTGAAGAGCAGAGCCGAGCAACGCATGGCGGCGCCGGTCAAGGTTGTGGCGATCCAGGAAGTCGGGCTCGATGGTCTCTGGATTCATCGCTTGCTCGAGGCCAATGGCGTCGAGAGCCACGTGGTCGATCCTGCGTCGATTGCCGTGCCTCGACGCCACCGGCGCGCCAAGACGGATGCGATCGACGGCGAGACGCTGCTGCGCACGCTGATGGCCTGGCAGCGCGGCGAGCCGCGGGTCTGTGCCATGACAGTGCCGCCAAGCCCGAGCGAAGAGGACTGCCGTCGGGTCTCGCGCGAGCGCGCGACGCTGCTGCGCGAGCGCATTCAGCACACGAACCGTATTCGAGGGCTGCTGTTTGGCCAGGGGATCACCAACGGCACCGCCATCCATGAAATTGTCGCGATCCTGGCCTGCCTCACGGCGCTTCGGAATGCGGTCCGCACGGAGACGAGCCAGCCGTGCCCTCGACCGCAGCTACCTTTCTCTTCGCCTCCTGCTCGGCCTGCCATTCGACCGAGCCGGGGGCCCGATGGGTTTTGCACGGCTCCGGCTCACGTTGCTGCTTGAGCTCTTCCGCCTGCCGGCGCATCAATTCGTAAAGACCCCAGCTCTTCATTTGCGGGTTGAGCATTTCCGAGGCTCCGCTGCAGGCGTCGACCTCGTCGTCATGGGCGAGATCGGGGAAGCCTTCGAGAACGCGGAACAGCTCCTCGTTCCACGCACCGCGTCGAATCTTCACATTGCCGGCACGGCACTGCGAGCTGAATGGCCCGAAGCGCGTCAGCTTGTCGCCACTCTCCGGGGCCGCCGTCACGGTGAAGCCGTCGAGCGCGCGCACGAGATGCAGCATCAGTGCGGTGTGCGAGCCGGCCTTTTCGATCAGGTGAAGCCGTCGAGCGCGCGCACGAGATGCAGCGCCTGGCTCTTGCCGGCCTGCCCCGGATCCCGGCCAAACCCGATGTGGACCCGATTGCCGTCCTGCTCGGCGATGTCGCGCAGCAATTGCTCGACATCGCCCGGGTTGGCCGGCGCGCGCACCAGATCGAGCAGGTAGTAGCCGCCCGACCTGTCGCGGCCGAGCTTGATCCCGACCGTCCAATCGGGATCGTTGCGCTCGGTCTTTTCGGTCGCGGCGAGATCCCAATAGCGCACGACATCGAGGTCGGCCGGGACCTCGTCGACGATGGCGCACCATTCGTGCTTGAAATAGAGCCCGGCGGCCGGGCGGATCTTCCAGTTGCCGCCGAGCAGCCGCTCGCGCTCGAGCGTCGGCAATGACAGCAACCAAGCGTAGTACTCGGGGTTGGCCCGCAGCAGGATTGGGTTGTTGAACACGGTCGCGGGGATAAACGTGACGCTGATCGGCCGCGGCGGCTCGATGCTCGGTTGCAAGTCCTCCGGCTGTGGGAGGTATTGCACCAACTCCTCGGGCCGATCAGCCCAGATGGTCTTCTCCGCGACGCGGACGTAATAGCGCAGCACACCGGCGCGCTCGGGAATCGGCAGCCCGGTCTCCGGGTTGATCCACCACGCCAGGAAGTCGGCGACCCAGCTGTCGGCATCGGGGTTGCAGGTCGGGCGGATGTAGGGCTTGACGCCGCAGGTCGAGCGGTTGCGGCTGACCATGTAGAAGAACTGATGCGCCGTGAGATGCGTCAGCTCGTCGAAACAGATCAGCGCGATCTGCGCGCCTTGCCAGTCATAGACGGTGCTGTCGAACTGCAGGTGCGAGAACTTGATCCTGCCGGCACGCGGCCAGCGCCACTCGCGCATTCCGACATGCGGATCCGCGAGGCGGGGGTAAAAGTTTTGGCTCTCATCCCACAACCCGCCGGGATTGGTGATCTGCGGGGTCGAGCGCCGGAAAAAACGGCGGTGAAATTCGCCACCCGGGTGGCGTGACGCAGCGGCTCCAGGATCAACCCGACCGTCTTTCCGCCGCCTGCGGCGCCGCCATAGATGCAGATGTCGGCGGGGCTGCGGAGAAACTCGGTCTGCGGGCCGGGCTGCGCCGCGATGGTGACCGCGAATGGAAGCGCCATAGCGTCACGCCCCCAGCGCCGGGATTGTCGGTTCCGCGGCGCCAGTCACCAGGTGCCCAGCACTCTCCCGGCACGCACCCATTCGGTATTCGCATCGGCAAGAGACCGGCAAACGATACATGCTGGAGTTCACGTGTCACCGGTCCCGTTTTCTCGTAAAATGTTGGTGATGTGTGTCTCGCAGCGCGCAGGTCAGCTCGGGGTCGCGGCTGTTGTCGGGCAGCACGAGAACCACCGGTGAATTCCCCCCAGCATCGCTGCCCGAAGCCGGGTCACCCGGCACTGCCCTTTCGCGCCACTGCGCCCGGGTCTTCAGCCAGAAGATCTGCGCCACCACATTGCCGGCCTTCGCGTTGGCGAACAACGAGCTGGAAACCATCGCATTGGCCTCGGCGACGCCGCGATCGAGGTCATCACGACAGCGCTTGCGCAGCGTCTTTGGCGCGCACCCGATAATCCTGGCGATATCGTCCTGGCGGACGCCGACGCCAGCCAAATGGCGCACCTTTTCGCGCACCGTGTCATTGACGACAAACGGCTGTCTAGGCACGGGCGACCCCTGACTGCGCCTGGTCCCGACGGTCGGCGCGCTCGTCGAATGATTGACCCGAGGCTTGATGGATAGCGGTCCGCCCGGTGAAGTCTTGCCAGCGTCGCAGGACGACATCGAGATAGGCCGGGCTGATCTTGAGACCGATGCAGGCGCGGCCGGTCATTTCGGCCGCGATCAGGCTCGTCCCCGAACCGAGAAACGGGTCATAGACCAGCTGACCGGGCCGGCTGTTGTTGAGGATCGGACGCCGCATGCACTCGACCGGCTTTTGCGTGCCGTGCCCCCAGCTCTGCTCGCGCTGTCGATTACCGAACGGATTGTTGTTGGCGATCTCCCACACCGTGGTCTGCTTGCGGTCACCCTGCCAGTGGCCAGCCTTGCCCTGGCGCACCGCGTACCAGCAGTTTTCATGACGCCAATGGTAGTGGCCGCGGCTCAGTGTAAAATGCTGCTTGACCCAGACGATCTGCGCCCGCGGCTGCAACCCGCAAGCCGCCAGATCGGCGCCGACCACGTTGCCGTGGAACGCCCCGGCCCAGACATAAGCGACATCTCCGGTAAACAGCGCATAGGCCTGCCGCCAGTCGGCGCGATCATCGTTGAGCACCTTGCCCTGCGCGAGATTACCGGAGCCGACCCCACGCCGGGCGCGCCAGCTCGGGTCGTAGGCGACCCCGTAAGGCGGATCGGTGACCATCAGGTGAGGCCGCGCTCCCGCCAGCACCGGCGCGACATCCGCCGCGTTTGTGCTGTCGCCACAGCCGATCCGGTGGGCTGCAAGCAGCCACACATCGCCAGGCCGGGTGACGGGATGATCGGGTATTTCCGGGACGCTGTCGGGATCGGTCAGACCGCTCGACCCCAACCCGGCCAGGATCTCTTCCAGCCGATGCGGCTCGAAGCCGATCAGGTCAAGGTCGAAACCGCTGAATTCGAGATCCCGCAGCTCACTGCGAAGCAGATCGGGATCCCAGCTCGCCCGCGCCGCAAGTTCATCGTCGGCCAGGCGATAGGCTTGCTTCTCCTCCTCGCTCCAGCCGCGCGCGACGATCACCGGGATGGATTTCAGCCCCAACCTCGCCGCTGCCGCAACCCGCCCATGCCCGGCGATCAGCATGCCCTGCTCGTCAACCAGGACCGGGTTCGTCCACCCCCATTTGCGGATCGATGCGGCAAGTTTTTCGAGGTCGGACTCGCTGTGAAACCGCGGATTGTTCGCATAGGCTATCAACCGCTCGATCGGCCAGTGCTCGACCCGGTCGGCCGGCCACGGTCGTGTGCGGTTCGGCCCCGTTGCTATAATTGACATTATCTACCTTGCGAAACCGTTATGTTTCTGCAATAATACTTCGATACAAAAGTCGGCAACATCGTCGCGTACAGGTCCGGTGATTTGAACTCTGACAATCCGAAGGCCGGAAATTTCTCGCAATTCCCTGGATCGGCTCGCCTCCGCCCTAAATTGTAGCGGGGAGAGGAGACCGGCGTTAATGTTAAAATCGGTATAGCGCTTACAACATCAGCGAACCGATCTGTCAATGATCCCTTTTCGTTCTGAGCCGAGAAGCGGGAACTGGCTTCCTCACCAAAACACTCCCGTGACCTCTGACCCTGACAAGGGAGAGCGGCGCGACGGGGAAACAATCAAAGAGGGTATGTTGGACAAAACGATCCTAATAATCGTAATGGACAAGAGCGTCGCTATGGCGGTAAGTTCGGAGGCCCGCCTTGGCTCTCTAAGTTGCTGAATAATATAAGCTTTTCAGCTGGATCGGCGGATAGTGCGGTCGAACTGGCTCTTTTATAGACGGTAAATTGAGCCGCGGCTAAACCCGCTGACAGCAGAAACGAGGGATTTATCAGTAGCTTAAGAACTAGGTAGCAGGAGAAGCTGCCGAGGGGCAAAGAGCTCAATTCGGGCGTATTCGAGCCCGAAATAGCCCTTTTCCGCTTCCGTTATCATCCATAGTCCAGAGGCCGCTTTGCCGCCCTAGTTTCCCATGAAAAACCTCTCTCCTTAAGGCAAAGCTACCGCACGGCGGGTGAATTGATGGTGCTTACCCGTTGGAGATCAGGTGGGAGTGATTTCAGACCCCACGATCCGTCAAAGTCTCAAGAAGTGCAGCGCCGGCCGCTCGAGCCGGACGTAAAAATCGGCGGTCGCCAGAAGCACTGCCGCCCGCCGAACCTGGCCGGCATGCAGAGTGCCTTTATAGATTTCTTCGATCTGCCTGTCCGAAAGCCGGTCGACATCGACCAAGAGGAATAGTGGGAGGCAGACGCCGAAGATCCTGGTTCCGGCGCCGCACTGGGGGTGGCTTTTGAGTTCGCGGCAGTGGGAACGGAACGCTCAAGGCCCTCGCCCGCCAACTCGGGTCCGCAGGGAGTGATGGTCACTGCATATCCGGGCCGCGCTACGGTACCGAGCGCCTGTGAGAGTGCCTCCGGATTAGGTGGCGGATTTCCCGTCACAAGGACCAAGGGGCGGCTGCTGTCGCGCAGGGCGGCGAGAATGCGACGGGCGAGGAACTCGTGTGAGCGGCGCTGGCAATGTAATTAGAACTCGCTCCACCCGGGGCGAGAGCGGCGGAGGAGGAATAACCGGGAGTTTGGATCACCTCGCTCTCCGATAGGACATGTTGGGCATTAGGTGGAATAAAACCTATTCACGTGCAGGTTCTCAGCCCTGCCTCTGTTCCTGAGCCCACGCTGCTGCGGAATCCGCGAGGGAAGTACTCTGATAATGCATTAGGACGCAAGGTCCGGTCAATCCGTCACGGTCCCTTTTGATCCCGCGGCCAGTCGTTCGGGATGCGGCCAATTTTTCCATCGAAGTCCTGGCCCACATACTGAGATCCAGCCAGAAATCCCTTAACTCTTATCTCTTGTCCAATCTGTTCCTGAACGGTGCGATGGCGATCATGGAAAATTAGTTGAGTTATAAACTAACTACTGACGGCCCAGCGGCCCGAGTGGCTGGTGATCCACTTTTCATGGCGGACAAGTTCCTCGCGAAAATGCGGTCTTGAGCGCTGTCAGGTTCACTCAAGAATGCCGGGAGGCAGAAGCAGAGTCCCGGCTCATAATTTGGGAAACCGGAATCCGAGAGTGAGGTGGACCCCGTTTCTGATACAGCTGAAGCGGCTTGTTAAGATGTAGCCCTGTCGATATCGATGTCGGCTCCGATCATTATCAGCGCAGTGGCTGGTGCAACGACTCTGTCTGTGATATCGGTAGCGCTTGGTGCTCCCGTTCGACCAGCGCCAGACGTTTCGCCCGCCCCCGGGTCGAGTCCGGGGGTTTCGTGCCAAAAAGTCGTTTCGACTTTCAATTGGCCGATCTGTCGATACAGAACATCGATCTGCGCCTCGCGGCCACACCATCGGCCGGTGCGCCACCCGCAAGGGTCGCTGCACCGTCGAGCAGCTGCTTCTTCCAATGGAAGATCTGGTTCGGATGAACCCCGAACTCGCTCGCCAGTTCGGCAATCGTCCGATCGCCCCTGACCGCCGCCAGCGCGTCCTGCTCCTGCGCCTTCGGCGCTTTCTGGGGGTAGGGCTCCACCTTAGCCTACTGTCCCGTTTTCGGGGTCCAGCTCAGTCCAGGAAGGCGAGCCAGTTTAGTGAAAGGGTAGGCCTGCTAAGGCCTAACCCCTTCCTAATTCCTGCAGCCCGGCGAAGGCTGAGCCCATTGCGCCATACGCACCGGCTCCGCCGCCGCAAATCGATCCGGCTGCCGATCCTTTGTGATACTCTGTCCCGTCACTCACGGCGGAGCCGATCCCTTGCCGCTCGATATCGTCCCAAGCGTCTGCCCGCACGATTGCCCGAGCGCCTGCGCGCTCGAGGTCGAGCTGATCGACGGCCGGCGGATCGGTAGGGTGCGGGGAGCGGCGGCACAGAGCTACACCCGCGGCGTGGTGTGCGCCAAGGTCGCCCGCTATGCCGAGCGCCAGCATCATCCGGCGCGCCTCGCCCAGCCATTGCGACGGGTCGGGGAGAAGGGCATAGGCGAAGCGGCGTTCATGCCGATCTCCTGGGAAGATGCGCTGGACGAGGTCGCCGAAGGATTGACCCGGGCGGCCCAGCGCTACGGCTCCGAAACGGTGTGGCCCTATTACTACGCCGGGACGATGGGGCTGGTGCAGCGCGACGGCATCAACCGGCTGCGCCACGCAATGCGCTACTCGCGCGAGCATTTATCGATCTGCAGCATGTTGTCGGACGCCGGTTGGCTCGCCGGGGTCGGAGCGAAGCGCGGGGTCGACGGGCGCGAGATCGCCAAATCCGATCTGATCGTCGTGTGGGGCGGCAATCCGGTCTCGACCCAGGTCAACGTGATGACCCATATCGCGACGGCGCGAAAGGAACGCGGCGCCAAGCTCGTCGTCGTCGACCCCTATCGCACCGCGACCGCCGAGCAGGCCGACCTCCATTTGGCGCCGCTCCCCGGCACCGACGGCGCGCTCGCCTGCGCGGTCATGCATGTCCTCTTCAAGGAAGGCTATGCCGACCGCGACTACATGGCGCGGTACACCGACGACCCCGAGGGTCTCGAGGCGCATCTCGCGACGCGCGATCCGGCCTGGGCGGCCCGGATCACCGGGCTCTCCGAAGACGAGATCCACGCCTTCGCGCGGCTCTACGGACGCACCAAGCGCAGCTATATCCGCGTCGGCTATGGCTTTTCGCGGTCCCGCAACGGCGCCGCACAACTGTTCGCCGTCACCTGCCTGCCGGCGGTGACCGGCGCCTGGGCGTACGAAGGCGGCGGCGCGCTCTATTCGAACCTCGGTCTCGTGCCGCTCGATCTCAGCCTGATCGAGGGGCTGGACCGGCTCGACCCGGCGACCCGCATCCTCGACCAGTCGCGGATCGGGCCGGTGCTGATCGGCGACCGGCGCGACATCGGGGAAGGGCCGCCGGTTACCGCATTGTTCATCCAGAACACCAACCCGATGGTCGTCGCCCCAGACTCGGGCGTCGTGCACCGCGGTTTCGCGCGCTCCGATCTGTTTGTCTGCGTTCACGAACAATTCATGACCGAGACCGCGGCGATGGCCGATATCGTGTTACCGGCAACGACGTTCCTCGAACATGACGACATCTATCCAGCGGGTGCCCACACCTATCTGCAGATCGGCCGCGCGGTATTGGACCCCTATGCCGAGTGCCGCTCCAACCACGACGTGATCTGCGGGCTCGCCGAGCGGCTCGGGGTGTCCTATCCGGGTTTCGCGATGACCGCGATCGAGCTGATCGACCGGACCTTGCGGATCAGCGGCCTTCCCGATGTTGAGAGCTTCTCCAAGGGCGGTTGGCTCGATTGCTGCCCGCCCTTCGAGACGGGGCATTTTCTCGACGGTTTCGCCCATGCCGACGGGAAATTTCATTTCCGCGCCGATTGGCGGGCGATCGGGCCCGAGCACGCGCAATTGCCGGCTTATCCGGACCACGTCGCTATTATCGACGAAGGCGACGCCGAACGGCCGTTCCGGCTGATCGCCGCGCCGTCGCGCTCGTTCCTGAATACGAGCTTCAACAACACGCCGTCGAGCATTGGCCGCGAGGGTCGCCCCACCGCCCTGGTCCATCCCGAGGTGCTGGCGGAACTAGGGCTCGGCGATGGCGACCGGATGCGCATCGGGAACCGGCGCGGCAGTGTCGTCGTTTACGCGCGCGGCTTTGACGGGTTGCAGACGCGGGTGGTGATCGTCGAAGGGCTGTGGCCCAACCATGCTTTCGAAGAGGGTATCGGGATCAACTTGTTGACGAGCGCCGATCCCGGTCTGCCGCGTGGCGGCGCGGTTTTCCACGATACTTCGGTATGGCTCAGCCCGGCGTGAGGGGCGAGATGAGCGACAGCAAAAACCGGCTCCCGACCGAGGCGCGCTCTGCCGAGGTCGAACAATTCCTCGACAAGCTGAAGAAGGCGCCGCCGGCGCACCCGGGTGGCGGGCGCGGGCGGCTGATCTTCGCACTCGACGCCACGGCCAGCCGCGAGCCGACCTGGGACCGCGCCTGCCGCATCCAGGGCGAGATGTTCGAAGCAACCGCCGCGCTCGGCGGGCTCGAGATCCAGCTGGTTTTCTATCGCGGCTTTTCGGAATGCAAATCGAGCAAGTGGATGACGACCGCCGCTGATCTGAACCGGGTCATGCGATCGGTATTTTGCGTCGGCGGCGAAACGCAGATCGAGCGGGTGCTGAGCCATGCGTTGCGCGAAACGCGGGCCCGCAAGGTCAATGCGCTCGTCTTCGTTGGGGACGCGATGGAGGAAAAGGTCGACCGGCTGTGCCGGCTGGCCGGTGAGCTGGGCCTCCTCGGCGTCCCTATCTTCATCTTTCACGAGGGTCGAGACCGCACCGCGGCAGCAGCCTTCAAGCAGATCGCGACCTTGTCGCGCGGCGCCTATCTCAGCTTCGATCTGTCGAGCGCCGATCGACTGAAGGAGCTGCTCGCGGCCGTCGCGGTCTATGCCGCCGGCGGCTACCGTGCGCTGACCGCCTATGGCGAAAAGAAAGGCGGCGAAATCCTGCGTTTGACCGCGCAACTGCGCGAGTGAGCGGCGGCGATGCTCTACCTTCTCGGCGGGTTCGCGATCCTCGGCGGCTTGCTGATGCTCGTCTACCTATTTGTCAATGCCGACCCGGCGCGGCTCGCCCGAAACCTCAAATGGACCGGGATAACGATAGCGGGCATTGCAGTCGTTGCGCTGATCCTGCTGCCGCCGGCGCGGGAATTCGCAGCATTGCTTTTGCCGCTCGCAATGGCGACCCCTCTGCTGGCGCGGATCCGCACCGTTCTCGACCGCTACCGCCCCCCCTCCGGGGGCCAAACCTCGACCGTGGGGACCGCGTTCCTGCGCATGACCCTGGACCACGACACCGGCCGGATGGAGGGCACTATCCTGCGCGGCCGCTTTGCCGGGATGCGGCTGGAGGAACTCGGGCCGGCCGATCTCCTGGCGTTGTTGCGCGAATGCCGGGCGGAGGACGAGGAGGGCGCACGCCTGCTCGAGGCCTATCTCGACCGTGTCCATCCGGAGTGGCGCGATGAACTCGCCGGCGAACGTCCCGGCGGCGGAAGCGGCGCGGGCGCACGCTCGGCGAGCGGCGACATGAGTGTGGAGGAAGCTTACGCAATCCTCGGTCTCTCCGCCGGCGCCGACCCCGAGTCGATCAAAGAGGCGCACCGCCGGCTGATGGTCAAACTGCACCCCGACCACGGCGGCTCCGACTATCTCGCCACCAAGATCAACCGCGCCCGCGACGTGCTGCTGCACCGGCGATAACGGCTGGTGGTCAGATTGCCGAGGCGTAATTGCGAGGACCCCCGGACGGCCGCCCGCCAAAGGCGGGCGTTCCGGGGGGAAAAAGCAATCTCAACCAGGCGAGCGCGCTAACAAGAAACAAGATGGTTCAGGGATGCGATTTGTAACACGCTGCCCCGGCGGAAGCCGGGGCCCACCCTTCCAGCGCTCAGCAGGCGGATCGGTGGATCCCGGCTTTCGCCGGGAAAGCGCTTTGGCGGCGGGTTCATCCAGGGTGGGTCGGCCGCGCCGGGCGGTAAACAACTCGCAATGACAGCCGAAGGCCGCGGTTGATCCTGTGCCTTTCAGGGTCTTCGCCCGGCTTCGACTTGGTGATCCAGCGTTCGTTTGCAGCCGTTGCTGTCAAACGCAGTCGAAGAAGGCGAAGCGCTCTCCGGCGCCCAGCCCTTCATAATAAACCTTTTGCAGTTTGGCGGTCCTGCCGTGGGCGGCGCATGCCCTTGTTGCGAGCTCTGTCGCTTGGTCGAGGCCGTTCATGATGCCGTCGTACCGGACCGAGACATGAGTGTCGGCGCTTTCGACGATCTGCACCGCGTCACAGGCGGCGAGCTGTAAGAGGCCGACAAGGAGGACCGCCTGGCCTGCCGTTAGCCTTGCGCGCAACCGAGGCCCGCCGGTATTGCGCTTCTGCCCTCTGTCTGCCTGCAGTACATATTGTTTATGATATGTGTGGATCATAATCTATCGCCCGCGTCAGCGCTGGAATTGTTCTACGACGGGCAACGAAAGTTCGGCAATGGCGGGCCGCCTGGAGGGCGTCTATGCGCCTGAACCTGTCGCGTCAGGCGTTGGTGCCCTTTGTCGTTGCTTGCGCGATGTTCATGCAAAACCTCGATTCGACGGTGATCGCCACGGCATTGCCGACGATCGCAAACTCGCTCGGCGAGACTCCGTTGCGCCTAAACGTCGCGATCACCTGTTACTTGCTGAGCCTCGCCGTGTTCATCCCGATCAGCGGCTGGACCGCCGACCGATTTGGGGCGCGGCGCGTGTTTAGCCTGGCGATCGTGGTTTTCACCTTGGGTTCGATCGCCTGCGGTTTGTCCACCTCGCTGCCGGCGCTGGTTGGCGCGCGTATCCTGCAGGGCATGGGCGGCGCACTGATGGTGCCGGTCGGGCGGCTCGTGTTGCTGCGAACCGTCCCGAAATCCGATCTGGTGCGGGCGATGTCGCTCGTCAGCGTCCCGGCGTTGATCGGCCCCGTCATGGGCCCGCCGCTCGGCGGCTTCATCGTCACCTATGCCTCTTGGCGCTGGATCTTCTTTATCAATATCCCGATCGGGATATTGGGCATCGTGCTCGTCAATATGTTGGTCGGGGACTTGAAGGAAACTGGGCGCCGGCCGCTGGACCGCACCGGTTTTGTGCTGACGGGTCTCGGCCTCGCAAGCCTCGCCTTCGGTTTCGAAAATGTCGGCCGCGGCGCCTTGCCAATCGTTGCCGTGATCGGCCTCTTGGCGGCAGGCGCGATTTGCCTCACGTTCTATGTCAGTCACGCCCGGCATGTGTCGCATCCGATCATTGATCTGGCGCTGTTCAGCATCCCGACCTATGCGTCGGCCTCGATCGGCGGTTTTTTGTTTAGGATGGGGCTCGGCGCCCTGCCATTTCTGCTGCCATTGATGCTGCAGGTCGGGTTCGGCCTCAGCGCATTGCATTCCGGTCTCTTGACCTTCGCGAGTGCGGCCGGAGCGATGCTGATGAAGACTTCGGCCGTGCGCATCCTGCGCGCCTTGGGCTTCCGCATCGTGCTGGTCGGTGACGCCGTGATCAGCGCCGCGTTCTTGTTCGGCTATAGCCTGTTCCGGCCGGATACGCCGCATCTGGTGATCTTTCTGGCATTGCTCACCGGCGGCTTTTTCCGCTCGCTGCAGATGACCAGCATCAACACCTTGAGCTATGCCGACGTGCCGGCCTCGATGCTGAGCCGCGCCACGAGCCTATCGAGCATGGCCCAGCAGTTGTCGCAAACTGCCGGCGTCGCCACCGCCGCGTTGCTGCTGAACACGGTGCTGACATTACGCGGCGGCACGACCCTTATGGCCGCCGATTTCTACCCGGTCTTTGTCGGTGTCGCGATGATTTCGCTGTTGTCGGTGCCGTTCTTCCTGAAGATGTCGCCCGACGCCGGCGCCGAGGTCAGTGGCCGACAGGTGGCGCGATAATCGGCGGCCGCATGGCGACCGGCATTGGCCGCCCGGCCCCGATCGTGGCAATCTCGAATGGTCCTAGAGCGGCGGGGTCCACTGATGCACATCGAATGGCTCGATCACCTGGTTCTGACGGTCGCGGACATCGAACATACCTGCGAGTTTTACACCCGGGTGCTGGGCATGGAGGTCGTGCGCTTTGGCGAGGGCCGCACAGCTCTGCGCTTTGGCCAGCAGAAGATCAACCTGCATCCTGCCAATAAAATCCCAGGCCTGGTAGCCGAAAGGCCGACCCCTGGCTCGGCCGATTTGTGCTTCATCACCTCTGTGCCGCTCGCCGAAGTGACGGCGCATCTCGAAGCTTGCGGTGTCCCCATCGTGGCGGGACCGGGGCCGCGCGCCGGCGCGATCGGCACGATACAGTCGGTGTATATTCGTGACCCGGATCTCAACCTGGTCGAGATCTCGAATTACTGAGCCTGACGATGCCGCGGCTCCATCGCGCTTCCTCCCGGCTCTTTCCTCTGCTGGTGATCCTCGCCACTACCGGCGCCGCGCCATTCGCGTCGGCGGATGGGATTCTCGATCGCATCGCCTATGGAGTGGACGGAGCAGAGTTCGAGCCACGGCGGCGATCCGGGAATGTGGCGCTCCGAGCCGAACGGACCACAGGGACCGATGCAGGTTTCCGCCGCGGCGGCGGCCGATGTCGGGGGTGGCGATCGTTTCGACGAGACGGAAAACCGCGCGCTCGGCCGCGCCTATCTCGCTCACATGTTCCGGCGCTACGGCAGCTGGCCCGACGCCATCGCCGCCTACAATTGGGGGCCCGGACATTTGGACGAATGGATCGGCGGCGGGCGGCCAGTCGACAAATTCCCGCCCGCGGTCGACCGATACCGCAACCGCGTATTGATAACCTCGGGACTGCCGGCCGCCCAGGAAGCAGCCAACGTGCGGTTGTCGAGGCTGGAAAGGCTTCGCCTGCTGGCCAAACGCGAGTTTGCCGAGCGACTGCACGCCGGCAGAAAACCGGATGCAGTCCAGCTGCTCTACGCCGATATCATGCGGTCCACCACCCCCGGCGCGCGTTGACCCGGAAATCTGTTCGCGCTCCAGGCGTCGTCATCTCCGGCCCGCCATCATCATCGAAGAGGAAACTTCGACTGTCATCAGTCACTTCGACGCCGCCTCGACGCATACGGCTGCCTCGAGTTTGACACGCATGAGGGCCTGACCGGCCCCGCGAGGGCTTCTGGCCGGCAAAATTGCCATAATCACGGCGTATTTTTTCCCGTCGGGCGGCGGAAGCGGAATGGAGGTCCCTGTTCTTTCCCTGCTAAAACAGGACGAACAGGTGAGCGATCCCCTAGGAACCTCGCTACTGACTTGAATAGATGACATCTGGCCGCGGGGAACCGGGATCGATCCGCGGATACGGAGTAGGAGGAAACGTGATGGCCACTGCAAGCGCGGCGGAGCTTGCCGCCCGGCTCGACCGGCTGCCGATGACCCGGCACATCTGGGTGCTCGTGACGTTGATTTCGCTCGGCGGCTGCTTTGAGCTCTACGACCTTTTCCTGACCGCCTATATTGCGCCGGGCCTCTTAAAGGCGGGCTATTTCACGCCGGAATTGCTCGGCGCGTTCAGCGTGCTCACCCCGTACGGGGTGGCGGGAATTGGGACGTTCGTCTTCGCCTTGTTCGCCGGATTGTTCGTCGGGGCGATTTTTCTCGGCCATTTCGCCGACCGCTACGGCCGGCGGACCGTCTTCACCTTTTCGTTGATCTGGTATTCGATCACGACTGCGATCATGGCGTTCCAGACCTCGGGCTTTGGCGTCGATTTGTGGCGCTTCATTGCCGGGGTCGGCATCGGCGTCGAGCTGGTGACGATCGACACCTATGTGTCCGAGCTGGTCCCGCGCAGCCATCGCGGCCGCGCTTATGCCTACAACCAGTTCTTCCAGTTCCTGGCGGTCCCGCTGGTGGCCTTCCTCGCCTGGCTGCTCGTGCCGCGCACGCCCCTCGGGCTGGACGGCTGGCGCTGGGTCGTGCTGATCGGGTCGGCCGGCGCGATCGTCATCTGGTTCATACGCCTGTCATTGCCGGAATCGCCGCGCTGGTTGGCGCGTCACGGACGTCTCGCGGATGCCGAGCGGGTCGTCGCCGGCATCGAGACGCGGGTGGCCGCGGAAAGCGGCGGCAAACTGTTGCCCCCGGGACCTCCGGAGCGCGAGGAAGCGGGCGAGGGCACGTTTGCCGAGATCTGGCGGCCGCCCTATGACCGACGGGCGATCCTGATGTCGGTGTTTAATTTCTTCCAGACCTTCGGCTACTACGGCTTTGCCGCATGGGTCCCGACCTTGCTGATCGCCAAGGGCATCAAGGTCACGACCAGCCTCGAATATTCCTTCATTATCGCGATCGCCAACCCGGTCGGGCCGTTGCTCGGCACCCTGATCGCCGACCGGATCGAGCGCAAATGGCAGATCTGCCTCGGGGCGATCGGGATCGGCGTGTTCGGCATGCTGTTCGCCAATGCCATGGCGCCGGCGCTGCTGATCCTGTTGGGCGTGCTGGTGACGTTGTGCAACAACCTGCTGTCCTACAGCTTCCACAGTTATCAGTCCGAGCTGTTCCCGACCCGCATTCGCTCGCGCGCGATCGGCTTTGTCTATTCCTGGAGCCGACTCTCGGCGGCATTGTCGGGTCTCGTCGTCGCCTTTCTGCTCAATTTGGGCGGGGTCAACGCGGTGTTCGCGTTCATCGCCTTTGCGATGGCGATCGTGGTAGCGACGATCGGCGGCTTCGGTCCGCGTACTCGCGGCCTCGCCCTCGAAGCGATCGCGCACTAGACATTGCGTCTCCTACGTCTCTATCGCTTTAATCCGACAGCCTACAACCGCGCAATTTGATCAAGCGCATGTGCGGATTCCCGATACGACAAGCCTCGCTGCCAATCTCAGCGCGGGCGTCGGCCTCTTACCATCCTCATCTGGCGGTTATGATTGAGTCTGCATTCTAAAGTGGGGTCGAAAGCCAACGACTTGACCGGTTTCGACCCAGCCGTGTGAAACCCACTGACCCCGCCAGACGTAATATTTGGTCAGTGTGCGCTGCTCTCGCAATCATGATTCGTGAGCCGCCCTATTCTTTCCGAATATTTTCATTCGGCGCAGTCACTGGGTTTCTACACAGGCTGGACCCTTTACAAACATTCGGCCTGCGGATGAGATCGCGCCTCCTGCAACGTCCTGACTTTCCAGATTGGGGCAGCGTTATGACGACCTCCCGGAGTCAAACTACGCGGCAGTTGGTGCAGCTGGCGGCTACGATCGCCATGTGACTGGGGCAAAGCCCTACAAGGTTTGTTTCACGGCCCCTAGGACGCCTTCGATGGCGGCGAAGAACTCCGCCTCGACTTCGTGAAACTCCTCGATACTGATGTGGCCGCCCCAGTTCACGATGAAGCAGAACGTCACCGGCGTCGGCTGATCACCGCCAGTCACCATCTGCCCGGCGAGGCTCTTGGTGTTGAGCCCAGGCCACGGAAACTCCCCGCCCTTGGCGTAGGCGAGGGTATCCGGCGGCACCGCCCTAACGATCTGCACGGACATGGCCTGGATGCGCTTGAACTCGGTGAGCGTCTCCGGCTTGGAGAAGAATGCTCCCTCTAGCGCCTGCTCATACCACGACACGAAGTCGCGCGCGCTGCCGGCCAGCGTCATTACGTCGTTGAGCGGCGAGCGGACGGGCTGAGGCCGGTTCTGGAAGGCCTGCACGACCCCCGGCCAGCCGAGATCCACGCCCGGAGGCGCGCCAAGGACGTAGGACCAGAAGAGGCGCGTGGAGTCCGGGATGCGGATGGATGAGAGGCCGGCCTGGGCAATCAGCGCGCGCACCCGGTCGGCGCCGACCTTCTCTGTCGCGATGTCGGTCGCGATGTTGTCGCTGTGCGTGATCATCGCCTCAAGCACCGAGCGGGCCGTGGTCTTGCCAGCGAGGTCTATGAACACCGGGGCGCCAAGCGTGCGGACGGCGTCGTCGATGGCCAGCGGCTCGTCATCGGACAGCAGGCCCGCCTCGACGTCGCGCAAGTACTGACCGAGCACGAAGGTCTTGTATGCGCTGGCCGTGAAGAGAAAGAGGTCCGGCCGCTCTGCGATCCGACCCGCCGACCCGCCCGGGCCAACATGCAACAGGTAGCTTTTCGTCCCTGGCAGCGCCATGAACCGCTGGAGCGCCGCATCGAGATCGCCGTCAGCTTGAGAGCCACTGCTGTCCGCAATCGCGGTCCTGACAACCCAGGGCGTGATAAGCATCGACGCGGCGAATGGAACGAATATTCGGCGTTGCATGACATGACTCCCCTCGCAGTTAATCGGTACGCTCTCGAACCGGTTATTGCCGCCCAAATCGTCGATTGTGCGGAGAGAGTGCCTCGCGAGACATCCTCCATGATTCGGCAAAGAAGTTAGGGGCCCGTCGTGAACGGCTGCTGATCCTGTGGGCACACGGTCCCGGGCGGCGGCAGCGTCTCGTCAACGACGTAGCGGCTCACGTAGTCATTGGCGCAGGTGCTCGGGTTGAGGAATGCGGTGTGCCCGTAGCCGTCCACCGTGAGCAGGCGCGCGTGAGCGAGGTCATGGGCCATAGCGACCGCGCCCTCGTAAGGGGTTTCCGGGTCGAAGAGGTTCCCGATCACCAGCACGGGGTTGGCCGTGGGTCGATTCCACGGTCCGACATAGCGATCGGCGGCGGTAGCGGGCCAGCTGGCACAGGGCTCGTCAGATCCCCATGCAAAGCCCGGACCAACATCGCCCGCACGGGCGTAGGACAGCGCGGCGAGCGCTGGGTAGACGTCGGGGTTGCGCGGGGTAGGGCTCTCCCCGCACAGCACCGCGTTCCGCTCCTCTGGAGGGACTGGAGGGAGGATCGCCGCTGCCTCGCTCGCCAAGCCCGAGGGCTCCACACTGGCATTCCACACGGTCTGCAGCAGCTCCGCGGCCGTCGCCCAGTTTGTCACCATCGCAAGGAGGGGCCCGGTTCCCGTCGCCGACTCCGATCCGATATAAGTGACCAGCGCGGCATAGGTCCACGTCCGGGGAGGGGAGCCGACAGTGACCGGGTGCTCGCGTAAGCGCCGTAGCAGGGTCCTCCACTTCGCCTTGGTGGCCGCCGCGCTGCCAGCCGAGAAGGCACACCGGGGGGTGGCCGCTTGGCCGCAAAGCGTGAGAAAGGCGTCCAGCGTCTTGGCGGCGCTCTCGTCGGACCCGAGGCGGAGGAACAAGCCGAGGGAGGCGTCGTCGCCGCCCCCGTTCGTGTACGTCACCGGGTCGGCATTGCCATCGAGCACCATCGTGCGCACCTTGTCCGGGAACAGGTTGGCGTAGACCGCGCCCAGGAAAGTGCCGTAGGAGAGGCCGAGGAAGTCGAGCTGCGGATCGCCAACCGCTTGGCGCAGCAGATCCAGGTCCTTGGCCGTGTCAGTGGTCGACACGTGCGCCAGCAGGTCGCCGTTGCTCTCCGCGCAGCGGAGCCCGAAGCGCGCGTAAAGGGAGATCCAGGCGCGCTGCTCGGCCCGGCCTACGGGGAACCCATCGGGGAGCCCGGCGAAAAATTTCTGCTCGTCTTCCGGGGTGGCGAAGCACCGCACCGCGGTGCTGGCCCCGACCCCGCGCGGATCCCAGCTGATGAGGTCGAAGCGCGCGCGTAGCGTTGCGGGGAAGAAGCCGAGCCACTCGGGCAGCTGCAAGGTGCCCGGGCCACCCGGGCCACCGGGATTGAAGAAGAGCGTGCCGAGCCGGTTGGCCGGGTCGGTCGCCAGATGGCGAATTACGGCGAGGTCGATTGTCGCACCCTGTGGGTCGCTGTAGTCCAGCGGCGCCTGTGCGGTGGCGCAGTCAAAGCCGCGCTGACTGGGATCAGGACAGGGCTGCCAATCGAGCACCGGAACGGGTGCCGCGGCCGAGGCGGCTGCCGGCCCCGCAGCGGAGGCGAGCGCCGGGAAGCCCGCCAGCCCGGCGATCGCTACAGCGGCCGTCGCGACCCGTCGCCAGCCAAGACATCGGTGTTCCCGTGCTTCGACCGGTGGTGGGCCCACGAGTTGTCCAAGGGCGGAAAATATGAGAACGCTTCCCGGCGTTTGGGCAAGTGCCGCCTCGGCGGCGAACGTTGCAAGGAGCGATGGACCTGCTCCAGTGAATCCTCGCAGGTTTTGCTTCATCCCCCGGCACCTCCCTCGACTTCCGCGCGCGTTTGCATGCGCCTTTACGCACCCGGAGCCGCGCGAAACCCTCAGCAACAACCTGCTTTCCGCAAGGCCCATTAATCGACATGGCCGATTGGCTGCCAGCATCGCGTTCTTTTTGCATTTCACCAAGGAAAAATCGCGCATTGGTTTCCCAGCAGTCGGTCAAAAGCAGGCGGCCGACGCCCAGGCTGAAAACACGCCGACTTCCCTCTATCAAGGCGCACCTCCTCCAGTTTTCAGACCCACGAAGGATGGGAAGGGAGCGCGTTTTGGGGGCATGCGCTGGCCGGGATCGAAGCCGGGGCTATACTCTGTCGCGCGCGGCGACCCGGCGGGATTTTCTCTGATCGATCGGGCGGGCAAGGAAACAGCTTAGCGCGGCGGCTAGCTGCCGAGAATTCCCGCCTGATGTCGTGCAGCAGCAGACGATTTGATTTTGATTTTGCAGCAATGCTAACCTTATACGAGAAATTTCGCGGAGCCGCTGCTACTCGGTTCCTGTAGAGAGCCGTTGCACAAATCACAAGATTTTCGCGCCGCGAGGCCAGCGCTGCCGTAACAATCGCTCACGTTGCGCGGAAATCCGCTGCGAATGTCCGCTGTCCACGTGCGCCGTGACAAGGCGGCGCTTTTCCAGTGGGTGCAAGCCCCACCCGGCGACCGCTCCAGCCGGAAGCAACCGGGGCAGGCATGGAGGTGACGAAATGTCTGAAGCCCCCGGATAGCGGTCACGCATTTGGTGACTGCGCGAGTGTGCAGGCCGCAACGTGAGTGAACGCTGAGCAAGCCTCGAAAAGGACGATGTGTAGGCCGATCCGGACGTGGAACCGGGGAAGGCTGACACGGTTGGGCGACTTGAGCGAAGACTACGCCCATCCGCTGCACCGGGGTAGTGGCGGCAGCATGTACACAAGGAAAGCGCACGTAACACGGGAAGCCCCATTGCGTGATCAGGGATGATCAACCGGACGCCCGCGAGGGACAGGCCGGGCGCACTGGGGTGGCGGAGAGGCCCGTAGTACCGTTGAAGCCGGGTAATGCCGGGGGAGGGAAGGGGCCTCAGTTCAAGACAAACGCAAGACGTGGTGAGGACCTGGAGATTGGGCAACCTAGCAACTCCGAAACGTGTTCAGAAGCTGCAGACGGCGTTACACGCGAAAGCGAAGGCGGAGGCCGGTTATCGCTTTTACGCTCTGTACGACAAGATCAGCCGAGAGGATATCCTGGCGCATGCTTATGCCCAGTGCCGCTCGAACAAGGGCGCACCGGGAGTAGACGGTCAGGACTTTGCGGACATCGAAGCGTATGGGGTGGAGCGGTGGCTGGCCGAACTGGCGCTTGCGCTCAGGGAAGAGACATACCGACCGGAGCCGATCAGACGCGTGTTCATACCGAAGGCCAACGGCAAACTCAGGCCGCTGGGCATCTCGAGCGTGCGGGATCGGGTCTGCATGACAGCAGCGATGCTGGTGCTGGAGCCGATCTTCGAAGCCGATCTTCCACCGGAAATCTACGCCTACCGCGCTGGGCGCAACGCCCAGCGGGCCGCTGTAGAGGTGGAGGAGCTGCTGTTCCGTGGCCATCCGGAAGTAGTGGACGCCGATCTCGCGGACTACTTCGGGAGCATTCCGCATGCCGACCTTCTAAAGTCGGTGGCGCGCCGTATCGTCGATCGGCGCGTGCTGCATCTGATCAAGATGTGGCTGGACTGCCCCGTCGAAGCAACCGACGACCGAGGCCGCAAGACACGCACGACCGAGTCGCGCGACAAGCGGCGCGGCATTCCGCAGGGCTCACCCCTCTCACCGCTACTGGCGAACATCTACATGCGCCGGTTTGTGTTGGGGTGGAAGAAGCTCGGGCTTGAGAAAAGTCTTGGCACTCGCCTTGTCACCTATGCCGATGACCTCGTGATCCTGTGCCGGAGAGGCAACGCCGAAGCGGCGCTGCATCGCCTGCGCGAAATCATGGGTAAGCTGAAGCTGACAGTGAACGAGGACAAGACACGGATCTGCACGGTGCCGGAAGGGGAGTTCGATTTCTTGGGTTTCACGTTCGGACAGATGTTCTCTCGCACGACGGGCCAAGCCCGCTTGGCTCTGCGACCGTCAAAGAAGAGCATCAAGCGCGTGGTCGAAAAGCTCCACGAGCTGACCGTCCGAGCACGTACGTGGCAGGAAACCACAGAGCTGGTGAGAATGTTGAACCGCACGCTTCGCGGATGGGCGAACTACTTCTCAGTAGGCACCGTCACTCCGGCGTATCGGGCGCTCGACAGCTACGCGGCTGTGCGGTTGCGCCGGTGGTTGCGCTTCAAGCACAAGACCAGACGAAGCAAGGGCGGCAGCTATCCACTCTCGCACCTCTACGAGACCTTCGGGCTCGTGCGTCTGACCCGGCTTGGGCGCGACGTGCCGTGGGCGAAGGCGTGAGGTCTTGTCCGAGAGCCGGATGCAGGGAAATCCGCATGTCCGGTTCGATGAGAGGGAAGTGGAAACGGAGCTATGGTCGAGCCACTGAGGCACCGCCAGACGAAAGGGGCGGAAACAGACATGCCCGGCCTACCGCCGCCGCGTCACTTCCCCACTCTACCCAACTCGGTCGCTGAGAGCAGACGAGCCGATTGGGTTTTGACCTGGCGTTGCGGCCGCGTGGCACGGGACATATTGCCTTCGCGATGGCGGTCGTCGTAGCGACGATCGGCGGCTTTGGTCCGCGCACTCGCGGCCTCGCCCTCGAAGCGATCGCCTACTAGTGTTCGGAGTCATTCACACCATTCACCCGGCGATGAAGCACCTCGCTTAAATACCGCTTCACCGGCGAAAGCCGGTGCCCATGGCAGAAGTGGATCCCGGCTTTCGCCGGGAAAGCGAGGAGGGGGATCTTCTAAATCATCTGAATGCTTCTGAGCACTAGAAGGTAGCCCGCAGATTAGCCGCATTCCCGTTGCAGAATTCGAGGGCGGATAGGAAACTGTTTCAAATTTCAAGGGCGGATTGGCTGTAGATTGGCTGCAGATACAGCCAACGAGTTTTGGACGAACACGGTCAGATTGCATGCCGCGGCAGCCGACATTGCGGACCGGGGCGGGGCGGATCACAATGTTCGGCATCGCTAGGAGAAGGCTGATGCTTGGCAGACCCAATACGGCGCTATCGCAAATCCATATGCAGATCATGTGGAGCCGGCTGATCGCGGTCGTCGAGGAGCAGGCGCAAACCTTGGTGCGCACCGCGTTCTCGACGACCGTGCGCGAGGCGGGCGATCTCTCGGCCGGGGTGTTCGACCGGGACGGCAACATGCTGGCGCAGGCCGTCACCGGCACGCCCGGCCACGTCAATTCGATGGCGGCGGCGGTGAAGCATTTCCTCGACGCCTTCCCGTTGAAGACGATGCGGCCGGGCGACCATTACATCACGAACGATCCGTGGCTGACTTGCGGCCACCTGCACGATCTGACCGTGGTCAGCCCGACCTTTCTGCGCGGCGAGCCGGTCGGCCTCTTCGCCAGCACGGTTCATGTCGTCGATATCGGCGGGCTCGGCATGGGGCCCGATGGCCGTCAGGTCTATGAGGAGGGGCTGTCGATCCCGCTGATGGCGTTGGCGCGCGAAGGCCGCATGAACGATGACCTGCTGCGCGTCATCCGGGCCAATGTCCGCGAGCCGTTGCAGGTCGAGGGCGACGTCTACGCGCTCGCCGCGTGCAACGACGAGGGCAGCCGCCGGCTCGTCGAGATGATGGAGGAGTTCGGCATCGCCAATCTCGACCGGCTCGGCGAGCACATCATCGAAACCTCGCGGCAGGCGACGATCGAGGCGATCGGCAAGCTGAAGCAGGGTTCCTACCGCAACAGCTTGACGATGGACGGCTATGACCGGCCGCTGACCCTCGCCGCCGAGATGACGATCGGCGAAGAGGGCATCCATGTCGATTATGCCGGCACATCGCCGGCGAGCGCTTTCGGCATCAATGTCGTGCTCAATTACACGACCGCTTACACCGCGTTCGGCGTGAAGTGCCTCGTCGCTCCCGAGGTGCCCAACAACGCCGGTTCGCTGGCGCCGATCACGGTCAGCGCGCCGGAGGGCTGTCTGCTCAACGCGAAGCGGCCGCGCGCCGTCGCCGCCCGACACACGGTCGGTCACATGCTGCCCGATGTCGTGTTCGGCTGCCTGCACCAGGTGATGGAAGGCGGCGTGCCGGCCGAGGGCGCCTCGTCGCTGTGGATCCCGCAGATCTATGGCGGCGCCGACGTGCTCGACGAGCTCGGGGCGGAGGAGGGGAGGGCGCCACCGGACATCAAGCCCTTCAGCACGGCGATCTTCCACTGCGGCGGCGCCGGCGCGCGGCCGGGCAAGGACGGGCTCGACGTGACCGCGTTCCCCTCCGGCGTGCGCACGATCCCGGTCGAGGCGACCGAGGCAGTGGCGCCGGTGATGTTTCGCCGCCGCGAGTTCCGCGAGGGTTCCGGCGGCGCCGGGCAGTTCCGCGGCGGCCTCGGCCAGATAATCGAACTGGGCGGCGCCGACGGCACACCGATCGCGATGCTGTGCAATTTCGAGCGGGTCGGGAACCCGGCCCGCGGCCGCGACGGCGGCGGGACCGGCGCACCCGGGCGGGTCAGCCTGGTCTCGGGCAAGCCGATCGGCCCCAAAGGCCGGCAGAGCGTGCCGGGCGGCGATTTCATCCGCCTCGAACTTCCGGGCGGCGGCGGCTTTGGGGACCCAACCGAGCGAGATCCCGAGCAAGTCGCCCTCGATGTCGCCGACGGCCTCATTTCCCGCGAGATGGCCGAGCGCAATTACCGGGTCGTGCTTACAGATGACGGTGTGGTCGACCGCTCCGCCACAGCCCGGCTGCGCGCAGCCTAGCTGGACGGCCTGGGCGCGGCGAGCTGCCTCTGCATATCGATTTTGGTTGTGCAGGGGATTGCCGGCTGGGCGGACTCGCCCGCCACCGGCAGTTGCCCTGCGTGAAGGTCGCCGAGCAAAGCGCGGTAGCACGGATGGCGGCGCAGCAGAAAACGGCCGGCCGCCTCGGTCGCCTGCAATTGCGGCGGGGTCAAGGTCCAGCTGGTCGGCACGTCCTTGGCCATGTCGCGCAAGGCGATATGCGCCGGCGTGTCGGCCGGGATCTGGTCATAGTCGACGGTGATTCCGTAAATCCGCATGCCGGCGAATTTGGCTTGGCCAGTGGCGCCGGCGGCGGCCTGCGCCAGTTCGCCGAGCAAGGCGGACAGTGCGGTCTCGGAATTCGCCGTATTGGCGTCGATCGGCACCGAAGTCACCGCCTGGATCTGGCCGACAAGGCCCGGCTGCTGCGGCTGCTCATAAAGCTTGTTCGGCGGATCGCTGCGCGCATTGACGACGATAACCACGAGCTTGCGGATTTTGCCGTCGTTGATTGCGCGCAGGACCTGCGCATCGTCGTAGGGAGCGATCAGCGCCGAGCGCAACGACCGGGTCCCGAGATTGTCGGCGAGCCCACCATCGAGAAAGTAGAGATAGTCGATGCGCCGGTAGGGGTCGGGACCGTGCCGCAGATCGTTGGAATAGCGCGCGTCTTTGTACTCGGCGAGGTTCAGATAGGGCGTGTACGGGTTCGACAGATCGACCCGAACCCACTCGCCGTTGCGCAATTTGCCCTGGCAGCCATCGGAATAATCCTGCAAGGCGACCGGGGTCAGCAAGATCGGAAACGCAGCGGAAGCGGAGACCGCGGTGGCTATCGGCAACAAATCGTATTTCGAGCAGACATCGTCGAACCGCCGCGGGACCATCGCAAACGTCTCGCCGCCCGCCATGTCGCTTGCGTTCAGCACTATGTAAGGTTTGCCCGGCTGATTCAATGCGGCGAGCGGGGCGTCATGATAAAGGCGCGTGTTGAACAGCGCCTCCTCGGCCTCGATACGGGTGATCTGGCCGGTGACGAGGCCGAACCAGGTGATCGGGTTGACAGCGTCGAGCTCGAGCGTCGCCATGTTGTCTTTGGTTAGAAAATCGCTGCGCAGCCCGTCGAGATCGCCGTCCCAATGGCCGGGTCCGCGTCGCAATCCGAACCACGCGGCAGTAACGCTGCCGCCCGACACCGACGAGATCAGTTTGACGTCCTCGGTCAGCACATGCGGGCCGTCCGACGCGGCGTAGCTGGTTTGCGATAGTTCGCGCAGGACGGATTCGGCGAGAGCGGCGGCGCGCGATCCGCCGCCCGAGAAAGTCATCAGAATCACCGGACGGTCAGGGCTCGCCGGATCGATCGTGCGCCAATCGGGATTGCCGTCGCCCGCTTGCAATGGCGTGTTCTCGATATGAGTGCCAGCGCATCCGCCGGCCAGCAAAACGCAGAGCACCGCCCAAAATCGCCCGCGCATCTGCCGGGCCTTTACGCCGGGGTGAAAGAGATGGTGAGCGGATGACCCACCGTCGTGCCGCTGACGACGCCGTACCAGTAGGGCGGCGCGTAGCTTGAGCCGGATAGCGAAATTACGTAATAATTTGTTTGGATTGCGAGTTCGGTCTCGGTCTGGCCGATCACATTACCGCTGGCGATCACGTCGCGAATGTCGTTCGGATCGAATGTGACGCGAATGTATTCCATGGTGCTGCCCCCTTGAGTTGCGCGATTTTAACTACATTCCAGCGCAATCGAAATGCCAACCATCGATCGGCGACTATTGCAATGCGCAGATGGACGAAAGCAGAGGTCCGGCGTAAGGTCGGCGCATGATCGGGCCGGTCGGTTTGGCACCTTATGCGTCAAAGCCGGAAGAGAGCCGCGGGCGGCTCTATCCGGAGCCCGAGCATCCAACGCGGTCGGCGTTTCAGCGAGACCGCGACCGCATCATCCACTCGACTGCGTTCCGGCGGCTGACCCACAAGACGCAGGTCTTTGTCTATCACGAGGGCGATCACTATCGCACTCGGCTGACGCACAGCCTCGAAGTGGCGCAGATCGCGCGGACGATCAGCCGCGCGCTCGGTCTCGACGAAGACCTCGCCGAGACCCTGGCGCTCGCTCACGACCTTGGCCATACCCCCTTTGGGCATGCTGGCGAAGAGGCGCTGAATACCGAGATGGTGCGGTTCGGCGGCTTTTCGCACAACGATCAGACATTGCGAATCCTGACCCTTCTCGAACGGCGCTATGCGGAGTTCGACGGGCTAAACCTGACGTGGGAATCGCTGGAAGGCACCGTTAAGCACAACGGCCCCCTGCGTGGCGCCGGCATCGAGCGGCCGGTGCCGGCGACGATCGCGGAATACGACAGCTGTCACCCGCTCTCACTCGAGACCTTCCCGAGCGCCGAGGCGCAGGTCGCCGCGCTTGCCGACGACATCGCCTACAACAATCACGATATCGATGACGGATTGCGCGCCGGGTTGTTCGCGGTGGCCGACCTCGCCGACGTGCCGCTCGTCGGTCCGGTCTTTCACGGGGTGGCGTCGCACTATCCAGGGCTTGAGGAACCGCGCCTGATCAACGAGTCGATCCGCCGGCTGATCGATCGGATGGTCGGGGATCTGATTGGCGAAACATGCCGGCGGCTCGCCGACAGTGCGCTCGGATCGGTAGACGAGGTGAGGGCGCTAAATGCGCCGATTGTCGATTTTTCCGACGAGATGCGGCGCAACGATTGCGCACTCAAAGAATTTTTGTTCGAGCGGATGTATCGCCATCATCGGGTCAACCGCATGAGTTCGGAGGCGCACAGGGTAGTCCACGACCTGTTCGCGCTGTACCTCGCCGAACCGCAATTTTTGCCGCGCGAATGGCGCGAGTTCGCCGCCGGCCCGGACGAACCCCGGACCGCGCGGGTCGCGGCCGACTACCTCGCCGGGATGACCGACCGTTTCGCGCTCGACGAGCATCATCGCTTGTTCGACACTTACGCCCCGACGTGATCGTTTTGTTTTCGCATGTAAGGCTGCGTGTGCCCGACAAGGCTTCGTTTGGTGGGGAGAAGGCGGTGGATCACCGGGTCAAGCTCGGTGATGACGATTATATCCTAGGCCTTCTCCCAAATCTGGGCCGCACCACTTTCCAATTAAGCAAGCAAGGGCTTACGACGACCCACCCGCGGATGCCGCCCTGATATGACCAACATTTTCGGGGACTTTCGCCGCCTGGTGCTGGCGGCGCTCGATGAACTCGCGGCGAAGGGCGGATTGCCGCGCGGGCTCGATTTGGGCCGTGTCGCGGTCGAGCTGCCGCGTGATCCGGTGCATGGCGATCTATCGACCAACGCGGCAATGGTGCTCGCCGGGGCGGTCAAAGAAAACTCGATGGCTCTCGCGGAGCGGATCGCTGCTGCCCTCGCCGGACGAGAGCTCGTGACCGGGGATTATCGCGGCTGCGGGTTTATGGTTGCTCCAGTGAGGCCGGGTTTCATCAATATCAGGCTTGCTCCCGAGGTCTGGCACGCGCAGCTCCGCGCCATCCTGCGTGTTGGCACTGCGTTCGGTGATTCGGCGATTGGTGGCGGCGAACGCGTCAATGTCGAGTTCGTGTCGGCCAACCCGACGGGCCCGATGCATGTCGGCCACGGGCGCGGCGCGGTGATCGGCGATGCACTGGCCGGGTTGCTCGCCAAGGCCGGGTTCAGCGTCCAGCGCGAGTATTACATCAACGACGCCGGCGCCCAGGTCGACGCCCTCGCGCGGTCGACCCACCTGCGATACCGCGAAGCTCTGGGCGAAGCGATCGGACCCTTTCCCGAGAGCTTGTATCCCGGCGAATACCTCGCGGAAACCGGCCGCGCGCTTGCCGAGCGCGACGGACGAAAATGGCTCGGCCGGCCGGAGGCCGAATGGCTGGTGCCCATACGCGATTTTGCCGTCGAACAGATGATGCGGCTGATCCGCGACGACCTGGTCTTGCTCGGCGTCCATCACGATGTTTTCGTCTCCGAGCGTGACCTGACCGAGCGCGGGGCAATTGTCGACTGTGTTCGGGTCCTGGCGGACCGCGGGCTCGTCTATACCGGAGTGCTGGAACCTCCCAAGGGTAAGCTGCCGGATGATTGGGAGCCGCGCCCGCAGACACTGTTCCGAGCAACCTCCTTCGGGGACGAAGTCGATCGGCCGCTGAAGAAATCGGACGGCTCATGGACGTATTTCGCGGCCGACATCGCTTATCACCGTGACAAGGTGCGGCGCGGCTTCGACGCGATGATCGATGTCTGGGGCGCCGATCATGGCGGCTACGTAAAGCGCCTACAGGCGGCGATCCAAGCGTTGACCAACGGCGCAGCTACGCTTGACGTTAAGATCTGCCAGCTGGTGAATTTGTTCGATAAGGGCGCGCCGGTTCGGATGTCGAAACGGGCCGGGACGTTCGTCACACTGCGCGAAGTCGTCGAGGTGGTCGGCAAGGACGTGTTCCGCTTCATCATGTTGACCCGGCGGAACGATCAGGCGCTCGATTTCGATTTCGCCAAGGTCACCGAGCAATCGAAGGACAACCCGGTTTTCTACGTGCAATACGCCCACGCCCGTGCCGCCTCCGTCATGCGGCACGCCGTCGAGCAATTTCCGGACGACGATTTATCCGACGCAGGGCTTGGCGAGACGCCGTTGGAGCGGCTCTCCGACCCGTCCGAGATTGCGCTGATTCGCCAGCTCGCAGGCTGGCCGCGGCTGGTCGAGGCTGCGGCCGAGGCGCACGAGCCACACCGCATCGCCTTTTATCTCCAGGAAGTCGCCGCGCAGTTCCATATGCTGTGGAACAAGGGCAAGGACGAGGCGACTTTGCGTTTTATCCTAGCGTCCGATGCGGAATTGACCCGCGCGCGTCTGGCTCTGGTCCGCGGCGTCGCGCTGGTCATCGCTTCGGGGCTCGCCGTGTTCGGGGTCGAACCGGCGCAGGAGATGTGACCATGTCGTATCAACTTGGGTCGGTGGATTCCGACGGGCGAGACGAGCTCTACGCCGACCCCCGAGAACATGAGACCGGGCCGCGTTTTCGCGGGCTGGTCGCAAGTCTGGTCGCGCTTGTTGTCATCGGGGTGTTTGCCGGCGGTCTATGGTTCGCCTATCACCAAGGATTACGGCACGGGGGTGGCGGCACGGGAGCTGCGGATGTCCCGCTGATCCGCGCCGACGAGCGTCCGACAAAGGTCAAGCCGGAAAGCCCGGGCGGCATGGAATTCCCGGATCGCGACAAGCTGATCTACACCCAGAAACGCGCCACGGTGGAGCACCTGCTGCCGCCACCCGAGAAGCCGATGCCGCGGCCCACCGCGCCTTCTGCCGCTCGATCCGACTCACCCCAGCCGCCATTGGTGACCGCGGCAGCCGGCGCTGCGAATCCGGGGCCACAGCCCCAGTCGCAGCAGCCCGCCGGTAAATTGCCTGCCAAGGCGGGGTCTACTGCTGCCCCTGCTGCAAAACCGGCAGCGACTTAACCAACGGGCGGTGCTCGGATTCAGCTCGCTTCGGTGCGCAGCGAGGAGGCCGCGCGCCAGGAATGGGACCGTATCAGGCGCGCGAATCCAGACCTGCTTGGCAGTGTCTCGGCGACATTCGTTCGTGCCGATCTCGGCGACAAAGGGGTGTTTTACGGTCTCCAGACTGCCCCGATCGCGGATGCCGACCGGATCTGCGGCGAGCTGAAGCGGCGCAACATCGGGTGCATCATTGCCCGATAACGCGCCGCTCGCGGTCGTCTTGGGCTGCTCCGGCGAGCGACTTACCGCCCCGGAGTGCGATTTCTTCGCCGCCGCCGATCCGGCCGGTTTCATCTTGTTCCGCCGCAACTGCAATTCGCCCGGTCAGGTCCGCGATCTGGTCGGCTCGCTGCGCGGCTGCGTCGGCCGCGACGACGCGCCGGTTCTGATTGACCAGGAAGGCGGCCGGGTGGCGCGGCTGCGTCCGCCGCACTGGCGCCGCTACCCCTCGGCCGCGCGTCTGGCATCGCTGCCGGACCCTTCGGCGGCCACGGCGGCCCGCCTCGGCGCCCGGCTGATCGCCGACGACTTGGCGGGGCTTGGCATCACCGTCGATTGCTCGCCGGTGCTGGATCTTCCGGTGTCAGGGGCGGATCCAGTGATCGGCGATCGCGCTTATGGGAAGGATCCGGAACGGGTGGCGAGCCTCGCGGGTGCAGTGTGTGCGGGGTTGCTCGACGGCGCCGTCCTGCCTGTCGTCAAGCACATACCCGGTCATGGCCGCGCCCGCGTCGACAGCCATTACACTTGCCCACGGGTCGACACCGGCTTCGAAGAATTGGCGCGCACGGATTTTGCGCCGTTTCGGGCTCTGGCCGCGACGCCCTGGGCGATGACCGCGCACATCGTCTATTCGGCTGTCGATCCGACGGCGCCAGCGACACTGTCCTTACGCATGATCGCCGAGATCATCCGCGGCGAGATCGGGTTCGACGGCGTTCTGGTGTGCGACGATCTGTCGATGAGGGCGCTCGGCGGCGGGCTCGGCGAGCGGACCCGGCAGGCGCTCGCCGCCGGCTGCGATCTAGCGCTGCATTGCAATGGAGACCCCGGCGAGATGGAGGAGGTCGTCAAGGCGGCTCGACCGATTTCACCGGTCACGGCGGCACGGCTCCGGCGGGGCGAAGCGCTGCGTCGCGGCTCCGCGGCGAAGGCATTCGATCGCGGGGAAGCCGAGGCGCAATTCGACGCGCTCCTCGCGGGCGCGCGCATTTCGAAGGTTGCAGAGCAGTGAACCCGCCGGGCGGAATGGCCGCGATGATCTACCAGGCGAGCACCTGGGTTCTCCCGGTCGTCTTTGCGGTGACTTTCCACGAGGCCGCGCACGGTTTTGTCGCCTACCAATTCGGCGACGACACCGCCCAGCGGGCGGGCCGCGTCACGTTCAATCCCTTCAAGCATGTCGACACGTTCGGCACGATCATCCTGCCCGCGATGCTGATCCTACTGCGCTCGCCGTTCCTGTTCGGCTATGCCAAGCCGGTACCGGTCAATTTCCGGCGGCTCGACAGACCGCGGCGCGACATGGTGTGGGTCGCCTTGGCCGGGCCCGGCACCAATGTGCTGCTCGCGATCGTCTCCTCGCTGCTGTTATACGGGGTGGTCTTCGCGCCGCCTGTGGCAGCGGTTTGGCTCGGCGAAAATTTGGAGAATTCGATCGTTATCAACGTCGTTTTGTGTGTGTTTAACATGTTGCCGTTGCCTCCTCTGGATGGAGGACGGGTCGCTGTAGGGCTCTTGCCCGATGGATTGGCGCTCCCGCTCGCAAGGCTGGAGCGTTACGGCATCTTAATCCTCCTGCTCTTCTTGTTTCTGCTGCCCTATGTCGGCCAGCAAACCGGCTTCAATCTGAATATCCTTGGATGGTTGATCGGCGTGCCGGCGGAGGCGCTGTACCAGTTCGTGCTGACGCTTACGGGCCACGGCGGGTGAGAGCGGAAGCCGGTGTTAGCCGCGCCCACCCAGCCCCGCAGGCTGGGTCCCCGCTCTCCCGCACTGCGGGGAAAGGTGCTGAGCGCAGCGAGGCCGGTGTGGGGCCCTCGCGCCGCCCGGAGCAGCTGGTGCTCGAGCTGGACGGTTATGAGGGACCGATCGATCTGCTGCTGGCATTAGCACGCGAGCAAAAGGTCGACCTCGGCAAGATCTCGATCCTGGCGCTGGCCGACCAGTATCTGGCCTTCATCGCGAGACAGCGGTCGCTCTGTCTCGAGATTGCCGCTGACTACCTGGTCATGGCGGCTTGGCTCGCCTATTTGAAATCGCGCCTTTTGTTGCCTCAACCGCCTCAGGACGAGGAGCCGAGCGGCACTGAGCTGGCCGCCCAGCTGCAGCACCGCCTCCGATTGCTCGAGGTAATGCAGATCGCGGGCGTGCGGCTTATGGCGCGTCCGCTGACCGGGCAGGATGTGTTCCTGCGCGGCATGCCCGAGGGGCTCGCGGTGGTTCCGGTCCCGGTCTACGAGCTCGCTCTTTACGAGCTTCTGCGCGCCTACGGCGAGGGCCGCCGCCGCACCCAAGCCGCGGTGCTGGCGATCGAGGCGGCCGAATTCTATTCGATGGATGACGCATTGAATTGGCTGGCGCGCTTTATCGGCCGGGTGCCAAATTGGCGGGAGCTGGGAAGCTTTTTGCCGAGTGAGCTTCGCGGCGAGCTGTTTCGCCGCTCGGCGCTCGCCGCGACTTTCGCCGCCACCCTCGAGCTGGCGCGCAGCGGCCGCATCGAGCTCCGTCAGGACCGGTCGTTTGGGCCGATATACCTCCGAAGCGCCGGTCCTGCCGAGGCGCATAGCAACATCGGGGCGGGCGAGTGAGCGAGCGGGCGCAGCAGTTGCGTCTCGTCGAGGCGCTCCTGTTCGCGGTCGCGGAGCCGATTAGCGAGGAGGCGATAGCGCGGCATCTCAACGAAGCGGACGATGTCGCGGGTCTGTTGCGGGAGCTGGCCGAAAGCTATGCCGGACGCGGGGTCAATCTCGTGCGGCTGGCCGGCGAATGGGCGTTTCGCACCGCGCCCGATCTCGCCGCCAACTTACGGATCGAGCGACCGGTTGTTCGCAAGCTGTCGAGGGCGGCGATCGAGACACTTGCGGTCATCGCTTATCACCAACCGATGACGCGCGCCGAGATCGAACAGATCCGGGGAGTCGCCCTCGGCAAAGGAACGATCGATACGTTGATGGAGGCCGGCTGGGTCCGCCCCAAGGGCCGGCGTGCCGGCCCCGGCCGGCCGCTCCTCTGGGTGACGACGCCGGGTTTTCTCGTCCATTTTGGGCTCGACACTCTGAACGAGCTGCCCGGTCTCGACGAGCTGCGCGCCGCCGGTCTTCTCGACCTGACCCCGCTCACCCTGCCCGAACAGGCGGGGGAGAAAAACGGCGAGCAGGAAGCCCACGCGGAGCTCTGACCTGCCAGGGTGGTTCGCCGGCCGATGTTGCCCATATGACAGCCATCTGACATCATCGCCACTTGCGCATGTTGCCAATAACTGACCAGGAGCCCGCGAGGCGCTGCCGCCATGTTTCTTGACTTCGGCATGTCGGAGCTGCTGCTGATCGGGGTCGTGGCGCTCGTGTTCATCGGTCCGAAGGACCTGCCCAAGGCGCTGCGCGTCGCCGGGTTCTGGGTCAGAAAGGCGCGCACCTTGTCGCGCGAGTTTCAGAGCAGCGTCGAGCAGATGATCCGAGAAGCCGAGCTCGACGAAATGCGGCAGGAACTGAAAAAGGCGACCGAGATCGATCTCGACAAGGAGTTTCGCAACACGATCGACCCAACCGGAAGCCTGGCCGAGAGTTTGAAGCCGCCGGAGCTGCCGAAATTCTCCGACGCCGATGTTTTGGCCGCGCCCGTTCCCGAAGCTCAACCGCGGCCGCCTGTAGAACCGCCAAGGATCGAGGCGGCCGAGCCGGAGGTGCCGACCATCGCGCCGCCGCATGAGGCCGGCCAGGATGCCGTGCCGCTAAAGCAGTGAGGGTCGCTTCGAGCGGGCGATCTCTCATAATGCTGTCGGTGCATATTTGGCGGCTTTAGGGAACGGTTGTGGACGACGACAGGGAAGCAGAGCTCGAAGAAGGCAAGATGCCGCTCCTCGATCACCTGATCGAGCTGCGCAACCGGTTGATGTGGGCGATCGGTGCGGTCCTCGTCGCGTTTCTGATCTGCTACCAGTTCAAGGAGCGCATCTATGGCTTTCTGGTGCATCCGCTGGCGGTCATCTTCGAGGGGCAGACCGGGCGGCACCTGATCTACACCGGCCTGACCGAAGCCTTTTTCACCTACGTCAAAGTCTCCTTCTGGGCGGGGCTCTGCCTCGCCTTTCCGATCATTGCCAGTCAAATCTGGAAATTCGTCGCTCCTGGCCTCTACAAGAACGAGCGGCGCGCCTTCTACCCCTACCTCTTTGCCACACCGGTGCTTTTCGCGATGGGGGCGGCGCTCGCCTATTTTGTAGTGATTCCGGTCGCCTGGCGGTTTTTCGTCAGCTTCGAGACGCCGGCCGCCGCAGATGGCGGGCTTCCGATCGTCCTCGAGGCGAAGGTCAACGAATACCTGTCGCTGGTGATGACCTTGCTCTTTGCGTTCGGCGTTGCCTTTCAGCTCCCGGTGCTGCTGACCCTGATGGCGCGGGTGGGTCTGGTTACTTCGGCCGGACTCGCTTCCAAACGACGCTATGCCATTGTCGTCATGTTCATCGTTGCCGCGGTATTGACGCCGCCGGACATCGTCAGCCAGACCAGTCTCGCGATACCATTGATTATCTTATTCGAGGCTTCGATCATCTCCTGCCGAATGGTGGAGAAGGCTCGCGCGAGGCGCGAGGCCGACGAGGAAGCCGAACTCGCCGGCAAGGGGAAGCCCGCCGCCGGAACCTGACCAGCGGCGAGCCGGATAGACGCGAGGGTTCCGGCTATCTATATCCCGTCGCACTATGCATGACCTCAGATGGATCCGGGAGCACCCGGACGACTTCAATCGTGGCATGGAGCGCCGTGGTTTAGATATTCGCGCCGAGAGTATTCTTGCCCTCGACCGCGGATGGCGTGAAGCTCAGACCCGTGCGGAACAGACGCAGGCAGAGCGTAACCGCAGGGCGAGGGAATTCGCGGCCGCTAAGCTAGCTGCCGCCGGCGTCGGAGAGTTCTGGCCCTCTCGGTCAGGACCCTTCGTTGCGCCAAAAAGCCGAGGAAGCGACTGCGGAAGCGGCCCGGTTACGCGCTGAAATCGACGAGATCCTGGCTGGTCTGCCGAACCTTCCCGCCGAAGAGGTGCCGGACGGGCCGGACGAAACCGCCAACAGGGTGCTGCGCCATCATGGCGAGCCGCCGCGTTTCGACTTCGCACCGTTGTCCCACGAGGTGGTCGGTGAGCGGCTCGGTATGATGGACTTTGCGCGAGCCGGAAAGCTGTCCGGGTCGCGATTCGTCGTTCTGCGCAGCGCGCTGGCTCGTCTCGAGCGGGCGCTCGGCCAGTTCATGCTCGATCTGCACACGACCGAATTTGGATACACCGAAGTTTCGCCCCCTCTGTTGGTCCGCGATGAAGCGGCATTTGGGGTCGGCCAGCTCCCGAAATTCGCCGCGGATATGTTCCGAACCACGGACGGCTATTGGTTGATCCCAACCGCCGAGGTGCCGCTGACCAACCTTGTTGCCGGCGAAATCCTCGACGAAAGCGCGCTGCCGCTGCGCTACACTGCCTGGACGCCGTGTTTTCGCTCGGAGGCCGGCGCGGCGGGCAAGGACACCCGCGGCATGATCCGCCAGCATCAATTTCAGAAAGTCGAACTGGTGTCGGTCGTCCGACCGGATGATTCCGCGGCCGAGCACGAACGCATGACCGCGTGCGCCGAGGAAGTGCTGAAGCGCCTCGGCCTCGCTTACCGGGTGGTGCTGCTGTCCACCGGCGACATGGGATTTGCCTCGCAAAAGACCCATGACATCGAGGTTTGGCTGCCGGGGCAGGGGACCTACCGCGAGATCTCCAGCTGCTCGAATTGCGGCGCGTTCCAGGCCTTGCGCATGAAGGCGCGCTATCGCCCTTCCGAGGGAAGAGGGACATTGCCGGTTCACACCCTCAACGGCTCCGGTCTCGCGATCGGGCGAACCATGATCGCGGTCCTGGAGAACTTCCAACGGCACAATGGCACGGTGGCGGTTCCATCGGTGTTGCAGCCCTATATGGGAGGCCAGGAGGTCATCGAACCTCATGGATAACGGGCGTATCGAACTCGCCAAAGCCCGCATTCTCGTCACCAACGACGACGGCATCGGTTCGCCCGGTATCAAACTGTTGGAGGAGATCGCACGCGATCTCTCGCCGGACGTCTGGGTCGTCGCGCCCGAGCAGGAACAGAGCGCCTCCAGCCACTCGCTGACGACCAGGCGCCCATTGCGCATGTCGGAGTTGGCGGAGCGGCGCTACGCAGTGGACGGGACGCCGACAGATTGCGTGATGTTGGCGGTCAAGCACCTGCTTCGCGAGCACCGCCCGGACCTCGTCCTTTCCGGGGTCAATGGCGGCGGCAATGTCGGAGAAGATCTGACCTATTCGGGGACCGTCGCGGCGGCGATGGAAGCGACGTTGCTCGACATCCCGGCGATCGCGCTGAGCCAGCATTTCATTGACAGCAAGGCGATACCCTGGCACACCGCCGCGCGTTTCGCGCCCGAAGTGATCCAGAGGTTGACCCGGCTGCCCTGGCCCGAGCACACGTTGATGAACATCAATTTTCCGGCTGCGGTCCCCGAAGAGGTCTGCGGCATCGCGGTCACCAGCCAAGGCAAGCGCGCGATCGCCTCCAATCTGAGTGAGCGCCTCGATCCTCGCGGCAGGCCTTATTATTGGGTCGGCCCGGTTCGCGAGGACGGGTTTGCCGAGCCCGGCACCGACCTGGCTGCGATCAGCGACAAGCAGGTTTCGGTCACCCCGATCTACCTCAACCTGACCAACGTTCCTGTGCTCGCTTCTCTGAAAAAGGTCTTCGGGTGACGCCTGGTCGAGCCGGCCCGGTCGAGCCGGGCTTGATCCAGAAGAAGCTGCGTCTCCTGATGGAGCTGCGTCGCGCCGGGATCGGCGACACGCGGGTGCTCGGCGCCATCGAAAAGACCCCGCGAGAGAAATTCGTGCCTGCCTCGTTCGAGGACCAAGCCTATGAGAACATGGCTCTGCCGATCGGCAACGCCCAGACGGTGAGCCAACCCTATGTCGTGGCACTGATGACCGAGAAGCTCGAACTCGGAGCAAGGCAGAACGTTCTCGAGATCGGAACCGGTTCAGGTTATCAGACTGCGGTCTTGGCAGCTCTCTGCCGCCGCGTCTTTACGATCGAGCGTCACCGCGAACTGTTGCGCGATGCAGAGCAGCGTTTTGAAGAGCTGCGACTGCGCAATATCGTATGCCGATTCGGCGACGGCACAAAAGGATGGCCCGAGCAGGCGCCATACGAGCGAGTGCTTGTAACTGCCGCGGCTCCGGACGTGCCGGCAACCCTTGTAGACGCTCTTGCTCCCGGCGGCATCCTGGTGGTGCCGGTCGGCGAGGATCACCGCGACCAGCAGCTCGTGCGTATTCGTCGCGAAGACGACCGGTTTTTGACCGAGGATCTCGGTCTGGTTCGGTTCGTCCCGCTCGTCGCAGGGTTGCCGCGCCGGCATGCGGACCAGAGCTTGACATAATTCTGCCTTCGCGTACCAAATAGGCGAGATTTGCGCGTCGGGGGGCGTGCCGGGGAAAGATGTCAATTCGTATTCGCCCGCGGCGCGGTTTTGGGTCCGCGTTTTGGTTTGAGGTGGTGCTCGGGTGTGCTCTCGCGGCCTGCGCTCCGCGGGTAGAGGGGCCGGCACCAGTAGTCGGTCCCGCGCCGGTGAAGCCTGGCCCACAGACGATCACGATCCAGCGTGGGCAGACCTTGTCCGAAATCGCTCATAGCTACCATCTCCCGATGCGGGTGATTGCCGAGGCGAACGGTCTGTCGCCGCCCTATCGCATTCAGGTTGGGCGCACCTTGGTCATACCAGGCGCCGCCTCGCCGCGCTTCGCTGCGGCGCCCACGTCGGTCGCGGCGCTGCCTCCCGCACAGCGGCCGGAGGTTCCTCCGCCCACGTCGCGGCCCGCTCTCTCGCCGACGGCCGCCCCGGACAATCCGTCCGCTGCGGCTGAGCCGATGCCGCCACCTGCCGCACTGCATGAGGCGGAGCCAGCCCCCGAATCGTCGTCGCCCGCAGTGTCTGCCGCGCCACCCCGAGCAGTCCCCGAGATCCCGGATTCGGGCAGAGCTGCGGCACCCCAGGCTGCCGGCACCGGCGCGTTTCTATGGCCGGTTCGCGGCCATATTCTTGCAGACTATGGTTCAAAACCCGACGGCACACACAATGACGGCGTCAACATCGCCGCACAGCGCGGCGCGCCGGTGCAAGCGGTCGATGCCGGCGTCGTCGCCTATGCCGGCAACGAGCTGCGCGGGTATGGCAATCTCGTTCTCGTCAAGCATGCCAATGGCTGGATCTCGGCCTATGCCCACTGCGATGCGATTCTCGTCAAGCGCGGCGAAAAGGTCGAGCGTGGTCAGGTGATCGCGCGGGTCGGCTCGACCGGTAATGTCAGCGAGCCCCAGCTGCACTTCGAGCTTCGCCGCGGTCAACACGCGGTAGATCCGCGCGAATTTATGCCTCCGCTGCCGACCGCGACGACAGGGGATGCGCGGTCGAGCTGATGGCTTGCTCGGATTTACAGACTCAGCGTTTCACGAAACGATGACGTTGTCTGCCAAAGAGGTGATCCCGCATTGCCGATAGGCGAGGATCACGCGAGAGGCTTGCCGAGCCGGCCGGCGAGGTCTTGGATGAACTGCCATGCGACGCGGCCCGAGCGTGACCCGCGGGTGATCGACCACTCACTGGCCTCGGCCTTGAGCTGGTCGAGCGGCATATTCAGTCTGTAGCGCTCGGCATAGCCGCGCACAATCGCGTGATAAGTGTCTTGATCGAGGCTGTGGAAACCGAGCCACAGACCAAAGCGGTCCGACATCGAGACGCTCTCTTCGACGGCTTCGGCCGGATTGATGGCGGTTGACCTCTCGTTCTCGATCATGTCACGGGGCATCAAGTGGCGGCGGTTCGATGTCGCATAGAGAACGACATTCGCGGGCCGTCCTTCGATCCCCCCTTCGAGAACTGCCTTCAGCGATTTGTAGCTCGTATCGTGCTGATCAAAGGACAAATCGTCGCAAAACAACAGGCAGCGGCGCGCGCTCAGCCGCAACAGCGACAACAGGTGCGGCAGGCTCGGAATGTCTTCCCGGTGGATCTCGACGAGTGCGAGGGCGTGCGGATGCATTTCATTGACGGCGGCATGCGCCGCCTTGACGAGGGAGCTCTTGCCGGTGCCGCGGGCACCCCACAGCAATACATTGTTGGCCGGGAGGCCGGCGGCGAACCGCTCGGTGTTGTCGAGCAGGATGTCGCGGACCCGGTCGATACCGCGCAGCAGCCCGATCTCGACCCGGTTGACCTCGTGAACCGGCTCGAGCCAACCACGGTCGGCGTGCCACACGAAGGCGTCGCCGGCATCGAGGTCGTTGGGGAGCGCGGGGGGAGGGGCCAGGCGCTCCAGCGCATTGGCGATGCGATTTAGCAAAGGCAGCAATTCGGGATTGGTTTTGGGCAAGTCCAAATCCTGCGGCAGCACGGCCCGCCGACGCTAGCACAGCGGCGGAGAACCGCGGAACCCGCCTTGGCGTTGCCCTTTATCCGGGCATCGAGTACCAATTGGCCTGCCGCGCGACAGCACCATATGACCCTGACGGCGGAGCTGCCCGCTGACGGATGCGGCACGCGATATTGAGGCACCCTCCCAATGTGGATTTCCACGGCTTATGCCCAAGGAACAGGCATACTTGATCAGAACGCGCTCATCCAGTTTCTGCCGCTGATCCTGATCTTCGTCGTATTCTACTTCCTTCTGATTCGCCCACAGCAGCGCAAGGCCAAGGATCAAAAATCGATGCTCGACGCATTGCGACGCGGCGATCGGGTGGTGACCGGGGGCGGAATCATCGGGACCGTGGCGCGGGTCGACAACCCGGAGGAAGTCGTCGTCGACGTTGCCGAGAATGTGCGGGTTCGCGTAGTGCGCAGCACAATCACTACAGTCCTCGCCAAGCCTGACCCGGCCGCGGCCCGCGAGGCCGCCAAGCAAAAGACGGAGACTCGGGCAAAGGTGGGCACTAAAGAGTGATCGAGCAGTTGTCAATGACAGGGCTCTCGGGGAAAGGATATCATTGTCATGGCTCGGTCATGACGTCGTGGTGGGTTGCCAACTAAGAAACCGACGCTATGCTGTATTTCGAGAATTGGAAGATTACCCTCATCTGCGCGGTGTGCGCGCTCGGTGTGCTGCTGTCATTGCCGAACTTGTTCAGCCCGTCCTTTCTCGCGCAGGTGCCGAATTGGCTGCCGCACAAGCAGGTGGCGCTCGGGCTGGATTTGCGCGGCGGTTCCTACCTGCTGCTCGAGGTCGATGTCGCCGCCGCGCAGCGCGAGCGCCTCAACTCGATGATCGACAATGTGCGCAACGCGCTGCGCGACGCCAATATCGGATATACCGGGCTCAGCGTCGAAGGCGATGCGATCGTCTTCACGATCCGCGAACCCGACCAGATCGAAGCTGCGCGCCAAGCCTTGCGCAAGATCGATCCGGACCTGACCGTCGACATCGCCCCCGACGGAGCCGGAAGCATGCGCTTCAGCGCGGCTGCAACCGATGCGCGGCGCCGGCAGGCGGTCGATCAGTCGATCGAGATCATCCGCCGCCGCATCGACGAGACCGGAACCAAGGAGCCGACGATACAACGCGAGGGATCCGATCGTATCCTTGTGCAGCTCCCCGGCGTCGACAATCCCGAGCATGTCAAAGCGCTGCTCGGCCGCACCGCCAAGCTGACGTTCCAGCTCGTCGACACAACGGTCTCGCTGGAAGACGCGCGCCATGGCCGGCTGCCGCCCGGCGACGAGATCCTGCCGGCAGAGGAGGGGAGGGCAGGGCGTGCCGGGCCCACCGCCTATGTCGTGCGTAAGCGTGTCATGGTCGGCGGGGATACTTTGGTCGATGCGCAGCCGACCTTTCAGAACAACGAGCCGGTGGTCAGCTTCCGCTTCGACGCCGCCGGCGCGAAACGTTTTGGCGATGCGACGCGCGATAATGTCGGCAAGCCCTTCGCGATCGTGCTCGACAACAAGGTCATCAGTGCGCCGGTGATCCGCGAGCCGATCCTCGGCGGCAGCGGCATTATTTCCGGCAGCTTCACGGTCCAGTCGGCTAGCGATCTTGCGCTGCTGCTGCGGGCAGGCGCGCTGCCGGCGCCGATCACGATCCTCGAAGAACGAACGGTCGGCCCGGATCTCGGCGCCGATTCGATCCATGCGGGAGCCATGGCCAGTATCGTCGGCGTTACGCTGGTGATCGTCTTTATGGTCCTGTTCTACGGATTGTTCGGCGTCTTTGCCGATATCGCGCTGATCTTCAATCTGTGCCTGATGCTCGGCAGCCTTTCGCTGCTCGGCGCTACCTTGACGTTGCCGGGTATCGCCGGCATCGCGCTGACCATGGGCATGGCGGTCGACGCGAATGTACTGATCTATGAGCGCATCCGCGAAGAGGTCCGCGCCGGCCGCACCGTGCTGTCGGCGCTCGACGCCGGGTTCAAGCGCGCCTTCGGCACGATCCTCGACAGCCACGTGACAACCCTGGTTGCCGGCGCGCTGATGTTCTGGCTCGGCTCCGGTCCGGTCAAAGGTTTTGCCGTGACGCTCAGCATCGGCGTTTTGACCTCGCTGTTCTCGGCGATATTGGTGACCCGGCTGTTGATCGTCACTTGGCTGCGCCAATGGAAACCGAGGGCCATCCCGATTTGACCGCGAAAACAAAATGAGACCGCTGATCGTCATCCGGCGCACGCCGAAAATCGACTTCATGGCGTGGCACAAGGTCGGGTTCGCGTTCTCCCTGCTGCTGACCCTCGGCTCGATCGGGTTGTTTTCGACGGTCGGGCTCAATTATGGGATCGACTTTGTCGGCGGCACGTTGATCGAGGTTCGCTCCACGACGGGGCCGGCGAACCTGGCCGAGATGCGGCAAAAGCTCGACGCCCTTCATATCGGTGAACCTACCCTGCAAGGGTTCGGTCCCCCGACCGATGTGCTGATCCGGCTGCCGCGTCAGCCGGGCGGCGATGCCGCGCAAGAACAGGCGGTCGAAAAGGCGAGGGAAGCACTCGGCTCGGGCGTCGAGTATCGCCGCACCGAGGTCGTCGGCCCGAGCGTCGGCAGCGAACTGATCCGTGCCGGGGTGATCGCGACCGTTCTCGCCCTCTTCGCGATCGCCCTTTACATCTGGTTCCGCTTCGAATGGCAATTCGGCGTCGGCGGGATGATTTCGACCCTGCACGACGTGATCACGACGGTCGGATTGTTTGCCCTGTTCCAGCTCGAGTTTAACCTGACGACCTTGGCTGCGATCCTGACGATCGCCGGTTACTCGGTGAATGACACCGTGGTGATCTATGACCGGATCCGCGAGTTGTTGCGCAAATATCCGAGGATGCCGTTTCGCGACCTGATCAACCTGGCGCTCAACGAAACATTGTCGCGGACTATCCTGACCGTCAGCACGGTCGCGCTCGCGGTGTTGTCGTTGTTGTTCCTTGGCGGCGAAGTGCTGAGAGGCTTCAGCATCGCCATGCTGTGGGGTGTCGTAATCGGCACCTATTCGTCGCTCTTCATCGCGGCGCCGATCCTCTACTATGTCCGGCCGAACCGCGCCGCAATCTCCCGGTCCAGCGAAGGAGTACCAGCCCGCGCTCCCGGGGCGCGCTGAGGCGAGCGGTCGCGGCGATGGATATCACCCCCGTGGCCGCGGCCGGCCGCCAGATCATCGAGCGCTACGCACCGAGCGGCTTTCGGGTGAGCGGCGTGATCTACCATGGCCCGGTCCTGGTGTTTCCTGACCTCACTGTGGCGTGGGAAGCCGCGAGCGTTTCTGATGTGACCTGGGAGACTCTGGCCCCGGTGCTTGAGCGTGGTGGCGTCGAGATCCTGTTGCTGGGTCTCGGGCGCTCGACAAGTGCTTTGCCTGCGGCGTTGCGGACCGCGTTCCGCGCCGCCGGGATCGCAATCGAGGCGATGGACACAGGAGCTGCATGCCGCACCTACAATGTGCTGGTCGCGGAGGACCGCCGCGTCGCCGCGGCGCTGATACCACCGTCGTAGAATCCGCTCAAACCGGAGCTGATTTGATCGCCCGGTGAGCAATCATGGCGCTTGCCGGGAATTGCTGACCGTGCGCTGACGTTTTTCAATATAGAGCTTTGAGGGAGTTGATGATGGCATTTAGCTCACGCTTCTTGGGTGCCGCGGCGCTTGTCGCGGGTCTGGCGATAGCCCCTGCCGTTCATGCTGAACATTGGCACGGGGGTTATCATCACCACGGCGGCGGTGGCGCGGCCGGGGCGGCGATAGTCGGCGGGCTCGTCGGCCTCGGCGTGGGTGCCGCGATCGCGTCGAGCGGCGGGTACGCACCCGGCTATTATGCGCCGCCCTACAGCTATTACGGGCCGCCGCCGACCTATTACACCCCCCCGCCGCCTGCCGTTTACTACGGTTACTGATCGACGATCTCAGCTAACGGGAACACACCGATGAAAATGATCCTGTCCAGCCGTTTTGCCCCGGTAGCGGTTGCTGCTCTGCTGTCGTTGCCTGCGGCGGCCTGGGCACAATCCTCGCAACCTTCGACGCAAGGCGCTACGCCGCCTCCACCCGCGGCCACGGCGTCCCCGATGGCCGACCACCCGGTGGCCGGCAAGAATGCCGAGGAACGGGTGGAAAACCGAATTAAGGAGCTGCATGCACAGCTGCGCATCACCCCGGCCGAGGAACCGCAATGGAATCAATTCGCCGAGGTCATGCGCGATAACGCGCGCGCGATGGATCAGGCCTTCAGGGAGCGCGCTCAAGGCTTCGAGTTGATGAACGCCGTGCAGAACATGGAGTCCTATGAGAAGCTTGCGCAGGCGCATGCTCAGGATCTGGAAAAGCTGGTTCCGGCGTTCCAGAAGCTTTACGACGCGATGCCTGATCAACAGAAGCAGGTCGCCGATCAGGTGTTTCGTACCAATGCGGAGCAGCACGCGCAGCGGCGCGCGGCGCATCACGGCCGCAACGGAAATAAGTCGTAGAGGCTACTGAATAACGACCCGCGGCCCGCGGCGGGGCTTGCTTTATAATCCGAGAGCGCGCTTTTTCCGCGAAGGAATTCGGGGTCAAGTGAGCGTAGTCATGGCGCCTGAGAATGCGGGACCATGCTCCGCGCCGCCCGGCATCGGTCATAATGGTGGTCCGCTGCTCGACCCCGCAGCGGACTGGCGGAAGTTCTGTTGGAAGAAGGCTCACGCGCTGGCCTGGAAAATGCCGCCGCTTGAAATCGCGCTCGCGCGCCTCGCCCGCGCCCACGCGCTTGGGATGACCTACCGGGAATATGCTGCGGTTCTGCTCGACAGAGGCGTGCACCTGTGAAAAGCCCCGCCGAGGCGGGGCTTTTCTGTTATGTCGCCGATTGCTAACGGGCTTTCGCGAGGTTCTGAGCGACAAAGTCCCAGTTGATCAGATGATCGAGGAAGGTCTGGACGAAATCCGGCCGGCGGTTCTGGTAATCGAGGTAATAGGCGTGCTCCCAAACGTCACAGGTCAAGAGCGCCGTCTGGCCTTCGGCCAGCGGGTTGACCGCGTTTGGCGTCGCCATGATCTTGACTTGCCCGCCATCGGCGACGAGCCAAGCCCAGCCGCTACCGAACTGACCGACGGCAGCAGTTTTGAACTGCTCCTTAAACTTGTCGAAACTGCCGCAACCGCGGTCGATCGCCTGGGCAACTTGTCCGCTCGGTGCGCCACCGCCGTTGGGCTTCATGCAGTTCCAGAAGAAAGTGTGATTCCACACTTGAGCGGCGTTGTTGAAGACTCCCGTCTTGGATGAGTCTTTGGCAGTGGCCTTGATGATTTCCTCGAGAGATTGGTTCTCCATCGGAGAGCCTTTGACGAGGTTGTTCAGGTTGGTGACGTAAGCTTGGTGATGCTTGCCGTGATGAAAATCGAGCGTCTGTGCCGAAGTATGCGGCTCGAGCGCGTTTTTCGGGTAGGGCAGGGGCGGCAGTTCGAAAGCCATGGCGACCATCCCGCGTTATGTGAAAGAGGTCAGTCGGAAAACACCGGTCTCGGAGCGACGTTCCGCTGAAGCGGATCGTCTGTCGCCGGTTGCGGCGCTGGTGCGCCGTCACGACCACGACCGGTTTCAGACGGCGCTGTTTGCCCCGGCCGCGTGTCGCGAGGCGCTATTCGCGCTTTACGCCTTCAACTACGAGATTGCAAGGGTGCACGAGAGCGTCACGCAGCCGATGCTCGGCCAAATCCGGCTGCAATGGTGGCGCGAAAATATCGCCGCCGCTTTTGAGGGCGGACCGGTCCGCCATCACCCGATCGTCGAGGCGGTGACTGGATTGATCCGCGAGTTGCCGCTGACGCGCGATCACTTCGACCGGCTGATCGATGCGCGCGAGGCCGACCTCGCGGAGAAGCCGCCGGCAAGCTTCCCCGCTCTCGAAGATTATGCCGAGGCAACCTCCGCAACGCTCATCTATCTCGCCCTAGAGGTGCTCGGGGTGCACAACTCCGCTGCGGGAGAGGTGGCGCATGATATCGGCATCGCTTATGCGCTTGCCGGGCTGTTGCGCGCCATGCCGTTCCACGCTCGTGCCGGCAGGCGGCTCATCCCGATAGACATCGTCGAACGCACCGGGCTTTCCGAGCAGGATTACCGCGCACTCCGCAGCACTCCGGCCCTCCGTGCCGCAACCGCCGAACTCGCGGCGGCGGCCTTACGCCACCTCGAAACCGCCCGAACTCACCCGATCCATCGCGCGGCAATGCCTGCGCTGTTGCCCGCTGTCATCGCTCGACACTCGTTAATGCGGCTGAAACGGGCGGGATACGACCCCTTCGATCAGCGTCTCGCCGCCCCTGATCCGCTGCAGAGCTGGCGACTTGCCGCAGCGGCCCTTTTGAACCGGCTTTGAGAGGAAGAAACCAGCTTACCGGCCCTGGAAGTTCGGCAGGCGGCGTTCGCTCATCGCCTTGACGCCCTCCTTGAAATCGTCGGTGCGGCGCAGCCAGTCCTGTTCGACGAGTTCGCGCTCGGTGGCAGCCTCGATCGCGTCGCACAGCCCGCGTCGCACCGTCTCCCGCGTCGAGATGACGGCGAGGGGAGCCGATTGGGCGATCTCCAACGCCAGCGCCTGGGCAGCGCTGCGCACTTCGGCGAGCGGCGTTAGCAAATCGGCGAGCCCGATCCGCACCGCCTCGTCACCCGGAATGCGCCGTCCCGTGTAGAACAAGAGCGCGGCCTGCTGCACGCCGACGAGCCGCGGCAGAGTTGCAGTCAGTCCGAAACCGGGGTGGAAGCCGAGCCGATTGAAATTGGCGCTGAACCGCGCCTCCTGACAGGTGACGCGAAAATCGGCGACCAGCGCGAGACCGAGCCCGCCTCCAACGGCGGCGCCGTGCACCGCGGCGATGATCGGCTTGCGCGTGCGAAAGAGGCGGATGGCTTCCTTGTAGAGGTGTCGGCCTGCGCCGCTGCGGCTGCCCTCCGATACGGTTCCCGTCTCCATGCGTTTCGAGAAATCGGCCCCGGCGCAGAACGAACGGCCCTCGGCCGCGAGCACGATCGCCCGGCAAGCTGGGTCGGCGTCGAGGCGCTCGAAGGCCTCGCCGAGCTCGGCAATCAGGTCGCTGTCGAAGAAATTGTGCGGCGGCCGGCGCATCTCGACTGTCGCGACGTAGCCGTCCTGGCTGACATGGGTATCGCTCATTTGTGGATCTCCTCGGGGGTCCGTTTGAGGATTAGTGCGTCGACCACGGTCAGACCCTGTCCTTGCGGATGGACAATGACCGGATTGAGGTCGATCTCCTCTATCAGGTCGGCGTGATCGGCGGCGAAGCGCGACAATGTTGCGATCAACTCGGCTAGCGCCTTACGATCGACAGGCGGCGCTCCTCGTACTGCGCCGAGAAGCGCTGCGCCCTTTAGCTGGTCCAGCAAGGTGAGGGCTTGCTCCGCCCCGATCGGCACTGGCGCGAATGCAATGTCGCGTAACACTTCGACATGAATGCCGCCGAGCCCGACCATCAGCATCGGGCCGAAAGTCGCATCTCGTGTGATGCCGAGGATGATCTCGTGGCCCGGCGGCGCCATTGCCTGCACCAGGACCCCCTGGATGGCGGCCGCCGGATACGCCCTTTTGGCGCTCTCGAGCACCCGCTCGTAGGCCTCGCGCACCGCCGTCTCGCCGACAATGCCCAGAGCGATGCCGCCAGCCTCTGTTTTGTGCGTGATGTCGGGAGATTGCACCTTGAACGCGACGGGGCCGCCGATGCGGGCGGCGGCCTGCGCAGCCTCGTCGGCGCTCGTCGCCAGCGCCTCTTGCGGGCGCGGCACACCGTATAGCGCGAGCAAGGCCTTGGCCTCGGTCTCGGTAAGCACGGGGCCGGCGGCTGCCAGGGCCCGGCCGACCTCGCCGCGCACTCCCGGCGGGGTCGCCGAAGCCGCCATCGGCTGACGCCGCTGCTTCTGGAACGCGGCGTAGTCGACCAGCGCACGGATCGCGCGGGCACAGCTCGGCATCGAGGTGTAGCAGGGGATGTCCGCTTCAGCGAACCGCGCCATCGCTCCCGGCGACGCGGTCGTGTAGGTCGACAACAGGATCGGCTGCTCGGTCGAGCTGGTGATCGCGGCGAGCTCTTCGGCGCGCTTGGCCGCGGTCGCCTCATTGGCCAGCGAGCCGATCAGCAGGATCGTGTCGATCCGCTTCGACTTCGCGCACGATCTCGACCAGCCGCGCGTAGCCGACCTCGTGGATTGCCTGCGCGGTGCCGTCGACCGGGTTTTGCGCCGAGGCGTAAGAGGGGAGGAGCGCGAGGACGCGCCGCTGGATGTCGTCCTCCAGAACCGGGAGCTCGAGCCCGTGCGCCGACAGGATATCGGCCATCCACACCGCGCTGCCGCCGGACCCGGTGATGACCGCGACGCGGTTGCCGCACGGTAGCCGGCAAAACGAGAAGGCCGCAGCGACATCGAGCATATGGTCGAGGTCCTCGCCGCGGATGATGCCGTGATGGCGGAAGATCGCATCGTCGATATCGCCGGCCTGCGCCAATGCGCCGGTGTGCGAGGCCGCGGCACGCCGCCCGGCGGCCGATCGACCGACCTTGGCAACGATCAGCGGCTTGCCGGCGTCTGCGGCCTTGTCGGCAACCGCGCGGAACTGTTCCGGACGGCGTATCCCTTCGAGGTAGAGAAGGAAGATGTCGGCGCTGCCCTCGTCGAGCCACCAATCGACGTAGTCGTGCGCCTCCAGGACCGTCTGGTTGCCGGCGCTGACCTGGTGCGTGAAATGCAGTTGCCTATCGCGGCCGCGGCTCAGGAACGAGAAGGTCAGCGCCCCGCTCTGGCAGCTGACCGCGATCGGCCGTGCCGTGCTGACGGCGGGCAGCAAGCTCCGGCTTGGATCGTGGAAGACCGGGCTGAAAGTGGCAACGAGCGGCCTCAGCGGGTTGACGATTTCCTCGGAATTGGGGCCGCAGACGACAATGCCGTGGCGTTCGGCGATCCTGCCCAGCTCGATGTCGCGCGCGTGGGCCGCCTCGTTGCTCTCTTCGGCAAAGCCGGAGCTGATCACGACAGCCGCGCGGACGCGCCCGCCGCATTGCCCCAGGGTTTCGACGACATGCGCCGCCGGCACCAGGATGACCGCGAGATCAACCGGCTCGGGCAGCGCCGCGACCGAAGGATAGGCCCGCAGCCCGAGCACCTCGCTCTGGCTGCGGGTCACCGGAAAGACCCGGCCGTCGTAGCCATGGCCGATCAGCGCGTGCGTCAGCCGGCCGCGCAAGGTCTCGGTATCGGCCGAAGCGCCGATAATGGTGATGCTGTCGGGCGAGAGGAGCGGCCTGAGATCCGGCATCGACTCAGCGCAGGCCGAGGCCGCGGGCGATGATGCCGCGAAGAACCTCGCGGGTGCCGCCTTGGATCGTCAGCTTGGGCGCGATCAGGGTGGCATAGCGCAGCGCTTCCTCGAAACGGTCCTCGTTGCTGTCCAGTTGCGAGTCGCCGATTTGCGGCGCCAAAAGTCGCACTTTGTCCGGAAGGGCCTGCTCGAAATTGGTGCCCAAATCCTTGACGACGGCGGCTTCGACGGCGGGCGTCTTGCCGGCCTGCAGCATGCCGGCAACTGACAGCGACATGCGGCGCAGAGTGGCTAGATGCGCTATCTCGCGCCCGATCCCCTCGGCCAGGCGCTCGCTTGGATCGTCACCGGCCAGCCGCACCAGTTCGACGAGAGCGGGAAACGTTTCTATCCACCGGTCGGGGCCGCTGCGCTCATAGGCGAGCTCGTCGGTCGCCTGCTTCCACGCCATGTCGACCTCGCCGATCAGGTGCGAGTCGGGGAGAAACGCGTCGTCGAACACCACCTCGTTGAAATCGTGCGACCCGGTCAGGTTGATGATCGGCCGCGTGGTGATGCCCGGCGTCTTCATGTCGACCAAAAACTGGGTCAGCCCGTGCCGGCGGTTTTCCTTGGTGGATTGGGAGGTGCGCAACAGCGCGATCATGTAATCGGCGTGATGCGCGCCGCTCGTCCAGATCTTACGGCCGTTAACCAGCCACCCGCCGTCGGTCTTGGTCGCCCGGGTCGAGGCGGCGAACACGTCGGATCCCGAATTCGGCTCACTGAGCCCGATGCAGAAGCATAATTCGCCGCGCGCGATCTGCGGAAGGATCTTCTCGCGGATCTCCTCCTGGCCGTAGCGCAGGATCACCGGGCCGCTCTGCCGGTCGGCGGTCGAATGGGCACGTGTCGGCGCGCGCGCCGCCAGCATCTCCTCGGTCACTACATAGCGCTCGAGATGCGAGCGCTCGTGCCCGCCGTATTTCTTCGGCCACGTCATGCCGATCCAGCCTTTGACGCCGACCCTGCGGCTGAACTCGCGCGAGAACGATCCTTTGCCGCCATCGGGCGAAAAGCTGCCGGCCTCGATCTCCTCGAGCAAAAAGTCGCGAACCTCCTGGCGCAATTCCTTGGCCTCGGGGGGCAGCTCGACTGGATCGAAGTGAAAGCTGAAATTCATCGATGCCTCACGATCCTGCTGTGATGAAGGGCCAAAGCCCGTCGGCGCCGCGCTCTGCGACCATCCTCCCGAGGCGCGCGGCCCAGACCGCCTCGTTGCGGAACTCCTCGCGCCAGGACCACAGCCGGCGCGTCGCATGGTGCAGCGAGTGCTCGTAGGTGAAGCCCATCGCGCCGTGGACTTGATGCGCGATTGCCGCGCCGGTGCCTGCTGCTTCGCCGCCGCGCACCTTGGCGATGGCGATCTCGCCGATCGCAATTCCCGGACCCGCACAGGCCTCTGCGGCGGCGTCGGCGGCGGCGCTCGCGGCCGCTACCTCGCCCGCCAGCATCGCCAAATTGTGCTGCACCGCCTGGAACTTGGCGATCGGCCGCCCGAACTGCGATCGGTCGAGCGCGTATTGCACCGACTGTTCGAGAACCTTTTCGAGCGCCCCGGCCATCTGTTGCAAGCGGACCGCGGCACCGAAACAGACGAGCAAATCCTGATCGACGACCGACGGACGCACCGCCTCGGGGATGGCGCCGTCGAACGAGACATCGTCGCGCGGCTCGCCGGCAAGGCTCACGGATTGGCTGATCGGCAGACCCATAGTCGCGACCAGCGCCACCAGAGTCTCGTTGCCGCGCTGTGCGAGAACAGCAATGTGACCGGCGTTGCGGGCGAACGGGACCCGGCGCGCCCGGCCGTTCAAGACGCCATCGGCGGTAAGCGCGATCCGGCCGTCGGCATGGATCGGGGCTATCGTCAGCGGCCCGCCCGGCACCGAGATCCCCGCCTGCGCCAGCAGCCAGCCGACCATCAATGTCTCGGCGAGCGGCACCGGCACGGCAAACCGCCCCGCCGCGCGCAGCACCGCGAAGCCGTCGGCGAGTGCCGCTCCGGCCCCGCCAAGTTCGTCCGACACCCAGGTGAGCGTCAGCCCGGACTCCTCCAGGGCGTCCCACAAAGCCTTGGGCCACACGCCCTGCTCCGCCTCGTTGACGGTGTTGGGCTCGCATAGATCCTGAAAGATCCGGGTCGCGGTATCGACGATGATATTGTCGGTGCTTGCGTTCATGTCGCTTCCCGCTGCCGCCCTTACCGAAACCGATCGTAGAGCAGTGGGACGGGGTCGGAAAGTCTCCGCTGCGAGCGGGTCAGCCTATACCCGCGTCCAGACCGCCGGCCGGAACCGCCGTCGATATTTCCGCTCCCTCGATCAGAAGCAAGCGGCCATGCGAGGCCGACATCCGGGTTTTCAAGGCGGCCTGATAGTCGTCGGACCGGTACCATCCCAGCGCCGCATCGACGTTTGGAAATTCGATGACGAAGATCCGCTTCGGCATCGGGCCGCCTTCGAGGAGGTGGACCTTGCCGCCCCCGGCAACGACGCGTCCGCCAAACCGGGCGATCGTCGCCAGCGCGCGCGGCACATGCGTTTCATAAGCGACTGGATCGGTAATTTCGATATCGCCGACGAAAAAGCTGGGCATGGGTTCACTCCCGAGCGAGGGAGGATAGCACGATCGGGCACATTGTTAACCCGCGGCGCGACGGGCGAGCGGTTCTGGCTGATCTCGCTGTTATCCCGCACAACAACAGCCAGGGCACCGCCTGTTGCCGGCAGAAACTCTCATTTCCCGGCAACGACAACGGGGAAATAACAGCGAAGACAGTGGCTGATTCCTGGCTTATCCGGCCATTGCGGCTATTTTCCGGACCGGCGCAGAGCGCCGAAAAACCGGTTCGGCACACTCCAGCGCCTTACGCTTCCAGCACCAAAATCGCGCGTCGCGAACTCCGACTACCAGAAGCCGATTTCCGCACCGTCGACATCAAGGTATTTTCGGCCAATGTCGCCGCGAGCCGAGGGCAAGTTTGAAGCGGTCCTTTTCGACCTACTGACGGCGCTGCTTGATTTCTGGAGCTTGTGGAATATTGTCGCCGGGAGCCCGGAAGACGGCCGCAAGTGGCGCGCCGCTTATTTGCTCCGCACCTACGAGAGGGGCGCCTACCGGCCCTACGAGGCGCTGGTCGCCGAGGCCGCTGCCGAGGTGGGACTTTCGCCAACGTTGGCGGCGCAGCTCGCCGCTCGCTACGGCGAGCTCGAGCCCTGGCCGGAGGTTCGCGAAGTGCTCGGTGCGCTGCGCCGCCAAGGAACGGCTCTGGGGGTCGTCACGAACTGCTCCGAGGAGCTCGCGGCCAAAGCGATCGCTTGCACCGGCATCGATTTCCACGTGGTCGTGACAGCCCAGCGCGCCGGCTTCTACAAGCCCAACCCGCCACCGTACCAGATAGCTCTGGAGGAACTGGGTGTAGCGCCCAGCCGGTGCCTCTTCGTAGCGGGCTCCGCCTATGACCTGTTCGGCACGAGCAAAGTCGGTCTGCCGACCTATTGGCACGACCGCATTGGCATGGCGCGGCCATCCAATGCGCCCGAGCCGATCGCGCACCACCCCTCGCTATACCCGCTCCTCGAATTGGTGCGAGCTGTCGAGTAGGCGGCTTACTCCGGCAGCCGGGTGGATTGCCAGGTCACCATCTGCCACTGACCGCCTTTGTTGGCGTAGACATCGGTGAAGCGGACGCTGAAGCTGTTGGGGCGTCCCTGCGACATGACGCCAATGCGGCACGCGCCGGTCAGCACCACTGCGTCGCCCAGATCCTGGGCCTTGACATCGGAGGGCTCGACTGCGGTGTAGACCGTCGACCCCGACTCCATGTTGCCGATCAGGCTCTGCTTGGTGTCGAGCCGTGCCGTTGAGTGAGTATAGATCAGGTCGTCGGACAGCAGCGCCTTCAGTGTCGCAATGTCCTTTTGCGCCATTGCAGTCATGCGCTCCTTGTCGAGGTCGATCACCATTTGCCCATTGCCTGCCATGTCTCTGCTCCTTCTCTCAGTGGGTTTCGAGGACCAGCTTGCCCTGCAGGTGGCGGCTTTCGCTGACGCGGTGAGCCTCCGCCGCGTCAGCGAGCTTATAGCGGGTGATCGCCGGCGGCGATACCGCGCCGGCTTCGAGCAACGCCAGCATTCGTTCCAGATGCGCACGGTCACGCGCCACAGCGGGGCGCAGCACTTGCACATTCTTGCGGGTCGGCTGAAACCCGGCCGGCGCCGGCGCGATCCACACCAGCCGGCCGCCCGGCTTCAGCACCGCATAGGAGCGGACCTGGACATCGCCGCCGACCGTGTCGAACACGACGTCACAGTCGGCAACGACCTTTGTGAAGTCCTCCTTTTTGTAGTCGATGACCCGGTCGGCGCCCAAACCGCGGACATAATCGTGATTGCCGGTGCTCGCCGTCGTGATCACCGTCGCGCCGAGATGCTTGGCGAGCTGGATCGCGAAGCCGGCGACCCCTCCCGCGCCACCCTGGATCAGGATGGTTTCGCCGGGTTTGAGCTTTGCCGTGTCTTCGAGCGCCCACAGCGCGGTCAGGCTGGTCAGGGCCATCGCCGCTGCCTCGGCATGCCCCAGGCGCGCGGGCTTTTTGGCGATGATCGCCGCCTTGATCGCGATCTTTTCCGCGTAGGCGCCCTCGATTCCCTGGTCGCAGACCCCGAACACCGGGTCGCCGACCTCCAAATCGGTGACACCCGGGCCAACCGCGCTGACCACGCCCGAGAAGTCGCGGCCGAGGATATGCGGGAGCTTGACACCGCTGCCGCTGTAGGCGCCGCCGCCGAGCCGCACCTTGTAATCCGCCGCATTGACGCTGGCGGCGTGGATGTCGACGACGACCTCGCCGGGCCCGGCCACCGGGTCGGGCACCTCGGCCAGATGCAATACCTCCGGCCCGCCATGCTTCTCGAACAGCACCGCCTTCATGGCCTTTTCCCCATGGCGTTCTCCCTGTACAAGCGATCCTCGCCTGACCCATAAATCTTCATGACGAGGGTAGCAAGCAAAGCCGCTGCCTGGTACTGCCTCAGTTTGAACCTGAGCCGCATGTGAGGAGCCGCGATGATCACGCCCGCCTATGTCCGCACGATGGCCGCCTACAATGCCGAGATGAACCGCCGGCTGTACGGCGCCGCCGCGTGCCTGTCGGATGCCGAGCGGCGGCAGTCGCGCGGCGCCTTCTGGGGCTCGATCCACGGTACCCTCAACCATCTCCTATGGGGCGACCGGCAGTGGATGTCGCGTTTCGACAACTGGCCCAAGCCCGATGTCGCGATCAAGCAGAGCGCCGGGATGATCGAGGATTTTGCGGCGCTCAGCGCGGCGCGCGAGACGGCCGACACCGACATCTCGCGCTGGGCCGCGAAGGTCGACGACGCCTGGATGGCCGAAGATTTGGTCTGGTTCAGCGGCGCCGCCGGGCGCGAGATGCGCGCCCCGAAGGGCTTTTTGATCAGCCACTTCTTCAACCACCAGACCCATCATCGCGGGCAAATACACGCGATGCTGACCGCCGCCGGCCAGGAAACCGGCGACACCGATCTGTTCCTCTTGGTCCCGGAGCCGCTCTGATGATCGAGGCCTACGAGGGCGGGTGCCATTGCAGCCGGGTGCGGTTCCGGGTTCAGACCGATCTGGGAGGGCTGCTCGAGTGCAACTGCTCCATCTGCACAAAAAAGGGGATCCTGCACCTGATCGTGCTACCCGAGCAATTCGAGCTATTGCAGGGCGAGGAGGACCTCGCGACCTACCAGTTCAACACCAATACCGCGAAGCACACCTTCTGCCGGCATTGCGGCATCCACGCCTTTTACGTGCCGCGCTCGGACCCCGACAAGATCAGCGTCAATGCCCGCTGCCTCGAGGGGATCGATCCTGGGGCGCTAAAGCCGACCCGCTTTTTCGACGGACGAAATTGGGAGCAGGCCCAAGCGGCGCGCCGCGCGGCCGAGGAGGCAGGGGGATCCGCAGGCCACTAGCTAAAATCGCGATATGGCCGAGGTCCCATTCGATACGCTGAAATTGGCCCGCCGTCTGGAAGCGGCGGGGTTCCCGACGCAGCAGGCGGGCGATATGGCCGAGGCAATCGCCGAGGCCCTGTCGCAACTCGCCACCAAGGCCGATCTCGCCGCATTGCAGGCTGCCACCAAGGCCGATCTCGCCGCATTGCAGACCGCCACCAAGGCGGATCTCGCCGCATTGCAGGCCGCCACAAAGGCGGACATCACGGCGTTGCGTTCAGAACTGAGAACCGACATGGCCGCACTGCGCGCCGAACTGAAGGCGGATATCGAGATCCTCAAACGCGATATCACGACCGCCTCGGGAGCATGATCGTCGTCGCGACCGGGGTGTTGCTCGCCGCCAAGTATTTCGGCTGAGTCCGCCCGATTCGATGACTTGGGTTGATCGGCAGCGACAAGATCGAGGAGTGGAGTTGCCTATCTCTCGAACCGGAACCCGGTTAGCGGGGAGGCCATCGAAGACATCAACCCCGCGAGCCCGCTGTCGGGCTTTGATCTACATGTCTTGGGTTCGAATCCCGACGCGCTCACCATATTTACAGGTGCTTGGCCTGATTGCCCGAGTGGTGGGCGGGCGACTGGAATCTGATTGCACCTGGTGAGCGCGGCTTAGCGTGGACTCGTCCCATCTTTTTCATCCCGCTGTCGCCGAATGGTTCGACCGCAGCTTTGCCATGCCGACTGCGGCGCAGGCCGAGGCGTGGCCGGCGATCCAAGCCGGCCGGCATACCCTGATCGCTGCACCGACCGGGTCCGGCAAGACGCTCGCCGCGTTTCTCGCGGCGATCGACGGGCTGGTTCGCCAGGGGCTGGAGAACGGTCTCGCGGACGAGACGCAGATCGTCTACGTCTCGCCGCTGAAGGCGCTGTCGAACGACATTCAGCGCAACCTCGAAGCCCCGCTCGCCGGCATCCGCGAAGCCCTGAAGGGGCAAGGGCTGCCGGACGTCGATATCCGCACCTGGGTGCGCACCGGCGACACGGCGCCGGGCGAGCGGGAGCGCATGCGCCGCACACCGCCGCACATCGTCGTGACGACGCCGGAATCGCTGTACATCCTGCTCGGCTCCGAATCGGGCCGCAAAATGCTGGCGACGACGCGGACCGTCATCGTCGACGAGATCCATGCGGTGGCGCCGAACAAGCGCGGCTCGCATCTGGCGATCTCGCTCGAGCGCCTGGCCGCGCTGTGCGGCAGCCGTTTGCTGCGCATCGGCCTCTCGGCGACGCAGAAGCCGATCGAGGCGGTGGCCCGATTTCTCGTCGGACCCGATGCCGAGTGCCGGATCATCGACACCGGCCATCGGCGGGCGCGCGACCTCGCGCTCGAAATCCCCTCCTCGCCGCTCGAAGCGGTGATGTCGGGCGAGGTCTGGCAGCAGGTTTACGACCGGCTGGCCGAGCTGATCGAAGCCCATCGCACGACCCTGATCTTCGTCAACACCCGCCGCCTCGCCGAGCGGGTGACGCGGCAGCTGTCGGAACGGCTCGGCGCCGAGCGGGTGACCGCGCATCACGGCAGCCTCGCCAAGGAGCAGCGCCTCGACGCCGAGCAGCGGCTGAAGGGCGGTGCGCTGAAAGCGCTGGTGGCGACCGCATCGCTCGAGCTCGGCATCGATATCGGCGATGTCGATCTGGTCTGCCAGCTCGGCTCGCCGCGCTCGATCGCGAGCTTTCTGCAGCGCGTCGGGCGCTCGGGACACGCGGTCGCCGGCACGCCGAAGGGCCGCCTCTTCCCGCTGTCGCGCGACGAGCTCGTCGAATGCGCGGCGCTGCTCGACAGTGTGCGCCGCGGCGAGCTCGACCGGCTGGCCCTCCCCGAGCAGCCGCTCGACGTGCTGGCGCAGCAGATCGTCGCCGAGGTCGCGGCGCAGGAGTGGAGCGAGGACGAGCTCTACGCGCTGATCCGCCGCGCCTGGCCCTATCGCGCACTGCCGCGCGAGGATTTCGCCGCCGTGGTGGCGATGCTGGCCGACGGCTTCAGCACCCGCCGCGGCCGGCGCGGCGCGCTCATTCATTACGACGCGGTCAACCACATGCTGCGCGGCCGGCGCGGCGCTCGGCTGACCGCGCTGACCTCCGGCGGCACGATCCCGGACAATGCCGACTATCAGGTGCTGCTCGAGCCGGAGAACCAGATCATCGGCACGGTCAACGAGGATTTCGCGGTCGAGAGCATGGCCGGCGACATCTTCCAGCTCGGCAATGCCGCCTATCGCATCCAGCGGGTCGAGCGCGGCACGGTGCGCGTCGAGGACGCGCCGGGCATGGCGCCGAACATCCCGTTCTGGCTCGGCGAGGCGCCCGGCCGCAGCGACGAGCTGTCGCAGTCGGTTTCGCGGCTGCGCGCCGAATTCACCGCCCGTTTGCCCGGCGAAGATACCCTTTCGTGGCTGCGGGACGAGGTCGGCATCGCCGAACCCGCGGCCGAGCAACTCGTCGAATATCTGGCCTCGGCTCACGCGGCGCTGGGGGTTCTGCCGACCCAGGACACGCTAGTCATCGAGCGGTTCTTCGACGAAGTCGGCGGCATGCAATTGGTCATCCATTCGCCGTACGGCAGCCGCCTCAACCGCGCCTGGGGGCTGGCGCTGCGCAAGCGCTTTTGCCGCAAATTCAATTTCGAGCTGCAGGCGGCGGCGACCGAGGACAACATCGTGCTGTCGCTGACCCGCGCGCACAGCTTCGACTTGCCGAGGTGCCGCGCTATCTGCATTCGGCGAGCATCCGGCAGCTCTTGATCGAGGCGCTGCTCGACGCGCCGATGTTCATCACCCGCTGGCGCTGGGTGGCCGGGGTGTCGCTGGCGTTGCCGCGCTTCCGCGGCGGCAAGAAGGTGCCGCCGCAGCTCGCGCGCATGGCTGCCGAAGACCTGATCGCGGCGATCTTCCCCGACCAGGTCGCCTGCGCCGAGAATCTTGTCGGCGAGCGCGAGATCCCCGACCACCCGCTGGTGCGCCAGACGATCGCCGATTGCCTCGGCGAGGCGATGGACATCGCGGGTCTGAGCGGCTGCTTGCGCGGCTCGAGGCGGGCGAGATCCGGGTCGTCACGCGCGACCTGACCGAGCCGTCGCCGCTCGCGCTCGAAGTGCTGTCGGCCCGGCCCTACGCCTATCTCGACGACGCGCCGCTCGAGGAGCGCCGCACCCAGGCGGTGATGAGCCGCCGCTGGCTCGCGCCCGAGGAGGCCGCGCGATCTCGGCCGGCTCGACCCCGAAGCGATCGCGCGGGTGCGCGGCGAGGCGTGGCCCGACCCGGCCAACCCCGACGAAATGCACGACGCGCTGGTCTGGCTCGGCTTTCTCGGCGCGGAGGAAGCGCAGCCGGAATGGCGGGACTGGTTCCTCAGCTCGCCCGGGAAAACCGGGTTGCCGAGGTGGCCCTGCCTCAACGCCCTCTCCACTCGGCGGGAGAGGGAGGGGACCCGTCGCGGCAGCGATGGGGAGGGTGAGGTGGGTCCTGCCGTAGTTGCGAGCCGGGCTTCCCCCCACCTCACCCCAACCCTCTCCGCCCCGTGGGCGGAGAGGGAGTTCTGGGTCGCGGCCGAGCGCCTGCCGCAGTTCCGGGCGCTGTGGCCCGGAGCGGGACTCGACCCGCCGATCGCCGCGCCGGCGCCTTATGCCGAACGCGACTGGTCGCCCGAGGAGGCGCTGGTCGAAATCCTGCGCGGGCGGCTGGAAGGGCTGGGGCCGGTCACCGAGGCGCGCTCGCCGCGCCGCTCGGGCTCGAACCGAGAGACATCGCGGCGGCGCTCGCCGCGCTCGAAGCCGAGGGCTTCGCGATGCGCGGGCGCTTCACGCCGGGCGCGGAACGGAGGAATGGTGCGAGCGCCGGCTGCTCGCGCGGATTCACCGCTACACGGTCAACCGCCTGCGCGCCGAGATCCAGCCGGTCGCGGCGCGCGACTTCCTGCGCTTCCTGCTCGACTGGCAGCGGGTGACGCCGGATACCCGCATGGAAGGGCCGGACGCGCTCGAAGTCTTGGTCCGGCAGCTCGAAGGCTTCGAGGCGCCGGCCGGCGCCTGGGAGACCGAGATCCTGCCGGCGCGGCTCGACGCGATACGAGCCGTCCTGGCTCGACGATCAGTGCCTCGCCGGACGCGTCGCCTGGGCGCGCCTGCGGCCGCGCAACGGCGGCGAGCGCAGCGCGAGCCCGGTGCGGACGACGCCGATCACCCTGCTGGCGCGCCGCCACGCCGGGCTGTGGGCGTCGCTGTCGCCGGTCGAAGAGCCGGCGCGCCCGAGTTCCCGAGCGCAGGCCGTCGTCGACTTCATCCGCCAGTACGGCGCGTCGTTCTTCGACGAGCTGGTCGAAGGCACCGGCCTGTTGCGCCCGCAGGTCGAAGAGGCGCTCGGCGAGCTGGTGGCGCTCGGCCTCGTCACCTCGGACAGCTTTGCCGGGTTGCGCGCCTTGCTGCGCCAACCCGACCGCGCGGAGGGCGGCGGCGCACGACGATGTTCGCGATGGAGAGTGCCGGCCGCTGGGCGCTTGCGCGCCGACCCCAGCCGCAGATGCAAGCCAGACCCGAGGCGGTCGAGCATCTCGCGCGGACGCTGCTGCTGCGCTATGGCGTCGTCTTCTGGCGCCTGATCGAGCGCGAGGCCCCTTGGCTGCCGCCGTGGCGCGACCTGTTGCGCGTCTACCGCCGGCTGGAGGCGCGCGGCGAGATCCGCGGCGGCCGGTTTGTCGCCGGATTCTCCGGCGAGCAATTCGCGCTCGCAGAAGCGGTCGGCATGTTGCGCGAGGTTCGCCGCAAGCCGCCCTCGGGCAGCTGGGTCTCGCTCTCGGGCGCCGACCCGCTGAACCTGGTCGGCATCCTGACCCCCGGCCCGAAGCTCGCCGCGCTGACCGGCAACCGCCTCCTCTACCGCGACGGGCTGCCGGTCGCGCTCTTTGCCGGCGGCGAGACGCAGTTCTTCGAAACCCTCGACCCGGCCACTCAATGGGAGGCCCGCAAGGCCCTGCTGCGCGGCGCCGTCCCGGCCTCCCTCGTCGCGCTGTCCTGACCTGGACGCCCGAGCGTCCCGATCGCCGTCAAAAATGCGTTTGCCGGGTTTTCATTCCGGTCGGCGGCGTTCAGATTGTCACAGCGCTGCGGCGGCGCGGGTGGTGACGAACGAGATCGCTTCCGCCGGGGCTGGGGGGATACGCCCGCACCGGAAGGTGGGCCGCGCAGTGCTTTTAACCGCGGCCGGCCGCAATCATCCGCAGCCAAATCGCGATTCGATCCTGAATGGCGCGATAGATGTCCTGTTGCTTGACCCCGGCGCTCTTTGGAACCTTGAACGAATGGTCGCCGCCTTGACGTCGAACAGATCCGCGGGGGGCTCGAGCTGGCTGATGATCGGCTGCAGCTCGGCGGGCGTTCCGAAGGCATCGCGGGAGCCTTGCACAAACAGCATCGGCGCTTTTACGTCTTGCAGGTGGGCTGAGCGCAGCCGGTCGGGCCTGCCGGGTGGGTGCAAGGGATAGCCGAGAAACACCAGCCCGGCCAGATCAATGCCGCCGCCCGCGGCGACCTGAGATGCGATTTGCCCGCCCATCGACTTGCCGCCGATCGCCAGTTTGTTGTCGGAGGTGATCCGGCCTCGCACCGTTTCGATCACCGCACGCCAGCAGCTTTCCAGTCTCCCGGGGGAATCGGGAATGCGGCGGCCATGCTCGCTGTACAGAAAGTTGAACGTGACGACATCGATCCCGCGTTCCGCCAGCGAGTTCGCGAAGGCGACCATAAACCCGTTCGTCTGGTCGGCTCCCGCTCCGTGCGCGAGAATCAAGGTCACTCCCGCCCGGTTCGCTGCGGCTGCCGGATACCTTAAGGCCGTGACGTTCTGCGAGGGCGCGATCTCGACGCAAAACCGATCGGGCATGTCCCTGTCGATCCGATCAAGAACTAAACGGATGCTCGAGGAAGAAGCGGAGCATTTCTCGCGTCGCATCCGGTCCCTGCGGGTCGGTGTAGGAACCGGTGGGACTGCCGCCTGACCAGGCGTGACCGGCGCCGTGGATGACCCACTGCTCGAAAATCGAGTGGTCGGCCGCGTCGCGGTGGATGGTGCGGGTGTAGGCGCGACCGCCGGGGACCCGGCCGCGCTCGACCGTTACTCTTATGTCGGTGTGCAACACTTCCCGCAGCTGTGCAATGACCTGATCGCCGTTGTTTGGGTGTACTGTCGTGTCTTGGTCACCATGGAAAACAATTGCCGGTACCGTCCGCGAATATTCCCCTCTGCCGGATAAGCTGCCGCCTGACCGGCGCCTCGCCGCCGGCTGGCTCTGACGCATCGCCGCGAAGGCCGAGGCAACGTCGCTCGCCGCGCCGCAGGCGAGCCCGGAATGCACTCCGATTGCCGCATAGAGATCGGGATAGGCCGCCGCCAGGACGGCGGCAGCCGCACCGCCGGCAGAGAGCCCGGCGGCATAGATGCGTTCTTCATCGACCGAATAGTCGCTCATGACCTGGCGGGTGAGTCCCGCAATCAACGCCGGCTCGCCTTGGCCCCTGATTTGGTCGCCGGGACGAAACCAATTCCAGCATCTGGAGACGTTGGCCGAAGCCGCCTGCTCTGGATAAACGACAAAGCAGTTGCATTCCTCGGCGCGCAAATTCATCCGCGTGCCGGCGGCAAAGTCGTCGGGGGACTGAGTGCAGCCATGCAGCATGACGACCAATGGCAGCGGCTGGCCGCGATATTGGCTCGGCACATAGAGCTTGTATTTTCGGCTTCCAGCCTGGTTGCTGAAAGATTTCGTCAGAAATTGCCCCCCTTCCGGCACTGGAACATCTGCCAGTAACGGCTCTGACGGCCCTCCCGGGCCGGGCTCAAACCCGGTACGTGTAGTCCGGTCGAGGAAACGTTGAAGCGCGTCGGGCATCTGCGTCCGGACTGCGCTTTCCGGCCGGCCCTGCTCGGCAGTGGTCACCTCAACCGCATCGGGCACCAGGTCGATCGTCGGCGGCACGCGGTTACCGGCAGCGGGATCTCGATCTCTTCCACTCTGCAGCACGCGCTGCAGCAGTGCCGTCGCCTCAACGAGGCGGCCTGCTCGGGTGAGCCGGCTGGCTTCACGCATGCCGGCGCGCAGTCTGTTGCTCATCATAACTTTCCTATGCCGGAGGGTTCGACTGAGGGCGCTCGATTGCCCGCTGCTGCCCAATTATCGAATACGGTCGGCCAGAGCGGCTTTCACAGCCGAACTGGCGTGTAACGCGCCAAGTACGGCAATCGATCCAATGGTCGCGCAGGCAAGCTCGGGACTTACGTCGTTGGCAATGCTGGCCAGGCCCAACACGCGGATGTGGAGCACCTGCCCGGTCGCATGCACTGCTTCCAGATCTTCACGGCTGAAATGCCGCAGCCCCAGCTCTACTCTCTTTCGCGCAATCGCCTGCTTGGCCGCATCGGCGTGCCGCTCGAGCTGGCTGCGGATCGCGGTACGGATAAAGTCAGTGCGGTTCGAGTAGAACCCTTCCTGAACCATCAGGTCGATGTGGCCGAGGTCGACGTGACCGAGGTTGATCGTGATCTTCTCACTCTCCGCAAGCCGTTCTGCCATTTTCACCATCTACACGCCATCCAGTTAGATGGTATTTGGGCGAGGCGGGAGAACTTTTCAACGGCCTAACATGCGTTGTCACCGAAGCGGCGGGTCAATGATGTTGCATACTCCCGATGCAGAATAGGCTCATGAAATGCGGCTGCAGGCGCGTATGATGCTGAGCAGCGGCGCTGATAAAAACGAAAGAGGAAACGATGGATCCGATCGTCGGCAGCGGCAAGTACACCTACAAAGTGCGCGAAGATTGGGCTCGACCTCCCGAGAGTATCGAAGTGAGGGCGTGCGCCGTTTCGGTCGATTCACAGGACCGGGTCTACTGCTTCAACCGAAACGCCGAGCATCCGGTCGTTATCTTCGACCGCGACGGCAAATTCCTGTCGTCCTGGGGGGCGGGGATGTTCACCTTTCCCCACGCGATCCGCATCGTCGAGAACGACTTCGTCTGGCTCTGCGACGAGCATCACGGCCAATTCATGAAATTCACTACCGATGGGCGCCTGTTGCAGACCATCGGCACCAAGGGCCAGCGCTCGGATACCGGAGTGCCGGCCGACGATTTCAGCTCGTCGGCGTGGAAGAAAGTCACGCATGGCGGCGGTCCGTTCAACCTGCCGACCGACATCGCCTTTGCGCCGAGCGGCGAGATGTTCATGACCGATGGGTATGGCAACGCCCGAGTTCACAAATTCTCGTCGGACGGAAAATACCTCTTCTCCTGGGGTGAACCCGGCAATCGGCCCGGGCAGTTCAACCTGCCGCACGGCGTGTGGATCGACCGCCGCGGGCGCGTGCTGGTCGCCGACCGCGAAAACGATCGGGTGCAGGTCTTCGACCAGGACGGCAAACTGCTGACGATCTGGCCGACCGAGCTGATCGGCCCGGCTTTCTTCTATGTCGACGATGACTACACCGTTTACATCCCCGAGCACAATGGCGGCATGATCAGCATCCTGACCCTCGACGGCGAGCGCTTGGCGCGCTGGGGCGACGGGCCGGTCAATCGCTCCTGCCACGGCATATGGGTCGATTCCCATGGCGATCTCTATGTCGTTCAGCCGGGCGCATGGGGCCGCGTGCGCCGCGTCGTCAAATACGAGCGGCAGTAACAGGGGGAGCCCCGAATGCCTAGAACGATAACGAAGGAGGATAGCCCAAATGATCGAAGAAGAAGACGTTGGTTTGACCTTCAGCGACGAGGATTTTGAGCGTCGCTATTCGTCCGAAGAAGCGTCGGGAGCAGCCGGCCCCTCCCGTCCCACCGCCCCGGCGACTAGGCCTCCTACGGCCCCGGTCGGCCGCAGCCGCAACAGGTTCATGCGCACTCTGCTGCGCCGCCGCTTGGCCGCCGCCGGTCGCACCTGATCGATTAGGCTTGGTTCTCGATCAATCTTTTTATCAGCCGATTGACCTCGCCGGATTTTTCCATATGCGGCAGGTGACCTGTCTGCTCGAGGATGTGAACCGGAAGGCGTGATGCGAGCGCTTCGGCATGAGCGACGGGGATGATGCGATCTTCGCGCCCCCAAATAATTTGCACCGGCAGTTTTAGGGCCGCAACGGCGTCGCTGAGGCCGACAATTTGCCGGCCGCCAGGGAACCATTCCTCGGCAAACGCCGCCAGCGCCTCGGGCACCCCGTCCAGCCGTTTGTAGCGCAACACATCCTCGATCATTGTGCGGCTGACGAGCGCCGGATCCTGGACCAGGAGGTTGAGCGCCTCGACCGCCTCGCGGCGGCGAGCGGCGCGCACAAAGCCGTCGATAAACGCCGCGTTGATCTCGGGTCCAAGCGCGGCCGACGAGATCAGGGTCAGGGTCGCCACGCGCTCGGGTTGCCCCGAGGCGAACGAAATGGCGATCCCGCCGCCAATCGAATGCCCGACGAGGTGTAGCCGTTCGAGGCTGAGCGCGTTCAGCGCGTGGTCGACGATGGTGGCCAAGCTCTCCGCATCGACGCGGTCCAGCTGCTTGGCGGATCCGCCATGGCCCGGCAGATCCAGGGCGATGACCTGCCTTCCTTCGGCCAGGGCGGGCTGTGCGAACATCCAGGTGTTGAGATCGGCGCCGAAGCCGTGCAGCAACAGCACCGGGACGCTGTCGCCCTCGCCGAGCGTGAGATAGCGTAGGCGTAAGCCGGCCGCCTCCAATTCGCGAGGGCTTGCAGCTTCGGCACCCACCGCCGCTTCGGCCGAGCGGCTCCGGGACCGCAAACCCGGCGAGAAAAGCGTCGATCTCGCCTTCCGCCACCTCCTCGGGCGCGACCACCGCGAGCAAGGCGCCGACCGGCAGGGTCGCGCCCGCCGGCGCCACGATCCGCCGCAAGGTGCCCGCGGCCGGCGCTTCCAGGACGTTGGTGATTTTTGTCGTCTCGATTTCGAGGAGTTCCTCGCCCTCGGCCAAACTCTGCCCCTGCTGCTTGAGCCAGCCGACCACCTTGCCCTCGGTCATCGTCAAGCCCCATTTCGGCATCGTGATCGCGGTTATTTCAGAGCTCATTTTCGTACCCCGCGCCGAAGACCCTCACCCGCCTCGCTTCGCTCGCCACCCTCTCCCGCAGTGCGGGAGAGGGGCAAAACGCACACACCGCAAAGCTCCTCTCCCGCACCGCGGGAGAGCGGGGCCAAGCCCGAAGGGTTTGGTGGGTGAGGGTCACCTCGCGTACCCGTGCACTTCGCGCACCGCCTCGGCGATCCGCTCGGGGCTCGGGATGTAGAGCTTTTCCAAGGACGGCGCGAACGGCACCGGAGTGTGCGGTGCGGTCACGCGCTTGACCGGCGCCTTCAGCGACGCGAACGCCTTGTCGGCGACCAGCGCCGCGATGTCGGCCGCCATGCTGCAGCGCGGCGTCGCCTCGTCGACGACGACGAGCCGGCCGGTGCGCTCGACGCTTTCGAGGATCGTGTCCTCGTCGAGCGGCGAGGTCGTCCGCGGGTCGATCAGCTCGCACTCGATCCCCTCCTTGGCGAGCGCATCCGCCGCCTCGCTGGCGTAATGCACCATGCGGGCGAGCGCGACGACTGTGACGTCGTCGCCGTCGCGCACGATGTTGGCTTCGCCGAACGGGATCGTATAGGGCTCGTCCGGGACCTCGGCGCGCAAGTCGTACATCAGCTTGTGTTCGCAGAAGATCACCGGGTCGTCGTCGCGGATCGCCTGGATCAATAGACCCTTGGCGTCATAGGCGTTCGACGGCACGACGCATTTGAGCCCCGGCACCGAGGTAAAGATGTGGTAGGGGCTCTGCGAATGCTGGGCCGCGGCGCTGCGCCCGGCGCCGATCATCGTGCGGATGACGAGCGGGGTCTTGGCCTTGCCGCCGAACATGTAGCGGAACTTCGCCGCCTGGTTGTAGATCTGGTCGAAACAGACTCCGAAGAAATCGGAGAACATCAGCTCGGCGACCGGGCGCAACCCGGTGACCGCGGCGCCGGCGGCGGCGCCCATGATCGCCGACTTGGTGATCGGCGTGTCGATGACCCGGCCCTCGCCGAATTCCCCGAAAAGCCCCTTCGTCACGCCGAGCACTCCGCCATAGGCGTCGCGCTGCCCCTGCGAGCCGGCGCCGCCCGCGACGTCCTCGCCGATCACGACGACGCGCGGGTCGCGGCGCATCTCCTGGGCGAGCGCCTCGTTGAGCGCCTGGCGGATCGATTTCAGTGCCATCGCCCGCTCCCTCAGTAAGAGACATAGACATCGCGCATCAGCGCGTCGGTGTCCGGAACCGGTGCGGCCCGCGCCACTTCGACCGCATGGTCGATCAGCGCGGCGACCTCGCTCTCGACCCGGTCGAGCTCCGCCCCGTCGAGCAGTCCGGCCTCGCCGACGCGGCGGCGGAAATGCTTCAGGCAATCGCGGTCTTCGCGCAGGCGGCGCACTTCGTCCTTGCCGCGATAGAGCTGCGCGTCGCCCGAGTGGTGGCCGTAGAATCGGCAGGTATCGACCTCGATCGCGCTCGGCCCGCCGCCGCCGCGGGCGCGCTCGACCGCCTCGCGCGCCGCCTCGTGCACCTCAAAGAAATCGTCGCCGTTGACCTTGACGCTGGGTAATCCGAAGCCGGCGGCGCGGCCGGCGATGTCGCGGCTGCCAACCGCATACTCGAACGCGGTGCCTTCGCCGTACTGGTTGTTCTCGAACACGAAGATCGCCGGCAACTTCAGCACCACCGCCATGTTCATCGCTTCGAAGGTGGTGCCCTGGTTGGAGCCGCCGTCGCCCGTAAACGAGACCGCGACGGTGTTGCGACCGAGGGTCTTGGCGGTCAGCGCCGCGCCGACGACCAGCGGCGGCCCGCCGCCGACGATGCCGTTGGCGCCGAGCATGCCATGGTCGAGGTCGGCGATGTGCATCGAGCCGCCTTTGCCGCCGCACAGCCCGGTCTTCTTGGCGAACAGCTCCTGCATCATCAGGGATGGGTCGCAGCCCTTGGCGATGCTGTGGCCATGCCCGCGATGGGTGCTGGCAATGTAGTCCTGCGGCCCCAAATGCATGCAGACGCCGACGGCGGAAGCCTCCTCGCCGGCATAGAGATGGACAAACCCCGGGATGCTGCCCTTCGAGAACTCGTCCTGCACGCGTTCCTCGAACTGGCGGATCGTCGCCATGTCACGATAGGCTTTGAGCAATTCCTCGCGGCTCAGCTGCACGGCATCCTCCCTCTGCTCCAGCTCGGGGCGGATAGTGCCTCCTTCGCCGCTGCTTCACAATTGCGGCTTGACCGAGGGTCAGTCGTGCGGGATTTCCGGTCCTGTCCGCGGCGGCAGCGCGCGCCTGATGGCGGCCTGCACCTCCGACGGCTGGGCCGCCAGCGCATCGCACATCCGGCGCAACTGCCGGCGCAGCTCATAGACCTGGTCGAGGAGGCCGAGGACCACCGGCAACGCCTCCTCGTCGATGGCAAATTCCTGGCGGATTTCGAGGATCAGCTCGACCCGCGCGACATCGACCTCGTGAAAGAGCAAGGTTTGGTCCCGCCGCTCGGGCAACACCCAGCGGTTTTCGACCCACCGCATCAATTCTCTGCGGTCGAGCCCGTTCATTTGGCGCAGCAATTCGTCGAACCCGATCATGCAGCGGGCATTCCTTGTCGCGGATCGAAGGGATGCTGCTGCGCCCATTTTTCGAGAAATGCCGCGAGCTCGGGATCCGAGCTGTGCCCGATCAACACCTTGAGCGTGACGATTTCGTCGCCCGGGGTTTTCTTCTGGATGCCTTTGCCGCGCAGCCGCAATTGCCTTCCGGTATCCGATCCCTTTGGTATCGTCATCGTCACCGGGCCCGTCACCGTCGGCACCGATACCCGCGCCCCGAGCACCGCCTCGGCCAGGCTCACCGGGAATTCGAGGAGGACATTGTCGCCGTCGCGGCGGAACATCGGGTGGGGGGCGACATGAACTTCGATCAGCGCATCCCCGGTCGCGCCGCCGCCGAAGCCGGGGCCGCCCTTGCCTCTGAGCCGCAGCACCTGACCGTCTTCGATCCCGGCAGGTATCGTGACGTCAAGCCATTCCTCGGGCGCGAGCGACAGCCGCTGCTTGCCGCCGGTCGCCGCTGTGACGAAATCGACGGTCAAGGTGAACTGCCGGTCGGCGCCGCGCGCTCTGAACCCCGCTCCGGCCTGGCCGCGCTGCCGGGCCCCTGCGGAGCCGAACGCAGCGAACAGATCCTCCAGATCACCCAGATCCACCTCGCCTTCGGGCTGGTACCGCCACCCCTCAGCGCCTTCCGCATGGCCTCTATAATAGCCCCGCGGTGGGCGCTCGGCCCCGGTTTCGTCGATTTCGCCCCTATCGTACCGCGCCCGCTTTTCGGGATCGGATAGCAGGTCATAAGCTGCAGAAATCGACTTGAAGCGCGCTTCCGCTTCGGGTTTCCCGGGGTTCAGATCAGGGTGAAACTGCTTGGCGAGCTTGCGGTAGACCTTGCGGATTTCGTCCGCGCTGGCGTCCGGCTTGACGCCCAGAACCTCGTAAGGTGTCTGCGCCATCCGCGATCAGCGCTGCCTTGTGCGGACGCGCTGCGCGGTTGTCGTGGCTCTCTCGACGCGAACTGTCACGTTGCGCTCTGCCCCCCCGCGCTCGACCGTGAGCTCGACCTCGTCGCCGATCCGGGACAGACCAACGCGGTTGCGCAGCTCGGTGCCGCTGCGCATCGGCGCGCCATTGATCGCAACGACGAGATCGTTGGTCCGCAACCCGGCGCGCTCGGCCGGCGAGCCCGGCAAGACGCTGGCGATCACCGCCCCCTCGGTATGCCTGGTGCCGAGCGCCTGGGCCAGATCGGGCGTCAGGTCTTGGATCGCCACCCCGATGCGGCCGCGCTTGATCTCGCCGTAATTGATCAGCTGGTCCATGACCTGGCGAGCCATGTTTATCGGGACGGCAAAACCGATGCCGATATTGCCGCCGCCGGGCGCCAGGATCGCGGTATTGATGCCGACGACGCGGCCCTGCAGATCGACCAATGGGCCGCCCGAATTACCGGGATTGATCGAGGCATCGGTCTGGATGAAATCCTCGTAGCCTTCGATACCGAGACCGCTGCGCCCCAGCGCGCTGATGATGCCCGAGGTCACGGTTTGACCGAGACCGAACGGGTTGCCGATCGCCAGCACGAAATCGCCGACCTGCAGGCGGTCGGAATCACCGATCGGGACCGCCGTCAGACCGCCCGCGGGGATCTGCAACACGGCGATGTCCGTATCGGGGTCGCGGCCGATCAATTTCGCGGTCAGCCGCCGGTTGTCCTTCGTCGTTACTTCGATGTTGCTGGCATTCTCGACGACATGCGCATTGGTCATCACATAGCCCTGCACGGCGTCGACAATCACGCCCGAGCCCGTCGCCTCCGTCTCGCGCTCGACCGGCTGCTGCTGCAGGTTGAAGAAGCGACGGACCATCGGGTCTTGCAATAGTGCATTGTCTTCCCGCATCCGCCCGCGCACGGAAATGCCGACGACGCCTGGGGTGATCCGACTGACCACCGGCGCCAAGGTCTGCACCGGCGCGCCATCAGCCAAGGGTATCGGCGCTCCGGCGAGAACAGGGGAAACGATGCCCGTCGTCAGGGCGATTCCGCCGGAGACAACGAGCGCTGACAAGACCCGCTTCATCGCTGTGGAGACCTTAATCTGGCAGACACCCGTTTCCGGTAAACAAACCGCCAGCATGAATGTTTCCGGTAGTGATCTAATCTAACCTCTCGCACGATGCCTTCAAGGGATGCCTGGTCCCGGGGTTGGCAGCACTCCCTCAGGCGAGCTGCTAACCTGCTGTTCAGGCCTAGTTTTTTGTTGCTGCGGCGAAACTGACGGAGCATGCTCGCGGTTAGCGGGAACGAGCCGAGAGGAGACCCGTATGAGCGCCATTGCCCACCTTGGTGAGTATCGGCTGACCACCGCGGAGATCATCTATCGGATGCCGGACCACCCGGATCTGTTGCAGAGCTTTATCTGGCAGAAGCTCGACCTCGCTCCGGACTTTCCCGAGCTCCGCCGCTTCCTGGAATTCTGGAGCCGCAACATCGAGGGCAAGCTCCATTCGGTGAAAGTCGGACAGGCGCGGTCTGCCGGCCACGGCCGGTTCCGCCACGTCAGCGCATCGCTGCGCCTGCATTAGCGCGAGGACTCACGGACAATGCCGCCACAGATCGGGTATCTGCTGCCGACCCGCGAGCGGGTCATGGAAGGTCGGCCGCAGACCGCGCCTTTGCTGGAGCTCGCGGCGCGCGCCGAGGGATTGGGCTTCGATTCGGTGTGGGTCGGGGATTCGCTGCTGGCCCGGCCGCGTCATGATCCGCTCACTCTGTTGGCCGCGGTGGCGGCAAATACGCGAAAGGTGGCGCTCGGCACCGCCGTTTTTTTGCCGGCGTTGCGCAACCCGGTGGTGCTGGCGCATCAGCTTGCCACACTCGATCAGATCAGCGAGGGACGGCTCGTCCTCGGGGCGGGGATCGCCAGCGACGTGCCCAACATCCGGGCAGAATTCGCGGCCGCAGGCGTACCGTTCGAAGGCCGCGTCGGGCGCATGATGGAAGGCCTGCGGCTGGCCCGCGCCTTGTGGACCGGGAAGCCGGTCGATTGGCAAGGCCGCTGGCCGGTGCAAGGCGGTGTGCTGGGGCCGACCCCATACCGCGCCGGCGGCCCGCCGATCTGGATGGCGGGGTCGGTGCGTCCCGCCCTCGAGCGGGCCGCTCGGCATTTCGACGGCTGGTTCGCCAACGAGGCCGACCTCGGCCGCTGGAAGCAGCAATGGGCCGAGGTGCAGCAGATTCTTCGCGACGCCGGGCGCGATGTCAGTCAATTCGTGGCCGCGATTTATGTGACCTTGGCGATCGACGAGGACGCCGGCCGCGCCGGACAGCGGATCGACGCGTTTCTCGAAGGATACTACGGGCAACCTGCCGAAGTGATGCGCGGGAGGCAGGGGGTTTATGGCGGTCCGGCGGCCGGTGCGGCCGCATATCTCAAGATTTTCGCCGATGCAGGCGCCAATCACATGATTATCCGCTTTGTCGGCGATCCCGACCGTCAGCTCGAGATCCTCGCCGGTATGCGCCCTCAGCTCGGCTGGTAGGGCTCTAGACCGGGAAGCCGGCGCGGCGCGGCGACAGGCGGATGCCGCTGCGGGCGGCCTCGATCATGTAATAGCGGGTCATCTGCACGATGTCGGTGCGCCAGTAGAGCTGCTGCGGCTCGTTTTCGAGAAAATCACTAGCGGCAAAGGCGTAGCAATAGGTTTCGACATAGCGGCGGCCCGGATCACCGGCGATCGGCGCGTCGCGCCAGCCGAATTTCCAGCCGGCATGCTCGGCGCCAATGCGCCAGCGTTCGAGCCGCACGGCGAGGGTGCTCGCATCGAGCGCCTCGAGCGCCGGCACGCGATAGACGACGACCAGCCGGTGCACGTTGAGCTGAAATTGCATCAACAGCTCGTCGCCGAACGCATTGACCAAATAGGTGGCGTCGGAAGCGCCGCGCACATGGCGGATCTCGACGCGCGAGCGCGCGACATCGGCCAGCTCGACATCAACCGGCTCGGTGTCGAAGCTCGGCAGTTCGTATTCGACCGTGCGCAGCGCCTCCAGCATCTGGCCGGTCAGAAAGAGCTCGGTGCGCCGGTGCGCCTCGGCAATCGTCAACATTCCCCGCTCCTGCCGACACCGGCAAACACGGGCGTTAGCGCTGACGTTCCGGCCAGGCGGCCTACGCGATACACACCAGGGTTATGCCGCTGGCGGCTGGGCGAGCGCGCGGGCCGGCCGTCAACGAGGCGGCGCGCATTGAAACGCTGTGCGAGCCTTTGGGACGTAAGGTGCTGGTCTCGGCCGAGTTTGCCGCCGCGGCCGGCGGCTGCAATGGGCTCCAGCCCCTCGGCCATTGGCTGCGCGGGGTTCGCGATTTACGGGCTCGACCTGTGGCGGCCGGTCGGTTGCGCGGCGCACCTGCGATGGTCTAAGGTCCGGCGTCTTTCTACCAGGGGATATCGCCGTGACAAAGCTGATCGCCTTCTGCGCCTTGACCGGTTTGCTGGCTATTGCCGGCTGCGCCAGCCAGCAACAGCTGGTCGGGCAAAGGGAGGATCTTCTCGCTGCGGCAGGTTTTCAGATCAGGGTTGCCGACAGCCCGCACCGCCTGGCGGCGATGCGCAGGCTCCCGCCGAACAAATTCGTCACGCGAGTCGTGAACGGCCAGCCGGTGTATTTGTATGCCGATCCGCTGGTCTGCCGTTGCGTCTATTTCGGCACGCAGCAGAACTGGGCAGCATATCGGCAAGAGATTTTCGCCCAGCAACTCGCCGACGAAGCCCAAATGAACGCTCTGATGTACCAGAGCGATTGGGATTGGGGCCCCTGGGGCTGGCCTTGATCAGCCCTCTTTGCTGAACCCCTTGGCGCGCATGCAGTTGTTGAGGACCTGGTCGGCATAGCCGCCGGCCTGCCGCCGCATCGACTGCGCCTCGATACCCTGGGTGCCGCCGAGTTGCCAGTTTCGCCCGAGCGTCGCATTGATGTCGGCGTTGATGCCCTGTTCATTGGCGAGCGCCGCATTCGCCTGCGCATTGCAGTCGTCAAGCTCGCGGGCGATCGTCTGATCGTCGGCACCGGCCTTGACCCAGTTGGTCGCTGTCGGGGTCTGCCCGGCACAGACCGTCAGCAGCAGGCAGCCGAGAGCAGCACCGGCGGCGGAAAGGGGGTGCCGACGGTTATGAAAGGTCATCGGGAACTCCTGATCCTCAAAGATGGCTGAAATCACGCGGAATCAGACCGGATTGGAACCAGGTCACAAAGGTGTAGATGCTGAATACCGGGAGGCGCAGGCGCTGCGACAAGGCACGGGCATAGGGCACCATGTTGGTGCATTCGAGGAGCACCGCGCCGATGCCGTCGTGGCTTGCGACGAGCCTGTCGCCGGCCGCGAGGATATCGCGCTCCGCGGCGGCGACATCGAGCCGCTCCTCGTCATTGATCATGACGCGGCTGAACTCGCTTCCACCGTCCGTGCCGACGACCGGCGTCGCTGGATCGGCACCCGCAGCGCTCAAATGCTGCTCTGTCAGGTTCGCGGCGCTGACCGTGAGGACGCCGACCCGCTTGCCGGGCGGCAGCACGCGCTCGATGAACGGGATCTGCATCAGGCTCGAGGTCGCGACCGGCACGCCGACACGGGCGGCGATTTCCCGCTGATAAAGCGACAGAAAACCGCAGGTCGTGGTAATTCCGTCGGCGCCGAGACGGACGAGCTCGTCGGCGGCAGCGAGGAATTCATCCAGCAGGCCCTCGGCCCGTTCGCGGACGACGCGTCGCGGCGAGGCGCCGGGCACGACCTTGTAAAGGACGGGAAACGGCCAGGTTTCCGCATTCCCCATATCGCCGGGAATACGCGGGAAACGCGTCTCCAGCATAAGGATGCCGACCCTCGCGCCGTAGAGAGTCTTCCCGCCCCAGGCGATCCGCGCACTTTGAGTCATGCATCAGCCTAGCACATAATTCAGTGCGGAAACTCAGATGTGGAGGACACCGATGTCGGAAGCAACCAAGCCGGCCGCAATCGAAGCTGGAGCCGTGCCGCCCGCCCACCCCGCTCGCGGCTACCCCGAGCCCTTCGCTGCGCGGGTCGCCGGACGAGAAAGACGGATACTGGGCGACGTGTTCGGGTTGACCAATTTCGGGGTGAACCTGACGAAGTTGCCGCCGGGCGGCATGTCGGCGCTGCGCCATACGCACACGCGCGAGGACGAGTTCATCTACATTGTCGAGGGCGAACCCGTTCTCGTGACCAATGCCGGAGAGACACCGCTGCGCCCGGGCATGTGCGCCGGCTTCAAAGCCGGCTCGGGCGACGCCCACCACCTGATAAACCGCAGCGGCCGTGACGTCGTCTATTTGGAGATCGGCGAACGCAATCCCGGAGATACCGTCATCTACCCGGACGAGGACATCGGCAGAGCGCTCACCTCGAGCGGCGAGCGCGTCTTCGTGCATCGGGACGGCACGCCGTATTGAGGCGCCTAGCTCCGCCGAAACTCCCTTGCTAATGGCGCGATGGCGCACGCTCCGGGTCACTCTCCACGATCTGGGGGGAGGTCACGCCCATCGACACGTAGATGCTCATCAGGGTTTCCACCCCGATATTGGCCGGCTTGACCCACGCGGCCGGGACATAGATCAACGCCCCCCCGACCGGCACCGGCGCGGAGGGGACGAGGACCACATGGTAACGCTCTCCGCCGATCAGGATCGGCCTAGGCATCGGCAATAGCCCCAGCACCCCGGCGCCGCCATCGCCGCCGAAGAAGCACCAGACCGGGCTCATGCTTTTCAGCCCATCCTGGTCCTTTCTGTCCATGATCGCGACAAACCGCTTGGTGACGTCGTACAGATTGCGGACGAACGGGATGCGCTCCATCAGCGAATCTGATGAGAAGACGAACGCGGGTTTCCAGGCGGGACTCGACGCTGAGCCCGAGGAGATAAATCAGCCCGATCACAACGATCGCACCGAGCGCATAAGCTGCAATCGGCGAGTCCGACAAGCGAAACCCGATCGAGAGCAAAACGCGCCCGATCGCGCCGTTCGGACCGACATAGGCGTAAATAAATGTGCCGACCCATACGATGACGGTAATCGTCACGGCGAGCGGCAACAGGACAAAAAACCCGGCCAGAAAAGTACGGAAGCGGCTGATCATCGCACACCGTTCGCGAATACCCCCAAGCGGGATACCCGCACGGCTGCCTTATTCGGCGGCCTTATCGGGTATCACGCGCTCAGGTATCACGGGCTTCCGGGATTTTGACAAGCTCTTGACCCGCTCCCGCAAGGTCTGGAACAGCACGTAGAGGCCCGGAATCACAAAGATCCCGAGAAAGCTCGCGGTCACCATTCCGCCGAACACCGCGGTGCCGACCGCACGTATCGTCGCCCGGCCCGCGCCGGTCGCGATGACGAGCGGCACCAGACCGGCGATGAATGCGAAGGAGGTCATCATGACGGCGCGGAACCGCAGTCTGGCGGCTTCGATGGCGGCCGCGACGATCTCCTGCCCCTCTCGCCGCTGCTCCATCGCAAATTCTAGGATCAGGATGGCGTTCTTGGCGGCGAGCGCGATCAGCACGACGATGCCGATCTGCGCGTAGATGTTGTTGTCGAGCCCGGACAACTTCAGAGCGGCCATCGCGCCAAAGAGGCCGACCACGACCGACAGCAACGCTGCCACCGGTATGGTCCAGCTCTCGTAAAGGCCGACGAGAAACAAGTAGGCAAACACGATCGCCAGACCGAGGATCGAGCCGGTCTGCCCCGCTGCCGCTTTTTCCTGCAGCGCCGTCCCGGTCCATTCGTAGGAGAACCCACTCGGCAACGTAGTGGCGGCGACGGCCTGCATCGCCGCGAGCGCCTGGCCCGAAGAGTAACCGGGCGCCGGACCGCCATTGATCGTGACCGAGCGCAGATTGTTGTAGCGAATGATCGATGAGGGCGCGGTGATCAGCTCCACATCCGCAACCGAACGCAGCGGTACCAGATCGCCTTGCGCGGTTCGCACGCGTACCTTGAAAATATCCTCTACTCCCTTGCGATCAGCCGCGTCCGCCTGAACCTTTACCTGCCAAGTGCGGCCAAAGCGGTTGAAGTCGTTGACGTAGGTGCCGCCCATCGCCGTCTGTAGGGCACTGAAGATGTCGCCGATCGAGACGCCGAGCGTTTCGGCACGCTCGCGGTCGAGTTTCAGATAGACCTGCGGCGTGGAGGCTCCGTAAGTCGTATAGACGCCGGCGAGTGCGGGGTTTTGGTTCGCCGCGATGACCAGTCCCTCGGCGACGGCTGCGAGATCCTTTGGCGTCGCTCCGGCCAGGCTCTGCAATTGCAATTCAAAACCAGCGGCATTGCCGAGACCGGAGATCGGCGGCGGATTGAATGCTATGACATTCGCGGCTGCGATTTGGCGGAATAGGGGGCGCAGCTCGGCCAAAGCGGAGAAGACCGAGAGCGACGGATCAGTCCTTTCGTCGAACGGCTTCAGACCGACAATGAAGAGGCCCTTGTTCGGCAGGGCGAGGCCGTCGATGAGACTATAGCCTGCGATGCTGAGAACGCTTTGCGTCCACGGCCGGTTTTGGATCAGATCCTCGACCTGCGCCACGACCTTGTTCGTGCGGTTCAAGGACGCCGCATCCGGCAACTGCACCTCGGCGAAAAAGGCGCCCTGGTCCTCGTCCGGCAGGAAACCGGAAGGGACGATTTTGGCGAGCCAGCCGGTCCCCAGCGCAAAGGCGACCACCAACGCAGCGGTGATCAGCGCCCGGCGCGCCAGCGGTCGAACCAGCCCCACATATCCGTCGCGGCTCTTGTCGATGCCGCGTTGCAGCCAGGCGATCAGCCCTCGCGGATGACCGCGGTGCCGCAGCAAGACCGCGCACAAGGCGGGCGAGAGGCTCAAAGCGTTGATCGCCGAGATCAGCATCGATACCGACACGGCGACCGCAAATTGCTGATAAAGCTGGCCAGTGATGCCGGGGATGAAGGCCGTCGGCACAAAGACCGAGAGCAGGACGAGGGTGATCGCGATGATCGGCGCGGTCACCAATGACATCGCTTTTTCCGTCGCCTCGGCCGGGGTCAGCTGAGGCTCCGTCTCGAGGATATGCTCGACCGCCTCGACGACAACGATGGCGTCGTCGACAACGATACCGATCGCCAGTACCAGTGCCAAAAGCGAAATCGTGTTTGCCGAAAAGCCGAGCGCCAGCATCACCGCAAACGTGCCGACCAGCGCGACCGGCACGGCGATAATCGGGATCAATGTCGCGCGCAAGTTCCCGAGAAAAATGAAAACCACGATGCCGACGAGCACAAAGGCTTCGAGCAGCGTCTTCTCCACTTTATGGATCATCGCATCGACAAAAACGGTCGTGTCGTACATCACGTCGTATGCGACGTCTTCCGGCAGTCGCGGTTCGATCTCCTTCAGTGCCTTCTTGACGCCCGCGGCGACAGCGATGGCGTTGGCGCCGGGAGATTGGTAGATCGTGATCGCCTCGGCCGGCTTGCCGTTGTAGCGGGCGAGGCTGTCGGCCGATTTCGAGCCGAGCTCGGCGCGGGCAATGTCTTTGATACGGACCACTCCGCCGTCCGGATTGGCCCGAACGATGATGTTGTTGAACTCCTCGACCATAGTCAGCCGGCCTTGCGTCGTGATGTTTAGTTGAAACTCGACGTCGGGCACGAGCGGCGCCGCCCCGACTCGGCCGACCGCAGCTTGCGTGTTCTGCGAGTTGATCGCGTCGATGACGTCTTGCGGAGTGATGTCGAGGCTTGCCATGCGGTCCAGGTTCAGCCAGATCCGCATCGAGTATTCGAGATCGCCCAGCTGCTTCGCGTCGCCGACACCTTTCACCCGCTTCAGGGTATCGACCAGATTTATCTTGGCGTAATTCGACAGAAACAACGCGTCGCGGCTGCCCTTGGGCGAATAGATCGCGACGACTTGCAACAGCGAAGTCGATTGCTTCTGCGTCGTCACGCCGTTGCGCTGCACCTCGGGCGGCAATAACGCAAGCGCCTGGTTGACCCGGTTGGTCACGTTCACGGTATTGAGGTCGGGGTCGCTGCCGACCTCGAAGGTGACGCTGAGCGCGTAGGTGCCATCTCCTCCGGATGTCGACTTCATATAAATCATCCGGTCGACACCGTTGACCTGGGCTTCGATCACCTGCGCGACGCTTTCCTCGACCGCCTCCGCCGACGCCCCGGGGTAAAGGGCACTGACCTGCACCTGCGGCGGAACGATGTCGGGGAATTGCGCAATCGGAAGCGCCCCCAGCGCGATGACGCCGGCGATCGAAATGACGATTGAGATGACGATCGCAAGCCGCGGGCGGTGGATAAAGACGGAGGAAATCATCGAGGTATTGCTCCCTCCTCAACCGGCGGGCGATGGCGCCAGCTGCGGCGCGACGGTCATTCCCGCGCGGATGCGCTGCTGCCCCTGAACCACGACGCGCTCGTCCGGTTTTAGCCCATCCTCGACGACGGCGAGGCCCTCTCGGCGGGTGCCGAGACGCAGGCGTCGCTGCTCGACTTTGTCGTCCTGGCCAACAACAAAGACGTACGGCCCGGTTTGATCGATCGCGATGGCGGTTTCCGGGATCACCAAGACCTTGTCGCCGCCCTTCTCCTCGATGATGACGCGAACCGTCTGGCCGCTGGTGAGAATATCGTCCGGATTGGGGAACATCGCGCGGACCGTCTGACCGTCGGTTCGCGGGTTGACCTGGACATCGAGAAAATCTATTTGCCCCTTCTCGCCATAGAGCGAGCCGTTGGCCAGTCTGACACGAGCCCGCACCTTCCCGGTCACCTCGGAGTCGCGGGCTTCCAGCATCTCCCGCTGAGTTACCGAGAACAGCACCTGCATCGGGTCGTCTTTAACCACCGTCGTAAGCACACCCGTATCCGGCCCGACCAGATTGCCGGGCGAGACGACAGGGCGCCCGATCCTGCCGCTGATTGGTGTCTTGATCTCGGTGTAGGACAGCTGGATCTGCGCGTCGCGGAGGTTTGCCTCGGCCTCCATCACCGCCGCCTTGGCCTGGCCTTGCTCGGCGGTGCGCTGGTCGAGCTGGGCGACCGGGGCATTGCCCTTACGGGTCAGCTCGGCGGTGCGCGCCAATTGCTGATCGGCATTGGCAAGGGTGGCCTGGGCCGAGGCTAGTTGCGCCTTGCGCTGGTCAACCGTGGCTTCGAACGGCTCCTTCTCGATCGTGAAGACGACCTGCCCTTCTTTGACCGCGTCGCCGTCCTTGAAAAGGCGGGGGCCGAGGAAACCCGTGACCCGCGCCCGCAAATCGACTTTTTCCAATGCCTCGGCGCGCCCGACGAACTCGGCCTGCTTGGTCATCGACCGCAGCTCGGCCGGCTGGATCAGGACGGCGGGCGGCGCTGCCGGCTGCTGCGCGTTCGCCGGCAGCCCGATCAGGGCCGCAAACGCGGCGAAAATGAAAGAAAATTGTTCCGCTCTCATGACCCCCCCTACACCGATCGATGCGAGGTAAAATACCCGAAGCGAGCGGCCGGGTCAGAGGAATACTTCCATCAAGCCGAGGGAGGTCGTGACCTGCTCAATCCAGCAGGGAAACGTTGCCGCTCGCGAGATCGTAATAGGCGGCGACGACTTTGAGCCGGTTCTCTTTGATCTGCTCGGCGAGGACAGGTGAGGATTGGCGAAGCAGCGCAGCCTGGATCCTCGCATTCGCCTTGATCGCCGCGTCGAGATCGGCGCCGGCCTGGTCGACTGCCGGGCGAATATAGGGGTAGAGGGCGCTGATCTGACCGGGGACCGCCTTCGCTTCGATCGAAGCCTTGACCGCCCCGCAATTGGCGTGGCCCAGCACCATCATCGCCCTGACGCCGAGGACGGCAACACCGTATTCGAGGCTGGCGATCACCGCCGAAGTGGCGATGTTGCCGGCGACCCGCGTGATAAAAACGTGGCCGATGCTCTGGTCGAAAATCAGCTCGACGGGCACACGCGAATCCGCGCAGGACAGCACGGCGGCAAACGGCTCCTGTTTTTCGACCGTCTTCGCCTTGAGCACTTCCAGATCTTCGCCGAACGAGGTCATTCGGCCCTCGGCAAAGCGCCGGTTGCCGTCGATCAGCTGTTGCAGCGCCGCCTCGGGGCTCAAATTGGTCTGCGCTGACGCCGTCGGCTCGCGGGCCAGCCCCGAGAAGGCCGCCGCTGCGGCCACCGTCAACGTGTCCCGGAAGAATGCACGCCTGGAATGGATCATTGTTGCACCTCAGAGGCCGACCAGCCGCGCGCTTTCATCCCACAGGCGGCGGGCGAGGCCGCTGTCGAGCGCCGCCGGGTCCGGCTGGGCAAGGGCTTTGCGGATGACATAGCCGCTGTGAAAAGGCTTGGGATCGGACACCGTGGCGAGAAAAACCGGCGCCTCGGCGCCCTTCTCGGGGCTTAGCATGAACGGCTTCGCCAGGCGCCAGCCGAGTTCGGGAAGCCCCCCGCGCTGGCCGATCCCGGTGGCGACCATCCCCGGGTGGAGGCAGGTGGCGACGACCTCGCCGGGGTCGAGGCGCGAGGCCAGCTCCCGCGTGAAGAGAATGTTGCAGAGCTTGGAGCGGCCATAGGCTCGCATCATCGTCCAATCGCGCGGGCGCGTCAGGTCGCCGACATCGATGCGGTTGCGGCGGTGCGCTTCCGAGGCGACGGTGACGATCCGCGCCGGCGCCGACGCCTTCAGGCGTTCGAGCAGCAGATCGGTCAGCAGGAACGGTGCGAGGTGATTGACCGCGAAAGTCAGCTCGAACCCGTCCGTCGACAGCCGGAAGTGCGGTGCGAAGAGGCCGGCGTTGTTGACGAGCACGTCGAGCCGGTCGTGCTCGGCCAGGATCTCTTCTGCCAGCCGGCGTACGTCGCCGAGCCGCGAAAAATCGGCAAGGGTGACCTCGACCCGATCCGAGCCGGAACGCTCGGTCACCAGCCGCCGCGCCGCCTCGGTCCGGCCGCGGTCGCGCCCCGCCATGACGACCCACATTCCGGCGCGCGCGAGGCCGAGCGCGGTATGGAGGCCAATCCCGGAACTCGCCCCGGTGACGAGCGCGACCCGCTGCGACCGGCTTTCAGCAATCGGGACTGCCGACACGCCTATACGCTATCGACGCCGAAGGCCCAGCGGCGGGCGATCTGATGGCCGATGGCCAAGGGCGGCGGCAGAGTGGCCAGATCCGGAACGGGGTCGTCCGATCGCGACCGCTCGACCATGGCCCGGACCTCGTCGCGCTCGAACCAGCGCACCTCGGCGAGCTCTTCGGGATCGATCGTGATCTCCTTGGTCAGCGCCTCGCCGAGAAAGCCCATCATCAGGCTCGACGGGAACGGCCAGGGCTGAGAGGCGAGATACCGGACGCGTCCAATATGAATGCCCGATTCCTCGAGTACTTCGCGGCGGACCGCCTCTTCCAAGGTCTCGCCCGGCTCCATAAAGCCGGCAAGGCAGGAGAACCGGGCGCCGGGGCGCCGGTGGCCGCGGCCGAGCAGACACCGGTCACCCCTGACGCCGAGCATGATCACGACCGGGTCGACGCGCGGAAAATGGTGCGCCTTGCAGTTCGGGCAATGCCGCACCCACCCGCCTGACACGACAGTGCTCGGCGTGCCGCATTGCGCGCAGAAGCGATGCCGGGCGTGCCAATCGATCAGCGAGCGCGCCTCGGCGAGAATTGCCGTCTCACCGCCATCGATTATCGAAGCGGCCGCGCGTGCATCCATCGCGACAGTGTCGCCTTCGGGCGGGAGCTCCGCCGAACTCGCGTCAAGCGCGAAATAAGCGCGGCCTTCGCGCATGCCGAGGAGAATGAGGGTGCTGCCGTCGTCGATTAGCGGCCGCCAAGACGCAACGCTCTGCCAATCCAAGGCCGCTGCCGAGGAATGGCGAATTTGCGGCTTGAGGCCGTGCAACGGCAGCACCCGAGTGCTGGGATCTTCCAGCAAGGACGCGACCCAGCCGGCATCTTGGCGGCGCTGGCTCACCCGGTCGAGCGGGTTGCCCGCAAAGCAATATATCTCTTCCATCTGGATAGAATACCTCCTCGGTGCCGGTCGCCGTCAAACGCGGCAATGCCGCATTGTGCTCGGGCTCAATCGCCCTTGTGGGCAAGCAGCATGCGGCCGTAGGGGGCCATGGCGGCCTGCCGGCTCGCGGCGTGGTGGGTCAGGATCGTCATCACATCGCGCCGGATCGCGCCCAGCTCGTCGCTATCGTAGACCCAGCGGGCGCCGTTCATCTCGCACAGGCGATCGAGCGCCCAGCCCACTTGGTGCTGCGCGTAGACCATGTCGCGCCGCGCGCGCAATGCCTCGGCCTCAGTGATCTTGCGCCCCGAGCTGACAGCTGCCGTGCTGGATTCGCGCCCGATGTGCAGCAGCATGGTCGCGACATCGATAGCCGCGGCGGCCTCGCCGATCGCCATCTGCACGACCTCGGATTCGGACACCTTGGTCACGCCGCGGGACACCCGGCCCGCCAGCGCGGCGCAGGCGATGTCGAGCGCGCGGCGGCCGAGCGCGATGGCGACCGGCGGCAGCGAATAGGAAACGAGGAACCCGCGCGGCGCGCGCAGCACCGGATATTCGGGATGCACCAGCGCGCCCGGCGGCGTCCCGGCGAAGAGCTCGCCGACCATCACGCAGCGGTGCTCGGGAATGAACACATCATGCAAGACCAGCGACTTGCTGCCGGTGCCCGCGAGGCCGAGCACCTGCCAGTCATCGACGATCTCGACCTCGGCGAGCGGCGCCAGCAGATAGGCGATGTGCCGCGGGTCGCCCATCTCTCCGAGGAAGGCGCCGAGGATCGCCCATTGCGCATAGTCGCAGCCGCTGGAGAACGAATATCGGCCGCTCAGCCGCCATCCCCCGGCGACACGCTTGGCGGCCGCGCGCGGCGCCAACGAGGACGAGGCGACCGCTTCGGGATCATCGCCCCAGACATCGATCTGCGCCTCTTCGGGATACTGGGCGATGATCCACTGATGCTCGGCCAGCACCGCATAGACCCAGGCCGATGACGCGCAGCCATAGGTCAACTCCTCGACGATGCGGGAGAACAGGCTGAACCGGCCCTGCCGGCCGCCGAAGCGCTTTGGCTGCAGGATGCGCAGGATGCCGGCCGCGTGGTACTCGGCGATGGTCTCCGGCGGCAGCCGCCGAGCCGCAGCCGCCGCCGGCGCGCGCTCGGCGAGCCGAGGAACGATCGCCCGCGCGCGATCCAGGATCGCGCGCTCCTCGTCCGGCAGAGTGCTGTCATCCGCGACGAAGGAAACTGGGCCGCAACCTGTCATGCACTACGCTCTTGGGAAAAAACCATGCGGTACCCGAAGTAATACCATGGCGCAAACTTTGCCGCATTACCGCCATTCCAATCAGCCCTCGCGCGGCTCGAACCTATAGGGCATCGCGCTAGAGGTCAGCGGATCGAGCGCGAGCCGGTGCTCGAGCGGGGGAAAGGCCCGGCTGCGGCAGTCCGAGCGGTTGCACAGACGGCAGGACAAGCCGATGCCGACCTTGGCCCGGTCGAGGTCGAGCCCGTCGGCATAGATGATCTCTTCGGCGTGTCCCACGCTGCAGCCCATCGCGACGACATGGACAGGGCGGGGTTCGCCCCAGTGTGTCGCTGGCTGCGCCACGGCCCGGGCGAAGCAAAGGTAGGCGTCGCCGTCGGGCAGCTCCGCGACCTGCACTTGGACCGCCCCCGGCTGCGAAAAGGCGGTATGCACCACCCAGCGCGGGCACGAGCCGCCGTAACGCGCAAACGGGAAACCCGCCGCCGAGAACCGCTTCGACACGTTTCCCGCCGGGTCGACGCGGACAAAAAAGAACGGCACGCCGCGCGCCCCGGGCCGCTGTAAAGTGGACAGGCGGTGACAGGCCTGTTCGAAGGAAACCCCGAAGCGTGGCGCTAACGCCTCCATGTCATGGCGCAGATCCTGCGCCGCCGCGAGGTACCCGGCATACGGCATCAGGATCGCGCCCGCGACGTAGTTGAGGAGGCCTACGCGGATCAGCATCGCCGCTTCCGCCGAGGACGGCGCGGCCTCGCGCAATACGCTTTCTACCGCGTCGCGCGCTTCGAAGAGCGCGAGCTGGAACGCCATGTGGAACCCGCGGCTCTCTCGCGGCAGGGTCTCGGCGAGGGCCAGCCGGCGAGTTTCGGGATCAAAGCGGCGCAGCACCCCGTCGAGCGGCTGCACAGTGACGGTGAGACCGTGCGTTTTGCGCAGCTTTTCGGCAATGGCGTGGTTCATCTCCGAGGGGGCGGTGCTGCAGGTGGCGGCGATCCCGTCGGCGGCCTCTTCGAGCGTCGGGAAATGGTTGGCGCGGTCATCGAAAAAGTCGCGCGCCTCTTCATTGGGCAGCAGAATGCGCCGCCCCGACGGGAGGGCAATGCCTCCGGCGTCCTCCCGGGCGACCCGCCAGGCGCGATAAAGCCCGAGCACCGCGCGCGCCGCATTCGGACCCGAGCCGGCCAAAGCGGCAATTTCGGCTTCCGGCACCGCGTCGACGCCGAGCAAGGGATCCGAGAAAGCTTCGCGCAGCCCGATCTCGAGCCGGCGTTCCTGCGACCCCGAGAGCGTGGCGAGGTCGAGGTGGAATATCTCGGCGAGCTTGATCAGCAATGTGCCGCTCACCGCGCGCTGATCGTGCTCGATCAGGTTCAGATAACTCGCCGAGATGCCGAGTTGGTTCGCCAATGCCTGCTGCGACAGGTTTCGCTCAGTGCGCAGCCGCCGCACCGTACGCCCGATCTGGACACGCGACATTTTTACTGCCTTTACAAAAATTGGGCGCAGTCTGTGAAGACGCCAACAGAATTGCACTGATCATGCCAGATTGGGCTGGCCGTTGCAGCTGCAACGTCGTTATTGAAACCACGCGGTTTCGATAAAGGAAGTCATATGCGACCCGACGAGTTTTCGAGCATTCGCCGAGACTACGGCCCCGCCGATGTCGAGCGGCTGGCAGGCTCCTTTCGCATTCGTCATACATTGGCGGAAATGGGCGCCGCGCGGTTGCGGCATCTGTTGAACACCGTGCCCTTCGTGCCGACGCTCGGCGCCCTGACCGGCAATCAAGCCGTGCAGCAGGTCAAGGCCGGTTTGAAGGCAATTTATCTATCCGGCTGGCAGGTCGCTGCCGACGCCAATACCGCGGGGCAAATGTATCCGGACCAGTCGCTCTATCCGGTGGATTCGGTGCCCAATGTGGTCAGGCGCATCAACAATGCACTCCGCCGCGCCGACCAGATCGCCCACTCGGAGGGCGACGGCGACGACACGTACTGGATGGCGCCGATCATTGCGGATGCCGAGGCCGGGTTCGGTGGCGCTCTCAATTCCTACGAGCTGATGAAGGCGATGATCGAGGCTGGCGCGGCCGGCGTGCATTTCGAGGACCAGCTCGCGTCGGAAAAGAAATGTGGTCATCTGGGCGGCAAGGTCCTGGTGCCGATAACTCAGCACATCCGCACACTCAACGCCGCCCGTCTTGCGGCCGATGTCGAGGGCGTGGCGACAGTCCTGCTGTGCCGCACAGATGCGCAATCGGCTCAATTATTGACCAGTGACATCGACGAGCGTGACCGCCCGTTCATCAGCGGCGAGCGCACCGCGGAGGGCTTCTTCCAAATTCGCCCGGGGCTCGGCGTCGACTACGCGATCGCACGCAGCCTTGCTTACGCGCCTTACGCCGACCTCCTGTGGTGGGAGACAAGCGAGCCCGATCTCGGCGAGGCCGAGCGCTTTGCCGATGCGATCCATCGCGAGTTCCCCGGCAAATTGCTGGCCTACAATTGCTCGCCGAGCTTTAACTGGCGCAAAAAGCTGGGCTCCGAGAGGCTCGCGAGCTTCCAGCACGACATCGCGCAAATGGGCTACCGGTTCCAATTTGTCACTTTGGCCGGCTTCCACAGCCTCAATCTCGCAATGTTCCAACTGGCGCGGGACTACAGCGAGCACGGTATGGCGGCCTACTCCGAATTGCAGCAGGCCGAGTTCGCAGCCGAGGTGGAAGGGTACACCGCAACCCGGCATCAGCGCGAGGTCGGCGTCGGCTACTTCGATGCGGTGGCAATGGTGATTTCGGGCGGCAGTTCCTCGACGACGGCGCTGGCCGGCAGCACCGAGAAGGCGCAGTTCCATGAGGATCGGCCGCTTGACGCCCCGCAGCACGGCCATGACGAGGGTTTGGTGCACAACCACGACTGGGCGGTGCACGATTGGGCGGCCCAATGACCGCGGGCGTCGCCGTCCGGGGACCGATGAAGCCCGGCTATGAGAAGGTGCTCACACCCGAGGCGATCGACTTCGCCGTCGAGCTCGAGCGGGAATTCGGTCCGGAGCGGCGGCGCCTTCTCGCCCGCCGCGCCGCAGTCCAGCTCCAGCTAGATGCTGGGTGGAAGCCCGATTTCCTGCCGGAGACCAGGGCGATCCGCGACGGCGACTGGCAGGTGGCGCCGATCCCGCGCGACCTTGAGGACCGGCGCGTCGAGATCACCGGCCCGACCGACCGCAAGATGGTGATCAATGCGCTGAATTGCGGCGCCAATGTTTTCATGGCCGATTTCGAGGACGCCAATACGCCGACCTGGGAAAACTTAATCGAAGGCCAGGCCAATCTCAGTGATGCGGTGCGCCGGACGATCGCCTTCGACGACCCGCAGACGGGGCGACATTATTCGCTGAACGGCAAGACCGCGGTGCTGCTCGTGCGGCCGCGCGGCTGGCATCTGCCGGAGAAGCACGTCCTCGTCGATGGCGAGCCGATGTCCGGGGCGCTCTTCGACTTCGCGCTGTTCTTCTTTCACAATGCGAAAGAATTGGTGGCGCGCGGCACCGGCCCCTACTTCTACCTGCCGAAACTCGAGAGCCATCTCGAAGCGCGGCTGTGGAACAACGTCTTCCTGCACGCGCAGGCGAGGCTCGGGCTACCTAAAGGGACGATCCGCGCGACGGTGCTGATCGAGACGATCCTCGCCGCATTCGAGATGGACGAAATCCTTTACGAGCTCCGCGACCATTCGGCCGGCCTCAATTGCGGCCGCTGGGATTACATCTTCAGCTTCATCAAGAAATTCGCCGAAGACCCGAATTGCGTGATGCCCGATCGCGGGCAGGTCACGATGACAACGCAATTCCTGCACAGCTATAGTCTGCTCCTGATCAGGACCTGCCACCGCCGCGAGATTCATGCGATGGGCGGGATGGCGGCGCAAATCCCGATCCGAGACGATGCCGCTGCGAACGAGGCGGCGATGGGGAAGGTCCGAGCCGACAAGCTGCGCGAGGCCAGCGACGGTCACGACGGTACCTGGGTCGCCCATCCGGGGCTCGTGGCGATTGCCAAGGAAGTTTTCGACCGCGAGATGCCGCAGGCCAACCAGATCGACCGCAAGCGCCAGGAGGTGCAAGTCACGGCCTTGGATCTTCTCGCGGTTCCCGAAGGCACTATCACCGAAGCCGGGCTCAGGCAGAACCTCAATGTCGGGATCGGCTATATCGAGGCATGGCTGCGCGGCGCCGGCTGCGTACCGCTCTACAACCTGATGGAGGACGCCGCCACCGCCGAAATCAGCCGCGCCCAAGTGTGGCAGTGGATCCGCCACGGCGCCAAGCTCGAGGACGGCCGGACTATCGACATGGCGCTGTGCCGCAAGCTTCTCGCCGAGGAGCTCGCAAAGCTGCGCGCGTCAAACCGAAGCGGCGGCTACGAGGAAGCGGCCGTGCTCTTCAACGAACTGATCGAGGCGCCGGCTTTCCCTGAATTCCTGACGCTGCCGGCCTACAATATGATCACGGCGGGAGGAGCGTAACTGCTCTGCCATTCATTCAAAATCGGTATAGGAGTGATATGAGCAACCGTCATTGACCGGGCGGTATCTGTCAGCGAAGGTTGGACAGCGCCGGGCGTGGATTTTTGGCCAGGTGCTGAATCCATAGGGAGCCGAGATGGCGCGACTAACCCAACTACCTCCAGCGACAGCAAAGCGCTACGCCGAGCTTGAATGCCCGAGTTTCGTGACCACGCCGTGGGTGAACGGCCGGCCGCTGGCCGAGCGGCGTGTGGCTATTGTCTCGTCCGCCGGCTTGGTCGTCAGAGGCGAAAAGCCGTTCCGCGGACGCGACCCCGATTACCGGGTGATCCCTTCCGATACGCGCCCCGATCAGCTGATGTTCAGCCACATCTCGATCAACCTCGACCGCAGCGGCTTCCAGGAAGATTGGAACGTCGTCTTCCCGCTCGACCGCCTGCGCGAGCTCGCCGCGGAGGGGGCGATCGGATCGGTGGCGGCGACCCATTATTCCTTTATGGGCGCGACCGATCCGCTGCACATGGAATGCTACGCGCGTGACGTCGCGTCGCGCCTCAAGGACGACGGGGTCGACGCCGTTCTGCTCTCTCCCGTTTGACCGCTCTGTACGCGCGCCGTGAGCGCGCTGGGGCATTATCTCGAGGAAGAGGGCATCCCGACTGTGGCGATCAGCCTCATTCGGGCGCAGACCGAAAACACCAAGCCGCCGCGCGCCCTATGGGTTCCGTTCGAGCTGGGCCGCCCGTTCGGCCCGCCGAGCGACGCGGCGTTTCAGAAACGCGTGATACTCGCGGCATTGCGCCTGCTCGAACGCGAGCGCGGGCCGGTGCTCATCGAGGATTTCCCGGAGGAGGATCCGCGGGAGCGGCCCGACCCCGGCTGGCGAGCGCCGTTCGCCAAACCCGACCTCGATCACGGCTCGGCGGTGCGGCTCGCCGCTGCGCTGGAGGACGAGAGCTCGCGGGTCGAAGCCGCATATGGACGCGCTGCGAAAGAGCGGGAGCGCACGATCGTCGGGCTCAGTGGGCTCTCTATCGGCGAGGTGGGTCGTTACATGGCGAGCTGGCTGCGGGGGCAAACCCCGGAGAGCCCGAGCGCAGAAATGTCGGCGCCGCTGACTTTGCGGTTCGCGGTCGACGATCTGAAGGCGGCCTATATCGAGGTAGCGCTTTCCGGCTCCGCCAAACCGTCGAGCAAGCAGCTGGGCGACTGGTTGTGGAACGACACGGCGGCCGGCGCAGCGATCTTCGCCTTGCGCAGCATGTATCTGACCAGCGAAGACGAGCGCCTCAAGGCCATAGCGGGCCTGTTCCTCGTGCCCGGCGTGCGAGTGCCGCCGAGCGGGTGATCTGCCCGGAGCTAACCCTGCCGCTGAAGGCTGCTGTTACCAAGCCTGAGGATCATCTCGGCGCACGACTGTTTCAACCCTCGACCGGCGTGAGCGCGATCCGCTATTCTCCGACCGAGGTGCTGGTCACGCCCAGGTTGAGCGATCTCCACAACCTGGCCCACACATCGGACTAAAAGTTCTTCAACTGGCGACGGGGACCCTTGGATTCGTCCGTCCGTCTTTCGGTGCAACTTGTTCGGGGCAAACAACATGTACGTCGATCGAGTCCACCGCATCGTCCGAGGAGTTCTGACGCTCGGCTTTGCATTAGTGTTCGCCGGTGCAACGGCGCGGGCGGCCGACACCCTCCACTTTGCAGTCGGGCCGCTGCAACCGACGCCAGGCGAAACCAAGAAAGCCTTCGATCCCTTCTTCAAACACCTCGCCGAGCAGCTCGGTGTCACTTACACCCTCGAGGCGACGACCGACTGGGCGGGCATCGCAGTGGCATTGGTCAGCGGCCAGGTCGACGTCGCCTGGATGGGACCCTGGGGCTACGTAATCGCGCACAATCAGGGCGCCGGTGACGCAATCGCCACGGCAAAATATGACGGCAAACCGGTTTACCACGCGATCGTCATCGCCCGGCCGGACCTCCAGATCAACAAATGGCCCGATGACGGCAAAGGGCTGCGTATGTCTTTTGCCGATGTCGGTTCAACCTCCGGCTGGCTGATCCCAACCTTCTGGTTCAAATCCCGCGGCCTCGATCCGAAGACCTACTTCCAGTATCACGAGGGTGCCACGCACGCGGCCAACGAGATAGCGGTGGCCAATGGGCAAACTGACCTCGCGACCGACTTCGATCGAAACCGCACGGCGATGATCGAGAGCGGCGCCATCTCGCCGCAAGCGACCAAGATCGTCTGGACATCCGATGACTTGCCCAATGATGCATTGGCAGTGCGCGCCGGCCTCGATCCCGCTATGGCAAAAAAGGTCCAGGCTATCGTGACTGCGATTACGGACGAACAAGCTACAGCCATCCTGCCCAAGCACTACACTGGCTTCGTCGCATCGAGCCACGCCAACTACAAGCTGATCGAGGATGCCGGCATCGCCGTCGGAGCTCTCAAAAACCAGAAATGAGGACCGGTGATATCGGCGTCTTTTATCCGGATCCGGCGCGGTCCTGGATAGCGGTGGCGCCGGTTCGCTTCGTCGCGACGCTGCTGCTGGTGCTGCTGGTCTACGGTTTCTCTTTCTATTTCCTAGATTTCGATCTCGGCCGTTTGTGGAGTGGGCTGCCGAAGCTTGCGCATTGGGCAGCCAAAGCTTGGCCGCCCGACACGCGCGAGCTCGGTGTCCTGACCGAGCGAGCGATCGAGACGGCAGCGATGGCGGTGGTCGGTACGACCATCGGAGTTGTCATCGCCGCGCCCTGCTGCATTCTCGCGGCACAGAACATCACGCCGAGCCGGCTTCTCTACACGCCGATGCGTTGGTTCCTGAACACTCTTCGCGGGATCGATTCCTTCATTTTCGCGTTGCTGTTTGTCGCGGCCGTCGGGCTGGGGCCGTTCGCCGGCGTGCTCGGCATCGGCCTCCATTCGGCCGGCACGATTGCGAAGCTCTGGTCGGAAGCGATCGAGGCCGTCGAGCCCGGTCCGCTCGAAGCCGCGGCCCTGACCGGAGCCAACCGCCTCAAGGTCATCCGTTACGCCTTGCTCCCGGACATTCTGCCAAATTTGACTTCGATCACGCTTTACGTCTGGGAGTTCAACGTCCGCTCCTCGACCGTGCTCGGGGTCGTCGGCGCCGGCGGGATCGGGCAGGAATTGAAGAACAGCGTCGACCTGTTGGATTTCGCGCGGCTGTTCACGATTATCCTGATCATCCTGGCCATGGTGACCGTAATCGATCAGTTCAGCGCCTGGCTGCGGCGAAGACTGGTGTGAGCGCCGTGTTGGCAACGGATCCGGCAATTCGCATCGTCGGGCTGCGGAAGCGGTTCGGCGATCGCATCGTGCTCGACGATGTGTCATTCGAAGTCGCGGCGGGCGAGGTCGTCGCGATACTCGGCGCCAGCGGTGCCGGCAAGACGACACTGTTCCGATGCGTCACGCGCCTTGCGCAATCCGACAGCGGGCAGATCTTCCTGGGCGAGCATGCAATACGGACCCTCGGCGGCCGCGAGCTGTCGACGGCGCGCAGCGAAATTGGCCTGATCTTTCAGCAGTTCAATCTGATCCGACGATTGAGCGCACTGGACAACGTCTTGGTCGGCCGGCTCGGGGAAACAGCGACCTGGCGCGTGATGCTGCGCCGTTTCCCGCGCCCGGATCGCCAGCTGGCGCTCGCCGCGCTCGATCGGGTCGGCATGCTGCCCTACGCACTGCAGCGCGCCGACAGCTTGTCGGGCGGTCAGCAGCAGCGCGTGGCGATCGCGCGAACGCTCGCCCAACAGAGCCGATTTGTGCTGGCCGACGAGCCGGTCGCCAGCCTCGATCCGGAATCGGCAAAGAGTGTTTTGTCGATTTTGCGCGACATTGCGCGCGAACGTATGATCGCCGTGCTCGTCAGCCTGCACCAGATCGAGTTCGCGATCCAATTCGCAGATCGTGTGATCGGTCTGCGCGCCGGCCGGATGATCGCCGACCGGCCGGCCTCTGCGTTTGCCGAAGCCGATCACCGCATGATCTTCGCGACCTGAAGACGCGCTTGCTGCGAGAAGGAATTTTGCCATGAGAATACGGGCGCTGATCTTCGACGCTTACGGCACGCTCTACGATGTTCAATCCGTGCTGGCGAAGGCCGAGGCGTTGTGTCCGGGAAAAGGCGAGGCGATCACGCAGATCTGGCGGTTGAAGCAATTGGAATACACCTGGTTGCGCAGCTTGATGCAGGAATATCAGGATTTCTGGGCTGTGACGGGTGCTGCGCTCGACTTTGCATTGCGGGCGGCGGGGGTCGAGCCCAATGACGTCATTCGCGAACCGCTGATGGAGAATTATCTCCGCCTCGATCTTTATCCCGAAGCGCGCGAGGCGCTGGCCGCGCTCGCGGGCCACAAGCTCGCCATCCTGTCGAACGGCAGCCCGCGTATGCTCCAAGAGCTCGTCCGAAATTCCAGGCTCGACCAGTGGATCGAGGCCGCGATCAGCGTCGACAGCGTCCGCGCATACAAGCCCCACCCGTCCTGCTATGCCCTCGTCGAGGCGGCGCTCGGCCTGCCTAAAGAAGAAGTGCTGTTCGTCTCGTCAAACAGCTTCGACGCAGTCGGCGCCAAGGCCTTCGGTTTCGAGGTAGCCTGGATCCGCCGCAGTCGTGGGGACGTTCCGGCCACGATGTTCGGCATGCTGCGCGGGCGCGCCGAAGAACTCGGCCACGCGCCCGATCATACCGTCTCGGCACTGACCGATTTGCCCGAGCTCCTCTGATCAGATCTCGACTTCGAGACCGACTTCGACGACCTGCGAGGTCGGGACGCCGTAATAGGCGGCCGGCAGATTGGCGTTGAGGTGCATCGCCGCGAACAGCCGTTCCCGCCATACCGCCATGCCGGGCACCTTGCCGCTCGGGACGACCATAATGCGTCGCGAATAAAACGTGATCCGCTCCGGATCGATGCCGGATAACGTGGGATCACCGCAAGCCAGTTTTAGCCCCGCCATCACATCGGGATGTTCCATAAAGCCGAAATGCAGCAGCACTCGAATCATTCCGGCGCCGACCGGGATCAGCTTGACGCGCTGTTCGGGGTCGACCCGCGGTGAGTTGGTGGTAACGATCGACATCAGCAGCAGACGCTCGTGCAGAACACGGTTATGCCGCAGGTGATGGGTCAGAGCGAGCGGGATGCCCGAACTTGCGGCGGTGAAGATCGTGGCCGCCCCTGGCAGACGCACCGGCGGGCTTTCCAGAACCCATTCGACAAACTCGTCCTCGCGCTGCCGCAGGCGTGCCCGCTGCTGCTCGAGCAGCAGGTACCCCGTCCGCCAGGTCATCATCAGGAACGCGACGATCGCGGCCAATGCCAGCGGAAACCAGCCGCCCTCGATCAGCTTCGTCGCATTGGCGGCGACGAAGACCAGGTCGACGATCAGGAACAGCCCGTTGACCACGGCGACGAGGGCCGGGTGATAGCCCCATTGCAACGCCACCAACGCCGCCAGCACCGTGGTAATCGCCATCAGCATCGACACGGCGATGCCGTAGGCGCCGCCGAGAGCGTCGGAGGAGCCGAACATGACCACCGCGCCGAGCGTTCCGGCCGCGAGCAGCCAGTTCACCATAGGCATGTAGATCTGCCCCTTTTCGTGACTGGCCGTATGAAGCACCCGCAGCCGGGGCAGAAAGCCCAGCTGGATCGCTTGCTGGGTCAGCGAATACGCCCCCGAAATGATGGCTTGCGAGGCGATAATGGTGGCCGCGGTGGCGAATGCCACCATCGGATAATGCAGCCACCCCGGCGCGAGCAGGTAAAACGGGTTCTCGATCGCCTCGGGGTGGGCTAGGAGCAGCGCACCCTGGCCGAAGTAATTCAGCACGAGAGCCGGCAGCACGACGGCAAACCAGCCGAGTCGAATGGGCAATGGCCCGAAATGGCCCATATCGGCGTACATCGCCTCGCCTCCGGTGACGGCGAGGAAGACCGCGCCGAGCACCGCGAAAGCAATGCCTGGCGGGGCGTGAACCAAATAGATCAACGCGCGGTGAGGGCCGAGCGCCTCAAGGATCTCCGGCGCCGCAATGATCCCCCGGATGCCGAGGACGCCGATCACGGAAAACCATAACAGCATCAAGGGTCCAAAGATGTTGCCGATGAACGATGTGCCCTTGGGCTGAAGCAGAAACAAGCCAACCAGAATTAAGATGCTGAGGGGGACGACAATCGGAGCCAGCCCGGGCGCGTCGACTTTCAGGCCTTCGACTGCGCTCAGCACCGAGATGGCGGGCGTGATGACACCATCGCCATAGAGCAGCGCGGCGCCGATCAGGCCTATCATCAGGAGGGAGGCACGCCGGCTGCCATGCGTCGCCCGCCGCACGTCGAGGAGCGCCAGCAGCGCCATTATGCCGCCTTCACCGTGGTTGTCGGCGCGCATGATCAGGATCGCGTATTTGAGGGCGATGACCACGATCAATGTCCACAGGATCAGCGACGCCACACCGAGGATGGTGTCGGGCGACAGCCTTCCGCCGGCCTGGGCGGCCTGCTTGAAGGCGTAGAGCGGGCTTGTTCCGATATCGCCAAAGACAATCCCGAGCGCGACGAGAGCGGCGGCGGCGGGCAGCGGCCGGGTTTCGTGCCTGGGTAGCGCCGCTGCCTGTTGAACCGTGGTCTCCACTCTTTTGTCCTCCCGAATGCCCGGTGCGCGTTAAAGGAACCGGCCGGCAGAAAAAGGCCCGATATCGATCGAAGGCGGCCGGCCGGCGACGAGGTCGGCGACGATCTTGCCGGTCATCGGCGCCGAAGTCATGCCGACATGGCCGTGGCCGAAGGCGTAGATCACATCCGGCGTCGCGCTCGACGGGCCGAGAACCGGCAGCGAGTTGGGCAGGCTCGGCCGATGGCCCATCCACACCGAGATCCGCTCCTGCGGGTGCGATGCAGCGAGGCCGGGCAGCATCTTGCGCCCTTGCTCGAGCAGGATCTGGGCGCGCCGCCAGTCCGGCGGCGCCTCCAGACCGGCGAGCTCGACCGTGCCGGCAAAGCGCAGCCCGGTATCCATCGGCGTCGCGACAAATTTGCGGTCGGCATCGGCGGTCGGAATGCGCGGCATTGTTTCGGGATCACGGATCATCAGGTGATAGCCGCGCTCGGTCTCGAGCGGCACCTTGTCACCCAGAACTGCGGCGAGTGGTTTTGAGTAGGCCCCGGCGCAGACGATCGCGGCATCGGCAGCGCGGTCTCCGGTGTCGGTCTCGATCGCGGCGAGCCGGCCGCCTTCGAGGTGAAAGCCGTGCGCCCGTGCCCGCACCAGCTCGCCGCCGGAGCGGAGGAAGTGGTGGACGAGACGCTCGATCAATGCCAGCGGGTTCGAGGTATGCCCGTTCTCGCGGACCAGCACGCCGCGCGAGTAGTCGCGCGACAGAGCGGGCTCCAGCTGGCGCAATTCGTCGGCGTCGAATTCGTCGATCTCGACCCCGTTCTCGCGCCGCAGGTCCCAGGCGAGCCGATCCTTTTCCGGACCATCGGCCGAGCGGTAGACGTAAAGATGGCCGAGGCGGTGCACGAGGTCCTCGGCATTTGCCGCGCTGATCAGCGGCTTCAGGGCATCGAGGGTCGGCCCGACGAGCGGGCGCAAGGCGCCGGCCGCCGCCCGCGCCTTTTCCGGCGTGCCGGCGCGGATGAAGCGCAGCAGCCACGGTGCGATTGCCGGCAGATAGCTCCAGCGCAGCGCCAACGGGGCGAGCGGGTTAAAGAGCCAGCCCGGAACGTTCCACACGACGCCAGGCATGGAGATCGGGGTGACGGACGAGCCGTTGAAGCATCCGGCGTTGCCGAAGGAGGCGCCATGGCCGGGCTCGTCGTTATCGATTAGAAAGACGCTGTGGCCGTCGCGCTGCAGCCAACTCGCCACGCACACCCCGACCATGCCGGCCCCGATCACGCCGACCCGCTTCTCTCCGAACCGTTTTGCCCCGATTGGTGGCATCGCCCCTTTCCTCCGCAACCGCCCGCGATCTTAATGGCCGCCGACCCCGGAAGGGAATCTCCCCGCGGTTGCGGGCCGTCATGCTATCGGCTATTCGAGGGACGTGGAGAGGTGCCGGAGCGGTCGAACGGGGCGGTCTCGAAAACCGTTGTCCCTCTTACGGGGGACCGAGGGTTCGAATCCCTCCCTCTCCGCCAGGATAAGCCATCGGCTTATAGGGTGCACGCGCTCGACTGCGGGGCCGGTAATAGAGTTGAGTTTGCGTTTGCACTGGATGCAGCGGCCGACACCGCGCGCGGCTCTATGACGAACCAGACTTCCGAGGAGACGTTTGCTGCTGGCTCAAGGGCAGCGAACGCCAACTTGCCGCTACATGGCGGGCGGGGTTCCCAGGTGGCTCGCCGACCGAATGACCCGAACTCGGTGCAGTTATCAGCGAAGCGATCGTTCATCATTACGGTCGCGACGAATTGTTGCGGCGTCTCGCCCACCCGTTCTGGTTTCAGTCGTTCGGCGCCGTGATGGGCATGGACTGGCATTCCTCCGGTATAACGGGCGAGCTTCGTCAGTGGTGGCACACGCCGTTTTCGTCGCCTGCGCCCGCGCGCCGGCAGCACCGATCAAGATTAGAGGCGACGCGCGAATTTGGCCATATCGATGACGGCACGCGAATGTGACCCGACCCCGATCTCCTTTTCGCCCTCGGTTGCGCGCACCCGGAAATCGACCCGCCGCCCGTCGACTTTCGTGACCTCCGCCTCGCCGGTGACCACGCGTCCGACCGGTGTCGCCGCGAGGTGGCGGACATTGACTTCCGTGCCGACCGCGCTTTCGCCGAGGTCGAGATAAGTCTTGATCGCATTGAGCGCGGCATTTTCCATGACCATGATCATGACCGGCGTGGCGAACACCGCGGGCAGCATCGCGTCCTTGAACCGGTTTGCGAGATGCTCGGGCTGGACCAGCAGTGAAAATGAGCCTGTGGCCCCGACGGGTATTTGCTTCATGGCATGCGCTCGGCGGGCCTACTCTACCTCGACGCGCGCTGCATGATGCCGCTCGCAGCACCCGGATCGTAGCCGGCGGCGACGTGGACGTCGACGACGCACACCTTGCCGGCGCGCACGGCGGCGACGGCGTCGTTCAGCGCCGACACGAGACGGCGCGGATCCTCGACCGGGCCTATGCCGGTGCAGCCCTGAGCGCGGGCCATGGCGGCGAGGTCGATATCGGGGTCGCAGATCGCCTGCCCGATCCAGCGGTTCTCGACTGGCCGGCCGCGCTCGCGGGCGACCTGCTCCTGGTGCAGCTCGTCATTGAAGAACGAGCGGTTGTTGGCCAGCACGATCAGCAGCGGGATGCCGTTGCGGACCGCGGTCCACAGCGCGGTGACCCCCATCAAGAAATCGCCGTCGCCGAGCACTGCGATCGGCAGGCGCTCGGTGTCGCGCAAGGCCAACGCCGCGCCGACCGCCATGCCCGGCCCCGATCCGATGCCGCCGCCGCCATCGGCTCCGAGAAAGTCGAGCGGGTGCCGGAAATCCCACAAATGCTCGCCCCAGCTGAGCGGCAGCCGGATCATGCTGGTCGGCGCGCCGGCCAGCGCCTCCTTCAGCGCCGTTGCCAATAACGGCACCTCGATGACCGAAGCCGTTTCGAGCGCTGATAAAGGCGGCGCGGAGCGGCGCTCGCGCGGCGCCGGCAGCGGCGGTGCATTCGGGCGCAATCGCTTCACCTCGGCCAAGAGGGCCGGCACCGCTGCGTCGGGTTCGGCCAAGAGATAGACATCGGCCGGCGGCAGCCCCTGATAGTCCATGCTCCAGCCATTGTGGACATATTGGTCGACCGAGACCTGGATTACCTTGCCGGCGGGGGGCTTGCCGCCGCACGCGGCCTTCAATGTGCCGGCGAGATCGATCCAGTCGAGGCTCAGGATCACATCTGAGGCGGCAACCAGCTCGGCACCGGCTGGCGACAGCGAGGTCGCGGGACCCGCCGCATGCAGCGGATGGTCGGTCGGAAAGGCGGCGCCGGCCTTGCGGTCGGTCATCACCCGCGCGCCGACCGCCTCGGCCAGGGCGATCCGGCGCTGCCATGCCTGGGGGTCACGTGAACAGCGCCCTGCCAGGATCACCGGACGCTCGGCGCGGGCAAGCAATTGCGCAGCCTCGCGCAATGACGGGCCGGCCGGTTCCACGGGCAGTGGTGGCGCAAAGCGGGTGGTCTCCGGCAGCGGCGGCGCCGCGGCAATCTCGTCCTCCTGCAATTCAAGGTTCAGATTGATGTAGACGGGGCCGCATGGCGCGGTCTGCGCGATCATGTTTGCCCGCAGGATCGCCTCCTGCGCCGCCCCGATCGAGGAAGGCTGGTCGTCCCATTTCGTGTAGTTCCGGATTAACGCACCCTGATCGCGCACGGTGTGGATCCATTCGATCCACGGCCGGCGCCGCACTGCGTCCACCGCCCCGGTAGCGCCGAGCACGATCATCGGCACGCGGTCGCACCAGGCATTGAAGATCGCCATCGTCGCATGCATCAGCCCGACATTGGCGTGTGCGATCACGGCGAGCGGGCGTCCGGTCACCTTGGCATAGCCGTGCGCCAACGCCACCGCGCTCTCCTCGTGCAGACACAGCAGCATGCGCGGCCGCGTATTGCCGAGATAATTGACGATGCTGTCGTGCAGGCCGCGATAGCTCGACCCCGGATTGAGCGCGACGTAGGGAATATCCAGCTCGCGCAGCATCGCCGCGAACGCATCGCTGCCCCAGACCCGCGACGAGGGCTGGCTCGGCACCGGCCGATCGATCTCGTTGCCGGCAGCCTCGACCGGTCTTGCAGACGGATCATCCATCGTTTCCTCCCATTCAAGAGTGACTGAAATACTCGCATTTACAGCGATCGGACGAGAGGGCCTGGCGGAGGCGAAACCGTCACGGGGCGATCGTCGTGCCGCCGTCGACGATGATGGTCTGGCCGGTGATGAAGGCGCCGGCGCGCGAGGCAAGCATCAGAGCGACGCCGGCGATGTCCTCCGGTTCGCCGAGACGCCGCAAGGGCGTCGCGGCCTCACGGGCGGCGCGGCGCTGCGGGTCCTCGTAGAGCACGCGTGCGAACTCGGTCTTGACGAGACCCGGAGCGATGCAGTTGACCCGCACATTGTCGGGGCCCCATTCGGCGGCGAGGTTACGGCAGAGGGCGTAATCGGCGGCCTTCGTCACGCCGTACATGCCGAGCACCGTCGTCGCGCGCACTGCCGCGACCGAGATGATGTAGATGATCGAGCCGTCGCGGCGCTCGCGCATCTCGGGCGCCACCATGCGCGACAGCCAGAGATTGCTCAGCACGTTGTTGACCATCATGCGCTCGAATACTTCGTCGGTCAGCTTTTCGAGCGAGCCATAATGCGGATTGACTGCGGCATTGCAGACGAGAACGTCGATGCGGCCCCAGGCCTCGCGCGTCTTGGCGACCAGGTTTTCGAGCTGCGTCTTGTCCGAGATGCGCGCCGTCAGCGCGATCGCCTCACCCCCTTTCGCCCGGATCGCTGCCGCGACCTCCTCACATGGCGCCAGGTTGCGGGCGGAGATCACGACCCGGCCGCCGGCCTCGGCGAACGCCTCGGCGATGGCCCGGCCGATACCGCGGCTCGACCCGGTCACGATCGCGACCTTCCCGGACAAATCGAACAGCTTCATGGTGCCCTCTAATCTGCGAGCGACTGCGGGGTCCAATCATGCCGTATCGCGCGATCTTGCGAAATAGGATCATCATCGCTTTTTGGTCCCGGTCGGTCGCGCGTTGCTCGGAGACTAGACTTGCCGGCCGAGTGCAATTTTTACCGGTTTTGAATTCAGCAGTAAAAATCGGTTTTAATCGGTTGTGGTATGCTGTATGCAGGTAGACTCAACATTGAGCGGCGGGGAGAACGGCAATCATGAATACCGAAAACACCGAAAAGGAAATCGATCTGCGTCCGGTAACCAAGATTATCGCCAGCTATGTGAGCAATCATACCCTGTCACCCGAGCAGCTGCCGGTCCTGATCACCTCGGTTCAGCAAGCATTGCGCGATCTTGGAAAACCGGCGCCACTGCCGGTGCCGCGCACTCCGGCGGTGCCGATTTGGCGATCGGTGCAGCATGATCACGTCGTCTGCCTCGAATGCGGCTTCCGAGGGAAGACTTTGCGACGGCATCTCGGCACCCGGCACGGGTTGCAGACCGTCGAATATTTGCGGCGCTGGGATCTGGCGAGCGATCATCCGCTGACTGCGCCGGCCTATTCCGAGCAGCGCTCGACAATGGCGAAAGAACTCGGCCTCGGCCGCAAGCGCAGCCGGCCGCGGGGCAGGCCCCGCCGCGCCAAGGCGTGACGAATTGAAGGCGTGAAGGGATCCGCCTTATCGATTTCATGCGTGCTGTTCTCGCGTATCGCCAGTTGGCAGCCCGGACGGGTGGCGAGGTCGTCAAGAAGAGAGGGGCTGTCATCCATTAGGCTGATGTGGCCGTTAGCTGCTCTCGCGGTCGCCGTCGTGCTCGGGACGATGGCGAGTTGTGCGGAACCCGCCGCGCTGCCGGTGACGGAAATCGCGTCCGGCATTTTTGTCCACAACGGAGTGCACGAGGAGGCGTCAGCCGCAAACGAGGACGCGATCGCCAATATCGGCTTCATCATCGGCGATGACGCCGTGGCGGTCATCGACCCCGGCGGCAGCTTTGCGGAGGGAAGCGCGTTGCGCGCCGCGATCCGCGCCCGCACGGATCGGCCGATCCGCTATGTGATCCTGACCCACGTCCATCCCGACCATATCTTCGGGGCGGCCGCCTTCCGCGACGACCACCCCGATTTCGTGGGGCATGCCAAATTGCCCGGCGCGCTGGCGCAGCGCGGCGAATATTACTTGCGCCGCTTGCGCACCGCTCTCGGCGATCAGGCCGAAGGCAGCGAGGTCGTGTCGCCGACGGTTCTGGTGGCCGACCGGCTCGATCTCGACCTGGGCGGCCGACGCCTCGTATTGCGCGCGCACGGACCGGCCCACACCGATAACGATCTGACTATTTTCGACGAGAATACGCGCACCTTCTGGCTCGCCGATCTGCTCTTTGTCGACCGCATCCCAGTCATCGACGGGAGCCTCGTCGGCTGGCTCAAGGAGCTTGGCGAAGTGACGGCTATCCCGGCCGACCGGGCCGTTCCCGGCCACGGTCCCGTTTCGGTGCAATGGCCGGGGGCCGCCGAGCCCGAGCGGCGCTATCTCGAAGCGGTGGCGCGGGGTACACGGGCGGCAATCAAGGCTGGAATTGGGATTGCCGATGCCTGGCGTCATGTCGCAAAATCGGAACGCGGGAAATGGCTGCTGTTCGACGAGTATCACCCGCGCAACGTGACGGCGGCCTATAAGGAGCTTGAGTGGGAATGATACGAGCCATTTCCGCCCTTCTGTTGGTGTTGCTCGCGTTCGGCGCCGCGGCTCGCGCCGAGCCGACCGAGGCGGAGCGCGCGGCGCGCTGGTCAGATCTCCGGCACGCAATCTTTGGCGATCGGGTGATTGAAGATGCCGGTGACCGCGTCGCGATCGATGCGCCCGCGCGCGCCGAGGATGCCGCGATCGTGCCGGTTGCGATCCGGGTCGCGCAGACGCTCGCGCCCGAAATCCGCGGCCTCTATCTTGTTATCGACAATAACCCCTCGCCGCTGGCCGCCCACTTCGTGCTCGGGCCGCTGGCCGACCCGAGCGAAATCGCGACCCGGGTCCGCATCGACGACTACACCTATCTCCACGCTGTCGCCGAAACCGCGGACGGCCGGCTTTACGCGGCGGCTCGGTTCATCAAGGCGGCCGGCGGCTGCTCAGCGCCCGCCGGCAAGGATCAGGCCCTCGCCCTCGAGCGCCTCGGCAAGATGAAACTGAAACTCGCCGACCGGTCGAGGCCGGATCAACCAGTAAAGGTAAAGCTGTTGATCAGCCATCCGAACAGTTCGGGCCTGCAAATGGACCAGCTCACGCGCAACTACATCCCGGCTGATTTCATGCAGACGCTCGATGTCACCTATAACGGCCAACTGGTATTGCGACTCGAGTTCGACATAGCCATCAGCGAGGATCCGACCTTCAACTTCGGCTTCCGCCCTTCCGACCCGTCGGCTCCCGGGGTGATCAAGGCGGAAGTCCTCGACAGCAGCCAGCGGCATTTCAGTCAAAGCTGGCCCGTTCCGGCGGCAGCGCAGATGTGAGCGCGGCAGCCGTCGCGATTTATCGGCACTGGAGGTTGGCCTCCGCCTGGGCCCGGTGCAGCTCTTCAATGACCGCCTTGATCTGCGGCGGATCGCGGAACAGGCCGACCCGCCCGCCGACCCCGCCGCCGGCTTGGAGGCTGAGCGCGGTCTCGGCCTGCTCGTAATGGGAATAAGGCATCAGCGAGGCGATCGTGTCGATCGCGCAGGAGCACTTCAACAGCGCCTCGCGCGTATTGCCATTGGCCGCCATGCACCCGATCACGTAATCGGCCCGGGCAGAGGTCGGGTAGTCGTTGGCTTCGGCGTGGACAGGTCCTGCCGCAAGCGAGAGCACGAGGAAGACGATAGCCGAATGATAGGGATCGTTAGCCCGGGGAGACTTCTGCCGCCGTCCACTGAAAGGGTGTTTCATTGACCGCGCTTGTGCTCGTCTTTTGCCTGCAAAGTGCGCCTGCTTCCTGCACCGAGCAGCGTCCGATCGATGATCTTTCGCTGCAGGCGTGCCTCATACGCGGCCAGCACTATGCCGCGGAATGGCTCGCCGAACATCCGAAATGGATGCTGTCGCGCTGGCGCTGCGAGCACAACATACCGCGGCAAAAGCCGGCATAGGCGTGGGTTGATGGCAGGGCGCTGCCCGTCAGCTTTCTGTTGCGTCGTGCTTGTGCAATGGCCGGAAGTGAAATAGCATCGCCGTCTTAACCTAATCTAGCAATCAACGATGGGAGGGATGAAGGCGATGAAGTTATCACGCTTTTGGCTCGCCGCGCAGGTGCTCGCGATGTTCGCGGGCGGCGCCAGCGCCAATGATGAGCTGATCAAGCTCTCGAAAGACCCCAACCAATGGGCCATGCCCACCGGCAACTATGCGAACTGGCGTTACAGCGAGCTGAGCCAGATCAACAAGGACAACGTCAAGAATATCCGTCCATTATGGACATTTTCGACGGGAGTGTTGCGGGGCCATGAGGGCGGCCCACTCGTCGTCGGCGATATCATGTATATTAATACGCCGTTCCCCAACAACATCTTGGCGCTCGACCTCAATAAGAGCGGGCAAATCCTGTGGAAGTACGAGCCAAAGCAGGATCCGACGGTTATCCCGGTGATGTGCTGCGACACCGTCAACCGTGGCGTCGCTTATGGCGACGGCAAGATCATTCTCGAACAGGCCGATACCACCGTCGTCGCGCTCGATGCCAAGACCGGAAAGGTCGTCTGGAGCGTCAAAAACGGCGACCCCAAGAAGGGCGAGACGATGACGAACGCCCCGATGGTGGTCAAGGATAAGGTCATCGTCGGGATGAGCGGCGGCGAGTTCGGCGTCCAGGGCCACGTCACCGCCTACAACCTCAAGGATGGATCGAAGGCGTGGCGCGCCTATTCGGAAGGGCCCGACAACGAGATCCTGTTCGATGCCAACACCACCGAACTCGGCAAGCCCGTCGGCAAGGATTCGTCGTTGAAGACTTGGCAGGGCGATGAGTGGAAAATCGGCGGCGGCGACACCTGGGGCTGGTACTCCTACGACCCGCAGCTGAACTTGATTTATTACGGCTCGGGCAACCCCAGCACCTGGAACCCGGTGCAGCGTCCGGGCGACAACAAATGGTCGATGACCATTTTTGCCCGCAACCCCGACACCGGCGTTGCCAAATGGGTCTATCAGATGACGCCGCACGATCAATGGGACTACGACGGCATCAACGAGATGATCCTGGCCGATATCAATGTGAAGGGCCAGCCGGTCAAGGCGCTCGTCCACTTCGATCGCAACGGCTTCGGCTATACGCTCAACCGCGAGACCGGCGCGTTGCTGGTTGCCGAGAAGTACGATCCGAAGGTCAATTGGGCGACCAAAGTCGACATGCAAACCGGCCGCCCGGACGTCGTTGCCCAGTTTGCCCCGGGCTCCAAGGGTGAGGACGTCAACTACAAGAACGTCTGCCCGGCGGCCCTCGGCTCGAAAGACCAGCAACCGGCCGCCTTCTCGCCGAAGACAGGTCTGTTCTATGTGCCGACGAACCACGTCTGCATGGATTACGAGCCCTTCAAGGTCTCGTACACGGCGGGTCAGCCCTATGTGGGAGCGACATTGTCGATGTTTCCGCCGCAGGGCGACAATAACCTTGGCAATTTCATTGCCTGGGATCCGAGCGCCGGCAAGATCGTCTGGTCGGATCCGGAGCCGTTCTCGGTGTGGTCAGGCGCGCTGGCGACTGCTGGTGACGTCGTCTTCTACGGCACGCTCGAAGGCTATCTGAAGGCCGTCGACATGCAGACCGGCAAGGAGCTCTACCGGTTCAAGACTCCGTCCGGGATCATCGGCAACGTCAACACCTATACCCATGGCGGCAAGCAATATATTGCCGTGCTCTCGGGCGTCGGCGGCTGGGCTGGGATCGGCATGGCGGCGGGTCTGACAAAAGACACCGACGGGCTCGGCGCGGTTGGCGCTTACAAGGCATTGTCGGACTACACCCAGCTCGGCGGTGTCTTGACGGTATTCGGCCTCCCGGAATGATCGTCGGTTAGACTCTACGAAAATATCGGGCCGGCGTCCGTAATGGATGCCGGCCCTTTCTTCGAGAGGTACTGGTGAGAGTGCTGGCGCCGCTGGTTGGCCCTGTTGCAGCGTTGGTCCTGGGGACTGGCCTCGTACTGGCGGCAGGCGCCGATCAATCCGACCGAGAAGCCTTATATCATCACCGATGGCAAGATCGATTTGAAGACCTACAACGGATGGCGCCGTTACACCGAGTCCTGCATGCGGTGCCATGGCCCGGACGGGGCCGGGAGCTCCTACGCGCCGGACCTCGTCGGTTCGGCGAAGCATATGACGAAGGAACAGTTCGAGGACATCGTCATCAACGGCCGGACCAACGTCAATACCGCCAGCGAAAATGTGATGCCGCCGTTTGGCGAGGTCCAGGATGTCGTCCTCTATCTTGACGACATCTGGGCCTATCTGAAGGCGCGCGCCGATGGCGTCTTGGGCCGCGGCCGGCCGCCTAGGGTCGGGGATTGATAGACGAGCACCGGCTTGCGTGCTTCGAGACGCGCCTTTCGGCGCTCCTCACCATGAGGTGAGCCTATGCTGGCATTACAAAAAGACCTCATCCTGAGGAACCGCCGCAGGCGGTGTCTCGAAGGACACAGCACCGCCGATCCAGTCGGTTTTCGGGCTCTGAAGAGTGCGCTCCGTCGAGCGCCTAGGGAATGCCAGCGCATTGCGCCAGCGCTGCTCTGTTGGCTTTTACTCGCAGGCGGGCCGGGCGCCGCGCAGACCAGCGACACCGTCGATCGCAGCGAGCTCAAGGTTTGCGCCGATCCGAGCAACCTGCCGTTCTCCGATGAAAAAAAGGAAGGGTTCGAGAACAAGATCGCCGAACTGATGGGCGGCGAACTCGGCCTCCAGGTCGATTACGCGTGGTTCCCGCAGGTCATCGGGTTCGTGCGCAATACGCTGCGCGCGCACCTTTGCGACCTGGTGATGGGAACGGTCGCCGGCGACGAGATCATGCAGACAACTAACCCATACTACTTCACCACTTATGTCATGTTCTACAGATCGGACAAAGGTCTCGCGGTCGATGCGGTGGAAGATCCCGGCTTGACGGACCTGCGCCTCGGTGTCGTCGCCGGAACTCCTCCAGCAGACCTTCTGGTACGCCACGAGCTGATGTCACACACGAAGCCGTACGCCTTGACAGTCGACACGCGCGCCGAATCGCCGACCCATCAGATGGTCCAGGATGTCGTCGACGGTACGATCGATGTCGGCTTTCTGTGGGGACCGATCGCCGGCTATTTCCGCAAGCACGATGAACTGCCGCTCACTTTGGTTCCGCTCAAGGACGAGCCGGGCGCGCCTCGCATGGAATATCACATCGCGATGGGGGTGCGCGCGAACGAGCCGGAATGGCGGCGAAGAATCAACGCCGCGATCCTCAAGCGGCAAGGCGACATAACCGCCATCCTGCGCGATTACGGCGTTCCGCTGCTCAACGAGCAGGGGGCGCTCGCCGGCCCGTGAGGACGGCGCGCCCGATACGGGTCATCCGATGGCTGCTCTGCGGTCTTCTGCTCGCCGCCAGCCTCGGCGCAAACGCGCGACCTCCGGAGCCCGAAGGTTATCGCACCGACGATTATCGCGCGCCGACGCCAGATACCGTGGCGGGTGGCGTTGTGCTGGACACCGAGGCCGCCCACAGGCTTTGGACGAGTGGTGAGGCCGTCTGGATCGATGTGCTTCCCGCGCCGCATCGGCCGGCGAACCTGCCGCAATCGGCCGTATGGATGCCCCTGCCGCACCGCGACATTCCAGGCAGTCTTTGGCTTCCCGATGTCGGCCGCGGCGCGCTCAACCCTCAGCTCGAAGGCTATTTCCGAGACCACCTCGCATCGGCCGCCAAGCTCCGCAAAGATACCGCCCTGGTGTTTTATTGCCTGGCCGATTGCTGGATGAGCTGGAACGCGGCGAAACGGGCGGCGAGCTGGGGCTATACGCAGATTTACTGGTATCGCGACGGCACCGACGGATGGGAAGCGGCAAAATTGCCGATGCGAGAGGCGGAACCGGTACGGTGACCGGTATGAAAAGAGCGCTTGGCTGCGTCTGGGTATTGCTGGTGCTTGCGGCCTCGCCTTGCCGAGGCGCCGAATTCAATGCCGGGCAGGTTCGCGATATCCTGGCTTCGGCAGCGCCCGACAAGCCTGCCGATTTTTCCGGAAAGTCCCTCGAAAATCTCGATCTGAGCAATCTGGACTTCAAGCGGGCGAACCTGTCAGGGGCGAACCTTTTTGGTGCGAAATTGGTAGGAGCGGACCTCACCGGTGCGAACCTTTCCGGGGCGAAGCTCGACCTCGCTTGGATCATGCGGGCGAATTTCACGAATGCCGACCTGTCGAATGCGAGCCTCCTCGGCCTTGTCGTGTCCTCGGGTCTGGACATCTCGCCTGCCGAGGCGGCGGTGTTCAGAGGGGCCAATTTCTCGGGTGCGCACATCATTGCTCGGCTGAGCCGGTTCGATCTGAGCGGCGCCAATTTCGCGAATGCGAAGATGGGCGCCGATAAGAAAAACCAGTCGATGGGATTGATGAGGGCCGACCTGTCGGGCTCCAATTTGTCGGGAGCAAACGTTTCCGGAGCAGATCTCAGTCGCGCGCTGATGAGGTTTGCCGATCTGACCGGAGCCAATATGAGCGGCGCTAATTTGACAGGAGCCGATCTGTCGGGGGCCGACCTGACCGGCGCCGATCTGACCGGTGCGGATGCCACCGACGCCGATCTCGGCGGTGCCGTCCTAAAGAATGTTCGAGGCCTCGAGACGGTGAAAGGGCTTAGTCCACCGAAGAGGTCGTAGCGCTCATTCGGAAGCCGCCGCCTGCAGTGCCCGTGCCCACGCCCCGAGGCGCGCATCCAGCTCGACGGGGGTCTCGCAGGCATAACGGATCGTGCGCTGGATCTCCTCGAAATTACGCGCCGTGAAATCGTGACGCTGCTGCAGGTCGGTGCGTTTGGCGGCGGTCTCGCCTGTGGTATCGGGTGGGATCGCGTTGAGCTCGGTCGCGAGTTGGGCGACGAGGTCGGCCAGCTCGTGCTGCCGTCGGCCGATCTCCTTCAGCTCTTTGATCAGCCCGGCGCGTTCCCGGTCGGTTTCTTCGAGAAGCCCGCGAAACACGAGAGTGAGGCGGCGAGGGCGATCATTCGACACGCTCCGCGCAAAGGCGGCAATCTCCGACAGCCCCTCTTGCGTCGAGACCCGCCGCGGCGCGAGGCGCCGAACCAGATCGGCAACCGCGGAATCGTCCTGCCAGTTGGCGAGGCTCTCCACGGGCTGACCGTTCCAGTACGCCGCTGCGGCGAGATGCGGCACCAGCCGCTGCTGGCAAGGCCAATCGGGGTCCTGGGCCGGCGGCGGCGCCGAGTGCGCATTTAGCGCAGCAAGAAAACCGGCGACCAGTGCAATGATCGCGAAGGAATACTTGCCGATCACCCGCTACTCGGCGGCGCGGCGCGCCATCAGGCCCTTTGCCGGGTCGTACCCGTAGACGGCGAGAGTGAGGAATATCGCGGTCGCGGCGACCAGAACCACAGCCGAGGCGGGTTCGAGCTGGCCGTACAGCGCGAAGCGGATCAGCTCGACAGCGTGGGTGAACGGGTTGGCCTCGCACACGTAGTAAAGGGGAAGGCTCGCCTCCTTGACATGCCACAGCGGATAGAGGGCGGAGGAGGCGAAGAACATCGGAAAGATCACAAAATTCATCACGCTCGCGAAGTTCTCGAGCTGACGGATCGCCGAAGAGAGCAGCAATCCGAGCGCTCCCAGCATCAGCCCTGACAGAACGAGCGCGGGCAGCACCGTGATGTACCCGTACCAGGGCGGCTCGATCTCCCAAATGAGCGCGATCGCTAAAAAGGCATAGGCCTGCAATACAGAGACGATGACGCCGGCGAGGAGTTTCGCGGTCAGCAAAAACCAGCGCGGCAGCGGACTTACCATCAGGATCCGCATGCTGCCCATCTCGCGGTCATAGACCATCGACAACGAGCTCAGCATGCCGTTGAACATCAGGATCATCGCAATGAGCCCCGGCGCGATGTAGACCGAGTAAGGGACATAAGTCTCGTAAGGCGGGATGATCGACACGCCGAGCACGAAATGGAACCCGGTGGCGAAGATCGCCAGCCACACGAGAGGCCGCACCAGCGCTGAAAAGAACCGGCCGCGCTGGTTCAGAAAGCGCAGCCACTCGCGCATTGCGATGCCGCAAAAGCAGCGCAGGTAATGGATCGGCCTCATGCCGCTTCGCGCTCCTGCACCAGCGTTTCGAACACCGCCCGCATCGATGACGCCCGCCTTTGTCCGAGCAACTGGGCGGCAGCGCCGTCAGCAAGCACCTCGCCCTTGTGCAATACGATGACCCGCGCGCCCTCCCCGACTTCGTCGATCAGATGCGTGGCCCAGAGGGCAGCAAGGCCTTCGTCCCGACAGAGCCGGCGAACGTGGTCGAGCATGAATTGCCGGCTGGCGATGTCGAGCCCTACGGTCGGCTCGTCGAGCAGCAACAGGCGCGGCTGGTGCAACAAAGCGCGCGCGATCTCGATGCGGCGTCGCTGACCGCCGCTCAATTGCCGCGTCTTATCGCGGCGTTGGTCGACAAGCCCGACGCGCTCGATCTCGGCTGCGATCCGTCTCGCTGCCTCGCGGCGCGATAGGCCATGCAAGGCACAATGGTAGTAAAGGTTTTGCTCGACCGAAAGGTCGAGATCGAGGGTCGGCTGCTGAAACACGATCCCCATCTGCCGCAGGCACTCCAACATCCGCTCGCGAATGTCCATGCCGAAGATGCGGATCGTACCCTCGGACTGCGCGTAGAGCCGGGTGGCAAGCGAGAACAACGTCGTCTTCCCGGCCCCGTTCAGCCCGAGCAGCACGGTGAAATCGCCGGGCGCAACCGAGAACGAGACGTCCTTCAATACCCGCCGCGGCCCAAAACGGTGTCCAAGTCCCTCGACCGCCAACGCCGGCGTGATGCTCATGAACGCCTCACGGGCGGGAGACGACACCCCAGGGAGCCTGGCCGACCGGAACGGATTTGATCACCTTGAGCGATGCGACATCGATGACCGAGATGTCGTTGCTGACCCCGTTTGTCGTGTAGACCCGGCTCTGATCCGGGTTGAAGGCCAGGCTCCATACCCGTTGTCCGACCAGCAGATACTTCAGGACTTCATAGCTCTGCGCGTCGATCACGGCAACGCGGTTGGCGGGGCCGAGCGCGACAAAGGCGAGCTTGCGGTCGCGCGTTATCGCGATCCCGACCGGCTGGATTGCCTCGTTCGGCACCCCGGGGACGGCGAAGGTAATGCGCTTGACGATCTCGCGCTTTGCGGCGTCGATGACGCTGACCGATCCGCCGATTTCGGCCGAAACCCAGAACTGGGCGCCGTCGGCGGTCCATACGGCCCGACGCGGGCGGCTGTCGACGAGGATATTGGCGACGACCTGGCGCTTGGCGGTGTCGATGACATGCGCCATGTTCGTCGTTTCCGAGGTGTTGACGAGATATTTCCCGTCGGGGCTGATGCCCATCCCCTCCGGCTCTACGCCGACCGGGATCTCGGTGACGACCTCGCCGCGGTCAATGTCGACGATGGTGACGAGGTTGTCGTCCTCGTTGGCGACGTAGAGGAGCTTCCCGGCGGGATCAAGCGCGAAGAACTCGGGATCGGCGCCGCTCGGCAAGGTACGGGCGATCTTGTCGCTGGCAAGATCGAGAACCTCGATATGGTCGCTGTCGCTGGCGCAGATATAGAGCGACTTCGCATCCTTGGAGAGCAGGATGCCGCGCGGGCGCTGGCCGACCGGGATCGTCTTGACCGGCTCGAGAGTTCTTGCCGTCGACCACGGTGACTGTGTTGTCCTTCTCGTTCGAGACGTAAATGGTGTCCGCCGCTGCGATCCCGGCAACGCAACAGAGCCCGATCGCCACAGCCGCGATCAACCCATTCGGCATTTCGTCTCGGGCTTATCGATTCCGAGCGTATCGAGCTCGGAGAATTGGTGCAGGAACCCAGGCTGCGGCGACACCGACACGAGCGAGCGCGCATCGGCGAGCAGCACCGGCTGGCGCAGCTGGCCATCCCAGGAGCGGAAGCTCAGCCGGGCGCCTTTGTAAGCGGCGAGCTCGAACCGGTCGCTGCGCATGAAGGCGAGGATGGCGGCAGGGTCGGCCGATTTCGACCGCGTCGCCGCTTCCCCGATTGCCCGCACCGCCATCCAAGCGGCGTAATCGCGGTCGGTCATCCAGCGTTTGGACTGATGCAGGAACCGGTCCTGTAGCTGAGTCGCGCCCCACTGCTCGTGCGGCCGCGCCCAGGCCGTCGGGACGAGGCCTTGGGTCCCGGCCACCGGGCGCGGGTCGAAAGTGCGATAGGAAAGGTCGTCGCCGAACTCGTCCGCCTCGTCGGCGACCACGAGAACGTCATAGCTGATCCCTTGGGTGAAACGCGCGACTTCGGCCTGAATCGCAAAGTGACCGGTATCGGTGCGGCGTGCGCCCGGGACAAAGGTCCAGGGTTTCTCCTGGACGATATGCGCCTGGAATTTCAGCGCGGCATGGCGAACGTCACCCGCGAATTCCTGATCGCCATCACCATGGCCCACGACCAGCAAAAGGTCCTGCCAGCGCTTTGCGACCAAGTATTGGACCAGCGCGTCGGCGAGCATTGCGCGGCTCGGCAGCAGATGCAGAATGTTGGCGCGGCAATCCTCGCCCCGCAGGCGGTCGTCCGCGGAGCCGGCATCGAAGAACGTGACCCCCGCGGCCTCCGGCATGCCGGCGACCGACAACAGCTCCGGCGCTGCCAAGTCGGTGACGATGAGCCGGATGCCCTGCGCCGCGAGCTCGTGCAGCCCCGCGGCGATATCGCCGTCCTCCGGTACGATCGCCTCGGTCAAGGTGAACGACTGGCCGGTAAAATGGCCGGTTGTGTCGTTGTCGGCAATGCCGAGCCGCGCGCCCTGGAGCCCTTCGTCCTGCGGCGGCTGGTCGAGATAAGAGAGCGGCAAAGTCCGCTTGACCGCCTGCGACAACCAGCCGATCCGCACCGTTTCGTCGCCGGCATCGGCCGCCTGCACGGCCGCGACAAACATCAGCACCAGTACCAGTAACACGAGGCTTCGAAGGCATCGGGCCGCCATCGCCGGCTGCCCCTCATTCTCCGTTGCGCAGCGAGCCCGAACTCACTTCAGCGTCTCGAGGTAGGCGATGACGTCTTGCCGCTCCTTCTCGTCCTTTATGCCGGGGAAGATCATTTTCGTTTGCGGGACAACCGCCCGCGGATCGGCCAGATAGGTATCCAGGGTCTGCGGATCCCATGTGTGGTCGAACTTCTTCATCGCTTCGGAGTAATTGAAGTTATCCAGGCTCGCAGATTTGCGGCCAACAATGCCGAACAGGCTGGGCCCGATCTTGTTCTTCCCCGCCTCGGTAGTATGGCAGAGCGCGCATTTTTTGAAATCTGCCTTACCGGCTTCGACATCGGCAGCCGCAGCGGGGCAAATCGCGAAGAACGGCAGTAGAATACCCAAGCCGAGGTATGAGATCGGCAACCGCATTCTTCCTCCGGAGCACCAGTTCAGCATAAGCCGTTCGCTTTATTCTCATCGCGGGGCCGGGTGCAACGATAAATCTAAAAATCGGCAGTGCGGTAAGCCCTCGTTGCGTTTAATTTCGGTTGCGTCAACCCGAAGCCAGGGAGGAGGTCGTGGAGACACGCGCTGCTGTCGCTTTCAAGGCCGGTGAGCCGCTCAAGATCGAGACCGTTCAGCTCGACGGTCCGAAAGACGGAGAGGTCCTGGTCGAGATCAAGGCGACCGGGATCTGCCATACCGACGAGTTCACGCTGTCCGGGGGAGATCCAGAGGGGCTCTTCCCGGCGATCCTCGGCCACGAGGGGGCGGGAATCGTTGTCGATGTCGGGCGCGGCGTCACGAGCGTCGCCAAAGGCGACCATGTGATCCCGCTCTACACCCCGGAATGCCGTCGGTGCGAATATTGCCTGTCACGCAAGACCAATCTGTGCGTCGCGATCCGCGCCACACAGGGCCAAGGCGTGATGCCCGACGGCACCAGCCGGTTCTCGCTCGGCAGCAACAAGATCCATCACTACATGGGCACCTCGACCTTCTCGAACTTCACCGTGTTGCCCGAGATCGCGGTCGCGAAGATCCGCGAGGACGCGCCTTTCGACAAGGTCTGCTATATCGGCTGCGGAGTCACCACCGGGATCGGGGCGGTGATCAATACGGCCAAGGTCGAGCCTGGCGCGAATGTCGTCGTTTTTGGTCTCGGCGGCATCGGTCTCAATGTCATCCAGGGCTGCCGCATGGCCGGGGCCGACATGATCGTCGGCGTCGACCTCAATCCAAAGCGGCGGGAAATGGCCGAGAAATTCGGCATGACCCATTTCGTCAACCCGAAGGAAGTCGAGGGCGACCTCGTCCCCTACCTCGTGAACCTGACGAAGGGCGGCGCCGATTATAGTTTCGAGTGCATCGGCAACGTCAATGTCATGCGCCAAGCGCTCGAATGCGCCCACCGCGGCTGGGGGGTCAGCGTCATTATCGGCGTCGCAGGCGCCGGCCAGGAAATCTCGACGCGGCCTTTCCAGCTGGTCACCGGCCGCGTCTGGAAGGGAACCGCCTTCGGCGGCGCGCGGGGCCGCACGGACGTCCCGAAAATCGTCGACTGGTACATGGAAGGCAAGATCAACATCGACGATCTGATCACCCATAAGCTGGCGCTCGACGAGATCAACAAGGGGTTTGACCTGATGCATGCGGGCGAATCCATCCGCAGCGTCGTCGTTTACTAAACTCGCCCAGCTGCGTCCCCTCTCCCGCACCGCACACTGCGGGAGAGGGGGCCGAGTTCTGTTTGCGGCGGTCGTTCAGGTCCGGCGGCCCCAGGCGAGGAAGCCGTCGTTTTTAAAGCCGGGTTTTCCGTAGGTGAGAGGGGTGCCTGCCAGCGTTTCGACACGGCCTCCAGCAGCCTCGAGAACAGCTTGCCCGGCAGCGGTGTCCCACTCCATCGTCGTGCCGAAACGCGGGTAGAGGTCAGCCTCACCGGCAGCGATGACGCCGAATTTGAGCGCACTGCCACAGCTCTTGCGCGCCCGCACTGGATAATCCTGCAGGAACTCGGCAAGCCGCCGGCTATTCTCATGCGACCGGCTGTGGATGACGACGAGCCCGTCCTGCGGTCCGCGTACATGGATCATCTCTGGCGCACCACCGCCGCGGCGGCGGGTCGCAGTGCCCGGACCACATGCGGCATAGGTCAGACCGACTGCGGGCCCGTGAACGACGCCGAGCACTGGCCGCCCTTCCTCAACAAGCGCGATCAGCACAGCGAAGTCGCCGTTCCGTGCGATAAACTCGCGAGTACCATCGAGCGGATCGATAGCCCAGAAGCGATCGCAGCGAGGCGGTGTTCCCTCGGCCTCGCACAATTCCTCGGCGACGCAAGGAATGTCGGGAAAGGCCGACATCAGCCGGTCGATGATGACCCGCTCGGCAGCCAGATCGGCTTCGGTCACCGGGGTCTTGTCGGTCTTGTGGTGAACGTCGAATTCTTCTGCATAGACTTTGAGGATGGTCTCGCCGGCGGCGACTGCCGTCCGGCATACGATGTCGAGCATTTCTTGCCGATCGACGGTCATGCCGCTTTCCGTTGCTCGGCGGCTTGGATCGCCTGCCAAACCCGCTCGGGGGTCAGCGGCATGTCGAGGTGCTCGATGCCGAGCTCGCCCAGCGCGTCGACGACCGCGTTGACCAAGGCGGGCGGAGCGCCGATCGCCCCGGCCTCGCCGGCGCCCTTGACGCCGAGCGGGTTGGTGCGGCACGGCACGACATTGTATGCGAACTCGATCGCCGGCAGGTCTTCGGCGCGGGCGATGCAGTAATCGGTCAGCGAGCCCGTCAGCAACTGCCCGGTCTCGGGATCGAAGACGGTTCGTTCGAGCATCGCCTGGCCGACCCCTTGCGCGACCCCGCCCTGGACCTGCCCGGCGAGCAGCAGCGGATTGATGACCGTACCGAAATCGTCGACCACGAGATAGCGCAAGATGTCGATATGCCCGGTATCAGGCTCGATTTCGACCTCGCAGACGTGACAGCCGTTGGGGAAGGTCGGTTGCGGCGGGGTGAAATGGCCGCTCTCGTCGAAGCCGGGCTCGACCCCCGGAGCCTGCCGCGCCGGGTCGAAGGCGGCGCGCGCCACTTCCTCGATGCCAAGCCGACGATCGGTCCCGCTGACCGAGAAGACGCCATCGGTGAATTCGACATCGGCCTCGGCCGCCTCAAACAGGTGCGCGGCGATCTGGCGGCCCTTGGCGATCAGCTTGTCGGCGGCCTGGACGAGGGACGCGCCGCCGACCGGGATCGAGCGCGAGCCGCCGGTGCCGCGGCCAAAGGAGATCGCCGCAGTATCGCCCTGCAAGACCCGCACCTTAGCCGGATCGATGCCGAGACGCTCGGCCGCGAGCTGGGTATACGCGGTCTGATGGCCTTGTCCCGAGGACTGCGTTCCCATCAGGATCGTCAGGGTGCCGCTCTGATCGAAGCGCAATTCAGCGAATTCGTCGGGGGGAAACCCCGATTGCTCGATATAGACCGCGTGGCCGAGCCCGCGGTGACAACCGCGCGCCCGCGCCTCGGCGCGTCGCGCGGGAAACGCGGTGAGGTCGGCGGCGGCGAGCGCCTGGTCCAGATTGCGGGCAAACTCGCCGCTGTCATAGTTGAGCCCGAGCGCGGTCTGGTACGGCATCGCCTCGGGTTTGATGAAGTTGCGCCGGCGCAGCTCCTCGGGCGGAACCCCGAGCTGGCGCGCGGCATAGTCGACCAGCCGTTCGATCGCATAGGCGGCTTCCGGACGGCCGGCGCCGCGATAGGCGTCCACCGGCACGGTGTTGGTGAAAACCCCTTTGACCCCGACATGGATCGCGGGAATCGCATAGACCCCGCTATGCATCACCGCGCCGGAAGCGGTCGGGATCTCCGGCGCGAAGTTCGACAAATAGGCGCCCATATTGGCGATCAGCGTAACCTCCAGGCCCAGGAACCGGAACTCTTCGTCCAGGGCCAGCTCGAGCCGGGTGACGTTGTCGCGGCCCTGCGTGTCGGTCATGAAGGCATCGGAGCGGTCCGGGATCCATTTCACCGGGCGGCCGATTTTCTTGGCGGCCCACAACACGAGTACATGCTCGGGATAAAGAAACAATTTCATACCGAAGCCGCCGCCGACGTCGCGCGTCACGACGCGGATGCGGTTCTCGGGAACCTTGAACACATTACCCGCGAGCAGGTTGCGAAGAAAATGCGAGCCCTGCGTCGAGCTCCACAGGGTATAGGTTTCGTCACCCGGATCGTATTCGCCGACGGCGCCGCGCGGCTCCATAGAATTGACGACAACCCGGTTGTTGACGAGATCGAGGGTGATGCGATGGCACGCTGCCGTCATTGCACGCTCGACCGCAGCCCCGTCGCCGGTCTCCCAGTCGAAGCATAGGTTGCCCGGCGCCTCGTCCCATACCTGCGGCTGGGCCGGATCGAAGGCGCGCGCGGTCTCGACGACGGCAGGCAACGGTTCGTAATCGACGGCGATCAACTCGGCCGCGTCGCGCGCCACGGCGGCGGTTTCGGCCACAACCATCGCGACCGTGTCGCCGACATGCCGCACCCTCTCGCGCGCAATCGCCGGATGCGGCGGCAACACCGATTGCGAGCCGTCGCGATTGCTGACCGCACTGACGCAAGGGATGTCTCCGATCCCGTCACGCGCCAGGTCTTCTCCGGTAAAGACCGCGAGCACGCCGGGCGCAGCAAGCGCCGAGCCTGCCTCGATGCCGGTGACGCGCGCATGGGCGTGCGGCGAACGCAACATGAAAGCGTACGCCTCGCGGGGCCGCCTGATGTCGTCGACATAAACGCCGTGACCGGTGATGAAGCGCCTGTCCTCGACCCGGCGGACCGGCTGACCTATGCCGAACTGCTTCATGGGACATCACCTCCGAGCGCGTGCCGCCAAGGATAGGTCCCCAATCGCTTCGCGGCCATGTCTTTCGGCGGCAGGCCGAAGGGAGCTGGCGACGCGGCTCCCCTCTGGTGCCAGTGTTACCTCTTATCCCGCTCGCCCTCGTCCTGCTCCATATAGGTCCGGGTGTGGTGTTGGACGTTGCGCTGCTCGTCGCGGTATTCGCGCTCCTTCGAGTCAGCGTCCTCCGATCCGCGATGCTCGGAGCACCGTTTGCACGCCGAGAGCCGATTGAACCAATCCCCGCCGCGGCTCAGACATTTGCGCCGAGCGAGGTGGGCGGCAGCTGACCTGTCACGGGTCGGCTGATGCCTTCGCGCCGGAACCAGCCTTTCACCAGACCACGTCAATCCGCTGGGTTCGTCCCTAGGCGACGATGGCGGAGACCGAGGAAGCCAACGTATCTAGAAATATAGCTGCTTCGGGGCACCGGGTTCTTAAAGAGGAATCCTTGCAGCTAATCGGCCAACCGCTTCTGGATACCGCTCTGAATATTTCTTTGTTCGTTTGCCCCGCATCCGAGCAAAGTGACGGCGACGAAGTTCCGCGTCAATATCATCATCACACTCGATATCCACAGCTGGTAAGCCGCGGGGCCAATAATCCGGAGCCAGCGCCACCAGCACGCCACCAGCATCCAGGCGTCGCTGGCTCGGGATGGTGTTACAAGCAAAATTGGGATTTGCACTGGTGCTCCCGCCAACCACTCCACCCGAATTCGCTCGCGTAGCTGACGCGCCGTCGGTTGCGCAGGGGGACAATCCATTGGAATAATGGAAATGCCATGCTATCGAGCAATCCACATGGATGATTAGAATGTCGATTGGCCTGCCCACCGTAAGAATGGTCTCAGGAGCCGCGCAAAAATTCTTGCACCATCTCTCCACTCCTGTCCAGCCGGAGCCCAAGTGTTGTAGAGCGGCGCGGCCTGGATGTAAGTGGGTGACATCCGCATCTGGTAAAACGGACAGTACAACGGCTTCCATTATGATAAAGTCCGTCGGCCCTTCGGAAACGATCCCGATGTGCATTTAAGCTTCAGAACAGCTTCGGCACGGCCCCAAGCCGCCCCATTACCCAAAGTTGAGACAGACTTTGCTGATCGCCCAAATTCGTTCCCTTTATACGGGACACATCTATTCGACGTATCATTGTCGTGCCCTGTTTATCTCGATCAACGCCGAAGAGACGAATTCTATCATCTGTTAAATCCAATCCGTCGAGGGCGAGTGGATTGTGGGTAGAAATGAACACCTGGCTGTCTGGCTTTTGTAGAACAACATCACAAAATCGTTCCGTTAGCTCCCTCACTAAGCGTGGGTGAAGAGCTTGGTCGAAATTATCAATTGCATATACACGGGGGCTCTTCGGATGCAACGCGAGCACGGCTAAAAAAATGATGTATAATGCTCCTTCACTAGCATCGTAACCCGACAGCACGTTCCTATGAGCACGCATATATCTATCAACAAATCGAAATGACAGGTTGCTTGTACTGACTGAAGGAGAAATAGGGAGAGCCTCAGATGGAGACACACTGACGTATCGTGCCCAATCAATTAGACCGGTAAACTCCTGTAAGGTGGCAGAAATGCCGCGATCTCTTGCCACAGTTCTAAAAGCTTGTGGAAGAGCGGAGCCGCTCAACCCAACCGGCTCTCTCGATATATCTTCCGTGGACAGTCCGCGCAAAACCGGAGTTGTTGGTGAAAATATAGCAAAATTCGTTAAGTCCTCTATAAGAAGATTCGCATTAGGTACTTCAGCCCATCTCAATAGCTGGCTTCTTAATAAGGTCATTTGATCGGTGATGGTGCTTTCCGGAAGGTCATCTCTCGTATTATCCGGTAGCGATAATCGAATTCCCCGAGGACTGCGTCCTACAACGGGTCGCCATTCGTTGCCAACAAGAACATCAAAAGTTTCCCAGCTGATACGCCATTTTGAATCACGGGATCCTATGGGGTTATCCAAACCGACACGGAAATTTCCGTTTTTCGAGCTCGCCTCCAAGGTGATAATCCGGCGTAAATGCTGATCCCTAAAGGACGATTTGTAAATCGTAGGAAGTCCCGGTCGAACGCCCCGATAGCGCAATGATTCCGGCTCGACAGTGCCCGAAGCGGCAGCACCCAGAACACCGATGGCCTCCAAAAGATTGCTTTTACCGGATCCGTTCGCGCCAACGAAAACGTTAATCTGCCCAAGATCGAGGGAAATCTCGCTAATCGACTTAAACCCGACTATGTGGACAGCTTGCAGCAATTACTTTCTCGCCAAAACACAGTCGGTTGAACTAACGGTAGCTCCTAGTCCCGAGAGTAGGCTTTCTAGGGTGGCAGAACGACGGATGTGGCGCAAGCCGGGGTTCTCACAGCGCTGCCAACGATTGGCGGGCCGCTCCGCCCTCGTCCCGGAACGGGGAGGTTCGGCGCAAAACGGGCAAGACGCCCTCAGATCAACCCGGTGTAAGATCTTGAGAGACGGGCCTCAGGGCGGGAGTTTTCGGTTTGGAGAGACAACATAGCGTTCCACTTCTTCTGCATTCGGGTGCGGGCGGCGCGGAGCCGCTAAAACCCATCGCCCAGCAAGGCGGCGGCGACGCGGTGAGCGAGGCCTACATCCAGACGCTCGTTCATGAGCACCCGGCGGTGCTTACCGATCGCCGAGATCGACGCGATGTTTTCAGGCCCGGTGCCGATTTGCACCGAACTGAACACGCCCGCCGGCCCAATCGACAATTTCATGGTCACGCCGTCCGGCCTGCCGGTGCTCGTCGAATGCAAGCTCTGGCGCAATCCGGAAGCGCGGCGCGAGGTCGTGAGCCAAATTCTCGACTACGCCAAAGAACTCAGCCGCTGGTCTTCATCCGATGTGCAGCGCGAGGTGAGTCATCGTCTCAAGCGCGACGGCAACCCGCTGCTCGATATGGTGCGGGCGGTTGACCGTGAGGTCGACGAACAGCAGTTCAACGATGCGCTCACCGCAAACCTCCGGCGTGGGCGCTTCCTGCTCCTGATCGTCGGCGACGGGATCCGGGAGGGGGTGGAAGCAATAGCCGAGTACCTGCAACTTCACGCCGGATTGCATTTTTCTCTGGGTCTTGTCGAGCTGCCCATCTACGTCATGCCAAACGGCGACCGCTTGGTGGCGCCGCGGGTGCTCGCGCGAACCGCCCTCGTTACCCGAAATGTCGTGGCGGTGCCCGATGGATACTCGGTCGACGAGGCGGAAGACCCCACGAGTGTCGCAGAAATCGACCCCGAGCGTACCGCGCTCGGAGACCAGTCTCAGCGATTTTGGACGGAGTTCATAGACCACTACCTCAAGCTTGATGATCCGGAACAGCCGAAGCCAAGGCCAGCGCGCCTGGGTTACATCTCCCTCTCTCTTCCGGCGCCCACCAGCTGGCTCACAGTCTATCGTACCCTACACCCTGGCAAGGTCGGGATCTTTCTGTCTTGTTGGCGGAACACCCCTGGCGCTTACGCCATGCAAGCAATCGTGGATGAGTGGAAAGCGGGGGGTGCGCTCAAGGACGAGCTGGGCGGGACCGCGAAGCTGTCTAAGACTTCGAGGGGCACCCTGGACACCATCATCGACTCGTTGGAGGTCGGATCGCTGGAACAGCCGGAGGTGAGGAAAAAGGCGTTTTCCTGGCTCGCCGAGCGGGTAAACACCTTTGTGAACGTTCTGCGTCCTCGCATGCGCTCCGCGGCGGCCGACTACCAGTCACGAGGCGAATAGGGCCACAACCCGAAGCCCTCTGTCCACCCGGGTGGAGACCCTACGGCAGCGCTGAGCAATGACTGCAATGGGGCCAGCCTGTGTAGAAACCCAGTGACTGCGCCCGAATGAAAAATATTCGGAAAGAAATAGGGCGGCTCACGAATTCATGATTGCGAGAGCAGCGGCACACACGACCAAATATTACGTGCTGGCGGGGTCTGAGTGGGTTTTCACACGGGCTGGGGCATTACCCGCCGTTGCGGGCGATCGAAGCCAGCGGCTGATGTGGTCGAGAGCGGCCGACATGCTCTGGAAGTATTTTGATATTCGGTCGTGCGCTGGTTTTCTAACGTTTTGCAACTACGCCTCTCACCGGTATGCCCGCGCAAGCGGGCATCCGGAGCGGCGGACCGGGCGGCTGCATCTGTGGACCCCCGCCTTCATGGGGAGCGACGAGAGAGGGACCCGCGGGCCATCCGTCTGGTTCCCTGCCTTACCCGAGCAGAAGACATGCTCACCCGCCCCATTGAACATCGGCTCGTCGGCCCGCCCGATCGCTGCCGGCAATTCCGCAATCTCTCCGTAACAATCTCATAATTGCCATAGTCTCATCGCAGTATCGCGGGCGTCGGCAGCTGCGAGCGGGCCGTGGGGTTTTCGATGAGCGAGTTTGGTAACGACCTGATCTCGACCTGATAAAACAGGCGGAACAGGATGCGGGGCGGTCCGGCAGCGCCGATCCGTCGATTTCACGCGGGTCGACTGCGGACTATAGGAAGAAGAAATCATGCCCGAATCCCCGACAGTCATCGAGACCGACATCCCCGCCCGGCTCGACCGCTTGCCTTGGACCAGGTTTCACACTCTGTTCGTCGTGGCGCTCGGAATTACCTGGGTTCTCGACGGGCTCGAGGTGACCGTCGCCGGGTCGATTGCCGGCGCTCTGCAAGAAAGCCCGATATTGCATTTCACGGCGGCCGAAGTGGGGCTCGTCGGCAGCGCCTATCTGATCGGCGCGGTCATCGGCGCGGTGCTGTTCGGCTACCTGACCGACCGGTTCGGGCGCAAGCGGCTCTTCATGGTCACTTTGGGGATTTATCTGACGGCGACGGCGGCGACGGCGCTGTCGTGGGATTTCTGGAGCTTCGCCGTGTTCCGTGCTCTGACCGGCGCCGGCATCGGCGGCGAGTACACTGCGATCAACTCGGCGATCCAGGAACTGATACCGGCGCGGTTTCGCGGCCGCACCGACCTCGCGATCAACGGCAGCTTCTGGCTCGGAGCGGCATTGGGCGCGGGCGGCGCCATCGCCTTTCTGCAGCCGGGCTTCCTGCCGCCCGATTGGGGCTGGCGCGCCGCGTTCGGCATCGGTGCGGTCCTCGGGCTGTTCATCCTGGGCTTGCGCCAGTTCATCCCGGAAAGCCCGCGCTGGCTGATCCTGCACGGCCGCGCCGAAGAGGCGGAGAACGTGACCAGGGACATCGAGCGGCGGGTCGCGCATGCCGCGGAGAGCGGGTTGCCGGAACCGCAGGGCGGGCGGGTTCGGTTCGCCGCCAGCTCGCACACGCCGATCGCGCGCATGGTCCTGGCGATCGTGCGCGACTATCCGCAGCGCGCCGTGCTCGGTCTGGCGCTGATGGGCTCACAGGCGTTTTTCTACAACGCCGTCTTCTTCACCTACGCACTCGTGCTGACAAAATTCTTCGGCGTGCCGTCGAGCACGATCGGCTGGTACATATTGCCGTTTGCGCTCGGCAATTTTTGCGGGCCGCTGCTGCTCGGGCCCCTCTTCGATCTCATCGGGCGCAAGCCGATGATCGCATCGACCTATGCGATCTCGGGCGCGCTGTTGGCGATCGTCGGCTATTTCTTCCGCGAGGGCGCCCTCGATGCAGCGCAACTGACCGTGTGCTGGACGGGCATTTTCTTTTTCGCTTCGGCGGCGGCGAGTGCGGCTTACCTGACCGTCAGCGAGAGCTTTCCGATCGAAGCCAGAGCATTGGCGATCGCCTTCTTCTATGCGGTCGGCACCGCACTTGGCGGGGTGGTCGCGCCTTGGCTCTTTGGCACCCTGGTTGCCTCCGGCGAGCGCAGCGCCGTGTTTCACGGCTACCTCCTCGGCGCCGGCTTGATGGTCGCTGCGGCGCTTACCGAACTCGCGATCGGCGTCAAAGCCGAGCGCCAGCCGCTGGAGAGCGTGGCACGCCCGATCTCTGCCGTCGGCGATTAGGCGAAGGCCGGCGCGACCTCGGCCACGAAGCGCGCCATCTCGTCCTTAACTTGCGCATGAGGCTTCAGGCCGACGTTGAAGTAGAGAATGACCTCTTCGAAACCCGCGGCTGCGACCTTTTTCAACGTGTCGGTAATCCGGGCGGGTGAGCCGAGCAACACCGAATTCTCGGTCAAATCCTCCGGTCGCACATTGCGCAGCCGGTCGACCATTGCGACGAAATAGCGATAGCTCGGCGGCGCGGTATTCGGATCGCCCGGGAAGGCGGCGATCACGCACTCCTTGTAATAGCGGATCTGCCGCGCCCGCGCCGCCGCTTCCTCGCCTTTCGTGTCGGCGAAATGAATGAAGTAGCTGCACATCAGCCGGCCCGGCGCCCGATCATGCCGAGCGCAGGTCTGGTGGTAGAGTTCGGCCACGTGCCGCAGCCCGCCATAACTCATCGCCGCTGCGAAGGGCGCGACGATCAGCCCGCAACCGAGCCTGCCCGCAAGCTCTATCGAGGGTTGCGAGAAGGACGCGACATAGGCGGGGAGTGGGCGCTGCACCGGCTTGGGCGTGATCGCGACATCGTCGAACCGGTAATGCCTGCCGTGGTGCGAAATCGGCCGGTCGGCCGACCATAGACGGCGGACCACCTCCATCCCTTCTTCGAATATCTCCTGATTGTGCTCGAACGAGACGTTCAGCGGGAGATACTCGCGCCGGTCATAGCCGCGGCCGGCGGCGAAATCGACCCGGCCGCCGGAGAGCAGGTCTAATGTCGCCCATTGCTCGGCGACCCGGATCGGGTGGTGCAGCGGCAATACCGTCACCGCTGGCGCCAGACGGATGCGCTTGGTGCGCGCGGCGACATTGGCCAGCACCAGATCGGGGCAGGAAAGCACGCCGAGCGTGCTGAAATGATGCTCGCCGATCCACGCGGAATGGAGGCCGACCTCCTCGGCGTAAACCGCCTCGTCTAGGATGTCGGCGACGAACTCGTTGGCGCCCCTGTTATTGTCCTCGTAATGATTGTCGCTAAGCGTGAAATAGCCGAATTCCATCTGCTTCCTCCCGGGCAGCCGAAGATGCGCCCGCCTTCGGGTGCGTGCAAGCGAGAGCGGCTATTTTTGGTCGCGATTATCGCGCTGGCCGTCAAATCGCGCTAAGGCCGAAATATGGCGCCTCGTGTTTTCGTATGGCGATAGCCGGCGTCCCGTGTTAACATTGCCGCGCCTGAAGGGAGGATCCAATGCCCTTGCCGCGATCATTGAGACGATGGCTGCGCCTGCCGGGCCGTACCGCACTGATCCTGGGGTTGAGCGCGTTCTCTGGCGCGGCCGCCCGCGCCGACGCGCCAGACCCGGCTCACCACACAGAACTTGGTAAACTGCAGATCCGCAGTGAGGGTGAGAAGATTTTTCTATCGGAAGGCGGCCGCGAGACCGAATTGCGGCTCTCGGCGACCCCGCAGCGCGATCATTTATTGCGGCTGCTCGAAGCGCATGGACCCGCTGGCGTCAAACTCGATCCCGATCCCCGCTTGATCATGTCCGGCGGTGGTGGCTCGGGATTCTCATTGCGGGATCTAACAAAGTCCTGGACCGCTGAGCCGGCCCCCGCGCCGCAAACTCCGCCGCAGACGAGCACACCTCCCAGCGCGCCCAAAACGGGAAAGTCACCGCGCAGCCGCGACCCGGTTACAGACAAGAAAGGGTGAGGCCCGCAAGTCTTCCCGGCAAGAGTGCCACTGCCGAGACCGCTTTACCGAAGGCGTTTCGGCACGGCACTCACCGGTTGATCGCACCGTCGGAAACCCTGGCCCGGTTCCGGCCCTTCGGGTCGCGGATGGGGATTACACGGCTCGGCAATATCACCGGCCTCGACCATATCGGCATCCCGGTCGCCGTCGCCGTGCGCCCCAATTCGCGCTCGGTCTCGGTCTCCCAGGGCAAGGGTTTGGACCTGACGCAGGCAATGGTCTCGGCGTTGATGGAGGCGATCGAAGGTTTCCACGCCGAGGAGATTGCGGAGGGGCGGCGCGCCACTTATCGCGAGCTTGCTGCCGATTGCGCCGTCGTCGATCCCACCGCATTGTGCACGACAGGCCGAACCTTCGACGCCGATGCCACGATCCTTTGGCTGGAGGGGTTCGACCTTCTAAAGCAAGAGCCCTGCTGGGTGCCGGCCGAGATCGTCCACACCGACTATACGCAGCCGCTCGACGGCTATTTTCTCGCCGGCTCCAATGGGCTGGCGTCCGGCAATCACCTGGTCGAGGCGATCAGTTCGGCAGTCTGCGAGCTCGTCGAGCGCGATGCAGTCGCCCTGTGGAGCGCCTCGGGCATTCGCGCAAGGGCGCAGCGGGCTCTCGACATTGCCTCCATCGATGACCCGGACTGCCGAGTTCTGTTGGCCAAATATAACGAGGCCGGCATTGACGTTCGACTGTGGAACGTCACGACGGAGATCGGCATTGCCGCCTTCCTCTGCGACATTCGCGACCTGTCCGCGGGCCAGCCGCGCCAGCTGCGCGAATTCCACGGTGCGGGATGTCATCCCGATCGGGCAATCGCGCTCGCCCGGGCATTGGCCGAGGCGGCACAGACCCGCCTCACTTATATCGCGGGTATCCGCGACGATCTGTTGCCGGCCGAATACGAGGAGCCGCCAAATGCCGATCTCTTGGACGCGCTGCTCGACGCGTTGCGCGAGGAGACCGCGCCCCATTCGTTCCACGACGTCCCGAGCTTCGCTGCCAATGACTTGCGCCAGGATCTCCACTGGGAGCTGGAACGCCTAGGCTCCGCAGGCTTATCGCGAGCTGTCGCCGTCGATCTGACCCGCCCGGATTTCGAGATCCCGGTCGTCAGAGTCGTAATCCCGGATCTCGAGGGAGACATCAGGCACCCGCACTACACTCCCTGCCCGCGCGCGCACCGAGTTGCGGCGTCATCACGATGAGAGCCGTCATCTTCGCCGGCCCCTCGTTGCCCCCGGCTTTCCGGCCCGTTGATCCGGCGCTCCAATGGCGCCCGCCGGTCAAGCAAGGCGAGTTCTACGAGGCCGCGCTCGCCCGCCCGGAAATCATTGGCATTATCGACGGCTATTTCGAGGTGACGCCCACGGTCTGGCACAAGGAGATCTTGTGGGCGATGACACAGGGGATCCATGTCTATGGCAGCGCCAGCATCGGCGCATTGCGCGCCGCCGAGCTTCATCCATTCGGCATGGTCGGCATCGGCCGCATCTTCACCGCCTATCGCGACGGCATCCTCACCGATGACGACGAGGTCGCCGTGCTGCACGGCCCCGAAGAACTGGGCTATCCCGCCGTGACCGAGGCGATGGTCAATATCCGCGCCACTCTCGGCAAGGCGATCGCCGAGGGCGTCCTCAATTCGTCGGTTGCCGTACGCCTAACTGAGATCGGCAAGATGCTGTTTTACAAGGAGTGCAGCTGGGAGAGGATCCTACACCTCGCCGCCGACCGCGGAGTGTCACCAATACCGCTTGCTGATCTCGCGGCTTGGCTGCGCGGCGGGCAGATCGATCAGAAGCGCGCCGACGCGCTAGAGATGATCGCAGCGATCTGCGCGCATCATAGGGCTGGCGTTACGCCGGTGACGGTTTCCTATCATTTCCACGACACGGGCTACCACAAAGCCGCAGCAACCCAGCGGCTTAGTAAGCCCTGAGCGGGTTGGGGCGACCTGGACCCGAGCACCAGGTCCGCTCGATTAACCGGGTCTGGCGCCTTACAATCTTCACGGAATCGAACAATTCTTTGAGGCGGTTCCAGCAGGCCGCACAAAGAGGTTCATAGGCCGTCGCAAGTCCGCGATAGGCTCAGCGTCTCGGATTCCGTGCCCCGATTTCGCCCGTTTGAACTAAGACGGCAGCGACCTACGAAGAAAAACAAGCCATTTTTCGTATTACCCCTGGCTTGCTAGCGATCCACCGAACTATGTTAACCAGAGGGAGGCTATCGATTTGGATAGCCAAATCCGTCAGCGGTGGACTGGCGTTTGTGAGCTGGAACCATTCAAAAGTCTCGACAAAGTCTTCGATTGCCGAAAACGATGCCAGTGTCCCTGCCAAATTCCCATTTAGGAAAATGGCATTTAGGTCCTTAGCTGCATTGGCGAAATTACCTTGAGATAAATCCGTCCGAAGGAAACCCGAAAGATCGGGATCGTGCCTCTGGTCTGGGAATCGCTGACCAAATTCGATCCATCTTGTGGAGGGCACGCGGATGCTATCATTACCGGGACCCCAGGAATTTGGGGTATAGAATCCGCCGCTGCAAAATAAAGCGCTGCTGGGTTGAATATAGGCGGCGCCACCCGGATTAGGGGTGCCATTAGGATTTACGACGAATTCATCGTACCAGAGTACATGCCCGTATTCATGAGCAAGGACGGCGAGTACTGTCATTACGGTCGTGTCAGGAGACGCCGACTTAAATTGAGGTTGTAAATTGGGTAGTTCGAACCAGTTCGCCCCATTAATCGGATCGAGTGCCTGCAATACGGCCATAAGCCGCATTTTCTCGTAGGCAATAAATTTCGGAGCCGACCCACCCTGCCACAGGCTTGCCGAGGTGGCGACATATCTTTGAGGTGACGAGGCTTGCTGCCGAAATCCCCAGGAATGATTGATTACATCGGCATTTTGACAAGCAGTCTGATCGCAAGTGCTTTCAACGATGAAGACTCCATTCAGGCTGCACAGCTTGTCTTTAAAGGTAGGAGTGGCCGCAGTGAAGGCGGCGACAAGATCGCTCCAATACGGATCTGCCGGCGTAACGCTTCCGTGAATATCTCCCGGAATAGGTGGCATCCCCTTCGTGGGATCAAAGCTGGCCGAGAGCTTAGAAACCCTAGCGGTGACGAAATCACTTCCGCTGGAGTTGCGATCGCAGGTTAGCGCCGGAGCCGGTGAACTTGCCACCGGATACTGGGTCGAGATCGGCCCGCATGCGACTGCGAAGAAGCAGACGACTGCGATATCAATTAGCAGAGCACTGACTCTCATCAATATCCTCCCGTTGCCTACGATCGTGGCCTTTTGGCCCTCTGATCATTGTTTCGATCGGCCGTTCTGAGGCTTTACCGTCCTGGTGGCCCTAAACTCGGAGTAGCTTAGCAGAGGAGGGCTCAAAACCGCTAACGTTTTCGCGCGAGGACCCCACAGTCCCCGTATTCGGAAAAAAACGCATCTCTCGTCTCCGCGGTTCTCGAACCTGGCCGAAAGCACGCGTGTTCAGCAAGCACTCTGCTCTGCCGCTCGCGTCTTGAGGCAGTGACGAACCTTATGATGATGTTACGGTCCGGCTGAGGGATACAACCAGTGCGGGCTCATCGAGGGTGCCTAGCGCCCGGAAAATGGCATTGGCCCCGTCGAGCAGCTGTCGAGCCGCCGCGACGTCTCCGGCAGCCTGGCGGAGTGCGGCGCGTGTCACCAGGGCCCGCGCGAGATCTTTACGCGCGCCGATGCGCTCTAGGATCTCCATCGCGGTCTCGACATAGGGCTCGGCAGAAGCCGGGGCCTCGGACGCCAAGTACTCGCCCATCAGCCAGCAGGCCACACCCTCCAGCTGGAGGTAGCCGGTGCTCCGGCAGGTCTGCAGCACGTCTTCGATCAAGGCTCGGGCGGCATCGCGATCGCCGTGGCGGAGATAGCCTTCGGCGAGCCATACGGCGTAGCGCGCATAGGTATAGCGCAGGCGAAAATTCTCGAACCAACCGACAGCTGCACTCAGATCGGCGATTCCGGCATCAAGCTGTCCCAACTTGATTTCACCGTAGCCTCGTACCGCCTTCGCCATCGCGGCATCGAACGGCAGCGCTCCGAGGGCTAGCGCCTCGTCACAAAATTGTATGCCTTGCTTGGCATCGGCGCGATAAACGTGCACGGCACCCGTGCGCCACAGGCCCACCACCTTGATGCGGAGGTCATCGAGCGTCTTGCCATGTTCGAGGACACGGCGGCAATAATCAAGGCTCGTCTCCCATTCGCCGAGTGCGAGCGCCGCCGGCTGTATTTGGCAGATCGTGCGGAACGCCCCCCACAGATTGCCGCGTGTCTCGAAAGTGCGGAGAGCGCGCTCGCCGACTTCGATCGCCTCGCGCAGGCTGCCAGCGATCATATAGATCTGAGCCAGCGAGGATTCGGCATAGGCTCTGATTTCATCGAGACCGGCGGCCGACGCGATGGCCACCGCCTGCAGGCTATTATCGATGGCGATCTCGACTTCGCCTCCGGTCAGTATCCCCAAGAAGCCGCGCCAATAGTGCCACGTTGCGCGGCGGCGCGGATCTTCGCTCTGCTCGACGAGTGCATGTATTCGATCGAGGGCCGCGATGTGGTCGGCGTGCTGGCCGAGAGCGAATTTGACCTCTGCCTGCTTGATCACGGCATCGACACGGCGCATCCGGTTGGGCCCCGTGTCCGCCATAAGGTCGAGGCGGTGAATGGCGCCATTGAAATAAGTCAGCGCTTCATTGTTGGCCCAGCGGCGCTGTGATTTTTCGGCGGCCAGGATCGCGTAATCGACCGACTTTTCCGCCTCGTTGCTGCGGCCGAAATGCAATGCCAGGAGTTCCGAAACTTCATCAGTACGGCCCCTGTAGAGTTCCTCGAGCGCACGTCCGACGGCGCCGTGATAGGTACGGCGATGCCGTTCGAGCAGGCTGCCATAGGCGGTTTCCTGCGTCAGCGCGTGGCGAAACACGTAGACCATCCCCTCGGTCTCGACGCGCTCGTAGACGAACTCGAGACGGATCAGTTCGCGCAGCTGGTCTTCGACCGAGCCGGGGCCGTTCCACACGGCCTTCAGTAGGCGCAGCGGAAATTCCCGGCCGATCACCGCGGCGGTTTGGAGAAGCCGTTTGGTTTCGTCCGGCAACCGGTCGATCCGCGCCATCACGACATCGTGGATCGTGTTCGGAACCATGAGGTCCGAGCGCAGATCCCTCGCCTCGCCGGCGTGCAATGCCAGTTGCTCGAGGAAAAACGGGTTGCCGTCGGCTTTGGCGACAATCTCCTGCGTGACCAGGTCGATCAGATTGTCCACCCGAAGCACCGAGCGAACCATTTGGACGCTGTCGTCCCGGGACAACGGCTGCAGCGGGGTCTGCCCCGCATAGGACTTGTCGATCCACGGCGGCCGATAGCCGGGCCGGTAAGTGGCAAGCAGCAGCATCCGGACGTCGCGAAGATTTTCCGCAAGAAAGCCGAGGAACTCCTCCGATGTCTTGTCGACCCAATGGAGGTCCTCGAGCACCAGAATGAGCGGACGCCGGTAACTGCCCCTTACCGTGAGTTGCCGGAGGGTTTCAAAAGCTTTGCCTTTGACCGCTTCGGGATTGGCGAGCGCCGGCGAGCCGGCGACCTCCTTGATTTCCAGCAGATGAAGCAGGACCAGCCCATCCTCGTCCGGATCCATCCCGACCTCGCGAAGACCCGCGTGGACTTTCTCGGCGACGATGTCGGGGGTATCCGCTTCGAGAATCCCACAGTTGCTGCGCAAAACATCGAGCGCCAGCAAGTAGGGGATCGCGGTGCCATAGGACAGGCATCGTCCTTCGACCCAGGTCGCGCGTTCGTCGGCGATCTGCCGGCGGAACTCGGCGAGCAGCCTAGATTTGCCGATGCCGGGCTCCCCGACGAGGCCGACGGCTTGGCCGTGCCCGTTTTCGACCTGGCGAAGAAAATTGTTCAGGATCGCGAACTCGCTCTCGCGATCGACAAAAACCGCCGTACGCGGCGACGGGGACTCGCGCAGCCCGGAGCGGCGATGCGACACACCGAGCAAACGAAAAGCCGGGATCGGCTCGGCCTTGCCCTTGAGAATGAGCGGTCCGACCGGCTCGACCCGCGCGTACCCTTCCGCCAGCCGGCAGGTCGCTTCGCTCAGGAGGATCGTTCCCGGCTCGGCGGCTTGCTGGAGCCGGGCCGCTACATTGGCCGTATCGCCGATCACCGTGTAGTCCATCGCCAGATTATCGGCGACCGGGCCGAAGACGACCGGGCCCGTGTGAATGCCAATTCGAACCGTCAGAGCGAACAGCTCGGGGTCGGCCGCCGCCTCGCCTTCGAGGAGCGCCCGTCGTACGGCAAGGGCCGCCAATAACGCGCGCCTTACGTGGTCTTCCTGAGTGAGCGGCGCCCCGAACAGGGCCATGAACCCGTCGCCGGTGAATTGTGGCGCCGTGCCGCCATACCGGTGCACCTCCGCCAGGCTCGCCTCGAGAAAGGCATGGACGAGGTCGCGCATCCCCTCGGCCCCGAGCCGCTCGGTGAGCGGGGTCGAGTTGACGATGTCGCAAAAGAGGACGGTAACTTGTTTGATTTCGCCGGGAAGAGTGCCGACGGCCCCCTGAGCCCGGGGCTTCGGCACATAAGGCGTCGGGGCGGCCGATTCCTGGAAACCCGGCGGATCGAGCGAGGTGCCGCACTGCCCGCAGAATTTTTGTCCGGGAGGGTTGGCGGCGCGGCAGGACGGGCAGGTGGAACCCAGCGGCGCCCCGCACTGCCCGCAGAATTTCATGCCGGCGGGGCAGTCGGCCCCGCATCGAGAGCACGTCATTCCGGACTCCTATCCGCCGCCGGTCCTTCGCATGGTCAGCAGCGGCCCTGAGGGCCGACCCACAGCTCGCCGGTCGCCAGGCGTGCGCCTTCCGCCAATGCCGCCAATTTGGCCCAGACGACGCTGGGATGAACCTCGCAGGATGTTGAAAAGCTGGCGAACCCGCAATCGGCGCCGGCGATCACGTTCTCACGCCCGACTGCGCCGGCAAAGCGCGCAATGCGCTGGGCGACCGTTTCGGGATGCTCGACCAGATTGGAGGCGTGGGTCACGATGCCTGGGATCAACGCCTTGCCTTCCGGCAGTCTGACGGTTTCCCAGACGCGCCACTCGTGCTCGTGCCGCGGGTTGGCCGCCTCGAAAGAATAGGCGCCGGCCCGCACTCCAAGCATGATGTCGACAATGTGCTTCAATTCCATGTCGTGCACGCGCGGGCCCATGTTGATGCTGTAGCAGGTATGATATCGGACGCGCTCCGCCGGGATGCCGCGCAGCGCGTGGTTCAGCAGCTCGACGCTGGCGCCCGCCCATCTGCGGCACTCGGCGAGGTCGATCTCGGGGTGCATCGCCCAATGGCTCGCCAGCTGCGGATCGTCGACTTGCAGGACGAGTCCGGCATCGACGATTGCCCGGTACTCCTCGTGCAGAACGTCGGCAATGGCGAGACGGAACTCCTCCTCGGTTTCGTAATATTCATTGGTATTCCAGTTGGCGAGGTTGGCCGGGGACACCGCCGGCATGAAGGCTTCCTCGCAGGCCACTTCGGCAAGGGCATCCTTCAGATTGTCGATGTCGCGCTGCAGCGCGTCCCGCCCGCGGTAGGCGATCGGACCGGTGCACACCCATTGCGTCGGCGGCGTCCTTCCGGCTGCTCCCGGCATTTGCGACGCCCATTGGTAATATTCTGGAAACGCCAAATATTCCCGCGATTGGGCCCAATTGCTGCCGCGGCCGCTGCTCTTGCGCGGCTCGATGCCGGCAAGACGCTCGTTGACATAGGGGATGAACCCGAACCGCCCCATCTCGCCGTCTGCGACGATGTCGATGCCGCTTTCGGCCTGCTTGCGCACGACTTCGGCGACCGCGCTTTTGACGCGGCGCGCATAGCCCTCTGCGTCGAGCGGCTCGCCTCGCTCCTTGGCCTGGATCATTTCCAGCAGATCTGGCGGCCGCGGCAGGCTGCCGACATGAGTGGTAAGAATGCGTTGCATGCTCTGCTTCATCGCGCCTCTCCCGTCTGAAGGGACACCGTAGCGCGAAACCCGGCTTAGGTCAGCACCATGCGCAGGTCCGAACCCGACGTCCAGTCGCTTGTAAAGAAACGGTCGAATCTCTCAATGCTGGGCCCAGCCGGCGCCTCCTGCAATGCTCCGATATAGCAGGCCGATCTTGTGGGCGCACGCCCACCGGCGGATAGCCGGCCGCGCAACTAACCGACTGCTTCGAGATGATCTTTCAGCTGCTTGCCGCCAATTGGAAGGCCGTGCTCGATCGCCATACGCGTTTCGGCGGCGGTCAACGCGTTGTCCTCGATCGCGTTTTGACGTGTAGGTCAGTTCGATGTCTTAAGACCGGTTGAGGTTTTCGAGGCCCTGCGGTGCCTGCAGCCGGAGCCGTAATCGATCCTTGCGGGTCATGCAGCTGGCCATTCGGCAGCAACCAGCGCGTGGCCAGACTGCCTACCCGAACGTCACCTCGCGACCATTGTCTGACGCCTGCTTGATTGCATCGACAAGCCGGTGCAGATCGACTGCGGTCTCGAAGGTCGGCTGGTGGCTTTCGCCGTCGCGGATCGCCCTCGCGAACAGCGTATACATTTGGCCGACGTTGAGGGCTTCGCCTGACGGAGTACCGGGTGCGGCGAAGGTGAAGCGCTGCGGCACAGGCATTGGCGCGAGCGTGTTGCCGCCCTTCGCCCCCTGGAGGGAAACCTCGCTTAACTGCGGCGAATCCTGGCCCGTTGCGACCAAGGTCCCGTCGCGGCCGTAGACTTCCATGCGATAGCCACTGCCGGCGAACGGGATAGCGCCGATGTGGACCGAGGCAACGGCGCTATTCGCCAGCCGGCCACTGATCAGCACATTGTCGGGTGAGGTGACGTCCAGCAATGTGCTGGTGCCGGTGTCAAGCCACTGCTTCGCCTGGGTCACCACCACGGCGGATAGCCGGCCGAAGTCGCCGGCGACGAAGCGCATTGCATCCACTGTGTGGCCGTTGGCGATGGTCAAAGTATTGGCGCCGAGCGCGGCGTCGCGCTGCCAGGTGCGGTGCGACCGCCGGGACAAGACGCCTTCGCGCATCAGGCTGACATGGACGGCCATCACCTCGCCGACAAAGCCGGCCTCGACCAGCTCCTTCATGTGCATCACGGCTGGGTTGACGCGGGCCTGCAGGCCGACCGCGGTGACGAGCCCCTTGGCCTTGGCCAATGCCGCCACTTCCTCGGCCTCCGCGGTCGTGCGCCCAAGCGGCCATTCGCAATAGACGTGCTTACCCGCTTCCAGCGCCGCTTTGGTCGGCGGGTAGTGCGACGGCACGCGCACAACGATTGCGACCGCATCGATCTCCGGCGAGGCGATCATCTCGCGCCAGTCGTTGAAGGCCAGCCGGGCGCCCCAAGCCCGGCGCGCCGCCTCGGCGCTCTCGGCTCGGGTGGTGCACACTGCCGTCAACTCCACATCCGAACTGGCCCGCACCGCCGGCAGATGGGAGCGCGCCGACCAGGTGCCCCTGACGCTGGCGCCCATCAGCCCCAGCCGAACCTTGTCCGCCATATCGCTTCCTCCCTGCGCATCGCCGGTTAATATGATGCCAGGCGGCCCCGTCGCTAAGGCCCGCCATCACGAAGCGAGGAGCGCATCCATGAAGACGACGCGTCGACGGTATTGGGTCTTTTTTCTGCTCTTCCTGTTCAACCTGATTGCCTATGTCGATCGCGTCAACATGTCGGTCGCCGGGAAGCCGATCGCGCAGGAATTCGGCTTGTCGCCGGTGGCGCTCGGGTACTTGTTCTCCTCCTTCCTGTGGGCCTATGTGCTGATGATGCTGCCGGGCGGGCGGCTGATCGACCGCTGGGGCGCGCATGTTGTGGCGTCGGTCGCGACGGCGGTGTGGTCGGCGGCGCAGATGGCGACCGGCGTGGCCTCGAGCTTTGCGGCGATGCTGGTGACGCGGCTCGGGCTCGGGATCGGCGAGGCCCCGTTCGCGCCGGTTACCTACCGCAGCGTGCGCGCCTGGGCGCCCTATACCGAGCGGGGCACGGCGATCGGCGCCATTTCGGCCGGCTCGAGCCTCGGGCTGGCGCTCGGCGCGCCGTTGGTGGCGTGGCTGATCGAGGTGGCGTCGTGGCGCTGGTCGTTCATCATCACCGGCGCGATCGGGTTCGGCTGGGTCGCGCTCTGGTCGGCCGTCGTATCGACGCCGGAAAAGACGCGGTGGCTGCCGCATGCGGAGCGGCAACGGATTTTTGCCGAGCGTGACGCCGGCATCGAACCGCCGAGCCATGACGGGGTCGGCTATCTCGGGCTCATCCGCTGCCCGGCGATGTGGGGTCTCTTCGTCTCGCAGGGCTGTCTGGTCTATTCGGTCTATCTCTACATGACCTGGCTGCCTAACTACCTCCAGACCGCGCGCGGACTGTCGCTGGTCGGGTCAGGCATCTTTACGTCGATCCCGTTCTTCGCCGCCTCGGTCGTCAACATCATCGCCAATTGGTGCGGCGACAAATTGCTGTCGGCCGAGGCCGTACGCGCCGGCAAGCGCCGGTATCTGGTTGCACTGTGCCTGCTCCTGACGGCGGCCGGCCTGCTGATACCGGTCGCGCAATCGCTCGCTGCCGTCGTCGTTCTGGTCTCGATTGCGGCCTCGTTCGGCAATGTCGGGCCGGCCGCCAATGGCGCATTGGTCGGCGATCTGTTGCGCTCGCCCGCCGATGCCGGCCGCGCCTTTGCGTTTCTGGTGCTCGGCGGCAACACCTTCGGGCTGCTCGCGCCGATCGTGACCGGCTATCTCGTCGCGGCGACCGGCAGCTTCAACTCCGCCTTTATTCTGGCGGGCGCTCTGGCGTTGATCGGTGCAGTCGTGACCCTGGCTCTCGCCCGCACCCCAATCGGCAACGTGCGCGCTCCCGCCGCGGCGCAGCCGAGGCTCGCCGACTGACGCTCGGTCGCTACCGTGGAAGAGTGGTGAGGAGATAGACGGCTGCACTCAGCGCGGTAATCCAGAAGCTGGTCGGCCAGTCGGTATAGAAGGCGAGGGTGATGCCGAGCCAAGCCTCGAAGAGCGCCAGAATTCCTGAGAGCAGGACGCCGGTCGCCACACCGTTGGTCAATCGCTGAGCTGCAGCGGCAGGGCCGACCATCAGCGCGAATACCAGCAACACTCCGACGATTTGCGCGCATTCGGCCGTCGTCAACGCGACGATCGCCAGAAACAGCACGGAATAGAGGCGCAGCGAGACGCCCTTTGCTTGGGCCAGCTCGGGTTGCAAAGTCGCGAAAAGCAAGGGGCGGGAGATCACGGCGAGGGTTCCGAGGCTCACTGCACCGAGCGCGAGCAACGTCCAGACCGTACGGAGATCGACGGCCAATACATTACCGAACAGCAGTGTCGTCGCCTGCGTCGCGAAGGCGGTATAAAAATGCAGGAACAAGAGGCCGAGACCGAGCGACAAGGCGAGCACCAGACCGATTGCCACGTCCCGCTGCGCCAGCCGCTCGCCCAACGACCCCATGCCAATCCCGGCGGCCAATGTCATCAGCACCAAGCCCCAGAGCGGGGTGATGCCGACGAGGACAGCCCCGGTGGCGCCGGTGAACCCGACGTGCGCCAGGGCATGTCCGGCAAATGTCTGGCCGCGCAACACCAAAAAGTAGCCGACTATGCCCGCGACGATCGCGACCACAGATGCTGCCGCGAATGCATTGCGCATGAAATCGTACTCAAACATTGCCCGGGCGCCGCTAGCGGGCAGTGGATTGGTACGAATGCGCATGATCGTGCTGATGGGCGTCACGCTCAACATCGTGGCTGCCGGACATGATGAATATGCGGTCATTGAGTCGCACGACGTCGATCTCGGATCCATAAAGTTCCGATAGCACCGGTCCGGTAATCACTTCGTCGACCGTGCCGAGGGCGGCATGGCCATTTCCCAGATAAAGCACCCGGTCGAGAGCGCCGAGCAACGGGTTCAGCTCGTGAGCGCTGAACAATACCGCGATCCCGAGCTCGCTCTGAAGCGATTGCGCCAGGTCCACCACCTCGCGTTGATGGTGCGGATCGAGGCTAATGAGCGGCTCGTCGAGCAGCAGCAGCCGCGGCCGGCCGATCAATGCCTGGGCCAGGATCAAGCGCTGGCGCTCGCCACCCGAGATCTCGGCGATCGGGCGCCGCGCCAACCCACGTGAACCAACCAAATCGAGCACACGGTCGACTTCCGCCCGGCCAGCCTTGCCCGGAATTGGCAGGCCGAGGCGGTGGCCGTTCACGACAGCGGCCACGAAATCCCAGGCGCTCAGCCGCATTTCCGCCACCCCGCCGCGAACTTGCGGCATATAGCCTACGGCAGGATTTCCGCGCGTCGCGGGCTGACCCAGGACGCGAATAGCGCCTCGGCCGGGCGGCACCAGACCGAGAACGGCGCGCATCAGCGTGGTTTTGCCGGAGCCGTTCGGTCCCAGCACGCCGATGAACTCGCTTGGGGCGATCTCCAGGTTCACGCAGTCCAGCACGACGCGGCCGCCGAGCATCAAGCATACGTTGCGAAATTCGATTGCATTCATGGCTGCTGTTTCGGGAGCGCCTGATCGACCGCATCGAGTTCGCTCGACAGCCACTCCTGGTAATTCTTCCCCGGCGGCTCGGTTTCCGTCACCGCCACAACGGGGATATGCGATGTCCGCGCGAGCCTCAGCATGCGTTCGACCGCCGGATCTGACGCTTGGCTATTGTAGACGAGCATGCGAACGCGATGGCCCTCGAGGTCGTTCTCGAATTTGACAACATCGGACGCGCCAGGCTCGGTGTCATTCATCACCGCGAGCTGGAACCGGCGGTCGTGGACTTGCATTCCAATGGCCTCGAGGAGGTAATTGAAAACCGGCTCGGTTGCGGCGACCGGCGTGCCGGCCAGACGTGCGCGCAATGCTGCTATCTTGGCCTCGATCGGCTGCAGCGACTGCCGAAACTCTGCAAGACGCCGCCGGTAATCTGAGTGGTGAGCCGGATCGGCAATGCTCAATTCGTCCGCCAATCTCGCGGCGAGCACCAACATGGTATTGGGGTCGTACCAGATATGCGGGTTGTCGCCCGGTCTTTTGCCCACCAGGTTGCCGACATCGATCGCCATTCGGTCAGCGCTCGCGATAGCGCTCAGCAGCTTCTCCATCCAAGGGTCATAATCGAGGCCGTTATAGACGACGATCCGTGCCGCGGAGACGGCTCGTGCAACCGAGGGGCTCGCCTCGAACAGATGCGGGTCCTGATCGGGATTGGTCAGTATGCTCGTCACCGTGACATCCGGCCCGCCGATCTGCTGCGCAATGTCGCCGTAGAAGTTCTCGGCGGCGAGGACGGCGATGGGACTCGCGGCGCACGCCAGCGTTGGCGCGATCAGCAGAGCGGCGACGGCAGCGAATAGGCAGCGACGTTTCATGAGGGCGCCTCCGACACTGGTTGCTGACCAGCTGCCCAAATAACCTGCCGTCGAGGTCATCTGGAAGAAATGTTATAACGTCGTCAAAGCATTGTGTCTCGGCTCCGCCGATCTCGCAAGGCTCGCCGAGCAAGTCCGAGCCATGTAAGTTGCTTCGATCGACGGCCACGAATGACCGAGGAGGGACGGAAATGCCGATCTCAGGGAACTTGATCGCCGGCGCGCTGGCCGGCCTCGCGTTTGTCGGATGCAGCCTGTCGAATGCTTCGGGGACGCCAGGTCCCCACGCGTCGAGTTCCGGGGGCAGGGCAGGGGAGGCGGCGCGAGGTCGTGGTCAACGGCAAGCGGGTCAAGACCGTCGACATCCACGCCCATACCATCGTTCCCGAGGCGGCCGCGGTGATCAACCACCCGCTGGAGGCGCCGGGGCTGTTGTGGTCCAACGTCTCCGACCGTATCGCGGAGATGGACGCGGAGGGGATCGACGTCGAGGCGCTCAGCATCAACCCCTACTGGTATCGCGCCGAGCGCGACGCCGCGGCGGAGCTGATCAAGATCCAGAACGAAAAATTGGCCGAGTTCTGCGCCGCCACGCCGGACCGTTTTGTCGCCTTCGCGACCGTCGCCTTGCAGCACCCCCAACTCGCCGTCGAGCAGCTCGAAAATGCGATCAAGAGATTGGGGCTGCGCGGTCTCTCGGTCGGCGGCAGCGTCGCGGGGCAGGAACTGGCCGATCCGAAGTTCCACCCAGTTTGGGCCAAGGCCGAAGAGCTGGGCATCCTCATATTCATGCACCCGCTCGGCACTAGGGAATTGGAGCCGAGCGGCCGGCTTGCCGGCAGCGGCCTGTTGACCAACACGATCGGCAACCCGCTCGAAACCACGATCGCATTGTCGCACCTGATCTTCGAGGGCACGCTCGACCGTTTTCCCGGGTTGAAGATCTGCGCCGCGCACGGCGGCGGCTTCCTGCCGTCCTACGCAGCGCGCTCGGATGCGGTCATCACGACTTTCCCGAACCGGGTTGGCCCGCTACCGAAGAAAAAGCCGACCCAGTACCTCAAGGACGGCCAGCTCTATTTCGACTCGATCATGTTCACCGGCGAAGCGATGCGCCACCTGATCGCCGAAACCGGCGTCGGCCAGATCATGATCGGCACCGACTACCCATTCCCGTGGAACCGCGTCCCGGTCGATCACATCCTGTCGACCCCGGGCCTCAGCGACGACGACCGCATCGCCATTCTCGGCGGCACCGCGGCAAAGCTGCTCGGCATAGAGAACTGAGGCCGCGCCCGGTGCCGGCATGGAGCACGATGCTGGCCGCCTACTGGCTGTGACAGGACGATGGATGGCAGCGCTATCTACGATCTCGGCGCGTGCCGCCACACTTCCGTGACCTTTTCGAGCAACGATTACGAAAATTTCTGATGGATCGGCACGACTGTCTTGCGGTGCTTCGCCAGAGGCGTCGGTTTCTTGAGTGCTACCGCCTCTAGATAGGCCCGGCACATCGTCGTCAGCTGCGTGCGCAGGTCGCGCAGCATGGTAGGCGCGGCACCATGTTCGAACACGGTGCGGATAGCGCCTGACATCGCCGCCAGCAGCGTAAAGGTGACGCCGGACAAGTCGTCGAACCCGGCGTCGGCGGCGCTGGCGAGCAGCGCGGTGGTGGCATCGTTCATGCGCTTCGACATGCCGTTCAGCAGCGCGGCCGTGTCCAGGTCCGCTGAGACGAGGTAGAGGGCACGCGACACATCGACGCGAACCGTCTTGGCATCGAGATAGGCAAGAACGAGGCCCTCGCCGATGGTCGCAATCGCTTGGCCCCGAAGGCGCGCGCAAGCCGCTTCGACCGCCTCGGCAAAAGGCGTCGAGGTGCTGCTTTAGCACCGCGTACAGCAGCGCCTCCTTGTGCGGAAAATACTGGTACATCGTGCCCACCGACACCCCCGCCCGCGCGGCGACGCGCGTGGTCGTCAAGCGGCGTGCGCCCTCGCTGAGCAAAACCTGAATGGTCCCCTCCAAAATGGCATCGACCGTTGCTTCAGCACGCGCTTGGCGCGGCGTCTTCCTTGGCTTCAGGTTCTGTGGGACGCGACGGTCATATGCGAATTCGAAGCTGAATCATTGCTCAAATATCTCGGTGGCACTCGAACTTCGTTCAACGGGCAAAGCGCCCGAGAAGACAAGGACAATCCGCCATGTTAGCCGCAACACCCCATGTCGTGCTGGTCACCGGCGCCACACTTCCACCCGCGCGGCGCCGCCGTGTTATCTGGCAGTTGTCAAGGGTCAATGCGTGATGATCTTGAATGTCAACGGCCGAGAACATCGGCTGACGATCGATACGCGGACGTCGCTGCTCGACGCCTTGCGCGAGCACTTGGGCCTGACCGGCTCGAAGAAGGGCTGCGACCAGGGGCAATGCGGCGCCTGCACGGTCCATATCGACGGCGAGCGGGTGCTGTCCTGCCTGACGTTGGCAGTGGCAGCCCAGGACAGGCGGATCAGAGACCATCGAAGGGCTTGCCGGGCCTGACGGCGCGCTGCACCCGATGCAGCAGGCCTTCATCGATCATGACGGGTTCCAGTGCGGCTACTGCACGCCTGGCCAGATCATGTCCGCGGTTGCCTGCGTCCGCGAGGGTCATGCCAAGACCGACGCGGACATCCGCGAATACATGAGCGGCAATCTGTGCCGCTGCGCCGCCTATCCCAACATCGTCGCCGCGATCAGACAGGCGCGCGAGCAGATGGAGCGCGCCTGATGCGTCCGTTCACCTACGAGCGCGCCGACGATCTGGCGCAGGCCTCGCGACTCGGTCGTCGAACCGGGCAGGGGCAGACCGACGCGCCGGCGCAGTTCCTGGCCGGCGGCACGACGCTGATCGACCTGATGAAGCTCGACGTGCTGCGGCCCGAAGCGCGTCGTGGACATTACCGCTCTGCGCGGCTCGCCACGACGCTGATCGAGGCGGGGCCGGACGGCTTGCGTCTGGGCGCATTCGCCAAGATGTCCACCGTTGCGGAGCATCCCGCCGTCCTGACCGGCTATCCCGCGATCGCCGAAAGCCTGCAACTCGCCGCCAGCGCGCAATTGCGCAACATGGCCACGCTCGGCGGCAATGTCCTGCAGCGGACCCGCTGCCCCTATTACCGCGACCCGAGCTGGAGCGCCTGCAACAAGCGCGACGCCGGGCTCCGGCTGCGCGGCGATCGCCGGGTTCAACCGCAATCACGCCGTGCTCGGCGTCGATGACAGCTGCATCGCGCAATATCCCGGGGATTTCGGCGTCGCGCTGGTCGCCCTGGATGCCGAGGTCGAGCTGAGCGGCGCGCAGGGTCCACGCCGCATCCCGTTCGCGTCGCTGCACAAACCGGTCGAGGGCCAGCCGCACATCGAAACCACCCTGGAGCCCGGCGAGGTGATCACCGCGTTCGACGTGCCGGCCGGAGCGTGGACGCGCCGCTCGCTCTATCTGAAGGTGCGCGACCGGGCGTCCTACGAGTTCGCCATCGCCTCGGCCGCGGTCGCGCTCGACATGGATGGCGAAGTCGTGCGCCAGGCGCGGATCGGGCTCGGCGGCATGGCCTACCGGCCGTGGCGCGCGCACGAGGCCGAAGCGGTTCTGGCCGGCAAGCCGCTCACCGAAGCGAATGCCGAAGCCGCCGCCGCGGCCGCGCTCGCCGGTGCGGTAACCCACGGCCACAACGACTACAAGCCCGAGCTTGGGCGGCGCACCCTGGTGCGCGCCCTGATGCAAGCCAAGTCGATGCCGATCAGCACCGGAGAGGCCTGAGATGCCCGACGATGCAACCGCCAACCTGTTCGGCACGGCCCACGCCCCGCATCGATGGCGTCGCAAAAGTCACCGGCGCGGCGCGCTACGCCTCGGACGAGCCGGTGGCCAATCCGGCTTTTGCCTATCTTGTGACCAGCGCCATCGCCCGCGGCCGTATCGGCGGGTTCAACCTCGACCGCGCCAAGGCCGTCGCCGGGCGTGCTCGATATCCTGACCCACGAGAATGTCGGCGACCTGGCCAAGCCGCCGCACGCGCTGGATCGGCGGCCCGACCACGACGACCCTGGAAAGCGACCGCATCTGGCACGACGGCCAGATCATCGCCGTGGTCGTCGCCGACACCTATCGAGGCAGCGCGCGAGGCGGCGCACAAGGTGGAGGTCGAGCTATGTCGAGGAGCCGCCCAGCGCCACCTTCGATTCCGCCGGCGTCGAGACCGAGCCGCACCAGCCCCGATGCGGTCCGCGACCCGCAGAAAAGCGACGCCGAGGCCGCCTTCGCCGCCGCACCGGTCAAGGTCGAGGCCCGCTACGCAGACGCCGACGCAACACCACAATCCGATCGAGCTCTTCACCACCACCTGCGTCTGGGACGGGCCGCAGCTCGACCATCTACGAGCCCTCGCAATTCATGTGGGGCTCGAAGGCGGCGGTCGCCCAGGCAGCTCGGCATCGACCCGGAGAATGTCCGCGCGATCTCGCGCTATGTCGGCGGCGCGTTCGGCTCCAAGGGCGGCCCGACGTCGCGCACGGCCTGGATCGCGCATCGCCGCGAAGCGTCTCGGCCGTCCGGTCAAGCTGGTGGCCGACCCGCGATCAGGGCTTCACCATCGCCACCTATCGGGCCGAGACGCGGCAGCACGTCAGGCTCGGCGCCGACGCCGGACGGCAAGCTGACGTCGTTATTTCCACGAGGGCTGGGAGGTCACCTCCCGTCCCTCCGGCTACAACGTGGCCGGCGTGGAGGCGACGGCGCGGATGTACGCCTGCCCCAACATCGCCACGGCGGTGAACGTGGTCCATGCCGACCGCAACACGCCGGGTTTTATGCGCGCCCCGCCGAGACGCCCTACATGTTCGCGCCTCGAAAGCGCCATGGACGAACTGGCCTATGCGCTGAACATGGACCCGATCGAGCTGCGCCGGGTCAACGACACCCAGACCGACCCGGTCAGCGGCCTGCCGTTCTCCTCCCGCTCGCTGATGGCGTGCTTCGACCAGGCGGCGGCAAAGTTCGGCTGGAGCGCGGCGCAACCCGCAGCCCGGCTCGATGCGCGACGGCGACTGGCTGGTCGGGCTACGGCTGCGCCACCTCCTTCTATCCGAGCAACATCGGACCGGCGGCGGCGCGGCTGTCGGTCACGCCGGAGGGCAAGGCGACGTCGCAGCTGGCCGGCCACGAGATCGGGACTGGCGCCTATACCGACGTGGCGATCACCGCCGCCCGCTCGCTCGGCCTGAAGGTCGAGGACGTGACGGTGCAGATGGGCGACAGCGACCTGCCGCCGGTCACGGTGGCGGGCGGCTCCAACAACGCGGCCTCGACCACGCACGTCGTCGTCAAGGCGTGCGAGGACGGTCAGCAGCCGCCTGGCCGCGGCGGCCGTCGCAGGCCGGCGACAGCCCGTTCCACGGCGCCGATCCCGACGACGCTGAAGCTTGTCGGACGGCAGGCTGGTCGGCGCCAGGCAGTGCGGAGCGAGCCGTTGACGCGATGCCGTTGCGTCGACCGGCGGCCGGCTGGAGGTCTATGCGCGAGAACATGCCAGAGGGCCTGCCGCCGGCCGCCATGGCCGGGCTCTATCAAGGGCGAAGTCGGCGATGGCGCGGCGGCACCGCCCGCAAGGATGTCACGGCCTTTGCCTTCGGCGCCCATTTCGTCGAGGTCCGGGTGCACAGCCGCACCCGCGAGATCCGCGTGCCCCGGGTGGTTTCGCGCCTTCGCCGCCGGCACCATCATCAATCCGCTGACCGCCTACAGCCAGTTCATGGGCGGCGCGATCTGGGGCCTGTCCTCGGCCCTGCACGAAGCGACCGAGTTCGACATCGGCGCCGCCCGCTATGTCAACGACAACCTCGCCGACTACCTGATCCCGGTGAACGCCGACGTGCCCTCGATCGAGATCATCATGGTGCCGGAGCAGGACGACCGGGTGAACCCGCTCGGGATCAAGGGCATCGGCGAGATCGGCATCGTCGGCATGAACGCCGCCGTCGCCAATGCCGTCTTCCATGCCACCGGAAAACGGGTGCGCGAGCTTCCGATTCGGCCCGAAAAGCTCCTGTAGCTTTCATCGGGGCCGCTCGAAGGCGATCAGATCAGCCGCGACGAATAGAAGGCTTACAGCTCCCATCAGCCCCTGCCCTTCCGCTCCGCCTCACGAATGACAGCAAATCTTATGTTACATTAGGCCTGACCAGAGCCCTGACCGGGACGCCGGCATCACGTCGAGCGCCAGACCCTTCGTCCAGCAGGTCGAAAGGGTCGATCTCGTGCGTGCGAGCCCTTGAGCAGCCGCACCGGTCGTACGCTGGCGTATTGCCGCAGATCGCGGCGGACGGGAGAGTAAGAACATATCTCGCTCCCAATACTACGCGATCATCACCGACGATCACGGGTAGGGGCCCGCTTCGGGGCTGAAGGCACAATGAGCGGCTAGGCCGCGAGAGGCACCGGTGCAACAGCCGTCTCTTCCGGCGCACCGGGAAATAAGATATACGACACACGCTTGTCGCCCGCCGCTGCCCTCGCGCGTTCCCTTTCCACCTCAGTCAGTAGCCAGCGCTCTACCGCCGCAGCGGCGCGTTGTATTTCTATGTCGCTGACCGCGAGGGTCCGGGCCTCTACGATGACCGAACGCAGCTCGGCAAAGCTCCGGCAGTGGTCATTGAAGTAGACGAGGCCGCCCCTCCGATGCGGGAACCCCTGCTTCATTGCCTCGTGCAGGAAACATTCCGCGTTCTCGCTAGGGATGCGGTGCTTGCAACGCAGATAACCCAGAGCGCCGACGAGACAACGCCGGCCGTCGCCGTCATCATAGCGGTGCCGTGTCCAGCGCTCGCCGCGCTCACCAAAATACTCCAGCAATAGATCAAGCACCTGGACCGCTTGTCCGGTTACCACCTCCGGCATTGGCCGCTCCTGGTTGAGGTAATTCCTGACGATACCACCGGCGGCCGGGACCCGCAGCGTGTTTTAACGATTCGCCGGTGAAGGGAGAGACTCAACTCTCGGTCCCCGTAGGAGAGATGGAGGGCCCCCGGTCGCACGGCGCCGGGATCAAAACGCGGATGCTCGAGCAGGCTGGGGGGCATCGCGGACCGCGAGATCGCGTTATTGACGGGGGGCTACGGAATGAGCAGGGTGCTTCGTTCGATATGATGTCGGCCGATCAGCGGCAGGCCCGATTCAATAATGCGCGTGCAGCCTTTTTGAGCAGCGAAGCCGTACCTGCGGATCTCCTCACGATCCGTGCGCCGGCACCGGATTGGTTTCGGTGGGCCACTTCCCGCCCCCACCAATCGAAGTTCGTGACGGTAGCGGGCTGCCGGATCCATTACTTGGTTTGGGCACGCGAGCCGGCGAGGCCGGGCGAGCGCGGCCTTCTTTTCGTTCATGGCGGCGGCGCGCACAGTCACTGGTGGAGCTATATTGCGCCGTACTTCACCCGCGACTTTCGCGTTGCGGCGATAGATTTGTCCGGCATGGGCGATAGTGGTTGGCGAGCGCACTACAATTGGCAGCTTCGCGCCGAAGAAATCCGCGCCGTGATTGCCGCTGCGCAGCTGGGGGAGCGTCCCTTTGTCATCGGCCACAGCTTTGGCGGCTTTATGACAATGAAAGTAGCGTCCAGATATGGCGACACGCTGGGAGGCGCCGTGATTGTCGACTCGCCGATCCGCTCGCCCGAGGAGGAGGCGCGGCATCCGCTCGAGCGGCCGCCCATGGGCAACAGGCGTGTCTATGAGACTTTCGACGCGGCCTTGCGCGCTTCCGCCTCATGCCCGAACAGCCTTGCGAGAACCCTTTCATTGTCGAGTTCATCGGTCGCCGTTCGCTGAGGCGCGCCGAGAACGGCTGGGTCTGGAAGTTTGACAGCGAGGCCATGGGCTCACGTCGTTTCGGCGAGCCCGTCCGCGAGTATTTGCAGGCGGCGGGTTGTCGCGCCGCGCTTATCTTTGGTGAAAAGAGCGCGCTCGTCTCTCGTGAAACGGCGTCCTATATGTCCTCCCTGATGGGACCGCGAGCGCCCGTCGTCGAGGTGCCCGAGGCGAGACACCACGTCATGCTAGACCAGCCGCTGGGCTTCGTCGCCGCGCTGCGCATGCTGCTCGACAGTTGGATGCGCAACGAGTCTGCGGAGGGAAGCGGCTAGATAAGCTCTGTCGGAACCGGCTACATCGTTCGCGAACTCCCGTTATTTCCCTCCCGCTCGCCGCAAAGAGACCCGCGCCTGCAGGTGGCACCGAGAGTTCGAAATCCTGTTTCCTCCAGCAGCGAGCCTGTCTCAGCAGTGAACCGAAACGCCGATAAGTAAACTCGAAGATCCCGGCGGTTTTCTATCGTTACCTTCCTGCTCCTGCGGATAGCGCCGCCACCCGCTCTCGCGATCGAACCCGTGTCCGTTGCCGCGGCTCCGGAAGCATCGACCTCTTCGTCAACCTCGAATACAGCCGTGACCACAGGAACTTGAGGCTGCCTCGCAGCGGGCGACCGTCGATCCTCTTCGGCGTATTCGTTCGCGATATCAAATTGGCATTTTAATTTTGATAAGGTAGCAGCCAGGAGCAGCCAGGCTCTGCAAGACGGCGGGTCCCGTCGATGAGGCCATGCCGCCTCCGGAGGACTGCACTGCCCCCAGACGCCACCTATTCTAAAGGCGGCGCCAACCAATATGCGAAGGTCTCCAACTCGAATGGATCACAGAGCAAAAAGGAACGAATGTCATGATAGACCTCACGAACGACGTGTGCTTCCGCCTCCATGGCAAACTCAGCGCAAACATGGCGCGCGTCTTTGTGACCGCAGCGGTATTGGCGGGCGCAATCACGGGCGGAACGGCCAACGCCGGCTCCACGCTCGATCACGCGCCCTATGGCACCGCGCAAGGCGGGCAGGCGGTCGACCTCTTTACGATGACCAACGACCACGGCCTGCGCGTGCGCTTCCTCAGCTATGGCGGCATCATCACTGAGATTGACGTGCCCGACCGCACAGGTCGGCTAGACGACATCGTGCTCGGCCTCAGGACCTTGCGGGACTACGAGACGCTCCCCGGCCATTACGGCGCGATCACCGGCCGCTACGCCAACCGCATAGGTGGTGCGCAGTTCACTCTGAATGGCCAGACCTACCATCTGATCGCCAACAATGGCGCCAACACGCTCCATGGCGGTCCCAATGCTCTCGATCGTCAGGTCTGGACGGTATCACCCACACAAGCGCCAGATGGTGTCGCCGCAACGCTCAGCTATGTCAGCAAGGACGGCGATCAGAATTTCCCCGGCGCCTTGACCACGCACGTGACTTACACATTGACCAACGACAACGCGCTGCGGATCGACTACGTAGCAAGCACCGATAAGGATACGGTGATCAACTTCACCAACCATTCCTACTTCAACCTGGCCGGCAACGGTTCGGGTTCGGTCGCGGGTCAGCTGCTGCTGGTGAATGCCAACCGCTACACCCCCGTTGGACCCGATCTGATCCCCACCGGAGAGATCGCAGCAGTCGACGGCACACCGCTCGACTTCCGGGAGATGATGCCGATCGGCGCTCGGCTCAACAGCGCATTCCAGCAGATGGTCTATGCGCATGGCTACGATCACAATTTCGTGCTGAGCCAACGCCCCGGCGACAGCATTACGTTTGCCGCCCGCGCCTATGATCCGCGGACCGGCCGGGTGATCGATTGTTTCACCACCGAGCCGGGTGTGCAGGTCTATACCAGCAACGGCATGAACGGCTCGGTGGTCGGGTCCTCCGGCACGACCTATCGCCAGACCGAGGCGTTCACGCTCGAGACGCAGCATTTCCCTGACAGCCCGAACAAACCGAACTTTCCGACCACAGAGCTAAAGCCGGGGCAGGATTTTCATTCGACGACGATATTCCTATTCGCGACGGATGCCTCCTTGCCGCCACTGTCGCGTTGAGGAGAGATCAAGGCCTTCGAGCTGTTCGTTCAGATGTTCATCCCCGGATCACCAATCCGGAGTACCGGGCGTTGCGAGAAGCACTTTGGATGTCGGTCTGCGCCGCGCCGCCTTCCCTCTCGAATGATTGCGGCCGGCCCAAGGCCAGAAAGACGGTCAGCTCTATTTCGATTCGATCATGTTCATCCCCGAGGGATTGCGGCACCTGTTTCGCCGAAACCGGTCCCGACTAGGGGTGATCGGCACCGACTACCCGTTCCCGTGGAACCGCGTCCCGGTTGACCACATCGTCTCGACCCTGGCCTCAGCGACGGCGACAAGATCGCGATCCTCGACGGCACCGCAGCAAAGCTGCTCGGCATCGAGGCCTGAACCGGACGAATGCGCCGCACCCGAGTCCTGACCCAAGGCGCCCTTCGCGGCGACTGCAGCGAACGGCCGAGATGGGTGGTTGCCGACGTTCGCAGCGGAGCACATCTCAGCTTTAATAGGGCTGCCGAGGAGCCTCGAATTGTGACTAATCTCCGTAATTTCGATCTGAACCTCCTGCTCGTGCTCGATGGCGTGCTGCGAATGCAGCGAAGGCCTTGAACGTGAGTTAGCCGACGATTAGCAGTTCTCTGGCTAAGCTGAGAGAGATCCTCCAGGACGAACTCTTCGTACGCTCCGGAAACGGCATGCAACCAACCCCCCGCGCCCTGGCGTTGAAAGAGCCGGTTCAACGGGTGCTGGCGGCGGTGAAGGGGGAGATACTGGATACGGGAAGATTCGATCCCGCCACGGAAATTCGGCCCTACACGGTCGCGACTCCGGACATTGGCGAAACGCTGCTTCTCCCTCGCGTGGTCGCCAGGTTGGCGCAGAATGCGCCCAGGGTGAACCTTCGCTCAACGGTAGTGAAACCCCGGCACCTCGAGGATGCGCTGGAAGCCGGCGAGGTCGATCTCGCCATTGGCTATTTTCCCGATCTGGCGCGGCCGACAACTATGCAACAGACGCTTTTCACTCACGGCTTCGCCTGTCTCGCGCGCACCGGCCACCCACTGATCAAGAACGGCCTGACGCTCGAGACCCTTTCTCGAGGCGCATCATATCGTAGTGGGATCGGAAGGAAGCACCAGGAACTGTTCGAGGATGCCTTGGCCAAGCGGGGCCTTGAGCGCCGCTGCGTACTGCGCATCCCGCATTTTATGAGCGTGCCGTTCGTGGTGGCCAGCACCGATCTAATCGTCACAGTTCCACGGGCTGTTGCCGCGTTTTTCTCAGGCCTGGTTAATCTCCAGGTGCTTGACCCGCCAATCGACGTCCGCGAATTTGCGGTAAAACAATATTGGCATCGGCGCTTTCATCATGACGCTCGCGTGATATGGCTGCGGACGATGATATCTGACCTCTATCAGAATAACTGGGTGGCCGAACTGACATCGCAGAGCATAACTAACGCCCCCGCGCCGCCGCCCCAATGAAGATTTCCTGATAACCTCTATTCTGCTTTCTTCATTTGCGCCGGCGCCTTTCGCACTAATTTTCACGGAACGCGGGCGATGGCTTATGCACGAGCGTCCGGCCGATCCAGATTTAGTGTACAAAACAAGAACTCAGGTGTAGGCTGCTCATTGGTATCGAATGAGCAAGGGGGAGTGTCGTGCCTGTATCTGAGCGACGGTTTCCGCGGTCGTTGATCGAATTCCAGGGGCGCTTTGCGACAGAAGGTGCGTGTGCGGAGTACCTCTTCGAGCGTCGTTGGCCGCAAGGGTTTGTCTGCCCGGGTTGCGGCGGGGGCCGGGCTTGGCTGCTGAAGACCAAAGTCTTCACCTACGAGTGCGCCGACTGTGGTCGGCAGACCTCGGTGACCGCTGGCACGATCATGCATGCCAGCAAGCTGCCGCTGACGATATGGTTCTGGGCCGCGTTTTTAATGGCGACGCACTCGAACGGCATCTCGGCGCTGCAATTGCAAAACCAGCTTGCTCTCGGTTCGTACCGCACCGCCTGGATGTTATGCGCCAAGCTGCGCCGCGCCATGGTCAACCCCGCGCGCGAGCCGCTCGGTGGTCTGGTCGAGGCCGACGAGACAATCATCCCGTTCCGCACCAAGAACGACCCGGTCGTTGTGCCCGCCGGCCGCAGCGGAATCGGCAAAATGCTGGTTGCCGGCGCGGTCGAAATCGACGGCGGCAAGCCCCGGCGCGCCCGGCTCAAGGTGATCGAGGGCTTTGGCAAAGACGAGCTTCATGCCTTCGTGCTCGGTGCGGTTGCCCCTCAGACCCGGCTGATCACCGACGACTGGCCGTCCTACCACAACCTTCCCAGTGTCCGGCACAACGCGATCACCATCGGCACGATGGCCGCGCACATCGCGCTGCCCTGGATCCATCGGCTGTTTTCAAACCTCAAGCGTTGGGGCTTGGGCGTCTACCACGGTCTGCGGAAAACCAACCTGCAGCACTACCTCGATGAGTTCGTGTTCCGCTTCAATCGGCGCAGCACACGCCATGCCGCCTTCGATACCCTGCTCGGCATCGGCGCCCGCACCGCTCCGGCGCCCTACCTCGTCCTGATCCGCAAAGCCGCCTAGCCCGAAACAACATCTAGAACCACCGGACCCTCGTGCATAAGCCATCGCGGGCGACCCCCTTGCGTGGCCGCCGAGAGGAAGGGAAAGGTAAATGACTACTAAAACGGTTACCAGAGCCGGTCTCTTGAAGACGCGATATGACGCTTACCTCCATCGCGAGGTGCCCGACGACGACGCAGAACTCTCCCGTGTCGGCCCCGACACACCATGCGGCGAATATCTGCGCCGCTTTTGGCAGCCGATCTGCTTTTCCGACGAACTGAAGGACCTGCCCCATCGGGTCAGGATCCTCGGCGAGGAACTGGTGGCTTTTCGCGATTTGAGCGGTGCCGTCGGTCTCTTGGAACTGCATTGTCCGCATCCTGGCGCGTCCCTGGAGTTCGGGCTCATTGACGCCAAGGGGATACGATGCTGCTACCATGGCTGGCAGTTCGCAGCGGACGGGACCATCCTCGAGACGCCCGGCGAACCGGCTCACAGTACCCTGAAAGACCGGCTGTATCATGGGGCCTATCCCACCGAGGAGTATAGCGGGATCGTCTTTGCCTATATGGGGCCACCCGACCAGCGGCCGCCTTTTCCTGTGTATGACAGCTTTGTCCGATCGGCTTATCGGTTGATGCCGGGACGGAAATACTTCTACCCGTGCAACTGGCTGCAGATCATGGAGAACGCTATGGATCCCGCCCATACAGCGTTTCTCCACACCATCATCAGCGGCTCCCAATTCACCGACGAATTCGGAGTATTGCCGGAACTGGAGTACGTCGAGACCCCCGTGGGCATGATCTACATTGGCACCCGGCGGGTAGGGTCCAATGTCTGGGCGCGGATGGTGGAAGCGGTCCTGCCCAACCTGCAGCAGGTGGCTCCGATCTGGGAGGATGGCCGCCGGCAGCATGCGTTCAGCGGCCCGATGATGAGCCGCTGGATCGTGCCGGTCGACGACACCAGCACGATGTTCATCGAATTTCGCCATGTGAGCGAGACCGAAGGCGTCACGCCCGCGTGGTGGGCCGATCGCGCCATTATGCTCCCTGGCCAGCTTGCCGCGGATTCCTACGAGGCCGGTCAGCGGCAACCCGGCGACTATGAGGCGCAGGTATCGCAGCGGCCAATCGCCATCCACGGATTGGAGCATATCGGCGCCACCGATCGCGGGGCCATGATGTTCCGGAACCAGACCAGACGCGGCATCCGCGCCGTGCAAGCCGGTCACGACCCCACGGGCCTGTGCCGAGACGACGGCGTGGTCATCCCGACATACTGTAACGACACCGTTTTATGCATGCCGCCCGATATCGATCCGGCAATGGACCGTCAGCGCATGCGCGACACCGGGCGGCGACTGGCGGATGCCTATCTCAAAAACCCGCCGCTATCGACATTCAACACGGTCTCCGAACCGCCCGTTGGCGACGACTTCACCGGGGCGGCGGCAATGGAGGTCAGCTAGGAGTTCGATACGAGCTTCCCGGCTACGCCCCGAGCGCACGCTTAGCGACTTGGGGCGCCGTTGCGGCTCAGACCGCGATGAAGGTGCCTTCAGGCGAAACCGTGGACGGTGAATATCTTTGTTTGGGCTGGCCAAGGTATCCCCGACCTGCATTGGGGTGCAGTGCGATTAACTTCGCGCCGATGGATGCGGGCACGGAGAGGATTTACGACGATGAGAGAGGAATATTCGGGAATACCGGGCACGACGGTGTTCGATGGCGAGCAATCTCGCCGTGGCTATCATCTCAACCAGTTTTGCATGTCGCTGCAGAAGCCAGCCAATCGCGATCGGTTCAAGGCTGATGAAGAAGCCTACCTTAGCGAGTGGAATCTCACCGAGACGCAAAAGTCGGCCGTGCTGCGTCGCGATTACAACGCCATGATCGCTGAAGGCGGAAACATTTATTTCCTTGGCAAGATCGGCGCGACGGACGGCAAGTCGTTTGTTCAGCTTGCGGCGAGCATGACCGGCATGACGCCTGAGAGCTACACGGCGATGATGGTGCGTGGGGGCCGGGCGCCGGTGCGCCGCTAACCGTGCCGCAACCGGCCAACCCAGCGGAAGGTGGCTTGTGATGGCCCGGATCTCAGCCGGCATCGGTTGCAGCCACGTCCCCGCCATCGGCGCGGCCATTGATCTTGGCAAGACCGGGGAGCCCTACTGGCGACGCTTGTTCGACGGCTTCAAAGCCAGCAGGGAATGGATGTCGAGCAACACGCCCGACGTCGTCATCCTGGTCTATAACGATCATGCGACCGCCTTCAGCCTCGATCTGATTCCGACCTTCGCACTGGGGTGCGCTGCGGAGTTCAAGCCGGCGGATGAAGGCTGGGGTGCGCGTCCGGTCCCGATTGTGGAAGGCGCTCCCGATCTCGGCTGGTACATAGCACAGTCGTTGATTCTCGATGAGTTCGACATCATCATCGTGAATAAGATGGATGTCGATCATGGCCTGACAGTTCCGCTCTCACTGATGTTTGGCGCGCCCGCCAGGTGGCCTGCACGGGTCATTCCACTAGCGGTTAACGTCATCCAGTACCCGCCACCGACTGGGGCGCGCTGCTACGCCCTTGGCGCGGCCCTCAGAAAAGCGGTGAAGACCTTCCCGGATAACCTCAATGTCCAGGTATGGGGTACGGGGGGGATGAGCCACCAGCTTCAGGGGCCGCGGGCCGGCCTGATCAACAGCGATTTCGACAAGGCGTTTCTCGACGACCTGATGCGCGACGCAGACCGTCTCGCCCGGATACCGCATATCGAATATCTCCGCGATGCCGGATCCGAGGGCATCGAACTGGTGATGTGGCTGATCATGAGGGGCGCGCTCGGCGATCGGGTTCGGGAAGAAAGACGCTTCTATCATTTGCCTGCGTCCAACACCGCTGTCGGCCATGTGATCCTGGAGCCGCTCGCACAGCCTGTCGGGAGCACGCCTGAGCCCGCAGCCTGACATCTCTATCAGGGGTGCATCGGCCGCTTATCGATACTTCCTCACCTCGGCGCGGAAGACCTTTGTCAGGCCAGAAACGGAACGACGGCTTAGGGTCCAGGCTGTGTGAAAACGCCTCCATGATAAAATAGTGACGCGATTTTCGGGGGAGGTCGCGATGAAGCGTTTCGTCGAGGGGGTGGATCGTGGGCAGTCGACGTTGTTTCCCGAATGCCTGGATGATTGGATCGACGCGGACAACCCGGTTCGTGTAATCGACGTGTTTGTCGAGAAGCTTGATCTCGGTGCGCTCGATTTCGGCGGGGTAGATCCGAAGGCGACAGGGCGACCTTCGTATCATCCCTCGGTCCTCTTGAAGCTTTACGTTTACGGCTATCTGAACCGGGTCCAGTCGAGCCGACGGCTTGAGCGCGAGGCCGGGCGCAACCTAGAGGTGATGTGGCTGACGGGACGTCGTGTTCCTGATCACAAGACGATCGCCGATTTCCGCAAGGACAACGGCCTGGCTATCCGCCAGGTTTGCAGCCGGTTTGTTGTGCTCTGCCGCACCATGGGCCTCTTCGTCGAAGCTGGCGTCGCGATCGACGGCAGCAAGTTCAAGGCAGTCAATAATCGGGACAAGAATTTCACGCGCGCCAAATTGCAGCGGCGAATGGGGCAGATTGAGGAGAGCGTCGCGCGCTATTTGCACCAACTCGATAGCGCAGACCGGCAGGAGCCTTCGCTGGCGCGCACGACGAAGTCCACTCGCCTCAAAGAGAAGCTCGCAAAGCTGGAAGAAGAAATGCAGCGGCTGAAGGCACTCGATGTGCAGATGCTGGCCACGCCGGACCAGCAGATATCGCTTACTGACCCTGATGCGCGTTCGATGGCCACAAGCGGCCGAGGCTCGGGCGTCGTGGGTTACAACGTGCAGGTGGCCGTCGACACCAAGCATCATCTGATCGTCACGCACGAGGTGACCAATGTCGGCAACGACCGGTCGCAACTCGCCGGCGTGGCCAAGCAGACGAAAAACGCGCTCGAGACAGAGAGCCTCGATGTCGTTGCCGACCGGGGCTACTTCAACAGCGCGGAGATCCTGGCGTGCGAGAAGGCGAGCATTACAGTCACGTTGCCAAAGCCGATGACCTCGAACGCCACGGCAGATGGGCGGTTTGGCAAGCAGGACTTCCGCTACGTGGCTGACGAGGATGTCTACATCTGCCCGGCTGGTGAAACACTCGCCTATCACTACACGAACGAGGAAAACGGGTTGGTTCTGCGCCGCTACTGGACCAATGCCTGCCAGAGCTGCGCCATCAAGCACAGCTGCACCCCCAGCAAGGAACGACGGATCACGCGCTGGGAGCATGAGCATGTTCTCGAAGCCGTGCAGCGCCGGCTCGACGAGCACCCGGAAAAGATGCGCCAGCGGCGCGAAACGGTCGAGCATCCGTTCGGGACGCTCAAGGCGCGGATGGGAGCAACCCACTTCCTGATGAAAAGGCTGCCACGCGTGGCCACCGAGATGGCGCTCCACGTCCTCGCTTACAATCTCACGCGCGTCATCAACATCATGGGGCCCGGACCACTGATTGCAGCGATCAAGACGTAGCCTCGGCTGTGAGAATGTCGCCTCTAACGCGGTTCCACCGTTCGAAGTGCAGACAGCACGCACCCGCGCCGTTCGAGCCACCATAGCAGCTGGCACTGCGGACTACTGCGATCGGCACCGCAGACACTCATGGCCGGTAGACACCTCGCGACCAGCCGTTTTCGCACAGCCTGGGTCGCGAGCAGTCGGTTTGGGGGAGACCGCAAATCTCGGCTTTCGGCACTTAGCGAACGCTACCGGCCCTGATCGAAGGACGGCACTGATATCGCCTTCGGCATGCTGATCGTCGACACGCAGGAACGGGATTTTCGCCATGGGGCCGCATTAGGGTATGGTCCCTGAGCTGGGGTGGCTAACGCTGCGACCAGCGAAACTCTCTCGGGGTCGTGCCGAGCATTTGACGGAAGTGACGCGACAGATGGCTTTGGTCGGAGAATCCTGCTGCGACGGCAATCTCCGACAGTGCGAGATCGGTGCGTGCCAGCATGTCCTGGGCTCGCTCGACACGCCTCTGCACGAGGTAGGAGTGCGGCGTGACGCCTGCCGATTGCTTGAATTGGCGGGCGAAGTGAAATACCGAGAGCCCTGCAATAGCAGCCAGCTCGGCGAGGTCCATGCTCTCGCCAAGGTGTGCGTCGACGTATTCGCGCACCCGGCGCATCGCGCCGGGCGGCAGACCGCCTCGCGCTTGCGCGGGCGGCGCTCGCTGCCTCAGACTAGCAAGTACATTCAGGCGCGGCCGCGTATGCGGAGCGGCGCTCGTTCGGCTCCGCCGAGCACCCCAAGTGCTCTCGGGCGGCGTCACCAACGCCGGCCAAGTTTCGTTGCTGCCCGCGATCGTCAATCGCGTCGCGACGTCGGCCATGTCCTTGGGACGAAATAGCCCGAGGTCTCGCTCGAAAAAGCTCCACAGGCTGACACCGGTTCGCAGCCTTTGATCGTCAAGCAAAAGGGAGGTGCGCGCGGCTCGGTTTGCCCCGACGATCCGCTGATTGCCGTCGACGGCAAGCAGCATTCCCGGCTCGTCATCTTCGATCGGTGAGACAGCGACAATCCACTCGCGTCGGAACCGCTCCCGGAAAAATCGGCCTCCTATGGCGCGCGCGGCCGTCGCCGTGAGGGCGCCAGTCAGCGCGTGCGCTCGTTCCGAGAGCCGGGGATCGACCGCCGACACGTCCAAGACCGCCATCAGTCTTCCGTCGACATCGAAGACGGGTGCAGAGGAACAGCTCAGATCGATATGCCGCGATCGAAAATGCTGGCCTCGGTGGACGGTGATAGGCCGCTCCTCGGCGATGCAGGTGCCGATGCCATTGGTACCCTCAATCGCCTCGGACCACACGCCGCCGAGCCAAGTCCCCCAATATCTGAAGCGGCTCGCATCGGCATCGTCGCCGCGGTGCTCGACTGCGACACCGGCGGTGTCACAGAACAAGACGGTGTAACCGGCCTCGCGAACCACACGGTACAATCGATCAATCTCTTCCTGCGCACTGAATATCAGCTCGTCGAGCGGTTCGCGAAAATCTTTGAGCTCATGAGGCAAAAGAATGCGCGGCGCCTCGCTACTGACGGGATCGACGCCATGCTCAGTGGCCGATCGCCGCCACGAAGCCGATACCTGCTCGATGCCGATTGGGGGCGTGTTGCCCTGCGCCACTGAATAGACGTCCTCAGCGTGCTGTGCGGGCGTGTCGCTCGAGCTTGCGGGGCGTACCGAGCTCGCCATTCTGCCCCCTGACCGCTTAAAGCCGAAACGCTCGGGAGCCCGAGCGCTGGCCTAAGAGACGTCCTTAAAGGACCTCGGTGGGTCCTCTTATCGATCGTAAAATCTTGGGCCGAGGCAGCGGTTGCGCAAGATGGTCGTACCGCCGCACCGAGAACCGTCGGCGGCTGTAATCATCGGCGGAGACGCGGCGGGGATCGACGCTCAACGCCTTAATCGGCATTGAGCGGGTTATCTATCCGATGCGTGATGAGCAGGTTGGGCGCCTCGGCCATTTTGACCCCACGGCGCGCCAATCGCGCAGTGATCGCCGAGCGGTCCGTTTGCGGCATGCCTCTCGACGCGACCGGTGCCCCCGTCGCATCGGGCGCGGACTTTCGGGAGAAGCGTCGATCCGGCGGATAGCGGCGGTAAAGCGATACCCTCGGCCGAATTCGGTCCGGATACAGTCGCGGTCCTCGCCGAGAGCCTTGCGCAACTCGGAGACCTGAACCTTGAGATTAGCCGTGTCGACAAAAATGCCCGGCCAAACAAGGGCGAGGAGCTCGTCCTTTGTGACAAGCGCCCCGTCGGCGTCGATGAGAACCATCAGGAGATCGAAGGCGCGAGTGCCAAGTTCGACCGGTACGCCATCGGCGAGCAAATGGCGGCGCCGCGTCAATAGGCGGAAACGGCCGAACTCGAGCGTCGTGTCGTCCGCGAACGAGCCCGCCTGATACCCGAAGATTCCCGAGCTATCTTTGTGCCTCGGCGCGCTCTTCTCTCCTCGTACGATCGATTGTAGCTGCATGACCCCGTCCCTCCTCTGAGCGTGCGGTCATCGAACTGAGCGATGACCATGTTGTCAGGAGTGGCGGAGCCGCTATTGGACGACTTTGCTGTGACGGGAACGTCCTTGCTCTATTGCGACAGCGACGGTGCATTCACCAAAATGGTGACCCAGGCTCGCGGCCCGTCAGTGGCTGTGACCCGCGTGGCTGGGAGTAGCCACGGAGATGCTACCGACCCGCTCGGCATCGGCAACCAGCACATCGGTCGGCGCGAGACCCCCCGGCGTGTCGCTGGTCCATCGGGCGCGAACATTTCCAGCACGGTCGAGCAGTAGTTCCGTCTCGCCGCCATCCCCGGCCGCGCGAAACAGCGCTAGCGCGGAGCTCACTTCGGAGGACACGCCAACGACGAAGGGCGGCGTACGGCTACCCTCGGAGGTTTCTTCGGGAGAGGCGCCGAGCCCTACCGCAATCACCTGCAGGCCGGCGGAGCCGAGGAGCGGCTGCGCCGCCGCCAGCTGCTGGAGGCGCTCGACCGGAGCCGGCGGTGCGAAGAGCACGAGCAGTACCGGCCCGGTTTCGAGCATTTCCCTCAGCGTCTGCTGCACCCCGCCGGCTTCGACAGCGAAATCGGGCACCTCCGGCGCCGCGGTGGTGGTGACCTCTGGCCCGATTCGCGTGGCGAGCACGCCTGCGGCGCGGGCGCGGATGAAATTGATCACGTCCCACCGCTGGTTCGGGTTCAATACGTCGGCAAAGCCGGGCATCACGCCCTCGTCCATCCCGTGGCTGACCCACCAGAAGAGATCTCCCGGGCTGTGCGCGAAGAGATGGGGTTCGGTCAGATCGGCCGGCCGGATCGGCAACCGGGCGCAGCGGAGCCGTCGCCGCGACCCGTTGCGCCATGGCAGAGCGCGCAATTCTCGGCATAAACGGCGGCCCCACGGACGACGGAAGCGGCGGCATAGGGTTCGGCCGAGGCGTAAAAGCTGGTCGGATAGGCGCGCTCGATCGCGGGGCGTAACGGGACCCAGCCGAATCCCACGCACAGCAGCAGGCCGGCGGCAAATGCGCGGCTCGGCGATAATGCCCGGCCGCTGCAGCGGCAACCGCCGCTACGGCGCAGGCGAAAACGGCCAAAGCCAATATCGCCAGCAGAATGCGCGGTCCGAGCGTCAGCGCGCCGATATCGAGCCGGAACGGGAATGGCCACGCGGGTTCCGTATGCAAACCGGGCGGCAAGGTGCCGAGGACACCGACGATAGCGATGACGCCAAACCCGAGCGCGGTTTCGATCCGCGCGTTGCCCTGCAATCGGGCGACGGTCCGCCAGACGACATTGCCGGTGCCATGGGCGCGACGGGCGAGCCGCGGTGTAAGCCGCAGCAGATTGACTGCGGCGACCATCAACATGGCGATAAAGAGCCCGATCTTGGCGAGCAGCAGGCGGCCATATTCGGTCCCGACCAGGGCCGGGACGGTGCCCGCGAGGAACCAGGTATTGACGATTCCGGCCGTGAGCAGAACCGCCACGCTTGCGATCGCCATTGCCGAGTAGCGCCGGCGTCGCTCGTCGCCACAACCGCCTTCCAATTGGCATCCTGGGCTCCGGCGTGCCTCGGCCAAAAGCATGATCAAAGGCGGGAGCGTCCCCAGCCAGAGGCCGGCGGCGAGCAAGTGGCAGAAATCCGCGGCGAGGTGCAGATCCCCGGCCGGGCCTGGCGTCGACGCGCCATGGCCGGCCCAAGCAAGGCTCGCCAGCATCGCCGCAGCGAGAAGAAGGCCCGTCCAGCTGATCGCTCCGCTGCCCCGCGAGCGCAGTTTCCCTTGCATAAGCAGACAAACCCCGACTGCCACGGCCAAGCCGAAGCGCAGCTGCCAATCCTCGCCGAACCTTGTGCGGGTCAGCACGATTGGCACGGCGCCTTGCGACAACGCGACGTCGAGCGGCTTCCCGCTCATACCCACCGCCACCGCAACGAGCCAGGCGGCGCCCGAGCCGATCGCCAACACCAGGCTTGCCCAAGCCAGCCAGCCGAGCTGACGATGAAGCCCGGCGGCGCTTGCACCTGAGCCGCCGGTTTGCCGGAATGCCGGGCCGGAAACGAGGCGCTCGAACGCGAACACTCCGGCCAACACTATAGCCGCGGAGAAATGAAAGAAGCGCGCGGCGATCAGAAACCCTTCCATTGCTTCCTTTGCTCCCGATCGCCCGAGCCACCAACCCTGGCGGCTCGTCCGGCCGCCACCGTGAAGGTGAAATGCCCGGTGGTCGTATGGGTATCGACGGAGAGGGCGTGCCACGAGACGGTGTAGGTTCCGGGCGACAGCTTCTTCAGCGCCACCCGCAATTCCATCGGGTCCTTCGGATCGACCTGAGCAGGACCCGTATCGACGGTGTTGCCCGACGCGTCGGTCACCGTTGCCGTCGTGAAGGCCGGTTCGAGCTGTTGCGTGAACCACATCGTCACGGCTTCCGGCGCCGTCGGCACCGTGCTACCGACCGCCGGGCTCGCATGGTCGAGAAAGGCGTGCGCCTGCACGGTCGGAGCCCCGAGGGTGACGGCGCCGGCGAGGAGCCGCTGCCGCCACGATCATTCGGTGGTTCACCATTGGGAGATCGGCCTTCCGATGCTATTCGGGAAAAGATCGTCGAGATACATGTGGAACTGGAACACGCCGCCTATCCCGTGCCCCGAGAGGCTGTTAGTCGGAATGATCATCTCGGCGCCGACCTGGAAGTATTGCCCGGCCCAGATGAAGCCCGGCTGCACCGTCCCGGTGGTGATGCCGCCTTGACCGCGGTCTAACGAGGTCGTCAGCGCGAACTCGACGAGCGGGATCAGGCGGTTGAACGGCGGCCCGATGACCAAGGTCTTTGACCTCGCTCTGCAGATACGGAATGCTGTATTCGACCGCGAAGCCGTAAAAGAAGCTGTTCGGGTTGGGCATGCCTTGGTCTCGGCCTGGGTCGGAACGTTGAGGCTGAGATTGCCGGTCAACGCGAACGGGCGCAGCCAAGGCAGCGAATTGGGCAAATCGCCAAAGCCTTTGCCGAAGTCGAAGGTCGGCGACAGGGTCGTGAAGTCGGGCGCGCCGGCCGATAAATTGCCCGGTATTACCCCAAGTCACGTCGAGTGCCGCGAGAGCCATCGCCTCGTGCTGGCCATTGATGAAGAGCTGGTATTGGGTACCGGTCGTCAGGCCCAGGAACCCGGTCTGCGTGTCGACATGCCAGGGGAGCGGATATGCGCCCAATCGCTGCCGATCGTGAAGTCCCAGTTAGGGGTGATCAACTGCGACAGATCGCTGCCGATGTCGAACTCCCGCGAGCCGTCGCTCTGTGTTGGGTTGAGGGTGACGGTCGGCAGCGAGATCTCATCGGCGACAAACGGGTCGTCCGTCAGGATCGTAGCGGGGAAAAAGCGGTCGCCGGCAAAGCCGTGCGCCAGCGCGGCGGAATTTGCGGACAGGAAGATGACGGCGGCAGCAACGGCCGCCCTCGAAGGAAGGGGGTTCATGCAGAAGCTCCCGATTGAAATGCCAATGAGCCCGCGGCCGCGCAGAGGCGGCCGGGCACCTAGAGGATTGGCAGGCTCAGGCGACGGGGGGAGCGCGGGAGCGGTAAGCGGCGGGAGCGCCGACGCGTTCGGCTTGGATTACGGAATGCGCCGTCGGCAGCCCCACGGGGGACAGAGCCGACAGCGCGATCGAGCGCGGGCGGGGCAAAGCCGGCCAGGGCGCCGAGCGCGCTGCACACCGGGCACGCGTGATGTTTGCCGTGCTCGTCGGACGTGCCGTCCGCTTCAGATGTCCGCTGAGCAACGCCAGCAGACGCCGCTCGGCGCCATCGACCTCGGCGTGGGCGCCGCACTGCTGCGCCGGCTCGAACGCCTCGGCGAGGTCGAAGGCAAGGTGGATCGGCACCAGCGCGTTGAGCGCGAGCGCGAGGAGGCCGAGCCGCGCGGCCCAGATCCTGGATCGCCACTGTCTCTCTCGCATTCGGGCGCGCCGGCGTTGGGTCTTGGTGCGGGACGATCCTAGCGGAACGGTGAAGGCTGACGCAACCTGTGCTTCAACCTGAAGGTTCCTCGGCGGCAGCAGCTCCGGTCGTCATGGCCGGACTTGATCAGACTTGATCCGGCCATCCACGCGCTCGCGTCCGGGACCGTCTGAAGGAACTGGCAGGCCGGATCGCGCCAGCGAGGGCGTCGTTTACTCGGAGAAATGGGTGTAGGATCGGAAACTGACGGGTTTAGTGCACCACAGAGGCACTCTGGTTTGGCGGGGAAGAATTAGCGGCCGAGGGTTCTGATGGAGGAGATGCTCGGGCTGCCGCAGGGAGCCTTTGCGAAAATCGACGCGGAGGAGGACGAGCTCTTTTATGAGCCGCCGCGGCTGGTCTGCCATATCGATGACGGCGCAATTGCAGCGCTGACGGAGTTCTATCGGGTTGTGCTGCCCGCAGGCGGCGTCTTGCTCGACATGATGAGCAGCTGGGTCAGCCATCTGCCGCCCGAGATCGACTACGCCGGGGTGATCGGCCATGGAATGAATGCGACCGAGCTCGCGGCCAACCCGCGGCTCACCCGTTGGTTCATTCAGAACCTCAACCGCGACACGAATTTGCCGCTGACGGACACCACCGTGGACGCCGCAATGGTCTGCGTATCGATCCAGTATCTGCAGCAGCCGGTGGCGGTGTTGCGCGAGGTCGCGCGTGTGCTGCGGCCCGGCGGGCCCCTCGTCGTCAGTTTCTCGAACCGTTGCTTCTGGACAAAGGCTGTCGCGATCTGGCGGACACTGGACGATTCGGGTCACGCGCGCCTTGTGGAGCTCTATCTCCGCAACGCCGGGTTCGAGCGGATCGAGACCCATCAGCTCGCGGAATGGGTCGAGGATAGCAGCGACCCGATGACCACCGTGGTCGGCCGCGCTGCGGCGATGTAGGCTGCTGCGGGTCGAGCTTTAAGGAGCTGAAAGATGGAATTGGGCACATTGTTGCCGCTAGGCGACATCGGCGGCGATCCGGCGACCGTGCGCGAATATGCGCAGGCGGCCGAGGCGAGCGGCTGCGGCTTTGTCGAGGCGCCCGACCATGTGCTCGGCGTCAGCGAAGCCAGCGCATCGGAGGCGGGTCGCACCGGGGCCGGGCTGTACCACGACCCGTTCGTGTTGTTCGGCTATCTCGCCGGCTGCACGAACAAACTCGGGTTTTCGACCGGTGTCTTGATCCTGCCTCAACGCCAGACCGTGCTCGTCACGAAGCAGGCGGCCAGCCTCGATGTGCTATGCGGCGGAAGGTTCCGGCTCGGTATCGGGGTCGGCTGGAACGAAGTCGAGTTCACCGGGCTCAACGAGAATTTTCATAACCGCGGTCGCCGCTCCGAGGAGCAGGTGCAGGTCATGCAGGCGCTGTGGGCCGAGCCGCATGTGAGCTTCAAGGGCAACTGGCACACGATCGAGGACGCCGGCATCAACCCGCGGCCCCCCTCGGGTAGGGTGCCGGTGTGGTTCGGCGGCCACCACGAGCGCACCTTGCCGCGCATCGCCAAATGGGGCGACGGCTGGATGCCGAACGCCTACCCACCCGACCAGAGCGCGCTCGACATCTTCGGCCAATTGCGCCGGATGACCGAACAGGCGGGCCGCGACCCCGCCAAGGTCGGGATCGAGGTCTGGGTGTCGATGGGTACCGGAACGGAAGCGGATTGGGCGAAAGAAGCCCGCTTCTGGAAACAGGCCGGCGCCTCGCACCTATGCCTGACGACGACCTTCAACCGCCGCCATCACAAGCGCATCCCCGGCCATACGATGTCCGATCACCTGACGGCACTGCGGCGCTACCATACGGCGGTCTCTGACCAGCTCTAAATGCCGTTCAGGCGTAGCCGCGGTTTCCCTGCCCTATCAAGGGCGAAGCCCGCTCGTCGTCCGAGCAATAATTCTGTCGAGGACCTGAAAGACCACCTCGACGCTGTATCCGACAAAGAACGCCAATGCTGCGAGAGAAAGCGTGACACCTTCCACCTGAATTTGTTGGCCATTGGTCCAGATAACCCCGAGCAAGCCGCCCAGCATCGTGCCAAGCAGCATTCGCAATGTCCCATGGGCACCGTCGCCGGGCGACAGGGTTGCTGCCCGTAGTCTACCGTCGATATCTCGATAGACGTAAGTAAAAGCCCCGAGCAGGCCAAGCAAAATCGGCAGAACAAAGCCGGTGAGGCTTGCCATGTTTGCCGATGCGCGCATTTCGCTTGCTTCCCATTGCACTTCCGACAGACCAGCGGGCAAGCTATGCTGCAGCTCGAGCACACGCGTCGGGGTAACTAAAGAAAGCCGGTCCGAAATGCTATTCCAGTCTTGCAGCTCCGCGCCTGCGATCCGCATAGCGCGCAGCGCATCGCGAAGGCGCTGGCATAGAGGCTGGGGAACGGCTGCGGGCGGCGGCTCGGAGCTCTCGGGGCCTGACATGCCCTTGAGACACTCTGTAAGCAGGTTCGGGGCGTGGGTCTGATCAATGGCGTTGACGACCAGCTGATATTCCTCTCGGGCGTGCTCCAACTGCTGGATTTCTCGCCGGCCTTTGTCCACATGAACCAGCAGCGATATCGTGACGACAAAGACAAGCAGGGCCACCAGCACCATTGCGATCGCCCGGACCCGCAGCCGTCGCGCCACCGAGTTTGCCTCGGCGGGCGCACTGGAACTCGTTCGGTCGCGAAGGAACGCAGACGTGATGTAGATGGACGACACCGTGGCCGGTGCGGCCAGGGCGGTAAGGATCGAGACACCCGAATAGAGCTGCTGGAGCAGCGTGTCGTCGCTCGCGATCTCCTCGGGTGTTCTCGTCAGCAGCTCAAAGCGAACCCCCGGAGGGAGCGGGAGCTCCTCTTCGCCGGTCAACTCGGGCCGCATATCGGAGGTAACGGGCATCTCCTTTTTCTGGCAATACAGCACATGCCGCAGCAAGATCCGGAAATCACCGAGCAGCTCGGTGACCTCCGACAACGTCACAGATCGCGCCGGGAGGATCGAAGGAATGGTGCGAGGGGAAGGCCGGGGGACGTACTGTGCGGCAGCGCGCTCCGCCGCCCCGCCGACCGTCCCCGTAGCTGGTTCCGGGTCTTCTTTGTGGGAAAGATCGGGAGGCTTACGGTCCTCTGATCCCGCATCGGTATTTCGCAAGCGTCCCCCACTTTATGCCCCGGCGATGCGAAGCTCGCACCAGCGATCTTTTGGCTTTTGTTCCGACTCGAACGAGTTGAAGGGGCGAGTACTTTGTTTTTGCATCGCTGGAAGCGCAGTCCGGCGCAGCCGGTCGGCGGTCGTCGCGCGAATCCGATTGAGCCGGCGCTTGGTCGCGAACAGGAGGGACACCAATGCCTGATGCGTTCGAGACCTGTCTTGCCTTCACTATGCGGGCCGAGGGCGGCTATGTAGGCAATCCCGCCGATCCCGGCGGCCCGACCCGTACGGGCGTCACCTGGCAACCCTGCGCGAATGGTCCGACGATCCGGGCCTCGGCGCTGCCCAGGTCGAGGACATGAGACTGCGCACTGCGCGGGCCATCTATCGCTCGCTCTATCGGAACCCGTTGCGGGCTGATGCGCTTCCCTGCGGCGTCGATTTGATGGTGTTCGATATGGGCGTGAATGCCGGCATCTGGCGGCCGGCCCGGCTGCTGCAGCGGGCGCTCGGCTTCACCAGTGATGAGGTGGATGGTTGCGTCGGCCCGGAAACTTTAGAACCGGCCGCCAAATGCGATGGCGGCGTCCTCGTCGATGATCTGGCCGAACGCCAAACAGCCTTTTATCGCGGGCTATCCGGGTTCCCGACCTTCGACACCTTGGCTCGACCGCACCCAAGCACGGCGGAGCGCGGCGCTTGCGATGGTGGCGGATAGAGACGAGCAGGTGGTCTGACCGATGCCGGGCGATCGGGGCGGTAAGCGTTCGCGCCCAATTCAATCGCATGCAGCACTGAACCTACTCGTGGCGGCGATCCTCGCCGCCATCGCCGCGACCAAGCCAGGCCACGTCCAGCGAGTTGGGCCCGAGCGTCGCGGATTACTTTGCGGCGCCGCGGCGCTACCACACCGCCATCGCGGACCACCGGTAGGGCGCGCGCACTTACTCCGCCGCCTCAGCATTCGAAACGGCGTCCGGCAACATGCCGAGCGCGCGCTTGTAGAGGTCGAGGAGGCTCTCCTGCTCGTCGTGCTCATCCTTGTCCATTTTGCGGATCTTGACGAGCTGGCGCATGATTTTCGGCTCGAAACCGGTGCCTTTGGCCTCGGCGTAGACTTCCTTGATGTCTTCGCCGAGCGCGCGCTTTTCATCCTCGAGCCGTTCGATGCGTTCGATCAATGATTTGAGCTGCTCACCTGCGATGCCCCCGAAATCGGCCATGGTCCCCCTCATCCCCGTTGCGATGCCGCCCCCCGGCGGCGACGCCGACGATAGCGGCGCCCCAATCGGGGATCAATGCTTCTGCGAGGCGGCGAAGGCGGCCTTTTGCTCGGCGCTGGCTTCCCTCTGATGTTTCGCCCGCCATTCGTCGTAGGGCATGCCATAGACGATCTCGCGCGATTCGGGATCGGAGAGCGGGAGACCCCGGTCTTCGGCTTCGGCGCGATACCATTTCGACAGGCAGTTGCGGCAAAAGCCGGCCAGGTTCATCAGATCGATATTCTGCACATCGGTGCGCTCGCGCAGGTGCTGCACCAGCCGGCGGAAGGTTGCGGCTTCGAGCTCGGTGCGGGTCTTGTCGTCCATCGCGATCTCCTCGGTATTGTCAGGTACTATCTAATCTTAGCTCGCCTGCGCCGCAGTGCGCCGGCGGATCTCGTCCATCGTCAGATCCTCCTTATGGGTCGCGATGAACCAGCGGTAGCCGAACGGGTCCTCGATGCCGCCGACGCGGTCGCCATAAAATTGGTCCGCCACCGGCCTGATCAGCTTTGCGCCGGCCGCGACCGCGCGCTCGACCGCGGCATCGACATCATCGACGTAGAGATGGATCGAGACCGGCGAGCCGCCGATCGTCTTGGGGCTGAGCGCTTGGATCTCCGGATGTTCGTCGGCGAGCATGATCCGGGAATTGCCTATGCTGATCTCGGCATGGTGGATTTTGCCGCTGGGGTCGTCCATGCGCAGCACCTCGGCGGCGCCGAGCGCCTTTTCGTAAAAGGCGATCGCGTTGCTGGCGGCGTTCAGTATCAGGTAGGGCGTCACGCTGTGATAGCCCTCTGGGATCGGTTTCACCATGCGCGGCCTCCTTTCATGTCCCTATACGGGGTAAACAAGCGAGGTCGGAACAATCGTCGAATCGTAGACGCAAATTCTCTCGGCAAAGCGCAGTCGACCGCCGTCATCGACCACGCGATCATGGTACCGGCCGCAGAGGAACACCTCGGACGGCTGGTCGGTCATGGTCTGAAACAGCGCAAAATTTGCGGTCAGCCGCAAACCCTTTGACTCCACAGCGCGCAGCCGGATGTTGCCGGTCAAGTGACGCACCGTCCGGGGCACGAAGAGTGCCGTCTCGCGCGATGCGACGACGCGGTCGGCGAGCATATTCCGGCTCTCGCAGTAGATCAGCGCGATCGGCAAGCCTTGCTCGAAATTCTCGCGCGGTATCACCTTGTAAAGGCAATCCTCGGTGAAGAAATCGGGCCAGCGCTCGAGCTCGCCTTCATCGAGGGCGTCACCGTAAGCGCAATAAAGATCGGTTAGACGCGCGCGAAGCTCCAATGGCGCATCGAGACCGGGCGCTGCGATCACGCTCTTCCCTCAGAGGCCCATGACGTGCCGATAGTGCTGATAGAAGCCGCGGATCGCGGTCTCCGTCACCATGTGCGGCTCGTCATGGACCGCGCGGCCGCCCATCTCGGCGATGCATTCGGCCGCCTCGTTGCCGTCGATCCCAGCCTGCGAGAGCAGCATCGCCTCACTGTCGTCGAGCGAGACCAGCCCGGCGGGCCCCATCAGATTGGCTTGGCGCAGGCGGCGCTGACGCATCTCCGGCGTGTCGTCGGCATAGCCGAAAAAAGTCCAGGCGAGATCGAAGTTGCCGGGGTCGATCGGCACGATCTGGCGGGTCGCCAGGGTGTTCGATTGCTGTTGCACGATCATGTTCGGCCAGAGGGTCTGCATGACCACTGTGGCGTCGCCGGCAAATTCGCGCACCGGCTCCAGGAGGCGCGGATCGCGCAGGGCGAAATTCGCCTTGAAGGCGCGCATCTGGCGGGTCGCGTCATTCTCCTGTTGCTCCCCCCTGCGGCTGACGAGGACCGCATGGCGCCCCGTCGTATCCATCTCGATCGCCGATTTCTGGTCGAGGCGGAAAAGCCCGAAGGTCACCAGGAAAACGTGCAGCAGACTGGCGTGGTAGGGGTCCTTGATGTTTTCGAACATCAGCTTCCAATTGCTCGGAATCCGTTGCCGCAGATAGCCGAGCGCGACGAGCTCGCGGCCGTCGAACACGCGGTCGAAATAGCCGAGCATGTTCTCGCCGAGATAGCGCTCGAGAGGTTCGGTTTCGTGCGAAAAGCTGGCGAAAACGACGCCGTGGCGGCGTGTCGCCGCGAGGCGCTGCAGCCCGTGCTCCTCCGGGCGGAAATCGGCGGGCATGCCGCCTTGGCCGTGATAGCCGCGGCGGAACGGCACGCCGAGCAATTTACCGCCGAGATCATAGGTCCATTGGTGATAGGGGCAAATGAACTCCTTGGCCGTTCCGCGACTGGCCGAGCAGAACTGCGCGCTGCGGTGGGCGCAACGATTGACGAGGACATTGACCTCGCCCGAAGCTTCGCGGACCGCGACCACCTCCTTGGTGCCGAGCCGGCTGCGCTTAAAGTCTCCGGGATTGGCTATCTCGGCGTCGAGACAGACATAGAGCCAGCCCGCACCAGCAAAGATGCGTTCCTGCTCACGCGCGAAAATCTCGGGATCTGTATAGACCCAGTTCGGGATGCGGGAGGTTCCAGCATCAGGCCATCGGCGCCCGTCGAAGTTTTGGGCGCCGGTTTCGAGCGGGTAGACGATGGTTCCATCAGCCGATGGCATGCAATCCTCCGTTTTGCGCGCCAGTCTACATCCAATCAGGTCGATCGGCGATGGCCTTAGCCTTCGCTGAGGCCCTCCTGCGGATCGCCGACGAGGCGGCGAACCAATGCCTTGAGCTCGTCGGTGGCGGCGGTGAGCCGCTCCCGGTCGGTGCCGCGCAACACCAAGGTCACCCCGAAATCGCCGCGGCGGAAATACGGGTAGGAGCCGATCTCGACATCCGGATAGCGCTCCTGCAAATCAGCCAGATCTTTTGCCAGAGTGCCTTCGGCGAGTTGGCAGCTGATACTGCGGCTCAAGACCTTGTCGCCGCCGACGAGGCGGTATTTCAACTGCTCGAAGATCCCCTGCATGATGCTCGGTACGCCGGGCAGAACGTAGACGTTGCCGATCTGGAAACCGGGGGCGCGCGAGATCGGGTTGGGCACCAGCGCTGCTCCCTCGGGCACCATCGCCATGCGCAGCCGCGCCTCGTTGAGATGGCCCGGCGGGTAATGGCTTTCGAGGAGGCGCCTGGCTTCGGGGTGCACTATCAGCGGCACGCCAAAGGCGTCGGCGATGCACTGGGCGGTGATGTCATCATGGGTCGGACCGATCCCGCCGGTCGTAAATACATAATCGAACCCATGCCGCACCTCGTTGATAGTAAATACAATCACGTCGTGGTCGTCAGGAATGACCCGCGCCTCGCGCAGCCGGATGCCGGCCTCGCCCAGCCCCTGGGCGAGAAAAGCCAAATTGGCATCCTGGGTGCGGCCGGACAGGATCTCGTTCCCGATGATCAGGACGCAGGCGGTGACTATCTTGGGTGCCGTGCCACTGCTCGACATCGTCTCCTCGTTATCTCCTCGGCCGGCGGCCTTCATAGGCAATTGCACGCGCCGGCACAATCGGCGCCCCTGCATAAAGGATTGCCGCGGGCCGAGCGAACCCCTACCTCTCAAGTCGCGGCATCGAGGCTTCCGCAGTTATTGCCCGCCTCGCTTTATCGGATTATCACGGAAGCCGCGCCCGCTTCAGGATACGATGCGAACGACACTGGCATGCAACAGGATGTGATGATGGGGCTCGCGCCTTTCGAGGCGCGCGAGCGCGCGATCAAGATCCACGGTCCGGAAGCCTTCGAGGGCATGCGGCGGGCCGGAATGCTGGCTGCTGAGACGCTCGACTTCATCACGCCCCATGTCCGGCCCGGGATTACCACCGGCGAGCTTGACCGGTTGTGCCACGGGTTTATCGTCGATCACGACGCGATCCCGGCGCCGCTCAACTATCGCGGATTTCCGAAGTCGATCTGCACCTCGATCAACCATGTCGTCTGCCACGGCATCCCCGGCGACCGGCGGCTGATGGAGGGCGACATCCTCAACATCGACGTCACCGTGATCCTCGACGGCTGGCACGGCGACACGAGCCGGATGTTCTTTGTCGGCGAGCGCATCCCATTGAAGGCGAGACGGCTGGTTGATGTCACCTACGAGGCGATGATGCGCGGCATTGCCGTGGTGCGGCCCGGCATCCACCTCGGCGCGATCGGCGACGCCATCCAGCGCTATGCCGAGAGCCACCGTTATTCGGTGGTCCGCGATTTCTGCGGTCACGGCGTCGGGCGGGTCTTTCACGACGCCCCGTCGGTCCTGCATTACGGCCGGCCCGGAGATGGACCGGCGCTGCGCGAAGGCATGTTCTTCACGGTCGAGCCGATGATCAACGCCGGCCGCTACGAGGTCAAAATTCTTAGCGACGGCTGGACCGCGGTGACCAAGGACCGCTCGTTGTCGGCGCAGTTCGAGCATACGGTCGGGGTGACCGCGACCGGCTCCGAGATCTTCACGATATCGCCGGCCGGCCTGCACCGGCCGCCCTACCCGGCTCTTGAGGTGCCGGCATGAGGAGAACCGAGCCATGATCGACGAATTGTTGCCGCAAGCGGAACGGATCGCCGCCCGGCTGAAAGCGCGCGGCGAGACGATCAGCATCGCCGAATCCTCGACCGCGGGGCTGATCTCGGCGGCTTTGCTGGCGATTGCCGGCGCCTCGGCCTATTTCATGGGCGGCGCGGTCGTCTATACCCGGCAGTCGCGCACCGCACTGCTCGAAGTCACCGAGCAGGAATTGACCGGCATTACCCCTTCGACCGAGGCTTACGCGCTGCTCTTCGCCCGCAAGATCCGCGGCAAGCTCGCCACGACATGGTCGGTCGGCGAGACCGGGACCGCCGGGCCGACCGGCAGCCGCTACGGCCACGCCGCCGGTCACTCGTGCATCGCCGTCATCGGCCCCAATGGCGAGCGCTCGATCACGGTCGAAACCGGCAGCAGCGACCGGGTCGACAACATGCGCGCCTTCTCCGTCGCCGCTCTCGACTTGCTGGAGAAAGGGCTCGACTGACCTCCGGGCGCTGCTTTATGCGGCGTCGGCCAGTTGGCGGGGCCGGTAAATTGCGATGTGGCCGAGGCGGGCGATCGGCGTTTTCTGCCCAGAATACACCAGCGCTTCGAGCTCGACGAAGCGGTGGCCCTTGCGCTCGTAATTGGCGGTGACGACGGCGCGGGCCGAGAGTTCATCGCCGATATGGGCGGCGGCGAAGTGCTGTGCGGTGCTCCCTACATGCATCCACGGCCCCAGTATGACGTTGTGGCGCAATACCCAGTTGCCGATGTGCAGAATGGTGCCGGGATGAACTAGGTTCTCCCGGGCGTAGAGTGGCTCAGTCTCGCGCACGGTGCGCAGATATTCTTCGGCGTACTCGTCAGTCACGCGAAACGGGTTCATCGCGAGCCGGGTCCCGATTGCTAGCGTCGTCTCGTCGGCCGGCGGGCGTTCGGCGGGCGGCGGGACCGGAGCTTCGGCGAAAGCGGGCCGGGGTGCGACCCGCTCCGAGGGTAGCGCAGCGCGGCCGGTGACGCAGAGCTCGCCATGACTCTCGATCCGCAACTCCAGCCTCGCCGCGGCCTCGATGGCGGTCACGACCGCGGTGTCGCCGTCATAGACTGGCTTTAGGAAGCGGCACTCGGCGGCGCCGCGTTCGAGCCAAGCGCGGCCCCATCGTTGCACCGGCAGGTGCGTCATATATGCATAGACATCGACACCCGGCACGAGGCCGCCCCTGAACCCGAACCGCCGGGCGACGTCGTCGTCGTGGATCTTGTTCTCGGATTCCTTGGACGCGTTGAAGGCTTCGACGCGGTACGGGCCAAGATAGGATTCTCGGAACGACTCGGCCATGGTTCGGGTTCCTCGCGTCGGTTATAAGCAGCGGCAGGGACAGGCTCGCACCGCCGCGGCGCTTTCGCAATCCCAAGCTCGCTCCCCGAGGCCACTCATGGACAGTCATCTCCCCGAATACGAGCTCTACGCGATCCGTTACGCCGAGCGTGATGCCCGGCGCTCCGACCATTTCATCGGCGGCGACCCGCATGACGGCCCGATGCCGATGGACTATTTCGTGTGGGTCGCAATCGCGCCGCATCATACCGTCGTCATCGACACCGGCTTTACCGCCGAGGTCGCCGCAGCGCGCAAGCGGCGGTTTCTGCGCTGCCCGATCGAGGCGCTGTCCCTGGTCGGCGTCGACGGCAATGCCGTCAAGGACGCCGTGCTGACCCACTTGCACTACGACCATGTCGGCAATTTTCACCGCCTCCCCAATGCGCAGTTCCATCTGCAAGAGATCGAACTGCACTACACGACCGGCCGCCACATGCGCCATCCGTTCCTCGCCCGTTCGTTCGAGGTCGAGGACGTGGTCGGGATCGTGCGGCTCAATTTTGCGCAGCGCGTCAAACTCTACGACGGGCCCGCAGAGCTGTCGCCGGGCATCACCTTGCATCCGGTCGGCGGGCATACGCCGGGCATGCAGTTTGTCCGCGTCCATACCAGCCGCGGCTGGGTCGTGCTGGCTTCCGACGTCACGCATTATTACGAGAACATGGAGACGGGCCGGCCTTTCACCGCGGCGTTCAACATCGGCGACATGCTCGAGGCGTACGATACATTGCGTGCCCATGCGCCGAGCCCGCATCACATCATCCCCGGGCACGACCCGCTGGTCATGCGGCAATACCCGGCGCCGCGCCCGGAGCTCGAAGGCCTTGTGGCGCGTCTTGACGTAATGCCGAGAGGCTAGGCGGGCGAGGGGAGAGCGCACCGGTTGCAATTTCTCGCTTGCCGCTCTAGATCCCTGGCCGAGCGGCCTTATGTCCCCATCGTCTAGAGGCCTAGGACATCGCCCTTTCACGGCGGTAACAGGGGTTCGAATCCCCTTGGGGACGCCACAGAATCAATGACTTACGTGTCCAATCGTCCTTCGGAAGGCCGGATTGTCGAAAATCTGTCAAAGTGAAGGCGGATTACCGATGGAGCTAACGACACGGCAACCTGCCGCAACGTGCCCGCGCCAAACCAACGCCAGTTAACGTTGCATCAGATTGATGCGTTGCCACCCGACTTCGCCGCGATCGAAGCCGATCTCGATTCCTCAAAGTTTCAGCTCGCCGCAATCCCGACGCGGAAGGAATCTGGTGAGCCGCGTTGTTGGGGCACTCAGCTGCTTGCCATCAACGATTTCCTTGGGCCTGGCCTTCTGGCATTAAGCTCAGGGTCGGGGAGCAATGCCTGTTTTGCGAGGGAAGTGGAGTGGAGTGTGAGGGTGAGGCTCGGCAGCCTGTTTCGAACTGCTGCTGGCTGATGATCTCCAGCGCCTCTAATCCCAAAGTGGAGCAGCTGACTCTTAATCAGCGGGTCGCAGGTTCGAATCCTGCTGCACCCACCAGGGAATCAACCTAAATCCGGCAGTTGGGTGATTGCCAAGATGGGCCGAATCGGCGCATTTGCTGGGCATGAACACAACTCGTTCGACGCTTTTGCCTCACCCGGAAGGTGAACAACCATCCGTAGAGGAGTTTTCCGCGACGGCGGAGACCTTTGCCGGTCGTGTGCATGTCGAGTGGGACAGCGACGGGCTGGTGAGGCCGCTGGGCCAGTTGCCGTTCTTCGTTGAGTATCTGAAGCAGGCTGGACTGTTCGCCGGCTGGGTGGCGGATTGTCCGCTGAGCTTCAGCAGCCCGAACGCCCCCTCCAAGCACGATCTGCTGGGAACCGTGTTGTTGTCGATTTTGTCGGGCCATTATCGCTACGCCCATATCACGGCGCGGCGCTGCGACGCGGTGAACCCGCGGCTGCTGGGCATCAAGAAGGTGGTGAGCGAGGACGCAGTGCGTCGCGGTCTGGCGAAGATCGACGAAGCGGCGGGTCTGGCGTGGCTGCAGGCGCATCTCGACTATTGCGCCTCGCCGCTGCTGAGCGAGCCGTGGGTCCTGGACATCGACAGCACGATCAAGCCGCTGTATGGCCAGCAGGAAGGAGCGATGGTGGGCTACCACCCGCAGAAGCCGGGGCGACCCTGGCACTGCTACCACACCTACCTGATGGCGAACCTGCGGCTGGTGCTGGGGGTCGATAGCCTGCCCCTGCGAAAGCAGGGGTGCAGCCGGGCGACGAACACACGCCCAAGCATGGTCAGGCCGGACTGTGGTCGCTGCTGCATCGCCTGGGGCGCAGCCGCTGGCCGGCTGTGCTGCGCGGCGACGTCGCCGGGGGCGTCGAACCGGTGATGTCGCGTGCCGAGCCGGAGGGGCTGGCCTATCTGTTTCGCCGGCGCATGACGGCAAACGTCAAGCGGGCGCTGGTGAAGATGATGGCCGAGCGCGACTGGACGACAGCCGGACATGGCTGGCCGGGCAAGGAAACCACATTGCGACTGGTCGGCTGGAGCCGGCAACGCCGTGTCGTCCTGCGGAGCCTGTCCTCGGGCCGGCCAAAGGCCGGACCCGTGGGTCGCAAGCTCGATCGACCGCTGGTGCTTGTCGACCGCACCCAGCCGGAGCAGCCGCTGCTCGGCTTTGCCGAGGTCGGGCCCGATCGGGAGGTGGGGGAATACGCTGGGTTGGTGACCTCGCTGGATGACGCGATCCTCACGCTGGGCCAACTGTACCGCGATCGGGGCGATTGTGAGAACACCTTCGATGAGCTGAAGAACCAGGGGGGGCTGGGGCGGCTTTACGACGCAGGACCTGAAGCGCTGCCGACTGCTCGCCGGCAGCGTTGCGCTGATCTTCAATTGGTGGAGCTTGTTCGTCCGTCTGGCCGATCCCGACCATCGACCCGAGGCAATCACCAGCCGTCCCTTGCTGATGCAGGCGATCGCCCGGCACACCCAGCATGCCGGGCAAGTGACGCTGACCATCACCAGCACGCACGGCGAACCCCACAAAGCCCGGCGAGCCGACCTGCGGATCGCCGGCTTCCTGGCGCAATTGCGGCAAACTGCGGAGCAGTTGGACCCGGTGCAGCGCTGGCATCGCATCCTCAGCCAAGCCCTCAAGCGTTATCTGAAGGGCCGTCAACTCGACCCGCCGCGGCGCCTTGCTCAGGCCTGAACTCTCTCTATGGTTGTGAGGAGCCACAAAATCCAGCCGATGATCCAAGGCTAACTGCCGGATTTAGGATCATCGTTTCTGCGGGCGCCTACGGCTCGCCCCAGATCCTCATGCTTTCAGGCATCGGACCGGCCGACGACCTCACCCCATTAGGAATTCGGCCGATTGTCGATCTTCCGGTGGGAGCAAACCTGCAAGACCATCCGCTGCTGTCGATGTGCTATCTCACCGATGAGAGATCACTTTTCGGCGCTGGCTCGGGCGACGATGTGGCCCTTTATCAGCAGGGCCGCGGCCCGTTGACCTCGAACATCGGGGAGGGTGGCGGGTTCCTGTCGACGTGCGGCAATGAGCGCGTGCCGGACTGCCAATTCAACATGGCGCCCGTACTGTTCTTGGACGAAGGACTGTCGGCACCGGTCGATCACGGCTTCACGATAACGACAAACCTGTTGAAGCCGACCAGCCGCGGCAAAGTCGCATTGAGATCGGCGCGACCCGATGCGAAACCGCGCATCTCCCATAACTATCTGGCGACCGAGCACGATCGCGCCACAATGATCGCCAGCGTCCGGTTGGCGATGGATATTTTCCGGCGGCCAGTGCTCTCGAAGGTGCGGCGCCCACCCTTCGCTGTTCCAGTATCCGACGCGGAGGCGGACATCGTTGCATTTATGCCGGGCAAACAGGTAGCAACTATCACCCAGCGAGCACCTGCGCCATCGGCGGGGTCGTCAACTCGGCTCTCCGGGTTTTCGGTACCGAAGGACTGCGTGTGGCCGATGCGTCGGTGATGCCATCGATCGTCCGCGGCAATACCAACGCCGCCGTGATCGCGATCGCGGAGAAGGCGGCAGACATTCTGCTCGGCAAGGAACCTGCTGTGGCGGAGCGGTGAGCCCTCGACGATCTCGTCAGCGCCCTGTTTGCGCCGTCTGATCCGCGGCCCGTCTCTCGTCATGCGGACAGGACGCAGGGCGAGAGCCGACGGAACGGATAATCGGCCAACCCAGTGAGTGCCAGTACTGGCGAGAGTGCGTCATGGGCTCATGACGGCCAATCACCGATCACCACATCAACCGATGACGAAGGCCAGATCAGGAGACAGAGAGATGAGCCAATGGCGAGCGGGTGCCGAGCGTGTCGTTGCGGTCGTAACGCAATATTCCCACACTGAAATAATCCGGTAGCGCGGCCCACCCACTTGCCAGTACCGAAGGCCTGTGCCGGACCTTCGTCAACCCAGATGACGTCAGTGCGCGGCGCTAGCAAACCCAAAGGAACGACGATGACGACTACGATGCTTGAGCGAGGCCCCGAGCTCTCGGGGAAGCAGCCAGAACGGAAGGCAAGAAGGCACACAGCTATGGACACCGAGGCACTGTTACCTATGAGTTGCGTGCTGGCGTCGCTTGGCTCGGGTTGAATCGGCCGCACAAACGCAACGCGATTGACGAGGCGCTTCTGGCTGGGTTTGAGGCGGCTGTGCGCCGGGCTCAGGACGAGGCCCGGGCGCTGGTGGTTTTCGGCCACGGCCCCTGTTTCTCGGCCGGCCTCGACCTCACCGAGCACCGCGCGCGGGAGCCGGGGGAGGTGTTTCACCACTCCCGTCAATGGCACGCGGCGTTCTCCTTGCTGCGTCATGGGCGCATTCCTGTGATCGCGGCGCTCCACGGAGCGACAATCGGGGGCGGGCTCGAGTTGGCTGCTGCCTGCCAAATCCGCATCGCCGACGAGACAACATTCTTCGCGCTGCCGGAGGGCGTGCGTGGCATCTACGTGGGCGGCGGCGCATCGGTATACGTCGCGCGGCTGCTCGGCGCTTCGCGGGTGGCGGACATGATGCTCACCGGCCGAGTCCTCGACGCCGCGAGCGCCGCGCAAGCCGGGCTGGTGCAATACCTGGTGCCGGAGGGTGAGGCGAAGTCTAAGGCCCAGGAACTGGCGGCAAAGATGTCGTCGATGGCGCCGCTCACCGTCCTCGGGGTGCTGCATGCGCTTCCGCGCATCCAGGACATGAGCGAAGCGGACGGGCTCTTCGTGGAGAGCTTGATGGCGGCACTCGCTCAGTCCGGTGCGGAGGCCGCGGCGCGGCTTGCGGATTTCGTGAGAAAGCGGGCTGCCAAGGTGACGTCGCCCGCCGAGTCATTGATCGCTGTCTCGCAAGGCGCGGCTTCAGGCGGCAACGTTCTAGTTTCCGTACCCAGCCACAAGGGGTATGATCGGCCCCGGCTGTGGAGCTTGGCGGAAATGCTCAACTTCGACGTTGACCAATTTTTACGGAAATCCGATCGCATCGCCCGGGTCAGGGTTTCTTGCGACGAATTTCCTGATCAAACACGCGAAGATATTCGCGATACCGAGATCATGGCATTCCGGGAGACGCGCGCTCTCATGGACGAATTCCGCTTTGATATGGCATCGCTTCATTGCGGCAGAATAATATCAAGAATGGAAGACAAAGCTGCGCCCGTAAACAACCACGAACTAGCGTCTCTGTTAGACGAGTTGGCAAATCGTCTCCAAGACGAATGTTCATTGCGGCATTTCCTTACTATGGCTTATGCACGAGCGTCCGGCCGATCCAGATTTAGTGTACAAAACAAGAACTCAGGTGTAAGCTGCTCATTGGTATCGAATGAGCAAGGGGGAGTGTCGTGCCTGTATCTGAGCGACGGTTTCCGCGGTCGTTGATCGAATTCCAGGGGCGCTTTGCGACAGAAGGTGCGTGTGCGGAGTACCTCTTCGAGCGTCGTTGGCCGCAAGGGTTTGTCTGCCCGGGTTGCGGCGGGGGCCGGGCTTGGCTGCTGAAGACCAAAGCCTTCACCTACGAGTGCGCCGACTGTGGTCGGCAGACCTCGGTGACCGCTGGCACGATCATGCATGCCAGCAAGCTGCCGCTGACGATATGGTTCTGGGCCGCGTTTTTAATGGCGACGCACTCGAACGGCATCTCGGCGCTGCAATTGCAAAACCAGCTTGCTCTCGGTTCGTACCGCACCGCCTGGATGTTATGCGCCAAGCTGCGCCGCGCCATGGTCAACCCCGCGCGCGAGCCGCTCGGTGGTCTGGTCGAGGCCGACGAGACAATCATCCCGTTCCGCACCAAGAACGACCCGGTCGTTGTGCCCGCCGGCCGCAGCGGAATTGGCAAAATGCTGGTTGCCGGCGCGGTCGAAATCGACGGCGGCAAGCCCCGGCGCGCCCGGCTCAAGGTGATCGAGGGCTTTGGCAAAGACGAGCTTCATGCCTTCGTGCTCGGTGCGGTTCCCCTCAGACCCGGCTGATCACCGACGACTGGCCGTCCTACCACAACCTTCCCGGTGTCCGGCACAACGCGATCACCATCGGCACGATGGCCGCGCACATCGCGCTGCCCTGGATCCATCGGCTGTTTTCAAACCTCAAGCGTTGGGGCTTGGGCGTCTACCACGGTCTGCGGAAAACCAACCTGCAGCACTACCTCGATGAGTTCGTGTTCCGCTTCAATCGGCGCAGCACACGCCATGCCGCCTTCGATACCCTGCTCGGCATCGGCGCCCGCACCGCTCCGGCGCCCTACCTCGTCCTGATCCGCAAAGCCGCCTAGCCCGAAACAACATCTAGAGCCACCGGACCCTCGTGCATAAGCCATTCCTTACTTTATCTGAAAAGGAGCGGGGCTTTTACGAACAGCAATCACCGCTCTTTGGAAATGCTGTTGTCGATAAGCCTTCCCGGAATCATCGAGAATATTGACGAATCGGGAAAATTCTTTGCCCTTGGAAGATATACCGCATCAGTATTTCACCTTATGCGAATCATGGAGGTTGGCGCACAAGAATTTGGTTCAAAAGTTGGAGTAGTCGTGGCTAATCAAAAGGTATGGCAGGTCATTCTTGACCAAATCAACAAAGAAATTCGCAGCATGAATGCGAAAGATCAGCTAGTCAAACAATATTCGCCGATTGCCGCGCACCTATATAACGTAAAGCTGGCGTGGCAGAATGAGGTGATGCACCCAAAGGCAACATATACGACGGACGAGGCGGAAAATGTCATTCAGGCAGTGCGAGGGTTTATGAGCGATCTTGTTGGTGTTCTTTAGTTTGCGGGGGCTTTTAGAGATGATCTTGTTGAAAACGCGCTCAAACGCCTCGGGGCTTTCATCCGTGCCGATCTCGCGAGCGGCTTCGATGAAGCGTTTTGACTGCTCGGGATCGTCGGGCGGCGGTTTGGATTTGCGGGGCATCGGCTATGACATGTGAAAGTATTCAGGAATGACAAGGAGAACCAACAGATATGCTAACTGCCCTTGGTGCGGCGGTCCGTTGCACCTTAGCGAGAAGGGGAAAGAGACTGCCACTCGCTGCTATGAACAATTACAACGCAACGCGTCTCGATACCGTGCTGGTGACCTATCTGTGCGAGTTGTCGATAAGTCTGGTCATCAGGAGGAAGAAACCAAGATTTCGGACCAAGACGCTCCCCCCCGACAGGGATCGCCAAGTTCCCGGGATCAAAAAGGAAATCCTCCCAATGTTGGCTCGGTTTCACGGGTTCGATCGCGTGGAACAACAGGCTCTCATAATTTCGCTCCTGGATTGGTTGGCGCCTTCCAGGATAGCGAAGTGGGACCGGAGCGTCATGCTCCGGTCCCACGATCAGCCTTGCCGGTGAGTCGTTCGATAGGTGAGCCGCTTGCCGACAACGCCACGCAGCGCCCGATCAGCGCGCTCGGTATCATTCACTCCGAGAGCGATCCGGTTGTTGTGCCGGAAGTCGAACTCCGCGAGGTAACGATGCAAGTGCTCCTCGCTGACGTGCTGGTAAATGCCGTAGATGCCGCGTTTCAGGACCGAGAAGTATCCCTCGGCTGCGTTGGTAGACGCATCGCCTCGCACGTATTCCTTTTGCCCGTGATTGACGGTGTGGTGGCTGGCGAACCGCTCGCCAGCTTTCCAGTAGGCGCCGCTCTCGTCAGTACGCAGGTGCGAAGCAACATCGATTTCGGCTTCAAGGATCCGGACGCAGATTGGCGGCAGTCACCTCCGGGATATGATGGGAGCGGACGCGCCCTTTACGTTCGACCAAAGCCACAACGGCTTTCTTAGGTGCGGGATCTCGATAGGCGCGGTTCCTGGCTCTGCCGCCGATGAAAGTTTCGTCCGCCTCAACAAATTTGCCCTCGCCGCCGAGCGGGCCGGCCTCGTCAATGTGGAGGGCCATCATCGCTTCGCGGAGGCGATGCGACAGGAACCATGCGGTTTGCAGTGTGACGCCGAGAACACGGTGGAGCTGGTGGGTGCTCATGCCCTTCTTGCTGGAGCAGAGAAGGTGCATTGCCTGGAGCCAGACATGCAGTTTGACGTGGCTGGACTCGAACACAGTGCCGACCTTGACGGTGAAGGGCTTGCGGCAGGCATAGCATTTGTAGACGCCGATGCGGGTGCTCTTGCCCCTCAATGGGCCGCTCTTGTCGATAACGCCGCAGTGAGGACATGGCCTGCCATTGGTCCACAGCCGCGTCTCGACGAACCGATAGGCGGCTTCTTCGCTATGAAAATGGTCGGCGGAAAGGACGGATGGCATGGCGTATCTCCTTGACAAGACACACTCTAGCCATAGCGTATGGGTACGTCAACTAGAATGTTGCCCGCGTGCAGGGCTCGCGTCTTGCCGCTGTAGAAGCGCTCAGTAAGGTCATGCGAGTTCCAGAGGTTGAGGTCGCCGACTTGCGGGCCCTCAATGCTCAGGATACGGAAAAAGTGTCCCGCAGGCACCTCGAATGCCCTGGCCTCCCGCGGTGGCACGGTGAGCTCGGCAACTTTGGACAGATCAGCGCGTGCCCTGTCGTAAAAGCCGGCATCGAAGGATGGCAATTGCTCGACCGAATACGTCAGCACAGGCGGTGCGCTGCACCGCGCCGTGGCGTCCGGGGGTGGCGTGGTGTGTGCGGATTTCGTCAATCTGTTAGTTCCTCCCTTTAGCCTTTCACCTGCGGCATCAGCTTCGCCCAGCGGTCGAGGATGGGCAGGATCTCCTCTTCGCTGGCCGGGGGCAGGCGCACCGTCATGCGGGTAACACCAAGATCGCGGTTACGCCGCAATACGGCCAAATCCTCCGGCGCACCGCCCAAGGTCACCGACAGCGACGCGGGGTCGCGGCCGGCTTCCTCGGCCATTTTGCGGAAGCGCGGCATGAAATCCTCTGGGCTACCCGAGCCGGCGCTCGGCGCTGCGGGCAGGATCCCGTCGCCGTAGCGGATCGCGCGACGCGCGGCGAGGTGGAAGGCGCCGCCGACGATCACCGGCGGGTACGGCTGCTGCACCGGTTTGGGCCAAGTCTGCATGGGTGGGAAATCGACGATTTGGCCGTGATACTCGGCGGTGTCCTTGGTCCAGATCTGCTTCATCGCCTCGATTTGCTCGCGCATTTTCAAAGCGCGGGTCTCGTAAACGGTGCCGTGATCTTCCATCTCCTCGGCATTCCAGCCACAGCCGATGCCGAACAGGAAGCGGCCCTTCGACACCTGGTCGAGCGAGGCAACCAGCTTTGCGGTCTGGATTGTGTCGCGCTGGATTACCAAGCAGATAGCAGTGCCGAGTTTGAGCCGCTTGGTAAAGGCGGCTGCGGCGCTCAACGTGACGAACGGATCCATCACATCGAAATACTCTTTGGTGAGCGCTGCTTCGCCGAGAGGATGGGTGAACCGGCGGGTGACCGGCATGTGCGAGTGTTCCGCCACCCACAGTGATTCAAAGCCGCGCTGCTCCAGCGCCACCGCCAGATCGGTCGGTGCCATCGAATAATCGGTGAAAAAGATCGCCGCCCCGATTTCCATGGCCTTCCCCTCTCAGCCGTAATGAGTTGTCAGAACCCGCGGGGGCGCTGGCCCGCTATCGGCGTCAGCGCGCCGCTCTCGCCGTTGATGCGGTAGGAGGCCAAGCGGCCGAGCACGATGCCGTTGGCGAATAAGAGACAGCCCTCTGGATCGAGCTCGAAGGCTCGGCGGCCGTGCGGTCGACGCTGACAGCGCGGGTGAGAACCTGCTGAATCCGCGGGACCACCTCCTCGCCGAAAAGGCTCATCGAGCGATCAACCATGTCGTAGGGCATCGCGCCGAGCTTGAAGATCATCGCCAACCCCATCAGGTCGAGCCGGCTCGCCAGCCGCAGAATGGTGTCGGCCACCCTCTCCGGGCCGCCCAAGATCACCATGTCGTTCCCGACGATCTGATCGAAGCTCATCGCATGCAGCATCGGCGCCTGTCGGCGCCAAAAATCGTAGCTGTCGGGTAGCTTGCCGCCCCGCGTAAACTGGGTATAGCGGTTCCAGAGTTCCCAGTACTGCAGTAGATAGGGCCGTGCCTCGGTGTAGGCGCGGGTATCGGTGTCGGCGACATAGATCTCGCGCATCAAATACAGCCGCGCCGTCGGCGGGTGCCCATGCGCTGTCTGTACCTCCCGGTAAAGCGCCTGATCGCGCTTCGCCTGCTCTACCATCGAGTTGATCTGTGCGAACGGAATGTCGTACTGCGCCGCCCAGCGTAGGGATTCCTTGCTCTGCGCGCTGACGAGAAACGGCGGGTGCGGACGCTGCACGAGCGGCGGTGACAGCGCCGCGTCCTTCTGGACCGTCCAGTACTTGCCGTGATGGACGAAATTCTCGTCAGCCCAGACACGCCGGATGATCTCGAACGATTCGAGGAACATCTCGCGCGACCTCTCTTGATCGACGCCGAATGCCTCGAATTCCGGCGGGCGCAGCCCGCGGCCCAAACCCATATCGAAGCGTCCGCCGGTCAGATTGTCGAGCATTGCCGCTTCCTCGGCGACAAGCAGCGGGTGCCGAAACGGCAGGATATTGACCATGCTGGCGAAGCGGATGCGCTGCGTCGGTCGCGCCGCGGCGGCGATCAGCAAATTGGGTGAGGGGACCGGCGCTGTCGGCTGCAGATGATGCTCAAAAAACCAGATCTGATCGATGCTGATACGTTCCGCGAGCTCGACTTCTTCGAGCTGGCGCCGGAACATCTCCATGTGTGTCGAATTTTCGCGCGGGGTCGTGGTCGACCAGATTGCGAGTTGCATCTCCCACCCTCCCGGTTCAGGCGACGGCGTGCCGGTGCGGCAGCCAGCTGGTTTTATCGTTCCCTCCTCGGCGGGTTTCGTCAATCGCCCCCGGTTCTTTTTGTAGGACCAGATATTCAAGCGGGGACGGTCCTATCAGGCCCACGACGGCTCATCGCCGAGGGTCGACCCTAATGTCGAGGTGTGAACCCTAAGCGGGGTCGTCCAGAGCATATCTCTGTTGTTGACTCAACAATATGGATAGCCGCAGGAGCTTCTCGTTGAAAATGGCCCTGAAGCGCCGATACCAGCCGTTAACCCGAGCGTAGCCGGGTCTCCATCGGCGAATTCGCTTTTCATCAAGCTATTTGATAGCATCTCCATCTCAGGGGCTTATAGGCACTCTATCACAGCTGCCTCCCGTAACGGCCTGAAGGTGCTTCAGGAGCCTACGTTGGCATTGTCACGGGCGAGCGTTCACCAAAATCGTAGACAATATGCAGGCTGTGTCCGATCGCGTCAATCCGAAACCATTGTCCTCAATAGAAGACAGCAGCTCGGCCGCGGGTGGCCCCATGCCTTGCGTGTAAATCAGCACCGAAGTGAGACCCCGCCGAATCTGGGACCAGCGGTTCGAATCCGGTTTGCTCCAGCGGCGAGTCTCCTGGGTGCGCTTGCAGGTGCCTTTCGGGATCGGGTCGCTGCAAACCTTCTCCGGCCGGCGCATCGATGTCGGCCCGGATCGCACCATCGTAGTGTCTGACGAGGACGCCGTAGCCTATCGCCGTGATGGCTGGACCGTGCTCGCAGAATTGACGAGCGACGAAGCGGCTGAAGAGCCAGGCAAAGCGCAACCCACCAACCCGCAACTCACCAAACCGTATGATTATGAGTGATCGGCTCGATCGAATGGCTCGCCGAGCAGAAGAAAACGAGCTGAACCGCGGCGCCCGCTTTAGCGGCTCTCGCTGGCAAGCAACCGAGCAGGATGGCGCGACAACTGAGTTCACCGTGGCCGGCGGAGTTAAAGTTCGAATACGGTTCGCTCCAGCGGCGAGTTTGCAAACTCGGGTCCCAGCATGTAGCGGAAGGCATCGGTCCCCTTGCAAAAGAAGATCCGACCGACGAGCATGGCTATTCTTCGGAGACATCCGGTGTGTCGCCCTTTCTAGGGCGCATCCTTTTCGGTGTGCTCGAACAGATCGGATTGCTCGGCGAGGCGCGGCAGAGCACGGTCGCGCTCCGACACGATCGCGGTTTCGGCCGTGACCGGCCAGGTGATCATCAGCACGGGATCGTGCCAGGCGATGCCGCGATCATGCGCCGGGCTGTAGAAGTCCGTCGTCTTGTATTGCACCTCGCTGTCGTCTTCGAGCGTGCAATAGCCATGGGCATATCCCGGCGGTATCCACAGCTGGTACCAGTTGTCGGCGGTCAGCACCGCGGCGGCATGGCGCCCGAAGCTGGGGGAACCGCGCCGGATATCGACCGCGACATTGAAGATCGCCCCGCGCGTCACCCGCACGAGCTTGTCTTGCGCGGCCGGCGGCACCTGGTAATGCAGCCCGCGCAACGTGCCCTTCAGCGGATTGCGGACGTGGTTGTCCTGCACGAACGCGGCCTCGATCCCGGCCGCCGCGAAGTCGCGCGCGTTCCACACCTCGGAGAAAAAACCTCGTGCATCGCCAATCCGCCGCGGCGTGACCACTTTGATTTCCGGCAACGCCGTATCTAAACGCCGTATCTAAGAGGCTGACCGAAAATGAATTGAGTGATTTCAGTCGGTTTGGCATGATGGTTGTGTCAAAGCAATCATCGAGGCACAAAATGTGGACCAAAATCACTCGGCCAAAGTATGGACGAGAGGGGCGGCGCTACGCAAGCGATGTCACGGATGCGGAATGGGCGCTGATTGAGCCCCACATGCCGGCAGTAAAGCGTTTGGGTCGGCCGCGTGAGACCGAGCTACGGGCCGTGTTGGATGCGATCTTGTATATCGCGCGAACCGGCTGTCAGTGGCGCATGCTGCCAAAGGACTTTCCTCCGTTTACCACCGTGCAAGGTTATTTCTACGATTGGCGAGACGACGGCTTGTTTGAGAAGATCAATTTTGCGTTGCTGCTGGAAGCACGCGAAGCAGCGGGCCGTGAACCGAGCCCCTCGGCCGGGGTCATCGACAGTCAATCGGTCAAGACGACCGAGAGCGGTGGGCCGCGGGGGTACGATGCGGCCAAGAAGGTAAAAGGCCGCAAGCGCCACATTGTGACCGATACTGGCGGTCTGCTGGTCGGCGCCGAGGTGCACCCCGCCGATGTCCAAGATCGCGATGGTGCCGTGCTGGTCATTGAGGCCATCCACCAGTTGTTTCCCTGGCTACGCCATCTTTTCGCCGACAGTGTCTACAACGGCCCCAACCTGCGCGAGGCGCTCGCCAAATTCGGCCACTGGACCATCGAGATCGTCAAACGCGCCGCTGATGCCGCCGGCTTTAAACTGCTGCCGCGTCGCTGGGTCGTCGAACGAACCCTGGCTTGGCTCAATCGAAACCGCCGCCTGGCCAAGGATTTCGAGACTTCGATCGCCAGTGCCAAAGTCTGGGTTTACATCGCCTCCGTGCAGCTGCTCATTAGGAAACTCGCCTGACTTTGATGCAACCTATACGATTAAGATTCGGACACTAAGAGTGCATTTGACCACATGATCATGATTCGGGCCTGTAACGAAACGTCGTCAAGCTTACCTAAGGCAGCGCCCACGGGCAGGCACTCGCTGCGTCCTGGACCGCAGTCAGCATTTGAGTTACAGTTGGACCCTCCGAGATGCTCCGGCCCTATCCATCAACTCCACCCCGGCGCGGAGGATCTATCTAAAGTATAATCTCGGATGTATCAAAAGCACAACGCAGGCGACATCGACGACACCGGCCTAGCAAGTTGCGGAAAAAGGTTGAGAATACGGACCCAGTTGTTATCTATAATCGTCGCCGTGTGACGAGATGTTGGGGATGTCCGATGCGCGATAGGCATGCGAGGACAGAAGCAATTGTTCAGCTACGTGAGCTGCGAAGCGCGCGTTCCAATGGATCACCTTTGCGGGCGGTCCCTAGTGCGCAGAATCAGTCACCTGATTCAGCTCATCTGCCTCAGGATCGCCAGGCCGGCGGTATCTAGCCGATCCAAGGTGAACATCTGAGTGATTCTGAGCACTAGATTGTGAACGCGGCGCTGGTGGCCTTGTCGCGACGTGCGGTTGTGTCGGAGCCGGTTGCGGTTCGGCGCTGAACCACCAGGTGATCTCGGTTTCATGCGGATTTCAACTGCGGCCGATCGCCTATATTAGGGATGAAGGGATCGAAGCGTTTTCATCACGAGGAGCTCTTGGCAGACGAGTGCCTGATCCGATGACCAGCAATGAAACGGCAGCGCCCGTAACCACACAGGCTACAGTGGTCGCTCCTAGCGAGGGTATTCACACAGGCGCGTACGCGGAACTTGCCGAGACGGTGCATTACGGGCTTCGAGGTCTGGGCTACGATGCCAAGATGGTGTCGCACGCGTCGGCGGCGGTGGGCTACACGATCGTGATCGGCGGCTTTGTTTTGTCCGCCTCGGAGGCAGCTCAGTTACCGCCGAATGCAATTATATATAATACCGAACACTTTTCATTCATTTCGCTCCGGCCTCATTACATGGATTTGCTCCGCAATCATCCAGTCTGGGATTATAGCCGGGATAACGCGGATCGGCTCCCCGCACTCATTGGGAAAGAGGTGCGGTATGTTCCGATCGGATTTGTTCCAGAATTGGCGCGAATTGAGAAAGGCCCGGTTGAAGAGATAGATGTACTATTTTACGGAAGCTATAATTCCCGCCGCGTTGCAGTTTTAGATGAATTGCGCGGCAGCGGTTTGAACGTACACCATGCCTATGGCGTCTACGGAACCGCACGAGATGAATTGATATCGCGGGCTAAGGTGGTCTTGAATATTCATTTTTATGAACCGGGCGGTTTCGAGGCGGTCCGGGTCTGTTACTTACTAGCGAATCGGAAGGCAGTCGTTACCGAAATCAACCCCGGAGAATACTTGGACCCTGATCTGGCAGAGGGCGTATTGGCGGTGCCATACGGGGGGCTGGCGGAGGGGTGCAGGTCACTCGTAGGCAATTATGGCAGGCGACGCGAACTGGAAGAGCGCGGGTTTCACGCAATCGCCGCCCGCGATGAAACTGTCATACTGCGACGAGCATTGGCTCCGATATCCGAAACAGTCGCGGAGTACCCTGTGACGGTACCGCGCCGCCTCAATTTCGGAAGCGGCAGAGACTGGAGACCAGATTACCTGAACATTGATCGGAACCCCGCCTGGAAGCCCGATGTAGTCGCGGATATTTGTGCCCCCGATTTTTTCTTTCGTGAATTTCTGTGCAAGAGATTTGGCACCAATGGCTTATGCACGAGGGTCCGGTGGCTCTAGATGTTGTTTCGGGCTAGGCGGCTTTGCGGATCAGGACGAGGTAGGGCGCCGGAGCGGTGCGGGCGCCGATGCCGAGCAGGGTATCGAAGGCGGCATGGCGTGTGCTGCGCCGATTGAAGCGGAACACGAACTCATCGAGGTAGTGCTGCAGGTTGGTTTTCCGCAGACCGTGGTAGACGCCCAAGCCCCAACGCTTGAGGTTTGAAAACAGCCGATGGATCCAGGGCAGCGCGATGTGCGCGGCCATCGTGCCGATGGTGATCGCGTTGTGCCGGACACTGGGAAGGTTGTGGTAGGACGGCCAGTCGTCGGTGATCAGCCGGGTCTGAGGGGCAACCGCACCGAGCACGAAGGCATGAAGCTCGTCTTTGCCAAAGCCCTCGATCACCTTGAGCCGGGCGCGCCGGGGCTTGCCGCCGTCGATTTCGACCGCGCCGGCAACCAGCATTTTGCCGATTCCGCTGCGGCCGGCGGGCACAACGACCGGGTCGTTCTTGGTGCGGAACGGGATGATTGTCTCGTCGGCCTCGACCAGACCACCGAGCGGCTCGCGCGCGGGGTTGACCATGGCGCGGCGCAGCTTGGCGCATAACATCCAGGCGGTGCGGTACGAACCGAGAGCAAGCTGGTTTTGCAATTGCAGCGCCGAGATGCCGTTCGAGTGCGTCGCCATTAAAAACGCGGCCCAGAACCATATCGTCAGCGGCAGCTTGCTGGCATGCATGATCGTGCCAGCGGTCACCGAGGTCTGCCGACCACAGTCGGCGCACTCGTAGGTGAAGACTTTGGTCTTCAGCAGCCAAGCCCGGCCCCCGCCGCAACCCGGGCAGACAAACCCTTGCGGCCAACGACGCTCGAAGAGGTACTCCGCACACGCACCTTCTGTCGCAAAGCGCCCCTGGAATTCGATCAACGACCGCGGAAACCGTCGCTCAGATACAGGCACGACACTCCCCCTTGCTCATTCGATACCAATGAGCAGCCTACACCTGAGTTCTTGTTTTGTACACTAAATCTGGATCGGCCGGACGCTCGTGCATAAGCCATTGGCACCATACGATTTCAGTTTGATTATTTTGATGAAATAATGGCACTTGACGTGCTGGAATATATTTCGGAACTTACTGAGGCAATGACCAACTGCCTAGCGTTGCTCCGCGACGGCGGGGTCATGAGAATCCACGTTCCATATGACCTCTCTTTTGGAGCTTGGCAAGATCCGATGCACGTCCGCGCCTTCAATGAAAGAAGCTGGTGGTACTACTGCGAATGGTTTTGGTATCTCGGCTGGACGACCGCTCGGTTCGATCTCATCAGACTCGAATACGGTTTCAGTCCGCTAGGAACCAAAATGAAGGAGGAGGGCGTGAACGACGAGGACATCGCGCGAACACCACGTGCCGTTGACCAAATACGCATTCTGCTCCGCAAGCGGGCCCTTACTCCGGAAGAACAGGCGGAAGGACTTCGTCTTCGGGGCGAAAATCGCCCCGAAATTGATTAGTTCGGCTACTTCACCGAAATTGAGATTTATTCAGAGGGCAGATGCTAAATTGGAAGATACGATATAACAAGATCCTAGAGGAACATCCCTCGTTGTACGACCCAGCAAAGAGTGTGTTAGAAGTGGGTTGCGGTCCAATGGGGATCGCCCAATATCTTAAACGCCCAGTGACCGGCCTAGAGCCCGACCAAATTCAATCTGGCACTGAGTGGCTTACAGTGGTTCAAGGAGACATCCTTAATATACCTTACCCAGACGACGGATTTGACTTTGCCTTATGTATAGATGTGCTTGAGCACCTTGACGCAGGCGCGCGCCGCCGTTCTGTCAAGGAGTTGTGGCGCGTGGCACGCGAGAAGGTGTTAATTTCCTGTCCGTGCCACAAATGGGCATTACGGGGAGAGCGAGAACTTTTGGAATTCTTTCACCGCATAGGGTGGCAGGCGCCGACCTGGCTGATCGAGCATCTGGAACATGACTTTCCAGACGTCGGTGAGATACTTGGATATATAGTCGATCTTGATGTGCCCCTCGAATTTTGCGGCAATGAAACGCTCTTACAACATTACGCGGGGATATTCTTAGATTCTCTTCTGCCATACTCGCGAACGATACATGAGAATGAGATGTGGAAGGCACCTCTGAGCACATCAATCAGCGGGAACGAGTGGGGCCTGTTCTACAGTTATTTAGTCACATTGAACAAGGGAGGACGATATCAAAATAATACGGTGCTTGGCGCTGACATGAAACTGTACGCTATTTTCCATAAACCGACTAATTTTTCCGATTTGATTGCTCCGGTGGAACCCATTTTTGCTGGAGAGGCCGCTAACACAGCGCGCGAAGGTAAGCTTACTGATATTTTAACGTACGAGCCCAGGTTACTAAATTCGCGTTGGTCCGAGCTTTCAGCCATTTATAAGATCTGGCGCGAGGGTCCCAGGTCGGCTGTCGTAGGTTTTTGTCACTACAGAAGGTTGTTTGCCTTTGGCACTGAACAGAACACTTCCGAACGTGAACAGCCAATTGCCGTGCACACGATACCCGAACATGCCGGATCCTTTGCTAATTTCGACTTGCTTGAGAATTGTAAATCTGGCTCGATAATACTGCCAAAGCCCTATAGGCTGGCTGAACCGGTCTTTGATCACTATTGTAGTGGTCATAATACAAATGACTGGTGTTGGGTTATGGGCAAGGTTTCCGTAAATTACCCCGAATTGATCCCGCATATAATCCGGCAATTCGGTGAATACGAACTTTATGCCAATAACATGTTTGTCATGAAATGGGAATGGTTTGACGAAATTTGCCGCATATGGTTTGACGTGTTGACGCGGTTTGAAGCAGCTGTCGCGCCCTATCGAGCGGGTCCGTATCAAAACCGGGATATCAGCTTCCTCGCCGAGCGAATATTTGATGCGTGGGTTAAGATACAAGCAATCTGCGGGTGCCACGATTATTGAGAGGCCGATCTACTTCGTGAAGTAGGGGCAGAAACCGCTCATAACATTCAACCGAGGCTGCCCAGCGTCCTTCTATCGGCGATTGCCTAAGATGAGAGATGTCGCTTTCCGCGTGGGCTTCCAGCCTCCCCATTCGATCATCCATGACAAGATGATCGGAGCTGTTTCGCAAAACGGCGCTCGGTCGAGCAGCACCGGTCTCCAGCCGCCTTCATCGATATCGGCGTTGAGCGTGTTCTGGGCGGGCCAGTCATCATTGGTAATTAGCACGAATTCGAGCCCGCGCTTTGAATAAAGCGAGATACTGCCAGATCAAGCTGTTCGGAAGATGCTGAAACACGTCCTTGCAGATGAATAGATCGGCGGACGGCAGGTCCATTCCCCGTTTGAAAACGCAGAATGAGGTCTTGCCGCGCTCGAAGAGCGCCCGGTCGCGCTCAATGATGGATTTAACGATGTCGAACCCGATGTATGAAGCGCCCGCCCAATCTATAAAGCGGGAAAATTGCCAATCACCACAACCGAAATCGACTACGGAGCCGATGTTGTTCTTTTCGATGAATTGCTTAAGAAATCTTATGTACTCTACATTGTTGAGCGGAAGTGAACCAACGCCCGAGCCATACCCCCATTCGTTGGCGTCGTAGATTCCCGAGAACCTCTCGCTCATCGGTCAGCGTGCTTCCGGTGCTGATTTGCTTGTCGATATCATGCGAAACCCCCACGGATTGTGGATTCCTCAGTTCGGTTTTCAGTAACGACCAACGGCGGGATGGACACGTAGGCTTTGAGCAGTGGGTAAGCCCCATTCATGATGCAGTCCACCCCTTCGTTATCGGTCCTCACGCCAAAGCCGTGAAAATCGATAAGCGTCGGACGGAATGGCAGACAATAATCGAGCAGGGCACGTGCCCCCTTGGGCGACACGGAATAGCAAACGAGGCCAAATAGATGACCGAGCTTGAACAGCATCGGAACCGTATCTAGGTCCTGAAAATTTGCTATATTCTGGCGCAATTGACCTTGATAGAAGTCCATTTCCATTCCGGACACTCGGGGCAACGCATCGACCCACACTTTCTGGGCGAAGTTAAAGCCCCACATTACAATGTCCCAGTCGATCGGAAGGCCGGCTAGCAGCGCCATCGACCGCGCTTCGAAATGCCGGGCAAAGATGCCATCATCCTCGGCAACGGTTATCGCTCGCTTTTCTTCCACCGCCATCTTCCACAGGGTCGTATGAGACATCGCGGCACCCAAGGCGCCAATCGAATAGTCAAGATCGCGCGTTATGACCCCACCTTCGATCAGTTTCTCCTTGTCAAGTAACCGCCCATCGACACCGGGGAACCGGACGACATGACGCAGATGGTGGTTGCGCTTTTGAAATTCCGATAGCCGGGTGGCGCTACGGTCGAGATTTATCAGTCGGATCTCCCGAGCGGCGCTTCGAGTAGAGGCCAGAGCCTCGGCCTCGCGGTTATATCCCGATAAATCGTCGCTCAGCAGCGCGCGCGCCTGCTCGATCCCGCCGCTGACGTGATGCTCGCCCTCGCCGAAAGTCACGTAACCGTAGACTTGCCGGTTGTCGAGGTATTGCGGGATGCCGGCTTTGCGCGCGCTGTCGGAGAATATCACGTATTCGTGCCGTTCGGTGCCGTCCTGGTAGGTGAGGTCGGGGATCACATCGGCTCTTATCAGGTAGGTGCAGTGAACTACCGGCACCTCTACGAGGCCGCGAACATGCCGGCTCAGTATCCAGAAATATTGGTCGCACCCTTTGTAATACCCCGCTGAGTTCGACCTCGGCGTGATAGTTCGAATAGAGCCTCTCCGGCGTTATCGAACGGAGCAGCGGGGAGGCGATCGGCAGATTGAGCGCGACCAGCTCGCGCAGTGTCGAGCGCCGCACAAAATTGTCGACATCGGCGACGAAGTAGAATTCGCAGTCGAGCTCACGGGCCCGCTGCAGGCTCTTGTTGCGGATCTCGCCGAGAACCCTGAACCGGGTCGCGTTCCACTCATGCTCGCGGAACTCTTCGACGCGGCTGTCGACATCGGCAGCGTCGAACTCGACCGCCGCGTACATATGACCGACCTGCGCCACCCAGTCGCGCAATATCTGTTCGGTCCGGTCGGTGTTGTTGTTTGTGCGAATGTAGAGAACGATCGACGATTTCGGATAATCGAGCGCCTCTATGCAATCGAGGTAGAGCGGCAGCGCCGGCTCTTTTTGCTTGGCGAGGATCGCCAATAGGACGCGCGGCGCCCCCGTCACCCGGGAGCGAAGCGGCCGCTGGGGCGCGAGCGCATGCTGTTCGGCAAACCCCTCTTCGCCCAATGATCCGAGATCGGCGGGTTTGGGGAGCTTGTCGGCGGCAAAGCGCGCATTGGCGACGACGCGCGCGTGCATCGACTGCGGCAGCTTGTCGCTCGCGAGTAGCCGCAGCGAGGCGTCGAGGCATTCGCGGTACGCCCCCGCCCAATAGGCGTTGACGGCGTATTCGTCGAGCAGCCCGTAGTCGTAGACCCATGGCTGCAAAAAGAGGCCGCCGGCCGGCTGCGTGAGGTCGATGCCGCGACGCGCATATTCGAACCCCTCGGCGTTCCTGCCGTGGTCTCGGCAGTAATGGCTCGCGGCGTGCAATGCCTCCGCGCGCGTCGGGACCGTGTCGAAGGCACGCAAATATGCCGCTATGACGGCGTCGAACGGCTGTCCCAGCGCCGCCATCAGGTTGCCGGCTTCGAACAGACTGATGTAGATCTCCTCGGCCCAATACGCCCGCCGCGCCATCATCGCAGTGGTCGGGGCGCGCCTCGACACCAAGCTCAACCTGCATCTGTTCAGCCGTTTATTGCGCTTGCCATTGGATTATTTCGAGCGCCACCCGGCCGGCGAGACGATGTACCGGGTGGCGCAGGTCTACCGGGTCCGCGAGTTCCTCACCGGCCAATTGCTGGCGACGTTTCTCGATCTGTTGACGCTGGCGGTATTGCTGCCGTTCCTCTTCTGGATCAATGCGCCGTTGGCGTGGATCGTTTTGCTGTGCGCGGCGGTCATTGCGGTCATCATCCTCGCTTATCTGAAGCCGATGCGGGAGATGTACAGCCGCGTCGTCGCCGCCGAGACGTGGAAGGCGGCGACATTGGGCGAGACGATCGTCGGCGTCAAGACGGTGAAGGCGTTGGCGCTGGAGCCGCAGCGCCGCGCCCAATGGGACGAGCGGGTCGCCGAGACCGGCAAATGGCGGCTCCAATTCGCCCGGTTGGCGAACTGGCCGCAGACATTGGTGACGCCGATCGAGCGTTTTATGATCATGGGCACATTGATGCTCGGCGCCTATTGGGCGATGGACGACACTTCCGGTTACATGGTCGGCGGATTGTTTGCGTTCATGATGCTGAGCGGGCGGGTGGCGCAGCCCTTGGTCGGCATGGCGCGGCTGGCGCAGGAATACGAGGAGGTCAATGCGGCGATCGGCGAGGCCGGGGCGGTGTTGAACCGGCCCTTGGAGATCGACGCCGCCTCGGGCGGGTTGCGGCCCAAATTCGCCGGCGAGATCAGCTTTCAGGACGTCACCTTCACCTATGGCGGCACCAAGATCCCGGCCTTGTCGGGGGTGAGCTTTTCGATCCCGGCCGGGACGATGCTCGGCATCGTCGGCAAGAGCGGCTCGGGCAAGTCGACGGTTGCGCGTCTCTTGCAGGGGATCAATCGCGACTATAGCGGCTTCTTGAAGATCGACGGGGCGGACCTGCGCGAGATCAATCTGCGCCACCTGCGGCAGAGCCTCGGCGTCGTGTTGCAGGACAATTTTCTGTTCCGCGGCTCGATCCGCGACAACATCATCTCGGGGCGGCCGGGGCTGACCCTGCCCGGTGCGGTCAATGCCGCCAGGCTGGCGGGCGCCGAAGAATTCATCGAGCGCATGCCGAACGGCTACGAGACCTATGTCGAAGAGGGCTCGCCCAACCTGTCGGGCGGCCAGAAGCAACGGATCGCGATCGCCCGGGCGCTGATCCACGACCCGCGGATCCTGATCCTCGACGAGGCGACGAGCGCCCTCGATCCGGAGAGCGAGGCGGTGGTCAGCGCCAACCTGTCGCGCATCGCCGCGGGGCGCACGATGGTCATCGTCTCGCACCGGCTGTCGTCCTTGACCGAATGCGACCAGATCCTCGTCCTGGAGCAAGGCAAGATGATGGACATCGCGCCGCACCAGGTCTTGCTCGAGCGTTGCCACCTCTACCGTCAGCTGTGGGCGCAGCAGCACCGCCATCTCGACGGCCGCGGCCCCCGCGGCGCCATCATCCCGCGCCTCGTCCGTGGCGAATAGAAAAGCCAAAAAATCATGAGCAAATCTTCGTCCAATGCGGTGGCGGTGCGGCAGCGCGGCGGGGCTGACCCGACATTGCCGGCGATCCTCGAATTCCAGTGGCCGTCGACGGCGATCATCAATGCGCCGATCCCGCGCTCGGCGCGCGGCACGGTATGGGTCATCACCAGCCTGGTGATCGTCATGATCACGACGATGGGGCTGATCCCGGTCGACCAGGTCGTGACGGTGCACGGCGTCGCGATCTCGAAGGCGCCGACCATCCTGGTGCAGCCGTTGGAGACCGCGATCGTGCGCTCGATCGAGGTGCGCGAGGGGCAAGAGGTCAAGGCCGGCGAGGTCTTGGCGAAGCTCGACCCGACCTTTGCCGCGGCCGATCTCGGCGCCTTGACGGCGCAGGTGTCGAGCCTGGAAGCCGAGGTGGCGCGCATCCAGGCCGAGGCCGAGAACAAGCCGTTCGACTATAGCGGGCTCGACCCGGACATGGCATTGCAGGGCGCCATCTATGCCCACCGCAAGGCCGAGTACACCGCCAAGGTCGAGGGCTACGCGCGCAAATTCGACGAGCTCGCCGCGGTCATCGCGCGCTCGCAATCCGATGCGGCGGGCTACCGCGACCGGCTGGGGCTGGCGCAGTCTGTCGAGCAGATGCGCGCGCAGCTCGAAGCGCGCCAGGTCGGCAGCCGGCTCAATACATTGGCGGCGATGGATACCCGCACCGAGATGGCGCGGTCATTGGCCAATGCGCAGCAGACCGCGGAAGGCGCGCGGCGCAACCTCGCGGCGATGACCGCCGAGCGCGACGCCTATATCCAGGGCTGGCGCGCCGAGGTGTCGCAAAAATTGTCGGAGGCGACGCGCAAACTGAGCGACGCGCGCGAGCTGCTGAATAAGGCCAAATTGCGCCGCGAGCTGGTCGAGTTGCGCGCCGAGGCCGACGCCACCGTGCAGTCGGTCGCCAAGGTGTCGGTCGGCTCGGTGATGCAGTCGGGGCAGCACTTTTTTACCTTGGTGCCGGCCGACGCGCCGCTCGAGATCGAGGCCAACATCTTCGGCCGCGAGAACGGCTTTGTGCATGTCGGGGACCCGGTGGCGATCAAGTTCGACACCTTCCCCTATTCGCAATACGGCATGGCCGAGGGCACGGTGCGGATCGTCAGCCCGGACAGCTTCACCGCGCAGGACGAGGCGCGCAACCCGACGAGCGCGGTGCCGGTGCCGCAGACCAGCACCGAGCCGTTCTACCGGACCCGCATCGCGATCGACAAAGTGGCGTTGCACGACGTGCCGGGCGGGTTTCGCGTGATCCCCGGCATGCCAGTCACCGCCGACATCAAAGTGGGCAAGCGCACCGTGCTGAGCTATCTGCTCGGCCGGATCATGCCCGTCGCGAAGGAGGGCATGCGCGAGCCGTGACGCCGGATACTCGATGCTAGTGGTCGACCGCCTGATCGGCCTCGCCTCGCCCGAGGCGGCATTACGCCGGGCGGTCCGGCTCAGCGAGCAAGGCAAGATCGCCGAGGCCTTCCCATTGCTGACGCGCTCGGCCAAGGCCGGGATCGCGGACGCGGAGTATCGCGTCGCCTGCTGTTACCTCGAAGGCGCGGGAGTGCCGGCCAGCCGGATCGAAGGCGGGCGCTGGCTGCAGCGCGCCGCCGGTCACGGACATGTCGAGGCGCAGACCCTGCTCGGCGGGTTATGCGTGCACGGCCTCGCCGGCGACGTCAACGGCGCTCGACCCGAACGCCTATTCGGCGAAGAGGAGCCGGGTGAACCGGACTTTTCTGCCGCCCGCAAATGGGCGCGGCAGGCCGCCGAGGCCGGCTCGGCCAAGGCCCAGGCGGTGCTCGCCTTTGTGCTGACCTGCGGCCCGGAAGAGATGCGCGACCTCGAGGCGGCGCATCGCTGGTACCAGCGCTCGGCGACGGCGGGCTGCCCCGAGGGCTGCCTCGGTTATGCGCTGTCCTTGGCCCCGCGGACGCAGGACGAGGCAGGACGGCACGAAGTCGCCGAGCATTTGCGCCGTGCCGCCGAGGCCGAATTGCCGACCGCGCTCTATCTGCTGGCGGTGCTGACCGAGCAAGGGGTCGGGGTGGCGCGCGACCCCAAGGTCGCGGCGGAGTGCTACCGGCACGCGGCCGAGCGCGGCCAGCGCTCGGCGCAATTGCGCTGGGGGCTGGCGCTGATGGAGGGGCGCGACGTCGAGCAGGACCGCGTGCTCGGCGAAACCTGGCTGCGCCGCGCGGCATTGGCCGGCGACCCGGACGCCGCCGCATTGGTCGGCGATCTCTACGTCCGCAATGGAAGGCTGCCGCCCAACTATACCGAGGCCGCCGGCTGGTACCGCCGCGCCGCCGAGGCCGGGCACACCGCCGCGGCCCGCGCGCTGGGCTCATTGTATCTGACCGGCGCCGGGGTGGCGGCGGATCCCGACGAAGCGGCGCGCTGGCTGCGGGTCTCGGGCGAAGCCGGCGACCCCGCCTCGCAGGTCGATCTGGCCAATCTCGTGCTCGACGGCGCGGGCAGCTCGGAGGACCCGGCACGGGTGGCGCATTGGTTCGAGCAGGCGGCCGCCTCGGGCGATCTCGTCGCCGCATTCAACCTCGGGCTCTGCCTCGACAAGGGGATCGGGGTCGAGCCCGACGCGCAGCAGGCGGCGCACTGGCTGCGCCGCGCCGCCGAGGGTGTGCCGGAGGCGCAGTTCATGTACGGCCGAATGCTGGCCGACGGGCACGGCATTGCGGCCGATCCGGAAGCGGCGCGCGCCTGGATCGCGCGCGCCGCAGCAGCCGGTCTGCGCGAGGCGCAAGTGGCGCTCGCCGAGATGATGGTCAACGGCCGCGGCGGCCCACGCGACCCGGCCATGGCACTGGAACTGTTCGAGAAGGCCGCCGCCGCGGGTCACAGCGGCGCGATGTTCGCGTTGGGCGCGCTTAACGCCGGCGGTCACGATCTGCCCGAAGACCGAGCGGCCGCGCAACGCTGGTTCCGCGCCGCCGCCGAACTGGGCCACGGCCAGGCCCAGCTGATGCTCGGCCGCTATCTCGCGCAAGGCGCCGCCGGCCACTCAGACCCGGCGGAGGCGCGCTCTTGGTTCGAGCAGGCCGCCGCCCAGGGTATCGAGGAAGCACAGGCCGATCTCGCCGCACTGCACGCGCCGGCGCTGCAGTAGAGCCGAGCAGTTGATTTTGGCCACGGTACAGTGGCCAGTGTCATTGGAATAACCAAAATTTGCAGCTGGGTCATTTTCGACTGGAGTTCCCGGCCGCGCCACGGATTGCCACCCAAAACGCAGGCTGTGCGCCAATAGCACTGGCCTTGCCGGCACGGCATTTACAATCCACTGGCAGCTTTCTCTGACTCAAAGAAAGGAATGTGGCGGGAGGGATCGACTTGCTCAGCCGTTTTGCTGTCAGCTCGGAAAGCATCGGAACCACGGCGCGCGAACCCGTTCCCGCGGCACAATACGTGCGCATGTCGACCGAACACCAGCGCTACTCGACCGAAAACCAGTCCGATGCCATACTGCAATACGCCGTCCGCTGGGGGTTTGACATCGTCCGCACCTATGCCGACAACGGCAAGAGCGGTTTGCGCCTCGACGGACGCGATGCGCTGAAGCAGTTGCTGATCGATGTCCAAGGGGGTTCTCCGGGGTTCAAGGCGGTTCTCGTCTACGACGTCAGCCGCTGGGGCCGCTTCCAGGACGCCGACGAGAGCGCCTATTACGAATATGTCTGCCGGCGCTCGGGGGTCGAGATCCGCTATTGCGCCGAGCAATTCGAAAATGACGGCAGCGTCGCCTCGACGATCGTCAAGACGGTGAAGCGCGCCATGGCCGGTGAATACAGCCGCGAGCTGTCAGCGAAAGTGTTCGCCGGCCAGGCCCGGCTGATTGAGATGGGCTTCCGATAGGGAGGTACCGCCGGTTATGGCCTGCGCCGCCGGCTCATCGATCAGAATGGCAATCTCAAAGCGATCCTTGCGTTTGGCGAAAGGAAGAGCCTGCAGACCGACCGTGTGGTGCTGGAGCCCGGCCCTGCCGAGGAAGTCGCGACGGTCCTGCGAATATTTCGTATGCTCGTATATCAGACGAAGTCTCCAGGCGAGATCGCGAGTGGTCTCAATGACGAGCAGATCAAGACGGATTTGGGCAGGGCGTGGACATCCAGCTCGGTTCAAGCGGTGCTCAGCAATGAGAAATATATCGGCAACAACGTCTTCAACCGGATATCGATCAAGCTCAAAAAGAAGCGCGTCGTGAATTCGCCTGACATGTGGATCCGTGCATCCTGCACTTTCCCGGCGATCATTCAGCCGGAGCTCTTCGAGGCTGCACAAACGGCGCTGGCAATGCGCCACCGGCATCTTTCCGATGACGAGATGCTATTACGGTTAAAGGGTCTTTACCTGCAATTTGGTCGCTTGACGTCGGTAATTATCGACGAGGCGAAGGATCTTCCCAGGAGCGCGACCTACCGTGACCACTTCGGCAGCCTCGGACGCGCTTATCAGCTCGTCGGATATTTCCCCACCGCGTCAGCGCATTTACCGAAATAAATCAGACGCTCCGCCGCCTCTATTCGGACGTGCACAGAGACGTCTGTCAAACGGCAACCAATCGGGACCCCGGATCGGCATCGAAAAGGGACCCCTCACCGGCGTTGGGGCAGGCTTGTCCCGGTAGCGAACAGGAGGGTCCCGCGCGCGTCGCGCCGTGCCCTCACGAGCGACGGAGCGGCGCGCGTGGGAGGTGCCTGTTTGCCCACCGCGGCAAGCCGGGGTGGCACTCAGGCGCGGTGTTTGAAGCGCCAGCTCTCGTTGCCGGTTTCGATGATTTCGCAATGATGGGTCAGGCGGTCGAGGAGCGCCGTCGTCATCTTGGCGTCGCCAAAGACACTGGGCCAATCGCCAAAGGCCAAATTGGTGGTGATGATGACCGAGGTGCGCTCGTAGAGCCGGCTGACCAGATGAAAGAGCAGCTGGCCGCCGGTCTGAGCGAAGGGCAAATAGCCGAGCTCGTCGAGAACAATGAAGTTCATGCGGGTGAGATATTCGGCGAGCCGCCCCTGCCGACTGGCGCGGGCTTCGCTCTCCAGCCGATTGACGAGGTCGACCACGGTGTAAAAGCGGCCCCTGGCGCCGCCGCGGATGCAGGCCCGCGCAATCGCTATCGCCAGATGCGACTTGCCGGTGCCGGTTCCGCCGATCAGCACCGCATTGCGCTGTTCGGCGAGAAAGGCGCCGCTCGCCAGATCGCGGATCTGCGCCTGGTTGACCGGCGTGCCGGCGAAGTCGAAGTCGTCGATGTCCTTGGCCAGCGGCAGCTTGGCGATGGTCAGCTGGTATTTGATCGAGCGCGCCTGCTTTTCAGCGATCTCGGCGCTGAGCAGATCGCCAACGATACGCGGTGGTTCGTGCCGGCGCTTGATGCCGGTGGTCATCACCTCGTCATAGGCCGCCCGCATCCCGTAGAGCTTGAGCCTCGACATCAGCTCGAGAATTTTGGTGCGCTCCATCAGGAACTCTCCGCAGGCTGTCATAGCGAGCGCAATCGGCGATTGGCATGTGTCGCAACCGCAGTACATCGGGGGTCAGGATCGTCGTCGCCGGCCCGGGGTCACGGTGCCGCGACAGGATGTTGAGAACGACGTCGGCGGAATGGACGCCGTCGGCGAGGGCTTCGGCGCAGGCTGCCTCGACCGCCGCCAAGCCGTCGGTCAGCACCGCCGACAGCACTTTGACCATCTGGCGGTCACCATCATCGGAGCCCTGCAGCTTACGCCGCAGGCGCTCGAGGCTGGCCGGCAAGAGCCAGTCCTTGAAGGGGGCGCCGTTACGCAATGCACCGGGCTTCCTGGCGAGCACCGGCACGTAATGCCAGGGATCGTAGATCGTCTCGCCGCGGCCGAAGCGGCGGTGATGCTCGCCGACGATTGTGCCATCCTGGCGGATCACAATTCGATCGGCGTAGGCCTGGATCTCGACTGGCCGGCCGACAGCGCGCGAGGCGACTGAATATTTGTTGTTGTCGAAGCGCACCAGGCAGGTCTTCGAGACCGAGGCTTGCGTCGCGTGGAACCCCATCGAATGGCCCAGTAATCTGCACCAGCTGCGGCCGCTCCGCCTCGAAAGCCTGCCAGATCGTGCAGTCGGTCAGTTCGGGATGCTTGTGTGCTTTGGCGTAAGCGACGCATCGATCGAGCAGCCAGGCGTTCAGCTCCTCGTAGCTCGCCACCCGCAGCCGCGGCGTGAAGAAGCGCTCGCGCACCACCCCGACTTGGTTCTCGACCCCCGCTTTCGCGAGGGCAGGCTCTGCCCCTTTTCCCAGCCGGAGGCCGGCGTGCAGGCGGTTGGCTCGACCAGGTAATGGCCACACATCCGCAGAAAGCGGCGGTTGAACTGGCGGTCTTTGCCAATGAACACGGTCTCGACGGCCGTCTTCATGTTGTCGTAGATGCCGCGCGTGCACGAGCCCTTGAAGAAAGCAAAGGCGCGGTTGTGGGCATCGAACACCATCTCCTGGGTCTCGCGCGGATAGGCCCGCACGAACAGCATGCGGCTGTGGCACAGCCGGACATGCGCCACCTTGACAGTGGTCGTCGTGCCGTTGATCAGCACAATCTCATGCGACCAGTCGAACTGGTAGGCCTCTCCCGGCGCAAAGCTCAGCGGCAGAAAGGCTTCCGCCGTCGCGGCGCCGCGCGCGGCACGCCACCTCTTGGCGTATCGGCGAACCGCGTCGTAGCTGCCCTCATAACCGAGGGCGCGTAGCTCCTCGAATATTCGGATCAGCGTCAGCCGCTCGCGCGCCGGCTTGCCCGCGTTCTCCAGCAGCAGACCGTCGAGCTGCTCGCGCCACGGATCAATCCGCGGGCGCGGCTGCCGGCTGCGCTCATAGCGAAACTCGGTCGCCTGCGACCGGATCACCTTGCGCACGACCTGTCGCGACACCCGAAACTCGCGGCAAATCGTCTTGATCGGCTTGTTCTGGGCGAAATATGCCCGACGGATCTTCGCGATCGTCTCCACTACCAGCATCCCCGAACTGGTCCCCGTATCCCCCACGGAAGCCACTGTGGACCCACCGTCCCGGGGGTCCCGATTGGATGCCGATCACCCCGAAAACGCGGTCCTTATTCCATGCCGATTCACATCGGAGTTACCCTTTCTCGCTTCGGAGTCGCGCCTGGATGCGTTGAATCACCTGTTGGTCGGCCTCGGGGGCGAAGGGCGACCTCGACCATAACAATCAGAAGAGCACAGTGGATTGCAGTGTGAAGGCGATGGCAGGGGTGCGGGCGATCTTCTCGCCCGGGTTGGGCGACAGTGTCAGGGTAGGTTGCAGGTAGAGGTTGCCGAAGACCTGAATCTGGTCGTAGAACTGCAATAGAGCTTCGTCTGACCGGAAGTTCTGGTTGTGGTTTAGCCGTGACCAGGCAACTCCGGCGCCAAGCGAATCCATCGGGCGGCCGGGAATGATGTCAAACGCGGTCACGCCGAGCCCGACATACCGGGTCGCAGGCATGGTCCGCGAGTTATTGGCGCCCAATTGTACGAAGCCCGATACGCCTCGCGCATCGCCATCCCCCTCTCCGCGCCACAGCCGCTGGGATGCGAAAGTATAGACGCCGTGGGTCCCGTTCTGCGTGACGGTGACTCGCGGCGCCGACAGGGTCAGCGTCCCTGTCTGGTCCCAGGCGCCGATGGCGAAGGCGCCTGGCAGATTGCCTGGCCCGAGCAGCCAGGCGGTGCCGGCCTCGCCGATCTGGAACCGATAGCCGTTGAAGGTCGGCGCGAGGTCCAAGCCTGTTTGCTCACGTCGCGCTACGTTGCCGTCGTAACCGCCAAGGGAGACGTAGAAGCGCTCGGTCGGCGCAATCGTCGCGGTGACGCCGTAGGCTGAGTTGTAATAGCCGGGGAGTGCGCCGAGCATAGTCGGGTTCACGAATACCGGCGTGTAGAGGAGGCCGCTCACGGCCGGAATCCGCAGCGACAAATCCTGCACCGGAACCGGGCGGACGACGTTGCCGAAATCGTAGGTAGGAACGGTCTTTCCGATCCGCACCACCAGCTGGTCGGAGAATAAAGATTGCCGCCACCAGAGTTCGTAGAGCTCCGTCCGGTCCAGCGGCCGCGCGCCGGTCAGGCCGTTGTAGCCGGTGACGACGCCGGCTTGCTGATTGGTTAGCTGCCCGTCGAAGCGAAGCATTGCCGCGCCAAAGCTCGCGCCCGGAATATGCGCGAGCTTGTCCAAATCTGCATCGAGATCCGTCACCAGCAAATTGTTGAAGCTGGTCGTGCCGGGAGTATTGCCGCCCGAAATCAGGTAATTGCCGTTGCTGACCAGCACCCCGCCCAGGCGAAGGCCCGTCTCGGGGTCGAGGCCGAGCAACCGCCCGAGCTCGCCCGTTCCTGCCACAATATTGACTGCGCCGGGATTTCCTGCGATCGCTGAAATGGTCGCATCCGTGTCGGGCGGGGATTGAGCGCCCGCCGACTGGGCAAGCCCGATGAGGAAGGCCGTCGATAGGAGCTTGCGGAGATCGAGCCGCACACGAGCCCAAAGCCCCCCAAGCGCATCTTTCCTTATCGGAGCTTCGAAAACAGGAAGAGCCATACGGCATAGAGCAGAATGACCAGTGCTGCGCCTGCGAAGTTGGTCCATCTGCCCGCACTCCGCGCCGGCGAGAGCCACCAGCCGAAGCCGTTACTCACCCAAGGTACCAGCCAGTTGAGCAGTAGCACGCTGACGACATTGCCGACGAACAGGGCGAACCAGAACGGCAGTCCGGCCTTTCCCATCAGGACCGGCGTCTGCACCAGTGCACCGAATAGGAACACCACCGGATAGAGCAGCAGCAGAACGATCATGTTCTGCTTCCAGGCCGGCGGTGCCGAAGGTCCGTTCGCTGCCGACGGGAACCACTGCTCGAAGCCGGTGCGCACCACCCGGGCGTGGAACTCCTCGAGAAACGGCGCCGCCTCTTTCAGCAGCTGTTTGCGCTCTGGCGAATTGAGCCAGTCCTGTAGATTGCGCTCCGTGTCGAAGCGCAGGATCGCCAGCCAGTCTTCCTGCACGCCGGGAATCGGCGGTTCGAACCGGTAGCCCTGAAAACCGGGAGATCTCGCTTGGGCGCTGGCGATGCGATGCTCCCAGGCACGAAATGCCGTTTCCTGGCCCGCTCTTACGCGCGAGGAGATTACCGCGGAGACCGGTGCCGGCCGCGCACCGGAGGCGCTGTCGCGCACCAGGTGCACATCATCCTGTCCTGCCAGCATCGGCTGTCCGGCGTCCAGAAGTCGCGTCCGCCGCTCTGAACGCAGCCATGCGGACGCGGCCTCTACATTGGCGAAGCGCTGCTGGATTACCCAGTCCGCCTGCAAGGGCGGGTTGGGCGGCAACACGCTTTGCGTGATGAAGCCTGGAGACTCTGCCGCCGCGGTGCTGATCGCGCTCTGCCAACGGCCGAATTCCTCCGCCATGCCCTCGCGCACGCGGGTCTGCGTGACGAGGGTCACCGCCGAGTCGGGCGTCGGCGCGGGGTCGTTCACGGCTGCGGCGAGAGCGCGGCGAAGATGCGATCCGGGGTCAGCGGCAGGTGGGCAAAGCGGATGCCGGTGGCATTGGCGACGGCATTGGCGATCGCCGGCGCGACTGGATTGATGGCACATTCGCCCTGCGACTTCGCGCCGAGCGGTCCGATGCGATCATATGTATCCGCGAAGAACACCTCGCTCGGCGGCACATCGGCGAAGGCGGGAATACGATAGTTGCGCAAGGTCGGGTTCACTACTGCACCATCCTCGCCATGCACCATGTTCTCCGTTAGCGCCCAACCGAAGCCCATGGCGATCGCGCCATCGATTTGCCCGCGGCACTGCATCGGGTTGATCAGCCGCCCGATATCCGCCGCATGCACGCTGTGCAGGATGCGAATTTCGGCAGTGATGCGGTTTACGGCAACGCGAACCCCGTGCACGTTGAAGGCAACCGTGCGCGGGGACAGGTAGGATTTGCGCCGCGCTTCGAAGCGGTGCCGCTCGCGCGTGCCGGCGGCATACAGCTCCGACAATAGGATGCGGCGCGGCCCGCAGATCACTTCGTCATCGGCGAGGCGGCACTCCGACAGCGGCATTCCCATGCGGCGGCTGGCATACTCCAGAATGTTGTCGCGCAACGCCGCCGCGGTCAGCGCGACCGCCTGGCCGGCGACAACGGTCCCGGTGCTCGCAAAAGTGCCGGTGTCGTAGGGCGTCAGGTCAGTATCGGCATTGATGATGTCGATCCGACCCACCTGCGTCGCCAACATCTCGGCGGCGATCTGCCGATGCGAGGTGACAGAGCCGTTGCCCATTTCCGTCGATCCGACCGCGAGGTGATAACGGCCATCGGCCAACAGCCTCATTTCGGCGCCGGAGCGGTGCTCGGTCGGCGGCCCGCATTCCAGCATAGCGAGCGCAGAACCCCTCCCTTCCAACCATTCCTCGCCCTCCGGTTTGGGCGCGCCGCGGCCGCTTTTGAGCGCGCGCTCGACGAGGTCCATGCACTGGTCGAGCCCGTAGCTGCCGAAATCGACATCAGAGGGGTCGCCCCAGATCGACCCGATCCAGTCGTCGAGGCCAATCATGTTACGTCGGCGGATTTCGAGGGGATCGAGCCCGAGTCTTTTGGCCAGATCGTCGATCGCACATTCAATGGCGAAGGTCGTTTGCGAAGAGCCGTAGCCGCGGAAGCCGCCGCCGGGGACCATGTTTGTATAGACGGCATAGCCGTCGGCTTTCTTGTTCGGGCAGCGATAGGCCGCGAGCGGGCCGGCAAGCGCAGCGGCCAAGGTCTCGCCGCCGTGGCCGCCATAGGCGCCGGTGTTCGAGACGACCCTGATGGCGATTGCGGTGAGAGTACCGTCGCGGCGCGCTCCAAGCCTTACGCCGGCGGTCATCTGGTGGCGTGTCGTGGCGCCGATGAACTGCTCCTCGCGGGTGAATTCCCATTTGACCGGCCGCCCGGTCTTCAGCGCTGCGAGAACACAGAGGTCCTCTGTCAGCATCTCCTGCTTGCCGCCAAACCCGCCGCCAACCCGCTCGGTGAACACGTGCACGTCCCGCGGGCGAAGACCAAAGATGTGGCAGAGCTTTTGCTGTGCAATGAACGGCGCTTGCGAGCTGGTGCGGACATGGACGCGCCCGTCCGGTCCGGTCCAGGCGATCGAGCCGTGCGTTTCGAGATGCACGTGCTGCACGCGGGAAGTGGAATAGACGCCCTCATGCACGATATCGGCCGCGGCGAAACCCTCAACCGTGCTGCCGACCTCGCCGTGGATATCGACATAGAGATTGCCGTGGGCGGCAATTGCTTTCTCGTGCAGCACCGGTGCATCCGGGCGCATCGCGGCCTCCGGGTCGAAGACGGCGGGCAGCAGTTCATAGTCCACCTCGAGCAACCGGCAGGCCGCCTCGGCGGCCGCCTCGGTTTCCGCGACAAACGCAGCGACGCGCTGCCCCACGAAGCGGACCACGTTGTCGAGCACGTAGGTGTCGTCGGGATCGACGAGGTGATCCTCATGAGTGGCAGTACTGTAGAGGCGGCGCGGCACATCTTCCCAGGTGAAGATGGCGACGACGCCCGGTACGGAAGCCGCCCGCTCACGTCCGATGCGGAGAATTCGCGCATGCGCATGCGGCGACCGCAGCACCTTGAGGTGCAGCAGCCCTTCCATTGCAAAATCCATCGTGTACCGGGCTTGCCCGGTCACGATCGCCTCGGCGAAGGGGTTGCCCAGACTTGCCCCGCAGGTCTGGCCGGCGATGTCCTCCTCCGCGGAGCGCACCCCGGCGAGGGCATCGGCGATTGCGCGGTATCCGGTACAGCGGCAAAGATTACCTTTGAGCGCGTGCGGCAGGTCGGCGTGCTGCGCAGCGTTCAGGGCAGCGGCGGTCATGACCATGCCGGCGGCGCAGAAGCCGCATTGGAATGCGTGTGCATCCAGGAAGGCCTGCTGCATCGGGTGCAGGACGCCGTCCTCCGCTAAGCCTTCAATGGTCGTCACTTCGTGACCGGCGGCGCGGAAAGCGGGCATCAGGCAGGAATGCACCGGCGCTCCGTCGAGCCAAACGGTGCAGGCACCGCAGTCGCCGGCATCGCAGCCCTTCTTGACGCCGAGACAGCCGTGCTCGCGCAGAAACGTACGTAGGCACTGGCCCGGTTCCGGCCGGGCTTCGAAGCCGCGTTGATTGACGCTGAAGCCGAGTGTGGCGGCGCCCTGGTCGGTCCAGCGTCGTATGTCGTTCATGGCCTCCTCTCCAGCCGTGCAAATTCGGCGCGGATCTGATCCGCGAAGTGGTACGTCAGGTGGCGCTTGTAGGCGGCGTTGCCGTGCACGTCGGCGAAATAGCCGTCCGCCGGAATCCGCGCTTCGATCGCCTGCCGCAGCGCTTCGCTGGATGGGACTTCCTCAAAGCGGAGCTGCACCGGGCGGGGGGTTGCGGCGGTGATCGTAAGCAACAGGTCCTGCCGCACCGGATCGCTGGTGCCGATCAACAATGCGGCAGAACGGCCAAGTTTTGTGAGGGAAGCCCGGCGCAGCACCGCCCGCTTCGTCAGTGCCGAAGCCGGCAGGTGCATCTTGCGCAGCAATTCGCCGGGGCGCAGAATGTTGGTATGGTTGCCCGTGACGAAATCGATCGCCGGTATCTCCCGCGGGGCTCCCTGACGCGGCCAGAGCGTGAGGCGTCCCTCGAGGGCGATTACCAGCGAGATCATTGCTCCCGCTGGCAGCGACATGCAGATGTTGCCTCCGGCTGTGGCCGCGTTCCAGATTTTGAAAGAAGCCAGCAGGGCATCGCAGCACGCGTGGATCAGCGGAGCGGCGATCCATTCCTTCGGCGCCTCGAAGCGATAGAGCTCGGCGATCCGGCAAGTCGCACCGATGTCGAGACCTGCGGACGAGGCCTCCAGCGTCGCCCAATCGAGATGGCCAAGATCGATCAGCGTGTCGGTCGCGGGTTGCGGCTCGGAGAACAGCCAGGTCCCGCCGGCGAGCCAGGCAAAGCCGTCGCGCCAATTCTCGATCTCAGTTGCCGACGAAGGACGGCGCAGCGCGGTGATCGTGTTGAGGTTCATCTCGCGCGTTCCGGTTACGGCAGATCGTCAAGTGAGGCTGGGCCGGTGCCAGGGGTGATCAAAGTCGGCCATTGGTGCGAGCCGAACGGCACCGCCGGCGGCAGGAATGGCTTCATGTCATATTTTGCGCTCTGCGCCACGATTGCCTTGCGCGCGTTCCCGCCCATCAGCTCGTAGTCCATTAGATAGTAGTTGCCGAAGAACACTGCACCGACCGAACGGTCGGCGATTATGCGGGTCAGTGCCTCCAGCATGTCTTCCGGCGTAGTCGTGAAGGAGATCGTCTCGATCAGCATTAGTCTGCTGTTGATGGCATCGGGATCAAAAAACTGGGCGAGCACACTGAACAGCACATTGTTCTGGCGCGCGACGTAGATGGTGTTGCTGGCTGCGTATGCCTTTTCCCAATCGCTGCCGAGCAGCTTCTTCCACTCGGCGATCACGCCCATCCAATGGTCGACCTGGGTCTCCGCCGCCCACGCGATGTTTCTTTTCAGAAATGGCGCTTGCTGGCGAGCGAAGCTCTGTAGGTCGGCGGTCGAGATTGCGCCCTTCTCGGTGCACGCGTCCATGAATGCGACATTGTTCTGCAGTAGCCTACGACTGTTGACCCGCCAATCCGGCGGCATGTCGGTCCCATCCAGCGTATCGAGGGCTGTCTGCATCTGGCTGCGATAGGCCAGCAGCGGCCCCCGCCAGGACTGGTTCTCCGGGTTGTCTAGGTATGGTGCGACGACCTCGCTTAACGCCATCACACTGTGCCCGACGGATTTCAATAGCTGATAAACGATCGGTACTGAGGGCGCTTCGAGCGGGGGTGTTCCCGGCCGGTACAGAACAAACCGGCCGCCTGCCCCCGAAAATAGGCCGAGGATGACAGGATGCTGGGCCAGAATATTTTTCTGGAAAACACGACCGGCGGCATCGTAGAGCCCAAACATGGCGGTGTTTAGGGCGAGGACGTTGTTGGTCGCCGCCTCCGCCGGGCTCGAAGCGATAGGGCCGGCGATGGCCTGCATATAGGCCGGCGTATCAGGGGCGCTCGCAGCAGGCCCGGTGAGAGTCGTGACCGTGAGACCCGCAAATATCAGCTGTTTGGTAAATGCAGAGATGCGCAATGCAACCTCCTAGGGGTAGGCCCAGTGCGGTTCGCCTGTCGCTTAGAGAAACTCGGCGAGTGACGGAGCCTTCGATCGTCAAATGAGGTCGTTGGCATCAGAGCGCCCCCGGGCTTCGCCGAACGCGAGAAAGCTTGGTGCGTATCTAGTGCCAAATCTTCGTTAAAATTCCGTTGACGTCCGGAGTACAGCACTCCCCGGGTGGTTTGTGACAACCGCGCGCGGGTCGTCGCCGAGGCGCAACCCGAACATCAGCATGTCCCACGCCTCTGGATACGCCAGGAGGCTATTCCATTACACCACGCCGCGTCGTGTTGCGGCCCCCGCAGGCGCTCCGGCTCGTCGGCGCTATAGGTTGTCGCAATGGCCCCGTTCGGCCAGGTCAGCCTGCGCTTGGTTGGCTCGTACTGCAGCCGCTGCTGCGGGGGCCCGATCGCCAGCATTCGAGGGAGCGCGAAGGGAGCGCGAGATTATTCCATGCCATTGGGAAAGGCCCTAATTTAGTCCGTAGTGATCGGCCTCGCGTTTCAGTTCGGCTGGTGCCGACGGTTCTGGTCCGAAGATCCGGTCATGTGCCGACGGCCGAATGAACACCATGCAATAGGCACACGCCATCGAACGTCCGCCACCAGCGGCGACGGATTGCTTCAAGCGACGGGTTCTCGATTTGCCCGACGATCTCGGGCTCTTGTAGCCCCGGAACCGAGCATTCTCGCGGATGGTCGAGACAGCCTCCCTGCGCAATGCGGCGTCGATCTTGACCGGCATGGAAACCGCTCAGCCAATATCAGGATTTTCACAGGATCACGACGTCTTTATCAACGCCTATGACCAAACCGCCTCACCGTTTCGAGTGGCCCAATCAAGTCGTATCCTCGCAGCATTGCTAAGCTTGGGGAGAGCCGTTGTGAGACGACGCGATCTGCTTAAAACCGCCGCGGCGGCGACGTTTTCGATTACTACTGCGCCCCGCCTCGGGCGAGCGGATCGCGCGAAAACCCTGGTTTTCGTACCGACCTCGGATCTAACGATACTGGATCCGGTCGTCACCGGGGCGCGGCCGACGCGAAGCGCCGCTTATCTCGTGTTCGATACGCTCTACGGCATCGACACCGACTGGAAGGCGCAGCCGCAGATGGTCGAGGGCCATATCGTCGAAGAGGACGGATTGACCTGGACCCTGAAATTGCGCGACGGTCTGCGCTTCCACGACAAGGAGCCGGTGCTGGCGCGGGATGTTGTCGCCAGCATCCGACGCTTCGCGGCGCGCGTCATCTTTGCGACGGCGCTGATGGACGCGACCGACGAGGTGTCGGCGCCCGACGACCGCACCGTGCGGTTTCGCTTGAAGCGGCCCTTCCCGCACCTGCCGGAGGCTCTGGCCGGACCTGGCGGCAACGTGCCGGCGATCATGCCGGAACGTCTGGCGGCGGAGTCGCCGTTCAAGCCTGTCGCCGAGGTCGTCGGCAGCGGCCCGTACCGCTTTCTGAAAGACGAGCATATCAGCGGTGCCCGTGCAGTCTTCGAGCGATTTGCCGAGTATCAACCGCGGGCAGGCGTCTCGGTCGGCTTCACCGCCGGTCCGAAGGTGGCGCATTTCGAGCGGGTCGAGTGGCTGACCTTGGATCCGTTTTCGGCGTCGGCCGCGCTGCGCCGCGGCGAGATCGACTGGTGGGAGCTCCCGCCGCGAGATCTCGTCGGCCAGGTCAGCGGCGACCCCAACATCACCGTCGTTTCGCATTTCGCGACCGCCAACGGCATCATGACGTTCAACCACCGCTATCCCCCGTTCGACAACCCGGCGATACGGCGGACGTGCTTGGCGCGGTCGATCAGGTCGAGGCGATCTCGGCGATCGCCGGCAGTGACCGGAACAATTGGCGGGACGATGTCGGTCTGTTTGGCACCGGCTCGCCGTTCGCCAACAATATCGGCATCGAGGTGCTGCGCAGCTCGCGTGACTATGCCGCCGTCAAGCGGGTCCTGGCGAAGGCCGGCTACAAGGGTGAGAAAATCGTTGTGATGGCGCCGACCGATGTCCGCGAACTCGGCGACCTGACACGAACCAGCGCCGAGCAAGTGCGGCGCGCCGGGATGAACGTTGATCTGCTGGAGATTGATTTCGCCAACGTCGTCCGGCGCCGCAACAATCAAGGCCCGCCGGACAAAGGTAGCCATAACATGTTCTGCACTCTGATCGACCGGTCTCTCCCCAACGTTCATCCCTACGGCAATCTGGCCATCCCCGCCGACGGCAAGGAGCCTATAAACGGCTGGGCCAACAGTCCGCACATCGAGGAATTGCGGGCCGCCTGGCTCGACACGGCCGATTTGGAGCAGCAAAAGCGGATCTGCGTCGATTTGCAGAAGCAGCTGGGAGGATGTGCCGTTCGTCCCGCTTGGCGAATACTGGCAGGCGACGGCCTACCGGAAGGACTTGAGCGACGTCCTGCCCGGCTGTTCTGCGCTGTTCTATGGCGTGCGCCACGCCTGAATGAGCGTCGACCTGCGCCTGGTGAGGCCCCCAATGTTGTCTTGCCGCCCGGCTTTCGCTATATCCCGCCCTCGGTCGGCCGAGTGCAGCGACACCCTGATACTCATTGGGCGAGCGGCCGGCCGCGGCGCATTCAAGGGCGCTGCGCTCATAGGCGCCTTTGCCATTATCGCAGGGAAACCGATCACGGATCCCTAACCCGAGCAGCAGGCGCCGCAGCTCTTACACGAGTCAATACTGTGATGCAGTTGTGACCGGCGCCTGCGTTTGGCTGCACTCCCGTGGGGCCGGGGACGTAGCCGAAAAGCTTCTGAGATGTGAACTATATCATTACTCTTTGTTCCACTGAACCGCAGGATCATCCGGCCAAATCCAAGGACGAGATAAGGGTGGATGATACCGCCATGTATTATTCTTGGGGATCAATGCTGCGCACTATCCGTGCGGCTGTGGCGGTGTTGCTCCTCGGCGGCATCGGCCTGACTGTCCCGCCGCAAACACGAGACATGCTCGCCTTTCTCGAAGACGGCCGTATCTGGCCGCCGATTAGCTTTCAATTAGCGCTCATTGTGCTTGCCGGCTCGGCCTGGTTCTGGTCCCGTGCGGCTCTTGCGGCGCGCTTCGGTGTCGACGACAATCCTCAAAACAGGCCAGCTCCCCCCGATTTCGACTGGGCGGCGTACACCTGGCTGCCGCGCCTGATCTTCGCCGCGGGCTTTCTCGTCGGAGACGTAATCGCAACCACGAGCCGCAGTCTATTCAGCATTGTCGGAGCGATTGCCCTCGCCGCTCTGGGGATCTTTCTCTTGAAGGTACGCCATCGGAGTAGGCCCGTGAATTTTCCACCGGCACAACGTTATAGTCTGCGTGCGTGGGTGCACGGTGGTGCTCGATCAAGATTGGATACGCTGTTGGGGAGGGCGCCCGGCGGTGCCGTGACTGCAACCGTCTTGCTAGCGCTCGGGCTGATACCGCTGGGCTCGGAGTGATCGAGTCCTTCACCTTTGCTTTGAAGCTTCCGAACCATCTTGCAGCCGTCTTTCCCGGGCCACGGATTGCCGTCCTTCTTCTCGGCCTTATGATCGGGCCGCTGGTCACGCTGACCTTTGTGTTTGAGGGACTGACCTTCGAGGCAAGACTTGGGTCAACCTATATTGGCCTTCGCCGTCCGCCGGTGCTGAGCGTGCTATTTCTCTACGTTTTCGTCTTGGTGCCGGCATTGTTTCACGTCCACACCGTTCGGCTGGTCGATGGCTCCGCGGCTCAACGCAAACCGCTGAATCAGATTTTCACAGAATGGCTTGACGCTTGCGCACCCGAGACGGGGCCCGTGCAACCGATCATTGTCGCGGTCTCGGGAGGGGCCACCCGGGCAGGATTGTGGGGCGCGGCAGTAATCGACCGAGTCCTGCAGGCACAGCAAGAGAATGGGCCCGCCCTCTTCGCGGTCAGCAGCGTCTCAGGAGGCTCGCTTGGGGTGGCCGGGGCAATGACATTGCTCAGCTTCGAAAGCCTGCCATGCCGAGCGAAAGGCATTTTAGCACTGCGGCCCGAGGAAAATGCCACGGTGCCGCTGGCGGGCGACGCTCTCGGGGCGCCCCTCCTCGGCGGCTGGCTGCTCAACGACATCCCGCGCTCCGGCTTCGATCCGATCGCCACTCTCATCCGGGCGGTCACGGGCAGTCGGCCGAACGGCGGCGACAGCGCCGAGGCCATCGAGCGCGCTTTCGAGGACCTTTGGAGCGAGATGCGGGAGGAACCGGGGGCGAGGGCGGGCGAGTTGGGATCAGCCGTTCCTGTCGCTGTTCTGCAAGCGATCGTGCCAGTAGTTACCGCAACGGAATGCCATTGTGGTTCGCGAACGGCACCGACGCGACGACAGGCAATCGGGTGATTACGACGCCGATTGCAGCGCCAGAGGGGCTGGGGAGCCGGTCGCCTTGGCCGTTTCGAGGTGCGCGAGATTTCCACGTGCTGATGGGCGGTGATGCGCCCGTTTCGACCGCGATCAACAACACGGCGCGCTTTCCGTACCTGGAGCCCTTCGGCGAGATGCTCTCCGTAACCCAGAAACGGGCCGGTTCGCTCGTCGATGGCGGATATTTCGAGAACGAGGGCCTGCAGACTACGCTGGATCTTGCCGAATGGCTTGCCGCTCAGCCGACGCCGGATCGGCCCGTACTGCCCATCATTGTGCAGGCGACCGGGGACGGTGAGGTCGACGTCACCCGCACCGAGGTGATGACTTGCGACAACGCATCCGACGGGGCCTTCATCCCGGACGACAAGCACAGCGCTTTGCAAATCCTTGCCCCGCTCATCGGGCTTTATCACGTGCGTGGCGGACACTCGGCGGTGCTTTTACGGCAGGCCATGACGAGTTCTGCAGACCCCGCCCTCGCTTCGTGCATTTCTATTTGCCGGGGTCCCAGGGCCGCTCCGTGCCATTGAATTGGGTACTGTCGAATAAGACCGCACGATTTATATGGTCGGCCTTCACAGACGACCAGGTTTCGAATGCGACGGAGCTGAAACATCTTAAGGCAGCATTGAGGCCTGGGAACCTCTGAACGCTGGCCGACCTCAACGCGCCGACGCGGGTTCCGTGCCCTGGCGAGGAGTGATTGCAAGCAGAACGGCGCCGTTCAGTTTGTGTACAGGAGCCGACATCCGACGGCGCGCTCGGCTTTTGGCAGGCCATCGAGGAGGTGTGGCCCAAGACCCGCGGTCAGCGCTGCTGGGTGCACAAGACGGCCAACGTGCTCAATAGGTTGCCGAAGAGCCAGCAATCAAAGGCCAAGCGCGCTCTGCAGGACATCTGGATGGCCGAGACGAAGAACGACGCCAACGCCGCTTTCGACGCCTTTGTCGAGACCTACGCCATCAAGTACCACAAGGCGGTGGGTTGCCTGACGAAGGAGCGCGAGGCGCTGCTGGCGTTTTACGACTTCCCGGCTGAGCATTGGAAGCACCTGCGGACCACCAACCCCATTGAAAGCACATTCGCCACCGTGCGGCATCGAACCGTGCGCTCCAAGGGATGCCTCTCAAACAGGACGGCGATCGCCATGGTTTTCAAGCTCGCACAGGCGGCTGAGAAAAGCTGGCGCCGTCTCGACGGCCACAGCCAGTTGCCAAAACTGATCACCGGCGTAAAGTTCATCGACGGCATCGAAGCCGTCCGCCAACAGCCGCTAGCCGCCTGACCCCGACCGTCACCAACATTCCGCAATAGCTCCCCACACAACCCCACAGGGCCATCATCAACGACAGAGGCGGACATATAATGTGCTACGAAAACCGGACATCTTTACGTGCTAGCGACAGTGGGGGGCTGCCTGTCATTTTGAAAATTAAGTGGCGCAGGATTTCGAGGATTATCTCGCGCGGGCGAGTGACCTCGCCCGGCGAGGTGCCAGAGACCTCGGGGTGCCCGTCAAACGACCGATGAGCGGTCACGTTCAAAAGCCATTAGTCCGATCTGAGCTACAGCGGGCGTTCGAGGATACGGGGGTCAGATTTCCGGACGGGCACTCAATCACGCGAGTTACCGTCTCAACCCCCGAGCCTCCTCGAAGCCGACAACGAACGACCTTAAAGATCAGAACGAAGCAAGATTGCCCTCGGCAGACATCAGCTTCAGCGAAGCAACTCCAACCTCCGCCGATACAAGAGCAGCATACGAGTTTATAAAATGCCAGTATATTAGCTCGCAAAATTTCTCCGCGAGCGGATCATACCCCGGTCCTTTGCTGTCGAGATAGGCCAACTCGTCTTTCAGCCTTGCATGCAACTCGTCTAGTTTGTTCTTCTGATGTGCGGTAACAACGCTGAGTTCCATCCTAATCAGGTCGGTCTTATTGCATGTCCACCGCAGTCGCCTTCTCATGTAATCGAGCGCGACTTTCTTCGTCGATCGAGCAGACAGGACCGCGATCTGTTCGGAACTGTAGCTCTGCTGCGTAACATCCTGCCATCCAGCGTCGATCAGGTGGTTATATAGTCCACCCGGAGTTAGCACGGCATTCTGGCTGGGTATCGCCAGTTCGGTGTGCACAAGTATCTTGTGTACCAACTGTGAACAGAAAAATTGCTGGGCACGATACGGGTGTATTCGTACGAGTACCTTTCCTTCTCGTTCGCGCCGCTAACCGCGCCGCAGAGGGGCGATCGATCATCGCGCTGCAATCGACCAATCGCGAACGCACCCGTTCGCGCATCGTCGCAAAGCTGGCCGACGGAGTCGTCACAACGCCGCGCGCCGAGGCCGACCTTGTGGTCACCGAGCACGGCATCGCCGAATTGCGCGGCCGCACGCTTGCCGAACGCGCTCGCGCGCTTATCGCGGTCGCCGATCCGGCCTTCCGCACTCGAATTGGAGCGGGCGGGCGAGCGGCTGGTGTGACGCTGCGGCCGTGACCAGCCGCGCTCGCTTTGCTGCGTTCGGCCGCTCAAGTTTCGAGGACGATCTTGCCGGCGTACCGGCGAGACAGCAGCGCCGTCAGCGCCCCACCGGCCTCGGCCAACGGAAAAACCTTCGCGATCAGAGGCTTGAGCCGGCCGGCCTCCCACCAGCGCAGCAATTCGGCGAGATTGCGGCTGATCAGGGCAGGATCGCGCTCGGCCTGCGCGCCCCAGACGACGCCGATGACCGAGATGTTCTTGACCAGGATCAGATTGGCCGGCACCGCCTGGATGCGGCCGCCGGCAAATCCGATGACCAGCATCCGCGCCTCCCAGTTGACCGCGCGCAGCGCCTGGTCGAACGCGTCACCGCCGACCGGGTCGTAGACGACATCGGCACCTTTGCCGCCGGTCAGCGCGCGCACCCGGTCGCGGATGCTTTCCTGTCTATAGTCGATCAGCTCGTCTGCCCCGCGCGCGCGCGCCACCGCCAATTTTTCCGCACCGCCCGCCGCGGCGATGACCCGCGCACCCATCGCCTTGCCGATCTCGACCGCGGTCAGCCCGACCCCGCCGGCAGCGCCGAGCACCAGCAGTGTCTCGCCCGGCTGCAGATGGCCGCGATGGGTCAACGCGAAATGCGAGGTGCCGTAGGCAACCGGAAAGGCGGCGGCAGTGACGAAATCCATCGCATCGGGGATCGGCACCACCGCGGCGGCGTCGAGCACGATTTCCTCGGCATAGCCGCCGCCGTTGCGCAGCACCGCGAGCACCCGCTGCCCGGCCCGCAAGCCGTCGACCGCGCTGCCGGTTTCGACGATCTCACCGGCGGCTTCCAGCCCCGGGGTAAAGGGGAACGGCGGCTTCACCTGATAGGTGCCGCCGACCATCAGGCTGTCGGCGAAGTTGACGCCGGCGGCGCGTACCCGGATGCGCACCTGGTGCGGCTCGAGGCTCGGGCTCTCGGCTTCTTCGAGCCGCAGCACATCGGGGGCGCCCCATTCCCGGCAACGGATCGCCTTCATCCTCGCTCCACTCCATACACCGGATCGCTCGTGCCGACGATATCGCAAAACCTGCCGTCGGTTGCGATCCACCTGCCCGCAGGTCTCGTGTACGGTAAGCTGGTTATCGAGCTGGAGCCAAGTTCATGGAGATCCGCCTCGCACGGCATGGCCGGCACGTCGCCATCGTCACCGTCGACAACCAGCCGCGCCTCAACGCCATGACGCGACAGATGCTGGCCGAGCTCGGTCGCCTCTGGGACGAGCTGGAGCGCGACGGCGATTGCCGCTGCATCATCTTGACCGGCGCCGGCCAGCGCGCCTTTACCGTCGGCGCCGATATCAGCGGCGATCTGTCGGCCGGGCCGGAAGTGGCGCGGATGGTCAACCACGCCTTGCTGAAGAACGACCCCTATTCGAAGCCAATCGTCGCCGCGGTCAATGGCGACTGCGTTGGCGGCGGCCTCGAGCTGATGCTGTCGACCGACATCCGCGCCGCCGTGCCCGAGGCGCGCTTTGGCCTGACCGAGGTCAAGTGGTCGATCTATCCGTTCGGCGGCTCGACCATCAAGCTGATCCAGCAGATCGGTTACGTTCACGCCATGGACCTGCTGCTGACGGCGCGATTGATCGATGCTGCGGAGGCGGCTCGGCTCGGCCTGGTAAACCGGCTGGTGCCGCGGGACGAGCTGATGGGTTGGGCGATCGAAACCGCAGAGATGATCGCTGCGAACAGCCCATCGGCGGTACAGGCGGTGAAGCGGCAGGTCAGCGCCACGATCGCCGATCACGCGTTGACCCGCGAGGCCCTGGAGCAGCAGCTTGGCGATGAGGTGCGGGCAAGCGCCCACTTCGCCGAGGGCATCGCCGCGTTCCGCGAGAAGCGGCAGCCTCGTTATGAATGACGGCGCGCTATGAGTGTCGACACGGGCGTATGCCCGGCCAGCCGTACGCTGGGCGACCTGGTCGATGAGATGGCGACTGCCAAGCCCAATGCAGAGGCCGTTGTATTTCGCGACGAGCGTCTCGATTACGCCGGTCTCAAGGCACGGGTGGATGTCTTCGCACGGGCGCTCCTCGCCGTCGGCGTTCGGCACGGCGACCGGGTCGCGCTGCTGATCACGAACCGAACCGAATGGATCATCGCCTGCTTTCGCCGCCGCTAAGATCGGCGCAATTGTCGCCGCCATCAGCACCTTCTCGACGCCGCGCGAACTTGCCTGGACGCTTGAGCACTCCGGCGCAGCGGTGTTGATCACGCTCGACGCCTTTCGCGGTCGCGCTTCCTCGATGCGTTGCGCGACCTCTGCCCCGAGCTCGACGGATCGGCCCCGGCGCTCTCAAGAGCACGCGGCTGCCGGACCTGCGTACCGTTGTGACGGTAAGCGGCCAAGCGCCGGTCGGCGTCTTCTCGCTGCCGGAGTTCCTGGCACGGGGCGCATTGGTCGGTGCACCGGCCCTTGCCGCCGCGCAGCAAGCTGTAACGGGCAGAGCACATCTGCTACATCCTCTATACGTCCGGATCGACGGCAGCTCCCAAAGGCGTGACCCTGGCGCACGGACCGCTGCATCGCCAACGGTTTCGATATCGGCGAACGCAGCACCTTCGCGCCAGCGACCGGTTGTGGCTCGCGGTGCCGCTGTTCTGGTCGTTCGGCTCGGCCAATGCGGTGCCGGCGATCATGACCCATGGCGGCTGTATCGTGCTGCAGGAGAGCTTCGAGGCGAGGGAGGCTCTGGCGCTGATCGAGCGCGAGCGCTGCAGCGTCTATTACGGCATGGCCAATATGGCGCGGGCTCTGCTGGAGCACGAGGATCACCCCCGGCGCCGCCTCGGCGCAATGCGCACCGGGCTCACCATCGGCCCGCCCGAAGACATCGCGATGACCATCGAGGCGCTGGGGGCGCCAGAACTCTGCAATGTTTATGGCTCGACCGAGACTTATGGCAACTGCGCCGTGACCGATGCCAACGATCCGTTGGAGCTCCGATTGCACAGCCAAGGGCTGCCGTTGCCCGGAATGACGATCCGTGCTGTCGATCTCGTTACGAGGCGACCCTTGCCGCAAGGCGAAATCGGCGAACTTGCCGTCAACGGCTATCGTCACGCCCGGTTATTACAGGGCGCCGGAGCTCGATGCTGGGGCATTCGACCAGGATGGCTATTTTCTGACCGGCGATCTCGGCTCCATCGAGGCGGACGGACGCGTCCGTTTCCGCGGACGGCTGAAGGAAATGATCAAGACCGGCGGCATTAACGTCGCACCGCTAGAGGTCGAGCAAGTCCTGTTGCAGCATCCCGACATCGTGCAGGCCCACGTCGTGGGTGTGCCGGATCAGTCGAAGGGTGAGATCGTCGCAGCGGTGGTCGAGCTGCGTGCCGGGGCGGCCGTTGACACGGCGTCGATCGTCGCCTTCTGCCGCGAGCGGCTGGCAAGCTACAAGGTACCGGCGCGGCTCGCTTTTCGCACGGCCGCGGAACTCCCGCGAACGCCGACCGGCAAGATCCATAAGCCCACTCTGAGTCACGAGCTGGCGTGAACACTGCGATCTGAAGCCTATGCCGCCCACGTCCGGGTTCACAGAGCCTCGAACCGTTCAGCCTCTACGGCACGCCCTTCATCTCACTTTGATACAGACTTACGCGCTGCGCACAGAAAGAGCGCGGGCGAACGGCCACGTTGCGCCGATAGCGACTTTCGTGCCGGCCATCGATCGCCTGAGCCATTGTGTCTGTTCGCGCGTCAGGGATTTTGCGGCCGCGCGAAAATCGTACTGCTCGGTACGGCCGGACTCAGGGTTCGTTCGGCAGAATGCCCAGCGCTATCCACCGCAACTATCGCAGATCCCTGCCGACGGCTGCAATACAGTTTGGCAACGCACGGAAGGGCACCGCCGAGTGTGCGAGGAAATGATGGTCGTCAGGACAACTGTTCGGCTGGAGGCAAAACATGTCGGCGCCGCGGCGCGGCAGTCGAGGCAGCCCTGAAGGAGTGATCTGGGCGCAACTGAGCCAATCGCCCCGAGGTAGTCACTGACAGACAAACACCTTGAGCGCGGCGAACAGCGCCTTTGGATCGTATTGGCCTTGATAAACGGGCGGCGGCGCGGGGCCGCGCTTGAGCAGGAGGTGAACTGCTTCCCACGCCGTGCGGGCCGAGTATTCGATGGTGAAGGCAATATCCCGCGGAACCTCTACATACTGGCCGATCAGTCCGAGATTGGTCGCGCCCTCCGGAACCATGGGAGGCCTGTCGGTGCGGCTGCGCGGCATCCAGATGTTGTTCACATAGGGCATATCGCAGGGGATGCAGATTGATGAGGCCTTTATCCTGTCCAATTGGTCGAACCGTAGTTGGCGCACCACTTCCTCTAGGATCTCCGCGCCTGTGCATGCATCCATGCGTTTCGGCACATAATCGCCGTTGCGTTCCGGATACAAGCCGTAACCCCACCAGACGCTTGCGTCGCTCGGTTGGCCGATGACTTCCGGTTGGAAGAAGATCGTCAGCGACAGCAACCAGCCCGAGTTTTTCAAAGTCACAAGCCCGCCGAGTTCCTGGCTTGCTGCCGGTTAGTGCGGACAGCTGGTCGAGGAATTCGGTCCCCGTCGTGGTGACCGTGAAGGTCACCCAGCGCGAGGAAGGCACCTGGACCGCGCTGAAAAAGAGGTCGGGATTGCCGAAGCCGGTGCGCTTCTGCGCCAGCCGCTTCCATAGCGCCGAGGAGCGTCCGCTGCCCCGTGGCCGTGGCGCCTCAGTCATCGATCCCACCGAAAGGTCCTCGACCTGCGATCCGGTGGTTACCAGCACGAGATCGTCCGCCGCGACCGCAACCGATGTCGCCGCACCGTCCCGTTCGTAGTCGACCCGGTTGACCGTTCTGCGGCCATCCGACGGCGCGAAGCCGATATCCCGAACGAAGGCGCTGGCCAGGAAGTTCACGCCGCGTGGCCGCAGCCAAGCGACCAGTGGTTCGATGAACGCCTGGTATTGGTTGACGGGTGTGCGCAGGACGTGCCTCAGGTCCGACAAGTCTGGAAACAAGCCCAGGGCGCGGTTCATGTAGCGCCGAAACTCCGTCGCGCTGTGCTGCGGCAACGACCCAAAGATTGTCGACCAGAGTAACCAGAATTCGGTCGAGAAGAACCGTGGAGAAAAGAATTCCTCGATGCGCCGCCCGTCCAACATCGCTTCGGGCGTCAACCCGAGCCGCACGAGGTCGAGGCCGTCGCGCACGCTCAGGCCGAAACGCGGGGCGTGCGGCACCCTGCGGCCGTTGCGATCGATGACGTGCACCCGGTCGTTGAACGGGTGCTGAGTATCAAATGTGAAGAATTCGTCCTTAACGGAAATAGCCGAACCGCGTTGCGGAGGGGATCGTCTCAAGCAAGTCGAATGTACAGCGGAATTCCTTGTCAAAGACGGAAGCGGGCATGTTGTAGCCAGTCTCTGCACTGCCGCCCAGAAAGAGCCCGCCACCCATCCGCTCGTCCGCCTCGTAGTCGTGATGTCTTGGCCGGACACCCCCGCGTTCCGTATGAGATACGCGGCCGCCGCCAGTCCGCCAAACCCGCCACCGACAATATGCGCCTTCATCTAGCTCCTCCCTGGCTCCGCGTTTGGGAGGTCCTCCCGGCCCGAGCCTGCTCAAGCAACCAACGAATTGTGAGCTTAACCAAAAAGCAAACCGTTTCCAGGCGACGCCCGCCCCCCTAGAACCGCGGCCGAAATTTAGAGCATGCCAGAGGTCATCTACCGTCCCACCACTGTGTCGTGCGGATCAGCGGTGCGGACGCGCGGAGTGCAACCGGCATCGTCGCCGGCTGCCTGATGATTTGGAAGCGAGGCGCCCTGTGCTGGCTTACGAGTACACGAGTACACGAGCTAAACTCGGCCCACCCGATCGACAGGTACACCGCCCCCTCGACTGACTGATCACGTTACCCGGAAGACAAATTCGGACAGCCCTTCTGTTTGAGAGCGGATTTTGGACCGAGCCGGCTCAATCGCCCCAGAATTGTTTTGTCGCCAGCCTGGCGCCTTCGGCCATCGCCGCCAGTTTCGCCCATACCACGTCGGGATCGACCACGGCCTGGCCGACCCAGGTGCCGAAGCCGCAATCGCTGCCGGCGATGACGTTGTCGCGGCCGACGAGGTTGGCGTAGCGGGCGATGCGCTGCGCGATCAGCTCCGGGTGCTCGATAAAGTTCGATTTCGACTCGATGACCCCTGGAATAATGATCTTGCCTTCCGGCAGCTTGACCCGCTCGAACAGGGTCCATTCATGCGCGTGGCGCGGGTTGGCAGCCTCGAGCGAGATCGTCGCTGGCCGCGCCGCGAACACGACATCAATGATCTCGGCGAGCGGCACATCGCGATGGTGCGGTCCCTCGTAATTGCCCCAGCACAGATGCATCCGCACGCGCTCCGGCGGGATCTGGGCCAGCGCATGGTTCAGCGCCTCCATATGGAGCTGGGCCCGCTTGCGGAATTCCTCGACGATCATCAAGCGTCGCGCTTCCGCCCAGCACCCAGATGATGACATTGGCGTGACCATGGTCGGTACCGCCGTTGCCGTTCTCATGAACCGTGCGGCCGAACTCCGAAAGGATGACGACGACGGTATCGTCCCAGCGCTTGCCGAGGTCTTTGACCAATGTAGCGAGGCCGTCGCCAAGGGGTCGAAGGTGATTGAAGCGCCGGCTATGCAGTGGCCTCGCAGGATGTAAAGTCAAGGTTCGCAATGGACTCCCCGGTGGAGGAAGTCGGATCGAATTTCTGGTCCCTCGAGCAATCCAGCTCGGCGATGTTATCGCCGGACGCCAGGGCGGGACATATCCGTCATGTTTCTGTCGAACCGCGCGGTCCAACCTCGCCGGCGAGCATCGCGTCGACCGAAGTCAGCGCCGCGCCCCACATCCAGTGGCGCGGCGCGAGGATGTGCCCCTGACTGCAGCAATCCGTGCCGCTCTCCCGAGAATATGCCGACATTAACAGGATGCGGAAAAAGGCCGAGAATGTGGCAAGATATTGGGGTACAATACGCCCGGCCAGCGAGATGTGGGGCATCGATGCGTGGTGGGGATCTCAATACGGGGGCTTTGTTCAGCTATGTAAGCTGCGAGGCGCGGGTGGCGGCAAACCATCCGCTGCGGGCGATCCGCGAGATCGTGAATCTGGCGCTGTCGGCACTGTCGGCGGATTTCGAGGCGCTGTACGCCAAGCTGGGACGGCCATCGATCCCGCCTGAAAAGTTGCTGCGGGCGCTGCTGTTGCAGGCCTTCTACTCGGTACGCTCGGAACGGCAGCTGATGGAGCAACTGGATTACAATCTGCTGTTTCGCTGGTTTGTCGGTTTGGCGCTGGACGCGCCGATCTGGGACGTGACGGTGTTCACCAAGAACCGAGAGCGGCTGGTGGAGGGGGAGGTTGCTGCCAAGTTCATGGCGGCGGTGCTCAACCAGCCGCGGGTCAAGGAACTGCTCTCGGCCGAGCATTTTTCGGCAGACGGCACGCTGATCGAGGCCTGGGCCAGCATGAAGAGCTTTCGCCCAAAGGATGGCGGCGGCGAGCCGCCGGCGGCCGGTCGCAATGGGGAGCGTGATTTCCACGGCGAGAAGCGCAGCAACGAGACGCACGCCTCGACCACCGATGCGGATGCCTGGTTGTATCGCAAAGGGCCCGGGCAGGCAGCAAAACTGGCCTATATGGGGCGCGTCCTGATGGAGAACCGCAAGTCTGGTAGTCGATACCCGGCTGACCCTGGCCACCGGCACCGCCGAACGCGAGGCGGCGCTCGAGATGGTCGCCGCCCGGCCGGGAAACCACCGCATTACGCTGGCGGCCGACAAAGCCTACGATGCCGCCGCGTTCGTCGCCGCGCTGCGCCAGGGCAACGTCACGCCTCACCTCGCCCAGAACACTCGCAACCGGCGCTCGGCGATCGATCGCCGCACCACCCGCCACCCCGGCTACGACCTCAGTTGCCGGTGCCGCAAGCGGATCGAGCAGATCTTCGGCTGGACCAAAGCGGCTGCCGGATTGCGCAAGACCCGTCATCGCGGCCTGGCGCGCGTCGGATGGATCTTCACCCTCACGGCCACCGCTTACAATCTTGTCCGGCTGCCCAAGCTATTGGGTGCGGCGGCGTAGCCATGCCCGAACTCTGCCCCAATACCCCCAGGCGGAGCAAAACTCCCATCCCGGCGCATCGCAATCGCTGCATTGCAGAAACCAAGGCGGGTATTCAGACAATGAATTCTAAAATCCACCCAAAACTCGCGCCTTTTTCTGCAGCCTGTTAATGCCGGACTCTGGCCGGCACTCCGCCCGAAAATTTCAGAGGCGCGATGACGCCGCGGCGCCCGGGTTCGCCTGCCGGATTTAGCGGATCAGCGAAACCATCGGTCGGACATGATCAGTTCGACTTGTTTGTTCTCGACCGAGTCACCCCGCATCTCGCTGCCATCGGGTTAATGCGGCCGTGACGGTCGATCCCGTCGAACGCAGCAGCGCCGACACGCACCATCACCAGTGGTTCATCGCTTGTCGCCTTGAACCAATAAAAAGTACCGTGCGGTAATAGTACGCCTTCGTTCTTGCCGATCGTGCGGGTCTCCTCGTTCGGCCCATAGAACGTCGCTTCGCCTTGCAGGACGACAAAGGTGTGGTCCTCGTTCGGATGAGCATGCAGACCGTTCTCGCCGTCTGCCGCATAGGTCTTCAGCACGACCCACATCTTGTCCGAGGCGGCCATCGGCGTGTCGGTGCGGCCCTGCTGCGGAAGCTGAGCCTCCAGCCTGAAGAAGGTCGGCTTTCCTTCCACGACCTGTGCGTTGACCTTGGTGCGGAGATCTTCGGGGCTTTGAGCGATCTTCATGGTTCCATCGGGCGGCATGGTGATCTCCCGGGACGGGCGGTGAAGGACAAAGGCCAAGCCTAGGGCCGCGCTACGCAAGCTGTCAAATTAGCTTCAGGCCGGCTCGGCATCAGCTCTCCCCGCTCAGACGGTCTAGATCACACGATTTTCCGCGAGAGCTCACTGCGAGACAGTCCCAATTCCTAATCTTCCCTCCCTGGGGGTCAAAATGGCGGTTTTCCTTGATTTTCCGCCCCATTTTGATCCATCTGATCCGGAGCCAAAACGCTCCAGCAAAAGCGCCTCGCATCCCGGGCTGGTGTCAAGCGGGACCGAGGGTTCGAATCCGGCTCGCTCCAGCAGGGAGTTCGCTGCGAACCCGACTTTAGGTGCCCAGCCGTCTTAGCAGCGTGACCGTCGGTCTCCTCGTCCGCACCGATGCTTATGCGCTTGGTTCCTGACATCACGGCTACAATACCACCCGCTCGCGCGATGGTGCACTGCGCTCAGGCAATCGAGCAGGCATCGTCATCGCTTCTTCGAGTTCGCGCGCCAGGTCTTCCGTCATCGAGCGTAGCGACGACCCATCGCGTGACGCTTGATGCGGAAGGTCAGCTTGTGTTGAATCCCGAGAATCAGCCGGCCTATCGCCTTACGCCTCTGCGGAGCCGAAAGTTTCGTGTCCTCGAACTGGAGGGCTTCATCGTCGAATTCCGCGGCGAGGCGAGCCTCGACGAATTGATCTTCCATCAGCCAAACGGCCTGTTCGTGGCCGCTCGTATCGAAGGATAAAGTCAACCCCACGCGCCGCAAGCCAGCGCGCCAGCCAGAAGCCGTCGCGGCCGGCTTCGAAGGCAACCGCAATCCGCGTGATCGTGCGGCCGGCCCTGGAAGTGCGGCGGCTCTTCGCCAACAGCCCCCGGACAGGGGATTCGAATTTGCTTCCTCCAGCGGCGAGTCCGTTGGGGCGAAGTCGTTACCGGACTCCTCAATTCAGGTATCGATAGAGAAAGGCCTGCACCCGAACATGTGCGTCCATGGTCGCAGCGGCGTCGTAGGCCAGCATATGGCCCAGCTTGTAATGGTCACGCATCCCCTGCACGTCGAAGGCGTGATAGGCGCTGGGGTAGACCTGGACGGTCATCAGACGGTTGGCCGGCGTGTTCGCGAGCGCCACACATCGCGCTGCCGGTGTCCAGTCATCGAGGCCACCGCTCAACGCGAGCAGCGGCACAATGACTGGATTGCCGTCCGGGCTGCCACAGCCCGGATAGAGCCCGATGCTGGCCACGAGCCTGCCGCCGCGAGCCGCCAGCTGCGCCCGTAGCGGCCGCAATTCCATGTGGTCGCGCGCGACGTAGACCGCGGTGCCGCCACCATGCGAAAAGCCGATCGCAGCTATCCGGTCGGGCCTCACGTCCGGCCGTGTAGCCAGCAGCGCCGCCGCCACCAGCACGTCGCCGGCGCGATCGCCGCCAGTCACGGCGTTGCTCGCGCACACCTCGGTCTGGCCGCGCGCCGTAAAGCTGTCGAGTTTGAAGGTCGCATAGCCTTGCTGCTGCAAAAGAAGACCCAGCCCGGCAACGAGCCGCCAGCCATGTTGGCATAATAGCCCGAACAGCTGTGCAAGACGATGACGACCGGGAACGGCCCCGACGTCGCCGGCTTTTGGAACCAACCCGTCAGCTGGATCTGCCGGCCCTGATATTCGACGGGAACCGAAATCTCTTCTCTGAGTTTGGTCGCGTCTTCGGTGATGGCGCTCACCATCCAGAGGTTGGATACGAGAAAGACGACGAGACCTAGTATGCGCATTCCGGCTCGACCTAATCGGAAGGATACTCTAATGAGAAATCTGCTCAAGCCGCAGACGAGCGGTTTGCGGCCCCATGAGGCCGATCACCAGGCAACACGCCACCATCGCCGCGGCTATAAACCCGAACACGCCAGTTGTGCCGTACTCGCGCAGAAAGAATGCCACCATAAAGCCGACGAAAATCGTACTGAAGCGGCTCCACGAATAGGTGAACCCAATGGCGCGAGAGCGGATCCGGGTCGGATACAATTCCGCCTGAAACGCATGAAAGGAATACGACAGATTGGTCGTCGAAAAGGTGATCAGCACGCCCATCACAATGATGCCGGCGGCCGTCGTCATCTGCGAGAAGATCAGCCCGAAGACAGCAAGACACGCGCACGAGCCGACGAGCTGCCATTTGCGATGGACGCGGTCTGCGATACTTGAGGCGACCAACGGACCGATTGGGTTCGCAAGCGCGATGACAAATGTATAGAGGAGGGATTTCGTGATCGTGATCCCTTGCGATACCAGGAGCGTCGGGACCCAGCTGGCAAAACCGTAGTAGCCGATGGACTGCAATAGGTTGAAGACGATCAGCATGATCGTGCGGTCGCGATACGGCTGCCGCCAGATTTCGAGCCATGCCCCGTGACCTTGCTCAACTTCATCCGGGAGGACTTCTGGCGGCGGCAAGGGCCGACCGCTCTCGGCCTGCACCCTTTGCTCCATTATCGCGGTGATACGCTCGGCATCAGCACCCCGACCGTGCTGGGCGAGCCAGCGCGGGGATTTCTGGCAGGGCGAGCCGGATCCACCACACGACGATCGCACCCGCGGCCGCGATGATGGTTACCCAGCGCCACCCCTCTAGGCCGAGCAAATTGGTGGGCACCAACGCCCAGGAGAGGAACGCGACCGAGGGGTAGGCCAGGAACTGAAACGATTGGTTGAAGGCAAAGGCTTGGCCGCGCCGATCCTTCGGCATCAGCTCCGACAAATAGGTGTCAACCGTGATCAGCCGACACCAATGCCGCAACCGGCAGCGAAGCGCCATAGATCGATCGCCAGCGGGGTCGACTGGAAAGCCATCATCAGCGTGGCGAGCGAATACCACACAAGCGCGAAGGTGAAGATCGTCCGCCGACCGAAGAGATCGGAAAGCGAGCTGAACAGCAGAGTCCCGATGAACATGCCGAGAAAGGTCGAAGCGACAAGGCTGGCAAAACCGTTAATGTCGAAGAACCCCGAGGTCGTCGGAGTAAAGATTTTTGCGGCGAACAACCCTGGGGCGATGTACGCGATCAGCCCATTGTCGAACACATCGAAAATCGGCGCTACCGCCACCACGGTGTTGTCGATGAGGGCGAACGCGCGAAAAACCGCACCAAGTCGAAAGTGCGGGCCCGGGTCGAACATGCGATCGGGGTCATCAAGCGGGTGTTCGGCTTTGCCAAAGTGCGCTATCGCGGACTGAAGAAGAACTCGCATCGCCTGCTGGTGACCTGCGCGCTGGCCAATCTGTTCATGATGCGCCGGCATCTATTGCGCTGCCCATCGAGGCGATGATTGAGGCGGGGACACCGGAAAGTGTCGTGCGCACCGTCACGGAGAATAGCCGCACGCGGAGATTCACGACGCACGGGTTTGAGGAGGAGGTAGGTTTCTATGTATCGGAGCCGTGCACGAGGCCGGTCACCTGATCGCGCGAATTCAGCTTGTGGCGGCGTGGAACCTCGCCGGGTGCGACAATTCCTCATCATTCGACTAGCGGAACAGATACCTCAGCCGCTCCTCAAGCGTACGTAGCTGGGCGTCATCGAGTGCCCCGGTGGCCTCCTTCCGATAGCGGGCAACAAAGGGCACGGTCGCTCCGCCATCGAGTAATGAGATGGCGGCAACGACCTGTTGTTCGCGGACGTCCAGTTCCTCGGCGATGCAAAGGCTGATCGGCTTCATCAATCCTGAGCTATGACTAGATGGTAGTGGAAATGCCTCAAATAGCCCTTCTAACTACATTGCGAGAACGGGTCAAAAGCGATGTCGGGTTAGACCTGCTGGGCGCGGCGGCGGTCCCCCGGTGATACCCAGCGTAGACTTGGGAGAGTTGCAATTTTTTCCCAGGCGTATTCGAGCGCGCCGAAGGCTGCTTCCGTTGCGAAGCCCTTACCCCAGCAGCGCTTCACGAGATGGAACCCGACTTCGAAATTCGCCTCGCCAGGCGTATAGACCCAGGGCCGAAGCCGGTCGCAGTCGACGAACTCGCCATTGCGGTGATCGAACACCGCCCAATACTGAACGCCACCGGACCTCTCCCGCTCGATCTCGGCGCCGAGCTTCTCTCCAACTTCGGCTTTGGTGAGTATCCCCCCACAATTCCATCACAAGGGGCAGATCCTCGATCTGCCATGACCGCGCCACAAGGCGCTCGGTCCTGAATTTTTCCGTTTCTGTCATGATCGCCGCCGAGAATGGCCCTATTCCTGTGCTTCGCAGCGATACCGGCGCAAGTGGGACGGTGAGTTCGAACCGGCAATGCCGCTTTGCCGATGACACTCCAGTTTCCGGCGGTGACTCCGTGGGAACTAACTTTCTCGAAGCAGCGCGGCGAAACTTCACCGAGCCAGGGCTCGGATTCAAACCGGAGATCTGGAACCGCCAACCACTTTTGGCGGTTCCAGCAAGGTGTTCCCGGCTTCAGTTTGCCGGGGAGTTCAGTGCGTTCAAGAGCTTGGTGCCATCGGGCAAACCCCAGCCCGTGCAGGCATCCCAGGCGGTCCCAGCCGCGAACTGCCCGTCGAGTAACCCGTCGGTGTCGTTATTGCCGGTGATGATGTCGCGCAGCACGCCACTAGGCCCAATCGTATTGTAAAGAAGCGCGTTGAAATTGCCGACGCGACCGCCGATGAGGGCGTTGATCCGGGTGATCAGGCTTCCCCACAATGGCGCCGATGCGCTGGTCTCACCAACGATCCCGAGCTGGCCGCCGGACATTGTCAAATAGCCGGTGGCGGGGTCGGCGTTGGCGGCAACGTCGGGGATCGCGCGCCCAGCAAAATTGCCGGCGTTCATCGAGCGGGGCACCTTGCCTTCCTGCCAGCTTGGCACCGGGGTGATGTCGCTGACCCCCGCCGCCCGTGCCACTGCCGGGGCCGTCGTTCCATACCACCTCGGTGATCGCGACCTCACCGTTCTTTCCCGCACGCGCGTGCAGCGTGGTGCCGCCGACCGCCAATACGTAAGGGCTCGTCGCCGGGAAGTTGACATGGGCGTTGCCGTCCTTGACCTGGGCTTCGGAACCATCGTCGCCGGTGGAGACGCAGACGGTTATTCCGAGCTGCGCTACTGCCAGTAGGCTCTGGTTGACATGCTCGATCGCCGCCGACGACCACAGCACGTTGGAGCCGTTGAACGGCTGGTTCTCGTCCCAACCCCAGCTGACTGACAGCACACTGGGATCGTTCGCGCTGTCGTTGATAACCGCGCTCAGAATGTCGACGAGTCCCTTTTCGTCAAAGGTCGAAAAATAGACCGCAACCTTGGCCCCGCCGGCGAGCGCTCCGGCGACATCGATGTCGAGCCATGACCTCGCCGGTCGAATTCGGGGTCGGCGGTGGGATCGGTGTTCACGCCGTCGACGGTGACGATCTGAATTTTGGGCGCCGGTACACCGATCTGTTGGAAATACGCGCTCACATCGGATTGCGCGACACCGCCTCCGAACTCCAGCAGGCCGATGCACTGGCTGCTGGCGTGGTCTGCCTGCCTATGGAAGCGACCTGCTAACGCAACTGGGCTACGGCCCGGATGAGCTGGTGCGCCGTGCCCGGTTCCTTCCATTCGACCACAGTTTCCGTGCAGAATGGGCGTACTCGAACCACGGCATCTTCTTGGGGCAGCAGAGTTCCGCGTACGCGGCTGGTACAAGCGCATCGGCACTGCTATCGACGGGGATCTTTCAGCCGCTCGGCACGACGCGCTCCGGTCCGACGCAGGCGGAGCTGTTCAAGGACGATAACCGCGCCGCGGCACACAAACGTTTGCACTGGCACATCCCAGGAAACCACACCGCGATCAACGAGCACCCCGACTGCCGTGGCCGCGATGAATTTGCTCATCGCTGCTGGCCGACGGCATGTTCGAGGGACGGCAGGTGCTGTCGAAGGCGACCATCGCGCAGATCTTTGCCGCCAGCATGGGGTGCAAGGAGTAGGCGGGCCGCTGCAGGATCCAAACGACTCCGCCGGATTAGGCTGTGAGAGCTGTCATTTTCTGCGTTACCGTGTAATCGAGAAGAATGGTGCGCTGAACGGCATGCGGACGATTGTCACACTGATCCCAGAACGGGGCATCGGCATCGCGGCTTTCGCGAACAAGCAGCTGACTGTGCTCCCGGAGGCAGTGCGCGCCGAGTTTCTTGAACGTGAGCTCGGCCCCTCCGGGCGGGACCTGCAAGCACAGATCCGTGATGCGCAGGCGGCGTGGAACGCGCTCGTGGCGGTGCCGACGCCGCCGGCGGACGCGCCGCCCCTCAGACGCGGATCTAGAGGCATTCACTGGCCGCTTCGCTAGCGCTCTGTTCGGACTGCTAGAGGTCATACGAGAGGGCCGACCCTGGGCGTCAGCGTTCAGCTCGGAAGCCGCCGACGAATGACCGTTATACGCGTTATTCCTCCCCGCTTGTGACTGCTTTTTGACGTACGTTCGATTAGGCGGCTTCCGGACAATGCCGGCCGGTTGGGGAACTGGCTGCAAAGGAGGAAGCAGATGCATCACCGAGTCGCCCCTGTCGTTTTGATTGTTTTGTTGTTTGCCGGCTTCATCAATTTTTCGACTAGGGCTTCAGGACAACTCCAATCGGGCCAGCCTACCGTGCCGCAGAGTGCGTTCTATGTCGGATTGGGAGGAAGTTTCAACTCCGTCGATTTCGCCACTCAGCATGTCTATGCCGTCGGAACCTCTAACGTTTATCAAAATGGATCATTGGTGTCTACCGGGTCGGCGTCAGGTCCGGCGAATATTAACCTCGGGTCAGACTTCACTGGTGCGCCATCGGCGCAGGTCGGTTACTGGCGCAATGTTACCGACAGCGGTGTGTTGTGGGGAGCCAAGATCACATACAACCATACCGCGACAACAGGCGCCGTGCAGAATGCCCTCATTCCTCAGGCGGGGTCCTTCACGTATACGGGAACCAGCACGCCCGTTCCCTTTATCGGATCAGCGGTTGTGCGATCATACCAAACTGATATCGAGCACGAATTGTCATTGATCCCGATGATTGGGCGTTCCTTCGACACCACCTTTCTTTACATCGGCGCTGGCCCCACACTATCGCGCACAGGAACCAATCTTAATGGCCTGGTTGGCTTTGCAGATATCAATGGCAAGGTGACCGATGTCTCGGGAGCCCCGACCAACTTCTCTGGTTCCAGTTGGGCGTTTGGCGGCATTGCAGCGGTTGGCGCGACGTATTTCTTCAATCCATCATGGTTCATTGATTTCATGTATAGATATGCCGTGACCAGCCAACAAACCTATCGTTATTCAAGTCCCTTTGTTAATCCTAATGGGACAAACGGCTCGATCACTTCTGGAACGTTGGTTGGGAACTCCTCTGGGAAAGTGATGACGCAAGGGGTTATTGTCACAATCAATTGTGCGTTTTGATTTGAAGCAGCAGATCGGAAGTAGGACTGTCCACCACGGAATTATGACGTGGAAAGGACTCCCTACAGCGGCGAAGCTCGAACGCCGCATCCTCGAACGCACCGCCAGAGGCCGGGCCCCTCAACCTGTTCATTCTGGTCGCTGGCCCAGGCGGTGGCTGGCCTGGTCGGGGAGCTTCTGGCAGATTCGTTGTCGCCCGCGCTTCTCTCGGAGCCGGCGAGGCGCCATGTTTTCCGGGGCGGCACCCGTCGTGCGCGACTGATGAAATGTGCGAGGCCGCGGATCGCCTACAGGGGTCTGGAACTGCGCCTCCTCGCTCGGCCCTACGATCGCATCAATCCCTCGAACCGGCATAACTGGCAGCCTGACTGATCTCGCTCCGCGACAAACCGGCTTATAGAATTTGCCTTCATGTTGTCAATTAACAAATTATCATATTAATAAAGCTTCAATTCAGTATCGATAGAGAAAGGCCTGCACCCGAACATGTGCGTCCATGGTCGCCGCGGCGTCATAGGCCAGCACTTGGCCCAGCTTGTAATGGTCGCGCATGCCCTGCACGTCGAAGGCGTGATAGGCGCTGGGGTAGACCTGGATCGTCATCAGACGGTTGGCCGGCATGTTCGCGAGCGCCACAATGCCGAGGCCGAGACCGTCCGCCGCATCTTTGCTCTCTATCGTGAGCTCGGCTGCGTGCGTCGGGTCAAGGAGGAGGCCGACCACCTGGGGTTACGTACGAAATGCAGGACAGCGGCGAATGGCACCGAGCGCGGAGGCAAACCCTTCTCGCGCGGTCATCTCTACACACTGCTGTCGAACCCAATTTACACCGGCCAAATCGTGCACAAGGATCAGCTCCATCCCGGCCAGCAGCCGGCGCTGATCGACGATGCGAGCTGGTCCATGGTTCGGGACCAGCTTGCAGCCAACACGCGCGACCATTGGCACAGGGCGAAAGCAGCCGAACCGAGCCTGCTGGCGGGCTTGCTGGTCGATGCAAGGGGAGAGCGCCTCTCGCCATCCCACGCCGTCAAGAAGGGGCGACGCTATCGTTATTAAGTCTCCGCTGCCCTGATCACTGATGCCGGAACGGATCGCGCGCAAGGCTGGCGGCTCGCCGCCAGGGAGATCGAGGAGGCCGTGATCAGGATTTTGGCCGACGCATTGACCAGCCCGGCGAGATTGGTCGAGCGGTTTGGTGCGGCCAGTATGCCCAGCGACCAGCTTCGGAAACTGCTCAATCGTGCCGCCCGTTTGGCAGCAGCGTCAGGTGCTCACCCGATCAACGAGCAAAGCTTGTTCGCGAGCTCGTCGAGACGATCATCGTCGATGAGAAGACGATCATCATCAAGCTGCGGCGCGGCCTTCTGTTGGGCGGGGACGTCCCGTCATGCGCATCGGAGGCCGCGAGTGACAGCGCTGTCGAGCTAACGGCGGCAGTCGCCTTCACGCGACGCGGCGCCGAGACCAAATTGGTTCTGCCCGGATTAGCGCAGCAGAACCACAGCTCGCGATGTGACCCGGCGCTGATCAAAGCGATTGCGCGCGGGCGCGCGTGGTTTGAGGAGCTGGCCACCGGCCACGCCCGATCGCTCCAGGTGTTGGCCAAGCGTGAGGGGATTTCCCGGCGCTACGTTCGCCGTCTCATTGGCCTCGCCTTCTTGAGCCCGCAGCTCGTCGAGGTGATCCTGCAGGGCCGGCAACCCGTCCAGCTGACCGCGACGCGTCTGACCGAACTCGACCTGCCGCTGGATTGGACGGAGCAGCACAAACTGCTCGCAAGCTAAACCCCGCCTCCGGACAGATGTGCCCCAGGCCGCGGCCCGCGCGTCGTTTTGCGACAGCGTCAGAACTTCCGGAGGTGGGACTGCATCAATGCCCGTCAGAGAGAAAGGGCGAAGGAGGCTCGGTTCGCAGCCTGCGGTCCCCTCTCACGTCCCCAGCCACCCGCACAATGCCGCCAAAGTGCGGGGCTTTTCGCTTACAGCCCCGGGGCTCACTGCTGAGACAGACTGCCTGCTGGAGGAAAGCAGATTCGAACCGCCGGTTCCACTTACGACGGAGACGGCTCTCAGAACACGGATCCGACGCCCGGGCTGAGTCGGCATCGCTCACCTAGCGGAACAGCATCGAAGTCAGTGCATGCCGGCAAGGAGCTCAACGGCGATGAGCGTGTGAGCATTCGAACCCCCAGAGCACGAAGGCGTCGGCGGCCGTAGCCGAGACCCCGTTAGAACGATGCAGCTTCTCAGGAGGGCGCAACTCCGAAACCGGGAGCGCTACGCGGGACCCATGTGGCGCCCCTCGGAACGCTGGCGTTCAGGGTGGGACGGAGAACTCGAATCTCCTTTGCTCCAGCAAAAAGTCTGCGAACTTTCGGTCCCTTGATGGACGGATCGGCGTTGGAAGATCGCCAACACCCGGATAGATCGGGATTTTTGATAAATCGGCCTCGGAGCGGATCCTGAAATGCCGCGGCTTGGCGAAGGCGGCTGACGATCGATCTGTCCCGTCTCATTGACCCTCCCGCTACTTCCCTGCCCCAATAGCGACGCGGCATTCCCCGACAGTCTGCGGGCGGTGCCCGCAGACGGACGATTAGCAGCAGGATCTCCGCAAAACATATGCCTCGACACCGCGACCTCAGCCATTTGGAAGATGACGTAGCGCCCATGGCTGGCGACCTTCGCGCCGATCTTGCAGCTTCTCGCGCAGGCTGGTCATCGACCACGGCTTCACCGTCTTGGACATCGCCAGCGTCCGCATGAAGTCACCAAGTTGTAGGCCAGGGTGTAGAACCGAAGACGCGCGGTGTTGGCGGCGAAGGTGCGGCATGATAGCCGATCGATTGTCGTCACCCGAACGACTGGAATCGGCGCGTGTTGTCGGTTTCCGCGCGTCGCGGCCAAGGTCAGCTATCTGAACCGCACCTGCCGTTAAATCGGCGCGGCAAGAGCGCGTCTTCATGCCCTTTTGTCATTGCCTAGACCGGTGACCGTCCCCGTGGGAGTCTACCTACGCTGAGCTGACGATCGACGGAACGAAGTTAGTTCTTTAGTTCGCTGCTTCCTAGAGTCTTCGGGCCCCTAAACGGCCCCGCAAGATCGCTGGCAGACGTTTAATAACGGACCGTACGTGCAAAATGCAGCGCGTAGAGGCCGATAGGAACAACGTCCATCAACATCGCCCCCGCCAGCAGCGCGCGGGCGACGCCGCCACCGAACAGAAGGAAGGTTACTCCCTCAATCACCACCAAGACCGGACCAAGGACGATGCGTGGGATGGCGAAGGCGAGGAACAGGCCAAACAGTTGCGCCGCGCCCTGAGGCACGTTCTGGAGGCTGGGGCCGCCCGGCGGCGTCATCACCGCCATGATGGTCATCGCGAGCCAACTCACCGGCCCCATCGCGGCGATGAGCAGCTCGGCGGTCAGCAGGGTGCGCGGCGCCGTCGCGACCAACAGCTTCAGCAAGACCCACGTCGGTCCGAGGCTGAAAAGCCCGGTGACAAATATGAACAGGATCATGCCGCCGAAAGCGACCATCCCCGGCGAACCCTGCGCCACGTCGTCGGGCATGAGCGCCTCATTAACGGCGGCGGCGACAATGCCGACGACCACCGAGAGAACGTAGCCGATGGCGATCAGGGCCAGTTTCTTCGAATTGCTCACGTGCGTATCTCTGCCCGCGGCCAAAATCGCAATTAGCTCTTAGGCAGTGATGGAGATGATCTCAGCTCAGACAAGTTATGGCGCTGTTTAGCACGCGCGGTGTAAACGACTGCTTACGGCGCTGACCCGCCGCTCCTCTGGTGATCCACGAATGCGAAGGATTGCCCCATTGCGGTGGTTGCCCGAGGCAGGCTCGAAGGGCTCAGGAGGGTGGTCTTCAGCCATTGCCCTTACCGCGGCTATGTTGTTTGCTACATTGAAGGCGGACGTTGATAACACTACCCGACGGCCCCGCGTCAGCTAACCCGATCTATGCATGGGGAGAGTACGTCCTTGTAGCGTTGATTGATGTGCTCGCGTTCTGGTTGCAATCGGGGTGGCGGGCATAGGGGATCGTTACCGCTGCGGCGGCTTGTCGGGTCGGGGATTGGGTAGGCGTTGGAGGTTGAAGGGGAGCGGACGAGTTCAGGGGCAAACGCCCCGGCTCTCAGGTGACGAGGCGCGGCAGGCGGGCGAGGAGCAAGGTAAAGATCGCCTGGTCGGGAGCGCTCGACGGCAGGTGGATTTTAAGCTGGGTTTTCAGCTCGACGACGCGGGCGGCGATTTTGATCAGCCGCAGCCGCAGGGTGTCGAACTGCATGACCCGCCAAGTTGAGCGCTTGGGCATGACGCGGCGCATCGACCATAAGAGCCAATAAGCGCCGGCGTGCAGGAACAGGCGGAACTGGTTGGCTTCGGCGGTATGGCAGGAGGTACGATCGGCGGCGAGGTGGTTCTTCCACGCCTTGATGTGGTTCTCGGCTTGGCCGCGGGCGCAATAGAGCCGTTCGTAAAGGTGCTTGGCGCGGCCGCCTTCCAGGTTGGTGACAATGAAGCGGGTATCGGTTCCCTCGGACCCGGCTTCAACCCGCGCGATGATGCGCTCCACCCGGATCCAGCTCTCGGCGGCATCGTAGAACTGCATGAAGCGGCGCCGCTTGCCGCCGGTCGGCGCCCCCTTGAAGCGTTCGGCCGTGCTGTTCTCCAGCGCCGTGACATGACGGCACAGCGCCACATTGGGGGCCAGACCGAAAACCCAATCGACCCGGTTCGCCCGACACCAGTCGAACACTTCCGGGGCCGCATAATGACTGTCGGCGCGCAGCAGAATCTCGACCCTGGGCCAATGGGCGCGGATGGCGCCGACAAGGCGGCGCGCAAAGCCGCGAATCTCTACCCGCTCGGCCGCTTGCCCGGCCGTAGCAGCGCGGTGACGAACCGCCCCTCGCCGTCAAACACGACGATCGGCTGGAACCCATAATCGTCGTGGTAAGCATTGAACAGCCGCAACTGCTGAGCGCCGTGCACCCGGTCGAAGGTATCGTCGATATCGAGAACGATACGCTGCGGCACCGCCCGGAACCAGCCACAGTATTGCTCGACGAGCGCCCGCCCCAGGCGCAGCAGCGCCCGCAGGTCGGGGAGATTTTCCAGCCGCGAGATGGTCGATTGCGAGCACAACTCCTCGCCCGAGGGCAGGCGATCGAGCGCCAGCTTGAACATCGGGTCGGCGCGCAGTGTGTCGGCGTCGTTGCCGTCCTCATAGCCGGCGGCGATCATCAGCATGCGAAACCGGATGATCTCCGCCAAGCGATGCACGACCTTCTCCGGCGTTCGCGGGTCCTTCAGACAGCCGGCCAAGCGGTCGGCCAGACCCAACCGGCGTTCAATCTCGCGCAACGCCAGCAAGCCGCCTTCCGAGGACAGCCGGCCACCGTCAAAATGGGCGACCACGGCCTTGCCTTGCACTGGTGGCAGACCGGGGAGAAACGGCGTAACATCAACCATGGCGGGTGCAGCTCCGGTTGATCCGAGGGTTCGGGCTCATCACCAAACCCTACGCCGAATCAACATCTTGTGCTACATCCGCCAGCCCTCACGCATAATCCGGGCTAGATTACGTCTCTCCAACAAAGACGTTGTTTCTCCATCGCTGCTTCAAGCAGCTCGACAACCCACCAACCGAGGCGTTTTGCGAGTGCCTCTGTTGGTGCGAAATTTGTCGATTAGCCCGCGTGCCGTCCTGAGATCGGCGGTCTCAAAGCCCTCGCTGAACCGATTGTAGACTGAAGAAAGGAGCACGACCGCTTCTGCGTCCCGGCCGAGCTGGCGCCACAGCCGGGCGAGGCTCGTAGCGGCACGCAGTTCCCCACGACAATGCCTGCTGCTGCCGCGCCCATCCAAACGCTTGCATATAATGATCTTCAGCAGAGCACCAGACGACAACCTTGCGGCATGTGCCGTCTTTGTGCCAAGTGGCATAGGGTGGACGGTCTGCGTGGCGTTCGAGATTAGTAAAAATTCGGTAGCGTTCTTCGTTTCGAATTCCGTCGAGGAACGAATGAAAATGAGTGCGCAGCCTCATGACGGCTTCCTATCTCATTCCCTGGGCCATATTGCATCGCTCCCAGCTCGTGTCGCGTGAAAATTCGTAAATCCTTGGGAATATGGTCACTGCTATTCCTCCCGCCGGCGCACCTACTATCGGTGCCACCAACGCTCCTCCGCCCGGGAGACATCTCCTGTACAGGAGGCAGTAACCAGATCGCGGCTCGTGAGAATTATGGAGCCGCGCTAGTCTAACGGCCGGTCCGTTGGCTGGGTCGGCAATGAGCTCGCTGATTGCCCGCGGAGCTGGAGTGCGGACTGAGTTTACGATAACGCCCGGTGCAGTGACGAGCTTGATAGAGAGGAAGCGGAGTCGCTCAACTACCGATCGTGGCATTGTGAGCCTGGGTGTAGACATGCTCATTCCGAAATCACGAACCTCGACCAAAGCTTGGCAGAGTTGGATCAGGCGCGGCTGGTCTCGACGGACCGCGGTGGTTGCGAGCGGAAGGGCCTCCGACCCGGGACGCCGGCTTTCGCAGTCTGCGTGGTCAATGCCGGAAAATCCCAGTAGATCCCTCCAGTACGGGATAACTACCGCCATCCCGCGAACAACGACCGACCGGATCGACCCGATTACAACGGAGGTAAGAATGTCACGCACCGTGTTAACTTGCATGTGGCACTCAGAACATCGCTTCCATTGAGCGCGCGGATCAAGACGCGTGGACACGAGCCAATATGGCTTGCGCCTATGTAGGTATTGCCCCAGGTAACGCTTCCTTCAATCAGTGCGCAAACTATCTGCGCAACTCGCTTTGGGCAGCGCAGAATCTAGAAGACCGCTGACTGATATGTCGCGAGCAACGACCGCGCGACGGCCGCATCGCGGCCTGAGATAGAAACCGGGAATTGGCGATGAGGATTTTCGGCCTCTGCGGATGGAGCGGCAGCGGCAAGACGACGTTGATGACAGCGGTGATACCCGAACTGATCGCCCGCGGGTCACGGTTTCGACTGTCAAGCATGCGCACCATGCCTTCGATCTCGATCAGCCGGGCAAGGATTCTTGGCGCCACCGCGAGGCCGGCGCGCGCGAGGTCATGACCGTCTCGGGCTGCCGCTGGGCTCTGCAGCACGTATTGCGTGGCGACGCCGAACCGCCCCTTGACGAGCTAGTAGCGCAGATGACGCCGTTGACCTGCTGTTGGTCGAGGGCTTCAAATTCCATCCCCATCCCAAGATCGAGGTCCACCGCCCATTTTGCTGGGGAAGCCGGCGCGCAATGCTGACGACCCACTCGTGGTTGCGGTTGCGTCCGACGAGGCGCTGTCGGGACTTCCCTTGCCATGGTTGCCCCTTTCTTGTGTTTCGGCGTGGAACATTGACCCCGGTATCGGGGTAATCGGCATCCAATTTTGACCCCCTTTGCGATGTGATGCGCAGGCTGCCCGCTGGGGATGCGAGCGGGTGGCGGGGGATGCTGGTTGTGGGGACGATCGAACGGATCAGGCGAGAGCATTTTGTTAAAGGCAAGTCGATCAAGGAGATCGTCCGCGAGCTGAAGGTGTCGCGGAACACGGTGCGCAAGGTGTTGCGTTGGGGAGCCACGGCTTTCGAGTACGGACGCCAAGTGCAGCCGCGGCCGAAGCTGGGACCATGGCGTGACGATCTCGACCAGATACTGGCAGCGAACGAGGCGAAGCCGCTACGCGAGCGACTGACGCTGATCCGGATTTTCGAGGAGCTGTGCGGCCTGGGTTATGCCGGCGGCTACGACGCGGTCCGCCGCTATGCGAAAAGATGGCGTGTCACGCGCGGGGCGGCGACGGCAGAGGCCTATGTGCCGCTGAGCTTTGCACCGGGCGAGGCCTACCAGTTCGACTGGAGCCAGGAGGTCGTGCTGATCAACGGGGTGACGGTCACCGTCAAAGTGGCGCATGTCCGACGCTGCCACAGCCGAATGCTGTTCGTGCGAGCCTACTCGCGCGAGATCCAGGAGATGGTGTTCGACGCGCACAACTGCGCCTTCGCTTTCTTCAAGGGGAACTGCACCCGCGGCATCTACGACAACATGAAGACGGCGGTCGAGACCGTATTCATCGGCAAGGACCGCCAGTTCAACCGCCGTTTTCTGCGGATGTGCGTCTGCCGTTCGCTCAGGCTGGCGGTCAGCTGCTGTTTCATCTGATCAGCCGGCTCTACGAGCAAACCTCAGTCCTCGTCACTTACCAATCTCGCTTTTGGCGAATGGCCCAGCGTTTTTGGCGACGCCAAGATGACCACTGCGCTACTCGACCGACTGACCCATCACCGCGAAATCATCGAGACCGGAAACGAGAGCTGGCGCTTTAAGCACCGCGCCTGAGTACCACCCCGGCTTGCCCCGGTGGGCCAAACAGGCAACTCCCACGCGCGCCGCTTCGTCGCTCGTGAGGGCACTACGCGACGCGCGCGGGGCCCTCCTGTTCGCTACCGCGACAAGCCTGAGCCGATGCCCGTCGGGGTCGATTTTGCATGCCGATCCGGGGTCAGACTTCGTCGCCGATTGACACACTTGACAGGAAAAGCCCCATACAGGTTCGAAATCTTGTTCCCTACAGGGGCGAATCAACAACGAACCGTGCGGCTGCTGGAAAATCGAACGGATCACCGGCTCGGCTGGAACGCAGCGACGCCCGGACGATATGCGTAGGCGACGTAACCGTTGGGGGGACTTGCTCGAAGGATATCCCATGCCGCCGGGTGAAGCCGAAGCGGTTGGACAACGTCATCCTGCGGGGCGCCCCTCAACCGGTCGGCATCAGCGGCTTCCCCCTTGATATTCGACGCCGAGCTTCCGGAGCTCTGCTCGCATTGTCGCAAGTCGGCGCTCGAGGATGCGGACGATATGGTCGCCAATCTCGGCCGCCGTGAGGGTGGTTCGGTTTATGAGGCCACGCCTGCTATAGACTTCGTCTTGGGTGCCGACAATCACCTCATTGGCGTTGCGATACACGGCGATGAGGCGCTCCGTCTCCTCGATCTGTTGCATCAGTTCATTGATGGTCATGGCATAGTCTCCATCGGCCCGAGGTGACCGGGCCCTGGCCCCCGTTTTAAACCTAGCTAATTGGCCTCGGTTTTGACGATCCATCGGGTGAGGAAGGCACTGATCTCCTCTCCAAAACGAATACGGCCGTCGGCGATGCCGGCTCCGACGTCGCGCAGGCGTCGTACTACGGAGCTCAGTCTAATCCCCTCTATCGCATCGTTGCGAGCAGCGTTCCGATCTGCCCGCCCTCGCGCGCGATAAGCGCCGCGATCTCGGAGCGCTGCGCCAAGGCCATGCTCACGCCGTCAATAGCGAGATCCTCGATCTTGTAGTGGCCGTCGCTGACCCCGAGCCGCCACTCCACAGCTATCGGAGCACCCTGCGCGCGGATGATCCTGCTGGTCACGATAACGCCGTCGGGGTCGGTCCGGCTGCCGGTTACGACGAAATCTCCGTCGCCGGATTGGGCGAGCTGCCGGCCGTAGAAACGAACGAGCCGATCCGCGAAATCAGCGCAGAACTCTTGCCGCTCCGTCGGGCTCGCGAGGCGCCAATAGGCACCGAGCACGAACCGGCAGATACCGGCCAGATCGAAATCCTGCCGGACCATCTGACCGAAATAGTACGCTTTGTTAGGCAGCGGCACCTCGGAGCGGATCACCGAGACGGCCTGGGTGCCGAGGGTGCGGATGAACGCGATCGGGGCCTCGTCGGCCGCAGCAGGACGCGGCGCCACCGAGAGGCCTGCGATCACCGCAAGGGTGAGAACGAAGCCTTTGGCGAGCGTCGCGAGGCCGGTGCCGCCGGCGGGTTGCTCAGGCCGGGTGAGGGGCGCGGAGCTATTCTGCGGGTCGCGCGACGCAAGCCAGGCAGCTACGCGCCGCAACAACTCCTCGAAGCGTTTCGGATCGACCCGGTCGGCGGTCATCACGGCCTTGACGATCGGATCGGCGAGCGCCTCGGACACACCGCGCGGCAACCCGGTCGCGTGATAGAGGGAAGTTTTGGAACCGTCATTGCCCGGCTCGGTCTTCTGGAAATCCATGAGCCCCTTCCTAGAGATCTTCGGGGGCTGGAAAACGCGTCACAGCCACCCATCTATGGTACTGACCGGTTACACACGAATTAGGTACTGACCGGTTACACATATTTCAAGGGGAGAACAGATGGCACCCGAAACGGGGAGGACAGAGATCCTGAAAGAGCCACCTGCTCCACCGCGCGCGCGAATTCTGAAAGCCGCTCGCGAGCTGTTCTACCGATACGGGATTCACACAGTCAGCGTCGACGCGATCGCCGAGGCAGCCGACACCAACAAGACGACGCTCTACCGTCACTTCGCATCGAAGGACGAGCTGGTCGCCGAGTGCCTGCGCGAATACGGCCGGGAGCTGGAAACGTCCTGGGCCGGGATTGAACGGGTCCGTGCCGGACAACCAAAGGAGCAGTTGCTCGCCTGGCTGCGCTTCATTGCCGAATTCAAGCTCGGCGGGACCGAGCGCGGCTGCGCCTTCGCCAATGCGGCGGTCGAATTGCCGGACGCCGATCACCCGGCCCGGCGCGTGATCGAGCAATGCAAGAGCCGGCACCGCGAACTGATCATCGAGCTCTGTCGCAAGGCGGGGCTGCGCGACCCTGAACTCCTCGCCGATGAGCTGTTTCTGCTGGGCGAGGGCGCCCGCGTCACCATTCAAAGCCTAGGGCCGCGCGGTCCTGCCGAACGCCTCGCCGAAATGTTCCAAACACTGGTTGCGGCGCATACGCCCACAGGATCCTGACGATCTATTCGGCCCCTTTCCCCATGCGGCAGGCGCCAAGCAAGGGTTATAAGGTTATATAGCGCCGAAAGCGGTCGTTAGGGTGATCACGGTTAAGCCGATGCCTATGGCGGGTTCAACGATCTCTACCGTGCCGACCGCCAGCAGCACGGCCCGACCACGGAGGCGGCGTGCTGGGCGCACGGCCGGCGCAAGTTCGTCCTGCTCTCCGAGCCCACCAAGGGGCCGATCGCGCAGAGGCGGCGCGCCGGATCGACGATCACCCGTTATCTCGTCTCGACGAACTGCTGCGCGGAACCGGGGAGCGGGGCCTGCACACTGGCCGCAGGCCCCGGAGTGGAGGTGATGATGCACACATACAGGCTGCTCGATCTCACCCTAAAGGCCGAGACGAGGGCGGGGTCGGCATGGAATGGGTGCGCCACCACGACCGGTATGCGCCGGCGCCCGCCGCGAAGGCAGAGCGGCCTACGACACGCTGAACCCGGCCACAACGCGAAACCTGCGCGCCCGCCCGGAGCCAAGGGGGTGCTGCCGGGCTGGGCAGACGATGAGAAGCTCGAGGCGCTGCGCGCCGAGTGGTTCGCGGCGACCGACGACGCCGCGCGGCGTGAGATCGCCGCGCAAATCCAGCAGCGCGCCTTCGAGGTCGTGCCGTTCATCCCGCTGGGGCAGTGCCACGCCCGCGCCGTGTTTCGCTCCTACCTGACCGGCGTGGTCGGCGCACCGATCGCGTTCTTGCGGAACATCGAGTAGAGGAAATAGCGACCGCTTCGTCCGGGCCGGCTGCTGCTGAGTGTCCACTAGGCTGGTAGTGGACACTTGTTCCGCTTGGTCCGCCATCCGCTGATCATCGCGCCGGACCTTCGGCGCGCCTCCCGGGGTCGCGCTCTCACAGCGAGCGCCTGGACCACGCCCGAACAGGATCACGCGTCTTATTTGCCAGGTCGAGACGCCAGCCCGCGTTCTCTGCCACTACTGCGGCGTGATAGCCGGGAACCGTGTCGAAGGACTCGACAGACCAGCCGTCGCAGCCGTGCAGCAACGCGGCGGGCTCGCCGGGCGCCAAGGACACAGCGAAGCCGTCGAGCGGGACCGATAACCCATCACCGCGCGCCTTGACGTACGCCTCTTTGCGGGTCCAGCAATTGAAGAAGCCTTGCACTTGCATGGAGGGAGCAAGTGACCGCAGCATGCGCACCTCTAGCGGCGCGAAGAACCGCTCAGCAATCTGGTCGGTGGGAAGGTGCGGATCAAGTCGCTCGATATCGCAGCCGACTTCCAATCCCTCGGTAATTGCGTAAAGCGCGATGGAATGCGAATGCGACAGGCTGAACCGAAGATTGCTTGCCTCGATCGACGGCTTGCCAAAGACGTTGCGGGAGAAGCGAATCCGCGACGGAGCACACTCAAGACGGCGCGCTAGCAGTTCGCGCAGTCGACCTCGCCGGACAATAAAGCGCACCCGGTCACGCGCGAAGCAGTATCGCCTGGTGCGGGCGCGCTCATCTTCATCGAGGGTATCAAAGAAATGGCCTAGCGGTGCGTCCTTCATATCCATATCGATCCAAACGATCTCGATTACCACCCCCGCCATAGCATCATTCCGCGGCCCCCCGCCAACCTCGCGCTACTCGCGCTCGGCTTAAACAGGCACGGATCGTGGCAGCCAGAACCTGCACGTTCGGCTCCTCCAGCATGGAATTATGGTCCCCCGGACAATCGAGGGCGCTGAACGCACCGGTGAGCAAGTCCGTCCAGCCCGATCGGTAATCAACCGCCCGTTGGGTCGGCTGCAGCAACACCACCGCCCCCGCATATGGCTTCGGCTCATAGAGGAGCGCGGCGCGCTCGAGGACGTCGTGAAAACTAGGCATCAGGCCTGAGATCACCTGCCGATGCCGGAGCGCGACTGCGCGCAAACGGGCTAGCCTGTAGCGCAAACAGGTCAGCGCATAGCGCCGCCGGGCGGCGCCCCGGAGCTGCCGGAGCGATATCAAATGAAACTTGAGCTTGCACGATACCCTGTTTAGCGCGCCCATCTCGCGAAAGTGTTTAGGATTGACGACATCCAGTAGAATTACTAGCGCGACCTCCTCACCTCGCGCGGCGAGCTGGGCTGCCACTTCGAAGGCCAAGATACCATGTGTGCAGAAGCCGCCTATGCAGTAGGGGCCCGCCGGCTGAATGAAGCGGATCGCTCGCACGAAGCCGACTGCGATGTCGGTTAAACAAGGGCGATCGCCAAGCAGACCGAGCTCGTCCCGATCCACCCAAACACTGACAAACGGCTGATCTGGTTCCATCTTCTTCGCCAACGGCCAGAAATCCGTTTCAGCGTGGAGCCAGAGGAGGCCAGGCCGCGATTGTGCCGGTTCCAGAGCAGGCGAGTTGGTCGGTCCGCTCGTCGGTCCTATATCGGTGAGTGCGGCAGCCATCTGCGCCAGCGTCGACGCATGATAGACCTTCCACACGGGCAGCGTGGCACCGAAAACCGTTTCGATCCGCCGCAGCAGCTTCGAGGCCAGCAGGGAATACCCGCCAAGACCGAAGAAATCATCATGCCTGCCGATAGCGGCGATGCCGAGGAGCTCCTGCCAGATCTTTGCGAGCCGCTGTTCGCGCTCGCCCAATGGCGCAACCAAGCCGACGGGCGGCACGTCGGCGGGCGGCTCGGGCAGTCGGTTCCGGTCGACCTTGCCGTTCGGCGTCAGTGGCAGCGCGGGCAGATGAACGATGCGTGAGGGAACCATATACCTGGGCAGGATTTCCTCTAGCCGCTGCCGCAGCTCTGCCATCTGCGGCGCTGTCGCCCCGCTTACGACGACGTAGGCGACGAGGTTGCGTTCCCCGCCGGCCTGCGGCCAGGGCTTCACCGCGGCAGCAGCAATGTCAATAAAGCTTTCCAGCGCCGCCTCGATCTCTTCCAACGCAACCCGGAAACCGCGAATCTTGACCTGGGCGTCAGTCCGGCCGAGACACTCGATCATGCCGTCGTCGAGAATGCGCGCAATGTCGCCGGTGCGGTAGAGGCGCTCGCCCGGCAGCTGATCCCGGGTCACAAACCGCTCGCGTGTCAGCTCGGCGTGGTTGCGGTAGCCGCGGGCGAGGCCTTCCCCGCCAATGTGCAATTCACCGGCGACGCCGATCGGCACTGGATTGCCCCGCGAGTCCAGGATGTACATGCGGGTATTGGCAATCGGACGTCCAATTGGCACGGGGGCGCTGACGCCTTGCACCCTATGGAGCGCGGACCAGATGGTCGTCTCGGTCGGTCCATACATATTCCAAAGGCTGGCGCCGCGGGTCAGCAGCTCTTCGGCCAAATCCGGCGGCAAAGCCTCGCCGCCGCAGAGGATCTTGAGGCCGGGTTCTCCGGGCCAGCCCGCCTCGATCAGACTGCGCCAAGCCGAGGGCGTCGCCTGCATTACCGTGCAGCGGGAGCGGCGAATCAGCGCGGCCAGCCGGACCGGGTCGACGGCGTCTTCCCGGCTACTGAGGATCACCTTGCCGCCACTGACCAGCGGCAGGAACAACTCGAGCGCCGCGATGTCGAACGAAAAGGTCGTCACTGCCAACAGCGCATCATCGGCACCGAAGCCGGGTTCGCGCTGCATCGAGGCCAGCAGATTTATTAAAGCACGATGCGGAATCTCCACGCCTTTGGGCTTCCCGGTCGAACCGGAGGTGTAAAGAACGTAGGCCAGCAACTCCATCCCCGCGCCAGGATTGGCTTGGGCGGCCCCCTCGGTGACCTCCCCGCCATCCTCGAGAAAGAGCAAGCGCGCGCCCGAAGATGCCAACCTCGGCGCCAACTTGCGTTGAGTCAGCAATACCGCGGGCTTCGCATCATCGAGAATGAACGCCAGCCGCGCCGGTGGGAGCTCAGGGTCACACGGCAGGTAGGCGCCCTCTGCTTTGAGAATCGCCAGCAAGCCGGCCATCATGTCTGGCGAGCGCTCGGCGCAAATGCCCACTAGCGTTTCGCGCCGTACCCCAGCCGCGCGCAGGCGCGCTGCCAGCTGTTCTGCCCGACAGTCGAGCTCGCGATAAGTCCAGGCGCTCTCGCCGAAGGCGACCGCTACCGCATCGGGAGTGCGCCGCGCTTGGCTCGTAAACCATTCCTGCAAGGTAATGCTGCGGTAGTCTCTGCGCGTGTCATTCCACTCTACTTGAAGCTGGCGCAGCTCCCGTTCGCCGAGCATCGGCAAATCGGCAAGCGTGCGGTCGGGCATCGCCGTCACCGAATTCGAGCAACCGTGTCCAATGTCCGATCATTCTGCGGATCGTCGCAGCATCAAACAAATCAGTGCTGTAGAGGAAGCGGCCGATGATGCCCTCGGGGCGTTCGTCGAGCTCGAGATAGAGGTCGAATTTCGCTGTCCCGACCGTTACCTCCATTTGCGTCAAGTCCCAGCCGTCGAGAAATGCGGTTGCTGGCGGCTCCATTGAGAACAAAATCTGAAAAATTGGGTGGCAGCTCGGGTCGCGCTTTGGACGCAGCTCCTGCACCACGCGATCGAACGGCACATCGCTCGCGGCGAGCGCTCCGAGGACCTCTGCCTCCACCCGGGTGAGATACTCGCAAAACGGCATGTCGCCAGTGGGGTGAGTCCGCAGCACGACGCTGTTCAGAAAATAACCGACGAGTTTTTCGAGCTCCGGGCGCCGTCGCGTGTCGACAACGCCGCCGATCAGAATATCCTCCGATCCGCTGTAACGGTGCAGCAGAACTTTGAACGCAGCGAGCAGCGTCATGTACAATGTCGCGTTCTCGTTGCGGCTCAGCTCTTTCAGCGCCTGAGTTAGCTCAGCCGACAGGCTGAAATGCTCCATCGACCCGCAATAGCTGAGGCGGACTGGCCGCGCGCGATCGTAGGGAAGTTGCATCGTGGGCAGCTCACCGGCCAGGTGGCGACGCCAATAATCCATCTGGCGCGCAATGTTGCCGGCAAGGCTCAGTTCCCGCCACAACGCGTAATCACCATATTGCAGGACTGGCTTCGCCAGCTCCGGCCGCCTGCCGCGTGCAAGCGCCTCGTAAACCGATATCAGCTCCGGGATGACGATACGATAGATCGAAACGCCATCGAAGATGATATGATGCAAAGTCAGGCAAAGTCGGTGCTGGTTGTTTGCCAGCTTGAACACTCGTGCGCGCAAAAGCGGGACGCGACTGAGATCGAACGGGGTGCGTGCATCCGCCGTGGCGCGGCGCAGCGCCTCGGCTTCGCGTTCTGCCTCTGGCAGATGACTGAGATCCACCAATGGCATTGCGATGCGCAACTCGTCGTGCACGATCTGTCGGATCGCGCCGTCCGCCATTACAAAAGCGGTGCGCCAAATCTCATGCCGGCGCAGAATATGGTTGAAACTTTCCTTGAGCAGCGCGAGGTCGAAAGAACCATGGCGATGGATGGTGATCGGCTCATTGTAGAGCGGGAGATCCCCGGCCATCGAGGCGTGCAGCCAAACGTGCTCCTGCTCGGGCGAGATCGGGGACGGCATCCCCCGGCCGCGCGGCTTCACTCCGGCGATCTTCGGACCAGGCCGCTCCGCCTCCCCGCTCAGCATCCTTTCCAATAACAAGCGCTTGACGGGCGACAGCTCTATCGCTTCAATCATAGTGCGACAGTCCCGCCTCCGGGCGTCGCCCTATGATCGCTTTTACGAAACGACACGTGCAAGGCTTTGAGCCCGCGCAGCCCCAGATTTTCACGCCAAACCAATGGCTCCGGCACCAGGGCCAGATGGTCCAACCGCCGGAGAAGTGTGGTGAAGGCGATCTGACCCTCCATGCGCGCGAGCGGCGCACCGAAACAGAAATGCGCCGCCCAGCCAAAGGCGAGGTGCCGATTGTCGGCTCGTGCGAGATCCAGACTGTCGGGATCACAGAAGCGAGCTGGATCACGGTTGCCTGCCGCCATCACCGCCATGACGGCATCTCGCTTGCGCAGCTGCTTGCCGCCGAGGATCACATCCTCCGGCACGATACGGGCGGTGTGTTGACTAGGACTTTCATAGCGCAGCAGCTCCTCGACCGCCGGCTCGATAATCGATGGATCGTCGCGCAGCTGGGCCAATTGCTCGGGCTGGCGGAGAAGCGTGAGCAACCCATTGCCAATGAGATTCGTTGTCGTCTCCTGGCCGCCGACCATCGTGACGATCGCATTTGCGATCACCTCCTCCTCGGTCAGCCGCGCTCCATCGACTTCCGCATGCATCAGGGCCTGGATCAGCCCTTCGCGCGGTTGACGCTCCTGCTGACGAATAGCGGCGCCGAAATAGCCTGTCATTTGCTCGACCGTGCGCAACACACGAGCCGAGCGGTCCGGATTGTGCTGGAAATTCCCCAACATTTCGGCGAAATCCGCGGACCACGCCTTCAGCTGTTCATGATCGGCGGTCGGGACGCCGAGCAGCTCCGCCGTGACGATTGCAGGCAACGGGCTGGCGAAATCGCCTATCACCTCCATGCTTCCGTCCGGGAGCACCCGGTCGATCAGGCGATCGGCAATGTCCTGGATGTGTGACCGCAACACGTCCACCCGGCGCGAGGTGAACGCGGCCGAGCACAGGCGGCGCAGCCGCGCGTGCGCCAGTCCGTCCATGAACAGCATCTGCTTGATCATGACCTGGGCGATCGGCTCGAGGGCGGCGAGTCCCATCGCGTTCAACTGCTCCGGCGTCGGTGTGCGGTCGGCCGAGAATTTATGCAGCACTGTCATCACTTCAGCGTATCCGGTGACCACCCATGCATGCAGGAATGCATCCCAATGGACCCGATCGTGTTCCCGCAGTGCCCGGTAAAGTGGGTATGGATCGGCGAGCACCGCCGGGTCCAGAAGGCGATAAAGACTGAGCGGGCTCTCGGACCCGGCGGTTGCCGGAAGCGCAAGCGATTCCGCCCCCACGCGACCGGTTCCCATGCGTTAAACAGCCAGGTAGCGCTGCGCTTCTTCTTCGCTCATTGCGTTCAGCCTCTCGATCAGCAGCCGCTCGATGGTGGTGGCCAGCTTGGCCACCGTCTGCGCTTCGAATAGATGAAGTAGCGTCAGGTCGACGCCAAACGCATCTCGAGCGCGCAAAACTACTTGGGTTGCGAGCAATGAATGCCCGCCGATCAGAAAGAAATTGTCGTCACTGCCGATATGCGGCACGCCCAGCACCTCGGCCACGATCGAACCCAAGCGCTCCTCGGCGGGTGTCTGCGCTCCGCGATACCGCACTTGACTTAGGGCGTTTTCCGGCGCGGGCTCAGGCAGCGCGCACTTGTCCAGCTTCCCGCTGGCGGTGACTGGCAAAGAATTGAGACGCACAAAGTAGTTCGGAACCATATAGTCCGGGAGCAGTTCTACCAGGAACGCCCGGAGATCTTCGGCGGAAGGCTCGCCACCGGCGGCGGGTAGAATGTAGGCAACAAGCTGCTTGTCGCCTGCGCCGCGACCCCGCGCCAGGACCGCACTCGTTGCCACCAGCGAGTGCCGATGGAGCACCCGGGCTATCTCGTCCGGTTCAATCCGATTGCCGCGGATTTTTACTTGGTCGTCGATGCGGCCCTTGAAGGCGATCTGGCCATTCGGCAGCAAGCAACCCAAATCGCCTGTCCGGTACAGACGGGCTCCGGGCACTGGTGAGAACGTGTCCGGCATGAAGCGATCGGCAGTGAGCTGCGGGCGATTGCGGTAGCCGCGGCCGACGCCGGCGCCGCCGATGTATATTTCCCCGGTCTCGCCCACCGCCACCGGCGCGCCAGCCGGACTGAGAAGATGAATCTGGACATTCGCGATCGGCCACCCGATCGGCGGCAATGCGTCGCTGTCCAACTGCACCTGAACTGCGCCCGAGGTGGCGACAACGGCGCATTCTGTCGGCCCATAATTATTCACCAGCGTATAAGGGGCCGTTAACGGCGGGTAGCTGTGCAGCGTTTCGGCGCCTGTCAGCAGGTAGCGTAACGTGGTATCGGCCGGCCACTCCGCCGCTATCATCGGCTCCGCGAGGACGGTCGGAACGAAGGCGATGCTGATCTTCTGATCGATCAACCAACGCTGGAGAGGCTCCGGCGAGGTACGCGCCGCCTCCGGTACGAGCGACACCGATGCGCCCGCACAGAGGTAAGGCCACACTTCCCACACTGCCGCGTCAAAACCGAGACCCGCGAGGTGGCTCGCGCAGTCGGCGTTATTGACCTGAAAGGCTTCGTGATGCCAGTTGATCAGGTTGGCCAGGTTGCTATGGGTGATCTCGACACCCTTCGGCTCGCCCGTCGATCCCGAGGTGTAGATGATGTAGGCGAGGTGCTGCTGACAGTACTCGGCGGTGATGTCGTGCGGGTCGAATTGCGCCAACAACTCAGAATCTCGCCCCGGACACACGAAAATCCGGCCCGCGCCGGCCAGAGCTTCGGCGGTATCCGGGGCGGTCACGAGCACAGGTGATTGGGCGTCGTCGAGGAGCTGACGAATCCGTTCAACCGGCCAGGCCGGATCCAGCGGCAGAAAGGCACCGCCAGCCTTCAACACTGCCAGAATAGCGACGATCTGGTCGAAGGAGCGGGGGAGGCAGATCCCGACAGGGATCTCTGAACCGACGCCCGATAGAAACAAATAACGGGCCAGCTGATTGGCGCGCGCATTCAGGGCGCCGTATGTCAAGCAGGCGGAGCCAGCTCTAACGGCGATAGCATTGGGCTGGGCCGCGGCAACTGCGGAGACCCTCTGTGGCACGTACGGCCGCAGCGTGCGATCGAGATCAGGGGAACAGGCTTGATTCTGCTGGGCACCCGGGGCCCGTTTTAAAAGCCCTTCCCACATGCGCAACACCGAGTCAGGTTGTACGCGCATTTAAATTCGTCCAGCAAACCTGACGGTCTGGTTCCAGTCGAGCAAGTGTAAGTGTGCTTACCAACATGCCCAATGCGTCGACATCTGCGGTTTGAAAAGGTGAAGCCCGAGGGCAAGCACATCGATAGGGGACCGGGCAGCAAGCCCATTAGGTGGAACGCATGTCGTCGCCAGACTGATTAATATAGCACGGCTACCGCGCTCAGTCGAATTAACTAAATAAGGCAAGGCGATGCACCAGCGAGAACTAAAGTTTGGTACACTAAAGACCAATTCGGTTTTGTGTCAAGTCGTTAAATATAATTAACTATTGGTTGGCAAAATCAACTGACCTGTTAATGCGATCGATTTCCGAGCCAATCCGCTATTAATAAGGTTAATTTAGAAATCGGGGAGAGACATCGACGACGATTGTTGGGAACGCGGCATTTTGACGCTGCCGAAGGTCCCTATTCGGAGCGTCATATCCTAACCCATCGACATCATCGTAGGATTTAACGATCCTCCTGGCGTTTCGGAGATCACGAATCTGCTCCAAAGCGATTTCAAAAGCATCCAATCGGTCTAGACCCAACAATTCACTTACAAATCGCGATAGTAAAGAGTCTACCCCGGGAGTCCGACTCCTGATAGATTGTCAGAAGCTGGGTCAGGGCCGATTGCGGCAGGTAGCACCGCTCACTGAAAAATTTCTTCTTTTCGCTGAGCGTGGTCGACCCGATTACGTCGGATGCTAAAATTGTGAGCACAAGTGCTTCATTGACTCCTTCAACGTTCGTCAGATTAAGGACGACTTTGCCTTCCGTCGTGCCTTGATGAAGCAACGTTCGCGATAATCGGGGTCAGCGCGCTGCATCGATGGGATTGCCCCCGTAAGCGTCAATTCGATCGCCGAGAGCAGGCTTGTCTTCCCGACCCCGTTTTGCCCATGGATTAGGACAACTGGCGCATCGAGACGCACCTCGATCCTGCGATCGATGCTCCGGAAGCTCTCGATGAAAGATTTGATGCAGGTGGCCGCCGTCCATTAGGGCGGAACTCCGGGTTTCAGAGCCTCCTCCAGCAATGCGCCGGATCGCCCTTGATACGGCACCTTCGCCTCTCGCCGATGCGGCGAGTTACTTCTGCGCGACTCCTCGATCCACATTGGGAGGGAAACGCCTCTCAAGCTCGCCAAGGGGTCGGCTATCGACCCCTGTTCTTTCTCCACAGTCAACGGCAGAAGTACCTCCGATCTCGGCGAGTAGAAGCCCAAAATCCGGCCATATACGACAAATCGCCAGCACAACGTCTTCCGGCGGATCGCCTGACCATGGCCCACATTTTGGGAAAACGCTATGCGTTTCCCCCACCTTGCCCACAGGTCGGCGGCGGCCCACAAGCTTCACAGCCCCCCGCAACAACACGAGATGAATTTGATTTCGGGGAATGATGAAACCAGTAGCCGACTACCGGCCTTTAGTTTACTCTTCCTCGGAAGCGGTCCAAATAACCGGGACCGGCGCCGTCATCGACCGCGGACGGCGGGTATTCGCCGAATTACCGGATTACGGCGACCTCGGCGGCGTCTCATAGCCCGGACGGTGGGACATGGGCGCTTAGCGGCGCATCGACCTCGACTTTTGCCTGGCGGCGTCCGATGCAATCCTGCACCGACCCGCGGTGCTGGATCATCGCCGCGCACCTGAAACACGCCGCCGGCCGTCTCGACCCGGTATGCCGGCGCACCACCGCGCTACAAACGCGCCCGCCAGCATCGTATCGAGGAATGGATCGAAGTTGTGTGCGTCAAGTTCAGCAAATTGGGCATGGTAAGCGAGCGCGGTTGATATTCAGGTCAAGAGCACATCCCTTTGTTCGATCGGAATACGGCCATCCCTTCGTCCCGGCCTGCCGTCTGGCAGAGCGCCGCGCGCAGCGGCAGTCAAGGATGCCGCCGCGCAGGCGGCGGCATCGGCGGAGCCGGCGCGCAGCGTCCTCGACCGAGCGAGCACGTGGGTCGTCAGCCCACGGGCTTGACCCGTGGGGCTAGGCTGAACGGGTCGGGGGTCAGGCGGCACGGCGCAGCGCCTCCTTTTTGTGCTCGCGCAGATCGTCCATGTTGAGATAGCGATGCTGCTCGAGCCAGTTCTCGTGGGTTTCGACGGCGAGCGCCCGCACCAGCCGCAAGCAGCTCTCGCATTGGGGAAGATGCGCACGACGTGAGTGCGGCGTTTGATCTCCTCATTCAGATGCTCCAGCATGTTGGTCGATTTGAGATGCTTATGATGCTGACGCGGCAGACGGTAAAAAGTCAGCGTTTCATCGATGCTCTCTTCGACCCAGCCGGTGAGCTTGGGATATTTGCCCGAGGGAGCTTTTCGATCCAGACCTTGTCCATAAACAATCTCCATCGCCGAGCTGCAAGTACCCCTTTCAGAACGCCGCCAACACTTTCGCGCACCAGTAGCACGACTCTGAATTACGGTGTTAAGTGCGAAGGGATAGCTGAGCAGCGCCAACTCCTGCTTCGATCCTTTGCGGACATTCGCATCGGCTGTCCGGACTTCAGAGCAGCTCTTCCCGGCCGGCCCCCAGCGCCTCATCGCGCTCGCGCTCGGGCGCTCTCGGGCTCGCCGCCGGGCAATTCGGTGGCGCACAAGGGCGATCCAGGGGACGGAAGCCTCCGCCGACGCCAGTTGTGGACCGAGTTCGCATCGGACTCGCCTCTGGAGCAAGCCGGATTCGAACCCGGTCCCACTTGCGCCGGTATCGCTGTGAAGCGCAGGAATAGGGCCATTTTCGGCCGGCGGTCATGACGGAAACGGAAAAATTCAGGAGCGAGCGCCTTGTGGCGCGGTCATGGCAGATCGAGGATCTGCCCCTTGCGATGGAATTGCGGGGGGATCCTGCCATCACGGCGCTCATTGATTCCCAAGGCAAACTCACCAAGTCCCAAGTCGGAGAGAAGCTTCGCGCCGAGATCGAGCGGGAGAGGTCCGGTGGCGTTCAGTATTGGGCGCTGTTCGATCACCGCAATGGCGAGTTCGTCGACTGCGACCGGCTTCGGCCCTGGGTCTATACGCCTGGCGAGGCGAATTTCGAAGTCGGGTTCCATCTCGTGAAGCGCTGTTGGGCAAAGGCTTTGCAACGGAAGCAGCGTTCGGCGCGCTCGAATACGCTGGGAAAAATTGCGGTTGTCGCGAGTTTACGCTGGGCATCACCCCCAGAATTGTGCTTCGGAGAAAATCCTGAAAAAACTCGGATTCGAGTTCATCGAAAATGTGTTTTACGAGCAAACTGGCTTGATGCATCCGTCTTACGTCTGCAAAGCGCCGCCCTCAAGACGGAACACTTCCACATCGCCGTAGCGCGGAATTCCTCCGGACCGACCCGGCGTCAACCCGTTGCCGAGGCGGCGAAGCACTCGATGGGGTGAACGTGCCGTGCTGGGGCCGGTTGGAATAGGCCGGAGAATTGGGCGGCCCGCAATCCGAACAGACGGCTCATCATCAACTGCCTGTGACCCCGGCAATACGAAATGGACATAGGAGCTCTGCCACTCGGACGGAGATACCGATGAAGAGGGACCCCATTTGAGTATGGGACTGCTCATAACAGAGATTTCTGATGGATATCCGGCCAATCGACGGCCCGGCGCGATGACCGTCGCCGACGTGGCTGCGGCGCGGCGCAACCAGGTCCCGCTCGGCATCGCTTACATGGTCGGCTCGACTGCGATGTTCGCCGGCGGCAATGCGGTCGTGAAATGGCAACTTGCCACCTATCCGCTGGGTGAAGTCGCATTCGGGCGTACCCTGTTCGCATTCCTGACCGTCGCGGCGATCGTGTTGCCGCGCGCCGGATGGGGCGTCTTGCGGACGCGACGCTACCGCGAGCATCTGCAGCGCGGCCTCTCGCAATTCGGCTCGATGCTGTGCTGGTTCCTTGCGGTCAGCGTGCTGTCGCTCGGTTCGGCGACCGCGATCGGCTTCGCGGCGCCATTATTCACGACCCTGCTGTCGATCGTGATCCTGAAGGAGAAAATCGGCATCCACCGCTGGTCGGCGCTTATGATCGGGTTTGTCGGCGTCCTGATGATCACCCATCCCGGCACCGGCACTCTGACTTACGGCGCGCTGTTCGCGCTCGGCAACGCGGTCTTAATCTCGACTGTTGCGATCGCGATCCGCCGCATGAGCATGACCGAGTCGACCGAGACGTTGACGCTCTACCAGATGAGCATTATGACGTTGTGCACCGCCGGCCTGCTGACGCTCGGGTTCCGAGCCCCGCACCTGCGCGACGCGCTGATGCTCGCGCTTGCCGGGGTCGGCAACGGAATCGCCCAGTTCTGGTGGACGCGCTCGCTTTCATTGGCGCCCCCCTCGGCCGTAGTGCCGTTCAACTACCTTTCGCTGGTGTGGGCAATGATCCTCGGCTTCACAGTGTGGGGGGACGTACCTCCCCCGGGCCTGCTAGTCGGTTCTGCAATCGTTGTCGGCTCCGGTGTCTATATCCTGTGGCGCGAGACCGTGCGCCGCCGCCGCCCGGCCGTCCCCGCGCCCCAGCGGGGATAGTCCCGCCTAGCGGGTTGCGAAGGGTTCGCGGAACAAGGGGAACAGGCAGCTGGGCGCCGATAACGGCCATTGCGCGACCAAAGTCGCACTGGCACCCGCATCATCCGTCATTCTTTGCGAGCGCGCGGATCACGGATATCCTGGAAGTAAGTAGCCGGCGTCGTGCCGAACGTGTCCCTAAAAGCCGCGATAAAGCTTGACGCCGTCTCGTAACCTACCGCGTAAGCGACGTCGCCGACACTATCCCCGTGCGCCAGCTGTTCCAGCGCGGTAATCATCCGATGCCGCACGCGCCATCTGCCGAAAGACATCCCGGCTTCGGAGGCGAAAAGGCGTTCGATGGTCCTGTGACTCGCGCCTGCCGCCGCCGCTAACTCGGCGAGCGGTCTGCGGTCCGCCGGATCCGCTCTAAGCATGGCGGCGACCCGCTCGGCTCTTGGATCGCTCAACTCGGGTAGCTCCAGCGGCGCCTGCTCGTGCACTTCGAGTTGTTCGAGAAGAACCTGCGCGAGACGCGAAGAGCGAGAGGCAGGCGGATAGTCCCAAGGCTGCTCCGAACAGACGCCGAGCAGTTCACGGATGAGTGGGGAGACGCTCACGACGTTGCAACCGGTCCAATGCGGCGCGCCGGGGGCGTCCCGAGCCACCCATAAAATGGTGAGTTCGACAGGTCGCTTGACGAGTAGGGCGTGAGGGGTGCCGCCGCTGATCCAGATCGACTTGTCGGGGGCAGTATCCAGCTTCCGGTGGGGGTGGAGACGTGTATCACGCCCTTTTGCGAATACATAAGTTGGTGCCGGGAGTGGGTGTGCTGCGCCTTCTCGCTTCGGGACGGCCAATGACTGCTGACGCCGACGACCGGCGCCTGCGCATCATCGGGGATCAGCTCGGCAAGAACGGTTTGGCGGGATAGCGACATATCTTGCCGTTATAGCGCTACGCCCCTCCAACACAAAGAAATATCTAAGATAGGACCAGGGCCGGGAAACGGCATTCGTCTCAACGCTATTTGCGGCCGAGCCGGGCCCGCTTTGGTCGTAAATCGACCCAAACGGACAGAGATTTATGGAACTCCGAACTCGCCGAACTATGGAACACCGAACCCGCCGCGTCAGGCACAATTCGCGCCGCAGGACGCTCGTCGTCCTAGAAAAGCGCATGTCACGCCGAGGATGCTACGAATAGTCCTTGGTGGCGAGGACTTCGAGGACTTCACTACCCCATCCGCCGATGATCATATCAAGCTATATGTTCCGGGCGAAGGGGGCGATCTCGAAGCGCGTGACTTCACCCCGAGACACTTCGACGCCGAAGCCAAAAAGCTGACCATTGACATTGCGCTGCATCCTGCCGGTCCGGCGATCCACTGGGCAGAGCAGGCTCAGATCGGAGACGCCGTAGCGATCAGCGGCCCCCGAGGCTCGCTCATGATTGCGGACGACTTCGATTGGTGGCTTCTCATCGGTGACGAAACCGCCCTGCCGTCCATCGGACGTCGGGTCGAAGGCCTGGCAGAGGGCGTTCGCGCCATCACGCTCGTGGTGGTCAACGGTCCGGCCGAGGAACAAGGGTTCAACACGCGAGCCGACCACCAAGCCCTCTGGGTTCATCGCTGTCCTGAGGACGTCATCAATGCCCAACCGGTGATGGCGGCGCTGAAGAGGATCGAACTGCCACCAGGCGAAGGTTTCGTCTGGATTGCGGCGGAGGCCAGGGTCGCGCGCGCCGCACGAGATCATATCGTCAATATCAGAAGCCATCCGGTGCAATGGCTTCGGGCATCGGGGTATTGGATCGAAGGCCGGGCGGACGCTTACGAACGGCTGGAGAGCTAATCATGACCCCAGCCCTCCGGCAGATCGTGTTCATCAACACCGCCCACACGATCACCCACTACAGCTTGGCGATCCTGCCCACCGCCGTGCTGGCGATGGCGGTTCCCGGCGGCCCGTTCGGCGAGTCGTATGGCCCGATCCTGGCCCTCGCCACCGGCATGTTCGTGCTCTACGGCCTGCTGTCGCTGCCGCAGGGCTGGCTGGCGCAGCGCTTCGGCCACAAGATCCTAATGACCGTGTTCTTCCTGGGCGTCGCCGCTGGCCTGATCGGCGCCGGTCTCGCCCATTCCCCCACCATGCTGGCCATCGCCTTGGCATTTGCCGGGGGTTTCGCCGCGATCTACCACCCGATCGGGACGACAATGCTGATAGAGGCCGCTGGTGACAAACCCGGCAGCTCGATCGGCGTGAACGGCGTGTTTGGCAACCTGGGGGTCGCGTTGGCCCCGGTCATAACCGCCTTCCTGGCCCACGCCGTCGGCTGGCGCGCCGCCTTCATCGCGCCCGGCCTGTTCTGTGTTGCCGTCGGGTTGCTGTGGATGCGCACGCCGCTCGTTCCGGAACACTTGCATCATGTCAACCGCCGCCCGTTCCCGCCGATCCCCCGCCATCTGGTACGCCGAGCCGTGCTGGTGCTGATGCTGATCGCGATGTCGTCGGAGCTGGTTTTCAATGCCTTCACCCTGCTGCTGCCAAAGCTGTTGCAGGAGAGGCTGGCCGGAAACGCCACCCTGCTGCCCCTGATCGGCATCGCCGCCTTTGTGGTGACGCTGTGCGGTGCGGTGACCCAGTTCAACGTCGGCCGGATGATCGACCGCAACACGCTGAAGCGGGTCTTCCTGCCGGTCAGCATCGTGCTGGCGCCGGCAATGCTGGGGCTGTCCTTCGCGCGCGGCTGGCTGGTACTGCCGCTGGCGGCTGCTGTCGCCGCCTCGGTCTTCGGCCAGGTTACCGTCAACGATACGATGACGGCCCGTTACATCTCCCCCGAATTGCGCGCCCGGATCTACTCGGTGCGCTTCTTCGTCGGCTTCCTGGGGTCCGCCGCCGCTGCCCCAGTGGTGTCCATATTCTACGAGCGCGACGGCAGCGTGGCCGCTGTCACCATGGTGCTGGCTGTCTTCTGCATCGTGACGCTGGGCTGCGCGCTCTTCTTCCCGAACCGCAAGGAGGAACTGCAGCCGGAGCTGTGGGCGGATGCACAACCCGCCGCGGCAGAATAGCCGAATGGCGGGAAACCGCCCGAGCGAAGCGCTCTACGCGGGCGCCGCAAACGGTAGCTTTGGGGCAGGAAGAGCCACCCCCCGGCGCGAAGACTGAGTGGCCGGGAAGGGTCGACTGCGGCGGTTTGACGGAGCCTCAGTGAACGTCGGTTCTGGCACCGGGGGGCACGGAACACGACGACCATGCGTCCGCCACCGCTCTCTGATGGCCTCGAGAGCCGTTGCATCAGGGGGTAAGACCCCTGAGGGCCCCTTTCCTCTACCATCATCGGCGCGCGGCTCGGCGATCGAGGCTCTCATCATGTGCGAACGGGCAATGTAGCGGCTTTTCGGGGGTCGAGTCCCAGGCTCGACGCCAGGCGCGGCCCCGCGGCATTGCTGCTCTTTGCTGCACTCGCGTCGGCGACGGCGGTGGCGCAGCCGACGCCACAACCAATCTTCACCGAGCTCTTCGCCTACGATCCGGCCGCGCCGTCGCAGTTGCCGGGGAAGTGGCGGATCTCCAGCAAGCTCGACAACAACCTGCGGGCGCTGCGCGTCGGCGTCGTCGAGGACCCCATCGGCAAGACGGTCGGCCGCGTCACGGTGCAGGAGGGCGACGGGCTCGACGGCGCGAGCGAGGCGATGCTGCAGGCGAGGCGCTATGTCTGCGACAGCAAGGGCTCACGCGCCGCGGCGATTGAGGCCGAGCCTGGCGGCATCGTGCCCAGCGAGCGGGCGGAGATCCAGGTGAGATCCGACCGCGCAACCGGCGCAGGCGAGCTGGTGAAATTCGGCCAGCCGGTGTGGTACCGCTTCTCTTTCAAGATCCCCAGTAACTGGCCGCGCGACGTTCCGCCGGCGGGCGGCCAGCTTTGCCGCACGGTCATTCACCAGATCAAGCAGGATTCCTTCAATGGCAGGAAATCGTGCGACGCCAGTCCCTTTTTCAAGATCGAGGCGCGGCCGCTCGGCGAGCGCGTGCGCTTCTTCGCGCAGGTGGCCTCTGGCGCACCCTGCGCCCAGCCGCCGATGGTGACGCGCACCCAGATCTGCCGGCGCGATCTACCGCTGGAGAGCTGGAACACGGTGCAGGTGCGCCTCAATCCCGCTCATGACGCCAGCGGCCACGTCGACATCTGGCTTAACGGCGCGTTCTGCGGCGCCTACCAGGGACCCATGGCCGATCCGAACCATGGCGCCCGCCGCAACGGCGCGCCCTTCGTCAACGCACAACCGCGCTTCGGCATCTACCGCGACTGGCGCTCGCAGACCCAGACGATCTATTTCGAGAAAACGTGACGCCGGTGGCCGCCATCTGGCCGACAGCCTGATTGGCGTTGTCGGAATAGCCGAACCCGAGCGAGCACGAAGCGACGGTGAGCGGCGGCCTCGAGGTCGCCATCGCATGCAGAATGTCGTCGAGATGGCCGTTAATGCCGCTGCTGCCCTGGAAAAAGAGGATCTGCGCCGTCGGCTTCCAGAATGCGATGCAACAGGTTCGCACCCAACTCTCCGCTGGAGGAGGGAGTTCTCGAGCGAGCCCGTCTCTGTAAAGTGAAATTCGCGGAATCTTAGGGAGACTTAAGTTCTGATTTCGGTGGGGTTATGGACCATACCGGGATCATAAAACACCGTTTGGCGCTCGAATTCGCCAGGAGTTGTACCGCTTGGCTAAAGCGCCCCGGCCCCGCCATCCGGCATTAAGCTATTGCTAATACGGGTTTTTTCGCTTATGAGCGTTTGAGAGGCCGGTGAATTTACCGTCTATAAAAAAGAGCCGGCTTGACACCCATGCCGAGCCCAAGCCCGAAACTGTTTTCTTTATCAGCTATTTAGAGCCCGTAGGCGGGTCGGTCGAATTTACCGTGTCGCGGCCTGTCGTGTCCACCACCATCGATCGCGGTATTTCGTCGCTCACTACCGTAAGTTCGGGCTGGCTGCGTTCATCTGAGGTGGACCCCGAAAATGAGACAGCTGGCTAAGGTGGAGCCCTGCCCCGAGAAAGCGCCGATGGCGCGGGAGCAGGACATGAAGCGGACACGCAAGAAGCACAACGGGGCGTTCAAAGCCAAGGCGGCGCTGGCGGCGATCAAGGGGGATCGGACGATTGCCGAGCTAGCGAGTGAGTTCGGGGTTCATCCGAACCAGATCTACAACTGGAAGAAGCAGCTGCCAGACGGGGCGGCGATGGTGTTCGAGGCCGGCGGTTGGGCGGACGGAACGGCCAGCGAGGCCGCGGTCGATGTTCTGTACCGGCAAATCGGCCAGTTGAAGGTCGAAAACGATTTTTTGGCACGAAAGCTCGGCAAATGAGTCGAGCGGAACGCCACGCGCTGGTCGAGCGCGAAAACCTGACGCTGCCGGTATCGCAGCAGTGCCGATTGCTGGCGTATCCCGCTCTTCGACCTATCGGCGGCCGGCCGAGGTCAGCCAGACGGACCGCGTCACCATGGGCTTGATCGACCGGCAGTATCTGGCCCGGCCCTATTACGGCTCGCGCCGCATGGCGGCGTGGCTGGCGACCCAGGGCCACGTGGCGAACCGCAAACGGGTGCAGCGCCTGATGCGGCTGTCTGGTGGCGATCTACCAGCGACCAACACCAGCAAAGCGGCAGCGGCGCACAAGGTCTACCCATATCTGCTTGGTGGGATTGCGATCGAGCGGGTTAATCAGTGTGGTGCTCGGACATCACCTACATCCCGATGGCCAAAGGCTTTCTCTATCTGGTGGTGATCATGGACTGGGTGAGCCGTGCGGTGCTGGCGTGGCGACTGTCGAACACGCTTGGCACCGAGTTTTGTGTCGACGCGATCGAGGAAGCGCTCTCCGAGCACGGCCGGCCCGAGATCTTCAATACCGACCAAGGCAGCCAGTTCACCAGCGACGGCTTCACCGGCACTCTGGAGGCCCATGACGTGACGATCAGCATGGACGGCAAGGGGCGCTGCATGGACAACATTTTCGTCGAGCGACTGTGGCGCAGCCTCAAATACGAAGAGGTCTACCTCCATGCCTATGCGACGGTGGCCGAGGCGAAGGCCGGCATTGGCGGCTGGATCAGCTTCTACAACCCCGCTTCATCACACCCATCTATCTATGCCGTTGAAGAGAAGAGATTTTGTTGACCAGGATGCGGTCCCGAGGGGTGTTTTGCGCGGTTCCGGGCGCGACGGACCACGACCTTCGCGGCGGTGCTGTCGAGGACAGCGCGGCTGAGGATCCAAGGTCCGTCCGGCAAGGGGTGTAGCGCGTCGATTTCGCCGCCCTCGGCGGCCAAGCGCAAGGTCTTGGAACTGATCTGAAGATACGCTGCGGCCTTGCTCAGATTGAGCCACGGCTCTTGACCTTGCTCAGGAGGACAATAGGCCGGGATCTTGTGATGCGATCGCAGCGCCGTCACGCGTTCCCGGGTCCAGCGATTGCCACGGCCCGTGGTCAGCTTGTTGCGATTGAGAATACCGGCAATCAGTTCATCATTGGCGATCAGGACAAGCTGTCGAACGGCGGCGACGATGTCCTGTGACGTGCTATCACGTTGCCCGCGTCGACGTCTGGGCAGGCGCAACTCCGTATAAATCCCACCCATCCAGTGGAGAAACAGAATGATCTCGCCGGCCTCGGCGTCGACATCGGCGACTACCTCCTTAATCACCGCGCGGACGATCCGTTTCTTCAACCGCACATCGGTCGTCGGCGCTTGCCACACCGTTTGCAAGTCATCGGCGAGGGTCACGAAAGAGACCGCTGAGAGTTCCGACCGAGGGGGCGCCGCCCTATCGTGAGCGGCAATGCGCGCCTCCATCTCGCTGACGCGTGTCAAGGCCCGGTTCCAGCGCAGTTCCAGCTCTGCCGCTACCAGACGATTGGCGGGATCGGTCGCGTCGTATTGTCGGAAGCCGCGATCGGCGGTATAGCGCATCGCCTCCAGGTCTCGGACCAAGGCATCGCGGACCTCGTCGCGACGCGACGCGTCTTGCGCATCGGCCTCGATCGCTGCGGCAATGGCGCTTGGTTCAACAACTTTCAGGATCGCCGCTTCAATGGCATCGTCCACCCGCAAGCCGCCAAAGGCGATGCAACGCGGCTCGCCATTGTCGAGCCAGCCCCGGTTGCAGCTGTAGCGAGGGATATTGTGCTTTGCGCCCGTGTAGCGGATCGTAAGTTTGCGCCCGCACCGGTGACACCTGATCAGACCCGCGAGCAGCGCGTCGCCGTGCTTGGCAGCGCCGTGATGCCGGCTGTTTGGGATATTGTCGCTGACCATCCTGCGGATCGCCTCCGAGCGTTCCCAGTCGACATAGCCCTCATGGGCGCCTGGGCGCAATGCTAGCCATTCCTCGCGCGGCTTGCGTCGGCTCTTGGCACGAGCCATGATGCCGTCGTAGTGCACGGTGACGCTGGTCTTTCCGTAAGCGTAGGCACCGCCATAGATCGGGTTGGTGATCATCCGATGGATGCTGGCGTAGCGGGGGCTGCGCCATTCGACTTCACCGTTGCTCTGCTTCACGGGCAGCTTGAGGCCGTGTTCGCGCAACCACAGGAGCGCCTGGCGCGCGCTGCCCAGTTCGGCCACCTTGTCGAAGACCAGTTCGATCGCTCCCTGTACCCGGCGATCTGGATCCTTCTCGAGATGGTCGCCCACCTTCACGAAGCCGACCGGCGCGGCAACGATTAGTTCACCCCGCCGCGCCTTTTCGTAGCGGGCCGACAATGATCGTTGCCGTAAGAGATCGAGCTCATACTCGTTGAGGCTTCCCTTGAGCCCGAGCAACAATCGGTCGTTGCCTTGGCGCGGTGCGTAGACCATCTCCTGGTCGATCAAGACGGTGTCAACCACGCGGCACATCTCGATCAGCTGCTGCCAATCGCGGCTGTTGCGCGCGAAGCGGGAGACTTCGCGTGCCGCTACCGCGCCGACTTTGCCGAGGCAGACCTCGGCTACCATCCGCTCGAAGCCGACGCGCGTGACGCCGCCCGCGGCGGATCGCCCGAGATCGTCGTCCACAGTGTCGACCTCGGACCAGCCGAGCGCCACGAGCCGATCCCGCATGGCATACTGCAGCGCCTGGCTCTCGCGGTTGTGCAGAACCTGGTGGGTCGAAGACTGCCGCACATAGAGAAGCGCTTTGCGTGCCAGATGGTGCGGCTTGATCTTGTCAGACATCACCGCGCCTTCCTGTCGAGCTGGGCTCGCGATCGCGGCGTTGGTGGTTGACGAGTAGGTGCACCATCAGCCCGGTGACCATCTGGCGGGTCTCCTCCGGCAGCTGCTGCCACTCTAACACCGGGGTCGGGTGCTTCGCGCCTGGCAGACCGAATAGATCTAACTGCTTGACGGCGGCCTGATGGCTGGGTGGACGTCGGTACTTGTGTCGCACGGGCAGCTCCCTGATTCTGGTCGCAGGAGTTCCTCCCTGCACCAGAAGCAGAGGCATTCGATAGAGGGCCGCCGCACAAGCCAGCATCCGACGCGTCCGCAAGACACGTCTTCAAGGCGATGAGCGCCGTGGTATCGACACGCGGTGAGGCCGCCATGCGGATCGCCAAGCATGCCGCACGGTCGAACATCCACTGCGGCAGCTCAAGCCAACGCCGTGAAGCGTCGCCATCCGGACTGCAGTGAAGGACGCCGCCGGCTCGTTGCTCGATCACCTCATGGACATGAACAACCCGTCCGAACCACGGATGCCACGGGTAGAGGACCTCAAGCTCCTCGATCTTATGGGCGTTATCTCGTCGCTTTGTACAATGATGAGCGTCAGCACCAGAGCCTCGGCTATCGCAGACCGCGACGAGTTTACGAAGAAGGCCTGTGGATATGTGGACGATCGGCTTCGCCGACCGGCTGTGCTTCCCCCGCTTCCCGAGCCAGCTCGGAAAGCGGGGAAATGCTCGCCTTCGCCCACATACCCACAGGCACCACAGCCAGCAAAGGAATTGATATCGACGATTCGGAAAGTGGACGCGTCGCACCAGCCGTCGCGGTAACTGCGATCGGAGCCGAGATCGAAATCGGCCGGGCTACACCTTAAAGAGCGGCTCCGGCTGTCGCACGATCGGGGTCCACCTCAATCATCGGGATTTGTCCCGCTGGCGACTGATCAAACAATCACGCATGCCCGGCTCGCGATCCGAGTCTTTTTTACGAATGGCTCTTGAACATTGTTCCCGCGAGATGTCGCGTGTGTCTGGCACGGGGCGCTGCATGGCGACATCGTCGCCGCCGGTCTGGCCGCCTGCGGGTTGTGGCTGCGCGCCCGGCTTATCTGCAGCAAGCAACACTTCACCTTGAGCCCGGCGATTACCACTTGCAATTTTGATCAAAGCATGGTACTCTGTTTAGATCGGATGGGAGTGCAATGGAATCGACCGCAGGACCGTTCACCTTTGCTGAGTTGCAGGCGGTAACTTCTCTTGGCCGGGGGGAAATCCGCGAGTGCATCAATCGCGGGATCATCAGCGCGCCGGCCGGCGTTGGGCAAGGGAACCACCGCGCTTATTCAAAATGGAACCTGGTCGAAGGTGTCATCGCCGCGGCCTTGTTGCGGCATGTTCGTGCCGGCTCTGTTGGCGTACTGATGATGAGATTGCGCGCGGCGCTCATCGCTTGCCGCATCGATCCGGAGAGCTTTTGCAACGCGCCGGACGAGTTCGAATTCGCGGATTTCGAATTGGAGTTTCCGCCGCGCGCAAGACCGCACGACAATAGGGATTTGGGATTCGGCGAGGAAACGGGCGAGGGCGACTTCTTGATCAGTAGCGCCCGCAGAACCAGACAGCCGCCTGTGGACCCGCCGTCGATGCCCGGCAACCCATCAGAGGCCTTCTGTAAGCTTCCCATCGACCTCGATCGGGCTGTTTGGTTCGTGAACCATATGATTGAGACCAGGCTGTAAATTGTCGGAGTAAAGCAAAGCACAGTATCGTGTCGGCTTACCTGGGTCAGAGCGGCTCATAAAAGTTGTTTAGCCAATTTCATTAGGTGGAAAACGATGTTTGAACAATCGAGGCCCGCGCAAGCGAGCCCGTCACGTCCGTGGCCAGCCGACCAGGTCGAGCGCTGGCCGATCGAGCGGTTGATTCCCTACGCAAACAATCCCCGACTCCATAGCGCGGCCGACCTCGACAAAATCGCTGCGTCCATTCGCAGATGGGGCTGGACGATGCCGGCCTTGGTCGACGAGGAGGGCGAGCTGATCGCTGGCTCTGCGCGTGTTGGTGCGGCGATGAAGCTAGGTCTGGGATAAATCCCGGTGATCGTCGCCCGCGGCTGGAGCGAGGCGGAAAAACGCGCCTATCGCGTGGCCGATAATCAATTGGCCACGCGGGCGAGTTGGGACTCCGGTCTGCTAAGCGGCGAACTCAAGGAACTCCAGCTCGCCGATTTTGATGTCGGTCTGATCGGCTTCAACCCGGATCAGCTCGAAACCATTTTGGCCGGTTTGGGATCGAGCGGTCTGGCGGACCCTGACGGTGTTCCGGAAGTCCTTCCGCAACCGGTTACTTGGCGCGGCGACATATGGCTGTTGGGAGACCACCGGGTTGGCTGCGGGGACAGCACCAGCGCGGCAGATGTTGCGCACTGCTGGCCGGTTGCGAGCCTCACCTCATGATCACCGATCCGCCTTATGGGGTCGATTACGATCCATCCCGGCGAGCGCGGCGCCGCTGCAGCGCCGGCAAGCTCGCCCAGGGCAAGGTGCTCAACGATGATCGCGCGGACTGGCGTGAGGCGTATGCATTATTCCCGGGAGACGTCGCGTATGTCTGGCACGGGGCTCTGCGCGGCGACCTCGTCGCCGCCGGTCTGGTCGCCTGCGGGTTGCAGCTGCGCGCCCAGCTTGTCTGGAGCAAGCAACACTTCACCTTGAGCCGCGGCGATTACCACTGGAAGCACGAAACCTGCTGGTATGCGGTGCGTGAGGGCAAGACCAGCCATTGGCAGGGCGACCGCACCCAGACGACCGTCTGGGAGATCGCCAACAATAACCCGTTCGGCAGCTCGCAGCGCGAGGAGAGCTGGGGGCACGGCACTCAGAAGCCGGTCGAATGCATGCGCCGCCCGATCATCAACAACAGCCGACCCGGACAGGCGATCTACGACCCGTTTCTCGGCTCGGGCACGAGCTTGATCGCGGCCGAGATGACCGCCCGCATCTGTTGCGGTCTCGAGCTCCACCCTGCTTATGTTGATGTCGTCGTGCGACGCTGGCAGGGCCTCACCGGGCGCGCCGCGAGACATCACGCTTCGGGTCAGTCGTTCGACGAGCGCGCCCAAAGGTCGGACCACGATGCGACAGGAGCCGCCCTTGCCTAGAAAAGCATTTGGCGTGAATGATGCGATGCGCGAGAAGGTGCGATATTTGGCTGGTGTCGGTGTCCCTCAGGACGACATCGCCAAAATCCTGCGCTGTGCGCCGAAGACACTGCGCAAACGGTTTCGTGCTGACCTTGATCGCGGCGTGGCCGAGGCCAATGCGACGATGTGCGGCTTTTTGTTCGCGGCCGCGAAGGCGGGCAATATTCCGGCGATCATCTTCTGGCTCAAAACAAGGGCGCATTGGCGGGAGAAGACGGCGCCGGATAACCCGCTTCCGGGCGCCGATGTCGGGTCGAATTCACCGATGGTCCTCGTCTTGCCCGATAACAGCCGCGATCCCGAGCTGACGAAGGTGCTGCGAGATGCGCAAGAGTGTAAGTCGGCAACGACGTGGGACCCCACCCCGGATCTGGAACAACGCTTTGATTTGTCGGCGCTATTTGCCTGGAGGATGGAGTCCCAGTCGGCGCCGATCGGGACCCCTCCCCAGAGGCAGATCTGCGAGGTAAGTCAATACCTTGCGGCAGTTTATGGGTGGGGTCCCGCCTCGGTGCTGAAACACAATCTGGGTGATAGACGCGACCAAAACGGTACGGTTACGAAGGGCAGCACTTGCCCCAAACCGGAGCCTCGCAATTCTTCTGGCATCAGCGTTTTTGCCGTCCGGCAGTCTGCGACGCCGGTCTTCATATCACTGACGAGATGGTGCCCGTGGCGGTTACACGGACGGGTTTGCACGACCTGATCAACCCGATCGACGCCCGCGCGGAAGCAAAGGGCGAGCCGCCGCGAGGGGCAGCTGCTTGGTCTAGCCCGTTGAAAATGGGCATGACGGTATGACGAAGGCATTGTAGACAAACGAGGAAAACAATAGGTCTTCGAGGGGAAGTCCTTGCTCGAGGTCCTTTACACTGCGCTTGGCGCGTTCACCTTTGCGCTGAACAACGTGGCGATGCCGAGGGGGTGGTGACTGGCAGCGTGCTGCAAAGGCATGGCGCTGACCGTGCCGATCGGCGGACTTTCTTTCCTGGTCATGACCATCGCATTCAGCGAGCTGCACCAGCTCGTGGTGTTCCCGATCGCGGCGCTCACCTGGCTGGCATGCCGGGGCGTCGTGCATTTTGTCATTGGCCGCTACTGCAACTATAAGTCCAACCAGCTGATGGAGGTCAACCTGACCGCTCCGGTCGTCCAGCTGCAGGTCCCATTCGCGATGCTGTTGGCGGTGGTGATGCTGCACGAGAAATTCACTGTGCTGCAGGCAATCGGCTCGGCTTTGATGCTCGGCGGCTCCTTCATCACCCAGGGCAATGCCGGCAAGGGAAGGAGGAAGGCATCGGCGCCGCTAACGGCGGCGACGCCCATCCCGACCGTACCCTCGCGGGAGGAGCTGGCGGCCCCGGTACCGAAGCCGATCTTCCAGCCGCGCTTGTTCTCCGGCTACATCTTCGGTCTCGGCGCGGCGATGTGCTATGGCAGCTCGCCCCTGATGGCCCGTCAGGCCTTCCTACACGCACCTGACATCAGCACGGCGACCGGCGGCTGCCTCGCCTATACGGCGGGCCACCTGATCTCCCGATCCGCACTGCGGATCTTCCGAGCCGAAGCGACTGCGGAGTGGCAAAATGCCGTCGTAGCGGCATGAATGCATGGCAAGACCTGGCACTCAATGCGTGCTCGGTACAGTTGCCGTGACAAGCCACACGATGAGCCGCTCGCGCACCCCCGGCGTTGCCAAGCGTCATCGGTGGGCCAGGCTCGGATTTCACTGGGCCCGGCGTTTCGCTCGCGGCGGGGCGAGGTAAGGGTTCCGCGAGCGGGTCCCAGCGGCTCCATCTCGTCGAGAATGGGCCTGCAGCGTGCGGATCCGCGGCGACAGCGAATAGCATCCTCGTTGATCGTGCGTTTCAGCTCTGCCGCGAGGGCAAGCTTTTCATCTTCGGTCAGGTCGCTATCCGCGCATAATGAAAATAAGGGGCGGCATGCGTTCCACGGCTGCGCCTCCGAGACGGCGAGGAGGATGGGTTTGGCGATCACACATGCCGCGAGGCAGCTCACATTGATCATGGTGCTTCTGGCGATGCTGGCGGCGTCGTGCACCGGCAATCAACCATTGGATCGCCACCCTGGGCCGGTCGATATCCCGCTTGGCCCCGACAACAAGCAGCTGTGGTGGATACCGATCGGGACGGGAGCCGAGCAATCGCTGCTGGAAACCACCGTGTATCGGCCCTCGGGCCCTGGCCCATTTCCGCTCGTCACGATCAACCACGGAAAGCCGCGGCCTGGGAGTACCGACCCGCAAGCAATGCACCCTGGCTACGGCGCTGCCGCTCATTGGTTTGTGAACCGCGGTTTCGCGGTGGCGGTGCCGATGCGGCGGGGCTATGGCCTTTCGCAGGGCCAGATCAGCGACACCGCCGGTCCCTGTAGCGATCGCGATTACTTTGCCACGGCGCTCAAGACGGCTGCCGATATGGAAGGCGTTGTTGCCTATTTGCGCAATCAGCGCTTCGTCGATCGCAATCGCGTTATTGTCGTAGGGCAGTCCTACGGCGGGTTGGGCGCGCTCGGTGTCGCCTACGACAAGGTTGAGGGCGTCATCGGCATCATCAATTTTGCCGGCGGCGCGGGCTCGAACCGCCCCGGCGAGATCTGCAGCGGGCGCGAACGCCTTATCGCCGCCGTCGGCAGGCTTGGCGAAGGCAACCTCTTGCCGCAAATCTGGCTCTACGCGGTGAACGACCACTATTTTGAACCGAGCCTCGCGCATGCAATGTTCGAGGCCTATCGCGCCAGTTCGCGCGCGCCGGTCTCCTTTGTCGATCTGCCGACGTTCGGCGATGACGGGCATCTGACCTTCTCCCGCGGCGATCCCGCTATATGGGCAGCAACGGTCAACCGCTACCTCGCAAGCCTTCAGGGTGCCCTCTCTTTCAGTTATTGACCCCACCATGATCCGATGATCAGATCGGGCTCTCGTGCAATTACCTCGGCGGGCGTGACGATGCGGTCCTTCGCGGCGCTTTGGTCTCTTCGGTCAGCAAAGATGTCCAGACCACCGGCGATCTCGACGAGTTCAGAAACCCAACCAATACCGGAGATCAGTGGATTGTCCCACTCCTCAAAGAATACCTTCGGCCGCTTTGGTACTAGCGCCGCGCGGGTTCGGGCTTCAGCTAGGCGCGTTTCGAGCGTCGCCACAAGCTCCTCGGCCTGCCTGCCCGCGTCCACCATGGCGCCCAGTATCCGGATCATATCCAGGATCCCGGCGATGCTTCGCTGATTGAAGGCATGGACGTCGAGCCCACGCCGAATGAGATCGGCGATGATGTCGGCTTGGAGATCGGAGAACGTGAGGACTAGGTCGGGCTTCAGGGCGAGGATTTTGTTGATATTCGCCGACCTGAAAGCGCTCACTCGAGTTTTCTCGCGCCGAGCCTGTGGCGGCCGCACCACGTAACCGGAGATACCGACAATCCGGTCTTGCTCGCCGAGCAGATAAAGCGTCTCGACGGTCTCTTCGGTCAGGCAGACAATTCGGCTCGGCGGAAACACGGGGGGTTCTCGCGCTGGACTGATGGTATCGTATCATTGAGCGCGCTGTCTGCGATGCGCGATGATGGGGAGGATTGAGATGCCGCTGCGGCTCATTCTCACGACAGCGTCCGTCAGCGCAACGGTCCGCCAATCTACTGGCTGCCTTAGGTAATTACGTCCTACCGATGATGTGGGCCCAATCAGAAGAGCGAGGATTGAAAGGACTGTCAACGCCGGAGAGAAAATGTATCGGCGGGCCGGAGTAAAACTGCATCACGGATGGACGCCAAATGCCCCCGGGAAGGCCTTTGCTGCGCGACAAACAGAATGAGATGCCTCACCGGCGAATGTACCCGAGACGTCGAGCCTGCCTCACCAAGCGTGCTCCCGTTGGCTCAATTGAGCCTCCGGCCGGCCCCAGCTCCCCTTCTGAATCCTAAATCAATGCTTTCTGATGTTGGCCCTGTGGAGTTGTGGGCGACGCGCTGGCGTCGTCCAAGCGCAGCGCCAAATCCACAGGGCTTTTGCTGGCAGTAGCGCCGCCGCTTACGCACTTCGTCAACGCGTCATGCTGATCCGCCTTGTCGCCAGGTTGCCTGCTGCCAGGCTTTGATTTTGGTATCAAGCCTGGGGTTTGTTGTCGCTCGGCTCAGCGGCTTGTGGTTGGCGCTGGCGTCGCTTGCTCTGTTTGAGACGATAGCTGTCGCCGTTCAATTCGAGGATGTGGACGTGGTGGGTCAGTCGGTCGAGCAGCGCACCGGTCAGCCGCTCCGACCCGAACACGGTGGTCCACTCGTCGAATGGCAGATTGCTGGTGACGATGGTGGAGCCGCGCTCATAGCGCTGGCTGAAGACCTCGAACAAGAGCTCGGCGCCGGTCGTCGAAAGGGGTACATAGCCGAGTTCATCGACGATCAGCAGCTTGTAACCGGCCAGCTGGCGCTGTAGGCGGAGCAGTCGCTTCTCGTCCCTGGCCTCGATCAGCCCGTGGACCATCGCGGCCGCGGTGGTGAAGCCGACTGACAAGCCCTTCTGGCAGGCCGCCAGCCCCAATCCGAGAGCAATATGCGTCTTGCCGGTACCGCTGTTGCCGACCGCGATCACGTTGTCGCGGCGAGTGACGTACTCGCAGCGAGCGAGCTCCAGGACCAATGTCTTATTGAGCGAAGGGATCGCCGTGAAGTCGAAACTGTCCAGGCTCTTCACTGTCGGGAACCGTGCCTCCTTGATGCGGCGCTCGACCATCCGCCGTTCCCGGTCGATCAGTTCGAGTTCGGCCAGGCGCAGTAAATAGCGGGGATGGTCGACGCCCTCGGCGGCGCATTGCTGGGCGAGCTTGTCGTATTCGCGCAGGAAGGTTGGCAGCTTGAGCGCCTTGAGGTGATGGGCGAGCAGAAGCTGGGGCGTGTCGCTCATGGAGAGGCGCCGGTGAGAAGATCGAGATAGGCCTTGGTCGAAGTCATCGCCACGCTCGCCCGCGGCAGGTAGGGATAGACCGTCAGGTCGAGCCGCGGCGGTCGGCGCTCGATCCGGCACAGCACCAGATGCTTGACCGCGTCAAAGCCGATCGCACCACGCGCGATGGCCTCTCTGACACCGGCCAGCACGTCCTCGGGGCGGAATACCTCCAGCAGCCGCAGCACCTGGACGAACTCGCGTTTGCCGCGGTTGGCCATGCGGGCCTCGATCAGCCGACGCAGCGTGGCAAATTCCTCAGGCAGGTCCCAGCCGACCAGCGGCGCTGCCTGGTCGAGAGCGCCAATCTTCTGTTCGAGCAACGGCAGGTAATGCAGCGGGTCGAAGACAAAGTCCTCGCGCGCGTAGGAGCGCGGATGACGGGCGATCACCTCGGCCCCGCAGGAGATCACCACCTGGTGGACATAGCCGCGGATCAGTACCTCGCAGTGCCCAAAGGCGGTCGGCACCGAGTAGTCGGTGCCGCGATAACGCACCAGCAATTGCGAACTGACCCGGCCCGCCTTTTTCTCGCAGGCGTCATAGGGCGCGGGCGGCAAGGCGTGGAACGCCTCCAGATCCCGAACCAGCCGTTCGCCGATCGTCTCGTCGTGACCGCGCAGCCGATCCCCGAACCGGCGCCGACAACCCTCGAGCAGTTGCTCGTTCAGCGCCATCAAGCTGACCGCCCGCGGCACCGGCACCAGCAAGTTCCGGCGGATCCAGCCGATCAGCCCCTCGACTTTACCCTTGTCGTTGCCTTTGCCGGGCCGGCCGAACCGGTCACCAAACAGGTAATGGGACTGAAGCTCGCTGAACACACGCGTGCGCTGTCGCACCCCATCGCCCAGGATGCGCGCCACCGCCAGTGTCGTGTTGTCGTACAGGATCGAGCGCGGCGCCTTGCCAAAAAACGCGAATGCGGCGTTGTGCCCGTCACAGAACGCTTCGCCGGTCTCCGCCGGATAGGCCTGCACAAAACACGCGTCGCTGTGCGGCAGGTCCATCGCAAAGAAGTGGATCTTGCGCTCGACCCCGGCGATCTCCGCCAGCGCCTCGCCAAAATCCACCTGAGCATGGCCGGGATCGTGCCGCAGCGGCACGAATACTTCGCGATGCCGCAGACGGCGCGCCAGCACGTAGTCCTTAACAATGGTGATCCCGCCAGAGTAGCCATGCTCGTCGCGAAGCCGTTCGAAAATCCGCTTCGAGGTGTGCCGCTGCTTTCGCGGCCGACCTTCATCCGCCGCCAGGATCCCGTCGATGATCCCGGTAAACGGATCCAGTTTCGGACGCGCCGGCGGCCGGCTCCGCCGGTATCCGGGTGGGACCGAAAACGCCAGCATCTTGGCTACTGTCCGCGGGTCAATGCCAAACTGCCGCGCCGCTTCCCGGCGGCTCAGACCCTCGATCTGTACCGCGTAACGAACCCGCCCATAAAGCTCCACCACCTTCATCCCCCGCCCTCGGCCATTACGCCAAAGGGCTACCTGCTGCCGGAGTTTTACTCCGGCGCAACCGGACTGACCGGCCGCTTCAATGAGGGATTTTTGCTCCGGCGCTTACAGGATAAGGAGTGCGCGACGTAAGCGGGCGGTCGTGAGGTTCGCATCCGACTCGCCGGTGGAGGAGGCAGTCACGAGCGAACTCGTCTCTGAATGGCCAAATTCCCTGCTAGCAGGGAGTTTACAGGGAAATTCATCGATTCGGAGCTCAGTAGCGCGTCAACGAGGGCCAAAATGGATATCAATTCAGTGTCTTACGAGCCAATTCCCTGCGCATCCGAACAGGGAATTTTTTGCGGCCTTGCAGGGAATTAAATCGGACGATCAGGGAAATTTTCCGCCTTATCAGGGAATCCGCTCTCGTCCGCTTTTTGGGCATTTGCTTTGCCGACAAATGCGATCGTCCCGACAGACCTCGTCGTTGCCGGAGAAGGCGAAGAGGGCACCACCAGATGCTCGAAGCCGCCGAAGCCGATCTCGCCCTCGAAGCCGGTTTTTGTCCAGGTGAAAGGCGCGCCAGCGCACAGTTCGTCGACGCGAACAAACGGCGTTCGGGCTTCGCGATGGCGGCGTCCGGTCCGCGATAGGTACTCGGGTCGAAATGGCCTCCTGATAACGGTCGCACCCGCGATTGCCACCATCTCGGCATCGAGGTTGCCCTCGGCGCTGCCGAATTGTGGTGCCCGAACCTCGCTTGCGGCGCGCAATGTAAACAGCGCCATCCCGGTACCGCTCGGCTCTACCATGATCATGCGCTCGCGCCGGCGTCCCCGGCTATGGCTTCGGATACGGCGGTGAACGGCGCACCTCGGCCGCCGGCTTGTCCTCACGCAATCCCTCATAGACGACCTACCGCAGCAGATTGTCGTCGGTTCAGGTGAGATATTTGACTTCGGCCACCAATTCGGGCTGCACCCAGTGCACACCGCCAAGCACCAGCGGCGATCCGAAGCGGCTGCTGCGCGGCGGCGGCACCTCGAGCGCCATCTTGTCGATCGCCAGCGGCTGCAGCCGCCGCCACAACCGCTCCAGCTCCGCCTGCGTGATGCCGGCGCCCACCCGGCCGGCATAAACCAGCCGCCCGTCCGGATCGTAGTAGGCGAGCAGCATCGCGCCGAGCCACGGCCGCGATCCTTCCGGCTCGGTCCAGCCGACGACGACAAATTCCGCCCGGTTGAGGCACTTGACCTTGCGCCACAGGCCGCGATTGCCGGGCGTATAGGGCGCATCGATGAGTTTCGAGACGATGCCTTCGAATGACATCGCGTAGGCTCTCTCGTAAAAAGCCGGGCCCTGCCCGATGACATGATCGCTGTAATGCAGGCTCGGCGCGGCGTTTGCGAGCAGCGTGCCGAGCCGCTCCTTGCGCTCGATCAGCGGCCGCAGCCGGAGATCCTCGC
>CAVXLL010000020.1:0-21054 GCA_963762575.1 uncultured Alphaproteobacteria bacterium | reverse complement strand
CTTCCCGGCGACTTCGTTATCGATGTCGGCCAGGTCATTTATCAGCATCCCACGATAGTATGCGCATGGACCAGTGGTCTCCAGCATTGGCGTGCACCAGGGCCGCGTGATGCCGGTGCCGTCGGTGCTGCTCTTGGACCTTCAAAATGGCTCGACATCGATAGCGAGGCGGAACTCGAAATGGGGTCCGGCCGAAGGTGAGTTGGTCGTTACGCTGCTCAAGAAGATCGCGGCCGAGGGTGTTACAGATCCCGACCTGTTCATCATCACGCCATTCCGGATCGTGGCCCAGGAGCTTAGACGTCGGTTGGAACGGGAGAACCAATTATTTTCCGCCCTTCGGGTCGATGCACGGGAGTGGGCCAACAACCGCGTCGGGACGATCCATACGGTCCAAGGCCGCGAGGCCGACGCGGTCATCCTGGTGCTCGGCGCACCAAAGGCTTCCCAAAATGGTGCGCGAGTCCTGGGCGGCCGGGCCGCCGACTCTTGAACGTCGCGGTGTCGCGGGCGAAGCAAAATCTCTACGTTGTCGGATCTTATGGAGCCTGGTCCGGGGTGGGGCATGCCCGCGAGCTATCTTCGTCTCTCGAACGCAGCCGTGCTTGATGCGATGTCTACAACGGCGTGCTTGCGCCGAACGCGGACAATCGTTGGTGCTTCCAGGCGCCATCGCGGCTCTAATGGGCTTCCCGGCGATCTGATTCTTGCGAGACGCCTGGACCGGAGGGTAACCTCTTCTCCGGGTGGTTGATCCTGCGGCCCACCTGGGAAATGTCCGTTAAACCACTGCGATTTTCAGAGCTGGCCACCGCCGCAACCGCGCTGTTAGGGGTGGCGGGCCTAGCCGTCACTGCCCCCGCGCAAACTCCGCCAGCGGCACCGGCGATCACGCGGACGGTGGTGGCCGGGACCAAGCTGCCCTCCCTCGGCGACACGCCCCTCTATTTCAGGGTGGTGAGCGTGTCGATATCGCCGGGCCAAAAGATCAGCCTGTCGGCGCCAAACGGCATCCTCTACCAGCTGTCCGGATCGACCGATGTCTCCGCCGGCAAGGCTAAGACGATCACGGGCGGCGGGGGCGCGCTGATCGCCGGTGGGACGACCACATCTTTGACCGCCGGCAACGGTGAGCACTCGGCCCTGCTTTATTTCCTGCTGGCGCCAAAGGAGGCTCTCGATCAACCGGTGGCTGCCGCGCCAGCGACGGTCAACGAGCTCTACCGGACGGCCGCGCCGCTGCCCGAGCTGAAACCGGGGAGCTATGAGCTGAACCTGACGCGGGTCACCTTTCCGCCGGGGATGCCCTCGAACTCCCCGCACCATCGCTCGGGCGCGGCGCTCTACTACATCGTCTCGGGCATCGGCGCGAACACGGTCGACGGCAAGACGGCGGACCGCGGGCCGGGGTCGCTGATCTACGAGCCCTCCGGCCTCGTCCACCAGTGGGGCAACCCCGGCAACGAGCCGTTGACCTTCCTTGCTTTCAACATCAATCCTGAAGGCGTGCCGGCAGTCGTCCCCGAGACGCCTGCCAAGCCATAGCGGGCGAGCGAGCGGGCTGGCACAGACCCCGGCTGGGCAACTTTCGTCGACCACGAACAGCGCAGGACCGCGAGGTGGTCGGGAAAGCTGACGTTCCAGAAACAGCCGCCAGCAACTTAGGCTTGCAAAGCCGGATCGCGGACGCAACAGCGTTTTCGCAGCGAATTAGTTTGTTCGGATCCGCTCCGGTCCGCGATTGCCGAAGCATCTCGCTCTTGGCTGGTCGCCGTTGCGATCGTCGCCATAGTGCTCGTCTATCGTGTAGTCATCAAAGCGATGCAGGGAGAGCGTGACGTCGAGGAATCGCCCCGTTAGGCTTGCCGGAAATTGCGCTCGATGTCGCCGGTAGAAACACGGCGGCAGCGCCGGGTTTTTCCGCGGGTGTGGGGGCCGGGCGGAAAGTCGGCAGAGACGCACCGAGTCCGAAAACATCGCTTCGCAGGGATGCGGTGGGCACGCTCGGGTGAGGCCGCGGGATCTCTTCCCGGTGCGGAACCCAGGCTTCCGCCGTTGGCCGCCCGTTCCAATCTGGGCCCCGTAGAGCCAGGTCAATGCGGCAAAGGCCGGATCATAAAGACCCATGCCGATGCCGATCCCGAGCACCGTCCAGGCAATGGCAAGTCCGGGGCCGCCGTGCGCTGCAGCGAGGATCGTCAAGCCGGCGGCAATGACCAGGTTCGAGGCGGCGAGAACGGAGCGCCCCCCATGGCGGTCGATCAGCCGCCCGACCGATGGACCGATGACAGCGGACAGCAGCAACGCTCCTGAAAACAAGCCGAAAAAGAGGCTGCCCGGTAGGTGCAGGGCCGCGGCAATCGGTGCGCCGAGTATAGCCGGCATGTAATAGCTCGACGCCCAGGCGATCGTCTGGGTGGTACCGAGTGCCGCGACCACAGTAATGCGCCCGGTCACCACCTGCCGCTCCTCACGGCAATGTGCTATCGCCGGCCCCGAGCGATCGCTGCATCAGCACGGTATCGACCTAGCGTCCAAATTTAAAACCCGCTGACCGGATGGTCCCGATTATTGCAATGCCGAGCCGCCGATGTAGCGCGATCGAGGCACTGTTGGCGCTGTCGCCAATGACGGCCAAAATCTAGCGCAGCCCTTTTGCTTCGCACTCTGTGAGCAACGCCGACATCAGCTGTCGACCGATGCCACGACCCGTCCATACCAGGTGCAGGTAAACCGAGTTTTCAGCGGTATAGCGATAAGCCGGCCTTGAGCGGTAGGGCGACGCATAGGCGTAACCCACAATCTCACCCGCACGCTCGGCCACGAGATAGGGAAAGCCGCCGATAATCCCGAGGCGCTGCTGCCGCATTTTCGCTCGGTGGCTCGACCTCGAACGATGCGAGCCCGTGCAGGAATGATGCGCGTAGATCCTGGTGATCGCCGGTAGTCTGCGTCCGTGCAGGGGCGGATGGCGGCATTGTTGGCGGGCGGCTGAGTGCTCATCGCGGCTTCACTTCCGATCGGCGAACCGTTCTTTACGGGTGCGATGCAGCAGCCGAGTGAGCCGCCATGCCAAGGGCAGCGTCAAGAGCACGACCGCCGCAACGAGCAGCATCGCTGGGGTGAGACCGATCGTGTCGCCGAGGAGCCCGTATAAAGCCGGGGATAAGGCGCCGGCTCCGATCGTGCCGGTATAAAAGACCCCAAAGGCCCTCTCGCGCTGCTGTACCGTCACGAGGTCGGGCACGGTGCCGTAGAGAACGGATGACGTGCCATTGAGCGCCATGCCGATGACAGGAAGCAGCGCCAGCGCCGCGCCGTAAGGCAGCGGCAGCAGCGCCACAATTCCCGCTGCCGTGGCGCCTTCGGTCAAGAGCACGGTCGGCAACACCCCGAGCCGCGCCCCGAGGAAGCCGCAGACAAGCTTGCCGGCGGCGCCCCCGGCGAAAAGCAGGGTCAATGCGACACCGATTTCCGGGACCCCGGCGCCCTTTGCCCGCAGCAGAAACGGCAGAAAGGTCAGGAAACCCATTCGTGTCGCGCTGTCGATGACGCCGATCGCCAGCAAAAGAGGAAAGCCGTTATGCAGCAGGCTGCTGCGGTCACGCACTTCCCCCGCCTCGTGTTGATTAGCAGGTGTACGCGCGGCCCTTTCCATCGGGCCGGAGCGCAGCAGCAGCAAGATGGCGGTCGCTCCCACTAGACCGATCACGCCAATGATCGACGCAGCCGAATGCCAGGACATCACCGCGATCAGGCAAGCGGTGAGCGAAGGCAGCGCCATCTTCCCCAGATCGCCGGCGAAGTTGTAGGTGCCAAGCGCCCCACGCGAGCCAGGCCCTTCGTAAGCTGCGGCTACGAGGCTGGAGGCAATCGGGTGCTGAGTACTCGAGCCGATGCCACCAAGAACAAGTGCTATCGCCAGCATGGCGACGCTGGAGCTCGCGCCGAGAAAGAAATAGGCCGCTGCGGCGGCAGCGGTGCCGGCGGCGAGAATTGTTGCGCCGCCAATCCGCAGCGCCGCCGCGGCGACCGGAACCTGCAACACTGCCATCACGCCGGCATAAAGTGCGCGCAGTATGCCGATCGCGGCGTAGCTCAACGCGAATTGAGCTTGCCACAGCGGCAGCAGCAAATAGAGCGTATCGGTAAAGCCGTCGTGCAGCGTGTGGGCGCCGCAGGCCAACCATAGTATGCGCACCTGGTTGCGAGCAGGGTTGGTCGCTGTCGAGAGCGCAGTGCTCGTCATAACTCGATGCCATCTCCGCAAAGGGCTTCGGCGCGTCTGAGACCGATTTGGCATTGTGACGGGTTGATGACAAACGACTTGTTCTGACAGCGGCCGTGAGAAAAACTCACGATATGGGTCGCCCTCGCCTGCCGCCGTTAAACGCGATCAAAGCCTTCGAAGCCGCCGCCCGGCTCGGCAGCTTTACGCACGCCGCTGCGGAGCTCAGCGTTACCCATGGTGCCGTCAGCCGACAGGTGCGCCTGCTCGAGGATTGGCTTGGCACCCGGTTGTTTTTGCGCACCAGCCGCAACGCAGCGCCGACCCAAGCGGGGGCGGATTTGCTCGCCGAGGTCGGTCCTGCGCTCGATCGACTGGCAGCTGTGTCTCAGCGTTTGCGCAATCCCGCATCAGCCGCGCGGATGCTGCGGGTATCGGCCTTGCCGACTTTCGCGATGCGCTGGCTGATCCCGCGCCTTCCCGAATTCCAGCGTGATCATCCCGGTTTGGAACTGCGGATTGTTACGGCGAGCATCCCGGCCGAGCAATTCCGCATGGACGTCGACGCCGTGATCTCGGGACCAGGGCGGCACTCCGGCTGGGTCGGCAAGCCGTTCCTCCGCGAAGCGCGGTTGCCGGTCCTAAGTCCCGACTTGATGGAAAAATGCCCGCTTCAAACACCCTCCGATCTCGAGCGACACACACTGCTTCATGCGGCGACATTGCGCTCGGCGTGGCCGCGATGGCTCGCTGCCGCCAATGTCCCTGACCTTAAGCCGGCGCGCGAGCAGGTCTTCGAACACTTTTATTTTGCCATCCAAGCGGCGCTGGAAGGACTTGGGGTAATCATGGGCCCCGTGGCATTGATCAGCGATGAGCTGCGCGCCGGCCGCCTCTTGGCGCCAATTGGGGATCCGGTGCTGAAGACGCGCGGGTATTTCTTTTATGCACCGCAGCCGAGCAGCAACGCCACCGCCATCACCGCTCTCCGCGATTGGCTGACTAGCGCCGGCAGCATCGCCGAACGTGAATTCCCAAGTTTCTCTCGGCAAACCGATCCTGACCCTGTTCGGTCCTAGGGGCGGACCGTCGTTCCCGTACAAATCTGTTTTCAATAATAAACCGGAGCGCAAGGGGGAGGGGGCCGCCGGTCCGGCCGATCCGGCTGCGGAACAAGATTCCAGGTGGTCAGTGGAGCCGGCCCGACGGCGTCGTGTTGGCGAGCTGGCCGACGGCGTCGATGCAATTCAAGCGTCAGATAGTCGACCAGAGCCCGCTCACGGAACGCGATCACGACCTGGCGATCGCGGAGTAGCGCTGCAAACTGGGCGATATGGACTGTGAGCGCCGGCTGAGTATTCCTCACAGCGCCGTCATACCGCCGTCCACGAACAGTAGGGCGCCGGTGACGTAGGAGGCATCGTCGGAGGCCAAAAACAGGACTGCGGCGGCGACCTCGTCTGCCCTGCCCGGGCGCTTCAGCATGGTGCCTTGTGCGGCCTTGGCGTTATACTGCTCGACGGTCTCGCCGGCCGCTGCGATGCGGCGCTGATGGAACGGCGTGAAGATCGGGCCAGGGCCGACGGCGTTCACACGAATGCCCTCCGGCGAGTGGTCGGCGGCGAGCGCCCGCGTTAAGCCCGCGACCGCAGCCTTGGTGGTGTCGTACTGCAGGTTGCCGCCGCCTGCGACGACGGAACGTACGGAAGCGACGTTAACGATGGCGCCGCCCTTGTTGCGGCGCATCAGCGGAACCGCCGCCTTGGCACAGAAGGCGTAGCTCATCAGGTTGACGTTGAGGATCTCGTTCCAGCTCGCCGCACTCGCCTCGTCGACCTTCTCGTATTTGCGGATGCCGGCATTGTTGATGAGGATGTCGAGGCGCCCGAACTTCTGCGCGGCACCGTTGACGAAGGCGAGGCATGCGGCCTCGGTACCAACGTCAGCCTGCGTGAAGGTGACCTTGGCGGCGGCGGTCTCGAGCTCGGCCGCCACGCGCTGGCCGCGCTCGCCGTCCCGATCGCAGAATGCCACGCTCGCGCCCTCGGTGAGAAAACGCCTGACCGTCGCCTCGCCGATCCCGGATGCCCCGCCCGTCACCGCTGCGACCTTGCCGTCGAGCCTTCCCATGTTCGCCACCTTTCATTGCACTGCGAAACGCGCATCCAAATACGTCGTACCCATCCGGCGGGCACCGCCTTGTTGGCCGAGCCTGGGTGCCCGACCTTAGACCCGATGTTCGTCGAGTGATCGGCGGCCCGCCTCTCGGGATACAAGTGTCGCATGTCTCTTCCGTCCGAAATTGACGATCTTGTGTTTGAGCTCCTACCGATCAGCGGTCACCTCCAAATTGTCTGACAATCCTGGACCGAGGCGCGAAACCGGACAACATGATGTCGGACCGGAGAGCCGGTCAGGGATAGCCGCGGTCGGTCGAATTGCCCCGTGTGGCTTGCCCGAGAATGCGCTGGCTGTCGCCGGTAGAAACACGGCGGAAGCGCCCGAATTTTTCCGCGGGTGTGGGGCCGGACGACAAGTCGGGAGAGACGCACCGCGTCCGAAAACATCGCTGCGCGGGGATGCGCTGGGCGTGCTCGGGTAAGGCCGCGGGATCTCTTCCCGGTGCGGAACCCAGACTTCCGCCGTTGGCCGCCCGTTCCAATCTGGGCCGCGCCGCCGGAGAGCTAGACTGCCCGGGTGAAGCGCGAGACCCGACCTCGACCGTAGTGCAATCTCTCGCGGAACCGGAAGACGCTATGGGGCGGGCGGCGAGGAAATGGCAACTTCGTCGCGTGCATCTAATCGATGGAGTGCCAGCAATGCCCCAGCCGAACGACTTGAGCAGATCCCTCGCCGCCCTGGACCAAAATAGCACGATGATTGCCGTCGTCGAGCTGAGCCAGTCGAGCTGGCTCGTTGCCGGCATGCTTCCCGGTATTGAGCGTCAGCCGCACAAGAAGTTGGAGCCGAGCCCCGAACGGCTGCTTGTGGTGCTGCATGGCTGGCGCGATGAGGCGGTCAGGGCCGGCCGCACGATCACGCGCATTGCGCTGGCCTTCGAAGCCGGCCGCGACGGCTTCTGGCTGGCGCGTTGGCTCGAGTCGCGTGGAGTAGAGGCGCACGTGATCCATCCCTTGAGCGTCGCGGTTTCGCGGGAACATCGCCGGGCGAAAACCGACCGGCTCGACACCGAGTTGCTGAAGCGCGGGTTCTTGGGGTGGCTGCGTGGGGAACGGGGCCATTGCAGCATGGCGCGCGTGCCCACGATCGCCGAAGAGGACGCCAAGCGGCCGAACCGCGAGCGCGAATGCCTGGTGGGTGAACGCACGCGGATTGTGAACCGGATAAAGTCGACCCTGGCCCGGCTGGGGATTCGCAACTTCAAACCAACCCTGCGCAAGGCCGCCGAGCGTCTTGCAACCGTGCACACCCCGGAGGGTGTGCCGCTGCCGCCAAATACCTTGGCCGAGCTGCAGCGCGACATGGCACGGCTCGGTTTTATTGTCAGCCAGATCAGAGAGATCGAGGCCGCTCGTCAGAAACGATTAGAGCAGCAGCCTGAGGCCGGGCCCCACGCAATGGTTCGGCTGCTGGCCCGAATTGTTGGTGTTGGTGTCGAGACGGCCGATCTGCTGGTTCATGAAGTGCTGTCACGGCCCATGCGTGACCGTAGAGCCGTGGCGCGCTACGCCGGCTTAACCGGCTCGCCGGATGAGAGCGGCGCGCAACGGCGCGAACAAGGGCTCGCCAGAGCCGGCAACGCCAGGGTCCGCCGCGGCATGATCCAACTCGCCTGGCGCTTTCTGATGTTTCAGAAGGAGAGCGCGCTGGCATTGTGGTATCGCGCCCGCACCGCTGATAGCCGTATCGGCACGCGCAAGACCATGATCGTCGCCTTGGCACGCAAATTGGTCATCGCGCTCTGGCGCTTTGTCACCACTGGCGAGACGCTGGAGGGCGTCGTCTTACGTCCGGCGTCCTGAAACGGCTTGCCGGACGAGCATACCACTCAGCACCATTCGGCGCGCGGGCTGGCTTTTTCAGCACGACTGCCGAATTGACGATCCGAGGTGGCGGAAGCCGTATTCGAACATGGCACTGATGCCGACTGGAAGAATGGACCCGCCGCCCGGATTTCTTCTGCACGTCCTTGAAGAAGTCGTAATAGGCATCCCAGGTCTTCGGCAGGTCCTCCATCGAATAGCCTGCCTTCTCGACCAACGGCCGCCAGATATGGTTGATTGAAGCGCCGACGGTATAAGGCACACCGTAATAGCTGCGCTTCTTCTCGGCATTGTTATAGCAGTGGACCGTGAGCAGCGCGGTCTCGGTGTATTCCTTTCGTTGCGTCTCGACGATGTCGCTCACGTCGACCAGCTTGTCTTGCCACGCATAGAGCGCGATGATTTCGGCAGGGGTGTTCTGGAAGAGGTCGGGGACGACGCCGCTCGTCACCGCCGAGACGATCTTCTGGCGCATCGGCGCATAGGGCACGATGCTGTAGTCGATCGTGTTGCCGCTGGCCTTCTCGTAATCGGCGACGATTTTCTTGAACGATAGATCCTCCTCTTCCGCAAAACCCTGGGTCCACCACACCGTCGCGGTCGTTGCCGCGGCGTTGGCGAGGTGGGGCCTTGCCGACGTGCCCACTGCGGCGATGGCCAGCGAGTTGCGCAGCAGCCCCCTGCTCAGATTTCCCACCTCCGCCTCCCTTGCTGCTAACGCCTTGCGCCGCCACTGGCGGATCGGCTCGCCCGCAGCGCGGCCGCTCGGGGCCAGCAGGCGATCCATTGCAAGTAAAGCCGGAACCACCAGGGAAACGATGGCGATCTGCCCGATCTCGACGCCGATGTTGAACGAAGCGAGCGCGGGGACCAGAGCGCTGCGCGGCAGGCCGAACTCCTGCAATGCGCTGGCAAAGCCGAAGCCGTGGATGAGGCCGAAGCAGAAAGTGTCGCGCCAGCGCCTGTCGATGTCGCGGGAGAGGAAGTTCTCGGCCGCGACGTAAACGATGGAAGCGGCGATCGCCGGCTCGATGATGCTGCTCGGGATGCGCACGATGTCGAGCGCTGCGAGCGACAGCGTGATCGAGTGCGCGATCGTGAAAGCGGTCACGACCTTGACCACCGGCCACAACCGCCGCGCCCACAGCACCACCGCGGCGAGAAAGGCGATGTGGTCATAGCCGAGGAAAATTGTTCGATCCCGGCCTCGGTATAACGCCCGATCACTTGCAGGAGGGTCGGCGGCGCCGCCGTCAGCATGGTCTCGGTCCGGCTCGCATCCAGCAGATCCTGTGCGGCATCGGGGCCGGCGCCGATCAGCACCACCTGCCGGACATCGGGTGAGACATCGGTCAGCACCGTCGAGCGATAGCGCAGCGGGTCCGCGATCCCGGCGCAGAACCAGGGAATGCCAACCACGACCCCGTCACCGTCCGGCGCAACCTTGGCTGCACCCGCCCGACACGAGGCGCCGTCCTTACCCAGCGGCCCGGACCCTGAATTAATCTCCTAACTGTGAGGCATCTCACACTCGCTTTCCGGCGAAGGGCGCGACCATGGGTCAAATTCAAGAAGAGGATGAGGTGGGGACTACCGCCATGCACTATTCTTGGGGATCAATGCTGCGCACCGTCCGCGCCGCTGTCGCGGTGATGCTGCTGGGCGGCATAGGCCTCACCGTCCCGCCGCAGACTCGAGATATGCTCGCCTTTCTCGAAGACGGCCACATCTGGCCGGCGATCAGCTTCCAGATAGCGCTGATTGTGTTTGCTGGCTCAGCCTGGTTCTGGTCTCGTGCGGCTCTGGCAGCGCGCTTCGGTGTCGACGACAATCCGCAAAACCGGCCGGCTGCACCCGATTTCGACTGGACGGCGTACACCTGGCTGCCACGCCTGATTTTCGTGGCCGGCTCCCTCGTCGGAGTTGTAATCGCCGCCAGGGGCCGCAGCCCTTACAGCATCGTCGGAACAATCGTGCTCGCCGCGCTGGGGATCTTTCTCTTGAAGGTACGCCGTCGAGGTGCGTCTGTCAATTTGCCACCGGCGCGACGCTATGGTCTGCGTGCGTGGGTACACGGCGGAGCTCGATTAAGATTGGATGCGCTCTTGGGGAGGGCGCCTGGCGGTGTTGCCACTGCAACCGTGTTGCTCCTGTTCGGGCTGATACCGCTGGCGCTCGGGGTGATCGAGTTGTTCACCTTTGCGCTGAAGCTTCCGAACCATCTTGCAGCAGTCTTTCCCGGGCCAGGAATTGCCGTTCTTCTTCTCGGCCTGATGATCGGGCCGCTGGTCACGCTGACCTTTGTGTTTGACGGGCTGACCTTCGAGGCGAGACTGGGGTCACCTACATTGGCCTCCGCCGGCCGCCGGTGCTGAGTGTGCTGTTCCTTTATGTCTTCATAGCAGTGCCGGCATTGTTCACGTCCACACTGTCCGGCTCATCGATAGCTCCGCGGCTGGCCGCAGACCGCTGGACGACGCTTTCACGGAGTGGCGCGAAGCATGTGGAGCCAAGACGGCCCCGGTGCAACCAATCATCGTCGCGGTCTCGGGAGGGGCTACCCGAGCCGGATTGTGGGGAGCGGCGGTCATCGACCGTGTCCTGCAGGCACGCAGAACGATGGGCCCGCTCTCTTCGCGGTCAGCAGCGTTTCGGGAGGCTCGCTTGGTGTGGCGGGGGCGATACATTGCTCAGCCTCGAAAGCCAGCCATGCAGAGCAAAGGGACTATCGGCATTGCGTCCCACGGATGATGCCATCGTACCATTGGCGGGCGACGCTCTCGGGCCACTCCTCGGCGGCTGGCTGCTCAATGACATCCCGCGCTCCGCATTCGACCCGGTCGCTGCTCTCATTCGGTGGGTCACGGCAAGCGGCCAAACGGCGGCGACAGCGCCGAAGCGATCGAGCGCGGTTTCGAGGGTCTATGGAGCGAGGTGCGGCAGAGGCCAGAGGCGAGGGCGGCGGCGAGATGGGATCAGCCATTCCTGTCGCTGTTTTACACCGACCGTGCCGGTAACTACCGTAAGGGAATGCCATTGTGGTTTGCCAACGGCACCGACGCGACGACCGGCAACCGGGTGATTACGACCCCGATTGCCGCGCCAGAAGGGCGGGCGAGCCCATCACCTTGGCCGTTTCGAGGCGCCCGGGATTTTCACGTGTTGATGGGCGGCGATGTGTCCGTCTCGACCGCGATCAACAACACGGCGCGCTTTCCGTACCTAGAGCCCTTCGGCGAGATGCTCTCGGTGGGCCAGAAGCGGGCCGGTTCGCTCGTCGATGGCGGATATTTCGAGAATGAAGGCTTGCAGACCGCGCTGGACCTTGCCGAATGGCTTGCCGCTCAATCGACCCCAGATCGGCCGGTGCTGCCCATCATCGTGCAGGCGACCGGAGATGGGGAGGCCGACGTCACCCAGACTGAGGTGATGACTTGTGACAACGCATCAGATGGAGCCTTCATCCCGGATGACAAGAACAGCGCGTTGCAAATCCTTGCCCCGCTCATCGGGCTCTATCACGTGCGTGGCGGACACTCGGCGGTCCTCTTGCGGCAGGCGCATGACCAGTTCTGCGGAGCCCGCCCTCGCTTCGTGCACTTCTATCTACCGGCGGACGGGGGCCGCTCGATCCCGTTGAATTGGGTGCTCTCAAATTCGACTGCACGATTCATATGGACGGCTTTCGGGGACGATCAGGTCTCGAATGCGACGGAGATAAACCGTCTCAACACGGCGTTGAAGTCAGGAGGGTTCTAGCGGCCCTTTGGCGACAGAACTCCCACTCGGCGGATGCGTCCGAGACTGGCGCAGTCGGTATCGTGGTAGCAGCCGCCGAGGCGCCGAGCGAAGCAATCGCGGCGAGCAGTTTTCCCTCTGAGGCTGATGGAATTGGCTGCGCTCGACCGCATGGATGAACAGGCGTGCAGGGCGGAATGATCGTAACTGACCTCTGTTGCGCTGAACCTTCGGTTCATCTCTTCGGTGCTGAACGCATTGAGAGAGACAAATCGCTGGCTGGCCTTTCTGACGCGCGTCCGATGGGATGAGACCAACGGGCCAGAAAGTCCGGCAGAGGGCCGGCCCAGTTCCCCCTGACAACTCATTGACCGCCGCCGCGTGGGATTGAGCCGGGCTTGGCGATTAACGATCCGGCCGGGCCAAGCCCAGTGGGGAGCGGCGTCGAGAGTAGTCCCCCAACCCGGCGCCGCTCCTTCCCCCGGGCGAGCATCGGGCCAAAGCGCATCGCATAGGGGGCCTACCGGCCCTGCCCGCGCCACTTCACCGAAACCGCCTTGGTCCTCCACTGTCGATCAGGCATTCCGCAGCGTCGGCAGCAGCCCGCGCCGCCCTACGACATGCTCGAAGCGTGGCGACAAAGGGGCTGTTCTTGTGTGATTAGCTCCTCGACCCGAAGACCCGAGGCCTCTTCTAATAGCCGGGCCTGCGCATCGAGCCGCTTGAGCGCGCCCAGCTCCTCCTCTCGTCCGAGTTTCGCGGCATGAACGGCGGACTTCAGCACGCGTATCGTCTCATCGTAGACCCGCAGCGGCACGGGGAAGGGATGCCTGTCCTTTCCCCCGTGCGCGAACGAAAATCGAGCCGGGTCAGTGAAGCGATAGGGGGCTCCGTGCACGACCTCGGCGACCATAGCCAAGGCTTGCACGGTGCGGGCGCCCACGCCGGGAGTTAGCAGCAGTTCCGGAAAGTCCGTCGGCCCACGATCGGCTGCCGCCGCCAAATTTCCGTAGAGCCGTTTTGCGACAATGTCGCCGGCGCGGACATCGTGATGTGCAGGCAGATCGAGATGTGGAAGCAGTGGCTCTCCACCCGCATCGCGCGTTGCATCGCAAGCGATTATTTTCGCCAGCTCGCGAGCGATGCCGTCCGGGCCCAGCACGCCGAGGAGCTCGAGCTGACGACCGCGAGACGGTTCCGCGCGGTGGTCGGTGAGGTTTACGATCTCGCCTTGGCCCTGGCCCTTCAATCGCGGCATGCGGCTCGTCGACGAAACTCTTCAATCCCTCGGAGAGCCAGTGATAGCGGCGGGCCTGCTTGAGCTCACCGTTCATGCCTTGTTGTACAACGACCCAGTGGCCGTCGTCGGTTACGATGAAGCCGTGCAGATAGAGCTGGAACCCGTCCTGCACAGCGGCATTGTCGACCTTCGCCACCAAACGACTGGCTGTGGCCAGCTCGGATCCATCGAACCCAACCCGCTCTCCGATCGAGACCAGCTCGTGCGGTGTTTTGCGCGAATACCTCCCGCGTCCGCCGCAGACATGGATTCCGAGCTCTTCTCGAGCGGCCCCAGCCCTCGCTTCAGGGCGCCGATTACGCTCGTCGTTATGCCGGAGGAATGCCAGTCCATGCCCATCACGGCGCCGAACGACTGGAACCAGAACGGGTGGGCGAGTCGCCGCAACAATTCGTCACGGCCGTAATGATGGACAATCGCTTCGCTGATCACCGCTCCGAGGCGGGTCATCCGGTCGGCGAGCCACTTGGGAACCTGTCCTCCGTGCAGCGGCAGGTTGGCGGCTCCAGCCCTTTGGGCCATCAGTCAGGTGTCCTCTAAAAACTCAGAGCGCATAATGGCGGATGACGGCGCATGTTACCCGAACCCGGCTGATCGATTGCGGCGGAACGAATGTTTCCGCAGGTGTCGCCCAGGCGTATCTTGGCGGCTGAGAACCGGGAGAAGGGCGATGGCACTCCACGACATCTTGGTTTGTATCGATGGCACCGCTGCCGGCGACGTCCGGCTCCAGCTGGCAGTCAATCTTGCTCAGGCCAGCAAGGCGCACCTGACGACCGTTTATGGCTTGCGGGAGCCCCGCAGCTTGCCCACGCCACCGGCGGGAGTTGGCTTGCCTCCGACTATCCTCGGGCCAGTTTCGCCGGAAGGCGCCAGGGCGATGGAGGGACAGCCGATAAGTGCGGCCGCGCCGGTTGTGGAGGTCATACGCGAAGCCGAGCGGGCCGACACCGTCGAGGAGCGCTTCCGAGAAGAGCTACAAGCGCGCGGGCTCGCTGGCGAATGGCACATCGTCGATCATACCGGCGTGGCGGAGGTGATCGAACTCGTCGAGACGGCCGATCTGGCGATCCTCGGGCAATATCCGGGTGATGACTCGGACGGCGTGACTTGGCTCCGGCCGGATCATGTCGTCACCACCACCGGACGGCCGGTTCTCGTCGTCCCTTCTGCCGGCACCTTCGCGGGCGTCGGCAGGCGGGTGCTCGTCGCCTGGGACGGGACGCGCGAGGCCAATCGGGCGCTCCATGACGCGCTGCCGCTCATCGGCAGTGCCGAGGCAGTGACGGTGATGCACGTCGGCACGCACGAGGCGGATCTGGACCCCGCCCGGCCCCGGCTCGAACGTGTCGTCCGGCACCTGCAGCGGCACGGAGTCAAGGCGCGGCCCGAAGAGACCCTGCGGGGCGGCATCGCGATTTCCGATGTTCTGTTATCGCGTACCGCCGATCTGGGTGCCGACATGATTGTGGCAGGCGCCTACCACCACTCGCACCTGCGCGAGGCATTGCTTGGCGGGGTCAGCCGCGACCTGCTCGATCACATGACCGTGCCGGTGTTGATGTCGCATTGAATTTCAGTTGGGCCTACTCTGATGGGCTACGGTTGGTGGATATCGGGGTAAAGGGGGAGAAATCGGGGGAGGATCGGGCTCGAGAAGCAGTGAAAAGAACGCCCCGGAGCCATTACCCCTATCAGGATCGACCTTCGCCCCGTTTGGCCGCAAGCGGGTCTCGTGGCAGCTGGCCCGAGGTGATCCCGAGGCAGCAGATGCGGAAGGAGCCTATCTTGGATACGCCGAAATTTCACGAAATCTGGGTTGAGCAATGCGAGGCTGCTGAGGGTATCAAGCGGCGCTACGGAACGAAAGCGGCGTTCGATTACCTCGTCGCAGAGAAATTGTTCAATTTCGCTGAAGCTGCGAGCTCACATCCTACGTTCGCGAGAGAGCTTCCTCGGTTTGTCGCGCATGTCAGGGGCTTGTTTACAGTCGAGGAGATGCGGATACACCTTAATCGGATTCAATGCGAGCAGCGGGATGGTGATGCCTACATCGGCGAGCGCGACGAGTTCGATGAAGAGGGTGAGCAGGAGGAGGACGCGATGAGCCTCGAAAGCCCTACGGCAGCCACGGAGCGCGCTCGGCAATTCGCAATTATCGCAGAGTTATTGACCGCGGCGGAGCTCGGGACCTCGTGAGAGCTGGAAGGGTCGACGCCCTTGCCGAGCTGGGGGTGCGCCATATCGAAATGCCGGCGACCCCCGAGCGGGTGTGGCGCGCCATTCGTGCAACTGCCGCAAGAAGAATGTGAGGGTGCCGAGCATCCCAGAGTTCTCACCGAGCGCGACCAGCCCCCCGCCTCCGAGGACGCCGCTCCATCCGAGGCCGGAGCACTCTTTCGCGTCGGGTCGGCCTCTTGCGCAAACGCGCGCGCTGGGTGTGGCGCAAGCTCAACGCGGCGGCGAAAACGGCGCGGATCATCGTCATTGCCGCGACCATCCTCGCCGTCTTTTCCGGGATGAATTTCGTTTATCAAGTGCTGCGAAAGCCGACCGAGGTGTTTGCTCCCGTGAGCGGTGCGTTCAATAAAACCCCTGCTGAAACCTGGCGCCAATATGCGCCTCTCTTTCGCGAGTATTCCACCGCAGCCATTTCCCCCGAGCTACTCGCCGCGCTAGCGCAAGTGGAGGCCGCCGGCAATCCGGTCGCGAGCACCTATTGGCGGTGGCGGCTGACCTGGAACCCCTTCGCGATCTACCAGCCTGCGTCGAGCAGCGTTGGCATGTACCAGATGACCGACGCAGCCTTCGCCGAGGCGCGACACTATTGTATCCGCGATCATGTCGTCGTCGAGGACGGCTGCTCGCTAACCGGGCTCGATTCTCGGCTCCCACCGGCCCGCGCCATCGAGCTGACGGCGGTGTTTTTGGACCGCAAAGTCACGGCGATTTTCGCGCGCCCGCTAAAGATGGCGGCCAGCGTGCAGCAGAAGCGGGAGCTTGCCGCGATGATCCATCTTTGCGGCGCAAGCTCGGCCAAGGCGTTCGCGCGCCGGGGCTTCCATCCGATCTCCGGTGAGCGCTGCGGCGATCAGGAGGTCGCGACATATCTCGCCCAGATCAATGTGATGACGCGGGAGTTCCTGCATATAGAAGCCGAAAGGTAGAGCGCGCGACAGCAGTAGCTATAGCGGGCGCGGGGACTGCGCCGTCTCTGATTGCTCCTCGGGATTGAGCGGATGGCTCACATTGCGCTCGAAGACGACGGGAGCCACCCCGAAGCGAACCTGAGAACGCCCCAGTCAAGTGTCCGCCATGGGTGGCAAGCGGACCTCCGCTGATATCCGGCGCCAACGTCAAGGTCGCGCTGCTGCCACAGGAACCGAAACACCGATCTCCGCGAGTTTGGGATTGCCGATGATAGCAACCCTTGGCATCTGTGAGGGGATCAAACCGAATGAAGTTGACCTAACCTGCCGCAATGAGTGGCAGTCTTGTTCGTGATCTTCCAGACGCCGTTGATCCTGAGGAAACTGTGGAAGTCGATCCACCCATTGGTTTGCCGATGTCGAAGCTCAGTTGGACGGCGGCGGCATCGCCCACCTGCGTCACCGAGATGACGCGCCCTACGATGCCAAGAACTGGGCGGCGCAGCCCATTCCTCGAAACTCTCGGAAATCAGGTTCTTGCGCAAGGCGCCCTCGGCGTCGATGATAGAAAATCCAGGCATCTTCGTGAAACGCTTCCCGTAAGCTTGCCGATATCGTTATCGTTGAATGCATCGACGTAGAGCCGCACCACTCGAACGATCGCATCGTAGTCGTCTGTTCTCGCAGTCATGGCGCACCCTCTTGAGAAGGCACCCCCTGGTGGAGTGCCCCTTCCGGTTTGGCTCGGATGAAAGGTTATTACTTCGAGCATCGCCTTGCGAGGGCATAAAAAGCGGTTCCCGCCACAAAGGCCGAGGGTCCGGTTTGGGTCGTAAGCGGTCGCGCTCGCTCGGGAGTGGCTGATCGGCAGCGATACGCCGAAGCGCGAAGCAGGTCGGTAGTTGACTGACATTTACGTCGATGGTGATGCGTGTCCGGTGCGCGAGGAGATCTACCGCGTGGCGGCGCGTCTTCGGCTCAACGTTTTCGTGGTCTCCAATGGCTCACGGCCAATCCGGCCCCCTGGGATGTCGAACGTGAGCATGGTTCTCGTCGGCGACAGCTGCAGATGCAGCCGACGACTGGATTGCCGAGCGCATCGGGGCCACTGACGTGTGCGTCACTTCCGACATCCCGCTGGCATCGCGCTGCCTCAAGAAAGGGGCGCGCGTCGTCTCCCCGACCGGAAAACAGTGGACGGAGGCGAATATCGGAAACGCGCTTGCCGGTCGTGATATAGCCCGGCATCTGCGGGAGCTGGGAGAGAATACCAGAGGGCCAGCCCCGCTGACTTAACAGGACAGGTCACGGTTTCTCAGCGCACTCGATACGGCTGTGCAAGCTGCATTGCGACAGGAGACCCGCAGTTGAGCCAGATTTTTGAGAGAGTTCTGGCCTAATCCTCGAAAAATGCGCGGCGCAGCAGGTCGGGGGTCACACGGCGTTACCGCCTGCAAGCAGCTCCCGAGTCGATCGTGCGCAGTCAGCGTCTATTCGGCAGCTTTGGCGTGTCATGTCACTTAATCTTATGCTTGCTTTCCCTGTTCTGCCGCTTGCGGCCTCGTCCCTTCTTTCTTCGGGTACGCCTCGCGCACGGCTCCCTCCCACCCACTGCGGAGGAACGAAGAGCGCGAGCGAACTCGTCCACTTTCACTCGCTCGAGCCGAGCCTTTAGCAACCGGCGTCCTTTTAAACCTAACCAGAGCACGAGACAGATAATTGGCAGTGCAAAGAACGCCCAAATATGAAGGAAAAAAAAGGATACTATCCAACCAACAATCGCTGAGCCGATGACGAACCGGATACCATTGAGCGCGCCTTCGATCATAATGCGTGTCATGTCGCGCCCGTGCATCGACCTGCCGCCTCCTACATTCTTTAAGCGTCGTAATTCCGCGGAAGTATTTTCGCCGGCGCAGCGCCCCAAGGGTTCGCGCGGCTATCTCCTTTACATACTATAGTTGATAAATCAACGGATCGTTATTCGCTCACCTGCCGCGCATGGACATGCGCAAGCTGGTCGGGCGAAACGTAAGCGAATCAGGCAGGACAAGGGCGTCACGCAGGAGGAGTTGCAGCGCTCCGGTTTCAGCCAGCAATACATCAGCGGCCTCAGCAGGGCCGGCGCAACCCTACAATCGTAAGCATCTATGAACTGGCAACGGCACTCGGTGTCAGCCACATGGAACTCGTGCGCTCTTCTGACGACGAATAGTCCTTCCTTTCCAGGAGATAGCACGAAGCCGCTTGGAATTTTGGTCAGGTGCCGGGATGATATTCCGGCTTGAACTCAAGGAGCTCGTAATTACGACGATCTCGATCGCCGGGACCACCATCGAGCTGGTCGAGCGCGGCCAAGGTCGGCCATTGTTGTTTCTGCACGCCGGCGAAGGGCTGGCGCCCGAGCGCCCATGGCTCGATCTGCTGGCGCGACAGTACCGGGTCATCGCGCCGTGGCATCCCGGGCTATGGCAACTCGCCGCTGATCGACGGGTCAGGTCGGTCGACGACCTCGCCTATCTCTATCTCGATCTCGCCGCCGAGCTGCGGCTCGAGGATGCGGTGCTGGTCGGCGCCTGTTTCGGCGGCTGGATCGCGGCGGAAATGATGGTGCGGTCGACCGCCCGCTTTTCGCACCTCGTGTTGGTCGATCCGCTCGGCATCAAGCTCGGCGGCCGCGACGAGCGCGACATCGCCGATATGCATGCGATGCCGCGGGCCGAATATCTGCGGCTGGCCTGGGCCGACCCGGCGAAAGGCGAGGTCGACTACACCAACTTGCCGGAGAGCGAGTTGGCGGCGATCGTGCGCGGCCGCGAGGCCTTCGCGCTCTACGGCTGGAAGCCCTACATGCACAACCCGCGGCTGAAGCGCTGGCTGCACCGGATCGACCGGCCGACCCTGCTGCTGTGGGGTGCGGAGGACCGCATCGTCACCCCGGCCTATGGCGAGGGCTGGCGTCGGCGATATCGCGGAGCCCGGCTCGAGATCATTCCGATGCCGGCCACTTCCCGCATTGGGAGCAGCCCGAAGCATTTGTCGAGCGCCTTTCGGCCTTTGTCGGCAAAAGCCAGCTAGAAGGAGGGACCCATGCGCGTCTGGTATTTCTCGGAGATGGCCTACCACCCGGCCTGGGAGGCAGGGCTTGAAGCGCGGCTCGCTGCGGGTCGTGCTGCCGAACAGCAATTTCGACCCGCAGATCGGCCACGGGCTCCTGAACCGCTATCTCGACGAGTTCGCGCTGTGCGACGAGGTTGGGCTCGACATCATGGTCAACGAGCACCACAGCACGTCGACCTGCCTGACGGTGTCGGTGCCGATGGCGTTGGCGATCATCGCGCGCGAAACCAAGCGCGCACGGCTCCTATCGCTCGGCACGCCGATCGCCAACCGTCCCGACCCGGTGCGGGTCGCCGAGGAGATGGCCTGGCTCGACGTGCTGTCGGGCGGCCGGCTGGAGATGGGGCTGGTCAAGGGCGCGCCGTACGAGATCGCGCCGGCCAACAGCAACCCGGCCAACCTGATGCGCCGCTATTGGGAGGCGCACGATCTGATCCTGAAGGCGATGTCGACGACCGACGGCCCGTTCAACTGGGAGGGCGAGTTCTTTCACTACCGCAATGTCAACATCTGGCCGCGGCCGTACCAGCAGCCGACCCCGCCGGTGTGGATGACGGGCTTGAGCGTCGAGACCGGCCGGATGGCGGCAGAGCGCGGGCACGTGGTTGGCACCTTGCTGTCGCTGTCGGCCGCCGGCCCGATGTTCGAGGCCTATCGCAAGCGCGCGCAGGAGCTCGGCTGGACCGCCGGCCCCGACCGCTTCGCCTATGCCGCGGTGGTCGGCGTCGGCACGACGCGCGAGGAGGGCCTGCGGCGCGCCAACCTCGCCGCCGACTATGTGCGCACCTCGCCGGTCGTCGCCGAGCCGTTCACCAACCCGCCCGGCTACAACTCGCTCGCCGCCAACGTCGCGATGCTCAAAGCGGGCGGCAAGCGCGGCGGCTTTGTCCGGGACCGGCACGGCAACCCGGTCGATCAGACCACCGCGTCGATCGAGCAGTTGATCGAGAGCGGCACCTGCTTTGCCGGCACGCCGGACGACGTGTACGAGCAGATCAAGGCGCTCAACGACAGCGTCGGCGGCTTTGGCAATCTGCTGATGTTTCGGCCAGGGCGGTTTCCTCGACCATGACGACACGGTCGCCAACATCACGCTGTTGGCGAAGGAGGTCTTGCCGCGCTTGCGCGAACTCAACCCGGAGCCACAGAGGGCAGCCGCAGCAGAGTAGCCGTGTTAGCGCGAGATCCTTATTCCGCCGCCTCTGACCGGCGTTATGGGGCTGCGACTGCCGGCTGGTATATCGAACAGGTCGGCTGATAGCTGATCGAAATATGAGAGGATTTCGGACGTGGGCACACGTTGGCGTATTTGGCGTGCATATCGCACAAGCTGACGGCGTGGCTGGCCGCACTGCGGTCGAAACACCCCTCCTCCGCCAGGATCACCCGATAATTTAGGCTGAAGGCGTCGACCCACGGTGGCGCGCACGCAGCCTGAAGTGGTCGTCCCGACGACGATCACGCTATCGCAGCCGAGCAGCGGCCGGTACCTGCTTTCCGGAATCGAATTGTACG
>CAVXLL010000019.1:0-345580 GCA_963762575.1 uncultured Alphaproteobacteria bacterium | reverse complement strand
TAGCCCGGATTTCTCATACCGGGTTGGTTTTCGGGCGGCGATGACGTGCGCGACGGCTGAGCCAATGAAGGGAAGGATGGTTGTGGGTTGAACCGATTGGCTGCAACTTTTGCGAGTCCCTTTGGGGGCAATGGTCCCCAGGGTGGTTTGCGGGGTTATTTTGGCCGCGCTTTCTGGTTTGTCAGGCCGTCGCGGCGGCGGCGAGCGCGGCGTGAGCGGCGCGGTACTCGGCCTGATAGGGAAAGGCAGAGGGCATGGCGAGCTTGATGCGGCGCACGCTGGTGCGCACCAGCGCCCCGATCTTCAAGAGCTTGAGGCGGATGGTGCCGCACGAGGCGCGGGCGAACTGGGTATGGGCCGAGGCCGATGCGGCGCAAGGCGCAGATCAGAACATAGGCCATCGAGGCGAACCACAGCCGCAACTGGTTGGCGCGCATCGTGTGGGCCGAGGTGCGATCGGCATAAAGATCGAGCTGGCATTCCTTGATGCGGTTTTCCATCTCGCCGCGGGCGCAGTAGAGCTTCTCGTAGAGGTGGCGGGCCTCGTGCTCCTCGCGCGCCAATGAGGTGACGACAAACCGCGGATTGGCTTCGCCGCCGGTCCATTCTGCCTTGGCAACAACCCGGCGCTCCCGGCTCCAGCTCGTGCGTGTCTGCCAGGTGAAGTCATGGAAGCGTCGCGCCGGCTGGCCAGTGCGTTGGCTCTGCTCTTGCGCCGCGGCAAGTTCGGTCGCGATCTCGGCGTTGAGGCGCGCGTTCTTGGCCAGGCCGAACAGGAAATCGACCTCGTTGTTCTCGCACCACGCCATCAGCGCCTCGCGGGCAAAGCCCGAATTGGCGCGCAGCAGAACGCGCACCTTGGGCCAGCGCCGGCGGATCTGGGCGATGATCCGCGCCACCTCCTCGACGCTGCCGGCGCTGGCGTCGATGTTCGCCGGGCGCAGCTTGCTCGCCAGCAGATGCCGGCCGCAGAACACGTAGAGCGGCAGATAGCAGTAGGTGTCGTAATAGCCGTGGAAGAAACGGTCCTCCTGATGCCCGTGCAGCGGGTCGTCAGTGGCGTCGAGATCGAGGGTGATCTGCGGTGGCGGCGCCGAGTGGGCGTCGAGAAACAGCTCGACAAACAGCCCCTCGATCGCCGCCGCGTCATAGCTGATCTTGTGGTAGCGGGTCGGCTCCGGCCGGCTCAATTCCAGCCGATTGAGCGTCGATTTGCCGGCCAACGGCGCACAATCCGCGCGCCGCGCTTCAAGCTTGCCGCCCAGCACCGCCATGACCGGGTCGTGGCGCAACTGGTCGTGGTCGATCAGGTCCTCGTAACCCAACGCAATCCCGAACACCCGCTGACCCACCAGGCTCGGCACCTCGTGCACCACCAAGTCGGCCGCACGGTAATCGGTGAAGCAACCGGCAAAGCGCTCGATCAATCGGATCTGCCGATCGGTGGCGCCGAGCAGCATCGCCCCGGCCTCCGAGGTCATCGTCCCACCGTCAAACGCCGCCACCACCTTCCGCCCTTCGACAGGTGCAAAGCCAAATAGATCCGCGCTACACTCTGTCTGCATCGGGACGCCCCCTGGTCCTGAGATAAACCGTTTGTGCAACTCGATTTTCTCAGATCCAGGACCCCGATGCACCTACCCCTTTGAGAAATGCGGGCTAGCTTACCGGCGGGTCACCGAAGGCCGGCGAACCCGATCTAGCGCGGCTTTTCGTTCAGGTGGGACGGAGAGTTCGAATCCGGCTTCCTCCAGGAGAGAGTTCGCGTGCGAACCTGACTTTCGGGAGGTCATCACGAGGTGCGGCGGCCGGTGCCGCATCCGAAGCGATAATTGGAATTCGGACCCGCGTCCGCCCATTTCGGCCGGCGCCCCGGGGGCTGAGTTTATGTCCCGCAGAACGACAGCCCAAGCTCCGCCGCTTTTTCGCTTACCTCGCCGATGGTGCGGCGGAGGAATGTCGCCGTCTGCGCCACGGAGTTGCCGGTTTTGATGCATTCGCGCAGGTCAATGATATCCATCTCGGACCATTCCCTGCCGGCGTTGGCAGTTTCCATCCCCGGGCTCCCTGGTGGCTCTCGGCCGCCTAAGCCGCAAGCAATGTCTATGCCTCGGCCGTCCGCTACTCCCCCGAAGCATCAGAGGGCGGCCGGCCCCGTTGATCCACCTCAAGCGTTGTGAAAGACAAGGGTCCTCACCTCGATGCTCTCGCGCGGCAGCACATCGGCCGGAGAGGTCGGGTCCTCAAAGGCGGAATGCGCGGTAAAGCGCGCCGCGCCGTCCTCGGCCAATTGTAGCATTTGATTAGGACCGCTTCGTCGGCCCGCATCTCGGGCACGTAGAACCAGCGGTGAGCGGGGTTGTAGCGAACGCGGAGGTCTCGCCTATCCGGTCGCGGTAGACCAGATCAGAGGGGACGAAATCCGCGAAGGCGACGCTCGTCGCGTCGCAAACGGCGAGTGGTGCATCGCGCAACGGCCCGCGGATCGGCCGCCACACATTGACGATCTCGAAGCGATGGCGAAGCAGTTCTTCGGCTTCCTCGCCCATCAAGTCGCGGACCCGCTGCGGGCCGGATTTTACCGTATAGTCATTGTGGACACTGGTCACCGGCTGGCGCGGCGTCCCAGGTGAGCGATCGATGCCGCCCGAGACGCGACGGCGGATCGTATGGTCGAATACCAGCACCCGGCTGGCGCCGGTTGCCTCGGCGACGAGGCGTATGGCTTCCGGATAATAGACGCGGCGCAGCTCGTCCTCGTCATAGAAGTCCTTGACCGCGCTGCGATGCTCGATATGAGCCAACCCTTCACCGTCGAGCGTGAGGCGACTCGCGACAGGCCGTGCATCATGAATCAGCATGACATGCGGTTCCGGAACGCCGAAGTCTGGCCGTACCGATCTCCCGGATAGCAACGCCTTAGCTCGGTCTCTAAGCGTCGTTTCGTGCTGTTGGAGATAATTCGAGGCGGCACCACGATTACCGAAACCGCGCACGAGAAGAATGCTTTGGTCTGCTCCGTCCACCGAGGCTGACGCGACGATCTCGGCTTTGTACGAGTTCGGATCGGGAGTCACAACCGAAAGCCTCAGGTCAGTTATAGGTGCACGCCTTATTCCATATGTGGACGGCCCTCTCCTCGCAAGGTGTTTTGCAGTACTTTGATCAGATCGCTCGCGTCCATATGTCCGGCCTGTTTATGCGCTCGCACATGAACGCTGGCCAAGATGGTCTCTGCGACAAGAGTTCCAATCAGAACCGCGACCTTATCGAGGGCCACTGGAATATGCGGATTTCTCTCGTCGTGGATCGATTGATCACACCATCTGCTCGTTACCTTGCAAGTTCTGGCATCAGCTCAGCACAGTTGCAGTTGAGTTGCTCCCCGTGTCTGGCTGATTTCTAGCCTGCGCCGGCCAACGCGGCGGGCACAGCTTTTGCGGCGTAGTTTTCCCCCGTAACCATCAGTTTCCAGGCGATGCGCGCCATCTTGTTGGCCAGTGCCACGGCGGCCAACTTCGGCGACTTGCGTTTGAGGAGTTCGGCAAGCCAAAGGGAAGGCCTTCCGCCGCGCTGAGCATGCTGGATCACGGCGGTAGCTCCGACCACCAGCACGCTGCGCAATGCTTCGTCGCCGGCACGGGTGATACCGTCGAGCCTGACCTTGCCCGCGGTCGAATCATCTTTCGGCGTCAAGCCGATCCAGGCTGCGAACTGGCGCCCGGATCGAAATAGCGCAGGCTCCGGGGTCTTCAATTTCAGTAGCACCGCGCCGATTGGCCCGACACCGGGGATCTTGGTGAGCCGTCGGCTGCATTCATCTGCGCGATGCCAAGCTATGAGCCTGGCATCGACCTTTTCGATTTGAGCCTGTAGTTGCGTATATTCCTCGGCCTGGGCCGCAAATAGCTCTCGAACCAAGGCGGGCAGGCTCTCATCGGCTTGGATGCGCTCGAGCAGAGGATCGAGGTGAGCCTTCCCCTTGGCGGCTGTAAGGCCGAACTCGCCCGCAAAGCCGCGGATGGCGTTGGTCAACTCCGTGCGATTGCGGATCAGCCGGTCACGGACCCCGACCAGCATCAACGCCGATTGCTGCTCAGCCGTCTTCACCGGCAGAAACGCATTGTCGGCCGGCTCATCGCCTCGCAAAGCGCTTCTGCGTCCGCCGCATCGTTCTTGCCGCGCTTGATATACGGCTTGACTAGCTGCGGCGCGATCAACTTCACCGAATGCCCAAACGATTGCAGCAGCCGCGCACAATGGTGGCTTGCACCGCAAGCTTCGATCGCGATCACAGTCGGCGCAAGCTTCTCGAGGAATGCGAACATCTCCTTGCGTCGCAGCTTCTCCGAATTCGGCGAGCGAGTTCCGCTTGCCCGGGCGCGCCTATCACATGGACAAAGCCGAGCTTGAGATCGGCTTCGGCGACTTCGACCATCTGGCGGCGTCCCTGTTCGCCTTCTCGGCAACGTTCGAAGTCCAGTCCCGGCTCACGGTTTGTACGTCATCCGTTATCGTGACAAAGCTGTCCTCCGACTACTTGATCTTGCCCCGGTGCCCATTAGAACAGGTGCACGCGCCACCGCTGCGAACCGAGCCATGTGACGACGCCGAAGGGCATTGACCGTACTGGGTGACGCACTGGAAGTATTGCACGGGTTGCGTTCCGGCTGCGCCGGTCGACCCGCCTCCGCCATATGGCTGGCCCGCCCCGCCGCCGGGCACTGCTCCATATCCGGGTACGCCGCCACCCATCGCCCCCATACCGCCCCCCATCATGCCCCGAATCCTCCACCGCCCATACCCACGCCACCGCCGCCTTCCATACCCATGCCGCCGCCGCCTCCCATACCCATTCCACCGCCCCCACCGCCCATGCCGCCGACGAGCCTAAAAGCGCCACCGGGAGCGGCAATGCCGCCGGAGGATGAGAGACTTAGTAAATGACCGGCAGACCGCACTTCCGCCGTAGCCGCTGGCCGGATAACGGCGCAGGCTGCGATGACCGATGCTGCCATAAAGAGCAATTTCCTGCGTGAGATGCTCATCTGCTTCTCCTTCGAGTGGATGTGTCCACCGTTGAATTCACATCGGATTTCGCTGTGCGCATACCTTATTAACCACATACAGGCCCATTAGATGTGAGCTAGTTCACAGCCGAGGAAAAATTCCTCCCCTGCGCGTTCTGGTGCGGAGCCGCGCTTCCAGCCCGGCGCGCGATTGCCGCGAGCATCCGCGAATGCATCCGCAGACGGAAGATCCAGTGCCGATTTGTGCTTGAGCCTCACCTCTGATCGGGAAATGATTGGTAGCATGAGCACGGTCTTCATCAGTTACCGAAGGGAGATCACTGCTGGCGAAGCCAGGGCTTTGTTCAACGAACTTCTAGAGAAGCGGGGTAAGATCTCCGTATTTATGGACGTGGATAGCATCGCCCTGGGTCGTGACTTTCGCAGCGCGCTGCGAAAAACACTGGACTTTCTGCGATCTCATGCTGGTGCTGATCGGCAGAGACTGGGCCAACGTCAAGGACGAAGAGGGACGAACGCGCCTGGAGAATCCCGATGATTTCGTGCGCCTGGAGATCGGAGCGGCACTTAGGCGCGATATCGTGGTCACGCCGATCCTGGTGCAAGGGGCGCATATGCCCGCTCCCGAGCATTTACCCGCAGATATCAGGGACCTGGTTTACCGCAACGGGTTTGAGCTGAGTCACAACTGGTGGGAATTGGACGTCGCGGAAATGATCAGACGGCTAGGTCTCGATATTTCCAAGGCGGCCGGACAAGTCGAGCATCCGCTTCCACGCCGGCACCCGATGCCTCTGCTCGCCGGCCGCGCGACGGACCGCGTCAAATCTGCGGTCTCGTCACGACCAATCAGAGTGACGCGGCGGCAGGCACTGGGAATTGCCGCGCTTGTCACCACCGGGACCGGCGCCATCATCGCCGCACCTTCCATCCGCAGGCTGTTATCAAAACCATCGAAGCGGACTATCGCTTTCGACGTTGCAACCGTCGATGCGAAAGGGGTCCGGAACCGGCCGGAAAAACATACTGCCGCGGTATTCACCGAAGAGCTCGGTTCGGGCGGGCTCAGATGGTCTCGATCCCGGGCGGCAGCTTCACAATGGGGTCGTCGGTCGACGAGCCGGAGCGGCTGCCTTATGAGGGCCCACAGCACCACGTGACCCTGGCTGCGTTCTTTATCGGCGCCTCGCCCGTTACTCAAGAGCAGTGGTTTGCAGCGGTGATGGCGCACCCCGTTCGAATCAATCGAGACCTCGATCCGAAACCGTCCTTCTTCAAGGGCATCGACCTGCCCGTCGAGAGCATCACCTGGAACCAAGCAGAGGAGTTTTGCCTGCGCCTCGCGAAGATCACCGGACGGCCCTACCGGCTGCCGAGTGAAGCCGAATGGGAATATGCCTGTCGTGCCGGCACCGTGAGCCCCTTTCATTTCGGCCCGACGATCATCCCGGAGCTGGCGAATTACTGCGGAACCGGCGACGCGGTATGCGGAGAAAGCGACGGCACGAGCATCGCCTCCGATGTCTACGGCGGCGTAAAGTACAATTCGGGTGCCTACGGTCAGGGTCCGCCCGGAACCTTCCGAGGGACAACGACACCCCCGGGAACATTCCCACGAAACCGGTTTGGTCTCTACGACATGCACGGCAATGTTTGGGAATATTGCGTCGACGTGTGGAACGACAACTATGCTGACGTCCCGCTGGACGGCAGCGCCAATCTCGCCGGGTCAGCGGACAGCCCAAGGGTATTGCGCGGCGGCTCGTGGTCGCACAACCCCGCGATCTGCCGTTCTGCCTACCGCGACAGCAATCCCCCAGGCTTCTCGGCCTGGCAAGGACGCATCGGCATCAGGGTCGCCTGCACGGTTTGAGGCGAGGAATGAGGCCACTCGACGGCACTCCACTGTGAGAGAATCCCGAACGAGGTACTGCGCCTCGGACTCGTCGTGCGTGGTGCGCTGGTGCGGACGAGGCCCAGCGCTGGTGGATCGAGGCGCCTAGCTTTATCCTTCATTCCGCCACAGGGAGGACACCGACATGAACGCTGCAGAAGGCTTTGTCGTACCCCGGGCGGCGGCAAGCGTCTGCAAAGCCCTGCGATCTTCCGCTTAGGGGCACGGGCCGTCGTTGCCGTTGAGGGAAACGATGATCGCCAAGGGGTCGATTTGAGACGCTCTCGCGGCTGTGGGCACGGTCCCCCCTGCACAAGGAGGATTCGAACCCTCGGTCCCCCTCCGCCAGTGGGTCTTGGTAGTGAATTCCGGGGCTGTAGGCGAAAAGCCCCGCGCTTCGCGATCTTGGTATGCTTGACTCGCCGGGCGGAGAAAGCGGGCCTCGGCCCCTCTCGCAAAGGGCCATGACCTGCGTACTGTTCCCTGGCGATTTTTTCCGCAACACCTCGTATAGGTCAGTCCTCGCCGAAGAAAGCTCGTCCGGGCTCGCGACCGCGGGCGAGCTGAATTGCAAGGGTGTGCAAGGCTATGACCGAGACCATCATCATGCGGGGCGCATATGTAATCACCGATCCGCACCTCGGAGCATCTGGTGTGATCCAAGCCGGCGCAGTTGTGATTGCGGACGGCACCATCAGGGAAACGGGACCGTTTGCCGCGATCGCGCCCAAATACCCCGATACCGGCGTCATCGGAGACGGCACTCAGTTGCTGATGCCGGGGCTGGTGGACGCTCACAGCCATGGGCGCGGCCTTTCGCCGATCCAGAAAGGTGTGCGCAACGATTTTCTGGAGAACGCTCTGTTCGACTGGGCGTATATGCCCGTCCTACCACCCGAGCTGACCGCGGCTATTTGTGCGCTGCGTCACCTCCGCAGTGGCTGCACGCTGCTGCACCATAACGGCTTCGATGACGACGGCGTCGAAGGCGCCGGGCGTGCTCATACTGCGATCAGAACGTATCTTTCGACCGGAATCCGGCTCGCGTTCTCCCCTGGCGTTCGCGATGAGAGCAAGCTTGCGATGGGCGGGGAAGAGTTCATTGAGACGCTGCCGCCCGATTTGAGAGCCGGAGCACGCCCGTTCGTCTTCTTTGACAAGGAGGCGTTGGCGGACTCCTATTTCCGCCTCTTTGATGAGCTCTACGATACCTATAACGACAAGAACACGCGGATATTGCTAGCGCCGTGCTGGGCACACGGCGCAAGCGAGGCGTTTTTGCGCCGTGTACGTGCCAAAGCCGACGAGCGCGGTGGTGTGATGATCCATATGCACCTGCTGCAATCGCCGGTACACAAGGCCTACGGCTTGCGCCGACACGGAAAGCCGACAGTGTTCTGGCTCGATGATCTTGGTCTGGTGGAGCGCAACGTGGTCTATGGCCATGCGATTCACGTTACCGAGGCCGAGATACGGCTGATGGGGCGCCGGAACGTCTCCGTCACCAGCCATCCGAGCTGCAATTTCCACATGCGCAACGGCATCACGCCGGTCGTGCCGTTGCGCGCGGCGGGGGTCAATGTCGCCATGGGGCTCGACGACAAGACAATCAACGACGACGAGGACGCGGTAATGGAGCTGCGGATGATGCACAAGGTGCATCGCCTCCACACCTTCGATCTGGTGACGCCCGCGTTGAGCGCCTACGACGCGCTCGAGATCGCAACGTTGAACGGCGGCAAGGCGACCGGCTTCGCGGACGAGGTCGGCGCGCTGGTGCCCGGCATGAAGGGCGATGCGATCCTCGTCGATCTCGACCGGGTGGCGCGCGATCCTTGGATAGACCCGGAATTCGAGATTGCCGACGCCTTTGTGGAGCGCGCGATGGGCGCGGACGTCGCCACAGTCGTCATCGGGGGAAAGATCGTGGTGGAGAATCATCAGCCGCGCACGATCGACGTGGAAGGCCTCTACCGCGAGGTGCGTGCGTTCTGTGCGAAGGGCCTCACCCCCGAGCAGCGGGCGCGCGCCGATTTGCTCCAGAAGATCAAACCCTATGTGCAGGCATGGTACGGCAACTGGCACGAAAACATGCTCGAGCAGCCGTTCTATCGGGTTAATAGCCGAACATAGGAGCTTGGGGCTGTCGGTGTGGAGATAACACAGCTGAACCGACCCGACTGTAACGGGCGGGCCCGCAAGTTGCGCCAGCACCGACTTATATTAGGCCCTGTCAGAGCAGCCGGTTCGATTTTGCCGCTTCGCGATTTTCTGCCGCAACCGCGAATGGCATCCGGACGCCTCGCCGGCGAAGACGCTGCTTGTTACACGTCGGCCCTCAGTCGACGGCCACCTCCACCAATGTCGGCTCCGCGGTGGTGGCGAAGGCGCTGCACAGCGCGTCGTCCAGCGCGTCGCGGCGGTTGACGGAGATTGCTTTGACGCCCTGGCCGCGCGCCAATGCGCAGAAATCGATATCGGGAAGGCTGGTGCCGATCGTGCGCTGCAGCCCGAAGTGCCGGCCGAATTCCAGAAGCGCCTCGTAGCGCTCGTTCTTGACGATCACAAAGGTAATGCCGAGCGCCAGTTGCGCCGCTGACCACAGCCCTTGGATGGCGTACATGCTGGAGCCGTCGCCCAAAAGCGCGATGATCTTCTCGTGTGGGCGTGCGAGCGCGACGCCAATCGCGGCCGGCAATCCGTGACCTAGACCTCCGCTGGCGCAGGTATAGAACCCGTCGCGGTCCACAATCGGCAGATAATCGTGCATCGCCGCGCGGCTGCTCGGCGCCTCCTCGACGATGATGCTCCCCTTCGGCCGCAGGGCTGCGACCTGCTGCATCAGATATTTGTCGGTGAAGGCCGAGCCCGCCAAAGGCGGGCTCGGCGCGCGCTCGGGGGGTACCGCGCGGGATCGGGGATCGGGCCCCTCCAGTAGCTCCCTGATCCCCGATTTGAGGCTGGTCACGACGGCGAGACCGACCGCTGCCCAGGCGGCAACCGACGGATCATCGACGAGTTGGAACAAGCTCGCGCCGTCCGGAATATGCGGCCCGAACCCCTCGACATGGTAAGTGAAAACAGGCGCTCCGAGCACCAGGATCAGATCGTGGCCCTGGAGGCTCGCAACGATCTTCTCGCGGTCCGCGGCGAGGAACCCGGCGAATAGAGGGTGGTTCTCCGGGAAGCTGTTGCGGCCCGAATTGGGGCTGACCCAGACCCTCGCCCGATGCTTTTCGGCGAGCGCGATCATCTCGTCCCAGGCATCGTCGCGCGCCACCGAGGCGCCGACGACAAAGGACGGACGGGCGGCGGTGCTCAGTGCCTCGGCGACCTTCCGCAGCAACTCGGCGTCGCCGCGAATGGAGGTGCTCAGCCGGCGCGGCGTCAGGGGCTCGCAGAGACGGTCCCAGTCATCGACCGGGATCGACACGAAGGTCGGTCCGCGCGGCGGCTGCATCGCGGTGTAATAGGCGCGTGCGATCGCCGCCGGGACATCCTCGGCCCGCGCCGGCTCACAGCTCCATTTCACGTAAGGCCGCGGGAATTCCGGCGCCCTTTCGGCGAACAGGAAGGGCTCGAAAGGCAGGATCGAGCGAGCCTGCTGGCCGGCCGTGATGACCAGCGGCGTCTGGTTCTTGTAAGCGGTGAAGATGCTACCCAAGGCGTGGCCGACCCCGGTGGCGGAGTGCAAATTTACCAGGCCGGCGTTGCGGGTCGACTGCGCATAGCCGTCGGCCATGCCGATTGCCACCATTTCCTGCAGGCCCAGCACATAGCGGAAATCGGCCGGAAAATCGCGAAACATCGGCAATTCCGTTGAGCCGGGATTTCCGAAGATCGTCGTCATCCCGAACGAGCGGAACAGGTCGAAGACGACTTCTCGGACTGTGTGACCCGACATTTGCAGTCCTCCGGTGCTCTCTCGATCGTAGGATATTACCCGAAATTCGCTTTCCGGGGCGCCGGCGCAGCCCGCGAGCCTGGAACGAGGGCGCCGGATTCGAACCTGTATGGGGCTTTTCCTGTCAAGCGGTTGTTTTGGGTTGTGCTGATAGTTTTTTGTTCGGAGCGGGAAGGCCGTTTTTCGTCCCGTCGCCTGCGGTCAGGTTCGCGGAGCGATGATGAACTGCGACAGGGGCTTTTTGCATAGCTTCAGCGTCTGACGGTGCCTGTCTATCTGTTGAGGATCCGAGGGGAGCTCGCCATTGGGGTGCATCTTCGTGCCACAGACTTGTATTCGGTAGGGTCGTTTGATCCTGACCATGATGCAGTCATGCGCATCGGCGGCGAAGCTCCGGGCGGCGGGCCCATTCTTTCGGTCGGCATCGTTGCCATGTTCGAATACGATCAGAGAGCCGCGCGCGGTTCGCCTTCGTGCCTGTCCTCGACCCGTCGGATAAACGGCCTGGTGATCCGCGTCGGCTCGGTCGAAATACCATCTCGCATGTCCACCGACCAGCGGAGATGGCGACAATCATAGGACGCTTGGGGCGACGCTCGCGCACGGCATATCGGCGGCGGCCTATCGCGCGGGACGTTCGGATCCGCCGGCGCGATCGAAGTTGTCACCAGCGCCGAATCTCCAAATAGCAGACGAGAGCGGGATTCCCTGATCAGGGCGGAAATTTCCCTGATCGCCCGATTTAATTCCCTGCAAGGCTGCAAAAATTTTCCCTGTTAGGGTGCGTAGGGAATGTGCCCGTAAGAAACTGATTTTGTGCCTTTTTTCGCTGCCTACGCGACGCCGCCAAGCTCGGAAGCGCGAAATTCCCTGTATTTTCCCAGCTAGCAGGGAATTTGGCATTTCAGAACGAGTTCGCAGCTGACTCTCTCCTCCAGGAGAGAGTCAGGTGCGAACCTGGGGATCACTGCATCGCCAGCGCCTCGCGGAGCGTCCCGGTCGCGGCCAAGGGAGCGGACGATGTCCGCGAAGATTGCTGCGTCATCCGCGCCCGGCACGCCGTATTCGGCGCTAGCGGGCACCCATGAAGGCGGCAAGTCGGCGCAGATCCCGCGCTTCTGCGGGCGGGGAGATCGTCGCCAATTCTACCAGATGCGCCAAGGCGACCAGAGGCTTAGCGCACGGTCAGTTTAGTTTGCGGAGCCTCGCGCTTTACGATGTACCAGCCGGAGCGACCGGTATGGCGCGCTGAGCGCGGAGACTTCGGGCTGCGGTCCTCAACCGCCGCACGACGATCGTGACCTGTTAGGCGCCCTCCACCAGCTCGCGGTCCCGCGCAACTCACTCTAACGCTATGTCTTTTTTCGGTCCCGATTGGGTTCGATGCCGACGATATACCCGTGAAGGGCCGACCCGCTGCCGGGTACACCCCGATGACCTGTCACCTTGGATTTACTTCTCCTTAGCGGCAATCAGCAAAGGCGCCGTGAGGCGGTCTTGAGACCTTGGTCGTGTCGCGCGGGACTGAGAGTTCGAATCCGGCTTCCTCCAGGGAGGAGTCTTGTGCGAACTCGGTTCTGCTGGCGCTATGTTGCAAGTTATCGGAACGCCCGGGCTCACCTTCGGCTGTCCGTCAATCTTAACTGGCTACGCCAAGCGTGCCAGAAAGATTAGCGTCAACGTTACGGTGATAGCGCCGCCGATGCGAGTGGCGATCTGGGCAAAGGGCATCAGCTCCAAACGGTTCGCGGCAGTTAGGATCGCGATATCGCCGGTGCCGCCCTGGCCGCTGTGGCACGCATTGACAATGGCCGTTTCAATCGGAAACATGCCGAGCAGGCGGCCAATAACAAATCCGGTCGCCATCAAGGTTGCAACCGTCACGACGATCACCGCGATATTCGCCGGGGTCAAAGCGGCGACCAGCGTCTCCCACGGCGTCAGCGAGACGCCGATCGCAAAGAGCAGCGGGTAAGTAACTGCGGTCGAGAAAAACTTGTAGACGGTTTGGCCGGCCAGCTGCAATGACGGCGGGACCGCGCGCGTCAATTTGACGAGGACCGCGAGAAACAACATCGCAACCGGGCCGGGCAGGCCGAAGAGCTTGAAACACGCCGTACCGAGAAGGTAGAGCGCGATCGCGGTAACGCCGGCGGCGGCAATGGCGCCGGGATCCACGGCAGAGGCAGCAGCCTTCTCCTCGCCGGGCGTCAGTTCCTCCCCGACGCCTGGCTGCAGGCGTCCCTCGCCGGTCAAGCGCGGCAGTCTTTTGCCGACCCAGTTCAAGAAACCGGCAAGAAGGATGGCAGTCAGACTGCCGAGCATTATCGGCGGCAGTATAAGCGCGAACAGGTTTCCCTGTTCCTGGTGCAGGATTTCGGCATAACCGATTGACAACGGGATCGCCCCCTCGCCGACGCCGCCCGCCATGATCGGAATTACGACGTAAAAGAACGTAGTCGGAGTAGTCGACCGTGAAGAGGTGCGGCGGCACATCGAGACGCTGCCAGCGCGGATCGTCCCGGTCAAATCCGCATTTGAAGTCGCAGGCGACCGGGACGAGCCGGCCCCGCTCGGGGCGCATGCGGATCGGGTTGAGCTCGATGGTCGTAAAGCCGAAATTGTGATAGAGTTCCCATAGCTTCGGCAGCTGCTGCACGAGCGGCGAAATGAGCGGTGTCGGCGCGTTGAGGTCCGACAGCGCGTTGGCTACGACAAACGCCTTCAAACCGGTCAGCGGATCGAACGGCACCCGCGCGACGCGGCTCGCATCAAGTTCCTCGATGTCCACCCCGCCCTCGTGCGTCAGGGTCATTGTCGGGGCGCGAAACCGCGTTGAGTCGGCGATCGAGAAATAAACCTCGTGCTCGGCCGGCACCGCGCCTTCGAACGTGACGCCGTTGGCTTTGGCGACGGTGTTGCCAACGCGATGCTCGACGAAATAGAGGCGCTCCTTTTCTTCGAGGGCGGTTTTCAGATCGGAGGCGCGGCCGATCAGGCCCGCCTTGCCCTTTTTGCCGGCCCCGCCTTTGAAGACGGGTTTTACAAACACCGACCCGTGCTTTTCGATGAGGGCCTTGATGTCCCCCTCGCTGGCGTCCGGGCCGAGCACTTCCGCGGTCGGATACCCGGCGAACTCCAGCAGCTTCGCGCCGTAGAGCATGCCAGTGACTTCCATGGGCTCTACTCCTCCAAGAGAGATTGCGGATCGGCGGGCTTTGATGAACCAAAAGTCGCGGCGAAACGGACGCTGAAGCCCTTGACCGAAGATTACACCAGATCCTCGGTAACTGGTGCTTCTTCGCGTGGATTGGGGCAAAATCCCCTGCCAGGAGGAGACTGCGATGAAGTTCACTGTCGCGCGCCGCCAGGCGCACCGAGGCTCTCGTGCCGCGGTACTACAAGTTCGAATCCATCTCCCTCCACCGGCGAGTCTCGTGCGAACCTGAGGCGGGGCTGGTATGGGACAAGCAGCTCCGACCGAGCCGCGGGGCGACACCGATTAACCCGGGGGTCCAGTTCTTAATGGCGCATAGGGTCCGGTTCAGCTCGGCGCAGGAGATAGCTACCTGAGGCGTCAACCGCTTTGAAAATGCTCGCCCGCCGCGGTATGGTCGCGCGTTAAGCAAAAAGGCTGGCGCCAATGGTTGGCTGCGGGCCTAGCTAGGGAGGAGAAACCGGAATGAAGACCATCAAGCCCGATTACCTATCTCGTCGCCGGCTTTTTCCGTTGCTCGGAGGAGCGGTTGCGTTGGCTACCGTCGCACCGAAATCAATCGCGGCGGACCCGTCCGGCCCCTTCGGCAAGCCGCCCGCCGCGAAGGCGCGATTCGTCTATGTCGGCACTTACACATTTCCGGGAACGGCGCCGGGCGGTATCCACCAGAGCCAGGCGAAGGGTATCTATGTGTTCAGGATGAACCCGAGCAATGGTGGATTGACATTGCTCCAGGTCTCCGAGATTGCGAACCCATCATACCTCGCACTCGATCCAACTCTGCACAACCTGTACTCAGTCAATGAGATGACCGCCGGCGCAGTTAGCGCCTATGTGATAAACCAAGCGAACGGGACGCTGACGCCCCTCAATACGCTGGTGCCGACGGACGGCCAAGACACTACGCATCTCAGCGTGCAACCGTCGGGGCAGTATCTATTCGCAGCCAGCTACACCAGCGGCAACTTTCAGGTGTTTCGGATCCTCGGTGACGGTTCGATCGGGACCATGACTGACAATTTCCAGAGCGTCGGCAACGGGACCGGACCCAACCCCGCCCGTCAGGAGGGGCCGCATGCGCACCAGATCATCACCGACCTCGATGGCAATCACGTTTTCGGCGTCGATCTCGGCGCCGACAAGGTCAATGTTTGGAACCTCGATCCCGGCACTGGCCAGCTGATCGCCAACACGGTGCCGTTCGCGCCGGTCGCGTCCGGTTCCGGATCACGCCACATGGCCTTCCACCCCGATCGGCAGCACGCCTACGTCTTGTCTGAATTGGCCTCCTCAGTCACCGTCTTCAACTATGATCCGGTGCGCGCTGCGTTCATCTGGCAGCAGACGATTTCAGCATTGCCCGCCGACTTCAGCGGCACCAACACCGCTGCTGAGGTTCGCGTCCACCCGAGCGGGCGGTTCCTCTACACGACGAACCGTGGTCACGACAGCGTCGCGATGTTCGAGATCGAGCCGGAAACCGGCGAACTCGAAGTGATCGGCTGGGAGTTCGACACGCGGTCAGTGGCCCCGCGGCATGAATATCGACCCGTCGGGAAACTTTCTGTATGCCGCCAACCAGAACACCGACAACATCGCCGTGTTCCGCATCCAGCTGGCAAACGGCAAGCTCAGATTTAGCACGCTCGTTAACACTCCGACGCCAGTCGACGTCGAGTTCGGCCCGATCGCCTAACCTTCTTCTCTTCCGCCACGGAGGCCATCCGTTGTTGTGAAGCGGCATCGAACCGGGACCCCGCACCATTTCAGCCTATCTCTTTGATTGAGCAGTTAGAATCATTGCTCGGCGGGGTCCCGATCGGCGCCGATCGGGACCCCCGCCATCTGGGCATATATGTATTCAATTTCAGTAAGTTGTCTCTTTTGCGGGTGGGGTCCCGCTTCGATGCTGAAACACATACCATCAAATTAAGCGCCACGAAATCGTTGCAGTGGGCTCTCGAAAACGATCATCACTGCAAGCAAATTGTGGCGCTATGCTTCCACCAACACGCTCGCCAAAAGTCCTTTGAGATCAAGGCCACGCCTAAGGGGGGCCATACGCCGTGGACATCACCTATCGGTCGGCAAAGTGCGAAGATTTGGCGGACGCGGAGCGGGTTGTCCAAGAGGCAGGCAACGAGTTGCGCGTGCGTCATAGCCGACAGCCATGGCCGGCGCCACCTCCGATAGCATTTCCGAAATTCTGCCTAGCGGAGGACCCCGACGGGCTCTGGATCGCCGAACATGGCGACACGATCGTTGGCTTTGGCTTCAGCTGGATGACGGAGAAGTTCTGGTTTTTGTCGCAACTCTTTGTCAGACCTCAAACCCAGGCGAAGGGCGTCGGGCAGGCTCTTCTGTCGAAAACCCTAATGCAAGCGCAGCGCAACGGGGCCACGAACCGGGCGCTGATTACCCCCGCATACAACACCGCGTCGACCGGCCTCTATCTAAAAAACGGCCTCTATCCGCGCGAGCCGCTCTACCGCATGACCGCACCGGCGCAGGCTGTCGCGCAAAACCTTGCCGATCCCGAGTATGACGCGACGCCGATTGCGCCCTGGCCCGAGCCCCGGGAATGGATGGCCGAGATCGACGGCGAGCTGCTCGGGTTCCGACGAGACATGCACCACCGCTTTCTGCTCGGCGGCGGTGCGGCGCACGCGGTTCAGATCGATCGTGCGTGCAGCACCGCCGGCTATGCCTACTTCTCTGCCGAGGGCCATGTCGGTCCACTGGCAATCGCACCGGACGCCGATGCTAAGGCGGTTGTAATAACGGCTCTGCGCTGTGCACTGGACGGCGGGCCGAGCCGAGTGTCGATGATCGTTCCGGGACGGGCGGATGTCGTCATGCAAGTGGTATTGGCGCTCGGGTTCCGCATTGAAGAGCCCTATGTCCTGATGGCGTCGCAGCCTTTTTGCAATTGGGGCAATTATCTGCCGCGCGCCCCAGGTTTTCTGTAGCCGGCAACAAATGGAGAAAGAAATGGAGAGCAAAACGCCCAGCATCATCGATCTCAACGCAGAACTCGCGAAGCTGACTATGTTTCGCGGCCTGACACCGCGAACAACGCGAGCGGAGCGTCAGGGCAGCGCGACGCTACTGGGCCCTTACCGTGACGGTATCCTCTTCGCCGGTAAGAACGCGGGGACAAGCCACTGGGAAGACCATGCCGAGGACGAGCTGGTACACATTCTCGACGGCACGAAGATCCTCGACATCGTCTGCGACGACGGGCCGCCCAAGTCGTTCGAGCTCCGCGCCGGAATGATCGCCATCGTCCCAAAGGGCACGTGGCACCGCTTTCGCTCCGCAGAGGGCGGGACGACCTGGAGCGCGACGCTTCCCGGCGACCACATCGAGCATGATGTCGACGACCCGCGGACGGCGGAACCAGAGAGAGTGATGCCAAGCGGAACACCCAGCATCATCGATCTCAATGCCGAGCTCGCGAAGTTGACGATGTTCCGTGGACGGACCCCGCAATCGACGATGGCGGATCGAAAGGGCAGTGCGGCACGATTGGCGTCCTACCGCGATGGCGGTCTTAGCATCACCAAGTTTGCGGGGAAAGGCCATTGGGAGGCCCATCTCGCGGGTGACGAGTTGATCCACGTCCTCGACGGCACTGCGACCCTGGAAATCCTTGGCGAGGATGGGCCCCAATCCTTCTCGCTCCGCGCCGGGATGATCGCGGTTAATCCGCAGGGAGCTTGGCACCGGTTTCAATCGTCGGAGGGTGTCACGCTGATGGCCGCAACACCCTTCCCCAGCGAGGTCATCGAGCTCGATATCGACGACCCGCGGACCGTGACGCGTAAGCCCGCGTGAGCAATGGCATAACGGTCAAACAGGTAATATCCGCAACGAAAAAGCTTCTCCCTGGTAGAACGTTATGGGTCTGCTGGCAGCACCAGCGAAATGCTACAACTTCCCCGGCTCACTTTACCGAACACGGTCACGTGAGCCATAAAAGTTCGAGAGGGAGCGGCAATCTCGACATGGGCATGGGCTGCCGGATTGGCCTTGGGCGCCGCGCTCGATGAGTTTGTGCAGGCGATGACTTTGCCTCATAGGTCAGTCAATGCCTGATCAATAGTCTCGAAGAAGCGCTTTAGACGACAATGGCGTCGACCCGCCCCGCCGTAATGTCGGTGAGCAGCTGCTGCAGAGCCGGCCATCCATCGTCGCGCCGGAGAACCCGCCGTCATCATACGGCGTGCGCAGGCACACCCAGCCTTCGATCGGCTGACCCGCTCGCTCGCCGATTTGCCAAGATTGTCGCAGCGAATTGAATTCTGCTCGAGCCCCTCCTCGGACAACTCGCGGGTGTAGATCGCACAGCGGTCAGGAACGGTGGCGGGCTGTCTTCCTCTCCGATGATGCGGTCCGACGCGGCCCCCTGGGTGCCGACTGTCATGGCTAATAGCAGTGCGGCGGCACCGGCAACCACCACCCTAAATGCTTCATTTGAAGGGCCCTGAAACGCCACTATTCAAGCCGTTGGCTTTGCCAGCAAGCCATTCCATGGAGCCCGGGACCGGATTGGGTGGGGCGGGTTGCGGTTTTGCGAGGCTGCACGGCTCCGCCGCGAGCTGGCGGTAGTACTCGCAGATCCCTTTGTTCGGGAACGGGCGCTTGAACCAGTCGACATCCAGGGCATCCTGGCTGCATTCGCGCAACGCGATTTGCTACTGTGGCGGTGGCTCGCCTTCACACAGCGTTATCCCCTGGTCATGATGCCGACGATGGGCGATTTAGCCCCTCTCCACAATCTCGACACGACGAAAGAGGGGCAGGTCCGTATTGCGGATTCGATCCGCGTCAGCCTGATTTCACCTCTACTGGGGGTTCCGGCGTTAGCGGTGCCGGTCGGCAGTTACGGGCGTCTGCGGCCGGGCGTGCAGATCCTGGCGCCCCGCTTCCGCGAAGATCTGTGCCTGGATGCCGGCGAGGTCGTCGAAGCGGCAGAGGGTGTTGTCACGCCAATCGACCCCGTGCTGTGACAGGCGAACGCCGGGAGCCCTACCGCGAAGTACGGCCGCCACCGGCCCTGATCGCCGTGCTTGAGCCAACGCGGAATAGCGCTATCTTCCAGTCCGCAACGCCTTCAATTTGGCGGGGCAAGCTCTATTGGGACCTTAAAGGGACGCAGGGAATGGAAGGTTTCGAAAACACCACTGTGACAGCCGTCGATCAACTGGCGACACTCTACGCGCGACCGTCAGAGCGCGTCCTCAGGAAAGAAATCGACCACGTCGATGCGGTGGGACGTGCCTTCATCGCCGCCTCGCCGTTTCTTATCCTGGCGACAGGGGGCAGCCAGGGGCTCGACTGCTCGCCCAAGGGGGACAAGCCGGGCTTCGTCCAGGTCGAGGATGACGGCCGCACATTGCTGATCCCCGATCGGCGCGGGAACAATCGGATCGACAGCATCAAGAACGTGGTGGAGGACCCTCGCATCGCACTGATCTTCCTGGTCCCCGGGGCGAACGAAACGTATCGGGTCAATGGTCGGGCCCAGGTCAGCGTCGATCCGGTCCTGAAGCGGCGTTTTGCTGTTGACGGCAAGGAGCCTACGACGGTGATCGTAGTTGCGGTCGAACAGGCCTTCCAACATTGCCCTAAGGCGCTTGTCCGCTCTGACCTGTGGAAGGCAGGCAGTGGCGACCGGCCCAAAGGCATTCCGACGCTGGGAGACTTCGCCGCGGCCCGCACACCCGGCATCGACAGCTCCGCTTATGACGCCGATTACGCCCGTCGCATGCCGACTGAGCTTTATTAAGGGCCGTTGCCAGCGATCCCGACAATGCGCTCGCTAGCAAGGTGGTGCGTTGACACAGGCGTGGATGCCGCATCGCGGAGGCGGTTTGGTCATGGCTATTGGATGAAGAAGTCGGTTTCGTACTCCACCATCCCGTGGGCGTTTCTCAGCGCCTTGTCAAGATCGGTGATAACGCTGTTCTCCGGGGTTGCCGGATCAATTTCGCCCTTGGCGATGCCTTTGATTTGAAGATAGGAGCCGGCTTCGCCGAAAGCCTGCCCGTCGGCGAAACGCTCCATCGTATCGGCCTCTGGTCCGCCGGCTGCGCCGATAATCGCGGGGGCGCGATCGGGGCGGTCGTACAGCTTCGCATCGTCGAGCATGAAGTACTTGCCACGGTAGTTCCTGATGCTGCCTTCGAGCAGCCCGCGGATGATGTCATAGGCCTCAGAAAAGCGCTCGTGCCGCTCGCCGATGCCCGGCCAGCCCTCGCCTATGACGTGCTCGTTCAGCCGTTCACCGGCGCCGAGCCCGAGGATAAAGCGGTTCTTGCTCAGCACTGCCATCGTCGCCGCGCCTTGGGCGATGATCGCCGGGTGATAGCGCATGATCGGGCAAGTTACCGCTGTCATCAGCTGGATCTGCCGCGTGGCTTGAGCGGCGGCACCGAGCACCGACCACGCGAACGGCGCATGGCCTTGTTCGTCGAGCCACGGAAAGAAATGGTCCGAAATCGCCGCGAAGGCGAACCCGGCCTGCTCGGCACGGACCGTATTGCGGACCAGGGCGGCCGGCCCGTGCTCCTCTGCCATCAGCTTGTAGCCGAGCTTGACCATGTCGCGATCCTTCACTGTGCTCTCGTCCCGTGGAGTAAACAGGCGGGGACGGTCGGGTTCCGCATTGCCGCAAAGACTCCCGAGCAAGCCGGAGCAACTTACCCCCGCGGCCCGAGATAAATGTCGGGACGGGCGCGATGGTCGACGCAACTCGCGGTACCGTTCGTTGATGACTCGCCGCTGGCAGCAACCCTCAGCCGCGCGCGCCTCCGCGGCGTAGACTTCCGAGATGCCAACCTCCGACGCGCGAACCTCAACGGGGCGGATCTCAGTGCGGCGGATCTCGGTGGGGCGGATTTCGCCGACGCGGATCTCAGCGATGCCCGCCTCCGCGGGTCGGACCTCCGCGGTGCCAACCTCAGCAACGCGGATCTCGGTTATGCGGTTGAATTTTTTTACTCTCACGCGCGCGCATGCGCGCGTGAGAGTAAAAAAATCAAAGGCGCCAGCATCGCCCCGTGGTCCGGCCAATGGTGCGGCAATCGCCGCTGATGCGGCGTTCGGCAGAAATAGTAGGCATCGGCAGCAAGGACGATTTCGCCGCTGTCGAGCCGCAATCTGAGCGACTGCATCTCTTCCAACATCATCACATTAAAAGCGGAGAGGGCTTGGTAACCCTCCCCGTGACCCTGCCGCAGTTGCTCAGCCGTCCTTGACCAACATCGCCAGGATCGGTTCGAGGTAGTCGTCGGCGAGTTGCTTGAGCTCGTCATCGGTGCGATCCCTGCGCCGGCTGCGGGATAAACACCAGCGGGTGAACACCGTGACCGGCATGTTGACGGAAAGGCGCCCTCAACCCGGACGGAGACGGACCGGTGCAGCCGACCAATAGCGCCGCTTCCCGACCGAGCAGTGTTCGGCAGCAGCCTGGAGTTAAAATTCGGACGTCACACGTTCAGTCGGTGCATTTGTCCTATCGGGTAGCGAGTACCGGACGCAGCACCGGGCGGGACGATCCGGTCGATTTCCACAAAATCCTCGGCCGTCAGCACAATGTCCGTAGCGCGCACATTCTCCTCAAGGTGCTTGCGTGATTTCGCGCCGGGTACCGGGATGATTAAGACTCCCGCACGCTTTCCCTGGGCCATTGGCCACGCGATGGAGAGCTGGGCGAGCGTGGCGTTCTTCCTGCGCGCAATGGCCTCAAGCGCCGAGCGAACTTGGAGGTTTTTCTCGAGATTGATGCTGTGAAAGCGAGGCAGCTCCGCGCGAATGTCATCCGGCGCCATTTCTTCTACCTTAGGCAGCTGAGCGCTCAGCATCCCGCGCCCGAGCACGGCATAGGCCATCATCGCCATGCCAAGTTCCTTGCAGGCGTCGATCTGGCCTTGCTCTTCCGCATCGCGCGAGAACAGCGAATACTCCATTTGCAGCGAGACGACCGGATGCACGGCACTGCCACGCTTCAGCGACTCGGCCGAGCTCTCTGAGAGCGAGATGAAACGTGTCTTGCCTTCCTTGACGAGTTCGGCCATTCCCCCGACGCTGTCCTCGATCGGCACGTTCGGATCGACGCGCGACATGCAAAAGACGTCGAGCGCCTCGATTCCAAGATTTTTCAAGCTCTGCTCGCAGGTTTGACGCAGATAACGCGGATCGCCTCCGCCGCGCACGGCGTCTGGGCCGCCGTCGCGTGGGCTGCCGCTCTTCGAGTGGATGACAACATCCTGTCTGCGGCCGCGGATTGCTTCGCCGATCAAGCGATGATTGTGACCTTTGCCGTAACTGGCCGATGTGTCGAGAAAATTGACTCCGAGATCGAGCGCGTCGCGAATAGTGGCAATTGACTCCGCGTCGTCTGCCGGACCATAGGCCCCCGACATGCCATAACAGCCGAGACCGATGGCTGAAACCGTCAAATCAGAATTGCCAAATCTATGGCGTTCCATGAACGGACCCCCCTTATTGGCATTTGTATCAGATCTGCCCCCAAATTAAAGGCCCGTTCAAGAAAGCGACCGTGTTACGCGCGCTCGTCGACGGATGTGAGCGAGCGGGCCCGGCCACGTGACTTCCGCCTTTAGTATTCCAGCGACGATTAAGAGGGGCAGAGCAGGTCGAGTTTGCCCCGGTAGTTCAGGCGTCGACCTGTTTGGCTATGGCGAGAGCGTCATAACCCAACGGGGCAATGAACTCACCGCCTACCTTTAAAGAGTTATAATGGGATGGACTACATCGCACGAAGTCGTATTATGCCCACGCGGCAACAGAGGGTGCGTGACAATGGTCCAGCTTACCGCCGTCTCAAGCGCCACGGTGGCAACGCCACGAATGTCAAAACCGGCGGCAGCCGGGTTCCGCCGCCAACGACAATTGGGCTTGCCGAATATCGGGCCAGGGCAGCCGTGGCTCGTCGAAATTTCACCCAAGGCATCGGAATTCCCGTCATTCGAGTATCGCGCCTTCGTCTCGGCAAACGTCGTGATCTATGACCGAGTGTTGGGCCCGCTGGTGGCGGCGGCTCTACCCCTCGGCAACTATGCCGAGCCGGTCACAGCGGGCGGTCACGCAACGGATGAAGCTAATGTCCAGCGTTGCCTGAGGTTTGTGGCGGATGGCTGGAGTGTTTTCCGGCTCGTCAAAGGTGATCTGGCGGCACCGGCGCGGGCCGATCGCCTCCTTAGGATCACAGAGGGACTACTTGCCGACGGCGTTTCACCGGATTTGCCGGTACAGCTGATAACAGGCGCCGACAAGGTCGCCTGCGAAGAGATTGAGACGTGTCTTGGCGATCTCGATGCTGTTCTCGATGCCCGCAGCTGTAAAGGCCACCTGACGGTCGTCTTCACCATCGAGAGCTACCGCGGCCCACCCCTGTACGCCGTCACAGCCAACGGCCTCGCCGGGTGATGACCAGGTGAGGAAAGGGCTCACATGAACAGTTGCGGAAGTCCGAGCAACGGCACTGCGCCGTCGTCGATGCGGCGAGGGCAAAAGAGCACGTTCACAGCCTAATCCTCTCCACCTCGTCCTGGGTGAGCCGCTCCTTCGTACGGTCGTAGAGCTTTGTGGTCCGCGGGCTCTCATGCGCGGCCATTTCCTGGGCGTGCTCGAGGGCACCACCATTGGCGAGGTAGGCGGTGATGCCGGTCGCCCGGAACGTGTGGCAGCCGATCGGCGCCGCGATGCCCACCGCCGCGGCGCGCCGCCGGATCATGCGCCAGGCGTCGGGCTGGCTCATCGGCTTGTCGGAAGAGCGCTGCCGTTGTGGCCGCGCGCGGTATGAAACAGCCAGCCCTTGCGATCCTCGGCGATGCCGGCCGCGTCAATATAGGCACGCAGTGCCTCGGCGAGCGCGTGATGGCACGGCATCGCGTGCTGCTTGCCACCTTTCTCATGCAGCCGAACCGCCCAGCCGGCCCCACGCGGCCGGAGGTCCTCCACTTTCATCTTCAGCCTGGGTACCAGCTGTTCTTCGGCAAGCGCTCGCCGCAGCGCCACTGAGCCTATTTCTCCACCAGCGACCAGACGCCATTCCAGTCGGCACATGGGGCGGTGACGCGGAACCGTGCGATGCGTTCGAGGAACAGCTTGCTCGGCGCGCCGCATGGGACAGTGGCGAGGCAGTCCTCAAACCCGGCAAGCGCCTTCTCCCAATCCTTGCGTCGATAGGCATCAAGCGCCTCGACATAGGCGTCACGCAGCGCCAGGCGTTCGCGCGCAACCTCACCTTTGCGGCCGAGCAGCTCGAAAATGCGCTGCGGCTCAGCCTTGCCGACGACCAGCACCGAGTCGATCTCCCGCGTCTCCACCGTATCCGCAGCGAGGTGATTGGTCGCTTCGCTGATCAGCACGCGGGTGCCGTAGGTCTTATTGGCGCCTTCGAGACGCGACGCCAAATTCACGGTATCCCCGATCACGGTATAGTTGCGGGTCTGCTCCGAGCCAATGCTGCCCACCACGACGTCGCCGGTGGCGATCCCGATGCGTATGTCAATTTCCGGAAAGCCGCGTTTGAGGCCGATGAGGTCGGGTAACTCCGAACGAAATTCCGCAAAGCCAGCGAGTTGATCGAGCGCAGCGAGGCAAGCGAGACGGGCCTGTTCGTCGGCACCGGTGAAAGGCGGACCCCAGAACGCCATGATGGCATCACCGATATATTTGTCGATGATGCCGCTATGGTGCCGGACCGGTTCCGACATCACGGTCATGTAGCGGTTCAGCACGGTGACCAGCGCGGCCGGGGTCATGCCTTCGCTGAACGTGGTGAAACCCTTCATGTCGCAGAACAAGATCGTCATCTCGCGGCGCGAGCCTTTAGCATCGGTTAGCTCGGGCCGGTCGATCAGCCCAGCAACAATTCGGGGATCGACATATTTCCCGAACGTCTCGCGGATCAGCGCTTTGATACGCAGCTCGCCGACCATGCTGTTGAACGACTGCGTCAGCCTGCCAATCTCGTCGCGCGAGGTAATCGGCACCACGGTGTCGAGCGCGCCACCCTCAACCGCAGCGGTCCCAGCCAGCAGACGACGCACCGGACGCACCAGGCCGAGGGTGACGGCGGCGGCGACGGTGATGCCGAGTAATGCGGCTATCGCCAACAGCGCCAAGCCAATCTGGACAACGTGCCGCTGATAGGCGCGGGTCCCGACGATGGCGGCACCGGCGAGCCGACGCATCTCGCTTCGCGCGGCATCAATCTTACGATCGAAATCATCCCGCCACTCGTCTAGTTCGGCGAGCAGTTCGGATGTTAGCACCTTGTTATCTGCCTCGGCTGCGGCCAGCAGCTTACCGAGCACGGACTCATAATGTTGCCGCTCCTCCTGCAGCGCCTCGATCCTGACGTCTAGCCGCGCCAGCGCGATGTTGTCGTCAAAATCGAGGGGATCAGCGATCTGTTCGTTGATGTGCTGGCGCGCAGCGGCGATCTGTTCGTCGCTCGCCTTGCCGGCGTTCGCGATCCGCTGCCGTAGGTCGTCAACTTTCGCCGTATTGTCCGGCTGCTCGGCGGTGGCCAGGAGCAGACGGCGGGCATAAGCCGACTCTTCGACAGAATGGATGTTGGCCTGAGCGAGCGCGACATAGGCGGGAAAATAGTTATGGTCGATGATGACGAGCTGGTCATCGACGGTGCGGGTCATGCGCATGCTCAAGAGCGCCACAACGGCCATCAGGATCAGCAGCCCGACGGCGATGCCGAATATCTTGACCCCGATGGTGACGCGCATGGCCGCTCCGATCGGTAAACTCGGCCGATCACTTTTCCGCCGGCCAAAACCGAAATAAGGCTCGATTATACCTGTGCGATGTGATCGCGCGAAAATCGTATCAAGCCCATGCCGCTCATTGAAGCCAGCCCGGCCTCACTAACGCGGCGGATATAGGGCGGGCCGTACAAACGGTTCAGCTCCTGTCGGTTCAAGTCGTTGCTGGTTGTGCTGTTCGAATAGCCTGGCGGCGGTCCGTAGCTTGGCATCGGAGAATAGCCCGGAGCCGGCGCGTAAACCGGCGCCGGTCCTCCATATTGCGGTGGTGGATATCTCCGCGACGCCATGCATTGTGCGTAGTAAGCATTGTATTGTTGCTGGAGATAACCTGCCGCATTCTGAGCATTGGCAGCGCAGCGCCTACGCCGGTGCCGACGATCGCACCTGATGCCGCTCCGATGCCGGCGCCGCGGCCGCCGGCCCACCGCGGTACCGAGCGAAGTTGCGAACATCGCCCAACGGACTGCCTGCGCGTCCTCTGTCCGACCCAGGCGATCCAGGATGTCGACCTTTAACGGGCCGATATCGCCACGCTTGTGCTCGGGGACGCCCGGACGGTCGAGCCAATGGAGGGCTTCCTCAAGGCGTCCCGCGGCGAGAAGGCGTTCGCCGATCTCCTTGACCGCCACGTATTCGGTACCGGCGAGGCGATGCGCGGCGATGTATCCGTCAACATCGCCACGTGCATCGGCGATGTTCTCCAAGGCGGTCGTCAACATTTGCTGGTAGACATGCTTTCCAGTGGCTTCATGGTCGAGGCGCTCGCGGACCAGGCGCTCGAGTTCATCCAGGCCCGATGTGCCGAGTGCCTCTGAGAATGCAGTGATCAGTTCGCTGCGAGCACCGTATTCGTCAGTCGTGAATAGGTCGAAGACCTCCTCGGCCAAGATCTTCGGATCGCGCTCAGGGTCTGCAGCCCAGGCTCGTCCGCAGTCAGTTACCGCCTCGCCGATGGCATCGCCGATCACGCCGTCCGGAGTTCATCTGATCGTTCGTAGACGTTCGCGTCGAGCCGGATGAGACGTCCGAGCAACTCGGCAGCGGCGTGAGGCCGTGCGGGAAGAAGGTACTCGGTGATCCCATGCCGGATTCTGTCGAGCTCTTGGGCCAAGACGTTGCTTTCGCGGTACCCATAAAAGTGCCGAGATGCACGAACGGCGTCGATCTCGGTCGCCAGCGTCTTCACTAGCGGGCCGTCCGGTGTCGAAGCCGCCAACGCGATCCGCACCGTCTGATGCAATCTCTCGTCCCGGTGGCAATGGTTGACCACGATCTCGGCAAGCCGCCGCGCCCCAAGGCGTTCGACCTGCTCGACCATAAGTTCCTCGTCGCCGGTCCGTCCCAATGTCATCGTCTGCCTCAATTCCCATCCGGTTCCTCACCCCAGCGCGCCAAGGATTCGGCTAGGACGCGCCGCATGTGGCTGCGGCTCAGATCACAGGGGCCCTCGGCGAGCCTGTGAGCCTGCTGCCTGGCCCAATCTTGGGCGCCGATCCGCGATGCAGCGCCCATCAGATGACCGAAAGCCTCTTGGATCAGAGAAATTCCAGGATCATAGCCGCTGCCATCGAGTAGTCGTCCCAGAGCGAGCAGCCCGATTTCTGCCGCGAATTTCGGGTCCTTGGCAGCAAAGTCCCGTGCAGCGCGCACGAGAGTGGCAGGCTCGACGGTGAAGTCCCGCGCGCAGACTAGGGCGATATCGAGAAACCGGGCGTCCTTCGCTGCCGCGAACCACTTGCCGCGCTGGCCACGCGCCTCGATCAGGTCTAGCAGCACTTGGCGCCGATCTCTGCCGGGATATCGCTTGAAGGTCTCTCGGTAGATTGAAAGGTAAGTCGGGCCTGTGACCGTCTTCAGCCCGTAGCGGCGATAGGCCTCCTCCGTTCGCCCGCTCTTGATCAGTACATCCTCGCAGAAGCGATCAATCCGCCAGTCGTCGTTACCATGCGGCCCGCGGCAAGTATCGGCATAGCCGATCGCGGCATCCCACATTCCCCGCCTTGCGAGTGCCTCAGCACCGAAACGGTGCCAATGCCACCACCTCACCCGAGCGCACGCCAGCAGTTCGATCAGATCGCCGTATCGCCCCGTCTCGAGCAGGCAGGATAAGCAGATCGTTGTACCAATGACGTGACCGCCGGGTGGTTCGTCGACCCATACCCGCTGGATCATGCCGCGAAGGCTCTCCGTGTATTGCTCCATAAGCTCGGGATAGACGGCGATCTCGCCCCATCGATCTTCAATTGGTGCGAGGTACTGCACCCCATCGTCCATGACAGCTTGGAACAACCGTTTGAGCCATGCGCTCCGCGTTGCCACGTCGGCTGGAGCAGAGATCAGTATCAGGATCAAATCGTCGAGCGTGCGGTGGACGACGCCGCCAAGGAAGCCCGAGGAGGTGTCGATGTCTTGTAGGGCAGGCCAAAGGCGTTCGATGAGGGAGACAACTCCTTCTCCTGCAAACACGGGATCCGACTTGGCGACGACCGTGATTTCACCGACCGCCTCTTTGAGCCGCTTGCCGGCCAGGGCAGAGCCATGCCAGCCGTAGGCACGGGCGCGGAATCGCGACTTAAAAGCCCACCTGCGTACGCCCTTCACCGATCGGACCCCCCGATCCGCAACCCGGGGACCACGGGCGATTGGCACCCAAGCCACTCCCGCAGCTTCGACCAACGCCTCCGTGTCCGCGCTCCCTTAACTGCGATCGCCAGCGCCTTTCGTTGTCCGACGAGCACCACGAGGCGCTTGCCGCGCGTCACCCCTGTATAAACCAGGTTCCGCTACAGCATCGGATAGTGCTCGGTCGTTAGCGGGACGACCACAGCCGGGTATTCCGAGCCCTGGCTCTTGTGGATGCTCGTCGCATAGGCCAACACCAGCTCATCCAACTCGCCAAAGCCGTAGGTAATTTCTCGGCCGTCGAAATCGACGCTGAGCTTAAAGGAGTAGTGCGTGTAGTAGATGACTGCTGCGAGTTCCATCTGCAGAATTCGGTCAAGTTGTTCAACGACCCGACCGACGTCGAACTGGAAAGTCCTTGCCATCGCGGTTCTCCTTCGCCTTGGTGATATCCCTGCCCGGTCGCCTTCGAATGACCGGCAATGAGCGAGCGGCCTAGCCTATATGGCTCGCCGCAGAGCGCGAGGCGATGGGGCCCACGCACCATTTGAGATTTCACTCGCGCGCAACTCCCTGGCCATATAATTAACCGTCCGCCCAAACAGCCGTCCCGGCGTTGTCAAGTAAACAACCACAGCGGCAAATCGGGTTGGAGCTGACGTTTCCAGAGCATAATAATCTCTACCGACGACGCAACCCCGACTGGTGCTTAAAACGTAAACTTGACAAAGTCCCCGTCGGGGCCAAACCTGATCTCGCTCAGCGCCTTTCGATGTGTCCTTCACAGCCCTGTCCTTCCGCCGGTTGCCCTGGCGCTACTGCCCGCATTAGGGTGATCGATGCGACGAAAACAATAGCGGCTCGACCGGCTCCAGAGGCTTTGCGCTTGGACGATCTGATCCTCGAGACCCGCGGCCTGACCAAGGAGTTCCGCGGCTTCGCCGCGGTGCAGGGGGTCGACCTCAAGATCCGGCGCGGCACGATCCATGCGCTGATCGGCCCGAACGGCGCCGGCAAGACCACCGTCTTCAATCTGCTGACCAATTCCTCGAGCCCACGCGCCGGGCGCATCATCTTCAACGGCGACGACATCACCGCGCGAGCGCGCCGGCCGCAGTCGCGCGGCGCGGGCATGGTGCGCTCGTTCCAGATCTCCGCCGTGTTTCCGCATCTGATCGGTGCGCGAGAATGTGCGCGTGGCGCTGCAGCGCACGCTCGGCAACTCGTTTCATTTCTGGCGCTCGGAGCGCGTGCTCGACCGGCTCGACGAGCGCGCCGAGGCGCTGCTCGACGCTGTCGGCCTCGGCGGCTTCGCGCGAGCTCCCGGCGGTGCGAGCTCCCTATGGCCGCAAGCGCGCGCTCGAGATCGCCACCACCCTGGCGCTCGAGCCCGAGATGCTGCTGCTCGACGAGCCGATGGCCGGGCTCGGCCAGCGAGGATATCGGGCGCATCTCGGCGCTGATCCGCGAGGCGCCGCGCGACCGCACCGTGCTGATGGTCGAGCACAATCTCTCGGTCGTCGCCGATCTCTCGCGACATCATCACCGTGCTGACGCGCGGCCGCGTGCTGGCCGAGGGCGAGCTATGCCGACGGTCTCGGCCAACCGCCGAGGTGCGTCGAGGCCTATCTCGGGACCGGCCATGCCTGAGGCGACGGTCGGCGGCGTCGCCGCTGCTCGAGGTCGCGGATCTGCACGCCTGGTACGGCGAATCGCACGTCCTGCACGGCATCGAGCTTCGCCGTCGCGCGAGGGCGAGGTGGTGACGCTGCTCGGCCGCAACGGCGCCGGCAAGACCACGACCTTGCGCGCGATCATGGGCATCGTGCGGCCAGCGGCAGCGGCTCGGTGCGGTTCGCGGGCACGAGACCGATCGCGCCTCGCCTCGAACCGCATCGCCCGGCTCGGCATCGCCTATTGCCCGGAGGAGCGCGGCATCTTCGCCAGCCTGATCGGTCGAGGAGAACCTGCTGCTGCCGCCGGTGGTGCGGCCGGGCGGCATGAGCGTCGACGAGATCTACGCGCTCTTTCCCAATCTCGCCGGAGCGGCGGCGCAGCCAGGGCACCAAGCTGTCGGGCGGCGAGCAGCAGATGCTGGCGATCGGCCGCATCCTGCGCACCGGCGCGCGCCTGCTGCTGCTCGACGAGCCGACCGAGGGGCTGGCGCCGGTCATCGTGCAGCAGATCGGCGCGGTGATCCGCACGCTCAAGGCGCAAGGGCTTCACGATCCTGCTGGTCGAGCAGAACTTCCGCTTTGCCGCGACCGTCGCCGACCGGCATTACGTCGTCGAGCACGGCCGCGTCGTCGACATGATCCCGAACGACCGGACCTCGACGCGAACATCGACAAGCTGCACGACTATCTGGGGTCTGAGAGGAGAGGAACGCATGCCGCAGAGGATCGATGACGACGAGCGGCTGTCGCCGCGCTTGCCGCGCTCGCGCTGGCGGCGCCGGCCGTCGGCGCAGATCTCGGGCAAGCCGTCAAGATCGGCGTGCTGACCGACATGTCGTGCCTCTATGCCGATATCGGCGGCGCCGGGCTCGGTCGCGGCGGCGCAGATGGCGGTCGACGGATTTCGGCGGCACGGTCGCACGGCAAGAAGATCGAGATCGTCTCGCGCCGACCACCAGAACAAGCCCGATGTCGGCGTCGGCCATCGCCCGCCAATGGTATCGACGACGACGGCGTCGACGCGATCGTCGACGTGCCGACCTCGTCGGTCGCGCTCGCGGTGCAGGAGGTGGCGCGCGACAAGGACAAGGTGTTCCTGATCTCGGGCGCGGCGTCGTCGGACCTGACCGGCAAGGCCTGCTCGCCGACCGGCGTCCACTGGACCTACGACACCTACGCGCTCGCCAACGGCACCGGCGGCGCGGTGGTCAAGCAGGGCGGCGACACCTGGTTCTTCATCACCGCCGACTACGCCTTCGGCCATGCGCTGCGAGCGCGACACCACCGCGGTCGTCGAGGCCAATGGCGGCAAGGTGCTGGGCAGCGGTCAACGTGCCGCTCAACACGCCGATTTCTCGTCCTTCCTGCTGCAGGCGCAGGCATCGAAGGCGAAGATCATCGGCCTCGCCAATGCCGGCGGCGACACCATCAACTCGATCAAGCAGGCGGCCGAGTTCGGCATCGTCGCGGGCGGGCAGAAGCTCGCCGGGCTGCTGGTCTTCATCTCCGACGTGCACAGCCTCGGCCTGCAGACCGCGCAGGGGCTGGTGCTGACCGAGGCGTTCTACTGGGACCAGAACGACGCAGACGCGCGCCTGGTCCAAGCGCTTCATCGAGCAGATGCACAAGCGCAGCCGACCATGGTGCAGGCCGGCGTCTACGGCGCGATCATGCACTACCTCGAAGGCGATCGAGGCCGCCAGCACCGACGACGGCCCGACCGTCGATCGCCAAGATGCAGCGAGCTGCCGATCAACGACTTCATGACCAAGAACGGCAAGATCCGCGAGGACGGCCGCGTGATGCACGACATGTATCTGTTCGAGGTCAAGAAGCCGGCGGAGTCGAAATACCCGTGGGACTACTACAAGCTGCTCGCGACGATCCCCGGCGACCAGGCGTTCAGCGCCCTGAGCCGAAAGCGAATGCCCGCTGGTCAAGAAGGCTGAGCCGGCAGCGCCGCTGCGCCGACCTCTCCCGCGGCGAGGAGGTCCGCGCACGAGTGGCTGGGTAGCGGCGTGCGCGATGATCCAGCCGATGCTGCGCTCATCGCCATCCCGCCGCGCCGGCGCTGTTCGCGCAGCTCCTGATCGGGCTCATCAACGGCGCGTTCTACGCGATGCTGAGCCTCGGGCTGGCGGTGATCTTCGGCCTGCTCAACATCATCAACTTCGCCCATGGCGCGCAGTACATGATGGGCGCGTTCTGCGCCTGGTTTCTGCTGAACTATCTCGGGCTCGGCTATTGGCCGGCGCTGGTGCTCGCGCCGATCGTCGTCGGCGTCGTCGGCATCGTGCATCGAGCGCGCTGCTGCTGCGCCACCTCTACCAGCTCGATCATCTCTACGGCCTGCTGCTGACCTTCGGCCTGGCGCTGGTCATCGAGGGCCTGTTCCGCCAGCAATTCGGCTCGTCGGGCCTGCCCTACACGATCCCGCCCGAGCTCGCAGGGCGGCCGCAATCTCGGCTTCATGTTCCTGCCGAACTATCGCGCCTGGGTGATCGTCGCCTCGCTGGTCGTCTGCTTCGCGCACCTGGTTCGTCGATCGAGCGGACGCGGCTCGGCGCCTATCTGCGCGCGGCGACCGAGAACCCGACGCTGGTGCAGGCCTTCGGCATCAACGTGCCGCGCATGATCACGCTGACCTATGGCGCTCGGCGTCGCGCTGGCGGCGCTCGCCGGGCGTGCTGGCGGCGCCGATCTACCAGGTCAGCCCGCTGATGGGCACGCAACATCATCATCGTCGTCTTCGCCGTCGTCGTGATCGGCGGCATGGGCTCGATCCTCGGCTCGATCGTCAGCGGCTTCGCGCTCGGCGTCATCGAAGGCCTGACCAAGGTGTTCTATCCGGAGGCGTCGAGCACGGTGATCTTCGTGATCATGGCGCTCGTGCTGCTGGTCAAGCCGGCCGGGCTTCTTCGGGCGGGCGCAGCTGAGATGGCGCGACACGCCGTCGCCGGCGGCGGCCGGGTCGCTGCGCCGGCGGTCGCTGATCGCCGCGGCGCTGGTCGGCGCCGTTCGTGTTCTATCCGGTGTTCCTGATGGAGGCGCTGTGCTTCGCGCTGTTCGCCTGCGCCTTCAATCTGCTGCATCGGCTATGTCGGGCTGCTGTCGTTCGGCCATGCGGCGTTCTTCGGCTGGCGCCGCCTACGTCACCGCCTATACGGTCAAGGTCTGGGGCCTGCCGCCCGAGCTCGGCATCCTCGCCGGCACCGCGGTCGCGGCGCTGCTGGGCGTCGGTCTTCGGCTGGCTGGCGATCCGCCGCCAGGGCATCTATTTCGCGATGATCACCCTGGCGCTGGCGCAGATGGTCTATTTCGTCGCGCTGCGAGGCGCCGTTCACCGGCGGCGAGGACGGCATCCAGGCGGTGCCGCGCGGGCATGCTGTTCGGGCTCGATCGATCTCAACGACCGCTGGCGATGTATTACTTCGTGCTGGCGATCTTCCTGGTCGGCTTCGCGATCATCGTCAGCGCACCGATCCACTCGCCGTTCGGCCAGGTGCTCAAGGCGATCCGCGAGAACGAGCCGCGCGCCGATCTCGCTCGGCTACCGACGCCGATCACTACAAGCTGCTCGCCTTCGTCCTGTCGGCGGCGCTTGGCCGGGCTCGCCGGGTCGACCAAGGCGCTGGTGTTCCAGCTCGCCTCGCTGACCGACGTCCATTGGACGATCTCGGGCGACGGTGCGTGCTGATGACGCTGGTCGGCGGCATCGGCACGGTGCTCGGCCCGGTCGTCGGCGCCTTCATCTCTGGTCGTCGATGGAGAACTACCTGGCCCAGTTCGGCTCGTGGGTGACGGTGATCGAGGGCGTCATCTTCGTCGTCTGCGTGCTGGTCTTCCGCCGCGGCATCGTCGGCGTAATCGCGTCCTATGCCGAAGGTCGCCGCAAAAGGCTCCGCGCGACGGAAGCTGCGGCAACCGCGGACAAGCCGGCCGCCGGGACTGCCGCCGCACCGGGCGTCGGCTGAGGGCCTCGTCTTCAGCCAAAAGATTATCGCCGCGATATTGCCCGCCTTTTCAGTTCGCGAGGGCCGCATCGATCGTGATGGGCCGCGTGGCTCCGTGATCAGGGACCCGGTTGCCGAGTTCGGCGTCGTGATCGAGGAAGTCAAGTTCGCAAGTGACTCCCCGCTGGAGGGAGATGGATTTGAACTGTCGGTCCCCCGTGAGGGAAAACTACGCTCGCGAGATTGCCGCGTTGGCCGCGACGGCCATTTCAGCTGCAAAGGGGCCGGCTCGGTGCGAAGCGCCGGAAATTCGAGCCCTTCCCTCCGCCACCGAGGTCTGTGTTTAGGGACGCATTCCAGAGCTGTCGGGTGTCGTATCACCCGGCCCAGCGTGGTAGTCTCGTGCTCGAGGACGATAAGGCTATGACGGAGATCAGCGTCGTCGCGCAGGAAATCGCCGCTTCCAGACAGCGCGGCGTGCTGGCCGACGAAGGCAAGCTGTGGGAGAAACTGCGCCTCGACGCCGAACGGGTGGCGGCGGGCGAAGAGATGCTCCGCGGCTTTCTCGATCTGGTAGTGCTGCATCATGACGGTTTTCCCTCGGCGCTCGGTCTGCGGCTAGCGCGCAAGCTCGCCGAGTATTCGATGCGGGCCGAACAGTTGGACGAAATTGCACGCGCAGCGATGGTCGGCGATCCGGGGATCATCACCGCCGCGATCGCCGACCTGGTCGCCATTCGGACGCGAGTTCACCTCCGCCGGGGGTGGGTGCGATAATGCCGCAACCAAGCCAGATGCTTTCTGTGACCAGGGCTTTTCAAACGCCGATATTGCCGTGCAGCCTCGGACAGCTCGCGACTTCGTTCGGCGGGTTTTTCGCCAGCTGCACCGCAATGTACCTGTGCCTGGCCGTGTCGCTGTGGATCACACTGCCAATGTCGGCGCTCGCCGCCGGGTTTCTCGTGCGCATTTTCATTATCCAACATGATTGCGGACACGGCTCGTTCTTCAAATCGCGATGGGCAAACGAGCTGATCGGCCGTCTGTGCAGCCTGATGACCCTGACGCCCTATGCTTTCTGGCGGCGGCAGCACGCTAGGCACCACGGTTCCTGGAACAATCTGGACCGACGCGCGGCAAGCGGGCTGGATATTTACTCGTCGTGCATGACTGTGGCGGAATACCGGGCCCTCGGACGATGGCGCCGATGCCTGGTCCGCCTCACCAATCATCCGATCGTCGCCAACCTGCTGCTGCCGCCCTTGGTGTTTGTCATCCTCTATCGGGTGCCGTTCGACGCGGCCAAGGGATGGCGGCGCGAGCGACGCGGGGTTTATCTGACCAACCTTGCCTTGGCCGTTTTTATCGGCGGCTTGGGTATCTCTCTCGGCTACGCCCGAGTTGCCGCCGTCCAGCTACCGATCATGGTAATCGCTTCAATCGTCGGCGTCTGGCTGTTCTCGATCCAGCACCGCTTTGAGCATGCGCAATGGATGCCGGACGCAAGCTGGAGTTTTGCCGAAGCCTCGCTCGGAGGCACTTCCTACCTTCGCCTGCCGTGCCCACTCCAGTGGTTTACCGGCAATATCGGCTTTCACCACGTGCACCATGTGAACCCTCGGATCCCGAATTATCGGCTCGAGGAATGCCACAACGCTGATGCCAGGTTTCGATCGGCGTCAACGCTTACGCTGCGTACAGGGCTGCAGGCCTTGGGCTACACATTGTGGGACAGCGATCTGGAACGCCTGGTGCCGTTTCGCTTCGCCGCCGCCGGTTAGGTGATATGTGCGGCATCAACCAGCAGTCCGAGGATTTACGTATATGGCCCTTCGGGGTGCCACCCCTCTCGACTGGAAGAAATCGAAAGGTGCCGAGGGCTATTTGCCGCCGCGGTCGAACGGGCTCATCGGCGGCAGATCATTCATGATTGCGCATAACTTGGAGTTGGTTTCCGGCTCCAGGCTGCTATGCCCGGCCATGGTAATAAAGTAATTCACCTCGTTGTTGCCAACGGCGCGCAAAGCCCGCACGAGGGTTTCCGCCTGGTATAGATGACACACCCTGTCGTAACGCCCGTGCACGATATGCACCGGGATCTCTTTCAGCCTATCAACATGGTCGAGAATGTAGTTGTTGTCGCGATTTGCCTCGCCGCCGGCACCAAGAAACCCGCCATTGATCATGTAGTGAATTAAAATCCTGCCAGCCATCAAAGCATATTTCTGATTTGGCTGGCTCTGGCTGCTTTCATCCCGCGTCAGGCGGCTGGCACTGCTTTCCCACGCCACACAGGCCGACGCGGCCTTCAAGACGCGCTCGCGCCCGGCTTCATTTTGCGGCTGCTCCGCAAAAATCTTCGCCAGCCCTTTGACCACATCGCCTCGGTCTTCGGGCGGGATTTCCGTGACGAAATGCTCCCACGCTGCCGGGAAATCCAGATAGGTGCCGGGCACCCGTATCCCGAGCGGATCCAGCGCGAAATCGGCAGCGTTGCCCTGAAAGAAATAATCGACATCCGCTCGCCGGCACAGAAAGACGCCGCGCAGGATCAGGGTCTGCACGGTTTCAGGATGGGCGATGGCGTAAGCCAAAGCGAGCGTGCTTCCCCAGCTGCCGCCAAAGACGTGCATCTTGCCGTGGATATTGAGCTCACGGCGCAGCCGCAGCACGTCATCGATCAGATGCGCGGTCGTGTTGTCGGTGAGCGCCGCCGTAGCGTCGTCGTCGCTTGCGCTAGGTGTGCTTTTGCCACAGCCGCGCTGGTCGAAAAGAATGACCCGGTATCGCTCCGGATTGAAAAAGTGGGTAAAAAACTTTTGGCATCCCGCGCCCGGCCCGCCGTGCAGGAACATGACCGGCTCGCCGTCTGCAGGACCGTATTCTTCCCAATAAATCCGGTGAAGCGGGTCCTCTTGGACAGTCTGGTGCCCCGATTTATTGCAGGGTGAGCTCGGATACCCGATTTTGCTTGGTTCACTTGCTCCAGCAGTCGGATTGGGTGCGTCCACGAGGAAATTCTACTCAGAAGTTGCGGATATCGCCGGCCGTCAGTCCATTACCTTATGACAAAATCGCCGTTGAAGTCTTGAACTTCACGACATCGCGCGGGTGCTTATGTGCCCTGCGGGTCGGCGAGCGGCACCGGCTCGGTTTCCGAGGGTTCGCCATCAGCCGGCTTCGGGCTTTCGCGAGATCCCTCGATCGCGAATAATCCTCCGCCACCTTCAGGAGCCTCGCCATCTCGCGCTGCTGTTCGGCCTGGGCGTCCATGGACAATCCCGGTTCGTTGACGCTGAAAAGCTGGTGGTCGCCAACGTTTCGTCCCAGGAGCTGCCGCTCGACGCTGCGCATAACCGCGACATTGCGGGCCGTATCGGCGGTATGGCGCGGCCTGGCTGGCTAGCCTTGCGAGTTGGTCCGGAACGTCGAAAATCGCTTCGATACGGCGGAACGCGGGCGGGCGTAGTTCACCCGCGTGGCATCAGCGGTCCAGCCCTAGTCGGCCGATCGCCGGCAGCTTGAGCGCCGGCACGGCGGCGTCCACACCGATATTGAGGCCCAGAACGTTCAGCTCGAACCCCTCGTCGACGGCTAGGAGGACGCCGGCTAGCCCGTAGACCGAAACCTGAAACCCGGAGCCGCTGGGTGCCGCGGCAAACAGCGCACCACCGGGCAGGAAATCTTTGCCGACCGCATTCCGGCTTGTGTCCCTGCAGCAGCGTGGAGTTCCCGATCTAAATTCCGTAGGGGCAAAGTAACAATTTTTTCGAGGATGCCGACGAGTGCACGACGAGACCCTGGTGCAGGCTGCATGGGGGGGCGCGTCGCCCGTCTGTGTTTCAGCATCGAAGTGGGACCCCACGCGAGAGTGGATTAAAGGCTCGATTTGCCTATGCGAACTGCGGTTGCAGAGGGGTCCCGACCGGCGCCGATCGGGACCCCTCCCTGGTGGCTATTTTCTTCGTCTAATCAAAGCGTTAGATCAAATCTCGACGGGGGTCCCGTTTCAATGCTGAATTACAGTGGAGGATTTGTCAGTCTCGTCGCGCGCCCGGCTGATACCGCCCAGGCGCTGTCTGCCTGCAGTCGAGCTGGATACCACCAGAGCACCCGTTTTTCTCGGATGGTTTTTCACTCGGCGTGCGCTTCGATCATCGCCTGGTAGCCGGCAACGCCGATCCTCAAGCTTCCGTCCTGCTATCGTCGGCTGACCTATCGGAGTTATCCTCTTGGTCAGCGCACCGTCATGCCTGTCGAACAGCGTTAGCTCAATCTGCTTTACAACGCTGGCCGAGGTCGTGCTTTGCTTCTTTAACTCATATCACCCCTGCGTACAGTGGCGAGCTGGTCCTCACCAACAACCGACCGCATCACGCCGACAATGTCGTATTGTAGACTGTGCTGCCGATCGCCACATTGTCCAGCGTCAATCCCTGCACGTTATAGAGATAATAGGGTTGTACAGTATTGGCCGGCGTGCCGAAATCGCAGTCGGTAATCGTAACGTTCTGAACCGCATAGACGGTAGGCGGGGGCTGGGTCAGGCCGTTATAATCGGCGGCGACCGGCCCTTGGATGATGATCGCCTGGTAGCAGCTGACGAAAGCGCCCGCCGGTGCCGCGGCTTTGACATTCGTAATCGTCATATCCTTCACTATGGGCGGGCGGGTGCGGACATTGTCCGAGCCCGGCGAATAGTCGCAGTCGAGTGTGATAATGCCGCCCTGATTGGTGGAAACGGTATTGGCAGGGATCGGGCTGCCGCTCAGCGGCTTGTAAAAACTCGGCGTCGTATTGATGCCGTTCGGCAGAGAGACGTTCCGGACATGGAAATTTTGCGTGACGCCGCCGCGGTTGAGGTTGGTCTTGATCCGGATCGCAATATTGAGCGGGTTCGTTGCGTAGTTCTGGTTCTGCATTGCGAGATTTTCCGCAAAGATATTCTGGATGCCGGCGGCAAGCTCACTGCCGAGCGTAATGCCGCCATGCCCGCTGTTCATCGTGCAATTGCGGATGACGTGGTTCTGCGTGGGTCCGAATTCGGTGTCGTTGGCTTTTCCCGACTTGATGGCGATGCAATCGTCGCCGGTGTTAAACGTCACGCCCTCGACGAGGACGTAATTGCAGGCCTCGGGGTCGAACCCGTCGTTATTGGGGCCGAGGCTGTTGGCATAGACGTCGCGGATCACGGTATCGCGGCAAGCGATCGGATGATGCTGCCAGAACGGCGTGTTGCACCTGCCGACCACCGATGGCCGCGAGCTGGTGCTCACCCGCTACACCGAGCCCGAACCCGAGCTCAACCTCCTGCTGAACAAACTGAAGCTGGATCTGCCCGCCCAACCACCACCCAAAATCACTGCCGGCGCGCCTGCGCCACCCACCCCGCTGTAGTGCCGACCTTTGGGGGTCCACCTCAGCGATCTCAGACACTTAGACCATTCAAAGTGCTCGAATTCGGCGAAGTTAGGTTAGGCAAGGCGGCCATCACCGCAGGGTTACGGTCAGCTTGACATGTTCGAAAAGAAAACGAAACGAGTTGACGACTTCCGGAACATGCTCATCTGGGGCGACAATAAACTTGTCACCTCGTCGGGTGGATCACAGGATTGAAAGCGCTGGCCGAGGCACGTTAGCGGTGTTCACACGTAATATATATCTCTCGATCGCGACCACTACGATGCTCGCGCAAGGTGCAGGACTTCCCGGGGCATCGGATGGATGTCCCGAGCGGCCGCGATCTCCGCAGTACCCGTTTTTGATGTTCGCAAGTCGAACCGACGACCAAAATCGCTGATTGAGCTTCGCAAGCGCCGACAGAGAACATCGGCTAGCGCCACGTCCTCCACGGCCACGATCACCTGACGTCCTGTGCGACGGATGGCGCCAAGAACCTCGACCAGATTCAAAGCGCGGTAATCGTCGATATGCTGAATGGGGTCGTCGAGTATAAGGGATTGCCAACGGCACCACCGTCTAGATAAGTGCATAGCCAGCAGAAAGGCTAAACCTGCTGCACGACGTTGACCACTGCTGAATATGAATTGTGGATTTCGCCCGCCCGCTACCGTAAAATTTAAGGAGGCTCTTACACGTCTACCGAATTCGACTTCAATCTCTCTCCACTCGCTGTGAGGTCGGAGCCGTCGGTAAAGCTCTTTGAGAAGAGGCATAACAGTATCAAATTGCTCGGTCAGAATCTCGTTTGCTACCGTCTTAGCGCTCGCGTCAATTTGGCGCGCGGCTTCCAGAGCCTTCTCGGCCCCGGTTAAGTTTGCAATTTCCTGATCGACACGCGTTCGCAGAGCCGCAATCCGTCCCTCTAATGTTGTAACCCGGTCAATAGCGCTGGAGCCTTCCAAAATCAGAAGCGCACGCTCCAGTTGGACAAGCTTCTGCTGCTCTTCGAGCAGCATGGCTGCCGCCCTTTCCGGTTCCTCTACGGGCCCCTCGAAATCGTGGCGGAGGTAGATCTCGCGGATTGCAGATGTTTCATCTTGCAGAAATTTCTGACGCTTTTCCAACTCATCGCGCTTGCGTTCAGCCACGGTAAGCGCCTCGCTCGCGGCTGAAGCCGCCGATCGAGCGTCAGCCACAGCCCGCGCCGATGCCGCCAGTCGTTCACCACGGGTAGCCAATCGGGTCCGCGTGGCGGCCACCGCACGTTCAAACTCTGCGGCCGTCCGCGCCGCGTCGCACAGAGGGCAATGCCCCTCCTGAAGACCAATTGTCGTCCCGTGTTCCAAAAGCGCCGCCATATGGGCCGAATATTCGTCGCCCTCCCGTTCAGCGGCATCGAGCCGGGTCGCATTCGACAGATTTTGCTGTGCGAGCTCCGATGCTCGCGCGGCGTTTTCCGCAGCTACTGCCGCGGCCGCAACCTCTGCGCGCCCGCTATCGGAATTGAAGAACGCCCGCTCTGGCAGAATAGCCACTGCCCGCAGACGGGCGCCTTCAATCTCCTGGAGTTCGGTTCGTTTCTGGACGATCAACCCTCGCACGACCTCAATCCGCTCGGCCAAGGCGCCGGGCAACGAAACGCCGAGCGCCTCGATCATGCGCAGGGCCTCGGAAACATTCGTCGACCGTTCCGCCGTGCTCCTGGCTTCTGTCAGCGCACTTAATGCACGCCCAAGTTCATCCTGGCTCTGTTGGACACGCGTTTGTTGGGCGTTCCTTGCCGCAGTCGCAGCGTTGAGGATCGCAGTTGTACGTCCTGAATAGTCGGGCCCGACCATCCCGCCGATCGCTGCCCTAACCGCGGCAAAACGAGCCTGCTCGGGAAGATCGAGGCTAAGACCTGCGATCAGTTCATCCCTGATCAGGGCCGTTTGCATTATGGTTTCGGGGGTAACCGTCGTGTTGGCTTCGCAAAGTCGTTCCGCAATCTCTGTCGGAGTGTGGTTACTTCCTCGCCCTCTATTGTGCGTGATAACAAAAGGATCGCCGTTCTCGTCTAAGAATCCCACCGATACGTAATGTGCCTCGGCCCTCCCCTCGCCCACCCACCAAATATGATCGTCGAGCCCTCCTCCCCGCGCGCCGCGAACCGCAAATTTATTCAGGGTCCCCGTCACTGCAAAATCGATGGCGTCGAGCAGGGTGCTTTTGCCAGAGCCGTTCCGCCCCGCCACCACGGCGAAGCCTGCCGGGAAGTCAAATCTCACCCTCTCGCGGAAGCCGCGAAATCCGCAGAGTTCGACGAAATTCACCTTCATGTGGGCGCTCCGAGCAGCCGGGCGACCTCAGCCGGTGAGACCTTGTCATCGAGAGCAGCCGGAGCGGCCGCGGGGGAAATCGTGTCAATCCGCTTACGCAGACGTTCAGTCAAATCTTCCGCGCTAAGGACCGCCCGGTACTGAAGCGGAAGCACCGGGAGTAGTGCCCCAACAAGTTCCTCCTGACCATTGATTCCTGAAGCTGCAATTTTTCTTGTCCTCTCTTGATTTTCCTCGATCCAATTAAGCTCATGCTGTTCCGTCGTACTGGCCGATCCCGAAGATAGAAAGACACAATAAACATTCCAGGATTTATCTCCGGCTACCTGCAGGTGGGAAGCGTGTTGTACCAGTAGTGTGGTCTCTATCCCCTCCCATCGTGCGAGCAGCGTCCTTACATCCTCAAATATACAGGCGAAACCCAATATATCCTCGTCCTCGAAGCACACGGAGACGAGCCCGTCCACGGGCACGAGTGAAGTCCGAAACCCGCTTTCCTGGAGCACCACCTGCAGGGTCGACTTCAGGTCGGTCATAATGCCAACTCCGTCCTCGCCTGCTCCAGTGTCAGCCACCGGGAATGTCCGCCGTGCGCCGGTCGCACCACGCTCAATCCTGCCCCGCTTGAGACGATAGACCCCGGTACCACGGGGTCCAGGGCACCGGCGCAGACGATGATATCAGCTCCTCGAACTGCCGGGGGCTCGTTGTAGCGCTCGCGTACCGTAGACAAGATTTGACCGCTGCCGTGCACGATCCGGATCCGCTTCCCACCGTGCGTGTACCAAGGGCCCTCCCGAACAGCGCCGGCCTGGAGAAGAAGGGCATGGGCTAACGCGGCGGGTGCTGCCTCCGCAGTCGGCTCTTTTCTTTTGGCCGCGCGATTGTATGGAATACCCTCCGCATCACGACGCAAATCGTACAGTGCATCACATTCCATTATTTTGAGCGAGTCCTCGATTGTAGGAGAAAAGACTTTGCCTTCAGCTTCCAGGAGGGGCTTTGCAAGATGGTAGAAGCGTTTCCCCCATACGTTACAGAAGGCGACCCGAAGTTCATTCAGAGCCTCCTCGCCGTAAGCCTGTACATGCTGAAATGGTACGCCAGACCCGGTCAGTCTCGCCCAAAGCGAGGGGGCTTTGGCTTGTAACGCCGCCCCGTCAAGCGGATCGACAACGGTCACCGAGGCAAATGGCTCCGTCGCCATTGCGGCAGCGAGCGTGGCATTTAGTCGCTTACGACCTGAGTGTTTGCATTTTGTGAGCAGATTTGTCAGGCCAGAGCAGGAATGATGGTGTGTTCGGTGAGACGGCGGCCGGCAGCGATGGCGGCGCGGCCAGCGCGGGTGAGATAGTAGCGATAGGTACCGAGGACGCGTTTGATGACGCCGAGATGGCGCAGACGGGCGAGTTGTCGGGATAGGGTGGCGGGAGAGGATTGGCCGAGGAGCGGCAGTAGGTCGGCGCGGCGGAGACCGGCGATATTGAAGCCAGGACGCTGGAGGGCGGCGAGCAGGGTCTGTTCGGCGCGGCTGAAAAAGTTGAGGCCCTTGAGGTTTCGGCCTTTGAGCGGACGGGGTTGGGTGAGACGGTCGAGCGTCCGGATGCCAGCCGAGAAGTCGTCCAGACTGGAGAGGTATTCAAGGTAACGGCGATTGCAGCTTAGCAAGATCTCACGCAAGTCCTTGAGGCTGTAGATGGTCTTTCTGACGGGGGCCAGGGCGCGAGTTGCCGGGCCTTGGCGATGTTCCACCTTGCGGTAGTGCTTGAAAGCGGAGACGTCGTTGGTGGTCGTCTCGATGAACCTAGGACGAGGCCGAATTTGTCGTAGATCTTGATCGAGGACTTACTGAAACGATGCTTGACGCAGGTGCCCTCGATACGCGTGGTGAATTGGCTGCCGATCTCTTGGGCGAGTTGGGCAGTGATCTTGTGGCCGAGAAAGGTGGCGACGTGTTCGGCTTTGACGGTCAGGATGGCTTGCCGGGAAAGCTGTTCATAGAGGGGTTTGAGGATGGCCGGCGTGCGGAACACCAGATCAGTGGCGTATTCGACCTGCATGAAACTCCAGTGGTAGGACTGGGCGAAGACGTCGAGCACCGGACAGCACTGCTGGGCATAGTGATCGAGGATGCGATGCAGGTGGTCGGGCGAGAGGGTGTCGGCGAGGGCCTGCGCGCGCTCCCAGTCGTCAATGCGCAGAAAGGCGTTGTCGGCAAGGGTGAAACCGACGCCGGCGGCGGTGAGTTGGCGGGCCAGCCAGCTATGCCCATTGCAATAGAACTGCAGACGGAACGGGCACCAGGTCGGCACGCGCAGATAGATCAGGCCCAACTCGGCGTCGTATGAAGTAGAAGTAGTAATGCAGGCATTTGCCAGTATCCGGCCGCAAGAAGGTGCGATGCGTGTGCTTGTCATGCCAGGGCTTGTAGGTGTGGCAGGCTTCCATCGCCGAGATGATATGCACCAGGCCGGGACGGTCGCCGCGGACGACAAGCACCCTGGCGACGACGTCCTCCTTGCGGATGTGGTTCTTGGCAATGTGTTCGATGGTAATGCCAGCGGCACTCGCCAACTCGGCGGCGCGCTCGCGTACTCGATCGCGAAGTGGTTCGGCAAATCGCGGATAGTCGAAGATCCGGATTCTGCCGCGCAGAAAGAAATCCCGTCATTCCCTTCGCGTAACAGGCTCCCGGCAGCGTGCCGGTGACGATGATCCGGTCATAGCAGGAGAGCACCCCGGCGAGGCGCTCGCGGTAACGCTCCGTCAGCGGCTGCCTCAACCTCCCCTCCTGCTCCCCGCGTCTCCTGCGTCTATTTTAACCTGTTTGGTTCCGGCTTCGCCGGCTTTAGGTATCCCCAATCCGTCCAGAACCCAATAACAAGAAGGTCTTTCCCCGGCAAATGGAGCTGCATCCAACTTGAGCAAGATGACGAGTCGATGCGCTGTCTCACAGCAGGCTCATTCAGCTGCCCCTGGGTCCACAAAGTTCGCGTTCCGATCTCTCTGAAGACACCCGTGAAATTTCACCAATGGTGCGGTCACGTTGGCAAAGTCTGCCGCTTCGTGCCCATCCAGTGCCCCGCGCATCGCGACTTTTCTCGCATTCGCCCACTGCTCGATCATGACATCGAAGTTCGCTGACAACGCAGCTCTTGCTGCACCACAGATCAAAAAATCGCCCACCGCCGCGTGCCCGGCATTAGCTTCACCGACGAGATCGTCCCACGGCACGAGACCGAGGAACGTCAAAAACTCGCCGCGGCCATGAAAATATCCGGCAAGACCATCGACGTCGTCGCGTAGTGTTGCCGGCAGCATGGTAATCGGCGCATACCTGTCGTAACAAGCTCGCGCTACACGCACCGCGGACATGAGGTTGCTTGGTCCAGGGATGGAGAGGCCTGCGCCGCACAGCAGAATAAGCCGATTGGTCTCGATACTTCCAAGCAACCGAGTTATAGTATCTGTGTCTAGAGCCACATTCGCCTGCGTTCCCGGTTATTATTGACACGACGATCTTCACGCGTCGTGCCTTTCATCAGGCGTTCTTAATACAGCTTTTCGGCTTGTCCGCAATAATCTGCCGATGCCTGCTTTCTCCTGCCCCTCCTAGCGCGTGCCCTGCTCCGTTCTGCTGGCGCTCGTCGAGACCCTCCTCTCCCCAGAAGCGGGAGCCGCGGATTGTGGACGGTTTCCAATCCCGCTACGCCCAGACATGCAAAAGCCGCCTGGAGGCGGCTTCGCGCCCGGCCACCGAAGGCAACCGGAGGGATATGTTCACTATATACCCCACCAATCCGGATAGTCAAGGGTGTAAGCCCTTTTGGTCACCGGGCGAATCCTCGCCCCTGCCCCTGAAAGCCCGACAGGCGAGCCCTTGCGAGCGGGCTACAGGCCCCGTGTCTGTCGGGGCTTTCGCCTCTCGCGGCTTGCCACCTTCTGGCGGCCCCTCCGCCTATGATCTGAGGAAACTCCGCGGCAAACAGATCGTCCGGCGGATCGGCCATACCCGCCGCGACGAGCCACTCCCAACCGGGCTCAGAGCGATAACTGCGCTGCTCGTCCTCCGAAACAAAGCTATCAAACCCCTCCTGGCCGCCGCTCAACCTCTCCACCTAGCCCGCGGGGCGCATAACCCAAAACCGATCGACGCGCACTACCAAGCGATCCGAGTTGCAATGAAAGGCGTCTTCCATGAACTCGGGCTCGCCGCTTGACCAATCCACAATCTTTTTGTCGGGCTTCGCCCCGAAGCGCCTAAAGCTGTTTTGATCGCAGTGCTGACGTGCAGCGCCCCGAGGAAGTGCGGCGGCTCCGGATTTTTGGACAGCGAGATAAGCTAAAGGCTGACCGGTCCAAAGGGGCGTGAGACGTGGGTATAAAGAGGAAGCAGCACAACGCGGAATTCAAGGCGCGGGTGGCGATGGCGGCGCTTTCGGGGGAGAAGACCCTGGCGCAGCTGTCGGCGGAGTTTGGGGTTCATCCGACGATGATCAGCAACTGGAAGCAGGAGCTGGTGAAGCGTGCGGGCGAATTGTTTGCGCGCGGCAGCAAGGCGCCGTCGGCTGAGGATGCGCAGAAGGTGATCGACGATCTGCACCGCAAGATCGGGCAGCTGCAGGTCGAGTGCGATTTTCTTGCCGGGCAGCCCGCCATCTCCCGATTGCTGCGAGGCGGGCGATGATCGCGCCGGAAGCAGGGCTGTCCGTAAGCCGGCAATGCATGCTGCTCGGGGTTGCGCGCAGCAGCTTCTATTACCGGTCTCGGCCGGAATCTGCGGCGGAACTCGAGCTTCTGAAGCGGCTCGACCGGATTTTCACCGACAATCCGGTCTACGGCAGCCGCCGGCTGCAGGTCGCGCTTTTGCGGGATGGGATTTCGGTCGGCCGCCGACGCGTGCGGCGGCTGATGCGGAAGCTCGGGCTGTGGGCAGTCAGACCGAAGCGGAACACCAGCAAGCGGCATCCCGAGCACAAGGTCTATCCGTACCTTCTGCGCGGCAGAACGATCGACCAGCCGAACCAAGTGTGGGCAGCTGACATAACGTACATACCCATGCAGCAAGGGTTTTTGTACCTGGTCGCGATCATCGACTGGGCGACCCGACGAGTGCTGTCCTGGCGGCTGTCGAACACCCTCACGGCGGGGTTCTGCGTCGAGGCGCTGAGCGAGGCCCTCGCCCGGTTCGGCAAGCCCGACATCTTCAATACCGATCAGGGCGCGCAATTCACCAGTGACGAGTTCACCAATATGCTGCGGGATCACCGGATCGAGATCAGCATGGATGGACGCGGGCGCTGCCACGACAACATCTTCGTCGAGCGCTTGTGGCGGACCGTGAAGCACGAATGGGTCTACCTGCGCCCCGCCGCCAACGGCATCGAACAGAAGCGCAGCCTTGGCGCGTTTTTTGACTGGTATAATCTGCGACGTCCTCATCAGGCGCTCGGCTGGCGAACACCGGACGAGGCTTACCTCGGCCAATCGACGGCTGCGAGGGCACTGGCCGCCTGACGCGATGCCGAGGAGGTGCTGTGAATTTGTGGACAGTCGGCTGCGCCGATCCCCGCCTGACCGCGCAAGCGCGGTCCCCTATGGACAAGCCGGGGAAAACGCTACGCGTTTCCCCCACCTTGCCCACAGGTCGGCGGCTGCCCACAAGCTTCACAACACCCCGCAGCAAGACAGCATGAATTTGATTTCGGGGAATCGTGAAACCAGCAGCCGGCTATCAGCCTTAGCTTATTCTCCCCGGAAGCTGTCCAAACGACCGGCACCGTCGCAGCCCTTCTGAAATCTTCTGCGCCATCAGTCTCTCATTTGGCTTAGGATTCTGCGCGCCGAGCGCGACAAACTGGAGACCCTACCGAGCAACCTTGGCAAAATCATGGAGCACGACCAGCGTAGCGCGCGAGCGAGAGGGGGCGATGCCGATCAAGGTCTACAAAGTTGCCGACATCATCGACGGCGAGGCTGTGTTCTCCGGAAAGAGGTTCCGCGAAAGCGATCTCGCTACGTTACTCACTAATCTTTGCCCTCGGGGTGACCTCGTCCCTTGGGGTGACCTCGTTCCAGCATCAGCGTGGAAATGTGCGATAGTATCACGAACAATAATCGCCTATACTAAGGACGGTACACAGAATCTCGCGCGAATACGAATACGTCTCCCTCCTATCTCCTGCAAATCATCTGTTTATTTCCTACCAGAGGATGCCCCCCTCGGTGGTTCAACACCGGACTACACGGCCTACACTGGGCCTAGACCCACACCACTAGTCTATTTCCGCGACCGCTTGTTTATGTCAGAACGTCCAACCGTACGGAATTCTGAGCGTGCCGAGGTTGTGCTGCGGGTTAAGAAAGCCGTTTACGACGAGGAAGCTGAGCTATCCAACCTCCGCGCTGCTGTTGCTAATCTGGAAGCTGCAATTGAATTCCAGAAGTCGGGGCCGAGGCGCGATCCAATTCCTGAGGACGTAAAGTTATTGGTTTGGGCGCGGGACGGTGGATGCTGCGTACGATGCGGATCGAAACAGGAATTACACTTCGACCACATCATTCCTGTCGCAAAAGGCGGCGGGAATTCCGAGGAAAATATCCAACTTCTCTGCCAAACGTGCAACCTAAAGAAGTCGGACAAAATCGCAATGCCGTGACGAAAGAGCCGGTGACCGTGGCACCCGACGACGATGCGCCGATTTTCCAGAATAGGAATCACCGGTTACGCGTCATCGGCCCCGACCCCAGGTGGATCAGCTAACCTGTTTTCCGGGGGGTACAAACGATCGTGCCGTCCAGGTCGACATCGACGCGTCGGCCCGAGAAGGTTTGCACGGAGCCGATGCCGGGAGGCGCCCGCAGGCGAACCGAGAGCGCCCCGGAGTCAGATCGGGCACCCGCTTCCCGGAGTGCGAACCGCCAAGCAGGTCGCCGATCAGATGGAGGAGTGGTTCACCGCTCCGGCATGCGACGGGTTTGTGCTAGCCGCCTCCAGCATGCCGGGCGCGTACGATGACGTGGTGCGGCTGCTGGTGCCGGAGCTCCAGCGCCGCGGTTTATTTCGGAAGGAATATGCCGGCCCGACGCTACGAGAGAATCTAGGCTTGCCGATACCGCTCGCCGCCGACTGGCACGCAGCGCGCAGGCGGGCTTCAGAATGAGACGCTCGGGTAGCTAGCTCCTCAACCCGGGATGTCAAGCCCGAGCAGCGGCGCGTATTGCTGCCCGCCGTAAGCGTCGCTGTCGTGCTTGGAGCCGGAGCTTTGGGGACGGGGAAAGCTCACTTTGATCGCAAGGGCGGTGTCGTGATTGACGACGATGATGTCGGCCGGGTTGCGGTTGTAAAGCCGGGCGATGGCGGCACGGTTGACGATTTCCGCGTCGCGGGCACGGCGGTATGCCCCTGCGTCGTCAAACATGATGTCGATGGTCAACCAAAACGGGCCGGCGTTCTTTGACCGCACCAGTTTTGCAAGGTCACCAAGCGTCGCCATGATCAGAGCTCCTCGTATTCGGTGCGGAACAGGGCTGTCGGGCTTTCCGGCGCAAGCACGTGATTGAGGTGGAACTCGTAGACTGGGCCCCGGTCGATCTCGGGCGGTGAGTAGGGAAAGGCGACCCCCGAGATCAATCCGTGCCATTTGGGGATCGGGTTGTGCACGGCGAGGTGCGAGAGGCTCGTCGCGATCGTACGGGACAGCTCCTGCGACTCGCTGATCACGTCCCATAGAATGAACGCCTCATGGCCGCCGACGCTGCCGCGTTGCGGCTCGAGCGCGCCCATAACGCCGTCGCGGCCGTACACGCGGGTGACGATCTCGTACGCTCGGTCACCGACCGTATTGCGGATGCGCGTCTTGATGTTCTCGTCGAGTTGCGCGAGCCAGCTGTCGATTTGCGCCAGGATATAGGGGTCGCGCACCCCGCCCATCAGGATTGTCGAATATCCGACCTGGCGCACCCCTTCCAATTTGATGGTGTATTCGGGGTCGTGCATGAACTCCGACCCCGAAACGCGCACCGCGCGGTCGGAGATTGCCTCGTAGCGAGTCTTATCGGTCCGTAAGGTGCCGGATGGTTCCTTGAGCTCGAACGGGTCGGCATTTTCGTAGAGCGTGTGCGACGCGACACTTTGCGGCGTGCAGTGATAATCCTCGCGCAGCGGAAAGACGTCGAAGCTGTCCTGATGCAGCACCGCCATCATGCAGTCGGGCGCGGTCCGCACCGCGACCGCGGCGGCGCCGCATTCGAGGATCTTGGCCATGTGCCAAACGACGGCCGGGGCGTAGCCCTCGAGCAGGGGCAGCGCCGCGAAGATCGAGGTATCGCTGCTCCGGCCGGCAACGACCATTTGTGCGCCTGACCTGAGCGCCTGCTGGATCGGTTCGACCCCCATCATTCCGACGATGTGGGTTGCCGCGTCGATATCGGCATCGCTCAGCGGCGCCGAGGGCGGCAAGGCCCGCGCACGGCCGTCGTGCAAGTGCCGGCGGACGATCTCCCGCGACAATTCCGAATGAATGACGGCAAGCTTGAAGTGGAGGTCCTGCTCGCGTGCGATCTCACGCACGATGTCGACCATCCAGGCGAGCCCGGCATCCGATCCCGAGGTGCCTGCCGAGCCGATGATCAGCGGGATGCCGGCCTTGATGGGGCGGGTCATCATGATCTCGGTGTCGCGTTTGACCGCCGTGGCGGAGAACATGCACGTACCGGTGGCAAGCGGGCCGGGGCCGGGGTCGGTGCTGCCGGCATCGCAGCCGATCATCCGGGCGCCCAACGCAATCGCCTTGTCGAGGGATTCCGCGCGAAATCCCGAACCCAGCATGCCCGTCGCCGAAACCAGCGGAAACGATGCCATCGCCACGCTCCTCGATTGCCTGTTGCAGGTGGAAGATATCGCTTGCCGCATAGTCCCGAAACCTATGGATGCGGGGTCGTATCTTAAGCTTAAGCGGGCGCACGTTGCTTCCACCGTCGCCGGGACCATCGAGCCGGCACTACAGGCCGCCGAGACCGCCTGTTCGGCCCGCCGCCCGACCCGCAACCTAACCGCCTACGATCTGTATCTGCGCGCCTATGCGATGGTCTTGTCGTTGACAAGGCAAGCACCCGAGGTGCGCAACGCTGCCGCTCAGGGACCGAAAGTTCGCAGACGCACCGCTGGAGGGGAGTGGATTCGAACTTCCAGTACGCGGAAGCGGTGAAGCTGGGTTCTCGCCGCTTTTTCTTGCGCCGATTGCTTGAGACGGGTCGGCGTGCTGCGGTTCAGCTCTTTTTTCATCGACATCGACCGCCTGACCCCTCGCTTTGAGCGATGAGCCATTCGACGGAGCCTGGCTCCTCAAGAGTTGCGGTCGGCTTGCAGCGCGCCGCGGCCGATACTGTGGGATCGCAGACGGCGGCAAAATCGCACTATCCTCTCCCCCATAATCGCGTTGATAGCATACGAACAACAGCCCGGCGTCGTACTCCACACCCCGGCGCCAGGGCGGCCAGCGCTCAATGGTGAAATCAACCCCATCGTCGTAGGGTTAGGGCCGTCGCAGAATCTGTGCGCCCTCGTTGTTCGCCGCGGTGGCGAGACGGATATGCGTGCTCTCGGGAATTAGGAGATCGCCGTCATTTCTGGTCGGCACGAAGCCTTGCTTCTTGAGCAGCTTGCGCATCAGCCGCAGGGCCGCCCAACTATCGCGGCGGCGCTGGACCAGCATGTCGAGAACTTCGCCCTCGTCATCGACGGCGCGCCACAGATACAGCCGCTCGCCGGCGATGCGCACCACCATCTCGTCCAAATGCCAGCGATTGCTCGGCCGAGGACGACGCCGGCGCAGCCGTCGCGCGATCGCCGGACCGAACTTCAGCACCCATCGCCGCACCGTTTCGTACGAGATGTCGAGCCCTCGTTCGGCCAGCAGTTCCTCGACATCGCGATAGCTCAGGGTGAAGCGGAGATACAGCCAGATCGCCTGCTGGATGATCTCGGGCGGAAAGCGATGACGGCGGTAGCAGAGCGGAGCCATGCCGACATCCTATCCGATACGCCCTTGGCTCCCGACCGGGTTTCCGTGACAATGCCCCCCGGACCAACCGAGCGCGAATAAACCCAACGCCGCCTTTACGTGCGCCCGTATTTGCCGAGAGCTCAGGGACAGCGTCTCCCAGCCTTAGTCTGGAAGATACATCTCCTCCATGGAGCGCAGACGCGGCTCGTCCAGAATGCGGCCATTGCTGGCGACGCCCCAGGGACTCTGAGCCGCCTGGGCACGGAGCGCATCCAGGGCCAATGTGCCGCGCTGCTGAAAATCACTCAAGAAATCCCAGTTAGCCTGCAAGCCTGCCATGGTGGTCAGCGCGGGAAACCAGGCCGCGGCGGCCCCGGCATCCTGCTGCGCCTGTAAGGAGGGATACGGCGACAGGTCGGCGGGAATGAGGGGGACGACGGGCCCGGGAATGAGGCGGATCGCCTCTTGAATTTCTTCCCAGGTGCGCAAGCCATTGGGGCAGATGACATCGACCTGCGCTTCGGCTTTGTAGGCCTGGCAGCGTTCAATAATCTCCGCAAAGCTGGCGCCCGGCACGCCGCCGAGATCGCACCGGGCCATGATCACGAAGTCCGGGTCGAGAGCCTGTTTGGCATCCATCGCCGCCCGGAGCTTTCCGACCATCTCCTGAATCGAGATACAGCGGCGGCGGGGGCCGGATTTCGGCGGAAACGTCTGGTCTTCAATGTGGGCGCCAGCGATGCCCGCCTGAATGTATTCCCGCACGGTGTAATGCGTACTGATGGCATCACCGTAGCCTGTGTCGGCATCCGCGAAGACCGGGATCTGCACGGTCAGGACAATTTTCCGGGCGTTGTCCACCATGTCGCGCATACTGGTCCCGGAGTTGGGCCAGCCCAGTTGGTGCGCCGAGGTATTGCCCCCGGACATATAGAAGGCGTCATAGCCCAGCGCTTCCGCCATCTTCGCGCCAATGGGATTGATCCCGCCCGCCAAGACAAATAATTCGGGCCGTTGAAACAGGGTCTTCAGTCGGGTCGTCATACGTTGACGCTCTGGCATACGCAGTCTCCTCGTGTGTGACCGAACCGTCCTGGCGTCGCGGGGTGCGTCATGGCGCCGTGCAGCCAGTCAGCGCCTCCCCGGCTCATGCCAAGATGCCTCGCGGTGTCTCAGAACAACATGGTGGCCAAAGTGCTGGGTGTCCTCATACGCGGGTGAGGGCAGGACCCGCGTTAGGCGCCCACCGGCACAGTGGCGCTGATCCGCGGAACTCCCAACGAGCGCGTCGTGTGGCCCTGGCCTGTGAGGTCGTCAGCGAGGACCACATCACCCGGTCCAAAACGGCGCGTGGTGCCATCGCCGATCCCGATTTCCATCTGCCCCGCGAGAATAAAAATGTATTGTCGCCGGGGCGCGGTGTGCCAATCGCTCCAATGGTCCGCAGGGAAACGGCGGAACACGAGGTTGGCACCCGCCTGAAGCGCAACGTTGTGGCTCTCCCCGGCCGGCAGAGGGAGATCTTCAAAATGGGTCTGGCCGTCGTCGCCCGTATATATCCGTACGATCATGCGCGTGCTCCTTCCGACAGAGAGATCATCATGCACGCAAAGGCTTACTCCGCGCTATCGCCGACGGCGAAAAACGAAACCTCTGGCATCCTTGCTCCGCACGCTTCTACCGGAATGTGTGCAGGAAGCATGAAGTTGATTGTCGTCACACCCTCCTGATTTGCGCCAGAGGCGCCGTCTGTTGGGCGAGAGCGGGCTTGGCAGGAGGCGGGTTGCTCGGACGGGCGGGAATGCCGTGAAGGGCCTCTGGCCATTCAGCCAGGATCCGTAACGGCCCACCCCAACCGCGCCTCACAAACCTTGCCGGGAAGACAGGGGTCACCGCCCTCGATTTGCCCGCCCAGGCTGAGGGCGCGAAGGCTGACAGAACCGGTGCCGGGTGCTATCCGTGCAGGAAGTGTCGCAGCGCCTCGCGATTGTCGTGCTCGGCCTGCCTGGTCACGCGGGCATTCGTTGCCCGATAGAAGCCGTGATACGCCCGCGGATACATGTGAAGCTCGACCGGCACCCTGGCGCGGCTCAATCGATCCGCATAGGTCATGTTTTCTTCGAGGAAGAGATCAAGACCGCCAATCGAAATGTAGGTTGGAGGCAAGCCCGACACATCCTCTGCTCGCGCAGCCGCCGCATAAGGCGAGACGTCGGCCGAGCCCGGCTCCTCGCCGAGCAGCGAACGCCAGCCGAAATAGTTGTTCTCTTGCGTCCAGACGAACTCGCCGACGTAAGGATGTAGGTCCTTGCGCACCGCCGTGCGGTCGTCGATCATCGGATAGATCAGATGCTGAAAGGCGAATTTTGGTCCCTGCCGGTCGCGGGCGTAAAGTGCGGCGGCCGCCGCGAAACCGCCGCCTCCGCTTTCGCCCTTGATACCGATGCGGGCGGGATCAAGCCCGAGCTGGCCCGCATTCGCGTGCAGCCAGGCGAACACCGAGTAGATGTCCTCCAGCGGCGCCGGGTGCGGCGCTTCCGGCGCGAGGCGATAATCCACGGAATAGATCGCGCATCTAAGCTCTGACGCGAAGAGCCTATTTTCCACATCCTTCATTTCCGGCGCGCCCATCACGAAGCCCCCGCCATGGATGTGTAAGATGACGGGCAGTGGGCCGTCGGACGTGACCGGGCGATAGGTCAGAACGCGGATCGGCTTTGCGCCAAACGCACTCTCGACATGGATCTCGTCGGTGGCGATATCGGGCAGGTTCGGTTTCGGAACGGCGCCTATCAGCTCGAGCGCATTGGCGCGGCGCCGCGTCAAAGATTCGGCGGTCAGCGGCAGCAGTGGCCACAGCGCGAGCGCATCGCGCAATTCGGGGTCGACAAGTTCGATTGTGCTCATGGATGGCAGCCGCGTCCGTTTGTGGCCAACCAAAACGATATGGCAGTAGCTGCTTGGCGACAAGCGCGCGTGGACCGGAACCGCGATGGATTTCTCTTTAGTGAAATCAGGAAGCCTTTTGGCTGTAACGGCCACCGCCGGGGCCCGCTTGAACGACCTTGCCACCTTCCGACCAATCCGCCTTCCATCGCGAAGTCGCCGGTCGCTTCGGGCTGGTGCCGCACTTTTTCCTGTCGGCGCGCGATGATCCGGAAATCATCCGTCGTAGCTGAAGTTGAACAGATCGCGCCAGCGTCCCGTCGGCCGTGGGCCTCTCTCCACGGCCGTCTTTTACTCAGCGGGACCGATGGTTCGAATCCGGTTCCCTCCAGGAGAAAGTCACGTGCGAACCTGGGGATCAAGACCGGCGGCGCGAAGGCGGCGACAGCAGCGTCGCTACCTGGTCATCCCAGCACGGGTGGTCGGGGGATAGCAGGCCCGATGCGGAGTGGCTCAACTAACGTCGCCGAGTGCGACATTTTGTCCAGCGCACTAAAGGGCCCTAAAGGGCACTAAACGGACTTAAACGGACTTAAACGGCTTTAAAACACCAAGAAACACCAAGACAAAACTTGTTGCGTCCAGGTCCAAAATGTCTTCTATGAACGGCCCATCAAATGATGGAGTTAAGGATGGGCCGAAGATTTACTTTGTGGTGGACACGTATCGCCTGGATTGTCGGCATGCTTGTCGCCACGCTCTTGATCTTGCTGTTCTCGTCTGGACCGGCCGGATAAAGAGGCTAACGTCGCCGACTATACCTTCCCCTGCTCGGCAGCTCCTAATGCCGCTGCGGGGGCAGGGGTTGGCGTTGGGGCTCCGGCCGCATCATCCCAAGGATCTCCTTCAGAACCACGATGCGGGAACTGACGGGATAACGATCGCCGTCGATGGTGTGGGATAGCTCCAGGATCAGCGCTTCGGTCTTCGGTCCCCTCCCGTGTCCAGCGTTGCACCGCTTGGAGCAGATAAGTCGCTCCCTTCTAAGTGGTCGTAGGCGGCTGATGATCGCCGTTCTCGCGGCCTCGCCGCCGGCGACAGAAATGGCAAAGAAGCCCTACATCATTGCGCTCGAAGAGCATTACCTGGACCCCGAGGTCAAGCAGCTCGGCGGCGGTCCCGGCGCGGGTAGTGATATCGTCAAACGGCTCGACGATCTCGGCGCGCTGCGCATCCGTGAGATGGACGAGGCCGGCATCGATCTGCAGGTCCTGTCGCATTCGATCCCCGGACTGCAGGCGGTCGACGCCGAAGCCGGGCCGCCCTTGGCGCGCCGCACCAATGACCGGCTCGATGAGGCAGTGCTTCGGCGGCCTTGCCGCCGCGATACCCGATGCGCGATTGATCAAGCTGCTCCTCAGGGCGCGCCGGTTCCACGCGACACTCGTCAACAGCGAATGCGTTCCTTTTGCTCCGTCGCGTGCTCGGGTGCTCTTGTTGAGTACCTCAGCCCCGCCTCGGCGAACTTCAAGGGACAACGCGACATCGGGCTGTCGGGCGTGCAGTTGGAAACGAATTGCGCGGGCCTGGCCGATCACGCGGCGGAACGAGAGGCGATCCGGCTACTGGCGCGGGAGGTCAAGTCGGCGTTCCGTTGAACGGGGCTTCGAGCCTCCGCGCCGACGATCGTGAATGGCCGGAGTGGGGCATGAAGAGCGGTTCCCGCCGACAAGGCTGAGTGCCGGCTATGGGTTCAGAAAGGAGACGATCACCGGGATGCGCCGCAACGGACGAGATGCGCCGTAAACGGCCATTGGCCGGACCGCAGCGGAGCCAAAAGGTGCGTCTCCAAAGACGATCCCAAGATAGGACCAGCTGATCATCGGGTGGTCAGGAAACGGCCATCCGCGCCGGCTCGCGGATATGCCGAGGACGAGCTTACGTCAACGCGTCGAGTAGCGCTTTCGCCTCTTTCAGATCGGCGGTGTCGAAGCCTTCGGTAAACCAGTCGAGGATCGGGGCGAGCAATGCCACCGCCTCTTGCGGCCGGCCCTGCTGGCGGCGCAGGCGGGCGAGGCTCGTTGCGGCGCGCAATTCCCAGGACTTCGCGTTCTGCCGGCGGGCGACGTCGATAGCTTGCTCGATGGCGGTCTCGGCCTCGCTCACCGTCCCGGCGCCGGCGAGCAACGCCTCGCCCCTGAGCCGATAGAGCTCGGCTTCGAGCGGCGCTCCCCCCATCTTTTCGACCGCCTTCAGCCCAGCGGCGACCGATGCAAGCGCGGCTTCGGGCTTGCCGATCGCCAATTGCGCATCGGCCTGCAACGTCAGCAGAAAATGTTGGCTCGCCCCTAGACCAAAGACGTCCAGCCCTTGGCCAATTTGGGCCAGCCCCTTCTCGCTATCGCCAGAGACGGCGAGCGCCCATCCATCCACGCAAAGGGCATACGCGTGATGGTGCGCGATGTGGTGCTCCTCGCAGATCTTCAATGCCCGTCCGGCACAGTCGGCTGCAGCCGGTGGCTCGTGGCGAAAGACGTGAACGAGCGCGGCGTAACACAGCGTTTGGGCGAGGGTCAACGGGTGGCCGAGCGTCTCGGCGCTTTCTACCGCTGCCCTCAGCTCCTCGAGGGACCGATCCGGGTAACCGAGAATCCAGGAGATCAGCCTCGGCAAGAACTGGCATTGCACGGCGGGATGGGAACCCGGCCAATCCGGGAACTGCATGTTCGGATCGAACATCTCGAAGCCCCGCCGAAATTGCGCAAGCGCCGGCTCGAGCTTCCCCCGGTTGTACAGCGTCGCGCCGACCGCCATGTGCCCCCCGACGAGACGGGCCGCATCGTCGAGCCGTTCGGCGACGTGCAACGCCTCCTCGGCAAAATACTGCGCCTTCTCCATCTCGAGTAGGTTCTGATGGTGGAGCATACAGGCCGCGAAGCGCCGTGAACTCCCGGGGGTCATCCTCGAGTTGCCGACAGAGCTCCCAGGCCCGGGCATAGGCTCGGCCGACGTCGGGGTGGCTGGGGAGCTTGGTCGCATACAAGGCTGGACCAAGCGCCATTTGCAGATCCAGCTCACACTCGGCCCGCTCGCGCATATCCGATAGCGCATCGACCAGTGCCAGGCCTCTGCCAAGCTGGGCGATCGCTTCGACATTCGCCGATTTGCTCGCCGCGGCCACGCCGGCATTAAGCCAGTATGCGATCGCCTGCGCCGGACAGTTCGCTTCGGTATAGTGATGCGCCACCAGCTCCGGTTGCGTGCTCGCCACCTCAGGGAACCGATCTTCCAGCAGCTTTGCTGCCCGCTCGTGATACTGCTGGCGGGTGCGCTTCAGCAGCGATTGGTAGGCGGCATCCTGGATCAGCGCATGCTTGAACAAATAGCGCGAGCGCGGCGGGCGGCCGCGCTGGTAGAGCAATTCGTCGACGACCAGCTGACCGAGACCGCTCTGCAGCATGTCTTCCTCGATCCCGGCCAAGCGCGCTGATCATGTCATAGGAAAACTCGCGTCCGAGCACCGAGCCCAATTGCGCCACTTCACGCAGCCGCGGCGCCCGGTCGAGCCGCGCCATCAGCGAATCCTGCAAGGTCTCGGGGATGTGCAATTGCGCCAGCGCGCCCGTGAGCACATAGGCGTCGCCATGGGCCTCGAGCACCCCGGAACCGAGGATGGCCTTGGTCAGCTCCTCGACATAGAGCGGCACGCCGTCGGCCTTGGCGACGATATGATCGACCACCTCGCCGGGCAGCGACTCGGCCGCCGGCGAGATGACCGACCATCGTCTCGACCTCCGGCCGCTCCAGGCGGTTGAGTGTGATCGGCGTCATGTGCGAGCGTTGCGGCCAGGGCGGCGTCAATTCCGGCCGATAGGTCGCGACGACCAGCAGCGCCGCCGTCGGCGCCTGCTCGATCAGCATGCCCAAGGTTTCCAATGTCGTCGGATCGGCCCAGTGCAAATCCTCCCATGCCATCAGCACCGGGGCGCGCTCTGCCGTTTCGATCAGCCAGGCAACGATCGCATCGAGGGTCGCATCGCGCTGCTGCTGCGCCGTCATCTGAAGCCGCGGATAGCGGTCTTCGGGCGCCGGCACCGACATCAGATCGGCGAACAACCTGACACTCTCGGAGAGGGGCAAGGTCCTGAAGCCGGCGAGCCCGGCTTCGAGCTTCGCCAGGTGCTGCGGTGCCGTATCCTCCGGCTGCCAGCCGAAGACGCGCTTCAGATGTTCGATGATCGGATGGAATGCGCTCGCCGTGTGAAACGGCGAACAGCGGATCGCCACCCAAATGTGGTCCTTGCCGGCCGCCTCCCGCAATCCTTCCACCAGGCGGGACTTGCCGACCCCGGCTTCCCCCTGGATCAGCACGACCCGGCCGTCCCCCGCCTTGGCGCGCCCCCAGCGCCGCAGCAGCAGGTCAATCTCCTCCTCCCGGCCGATCAGCGGGCCCAGCACCGATCCGCGCAATGCCTCGAACCGGCTCTCGACGACGCTCGGACGTAGCACCTGCCAGGCCGACACCGGCCCGGCGATGCCTTTTACCGAGACGGCGCCGAGATCACGATACTCGAAGAAATCGCCGGTCAGCCGGCGGGTGCCGGCGGCGATCACGACAGTGTCGGGCTCAGCCAAGGCCTGCAGGCGCGCGGCGAGATTGGGCGTATTGCCGGCGACATCGTGCTCGACAACCTCGCCGCCAACGACAACCAGCCCGGTGGCAATCCCGACCCGCGCGTGGAGCTCTTCGGCCTGGTTCAGCTGCGGCACACGATCGACCAGCGCCAACCCGCAGCGCGTGGCGCGCTCGGCGTCGTCCTCGTGCGCCTGCGGATAGCCGAAATAAATTAGGACGCCGTCGCCCATGTGGCGGGCGACAAACCCGCCAAAGCCCTCGACAGTCTCTGCGACGCAGCGATGGTACGTGCCGATAATTCCGCGCAAATCCTCGGGATCGAGCCGCGCGGACAGAGGCGTCGAGCCGACCAGATCGCAGAACATCACCGTCAGCTGCCGGCGTTCGGCCTCTGCGCGGGCCAGTGCATCAGGGGCTGCCGCCATCGCAGCGGCGGCCGGAACTGCGGCACCGAGCGCGGCGATGGCGTGAAGGAGCTTGCGCCGGTGGCCTCCGAGCACCACGCCGAGATCCTTGAGATCCTCCGCCGTCAGCTTCGGTAGCGCGCCCCAATCGATCTCGTTATCGCGGAAGGCCGGCGCATAGCGCTCAAGGCCCAAACCCTCTAGCCACGCCGCTACGTCCATGCGGTGATCCTCAGCTCTGAGGAGCGGCAACCCTACATTGCCTAGGATATTCCTCTAGCCATCGGCCCGCCAGCGTCAGCGCTGAGATACGCGCCATGCAGGGTGACGTTGCTTCAGGCGGTGAATGATCGGTTTCGAGGATGGGCATCTCAAGCGGGGCAAATCGGGAAGGCCCGGTTTACACCCGACCGAGCCGATCCTGACGAGCATTGCGAACGGCAGGTGTGGGGCATGAAGAGCGGTTCCCGCGGACAAGGATGAGTGCCGGCTGTGGGTTCAGAAAGGAGACGATGGTCGGAATGCGCCGCAACGGGCGAGATGCGCCAATTCCCGCTATTGGTTGGACTTTGATCAACCGGCTGAGGTCAACCCGTAACGGACTTCGGTGTGGGCGATCAGCGCGTAATAGATAAGCTGCCTTCGGCTTTCCGTGTGGGCTCGGAACGATCCTCAATGAAAGTTACTCGCTGGTTCGTTGCGATCGTCACCGCGAGCTTAATCTTGGCTCCGGTGTTAGTCGGTGGCGCGCGTGCCCAACCGGCCGCTGGACCGGTCGCCAGCCCAGAGGGTCCCTGGCGGGAACAAATCCATTGGATTCCGATGATCGACGCAGCCGGCAGCCATCATCTGCTGCAAGCGCGCATCTGCCGGCCGCTGGGCGATGCGCCGTCGCGCCTCGTCGTCATCGCACATGGCACGTTCCCCAACAACCGGAACGCGGTGCCCGGACACTGCACGGCGGAGGCCCCGCGTTGGTTTCTCGACCGTGGTTTTATCGTCGTTATGGCCTTGCGGCGTGGCTATGGCGCAACCGGTGGGGACTGGGCTGAGGGCCTTCACCACCATCCTGGCGACGATTACGCCCTTGCCGGCCTTGAAACGGCGCGCGACATAGCAGCCACGGTCGATTATGGAACCGCGCTCCCCTTTGCGCGGCCGCAGGCAGCGGTCGTCATCGGCCATTCGGGAGGCGGTTGGGGCGCGATGGCCTACAACTCCGTCCCGCATCCCCACGTGACAGCACTTATCAGCATGGCCGGTGGTCGCGGGCAGTCCGTTACCAAAGAGGGTGGTCTAGCTGGAGAGGGCGGTCTAGCTGGAATTTGGCGACCCGATCTGCTGACCGATGCGGCGGGGCGATTTGGGCGGAGCGCGACGACGCCGATGCTATGGGTATTTAGCCAAAACGACAGATATCTCGATCCCGCAACCGCGGCGATGCTTTACGATGCGTTCACGCGAAATGGGGGCAAAGCAGAGCTTGAGGAGGTCGGTCCATACGGCAACGACGGCCATCGCCTCTTCTTCGGCGCGGGCGGCTCGCAGATTTGGGGGCCGCTAGTCGCTAATTATCTCGCCCGACAACCTGCACAGTGACGGCGAGGAGGAAAGAGCGCCGGGCGATCGGGACGGGGAAATCAAGGCTTATCGAGCCGAGCCGTTTTACCCCCCGGGGGCTCTCTGACATCGTTGTAGTGGCTGCAGAAACGATCTACTTCCTGGGGTTCACGCTGTACTGCACGCGCAACCAAAAAGGCAACTTCAAGGTTGGAATGCGCACCGAGAAAACTCGCTTGCGGCGCAGCGTTCTGTCACTGCAGGACCTGATGCGGCGAATACGACATCTGACGATCCCGGACCAAGCCGGCGACCTCAACGCCGTCTTGCGCGGCCACTATGCCTACTATGGCATCGCCGGAAATATCCGCGCTTTGCAAAAGGTGTATCGGGCCGTCGAGCGCTACTGGCGGAAGATGCTGTGCAGCCGTAGCTGGGCCGGCCGCCACCTGACCTGGGAGGTTTTCGGCCAGATCAAAGAACGGACCCCGTTACTGCGACCTAAACTGTATCTCCCGTATCGGGAGTTGCAGGCTCTCGCGGTGCTGTAAATCAACCTCCGAAGAGCGTAGTGCGGGAGATCCGCACGCTACGTTCTGTGGGAACCGGAGGCGGGCGACTGCCTCCGGTGACCCGGTGGGCGCCCAGTAATGGGTGTCCCTACCGCAATCGCGAGATCGGAGCCCGCGCGCCGCTGTTTAAAAGACTTTGGGAGTAGCCCGTCAACCGTTCGAACCAGCGCAGCTTGTAATCGAATTTCGGGTCCGGCGCCGGATTGCCGTTCGGCAGCTACAGGCATCCGACGATCAGGCCGCCGACGGCCGCCTCGATGTAGCGGCTATGCGTATCATCCGACCGCCCGGCAGGCCGCGGCGGGTCTCCACCGGCTCGACGCCGCGGGGCGAGGATCGCGCCAAGCGGCTCACATTCGGTCGCGATTTGGTGGGCCATCTCCTGTACCGAAACTCAGGTTGCCGTCTCGCGAAGCGGCTGAAGGGCGAATTGGCGGGCCGCATTCCCGCCCATCATGTGGGCGATCAGCGTCTCCGGCACGTTAGCGCTGCGCAGGCGCGTGAGCGCATCCCAGGCGCTCGTAGCGTCGTGATGTGGATAGCGCGACCCCCACACGACCTTTGCTGCGAAATCTTGCGGCAATTTTAGGATCAGCCGTTCCTCCGCATCGAAGCCGAGCATCACGTTGCCGTGCTCCCACAGCTCTTCGGGTTCGGTGCTGACCGGATAATGGTGGAGCAGTGGGATGACGCGGGTAGAGGCCTCCATCTTTTCGAGGACCTCCTGCATCCATGATGCCTTGCCGTGGGCGACAACGACCTTCATCGCCGGGTACCGCTCCATGACCGTGTAGCCGATCAAGGTCGAGGCGACGAACATGTGGTTGTCGAGCCAATTGGCCAGGATCGGCGCCAACGGATGACCGAGCGGCGTTGCGCCCGTGAAGGTCGTCGTCTGACCCGCGCCGCCGCTGCCGCCGGCAAATGGCCCGCCGCCCCCGCCCGGCGCGATCGGTTGGACAAGCCGGTCCTTGATCTTTTCGAAAAACGGACCGTGCGAGGTCCATTCCGGGTTCCACAGGCCCGGTGTCGCGTGCACCGCCGCGGTGATTCCGAGCTGCTCCAGTTCGGCCCACAGCGGGTCGTAATAGGGATGGTTGAGGTAGCGGTCTTCGACGAACATCGGCCGGATGAAAACGGCACGGACGGATGGGAGCTGCGCGACCCGTAGTCAGCTCTTCGAGCGCAAAATCCATGTTCTGCAAGGGCAATATCGCGGCGGCGAACAGCCGCTGTGGCGCCGTCTTGCATAAATCCACGATCCAGTCGTTGTAAGCGCGCGCCAGCGCATAAGCGACGTCCGGATCGCGCACCAGGAAGAACCCTTCGGCGAACCACGTCGGATATAAGCAGCGTCTGGTCGACCCCCATCGCGTCCATGTCGGCGAGACGAGCATGCGGGTCCGAGGCGCCCTCGTTAACCGGGTGACTTACATGCGGGTCGAGAGCACCGATCGCGTCCCAGTCCATGCCCGGCCGCCACAGTGCATGGCGCGGCAGGTTGGGGTTTCCCTTATCGCGGAAGATCTCGCCGTTGACCTTGAGATAGCCGCCGGTGCGTCCCTCTTGCCGCCACAGGGCGTGTTTGCCGAGCGTGCGGTACTCAGGGTCGAGATATTTCTCCCATAGCAAGGGCGGCTCGACGGCATGGCTGTCGCCGTCGAACACTACGAAGTCCTTAGTCGCCATTCGTTCCTCCACCTTTTGCGCCGGTCCCCTTGTCGATGTCATGGCGGCGAGCCGAGCGCCGCCGTCTGGAAGCGCAACGCGCCGATCACGAGGAGGCTGCTTCGCTTAGATCGTAGGGACTGCGGCGTTAAGACTGCCTGACCGCCGCCTCGGGCCGCAGCGCAGCGCGGACTTCCTCCTCGGTCGGCCACCAATCCGGGCGCTCGATCTCGGTGACGCGCTCGCGGATGATGTTGGCCGGCGCCTGCACCTTGTAGAGGCGCCGGGCGTTGGCGCCGAGGAACTTGGCCTGGTCCTCCTTCGGCAGGCCGTATTTCTGCATCGTCTCGATCGCCCGCCAGGCGTCGTCGCCGTCGTGGTGATAGACGTCGGACGACCAGCACAGGATGTCGCCGTAGAACTCCGGCAGCCGCGCCGGCGGCGCCTCGTCGCCTTCGAAGCCGGTCATGCAATGCTCGAAGAAGGTCTCGCTCGGCAGCTTCTTCAGCGGCGGCAATTGCCGCTCGTTGCGGTAAAGCCGGTAGGCCTTGTCGCACTCGTCGATCAGGAAGCTGAGCCAGGTCGAGGACGCCTCGAACACCGCCGCGTTGATCTTCGGGTGCCGCTCGAAGAATCCCGACATCAGCACCATCGTGACCCAGAGCGCCGCTTCGGCCTGGAAATTCTGCACATTCGTCAGGAAGGTATGCGGCAACCCGGCAGTCGCGATGGTCTTGCGGATCAGTTCGGCGCCGGAATATTGCTCGCTGTAGCCGGACGGCTTCGAGCTGGCGAAGGCCGGGAACGGGTGCATGCCGTAGACCATGCCGGTCTCTTCGAGCGCGTCCCACACCGGCTCGTATTTCGGCTGCAGCGGGTAGTTGCCCATCGCATCCATCGGCCGGACGAGGGCGACGCGGCAGCCCAGCGCCGCGACCCGGCGGATCTCCTCGATCGCATAGTCCGGGTGCTGCATCGGAATCAGCGCGGCAAAGAACAGCCGCTCGGGATTTTCCAGCGTGTATTCGTAGGCCCACTCATTGTAGGCGCGGCAGAACGCCTTGGCGCCGAGCGCGTCCTCGAGCCAGGGATAGATGTCGATCTCGGTCGGGATGATCATGACCTGATCGATGCCCTGGATGTCCATGTCCCTGAGGCGCGGCTTCGGCTCGTAGGAGCCGGCATGGTCGAGATAGGCGACCTGCTCCTGCGTCAGCGCCGTCTTCGGGTTCAGGTTGCGGACATTGAGGGCGCGCTGGATGTCGTGCTTGACGCCCGGGCCGGCATTGGTGATGACCCGCATCGTGCCGGGGATGCCGCCCTTGCGCGGCGAGCCGAGGCCGATCCCGGCGCGGCCGTTGACGATCAAGCAGCCGGCTATCGGCATCCCACCAGATCGTCCGCTTCAGCGCATCGAGCTCGTCGCGGGTCAGGAAATCCTTGGCGCGCTCCCAGATCAGCGGCGGCTCGGTGACATGCGCGTCGCAATCGAAGGTCGCGAAATCCTTGGTCATCGGCGCGAAGCGTTGAACCGGCATGATGTGTCTCCTCCTCGCCAGGGTGGTGACGTGGGTGCGCTAATCCTCGAGCCAGCCCGGCGGCACGGTCACGCACCGTGACGCGCGAGAATGGCGTCGACCTCTGCCATGTCGGCGTTGCTGATCTCCCAGCCGAGGGCGCCGAGGTTTTCGGTCACCTCGGCCGGCGTGCGGAAACCGACCAGCGCGGTGCCGACGACCGGGTTGCTCAGCGTCCAGCGCAGCGCGAATTGCGGCAGGCTCTTGCCGTATTTCGCCGCCAGGCGCTTCAACTCCTCGACCGCGGCGAGGTTGCGCGGAAAATGCTCGGGGCCGAACAAGGTGCGGAACAGGTTGAGGCTGCCGAGCTTGCCGCCGCTCGAGCGCCAGTCGCTCTCCTCGAACTACATGCCGGCGTGGAACGTGCCGCTCAGCATGCCGTAGGCGAGCGAGCCGTAGGCCATGACGCCGATCTGCTGCGCCGCGCAATAGGGGAAGATCTCGGCCTGCATGCGGCGGTCGAACATGTTCCAGGCGTATTGCACGACATCGATGCGGCGCAGCCGCATCGCCTCCTCGATCTGCGCCAGGCGGAAATTCGACACGCCGATATAGCGCGCCTTCCCCTGCCGCACGATGTCGTCGAGCGCGTGCCATCGTCTCGTCGAGCGGCGTATTGGGATCGGGCCAATGCACGAGATAGATCTCGACATGATCGGTCCGCAGCCGCCGCAGGCTCTTGTCGATCGAGGCGAGGACGCGCGCCCGGCTGCTGTCACGGCGGTTCGGCATTTCCTCGTAGCCGACGCCGAATTTGGTCGCGATGACGACGTCGTTGCGGCGGCCGCCGAGCGCCCGCGCCAGCGCCTCCTCCGACACGCCCATGCCATAGGCTTCGGCCGTGTCGAAGCAGGTGATGCCGCTGTCGATCGCCTGCGCGACGGCGCGCTGGAATTCGCTCTCGTCGATGCGGCCGTAGGTGCCGCCGATCTCCCAGCAGCCAAAGCCGATCGCCGAGACCTTGAGGTCGGTGCGGCCGAATTGCCGGTACTCCATATGGCGTCCTCCCTCATTGCGCCGCGATGGCGGCGGCGGCGCCGCAAAGCGCCGCTCCATCTCGCGGCGCGCCCGCACCGCCTCGCTGTCGGGGACCGTCGACGTCGGCCCAGCGCACGATCTCGCCGGCGGCGATGTCGCGCTTGCAGCGGCACCTTGTGCGCGAGGCCGATCGGCAATGCGCCCTCGGCAAGGCTGCGCTCGGCCGGGACGAGCTTGCCCCAGACCGTGTAGCCGCCCTCGCCGTCGAGCGTTTCGCCGGCGCTGCAATGTCCGCTTGGCGACGGCGACGACATCGCCGCGCCAACCCTTGCGGCTGGCCGGTCGGCTCGCCGCGCAACGCCGCCGACAACACCGAAATGCCGAGCTCCAGCCCGATCAGGTGGTAGGGCTTGTACATCGCGGCGTACCAGCCGCTTGCGTCGGTCTTCAGGCCGTATTCCTTAAAGCAGGTGCGGGCATAATCGTTCGGCGCCTTCAGGACGACATAGACGCCCCAGCGCAGATCGCGGAACACCGGGCGGCCGTCGCGCTCCAGGCACGAGACGACCTCGACCATGCCGTCGCGCTCGAGCGCGCCGCCCGCCTCGCGGCCGCGCAGGATTTGCGGCAGGTCGTCGACGCCGCAGGGCGGGAAGCGCAGCCCGTCGGCGGCACGGCGAGGCCGGTGGCATTGGCGATCGCCGCCATCTCGATCGCCGATTTGGTGCCGTCGAGAAACGAGTTGAACATCTGCGGGTTCATCCCGCCGCGCTTGCGCCTCCTCCGGGCGTCAGCCCGTAATGCGCCCAGACCTCGTCGGGGGTCACCGCGTGATAGGCCGGCAGGTACTTGGTGCCCTTGCCGGCAGCGACGACCTCGAAGCCGCAGGCGCGCGCCCAATCGACCAGCTCGCAGGTCAACGCCGGCTGGTCGCCGTAGGCGAGCGAATAGACGACGCCCTTCGCCCGCGCCTCCTCGGCCAGCAGCGGCCCGGCCAGCACATCGGCCTCGACATTGACCATGACGATGTGTTTTCCGGCGGCGATCGCGCGCGCGGGCGTGGGCGATGCCGGCCGGCGGGCTGCCGGTCGCCTCGACGACGACCTCGACCTCGGGATCGGCGCACGCCTCGGCGCCCGATGCGACAAACCGGGTGCGGGCGATCCGCGCCGCATCCCAGCCGACCGTGCGGCAGGCGTTGCGCGCCCGCTCGGGGTCGAGATCGGCGATGACCGCGATCTCGAGCCCCGGCCATCGTCGGCACCTGGTTCAGGAACATCGAGCCGAACTTGCCGGCGCCGATCAGCCCGACCCGGACCGGCTTTCCGGCGGCGGCGCGCTGTTGCAGCAGGCGATGGAGGTTCATGGCGTCTATTCCGCCGCCGCCTTGCTCGACGCGGCGCGGGCGTAATCAACAGCGCATCGTCGGCGACCGGCTCGATCGGCGTGAAGTCGCGATGCGCGATCCATTCCGGCCGGGTCGGCTTGCGGATGTAGTTCGAGACCGCGCACAAGGTCAGATAGACGATGCGGCGCGGGTAGGGCGTGATGTTCGGCGCCGAGCCGTGCACCAGATTGCCGTGGAACATCAGCACCGACGCCCGGCTTGCCGGTCGGCGCGACGATGCCGCCCTTCGTCGACCAGCCGCGTCACGGTCTCGTTGTCGAGCGTCCACAGCGGGTAGGAGGTCGTCTCCTCGTCGTGGCCGGCCTGCCAACACGCCGTGCTTGTGGCTCCTCGGCACCAGCATCAGCGGGCCGTTGATCGGCATCACCTCGTCCATGAACACGGCGATGTTCATCGCCCGCGGCTCCGGCATGCCGTCGTCGCGCGCCCAGGTGCCGTAATCCTGGTGCCATTGCCAGACATCGCCCTCGAACGCCGCCTTGGCGTTGATCTTGTACTGGTGCATGTAGAGCTGCTCGCCGAACACCTGCTCGACCGGGCCGATCAGCCGCGGGTGATTGCCGAGCAGGCGGAAGGCCTCGTTGTAGGTGTGCGCGGCGAAGGCGGTGCGCGGCGCGCCGGTCTTCTCGCGCCACACCTCCTGGCGGTTGGTGGCGTAGATCTGCTCGGCCTCGTCGCGCAGGACCGCGACCTCCTCCTCCGAGAAGCAGCCGGGCAGGAACAGATAGCCTTCTTCAGCGAACTGCCGGAGCTGCTGCGCGGTCAGCGGCATCGCGGTCTCTCTCACGCCATTGGCAATCACGGACGATTGGCCCAGCCGGCGCGCGGTTTCGGCGCCGGCGCGGTCGGTGTGGCCTCGGGCCGCCCGCTCGGCGCCGTCGGCATCCCCGGCGAGGACGAGGCGAAGGATCTCCCGGTGCTCGGCCCACACCAGCGGGCGCTGCTCGGGATCATCCAGCACGGCGCCCATCGAGCGTTTCAGATGCGGCCATTGCGCCGCCACGGTGTCCTCGATCGCGCGGTTGCCGGACAGACGATAGAGCGCGGTGTGAAACGCGACATCGGCCTGGATGAACGCCAGCACCGGAGCATCCGAGCGCAGCGCGAGGCCCGCGGCAAGCGCCCGCTGCGCCGCTCGCCGCTGCTGCGTGTCGATGACCCGCCCCGCGATGCGTTCGGCGGCGAGCCGAGCGGCCAGCGCGTCGAGCGCGCTGCGGACCTGGTAAAGTTCGCGGACTCTGCTCGGCGTCGATCTCGGAGACGATCAGCCCGCGTCGGCCGTTTTCCTCCACCAGCTTCTGCTGCTTGAGCAGTTGCAGCGCATGGCTGATCGGCTGCCGCGACACGCCAAGGGCACGGCCGAGCTCTTCCTGGCGGATGCGCTGCCCGGGGGCGAGCGTGCCGTCGGCAATCGCCTCGACCAACCGCTCGTAGGCGCGGTCGATCAACGCCGGCTGGGAGATCGAGAGGCTGCACCCAGGCACCACTTGGGAATTCGGAATTCTAATCTACGCAAATCGACCTGAACGAGTAAAGGGTCCTCGACCGTGCTACGTGGCGCGCACGATCAGCCCATCCGCCGGTGACCGAAATTGATGATCCAGGACGACTTAACTGCAGCAACGGCCGCTGTCGGCACGGCTCATCGTCTTGCGCGTGCCGGCTCGGCTGTCGGCAGTGCGGGCCTGGTACCACCGGGCCAGTGCGCTCTCCTTCTGAAACCGCAGAAAGCGCCAGGCGAGTTGGATCATGCCACGGCGGACCCGGGCGTTGCCGGCTCTGGCGAGCCCTTGTTCTCGCCGCTTCGCGCCGCTCTCGTCCGGCGAGCCCGTCAGGCCAGCGTAGCGCGCCACTGCTTTTCGGTCACGCATTGGCCGCGACAGCACCTCATTGACCAGCATGTCTGCCGTTTCAATGCCGACGCCGACGACCCGAGCCAGGTGCCGTACCATGGCGTGTGGCCCGGTCTCGGGCTCCTGCTCTAATCGTTCCTGACGAGCCTCCTCGATCTCCTTGATCTGTCTGGTGACGAAGCCCAGCCGCGCTATATCGCGCTGCAACTCGGCCGAGACATTCGGCGGCAGCGCCGAGCCCTCCGGTGTGTGTAGGGTTGCAAGACGCTCCGCCGCCTTGCGCAGGGTTGGTTTGAAGTTGCGAATGCCGAGCCGGGCCAGGGTGCCCTTCATTCGGTTGACGATGCGCGTGCGCTCCCCGACCAGGCACTCGCGCTCCCGGTTGGGCCGCTTGGCGTCCTCTTCGGCAATCGTCGGGACGCGCGCCATGGTGCAGTGGCCCCGTTCCCCGCGCAGCCACCCCAAGAACCCCCGCTTCAGCAACTCGGTGTCGAGCCGGTCGGTCTTGGCCCGGCGATGTTCCCGCGATACGGCGACACTCGAGGCATGGATCACATGCGCCTCCACCCCACGCGCCCTTAGCCAGCGCGCCAACCAGAAGCCATCGCGGCCGGCTTCGAAGGCCAGCGCAATCCGCGTGATCTTGCGGCCGGCCTTGACCGCCTCGTCGCGCCAGCGATGCAGCAGGCCAAGCAGCCTTTCTGCACTCGGCTCCAGCTTCTTGCGTGGTTGGCGCTCAATGCCGGGAAGCATACCGGCAACCAGCCAACTCGACTGGCTCATCTCGACGACGGCAATGATCGTGCTATCTTGGTCCAGGGCGACGAGGGACCTGCTCAAGTCGTTCGGCTGGGGCATCAGGGCACTCTATCAGTTGGCTACAGCGACGATGGTGCCATTTCCTTGTACCTCTGGGGGGCGCTTGGTTGGATTGTCGTAAGCTAGCCAGGCGGGCCGATCCGCCGGGAGCTACCGTGCCATTTCCTGTGCTTGAAGCACCTCGGCGAGACATGTGCCCCGGCGGATTGGCCACGGCGGATGCCCCGTAGGAAGTTGCGCCCTCGAGCGCCAGTACAAGGATCGGCAGGCGCCGTGACGGCCCGTGCGTTGATGTAAGGGGGAATAAAATGGCTGAAGAGGAAACCATCTCATGGTTTGCGGGTGTCGATTGGGGCTCCGAAAAGCACCAAGTTTGCCTTCTCGATGCTCAAGGCACCACAGTTGGAGAGCGCGAGTTCCCACACAGTGGTGAGGGTTTGGCAGAGCTGGGAGACTGGCTTCTCTCGATAGCAAGCGCGGCAAGTACGATCGCCGTGGCAATCGAAGTACCGCACGGACCTGTCGTCGATGCGTTGATCGATCGGGGGTTCGTCGTGTATGCAATCAATCCCAAACAACTCGACCGCTTACGCGACCGGTTCAGTGTCGCGGGCGCCAAGGACGATCGCCGCGACGCCTATGTGCAAGCCGATAGCCTGCGCACGGACCGGCGTCTGTTCCGCCGCCTTCAGGTTGCTGATCCACGGCTCATCGAATTGCGTGCGTGGTCGCACCTTGCCGAGGAACTCCGGGCGGAACGGGTTCGGTTGGGTAACCGCGTGCGTCATCAGCTCTGGCGGTATTACCCGCAGATGCTGAAGCTGACCGACGACCTCGCCGCGCCGTGGTTTCTCGAGCTTTGGGCCATTGCATCGACACCGGCCAAAGCAGGCCGGCTACGCAAGTCGACGGTGGAGCGGCTACTCAAGCAGCATCGCATTCGTCGCATGGATGCGGAGACCGTCCTCCGTATTTTGCGAGAACCCGCCATCAAAGTTGCCCAGGGCGTTGCTGAAGCGGCCAGCATCCACCTGCGCTCGCTTGTCGCTCGCTTACGCATTGTAAATCGTGAGCTGCGTGAGGCCGAACGAAAACTCGATGAGCTCTGCACGGCCATTGGCGAAATCGAGCAGACATCGGGAGAAGGCCTTCAACGGCGAGACGTAGCGATCCTGAGATCCATGCCGGGTATCGGCAGGATCAATCTCGGCACATTGCTCTCCGAGGCCTCTGGGCCCCTCAGCCGCCGTGACTACGAAGGGCTCCGGACGCTGTCCGGTGCCGCGCCGGTTACCAAGCGCAGCGGCAAGTCACTTATTGTCGTCAGGCGCTATGCTGCGCACGTCCGATTGCGCGACACGGTCTATCACTGGGCACGTGTCGCCACCCAGCGCGATCCCAAGTGTCGCGCCCGATATACTGCGCTGCGCAAACGTGGCCACTCGCACGGTCGTGCTCTTCGTGGTGTCGCGGACAGACTGCTTGCCTTGGCCTGTGTCCTTCTGCAGCGACAGACGCTATTTGATCCGTCCTTTGGCCGATCTACCGCATAACTGGCCCATCATTCAAAGCGCGTCAAAACCTCGTGTGCCCACGGTGAGGTTTCTTCGTTCGGCTTGAGCGCCCGTTTCTCCGTTCTCTAATCGCGGGTCATGTGGCAAGTTTTTTCGACAGCCCTTTGTTCGACCCGCCGGAGGCGTGGTCGACACCGTTGGGACGCCCTTCGTCCCGACAAGCATCCCGCGGTCATGGCGCGCAGGAGCGGTCAAGGGATGAAACCGCTTGCGGCGCGCGCTTGCGCGCGTCCCTTGACCGCTCCTGCGCGCCATGACACTCCTTGAGCAGGCTAATCGCGGCAGTTGCGCCATCAACTACCGGATCCACCGTTCTCTAATGGAGCGGGCACGGTCGCGTTCGTCGGCGGGTTATCGTCCCACCACTTTACCTCTTGACTCCTTGGTAGGAAGTCTCGCCGCCTGCCCCATACCATCTCTCTCCTGGAGGGAGGTGGAATCGAACTTTCGGTTCCCGGCGATGGTCAATCTCGTTGTAGTCCCTTTTGTGCCGCGCGGTTGCTCGGGATGGATAGGCTGACCGGAGCGGGGGTACCGCGGTTCAGCTCGATTATCATGCGCAGTAAGCCCTCCACGATGCCGCCGCATACGCGTGGGGTGAATTGCACGTTCACCCCATGACAGATTGCTTGACACAAAAGATCCGCGAATTCTGCTTTGCACCCTAGATGTTGGAGTGTTAGAGGCCGAAGGGATTGATCAATCCTGGTCAATCTATACTCTGCTTTGAAGGCACAAAATGTCGACTCTGGACGAGATCACCAAGGAGAAGCAGCGGCTCAGCGAAGCACTCGCGCGCGTCGATGCGCAGCGCGTCAAGCTCAGCAGCCAGCTCACCGAACTGGAGGCGACCGAGCGTGTGCTCGCGCGCTACAGCAAGGGAACGCAAACAAGAAAGACGCTCTCAGGCAAGACCCCGACGACGGCGACACAGGCGGCCGCTCCAGCGCGGCAAAGCGCGCCTCGGCGCACTACGATCGCAAAACCAGCTGGCGTCAGACGGAGCTCGCCGAGCCTAAACGATCAGGTCCTTGCCTTGGCAATCGGCAAGACGCAGCAGGAAATCACCGCCGCATGCAACGGTGCTCGCCCGAACCATGTCGGCGCGGCGATTGCGCGGCACAAGCGCGCTGGCCGCATTGAAGAGCGCGATGGGAAACTCTACGCCATACAGTCAACGTGACAGAGCAACTCTAAGCGAAGGAGGTCGTTTGCTGTGGCCGGGTCCCAGGTTGCGGCCTGTCCGGCCATAAAACGCAGCACGCTGCGTCGTGCCGCACACAGCGTGAAGGGAAACACGGGGGCGCAGGAAGAGCATTCGGGTTCGTAAGGAGGCGTGAGAGTGGCTCGCGTATTCATAACCGGATGATCGGATGGCCTCGGCCTCATGGCGGCCCGGCTCCTGATCGACCAAGGCCATGATGTCGTATTGCACGGGCGAAACGAGGATCGAAGTCGCGACGCCCTCGCGGCGGCAGCCGGCGCTGGCGGAGTTGTCTCCGGGGACCTCTCCACCATCGCTGGGCCAAGAACAGTTGCCGACGAGGTCAACAAGCTCGGCCGCTTCGATGCTGTAATCCACAATGCGGGCGTCGGTTATCGCGAGGGGCGGGTGGAAATGGAGACCGGAGTTCCGAGCGTCTTTGCTGTCAATGTGCTCGCGCCCTACATTCTGACGGCCCTGATCGAAAGACCGAAGCGACTGGTTTATCTGAGCTCCGGGATGCATCGCGGCGTGCGTCCGCGAATGGACGATCTGCTGTGGACCAAGCGACCCTGGAGTGGCTCGTCGGCTTACGCGGAGAGCAAGCTGTGCGATGTTTTGCTGGCATTTGCCGTCGCTCGCTGCTGGAAAGACGTGAAAGCCAACGCACTGGAGCCGGGATGGGTAGCGACAAAGATGGGCGGCGCTTCAGCGCCGGACGATCTGCATCAAGGATGCGTAACCCAGGCGTGGCTTGCCACGAGCGAGGACGAGTTGGCGCAATCGAGTGGCGGGTATTTTTATCATCAACGCCCTCGTGCGCCGAACCCGATAGCGGCCGACCTCAGGACTCAGGAAGAGTTGCTGGCCGAGTGCCGCCGCATCTCCGGCATATCTCTCGATTGACCGTGTGCCGGATGGCACACAGCTAGCCCAACTCGTATTGACCTTCTGGTCCTACGAGGAAAGGATGGTTCGAATACGTCTTCCTCCAGCGCACAGGACCAATTTCCCATATAGTCGAATTCGCTAAGGACCGGCAGCGGCCGATTAGGGTACGTTCGACTTGGTTGATCCGCGAAGCGGGAATCCAGAGGCACCACTGCTGCTTGCCCGGACCCGCGTTCGCGGGGTGACAACTTCCTCCCGATAAGGTCCGCTATAACGGTTCGACTTTTGCTGCCGCACGCGGTGCGCGATTTACCATTGCCCAAGACGGACGAAGGGGCGATCCTTTGGCCCCACAACCACGCCAATCCGGGGAATGTCGGCTATACACCCAGCCTCATCGATGCGGGCTCCTGCCCAGACGACTGTTCGGGTTCATCGAATGCCGGCCGGCGCCACACGCTCCCTGACGGGCCTCGAAGATCGGAACGCGCTAGGGCTGCCGGCCGGATCGGCCCGCCAGACGAGCCCAAACCAACCGAGCAATGCCGAGATAGGAGGGAGGAGGCCATGGAAGCGCGCGTCATCAGCAAGGTAAGCCGGCGAATAGTCCCATTCGTGGCCCTCTGCTATTTCGTCTGCTACCTCGATCGCGTTAATGTCGGCTTCGCCGCACTGCAGATGAACAGCGACCTCGGCTTCACCGCAACGGTATTCGGATGGGGTGCCGGAATCTTCTTTTTCGGCTACTTCTTCTTCGAAGTGCCGAGCAATTTGGCGCTCGAGCGGTTCGGAGCGCGGCTGTGGATTGCCCGGATCATGGTGACCTGGGGTCTGCTGTCGGCCGCCATGGCTCTGATCTGGAACGAAACGAGCTTCCTCGTGGTCCGCTTCCTCCTCGGCGCTGCCGAGGCCGGCTTCTTTCCAGGGATCATCCTCTTCTTGACCTATTGGTTCCCCGCGGCCTATCGCGCCCGCATGGTCGGGCGCTTCATGGTCGCGATCCCGATATCGGCGGTGATCGGCGCCCCGGTATCCGGGCTGATTCTTAGCATGGACGGGATTTGGGGGCTGAGGGGCTGGCAATGGCTGTTCATCTGCGAGGGCCTCCCGACGGTCCTGCTCAAGTCTCGTCGTGATGTTCTATCTCACCGACGGTCCCGAGAAGGCGGACTGGCTCGATGCCGATGAGAGCGGTTGGTTGATCGACCGGCTGCGCCGCGAGCGGATGGTCCGGGAGGCTCACGCTAAACACACCCTATGGGAGGCGCTGAAGCATCCGCGCGTGCTCATGCTGAGCCTGGTCTATTTCGGTACCGCCGCGGCCGGTTACGGCTTGGGCTTTTGGCTGCCGACGATCGTCAAGGAATTCGGCGTCAGCGATCTCCAAACCGGGTTCATCACTGCGGTCCCCTATGCGGTCGGCGTCGTCGCTGTGGTGATCTGGCCGCTTCTTTCCGACCGGATGCGCGAGCGCAAATGGAATACGGCCCTGGCTTTCCTGGTTGCCGCCGGCGGCCTGGCGCTGTCAACCTACTTCCCGGAGCCGGTGCACAAGATGGCGATACTCTGCATCGCTGCGGTCGGGATGTTTGCGATCGGGCCCTTGTTCTGGACATTGCCGACCGCGTTCCTCAGCGGTACGGCCGCCGCTGGCGGCATCGCACTGATCAACTCGATCGGCAATCTGGCCGGCTTTGCAGCGCCCTACGCGATGGGGTACCTGAAGGACGCGACCGGCGGGTTCAGCGCCGGGTTGCTGGTGGTCGCGTTCTTCCCGTTCCTCTCGGCCATTCTCGTGTTGATCCTCGGGCACAACCCGGCGCTCGAACGCAGTGTCGCCCCAGAAGCGGCCGATTAGATCAGACCTTGTCGTATTCCTAGGAGATGTCGCGGTTGGCGTAGTCCGGCAACATCGGGCGAGCCGATCGGCACGCGAAGCTTCGCGGTGACGGTTTACGATCCTGATGCGCGGGCGGGCGGTGGATGGTGGCACTGGACGGTGTTCAATATCCCGGCGACGGTGCATAGCTTAGCGGGCGGCGCCGGCAGCGAAGGCTCAAAGGATTTGCCCGCGGGCGCGGGCCAGGGGCGTAACGATTTCGGGCTTTCGCAATATAGCGGTCCGTGCCCGCCCGTCGGCGACCACGCGCACCACAGCGCACGGGGGGCGGATATGGGCGACGGCGAATATCCCCCAGGGGGCCGCCTTTCAGTTCGCCCTGCCGCCCCGAGAATTCTTGACCCTCTCCCCCTGCTTGCGGGGCGAGATGCAGCTCTTGTCCGCTACCCCGCTCAACATCTTGTACCGAGGTGGTGGTGAGCGCAAAGTGAGCGGGGCTTCGCATGGGCTTCCGATGGCCGCGGAACCAGGTTCGCAATGAACTCTCTCCTGGAGGGAGATGGATTCGATCTCTCGGTGAAAATCCGACCTGAGGAAAACTGCGGCTTTCCGGGCCTCGCCATCAGCACAATAGTACCCCAAACCGGGGCGAAATAGTATCCAAAAAGGGGCCAGCGGTTGATTCCAAACCTCGCTCGTGATACCTCGCCGCTCATTTGTTGGCGCAACTGGGTGTCATTGCTCAACGCAGTCGAAAATCTCTGAGATCACTATGCAGACACCCGCGACATTGCATTGGACGTGGAGGCATCGCCATGAAGAGCTACTGCAACACCGTTCCCCGATACGTTCCGCAATACTGCAACAGTGCAACACCCGATTCTAAGACGCAGTGCTGCTCGATTAGGAACCCAATTCCCCGCGTCAGGTTTGGTTTTGAGTAGGGTGCTCCAGCGGCTTCATCCGTTCCTGCAAAGGTCTGCTTTCGAATGTCAAACGGGCGACATATGCTCATTCCGAGTTTTACGGGTTGTGACCCAAAGCAGACGCACGTGGAGGCGAATCGTTCTCGCTCGCACGGAAGCCTGCGACGCGTAAATTCTTCCGACAGCGTAAGTGCGAACATTCCAGAGGTTCCGCATACTGCTCTTCGGCAGCGAGGTTGCCCCGCTCGGACTCCGGTACGTGATTGGTAACCAGGACTCCTGCGGAGAACTAACATGGACCCGCTTGACGGGCCGGTTCCCCAAACCGCCTTTGCTGCAGATCGGCTGGGGCCGGGCTCTCGCATGTCCTGATGCGGGTCGCCCCTGGCGGCGGGCGCCATCCCAGCCAGCGTGGCCGGAAGAAAGGATCAGGTGCAGTTCACGATGCGGCGATCACATAAGCGAGGTGAGGGACAAGATCCTCAGCCCAAACGCCGGATGCTATACGGGTAAATTTTTTTGGGAACTGTGAACTGCTTGACACTTGTGGGGCAGACAGGCTCGGATGATCCCGAAGGAAGCGACCCAGGCGCGGGGAACAGCTCGGTGCGAGCTGAGGACGTAAGGAGGTGACGGAGGAAGATACACCATGGTCCGGCGCCGTGATCTTCTGAGGGCCAGCCTCAGCGTCTGCGGCTGCGCGACCTGCGGGGCGCTGGAACTCGGCGTGACCGGCCGCAGCGCTCTAGCCGACGGCCCGACGGCGATCAGCGGCAAGGGTTACAAGCTCTGGTTCATCGGCGCGCAGCGCGAGACGATCATGAACGGTAAGCTCGCGGCCGCACTGGATCTGAACACCCTCGCCGACCTCCCGCATCTCTATGGCCTCGGCCCGATCGAGCAGCTGCGCGGCGAAGTGACGATCCTCGACAGCCGTTCCGCGCTGGCTCGCGTTGCGCCTGACGGCGCGGTCAACGTGACCGACAGTTTCGATGCCGGAGTGCCGTTTTTCGTATGGGCAGAGGTGCCGAAATGGATCAAGACGCCGATCCCGGCGGAGGTCCGTTCCTTCGAAGACCTCGAACGCTTTCTCCCGCGAGCAGCCGAGGCTAACGGTCTTGATGCGGAAAAGCCGTTGCCGTTTTTGGTTACCGGCCGTGAGGATCTGATCGAATACCACATCCTCAACCGGGTCGGCGACCCGCCACATAACATGGAGGCGCATAAGAAGATCCAGATCGTATTCGCGTTGGCGCGCGTCGAGGCGACGATTGTCGGCTTCCACTCAACCAGGCATCGCGGCGTTTTTACGCCGGGTGACAGCAATATCCACATCCACTTCCAGACCCCGGACAACAGCAATTCCGGGCATATCCAGAAACTTGAGGTCGGCGACGGAGCAACGCTCTGCTTGCCAGCGGCTTGACAGCGGTCCCACGGTTGAACCGGTGGCGAGAGCCGCGTAACCTGTCCGGGCAGATAGGCCCTGGACATATCTTCAACCCCGACCGGGGTAGGACCGGCAGAACGCGACGGGCGGGGCCAATTGCCCACCACTTACACCCGACGCCGGTTTCTCAACTTCCTGGCCAGTGCCAGCCGCAAACGTGAGCGAGGGTTCCAATGCAGATGGCACAAACCCGACGCCGCTTTCTGACTAGTCTTTCACTGGCCGGTGCCGCCGGGTTGCTCCCCGCGCCCGCAGTGGCCGGCGAGGAGCCCCCGGAAATAACTTCAGTGCGCTTTATGCGAACCCCCTCAATCTGCCATGCCCCCCAATTCGTCGTTGAGGATCTGCTGCGCGCGGAAGGCTTCACCGATGTCCAATATGTCTATGGGGCATCGAGCGCTGAGATCAACGAGGCGGTCGCGAGCGGAAAGGTGGACTTCAATACACACTTTGCCCCTCAGTGGGTGTCGGTTGCCGACGCCGGCGGCGCAGTGACGGTTCTATCAGGCGTGCATGTCGGCTGCTTCGAACTGTTTGGGAACGAGGGCATCCGCAGCATTGCCGATCTCAAAGGGAAGACCGTCGGTGTTGCTGCTCTCGGATCGAGCGACCACCTGTTTGTGTCGGTTATAGCTGCTCATATCGGGCTCGACCCTGCCAGCGATATCCATTGGGTCACGAGCCAGTCACCGACACCGGCCGAGCTATTCGCGGAGGGCAAAATCGACGCCTGTCTCGGCCTTCCGCCCGTGCCGCAAGATCTTCGCGCCCGGCGCATCGGAAACGTTGTCGTCAACAGTGCGATGGATCGCCCGTGGTCGCAATATTTCTGCTGCATGCTGGCAGGCAACCGGGGGTTCGTGCGGAAATATCCGGTTGCGACCAAACGCGTCGTGCGCGCGATCCTGAAAGGCGTCGATTTCTGCGCTGGTGAGCCGGCGCGCGCCGCGAGGCGGCTGGTCGATGGCGATTTCACCGCGCGCTACGACTATGCGCTGCAGACCATGCGCGACGTTCCCTACGATAAATGGCGAGAATACGACGCCGAGGACACGATCCGGTATTACGCACTGCGGCTGCATGAGTTGGGTTTCGTCAAATCCAGCCCGCAGAAGATCATTGCCGACGCCACGGACTGGCGTTTTCTCGACGAGCTCAAACGCGAGCTGAAAACGTGATCGCTATACAGGGAGGACTTCCAATGTCGCAGACGCAGACACGACGCAGCTTTCTATCCATGACAGCCCTAGCCGGCGCCGGCGGTCTGCTTTCGCCGCGGCGCGGGTGGGCGGACGAGCCGCCGCCGGAGACCACCACCGTCCGGTTCGCCAAATTTCCGGTCATCTGTTTTGCCCCGCAATATATCTGCGAGGCGCTGCTGCGCGCCGAGGGGTTCACTGATGTGCGCTACGTAAGCAACACGACTGTCCCAACGGTTGATGAAGACCTCGGCAACGGCAAGTTCGATTTCCAATCGCACTTGACGCTCGACCACGCCATAGCTATCGATCGCGGGCTGCCGATCACCATCGTCACTGGCGTGCACGCCGGTTGCTATGAGCTGTTCGCCCATGGCGACATCCGCAGCATTTCCGACCTGAAAGGGAAGCGCATAGGCGCGGAATCAATCTTGCTCTCGCTGATGGCTGCCTATGTCGGGCTCGATCCGAAGCGGGACCTCAACCTGGTCGACGATCGTGCCGCCAAACCTCTGGAACTCTTCGCCGAGGGCAAGCTCGACGCGTATCTGGCGTTTCCGCCCGAAAACCAGGAATTGCACGCGCGCAAGGTCGGCCATGTCATCCTCCGCACCGCGGTGGACCGGCCCTGGTCGCAGTACTTCTGCTGCATGCTGGCGGCGAACCGGGAGTATGTTGCACGATATCCGGTGGCGACTAAGCGCGTGATCCGCGCCATTCTGAAAGCCGCCGATCTGTGCGCCGGCGAGCCCGAAGTGGCGGCGCGTCTGATCGTCGAGGGCGGCTTCACCGAACGCTACGATTATGCGCTGCAGACACTGACCGAGAACCCCTACACCGCCTGGCGGGAATACGACTCCGAGGACACCTTACGCTTTTATGCGCTGCGGCTGCACGAACTGGGTATGATCAAAAACAGTCCGCAGAAGATCATTGCGGATGGCACAGACTGGCGCTTCTTGAGCGAGGTCAAACGCGAGCTGAAGGCGTGAGCACGATGAGGAGCGGAGGCTTCCGATGGCGATCAAGCAGACACGACGAGGGTTTCTGACTGCCCTTTCAGGGGCTGGCGCCGCGGGCCTGTTCCGCGCGCCGCGAGTGCTTGCGGCGGAAGGGCCTCTCGAAACTACCTCGGTGCGTCTCTTCAAGAGCTCGCTTATCTGCTCTGCCGCGCCGCAATATGCCGCCGAGGAGCTGCTGCGCGCCGAGGGCTTCAAGGAAATCGCCTATATCGAAGTCCCGCGAACCCGAGGCGCCGCAGGCGTTTGCCGATGGCGCGGTCGATTTCTCCGTCACCTTCGCGGTCAATCACATTGAGGCGTATCGATCACGGGGCGCCGATCACGATCCTTGGCGGCGTGCATGCCGGCTGCTACGAGCTGTTCGCGCGCGAAGGCCTCGGCAGCATCACCGAGCTGAAGGGGAAGCAGGTCGGGCTACAGAATGGCTCGCCCGCATTGCTGAAGTTGATGGCGGCCCAGGTGGGGCTCGACCCCGAAAAGGATTTCAAATGGGTGGTCGATCCCAAGATCAAGCCGCTCGAGCTGTTCGCGGAGGGCAAAATCGATGCCTTCCTCGGATTCCCGCCGGAGCCCCAGGAACTGCGCGCCCGTCATGCCGGTCACGTGATTCTTGACACGACGGTCGATCACCCGTGGTCGCAGTATTTCTGTTGCATGCTCGCTGGCAACCGGGAATACGTTCAAAGGCACCCGGTCGCGACCAGGCGGGTGATACGCGCCATCCTCAAGGCCACCGACCTCTGCGCCAACGAGCCGACACGGGTTGCGCAAAACATTGTCGGTCGGGGCCTCACCGGGCAATATGATTACCAACGCCAGGCCCTGAGCGAAATGCCTTATTACAAATGGCGGGACTACGACGCCGAGGACACGATCCGCTTTTATTCCCTACGCCTTTACGAAGCCGGTTTGATCAAATCGACGCCAAACAAGATCGCCGAAAATACCGATTGGCGCTTCTTCGACGAGCTCAAGCGCGAGCTGAAGGGGTGAGCCAGAGAAAAGGGAGGTTTCCAATGCCGATCATCCAAGCCCGACGACAGTTCATCAGCAGCGTTGCATTGGCTGGCGCGGCCGGCCTCCTGCACGTCCCACGAGTGGCGGCCGCAGAGGGAACCGCCCTCGAAACAACCACTGTGCGCGTCGTAAAGGTCCCCGGAGCCATCTGTGTTGCCCCTCAGAACCTCTCTGAGGAGCTACTGCGCGCAGAGGGATTCAACGATGTCCGCTATGTCGATGGGTGGCCGACTGGCGAATACGCGGCTCAGGTCGGAAAGGGGGAGGCGGACTTCTCGTTAGAATTTGCGGCGAAGATCGTCCAGGCGATCGATAATGGTGGAGCGGTTACGGTGCTGGGCGGCGTGCATGTGGGTTGCTACGAACTATTCGCAAAAGACGAAATCCACAGCGTCGCAGAGCTGAAGGGTAGGACCGTCGGCGTCGCAATCGCGGCGGCGAACCCGCACGCATTTCTGATTGCGATGGCTGCCCATGTTGGGCTCGACCCCCGCCAGGACATCCGCTGGGTCACCAGCACCGATCCGTCGGTCAAGCCGCTCGAGCTTTTCGCAGAGGGCAAGATCGATGCCTTCCTCGCCGCTCCACCGGAGCCGCAGGAGCTGCGCGCCCGGCACATCGGCCACGTGATCTTCAACAGCACGGTCGACCGCCCGTGGTCGCAATATTTCTGCTGCATGCTCGTGGGCAACGGCGACTACGTACACAAGTACCCGGTCGCGACCAAGCGGGTATTGCGGGCCATTCTCAAGGGGGCAGATCTCTGCACCAGCGAGCCAGCGCGAGTCGCGCAACGGCTGGTCGATCGAGGGTTCACCGACCGGTACGATTACAGCCTCGATGCGCTGAGCGGTATTCCCTACGGCTCATGGCGCGAATACGATCCCGAGGATACTATCCGATATTATGCCCTGCGCTTGCACGAAGCGGGCTTTATCAAATCGAGCCCGCAGAAAATCATCGCCGACAACACAGATTGGCGCTTCTTGAACGAGGTCAAACGCGAGCTGAAGGCGTGAGCGGCAAACGAACAGAGAGGGTTCCAATGCTGAAGACCCAAACACGACGCCGCTTTCTGACGACGCTCTCGCTGGCGGGCGCCGCCGGCCTTGTGCGCGCTCGGCCGGCGCTCGCTGGTGACGGGGCGCCCGAAATAACCTCCGTGCGCATTCAAAAATCACCTAGTATCTGCAACGCTCCGAGATACGTCGCTCAAGAACTTTTACGTACCGAGGGTTTTACTGATATTCGCTACGTATCGGTCCCGTTTGATGGCGTATACCAATCATTTATGCGCGGTGATTTTGACTTTATTACGGACTTTGCGCCCCTGTGCGTCAACGCGATCGATCAGGGTATGGCGGTTACGGTATTGGCCGGTTTGCATGCTGGCTGCTTTGAGCTATTCGCCAGCGAGCACATCCACGGCGTCGCCGACCTGCGGGGTAAGGCTATTGGGGTCGCCGCGTTGAACTCGCCCCAGCATATGTTCCTGGCGCCGATCGCCGCGCATGTCGGTATTGATCCGAGCAAGGACATCAATTGGGTTGTCAGCCCGTCGGTGAAGCCGATGCAGCTCTTCATCGACGGAAAGCTCGACGGCTTCCTCGGCTTGCCGCCCGAGCCGCAAGAATTGCACGCCCGTCAGGTCGGGCATGTGATCGTCGACAGCACCGTCGACCGCCCTTGGTCGCAATACTTTTGCTGCATGCTGATGGGCCATCGTGAGTTCGTACGGAAATATCCGATCGCGACCAAGCGGGTGACGCGGGCAATTCTCAAGGCGGCGGATTTGTGCGCGGCCGAACCGGCGCGCGCTGCGCGATTGCTCGTGGATGGCGGCTTTACCGAGCGATTCGATTACGCACTGCGAGACTCTCAGCGGGCTGCCTTACGACAAATGGCGGGAATATGACGCCGAGGACACGATCCGATTCTATGCCCTACGCCTGCATGAATCCGGCTTCATCAAGTCGAGCCCGCAGAAGATCATCGCAGACGGCACCGATTGGCGCTTTCTGAACGAAATCAAACGCGAGCTGAAGGCGTGATCACAGAGAGGCGTGAAATGGCACCGATCCAGACTCGACGCCATTTTTTGACCACGATTGGGCTGGCTGGCGCTGCCGGCCTCATCCAGTTGGGCCCGGCGTTGGCTACGGAGGGTCCCCCTGAAACTGCTGCAATCCGACTTGCCAAGATCCCCGGCATCTGCATTGCGCCTCAATACCTCGCTGATGAACTGTTGCGAGCCGAAGGCTTCAGCGAGATCCAGTACGTGCCGATACAGACAGGCATCGAAGGAGCGCAGGCGATGGCTCGTGGGGAGGTGGACTTCAGTCTTAACTTCGCGGCGCCGCTGATCATCCCAATGGACGCGGGCGCACCGGTCACCGTGATCGCGGGGGTGCATGTCGGATGCTTCGAGTTGTTCGGAGGGGACGGCATCCGCAGCATCGTGGATCTGAAGGGGAGAAGCGTCGGCGTGCAAGGCTCTGGGGACGAGCCCACATGTCTTCCTCGCTGCGATGGCGGCTCATGTCGGGCTCGATCCAGTCAAGGACATCCGCTGGGTCGTCAATGCCAACCCTTCTGTCAAGCCGATGGACCTGTTTGCGGAGGGGAAAATTGACGCCTTTCTGGGCTTTCCTCCAGAGCCGCAGGAGCTGCGCGCCCGCCATATCGGACATGTGATCGTCAACAGCTCGGTCGACCGGCCATGGTCGGAATATTTCTGCTGCATGTTGGCGGGCAATCAGGAATTCATCCGCAATCATCCGGTCGCGACGAAACGGGCGCTTCGCGCAATTCTCAAGGCCACTGACCTCTGCGCCACCGAGCCGGCCGCGGCGGCGCGGCGGATTGTCGATGGCGGGTTCACCCCGCGCTACGAATATGCTCTGCAGACGCTCCGCGAGGTGCCATACGACAAATGGCGCGAATATGACCCGGAGGACACGATCCGGTTCTATGCCCTTCGCCTCCACGAAGTCGGCATGGTCAAATCGAGCCCGCAGAAGATCATCGCCGAGGGCACCGATTGGCGCTTTCTCAACGAAGTCAAACGCGAGCTGAAGGCGTGAGCAGCATAAACGGAGGACTTCCAATGTCGCTGGCTCCGACGCGACGCAAGTTTCTGACCACGATGGCACTGGGGGCTGCCGCGGGCTTCCTGCCATCGATGCAAACGGAGGCGGCGGAGCCGCCTCCCGAGATCACGACGGTGCGGCTGGCCAAGTTTCCGGTGATCTGCTTTGCGCCGCAATATGTCTGCGAGGAGTTGCTGCGCACCGAAGGCTTCACCGATATCCGCTACGTAGATACCGATGGAGCCGCAATTCCAAGAGACCTCGGGCGGGGCAAATTCGATTTCGCCACCAGCCTTGCGATGCAGCACATCGTCGGCATCGATGCCGGCGCGCCGATCACGATCGTATCGGGCGTGCATGCCGGTTGCTACGAGCTGTTCGCCCACCCGGGCATCCGCGGGATCGCCGATCTGAAAGGCAAGAAAGTCGGTCTGAACGCGACGCCTGAACTAATCGAGATGATGGCGGCCTATGTCGGGCTTGACCCGAAAAAGGATCTCACCCTGGTCAGCGGTCCCGAGGCCAAGCCTCTGGAACTCTTTGCAGAGGGTAAGCTCGACGCTTACCTGGCATTGCCGCCCGAACCGCAGGAGTTGCACGCGCGCAAGATTGGCCACGTCATCGTCAGGACAGCGTTGGACCGGCCATGGTCGCAATATTTCTGCTGCGCGCTGGCCGGCAACGCGGAATTCATCGCGCGTCACCCAGCCGCCACCAAACGCGTGGTTCGCGCGATCCTCAAAGCGGCGGATTTGTGCGCGAGCGAGCCCGAACGGGTGGCGCAGCGGCTCGTCGAAGGTGGCTTCGCGCCGCGCTACGATTACGCGCTACAGACCCTGAACGAGAACCCCTACGGCCATTGGCGTGAATACGACGCCGAGGACAGCATCCGCTTTTACGCATTGCGGCTTCACGAACTCGGTATGATCAAGAGCGGTCCCAAGCGTATTCTCGCCGACGGCACCGATTGGCGCTTCCTCGACGAGTTAAAGCGCGAGCTGAAGGCGTAATCCAAAGATGGCGGGTCCGATGAGGATAAGGCAGACGCGACGGCGGTTTCTGACCGCACTTTCCCTCGCCGGTGCCGCCGGCCTGCTCCGCGCGCCGCGAGCGCTAGCGGCCGAGGCGGCGCTCGAAACGACCACCGTGCGTATCGGCAAGAGCCCCGGTATTTGCGTTGCTCCCGCAATATCATCGCCGAGGAGTTGCTGCGCGCCGAGGGCTTCACCGACGTCCGCTATGTGGAGGAGTCCGGCCACCGCAATCCGAGGCGCTCGCGCGATGGCAAAGTCGATTTCGACATCGAACTTTGCGATCAATCACTTTGTCCAGCGCGATCGATGCACGGCGAGCCGATCACGCTCCTTGGCGGCGTGCATGGTCGGCTGCTTCGAGCTATTCGGCACCACGAAGGCATCCGCAGCATCACCGAGCTGAAGGGAAAGCAGCGTCGGGATGCAGGCGGCGGATCCCCCGCATTGCTGACCTTGATGGCCGCCCAGGTGGGGCTCGACCCCGACAAAGATTGCACTGGATCATTGACCCGGAGGTCGAGCCGCATCGACCTGTTCGCGGAGGGCAAAATCGATGCCTTCCTCGGCTTCCCGCCCGAGCCGCAGGAACTCCGCGCCCGCGGCATGCGGGTCATGTCATTCGTCAACACCGCGGTGGACCGGCCGTGGTCGCAATATTTCTGCTGCATGCTCGGCGGCAACCGCGGATTACGTCCGAAAGCACCCGATCGCCACCAGGCGGGTTATGCGCGCCATCCTCAAGGCCACCGACCTCTGTGCCCGCGAGCCGGCGCGGGTTGCGCAAGACGACTTGTCGACATCGGGGCCTCACCGCGACGGTACGATTACGCAACGTCAGGCCCTGAGCGAACTCCCCTACTACAAATGGCGGGACTACGACGCCGAGGACACGATCCGGTTTTATGCCCTGCGCCTTTACGAAGCGGGTCTGATAAAGTCGAGCCCGCAAAAGATCATCGCCGAACAGCACCGATTGGCGCTTCTTGAACGAGCTCAAACGCGAGCTGAAGGCGTGAGGGAATATCGGGATTTCAATGCCAATGACGCAGACCCGGCGCCGCTTTCTGACCAAACGCGAGCTGACGGCAATGAACGCAGGCGCTCCGCGACGGGCGCTCGGCTCCCCGCCGTTGTCGTACCGGCTTGACGAGAACACATAGCGAACATATAATATGCGGTTCTCACCCAAAGCCATATCATTGGAACATCGCGTATGCCGGACATAGTTGCCGCTTCGCCTGATCCATCCTGCTCTCACCTGAATCCTGAGGTCAGAATCAAAGAATTTCAATCACTTGATCCTGATCTCTTATCCTCTCGCGCGCGGCGCGAGCGGCTCAGCTATTGCCGCCGCCTGCTTCTGTGAGGCTTGCCGCGTGGTTCGGCCGCGCCCTGGCGGTGTTGGCCTTGCTGATGCTGCCGGCCTACGCAGCCCGTGGCGACGGACAATTGCCGGTGATCGGGCCCGCGCCCCCTTTCACCTTGACCTCGCAAGACAACAGGCCGGTGTCGCTTGCGGATTTTCACGGCAAGGTCGTGGCGGTGACATTTATCTACACCGGCTGCCCGGACATCTGCCCGCTGCTGACGCAGAAAATGGTCGACGTTCAGGACGCGCTGGGGGAGAAGTTCGGCGCCAAGATCGTCTTTATTTCTATTTCCTTCGACCCGGAGCGCGATACGCCCGAGGTGTTAAAGGACTATGCCCAATTCTGGGGCGCCAAACCCGAGGGGTGGAGCTTTCTGACCGGCTCGCTCGAGGCGGTCAGTGACGTGTCCCGCCGCTATGGCGTATTCTTTTCGAAGAAGGAGGATGGCTCGGTCGAGCATTCGCAGCTCACCACGCTCGTCGATGCCGAGGGCCAGATGCGCGTGCAATATCTCGGCGCACGCTTTGATCCCGAAGAGTTCCGGCGAGACCTCATGAGCCTTGTCGACAAGGAATGATCGCGCTCAACAACCTCCTTGTCGGCCCGGTCGGGCGCCTACCCTGGCGCGTCCAGACGAAACTGCTCGTCGCGTTTCTTGCGATCGTCGCGCTTTTGATCGCGCTGGGCGCGATCGGGCTCTACGAGTTGAGCGCCGTCAACCAACGCACCGAAGAGCTGATCAAGAGCGAACGCAAGATCGCCGCATATCGCCAGGTCCAACATGACACGACGAGCCAACTCTACAGCATTTCCTCGGCGCTGCTGGTTTCGGATGAGCGCACATTGGACAGCGCATTGCGGCAGCTCAACCAGTTCGGCTACGACCTCGAAAGGCTGCAATTCGTAGCCAAGGACGAAATCAAACTGCTCGGCAAGGTTCGGCAGGAATACGACCGGTTCATCGGCGTCGTAACCCGGGTCGTCGAACTGATCCGAGCCGGACATGTCGATGAGGCGCGAGAAGCGCAGCTAAAGCAAGCACGCCCGCTGGCAAACCGGCCTCGAGCGGTTGACCAACGAACTGGTCAACAAAGCCGAAGCCGATGTTGTGGCGGGCATCGAGGCCAGCGGACGAGGCGTACCGCACCTCGCAGACGATCGTCGTCGCTTTTGCGCTCGGGGCCATCGCGCTTGGCCCTGATCCTCGGCCGCACGATCTCGTTGTCGCTGATCGGGCCGATCCGCGAGATCGACACGCGGCTGCACGAGATCGCTTCCGGTGACTTTACCCAGCGTGTCAAGGTAGGCAATCGTGACGAGTTGGGCGCGCTGGCGGCCAACGTCGAACCGCACCTCGGAGCAACTCGGCGATCTCTATCGGCAGCTCGAAGCGGCGAGCGAGCACAAATCGGCGTTTCTCGCCAGCATGAGCCATGAGCTCCGGACGCCATTGAATGCGATCATCGGCTATAGCGAGATGCTCTACGAGACCGCGCAGGACGAGGGGCAAGACGAGTTCCTTCCCGACCTCGCCAAGATCCGCGACGCCGGCCGGCATCTTCTCGGGCTGATCAACGACATCCTCGATCTGTCGAAGATCGAAGCGGGCAAGATGGACCTCTATCTCGAAGACGTCGATCTCGCCAGTCTCGTCGAGGAGGTCCGTTCGATCGTCGAGCCGCTGGCGGCAGGGAATGCGAACCGGCTCGAGATCGTCTGTCCGGTGGCGTTGCCGACGCTTCCATACCGATCGGACCAAGCTCAAGCAGAGCCTCCTCAACCTTTTGAGCAACGCCGGCAAATTTACCCATGAAGGCCAAATCAAGCTCGAGGTCAGTCCTGCCGACGCGGAAATCTCGTTCATTGTCAGCGATACCGGCATCGGCATGACAGACGAGCAGCTGGGCCGGCTCTTCCAAGCGTTCAGTCAGGCCGATGTGTCGACGACTAGACAGTATGGCGGTACCGGGCTCGGGCTCGCCATCACGAAGCACTTTTTGCGAGATGCTCGGCGGCAATATCGCTGTCGAGAGCACTCCTGGACAGGGCTCGACCTTTACGATCACATTGCCCGATCGCAGCCAAGTCGCGCCCGCCGCCGCCCCGCTCCCGCCGGCGCCGAGCATGCGCCCTTGGTGATGATCGTTGACGACGATCCGAACGCCCGCGACCTTCTGGCTACGACGGTACGCCGAGAAGGTTATCGCGCGATTGAAGCGACCGACGGCGAGACCGCGCTGTACGCGCGCGCATGAGTGGCATCCTGATATCATCACGCTTGATGTGCTGATGCCGCGAATGGATGGTTGGGCGGTGCTGACCGCCATCAAATCCGATCTAGATCTCGCCGAGACCCCGATCATCATCGTTACCGTGCTCGAGGATCGTGGTATCGCCGTCTCGCTCGGCGCCGCCGAGTTTCTGACCAAACCAGTCGACCGCGCCGCGGCTGGCCGCAACGATCCGACAGCATGTCTACGGCAGTGGCGTCGTCCTCGTGGTCGATGATGAACCCGAAAGCCGCCAAATTGCTCGGCGGCATCTCGACAGGCTTGGATGGGAATTCGCCGAAGCCGATGACGGTGAGAGTGCTCTTTTATGGCTCTCGCAAAACCCGCGCCCGGCCATGATCCTGCTCGATCTGCGTGATGCCGGGGATGAACGGCTTTGCGTTTCTCGAAGAAGCCGCCAAACGCGCCGAGTGGCAGCTCATCCCGATCGTGATCCTGACGGCGATGCCGTTGGATGCGGCCGAACGCGCACTGTTGGCGGGGCGGACGCGCGAGGTGATCGCGAAAGGCGCCGATGACCTCGCCCAGGCATTGCGGCAGATATTGGTGCGGCTGCCGAAGGTGACGGAATTGGCCCCCACCGCCTGAGGAGGGGAGAGATGGCGAAAATCTTGATTGTCGAAGACAACGAGATGAACAGGGACATGCTGTCGCGTCGGCTCGCCCGTCGCGGGTACGAGATCGCGATGGCGGTCGATGGCGAAGAGGGCATCGCCGCGGCAAAGACCCACGCTCCCGACCTCATCCTGATGGATATGAGCTTGCCGGTCGTGGATGGATGGGAAGCAACACGCCGGCTGAAAGCCGATAACGGCACCCGTACGATCCCGGTCATCGGGCTGACCGCGCATGCGATGGCCGGCGACCGCGAAAAAGTCATCGAAGCCGGGTGCGACGACTATGACACAAAGCCTGTCGAGCTCCCCCGATTGCTGAAGAAAATCGCGGCGCTCCTCGCCCGCGCCAGCGTCCGTGAGCGGCGGCCGCGTCGACTACGCAGTAACCGCCGTCCTGCGGCAGGAGGTTGGCGCCCCAGTCGCCGCGGTCATCGGTTTCGTGGATATCCTCCTTGAAGACGCACGCCGGAACGAATTGGCAGAATTCATTCCCGATCTAGAGCGGATGCGCGACGCCGCAGAGCAGCTTTCCGAGCTGATTGCAGAGGTCACCCACTTTTCCCAGGAAGGAGAGCTTACCAACCTTCGCCACGAGCTCCGAACACCTCTGAACGCGATCAAGGGTTACGGCGAACTGCTCGTCGAGGAGGCACAAGACGGAGGACAGGAGGCGCTGCTGAGCGATCTCGGCAAGGTGATCGACCTTGCGGGCCGGCTTCTCGGAGAAATTGACCGGCTGGTGGGGGTCGCGGCGGCGCCGCCCGTCGACATTGTTGGCAACATATTGCAGAAGATAAAGCCTCTGGACGACGGGGATGGTTCCCCTGCAGATGTGGTCACTAGCCACATCCTTGTCGTCGATGACAATCTCTCCAATCGCGATCTGCTGATGCGCCGCCTGGGGCGCGAAGGATACCGAGTGACTGCCGCCGAGTGCGGGATTTCGGCGCTCGCGCTGACCGCTGCCGAGGATTTCGACCTCGTATTGCTCGATCTCATTATGCCGGATTTAAGCGGCTTCGAGGTGCTTTGCCGCCTCAAGGCCCAGGAAAGCACCCGCCACATTCCGGTCATCATGATTTCGGCGCTTGACGAGCTGGACACCACTGTGCGCTGCATCGCGGCGGGAGCCGAGGATTACCTGCCAAAACCCTTCAATCCCGTTTTGCTCCGCGCCCGCATCAGCGCTTGTCTCGAAAAAAAGCGATTGCTCGACGAGCTGCGCGCCGAGAAGGAGCGTTCTGAGGCTCTCCTGCTCAACATCCTGCCGCGCGCCATCATTGCGCGAATGCGGCAGGGTGAAACGGTTATTGCCGATCGCGTTCCCGAGGCAACGGTTCTGTTTTCCGATCTCGTCGATTTCACCGGGCTGTCAACGACGCTCGCGCCGGAGGAAACCGTCAAGCTTCTCGGTCTCCTGTTTTCTCAGTTCGACGACCTCGCCCTCCGCTGCGGCCTCGAAACGATCAAGACTATCGGTGACGGTTACATGGTGACTGGCGGGATACTCGAACGGCGGCCGGAAAGCGCAGTAGCAGTAGCCGAGATGGGTTTGTCGATGCTGGAAATCACCGAAACCGCCGGCCGGGCTTTCGATGGAAGATTGCAGCTGCGCATAGGGATCCACACTGGGGGGCCAATGGTCGCTGGCGTGCTCGGCACCCACAAAATCGCCTTCGATGTCTGGGGCGACGCCGTGAATACCGCCAAGCGCATGGAGACTTATGGTTTGCCCGGCCGGGTCCACGTTTCCGCAGCGACCCGCCACGCACTCGGCAATGCGTTTTGTTTTGAACCCCGCGGGCCGCTCGACGTCAAAGGCAAAGGGCCGATGGAGACCTATTTCCTTTATCGCCAATAAGGCGGCGCGCACTCCATTCGGCTTCCTGCGGCTCTTCAACGATCGCTTCATCAGCGTGTTCGAAGGGACGATTCTACAGATCGGAGTGCAAAGGCGCAGGTCGGTTTTTGGCAACCGGCGAGGTCCGCTGCTGGCACTCAGTAAACGATTGATGCAGCCGCCGCACTGTCAGCTTGTTGGGGTTAAGCTGCCGCCCCTGAAAATAGCAGGATCTCCGCGGTTCACTCCAAGCCGCCTTTCAGCTCGTAAGAGTGCAACGATCAGGTCCTTGCGAGAACTTCGCTGATTGCGTCTCAATCATCTGAGCCGCAGATTATCGCGCGAGAGCTGGCCAATCGCGATACAGCCCATCAGTTTCATGTCGCGTTCCAATTCAGCTTTCATTAGGCCAAGTGCCCGCTCGACCCCAGCTTGGCCGGCGGCAGCTAAGGGATAGAGATAATAGCGGCCGACCCCAACCGCCTTGGCGCCGACCGAGAGCGCCTTGAGGACATGCGTCCCGCGCTGCACCCCGCCGTCCATGAACACGTCGATCCGATCACCTACGGCGTCGACGATTTCGGCCAGCTGGTCGAACGATGCCCGCGAGCCGTCAAGCTGTCGGCCGCCATGGTTAGAAACAACGATGCCGGTACAACCGATCTCGGCGGCGTGTTTGGCGTCGGTTGGGGACATGACGCCCTTCAGGCAGAATTGACCGTTCCAGTGCCCCACCATCTCGGCGACATCGTCCCAGTTCATTGATGGGTCGAGCATCTCCGTGAAATAACCGCCGATCGAGAGCGCGCTGCCGCGCATATCGATGTGCTCCTCGAGTTGCGGCAATCTGAACCGCTCGTGAGTGATGTAGTTGATTCCCCACCTCGGCTTCATTGCAAATTGCAGCATCCCAGCGAGCGTCAGCCTGAACGGTATGGAAAAGCCTGTGCGAAGATCGCGTTCGCGGTTCCCACCCGTAATGCTGTCTACGGTCAGCATCATAATATCGATGCGTGCGTCCTTCGCGCGCTGCAGCATTGCCCGGTTGAGGCCTCGATCCTTGTGGAAATAGAACTGATAAATCTGCGGCGTATCGTGTGCCTTACGCAGCTCATCGAGACTCACCGTGCCGAGCGAAGACACGCCGAACATCGTGCCATATTTCGCAGCCGCGGCCGCGACGGCGCGTTCACCCTGATGATGGAACAGGCGCTGCAAGGCAGTAGGAGAGCAATAGACCGGCAACGCGAGCTTCTGGCCCATGACGGTGACGGATAGATCGACGCTCCCAACCCCGCGCAGGACGCTGGGTACAAGGTCGCAGCTTTCGAAGGCTTTTGTGTTGCGCCGGTGCGTCGTCTCCTCGTCCGCGGCGCCGTCGATATAATCGAAGATCGGACCGGGCAGTCGCCGCTTGGCCAGACGCCGAAAATCTTGAAAGTTATGACAATTGCACAAAACCATGCTTGCTCGCGTGCTAATCCAAGCGTGGACCAAACCGCGCGTCGCAGAGACCTCATCAGCAGCGACGGAACAGACGCGAGAGTACGCAAAAATCTTCGAACCCTCCACGTCTAATCTGGCTCGACGGCGCATTTTGCGCTGCCGGCTCAGCATTGCGTATACCTCGAATCGTGGAGGGCAGCTGAGCGCCGTTCAAGGGTTGGGAAACCGCGCGCGGGGTGCGAATCAAACCTTCGAAGAATTAGGACTGAGACGGCTCGCCTCGATGAGCATCCGTAGGAGGTCCGTCTGGATCGCCCGGCTCTCCCTGAAACCGAAGGTACTGGAACTGCGGGGGCACACTGCGTTTAATCGGACGTGAGTTTCGCGCGCTGGCAACCCTACTACACCGATCGGGAACTCGAACTCGACCGCCGCATCCACGCGTTCGGGCTGCTGCTGGCGCTGATCGCGACCCCGCTCCTGCTCGGCCTCGCGGCAGAGAGCAGACGGCCAGGCCTGGTCCTGCCCTGCGCGATCTATCTCTTGTCGCTGCTCGGCATGCTCGGAAGCTCGACGCTATTTCGCCACACGCCGCTCCGATGGTCCAAGTATCGCTGGTTCCTGCGGCGCCTCGACCACGCTGCGATCTTTCTGTTCATCGCTGGCACTTACACACCGTTCACGGTAGGGCAGATGCACGGCGAGCGGGTTGGACCGACGGTGGCAGTGTGGGCGGGCGCGCTGATCGGCGCCGCCTACAAGCTCGCATTCCCGGGCGGCTTGCGGCGGCCGTCGCTTGTCGCCTTCGCGGCGCTCGCCTCGTTTGTGCTGTTTGGGCTGCGGCCGACACTAGTATCCATGGCGCCGCCGGTAGTGGGGCTGATTCTCGCTGGCGTTGCGCTCTATATGTCGGCGCGGCATTCATCATCGACCGATGCCGTTTCACACGCCAATCGGCATGGTTTTGTGAATGCAGGCGCCGCCTGCCACTTCGCCGCGGTCCTTGAAGGTGTGGTGCTCGTGCCCGGCTAGAGCGGCGCTCCAATTCGCTGGCAAGGGGTAAACTCCGGAGCTGTTGATCCCGGCCAACACCGCGATGGTGCCGGACTCGGGTGGTCAGGGGGAGGTTCGCCAGATGTCGGCAATTGGCACAAACCCGAATCTGCCGAGTCGTCTGCGATCCGGTCGCTACCAGGTGATAACCGGACCTTCAGTAACCCGGGGTCAACACTGCAACAGTGCAACACTCGGCAACTCACCCAATTCGCTCTGCTCTGCAGCAGCTTCATGACATCGGCTTCGGACAGCCGAGCACGACGCGTGCCGGCCGCCCTCTTTGGTCGGTTGCATCCCGCACCCGGCGACTTTGGTTGCTTCTTAATCCGAAAGCTGTGACGATCGTCACGAACATGGGGAGGACACGAAAGTGGACGCGAAGGGCTTTGTCGTGCCGCCGGGCGGCGGCTCAATATTGAGCATGGCACCTGGACGTTCAGCGGCGCTCAAGCTGCTAGGCGGCGATACCGGCGACAGCATCATGCTGTTCGAAGAAACCGCGCCGGCCGGCACCGAGACGACATTCCATCTCCACCGCGACAGTGACGAGGTGGCCTACGTACTGAGCGGCGAAATCACCTTTAAGATCGGCGACGAGGTTACGGTCGGCGGGCCGGGCACCTGTGCCTTCCTACCACGCGGTGTCCCGCACGCCTGGAAAAATACCGGTGCCGAAACCGGACGCGTGCTGTTTCTCTATACCCCGGCCGGTGCCGGCGGCTTTTTCGAGGAACAGCTGGCGCGGCCGGCCGGGTCCGCCAATGGACCGGAGGCCAACGAGATGCGGCGCCGGCATGGCTGGGAGATCGTCGGTCCGCCGCCTTTTTGACATCAGGTTCAGTCAAAAGCTATCAGGTGCTGCGACGGTCTGCGAGGATGAACTGCTGCGGCTAAGCCGGCTTGCCGACACTCACTCCGCCGACGAATTCCGCGATCAGACCAGCGCCGCTCACGGTGAGCTGATCGATATTGTACAGCGGCTAGCGCGATAGAGGCCTGATGTCGGGAAAACGCTTTATGATACTATCTCTCCGAAATACTGCACAGTGCAACACCCTGCAGCGCTCTGACGTAGAGGACTGGAGATCGGACATGTCGCTCTTCAATATTGGTTTTGTCATCTTCCCCGATTTGACACAGCTCGATTTCACGGGGCCTCTACAGGTGCTTTCACGCCTTCCCCAATCAGCGACCCACATCGTCGCGAAATCGGAGGCACCGGTGCCCAGCGATTGCGGGCTGGGCCTCGTGCCAACGCACACCTTTGCGAACTGTCCGCCCCTCGACTTGCTCTGCGTCCCCGGCGGAAGCTACGGTGTCGTCCGGGCAATCGGCGATCGCGAAACCATAGAGTTCGTCCGCCGGCAGGCGGGTGCTGCGAAGTATGTTACCTCGGTTTGCACCGGCGCATTCATTTTGGGTGTCGCCGGAATACTCAAAGGACGGCGGGCAACGACCCATTGGGCCTTTACCGATCTATTGCCTCTTGTTGGGGCGACCCACGAGAAGGCCAGGGTCGTTAGAGACGGCAACGTAATCACCGCGGGTGGCGTTACCTCGGGCATCGATTTTGGACTCACTGTTGCTGCCGAAATTGCCGGCGAGACAACTGCCCAAACGATCCAGCTCGGGATCGAATACGACCCGGCGCCACCGTTTGATTCCGGTCATCCCGATAGGGCACCGGCGGCTATCAAATCAGCGCTGTTATCCGGTCGTTATGAGGAGGCCAGGTCAGCGTTCCGCGCAGGCATTGATAAGGCCACCCGGCTCTAATCGAGTTAGTCTTCTCTACGCTAGGGTTTCCGAGCGGGTGGCTGGGGCGGCCTCTTTCCCGCACTCGAATCGGCGTGAATACGGCCGATCGTTTCCCGCGCTCGCGGCACGTGAGTACGACCGATCGAACCTCCAGCATGATCACAATGAAGGTGTATCAGATGACCTCGCCGTCTGCGATCGTGGTTCCGGAGGCTCCCTGTTCTTGCAATGCTCGTCTCCTGCACTCAATCAATTCGGAAAGCATCATGGCGGGACGACGATCCTTTATCTCTCGCAGCACATCCCATGTACCCGCAGGGATCTGATTAACTAATTCCATGATTGTCTGATAATTAACCATTCTCAAATCCTCCCTTTTGGAGAGAATAACAGAAGCCTCCTGCTATTCAAACGCTTTCGTGAAAGAACTTGTTAACCTTAGTTTTGAATTCGTCCGCTTGAATCAGTGTGCCAATACCACTGGCTATAGCACAGAGGAGTTGACGCCGATGCTTAGAGCCTGTGCAACTGTATCACGAGTTTACGATTTCTAGCAGGCGTTCAAAATCATTGGGGACGTCCTCCGCCAGCCTCGCCGCAGCGACGTAGGGCAGCCAACCGACAATTGTCGCTCGCGATATATTGGTGATGCGGCAGTACGCATCCAGGTAGGGCTCGGCGATTTCCGCGGCGTGAAGCTTCAATAGAAGGTAAGACCTGCAAACATCGGCACTGGGGTCGCCGCGGCACGCGTCAGGCCAATCGATCACCAAGGGATGCGAGGTTTGGCCCAAGACGTTGATGGGGTGAAAATCGCCGTGACAGAGGCGGTCGCCTTTTGGCATCTCTGCAAGGAGGCTGAGCAAAATCTGTTTTCTCGGTTCGTCGAGAAGGCCGGTGCGGGCGATGTTTGCTGCCAGCCTCAACTTCAGACTGCCGAGCTCGTGAGCCGGGTGCGTATGAATGCGCGCGTGCAGTCGGACGAGTATCTCCAGGCACTCTGGTACGAGGCGCGGATCCTCCTGCATCCGCTTGGCGAACGACGGTTCGCTTATGCGGTCGAACACGATACCCCAACGGCCGCCGACCTCTTGCACGCCCCACACCGCGGGAACGGGTAGCCCCATCGTCTCCACTGTCGCATGGATTGCCGCCTCGCGGAATGGGGTGGGTTTTCTTACTGCGGAACGATACAGTTTCAATACTCGGGAGCCGCACTCGAAGACCTCGGCCACGTTTCCCACCGCGAGCAATCGGCCGATGGTCTCGCTCATCTTTCAGCTCCCAGAGTTCATGCCGGACCGAGAATAGCTTGCTCGCGCACCAGGTGTCAGCTGTGGGGCGCTCTTGGCGGCGACGGCATGACCCAATCTGGCCGCGTGTTGCACGCTCTGAAGATATATCGCCGATCTTGCGTCGCGTTTAAGCTTTTCGGGACCTCAGAGGTCAGATGTAAGAGAACGGCGCGATACTGGCCGCGTTCCTGCCGATCGTTCATTTGTCGAGCCAGACGTCTTCCATGCGCCAACCGTTGAAGATGCTGTTGACCATCAGGGTCAGCCCTTTAACGTAGTGGTTGCCGACACGTCCCGTCGCGGCTGTAGAAAATGATCGGTCGAGCATGGTCCTCCGCCAGCTTCCGTTCGATCTGCCACACCAGCTGCTTTCGCTTCTCCTGGTCCGCCTCGCTCGATTGCCGACCAATCAGCTCCTCTACCTCGGGATTACAGTAATTGTTCCTGTTGAACTCCGAACTGCATCCTAAAGCAACGGCAAGGTTTGGTCCGGGTCACCGGCGCCTTGCAAGTTGAGGCCGACGCTGTAGTCCTTGCGCATCATCTTGGGGAAAAAGTTGGTGGTGTCGACCGGTTCGAGCTCGCCGTCGACATAGACCTGCTTCAGCTGATCGATCAAAATGACCGCCGGATCGCGGTAGTATGGAATATCACGCGCGGTTACTTTGATTTTGAGATGGTTACCGGGGCCATAGCCAAGCATGTGCATGATTTGTCGGGCTTCCGCGCGGTTCTTCTGCACGTCGGGATCATAGCCCGGCAGCTTGTTGAGCATTTCCGGCGGCATACCCCATAACCCGGCAGATGCGGGCTGCATGACCCCACCGATGTCCCCCTGTCCCTCGGTGATGATGTCGATGAAAGCTTGGCGGTCCAAACTCAGCGCCATCGCTCGCCGTAGATCGCGGTTGTCGAAGGGCGGCTTATCCCGGTTGATGAGAAGGTTTCGGTTGATGCTGCCCGGGGTCAGCTCGCAGATCGCTTGTGGGAGCTGGCTCTTTGCGTCGTGCAAAAGCGGGACTGGGAGGCTATAAGAAAAAGTCATGTCGAATTTTCCCGCGACGAACCCCAATACTGCCGTCGAGAGATTACGGATAATCGTATACTCGATGCCGTCGAGATAGGGTCGACCCTTCTTCCAGTACTCCAGGTTTCGCGTCAACTTGATGTACTCGTTTGGCTTGAACTCGACGAATTTGAATGGGCCGGTGCCGATCGGATGACTGCGCATATCGCGCGGCGGCACGTGGCAGGGATAGACCGGCGAGAACCCAGAAGCGAGCAATGCCAAGAAGGCCGGCTGTGGCCGCTTCAGATGAAAGGTGACTTCGTAATCGCCGTTGGTGGTTAAGCTGTCGAGGTTCCCGTACCAGGCCTTGCGGGGATTGACGCGAAGCTTCTCGCTCGACTTGCCGGTCAGCATTTCGAAAGTGCACTGGACATCCCTGGCAGTGAACGGCTTGCCATCATGCCACGTGACACCTTCTCGCAGCGGCAATGTCAATTCGGTCCCGTCCTCGTTCCAGGACCAGCCGATGGCCAGGTCGGGTACAATCGACTGCAGACTGTTTTGCGGCAGGTGCTGGTCGTACATGACCAGGTTGTTGAACACCCCCATCATCGGCCCTTCGGCGAAGACCGTCGCTTCCTCGTGGATCGACATGCTCGCCGGGCTGTCGGGACTGTACATTCGCAATATGCCGCCCTGCTTTTGCGCAAATGAAGCATCCGCGGCGGCCAGCGCCATCAGTAATGCGCCTGCAGCCGCGAGCCCGCGCCGATCCCGCTTCATTTCTGCCCAACCCTCCCTGGTCACCCTAGCGGGCGAGACCATGCCCGCGATGGCATTCTCTCCGGCCTATTCGCTGGGCTCTCGCGCCTTGTAGCATCTTAACGAATTTATCACTTATCGGGTGGGAGGCCGAGAGAGAGTGTCGGCCTCACGGTCGGCTCGGGATTTCGTGAATTGGTCCTTCCAAGGCGATGGCGCGCGAACCCAACGAGCCAGGTCAGGAGATCGGATGCGAGCGGGTTGAGAGTTTGGCGCGGATCTTCTCCGCGATCGCGGCAATAGTCTTTGGGTCGCCAGGCTTTGCGCCCCAATTCAGCTTTAAGTCGTCGCCCTGTTTGCGGGGTAGGACGTGAATATGGAAATGCGCTACCGACTGTTGGGCGCCGGGTCCGTTCGCCTGGACCAGATTCAATCCATCCGGCGATAGCGCCTGGTTGACCGCCCAAGCGACTTTGCTGACGGAACGCGAGACGGCAGCAAGTGTCTCGTCGCTAATGTCGAAGAGCGTAGGATAGTGCTCCTTCGCTATAACGAGACAATGCCCGTCATTAGCCGGATAGATGTCCATGAAAGCGAGCGTGTCGTCGTCCTACAACAATTTGGAGCATGGCATCTGCCCGACAACAATCTTGCAGAAAATGCAGTTGGGGTCGGTTTTCATTATCTGCTCCCGTACAAAACATCATCGGTTGACGTTTGCGTTCAAGCCCTAACGATATTCAGGTCGCGCCAGCTATAGCGACTTTGGAGAAGGATCCGTTCTTTGCGAGACCAAACCGCGTCAGAAATCGGTAGCGCCTACCCCTATGCGATCGGCCTTAGCGGCAAGCTCATCATACCGAGCAGCATCATCGAGCAGTCGCGCCTTCATGGCCCGGGTTGTTACCCCGACCGCGATCTGTCGGGCTCGCGCCGCCTGGCGCCGATAATGAGCCGCTGGGTGCAGTGGTAACTCTCCACCCCGAGCTATAAGGAGCGCCTCCTCCCATTCCATATCGCCGTGCCCTGTGTGCCGCCGGTGTCTTTGGCTCCCGGCGTATGGCGAAACGGTATCATACCCACTTGTTGCTGTAAATTAACCAAGCAGGCATCCCGAGAGATATTTTGCGAACCCAGACAGTTCGTTGACGGAAAACCGGATGCCGGTCGTAGAATTGCGCTGCTAATATGCTAAAAATACGAGACGGGGATGACCTCATGGACTGGTATTCAGAAGACGCGCGCGCCTTTAGTGGAACCACAGGGTTATCCCTTAACTTCCGACCCTTCAATCGCGCAGCGTTTCAGAAAGCCGGTAACACGACCATCGAGACGACGCCCGAGGCGCAGGAGCAATGGGGCGCTCACGTCAATGAGATCGTGAACCGGACGCTGATGGCTCGCGCCAACTCCTGGTACGTGAGTGCCAACATCACCGGCAAACCGAAAGCCTTTTTGCCATATCTGGGCCCGGAAGGCGTCGGCGGGTATCGGCAGAAATGCGATGAGGTTGCAGCCCAGGGTTACGAAGGTTTCACCTTCACATAGCCGAGCCCGAAACAGGAATTCCGGGCGGATGGGCAGAGGCAAACTTCCACTCCGCCCGGTTTTAACCAGTATGGGGGTGATCGTGATCGACAACAGCTACTATTCCAGGAAGTCCATGGGCCATACGAGCTGCACTACATTGGTAATCTCCAATTGGAGGAGGGCGGCACGTTGGCGTCGGGGGATCATCGCAGAGTGGTGTAGGCATCTCGCGCATGCTCGCCGGCGACGCGTCGATCGCCTTTCTCGTCTTCTTCAGGCGGGTCGGCTGCGAGCTGCCAGAGCCGATGGGCGACGCGCCAACGCGTTGACCTCACAGATCGAACGGTTAACCTGACCCCGCCGGAGACGCCGTTAGGTCAGGTTCCACTAATTCCGCTACGCGACCTGTGAAGTTTGCCGGCGAACTCCAGATTCGGGGCACGATCGTGACAATAGGGACTGCCCATCGACACATTCGCCGCATCAATGGGAGGACATCGAACAATGGACGAGAACGAAGTCAACTCCGCACTACCCAAGGTCAGCCGCCGGGGTGTCCTGGCTGCTGGCGCCCTCGGTGTCGCCAGCCTCGTGCTCCGGGTCGCTGCCGGCCACGCCGCTGACACATCAGGGCTGATGTTTGTCTATGTCGGCTCGTACACCAAGAACCCGCCAGGAGGTGGCAGCAATAATCCTGTCGGACTTTCGGTCTTCGGGTTCGATCCGGCGACGGGTGCATTGTCGCCGGTCCAGCAACTGAAGAGCGCCAATCCGTCGTTCGCCGCACTCGATCCATCGCGCCGTTTCCTGTACGTGACCAACGAGATCGATGACTACGAAGGGCAGAAGAGCGGTTCGGCCGAGGCTTACGCGATCGACCCGAACACCGGGATGATCAAACTACTCAATCGCCAGTCCTTACATAGCCCCATCCCGGCCCATCTGGCGGTGGATCCGACGGCGCACCACCTCGTTATCGCCAACTATATCGGCGGGCGATTTCGTCGTCCTGCCAACCGAGGCCGATGGACGGCTCGGCCCCGTTAGCGGCGAGGTGAAGGATACCGGCAGCGGCCCGAACGAGAAGCGCCAGGAGGCGCCGCATCCTCACAGTGTCGTCTTCGACCCGGCCGGCCGCTTCATCGCCGCGGCGGATCTCGGCATCGACAAGGTCCAGGTCTTCCGCCTCAGCGACGGCGGTCTCACGCGCGTCAGCGAGGCGCCGGTGGCGCCCGGTGCCGGACCGCGGCATATCGCATTCGACCTGAGCAGCAAGCGCCTCTACGTCCTAAATGAGCTGAATGCGACGGTGACGGCTTTTGCCTACGACGCCGGCATCGGGCTGATCGGCAAGGAGCTGCAGACCATCTCGACCGAACCAGCCGGATACAACGGACCGCACAGCACGGCCGAAATCGCGGTGCATCCGTCCGGCAAATTCCTCTATGCCTCTAACCGCGGCCACAACAGCATCGTGGGCTATCGGATCGATCCCTCGACAGGCTTGCTCTCGGTGATCGGATTCGCCACGCAAGGCGTAAATTTTCCCCGCAACTTCGCCATCGACCCGAGTGGGAAGTGGCTATACGTCGCCAACCAGAAGGGCGACACCATCGTTCAGTTCGAGATCCACCCGGAGACCGGCGAATTGAAGCCAACTGGCCAGGTAACGCCGTCCATCACACCGGTCGCGATGGTGTTTAGGCCCCCCGGCTAGGGTGGCTTCACTGCAACCGAAACGCTTGCGGCCGCAAGGCCTATGCGCTGCACGCTACGAAGGTCGAATGCACCGGCAAGGGTAAGCCGGGGCACCTTATGAGTTCGGCTGCAAGGTGTCGGTAGAGACCCTCGGCCACCAAGCCCAGAGGCGGCCGATTTGTGCTGCGCGCGAAGGCGCCGCACGACAATCCCTTTGACGGCCACACTCTGGGGCCGGTAATTGCCGAACTGGAGGCTCTGACCGGGATCCGAAACCCGCCAAATCCACGTCGACAAAGGCTACCGCGGTCACAACCATGCACAGATATTCCGCGTCTGGATCAGCGTCAGGTCTGCCGCGCGATCGCCCGATCCGCCACGAGATGCGTCGCCGCCCCCTGGTCGAACCGGTCATTGGGCACATCAAGGCCGAGCATCCAATGCTTGGTTCAGATCCGCGATCAGGTCGTCGGGATCCTCAATCCCGACCGAAATGCGAATAAGCGTCGGCGTGATACCCAGCCGCAACCGTTCTTCTTCCGGAATGTCCGAATGCGTCATCGCCGCCGGATGCGAAGCGAGAAGTCTCCGTACCACCCAGGCTCACCGCGAGCTTGATCACCTTAAGCTGATCCAGGACAGCAAAGGCTTCGGCCTCACCTCCCTTCACTTCGAAGCTGAAAGTGGAGCCTGGGCTCTTGCACTGGCGCTCGAAGACTGGACGATCGGGATGGCCCTCCGGCAGGAATCCCAGGTACCAGACCGATGCGACCTTCGGATGAGTATTGAGGAAGGCTGCGACCTTGCGCGCGCCTTCCGCCGCAGCCGTCATTCTGAGCTTCAGGGTCTCGAGTGAACGCATCAGCAACCAACCGGTATGCGGATCGCACATCGTGCCCAGGATCGTGCGCATGCCACGGATCGGTTCGAGTATAGCGGCCGCTCCCGAACATCCGCCGGCAATCAGGTCGGAATGACCGCCGACATATTTAGTAAGCGACGTGACGACCAGATCAGCACCATGTGCCAGAGGGGTCTGATAGATCGGTCCCAACATTGTATTGTCAACGATGATAACCGGCCGCTTGCCGTCCGGACCGTGGAGGCCGGACACGATCTTCCGGGCACGCTCGAGATCCACCATTCCGTTTGTGGGGTTTGCTGGCGTTTCGATATAAAGCGCCGCAATCGGCCCCTTGCCGCGCGCCGACTCGACGGCTTCTTCCATCGCCCTGTTGCCGCCCTCGCTAAGAAAGCCGATCGCGGTCACACCGAATTGCGGCAGGATCTTCTTCAGTAGGAAATCGGTGCCGCCATAGACGGGGCCCGAATGGATGATCACCGTGCCCGGGCGCGCATAGGCCCAGAGCGTGGTCGAGATCGCCGCCATGCCCGAGGCGAAGACGAGACTGGCCTCGGCCTGATCCCAGATAGCCAATCGATCCTCGAGCATTTCGAGGTCGGGATTGTTGATCCGGCTATAGATCAATCCGGGCTCTTCCTTCGGGCGCTTTTGCCGCAAGCCGTAGGCCAGCTCGAAGAACTCCTTTCCGTCCTGCGCCGATCGAAAGACGAAAGTCGAGGTGTGGAAGACCGGCGGCTTGAGAGAGCGCTCGGACAGAAAAGGGTCATAACCATAGCCCATCATTAGGGTTTCCGGTGACAGTGCCCGATCCCCAAGAAATCTATTGTGCGTGTCTGTCATGAGCGTTGCTCCGATTTGCATTTCGGCGGCTCGAACCTCCCTCGCTCCAACGACGAGACGGGAGATATGTGACTTCCTCTCCCCGATCTCGATCCCTGCCGACGAGTGGGCGGACGCCACCTCGCCGGTATCTTAACCAGCTTTGAAACTGTAGTAGTAACGGTGATCGAGATTCCGAATGTGCGTTTTCAGCCTGACAGTCGGGGGCCCGCATTGACTTCCGGCGGCCGCCTATCCGGCCCGGATTTGTCGAAGTTGCTGGCTCACTAAAGCGACGATTTTCTGCTCTACTTGCGGATCGTCCAGCAGACGCAATAAAATCTGCTTGAGAGCCTCATATCGCTCTGCCTTCTCGATTTCATTTTCGGTTTTGGTTTGTCCCTTCACGGTACGATTATGTCTGAGGGTTCGTCAGCCAAGCGTCCCAGCGCTATGCTGTGCAAAAGGTGGCAGAAGCTAGCGCTGACCGCGTTCGCCTACACCGAAGCGGATCGCCAACTCGGCGGTGTTGTCGTCAAAAATTCGTCCGGCTGGCAATTGTTGCCTTCTGATCTTCTTCGGTGGTTTAACTTCTTCCAGGCATCGCAGAATACCGCCGCAGTGCCGATAGCTGCGGGTCTGGGGACCAGGAGAAACCACACAGATGACCTAAATTGATGAGACCGGAGAGGCAGTGGATTTCCGAGGAGCGCACCCGACTTAATGACTAACTGGAAACCTAAACGACCAACGCGTTGACCGGAAAATCGCTGGCCATGGCTCCCGGGCAATTCGCGAGAATGACGGTCACCACCGAGAAGTGAGGGGCCGAACCGTGTCATCCTCGCCATAGAGGCCGGCTTAGTCTGGGTCGAGATCTAATAACAGCAGAGTGCGAGTTGGGGGTCAGAAATGAACCAATCGGAACTGATCGAAAAAGTTGCTCAGGCGACTGAGCTAAACCAAGCGGCGGCGGGGCAGGCGGTGAAGGCGGTCGTAAACGCCATTCTCAACTCTCTCGTGGCTGGAGAGGCGGTCCGTGTCTCCGGCCTCGGCACTTTCAATGTGGCGGCACGGCCCGCACGCAAGGGTCGGAATCCACAAAGCGGGGAGGCCATTAAAATCGCAGCCAGCAAGGCAGTACGGTTTCGTGCAGGCAAGGCGGTCAAAGATGCCCTCAATGAGCCGAAGCGGGCTTCCCGCAAGAAGTCCGCGCCGTCAAAAAAACCCGCGGTGCGGAAGTAAAACACTCAGCAGGAGTACCAGTGCGGCGTCCGGGACCGGTAGAGGTTCGAGCCGTAAACTCTCATGTCGTGCCACGAAGTTACTCGATCGAGGCCAGCAAGCAGGACATCGAATTCGCCGCCACCAAATTCACGGTCAGCGACACAGACCGCAGTATGACATTCGGAGAGATCGCGGGCGGCGCCTATTTCCCGCCTGGCCCGGCATGCTCAAATGAGTCGGCTACCGGTGGTGGCTAAGGTGTGCTATCGATTGTTGAGCAGCCAGTGCCGGCGTCGGTGCGCATCGCTGGATGTGCCCAAGCGGTCCATAGCTTGCACCATGGCGCTATGATGAATCCAGTCGATGAGGGAGGGCGAGAAATGGAGCTTTACACCGCCGGAACCGGCAATGGGCAGCGGGCCGCGATCGCGGTCAATGAATGCGGCGTTCCGTGCAAGATCCATGTGCTCAATCTGGGCCAAGGCGACCAGAAGGCCGCCGATTATTTGAAGATCAACCCGACTGCGCGCATTCCGACCCTGATTGATCCCGAGGGGCCGGGCGGAAAGCCCCTGACCGTGACGCAGTCTTGGGCGATCCTGATGTATCTTTGCGAAAAGACTGGCAAGTTCCTGCCGGCGGACCCGGTGGCCAGGGTTCGGGTGTTCCAGTGGATGGCCGAAGGCGCCGCCGACTACGGCCCGACCAATCAGAACATCTTCTTTCTCGGCGCGCGGATGCCGGAAAAGGTGCCGGATTCGGCGATCAAGTTTTACGAGGACCGCTTCGTCAATTTGTGGCGCTTTGCCGACGAGCAGCTTGCCAAGACGCCATATCTGGCCGGCGGCGAAATCACCACCGCCGATCTGGCGGTCTACCCAATCTATGCCGGCCGCAAGGCGCTCCCCGACAATGCCGGTCTGAAGCATCTGCAAGCCTGGGGCGAGCGGATTGGTTCGCGGCCCGGCGTGCAGAAGGGTATGAAGCTCGAAAACTAACCGCGGACCTGGAGCAGTTCTCGGCTTGCGAGCCCGATTAGTATGATCGCGGAACCGCCTGAGGAGGAACGGGCGATGAACCGTCTGGACGGAAAGGTGGCGCTGATCTCCGGAGCAGCGCGCGGCATCGGCGCCGAGACTGCGCGGGTGATGGTCGAGGCTGGCGCCGCGGTGGCGATCGGCGACGTGCTCGACGAACGCGGCCGCGAGACCGCTCGCAAGCTCGGCGAGGCGGCTCTCTACGTCCATCTCGACGTTACTAGCGAGGAGGATTGGACCGCCGCAGTCGCCGCCGCTCTAGCTCGTTTCGGCAAACTCGACATCCTGGTTAATAACGCTGGGCTGTTTCTCGGCAAGGATATCGAAGCCGCCAGCCTTGCTGAGTGGGAGCGGCTATGCGCGGTCAACCTGACCGGCGTGTTCCTCGGCACCAAGCTGTGCCTCCCAGCGCTGCGGGAGGCAGCGCAACAGAGCCCTCACGGGAGCGCCATCGTCAACCTCGCCTCGACCGCCGGCCTCGTCGGTTCAACTCAAGACCCGCTCTACTCGATGACCAAAGGCGGGGTGACCCTGTTCACAAAATCTGCCGCGCTCGAATTTGCCCGCAAGGGATACCGCATCCGGGTCAACTCAATGCATCCTGGTACGATCGACACCAACATGGGCGACCAGGTGCTGGTCACGCGGGCGCGCAATCTTGGCACCAACGACATCGAGGCGGCGCGTCGTCAAGTGATCGAGCGTCTGCCGATCGGCCGCATGGGCACGCCCGGCGATATTGCCAAGGGCATCGTGTTTCTCGCCTCTGACGACGCGGCCTTCATGACCGGCGCGGGGCTCGTTATCGACGGCGGCATCACTGCGCAATAGGTCCTCGGCGGAGAAGGAGGTAGTAGTCGCTGCCTACCGCCCGGGTCCGGAGCTGTGCGCCTGCCCGGGCATTTCACCGAGTGGCCGAACCCCGAACGCCGCGACTTTTTGTCGACTGGATCCTTTTTGGGACCGGTACACCGGGATGCGGTGATCCGATGTTCATCCTCGCCGTCCCGAGCCGTTGTTCCGCGAGTGGTTCCCGGAGCATTACGAGATCGGCGCACGTGCGTTTGCCCTTGGACCTTGGCTGGGCGGCGCTCCGTGTCGAATGGAGATGGGTCTTTACGATCCGGATTTCGCTATTCGGACCGAGCTTACGCCCCAGGCCCGCGGACGTCAGTGTAGGCTCGATCGGGATCGCATCGCGACGGCTCTGGTCAGCTTGGTTTTTGGTGCCCTTTCTCGGAGCGGTCGGATGAGGTCGGCTCCACGTTCTCGGCGCCGTGACGAGTGCCGCCGTGGCGATCGCTGCCGCCGGCCTCTGGGCCCGGCTTGTTGTGATTGCCGGTATGCTGGTCCTGCCTTACGGTTTTGATCTCGGCGTGCGTTGGTTTCTCAGCCATGTCTTTCTCCTCAGCTATATTAGATCTGTTTAGGGGCTGGCCTTGTAAGTGATAGATGCGGACGCAGCAGGCGGTTTCTGTTTGCCGGGCCGCAATGCTTTAACCCACGGACGAGCAGTTCGACCGCCGGCCGAATACTCGGTACGCGCGGCAAATTCGATTACGACACCGCCCCGCGCAGCTGACGCACCCGGTCCTGATGCTGTCTGACGCCTTGGTATTGGCGCTCTATCATCGAGCGCACATCGGCGGGTAGGTCCTTGCTCATAGCATCCTCATACGCCTTTCTCGCGACATCTTCGCCACGCTCGCATTCGGCCAGAACCGCGGCTTCGTCCATCCCGGTGATCGTCGACTTGATGTCGACCCAGGCGCGATGTAGCGACCCTGAAACCGAGCCGCGCCTCTCCGGATCTCCACCGAGGGCACGCACCTGGGCTTGCAATTCGTTAACCGCCTGTGCGCATCGACTGGCCGCTTGCTCGAACATCTGTTTTAACTGGGAGGTCTTTACCCTGTCTGCGCAGGTCCGAAAGCCTTCCTCGCCGTCCCTGCTCGTTTCAATCAGGTCGTTTAACGTCGCGATCACATCATCCTTGTCCATGACTGATCGTCCTCCGACAAAGGGCTTTGCCGGATAACATCAGCCGCACGATAATGGATCCGATCCCCTCTTCGTCGGACCGGTGGATATAAATACCACGTCATTCGGCCAAGCGGGGTGCGACCGGGGAGCAACGGCTCACGGACCGACATTAAGGTGGCGCGACGCCTCCGGTGGCCCATTGTCCTGATGCAGTACCGCGGCGCGAGCGAGTGCCGCTCAGTCAGCATCGTCCCGCCGGTTCTGTTCGCGCGGGTGGTCGGTCCAAGACTCGAGGCCCCGCAGCTCTGTCCAGTGATCCGGCCCGACAGCGCCTTCGTACAGTCCCAAAACTTTAAGAGCCGGCGCAGACTTGCGAGGAAAGGGCCGCGGGTGGCGGGATCCACTCGCTATTGGACCCCGCTCGATTGCGACAGCGTGCGCCATTGTGACCTCCGCGCGCGACAAACTCAGTATAGACTAGCTGTGATTGGTGGCGGCGGGCAGCTTGTCTTGAGAAGGCCGCATTGACCTAATACGGTTCCAATCTCCCTCTACTCACCGAGCGGGTGGGGAGCCGAATTGACCGGATCGATGGTGCGTTGAGGCCGAGATCGGCCTTCTGTGCGTCACCGTCTGAGGCGCGGAGCCTCACCAGAAAACTGGTGAGGGTGGATTTGCGGGTGGCCATTGTCCGTTGTCAAACGCCCGCGGGCCGAACGTAATGGATACCTCAATCTGCGGCGAACCGCTGGTCTTCTGCGCAACCACCCATACGAAAGCCTTCGTAGCCGCTTGCCGCGATTTCATCACATTTCTTCTTGTATGCAGCGACGCCGCCGACATACGGCATGAAGACACGGGGCTTCCCTGGGATGTTGGCGCCGACGTACCATGAGTTCGCCAAGGGATAGAGGGTACGATCTGCAACCTCGTTGTTGTGCCGCACCCAAGCATCCTCGGCATCCTCCTCTGCCTCGATGCACGAGAACCCATGGTCGCGTAAGTACTGCACGCAATCCGCGATCCAATCGACGTGCTGCTCGCAAGCCAATATCATCTGACTTTTCACGCCAGGGCTTTGTGGGCCGGTGATCATAAAGAGATTTGGGAACGCGGCCATCATGATCCCGAGATAGGTGCGCGGACCATGTTCCCACTTCTCTCGGACCGACAGCCCTGCGTCAGTGTGAATGTCGATCTCTTTCATTGCCCCCGTCATCGCATCAAAGCCCGTTGCAAAAACGATTGAGTCGAGCGCGTAGTCAGCACCCGCGGTACGCAATCCGGTAGGCGTGATTTGTTCGATCGGCTTGCTTCTGATGTCGACCAATGTGACGTTGTCGCGATTGTAAGTCTCATAGTAATCCGTATCGAGAATGAGCCGCTTGGTGCCTATTGGATGATCATTGGGGCACAGCAGCTCCGCCGTCTTGGGGTCCTTAACCGTAGCGCGGATCTTCCGGCGCACGTACTCTGACGCCGTTTCGTTGGACGCTTTGTTGATCAACAGATCTGTAAACGAATAAAGAAAGCTGATGCTGCCGCCCTCGGCCCATTTTGCCTCGTAGGCGCGCAGCCGCTCCTCCTCGGCGGCATCCAGCGCGGACTTTGCGGGCGCCGGATACCCCGCAATCCCGAATGGCGTATCGTAAGCGGCGCGGCGGCGCTCGGGGTACTGCGCTTTGTGAGCGCTCTCTTTATCCGGATCCATTGACGCATTGCGTGCGGGCAGGCTGAAGTTGGCTGTCCGCTGAAAGACGTAAAGATGCTTTGCCTGCTTTGCGATGATGGGTATCGACTGGACACCAGACGAGCCGGTTCCAATTACGCCGACTCGCAATCCGGTGAAATCGACCCCTTCATGGGGCCATAACCCGGTGTGATACCACTTCCCCTTGAAGCTCTCCAAACCGGGGAGGCTCGGCCTGCGAGGTGTCGATAGATTGCCGGTAGCCATGATACAGAAGCGCGCAGTCGCCGCTGTGAACTTTATCAGTCATGACGGTCCATGTGTTTGTCTTGCTGTCGAAGACCGCCGCTTTGACCCGCGTGTTGAACTCAATGTCGCGCCTGAGGTCGAAGCGGTCAGCCACATGGTTGATGTAACGTAGGATCTCGGGTTGCGTGCCGTAGCGCTCGGGCCAATGCCATTCCTGCTGCAGCTCGTCCGAGAAGGAATACGAGTACTCCATGCTTTCGACATCGCAACGACATCCTGGGTAGCGGTTCCAGTACCACGTGCCGCCAACCCCGCCGCCGGCCTCGAAGCCGCGCACTGTGAGGCCGAGTTTACGCAGGCGATAGATCGCGTAGAGACCGCCGACCCCGGCACCGATGACGATCACGTCAAATTTTGCGGGTTCTGAGGTGCGCGCCGGCATTTCGGATCTCCTGCCAGTATCGAAGGTTATGAAGGTGCGCCGTCGCTCTTTCCGACGGAACGCCTCACTCGGCCGCCTCGCGAACATTGCTCGAGGATTGTGACTTGAGCACCGGAAGCACCTCCTTGGCAAAGAGCCTCAGGCCACGCTCAGCGACCTCGTAAGGCGTGCCGCCGAAGCGGAAGGCGACGTTGAGTTCGAAATCGCCGATGATATTCCGCCGCTCTTCGAGCCCGCGCAGGATCTTGTCAGGCGTTCCCCAGCTTGCGGCCCGCATGAAGCCGGCTACGGCGCCTTCGAGCCCGCCCTTACGCGCGATCTCGGCCTTCTGCTGATAGGCGTCGTAACCCTTCACGGTCTTGAAGTGCTCGCCCAAGAATTCATAGTGATAGAAGTTGCTTTCGACGAATTTGCCCTGGTACTTGCGCGCTTCTTCTTCGGTTTCGGCGAGGTTGGTGCCGCACACGCAGAACTCCGTCAGCATGACCTGGGGCGGCTCGGTGCCGTGATATTTGCGGTGCAGTTCTCGTCCGCGCTCGATCGCAGGCAGCCGCATTTCCCACGGACGATCGGCAAACATGACAATATGGGCGCCGAGTTTGGCGGCGGAATCGATCGAGTCCTCGCTGGACGCCACGGCGTAGATGCGGCCGTCGAACGAATATTGCGGCCGCGGCCGGATCTCGATGCGCGGTTGCTGGTAGAATTTGCCGTCGCCTTCGATGAACCCGGTCTTCAACGCCTTGACGATCATCGGAGCTGCCTCGTCGAAGCGCTCCCGCGACTCGTCCATGCTCAGGCGAAACGCGGCGAACTCCCGGCGCGCAAGACCGCGGCCGAGACCGAGGCGCAGCCGGCCCTTGCTCAGCATGTCGAGCACAGCCGCCTGTTCAGCGACACGCAGCGGGTCGTGCCAGGGCAGGATGACCGCCGCGGTGCCGAGATCGACGTTGGGGCAGAGCGCGGTCAGATACGTCATCAGCTGAAGGTTGTCGGGTACGAACGAATAGTCGTTGAAGTGGTGTTCGGCCGACCACAGGCAGTCGAAGCCGAGATCGGCGGCAAGCCGGGCCAGCCGGATTTCCTCCTCCCACACGCGCGCGTCGGAGCAATCATCCCAGCCGTAGCTGGCAAACACCATCATCATGCCGACATCCATGGAGCGCTCCTTCGTTCGCTGTGCGTCGCTAATATCGGTCTGAGCTATAGCTGGCTGGCGAGTCTGGCCGCCGCTGTGGCGCTAGGCCAGGGCGAGCTTGCGGTAGCCATCCGCCGCGACGGCGTCGCAGTGCTCGCGATAGGCGGGGTGGCCGCCGCTGTAGCGCATAATCCGGGGTTTCTGCTTGCCCTCTACGTTGCGGTTGACGCCCGTCATCCAGGAGCCGATCTCGTTCATCAGCTGGCCCTGCCCGAGCGCCAAGACGTGGTCGGTCCATTCGGCGACACCGGCGGCGGTGGCCTCGATCCGCGTCAGGCCGCGCTCGGTTGCGAACCGGACCAAACCGGTGACCCACTCGACGCTGTATTCTGCGGTGCGCGTGTAATTTCCGAGCCCGGCGTGCGGGCCCATGGCCATCAGCAGGTTGGGAAAACCCTCCACCAGAACGCCGAGATAGGTCTGCGGGCCGTCTTTCCACATCTCCGTGAGCCGCACGCCGCCGACGCCGCGTACATCCAGCCGGTCGAAGGCGCCCGTGATAGCGTCGAAACCGGTCGCGTAGATGATGATGTCGAAGCTGTGCTCGCGCTCGCCGGTCCGAATGCCGCGCGGGGTGATGCGCTCGATCGGCGTTTGGTTGAGGTCAACCAATTCGACGTTTGGCTGGTTGTAGACCTCGTAATATCCGGTCTCGAGCGGCACCCGGCGTGTGCCGAAGCCGTGGTTCCTCGGGATCAGTTTTTCGGCGACAACCGGGTCATGGACGCGCTGACGGATCTTGCGTGCGACAAACTCCGAGGCGAGCGCGTTGGCCTCGCGGTCGGTCAGCATGTCGCTGAAATTGCCCTGCCACATGCCGAACCCCGGCTCGGCGTAAAGCTTCTCCCAGAAAGCTTCGCGTTCCTCCGGCGTCACCTCCAGCGTTTTGCGGGGATCCGGGTTATGGATGTAGCAGCCCGGCGTCGTCCCGCAGAGCGCCAGGATTTCGGAGTAGTGGGCGCGAATGTCCCGCATCTCCTCTTTGCTGATCTTTCCGTTATGCAGCGGCGCGCACCAGTTCGGGGTGCGCTGGAACACGGTCAGGTGACCGACGGTTTTGGCGATCTCCTGGATCGTCTGCACCGCGGTGGCGCCGGTACCGATGATGCCGACCCGCTTGCCGGCGAAATCGACGCCTTCCTTGGGCCAGCTATGGGTATGGCACGACAGGCCCTCGAAGCTCGAAATGCCGGGGATGTTCGGCATCGTTGGGGCCGAAAGAATGCCGATGGCGGTGATCAGAAATTGCGTCGAATAGCAGCCGCCCCCGTCCAACACGATCTCCCAGCTGCGCGTCTCTTCGCGGTAATGCGCCGCCGCGACTCGGCTGTCGAATTGGATATCGCGACGCAGGTCGAATTTGTCGGCCACGTAGTTAAGGTACCGCTCGGTCTGGGGCTGCGCCGCGAAATGTTCGTCCCAGTCCCACTCCTCGAGCAGTTCCTTCGAGAACGAGTAGCCGTAGGTCCAGCTCTCCGAGTCAAAACGCGCGCCGGGATAGCGATTCCAGTACCAGGTGCCGCCTACCCGGCTGCCGGCCTCGAATACCCGCACCCGCAAGCCAAGCTCGCGCAATTTGTAGAGCTGGTAGAGCCCGGCAACCCCGGCGCCGATTACGATCGCGTCGAACTCGGTACCGGTCTCTGATTCAGCCTCGTGCCGCACTGCCTGCACCGCACCCATGCTTCCCTCCTTCGTCTGGCGACGACCAGCGGCGTCCACCCTGGCTGACGCTTCAGTCATCCGAGCCGCAACAACGGCAAACTATCCGAGAGCCGGCCCGCCGCGGATTGCAGGGCGCGGCTCAGTCCTCCCACCGCATCGTCGTCGAGATCGTGCGAATGCCCGGCGGCGGTGAGGATCAGCAACAACTCCCAAGACGGCGACAGAACCGGCACCGACACGAGCGTGACGCCTCGGAACATCGTGCCGCGGTCCACGGAAAAGCCGGCTTGCTTCGCTTCTTTGACGCGAGCCATGAAATCGGAAAAGGACGGCTTCCGGTGCCATTTGACATGCGAAAGCAGCGCCTCCAGCTCTGGTTCGCTGCTGTTACCGAAGGCGGCGATAACGACGCCCGAGGCACCGGCCGGGCTCGGATGTGGCCGCCCCACGGTCACGTACGGGTCGGGACGCAGCCCGCCCACCCAATCCAGCAGCAGCATCGATGACGGCCCCAGCACCTTTGACAGGTAGACCGTCACGTCATGCGCATCGGCGACCGCATGCATCAGCGGACGCGCGATGTCGATCAGGCCGCTGCGCCGCAACGCGCCATAGGCGAGTTCGAGAATGTGGAGGCTCACCGAATAGCTGCGGGTCGCCTCGTCATAGCCGACAAAGCCCTCGGCTTGCAGCGTCCGCAGGATGTTGTATGCCGTCCCGCGATACAGTCCCGCCGAGCGCGCGACTTCACTCGCATTCAATGGCCGCTCTGAACTGTGCAGGGTCCGCAGCACTTTGACCGCTGCAAGAACCGCACCGACCGGTTTGCCCAGGGTGTTCTTGCCGAAATCAACACGAACAACGCTCTCGTCGGTTACGTTGCTCGGCTCGCTTTCGCGCGTCTTCGCCAAGAAGCTGCTGATGCCTGAACCCGCTGACCTTGGCCGATCCATCGTTTGCCTGATCAACCTTATTGACCCATGCTGAACAGGATGGTAGCAAAGCGCGCAAAGTTCAATTTAAATCGTACTGTCTTCTATAGAAGACAGAAAGCGTTTGCTGAAAAGCAGAGGAGGTGGCGATGCATGACCTCGTAATCCGCGGTGCCATTGTGGTCGATGGAGTCGGGCACGACCCGATTTACGCCGATGTCGCGGTCAGTAATGGCCGCATCGCCGCGGTCGGCAAGGTCGGCAATGACGCCGCCGAGGTCGTCGACGCCGGCGGGCTCGCGCTGATGCCAGGCATCATCGATCTGCACACGCATTATGACGCGCAGGTCACTTGGGACCCGACGCTGTCGCCATCGCCCTCGCTCGGGGTCACGACGGCGGTGATGGGCAATTGCGGCTTCGGCATTGTGCCGAGCCCGCCGCCGCTGCGTGACCTGATCATGCGCAACCTCGCGATCGTCGAAGGGATGGACCTCGATGCGTTGCGCGCCGGTATTGACTGGCGGTTCCAGTCTTTCGCCGAATACATGACGGTGCTGCGCGGGCGCGGCCCATACATGAACCTCGGCGTGCTGGTCGGGCATTCCGCTGTACGCACCGCCGTGATGGGCAATGACGCCTCCGTCCGAAAGGAGCCGACCGCCGCGGAATTGGCTGAGATGAAGCGCTTGGTCGCCGAGGCGATGGATCAGGGCGCCATCGGGCTTGGAGCCTCCTACTCACTCAACCATTCCGGCTGGGGCGGCGTGCCGATGCCGTCCACGATCAGCGACCTGTCGGAATTCGACGCGCTGGTCGGCGCGATGGGCGGGCCTGGACGCGGCGTCGTCGAGATTTCTTCCGGCCCGATCATGCCCGACGCGATGGAGGGAATTGCGGCCCGGCACGGCCGCCGCATTTTCATGAGCACCGCGGTCGCGCTCTATAACGAGCAGTATCCGGAGCGAGCACTCGGCGTGTTCGACGCCTGCGCCGCAGCCCAAGCCCGCGGCAACGAGCTCTATATCCAGATCACCTGTCAGCCGCTGTCGTTCGATTTCACGCTGGCGAGCGCCTATCCGTTCTACAGCCATCCGGCATTCGACCCGATCAAGGCCTATGACCGCGAGCAGCTGAAGGCGGTGTTCCGCGACCGCGAGCTTTCGCGATGCCTTCCGGGCCGATCTGCGCAATCCGAAGCCTGGCACGGTGTTCCAGGGCAACTGGGAGCGCGTGATCGTCGCCGCGCCGGTCGAAAGAAGAGAATGCCGGGCTCGCCAACCGCACCGTTGCCGAGATTGCGCGTGAAGCTGGTCGCGACCCGCTCGACGTGCTGCTCGATCTCGGGCTCGATGAGAACCTCGACACGGGTCTGATTGGCCGCTTCTTCAATGCCGTCGACGACGGGGTCGAGCCGTTGGTCAAGCACAAGGCGGGAGTGATCGCGTTATCTGATGCCGGCGCCCATCTGGTCTATCTGTGCGATGCGGGCTTCGGTCTTTATCTCCTGGGGCATTGGGTGCGCGAACGCGGCGCATTCGACCTTCCGGAAGGCGTGCGCCGACTGACGAGCCATCAGGCTGGGCTGTACGGCATCCCTGATCGCGGCCGCATCGCGGTCGGCGCGCATGCCGATCTGCTGCTGTTCGACCCCGCCACGGTTGGGATCTCGGCGCCACGCCGGCTCAATGACCTGCCTGGCGGCGGGACCCGCACGATCCGGGAGCCGATTGGCGTGCACGGCGTATTCGTCAATGGGATTCGGGTTTTCGACGGCAAAGACTATGAGCGACTTGAGAGAGGTCCGGGGCAAGTGCTCGACCGCTTTCTGCCGGCCCGTGCGGCGCCTTTGGCGAGCGCAGCGCAATAAAGTCTTTGGTGACGGCGTAAACGTTGCAGTCAGGCTTGAAGGTTTGGCCGAACCCGGGGGAATCTGCGTTTCAGCGCGAGTGCAGGAGGACGCGGCAGGCAAACTTGACCTCACCTTCGCGGACATGGGCGAGCAGCAGCTGAGAAACATAGCGCGCCCGGTACGCACTTATGCAGTCATCCTCAACGGGGCAATAACCATTGGACAACCGTCCCTCGCACTGCCCAACAAGCCCTCGGGAAGTGTTTCCCCGCGCAGCGTCATCGAGAAGTTCGCGGCGATGCAGATGATCGATGTGCACGTCCCGACCACCGACGGCCGCGAATTGCGGCTCACCCTATATACCGAACCCGATGCCGAGCTGCGCTTACTGCTCGATAAGCTCAAACTCGCATTGCCAGCGCAGTCGCCACCCAAAATCACCACCGCGCAGATTGCTCCGCAACCCCCGCCGTAGTGAAGACCTTTGAGCGTCCGCGCACGGAAACTCAACGACTTAAACCACTCAAAATGCCCGAACCGGCCAAGTCAGCTTTGCCGAAGCCGAGCATCGGATTTCGATCACGACCCGCTACCCGCGTAATTCCGCCACGCCGATCGGAGCTGCGCGGCATACCCTGCATCGCGCTCGAGGAGGTTACGCCCGATTGCAAGAGACTGACCCGCGTAAAGTTGCGGCAAGCCTGATCGGACGCATTTCGGAAAAGCAGCGGCAGGAGTGGTAGGCGGAAAGCCAGCCGACTGGGCCATGGAAGCCTTTGCACTCGGTCGAGGCTACGCCTATGGGCTGCTGCCGGGACCCGGCAAACAAGCGCCCCTGCCGCCCTTTGCAGGTGCTTCCTGCGCGCGTCAATATCGAGAAGAACCTCGGGCTGCGCTCTGCACTCGAGACCATTGCAAGCGTTTTGCCACGGCCTCTCGCGGCAAACAAGCGCCCCTGCCGCCCTTTAGCGCCCCTGCCGCCCTTTGCAGGTGCTTCCTGCGCGCGTCAATATCGAGAAGAACCTCGGGCTGCGCTCTGCACTCGAGACCATTGCAACGCAACATCAAAAGTTGGCATCAGGCATGCTCGCGGTTGCCCCAGCGTCAATGACCCGGGCGGGACTAAAGGCGAATGTATCTGTTCGTTCGGCTCTCAATTCATGACCGCAGATCGGAATTGAGTTACCGACCTGAACGCGAGGCCGATCACGAGCGACGGTCGAGGGGAGTTTCGGATTGATGACGTGAAATGATCCAGAGTCCATCAAGCTGTAAAATTGGGACGGCGAATAGGATCTCCATATTCATAGCGCGATCCGTTATCATCCTTTGGGGTTCCGCATAGCCAAAACAAAAGGCCCGCGCCTTCCCTAGATTTGGTTCCATTCTGGGACGTAAGAACAATCAGCAGGATTTGAGATGGCAATTCGAGATTTCGGAAGTCGAATGCATATTTTGGATTGGGTCGAGGGCCACGGCGGAGATTGGTAAAGACACTGAACGAGACAAATCGGCTGGGTTCTGGTCGTGCGCCAAATCGTCGCTCAGCGCGAGTCGCCGGTGATGCTGCGGGTGTGGGGCCGGCTTGAACGGGTGCCGGATGACGATGCGAACTGTCTGGCAATGTGGGAGCGTTGCGCCTATGGGCGCTGATGCCGCACTGGGCAAGACTGCGCGACGTTTCACATCGCTCTGCCCCGCACCGCTGCTCGCGCGACGCAGCGCACCGTCACGCAGCCCGACGCTGCCCACGCGCCGAGATTTACGAGCGACGGCGAATGGCTTTGCTCAGGTACTTGTGGCAGCGCCTGGCAATGGCATCGCGCTGACCTGAAACGGCATGTTATACCGGCTTCCAGTGATTCCCAGATGTGGTAGAGTGACTAGGCAAGCGTACCATGTTTGGGGGATGGACAATGCCGGCATACTTCTTTCGCAGCGAACCGGGGGCGGCCGAGCTGCGGCGCTTGGCGCGCCGCGTGAGCGGGCGGGTCTGCCAGCGGGTTTTGATGATCGCGAACCTGCTCGAGGGGATGGAGCATGAGGAAGCGGCGCGGCTGGCTGGGCTGAGCCGGTCAGCGGCTTACGAGTGGCATAACCGCTATGAAGAGGAAGGCATTGAGGGATTGCGCGACCGGCCGCGACCGGGTCGCCAGCCACGGGTAGACGCCGTGACGGGGGCGCGGTTCAAGGAACGGATTGTCGCCGGCGCCGAACTGCAGCGGGATGGGGTAGTGGCGTTTCGTGCGGTCGATGCGCAACGCATACTGAAGGAGGAGTTTGAGATCGATTGCAGCCTGTCGAGCACCTACCGGCTGCTGCATCGGATAAAGTTGAGCTGGTTGGCGCCGCGCCCGCGCCACCCGCAGGCCGATGCGACGGCGCAGGCAGAGTTTTCGCAACTCTTGGATTGCAATTAGAGCGAGTCGAGGCGATGCGAGCGCCCGGTGTGCGAGTCGAGATATGGTTTCAGGACGAGGCTCGCATTGGCCAGAAGAACAGCTTGACCCGGGTATGGGGGCAAACCGGCAGCCGGCCGGTGGCGCCAAAAGATCTCGGCTTCGCCTCGGCCTATTTGTTTGGTGCGGTCTGCCCGTCGCAGGGCAAGGCGGCGGCGCTGATCATGCCGATCTGCAATACCGCCGCGATGAACCATCACCTCTGCGAGATCAGCAGCCAAGTCGCCGCTGATGCCCATGCCGTGGTGATCCTCGATGGTGCCAGTTGGCACAACAGCCATGGACTGGTGGCGCCCAGCAATATCACTTTGTTAGCGCTGCCGCCGTACAGCCCGGAGCTCAATCCAGTGGAGCGGGTTTGGCACTATCTGCGCAGCCACTGGCTCGCCAACTCGGTATTTTCCAGCCTGGCGCAGATCATGGATGCCTGCGAGACGGCGTGGAACCGGTTCGCCGCCGATCACGCGTTGATCCACTCGCTCTGCGCGGTCGGCTGGGCTCCGGCTTCCTCCGCTCTATAGCTGCTGCCTGCCCACCGCGGCCTGAGATAGGAGACACTCGTGTCCAGAAATTTCCGGAAATCCGTATTAGGTGCTCGAAGCCGGATATGCAGGGGGATCGCCATGTAGGCATCAATCGCGGCTTCACTAAAATCAAATCCGGGCATTTCCCTGCTTGGCTGTGATCGACCCATCGCGGAAGGCACGCCGTACTTCCGCGCTTCGGTATCGCTTGCATCGATCGGGCCCGAATGTCACCGATGGGTCTATGGGTCGATTACCGATCAAGGCATGGGCTAGCGTAGCAATCCTTACAACAGCGCTGGCGTCAACTCCGGGGGTCCGGTAGCAACGGAACCAAAAGTTCGATTCAGCCGTCATCATCACCGGCGAGCGTGGGGTCGCGCAGGGGTCGCAGCTCGCCAGGGCGACCGTGTCGGGCAACGTGAAGGCATATCGGCCGAGCATGTTGATGTGGTCGAACCCGAGCGGCGAGAGGCGACTGATGTCGTCGTCGCGCACATCGAAGCCGCCGGTGCGGAGCTGATTGAGCGCCGCGTCTATGTAGACTGTGTTCCACAGCACGATGACGTTGACCACGAGTCCGAGCGCGCCGAGCTGATCCTCTTGACCTTCGCGATAGCGCTGCCTCAGCTCGCCGCGCTTGCCGTGGAACACGGTCCGGGCGAGTTGGTGGCGGCCCTCGCCGCGGTTGAGCTGCACCAGAATGCGGCGGCGGTACGCTTGGTCGTCGATGTAGCGGAGCAGGTAGAGCGTTTTCACCAACCGCCCGAACTCTCCGAGCGCGCGAGCGAGTTTGGTCGGCCGGTCCTTGGTCTGCAGCGTGCGGATCATCCCCGATGCAAACACCGTCCCGAGCTTGAGCGAGCCTGCCAGGCGAAGCAGGTCTTCCCAGTGCTCAGCAATCAGCGCGGTGTTGACGCGCTGCGCCGCGAGCGCGTTGAGCGGGCCGTAATCGGCTCGCCCGTCCACGCGCCAGAAGCGCGAGCCGCCGATGTCGGCCAGACGCGGGCTGAACTGGAAGCCGAGCAGGTGAAAGATGCCGAACATGATGTCGGTGTAGGCGCCGGTATCGGTCATGATTTCGGTCGGCTGCAGCTCGGTCTGCTGCTCGAGCACGACGGAGAGCAGGACCAGGCTGTCGCGCAGCGTGCCCGGGACGGTGATGCCGTTCAGCCCAGTGAACTGGTCGGAGACGAGGTTGTAGAACGTGACCCCGCGTTCCTGACCGAAGTAGTGCGGGTTGGGGCCGGAATGGATGGTGCGGATAGGCACCACGAAGCGCAACCCGTCGGCCGAGGCGACATCGCCGCCGCCCCAGACGCGGGCGAGCAGGACGTGGTTCTGCGCGGCGACCAGGGCGGCATTCGCGCGCGTCAGCGTCTCGGCCCGGATGTAATTCTGCCGGACCCAGCTGAGGCGCGAGCGGCGGAGCGATGGCTTATCGAGCCGGATCAGCGGCTCGAACCCGGTGTTGCAGGCCTCGGCAAGCAGCACGGCGCAAATGCTGGTCGCGACGTCGCCGACCCGCGCGCAGCCCTCGCTTGCGTGGGTGAACCCGTCCGCAAACCCGGTCCGCGCGTGCATCTCCAGCAACAGTTCGGGCAAGTCCACCCTCGGTAGGCGGGCCGCGACCGCGGCCTTGAGCGCTACCAAGCTGGGCGGATCGTCGACCCGTTCGAGCGCGGTCAGCACCAGCTCACCGTCGTCGATCGCCACGTCGGCGTTGCCCGGCAGATTTGCGGCAGTCATTCGATAGGCGACATCGAGGCGTTCGGACAGGCGCGCAATCTCCGCCGGCGCGTCCGTCGAGAGGCCGAGCGTGCGGCAGATGGCGGGCCGCGCCGCCTCCCACGCCGGGCCGGACAGCAGCCCGAGGCGCGGGTCGGCGTAGCGTAGGCTGGGCGCGGCGAAGAGGTCCCGACGCCGGATGGCGGACCGCATGCCCTCCAACAGGCAAAGCCGGTAGGCAACCTTGTCGATCGCGCCGTCGGGCGCGCGCACCTGACGCTTCCAGCCTGACTGCACGAACGCAAGCGGGGCCGCGCCTGATGGCCCGCGCTTCTCGTTGGCTCGGAGGTGGTGCACGGCATCCAGCACGGGCTGTCCCGCCGGGGCCGCCCCGAAAGCTACGGCGCGCAGTAGCGCCGGCATAAACCGCAGCTTGCTGTTCTGGGCGCGCAGCTCGGCGAAGTAGAGGTCGCCCGGCGGGCGGATCAGCAGGTCAATCTGCTCCAGTGCGTGCGCGAGGTCAGCGCGCGTCACCTTGGCGAACGCCGCGGCGCGCACCGCCGCATCGTCCACGGTATCGTCCATCAGCACGGCGCCGGCGTGCCGCAGCTTGAGGGCCGCCGCGTCCAGGTCGCGGATGGTGCGGAGCCGTGTCTTCTTGCCGACCGCCGCCGCGTCGGAGAACAGCTTCGTCACGACGATGTCGAGCAGGTCCAGCACGTCGTCCTGCGCGGTCGCCTCCAGGATACGGACGAAGGCGAGTAGTGTCGCCATGCGGCGCTCCTCCGGCATGCGCGCGACGGCTTGCGCCTTGGCCACAGTCGCGAACCGCGCAAGCGCGGCCACGCGCCCGGGTGGTACATGCGACGTCTCGGGCAGGCCGGCGGTCAGCAAGCGCACCTCGTCGAGGCGTTCGACGGCGCGATACAGCTCGGCCCCACTGCGCAGGTATGGCCCGTCCCGCAGCCGGTCGAGCGCGCTCGGCCGGCCATCGTCGGAGATCAGGAGAGCATCGAGCCGGTCGCGCTGCGCGGGGGTGATGTTGCGTGCGAGGGTGTGCCACAGGCGCTGCGCGGCACGTGCGCGGATACGCGCGATGAGCCGTTCCAACGCGGACGCGCCGGGCAGAAGCACCTTTTCGGTCACGAGCCATGCGGTCGCACGGTCGAACAAGACGCTCGGCCGGTCAGTGCCAGTCCAGCACAGGGCGTACAGCCAACGGGCAAGGCGGAACCGGGCGCCGCCGTCGGTGAACTCACGATATCCGAACCCGGCCCGGATCTCGCGGGCGTGCTGCCATTTGGCGCGACCTTTGCGGTACTGGGTCAGGCACCGTGGGTCGGCGATGCCGAGTTGCCGTGCAATATCGCCGCTGACACCCGACGGCACATCGGCGGGATCGTCGAGAAAGGTGCCCAGGAACCGCACCGTACCGAGCTGGACGGCATACCCGAGCCGCATCGGGTCTGAGCGCTTGGTGCCTGCGAGCTCGCGATCGGCGTCATCCAGATGGAAGTATCGGGCGAGTTGGTCGGACGTGGGCTCGCCAGCGTATTGACCGTAGCGTCTTTCTTGCTCGACGGTCAGGAACGAGACCGGCACGCGCTCAGCGGCCGAGGAGTTTGGTCGCGCGGGGCTTCGGACGGCCCTCGCCGTCGACATAGGCGTAGAGGGTGCTGAGCGAGATGCCGAGTTGCTCGGCGATGTCGCCCGCAACGTTTCCGCGGTCGGCCATCATCGCCATGGCGGTCCGCAGCTTCGCGCGCGTCATCAGCCGCGGCCGACCTCCGTTCCGCCCCCGGGCGCGTGCGGCGGCAAGTCCGGCGATCGTGCGCTCACGAATCAGGTCGCGCTCGAACTCGGCGAGGGTCGCAAAGATGCCGAATACCAGCCGGCCTGTGGAGCTGGTCGTGTCGATGCCGCCGGTGAGCACCTTCAAGCCAATCCCCTTGGCCTGCAGCCCACCAACCAGCTCGACGACATGACCGAGCGAACGGCCGATCCGATCGAGTTTCCAGACGACCAGGGCGTCGCCCGCCCGCATGTGGTCGAGCGCCTTGGCGAGGCCGGGCCGCTCGGTAACTGAGCCGCTGCAGGTGTCGTCGTATAGCCGCTCGCACCCCGCGGCCTGCAGCGCATCCCGCTGTAGCGCCAGGTTCTGCTCGTGCGTCGAGACGCGCATGTAGCCCACCAACATCGTCCCGGCTCCACCCTTGCAGAAAGCACCAGACCATAGTTTTCAAGGCAAAGATAGATGCACGGGTTTGTACGGTGCAGACTACCGGCCTCGCTATGTTGTGGGTGGGGTGGTCAAGTGCTGCATTAAACGAAGGTTTTCTACGTTCGCCGTAGGACCGCAGTGGGTGCAGGCCGTGTGAAAACGCCGGCAGATCTGGTTACTACGCAACAAAAGAATCGAGGCCGCATCTTAGTCAATCTTTAATGTGGGTGAGCAGTATTGCTTGAGTTATTCTTGCGTCAAGGTGGGCTACAAACTGGTTTTCACACGGCCTCGGTGGATTGCGGACCTCGCCGGAGCGCCGGGCAACAGCGGGGTAGCGCGCCGAAAGCGGATATGATCCTCGGGTTAACTGCGCCGCCGCTCCGACCCGAAGCGCTCGACAAACTTTCCGTGGCGGGCAGGGCCAGCAGCGGCGGATGACGCAGTTCAGGGTCCGAGGAGCGTGGGATCATCGACGCTGCTGAAGTCCGACGGCTGGGGAGTCGCAGTCATCAAGCTCACACCGTCTGCCGAACTCGAAGCGGTGCCATGCGCCTTGCGGAATGATCAGGAATGCCCCGGCGCTCAGGTTAAAAGCCTCCGAGCGCCCGTCGCTGACAACATGGAGCGTGGTCGTCCCGTCAATGATCTGGACGATCTCATCGCCCTTCGGGTGCCGCTCCCAATGCCCCGCGCCAGCGAACTTGGTGATGAAAATGGTGCCGTCCCTGTACGGCATGAGGCGCGCGAAGCTCCGGCTTTCCTCTCGCTCCGCTGCCGTCGTCTGCGACGTCCGGCCACGCGACATCTTCAGCTTTGCAAACTCAGCGTTCAGGTCAGTGATTGCCAGCATCGTCCTTCTCCTTCGTTAAATCCGAGGCATCCACATCGCCAGCAAGGCAACTGGAACTGGCGATACCTGTTGCTGGTCGGTTCGGTTGTGGGGACGGTGAATTCGGTGCTCGCGGTACAGCCCAATGTCGGCGAGAAACCGATCGCCAAGTCGGTGCAGGCTATCGTGCTTCGGTTCTTCGTTCTTCCTGTACCAACGGCTGCTCAGAATTGAGCGAAGGCGCATACGCCAACGCGAAGGGGTCCCATCCCTCAGAATTCCGAGCGGTTGCGCTGACCGAATAGTTGCGGTGTGCATGGCGACCTCCAAGAGACAAGTGGCTGCCGACCAACGTAGTGATACACTCGTAAATCAGGGATTGCATAATTTTGGGACGTACCGATACGTAGGTGCATCATGAATGGCAGTAACGGCTCCGGCCTGCTCGACTGGAACGACGCCCGCATCTTTCTTGCGGTCGCACGGCACGGCTCGTTGCGCGCAGCCGGTCGCGCCCTCGGCATAAGCCAGCCGACCATCGGTCGGCGGATTGCCGCGTTCGAGGCTGTTTTCGGCGGACCTACCCTGTTCGACCGGCTGCCCGAGGGACTGCGGCTCAATGAGGCCGGCGCGGCCTTGTTGCCCGTCGCGGAGCAGTTGGAGGACGCCGCCCTGTCGCTCGAACGCCATCGTGCGGCCGCGTCATCGGTCCTGAGCGGCACGGTGCGAATATCGGTCGGCGAATGGGCCGCAGCGTTTCTAAGTCACCATGTCGGCAGCTCGTCCGAAAACCCGCCGCCGAGCGGAATCACCCTTGAGCTTGTCGAAACGATGCAGACCGCGAATCTCGCCCGCCGCGAGGCTGATCTTGCCGTTCGCCATTACCCGCCGGAGAGCGGCGACCTATACATCTCCAAGCTGGGGGTATTCGCGGGGGCCGTATATCGCCGGATCGGCACAGAGGCGCGTGATTGGGTCACCTACCCGGAGGAGCAGGGGCACTTTCCGATGCCCCGCTGGGTCGAGCAGCATGTCCGAGAGACCGGCGCTTCGGTGGCGTTCCGTGCTTCCGACATGCCGATGCACCTCACGGCGATCCGCGCCGGGGCGGGGCGCGGAATTCTTCCGTGCTTTATCGCGGACAAAGACCCGCTGCTCGAACGTGTTGCCCCGCCGATGCCCGAAACCTCGTGCGAGTATTGGCTCATCGTCCACCGCGACTTGCGGCGAGCCGCGTGCGTGCGAGCCATTATGGATTGGGTCCAATCCCTTTTCAGAAGCGAACGTGATCGCCTCGCCGGGCTCAGTTGAGGCACAACGAGCTTTCATCCTGGGCGACCCGAAGCCCGAAGCAGACGTCGGGAACCTAGCCAGACCAATAACCGATGTCGTGAGCAGTCCGCATAGCAAGCGGGGAATGACGGTTCGGGGCATAGGCCTCGTCGCGGTCGACCCAGGCGAGCGCCCGCTTCGGGTCGGGTGCGGTCCTACAAAAGCCCTGAGTGATGCGCTGAATCGAACTTTCGGTTCCGCTGCTACCGGAACCCCACTCCCGCCTACGCGGCGGATGGAGTCGGCGTTTGCGGTACCATTCGCCTGGCCGACACGGCGGTCGCGATGCTTGATAACCAGCCGATCGTCAAGGTTTTCGCCAATAGCGCAACGGTCCTTCTTCTCCTCGATACCGGCGCCGAGGCAACCGTATTGACGCCGGCCGCCGCGCAGCGGATCGGCGCGCAGCAAGCCCAAGTCATGGAGAGGCAGATGCATGGGATCACCGGCGACATTCCGGCCGGCGAATTGGAGCTGCGCAGCTTCACGATCGGCGGCGTCGAAGCGCCGCGCAAGAGAGTTCGGGTAGCGCCGATCGAGATCGTGAACGCCCTGTCCGGGCCGCTGGATGGAGTGCTCGGAGCCGACACCCTGAGCAGCTTCGATATCGATCTCGACCTGCCGGGGCGCCGTATGACCCTCTACCAAGAGCAAAGCTGCGCGATTGCCTCGCCGGCCTGGGCCCAACCATATGCTCGGATCGCGGCGGGTCGATCTCCGAGCAACCGCTTGTATTTTTCGGTGCAGCTCGATGGCCGCAGGATCAGTGCCCTGTTCGATACCGGCGCGCAATTCTCCGTACTCTCGACGCGAACTGCACTGGCGCTGGGTGTGAGCGAAGGGGTATTGGCGCGCGACCCTGCAGTGATGGTGCGCGGTGCCGACGGCGAGCAATTGAGCGCGCACGCTCATCGCTTTTTCCGACTGGAGGTCGACGGCGAGGTTATCCGCAATGCGGAAATCGATGTGACCGAAATCACGTCGTGCTCTATGACCCGAAGGAGCATCAGCGCAGCCTCGAGGTGATGCGCTGGGGCCTGGTGCCGTTCTGGGCGAAGGACATCAAAGTCGGGCTTCGCCAACATCAACCCCCAGGGCGAAGGCATCGAAAACAAGCCCGCCTTCCGTGAGGCGTTCCGGCAACGGCGCTGCCTGGTGCCGGTCGACAATTTTTACGAATGGAAGAAGGTCGACGGCGGCAAGCAGCCCTACGCGATCGGGCTCAAGGGCGGCGGCGTGATGGCGCTGGCAGGATTAGGGGGTCCGGTAGCAACGGAACCAAAAGTTCGAATTCAGCCGTCATCATCACCGGCGAGCGTGGGGTCGCGCAGGGGTCGCAGCTCGCCACGGGCGACCGTGTCGGGCAACGTGAAGGCATATCGGCCGAGCATGTTGATGTGGTCGAACCCGAGCGGCGAGAGGCGACTGATGTCGTCGTCGCGCACATCGAAGCCGCCGGTGCGGAGCTGATTGAGCGCCGCGTCTATGTAGACTGTGTTAATGCGCTGATTTGGGCCAAAGGATATCAGGCGCCGGAAACGAGCGCTGCCTTTGTGCGCGCCCGCGAATTGGCGAACCAGGTGGAAGACGCCTCGGAGCGTTTTCTCCGCCTATTACGGTCTTTGGGCGGGGCATCTGAACCGCAGCGAACCCGCATTGCTGCGCGAAATGGCCGACCTTTTCCTAAGCGAAGCCACGGCCCGGCCAGATTGCCCCGAAGCCTTAGTCGGACATCGCACCTCCGGCTTCACCTGGTTTTATTTCGGCGATTTTTCCAGTGCCCATGACCATTTTCAGAAGGCCATCGAGCTTTACGACCAAGCGCGCCATGGCAATTTCGCCAACCGGTTCGGCCAGAGTCCCCGCGCTTCAGCGGAGATTGCCGACGCCCTCACATTGTGGGTACTCGGGAGCGTCGACGAGGCTTTGCCGCTTGCCCACCGCGCTCTCGCCGAGGCCGAGTCGGCAGCGCATGCTCCGACGATGGCCTATGTTGTCCAATGGAGGGCCCTGCTTGGCCTTTTGCGACGCGACCTGGAAGCAGTCGCGGCGGACGGCCGGACCTTGCGGAAGACCGCCTCGGCTTCCTCATCCGACATCCGCGCGACCGACGCTAACGTGAGCGTCTTTGCGCGGGAGGAGAGGAGGAAGTGTCGAGACATTCTTATATTCGCGTTCCTATTCGCGAATATGCGAGCTTATAAGTCTATTGTCAACCCCAATCTTCGTACATATGCTAACTTATCGTGCTTAACGAGAGCGTGGCAATGGATATCCGAGAAACAGAGCGTCGATGGGCCGAACGCTCAAAACGGTTCCTCAAGGCAGAATTGAAGCGCGCCGATGTCACATATGAAGAGCTGGCCCGGCGGCTCCGTGATCATCATGGTCTCAACGAGACAAAGGTCTCAGTCGCGAATAAACTGAGTCGGGGGACATTCTCCGCGAGCTTCTTTTTCGCTGCAATGAAGGCGATCGGCCGGCACACGGTGAACCTGGAGGAGGTATAAAGCCGAGAGATCACATGTCATCTGACGAAGGCGGACATGAACAGAATAAGCGCAGCGCCGCCGACCAGCGAACTACTCCAATAGAGCCAGACGAGTGGCTCATCGCGTTCAAGGCTTTTGTAGAGGAATATAAGCGCAACAACGCCGAGGCAGAGCGCCAAAACCGGGCGAAAACGACGTGGGATAAGACGGTAGCTGTCGGCGTATGTATATATACCCTCATAACTCTCGGAATTTTCTGGATTGGATGGCAGCAGTTTTCGATCGCCGATGATCAAGAGCGGGCTCAACTCAGGCCATACGTTCTGGCAGAGTTTAGCGGCATCGGTGTCCCAGAAGAGGGGAAGCGCCTGACGATTGGATTGAACTACAAGAATATTGGAAACACGCCGGTCTACGACGGAAAGCTTTATCCGATCTTTACCATGACTCCAGATAAAGTCATTCATGAGGCTATCCCGACATGCGTTCGCTATGATCCGACAACAGGTGCCCCGACTTTCGGGAAAGAACGTCCGTATAGTTTTCCATCCGTGCAGATCTTCACTAAAGAACAAATCAGTTCCATTAATGCTGGAACCGCGACCCTCGTTTTTATCGGGCGATATTGCTACACTGATATCTTCGGCGAGACCAATTGGACCGACGCTTGCCTGTACTGGAAATTGCACGACGGCGAGATAACCGCTCGCTACTGCGATAGCTTTAATCAGGCCGTTAGCAATGCGTCGGCGGAATTTTCCAGCGACTGGCGCGCTTGGCTCAATCTTGTGCCATTTGCTAGGTAATATCGGGATGTTCGCAAACGCTTTCGCATTGGCCGAGATGGTCTGCATTCCTGAAAACATCTTTGAGGACGGGGAATGGGCCATACTCGAATGGCGCGATCCGCTCGGCATGCGTGGGTGCGGGTTCTTCCACGTCGTCGACGGAGAGATCGTGTTCCAGCGGGGCTATTGGGACAAGCTCACATTCTTGAAGCTGCACGGGTTGCCGCTAGTGGAGCGAATCTAACGCTTGGTGCCCGCGCGTGTGGCGGCGATGATGTTGTCAGGATCAACTCGGAGTGCACTTCCAGCGAGAGGTGCCGCAACAACGTAAAGGAGACGTGGCAACATGCCATTTGTGATCCCCTCGGAAGGCGGTTGTCAGTGTGGCGAGATCCGCTACCGCCTTATAGGCGAACCGATATTGCTGGCGGTTTGTCACTGCACCGACTGCAAGCACCAATCGGGATCGGCGTTCGGAATAAGTCTGAGAATGCGAAAGGCGGATGTTGAGCTATTGCAGGGAGCGCCGAAGCAATGGACCACGCGCTCTGACAACGGTAACCCCAAAATCTGCGTCTTCTGCGGCACCTGCGGGACCCGGCTTTGGAATGGACCCGGCCCGCTCGGCAACTTGAGCGTCAAACCCGGCACGCTTGACGATCCGTCGCAGTTGGCCCCGCGTTACGAAGGATGGACAAAGCGCAAGCTCCCTTGGCTAAGGATCGAAGGGTTGGAGGCGAGCTTCGAGGAACAGGGATCATCGCGCCGACCGGCGAGCGCCAGTTAAGGTCCGTTTCGCCGGGCCTGTCACGTCGCGGGCATCAAGTGTCAGATTTGATCCACTAGAGGCTGACCTATTACCCGCAGACCCTACTCGTTCGCATAATTCTTGCAGACTGTGTGAAAAGTCGCATTGAGCGGATTCCAGTGCGGCGCATGACGCGGTAGAATATGGCATGACGCACCTCTCGGGCCACGACAGATCCCAGTTGTTACTCCTGCCGGAGGCGGTTGACGATTATGTCGGTCCGGACAATCCGGTGCGCTTCATCGATGCTTTTGTCGATGGGCTGGATCTTGCGGCAGCGTCGTTTATCCGTGTTGAGCCCAAGGTGACAGGCCGCCCGGGCTATGCGCCCGCCGATCTGCTGAAGCTTTACATTTACGGCTATCTGAACCGGGTGCGGTCGAGCCGTCGGCTGGAGGCTGAGACCCACCGCAATATCGAGGTGATCTGGCTGCTGCGACATCTGAAGCCGGACTTCAAGACGATCGCTGACTTTCGGCGCGACAACCGGAATGCCTTCCGCCACGTGTTCCGAGAATTTGTGCTGCTGTGTCGCCAACTGGACCTGTTTGGCCGGGAGCTGCTCGCCGTGGATGGCACGCGGATCAAGGCGGTCAACAACAAGGATCGCAATTTCCCGAGGACTATCTTCAGCGCCTCGACAAGAGCGACGCCACGGAGCGCGCAACAGGCGGCTCGCGGGTCAAGAACCTGGCCGAGAAGATCACGGCGATTCGCGAGCGGCGTGAGCGGTACAAGGACATGCTGGCGGAGCTGGACCAGACGGGGGAGAGCCAGATCTCGCTCACCGATCCCGACAGCCGAGCGATGGCGGCGCATACGCATGTCGCGGTGGGCTATAACGTGCAGATCGCTGTCGACGCCAAGCACAAGCTGATCGTCGAGCAGCAGGTCACCAACCAAGTTGTCGATATGGGTCTGCTGGCGCAAACCGCCGAACCGGCAAAAGAGGTTCTCGGAGTGGAGCGGATCGCGGTCGTAGCTGATCGGGGCTATTTCAAGATCGAGGACATCGAGGCCTGCGAGAAGACCGGGATCGAGCCCTATGTCCCGCGTCCGCAGCGTGGTCCTTCGGTGAGAGCGGGCCTGTTCCGTAAAGATGAGTTCAGCTACGACCCAACCAGCGACAGCTTCCGATGCCCCGCAGGTCAGCATCTTCATCCCTATTCGTCTTCTCTTCTGCGCGGCTTGAAGAAGATCAATTACCGCAACGGCCAGGCCTGCCGAGACTGCCCGATCCGGTCACAATGCACGGGCAATCAATTCCGCTCCGTATCTCGTCTCGAGAACGAGGCCGTATTGGATCGAATGCAAGCCCGCATAGCGCAGCGGCCAGACATTCTCGACCAACGCCGCGAGACGGTCGAACACCCGTTTGGCACGATTAAGCAGTGGATGAACCAGGGTGCGTTTCTGATGCGAGGGTTGGAGAAGGTTCGCGCCGAGTTCAGCCTGACCGCGCTCGCCTATAATCTCAGGCGCGCTCTCAATATCCTAGGGCCAAAATTGATTGCCGCGCTCCCAGCCTAAAAAACCGTGCACTAGAGGCACCTCTCGATCCCGTTAGTGTGTTGTCGAATACACGGCATTGGACAAACCTTTCTCCATCGAATTGCCACTCAGAAAACTCACAGAGGAGCTGCCGCTGGTGGATAAGCCGGCGCCGTTGCAAACAGTAGTTTCCACACGGTCTGCTTGATTTCTGCACATTTCGCTGGCGAGAGGTTGCCTCTGCCAAATATTCCATTGCGTCATGCTGAATTTAGCGCCGGACCGTGATGTTCTTCCCTTTACGCGGTTACAAAATGTTACGCATTGTTAAAACCCGTTGACATCGTAGCTCGATCACACTTTTTTATCCCTTCAGGAGGAGCCATACAGACTGGAGTGGAGTTTGCGCTCGAAAATGTCGACCAGGTCGGCGCCGATTATGCTGCTCGCGGCCGCCGCAGCGCCGCTGCCAGCGCAGTTGCACGATTCGAAGACAGCCGAGGGATGGATCTGGCGGCAAGTGCAGGCGGGCAAGCCTGCCGATCTGAACGACAAATGCAAGGGCGAGAAGCACGACGGCGAGGAACGGGCGGCGCTCTGCCACCTCGTAGCTCCTGATCTGCTACGCGCACTACTGACTCAGCCCGACCTCGCAGACCACTCCCCGCATGGCGTCCTGATAAGCCACGCGCTCATCAACGGTAATCTCGATCTCCAGGCTGCCCACATCAAGGCAACTTTGGTTATGCTGGACGCATCCTGGATCGCCGGTGACGCCCTTCTGACTGATAGCCGGCTAGAGGGTAGCTTGTTTCTCCCTGACACGGCAATCGAAGGGAATTTTGTCGGCGAGCGCACCTTCCTCGCCGGCGGGCTGTTCATGAGGAATGTGAAATTCGGCGGCCCGGTCGATCTAACAGACGCGCAGGTCAGTGGTCAGATGAGTATGGGCAATGCCAGTATCGCCGACCACCAGACATTCCGTGCGCAAAGAATGCACGTCGGCGCCGGCGGGCTGTTCATGAGGAATGTGAAATTCGGCGGCCCGGTCGATCTAAGACACGCAGGTCAGTGGTCTGATGAGCATGGATGATGCCAGCATCGCCGACCACCAGACATTCAATGCGCAAACACTGCACGTCGGCGCCGGCGGGCTGTCCATGGACAATGTGAAATTCGGCGGCCCGGTCGATCTAACAGACGCGCAGGTTAGTGGTCAGATGAGTATGGGCAATGCCAGCATCGCCGACCACCAGACATTCCGTGCGCAAAAAATGCACGTCGGCGCCGGCGGGCTGTTCATGAGGAATGTGAAATTCGGCGGCCCGGTCGATCTAACAGACGCGCAGGTCGGTCAGATGACCATGGATGACGCCAGCATCGCCGACCACCAGACATTCCGTGCGCAAAGAATGCACGTCGGCGCCGGCGGGCTGTTCATGAAGAATGTGAAATTCGGCGGCCCGGTCGATCTAACAGACGCGCAGGTCAGTGGTCAGATGAGCATGGACAATGCCAGCATCGCCGACCACCAGACATTCAATGCGCAAACACTGCACGTCGGCGCCGGCGGGCTGTCCATGGACAATGTGAAATTCGGTGGCCCGGTCGATCTAACAGACGCGCACGTCGACGGCGTGATGGACATGTTTAGTGCCACCATCGCCGATCAAATCGCGTTCGATGCGCAACGACTGCATACCGGCGAGCTGTTAATGCGCAGCGTGAAGTTCGGCGGCCCGGTCGATTTAACCAGCGCGCACGTCGACGACCAGATGGACATGGAAGGTTCCAGCATCGCCGATCAAACCACGTTCGAAGGGCAATTGGCGCATGTCGGCACCGGTGGTCTGCTCATGCGCAGCGTGAAGTTCGGAGGGACGGCCGACTTCACGCTACTCACTGTCGACGGGCAAATGGATCTTCGGGACAGCCACGTGCGGCGACTGGATCTGGGAGGCGCGGTAGTCAGCCAAGATCTTATAGTTGGCGGCCGCAGAGCTAGTGGGATAGAGCAGTGGCTTCACTGGGATGCTTGCGACGGTCCCTCACCATGCCTAAACCTCCGCAACACTAGGGTCGGCAACCTGCAGGACTATGAACGGGCGTGGCCGGCCCAAATTACGCTGGAGGGCTTCGTCTACAATTATCTCGGGGGCATCGGCGGAGGCCACCACCAGGACATCCGGAACCGACCGATTAGTTGGTGGCGCGATTGGCTGAGTTGCGATCCAGTCTATAGTTCGCAACCTTATACCCATCTCGCAGGCGTGTTGGCGACGGCAGGGAATCGCGATGGCGCTGCCGACATCCGTTTCTTCGGCCGCGACCGCGAGCGCTCAGAGCTTTTGCGGGGATGTACCTGGCTTAAGAAGCTGGGTTTGATCGAAAAGCTGGACGACAGGCCGTGCGGGGTGCGCCAGTGGGGTCCTTGGCTTGGTATGGCCGCGCTGCAGGTCTTCGTCGGATATGGCATCGGCGATCATACTTTCCGCGCGGCTGGTTGGGCAGTGATACTTGCGCTCATCGGCACAGTCGTCCTTTGCTTCGCGCCGGGAGTACGCGGCATGTGGCCGGTGAACTTCGAGACTACGGAATCCCTGCCCCGCGGCCCCCGGCAGAAGTCATGGCTGTGGTGTTTTGGGGCCAGCCTCCACATGGTGCTGCCGCTGATCACGATCAGCCAGGAGTTCAGTGATTTTTTCAACGACCCTAAGCGCGAGCGACTGCATGCCTGGCAGCACGTCGTTTTCGGTGTGCTGGCGGTGGGCGGGTGGGTGCTCGCGGGGTTCGTGGTCGCGGCATTCTCGGGACTGATCCAGAGTTGAACTCGGCGGTTGCTCGCGCGGCTTAGCCGGGACGGGTGCATTTCCCATAACACCCGTACCGCGACTCCTGTCGTGCACGGTGTGCTGGGTTGGGCCGACAACTTCCCGACACAGGCAAGGGATCTGTGTTACACAGGCACCTTTATCTGTTCGGGAGCGCGTCATATGCGCGTGACAAGTTTGCGTTTCCTCGTTCTAACTGCGTTGCTCATGGGGCTCGCGCCCTCCGCAATTGCCCAAGACAAGACAGCATCCGCGGCGGTTACACAGGCCGTCAAAGCCGTACACGAGAAGTTTTCGCAGGCCTGGAACAAGCATGACGCGGCCGGAATTGCGGCCTTGTGCACCACTGACGGCGTGTTCGTTACCCCGGCCGGGATCGCCTACGGTCGACCGGAAATCGAGAATTCCTACAAAAAGCTTTTCGGCCAGATTGCGGCGGAAGGCTTCGTCACACCAGTCGATCAGGTTCAGATGCTGTCTGGCAACACAGCCATCGCATTGGGGCACTGGACTCTGCAATCACCGAGTTCGCAGGGTTACTGGACAGAGGTTTATGAGCTCCAAGGTCAGGAATGGAACATCCGAATGCACGCGCACAATATCACTCTCCCACCGCCGCCGCCTAAATGAGGCTGACCTCAATCAGGTGTACGGGATGAACTGAATTCTAGATATTGTGTGTCGGCTCCGCCGCATCTCCCGAATTTTGTCGCATAACTCCCCATTCTGGAAAGCAAGGGGCCGCTTCCGTCTCTCAAAAATCCTCGTTTTTGAGAGCGAATCCGGCGCCGACGGACCTTGACGACGTATGAAGGCGGAGCCCGGCTTACCGGATGACGCTAGGCAATGCCGCCGCCGCTGGCGTCCGGCTCATCGTGCATTTCCCCCGCGATTTGATCCGGCACGCGACCTGGTGCGGGTCATTTCGCGGTGTCGCTGGCGCTCAGAGCATTCTGTTGAGCGCCGCCTCGATGCCACGCCCGACACCGAGGAGGTGACGATCCCCGAGGTGCTCGCCAACGATCATCACCCCGACGGGCGGACCCGCCGTCCGTAACGGCACGGTTATTGCGCAGCGATCGAGAAAATTGATAACCGATGTGTTGCGCAGCAGTAAGGCATTGAGGCGCCGGTAGTCCTCGTCTTGCTCGAATGCGGCGATCGGTGGAGCGGTGATCGCTACGGCAGGCATCAGCAGAGCATCGAAACCGCTCGTTTGCGCCGCGACCCGGCCGATCAAATCGCCACGGGCGGCCCGAAGTCGGATGTACTCGACAGCTGTCATCGCGCTGGCACGCTCGATACGCGTCCGAACGCGGGGGTCGTACTCACCGCCGCGCCGCTCCAGCAACGCCTTATGCCAAGCATAAGCTTCGATCGGCGCAAACCCGCCGCTGGCGTTTATCGTCGGCATCTCGCAGAGTTCGCTAAGGGGTAGATCGATGACGCGTGCGCCGACCCGCGACAGCATTGAACAGGCATCGGCAAAGGCGTTGGCTACCTCCGCTGCCAAGCCGTCGAGCACATACGATTGAGGCACTCCGAGTCGCAACCCCTCGGCCGGGATCGGCGGCGGCGCAATCGGCGGTTCGCCAGCCATAACCGAGTTGGCCACCGCGCAGCATGCAACGCTGTTGGCCAAGGGGCCGATCGAATCAAGCGTTGTCGACAGCGGTGTCACGCCGTCACGGGGAATGCGGTTCTGCGTCGGCTTAAAGCCGACGATGCCGCAAAGCGCGGCTGGGATGCGAACCGAGCCGCCAGTATCGGTTCCGATCGCAACCACAGCGCCACCGTCGCTCACAGACACTGCGGCACCCGATGAGGATCCGCCGGGAATCAGCCGCCGATCGCAAGGATTTCCAGGAGTGCCGTAATGCGGATTGATGCCGACGCCGGAGAAGGCAAACTCGGTCATATTCGTGCGGCCGATCAGGACGGCGCCGGCCGCGCGAAGGCGCGCAACGATTGGCGCGTCACGCTGCGCCGGCGGGCTGTCGTCCAGAGCCTTCGATCCGGCCAAGGTTCGCTCGCCCGCTACGTCGAGGAGGTCCTTCAGATAGTCCAGCAACTCGACGCGGCCCGTCCCGGGGTCAACCGCCACATGCGCCGCCGCCGACCCATAAGCGTAAGTCAGCTTGTTGTTGTTTGCGAAGGCAGTATCGACCCGCAAACCGTAAAGCGAGCTGAGCGCGCGGCAAGACAGAGCGCAAAGACCGGTTTAGGTCCTGGCCTCGCTCGCGATCCGTACCGGTGCAGCCAGAAACGTCCCGTCGCGGGCGACGAGCTTGCCGTCGAACAGTACGAGCTTGCGGGCCGGATGAGCAGCGACAGCTTCGGCGACGCAGCTGACGGCGATGGTGAAGAGGGTGGCCGGGCTGCCGGCCGTGATGCCGTAATCACCGATGCCCAGTGCCCGCGCGCCTGCGGTGCTGACCAGGTCGAAAGCGACCTCTACCTGATCGTCACGGCGGAAATCGCCTTTCCAGCCGATCATCGCGGCGCGTTCCAGCAGGTCGCCGGTGCCGTAGGGCGACCAGGTGTCGCGGATGTCGTCGTTGCCGGCGAACACCAGCACCCCGGCGGCGCGCAGCATCTCGATCGGCAGCATGGTCAGCCCACCGCCGCCGTGGGTGACGAGCGCGACACCGGCCTCAGCCATCGTCTCGGCGGCCTCGACTGCTTTCCGCTCGGTGACCCCGCCGAGGCAAAAGCCGTGGCTGATCGTCACTTTGCCGGCGAGACCGAGCGCCTTGGTGCGGGCGCAGATCTCCTGGACATTGAAGAGGCCCATCTCGCCCGGCTCGTGCAGATGAATGTCGAGCCCAACGCCGTGCCGCGCCGCGATCGCGAAGATACCGTCGAGCTGCCCCTTCGGGTCGCGGTCAATCTCCAGCGGATCGATGCCACCGACCAGATCGGCGCCGTTGCGAACGGCCGCATCGAGCAGGTCGAGGATGCCCGGACAGCGCATCACGCCGCTTTGCGGGAACGCAACGATCTGCACCGTTGCCCGATCGCAATAACGCTCGCGTGCGGCGAGCACGCCTTCCAGCTTTGCAAGGCCGCTTTCGAGGTCAATGTCGACATGGGTGCGCAGGTGGCTGGCACCGCGCGGGACGCATTCGCGGATCAGATTGCCGGCGCGTTCTTCGGTCGACAGCGGCAAGTACGGCAGGATCGTCTTATCGGTTTCGATGCGGCTCATGCGCGTCGGGCCCGCCGCATGCCCCATCCATGGCAGGCCCGTCAGCGTCTTATCGAGATGCATGTGGCCATCGACCAGTCCCGGCAAAACGAGATCGCCGCCGATATCAAGCGCCGGAGCGCTGTTCGACGATGTCGGCGCCGCGCCTTCGCCGACAATCGCAATCTTCCCGTCGGCGATGCCGATATCGACAACACGACCGTCGGCGAGACGGCAATTGGTCAGGAATGCGTCGAGCATGATGGCCTCATTCTTGGCGAGGTATGGGGAACGCCGCTGAAGGCGCGGAAGGATCGCTCGATCACCACCGGATAGAGCCCCCGGGCGATGAATAACAGACGCGAACGCCGATCCCCATCGGGCCACGCACCCAGATGCCGCGGCGGATGCACGAGATGCTGCACCCCATGCACCGCGACCGGCGTTGCCGTGTCGGCGACATTGAGGATGCCCTTCACCCGCAACAATGCATCGCCATGGCGGTGAAGCAGCATCGTCAGCCAGATGCCGAACCGCGTCCAATCAACCGGCTCGTCGAAGCTGAGCGCCAAAGTGGACCAGGTCGAAAGCGACCTCTACCTGATCGTCACGGCGGAAATCGCCTTTCCAGCCGATCATCGCGGCGCGTTCCAGCAGGTCGCCGGTGCCGTAGGGCGACCAGGTGTCGCGGATGTCGTCGTTGCCGGCGAACACCAGCACCCCGGCGGCGCGCAGCATCTCGATCGGCGGCATGGTCAGCCCACCGCCGCCGTGGGTGACGAGCGCGACACCGGCCTCAGCCATCGTCTCGGCGGCCTCGACTGCTTTCCGCTCGGTGACCCCGCCGAGGCAAAAGCCGTGGGGGTGCCGTTCCCTATCGTTGCCCCGATCGTCGCGCTGGTGACGATGATCGTGTCGCTGGACAGACTGAAGCGACTGCACATCTTCCGTCCGGTATGAGCGTGTCGTGATCTGCCGGTCGGCGAGCGGCTCGATCCCCGCCTTAGCAGTTCCAGCATACGCTTAGTTTGCACTCTATAAACGCGCGCGCGCGCGACCACCTGTGAGGCGCATCGGTGAACCTGGCCGACAGACGGTAGGCCTTAGTTTGCACTCTATAAACGCGCGCGCGCGCGACCACCTGTGAGGCGCATCGGTGAACCTGGCCGACAGACGGTAGGCGAAGCGCTCGCCAAGGCCGCTTGCCTGATGCTTGAAATCGAGCCTAGCGAACTAAATGGCGGAATACAGGCCTGCCCTAACCCCGGCTGGACAGACTGAAGCGACTGCACATCTTCCGTCCGGTATGAGCGTGGAGCAGGTCGGCGATATAGTGCTGCGGGTTGAGACCGTTAAGCTTGGCGCTCTCGATCAAGGAGTAGATCGCAGCGGCGCGGCGGCCGCCGGCATCGGAGCCGGCAAACAGATAATTCTTCCGGCCAATGGCAATCGCCCGGTCATTCTGCCCATATCGGGCAGGAGGTCGAGGTTTATTACCGCTGGCACGCACTCTATGGGCGCCGCCTTCGCCGCCAGTATGTCGAGCGGCGCGCCGGCGGCGATGTCGTTCATGTCGAGGTAACGCCCGGCGTAGTCCTCGTGGTCGCGGCATGGATGCTCGACCCTGCCGCCTGCGCGTCGGGGAGGACTTCCCATAGGCCTTACCGGCCAACGCGGTTTCGTTCAATCACCCGACTTATGCCGACGCCATCCTTGACCGGCTGGTTCACAATGCCCACCGCATCGATCTCGCCGGCGACAGCCTGAGGCGCAGACGCTCCAGATCGACCACAAAGGATTGACCGCCGGCTTGCAACTTGCCAAAAAACGATCGCCAGCAAGGGGCCCGCCAGCCAGGCGACATCATCTCGTATCGCCGGGCGACATCATCTCGGAATCAGCGGGCGACTTCGTCGGAATCGATGAGGGTTCAACGAGGTCCCGCGAGGTGGTCGATGTTGCGGCACGGTGCGGGACGTCGTTGAAGCCTGGCCAATGAAGGCGTGCCACTTGTCGACCGGGATCTGACTGGTGAGGATGGTCGAGCGACGCCCATAGCGTTCCTTGAGGATCTCGTAGAGGTCACGACGGGCGCCGGCGTCGAGCGGTTCGAGGCCCCAATCGTCGAGGATGAGGAGCTGGACGCCGGTGAGACCGCGCAGGATGCGGGCATAGCGGCCGTCACCGCGGGCGGGCGCGAGTTCGGGGAAGAGCTTGGGAACCCGCTGATAGAGAACAGAGCGGTTGTCGCGGCAAGCCTTGTGACCGAGGGCGGTATAGAGTTTGGAAATCGAAATTTTGAAGAAATTACACGCGACCCCGTTAAAGTCCCGACTAGTTTAGGGTCTTCCTGTTCTGCACGCGCCCCTCCGGTGGACAGACTGAAGCGACTGCACATCTTCCGTCCGGTATGAGCGTGTCGTGATCTGCCGGTCGGCGAGCGCGATCGCGTAGGGCTGCTCACCGGCCCGAACCACCTGCACCGTAAGCGCTCGGCGAGCGGGCCGGTTTAGGCGGCGGCGCGGGTGGTTTCGAGCGGTTGCCAGTTCCAGGGCAGGAGTTCGGCAATGCGCCGCGCCGGATGATCACCGATGCGGGCGAGCAGGTCGGCGATGCGGGACGTCGTTGAAGCCTGGCCAATGAAGGCGTGCCACTTGTCGACCGGGATCTGACTGGTGAGGATGGTCGAGCGACGCCCATAGCGTTCCTTGAGGATCTCGTAGAGGTCACGACGGGCGCCGGCGTCGAGCGGTTCGAGGCCCCAATCGTCGAGGATGAGGAGCTGGACGCCGGTGAGACCGCGCAGGATGCGGGCATAGCGGCCGTCACCGCGGGCGGGCGCGAGTTCGGGGAAGAGCTTGGGAACCCGCTGATAGAGAACAGAGCGGTTGTCGCGGCAAGCCTTGTGACCGAGGGCGGTATAGAGTTTGGAAATCGAAATTTTGAAGAAATTACACGCGACCCCGTTAAAGTCCCGACTAGTTTAGGGTCTTCCTGTTCTGCACGCGCCCCTCCGGTGGACAGACTGAAGCGACTGCACATCTTCCGTCCGGTATGAGCGTGTCGTGATCTGCCGGTCGGCGAGCGCGATCGCGTAGGGCTGCTCACCGGCCCGAACCACCTGCACCGTAAGCGCTCGGCGAGCGGGCCGGTTTAGGCGGCGGCGCGGGTGGTTTCGAGCGGTTGCCAGTTCCAGGGCAGGAGTTCGGCAATGCGCCGCGCCGGGTGGTTTCGAGCGGTTGCCAGTTCCAGGGCAGGAGTTCGGCAATGCGCCGCGCCGGATGATCACCGATGCGGGCGAGCAGGTCGGCGATATAGTGCTGCGGGTTGAGACCGTTAAGCTTGGCGCTCTCGATCAAGGAGTAGATCGCAGCGGCGCGGCGGCCGCCGGCATCGGAGCCGGCAAACAGATAATTCTTCCGGCCAATGGCAATCGCCCGGTCATTCTGCCCATATCGGGCAGGAGGTCGAGGTTTATTACCGCTGGCACGCACTCTATGGGCGCCGCCTTCGCCGCCAGTATGTCGAGCGGCGCGCCGGCGGCGATGTCGTTCATGTCGAGGTAACGCCCGGCGTAGTCCTCGTGGTCGCGGCATGGATGCTCGACCCTGCCGCCTGCGCGTCGGGGAGGACTCCCATAGGCCTTACCGGCCAACGCGGTTTCGTTCAATCACCCGACTTATGCCGACGCCATCCTTGACCGGCTGGTTCACAATGCCCACCGCATCGATCTCGCCGGCGACAGCCTGAGGCGCAGACGCTCCAGATCGACCACAAAGGATTGACCGCCGGCTTGCAACTTGCCAAAAAAACGAAGTCGCCCGCTGATTCCGAGATGATGTCGCCCGGCGATACGAGATGATGTCGCCTGGCTGGCGGGCCCCTTGCTGGCGATCGAGCCAGTTAACATTCCGCCAAAGATGATCTGTCTTGATGGCTTATGCACGAGCGTCCGGCCGATCCAGATTTAGTGTACAAAACAAGAACTCAGGTGTAAGCTGCTCATTGGTATCGAATGAGCAAGGGGGAGTGTCGTGCCTGTATCTGAGCGACGGTTTCCGCGGTCGTTGATCGAATTCCAGGGGCGCTTTGCGACAGAAGATGCGTGTGCGGAGTACCTCTTCGAGCGTCGTTGGCCGCAAGGGTTTGTCTGCCCGGGTTGCGGCGGGGGCCGGGCTTGGCTGCTGAAGACCAAAGCCTTCACCTACGAGTGCGCCGACTGTGGTCGGCAGACCTCGGTGACCGCTGGCACGATCATGCATGCCAGCAAGCTGCCGCTGACGATATGGTTCTGGGCCGCGTTTTTAATGGCGACGCACTCGAACGGCATCTCGGCGCTGCAATTGCAAAACCAGCTTGCTCTCGGTTCGTACCGCACCGCCTGGATGTTATGCGCCAAGCTGCGCCGCGCCATGGTCAACCCCGCGCGCGGGCCGCTCGGTGGTCTGGTCGAGGCCGACGAGACAATCATCCCGTTCCGCACCAAGAACGACCCGGTCGTTGTGCCCGCCGGCCGCAGCGGAATCGGCAAAATGCTGGTTGCCGGCGCGGTCGAAATCGACGGCGGCAAGCCCCGGCGCGCCCGGCTCAAGGTGATCGAGGGCTTTGGCAAAGACGAGCTTCATGCCTTCGTGCTCGGTGCGGTTGCCCCTCAGACCCGGCTGATCACCGACGACTGGCCGTCCTACCACAACCTTCCCGGTGTCCGGCACAACGCGATCACCATCGGCACGATGGCCGCGCACATCGCGCTGCCCTGGATCCATCGGCTGTTTTCAAACCTCAAGCGTTGGGGCTTGGGCGTCTACCACGGTCTGCGGAAAACCAACCTGCAGCACTACCTCGATGAGTTCGTGTTCCGCTTCAATCGGCGCAGCACACGCCATGCCGCCTTCGATACCCTGCTCGGCATCGGCGCCCGCACCGCTCCGGCGCCCTACCTCGTCCTGATCCGCAAAGCCGCCTAGCCCGAAACAACATCTAGAGCCACCGGACCCTCGTGCATAAGCCATCTGTCTTGATACAGAAATCTTAAAAATCGGGTCGCACTGTAAGCTTTCGTTTATTTTGATCAAGTAAGAACCGAGGGTGAGCAAATCCTTCGCGATTCCAGGAACATTGGCAAATGGATAATGGTCTGACGACTTTTGACATGTGGGTTTTAGCGATTGCGATTTTACTGATCTCCTTTGGAATCTCGATGGGCATGCTGACAGTGTTCGGGCGCCTGCGTAAATTTGCCGGCATGGCTTTAATGATCACAGCCGGGATGCTCGGAGTGACAGTGTGGGTACTTGCCGCAGACACGGTGATCAGCGGTTGGACAGGCACAACCATACCTGTAATAATCGGAATTCTGGTAGGCATTGTCGCGCCGTTGCCACTGGCACCACTAATTTATCTGTTGCATGGTGACTGGGGGAATGTGGGATTTTTCCTGGGTTTGTATGCATTGACATACGCCGGTTGGGCTGCTGGCGTGAAAGCCTCCCAACACTAGCGGCACCGGTGGAATACGTATTTGGGATCTCCGACAAGTAGGATGGAGAGCTAACGCCGAACGTGGTCGTACGGCCAGGCTCATGGGCGTCAATCAGATTTTAACGAAGGCTCAGTATGCCAATGCTCCTTAAAGTCGCAACAAATATCGGCAGATTAACTATTAATCGCCGAATCACGTGATCTCGCGCTCGATACGCGAGCCCCCCTCGGGACCTGTCCATAGTCGCGGCATTGTTGGACCGATACGGGGCCACATACCACGAGGGATTGGTCCGCTCGCATACTGGCGCTGACGCCGCCCCGCCCCCCATCTCAACTCGCCGCCGAAGGCGGATTACGGGATGGCAACGTTATCCTCGGAAGGCGGAGCGGAGCGAGATGTCGCCAATTTTCAAACTTTTCGGCTTTGCGCTATTGGCGGTCGGAGCAGGTGTCAGCTTCGTAATGCAGCAGGCGGTGAATGCCGACTTGCGATCGGCATTGGGATCGGCGGCATGGGCCGGTTTCGTCAGCTATCTCGGTGGCACGCTCTGTATGTTCGTGCTCGCTACTGCCCTGCGCGACGGTGTGCCGTCAGCCACGGCTGTGCTTCGCAGTAATTGGTGGGCCTGGAGCGGCGGCTTCTTCGGCGCGATCTACATCGCGATCTCGATCTTGCTCGTCCCCCGATTGGGCACGGCGACATTTATCGCATCACTCATCGCGGGCCAGATGGTCGCGTCGTTGATTTTCGACAATTACGGATGGTTCGGTCTCGCCGAACGCCCAGCGGACCCGATGCGGATATTCGGAGTACTCTTACTCGTTGGAGGAGTAATCCTCATCCGACGTTAGCCTAACTTCGCCGATTCGACCCGCCGTTCCGGAATTTTCGCCGGGCAAGTCATTGAACGACAAGGAGCGCGGCGGGCCAAAACGCCGAAAATCGGCTGTAGTGCCGACCAAGTCTATTCTCTCGGCCGCCAATGTGCCGATAATCGCCGGCCATCATGTTCTTGCGCTGCAAAGTTCGCCGGAAGGATGGCAAGCAACATCGCTATTGGAGCGTTGTCGAGAACACGCGGACCGCCAGGGGGCGCGTGGTGCAGCGGCACGTGCTGTACCTGGGCGAGATCAACGACACGCAGGAGTTGGCGTGGCGGCGCTCAATCGAGGTGCTCGAGGAAGGCGCCACGCAACCGCGGACGCTGTCGCTGTTTCCGGAAGACCGCGGCGCAGGAGTGCTGGCGGACACCTCGATCGTCCACGTCAAGCTGTCGCAGTTGCAGTTGCGCCGGCCACGGCAGTGGGGTGCGTGCTGGCTGGCGTTGATGCTGTGGCGTGAGCTGCAGCTCGATCAGTTCTGGTCGAAGCGGCTGGGGGTGAGCCGCAAGGGGACGCGCTGGGATCAGGTCCTGTTCGTGCTGGTCGCCTATCGCCTGCTGGCGCCGGGCAGCGAATGGCGCCTGCACCGCGAGTGGTTTCAGCGCAGCGCCGTGGCCGATCTCTTGGGCCAGGATGCCGGGCTCGCCGAGATCCACAAGCTGTATCGTTGTCACGACCGACTGCTCGCGCACAAGCAAGCGGTCTTCGATCACCTGGTGGGACGGTGGCGCGATCTGTTCAACATCAGCTACGACGTGCTGCTCTACGATCTGACGAGCACCTATTTCGAGGCGGATCCACCGTTCCCGGAAGGCGACAAGCGCCGCTTCGGGTACTCGCGCGATCATCGACCCGATTGTGTGCAGATCGTCATTGCCCTGGTGGTGACGCCCGAAGGCCTGCCGCTGGCCTATGAGGTGCTGGCCGGCAACACTGCGGACAAGACGACATTGCGGGGGTTTCTCGACCACATCGAGCGACAATACGGCAAGGCGCGCCGCGTCTGGCTGATGGACCGCGGCGTGCCGACCGAAGAGGTGCTCGCCGAAATGCGCGCGGCCGACCCGCCGGTGCATTACCTGGTGGGCACGCCGAAGGGTCGCTTGACGCGTTTGGAGAAGCATCTGATTGCCCAGCCGTGGCAAGAGGCGCGACCCGGCGTGCAGGTCAAGCTGTTGGCGCAAGAGGGTGAACTCTATGTCCTTGCCCAGAGCCGCGACCGCGTCGCCAAAGAGCGTGCGATGCGGCGGCGGCAGCTGAAGCGGCTGTGGGCCCGGCTCAGGCAACTCGCTACAATGGCGCTCGCGCGCGAGGAGCTGCTCATGAAACTCGGTGCCGCGCGCGATCAGTCCCGCGCCGCCTGGCGTCTGGTCACGATCGAGGTCGCCGCAGACAGCGCCACGTTCAGCTATCGGCTCGATCGCAATAAGCTGCGGCAGGCACGATCGCGCGAAGGCCGGTATCTGTTGCGCACCAACCTCGTCGAGGAAGACCCCGCCAAGCTGTGGAGCCATTATCTGCTGCTGGTGGCGGTCGAAGAGGCGTTCAAGAACCTCAAGGGCGACCTGGCGATCCGGCCGGTCTTTCACCAGATTGAGGCACGCGTTGAGGCGCACGTCTTCATCGCCTTCCTGGCCTATTGCCTGCACGTCACTCTTGCGCGGCGCTTGCATGCGCTGGCGCCCGGGCTGACGCCGCGCAGCGTGCTGGAAAAGTTCGCCGCCGTGCAGATGATCGATGTGCACCTGCCGACCACCGACGGCCGCGAGCTGTTGCTCACCCGCTATACCGAGCCCGAACCCGAGCTCAGCCTCTTGCTGAATAAGCTGAAACTGGAGCTTCCCGCCCAACCACCACCTAAAATCACCGCCATCCCGCCGACGCCACCCACCTCGCTGTAGTGCCGACCTTCGGGGGTCCACCTCAGCGATCTCAGACACTTAGGCGCTTAAAAGTGCTCCAATCGGCGAAGTTCGGTTAGGAGCGGCGGCCCTCGACCGAATGCTCTTGGTGTTAAGTCGCCAAGTGTCGCAGCCGTAAACGCAGACTCATCTGCCGCGCTGCCTTGTCGACTTCGGTCGCCCGCGGCAACCGGTTCAAATTGGTTAATATACAATCCGGACCATTGCGATTTTTCGCCCGAAAATTCTTACTGGATTTCGGGCGAAAACGAGGCTGGCGACATCGTGTTGACGCAAGCCGGGCGCATTTATTAGAGCAGCAGATGCTGGCGATTGGGCGCGGGCTGATGACCAACCCCGACTGCCTGTGTAGAATATTTAGCGCCAGCTGTAGTCATCGGTCAACCAGCCGCCGAGCGCCGGCCCCATAATCGGGCCGAAGATCGTGCCGATGCCAAACACCGCCATAGCATGCCCATGGCGCTCCGGCGGGTTGATCTGTAACAGGGTCGCCTGCGACAGCGGGATCAACCCGGCCCCGGCAACACCCTGCAAGGCACGAAAAAGGACGAGTTCGCCGAGTGCTGGTGGCGGCGCCGCACAGCGCCGAGGCGAGCGTGAAGCCGATGACCGAGACCAGAAAGATGTATTTGATGCCGAAACGGCCGGCGAGCCAGCCGGTCAGCGGCATCATGATCGCCGCGCAGACGATATAGGAGGTCAGTGCCCAGGCAATCTGATCCAGCGAGGCCGATAAGCTCCCCTGGATGTGCGGCAGCGCGACATTCAGGATCGTGTTGTCGACGCCTTGCATGATATTAGCCAGCATGATCGAGATCGTGATCATGCCCAGATTGGGGACCGGAGCGAGCCTCTCCCCCCTCACCGGCGACGCGCCCTGGGCAGCATCATCCCGGTAGGCAGCCTCTCATCTGCCTCCGGCTTTCTCTCCCCGAGCTTGACCCGAGCAGCGGCGAGAGGGTTTGGGTAAGGGTCTTTAGACAGTGCAGTAACGTGTCCGGCTTTTGCAGCTGTGGACCAAAGTCCTTTCAGGCCGGGTGGATGTGGCGGTGGGAAACGGCCTTCGAAGAGGACGCCGTCAATTGTGCCATCAGGGCCGGGAGCTGCTGCCGGCTCTCATGCTCGGTCTAGTCTTCACTGATCGGGCCTCGGGTGGATCACCAAACCCGCGCGCGATGCGGCCAATACTTGGTTGGGCATCGGCAATGCCGGCATCTTCAAGATCCGTTATTATAAGTGGGTTCCGAGCAATCGTCATCGCGCCGAGCTGGAAACTTACATCCTGCCCGCCGCTCTTCGTCATTTGCCGACGTCGATCCCGACTGGCAGAGTAAGCGCCTGGCGCGGGGTGGCCGACGAGTCATAGGTGAGTGGTGGGTATACCAGCCAACGACCACAAGCCTAAGTTCCCAACGATCTTTGGCTTTCGCATCGGCTACAGTTAGCGCCTGAAGCGCGACCTTAACTTCGCGCGAGCTTTTCTGCGGCCCACGCGAACCACTCGCGAGGCCGCGAGCCGTGAATTTGGCAGGAGCATGATCGCGGCGGCCGTGGCAATGCGCGGCAGCTGCGGCTCTCAGCGTGTTCGTGAGTCCATCGAGTTCCTGCGAGCAGCGTGCGGCGTGCGGCACTAGGCCCGAACACGCGCAATGTATGACGGCGTAATGAATTGGTTAACCAGCATGCCGGTTGCATCGGAACGATGGACGGCCTACAGATCGTCAGTATATGAAACCGATTTGGGCGATCCTAAGCGCGACGCTGTGCACTACGATCTTGGCCGCCGGTCTCACCGCCGGATTTTATTTTATTGCGGGGCTCGAAAGGCAGCCCGCGAGCGAGCTCACGGCTGCCCCCGAACCTGGGCCCCCCGTCGGGCGCGACATCGAGCATTCCACGCGGGATAGAGCAGCATCAAGCGCTCAGGTGACGATCGATGGCAATCGAAACGCACCCCCGCCTGAGCACTGGACAACGATGAAATTTGAACACGAGGTGCCGAATGCGTTTGTCGGCTGGTTTAAACAGATCCTCGGAACGGATTACCCGATAGTTTATACCGAAGCTTTCAAATATGCTGTGGTAGATTTGAAAGTTAATGACAAATACACCCAAGATTTCATTACGTATATTGAGCACCCTGATTTCTGTGGATCCGACGGATGCTCAATACAGATCTACAAGTTTAATTCTAAGGGTGACTCATACAAAGCCATCGGCGCTTTCTGTAGTAATGGGCAGGTTGCGTTTGGCGGCACCGTGACAAACGGATATCGAGACCTAATCAACGACAAAGCTGACTTCATTGTTTTTGACGGAGCACAATACGTAGAGAGCGATCTGCCTCTCGAACCCGCCTCGCGAAATGCGGATCGGCACATACCCCCACCCGAGCGCTGCATCGGTCCCGAGCACGCCTTCTCGCGAAATCGACACGTACCCCCGCCCGAGCGCTGGACACCCATCAAATTTGAATACGGGGTACCGAAGGTGTATGTCGGCTGGCTTAAACGGATCTTGGGAAGAGATTTTGATTCAGCTTATACCAAAGGGTTCAAATATGCAGCGGTGAGTTTAAAAGTTGATGCTAAGTCTGATCAGGATATCATCACATATATCGAGCACCCTGGTTTCTGTGGCTCCGGCGGGTGCTCAATAGACATCAACAAGTTTAATTCTAGCAGGCACTCATACAAAGCGCTCGGTTCTTTCTTTAGCAAGGGGCAGGTTGCGTTCGCTGGCACCGTGACTAACGGATATCGAGACCTAATCAACGACAAAGCTGACTTCATTGTTTTTGACGGAGCACAATACGTAGAGAGCGGTCGGCCTCCTGAACCCGCCGCAGCGCAAGGATGGCCTCCAGGGGTCGCCCCGGTGCCAGGGCCGCCTTCCCAAAGTGCGGGGCCGCAGGCATCTCCTCTTGTCGGGGACGCCGCCCCCAAATTTCCCTTTGTAACCGAAGCTGGCGCGATCCTCTGTGGAAACCCGCTCGCTATCAAAGAGGCGAAAGCCGCACTCACCGCTGGCGACAAGTCTTGGTTCGAAAAGACGGGATGCGTTCAAGCCCAAGGCGGATTGAGAGTGGTGTTAATCGAAGCGCCAATGATTCCTGACGGATATGGCGGCCAAAAGCCCAGTTCCGATGTAGCATGGAGAGGGCGCGTCTATCCGCCCGACGAGGAGGCCAATGGGGCAACCGTATATTTTGATCCCTGGCAAATTTCGACCTATGCGTTCGCAACGATCCCATATCCGGTTTCGTTCCCGAGCACCGTTCCTGGATTCGATGTCCCGACGATCAGAGATGTGTGGTCGGGAGATAAGCCAATCGGCTTTAAAACCACTGCCGAAGCTGAGCAGTGGTACAAGAAGAACATCGACGATTTACGCAAGCCCTACGTACCGCACGCGGTAATCAACGAGGACGGAACGATCAAGCTGCTACTCGGCGCAACCCCATATGGCCTATTGGCGCAGATTTGCAGCCACGGTAAGCCATCTTGCCATGTTCTCGGACAGCTCCCGCGTTGATCAGTTTCGTGTCTTCCCCTTGTGAACGCGCCCCTTTGATGCGGGCCGTTCCTTCGGTTTTGCCGTGTGGCGCCGGGGGCTGGCTTTTGCTTTAGCGCGTCGCGCTCGCTCGGCAGTTTCGGCGCGCGATTGGAGAGGCGTTTTCAACAGCCGCAGCAATAGTGCATCGCGGCGCTGGTCGTCGTCGTTTTCTTGATCGCTCGTCATGGGGAGATGATAGCATGGTGGAACAGAGCGCAGGGCAGATTTGCCGATGTCGAGCGACTCGCGCCCCGCCGCCGCGGCGCTCTCCCGGACCATCGCGACCGCGCGGGCGGTGTAGGCCGGCGGGCAGAGGTTCCCCGCCATCTTTCGCGCCTACAACGACTGGCTCGCCGAGTTCTGCCGCACCGATCCCGCCCGCCTCAAGGGCATCGCGATGATCAACCTGGACGACGTCCAGGACGGGATCAAGGAGCTGGAGCGCGCCGTCCGCCTGGGGCTCTCCGGCGCGATGATCACCAGATGGTGCTGCGGCGAAGGAGCTGAAATCGGCGACTTGCGAACGACGCATAAATCAGGCCGAGCTCCATAGAGCGGAGAGCTGCTAACGCCGACGGCACCGCAAGACTTGCAGAAACCGCGCAGGACTCCCAGCGCGAGGAGCTCTGGTCATTAACCCCGGAGCGGTGCCGGATCGTGGTCGACGCGCTGATGCGGCGCCGCGGTCAGACCGGCAGACCGCGTTCGGTACGCCGCAGCAGCACCTGCTGAAAAAAGGTCCGACGCCGCGCATTTCGTTAACCGCGACATGACACAGAGATTGGTCGCTCCACTACTGGACTTCGGTGGCACGCCGAGCATGTGTGTCGTTGTTTCCAATAGGGAGAAACCGATGGACACCACTGCTTCAAGCTTCACGGCGCGCAACAACGCCAAGCGCGCCGCTGAGAAAATGATCGCCAACGGCAAGGCGCCGGCGGTCGATTACGGCATTCGGCCCCGCGATGATGGGCGGTTTGAGATCGTCTGGAAGACCGCTCCGACCACTGGCGAAGTCGAAACCGAAATCGCCACGGCGGCGACTGCGGCTGAGGACGGTCATTACAGCACTAACCCGCGCCTCTCGGTCAACGAGGATCCGAGCGATGCGCCACCCATCGCCGAGGCTGGGGAGGCCACTGCTGCCACTGGCAATGAGCCTGCGGCTTCGAGCGTGCCGGCGGCCGGCGCGCCCGAGCGGCACAACAAATGGCCCGACGGCACTCGCGTGATGGTGCGCAATAAGCCCAAATCGTGGTCCGAAGCAACGATCCACACCCGGCTCAATGCCGAGTATTGGCGCGTGAAATACACCTCCGGCGGCACCGGCATGTTCAAGGATGGTGACATTCGAGCTTACGATGCCGAGCGCGATGCAAAGCGCGCTGGGCAGCCCCGGCGAGCGAAAGCGGCCGGACCGGGAGCGACGTCGCGGTCGCGCTACGCCCTCGACCCCGCGGCGATCGCCGCCGGCAAACTGCCCGACAAGGCGCCGATCGTGACCTCGGCGGCGAACCCCCATTACCAGAAGCATTTCGACCGGCTGTTCGGCCTCGCCAAAGCCGGCGATTGGGATGCGGTGCGCGATTACAAGGTCACGGGTAGCAACAGCTATTCAAAAATGGTCGAGCGCTACCGCCGGGATTTGCTGGCCGTGCACGCCGCTTCGGAGGCCCCCCAATGAGCAATCACGACGCTCGCGCCGACGCAGGACCCATACTTCGGCACCGGCCGTTGACTTACCGTATCGTCAAGGAGATTTGAAATGCCGCGGGCGAGTTGGCGAGGTTTCCTGCGCCTTTCTCTGGTGTCTTGCCCGATCTATTTGTCGCCGGCGACGACACGCACGAAACCCATTCGCTTGCACCAGGTGTGGCAACCAGCGCCGGTCGATATGGACGAGGACGACGTGCCGGATCGGGGTGGAGGGCGGCAGGGTTCTGCGCCATCGATACGGCCGCTCCTCGCCGACAATGGCAGCCCTGATGGAGACCAGACCCCGGCCGCGACCCGGATCGCGCTCCGGCCGCACGATCCCGGAACCGGCGAGGAGATCGACAAGCGCGAGGTCGTCAAAGGATACGAATACAGCCGCGGCCAATTCCTCACCTTCACCGCCGACGAGCTGAAGGCGCTCGATGTCGAAAGCACAAAGATTGTCAACCTGGAGACGTTTGTACCGGGCGGGAACATCGATCCGGTCTATTTCGACAGCCCGTACTACGTCTATCCCGATGGTCCGATTGCGGTCGAGGCGCTCCGGGTGATCGGCGCGGCAATGGCCGAGGCTGGTGTCGTCGGGCTCGGGCGGCTCACCCTCAGCCGCCGCGAGCGGATGGTCATGGTGGAGCCGCGCGGTACCGGGATGGCGCTGTTTACGTTGCGTGCTGCAGGTGAAGTGCGGGCACCACACTTCGGCAGCGCCGAGGGCGATCTCGACGCCGAGATGTTGGCAATCGCGGGTGCGATCATCGGGCAGCGGACCGGCAATTTCGATCCGAGCACCTATCATGACCGTTATCAGGAGGCGTTGCAGCGGCTGATCGAGGCGAAGATGAAAGGGGTGACCATCGAGCCGCGGGCGGTATCAACGCCGTCGCCAGTGCTCGATTTAATGGCTGCCCTGAAACGCAGCCTTGCGCAGGAACCGTCCGCCCCGGAGCAAAGAACGGCAAAAAGGAAGCAAACCAAAAAGGCGCCCGATCGACGTCAGCCGGCATTGCTCTTGCCCTTAACCGGGGCTCGCAAAAGAAATCAACGGCCCTCGTCAGACCCGGCTGTCACCAGCATTAAGAAACGAAATAGAGGGACGTGATCGTATCGCCTCATCGAGACCATCTCAAGACCCCAGATCTTTGGACATGCCCTGCAAGGGCAGAAAACTCCAGCTCGCGGGGGGCGGTGCACCGCCGTTCCTCCGCAGCGCACATCATGAGTGCCCAATCCAGCGTCATCCTCGTCACCGTGCCTGCGCTGACCGGCGCGGTGCAATTACCGCCGATCGTCAAAAGCGAGGCGCGGTAGGTAAGAGATAACCAACCGCAACCTCCTCGCTACACGGCGTCGCGGCAGCGTTTCGTGCGGGCCGCCAGCGACGTCCGTTATCATCGGGTCAGCCGCCGCGCCGCGTCATACCCAAACCTTGATAACTTTCGCTTATCACCAGGTCAGAAAAGGATTTTACGATGCGGCGAGGGCCTGTTGGCGCCGGAGAGCATCAGCGGACTTTCTGCGGTCGTGCCATAGGGTAGCTTGCGGGCGCGCGGCGCCGATGTTGATGAGCCGCTGACGACCCCGTGCGCCGCAGGTGCACCTGTACTTTTTGGTAGACCGGACCTGATCGGGAGCCGCTTGCTGCGAAACGCTTCCGAAACCTCGACCGATTGGCTTAAAACGTCTGCCTTCGCACTCTGCCAACCGCGACAAGCGCGGCGGCCGCAACCTTGGAGGAGACCGCCATGGCATTCTATCAAAGGGGCGATGTCCGCATCCGCTACGAGGAGACTGGCTCCGGCTTCCCGCTCTTGGTGACACCCGGCGGCGGACTGAATTCGCGAGTTAGCAATTGGCCGACGGCGGTCATCAACGCGATGGAGGCGTTCAAGAACGACTTCCGCTGCATCACCATGGACCAGCGCAACGCCAATGGCGGCGAATCCACCGGCCCAGTGCAGGTCGATAACCCCTGGGACGCGTTCGCCGACGACCAGCTTGGGCTGATGGACCACCTCGGCATTCAGGAATTCTTTTACATGGGCTACTGCATCGGCGGCTGCTTTGCCGGGAAGCTGATGCAGCGGGCGCCGAACCGCGTTGTCGCCGCCGTGTTCTGCCAGAGCGTCGGCCATCGGCCGGAAGACCCGACCGTCATGTACCGCCATAGCAAAGAGAACTGGGTGCCCGACTTCACGAAGCGGCGGCCCGACCTGTCGACGGACACGATCGAGAAATACCTGCACAACCTGTACGCAGTGCAACCCGATTTCCTGTACAGCGTGTCGCGTGACTTCATCAGGAACTGCCGCACCCCGATGCTAGTGCTGCCGGATGACGTGCCAGGGCATCCCTTGCAGACCTCGATTGATGTCGCCTCGTTGGCGCCAAACGCCGAGATCACGGTGTACCCGTGGAAGGAACCGGAGGAGCTAAGACAACGCACGATCGACCGGGTGCGCCGCTTCTTAAAAGCACACATCCCGATGCGCGCCGCGGCGCAATAGTCGGGGTCCGTCAACCGTCGACAAAAACGGAGGCGCACCGTAGGGAGGCGCACCGTAGGTTTCCTCTGGATCTCGGCTCGCGCGGGTGAATTGGGAAAGGGAGAAAAATCATGCCGTCCTATGAAAGAGGCCAAGTTCGCATCCATTACGAAGAGGTCGGCTCGGGCTTCCCGCTGCTGGTCATCCCCGGCGGCGGGCTCAACTCAACGGTCGCGGGGCTCGCTACGCACCCGTTCAACCCGTTCGACGAGTTCAAGGGCGAGTTTCGTGTTATTGCAGCCGATCTGCGCAACTCCCAGGGTGGCCAGTCCTCCGGTCCGCTTGAGGTCGATCGGCCTTGGGACGCCTATACCGACGACCATATCGGCCTGATGGATCACCTGGGCGTCGGCGAGTTCATGGTGCTTGGCTTCTGCATCGGCGGCCCGTTTATCTGGAACCTGCTAAAGCGAGCCGGCGACCGCGTCGTCGCGGCCGTGCCGGCGCAGCCTAGCGGCTACCGCCCGGAGTTGCCTGGCCTCTCCTACAACAACAACATGAAAGGCTGGGGCCCAGAGCTGTGCGCCCGCCGGCCCGACATCACGATGGCGATGGTCGACACTTTCCTGACCAACATGTACGGTGGTGCTCGCGCCGATTTCGTGTACACCGTGACGCGCGATTTCGTGCGCAACTGCCAGACGCCAATCTTGGTGTTGCCCGACGACGTTCCGGGGCACCCCTATGCCGTAGCGATGGAGACCGTACATCTCGCGCCCAACGCGCAGGTGAGCCTTTATCCATGGAAGGATACTCCCGACAAGATTCCGCTGGCGATGCGCCATGTCCGTACCTTTCTCCGCGCCCATCGACCTGTTGCAGCAGCCCCATCTATGGCCGCCGCTGCCCAGTAGCCCTCCGATACTCCTGGCCTCACGAGGTGACTCGCAAGATGGCTCACAGGCCTCCCGTCGGGCAACGACGGCAATTGGGCATCGCCGGCGCTCCGATCCGGGCGGCGAGAACGATCGTAGTCGGCGCAAAAGCTGTCATCCGGCCGAAACCAGTCGAGCCGCCCACAAGGTTCTATCTCTCCATCGACCCGGGCACGGCAGGTAAGCTCTGCCTACTAAGACCAGGTCTCCTCGCCCAGGCCGATGACGTGATAGAATGGGGGATAGTGAAGGGAGGGCCAGATGAGTGTCGAACTCAATCACACGATCATCCCGGCGAAGGACAAATGGGTCTCGGCCAAGTTCCTCGCCGATATCCTCAATCTCGAAGCGGGGCCGGAATGGGGCCATTTTGTCCCGGTCAAGACGGCGAACGGCGTGACCCTCGATTTCGATACGCGCGAAGAGTTTCGTCCGGGGCATTATGCCTTCCTTGTCACCGACGCCGAGTTCGACGCGGCGTTCGCCCGCATCCGCGCTCACGGCGTGCGGTATTACGCCGATCCGCGGCGCACCAAGCCCGGCGAGATCAATCATCTGCACGGCGGTCGCGGCTTCTATTTCGACGACCCCAACGGTCACGTGATGGAAATAATTACCCACCCTTACGGCGACCGGCCCGCGCAGATCTGATCGACTGCGCGGCAGCGACGGCGCGTTGCACTGCCTGTCGCGGCGCACTGTCATCGCGGCGCGCTCTCCAGTGTCCCCATTGTGGACGGCTTAGCGTGGTTTGGGAAGGCAGCTCTCTGGAGCTGAGCGGGTAAGCTCGATACCGACTCATTGAGCAAGCGGAGTCCTGAAAACCGTGCAGCCTTCAGCATCAGCAGTGGTCGACCACCGATAATCGCGGTTCTGGGCGGCTCGGCATCGCCGGACTGAAAACGTCATTCGTAATCAGCGGTCGCGGCGGAAGTGATCGTTGTGGCCGACCGTGCCGGCTCGACCTGCGCGCCCGGGCGCGCAGAGGTCCGGGATCATCGCCCACAGCGCCTTCGTGATCAGCTCATTGGCCTCCCGCACGTTTTCGGCCCTGTCGCCCACGTGGCGCTCGCGAAACGTTGGCGAAACGGGGATGCCTCCTTTTGCTCATTCCACCCGACTGCCGTCGAGGGACGTAATGGGCCGTCTATATCTCGTTGGGTGGAAAATAAATCTAGCAAAATCATAGTCATGCGGCAAATTGATGATCAGGCGCCGCATCGAGCTCGTCGTGTTGAATTGCAGCGTCACCGAGACGAACGACACACCCTGTGCGTCGAAGAGCTCGAGAGCCGGGCTGGTGTACCCGTTCGGCGAAAGGCTTGGCCAGACCATGCTCGGCGGCGTGGAAGGCGACCAATTCTGCGCCTGCCCGCCGCAGCAACTCTAACTGACCCCAGATGTGGAAGTGATCCAGACCGATGGCGGCGAACCGGGAGGCTTTATGACATCGGCCGAACGAGGCCCCAACGTTTGGCGTACGAGCTGTTCCGACTTGATCGGCGTCGTATTCACCTCGATGCGGCGGCGCGCGACAGATCGATCGAGCGGATGCGGGCACTGCGCACCAAAACGGCGTAAAGCATACGCAGCAGCACGAGGTCGGCGATGAATTGCCCCTGGCCCGTCAGCAGCCGGCGGTCTTCTCCCGCAACAGCGACCGGCCGACATAAGGGGGGCCAATGTCGCTCATTGGTAGACCTCACTCCCGCCGCCGCGCGAGTTTGTGGGAATTGCTGAACTCGGTCAAACGTGACCGATGTGGCGGCGGATGATCGACGAGATGAGCTTTGTCGGTTTGGTGCCGAGCACCGAGGACATCTACATCGCGGCGGTTCGGCGGCTGGCAGCCCATTGTTGGCACCGGCTCCGATCAGCGTGGGTACCGCGAGCCGCCGATAATAAGGGTTATCACCGCCTTCACCCCGGTTCGACCATGGGCCCGCGTCCGCGGTTATCGCCTGCTTCTACCAAGCGAAAATGGCGGAACGCCGGTTTAGGGACCGAATCAAGAACGCGTCCAGGCGCGTCCATGGACTTACCCATTTTCGCGCGCCCGAGAGAGGGCATCGGGGAGTGAAAGGGGCAAACACAATGCTTCCGTCCATGGACGCGTCTGGACGGAAAGGTCACCGAATCCCCATGCCCTCATAAAATCGGAACCTATTCCCTTCAATTTCAGGCCGCGTATCCGCCAGACCAGGAACCGCGGCGCGCAAGTTGCGGCCGAAATCCGCGGCGGTTCCGGGATGATCGCGTCCCTGGACCTTGCACCAGTCGACCCACGCTTCGAAGAGCCGGTGACGCTCGACCCGCAGCCCCGACCGGACAATGCAGCGGTCCCGCACAAACGCACCGATTGGGCTGGCAAGGTCCTCGAGATCCTGAACCGCCTCGGCGGCCGAAGTAGGTTGGGGGAAATAGCCTCGATCACGGAGGCGATGCAGTCCGGCAATGCTCCAATTCAGGACGCCGGGCAACTCTCGCAACAACCGATCTGTCAGGCTGGGATCTTCGCGCCCATAGAAGCTCTTCGTGAGCAGCAGCACAATGAAGCGACTGGCAAGGGCCCCGCTGGCATCGGCGAGCCGCGGCAGTTCATTCGACAGGATCACGAAGCGGGTTTGAAGCTGGCCTGTCCATGCTGGCAGGAATTTGCGATCGACCGTGATGGCGTCTTCGCCGGTAATTGACAGGAGCCGCTCGGCGATGGCGTGCTGATCGGCGCGGCCGCCGAGACGGGCGTCGGAGATGATTGCTATCCGCTTGCCGATCAGTGGCGCGAGGCCGAAATTCATACCGAGGCCTGCGAGCGTCGGCGCCACCGTATTGCTTCGGCCTACAAGGCGTGCCAGTACGCGCGCGATCGTCCCTTTACCGCTACGTTTTGGCCCGACGATCAAGAATGCTTTCTGCTGCTTGGTGTCGGAGCTCAGCGCGTAGCCGAAGATTTCCTGCAATGTATCGATGGATTGCGCATCTTCGGGCCAAAGCTCAGCGAGAAAACGCAACCATCCAGCCGGTTCGGGCGCGTGGCGCTCGTAGGCAAATTCGAGCGCATTGTGGGTGAAAAACTCGGGCGAGTGCGGCAGCAGATGAAATGTCGGCAGGTGCAGAAGCCCGTTGCCGCAGGCGATTATGTCGCCCGACGCCAGGTCAGGGACGTTATCGAGCCAGGAAGGTGCTTCGATCGATCCCGACACGATCGAGGCGGCCTTGAGCGCGTCTAGGATCTGAGAAACCCGGGCCATGGTCGGCTTAACCGGGCGAACGTCGTCCCTTGCGCCGATTGACACGCATTGATCAAGAAACTCGTACAGCTCGGCCCGCAGCGAAGCCTCTTCTGCTTCCGGGTAGCTAGTACCATTCCAGGCATAGAACGCCCCGCGATGATGGTGCAGTGTTCGGATCTGTCCAACCGTGTGCTTCCTCGTCAGGAACAGGCGGGCGATGTCGAGCGGTGCGCCAGGATCGACGACTAGCGGTGCCGCCGCCTCTTGGTTGCTCCGTCGCGGGGCATCATGTCGGAACACCTGCGCACTGGAGACGAGCTGCTCGAGCTGCGCGCGCGTCCCGCCGGCTGCGCGCCAGTCGGAAACGTCGCCCTTATGCTTCAGACCTGGCAGCTCTAGGATGCGCACGCGCGACGCGACCGACTCGAGCTTTTGCGCGACATCGAGCGCATGCTTATGCCCGACTTCGTCATTGTCGGGCAAAATCACGACATCACGGCCGACGAACCAGTGCGAAATTTTCGGTCTCCACTTGCCGACGCCGGCGCCGCCGTGGTTGCAGGTCGCGATCAGGCCTAGATCGGCGACGATGTCGACGTCCTTTTCGCCTTCACAAATAAAGACGGTGCTGTCGCCATTCTCGATGAGCTCGGGCAGCCGGTAAGGCAGCGGCTCGACGCCGTCCATGTTGTTGATGAAGGAGTCCGGAGCGCCATTCGGGCGTCGCTGAAAGAAGCTCTTCGGCGCCAGTCTCACCACCTGATATCGCAGTGCGCCCTCAGCGTCGCAGTAGTTATAGGTGGCGACGATTTGTGATCCCAGATCGGCCTCTTTAGGGGTTGGCGCCCAGAGCCCGCGCTGGCGCAGGGCGGCCAGGACAGCGCCTTGGTCGCATCCGGCTCGGCATTTGAACAGTGTCATACCGCCCTTCTCGGTAATCGACAGGGACGGCATCTGATCGTTGTGCGCGGGGCAAAGGCATCGCCACGAGCGGCCCTCGCGGCGAGCACTGCCAAGCGCGGCGGCGATCTCGCCTGCGGATTTCATATCAAACCCGCTACACGCCCCGGCCGTCGGGGTGCGAGAGGGCGGCGCGATGCTCCGCGCGGATTAGGCCCAACACTAGCGCGTTGAGTTTGTCAGCCGCGGCGCGGTCGCGAAATTCGATAATCTGGTTGAAAATCGGCTTCCCGTTAGCGTCTAGTCGCCGGGTTGCCGTCACGGTCGAGCTGCTTCTGTGCCGGCGTCGCTGCCCAGGGCCCACGCTGGCCGCTCATGATCCTCAAGTCGTTCAGGATCGGGGCGGACGCCAACTCGACACCACAAAAGCCCAGCAGCGCGCCGGATCTGTCTGGCGTCCATTTTCGCAGGCGTGCCTCACATGCTGCAGCCCGGCGGGACTCGCGGTTCGGCTGGGTGGTCGGTCGCGGGCCCCAGGTGGCGGCAGTCGCCCGGGCCAGAGCCGCCTCGGTCGGAAGGGCGCGCGTCACTGGGTGCCCCGAACGTGAAGCCTAAAAACCGGGATGTAGCGATCACCGCCGACTTTGATCATCCAGGCCGAATTGCCGCGGGCGATCCAATCGGCGGCGAGGTTCATCAAGACCCGCTATACCCAGGCGCAGCTCGGCGCCCCTGATTGCGAGCTCGACCAGCGCCCTGCCGCCCAGGTCCTGCAGAATCTTCTGGAGCCGCCGATTTAGCCGGTAAAACAGGGCATTTTGCGGCTTGCAGAATTTCGAGCGGCGCATCAGGCGAAGAAAATCGCCAGAATAATAATTCCCGTTGCGCCAGCGCGGCTGGGTGACAGGTTCTCCTTCGTCCCCTGACAAAAAATCCGATCCAGAGTGGCACCCTTTGCAGAGGGTGCCTACTCGACCCGGCGGTCCCGGGCCGCGATTTCTGCCCGGCATCAGTCATCGGCGCCGATCGCTGCGGCAGCAACAGCAGGCTGCCGAGGGCGGCCGCGCTTTCGCGGTGATGCTGGCGCGTTTCGCAGTGGATAGAGCTTCGTTGAATTCTTGCGAGCCTTCGGGTTCGGTGATGCGCCGAGTGTCGAGCCGGCCTGTTGCTGCTGTAATCTGGAAATGTAATCGACCCAACTCTGCATGATGATGAGCCGGCGGTTGCCAATCAGCACCAACTCAATGTCGCTCGCGTTGATCAAATTATAGGTTTGTTGCCGGCCAATCCCTTCCTCCTTGCAAAAGAGGCCGATCGGCTTCGTAAGGCTATTCATCGGGAGGGTTCCCCATCATCGATTGCGATGGGGCATCCATATATCGGCGTCGTTTTTCGTTTCACCGACACATTTCACCCCGGACGGTTTGTGTACGTACACAAATTACCCGGGACGGTTTGTGTGCGTCCTTCGGGTTGCGCGTCTCAGGAGGCTAACTAATCAGGGTTTGGTTGCGAGCGACGGCGGTAGAACAGCAGCTCGATTGCCGGTTTTGTTGCGTTACACCCCGGGTAAACACGCTGGATGACAGCCAGGAGGAACCCCGTCGCAGGACCGTCCCTCCTCCATCCGGCTTGAGCATTGACGTTCTCGGTGTAGGACTTCTGCAACTGAACTGCGCCCTCGCGCCACGAGGAGGGCTTTAAGAAGCTCGGCTCGTGAAGATCCAACCTCGCCAGATCCCTGATCATCTTGCGAACCTGGTTGGCGCGCTTGCGGTAATCTGGGAAATCAAAGTATTCCAATTCTCCCACGATCCCCGGGAGTATCTGGGCCAGGCTACTCTTCGCCTCCCTTGCCTTGCCCCAGCTTTTCTTGCGCAGTTCCAGATCGAAGGGGCTGCACATGCCCAGCGAATGTTGATGCTCCATCGCTTGCGTCAGGCAGTTGGCGGCCAATCGGACCAGGGCGCTCCGGCATGCGGGACTTGGCGCCCCGGCATGATCGAGCAACGCGGCCACGTCCGTGGGGCTGAGATGAACTGAGGCGACCGCCTGGCCCGCCCGCTTGATTATGCCAATCACTTCAGCCCGGACGGCGAGGTCGTCGAGCTCTTCCGGCAGGGGGGCAATCTTCGCCTGATCGAGCCAATTGCGCGGATCATCCGGCAGCGTGCCATCCTCCGCGTCTAGATCAGGGCGGACACTTAGCATATAGGCCGGTAAGGCCTGCATGCCTCCGGCCATCAGCGCCATGTTGATCGCGTGCAAGAGGGTCAACTGGGTGGGGTTGGGACGCCTGGTCAGCAAACGAGCGCCTCCGCATAACGCGCTCCGCAGGATGGTCGCGGCGGAAGCCCAGTGCGGTACCAGGCTTGTCGGGAGCTACCCTATCCGCCGCGAGTGCAGTCTATACGATTACCGCTGTCGCGCGGATCGGTACGACTTCGCCGGCCCCCGCCGCTGGCGTATCGCAGAATTTAGCCCAGGCCTCGGCGAGCGCCCGGCGCTTTTCGAACAAATCACCGCGCCGGTAGGCCGCCTCCACCTTGTCGGCGACGGTGTGTGCGAGCGCCATTTCGCGGACCTCGCTCGGGAATGCCGTCCGCTCGGCGCACCAATCGGAGAAGCTCGACCGGAAGCCGTGCACGGTCAGATCGCCACGGCCCATCCGGCGCAGCAACATCGCCATCGCCATGTTGGAAATTGGGAACACTTTGCCCCGGCCTTGGTCCATTTGGCCGAGGATCGCGATTGCCGCCTCGCTGAGCGGCACGCGGTGCTCTTTGACAGCCTTCATGCGCTCGGCCGGGATGGTCCATAGGCGGGCTGCCACATCGATTTCCGCCCATGTGGCGCCGATCACTTCGCCGGTGCGCGCAGCGGTCAGGATGGCAAACGCCAGAGCGCGCGCTGCGACCCCCTCCTGCCCTCGCAGTTCGCCCATGAACGCAGAAATCTCGACATAGGGCAGTGCCGCATGATGCTCGACGCGGCGGACCTTGCTCTTTTTCGGTAAGAGGTTTTCGAGATGCCCGCGCCACCGCGCCGGGTTCTCGCCCTGGCGATAGCCGCGTGCGGCAGCCCAGTCGAGAACGCTCTCGATCCGCCCGCGCACCCGACTTGCGGTTTCCGGTTTCGTCGTCCAGATCGGCTCGATCGCCTTGACGACGAGCCCGGTATCGATCGCCCGCACCGGTAAGCCGCCGAAGATCGGATAGACGTAGGCCGCCAGCGTCGACGGCCATTGAGCGGCATGCTTGGGGTTGCGCCAGCCAGCCCTGTGCGCGGCGATGTAGGCCGCGGCGCATTCGGCGAAACTCATCGCCCGCGCCGCCTCGATCCGTTCTTCGATGCGCCCGACCCGTCGCGCGTCGATCGGATCGATGCCGCCGAGGCGCGCCTTTCTGCAAAGGCGCGCCGCCTCGCGCGCCTCGGCCAGGCTGACGGTGTGCACTGGGCCTAAGCCCATAACGCGCAGCCGCCCGTCTTTCTTGAACCGGAAGATCCAGCTCTTGGCGCCTCGCTCGCTCACCTGCAGGAAGAGGCCGCCGCCGTCGCCAAAGAGCCCCCGGCGGTGCCGCTGGCGCACCGATAGGGTTGTGAGCTTCCCGATCACCCGCGCTCTTGTGCGCGGTTCGGGGTCATCCGTCGAACCCATCCTGCCTATCCCTGTACCTATCCTAATAAGCCGGACGGTAGCGGATTATAGCGGATGGTACAAGACGACGTTTTTGATAAACCTCTTGAGTAGCATTGATTTTTGGGGTCCGCCGCAATCCGCTGCCATTCTCATTCGGCGGACGCCCCCTCCGCCATTTCACGATTGCTCCCATTTGGATCGATAACTTTCCGGATCTAAAGCGGTTTTTCCTTCCGATCGGCACACCGACCGGTACACCGCCGGAGTAGAAGACGTGCCGAGACATCCCCGACTTCAAAAGCGCGGCTCGCGCTATTTCCTGCGGGTGAAGGTGCCAACCGATCTGCGATCAGGAATTGGGAAACGAGAGATCCGAAGCGCTAAGGACATCCGACGCGAGGGGAGCCCTGAACGCATGCGGAAGGCTTCGGTCGAGGCGGGACGCCGTTGTGGACTTGGGCGAGAGCGGCTCCCGCCGCATCGGTCCGTGTGCCCGCGTCCGAAGCTGATCTCGAACGCCTTGTGCTGGAGGCCTTCAAGCTTCGGAATCTGAACCGTTGGTTGCTGTTCTCATCATGACGTCGCGCCACGATCGACACCGACGCCGCCGGCGGCTCCGCCCGGCGCCTTAACGCTTCAGAATACTGTCGACGCTTCGTCGGGCCGGGCTGCTGCGTAGCGACCACTAAGCCGGTAGTGGACACTTGTTTTGCTTGATCTGCGATACGCTGATCATTGCGCCAAAGGCGGCTCAGCGGCAGCGCTCCTCACCAAGCGCTTAAGCCGAAAACAATCCAGACACGATCTCTCTCATGAGGGGCGCCGACCGCGCTCGCCGGTACGCAATCCCATTCAAAAAGTCCCGCACGCTTTTCGGCAATGCCGGCGCGCTTACCGGCGCAGGACACGTCCTGGCATGGGAACTCTGCGGTGATGATGTCGGCGGCTGGAAACTCGGCTTCGCCGATGTCTCCGAGGATCGGGACGCCGGGCTAGGGCTTGGCGATGACCTGTCGGCAGAACGCGTTGCGGGTCAGAGCGATGGTCGGCCGATGGGAGGCTGCTGCGGTCACGGCCGTCCTTTCCTGTGTGCTCTCGATGCGCCGCAGTAGCGCTTGACCGGTGACCGGTAGAAGAGGCGTTGTAGATCGCTACAAGGAGGGTGAGAGGATGAGCGATTACGATCTGGTGATCCGCAGCGGCACCGTAGTCACCGCGGCTGATACTACGGTCTGCGATATCGGCATCAAGGACGGGATCGTTGCGACGCTCGGCAAGTATGTCGGTTCGGGCGCGCGAGAGATCGATGCAACCGGCAAGTTTGTATTGCCGGGGGGCATCGACAGCCATTGCCATATCGAGCAGCGCTCCTCGGCGGGCGTCGTCTGCGCCGATGATTTCTACAGCGCGACTGTTGCGGCGGCGTTTGGCGGCACGACGACGGTTATCCCGTTCGCTGCACAGCATCGGGGGCAGTCACTGCGCCGGGTCGTCGAGGAGTACCACGAGGCGGCCGGGCCCAAGGCGGTCATCGACTACGCCTTTCATCTGATCATCTCCGACCCGTCCGAGCAGGTGTTGGGCCAGGAATTACCGGCGCTGATCCGTGACGGGTACACCTCGTTCAAGGTCTACATGACCTATGACCTGCTCCAACTCGACGACGGCCAGATGCTCGACATCCTGGCCGTAGCCCGCCGCGAGGGCGCGCTCGTCATGGTTCATGCCGAGAACCACGACATGATCAAGTGGCTGACCGACCGGCTGTTGAACCGCGGTCTCGGCGCGCCGCGCTACCACGCCGTCAGCCATGCGCGCCTTGCCGAAGGCGAAGCGACGAACCGGGCCGTCACACTGGCGCAATTGCTCGACGTGCCGATCCTGCTGGTTCACGTCTCGGCCGCCGAGGCGATCGAGGTCATCCGCAACGCCCAGACCAAAGGCCTGAAGATCTACGGCGAAACCTGCCCGCAATATCTGTTCTTGACCGCCGATGACATCACCAAGCCCGGAATGGAGGGTGCGAAGTTCTGCTGCAGTCCGCCGCCGCGCGACCACGCGGCGCAGGAGGCGGTGTGGACCGGTTTGCGCAACGGCACCTTCCAGGTGTTTTCGTCCGATCACGCGCCCTACCGCTTCGATGCCTCGGGCAAGCTGCCCAAGGGCGACAAAACCACCTTCAAGGAAATCGCCAATGGCGTGCCCGGGATAGAATTGCGGTTGCCGCTGTTGTTTTCCGAGGGGGTCGGGAAGGGACGCCTCGACCTTAACGCCTTTGTCGCGCTCACCGCGACCAACCATGCAAAGCTCTACGGGCTCTATCCGAAGAAGGGCACCATCGCGGTGGGCAGCGACGCCGATATCGCGATCTGGGACCCCGAGCGCGAAACCACGATAACCGCCGGCATCTTGCACGACAATGTCGGCTATACTCCCTATGAGGGCCGCCGGCTGCGCGGCTGGCCGGTCACCGTCGTCAGCCGCGGCCGCATCGTCGTCGAGGATGGAAAGCTCGCCGCCCAGCGCGGCAGCGGCGCCTTCCTACCCTGCGCTCTGTCAGAGGCGGCGAAGCCCTTGCGCACCCCGGTTCCGGAGCTCGCCTTTGTCGCCGAAACCGGCCTCGCGCTCGTGTGAGGAGAACCACCTTGTCCCGAAAACTGAAGGCCTCCGTCGCGCAGCTCGGCCCGATCCACCTTGCCGACGCGCGCAGCGCCGTCGTCAAGCGGCTGATGGCGATGATGCGGGAGGCGCACGCGGCGGGCGCCCGGTTTGTGGTGTTTCCCGAACTCGCGCTGACGACTTTCTTCCCGCGCTATTGGATCACCGACCAGAAGGAGATCGACCGGTGCTTCGAGCGCGAGATGCCGGGGCCTGAAACCCGCCCGCTGTTCGAGCTCGCGGTCGAGCTCGGGGTGGGCTTCTACCTCGGCTATGCCGAGCTGACGCAGGACAAGGGCGAACCGCGCCATTACAACACCTCGATCCTGGTCGAGACCGACGGGCGGATTATCGGGCGCTATCGCAAGATCCACTTGCCGGGGCATTCCGAGCACCTGCCTGATGCACCCTTCCAGCATCTCGAAAAGCGCTACTTCGATGTCGGGAACGAAGGCTTCAAAGTCTGGCGCGCCTTCGACGCCGTGGTCGGCATGTGCATCTGCAACGACCGCCGCTGGCCGGAGACGTTCCGCGTCATGGGCCTGCAAGGGGTCGAGATCGTCGCGCTCGGCTACAACACTCCGACCGAGAACATCCACCACCCCGAGCCGATGCACCTGCGGATGTTCCATCACCTCGTGACGATGCAGGCCAACGCGTATCAGAACGGCACCTGGGTGCTCGCCGCGGCGAAGGCCGGCAAGGAGGACGGGTTCGGTCTGATCGGCGGCTCGGCGATCATCGCGCCAACCGGCGAAATCGCCGCCCGCGCGCTCGGCGAAGACGACGAGGTTGTCACGGCGACCCTCGACCTCGAACTCGGCGACTACATCAAGCGCACCATCTTCAATTTCGAGAAGCACCGCCGCATCGAGCATTACCGGCTCATTACCGAGCGCATCGGCGCCAAGGTAGAAGTATAGAGCCAGCGACCGAACATGCTAGCCCTCCCCCGCTCATGGTGAAGGGCTAGGTTGCGGGTATGCAATCAGCATGAGGTGTTGCTGTCGCCGCTGCTCCAGTCACCACCGCCGCCGCCCCAGTCCTGATCGGAGCTGAAGTCCTGGCCCGGGTCGGAGCTGGAATAATCCCCGCCAGCCGCGCCGGCATCGCTGCTCCAGTCACCGCCACCGCCGGCCGCTCCGGCATCGCTGCTCCAATCGCCGCCAGCGGCGCCGGCATCGCTGCCGTAGTAATTGTTGACGACGCTCTCGCCCAGACCCGGCGTCATGCCGCCGCTCATCAAACCGCCGGCGTAGTGGTTGCCGAACAACGACGAGATCCCCTGGAACAGAAGTGCGCCGCCCGCGACACCCGCCGCCGTCGCCGCCGCCGAGCGCAGGAAACCGCCACCGGCGCCACCCATGCCGCCGCCCATGAACCCGCCGCCCATCGGCTGTTGGCCGTAGCCGGGCTGCGGCGCATAACCGGGCTGTCCATAAGGCTGCGCCGGCGGCGCTGCTGCGACTTGCGGTGAGCGCGTCCATGGGCCCGCCTGGGGACCGGCCTGGGCCGGACCGCTCGCCTGAGCCGGCGGCCGGCTCCCGAAGAGGCCGCCGAGGAAACTTCCCACCGTTGGCTTCGCGGCCTGCTGCGCATCGGCAAGCTGCTTTTCGAGATCGGCGATCCGTTGCTGGGCCTGATGCAGGCTCAGATCCTGGATTAGCACGGTCTGCGTCAAGTAATAGGGCAGATCCGGCTGGGCGGTCATCGCCTGACGGATCAGCGCATCGGCCTCGGGATCCTTGTCTTGCCGCGGCGCATTCTTCAAGCGATCGAGGAGCGTCGTAAGAAGCTCTTTTTCCTGGGGGTTCATGAATGCCTTCCGATGCTGGAAAAGCGGTGTATTCCCGTGAGGAACTCTGGCGTCCCGATAGCGGGCACGCCGCAGTAGATGTGGGAAGGCCTGACGGGGGGTCAATGATTGAGCGCTAGAGGCCGCGGCCGCCCATCGCGAGAAATTTTTCGCGACGCTGCAGGCGCAAGATACTCCCGTCGAGCGCAAGCAGCGGCCGCAACGCCTCGTCGACCGCTTCGCCGAGCTGCTCGATAGCCTCCTTCGGGGCGCGCTGCGCGCCGCCGAGCGGTTCGGCCACGACCCGGTCGACAATGCCCAGCCGCAGCAGATCGTCGGCGGTCAGCCGCAGCGCTTCAGCCGCATCCGGAGCCTGCTCGGCGCTGCGCCACAGGATCGAGGCACAACCTTCGGGGGAAATGACCGAATAGATCGCGTGCTCCAGCATCAGCAAGGTGTTGCCGGCAGCGAGCGCAATCGCCCCGCCGGACCCCCCTTCGCCGATGATCGCAGCGACGAGCGGCACCTTGACGTCGAGACAGGTCTCGATCGCGCGGGCGATCGCCTCGGCTTGGCCGCGCGCCTCGGCGTCGATCCCGGGATAGGCGCCGGCGGTGTCGACCAAGGTGAGCACCGGAAGACCGAAGCGGTCGGCGAGCCGCATCAGCCGCCGCGCCTTGCGATACCCTTCCGGCCGCCCCATGCCGAAATTGTGTTTGAGCCGTCCCTCGGTATCCGCGCCCTTTTCGGTGCCGATCACGAGAATGCTTCGTCCGCGGAAACGGCCGATGCCGCCGATGATCGCCGTATCCTCGGCAAATGCACGGTCGCCGGCAAGCGGCACGAAATCGGTGACCAATCCGCCGATGTAGTCGAGGCAATGCGGCCGTTCGGGGTGACGGGCGACCTGAACCTTCTGCCATGGCGTCAGGCGCGAATAGGTCTGGCGCAGCAGCCTGTCGGCGCTGCTCTGCAGCCGCCCGACCTCGTCGGCGATGTTGAGTTCGCCGGTCGTCGAGAGCCGGCGCAGCTCTTCGACCTTGCCTTCGAGCTCGGCGATCGGCCGCTCGAAATCGAGAAAATGTCGGATCATTTGCGGCGGGCCAGCGGATGAGCGGTTTCCACCAGCTTGCGCAGCCGGTCGGTCTCGACATGCGTGTAGATCTGCGTCGTCGCTATGTCGGCGTGCCCGAGCATCTGCTGCACGCTGCGCAGGTCGGCGCCGTGGTCGAGCAGATGGCTGGCAAAGGCGTGGCGCAGCACGTGCGGCGACAGGCGGTCTGGGTCGAGCCCTACCTTGACGGCAAGCTCCTTCAACAATTGGCCGGTGCGCTGCCGCGTCAGGTGGCCGGCGCGGCCGCGCGACGGAAAAAGCCAGCGGGATGGCCTCGTGTCGGGCAGGAACTCGTCGCGGCGCTCGAGGTATCTGCGCAGCGCGACGCGCCCCGGCTCGCTCAATGGCACGACCCGCTCCTTGTCCCCTTTGCCCGAAATAATTAGAAAACGCGGGTCGCGGCGTGCGGCGGCGAGCGGCAGGGTCACCAGTTCGGACACCCTCAGACCCGTCGCGTAAAGCAGCTCGACGATACAGCCGAGCCGCATCCCCTCTTCTCCGGGCCAGCTCTGCGCCGCGTCGATCAGAGACTTGATTTCCGTTTCCGATAATATTTTGGGCAGCGGCCGGCCGAGCCTCGGAGTATCGAGCTCGGCCGTCGGGTCATCCTGCCGCACCCCTTCGAGGAGCAGAAATTTATAGAATTGCCGCATCGCCGAGATGCGCCGTGCTAGCGTGCGCGCCGTCAGCGCAGCAGTGACCGGGCTCGCCAAGTAGGCATGTAGCCTTTCGCGATCCGCCGCCTCCAGCTGCACCCCGCTTGCGGCCAAGAAGATCGCTAGATTTGACAAATCGTTTTGATAGGCAGCTAGGGTCGACGGCGCGGCGCCACGCTCGGCCGCCAGCATCTCGAGAAACGCTTCGAGATGCTTCGAGACGTCAGCTGCCGGCGGCAACAGCGGCTTCGACGGCGAGCACGAGAAGCGGGCGTTATCCGGTCGAACGCTAGCCCGTCACTTGGGGAAGCGCGCATCGGGGATCACCTTCTCGACGGGCGCCGAGGGAGGCGGCGGGTTCCAGAATGCGAGAAAAGCCATGCCCCCGAGCAACAGCAGGGCGATCACAATGACGAACGCGACAGTGATCTTCCCCATGCCCCCACGGCTCGCAACTTGCACTACCCCGATGTCCATGCCCTATCTGTCCCGTGCGGATTGACGACGAGGTTGGACGATATGCTAGTACCCCGTCGGTCGGCAGGGAGAAAGAGCGGTGAGAGGCGAGGCGCAGATCGAGGCAGTGCCATCCGACCGAAAAGTGGCGGAAACCTTCCGGTTCGTGCCGAACCGCGCCATCGTCCTGGTCGGTCTGATGGGGGCTGGGAAGAGCAAGGTCGGCCGCCGCCTGGGGGCGCGCCTCGGCTTGCCGTTTTTCGATTCGGATCCCGAGATCGAGGCCGCCGCCGGCGAGACGATCGAGGAGATCTTCGCCAATCGCGGCGAGCACGTCTTCCGCCAAGGCGAGCGGCGGGTCATTGCCAGGCTGCTGGCCCAGCCGGTTCACGTGCTGGCGACCGGCGGCGGCGCCTTCATGGATCCGGCGACGCGTGAACTGATCGCGCGCCGCGGCGTCTCGCTGTGGCTGCGCGCCGATCTCGATGTGCTGGTGTCGCGCGTCCTGCGCCGCAGCAATCGGCCTCTCTTGAAACGAGGGGATCCGCGCGCGATCCTCGGCCAGCTGATCGAGCGGCGTTATCCCCTCTACGCCGAAGCCGATGTGGTCGTGGACAGCGGCGAGGGATCGCCGGAAACAACGGTGACCCGGGCGATCGCTGCATTGGCGGCCTGCCCGCTCACCACCCTGCCGCCTGAAGGATAGAGCGAGGAAACGATGGAGACAATCGAGCGATTGCGCGTCGAACTCGGCGACCGGGGCTACGACATCCTCGTCGGGCCCGGGCTGATCGAGCGCGCCGGCCAAGAGTTGCTTCCTCTCCTGCGGCGCCGCCAAACCGTCGTCGTGTCCGACGAAATCGTCGCCGGACACTACCTCGCGCCGCTGCGGGACAGCCTGTCCGAGGCCGGCATCATCCATCATGCCGTGCTTCTGCCTCCGGGCGAAGAAACCAAGGATCTGGCTCACTTCGGCCGGTTGGCAGAAGACATTCTGGCGATCGGCATCGAGCGCGGGACGATGCTGGTGGCGCTGGGCGGCGGCGTCGTCGGCGACGTCACCGGGTTCGCCGCCGCGACGTTGTTGCGCGGCATCGACTTCGTGCAGATCCCGACGACCCTGTTGGCGCAGGTCGACAGCTCGGTCGGCGGCAAGACCGGCATTAACACCCGTACCGGCAAGAACCTGATCGGCGCCTTCTACCAGCCGCGCCTGGTGCTCGCCGACACCTCGGTTCTGGCAAGCCTGCCGCGCCGCGAGCTGCTCGCCGGCTATGCCGAAATCGTCAAATACGGCCTGATCCGCGATGCCGAATTCTTCGCTTGGCTCGAAGCCGAGGGTCACCAGGTCTGTGCGCTCGCGCCCGAGGCGCTGCGGCGCGCCGTGCTGACTAGCTGCGCGATGAAGGCCGAGGTCGTCGCCGGCGACGAGCGCGAGGAGGGCGACCGGGCGCTCCTCAATTTCGGCCACACCTTCGGGCACGCCCTGGAGGCCGAGACCGGGTTCAGCGCGCGCCTGCTGCATGGCGAAGCGGTGGCGCTCGGCATGGCTCTCGCGACCGACTTCGCCGCAAAGCTCGGCCTCGTCGCGGCGCAGGATGCGCTGCGGGTGCGCCGCCATCTCGAAGCCTGCGGCGTGCCGACCCGGCTCGCCGAGATCGGGCTGACCGGCATCCCGGCCGATCGCTTGCTCGGCCATATGAGCAAGGACAAGAAGGTCCGCGACGGCCGCATCACCTTGATCCTGCCGCGCCGCATCGGCGACGCCTTCGTCATGAAAGACGCGCCACTCGAGCCGTTGCGCGATTTCCTCGCTGCAGCGGCGGCTTAACCCGCAGCGCCACAATCCCAAATTGAGTCATCTATTACATTTGCGCTATCTGCCGCGGGTCTGCCGCTAATTCACGGATTGGTTTGCAATCTCTACCGGCTCGCTTCGAGTACCCGACCGCGCGTCGCGCGCGAGACAAAAGAGATCAGGACCAAGCCATTGAAATTCTTGGATTCCAGTCCCTGGGAACAGGTGATAACAGGACGGCGAAGGCGGATCGGCAACGATTTCGTCATTAACGGAGCTCCAGTCAGGACGAGGCCAACATATCAGTTCATGATATGTTCCCATCAAGGTCTTGGGCGGGTGAAGCGCAACCCGCCATTCGTTCGCCGCCCCACGGCGGGTTCCCCCGGCTTCCCGCCGGGGTGCCCGCCCTACGCATCGCCGGGGCGGGACACTGGGAAAGTCTCCCCGGGTCAGCCAGAGCGCGTCGATGAACGGAGCTGGGATCGCGGCGGTACATTCTCGAACAGCGAACCCAATCCCTCCGCCATCGTCGGGTGCGCCAGAATGGCGTCGCGCAGCTTCAAATATGGCAGATCCACCAGCATCGCCGTTTGCACCGCCGCCATGACTTCTCCGGCCTCGGCGCCAATCATCGTGAAGCCGAGAATACGGTCATCGCTCCCGCCGAGGAGAACCTTCATGAAGCCTTGCGTTTCGCCCGTCGTCGCGGTCCGCCGCACGGCATTCATCGGCAACCGCGCGACACGCGTATCGATGCCGCGGCGCTGCGCTTCGCCCTCGCTCAGTCCGACGTGCGCGAGCGGAGGCTCGGTGAACATGCAGTATGGAACCAGCCGATCGCGCGTGGTGCGCTGGCCTCCCGCCAAATTGTCCCTGATGATCCGAAAGTCGTCGATCGAGACGTGCGTAAACTGCGGGCTGCCGGCGCATTCTCCAATCGCCCAGACACCGGGTGCGGTCGTCTCCAGCCGCTCATTCACACGAATATAGCCGTGGCCATCCAATTCGACGCTGGCCTCCTCGAGCCCGATCCCCGCGGTGTTCGGAATGCGGCCCGCCGCAACCAATATGTCGCTGCCTGCGATCTGTTGCTCGCCGGAGGACGCGCGCACGCGAAGGCTGACTTTCTCTCCGGATCGGCCATGCACGTCCAGGGTCTCGGTTCCCACTAGGATTTGGATGCCTTCGTCACTGAGGATTTGCTGCACTTCCGCGGCGACGTCGGGATCCTCGCGGCTGATCAGCTGACGCCCCCACTCGACAACCGTCACGCGGCTGCCGAAACGGCAATAAGCCTGGGCCAATTCGAGACCGACATAGCCGCCCCCGAGCACGATCAGATGCGACGGCAGATAATCGAGCTCGAGAGCCTCGATGTGGGTCAGCGGCCGCGCCGCCTCGAGCCCAGGAACATTCGGGATCGCTGCATGCGTTCCGAGGTTGAGGAAAACCTGGTCGCCCGCCAGCATCCGCGTGCCGCCATCATTCAGCCGCACCTCAAGGGTTTTCGGGGCCACGAAGCGGCCGGTTCCCATGATTAGTTCGGCCCCGCTTGTCTTGTAGTTCCGCAAATGCAGGGCAATCTCAGCGTCAACCATGTCGCGCTTGCGTTGGCGAACTTTCGCCATGTCCGTCGTAACCGGACCAGTTAGTGTGCCGAACTGCGCGGCGTGACGCGCCAGATGCGCGATCCGGGCGCTCCAAATCTCATTCTTGCTGGGCAGGCAGGCGATGTTGGGACAGGAGCCGCCGATCCAGCGGCGCTCGACGACGGCAGTCCGCCGCCCCGACTGCGCCATATGCCAAGCGAGCAGCTTGCCACCAAATCCACTGCCGAGGACCAGGACATCAAATCGGTCTGGTTGAGGCATAAGCTCCCTCCGTATAAGTGTGCGCTTGTCCTGATGCGGATGCTAACGCCAACTGGCCGCCGCTTGTTGCACCATGCGTCGACACGGCGATCGGCGCGTTTCAAAAGGCTCGTCCACGTATATAAGCAAGTCAGCTGCGCGCTTGGCCGCAGAGGGACTCCCTTATCACATCTTGTCTAAGTAAATAGACTGATGCAGCCAACAGCACCAAGTCCTTCATCAGAAAAGGAACATTGCCAGCCATTGCCGGAAATCCGCCGGCAGAGGCAGCCCAACCATTCGGCATAAATGGAATAATAGTGACGGTGCCTATGAATGTGATACAGGAGCCGAGCGCCCCTAGTATTCCCAATCTTTTATTCCAGAACCCCAAGAACAAGAGTGCGCCAAACAGCCATTCAAAGACGCCTAAGAAACCAACTGGCGCCGCGGATGCCGAAAACCGGGTACAACCAAAAAAATCAGCGGGCCGTTGCTGATGTACGGAATTAATACCTGCGCTTCGTACTCCCACCATTTCTGATAGCCAAAAAACAGGAATATAATTACCATCGATGCGCGGACTGAATGATAATCAAGGTCTTCTTTAATAATTCCGAGCTTGATCAACATTCTTAAAAGTGAGTTCATTAAGGTTCGGGCGTATGGCAGCCGGGCGGCGCCGCTGTCACCGGTGATCACATCAACATTCCTGGTGAACTGCTTCATCTGATTTCTCCGCTTCGAGTTGTTTCGGAAGGCGAAGCCGGTCTGTTTCGAGGTTTTACGGCTCTCTGATGCAGCCGCTACTCCGCCTCGTGTTGCTCGTGCTGAGCCCGCGAGTGCTGTCTAGGTAAAATGGGCACGACGCTCCTATCGAGGGCTCGCCAAGTGCCTAACGCTCCCGGCGGCATCATCCCTTGGTGCTGCCCGAAGGCGCGTACTCGAGCGGGAACGTGTCGAGGTCGCCGGCGGCGGACCGATCAGCTGGCGGTAGAGCTCGTCGACATAGATAGAGTTGCGGTCGCTGGCGTCGGGTTGACTGGGTGGCGCGAACTGCTTCCCAGTCGGCGGCGCGCGCACGCTGTCGGCGGCGGCTAGCTCGGCGGTCGGCTGGGCTCGTACCGGCGCGTCAGCCGCCCATGCTCCGACGGCGGCGACGAGGAACCCGGCAGCAAAGGCCAGCATCGCCGCTGAACGGCCCGCCGCGGGACGGTCCTTGTGCCCCGGCGTGAGCGATGCCACGTTCGGGAGGCCGGCGTTGTTGACGACGACGTCGACTTGCCCGAAGGCCGTCGGCGGAGCGGCTGTCAAACGTCATGATGTGCTCCTTCGGGTTCGTCGCAATGCATAAAATCGTTCCATCATCATTGATCCTCTGTCTTGCTCGACAGCCCCGTTGCGTGATCCCGCGTCACCCCGGGCCGGCATCCTTTCCAACCGATCGGCCTCTTGCTCCAAATCCTCCGCCGTCATCAATGGCACGTGGCAAATGTTCGGATTACCGGCCCTCGGCGAATTGCCGATACCAACCGGCAAGCTCGCGCAGCTTGCGCGGATCCTTCATGGCGCTCTCCTAATAGCGAGTTCGATCCTACGAAGCAGACGGCGCGTTCTGGCCTTGCCGGGTGCGTGCCGAGTGTCTTTATCTGCTCGTCAAATCGTTAATCATTGGGGATCGCGGAGACCGCTCCGAGTGATACCTTCCATTCCTTGGAGGAATGACGATGGATCGGTTGACTGCGATGCAGGTACTCGTCCGCGTAGTCGAAACCGGATCGTTCTCCGGCGCCGCGAGACAGCTGCGCGTCGGACAGCCCGCTGTCTCCAAGACCATCGCTCAGCTTGAAGAGCGCCTCGGCGTTAGCCTGCTGCTCAGGTCGTCGCGCGGGCTTACCCCGACAGAGGCGGGCCAGAACTTTTTATCGGCGCGCCAAGCGCTCGATCGAGGAGGCAGAGGAGGCGGAACTTGCGGCGCGCGAAGCGGGTAACGGTCTTGCGGGCCGGTTGCGTTTCAGCTCGAGCGTCACGTTCGGCAGACTTCACATCATTCCGCGGCTCCCGCTCTTCCTCGCAGCCCATCCCGAGCTCACGGTCGAAGCGGTCCTCGACGACCGCGATGTCGACTTGATCGAAGAAGGGATCGATGTGGCATTTCCCATGGGCATGCTCGCCGACTCCACGATGGTGGCGCGCAAGATCGGACAATCGCGTCGACTTGCGCTCGGCACACCCTCTTATTTCAAGAGCGCGGGGGAACCGTCGACGCCGGCTGAGCTGACAGATCATCGGGCTGTGATCTTTGATCTAGTCCAATGAAGGGGCGCTCGACCTGGTTGTTCCGCAGCGGAACCACGGAGGAAACCGTCACACTGAGGGGCAGTGTGCGGACCACGGCCGCGGAGGGCCTGCGCGAGGCGGTCTTTGCCGGCCTCGGGTTGTGCGTTGCCTCCGAATGGATGTTCCAGCCTGATCTCGATAACGGCAGGGTCAAGCCGGTATTGCCGGCCTGGACCTTGCCGTCGATGGATTTGTGGGCGGCGTTCCCGACGGGCCGCCGCGCCAGCGCGAAAGCGCGCGCCTTCGCCGACTTTATCGAGGATCAGCTCCGCCAAACCAACTTCGCGCAGTAACCCGCCGGTCGCTTGAGCCATTTTCGGGACCGTCATAGCCGCCGCCCCTCGACCATTTCGCGGCTGCGTTGGCGAACCCTCGCCATGTCGGTCGCCGCCGTTGCGCCGACGTCACGGCGGGTTACGCCCGCCCTATGCCAGCTGGCTGCATGGCCCCCGTCAGCCCAATGCCCCCATCCATTCGGCGACAGCCCGCCCGATCTCGTCCGGCGAATCCTCCTGAACGAAATGGACCCCCGCTATCGTCTTCTCGGTCAGCGCTGGCCAGCCGCGGACGAGGTTGACCAGCGAATCATTGGCGAGGATCGCACCTGGCTCAGCCTTCAGGAATAGCTTGGGCACATTGCTCCTCCCCAGCCAATCCGCGTATTCGGTCGCGATCGCGTGCACATCGGCGGGCTCGCCCCCGATGGGGATCTGCCGTGGCCACGTCAGCGTCGGCCGTCGCCCCTCGCCAGGCTCGGCGAACGGCCGTCGATACTCCGCCATCTCCTCGTCGGAGAGCTTTCGCAGGATGGCGTTGGGCAGGATCTCCTCAATGAAATAGTTGTTCTGCAGGACCATCGCCTCTCCGGCCTCCGAACGCACCGCCTCCAAAGCTGGACGCATTCCCATCTTGTCCCAGTGGTCCCGGCCCTGCGGCGCCACGATCGCCTCCATGAACGCGATTCCCTTCACGGCCTCGCGGTGGCGGTTGGCCCAGTCGAAGCCGAGGGCCGAACCCCAGTCATGGATGACGAAGGTGACCCGCTCGTGCACATCCAGGGCCTCGAGCAGGGCGTCGAGGTAGCGGCGGTGCTCGACGAAGCGATACGAGCCGGGGCCACTGTTGGGCAGCTTGCCCGAGTTGCCCATGCCGATCAGGTCGGGGGCGATGCAGCGGCCTAGTGGCTCCAGGTGCGGCAGCACGTTGCGCCAGAGGTACGACGAGGTGGGATTGCCGTGCAACAGCACGATGGGGTCGCCCTGTCCCACCTCGACGTATGCCATCTCGCGGCCGAGGACCCGCCGCCGCTGCTTTTGGTACGGAAATACCGCGGAGATCGTGTTCGTCATGTTCGCTTCTCCTGGTAGTCGACTAAGATTTCAGAGCGATCCTCAGACAGCGCGTACCCGCGCCGTCGTGGTTCTCTGTTCGTGAATTGTGCCGTTTCTGGCGCCTACAAAATTAAGGCGATCACCCTCCGATCGCTTCTCCAATGGCCTCGCGTATGATGTCGACGACGAGGTCAGGCGCGGTAACGATTGGCGTGTGGTCTACCGGATGCGACCGCACCCGGGCCCCCATCCGCTCTGCCATGAATTGTTGCGTGTCAGGGACGATCATGCGGTCCTGCTCCGCGATCAGAAACCAGGCCGGGCGGTCTTTCCAGAGTGGACGATTTACCGGCACCGTGATGCATGCAGGCGAGATCGGCCGCTGAACCGCGCAGAGCAGCGCCAATTCATCAGCCGAGGCATTCTGCGCGAACGCCGCGGCGAATGCCTCGTCCGGCAGATAGATCAGCCCATGATTGTCCGGTGCCAACTTTGGCGCCAGCGGATGAGGCTCGGTACGATAAAAGACATCGACGACGGTCTCGCCGTCATCGGGAGCAAGGCCACAGACGTAAACAACCGCCTTCACCTTCTCATTCCGCGTCGCCGCGATCACGGCTCCGGCGTAGGCGTGCCCGACAAGAACGGCGGCCCCCGGGACTTGCTCCAGCGTGCGCTCAACGGCCGCTGTATCGTCAGCGAACGAGGTCAGGGGCAGCGGAGCCGCGACTACCCGGACGGCTTGGGCGGCCAGCGGCGCGATGACTTTGGCCCAGCTCGACCCGTCAGCCCAAGCTCCGTGCACCAGGACAACACTCACATTCTCATGCGGCATTGGCCCCCCTCGTGCTGCGCGATCAACTGATCGGCAACATCGTCCAAGTCTGCACCGACGACCTGCGGCTGCGGGCCGACTCCCAAGACGTCATTGCCCACCCGCTTGATCAAGGCAGCCTTCCAGCCGGCAGCGACGGCGCCAAGGGTATCCCATGTATGGCAAGCGATAAGACAGAGCTCCGACGGGTCGACCCCGAGTTCCCTCTCGACATAGGCATAGGCTTGCCGCGAGGGCTTGTGATGCTTAACGCCGTCTGCACTAAAGCGACGCTCGAAGAGATCGACGATCCCGCCGTGTTCGAGCTGACGCGTCTGCACCTCCAGCAGATTGTCCGTCAACGTGAATAGCCGGAATCCTGCCGCGCGGAGCTTCTGAAGGGCTCCAGGCACCTCCGGATGGGGCGGCATCGTCGAGAATTTTTCAACCAGTTCCTTCTTATCCGCGTCCTCGATCCTTATGGCGCGGGTGTCCGCCAGCATCTTCATCACAGCCGAAGCGATATCCGTAAAAGGCACATAGCATCCGGCTACCGTCAGGGCTGAGGAATGCAAAATCAAGTTCGCGAACCAAAAGCGCACGGCGCCTTTGTCGCCGAAGATACGCTCAAACGTCGGCTCCATGGTCGTGAGATCGAGCAGCGTCTCATTGACGTCGAAGACAATTAGAGGAGGAGCGGCCACCTGCTTACACTCCGATTTGTTTCACTGTCTTACGATTACCGCTGCCCCGTCGCCAAACACTGGCTCTGCCGATCCGGTGCCGCCAACACGAAAGTCGCGGACCGCCGTGGCGATCTCGCTAGCGTGCGTCTCCAGCGCAAAGTGTCCGGTGTCGAAGAAGCGGACGACCGCCTCCGGTATGTCCCGTTTGAACGCTTCGGCGCCGGCCGGCAAAAAGAACGGGTCGTTTTTCCCCCACGCCGCTAGAAAGCGTGGCTTGTGGGTACGGAAATACTCCTGGAAGGCCGGATAGAGCGCGACGTTGCTCTTGTAGTCGCCGAACAGGTCGAGCTGCACCTCGTCCGCGCCGGGGCGGGCCAGGTAGAAGTTGTCGAGCGAGCAGCCGTCCGGAGAGACCGCCGTCGCGTCAGGGACGCCGTGCGTGTACTGCCAGACGGTTGTCTCGGGCGCCAAGAAGCCGCGCAATGCATCGCGGTTGGTCTGCGATGGATCTTCCCAATAGGCGCGGATCGGCGTCCAGCCGTCGCTCAGCCCCTCCTCATAGGCGTTGCCATTCTGCGAGATGATCGCGGTTATCCGGTCCGGGTGCTTTAGAGCAATCCTCAAGCCCACGGGAGCGCCGTAATCAAAGATGTAGATTGCGAACCGTTTCAGCCCGATGACGTCGTTGAAATGGTCGATCGTCTCGGCAAGGTTCGCGAACGAGTATTTGAACGCATGACGTGCAGGCATGTCCGACTGACCAAAGCCAGGCAGATCAGGCGCCACGAGGTGAAAGTGATCGGCCAGGAGCGGGATCAGATCGCGGAACATGTGGCCGGCGGTTGGAAAACCATGCAGCAAAAGGAGCGGCGGAGCATCGGCCCGACCGGCTTCGCGATAGAATATCTTGAGGCCGTCGACTTCAACCGTACGGTAGCTGATCGGGGGCATGCGCGGCTCCCTGGTGCGTGGAATGTTCAGGCCGAAAATATGCGTGGCGGCAACCAATTGAATTGAACGGAAACGCGTTTCTCTATTTCAGTTTGTGCAACAGTATGCAGGACCGACTCGACGCATTGACGATCTTCGTCGCCGTGGCGGAACAGCAGAGCTTCGCGGAAGCCGCGCGGCAACTGGGTCGCTCGCCGGCTTCCGTCACCCGCGCGATCGCGGCTCTCGAGGAACGCCTGCAAACCCGCCTTTTCAATCGCACGACCCGCTCGATCGCGCTGACCGACGCTGGCACACGTTATCTCGATGGCTGCCGACGCTTGCTGGCAACCTATGACGAACTCGAGGCGGTGAATTTCGGCGAGCGGGTTGAACCGCGGGGCTGGATCAATGTCACGGCACCCGTGATGTTCGGCCGGCTCCACGTACTCCCCCTCGTGCAAAGCTTTCTCGATGATTATCCGCAGATCGATGTTCGGCTGCTGTTGCTCGACCGGGTCGTCTCATTGGTGGACGAAGGGCTCGATCTCGGCGTCAGGATCGGCCAGTTGCCGGACTCCACTTTGCGGGCGGTCCGAGTGGGGCAGGTACGACGTATCGTTTGTGCGACGCCGCGATACATCGCTCGCCGCGGCGTGCCGGCGACGCCACGCGATCTCGGGAATCACACTGTGGTGGCGTGCACAGCCGTCACACCCGTTCCCGACCGCTGGTCGTTCCACCGTCCGAGTTGCGTCACATCCGTCACCGTCGCGCCCCGGCTGGTGGTGAACACCACCGCAGCGGCGGTCGACGCGGCGCTCGAAGATTTGGGGCTCACCTGCGTCTTGTCGTATCAGGCGGAGCCGCATGCGGCGGCCGGCCGATTGCAAACCGTCCTCGTCGAATACGAACCGCCGCCCGTACCCATTCACATCGTACATCCGGAAGGCCGGCACCTTTCGCCCAAGGTCCGCTTATTCCTCGACCACGTTGCCGAAGGACTTCGTCGCAAATTCGGTCCGTAGGTCGAAATCCATCGACCCACAACGTAGAGATGCGTGCCGCCACTGACGGGAAACTATGGGGAAAGGGTTCGCGAGGGTAGAGTGGCGGTGAAGCGTCAGAAAAAGAGCTACAGCCCCTGCGATCCGACGTCATGACGCCAATCCGGGCTGCTTCAGCGAATAGATTGGTCCGCGCGATTTGCAACGCCTGGGACGGGTCGGGATGCCGCGGGGCTGGTATGCTTCGCGCGGCTTGCCCGCCCATTGCTGACGCCCCGTCGGTCCCTACTTTAGAATAAGTTTAAACTGTAGGCGGGGCGAATCCCGCATGGAGGCTGCGATGACCCGCAGCAAACTTTCGACTAAAGTAGTCTTGCTGGCTGCCGGCATTGGGTTGTCCACGGCTGCATTTGCCGGATCGCAACCGGCTGCCGCGCAATCCTATTCTGACGAGTACAGCTGTCCGGCGGGGACCGTGTACGATCCGACCTACGGCTGTACCGTGCCGGGCGATGCTTATGAGCCCTATGACTATGGCTATTACGGATATCTACCCTACGGCGCCTATGGAGCCTATGGCTCCTACTATGGCGGGCACCGCGAATTCGGCCACGGCTTCGGCCATGGCATGGGTGGCGGCTTCAATCATGGCGTGGGTTTCGCCCATGGCGGCGGTGGCGATTTCGGCCATGGCGTGGGTGGCGGCTTCGGGCATGGCGGAGGCGGCGGGCACCGCTAGAGCGGTCGCCGCTAGCGGGTGTCCTCGCCCGGGGCGAGCGTCGTCAGCGACAGCGCATGGACGCCCGCCGCGAGCTCGGGGGCCAGCGTCTCATATACGAGGCGCTGGCGCGCCACCCGGTTCTGACCCGTAAAGGCTGCAGAAACGATTGTCACCGCGAAGTGCGTCTCGCCTCCGGGGCGAGCCCCCTCATGCCCAACATGACGGCGTGATTGGTCTTCGACCTCGATGCGGGTCGGGGCGAACCGCTCGGTCAGCTTGCGGCGAATCGTTTCAGCAACAGACATCGCGATCATCCGGGCGGCGGGCACTCGGCGCCGCGCACAGCGGTGGTGAGGAACGCGCCGAGGTCATCGACTATGTGATGGATGTGATCGCCCGCGCTGCCGTCGACGGCCCAGTCCGCCGAATTGCGCACCCACGCCGTGGTCATGCCCAAGGCGGCGGCCGGAACCAGGTTTCGTGCAATGTCCTCGACCATCAGCGCGGTGCCGGGGCTCACCTCGTGCCGGCGCAGCAATTCGTGATAGCCGGCGAGTGCGGGCTTTGGATCGTAGCCGGCCGCGACGATGTCGACGACGCCGCAGAACGAGCCGGCAATGCCGAGGTGGTCGAGCAACCGCGCGGCGTGGCGCTGCGAACCGTTGGTATGAACGATCTTGCGGCCGGGCAATCTCGTCAACGCGTCGACGAGAACCGGGTCGGGCGGCACGCAGGCGAGATCGATCTCGTGCACATAAGCGAGAAAATCCTCGGGGTCGATCCGGTTGACCGTCATCAGACCGCGCATCGTCGTTCCGTGTTCGCGGAAATAGGTCTTTTGCACCGTCAGCGCCGCTTCCGGCGACAGGCCCAGCCGGTCGGCGATAAAGCCGGTCATGCGCGCGTGGATCTGGTCGAAGAGCCGGCACGAGGAGGGGTAGAGCGTGTTGTCGAGATCGAAAATCCAGGTCTCGATTTCGACCAACGGCCGGCCGCGCATGGAATTCATTCGATGACGCCTAGCCGGCCCGGATCAGCGTTCCGGCGCCTTCGGTGAACAGCTCGAGCAAAATCGCGTGCAGCACCCGGCCGTCGACGATGACCGCCGCCTCGACCCCGCCATCGATGGCGGCCAGACAAGTCTCGATTTTGGGAATCATGCCGCCATTGATGACCCCTTCCGCGATCATCTGCCGCGCCCTGGCGGCGGTGAGCTCCGCGACTAAGTTCTTGTCGGCATCGAGCACCCCGGCGACATCGGTCAGCAGCAACAAACGCGTCGCCTTGACTGCTGCGGCGACCGCCCCGGCCACGGTGTCGGCGTTGATGTTGTAGGTCTCGCCCCGCGCGCCGACGCCGATCGGCGCAATCACCGGGATGATGTCGGACTGCTTGAAGGTGTCGAGCACCCCCGAGGCGATCCGTTGCGGCTCGCCGACAAAGCCGAGGTCGATCTCGGTCCTGACGCCGCCTTCGCTTCGGGTGTGCACCAGCTTTCTCGCTTCGATCAGCCCGCCATCCTTGCCTGTGAGACCGATCGCACAACCGCCTTCGGCGTTGATCGCCGAGACGAGCTGCTTGTTGATCGTCCCGGCCAGGACCATTTCGACCACTTCCATCGTCTCGCCGTCGGTGACCCGCAAGCCGTCAACGATGCGGGTCTCAATACCGAGCCGTTTGAGCATATGGGCGATCTGCGGCCCACCGCCGTGCACGACGATCGGGTTGATGCCGACCTGCTTCAGCAGCACGATATCGCGGGCGAACGAATCCTCGGACACGCCATCGGCCATGGCATGGCCGCCATATTTGACGACCAAAGTGTGGCCGGCATAGCGGCGCATATAGGGCAGCGCCTGCGCCAGGACCGCGGCCTTGACGACCGGGTCGGGGTTGAGGGTCGAGGCGAGTGTCGGAGGGCTGGTATCAGGGCTCATCGCGCCGCGCACTCTATCGCGATTGTCCGATAGGGAACGCAAAATTGGCCAGAGTCTCGCGCAATTCTGCAATGCCGCGGCGGTCGAGCGCGCTCGTCAGATGGATCTCGGGATGGGCCGCCACATGGGGGCCCAGCTCGGCCATAATTTGGTCGGGGACCGACGCGAGCGCACCCTTGCCGGCCTTGTCGACCTTGGTCAGAACGACCTGGTAGGACACCCCGGCATCGTCGAGCATGCCCATCAGCGACCGGTCGACTTCTTTGACGCCGTGGCGTGAATTGATCAACAAGCAGACCCGCCGCAGGGCGGCGCGGGTCTGGAGATAAGACCGCACCAGGCTGGTCCAGCTTTTGACAGCGGATTTCGGCGCCTCGGCATAGCCATAGCCGGGGAGGTCGACGAGCATCACGCGGCCGCCGAGATCAAAGAAGTTGATCTGGCGCGTACGCCCGGGGGTATTGGAAATCCGCGCCAGCATACGGCGCCCGGTCAGCGCGTTGACGAGGCTCGACTTCCCGACATTGGAGCGGCCGACAAACGCGATTTCGGGCAACCCCTCCGGGGGCAGCGCCGAAGGGCTCGGCGCGCCGGCGATGAACCGGGCTTCCGCGGCAAAAAGCCGCCGGCCCGCCTCGGCCAAGCCGGAGTTGACCGCGCGCGGAGGGAAAATCTCGGACGAGACATCGCCCGGACCACTTGGTTCTTGATCGGTCAGGCGGCGCCCGCGCGGTGCATGATCGTCCATTGCTGGGCGATGCTGAGCAGGTTGTTCCACGCCCAATATATGACGAGCCCGGCCGGGAAAGCGGCGAGCATGTAAGTAAAAACGATGGGCAGGAGCATGAACATCCGCGCTTGCACCGGATCGACCGGCTGCGGGTTGAGCTTTTGCTGCAGAAACATCGTCAACCCCATGATCAGCGGCCAGGCGCCGATCATCAGGATATGCGGGGGCACGAACGGCAACAGGCCAAAGAGGTTGGCAAACGAGGTCGGGTCCGGCGCCGACAGGTCGTGAATCCAGCCGAAGAACGGCGCGTGCCGCATCTCGATCGTGACGAACAGCACCTTGTAGAGCGAGAAGAAGACCGGGATCTGGATGACGATCGGCAGGCACCCCGCCAGCGGGTTGGCCCCGACGCGCTTGTAGAGCGCCATCATTTCCTGCTGCTGGCGCGCCTTGTCGTCCGGAAACCGCTCGCGCAATTTCTGGATTTCGGGCTGCAGCAGCTTCATCTTGCTCATCGCGTTGTAGGACTTGTTCGCGAGCGGGAAGAAGAGCAGCTTGACGCAGAAAGTGAACAGCAGGATCGCCAAGCCGAAATTGCCGAGGAGCGCTTCCAGGAACAGCAGAATCCGGAAGATCGGCTTCGTCAGGAACCAGAACCAGCCGAAATCGATCGAGTAATCGAAGAGCGGGATACCCGATGCCGTATAGGACTGCAGCAGCTTGAGTTCCTTGGCGCCGGAGAAGAAACGGGTCGATGTCGATGCGGTCCCGCCGGCAGGCACAGTGACCGGATTGCCGGTATAATCGACCTGAAAGTGATCGATCTTCTCGGGGCCCACGGCCTTGCGGAACTGCGCCTCGATCGTCTCACCCTGCGGCGGGACCAGCGCGGTCAGCCAATATTTGTCGGTAAAGCCGAGCCAACCTCCGGTGGAGGTGAAATCCGTAGGCTTATCCGGGGTGAGCGAGGCATATTTGACGTCGCGAATCGCGCCGTCGAGATAACCGATCGGCCCCTCGTACAAGATGTAATACCCGGAAACCGGCGGTGTGCCGCTACGGCTGATCAGGCCGTAAGGCGTCAGCTTGACTGGCGTCGAGCCGGTATTCTTCACGGTGTCGTCGACGGTGAACATGTAATTCTTGTCGACGCTGATCGTGCGGGTGAACGTCAACCCTTCGCCGTTGTCCCAACTCAGGGTCAGCGGATGCCCGGGGGTCAGCTGATCACCCGATGTCGTCCATTTGGTGTCGGCGCCCGGCAATTTGACGCCGGGCGTCTCCGCCCAGCCGAATTCGGCGAAGTAGGCGTCCGCGGTGCCAGGCGGCTGCAGCAGCACGACATCCGGGCTCTTCGGATTCACCGTCTCATGGTATTTCGCGAGGGTCAGGTCATCGATCCGGGCGCCGACAAGGTCAATCGAGCCATGCAGGCTCGGCGTATCAATCTTGACCCGCGGCTTTTCGGCGATCACCGCCTCGCGAGGCTCGGCGGCCTGCCCGGGCGTTGCCCCGGGCACATTGGACGCGGGGGCATTCGTTGAGGATGTCGCCGGAGCCGGAGGTGCCGACTGGCCCGGGATTGCAGGCGCCGTAACCGATGTCCCACCGGATGGCGGGGGCGGTTGCGGCGGGCGCAGGCGCTCGAACGCGAACTGAAAAGCGATCAGGATCCCGACCGAGAGGACTATCGCGATGAGGAGATTGCGTTGTTCCATTTCGCGCTGATTGGTCTGGAAATAGCGGCGAGCCCGGCCTAACGGCGTACACCGGCAGGCCTGCGGCCCAAGCCATCGGGTTCGGGAACGGGATCATAGCCGCTGCCGCCCCAAGGATGGCAGCGAGCCAGCCGGAGCAGCGCGAGGACCACGCCGTGCCCTGCGCCGTGCCGTTCGATCGCCTCAACGGCGTATTCCGAGCACGTCGGCAGAAAACGGCACGCAGGCGGCAGCAACGGCGATACGAGCAGCTGATACCCGCGCACGGCAGCGCTCAGCACCGCGCTCGTCATCCCCACCCGATCCAGCCGTTCCATCCGATACATTTGCTCCGGAGCCGCGACACACGAGACGGACGAGCACCGCACCGGCCCAAGCTCCATGCGCGCGGCCCTACCATGGGATGTTGAGGTCGCCTGGGCAGCCGAATGTGCCGGTTGCGATCAGGTTTTACCAACACTTCGGTTCGGGGTGAACCCGGCCTATACGGGTATCCGGCAGCACTGTCAGCGGGCGCACCAAAACTCACTAGCCCCGCTGCGCTGCGGGCTTGACAAGCAAAGAACATCGGAGCGGACCCCAGGCCTTACAACCCCGCACTTCGAGGAATCCGGACTCGCAGAGCAAAGAGAATTGGATGCTTCGCCTCGCGACCGGCTCGGAACCCGAAGTAGCGCTTGCGAGCGGGCTTGTTCCACTATTAAGTACGCACAGTCGCGCGCCCTGAGGCACGATTCTGACGCGCGCTTGACGTATCGGGGGTATTTCCGACAGCCGTTTTCAGGGGTGGGGAGCATCATGTCGGAGGCGATCGAAAGAGGGGGCGCCGCGCTCGATTTGAATGCTGCCGAAGTTCGGGCCGCCGACCGTGCCGCCCGGACGTGGGAAGCCAGCGAATGCGGTCCGATCGTTCGCGGCAGCGAGGCGCACAAGCAAGCCTTCTGCCGCATGCTTCTCGACACGCACAATCCATATCGGCCGTCCATTGTCGATTGGCCCGCCCTCGACCCGGAGGCGCGCGATCGGCTGGTCAGCCTGCCGATCTGGGACATCGCGATGCAGACCGAAGGCAACGCGAGCCTGCGCGTGCTGAGCTATGCCAATATTGTCGCCGACCCGCTGCTGCGGGAAGCAATCGAAATCGACGGTTTTGAGGAAACCCGGCACAAGCAGGTTCTGTCGAACCTCGTCGCGGCCTACGGCATCCGCCTCGCGCCCGAGCCCGAATACTTGCCGCCCAAACACCCGGAGTGGGCCTTCCTGCTTGCCGGCTATTGCGAATGTGTCGATACTTTCTTTGCCTTTGGCCTGTTCGCGTTGGCAAAACGGTCGGGCTTTTTTCCGCCTGAACTCGTCGACACCTTCGAGCCGGTCGTGCAGGAGGAGGGCCGTCACATAATCTTCTTCGTGAACTGGGTGGCGTGGCACCGGCGCAACTTGCCGCCGTGGCGGCGCATACTTTTTGCGGCCGAGATCGTTTCGGTGTGGGCATTCTTGATATGGGAAAGGATCGGGTTCGCTCGGGGCATCGATGGCGGCGCGCCGCAGCCGGGAAGCAGCTCCCAGGACAACAATTTCGTGTTCACCGGCAGCCGGGCCCTCGGCAGCGGAAACGTCTCCGCCGCATCGGTGATCGACCTCTGTTTGAGTGAGAACGAGAGCCGTTTTGCCGGCTATGACCCGCGGCTGTTGCGGCCTCGGTTGATGCCCCGCCTGATGCGCTTTGCCCGGCGGTTTATGCGATGATGTTGATGCGAGAATGAGCCTGCGGCACCGCGCCGCCCACCGGTCAGATTTCGGGAGTGAGCGCCGGCCTTCGAGCCGTGCCGCGCCCGATCCGGCGCAGAGCCACTTCGAGATCTGCGACCAGTTCCGCAAAGGGGCGATCAGCCGTGCTCGCCCTGGCGATCAGCACATAGTCGGTGGCCGGTTGTCCATGGATCGACAGGACCCTTTCCGCTGCGGCGCGCATCCGCCGCTTCGCGCGGTTGCGGACGACGGCGTTGCCGGCCTTTCGGCTCGCCGTGAACCCGACCCTTATCCGCGTGGCGCGACCGGGTCCGCCCGGTTGGAGTGCGGCTTGCACAACCATGCTCGGCCCGACGGACCGGCTCCCGGCGCTCGCAACTCGCAGAAAATCGCGGCGGACCTTTATCGTTTCGAGCTTGCGGCCCACAAACTTTAGTGCTGATTGGGCAAGGCCGGCGTCAGGCGGATAGGCGCTTGCGGCCCTTTGCCCGCCGCGCAGCGAGAACCCGCCGGCCGGCCACTGTCGCCATCCTCGCTCGAAACCCATGACGGCGTTTGCGAACCAGATTGCTCGGCTGATACGTACGCTTCACGGCGGCAATTCCGATTAGGGATCTCTCTCGGGAGAACGCGGCTATATAGTGGCGCCAATCGGGGGCGTCAACGGGGGGTCGGGAAAGCGAGGATGCAACCGCCCGCCGAAGCGTTCTCCTTGCACGCGGCTAGAGCGATCGGCGAAGGGGCGCGGCGAGTGGGGGGATCCCACAAAGGAGGTTATGCGGATGTTCGATGACGCGGTGGTCGAGGCCGCCGACCGCGCCGCCCGGATTTGGGCAGCAAGCGAACCGGGGCCGATCGCGCCCGGCACCGAGGCGCACAAGGCGGCTTTTTGTCGTATGCTGCTCGACACGCACAACCCGTACAAGCCATCGATCATCGAATGGCCGGTGCTCGATGCCGAGGCCCGCGCTCGCCTTGTCAGCCTGCCGATCTGGGATATCGCGGTACAGACCGAAGGGAAGGCCCGCCAGCGCGTGTTGAGCTATGCCGCGCTGGTCGGGGATCCCTTGTTACGGCGAGCCGTCGAGCTGGATGGGTTCGAAGAAGGGCGCCACAAGGAGGTTCTTGCCAACCTCGTCGAAGCCTACGGCATCCGCTTATCCCCGGAGCCCGAATACCGCCGTCCTCGCGATCCGGAATGGGCCTTTATGGTGACCGGGTTCAGCGAATGCATCGACAGCTTCTTCGCCTTTGGCCTGTTCGCGCTGGCCAAGCGCTCGGGTTTTTTCCCGCCCGCACTCGTCGATACCTTTGAGCCGGTGATGCAGGAGGAGGGTCGGCATATCCTGTTTTTTGTGAATTGGGTGGCGTGGCACAAACGAAACCTGGCGCGGTGGCGTCGCCCACTCTTCGCAGCGAAGGTGCTGGCGGTCTGGATTTTTCTGGTATGGGAGCGCATCGGCATCGCCCGCGGCGTCGGCAGTGCCGGCGACGCCGCATCGGGAGCGCCGGTCCAGGACAACAACTTCACCTTGAACGGCAGCAAGGCGGTCGGCGCTGTCGACATGTCAGTCACCGGGCTGATCGACGTGTGCCTCGAAGAAAACGAGCGACGGCTCTCGGGTTATGATTCTCGTCTCTTGCGGCCCAATCTCGTGCCGCGCGTAATGCGTTTTGCCCGCCGCTTCATGAGGCGGCCGAGTGTGGCTTCGGTCCCCGGATGAAGATCGGATCCGACGAGCACAAGGAGCGCTTCTGTCGAGACTTCATCGCCAGCCACTGTCGCTTCGACCCCGCGACACTGACCTGGCCCGACCTCGACGATTTGGCGCTGGAGCGTTTGCGCGCCATTCCGTTCTGGCAGGAGGTCCTCTACACGGAACGGCGAGCTGGGCTGATCGTCGACGCCTATGCGGAAATGATTGCCGACCCGCTGGTGCGTCAGGCGGTCGCGCTCCAAGGGTTCGAAGAAGCGCGGCACGCCGACCTGTTGCGCGAGATGATCAGGCGCTACCGCATTGCTGCCGAAGAGCGGCCGCTTGACGAGCCGCTCAGCCCCGATCTCCGCCGGGCCTTTGCCGATTTCGGCTATGGCGAATGCCTCGATTCGTTTCTCGGTTTTGGTGTTTTCAAGATCGCCCGCCGGTCTGGCTTCCTGCCCGAACCGCTGTTCGAGATCTTCGATATGCTGATGCGCGAGGAGACCCGGCACATCGTCTTCTTCATCAACTGGATGGGGTGGCAACAGGCGGCGCGCGGAGGCATTGCCGGCTGGCTGCGCGGCGTGAACGCGGCCCGGTACTATGGCCGAGCGATCGGACGGCTGCTCGGCACGGTGCGGCGCGGCCGCCGGGCAAACGATGGAAGGGATTTTTCGGCAACACAGGCGAGCGTTTTTCTCGAAGGCTTTACGTTGCGCAGCTTTGTCGAGGAGTGTTGCGTCGAACACGAGAGGCGCATGAGGGAGTTCGACCCTGATCTGCTGCGGCCTCGTTTCCTGCCCAAACTGGCGGCAATCGCCCTCACCGGCCTTCGGTTGGGCAGCGGGTTTAGTGCGGTCCGGGAAGAGCGCGTGTGAAGCTCTTTTCCGTGCTTGCAGCAGCCCTCGGACTGAGCTTGATCGCGGCGCTGGTCTTTCATTTCGGACCGCAGGACGTCACCCGGTCGCTGATTGCGATCGGCTGGACCGGCTTCGCCGCGGTCTGCTCGATCCATCTCGCGCTGCTAGCCGCAATGGGGATTGCGTGGGGACTGTTGATGCCCGGCACAAGCCTTTGGGTGCCGGTTTGGGGTCGTCTCGTTCGTGACTCCGGGTCCGAGTTGCTGCCGCTTTCGCAAATCGGCGGGTATGTTCTGGGGGCGCGCGCGGTTACCTTGGCGGGTGCCGACGGTACCACGGCCACGGCGAGCACCATCGTCGATGTCACTCTCGAGCTCTTCGGGCAGCTCGCCTACACCGCGCTCGGCCTCTTGTGTCTGATTTACGTGAAGCCGGACGCCGCATTCGTCACCCCCGTCGCGGCCGGTCTGGCTGTGGCGGCGCTTCTCGCGGCGGGGTTTGTCGTCGTCCAGCGCCGCGGCTTTGATCTCTTCGACCGATTTGCCCGCGTGCTCGGCCGCGGCTGGGCCGATAAGACGGCGACCGGCGCGGCGGCTCTCCATACCGCGCTGGCTGCTATCTATCGCCGGCGAGAGCGGGTGTTTTCCTGCTTTGTGCTCCACCTCGCCTGCTGGATTGCGAGTACGGTAGAAGTCTGGGTCGCTCTGCGTTTTGCCGGTGTCCCCCTCGGTTTCGCTACGCTATTGGTTATCGAGAGCCTGCTCTATGCGGCACGAAGCGTTGCTTTTGCCGTTCCGAATGCAGTCGGGGTCCAAGAGGGAGCCTATATCCTGCTCGGCGCCAGCTTCGGGCTGACACCGGAGATGGCGCTTGCCCTTTCGCTTCTGAAGCGAGCGCGCGATCTGACAAACGGCCTGCCGGCGCTGATTGCGTGGCAGCTCCTCGAAAGCGGCCGGCTGTGGCGTCGAATTGCCAGCCCCAGACACATTCGGCCTGCCGAAAATCGAAACCCCGGTCGGGACGACCGGGGCTTCTCCCTCGTCAGCTGGCTGCGGTGACAGGGCAATATGCACCGTTGGATTGCAAATGAATAAAACGATGCCCCGCGATAGTGCGGCCGGCGCTCCGAGGCTGCAATCAATATCCTGATAATTAACTACGAATGGTCGAGAGTAAGGATTGAAGTCCACAGGCCGGCTGCTGGAGCGGCTCACGCAGCCAATTTAGCGTCATCGCATGGATTTCCGTGGGGGTCGTAATTGGCCAGCCAATGCGGCCCGTGGAAGATTTCCCGGCAGCCGTCCGGAGTATTCGTGCACCCGCACGGTGGCGCGCACGAAATGCGAGCGCAGCGGGATCTGCAGGCTCAGGTCGCGCCATTTGACGGTATTGTCGTTGCCGACCCGGCGCTCCTCCTGGATGCACAAGATGTCGCGTACCCGGCCGCTGCGATCGGCAACAAAAGCGCTGCCGGTCTCGGCCGGCGCCACCGCGAAGGCGGCGTTGTGCGTCGGCCGATAGGCTTCGGCGAGCCAGCGATTGGCCGCCGCGATCGTCGTGATGCCGGCCAAGGCCAGCTCCTTCGGCAGCCGGTCCTGCAAGGTGCGGAAGGCGCGCTCGGCCGTTCGACATATTCAGGAGGCCGCGCGCCCCGGGCGAATAGGCCGCGATGTGGCGGATGCCGAGATGCGCCAGGGCGCGCCCGACCCCCGCTTTCGCAGAGGCAGGCTCTGGTTTTCAGGCTCTTCGACACCGCCTCCCCGGCCTTGGGCGTATGGAATTAGTGGCTGCCGGCGGTCGGTGTAGAGCTCCCAGAATAGCCCGTGCTCTGCGATCAACTCGCTCAGCGCGCAAAAGCTCACGCTGTGCCCTCCTCCGCCACGAGAAAGCCCGCTGGTCGCGTCGTCGAGGGCGACTACCAAATCGTATTGGCTGGCCTCGATGGTGGCGTTCCCGGCTGAAGCCGAGATGTTTGGGCCGGGCTTCCAGCCCTTGCGGCGATAAAACCTCCACACACGCCGTTGTCGAGTGCATACTGGCAAAATCCGACGTGGCGGATCAGCGGTTGAATGCAGCTTGCAAGGCGCTGCAAGCCCGGATCGACGCCGCTCAACGTCAGCCGCTGCTGGCGGCGCAACGTCTGTGGGTCCAATACCGCGATCCCAATTGCGGCTTTTACGGAGTGCAAGACGGGTCAATCCGGCAGGTGCAGGCAGCCGAATGCATACGCTCGATCACGGAAGACCGGGCGCGCGAACTCGAGGGGCTTGGCGCATTCCTTCCCTGGCACCTGTCCAATCAAATCAAATTTCTTAGCCTTTTCGATTGCCGGAAAAGCGCCGACAGAACGGACCCACATCTCCGGCGGGTTGGCGACGCGCTTGTTGTCAGCTTGGCTGAAGGCCGGTTGAAGACGTTATTGCCGATGTAGTTATCATTGGTCAGCACCTGTTGAACCGAGCTCGCCGTCGACCGCCTCCCCAGATCCGTCCTGATCTGCTCCTTGTTGAGAATGGCGGCGATCTCCCCTTGGTGTTTGCCCTCGTGCACGAACATGGCGAACATGCGGCGGACGGTCTCGACTTCTTCAACCGGGCCGGGCTCCAGCACCACGCGGTCGCTCTGCCGGCTCTTCTGTTCGCCGAAGGCGAGGATGGCCTTGGGGTTGCCGTTCTGATCGACCAGACGGCGGAGCCCGAAACCGGCGTGGCCGCGCTGTCGGAAGCCAGTTCGATCAGCCGGGCCTGGCCGGCGAATACTTTTGACGACATTCACCGGCCATGGCGCGCTTGACCGTCTTGATGATCGTCCAGGCGACGCTGCCGTCATTCTCAAATTGCTCGGCGCGATAACGGCTCTCGACCCCCGAGCGCCGGCAGATATATTCGTAAGAGGCGCTCTCGTCGGCGTCCTGGAACCGGCCCAGCGGCTCACCTCATAGACGAGAACGGCCCTGAAACCCGGGAACCGCCTTCGACATCTATCAGCAACTGCTTCAGCGCATCGCGGCCGTCGAGGCGCAGCCCGCTTTTGCCGTTGTCGGCGTAGGTCCGCACGATGTCGAACCCGTAGCGGACAGCGTATTGCAGTGTGGCGTCGGACTGGTTCTCGGTTGAATAACGCTGGTGCTCGGTCGACATGCGCACGTACTGCGCGGCGGGGACAGGTTAGCGCATCGCGGTTCCAATGTTTTCCGAGCTGACAGCAAAACGGCTGAGCAAGTCGATCTCTCCCGCCACATCCCTTTCTTTGAGTCAGAGAAAGCTGCCAGTGGATTGTAAATGCCGTGCCGGCAAGGCCAGTGCTATTGGCGCACAGCCTGCGTTTTGGGTGGCAATCCGTGGCGCGGCCGGGAACTCCAGTCGAAAATGACCCAGCTGCAAATTTTGGTTATTCCAATGACACTGATCACGGCACCGTGGCCCATCGGAAATCGGCCGCTGGATCTACTGCAGCGCCGGCGCGTGCAGTACGGCGAGATCGGCCTGTGCTTCCTCGATACCCTGGGCGGCGGCCTGCTCGAACCAAGAGCGCGCCTCCGCCGGGTCTGAGTGGCCGGCGGCGCCTTGCGCGAGATAGCGGCCGAGCATCAGCTGGGCCTGGCCGTGGCCCAGTTCGGCGGCGGCGCGGAACCAGCGTTGCGCGGCCGCTCGGTCTTCGGGCAGATCGTGACCGCCGGCGTTAAGCGCGCCCAACGCGAACATCGCGCCGCTGTGGCCCGCGGCGGCAGCCTTCTCGAACAGTTCCAGTGCCATGGCCGTGTCGCGCGAACCGCCGCGGCCGTTGACCATCATCTCGGCGAGCGCCACCTGCGCCTCGCGCAGACCGGCTGCTGCGGCGCGCGCGATCCAGGCGCGCGCCGCTTCCGGATCCGCCGCAACGCCATGCCCGTCGGCCAGCATCCGGCCGTACATGTACTGCGCCTCCGGCACGCCCTCGGCGGCGCGGCGCAGCCAGTGCGCCGCCTGCTGCGCGTCGGGCTCGACCCCGATCCCCTTGTCGAGGCAGAGCCCGAGGTTGAATGCGGCGACGAGATCGCCCGAGGCGGCCGCCTGCTCGAACCAATGCGCCACCCGTGCCGGGTCCTCCGAGCTGCCCGCGCCGTCGAGCACGAGATTGGCCAGATCGACCTGCGAGGCGGGGTCGCCGGCTTCGCCCGAGACCCGCAGCCAGCGCGCCGCTTCGTCGGGATCCGCCGCCACCCCGGCGCCGGTCAGATACAATGAGCCCAGCGCGCGGGCCGCGGCGGTGTGCCCGGCCTCGGCGGCGCGGCGGTACCAGCCGGCGGCCTCGGTATAGTTGGGCGGCAGCCTTCCATTGCGGACGTGGAGATCGCCGACCAATGCGGCGGCGTCCGGGTCGCCGGCCAATGCCGCGCGGCGCAGCCAGGTTTCGCCGAGCACGCGGTCCTGCTCGACGTCGCGCCCCTCCATCAGCGCCAGCCCCCAGCGCAATTGCGCCGAGCGCTGGCCGCGCTCGGCCGCGTGCCGGTAGCACTCCGCCGCGACCTTGGGGTCGCGCGCCACCCCGACCCCTTGCTCGGTCAGCACCGCCAGCAGATAGAGCGCGGTCGGCAATTCGGCCTCGGCGGCACGGCGCAAATGCTCGGCGACTTCGTGCCGTCCTGCCTCGTCCTGCGTCCGCGGGGCCAAGGACAGCGCATAATCGAGGCAGCCCTCGGGGCAGCCCGCCGTCGCCGAGCGCTGGTACCAGCGATGCGCCGCCTCGAGGTCGCGCATCTCTTCCGGGCCGCAGGTCAGCACAAAGGCGAGCACCGCCTGGCCTTGGCCGAGCCGGCCTCGGCGGCCAGCCGCGCCCATTTGCGGGCGGCAGAAAAGTCCGGTTCGCCCGGCTCCTCTTCGCCGAATAGGCGTTCGGGTCGAGCGCCGTTGACGTCGCCGGCGAGGCCGTGCACGCACAACCCGCCGAGCAGGGTCTGCGCCTCGACATGTCCGTGACCGGCGGCGCGCTGCAGCCAGCGCCCGCCTTCGATCCGGCTGGCCGGCACTCCGGCGCCTTCGAGGTAACAGCAGGCGACGCGATACTCCGCGTCCGCGATCCCGGCCTTGGCCGAGCGCGTCAGCAATGGGAAGGCCTCGGCGATCTTGCCTTGCTCGCTGAGCCGGACCGCCCGGCGTAATGCCGCCTCGGGCGAGGCGAGGCCGATCAGGCGGTCGACCACTAGCATCGAGTATCCGGCGTCACGGCTCGCGCATGCCCTCCTTCGCGACGGGCATGATCCGGCCGAGCAGATAGCTCAGCACGGTGCGCTTGCCCACTTTGATGTCGGCGGTGACTGGCATGCCGGGGATCACGCGAAACCCGCCCGGCACGTCGTGCAATTCCACTTTATCGATGGCGATGCGGGTCCGGTAGAACGGCTCGGTGCTGGTCTGCGGCACCGGCACCGCGCTGGTCGGGTTGCGCGCCTCGTCCTGCGCGGTGAAGCTGTCCGGGCTGACGATGCGCACCGTGCCCTCGGCCATGCCGTATTGCGAATAGGGGAAGGTGTCGAACTTGATCGCCACCGGGTCCCCGACATGCACAAAGCCGTTCTCGCGGCCGAAAATGTTGGCCTCGATCTCGAGCGGCGCGTCGGCCGGCACCAAGGTAAAAAAGTGCTGCCCCGACTGCATCACCGAGCCGACCGACACCTTGGCGACCGACTGCACGGTGGCGTCGGCCTCGGCGCGCAACTCGACCAGCTCGCGGCGCAATTTGGCCTTATTCAGCAGCTCGCGCGCGTCGCTCAGTTTGCGCGTCGCCTCCGACAATTTTTGCGACACCTCGGCGCGCCAGCCCTGGATATAGGCGTCGCGCTCGGCGGTCATCGCCGCGAGGTTGCGCCGCGCGCCTTCCGCGGTCTGCTGCGCATTGGCCAATGACCGCGCCATCTCGGTGCGGGTATCCATCGCCGCCAATGTATTGAGCCGGCTGCCGACCTGGCGCGCTTCGAGCTGCGCGCGCATCTGCTCGACAGACTGCGCCAGCCCCAGCCGGTCGCGGTAGCCCGCCGCATCGGATTGCGAGCGCGCGATGACCGCGGCGAGCTCGTCGAATTTGCGCGCGTAGCCCTCGACCTTGGCGGTGTACTCGGCCTTGCGGTGGGCATAGATGGCGCCCTGCAATGCCATGTCCGGGTCGAGCCCGCTATAGTCGAACGGCTTGTTCTCGGCCTCGGCCTGGATGCGCGCCACCTCGGCTTCCAGGCTCGACACCTGCGCCGTCAAGGCGCCGAGATCGGCCGCGGCAAAGGTCGGGTCGAGCTTCGCCAAGACCTCGCCGGCCTTGACCTCTTGCCCCTCGCGCACCTCGATCGAGCGCACGATCGCGGTCTCCAACGGCTGCACCAGGATGGTCGGCGCCTTCGAGATCGCGACGCCGTGCACCGTCACGACCTGGTCGACCGGGATCAGCCCCATCGTCGTGATCATGACGATCACCAGGCTGGTGATGACCCATACCGTGCCGCGCGCCGAGCGCGGGATCGGCGCATTGATGATCGCCGTCGACGGCCACTGGAATTCGAGGATCGCCGGCAATGTCGGGTCAGCCCCGCCGCGCTGCCGCACCGCCACCGCATTGGACGAAGATTTGCTCATGATTTTTTGGCTTTTCTATTCGCCACGGACGAGGCGCGGGATGATGGCGCCGCGGGGGCCGCGGCCGTCGAGATGGCGGTGCTGCTGCGCCCACAGCTGACGGTAGAGGTGGCAACGCTCGAGCAAGACCTGGTGCGGCGCGATGTCCATCATCTTGCCTTGCTCCAGGACGAGGATCTGGTCGCATTCGGTCAAGGACGACAGCCGGTGCGAGACGATGACCATCGTGCGCCCCGCGGCGATGCGCGACAGGTTGGCGCTGACCACCGCCTCGCTCTCCGGATCGAGGGCGCTCGTCGCCTCGTCGAGGATCAGGATCCGCGGGTCGTGGATCAGCGCCCGGGCGATCGCGATCCGTTGCTTCTGGCCGCCCGACAGGTTGGGCGAGCCCTCTTCGACATAGGTCTCGTAGCCGTTCGGCATGCGCTCGATGAATTCTTCGGCGCCCGCCAGCCTGGCGGCATTGACCGCACCGGGCAGGGTCAGCCCCGGCCGCCCCGAGATGATGTTGTCGCGGATCGAGCCGCGGAACAGAAAATTGTCCTGCAACACGACGCCGAGGCTCTGCCGCAGGTGGCGCAGATTGATCTCGCGCAGGTCCGCCCCGTCGATCTTCAAGAAGCCGCTATAGTCGCGATTGATCCCCTGCAAGAGACGCGCAACCGTCGACTTGCCCGAGCCGCTCTTGCCGACGATGCCGAGCATCGTCCCGGCCGGGATCGAAAAGCTCACCCCCGACAAGGCCGGGATCTTGGTGCCGCCATAGGTGAAGGTGACGTCCTGAAAGCTGATCTCGCCGGCGAATTTGGGCCGCAACCCGCCCGAGGCGGCGTCGATCTCCAAGGGCCGGTTCAACACCGCCCCGGCCTCGCCGATCGCCGCATTGACCTCCTCGTATTCCTGCGCCAGCCGCGCCATGCCGACCAAGGGCTGCGCCACCCGCCCGCTCAGCATCATGAACGCAAACAATCCGCCGACCATGTAGCCGGAAGTGTCGTCCATCGCCCAGTAGGCGCCAAGCATCAAGGTGCCCATTATCATGAAGCGTATCGGCGTCACCAATGTCTGCGGCCAGTTCGACAATCGGGCGAATTGGAGCCGCCATTTGCCGGTCTCGGCGACCCGCTCGTCCCATTGGGCGCGGCGCTGCGGCTCCAATGCCAATGCCTTCACGGTCTTGATGCCGACGATCGTCTCGCCCAATGTCGCCGCCTTCCACGTCTCGGCGCCGACGACCCGGCTGTACATCTCGCGCAGCGGCTTCAGATAAAGAGGATGACGACCGAGATCAGCCCGGCGCACAGCAGCACAATCCACGCCAACGGCGCATTGAGCCAGAACAGGAACGGCAATAACACCGCCAGGGTCAGCATATCGAGAAACGTCGTCAGCAACTGGCCGGTCAGACTCGCACCCGGTAGACCTGCGCCACCTGGTACATCGTCTCGCCGGCCGGGTGGCGCTCGAAATAATCCAATGGCAACCGCAACAGCCGGCTGAACAGGTGCAGGTTAAGCTTGGTGTCGAGGCGCGCGCCGACCGCTGCGATGATGGCCGCCGAGCATATGCCGGCGGCCATTTCGCGCCCTACAAAGTGTTCGAATCCTACGCGATCCTGCACGCCTATCTCGGCCTCGAGCACGTCGCGCGCACCAGCAACAGCATGTGGTACGACGTCGTCATCCCCAATTATTTCGATCTCGGCGATTTCGAGTTCTCCGCCGACAAGGACGATTATTTCCTGTTCCTCGGCCGGGTCTACAGCGGCAAGGGCATCCACGTCACGGTGCAGATCGTCGAGGAGATCGGCGGCCGGCTCGTCGTCGCGGGGCCCGGCGAGGTCGAGCAATACATGGCGCGCACCGGGCGACCGGTCACCGACTATGTCACCCATGACGGCCTCGCCGATACCGACACGCGCAAGCGCCTGATGAGCCGCGCCAAGGCGATGCTGCTGCCCTCCACCTTCCTCGAGCCGTTCTGGGGCGTCCAGGTCGAGGCGATGCTGTCCGGCACGCCGATCGTTACCAACGATTACGGCGCCTTTGCGGAGATCAACCTGCATGGCGTCACCGGCTTCCGCTGCCGCACCTTCGAGCAGTTCGTCTGGGCGGCGCGCAATATCGGCCGGATCTCGCCGCAATCCTGCCGCGACTGGGCGGCGGCGAACTATTCGATCGAGCGCGTCGGCGACATGTACGAGGATTATTTCGCCACCGTCATGAACGTCTTCACCGGCAAGGGCTGGTACGAGCTCAATGACGGGCGGCAAAATCTGGATTGGCTGCGCCGCTACTACCCGGAGGATCCGGCGCTGCACGGCGGCGAAGCGCCAGCCGCGCCGCCCGCTGCCGCGCCGGCTTGCGCCGCGCCGGCAATGTCCGACACGACAATGTCCGCGACGGGGGCTCTCCCAATCGCGAAATCACGGCGGCAAAAGATCTGTCTGGCGATGCTCGTCAGGAACGAGGCACGGGTCGTCGCGCGCTGCCTCGCGTCGGTTCGGCCGCTGATCGACCACTGGGTCGTCGTCGACACCGGCTCGACCGACGGCACGCCGGACATTGTTCGCAATGTTCTGAGCGACGTTCCGGGCGAAGTGCATCAGCGGCCCTGGGTCGATTTCGGCCACAACCGCACCGAGGCGCTGCGCCTCGCGCAGGAGCACGGCGATTACACCTTGATGATCGACGCCGACGAGGTGCTCGAATTGCCGCCCGGCTTCCGGCTGCCGCATCTCAATGCCGACTCCTACACGATCGAGACCGGCGAACCGGAGCGCCACTGGCGGCCCCAGCTCGTGCGCAATGGGCTGCCGTGGCGTTATGATGGCGTATTGCACGAATTCCTGAGCTGCAGGACGGAGCCCGAGGGTGGGCGGGTTCTGCCGCCTCAGCGCAGTCAGAAGCGGCTTCCAGGCGCGCGCATCCGGACGGCAAGCAACGGCGCCGGGCCGCGGAATCTCGGGAGCGGGCATTATCGCCAGGAGGCAGACCTGCTCGAGCGCGCGCTCGCCACCGAGACCGACCCGTTTCTGGTCGCCCGCTACAAATTCTACCTGGCCCAGACCCATCTCGACGCCGGCGACAAGGAAAAGGCGCTCGCCGCCTATCGCGAGCGGGCGGCGCTCGGCCTCTGGGATCAGGAGGTGTTCATCAGCCTCTATCGGTCGGCCGGCATCGAGGCCGATCTCGGCTTCGATGATGACGCGGTGGTCGCGAGCTATTTGCAGGCGCGCAAGGACCGCGCCGAGCCGCTCCATGGCGCGGCGCGCTTCTGCCGTCTGAAAGAGCGCTATCAGCAGGGGTTCGATCTGGCAAAGCGCGGCCTGCTGATCAAGGGTCCCGACAATGCCTTCATCCCGGAAGACTGGATCTACGAATACGGCCTGCTCGACGAATACGCCATTAATGCCTTCTGGATCGACAGTTATGACGAATGCCTGAAATCGTGCCGGAAGATCCTCAGCACAGCGAGGCTGTCGGACGCCGACCGCGAGCGGATCCAGGCCAACGCCGATTTCGCCAGGCAGAAGCTTAGCGGGGGATAGCATAGAGATATTAGCCGTTTGGCGAGGTTTTGCGGTGACGATGGCAGCCGCGCCGCTCGCGCAGGCGGCGCTTCCTCATGGGAAAGGAATTAGACGATGGCTGCAACCCAGCAAGACTCGCCCGCACCGCATCCGGCCGAGGTCGCCGAACTCGGCGTGCCGGGTTTTTTTGTGTCGAGCTTCAACCTGTCGGCAACCTCGAACGAGGTGGTTCTCGTCGGCAACGAGCTGTTCCCGACGTGGAGCGGCGAGGGGGCGGCCCAACCGCCGGTGCTGCGCCCGCGCCTCGTGATCCGGCTCAGCCCGCAATCCGCCAAAGACCTTAGCGACGTGCTGCAGAATTTCGTCGCCAATTTCGAGCGCGCCTATGGCGAGCTGCGCACCGACTACCTGCTGCGCAAGCAGACCGGTCCGGGCTGACGCGCCGCCGCCGCTGGCCGGGTCCTGCCCAAGCGCCACGGCCGAAGCGTGAGCCCCGGCCGGTAACGAATGGCAAGCGTTTTTGCCTCAATAAGATAGAGGGCCAGGGTCCACTGCATCCATCGGCTGATTCGATGCAACAAGCTCCCGCATTGCTTCAGAAAAGGATATTGCCTTGCGCTCTCAGCTACTGGAGACCGGACCACGATCTTTGCTGAGCGTTCCAGCCAGGGTCCCCCTTATCCTTCCACTAGCGTAATCAAATAAATCCGATTGCTGCGCGAGGCGTGGCAGAGCGCTGTCGCGGTCGGACACAATCGCGGTTTCGGCCGTCACCGGCCAGGTGATCATCAGCACCGGATCGTTCCAGGCGATGCCGCGATCATGCGCCGGGCTGTAGAAATCCGTCGTCTTGTATTGCACCTCGGTATCGTCCTCGAGCGTGCAATAGCCATGGGCAAATCCCGGTGGTATCCACAGCTGGTACCAGTTGTCGGCGGTCAGCACCGCAGCCGCATGGCGCCCGAAGCTGGGGGAACCCCGCCGGATGTCGACCGCGACATCGAAGATCGCGCCGCGTGTCACCCGCACGAGCTTGCCCTGCGCCACCGGCGGCACCTGGTAATGCAGCCCGCGCAACGTTCCCTTCAGGGGGTTGCGGACGTGGTTGTCCTGCACAAAAGCAGCGTCGATACCGGCCGAGGCAAAATCGCGCGCGTTCCACACCTCGGAGAAAAAACCTCGTGCATCGCCAATGCGCCGCGGCATCACCACTTTGATTTCCGGCAGCGCCGTTTCCATGGTCTGCACGTAGAGGACCTTCAGATGTTCTAGGGCCTGGGACAGATAAATATGCGGAACGAACCCGATCGTTTTAGCGACATAAGGATTCGTTCCGATCATGTCGAGAATTTTCCCAGCTCGGAGTACGGATCGACGCCGATAGCGGGCAAAATGCGTCGGCCCATACAAGGGCCGGCCCATACAAGGAACGAGTGGCCGGCAAGACCGAGTTCGCTGCTGCCTCGGCACGGGAAGAGACGGATTCGAACCCTCGGTTTGCCCATGGCAGGGGAGACGAAAAGCGGCGATGCACAGTTCAAGCCGTTCGAGGATGGCATCCATGTCAGTGAGGAGGACGCGAGCCCTGCGTCGTCCTCCTCAGCTCGGTTATATGTTATTACACTGTGCAGCGAAGGGAAAAGGGCACCGGTCATGAGCATCGAAATTTCACAGGAGACAGAAGCGCGGCTTGCCGTCGAGGCCCGGAGACGGGGCATCTCCGTGGACGCGTTGCTGTCGTCCTTCATCGACGAACACGCGGCGCTGACCCAACCCGCGCAAGCCGCCACCGTCCTGCCGGTCCGGCATCTCGGCGGCGCGCGCGATCTTCACCAGCGAGACATATACAGCGATGTCGGTTGAGCCGGGGATCGTCGATACGAATGTTCTGGTCTATGCACTCGATGCCGACGCCCCGCAGCACGCCGCCTGCAACGCTTTTCGTGACCTCGCAGATACTCTGCCAATTCTACTCCATTGTGACCAATCCGCGCCGCGTTCCCAAGCCGCGTGCCCCAGCCGAGGCTATGGCCGCGATTTCCAGTCTGCTCGCTTTTGTTCATGTGCTGCCGGTCCCGGCACATGCGGTTGACGAGTTGCTGGACTTGCTCCGTCGTCATCCCGTGACCGGCGGCGACGTGTTCGACTTGCAAATCGTCGCCGCCATGCAGGCCAATGGCGTCGAGAGAATCTATACCTTCAACGCCGCCGACTTCGCAGTCTCTCCGAACTCTCGATTGTGACGCCCTGAATGCTTGATTCGGCGGCGCATTTCCGAACGCGACCTACATTTCCGTTGAAGGATTTACCTTCGAGGGTTGGCCTGTTCATCCTTGGCAGATCGAGCGCCAGTTAGTCACTCCTATCATCGAGTGGCACGCACCGGATTGACGGCAAGCCCCTGCCGAGTTGGTGACGGGGAAAGCGAGCCGCAACGCGGGGCAAACCCAAACGCTGCTTTCCCATAGGGCCACTTACCGGGCTTTTTGATCCCACGCGCGATCACCAACCGCTCTAGCCTAACTTCGCCAATTCGACCCGCCGTTCCGGAATTTTCGCCGGGCAAGTCATTGAACGACAAGGAGCGCGGCGGGCCAAAACGCCGAAAATCGGCTGTAGTGCCGACCAAGTCTATTCTCTCGGCCGCCAATGTGCCGATAATCGCCGGCCATCATGTTCTTGCGCTGCAAAGTTCGCCGGAAGGATGGCAAGCAACATCGCTATTGGAGCGTTGTCGAGAACACGCGGACCGCCAGGGGGCGCGTGGTGCAGCGGCACGTGCTGTACCTGGGCGAGATCAACGACACGCAGGAGTTGGCGTGGCGGCGCTCAATCGAGGTGCTCAAGGAAGGCGCCACGCAACCGCGGACGCTGTCGCTGTTTCCGGAAGACCGCGGCGCAGGAGTGCTGGCGGACACCTCGATCGTCCACGTCAAGCTGTCGCAGTTGCAGTTGCGCCGGCCACGGCAGTGGGGTGCGTGCTGGCTGGCGTTGATGCTGTGGCGTGAGCTGCAGCTCGATCAGTTCTGGTCGAAGCGGCTGGGGGTGAGCCGCAAGGGGACGCGCTGGGATCAGGTCCTGTTCGTGCTGGTCGCCTATCGCCTGCTGGCGCCGGGCAGCGAATGGCGCCTGCACCGCGAGTGGTTTCAGCGCAGCGCCGTGGCCGATCTCTTGGGCCAGGATGCCGGGCTCGCCGAGATCCACAAGCTGTATCGTTGTCACGACCGACTGCTCGCGCACAAGCAAGCGGTCTTCGATCACCTGGTGGGACGGTGGCGCGATCTGTTCAACATCAGCTACGACGTGCTGCTCTACGATCTGACGAGCACCTATTTCGAGGCGGATCCACCGTTCCCGGAAGGCGACAAGCGCCGCTTCGGGTACTCGCGCGATCATCGACCCGATTGTGTGCAGATCGTCATTGCCCTGGTGGTGACGCCCGAAGGCCTGCCGCTGGCCTATGAGGTGCTGGCCGGCAACACTGCGGACAAGACGACATTGCGGGGGTTTCTCGACCACATCGAGCGACAATACGGCAAGGCGCGCCGCGTCTGGCTGATGGACCGCGGCGTGCCGACCGAAGAGGTGCTCGCCGAAATGCGCGCGGCCGACCCGCCGGTGCATTACCTGGTGGGCACGCCGAAGGGTCGCTTGACGCGTTTGGAGAAGCATCTGATTGCCCAGCCGTGGCAAGAGGCGCGACCCGGCGTGCAGGTCAAGCTGTTGGCGCAAGAGGGTGAACTCTATGTCCTTGCCCAGAGCCGCGACCGCGTCGCCAAAGAGCGTGCGATGCGGCGGCGGCAGCTGAAGCGGCTGTGGGCCCGGCTCAGGCAACTCGCTACAATGGCGCTCGCGCGCGAGGAGCTGCTCATGAAACTCGGTGCCGCGCGCGATCAGTCCCGCGCCGCCTGGCGTCTGGTCACGATCGAGGTCGCCGCAGACAGCGCCACGTTCAGCTATCGGCTCGATCGCAATAAGCTGCGGCAGGCACGATCGCGCGAAGGCCGGTATCTGTTGCGCACCAACCTCGTCGAGGAAGACCCCGCCAAGCTGTGGAGCCATTATCTGCTGCTGGTGGCGGTCGAAGAGGCGTTCAAGAACCTCAAGGGCGACCTGGCGATCCGGCCGGTCTTTCACCAGATTGAGGCACGCGTTGAGGCGCACGTCTTCATCGCCTTCCTGGCCTATTGCCTGCACGTCACTCTTGCGCGGCGCTTGCATGCGCTGGCGCCCGGGCTGACGCCGCGCAGCGTGCTGGAAAAGTTCGCCGCCGTGCAGATGATCGATGTGCACCTGCCGACCACCGACGGCCGCGAGCTGTTGCTCACCCGCTATACCGAGCCCGAACCCGAGCTCAGCCTCTTGCTGAATAAGCTGAAACTGGAGCTTCCCGCCCAACCACCACCTAAAATCACCGCCATCCCGCCGACGCCACCCACCTCGCTGTAGTGCCGACCTTCGGGGGTCCACCTCAGCGATCTCAGACACTTAGGCGCTTAAAAGTGCTCCAATCGGCGAAGTTCGGCTAGGGTCAGTCCGGCGCCACGGGTGCATTGTCTCACGTTCGTCAGTTGTGCTGGCTAGTGTTGTCAGGCGGCTTGGTCTTCGACTGAGCGCTCCCCACCGCGGCTGTTGCGGAGCTTGCTCAATGTGCCGTTCCAAAGCCCGATCCGGGCTTTGATGCTGCTGCACGCGGCTCGCAGCGCCCGCTCGCCCCTGATGCGGCGAGTTCGCGACCAGATCCTCGATCAACTCACGCCCCTTGGGGCCATGACTGTCGCCATCGAGTTCGATGTGCCGATCGATGTAGTAGATGAAATGGCGCAAGTGATCGTCATTGTGCTTCGCGCCATAGAGCGTGTCGAGAAGCCTGCGGAACATCTCCGGAATGATGTCTTCGCGGCCGTAGAAGAACGCCGCCAAGACCTCTTCGGTCGAGCCCGAATTGGCGAGCGCCATCGTATGCGCGACAAAGGCTTGCACATGGGGCGGTGCGCCGATCCGCACCAGGGCTACTTCGACCGGAACGCCGACCTACACAAGCGAACGGAACTTGTCGAACTGGCGCGTGCTGGCGCCGATGTCCCGCATGGCGCGGAGGTAGAGATCGAGGTGGCTCATATAGGAGCCATCGGGATCGATATCCGTCTCCTCGCCGATCACGATGTCATTGATCAGGCGCGCGGCCCGTGCATTGTCCGCCGGGAACCACGGCACCGTGATGCACGTCATGTCCTGCTGGAGCCGCTTCAGCAGCGACATGAAATCCCAGACGGCAAAGACGTGATCTTCCATGAATCGCCTGAGATCGGCGACGGAAGCCACTTGCGCGTAAATAGGATGGTCCAGCAGCGCCGCACGAAGGCTGCCAAGATGGTCATTGTCGTATTGCGTCATGTTTGAATGCTCCGGGTTCAGGGGTGACCTCCGGGCTGCCCACCGATGGCTTCGGTGGCCCGGTCCTCATGTTGGAGACCGGGAAATGCGGGCGGAGCGGGCGTTCCCAATCGCTGCGAATTTGATTGGGAGATGAGAGACATTCATGAATCGCCCCCGCATCGGGAGGCGTTAGCACCCGGGGAGGGGCAGCTGCGCGCGGCCCGGCGCGTTTACTCAGCCGCGAACGGGATCTCGAGCGAACCTTCGGCCGGCACCGACCCGCGGGTGTTGCGGAGCATGTCGATCAGGGCGCGCACCGCGACCGGCACTTGCCGGTGTCCGGGATAGTAAAGGAAGAGCCCCTCGAAGGCGGGTGACCAGTCCTCCAGCACGCGAACCAGCTGCCCCGAGCGCAGGAACGGGTCGGCGAGAGCTTCGTTCGTGTACGCGATTCCCAACCCGTCGACGGCCGCGCGAACCGCCAAATCGGTATCGTTGACGATGACCCGGCCATCCACGGAAATCTGCCGTGATTTGCCGTCCCGCTCGAATGGCCATTCGAACATGGCACCGTCCGCCGCCCGGCGATATTGAACGCAGGTGTGGCGGACGAGATCATCGGGCGTGCGCGGCGGGCGCCGCCGTGCGAAGTACGCTGGCGCGCCGACCACGGCCACTCTCATCGGGCCCATCACCCGAACGGCGATCATGTCCGCGGCCGCCCAGTCTTTTGGACCGATCCCGGCATCGAACCCCTTCGCGACGATGTCGCCCGGCGCCGCGTCGGCGTGGACTTCGAGCTGGACGTCGGGAAAGGTCGATAAAAAGCGCGCCCAGACGGGGGCGATGACCGCCGCGCCCGGCGAGATGGGTCACGTAGAGGCGCAGGCGCCCGAAGGGATGCCCCTGCTCGCTCTTGAGGTCGTCCAGCCCCCGAGAGATCTGCTCGACCGCCGGCCGAAGCCGGTCGAGCAGGCGCAGACCCGCATCGGTGAGCGAGACGCTGCGCGTCGTGCGGTTCAGCAATCGGACCCCGAGACGCTCCTCGAAGCTGCCGCATCGTGTGGCTGAGCGCCGAGGGGGTAACGCCGATATGCGACGCCGCCGCCCGGAAGCTGAGATTGTCGGCGACGGCAACGAATGCGGCCAGATCGGCAAGATCGGCGCGGCGCATTGCTGAATTCCTCTCAGCACCCAATGCAACAAATATCGGATCTGATTTGGGCCGTTGGTCCACACATTGAAGGTTCAAAAGCCGCGTCCGGCAGTCACAGACGCGTGATATGCGGCCGGTGCAAATGGAGTTTTCGATGCAACAGTTAAATTACGAACATAGAGCCCGGCCCAGGATGGAAGGGCTCTGACAACCGCAGCTGCTCTCTTGTGCGCTACCGCGCTCGGCCAGCCAAATCCCGCCTACGCCGGAGGTTTCCACGGCGGCGGATTACGGCGGATTCGGCGGGTTCCACGGGGGCGGGTTTCACGGGGGCGGGTTTCACGGAAGGGGAGTTCGCGGGGGTCGGTTTCACGATGGCCGGTTTTTCTTCGGGGGAGCTTTGCAGATCCGTGGTGGGGCTATTATCCGGACTACGGCTATTACGACTATGGCCAACCCTATCCTCCCAGACCTGGTATTACTGCTCCGATCCGGCAGGCTATTACCCCTATGTGACGCAGTGCAATACCGGCTGGCAAACGGTGCCGGCTAGTTGACGTCCGCACGGCCGGACCCTCGCCCAGCTATCTTGCATGCGGCTCGGCAGTTGCACCTGGAAAGGCAGCTCTGGGTCAGAAGCGATTTCTCGGAGCGCAGGCTCATGCCCGATAATTCAGCCTGTCTCGCCATCGGGGCCGACGTAGCGGATTTCGAGGACCTCGAGTTGCTCGACCCCGGCGGGGGCGCGGAGTTCGACGGTGTCGCCCTCGCTCGCTTTGAGCAGCGCACGGGCAATTGGGGATGCCCAGCTGACTTGGCCGCGGGCGAAATCGGCTTCGTCTATGCCGACGATCGTGATCGTGGTTTCGGTCCCGTTTTCGGTGGCATAGGTGACGGTCGCGCCGAAAAACACCTGATCGCGCCGCTTTTGCCGGCTCGGGTCGACCACCTCGGCGCTTTCCAGCCGCTTTGTCAGGAAACGGATGCGCCGATCGATCTCGCGCAGGCGGCGTTTGCCGTAGATGTAGTCGCCGTTTTCCGACCGGTCGCCGTTGCCGGCCGCCCACGCCACGGTCTCCACCACTTTCGGGCGCTCCACCCGCAGCAGCTGGCGCAATTCGTCCTGCATATGGCGGTGGCCTCGCGGGGTCATATAGTTCTTGAAGCCAAGCGGAACGGCGGGCGGCTCGTCGGGAAGGTCGGCCTCATCATCCGATTCCTTGACGAAGGCTTTGCTCATCAGATCACCTTCTTCTCCACCAACAGCAACGCGGCAATCTGCGATTGTCAGTTGCCCACCAGCGCGCGGGCGTGGCGGGCTATCATCAGGTTCTCGTCGGTCTTTATCACATAAGCGGCGACCCGGCTGCTGGGCATGCTGATGCGCAGCTTGTGTTCGCGGTTGGCCGCCTCATCCAGCTCCAGTCGCAGCCAGGCACAGGCGCGGCAGATCGCGCTTCGCACCGGCGCCGCATTCTCGCCGACACCGGCGGTGAACACGATGCCATCCAGGCCGCCGAGCGCGGCCGCGAGTGAGGCCAGATGGCCGGCGACGCGATAGCAAAACACCTCGACGGCAAAGCGGGCGCGCGGATTGTCGCTGGCCAACAGCTCGCGGAAATCGGAAGAAACACCGGAGAGCCCGAGCATGCCCGAGCGGCGGTAGAGTAGATCCACCAACCCTTCCGCCGACATCCCCTTCTGCTGAATGAGATGCAGCACGACGCCGGCATCGAGCTCGCCGCAGCGGGTGCCCATCGGCAACCCGTCGAGCGCGGTGAACCCCATCGTCTTTGCGATCGAAACCCGGTTCTGCATCGCGCAAGCCGAGCAGCCATTGCCGAGATGCGCCACGACGACGCGTCCATTGGCGATTTCGGGTGCCCGCTCCGGCAATACGGAGGCGATGTATTCGTAGGACAGGCCGTGAAAACCGTATCGCCGTATGCCTTCCTCGTAATACGAATAGGGGAGCGCGAAGGCCTGCTCGACCTCCGGCGCAGTGCGGTGAAAGGCGGTATCGAAGCACGCCACCTGCGGCAGTTCGGGGTTGAGGGTCATCGCCATCTTGATAGGCGCGAGATTGTGCGGCTCGTGCAATGGCGCGAGCGGCACCAGCGCCTCCAATTCGGCCAGTAGTTCCGGCGTGACGCGGGCGGGTCGGGAGTGGTGCAGGCCGCCATGGACGACACGGTGGCCGAGCGCGGCAAGCGGACGGTTGCCGAGTTTTTCTCTCGCCCACGGCAATATCGCCGGGAGCACCTCGCTCGGCACGGTCGGCGGTTTCGTCCCGAGGTCCGGCGGGTCGAGCTTTTCGCCATCGGGCCCCGTAGCGCTCGCCGACGGATGTGCGCCGATCCCATCGACCTGCCCGGTGAGAATCTGCCGCTCGCCCTCATAAAAACTGAACTTGACGGAGGAAGAACCGGCGTTGATCACGCCGATCAGCGGCTCCGTAGCTGCTGCCTTCATTGCGAATGAACCCCCTCAGCCGAGGATGTGGTAACCGCCGTCGATATAGAGAAACGCGCAAGCGGCGCCCACCTCCTCGATAGGAGGGTGCCTTTTCGTCCGCGCCAATATACTTCTTCGCAAGTCCTTCCCGGGCCTGAGCGGCCCGCCGCCAAGGCCGGGCCACCGATATTCGTTGAGGCGCCAAGCGATGTTTGATTTGGGTCGCACCTTTCTCGCCGTGGCCGAGCGCACTCCCGACGCGCTGGCGATCGTCGACGGAGAGAGGCGGCTCAGCTACGCGGCGTGGTACGGTGAGATCAGCCGCGTTGCGGGCGGGCTGGCCCCCCTCGGCCTCAGCCGCGGAGACCGCGTGGCTGTGATCCTGCAGAACCGGCTTGAGATGGCCACGCTCCACTGGGCGTGTCAGTTCGTCGGGATCGTTGTGACCCCGCTCAATTGGCACATCAAAGCCGAAGAGCTAGATTATTGCCTGCGCGATGCCGACGCCGGTGCAATTTGTGCTCGACGAGGTGGCCGCTGCCGCGGTCGGCGGCGCATCGGCCGCCTGCCGCCTGCCGCGCATCGCGATCGGCGGCGCCGAGGGCGGTACCTGCCGCTTCGAGGAATTGGCTAGCATCGCGAGCGGGTTTGTGCCCCGGGCAGGGCCCGAGGATCTGTCGCTGCTGCTCTATACCTCGGGCACGACCGGGCGGCCGAAAGGCGTGCCGCGCCGGCACCGTACCGAGCGCCCCGCGGCGCTCGCCCATGTCGCTCAGAACCTCGACCGCCGGGGCGAGCGCACCCTCGGTGTCATGCCGCTCTATCACACGATGGGCGTGCGTTCGCTGCTGGCGATGGCGCTCGTCGACGGCGCGTTCATCTGCCAGCGTCGCTTCGACGCGGGCGCGGCGCTGCGGCACATCGCGCGCGAGCGGATCACCAGCCTCTATCTCGTGCCGACGCTGTACCACGATCTGATCGGCCACCCCGATTTCGCTGCTTATGACACTAGCTCGGTCACAAAGCTCGGCTTTGCCGGCGCGGCCATGCCGGACGGGTTGTTGAAGCGCGTCGATGTCGCGTTCCTTCCGGCTTTGTTCGTCAACCATTACGGCTGGTCGGAGGTCTACACCTTCACGACCGAGCCGCGCGCCGCGGCGAAGCCGGGCTCGGCCGGCAAGGCAGGGCTGAACCAGCGGATCCGGATCGTCAAATTCGGCACCGACAGCCCCGACGCGCGAGTAGCGGCCGGCGATGAGGGCCAGATCATCGCCGATATGGCGAGCGACGAGGCATTCTAGGGTTATTGGCGCCGCCCCGACGCCGATGCCCGTGCATTGCATGACGGCTGGTATTTCACCGGCGACATCGGATATTTCGATATGGAGGGCGATCTATTCGTTACCGGCCGGGTCGACGACCTGATCATATCCGGCGGCGAGAACGTGTCGCCCGCCGACATCGAGAGCGTGCTGTCCTTGCATCCGGCGGTCGCCGAGGTGGCGGCGGCGGGACTGCCTGACGAGCGCTGGGGCCAGCGCATCACTGCATTCGTCAAGCGCGCCCCGAATGCTGAAGTTGCGGGCGAGCCCGCGGCGCTCGATACCTGGTGCCGGGCGTCGAAGCTTGCCGATTACAAGCGGCCGCACGATTATGTGTTCGTGCCGAGATCCCGAAATCGCCGGTCGGCAAGATCCTGCGGCGGCTTCTCGTGGCCGGCGAATATCGGAGGGAATGACATGACCGATCCCGCGCCGCTGTTGCCGGCGCTGCCCGATAGGTTCGACGGCTTCCGCCTCGACATCGATCCCGCGCGGGAGCGCGCCGATGTGATCCTCGACCGGCCGCCGCTCAGTGTCATCTCGATGGCCGAACGTGAGCAGTTGCGTGCCGCGTTCGAGGCGCTGGACCCCGATGCGCGGGTCCGCGTCATCGTATTGCGGGCGGATGGGGAACATTTTTCGAGCGGCGGCGAGATCCGCGGCTTTCTCGGTGCCTCGCCCGAGCACGTCTCGCACCTCGCCTGGAACATCGCCGCGCCGGCTCGCTGCCGCAAGCCGGTCATTGCGGCCAGCCGCGGCTATTGCTTCGGCGTCGGCTTCGAGTTGGCGCTGGCCTGCGATTCCGGCTCGTTTCGGAAACCTGCCTTTATTCCCTTCCCGAGCAGCGTCTCGGCCAGATCCCGGGCTCGGGCGGCGCCGCGCGCCTGCAGAAGATGGTGGGCATCACCCGGGCCAAGGACATCGTGATGCGCTCGCGGCGCATTTCCGGTCGGCGAGCCTATGAGTGGGGCGTTGCGACGGATTGCGTCGCCGATGGCGAACTCGAAGCCGCGAGCGATGCGCTGGCCGAAGAGCTGCGCGGCTTTCCACCATTGGCGCAACGCAGCGCGAAGAAGCTGATGAACGACATCGAGGATGCCGGCCTGTCGCTCGCGATCGAACTCGAAGGCCAGTGCTATGGCAGGCTGCGCAGCTCCCACGATTTCCGCGAAGGCGTCGAGGCCTTTCACGAGAAGCGCAGGCCAAAATTCCGCGGAAGATGATGGGCGCGGTGGATCGAAGCGAAGAAGCAAACGAGCCCTCCTATACCGGTCGTTCTGTTCGCCGCGTCGAAGACGCCGATCTGCTGCGCGGCAACGGGCGCTTTGGCGACGATTTGCCGGTTCGCCCGGATACATTGCATGCGGCGATCCTGCGTTCGCCTCACGCCCACGCCGAGATCCTGTCGGTGGACATGAGCGGCGCCCTGGCTCTGCCGGGCGTCGATTGCGTCGTCACCAGTGAGGATGCCCGCCGCTGGACCCGGCCGTTTGGCGTAGCGGTCAAGACAGCGATGGAGCATTGGTGCCTTGCCGTGGACCGGGTGCGTTACGTCGGCGAGCCGCTTTCGGTGGTGTTGGCGCGCAACCGCAATATCGCCGAGGACGCACTCGAGCAGATTGTGGTCGAATACCGGCCGTTGCCGCCGATCGTGGATCCCGAGGCGGCGGCCAAGCCGAATGCTCCGCTACTCCATCCGACCGTCGGCTCGAATGTAATCAGCGAACGGGCGTTTCGCTACGGCGATCCTGAGACCGCATTTGCCAAAGCCGAGCATCGGATCTCGATCACGACCCGGTATCCACGCAATGCAGCCACGCCGATCGAATGCTTCGTTGTGATCGCCGAGTATCTGCTTGGCGAAGAAGCCTACGAGGTCGTCGCCAATTTCCAGGGTCCGTTTGCCATGCACCCGGTCATGGCAATGGCTCTGGGTGTCCCGGGCAATCGGCTACGGCTGCGCACACCGGCGCATTCGGGTGGCAGTTTCGGGGCCAAGCACGCGGTATTCCCCTACATCGTGCTGTTGGCTCTGGCCGCGCGGAAAGCCGGACGGCCGGTCAAATGGGTCGAGAGCCGCCTCGAGCATCTCGTCGCGGCCACTTCGGCGACCAATCGGGTGACGACATTGTCGGCTGCGGTCGACAAGAACGGCATGGTCACTGCGCTCGCCTGGGATCAGCTCGAGGATTGCGGCGCCTATCTGCGCGCGCCGGAGCCGGCAACCCTCTACCGCATGCACGGCAATATGACCGGCGCCTACCAGGTGCGGAATTTGAAGATCCGCAACCGGGTCGCGCTGACCACCAAGACCCCGAGCGGGCTCGTCCGCGGGTTCGGCGGGCCGCAGGTGTATTTCGCACTCGAGCGGCTGATTCAGCGCATCGGTACTACGCTCGGCCTCGATCCGCTGGAGGTCATCCGGCGCAATCTCGTCGAGACATTTCCATACCGCTGTCCTGCCGGCGCTGTCCTCGACTCCGGCGACTACGGCGCCGCTGTCGATGTCGCCGTCGCACGGGGCGGGCTGGCCGAATTGCGGCGCCGGCGCGAGCTGGCGCGAGCTGAAGGCCGGCTTTACGGCATCGGCTTTGCCGCGGTGGTCGAGCCATCGATCTCGAACATGGGCTACATCACGACCGTGTTGAGCCCGCAGGAGCGGCAGAAGGCCGGCCCCAAAGGCGGCGCGCAGGCCACTGCGACGGTGGCTCTCGATCCGCTCGGCGGCGTTTCGGTCGTGATCGACTCAGTGCCGCAGGGCCAAGGCCATCGCACCGTGGCGGCGCAGATCGTTGCGGACATCTTCGCCCTCACCCCCGCTGCGATCCGGGTCGATGCGGGACTCGATACCGGCAAGGATGCCTGGTCGATCGCCGCCGGCAACTATTCGAGCCGGTTCGCCGGTGCCACAGCCGGAGCCGCTTATCTCGCCGCAACCCGGCTCAAAGGGAGGTACGCCCGCATTGCTGCGGCACACCTGAATCTACGTTCGGACGATCTGTGCTTTGCAGGGGGGCGGATCTTCGCCGCCTCCAATCCGGAGAACTCGCTGAGCTTTGCCCGCGTTGCCGCCGCGAGCCACTGGTCCCCCGGCAGTTTGCCCGCCTCCGGGCCGACCGCGCTGCGGGAAACCGTGTTCTGGAGCCCTTCGGTGCTCGAGGCGCCGAATATGGCCGACGAGATCAACAGCTCAGCCGTCTACGGCTTTGTGTTTGATTTCTGCGGGCTTGAGGTTGACCGCGACACCGGTGTCATCCACATCGACAAATACGTGAGCCTTCACGATGCCGGCCGGATCCTGAACCCGGCGCTGTTCGATGGCCAGGTGCGCGGCGGTTTTGCGATGGCGATCGGCGCGGCGCTCTACGAGCGGTTCGTCTATGCCGAAGACGGCGGTTTCCTGACCGGCAGCTTCGCCGATTATCCCGTGCCGACCGCCTCGATGATTCCCGGGCTGGAGATCCTCCATATGGAGAGCCCCTCGCCGGTGACGCCGCTGGGCGCCAAGGGCGTGGCGGAAGGGAATGCGATGAGCACGCCGGCCTGCATCGCCAATGCCGTGGCCGACGCGCTCGGCGTGGCCGAGGTTAGCCTGCCGCTGACGCCAGAGCGTATGCTGGAATTGCTGAGGCGGCAGCACCGGTAACTCCACCCTGGAGGCGGCAAGGCACGGCGCGAATTCTGAGAGCGGTGGATCCAGCATGCGTCCGATGCGCGAGATAGAGCCACGGAAATGCTGGACTATTCGTAAACGGAGGATTTTTTCGCCCCTCCAGCAACCTTTGTTTCTCCCCGCCGAGAAGTCATCGCCTGAATACCGCGGCGAGCTCGAGATGCGGGGTCCACACGAACTGATCGACTGGGATTACGCGTTCGAGGCGGTAGCCGCCGCCGATCAGCTTGGCGGCGTCACGTGCGAAAGTGGCGGGATTGCAGGATATCGCGACGACCGTTTCTATCGCCGAGGCGGCGAGCGCTTCCGCCTGTCGGATGGCGCCGACGCGTGGCGGATCGAAGACCGCGGCCGTGTAGCGGGCGGCCGCGCTCGCCGGAACCGGGTTGCGGGCCAGGTCGCGGCGCTCGATGGTAACCTTCGGCTGGTCTGCGGCGGCGCGGGCGAGCGCAGCAGCGGTGCGCGCATCGCCCTCGACAGCATGGACCGGACCACCGCGAGCCAACGCGAAGGTAAAGGTCCCGAGCCCGGCGAACAGATCGAGCACCGGGCGGCCGAAACCGACACCTGAGAGAACCTTCTCCACGAGGATCATCTCGGCCGACGGGCTGGCCTGCAGAAAAGCCCCGGGCGGGAAGGAAACGGCGACCCCGGACAGCAGCACTCGTACCGGACGGCGCTCGACGACCACGATCTCGTCAGCGCCAAAGCGCCAGACGATGCGGGCGAGGTCGCACTCCTCGGCGAACCGCGCAAGGCTTTGGCATGCGCGGAGGTCCGGCCGCTCCGCCGCCTCGATCAGCAGATCGATGCCGCTGTCGGTGCGGGTCATCGTCGCCTCTGCCGATCCGCCGGGCGGGATCAGGTCGCGGGCGACCCGCCGCAGCTTGCCGATCAGGGCGAAGAGCGCGGGTTCGAGCACCGGACATTCGTGGAGGTCGATCAGTTCGTGTCGGAACCGTTCCCGGTAGCCGATGCCAACCTGCAGACGCGGATCGCGCGGCCGGGCGAGGCCGAGGCGCGCCCGCCGGCGTTCCGGCGGTAAGCGCCGCAACGGCCCGACCATACCTGGATCGATCCCGACCCGTTCGAGGGCGGTATGCAATGTCTCCAGCTTGTTCCGCCGGTATGATGCGTCATCCAGGTGCTGCAGCGCACAACCACCGCAGGTCCCGAAATGTCGGCAGCGGGGACCGGCGCGCCCCGGCCCGGAGGCGAGCCGGTCGACGACGAAGCCCTCCCGCCCGCCATGGCGGCGGGCCCCGAGCCGAGCGCGGACGCGGTCACCCGGCACGGTGAAGGCCACAAAGACCGGCTCACCCCGATATTGCGCAATGCCGTCCCCGCGCGCGCCGATCCGCTCGATCGCAAGCTCGACGAGTTCCTCGCGGTGTGCCCCCGGGCGGCCAGGGCACATTTGTCAGAAGTCGGGTTTTGGCAGCGGCCGGGACGGGGCGCGGATCGGCACGGCCATCGGCGTCTCGCCCTCAACGACCGCCCAGCCCCATTCAAGCAGCGGCAGGGCCGTGCGCGCAAAGTCAACGACGCGGTCGACCAATGCCGGCGACTGCATTTCCGCATCGCTCAATGCGGCGTGTGCGGTAAACGACTTCCAGCCGACATACCCGGCCACTTTGGTGTCCTTCGCCGCCTCGAAACCGCGCGGCGGGCGGCTCAGCTGCTCGTCGCTGGAGAGCGGGCTTCCCGCCGCAGCCAAGCCGTCGGCGACCGCGCAGAACGCCTCTCGATCGTCGAGGATGGCTTGTCGCAACCGGCGCAAAAGGTCAGGCTCGGGGTGCCAGAACCCGGCCGCCACCATCGATTCCGCCGGAGCGACGTGGAGATAGAGCAAGCCCGGGTCACGTTTCCGGCCGGAGCGCGTCAGCACCGCCCCGGCATGCGTCTTGTACAGCCGTTTGTCCGGCGAGAAACGCACGTCGCGATAGATGCGGAAGATGCTGTGCCTGACATCGCCGACCAGCGGCAACCCGGCTTCGTGCAATGCCGCGCCGACCGCGGCGATCAACTGGCGAAAAGGCCCCAGCACCTCGGCCTCGTAGACCGCCTTGCGCGGCTTGAACCAGGTCGGGTCGTTGTTGTCGCGCAGTTCGCTGAAGAACGCGAACGCGGCCGGCCGAAACCCGGCAAACCGGGCCGGCGCTTCCGTCATCGCTTCTCCTCCTCATCTCCGCCGCTGCGGCGGGCGTAGAGCAGGAATTCCCGGTTGCCTTGCGGGCCGAGAACCGGGCTCTCGACGACGCCAACCACTGTCCAACCCGGCTGCGCCGCAACCCAGGCGGCAGCGCGCTCACAGACCTCGTGATGAACGGCGGGATCGCGCACCACCCCGCCTTTGCCGACATGTTCGCGGCCGGCCTCGAATTGCGGCTTGACGAGCGCCACGAGCTCGGCTTCCTCGGCGGCGAGCGCCAGCGATGCCGGCAATACCGTCGCGAGGCCGATAAAGCTTGCGTCACAGGTGATCATGTCGATCGGCTCGGCAACGTGGGCTCGGGTCAGATAGCGGGCGTTCAGCCGTTCGTGGACAAGGACGCGCGGATCCTGCCGCAGTTTCCAGGCGAGCTGACCGTATCCGACATCGACGGCATAGACCCGTTCGGCCCCGCGCGACAACAGCACGTCGGTAAAACCGCCCGTCGAGGCGCCGATGTCGAGGATTGTTTTTCCATCGACTGCGATCCCGAAATGGTCGAGGGCGTGAGCGAGCTTGAGGCCCCCGCGCGACACCCAGGGATGGTCGTTCCCCTCGACGGTAAGCGCCGCATCGGCCGCGAGCTGTTCCCCCGGCTTATCGATCCGCCGCCCGGCGCGACTGACGACCCCGGCGAGGATCAGCGCTTGAGCCTTGGCGCGGCTTTCGGCCAAGCCCTGCTCGACGAGGAGCTGATCGGCCCGCCGCCGCTTTGCGGCCTGCGCAGTGATCCGCGGGTGAAGTCGGCTCATCGCAATTTCGCTTGCGGCGAAGGGGATGGGGATGCGGACAAGTGGCGGACGAGGTCGCGGGCGTAGATCGGGAGATCGGCCTCCCGGCGAATGCAGATCGTCAGATTCCGGAGCGCCCAGTCGTCGGCCAGCTCGATCCGGCGGATCGACATCGTCTTGGCGTGGCGCTCGGCGGTGGTCGCCGGGACGATGCCGATCCCGACATTGCATTCGACAAATCGGCAGACCGCATCAAAGCTGCGCAGCTGAACGCGCAGTTTGAGGCGGCGGCCGATCCGTTCGGCCTTTTCGGAAAGAAAGCGCTGCAGCGCGCTCGTGCGGTCGAGACCGACAAAGTCGAAATCTAGCACCTCGGCAAAGGGGATATGCTCGACTGCTGCCAGCGGGTGCTTCGGCGCGACGACCAGCACGAAGCGGTCGGTGCGAAACGGCAGGGTCTCCAGACCGGCGACCTCCACTGTGGCGGCGACGATCCCGATATCCGCCGTGCCGTCGGCAACGGCAGCGACGATCTCGTCACTGAGCCGCTCCTCCAGATCGATGTTCACCTGGGGGTGGGAGGCGAGGAAATCGCTGAGCGGTTCTGGCAGAAATTCGGTCAGCGCGTTGGTATTCGACAACAGACGGACCTGCCCCTTGATGCCCTCGGCATACTGCGCGAGCTCGCCGTGCATGCGCTCTGCCTGCTGCAACAACATGCGCGCGTGATGAACCAGGGTGCGGCCAGCGGGCGTCGGCTGCACGCCTTGGCGCTCGCGGTGCAATAAGGGAGTACCGAGCGCCGCCTCCATATTGCGGATCCGCGTGCTCGCCGCGGCGATGGCCAGATGCATGCGCTCGGCGCCATGCGTGATGCTGCCCGCTTCGACCACATTCAGAAACAGCCGCAAATCGCCGAGGTCGAAACGGATTAGACCAGCCTTCGGATTTGACGAAGCAAGGTTACGCCGAATGCCGATTGTGTCAATCCGCAGGTGGCAGCAGATTTCGGCAAACACGAAGGCGAGGGAACCATGAGCACCGCCTACCCGATCGAGCATCACACCTACGATGTCGTCGTCGTCGGGGGCGGCGGCGCCGGGTTGCGGGCGACATTGGGAATGACCGTTGCGGGGCTCAAGACGGCCTGCATCAGCAAGGTCTTCCCGACCCGCAGCCATACCGTCGCGGCGCAGGGCGGCATTGGTGCGGCGCTCGGCAATATGGGCGAGGACGACTGGCGCTGGCACATGTACGACACCGTCAAGGGGTCCGACTGGCTCGGCGACCAGGACGCGATCGAATTCATGTGCCGCAATGCAATGGACGCGGTTGTCGAGCTCGAGCACTTTGGCGTCCCGTTCTCGCGCACCGAGGAGGGCCTCATCTATCAGCGGCCGTTCGGCGGCCACACCGTGCAGTGGGGCAAGGGCTTGGCCAAGCGCGCTTGCGCCGCCGCCGACCGGACGGGGCATGCGATGCTCCATACCCTCTACCAGCAGTGCCTCAAGCACAACGCCGAGTTCTTCATCGAGTACATCGTGCTCGACCTGGTCATGGATGAAGGCCAATGCCGCGGGGTCGTGGCATGGCGGCTCGAAGACGGCACTCTGCATCTGTTCCGGGCGCAGATCGTCGTGCTGGCGACCGGCGGCGGCGGCCGCGCCTATTTTTCGACGACCCAGGCGCATATCTGCACTGGCGACGGCTATGCCATGGCGCTGCGCGCCGCATTGCCATTGCAGGACATGGAATTCATCCAGTTTCATCCGACCGGGATTTACGGCGCCGGCTGCCTGATCACCGAGGGGTCGCGCGGCGAAGGCGGCTATCTGACGAATGGCGAGGGCGAGCGCTTTATGGAGCGCTATGCGCCGACGACCAAAGATCTCGCATCGCGCGACGTGGTCGCCCGCGCGATGGCGATCGAGATCCGCGAGGGCCGCGGCTGCGGGCCGCAAAGCGACCACATTCTGCTGCATCTCGAGCACCTCGATCCCAACGTGCTGCATCTGCGGCTTCCCGGCATTTCCGAAACCGCCAAGATCTTTGCCGGGGTCGAGGTGACGCGGCAACCGATCCCGGTATTGCCGACGGCGCATTACAACATGGGCGGCATTCCGACCAATTTTCACGGCGAGATATTGAACCCGACTGCCGATGACCCCGAGCGCGTCGTGCCCGGGCTGATGGCGATCGGCGAGGCGGCCTGCGTCTCGGTGCACGGCGCCAACCGGCTCGGCACCAATTCGCTGCTCGACCTGGTCGTGTTCGGCCGCGCCGCCGCACAGCGCGCCACAGAGATCGTCGAGCCGGGAGCGCCGCACAGCGTTCTTCAACCCTGGGCAACCGACCCGGCACTCGCCAGGTTCGACAGGGTGCGTCATGCAAAAGGGCGCCTGAAAACCGGTGAAATCCGGGTCGCGATGCAACGGGCCATGCAGGATCACTGTTCGGTCTTTCGCACTGCAGGGGTGCTCGAAGAAGGGCTGCGCAAGATGACGGCGGTCAGCGATGCTCTGAGCGATCTCGCCGTCGCCGACCGCTCGCTGATTTGGAACACCGACCTCGTCGAGGCTCTCGAACTCGACAACCTGATCCGGCAGGCCGCGGTCGTCCTCCATTGCGCGCTCTACCGGACCGAAAGCCGCGGCGCCCACGCCCGCGAGGACTACCCTGAGCGCGACGACCGCAACTGGCTCAAGCATACCCTCGCCTGGCAGAACGGCGACGGCGAGGTGCGTCTCGGTGACCGCCCGGTACACCTCCATACCTTGTCGAACGAAGTGCAGGCCTTCCCGCCCGCCGAGCGCGTATACTGAAGCGTCCGATAAAGGTGATGGGCCATGAATTGTCTCGACGGCAAGGTCGCGTTGATTTCGGGTGCGGCGCGCGGCATCGGCGCGGAGACCGCGCGCCTGATGGCCGATGCCGGGGCCAAAGTCGCCATCGCCGACGTGCTCGACGAGCGCGGGCGGGAGACCGTGGGAGCAATCGAGAGTGCCGGCGGCGAGGCGATCTACGCTCGGCTGAACGTTACCCGGGAGGAGGTTTGGAACGCGGCCATCGCCGCCGTCACCGACCGTTTCGGCGCCCTCGACATTCTCGTCAACAATGCCGGGATCTTTCTCGGCATGAGCATCGAGGAGGCCACCCTGACCGATTGGCACCGGCTCTGCGCCGTTAATCTCACCGGCGTCTTTCTCGGCACCAAGCTCGCATTGCCGGCATTGCGCGACAGCGGAGCGCGCAGTCCGCACGGCAGCGCGATCGTCAACCTGTCCTCCGTCGCCGGTCTCGTCGGCTCATCCGGCGATCCGCTCTATTCAATGACGAAGGGCGGGGTGGCGTTGTTCACGAAATCGGCGGCGCTCGAATTCGCGCGCAAGGGCTACAAGATCCGCGTCAATTCGATCCATCCAGGCATCACCGAGACCGATATGGGCCGACAGGTCTTCACGATGCGGGCGCACCAGCTCGGCACCAACGATCTCGACGCGGCCCGCCAGCAGTCATTGGAGCGGCTGCCGATCGGCCGCCTCGGCACCGTCACCGACATCGCCAAAGGCATCGTCTTTCTCGCCTCGGACGACGCCGGTTTCATGACTGGCGCCGGCCTGGTCGTCGACGGGGGCACCACCGCGCAGTGAGGGCGCAGAGGCTTTGCGGCCACCCAACCTTGACACGCCTCGTCGCCATACGATGCGCGATGGAGTAACGTCGTAATTGCTCAGATCCATTCAGATGATTTCAGTCCCAACATAATCGTCTTGCCAGGCCTTGTGCCGGGCATCCACGGAAACCGGCGAGGCGTGTGCCGCGCCTCGTGGATGGCCGGGTCAAGCCGGACCAAGAAGATTGGGTAAATCGTCTGTACTGGGGTCGGATTTGCTGCCGCGTGTTCTCGAACCCTTGTGCTGATGCTCAGGCAGTCAGACTGAGAGCGGCAATCGCAGAGATGAACCAAACGGAGCGCATGGCCCCTTCCTCCCCTTCCTCTGAAGGCTGGTCGGGCTTTTTGGTCATTTTGGCGATAGGGTGGCCCGCTCGGCCAGAATTCAGCCAATACTAGGGCAAGGTCAACAGGTTTTTAAAGTTAATTTACGAACTCGCAGCAAGGGTAAACAAACGGACGATTACCGAGGAAACGAGATCCGATCGGAGGTGTATCAGCCGCCGTAGCGGGCTTTGAGCTCGGCGGCGGCTTCGGCCTCGGATACGAGGCGGGTCCCGCCGAACCATATCTCGCCGACTGTGCCGTCCGCCCTGCGGACGCGCCGGACGGTCTCGCCGTAGCGAGCAGTGCCGGCAGCAGCGGTGAAGCGGCCATTGTCCTTATCGGAAACCGAAATCTCGCTCGCTTCCGTGAATGGATTTGGCAGAGACGGCACTGCGACCATGACTTTCTCGCCCATCGGCACCAGATCGGCGGCGCCCCAGAGGCTCCACCATCGACCAGTCCAGTCGCAAACCTTGTGACTCGGCGCGCCATGCTTGGCGAAGCACGCCAGGATATTGATCACCCCTTCCAACCATGGACCCGCCGGCCCGTCCACCGCATTAGTCAGTAGTGACGCGGCGAGCCCACGGTCCGTCAGCGCTGCGGTCCGACCGATGAAGCCCTGGAAGCTCCCGCTATGGCCGAACCAATCCCACTCCGCAGTCTTGCCGCTGGAGACCCCCAGCCCGTAATAGCGCTCGACAGTGGTATGCGGATAGCGCCACTGTGGACGGATCATCTCACGCCGGCTGGTAACTGACAGCACGCTGTTCTTGGCGGCAGGATCGAGCTGGGCGAAGAAGCGGGCGAGGTCTCGTGCGGTGCTGACAAACCCGGTCGCCGCCGCGAGCGCATTAGTGGAATTTTCCCCCGGGATCACGACGCGCCGCCCGAGCGGCAATTTCCCGCTGTGGCCATGAGCGGCCGGCGCGGCGGCGGCAAGCGGCATATCCGGTTCGATTTCGTCGAGCCCGGCAGGCTCGACGATCGCGCGCCTGATCCAATCGCGGTATGGAGACCCGGTCACCGCCTCGATGACGAGACCGATGAGACCAAAGCCATGGTTCGAGTATTTGAAGCGGGTATTGGCGTCGATGGCCGGGGCGGCCGCCAGATCGGCACGAAGCTCCGCTTCGTCGAGGAACGGACGCACGTCGTGCCACTGGCTGCTGTCGGCGCCGTCGCGGATAATGCCGGCGCTGTGCGACAGCAGCTGCGCGATCGTCGTCTCGGCGACCGCCGGGTGGAGGCCATCGACATACTGCCCGGCGCGATCGTCGAGGGAGAGCTTGCGCTCTTCACGCAGCTTCAGAATTCCGGCCGCGCTGAAAGTCTTGGAATGCGACGCTACGCGAAAGCGATGACGCGGGGTGAGCGGCGCCCGGCTGACGAGATCGGCATGGCCAAAGGCGCGTTCGAGAACGACCCTGCCGTCATGGACGAGCGCAATGGCGCATCCGGGCTGCTCGGACTCGCGCATCTGGTATTCGAGCCACTGCGTGATGTAGTCGAGCGCCGGCGCCAGCCAATTCTCCACAGGCCATTGCTCCGTCTCTCTGTTCGGTTCGCCCTCTCTGTTCGGTTCGCCGGGCGGACGCGTCACCACGCCTCACCGCCGCGCGGTCGGGTCATGGAGGCGGTTTCCTTTGGCGCCCGCGCAGCGCGTTGCTCGGCCTCGTGCTTGTCGAACATGGCACGGGCCGCAGCGGTGCGCTTTTCACTGAGCTCGTCGCGGTGCTCGGTGCACCAGTCATAGGAGTCGGCGCGCGGCCGGTTGTCGCGGCTGAAATGCGGCATCACGTAGCGCGAATAGAGCTCGTAGGAGCGCTTCGTCTCTTCCCAATCGGCCCAGTTATGGGCCTGCTGCAGGAAGACGCCGAACTCGCCCTGTTTCTCATACAGCCGCTCGATCAGCGCGATTGCATCGTCCGGCGTGCCGACCACGCCGTACTTGTTCTCGACGAACCATTCGAGCGGGTCCTCGCCGGCCGGCACGACAAAGCGGCGCTGGTTGTTGTTGAGATAATTCAGATACCGCTCGAAGCCGAACCGGGCGTTCTGGAACGCCTTTTCGCGGGTCTCGGCGATGTGCATCGGGCCGACAAGGCGCAGTCGCGCGGGGTCCATCCTACGCCCCTGCTCAGCGGCGACGTCGCAGGCGATCTGCCAGTTGCTCGCCAATGCGTCATAGCCGAACGGATTGGTCGCGGCGACACAGATCATGCTGAGTTCGTATTTCCCGGCGAGCCGGCCGCCCGAGGGAGTAACGGCGCTGACCACCGCCATTTCGGGATGCGGCTTGGTGTAGGGCGGCAGATGCAGCCGCGCGTTGACGAGGGTGTACCAATCGGTCCGTTCAGTGACCGTCTCGTCGCGGAACAGGCGCAGGATCACGTCGATTCCCTCCGCCATCCGGTCGCGCTGGAGCATTGGGTCGATGCCGAGCATCAGCGCGTCGGAAGCAAGGAGCCCCGGCCCGGCCCCGAACATGATCCGGCCGCGCGTGTGGTGGTCGAGCTGCACGATGCGGTCGGCAACCATCAGCGGGTTATGGTAGGGCAATGAGATTACGCCGGTGCCGAAACGGATGAACTTGGTGCGCTCGGCGGCGATCGCGATGAAAATTTCGGGCGAGCTGATGATCTCGAACCCGGCCGAGTGGTGCTCGCCGATCCAGGCCTCATGAAAACCAAGACGGTCGAGCCAGACCATCAATTCGAGGTCGCGGTCGAGGCAGGCCGTCGGGTTTTCCTCCATCGGATGGAACGGCGGCAGAAAGATCCCGTGGCGCAGGGTGATCTGGCTCATCAAGGCCTCGCTCTCGGCGTATCATCGAGAACCGCATTATACGGAAAGGAGACGTGATGGCGATCAAGCGCGAAAAGATCCAGCCGCAGGGCATCCATGTCCGGATGATGGCTGGTCAGCCGGCCTATACCCAGGTGCTGACAGTCAGCGGCACGGGCCGGCAGATCTTTGTCGCCGGGCAGCTCGCCCGCGACGCCGACGGGAATTGCGTCGGCAAGGGCGACATGCGGGCTCAGATCCAGCAGGTCGGGGAGAACATCAAGGCGTGCCTCGAAGCCGCCGGGGCCAGCCTCGCCGACATCGTCAAGACCAACACCTATGTCACCGATTTCGAGGAGTTCTCGAAAAACGGTGACATGCGGATGCGCTATTTCGGCCACGCCACGCCGACCAGCACGACGGTCGAGGTGCGCCGCCTTGCCGGCCCCGATTTCATGATCGAGATCGAGGCAATCGCCTTCGTCGATATCTGAGCTCCGGACAGCCCCTCACCCCGGCCCTCTCCCCGCAAGCGGGGCGAGGGAGGAGATTGGTTCCCTCGCCCCGCTTGCGGGGAGAGGGTTAGGGTGAGGGGCATTATGCGATTCGGTGTCGAGGCCGGCGTCGGCCAACTCCTTGAAGGCTCCGGCATTGTACACGGATTGGTAGCCGAGCTCCTTCAAGGTCTTGCCGCTCAATCCGGCGCGACCGCTGGAGCCGCAGTAGACCAGGACGGTCTTGTCCTTCTGAAACGCCGGATTGTGGAACGGGCTCTCAAGATCGGCCCGGAATTCCAACATACCGCGTGACACGTTGACGGCGCCCTTGAGCTTGCCGCCCGAGGCGAGCTCGGCATATCGCGAACGTCGACGATCAGAACATCCGCCTTGCCGACCATTTCGCGAACTTAGGCCGGGTTCAGGCGGGGCACCGCGGTGCTGGCTTCGGCCAACATCTCCTTGACACTCGAGGGCATTAACTAGTCCTCCCCTTGAGGATGGGGCGCTCAGTGTAGCGCCACAGGCCAGCGAATCCATCAAAAGCTATCATTAACCATTCTGTAAGGATTGCTTCACGGGGGCGTCACAAACGACCCGTACTTTCGATTCCGGCCACGAAGCCGAAAAAGGGCGGTCACAGACGCGGCTGACCGCCTTGAGTGGTGCTGGCGAGCGCTCGTCCAGTCGGCGACTCGAAAATCTCAGTAATCCAGTCCTCGTTACCCGGCTGCGGAAATCTTATGGAGGGAAATCGTGAGAACCAGACATCTAAAGACATCGAAGCTGTTGTGCGGCGTGGCAATGTGCGCAATGGCGATCAACGCCATTGCGCCAATCGCTGCGGCCCAAGAAGCTGCCGGGGAGAGCGGCAGCAATGACGCCAATACGACGACGCCGATCAAGCACGTCATCGTGATCATCGGCGAGAACCGCACCTTCGATCACGTATTCGCCACCTACGTGCCGACCCACAAAACCGATACCGTGCTCAACCTGTTGTCGGAGGGCATCGTCAACGCCGACGGCACGCCGGGACCGAATTATAAGAACGCCACCCAGTATCAGGCGATGGACACGGCTTCCGTTCAGCAAATATATCTGAATAGCCCGCCCAAGACTGGCCCATATTCGACCTTGCCGCCGCCACTCGCCGGCGGCGGGTCCACCAACGGAGCGCCGCCCTTTTCGACCGTCGGCGAGGCTCAAACCTATGAGAACGGGCTGCCGCCCGGATATTACAAATATCTGACCACGGGCGGGGTTCCAGCGTACCTCCTCGGTATGCCGGACATGCGCATTTATTACGACGGCAACAACGTCAACAACCTTCCGCCGGGCCCATACCAGCTGACCAATACGGTCAACCCTTCTGGTCCTACTCTGAGCGATGACGACTACGCCGAAAGCCCGGTGCACCGGTTTTATCAGATGTGGCAGGAGACCGATTGCACCGCCGCTACGGGCTGTCAGGATGACCTGTTTGCTTGGGTCGAAGCGACCGTCGGCGCGGGCAGCAACGGCCTGCCGCCGCCGGCGGACTTACCTATGAAGAGGGCGCCACGGCGCTGGGCTTCTACAACGTCCAGCAAGGGGACTGGCCCTATCTCAAGCAGCTCGCCGACACCTATTCGATGAGCGACAACTACCATCAGGCGGTGAACGGCGGAACAGGGGCCAACCACATCATGCTCGGCACCGGCGACGCAATCTGGTTCAGCGACGGCAACGGCAATCCGACAATGCCGTCGCAGGGCCCCATATCGGCAGGGCCGAACTCCGGAACTGTCGACGAGATCGAAAACCCCAACCCGCTGCCGGGCACCAACAACTGGTATACGGAAGATGGCTACGGCGGCGGATCGTACGGCTCACCGTCCTATGGCGGCGGCAGCTATACCGAATGCGCCGACACTACCCAGCCAGGCGTCGCCTCGATCGTCAGTTATCTGACCTCGGCGAAGGTAAACCCAAATTGTGACCCGGGCCATTAATATTTGCTGAACAATTATAATCCGGGTTATTATGGCGATGGCACCAGCGCTTACGCCGACATCAGCAATCCGCTGAACACGGTGTTTACAATCCGTCATCGAGCGTCCCGAACATTGGCGATGCTCTGTTGAAAAAGAACGTGTCATTCGCCTATTTCGGCGACCAGTTCAACGCGTACCTCGCAAATCCCTACAACAATTACGTCACTCCGGATAATACGTACTGCAACATTTGCAACTTCTTCCAGTACTCAACCTCGATCATGACCAATGACGCAGTTCGGAGCGAAGCTCTGCAGGACACACTCGATCTCTACGTCGATCTCCAGACCTGCACTGCGACGAGCTGCAACTTGCCGGCAGTATCGTTCTTCAAGCCGAGCGGCTATCTCGACGGCCACCCGGCCTCCTCGAAACCCGATCTCCTCGAAGGTTTCGTCAAAAAGATCGTCGACCTGACTAAGGCAAATCCGACACTTTGGGCCAACACGGCGATCTTCATCACGATGGATGAAGGCGGCGGATACTATGATTTGGGCTACGTTCAGTCCCTCGATTCTTTTGGCGACGGGACGCGTATCCCGATGATCGTGGTATCGAACTACAGCAAAGGCGGACACATCTCGCACACCTACACCGATCACGTCTCGGTCTTGAAGTTTATCGAGGCGAACTGGAGCGTTCCGCCAATCACTAACCGCAGCCGCGATAATCTGCCGAACCCGACCAGCGGGGCCGACCCTTATAAGCCGACGAATGGTCCGGCGATCGGCGATCTGACCGAATTGTTCAACTTCCAGTAAACCGCTAAAGAACTTGCGGGCCGGTCTCGGAAACGAGGCCGGCTCTCTTTTTTTTCCGATGTAAAATGGTACATCTGAACGAGGCAAACAGGGCGGCCTTCACCGTAAGAGCTCACTCCTATGGTCCCCCGAGTGGGGTCCACTGCTCTCGTCCGGTGCGTCTTGCATTCCGACGAAATTTCCACAAAGGGGGACAATTCATGCGATCCCACCGACTGCGGACCCAAAAGCTGTTATTTAGCGTGGCGCTCTGCGCAGCGGCGATCAGTGCCATCGCCCCGGTCGCTGCCGCTGCCGCTCAGAGCGGCAGCAACGACGGCGAGACAAAAACGCCGATCAAGCATGTCATCGTCATTATCGGCGAAAACCGCACGTTCGATAACGTGTTCGCCACCTACCAGCCGGTCAACCAAGGCGAGACCGCGCTGAACCTGCTGTCGGAGGGCATCGTCAACGCCGACGGCACGCCGGGACCGAAGTATTCAGACGTCGCGCAGTCTCAGGCGCAGAATACAACCGCCTATCAGATTAGCCCATCCGGGAAGAGCCCATATACGGCCTTGCCGGCGCCATTGGCTGGCGGCGGATATTTTCATAAGGGGCTTCCGCCGTTCTCGAACATCGAGGATGCCTCGACATTCGAGAACGGGCTCCCGCTGGACTATTACAAATATCTGACGACGGGAAAGGTTCCTCCGGCGATTCTGGGCGGGCCGGACACCCGGATCATGTACGACGGCAAAGACGTCAACCACCTTCCGCCGGGCCCGTACCAGTTGACCCCGGGCGTGGCCTACGACGACTACGCCGAAGACCCGACGCATCGCTTTTATCAGATGTGGCAGCAGCTCGACTGCAGCGCCTCTGAAGGTTGCCGGAACGACCTCTTCCCTTGGGTCGAAGCGACGGTCGACGCGGGCAGCAACGGCAAGCCGCCGGCGGCGGGCTTTACTTATAAAGAGGGTGCCACGGCGATGGGGTTCTACAACGTCCAGCAAGGGGACGTACCTTATTTCAAGCAGCTCGCCGACACCTATTCGATGAGCGACAATTATCATCAGCCAGTGAGCGGCGGGACCGGCGCCAACCACATCATGCTCGGCACCGGCGATGCGATCTGGTTCAGCGACGGCAACGGCAATCCGTTGACCCCGCCGAACAATCAGCTCGTCGCCGAGGGCAGCCCGAACGCCGGGACCGTCGACGAGATCGAAGATCCGAACCCGCTAGCCAACACCAACAACTGGTATATCCAGGACGGCTATGGCGGCGGCTCCTATGGCAAGCCATCCTATGGCGGCGGCAGCTACACGATGTGCGCCGATTTGAACCAGCCGGGCGTCAAGCCGATCGTCGGCTACCTGACGTCGATGAATGTGAAGCCGAACTGCCAAGCGGGGTATTATTATCTGCTCAATAATTATAACCCCGGCTATTACGGCAACGGCGCCAGCGCATACGCCGATATCGGCAATCCGGGCAATAAGGTGTTCACAATCCCGCCATCGAGCGTCAGAAATATCGGCGACGCTCTTTTGGCGAAGAACATCTCGTTCGCCTATTTCGGCGACCAGTTCAATGCATACCTGGCCAATCCCTATAGCAATTTCGTCAACCCGGGCAATAGGTATTGCAACATCTGTAATTTCTTCCAGTATTCGACCTCGATAATGACCAATCACAAAGTGCGCAGTGCAGCTCTGAAGGACACCCTCGATCTATATGCCGATCTCATGAGAGGCGATTTGCCCGCGGTGTCGTTCGTCAAGCCGAGCGGTTACCTCGACGGCCACGCAGGTTCGTCGAAGATCGATCTGCTCGAAGGTTTCGTTAAAAAGATCGTCGACCTGGCTCAAGCAAACACAACCCTATGGGCCAACACCGCGATCTTTATCACTATGGACGAAGGCGGCGGATTCTACGATTCGGGTTATGTGCAACCGCTCGACTATTTTGGCGACGGGACGCGCATTCCGATGATCGTGGTTTCGCCATACAGCAGGGGTGGGCACATTTCGCACACCTACACCGATCACGTCTCGGTCTTGAAGTTCATCGAGGCGAACTGGAATATCCCGCCGATCACTAAACGCAGCCGCGACAATATGCCGAACCCGACCACCGGGGCCGACCCCTACAGGCCGACGAATGGGCCGGCGATCGGCGATCTGATCGATCTGTTCAACTTTCAGTAACCTATAAAGAATTGCGAGCCGGTCTCGGAGACGAGGCCGGCTCTTTTTTGTGTGAAGCTCAGCTGATTACGCCCTCGGCGCGCAAGGTGCGGATCTCGGCTTCGGGAAACCCCGCTTCCCGCAGAACCTGTTCACTGTGTTCGCCGACTGAAGGGGCTCGCCCCGGCTTCACCTTATGCTGGCCTTTGATCCAGAGCGGGCTGTTGACGGTCATTGTGCCGTCGGTGAACGGCACCAGCGCTTCGCTGGCAAGGATCTGGGGGTCATCGGCGATCTCGTCCATGTCGGCGACGATGCCGAAGATGAGGCCCGCGGCGTCGAGAATGGCGCGCCATTCGGCCTGATCCTTCCTCGCAAAAATCCCGTCGAGTATGTCGATCAGCTCGCGGGCATGTGCCTCGCGCGAAGCGGCGGTCGCGAAGCGCGGGTCATCGAGCGCGCCCGCGCCCAGGCATTCCTTGAACTTATCCCAGCGCCATTCGTCTGCGGCGATCGACAGCAGCAGCCAGCGGTCGTCGCGGCAGCGATAATGGACCCGCAATGCATTGAGCCCGCGCTCGCGCGGCGGCTGCGGCACGACTTTCTCGCCGCATAGTGCGGCCTGCACCGAGCAGCCATTGGCCCAGAGGCCATTGGCCAATAACGAGGAGCCGACACAGCCGCCCTTGCCGGTGCGCTCGCGCCGGTAGAGCGCAGTGACGATCGCGCCATAGGTCGCCATCGCCGACGGATGGTCGCCCATTCCCGGCAATGAGCGCGCCGGCGTCGCCTCTTCTCCGGCGCGCACGAGATGCATCAGCCCAGTGCGCGCCCACCAGGCGGTCGCGTCGAAGCCGGGCTTGTCGGCCTCGGGCCCGACCTCGCCATAGCCGCTGAACGAGGCGTAGATCAGCCGGTCGTTGAGCGGCATTAGATCGTCATAGGTGACCTTGAGGCGACGGCGTACCGGCGGCGGATAGTTGGTGATGAACACATCGGCTTGCGTGACCAGCCGACGCAAAACACCTTGGCCCGCTGGTGCGCGGAGATCGAGCGCCAAGCTCTTCTTGTTGCGCCCGTCGAGCTCGAACCCGGGATTGCTCTTGAGCCCCGGCCCGATCGGCGGCGTTGCCCGCCGGCGGTAAGGGTCGCCGGCGCCCGGCGGCTCGATCTTTATCACCTCCGCGCCAAAATCAGACATCACCGTCGCCGCCGCCGGGCCGGCAATGAAGCTCGCGCAATCGATCACCTTCAGGCCGTCAAAGACGAGCTCACTCATCATTCCACCAAGCGATATGCATCACCTTCGCGGACGACCTGCCCGGCGGTCCCTCCGGCCAAATGCGTGCCGATGACGAGGATCGGGGTGTCGGCGAGATCGGTCAAACCGCGCTCGCGCGTCAGCCGCGCCTCGACCGGGTCGCTATCCGCCGTCGACGACCACTCCGGATGGGCGATCTGGCAAGGATGGTGCACGTCGGCGAAATCGGGCCGCTGCCACCTGATCGGGATGATCGCACCGGGCGTCGCCTGCGGCAGGACGAACCGGCTGCCGCCGGTCACTTCCAACTCGACGAGCTTCGTCACCGTAACCTCGCCGATCCGCCATTTCATCATGCCGCCTCACCGTGCCGACGATTGGCGCAGAGACTAGCGGCTTCACCGGACCGAGCGCCATAGCGCCGGTGGGAAATGGACAGGCAGGCGGGTCGGGAGTAGCCTTTCTCCGGATAGCGCTTTGACGGGGAGGACTTGGATGGCTGGGCTGGAGGCAATTCTGGACGCGACCGAGGCCGAGCGGCTGGCAACCGGTTTTGTCTTTACCGAAGGGCCGCTGTGGCACCCCGACGGCTTTTATTATTTCGTCGATGTCCGCAAGAGCGTGCTCTACCGGATGATGCCGGGCCGAACGCCCGAGATCGTGCGCACCGAGACCGGCGAGGGCAACGGCACGACCTTTGATCTGCAGGGCCGGCTCGTGATCTGCGAAGGCGGCAACCGGCGCGTCACCCGCTGGTCGGCCGATGGCCGCCCGGAGCCCTTGATGGACCGCTACGAGGGCAAGCGGATCAACCGGCCCAACGACGTCGTCTGCAAAACCGACGGCAGCATCTGGTTCACCGATCCCGGGCTGCGCGTCCCGCTCTCCGAGAAGGAGGTGCCATATTCCGGCGTCTATCGCGTTGAGCCCGACGGGGCGAGCCGCCTGGTAGCGGAATTCGAATATCCGAACGGCCTCGCATTCTCGCCCGACGAGCGGCTGCTTTATGTCGCCAATACCCGGCACGCGCAATACATCCACGCGATCGAGCTCGATGACGCGGGCAACATGGTGCGGCGGCGTATTTTCGCCGATATGTCCTCCGAGGAGACCGACGGCGTGCCCGACGGCATGAAGGTTGATGTGGAGGGCCGCGTCTATTGTACCGGTCCGGGCGGCACCTGGGTGTTCGCGCCCGACGGTTCGCGGCTCGGCATCATCCGTACGCCCGAGGTCCCTGCAAACCTGTGCTTCGGCGGCCCCGATCTCCGGACTGCCTTTTTCACTGCGCGCACCTCGGTCTACGCGATGCGCGTCAAGACCCCCGGTCAGCCGCACCCCTGGTACCGCCTGCGGGCGAAGTGAGCCAAGGAGAACCAGAATGAAGGTCGGTATTGCGCTCAACATGCTGTCCGAGCCTACTCGCCCCGATGTGGCGGTCGTTTCCGATCATATAGCGATGGGCGATCTCGCCGAACCGCTCGGCTTCGACTCGCTCTTCGCGCTCGAGCACCATTTCACCGGCTATGCGATGTCGCCGTCGCCGCTCGAGCTGTTGGCCTATTATGCCGGCCGCACCAAGCGGATCATGCTCGGGACTGCGGTTATCGTGTTGCCGTGGCACGACCCGATCCGCGTCGCCGAAGGGATCGCGCTACTCGACATCCTCTCCGGCGGGCGGTGTCTGTTCGGCTTTGGCCGGGGCGCCGCGAGCGTCGAATACGAGGGTTTTCGCATTCCGATGGAAGAAGCGCGGCCGCGGTTTGCGGAAGCGGCGCAATTGATCCGCAAGGCATTGCGCGAGCCCGAGTTCGAGTGGCAGGGCGAATTCTATCAGATCCCGAAGACCTCGATCCGGCCGCGACCGATCTCGCATCCCGAAGAGCGCTTCTACGCCTCGTCGGTGAGCCCGGAATCGGCCGAGATCATGGCGAAGCTCGGCTTCGGCATTCTCGTCGTCATGCAGAACGAGTGGGCGAAGGCGGCCGAGAGCATCGTCAGCTACCGGGAGATCGCGCAGAGCGTCGGCCACAACCCGCCGCCGCCGATCATCCTGACCAATGTGTCCTGCGCCGAAAGCCGCGATGAGGCGCATGACCTCGCGATGGATTGGCTCGGCAAGAAATGGGAGTCGATCGACAACCACTACCATTTCTCGGACGGACACCTCGCTACGGTCAAAGGCTACGAGACCTACGGCAAGATAGCCAAGACCTACGCCCGCCTGCAGAGCGAAGAAGAACGGGTTAGGGCCACCGAGTTCTATGTCAAGATCCAGATCGTCGGCACTCCAGAAGACTGCATCGGGCAGATCGCTGAACTGCAGCGCGTGACCGGGACCGACCATGTGGTGACCGAGTTCTCGTTCGGCGGCATTCCACATGACGATGCGGAAAAGAACATGAGGCTCTTCGCGAGCCGGGTGCTGCCGGTGCTGCAAAACGACAGCGCGTTCGGCTCGCGGATACCATTAGCGCAAGGCGCTGCGAGTTCCGATCTGTTCGCGCCGGCGTAGGAGCGTCCCAGCCCATGCCGAATTATCGGGCGCCGTTGCAGGACATGCAGTTCGTGATCACCGATCTGGCTGGGCTCGAACGATTGGCCGCGTTGCCGGGTTATGAAGAAGTAACCCCGGATCTGGTCGAGGCGGTGCTCGAGGAGGCGGCAAAGCTTGCCGGCGAAGTGTTGGCGCCGCTCAACCAGCCCGGCGACGAACAGGGCGCTGCCTTGACAAAGGACGGGGTCGTCGCGGCAGACGGGTTTGCGGCGGCGTACCGCCGGTTTGTCGAGAACGGCTGGAACGGGCTGAGCGCGGATCCCGAATTTGGCGGTCAAGGGCTACCCGGAATGATCGGCGCGGCGACAATCGAGATGTGGAACTCCGCCAATATGAGTTTTGCGCTCTGCCCGCTGCTGACCGCCGGGGCGACGGAAGCGCTCAAAGCGCACGGCTCGGACGAGCTGAAGAGCCGCTTTCTGCCGAAGCTCGTCAGCGGCGAATGGGCGGGAACGATGAACCTGACCGAACCGCAGGCGGGCTCGGATTTGTCGGCCGTCCGGACCAGGGCGGTGCCCGAGGGCGATCATTACCGGATCTTCGGCCAGAAGATCTTCATCACCTGGGGCGACCACGACATGGCCGAGAATATCGTGCACCTCGTGCTCGCCCGCCTTCCCGACGCGCCCGAAGGCACCCGCGGCATCTCGCTCTTCCTGGCGCCCAAAATCCTTGTCGGCGCGGACGGCTCGCTGGCGGAGCGTAACGATGTCCAGTGCGCCTCGATCGAGCACAAGCTCGGCATCCACGCCAGCCCGACTTGCGTGATGAGCTTTGGCGAGAAGGAGGGAGCGATCGGCTATCTGGTGGGCCGGGAGAATGAGGGTCTGCCGCACATGTTCACGATGATGAACGAGGCCCGCCAAAAGGTCGGATTGCAGGGTCTGGGGATCGCCGAGCGCGCATATCAGGCCGCGCGCGACTTTGCCAAGGAGCGCGTCCAGGGCCGGCCGGCGGGGCAGCGCAGCGGCGACCGCGTGATGATCATTCATCACCCCGACGTGCGGCGCATGCTGATGACGATGAAATCGCAGATCGAGGCGATGCGCGCCTTCGGGTACGTGCTGGCCGCCGATGTCGATCTCGCGCACAAGCATCCGAACCCGGCCGAACGCGACCGCTATCGGAAGCGGGTCGACCTGCTGACCCCGGTGCTCAAGGGCTGGTGCACCGAACTCGGGGTCGACATCGCCTCGCTCGGGGTGCAGGTCCATGGCGGGATGGGGTTCATCGAGGAGACCGGCGCCGCGCAGTATCTCCGCGATGCGCGCATCGCGCCGATCTATGAGGGGACGACCGGAATACAGGCCGCTGATCTGGTCGGGCGCAAGCTGAGCATGGACAACGGCTCGGCCATGACGGAGCTGATCGAGGAGATGCGCGCCGTCGCGGACCGGCTCGGGGGCTCGGACAATGCCGAGTTGCCGGCAATCCGCGAGAGCCTCGCCGGCGGCATTCACGGCTTGGACCAAGCCACCGAATGGGTTCTGCAGACGATCCGCCGCGACCCCAACGCGGCGCTGGCGGCCTCGGTCAGCTACATGATGCTGACGGGTTATGTCTGCGGCGGCTGGCAGATGGCGCGCGCCGCTCTCGCCGCCCGCGCGCGGTTGGGGTCGGGCGCGGATGAGGGGTTCTGCCGGGCCAAGATCGCGACGGCAAGGTTCTACGTCGAGCAGATCCTTCCCAAGGCGAGCGCGTTGCTCCCGATAGTCAGGAGCGGCGCCTCAACCGCCTTCGCACTGGACGAGGAGGAGTTCTGAGCACCGCTACAGACCTCGCGTCGCCGGCCCCTTGAGCTCGACCGTGTTGCCGTCGGGATCGGAGATATAGAGCGAAGGGCCGTAGCCCTCGGCCCCGTAGCGTTCCCGGACCTCGCCGACTTCGACGCCGTGCCGCCCTAGATGGGCGGTTAAGGCCGCCGGGTCGAACCCGTCGACCCGCACGGCGAAGTGATCCATGTTGCGCCCTGCGTCATCTCCGGCTTCGCCTGGCGAGGCGGAGGCCGGAACCAGGTCGATCAGAGAGGCGCCGGCGCGCAACTGGACCAGTTTGGGCTGCTCCAATCGGCGCTCGACGCGGCAGTTCAGGACTCTTTCGTAGAAATCGATCGCCCGGTCGAGATTGCCGACGCGAAGCACGACATGGTCGAGGCCGGCTATGCGGACCCCCTCCCCGGCACTCGAAGCAGCCCTAGTCTCGATATTTCCTGCGTCCGGCATCATCGGCTCCTTTCGCTCGCGGTGGGTTCACTCTACCGCGAATTGGCCGGAGCCGGCAGCGGGATTATTGCGGCGCAGGCTGGGAAGGCGGCGCGCCGGCATGGCGAGCATGCTGGCTGCGCCAGGCGCGCATTTCGGCGCGGTCGAGGACCCCGTCGTGATCGGTGTCCATCTGGTCGAAGCGGGCCGCGGCCCGTTCCCCTGCCCGATCCTTGGCGCGTTGGATGAATTGATCCCGAGTGATGCCGCCGCCAGCCGGAGCGGAAGGCGCGGGGGCCGCACTCTCGACGGCGGCGGTTTGCGGTGCCGTCTGAGCGAAGGTTGTCGCCGGCAGCAGAAACAGCGCGACGAGAGCCACGAAAATGGTAGAGCGCATTTGTCACGACTTTCAGTTGACTAAAATATATGTATAGCATGCATTGCGTGCTAACGCAAGCCGCGGGTTGCATCATGTTCATGTCGCGTGCGCAAAAAAGGCAGGTCTGGCAGGCGCCTTTCGCACAAATCCGGGGCTTCGAAGGAGTACAGTGCTCGCAGCACCCTTCGACAACCTGGAGCGGGGAAACCGTCATGCAGTACCGCAGGATCTCGGCCGACTGCCATCTCGACATGCCGTGGATGCCGCCGGACTTGTTCGTCTCTGAGGCGCGCCGCGATCTCAAAGAGCGCATGCCCTATGTCGAGGACGGGCCGCAGGGGCCGCAATGGGTCGCCAAGAACGGCGCCAATTTCGGATTGAAGAACGGCGTCGGGCCGGGTGGCGCGCCCTTTGTTCCGGGGCAGAACCACCGGGTCGACAAGATGGCCGAAACCGGCATGTACGAGGACGGCAAGCGGGACGTCCGCCGCTGCAGCGACCCGCACCTGCGCATCAAAGACATGGATCGCGACGGCGTCGACGCCGAAGTCATCTACGGCATCCTGGGCGCCGCGTCGCGCCTCAACGACCGTGAAGCCTCGAACGAGATGCTGCGCATCTACAACGATTTCCTCAAGGATTTCTGCCGCCACTATCCGGACCGCGAAATCGGCCTCGCCTGCCTGCCCTATGGGAACATCGACGACGCGGTGACGGAGATCCACCGGGTCGCGAAGATGGGCATCAAAGGGCTCGAACTGTCCTGCTCGTGGGACATGGACCCGATGTGGCACCCGGTCTGGGAGCCGCTGTGGAACGCGGTCGAGGACGTGCAATTGCCGTTGCACTTCCACACCTTCCCGACGACCTCGCCGCGGGCCCGCGAAGGCGTCTCCGGCCAAGTCCGGCGGGCGGCGATGTTCACCGGGGTGTCCTCTTTCCAGATGGGCCTCATCAACATCATCGCCGCCCTGATCGGCGCCGGCGTGCTGGAGCGCCACCCACGGCTCAAGGTCTCGTTCGGCGAGAGCGGCATCGGCTGGCTGCCCTATGCGCTCGACCGCATGGATTTCGAGTACGAGGACCGCTTCCGCGATCTGATCAAGATGAAGCCGAGCGAATATTGGCGCCGCCAGTGCAAGGCGACGTTCCAGTTCGACCCGATCGGCACCAAGCTCGTCGACGACATCGGCGTCGAGACCCTGATGTGGGGCTCCGACTACCCGCACACCGACGGCGTGTGGCCGGAATCCTCGAAATACATCAAGGAGCAGTTCGCCGGCCTCGCACCCGAAATCGTCCACAAGATCACCTGCGAGAATGCCGGCAAATTCTACGGGCTGATCAATTAACAGCCACAAGTACGGCGGCGCCAATCGGGAGATCGGGGCGCCGCCGCTGTTTTCGCTGTTATTGCAGAGAAAAAACAGCCAGCAGACCGAGTTCTGCCGCGGAAACACTTGGTTTTCGCAAACAGAAGCAGTGGAATAACAGCGAACATGCTCGCTGTTATCGTCGCATAACGGCGAAATAACAACAGATCGCCGCTGGATAAGAGTACTCCGACCTCCGTTCGACGGTAGTTCTGACAGCCTCGCTCAAATGAAGTGGCTTTTCGTTATCTTCTCCCCCGCCAAAGCTGCCCCCCGCTTTCGCCAGCGGCAGTCTCTGGCCCGAACAGGGGGCAACGGCCGCGGCCTTGCAGCCCTGGATTCCCGCTTTCACGGGAAAGACGAATGGGAGCGCTAACTCCCTGAAAATTCCTGCTTCATTTTTGGTCAGCCAGTAAGGTTAAACTGTATCGGCATAAAAAGCTTTAATTTCGATCGATCAGAGAAGCCGCAGCCTACCATGCAATTGCGGTTATTTGCAGGCCCGCGATCCGTATCCAGCCTGGGTGCGCCTATGAACCACATGGACGCCGGCGCCGTCGTCGGCCGGCAAGCCGGTGTTCAGTTTAGAGCAACATAGCTGTGGAACTTTCAGGAGAGAGAAGTGTTTACTCCTCCAGAATCGACGCATATTTGAGACAATTTGGCCTTTATTTGCATGATGCTATTGCCGACGGTATTTCTGCTAAGATACAAAACAAAGTCGGGTACATTCAGCGGCTGGCTGCTTAGGAAAGGTGATGCCTCGGTACCCAAAATACGCCACCACAGTCATCGGGGCGCACAGTGTTCCACGCTGGTATGAGACGCTCGACCGCCTGGTGACCCTGGGGCAGCTTCAGCCGGCCGATCTCGCCGATGCGCAATTTCGCGCGATGCAGGCGGCGATCCTGGAACAGGAGAATGCGGGGATCGACGTGATCACCGGGGGCGAGATGCATCGGCGCACGCATAACCGGCACTCGCCGCCAAACGCGATGCTTAACCACTTCTGGCAGAAGATCCCGGCCTTTCAAGGCGAGACCCGGCCCAAGCCGATCACCAAGCACGATCCGAACGTCACCCATCCCGCCGCGATCTGCAAAGGCCCGATTTCCGACGCCACCGATCTCGGGCTGGTCGAGGAATTCAGGTTGGTATCGGCGTTCGCGCGCAAACCGGTCAAGGTCACGATGACCGGGCCGCACTTGCTGGCGGCGGTCGCTTATGACGAGCATTATGGCGATCTCGCCCCGATGCTGCTCGATCTCGGCAAGCTGCTGCACAACAACTTCCGCCGTCTGGCCGAAGCCGGCTGCAAGCATATTCAGATCGACGAGCCCTACTTTACGCCGGCATCCGACGACGATGTCCGTGCTGCCGTGGACGCCATCAATCTCTCGCTGGAAGGGCTGCCCGACGATATTCACGTTTCGGTGCACATCTGTCAGGGCAATTACGCGGTCGGTCCCGATTACGATGGGCAAATCGGCCATCGCTACTTCGATTTCGGCCGCTACAAGGCCGACTTGGTATGCCGCATCGAGTGCGACGCGTACCTGATCGAACATGATATGACCGATCACTTCGAAGGCCTTCTCGGCGACCAGCAGCTGGGGGTCGGCGCGGTCGACGTGCAGGCGCCCAACATCGAGACGGCCGCCCAGATAGCCGAGCGCATCAGAGCGCACCCGTGGCTCGCGCCCGAGCAAACCATCATCACCAGCTCGTGCGGGTTCAATCACCTCCCCAGGCATATCGCGCTGGGGAAGATGCGCGCCATGGCCGAAGCCAAATCGATTTTGGGCGGCACAGCGTAGTCGGCTGGCCAATGGATGAAATCGAATACAGCCGCGAGCATATCGAGAGCCGGCTCCGCGAGATTGAGGAGCGGTTTCGTTTGGCGCAAACCGCCAGCGGGATCGGCTGGTTCGAATGGGATTTGGCGACAAACGAGTGGAAGTGGACGCCCTATGTAGCGGTTCTCTTTGGCTTCGATCCCGACATTCCGAAGCCCTCATTTTCCGAGTGGGAGCGCGCAATTTTTGTCGACGACGTGCCAAAACTGCACGCCGCGATCGAGCGCGCGGCGCAATCGGGCGCCTATTACAGCGAATTCCGCGTCAGACATTCGGACGGCAGCGTCCACTGGATCGCGGGCAAAGGCGAAGCCCGGAAGGGTGGCAACGGCCGCGCCGGTTGGGTGTCCGGCGTCTATTACGAGATCAGCGAGCGCAAGGCGCTCGAGGCCCGTCTGCTGGCGCTCAATGAAACTCTGGAAGCGCGTATTGCCGAGCTTCGCGAGGAGGCGCGCACGTTGGAGGTGCTCAACCGCACCGGCACGGCACTCGCGGCGGAGCTCAGCCTGGAGCGTCTGGTTCAGACCGTTACCGACGCGGCGGTCGAACTCACCAGGGCGCAGTTCGGCGCTTTCTTCTACAACGTCATCGACGGGAGCGGCGAGGCCTATACGCTGTACTCGCTTTCGGGCGCGCCGCGCGAAGCTTTTGCGAACTTCCCGATGCCGCGCAACACGCCCGTCTTCGAGCCGACCTTTCGCGGCGAGGGCGTGGTCCGCTCGGACGACATCCTCGCTGATCCTCGGTATGGGCAGAACCCGCCTTACAATGGTATGCCTTCGGGACACCTGCCGGTCCGCAGCTATCTGGCGATACCTGTCGTCTCGCGCTCTGGCGAGGTCATCGGCGGACTGTTTTTCGGTCACTCGGAGCCGGGCGTTTTCACCCGGCGCGACGAGCGGATCGTAACCGGCATCGCGGCGCAAGCGGCAATCGCGATCGACAACGCGCAACTCTATGAAGCAAGCCAGCGGGAGGTAACGGCTCGCCGCCACGCCGAACAGGAGCTGCAAAGGATCAATGAAACCCTCGAGGAACGAGTCGCCGAGGAGGTCAAGAATCGGCGGCAAATAGAAGACGCATTGCGCCAGGCGCAGAAAATGGAGGCGATCGGACAGCTGACCGGCGGTATCGCCCACGACTTCAACAACCTGCTGACGGTCATCATGGGCAATGTCGAGACAATGCAGCGTCGGCTCCCGCCGGACCACGAATTTCAGCGCATGATCGCGGCCGCGCTGAGGGGTGCTTTCCGCGGCGCCGAGCTGACCCAGCGTCTGCTCGTGTTCGCGCGACGCCAGCCCCTCGCGCCTGAGGTGGTTTCGCCCAACAAGCTGGTCACCGGCATGTCCGATCTCTTGCGGCGAGCGCTCGGCGAAGCTGTCGCGATCGAAACCGTTTTGGCAGGCGGGCTGTGGAACATTTTTGCCGATGCAAACCAGCTCGAAAACGCGCTGATCAACCTCGCCGTCAATGCGCGCGACGCGATGACGAATGGCGGGAAACTGACCATCGAGACCGCCAACTGCTATCTCGATGACGCCTATTGCTCAATGCACGCCGACCTATCCCCCGGCCAATATGTCGGCCTCTTCGTGACCGATGGCGGCTCGGGCATGCCCGAGGATGTCGTCGACAAGGCATTCGAGCCCTTTTTTACGACGAAAGGAATGGGCCAGGGCACCGGATTGGGCCTCTCCCAAGTCTACGGCTTCGTCAAGCAGTCCGGCGGGCATGTTAAGATCTACAGCGAGGTGGGACAGGGCACTTGCGTCAAGCTCTATTTGCCCCGGCACCACGGGGTTTCGGCATTTCTCGATCCATTGTCGGAGCCGCCGCTTCCTCCACGGGCTCGGCAGGACGAAACCGTGCTAGTCGTCGAAGACGATCCGGATGTGCGGACCTACACGGTCGAGATGGTGAGCGACCTCGGATACCAGATACTGAGCGCCGCTGATGGTCGGATGGCTTTACAGGCGCTGGACGCCCATCCCGAGCTTCGACTTCTGTTCACCGACGTCGGACTACCGGGCGGCATGAACGGCCGCCAACTTGCCGATGAGGCGATCCGGCGGCGGCCGGGCATCAAAGTTTTGTTCACGACGGGATATGCCCGCAACGCCATCGTACATCACGGGCGGCTCGATCCGGGCGTCGAGGTGATCTTCAAACCATTCACCTATTCGGATCTGGCCGCCAAACTCAGAAAGGCGTTCGACAGCTGATCGGCCGCACCGCCCTGCGGGCGGGGCCGGTCACCTTCGTGTGAGGCGGCGGAAGCTTTTGTTTGGGAAGCGCGGTGAGCTGACCACCACCCTACCTTCTGGGTGAGCGAGTTCTGATAGCTGGCACGTCCTGACCACCGTAGACACCGTGATCGGGGAGCATGACGACGCCGAACATCATGGTGGTTCGTTTCTCGTCGGTGCTATTGCCGGGCCAGTCCCAGCTGATCTCGGTTCACTTTGCCATTGGCGAGCAGTAACAGGTTTTGCGGATCCGTCGCCTCGGCGATCAGATCGAGGTTGCGCGCGTCCCCGGCTCCTCCGTCTGAGGCGGCCAGGAGGCGGCCTGCAATCATCCCACAGCGTTGCCTGATGCGCACAGCGAACGCAATGGGGTGTGCAATAGACGGATTGCAGAATCTCGACATCTAGTCAGAGAGCGTTGTACCGGATCGCGACGACCTTCGACGACCGCAACAAACAGAACCGTGTATGCCGCGGACACTGAACGAACCAGCGACAGTACTGGGCGCACGATTTTCTGCAAACTGAGGAAGGCACCGTAATGTTCAAAACTCGAAATCACGTTTCGACCTTGGACAGGTGACCACACGCCGCGGCGCCGCCTTCTGCTCGAAGTACTGCGCAGCGAGGGCGTGCGCCACATTCGGCGATCCCGGAACCACCGGATTTCCCCTAATGGACGCGCTGGTCGAGGCTCCCGACATCAACTACATCTGGGCATTGCAGGAGACGAGTGCGGTCCCCACCGCCGATGGTTATGCACAAGCGGCGGGGCAGCCAGGCTTTACAATGTTCACACTGCCGCCGCTCTCGGTCATTGCTTCGGCAACCTTCTGCCGATGGACGTCATGGAGGAGATGACCTCCGCCGGCATCGCCGAAACCTCCACGATCGATCGCGCTGCAGTCGCTGGCTCGCTCGACTGACTGGCCGACCATTTCGCCGCGATTGCGCCCGGAAAACTGGCGATCGTCGCCGGCGACGAGGTTTCAGCCAGCAACGCCGCTGCCGAAACCGTCCGTCTGGCCGAGGCGTTTGGCGCGCCGGTCTATGGACCGTCCTGGCCACTGCACATCCCCTTCCGGACCTCGCATCCGCTCTGGGCCGGCAACCTGCCGACCAAGGCGCGCGGTAAGTCCCTGATCACCATCCTCTACACGGAAAGCTCGGCCGTGCCGGCCGGCTGCGAGCTTTTTCACCTGTCGGCCGATGCCGTAACCTTGGGCGGACCTATGCAACGAAGCTCGCCGTGGTCGGCGATATCAAGAGCTCGATTACCGCTCTCCTGCCGTTTCTGGCGCAGCACCTTGCCTGTCAAACGGCAGCTTATGCTGCGTTATGCGAGGTCGCGCGGCGCGGGCAAAAGGCCCGGCGCGCGCACCTTGCGGCAGCGGCCGATGCGGCATTCGATGCACCGGTCATCGCCCCACTCGTTACTGCTCGAGAAATCGCCGGCGCCATCGGTCCAGATATCGCGATGATCGACGAAGCCCCTGCCACCTCACTGCACCTGCGGCTTTCTGGGGCATACCGGAGCAGTCGGCTATTCCCTCGTGATTGATCGCGCGCCCGTCGTCTCGATCGTCGGCGACGCCGCGGCACTCTATTCGCCACAGGCGCTGTGGACTGCCGCGCGCGAAAACCTGCCGGTGACCTTCGTCGTGGTCAACAACCGCGAATACAACATCCTGAAGGACTTCATGAAGGCCCAGCCCAACTACGCCTCGGTGCGGGCCAACCGCTTCATCGCCCTGGACCTTGTCGAGCCCGCCATCGATTTCCTGGCGCTCGCTAACGCGATGGGCGTCCCCGCACGCCGAATCGACCGCGCCTGCGACGTCGCTCGGCCATCGAAGCCGGCATCGCTTCGCGTACCGCGAATTCTGGTCGAGATCCCGGTCAGCACTGACCACTAGGAGGAAGAAATGACCCTCAACGACCGCGTTGCTCGCCTCTCCGGAGATGGCAGGGTGGTGGCACGACGTGGCCCGAACAGAAGCGCTGCGCCGCCCGCTTCAGCACCTGTGTGCGACTTATCTGACCGGCGCGAGCGGCCGGAAGGGTTCCGCTTACTCGGTCGCGCGCTTCCATCTCAGCGATGGCACCCGGCTCGAACGGGTGAACTGGCTGGGCAATCTCGCGCCGCGTGGCATCCAGGAATCCTATGGCATCATCTTCAATTACCTCTACAACCCGAAAACGATCGAGGCCGCAGCGGATCGGAGTGGTCCGGCAGCTGCAGCCATAAGCAGCCTCGCTGCTGCTGTGATGAGGTTGACGCTCGACACGTCGCCGGCGGTAGTGCGCGAGGTCGCGGACCGGTTGGACGAGCTCGCCGCGCAACCTGCGGCTGCCGGCGGGTCCGCCTCGGTGCAAGCGCTGCTGGCGCATGGAAGATTGCTTCACGACCTGCTGCCGAAGACGGACGGCTTGCTCAGGGAATTGCTCGCTGCGCCGACCAAACCGGAGCTCAAGGCCCTGCGCACGATGATCCAAGCGCGCCAGGAAGCCTCGAGAGTGACCGCGCGAGAATTCCGGCTTTTGTTATATCTCGTCTCACTGTTGCTGCTGGGGGTTCTTGTCCAATTCGGTCTGCGGCTGCGAGCGCGCGCCACTACATTGCAGCGGCGGGGCGCACTCGAGCATGTGATCGCCGGCATCTCGACGCGCCTGATCGACGCCAAGCCGAACGAGCTCGAAGCCATATCGAGCGGGCGTTGGCGGAACTGGCAGAGCTTGTCGCAGCAGATCGCGCTTATCTGGCGATGCCCGGCACGCTGTCCCGGATATACCGATGGTGCAGCCAGGAGACGTCCTTCCGTCCCGGCTGGCCGGATCAGGCGCCGGCGCTGGCAGCCCGGCTCGGCGCGACCACGCAAGGCATCACTCATATCCGGAACCTGGACCGGCTGCCGCCGGGCGCGGACAAAGACACTCTTATCGCTCGCGGCCTACGCGGCTGGGTGTGCGTTTCAAAGCGGTACGAGGGCGGCACTGCCATCCTCGGCTTCGACTTATTGCGGCCCGGCATAACTACGCAATCGGCGGAACTCGGTTTGCTGCGCATGGCTCTCGACGGCGTGGCCAACGCCATCACGCGCGAACACCTCGAGCGGGAGCGCGCGCGCCTCGAGGCAAACCTGCAGCGAGCCCGCCGCATGGAAACGGTCGGCGCCCTCGCCAGCGGCATCGCGCACAACTTCAATAATATCGTCGGTGCGATCCTCGGATATACGGAAACGGCGGAAGGACAACTCGGGTCGGATAGGAGGCCGGCGGCGAGGTCCCTCACGGAGATCCGGCGCGCGGGCGAGCGGGCGCGCGATCTCGTCGATCAGATCCTCACCTTCGGCCGGCGCAGCGAGGCGGATCGCCGGCCCGTGAGTTTGAAAGAATTGTTCGTCGAAACGCGATCCCTGCTTCATGCCTCGCTGCCTTCGCAGATCGAGCTCATGATCGGCGAGGTGCCGGAAGCCGCCATCATCCAGGGTAACCCCGGACAGGTGCAGCAGATAATTCTCAATCTTTGCAACAATGCGGCGCAAGCGATGGATCAGCCAGGTCGCATCGAAATCGAAACTGAGGTTCGCGAGATTGCCGAAGCGCGAACGTTGAGCCACAGCGACCTCCCGCGCGGACGCTATGTGCGCATCACAGTGAGCGATAGCGGGCGCGGCATGGATGAGACGACCTTGCGGCGCCTTTTCGAGCCATTCTTCACCACGCGGTTTGCCGGTAAGGGGTTGGGGCTGGCGACCGTGCGCGAGATCGTGCGCGAGCATGGCGGGGCGATAAACATTTCGAGCACACCGGGCGTCGGCAGCTGTTTCGAGGTTTGGCTGCCCTGCAGCGCCCTGGTCGCGGCGGCACCGGGCACCCGCGCACACGAGCTGCTGCTGGGGCGCGGCGAGACCGTGCTTATGGTGGATGCTGTAAGCGAGCGGCTGCTCGCCGATGAGGAAATGCTCGCAGCGATCGGCTATGAGCCGGTCGGGTTTACCCGCGCGGCCGATGCGTTGGCGGCATGCCGTCCAAGACCGGAAAGGTTCGACGCGGCGGTGGTCGGTTATGTCGCGTCGGCCAATTCCGCGCTGGAGCTGGCTGCCGCACTGCACGAGATCGTGCCGGGTCTGCCGATCCTGGTGGCGACAGCGTCGGCCGACGATATCCGCTCCGATGCATTGGTGGCAGCCGGCGTCTCCGAGGTCGTGCACCGGCCGCTGATCTCCGCCGAGATCGCTTCGGCTTTGGCGCGCCATCTGACTGCACCGGCAATTTCGGGCCGCGAATTACAGCTGTAACCCATTTCCGCGGCATTGCAATAATGCCGTAGCGCAAGCCCACCATCTTCTTCGCATCGACAACGAAGAGGTCGACATGGGAAGGGTATGAGGCGGTGACATGAAGATGCTCACAATCTCGGATTGGCTGGCGCTGGTTGATGATTTTGGTTGGCTTGAGGTCGCCGTGCAATGGCAAGCGACGCATCCGACATGGATGCGGCTTTGGCAAGTCGAGGATTGCTGGCAATACCTGAAGAATTGGAGTGCATGAGGATTGCTCGCCGGGGTCGACATCTGCCTCACTCCGCGTGCATGTTGATATTGCTGCCGCTGCGACGCTAGCCAATGGAAAGTCAGAATGCGTTACGGGTGTAACGCGCTCACCCCGCGTTGAAATCGCTGCGTAGCGCGGCTCGCCTATTACGCGCGCCCATTCACCCTCTTCGCGTCGTGCAGAGACCGCTAGACCTAATCAGGAGAGCTATATGAGTTCAAAATATCGTTGATTTCTGCAACATCGAGGCGGGATATGAAAAGATCACAGTTCGATTTCATCGTGGTTGGCGGCGGATCGGCGGGCGCGGTGATCGCGTCCCGGCTGTCGGAAGATCCGGCACGCCGAGTGGCGCTAGTCGAGGCGGGCGAGCGGCCGCCCGAATTTCAGCGTTGCCGATAGCACCGGCGGCGATGCAACTCAACCCGGCCACCGATTGGATGTACACCGCCGATCCGGGCCGGGCCGGGCTCGGGCTAAACGGCGGCCGCGTGCCGGTACCCCGCGGTAAGATGCTCGGCGGCTCGTCGGGCATCAACTACCTGATTTACGTGCGTGGCAATCCCGGCGACTTCAATTCCTGGGCGGCGGGCGGCGCCACCGGCTGGAGCTACGCCGAGGTGCTGCCCTATTTCCGCAAGAGCGAGGGCCTCGCGGCGAGCAGCGACATCGTGATCGACGCCCTGGCGCACAACACGACGGGTCCGCTCAGCGTCTCCGCGCGGGATCCGATCTTGCCGGCCGCGCGGCAATTCGTCGATGCGGCGGTTGCAGCCGGTATCCCCGAGGGCGACTACAACGGCCGCGACCGCAGCGCCCCCGCTGGCGTCGCCTCGCTGACCCAGTTCACGACGCGGAACGGGCGGCGATCGAGCACTTACGAAGCTTTCCTAGCGGGCGAACCGGAGCGACGGCCGAACCGGATGATCATCACCGGGGCCCACGTGACGCGGGTGCTGCTCGAAGGCGCGGGCGCGGGCTCGGCGCGTCGTCTCTGGCCGATGCGGTCGTGTTCTGCTCGAGCGGGTTCGGCGATGCCGGGCGCCGCGACGTCGAGATCGAGTTACTCGTGACCGGCCTCAATGAGGAGTCGCTGCGGAAATGAGGAGTCGCTGCGGACGATCCTCAACATCGACACGGCGCGCTTTTTCGACGATGCCGCAACGCGCATCGCCAACGACGCCGAAAACCTGATGCTGCTGCCCCAGCCTGTGCTGCCGCACAGCCGCGGGGAAATCGTTCTCGAACGCGCCGACCCCGCCGCTCCACCGGCAATCCGCATGAACTATTACGATGATCCGCGCGATCTGAAGGTCATGGTGGCGGCGATCCGGCGGGCGATGGACATCGCCGCGCACTGGCCGGGCAACCGCCGGCCGGGGCCGGTCATGATTCCGCCCTTCCTGGCCGAGAAGCACGGTTACCGTGAAGGGGACAAGCCGAGCGATGCCTTGCTCGAGGACTTTGCGCTGCATTTCTCGCTGACCGACTACCACCCGACCTCGACCTGCCGGATCGGCAGCGTTGGCGACTTGCGGCTGCGGGCGCTCGGGATCGGCCAGTTGCGCGTGGCAGACGCCAGTGTCATGCCGGCGGTGACCGCGGGTAACACAAATGCGCCGACTATCATGATCGGCGAGAAGGCGGCCGAGATGATCGCCGTCGAGCACGCCATCAAGCTTGCCGAGTTCGTCGGCGAACTTGGCGCGAGCCATCACTGAGCGTCGGTCCTGTCCCGGGTGCGACACAGAACGGACGTTTGTGGGACACCTGCCTCAACAGGCTGAAAGCGCAGCTCTTTCCTCGTGGCGTTGTTTAAACGACAACCGACGCTATGACCTCTTTCGAGGAATTTTTGTCGCGCGGCACTAGCTCACGCTTTCTTGCTCAGCCAAGCGAAGCCGAAGAAAAGCACTGTAACGAGCCGTACGGCGCGCCGCATTGGATCTCGGAAATGCGCTCGCCACCGACGTCGGCAAGGCAAAATCCATGCACGAGAAGAGCCAGTCCTGAACCTCCGCCGCCAGGCGTGCGAGGAGATGCGCGGCAGCCTCGGGCCGGGGACAGGTATCCCGGCCTCTCTCTCTCAGCAAAAGGAGCTTCCGAGGAAAGGTCACGGACACGACTGTGTGGCCAACTTGGCTGCTTGGCAGCAGCACACCTACGCCGAATTCGTGCTCAACGACGCGAACGCGGCGCTCGGGACAATGACCGATTACCCCATATGCTCCTCGTGCGCTGCGGGACGGGCGGATCGGGAAGGGCGCGTGCACGCGTTCGATGCCGACAAATGGCGGTTTTCGGACCCCGCGCGATGTCGGGCCTGAGGTCGCGGCGCGTTTATGGGCTCACGCTCTAGTTTATTGGGACGGCTGGCACCTGGCCGCCTTGCAATGTAGGAGGATTACATGGTTCTGCAACTCAACGACACAGCTCCTGACTTCGAAGCAGAGACTACAGAAGGCAAAATCCGGTTCCACGACCGGATCGGCAATAATTGGGTGGTGTTATTCTCTCACCCCAAGGATTTTACGCCGGTCTGCACCACCGAACTCGGCTACATGGCCAAAATCAAGCCGGAGTTTGACAGGCGCGGCGTGAAGATCATCGGGCTCTCCGTCGATCCAGTCGACCGCCACGCCGATTGGGCAAGTGATATCAAAGAGACGCAAGGCTTCGCCCCAACCTATCCGATGATTGGCGATCCGGACCTTACGGTCTCGAAGCTCTACGGCATGCTGCCTGCCAGCACCGCCGAGGGGTCGGAAGCGCGAACAGCGACCGATAACCAGACGGTGCGGACCGTCTTCGTCATAGGGCCCGACAAGAAGATCAAGCTGGTCCTCGTCTATCCTATGACGGCGGGGCGCAACTTCGACGAGGTGCTGCGCGTCATTAACTCGCTTCAACTGACTGCGAAGCATAGGGTCGCCACTCCCGTCAACTGGAAGCAGGGCGACGATGTGATCATCGCGGGCTCGGTTTCCGATAGCGAAGCCAAGCAGATCTGCCCGCAAGGATGGAAGGCACCGAAGCCATACATCCGGATCGTGCCGCAGCCGGGAACCTGATGTCATTGACCTGCCGTCGGTGGGGCTTCCGTCTGGAGCCCAGGTTTGACCGCCCATCCCGAGCAAGACGCATGAGCAGCCACGTCCAATCGCCATCGCTCCCCGACCATTTTGGCGAATTCGCCTCGATGGCTGGAGTTGTCGAAAAGAGCGTCCTCATCCTCGTTAAGCATCCACCGCCTCGCCATCCCGACGTAGGTCGGGACCCATTTCGGCTGTGGGTACCGGCCTTCGCCGGTATGGGCGCGGAGGATATTGCAAAACAATTCTGACGAACTTCTGAGGCAGGATACTACGGAGAGGTCGCATTGCATCGCCGGATGCAATCCGGATGACGGGGCCCGTTTCTCGAAAGACCCTGAGCCCTCACCCGAATTGCTTCGCGTCGACCTCTCCGCGCCGGGGAGAGGTCGATTTTCGTCCGGGCTGTCCAAGCACTCTGCCGCAGGTTCGATCGGCCCGATGCCACTGACCAAAACGCACCTGTCGCGCTCACATTCTCGCGCGCCGTTACAGGCGTAACCATAGAGTTCATTTTCGAAACGCGGCGGTAGCCGAACCGCCCCAGATTTGCAGCCTCGGGCCACACGCCGGCATGCCTTGAGCGGCCGCCACGCATCATCGCGCTGCGCCGATCAAACCGCCTGGCAATCACGAGGTATGATCGTGTCACACAATTTTCTGCTCGTATCCTGGGGCACTTCCGGCAATCTCAATCCCTTGCTGACCGCAGGCCGCCAATTGCGGCAGCGCGGACATCGCGTCAGGATCATGGCAGACCCGGCAATGCGCGACGAAGTCGCGGCGGCCAAATTCGATTTCGTGACCTGGCGCCGCGCGCCGACCGGACGGGCCGCGGACCCCACCGACTTCCACAACGTGGACGACTGGCTTCGCCGCGTCGTGTCGGATCCCGCAGCCGATTATGGGGCCGACGTCAGGGATGAGATCGGCAACGCCTCGACCGATGCCGTGCTCACGATCGACATGCTGTTCGGCGCGGTGCTCGGCGCGGAAGCGGCCGGCGTTCCTGTCGCGATGCTCTCACCGCATGTCAGCGTTCGGCCGCTTGCCGGAGTGCCGCCCGCCTCGAGCGGCCTGGCGGCACCGAAGACGCCGCAAGAGCGGGCTGAAACTGCGGCCGCCAGCGAGCAGATAATGGAAGTCTTCGATGGGGTTGCTGCCGGGCCTCAATCGCGCCTGCGCCCGGTTGGGCGTGCCGACCCTTTCCCATGCAATGGACCTGTTCGATCGGCCCGCGCGCGTGCTGCTGGCGATGAGTCGGGCATTCGACTTCAAGGCCGACTGGCTGCCGACCAATCTTCGCTATATCGGCCCGCTGCTCGACCAGCCGAGCTGGCCCGAACCGTGGCGCGCGCCATGGCGACGCCGGCGGCCGCGTGTGCTGGTTGCCGGCAGCACCGGCGCGCAGGGCCAGGGCGAGCTGATTCAGAAGATCATCCGCGCGATGGGCCAGCTTGCGATCGAAGCCGTGGCGACCTCCGGCCCGAACCTCGACGTCAACACCCTCCAGGCCCCAGGCAACGTGCACCTGCTGCGCAGCGCGCCACACGACACCGTCATGCAGGAAGTGTCGCTGGTGATCAGCCAGGGCGGCCACGGCACCGTCAACCGCGCGCTCGTCAATGGCGTTCCGCTGCTGATTTTGCCGATGGGCCGCGACCAGGGCGACAATGCAGCGCGTGTCGAGTCCAAGGGCGCCGGCCTGCAACTGGCGCCAACCACATCCGAAACCGAGATCGCTTCAGCGGCGGCAATGCTGATTTTTGAGCCGGATTTCCGTCGCGCTGCGCGACGGCTCGGTGAGGCGATCAGGGCCGATATCGACCGTGCCGGGCTCGTCCAGGAGATGGAAGCGATCGTCGCGGCGCATCGGCGCGATCGCGCGCGGGCGGAGCCAGCCTTGCGGACGAATTCGGTCCGCCGCGGCACAAGGCAGCAGCTCGCGGTTTGACGCGGCCAGCGGGCGCCCGCCCCTCGCACGGCATCGCGGTGACGCCGCGGTGCCAGCGACGGCCTTCGCCCGCCAACCCAAAAGCGGCGATCCCCATGCGCATCGCGCCCAACTCAATTGCTTTCAGTTGGCTGCTCGGCCTTCTGTCCGCGCTGCCGACCTTTGGCATCGACATGATCCTGCCGACCTTGCCGGCCATCGCCGCAGCCCTTGGCGCGCCGGCCTCGGAGGTCGGTCTGGCGATGAGCGTCTATCTGCTGGGGCTTGGCGCAGCGCTCGTCATGTATGGACCCCTATCCGAACCGGATTGGGCGTCGGCCCATCATCATGTTCGGTGCCGCGCTGCTCGCGCTCGCCAGCGTGGGCTGCATGCTGGCGCCTTCGCTGCCAGTTCTGTTGATTTTCCGCACCCTTCAAGGCGTCGGCGCCTCGGGACCTGCCGTGGGCGCGCTGACGATCGTCCGCGACCTGTTCGAGGGTGAAGAGGCGCGCGCCAAGATGTCCTATGTCGTGTTCGCCATCAACATCGTCCCGATGATCGCGCCGAGTGTCGGGGCGGCGCTTTTGACGCTCGGCGGGTGGCAGGCGGTCTATTGGGTGCCGATCGCGGGCGGATGCATTTTGCTGGTGGCGATGCGCTGCCTTGCCGAGACTGCACGCATCGATCCCGATACCCACCTCGACCCGATGACCGTCGCACGGGATTATCTCTCCGTCCTGAGCCATCCGGTCTGCCTGGGCAACGCCATCTGCAATGCGGCCGCGAACGGGGCGGTGTTCGCCTATATCACCGGCTCGTCGCTGTTCCTGATCGACGTCGTCGGATTGAGCCCGGGCCAATATGGCGTGGTCTTTGGCGCGAGCTCGCTCTCGGTCATGGCCGGGTCCTTGCTCAATCAGCGCTTGAGCAGATGGCGCGTGACGCCGCGCCAGACGATCGCCATCGGACTTTCGCTTTCCACCGCGCTTGCCGCGTGCCTCACGGTGATGGCGCTCGCGGATGGCCGGTCGATGCCGCTGGTCGTGGCGGTGATGACTGGCGTGGCGCTGTCATTCGGACTGATCTCGCCCAACGCCATCAGCGAGGCGCTGGAGCCCGTGCCCGCGATCGCTGGCGCCGCCGGTGCCGTCGTGATGTTCGTGCAGATGCTCGGCGCGGCGTCCTCGAGCTGGCTTGTTTCATGGCTGTTCGACGGCCGCTCCGCCTTGTCGATGGCCGTCACCATGCTCGCGTTCTGCCTGCTCGCGATCGCCGCGCGCCTGGGCGTGACCGTCGTCGCCGGACGTGAACGTGAGCTGTCCACAAAGGCGAGTTGAACCAGAGGAGTAAATGATGGATGCCAACACTGGACTGAAGCCGTCTTTCTTGAAGCGTGACGGCGTGCGGCTGGCGTATTTCGAGGCCGGACCGGCCCACGGCCGGACGCCGCCACTGATCCTGGTCAATGGCTGGACCGGTGACCACCGGATCTTTACGCCGCAGATCGATCGTTTCGCGAAAAGCCGCCGCGTCGTCGCGATCGATCTTCGCGGGCACGGGGCAAGCGATGCGCCGAAGCAGGAATACACCATGGCGGGATTTGCGGATGACATCGCCTGGCAGTGCGCCAAGCTTGGGCTGCACCGACCCGTCGTGATTGGACACAGCCTGGGCGGCGCGATCTCGCTCGAACTGTGCGGACGCTACCCGGAGCTGGCATAGGGCCTCGTCATGATCGATTCGATCGTCATGGGCCGCAAGGAGATGCGCAACGCTCCCGAGGTCGGCAAGCTCCTGGAGGGCATCGGCGGGCCGAATTACCTCGCTGCGTCGCGGGCCAACGCATGGGAGATCGGCTGCGACTATGACGAGCCCGCGCGGCGCAAGGCGATCTTCGACGAATACATCCTGCCGCCTTGCGAGAGCACGCCACAGCACGTCGCCTTCTCGGCGATCAGGAACGCCATCTTCGACCATGACCCCGAGCCCGCGGCCGAAGCCTGCCGCATTCCCATGGCCTATATTTCCGCCGACGTGCCGCTGATCGACATGGCCCGCGATCTCGACCGGCTCAAACAGCTCTGTCCACAACTCGTGACCGCCAAGACGATGCTGGCGGGCCATTTCAACACCATCGAGGTCGCCGACCAGGTCAACGCCATGATCGAGCGCTTCCTCGCCGTGGGTCTCCGAGCGGATCGCGCTTGAATCCTTCCGGAACCGCAAGGCCGGACCATCCGCACTCCCGGTTGCAAATGGTGCGCGCCTTGCTTTGATCGAACTGACCTTGCGCTAGGCGCATGGCACGCGCATGGAGCGAAGGATGTCACTGACGTACGCAACGCACGATATTGCTGAGCCTGTGACTGGTCCCACAGACGCCCAACCTGTGACCGGTGATGCCATCCGCCGGCCGCGCGGCCCGATCCTCGTCGCCGAAGCGGCGGGCTACTCACGGCGGATGGTTGCGCCTAAAGAAGCGAACGCTGGCACGAAGAACGACCATTCTGCGAAACCCTTGCCCTTGACCCATCGTCAACGCCATGCCCTCGCGCCGCTCCTGGAGGCTATCCGAGGAACACTTGCGATCTTTGAGGGAGCGGAAGAGGCGAACCACACCTCTCCTGGCATCTACCTGGAGACCGCCCAGTGGGCAAGGATTCTCGAAGAGTTCGATGAGAAGGGGTAATCGCGACGGAACCGTCTTCGGAACGGCTCATTATGGTGGTTGCAAGATTATCCGTCCGAACCGTGTTACGAGCAACTTCGGTATTGAAGATCGAAGAGCAGCGTGATCCATTGTGGAGAATTTCTTGCTCGTCGAGCCTGTCTTGCGGGTGTTTTGAAGAGCTCGCCGCAGCACGTCGCCTTCTCGGCGATCAGGAACGCCTTACCATGATCCCGAGCCCGCGGCCAAACCCTGCCGCATTCCAATGGCCTATATTTCCGCCGACGTGCCGCTAGTCGACATGGCCCGCGATCTCGACCGGCTCAAACAGCTCCGTCCGCAGCTCGTGGTCGCCAAGGCGATGCTGGCGAGCCACACCATCGAGGTCGCCGACCAAGTCCACGCCAAGATCGAGCGCTTCCTCGCCGTAGGTCTCCGAGCGGATCGCGCTTGAATCCTTCCGGAACCGCAATGTGCAGATCCTGCGGCTGGGCGGAAGCCGGAGCGCGATTCGAGCGCAGCGCAGATTATCAGGACCGAGCGCGCCGTCGGGTATGTGTTAGGCATCGACAACCAAACGCTGAAAGGCATCGGAATTCCCGATGAGACCGAGCATGCAGGAGAGCTACAAAACCGGCGCTCAGGGCAGCGCAATCGCACTCGAACCCTATTCTCGCTGAATCCGGATGGTGGCGAAGCCGAAGCTCGGCAAGATTGAGGACAACAAGCCGGTGCAGTGCATGTTCCATGGGTCGGCCACTGATTCCGGAATGAAGCCGGCCACCGGGGCTGAGCGACGCGTGCTTTGAGTTCCTCGAGGCGGTAGGCACGGCCGCACGGCCGCTGGCTCGCCGTCGGTTCGACATTCATGATCTGCGTCGGCGGCTTTATGGCTTCGACAATGTCCGATCATTGGAGCCGCAAGACCGTCATGCAGATCGGCGTCGTCGGCACGACCTTTTTCACCGTTGATTCCGGTGGTGCAAACGCCGAGCAGTTGATCATCGTACGTCTCTTGACAGGTCTCGCCGGCGGATTTGCCGTCTCGGCACCATTCCCGATCGCCGCCGAGATTGCGCTGGCGGCCGCCTTCACCGTGCAGCCGTTCATCGCTTTCCTGCTCGCCGACAACCCTTTAAGCTTTCGGCTGCTGGCATTGCGGGTGGGCTGGCGGTGACTATCGTACCGGTGCTCATCTATTTCGCGATCCCCGAGAGCCCGCGCTGGCTGTTGCGCAAGGGCCAGCCGCAAGCGACGGCCGAGGTAGAGTCCGGGAAGTTCTGCAAAAGCCGCTGAGGCGAATGGCCATGGTATGCGGGTGATGCGCAATCACCGGGTCCTTTGGCGAGGATCCACACCATGACCAAGAGGCAGGGTAAATCTGGGACGATCGAGGTCAAAGTCCTCTGGCGGCGGCTGAGGAGTTTTCTGCGGGCGCTGGTGCGGACGGCACTGCAGGAGGTGCTCGAAGCTGAGATGGCGGAGGCCCTGGGCGCCGAAAAGAGCGAGCGGACGGCGGGCGGCGCCAGGTGCTGGCAGTCGAGCTCGCCAACCGCGAGAGCCGATCGAGCTGGCGGGATTTTTTGCTGAGGCTCAAGGCGCGCGGTCTGCATGGCGTCGAGTTCGTCGTCGCCGATGATCACGCCGACCTCAGGGCGGCATTGCGCGAGGCTGTGGCGGAGGCGGCCTATCAGCGTTGCTATGTCGATTTTCTCAGGAACGCGCTCGACTACGTGCCGCGCCGGGTGGACGACGACTGCCTGCCTGCAGGAGCTGCGCTGAAACGCTGACGTTCTACCGTCTGCCGCGTCAGCATCATAAGCATCTCAAATCGACCAACATGCTGGAGCATCTGAATGAGGAGATCAAACGCCGCACTCACGTCGTGCGCATCTTCCCCAATGCGAGAGCTGCTTGCGGCTGGTGCGGGCGCTCGCCGTCGAAACCCACGAGAACTGGCTCGAGCAGCATCGCTATCTCAACATGGACGATCTGCGCGAGCACAAAAAGGAGGCGCTGCGCCGTGCCGCCTGACCCCCGACCCGTTCAGCCTAGCCCCACGGGTCAAGCCCGTGGGCTGACGACCCACGTGCTCGCTCGGTCGAGGACGCTGCGCGCCGGCTCCGCCGATGCCGCCGCCTGCGCGGCGGCATCCTTGACTGCCGCTGCGCGCGGTGCTCTGCCAGACGGCAGGTCGGGACGAAGGGATGGCCGTATTCCGATCGAACAAAGGGATGTGCTCTTGACCTGAATTCAACCGCGCTCGCTTACCATGTCCAATTTGCTGAACTTGACGCACGGGCGGAGGCGGATGGTCATACTCTTGATCGTTTCGGTATTGACCGGGTGCTCGGTGGCGACGCATTTCGTGCCCGCGCTTCGCCTCACGTCAGAGGAAGCCGCAACTGCTGCTCGTTAGCGTCCTGCTGTCTTCTTTCGGAGGATTTCCAGTATCGCATCAAGGCCGAGAATGTAGGAGTGCATCCCGAAGCCGGTGATTACTCCTTCCGCCACATCGGAGAGAACGCAGTGGATATTGCGCTTTGCTATACTGCTGATGTGCACCTCCACGTACGGCAACGCTGCCCCCTTGATGCAGTCCTTCAAGGCAAAGCCCGCATAAGTAAAGCCGGCCAGGTTCATGACGAGCCCATCAAAGCCTTCGTCGGTTGCCTGATATATACGGTTGATCGCCTCGCCTTCGATGTTGGTATAGAAGATTTCGAGTTGGTAGCCGTGATCCTGAGCATGGCGCCGCAGCATAGCGTCAAGCTCAGCCGGGGTCGTCGAGCCATAGATATCCGGCTCGCGCCGCCCCAGGAAGGTCAGATTGGCTCCTTGCAACAGCAGAATCCTCGCCACCGCAGCCTCCATCATTCAGACTGGTCGAAGCGCTTGCATCATCGGCTTGGCGGGCACGCAGCCTTATCGGCGATCACGAAGACCGTGCCGACGTGCTCGAGGTCTACGCAAGGACGGGGTGCCGTCATCCGATTGGCCGGTCTTCTGCCGGAAGAGCGGAATGACCGGTAGTGTCACGAGATCCTCCGTTCCAGCCTAAATACCTGACGATATTTGTCCGGGCTGGTGTTTTCGGCTGTTCTGTTGAACGCCAAGTATAAAAGCACGTGTCGCAACCGTACACGGTCCAGACTTTTGCGATCGGCGACGTACTCCGAACCCTCGTGAGGGCCTCTTAGACGCCGTGCGCCTCGGACCGGCATTTCGAGGAGCTCGTCGCCAACGAATTGCGACCTCTCCGCCGACGTATTCACCGGGGAACCGGCTAATCACGACAGATTATTACGGGCGTATCCCGTGGTGTGCTGAAAGACGTTCGACTTGCGATATACGGCGAGAATGACCGCACCCTCGTCGGAATGTGTTTCGTGGAACGATCCCACCCGTCGCCAGACGAATTCCCCAGCGCGACAGATGCCGTGGTCGTAGAACGACCCCTCGATGACGAAGGTCTGCTCGATCTTCGGGTGCTTGTGCATCGGTAAGGTTGCCCCGGCTCCCATTTCAACAGGCAGGTCATCTCGCCCTCCGTCTTGTCCGTAGAACACCTGGATCGAGATGCCCTCGAACTGTGTCGGCTCCCACTCGATTTCCTGTGGCTTAACGTAGACCGAGCCGCCGATCGTGGGCTGTACGGCTCGTTGCCGGGTTTCTGCTTCCTGCGCCGGGTGATCCATCAACTTAAATCCGGCAGTTAGCCTTGGATCATCGGCTGGATTTTGTGGCTCCTCACAACCATAGAGAGAGTTCAGGCCTGAGCAAGGCGCCGCGGCGGGTCGAGTTGACGGCCCTTCAGATCACGCTTGAGGGCTTGGCTGAGGATGCGATACCAGCGCTGCACCGGGTCCAACTGCTCCGCAGTTTGCCGCAATTGCGCCAGGAAGCCGGCGATCCGCAGGTCGGCTCGCCGGGCTTTGTGGGGTTCGCCGTGCGTGCTGGTGATGGTCAGCGTCACTTGCCCGGCATGCTGGGTGTGCCGGGCGATCGCCTGCATCAGCAAGGGACGGCTGGTGATTGCCTCGGGTCGATGGTCGGGATCGGCCAGACGGACGAACAAGCTCCACCAATTGAAGATCAGCGCAACGCTGCCGGCGAGCAGCCAGCGGCGTCACCAGCCCGTTGCTGTCCCACTCGACATGCACACGACCGGCAAAGGTCTCCGCCGTCGCGGAAAACTCCTCTACGGATGGTTGTTCACCTTCCGGGTGAGGCAAAAGCGTCGAACGAGTTGTGTTCATGCCCAGCAAATGCGCCGATTTAGCCCATCTTGGCAATCACCCAACTGCCGGATTTAGGTTTATTCGCCGCTCGGCCGCGAGTTCGATCCCGCCGGAACGGCTGCTGCGCGGCTCGGGTGATCCTCCCGGCCCGGGTCGCAACGGCGAGCGGGATTTTCACCGCGAGCCGCGGCGCAACGACACGCATGTCTCGACCACCGACCCCGAAACCCGTTTGTTCCGCAAAGGATTGGGCAAGGAGGCGCGGCTGTGTTTTATGGGCCACGCCCTGATGGAGAACCGCAACGGGCTGATTGTCGGTGCCGTGACCACAACCGCTACCGGCCATGCCGAGCGGTGGGCGGCGCTGACGCTGATCGAGCCGCACGCCGCGACCCCGAAGCCAGTGACGCTCGGCGCCGATAAGGGCTATGACAGTGCCGATTTGTGAGGGCACTGCGCGACAAGGCAGTCACCCCGCACGTCGCGCAGCACACCAGTGGCCGCCGCTCGGCGATCGACGAGGGCACCGCCGGTCATCCCGGCTATGCGATCTCGCAGCGCATCCGCAAACGCGTCGAGGAGGCCTTCGGCAGGGCCAAGACAGTGGCCGGCTTGCGCAAGATGCGGCATCGCGGCCTGCTCAAGATCGATTGGCAATTCACCCTCGCAATGGCCGCCTATGACCTCGTCCGCCTGCCCAAATTGCTCGCTGAGGCTGTCTAATGAGCCGACACATATCAAACCGTGGGCAGCTGCCCCGCCCGCGCCCATTCAAACTACCGCAAATTGCGTCTGCCACCGCCATGCCGATCACCGCGGAAGCCAGAACGCGCCAAAATCAATACTTTTTCAGCACCCTGCTAGCCCGATCTATGCATGGGGAGAGTACGTCCTTGTAGCGTTGATTGATGTGCTCGCGTTCTGGTTGCAATCGGGGTGGCGGGCATAGGGGATCGTTACCGCTGCGGCGGCTTGTCGGGTCGGGATTGGGTAGGCGTTGGAGGTTGAAGGGGAGCGGACGAGTTCAGGGGCAAACGCCCCGGCTCTCAGGTGACGAGGCGCGGCAGGCGGGCGAGGAGCAAGGTAAAGATCGCCTGGTCGGGAGCGCTCGACGGCAGGTGGATTTTAAGCTGGGTTTTCAGCTCGACGACGCGGGCGGCGATTTTGATCAGCCGCAGCCGCAGGGTGTCGAACTGCATGACCCGCCAAGTTGAGCGCTTGGGCATGACGCGGCGCATCGACCATAAGAGCCAATAAGCGCCGGCGTGCAGGAACAGGCGGAACTGGTTGGCTTCGGCGGTATGGCAGGAGGTACGATCGGCGGCGAGGTGGTTCTTCCACGCCTTGATGTGGTTCTCGGCTTGGCCGCGGGCGCAATAGAGCCGTTCGTAAAGGTGCTTGGCGCGGCCGCCTTCCAGGTTGGTGACAATGAAGCGGGTATCGGTTCCCTCGGGCCCGGCTTCAACCCGCGCGATGATGCGCTCCACCCGGATCCAGCTCTCGGCGGCATCGTAGAACTGCATGAAGCGGCGCCGCTTGCCGCCGGTCGGCGCCCCCTTGAAGCGTTCGGCCGTGCTGTTCTCCAGCGCCGTGACATGACGGCACAGCGCCACATTGGGGGCCAGACCGAAAACCCAATCGACCCGGTTCGCCCGACACCAGTCGAACACTTCCGGGGTCGCATAATGACTGTCGGCGCGCAGCAGAATCTCGACCCTGGGCCAATGGGCGCGGATGGCGCCGACAAGGCGGCGCGCAAAGCCGCGAATCTCTACCCCGCTCGGCCGCTTGCCCGGCCGTAGCAGCGCGGTGACGAACCGCCCCTCGCCGTCAAACACGACGATCGGCTGGAACCCATAATCGTCGTGGTAAGCATTGAACAGCCGCAACTGCTGAGCGCCGTGCACCCGGTCGAAGGTATCGTCGATATCGAGAACGATACGCTGCGGCACCGCCCGGAACGAGCCACAGTATTGCTCGACGAGTGCCCGCCCCAGGCGCAGCAGCGCCCGCAGGTCGGGGAGATTTTCCAGCCGCGAGATGGTCGATTGCGAGCACAACTCGTCGCCCGAGGGCAGGCGATCGAGCGCCAGCTTGAACATCGGGTCGGCGCGCAGTGTGTCGGCGTCGTTGCCGTCCTCATAGCCGGCGGCGATCATCAGCATGCGAAACCGGATGATCTCCGCCAAGCGATGCACGACCTTCTCCGGCGTTCGCGGGTCCTTCAGACAGCCGGCCAAGCGGTCGGCCAGACCCAACCGGCGTTCAATCTCGCGCAACGCCAGCAAGCCGCCTTCCGAGGACAGCAAGCCGCCTTCCGAGGACAGCCGGCCACCGTCAAAATGGGCGACCACGGCCTTGCCTTGCACGGGTGGCAGACCGGGGAGAAACGGCGTAACATCAACCATGGCGGGTGCAGCTCCGGTTGATCCGAGGGTTCGGGCTCATCACCAAAAACCCTACGCCGAATCAACATCTTGTGCTACATCCGCCAGCCCTCACGCATAATCCGGGCTAAGCCGGTGGCAATGTTGGATCATCGCGCGGTTTTGGTGGGAGCGTTCACTGCATCGATCGGCGGTGTCCGCGCATATGCCGACGCGCCTTCGGACGCGGCGGTCCAGGCGATGTTCCAGCAATGCGTCGGCAAGGACCGTGAGAGCACCGGCATCGTCCGGTGAAGCCGCCGCGGAGAAGCCAAAGAAGCCGATGCGTTCGGGATCGATCCTGGACGCGGCCGGCGACGCGCCAAGCATGAAATCGATCAGGCGCTTGACGTCGGCGGCCGCTCGACCATGACCGAAGGACCCCCAACAGCCCTATTGCCGGAATTATCGCCGCGATGATTGATGGCGGCGACAAGGAAGCCGGCGTCGGCGAGCGTCTCGGCCGTATCGTGATTGTCGACCATGGAGCCGAAGTTGCCATGCGAGATGACGACAAGCGGCCTTGTCGCCGCTGAGCGGACAATCCTTTACTCCAGGCAGCGTAGCCGCCTCGACCCGGATCTCGCCCGACGGCTCCCGGTTCGTATTTCAGCGTGTAGCCCGAAAGGAAGGCTTAGAGCTGCTCTACGGTGTAATCGGGAACATCGAAATTATCCGGCATGTTCGGCCGGCCGGAGGTGTAGGTGGCGAGATCGAGCAGCGTGATCGGCTTACCCTGGTATTCGGGAACCTTCACCGAAGCGGGCAGGTACTTCGCCACCGGGTCGCTCATCGCGACTTCGCCGCGCTCGACCATGTCGGCCAGGATCAGCGCGGTCAGCACTTTGGTGATCGAGCCGATCTCCAACACCGTATCGCCGTCGAGTTGCCGGTTGTCTGCGGCGCCGGCTGCCCCATATGCGAAGAGACGGTTGCCGGCGGCATCGCTGACCACTGCGACGTGCCGATCTGGTCGCGTCGCAGCTCCGGAGATCGCCGCTTCACAGCAGCGAGGCGTAGCGCCAGATGAAGGCGAGCTGTGGAAGATACTGCGCATCGACGCCGAGCGGGCCCGCGTCGGGCGAGGAGATGCTCCGCGGCTCTCTCGATCTGGCGGTGCTGCGTCATGGTGATTTGGCCTCGGGCCTCGGTCTGCTGTTGGCGCGCAAGCTCGCCGAATATTCGATGCCGGTCCAAAGGCTGGGCGAAATTGCACGCGCGGCGATGGCCGACGATCCAACTATCCTCGCAGCGGCGACCGCCGATCTGGTCGCCATTCGGACTCGAGACCCTGCGGCAGAAAACTACTTGAAGCCGTTTCTGTACTACAAGGGTTTTCACGCGCTGCAATGCCAACGCATTGGCCATTGGTTGTGGCGTGATGGTCGGCGAGAGCTTGCGCATTTCCTGCAAAGCCGAGTGTCCGAGGTCTTTGCGGTCGACATCCATCCGGCCGTGCCGATCGGGAGCGGCGTGTTTATCGACCACGGTATGGTCTCGTAGTCGGCGAGACGGCGGTCATCGGCGATGACGTTTCAATCTTGCATGAGGTGACGCTCGGCGGCACCGGCAAGGAGCGCGGAGACCGGCACCCGAAAGTGCGCGACGGCGTGCTCCTGTGCGCTGGCGCAAAAGTGCTCGGCAATGTCGAAATCGGCCACGACGCTTAGGTCGGCGCGGGCAGCGTTGTCCTGCGCGACGTGCCTCCCCGGGCCACAGTCGCGGGGGTACCCGCCCGGATCGTCGGCTGGTCGAGTGGGTCGGTGCCGGCCCTGGAGGTGGACCAGAGCCTGCCCGATTACGAAATCTGACCGAGCGGCCGCGGTCACCGCGATGCAGAACAGAAGGAGCGCCGCAGCACAAACGGACTAGCGCCGTTGCGGCGTGACTCCACGTGGGAATGAGACGGATTCGAACCCGCAAAACGGGCTACGGTCGCGCCGCTGGAGGGAGTAGAATTCGAACATTCGGTCCCCCAAGAGGAGCAGCGCTTTTTTTGGGACTGACCCCGTTCGACTGTCCGGGAATGCCCCAGCTGTAGCTTCCAAACAGAGGACGGCTCCTTCCGCGACAGGGACCGACGGTTCGAATCTGCTCTGCGGTCCGCGGCGATTTTTTCGATACGGACGCTGGGTTCTACGGTGCTGCTCTCCGCCAGCGAGCCACGGCCGCGCCTTGACGGAGCGAGGATGCCACCCGCTGATTCCCACCGGTTCTAGCGCTCTCCCCGACTGAGGACGGACTTCACGCTCGATCGATCTCTGACCCGCCCCCATAGGTACGCGAGGGGCCAACTGACGCCGAGCGCCGCCAGAACGGCGACGGCGGTGATACAGGCAGCCTCGCGCTCGCCGCCGCCGGCGAGATCGAGCACGAATCCGAACAGGATCGGCGTAACGGCGGAGGCGCCGACCCCGACAGCGCCTGAACGGCAAGAAAAGCGCCACGCCGATCGGGTTGGCTCGCATCGACGAGCCCGGTATTGATCGTCCCGGCGTCGGCGGTCGCGGCGACGACGGCAAGGGCGGCAGCGATCGGCGACAGTGCGGCTGCTGCCGCCATCATGAGCCCGGCGCCTCCCGAAACCGCCATGGTGACGGCGATCACCGAGCGCCGGTCCCGCCGTGTCGCCAACTCGTTGACTGCGACATGAGGGGAGTACCACAGAGATTAGCGACGGTTGCAACGAGCGTCGCGTAGCCCGTCATATCTGCCCGCCCGGCGTGATGGGCGGCGAAGACGAGCAGCGCAACGAGCCACGCGCGAATGGCCGAGACCTCGCCATTGTGTAGCCCGTAGGCGCAAACAAAAAGGAGCGCCCGCCGGTTGCGCAGGATCGGACCGAGTGCCGGTAGCCAGCGCGAGCCTTGCGGAGCGGCGCGCGGCAGCGGCGGTACCACGGCCCACCCGATCGCTGCCGCGACAAGCGGTCCCGCCGCAACCAGCGCGAGGCCGAGGCGCCAGCCGAGGGCGTCAGCTTTCACCTCGAAGACTTGGACGTGAAGGTCCAGCATCTTCAGCTCCTGCCGCAGCGGCTGCTGAACGGCATGGCACGGCTCGCCTATGAGATCGGCGAGAGCAAAGCGGATGGCGGGGAATCGAGTTTCAGCGGCACTTCGCTCAACGACATGCGCAACAATGTCGATGGGACCGAGTTGGCCTATCAGACCATTTTCGCCGGGGCCATCGAGGCAGGCGATCCGAAGCTCGCGGTGGCGGTCCGAGAGAAAATCGCGCAGCTGAAGGGGCTGGTCGAGGTGTCCGATCTAACCCACCTTATTCATTAGCCTAACTTCGCCGATTCGACCCGCCGTTCCGGAATTTTCGCCGGGCAAGTCATTGAACGACAAGGAGCGCGGCGGGCCAAAACGCCGAAAATCGGCTGTAGTGCCGACCAAGTCTATTCTCTCGGCCGCCAATGTGCCGATAATCGCCGGCCATCATGTTCTTGCGCTGCAAAGTTCGCCGGAAGGATGGCAAGCAACATCGCTATTGGAGCGTTGTCGAGAACACGCGGACCGCCAGGGGGCGCGTGGTGCAGCGGCACGTGCTGTACCTGGGCGAGATCAACGACACGCAGGAGTTGGCGTGGCGGCGCTCAATCGAGGTGCTCGAGGAAGGCGCCACGCAACCGCGGACGCTGTCGCTGTTTCCGGAAGACCGCGGCGCAGGAGTGCTGGCGGACACCTCGATCGTCCACGTCAAGCTGTCGCAGTTGCAGTTGCGCCGGCCACGGCAGTGGGGTGCGTGCTGGCTGGCGTTGATGCTGTGGCGTGAGCTGCAGCTCGATCAGTTCTGGTCGAAGCGGCTGGGGGTGAGCCGCAAGGGGACGCGCTGGGATCAGGTCCTGTTCGTGCTGGTCGCCTATCGCCTGCTGGCGCCGGGCAGCGAATGGCGCCTGCACCGCGAGTGGTTTCAGCGCAGCGCCGTGGCCGATCTCTTGGGCCAGGATGCCGGGCTCGCCGAGATCCACAAGCTGTATCGTTGTCACGACCGACTGCTCGCGCACAAGCAAGCGGTCTTCGATCACCTGGTGGGACGGTGGCGCGATCTGTTCAACATCAGCTACGACGTGCTGCTCTACGATCTGACGAGCACCTATTTCGAGGCGGATCCACCGTTCCCGGAAGGCGACAAGCGCCGCTTCGGGTACTCGCGCGATCATCGACCCGATTGTGTGCAGATCGTCATTGCCCTGGTGGTGACGCCCGAAGGCCTGCCGCTGGCCTATGAGGTGCTGGCCGGCAACACTGCGGACAAGACGACATTGCGGGGGTTTCTCGACCACATCGAGCGACAATACGGCAAGGCGCGCCGCGTCTGGCTGATGGACCGCGGCGTGCCGACCGAAGAGGTGCTCGCCGAAATGCGCGCGGCCGACCCGCCGGTGCATTACCTGGTGGGCACGCCGAAGGGTCGCTTGACGCGTTTGGAGAAGCATCTGATTGCCCAGCCGTGGCAAGAGGCGCGACCCGGCGTGCAGGTCAAGCTGTTGGCGCAAGAGGGTGAACTCTATGTCCTTGCCCAGAGCCGCGACCGCGTCGCCAAAGAGCGTGCGATGCGGCGGCGGCAGCTGAAGCGGCTGTGGGCCCGGCTCAGGCAACTCGCTACAATGGCGCTCGCGCGCGAGGAGCTGCTCATGAAACTCGGTGCCGCGCGCGATCAGTCCCGCGCCGCCTGGCGTCTGGTCACGATCGAGGTCGCCGCAGACAGCGCCACGTTCAGCTATCGGCTCGATCGCAATAAGCTGCGGCAGGCACGATCGCGCGAAGGCCGGTATCTGTTGCGCACCAACCTCGTCGAGGAAGACCCCGCCAAGCTGTGGAGCCATTATCTGCTGCTGGTGGCGGTCGAAGAGGCGTTCAAGAACCTCAAGGGCGACCTGGCGATCCGGCCGGTCTTTCACCAGATTGAGGCACGCGTTGAGGCGCACGTCTTCATCGCCTTCCTGGCCTATTGCCTGCACGTCACTCTTGCGCGGCGCTTGCATGCGCTGGCGCCCGGGCTGACGCCGCGCAGCGTGCTGGAAAAGTTCGCCGCCGTGCAGATGATCGATGTGCACCTGCCGACCACCGACGGCCGCGAGCTGTTGCTCACCCGCTATACCGAGCCCGAACCCGAGCTCAGCCTCTTGCTGAATAAGCTGAAACTGGAGCTTCCCGCCCAACCACCACCTAAAATCACCGCCATCCCGCCGACGCCACCCACCTCGCTGTAGTGCCGACCTTCGGGGGTCCACCTCAGCGATCTCAGACACTTAGGCGCTTAAAAGTGCTCCAATCGGCGAAGTTCGGCTAGGAGGCATCGGCGAATGGCGATCTTCTCGCAATAGTCGAGAGCGCCGTTGTGCGCTGCGTCTGCTTCACCGCTGGGATTTGTTGCCTGAGGCAAGGGCTGGAGGTTTCGGGACGGGTTTGGCGGGGCGATCGCGGCCCCGTGGTTCACGGTGCAGCGGGCATCAGTCCGGCGGCGATGTGGCGGACGAGGTGAGCATCTGGGCAAGCAGCAGCGAAGGCTAGCCGAACCCGGGAAGCGGTTTCGATGACGCGGGTGCCGAGCTTCAAAAGGCGCAGTCGGAGGGTGGCAAACTCGGCTGTGGCGAGCGCATGCGCTTTGGGGATTGCATCTCGGACGGTGAGGATCAGCCAGTACGCGGCGGTGTGCAGGATCAGGCGCATCTGGTTGGCGAGCGGGCTTCGGCAGCTGGTGCGGTCAGAGGCGAGCTGAGCCTTGTGCAGCTTGATCAGGTTTTCGGCCTGGCCGCGGGCACAGTAGATCGTCTCGTAAACATGCTCGGCCGACCCGGTTTCGAGACTGGTGACGACGAAGCGGATATCGAGCCCCCGCGTTGTGGCCTCGATGCGGGCGCAGGCGCGACGTTGCTTGTTCCAGGACTGGGCCTGATAACGGGTCTCTGCGAAACCGCGCAGGCAGGGTTTATGATCGAGTGCGCGGCGAGTGCGGATGTCATCGGCGGTCTCTTCGATGGCGTCAGTGAGGACTGCATTGCCGGGCAGACCAAAGATGAAGTCGATGCCGTTTTCTTCGCACCACGCCAACACTTGCGGGCGGCTGTAATGCCCGTCGCCGCGGATCGTGATGTGGGTCGCGGGCCAATGCCGGCGGATGCGGCGGACGAGCCGACGCAGATGGCCACGTACTTCCTTACCAGAAGGGGTCTTACCGGGACGCAGCAGTACCGCTACCGGCCGCGCCACCGCCGTGTCATAGACATGGATCGGCAAAAAACAGCGCTCGTCGTAATGGGCATTGAAGAACGACAGCTGCTGGTGACCGTGGACGACATCAACAGTGTCATCGATGTCGAGCGTCACCGCGACGGGTGGGGTCGCATAGCTGGCGCAATAGAGATCGACCATGACACCCATCAGCCGGATCAAGTCGCGCAGCGCGGGCGCGTTCTCCCAGCGCGAGATGGTCGGTTGCGAGCACAGATCGGTCCCGCTGTCGGGCAACCGCCCGCAGGCCAGCTTGAAAGCCGGGTCGCTGCGCAGCCGGTCGAGATCGTCGGCATCCTCATAGCCGCAAGCAATGGCGAAGATGCGAGCGCGCAGGATGTCAGGCAGTAAATGGGTGACGCGGTCCTGATCGCGTCGGTCCGGAATAACCCGGGCGAGCCGCTCGGCGAGGCCGAGCCGACGCTCCGCCTGGGCGAGCAGCATGACGCCGCCATCCGACGTGATCCGCCGCCATCAAAGGCGGCGGTGATCTTCTTGCGTTGAACGGCTGGAAAGCAGAACGGCAGCAGATTATCGTCGGACATGGCGGGCGTGGCGCGCTCTGATCCTGGTCAAGGGTGGCTTCACAACCAGATCCTACGCCAGATCAGAAGCTTACGATACCTCCATCATCCCAAATCCGCGCCCCTCATGAATAAGACGGGTTAGCCTCCAGATTTAGGCGGCGGCACTGGGAGAGTGATGTTGTGCGCGTGCAGGCGCATGTTCCATTCCTGACCTTGGAGCTCATAAATTTCTGTCCAGTAACCGTGCGAACTCGGTGATTGCAAAGTCCAGTGCCCCAATGCGATGGCTGTATTGCCAGACAGCATCTGAACCTGATCGACTGGTGTGACGAAGCCTTCCGCCGCGATCTGGGCGAAAAGCTTTTTATACGAACTCTCGATTTCCTGTCGGCCGAGGGCGATCCCTGCGGGGGTAACGAACACGCCCTCAGTGGTACACAAGGCCGCAATTCCCGCCGCGTCATGCTTATTCCAAGCTTGCGAAAACTTCTCATGTACGGCTTTGACGGCCTGCGTAACCGCCTCGGATGCTGGCTTGTCTTGAGCTATTGCGGCGGGCGCGAAGCCCACGAGCAATGCAGTTAGAACGAAAGAACGCCAACTGGTTACGTGCATGACAGACTCCTAAACAGACAATTGCCTGTGTAACACAGGTTGCCCTTTCTGAGATCCCTTGCCTGTGCCGGGACGCTGTCGGCCAACACACAGTTGCATAAATTAAGAAATATGCAACCAAATGGACCGCTGAAAGCCTTTTTGTCGCAGAATATATGGTCATAAATGACCCCCCGCTACGCACAGGCATCGACGGGCGGGCAACCATTGGGCCGCTAGGTCCTCCGGTGACGGGGGCTACGGCGCCCGCCGCATCACCCGTCCCCGTTCCACCCGTGTAAGTAAGGCCCTACTGTGCAACCTGTCGGAACTTCTCCCCGTCGTATCCGAAGAATTCTTTTTGATAGTTTCTGTTGCCCGTGACAGGTTATCGGTATCCGCCCCCTCACAGTCTGATCCTACCGAGACGTTTCCGGAGGAGCTTGATCCAGTGATGACTACAGGGCCGACGACGCCATTTTGTTTGGCATTTGATGTCGGGAAAGGGTCCCAGCTATTAGAGTTGCGCACCAGAGGGCCGGCGACACCATTTTGACTGCTACTCCGCGCTCCCCAAAGGTTCCAACAATGGTGAACCGATAGCACCAAAACATCCGCGAAGGTTTTGGCCATTACATAATTTGCTGCATCTAAGATGGCCTCCGTTGTACGAACGATCGAACCGTACTGGGCATGTGCCGCGGGCAAGTTGCAAATGCCTTGCCCCTGCACATTGTGGTTATGGCAGACAAACAACTGTTTGGCTGTTGATCCGCAATCACCGTGCCACAGCAGATGTTCAAGGGCAGTCGTAGCCGGTCAGTGCCGTCAACCGGCATCCAGGACCCGAATGGCACTGCATTGCTCGCTGAGCAGAATATGTTGACATCCGAACTACACTCGTGAACAGGCGCGGAGCACGTTTGCACGGTTCCGTGAGATAGTGCTTCCGAGCTCGTGGGGACCTTAAGGTGGTCGCGCGAGAGTTCGGTAGAGATTGCATCCTCTATCGTACGCAGCGCGTGGTCACCGTCGATATTGAGCATGGCAAGGACTGCATCCAGCTCGTCGTCTGGGATAAGACCGATGTTTTCGGGATCCTCAAGAAACTCTCTGAGCTCGCTCGGGCTCATGTTCTTCACGGAGGTCATCCTTTGCTCCCTTTCTCGCGCGCGATCGCAGCGAAGCTGACCGGCCGTAATGCCTCCAACTTCCGACGGATTTCCGCTTTAATTGCGTAGACGCGGTCGACGGGAATATTACATCGAATAGCCAAGTCGCGAGGTTTCGTGATCCCCTCATCGATCATCACATCAAGTACAAGACGAATGTCGTCCTGAGACCACTTTTTGCCCCATATATGCTGAATGGTCTCGTTTAACTCCATATCGTCACTTTGTGTCGCGGCGGTGTGTATCGCAACATGACTTACCCTGGGTTCAGTTGGTATCGCTCGACGCCCTTCGGCCGTTTCGTCATCATCAAAAAGACTAAACAGCCGCATCGTAAACTTATTTTCGGTGGTGTTCGCGAGCTGTGCAACTTCGGCGCGGATTAAGAGTGTCATGTACGTGTAAAGGCTGCCGCGAGAGGGGTCCCATTTTTCCGGATTCCGGAGAAGCGTCACGATGCAGGAGCTGACGACGTCCTCGCCCATGATCCCGCGCGGAGGGGCTTCCAACTCCCGCCGGCTCGCCGCACCATGATCTTCCGGCGATCACTCTGTCCGCGAAGATCACCAGTCTTTTCCTGACCGGTATCGTTAGGGCCTCGAGACATTGATCCCGTCTCACCCGGTGACCTCCGCCGGATTGCTCGCTCACTCCGTATATGCGGGGCGGATCGGTTTTTCGAAAAGGCCGGGAGAAAAATTTTTTGACCATGCCGAATCAGAAATCGATCGCGTTCGGATCTATAGCTAGTAGGAGAAAACTGAACGTGTGGTGTCGAAATGCCCGACTTTAATGAGGACTTTGAAATAGCAGTAATGTTCGCCCGCTTCTTCATTGTATGGCTCATTCGAGCGGCACGTCTAATCAGGTTATCATATAAAAAGTAGACCACAGAAAGACGCTGACTCCTGTTGATCACTCACAAAAGGCCAAGTTTTACGTGGGGAGGCTGTCCCGACGCATATCGGTCCCGACAGCTTCCCCATCGACCCTGGTCCGCCTTCTCCACGTGATAATCCGGTTTATCGCGTGCGCTTAGCTGTCCTTGCGCCAAGTCGCGACTAAGAATAGCGCAGCGCTACCGGCTAGGTTTACCGCCAGTTCGGCATGACGGGAGTGAACCTTTACTGGCTTACCGCTCCGCCCGTGGGCGTCACCGATCTTGTTGCGCAGGGAGGCAAGCATGTTCACGATGTTCTGGCAGTTCCCCAGAAGGGCCTTAAACACTGGCTCTGAATGTTGATTTGGTGCGAGATTCATCTGTTCCGCGGCCATATGATAGGTCTTGGTAAATCCTCTGTGTCGGTGTAAGGCTTCCCTGCCTCGTCAAGGATGCGCTTGCACACCGTCTCCAGCAGCGTCCGCGCGCTGGTGATCGCTCCTTCCGGGTCCGACTGGCGTCGAGCCAATGCCTTTTCCCAAACTGCGTGGATGCCCTCGGCGTCGAACGATTGGAGAGCGTCCGAGATAGTAGCATCCGCCGGGGTTCGGCCGTTGCCCTCAAGGAAATCTAGGAGAGGCTGAAACGCAGGATAGATATGATCCCGACGGCGTTGGTAGCTTCCGCTCACCCCTTTGATGTAGCCCCAAAACTTCGGCAGCGATCTGCATGTTCTGACGAATCCCGGCAGTAACGACTTTGTGGAAGCGTCTTCGATGAATCCCTGTCGCAGCGCTTTATAGTGATCCTCTGACGGGAATGCGCCCGTAGCTCGTCCTATCAGGATATTCTTGAGCATCTCGGCTTGCTCAAACTGCGTTTCAGGAAAATCTTCCATCTGGGCTTTCGCCATTTCATACAGAAGGCCCATCTTCCCCGTCCGTCATTTTGTCACCTGTGGTTTTCGCCTCTAAATCACGATCCGCTCGACCTCATCAAGGCTCACCTCGTCGCGCCGGCGATCGTAGAGCTGCGTTGTCCGCGTCGAGGCGTGGTTTGCCATCGCCGCGGCCCTTCTTGAGCGTGCCGCCGTTCTTGAGATAGGCGGCGATCCCCGTCGCGCGGAAGCTGTGATTGCCGAGCTTCGTCTCGATGCCGGCCGCGGCCGCGCGCCGGCCGATCATCGCATAGGCGTTCGCCTGCGGCAGGACCGCGCAGGTGAGCTGACCAGTGCCGCGGCCGATCGTGCGGAACAGCGGCCCCTTAGGATCGCCGCGCAGGCCCGCGCCGTCGAGGCCGCGACCACATCACTGCTGCAAAGCACAGACCGTCCAGGAGCCAAACATTCCAGGTCTGGGAGGAAATCTGCAGCATCGGTTGGCAATAGACCTCATGCCCAATGCCGATCGACTGCATCCGGCTAACCCGACCCTGACAAGTTGACGGTGCCAACACGGGCGAAAGCTCGGTCGCTCATTCCGCATCCTCCGGTTCCGCAATGCCCTTCAAGGAAATGACGGGCGTCCAACAGCATCCAAGTGTCCTCTCTCGGAGCCGGGCTGAGTTAAAACAAGCTACGTTGCTTCTCGACATTGGCCGCAACGCTCCAAAACTTACGCGCAAGCGCATGCTTTGCAGCCAAAAGAAGCCAATACAGCTGCTGATTCTTTTCGCCGGTGATGAGCCTCACATCATTGGCGGGGTCTGCGCCAAGTTGGGCTACCCGGTCGCGCCAGTACTCGAACACCTGACGCCGAATTTCCACCTGTGAGCTGTTAACATTCACACTCCCACGCCACCCCGGAGCGAAAGTATCGAATGCCCCGCCGGGTGCAGCAATATTCCGTTCCAAATTTCTCTGAAGATCCATCACGCTCACATGGATCAGCATGTCGATCCGCCTGAGCTGCGACAGCGCCTCATTGATGTCAAAGTCTAGCTCTCCCAGGTTGTACGGATCGAGGAATGCGAAGTGCAGACCGTACGGATTAACGGTCTGTGAAACCTCTTTAGCCGCTGCAACCGCCGATCCTCTTAGGCCCCTTACAGGTGCCGCTAGCCGTCTTAAGCGCTCGACACACGCCTCTCGGCGTCTCTCGTCAATATCCGAGACTAATATTTCCGAAAAACCGGCGTTTCCCTCTTGGCCGATCTTCCACGCAGCTATTGCACTGCCGTCAATCCATTGCCCGGTTTCACGAATGCGGGCGCGCCCCGGTCCAGAAAACAGATCAACGAAGGTGGCTCCCGCTTTGCCGGGTCCGAGGACCTTACGCCGGGCACCACGCGAGATATCAAGATAGCGCCGTAAATACTCGTGTTTCTCCAGAGACCAAACCCCGACCTCCTCGGCGGGCAAGCCGTCGTCTCCGTCAATCAGGGCGTTTACCGATGCCATGATAGAGTTGGGGATGCCAAGCCGGTTCTACCCAGTAGGTTGGAGTTCATGCGGCTCTTGGCGCCATGGCACCGTCATTGGAAATTCGTTCCATTCCTTCCCTTCGAGCAGTCTCCCGCCGGCTTTCGGCGTGCGCCCGCCCCATTGCTTAAAGAAGAACCGTACATCGGCGTTCACGCATTGATTCCGGATATCAATCACCCACGACGGCTCCATAGTACGCGCGCCGGGACCGCTTTCGCCGCCTACAATCACCCAATCGATGGCGGTCAGGTCCAATTTACCGACCGGGCCAATCAAAGGCTCGACGGACAAAAATCGAGTGCAGGCATTTGCGCGCTGCAGCGCATCTACAGCCAGATTTCTCCTTACGATTGTAAAAGCCAAAGGCAACCCCAAAGCTTCGGCTGCGCACGGGCCGGCGTAAGCGTCGGCCCAGACGGCCACCGCACGCGCGCCGGCGGTTTTGGTGAAAAACCGACAACCCTTGACCCCTCCTTCGGCAGCCGCGATCCGTCCCCGGAACTGCACCCTCCGCACGACTATGCAATGCCAAAAAGGCAATTTTAAGATCGGGGACATCGCATGAGACATCGCGGCTCGCGCCAAAAAGGCTGGACAGCGCACCGTTTGTGACTCCGTGCACTCTTGCCGAGACGAAATGTAAACTTTTTCTGTCGTACAAATCCATGATCCTGCAGCCTGGAGCAGAATATGGACACGTCTCGCATCGCTGGTTATGTGCTTCAAGACAAGCTGCATCAGGCTGTGCAGGGCTGGCTTACCGATGGCGCGATTTCCGCTGTTATCGCTTTCGCCAGATGGCAAGACGAAATCAACGTGCTCGGTGACGTGGCTGAAATTGGCGTTCACCATGGGAAATTCTTTATTCTGCTGGCCAATCTCCGGCGCCGACGCGAACGTGCCTTCGCAATCGACGTATTTGAGGATCAGCACCTAAACTCGGACAAATCGGGGCGTGGGGATCTTGCCAAATTCCTGGAAAATTTACGCCAATATGGGAGCGAGGTCGGGCTCACAGTCCTGAAGAAAGATAGTAAAGAATTGACCCGCGTCGATTTCTATAGCGGCAGAAAAGGCAGTATCCGACTGTTTAGCATCGACGGTTCACATACTGCCGAGCATACGTGCTCCGATTTGGCCATTGCCACCCAGCTGATCGGCGCAGATGGTTTGATAATCCTGGATGACTTCTACAATCCTGATTGGCCTGGTGTTCAAGAAGGTTTCTACCGTTATTTGACGAGCCGCGGTTGTGACACGGCGCCCTTTGCGTATGGGAATAACAAGCTTTTCGTCTGCAAGGCCGCCAGCCACTCAAAATATTTGAGTTTTGTCGAAAACGAACTTCGTCCTTTTCTCACCCATTATAAACGGGTGGAGATCGGAGCTTCCTCCGTAGCTCACATCTCGCTGCCCGGCCCGGAACTGGTTTTTGATTCGAATTTGCGTCTGATCCCAAACGTCTTCCCTCTCCACGGCCCCGTAGTCGCCCCTCGGATCGAATTTGGAGCGGGCTGGGCCGAGTTGCAGTCCAACGGCGTGTGGACGCGAGGGGCCCGCTCCGAGTTGAGTCTCCGACTGTCACCCATATCACCTGACCCGACTGCACTTTGCATAGACGTCCAGCCGTTTTTGCATCTGAGACGTACAGAGAGGTGGCTGTCAGTCACATTAAACGACCGTCTCCTGGGCAAATTCACCTTCGATCGGACAACCCCAAAAAACCTCCACATCCCGCTCCCGACGGGTATCATGTGCCCAGAGTGTAATTTAAGATTCGAAATCGAGGGACCCGATCGTCCCTCAGAGACGATCGGAACAAACGACGGCCGCCTCCTCGGGTTCTTTTTTCGGCAAATCCGGGTTTGTTAGTAGCCATGGGACCCGACGGAAGGATGATCGTGATCGTTGCGAACTCCGTGGGGGAAGCGCGATTACATGCAGATCGGTTATCCGAGTTAACCCATAGCCACGGGCGCCCTGAATCCCATACGACCGCTTTCGCGTTTAACCGACTATTCATAGGGTGATGCAAGAATTTCCTTGTTCCGGCTTGATAGGGATATAGCTATGAATATCAACAGCTCATGCGCTACCTGCGCCGCAAATAGTTGGCGTAAAGGACCATTAAGGGAGCATATTGAAGCAAAGATTCGTGGCTCCGAGATTGCGTTTTTGCCCTTTCCCCATATGGTTATTAACGACTTCTTCCCTGCAGAGGTTTATGAGGAGATTATTAAGCGAAATCTCTTTCGAAAGAACCGTGGAAAGGAATGGTTTACAAAGGCAGAATTAGTCAAGCGGAGATCGCCCTCGCCGTACGATCACCGTCTTCAGATTAACTTCCATGAAAACCAAACTTACGATGGTGATGACGAAGATCGTGAATTTTGGGGTGTGTTGACCGAGACGTTCTTGGAAGACAGCTGGTTTCCAAAACTAATCACCAGCAAGTTTCCTGAATATTTTGCCATTCGCTATGGCGAACTGGCACAAAGAGATGACTTTTTTGACCGGTTTCGGCGCGAATTTTTCCTACAGAGACATGAACCTGGTTATTACATAGGGCCGCATACAGACATCCCGAGCCGGGTGTTCACTTGTATCTTTTCATTTGCAGACCGATTTGGGTTTGAAGGGTTCGGCACGCTACTAATGCGTCACAAAGACCCAATGGTGCGATGCACCGGCCATCAGCATTATACGAATTGGGAAGATTTCGAGGTCGTTAAAAACGCCGAGTACAGACCTAACAACTTTCTTTTATTTTTCAAGACGCCACACTCGTTCCATGCGGTAAGGACGATAACTGAAGAGGTTCCCAATCAACGTTACGGCATGCAGTTCCAATTTTATGAACCCAAGGAGGGGCTGTTTCGACTTCTCACCTGATCCTCCGACAGCTTCGCGGCTCGTAACCGCCGCAAGGGTGTTGTGTTGCAAAGTGCGCCCACTGTTTCCGGTTCAGCCACCCGGCCTTCAAAGAATGATAAAAGGGGTAAAGTGAAATGGAATACCGAACTCTTGGGCGCTCGGGATTACGGGTATCGGCGATTTGCCTGGGAGGGATGACATTTGGAGGCGCAACTGATGAACCGACAGCAGATCGAATTGTAGCGCACGCTCACAGAATCCGGAGTGAACTTCATTGACACTGCCGACATGTATAACGGTCGCCGCTCAGAGGAGATTGTCGGTCGTGCTATAAAGCCGCACCGATCCTCATGGGTCGTGGCGACGAAGATCGGACAACCGACGGGCAACGCACCGAATCAACAAGGCCTCTCGCGAGTGCACGTCATGCGAGGGGTCGACGAAAGCTTAAGGCGGTTGGGATTAGAAACTATCGACATTCTAGTTTTGCATCGGGACGATCGGGGTACGGTCCTAGAACAGTCCATGCGGTCGATAGGCGAGTTGATTAGGGTAGGTAAAATCAGGCATTTCGCGCTGTCGAATTACAGGGCTTGGCGGTTGGCCGAAGTGTGCCGAACTTGCGCCGACATCGGTATCGATCCCCCAATTGCCAGTCAGCCTAGCTACAACTTGCTAAACCGGGAAGCAGAACTTGAACATCTTCCCGCGTGTCATTACTACGGCTTGGGGATAATGTCCTACAGTCCGTTGGCTAGAGGTATCTTGAGCGCGAAATACTTGCCTAATTCGCCCCCTCCTCCTGACAGCCGGGTCGCACGCAAGGACGAAAGAATGCTGGCTACGGAATGGCGCCCTGAGAGTATAAGAATAGCACAGGAAATAGCTCGCTATGCCGCGGAGCGGGGAGCTACCGCCGGCCAGTTTGCTCTGGCTTGGGTATTGAACAACACTCTGATTACTTCTGCCATTTCTGGACCACGCACTCTTGATCAATGGGCAGAATACATACCTGCGTTGGATTTCAGGTTTACCGGAGAAGACGAAGCCTTTGTAAATAACCTTGTAAGACCCGGCCACAATTCCAGCCCGGGCTACACGGATCCGGCCTATCCAGTCGAGGGGCGAATTCGGCGACGGTGAACTTCCAGATAAATCAGCAATGACAATGCCGGCCGATAGGTACGACATGCGCGATCACATAGGTAGCCTGTGGCGCCAGCCGGCGTCTGGACTCCCCTTTCCTATAGGGACGTACGGTTATTCGCTGCCGGACATTGTCGACGCGCAGTGGCACCCGATCATTGCGGCCGGGAATCCGCTTGCCATCAAGGTGGCATCGAAGTTTGATTTGCCTTCGGCTCACGGCAACAACTGGATCGTAGCGGCGAGGGGTGCGCGGCAACACGCTCACTTGGAAATCGTGATAGAAGGCTACCGAAAAAATAATGTTGTCGTGATCGGTCGCGACGCCACCATTCACGGGAAAATCCTCTTACAGGCAGACGATGGTCTCATCATATTCGGCGAACGGATAACCTGGTGGTGTGAACTGCAAATCAGGCTCTCGTCCGACGCCCAATTTTTATTCTGGGGCGCCCGGGCTACATCAAATGGTACATCGATCATCATGGAGGGCGCCGGTCATCATGTAATTGTCGGAGAGGATGCCATGTTTGCCACAGGGATTTGCATCCGCAATTCCGATCTTCACTCCCTTATCGATCTAGACCGCAATTATTGGCTCAACAAACCCGGAAATATTCTGTTAGAGCCGCATGTTTGGGTCGGACAGGACACTATGATACTGAAGAATACGGTGATCGGGTACGGCTCAACAATCGGCGCTAAATCTTTGGTCAACAAAATCATACCGCGATTTTCTCTCGCCGCCGGCGTCCCAGCACGGGTATTGCGTCAGAACGTTTCGTGGGATCGCAATCGAACCCCGGGGCCGGACGTGGGGAAGACAGTGAGAGAAGGGGAGAAGAAGCTCGCGTCGCGTTGACGATGGTCCTTCCTCGACAGGGAGGTTTGGTCGGGGAAGGCAACTGCTGGACTACGCTCGGAAGAACTCGCGCGAGTTGGCTCGGCGACGCGGCTCAAGCCGCGATGAACCGCGCGATTGCCTCCGGCAGCCGTTGGCGCGTCAATTCCCGCAGGCGCGACGCTGTCGCGGCAATCGTTCGGCGGGTCTCGCCCGCCTCGGCGATTTTGACCACCTCCAAGAAGCGCTCTTTTTCCAGCGAGTAGCGTGGAATCGACAGCTGCGCGAGGCCATTCTCGGCACAGAAGCGCTGGGTCTTGCGGGTCTCGGCGATATTGATGAAAGGCACCCCTTGATTGACGGCAAACATGATCCCGTGAAATTTCATTGAGACGACAAGATCGTATTGTCGGATCAGCCACAACGCCTGTGCCATCGACAGTTCTCGTGTAACGAATGATACGCTGCTTCGAGCGCTCATTCTTCGGTAGACCTCGAGACTGACCTTGTGGTCATCGATCGAGTCGAGAGTCGAAAATGCCACAAAACATATATCGTAATACTCACCTAAGAAGTCAAGAATATTGGCCAATTCCCACTTGAAATATTCGTAATATTGTAACTCATTTATTCTTTCCTTTCTTTCAAAAGTGGCACTAATTTCATCACTTAGTAAGACTGCCAACGTTTTCCTTCCTCCAAATTCGACAGGGAAGGGGTCTGGTTCGTTCAGAAAAAATGTCAAATCTGGTGAATACTCTGCATTTATTGACTTCGCTCGCGCGAGCTCGACATCGCCGATGTTTCGAAAAAGTGCGAACGGAATTCTGACGTTTCGTAATAAATCAATCTCGCTTTCGTAACCAATTCCAGCGCCAATGGGAAACACGGCGACTTCAGGTGGGATCTTCTGCAAGTAATAGGGGCGAATTACGTCACCACCGCCGAGGATAATTTTCGCGGGTGTGGGTGAGGGCAGTCGCTGTGTGTGAAAGGACACCGTCACTGCGGGGTCCACCTCGTGGCTAGCGGCCCGGAAGACGTCCTTAAAGGCCTCGTCTCCCACGTTTTTCTGGTTGTACCAGCCCAATACCGGAATATTTGTCACCGTTAATTACCTCACGTCAGCTACATCGGTTCTCATACTAGTAGTTTCCACCTACCGACTTTGGATTTGTTTCGGTGCGATAGCATCTTCGAGCGCGGTGATGCGGCGGTCGAGGTCGGTGTAGGCGCTGCCGCACCACTCGGGGACCGACAAGAGGGTGAGGCGGGCGAGGCTCTCGATATTTTCGAGCCGCTCCATCGTCTCGATCATCCGGCGTCGCATCAGGCCGAGCACAGCCAGGGCGCCGAGGGGCTCTTCCGGAAGATGGACGGCGTTGACGTCGATCCCGGCAAGTTCACCGCCGAGGCTGAAAAGACCGTAGCGCCGCGCCTCGTCGCTGGTCGCAAGCTCGCGCAGCGCACCGAGACGCTGCTCCGGCAAACCGTCGAGCCGTGCCCCGTAAAAGGCTTCTCCATCCGGGTCCGGATCGCGCCCGAGCAGAATGTTGTAGACCAGGATTATCGCGGCGCCCGGCACACAGCGCCCGCACATCTCCGACATTGCCTGGAGCAGCAAGAGCTTCGCCGCGCCGTCCTCCTTCATCGCGCCGTTCTCCTTCATATCAGGGCCTCGCACGCGATGATCCGAAGCGGCACCTCGATCTCCTCAGTTGGCAATTCAGTCGGCGGGATTTTGATGTAACGGAGCCAGCGAGGCGCGAGGCGAAACCATGCCGGCGCGTTGCCCCGCTCCCGCAAATAGTCCGGCAGTCGGCCCTCGAAGGCCCGGTCGCCGGGAACAACCGGCCGGCTCATCAGCGCCGCCGGCAGCAGCACAAACAGCAGCACGTCGAACCGCTCGATCCCGATCTCTTCGACGACGTAGTCGATGTTGCAAACCTGCAGATCGACAGAGCCGACGACCAACACGGCTTTGCGCACCCGCCCGCGATCGAGCTCCTGCTCCGGCGGCGCTTTTCGGCGCGTAGACGGTTTGTCGCGATGGGCGTCGATGACGAGCGATACATATTCCGCCCGGCACGCTTCGGTGATCGCTACGGCCATCTGGTTGATCAGCAGAGCGTCGCCGATCTGCTCGGCGAGGTCCTCCGGCGTGGCGATCGACTGGTTCAGCCGGATCTCCTTCACCTGTGAGGCGATGCAGGACAGCAACTCGCCCGCCAGATTCCTGAATAGATTGCTCGCGCGAGGCTTGTCCCGGCTGACCGTGCGGACTGCCTCGGCAAAACGCGATACCGACCGGTCGAGCGATGCGTGCTCGATCACCCATCTTCGCGCGGCAGCGGCGCGCTCTGTGTATTTCGCCTGGTTGGCGCAGAAATCGATCAGGACGTCCCCGAGCCTGCGCGCAGTGTCTCCGGTCAACGGGACCTTGGCAACGTGATCGGCGGAAAACTCGGAAAATGCCTCGTGGTCGAGGACCACCGAGGGCACCCCCAAGCCCAACGCCCGCGTCAATGTGCCGGAGCTTTCGCCGACCGACGGAAAACGCAAGGCGACATGAAGATCGCTCGCGCACATCAGACCGCGCATATCGGGTTCCGACAAATACCCGGTCACCAGTACCCTCTCGGGCGGCAGGTTGCGGATCAGCTCGGGAATTTTGGTGTCGGGATGCGGTTTGCCGCCGAGGATCAATGCGATGTCGGCGCCGGCGGCGAGGGCGCTTCGGGTCGCTTCGACGAGCCAGTCGACGCGTTTGGGCGGCGTCAAGAAGCCGAAGGTCGCTACCTTTACGCGGCTCGCATTGTCGCGCAGAAATTTGACGATCAGCGGATTGGTGATCGCCGCACCCTCGCGCGTGCGGAATTCTTCGGCGAGGTGATGATGCAAGCGAAACAGATGGCGCGGCCGATGCCGCCGCCTGATCAGTGACTCGACATACTCCGAGTGAACGATGACGCCGAGCGAGCTGTCGGCAACCAGACCCAGATTGCGCAGCAGAAAATCCTGCCAGCCGAAGATCTCGAAACGTTTGCGCGCTTTGATGAACCGGTCGGCGTGAACCCCCAGATCGTACTCGGCAAAGCGCCTGAAAGCCGGCCAAAGTTTGGGGCTCGACGACAAGAGGCCGGTCAATGACGCATCGTGAATGGCGCAGAGGCCAGGGTGCCCGAGCGCTCGCTCCAGGATGCCGGTATGAAACCGATTGTTGCCGAGATGGTAGATATCGATCCCCCGCGGCGATCGCTTGCGCAGATCGCGCCACACCGCTGTCGGCATCGTCGGCAGGAGCAGCGCGTCGGCTGAGGCCCGGCAATCACCGTCGTCGACGATCACGATGTCGAACTGATTCTTCAGTTGCGCCAATATCTCGAAGGCGTAATCGGCAATGCCGGTTTCGGCCGGCGGCAGTGGGGAATGGAAGTACAGCAGACTCATCGATGCAGTGGCGAAAGACGAACTCGTCAAATGCCGGAAATGCAGGAATTTCAGAGTGCACCCAAAAGGGTAAAGAAACTGTGCGCGCAGCCGTCTTTCATGCCGTCTTGGCAATCGCTGCGAAGCGGTCGAGGTAGCGCGCGCCAATGACATGCGGGTCGTAGAGTTCGCGGATATGGGCTCGTCCGGCGCGGCCGAGCCGCTCCGCGAGAGGGCGGTCGCCGGCAATTCTGCGCATCGCGGCGGCGGCCTCGTCGATATCGGGTTCGGCCCAGACTTGGCCCTCTGCTCCAGGATATTCGTCCCTGCCCACCGGAACCAGCTGACCGCCGACGAGGAGCGCCGTCTCGGCGGTGGCGAAATCGCGGGTGCCGGAGTAGTCGGTCGTGATGACCGGTTTGCCGAGCAGCATCGCCTCGGCGGGGCCGCGGCCGAAGCCCTCTGAGCGGTGCAGGGATACGTAACAATCCGCCAATGCCACCAGCTCGATCGCGCGGGGTCTGGCGAGCTCCTGATCGATGACCAGGATCCGGGGGTCGCCGCGGACTGTCTCGGTCAGCGCATCGCGATCCTCGGGCTTCCAGCTTGAGCCGATGGTCTTGAGCGCCAGGCAAACCGGAGCATCGCTGTACGGAAAGGCGCGGCGAAACGCGGCGATGGCGGCGCGCGGGTTCTTGCGGCTCGTATAGGAACGGAAATCGAAGCTGAAGTAGAAGATGAATTTATCGTCGGGCAGGTCGAAATCGGCGCGCTTCAGGCCGGGCTCGGGCGCAGGGATCGCCACCGCCGGCGGCATCAGAAAGACCGGCTTTGTCGTGGTCGGCGCGATCGCCTCGTAGGCGAAACGGCTGGAAACCCAGACCTCCTGAACGAAGGCGAAGGAGGATCGCCACTCCTCAGGGTATTTGGCCAGTTCCCAGGCCCAATAGCCGATCGTATAGCCCCGCTCGATGCCGCGTTCCCGCAAAAACAGGTAATCGAAGAATGCGGTATCGGCGTTCAGGTGCAGGACGTTGATGCCGGGCGGCTCCGCGAATGCGGCGGCCGGCCGGCCGTCCTCCGTCGTGATCGCCCCGGAGAGGCGGTCGAGCACCGCCCATTGCCGGCCGTGCCGGCTGAGTGCGAGCACGCTCATGCGCAGATCTTCGGCGCGTCCCGAGATGAGGCCGGCATATCCGACCAGGCAAAGATCGCGTGTGGTTGCCGGCTGTGAAGGCGCTTTTGGCAAATCTTCCAGTTCTAATGCTTCAATCCCCTCGTCGACCCGCCACTCGAGCAGAGTTGATCGCCCCTCATGCGTGCGCAGATCGCAACGCGCCTGCAATTTAGGCTGCAGCTCCCACAGCCCGACGGCGAGATTGTCCAGCGGCACGAAGGCGTCCGCCGCCTCCGGTGCGATTCGCGACAACCATTCCAACGGGCCGCGCACGAAGCTGCGAGGCCAGCTGTAGCGGCGGCGCATGACGCCGCATGCCCACACCGCCACGCAGAACCGCGCTCGCCGTGTACGCGGAAATTGGTTGGCGATATCGGGATATGGTCCGTCATAGAGTGGCGCGATGATCCGCAGCAGCCGGTTTGCCGGCAGCTCCGGATCGGGCATATCGAGAAACGGCGCCAACGCCGGCTCGATCAGCTCGACCGCGACGCACCCGTCCTGGATACCCTGCGTCAGACACCAGCCGATGTAGTCGAGAATTTCCGCCGGGGTTCGATTGGCGAAGTGTAGGCGGACGTCCTGTCTCAATTCCCAGAGCAGCGACAATGCCCGCGGCATCGGAACCCCGGCGGGCTCGGCGACCGTTTCCGACAACCAACCGTCGATCCTTCTGTCGGCAGGCAATATGCTCCGCGACGGCCAGCGCGGCGCCGGGCGAAGCAGAGAGGTGCCGCGCCGCATTAGAGCCAAGGCGGCCGCGATCGAGCACCGATCCAGACCGAGCGACTTGCCTTCCCGTCCGAGCCACAGCGCGAAATCGCGTCGATCCAACGGGTTTGCCAGATCGAACCGCGAGCGCAGCTGAGGGTCCGCCCGCCACAGCCCGACCATCAGCCGGGTGACCGCAGGCGGCCCGAGGATTGCGAGACGCGGCTCGGGTTCGTCGAGAGCCCCTCTCCGCCCTTCGGGGGAAAGAGGGAAGAGCCCGTCGCAAGGCGGGTGGAGCGCATCCTGGGCCATACCGTCGGCTCCCCTCGCCCTGCCCTCTCCCCCCCGGCCGGCGGGGGGAGAGGATAAAATTGCGGGGATAGTCTGGTACCGAACCATTGGGCTCTTGGTCGAAGTTCGCGCCGACGCCGGCCGCATTCTGAGTCCCATTCCTTCATTCATCATTAAGAGAGGCCGTCGATACTGAGGGGAGGTGCAGCGGATAAAAGTCTTCCTCAGCTCGACAATCTGGCAGCAGGGCGGGCCATCGTTCATATCCGGCCGGCAACATCACGCTTACGGGATCGCACGGCGTAAGTTCGAGACGGCGCTGCGCTGCCTCGATGTCGAACTCCACGACGTCCCGAGACCCGAGATCTACGCCGCGCCGGTTTCTCGCGCGTTCCTCGACGAGACCTCGTGCCATCTGATCTTTAAGCCCACCCAATGGATTCGCCTGCTCAAAGGGGTCCGGAACATCGCCTGGGTCACTTGGGAATTCGACCAGCTGACCGGGCCCCAAACGTCAGGCCCGCAACACCCGTTCGCCGATATGCGGCGCATGCTGACGATACCGCACGAGATTTGGACGCCTTGCGAGTTCACCCGTCGGGTGTTTCGCGCCGCCGGCGTCCCCAACGTCCACTGCATTCCGGCGCCGATCGCGGTCCCGCGCATGGCATTGCCGATCCGCTATCCCGACATCCCGCCGGATTTGGACAAGGTACCCTGGATCAATCTGCGCGTCGGTTTTGGCCGCTACGACGACATCAACCGTTCCTTCCCGAGCCGCCCGCACCGGCTCAGCGACATCATTCTCGATTTCTACGGCGGCCAGCAGCCATCGGTGTTCGTCTCGATACTAAACCCTCATGAACCGGGGAAAAACCTGACCGCGCTGATCGGCGGGTTTCTCGAATTTCACAATGAGCATCCGAATTCGCTTCTGCTGCTCAAACTGGTCGTCGATCCCCCCAATGACGTGCTGACCGGCATCCTGCGATTGCATATCTCGGGCTACGAGCTGATCGACAGCAATGCGGTCTGGCTGGCGACCGCCCAGCTCACAGAGCCAATATTGGCCGATCTCTTCCGATTTTCCTCCGCCTACCTGTGCAGCTCGCTGGCTGAAGGTCAAAACCCGCTGCTGCAGGAAGCGATGGCCTGGGGAGTGGCGCCGATCACCACCCGGCATACGGCGATGCTCGACTACATCTGCAACGACAATGCGGTAATCATCCGCTCGCAGCGGAATCCGATCGACCGGCCGGACACGGCAATGGGCGCCGACCCGGATGCCAGCTGGCACGTCTGCACGAGCGCCGATGTCGCGTGCGCATTGCGGCAGTTTGTCGGGCTCGGCGAGGCTGCCCGGCGGGAGATGGGCATACAGGCGCGCGCCACGATAGCCCGCGATTTCTCGCTCGCGGCGGTCGTCCGGCTGATCCACAGCCGGCTCTTCGAGCAGCAATGACGCACACGGCCTTTATCGAGGTCGGTCCATTGCAGGAGATCCGCTATTCTGGCATCCCGAATGTGACCTTGAACCTGTGCCGCTATTGGCTGCAGCAGCCCAGCGAGGCCAGCCGCTTTTTTCTCGGGCCCTACCTGATCGACCGCAGCGCCATCGAAGCCGTCGTAGAGGCGCGCAGCGGCGGGTTGTTTCAGCTTATGCTCGTAAAAAAGCAAGCGATCTCTGGTCTCCTCGCCAACGAGGTCAGGCGCTGCCCCACCCCCGCCGCTCTATTCCCGAACGTCAAATCAATCCAGGGCCTCTTCGACCTGTCGTTTCAGATCGTGCACGACCTCTCCTTCTTGCTGAGCCCGGAATTCCATCAGCCCGAGACCTTGGCCTATCACGGTCTGACGATCCTCAGAGACCTCGGCACCAATGCGCGCACCTTCTGCGTGTCGCAGGCGACGGCAGACGATCTCACGGCGTGTCTCGGAGTGCCGGCAGACCGGATTACCGTTTGTCATCCCGGCGCCGACCCGCCGCCGGAAATCGACCGGTATTGGCAAACCCTGCCGGACAGCAAACCCAGCCGCCCCTATGTCGTGGTCCCGGGGACGATCGAGCCGCGCAAGAACATCGATCTGGTGTTGCTCGCCCTGCAGCGCATTCCGCAGTTGCTGGCGCAGTACGTCTGGGTCTTCATCGGGAGCCCGGGATGGCTGATCGCGTTTGACGAGCGAATTTCGCAATACGGTCTCAATGAGCACTATCGCGGCGGCGCGATCAAATGGCTCGGCTATGTCGGCGAGTACCAAAAAGCCTTCCTCTATCGGTATGCAGAAATGGCGATCTATCCGTCTTTTTTCGAAGGGTTCGGCATCCCGGTCGTCGAAGCGATGTATTTCGGCTGCCCGGTCGTCTGCTCCTACTCCTCCGGGATACCGGAAGCCGGCGGCGACGCCGCTTTCTACTTCGACCCGACCTCGCTGCCGAGCTTCGAGCGGACGCTGTTGGCGGCATTGCGGCGGTTGCGCCTGGAACGCGCGGCCATTCGCGCGGCCAGCCGCCGTCAGGCCCTGCGTTTCACCTGGCACGATTTCGCCCGCCGGATCGACGAAGCGATCGCCCGGACGGTTGAAGAAAACAACCGATTTTGAAGACTCGAGAGATCATCGGCTTTCCCGAGCCGTGCGCCGAAGGGGGGTTCGAGCTGATCGCCGAATTGCGTCTGCAGCGGCAGGCCGAGATCGCGCGAATTACCGGGATCGCGACGCGACTCGCAGCACGGTTTGGCGCCGAGACAGCCGTCGGCTTTCTCTGTTACGAGATCCTCGGGCGCTTGCCCGATCGTGAGGACCTTCTCGGTTACGCAGAGCGCCTCCACCCCACACCCTCAATGATGCCGATAATCGTCGAGGAGCTTCTCGCCCTCGCCCGCTCACAGCAATGAGCGCAGCAGGTCCAGATAGGCCGGGAGGGTGACACTTTGGACATCGTAACGTTCGATCGCAGTCTGCCGCGCCGCTGCGCGAATTCCGGTGCTGGCGCCATCGTTATTGGTCGCGAGTGCCGTCACAATCCGGTCGGCCAGCGCTTCCACATCGAAGAAATCGACCAGACGGCCGGTCTCTCCGTCGCGCATCACTTCCTCGACGGGCGGCGTGCGAGAGCCGACGACGAGGCAGCCGGCCGACATCGCTTCGAGCAATGACCAAGACAGCACGAACGGGTAGGTCAAATAGACGTGGACCGTCGAGATCTGCAACACGGTCAGATATTGCTGGTAGGGCAGTTGCCCGAGAAAGTGGATGCGCCTCAGGTCGAGCCTGCCATCCAGCTCATCGAGCATTTTCGCCCGCCAGCCGACAGCGCCTTCCGGCGGGCGTCCATAGCTGACGCCGTCATTGCCGACGATCAGCACCTGCGCCGCCGGCCGCCTTTCGAGCACCCTTGGCAGGGCACGCATGAACACATGAAAACCACGGTAGGGTTCGAGGTCGCGCGCGCTGTAGGTGACGATCTCGTCCGCTCGCGACAGGCAGCGGCCGCTGCCGAGCCACAGGCGCGCGGTCGGATCGGGCAGCACTACGCTCGTATCAACCCCTTCATGCACGACTGTGATGCGGTCCCGGTAGCGTTTTGGGTACTGCGAACGCTGCCATTCGGTTGGGCTCTGGCCCCAATCGACTGCATCGAGACCGAGCAGGTTCAGCGCATTGCGCGTTCGCAGCCCCATCGCTGCGTCCGCTTCCGGCGGAAACTCAGGGTCGAAATCTACGTCCGACCCGCTCGCCCGATAGAAGAATTCGAAATAGCCGAGCAGCGGGGTTTGCGGCCATAAATCCTTGACGTAGAGAATTTCTCCCCACCCGTTGTGGCCGATCACGATGTTCGGCACAAACCCGTCGCGGGCGAGCCATTCGCAGAGCCGCGCCACCGCCAGCCCGTTCGTCACACCGGTTTCCAACTCGCGCGTATGAGCGTGTCCGTCGCCGGACGGCGCCGCCGGCTCGTATTCGAGCTTGCGGACGCCGGCGATCTGGGCGGTGCGCGGCTGGGTGATGAAGCTGACCTCATGCCCGCTCTGCGCCAGGTGCCGCGCGATATGCACATACTGGCCGGGCATGTTTTGGTGGATGAACAAAAACTTCATCGGTTCAACCTCGCCCGGGCTTGTAGCCCTTGGCCCACAAATCAAATGAGGCGCCCTGGCGCAGGGTGACCTCGACAAATCCCGCCTCGATCAGCAGCTTGTGCAAGCTTCGCGCCGTAAATCCAGTGCGGTGCGCCATAAACTGGTTACCGCGCGCCAGCGATGCAGTGTGTCCGAAGATCATGTCGAGCGGCGAGATCGGGCCGCTTTGGGAGATGTAGGCACTGTCCTCGAGCCGATCTTCGGCGACGAGCCGCGCCACCTGCTGCAAGTCCGGTAATGTCAGCAGCAGCAGGCCATGCGGCTTCAGCACTCGCAGGAACTCGGCGAGCGCCAGCGGCACTTCCTGGCGCTGCAGATGCTCGAGATTGTGCGAGGACCAGACCGCGTCGACCGCGTCGGCAGCGACCGGACTGATATCGGTGATCGAGCAGACGATGTCGGGCTGCACGCCAGGGTCGAGGTCGAGCCGAATCTCGCGCCATTCGGGTCCGTGAAAATGGCGATGCAGCTTCTGCCGCAATGGATAGCCGCAGCCGACATTCAAGACCGTCTTGGACAGGGCAGCGCCCCCATCAGTCGAGTATGATTCGTCCATTGTTCGGTATCACGGCTTCGCGGCGATCGGACAGCCGCGGGTCTTAAAGATGAGACCGTCGGATCAGGCGCACATTGATCGCCTCCAGCGGGTCGTCAGTAATCGGCGGAATGCAGAGTTCGCCGTTGCGGTGCGGGCCCGCAACGCCGCTCTCGAAAAAGGCACCCTGGTAGACGACGTCGAATCGCTCGGCGACATGCGGCGCCAGACGGATCGCGAACCCGGTCAACGGCAGCCCCTGCCCCCGCGTGCCGCAGAGCTTGGCATCGGTGACCCAGGGCGTCTGCCGTCCCTTCGGGCCCAATGCCTTAAATTCGATGTCACGCGCCAGCAATGTGTCGACAGGGCGGATGCTGAAGGCTTCGATACGCAATTTCTTGCCGCGATTGCCGACCCAGCCTTCCCCTGGAAACCGCCGGTCCCCGAGTCGCTCCACGTGAAGCACGATCTCGCTGCGGATCTCCTCGGGCTCGTCGGCCGTATAGCCGGCCGGATCGGGGGATCGGGGCGCCGCGCCATTCGAACGGGGCCGATCGAGCCGGCGCACGTGGATGTCGGGTACGGACACGGCCTGCGTCGGAAGACCATAGGCGGTAACGAGCACATGAGCGCCACCCGCCGGCGACTTGACGATGACCGTACCACCCTCTCGGTCGACCCAGCGGTCGCCGCGCCCGGAAGTGCCGATGATTTCAGCACTTCGCTCTTGCTCATTTCGCAGTGCGGAGACGTGCACCGCGGGCACTTGGAGACTGGACACGTTGCCGAGCATGCAGGGACTCGGCCCGATTTCGAGGGCGTAAAGACCTTGCTCCAGCGCCACGAGATTGGCCATCGTGGAAGGGTGATCGGATCCCGCAAGCGCCATCTCCGGCGTCGCGTCGGTCGGCTCGAAACGGCTGGTGTGAATTGAATGGATCACGATTTTTTTCTCGATCTGCGGGAATGTCGTTTGAGACCGCTCTCAATAAGAGCAGCCTCTCAATTAACGTGCAAACCTGACGCCTTTGTTAATCCCGCCCTCAATAAGCGAATGAACCATTGATCTATTTAATGAAAATTTGAGCAAATGCCTGATGAGTTCACGGTAAACAAATTGATTTCAAAACGTTTCTGGTTGCTACGGCTTGAAACGAGTTGCTATATGAGGTTGCAGCATAGAATCAGGATCAACTGTTGATGAGCGCAGCTACAACTATATTATTTGCGCGTGAAGATTTATCGATACCGGGGGGTGCAGAGGTTGGCAACTCGGGACGCGATGGGTCCGACTCGGTCCACGCCCATTTTTTTGAGCTGATAAGCCGCAGCAACCCAGATGTGATCGTCCTCGATTTCAGCCGCACGCCGGCGGCCGGTACCAATACGATTCTGACTGTCAGGCGGCGGACCGAGATTCCGATACTGGTGGTGTGCAGCCCCGGACAATCGGAGATAGAAGACTACCGCGTTGCCGGCGCGGCGGATTGTATTGCCGCGCCGGTCGATATCGTCGGCTTGAACCAGACAATACAACGGATCGTGCGGGTCAGAGGCCGCAACGGGCCGGTGTCGAGCAGAGCCCCCGACAATTTCCGCTTCGCCGGAGTGAGCTTTTATCCAGGCCGGAATCTGCTTCAGGCGTCGGTTGGCGACAACATAGACCTGACAACCTCGGAGGCCCGTCTGCTGACGCATCTCGTGTCACGGCCGTGGACCCTCTGCACGCGCGGCGAGATCGGGGAACTGCTTTATGGATCCGAGCACTCGGTCGGCGACCGCGCCATCGATGTCGTCGTCAACCGGCTTCGCAAAAAGCTGGTTTTGGCGGGCGGCATCGACGCAGAGCAGCTGATCAAGACCGAGTTTCGCCACGGCTATTTGCTGGCCTCAGATGTGGCGACATTGCCGTATCAGGCATCGGTCCGGCCCCACACCGTCGTGGAACCGCAATACTCATGACCAACATCGCCGAACAGCCGGAGTGCAATCGGGCTCCCGCTGCCGGGGCGGCGCTGCTCGGCGCGCTCGCAATCGTGGCGCGGTACCGCGGAATTCATCTCAGCCCGGCGCAGCTGCGGCGCGATCACCGGATCGCAGCAGACGGGCCGACCCCGGAAGAGCTGCTCCGGATTACCCGCACCAATGGCTTGAGGGCGGTGCCCGTGCGGCTCGCCTTTGACGATCTGATGCAGATGGGGCGGGCACTGCCTGCCGTCCTATTGCTCAATAACGGCTGCGCCATGGTTCTGCTGCGCGCCGAGGCAAAGGCCCAGCCGCCGCATGTCGTGGTGCAAGACCCGCTGGCGGGAGAGGATGCGCCCTTGAATCTCGACGCGCAGCGGCTCGCTTTGGCATGGTCGGGCGACGTCATCCTGATCAAGCGCGACTACCGCCTCGGCGACGAAGATCAGCCGTTCGGGCTGCGGCTGATTGCGGCGCAGCTGTTCCGCGACCGCCGCCTCGTCCGCGACATTGGCGTAGCGGCGATCATGCTGAGCCTTCTGGCGCTCGGCCCAATCATGTTCTGGCGATTGCTGATCGACCGGGTCGTCTATTTCCAAAGCCTCGACACGCTCGCCGTCTTATGCGTCACCATGCTGGTGTTGATCACATTCGAGACGATTTTCGGCTATTTGCGACGCTTTCTCGTCCTTCACATCACCGCCCGGATCGACGCTCACCTGTACACCTACATGTTCAACAAGGTCTTGAACCTGCCTCTGGATTTTTTTGAGCGGTCATCGACCGGGATGATCACCCGCGACATGAACGAGATGTTCAAGATCCGCGGATTCTTGACGGGACAGGTATTCGGCACGGTGCTCGACAGCTTCGTGTTACTGGTGTTCTTGCCGATCATGTTTTTCTTCAGCGCGATCCTGACCGGAGCCGTGCTGGGGTTTTGCGGGCTGATCTGCCTGTGGATCATCTGGATGCTGCCGGCGCTGCGCCGCAAGGGCGCTGCCGCATTCCGCGCCGAAGGTCTAAAAAACGCATTTCTGGTGGAGAACCTGCAGGGCATCCGGACGGTGAAGTCGCTGGCGCTCGATGCGCGCCAGCGACACGAGTGGGACGTCCGCGTCGCTACGGCGGCGCGGCTGCGCCTCGAAGAGGGACGGACCGCCAATGTCATCCAGACCGTCGTGACGCCGCTCGAAAGGCTGATGGTCAACGGAACATTTGCGCTCGCCGTCTACCTCGCGATCACCACAAAAGATCAGGTCTATGTCGGCGCGCTCGTCGCGTTCATGATGCTGACCCAGCGGGTGGCCGCCCCGTTGGTCCAACTCTCGCAGCTGCTGCAGCAATATGACGAGGCGCAGCTTGCGGTTAAGGCCGTCTCCAACCTTGTCAACCAGCCCGCCGAGGAGGGCCGGTCAAAGGCCGGAATCCGCACCCCGCTGACTGGCCGCATCGAGTTCGCGAATGTGCGATTTAGCTATCGCGGCTCGTCCTCACCGGCGCTCGACGGCGTCTCGTTCACTGCCCCGGAGGGCACCATTCTCGGCATCATGGGGCGCAGCGGCTCGGGCAAGACGACCGTTACCCGGCTGCTGCAGATGCTGCACGGCAATTACGAGGGGCTGATCAAGATCGACGGCAATGATTTGCGGGAAATCGACGTCGACCATCTGCGCTCCAGCCTCGGAGTCGTGCTGCAGGACAACTTTCTGTTCAGTGGCACGATCCGTGAGGCGATCGCTGCGTCAAAACCGGATGCGAGCTTCGAGGACATTGTTTACGCCGCGCGGCTGGCCGGCGCGGAGGAGTTCATCGAATACCTGCCGCGCGGCTACGAGACCCATGTCCAGGAGGGCTCCTCCAATCTCTCGGGCGGGCAGCGCCAGCGCTTGGCGATCGCCCGTGCGCTGATCGGCGACCCGCGGATCCTGATCCTAGACGAGGCGACCAGCGCTCTCGACGCCGAGAGCGAGGCGATCGTCAATGCGAACCTGCTGCGGATCGCCAAGGGCCGCACGCTCGTGATCATTTCCCACCGCCTCTCGGTGCTGGTGAAAGCCGACATCGTATTGGTGCTCGAACGCGGCCGGGTCTACGATTCCGGTCGGCACGAAGAGTTGCTCGAGCGCTGCGACATCTATCGCGGGCTCTGGCATCAGCAAAATCAGCATCTCCAAACCAGGCCGTCCCATGCGCTTGTTCCGCTTCGCGCCGGCACCGCAGCGTAGCCCGCCTTCCGCTGCGCTGATCCGGATCTTTCAGTCCGAGGTCGGCGAGGTTCGGGAGGATCCCGAACCAGCACAGCTGCGGTTTACTCTGCACGTGCTGGCCGGGCTGTTCGTCGCCCTGCTCGCGGTCAGTTCCTTTATGAAGATCAACCGGGTCGTAACATCGTCTGAGGGCCAGATCGTCACGACCGAGCCGTCCATCGTTCTGCAGGCGCTCGATGCCTCGATCATCAAGAGCCTGGACGTGCAGGAAGGCGAGCGCGTCAAACGCGGGCAGCTCTTGGCGACGCTCGATCCGACTTTCGCCGCCGCGGATGTCACCGCGGCGGCCGCGCAGATCGCCAGCCTCGAACCGCAGATCTCCCGCGCCGAGGCAGAGCTGGCGCGCCGCGACTTCAACCCGCCTTTGGCAACCACGCCGGAGGGTGCTTATGCTTCGCTCCAGCGGGCTTATTACATACAGCGCAAAGGCCAGTTCGAGGCCCAGCTGCGCGCCTATGACGAGCAGATCGAGCAAAACAAGGCGACGATCCGCAAGCTGAAGGACGACCTCGCCCATTATGACGACCGGGTAAAAATTTCACAGGAGATCGAGGGTATGCGGGCCAGTCTGGCGGCCAACCAGGTCGGCAGCCGCCTCAATCTGCTGACCGCTACGGATCAGCGTATGGAAATTCTGCGGACACAGGATTTCGACCGCAACGGCCTTACCGAAGCCGAGCACCAGCTCGCCTCCACGATCGCCAATCGCGACGCGTTTGTCGAGCAATGGGAAGGACAGGTCAGCCAGGAGCTGGTAACGGCGCGCAATTCGCTGGACACCGCTCGCCAGCAGCTGGCCAAGGCGTCCAGGCATCAGGATCTGGTGCGGCTCGAGGCGTCGGACGACGCGGTCGTCTTGAAATTGGCGAAGCTGTCGGTCGGCTCGGTTCTGAAAGAGGGCGATCCGCTCATCACCCTCGCCCCGCTGCATTCGCCCGTCGAGGCCGAGGTTCACATTGCGACGCGCGAAATCGGGTTTGTCCGCCCGGGGGACAGCGCCACGGTGAAGCTCGACCCGTTCAGCTTTGTCGAGCACGGTACTGCCTCGGGTTACGTGCGCTGGATCAGCGAGGGCGCGTTTTCGCAGGACGACAATGGCAGCGCCGTCGATCCCTATTACAAGGCACGCATAGCAATGACCGAAGTCAAACTCCATGCGGTACCGGACAGCTTCAGATTAGTGCCGGGCATGACCCTGACCGCCGACATCAGTGTCGGATCGCGCTCCGTCTTCATGTACGTGCTGAAAGGCGTGATCCGCAGCGTCAACGAGGCGATGCGCGAGCCGTGAGTGTGACGCCGCCGACCGCGCCGACGCTGATCCCGGCTCCCGCCCCCACCCTTCCCTCCCCCGCAAGCGCGGGAGGGTTAGGGACGGGGCAAGCGGGGCGAAGCAGGATCGCCTGGCTCGATGCGAGGCTGCGCGGGCCCGGATCTGCTGTGGAGCGCGGCGGTGAGGCTTATGAACGTAGCGATTACGCCGCGGCGCTCACGGAATGGACTGCAGCGGCTTCCGCCGGAAATCCCGAGGCCTCGTATCGGCTGGGGTTGCTCTACGCCCGCGGACACGGGGTGCTCGCCAATCTCGCCGATGCCGCCGCCTGCTACCGGCGGGCGGCGGAGCAAGGTCATGCTCCGGCGCAGCATCAGCTCAGCCTGCTGCATCTCGACGGCTACCGCGCGCATGCATCGAATTTTGCGCGATGGTACGGGGCCGCCGCCAAGCGCGACCCCGAGGCCGCCGACCACAATCGAACCCTTCTCTTTCCGAACGGGTTCGACGTCCCGCAGGACCCCGCCGTGGCACTGCGCTGGAGCCGGGCGGCTTCCGAGCAGGGGATCGCCGACGCGCAGGCCAATACCGGGCTGATTTACGCGCGCGGGATCGGTTGCGAGTGCAATTATCAGGAAGCTCGCCACTGGTACTCGCTCGCCGCCGCCCAGGGCAGCGCTGCTGCCGAGCTCGGGCTCGGCATCCTCTACGCCAACGGTCACGGCGTGGAGACGGATCTTCCGACCGCCGCCAGCTGCTACGAGAAAGCTGCCGAGAAGGGCAATGCCGCGGCGCAAGTGGCACTCGGGTTGATGTACCTTTCTGGCCAAGGCGTCGATCGCGACACCGACAAAGCGGCGGAGTGGTTAGGCAAAGCCGCCGAACAAGGCAATGCGCGCGCGCAGTACAATCTGGCGCTGCTCACTCTGGACGGCGGTGGCGGCCAGCCCCGCAACGAGCGCACCGCTGAAACCTTGTTGCGCCAGGCTGCGCGGCAAAATCTCGTCCCGGCGACCTTGCGCCTCGCCCAGATGTATGAGACCGGGGAAGCCTCGGTGCCGAACCTGATCGAGGCCGCAAAATGTTACCGCGCCGCGGCTGAAGGCGGCGACGCCGCGGCGCAGTTTTGCCTCGGGCGGCTTTACGCGCGCGGCGACGGCGTCCCGCAGGAGCTCGGCGAGGCTGCCAAATGGTTTGGCAAGGCCGCCGAGCAGGGCATTGCCGCCGCCCAAGTCAATATCGCCGCCTTTCACCTGCAAGGGACCGGCGTCGCGCGCGACGCGGCCAAGGCGGCCGGCTGGTACAGGCGCGCCGCCGACCAAGGCGTCACAACCGCCCAGCTTCGCCTCGGATATCTCTACCTAGGCGGTGAGGGCGTTGCGCGAGACCCGGATGCCGGGGTGGCGTGGCTGCGCCGGGCGGTCGAGGCCGGCGACCCCGAAGCCCAAACCGCCCTCGGCCTGCTGTACGCGCGCGGGGAAAGCGTCGACCGGGATTTTTCCCGGGCCGCCTCATTGATCCGGCAGGCAGCGGAATCGGGTCATCCCCCGGCCCTCGTCCAACTCGGACATCTCTATGCGCAAGGGCATCTCGACGAACCCGAAGAGGGCGCGGCCATGCGCTGTTACCGCTCCGCCGCCGACGCGGGCAATCTGGAAGCGCAGCGGCTTCTTGCATGGAATTGCCTGAACGGGCGCGGCGTCGCCCGCGACACGGCCGCAGCGGCGCTGTGGTTTCGCAAAGCCGCCGAGCAGGGGGATGCCGGCGCGCAATTCCAACTGGCCGCGATGTATTGCACCGGCACCGGCGTTGTCCGCAACCTCGCCGAGGCGGTCAAATGGTACCGCCGCTCGGCCGAGCACGGCGACCGCTACGCGCAATACAATCTCGCGGTCATGCTGCTGAAGGGTCAGGGCGCAACGCAGGATGCCGAAGAGGCGTTCCGTTGGTGCTGCCTGGCGGCCGAACAAGGCTTGGCCGAAGCTCAGCGCCAGCTGGGCGACCTATACCGCGCCGGTCACGGGGTGGCCGCAGATGTTGCAATGGCCGACGCCTGGTACGAGAAGGCGGCAGAGCAAGAAGGCGCCGGGGCCGCGGCAAAGCTCCGCCGTCCGAACGAGAGCCGAGCGGCCGGGGCCGAATGACGGCAGAGTAATTCACCTTTAGTGCAGCCGGCTGAACACGCCGAGGACCGCAAACACGGCCACCAGCCAGACCAGCTCCAGCACCGCCCAGACCACGACCCTGCCCCATTCCTCGTCCCGCCGGGCGGCGAGACGGCGCAGTTCAGCCTCGATCTCCCGGTTCCATTCCCTGGCGATGCGTTTGCTGTCGCGCTCCATCAAAGTCCTATTGCGAGCAGGTCGGGCAGTCCGGGTCCTTGTTGATGCGGATCGAATGGAAGCGGGCGCGCAGCGCGTCATAGAGGAGAAGCGTGCCGTCGAGGCTTTCGCCGAGCTGCAGCAGTTCCTTCAGCACCTCGACCGCCTGCAAGGTGCCGAGAACGCCGGCGACGGCGCCGAGGATGCCGGCGGTCTCGCAGCGCGGAACGAGGTCGGGCGGCGGGGGCTCCCGGAACAAGCAGCGGTAGCAAGGGTGGCCGGGGCCGAGATAAGGCTTGAAGGTCGAGAGCTGGCCCTCGAACGGGGACAGCGCCGCCGCCACCAGAGGCTTTTCGAGCCGGCAGCAAAGATCCGTCAGCAGGTAGCGCGTCTCGAAATTGTCGCTGCCGTCGGCGACGAGGTCGTAGTCGCGGATCATTGCCTCGGCATTGTCCGGCCCGAGCCGCAGAGGGTGGGTTTCGACCCGCACGCCCGGGTTGATCGCGGCGAGCGTGTGCCGGGCGCTGTCCACCTTGAGGGCGCCGATACGGTCGGTTGCGTGCACGATCTGCCGCTGCAGATTGGTCAGGTCGACCCGGTCGGCATCGGTGATGCCGAGGGTCCCGACCCCGGCGGCGGCGAGATAGAGCAGCAACGGCGACCCGAGGCCGCCGGCGCCGACGACGAGGACGCGCGAGGACAACAGCCGGACCTGCCCCTCCTCGCCGACCTCATCGAGGATCAGATGGCGGGCATAGCGCTGAAACTGCTCCTCGGTGAGCTCCATCGGACGGCTCAGAGCCCATCGAAGAGCACGGTCGACAAGTAGCGCTCGGCAAAATCGGGTAATACTACGACGATCGTCTTACCCGCCATTTCGGGCCGTGCGCCGACTTCGAGCGCCGCGGCGAGCGCCGCGCCCGACGAGATCCCGACCGCGAGACCTTCGAGCCGGGCCGCTTCGCGCGCACAGTTGACGGCGATGTCGTTGCCGATGCGGATGATCTCGTCGATCAGGCTGGCGTCGAGAATGTCCGGGATAAAACCCGCGCCGATCCCCTGAATCTTGTGCGGACCCGGCGGGCCGCCCGACAACACCGCGCTGTCCTCGGGCTCGACCGCGACCATCTTGAGCCCGGGCTTGCGCGGCTTCAGGACCGAGCCGACGCCGGTCAAGGTCCCGCCGGTGCCGACCCCGCTTACCACGACATCGACTGCGCCGCCGGTGTCTTTCCAGATTTCCTCCGCCGTGGTGCGGCGATGGATCTCGGGGTTTGCGGGGTTCTGGAACTGCTGCGGGATAAACGCGTCGGGCAGCGACGCGACGATCTCCTCGGCCTTGGCGATGGCGCCGCGCATGCCTTGCGCCGCCGGGGTCAGTTCGAGCTCGGCGCCCAACAGTATCAGCATCTTGCGGCGTTCGACCGACATGCTCTCCGGCATCGTCAGGATCAGCCGATAGCCTTTCGCGGCGCACACGAAGGCGAGGGCGATCCCGGTATTGCCGGAGGTCGGCTCGACCAGCACGGTGCCGGGCTTGATGCGGCCGGCGTCCTCGGCGGCGTCGATCATCGCCACCCCGATGCGGTCCTTGACCGAGGAAGGGGTTGAAGAACTCGCATTTGGCCGAGGATGTCGGCCTTGGCCCCGGCGTTCTGCGCGAGCCGATGCAGGCGTACCAGCGGGGTCGCGCCGATCGTATCGACGATGCTGTCATAGACCCGGCCGCGAAACTCGCCGCTCTGCCCTCTGGTGCTGGTTGGGGTGTCCATCAGCCCTTCCCTTCTGCTGGTTCGATGTTGATTTAGGCGATTGTGATTATCTAGGTTCGCCCGCTCAAATCTCGAAATCGCCGTATTCGGTGGCGCCGGCGATGCCGGCGCGGTGCGCGCGACGCACAAAGCTCATCGAGGGTCAGCGAGTCGAGCCGCCGCATCATCTCCTCCTGGAGTTCGAGCCACAGCGGGCGCACGACCTGATGACCGAGCGCGCTGCCGGCCGGGTCGGCGATCGGGTCCTCCGCGGTCTCGAGCCCCCGCAACGTGCGCACGATGTCGCCGAGGCTGATGCGCCGCCGCTCGCGGGCCAGCCGATAGCCGCCGCTCGGGCCGCGGATCCCGACAAGGATCTTGTGCCGCACCAGCTCCTGCAGCACCGGCTCGAGGTAGCGGCGGGGAATGCCCTGGCGCGCGGTGATCTCGGACGAACGCACCGGCGCGGCGACCGCCGTTATAGGCGATGTCGAGCACCGCCTCGATCGCGAACAGCAGTTTCTTGGTTAACCGGATCATCCTTCCCGAACCGCCACCCCGTGATTCCGGGTCTCGTTGGTACGATTGTCGCCCCGGAAGCGGTCGGGACAAGCGGAAGCGACGCCGGTCGAGCCGAAGCCGCTTTCCTGCCGGCCGCCGGCCTCGGAAAACGCGGCGACGATCGTGAAGTCCGGCCGCGCAATGCGGGTAAAGACGAGCTGGGCGATGCGGTCGCCGGGCCGGATCTCGATCGCGTCACCGCCCGGCGCAGGATTGCGGTTCCACGCCGAGATCAGCAGCGGCCCCTCGTAATCGGCGTCGATGACGCCCGACCGTGTTGCCGAGCACCAGCCCCGCTCGGTGACCGAGGCCGGAACGCGGCAGCACCAGCGCGCACCATTCCGGATCGCCGATGCGAAAGGCGATGCCGGCGGAGATCAGCACCGCCGGCGCCTGCGGCCGCAGGACGAGCGGCCCGTCGAGGCAGGCGTGCAGATCGAGGCCGGCCGCGAGGCTCGACCCTAATGCGGAAACCCCCAGCCGGGCAGGCGCGGTCGAGGATTTTCAGCTCGATCTTCACGGCGTCACGCCCGCCGATGCCCGAGCGAGCCCGCCACGCGCTCGGCGAGCCGAGCGGCGACCTCCTGCTTGGTCATGGCCGGCCAGTCCTCGACCCCGTGGCCTCAACCAGGTGGATCGTGTTGCGGTCGCCGCCGAAGGTGCCGGTGCCCGGCGAGACGTCGTTGGCGAGGATCCAGTCGCAGCCCTTGCGTTCGCGCTTGAGGCGGGCGTTGGCGACGATATTCTCGGTCTCCGCGGCAAAGCCGATGACGAGCGCCGGCCGATCGTTGCTGCGCGCGCGATGCGCGACAGGATGTCGGGGTTCTCGACGAGGCGCAGCGCCGGCGGGCCGCTCGCCATCTTTTTTCAGCTTCTGGGGGCGGCGCTCTCGACCCGCCAGTCGGAGACCGCCGCCGCCATCACCGCGACATCGACCGGCAACGCCGCCTCGCAGGCGGCGAGCATCTCCGCCGCGGTCTCGACCGGGACCAGCTTGACCCCGGCCGGGGTCGGCTCCTGGGTCGGTCCGGAAACCAGCACCGTCTCGGCGCCGAGCGCGGCCAGCGCGGCGGCGATCGCATGGCCCTGCTTGCCCGAGGAATGGTTCGAGAGATAGCGCACCGGATCGATCGGCTCGCGCGTCGGGCCGCTGGTCACGAGCGCCCGCCTGCCGGCGAGGCGCTGGTCGGCGACGCAGGACGTGCTCGATCGCGGCGACGATCTCCATCGGCTCGGCCATGCGGCCCGAGCCCGACCTCGCCGCAGGCAAGTTCGCCGGCATCCGGGCCGACGCGCACGACGCCGCGCGCCTGCCAGGGTCGCCAGATTGGCCTGGGTCGCCGGATGCGCCCACATCAGCAGGTTCATCGCCGGCGCGATCAGCACCGGCTTGTCGGAGGCGAGCAGAGCCGTCGTCGCGAGATCGTCGGCGAGCCCCGCCGCCATCCGCGCGATCAGATCGGCGGTCGCCGGCGCGACGACGACCAGATCGGCCTCGCGCGACAGGCGGATGTGGCCCATCTCGCTCTCGTCGGTCAGCGACCAGAGGTCGCCATAGACCTTGTCCTCGCTGAGCGAGGACACCGACAGCGGCGTCACGAACTGCCGCGCCGCCTGCGGTCATGATGCAGCGCACCGCGGCGCCCCGCTCGCGCAGCCGGCGGATCAGCTCGAGGCTCTTATAGGCGGCGATGCCGCCCGGAGATGATCAGCAGAATGCGCCGGCCCTGAAGCAAGTCCGCCCTCCGTCCTGTCATCCGAGGTCAATATGCTACCGCCCGATGGCAAGGGCGAGAGCTATCGATGCGAGACGGCAAACCTCTCCCCCGTACAAAATTTTGGACCGGTGTGCTACCGCCGAAGAGGAGCGCCACCGCGATCCCGACCAGGGCCGCCGCCGCAAGCCACAGCGGCACCAGCACGATTGCCAAAGACGGGCACGATGGGCGGCCTGGGCGGCGAGGCTCTCGGCGTGGAGGACGACACCCTCACGCGACCAGTCGCCGACCAGCCGGTCGAGGCTGCGCACCAGGCGCGGGATGCGCGTCGATCAAGGATCGGCGATGGTCTCCATCCCGAGGCGAATTCGCCTCGGGACCGCGATTGTCGCGCATCCACTCTTCGATCAGCGGCCGCGCCAGAGCCCAGATGTTGACCGTCGGGATCGAGCCGACGCCCGACGCCCTCGATCACGCACCATCGTCTTTCTGCAGCAGCAAGAGCTGCGGCTGGGTCTCCATCTCGAACTGCTCGGTCACCTCGAAGAGCTGCGCCAGCAGCCGCGCAATCGAGATCTCGTGCAGCGGCCGTCCGAGGATCGGCTCGCCGATCGACGCGGCAGGCCTGGGTGAAGGCGTCGAGCGAGCGGCTTGTCGGCACGTAGCCGGCGGCGAAATGCACCTCGGCGACCCGGCGGTAATCGCCCGAGAGAAAGCCGACCAGCATGTCGGCGAGGTAGAAGCGGGTCTCGCGGTCGAGCCGGCCCATGATGCCGAAATCGACCACGGCGATTGCGCCGTCGGCATCGACGAACATGTTGCCGGGGTGGAGATCGGCATGGAAAAAGCCGTCGCGGAATACCTGGTTGAAGAACGCGTCGGCCGCCTTGCCCAAGACATCCTCGATCCGGTGCCCGGCGGCGAGGAGCGCGGCGCGGTCGTCGACGCGGATGCCGGTGACCCGCTCGATCGTCAGCACGGTGCGGCCCGTGCGCAGCCAATCGACGCTGCGGCACGCGAAAGCTCGGGTCGCCGGCGAAATTCTCCCCGAGCTCGGAGGCGGCCGCCGCCTCGAAGCGCAGATCCATCTCGAGCTCGACCGACCTCGACAAGCGTCTGCACGACCTCGACCGGCTTCAGCCGGCGCAACGCCGGCCGGCAGCCGCTCGACAAGCCGGCGAGCCAACGAAACAGGTCGAGGTCGCGGGCAAAAGCGCGGCGATCCCGGGCCGCAATACCTTGACCGCGACCTCGCGCCCGCCGCTCGTCCGAGCGAAATGCACCTGCGCGATCGAGGCCGCGGCGATCGCGGCTTCGTCGAAAGTCGCGAACAGGCTGTCGAGCGGGCGCGCGAACTCCGCCTCGATCAGCGCTCGCGCTTCGGCTCCCGGAAACGGCGGCAGGCGATCCTGCAGGCGCGCCAGATCGGCGGCGATCTCCTCGCCGAGCAGATCGGCGCGGGTCGCCAGCAGCTGGCCGAGCTTGATGAAGCTCGGCCCCATCTCCTCGAAGGCGGCGGCGAGCCGCTCGCCCGGCCGCGGCCGGACCGCGCGGCGCCGAGCGGCGAACGGCAAGCCAACGCGCAGCAACGGCGCCAGCGCCGGCGATCGGCCAGCCAGTCGGGAACAGCGCATCGTGCCGCGCCAGGGTCAGGCCGATCCGGAGCAGGCGGGCAAAGTTGCGGAGGCTGCGCAGAAGCCCGAACGCCGCGCGGCGTGGGTCAGAGCCGCCAGGCCGAATGGAGCGCGGCGATGCCGCCGGTCAGATTGCGGAATCGCACCCGGTCGAGCCCGGCTGCGGCGATCATCTCGGACAGCTCGCTCTGCGGCGGGAAACGGCGGATGCTCTCGACGAGATAGGCATAGGCGTCGCGATCGCCGGTGACGATCTGGCCGAGCAACGGCAGCATCTGAAAGCTGTAGAGATCGTAGAGCGGCTGCAGCGAGCGGCGGGATGGCAGGGGTGAATTCGAGACAGAGAAACCGCCCGCCCGGCTTCAGCACGCGCCGCGCCTCGGCGAGCGCCCGCTCGATCCGGGTCACGTTGCGCAGGCCGAAGGCGATCGTATAGAGATCGACGCTGCGGTCGGCGAAGGGCAAGCCGTTCGGCGTCGGCGCACAGCCACTCGATCCCGGCGAGGATGCCCTCGTCGAGCGCGCGGGCGCGGCCGATCTCGAGCATTGCCGCGTTGGCGTCGCAGACGATGGCGCCTGCGTCCGCTGCCTCCCCCTTCCCCAGCAAGGCGCGGCAAGGCGCGCAGGGCGATGTCGCCGGTGCCGCCGGCGACATCGAGCAGACGCTGGCCGGGGCGCGGCTTCGAGCCAGGCCACCATCTCGGTCTTCCACCAGCGGTGGATGCCGCGCGCTCATCAGATCGTTCATCAGATCGTAGCGCGCTGCGACGCTGTCGAAGACCGCGCGCACCAGCGGCGCTTTCTCCCGCTTCGGGCACCCGGCGAAAGCCGAAATCGGTGCGAGCGCTTGTGTCTTCGTCACTCATCGGGCAGGAAAATAACCCTGTCGGACCGCGCACGCTACGATCTGCCAATTCGAGCCGCTGTATGAACCGCTTATTTGGAGCTCCTCCGGCATTGAAGACCGATGCCCGAACTGCCTGAAGTCGAGACGGTCCGACGCGGTCTCGCGCTCAAGATGAGCGGCCGCCGCATTCTGCAGGCCGAGCTGCGCCGGCCGGATCTGCGGCGGCCGTTTCCGCCGGCTCTGGCCGCGCGGCTCGACGGCGCACGTATCGGCGCGCTCGGCCGGCGCGGCAAATACATCCTGATCGAGCTCGATACGGACGGAGTGCTGCTGCTCCATCTCGGCATGTCCGGCCGGGTCACGGCGGGCACCGCCGCTCTGCCGGACGCGCCGCACGACCATGTCGTGTTGAGGCTCGATGACGGCACCGTCATCCGCTTCAACGATGCCCGCCGTTTCGGCCTGCTCGACTATGTCAAGCGCGGGGAGGAGAAACAGCACCCGCTATTGGCGGCGCTCGGCCCGGAGCCGCTCGAAGCCGACTTCACTGGCGCCTATCTCGCCACGGCGCTCGCCGGCAAGATGACGCCGATCAAATCCGCGCTGCTCGATCAGCGGATCGTCGCCGGGCTCGGAAACATCTATGTCTGCGAGGCGCTCTTCGCGCTCGGGCTCTCGCCGCGACGCCTCGCGGCCTCGATCGGCCAGGGACGCGCGGAGCGGTTGGTAAAGGGGATCCGTTCGGTCCTGACGGAGGCGATCGAAGCCGGCGGATCCTCGCTGCGCGATTACGTCCAAGCCGACGGCGAACTCGGCTATTTCCAGCACCGCTGGGCAGTCTATGGCCATGAAGGCGATCCCTGTCCCGGCTGCGATTGCGGCGGCGCGGTGCGCCGAATCGTGCAGTCCGGCCGATCGACCTTTTTCTGCGCCAAACGACAACGCTAGATGAGGTAAAGGATGAGTGAGCAACCCGGCTACCAGAATATCCCCAGCTACCAGAATATCTCGTCGAGCGGCACGGCGCGGTCGGCATCGTCACGCTCAACCGGCCGGCGGCGCTGAACGCGCTGAACGCGGCGCTGATCAGCGAACTCGCTGCGGCGTTGGACGATCTCGAAGATGACACGGCGATCGGCGCGATCGTTCTGACCGGCAACGAGAAGGCCTTCGCGGCCGGCGCCGACGTCAAGGAGATGGTGTCGAAGAGCTATCCCGAGATCTATTGCGAGGATTTCATTACCCGCGGGTGGGAGCGGGTCGCACAATGCCGCAAACCGGTCATCGCGGCGGTCGCCGGTTTTGCGCTGGGCGGCGGCTGCGAGATCGCGATGATGTGCGACATCCTCATTGCCGCCGACACCGCGCAGTTCGGCCAGCCGGAGATCAATCTCGGCACGATCCCGGGCGCCGGCGGGACGCAGCGCCTCACCCGCTTCGTCGGCAAGGCGAAGGCGATGGATCTGTGCCTGACCGGCCGCATGATGGATGCGGCGGAGGCCGAACGCGCCGGGCTCGTCAGCCGCATCGTGCCCGCGGCCGAGCTGCTCGCCGAAGCGGTCAAAATCGCCGAGCGGATCGCCGGGATGTCTCGCCCGATCGCGATGATGGTCAAGGAAGCGGTCAATCGCGCCTATGAGACGACCCTCGCCGAGGGGGTGCGTTTCGAGCGGCGGCTGTTCCATTCGACCTTCGCCACCGAGGACCGGAAGGAAGGCATGGCCGCCTTCATCGACAAGCGCAAGCCCGCCTTCCGCAGCCGGTGACTCGAGCTAGCGCGGCCCGTCCTTGTTCGAGTGACGCAGCGGCAAGGCCTGGACGAGCGGCTCGGGCGCTAACGACCCCAAGAACTTGCGCCACATCACCCGCACCGGACGCCATACCGTAGAGCGAATCATCTCCGCGGCGATTGTCCGTCCGGGTTCCTGACGAAGGCTCGCCATACCGTGCCGGCGGAAATCGGCCACCCAGACCTCGACAATCCGCCGCGGCACGCCAAAGGCTGCGGCGGCCTCGGTGCTCGTCCAGCCATCGACGATGACCCGCTGGACGATCTGGCCTCGTTGAGCAACGCTGATTGTGCGGGGGCGTAATTCAGTGTTCTTCATAACCCGCCAACGCACGGACAGGTTCGAGAATTCCCGGGAGATCAACCGGTAACGTCGACGACGATCCGCCCGCGGATCTCGCCGCCGAGGATCTTCGGCGCGAGCCCGGGCAGCGCGGAAAGCGGCACGCGTCTCGGTCATCCTGTCGAGCTTATCGAGCGGCAGATCGCGCGCCAGTCGCTGCCACGCTTCGATCCGCTCGTCGCGCGGGCACATGACCGAGTCGATGCCGAGCAGGTTGACCCCGCGCAACAGGAACGGGATCACCGTCGCCGGCAGGTCGCTGCCGCCGGCGAGCCCGCAAGCGGCGACGCTGGCGCGGTATTTGAGCTGGGTCAGGATCGTCGCCAGGGTGGTGCCGCCGACCGCATCGATCGCGCCGGCCCAGCGCTCGCGGTCGAGCGGCCGCGACGGTCTCGCCGCGAGAGCTGCGCGATCGATCAGGTCGGCCGCGCCGAGCTCGTCAAGTAGTCGCGCTGCTCGGGTCGCCCGGTCGACGCGACGACCCGATGCCCGAGCCGCGAAAGAAGCGCGACCGCGACGCTGCCGACCCCGCCGGCGGCACCGGTGACCAGCACCTCGCCCGCGCCGGGCTCGAGCCCGTGCCGCTCCAACGCGATGACCGCCAGCATCGCGGTGAACCCGGCGGTGCCGATCGCCATCGCCTGGCGGGCGCTGAGCCCTTCCGGCAGCCGCACCAGATAGGCGGCCTGGACGCGCGCCTTCTCGGCATAGCCGCCCCATTGCGTCTCGCCGACCCGCCAGCCGGTCAGAACGACCTGGTCGCCCGGCTTGAACTCCGGCGAATTCGAGCGCTCGACCGTGCCGGCGAAATCGATGCCGGGGACATGCGGGTAATTGCGCACCAGCCGGCCGATGCCCTTGCAGGATCATCCCGTCCTTGTAGTTGAGCGTCGAATACTCGACCGCGACGGTGACCTCGCCCGGGCGGCAGCCGCGCCTCGTCGACCGCCTCGATGCGCGGGACGACCTTGCCGCCTTCCTCGTGCAGCACCAGTGCGCGGAACGTCGCCATCGCTCCTCCTCGTCTCGTCATTGCCGAGCTGACCCGCAAGGTGTCGGACCGCGGGTCAAGCCCGCGGATGACGGCTGGGCAGCCGCGCAGCGGCTCGAGGATGCTGACGAAATTGGCGACGGCGGCGCCGCCCATGTTGAAGACGCCGGCGAGCGCGGCGTCCGGCATCTGCATGCCGCCGGCCGTGCCGGTCACCTGCATCGCCGCCAGCACGTGCATCGACACGCCGGTCGCGCCGATCGGGTGCCCCTTCGATTTGAGCCCGCCCGACGGGTTGATCGGCAGCTTGCCGTCCTTTTCGGTCCAGCCTTCGAGGATCGCGCGCGCGCCCTCGCCTTTCGGGGTCAGCCCCATCGCCTCGTATTCGATCAGCTCGGCGATCGTGAAGCAGTCATGGGTCTCGACCAGGTCGAGATCGTCGAGCCCGAGCCGGGCCGCGGCGAGCGCCCGTTTCCACGCAAGCGCCGGCCCTTCGAAGGCGACGATGTCGCGCCGGCTCATCGGCAGGAAGTCGTTGACCTGCTCGGCGGCGCGGAAAACGACCGCCTTCTTCATGCTGCAGCGCGGTCGCCGTATCGGCGAGCACGACCGCCGCGGCGCCGTCCGAGACCAGCGAGCAATCGGTGCGCTTCAGCGGGCCGGCGACGATCGGGTTCTTGTCGGAGACCGTGCGGCAGAATTCGTAGCCGAGATCTTTTTGCATCTGCGCCAGCGGATTGGCGACGCCGTTCTTGTGGTTCTTCGCGGCGATCCGGGCGAGCGCATCGGACTGGTCGCCATAACGCTGGAAATAGCTCTGGGCGATTTTGCCGAAGATGCCGGCGAAGCCGCCCTCGATCGCGTCCTCCTCCTTGCGATAGGAGGCGCCGAGCAGGATATCGCCGACCTGCGCGCCGGAGACCTCGGTCATCTTCTCGACGCCGACGATCAGCGCGAGCCGCGCCTTCCCCGCGGCGATCGCGTTGAGGCCCTGATGGATCGCCGCCGAGCCGGTCGCGCAGGCGTTCTCGACCCGCGTCGCCGGTTTGAAACGGAGCGCCGGATCGGCCTGAAACACCAGCGATGCCGGGAATTCCTGGCGGACAAACCCGCCATTCATCGTGCCGAGATAGATCGCGTCGATGTCGGCCGCCGCGACACCGGCATCGGCCAACGCCGCCTGCGCCACCTCGACGATCAGCGACTCGAGGTCCCTGCCCTCGTGCTTGCCGAACTTGCTGTGCGCCCAACCGACGATGCAACCGCTCATGCCGCCCTCCAAAGTGCCGGCGCCGGACGATAGGAAGCCCGCCCGTGCCGCTCCATCACGATATAGGGCCGCCTCGGTTTTCTTTCGAGCCAGAGGCACCCAGAGGTCGGCAGGGTTATCGCCACACCGCTGAAAGCAGGATCAGAGGCGAACGCTTTGGCCTTGCTGCCCTTGCGCTCCGGTTTCCGAGTGTGTGAAGCACCCCCCGCTCGACCGATGAAACCGCCGCCCCGGCGAAAGCCGGGGTCCATAGTTCCGCCGCACGAGCCTATCATCATTGCTAGCCTGCGATTGCTCGAGGGCAAATCGATCTAGGGCTGCTGGCTGTTTTCGCTGTTTCGGCGGCGCATTATCAGCCATCTTGGGTCCGTTTTTGGCGGAAATCCTGGGCCCGTGCCGCCTCGGTCAATTGCGGAACAGCGAGAATTCTCGCTGTTCCGTCGCTGTTTTCGCGGTTCCTGTGAGAGGCAGATCAGCGAAAATGTCACCGGTTAGAAATTCGCGCGGCGACACTTGTAGCACAGCATGCGTCCGAGAAGTGTCAGTGGGCGGCTCTCATCAAGGGGGCCAAACCAACACCTAGTCAGATCAGATCCCACGATCTGTCTTCAATCGGCGAAGCCCATTTCTTCAGTCGCCGCTTCGACGAGCTGCGGCGAGCCTGCTCGCCTCGCTAAAGGCTCCGGGGCGCTGCCGCTGGCGGCCGGCGGAGCGATCTGAGCCGAGCGGAACCGAACCCAGAGATTATAGACGCCTCACGCTGCGCCGTCCGGACGCTGGGATCATCGCGGACCGAGCTCGCTTTCGCCGACCATCCGCTCATGCCCGTCCACCTCGTGTTTGATTCGGTAATGAGGGGCGTTGCGCTCGCCGAGCAAAAGGCGAACTATTTTAAAGCGGCCTTTAGCCGTATGCTCGACACCCCGCTCCGGGAAGAATTCGACCGCCTGACCGACGCGGTATTTGTGCTCTGACATGCTGATCCCTCCTTAGACCACGACGCGGTCCAGATAGGCTACCGAGGTTGCGAGTTCGCCGCGGGAACGGGAGGATGCCCGACGCTAGTGGGCGGCCTGAGGATTCCGAATGCCACGACAGAAATGAACAATAGCACGGGAATCACGATCGGCGGGACGAGATATTTCATGATGTTTCCGGTTTAAAGAGAACTGGATTACAGACATCAGCAGTAACGCCGGGCGCGGTTGGCACTCGATCACAACATGCTGGAGAGGACCACGGCGCCGAGGGCAATGCCGGCGAGCAGTATCATCGCCCGCCAATATTTCTCCTGCCCCGCCCCTGCGGGTCCTCGACGCTGCAAAGGCGGCGTTTTTTGCGTCGGCAAAAGCTCCACCAACCGCCGGCTGATGGCCAAATCGTCCAATGATTGCGTTCGACGGATGGGCAATCGAGCAATCAAGGTTGCGAGCGCCTCGGCTGCACGAGCCTTTGGCAAGGGCGTCAGTCGGGCAGCCTCTTGCCAGGGATCTACGCCGAGCCGCGTCAACGCTGAAACAACGCTGAGCGTTACTCCATTTTGTTCTTCGCCAACCGAGGCGAAAAGAAAATCGTTCAGATCAGAATGGAGCAGGGAAAACCGAGCGGGTAGCGCCATGAACTCTCCCGGACTGAAATGGCTACCGCCCGCCCCGAGGGAGGCCGACGCACCCTCTAGAGAGGGCCGCCCAGTCGTTCTGCGCAAGCGGTAACAACGGCCGAGCTTGGAGCATCGGTTCCCGCCATTGTCGCCCAGCCGCCCTTCTCAATGATTGAGCGCCGGTCCCACGACGAGGAAACCTTTTTGAACTCGACCAATCTTGTCGCTGCGTCAGCCTGATGCTGGAACTTCTCGACGCAAATCGGCGCCAGCACCGCAACGACCGCATCTTGCGCCTGCTCTTTGGCCATCCGCTCGGCGGTGCTACCGAGAGTCCAGCCGAAGGATGAGAAACCAACCACCGATATCACAGCCGCGCCGATCACCGCCCCCCAGATCCCCGGTTTTAGGCTCGGATATCTTTTCATAAAAATATGCCTCGATGTCAGGGGATCATCCCCCTGATCTTGCCGCCGCGGATTGCGGCCCTGAGAGAGAATTCGTCTGCTATCCGAGGGTCTCTTAAGACTTTCACCGGACAAAACCACACGTCGTTCCGCGGGTACACAATTTTGCGCGGCAAACGAATCTTCCATCTTGCATATTGTACCATTTTTTATCTATGCAAGAGCTCCTTCAGTACAATATCAGGAATCTGTCCGCACGGGATTGATTTAATCCATATCAACGTTTTTTCTCGCGACGTTGCCGTAATTGGGCAGCCGATCACTGGTGTTGGCTTATCCGGATAGCCGCAAAAATTCATCCTGTGAATAGGCGACAGTTCAAATCGCGATAAAAAACTCATCATATAAATATTGCCTGATCATCGGCGGGAGTGGTTGGAAAAATTCAAAATCATTCCCATTTCTATTTGGTTAGAATTAAAAAAATAAGGGTTTGGCCTCGATGTATATCTCCCTCACAGATAGCTGCACCAAGGGTTTCAGGAAATGGTCCGACGCTCACACGCCCAAAGATCGACAAGGATGCGCGCGCGGATGCCGCAGATCCTGATATCGATAATAGGGAGATGACATCCCCCGAGCGACCGCATCAGCCATGGCTCGTCCCTGGGGCAGGGAGGCTTTAAAACCAAAATCGCTATCTCTTTCACCGCCCCACTCGACAAGCCCGTGGTCGCAGCAGCGAGGACGAGCGAGGGTGCAGATCAATAATGGAAGGCCCTTATGACACCTGCGGAAAGAGACCTGACTGCGATCCTTCTCGATCGTCTGAACAAGATCGAGCGACAAGCTAGGGATCCGGCGGCCGAGACCCTGATCTCGGGCAAGCAATATGCCGCCGGGTGACGCGGGGACCGGTCCGCCTCCGCTCGCGAAGACGGCGCAGCCGGGTTATGTCGCCGAAGGTGGCTCCGCGAGACCTCCCGCTCCCGGCGCTGAATTGACTGGCGGGGGCTTTCTGCCCTCGGCGGCGATGACCGCTGCCGGCACAGCCGGCGCGCTGCTCTGCGAGGGCATCCGGTAGATGGCCCATCAATATAGACGAAATGAGTGCCTTTGCTATCGGGCGACGCTCGACGAGCTTCTGGCGGACGACGTGATGGAGCCTGTTCTGCGCACCGCAGGTTACGGGCGGGATGAATTTCGTAACATGCTGAGGGAGATGGCCTCGACCTGGTCACGCCTTAATGGATGCTACAACAAAGGCTCGCCGTAGCCGAATATTGGCTGACGAAAGAGCTCCGCAGAAGATACCACGAGCCAGACGATGTCAACCCGTCGGAAATGCGGACTTGCGCGCCCTGAAGGAGATAAAGATGTTCGTGCGGCTAAAGATAGAAGACACTCGCGAGGGGCTGGTAGCCACAATTTCCCAACGCGATGACGACGGCAAGACCACCGGGCGCCCTTCGATTTTTCTCGTTGGAGACAAGGAAGAGGCAAAACAAAGAGCGAAGGCGGTGGCGCGAGCCTTGGGGTTGAAAACATACGGTGTCGTCGACCGGACTCGCGTCGTATGCCGCTCACCGATCTGGTCCCGCCTGATCTATCTGAACCGAGTTCAGCCTCGTGAAAACACCACGGTCATATCTCGACCTCGGTGCCGAGTTCGATGACGCGGTCCGGCGGGATGCGGAAAAAGTCGGGCGACCGCGTCGCGACGCGTGCGAGGGCGGAATAGAGGCGCTCACGCCACCGTGCCATCCCGGGCCGCGGGCTTGATTTGACGTTGGCACGCCCGACAAAGAAGGACGTCTCGCTCGGATCGAGTTCCAGCCCCGGGATCTTCGCCCGTTGCAGCTCCCGCGGGACGTTTGGCGTCTGGGCAAAGCCGAAATGCGCTTCGATCTGCCAAAAGCCGTTGCCGAACTCGCGTGCCTTGATCCGGTCTGCGCCGGCCACTCGCGGTATGTTCTCGGTGACGACGCGAACCAGCAGCACCGTCCGGTGCAGCACCTTGTTGTGCTTGAGGTTGCGCAGCAGTGTTAGGGGCACGTCTTCGGTCTGGGTGGTGAGAAAAACGGCGGTCCCCGAAACGCGGGCTTCCGGCGCCTCGTCGCAAGTAGCGAGAAAGGCGGCGAGCGGCACGGCCTCGCTCGCCAAATGCATCCGCACCAAGCGCCTTCCCGTACGCCAGGTCGTCAGGATCGTAAATACCGCGATTCCGATCACCAGCGGGAACCAGCCGCCGCTCGGGATCTTCAGGGCATTGGCCCCGAACAACGCAAGATCGACGGTCATGATCGGCACCAGCACGACGGCGATTGTCGGCCATTGCCAACGCCAGACGCCACGCATGACGGTTGTCGTGAGAACCGTCGTGATCGTCATCGTCCCAGTGACTGCAAAACCATAGGCCGAAGCGAGTGCGCTCGAGCTTTGGAACCCCAGAACCAGAGCGACTACCGCAATCAGCAGCAGCCAATTGACCTGCGCGATATATATCTGACCGTGCGCACGGGTCGAGGTCTGAAAGATATCGAGGGGCGGCATCAGGCCGAGTTGAATCGCCTGCCGCGACAGCGAGAACGCGCCGGAGATCACTGCCTGCGATGCGATGACCGTCGCCGCGGTCGACAACAGCACCAGCGGGAACAAGCCCCAAGCGGGCGCCATGCGAAAGAACGGATTGTCGATTGCCGTTTTGTCCCCGAGGATCAGCGCGCCTTGTCCGAAATAATTGAGGACGAGAGCGGGAAGCACCACGGCGAACCACGCCAGCTTGATCGGAAAACGGCCAAAATGGCCCATATCGGCGTAGAGCGCCTCGCCGCCGGTAATGGCGAGCGCGACGGCTCCGAGCACGACAAAGCCGGCGCCCGGCGTGGCGATAAAAATGTGAGCTGCGTGCGCGGGGTTCAGGGCTTCTAGCACCCGCGGCGTCTCGGCGATTTGCAACACTCCGGTTATCGCGATGACGGCGAACCATAAGATCATCACCGGGCCGAAGATGCGGCCGACGCGGCCGGTTCCGCCCTTCTGAAAGAGAAAAAGTGCGAGCAGCACAACGACGGTCAGCGGCAGCACGAAACGGTTCAACGCGGGCGTCGCAACGCCGATACCTTCGACCGCGCTGAGCACGGAAATTGCCGGCGTGATCATGCTGTCGCCGTAGAACAGCGCTGCGCCCCCGAGGGCGAGCAACACCAAGAAATTGCTCGATCGCTCAGTTCGCGCCGTCTTCAGGGCGAGGGCCAGCAAAGCCAGAATTCCGCCCTCACCTTGATTATCGGCACGCATGATCAACAGGACGTATTTGATCGTGACGATTATGATCAACGCCCAGAAAATCATCGACAGAACGCCAAGGACGTGTTCTGCATTTAGGGGAAGGCCATGCTCAGGGTTGAAGCACTCACGAAAGGTATAGACCGGACTGGTCCCGATATCGCCGAACACGACACCGAGTGCTGCGAGGCTCAGCGCGGCAAACCCCGCGGATAGATCCGGCTCGTTTTCTCCAAGCTCCTCTTTTGCGGTCAACGCTGCGTGCCCGGCCGGAATGACCTCGGTCGAAGTCGCGGTGTTGCCGGCGCGATTTGCCATGCAGTTTCTCCCGGCCACCTGCGGCTCAGCGGCCCGCTCGTTTTAGAGGAAGCGCTGCGATCTAGAAGATCCTCCGGTAACATAGCCAATCGAAACGGGGTTCCCGAGGTGACGCCTTTTGCGCTCTTATTCGCAATGCCCGGGGAGCATCAGGGCCGCTGCTCGCCATCGTCGGTTGGCCGACGGCGACTACGAACCGTAGGAAATACCAATGATGCAGATCTGGTCGGGTACGAACTGGTCTATGATGTCCGCCGCCGACGCCGATGCTACTGATGTTGAACGTCCACTACACGCGTATATGCTCGCGAACGAGGCACAGCAGCACGCAGTCCAGGATGTGCCCGACGCGGCCTTGGTGTTCCTGCTCGGCAGCCGCTATTGCGAGACCGACCGGTTGTCCGAAATCGCCTAGTCGCTGTTCGGCGATAGGCCGCTCGGCTGGGGCCGCGTCCAGGCCATCTGCGACTACGCTCATCACCACATAGCGTTCGGCTACGAGCACACGCGCGCCACCAGGGGTACCGGTCTCGGACGCGCCGATGGATTTCGCAGCCTGGTTCGAAGCCTATATCGGTGGCGAGTGGTAGGCTTTTATTCGCGCAACAACGTCCCGCGCATCGGGCGGGTGCTGATCGCCCGCGGTCGCGACGCCGCCGACGTCGCAATCAGCACGACATTTGGTCCGAATACGCTCAGCAGTTTCACCGTAGTGACCGAGCAAATTGCTGCGGTAAGATCCGAATAGCCGATACCTTGCCGGCTTGCTGCCGCTGCATGATACCGAGCACCCGGATCCAGTATTTCGCTTGGGTGGGTTGACCGGCGAGCGCCGCGGCACGGGCATTGTCCCGCGCCACGGTGGCCGCCTCCCTACCGTGAACGTCGATCATGTCGCGGGCGAGCTTGTCGTCGGAACCATCGTCCATCGCCAGCACCTGATCGGACTCCGGGCAGCCGGAGCCCAGTAGTCCATGCCCCCCATTCCGCCCATGCCGCCCGGCGGCATGCCGGGTGCACCCTTCGGCTCCGGCCGGTCGGCGACCATCGCCTCGGTGGTGATCAGCAGCCCCGCTACCGAGGCGGCATCCTGCAATGCTACCCGCACGACCTTGGTCGGATCGATGATCCCGGCGGCGACCATGTCCTTGTATTCGCCCGACTGTGCGTCGAACCCGAAATTCGGGTCGTCCTTGTCGGTCAGCTTGCCGACTACGATCGAGCCCTCCACTCCGGAGTTCTCGGCGATCTGCCGTACCGGCGACTGGATGGCCTTGCGGACGATCTCGACGCCGACCTTCTGGTCGTTGTTGGCGGGGTTGAGACCGGCCAGGACCTTGCTCGCAAACAGCAGGGCAACGCCGCCGCCGGGCACGATACCTTCCTCGACCGCAGCCTTGGTCGCGTGCATGGCGTCGTCGACGCGGTCCTTGCGCTCTTTCACCTCGACCTCAGTGCCGCCGCCGACCCGGATGATCGCTACGCCGCCCGCAAGCTTGGCCAGTCGCTCCTGCAATTTCTCGCGGTCGTAATCCGAGGTCGTCTCCTCGATTTGCGCCTTGATCTGGTTGATCCGCGCGGTGATGTCTTCTTTCTTTCCGGCGCCGTCGATGATCGTCGTGTTCTCCTTGTCGATGCGCACGCGCTTGGCGCGGCCGAGCATCTCGAGCGTAACGTTCTCGAGCTTGATGCCGAGATCCTCGGAGATCACCTCACCACCGGTCAGCGCCGCGATGTCCTCGAGCATCGCCTTGCGGCGGTCGCCGAAGCCCGGCGCCTTCACCGCCGCCACCTTGAGGCCGCCGCGCAGCTTGTTGACGACGAGCGTAGCGAGCGCCTCCCCTTCGATGTCCTCGGCGACGATCAGCAAGGGCCGAGCGCTCTGCACGACGGCTTCGAGGATCGGCAGGAGCGACTGCAGGCTGGAGAGCTTTTTCTCGTGCAAGAGGATGTACGGGTCTTCGAGCTCGGCGATCATTTTTTCGGCATTGGTGATGAAGTACGGGCTCAGATAGCCGCGGTCGAATTGCATTCCCTCGACGACGTCGAGCTCGGTTTCGAGCGATTTGGCCTCCTCGACCGTGATGACGCCCTCGTTGCCGACTTTCTTCATCGCCTCTGCGAGCATCCGGCCGATCTCAGGGTCGCCATTGGCCGAGATCGTGCCGACCTGCGCGATCTCGTCGTTGGTCGAGACCTTCTTCGAGCGCTTCTCGATGTCCTTGACGACCGCGTTGACGGCCAGGTCGACGCCACGCTTGAGATCCATCGGGTTCATTCCGGCCGCCACCGCCTTGACACCCTCGCGCACCATCGCGTGGGCGAGAATGGTCGCGGTCGTTGTGCCGTCGCCGGCGACCGTGCTCGTCTTGCTGGCCACCTCGCGCACCATCTGCGCGCCCATGTTTTCGAATTTGTCGGAGAGCTCGATTTCCTTCGCGACGGTGACCCCGTCCTTGGTGATCCGCGGCGCGCCGTAGCTCTTGTCGAGAACGACGTTGCGGCCCTTCGGCCCCAACGTCACCCTGACCGCATCGGTGAGAGTGTCGATGCCGCGCAGCATCCGCTCGCGCGCATCCGTGCCGAGCCTTACATCCTTAGCAGCCATGCATGTTTCCTTTTTCAGTCGGTTTTCGCAGCGGCGACGCTGCTGTCGATGATACCCGCTTCTCGCCGCACCCGACTTTTCGGGCACCGGGCGACCGGCAGCACCTTACCTCATCAGGTTAGCACTCACGGCAGCAGAGTGCTATCAAAATCGGGGTGGTATTCCTGAAGCTCATGTTACAGAAGCGGTCCGCGGGAGAAAATAGATGGCACCAAGCATTGAAGCTATCACGTTGCGCCGTCCGGACGATTGGCACGTCCATCTCCGCGACGGCGGCGATGCTCAAGACGGTAGTACAGTACACCGCCCGCCAGTTCGCCCGCGCGATCGTGATGCCCAACTTGGTGCCGCCGGTGACGAGTGTATCGGCGGCGCGGGCCTACCGCGAGCGTATCCTCACGGCTCTCCCGAAGGGTAGCGACTTCGCGCCGCTGATGACCTGCTACCTGACCGATACGACCGACCCGGAAGAGGTCGCCGGCGGCTTTCACGAGGGGGTATTTACTGCGGTCAAGCTCTACCCCGCGCGCGCGACCACCAATTCGGCCTTTGGCGTGACCGATTACGAGCGCGTCGCGCCGGTGCTCGAATGCATGGCGGAGTTCGGCATGCCGCTGTTGATCCATGGCGAGGTGACCGAACCGGAGGTCGACGTGTTCGACCGCGAGGCGGTGTTCATCGACCGGGTGCTCGACCCACTGCGGCGACGCCTGCCCGAATTGCGGATCGTGCTCGAGCACATCACGACCGAAGAGGCGGTAGACTACGTAACCTCGGGCGGCCCGAACCTAGCGGCGACGATCACCGCGCATCACCTCGTGATCAATCGAAACGCGATCTTTGCCGGCGGGATCCGACCGCACCTCTACTGCCTGCCGATCGCCAAGCGCGAGAGGCATCGGTTGGCCTTGCGCCGGGCCGCAACCTCGGGTGACCAGCGGTTCTTTCTCGGCACCGACAGCGCGCCGCACGCGTTTCCCACCAAGGAGACGGCGTGCGGCTGCGCCGGCATCTTCACCGCCTCGTGCGCGCTGGAGATCTATACCGAGGTGTTCGAGGAAGAAGGGGCGCTCGACCGGCTCGAAGCCTTCGCATCACTCAACGGACCGCAATTTTATCGCCTCCCGCCAAACGATGCCCGGATCACGTTGCGGCGGGAATCCTTTGTAGTGCCGCAGCTGATCGGGCAAGGCGATGATGCCCTCGTTCCGTTTCGCGCCGGGGAGACCCTTCGATGGCGGCTGCGGGTTTAGGAGAGGAGTATGGAGATCGAGGCGGCGCTGGAACGGATCAAGGCCGCGGTCGGTCCCCGCGGTTGGATCGCCGAACCCGCGGATCAGGAACCTTACCTGGTCGAGGCGCGGCGCCTCTGGCGCGGCGCGACCCGGCTCGTGGTTCGGCCGGCATGGACCGTGGAGGTCTCGGCGGTGGTGCGGATCTGTGCCGAAGCCAGGCTGCCGATCGTGCCGCAAGGCGGCAACACCGGCCTCGTAGGCGGCGGCGTTCCGCCCGAGGACGGGACCAACATCGTCCTCGCCCTCGGCCGCATGAACCGCATCCGCGCGCTCGACCCGGTCAATTTCACGATGACCGTCGAGGCCGGCTGCATACTGGCGCATCTACAGCAGGCGGCCGCCGAGGCCGACCGGCTGTTCCCGCTCAGCCTCGGCGCCGAGGGCAGCTGCCAAATCGGCGGCAATTTGTCGACCAATGCCGGCGGCATCGCGGTATTGCGCTACGGCAATGCGCGCGAGCTGACCTTGGGACTCGAAGTCGTGCTCCCGGACGGGCGCATCTGGGACGGGTTGCGCGGCCTGCGCAAGGACGATACCGGCTACGATCTGAAGCAGCTCTTCATCGGCGGCGAAGGCACGCTCGGGATAATCACCGCCGCCACCCTGAAGCTCTTTCCGAAACCGCGCGAAGTTGAGACCGCGTTTCTCGGGCTCGCCAGGGTCGAAGATGTCATGACGCTCTTCGCCCACGCCCGCGCCGCCACCGCCGATCAGCTGACCGCCTTCGAGCTGATCCCGCGCGCCGCGCTCGATCTGGCGCTGGTCCACGTGCCCGGGACGATTGATCCGCTGGCCGGGCCGTATCCCTGGTACGTCTTGCTCGAAATGTCGTCCAGCCAGACCGAAAGCGGCATCCGCGCGCTTCTGGAGCGGCTGCTCGAAACGGCGCTCGAACAGGGTCTGGTCGCGGACGGCGTCATCGCCGAGAGCGGGCCGCAGGCCAAGGAACTTTGGAAGATCCGCGAGGCGATTGTCGAGGCGCAGCTCGCTTCGGGCTCGATCAAGCACGACGTCTCGGTACCGGTCAGCCGGGTCGCCGACTTCATCATCCGCGCCACCGCCGGGGTGACCGAGAGGCTGCCCGGCATCCGGCCGATGGCCTTTGGCCATGTCGGGGATGGCAACATCCACTTCAACCTGACCCAGCCGGAAGGCGCCGACACCGTGGCCTATCTCGCACGCTGGCAGGAGTTCAACGACATCGTCCACGGTGTCGTGCGCGAGCTTCACGGCTCGATCAGCGCCGAGCATGGCATCGGCCGCCTGAAGCGCGACGAGATCACTCATTACAAATCGGCGGTCGAAATGGAGCTGATGCGCCGGGTGAAGCGGACCCTCGATCCCGCCAACATCATGAACCCCGGCGAACTCGTCAGCCTGTAGGATTTCTCGCCGCGCCCAACGGGGAAAGGGGAGATGGCCGAGAAAAATTCGCACCAGCGCTACACCGCCAATCTGCAAGGGGAGGTCGACAGCGCCTCGCTCTACCGAACGCTGTCGCAGTCCGAGAGGAACCCCGAGCTGGCGCAGGTCTACGCTCGCCTCGGCGCAGTCGAGGAGGCGCATGCCGAGTTCTGGAAACGCAAGATCGATGCGATCGGTCAGCGCGTGCCGAGCCTGCGGCCGAGCCTCCGGACGCGGGGCCTCGCCTGGCTGGCGCGCCGTTTCGGTCCGGCCTTCGTTCTGCCGAGCATCAACACGCTCGAGCAGCTGGACAGCGGCACCTACGACAGGCAGCCGGAAGCCATCGCCGGCGGGCTCCCCGCGGCCGAGCGCTCGCATGCCCGCATCATTGAGGCGCTGGCGGCGCCATCGCCGGACGCGTTCAGCGGCGCGACGATTGCGCGGCTGGAGGGCCGGCATCGCGCCCTGGGCGGCAATGCGCTGCGCGCCGCCGTGCTCGGCGCCAATGACGGGCTTTGCTCCAATCTGAGCCTCGTCATGGGCGTGGCCGGAGCAGACCTCGCGCCGCACGCAAATCCTAGTGACCGGTCTCGCGGGCCTATTGGCCGGCGCCTGCTCGATGGCTTTGGGAGAATGGCTGTCGGTCAGTACGACCCGCGAATCCTATCAGCGACAAATCAAGACCGAGGCCGACGAGCTCGAACAGGTGCCGGAGGAGGAAGAGGAAGAGCTGGCGCTGATCTATCAGGCGAAAGGTCTCCCCGTGGACCAGGCGAAAGCGCTGGCGCAGCGCCTGATCGCCAACAAAGAAACCGCCCTCGACACGCTGGTGCGCGAGGAGCTCGGGATCGACCCGGAAGAGCTCGGCGGATCGGCCTGGGCGGCCGCCGGAACCTCCTTCCTGCTGTTCGCGGTCGGCGCGATCTTCCCGGTCGCCCCCTATTTTGCGCTGGCGGGGTCGCCGGCCGTGATTGCCAGCCTCGCCGCGAGCGGGTCGGCGCTGTTCCTGATCGGCGCCGGCACCACCTTGTTCACCGGGCTCGAAATATGGTTCTCGGGATTACGCCAATTGCTGATAGGCTTCGTCGCCGCCGGCGTGACCTATGGCGTAGGCAGACTGATCGGCGCCGCGGTCACGGGGTGAGGCGCAGGCTTCTGGTGCGGGCGAGGAATTCCGCGCGGGCGAGCTGATGCTGCAGCCCGAGCCGCTCGGTCACCGTCAGAGGCTGCCATGCACCGCCACCGAGCAGCGTCGGATTCTTCCCGTCGGCAGCTCTGCCGACCATCCGCAGGCGCTGGCCATCAAACACCAGCAGGCCATCGAGCCCGCGTTCGTCGAGCGTCCAATTCCGCACCGGACCGCTATCGATGTGGATAAAGCCAGAATGCGGGTACCACCCGACGCCCCCGCGCTGCATCGCGCGGGCCTTTGTCATCGCCTCGGAGAGACCCGAGTCGACACGTATATCAAGCGCGCGGCCGACGATATGCTGGCTATGCTCGGCAACACCGAACATGGTGCGGGCGAGCATCGCGTTGGTTTCGGCCGTGCGATAAGCCGACAGTATGGTGGCTTTGGTCTGGCCTACAGAATCCAGAACATCGGCCAGGAAATCGATGACCCCGACGTCGATCTCCGTTTTTTCGCCGGAATGGTGGTCGCGCAAGAAAACACAAAGCTCCTCGATAACCCGGGAGATCGGGCCTTGGTCGTTGCGGTACGCCCCGTCGAACGTCTCGCCGGTATGGCAGTTGACGAGACGCAGCCGGCGCAAGGCCATCGGCGGACGGACAACGGCGCGCGCCATCGACGGCCACGCCGCGACAAATCCAGTCATTACCGATAGAAATAGTCGACGATCCATCGCCTCTTCAGTTCTCGTGCGATACCTGAAAACAGAATTACCGGGATCACCGGCAATTCCGTAAACGGCAGGGTGCGAAGGATACCCGGAGCGAGCCGGGCATGACGAGGAGAAAGGTCAGCGTATTGAAAACGCAGACTTGCCTTCGGTCAAGGTTAAAATCTCTTCAACAAGCGATCGATGTAGTCGAGCTCGATTTCCGGACGAGAGCGCTCGCCCGCACGGCGGCGCAGTTCGTCCAGAATCTCGCGGGCTTTTTGTAGAGTATTCTGGTCGGGGATTTTGACGTCCCCCTGATCGTAGGTTCCGTTGTTCGATAATGGCCGACCGAGCGGGTCCCGCTCCACCCGGTCGCGCGGCGTCCCGCTGGTGGCTCCGACCTCGTCGTCATTCGGGCTGCCCCATTGGCCCTGCATGCGCTGCTGCATCTGCTGGGCAAAGTCACGCGCCGCCTGCTGCAATTGGTCGAGCGCCTCGGTCTGGGGGCCGATCGCATCGCCGGGCTGCCGGCGTTGCAAGGCCTCGGTGGCGTCGCGCATCGCCCGCTCGGCACGGCCCAAAGGCTCGGGAATATCGCCGAGCCCATCGCCGAGGCGGCGCATCATCTCGCCCAGCATGCGGCGCAGGCCTTCCTGCTGCCCGGCGGCATCGCCCAGCTGGCTGTTGGCGTCCGGCTGGTCGCCTCCCTGCCCCTGTTGCCCTTGCTGCCCTCGCTGCCCCATTCGTCCCTGCTGGCCTTGCTGACCCTGCTGGCCCTGCTGGCCTTGCTGACCCTGCTGGCCTTGCTGCTGCTGGGCGCGGAAGCTGCGGTCGAGGAGCTGTTGCTGCCGCTGCATCAGCTCGCGCATGTTCCGTATCATCTGCTGCGCCTCGCTCGACCCCTGCTGCGGCATCTGCCCGGGTCTCGCCATGCGCAAGTTTTCGAGCATGTTCTGCAGCTGAGACAACAGCTCGCGCGCCTGGTCTCGTGCGCCGTTGCGGGCCAAGTCACGCGCGCGGTCGAGCATGCGTTGCAGATCGCGGCTGCTGATCACCTTGGACGGATCGATCGGCTGCTGATACTGCTCCGGGTTGCGCGCCATGTTTTCGGCGAGCGCCTTCAGATAGCGGTCGAGCGCCTGCTGCAGCTCCTTCATCAGGCGATCGATCTCCGCGTCCGGTGCATTTTTTGCGAGCGCGTCTTGAAGTTCCTGCTGCAGGCGCCGCATGTCGCGCTCGGCGAGCGACATGCGACCATCCTCGATGCGCAAAGCGGTGTCCCATAGGAGTTGCTGGACTTCGGCTGTGGAAGTCGGGTCGTCGTTGATCCGCAACCGCTCTTCGGCAAGACGCATGCCGAGGAATGCCACGGTGTCGTCGCGGTAAAGCTGCGGCCGCTCGCGCAGATCGCTGAGCGTATCGGCTACCGCCAACCGCGACCCGGGGTCGGTCGCCAGTTCCTTGCGCTGGTCGATGATTGCGCGGGCGACCGGGTGCTCGAATTTCCGCTCCGGCAGCTTGATCCGGACCGGCTCGCTTTGCCCCGTTTGGCCCAGCGCGTCGGTAGCGACGAGCCGGATCTCGACCGGCAGGCCGGCCCAGGGATGCGGCGACAAGTCGTGATAGCTGGTGGCTTGCGCTTCTTTCAGGTGCAGCCCCGGCAAAGGCATATCGAGCTCGATGGTCTCTTCGGGATTGCCGCCCTGGCGCCGGATCACCGCCTTGGCCAATTCGACCCCGTAATCGTCGCTTGCCTGATAATCGATCCGCAGTGCGGCATGCGTCGTGCCTTCCGGCGGTTTTGCGAAGGCGATTTTGGGCGGGTTGTCGGGGATGATCTCGATCTGCCATCTGCCGAGCGCCGCGCCAGACTGCGTCACGGCGAGCTGCTTACCGGAGGTCAAGGTCGCCGCGGCCCGGAAGTTCTGCTTGTCGACCGCATCGAAGTCGCGGCTCTCCCCGTCGATCGCGAGGCGCGGGACCTCCTTGCCGCCGTGCACCTGGGCGAGCAGCTTGCTGCCGGTCGGGATGTGCAGCGTTTCGGCATTCTCCGGGCGCAGGAATTGCGGCGCCAGCCCGGTGTATTCGGGCGGCGTCACCCAGATGTCGAGGCTCGCAGCGGCCATCCCCGACCTGCCGGCAATGTCCGGTCGCAAAGACCGGACGAGACGATCCTTCCAGTCGCTCCCGGCATCGATCGCGCCGAGCAGCAACAGGATCGCCAGGACAGCGCGCAACCCCCACGGATCGCCGGCGGCGAACCCGGCATGCGGCAGGCCGATCCGCAGTCGGCGAGTCGCGGCTTCCATGCGCCGCCGGTGTGCCTCCCATAGTCCTGCCGCCGCTGCGTCGGGGCGCCCGCTGGGCCGATCGGCGAGAGCCTGCAGCGGCCGGTGCTGCAGCCCGCTCGCCTGCTCGATACGGCGGCGCGCGGAGAAAATATCGGGAATGGCGGTCTTGCCTAATGCCGCAGCCACGCCGATCGCGAAAGCAGCGCCGAGGCCGATCAGAATTCCGGCGTGCAAAAGGCTCGGCAAATTCGGCAGGACATCGAACAAGCCGAGCACCAGGAACGTGCCGAGCGCAGCGAGCGCCGGCCAGCAGGGCGGCCAGACCCGTTCCCAAAGCAGCGCAAACCGGGCGAGCCGCAGCCGCATCGCGAAGCGGCGGGTTAGCGACGAGCGGTCGGTCATGCGGCACCTCGCTTTCGCACGGGCTCCTCGGTCCCATCGGGGAGCCGGCCGGACGCACCATTGGCGGAAAGCCATTGGGGGATGGTATCGAGGGAGAGGAGCGCGTCATAGCTCGGCCGCGCCCGGACGACGGCAAAACGCTGGCCCGCAACCAGCACTTCCGGGACCAGCAGCCGGCTGTTGTAGGTCGTGCTCATGACCGCGCCATAGGCTCCCGCTGCTGTGAAGGCGAGCAGGTCGCCTTCGGCAAATGGCGGCAGCTCGCGGTCGACCGCAAAGGTGTCGCCGGTTTCGCACACTGGCCCGACGACGTCCGCCGGCGTAAGCGAAGCACGGGCATCGGGGAGGCGAACCGGGACAATATCGTGCCACGCATCGTAAAGCGCCGGGCGGATCAGATCGTTCATCGCGGCGTCCACGATGACGAAACGCCTGGTGCTGCCCTCCTTGAGGTAAAGCACCTGCGAAACGAGCAGCCCGGCCGCCGCCGTCAGTACTCGACCCGGCTCGAACGCCAGAGTGAGCCCGAGCGGGCCGAAGACGTCGCGCACAAGTTTCGCATAGCTTAACAGCTCCAGCGGGCGCTCGGCATGGTAGCGGACGCCTATGCCGCCGCCGAGATCCAGACGCGCGACGGAAAGACCGAGAGCCCGCAATTCGAGGGCCAGCTCGGCGACCCGCTCAAAGGCGCGCCGATAGGGCTCGAGATCGGTCAGCTGCGAGCCGATATGGACGGCGAGGCCGACCGGCTCGATGCCGGGAAGCTCGCCAGCGAGCTCGAACGCGGCAATTGCCTCGTCAAGTTCGATGCCGAACTTGTTCTCCTTCCGGCCGGTCGAAATCTTGGCGTGGGTATGCGCATCGACATCCGGGTTTACCCGGATCGCGATGGGCGCGATCCGACCTTGCGCGCTGGCGACTTCGCTGAGGCGGCGCAGCTCCGGCACCAATTCGACGTTGATCTGATGGATGCCGGCGGTGAGCGCCATCCCCATCTCCGCCGCCGTTTTGCCGACCCCGGAGAAGATAATCCGCTCCGGCGGCATGCCGGCGGCGAGCGCGCGGCGCAGCTCCCCCTCGGAGACGACGTCTGCCCCCGCCCCGAGACCAGACAAGAGGCGGAGCACGGCGAGGTTCGAGTTTGCCTTGACGGCATAGCAGATCAGTGGCCGCTCGGGTAAGAACGCATCGGCAAACCGCCGGTACTGAGCGATGAACCCGGCAGCCGAGTAGAGGTAGAAGGGCGTGCCGACGGCCGCCGCGATGTGCGCCACCGGCAACTCTTCGGCGCAAAGCTCGCCCTGGCGATAATGAAAAATTTCACTCACTCGGATACGGCCGCGGATAGGTGTCGGGTTCGTCTCGCGGCGCGGTCGGCGCATTCTTCTTGCCGCACCCCGCCAGCGCCAGGGACAGACTAAGAAACGTTAGCACGCAGAGCCGTAATGCGCCGCTGCCCCTCACTCTCCCGCTGGCGTGTGCCCCTCCCTCTCCCCGCAAGCGGGGCGAGGGTCGGGGTGAGGAGCGCGGGAGCCTCATTCCAAAAATCTCTTGCGGGCTTCTTGGGCGGCCGTGCAGACGCGCTCCGGAGCGGTGCCGCCAAAGCTGGTCCGGCTCGCCACCGACCGGGCGGCATCGAGCACGTCATAGACCGCGTCGGTGATCGCCGACTCCACCGCCTGCAATTCTGCGAGCGGCAGCTCGCCGAGCGTGCAGCCCAGCGCTTCCGCGCGCTTGACAATCTGCCCCGTCGCATGATGAGCGCGGCGGAACGGCAGACCGGCGGCGCGCACCAGCCAATCGGCGAGATCGGTCGCCGTCGCAAAACCGTGCTCGGCGGCGGCGCGCAGGCGCTCACGGCGGGGCCGCATGTCGCGCACCATGCCGGCCGTCGCCGCGAGGCAGAGTTCGAGCGCGTCGACAGCCTCAAAGACCGGGATTTTGTCCTCCTGCATGTCCTTGCCGTAGGCGAGCGGCAGGCCTTTCATCACCGTCAGTAATGCGACGAGCGACCCGTTCAGCCGGCCGGTCTTGGCGCGCACAAGCTCGGCCGCATCGGGGTTGCGCTTTTGCGGCATGATCGAGCTGCCGGTCGTGAACGCGTCGCTGAGCACGATGAAACCGAATTCGCTGCTGCACCAGGTCACGATCTCCTCGGTGAAGCGCGACAGATGCATGCCGATGATCGCCGCCGCGGCTAGAAACTCGATCGCAAAGTCCCGGTCGGACACCGCGTCGAGCGAATTGGCCGCGGGGCGATCGAAGCCGAGGGCAGCGGCGGTTGCGCGACGGTCGATCGGAAAGGAGGTCCCGGCGAGCGCCGCGGCGCCGAGCGGGCTTTCGTTGAGCCGGCGCCGGCAATCGGCGAGCCGGCCGCGATCACGCCCGAGCATCTCGACATAGGCCAGCAAGTGATGACCGAGAGTCACCGGCTGGGCGATCTGCAGATGGGTATAGCCGGGCATCACCGTGCCGGCTTCCGCCTCGGCGCGGTCGATCAGTGCCTGCTGCAAGTCGCGCATCGCCGGGTCGAGGCGGTCGATCGCGCCGCGCAACCACAGCCGCAGATCGGTCGCGACCTGGTCATTGCGCGAGCGCGCGGTGTGGAGGCGCCCTGCCGCTGGCCCGATCAGCTCAGCGAGCCGCGCTTCGATATTCATGTGAACGTCTTCGAGTTCGGCGCTGAACACGAAGCTGCCGCTCTCGATCTCCGACCTGATTTGCTCTAGACCCTTGATGATCGCCGCGCCATCTTCCGGCGCAAGGATGTTCTGCGCGACGAGCATCGCGCAATGCGCCTTGGAGCCGGCGATGTCTTCGGCGTAGAGGCGTTTGTCGAAATCGATCGAGGCATTGATGCGGCGCATGATCTCGGCCGGGCCGCCGGCAAAGCGGCCGCCCCATAGCGAGTTCGCCGGTTTGCTCGCGCCGGTCATCGGCCGCGCTTCCCGGCACAGCGAGAGGACGAAACGATGAAATGGACTGTCGCTGCCGCTCTGATGTTCCTGCTCGTCGCGCCTGCCCTCGGCGCGGCGGACGACGGCGAGGCGGACATGCCCGACCGAACCAAGCTCGGCGAGTTCGTGCCCTCCTCGCAACCATATCCGGCGCCCGCGATATCGCTTGCCGACACCACCGGCCAGAGCATCGAACTCTCGGAGCTGCAAGGGAAGCTCGTCATCGTCAATCTGTGGGCCACCTGGTGCGAGCCGTGCCTGCGCGAGATGCCCTCGCTCGAGCGGTTGCAGTCGCGGCTCGGCGAGCGGATCGCGGTGCTCGCGGTAGCCGAAGATCGCGGCGGCAACAAGACCGTCGAGCCTTTCATCGCCAAACTCGGGCTGAAATCCGTCAAGATCTATATCGATCCGAAGAGCGAGGCCGGGCACGCCTTCGGGGTACGAGGCTTGCCGACCAGCTTTCTGATCGACCGCGAAGGCAAGGTGCTCGGCCGCGTCGAAGGCGCGGCGGAATGGGATTCACCCAAGATCCTCGGCGTTATCGAACCCATCCTCTCCGGCGATGGCGTCCTCAAGGCGTCGTCCCGCTGAGCACGTTTTTGAGAAACTGGCCGCCGCGCCGCAACCCTTGGTCGTCGATCGAGTGGCCGATGCCGACCGAGGTTACCGTCTCCACCGGAACGCCGGCAGCCTTGAGCTCGGTTTCCGCCGCAGCCAGCGAGCTGTACGGAACGAGCGGGTCTTCGGTGCCGTGAACCAAGAGGATGGGCGGGCGCGCGCGCAGCTCGCTGGCCAGCAGTTCCGGGGCGAGCAGCCGCCCCGAGAAGCCAACGATGCCGGCGACCGGAGCGGAGCGGCGAAGGCCGACAAACAGCGACATCATCGTGCCCTGGGAGAACCCGACGAGCGCCAGTTCGCCACTGCCGAGCCTCCGTTCTTCGAGGGCCTCGTCGATGAACGCGTCGAGGATCGGCGCAGCCGCCCGCACTCCGCCCAACACCGCCTCCGGGATGTGATCCTGCGAGCTGTACCATTGATAACCGTAGGGCGCCATGTCGCAGGGGAACGGGGCGTTGGGCGACAGGAATTCGGCCTCGGGCAGCAACCTCGCCCAGTAGGGTGCGAGGCCGATCAGGTCGTTGCCGTCCGCCCCGAGCCCATGCAGCAGAACGACCAGACGGCGCGGCTTGCCGCCCGAAGCAGGCGGGCGCGACGGTCCGGACAGCCGAGGCATCATCGATGCGATCCTTCGAATGGCAAGCGCGCAAGTGGTAGGCGCAGCTGGGCAACCTAGCCCAGAGGGGACCCCGATGTCACCCGCAGCGGCGGCACCCGGCCCGATCGTGACGCGCTTTGCCCCGAGCCCGACCGGCTATCTGCATCTCGGCCACGTCCGCTCGGCGCTCGAGGGATGGCGCGCGGCGCGGCGCGACGGAGGCCGTTTTCTGCTCCGGCTCGAGGATATCGACCGCACCCGCTGCCGCGACGAATATGCCGCAGCGATCTTCGAGGACCTTGCTTGGCTCGGCGTCGACTGGGATGGGCAGGTGCGCAAGCAGTCGGAGCATTTCGACGATTACCGGCGCGCGCTCGCGAGGCTCGATGCGTTGGGTGTGCTCTACCCATGCTTTTGCACGCGAAACGAGATCCGAGCCGAGATCGCGCGCGCCGGCGGCGCCCCGCATGGCGACGCCGGACCGATTTATCCCGGCACCTGCCGCAGGTTGGGCACCGAGGAGGTCGCTGCAAGGCTGCGCTCGGGAATTGACTATGCGTTGCGGCTCGACCTGGCACGCGCACTCGCGCTGACCGGCCCGCTGGATTGGATCGAGGGCGAATGCCGCCAGCAGGCCGACACCGCTCTGCTCGGCGATGTCGTGCTCGGCCGCAAGGAATTCCCGGCGAGCTACCACCTCGCGGTCACGGTGGATGACGCGATCCAAGACGTCACCTTGGTGACCCGCGGTGAGGATTTGGCGATAGCGACGAACATCCATCGGGTTCTACAGACGCTTCTCGGCCTGTCGACACCGCATTATCGCCACCACCCGATGTTGACCGACGCGGCCGGCCGCCGTCTCGCCAAGCGCGAAGGCGCGCCGACGATCCGTTCCATGCGCGAACGAGGGATTACCCCGAGCGAGCTCATAGCAATAGCCGAGGCTGCCCCTCTCCCCGACCCTCTCCCCGCAAGCGGGGCGAGGGGGTAGAGGGCGATTCCCTCGCTCCGCTCGCGGGGAGAGGGCTAGGGTGAGGGGCGGCTTAAATCCAGCGGCCGGTGGAGGCCGGTGGCGACGTCGAGATATTCCGGGTCGTCCGGCCGCAGGACGCCGTGGCGCAACGCAAAATCGAGGATCACCAGATTGACGTTGAATTTGAAGTCGTCGCTCGTGCGGACGCGGTCGAGGACCGCCGAGGCTGGCACTAGCTCGAAATGGACGATTTCGCCGTCCTGGTTCTTCGGCACGAAGTCGGCGGGGATTTCGAGATCGAAGACGAACAGCACGTCGTCGCGGATGCCGAGGTCGGTTTCCATGCGATAGGAGACGGCGCCCGCCGGAACTGCGCGGCTGGTCAGGCTCCGCGGGAGCGACGCTTCTTCCTCGCCCTCCTTCAGCAAAGTTTCCTCGAGCCCGTGGCCATTGCCGATGCCGCCGGCGACGAGGTTGTCGAGCTTGTCGGGCGCCACCCGCTTGTCGGGGGAGCGCCGGCCGACCCACAAATGGAGCCTGTTCCCTTCCCGGCGGTAGCCGTTGAGGTGGACGCCGTAGGCGCGCGTTCCGAAGAACGGCACGGCGCCACGATCGAGGCGGAACACCGCAGGCGCACCCCAGCGCGGTGCGACATCAAAGGTCTCGTTGCGCCACTTCGGGACCCGCTTTTCGGCGACCAGCGCATCGACCACGGCGTCGACTGCACGGCTGACCGCCGCGACATCGCCGCGCGCGACGAGGCCCACCCGGTCGTCGGCGACCGCGAAGACATCCGGAAATCGCCGCAGCGCTGCGGCATTGTCATGCCGCAGCAGTCCCACACGGTCGTTTCCGGCAAAAAACGGCACCACGCGGGCCGGGTCGTAGTTGTTGCAGGCAGCGATATGGTCGCGGAACGACATGACAGCCCAGAGCTGCGTTCAGCCGGGTGCGCCGAGCTTCTCTGAGGTCAGCACCACCTCGACATAGGCGATCTGCCGCAGACAGGCGGCGACATAGTCCATCAGATCGCGCCCGAGCCCGCGCATTTGAATGTCGATAGTCAGCTCGGCCCGATCGGTTCCACAAACCGCGCTGTGCCAGGAGGAGGGGACCAGACCGCGTTTGGCGAACAACTCGAGCACGCGGGGCATCACGCCGGGCTCGGCATGCGCGTGGACGGAAAAGCAGGCGGTGGCGGGAAGATCGTCGTCAGCGACGGTCGCGGGAAGAGGCGGCATGAGCTTGATCCTCGGCGGACAGGGTGCGAATCGGTCGAGCCCGAACCCTCAGCGGGTTCGGGGTCGTAATTCGCGGGCCAATCCGGCCAGGGACGATTAGCTCAAACACGTCGCCAGATGTATGCCCCTCGGGAGACGCGGTCAACTGGCTTTGCGATCGGCGTGCTGTCCGGATCGAAAACTCCCCGCCTTACGTTCGTGAAAGAGACGCACCATTTCGGGAGAAGACAGATGGCCGAACGACCGGTAGCGACCGGTACCGAGGCCCGCGCGGGCAGCAAGGAAGGCGTCGTGCGCTATGTTTTGCTGGCGTCGCTGGTGCTTGTCGTGGTTCTATTCGTGGTAGCGTACGAGCTATTTTCCTGATCGGAGAGATTGATGACCCCCATCCGGCTCGGCTTCGTCGTACTTTCACTCTCCACTGCAGTGGGTTGCGCTTTCATCGGCGCGCCGGACCGAGCCAGCGACACTCAAAACCTGAACGCCGTCTCGGACGACATCGCGGCGCTGTCGATGACTCATTCGGACGTAATGTCCGCCGCCGACCCAATGGCCCACACCGTCTACCCCCACCACTACCAATTGCCGCAGGATTGATCGGGCTTCGCACCTCGTAGCGGTGCCGACCGAGCGCACAGCGCTACTCGCCCAGACCGGGCGGGCGCTGGGCGCGGCAGAGATGTTCCTGGCGGCCGTCCGCGCACGGCTCGTCGTGCGGGTGGCGCCGGGAGGCAAGGTCGAAACCGAGCTCTTCTCCACCGAACAATTAGCTGCCCATGCGCTGGCTTGGATGGCGAGCTATGTCGAGGCGCTGCGCCAGGTGCGGAACTGGGCGGTGCGGCTCGACGAAGGCAGCAAGCTCGGCGAGATCGAAGCCCTGATCCTCGAGATCGCCTATGGCGAATATTTGGCGCAGCTTGCGGGCGGCATTGCCATGGCGCAGGGGGAGTTCGCGCGTCCCCAGGATCTCGGCCTCGACGACGGCGAGATCGCGCCATTGCGCACCGGAGCGGCGGGAAGCCTGTCCGCCGGCGCCACGACAGCCCGCTTGCGGCTCGGCACCCGGCTTGCCGAAGCTAGCGACGGCGTATTCGGCGACATCGGCATCGATGATCCGACGCTCGAAATGGTTCGCGATCAGGTGCGCCGCTTCGCCGAGCGGGAGGTCACGCCACATGCCCAAGAATGGCACCGCCGCGACCAGCTGATCCCCCTGTCGGTCATCGAAGAGCTCGCCAGGATCGGGGTCTTCGGGATGACGATCCCCGAGGAACATGGCGGGCTCGGGCTCGGCAAGACGGCGATGAGCATCGTTTCCGAGGAGCTGTCGCGCTCCTATATCGGGGTTGGCTCGCTCGGCACCCGCTCGGAAATCGCCGGCGAGCTGATCCGCCTCAATGGCACCCGCGCCCAGAAGGCACGCTGGCTGCCGGCGATCGCGTCCGGCGCGGTGTTGCCGACCGCCGTCTTTACCGAGCCGAACACCGGCTCCGACCTCGCCAGCCTGCAGACTCGCGCGGTGCGTGACGGCGAGCTCTACCGTATCCACGGGGCGAAAACCTGGATCACCCACGGCGCCCGCTCCGACCTGATGACCTTGCTGGCGCGCACCGATCCCAACGAGCGCGGCTATGCCGGGCTCAGCATGTTCCTCGCCGAGAAGCCGCGCGGCAGTGACGAGGACCCGTTTCCGGCGGCGGGGATGAGCGGCACCGAGATCCCGGTGCTCGGCTATCGCGGCATGAAGGAATACGAGATCGCCTTCGACGGGTTCGCGGTGCCCGCCGGGGGGTTGCTCGGCGGCGTCGAGGGCCAGGGTTTCAAGCAGCTGATGGCGACCTTCGAGAGCGCCCGCGTGCAGACCGCGGCGCGCGCCGTCGGGGTCGCGCAGAACGCGCTAGAGCTCGGCCTCGCCTATGCGCTCGAACGCGTGCAGTTCGGCGAGAAGCTGATCGCTTTTCCGCGCGTCGCCGGCAAGCTCGCCCTGATGGCGGCGGAAACGATGGCGGCCCGCCAGCTGACCTACTTCGCAGCCCGCGAAAAGGACGGCGGACGGCGCTGCGACATCCAGGCCGGCATGGCCAAATTGCTCGCCGCGCGGGTCGCCTGGTCGAATGCCGACAACGCGCTGCAGATCCATGGCGGCAACGGCTACGCTCTCGAATACCCGATCAGCCGGGTGTTGTGCGACGCCCGCATCCTCAACATCTTCGAGGGCGCCGCCGAGATCCAGGCGCAGATCATCGCCCGCGGCCTGATCGCCGGCCGCAACTAGCTCGTTCGAAATCCCTGATCTGGATCAGGCAGGAGACGCGAGCGGTTTGCCCTTCTCCACGACATAGGTGATGGCGATTTTTGTCGTTTTGTCGCCGTTCTTGCTGCCGGCATGGGGCGTTTCGGGCGGCACCTGGAAGCCATCGCCCGCCTTCAACGTGCGGGTCGGTTGACCTTGGATGGGAAGATCAAAGCCGCCTTCGAGGACATAGCCGGACTCGATCCCCGGGTGCGTGTGCCGCGCGACCAGTACTCCCGGTTCTATTTCCGCTTCCACGTTTATCGTCACATAACCCGGTGCTGGACCGTCCGTCTGCGCCAGAAGCTTTCGCGTGACGCCGGGTGTCGTTGCGGTCGGCGTGCCCTGCGCCAATACGTCTGGCGCAATCAACCCGGTGAGCCCGCAAACCGCGCAGGATGCAAAACCGGCAAAACCTCTTCGCGTCAGCATTTCGACCTCCCCTCCTTGTCCGGATCGCCAGTGCCCAACTCTATCAAGCATCATAATCGGTTCAGGATTGCGCGGGCAAGCGCCACCCGAATATCGGCCCGCATCGAAGGATGTGGTGAATTGTTCGCCAACGCACGCGGATAGCGTTAATCTGTCGTCCAAACAAACAGAACAGATCGGAGGAACCAGTGGCCAGTGAAACTCCAAACATTGACGCTGTCGTGATCGGTGCGGGCTTCTCCGGCATGCACATGCTGAAGTCGCTGCGCGACAAATTGGGGCTGAAGGTGCGGGTTTATGAAGCAGGTGAAACCGTTGGCGGCACCTGGTACTGGAACCGTTACCCTGGGGCGCGTTGCGATTCCGACGCCTACATCTACTGCTTCACCTGGGACAAGCAGCTGTTGCAGGACTGGGAATGGTCCGAACGCTATCCCGAGCAGCCCGAAATCCTCCGTTACCTCGAGCATGTGGCCAACCATCACGACCTGAAGCGCGATATGCAGTTCAATACGCGCGTGACCAGTGCCGAATTCGACGAGGGAACCGAACTGTGGACGGTGCGCACCGAGAAGGGCGAAGAGGTCGCGGCACATTACCTGATCGCGGCTGTGGGCAGCCTTTCGGCCACCAACATGCCGCAGTTCAGGAGCTTGGAGAAATTCAAAGGCAAGTGGTACCACACCAGCCGCTATCCCCATACCGGCCTAGACTTCACCAACAAGCGCGTCGCCGTGGTCGGCACCGGCGCTACTGCGGTGCAAGCCATCCCTGAAATTGCGCAGCAGGCCAGGCAGCTCACCGTGTTCCAGCGCACCGCCAACTACTGTGTGCCGGCGCGCAATGGCAAAGTGGACCCCGATTTGGTCAGGGCGCGAAAGGCCGACTATGACGGCGTGGTCAAGCGCATCAAAAAATCGTTCTTTGGCCAGGAGCATTACTTCATTCCAAAATCGGCGTTGGAAGCGACGCCCGAGGAGCGAGAGCGCGAGTTCGACAGGATGTGGGATGCCGGCGGCTTCGCGTTCTGGCTGGCCAACTACCAGGACATGTTCTTCAGTCAGGAGGCCAACGACCTGTGCGCCGACTACATCAAGCGTAAGATCCGCAGGACCGTGAAGGACCCGGCCGTAGCCGAAAAGCTCATACCCAAAGGCTACGCCTACGGCACCAAACGCCAGCCGCTGGACACCAACTACTACGAGACCTTCAACAAGGATAACGTGCTGCTGGTCGACGCCAAGACCGACGGCGCTATACAAGAAATTACCGAAAAGGGCATCCGAGCCGGGGGCAAGGAATACGAATTCGACATCATCGTTTTCGCCACCGGTTTCGATGCGATGACCGGTTCGCTGAAGGCCTTGAACCTGAAAGGCCGCGGCGGCCGCACTCTGGATGAGCAGTGGGCAGATGGTCCGCACACCTACCTTGGCATCTCGATCGCCGGCTTCCCCAACTTCTTCACCATTACCGGCCCGCAAAGCCCGTCGGTGCTGTCGAATATGCCGGTATCGATCGAGCAGCATGTGGAGTGGGTCACCGACTGCATCGACAAGATGCGCAAGACCGGCAAGACCACCATCGAGGCCACGCCCCAGGCGCAGGAGCAGTGGGTTGCCCATGTGAACGAGATCGTCAACCAGACGCTGATGACCGGCGCCAACTCCTGGTACATGAGCGCCAACATCCCCGGGAAACCACGCGCCTTCTTGCCCTATTTGGGGCCGGAGGGTGTCGGCGGTTACCGGAAGAAGTGCGACGAGGTCGCGGCCAAGGGCTACGAGGGATTTGAATTGGCATAGCCGGCTTACAAGGAATTTACCTGGGTGCGGAAAAACGCTGCGAGGTGGTCATTCCGGGCCGCGGGCTTTGCACGCGAGCCCGGAATCCATGGACACGGGCTTAAAGAAATCGAGGGGTCGGCCAGTGTTCATAGGTTCCGGGCCCGACCCTGAGGGGCCGTCCCGGAACGACAGCAGAGTTTTTCCGCGCGGTGTTAGGGCCGGGCAACGGGCAACACCCTGAATAACCAAATCTAACAGAATCGAAGGGGACATGATAAATAACAGCTACTATTCGCAGGAGGTGCACGGTCCGTACGAGCTGCACGACATCGGCAATCTCGAATTGGAAGAAGGCGGCACCATCCGCAATTGCCAACTGGCCTACGCGACTTTCGGCTCACTGGATGCCGCCAAAGACAACGCCATCCTCATTCCCACCTGGTACTCCGGCACCAACAAGATAATCGAGCAGGTGTTCATCGGTACGGGCCGGGCGCTCGATCCCGACAAGTATTTCATCATCATTGTCAATCAGATCGGCAACGGCCTTTCCACCTCGCCGCACAACACGCCGGCGCCGGCCGGGATGGGGAATTTCCCGCATGTGCGCATCGGTGATGACGTGCGCGCGCAGCACAAATTGGTCACTGAAACGTTCGGGCTGAATAGTTTCGCGCTGGTAGCCGGCGGCTCGATGGGCGCGCAGCAGACCTATGAATGGGCCGTACGCTATCCCGATATGGTGAAGCGCGCCGCGCCCATCGCCGGCACGGCGAGAAATACGATCCACGATTTTCTTTTCACCGAAACGCTGGTCGAGGCGATTACGTCAGACCCCGGCTTCAACAAGGGGTTCTATAAATCCTCGGCGGATGTCCGAGGAGGTCTGTTGCGGCATTCCAAAATGTGGGCCGTAATGGGTTGGAGCACGGACTTTTTCCAGGAAAATCGGCATAAGGCGTTGGGTTATTCGTCGATGGACGATTTCATCATCAACTTCATGAGTGCGTATTTCTGCGTGATGGATCCGAACGATCTGCTGTGCATGGCATGGAAATGGCAGCGCGGCGACGTCAGCCGCCACACTGGCGGCGACTTGCGGGCCGCATTGGGCCAAATCAAAGCCAAGACCTTTGTCATGCCGATGTCTTCGGACATGTTTTTCCCGCCGGCTGATTGCCAGGCTGAGTGGCGGCTCATTCCCGATGCCGAGTTCCGGCCGATTCAAACCATCGATGGGCACCTCGCGCTGTTCGGCGCCGATTCCGATGCGATCGGCCAGCTCGACAAGCACCTAACCGAGTTGCTTGCGACAAAAATTTAACGAGCCATATTCCCCGCATGACGGTTTTTCTGACAATTCTGCTCGTTCTCGCGATGCTCGGCACCTTGACCGTGCTCGGCTTTGGCGTCGCGAGCTTGCTGCGCGGCGGCGACCCGCGCCGCTCGAATAAGCTGATGCAGTCGCGCGTCATCATGCAGGCGTTGGCGCTGGTGCTGCTGGCAATGCTGATGCTGCTGGCGCGGCATTAAGCCCCAGGAAGCAAAGATGGTTCGGCTGACTCGGATCTATACGCGCGGCGGCGATGGCGGCGAGACTTCGCTCGGCGACGGCACGCGCGTGCCAAAGCACGGGTTGCGGGTCGCCGCTTATGGGACTGTCGACGAAGCCAACGCGGCGATCGGGATCGCCCGACTGCATGCCGATGCGGCGGCCGACGAGATGCTCGGCCGCATTCAGAACGATCTTTTCGACCTCGGCGCGGATCTCTGCACGCCGGAGAACGGCCGGCGCGCGGCCGGGGCGTTGCGCATCACCGCCCCGCAGGTCGAGCGTCTCGAACGCGAGATCGACGCGATGAACGCGAGTTTGCGGCCGCTCGAACTCGTTCATCCTGCCCGGCGGCACTGCAGTCGCCGCCTACCTCCATCTCGCGCGGACGACCACGCGGCGAGCCGAGCGCCTGGTCAGCGAGCTTGCTGCCAGCGAGCCGGTCAATCCCGAGGCGCTCAAATACCTGAACCGCCTCTCCGACCACCTCTTCGTCCTCGGCCGCCGGGTCAACGACAACGGCGGCCGCGACGTGCTGTGGCGCCCCGGCGCCAACCGCTGAGCATCATCTCAGCGGTAGACCAAATCGAGGAGGGCCTTGCCATCGACCAGGGCCCGTGCACAAATCAGATGATCCGGCGCGGCGGGGTCATGCATGCCGCCGGCGTAACGGCGAGGACGACATGAAAGCGCTGGTCGCGGTCAAGCGGGTCATCGACTACAACGTCAAGATCCGCGTCAAGGCGGACAAGACCGGGGTCGAGACCGCCAACGTCAAGATGTCGATGAACCCGTTCGACGAGATCGCCGTCGAGGAGGCGCTGCGATTGCGCGAGGCCGGGACCGTCAGCGAGATCATCGCGGTGTCGCTCGGCGTCGCGCAATGCCAGGAGACGATCCGCACTGCCTTGGCGATGGGGGCCGACCGCGGCATCCTCGTGCAGACCGATGCCGAACTGCAGCCGCTCGCCGTCGCCAAGCTGTTGAAAGCCGTGGTCCTGCAGGAAAACCCCGAGATCGTGATCATCGGCAAGCAGGCGATCGACGATGACTGCAACCAGACCGGCCAGATGTTGTCGGCGCTGCTCGGCTGGCCGCAGGCGACCTTCGCCTCCAAGGTAAAGATCAGCGACGGCCACGCCGAAGTCACGCGCGAGGTCGATGGCGGGCTCGAGACGGTCTCGATCAAACTGCCGGCCGTCATCACCACGGACCTGCGGCTCAACGAGCCGCGCTACGCCTCGCTGCCTAATATCATGAGGGCGAAAAAAAAGCCGATCGCGACGACGACACCTGAGGCGCTCGGCGTCGACCCGGCGCCGCGCCTCGTCGTGCTCAAGGTCGAGGAGCCCGCAAAACGGCAGGGCGGCCACAAGGTCGGCTCAGTCGCCGAGCTCGTCGACAAGCTGAAGACCGAGGCGCGGGTGATCTGATGGGTGCTCTGGTCATCGCCGAACACGACAATACGGCGCTGAAGCCCGCGACCTTGAATGCGGTTGCGGCTGCAAACGAAATCGCCGCCCCTGAAGTCGATATTCTGGTGGCCGGCAAGGATTGCCGCGCCGTCGCCGAGGCCGCCGCCAAGATCGCCGGAGCGAGGAAGGTGCTGCTCGCCGACGACGCCGCCTACGAACACGGGCTCGCCGAGAATGTGGCGCCGCTCGTCGTCAAGCTCGCCGAGCATTACTCGCATCTGCTTGCCACGGCGACGACCTCCGGTAAGAACTTGATGCCGAGGGTGGCGGCGCTGCTCGATGTGATGCAGATGTCGGACATCAGCGCAGTTGTTTCGCCGGACACTTTCGTGCGGCCGATCTATGCCGGCAATGCGCTGGCGACGGTGCAATCCAAGGACCCGGTCAAGGTCATCACGGTGCGCGGAACCGCCTTCCCGCCGGGCGAGGCGACCGGAGGCTCGGCAACGATCGAGCCTATCCAGTCCACGGGTGCGACGGGGCTGTCGGAATTTGTCGGAGCGGAGTTGTCGAAATCGGAGCGGCCCGAGTTGACCAGCGCCCGCATCATCATCTCGGGCGGCCGAGGCATGCAATCCGGGGAGAATTTCCATCTCTTGGAGAGGGTCGCCGACAAGCTCGGGGCCGCGGTCGGCGCCTCGCGCGCCGCCGTCGACGCCGGTTTTGTGCCCAATGATTACCAGGTCGGCCAGACCGGCAAGATCGTGGCGCCCGAACTCTACGTCGCCGTCGGCATTTCCGGCGCCATCCAACACCTCGCCGGGATGAAGGATTTCGAAAGTCATCGTCGCGATCAACAAAGACGAGGAAGCGCCGATATTTCAAATCGCCGATTACGGCCTGGTCGGCGATTTGTTCAAGATCCTTCCCGAGCTCGCCGACGAGCTCGAGCGCCGCAAGTGAGCGCGGCCCCAGTCTCCACGGCCAAGGTTTCGCTCGAACCGCTGCGCCGCATTGGCATTATCGGCGCCGGACAGATGGGCGGCGGCATCGCCCATGTCTGCGCGCTAGCCGGGATCGATGTGGTGGTGACCGACATTAACGAGGATGCGCTGCAGCGCGGCCGGCAGGCGATCGAGCGCAACCTGTCGCGTCAGGTCGCCCGCGGCACGATTCGGGAAGAAGACAAGGATGCCGCGCTCGCTCGAATTCAAATGGCGCTCGATTACGCACTGTTCGCCGATTGCGGGATGGTGATCGAGGCGGCAACCGAGAAAGAAGAGATCAAGCGCGAGATCTTCAAGAGGCTGACGCCCCACTTGAAGCCTGATGCGCTGATCGCCACCAACACCTCGTCGATCTCGATTACCAGGCTCGCTTCCGCGACTGACCGGCCCGGTAAATTCATCGGCATGCATTTCATGAACCCGGTGCCGGCGATGAGCCTCGTCGAGCTGATTCGCGGCATCGCCACCGACGAAGAGACCTTTGCGGCAACGCGCGAGCTCGCCTTGAGGCTCGGCAAGACCCCGGTCGCGGCCGAGGATTTTCCGGCGTTCATCGTCAACCGCATTCTGCTGCCGATGATCAACGAGGCGGTCTACACGCTCTATGAGGGCGTCGGCTCGGTCGAGGCGATCGATACGGCAATGAAGCTCGGCGCCAACCACCCGATGGGACCGCTCGAGCTCGCCGATTTCATCGGGCTCGACACCTGCCTGTCGGTGATGCAGGTGCTCTATGAGGGACTGGCCGACAGCAAGTATCGGCCCTGCCCGCTGCTCGTCAAATATGTCGAGGCCGGCTGGCTCGGCCGCAAGGCGAGCCGCGGTTTCTACGACTATCACGGGGAAAAGCCGGTCCCGACCCGCTGATCTCCAATACTCGTCGCGAAATGTTGCCCGGATTGGGTGAATTCGTTATCAAGCCGTCATAATCGCGTGCTATTCCGGCCCGCGAGCGTCGGTTAGCGGGACGGGTGTTTCGTGACGGTAAGTCTGGACAATTGCCCGGCTTTGGTGCTGAACGCGGATTTTCGGCCGCTGAGCTATTTTCCGCTGTCACTGTGGTCGTGGCAGGATGCGATCAAGGCGGTATTCCTCGATCGCGTCAACATCATCGATCATTACGACGTTTGCGTACGCAGCCCCTCGCTGGAGATGCAGCTGCCGAGCGTCGTCTCTCTGAAGGAATACGTGCCCGCCGCCCGCCATCCGGCGTTCACCCGGTTCAACGTCTTTCTGCGCGATCGGTTTACCTGCCAGTATTGCGGCGAGCCTTATCCCTCGCACGATCTGACGTTTGATCACCTGGTGCCGCGGTCCCGGGGCGGGCGCACGATCTGGACCAACGTCGTGACCGCCTGCGCCACCTGCAATCTGTGGAAAGGCAACCGTCTGCCGCGCGAGAGCAGGATGTATCCGCGGCACCGCCCGGTCCAGCCGACGACCTATATGCTACAAGAGAACGGTCGCGCCTTCCCGCCCAACTATCTGCACGAAAGTTGGCGCGACTACCTCTACTGGGACACAGAGCTCGACCCGTTCTGATCCGCTTTTGTCGCCATCTGCCCCGCTACGCGTACTCGGACCCGCAGCGCGTTGCCGGGCAGATAGGCGAGCGGCATGTCCTCGACATCGACGGTCTGCAGGGAGGCGAGATCGGCGCCGGCAAGGACCGCGCGCTCTTTTGCCTGTGCTTCAGCCGCCGCGATCGCCTCGTTGCGGCTGAGATCGCGATAGACCTGGTCGGTTTCGCCGCTGATCTGGGCGATAGCGGCGCCGACCGCATTGGCGCAGTCGCCATATGGCACGTGCAACACCTGCGAGATCCCGGCGATCTGGTCCGGCACCAGAAATGCACCCGCGCCGACCGCGATCAGCGGCAGCTCGCGAGCGTCTGTCTTCATCCGGTCGACCGAGTCCGCGATCGTCGAGCGCACCTTGCCGAGCGCCGCATGCACGAGTTCGCGCGGGAGATTGGCGACTGCTCGGCTGTCTCCTATCCCAGCGAAGCCGGCGGCGACGGCCAAATCGGTCGCGGTCACGGTTTTGCCACCGAACACCAACCCCTCCTCGACCAGCCGGTAGCCGACGCTTTCCGGTCCGACCGTAACCGGGTCGGCCTGAACGATACTGCCGCCGCCGAGCCCGATCGACAGCAGATCGGCATGCGGAACAGGGTACGGACACCGCCCACCTCGACGACAGAGTTCGCCTCGCGCGGAAATCCGCGGCGGAGCTGGCCGACATCGGTCGTCGTACCGCCGACGTCGATGACCATCGCGTCCGTCAGGCCCGACAGGAAGGCCGCGCCGCGCATCGAGTTGGTCGCGCCCGAGGCGAAGCTCATGACGGGCAGCGCAGCCGCCATTTCGGCCGGCATCACGGTTCCGTCGTTCTGCGTCAGGTAAAGCGGAGCGGCGATCCCGCTCTCGGCGATCGCCGCGATAAAGCCGGCGACCGTCGCGCGGGCGAAATCGCTCAGCGCGGCGTTGAGGAGCGCGGCATTCTCGCGTTCGAGAAGGCCGATACGGCCGAGGTCGTGCGAGACGGTGACCACGGCATCCGGGCACTCCTCGGCAAGGATAGTTCGCGCCCGCTTCTCGCAGCTGGGGTCGAGCGCCGAAAAGATCGCGGCTATGGCCACCGCGCGGATGCCGTCGTCACGGATCTGGCGGGCCGCCTGCCGCATGCCGGTCTGGTCGAACGGCACGATCGGCCGGCCATCGTAATCATGCCCGCCTTCGAGCATGAAAACGGCGCCGCGGACGCGCTCGGCCAGATCGGCCGGCCAGTCGCAGAACGGCGGCAGCGAAGCGCTCGCCGGGAGCCCGATGCGCACCGCGGCGACACGCGCCAGCCCGCGGCGCTGGACGACCGCATTGACGAAATGCGTCGTGCCGATCACAACGCCGTCAATGGCGCCCCGGGCCACCGCGGGATGCGCGGCGAGCGAGCCGAGCGCAGCTACGATGCCGCGCGTCACATCCGGCGTGGTCGGCGTCTTTACCGCGAGCGCGACCTGCCCATCCTCGAGCAGCACCGCATCCGTGTTGGTGCCGCCGACATCGATCCCGATCCGCCGCATGTCACTCCCGGGTGGTGGAAGCGCCGCGGAGTTTGCGCTTGCGGGCGGATTTGCTCAATCGGGCGAACGGAAGCGAGCATCGACGCTCGCAGCCGATCCGGCTATCGTGAGGCTCAGCCTTTGACGCCGCCCATGGTGAGGCCGGCGCTCATGCGGCGGCGGAAGGCGTAATAGATTGCAACCGGCGGCAGCGCGTAGATCACAGCGGTCGCCATCATGTAATTCCACGGCGACTCGTCGCTGTTGAGAAACTGTGCGAGCGCGACCGCCACGGTCATGCTCCGCGTCGACGACAGCAGCAGGAACTGATAGAGAAACTCGTTCCAGGAGAGCAGCAACGCATAGGTGCCGACCGCGACGAGGGCGGGCGCCATCAGTGGCAGGTAGATGCGCCAATATACTTGGATCGGCGAGGCGCCGTCGATCCGTGCCGCTTCGTCGAGCTCGATTGGAATGCTCGCGCCGTAATTCTGAAAGATGAAAATCGCATAGGGGGTGGCGAAGGTTACCAACGCCGCAATCACCGCCCACAAATTGTCCGCCAAACCATAGATCTGCATGATCCGATAGAACGGAATCGCCAGGAAAGAGGCCGGGATCACGTAAGTCAGCAGCGCCGCGTTGGTTAAGAGCCAGCCATGGCGGATGCGCATGCGGCCGATCGCAAAGCTGGTCAGCGAACCGATCAGCAATGTGAAGAACACCGTCATCACGCCCATGTAGACGCTGTTGCCGAACTGGAGCCAGAAATTCTCAAGATACCAGTAGCCTTGGGTAACGACGATCCAGAAACTCTCAAGTGACGGGTGCGCCGGCCAGATCCGGCTGCTGAAGACATCGCCATGCCGTTCGAGCGCGACCATCACCATGTTGTAGATCGGCGTCACCGACCAGATCACCAGCACGATGCCAAGTACGATCGACGCCGCTTCGACCAAGTACGACCGCAGCCGGTAATTCGGCGTCCGTCGCGCCGGACGGCCGCCCATAACCTCCGTACTCACAGTTGCACCTCTGCGGTGCGCAGCTTGCGCATCAAGATGATCACGAGCGGGATCAGCAATGGCAGGGCCGACATTACCGCTGCCACGCCGAGATGCGGCTGCGCAATCGTGAAGGCGTCGCGGATACCAAGCGTCGCCAGCACATGGGTTGACAGCGCGGGCCCGCCGCCCGAGACGAAGAACACCGTGGTGAAGTCGCCGAGGGTCCAGATTGTCGAGAGCAGGGTGGAAACAAAATAGAGGTTGGCGAGCAGCGGGAAACTGACGTGGACAAACCGCTTGACCCCGGTGGCGCCGTCGACATCGGCCGCCTCGTAAAGTTCCTGCGGGATCGCCATCCTGCCGGCGAGCAGGATCACGGTCCAGAACGGCATCCATTTCCATATGTAGGCGCCAATCACCGCGCCGAGCGCCAGCCAGCGCGAGTTGTCGAGCCAGCCTGGCCCGTCAATGTGGAAGACATCCCACAGGAAGTTGTTGATGAAGCCCCATTGGCTATTCAGCATCCAATGTATCGACAGAAAGGTCGGGAGAGCGGGTACCGCCCAGGGCAGCACGTAGATCAGCAACAGGCCCTTGATCCACCAGCGTCGGCGCATGAAGAAGCCGGAAAGCAACAGCGCCAGAAACATCTTCAGGTTCACGCCGACCGCGAGGTAGATCACGGTATTGACGACCGAACTCAGATAGATCGGATCGGAGAATAGCTGCGCGTAAAGGCTCGGACTATGCCCCATCCACAACCCATACGCGACGGGGTAGACCACAAAGGCAAGGAACAGCGCGATATAAGGGATGCAGAAGGCGATGGCCCAAGTGTATTCCGAACCTTGCAGGTCACCACGCCAAACGCGCAGACGCGATCGGCGGCCCAGTACGGGGCGACCAACTTCGAGTACTGATGCCTCTGCCATGATCGCCTCTCAGTCTACTACTCGAATTAGCGCCGCCTAAACGAAGGTGGAGGTTTCATTTTAGGCTCGGCGCTCAGGCCTGCGCAATCGGATATTTAGCGAGGATCGTCTCGATCGTCTTGAACGCCTTGTCGGCGGCATCTTTTGGTGTCATCCCGCTTCTGATGACGTCGGCCTCGGCCAATCCCCAGATTTGTTCGGCGTTGGCCACGGCAATCCCCGGATTGAAGGCATAGAAATAGGGGATCGTCGGGCCCAGCAGCCCTTCCCGCACATAGACTGGTCGATGCGGGTCCTTGGGATCGAGCCAGAACGGGTCGCTCTTGACGAGCGAGGGGTACGGCGGCAGCCAGCGGCCGAGCCCCTCCTTGAGATAGGTGTCCACGACCTTCGGCTGGATCACGTATTTGACAAATTCCTTGGCCGCCTCGACGTTTTTCGCCCCCTTCGGGATGAAGCAGCCGCCCGCGCCGAGTTGCGCCGGCACCGGCTTGCCATCGTTACCGGCGGGCAGACCCATGGTCACCACATCGTCGTATTCTTCCTTATCGTGATAGAGTGCGACCTCGGTCGAAATCGTCCCGTCGAAATCCATGATGATTTCTTTCGCATGGAACGCGTTGTTGTCGTCGGCATCGCTCCAGCTGAGCACTCCTTTCGGCACATAGCCGTCCTTATAAGCTGTGGTTGTATAGGTCAGGGTCTTGATCACCGCTTCCCTGACCTGCGGATCATCAAAATGTGGCTTGCCGTCGGGGGTCATGAAATTCTCGCCGCCATTCGCGAGCACGAAAGCGTAGAACAGATTGTTGCCGTCGGCGGGCCCGGAGCTGGTCATCTGCAGCCCCAAGGCATAGACGTTGCGCATGCTCTCGCGCAACTTTTTCTGCATCGGCTTAAAGAAATCCCAATACGCGTCCCAGGTCTTCGGCGCGTCCGACACCTTGTAACCCGCCTTCTCGACCAGCGATCCCCAGACGTGGAATGGGACGCAGGCGGTTTTGTAGGGCGCCATGTAAAAGCCGCGCTTTTTCGTTACGTTATTGTAGTATTGAGCGGCGACGATTACGGTTTGTGAATACTCCGATTTCTGGGTCTCGACGACATCGGTGAGATCGAGGACCTTGTCGTCCCAGGCATTCTGCGGGACGATCGTGGCGTCGGCAGCGTCATATGAAATGACATCCGGTACATCGCCGGTGGTCATTGCCGAAACGATTTTCTGTCCCAGCGGAGCAAATGGCGTAATGCTGTAGTCGATCGTGTCACCGCTGGCCTTCTCGTAGTCGGCGACCATGCGTTTGAAACCGGCATCTTCCTCGGGGATGAACCCCTGGGTCCACCAGGCGGTAGCGGTCTTGGCCGTCGCGTTGGCGATGTAAGGCCGCACCAACACGCCCGCCGCGAGGCCCAAAGAGCCACGGAGGACAGAACGACGGCTTAGATATCCCATTTGCGCCTCCTTCCCAGACACCCGCGGAACTAGCATCGCGGGTGTCGCGTTCTTCTCATCCCCAAAACGGCACCGGGTGAAGATCGTTCCCCGGATTGGGATCGCTAGAAGTCAGCGAAGTCGCCGCCGCGCAGACTTTTCCCGCCAAGACAGAAATGACAAGAGCCGCGGCAACGCCGCGGCTCTTCACGGGCCGGGGAAGCTCAGGCACCGAAACCCTCAGCCCTTGACGCCGCCCATCGTCAGGCCGGCGGTCATCCGGCTGCGGAACGCGTAGTAGATCGCGATCGGCGGCAGCGCATAGACGATCGCAGTCGCCATCATGTAGTTCCACGGCGCCTCGTCGCTGTTGAGGAACTGCGCCAGCGCCACCGGCACCGTCATGCTCCGCTTCGAGACAGCAGCAGGAATTGGTACAGGTATTCGTTCCACGCCAGCAGCAGCGCGTAGGTGCCGACCGCGACCAGCGCCGGCGCCATCAGCGGCAGGTAGATGCGGAAATAGATCTGGATCGGCGACGCGCCGTCGATCCGCGCCGCCTCGTCGAGCTCGATCGGGATGCTCCGGCCGTATTGCTGGAAGATGAAGATCGCGTACGGGGTGGCGAACGTCACCTCGCGGCGATCACCGACCACAGATTGTTCTGCAGCCCGTAGCTGCTGCATGATCCGATAGAACGGGATCGCCAGGAACGACGCCGGGATCACGTAGGTCAGCAGCGCCGCGTTGGTGACCAGCCAGCCGTGGCGGATGCGCATCCGGCCGACCGAGAAGCTGGCCAGCGAGCCGATCAGCAGTGTCAATGAACGTCACCATCGCGCCGATATAAACGCTGTTGCCGAACTGGTGCCAGAAATACTCGAGATACCAGTAGCCCTCGGTCAAAACGATCCAGAAGCTGTCGAGCGATGGATTTCGGCGGCCAGACGATGATCGCTGAACACGTCGCCCTGCGGCTTCGAGCGCGACCATGATCATGTTGTAGATCGGCGTGAGCGTCCACACCAACAGGACGGCGCTGATGACAGCGGCCGCCGGCGTTGGTCAGGTAACGGCGGCGGCGCGCGGCGCGCCGCATGCGTTCCGCGGGCCGAGTCGAGCTGCGCCGGCCTGTGTCGACCGTTATCGCGCTCACAGCTGCACCTCCGCGGCCTTCGAGCTTGCGCATCAGGACGATCACCAGCGGGATCAGCAGCGGCAACGCCGACATCACGCCGCCACGCCGAGCCGTGGCTGGGCGAGGTCGAAGGCGTCGCGGATGCCGAGCGTCGCCAGCACATGCGTCGAGTTCGCCGGCCCGCCGCCGGTGACGAAAGTAACCGTGGTGAAGTCGCCGAGCATGAAGATCGTCGAGAGCAGGGTGCAGACCAGATAGAGGTTGGCGAGCAGCGGGAAGGTGACGTGGTGAACCGCCGCAGCCCGGTCGCGCCGTCCACCTTGGCCGCCTCATACATCTCCTGCGGGATCGCCATCCGGCCGGCGAGCAGGATCACGGTCCAGAACGGCAGCCATTTCCAGATGTGCGACAGATGGCCGAGCCCAGCGCGAGCCAGCGCGAGTTGAGCCAGGACGGGCCGTCGATGCCGAACAGCTCGTAGAGCAGCGTTGTTGAGCAGCCCCCACTCGCCGTTCAGCATCCAGTGGATCGAGATGAAGGTCGGGCATCGCCGGCACCGCCCAGGGCAGGACGTAGATCATCAGCAGCGCCTTTGACCCACCAGCCCCGGCGCATGAAAAAGCCCGACAGCAGAAGCGCGAAGAACATCTTCAGGTTCACCCCGAGCCACGAAGAACAGCAGGTGTTGACCACGGTCTGCTGATAGATCGGGTCGGCGAACAGCTCGGCGTACAGCGCGGCTCGCTGCCCATCCACAGCCCGTAGACGACGGGATAGACCACGAACGCCAGGAACACCCCGACATAGGGCACGAGAAAGGCGAGCGCCCAGGTGTATTCCGAGCCCTTGCAGGCCGCCCCTCAGATAGCGCCACAGCGATGCCGCCGGACTGCCGGGCGGCCAAGTTCGATAACCGATACGCTCGCCATGTTCGCCTCTCAGCTCCTGCAGATCGGGTATTTCGCGAAGATGTCCTCAACGCGCTTGAACGCCTTGTCATCTCCGGCTCCGGGCGGCCCGCTGTTCATGACGGCAAACGCCGCAGTCATGATCACATGCTCGGCGCCGACCTGTGCATCGCCGGGTTGTACGCCTCGTAGATCGGCATCGTCGGGCCGAGCACCGACTGCTCATGTAAGCGGTGCGGTGCGGATCCTCCTTGAGCCAGAATGGGTCGTTCTTGACGATCGGCGATCGGCAGGGCCCGCGGCCGAGCCCGGCCTTCAGGTAGTGGTTCAGCACCTTCGGCTGAATCGACGTATTTGGCAAATTCCTTCGCCACCTCGACATTTTTCGCCCCTTTCGGGATCATCGGCCGAACCCGCGACCTGGCTCGGCAACGCCTTGCCGTCGTTGCTGAGCGGCAGGCCCAGGGTCAGGATGTCGTCGATTGCTCCTTGTCGTGGTAGATCGCCACCTCGGTCGAGATCGTGCCGTCGAAATCCATCACCATCAGCTTGGAGTGGAAGGCGTTGTTGTCGTCGGCGTCGTTCCAGTTGACGCAGCTCGGCGGCACGTAGCCCTCCTTGAATGCGGAGGCCAGGCTCTTGATCGCCTTGATCGCCGCCGCCTTGACCTGCGGATCGTCGGTATGCAGTTGGCCGTCCGGCGTGACGAAACCCTGGCCGCCATAGGCGATCATCCAAGCGTTGAAGGTATTGATCGGATCGACCCCGTTCGCGGTCAGCTGGAAGCCGAGCCCGTAGATGTTGCGCATACCCTGCTGCCGCAATCCCTTTTGCACCGGTTTGAAGAAATCCATGAAGGCGTCCCACGTCTTCGGCATTTCGGAGATCTTGCGGCCGCCCTTTTCGACCAGCGACTTCCAGATATGAAACGGAACCGCCGCGATCTTCATCGGCACGACGTAATACGCGCGCTTCTTCGTGACGTTGTTGTAGAAATAGCAGCGGAAGCGCGGTCGAGATGAATTGGCCCTTTTGGGGCTCGACGATGTCGCTGACATCGATCGAGTTTGTCGTCCCACGATTGCATCGGCGCTAGCGCAAAATCGGCGACTTCGATCATGTCGGGGACGACGCCGCTGCTGATCGCCGAGATCGCCTTCTGCCGCAACGCCGCGTAGGGTATGAGGCTGTGCTCGATCTTGTTGCCGCTCTCCTTCTCGTAATCGGCGGCCATCACCTTGAAAGCGCTGTCTTCTTCGGGGATGAAGCCCTGGGCAAACCACACCTCGGCGGTCGTGGCAGCCGCATTGGCGATATAGGGGCGGGCGAGCGTCCCGGCCGCAGCCAGCCCGAGAGAGCTGCGAAGCACCGAGCGCCTGGTCAAGATCGTCATCCCGGCTTCCTTCCCGTTCTCGCCGCGTAAAGGAGCGGACACGTTCTGGTTGTTGTCGCCCAGCCCAATATAGAACGCGGCCCTGGTATACTCAAATGTTAATCGCTGCCACCACCTCGAACTCGCGATACCGTGATCAACGCCTGAGACTCCCACTTCGCCGCGCCGCTCGACCGGCATGGCCGGACGGGGTATGAGACCCACGAATAGGCTGATCCCGGCCGCTCAGCCTTGCGCGATCTGAATATTTCGCGAAGATCTCCTCGACCCGTTTGGATGCCTTGTCTGCCGCGGCCTGCGGGGTCATTCCACCCGTCGTGATGTCGGCCCACCCCGTGGGCCAGACATGCTCGTTCTGAACCTGGGCATAAGCCGGATTGAAGGTCCAGAACGTCGATACGGTCGGGCCGAGCAGACCCTGATTGTACGCATGGACCCCGGTGCGGGTCCTTGGGGTGGATGACCACCACGGGTCGTCTTTCACGATTGTCGGCATGCACGGGATATTCCGGCCGAGCCCGGTTTTCAGATACTCGTTGAGGACCGGCGGCTGGATCAAATATTTGAGAAAATCCTTGGCCACTTCGACGTTTTTCGCCCCCTTCGGAAATAAACCCGCAAGCGGAAGGGGCCTGGCTCGGCACTCGCCTAGCCGTCGTTGCTCAGCGGCAAGCCCATCGTGACGATATCCACGGTAATCCTGCTCGCTGTGGATGACGGCGACCTCGGTCGAGATTGTGCCGTCGAGGTCCATGACGATCTGCTTGGCGTGAAAGGCGTTGTTGTCATCAGCGTCGTTCCAGTTGATCGCCCCCGGCGGCACATAGCCTTCCTTGTAGGCCATGCTCGGATAGGTCAGCGTCTTGAGCACCGCGTCACGCACCTTCACATCGTCCAGGTGCAATTTGCCGTCCTTGGTGACGATATCCTGCCCGCCATGGGCGATCAGGAAATAATCGAACAACGCGTTGCAGTCGTTGCCGGTGGTGTTCATCTGGAAACCGAGGCCGTACACCTTGCGCTCGCCTTGGGCGCGCAATTTCTTCTGCACTTCCTTGAAGAAATCGTAGAAGACATGCCCGGTCTCGGGGCAGGTCTTCCATAGTATAGCCGGCCTTCTCGACCAGCGGCCGCCAGATATGGTTCGGTCGCACCGCACATGTATAGGGTACGCCG
>CAVXLL010000018.1:0-8133 GCA_963762575.1 uncultured Alphaproteobacteria bacterium | reverse complement strand
ATTCGAACTCTGGGTCCCACCCGCGTGCGACGCCCCCGGCAGCCACAAGGTGGTTGCGACTTCCGCGCTGGAGGAAAGCGGCTTCTATCGGTCCCGCTCGGCGATCGCGACAGAATTACGGTACGTTCGAGCTCGGTGTGTACCCGGCGGCAAATGAATGCCAGCTCCATGCTGCTCCTGTAGAGTGGCCCCGATCAGCCGCAGCTCCGGCTGGTCCGAACCAGGAAAAGCTTGGAGGAGACGCGATGGCTGAGAAGACGGTTCGCTCTCATTCGGTATTGCGACGCACGATGCTGGCCGGAACGGCTGGAGTGCTTGGTGGCGCCGTGCTTCGCTCTACCCCTGTACAGTCTCAAACCGGCACCGCACCCGCCGTGACCGTACCCGGCAGCGCTCCACCCGCAGCGCGCTACGGCGATCCGGCGTGGTGGGCGCAGCGAAAAGAGGAAATCCTGGAGCCGGCGCTCAAGATCGTCGATCCGCACCATCACCTGTGGGATCGCGGCGGGCACCGGTACCTGCTCGACCAGTTACTCGCCGATACCGGCAGCGGTCACGACATCACGCAAAGCGTCTTTGTCGAATGCGGCTCGATGTATCGCGCCGACGGGCCGACGGAGATGAAGCCGGTCGGCGAAATCGAATTCGTCAACGGCACGTCGGCGATGAGCGCGAGCGGGCAGTTCGGCAAGAGCCGGCTGTGCGCCGGCATTGTCGGGCACGCCGACCTGCGCCTTGGTGACGGCGTAACGCGCGTGCTGGAGGCGGAGATCGCTGCCGGCGACGGCCGCTTCCGCGGCATCCGCCATTCGGTGACCTGGGACCCCAGCCAAATGTTCTCGCGCGGCCGCACGAACTCGCCGAAGGGCCAGATGGCCGAAGCGACTTGGCGGGCCGGGTTTGCTCGGCTGGCGCCGCTGAACTTGACCTTCGAGGCTTGGCTGTACCACCCTCAGCTTATGGAGCTGGCGGATCTGGCGCGCGCCTTCCCACAGACAACGATCATCCTGAACCATGTCGGCGGACCTCTCGGCATCGGCCCGTACGCGGACAAGAGGCAGGAAACCTTTGCCGTGTGGAAGGCCGGCATCGCCGAACTCGGCAAGTGCCAAAACGTGGTCGTCAAGCTCGGCGGGCTCGGCATGCTGTTCGGCATGTTCGACTTCCACACGCGCGAGACGCCGCCTTCGTCGGAGGAGCTGGCGCGCGCCTACCAGCCCTATATCGAGACCTGCATCGTGGCGTTCGGCCCCGATCGCGGCATGCTCGAGAGCAACTTCCCGCCGGACGGCGTCAGTTCGAGCTACCCCGTCCTGTGGAACGCGTTCAAACGCCTGGCCGCCGGCTACTCGGCCGACGAAAAGGCCAAGCTGTTCAGCGGCACGGCCAAGCGCGTTTACAGTCTTGCCTAGATTGCGGTGGCGGCTGTCGCTCCCTTCTGGACGAGATGACCCGCCGTGAATCTGGCCTGCCGGTTCGTCGCGAAATGCCCGGCCGCGCCGAGCCACTTGCCCAACCCGCTGGAGGGAACCGGATTCGAACCATCGTCGCGGAGGACCCCCAAGCGTCGTCGTGATATCGGCTCTCCTTCGCGCCGCCTTTTCCGTTGCGGCAAGCAGAGCCGAAATGAGCGCATTTCGAAACGTTGATCCGACTGGCTCATCTCGACGACGTGTGCTATCTGGTCCAACGCGATGGGGGACCTGCTCAAGTCGTTCCGCTGGGGCATCGCGGCACTCCATTGGTTAATGCAGCGACGAAGTAGCCATTTCCTCGCCGCCCGCCCCCTAGCATCTATCAGTCCCCCACCCATGGCGAGCCCAGTTGCGCGTCGGGTCACTCGATATCCAGGGCATAGGGCACGGGGTCAGGCGCCGCGGCTGACCGCGCTTTCTCCTGCTCGGCGGCCCACTCTATGCAACTACGGGCCCATACGGTTTGATGGGTGGGTGGCGGCTTTCGGCTACTCGATCTCCTGAGCTTGCCGGCGGGTCGATTCCAGTGAGGGTGCCCCTTCGCGATGGACGCCCGCTCGAGGCGGTATGGCCGGGTACTTCCAAGGCCGTCCTGAGCTTGGATAAAACGCTAGCCAGCGGCGGGCTGCTCGCTCGGTTACAAGTGCGAACTGACTTCGCTCTTTCTCGGGGAGAACGAATCGATGGGTACCCGGAAGTCAGTGCTTCAGCACTGGCAGGATCATTACAAACGCCAAGAGGCCGGTCATTGCCCAGAAGGTCCACTCCGGCGCTTCGCCGAACGTCGATTAGCTCCTGTCGGAGTGGTTGGCTAGACGGTCATAGCGCATCGCGATATCAAGCAACTCAGTTTGCGGATCTGGCAGGCGGCATTTCGCTGCGACACCTCGAAGCCAATGCGCCACTTGTCGGTAATGCTTCCCATAATGCTGAGACCGATAATTCAGATCGGCGGTGATATCTTTCAATGTGAGCGTGTGTTCATCTGACATATCCTGGGAATGTCAGAGAATCATTGCCAAAGCGTAAAATTTTAGACGATTAACTTTGATTCTCGATACCGGCCTTACCGGTCATGAAAAAAGTCCCCATCTCGAGATTTGCGCAGGAACCGTCGGCCAGGACCGCGTCTGTCATCAACAGGTCCGGAACCTCAGCCAGAAGTAGGTTGCCGGCTCCGAAACGGTAGCAACTGCGGTGGCGTGGTGACCAGCGACTAACGCGAGAAGCTGCTGCCGAAATTCAGCCTGGCTATCGTTAAGCAGGCCGAGGCGGCAGGCGTGAAAACTCTGATGATGACCGGAAACCCCGACCGGATCGTCGAGTTTGACGCTGACTCGCCGCTGGGGGAACCGGATTCGAACCGTTGGTCCCTCTCCGGAATTGGTGCCGCTCGCGCAGTCCAAATGACCGAGGATCCATGCCACGCGTTTCGGAACGGCCGCTTTTCCCACGGCGGGACCTAGGGTTCGAATCCGGTTTCCTCCAGCAGCCAGTCTGTCTCAGCGGTGAACCCCGAGCCTATAGGCGAAAAGCCCGCACTTTGGCGGCGGTCTGCGGCTGGCTGGGGGCGTGAGAAGAGGCGCGCGCGCTGCGAACCAGGAACCCCTTCGCCTTCTCTCTCTGACGGGCATTGATGCAGTCCCACCTTGGCGAAAGTTCTGACCGTTTGCAAATTGACGCGCGGCCGCGGTGGGGCCGCGGCCTGGGGGGCATATCTGTCCGGAGTTGCGGTTTAGCTTGCGAGCAGTTTACGCTGCTCGGTCCAGTCCAGCGGCAGATCCAATTCGGTCAGCCGCGTCGCAGTGAGCGCGACGGGTTGCCGGCCCTGCAGGATCGCCTCGACCAGCTGCGGGCTCAAAAAGGCGAGACCAACGAGACGCCGAATGTAGCGCCGGGTAATGCCGTCACGCTTGGCCAGCTCCTCAAGCGATCGGGCGCGGCCAGTGGCAAGCTCCTCAAACCACGCGCGTCCTCGCGCAATCGCCTTGATCAGCGCCGGATCACATCGCGAGCTGCGGTCCTGCTGCGCTAATCCGGGCAGCACCAACCTGGTTTCGATACCGCGGTGCTTGAACGCGACCGCCGCCGTCAGTTCGACAGCCTTGTCGTTTGCCGGCTCCGATGCGGATGACGAGACATCCTCGCCCAACAGAAGGCCGCGCCGCAGCTTGATGATGATCGCCTTCTCATCGACCGTGATCTTCTCGACGAGCTCGCGAACGAGCTTTGCTCGTTCTCCCGGTGAGCCACTGAGCGCCGCCGCCATACGGGCCGCGCGACTGAGCACTTTTCGAATCTGGTCGCTGGGCATGTTGACTGCACCAAACCGCTCGACCAATCTCGCGGGGCTGGTCAGCGCATTACCGAGGATCCTGATCACAGCCTCGTCGATCTCCGGGGCGGCGAGTCGCCAGCCTTGCGCGCGATCGGTTCCGGCATCGGTGATCAGGGCAGCGGAGACGTAGTAGCGATAGCGTCGGCCCTTCTTGACGGCGTGTGATGGCGTGAGCCGCTCTCCCCGGGCATCGACCAGCAGGCCGGCCAGCAAGCTCGGCTCGGCTGCTTTGGCCCTGCGCCGATGGTTGCTCGTATTGGCTGCGAGCTGGTCTCGAACAGTGGACCAGCTCTCATCGTCGATTAGCGCCGGATGCTGGCCGGGGTGGAGCTTGCCCTTGTGCGCAATCTGGCCGGTGTAGATCGGGTTCGAGAGCAGCGTGTAGAGGTGACCGCGCGAAAAGGGTGTGCCGCCGCGCTCGGCGCCATTCGCCGTTGTGCGGCCTTTCGTCCGAAGCCCGAGACGGTCAGCCTCCTCCTTGACCTGGCGCACGCAGCCGAATTCCCGATAGAGAGCGAAAATGCGGCGTACGGTCTCCGCCTCGGCAGGGTTGATGACGAGCGTGCGCTCGCTTGCGTCATAGCCTAGCGGCACATTACCGCCCATCCACATGCCCTTCTTTTTCGATGCGGCAATCTTGTCGCGAATGCGTTCGCCGGTGACCTCGCGCTCGAACTGGGCAAAGGACAACAGCACATTGAGCGTGAGGCGCCCCATCGAACTCGTCGTGTTGAACTGCTGCGTCACCGAGACGAACGACACACCCTGCGCGTCGAAGAGCTCGACCAGCCGGGCAAAATCGGCGAGCGAGCGGGTCAGCCGGTCGACCTTGTAGACGACCACGATGTCGATCCGGCCGGCCCGGATATCGGCGAGCAGCTCTTGCAGCGCCGGCCGCTCCATAGAGCCACCCGAGAACCCGCCATCGTCATAGCGGGTTTTGGCCAACACCCAGCCCTCGTGCTGCTGGCTGCGGATGAACGCCTCGCAAGCTTCGCGCTGCGCCGCGAGCGAGTTGAATTCCTGCTCGAGCCCTTCCTCCGAAGATTTGCGGGTGTAGATCGCGCAACGCTTGCGGCCGGTGTCACTCCGCGGCATAGCTGCTCTCCACCGGCGCGCCGGCTGGACCCGGCAGTTGCGATGACCGGCGGGAGGCGGGCCGGTTCGGCTTCACCCCGAAGAAGAGCGGTCCCGACCACGCCGTGCCAGTGATCCTTCTCGCCAGGGCCGATAGCGAGCGGTAGTGCGTGTCCTGCCAGAAGAAGCCGTCATCAAGCACCAGCACCTCATAGGTTTCGCGTTGCCATTCCCGAACCAGCCGGGTCCCGGGCTTCAGCTCGGGGCGAGAAGGTATGTTGGCTGCTCCGGTTTGCTTGAGCTGCTGGGCAATTTGGTGGAGCTGGCGCTGCCGCTTCGGGCGCAGCCCGCCAAGAGCGACTTCCTGCATCCGGTATGCGACAGCACGCACCAGCAGCTCGCGGCTGAGATGCGGCGATGCATCGGATTTGTAGAGTATGCGCCAGTGCTGACGAAGCTCCCCGAGATTGAGCTCGGGGAGGCGCGCGAGCGCCTCCCCGCAAGCCGTTGCATCTTGGACCGCGCGGCTCATGCCTGCGCCGCAGGGGCGATGCGATAGACCCGGCCGCGCTCCTCCATCGCTGAGGCGAGGGTCAGCCCAAGCTTCTTCTTCAGAGTTCCGGAGAAGAGCCCCCGGACCGTGTGCCGCTGCCAACCCATCACGCTCGCGACTTCGTCGACGGTCGCGCCTTCGGGTCGCTGCAGCATCGCGATCACCGCCTCCTGCTTTGACGAGGGCTTGGTGTCGGACTGCTGGTCGGGGTCGGGTAGGGCCTCTATCTCCGACCACAGCTGATCGATCAACGCGTCGCGGTCGCCGACCTTCTTTCGCTTCTCGACACCGGGCAGAGCGTTCCACAGCGCCAGCAGCCGTTTGCCGCTGAGCTGGGCGGCGTGCAGCTCCTCATTCGATGCGACGACAATCTCGCCCTCATTCACTGCGGCCGGCGGCTCGCGGCAGAAAATGATTCCGTCATTGCCAATGATGTAAACGCGCATGGGTGGGGTCTCCTGTTTGGCGTCGGCACAGTGCCGACAGTGACCACACTCACGCTCTTGTCGCCGGGCAAGGCCACTCCTTTCCGGATAATCTTGTGGCGTTGTTGGGCCCGTTCGGAGCATGGGATTGCTCGACTGAGAACGCAGGAGGCGCAGTGGCATTAATTTATGCGCCGCCCCGATCCAAATGCTGGACCAACAGTGCCGGTTCACTGACATTGTTGCAGCGGGCGAGGCATCCCGGAGATGCCGTTAATCGTGTCGCCTCAACCCAGGACAGCGGGCTCTTCCGATACGCCGGAGCCGCTTTCCTCCAATGATGCCGCTGCGACAATGGCTCTGAATTCGGTGAGGATCTCCGGGTGGTGCCGGTCGAGATAACCGCTGAGCCGGGGGTTGCCGATCAGGCTCGAAAGGTAGCCCGACGCGACCACTAGATTGAGCACCGTATCCCCATAGGACGCCGAGACCGCTTTGAACTCGCGCTGCAACCCGTTCATCTCGCGCTCCATGCGGGCCATCTGCTCGGCGCTCAGGCCGCCGATCTTCTTCGGGCGATCCGGTTGCGCGAGATCCTCCCGTCGCGTCGCCGCCAGCAGCGCCTGCGCATAGCGGGCGGTGAAGTTGTTCATCGCCGACATCAGCTCGACCGCCTCGATCTGCCGCAGCGGCTTCATCTTGCGCAATAGCGCGAACACCTCCGTGTCGACGGACTTGTCCTTCAGCATCTCGGCGACCTCGGGGCAGACCCCGTCGAGCAAGGTCCGCTTGGTCTTGATCCGTTTGATATCGACATTGAGCGTCTTGGCGAGTTTTTCTTCGGAGACCCCGCGCTCGATCGCCTTGACGATCATGTTGTGCTCTTGGATCGTCGCCAGCCGATTGACTCGCTTGTTGTAGGTGAAGGCCTCATCGTCATCGGCGATCAGGCACGGCGCCTCGCTGTGGCCGAGGTCCGCCACCGCGGCGTGGCGTAGATGGCCGTCGACCAGCATATAGGGTCCGGCATTTTCCTGGCGCCGCGCGACGACCAAGGGCTCGACGATGCCGACCTCGGCGATCGAGGCGACAATGCGCTTGTAGCGCATCGCCTGCTTGATCGTATCGGGGACCTTCTTCGTCGGCAGAATGTTCGAGAGCGGCAGAACCACGACCTGGCGCTCAAAAGCCATTTTGACCGGCTCGGGCATGTCAGGCTTCCGCCAGTTCGAGCTGCTCGGCCAAGGGCCGCGGCAGCGTGTGCATCGCCTCGGCACGCAGCAACGTGAGAAACTCCTCATCGGCATAGAGCCGGCGCAGCGCATTGACGATAAAGGCCAGCCGGGTCTGCGCCAGATCGGCTTTCTTGACCAACAGCTTTTGGCGTTGCGCTTCGGTCTCATAGCTTCGGATCAGTGCCGCGGCAGTGACCTTTCCGGTGTGCGGGACGCCTCGGACTCTGTGGGGCTTCTTGCGGCGCTGACTGCGCTGCAGAATGATCCGCCGGATGGCCAGGACTTGGTTGCCGGGCAGCAATTTGTTCTCATAGGCCTCGGCAAGCGCCTGCTGGATATCGCCGTCGGGGGCGCGGGCAATCTCCACGGCGATATTGGCCGGCATGACGCCGCGCTCGACCGCGGCGAGGAGACGCTCCTCTCCGTGTTCGAGGAGATAACAGATCGCCGCGATGTAATCGGGGGTGAAGTCGATTTTGGCGGCGATCTCGGCGTTGCTGTATCCCCGTTCCTTGAGGGAACCGATTTCGCGCATCAACTCGAGCGAGCCCGGGTGGCGGCGAGCCAGGTTCTCCACCAGGCTCATCACATAGCAGTCCTCTTGGGAGGCTTCGATGACGATCGCCGGGATCTCGTTTTGTCCCAGGGCGATGAACGCCTCCAGCCGTCCCTGTCCACAGACGAGGTCGTAGCCCGGCTCGGTGCCATGCCGGCTGACCGTGATCGGCTTCTTGAGACCGAGGTGAGCGATGCTGGTGATCAGCTCATGGAAGACCCGCCGGTTGCGGGCCCGCGGATTGAGCACGGTGATCGCATCGACCGGGACCATCTGGACTTCGGTAGCGCTTGTCATTCGACAAATCCCAGCTGTGCTCGCGCGCTGATCTGGAAAAAGCGGTCCAGCGTGTCGAAGCGGTAAGCATCCAGAAAGATCGCGTTGCGCTGCGCGATCCGCAGCCGCAACGCCTTGATGTCGATATGCGGCAGAAGATAATAATCCATTGGCTGTTCATTGTCCGGCGCGAGGCGC
>CAVXLL010000017.1:0-553106 GCA_963762575.1 uncultured Alphaproteobacteria bacterium | reverse complement strand
CGCGTCGCCGGGCGGCTGATCGGCGAAGAGGCGCTGATCGCGCTTCTCGAAGAATGCGAGCGGGCCAACCGGGATGCGCCGATCACCTTTTTCGAGATCACGACCGCAGCGGCCTTTCTCGCTTTCGCACGCACGCCGGCCGACGTCGTGCTGCTCGAAGTCGGGCTCGGCGGCCGGCTCGACGCCACCAACGTCGTCCGCCGCCCGGCGGTCACCGCCATCACGCCGGTTTCGCTCGATCATCAGGCATTCCTCGGCGACACCATCGCGGCGATCGCCGGCGAAAAGGCCGGGATACTGAAACCCGGCGTCACGGCGGTCATCGCTCCGCAAACGCGCGAGGCCGCGGCGGTGATCGAGGCCCGCGCTGCGGCCGTTTCGGCGCCGCTCTACCGGGCGCGGCACGATTGGCGTTGCGAGGTCTCCGGCGCAGGAATGCGGTACGAGGGCGAGCGCTGGCGCCTCGACCTTCCGCTGCCTTCCCTTATCGGCGCACACCAGGTCGTGAATGCCGGGACGGCGATCGCCGGCCTGGAGCGGCTCTCCGGCTTCACCATTCCCGCTGAAGCCATCGCCGATGGCTTGCGTCACATCGATTGGCCGGCGCGGCTGCAATTGCTGCGCCGCGGGCCGCTGGTCGATGCGGTTCCGCCCGACTGGGAATTGTGGCTCGATGGCGGCCACAACCCATTGGCCGGTGAGATCCTCGGCGACGTCGCCGCCGGCTGGCGCGACCGGCCACTTTACCTCGTCGTCGGCATGATGAACACGAAGGACGCCGCCGGCTTTATCGCGCCCTTGGCCAAGCACGCCCGCGCCCTCTGGGCGGTGACGATCCCGGAGGAGAAGAATGCGCTCCCCGCCGCGGCGATCGCGGCCGCTGCCGCCTCGGTCGGGCTCCCGGCGCATGCGGCGGCTTCGGTTCTCGCAGCAATTCGCGATGTTCCCGTGCACGATGGCAACGGGCGCGTCCTGATCTGCGGCTCGCTCTATTTCGCAGGGAAGGTGCTCGCCGAGAACGGCTGAGAAAGGGAGGTTCGCAATGATCTACAGCACCGATCGGATCCTGACGGCTCATGCCGGGTCCCTGCCGCGCCCCGATGATCTGCGGGAAATGGTCCTGGCAAAAGCACGCGGCGAGCCTATCGACCAAGTTGCGCTCGATACGCGCCTACGATCGGCGGTGGCGGAGATCGTCAAGCGTCAGGTCGCGTGCGGTCTCGACGTCATAAATGACGGCGAATTGTCGAAACCGAACTTCACCGATTACGTCTCCACGCGAATCGCCGGCTGCGAAAATCGGCCGGGCAGCGGGTTCCGGCGGCTCAGCATGACCGCGCGCGACGAGATGAAATTCGCCGAGTATTTCGCGGCGCATCCGCGCCCGCGCTACTCCGGCGGCCAGACGATGCCGGTCTGCATCGACGAGCTGCGCTATGTCGGCCAGGCCGAGCTCGAGCGCGACCTCGACAATTTCAAGGCCGCGCTCGCCGGAGTGACCGTGGCGGAAGCCTTTCTGCCGGCCAACACGCCGGGCACGATCGAGCATTGGATGGGCAACGAACATTACGAGAGCGACGAGGCGTTCCTGTTCGCGATCGCCGAGGCGATGCGCGAGGAATACAACGCGATCGTCGATGCCGGTTTCCTGCTACAGATCGACGATCCCGACCTGCCCGACGGCTGGGCCTGCCTGCCCGACATCACGGTCCCGGAATATCGCAAATACGCCGCGCTGCGGGTCGACGCGCTGAACCACGCGCTGCGCGACATCCCGAGAGAGAAGGTCAGACTGCATGTCTGCTGGGGCAGCTTCCACGGGCCCCACCACGACGACATCCCGCTCAAGGACATCATCGATCTGATCTTCCGGGTGAACGCCGGCAGCTATTCGATCGAGGCGTCGAACCCTTGCCACGAGCACGAATGGCGCGTCTTCGAGGACGTAAAGCTTCCGGAAGGCGCGACGCTCGTCCCGGGCGTCGTCGGCCACTGCACCGACTTCATCGAGCATCCCGATCTGGTCGCCGAGCGCCTGGTGCGCTACGCCAAGCTCGTCGGCCGCGAGAACGTGCTGGCCGGCACCGATTGCGGCATCGGCACGCGGGTCGGCCACCCCTCGATCTGCTGGGCCAAGTTCGAGGCGATGGCCGAAGGCGCGCGGCGCGCGACCAAGATCCTGTGGGGCCGCGCTTAGCCGGCAAGGGCTGCGATCTTGCGGACATAGTTGTCGACGTCGGTCTTGCGCTTTAGGCCGGCGGCGGTCATCGAGCGGACCCTGCCGAAGATCGGCCGTTCGGGCCAGGGACGGTCGTGGAGGCCAAAGACCCAGCCGACATTGGCGTAGGAATTTGCATCTCGACCATCCAGGAAAAACGTGTTGTTGAGACGGAGCAGGGTCGCATAGCCCTCCTCGGGCGAAGGCGACCACTCCAGAACCTTCTTCCCCCAATACATGCGCATGTAATTGTGCATATAGCCCGTCAGCAGCATCTCCCGCATCGCGGCGTTCCAGTACGGGTCGTGAGTGTCGGCGCGGGCGAGCTGGTCGAAGCTGTAAACGTGTTCGCGGCGGTCTCGCCGATGGGCGGCAAGTGTTTCCCGCGCCCATTCGGGCAGGCAATCGTACCGATCATAATTCGGCATCGTGTCCACGAAATTCACTGCGAGCTCGCGGCGAACGACCAGCTCCTCGAGAAAGGAGGCAGTGTTTTCGTCTGCTGTTTCTGCCCCGCGTGCCGCCAGAGCCACCTCGACGGGGGAGATTTGCCCGAAATGCAGATAGGACGAGAGTGTCGAGACCTCGGCTTCGCCCGGATGAGCACGGGCGGCGACATACCGCTGCAGCCGCCGCGCGACGAACTCGTCGAGCCGCCGCTTGGCCTGTTTGTACCCGCCATGGAAATTTGCGACTGGTGACACACTGTGATCGATCCGCAATCGCTCGAGGAGCGCCGGAATATCGGACAGATCGACATCACTGCGGACCTCGATGCGTTTGGCGGAGTGGGCGGGGTGCTGACGGCTAAGCGGGTGCAGGAATTGGTCGCGCACTCGCAGCAACTTGGGGCGCAATGTCCGCGCGCCGATTTCCGATTTGGTCGAGACCAGCTCTACCGGGACGACGACGTCGCCCTCGACCCGCAGCACCCGGCGCCCGGCTTCGGCCGCGACGCGCGCGCGCCACCTCCGCTGCGGACGCAGGTAGCCGCGATCGCAGACCACGAGCGCGGCGCGCTGCGCGAGGCCCAGCGCCACATCGTCGGGGCCGCCGAGACGGATGACAAAGCCGAGCCCCCGCTGCCGAAGGGCGTGCTCGGTCTCGGCGAGCCCTTCGAGCATAAAGGCGTAATGGCGCGCGTTCGCTTCGGGGTAGTCGGCGGTCAGACCAAAACCGACCAGGACCGGCAGTCCCAACCGGTTTGCCTCGGCGATCGCCATCTCGACCGCCGGGTTGAACTCGGCCCGTTGCGAGTTCTGCATCCAGTATAGGACGTAATCGCCGGGCTGCTCCGGCGCGTCGTTGAGCTCAGTCAGACGCTGGGGCTCGATCACAGCATAGATTCCCCGACACAACTCATCTCAGGGGGTGTTTACCTCACGGGAGTTGGCCAGTTTGGAGGCACGAATGTACCGGATATGTCTCGTTGCTGCGGCGGTTCTCAGCTTCGGCGCTGTTGTTGCCGCGGCCGAGGAGCCGAGCGGCCGCGCAGGGGCCGGTCAGCCGACGATGCCCGCCGTGCCGCCGGCGAGCGGAACCCTGAGCTCCGATCTGAACCGGTCGGGCGGAGTGATCACGCCACCCGCCGGCATAGATCCCGAGATCAAGCAGACCCCGCCTGCTATCGGCTCGACAATGCCGATAATTCCGCCGCCGGGCACTCCGGGCGGCAACCCGGCGGTCAAACCGAAATAGCTCGTGCGTGCGTTGCCGCTCAACAGCGTCCGTCGAAGCTGAGCTGCGGATCGCGCATCAGGGTTTCGGTACGGCCCAAGAGAGGCACTCCGCGATAGACGCGAGCGGATATCTTGTCGGGAGCAATGCGTTCGGCGTTGACATCATAGGTCTTGCCGTCTTGCGGGTCGTAAAGCCAGCCCTTTCGACCAATGGCCCGCACCGTCGGGTTGCAGCCCCCAAATAATGGTCAAGCCGCACAGCGGCCGCTGCCGCATCGTAGGATCGGGGTTGCACCGTACGCGGCCGCAACAGCCAGACAATCCTGCCGCCCACGAGACCGCTGCATTTCGAAAACCTCTACCGCTACTCTGTTCGCAAACAGCCAGGTTCCATCCGGTATTTCGGACGAAGCCGGGCGACTATGGACGACGAGCATCAACAGTCCCACGCAAGTCGCGCGCAACGGCAGATGGACGATGGATTGCAGCCAGGAAATCTCATCCTCCTTCGCCAAGCTGCCCCCACCTCTGTTGGAGCACCTCCGCCCGCTCGACGAGCAACCCGGCATCTGATATGAGCTCCTGCGTCACGGCGCCATCGTAATGGCTGAAGAACATCGTCGTTCCCAGCCAGTTGCCCCACCCAGTCTTCCAGTGCCGTCGCCCCGAAACTCGCCAAGAACCATCCTCCTGGGCGAATCCACTGGGCGAGCTTTTTCAGAAACGGAGCGTGCTGGTCACGCGGGATATGCGTTATTGAATAGAATGCCGTCACTGCATCGAAGGCGAAGGCCGGGAACTCGATGGTTGTCATGTCGGCTCGGATGAACTGAGCTTGTGGCACGTTGCATCGCGCGCGCTCTATCTGCCGAGCTGAGGCGTCAACGCCGGTGACGTTGAACCCGCGCGCAATCAGATCGCGGGCTACCGGCACGCCGGCTCCACAGCCGAGATCGAGCACATGAGCGCGCGCTGGCAGCAGATCGGCGAACTCGTTCAGCTTGCGTGCACGCACCGCTGACTGACCAAACTGCTCAAGGTAGCTGTCGCGATCTGGTCGTATCCAGTCGCGACGAGCTTTGTGACGTCGCTGCTGCCCAATCGCCTGTCCCACGCCTTCCAGAGGTTTCGAATTCCATGCCGTGCACCGCCTGCTCGACCTCGCCTGTGTGGTGCTCGCTGATATCGCCGCCCGCGGCGCCGCCGTGTCAACCAGCCGCGGCCGCGGCTGGTTGCGAGCACCGGTGGTTTGACGCGCGTGACGCGGCCCTTTGCCTTGGGGCGTGTTGGCGCAAAAAATGTCAAATCACCGTCGTCGATATCCGGACGGCCGGCTTCCGATCGGCCTTGGAGATCGGTGTGCCGAACGCTGTGGCAACGTCGGGAATTTTTACATAATGGGCTCAGCCCAATGCGACGCAAATAGCATGTGGTTGTCATTGTTAGTGTTTTGGCGTCGGCATGAAAAATGCGTACAAACTCCGTTAGTGAAACTTACAGGTTCTATGGACGGATATGATGAGAAGGCTCCTACTCGCTACAATGGCCGTCGTCGCTCTCGGGGCCGCTGGCCAGGCCCGAGCTACCTGCGTCTCCAGCACGCCCATCAGTGCGCCGGATCCGGGTGCCGGCACGACCTGCTCGATTACGGCCGCTGCTTCGACGGTGGACATTGTCTTTGCCTACAAGAGCGCCGCCGATGTCGATGTCCTCCTCAACGGCGTGACCTTGCTGATCAGCAATCAGGATGCGCTCGGCACCGAGGCGACAATAACCGGCCTTACCGTAGGCCAAGTTATCGATTTTGTATTCACGAACCAAACGACCGGCACCAGCTTTGAGCCGGGCGTCGCCGCAAGTGACGGCGATCAGCACATCGCCGTTCAATCGACATACGCAGATTTCCAAACTGATCCACCTCGTACGTACTTGACGCAGGCAGACCTGGGCTCGGCTTATGGCGTGATGACCGGGATCGCGCCTATCGCCGACTGGACCTTCGTTGGCATGGAGGATTTGCTGGCCAGCCAAGGTGGCGACTTCGACTACAACGACCTCATCTTTGGCTTCTACGGTATTGAGGCGCCTTCGGTCCCGGAGCCGATGACCCTTTCATTGCTCGGGGTCGGATTGGTCGGACTCGCCGCGATCCGGCGCCGCAGGACGGCCTGATCCAGCGCGATGAAACGGCGGCGCCTCGGGCGCCGCCTTCTAGCCGGAGGCGCCAGCAAGTCAATGAATTATCGATGGCGAGTTCGGACCCCGCAGTATTTACTGTGAGTTCCATATTGGTGAAACATTACGACTTTTTATCGCCAATTCCGATCGGCTCCCGGTCAATCGGAGTGAGCTTTGACCAAACGGATTGCTCGTTTGGCTCGTCACCGGATTATTCAGCGGATGGTTCAGCAACGCGCTTTTGAGCGCAGCCCAATCCCCCGGCGAGAAACCGAAGGACATGAAGAATTTTGCCTTGGATGCCCCGGTGGGATGAACGGTACTCAGCAGATATTGGGTGATCTTCCTATCGTCCAGGATCGCGTTTGCGGCCCTTGGCAGTTGGCTTATCCGATGGATGTCTTCGCACTGCAGCGCATCGGCAGAGCCCTGCACCGCCACCCGGACCCTATTGACCCGCATGCCGCGGTAGGTGGGCTGATTGAAGCCTTAGGGAAGTCCTCGACCTCGGCCTCGATCTCTGCCTCCTTCATGGCCTTGGCTGCCTGGTCCACGTCCATCATCATCGCCCGCTGGAAGGGCACCACGGCGCCGGCTAGCGCGTCGATGCGGTCATCGTGCGCCAGGGCGCCCCGATCGCGGGTGACGTGGCGCGTGCGTCGGCAATTGGCGTCGCGCTTCATCGAAGCCTGAAGTGCGTCCGCCGGGTTGAACGTCAATCACCCGCACCCATTCAGGGAGCGGCACCGCTAAAAATTGCCATGATAAATCGGGCATCATCTACGACAACGACACGCCCTCACGCGACCATATCCACACGGTCGTGCGCACGCCCAACGGCAACGATTACGGCAGAGATCTGCTGCGTCAACACTATGCCCAGCACGATCACCCGCATGCCACGACGCCGCGCCGTCAGGGCAGCGTCTGAGAGACCTCAAGCAACCGGCAAGGATTTCGCCCGCTACATGGAGCGCAGCATTGACTTGGGCGACCACCATCAATCACAGCGATCGAGCGGTCGGAATGGCGGGCAGAGCAAGCAGCGACGCGCAACTGAGCACGAAGTCACCATTGCCGATGCTCCATTCGCGGCGGATACGATCCAGACAAATGGCCGAGCGCGATGTGGCCGCGAACCGCGACGAAGTTGCCAGATCCATTGCCCAACTCGCGCTCTTCGGGCGGCCCGTGCGAACGTTACTGGCCGGTAGCGGGGACGGCCTCCACGGGGCTGCCCGTGCCGCCAGTAAAGGGGCTAACGCCCGCCGTGGTGGAACTGGCGTTGCCATAGGCGCCGGGACCGTAGTTGCCCGGACCGTAGTTGCCCGGACCGTAGTTACCGGGACCGTAGTTGACTGGGCCGTAGGAGCCGGCGCTGTATGCGCCCGGGCTGTAGTTGCCTTGGCCGTAGTTGCCTGGACTAACGGTCTGGCTCGGGAAGTTGGCTGCGTCACCTCCGACCGTACCCTGCGCAAAAGCGCAAGCCGCGGCAACGGCACTCGCCAGCACTGCGCATATAAACAACCGATGCGTTTTCATACTCGGCTCCGTGATAGAGCGAACGCTAATTCAATGCGAAGTTACAGCGCCGGCACGCGATCGAACCACGGTTGTGCTGTCTCCAGCTGGGTGGCAAGCGCCAAAAGCGTCGCCTCCTCACCGTAGCGGCCCGCGAAATGCACGCCGACCGGCAAGCCATCTGCCGTCCAATGCAAGGGTACGCTCATTGCCGGGGTGCCCGTCGCGTTATGGAGCGGCGTCACGGAGAGATATTCCGTCACCCGCTCGGTGAAGGTCTGAACATTGCCGTTCTGATCGAAATAGCCGAGCTTCGGCGCCGGGCCGGCCAGTGTCGTCGACAGGATCACGTCATAGCTCGTGAGGAACGCGGCCATCTTGCGTCCGGCCGCGTGCGCGGCAGCAATCGCTTCGATGTACTCGATGCCGCTCACCTTCAGCCCGCGCTGGTACACCGCCCATGTCGCGGCCTCCACGTCATCGGTGTTGGGCTCGCGTCCCAGCGCCTTCCAGCGCAAGTTGCATGATCGGGCGGTATTGGCCGCCGAGATCCTGGAGTTCATGGGCCGCAGCGTCACCATGTCGAGATCGGGGTCAGCCTCCTCGACCACGTGGCCGAGGCTAGCGCACAGTTTGGCCGCGCGTTGCACGGCCTCCAGACATTCGGGATGCAGTTTGGCGTCACGATGATCCTTCAGCATCAGAGCGATCCTGAGCTTGCGCGGCGGACGAGCAATGGCTTCGAGGAAGGAGCGCTCGGGCGCCGGCGCCGTGTAGGGGTCGCCGGGCTCCATTCCGGCAGTGCAATCGAGCATCAGGGCCGAGTCGCGCACACTGCGGCTGACCACGTGTCCGGCTGACAACCCACCCCATCCTTCGCCGGCATCCGGCGCCATAGAGATCCGGCCGCGTGATGGCTTGAGCCCGAACAGCCCGCATTGCGCCGCTGGAATCCGGATCGAGCCGCCGCCGTCGGTTGCATGCGCCATGGGCAGAATGCCCGCGGAAACCGCTGCCGCCGCGCCGCCGGAGGAACCCCCCGGCGAGTATTCGAGGTTCCAGGGGTTGTGGCAGGAGCCGCAGAGCCGCGGCTCGGTATTCGGGTTCAGGCCGAACTCGGGGCTTGCGCTGCGGCCCATGAACACGAGGCCCGCTTTCTTGCAGCGCGTCACGTAGGCGGTGTCGTGATCGGCGACAAAATCCTTGAACAGGCTGCTGCCGAAGGTCGCCGGCTCACCTGTCTCGAAGAAGCCGAGGTCCTTGATAAGGTATGGCACGCCCTTCAGCGGCCCTTCGGGGAGCCCCGCCGCGACCGTCTGACGCGCCTGCTTGTACTGCTTGTGCACAATGGCATTGATGGCAGGATTGACCTGTTCGGCCCGTGCGATCGCGGTCTCCAGCACCTCCTCGGCGCTGACCTGGCGTTTGGCGATGAGCCCGGCGAGAGAGATAGCGTCGTGCTTGCGATATTCTTCGAACCTCATGGCCTACAGATCCCCAGATCAAAGCTCGTGCCGTCGAACATCAGATGACGCCCTCCTCGGCGAGCCGCTCGACTTCGCTCGCGGTGCGGCCGAGCAATTCGGTCAATACCCACATATTGTCCTCGCCGTAGCATGGCGCGCCACGATTGGTCGGGCCGCCGATATAGGCTGGGGTCTTGCTGAATTTCATCGGCAATTCATAGATGGGCCAAGTGCCGATCTTGGTGCCGGTGACTTCTGTCAGCCATTTGAGGTGCTTGAGCTGCGGATCGGTGTCGACCCGGTCCTGGGCGTTCTGGCAAGTCCCGGCCGGCACCCCGGCGCGCTGTAATTTCATCATGCAGTCCCAGCGGTCTTGCGTCATGGTCCACGCTTCCAACGCAGTGTCGAGCGAATCCTGGTGTATCAAGCGATGCTCCAGGGTGTCGAAGCGCCGGTCGTCCAGCCATTCGCCGTGCTCCGCTAGCCGAGCCAGTGCGTGCCATTCGTCGCCGGTAAAGCAGGCAATGGCGATCCAGTGGTCCTTGCCCTCACAGCGATAGGCGCCGTGCGGCGCTGCTGGCTTGTAGGGCGAGCGGTTGCCGTAGCGGTGGAACTCACGCTCATTGGCCGACCAGTCGAGGATCGTCGTGCCGGTAAGGAAAATGCCCAACTCGCACTGCGAGGCGTCGATCCATTGGCCCTCGCCGGTGCGCTCGCGGAGATAGATCGCGCCGAGCAATGCCAGCGCGTAGCCGTAGGCGCCCATCCAGTCGAGATAGGAATAGCCCCAGCCGACCGGCATTGCCGGCTCCGGCAGGCCCGACATCTCGCCCTGCCCGCCAAACGCCGCCGCGACCGGGCCGACCGTGCGCATCCGCCCGTAAGTGCCGTGCGCGCCCATGCCCGATTGCTGGATGTAGATGATATCCGGCCGGATCGACTTCAGCACGTCATAACCGAGCCCCAACCTCTGCAATACGCCGGGCGAGAAACCCTCGGCGACGACATCGCAGATGCGGATCATGTCCTTGGCGATCTGCAATCCCTTCGGGTGGCGGATGTTCAACGAAATGCCGCGCTTGCCGGCATTTTTGTTGTTGAACTGGCCCCCCATGTCGGGATCGCGCACACCGGGCAGCGGACCCGTCGACGTATCGCGTGCGGCGCGGCCGCCGACCGGGGCCATTGCCGCGAGCCGCGTGTCGGGATTGTCCTTCCATTCCACCTTGAAGCTCTCGGCGCCCATCGCCGCGAGAAACCGCGTGCCGCCGGCCGAGGCGAGGAACCACGCGAAATCGAGGATTTTGATCCCCTGCAGCGGAAACGGCTTGTTGTGCAATGCCGAGAGGCGCGGGTTTTCGACCCGGCGCGGCTGCGCCGGAACGCTCGGCCGCCGGATCAGCCCCCCGAGCACCGCCGCGGTATCCTCGCCCAGCAGCGGCGCGCGGCGGCCGACCTGCCAACTGGTCTTGTTGCTGAGCCATTTGCTGGTCGGGTAGCGGAAGCTGCGGCCAAGCTCCGGGTGCTCGACATCAGCGAAGGTTTTGCGGGTCAGCCAGTGTTCGTCAACCGCGTTCTCATGCGGCTTGCGCAGCGGCGCCCACAGGAGGCCCGCATCCTGCGCCTCGCGCCACGGCATGTCCTTGTAAGTCCAGGCGCGGACGAAGCGCTGTACGACGTCGAGCATATGCGCCCGCCTTTCGTCACTGCCGGCCGTGCCGGGCACCTGACGCGCCCGCAAATCGGCATCCGGCGGCGGCGGCTCCAGATCGGCCTGCGCGCCGTATTTCGCCAGCAGCGGCACCAGGTTCTTCAGGTCGCGCGCGCCCATGCCATGGGTGATGAACCAACGCCCGTCCTTGGTATGACAAATGCCCGGCGAGTGGTTGGGAAATTCGGCGGCATGCCGGTTGGTCAGCCGCCACAGCGGCACCCGCCGCATTACCCAATACATGATGTCCTGCTCGGGGTTCTTCGATACCGCCTCGTGGATCGCCACCGAAACATCCTGCCCCTCGCCGCTCCTCTCGCGGTGGATCAGCGCGGCGATGATCCCGGTCGCCAATTGCTCGCCGGCGATGTGGTAGGCGTGCCAGATCTGCGGCGCGATCGGCGGCGTGTCGTATTCGAGGTTCGGGTCGGGATCGTAGCCGCAATTCATCATGACGCCGCCGAGCGCGAGATGAATGAGGTCGGAGCCCTTGAAGTCCGCCCACGGACCGTCATCCCCGAACGGCGTCATCCGCGCGGTCACCAGCGCCGGAAACCGCGTGCTGAGCGTAGCGCGATCAAGGCCCAGGGCGTCGTTGAGTGCACCGCAGCTGGCATCGAGCAGGATGTCGGCGCCGCCGAGCAGCCGCAGCAGATCCTCGCGCCCGCGGCCCTCACCTAGATCCAGCACCACTGACTTCTTGTTGCGGTTATAGTTCCAGAAGAACAGCGAGCGTTCGAGACCCGGCTGGTCTTCGAAAAACGGCCCGATCCGCCTTGTCGCATTGCCTTCGGCCGGTTCGATCTTAATGACCTCGGCGCCCAGCCCGGCCAGCAATAGCCCGGCATATTCGGCGCGCTCGTCGGCAATCTCGACGACCCTGAGGCCCGCCAGCATGCCCAACCCGGCGTTCCCCATCATTTCACCCGGTCCAGCGCCGATACCCGCTTGCTTCGCCAACACGTTCTCCCTTCAAATGTCTCCAGACTCCCCTGAAAGCGGAGAGAGAGGATAATCCCGCCAATGAGCGACTGGAGCAAGGTGACCCGGCCGATCCCGGTTCCGAACGAATGGACGAAACCGTTCTGGGATGCGGCAAGGCGGGGGGTTCTGGAATTGCAGCGGTGCCAGAGTTGCGGCCATTTCCAACACCCGCCCTATGCGACGTGTACCCAATGCGTCGCGACGGATTTGAAATTCGAACCGGTGCGCCATGATGGTGAAGGTGGGGCCGGCACAATTTACGCCTATACGATCATGTACCACACCGGCGACAAGCGGTTCGCTTCCGCGGTGCCCTACGCGAGCATCATCGTCGACCTCGACGACGCGCCCGGCGCCCTTCTCGCCGGCAACCTGCTGGAAGCGGAATACACCAAGGCAAAGGTCGGGCGGCGCGTCGAGGTCGTGTTCGAAAAGATCAGCGACGACATCACCTTGCCGCAATTCCGTCTCGCGCCCCCGCCGGCCCCGGACTGCGAAACGCGATGACAGCAAAGAAGCGGAAAGTCCCTCTCCGCCCTTCCGGGGGGAGAGGGAGGGACCCAACCCGCAGGGTTGGGAGAGTGAGGTGGGTGCTGGGCGGCGCTCTTAGAATCCCCCGCCTCACCCCAACCCTCTCCACCCCCGGGGGCGGAGAGGGAGCCTTATTGAAGGAGAAGCCCCCAGATGTGGGAAAACCGATGCAAGGTGGCGGTTAGCGGTGTGGGTTTTTCGAAGGTCACGCGCTCGGCAGAGATGCCGCTTGCCGCCCATGCGCTGATTGCGGTCAAGGAAGCGGTCGCCAATTCGGGACTGCAGCTGTCCGACATCGATGGCCTGGCGACCTATCCGGAACTGCCGGCCACCGGCCACGCGGAGGTGGACGGCATTTCCATAGTGTCGGTCAACTGCATGATGGCGATGCTAAAATTGCCGAACCTGACTTGGCACATCCAGGTCGGCACGACCAATATCGGCGGTGCCGTGCAGCAGGCGGTCAACGCCTTGCTGGCAGGGGTGTGCAAATACGCGGTGGTGTGGCGGGCGATGCACAACCCGCGCGGCACGTACCAGAACCTGCCCGGCGCTTATGCGCAGGGCCCCGCGCAGTTCACCGCGCCTTACGGCTTCGGCGGCCCGGGGCAGGGGATGGCAGTCGCCTATACCCGCTGGCTGGAGCGGCACAATCAGAACCGCGAGAAGATGGCGACCCTCGCGGTGACGCAGCGCCGGCACGCGCAGCACAATCCGCACGCCTATTTTTACGGCACGCCGCAGACGCGCGACGATTACCTCAACTCGCGGATGGTGGCGTACCCCTTCTGCCTGTTCGATTGCGACATACCGGTGCAGGGGGCTGTGGCGATCGTATTGACGACGGCGGACCGCGCCCGGGACCTGAAACCGAAGCCGGCTTATCTCGCCGCCTACGGTCAGAGGCTCCATTTCGAGGTAGCCGGCCGGATCGGCAGCCTCGCTGATTACATGGAGGGCGGCCGCAGCTCGGCGAAATTGACCTGGGAGCGCTCTGGTTTCGGTCCGCGGGACGTCGACGTCGCGCAGATCTATGACGGCTTCTCGGCCTCGGTGATCTACGGCCTCGAATTTTACGGCTTCTGCAAGGAAGGCGAGGCGCTCGATTTCATCCAGGACGGGCAGATCGAGCTCGACGGCGCACTGCCGCTCAACACCTTTGGCGGCAGCCTCGGCACCGGCCGCATTCACGGTCTCTGGCACATCATCGAGGGCGCTCTGCAGGCATCGGGTCGCGCCGGATCGCGCCAGGTCAAAGACGCCAACGTCTCCTTCGTCGGCGCCAGCGCCCCGATCGTGACCGGCACGACGTTCATCTTCGTGCGTGATCCCTATTGAGGCTCGCGAGCAGCCGGGGGAACGATGCGGGGAGGCTGACGATGATGCCCAACAGCCAGTACAATGGCTGGCGTTTCGAAGATGTGTGGCTCGGCGGATAGGCCCGGAGGAACGAGGATGGCGGAGGAGAGCGCAGCGAGGCTGGTCGAATACGCCTGCAAGGACCAGGTCGCGACCCTGACCCTCAACCGGCCGCAACGGCTCAACGCTTTCAATGACGAGCTGGTGCGGCATCTGGCGGATGCGCTGCGCCGCTTCGATCTCGACCCGGAGGCGCAGGTCGCGGTCATCTGCGGCAATGGCCGCGCCTTTTCCAGCGGCGCCGATGTGCACCAGCGTCAGCTGCGCAAGCGGGAGGAATTCCTGGAGCATGGCGGGCCGCAGGGCTGGGGCGCCAATTCCGGCGACCTGTTGACCCGGTCGGTCAACTGGAAGCCGGTCATCGCCGCGCCGCACGGCTATGCGATGGGCCTCGCGCTCGGCATCGTGCTCGAATGCGACCTGATCGTTGCCGCCGCGGGCACCAAATTCCAGGTGACCGAAACCTCGCGCGGCCTCGGCGGCGCCAAGTACTGGGCCTTGTTGAATTTCCGCGGGGCCGCCGCCTTCGCGACCGAGGTGACCCTGACCGGCCGCTTCTTCACCGCCGAGGAGGCGCTTGCCGCCGGCGTCATCAACCGCGTCGCGCCTGAAGGCCGCCATCTCGAGGTCGCCTACAAGCTCGCCGCCGAAGTCGCAAAAAACCCGCCGCTCTCGGTTCGCGCGACGGTCCGCACCCGCCGCTGGTACATGGATCAGCTCGAGCGCGAAGTGACGATGCAAACCGCGCCGCTGAAGCTCTACCTGTCGGAGGACTTTCAGGAAGCCGCCCGCGCCTTCGCCGAAAAGCGCAAGCCCGGCCCCTTCAAGGGCCGCTGAGCGGCGGTGGCCGCCAACCGCCTGTTTCCGCGAACTCAAGAACAGGTAGAGCACCTCGTGTCTCGAGGATAAGCCCTGAGCCCAGTCAGGAAGAATGGGAGCGATTTCGATGAAGTTCGGTATTCACAACCCGTCATGGGTGTACGGTCCCGACCCGGCGGAGGAATTCGAGGCGGTGAAGGCGAAGGCGCAATGGGCCGAGAACCATGGCTTTGTCTGGTTCTCGGTGATGGACCATCTGATCCAGATCGGCGGCGTCGGCGCGCCCGATGAACCCTTCATGGAAGGCTGGACCGTGTTGTCGGCGCTGGCCGCGGTGACCAGCCGCATTCGCCTCGCCACACTTGCCACATCGGTCGGCTACCGCAATCCAGCGCATCTCGCCAAGATCGCCGCCGGTGTCGATCTGATCAGCCGGGGGCGGCTGACGCTTGGCATCGGCGCCGGTTATTTCGAGACGGAGTACCGCCAATATGGTTGGGAGTTCCCGGCGCGGCCAGCGGTGCGCATCCGCCAGATGGAGGAGGCCGTCCGGCTCATCCTCGCAATGTGGACGGAGAAGCGGACAACGTTTCACGGCAGGTATTTTCATGTCGAGGACGCGATCCTCGAGCCGAAGCCGGTCCAGAAGCCGCGGCCGCCGGCGATGATCGCGGGCGGCGGCGAACAGCTCACATTGCGCGCGGTCGCTCGTCTGGCCGATGCCTGCAACATCGGCGGTGATCCGGAAACGGTGAGGCACAAGCTCGGGGTGCTTCGCCGGCATTGCGACGCCGCGCAGCGTGACTACGCGACGATTGAAACGACCCACAACAACAGCTGGCTGCTCGGGCGCGACGAGGCTGCTGTGGCGGCGAAGCGTGAGCGGCTGGCTGAGCGCGGACCGTTGCGGGGTTTTGTGGGTACGGTTTCGGCGGCCATCGATCTGATCGGCCAATATCAGGACGCCGGTGTGCACCTGCTGATCAACAGCGACTACAGGAACGACATCGAGAACTCACGAACTCTTTGCGTCGGATGTCATGCCGCAATTCGCATGACACTCTAACTGGCTCGGATAAACGATGAAAATGGCTTATGCACGAGGGTCCGGTGGCTCTAGATGTTGTTTCGGGCTAGGCGGCTTTGCGGATCAGGACGAGGTAGGGCGCCGGAGCGGTGCGGGCGCCGATGCCGAGCAGGGTATCGAAGGCGGCATGGCGTGTGCTGCGCCGATTGAAGCGGAACACGAACTCATCGAGGTAGTGCTGCAGGTTGGTTTTCCGCAGACCGTGGTAGACGCCCAAGCCCCAACGCTTGAGGTTTGAAAACAGCCGATGGATCCAGGGCAGCGCGATGTGCGCGGCCATCGTGCCGATGGTGATCGCGTTGTGCCGGACACTGGGAAGGTTGTGGTAGGACGGCCAGTCGTCGGTGATCAGCCGGGTCTGAGGGGCAACCGCACCGAGCACGAAGGCATGAAGCTCGTCTTTGCCAAAGCCCTCGATCACCTTGAGCCGGGCGCGCCGGGGCTTGCCGCCGTCGATTTCGACCGCGCCGGCAACCAGCATTTTGCCGATTCCGCTGCGGCCGGCGGGCACAACGACCGGGTCGTTCTTGGTGCGGAACGGGATGATTGTCTCGTCGGCCTCGACCAGACCACCGAGCGGCTCGCGCGCGGGGTTGACCATGGCGCGGCGCAGCTTGGCGCATAACATCCAGGCGGTGCGGTACGAACCGAGAGCAAGCTGGTTTTGCAATTGCAGCGCCGAGATGCCGTTCGAGTGCGTCGCCATTAAAAACGCGGCCCAGAACCATATCGTCAGCGGCAGCTTGCTGGCATGCATGATCGTGCCAGCGGTCACCGAGGTCTGCCGACCACAGTCGGCGCACTCGTAGGTGAAGACTTTGGTCTTCAGCAGCCAAGCCCGGCCCCCGCCGCAACCCGGGCAGACAAACCCTTGCGGCCAACGACGCTCGAAGAGGTACTCCGCACACGCACCTTCTGTCGCAAAGCGCCCCTGGAATTCGATCAACGACCGCGGAAACCGTCGCTCAGATACAGGCACGACACTCCCCCTTGCTCATTCGATACCAATGAGCAGCCTACACCTGAGTTCTTGTTTTGTACACTAAATCTGGATCGGCCGGACGCTCGTGCATAAGCCATCGATGAAATACACCAAGCTCGGCCGCACCGGCCTCGATGTCTCGTGCATTTGCCTCGGCTGCATGAGTTATGGCGGCGGCAATCTCGGCAACCACGCCTGGAGCCTCCCCGAGGAGGAGAGCCAGCCGTTTATCAAGAAGGCGCTCGAAGCAGGCATCAATTTCTTCGACACCGCCAACCGCTATTCGCTCGGCAACAGCGAGGAAATCCTCGGCCGCGCGATCAAGGATTTCGCGCGCCGCGACGAGGTCGTCATTGCCACAAAGGTGTATGGCCGCATGCGTCCCGGCCCCAATGGCGCCGGGCTGTCGCGTAAGGCGATCTTCGCCGAGATCGACAACAGCCTGCGTCGGCTCGGCATGGATTATGTCGACCTCTATCAGATCCACCGTTTCGACCATGAGACGCCGATCGAGGAGACACTGGAAGCGCTGCACGATGTCGTTAAGGCCGGCAAAGCGCGCTATATCGGCGCCTCGTCGATGCACGCTTGGCAGTTCGCCCGCGCCCTCGGCATCGCCGAGAAAAACGGCTGGACCCGCTTCGTCAGCATGCAGAACCTCGTCAATTTGCTCTATCGCGAGGAGGAGCGCGAAATGCTGCCGTTGTGCGAGGCAGAGGGTATCGGCGTCATCCCCTGGAGCCCGCAGGCGCGCGGCAAATTAAGCCGCGACTGGGGCTACACCAGCATGCGCACCGAGACCGACGAGGCAATAACTCGCCTGTTCGCGAAGACAGAGGAGGCCGACAAGAAGGTCGTCGATCGGGTGGCCGAAGTCGCCAGTGCACGCGGCATCCCGCGCGCCCAGGTGGCACTTGCCTGGCTGCTGGCAAAGCCGGTCATTACCGCACCCATCGTCGGCGCCACCAAGCTCCACCATCTCGATGACGCACTCGCATCGGTTGGCGTGAAGTTGACAGCCGAGGAGATCGCAGCCCTCGAGGAACCCTACGTTCCGCACGCGGTGGTCGGCTTCGTCTGATACAGTTCTCCAGCACCGAACCCCTCGCGAGGCATCATGTCCGTCCGGTTCTCGACCCGCTGCCCCAATTCGGATTACCTCGGGTTCGAGGCGTCGCCCGGGTCGATCGTCGCAGCCGCGAAAAAGGCGGAAGAGGTCGGGTTCGACGCCATCTTCGTCAACGATCACATCATCGTCGATAGCTCTTCCCGGGCTGCACCGTGGACCAACGTCTACGATCCGTTCGTCGCGATGTCGTTTATCGCCGCGCACACAGCCCGCATCGGCGTCGGCGTCTCGGTGCTGATTATGCCGTACCGCAACCCGGTCGCGACCGCCAAGAGCTTGGCGACGATCGACCGGATGTCAGGCGGTCGGCTGATCGCCGGCGTCGGCGCCGGCTGGAACGAGGCCGAATTTGCCGCGCTCGGCGTGCCCTTCCACGAGCGGGGCGCGCGCACCAACGAATACCTGCGCCTGTGGCAGGCCTGCTGGGCTCCGGGCAAGGTCTCGTTCGCCGGCCGGTTCTTTTCGTTCTCCGATATGCATGTCAACCCGAAGCCGGTGCGGCAGCCACATCCGCCAATCTGGATCGGCGGCCTCAGCGACGCGGCGCTGCGCCGAGCGGCGCGCTTCGCCACCCTATGGCAGCCGACCCCGCTGCCCCTCGCCGAGCTGGTCGAGCGTCTAACCGCGTTGCGCCAGGCGTGCGACCGTATCGGGCGCGTGGCGATCCCAACACGCATGAGCTTCCGCGTCGAGTTCAGCACGATCACCGGCAATGCGCCACCATCGGGCGGCAAGCGGGCGGTTGGGCACGGCACCCCGGCCGAAGTCGCCGGCGACCTGTTAACTTACCGCGACAAGGCTGGCCTCGATGCCTTCCAAATCAACTTCCACGGCAACCGCAACCTTGACCAGCTCCTCCAATCGATGGAGTGCTTCATGCAGGACGTCGCACCGATAGTGTCCGGCGAGCGAATTGGCTCAAAGAACTGACCTCCGATCCAGCGCGGTTCGACGGAAGAATTGGGGATATCACCGCGGCCGGACAGAGAGGCCTCCGCCCATCACTCGTCCTTGTATTTGACCGAGCAGCCATATGCCCGGGTGGAAGCGACCGCGACCCGCTGGGCGGCGGCAAGCGAGTCGAGAGCGGCGGCGACGTAGTTGTGCGCCGTCTTGACGTCGGCGAGGCGGGTCGACGGCTTGTCGTCGATCGCGCCCATATAGACGACCCGCCCACTGCGGTCGATCACCACCATGTTCGGGGTTGCCCGGGCGTCGTAGAGGCGGCCGACAGTGCCGTCGGGATCGAGGAGGAAATCTGTCGGCGCGGCCCGCCAACGGGCGAGGTCGGCCTTGGCCTCGGCCGGGGTCACATAGCCCTGCTCGCCGGGGGCGGAAGAAGCAATCGTCAGCCAGACGACACCGGTGGCCGTGTATCTCTGCTGCAGGGCTTGCATATTGCCGCTATCGTATTGCTTGCCGACGAACGGGCAGCCGTCATTGGTCCATTCGAGGACAATGGTCTTGCCGGCATAGTCGGCGAGCCTAATTGTCTTTCCAGCGATATCCGGAGCGCTGAAAATGGGAGCGGGCTCGCCAACCCGCACCGCCGCGGGGGATGACAGCGCAGTGGTCCGCTCCACCGCGATCGCGCCGATTGCAGCAACTACTGCGGCGATGGTCAAGGTCTTGATCGGAGCAGGCATGCGAGGACCTCCATCGGATCAACGTATCAAGTCCTTCCGAACGCGTCGAACACGCTCGCCGCGATCCGGACATGTAGCAGCAGCATGGGCTCGGCCTTGCCGTTGTAGAGCAGGTAGAAGGCACGCCAGTGCAGCCGAATTGCAGCATAACCGAGTGATTTCCAGATCTTGATTGGTCCAGGCGCGGTAGAGCAGAACGATGCCGGCGCTCGGCGATCTCGTCGAACAACTGCAGAGTGTGCTGAAGCGGGGGCGCAAGGGAAGCGAGCGGCCCGAAGCGGCTCCACTAGAAGCTCCGATCGGAAATAAGGGCCCATCGCGGCGTCCAGCGCCTGGATTGAGGCTGATCGGCCCTCCGGGCAGAGCGCAGGAGGATTCTGGTAATGCGAGTATGGAGGTGCGGACGTGGAGAGCTACGGACGCACCGTCTCCAAGCCGACGCCGCGATAAAGGGGATCGCGCAAAGATGTCGCGGCCGCCGAGCCGCGCTTTTGAGCGCGCAGCTTGAATTGTGGTGCCCAGGGGCGGAATTGAACCACCGACACACGGATTTTCAGTCCGTTGCTCTACCAACTGAGCTACCTGGGCGCTCCAGCGAGGGGCGCTTATAGAAGAAAGGCCGCAATCCTGTCCAGCCGGACGTTCTCTCCTCAGTCGAAGACGATTACGCTGCGCGCGACCTCGCCGGCCAGCATCAGCGCGAAGCCTTCATCCTAAATCCGGCAGTTAGCCTTGGATCATCGGCTGGATTTTGTGGCTCCTCACAACCATAGAGAGAGTTCAGGCCTGAGCAAGGCGCCGCGGCGGGTCGAGTTGACGGCCCTTCAGATAACGCTTGAGGGCTTGGCTGAGGATGCGATACCGGCGCTGCACCGGGTCCAACTGCTCCGCAGTTTGCCGCAATTGCGCCAGGAAGCCGGCGATCCGCAGGTAGGCTCGCCGGGCTTTGTGGGGTTCGCCGTGCGTGCTGGTGATGGTCAGCGTCACTTGCCCGGCATGCTGGGTGTGCCGGGCGATCGCCTGCATCAGCAAGGGACGGCTGGTGATTGCCTCGGGTCGATGGTCGGGATCGGCCAGACGGACGAACAAGCTCCACCAATTGAAGATCAGCGCAACGCTGCCGGCGAGCAGTCGGCAGCGCTTCAGGTCCTGCGTCGTAAAGCCGCCCCAGCCCCCCTGGTTCTTCAGCTCATCGAAGGTGTTCTCACAATCGCCCCGATCGCGGTACAGTTGGCCCAGCGTGAGGATCGCGTCATCCAGCGAGGTCACCAACCCAGCGTATTCCCCCACCTCCCGATCGGGCCCGACCTCGGCAAAGCCGAGCAGCGGCTGCTCCGGCTGGGTGCGGTCGACAAGCACCAGCGGTCGATCGAGCTTGCGACCCACGGGTCCGGCCTTTGGCCGGCCCGAGGACAGGCTCCGCAGGACGACACGGCGTTGCCGGCTCCAGCCGACCAGTCGCAATGTGGTTTCCTTGCCCGGCCAGCCATGTCCGGCTGTCGTCCAGTCGCGCTCGGCCATCATCTTCACCAGCGCCCGCTTGACGTTTGCCGTCATGCGCCGGCGAAACAGATAGGCCAGCCCCTCCGGCTCGGCACGCGACATCACCGGTTCGACGCCCCCGGCGACGTCGCCGCGCAGCACAGCCGGCCAGCGGCTGCGCCCCAGGCGATGCAGCAGCGACCACAGTCCGGCCTGACCATGCTTGGGCGTGTGTTCGTCGCCCGGCTGCACCCCTGCTTTCGCAGGGGCAGGCTATCGACCCCCAGCACCAGCCGCAGGTTCGCCATCAGGTAGGTGTGGTAGCAGTGCGAGGGTCGCCCCGGCTTCTGCGGGTGGTAGCCCACCATCGCTCCTTCCTGCTGGCCATACAGCGGCTTGATCGTGCTGTCGATGTCCAGGACCCACGGCTCGCTCAGCAGCGGCGAGGCGCAATAGTCGAGATGCGCCTGCAGCCACGCCAGACCCGCCGCTTCGTCGATCTTCGCCAGACCGCGACGCACTGCGTCCTCGCTCACCACCTTCTTGATGCCCAGCAGCCGCGGGTTCACCGCGTCGCAGCGCCGCGCCGTGATATGGGCGTAGCGATAATGGCCCGACAAAATCGACAACAACACGGTTCCCAGCAGATCGTGCTTGGAGGGGGCGTTCGGGCTGCTGAAGCTCAGCGGACAATCCACCACCCAGCCGGCGAACAGTCCAGCCTGCTTCAGATACTCAACGAAGAACGGCAACTGGCCCAGCGGCCTCACCAGCCCGTCGCTGTCCCACTCGACATGCACACGACCGGCAAAGGTCTCCGCCGTCGCGGAAAACTCCTCTACGGATGGTTGTTCACCTTCCGGGTGAGGCAAAAGCGTCGAACGAGTTGTGTTCATGCCCAGCAAATGCGCCGATTCGGCCCATCTTGGCAATCACCCAACTGCCGGATTTAGGTTCATTGATCTGGTCGAACCGGTAGTGCGGCTGATCAGATTATCGAGGTTGATTTTTCTTTCAAGGTCGAGGTCGGCGAGGATCGGGAAATCGATATTTGGCCGCACCGAGGCCGTAATAGGTCCCGCTGATAACCTTCTCGCCATAAGCGATCTGCGACGGGTTGATCGGCGCCCGCGTCGCGAAAGCCGGGATGCCGACCAGCACCGCCCGCCCGCCGGGCGCGACGGCATCGATCACCTGCAACGCAGTCCGCTCACTGCCAATCGACGACGTGCTCGGCGGCCGCGTTGATCGTGTGCGTCGCGCCAAAATTCCTCGCATAGCCGAGCTTGTTGTCGCGCAAAATCGCAGGCGATGATCGGACTGGCTCCGGCGAGCCGGGCGCCCTGGACGACGTTGAGCCCGACGCCGCCGCATCCAACCACCAGCACGCTGGAGCCGGGCGGGACTCTGGGCGTGCCGGACCACCGCGCCGATCCCGGTCGCGACGCTGCAGCCGATGATCGCGGCATGGGTGAGCGGCGGCGATGTTATACTTGACAAACCCAGCCACAACCCCCTAGATTTTAGCCGTACCCGAGAGGTCCGGCCATGCCCAACAGCATTTTCAATCAGCCGCAATTTCATGACGAAGCCGCCGCCTTCGCCAAGCTGGAAAGCATCATATGGCCAAATGGTCCGGTTTGCCCGCACTGCGGTGGCATCGGGCGCGCCTATGCACTTAACGGCGTGAAGGATAAGAAGGGCCGCGTCAGGCTTGGTCTGAAGAAATGCGGCCAGTGTCGCGGTCAGTTCACGGTGCGCAAAAACACCGTGTTTGAGTCGAGTCACGTGCCACTGCACATCTGGGTTCAGGCCACCTTCCTGATGTGTAGCAGCAAAAAGGGCGTCAGCAGCAACCAGCTGCATCGGACCCTGGGGGTGACCCTAAAGACCGCGTGGTTCATGTAAGTCATCGGCTGCGAGAGGCGATGCGTGAAGGCAAAATACCTGGACCGCTTGGCGGCGAGGGTAGCTTCGTTGAAGCTGACGAGACGTTCGTTGGCGGCAAGGCGAGAAACCGCGCGTACAGGGAGCCCCCGCCGAAAGAAGCTGTCATGGCGCTAGTCGAACGCGGCGGCAAAGTTCGCAGCTATCACGTTCCAGAAATCACAGCTTCGACGCTCAAGCCGATCATCGTCGACGCGATCGCCAAGGACTCCCATTTCAGAACAGATGAGAGCGGCGTTTACTGGAAGGTCGGCGAGGAATTCGCCAGTCATCGTACGGTCATTCACTCGATGAACGAATATGTCCGTGGTTGACGCGCACACAAACACTATCGAGGGTTACTTCTCGATCCTGAAACGCGGCATCTATGGCGTGTACCAGCACGTGAGCCAGCAGCACCTAAAGCGGTATCTTGCGGAATTCGATTTCCGGTATAATGAGCTCCAAGCCCTCGGCGTGGGTGATGTCGAGAGGACGGAGCCGGCGTTGCGCGGGATCGTTGGAAAGAGGTTAACCTACCTGGACTCGTCGGCGATAGGGAGCGCCGACGTCATCTCATAAGCCTTATGGTCATGGATACGGGTCAGGAACTCCGCTTCTATATGGAGCCTTACACCCCGGAGACTCTGCCACTAGGACGACTTGCAGATTATCTAGCGGAGCTAGCTAAGGTGCTTGGCGATGACCGCGCCGTGCATTTGATCGAGCTTCAAGAAGGCAGCACGGTTCTCATCAATAAGGTTGATCCTGAAGCGCTTCCAAAGGTTTACGAACGCGCAGCGGCCGTTAAGCGCGGTGATGCGCCTCGAGACGCGATGGATGGCTATCACAAGCTGAACAAAATGCTTCAAGACGATAACGGTTCCGGGGCGCTACTGGAGCCAACCGGTGCCGAGATTCTCGATTTTCCTGGGCGGCGAGAAGACCGATTCTGTCTTTTCCTGGCTAGAAGAACGCGGCGAAGTTGATGGCGAAGTGGCTCGCGTCGGCGGGACAAGCGATCCAGTTCCGTTGTTGCTGCAAACTAGCGATGGGACGCTCAGCGGATGCTACGCGCGGCGAACAATCGCCAAACAGTTAGGACAACTCCTTTTCGAGCCGGTTCGGCTGCGTGGGATCGGGTATTGGGCTCGGACGCGAGCCGGAAGATGGATATTGAACCGTTTCAATGTCGAGAACTTTGAGAAACTCGATGCTGAGCCTCTTTCTACGGAGATCTTGCGGCTTCGGGCGATCGATGTCGATTGGGGTGATAATGCGATTGACGAGCTCTTAAAGCTGCGTCGCGGAGATAATGGGGAGAAGCGGAATGGTGGTGTTTGACACCACTTTCACGCTTATCCTGTTGCGCCCTGGCGTACAGCCGCCCCTCGATCCGGGCACCGGTAAACCTGTCGAACACGCCGAAGCCCGGATCGCCGCCTTAGTCGATATTCTCGGTTAGGCGCGAACTCGGATCATCATTCCGTCGCCTTCGCTCAGTGAACTGCTTGTTCGGGCTGGAAACGGGACTGCGGAGCTTGTGACGCGACTGACAAAATCTGCCACTTTCAGAGTTAATCCCTTCGATACTCGTGCGGCGATTGAGCTCGCATTAATGACGCGAGCAGCCCGGGAGAGTGGCGACAAGCGAGGGGGCGTCGATGCTCCGTGGGCGAAAATTAATTTTGATCGCCAGATTGTCGCGATCGCCAAGGTGGCCGGCGCTACCGAAATCTACTCGGATGATCGAGATCTCCGGACGTTTGCGGAAGAACAAGGCTTGAAAGTCATTGGAGTAGCAGATTTGCCAATTCCGGCGCGCATTCGGGAACCCCAACTGCCGCTACCGGAGCCTCCGACGAGCATCGAAGATGCCCCCAAAGAAGAACCCGAAGCTTAACGAGGATTCGAAATCCCAGCGCGAGCGCTTCATCGAAACCGCTCGCGAGCTCGGCTGCGATGAGGACGAAGCCGCGTTTGACGAGAAGCTGAGGCGGATTGCGACGGCGAAGCCTACATCCCCAAAGCGTTCGCGGAGTGGATCACACAAGAGACGCGATGCCGAGAACTAAGCGCCTTTTGATCCATATGGTGGACGCTCCCACCAATCACGAGGATGAGCGATAATGCGCGCAAGGTACGCTATATCCGGTTTCAATTTTTCGATTTCACGCTCCGTTACATCCATGCCGTTCTCACCCAGCCTCATCCTACCCGATTTTAGCATCTCGAATAGGTTGCGCAGAGTGGCTAACTCCTCCTTGGCATCATGCATCTTATAGCCCTCTCGGTAATCGGCTTGAGAGCGGCAGTGTGATCAGAAACCCGTTGCCCAATCCTTAGCAGTTGGGTTTGTCCAGTATAACACATCGCCTGAACGGCAGGTCGTCGCGGACGTTGACGACCTGCTCGGCGGGACAGACGACCTCTTCCCAGAACGTCCCGATGCGCGCCATCTGATTGATCGGCTCACCGTTGAGCCTGACGCGGGCCGTCCCGTCATGCATGCGCCAGCGCGGCGTGTCATTGTGTCCGATCCACAGTGCGGTCTGGCCGGAAGAGCAGTAACAGCACCGGCCGCAATGCGGCCGGAAAGAGAAGATGACGTGGTCGCCGGGCCTGATATTGTCGACCTCCGGCCCGTTCTCGACGACGATGCCGGCGGCCTCGTGGCCCAGCGCCATCGGCAGCGGCAACGGCCAATCCCAGTTCATGCTGTGCCAATCGCTCATGCAGACGCCGGCTGCCTTGACCCGGACGCGGACCTCCTTGGACTGTGGCGGCTCTTGCTCGAGGTCGAGGATATGCAGGGGCTTGTTGATCTCAGTCAGAACCGCGGCGCGCATGTTGTCCTCCCTCGGGCCGAACCGGTCCGATCGACCGGCACGCGACCCTACTTCCGCATGCGATCGCCTTCGCGTCAACCGGACCATGCGGGATGGAGGTGCCTGGCCTCCGCACTCCGGAGTTTCCCAATCGATTGGATTTTACTTGACTTAGTTCCTGATTCGTTCTAGTGTCCAAAACATAAACACGCCCACGGCTTTCACCTATGAACAAGGCTTTTGGAAAAATCATTTTCCATTCTGGAGTAATATGGAATGTCACACATTTCTAATCTTGACTTGACTGAGTGTCGGCAGATCGCGCCGTGCTCCGAGGCAGTCGATGAATTTCCAATGGCGATAAGAATGCTTGCCGAGCAACATCGCCCGTCCCGGATGCCATTTTTCCGCAATCTTGCTGCCCTCGACCACGCGGTCGCCGGCGATCCGTCGTTTCTCGGTCAGATACACCTCGTCTATCAGGCGGCGATGCACGCCACACGTGCTGCGGTCTATTATCTGCCGCACCTCGACAGTCCGGCCCTACGCAAGCGCAAGCTTCAAATATTTGTCGACGACGATGGCCTTCCGGGCGGCGATACGCACCATTACCAACTGACGCAAGCGTTTCGCAATATCGGCGCCAAATGCGTGCTCGATGACGAGGCATTCGCAGAGCCGGAGGAATTGTGCCGCCATCTCGATGGCGAAACGGGCCAATTCGTGCGCCTCGCCAAAACGCTCTATTCACGCTCGCTTGGCCCATGGTGCGCGATCGAGGTGATGTCGGTCGATTGGATGCGCGCGCTTGCCGATGCCTTGTCGGTCCATTTCCCGCAATTCGCCGATGAGCCGTATTTTGCGGAGTGCTTCTCCGAAATGGTCGAAGAGCGCCATGCCGAGGAGTCGCTGTCGGTGACCCAGATGGTCCTGAGCGCTCAGCCGGCCTTGCTGCCCGCAACGATCAAGGACGCCGAGATGATGGCCGAGGCGCTCGATGGGGTTTGGACCCATCTAGACCGAATTGTTCAGATCGCCCGCCAAAAGGCTGCACAGTTGTAGTCGGGCCGGCCTGACCACCGGCGCGGTCGCAGCGCAGACTAGCGCGGGTCATCTATTCCCCTCCGGTTCCAGGTCCGATCAGCGAGACGGTTAGCTGCGGGCGCGCAAGCGTCTATCCCGGTTGGCTGATCCGCGCCTGCTGCCAAGCCGATATCTGATCGGCCAAGGAATTCGATTTCGATGAGAACTAATCCACCGGCCAGATTGGCCGTGGCCTGGCTGACCATGTTCCTGGTCGGGACCGAGCTGTTCGTCTTTTCTCCCTTGCTGCCGGTGCTGGCGGCTGATTACCACATAGCTCCGGCCATGGCGGGGCTGTCGGTGACCACGTTTTCTTTGGCCTACATGGTGAGCGCTCCGCTGTTCGGATACATCTCGGATCGGATCGGACGCCGGCGGGTCTTGATCTGTTCCCTCCTTGCCTTCGGCCTGGCCAATATCCTCACCGCCGCGGCAGCAAATCTGCCGTTATTGCTCGCCGTCAGATTATTTACCGGCGCTGCGGCGGCCGGTATCTCGCCATCTCTCTATGCGCTCGTCGGCAGCGCCGCCCCACCAGACCGCCGTGCCACCTGGCTGGCGCTGGTGGTCTCGGGTCTGTTGGTCTCGTTGGCAATCGGCGCGTCGATGGGCGGCCTGATGGGCGCCGTCTTTGGTGGTCCGCCGGTATTCCTAGCGCTCGCGGGCCTAAGCCTGGTGCTGGTGTGGCTGAACCGATGGGTGTGGGCATGCGAGGACGGCGGCGCCGTAACCGGTCTGGATGGTCTGGACCCGGCAGCTTGCGATCCGCTTGACACTGCTGTTCTGGTGCGCCGCCTGATCCCGATGGTGCTGTGGAGCACTGGCCTCTACGGGGTCTATACCTATCTCGGCGCCGGCCTGACCGCCGTGGGCTTCTCGACCGGGCAGACCGCCGCAGCCATCCTCTTTTATGGCTGCGGCGCGATTGTCGGGGTTCTGGTCGGCGGCCGTGCGGCCGATCGGCTCGGCGTCAAATTCACCGCGACCGCGAGCTTTGCCGGCCTGTGCGCTTGCCTGCTGCTGCTGCGGTTGGCGCTCGACGCGGGCAGGTTTGTCGGACCCGCTCTCGGTGTGAGCTCGGCGGTCGCGCAGCTGTTCTTTCCGGCTCAGCAATCCGGTCTGGCGAATGATTTTCCCGGCCACCGCGCTGCGGTGCTCGCCTGGAACAACAGCGCGCTGTTCTTGGGCATTTCGCTCGGCTCCCTCGTTGGCGGGGAAGCGGTCGCACTGGGCAGTTTCGGGGCTAACTTGATCATCTCTGCCGGCATCGCGTTAGCAGGATGCATCATCAATGCGATCCTGGTCCCGGGTCGGGTACGGGTGAGCTAGTAATGCACTGCACCCAGACGGCTTTTTGACGCCGCGCTGACGCCGAATTGACGGATATACGATTAAATTTGCACCGAACCGGTTGCGACAGCGGTCTGCCCGCTGCGCCCCGGCGGGGATAGCGCTCTCGCCGGGGGCATCAGTGGACAAAACGGATTACAAAATCTGCCACCAAGGGCAAAACCGCAGTGCAGCGATCTGCACCGCGGTGCAAACGGCGCTGCGCCAGAACCGGCTCCTCTTCGCATTCCAACCCGTGGTTTGCGCGGCGACCGGAGAGACGGATTATTTCGAGTGCCTGCTGCGCATGCGCGATGTGAGGGGAAGCATCATTGCCGGTAGCGAATTCATTACGCCGATCGAGCAACTGGGGCTGATCGGATTCATCGATGAGTACGTTCTCGAAGTCACTGTCCGGGAACTCGCGAGACATCCCGGGGTGAGGCTCGGGCTCAACATATCCGGGCTGACCGCATGCATCGGGCCGTGGCTGCAATCCTTGGTTTCGGCGTTGCAGTACCGGCCCGATGTCGCCCGCCGTTTGGTCGTGGAGATCACCGAAACTGCGGCACTGTCCGACCTCGAGGAGGCGGCGCGCTTTGTCGACACGCTCCGCCGCGTGGGATGCCGGGTGGCGCTCGACGATTTCGGCGTTGGTCACAGCTCGTTGCGGCACCTCGAAACTTTATCGGTCGATACGGTCAAGATCGATGGTTCGTTTGTTCGAAACCTGGCAGACAGCCACGAAAGACGCGTTCTGTTGCGCGATCTGCTCGGCCCGATCAGCGCTCTCGGCTGCATTACCGTGGCCGAAGGGGTGGAGAACGCCGCGGACGAGGCGGTCGCGCGGGCTGAAGGTTTCGGGTACCTGCAGGGTTACCATCTCGGGCCGCCAACCATCGAGCGCGCGTGGCTCGGCCAGACATCGACCGGTGAGTCGAATGGCTAGCCGCGGTCCCGCTCGGATAGTCGAGGGCGAGCGCCGATCCAGGTCTTGGTGCGGGGTGCGTATCGGTCTGACCGGAAGAATACTGATTCTGGTTATCTTTGCCGTCGTTCCGGCGCTCGTGATCCAGGCCTGGAACGAATACGACCTGCGAATCGCGCGTGAGGCCGATATCCGCCAACAAGTAGTGCAGACTACCAAACAATTCGGCGAGGAAATCGGGGAGCTGCGCGAGGGTGCTCGCCAACTCCTTCTCGCCCTTGCCCAGTTGAACACCGTCAAGACCCGGCAACCGGGCGCTTGCAGCCCGCTTTTCTCGAAACTGAAGGCGCGCTTCGCCAATTACGCTCTGCTTGGGGCGGCCGATACGAGCGGTCGAATCTTTTGCACCAGCGAGCCGACATCCTATTCGTCGGTCGCGGACCAACCCTTTTTTGAGCGTGCCATGGCCCAGCCGGGGCTTGCCGTCGGCAATTATTGGGTTGATCCGGCCAATGGCCAACGGATGATTCATTTTGCCGAGCGCTTCGAGGACGACGAGAGTCGCGTCGCCGGCGTCGTATTCGCCGGCCTCGACTTGGCGTGGCTTTCCGACCATCTCAAAGAGCGTGGCTTGGCGCCGACCGCCTCGATTCTGATCGCCGATCGCGAAGGTAGCATCATCGCGAGGTTGCCCCATCCGGAACTCCTCGTCGGCAAGAATATGCGGAAGTCCCATGAAGCCATCATGGATGGGGACCAACCGGGATGGGAAGAAGCGGTCGGTGTCGATGGGACGACGCGGATTTTCGGATACGTCCCGCCCGCTCTGCCGCCGCACGATTTCTTTCTCAGCGCCGGCCAGACCAAAGCCGAAGCCTTTGCCGCGATCGACAGTGCCACTCGGCGCGGCATCGGGCTGATCCTGGCGGGACTCTTGGGGGCGGTCTATGCGGCCTGGGCGGGGGGCCGCAATTTCATCCGCCGCCCGATCGAGGGTCTGCTCAGCGTTACCGCCGAATGGCGCGACGGCAATTATGCGGCGCGGGCACACCTTGAAGATCGGTCTTCTGAAATCGGCCGGCTTGGTGCGGCGTTCGATGATTTGGCCGACGCACTCGCGACGCGGCATGCGGCTCAGCAGAGCGCCGAAGAGGAGCTGCGCGAGCTGAATGCAACACTCGAGTCGCGGATCGAGCAACGCACCATCGAGTTGGAGGGAGCGGTTCGGGCCAAATCGCAGTTCCTCGCCAATATGAGCCACGAAATTCGCACGCCGCTCAACGGCGTCCTCGGCATGCTCGAACTCGTTCGCCAAACCGAGTTGGGGCCCACACAGCAACGCTTTATCGAGACTGCACGACGCTCGGGCGAGACCTTGCTCGGGGTCATCAACGGCGTTCTCGACCTCTCCAAGATCGAGGCCGGCAAGGTCGAGATCGAACATAGCGCGTTCGATCTGCGGATCGTTGTCGAAGAGGTGACCGAGCTGTTCAGCGAATTGGCGTATGGCAAAGGGCTGGAGTTGGCCTGCTTTGTCCCGGCAAATCTACCGACCGCATTGATCGGCGATGCCGGACGCCTGCGCCAGATCTTGACGAACCTGATAGGCAATGCGGTCAAGTTTACCGAGCGTGGAGAGGTCGGTGTTCGCGCCTGCGCATTGGAACGCGACGCAGCCTCGGTCTTGATCGCCTTCGAGGTCGTGGATACCGGGATAGGCATTCCGGGCGAGAAGCGCCGGCACATATTCGAAGCATTTGCCCAAGCCGACAGTTCGACGACCCGGCGATACGGGGGGACCGGACTCGGACTTTCGATCGCCAAGCATTTTTGCGAGATGATGGGCGGTTCGATCGACGTAGTGAGCGAGCCCGGTGCTGGATCGAAATTTCATTTCACCGCCAGGTTCGGAGTACAGCCCTTGGCGGCCGCTAGAACCCACACCCCTCTGCGGCACCGAGCCGCAAAACCGGCCCTGGTCGTCGTTGGCAATGCTCTGAACCGGGAGATATTGGACGATCAGCTGTCAGCCGGCAAATTTCCGGTGCGGCACGCCCAAACCGGCTCCGCAGCCCTCACTGCCCTTCACGAGGAGCCTTTTGAGCTGGTGATCGTCGACCATTTGCTGCCCGACATGAAGGGTGTCGAGCTGGCACATGCCATCGAGACCGCTTCCGAGCGGGTCGAGCCGCAGATCATCCTCCTGACGTCGTTCGATCAGGATGTCGGCCAGATCTCGGACGGTGCGCTCAGACGCCTGGCAAAGCCGATACGGCAATCGGCATTGTGGGAGTGCATTGCGGCGAATGTTGAGACGCTTCCGGCAATTGCCCCTGCACCAATAACGCTGGCGGCGGATCAGCCCGGTAAAGGCCGGGGGCCTGTACTTGTGGCGGAAGATAGCCCTGTCAACCTCGAAGTCGCTGTCGCCATTCTCGAGAGCATGGGTTGCGTCGTCGAGACCGCGGTCAATGGGCGGCACGCGCTCGACCGTCATGCAACTGGGGAGTACAGCCTGATTTTCATGGATTGCCAAATGCCCGAGATGGACGGGTTCGAGGCGACGGCGGAGATTCGCGGGCGAGAGGCCCTCTCCGGGAGGCGTACCCCTATCGTAGCGCTTACGGCGAGCGTCGTGGAGGATGGCCGCCGGAGATGCCTGGCGGTGGGTATGGACGACTATCTCGCGAAACCGTTCACGCTCGACCAGATGAGCGCGATGCTGACGAGGTGGCTGGGTCCGCCCGAAGACCCCGCCACGCGAGAGCCATTATCCCTCGTAACGGAGGCATCGGCAGCTGCGGAGCCGATCGATGAGCAGGTGCTGGATTCCCTTCACAGGCTGCAAAGAGAGGGACGGCCGGACATCGTGCAGCAGCTGATCGAATTGTTTTTCAAGGGTGCGGCGGGTCTTCTGATGGATTTGGATGATGGCGCGACAACGGGCGATGTGGCGCTCCTCTACCGCGCCAGTCATGCGCTGAAATCGGCGAGCGCCAACCTGGGGGCCATCGTGTTGTCGACGCATTGCAAAGAGCTCGAGGCGCTCTCGAAATCGGGCACGGCCGCGGACGCTGCGCGGCTGGTCAAGTTGATCCGCGAAGACTACCGCACCGTCGAAGCCCGATTTTCAGACCGCCTGCCGCGGGTCGCCTGATTCCAAATGGTATCAGGCCACCAAATGCCGCAGCGAACCGCGAAGCTGTCCAAAAAACGTTGGTTGCAGTGAGCGGGACACTTTTTTGACGGATCTGGGGGTAGCCCCGGTGTGAACATGTCGACGGGGCGCCACTACTCAGCGCTCGAGACGGCGCCGAGCCCAACGCCGCGAAAATGACGGGCGAACCAGAGGCTAGCAATGAACAACTCTTATCTCGAAGTGATTTCGCTGGTCGAGCGCCTTCATCGCCAATTCTTGGAGGTCGTCAAACTGGAGCTGGAGGGGCTCCGGGTTCACGACATCAACAACGTCCAGGCAATGATGCTGTTCAATATTGGCGACGCGGAGATGACGGTCGGCGAACTCACCTTGCGCGGCTGTTATCTCGGGTCGAACGTCTCCTACAACGTCAAGAAGATGGTCGAGAACGGCTATCTGGAGCATGAGCGCTCGGTGCACGACCGGCGCTCGATCCATGTTCGATTGACCGAGAAGGGGGAAAACTGCGGGACAGCTTGAGCGCCATGCATCAGCGTCACGGTCAGATGCTCTCGCAGGCTACGCTTAGTGCCGATGATCTGCAGAACACCAGCGTGACCCTACGCAGGCTCGAGCGCTTTTGGATCCGCGCTGCCGATTTGGTGCAGCGAGCACCACCGCAATTCGGCTCAAACGCGGCCGAACCCTCACGTTCCGGCACGAGCCCCAACCGTGACGATTTCGGCCCGAGAATCTCCTCGGGAAACTGAGGGCTATTCTTCGGCTGCAGCCTCGCCCGGGGCTGCCATCATCGCTTCGGCTACAAGTCCGGCATTGCCGCGTATCGCGTGCTCTATCGCCTCGCCGATCCCGGCATGCTCCTTTAAATGAGCCTTGGCGTTTTCACGTCCTTGTCCAATACGCTGGCCGTCATAGGAAAACCAGGAGCCTGACTTCTCGACAACGCCAGCCTGAACGCCCAGATCAATCAGCTCGCCGCGCTTCGATATCCCCTCGCCGTACATGATATCGAAATCGACAACCTTGAAAGGCGGCGCCATCTTGTTTTTGACGACCTTGACGCGTGTCTGATTGCCGATGATCTGATCGCGCTCCTTAATCGCGCCGATGCGCCGAATATCGAGACGGACAGAGGCGTAGAATTTGAGTGCGTTGCCGCCCGTCGTAGTCTCCGGATTGCCGAACATCACGCCGATCTTGTGGCGGATCTGATTGATGAAGATGACCATTGCGCGGGACCGGGAGATCGAGCCCGTCAGCTTGCGCAAGGCCTGGCTCATCAGCCGGGCTTGCAGACCCATATGGCTGTCGCCCATCTCCCCTTCGAGTTCGGCGCGCGGCACGAGGGCCGCCACCGAATCGATGACAAGGACATCGATGGCGCCCGAGCGGACAAGCGTGTCGGCTATCTCGAGCGCCTGCTCGCCGGCATCGGGCTGGGAAATCAGCAAATCGTCGACATTAACGCCGAGCTTGCGGGCGTAGGCCGGGTCGAGCGCGTGCTCGGCGTCGATGAAGGCGCAGGTGCCGCCGCCACGCTGCGCTTCGGCAATGACATGCAAAGCAAGCGTTGTCTTGCCGGAGCTCTCCGGCCCGTAAATCTCAATGATCCGCCCGCGTGGTAGCCCGCCTATGCCGAGCGCGATATCGAGACCCAAAGATCCGGTCGATATTACCTCGGTATCGGCGGCCGCCTCGCGCGATCCGAGCTTCATGATCGAGCCCTTGCCGAAGGCGCGTTCTATTTGCCCGAGCGCCGCGTCCAATGCCCGCTGCTTGTCCATTGCTTCCTTGTCCACGAGACGCAATGCGGTCTGCATTGGTCCATCCTCCTTATTCCACATCCGGTGATGCCGTGCAACGCGGCCCGGAGGCTACCGCATGTACACTTTTTGTTCGCGCGACGCAATACCGAAGCAAGGGCTTTACGCGCCTCCCGCGGCGAGCACTTCCCGCACCTTGGCCGCGAGCTCCTTCAAGCTGAATGGCTTGGGCAGAAACTCAATACCGACGTCGCTGTCGAGACGCTGACGGAATGCGTCCTCGGTATACCCCGATATGAAGATCACTTTTATTTCCGGGTTAATCTCCCGCACCTCGCGGACGAGCCCGGGCCCGTCCATGTGCGGCATGACGACATCGGTGATCAGTAGATCAAGCGGCTCTGGGGTATTGCGGATCAAATCGAGTGCTGCTTCGCCACTTCTCGCCTCTATCACTCTGTACCCTTTGTTGCGCAGAGCGCGGGCGCCGAAGATCCTGACCGGTTCGTCATCCTCGACGAGCATGATGGTACCGTGCCCGGTCAAATCCTTAACTGCAGCGACTTCACCTGTGTCGGGCTGCGCCGACTGTGCCGAATTTGCCGGCTCGCAGCGCGGCAGGTAGATCTGGAAGATCGCACCCTGGCCCGGCGCGCTGCCCACGAAAACAAAACCTCCTGTTTGCTTGACGATGCCGTAGACGGTCGACAAGCCGAGGCCGGTTCCGGAGCCTATTTCTTTGGTCGAAAAGAAAGGGTCGAAAACGCGAGCTAAATTTTCCTTGGGGATACCGACCCCAGTATCCGTCATCTCGATCAGCACGTAGTTGCCGGCCGGCATTGCCTCATGCCCGCGTCGCAATTGACGCTCTTGGTGAACATTTGCCGTGCGAATGGTGAGTGTGCCGCCGCCGGGCATTGCGTCGCGCGCATTCACCGCAAGATTGATGACGACCTGTTCGAACTGACCTTGGTCGACCTTCACAAGGCCGAGATCGCGCCCATGCACGACCTCGAGGTCGACGTTTTCCCCGATCAGCCGTTCGATTAGGTGCCGCAATTCGTAGAGAATATCGGTAATGTTTAGGACTCGCGGCTGCAGCGTTTGCTGTCGTGAGAAGGCCAGCAGCTGCCGCACTAGATTGGCGGCGCGGTTCGCATTCTGCTTGATCTGCATGATGTCCGCGAAGGACGGGTCGCTGGGCGGCGAGCGCAGCAGCAGCAGATCGCAAAAGCCGATCATCGCTGTCAGCAGGTTGTTGAAATCATGGGCGACGCCACCGGCGAGCTGGCCAATGGCCTGCATCTTTTGCGATTGCGCAAATTGGATTTCGAGATTCTTCTGCTCGGTGACGTCGACGAAATGGAGGGTAAGCCCCTCCCCCGGTTCACCCCCCGTGCCGGCATCCCCAGTGCTGGAATCAGGGCGAAGCGCCCCATCCCCTGGATCGTCGAGGCGGCCGAGGAACAGGACGAGGGTCTTATCGCCCGGCCGCATGAGCCGGACCTCGACCGGTTCGGAATCTGCCGCCCCAACCGCAGCCGCGGCAAGCTTGCCGGCAATGCGGTCGCGGTCTTGCGCGTTCAACAACTCGATTAGCTGGCGTCCTTTCAGAGATTGCGGACTGGCCCCGAACAGCTCACCCACCGCGCGGTTCGCCTCCTCGAAGCGCCCGCTGCGGTCGAGCAACGCAATACCAACCGGGGCATTGGCGAAACAACGCCGAAAGCGTTCGAATGATCTGAGGGCAGTCTTCCACTCGCGCTCTGGTGTCAAATCGCACACCACCGACCGAGTTCGCAACTCGCCGCCCGATCCGACGACGTTCTGCGCGATCCAGGCCGGCACAATCCGGCCCTGACGGGTCTTTAGCACGACCTCGCCTCGTTGCGCCCCAGCCTTCGGTGCAGGAAATGGGCTCCAGGCTGGTGTCCCGGCATCCGGCGGGCAGGCCAGAAAATGACTCAGCCGAGTGCGGCTGGTCAAGAGTTCCGAGGGAGTGCTGCCGAGCCACTGCGCCAATGTCCGATTTACAAAGCGGAAGTGTCCAGTGTCATCGACCGAATAAAATCCGATCGGCGCATTGTCCAGAAGGTCGGCGAGAATATTCCGCCCTTCCCGCAGCGCCGCCTCGGATCGATGAGATGCGCTGACATCTTGAACATTCCAGTAGGTAAATCCTGGATAATCTGCGATCGGGTCTATCCTGACCTTCAAGTGGCCGGGGCCGGCATTCGATGTCTCGCTCAAGGAGAGAGTTGCGATGGCCGGGACGCCCGCGGCGGCGCGGCCGCGGAGCCGGCGAAATTGCGCCTCGGATTCTGCGTCCGAGCACAGGACTTGCCTGAGGCGATCCAGGGGCGACTCGGCCGTTCCGGGGAAAAGTTCGCGGAAAGCGCGGTTGGCGTAGCGTATATGACCGTCCCCGGCTACGATCAGTTGTGCCTCGGGTGCGCAGTCGAGTGCCCGACTCAACATCTCGAAGCGAGCCGCAAGCGCCATTATCGCCTTGTGGCCGGCTAAAGCGGCGAGCCCGGCAAGGCCCAGCATCGCAATAGCTGCCATCTCGGCAGGCCAAGCCGCAATCAGCCACCCGATCCGGGAAATCTCCAGGACAATCGCGACAGCGACCAGGGCCATGCTCGCCACTGCCAGACCGCGAATCCGCGAAGCCGCTGAGCGCTCGCCGATCCAACTCGCCCACCTACCGGGCCGCTTCGGTTTGGCGACCATTGGATGCATCCGAGTGACAGGGCCATCCGAGTGACGGGGATTGTCACGCGATCTGCTGCCGCAAATGGGGAAGCGGCGCGCGATCTCAATCGATATTGGCCGCAATGCTACCGAATTACTGGGATGCTGCCCGCCATTCGCCCGCGATTCGCGGGGGCCGGATTAAAATCCTCGAGCCGAACGGAAGGGATCGGCCCGTCAGTCGTCGCGGTGAGTGCGCTCCATCCGCTCGTGCCGCTCCTGGGCTTCGATGCTGAGGGTTGCGATGGGTCGGGCTTCGAGGCGGCGAATGCCGATAGGCTCGTCCGTTTCTTCGCAAAAACCGTAGGTGCCGTCGTCTATCCGATGGAGCGCCGCTTCGATCTTGGAGATAAGTTTGCGTCCGCGCGCCCGGGTGCGCAGCTCGATTGCGCGCTCTGTTTCGAGCGAAGCGCGGTCCGTGAGATCGGGTTTGAGCAAACTCTCTTCCTTCAGGTGCTGCAGCGTATCCGACGATTCGGCCAACAATTGGGCTCGCCAGCGCAACAGCTTTTGCCGAAAATATTCGATCTGAAGAGGGTTCATGAATTCTTCATCATCGGACGGATGATAACCTGGCGGTAGCGGCGGACGCATCGGTCTCCCCGAAACTCCGTGAATGAAGCGGCGCGGAGTATATGAATTGGGTCGCTCCGCATCAAGCTGGAGAAGCGGATCGAGATCCTTGATTTGGCTGAGCTTTCGGTAACGGCCGTTCGACCGAGCCGAGGCTGGCCTGGACCCGCGGCCTTGGACCACAGACCCCGGATTGGCTTTGCGGCAGTGGCTCCGGATCACAAAAATCGAGTGCGCTACCAAGCTTTCCACTTAGGGCTTCCTTAAGGTCTATCGCTCTACTATGCCGCCATGGACGACAACGGCAGGATGTACGAATTGCTCCGAGATCATACTTTGGCGTGCGCCGGCGCCCCAACGATGGATTTGCCGCCACCCGACACAAAGCGCTGGGTCGCCCGGCGCAAGGCGGTGGTAGTCAATGCGGTGCGCAGCGGTGCCATAAGTCTGGAGGAAGTTTGCCGCCGGTATGAGCTCTCCGTAGAAGAATTCCTCGCTTGGCAGCGCGCGATCGAAACCCACGGGGTCGCCGGTCTGCGGGTGACCCGACTGCAGATCTATCGCGACACTCCTCCCGCTCGGCTGGCCAAGCCGCGGTTTTGACTTTTGCGGTGAGCAGCCGCATATGACAAAGGCCAATATCGGTCCCCGTCGATACCCAGCACGATAGCCGCGGTCGCGGACGCGACAGGCGGTCGGTCGGCGCCAGCCCGGTCTGGCGGCAATAGAAAAAGTCACCCGCACCCGAGATACCGCAAGCACGGCGACGATCGAGACCGCCTATTATCTGCTCAGCGCAACGCTGTCGCCTGAACGCCTCCGGCAAGTCGTTCGTTCGCATTGGGGCGTCGAAAACCGGCTTCACTGGGTTCTCAAAGCCGTCATGCACGAGGACCGGACGAGAAATCGCAACAATAACAGCGCGTACGATCTTGCGATCCGGCGGCACAGGGCCCTCAAGCTGATGTAACGGGATCGCTCTCGCGGGTCGCTGCGCAGCAAATTCAACCTCGCAGCTTGGAAGGACGAATTCCTGGCCGAGCTGCTTTCGCCGATTTGAAAGGCGGAATAAACGCAAAATGTAGATAAACTTTGATACATTTGGTTACCACACCATAACAACTGGCTTGACCCCGGCCGCGAGTTCCGCCGCATTTGGAAGTGGGGCGGTTGCTTAATACGGTCGTTGGCCGGTTCCAGATCGCATCGTTGATTTCGGCAACCGCAATGCCTCGACCAGAGGGATTCGATTGCCTTCAGATAAAGCCCGATCCTTTAGGTTTGTCGAGGCCAGGGAACCGGACCTAACACTCGTTGAAACCGCGGTCTCGCGGTTCAACGCAAGGCATCCCTATCTATTGTTTGGCCAGCGCGAGATGTTCTGGATTTGTGAGCGCGCAAACAGCCATCCCAAGCTTATAACGCGGCTGAAAGCATCATTATGCGAGAAGGGTTCGCTTTCGGCCAAACAAGAGTTGCGGACTGGGATCAAGCGCCAGGGCCGCCAACTGATACACATGGCTTTTTTGGCGTTGATCGGCGATGGCGAGACAAAAGCTGATGCGCTGCACGCCACACGCGCCGTATTGGCGAGGCTGAGTGCCGAGCCGAGCTGGAAAGCCCGCCCGGTAATCAAGTCCTTTCTGGATTGCGCTGAGATCGCTGTCGCCGTTTCTCTCGCCTATGATTGGCTGTATCATGAACTTTCCGACCAGGAGCGGCGGACAGTCGAAGATTCACTGTTCCGCCATGTCCTCGCACCGGCCCTTGCGGCATACGATGATCGCTTCGCGCAATGGCCGAGGCGGCGTGACAATTGCACGCTGGTGTCGAATTCGGGCATTCTGGTTTCAGCGCTCGCAGTTCTCGATCGATATCCAGATATCTCTCGTCAGCTGATTCAGAAAAGTCTCGTCTCGTCCTGGAACGTTTTCGACGGGCTGGCGCCCGATGGCGCTTGGCCGGAAGGGCCGAGCTATTGGTCACTCGCCATGCGCTATGCCGGTCTGATGGTCGCAGCGCTCGAGAGCACGTTCCACTACGGCTTTGGCCTCGCCGACCGGCCGGGGTTTGCGCAGACGGGAGACTTTGCCTTGCACGCCGTCGGGCCGTTCGGCGCCGCGTTCAATTTCGGAGATTCCGAAACCGGCTTCGATATGGCGCCGCTCGCCTGGTTTGCGCACCGGTTTAGGCGGCCAATCGACGCCCGGCTCATAGACCAGTATGACGGCTGGTATCTTCCGTTCACCATGATATGGCCCAACCGACCGAAGTCCAGGCCGTCGGGGATCAAGGTGCCCACCGGGAAGGTATTTCACAGCAACAATCTCGCATGCTTCCGCAACACCTGGTCGAACAGCCCGGCGGCGCATCCGGTTTATCTGGCCATCAAAGGAGGAAATTTCGCTGGCCCCGGCCTCCGATCACCGCCGCTTCCCGAAGACGTCTTCTTGCACAGTCAGGCGGATGCCGGGAGTTTCATACTCGATGGCGCGCGACAACGGTGGATCATCGATCTCGGGGCGGACGATTACGATCTGCCCGGTTATTTCGACCATGGCGCCGATAATCGATCAGGACCACGCTGGCGTTACTACCGCACGCAGACTGCCGGCCACAACACCTTGGTCATCGATGGGCGTAATCAAATACCCGACGCCCGCGCGCACATTATCGGCAATTGCGTCGATGGGGACTGCAAATGGGCAGTTTTCGATTTGTCGGCGGCTTATGGAAAACCGCCGGGCTCCATTCGACGTGGAGCGGCATTGATCGGTCGGCAGGCGGTCATTCAGGACCACGTTCGCCTCGGGTTATCCGGCACGATCGTATGGGCGGTGCATACCAGTGCGGAGCCGATTTCGGTCGCCGGTTCTGTTGCACGGTTCCGCTCGGGGGACGACCGATTTGTCTTGCGCATTCTCGAGCCCGCCGCAGCCTGCTTCGAGATCGGCTTCCCGCCAGAGCCGCAAATCTTTCACATTGCCGATGTTCGACAGCTGCACGGTCGTTCGCCGCTCGACAGCAAGGGCGCCCGAGTGGCAGAGTTGCCGCGCCGCATCGATGTGGCAGGTGGGCGCGCTGCGGGCGCCTTGATCAGACGATTACAGATCGTCTGGCCGGAGGGGACGCGGCGGTTGAGCGTCGCATTGCTGCCGGATTGCGATGACGATGATTCTGCGCTGCCGGTCACCCCGCTCGACGAATGGCTCGCCAGGCGACCTGTGCGACTGACATCATATTCGCGGCGCGCCTCTTGGACCAACGCCGGTCGCCGTGCCGCGAGCGGAGCCTCGCTCGGGTTTGCGCCATCTCAGACGCGCCTCGTTCGGAAGCGCGCTACCGAGAGCACTCCTCTTCGGTGAGCGCAACGCCCCTTGTTGCGGTCTCGGCCCCCGTCGGGTGGATACCCCAAACGGCAATCACGACCCGGTTTCCGGAAATTGCCGGGCTGGCTCAGTCAGCAAATCACGAAATCCGAACCGTAGAGGCCGAGCTGGATCTACGCGAGGCTGGCGGGAGCGATACGTCCTGCCCGCGGCAAGTTCTGCGAGAGTTGCGTTGGCGGCTCGAATACACCACCGATGCGAGCGGCGTCCGCGCCACGCTCGCGCGCCTGCGCACCCAGGCCGCGCCGCCCTCCCCATCCGCCGCTGCCTCGCAGGACCCCGACGGAGCTCATGGCATCTGCACCGACGTGTGGTTTTTGAAACTCGATGCCTGCGTCGATCACATGCTCGCGGCCGATTTCGAAGAACAAGGCACTCCGCCCCGTTTTCTCGATCGCATCAATGACCCCGACAGGCTGAAGGATTACCTGGAAAGTCTGCTTGTCTCGCGGCTCGACGAGGACGGGATCGACCGCCGCAAAGAGCTCAACTTCGCGACCGCCGACCTCGTTCGGCTGATCTTATGGGGGCGTCCTCGGAACTACCCGTGGGATAGGAGGCTCGAATCCGTCATCCGCCGCTTCATCGCCGAGTGGCAGGACCCGACCACCGGGTTTTTTGGCGCCGATTACCTGATCAGCGGACGGCGGCTTCGAACCGTCGATCTCAGCCTCACCTTTCATATGGCGCGCTATCTCGAGGGCGCGATCGGATACTGGCCGCAGCTCGTCGACACGCTGTTGCGCATCCGTGACCGTCGTTATCCCAACGGGTGGCTCGACGAGATCGGCATGACGAACCACAACAACTACGATGTCGCGGTTCTGTTGCAGCTCGGTTGGCCACACATGCGCCCCGATCAGCGCCGGCAGGCCGAGGAGGAGCTCGCCCGGCTGCTCGATTGGTGCCTCACCGCCGCAATCTCCCCTGATGGCGAAATCGTCGCGCCTGCGATCGGTGAATCACTGCCCGAAAGTTACTACTTCACGATCGCGTTTCTCGATACGGTCGGTTATTTCGATCGAGCGAAGCGTTTTTGGACGCAGCTCGACTTTCCGGAGGCGCCGACAGTCCGGGAGCGGTTGAAAGACCGTCTGTTAAGGTTGCCGCAAAGCGATCCGATGGTGCGCATGGCATGTGAACGCCTGGGCCGCGCCGACCGATGAGCCGGCTGACGGCAGAGCAACAACAAGAAATCGCCACGCAGCGAGGCGCAACGCATGAGACGCGCCGTGCCACAGTGCCGGCGCTCGAAGCGATCCTTTACGAGCCGCTGCCCGTTCTCGATCACGGATTTGTCCGCGTCGTCGATTACATGGGCGACGACGCCGCGATCGTGCAGGCGGCCCGCGTCTCCTACGGCCGCGGCACCCGCAAGGTCAGCGAGGACCGGGGGCTCATCAATTATCTGATGCGGCACCGTCATACGACGCCGTTCGAGATGTGCGAGATCAAGTATCACGTGAAGCTGCCGATCTTTGTGGCGCGGCAGTGGATCCGGCATCGCACGGCGAATGTGAACGAGTACTCGGCGCGATACTCGATCCTCGACCAGGAATTCTATATCCCGGACCCCGAGCACTTGGCAGTGCAGGCCACGGCGAACCGCCAGGGGCGCGGCGCGGCGATCGAGGGCGAAGCGGCGCAGCGCGTCCTCGATCTATTGCGCCGCGACGCCGAGAATGCCTATGCGGGCTACGCCGAATTGCTCAACGAAGACGCATCGGGCTCGCCGATCGACCCGACGCGGCCCGGCCTCGCCCGCGAGCTCGCCCGCATCAACCTGTCGCTCGGCTTTTACACCCAGTGGTATTGGAAGACCGACCTGCACAATCTGATGCATTTTCTGTCATTGCGCGCCGATCCCCACGCGCAATACGAGATCCGCGCCTATGCCGAAGTGATGCTGGAGACACTCGCGCGCTGGGTCCCGATGGCCCACGCCGCGCTTCTCGAATACCGGATCAACGCGGCAACGATCTCGGCTTCCGGCCTCGCCGTCATTCGCCGGATGATCGAAGGCGAGCGAGTCGACCAGCCATCAAGCGGCCTCTCGCCGCGGGAATGGCGCGAGCTGATGGCGCTTCTCGGCCGCTGACTCTTTCTCCGCCCGGAGGTGCAATGCGCGGTGATGAGACTCGCCTAATGCAGCAGCTTAAGGAGACCTGCGACGCCACCGAGGACAGCAAATGTCTGGGCCAGCATCCCAGTCAACACCCAAGTTTTGGTCGCCATGGTGCTGCGGATTTCGCCTATTTCGGCTCTGATCAGCGCGATTCGGTTTCGATGGGTGTGAGGCGATTCTCGTAGGCGGCGATTTCCTCTGCTGCATCGCGCGCCTTATCTTCGGGCGCACCGGCCGCGAGCAAGGCATCGTAGGTCCTGGATAACATCAGCGCCATTACGGCTCACCGGCTGTGAATTGCAGTCGGTTTGCCACATGCAAGATACAGTCGGACAGCATCGGTGCCTATTCGATGACGATCCGCGGCGGCGTTCGGCGCTCGGCGCCCTCGCCGGCGACCTTTTCCCAGATGCGGGCGGCCATCTGGCGGAACACCTGGGCGTGCGGGTTGTCGGGTTCGGCGACGGTGATCGGCGTGCCGCGGTCGGAGGTTTCGCGGATCTTGAGGTCGAGCGGCACTTCGCCCAAAAACTCGGTGCCGAGCCGCTCGGCCTCCTGGCGGGCGCCGCCATGCGAAAAGATCTCGCTGCGGCCGCCGCAATGCGGGCACAGGAAATAGCTCATGTTCTCGACGATGCCGAGCACCGGCACCTCGACCTGCTTGAACATGTTGAGGCCCTTGCGCGCGTCCAACAGCGCGATGTCCTGCGGCGTCGAGACGATGACCGCGCCGGCGAGCGGCACCTGCTGGGCCATCGTCAATTGGGCGTCGCCGGTGCCGGGCGGCATGTCGACGACCATGATGTCGAGCTCGCCCCACTCGACCTCGCGCAGCATCTGCTGCAAGGCGCTCATGACCATCGGTCCGCGCCAGATCATCGGCGTGTCCTCGGGCACGAGGAACCCCATCGACATGCATTTGAGCCCGTAATTTTCCATCGGGATCAAAGTCTTCCCGTCACGCGAGCGGGGCCGGCCGGAGATCCCCAGCATGCGCGGCATCGAAGGCCCGTAGATGTCGGCATCGAGTACCCCGACGCGCAGACCGTTGGCCCGCAACCCCAGCGCCAGATTGGCCGCCACCGTCGATTTGCCGACGCCCCCTTTGCCGGACGCCACTGCGACGATCGCACCGACCCCGGGCACGGCCCCGCGCGCCGTGCGAACACCAGCCGGCCCCCCCGCGGCCCCATGCGGCGGCGGGGCCGCGCGGCCCCGCGGCGGCGCCTGCGCCGTCAACACCGCGGTCACCGAAAGCACGCCGGGCAGCGCCTCGACGGCCTTCTCGGCTGCCTTCCTCAACGGTTCGAGACGCGGGCCGCGCTCGCTCTCGACCTCGATCGCGAAGGCGATATTGCCGTCGCGAATGACGAGGCCCGATACCATGCCGAGCGAGACGATGTCGGCGCCCTTGTCAGGATCGGCGATGTGGCCCAGCGCGTCGAGGATTTGTCGTTCTGTGACGGCAGTCATGTCATGCTCCTGCCCGGCTCATGCTCCTGTCTTGGGCCGGAAGATCGCGGGTGATCGATCGTGGCGCTTGGTTCGGAGCGCCGGATGAGGCAGACTGGCGATCGAGTAAGCCGGTGACCGGTCACGTGAGGATGCATTCCGTCAATCGTGACCGGGCCATGAGCGCCGCCGGATATGCGGGATTTGGGACCGGCGACCCGACTTGACAACACCCGCCCATTCTCTCTATCGGGGTCGCGCGTCTCGCGCGTCGCAAATGTTGGGGACCTGCCCGGTCGAAGGCGGCCCCAACCCGACATCCCCGGGCGACATCGCGGAAAGGTTCAGGGTCGATGTTCTGGAAAAGTGAAGGCGGTGGGCCATGGGGTAACGGGCCGCGCGGCGGCGGCCCCTGGGGTGGCAACCGCGGCAGCGGCGGCGGACAAAGCCCTCGCGGGCGTGGTCCGCAGCCTCCCAACTTCGAGGAGCTGTTGCGGCGCGGCCAGGACCGCTTTCGCCGCGTACTGCCCGGCGGTTTTGGAACAGGCACCGGCATCGCCATCGTCGTGCTCGGTATCGTCGTCATCTGGCTGGCGAGCGGCTTCTACCGCGTATTGCCCGATGAGGTCGGGGTCGTTCTGCGGTTTGGCGCCTATAACCGGACGACCCAGCCAGGTCTCAACTATCACCTGCCGAGCCCGATCGAGACGGTTCTGAGACCGAGCGTGACCCGCGTCAACCGGACCGAAATCGGCTATCGCAACGCCGAAGGCCCAGGCCGGGGTCAGGTCAGCCGCCAAGTGCCTGAAGAGGCGCTGATGCTGACCGGCGATGAGAACATCGTCGACATCAATTTCACCGTCTTTTGGGTCATCAAGGACGCTCAGGCCTACCTCTTCAACATCCGGGATCCCGAGGCGACGGTCAAATCCGCCGCCGAGAGCGCCATGCGCGAAGTGGTCGGCGAGACCCCGATCGCCCAGGCGCTCTCGGAGGGGCGCGGCAAGATCGAAACCGATACCCAAGCCCTGCTGCAAGGGATCCTCAACACCTATAACGCGGGAATCGAGCTCACGCAGCTGCAGCTGCTCAAGGTCGATCCGCCGGCCCCGGTCATCGACGCGTTCCGCGACGTGCAGCGGGCGCTCGCCGACCGCGAGCGGTTGCGCAACGAAGCGGAATCCTACCGCAACGACATCATCCCTCGAGCACGCGGCGACGCAGTAAGGATCAAGCAGGAGGCGGAAGCCTATCGACAGGAGATCACGGCCCGCTCTCAAGGCGACGCCGATCGTTTCCTCTCGGTCTACAACGCCTTCAAGGCGGCACAGGATGTTACGCTCCAACGCCTCTACCTGGAAACGATGGAAGAGATCCTGAAGAACAGCAACAAGGTAATCATCGACAAATCGGCCGAGGGCGGAAACGGGGTCCTCCCTTATCTGCCGTTGCCCGCACTCGGGACCGGCCAGGGGACGGCCAATGCATCGCCTCCGGGAGGCGCTCCGGGGAACGGCTCGGGAGTGGGCGGGCCATCCTCCAGCGGAACGCCGTCTCCAGCGCTTGCCGTGCCGCCGCTGCGGCGGCAATGAGGAGGGGGTCGTGAATCATCGTATCCTCGCCATCGCCGCCGTCGTGCTTGTCGTCGCCGGCATTTTTGCGATGAGCTCGCTGTTTATCGTCGACCAGACCGAGGAGGCGCTCGTTCTGCAATTGGGCCAGCCGCGACGGGTCGTGCGCGAGCCGGGGTTGAAGGTGAAGCGGCCGTTCATCGAGAACGTCATTTTCTATGACAACCGGCTGCTCGATTTCGAGCCCCCGCCGGAGGAGGTCATCGTTTCTGACCAGAAACGGCTCGTCGTCGACACCTATACCCGGTACCGGATCACCGACCCGCTGTTGTTCTATCAGACTGTGAGCACCGAAGCCGCCGTCCGCGCTCGGCTCAATGCGATGGTCAGCGGCAGCTTGCGGCGGGTGCTCGGCAACGTCACCTTGTCGGCTCTGCTGTCCCACCAGCGCTCGGCGATCATGGCTCAGATCCGCGATGAAGTGAGCGCGCAGGGGAAGTCCTTTGGCATCAACGTCATCGACGTTCGCATCCGCCGCGCCGATCTGCCCGAGGAAAACAGCCAGGCGATCTTTGCCCGCATGAAATCGGAACGCGAGCAACAGGCCGCGCAATACCGCGGCGAGGGCGCCGAAGCGGCCCAGACGGTCCGCGCCAACGCAGAGCGCGAACGCACCGTTATCCTCGCCGAGGCCCAGCGGGACGCCCAACGGGTGCGCGGCGATGGCGATGCGCAGAGCATCAAGACCTACGCCGACGCTTTTGGCCAGGACAAGGAATTCTTCGCCTTTTATCGCTCGATGCAGGCCTATCGCGATGCGCTCAACGGCCGCACCACTTCGTTCGTGCTCACCCCGGATAGCGGCTTTTTCCGCTTTTTCGAGAATTTGGACGGTACGGCAGCCAAGCCCACGTCGCCAGGGCCCACGGCTGGGGCGACCGCTGGTTCACGATGAGGCGTCCCACGCATCGCGGTGCGCCAGGCAATGAGGGATTTGTGGACGGCGCTCGCTCTCGTGTTGGTGATCGAGGGTGCTCTCTACGCGCTGTTTCCGGAAGGCATGAGGCGGGCCGCGGCGCGCGCTCTAGCCGTTCCGCCGCAAACGTTGCGGCTGGCAGGGCTGGCGGCGGCTTGCGCCGGGGTTATCCTTGTCTGGCTGGTGCGACGGTGATGTTGAGGGTATTATTGGCCGGTATGCGCAGGGCTTGTCCCCGATTTCGGATGCAGCCCGCAATCAGATCCCGATGGTTGCTCGAAAACCCAACCGTTTGCTTTTGCTCTGGGAGTTAGATCCGGTGCCTTTTCTGCCATTGAACCTAGCGCGCCGCGCGGCTGCGGGCGTAATCGCGGCTTTTTTGATCGCCGCTCCGGCGTCTTTCGCGGTGCCTGCCGCCGCTCGGCCGGCGCCCGACGGCTTCGCCGATCTCGCGGAGAAGCTATTGCCCTCGGTGGTGAACATTTCAACGACGCAGACGGTCAAATCCGAACGCGGGCATGAGCACAGCGGGCCTGACATGCCTCAGTTCCCGCCGGGCTCGCCGTTCGAGGAGTTCTTTCGGGACTTTTTCGAGCACGGCGTCCCCAAGGGCGGCCGTCAGGAGGCGCAGCCGCGCAAGGGCACTTCTCTCGGCTCCGGCTTCATCATCGATCCGGGGGGTTATATCGTGACCAACAATCACGTGATCGCCGATGCCGACGAGATCACCGTCATCTTGCATGACGACACCAATCTGAAGGCCGAGCTCGTCGGGCGCGACACCAAGACCGATATCGCGCTGCTGAAGGTCAAAACCGACAAGCCGCTGACCGCCGCCACCTGGGGCGACAGCGACGCCTCGCGGGTGGGCGATTGGGTGCTGGCGATCGGCAACCCCTTCGGCCTCGGCGGCAGCGTCACCGCAGGCATCCTCTCGGCGCGCCAGCGCGACATCAATTCCGGCCCCTATGACGATTTCCTGCAGACCGATGCCTCGATCAACCGCGGCAATTCGGGAGGGCCGATGTTCAACATGGACGGCCAGGTCATCGGCATCAACACGGCGATCTACTCGCCGTCCGGCGGCTCGATCGGCATCGGTTTTGCGATCCCTTCCGCCCTTGCCAAGGAAGTCGTCGCCGAGTTGCAGAACGAGCCCGATCACGACGTGCACCGCGGGTGGCTGGGTGTTCGCATCCAGGCGGTGACCGATGAGATTGCCGAAAGTCTCGGCCTCGATAAGCCCAAAGGTGCGCTGATCGCCAGCGTCAGCGATAATGGCCCCGCTCAGGCGGCCGGAATTCAGGCCGGCGACGTGGTCTTGAGCTTTGACGGCCGGGAAGTTAACGACATGCGGCGGCTGCCGCGGCTGGTTGCAGAGACGCCGGTCGGCAAGACCGTCCCGCTGACGCTTTGGAGAAAGCGCGCAGAGAACACGGTGCAGGTCACGGTCGGCAAGCTCGACGAAAGCGATCAGCAACAAGCGAACGCACAGGACTCACCCAAGAAGTCCACCCAGAGCAACGCCGGGGTGGTCAATACCCTGGGCCTGACATTGTCAGGGATCACGACGGACCTGAAGGATAAGTTCTCGCTCGCCGACAGCTCGAAAGGGGTCGTCGTCGTCGATGTCGCCAAGGACAGTCCGGCGGCTGCCAAGGGCGTGCGCCCCGGCGACCTGATCATGGAGGCAGCGCAGGAGGAGGTGAACAACCCGGGCGAAGTCAGCAGCAAGATCGCGGAAGCGAAAAAATCCGGACGAAAATCGATACTGTTGCTGGTCGAGCGCCAAGGCGATCTTCGCTTCATTGCGCTCCGCCTCGATCAGGGGTGAACACGCGCGCCCCTTACGGACGCCGTACCCGAACTACCCGATGATCTCCTCCTTTCTATACCCTTGGGCGTAGAGGAGGCCGGTCAGATCGGCATGGTCGAGCCGCCATCGGGCGCTCGACGCGACGGCGGGTTTGGCGTGGAAGGCGATACCGATCCCGGCGGCGGCCAGCATCGGCAGATCATTGGCGCCGTCGCCGACAGCCATCGACTGCCGCAGTGGAACAGCATGCTCGGCAACCAGGGCGAGCAGCGTTTCCCTCTTGCTCTCGCCGGTCACGATCGGTGGAGAGACCGTGCCGGCGATGCGCCCTGCCGTCAGATCGAACTGGTTGGCGACGACGTGATCGAACCCGAGTTCGGCCGCAACTCGTTCGGCAAAAATCATAAAGCCGGAAGACACGAGCGCGGTGACCGCTCCGGTATCTCGCATTGTCGCGATCAGCTGCCGGGCACCCGCTCTCAGCCGGATACGGCCGGCCGCCTCTTCGAGCGCGTGATCGGGCAGGCCCGCGAGCAAGGCGACGCGTGCCTCGAGGGCGGCGGTGAAGTCGATCTCTCCATTCATTGCGCGGCGGGTAATTTCCGAGACTTCTTGACGGAGGCCGATGAAATCGGCGAGCTCGTCGAGCATCTCATTCTCGATGATCGTCAATTCCATGTCGGCGACGAGCAGGCGCTTGCGCCGGTTCGTGGCCGGCTGAACCAGAACGTCGATTTCGGCATTGCCGATCACGCCGCGTGCGGCCGCCTCGGCGAGCGCCGGGCTGGGTGCATCGAAAACAAGATCGCAGGCGTCGTCCGCCAGCCAGGTCGGCTCGCCCGTGATCCCGGCGGCGGCCGCGGCTGCGCCGGCTAGGCGGGGGAGGGTTTGCCGCCCACGGCCACCAGCAATCAGGGTGAGGACCATCGTCATGGACAGTCCTCCTACCCCGGCGGTCGGCCCGGTCACAAGCAGGCTCGCGAAAGCCCGGCCCCGGTCCTCGTCATCGCCGGATCGACGGCGAGCGGCAAGTCAGCTTTCGCGCTCGAATTGGCCGGCCTATATGGCGGCACAATCATCAACGCCGATAGCCTCCAGATCTATCGCGATCTTCGGATACTGACGGCGCGGCCCGATCAAGCGGCGCAAGCCCGAGTACCGCACCGGCTTTACGGCTTCCTCGACGCGGGCGAACGCGGGTCAGCCGCGCGATGGCGGGCACTTGCGCTCGACGAGATCGCCGAGGCGACACGGGCGGGCCGCCTGCCCATTCTGGTTGGCGGCACCGGGCTCTACTTGCGGGCGATCGAGGAGGGATTGGCGCCGGTTCCAGATATCCCCGCGGAGATCAGGCAAGAGGCGGTCGAGCTTCATCGGACGCTGGGCGGCATCGCGTTTCGCGAGCGGCTGGCGAGGCTCGACCCGGCGGCCGCGCAGCGCCTGTTCCCCGGAGACAAACAGCGGCTCATCCGCTCCTTCGAGGTGGTAAGAGCGACCGGTGTGACCATCGGGACTTGGCAGCAACAGACAAAATCGGAGTCTCGATACCGCTTCGGGACAATCCTGCTAGCGCCGCCGCGCGACCGGCTTTATGCCGCATGCAATGCCCGGTTCGCTCAGATGATCGAGGCCGGCGCTCTGGCCGAGGTAAAGGCGCTCGCCGCACGGCGCCTCGACCCCAGCCTCCCCGCAATGAAGGCGGTGGGTCTTCCCGAACTCCTGTCGTACCTGCGGGGCGATGTCCTGCTCGACGCCGTGATCGCTGCGGCGCAGCGCTCCACCCGGCACTACGCAAAACGCCAAATGACCTGGTTCCGTCATCGAATGACCCCGGACCTCATACTCGGCGCGCAATTTTCGAAAAGTTTGCTGCGCTGCTCACGTCATTTTATTGACTGGTTTTTGTTGACCAAGCCGGTATAGCTGACTACGTTGCGCCCCCGCCTTGGGGCACCAACTCCTCGGCGGCGCGCGGTCGTTCGCGCCCGATGTTGCTGCCGATGGGAGGTGTCATGCCGGCCGAGCCGTTGAGCGGAGCGGAGATTGTCATCAAGGCTCTGGTCGATCAGGGCGTCGACGTCGTGTTCGGCTATCCCGGCGGCGCCGTCCTGCCGATCTACGACGCGCTCTTCAAGCAGAACTCACTGCGGCACATCCTGGTGCGGCATGAGCAGGGTGCGGTACACGCGGCCGAGGGCTATGCCCGCTCGACCGGGCGGGTCGGCGTCGTGCTCGTAACGAGCGGTCCTGGTGCGACGAACGCAGTCACCGGCTTGACCGATGCGCTGATGGATTCAGTGCCGATCGTCTGCCTGACCGGCCAGGTCCCGACGCATCTGATCGGCAACGACGCATTTCAGGAAGCCGACACGACGGGCATCACGCGGCCCTGCACAAAGCACAATTATCTCGTCAAGGACGTCCGCGAGCTGGCCCGCATACTCCACGAGGCCTTTTATGTCGCAAAGAGCGGCCGCCCGGGGCCGGTCGTCGTCGATCTGCCAAAGGATGTCCTGTTCGCGCCCGGGCCTTACACCGCGCCCGAAGAGGTGCGTCACAAAAGCTACCGTCCGCAGTTGCGGCCCGACCCGGCCCGGATCACCCAAGCCGTCGAGATGATTGCTCGAGCGAAACGCCCGCTTTTCTACGGCGGCGGCGGGCTGATCAACTCCGGGCCCGAGGCCTGCGCCCGCTTCGCCGGCCTGGTGCGGCTGACCGATGCGCCGTGCACTCTGACGTTGATGGGGCTCGGCGCGTTTCCGGCGGCCGACCCGCATTTTCTCGGCATGGTCGGCATGCACGGCACCTACGAGGCGAATTTGGCCATGCACGGTTGCGATCTGATGGTCGCCGTCGGATCGCGCTTCGACGATCGGGTCACCGGCCGCCTGAACGCCTTTTCGCCCGGTTCCAAGAAGATCCACATCGACATAGACCCGTCCTCGATCAACAAGAATGTCCGCGTGGATCTGCCGATAATCGGCGATGTCGGCGAGGCGCTGTCCGCCATCCTGGCTACTGGGCCCGCGGCGTTGCACAGCAGCGATGGCGCGGCGCGAGACAAATGGTGGCGCGCAATCGAGAATTGGCGCGCGCGCGATTGTTTGCGTTATGACCGCAGCCGGCGCGATCTGATAAAGCCGCAATATGCGATCGAGCGGCTTTATGCGCTGACCCGCGACCGTGATGTCTACATTACCACGGAGGTCGGCCAGCACCAGATGTGGGCCGCTCAGTTCTTCAAGTTCGAGGAGCCGAACCGCTGGATGACCTCGGGCGGTCTCGGCACGATGGGATATGGGTTGCCGGCAGCCATGGGTGTGCAGATCGCCCATCCCGATTCGCTCGTCATCGACATCGCCGGAGAAGCTTCGGTCTTGATGAATATTCAGGAAATGTCGACCATCGCCCAGTACCGGCTGCCTGTCAAAGTGTTCATCGTCAACAACCAGTACATGGGGATGGTGCGCCAGTGGCAGGAGCTGCTGCATGGCGGCCGCTATTCGGAGAGCTACACCGCCGCCCTTCCCGATTTCGTCAAGCTGGCCGACGCCTTCGGCGCGGTCGGGCGGCGCGTCGAGAAACCGGCGGAACTCGACGATGCGATCCACGAGATGCTGGACACCCAACGCGCGTTCATCCTCGACGTGGCGGTAGACCCGGCCGAGAATTGCTTTCCGATGATCCCGTCCGGTGCGGCCCATAACGAGATGCTGCTGGGGCCGGAGGACGAGGCCGAAAAACCGGTCTCCGAGGAAGGCATGGTGCTCGTCTGAGGCGGGCGTGACCGACATCGAACGCCATACGATCGCTGTGCTCGTTGACAACGAGCCGGGCATCCTCGCCCGCGTGGTCGGGCTGTTCTCCGGCCGCGGCTACAATATCGAGAGCCTGACGGTTGCCGAGGTGGACCGCGCGAACGGCCTGTCGCGCATCACGGTCGTGACCAGCGGAACCCGGATGATCATCGAGCAGATCAAGGCGCAACTGTCGCGGCTGGTGCCGGTGCACAAAGTCCACGATCTGACCGACGAGGGCCCCTTTGTCGAGCGCGAGATGGCGCTGATCAAGGTCGCCGGCAAAGGCGAGTCGCGCATCGAGAGCCTGCGTCTCGCCGACATCTTCCGCGCCCGCGTCGTCGATTCGACGACGGAGAGCTTCGTTTTCGAGATGACGGGATCGAGCGAAAAGCTCAACGCCTTCATCACCCTGATGGAACCCCTCGGCCTTGTCGAGATCTCGCGCACCGGCGCAGCAGCGATCTCCCGAGGACCCACGAGCTTTTAGCCTCACTTCACCGGCGAAGCCTGCCCCTGGCAGGGAACAGGGGGCCGGTGGCTATTTCGGACATAGGTCCCGGCCTCCGCCGGGATGACAGGTGAGAGGAGAGCGAAATGCGGGTGTATTACGACCGGGACGCCGATGTGAACCTGGTCAAGTCGAAGAAGGTTGCCATCATCGGCTACGGCAGCCAGGGTCATGCGCACGCCAACAACCTGCGCGACAGCGGGGTCAAGGACGTCGTCGTGGCGTTGCGGCCCGGCTCTGCATCGGTGAAAAAGGCCCAGGAGGCGGGGTTGCGCGTGATGACCTCGGCGGAGGCCGCGAAATGGGCCGACATCGTCATGGTGCTGACCCCGGACGAGCTGCAGGCTGCCCTCTATGCGGGCGAATTGCGCCCCAACATGCGCGAAGGCACCGCGCTCGCTTTCGCGCATGGGCTCAGCATCCATTTCCGCCTGATCGAGCCGCGCCCCGACATGGACGTGTTCATGATCGCACCGAAGGGGCCGGGCCACACGGTCCGCTCGGAATACCTGCGCGGCGGCGGGGTGCCTTGCCTGGTCGCCGTCGAGCAGAACCCCTCCAGCAACGCGCTCGAAATCGCGCTCTCCTACGCGTCGGCAATCGGCGGCGCGCGCGCCGGGGTCATCGAGACGACCTTTAGGGAGGAGTGCGAGACTGATTTGTTCGGCGAGCAGTCGGTGCTGTGCGGCGGCCTGACATCGCTCATTCTCGCAGCCTTCGAAACCTTGGTCGAAGCCGGCTATGCGCCCGAGATGGCCTATTTCGAGTGCTGCCACGAGATGAAGCTGATCGTCGACCTGATCTACGAGGGCGGCATCGCAAACATGCGCTACTCGATCTCGAACACCGCCGAATATGGCGACTACACGCGCGGCCCCAGGCTGATCGATACCCATGTGCGGGCCGAAATGAAAAAGATCCTGGCCGACATCCAGTCCGGCAATTTCGCGCGTGAATGGGTGCTCGAAAACACCGCCGGACAACCTAGCTTTAAGGCCTTGCGCCGCCGTGCCGCCGAGCATGACATTGAAAAGATCGGCGAAAAACTCCGCGCAATGATGCCGTGGATCGCCGAAAACCGCCTCGTCGACAAAACAAAGAACTGAGCGGTCCCTGCCGCGCTGAGTTCCGCCCGGAGAACCGGGCAGGCGCGGCTCAGCCGCGGGTCACGACAGCCCGTCTATTTTGCGCCTGGGCTGCTTCGCCGGCACCCACGGCCGCCGACCTCGAATACCGAGCGCCTTTCGGTGGCCCAAATGTCTTGCGCCCAAGGAGAGGCCAATGTCGCCAACACCTTTGGTCTCCCGGCCAATCTCTGCGATGGCTATACCTTCCCCGACGCGCTCTATCCGCACTAGAGCACGGGTCTATGCGAACATTCTGTTCGCGGAGGGGCGGTCGTGCCCAAGAAGGTTATGTTCTCTGTTAATCGGACTGAAATGTTCTCGCGCCAGATTGCGACGGGGCGGGGGCTGGCAAACGTGCGTCGAGGCGAGGTATGCGGAAGCCTTCGTTCCTTTGGGTTGTCCCTACGGTCGCTTTACTGGCCGGCTGCGCCAACACTGCCCCGCCTCCGAGGACGGCGGCTTCCGATTGCGGTTTCCATTTCACCGGCGGCTCAGGGCTGCTCGGCTTGCTCGGGGCTGCCGGAGTATTCGACCGGCCAGCCGGGCCAGACTGCGCCTACTCAGCGCCAACAGCGGCAAGTATCACAGGCGCACCCTTTATCGTGGAAGAGCCTGACACTGGGGTCGAGGCACTACAGCAGTTTGGCCAACCCGTGATCAATTCAGGGGATTGCATCGGCGCGGTTGTGAACGGCGTTTGTCACGGAACGCCAGCGCCGGGCGCGTCCACAGCAACTTGCTACGGCCAGATGCTCAATGGGATGTGCACTGGCCCGATGTTTTGATTGGATAATCAGCGCGGCTGTGATGCCTCGCGAAGTGCTACCCAGGCGACCCGGCCGCAGCAAAGTCGCCCTTTTCGCCGCGCTGACTGCCCTGGCCTGCCTTTGTTGCGGTTCCGTTGGGCAGGCGCTGCAATACCAGAGGCTTCCCCTCGATGCGCCTGCAGTTCTGATCTTGCTGCGCGGGCCCATCATATCGGGAGATTTCCATCGCTTTATGGAGTTCCTGAAAACAATGCCGCCTGCCGATCGCATCGCATTTGCTCTGGACAGCCCAGGGGGAAACGTTCTCGAAGCGGAGAAGCTGGCAAGGGTGATCAAGAGGCTAGATGCCGCTGCGTTCGTGGGGGAGGAGAGCGAGTGCTCATTGGCTTGTTTTCTCCTATTTGCCGCTGCCTCCCGGCGCATTGTCCGTCCCGAGGCCTTGATCGGGGTCCACAGTGTCAGCGAAAACGGTGAGGAAACAGAGGCCTCGATGGCGGTCACCACAGCAATGGCGAGAGAACTGGGCGGGCTCGGGGTCTCGCCGGCAATCATTGGGAAACTCGTTCAGACTCGGCCCGGACGTGCGACTTGGCTCACGCCCTCAGACCTCGCCTCAATGGGTGTGACGGTCCTAGATGCAGCGAACTCAGCCCCTTCCCAGTATGCCGTTCCGCCAGCCGCCCCACCCTCTCCACCCCCATCAGCCCAATCAGATCAGCTCGCAGGAGCTTACGGGCAGGGCTTCGCTGATCGGCGTGCCTGGGAGCGGTGGTTCGCGGGCCTAGCGGGCGCATTCAAGGACGGCGCCGAATATTGGTCGGGTCATCGGAGCACCCCACGCCCCGGGTCTTGCTATGGGCCAGCGGGGGAGAACCTCGGCGATTGGACGGCGGGCTGTCTTGCTGCTAAGCGCATTCTCAACCCCGCGGACATTCGCCGGAAGGCGGAGCCGGAATACCGCGCTGGCTGGAACAGCTACAGCGGATGACTCCAGCCCCAGAATGGGCGCAGGACGAGCGCGGGGCGGGGCTGCAATACTGCGGATGCCGAAGGTTCGCGTTCGCTGTCGAAATTGGCGGCAGACCCTGATCATTGTAATGGCGCCCAAGAGCGACGCAGGTCGTATGGTAATGTTGGTGATGATGGTCACCGCCGGCTTGGTAGTCACGGCAGGGCTTTTAGTTTACTTCAACCGTGGACCGGAATACGCTATTTTGGCGGAGGTCGTTACACGTCTCCCTCCAAAATTCGAACTTGTGGCAAGGCGGCTCGTTGGCGAGCCATGTAATCGAACGCTAGAAGCCGAGCTGGTTAGCAATCTTCTAGAGCATGCCGAATACGGCGCCATTGTTGCATTTTCGGAACATACTGCGACGAAATGCGGGTCAAATGAGGAATTGCTGCCAGCGGTCGTCACCGCTCAACTTCGCTCTTCGGATTTTGTGGCAGCCGAGCGAACCGCTGATCAGCTCGTGGTGGAGTACCCTGCGGACCCAAATGTATACGACTGGAGAGCCGAAGCACGGGAAAAGCGCAACAATTTTGCCGGTGCCTATGCAGATATGCGCACAGCGCTGTCGCTCTTTCTCGACCCTTCAAATGTAGCCTTGTCGGTATACTACGATCTGGCACGCCTAGCAGCAAAGGCTGGCTATCCCTGCAAAGCTATCGTGTCATTGCGCGATTATATCGCATTTGACCCGGAGAAGAGGCGCACCCAGCAACTCACTACGCTGATGAGAGGTTGGCAGAAAGACGGTTCCTGTGCACCCCTGTTCGGGACCGGCAGCGCCCTATTACGCTTTGATCCGAACGCGACTGCTATCATCGTACCGGTCCTAGTGAACGCCGTGCCAGCTCGCATGATCGTCGATACGGGAGCAAGCCGCACGGTCCTATCGAAGCAGCTCGCCAGTAGCGCCGGCATCGAGTTCGTCTGGTCCTCAAGGGGCGATCGTCACCACACCAATGGGTAAGACTTGGCTGCCGGGAGGTCGAGCGGACCATATCTCGCTCGGGGACGCTCGTCTCAGCGATGTACCGTTATTCATACAAAACTCGGCTGACAGATCTTTCGGCGACGGTGTAGATGGTCTCCTCGGGCTGTCGTTCCTCGGCAACTTTCACGTGCGGATTGGTAGGGGTGCCTTAGAACTGCGACCGGGGGAATAATCCACTAACAGAGCTGAGAATAGGCCCAGTGTTCAACCCTGCTCCATAATGCCCTAGCCCGGATTTCTCATACCGGTTGGGAATTTGAGGGGCGGCCGCGGCAGCTGCACGCTGACATTGTGGCGATGAAGGTTCACAACCTCCGCGAGTCCCGGCGGACGCAGTGGTGGTGCTGCGATTGGCGGTGTCGAATATGATCGCTGGCTTTCTCTGTTTCGTCAGCGTGCCGCGGCGGTGATCAGTTGTGCGTGGGCGCGGGCGAAGTCGCGCTGGTAGGGGCAGCCCGAGGCCATCGCGAATTTGATGCGCCGCACGCTGGTGCGCACCAGCGCGCCGATCTTGAGCAGTTTGCGGCGGATCGTGCCGCAGGTCGCCTTGGCGAATTGGGTGTGCTGCAGGGCAATGCGCCGCAGCGCGCAGAGCAGGACGTAGGCCATCGAGGCGAACCACAGGCGCAGCTGGTTGGCGCGCATCGTCGCCGCTGAGGTACGGTCGGCGAACAGATCGAGCTGACATTCCTTGATACGGTTTTCCATGTCGCCTCGGGCGCAGTAAATCTCCTCGTAGAGCCGCTGGGGCTCGGCGCCCTCAGAGCTCAGCGAGGTGACGACAAAGCGGGGATTGGCCGCGCCTTCGGTCCATTCCGCCTTGGCAACGACCCGGCGCTGGCGGCTCCAACTGTCGCGCGTCGACCACTGGAACTCCTTGAACCGGCGTGCCACGGGTCAAGCCCGTGGGCTGAAGGCCCACGGCTGGCCGGTCGCTTTGCTGTCCTCCTCGGCCTCACCCAGCTCGGCGGTGATCTCGGCGACGAGACGGTCGTTCTTGGCCAGGCCAAACAGGAAATCGATCTCATTGGCCTCGCACCAACTCATCAGGGCCTCGCGGGCAAAACCCGAAATCGGCGCGCAGCACAATGCGCACCTCGGGCCAGCGCGCGCGGATCTGGGCGACGATGCGCGCCGTCTCCTCCACCGCTCCGGCGGCAGCATCGATGGCGGCGCGCCGCAACTTTGACGCCAGCAGATGCGACCCGCAGAAAATGTAGAGCGGCAGATAGCAGTAGCAGTCCCCCGGGTCCGGCTCCGCCGGCCCGAGGACAGGCTCCATAGCCGTGAAAGAACCGCCCTTCCTGATGCCCGTGCAGCGGGTCATCGGTGGCATCGAGATCGAGGATGATCTGGTTTGGCGGGTGTTGGTGCGCCTCCACGAACAGATCGACAAACAGCGCCTCGATCCTGGCGCCGTCCCAGGCGATGCGGTGATAGCGCGTCAGCTCCGCTCCGCCCCGCTCAAGCCGGTTTAGCGTGCTCTTTCCGGCCAACGGCGCACAATCCTTGCGCCGGGCCGACAGCTTGCCGGCCAGCACCGCCATCGTCGGGTCGTGACGCAGCTCGTCGTGATCCACCAGATCTTCATAGCCCAGCGCCAGCGCGAAGACCCGCTGCCCGACCAGCCGCACCACTTCGTGCTCGATCAGCTCCGGCGCGCGGCGGTCCGTAAAACAGCCGGCAAACCGCTCGACCAGCCGGATCGTCCGATCCGTCGCCCCCAGCAGCAAGGCACCCGCATCCGAGGTGATCTTGCCGCCGTCAAACCCGGCCACCACCGCACGCCCCTCAACGCGTGCAAAACCGAACAGATCCGCGCTACACTCTGTATGCATCGGGTCTCCCCCTTGGCCCTGAGACAAACCGTTGGTCCAACACGATTTTCTCAGATCCCGGAGCCCGATGCACCTACCCTGTGTGAGAAATGCGGGCTAGCACAGCGCGCTCGCTCGCCTGAGGGCATGATCCAGGGCCGTGGAAGGTCGGGTAGCGGCGAGCCGGGCCGCTCGTCCTAGGCGTCACCCGAGCCCGCGCGTAGAAGCTCTGCGAGGGTGGCGCCGTCCGCGACCTGATCCCGAGCCCAGCCGCACAAGGCTCGCTCGCCCCCCTCACACGAGTAATGGGGTCGACGTTGCCGAGGCCGCCATCCTGAATGGCGCTGGCCGCGTCGGCGATGGGGCCGTGCCCAGCTATCGCGAGCGGGAGAGCGAGGCAAGGCAGGCGCGCCGAGGCTTATGGCAAGGCCCCTGAAAACAGGGAGGAAAATATGGGTGCTTGGCTTCGAATGGCTTGCATCGGCGGATTTTCATTGGCGGCAACGGCCGGCTGCACCTTGAAAAACGTCAACGTGCCACCTGCCGAATTAATGCGCCAAGTCCAGGCCGGGCAACCGATGCTCGATTGTCGTGCCGACTGCAGCGGAGCGTGGGGCCAAAATCACCAACAGGTCAGGATACTGGATGCTACCGGCCGGTGGCAGGATCTCGCGCTGCTCGTCGCGCAAATCGGCTATATGAACGACCTGAGTTATTATTATCTCGGCCATTGGCAAGCGGCGCAGCGCTATAACCGCATAGCCGAACGGCTTTCGGTGGGTCCCATGTCCTGTCATCAGGCCGAGGTCGATGTTCAGGCTACTTGATCCCGGCCAATCTATGCGACGGCTACTCCTTCCCGGACGGGCTCTATCCACATCTCGAGATCGTCGAGGCGCGCCTCGCTGCACTCTCCGCCCCGGCCGAGGCTCCTGACCAGCCGCGAACGAGGCGAGTGGTTCGGCGGCAAGTTCCGCAGACATCGACGTCACGTTCTGCGCCGCCGCCGGGCCAGGGTGCGACACCGGCGTCCGCAGCCGGGTCAAGCCCCGCCCCGAGTTCGGGTTTTGTCGAGCCCGCCCCGGCAGCGGCATCGACTTCGACCGATTTCTTCGAGCCGCCGCCAGTCCGCCGCTGACCCCCTGTGAAGGCCAGAGGTGGTTCGTGTCGCTTGCCGAAATCACATGAAATAATTGACTAAATCAGAAACATGTGCTATCAATTGTTGAGTAGACCATGTGGTTCCGCAAGGCTGAAGAGGTTTGCACTGCACAATCAGTGAAGGGAACAGCGACGGAACAGCCAGCCACTGGCTGATATTTGTTGGTCGGCCGGCAAAGATCGAGGATTCCTGGGGCAGACGAGAGATTGATGGCTGATAATTTACGGCGATAACAGCGAAAACAGCCAAGATGGGCCCTGTGGCGAGCCCTCGACCGCTGCTCCGCGTCCTTCACGTCACCGCGGAACTCTATCCTTGGGTGAAGTCCGGCGGGCTCGGCGATGTTGCCGCCGCGCTGCCGCCGGCGCTGACCGCGCTCGGTGTTGATACGCGCCTCTTGCTGCCCGGTTTCCGGGGCTTTCTCGATGCGTTTCCCGGCATTACCGATGTCGCCCGGCTGCACACGCCCTTCGCGGCGGAGCGGGTACGGGTGGGCCTCGCGCAGGTGCCGGGCTCGGAACTCCCAGCTTATCTGGTCGACCATCCGGCCTTTTACGATCGGCCGGGCAATCCCTATGCCGGTCCGGACGGGCACGATTGGCCCGACAATCATCGCCGCTTCGGGCTTTTCGGCTGGATCGCCGCGGAGCTGGCGCGCGGCGCCGACCCCGGCTGGAGCCCTCACATCCTTCACCTCCATGATTGGCACGGCGGCCTCGCCCCGGCGTATCTGACGGCTCGGCCCCCGGCGGCCGATCATGTCCCGAGTGTCTTCACCATCCATAACCTCGCCTATCAAGGGCTATTTCCCGCCGCTCTGTTTCCCGAGCTCGCGTTGCCGCCGGGGTTCTTTTCGGTCGACGGGGTCGAATTCAATGGTCTGGTCTCGTTCATCAAGGCCGGCTTGTTCTATGCAGACCGCCTGACCACGGTGAGCCCGACCTATGCTCGCGAGATCCAGACCCCGGGGTTTGGCTGCGGTCTCGACGGGCTATTGCGTACCCGTAGCAACGCGTTGACCGGGATACTGAATGGGGTCGACCCGCGTGTCTGGGATCCTCGGCATGATCCCATCTTGCCCCGATCCTACGGGGCCGAGGATGCCGCGTCGGGGAAACCTCATGCGAAAGCGGCGCTGCAGCGGCGCCTCGGGCTCGGCGATCGCGAAGACGCACCATTGTTCGGCGTGGTCAGCCGGCTGACGCCGCAGAAGGGCCTCGATCTGCTCCTCGCGTGCTTGCCGGAATTCGTCACCGACGGCAGCCGGCTCGCTATCCTCGGTTCTGGTGACGGCGATTTGGAGCACGGCTTTTCCGCGGCAGCCGCTGCCCACAACGGCGCGATCGCCGTCGAGATCGGTTATGACGAAGCGCTGTCCCATCTGATCATCGCAGGCGCCGACATAATGCTCGTGCCGTCCCGCTTCGAGCCCTGCGGCCTGACCCAGCTCTACGCGTTGCGCTATGGGACGTTGCCGCTGGTTCGCCGGGTCGGCGGCCTCGCCGACACCGTGGTCGATGCGACCGCAGTCAGCCTGGCGGACGGCAGCGCCGACGGCTTCGCGTTTGACGGCGATAACCCCCCGGCGCTGATGACGGCGGTCCGCCGCGCCACCGTGCTGTTTCGCGAGCGCGCGATTTGGCTGCGCATGATGCGGCGGGCAATGACTCGCGATTTCAGCTGGACGGCTGCGGCGCGCCGGTATGTCGCGGTCTATCGCGAGCTGCGGCCGGACCTGGTCCCTCTAGTTGGCGCAGCGGGATGACAGGTCCAGCGGGCGCCTAGACGCTAGTGTTTAGGCTCACACAAAATCCTTGTCATACCGGCGAAGGCCGGTACCCATGGCAGAAATGGGTCCCGGCCTTCGCCGGGAAGACGAGATGGGCGCATTGCATTGAATCATCCGTATGCATTTAAGCACTGGGCTAATCTTTGGCCCGCTCGAGGTAGCTTCCGTCGGCGGTGCTGACGACGATGCGCGTGCCCGGGCCGATATGGGGCGGGATCATTACGCGGCGCCCGTTTTCGAGCTTGCCCGGCTTGTAGGAGGAGGACGCCGTCTGGCCCCGCACGACAGGATCCGCTTCGACGACTTCCATCACCACGTTAGGCGGCAGCTCGACCGACAATGCGGAGCCCTCGTGCAGCATCACCTGGCAGACCATTCCTTCACTGAGAAAATCGGCCGGGTCTCCGATCGTCTCGCGCGCGATGGGAATCTGCTCGAAGGTATCGTTGTCCATAAACGTCGCCAGACCGCCGTCCATGAACAAAAACTGCATTTCTTTCTCGTCCAGGCGCACCCGCTCGACCGTTTCTTGGGTACGGAAACGCTCGTTCAGTTTAGACCCGCCGCGCAAATCGCGCAGCTCGACCTGGGCGAAAGCGCCGCCCTTGCCGGGCTGAACCAGTTCGCGCTTCAGCACGAGCCAGAGCTTGTTCTGGTGCTCGAGAACATTGCCCGGCTTGATGTCGATGGCATTGATTTTCATTGGCGGGATCTCGGGGCGGCCCTGGATGTATCGTTGACCCTAACATAGGTCGGCGCATCGGCAAGAACGAGGGCAGGACGATGCAGGAATGGTGGCGGCCCGATCGCTTCGCATTGCGCCGCGCGATGCTCGATAAGCGGGGACGCATCCTCGCAGCTATTCGCAGCTTCTTCGCCGATCACGGCTTCGTCGAGGTCGACACGCCGGCGTTGCAGGTGAGCCCGGGGCTGGAACCGCATCTCCGAGCGTTCGCCACCGAGCTTCACGACCCGCGACAGGGGCGAGTCGCCCTGCGCTACCTCCACACCTCGCCGGAATTCGCGATGAAGAAGCTGCTCGTTGCCGGAATGCCGCGGATCTGGCAGCTCGCTCATGTTTTCCGCGATGGCGAGTGGAGCGCAACCCACCACCCGGAATTCTCGATGCTCGAATGGTATCGCGCGGGCGCCTCCTATCGCGACTTGATGGAGGAGTGCGCAGCTCTGGTCGGCGCCTGCCAGCATGCAGCCGGTGCTCGGGCGCTGACCTGGCGCGGCCATACCGCCGACGCGATGGGCGAGTGGCAGCGGATCAGCGTCGCCGAGGCGTTTCGCGACTACTGCGGACTGGATCTGTTGGCGACGGCTCCCGATCCGTGGCACCCCGATCTGGATCGCCTGGCCGCCGCCGCGAGCGGTATCGGGATCTCGCCTCATCCCGGGGACGATTGGGAAACATTGTTCTTTCGCATCTTCCTCGACCGCATCGAGCCCTACCTCGGCCATGGAGCGCCGACATTCCTTTACGATTACCCACTCTCAATGGGAGCACTGGCGCGCCGCCATCCGGACGACCCCCGTCTCGCCGAGCGCTTCGAGGTCTATATCTGCGGGCTGGAACTCGCCAACGCCTTCGGCGAGCTCACGGATGCGGCCGAGCAGCGCGCCCGCTTTCTGGCCGACCAGGCCCGCAAACGGCAGCTCTATGGCCATGCCTACCCGATCGACGAGGATTTTCTCAACGCCCTCGAATACGGCCTGCCCGCTTGCGCCGGCATCGCGCTCGGCTTCGACCGGCTCGTCATGCTCGCCACCGGCGCCGGGGACATCGAAGAGGTGCTGTGGGCCCCGGTCCGATGATCTCTACCGATGAATGACGGTTTCTGCGCGGCTGACGACGAAGGCTTCGCGGCGTTCCAGAAAATCGACGGTGACTTCGGTAAATGCCTCGGGCCGTTCGGTGCTGATCGCGTGCCCGGCGTCATAGACGAACACGAGGTGGCAATTTGGCAACAGCTCCTTGTAAAAGCGGCCCATCTCAGGCGGGATGACGCGGTCGAGAGTGCCGAACAGCACCAAGGTCGGTGTGGGCAAGCGGCGCATCTGGGTTTCGAGATCGGCGTCGCGGTCGGGCGCGCGCAGACGCGCGACCAAACCCTGCGTCTTCGCCTGGATTGCCGGATCCGGGGCGGGTAGGGGGGCGAGCCGCTCGGGGTGCGCATAAAGCCGGCGCGCCATTTCCTGCGGCGGGCCGGAAGGCGGCTCGGACCCGATGGGACGGATAGCGGCCGGCGCTTCCAGGACCAGCGCCTCGACCCGCTCCGGCTGCTGCACCGCCAGCCACAGTGCGACCTTGCCGCCGAACGAGGTTCCCATCAGGTTGCATCTGTCGATGCCGAGATTGCTGATCGCCGTGGCCATCGTCGCGGCCAGCTCCGCAATCGTCCGCGTCCGGGTGTTCTCTGGCGACGATCCGAAACCCGGCATCTCGAACGCGATGACCCGATGATGCTGGCGCAGCAGATCATGCCCAGGGGTGAGGCGCATGCCGCCGGCGCCATGGAGATGCACGAGCGGTATCCCCTGCCCCGCCTCCATGTACCGGATACGGAACCCGTCCGCTTCGACAAAACCTTCGCGGAACGCCGCGCCGGGTGCTTCACTCTTCAATCCGCCCTGGAGCTGCGCCACAATGGGACCCTTTTTGCTCATAGATCGCGGATGCGTGGCAGGACCTTGTTCCCGAACAGTTCGAGGGCGCGCATCATGCCGGCGAGATTGCCGGTGCCGGGGTCCTGCAAGGATACGTCGACCACTCCCGCACCGATCTGTTCGCGGCATTGCCGCAGCTGCTCGACGACCCGGTCGGGGCCGCCGCAGAAGCTGATCGGCAACACCCCTCCGACATTTGCGGGCCGCTTCTCGCCGGCAATGTTGCGGGTGGTGTCCGACTGCAGCAGCGCATCGCGCAATCCGGCGCGGACCGGGAACGGTGCTTGCTTATCGCGCCGCCGGAGCGCCTCCTCGGCCGCCTCGTCGGTCTCGCCGAGGATCATGTTGGCGCGGTAGATGATGTCGTCCGGACCCGGCTCCCAGCCATAGCGGGCGCATTGCTCGCGGTAGTAATGCGCCGATTTCGCCATCAGCTCGAATGTCCCGTAGGAGAGGCCGATCCCGAGCCGGTGGCGCGCGGCAAATTCGCCGGCTTCCGCGCTTGTGCCGAGCGCATAGGTCGGTGGGTGCGGCTGAGATTGTGGGCGCGGCCACACAGAAACCGTGCGGTATTGGAAATATCGCCCTTGCCAGCCGAAGGGTTGCGGCTCGGTCCACGCTTTGAGGATCAGCTCCATTCCCTCGTCGGTGCGCTCGCGCGATTCCTTCGGGTTGAGGTCGTAGCTCAGATATTCGTTGGTCGTGCCGCGCAACAGCCCGACCACAATGCGCCCCGGCGCCATCGTGTCGAGCATCGCGATTTCCTCGGCGACGCGGATCGGGTTGCTGACCGGCACGATTGGGCCGAGCATCGCGATCTTTATCTTGTCCACCCGCGCCGCGAGATAGGCGGCCGAAACCACCGGCGACGGCGTCAGGATGCGCGGCGAATAATGGTGCTCGGAGACGCTGACCCAGTCGAAGCCGAGCTCCTCGACGAAGCGCACGCGCTCGACCATCCCGCGATAGGCTTCGGCCCCGGTTTCGGGATCGTAGGAACCGGGCGGCACCGGCCATTCGCGCGGCAGGTCCGGCGGCGGGACATAGCGGCCAGTTTCGAAATACGAGATTTTCATGGCTCGGTCCCGTGAGGTCGCAGTGGGGCGGGCCGTCCCTTTTTGCCCGCCGCTCGGCGTCTCGCGCGGCACACCCGGGATCCGGCCACCGGTCTATCTAAATTACCCGGAGGGCTCGTTGCCGTCTATGTATTCGAAGGGGCCCACCCGAGGGTGGGCCGTTCTGCGCGCCGTGACGAGCCTATCGCTTGTCTTTGAGAAGGTCTTGCCGACAACACCTTTGCCGAAACGAAAACGCCAGGCCACCGCTTTTCCTCGCCAAGGTTGACACGGACGGCGTCTTAGACGACTAGAATCCAGCGGTTTCGATGAACGGCCGCCACCGGTGTTCGGGGGGAAGGCTCCGATGGTTAGGGGGACAGGGGTAGATTGTCGCGCGCCTGCCGTGGTCTTTTCAGCTCGTTGGCTGGCAGTTGGATCGCGAGCCTGCCACATCGGGGATCGATGGCTTATCTAACGTTTGACTCTTTCGCGCAGGTAAAGAAGGTTAGGCTGGCAAGGGTCACCGAAGTTTCTCCTGGGATTGCGGATTTTGTTCTTACGCTATGACTGACGAATCCATAGCGATCGTCGGAGCGTCCTGCCGATTTCCCGGGGCCGAAAACCTCGACGAGTTCTGGCAGCTGCTCGCATCGGCGGGCGATGCGGTATCCGAGGTCGACGACCGGCGGTGGTCGACGCGTTTTTATTTTCATCCCGATCGCAGCGAGCCGGGCAAGAGTTATACTTGGTCAGCCGGGCTCATCACCGGCGTCGACCGGTTCGAGCCTTCCTTCTTCGGGATATCGCCGCGCGAAGCCGCGCAGATGGATCCTCAGCAGCGGCTGCTGCTGGAGCTCGCCTGGCACGCATTCGAAGACGCCGGCATTCCGCCTAGTAAGATGTCGGGCAGCGCCACGGGCGTCTATATCGGCGCCTCCGCGACCGATTATTCCGATCTGAGACTGGGAGATCCGGCAGGCGCCAACTCCTACTTTATGACCGGCAGCACCCTCAGCATCCTGGCGAACCGGATATCCTACGTTTTCGATCTGCGCGGGCCGAGCCTCGCCGTCGATACCGCGTGCTCATCCTCGCTCGTGGCCCTTCATCATGCTTGCGAGGCGATACGCAACAAAAGAATCGCCGCCGCCATCGTCGGCGGGGTCAACCTTCTGCTCGCGCCCTATCCCTTTATCGGATTCTCGCGCGCTTCGATGCTCTCCCGGCGCGGCCGCTGCTTTGCCTTTGACGAAAGGGCAGACGGCTACGTTCGCGGCGAGGGCGGCGCGGTCATATTCCTGAAACCGCTCGCGGACGCGGTCGCTGCAAAAGATCGGATCCACGCCGTGATACGGGCTTCCGGGGTCAATTCCGACGGCCGCACGATCGGCCTGTCGCTCCCGAGCCAGTCGGCACAGGCGGCCCTGTTGCGGGCGGTCTACGAGACTGCCGGGATTGCTCCGGACGATCTCGCATTTTTCGAAATGCATGGTACCGGCACGGCGGCGGGAGACCCGATCGAGGCCGCCGCGGTCGGACATTCTCTGGGACAGAGCCGGTCGCTACCGCTGCCCATCGGATCGGTCAAAACCAATATCGGCCATCTCGAGCCGGCATCCGGCATGGCAGGGCTGTTGAAGGCGGCCCTCGCCCTCGATCGGGAAATCATCCCGCCTACCATTCATTGCGAGAAGCCCAACCCCAAAATCCCGTTCGAAACGCTGAACCTGAGGCTGATTCGCAACATCGAGCCGGTGAAGGCGCCCGAGCGGCCTTACGCCGGTGTCAATTCTTTCGGGTTCGGCGGGACCAATGCTCACGTCGTGCTAGCGCGGCCACCCCGGTGCGAGGAGGGGTCGCTGACAGCGCCCTTACCTCCGCTGGTCATCTCGGCACAGACCGAGGCGTCGCTGCGATCCCTCGTACAGAACTGGTGCACGAGGCTAGCCGAAGTTCCTGCCGCGCGGGCGCCGATGCTGCTGCGGGCGGCTGCGCGCGGGCGCGACCACCATCCGCACCGAGTGGTCGCGCTCTCGCAGGATCCGGCGGCCACAGCGCAGACGCTCGCCGGATTTCTCAACGACGAGCCGTCACCTTCCCATTATTGCAGGAACCGGGGTTCGAGAAGGCAAGCTCGCCTTCGTGTTTTCGGGCAACGGGGCGCAGTTCACCGGCATGGGGCGCGATGCATTGTTCAGCAACGCGGCCTTTCGCGTGTGCAGTCGCAGATCTTGATCGGCTGCTTCGGCCGGGGCTTGGCTGGTCGGTTATCGCGCTTCTCGAAGGCGGCGCCGATGCCGAAGCGATGTCTCGCGCCGACATCGCGCAACCACTCCTCTTCGCAGTACAAGTCGGCATCGTCGAAGCATTGCGCGAGATCGGTGTCAGTGCCTCAGGATACCTCGGCCACAGTGTCGGCGAGATTGCAGCGGCTTGGGCGGCGGGCGCGCTATCCCTTCGAGAAGCCGGCCGAGTTGTTATAGCGCGCAGCCGGCACCAGCAACGCACACAAGGGAAAGGCCGCATGGCGGCGCTGGCGCTCGCTCCGGATGCGGCACGCGACTTTCTCGACGGGCTAGATAGTCCCGCCGAGATCGCCGCCCTCAACGCCACGCATTCGGTAACGGTCTCTGGGCCCGGCGAGGAGATCGAGCGTTTGGAAGCCGAGGCGAAACGCCGCGGCTTTTGTTTTCGCCGCGCTCGATCTCGATTTTGCCTTTCACTCGCGGCAGATGGACCCGATCCGCGAAGATCTGCTCGAGAGATCTGAGCGGCCTCTCGAGCAGACATCCGACGGCGAGGCTGGTATCTACCGTCACCGGTGAGGCGGTTGAGGACGACTCGCTCGACGCCGACTACTGGTGGCGCAATATCCGCAATCCGGTGCGCTTTACCGAGGCCACCGCATTCCTCGCCGGCGAAGGCCACCGCATTTTCCTCGAGATCGGCCCGACTGCAATTCTGCAGTCCTATCTGACCGATGCGCTGCGGGCGGCGAAGGTGGATGGACGCGTGCTCGCCACCCTCTCACGCAAGTCAGTTGATCGCGACCCATTTCCGGCAATCGCCGCCAATTGCCATGTTGCCGGTCATGACTTTACGCAATCCTCCCGTTTCGACGGAATAGCCGATCCGCGCGGGCTGCCGCTATATCCCTGGGACCGCAAAAGCTTCTGGTTCGGCCTCACGGCCGAGGCCGCCGATCCGGTAAATCCGCCCTTCGAGCACCCGCTTCTCGGCTTTCGCCAGCAAGGTCCGGTCCCGTGCTGGACTCAACCATCTCGATCGAGCAGGTGCTGCCCTGGATCGGCGATCATGCGATCGAAGGCGTGCCGGTACTTCCGGCGGCCGGGGTTCTGGAGATGGCCTGCGCCGCCGCGAGGCGCCAGTGGCCGGACGCGCCCGTAATCGAACTGCGTCGATATCGAATTGCGCCGCCCCCTGCCCTTCGACAAGGGCCGAGATGCGTGAAGTCCGCGCCGTGATCGGCACCGAAGGAAGGCGATTGGGAGCTGGCGAGCCGCGCGCGGCTGTCGAACGAACCGTTTACCCTTCATGCGGTTGGACGTCTGGGCGCCGGAAACCGATACTCGCCGGACGCTGCGCTTTTCACGATCGCAGACCCGCTCGCGTCGGATCGACGCCGAGACCCTCTATCGACTTGGCGCGGCTCGCGGGCTCGATTACGGCGCCCGTTTCGAACTGTGCGCCTGATCGAAATCTCTGGACAGGAAGACGGCGCTCGCGCATCTCGACCCCTCGCCTGTCGCCGAGGATGTCGACCCCTACCTGCTTCACCCCGCATTGCTGGACGGCGCCTTGCAGGCGCTGATCGGGCTCCTCGCCGACGGCCGGGACCAGGATCGGGGTCGAGCTTTCTCCCTTGGCGTTTTGGTCGCGTGCGGTTTTTGGCGCCGTTTGGACGACTGCCCTGGCGCGCCCAACTGCGCCTGACCCGGATCGGAATCCGGTCGGTTTCCGCCAGATATCGCCCTCTTCGACGCGCGTCGGCGATCTCGTCGGCGAACTCACGGATTGCTGGTTCCGCCGGGTCGAGCTGCACGCGCGGGGTCGCTCGACGAGCGCGCGCTGCGCGTCGATCTCGTTCCCGCACCGCTGGCCGAGCCCGCCAGCCCCTCGGTTATGGAAGGAGTCGCGCCTAATTTTCGTCTGGCCGATGCTCGCGGGCCGCGACCCCGCGCGGCGCGAACACGCTCTGCTGCTCGATGCGCTGATCGGCTCGATCGCCCTTAGATCGATGGTGCGCATCATCGACGCCGGCCGTGCCCTTCACGATCGAGGAGCCTGTCGAGACCGGCCTGATCGCGCCGGCTTCCGGTGAGATTGCCGAATGGGCGCTGCGCCTGCTCGAACGGTTCGGCGCTGCCTCCGAAACGGGATCGGAATGGCGGATCGAGGCGACCACCGACCTGCCCGATGCCGAGGAAGTCTGGCGCCTGCTGCTCGCGGACGCGCCGGATTTGGTTGCGGAGCTCGCGCTGGCAGCGGCCGCGGTCGACAGCCTCCCGACTGTTCTCGCCAGCGGGCCGCGGTCGCCTGATGCCATTGCTCGCTCCGATGACCGAGCATCTGCTTCACTCTTCGCCGGCCAGCGCTGCCGGCATCGATCTGCTGTGCGATGCGCTCCAGGAGATCGCGGCGAATTGGCCAAGCGGCCGACCGCTGCGCATCCTCGAAGTCGGCGCGATGGAGGTGGGGCGACCCGCCGAGTGCTCGACCGTCTGGCGCAATCCGGCGCCGCACTCAACTATCTCGCGACCAGTGGTCGACGCCGGACAAAGTGGCCGGCTCTCCTTTTTGGCGGCGTCGTTCAACGGGGTTTCCGCCCGCCGATGGTCACCGCAGGATGGGACGGAAGCGCTGGACCAGCCGCCTTGACATAATCCTGGCGGTTAACGCCTGTGCGCGACTGCAGCTCGACGCCACCGCGTTTCTCGGATCTGCGGAAGCTTCTCGCCCCGGACGGTGTTTTTGTCGCGGTTGAACCCGAGCCGAACCCGCTCTGGGACATGGTATTTGGCGCAATGCCGGTTGGTGGCGGCAGGGTCGCGGGCGAGCGGTGGCTCGCCTCTCCGGTCAGCCGAAGAGTGGTGCACCGAACTCGCTGCGGCGGGGTTCCGGTCTGCCGATGGGACATCGACGCCTGGACGCCGTGGCCGTGCGCCATCTTGTGGGGAACCGCTCCACCCCGCCAGGGATTTCGTGCTCCGATTCCGCAGAACCCCGCCCGTCCTGGTCGCCGCCGGCGATGCGGCGCTCGCCGTCACGGTGCAGGATTGCCTCGGCGAGGCGGGCCACCAGTCACGCTCGCCGGTCAGGCAACTGCGTTTGCCGACGGATTGCAGGATCAAAGCGGAGGGCGATGCGCTGCCGCCGACTATTCTCTTCATGGCTGAGGGATCCTGCCCTGGCGATCCGGTCGAATTCGCTGCGCAGCAAATCGCTGCATTGGCGCAGATTGGCGACACAGGCCGCAAAGGCCGCTCCGGCTCTGGGTCATCACCTGCGATGCCCAACATTATCAGAGATGGGCGAAAGGCCGGGTCTCGTTGGTGGCGCGCTATGGAGTTTTGCACGCGTGCTGGCCAACGAGATGCCGCGGCTCTCGTTGCGCCTGGTCGATCTGCCGGCAACCCTGGCGGCGAATGATCGCGCCCGGCAGATCGCCGCCGAACTGTCGGCCTCCAGCACTGAAAAAGAGATCGTCTGGACACACCGAGGACGGCATGTGCTGCGGGTGCGCCGTGGTCTTCCGCCGCGGTTGGCGATCCCTCCGACATCCTGACGCTGGGCGAGCCGCCATCCCGGCGGTCTCGACTCTCTCGGATGGGAGGTCGCGGCGCCACGACCCGTCGGACCTGGACAGGTTGAGGTCGAGGTGCATGCGGTCGGGCCTCAATTTCCGTGACGTTATGTGGGCGATGGGGCTGTTGCCGGAAGAAGCGCTGATCGACGGATTTGCCGGACCCACCTTTGGGCTGGAATGCGCCGGGATCGTCCGCTCGATCGGCTCGGATGTCGAAGGTTGGGCGGTCGGCGACCGGGTCATGGGGTTTGCCCCCGCCTCGCTCAGCACGCGGGTCGTGACGATGGCGGATGCGCTGGCGCCGATCCCGCCGGGGATGAGCTTTTGCGGCGGCCGCGACCATCCCGGTAACGTTCGTCACCGCCACATACGCGCTGGGGCATCTGGCAAAGCTCGCAGCCGGGGAGCACGTCCTCATCCATGCCGCCAGTGGCGGCGTGGGACTCGCCGCGATCCAGTACGCCAAGCATTGCGGTGCGGTCGTGATCGCAACTGCCGGATCGGAGGTGAAGCGATCGTTCCTGCGCTTGGCGGGCGCTGATCATGTCCTCGATTCGCGCGATCTCGGGTTCTGCAATGAGGTGCGCGAGATCACCGCGGGGCAGGGCGTCGACGTCGTCCTCAATTCGCTGAGCGGTGAGGCGATGGAGCGCAGCCTCGAGGTTCTCAGACCGTTTGGCCGCTTCCTCGAACTCGGAAAGAAGGATCTATACCTCAACCGGCGCATTCACTTGCGGCCGCTGCGCCAGAACATCTCCTATTTCGCGATCGATATCGACCAGCTGCCGACCCGCCGACCGGACTTGGCCCGTGACCTTTTGGGCGAGGTGTCCGCGGCTCTTGCCGAGGGGGCTATCCGGCCGTTGGCTCACCGGATTTTCTCGTTTGGCGAGCTCGACGATGCGATCCGACTGATGCAGTCCTCGGGTCATATCGGCAAGCTCGTGCTCGAACCCCGCTCCAATGCCGGCGTGCGGCTTCGCGAGCCGCCGGAGATAACCCTGCGGCGCGATGGCAACATACCTCGTCACCGGCGGCGTCGAGGGTTTCGGTTTTGAGGCGGCGCGGTGGCTGGTCGCGCGCGGCGCGGGCTCAATCGCGCTGATCGGCCGCCGCGGGTCGGCTACTCCGGGATGCGACGTGAGGATTGGAGAACTCAAAGCCGCCGGTGCCGAGGTACGCGTATATCGCGCAGATGTTGCCGACCACGCGTCCTTGGCCGGGGTCCTTGAAGCGATCCGGGCGGCCCAGCCGCCGCTCCGCGGCATCGTGCACGCTGCCTCGTCGATCGATGACGGTCTGGCCTCGGAAATCGATATTGCGCGGCTGCAAGCGGTGCTTTGGCCAAAACTCGGTGGGGCGTTGGCTCTCGACGCGCTGACCCGGGACGATCCCATCGAGTTGTTTTTGCTGTTCTCCTCGGCGACGACTTTTGTGGGCGCGCCCGCGCAAGGCGCCTATGTGGCAGCGAATGCGGCCCTCGAAGCCTTGGCGCGACGGCGCCGGGCCGAGGGGCGGCCGGCGCTCGCCGTCGCCTGGGGTCCGATCGCGGATGCCGGCTATCTGGCCGAGAGGCCAGAGACCCGTGATGCGCTCGCGCGTCGGCTGGGCGCGAAACCAACCTCCGCCGCCGAAGCGCTGGCGGGGCTGCCCGCGATGATTGCGAGCGGACTGCCGGTTGTCGCCTTCGCCGAAACCCGTTGGAACGAAGCCCGGCGTTTTCTGCCGATCCTCGCCAGCGCCGATGTTCTCGGAAGCCCGCGCGAGCAATTCCACTTCGACCTCGGACGAGTCGCTCAGCGAGCAAATCGCCAATCTCGACCCGGATGCCGCACTTGCCCTGCTCAAGACCGTCGTTGCCGAGGAAGCGGCGACTATTTTACGGCTGCCGGCGAGCGGCATCGACCCGCTTCGCCCGCTTTCGGAAATGGGGATGAACTCGTTGATGGCAGTCGAGCTTCGTCTCGCTCTCGAAAGCCGGCTCCGGGTCGATCTGCCGCTGGTTTCTCTCGCCGAAGGAACGAGCGTGGCGTCGATCGCGGCGCGGCTCGCTGGAGCGATCTCGACCGGACCGAAGGACGGTCACCTGATCGCCCTGGTTGCGCGTCACGAGGACATGGATGAGGCGCCGTTTCCGCCGGGAGCTGAAAAAATAAATGCACCGATGATCGAGCCGAAATCGGTAGCCGCGGAGTAGCCGATGGACCCGCGCCGCAACCTGTTCGGCCTGTCGGCTCAGGCAAAGGCGCTCCTGATCGAGAAGCTTTCCTCGACCGCCCCATTGCGGTCGCCGACGATCGCGCGGCGCTCCGACCCGGAGGATGACGGCGGCTCCGCCCGCCTGGATGTTTCGGAGCTAGAAGGGTATCGAGAAATCCGGATGATCCGCGAAGCGGCGGAATTTCTCGGCATATCCGATCCGTTCTTTCGCCTGCACGATGGAATTGCCGGGGCCGAGACGGTAATCGGCAACCGCAGCTTCGTTAATTTTGCCTCGTACAACTACATCGGTTTCAACGGGCATCCGGATATCGTGAGCGCCGCGAAGGCAGCAATCGACCGATACGGAACTTCCGTCTCGGCTAGCCGTCCGGTCTCCGGCGAGCGTCCGGTTCATCGTGACCTGGAGCACGCGCTCGCTCGCGTTCACGCAACCGAGGACTGCGTCGCCCTGGTTGGCGGCCATTCGACAAACGTCACTGTCATCGGACATCTGCTCGGCCGCGAGGACGTGATCGTGCACGATGCGCTGATCCATAACAGTATTGTTCAGGGCGCGATCCTTTCCGGGGCCCGGCGGGTGCCATTTCCGCATCTCGACCACGAAGCGGCCGACCGGCTGCTGCGCGAAACGCGCCCTCGGGGCGGGCATGCGCTCCTCGTCATCGAGGGGCATTACAGCATGGATGGCGATGTCCCCGATCTGCCGGCTTTCATCGCCGCCGCCCGCCGCAATCGCGCTTGGTTGATGGTCGACGAGGCGCATGCATTGGGTGTGCTCGGACCGCGCGGTTTTGGAACCGCCGATCATTTCGGCGTCGATCCCGGCGAGGTCGACATATGGATGGGCACGCTCAGCAAAAGCCTCGTGTCGTGCGGCGGTTATATCGCCGCCAGCAAAAAGCTGGTCGAATATCTGAAGCTGGTGGCGCCCGGCTTTGTCTTTTCGGTTGGGATGGCGCCGTCAGCGGCCGCCGCCGCGCTCGCCGCGCTTGAACTTCTCGATCGCGAGCCTGAGCGCGTGCGCCGGCTCAATGACCGGGCCGCGCTGTTCCTCCGGCTCGCGCGGGAAGGCGGTCTCGATGTCGGCGGCTCGATCGGGGCTGCGATTGTGCCGATCGTCACCGGCAGCTCGATCCGCGCCGGACGCCTCGCGCAGGCGCTGTTCGACCGAGGGGTAAACGTCCAACCGATCCTTTACCCGGCGGTGCCGGAACGAGCCGCCCGGCTTCGCTTTTTCCTGACTGCCTCGCACACCGAGGAACAGGTCAGAAATGCCATCGCAATATTGTTGGAAGAGAATCGCCGAGTGATGTCGGAGCCGAGCGATTTGGCGGCGGTCGCGCGGCACCTCGGGAAACGGAGCTTCTTTTCGCGATAGGCTGGCGCCGTGCCTTATCACCGCAGCCGGAAATAGTGGACGCTGAACAGTTCAGCGGGGTCGGTCCAGGTGTCGATCGGCCGAAAGCCGGCGCGCGCCGCCAAAGCTCGGAATTCCTCCACCGAATATTTATAGGAATATTCAGTGTGGACCAGCTCGTCCTTGGCGAAACGGAAGCGTTTCCCCGCTATACGGGCCGTCTGATCGGCGAGGCTGCGGATGTAGATTTCGACCCTGCCTTCAACACTGCTGTAGAATGCCAGGTGCTCGAACCGATCGATGTCGAGGTCGCCGTCTAGCTCGCGATTGATGCGTTCGAGGAGGTTCAAGTTGAAAGCGGCGGTCACCCCGGCTCGGTCGTTGTACGCGGCCTCAAGGATGCTCGTCTCTTTCTTCAAGTCGACGCCGATCAGCATTTCGCCTCCCGGCCCGAGGATGCGCGCATAGTTGGCGAGAAACGCAATGGCGGCACCTGGCTCGAAATTGCCGATCGTCGAGCCGGGGAAAAATCCGACCCGCTTTCCCCCGGCGCCTGGCAATGGTGGCAACGGAAAAGGGCGAGTGTAGTCGGCGCAAACGGCAATGACCGGCACCGCCGGAAAATCCTCAGCCAAACCGATAGCGGCATCGCGCAAATGCTCGCGCGAAATGTCGACCGGAACATAGGCCGCAGGCCGCTCGAGCGCCTCAAGCAGGATGCGGACCTTTTGGCTGGCGCCGCTGCCAAACTCGACCACACGGCAATGCGGTCCCATTTGAGCCGCGATGTCACTCGAATTCTCTTCGAGGATCGCGATCTCAGTGCGGGTCGGGTAGTATTCGGGCAGACGGCAGATTTCCTCGAACAACGCCGAGCCGGGAGCATCATAAAAGAACTTGCACGGAATCCGCTTGTGGGCGCGCGCAAGGCCGGCCAGCACCGCATCCCGAAAGTTTTCTTCGCCGGGTGCCAGATCATGGAACGCAAACCGGGCGCCATTTTTCATCAAAGGTCCTCCGCTAGCCGCAGCCCGGCGAAGGCCCAACGCGCCGACGGCGGAAAGAAATTGCGGTAAGTTGCTCTGGTGTGACCCGCTGGGGTTATTGCGGATCCGCCACGCAGCACGATCTGGTTACACATAAACTTTCCGTTGTATTCGCCGATTGCCCCGCCGGCCGGGCGAAAGCGGGGGTAAGCGGTATAGGGACTCGCCGTCCATTCCCACACGTCGCCGTACATTTGCCGCAGCTGGGGGGTGGCATCCGACGAGGTATCCGCGCACGGGTGGAACTGGCCGCGATCGGAAAAATTGCCCGAAATGGGCAAATCTTCGGCCGCAATCTCCCATTCCGCTTCGGTCGGCAATCGCTTCCCCGCCCATCTGGCGAAGGCATCGGCTTCGTAAAAGCTCAAATGGCACACCGGCTCGGCCGAATTCAGCCGGCGGCGGCCGGATAGTGTGAAAATCGACCACCCTTCTCCTTCACCGAGCCAATAGAGCGGTGCTTCCCAACCCTGCTCGCGAACCGTCGCCCATCCGTCGGACAGCCAGAATTCCGGTCTCTGGTAACCAGCTTCCTCAATGAAGCCGAGATATTCGCCGCAGGTTACCGGCCGCGCCGCAAGGCGGAAGGGTTCGAGCCAGACCTTGTGCCGGGGTGACTCGTTGTCGAAGGCGAAACCGGGTCCCGGGTGCCCGAGCTCTTTCAGTCCGCCGACAAAGTCTCCCCAAGCAAGCGGCCGCACGTTGGCCTGCACCTGTAGCTGCGGCGCCTGATACGCGGGCAGCAAAGGGTTGAGCGAGAAAACGTGCTTGATGTCCATCAGGATCAGCTCCTGATGCTGCTGCTCGTGGTGAATACCGAGTTTGAGCAGGGTTGCGACTTCGCTCCATTCCGCTTCGCCGACCCGCTCGACCAGTCGAGCCATCGCCGAACCCACGTGATCGCGATAAGCCATGACGATATCGACGGTCGGGCGCGACAAGAGGCCGCGCTCGGGCCGCGGGTGCCGCGGGCCGACCGCCTCATAATAAGAGTTGAAGAGATAGCCGAAGGCGGGGTCGAACACCCGGTACTCGGGGTCGAACCGGGCCAAGAGGAATGTCTCGAAAAACCAGGTGGTGTGCCCGAGGTGCCATTTTGTCGGACTGACATCCGGCATCGACTGGATCGACTGATCCTCTGCTGTCAAGTTGGCGGTCAGAGCTTCGGTCTCGTGCCTTACCGCTTCGAACCTCTCGATGGCAGCATGGCGATCGGCGCGGCAAGCTTCTTCCTGCACGGCAATTTCTAGCACGATGTCCCCCATACCCTATTGCATTGCCCCCGCTAACACCCCCGTTTCCTAGTCGTTTCTCTAGCTCAGATAGCGATCGCGCAAATGGCGCTCGAAACTGGCCGTCCCGAGCGGCCGCCCCGTGGCGGTTTCGACCATCTCCGCCGTCGACAACAGCGATCCCCTAGAATGCACCCGCTCGCGCGCCCAGCCGAGCAGCGGCGCAAATTCGCCCTCCGCAATCGCCTGCATCAGCCCGGGGATATCGCGGCGCGCCGCCTCGAACAGCTGGGCTGCGATCAGCGCGCCGAGCGTATAGGTCGGAAAATACCCCCAGTTGCCATCATACCAATGAATGTCCTGGAGACAGCCCTCGCGGTCGTTGTCCGGCGCGACCCCGAGCATATCGCGCATCGCGGTCGTCCAGGCGTCAGGAAGGTCCGCCGGAGCAAGGTCGCCGGCGAGCATCGCGCGTTCGAGGCGGTAACGCAGGATCACGTGCGCCGGATAGGTCACCTCATCGGCATCGACCCGGATGAAACCGCGCCGAACCCGGATTTGACGCCGATAGAGCGCGTCGATATCCCACTGCGGCCCATCACCGCCAAACGCCTCGCGGATGATCGGTGCCGCGTAGGTCGAAAAGGCACGGCTTCGGCAAACCTGCATTTCGAGCAGCAGCGACTGGCTCTCGTGCATTGCCATGCCGCGGGCACGGCCGACAGGCTGAAGCCGCCACTCGGCCGGGAGCCCTCGTTGATAAAGGGCGTGCCCGGTCTCGTGCAGCACCCCCATCAAGGCGCGCGCAAAATCATCCTCGTTGTAGCGGGTCGTGATCCGCACATCTTCGGGGGTGCCGCCGCAAAACGGATGGGCGCTGATGTCGAGCCTGCCGTGCGCGAAGTCGAAGCCGATACGTTCCATCAGCCGGATTGCGAGACGGCGCTGCGTTTTGATCGGGAAGGGCCCCCCGGCGGGCGCCGGGGGCAGAGCCGCCTGGCTGTTCAGGGCGCCCTCGATCAAATCAGGCAAGAACCCCGCGATTTCATCGAACAGGCGATCGATTTCGCCGACCGAAGCACCCGGCTCGTATTGATCGAGCAAAGCCTCGTAAGGGCTCGATCCGAGCCGCTCGGCTTTGACGGCAGCGATTTCGCGTTCGATATGGAGGATTCGTTCGAGTCCCGGAAGCACGGCCGCGAAGTCGTTTTCCATACGGCCTCTGCGCCACACGGCCTCGCATTCCGAGCAGGCGCGCGACTCGGCCTCGACAAGCGCGGCCGGCATCGCTGTGGCGTGCCGCCAGCGTCGACGCATTTCGCGCAGGTTGGCGTGTTGCCACTCTCCGAGCTCGTCAGCCGCGGCCTCGGCTTCGGCCAGCAATCCCCCTATCTCGGGCGCGACCAAATGCTGATGCGCGATCAGGCGCAAAGTCGCGAGCTGCTCGGCGCGCGCGGCCGCTCCGCCATCGGGCATGATTGCGGCAGTATCCCAGTGGAGAACCGAGATCGCTTGCTCGATCGCGCCCAGTCGTCGGAACCGATGTTCCAGCTCGCGATAGGCGGTCATCACAGTCCCGCGTTGCGGCGATGGAACAGGACATAGATGACGATTAACGCGACCGCCAGTGAAAACCACGTTATGGCGTATTGCAGGTGATTGTTCGGCAGCGTGAGGCGGGTGACGCCGCCCTTTGGCCAGCCGCCGGGGTTGGGTGTCGCATCGGCGTCTATGTAGAATGGTGCAACCCCGTCGAGTTTGTCCGCCGCGCTCATGGCCGGAAGGTCAACCCAGAACCAGTAGTTCAGGTCGGGGCGGTTGTCGGGCAGAAACCAGTTCGGCCTCCCGGCCGGCGGCAGCCGCAGCAGCCCTTGTACGCGAACTGTGCCGGCGATCTGGCCGGCGGCGCGCATTGCGGGATCCCTCAGCTCAGCCGGGATGTATCCGCGATTGACGAAGACGACGCGGCCGCCCGGCTCCAGCAGCGGTGTCAAGACCTGATAGCCCTGACCTCCCCCCTCCGAGGTCGCGCCGAGAAAGATTTCCTTATCGTTGAGGAACACACCTTCGTCGCTGACGTGGCGGAACTCCATGTCGCGCGCCTCGGCAAGGCTTTTCGGCACGGCAGCCGGCGCGGCCGCGACCGCGGCCTGTCTTTGCGCGATCAGATCCTGCTTCCAGAAGAGCCGCTCAACCTGCCATGCCCCGAGCGCGAGGCAGATCAGCAGCATCGGTAGGGAGAACACGGTTGGCCAAAGCAGCGGCCGAAAGTTCGTCATCTAAGACGGTGCGAGCGCACTCAAAGCGTCAGGAGGAAGGCGGCGCTACCAAGAGATGGTGACGATATTGCAATGCGATAAGGCCGGCTTTCAGCGGCCGCAACATAGCAATCGCGCCGACGATGATGAACGGCGTCCACAGCACGAGATGTATCCAGATCGGCGGGGAGAATTTGATCTCGACCAAAGCGGCGAGCCCGACGACGACCAATCCGAGCAATAAAATTACGAAAACGGCCGGGCCGTCCCCCGCGTCCTGTCCGGATAGATCGAGACCGCAGACTTCGCACGTGCCGCGCACGTTCAGGAGCCCGGTAAATATTCTTCCTTGGCCGCAGCGCGGGCATCGACACCCGAGCGCGGCGCGGATCGGGGAGATTGCCGGAAAATCATTCATCCCGCGACGCCGGCGCCGCCGCTGCCCTCGCCCCACCAATAGACGCAAACAAACAAGAACAACCACACGACGTCGACGAAGTGCCAATACCAAGCAGCTGCCTCGAACCCGAAATGATGGTCGGGTTTGAAGTGTCCGGCCCACGCCCGGCAGAGACAAACGATCAGGAAGGTCGTGCCGATGATGACGTGAAAACCGTGAAAACCGGTCGCCATAAAAAAAGTCGACGGATAGATGCCGTCGGTAAAGTGGAAGGGAGCGTGGCTATATTCCCAGGCCTGCACCGAGGTGAAGCAAAGGCCGAGAAAGACGGTCAGCGCCAATCCGCGCAGCAAACCGCTACGGTCGCCTTCGATCAGCGAATGATGCGCCCAAGTCACCGTCGTTCCCGACAGCAGCAAGATCAACGTATTCAGAAACGGGAACTCGAAAGGATCAAAGGGGTGGATGGTCTTGGGTGGCCAAGCGCCGCCGACCGGGAACAGGCTCGATGCGAAAAAGGCCCAGAAAAACGCGGCGAAAAACATCACCTCGGAGGCGATGAACAGCGCCATGCCGTATCGCATCCCGAGCTGCACGACGGGGGTGTGATAGCCCTGGAAGGTCGCCTCGCGAATGACGTCGCGCCACCACACCGCCATTGTCGCCAGCACCGAGAGGATGCCGATGATCAACAGGGTCCAGCCATAACCGTGCATATAGAGGACGCCGCCGGTGGTGATCAGACCGGCGGCGACTGCTCCGAACAGCGGCCAGACGCTCGGAGCGACGAGATGATAGGGATGCTTCGGTGGGGCGTGCGCTTCGCTCATGGATTGGGGCTCGGATCGGTCAATTTATGGAAGCTGGCCGCGATCGAGGTGCCGCGGAGGCGGTCGGAGGGGCGGTTTCGGGCGCCCGAAACATCGTATAGGACAACGTGATCGAGCGGACCTCGCTCGTGCTCGGGTCGGTCGAGATGTCGGGATCGACAAAGAAGACCACCCCCATATCGACGCTTCGACCTGGCGCAAGGGTCTGACTGTTGAAACAGAAGCACTGAAGCTTGTCGAAATAGATCCCGGCCTTGGTCGGGGTAACGTTGTAAACCGCCTGGGCGGTGACCGGCGTCGAGGTGCGGTTGACGGCGCGGAAGAAGACCTGGTTCTGCGCACCCGGATGAACGGATATCGTAGTCTTCAAAGGGCGAAATTCCCAATCGAGGCCGGGGGCGACCTGGGCATCGAACCGCACCGTAATTAGCCCCGCGGCGATTCGGGTCGGTGTCGTCTCCGCACGCTGGGTGGTGCCGCCAAAGCCGGTCGCGGCGCAGAACAGCCGATAGAGCGGGACCGACGCAAATGACAGCCCGACCATGCCGGTGACTACCGAAACCAGCAATACGACGGTCGCTCCGTTGCGTCGGCTGCGCGATCGGCCGGCCGCAGCCATATCCTTATCCTCCCATCCGGACGATGGCGAGCGCGTAGAACAGCGCGACAAGCGTCACAAGCACCGCTACGAGCGCGCGGTTGCGGGCACGAATGGTCTTTTCCCTGTCGTGATCCGCGGCTATCAAAGCCAAGCCCCGCTCGCGTGGTCGACCAGCAAGAGGCTGAAGATCAGAAATAGATAGAGCAGCGAGTAGGTGAACATTCGGCGGGCGCTGCGGTCGGTCGGGTCGCGGCAGACAAGGATGGCCAAGCCCGTGAATAGACCGCTCAACAACAAAGCACCGGCGCCATATAGCGCTCCCGCCACCCCGAGCAGGTACGGCGCGAGGGCGACCGGCCACAGCACCACCGTATAGAGCAGCATCTGCCGCTTGGTCTCGCGCGCCCCCGCGACGACCGGCAACATCGGGACGCCCGCGGCGGCATAATCGCCGGCGCGGTACAGCGACAAGGCCCAAAAATGTGGCGGCGTCCAGAAAAAGATCACGGCAAACAGCGCAATCGCCCCCCAGCCGATGTCGCCGGTTACTGCCGCCCAGCCGATTATCGGTGGAAAGGCACCCGCAGCGCCGCCGATCACGATATTTTGCGGAGTTCGGCGCTTGAGCCAGATCGTATAGACAAAGACATAAAAGGCGATCGTCAGGGCGAGGAGCTCGGCCGCCACTGTGTTGACCGCCAACCCCATTATCAGCACGGCCCCGACACCGAGCACAACGCCGAAGCCGAGCGCCTCGCCGGGCATCATCCTTCCCGCCGGCAAAGGCCGGTTCGCGGTCCGGCGCATCACCGCGTCTATATCGCGGTCGTACCACATATTGATCGCGCCCGCTGCTCCCGCCCCGATGGCAATGCACAGCATTGCGACAATTGCGAGCAACGGATGGAGATGGCCCGGGGCTAGAACAAGCCCAACCAACGCCGTGAAGACGACGAGCGACATCACCCTCGGCTTGAGGATCTCGACATAATCCGCAACCCCCGCAACCGGCGCCGTGGGGAGGCGCAGAGGAATGGGAAGCGGGGTCTCGGATAGGTCGCTCACGAAGACGCCTGCTCCAGTTAAACCACCACAGGCAATTCTTCGTAGCTGTGAAACGGTGGCGGCGAAGACACTTTCCATTCGAGGGTCGTCGCGCCCTCACCCCAGTAGTTGGCGCCGACCCGCCGACCCGCCGTCAGGGTGTGCAGCACGATGAAGACGAAGAACAAGGTCGAGCCGAAAGAGATGAAGGAGCCGATCGAAGCAATAAAGTTCCAGGGAGCGAACGCATCGGGGTAGTCGGCGATGCGCCGCGGCATACCGGCGAGCCCGAGAAAATGCATCGGAAAGAAGGTCAGGTTCACGCCGATGAAAGTGGTCCAGAAATGGATCTTGCCCCAAGTTTCGTTGTATTGGCGGCCGGACATCTTGCCGATCCAGTAATAGAAACCGGCAAAAATCGAGAAAACGGCGCCAAGCGACAGCACATAGTGGAAGTGCGCCACCACGTAATAGGTGTTGTGCAGCGCGAAATCGACACCGGCATTGGCCAGCACGACGCCGGTTACGCCGCCGACCGTAAACAGGAAGATGAAACCCATCGCCCACAACATCGGGGTCTTGAATTCGATCGAGCCGCCCCACATCGTCGCGATCCAGGAGAAGATCTTGACCCCGGTGGGCACCGCGATGACCATCGTCGCCGCGGTGAAATAAGCGCGCGCATCGACCGAGATCCCGGTCGTGAACATGTGATGCGCCCAGACGACAAAGCCGATCACGCCGATCGAGATCATCGCATACGCCATCCCGAGATAGCCGAAGACCGGCTTTTTCGAGAAGGTCGAGACGACCTGCGAGATCATGCCGAACCCCGGCAGGATCAGGATATAGACTTCAGGGTGGCCGAAGAACCAGAACAGGTTCAGGAAGAGGAGCGGGTCGCCGCCGCCAGCGGGGTCGAAGAAGGTCGTACCGAAATTACGGTCGGTCAGCAGCATCGTGATTGCCCCGGCGAGCACGGGCAGCGACAACAGCAACAGGAAGGCTGTCACCAGGATCGCCCACACGAACAGCGGCATCTTGTGCATCGTCATGCCCGGCGCGCGCATGTTGAGGATTGTCGTGATGAAGTTGATGGCGCCCATAATCGACGACGCACCGGCGAGGTGCAGCGAGAAGATCACCATGTCGACCGCCGGCCCGGGGTGCCCGACCGGACCGGAAAGCGGTGGGTAGAGCGTCCAGCCGACGCCGGCGCCCTGAGCGACCATCGTCGAGCCGAGCAGCAGCGCAAACGACGGGACCAAGAGCCAGAAGCTGACGTTGTTCATCCGCGGGAAGGCCATATCCGGCGAGCCGATCATCAGCGGCACCATCCAGTTGCCAAACCCGCCGATCATCGCCGGCATGATCACGAAAAACACCATGATCAGCCCATGAGCCGTGACAATGACGTTGTACAGCTGATGGTCCGAGATGAACGTATTGGCGGGATGTATCAGCTGCGTCCGCATGATGACGGACAGCAAGCCGCCGATCACCCCGGCAACGATCGCGAACATCAGGTAAAGGGTGCCGATGTCCTTGTGGTTGGTCGAGCAAAACCAGCGGACGAAGAACCCCGGCGCGTGGCCGTGGCCATAAACGTCATGGCCGTGCAGGTCGGCGACGTCGACACCGCGCTCGTAAGCCATTTCTCGCTCCCTCGAACTCAGTTTCCAGCCGGCGCCGGCTGGGCGGCCTTGGTCGCAGCCGACGCCGCGGCGACGCGCACCGCATCACCGCCTTCGTCTTTATGCGCAAACTTCTTGTTGGCGTCGACCAGCCAACGCTGGAAATCGTCTTTCGATACCGCCTCGACCTTGATCGGCATGAAGGCGTGGTTGATGCCGCAGATCTGATTGCACTCACCGTAATAAACACCCGGGTGCTCGACATTCATCCAGCTCTCGTTGAGCCGGCCGACTATCGCGTACTCCTGGACCCCAAACGATGGGACGAACCAGCTGTGGATCACGTCGGTGCCGGTTATGTAAACGCGGATCACCGTGCCGACGGGGACAACCAGCGGGTTGTCGACGTCCAGCAGCCGCTTCTGGCCGGGCTTCAGATCGGCCTCCGGAATAATATTGCTGTCGAAGCTCAACCCATTTTGGTCGGGATACTCGTACGTCCAGTACCACTGATGTCCGGTTACTTTGATCGTCATGTCCGGGTTTGGCACCCGGTCCATGTAATACATCAGTTTGAAGGACGGTATCGCGATAGCTACCAGAATCACAACCGGCACTATGGTCCAGAGCATCTCGATGACGGTGTTGTGCGAGGTCCGCGTCGGCACCGGATTGCGTTCGTGACGAAAGCGAACAATCACGTAGAGCAGCAAGCCCATTACAAATAGAGTGATCAGAAAGATGATGACCAAGAGTTCGTTGTGAAATGCCGTCAGCCGGTCCTTGACCGGAGTGGCCGGCGGCTGCATGCCGATTTCCCAGCGCCACGGCCCGTCTGCCCAAGCGAGCGCAGCGAAGGCGGTACTGCCGATCAACACCAGCGCGAGCGTGAACAGTGCGCGCGCCGCGACCTTCCTTGTGAACAATCTCGTCATCTCACCTTGAGCCTGCAGCCTCTCACCCCTTCGCGAGCGTTCCGAGAGGGCTTCCGAGCCGGGAGGGACCTGTCCTCATTCCGCTCGACCAAAATCTACTGCCCGGGTCTGTTCCAGCGCGGACGCGACGTAGAGCTATACCATAGCTCGCCGGGACAACAACCGGCACAAGCCCGGCTGCGGCCGTTTGCGGCAAGCCGCCGCACGCGCGAGCAGTCGATGCGAAGTCTTGCGTCGCGGAACTTGCGCCTTTCTCTAAGGATCGGCTGCGACCATATTGAGGCGGACCCTTGATGGAGCTTACAATGACCGACCTCGCCGTCACCGACGCGCTGTTTTTCGAACGGACGGGCATGGACTCGGCCCGCATCGAGGCGCTCGTCGACCAGTCCTTGGCCGGCATGGATGACGGCGAGCTTTACCTCGAATACAGCCAGTCCGAGAGCCTTGCGCTCGATGACGGCCGGATCAAGAGCGCCAGTTTCGACACGACGCAGGGCTTCGGTCTGCGGGCGGTCGCCGGCGAGGCGGCCGGCTATGCGCATGCTTCCGAGCTCTCGGAGGAGGCGATCCGCCGCGCGGCGGTTACCGTGCGAGCGGTGGCGAGCGGTCATTCGGGGGTGTTCGCCGCGCCCCCTCCCGGGACAAACCGGAGCCTCTACACCGAGCAAAACCCACTCGGACTCGTCGATCTCGGGGTAAAAACGCGACTACTGGCGGAAATAGATAGTTATGCGCGCGGTCGCGATCCGCGGGTCAAGCAAGTCATGGCCTCGCTCAGCGGCGTTTGGCAAGCGGTGCAGATCGTTCGCCCCGATGGCCGGCGGGTCGCGGATATCCGCCCGCTGGTGCGGCTAAACGTGGCGATCGTCGTCGGCGACGGCGACCGCATGGAGACCGGCTCCTCCGGCGCGGGGGGCCGCGTCGGCTACGATCTCTATCTCGATCCGCAGCAATGGAAGGCGCAGGTTGACGAAGCCTTGCGTCAGGCGCTCGTCAACCTCGGCTCAGTCCCCGCGCCGGCGGGCGAGATGACCGTTGTCCTGGGGCCGGGGTGGCCGGGGGTCATGCTGCACGAGGCGGTCGGCCACGGGCTCGAGGGCGACTTCAACCGCAAGAAGACATCGGCTTTTTCCGGAATGATTGGGCAGCGCGTCGCGAGCGAGCGTGTGACGGTCGTCGACGACGGGACAATGCCCGACCGGCGTGGCTCGCTGACCGTCGACGATGAGGGTACGCCGACCAACTGCACTGTCCTGATCGAGGACGGCATGCTCAAGGGCTACATGCAGGACCGTATGAACGCACGCCTCCTCGGCGCCGCTCCGACCGGAAACGGCCGACGCCAGAGTTTTGCCCATGCCCCGATGCCGCGTATGACGAACACCTACATGCTCGCCGGGACGCAGGACCCGCAAGAGATCATGGGCTCGGTGAAACGCGGGCTCTACGCCGTCAATTTCGGCGGCGGTCAAGTCGACATCACCTCGGGCAAGTTCGTATTTTCTGCCTCCGAAGCGTATCTGATCGAGGACGGCAAGGTCGGACCGGCGGTCAAAGGCGCGACCTTGATCGGCAACGGGCCGGATGCGCTGACCAAAATCACGATGATCGGCAACGATCTCCGCCTCGACGACGGGATCGGCACTTGCGGCAAGGACGGGCAGGGCGTGCCGGTCGGCGTCGGCCAGCCGACCTTGCGCATGGACGGTTTGACGGTGGGCGGCACGGGCGCATGATGCCTACCGCTCGGCTCTGAGAATACATCGGATCCTGGTGCGCAGCTTTGCTCGACCGACGAGCCGGCATCGTGCTCGCCCTATTACCAGCAAGCGATGGGAAGCGGCTAGGACAGCTCTCCTGGCGGCTGCAATCGCGATCGCGGCATGGCTCCCGAGCGCCAAAGCTCGCGCTTGTGCCGACTTCTCGTCGGCACCGTCGAGCCGCTGGTCGCTGGCTGATCGAGACGGCGTATCTTGGCTGATTACGCCGTGCGGCGATCGATTCTTCAGCCTCGGCGTCAATGTCCTCGACGGTGGCTATGCCGAGCGCGAGAAGGGCGGCAAGGTCTGGTACAGCTGGAAAGCCTTCGCCCCGAGCTTGACGGATTGGACGGCGGAAACCCGTCGGCGTCTGTTCGCGTGGGGCTTCAACAGCGCCGGAGGCTGGGCGTTGCCTCCGGAAACCTTGAAGCTTCCGACGATTATCAATCTCGACCTGGGGCGGCGGGCACGGTTTCATTGGTTCGATCCATTCGACCCGGAGACCGAAAATCGAATGAACGCACTCGCCCGCGAGCTCGTGCTTCCCTATCGCGGCTCGCCTTACCGGATCGGCTATTTCTCTGACAACGAGGTCGGCTGGTGGGCGGGGGCCTTGTTTGTCTTCTACTCGTCGAAGCCGGCCAGCTCCTACACGAAGCAGCGCTGGGTCGAGCTGCTGCGCCGGCATTACGCCGGCGACTGGGCACGCTTTGCCGCCGATTTCGTCGCGCCGGGCGGCGTCCGTTCGTGGAATGCACTGCTGGCCACTACGGAGAAGACGCGGATGAGACCGGGGGGCGCCGGGATTCATGCCGTGCGCGAATGGACCGGGCTGGTTGCCGAACATTACTACACGCTTGCCGAGCGGGCGATCCGCGCCGCCGACCCGGATGCGCTCTACTTTGGCGACCGTCTGCCGATTTATTACGATCCGGCTGCGGTTCGCGCGATGGCGCCGCATGTCGATGCAATCGCGACCAACTATAATGTCGACGGCAGCGACGGCTGGATCGCCGATTACTTCTTCGACGGACTGAGAAAATTATCGGGCGGCAAGCCTGTCCTCGTCTCCGAGTGGTTTTTCGCGGCGCGCGAGAACCGCACCGGAAATCGCAACAACGGCCATCTGATGACGGTCGCGACGCAAGACCAACGGGCCGAGGGCGCCGCGGCGGCGACGGTCAATTTCGCCGCCATTCCCGAAATCGTCGGGGCCCACTGGTTTCAATATTACGATCATCCGAAGGGCGGGCGGGGTGACGGAGAGGACTACGATTTCGGGCTAGTCGACATCAACGATCAACCCTATCGGCGTTTAACCTCGGCGCTGGCTATCGCCAACCGGCGTGCTCCGGCGGTGCACGCGAATGCGCGGGAGCCCTCTCCGGCGGTGAAGCGGATTGTGGTGCCGCACGCTTCGATCTTGGTCGAGGACCGCTCGCTCGCCGACTGGCCCAAGCCGTTGAGCCTGCTGCCGCGGTTCGCAGCATCGCCGGGGGCGGTCGAATTCGGCGACGCCTACCTCTCGTGGAGCGAGCGGGGGCTCGTACTGGCGACGATCGGACAGGATTATTTCGACATCGATCTGTTGGCCTATGACGGCGCCTTTCCGCTGGTCGATGCCTACCGCGTCGAGCTGGGGGTCGATGCCGGCGCCGGGCCGCGCCGTTTCACGCTGTTTTTTATCCCGCCGCGCACCAAGCGCCACGACTACCCCGAAATGGCCGCGCAGCTTTGCACCGGCCCTGCCCGACGAGCGATCACCCAGGGCTGCACCCCGGTCGCCGGTGCCGAGGCCGTCTATTTCGGCGCCGACCAACCCCGGATAACTGCGGAAATGGTGATTCCCTGGTCGGCGCTCGGCGTCCCGCCGCCGCCGGCGGGAGGCGAGTTGCGCACCGATATCGCCGTCACCTCATGGCACCGCGAACGCTGGATGTCATTGTCAGGCCGCCCCCCCGCCGCCGCGATGAGCCATCCCGAAACCTGGCAGACGATGCGGCTCGGCAACGGCTCACAAATGATGGAAACCTCCCCGACGCACGCGGTCCTGGCGCCGGGGTGAGCGCCGTCAATAGGCGTAATCCGTGAATACCGGATCGATGTTGCCGCCCCAGCGGGTCCGGAAGTCTTCGAGCAGCTCTTCGGACGGGGTGCGGCCGGAGCCGGCGATTGCAAAAAGCGGGTCGAGAAAATGCGTCTCATCCTCGCCCGCGGTGTTGCGGCGGGCGCGCCGATGCAGCCCTTCGCGCGATATCTCCAGGATTTCGAGGGCGATGTCTCGCAAATTGCGGGAGCGCAGCGGCGTCGCGAGCCCCAGCCGCGGAACATCGCGGCGCATCGCCTCGCGCTCCTCGGCGGTCCAGTCTTCAATAAGATCGGCGGCCGCGTGAAGCGCCGCCGAATCGTAAAGGAGCCCGACCCATAAGGCTGGAAGCGCGCACAGCCGGCGCCACGGGCCGCCATCGGCGCCGCGCATTTCGAGAAACGTTTTCAGGCGGACTTCGGGAAATGCCGTCGTCACATGGTCGGCCCAATCGCCGATCCGCGGGATTTCCCCCGGCAATCCGGGCAGCCTCCCGGCGATGAAGTCGCGGAATGATTGCCCGCTCGCGTCGAGGTATTTGCCATCGCGGTAGACGAAGTACATCGGGACGTCGAGCATGTAGTCAACGTAACGCTCAAACCCAAAACCCGGCTCGAAGACGAAGGGCAAGGTGCCGCAGCGGTCCGGGTCGGTGTCGGTCCAGACATGGCTGCGGTAGCTGAGAAGACCCGAGGGCCGCCCTTCGACAAAGGGCGAATTGGCAAACAGCGCCACAGCGACGGGCTGCAACGCCAGGCCGACGCGAAACTTCTTCACCATGTCAGACTCGGACTGGTAGTCGAGGTTGGTCTGCACAGTGCAGGTGCGCAGCATCATGTCGAGGCCGAGGCGGCCCCTTTTCGGCATGTAGTCGCGCATGATCCGGTAACGCGCTTTCGGCATAAACGGTATGTCTTCGCGGCGCCATTTCGGGTCAAAGCCGAGCCCCAGCATACCGAGCCGCAGCTCGTCACAAACGTCGCGCACCTGGCGAAGGTGCTCGTGAACCTCGTCACAGGTCTGGTGCACGGTTTCGAGCGGCGCCCCGCTCAGCTCGAATTGGCCGCCGGGCTCGAGCGTGATCGAACATCGCGCATCATTGGCGAGAGCGATCGTATTGCCGTTTTCGAGGATCGGCTTCCATCCGAAACGGGTCATCTCGCGTAAGACTGCTCCGATCCCGTCCGGTCCATCATAAGGCACCCGGCGCAGGTCGGCGCGGCGGAACACGAATTTCTCGTGCTCGGTGCCGATCCGCCAAGCCGAGGGCGGCTTGCAGCCGGATTTCGAGGTATTCGACCAGCTGCCGCTTGTCGGTAATCGGCGCTCCCGGCGAACTCGGCGTCGTCGTCATCCTCGGCGGAACTCCAGCGGCAACCCGGCTCAGCAACCGATTAATCTAACATTGGGCAAGCACGATCAACGAGGCGAGTGAGGCGCCAGTCGCCGGCGATCGCCTGAACCACCGCGACAGCCGCGAGAGCGGCGGTTTCGGCGCGCAACACTCTCGGGCCGAGCCCGACGCGGGTAACAAAGGTGAGTTTGCCGACAGCGTCAAGCTCTGTCTGAGCAAAGCCGCCTTCCGGACCGACGAGCAGAGCCAGGGGGCCAAGCGGAATGCGCGCCATCGCCTCGACGATCGGCTCGCCCTTGCCGCTCTCGTCGCACACGATCAGCCGGCGCGCCGCCGGCCAGGAGGCCAACACCTGCTGGAGCGGCTCCGGCGCTCTTATCTCGGGGACGGACACGCGTTCGCTCTGCTCGGCGGCTTCGATCGCATGCGCCCGCAGCCGCTCGAGATTGACCCGCTCGACCTGGGTGCGCGCCGTCCATACCGGCAACAGCGCCGAGACGCCGAGCTCGGTTGCTTTCTCGACGAGCCAGTCGAGCCGCGCGCGCTTGATCGGGGCAAACACCAGCCAAAGATCGGATTCGGCCTCAGGCTCGGCCTTACGTAACTGAGCTTCTATCGTGAGCCGCGCTGCGCGCTTGCCGAATTCGGCCACACGGCAGAGCCATTCCCCGTCGGCGGCGTTGAAGACCCTGATGGCGGCCCCCGCGTCGAGCCGCAATACGGACCGCAAATAATGGGCCTGCGCCCGATCCAGCTCTATCTCGGCGCCGGAGGCCAGTCCGGCCGCGATGTAGAGACGGGGCGTGCGGCGCTCGATCATTCTGCGGTCTCAAGTTAGTTTAGCACTCTGACAGCAAAGATGATCACCCATCCACCTGATCTCAGTGGCGTTGCCCCTCACCCCAGCCCTCTACCCGCGAGCGGGGAGAGGGAGGGGCTCGCGCAGCGGGAGGGTGAGGGGGGGCCGGCAGCCGGCGCTGATTCTAGCGACATTCATCAAGGCGACTGGGTCGAGCGTTGGCTGCCCGCGGCGGTCTGGCCTTATGCCCGGCTGGCCCGGCTGGATCGGCCGATCGGCACCTGGCTTTTACTGTTCCCGGGCTGGTGGGGAATTGCGCTCGCCTCGCGGCGCTGGCCCGACCCTGTCTTGCTGCTGCTCTTTGCGATAGGCGCCGTCGCGATGCGGGGTGCCGGCTGCACCCTCAACGATATTGCAGACCGCGATTACGATCGGCAGGTCGCGCGCACCCGGCTGCGCCCGCTGCCTAGCGGTGCCGTCTCGGTGCGCCGCGCGATCTGGTTTCTCTTGTTTCAGCTCGCCTTTGGCGCCGCGGTTCTGTTTAGCCTCAATTGGACCACCATCCTGCTTGGGTTTGCCGTTCTCGGCCTGATCGGCACCTACCCGTTCATGAAGCGCATCACCTATTGGCCGCAGGTGTTTCTCGGCCTCAATTTCAATTGGGGCGCGCTGATTGGCTGGACTGCGGTCACAGGCGCGCTCGGCTGGCCACCGCTGCTGTTGTACGTCGGCGGCGTGTTCTGGACGGTAGGCTATGACACGATCTATGCGCATCAGGACAAGGAGGACGATATTCGTATCGGCGTCAAATCTTCGGCCATTGCTCTCGGGGCGCATACCCGGCCCTGGCTCTTCGCGTTCTACGGAGCGGCGCTACTGTTGTGGGGAGCGGCAGGCCATGCGGCCGGGCTCGGTGCGATGTTCTGGGTCGGGCTTGCCGCCGCCGCTGCTCAGCTGGCCTGGCAGGCCGCCCGGGTGACGACCGAGGACCCAGCGGACTGCCTGCGCAAATTCCGTTCGAACCGTGCGGTCGGTTGGCTGCTGCTCGCCGGGATCGTCGCCGGCCATTTCGCCTGAGGGGCCTTGAATCCGGCCCTCTTCGTCCGCCGCAATACCGAGATCGCCGCGCCGCCCCTGGTGCCGGAGATCCGGCTCCACCTCGCCACCGAGATCACCCCGATCTGGCAGGCCACCGAGGACAGCTTGGCGCGCGGCGCGGTGCCGCCGCCGTTTTGGGCCTTCGCCTGGGCCGGCGGCCAGGCGCTCGCCCGTTACATTCTCGACCATCCCGCAGAGGTCGCCGGCCGCTTCGTGCTCGATTTCGGCGCCGGATCAGGTCTTGTTGCAATTGCCGCGGCGAAAGCAGATGCGGCTCGCATCCTTGCCGCCGACATTGACCATTTCGCGGCCGCTGCAATTGCCGCGAATGCCGCGCTGAACCAAGTCAACGTCGAGGCAACAACCGCCGATCTGATCGGCACCGCCGATCCGCGCTGGGAAGTCATCACCGCCGGCGACGTCTGCTATGAGCGACCAATGGCTGAGCGGGTCGCCGGCTGGCTACGCGCGCTCGCGGGACGCGGCTGCCGCGCGCTGCTAGCCGATCCCGGGCGCGCTTATTTGCCGGTCGGCGGCTTGCGAAAACTCAGTGAGTACCTTGTGCCCACCAGCCGCGAGCTCGAGGATCGCGACAGCCGCGACGCGGTCGTGTGGCAGGTGATTGCCGATTGAGCCACGGAACGGCAGAGGCGAGGAGGTGTTGGCGGGTCGTCATCCTCCTCTTACGACGGGAGTTGCTTCAATGAAGGGATTGCTCGCAGCAGTATCGGTCAGCGCTCTGCTGGTCACCGCGCCGGCATGGGCTGAGACGCTGAGCCAACAGGACAAGACATTCATCCAGGAGGCGGGCGCCGGTAATCTTGCCGAGGCCGAGCTGGGGCAGCTCGCCGAGCAGAGGGCCACGACGCCGGCGATCAAGGAGTTCGGCCGCTGGATGCACACTGACCACGAATTGATCGGCCTCAAATGGCTGGCGGCCATCTTGAAGGAGGAACATGAAACGTTCCAGCCGACGCTCACGGCTGAGCAAAAGCAGCTGAAGCAAAAGCTGGAGGGACTCAGCGGCAACCAATTCGACCAACAATATATCGAGGCCATGGTCCAGACCCACGAGAAGACGGTCCCGGTGTTCGAAAAAGAATCAAAGGAAGGCCACAATCCGGCGATCAAGACCTATGCCGAGAATCTCACTCCGGTAATAGAACAGCATCTGGTCGAAGCGAAAGAACTCGCCGGCAACGCCGGCATGGCAGCGAAAGAGGGGACGACCGGGTCCGAGCGGACGGGAAGTTCCACGCCGCAGCGCTGAACCGATGCCGGATTGGCGCCGCGGCCGCCGCTGCGGCGCCAATGAGTTGCCCTCGCGCTCGCGACCCGATGCGAGCGCGCCCATATAGTCGCCATGCCTTTTTCCAGCCTGCGCGATTTCATCGACCGGCTCGAGAGCGCCGGTCGGCTCGTGCGGGTCAGTGCACCGGTTTCGCCGTTCCTCGAAATGACCGAAATCCAGACCCGGCTTCTCGCAGAAGGCGGGCCAGCGGCGTTGTTCGAGAACGTGGCCCGCGAGGCCGGCGGCAGTTATCTGATGCCGGTTCTCCTCAACCTGTTCGGCACCGTCGAGCGGGTCGCCTGGGGCATGGACCGCGAACCTGGTGGCCTGCGCGAGATCGGCGAGACGCTGGCCTTCCTGAAGCAGCCGGAACCCCCCGGCGGCTGGCGCGAAGCATTGCAAATGCTGCCTCTATTGCGCACCGTGATGGCGATGCGCCCGCGCACCGTTGCCGCCGCGCCGTGCCAGGAGATCGTGCTGCGCGGCACCGAGATCGATCTTGCCGCGCTGCCGATCCAAACGTGCTGGCCGGGCGAGCCCGCGCCGTTGATCACCTGGCCGCTGGTCGTGACAAAAGGCCCCGGCGAGCGCCGCGAGGATGGCTTCAACCTCGGCATCTACCGGATGCAGGTAACTGGCCGCGACACGACCCTGATGCGCTGGCTCAAGCATCGCGGCGGCGCGCAGCACCATCAGCGCTGGCGCACCGAGCGGGCGGAGCCGCTGCCGGCCGCGGCGGTGATCGGCGCAGATCCCGGCACGATCCTCGCCGCCGTGACGCCGGTCCCCGACACCTTGTCCGAATACCAGTTCGCTGGGTTGTTGCGCGGCCGCAAGGTCGAGCTGGTCGACTGCAAGACCGTGCCGTTGAAGGTGCCGGCAGAGGCCGAAATCGTCCTCGAAGGGCATGTTTCGCTCGAGGAATATGGCGAGGAAGGCCCCTACGGCGACCATACCGGCTACTACAACGCGGTCGAGCGCTTTCCGGTATTCCGGGTGTCAGCAATCACGATGCGGGCGAACCCGATTTATTTGTCGACCTTCACCGGCCGGCCGCCGGACGAGCCGTCGATCCTCGGTGAAGCGCTGAACGAGGTCTTCATCCCGCTGTTGCAGCAGCAATTCCCCGAGATCGTCGATTTCTGGCTGCCGCCGGAGGGGTGCTCCTACCGCATCGCGGTCGTGGCGATCCGCAAGGCCTATCCCGGCCATGCCAAGCGCGTGATGATGGGGATCTGGTCGTTTCTGCGGCAGTTCATGTACACGAAATTCATCATCGTCGTGGACGACGATATCGACGCGCGCGACTGGAAGGAGGTCATGTGGGCGATCTCGACCCGCATGGACCCGGTGCGCGACGTCACCCTGATCGACAACACCCCGATCGACTATCTCGATTTTGCGTCGCCCGAATTCGGGTCTCGGCGGCAAGATCGGCCTCGATGCGACCGGCAAATGGCCGCCGGAGACGCACCGAGACTGGGGCCGCCCGATCCGCATGGCTGACGCGATCATCGCCGAGGTGACGAGCAAATGGGCGAGCTACGGGCTGCCCGGGTCGGGCAAGCCCATCTGGAAATGACCGGAGATCCGATGAGCGAAATCAATAAGGAAGCGGGCGCCGCGCTCGATCTGCTGCAAGACCTGATCGGACGGGCCCGCCGCGCCGGGGCCGATGCCGCCGATGCGGTGCTGTTCGAGGGCGCCTCGCTGTCGCATGCGCGCCGGCTCGGCAACACCGAAAAGCTCGAACGATCGGAAGGGCATGACCTCGGGCTCAGGGTCTTCATCGGCCGGCAGCAGGCGATCGTCTCGTCGAGCGACCGTTCGCCGGAAGCGCTCGGCGAACTGGTCGAACGCGCGATCGCGATGGCCCGTGCCGTCCCCGAGGACCCGTTTTGTGGCATCGCCGACCCGGCCGAGATCGCCCGCGGCTGGCCGAGCCTCGACATGCTCGACCCTGCGGAGCCCTCAGCCGAGGTGCTGATCGAACGGGCGCGTGCCGCCGAAGAGGCGGCGCTCGCTGTCACGGGCGTTACCAATTCCGAAGGCGCCGAGGCCGGATGGGGCCGCTCGAGCATTGCCCTTGCCGCCTCCAACGGCTTTGCCGGGTTCTATTCCGGGTCGAGCCAGGGGGTCAGCGCCAGTGTCATTGCCGGTTCGGGCACCGCGATGGAGCGCGACTACGATTACGCGAGCGCGATCCACGCCGCAGATCTGCGCGACCCGGCCGAAATCGGCAAAAGCGCGGGCGAGCGCGCCGTCAAGCGCTTGGGCGCCAAAAAGATGCCGACCTGCCGTTGTCCCGTGGTGTTCGATCCGCGCGTCGCGCGCGGGTTTATTTCGCACCTGCTGGGGGCTATCTCAGGACCATCGATCGCCCGCGGCACGAGCTTTCTAAAGGACCGGCTCGGCGATCGCATCTTCCCCGAGGCGATCACGATCATCGACGACCCGCACCGCCAGCGCGGGCTGCGCTCAAAGCCGTTCGATGGCGAGGGCATCGCCAACTGCCGCCGCGCCATCATCGACAAGGGGGTGCTGACGACTTGGCTCCTCGATTTGCGTTCGTCGCGCCAGCTCGGCCTCAAGACCACCGGCCACGCGGCGCGCGGCACCGCTTCACCCCCTTCTCCTTCTGCGACGAATGTGTGGATCGAGCCGGGGGCGCTGAGCCCCAAGGATCTGATCGCCGACATCGAGAGCGGCTTCTACGTGACCGAGATGATGGGCATGGGGGTCAATGGGGTCACCGGCGACTACAGCCGCGGCGCTGCCGGCTTTTGGATCGAGAAAGGCGAAATCACCTTCCCGGTCAGCGAGATGACTGTTGCCGGTAATCTGAAGGACATCTTCGCCCGCCTCGTCGCCGCCGACGACCTCGAATTCAAGGCCGGCGCCGATTCCCCGACCTTGCGCGTCGACGACCTCACTGTCGCGGGCGCCTAGAAGGCTAGCGAGGATGCCGCCGCGCTAATCCGCGGCGGCGACGCGGCGCCCTGATTTGGCTCGTGCCGTGGCAAACCGATCGAGGAGCCGCGCGGCGACCCGCGGGCTGACAAAATGCGAGACGTCGCCGCCCAAAGCACCGATTTCCTTGACGAAGCGCGACGAGATGAACTGGAAGCGGTCCGACGCCATCAAAAAGACGGTTTCGATCTCGGGGTTCAGCCGGGCATTCATGCCGGCCATCTGGAACTCGTATTCGAAATCGGAAACGGCGCGCAACCCGCGGATGACGACCTTGGCCCCGACTGACTGGGCAAAACCCATCAGCAGTGTGTCGAAGGCGCGCACCTCGATCCGTTCGGCGTCGCCGTTCTCGAGGTGAGCGATCTCGTCGCGGACGATTTCGACCCGCTCGTCCGTGGCAAACAGCGGACCCTTGCCGTCGTTGCGAGCGACGCCGATGACCAGCCGGTCGACGATCCGGATCGCCCGTCGGATGATGTCGGTATGGCCATTAGTGATCGGGTCGAAGGTACCGGGATAAATCCCGATGCGCGGCTCGGTCATGCGTCTCCCTCGCTGGCTTGCTGATTATCCGGCGCGTCATCGGGCTCTTCGGCACCGCCGTTCTCTTCAGATTCCTCGGGAAGCCGCGCCACCGAGACGACTCGCTCGCCCTCGCCGACCTTGAAGATGACCACACCCGCGCCGCCCCGCCGCACGATGCGGATATCGTTGACCGGACAGCGGATCACCATGCCGGCGTCGGTCACCAGCATGATCTGATCGTTCTGACCGACGGGGAAGACAGCGACGATGGCGTCCCGGCGACGAGTCAAATCCATATTGTTGATGCCCTGCCCGCCACGGCCGGTTATGCGATAGCCGTAAGCCGAGCTGCGCACTCCAAAACCCTTTTCGGTGACACTAAGCACGAACTCCTCGCGCGCGGCGAGATCGGCGAATTGTTGCTCGGAGATCGCCGCCTCGCCGATGGCTTCGCCCTCCTCGGACTCGGATTGTTCGTGTCCCCTCGTCTTCGTCCCCGTTCACCCGACGCCGCTCGCCAGCGAGCTTCAAATAGGCGTCGCGCAGATCGGGAGCGATCTCTTCATGGCGCAGGATCGACATCGAGATGACCTGGTCATCGCCCAGCAGCTTAATGCCGCGCACCCCGACCGACGAGCGCCCGGTAAATATCCGAACCCCCTTGCCATCTTCTTCGTACTTGATCTGAAAGCGGATTGCCTTGCCGTTGCGGGTGGCGAGCAAGACGTCGTCGGCATCGGTGCAGGTTGCGACGGCGATCAGCCGGTCGTCGGCGTCCTCGCCCTCGAATTTCATCGCGATCTTGCCGTTGGCGCGGACGTCGCCGAAATCGCTCAGCGCGTTGCGCCGGACGTAGCCGGTGGCGGTCGCGAACATGACGGTGAGATCGCTCCAGCTCTCCTCGTCTTCGGGCAACGGCATGATTGTCGAGATCGTCTCGCCCGGCGCCAGGTTCGGCAACAAATTGACCATCGGCCGGCCGCGCGCCTGCGGGGTGCCGAGCGGCAGGCGATAGACCTTGAGCTTGTAGACTCGGCCCGAGGAGGTGAAAAACAGCACCGGCGCGAGCGTCGAGGCGACAAAGACCTCGCTGAGGAAGTCCTCTTCACGGATTGCCATGCCGGCGCGGCCGCGGCCGCCACGGCGCTGCGCCCGATAGGTGGACAGCGGCACCCGCTTGATGTAGCCGGCGTGACTCACGGTCACGACCATCGCTTCGCGCTGGATCAGCGCCTCGATGTCGGCTTCGAACTCGACATCCTCGATTGCAGTGCGCCGCGGCGTCGCGAACCGCTCCTTGATATCGAGCAGTTCGCCGCGCAGCACTTCGAAAAGCCGCACGCGCGAGCGCAGGATCTCGAGATAACCGGCGATCTCGGTGATCAGCCCGCGCAGTTCCTCGGCAATCTTTTCGCGCTCCAGCCCGGTCAGCCGTTGCAGCCGCAAATCGAGGATCGCGCGCGCCTGCTCTTCCGAGAGCCGGTAGGTGCCGTCTGCGGCGACCTCGCGCCCGGGTTCGCCGACCAGCGCGACCAGCGGGGCGACGTCGGCAGCCGGCCAGGCGCGGCCGACGAGACCGGCCCGTGCCGTCGCCGGGTCGGGCGCGTTGCGGATCAGCGCAATGATTTCGTCGAGATTGGCTACTGCGACGGAGAGGCCGAGCAGAACATGCGCGCGATCCCGCGCCTTGCCGAGCAGGTGGCTCGTCCGTCGCGTGATCACCTCTTCGCGGAAGGCGATGAAGGCGGCGATGATCTCGCGCAAGGTCAACTGCTCGGGCCGGCCGCCGTTCAACGCCAGCATGTTGACGCCAAAGCTCGTCTGCAGCGCGGTGTGGCGGTACAGCTGGTTGAGGACGATGTCGGGCTCGGCGTCGCGCTTCAATTCGACGACGACGCGCAGACCCTCCCGGTCGCTCTCGTCGCGCAGATCGGAAATACCGTCGATCAGCTTCTCGCGGACGGTCTCGGCGATGCGCTCGACCAGCTTCGCCTTATTGACCTGATAGGGCAGCTCGGTGAAGACGATCGCCTCACGGTCCTTGCGGATCTCTTCTACGTGGGTTTTCCCGCGCATGACGACGGCGCCGCGCCCGGTCCGGTAGGCGGCATTGGTGCCGGCGCGCCCCATGATGATCCCGCCGGTCGGAAAATCGGGCGCCGGGATGTATTGCATCAACTCGTCGATCGTGATCGCCGGGTTATCGAGATAGGCGCAGCAGGCGTCGATGACCTCGCCGAGATTGTGCGGCGGAATGTTGGTCGCCATGCCGACCGCGATGCCGCTCCCGCCATTGACCAGGATGTTGGGAAAGCCGGCCGGCAGGACTTTCGGCTCCTGCTCGGTTTCGTCGTAATTGGGCTGGAACTCGACGGTGTCCTTGTCGAGATCGTCGAGCAATGTGTCGGCGACGCGGGCGAGCCTCGCCTCAGTATACCGATACGCCGCCGGCGGGTCGCCGTCCATCGAGCCGAAATTGCCCTGGCCGTCGATCAGCGGCAGGCGCATCGCGAAATCCTGCGCCATCCGCACCATCGCGTCGTAGATCGCCAGCTCGCCATGGGGATGGTATTTGCCGATGACGTCGCCGACGATGCGCGCCGATTTGCGATAGCCGCGGTTCCACTCGTTGCCGTTCACCTTCATCGAGTAAAGGATGCGGCGGTGAACGGGTTTGAGCCCGTCGCGGACATCGGGCAATGCGCGCGCCACGATCACGCTCATCGCGTAATCGAGGTAGGAGCGCTTCATCTCCTCTTCGATCGTGACCGGGGCGATGTCGGGCGCGGAGGGTGGTGCGGAGCTGACGGCCAAGGGGCTTCTGTGCGGTGGCTAAGGACGAAACAGCGACTGCGCCTCTGGGGTGCAGCCGCTGCCATCTATGTAGTGATTTGCTCGCAACATTACCGCATTTCGCAGGTGCGAACAAACGGCCGATTGTGGAGCGGCAGTCAGGGCCGCGGACCCCCGACAATCGCCCGGTAAACAGCGAGGATCAGCACCGCGCCGACGATCGCGCCGATGAAGCCGGCACCTTTGCCCGGTTCATACCAGCCGATATGCTGACCCAGCCAGGTCGCGAAGATCGCGCCGACGATCCCGAGCAAGGTCGTGACAATGAACCCGCGCGGCCCGCCGACGAAAAATTTCGCGATGGCGCCGGCGAGAAACCCGATGATGATGACCCAGAGCAAATACATTTCTAGCTCCCAATTCGTCAGCCGCGCACGAGCGAAAGCGCCGGTTCCGTCGGCGCGGTGTCGGCCGACGGAGCCGCCATCCGCTGCTCAGCTAAACGCGTTGCAGCGGCATAATCGGTTTTGCCGCTGCCGAGAAGCGGCAGGTGCTCGATCTCGATGACTTCGCGGGGCACAGCGATCTCAGGTAGACCAAGCTGGCGCGCCGCGTCGAGCAAGCGATTGCGGTCGAAGCCGCGCGCCTCAGTTACTAAAATCAGCTTTTCGCCCCGCCGCGGATCGGACAGCGCGACAACGGCATGCCGGGTCTCCGGGACCGCCGACTCGGCGATCCGTTCCGCGGCGGCCAACGACACCATTTCGCCGCCGAGCTTGGCGAAGCGCTTGGCACGCCCGACGATCGCCACGAAACCGTCGTCATCGATGGTGACGATGTCGCCGGTGTCGTACCAGCCACCGGGCGGCTCTTCGATGCGGCCGTCGCGCAGATAGCCAGCCATCACGTTGGGGCCGCGCACGACGAGGCGGCCGCCCACCTCGATACCGGGGACCGCATCGAGCCGGTTTTCGACCAGCGGCAAAAATCGTCCGACCGTGCCGGCGCGGTAATGCATCGGAGTATTGACAGCGATGACCGGCGAACACTCGGTCACGCCATAGCCCTCGAGGATGCGCTGACCGAACCGCTCGGACCATAATTTGCGGGTTTCCTCGCGCACCGGTTCCGCGCCGGCGAACACGTAACGCAGCGCATAGAAATCGTACGGGTTGGCGCGTCGCGCATAGCCGGCAAGAAAGGTGTCGGTGCCGAATAGGATCGTCGCCCCGGTCGCGTAGGCGATCTCCGGCACGATGCGGTAATGCAGCGGCGACGGGTAGAGAAAGACGCGAACCCCGGACAGCAACGGGAGCAGAAATCCGCCGGTCAACCCAAAGCTGTGGAACATCGGCAGCGCGTTCAGCGCGAGATCGGCCGGGCTGAAATCGACCCGCGCGGCGATCTGGCGCCGGTTGGCGAGCAGATTGGCGTGGCTCAACGCCACGCCCTTGGGCGTCCCTTCCGAGCCCGAAGTGAACAGCACCGCCGCGGGCCGGTCGGCAGAAACTCCGAGCCGCCGATGAACCCGCCCGGCGAAACGCTGCATGACTACGCCATAGAGCTTGTCGGCGAAGCCGAGTTTGGCTCGTACATCCTCGAGCCACACCAGCTCCACTTCGCCGGCCAAGCGCTCCGCCAAAGGGGCGAGCTTGGCGAGTTCGACGAAGCGCCGCGATGTGACGACGCGGCGCACTCCAGCGGTTCGACACGCCGACAGCACACCCTCGATGCCGGAAGTATGATTGAGCATGGCGGGCACCCGCCCGGTTGTCTGCAACGCGAGAAAAGCGAGCGCCGCGCCGACGGAGTTCGGCAGCATCGACCCGACTCGCTCGCCGGGCTCGGTTCCTCGGGCAAGCGGGCGTCCGAGCGCTAGGCTTGCCCTGATCGTGCGATCGTAGGTCAACGGCGGGGTGGCGGGGTCTTCGAGCATGCGACGGCTGCCGCCATGTGCAGCCTGCGCCTCGAGCAACGCGGCGAACAGGGTCGACGGGTTGGGGCGGCGCGCCATCATCTCCGACATGATGTCGTAAAGGGCAGCGCCGGCGTGCTGGCGCCTCACCCGCCCGCGCAGCTCGGCCGGCACGGCGAGCCGGCGCGGCTCCAGGACCGTGATTGTCACTTTCGGGAACCAGCGCCGGCGCAGACGCCCGGCAAGCCGTGAGAACGGGGTGAACTCGACCCCGTCGAGGCGCACCGGCAAAACCATCGCCTCGGACTTGTCGGCGATCAATGCCGGCCCATCGTAGATTTTCATCAAAGCGCCGCCGGTGACGTTGAGACGGCCCTCGGGGAAGATCACGCAGCGATGGCCTTCCCTGACCGACTTGATCAGCGATTTAGCCGCCATTGGGCGGGACGGCTCCATTGGAAAGACATCGACCGCGGCGAGAAACGGGCGGACCCACCAGCGCTGCATCTGCGCCGGATCGATCGCGAAAACCGACCAGCCCGGCAAGAAGGCGGCAACCAGCGGCGCATCGAGAAAGGACACGTGATTGGGGACGATAATGACGCGATCGCCGGCGGCCGCCACATTCTCTAGCCCCACCACCTCGACGCGGTAGGCGAGGCGGAATAACAGCCGGGCCAGCATCCGCAAGACATCCTGCGGCAGTAATTTGCAGATCCAAAGGGTGACCAGCGCATTGGCGGCGGCAAGAATCAGGAACAGCGCCGGAGTGTCGAGCCCGGCTGCGATCAGCCCGGCGGTTACAGCTGCGGCGCCCGCCATGAACAGCGCATTGAGGACATTGTTGGCCGCGATGATCCGCGCGCGCGATGCCGCTTCGCTGCGGTTCTGGATGATCGCGTAGAGCGGCACGACGAAGAAGCCGCCACTGACCGCAAGCCCCAGAAGATCGCCGAAAATGCGCAACCCGCCGAGCTGCGACAGGAAGTCGACGACGCCGATCAGCGCCGTCTGCGCCGGCACCGCGGCCTGGGCGGCGAGCCCGAGGTCGAAAGAGAAGACCGTCATTCCGAGTGCTGCCAGCGGGGCATAGCGGGCGCTGACCTCGCCGTGCATCAGGCGCCCGCACAGGGTCGAGCCGACGCCGACGCCGATCGAGAAGGCGGCGAGGAACAGAACGACGACACTGCTGTCCGCACCGAGCGTCATCTTGGCGAAGGACGGCAGCTGCGACAGCGACACGGCGCCGACCAGCCAGAACCAGGACGCACCGAGGATCGACAACCGCACCTCTCGGCGCTGCCACGCCTGGCGTAGGATCCCGGCGGTTGCCGTGACCAGGTTCCAGCTGAGCCGCAGGCTGGGGGCTGGAGCCGGGGCGGCCGGCACCCGCAGGCTCGCGGCAAAGCCAAAGGCCGCGCAAACGAGCAGCAGGAGGCAGCAGGCGGCCGGTCCCCATGCGATCGCGACTGCGACACCGCCTGCGATCGTCCCGGCGAGGATCGAAAGAAAGGTGCCGGCCTCCATCAAGGCGTTGCCGTCGACCAACTCGGCGGTTGCGAGATGCTGCGGCAGCAGCGCGTATTTGACCGGGCTCGAAAAGGCCGCTTGCGTGCCGAGCACGAACAGCAAGACCAGAGAGAGCACCAAATTGCCGGTCAGCAATGCCGCCGCGGCGCCGAATACGGCGACCAGCTCGGCGGCTTTGAGGATCTGCAACAGACGCGAGCGCTCAAACCGATCGGCGAGCTCCCCGGCGGTTGCCGAGAACAGAAAGAACGGCGCGATCAGCGCGCCGCCGGCAATGGCCGCCACGACGCCGGGGTCAGGACCGGCCGCAGCGCCGTAGGTGATCAGCATGATGAAGGCGCTTTTGAACAGATTGTCGTTGAACGCCCCCGTGGTCTGGGTCAGCAGTAGCGGCAGGAAGCGTCGCGCCCGCAGCAATTCGATCTGCATGCTCATTCTTCAGCCCCAACCTGGAGAGTGAACATTCATTCAAACATACGAGTTGGAGCGGCTTACGTCAATGCGGCTTTGTGAATTAACGGTTAGCCCCAGATTTCGTGCGCCGTTTCGACCACTAGACGCAGCTTCGCGATCTGCTCGTCCCGGGTTAGCGCGTTGCCGTCGACCGTCGATGAGAAGCCGCATTGCGGGCTGAGACAGAGCTGCTCGAGGGGCACATATTTTACCGCCTCATCAATCCGGCGCTTCAGTGAGTCCTTGCTTTCGAGCGCCGCCCGCTTGCTGGTGACGAGGCCCAACACTACCCGCTTGTTCCCCTTGGGGACAAAGCGCAACGGTTCGAACCCGCCGGAGCGGGCGTCGTCGTATTCGAGAAAGAAGCCGTCGACCGCCAGCTCGCCGAACAGCGCCTCGGCGACATGGTCGTAGCCGCCCTCGGCGACCCACGACGAGCGGAAATTGCCGCGGCACATATGCGTGCAGACAGTCATGCCGGGCGGCTTGCCGGCGAGCGCCTGGTTGATCAGGTGGATGTTGATCAGATGCTGATGTTCGCCGTCGCCGCCGATGCTTTCGACATAGGCGCGCTGTGCCGGGTCGTTGAGATAGGCGAGGCTCGTGTCGTCGAGCTGCAGGTAGGTGCAGCCCAGCGCCGCGAGGCCGGCGATCTCCTGCCGGTAAATTTCGGCGAGGTCGTGCCAGAACGAATCCATATCGGGATAGGCGCCCTGATCGATCACCGCCCGGCCGCCGCGGTAATGCAGCATCGACGGCGACGGGATCGTCAACTTCGTCACCGTTCCGGCGGGCGCGACCGATTTCAGATAGGCGAAATCCTCGGCAAAGATGGTTTTGTCGAGGGTCAGCTTGCAGTCGATGCGAAACGCCCCGAGCGCGGCCTCGACCGGGCCCGCTTCGTTGCGGAATTGGATGCGCAGTTTTTGATCGGTTTTTGCGACGCCGCCGATCTGATAGAGAAAATCCATATGCCAGGACCCGCGGCGAAACTCGCCGTCGGTGACCCCTTGGAGGCCGATCTCCTGTTGCATCCGGACCACATCGCGGATCGCCGCATCCTCGACGCGGCGCAACTCCTCGGCCGAGATGCGGCCGGCCTCGTGTTCCGATCTCGCCCGCAACAACTCCGGGGGGCGCAAAAGGCTGCCGACATGGTCGGCGCGGAACGGCGGATGCGACATGACGCAAGCCTCCAAAACCAGCCACCGGCGTCAAGTGATACCGGGCGACTGTTGCCGTTTTGCTGTTATAGGTAGCCAAATTACAGCCACCAAATGTCTCGGTTTTCGCGGAGATCCTGGACCGCCGCCGATTTCGTTACAAGGGGAACAGCCAGCAAGCTGGCTGTTCCTTCGCTGTTACCGGCTGTTCGGCAAACACAATCGATTACGGCTCTCAAACCTGAACGCCGCGACAATGCCACAGCGCGAACTCATTGTCAATTTGACAAATGCTTTTCACGTCACGTGAGCCGGAGCCCTCGGAGCCTAGGCCCGCTGAGAGCTCGGCAGCAGGGCTTCGCTATATTGCGGCCGCAGGATCTCGAGCCGCATCGGCACCGGGGTGCCGAGCCACAGCGCGTTCTTGCTGTGGTCGTCGTACGAGCTTTCGGTCAGAGGGTGCACCAGAACGTCGAGGCCGTCGCGGTTGAGCATCAGCCACGGCACGATGCTCTGAAACTCCGAGTTCTCGAAAATCACATTGAACTGTGAGATGGGATGGGGGCCGCGCGGTTCGTCGCTGAACGCGCCGGGCTCGACCTTGAATTTGCCGATGATCGTGTCGCGCAATTGCGCGGCCTTTGGCTTGGTATCGGCGTCGTAGTACACGTGGGCGTGAAAGCCTTTGATTTCACTCATTACGGTATCTCCGTTGATCTGCTGGGTTATGCCTGCAGTTGCGCGGCGATCTTCTTGCTGATCTCGGCGCGCCACTCTTCCATCGGCTTGAAGCCGGGCTGCTCGCGGCAATAAGCCTCGGTGGCGCGATAGACCTCGTCCTCGCTCTTGTCGAGTTCGATCTTGAAGCCGCAAGGCTGCGGGACGTACCACGGCGTGTCGCAGAACATCTCGATCTGGTTGCCCTCGGGGTCCTGGAAATAGACTGACCAAGCGTTGCCGTGGCTGACCGGGCGAATGCCCTGGCAACCCGCATCGGTCACCTTGCGATAGGCGCGCTGGACAGCGGAGAGATTGGCGACGTTGAACGAGACCTGCTGCACCATCGGAGTTTCGGCATCGGTGGTGCGGCCGCGCACCAGCACGACCTGATGATGGTCGCTCGGGTTGCGCGACAAGAATGTGATGCGCCCGTCCGGCGCGCCGTCGCTGACAACAAAGCCGAGAACCTTCGTGTAGAAATCGATCATTCTCGGCACATCGCTGACATAGAGCCCGACATGGCTCAGGCGCGGCGCTTGCTGTTCCGTCATCGCAGTTTCCTTCTTGGTCAACATCCAGGGGCATATAGCGACCAAAGTGTCATCTACCCAATCGATTGATTGTATGTTATGCATTCGCTCGATGGATATACACGCGGTCGACCTCAACCTGCTGAAGGCGTTCGACGCGCTGATGACCGAGCGCGCGGTGACCCGGGCCGCGGCACGGATCGGCCTCTCGCAACCCGCGATGAGCCACGCCTTGTCGCGCCTCAGAGGCCTTTTCGCCGACGAGCTGTTCGTGCGCGCCACGACCGGCATGGAACCGACCGCGCGAGCCCGCGAGATCGCGCAGCTCGTGACCGCGGCGATCGAGCATATCGAGGCGGCGCTGCGCCTCGGTACCGGGTTCGACCCGGCCACGAGCGCCGCGACCTTCACCGCCGGCATGGCCGAATACGCCGAGATCGCGCTCGTCGGACCACTCGCGCGGGCGTTTGCCCGCGAGGCGCCGGGCGCGACGTTGCGGCTGCTGCCGGCAAGCGGCCGCGGCATCTCCGAGCAGCTCGAGCGCGGCGCAATCGATGTCGCGGTCGCATATATCGGCAACCCGCCTGCGCACATCGAAGCGACCGTGCTGCTGCGCGATCCGTTCGTCGTCGCCGCGCGGCATGGCCATCCGATCGCGTCGCGGCCGATGTCGCTCGAAGCTTACGCGGCGCAAAATCACGTATTGGTGTCGCCGCGCGGCACGACGACGGGCGCGCTCGACCGGATCCTCGTCGATTTCGGGTTGAAGCGGCGGATCGCCCTGCTGATCGCCACCTATCTGGCGGTGCCGGCGGCGCTCGCCGGCTCCGACCTGGTCGCGACGGTGCCGCGCCGCGTCGCCGAGCAGATCGCCGCCAACGCCGCGATCGCGATCACGCCATTACCGATCGATTTCGCAACGACAGTGTCGATGGCCTGGCACCGCCGCGCCACCGCCGACCCCGCCCAATCCTGGTTCCGCTCCCTCCTGACCGACGCGGCAGCGACCGAGGGTTCTCCTCCTGGCTCACTGGGTTTTTGACCAAGGAGGGCGGTTCAAGTCCGGCCGCTTCCGAGCAGATCAGGCCGACTTTCCAGAATGGGGCTTTATGGCGCTCGAAGAGTCCAATAACGGGTGTTATGTCAAATTGGTCAGTGGCTCCGAAAACCGATCTGGACAGAAGGGGCATGCCCAAAAAGAGTGTCACGTACAGTTGCTTAAGCTAGAGTGGCAGCAGTCAAGCGAACGTTCCACGTCGGAATAGCTGGATCGAGGAGCGAACGCAAGCAGGGACGACTGCTTTAGGGAGATCCATCGTGGCCCGGATCAGTCTCATGATCGGCATTTCAGCCGCTACATTCTTGTTGATTACCTTACCTTTCGTACCTGGCAAATGTTGGGCGGATCCCGCGAACCCTGCCGACCCTAAGTGGGAGTTCGTGAGAGACTTTAGTGCTAACCACATCGTAACGCGGCTCGCAAAAAGCGTCGGCCTCCTCGAGCTGTTCGTGAGCAAGAGTCTGAAGGATCCAAGTTATTGCACTGCGGTCATAATAGACACTCAGACTATTCTTACCGATGCACATTGCCTTGAGGATAAATATGGCAGCAGAATGAAAATCTATGCGATCAGATTTCGAATGAATTATCTATCTCATCATCACAAAGGAGACACTTATCGAGTTGACACAAAGCCGATCGAAATCGAAGATAACCCAGACTATGCACTCCTCAAAATCGTAGATCCACTGCCATCTGGAATAGTGATCGCCGCAGGACTGCTATCATTAAAGTCTATTCAGGACAAGGAGGAGTTTATCATATTGCAACATCCTGAGGGGAAACCGATGGTAGCAACCCAATTCTTCTGCCGGCCCCGCGACCCTGCCGAGCCCCCAAATGAGCCCTTTCCAGGTGTACTTAGAAACGCGATACGTGAAGTGGCAGGGCTTCGACACTCCTGCGATACGATGAAGGGTAGTTCAGGGGCTCCTATTTTCATGGAGCGCACGGGATTACTCGTTGGAATACAGAGATTAGGTGGATTAAGCGAGGACCCGCAAACCTTCAATGGGGCCACACCGTTTGACACTATTCTAGAGAAGAGCGACGTTCTGACCGGAGTTATGACGACAACGGCGTCGAATTCGAGTGCAAAAGAGGCATTAAGTCATTAGAGTTGTTCAGTAAAGGTTATTTTACGAACCATACGTTTATCAGACGTTAGGCGGCCTAAAGCAAACTAGGGCAAAGCCTTATGCCTTTGCTTCCGGTGAGATCAACATATTGTAAGGGAGAGGCTGGTGCGCAGCGGCGATGCCGAGGAGGGATCGGAATGCGGCATGCCGGGTGCGCCGGCGGTTGAAGCGGAAGACGAATTCATCGAGGTAGGACTGGAGGTGTTTGCGACGCAGCCCGTGGTAGACGCCCAGGGCCCACACCTTGAGGTTGGAGAAGATCCGGTGAACCCAGGGCAGGACGATATGGGCGGCCATCTTGCCGACGACGTGGGGATGGTGGATGACGCCGGCGGCGCCGGGATATCCGGACCAGCCATCGGTCTTGGCAGTGGCACCGGGGCCGAGGTTGGCGGCGAGGAAGGCGTGGAGGCTGGCAGCCGAGTAATCGGCGACCTGGCTCAGGCGGATGCGGCCGGGGCCGAGGCCGCCGGCCTCTACCTCGACGGCGCCGACCACCAGCATTTTGCCTTGATGGCTACGCCCGCCACCGCCCGTGACCGGGTCGTTTTTGCTGCGGCACGCGATTTCGGTTTCATCAACCTCGACGAGGCCGGCCAGAGAGCTACGGCCGGGCGCGAGCATGCTGCTGCGCAGCTTGGCGCAGATCAGCCACGCCGTCTTGTAGGAGCCGAAGGCGAGCTGGCGCTGCAGCTGCAGAGCCGAGATGCCGTTGGAGTGGGTTGCCATCAGATAAGCCGCCCAGAACCAGGCGGTCAGTGGCAGTTTGGAGTGATGCATGATGGTTCCGGCGGTGACCGAGGTCTGGCGACCGCAGCTGGCGCATTCATAGGTCCAGGCCTTGGTTTGCAGCCGCCAGGCTTTACCACCACCGCAGACCGGGCAGACAAACCCGTCGGGCCAGCGCATCGCTACAAGATATTGAGCGCACGCGGCCTCATTGCCGAAGCGCTGTTGGAACTCGATCAAGGAGCGTGGAAAGTCGGTCATTGTGACCACCGGAAGCGGTTATGTTCGTGATTTGTTCTAACACGAACTCACCTCCGCGGCTACGACATTTTGTGGTCCCGGATGCAGAGGGATAAGCCTTCTAAAGTCATTAGAGTTGTTTCAGTAAAGGTTATTTTTACGAAAACACATACTCGTTTATCAGACGTTAGGCAGGCCTAAAGCAAACTAGGCCGATTTCCAAAAGCCGAACGCCATGCGGGGTGTTCAAAATAACATAATAACTAGACTCTCCTGTATTTTTCCAATTCTCGGGCTCGATCGGCAACTTGCACCTATCCAATCAGGCGCGCGAGGAGTTCGATCACGCCGATTGAAGGAATATAAATACATTACTGTCAGATCAGGACTAAAGCCTTATGCCTTTGCTTCCGGTGAGATCAACATATTGTAAGGGAGAGGCTGGTGCGCAGCGGCGATGCCGAGGAGGGATCGGAATGCGGCATGCCGGGTGCGCCGGCGGTTGAAGCGGAAGACGAATTCATCGAGGTAGGACTGGAGGTGTTTGCGACGCAGCCCGTGGTAGACGCCCAGGGCCCGCACCTTGAGGTTGGAGAAGATCCGGTGAACCCAGGGCAGGACGATATGGGCGGCCATCTTGCCGACGACGTGGGGATGGTGGATGACGCCGGCGGCGCCGGGATATCCGGACCAGCCATCGGTCTTGGCAGTGGCACCGGGGCCGAGGTTGGCGGCGAGGAAGGCGTGGAGGCTGGCAGCCGAGTAATCGGCGACCTGGCTCAGGCGGATGCGGCCGGGGCCGAGGCCGCCGGCCTCTACCTCGACGGCGCCGACCACCAGCATTTTGCCTTGATGGCTACGCCCGCCACCGCCCGTGACCGGGTCGTTTTTGCTGCGGCACGCGATTTCGGTTTCATCAACCTCGACGAGGCCGGCCAGAGAGCTACGGCCGGGCGCGAGCATGCTGCTGCGCAGCTTGGCGCAGATCAGCCACGCCGTCTTGTAGGAGCCGAAGGCGAGCTGGCGCTGCAGCTGCAGAGCCGAGATGCCGTTGGAGTGGGTTGCCATCAGATAAGCCGCCCAGAACCAGGCGGTCAGTGGCAGTTTGGAGTGATGCATGATGGTTCCGGCGGTGACCGAGGTCTGGCGACCGCAGCTGGCGCATTCATAGGTCCAGGCCTTGGTTTGCAGCCGCCAGGCTTTACCACCACCGCAGACCGGGCAGACAAACCCGTCGGGCCAGCGCATCGCTACAAGATATTGAGCGCACGCGGCCTCATTGCCGAAGCGCTGTTGGAACTCGATCAAGGAGCGTGGAAAGTCGGTCATTGTGACCACCGGAAGCGGTTATGTTCGTGATTTGTTCTAACACGAACTCACCTCCGCGGCTACGACATTTTGTGGTCCCGGATGCAGAGGGATAAGCCTTCAGGACTATATGAGTCCAACTCGACTTTATATTGAGCTGAGAGGAATTCTGCCCGAACAATATGAATTGTATGGAACGAGAGAGCGCCTTTTCACTGCGGAGGAGCTCGCAGCGCGTGTGGAATTTGAGCTCTGCATCGCGTTGGACCGACAGTTCCAAATTCAGGCTGCCCGCGATGTTGGTAGGCCCGCTCTCATCGAGCTCGACTACCTTGCTGCCACCGAGAATTGCAAGTGTCCTCCGGGTGTTGTCTCTGAAGCTCAAGGCTATGCGAGTGCACATGCAGTAGGGCCGCGGTCGTGGACGTCACCGGGGCTAAACCCAGTCAGTGGAAAGGTTGAGATTCGGATTTTCCATCTGCCGAGCGAGACGGTTCTGCCGAGCAGGCCGATTTTTGACTGGGTCCCGCTGAACGATCTGTGTCAATGACTCAAGGGAGTCGGGTAACAATCGTATCCACGCCATTGCTACACTTAAGCAAGGCCCACCTCAAAGAGAGCAGCTTCTGCCTGCCTCCGTTTTACCAAGCCGGGCATATCTGGCCACAGACGGGCCATATTCGATATCTCACGTGGTATCCGCTTGTAGTCTTAAGTCTGCATGTACTGCCGTATGGCCCGCATCTCGCGGTATCGTCCAGATGGATCCTTCGCTTCCGGAACGTCGAATGACGGCCCCCTGTTGTAAACCAAGGAAACCAACGCCCCTCGACAATTCTCAGGTAGATCAGAGAAGTTCTGCAATTGAGAGTGGGTTAAGGAAACATATTTTGCAATCTCGATGGCAAACTGCCGCGCAGCCTCGTGCGACGTGACTATCACGCCCGACATCTGAGGAATCAGGTTTTTCGCGTCTCGTCCAGTACGTCCGCATGCTCGGCTTAAAGTCATTAAGCGCTTGCCATCTATAATCGTCGCCCAGTCACTTCGAAGTAGAGTAGTATCGACATAGCCCAAATCGTAGCCGATCCCGATCGTTACTCCGGATTTGCCCCCTGGCCACACTGGCTTGCGATAAAGCTGCTTGTATACGGACTTATTGGATATCTCGCACGCCACGATTAGAGTCTTCGCGGCGTGTGATATCTGTAACCTGGATGGGCGTAGCCGGCTCGGAGCTCTCTCGAGTTTGAGGGACAGGAAATTCTCCGCAAACTCTCTGAAAGCATAGTTTTCTGCCGACAGCTTGGGCGAACTCTCAAACTCCGCCAGGAGCGCCTTGAAAGTCTCCTGAAAATCCTTGGCGGTAGCCTGTAACTCCTCGGCGGTTGACAGACCGGGATACACTAGAACCCCCAGCGTCGCAATCGCAGCGAGGGATAGCACTGACCCTCGTCGTGTAACCCCTAGCCTCAACTGCTCTGCCTTGTCTGCGTGGACCGTTGACACCCGATTTGCGAGTTGCGAGTTGTTTCAGGTGGATTTCCACCAGATGTTGAACGCCTATTCGCAACGGGGGAGGAAAGGGGCGGACGGGCGATATGTCAACAGACTTTTACAGGGGATGACAATTTATCAGGCGGTCCCGCGAGGGTGATGCCCGGTAGGTCCGGGGCTAAGAAGCGTAGACGAGTGCAGCGCAGTAGGCATATAGAGCGCTCTTGCACTCGTATGGGCAAAAATCAAGACTTATGACGGGTCTTTCTGAGCAAGCCTTTTCAAGGGGTTACGCGTTGCAAAAGATATGGCCGAAACGTACTCAAATCAGGGCAGAGGCGGCGGCTTGGCCGATCGCAACCGGGGCTACCGCCGCGGCGCAGACGGCGCTTCAAGTATTGCGCCCGCATCCGCTCCGACAGGCCCTCGCCCCACCCGCTCTGCCGCCAACCCGGCGCAATTCTGGTTCCGCTCTCTCCTGACCGACGCGGCGGCTGCGGGCGCTACGCCGGGTCGCCCGGATGCGCGAGATTCGCCATGAAAGGCAATAAGGGCAGAACCAAGGTGAATTTCTAAACGAGTCTGAGCACTAGGTAATGGCGCCAGAGCTCGCGCTGTCCCGGCGGAAGCCGGGACCCACCATGCCATTGGGAGCCGGGTCGGCCATCATTTGGACAGTTCGGGATAGCGATCGAGCCAATGCGGATTGTCCATTTCAATGAGCTGGATTTTCCAAATGCGTTTCCAGCCTTTGATCCGTCGCTCGCGCTGTATCGCTGGTTCCAGCGTGTCGTATTGTTCGAACCACACCAAGCGATCCACACCATATTGGGCGGTAAACCCGGGAACCGCTTTGGTCTTGTGCTCCCACACTCGCCGGACGAGGTCCGAGGTCGAACCGACGTACAGGGTCCCATGCGGCTTGCCGGCCAGCAAATAGACAAAGAACATCGAGACTGGTTCGGTGTGGGTCCCGGCTTTCGCCGGGACAGCGGACAGTCGGGCTCACACGGCTTGCGTTAGAACGGGATGTCGTCGTCGAGATCGTTGACCGGGGTGCGGCCGCGCGCCGGCATCGTCGGGCCGGAGGCGCGGGGCTCGTCGCCGAAGCCGCCCTCGTCGTAGCCGCCTTCGATCTGCGGGCCCGCCGGCGCCGCGGGCGCCCCCTGCGCCATCCAGCATCGTCAATTCGCCGCGGAAGCGGGTCAGCACGACCTCGGTCGTGTAGCGCTCCTGGCCTGAATTGTCGGTCCATTTCCGGCTCTGCAAGGCGCCCTCGACATAAACCTTCGCGCCCTTCTTCAGGTATTTCTCGGCTACCTCGGCGAGCCGCTCGTTGAAGATCACGACGCGGTGCCATTCGGTGCGCTCCTTGCGCTCGCCCGACATCTTGTCGCGCCAGGTCTCGGAGGTCGCGACCGCCAAATTGGCGATTCGCATGCCGTCCTGGGTCGATCGGATCTCGGGGTCGCGGCCGAGATTGCCGACCAGAATCACCTTATTGACGCTACCAGCCATCGGATCACTGCCCTGTCGTGTTCATCGGACCCCCATCTTATCAAACCCTGGGAATGTTCCTACTTTATTCTTCCCATGGACGCATATGACATGACCTACCTCACCCCTATTTACGATCCGACCGGCGGCGATGTCGAGCCGGGCGATCCGGCATTCGGCGAGCCCGGCCGCGGCCGAGGACATCGCGCTGCTCGATGCCTATTCGCGGGCCGTGATCGGCGCCGTCGACCAAGTCGGGCCCGCGGTCCTTCACCTGCAGGTCACCGGAGCGAACGAACGCGCCAACGGCGCCGGCTCCGGTGTCGTGTTCACACCCGATGCCTATGTGTTGACCAACAGCCACGTCGTCAGCGGCGCGCGGAAGATCCAGGCGACCTTTCCCGACGGGCGCAGCCTCGGGACAACTCTGGTCGGCGACGATCCCGATACCGATCTCGCCGTGCTGCGGCTCGAAGGCGAGACGTCGGCCTTCGCCCGCCTCGGCGATTCGCGCCGCCTGCGAGTCGGCCAGCTGGTCGTCGCGATCGGCAACCCGTTCGGCTTTCAGTGCACGGTCACCGCCGGCGTCGTCAGCGCGCTCGGCCGCTCCTTGCGCACCCGTTCCGGGCGGCTGATTGACAGCGTGATCCAGACCGACGCCGCGCTCAACCCGGGCAATTCCGGCGGGCCGCTGGTTACCGCCTCGGGTGAAGTCGTCGGCATCAACACAGCGATCATCGGCATGGCGCAGGGTATCTGCTTCTCGATCTCGGCGGCCACCGTCGAGTTCGTCGCGGCACGGCTGATCCGCGAGGGCAAGGTGCGCCGCTGTTATATCGGGGTCGCCGGCCAGAACGTGCCGTTGTCCCGCCGGGTCGTGCGCTTTCACGAGCTGACGCGGGAGACCGGGGTGCGAATCCAATCGACAGCTCCCGATGGCGCCGCCCGCGCTGCCGGCCTGTTGAGCGGCGACACCATTGTCGCCGTCGACGGCATCCCGGTCGGCGATGTCGACGAACTGCACCGGCTGATGACCGAGGAGCGCGCCGGCAAGCCCGTGCCGATCACCGTGCTGCGCCTGTCACAGAAGCTGGACCTCATCGTCACCCCGCGCGAATCGCCGCCGCGCGTGACGGCATAAAAGACTTTCACCACGGAGACACGGAGAGCACGGAGAGGGCCAAGTCGCTTTTCTGCTCCGTGGTCTCTGTGTCTCCGTGGCGCCCTTTTGCTGGCGACACTCCCGAGCTAAGTTGGGGCCATGCAGCAGCAGATCCGCATCCGCGGCGCGCGGGAGCACAATCTCAAGAACATCGACGTCGAATTGCCGCGCGACAGCTTGGTGGTGATCACCGGCCTGTCGGGGTCGGGCAAGTCGTCGCTCGCCTTTGACACGATCTATGCCGAGGGCCAGCGCCGCTATGTCGAGAGCCTGTCGGCCTATGCACGGCAGTTCCTCGAACTGATGCAAAAACCCGAGGTCGAATCGATCGAGGGACTGTCGCCCGCGATCGCCATCGAGCAGAAGACGACCTCGCGCAACCCGCGATCGACGGTCGGCACAGTGACCGAGATCTACGATTACATGCGCCTCCTATGGGCGCGGGTCGGAATCCCGTATTCGCCTGCCACCGGGCTGCCGATCGTCAGCCAGACCGTGTCGCAGATGGTCGACCGCCTGATGGCGATGCCGCAGGGCACCCGGCTCTACCTCCTCGCCCCGATCGTGCGCGGACGCAAGGGTGAGTACCGCAAGGAATTGGCCGAGCTGCTGCGGCGCGGCTTCCAGCGGGTCAAGATCGACGGCAAGATGCTCGAGCTCGACGAGGTCCGCGGACTCAACAAGAACCTCAAGCACGACATCGAGATCGTCGTCGACCGCATCATCGTCGACGGCGAGCTCGGCAACCGCCTCGCCGAATTCGTTCGAGACCGCGCTCGAACTGGCCGACGGCATCGCGATCACCGAAAACGCCGATACCGGCGAGCAGACGATCTTCTCGGCGAAATTCGCCTGCCCGGTCTCCGGGTTTACGATCCCCGAGATCGAGCCGCGCCTCTTTTCGTTCAACAACCCGTTTGGCGCATGCCCGGCCTGCGACGGGCTCGGCACCAAGCTCTATTTCGACCCCGATCTCGTGGTGCACGACCAGCGCCGCAGCCTCGCCGAGGGCGCGGTCAGCCCGTGGTCGCATTCGAGCTCGCAATACTACACGCAGACCCTGGAGAGCATCGCGCGGCACTTCCGCAAGAGCATGCGCACGCCGTGGCATGATTTGCCGGAAAAGATGCGGCGCGCGATCCTCTACGGATCGGATGGCGAGCCGATCAAGATGACCTATGACGACGGGCTGCGGAAATACACGACAGACCGGCCATTCGAGGGCGTCCTGCCGAACATGGAACGGCGTTTCCGCGAGACCGACAGCGCCTGGGTCAAGGAAGAACTCGGGCGGTATCAGAGCGCCAAGACCTGCGAAGTGTGCGGCGGCGACCGGCTCAAGCCGGAGGCGCTCGCCGTCAAGATCGCCGGCAAGCACATCAGCGAAGTCGCGGCTTTGTCGATCGCCGAGGCTGGCACCTGGTTATCCGCCGTCGCCAACGAGCTGACCCCGAGCCAGCGCGAGATCGCCCAACGCATCCTGAAGGAAATCAACGAGCGGCTCGGCTTTTTGAAGAATGTCGGGCTTGAATACCTGACCCTGTCGCGCGCTTCCGGCACATTGTCGGGCGGCGAGAGCCAACGAATCCGGCTGGCCTCGCAGATCGGTTCGGGGCTGACCGGGGTGCTGTATGTGCTGGACGAGCCCTCGATCGGATTGCACCAGCGCGACAACGGGCGCCTGCTCGCGACTCTGCAGCGGCTGCGCGACCTCGGCAACACGGTCATCGTCGTCGAGCACGACGAGGAGGCGATCCGCACGGCCGATTGGGTCGTCGATATGGGGCCGGGCGCCGGGGTCCATGGCGGGCATGTCGTCGCCGAGGGGACACCCGAGGCGATCATGGTCAACCCGGACAGCATCACCGGCCAATATTTGACCGGAAAGCGCGAGATCCCGGTGCCGGCGATGCGCCGCATCGGCCATCCGGGCCAGATCCTGCGCATCCTCGACGCGACCGGGAACAATCTGAAGGGCATCACCGCCGAGATCCCGCTCGGCACGTTCTGCTGTGTGACCGGCGTCTCGGGCGGCGGCAAATCGACCTTGATCGTCGAGACCCTGTACAAGGCGCTCGCCAAGCGTCTCAACAATGCGCGCGAGCAGGCGGCCCCGCATGCCGGGCTCGAGGGGGTCGAGTTTCTCGACAAGATCGTCGACATCGACCAGTCGCCAATCGGCCGCACGCCGCGCTCGAACCCGGCGACCTATACCGGCTGCTTCACGCCGATCCGCGACTGGTTTACCGGGCTGCCCGAGGCCAAATCGCGAGGCTACCTGCCGGGCCGCTTCTCGTTCAACGTCAAGGGCGGGCGCTGCGAAGCCTGCCAGGGCGACGGCGTCATCAAGATCGAGATGCACTTTCTGCCGGACGTCTATGTCCAGTGCGACGTCTGCAAGGGAAGGCGCTACAACCGCGAGACCTTGGAGGTGCTTTTCCGCACGAAGAGCATCGCCGACGTGCTCGATATGACCGTCGACGAGGGCGCCGAGTTCTTCCGCGCCGTGCCGGCGATCCGCGACAAATTGCAAACCCTGCAGCGGGTCGGGCTCGGCTACATCCATATCGGCCAGCCGGCGACGACTTTATCGGGCGGCGAGGCGCAGCGCGTAAAGTTGGCGAAGGAACTCTCGCGCCGCGCCACCGGCCGCACCCTCTACATCCTCGACGAACCGACGACCGGGCTGCATTTCGACGATGTGCGCAAGCTCCTCGACGTACTGCATGCCCTCGTCGAGACCGGCAATACCGTGCTCGTCATCGAGCACAATCTCGAAGTCATCAAGACCGCGGACTGGATCATCGATCTCGGCCCCGAAGGCGGCGACGCCGGCGGCCACGTCGTCGCCACCGGCACCCCCGAAGACATTGCGTTATGCGAGGCCAGCTACACCGGCCAATACCTCCGCCCCTACCTCGCCCGCCGTCCGGCGCAACGCCGGCGGGCGGGATGATGGTGAATGCTGTTCGCGAGAAGGCGATTGAGGAATTGCGGCGGATGGTGCTCGCTGCGCTGGGCGAGCACGATGCCGAGGTGTGGTTGTTTGGCTCATGTGCCCGCGGTGAAGCCCTCCAACACAGCGACATCGATATCGCGATATTGCCTCACGACGAGTTGCCTTCAGGCTTCTTCTCCGATCTGGCGGAGAGCGCAGAGGAAAGCTCAATCCCTTACGATGTCGATATCGTCGACCTGCGTACAGCGGCTCCTACCCTTATCGACGAGGTTCGCCACGAGGGCGTGAAATGGAGAGGCTAGATCGGCGGCTCGCCGAAGCAGCGGCCGCGCTCGCTACGCTGGATGAGCTTGCCGGGAAGAGCGAACGGACGCTGATCGAACGCGACAGCGCAGTGCTGCGGCTGATCTATTCGTACGAAGCGGTTTGGAAAGCCTGTCAGAAGATGCTCGCGGCACTGGAAAATGTCAGCGCCGCATCGCCGAACGCAACCGTTCGGGCCGCGCGCGCTCTCGGCTGGCTGTCGGACGAGGACGCGGAGGCGGCCATCAAGCTGGGCGAGGAACGCAATCTCGCGGTCCATATGTATCGCGACCAGGTTGCGCGGCAGATCGAGCGGCACCTCGCTGCGCACGCTGCCCTGCTGAGGCGCTGGCTTGCGGCGTTGCGGCAGCGGGCAGCAGAGGGAGACTGAGAAGCCATTTCAACTCGGGAGGTAAACGGGATGCGTGTATCGATCCGTCCACTTCACCCAGCCTTTGCCGGAGAGGTTTCGGGTATCGATTGCCGGAAGCCGCTCGCCCCAGGGGAGATCGATGCGGTCGAGGCGGGCATGAGCGAGTATGCCGTGCTGATCTTTCGCCACCAGAACCTCACCGACGAGGAGCAGATCGCGTTCACTTGCCATTTCGGGGAGCTCGAAAATTACAACACGCCGGGGCATGTCCGAAAACGCGAGGACTATCGGCTCGGCCCGGGCATCGCGGATTTTTCCAACCTCGACAAGCACGGCAACATCATGTCCGACGAGGATCGGGTATGGTTCTTCAAGCTGGGGGACCGGCTGTGGCACTCCGACAGCTCGTTCCGCCCGGTTCCGGCGAAATATTCGCTGCTCTCCGCGCGGGTCCTCCCCTCATGGGGCGCCAACACCGAATTTGCCGATATGCGCGCCGCCTATGACGCGCTGGATCACCGCACCAAGGCCGAAATCGAGGACCTCGTCTGCGAGCACTCGCTGATCTATTCGCGCGAAGCGATCGGGTTTACCGATCTGACCGCAGAGGAAATCGCGGCGTTCCGGCCGGTGCGGCAGCGGCTGGTGCGGATTCACCCGGCAACCGGGCGCAAATCACTGTTCCTGTCCTCCCACGCCGGCGCGATCGTCGGCTGGACGATCCCCGAAGGGCGCGTGTTCCTGCGCGACCTGACCGAGCATGCGACAGCGCCCGCGTTCGTCTATTCGCACGCATGGCGGCCCTACGACCTCGTCATGTGGGATAACCGGGCAACGATGCACCGCGCCCGCCGCTTCGACCGCACCGAGGTGCGCGACGTGCGCCGCACCACTTTGGCTGGCAACACGGGGACGATCGAACAAGCCGCGTGAAGCAAAAGGTAGCGGAATCTCGTCCGGGAATGCCTCGATTTGGGGCCTGAGTTCTTAATATTTGGACGGCGAATAATAAATAACCGTAAGTAGTATCACGATCTGACTTTTCACTGAGCAGATTGCCTGTTGTTTAAGCAAAATTATTGTGGCATGGTTATTGCTGTGAATTGCTGTTCGATAAGCTCCGAGGAGAACAGCAATGCATTCGGTTGTGGAAATCGAGGAAAAGATCCGCAAGCGGTATCACCAGCCCAAGGGAGTCGAGCAATTCGGCATCGAGCCGGTCCCGCCGGAGCTGAAGACGGTACGATGGCACGACATATTCGCGATTATTTTCGGGTTCGCGCTCAATCCCGGATCGATGCTGGTCGGCGGCATGGCCGTGGTATCGGGCTTGTCGTTCTGGGGCGCGGTCGGAGCGATCACCGCAGGAGTGCTGCTCGCCACCGTCGCCTATACCATCACGGCAACCGTCGGGGTCGATTACGGGTTGCCGGGTCAGGTCTCGATGCGCATGGTTTACGGCTTGCGCGGCGCCAAATGGGTGCCCTCGTTCCTGCGCACGATCGCTTCGACCTATTGGTTCGCATACCAGACCGTGGCGGGCTCCCTCGCGGTCGTGGCGATCCTCGATCGGTGGACCGGAACGCCGCATTCGCTGGTCACGATCAGCGTCATTTTCGCCATTCTTCAGGCGATCGTCGCGATCATTGGCTATGATTCGCTGAAGCATCTGTCGCGAATAGCACTGCCCTTCAAGATTCTGATCCTGTCGTTCGTGCTGGTTTTGCTGGGCACGCACAGCGACCCCAATTACGCGCCGTCCCAGGTGTTTCACTACGGCGGGAAGCCGGAAGCCGGCTGGCTCCTCTTCGTCACCTGGATGAATGTCGTCGCCGCGGGGTCGTTGACGATGGTCACCGACTCGGCCGATTTTTGCCGCTACACGCGCTCGCGCGTCGACATGTGGTGGGGCACCTTGCTCGGAAAGGTCGGCGGCGGATGTTTTGCCGCCTGCATCGGCGCCTACGGGGCCGCCGCCACGCTCGGCAAGACCGCCAATGTATTCGAGGTCGCCTCCGGCCTTACCACCAGCTGGTTCATCTTGCTGCTGTTCCTGATCGTCATCGCGCTCGACAATTGGACGATCAACGTTCTCAACCTCTATACGGGCGGCTTGTCGCTGTCGAACATTTTCGAGCGGCTCGGCCGGTTCTGGACCACCTTGGTCATCAGCGTGCTCGGCATCATCCTCTCCGCGATCCCGGACGTTGCGAGCGGCTACACGACTTACGTCGGGATTTTGGGGAATGTATTCTCACCGATCGCCGGGGTGCTGATCGCCGATTATCTGCTGGTCAAACGAATGCGTATCGACGTCGTTGCATTGTTCGAGACCGAGGGTCCGTACTGGTACTGGAAAGGCGTCAACCCGATCGCGGTAATTTGGACGGCGCTCGGATTTCTCGCCTACATGTTTGTCATTCCCGCCGAATGGATTCGGGTAGTGGTCACTTTGCTCGCGAGCGGCGCAGGCTACTGGGCGACGATGCAGCTGCTGTCGCCCTATTTTACCTGGCTCGCCCGAGCATCGCACCCGGGCGAGCAACGCGAGCCGGTCGAAGATCTCGATTGGGAGCTCGCTCTGCGCTGACACCAATACCTCCTCGACCCAACCGGGAACTGTGATTGGCAGCAGACCGTTTGCCAATTGTGGCTCGCCTCCGACGGAGGTGACGGGAGGATGAGATGAAAGTCGCCGACGTGATGACGCCGGACCTCGAGACGGTGAGCCCCAGCGACACTCTGAGGACCGCGGCGCGTCTGATGGCGGACGTCGAGTCCGGGGCGCTCCCGGTCGGAGAAGACAATCGGTTGATCGGAACGATCACCGGCCATGATATTGCCATGCACGTTGCGGCAGAGGGCTTGGATCCGGGAAAGACCACCGTCGGAGAGGCGATGTCCTCCGATGTGCTCTATTGCTTCGAAAGCGAGAGCGCCGAGGAAGTGTCGGAGAAAATGCGAGGTTGGTGGGTCCGCCGCCTGCCCGTAGTGAGCCGCGATAAACGCCTCATCGGCACCGTGTCGCTCGGCGATCTGACATCTCTGAAAGGACAACCCAGGACCAAACCGAGGTCACGAAGAGCGCCAGGCCGGTCCGGCAGAGAAAGCCGGGCCATTCGCCGAGCGCCGGCTGCAGCTTAACCTCCTCGGCCGGGATAGCTGACCGCCATCCCGGCGCGGACGTCCTGTTGGATGCCGTATTGCGGGAAGGGGTAGCGCAAGCCATTCTTGGCGAGCGCTTCCATACCGGTGATCGCCTTGGGGATATCGTCGGGAGGCAAGGCCATCAGCATTTCGTCGTCGAGCACGCCGCCGTAACGGCGCTCGGCGAAGCACGGGATCGATAGGCTCGGCTGACGCGTCTTCAGCGCCCGCCCCCAGGAATCCGCACACGCCGACTCGCCGACGACACTCCAATCGAAGCGCTTGTAGCCCGACCACTGCAGGCCGTTGATGAAGTAGATCATCGCGCCTGGCGTCGCATAGAACAGCGCGATATCCGGCGGGTCGAGCCGTCCGCTCGCCAGAGGCGCCACGGCGAACGCCTCGTAACGGCCGTCGGGCACGCATTCCATCGCCGCCTGATGTGCCTGCGCGTCCTCGGGCCTGCTGTACCAGACCCCGACCATGTGCTCGCCGGAGCGCCATTTCTCGTCTTTTGCGAGGCCGAGTCCGACCACTGCCCGGCATTGCGCCCCGACGAGATCCTCGCTGGTGATGCCGACGGTCCAGCCGAGCCGGGCGGCTTGCGCGACGACCTGATCGAGCGTGTGCACCGATGTCGGACGGCGGATTCTCGGGATCGCCTCCATCTCGTCGCGGTTCTCAAAAAGCTTCATGCCGAACGGGATCGCCCGTAGCTTCAACAGGCGCTCCAGGTCGGCGGCGAGCTTTGTCCAATCCTGCGTCATCCGGCGTCTCTCTGGGTGAGCGTCACCATGCTAGCGATACCCTATTTTCGATAGGCGGTGGAACCTCACTGCGCTCGGCGGGTTCGGGCTCAGACCGGTGATTGCCAGGAGGGATCTCTCGTGCGGCTGCTCGGCGTCCATCCCGGACCCTTGATGTACACAAAAGTGTTTCTGCGGCTCGAGCCGCTCGGGCTCGAGCTCGTCGCGCAATCGCTGCGCCGGGCCGGGCACCAGGTGCGGCTGATCGATCTGCAGGTCGAGGACCATGGCGCGTATTTTCGCCTATTGCGGAGCTGGCGGCCCGATGTCGTCGCGTTTTCGTGCAATTACCTGGCGAATGTGCCCGAGATCGTTGATCTCGCCAAAGCAACCAAGGCGCGGTTTCCGGAGATCTTTGTTTGCGTCGGCGGACACAGCGCCTCGTTTACGGCGAGCGCGATCATCGAGCACGGGGCAGGCGCCATCGACTGTGTGCTCAAGGGCGAGGGCGAAGCCGCCACGCCGCTCCTGATTGCCGCAATCGAGGCGGGGAACGGGATCGGCTCGGTTCCCGGTGCGGTGACTGCGTGCGGAGAGGGGCCATCTCCCAGCTTTGTGCATTCGCTCGACGAGCTGATGCCGGCGCGCGACTTGCTGCGCCACCGCCGGAAATATTTCCTCGGCACGCTCGATCCCTGCGCCTCGATCGAATTCTCGCGCGGCTGCCCCTGGGATTGCTCATTCTGCAGCGCCTGGACGTTTTATGGCCGCAGCTACCGGCTGGTTAGCTCGCAGCGGGTGGTCGAGGATTTGCGGTCGATTCGCGAACCGGGCGTCTTCATCGTCGACGACGTCGCTTTTGTCCACGAGCGGCACGGGATGGAGATCGGCGAGGCGATCGTTCGCGCCGGCATCCGCAAGCGTTACTACCTTGAGACCCGGGGCGACGTCCTGCTGCGCAACAAGGACGCGTTCCGGCTCTGGCAACGGATCGGGCTGAAGACCGTGTTTCTCGGCCTCGAGGCGATCGACGAGGAGGGGCTCCGAAAATACCGCAAACGCGTCTCGCTCGGCCGCAATTTCGAGGCAGTCGAATTCGCCCGCTCGCTGGGCGTCAATGTCGCGATCAACCTGATCGCCGACCCCGATTGGGACCATGAGCGCTTCAAGGTCGTGCGCGAGTGGTGCCTGGAGATGCCCGACGTCATCAATATCAGCGTCAACACTCCCTATCCTGGGACCGAGAGCTGGATCACCGACGGCCGCCGGCTGGAGACCCGCGATTACCGCCTGTTCGATATCCAGCACGCGGTATTGCCGACGCGTCTGCCGCTCGCTGAGTTCTACCGCGAGCTGGTGACGACGCAGCGGGCGATCTATCGCAGGCATCTCGACTGGCGCCAGCTGTGGGACGCCTCCGGGATCGCCGCCCGGCTGCTGCTGCGGGGGCAGACCAACTTCGTCAAGAGCTTGTTCAGCCTCAATAGCGTCTATCGGCCCGAGCTGCTGCTCGCCGACCATGCCGCTCCCGTCGTCTACGAGATTCCCTTGCCGCCACGGGCCGTCGACGAGTCTCAGCGAGGCAGCAGGTCGCTCTATATTCATGCCCCGCGGGGACGCAAAGGCCGGGCGATCGACGCCGCCACCGAGCGCTTTGTCGAGGAGACTCGGATCGAAGCCGCGCCCTAGGGCGCGGCTATTCCGCTACCAGAGTGAGTTTGGTGCCCGGCCCGCGCAGTTCTGCAAGATAGCCCTTAACAATGCCGAATGCGGTGTCGTATTCCATCCGCACCGGCATCATTCGATCGCCAGCCACCCGGGCATACCAGATCCGGCCGCGTTTATAGGTATCCTCGTTGTTGTCCGGGTTGACGACGATATCCTCGCGCACGACCTGGCAAACCTGGGCGGGGCCGGCGAACTTCTGATACCCGTCGGCCGACAACGTCTCCCGCTTTAGATCGGAGAAGCGAAGATTATAGAAACCGCTGCCGTCGAAAACCGGGACGACCAGCGAACACGAGCCGCCCTGGGCGAGCTGCAACTCGATCAAGAAATACGCCGTTAGCTGGTCGACGGCGCCTCGGCTCTTCTCGGCTGCCACAACAAAGGGCTCGCTAGGCGAACCCGGAGTCGCGGCGTTCGCCACGCTGCCGTCGCGGTTGAAATCCACCGCATAATGCCGCTCCGCACCGTTTCGGCGCACATCGGCGCGATATGTTTCGGGCCGAGCCGCGCCCTTGGCAAACTCTCCGCGGACTTCCGAATGGCTCGTCAGGTCGACGAAGACACTCGCGAGGCCCCGGGTGTCGAGATCCATCGCGATGGTATATCGATCCCCGATCTCCTGGATCGTGGTGCGGTTGGTCAGCACATGGAAGCCGGCAAACCCGAAAATCTCGAACCGAGCGTAGACCCGATCGGGTTCCGCTGCCGGCGCTCTCGAAGCGGTCGGCGTAAGAAGCAGCGCAAACGCGATCGCCGCCAGGAAGGCAACACGGGGCAAGATCATGATCCTAACCATCTCACAAACGGGATGCAGCAGTCCAGGCGGGGCCGTTGGGGCTTCCGGCCAGAATTAATATCTTGTCAATCAGGCAGCAAAAAGCCCCCAGGGGATCCGGCCTTGCGAGATCGGGGGCAGATTGCAATTCTGCCGCCAATTGTTGTCTGGGACCAAGGGGCACCGTATGACCAAATCGGTTGACGTCGAGACCGTCAGGGGATGGCTGGCCGATGATCGCGAGATCGCCTTTCTCGATGTGCGCGAGGAGGGCCAGCACGGTTCGGGCCACCCGATGCTTGGCGTAAACCTCCCCTACAGTCGGCTGGAAACCGAAATCTCCCGTCTCGTGCCCTATCTTCAGTGGGAGATGGAGCTGCCTGTGCAGATTGCCGCCGACGGGCTGTCCGGTTTCCGGATCGCCGTGTCATGAAGGCGATCCGCACGCCGACGCTCGAGATCGCCTACGAGGAGAGCGGGCCACCTGCCGGCAAAGCGGTCATTCTGCTGCATGGCTTTCCCGATGACGTCCACGCTTACGATTGGGTTGTGCCTCCCCTCGCGATGCTGGGCGGGCGCGTCTTCGTGCCCTACCTTCGCGGATATGGGTCGACCCGTTTTCTCGATGCCGGGACGCCGCGGTCGGGTCAGCAGGCGGCGCTCGGCCGCGATCTCGCCGATTTCATGGATGCACTCGGGTTGGAGCGGGCGGTTCTTGCGGGATACGATTGGGGCGGCCGCGCGGCCTGCATCGTTGCGGCGTTGTGGCCGCAACGCGCCGCCGGATTAGTCACGGTCGGCGGCTACAACATCCAGAACATCGCCGAGGCCGCAAAACCGGCTACGCCTGAGACCGAGTACCGCCGTTGGTACCAATGGTATTTCCACACCGAGCGCGGCCGGGCAGGTTTGGCGGCGAACCGAGGCCCGCTGTGCCGGCTACTCTGGGAATTGTGGTCGCCCAATTACCGCTTTGACGATGCGACTTACGAACAAACCGCAGCATCATTCGACAATCCGGATTTCGTCGAGGTCGTGATCCAATCCTACCGTCACCGTTACGGCGTCGCGCCGGGCGACCCGGCAGTCGATGCGGTCGAGGCGCAACTCGCACGCCAACCGCCGATCACGGTGCCGACAATCGCCCTAGAAGGGGGAGCCGACGGCGTGTCCCCGCCGGGCAGGACAGAAAGTGCAGCCCGCCATTTTACCGGCCCCTATCAGAACCGCATTATACCGCGGGCCGGGCACTTTCTACCGCGCGAGGCCCCGGAGGCGGTCGTCCAGGCGATCAGCGAACTCCTAGCCCGTTTACCGCCCCGCTATCGCAACGTGTTGTGAATCAGGTAATCGGCGTAGTCGGCCGGTTTCAGCTTGATCTTGATGCGGTCGCTTTGACCTGCCAGCGCCCGCGTCACGATGATGTGATTCTCGACCCGCGCGGGAGTTAGCCGAAACACGCCGGCCGCTCCCTTCAGCTTTGGGTAGAGGTTCGGATCGATCATCTTTTCCTTGCGGCCGAGCCGATCGAGCGCTTCCTGCCTCGCTCAGACCCTCGACCGCCGTCTTGCGCACGATCGTCCAATCGGTCTCGCCGGCCCAGCCCGCGGCTGCCAGCGCCTTTGGATCGCCATCGGCCACCCCGACCTTGTAGACATTCTTGCCGAGCCCGACATCGGACGCCCAGCGGCCCAGCTTGGAGCTGCGGGCAACGTAAAGAATCGGCATTTTCTCCCTCCGAGTGACATCGTTAAGGGAATAGAGGCAAATGTGAATCGTTACATCGGCGTCTTTGCCCCGAAGTCAAAATGCCGGAATGTGCCGATGCCGCTATTGATTGGAGCCGCCACCGCCGCGACCACGCTGCTGAGCATGGCGTTGGGACAGATCAACACCGGTTTCGAGGCGTTCGGCGTACTCCTCGCTGCAGTCGTTTTGATGACGCTGCGGCAGGAATAATACCGCGGCGGGGAAACTGGCGATAGAATGCGCCAGTTCGTCGCAGCAGGCACAATAACTCGCTCGGCTAAGGTATTCGCTCCTCCGAGCGATTGGCCGTGCCCCGTTACCAAGTGGACATAAAGAATTACACTCTGTTAAGCTTCCGTCTCAGAGCCTGGGCCAAGGCAAGGGGCGGGGGCATCAGGAATGCGGCAATGGTCGATCGCGGCGGTGTGGGGGCTCGTCCTCTGTATTATGGCTTTCGCTGGCGCTCCGGTAGGAGCGGTCGGGCTCGATCCGGCCTTTAACCAGGCCTTGGCCGGCCCGGATAAAGCGATCGGCGCGGTGGTTTGGAACCATGGCCGCTCGATCAACACGGAAGATTCCGATTCGCCCACACCGCCTTATTTGAGGGTGCTGCGCGATGCGGGATGGGACGTTTTGCGCTTCGATCGGCCGCGCGAGGGCGACACTCTGACGGCCAGTACACGCCGGCTGGTCGAGCTGGTGGGTCAGCTGAAGCGCAAAGGCTATCGCCGCATTGTGCTCGCCGGCCAATCCTTTGGGGCGTTCCTCGCCTTGATGGCGGCCGACTCCTCCGAGGATGTGGACGCGGTCGTGGCGACAGCGCCCGCCGCTTTCGGCAATTTCGACGAGTTCTACGATTCGTGGCGTCTCAATGCGACGCGGCTCTATCCGCTGCTCGAGCGGGTCAAACGGGCGCGCGTCATGCTGTTCTATTTCCACGGCGACGATTTCGACCCGGGCGGACGCGGCGAGCACTCGCGCGGGATCCTCGCAGGCCGGCAAATCGGTTACAGCGTCATCGACCAACCGGCGTTCCTGGCGGGGCATTGGGCATCGTCAACCGGCTTGTTCCTGCGCCGGTTCGGCAGCTGCATCCGCGATTTTCATCGATGCAGAGAAGATCGAAGGCGAGCAGGTTTGCGATCCGGCCTGGGGGAAGTCACCAAGCTCCGAAATGCGCCTGCCGGACGAGCTCGTCCACCCCCGGGCTGCTTCGCACACTCCCGCCGCGGTGGCCGGCGGCTCGGCGCCCACCAATCCCGTAACCGGCGGCAGAACCAATGGGCGTCAGTCATGGTATGGATTTTACCCGAACGGCCGTGAGGTGCTCCTCGCCATCGAGGAGACGCGCGGCACCGAAGTGGCCGCCGTCTACGCCATCGGGCCGGGGATCGACGAGAACGAACCGGCGGAATGGAGCCACCGCAAAGGACGCCTCGTCGATGACGAGTTCATCTTCGAGGAAAAGGGCAAGAGCACCCTGCATTTTCGGCCGCGCGCCGATGGCGGTCTGAGCGCAACCTGGACCTCGCCCGATGGCAAAACCTCGATGGAAGCAGGTCTGCGGCGCCTCGACCTGCAGCATTTCGCCCGCCACGCAGACGCGCGGTAGCCCTCAGCCCCAATAGCGGCCGCTGCTGCCGATCGCGACGACGATCAGGCCGAGCACGAGGTTGATCGTCACGATCGTGCGGATCTGGCCGAGCTGGCGGCCCCCCTCGGCCCAGTCTTCCCGACCGACCGCCAGGCGAAAACGCCGCCACGGCGCGAAATAGAGATGGAAGAACAGCAGCACCATCAGGATGCCGATCCCCTGCATCAGGTTCACGTTCAGGCCGACCTTGCCGAAGCCGCCGAAGACCGCGAACACGAGCACATAGCCGCTCACCAGCAGCAGGACGATCGCGGCTATCACCCAGGCGAAGAAGCGGCCCAGAACGCGCGACCACAGCAGAAGGCGCGGTCTCGGATCGAGCGCCGCGGCGGCCGGCCGCAGCACCTGATGGGCGAAGAACATGCCGCCCACCCAAACGACGGCCGAGAGGGCGTGCACGATCAGCGCGGCTGTGGCGATTGCGCTCGTCCCGGGCATCGATCAACTGCCATAGGCGGGACTCTTGAGCGCGAGGCCGCCGAACAGGTCGAGCATACGCCCGCGCCATGCGGCGACCGGGTCATCGGCAGTGAGAAGCTCATAACCGCTGATGGCGCGGGCCCACTGGAAGGCGCCGAAGACGATGTAATCGGCATAGGCCGGAGCTGTACCGCTGAGGAAATGCTGGCGCTCCACGGTGCGGCGCAGCGGTGTCAGGCTCTCGCGGAACACTGGCAGCCTGCGCGTCGCGGTCCTTGACCACCTCCTCGAGGCTTCTGCCGAACCGCTCCTCGCGCGACTGCCGGAAATACGCTTGGTCCTCGGGTCCGATATGGCGGTGAATGTCGAGCAGGACAAAGCCGATGAGGCCGGGTTGGAGCACGGTCTCGGTCCAGTTTTGTATGAACCGGGTCAATGCATGTCCGGCCTCACTGGGGAAAAGCGAGGGACGATCCGGGTAGCGGTTTTCGAGGTACTCGGCGATCGTCGAAGAATCGTGCACTACCTGGCCGCCATCGACGATGACCGGCACCCGGCCGCCATTCGGCTGCGGCAACCTGTCCTTTTCGGTAAAGCGCCACGGCACGGTCTCGACCTCGAGCCCTTTGTGGGCGAGCGCCATGCGCGTGCGCCAGCAGAACGGGCTGAAGCGCCGCTCCGCCTCGACGCCCGCGAGATCGTAAAGGGTGATGGCCATCGTCTCCTCCACCGATGCTAGGATATCGGCCGCCACTATGACCCCCGACCAGCCCGCCGAAAAGGCCGAGCTGTCGTTCTCATGAGTGCCGTGCGAGGGTGACAGATCACGATCCGAGGCCATATACGCCGCAACCGCCGGCCCGCTTAGAGACCGCTTTTGCCTGCTCTCGTCATCTTCGATTGCGATGGGGTGCTGATCGACAGCGAGATTATCTTCGGCCGGATACTCGGGCAGTGTCTGATCGCCGCCGATTTTCCGATCACGATGGACGAGGCGATGGCGCTCGGTTTTGGCAAGAACCGCATCACCTTGACCGCCGAGATCGAGGCCCGGTTCGGGCGTACCCTGCCGGACGGCTTCTTCGAGACGTTCCGGGCCCATGTCGATGTCGCGTTCGCCAGCGAGCTGACCGCGATACCGGGCATCGAAGAGCTCCTCGCCGCACTGGCGGCGCCGCGCTGCGTCGCCTCGAACAGTCATCTCGATCGGGTCCGTCACGCGTTATCGGTAACCCGCTTGCTGCCGCTCTTCGATCCGCACATCTTCAGCGCCTCGCAAGTCGAGCGGGGAAAGCCTGCTCCCGATCTCTTCCTCTTCGCAGCCCGGCAGTTCGATGCGCCTCGCGAGCATTGCATCGTCGTCGAAGACAGCACCGTTGGCGTAGAGGCTGCCGTCGCCGCGGGCATGCCCGTCATCGGATTTTGCGGCGGTGGCCATTGCCCAGTGGACCATGCCGATCGCCTGATCGGTGCGGGGTGTTCACGCGTCTTCGCGGGAATGCCCGATCTCGCGGCCTATTTGTGCGGGGCGGAATGCTGATAATTCAGATCTCGGACACGCATCTCAGCCGCCGCAAGCCGCATTTCGCGGACAATTGGCCGCCCCTTGCGGCCTGGATTGCCGCACAGAACCCCGATCTCGTCATCCATACCGGGAACGTCACGGTCGACGGCGCCGATGTCGAGGACGATCTGCGATACGCAGCCGAACTGATGCGCCTTCTCGGCGTGCGCTTTCGCGCGGTTCCCGGCAATCACGACGTCGGGGATGCCGGACACTCCCGTCAGCCGGTCACCGACGAGCGGCTCGCGCGCTGGCGGGCCTATTTCGGCCTGGACCGGTGGGTCGAGGATGTCGAGGGTGTTCGCCTCGTCGGCCTCGACGCCATGCTGCTCGGCAGCGGGGACCGCGAAGAGTCGGCCCAAGCAGCCTGGCTCGACGCGGTAATGGAAGGTGCCGGGGATCGACAAATCGCTTGGTTTCTGCATCGGCCGCTGTTTCTCCACAGCCCTGACGAAGCGGACACCGGATATTGGTCGGTGAAGCCGGAGCCGCGCGCTCGGGTGATCGAGCTGGTGCGGCGGTATTCGGTCACTTTGGTCGCGAGCGGTCATCTGCACCAGGCGGAGCAAACCATCCGCGACGGAACTCGTTACGTATGGGGGCCGGCTTCGAGCTTTCTGGTGGGCCCAGAGATCCAACCGCCGATGCCGGGCGAAAAGCGGCTGGGCGCCGTCCTGTACGAAACCCACGGCACCGCGCTGGAACCCAGCATCATCGACGTTCCGGGGCTTGCGGCATATTGGATCGACGATGTCATCGACCAAGTCTATCCGCGCCCGCCTGGCTGACAACCCCGCCCCGGCTGAAATCTTTTTTCTTTGTATCGGTTCCGGTCCGGGTGCATCCTCGATCCAGACAGAAGGAGCACCGAGATGGCGGAAATACTGGGTCTGGGCGTAACCCATTGGCCGACATTGTGCCTGCCCAACGAAGGGCTGACCAGCGTGTTCAAGCGAACCCTGACCGCTCCGAATGTCGAGGCCCGGTACAAGGACCCCGCCAACTGGCCGGACGAGCTGATCACCGAACTCGGCAATGATGACGGGCTTGTCGGCGGCAAATCGCTGCGGCGAGCGCTTTGGCAACGACTTCCGCGCGATCCGCAAGATACTTGATGACTTCAATCCTGACCTCGTCGTGATCTGGGGCGACGACCAATACGAGAATTTCCGCGAGGACATCGTCCCGGCGTTTTGCCTGCTGGGCTACGACGCAGATTTCGAGCTCAATCCCTGGAAAAACGGCAATGGCGGCAAACCCAACCGCTGGGACGAGCCGGGCGATTGGGCGTTGAAACTGCACGGCCATCGCGAGGCGGCCAAATTCCTCGCCACCGGCCTGATCGAACGCGGTATCGACATGGCCTATGCCTACAAGCCGCTGCACGATCCGATGGCGCACGCCTTTACCAACACATTCCTTTATCTCGACTGGGACCGGGCGGGTTTTCCCTATCCGACCATCCCGTTCGCGATCAATTGCTATGGCCGCACACTGATTCACGCCAAGGGCGGGCTTGCGCATCTGTTCCAGCCGCCGCGGCCGGCCGGCGAGACCGAAGACCCGCCGGCGCCGGCGCCGTGGCGCTGCATGGAGGTCGGCGCCGCCGTGGCGGAGGTGCTCGCCGCCTCGCCATACCGGGCGGCGCTGATCGCGTCGTCGAGCTGGTCGCACTCCTTCCTGTCGCCGAAAAACGGGTATTTGTGGCCGGATCACGAAGGCGACCGGCTGCTGTTCGACGCGGTGTCGCGGGCCGATTACGGCACTTGGCGGAAGCGCTCTCTCGCCGAGATGGAATATGCCGGCCAGCACGAGATGCTGAACTGGATGGCCCTGATCGGCGCCATGGAGGCTCTCGACCGCCGTCCGGTAATCCAGGATTACATGGAGACCTACATTCTAGCGTCGGACAAATGCTTCCTGTCCTTCCCGCCATGAACGCGTCCGCCGAACCGGCGTGACATAGAGGCAGAAGGGTTAACGGCGCGGGTCGTTCCGATGATCGGTCGCCTGATCGGCTGGATCGTTTTCCTCGCCGGACTGTCGGTGCTGGCTCGCGACGCGTTCGTTTGGATCGAGACCAAGCAATGGGCGCCGATCGCTGTCGGCCAGCTGTGGTACAACCTCGACCCTTCGAGCCTCAACCTCGTCCAGGCTGTGGTGCAGCGCTACATCCACCCGTTTCTCTGGGACCCGATCATCGTTACGGTCCTCCTATGGTGGGCGTTTGCGGTACTGATGGTGCTGGGTCTGCTGATCCTCGCCCTCTCTGGCAGGCGGGCACAGGCGAGGGCGCTGCTCAGCCGTCGCCCATTTTGAGGGCGGCGATGAATGCGGATTGCGGGATTTCGACCTTGCCGAACTGGCGCATCCGCTTTTTGCCCTCCTTCTGCTTTTCGAGGAGCTTGCGCTTGCGCGTCACGTCGCCGCCATAGCATTTGGCGAGCACGTCTTTGCGCAAGGCCTTGACGGTCTCGCGCGCGATGATTCGGCCGCCGATCGCCGCCTGGATCGCGACGGCGAAGAGCTGGCGCGGGATCAGGTCCTTCAATCTCTCGCACAGCGCTCGTCCGCGCCGCTCGGCTTGGCTCCGATGGACGATGATCGACAGCGCATCGACCGGCTCGCCATTGACCAGGATGTTTATCAGCACGAGGTCGCCCTCGGCATAGCCGTCGAGCTGGTAGTCGAAGCTGGCATAACCGCGGCTGACCGATTTCAGCCGGTCGTAAAAGTCGAACACGACCTCGTTCAACGGCAGGCGATAGACCAGCATCGCCCGGTTGCCGGCGTAGGTCAGGTCGGCCTGCACGCCGCGGCGCTCTTCGCACAGCGCCAGGATCGGCCCGAGATAGGCGTCGGGGACGAGGATCGTCGCCTTGATCCACGGCTCCTCGATATGGTCGATCCGCACCGGATCGGGCATGTCGGCCGGGTTATGCAGGGTACGGACTCCGCCATTGGTCAGATGCACCCGGTAGACCACCGACGGCGCGGTCGCCAACAGGTCCAGGTCGAACTCGCGCGCGAGGCGTTCCTGGATGATCTCCAGATGTAGGAGGCCGAGAAACCCACAGCGGAAGCCGAAACCGAGCGCGACCGAAGTCTCGGGCTCGTATTCGAAGCTCGCATCGTTGAGCCGCAGCTTGGCGAGGCTGTCGCGCAACCGCTCGTAATCGGCCGCATCCGTAGGAAACAGGCCGCAAAAGACGACCGGCTGCACCGGCTTGAAGCCGGGCAATGGGGCGGCTGCCGGCCGGCGGTCCTCGGTGATCGTGTCGCCGACCCGGCAATCGGCGACAGTCTTGATGCCGGCAGTGATGAACCCGATCTCCCCCGGCCCCAACGCCTCGACCGCAACGCCTTTCGGCGTGAACACGCCGACCCGTTCGATCGAATGCACCGCGCCGGTCGCCATCAGGCGGATCTTCTGCCCCGAAACGAGCACCCCGTCCTTGACGCGCACCAGGATCACGACGCCGAGATAGGGGTCGTACCAGCTGTCGACCAGCAATGCCTTGAGCGGCGCCGCGGCGTCGCCGGAGGGCGGCGGCAGGCGCGTCACCAGCGCTTCGAGCACCTGGTCGATATTGATCCCGGTTTTGGCCGAGATCAGCACCGCGTCCGACGCGTCGAGCCCGATTACATCCTCGATCTGTTCTTTAACCCGTTCGGGCTCGGCCGCCGGCAGGTCGATCTTGTTCAGCACCGGCACGATCTCGTGCCCCGCCCCGACCGCCTGGTAAACGTTGGCGAGGGTCTGCGCCTCGACACCCTGGCTCGCATCGACGACCAGCAGCGAGCCCTCGCAGGCCGCCAGGGAGCGACTGACCTCGTACGAGAAATCGACGTGGCCCGGGGTGTCCATCAGATTGAGAACATAGGTCTGCCCGTCCCGGGCGCGGTATTCGAGGCGCACGGTCTGCGCCTTGATTGTGATGCCGCGCTCGCGCTCGAGCTCCATGTTGTCGAGCACCTGCTCGCGCATCTCGCGCGCCTCGAGCCCGCCGCAGGCCTGGATCAGCCGATCCGCGAGGGTCGACTTGCCGTGGTCGATATGCGCGATGATCGCGAAATTGCGGATTTGGGCGAGGGGCATCATCCGAGGGCGAACATAAGGAGGCGACCCGTAACTATCAACGCGCGACGCTCCGGCCGTCCCTAATCGCGGCGGCTGATAATGGTTTGCCGGCACTAGTTAATTCGGCAGACGATTGACATCTCGTAATTTTGCAAATCATTTCGATTGCGCTCCGTGGCGCACGCGCCTAGGCGAGAACCGACAGCTTGACGTGCGCGAACGTCGCGTCGGTTATGACTTGTCGAATAACGGCGAGCCTCCCTTTCGAGAACACGAGCAATAGGTTTCCTAGGGTAAAGGCGATTTACCTTGCCGAAGAGGGCCCGAAGGGGGATCATGGCCCCGCAACAGCCCGGCAACCGTGAATATCGGTTTACAGGCGAACCATGCATCTGGGGAGGGCATCGCCGTGGCACGCAGACCGGCCTTTTGGCTCATACTTCCTGTTACGATCGGACTGGCAAGCCAAGCTTGGGCCCAAACATTCGGCACTTATCCGGGACCCTATCTCCCCGATGGGCCGAACGTTCCGACGGTCACGCTGACCTTAGGTAACGAGGGGGCTGCCGGCCTCCCGCGGGACAACCCTCCTCCGCCCAACGGCTTTGACCAGCAGTCGATCTGGAATATGCGGGCCGTCGGGTTCAACGACAACCAGGGCCGCGCCAGTTCCGACGACGGCTGGATCGAGGACCAAAGTGGCCGCTACATCGCCTACGTCGCCAACAGCCCCGGCTCGGCGATGAACCCGCTGACCGGCCAAATCGAGCAAAACGGCACCTCGCTCATCGACGTGACCAAACCGGCAAAACCGGTTTTCCTCTACCACATCCCGTCGATCTTCCCGGCGAGCATGCCCAGCGGCAGCGGCTCGACGCATGTCGCCGTATGCGGCGGCAACACGCTGGCGGACCATCTATACCCGAATCATTGGTTCTTGATCCGGCACAGCGGATCGTTGGATCAGGAGATCTGGGACGTTACCAACCCGTCGTCCCCGTCCATGATCAGCGTCCTGATCGGCGGCCCGAACGCGGTCATCAAGACGACTTTTGGCAGTCAATACCTGACCTCCAACCACCACATCTGGTGGGAGTGCGACACCGGCATCGCCTACGTCATCGCGCAGTCGGACCTATCGCCAGTAACAGATCCGAATAACTGGCAGGAGTCCGGATCGAGGCAGCACGTTTACATCTACGATCTGCACGATCCGCACAATCCGGTCTTCATTCGCGAGTGGGGACTGGTCGGACAGCAGCCGGGAGCGGCTAATTCGGCCGGCTATGTAAGCTGTTACAATGCCCCCGGGCCCAACTGCTATGAGGGCTTTACGAATCCCCCCGGCGGCGTCCACCAGGTGTACTCCGGGGGCCTATACAGCAACCAGGTGTATATCCCTTACGGGGTCGGCCAAGACGGCGTCGTGCAGATCGTCGATCGGACGAAGCTGCTCGACGGGTGCACCGACAGCGCGTCCGCAAATTGCGCGAACTTTCCGAGCCAAGCCGACCTGCTCTATCCGCAGGTCAGCTACATCACGATGAAACCCTCGCAAGGGGGACATACCTCGATCCCGATCTTCGGGGTCCCGATCCCGCAAACACAGGCGAACTTTACGACGAGCCCGCTCGCCGGCACGCCGCAAACATGGGACCTGCTGGCGATTACGTCGGAGCAGACCGCCAATGACTGCGCGCCGCAGGATTGGAAGAACCCGTGGCTGCTCGACATCACCCCAACGCCGAACGCCAACGGCGACATGACCCAGGCGATCTGGCCGATCACGAGCCTGTCGCTCGGGCAGTTCCCGGGCAATTTCTGCGAAAAGGGCGCCCGCTTCGGGATCCATGAGCTGAACCGGGAAATCTACGCTCCCTATTACGGCAAGATCATCGTCGCGGCATACTTCAACGCCGGGATACAGGTCTGGGACATTCGCGACCCGACTACCCCCAGACGAATCGCCTACTTCATCCAGGCGCCGAACGCCAACACCTTGACAAACTGCTCGAGCACCAACCCGAGTTACTGTCGGGCGGCGACCTTTTCCGACCTCGGCGAAGTGGACGACCGCGGGTATATCTACAACATGGACCGCGCCGGTTCGGGGCTAACGATCCTCCAGTTGTCGGGCAGGGCCGCGCAGGTCATAACCGGACAAGGAGCCGAAGGGGGGACGAACGACTGACCGTCTTGCGCGGGCTGACGGAGCCACGCCCGAAGTTCGTCCTTGCGCTTCGGCGGGTTCGTCAGCCGTCCTTTTCACGGGCAGATCGGCAATGGTGCCAATAGAGCTTGGCGAGCGTTTTTCTATTTCGCAGTGGTAAGGGTGGGGAATTTTACGTTATTTCTGATCGGCGCGGCGGCGCTCGGCGTGCCGCTGGTTCCGGCGAAGGGCGCGCAACAGGCAACCGACGGACCGGTGATCCTGCAAGGGAAATGCGCGACCCCCGACAAATCCGCGGCATGCACGTCGTGCGCGGTTGCGCTGGCGCAGGATTTGAAGCAGCCCGCGGCGGATCGGGCCCTGATAGGGTCCTGTCCGAATATGGCGGCCGGCCGCTACAGCCTCAGCATCGCGGTTCCGGTCCAACTCCTCCCGGCGCAGCCGGAGCCCGCGTCGCGGACGTTTGCTCAGCTGCAAGCATCGCTCGAGGCGACGTCCCGCGACCAGAGCGATGGCGCCCGAGGCGCGTTGGCCGAGACGCCGGCGGTCACCTGGAGCTGGTTTGGTCCCTCCGGGTTTGTGACGATTTACCAGACGACGCCGGTCACGATCGATCGCGACGCCGGCGTCGACATCGCCGTCAAGCTTCGAAACCTCCGGTACTTCGTCCCGCACCGGACCCAGGGACCTGCCCACGATGACGGCGAGCTGGTCGTGGGAAAGGCCGAACTGATCAGCCTGGAGCGCCTCCCCGCGCCGGGCTCGGCCGATCTCGGGATGCCGCGCGAGTTCAGCGCAGAAACCCTCGCCGCGGTGGTCCCCGGCCGCACCACCGAAAAGGAGGTCGAGGGGCTGCTCGGGAAGCCTTGGCGCACCGACGCAGGCGACGAGGACGAGGCGATACCCGAGAGCTGGGATTATCGCGGAAAAGACACAAGCGGCGCCTACCAACTCCACATCGAATTTGACGCTCGGGGCGCCACCAGCGTCATCGTAAAGGTCCCCGATAAGACCCACACCGCGATCCCGACTGTAGCAAAAGCGCCGGCAGGGCCGGCCAAACCCTAAACCCCGCCAGCGCAGCGCGACGCCGATCGCTGAGCTCACACAAAGGTGAGCCCCCGACCATCGAGGACAGGCTAGCATCGCGGTTCGGTTTTGGCTGCACTCCGATTTCGATGGCGGACGACACCTCGCCGCGACGACTTTTTTCCGCCCCACGGCTGCTGCCGCTCGGCCTCCTCGTCGCCGCGTGGATCGTCTTCATGCTGGCCGGCGGATATCGCTATCTGACCTTCTCTGCGCTGGCCCAAAACCGCGACTGGCTGCACGGCCTTGTCCAGCAATGGGGCATCCTGGCCGCGTTCGTCTATGTCGTGGCCTACGCGACATTGGTCGCGCTGTCGGTGCCGGGCGGCGCGGTGCTGACGATGGCGGGGGGTTTTTTGTTCGGGCCATGGCTAGGCACACTCTGCGCGGTCGTCGGCGCCACTCTGGGCGCGACCGGAATATTCCTCGCCGCCCGGGCCGGCCTGGGCGGCCTCGCGCACCGCGCCGGACCGTTCATCGCCAAGCTCGAAGCCGGGTTTCGCGCCGACGCGTTCAATTATCTGCTGGTTCTGAGGCTGGTGTTCATCTTTCCATTTTGGCTCGTCAACCTCGTGCCGGCCTTGGTCGGCGTCAAGTTGCGGACTTATGTGCTCGCCACCCTTATCGGCATCATCCCGGCCACCTTCGTCTTTGCCAGTCTCGGTAACGGCCTCGCCAACGTAGTCGAAGAGCCCGGTCTCGCGGTCTTGCTTCGGCCGAGCGTGCTAGGCCCGATCGCCGGATTGGTAATCCTCGCGCTGATCCCGGTCGGCTATAAGCGCTGGCGCGGCAGAAACCCGGCATGACCGGGCCGCACGCTCCCGACCTCTGCATCATCGGCGCCGGCTCGGCGGGCCTGGCGGTCGCCGCCGGAGCGGCTCAGATGGGTGCGGCGGTCGTGCTGGTCGAGCGCGGGCTGATGGGCGGCGATTGCCTGAACTTTGGCTGTGTCCCGTCCAAATCGCTGCTCGCCGCCGCGCGCCTCGCGGACCTGGCGCGGCGCGGCAAGGCGCTCGGGATTCTCTCTGCTCGACCCGATGTCGACTTTGCGGCCGCTGCCGACAGCGTCCAAGACGTCATCGCGGCGATCGCGCCAAATGATTCCGTCGAGCGCTTCGAGGGGCTCGGGGTCAGGGTGCTGCGCAGCGAGGCGAGGTTTGCGAGCCCCCGCATGATCCGCGCCGGCAAGATAGAGGTCCGGCCGCGCCGCTTTGTCATCGCGACCGGCTCTCATCCGGCGGTCCCGGCGATCCCCGGGCTCGCGGACGTTCCCTACCTGACGAACGAAACGATTTTCGCCAACCGCGAGCGGCCGGACCATCTGATCGTGATCGGCGGCGGTCCGATCGGGATCGAAATGGCGCAGGCTCATTGCCGGCTGGGCGCGCGGGTCACCGTGCTCGATGTCGGGCCGGTGCTTCCCCGCGATGATCCCGAGCTCGTCGCAAGTCTCGCCGGTTACTTGACCAGTGAAGGGATTGTGATCCGCCCCGGCATCGAGATCGCCGGCATCGAGCGCGACGGAAAGGGCATTGTCGCCCGGCTCGCCGGCGGTGAGCGGATCGCGGGGTCGCATTTGCTGGTCGCGGCCGGGCGCCGCCCCAGCATCGAGGCGCTCGATTTGGCCGCCGGCGGGATCGAGGCGACCGCACAAGGGATCACCGTCGATGCCCGGCTGCGCACGACCAACCGGCGTGCGTTTGCGATCGGCGATGCGGCGGGCGGGCCGCAATTCACCCACGTCGCGCTCTATCACGCCGGGATCGTCATTCGGAACGCGCTCTTCCGGCTGCCCGCGAGGGTCGATTACCGGGCGCTCCCATGGGTCACCTACACCGACCCCGAACTCGCCCAGGTCGGGTTGACGCAGGCCGCCGCCGGCGAGGATGCGCGCGTGCTGCGATGGCCGTTCGTGGAAAACGACCGCGCCCAGACCGAACGGGACACCGAAGGGCTCGTCAAGGTGGTTCTGGGCAGGAACGGCCGCGTCCGCGGCGCCTCGATCCTCGGCGCCGGCGCCGGCGATCTGATCCTCCCCTGGGCGCTGGCGATTTCGCAAAAGCTCAAGATCGGCGCGCTCGCCAATTTGATCGTGCCCTACCCGACGCGCGGCGAGGCGAGCAAGCGGGCCGCGGGATGCTATTATACGCCGACCCTGTTCTCGCCGCGCACCCGCCGGCTCGTGCGCTTTCTCGCGCGCCTCGGCTGACACGGCGCAGACAGGTCGCGAGAACATCATGCGGGATAGGTCGTGCCGCTGAAGAGCCTCTCCGCCCGTCTTTTGATCCTCACCGCGTTTTTCGTGATGGTCGGCGAAGTGCTGATCTTTGTGCCCTCGGTCGCCCGCTATCGCATGACCTATTTCGAGAACCGTCTCGCCGCGGGATACATCGCAACATTGGCGCTCGAAGCGAGCCCAAGCGACCATCTCGAGCAGAGCCTGACGGATAAGCTGCTCGACCGCGTCGGGGCGCAGGGTGTTGGTCTCTACCGCGCCGACGGATCGGTGTTGCGGCTCGACCGCATCAATCCGCCGCGCCCCGATTTCACGATCGATTTGACCCACCCGAACGTTCTGCTCGCAATCCGCGGCTCCTTCCGCACGTTGTTGGGCGACGGCGACCGAGTCCTGCGGGTGCTCGGCCCGGCAGGCCCCCTCCCTAACCATCCCCCGCTTGCGGGGGAGGGAAGGCTGGGGGCGGATACCGCCGAAGTGCTGCTCGACGAGGCGCCGCTCCGCAACGAGCTGTGGGATTTCGGCATCCGCATCCTCGAACTTTCGCTGGTTCTCTCGCTGGTGACGGCGGCGCTCGTCTATCTCAGCCTGCATTGGCTCCTGGTGCGCCCGATGCGGCGGATCACCGCCAGCATGATTGAGTTCCGCGAGGATCCCGAGGACGCCTCACGGGTCATCGCGGCGAGCCGCCGGCAGGACGAAATCGGCGTCGCCGAGCGCGAGCTTGCGGTACTGCAGAATACGGTGCGCCAGGCGCTCGGCCAGCAGGCCCGGCTCGCCGCGCTCGGCACCGCGGTCACCAAGATCAACCATGATTTGCGCAACATACTGGCGACGGCGCGCCTGGTGACGGACGGCCTCAGCGCGAGCGCCGCGCCTGAGGTGCGCCGGGTCGCGCCGCGCCTCCTCGACGCGATCGACCGCGCGATCGCGCTGTGCACGCGCACGCTCGATTTTTCACGCGAGGACACCCCGCCGCTCGCGCGAACGCGCTTTCCGCTGATGCCGCTGATCGACGAGATTGGCCCCGGTCTCGCGGTATCCGAGAGCGATCTCGCGATCGAGGATGCGATCCCGCCCGATCTGGTGGTCGAGGCCGACCGCGATCAGCTCTATCGGGTGTTCCTCAACCTCGCCCGCAACGCGGTCGAGGCCGGCGCGCATCGCTTGCGCCTTTCCGCGATGCGCGAGGCCGCGACGATCGCGATCGAGGTCGCCGATGACGGCCCCGGCCTCCCGCCCAAGGCGCGGGAAAACCTCTTCCGGCCGTTTTTCGGCTCGGCCCGCCCCGGCGGCAGCGGTCTCGGTCTGGCGATCTCCCGCGAGCTGGTGCGCGCCCATGGCGGCGAGTTGAGCCTCGCCGCGTCGACCGGCGCCGGCACTGTCTTTCGCCTGACCCTCCCCGCCCACGCTATCCGCGACACCAGGCGAGCGCGCGCTTCGGCGACGTGACAATCATGCACCGATTGGGTGCAGTCTTCGCTGATATCGCTGTTATTTGCAGAAGAAAAACAGCGAGCAGAAAAAGCTTTGCCACAGGGTCCCAGCCATCTCGGTGTGGCAGCCTGTGAAATAACAGCAAAAATGTTAGCTGATATCCCGCTGTTATTCGCTGTTACTGACTTGAATAATGAATGCATCGAGTAAACTTTAGATCCGTAACTGCCCGTCAAGAAGCTACCACCCATCATCTAATTGCGGCGATTTTCGGGTCAACGAACTTGCAGCACTCGTCTTCGGCCCATAACGAGAGCGAGTTCGCCCGGATCGACGGGCTTCGGCACGACAATTGGCTGCGGCGAGTGTGCGATCAATGAGCGTCAAAGCGCCTTCCTCGTTCGCCCCGATCAGCCGCGAATACCCCGCCACATCGGCGGCGAGGATCGCGGCGGAGACGGCGGGTCTGCCTCATGTTCCCACGCCGGCCGCCAGCCGCAGGCCGGACAGGATCAGTTCACGATGCGGCGGGTTGCGGAACTGGTTGAACTCGGGCATCACGATCTGGGAGATCGTGCGAAGCCGTTCGATGATCGCGCGCGCTTCTTCGAGCCGCTCCATATGGGCATAGCATGATGCAAGCACGCGGTGTACGTACGGGGCACTCGCAAGGTGTTGTGCCGCTACAATCAGCTTCGGCAACGCATCTTCGAACCGGCGATTAAGAAAATGCGCAAGTCCGACGAGAAACAAATGAGCACCGGGGAGGTCGCGGGGGCTAAGACGCATCGCTCTCTCGACATGCTCGACCGCGCGGTCGGGTTGGCCGGCCCACATCCTGAGCTGGGCGCTCATTAGCCAACCACGCGCAAAGCTCGGATTGAGGGTGAGGGCGCGATCAACGAGCGCCAACATCGCATCGATGTTTTCACCGAAATACGCGAGCGCATGAGCGGCATAGACCAGGGTTTCGGGGTCATCTCCGGCGCTTTCCAGAGCCCGCTCAGCGCGATCGATAGCCGCGCTACGGTTCTGCTCCCGGTTTTCGGTCCAGCCGTTAATGTCGATGAATACGCCGCAAGACGCAGCCGCGGCCAATGCGGGACCGTAATGGGGATCTTGGTCGATCGCCTGTTCCAGCAAATCCAGTCTGCTACGCGCTGCCTTCGAGCCAGAGGAATGCGCGAGCGCGCGCAGATAAAGATCGTAGGCAGTCAGATCGGCGGTCGGGCGTTCGGTCGAGCGGCGGATTTCAGCAGCTCGCAATGCAGGTTCGATTACACCGGCTACGCTGACGGCAATCTTGTCCTGAAGATCGAAGACGTCATCCAGCGAACCGTCGAAACGCTCGGCCCAGAGGTGCGCGCCGCCGTGCGCATCGATCAGTTGCGCGGTGATGCGCACTCGGTTGCCGCCCTTCCGCACCGAGCCTTCGAGGAGATAGCGGACGCCGAGTTCGCGGCCGACTTGCTTCACATCGATGGTCTGGCCCTTGTAGGTGAAGGTCGAATTGCGGGCGATCACGAAGAGCCAGCCGATGCGGGAGAGCGCGGTAATTATCTCCTCAACCATGCCATCGGCGAAATATTCCTGCTCCGGGTCGCCGCTCATATTGGCGAAGGGCAGCACCGCGATCGACGGCTTGTCGGGCAGCGGCAGTGCTGGCGAGCTACCCTCACCCGCCTCACGCCTCTGGCGCTCGGCACCCTCTCCCGCAATGCGGGAGAGGGGGGACCCCGGCGCATCTGCGGCGGGGTGGGTGAGGGGCGTGCGAACCCGGTAGACCCGCACCGGCCGGGCGATGTTCTTGACCTGCTGCTCGCCCAGATCCTCGAAGGCAAAGGGCAGCCGGTCGCGCACGTGATCATGAACCGTATTGGAGACGAACACCCCGCCGGCATCGGCCAGGGCTTCGATCCGTGCGGCGATGTTGACGCCGTCGCCATAGAGGTCGTCGCCCTCGACGATCACGTCGCCGAGATTGATCCCGATGCGCAGATCGATGCGGCTGTCCGCCGCGAGGCCCGTGTCCCGCTCGGGCATCGCTTGCTGCACCGCGACGGCGCAGTGCACCGCATCGACGACGCTGGCAAATTCCACCAGCAGGCCGTCGCCGGTGGTCTTGACGATGCGGCCGTGGTGCTCGGCGATTTTCGGATCGAGAAGCTCGCGGCGCAGCGCTTTGAGGCGTTCAAGCGTGCCCTCCTCGTCCGCCCCCATCAGCCGCGAATACCCCGCCACATCGGCGGCAAGGATCGCGGCGAGACGGCGCGTCTGGCTCATCCTTCCCATCCGGCCTTGCGCAAGCCTTCGAGCATGTGAGCGTGGTCTTCCGGTCGGAACCATGGCGCGCGCCCGCGCACATAGAAGTCAAAGGAGGTGGGCGCCAGCGCAATGGCCTTTTCGAGTGCGCTCCTTGCTTTGTCGGTTTGCTCCAGCTGGCCGAGCGTGGCGGCGAGCCAGCGGTAAGAGAGTGGAAAATCGGGGTAAGACCGGATCACTCTCTCGACCGCCTCGAGCGCAGTCTCGTACTCGCGGCAGAAATAATGCCCGATCGATATTTGCAGCAACCCGAGCGCGATGATCGGGTCGCGCGGGTCTAGCCTAAGATACCGTTGAAGAGCTGCGAGACCCTCTTTCGCCCGTCCCGAGTAGATCAACGCGATACCGAGCATTTCGTGCGCGCTGGTCAAGTTTGGACATATGGCCAGAGCCCGTTCGCTCTCGGCCAGAGCACCCTTGTGATCGCCAAACATAAACAGTGTTTGACCAAGCCACGAGCGCGCTTCTGCGTCACTACCATCGAGCGCGACCGCCCGGCGCGCCAGCCCCTCCATCGCGCTTCGTGCATCAGGAAGGCTGGAAGTCTGAAAGACGGCCGCGGCATACATGTGAGTTGCAGCGAGACCCGAATATCCTCCCGCAAAGGTCTGGTCGAGGCCGATCGCCTGCTGGAAGAATTTCTGCGCGAGCTCATTATCACCCGCGGTGGCTTTGCTCGTATGCCACAAACCACGCTGATATGCTGCCCAGGCGTCGAGATTCCCGGGCGGCTTGCGCATGGCGCGTTGCTGCTCGGCGGCGGCGATTGCCGGGGCAATCGCGATCGTCACCGCCTCGGTGATCTCATCCTGCACCGCGAAGATGTCGGTGAGATCGCGGTCGTAACGCTCGGCCCAGACATGCTTGCCGCTCTCGGCTTCGACCAGCTGCGCAGTGACGCGGATGCGGCTTCCGGCCTGTCGTAGACTGCCTTGGAGCACGTAGCGCACGCCGAGCTCACGCCCGACCTGCTTCACGTCGACCGCGCTGCCCTTGTAGGTAAAGCAAGAATTGCGCGCGATGACGAACAGCGAGGGATAGCGGGACAATGCAGTGATGACGTCTTCGGCGATCCCGTCGGCAAAATATTCCTGCTTGGGGTCGTTACTCATATTTGCGAAAGGCAATACTGCGATAGAAGGCTTGTCTGGGAGTGGCAGTGCCGGCGGGGTTGGCGCTTCGGCGGCGCCGGCGTCGCGAACTCGGTAGACCCGCACCGGGCGAGCGATGTTCTTGACCTGCTGCTCGCCCAGATCTTCGAAGACAAAGGGCAGCCGGTCGCGGACGTGGTCGTGAACCGTATTGGAGACGAACACCCCGCCGGCATCGGCCAGGGCTTCGATCCGCGCCGCGATATTGACGCCGTCGCCATAGAGGTCGTCGTCCTCGACGATCACGTCGCCGAGATTGATGCCAATGCGCAATTCGATGCGGCTGTCGGCTTCGATACCAGTGTTCCGCAGGGGCATCGCCTGCTGCACCGCTACGGCGCAGCGGACCGCATCGACGACACTGGCAAATTCCACCAGCATCCCGTCGCCGGTAGTCTTGACGATACGGCCCCGATGCTCGGCGATCCTCGGATCGAGAAGTTCGCGGCGCAGTCCTTTGAGGCGTTCGAGCGTGCCTTCCTCGTCCGCTCCCATCAGCCGCGAATAACCCGCGACATCGGCGGCGAGGATCGCGGCGAGGCGTCGGACAGAAGGCATTTACGGCCTGCGGTCGCTTGATTTAACCAACTGTAACGCGAAACCCTAGCCTTGAGATAGGCTTCTTCAGGGCAAGGCGCAGTCGCCGAGGACTTAGGCGAGCCTCGCCAGAGCATCCGCCAGTTCGCGCATGTTCGCGCTGACCAATTTGGCGCCGTGCGCCTGCAGGCGAGCGGCGTGCGCCGGCCCGCAATGGCTTCCTCCGGAAAAGCCGATCGCAGTCATCCCGGCGGCAATGGCGGCATCGATACCTGCCGGGCTGTCTTCGATCACCAGACAGCGAGTTGGCGCCGTCCTGAGCTGCTCGGCGGCGTAGAGGAAGAGATCGGGCGCAGGCTTGCCGCGTGCGACCATTGTTGCGCTGAACAGGTTTTCGCCAAACCGGGTCAGAAGCCCGGTCAATTCGAGTTTACGGCGGATTTGCTCGGGCAAGCTGCTCGACGCGACCCAACGGGGCAATCGCAGCGCATCGAGCAGCTGGGCAACTCCGTCGATCGGTGCGAGCGATTGACGGAACCCACTCTCGATCATCTCTCCGACGCGCGCAGCATAGGAAGACGGCAGTGCACGGCCCCACTCGTGCTCGATGATATCAAGCATTTCCGGGTCGCTCATCCCGCAGAAGCGCTCGACCAGAGACTCTTCCGTAATCGAATAGCCGCAAGCGGTCAGCACCTGGGCATGGGCTCGATTGATAATCGGCTCACTGTCGACCAGCACCCCGTCGCAGTCGAAAATGATCAGCTCAAACCCCTTTATTGAAATCTGCATCGCCAGACTGCTCAACGCCGAGTTGAGGAGAGGTAGGCGGGAAATTCGGCTTCCGCCAAGCGGCCGGCGCTGTTCAGCCACTGCCGTAGTGCGGTGACCGCCGGAGCCTCGCTATTCGTGTCCGGCATATAAACAAAATACCCGCGCGTCCTGATCGCCGGTTCTTTGATCGGCGCCACCAGCCGTCCGTCGCGCAGCTCATCCCTGACGAGCGCCAACGGGCCCATTGCCACACCCAGTCCCTCGATTGCCGCCTGGATCGCGAAGTAGAAATGCTCGAAGACCTGATCCCGCGCCGGCTTTAGACTGGGGACGCCGGCCGCGGTCAGCCACCGCAGCCACATTTGGCGTCGCGTCGCCGCATGGAGCAGCGTGTGCTGCTCGAGATCCGCCGGCGAGCGCAACGGGCGCTCTCTCATCAGGCCGAGGCTCAATAGCGGCAAGTACGCTTCGCCGAGAAACCGGCTGCCAACCCAACCGGCCCGGCGCGCCGGGCCCGAGACGACGACATCGACGTCCATACCGAACTGTTCGGCCGGCGTGCTCGCGGTGACGATCCGCGTTTCCAGTGCGGGATATTCCCGCTGAAATTCCGGCAGGCGTGGGATCAGCCAGCGCATCGCGAAGGTCGGAAGGGCCGATATGTGGAGCACTTCGCGGGCCTACCACCGTTCTGGACGCGCAAAGAGGCATTCGCAAGCTGGTCGAGCGCGGGCCCGGCGTCGGCCAAGAGATCCGTCCCGGCGCGCGTCGGCACGGCGTTACGGCTGGTGCGCAGGAAGAGGCTGGTGCCGAGCCATTCCTCGAGCAGGCGTATCTGCCGGCTCACCGCGCCGTGGGTCACGTTCAGCTCTTCCGCGGCACGTGTGAAGCTGCCAAGTCGCGCGGCTGCCTCGAAGGCCTTGATCGCATTCAGCGGCGGCAAGCGAGCGCGAACCATAGTTGTGAGTTTTCCTCACATACACCGGTCAGAACAAGTCGTTTGTCATCAAAGTTATCATGATGCCAAATGCCCTATCGATGCGGCCGCAAGAGCCCGTGTCGAACGCCGTTAACCCCGCTGATCGCACGGCCTCATGATGACTACAGCTCTTTCGATGATAACCGGCGGTACCGACACTCCCGATCGCGGCCGCAGGCGCGCGCTCTGGGTGGCCTGCGGCGCCCATGCGCTCCATGATGGCTTGACCGACACGCTCTATCTGCTGCTCCCAATCTTGCAGACGGAATTCGCCTTGAGCTATGCCGCGATAGGCATACTGCGCGCGCTTTATGCCGGCGTGATGGCGGGTTTGCAGGTCCCGGTAGCCAACCTGGCACCGCGGATAGGCGGACCGAGGATGCTCGCAGTCGGCACGGCTGTCGCGGGGGCTGCTTATCTGGCTCTTGGCGCGAGCTCGACTTTCGCGATACTGGTCGTCGCGCTGATCCTCGGGGGCTTCGGATCGAGCGTCCAACATCCGATCGCGTCGAGCCTCGTTGCCGCCGCTTATCAGGGGCCTCGCTCGCGCGGCGCGCTGGGCACTTACAATTTTGCCGGAGACCTTGGCAAGATGGCGCTGCCGGCGGTCACCGCTGGTCTGATTGCGGTGATGTCCTGGCGTTTGGCGACGGCAGCGGTGGGGATCATCGCGTTGCTGGGCGCCGGTGCCATTCTGCTTGCGCAGTGGAGCGTGCCTGCCGCGGGCGACAGGCGCACTGACGCCCCAGCCTCGAACAGCAAAACTCAGGAACGCGCCGATCCGCCACGCAGCGGCTTCGCCCTGCTCCTGACCATTGGCGTCATCGACAGCGCGACACGGATGGGTTTTCTCACCTTCCTGCCGTTTCTGTTGCGCGCGAAGGGTGCCGGGATTCCGGAGATCGGCGTCGCGTTGACACTGATCTTCGCCGGCGGTGCCACCGGCAAGCTCGTCTGCGGTTTCGTCGGGGCGCGGCTCGGAGTATTGACCACGGTACTGATCACCGAAGGGGCCACCGCAGCGGGCATCCTGGCTCTCCTTCCGTTGCCGATAGGCGCGGCCTTGGCGCTGTTGCCGATCCTCGGCGTGGCGCTCAATGGCACATCATCGGTCCTCTACGGCACCGTGCCCGAGCTCGTGACGGCGGAGCGTCGGGAGAGCGCCTTTGGCGTTTTCTATACCGGCACGATCGGCGCTGGGGCATTGGCGCCTGCTCTATACGGTCTGTTCAGCGATGCGATCGGCCTCACCCCAGCGATGCTGCTCGTCGCCGCAGTGGTTCTGTTGACGCTTCCGCTGGCCTGGCAGCTGCGCCGTGCTCTCGACGCGCTCAAATGAGATGCCGCCGGTGCTGACGCGGTGAAGACCCACCGGGCGATCGTTGTCGCCGCGCTCGGTACGACGCAGACCATCGCTTGGGCATCGAGCTATTACATGCCGGCGATACTCGGGGCTCCGATCGCCGATGCGCTACATCTGCCGGACAGCGTGTTCTTTGGCCTGTTTTCGGGAGCGCTGCTCCTGTCCGCCGCAGTGGGCCCATCGGTCGGCCGGCTGATCGACCGCCATGGCGGTCGCGTTCTTCTCGCTGTCTCGAACTTGGTGATCGCTGCCGGATTGGTGATCCTCGCTGCGGCGCACGGCATCGTAGGGCTGATCATTGCCTGGACGGTGCTGGGCGTCGGTATTGGCATGGGCCTCTACGATGCCGCCTTTGCTGCGTTGACCTGGCTCTACGGCCGCGAGGCACGCAGCTCGATTACCGGGATTACGTTGATCGCCGGCTTTGCCAGCACGATCGGCTGGCCGATGAGCGCAGTGTTCCTGCACGAATTCGGTTGGCGCGCGGCCTGCCTGATGTGGGCGGGACTGAACCTAATGCTCGCCGCCCCGTCAAACTGGCTATTCATCCCGCGGCACGGGAGGCCGGCCACACTGGCGCGGGCCGCGACGGAATTGCCGCCGGCCGAGCCGCCGCGCGCGACGATGCCAATCCTGGCTTTCTTTTTCGCCGCCACGTGGTTCGTGCAGGGAGCCATGGCGGCGCATCTGCCGGGCTTGCTGCAGGTAGCTGGTGCATCGTCGACAGCTGCAATCGCCGCCGCGGCGCTCGTCGGTCCCGCTCAGGTCGGCGCCCGGCTCGTCGAGTTCGGGTTATTCCGCTCGTTCCACCCGATCTTTTCGGCGCGGGTCGCTTCGGTCCTGCATCCGGTCGGCGCCGCATTCATCGCATTGTTCGGGGTTCCCGGCATCGTCGCGTTCGCGCTGTTGCACGGCGCCGGCAACGGCATGATCACGATCGTCAAGGGCACCTTGCCGCTGGCGTTGTTCGGACCGGAAGGTTATGGCCGGCGCAGCGGGGTATTGTCGGCCCCGGCCCGAACGCTGCAATCAGCCGCTCCATTTCTGTTCGGCTTGCTGCTCGACCGGGTCGGGATCGGGGCACTGGGATTGTCGGCCGGGCTTTGCCTTGCCGCCTTCGGCTCACTCTTCCTGCTGCGCCCGCACCGGGCCATCGTCGGGTGCGGGAATTCCGCTGACTAGTTGATGGGAGTAGAGGTGCCGGCTTCTTTCGGCAGCTTCTCCGCCATCCCAAGCAGCGCCCGGCGGCGATCCATCTCGGCCCAGATCTCGGAGGCGGTAATCCCGAGTTCGCTCCACAGCACGACGAGATTGTAGAGGAGGTCGACGCTCTCGTAGATTACCGCGGAGCGCTCGCCACGAACGGCTTCGATGACGACTTCGGTCGCTTCTTCGGCCAGCTTTTGTGCCATTCTCGGGATGCCTCCCGCGAGTAGCCGTGACGTGCGTGGGCTGGTTTTTCGCCCGTCGCGCACGCCGGTAATTGCCGTTTCCAATTCCACAATTCGATCGGGAACGAGGCTTTTCCCCGCTCGCTTTTTCTTTGTACGCGCCACTCTAACCCCGCAACTTAGTCTTGCTTGAGCCTACTCGGCAGCAATTCGCCGCGCCCCTCGAGGATTGGATAGGCGGCCGCCGCCAGATGAGCGTTGACCCTCTTTAGATCGCGTACGATGTCGAGGAGGAGCTTGCTCATTTCAATGGTCTCTGCCCGGCCGGCGCGGGCCCGTCCGAAATATTCCTCGGTTGTGCGTGCTTCGATCTCGCGGAAAACTTCCTTTTCGCCGAGGAGTTGGCGGGCCGCCCGCGGGTCTTCCGTGATGAACACGGCAGCAGCCGCGCGTGCGTTGCTGATCAGCCGCTCGATCATCTCGCGGATCTCGTCCCGGCCAGCGTGAGAGAAGCTGACGCCGCGTTTGATGCGTTTGGCGGCAAGCGCCATCAGGCTCTTCTCGACGATATCGCCGGCGTGCTCGAGGTTGGTCGTGAACGCGAGGATTTCCGCCAGCCGTCGGTGATCTGTGTCGTCGAGCGCGTCGGTATCGAGGGAGGTCAGATATTCCTTGATCGCGGTGTCGAGCCGATCGAGCACGTTGTCCATTCGCGCGGTCTCGGTGACGCGCTTGCGATCGCCGCGATTGAGCGAATTGAGCGCACCCCGCAGCATGGCCTCGAACACATCGACCATTCGCAGCGCCTCGCGCGCGGCGCCGCCGAGCGCGATGCTGGGCGTCTCGCGCGCCGCCCAGTCGAGATAGATCGGCTGCGCTGGATCGGCCGTGTCGACGCGGGCGGGCAGAAGACGCACGAGCAACCGAGCGAACGGTTTCAGCAGCGGGAAGAACAGCAGCGCCAGGACAATGTTGAAGCCGGTGTGAAAATCGGCGACGGCGCGTCCCGCATCGGGCTCGATCGTGACGAGCGCCGGGCCGATCCAGTTCAGAAGGGCGAGGGCCAATGCACAGCCGACAACGCGGTTGATCAGATTGCCGATCGGCAAGCGCTTGGCGGCCGGGTCGCCGCCTATGCCGCTTTCGAGCAAGGGGTTGAGGGCGGTACCGAGGTTGGCCCCGAGCACAAGCGCAAACGCGGCGTGCGGCGGCACCACCGATTGGGCCGCAAAGGTCATGATCAACAACACGACGGCGACGCTCGAATGCGCCGCCCAGGTCAATCCGGCGGCCAGCAGAATGTCGATCAGCGGATCGGTCGTGACCGCGCCGAGCAGCATCCGCAGGCTCGGCACGTCCTCGTAGGGAGTGATCATCGTGAAGAGGTGCTGAAGCGCGATCAGCATCAGACCAAGCCCGATTCCCACCCGGCCGAGGTCGCGCGTGCGCGTAACCCCGCTGCGTCTGAACATGAACACGCCGATCAGAATGAACAGGAACGAAACCCGAGAAACATCAAAGGACAGCACCTGCACGATCAGCGTGGTCCCGACGTTGGCGCCCAGCATCACCGCCAGCGCCGGCACGAGGTCGACGAGCCCGCCGGCGGCGAATGCCGTCACCATCAGCCCCGTGGCCGTGCTGCTCTGGAGTATTGCGGTTACGCCCAAGCCGGCCAGGAAGGCTTTGAAACGGTTGCCGAGCGCGTAGCCGAGCGCGCGCCGCAGCTGAGGGCCGAAGGCGCGCGTGATCCCGGTCTGGACCATATGCACGCCCCAAATCAGCAGTGCGATCGCGCCGGCGAGATCAACAAGGGTCAGCATTGCGCCATCCTGCACGCGTCGGTATCGAACCCATCCACTGACGATTATACGCCCAAACACCTCAATAGTAGCCGCAGGGCGAGCCCCGTGTGGCCCCTTTCAGTCGAGGGCCAAGGTCAAGGTCTTGAGATAGGCGGTCTCCGGCAATGCCGGGTGGATCGGGTGACCGGCATCGGCGCCGGCGGCCCGCAGGATGCGGCCGGCCCGGCCGGCATCGGCGAGCCCGCGGCGCACCGCCTCGGCGAAGTCGCCCGCCCCGACATGGAACGAGCAGGAAGCGACGAAGAGGATGCCGCCGGCCGCGGTCACGGAGGCGGCGAGCCGGGCCAACTTGCGATAGCCGCGCAATGCCGCCGGCACCTCCTTGCGCGATTTGGCGAAGGCCGGGGGGTCCGCGATCACGATGTCGAAGCGCTCGTCCTTGGCGGCGAGCCCGCCGGCTTCGGCAAAGGCTTCGCCGCGGCGAAACGAGCAGGTTCGGCTGACCCCGTTGAGCTCTGCCGCCTCGATGGCGAGCGCCAGCGCCGGCTCGGAACGGTCGATGCCGAGGACGGCAGCCGCCCCAGCCCGCGCCGCCTGGACCGCAAACCCGCCGGTAAAGCAATAGAGATCGAGAACCCGCGCGTCATGCGCCAGGGCGGCAATGAAGCGCCGGTTATCGCGCTGGTCGAAGAACCAGCCGGTCTTCTGCCCGGCGAGCAGATCGGCGTGGAACACGGCGCCGTTCTCGTGGACTTCCACCGGGCCATCCAGACTGCCTCTTGCCACCCGCGTCTCGGATGCCAGTCCTTCGAGCGCCCGCGCCGGGCTGTCATTGCGCAGCACGATGGCCTCGGGGCTCAGCAATTCGCCGAGCGCGTCGAGGACGACCGGCTCGAGCCGCGCCATTCCGGCGGCATTCGACTGCACCACGAGAACCGTTCCGAAGCGGTCGATTACGAGACCCGGCGCCCCGTCGGCTTCGGCATGCACAAGACGGTAAAAGGGCTCGTCGAACACGCGCTCGCGCAACTTGAGCGCCCGCCCGATCCGCCGGACGAAAAAGCGGCGGCCGATCGGCCGGACTGCGTCGCGGTCGAGCAGGCGTGCGGCGAGCAGGGTATGCGGGTTGTACATCGCGACGCCGAGCGGGCTGGAGTTGGCGCGCCGCAAGGTGACCAGACTGCCGGGTGCGAGCGCCTTAGCCGCCGCATCCATGACTATTTCGTTTGAATAAATCCACGGATGGCCGCCTTCGGCGCGCCGGTGCCGTCCGGCGAGCAGCGCGATCGACGGCCGGGTTGCCGGATCGTCCGCGGCAGCCTGGTACGCCGCTATTGTATCGGAGCCCATCCGCCCTATGTGGTTGCCGCAACAGCGGGCGGCCACCGCGGGCGCGACGATGCGCCTTGCGTTCCGGGACCGCGGTGGAGTAGTTGTGGCCGCCGCGCACCGCCGGCCCGCTCTTGGCAGGCGCCCGTAGCTCAATTGGATAGAGCACCAGACTACGGATCTGGGGGTTAGGGGTTCGAACTCCTCTCGGGCGCGCCAAACCTCTCAATGGGTTAATTCGAAGGCTTTTTGGCTCGTCCCGAAGCTTGCTCGGATATGTTTATATTATAGTGGGTTTTGTATCCACTGTTGCGCTGACATGCGCCGTTTCCAAGCTGCCTTTTCCGGTCATTGGCGGTCAGGCAGGCGGGAAACGAGATCTTCCGAAAGGCGCATTTCGAGCTTCTACGTGCGCCAGAACCAGATCTGTTTGGTGTTGCCGGACCTGCGCAGATAAGGCGGTCACTCATTTCCGTAAATGCGGCGACCACGGCGGGATCGGCGAGCGCCTTTTCGAGATGGTCTTCCGAGCGAAACGAAATGGATCGAAAACACCCCCGATTCCGGCTGCACGGTTGCCGAGTTCGCCGTCGAGATAATCGCAAATCAACGCCGCCGGCCCGCAGCTTTTGGAGGACTTGGGGCTCCTGGCCCGGCTGCGCCCCCGGGAAACTGATCGATGACCATCCGTCCCGTTGCTCAACTCCTGCAGTTTGTTGGCGAAAGTGTCGGCCGCGATCCCATTGGCAGTGCTATGGGGTTGGTCATACGCGAAACTGAAGTGGCGGGCCCCGGCGGCCCCGGCCCGGGTCACCGCCGCCATAAACATCGTAATCTAGACGATTGAGCACCAACGCCTGCGTAATCTCCCTTACGAGAAATAGTTCGAACCGCAGAGCCGCTCCCCATTTGGCGGCCTCCTTGATCCCGACGACGCGCGCCGCGTTGCCGCCGCGGATGATGCCAGCAAGTCGCGGAGCTATTTCTGCTGGTCGCGATCGAGCACCGCCTGGATCTTGACTGGGTCGACGGCGAGCGGCGGGATCTTGGCGCGCTCGACTTGCAAGAGCCCACTGACACGGCTGTCGCGCTGCCCCCAGCCGCGGTTCATCGCCTCGGTCAGTTCCTCGAGCGCCAGATTGGCGAGCCGCATCGGCACCCCAACCTCGCGCCCGAGCCCGACCCCGAGCGAGACGTCCTTGTGCAACAGGCGCAGCGCGAAATCGGCGGGGTCGTAGCTGCTGCTGAGGAACTTGCCGAGCCGGTCGAAGGTGCGCTGGCGCCCGGTCGCGCCCTGGCGCACGGCCTCCCACAATTCGAGCGGTTCGACCCCGGCCTTGATGCCCATCGTCATCACCTCGGCGAGCGCCACGCCGATGACGGCGCTGGTGCAGTTGTGCACCAGCTTGGCGATCGTGCCGGCGCCGATCGGGCCGATATAGCGCGCCTGGTCGCCCATCGCATCGAGCACGCTCTTGTGCCGGTTGAACTGCTGCTCGTCGCCGCCGACCCAGATCGCCATCTTGCCGCTGGCGGCGCCGCCCGGGCCACCGCTGACCGGCGAATCGAGCATGTAGATGTTCTTCTCGGCGAAGACCGCGTTGATCTTGCGCACCACCGCCACCGAATTGGTCGACATATCGAAAAATGCGGTATCGGGGCGCATCCCCTCGATCAGCCCGCCCGAGCCCAGCGCCACCGCCTCGACATCGGCCGGGACGGGCAGCGAGGTGAATACGACCTCGGACGCCTCGGCAACTTGGCGCGGCGAATTGGCCCAAACGGCGCCCTTTGCCAGAAACGGCTCGGCCGCCGCGCGGCTGAGGTCGTGAACCGTGAGCTGATGGCCGGCCTTTTGCAAATTGGCCGCCATGCCCTTGCCCATCATGCCGAGCCCAATAAAACCTACTTTCATGTTTTTCTCCCTTCTGTCGCGCGTCCTGGGCGGAGCTGTTCCTGCCCAATCCGGGGTGCCTTTGTGCGCCATATGGGCAATGGTTGATAGGTCGCGGCCTGTGATCAGGCCGTGGCCGGGTTGCGCTTGAAGCTGAGCTTGATGCCGCCCTTGCCTTCGATCTTCCCGCCGCTGCCGAGAATGCTGATCTGCCCTTCCGAGCTGATCTCGATCGACAGCTCGACCTCGTCCAACGTCATCCCGGTCTCGGCGCGCGACTGATCGAATACGTCGCCGACGACTGCGAGCAGATTGCCGATCTGTCTTTTCAGCTCGTCGGCGCTGATCTGCACCCGCTGGGTCAGGCTTTTGCGGACCGCCTGCACGGCGCCGGAGCCGAAGCCGCCGCCGACATCCTCGGAGCTGCGGCCACCTCCGACAACTTCAACCGTTTCGCTGGTCTCGACCTCGGTGACAAACCACAGGCCCGTTTGCTCGTCCGCCATGAGCTTCACCCTTTTGCCTTAAAGCGTGCAAACAACCCTCAGGCCGATGCGGCCCGGCCACCCCGAGAAGCCGGGGTCAATGCTATCCCGGTACGCGGAGCGGCAGATCGCCGGATTGTGCGACCACGACCCGCCGCGCAGTATCCGCTGCGCGTCCCGCGGCCCTGCGAGGTTGGCGGTCCCGTCACGCGGGACATCGGCATAATTGTCGCTCGCCTTGTCGAGGCAGTATTCCCAGACATTGCCGTGCATGTCGTAGAGCCCGAACCGGTTGGGTGCGAAAGTCCCGGGCCGCGTCGTCGTACCCCGGAAAATGCCGGGCGGGCCATGGCCATATGCACCCGAACTGTATTTTACGCCGTTATAGACATCCGAGGCGATACTCCTGCCGTCACTGTCGCCGCAGACGGCGCCGCCGGTGCCACAATAATTCGCCAGTTCCGGGATGACCGTGGGACCGAGATTGAACGGTGTGGTGGTTCCCGCCCGGCAGGCATATTCCCATTCGGCTTCGCTCGGCAGCCGGTACGACCGTCCGGTGATAGCGGCGAGGCGCCGGCAAACCTCCTCGGCTTGGTTCCAGGTGATGCTCTCGGCCGGCAGGTCGATGCCCTTGAATAAAGACGGGTTGGGGTCGAGTTCTCGACGGATCCGATCGGGATGCGCGAATACTACGGCAGACCACTGCGCCTGAGTAACCGGAGAAGCGCCAATAAAGAATGAAGCGAGCGTGACATGATGCTGCGGCCCCTCGTTGGGCTGCCGCTCGGGTTCGTCGGCCGGCGAGCCCATCGTGAAGCTGCCCGCCGGGATCGCCACCATATCGAGCCCGCCGCTCGAACCGAGCGCTTCGGTGAAGACTGCGGCACTGTATTTTTCCGGCGAGGTTTGTATTCCCTTGTCATCGACAGTTGCGGCCTCAAAGGTGATGGTCCGCAATGATGGTCTCGACAGCAGTCTTCTGATCGCAGGGAGGGCAATCCCCGCGCCCGTCCCGGCCGCAGCAAGCGCGGCAGTCCCCAGCGTCTGCCGCCGTGTCAGTCGGATCGTTTGGGCGAAGCGCCGCCGCGGCGGCTCCGCCGTTCGCCCGGCCGGCGCTTCAAGGATCGCGTGTGAAACCGGGGCTGACGGCGCCGATTGCTTCAGCGCGATCCGCTTGATCGCCTCGTGCGCCTGCGCGTCGACCGGCGATACTGCAATCACCCGCCACCATAATTGCTCTGCGGTTTCGAGGTCGCCGTTTGTCTCGGCTTGCAGCGCGTCGAGCTTCATCGGGCCGAGATCCGACAAGGTCGCGAATTTCGGCACCAGCACCAAATGCAGCTTCTCGGCCGGCTCGGCATGCGTATACGGAGTTCTGGCGCGGCTTTCGGTATTTGGCGCAGAGTTCAGGAACCCGAAAACGGAGATGCTGGTCCAGCCGTTCGACCGTCGCGCAATTGGTCTCGCCCTGCAGACGCAGCCCCTCCAGGAGGCTGTAGGTAAAAGCGCCATGCTCTACCTCGGCGATTTCATAGGAACGCTCGCTCGGGCTGCAGGAAGCTATCGTCACCACGCCCGAATGTGCTTCCGAGCCGATGCCCTGTCCGTCGCGCGCACCCTCGTTGCGGCATGCATCCAACAGCAGAATCACATTGTCGGCGCCGCAGCGCCGTAAACGCTCGGTGATATAGCCGACCGGGATCGCCGTTTCCTCGACATTGCCGGGATCGGCATCGATCGGCATGACATAGTCGCGATCTCTCTCGCGCCGGCCGTGACCGGCGAAAAAGAACCAGAAATTATCGCTCGGCTTTAGGAATTTCTGCTCGAACCTGACGCGCAGAAAGCGGCGTAGGGTCCCGCCACTCGGCATCGAGCGCATCGGTTCGCCGAAATCGGTCGGGATCAGCGGCGCGTCTTCGGCAAAGTAATACACCTTGTCGAAACCGGCTTCCTTTTCGAAAAAGTCGCGCAGCGCTTCGGCGTCGCGTTTTGCATATTGCAGCGACTGCAGATTGTCGTAACGGTCGATGCCGATGCAGATCGCCCAGTTCTGGCTCATCTCAGTCAGCCGGGACTCGTTTCGGGTGAAAAGCTGTCTTTCCCATGGCGCAGACTGCCGCTTACATGTACCCTTGGCGTTGTTAACCCTTTCAAGCGAAAGACAACCATAAGGAGGGTCACATGCACAAGTTGCTTCCGGTTGTGGTGCTTCTTGTTGGCGCCTCGATCTTCTGTCAGGGCTCCATGGCGGTCGAGGCGCGGTTCGCCAGTGACAATTCTGGTGCCCGGAACATCATGCTCGTCGGCGGCATGGGCGGCGGGACCGGGGGCGGTATGGTGGGCGGTGGTATGACCGGGGGTGGTATGGGCGGCATGACCGGCGGAGGCATGAGCGGCGGAATTGGGGGAATGTCTGGCGGCATGACCGGGTATGGCGGCATGCCGGGCAACAGCAGTGGCGGTACCTACAATGCGGCGGATCCGAACAGCGGAGGCGCGCAATCCGCGCAATATTATCTCTGCGTCACGCCCTACGACCAATGCTCATTGGCCTCGTCCCCCGGCTCCCTTCGCAGCGGTTCGACCTGCGCGTGTTCCAGCGGACATCGCGGCACGATCAAATAGGCGTCTCCTACTGGCTTAGCAAGCTGGGGCGGCCTGAGATTATCTGGTGATGCCCGGGGGCAGGATTTCCTTCTCGCCCAGCATTTCCGAGCGGTAGAGCTCGGAGATCGAGGCCCAGCGCAATTCGCAGATCTCCTCGGCCACCTGCTCGGCGCGCGCCTCGAGCTGCGGCGTGTCGAGATACCGGCCGCACAGCTCGATCTGGCGGCGGCTGTGCTCGACATCGGCGGCGTCGTGCTCGGTGAAGAACTCGATCTCCGGCGAGTTCAGCCTGAAGCCGTAATGCTTCTCGAAAGCGGAAAGCAGAACCTCGCTGATCAACCCCGGCATCTGGCCCTCCTGGGTCGTCTGCATCGCCAGGATCACGCCGACCGGCTCGTTAGCGGTCGTGTGGTACATATAGAGCGAGCGCGCCCACCAGGCGGGCGGCATTTTCGTATTGCGAACCTCGTCGTCGCTGAGCCCCGCGGCGCGGCAGAAGCGCAGGATCAGCTCGTTGTGGTCGTGCGGCTCGTGACCCGGCTCCGGAATCGCCTTCAGCCCCTCTTCCTCGGCGATGTTCTCGGCGATCATCTTGCGCACGTCTTCGAAATGATAGCCGCGCGCATAGAGCATCCCGAAGCTCGCCAACGCCCGCGACACGAAATGGTAATGCAACGCCTGATAGCGGCCCAACGCCCTCAGCGGCAACTTACCTTCACCAAAGGCGAGAAAGAAGGGGTGCCGCTTGGTATGCCAGCGCTCGCGGATCGCCAAGATTTCGATCGGTAATTGGGACCGATGAGCTCAGATTGCCGTTGCGTGCCATTGCTGTTACCTCCCATGAAGACACAATTTCACGTCAGCATAGCGGGACAGGGTAGCGGCGGAAAAGGGGCGAGCGACAGCGTCCTACGAGCGCAAAGCCCAACGACCACAGCTGTTTGTACGTACACTCAAAGTTAATTCATCGGGATTACCAAAGCCCGTCTGGTTTACCTGGAGAAAGTGGGGAATATGGCTACTTCGAAGAAAGATGTCAGTAGGGCGGGAAGGTTATTGAGCACCAGTAAGAGTAGCTCTGTTCGATCCATAGCCGGCTCGGACCTTGCTCAGGTAAAAAAGAAACCAACCAAGAAAAAGTAGGCACAGCGGGGCGAGGCGGCGAATTTGGCTCATGCCGCCTCACCCGCCGCCAAGCGCAGGCCCGACAGCAACAGCTCGCGATGCTCGGCCTTCCGCAGAGAGCTGTCATCGTTATTATGAGAGAGGTAATGGCGCGCAGCCGCTCCACCATCTCTCGTGCGTCCTGAAGTCGTCCCATATGGGCGTAGCAGGCGGCGATTTAGCGAAATGTCTGCGGATAGCTCTAATCCTCTTGAATCGCGAGGCGGAGCTTAGAGCCTGGCCCGAAATGAGTTGAGTGATTTCAGTATGTTGTAGTACCCGTGCTGTGTCAGAAGGCACGGGGGACACAAGATGTGACTGAAATCACTCGCGAGCAGTATCAGCGGGAAGATCGTCGTTACGCAAGCGATATGACCGACGCGGAATGGGCGCTGATCGAGCCGCACATGCCGGCACCAAAGACGCTCGGGCGGCCGCGCATCGTGCCGCTGCGCAGTGTTGTTGACGCGCTGTTTTACATCCTGCGGACGGCGTGTCCCTGGCGTCTGCTGCCGCACGATTTTCCCCATCGCTCGACGGTGCAGCGTTACTTCTACGCCTGGCAAGCGCAGGGTTTGTGGGAAAGGGTCAATTTCCTGCGAGTTCAGCACGCCCGAGAACGCGACGGCCGGGAAGCGAGCCCGTCGGCCGGTGTGATCGACAGCCAATCGGTCAAGACGACGGAGAGTGGTGGCCCTCGTGGCTATGACGCGGGCAAGAAGGTGAACGGGCGCAAGCGCCACATCATCACCGATACCAACGGGCATCTGGTGGGCGCCCAGGTGCACGCGGCCGACATCCAGGATCGCGACGGCGCGCCCGATCTGCTGGCTTCGATCCGCCATCTCTTCCCTTGGCTGCGCCATGTCTTTGCCGATGGCGGCTACGCCGGTGATAAGCTGCACACCGCTCTTGCCGGTCTCGGGCAATGGACGCTCGAGATCGTCAAGCGATCGGACTACGCCAAGGGCTTTCAGCGGCTGCCAAGGCGCTGGGTGGTCGAGCGAACCTTCGCCTGGTTTGGCCGCAACCGGCGACTGGCGAAAGATTTCGAGGCCACCATTACCAGCAGTGAAGCATGGCTTCATCTTGCTTCAATCCAGCTGCTGGCGCGCCGCCTCTCCCGCCTCCAACCACAAGGAATAGATGCTCAAATGTGCTAGATACACCATTACGATTCCTGGTCGGACACTTAGTGAAAAAGGGCTGAAGGCCTAATTTACTTGTGGGTTCTGGGGTAACGTTTGGGGTAACAAATACGAGACGCCGGGATGCTCGACGCCTCGCTCCTGTAGTAACCGGGTCGCCCAGGAGTGCGGCCCCGGGGCCCGCCTCTCGGTCCCGAGGCCGACGAATGAGCTCAACCGCAGCGTTCACCTAGGTCGGACAACCGGGATGAGGTCGGCGGTTCCAATACCGCCTATGCCCCGGCGATCTATCGTCGTTTGGACGCTCGGTTGTCATCCGCCGCTGTCCGGTTCCCTAGCAACAACCATAAGTGGCGTAACTTCTAGCGTCTCTCGGATTGGGTTTACGTCCACTGCAGAGCCAATTGGGCGGTGTTGGGCTGCGGGTCCGGCGCCGGGCTCGGCAGGCGGTCCAGACGCCTTCGGTGCATCAGGTTGGCGCGCACCAGCCGGGCGAAAGCCAGCGGTGTTTGCACGACCGATTGCGTGGCCTGGGCCGGGCGCAGCAGCAAGAAAGCGATCAGCGCGACGGCGATCTGGATGCGCACGGCGTTTTCCCCGCTGCCGAGAAAATGGCGGATTTTCAAGGTTTGCTTGACCCAGCGGAAGAACAGCTCGATCGCCCAGCGGCGCTTGTAGAGATCGGCGATCTGCTGGGCGGGGGCGTCGAGATCGTTGCTGAGGATGCGCAGAACCTTGCCGCTGTCGAGCTTCACCCGAACCTCGCGCACCGGCTTGCTGAACGGATTGCGGCGGCTTTTGGGGTTGACCTGACGGGCCGGCAGATACCCCACCCGATCGGACAGCAGGCTGTCGCCTGGCGGAACCGAACGGTCTTGCGCCGCTCTGAGCGGGGTGTTGGATTTGAAGCGGGTGACGATCCGGCAGCCGGCCGCATCCAGCTGGGCCCACCAGCGGTAGTCGTAATAACCGAGGTCGAAGACATAAGTCGCGCCAGCCTCGATCGGCGTTTCCTGGGCCGCGCTGATGTCGTTGACCTGGCCGCGCTGACCGCGGCATAGATCGGATGATCGGCATCGGGGTCGTAAATGACGTGCACCTTGGCGCCACAAACCCCGGTCGAAAAACGCGCCCATGCGGCGCTCGCCTCGCTCAGCCGCAGACCCGTGGAATCGATCAAATAGACGCTCTCGCCGAGGGTGCGGCGCAAACCGCGATGCGCCCGCTTCACCATTTCGCCCCAGTAAAACTCAACCGGACAGCCGTGGTTGTCACGAGGGCAGCCGCTACCTCCAGCTCCGATAATACCCGCTTATCACCGGGTCAGAAGCCCGGCTTGTAGCGCTCGGTGCGGAAAAGGCCGCGTTCAAAAGCCAGATAGCCGTCCTTGGTCATCGCCGGCTTGAACTCGCGAGGATCTTCTTCGCCGGCGCGGCATCGCCGTGAAGCAGATCGATCGCGGTCATCGCAAGCAGCTTGGCCGGGGTCAGATAGGCGTGCTCCGGCTCGTTGAACTCGGCACCAGGCGTCTTGCCGAGGGCCCAGGCAACATAGGTTTCATGTGGGCGATGTCGCCCATATCGGTTGAGCCGGTGCGATGACCGCCGATGTCGAAGGAGCCCGCTCCGAACAGCGCCTTAACATTCCCGCCGAAAAGTTCGCCGATCTGCCGGTCATTGCGCTGCGGCAAATAGCCGGAGATCGTATTGATCTCGACCTCGGCCCCCATCGCCATCGCGCCAGCGCACAGGCAGCGATCGACCTTCATGTTGGCGTCAACGATAGCATCAAGCGAGCCGCCATGGACGAAGGTCTCCATATGCGCCTCAGCCGGCACGACGCTCACCGCGTCGCCGCCCTTGGTGATGATCCTCGCTAGCAGGCATGGGTCGGCTAATGACGCGACAAACCGACGATGTATTCGAGGAAGAGTTCCTCGCGTCGCTCTACGACTATTTCAACACCTGGGACGCGTGCGACGAGTATTCCCTTGGGCTAGTTCGGAAAACCGGCGGGCGTGTTCACGCGCTTCGGCACGGTTGAAGACATCCTGAACGGCCTCGCAGTTGCGGGTGAAGCTGCCGTGCCGTGCAACCACCACCCATTCGTGCTGATGACCCAAAGCAGTCCTTTGCGGTTCTCATTCTGAAGCGCTCGGAGGTCTGGTGTGATATTGTGCTGTCGAGATAAGCTGAAGCCTTTCGCGCCGAAAGTGGAGCTCGGTGCTGCAGTCACGGCTGGATGTAACCATCTGAAATACAGGAGCCCCAGCGCCATTATTTCTGTGTGAGCAAATCGCTGCGGCACGGGGTGCGAGCTCGCGCTATTGCAGAGCGTCGAGAAGGGCTTTCGCGGCCTTTAGATCGGCGGTGTCGAACCCTTCGGTGAAGCGGTCGTAAACCGGCTGAAGGAGCGCCAGCGCCTCTGCGGAGCGGCCCTGATCGCGCCGCAGCCGGGCGAGGCTCGTAACGGCGCGCAATTCCCATGACAGGGCGCCTTGCCGAAGCGCCCAGTCGAGTGCTCGCTGGAAATAATCTTCGGCAGCGGCTGCCTGTGGGGCCGCATCCTGTAAGAGGACCAGCTCGCCTTTGACGCGCAGCAACTCGGCAATTTGCCAGAGTTCTTCGGTACGCTCGGCGCGGGCGATCGCGTCGTCGATGGCGTCAAGTGCGTCAGCGATCTGCCCGGCTTCTCGGCCATATAGGTCGCGGCAAACCGCATGAACCGCGGCGCCGTGATCCCGGTTTCGCCAAGCTCTTTGAAACACGATCGCAACAGGCGCAATCCGGTGGCGACGTCGCCGCGACTGATAGCGCCCGCTCCCTGATAGCCCCAGCCGTACAGCTGCCAGTGCACCAGAGCATGCCGCTTCGCGTGATCGAGCAGCATGTCCGCGTAGTGGCCTGCCGCTGCCAGATCTCCATTCCACAACGCGACCGGACACGCCGCGCGGTGCAGAGCATAACTGAAGGAGATCGCATGCTCTGCCGCCCGCGCATCAGCGACGCTGTGTTCGGCTTCTCGCATCGCCCGATCCGGAAAGCCCTCCAGCCAGAGGATTCGCGCAAGATGGACCCGCGCCGTAACCTGCGGGTCGAGCTGCAGGCGAATGAAATGCCGTTGGTGGCCGAGAGCAGCGGACTTTGTGATCGCCCGTTCGATATGGCGTCGCGCGCTCTGCCGATCGCCAAGGTTGTGGTAGGAGACTCCGATCATCCGCTCGCCAACCAATCGATCATTCGGGTCGAGGCTCGTCGCCACCAAGGAGGCGAACCTGCGCGCCAGGGACAAAGCGGTGCGGTAATCGACACCGTTCACATGAAAGGACCACAAGCCCCAGAGGGAGCGCTTCTGGTACTCCAGATCGCCGAGCTTCTCCGCAAGCTCCAGGGCCTTCGTCCAGGCTGAGGCCACTTCGGGAACGCCGCCTCTGGTGTAGAGTTGAGACGCTCCCAAGGCGGCAAGAAGCTTCATCTCCTGGCGAGCATCCGGCTCGGCGACGGTTGCCAATGCAGCGAGCGCTTGCTGGACGCGGCGGCATTCCTCCACCAGCGACAGCTGCATCCATACCGGCACTGCAGCGGCTGTTAACGCGACGCCGATTGGCGGATCGCCATCCGACGAGAAGGCCCAGTCGAGCGCAGCGCGCAGATTGTCGATTTCAACCGCGTATTGGGCCGGCCGTGCGACGGTTGGCCGGGCCTCCCGTTCCGCCTCGGCACGCTCGAAGAGGTCCCGGTAATGCTCGGCATGTCGTCGCGCGAGCCATTCGCGCTCGCCGCTTTCGGCGAGTTTTTCGAGCCCGTAGGCTCGCATCGTGTCGAGCAACCGGCAGCGCGGGACGATGCTGCCCGCCACCACCGTGACAAGCGACTTCGCGACGAGATTGGCAATGCCGTCAAACGACTTCCGCCGGCGCGATGTCGGGGCTCGCAATAACCGCGCTTGCCGCTTCCAGGCGGAAGACGCCGGCGAACACCGCCAGGCGCCGCAGGATCACGCGCTCGGGCTCGCTCAGCAGCTCGTAGCTCCAGTCCAGCGCCGCCCGCAGCGTCTGGTGCCGCGGCAAGGCGGTGCGGCGGCCGCCGGTCAAGATCCGGAAGCGATCGTCGAGATGTGTGGCGACCTCCTCGACTCCGAGCACGGCGGCGCGCGCCGCCGCCAGCTCGATCGCCAGCGGCATGCCGTCGAGCCGGCGGCAGATCGCCGCGATCATCGCAGCACTGCGTCGGTCGGGCGCAAAATGCGGCTCCGCCGCGCGGAGCCTTTCGACAAAGAGCCGAACCCCGCCGTAGCGCAGCAGATCGTCCGCATCCCCGGCATCTTCCGCCGGTACAGCGAGCGGCGCCACCGGATAGACCCACTCGCCTTCCGCCCGCAGCGGCTCGCGGCTGGTGGCGAGGAGGCACAGCGTCCCAGCGGCTCTCAGCACGGCCTCTGGATGGAGCCGGCGCGCACCCTCAGGATCCAGGTCGACCAGGACCAGGCCCGCCTCCTGGGGCTGAGCTCGCAACAGCTGGCCACGGCCGTGAACACGGTCTCATCCGGCATCACAGCCACCCAGGTACGCAGCGGGATCTATCTCGTCGATGTACTGGTCCGGGCGGATGTCGCTGTCGACGATCCGTGCAATGCAGGTAGCGCTGCCGAACGGGAAGTCCGTTCCGCTGAGCCAGATCGCGTCTGTCGACTACGGGCAGGAATATCCCATTCTCTGGCGCCGGGATCGGCTTCCCACAGTGACGGTGCAGGCTGATACCGTGCCTGGCACGCAAGCCGCCACCGTCGCGCAGGCGCTGGCGCCGAAGATCGCGGCACTGAGCGCCAACCTGCCGAGCGGGTACCATATCGCGGTTGGCGGCACCGTTGAGGAGAGCGCCAAGGCACAGGCGTCGGTCATCGCCGCTCTGCCATTGATGCTGATACTGATCCTCACGGTGCTGATGATCCAGCTCCAGAGCTTCAGCCAGTTGTTTCTGGTGCTCAGCGTGGCGCCACTGGGCCTCATCGGGGTCGTCGCGGCCCTGCTCCTTGCGGACAAACCCTTGGGCTTCGTGGCGCTGCTCGGCGTCCTCGCCCTCACCGGAATGATCATCCGCAACTCGGTGGTGCTGATCGACCAGATCGAGACGGAAAAGGCGCACGGCCGCCATCCCTGGGATGCAGTCATCGAGGCTAGCGCCCACCGCTTCCGCCCGATCCTGCTCACCGCAGCAGCCGCCATCCTCGGCATGGTCCCGATCGCGCCCACCGTCTTCTGGGGCCCGATGGCCTACGCGATCATGGGCGGCCTGGCGGTCGCGACATTGCTGACCCTGATCTTCCTACCGGCGCTCTACGTGATCTGGCACCGGATCAAGAGACCTCAGCCGGCCTCGAGCCAGACAACGGATCTGCCGCAGACCGCCATAGCTCAGCCCCTGACCTGAAGCGGGGTTCCCAGCTCACCTTCCAACCGGCCGGCGCGACAAAGATGCGAGCTGGGTGAGCCCGTTGCGCCGGACAAAAAGGAGCACGTGATGAAGCATCTGAAATTGACCTTTGTCGGTCTTCTCGTATTGACGGCCGCAACATCGGGCGCATTCGCCCAGGGCCCACCGGGACCTCCTCCGATGGGCGGCCCCCCGATGGGCGGTCCCCCGATGGGCGGCCCCCCGATGGGCGGCCCCCCGATGGGCGGCGGTTTACCCGGCCTCCCGATGGGCGGTGGTGGTCTGGCGGGTTTCCCGGGCGGCGGCCCACCGGGTTTCCCGGGCGGTGGCCTGCCAGGTCTCCCGGGGGGCGGCGGCGGACCTGGTGGCAATATCGCGGCACCCGGCCCCGCGGGAAACGGGAATGTCGCGGCAGGTCCCGCGGGAAATGCCTCCGGGAATGTTGCGGCACGCGGCTCCGCGGCAAATGTCTCCGGCTCCGGGAATAACTATGGCGGCAACTCCGTCAACAACTATGCCAGCGGAAACTATGGTAAAGGATATGGCAGCGGATCCTATGGCAACGGATCCTATGGCAACGGATCCTATGGCAACGGATCCTATGGCAACGGATCCTATGGCAACGGATCCTATGGTAACCGATCCTACTGGGGCGCATATGCGGCCGGCGCCGCTACCGGAGCCGCAGTAGGATCGTCAGCCGCCTCGAACAACGGGTCGTCAACGACCAATTACTATAACACCTCGCCATACTACTATACTTGCTGGGACGCTTATAACCGGCGTTACTACTCCTCGACGGTTTCATGCTCCCAGTAATGACGGGCCTTCGCTGTGGCGGCGGGCTGTGGGTCTGTCGTATCGCGCCGTCATGTCACGATCGCCAGCGCTGCTCACGGCCATATTGGCCGTGAGCAGAACGATCCACGCCGCATCCTTGGGGTCCTTCTTTGATCAACCGACTCAACTCGTGAAAATTCGCGAGGACGCCTTGCAGGAGTTAGACTATGGAATTGACCGATAAGGAAATCCATCTCTTGGCGCGGCTGTCACGGGCCCGCCGCTTGTACGCTGAGTGCAAGGGTGCCGATCTCGACGCATTGCAAAAGTTTGGCTTACTGCAATGGTTTGACGCGCGTTCGTCGACTACACCGTTTAAAGAAGATCCGCGCCCACTGTTCAGATTGCTTCTGATGAGCGGCAGGATCGGCTATTTCTGGGTTGAACCTGTAGAACACTGGCGCGAGCTTGTCGGGCCAGAAGTCTCTGCCAAGGTTGACGCGATCGACGAAATCGAACGGGCGGTGGCCAGCGGCGCATTGACCGGAGCCGGGCTAGTTGAGCAGACACGTTCTGACCCATTATCGCTAAACGCCTCCGCCGCGAGCTGCCGAACGGGTGGAGCGTACCCATGAGCCATATCGCCACTGTCGATGGCCAGGAATAATCCGATTGTCCTGGCGCCGGGACGGCGGCCACCGTGACTGAACAGGCCGAGGTCATGCCCGGCACACCTGCCGCCACGGTCGTACAGTTGCCGGCGCCGAAACAACGAGCAAGTGATGAAACAACTGAAATTGACCTTTGTCGGCCTTCTCGCGTCAACAGCAGCAGTCTCGGACGCAATCGCCTTTGGCCCGCCGGATCCTTCGCTCGGCAGTCGTCTACCGCGCCCCCCAATCGGCGGCGGCCCACCGGCTCCGCCGCAGCCGCCCAACGGAGGAAGGAGCGGCGCAGGCATGATGGGGCGGATGCCATGGTGGGCCTGGATGTGGCCGCTCTTAGCCTGGGGCCTACTGGTGGCGACATTCGTGGGCGGGGCGGGCGGCGCAGCCGGGGTCGCCGCGGAGGTGGTCGTGCTGATCGCCACGGTGTTCGCGGCCGTCTGGCACGCCGAGGTGGTGGCGCACCGGGTGGGCGAGCCCTTCGGCACCCTCGTGCTCGCCCTTGCCGTCACAGTCATCGAGGTGGCGCTGATCGTCTCCGTGATGCTCGCCGGCAAGGCAGGCAGCGAGGCGCTGGCGCGCGACGCAGCCTTCGCCACCGTTATGATCATCCTCAACGGCCTGGTCGGCCTCGGCCTGCTATTGGGCGGCGTGCTGCACCGTGAGCAGGAGTTCCAGGTCAAGGGTGCGAGCGCAGCGCTCGCCGTGCTGGCGGCCCTGGTGACGCTTTCGCTGGTGCTGCCCAATTTCACCACTACCGCGGCGGGGCCGGCCTACAGCCCGTCACAGCTGGTCTTCGCTGGCACGGTCTCGCTGGTGCTCTACGGCGTCTTTATCTTTGTGCAGACGGTGCGGCACCGTGGCTATTTCCTGCCAGATCCCGAGACGGGTCTGGCCGCGGACGAGGAGGCGCATGCGCCGCCACCGTCCGGCGCCGTGGCGCTCGCCAGCCTCGCGCTGCTGTTGATCTCCCTCGTGGCGGTAGTGGGCTTGGCCAAGGCGCTGACACCGCGGTAGATGAGGCGATAGCTGCGCTGGGGACACCGAAGGCGGTGGTGGGGATTGTGATCGCCGCGGCGGTGCTGATGCCGGAAGGGCTAGCCGCGCTGCGGGCCGCCCGCGCCAACCGCCTGCAAACCGCCATGAACCTGGCGCTCGGCTCGGCGCTTGCCACCATCGGCCTGACCATCCCGGCCGTCGCCGCCGTCTCGATCGTGCTCGGCACGCCTCTGACGCTCGGATTGGGATCGAAGGAGGAGGTGCTGCTCGCCCTCACGCTGTTGCTGCCGTGATGACGCTAGCCGCCGGGCGCACCACGGTGCTCCAGGGCGCCGTGCACCTGGTGATCCTGGCAGCCTTCCTGTTCTTTGCGATCGTGCCTTGAACGGTACTGCCGGAGAGGGCTCTCCGCTCCAATTTTGGGCCAAATCTCTGCCCGGCTTTTGGAGGGGACATGCACATTGATCCAGCTCTCCTGGGCCCGGTTTCGGTGCTCTTAGGGGCCCTTGTAGGAGGTGGTGCCTCCCTGCTCGGCACCATTTACTCGCAACGCTCTCAAGATCGTCTTCAGCGCGTCGCGTCTGAGATCGCGAAACGAGAAACCGTTTATGCCGATTTCGTGATGAGTGCGTCGAGCTTGCTGCTGAAGGCCTATACCCGCGACGAGATCTTGCTGAGCGGCGATGAGCAGCGCCTGATCGGGCTCATCAACCGAATGAGGCTCTTTGCCCCGCCTGATGTGGTCGAAGGAGCGGAGGCGGCGCTCAGAACCATCGTCGAGATCATGCTGAAGCCGAGTATCGAGCTCCGGCAGCTCGCGAAACAGGCGTTGTCCAACAGCATCGAGGATCCGCTGTTGGCATTCAGCTCGATTTGCCGGGCCGACTTGGACAACCTGCACCGAACAGTCGTATAACGGGCGGGGTTGCTAACCAATACATCTGTGAACGTGATTCTTACGCGAAGCATGCCGGCTCATCCATGAAATCTGGAATAGCCCGCCGGATTTTACTATTTTTCATCGCGGACCGGACGGCAAGCGTCCGCTCTATGGCGGCATCGAGAAGTTCAAAGCGACCCACACTGGCGCGACTCTCGTTCTGTTTTATGAATACTTCCACGGGGACAGTGGCGCCGGCATTGGCGCCAGTCATCAGACAGGTTGGACAGGCTGCGTGTCGCTGCTGTCGATGCTGAGCGGCTCGGCGGCCGCCATGGAATCGGCCATTGACGGCAGCTGGGATCAGTTCTTCGCAGCAATCGGTGGAATCCGCGACCCGGGCCGTGCAGGAACTCACCCCCATGTGGCTGAGAAAGGCAGAGCCGAAAGTTTACATCGACGCTGAGTTATCCTGCACTTTGATGACCGCGCCTCTTCGATTGCGGGCGCCGGTAATGCTGCAAGAACATCCGGATCGTCTCTTCGATTATGTCTTCGTCCGGAACGGGTACGGTTTCGCGACCCGTCATCCAGGGCCACAGAGAAAGCTCGTTGAGCATTCCCATGAACTGGTGAGCCGCCAGCAGCGGATTGCGGCAGTCCAGGATTTTCATCGCAGTCAGATGGGCGAGATAGCGCGTGAACCGTTCGGCTTGCGGCTCCATGACGGCGGCGAACTCCTCGGCGATCCACGGAAACTGGCGCGAGTCGGCCACCACCATACGGAGGAACCCGAGGTACTCCGGGCGCTTGTGGAGCTGCAAAATCATGTGCGCGACCAGGCGCAGCACCTCCTCGACGTCGCCTTGCGTTTCGATGCCGGGCGGAAGTGCGTCCTCGAGCTGACCCGACACCCTGAGCAGCATCTCCCGGAAGATTTCCTCCTTACTGGTGAACTGGTTGTAGACCGTGCGCCGGGCGACGCCGGCGGCCGACGCCAGCTCGTCCATGCTGACAGCGCCGAAGCCGCGCTTCAGGAACAGGCGCTCGGCCGCCTCGATGATCGCCTGCCGCGACCCGTTCCGCCGCGCCCTCGGAATAGCCTGGTTCGAGTCCCTGCGATTTTTCATTCGGAATCCCTCTTGCACAATTAAGTGCATTCTATTACAAAGCCTTATGCCTTTGCTTCCGGTGAGATCAACATATTGTAAGGGAGAGGCTGGTGCGCAGCGGCGATGCCGAGGAGGGATCGGAATGCGGCATGCCGGGTGCGCCGGCGGTTGAAGCGGAAGACGAATTCATCGAGGTAGGACTGGAGGTGTTTGCGACGCAGCCCGTGGTAGACGCCCAGGGCCCACACCTTGAGGTTGGAGAAGATCCGGTGAACCCAGGGCAGGACGATATGGGCGGCCATCTTGCCGACGACGTGGGGATGGTGGATGACGCCGGCGGCGCCGGGATATCCGGACCAGCCATCGGTCTTGGCAGTGGCACCGGGGCCGAGGTTGGCGGCGAGGAAGGCGTGGAGGCTGGCAGCCGAGTAATCGGCGACCTGGCTCAGGCGGATGCGGCCGGGGCCGAGGCCGCCGGCCTCTACCTCGACGGCGCCGACCACCAGCATTTTGCCTTGATGGCTACGCCCGCCACCGCCCGTGACCGGGTCGTTTTTGCTGCGGCACGCGATTTCGGTTTCATCAACCTCGACGAGGCCGGCCAGAGAGCTACGGCCGGGCGCGAGCATGCTGCTGCGCAGCTTGGCGCAGATCAGCCACGCCGTCTTGTAGGAGCCGAAGGCGAGCTGGCGCTGCAGCTGCAGAGCCGAGATGCCGTTGGAGTGGGTTGCCATCAGATAAGCCGCCCAGAACCAGGCGGTCAGTGGCAGTTTGGAGTGATGCATGATGGTTCCGGCGGTGACCGAGGTCTGGCGACCGCAGCTGGCGCATTCATAGGTCCAGGCCTTGGTTTGCAGCCGCCAGGCTTTACCACCACCGCAGACCGGGCAGACAAACCCGTCGGGCCAGCGCATCGCTACAAGATATTGAGCGCACGCGGCCTCATTGCCGAAGCGCTGTTGGAACTCGATCAAGGAGCGTGGAAAGTCGGTCATTGTGACCACCGGAAGCGGTTATGTTCGTGATTTGTTCTAACACGAACTCACCTCCGCGGCTACGACATTTTGTGGTCCCGGATGCAGAGGGATAAGCCTTCTATTACATCCTCTAGTTCATTACACTTCATGGTACATATAGGTGCATCTAATGGTGCAATACAAGGCCCCGGAGAACGCCGGAGAGAGATAAGGAGCAAGTGATGAATCATCTGAAATCAACCTTTGTTGGTCTTCTCGCACTAACGGCCGCAAGCTCGGACGCGTTCGCCTTTGGCCCACCGGGTCCTCCGCCCGGCGGCCCCCCAATGGGCGGCGGTTTACCCGGCCTTCCGATGGGCGGTGGTCTGGCGGGTTTCCCGGGCGGCGGCCCACCGGGTCTCCCGGGCGGTGGCCTGCCAGGTCTGCCGGGGGGCGGTGGCCTGCCAGGTCTGCCGGGGGGCGGCGGCCCTGGCGGCGATATCGCGGCGCCCGGCCCCGCGGGAAATGCCTCCGGTAATATCGCGGCCGGCCCGTTGAATTCCGGTAATGTCAATGCCGCCCGCAACACCTTGAACTACGGCAATGTCAATGCCTATGGCAACGGCGGATATGGCGGCGGAGGCTATGGTAAAGGATACGGTGGCAAATACCTATAGTGATGGATACTATCGTAACGGACGCTACTGGGGCGCATATGCGGCCGGCGCCGCTACCGGAACCGCGGTAGGAGCGGCAGCCGCCTCGGACAACAGGTCGTCAACGACCTATTACTATAACACGTCGCCATGCTACTATACTTGCTGGGACGCTTACAACCGGCGCTACTACTCGACGCAATCCGTGCATCGCATGCGAAACCGTGGAAATTATCTACTGACGAGGAGCGGCTTAGCCCCGAAACCGGTCTGCCATTCTTGCCACCCTCGATGCGCTTTTTAACAAGGGCCTGATAACGTTCGACGAGAACGGCGGCATGACCCTCGCTCCGGAACTGACGGCGCAGAAGCAGAATGAGCTAGATCAGCTCGGGGTACGCAATACGCAGCGGCTGCGGAGAGAGCTTACCGACAAGGAACGGAGCTTTTTAACCTATCATCGAAAATACGTCTTCGCCCAGAAATGATGATTTTTAGCCTCATTCTCTACATCTTGTGTTGTTGCACAGTCAGTGCGGGGCTGCAAAGCCGCAGAGTGGACGGTTATGGAAAATTTAGCCGTTTCGGTTAACAACACGGCGGCAAGGCGCATCGTGGTTGGTGAAGTTTGGAACGGCGTATGTCACAAAGTCAATTGCTGTTATGGGTACAGTACGGTCAAGCTCTCGGTCCACCTTTGCTCGCGGGAGTAATCGGCACTGTCGGTGCATGGATTGCATTCCAACAGATGCACCTCGCACGGGTAAAACTCCAGCACGACACTTATGACAGAAAATATGGCGTCTTCCAAGGTGTAAGCTGGGTTCTACTCATCGTTGCCGGACTGAAGAGAGCGCCTTCTGTGGAAGACATCGGCGCCTTCATTGAAGTAATCGGTGCGGCATCATTCTTGTTCGATGATAAATTGGTGGCATATCTTAAAGAGATTGAGAGGCGCGTCTACAGGGCAAATGGCCTTAACGACGTGATGAATCATTTGTCGGACGATGATAAACCAAACGCATCGAAAGAACTTGAGGAACGCATAGGATGGTTAAGTGAACAGAATGAAGTTGTTATAGAAAAATTTCGGCCATCGCTTGAACTGCGAAAAAAGCGCCCGTGCGTTGGGTCGTGGCTCTTACAGATCGGAGTGAAAATCGTTGGTCAGTTCACTCCGGCGCGAACGACGCGAAACGTGCTTTCTGGAAAATCGTAGCGGCTCATGGCCGCAGTCCAAAACCCCAACTCTCCCGATGTGCCCACACTTCCGGCCGGCGCTGCTCACCTGTTTTCACATAGTATCGGTAGCCTTTTAAATATTCAGCGAATTTCGTCGTATCGATATGGAAGCTGTCGAGAAGCGCTTGGCACTGATCTGGTGAAAGTGGCTGTTTCGCCGCTTGACTATTATAGGCGTTATCGATCTTAAAGGCTTATCCCTCTGCATCCGGGACCACAAAATGTCGTAGCCGCGGAGGTGAGTTCGTGTTAGAACAAATCACGAACATAACCGCTTCCGGTGGTCACAATGACCGACTTTCCACGCTCCTTGATCGAGTTCCAACAGCGCTTCGGCAATGAGGCCGCGTGCGCTCAATATCTTGTAGCGATGCGCTGGCCCGACGGGTTTGTCTGCCCGGTCTGCGGTGGTGGTAAAGCCTGGCGGCTGCAAACCAAGGCCTGGACCTATGAATGCGCCAGCTGCGGTCGCCAGACCTCGGTCACCGCCGGAACCATCATGCATCACTCCAAACTGCCACTGACCGCCTGGTTCTGGGCGGCTTATCTGATGGCAACCCACTCCAACGGCATCTCGGCTCTGCAGCTGCAGCGCCAGCTCGCCTTCGGCTCCTACAAGACGGCGTGGCTGATCTGCGCCAAGCTGCGCAGCAGCATGCTCGCGCCCGGCCGTAGCTCTCTGGCCGGCCTCGTCGAGGTTGATGAAACCGAAATCGCGTGCCGCAGCAAAAACGACCCGGTCACGGGCGGTGGCGGGCGTAGCCATCAAGGCAAAATGCTGGTGGTCGGCGCCGTCGAGGTAGAGGCCGGCGGCCTCGGCCCCGGCCGCATCCGCCTGAGCCAGGTCGCCGATTACTCGGCTGCCAGCCTCCACGCCTTCCTCGCCGCCAACCTCGGCCCCGGTGCCACTGCCAAGACCGATGGCTGGTCCGGATATCCCGGCGCCGCCGGCGTCATCCACCATCCCCACGTCGTCGGCAAGATGGCCGCCCATATCGTCCTGCCCTGGGTTCACCGGATCTTCTCCAACCTCAAGGTGTGGGCCCTGGGCGTCTACCACGGGCTGCGTCGCAAACACCTCCAGTCCTACCTCGATGAATTCGTCTTCCGCTTCAACCGCCGGCGCACCCGGCATGCCGCATTCCGATCCCTCCTCGGCATCGCCGCTGCGCACCAGCCTCTCCCTTACAATATGTTGATCTCACCGGAAGCAAAGGCATAAGGCTTTATAGGGATATCGATCTTATTACATTTACTTTGTGGCAGAGCATCTCTGCCAAATCGATAGGCCGCGTAGGCATAGAATGTCACGACGACGTTCCGATCTGAGTGAGCCACTTCTGTCAACTTATCTTGCGGGAGCTTCATTTTCTTTAACGCTTCGATTACCTCTTGCCTTAAATTCATCCTGTTCTCTGAATTCGTCTCTCCCCGCCCCGCCGACTAACAAAGCGTTGGAGTTCACACGCAAATTGATTAGAGCCTCGGCGGTAACAACAGCGAGTTCCCTGATTTGGCGTATTGCATCTTTGGCGTCATCGATTGTTTTAGTTAGCTCTCGCGTCTGCGTCTCAAAGCCCCAGAGTTTCAGAGATGCGATTCGGTCTGAATTTCCCAACACGGCACAGAACATGGCCAAAATCACTGCACTCGCTGCAACCTCTTTCGGTGCTTTGGACGGAATGAAGTCGGTAAATGACAATCGCAAAAAAATAATCGCTAGACCGTTAAAGCCCCAATCCCGAATTGAATTCGGGTCCCACGTTGATGTATCCAATTTGCGTCACCCTAAGTAACCACTCCTGCTTATGTGATTGGTCTGCCAGCTTCTTACCGTGCCGTAAAGCAGTTGGTGGGTGTGGGCTAGGCCGTCAGTCGCGAAATCGTGCGCGCCCGACATTATAGGTGTCGGCCAGTTCTTTGAGCGTGGCCCCTTCCGCGCGCCGCTGGCGGGCCTCTTTCTGCTGCTGCGGTGTGAGGGCAGGGGGTCGGCCCATGTGCTGCCTTGGCGCGGCGCCTGCCTTCGGCGGTGCGGGTGCGGATTAGATCGCGCTCCACGCCCGCCAGCCCGCCGAGAGCGGCAATCATAAAGCGCCCAGTGCTGGTGCCGGTATCGGCCCACGGTTCCGCGAGTGAGCGGAATTGTACGCCTGCATCGACGATCTGCTCCACGATGGCGAACAGGTCAAACGTCGAGCGGGCGAGCCGGTCAATGCGCGTCACCATCACCACGTCGCCGGGGGCGAGGACCTTGAGCATCCGGAGAAGCTCGCGCCGGTCGGCCCGCGCGCGCCTGTCACCTTCTCGCGGTAGATGTTCCGGCTGCTGCATCCGGCGGCGCGCACTGCTCAAGCTGGGCGTCGAGCGTCTGCCCGTAGGTGCTGACGCGGGCATAACCGAGAGGGCGGTTTTGCGGTTTGGTTCCGGTCATATCTTACGGAACGCGCAACCCCTTGAACTGTCAAGGGTGCGCGAAATGCCCGAAGTCTCGATTTCGCATCCGGCGCCAATGCCAAACCCTGCTATCTGGCAGCTGGCCGGCTAAGGAACTGGTTTCGGTTGACGCTGGTCCGGCGCAATAGGTTCGGGCCAAGCTGAAGAGACCGACAGGATTCGCAAGCATGAGTGACGCTGCGCTTAGCTACGGCACGATGGCGGCCGAGAACGATACCGATCTTTCGGGGCCCGCACCATTTACGTAGGGCGGCACCGATAGATACTCGTAGTAGTTCGAGCCGTTGTAGAACGGATTGGCGTAGTTGCCGTTCGGCAGCGAAAAGCCGAACCCGTGCGTGGTCAAATGCGGTTCGGCCGCGCTCACCAGGTTATCAACCGCATACGGCTCATTTCCGGGGATCGCCGTGCCCGTCGGCTGGAGGCCGGTGATCGTCACCCCGTTGTCGACGCCGGTGATCCCGACGATCTGATAGAAGCCGGCCCCGTCCGGCGCGGCGTTCGTCGTGAAGGTGCCCGAGGCGGAAACCCCAGTGCCGCTATAGCTCCAATTCCAAAGGAGCAACGCTTCCGCCGGTTGTCCGTGTATCAGCAAGACCGCTGCCGTGATCAGCAGCTGCTTCATTGGCACCCACTGCACCCTTGCGACCCCTGCGACCTGTCCGGGCGTTCCCCGTGACGCTAAATTTGCCCCATTTGCATTGTAACCTGGATCGGAGATCGTGCGGGTCGCAGATCGTTTCGGGATGGGTTGGAAAAAGGAACGCCTGAAAATTTCCTGATAAAACAGGTGGAGCAGGCGCGCCCGAGTTGGCGCCCGGCGGTATCGAGCGGGAGCGCGCCCGTTGCTCGCGACCGTGTCTTAGGATCGCATGCCTTGTCGCAATCGCATTTCGCGCCCACACTTGGCCTGCCAAGGAGCAAGGAACCCGTCGCGATGAAAAACACCGCCCCCGTGCATAGCGGCCGCCATTTTCTGCAGATTCCGGGACCCACCAATGTGCCCGACCGGGTGTTGCAGGCGATCGCGATGCCGACGATCGACCATCGCGGGCCGGAATTCGCCGCGCTCGGGCAGGAGGTCGTCGCCGGCATGAAGCGGGTGTTTCAGACTGACGACACCGTCGTCGTCTACCCGTCTTCCGGGACCGGGGCTTGGGAAGCGGCGCTCTCCAACACATTGTCGCCGGGCGATCATGTGATCATGTTCGAGACCGGCCATTTCGCGGCATTGTGGCGGCAAATGGCGACGCGGCTCGGGCTCGAGGTCGAATTCGTGTCGGGCGACTGGCGGCACGGGGTTGACCCGGCACTGGTCGAGGAAAAATTGACCGCCGACCGCGAGCATCGGCTGAAGGCGGTCTGCGTCGTCCACAACGAGACCTCGACCGGAGTGACGAGCCGGATCGCCGAGATCCGTCAGGCAATCGACCGCGCCCATCACCCGGCCCTCTACATGGTCGACACGATCTCCTCGCTCGCCTCGATCGATTACCGCCACGACGAGTGGAAGGTCGACGTCACGGTCGCCGGGTCACAGAAGGGGTTGATGCTGCCGCCGGGGCTCGGCTTCAACGCCGTCTCGAAGAAGGCGCTTACGGCGCAAAAGACGGCACGGCTGCCGCGCTCCTATTGGGATTGGGAGGCGATGCTCGAAACCGGCCGGACCGGCTTTTTCCCGTACACCCCGGCGACAAACCTGCTCTACGGGTTGCGCGAAGCATTGAAAATGCTGCTCGAGGAGGAGGGGTTGCCGGCGGTGTTCCACCGCCACGCGCGGCATGCCGAGGCGACGCGGCGGGCGGTCGCCGGCTGGGGCCTCGAAGTGCTGTGCGCCGATCCGCGCGAATATTCGAGCTCGCTGACCGCGATCCTCGTCCCCGACGGGTTTGACGCCGACCGGCTGCGCGAGATCATTCTCGAAGGCTTCGATATGTCGCTCGGCACCGGTCTCGGCAAATTGCGGGGCAAAGTGTTCCGCATCGGCCATCTCGGGCATTTCAACGATCTGATGCTGTGCGGCACCCTGGCCGGTGTCGAGATGGGGCTGCACCGCGCCGAGATTCCGCACCGCGCCGGCGGGATCGCGGCGGCCGTCGCGTTCCTCGGCTCGGTGCTGTCCGACCTCACGCCGGCGGCGTAACATCGGGCGGCTTAGCTCGAAGCCGAGGATAGTCTAATGCTCAAAGAGCACTGCGAAGAAGCCGCCCGCCTGTTGTGCGCGGCGCGCGGCGGGGCGCCGGTTCACGAATTGCCGCCGAGCTGCCGGCCGCAATCCGATGCCGACGCCTATGAGATCCAGGAAGCGGTGATCCGTCAGGTCGGAGAGCCGATCGGCGGCTGGAAGGTGGGTGCGGCCTCCGCGGCGAGCGCCGCGTTCTGCGCCCCGATCTGGATGAAAATGATTCGTCCGACCCCGGCGTCCTACGACCCCAGGGAGCTGAGGCTGATCGGCATCGAGGCCGAGATTGCCTTTCGGCTCGGCCGCGATCTTCCGGCGCGCACTGCGGTTTACGATAGCGCCGAGGTCACCGCGGGCGCGGCGCTGCATCCGGTTATGGAAATCGTGGATTCCCGCTATGCGGATCCCCGCTCGCTCGACCGGCTCTCGATCCTGGCCGACAATTTTTCGAATGGCGGCCTGGTCTACGGGGCGGCGGTGCCGGACTGGGAAAAGCTCGACCTCGGCCAGACCAGCATCACGGTCATCGAGGACGGCGAGCCCTTTGCCGACAGCGCCGGCGGCGCCGCCCGCGATCCGATCGCGGCGCTCGTCGATTTCGCCAATCTGATGAACGGCCGGGGCGGGGCGAAGGCCGGCACCTTTGTCACGACCGGATCGTGGACCGGCATGGTGTTCACCAAGCGCGGCACGCGGATCGTCGCCGATTTCGGCCCGCTCGGCCGCGTCGAGGTCGCATTCCCCGCAGACGGGTGACCGCGGCACCAACCGTCGCTTCGGATACAACGGCGCCGGGTCGGTGGCCCTCAACCCTCGGCGAGGACGAGGCTGAGCCGGGTCTGAAAGAACTCCAGGGCTTCCGGCAGGCTGGCCGCCACGCGCAGCCTCTGGCGCCCGCTCTGGACGATAAACTCGGCGGGACGCGTCGGCGCCCCAGCAGTCTTTATGATGCTGTAGGCGGCCGCTTCGTGGGTGTGACGAAAAACCGAGAACAACGCCATGCCGTCGCGGTGGTCGATCGCATAATCGCGCCACACGCCGCGGGCAACATGCCGGCTGTAGAGGCTGAGAAGCTGGTTGAGTTCGTGGCGGGTGAAATACAGCGTCCGATGCTTCGTCCGGTAATCCGCGAACGCCAGCACCGTCGCACCTTTTCGGCTCATCGCTACCCATCGCCGTTTGCCGCTGTCACGCAGTGTTCACGATTTCAGCGGTGGCGTCCAGCCATCTGATGGCGATTTCCCGGCGGAGCTCCCGACGGAGCTGGTGTCTCGGTTTGCTTCCGGCCGAGCGAGCCGCTAAGGTGGGGCAGTTTAGGCGGGGTGGTTCTAGGCGGGGGCCGGCCGGGGCTTTTGTGAGCGACATTTTCCGCGAGATCGACGAAGAACTCCGTCGAGACAATCTGCTGAAGCTCTGGTCGCGGTACGGACGCTACATCGTGGCGTTGGCGGTGCTTGTGCTGGTCGTCGCCGGCGGCATCGTGGCTTGGCGGGACCACCAGCTTTCCGAGCGTCGCGCTCAATCGATGCGCTATTCCTCGGCGCTGTCCCTGGTACGCGAAGGAAAAGACGCCGATGCGGCCAAGGTCTTCTCGGTCATCGCGCAGGAAGGCGGAGGCTACGCCACGCTCGCCTCGTTCGAGGAGGCCGAAATGCTGGCGAAATCGGGCGATCGCAAGGCGGCCGCAGCAGCCTATGAACGTATCGCCGCGACAAGCGGGCTCGATCCGGTCTTTCGCGAACTCGCAACGCTGCTCTCGGTCATGCAGGGTTTGCCCGACACCGATCCGCACTCGGTAATCGATCACTTGGCGCCGATGACGTCGCCCGGCAATCCGTGGCGCTCCACCGCCCTCGAGCTGACGGCCGCGTCTCGGCTCGAAGCCGGAGATAAAAGCGGCGCTCTCGAAACTTACAAGACCCTTGCCGATGATCTTGCGGCACCGCAAGGGACGCGCGCCCGAGCCGCCGAAATGGCCGCGGCTCTGGCTTCCTAAGACTCTGGCCTCCTAAACCGCTTTGGTCATTCGGGGTGATGCTTTCGGTGCCACAGGTCCGCCCGCCGCCTTTTTGGTTGGCAATGATCCGATCCGCCATCGCTTTGTTGCTGTTCGTCTCACTCGGGCTAGCAGGGTGCGGCTTGTTCGAAGAAAAAAAGCAGCCATTGCCGGGCGAGCGCATTTCTGTCCTCAGCCTCGACCGGCAGCTCGATCCCGATCCGGACCTGGCGAGCATCCCGATCACCCTGCCGCCGCCCGTGGTCAACGCAGAGTGGCCGGAGCCCGGCGGGTACCCGAACCATGCGATGCAGCACCTTGCGCTGCCGGACACCCTCACCCAGGCGTGGCGCACCAGCATCGGGGAGGGAGCTTCCCGGTATACGCGGGTGCTGGCTCAGCCGGTGGTTGCCAAAGGCCGGGTCTACGCGATGGACGGGGGGGTCCAGATCAGCGCGATCGACGCCGCGACCGGCAACAAGATATGGCAGGTTGATCTCAAGCCCGAGGACGAGCGCGGCAGTTCGTTTGGCGGCGGTGTTGCCTACTGGAACGACCGCCTCTACGTCTCGACCGGTTATGCGCAGGTCCTGGCGCTCGATCCGGCGGACGGCCGGGTCATCTGGAAGAAGAGTGTCGCCGGCCCGATCCGCAGCGGGCCGACAGTCTCGGATGGACGGGTCTTTGTGGTTACGGTCGACAACGAGCTGGTCGTGCTGGCCGCCGATGATGGGCGGCGCTTATGGAATCATAATGGAATTCCCGAAACGGCGAGCCTACTTGGGGGCGCCAGCCCCGCCGTCGAAGGGGAGGTCGTCGTGGCGGCCTATTCTTCGGGTGAGCTCTATGCGCTGACCGTCGAAAATGGCCGGCCGCTGTGGTCGGACAATTTCTCCAATACGCGCAGCGTGAACGCCGTGGCGAGCCTAGCCGACATTCGTGGGCGGCCCGTCCTCGATCGGGGCCGGGTCTTCGCCGCGAGCCATAGCGGGCGCCTTGCGGCTATCGATCTGCGGTCCGGGGAGCGCGCTTGGGAAAAAGACTTCGGCAGCACTCATAGCCCCTGGGTCGCCGGTGAGTATGTCTATGCGCTGTCGAACGACAATGAGCTGATATGCCTGACCCGCAACGACGGCAAGATCCGCTGGGTACGCCGGTTTCCCAGCTACGAGGACGAGAAGAAAAAGAAGGACCCGATGACTTGGGCAGGTCCGGTTCTGGGCGGCGATCGGCTGATCGTATTGTCTTCGGCCGGCGAGGCGATATCGGTTTCGCCCTATACCGGCGAGCCGCTCGGCCGCGAGCAAATGCCGGCCGGCGGCTATATGGAGCCGGTGATCGCCGACAACTCTCTCTATGTGCTGACCGACGACGCCAGCCTCTCTGCCTACCGCTGAGGCGATCGTCGGCGCGAAATCATCGCCGATGAGCTTTGCTGTCGCGATACTCGGCCGCCCCAATGTCGGCAAGTCCACATTGTTCAACCGCCTCGTCGGGCGGCGTCTGGCTCTGATCGACGACACCCCCGGAGTGACGCGCGACCGCCGCGAGGGCGAGGGAAGGATCGCCGATCTGAGCTTTCGGGTGATCGACACAGCCGGCCTCGAAGAAGCCGCGCCCGGCTCGCTTATCGGCCGGATGCAGGAGCAGACAGAGCGCGCGTTTGCCGATGCGGATGTGGCGCTCCTCGTCATCGACGCGCGCGAGGGCGTCACCGGGGCCGATCGCCACTTCGCCGACTGGCTGCGCCGATCGGGCAAGCCGGTAGTGCTGTTGGCCAACAAGGCAGAGGGCCGCGCGGCACCGCCGGCGATCGGCGAGGCGTACCGCCTGGGTCTCGGCGATCCGGTGCCGGTCTCGGCGGAGCACGGCGAGGGTTTGGGCGAGCTTTACGACCGCCTCGCGCCATTTTCCCGTTCCGGCGAAACTGAGCCAGGCGCGTCCGACAAACCACTGCAGCTTGCGATCGTCGGGCGGCCGAATGTCGGAAAATCCACATTGGTCAACCGGGTGATCGGCGAGGAGCGAGTGCTGACCGGCCCCGAAGCGGGGATCACCCGCGATGCGATCGCGGTCGATTGGATTTGGCAGGGCAATCCGATGCGGCTCATCGATACCGCCGGATTGCGCCGCAAGCCGCGCGTCGAGGGCAAGCTTGAGCAGCTTTCTGTGGGTGACGCGCTGCGTTCGATCCGTTTTGCCGAGACCGTGATCCTGGTCATCGATGCATTGCAGCCAGTGGAGCGGCAGGACCTGACGATTGCGCGGCTGGTCGGGAATGAGGGGCGCGCGCTGGTATTGGCATTCAACAAATGGGACGCCGTGGATGAACCCGCGGCATTGCTGAAGCATCTGCGCGAGCGGGTATCCGTGTCGCTGCCGCAGCTTCATGGCATCGCCGTCGTCCCGGTCTCGGCGCTGACCGGATTCGGTCTCGATGCGCTGATGACGGCGGTCTCGGCCGCCGGCGAAGTATGGAACCGGCGGGTCCCAACCGCCGACCTCAATCGCTGGCTGGAGACGGTGCAACAGCGCCACCCGCCGCCGCTCGTCGCCGGCCGGCGGCTTCGCCTGCGCTATGTCACCCAAGTCAACACGCGGCCCCCCACTTTCGCCCTGTTCGCCTCGAAGCCCGGCGAACTGCCCGATTCCTATCGCCGCTACCTCGTCAATGCATTGCGGCGGGAATTCGATCTGCCCGGCACGCCGATCCGCATGATGCTGCGCAAGGGGAAGAACCCCTACGAACCGAGGTGAGCAAGCCGCAACCCAGTCTTGGGGCGTTAGCGCACTCTCAGCAGTATGGTTTCCAGCGATTTCCCGGGATGCAGTACTTGGGGTGGGTCAGCCAGTACGGCAGCGGTTTATCGCCCCCATTCCGCCACCGTTCGACGGAAGCCCGGTGGCACATAGGGCTCATGATGCTCGGCTTCCCAGGACCGCAACAGCGCCTGCGGCTTCCATCCCTCCGGTATTAGGTAGCAAATTCAGAGCAGCAAATGTTCTTGCCTTATTCGAAATCACAATTGACAAATTTGGGTAATTAGTTAAGCTTATCAGGAATGGGGTAACATTGCTTGACTCTTTGGTTAGTTGTTGCCAGCAAAACCCGCCGCCGATATCGTGAGATCGGGATTCGCGCAGGTGCGAAAAAAGCCTATCATGGCTCTGACAACGGTGGATCTTTACCGATCAGGGAACAGCAGCAGCGCGAGATTGGATAATCTCCGCAACGTCGACGTTGATGTCTATACACACGCCACTCAGAATGAAATCTGCGTGCGAGCATCCACTTGGGACAGCGCTACGCGCTTGGTCAGCCTAGGCGGACGGTCCTGGCATCTCCCGGTCAATTCAACCTACGACGACACCCGCCTGTTGTTATGGGAGACGCGTCCAGGCTCCGGCAAATGGAATTGGACGCCGACAAGAGACATGCCCGGATCAGAATTTATTACGGCCCTGAGAGCCGTGAACGCGCTCTTCCAGTAGGAGAACACTGATGTTGATATTCACTGTCGGGGAGCGACAGCTTATCAATCGAGCTGTCAACACGTACGGCAATGACTCTCAACGACAGGCTTGGAGATCATGGGTGAATTCTCATCAACGCGTACGTCGTGGCCCAGCGGATCCGTTGGACGATGGAACGGGGCCTCTCCCTCAAGAAGCGGCCGAGGCCGCTCGCTCAGGATTAAACCAAATGTTAGTCGCGATAACGCAAAGGGCGCAATCAAAAAATCTTTCTGAAGATGAGTTAGCCGATCTCAGCAATGACCTCTCGGAAATCCGATCTGTTGGCGAGTTCCTTTCTGGTGGACCCGACCCCGTCGCGGCCTAGCCTGACTTCGCCGATTCGACCCAGCATCGCACAATTTTCGCGGGGCAAGTGATTGATCTGCAAGGGGCGGGTGGGCCAAATCGGCGAAAATCGGCTGTAGTGCCGACCAAGTCTATTCTCACGGTCGCCAATGTGCCGATAATTGGCGGCCATCATGTTCTTGCGCTGCAAAGTTCGCCGGAAGGATGGCAAGCAACACCGCTACTGGAGTGTTGTCGAGAATACGCGGGTCGCCCGGGGGCGAGTGGTACAGCGGCACGTGCTGTACCTGGGCGAGATCAACGACACGCAGGAGTTGGCGTGGCGACGCTCGATCGAGGTGATCGAGGAAGGCGCGGCGCGGCCGCACATGCTGCGGCGATCGCGCACTGACCGCTCCTGCCATCCATCGCCGCTTCGCGGCCCAGCCAATCCAGCATAATGGCCGTGTCAGCCGTAACCTTCTCGATATCAGCGTGCAGATCAGGCGGAAGATCAGCGCGAATTCGGGCGAGCTCGGATCGTTCGCCGCTTGAGTTAGGCCAAGTGGGCGACGACGTCAGGTCCGGTTCTGGCACGAGTGAGAAACTGAAGGAGGGGCTAACCCGGATTTCTCATACCGGTTGGGAATTTGAGGGGCGGCCGCGGCAGCTGCACGCTGACATTGTGGCGATGAAGGTTCACAACCTCCGCGAGTCCCGGCGGACGCAGTGGTGGTGCTGCGATTGGCGGTGTCGAATATGATCGCTGGCTTTCTCTGTTTCGTCAGCGTGCCGCGGCGGTGATCAGTTGTGCGTGGGCGCGGGCGAAGTCGCGCTGGTAGGGGCAGCCCGAGGCCATCGCGAATTTGATGCGCCGCACGCTGGTGCGCACCAGCGCGCCGATCTTGAGCAGTTTGCGGCGGATCGTGCCGCAGGTCGCCTTGGCGAATTGGGTGTGCTGCAGGGCAATGCGCCGCAGCGCGCAGAGCAGGACGTAGGCCATCGAGGCGAACCACAGGCGCAGCTGGTTGGCGCGCATCGTCGCCGCTGAGGTACGGTCGGCGAACAGATCGAGCTGACATTCCTTGATACGGTTTTCCATGTCGCCTCGGGCGCAGTAAATCTCCTCGTAGAGCCGCTGGGGCTCGGCGCCCTCAGAGCTCAGCGAGGTGACGACAAAGCGGGGATTGGCCGCGCCTTCGGTCCATTCCGCCTTGGCAACGACCCGGCGCTGGCGGCTCCAACTGTCGCGCGTCGACCACTGGAACTCCTTGAACCGGCGTGCCACGGGTCAAGCCCGTGGGCTGAAGGCCCACGGCTGGCCGGTCGCTTTGCTGTCCTCCTCGGCCTCACCCAGCTCGGCGGTGATCTCGGCGACGAGACGGTCGTTCTTGGCCAGGCCAAACAGGAAATCGATCTCATTGGCCTCGCACCAACTCATCAGGGCCTCGCGGGCAAAACCCGAATCGGCGCGCAGCACAATGCGCACCTCGGGCCAGCGCGCGCGGATCTGGGCGACGATGCGCGCCGTCTCCTCCACCGCTCCGGCGGCAGCATCGATGGCGGCGCGCCGCAACTTTGACGCCAGCAGATGCGACCCGCAGAAAATGTAGAGCGGCAGATAGCAGTAGCAGTCCCCCGGGTCCGGCTCCGCCGGCCCGAGGACAGGCTCCATAGCCGTGAAAGAACCGCCCTTCCTGATGCCCGTGCAGCGGGTCATCGGTGGCATCGAGATCGAGGATGATCTGGTTTGGCGGGTGTTGGTGCGCCTCCACGAACAGATCGACAAACAGCGCCTCGATCCTGGCGCCGTCCCAGGCGATGCGGTGATAGCGCGTCAGCTCCGCTCCGCCCCGCTCAAGCCGGTTTAGCGTGCTCTTTCCGGCCAACGGCGCACAATCCTTGCGCCGGGCCGACAGCTTGCCGGCCAGCACCGCCATCGTCGGGTCGTGACGCAGCTCGTCGTGATCCACCAGATCTTCATAGCCCAGCGCCAGCGCGAAGACCCGCTGCCCGACCAGCCGCACCACTTCGTGCTCGATCAGCTCCGGCGCGCGGCGGTCCGTAAAACAGCCGGCAAACCGCTCGACCAGCCGGATCGTCCGATCCGTCGCCCCCAGCAGCAAGGCACCCGCATCCGAGGTGATCTTGCCGCCGTCAAACCCGGCCACCACCGCACGCCCCTCAACGCGTGCAAAACCGAACAGATCCGCGCTACACTCTGTATGCATCGGGTCTCCCCCTTGGCCCTGAGACAAACCGTTGGTCCAACACGATTTTCTCAGATCCCGGAGCCCGATGCACCTACCCTATGTGAGAAATGCGGGCTAAGCCAGTTCGGGTTTGCCCCTTTAGTTCAGACGTCGACTTGTTCAGCTATGGCGAGAGCATCATCGACTTCAATGCCGAGATACCTGACGGTGCTTTCGATCTTCGTATGTCCCAACAGCAGCTGCACGGCACGTAAGTTGCCGGTTCGACGGTAGATGAGTGTCGCTTTCGTACGTCGCAGGGAGTGCGTCCCGAAAAAGTGCGGGTCGAGGCCAATCGTTGCAACCCAGCTCGAGACGAGCCGGGCATATTGCCGAGTGGTCATGCAGCAGTTGTGATCCGCGGCCACTGAACAGAAATTCGCCCGGTTTCTTGCCAGCGACTTTAATGTAATCGTCAACGGCCTCTCGCGTCTGCTCCGTCAACTCAAACCTGACGGGCCGACCGGTCTTCTTCTGCCGCACTGTGGCGCGATCGACCGCATACCCGCTCGGCGCACGTCCTCAACCCCAAGTGCAACGGCATCGCAGCCTCGCAACTTGCTGTCGATTGTCAGATTGAACATTGCCAAGTCGCGCGTCCGTCCATCTGCAATCGGGTACGGATCGACCAAACATGTTTGGGCCGCAAAGGTGGCTTCTGGCCAATGAGCTTGCCCTTCTTCCAGGGCTCTCGTCGCGCTTTAAAGACGTCGTTTGTGCTTAAATCTCCATGGTCATCCTCCTTGGTTGGTGAGGCGTGACCAGGATGCCGGACCGGCTTACCCCCAACGAGCAGGTAACGTCAGCTTTCGAGGCACTCCCGACGTGCGGTTCCTACAAGTCCGAGCTCACAGGACGCGGTATGACCCAAAGCGGACAGACAGCAGTCTCCGTTGGTTCGTTGGTTCGGCGATATTGAAGGTGCAAAATGCGTACGCCAGGGTTTCGCGGAGCGTCGCGGATCATCCCCTTACTCTCCTTCGGCTTATGACCTTTACCGTCGCTTCCTGGTGCGCGGCTTGGCCAAGTACGCGGCGAATGGAGCCTGATGGCTCTGTTACAACTTCAGCCTGGTGCTCAGCCCATCGTTGGGTTCGATCGGTGGTTGGCCGTGCTGGCGATGCCTACCCGGAATCCGCCTAGCATGCTGTTTCTCGCTCTCGCCATCGTGCCTGCCAACTCAGCCGGTTTCCGGCCGCGATTTGCCGAGCCTTCCAAGCCGTCCCAGCGGTGCAACTGCGCTACGCCTCAGCATCATCGCGAAAATCTTCTTTCTTGCCCAGCTTCTCCGCGTGGCCCGAGGACAGGCTCCGACCAGGACCCAGGTTTCCGTTGTTCTGAAGCTTCCAAGCAATGGCAATGCATTACCACAGTTTTCAGGGCTCGTGCCGCGGCAAGCTGGGCCCCGGCCTGCGTGCGCCGGGGTGACGAAGGGGTGAGCTGAAGCGGAGCGCAGTGCTAAAGACGGTGGCGGGGGCGCTGGCGGGTAGCCATGGCCCTGCGGCGGATAGCGGGAGTTTGGGCATAACCCTGCGGAGGCGGTGCCGGTGACGGCGAAGCTAGGGCGCTCTTTCCCGTCCGGCGCTTTCCAGCGCTTTGACCCGCCGCCCCGACTTATGCGCCATCCTCGATACCATCCAGACCACCGTCACCACGATCAGTGCCACGGCCGCCCATCGGGCACCACCAACCAGCGTGTCAACGTCCGGACGGGGCCAAGGTGCTTGATAAAACGCTTTCCAGCGTTCCACGATCCAGTAAGCGCCAACGAGCGCAGCAAGCGACGACAGGATGACGGCGAGCTGCCGCTCGGCAACCAGCCGCCTGAGCAGCGCCAGCGCAGGCAACATGATCGCGAGTACCCCGAGCTGACCGATTTCGATTCCGACATTGAATGAGAACAGCGACAGAAGCAGATGCGAGCCGGCGAATTGCAACGACTGCCCCAAGGCATTGGAAAAGCCGAAGCCGTGCACTAGGCCAAACATGCAAGCCACCAGCCAACGACGGTCTACATTGGCTCCGACGATGTTCTCGATCGCCGTATACACAATCGTAGCGGCAATCGCCATTTCGACGAATGGAGGAAACCACGCGCCTTGCGGTGCGAAGTGAAAAGCCGACGCGAAGAGCGTGATCGAGTGCGCCAGTGTGAAAGCGGTGACCACCGAGAGGAGTGCGCCGAGCCGGCGCACTGGGATAACGAGACAAAATAGAAACAGCAGATGGTCGATGCCGGTTAAGATGTGATCGACGCCAAGTGCGATGAAACTGCCTGCAGCGTGGTACCAAGGAGGGTTGAGGGGCGAGGGTTCGTCCCCGCTATGGATGATGAACGCAAGACCGCTTCCGTCAACTGGGAGGTAGCGCACCGCCAACATGGCCCCGCTACCCAGATCGGCCGCAACCTGACTCTGGATCTTGAACACCGATTTCGGCGAGGAAATCGGATACGTGAAATGAACGTCGAAAGACCCCTTGTCGTAAAAGATTGGCGTGGCCGGGTCGGGCGGCCGATACGCCAGTTTTGCTGCCGTTTGATAGCTCTCGAAGGAACGATCCGACGGCGGCGACAAGCGGCCGATGGAAGACGACGGCGTCAGGCGTACGTCGTTCTCGAACAGAACGAAACCATCTTCCAACAGAAGCACAGCGAGCTGCGCAGCAGGCTCAGAAGCTGCAACATCGTATTGCGAGCCTTTGCGCGGAAATGGCACGCCGCGCAGCAGGTCCAGCGGAATACGGACAACCAGATCGAATTCGCTGCGGTTCCACCTTAACGAAACCGTTCATAATGGAGTTCATCGGCAGATCGTGAGCGATGACCGACGAGCAGACGAAGGCGGACATCAAGAGCAAAGCTACGATTGAAAGCAGCCGCTTCCTGTGCATGAGACCGCGGTTTGCTTGGAGCGCCCGGAGGATGATCCGAGCGATGCCCACAGCATGTTCCATTCTTGCCAGCGCGCGGGCCTGGCTAATTAATTTGCCAGCCTGGCGGCACGCTACCACTGAGCCGAAGAGAATTGGTCGCCAGCGTCAGATGATCGTTCCAGGCGCCGGTGAGCGTTAGGATCGCCATGGCACGCGACGTCCTCGCACCGTCGTCAAGGGTTAGAACTTCCGATTTATTCGAATCGTCGAGCTTAGCGAGCGCAGCGGTGCAGAAATCGAATGAAGACTTCACCAGGTCGACGAACTTTTCCTTGGGTTCGGTTTGGCCGATTTGCTCCAGCTTGGGCTCCGCAACACCTCCGATCTTTGAGCAATAAGCATAGTTCGTTACCGCCACGTGGATGGCAAGTTGGGCAAACGTCATGTCATTAGGCGACGGTTGGAAGCCAAACTTGTCGGCCGGCATCTCGGCAGTCGCCGCGATAATCTCCTTGCCTCGTATGGCCAGAGCTTGCCGGAGAAAGTTGGAGATCCTGTTGCTCTCCTGAGCAAGGACGGGACCGCACCATAGCGCGGTCAACACGAGAGCCATCCCCAAGCGCCGCGATTTCGCACCGGGGCAGAGGTAGCTTATGCTGACGCGAACCGCGCTCATACTTTGGTCCACTCACATCCAACTTTGCGTCAAAGGATTATCCGCTGCCGAGCTCCTCAGTGGCTGACGCAGCAGTTCAATGGTTCGAGATTCACATCTTTCGCGGCGAATCTCACGCTGGCCTGCGCGACGATGTAGTCGGTCTTAGTGTCAGTCAGCAAAAGATCGAAGCGAAATGTCCCTTTCGAGGTCCTCAAGAGGGTATCGACAGAACTCAGCCTGCCGCCAAGTATGTATTGCACGCTGCTCACGGAGGTCTGACCGTAAGGCGGAAGGGGGGCCGGACGGTAAGGCGCACCAGTGCCGTCGATAACCTCGGCGTCCGGCAACTTTTGCCGCGCGATCTGCACCAACAGTGGATCGAGCAGCTCCACTGCGGCCGATCGCAGTCCCTCCCTGTCGACCGTGGTGTCGACCATGATGACGACGCGCCCAGGAGCAGCCGCGTCCTTGTTCTCAGGCGCGCCCGCCACTTTTTTCGCAGGCGCGAACATTGAATAAAGAGCGGGCTGCCGCCGCATCTGCGCGATCAGGTCATCGAGGGTAGCGTCGACCACACTGTTGATCACCAGTTCGTAAGGCGGTTCCAGTGGCGGCTCGGCAACAGCGGGCGCCAGCGCCGCAGCGGACACCAGCATGACCGAGAGCAAGACGCGAGTGGCCGCGCGCTTCCGGTCCTTACGGTCGCTCAATCGACCTAGTGACATGAACCTTTGCATCATCTGACTCAACCCTACACCCTTTGAGGCCTGTCAAGCCGCACTCGTTCTCGGAAGCGGCGCGGCACGGGTCGCCATGCCGCGCCACCTCTCAAGCCTGCCGAAATCGTGAAGGGAGTAAGACAGTTTTGTGGGTTGATCAAACCTTCTCGACTTGCAAACTTCCCGACTTGGCCGCTCACTCGCAAGCGAAAGCGAAGACGCGCAGCGTCTTCGCCCCGCATGACAACCCAACTTAGGGGGTGCAAGTAAGGGTGTCGGCGATGGTTTGGTTTGTCGCCGTTGTGTTCCAGGTGGGGATGCATACATACTTGCCTACGGACCGGAAGGCCTGGACAACCTGATTCTGCAGCATAGTAAAGTCAGGGCTGCCCACCGCGTAGCCGGACTCGCTCTCCAAATTCGCCGTATCCAAGAAGACGCCGTAAATCCCGTATGTACCAGCAATGTCACGAGCATTGCTGACGCCCAGAATGGTCGATATGTTGACGAAAACCGTGAGGTTGGCATTGTAAGTGCCGACGTAATCCAACACGCTGGGATAGACGAGATTGTATTGACCGGGGCCCAAGTCGCGCGCCCCGACCGGCGGATAATAGGCCCGTTGCACAATCTGCTGAGCCTGCGCCCCGTTCTCGGCTTCAATCATAATCACCATCGCGCCTCCGTCGGTGGCGCGCGCCATCTCCTTGATAGCGAGGAGATCCGCTCCTGGATCCGGCGCTCGGTAATACGCTTTGGTGACGAAGTTGATCCGCTTGGCATAGAAGATTTCCGCTCCTACCAGGTGAGCCGCCGCGTTCGTGCAAGACGGCAAGGTGGCCCACATTTTCCACGTGTAGGAGAATTCCAAGCCCGAATGCACCATATCAGTCCAGACGAAGTCGTTGCCCGGCGTGCCGGCTACGGTGCAATAGTTCGCAAGATCAGAGCCAGGTGCCCCGTTAGCTGCGGTGTTGCTCGTGAGTCTGGTCGCGTAGATCGGTTGGCCTTTACGCATCTTTTGCTTCACGGTATTGAACGACCATATTTGGCCAACCGTTTGATTATTGAGCGGCCACAGCCAACCCGCGACGTCCGGTGCTTGTCCGACGGCGGTGGTGGTAGTTGAAAGGCTGGCGGCGGCGGCCGCGGCGAACACCCCAGCAGCCAACAGACTGATTTTTGTCCGAGCGCGCATGATCGCTTACTCCCTCCTTAAGCTGGCGAATGTGGTCGGCGACCCAGCGGGCATACCGTTGGGATCTAGCCGTCGGTTTGGCCAGTACCCACCCAACTGTAGCGCCGGGCCCGTGCAGCTGATGGTAGCGGGCGCAGCCGACCAGTTTATAGTGCACAGATATTTTTTGTTCTTGCTCGCTGCGGCCGTAACCTTGGCCACCCAGTTGGCGACGTCGCTGAAGTTTCGAGCTTGCTTTGCCATATCCTGCCGATCGATCACGAGCGCGTCGATGCCATCCAATGCGGCGATTTCATTGGCAGCTTCTGAGCCCGCTCGGCCCTGGATCACCGCCATCATAACGATGTTCATGTTGTACGAAGAGCGGTAGGGGGCGTCACCGTTCGCGGTGATCACGGTGTTGTACTGGCCAGTAGAAAAGCCCAGGCTACGATGGCCAAACGGCGGCCAGAACGTCCAAAAAACGGCCTCTTGGGCGTCCCTAACCGAGGTCACCGGCCGCATAAACACGTCGCCACCGCCATCCGCGTCATGTTGGGCTTCGCGCTCGTCGAGCGAAGAACCGAAAGCCCCTCTTTCCGCGAGGGCGGTTTGGGTTAGTCCGCAGTAGGTTGCAGCAGAAGGTGCCTCCCACGCGGCCCAGAGCCCAGAGTTGTCTATCGCCGAGTGCATCTCGTCCGCCCAGTTAAAATCGTTGGTTCCTTGTTGATACACCGCCGTAGCGCAATAATCGGACCCGTAGGGGTCGGCCCACCGCGTGCCGGTTATCGTCAACCCCTGCGTCATGCTCACCATGACCTTATTCCAGAACGGCGCCGCCGCTTGGAGCAGGGTGAGATCGTAATTCGGTCCGTACACCCAAGTCGCCGGCTCGATCGGCTGGGTGTTGCATAACTGCGTGGTCCACAACATGTTGTTCGCATCATAATCAGCGGTAGTGTCACTTTTGTGTACGTCCGTGCCGGTACCCTGACAGATGTCTAGGCCGTTAGGCTGGGTGATGCCCGCAACATTGCAGCCATTGGCAGCCGTCGACGGACAGCTTGTGGCTTGGGTATTGGTGCTGGTGACTACTCCGTTGGAGACCTGGCTTCGGCTTTGGCCGACCCCTACCGTCGCTATCACCGCTATCGCCGCGGCGGCAACGAGTCCGGCCTTCGCTAACTTCGCTCCGGTATGCATGATCTGCCTCCTCCCCTGCGATTTCAGTTCTGATAGCAGTCGAAATTGTACACGAATGGCGCGCCGCCGTTATAGACGGGGCCAGTTTGGGGATTGGGGAAGGTTTCGGTCCTTCCGTCGAAGCCAAAGGCCGTGCACGCGTAGACGCCATGAGTGTGCGCGGCGGTATAGGCATTCCGGATCAACAACTCATAGTCCACATAGGTGGGAGTCATGTTCGGGTAGCCCGAGAAGTTTCCCAGATCGCTGGTCGCACCGAACAGGCCATCCGGCTCGCCTAATGTAGCCTGCAGGGCTCCGATGTCGCTCGCAGCCTGCGACCCGAGAATGGTCTCAATCATAAAAACATTTAGGAAGTTGCCGCTGAAGGTCGCACGATAGCCGCCAGGCACATTGGCATACATTACCTCGGCCTGGGTGCCCGGCCTGTACTGCCGATGGCCAAACGGCGGATATAATTCCGTGTTGATGATGTCTTCGGCCTCCTCGACGCTGTCCACCGTCGGGACAACGAGCGTCATGGCGCCGCCGTCGAGGGCCTTCTCGAGGTCACGCCTGAGCAGCGTCGACAACCGCGACCCGGGCGCGTATCCGGTCGTAGTCCCGATGGTGCCGGCCGGTTGCCCGAGCGACGTTCCCGCTGGTACATAGGCGCAAGACTGCGACCACATGGACCAAACCTCTTCCCAGTCGTTAGCTGAATGCTGCATCTCGGTCCAGGTACCGGGATCGGGATACGAGACGGGTGACCCTGCGGCTGCTGTGGATGTCTTCAGCGCTGTCGAACAGTAACCCGTGAGGCTGTACGAGCTTTGGGTGCCCAAGGCGAACGAAACGTTATTGTTCCAATCGAGTTTGGACGGGCCCCACGAAGCGGTAGCGACGGTCGACGGATAGAGCGGGCCATATATCCAAGTGCTTGGATTGATTTGGTGGTTGACTGGCCCTCGGCTCTGTGCTTGCACCGTGGTCATCATCGCTGCGCTTACGATGGCAGCAACCAGTCCTGCGATCACATGCTTGATTTTACCAGACATATCTAGCCCTCCCCTTGCAAAGCCACCGGGCACGCTCCGGATTGAGGCCTTACGGTGAACCTCACCATCATGTGTCTGATTTTGCCTAGCATCCTTGGCTCCTCCTCCAAGACAATTTTTGGCCAACCGAACGCCAGGAGTAGCCCTAGGCCGGGCGACTTACGGTTGGCTCTATTAACCCTAAGTTGATTAAAATCCGAGAGATGCTTGACTGTCAAGCTCTCATTGTATACCGTGTGGGAAATTTTTTAATCGCATGAGCATAACCAAAAAGCGTGGCGGGGATGCTGGAAACCCTATCTATCGTTGATGCCTTGCGGTCGGAGATGCAAGGCCAGATCCTGAAAGGTTCCATTCCGGCAGGCACGGCACTCCCGGAAGTGTCGGTTGCGCAAATGTTCGATGTCGCGCGGCCCACCGCCAAGGCGGCAATCGAGCAGCTCGTACATCTCGGGTTGCTGAGACGGTTGCGAAACAAAACCGCCAGCGTTCCGCTCCTCAATGCGGCTGACGTCGCGGATCTCTATCTATCTCGTGCTGTGGTTGAGAACGCCGTAGTGCACCTGCTGGCCGAGCGCGGTGACGTGCCGTCCGGCGCGGTCGAGGCCTTGGACCGCTTCCGCGCCGTGATTGGCTACAGCGACAAGGTTGCCGAACTCGTCGAAAGCGACATCGATTTCCACCGCGCCCTAGCTACCGCAACGGGGAGCCCGAGACTTCGCCGGCTTCACGAGTTGGTCATAGGGGAGGCGCACCTGTGCATGGCCCAGGTTCAGCTGCGCCACCTGCTGCATCCTCAGGTGATCGCCGATGAGCACGCTCGCGTCCTTGCGATGATCGGGGCGAGGGATGCCGATCAGGCGAAATGTGAGATGGACGCCCATATTTCCCGAGCGCGCCGCGAACTTGTCGCCCACCTCCAGCGGCAACAAGCCGGTGCTGTGAGCGGCCAGCGCGCTGAGGACGAATAACCATGTCCGCAGCTTCTGCCGAGTATAGGGGGCGCATGCTTCGCGAATTGAAGATCGCGGTGCGCCCCTACATTAGGGAGGACAGCATGACCAAGATGATTTCGTCGATCCGAACTCGATCGCCGCAGTTTGATCCGCGCGGCCGCGGCGGCCGGGATCGCGCAAATTGCAGCCCCTTTTGTCGTCACGGCGCGAGCCGCCGACGAGATCAAGTTCGGTCTCGACGACCCGCTGACCGGCACCTACGCCGAAACCGGCAAAAACGAGCAAATCGGCTGCCAATTGGCGGTCAACCAGATCAATGCCAAAGGCGGCATCCTCGGACGACAAGTCGAGCTCTTGGTCGAGGATTCGACGAGTGCCGACACCGGAATAGCAGTGCAAAAGGCGCGCAAGCTGATCGAGCGGGATAAGGTCGATTTCCTCCTCGGCAACGTCAATTCGGCGATGGCGATCGCACTCGGTGACGTCTCCAATCAGCTCGGGAAACTGCACATCGTCACCGGCGGCCACACTGACTCCGTTACCGGCAGCGATTGCCATTGGAACGTCTTCCGCGTTTGTAACACCACCCGGATGGAAACCAATTCAATCTCGGAAACTTTGTTCGATAAATATGGCAAGAAATGGTATTTTATTACCCCCGATTACGCGTTCGGCCACACCCTGCAGCAAGGTTTTGAAGCAAGCCTCAAAAAATTCGGCGGCACCGAGGTCGGCGCGTCATTGACCCCGCTTGGCGCTACCGATTTTTCAGCCTACCTGATTAAGGCACAGGCGGCAAACCCAGATGTTATTATTTTCCTGACCTCTGGCCAGGACATGGTCAACGCGTTAAAGCAGGCGGTCCAGTTCGGCCTCGACAAGCGTTTTCATATCGCCGGCGCCCAGCAGGAGCTCGAAGCGCTTGAGGGCTTGCCTCCCGAGGCGCGCATCGGGACCTGGGTGTTTGAATGGTACTGGGTGCAGCCCAAAGTGCCGCATGTCGCGGAATTTGTCGCCGATATCCGCAAGATCAACGGCGGCAAGGTACCGACGGCGCGCCATTGGTTCGGCTATGTCGCAGTCTGGACCTGCGCGCTCGTTGCCAACGAGCAAAAGACGCTCGATCCGGTCAAGCTGGCGAAGGCGCTCGAAAACTTCAAACTGCCGCCGGAGATCGCGTTGATGCCCTACGACACGTTCTACCGCGCCGGCGATCATCAGCTGATGCCGACCCTGTATGTCGGCGACGCGGTTTCCAAAAGTGCGGAGCCTGAGGACCTGTTCCACGTCGATAAACTCGTCAAAGGCGTCGACGCCGCATTGCCCGTCGCCGAGACCGGGTGCCATCTGAAATGGCCGGTCTGAGGCACCCGGCGCGCTCCAGGTGGCGCAGCACCTGCGCCGGCTCGGCGATCCCCCGAGCACCCTCAAATGCCGCGCTGGGTACCGTCACTTCCTGGTGCCGGGCTTCGCCAAGGTACGCGGCGAATGGAGCCTGATGGCGCTGTGCTACAACTTCAGTCGGGTGCTGGCATTGTCGATCTCGACCGGTGGAGAGCGCTGCTCGCCCAGCGCGCCGCCAAACCGCTCGGCTGGCTTATTGTCGCCCTTCTGCGGGTCTACCACCGGTCAGCCATTACGGTACCGTGCTTTTGCGAGTGTGCTGCAACTCATCAGAGTACCGCAGCTGGGCCCCGAAAACGCACAACGCTACGTCATAACACTCATCGGCGTTATCGGTTTCACCCATGGAGAATGGGGCGATTACCGAGGAAGCCCTGCAATTGGGTTGTCTGGTATTGGCACCAAGCCGCGCTGCGACGTCGTCGACCGGTCGTTCCGGAGCTGTGGATAAAGCTGACGTGCAGGCGCCCACCCACTTCCCATTCATGCGGCACCGGCTAAAATCACACCCAAACTATTGATAACTGTTGCTTATCACGGCCTTAGCGGCCCCGGCAGCCGGGCCTGCCGTTTCGCCGCGGCGGGGGCATCCAAAGTAGCTGCAAAACAGCGTCCACAGCGTCACAACGTCAATGGCGGGCACAAAACCCAAGCCTTCCGCCGCTGGTGGTCGTGTACGCTGAACTTCACGCCAGCGTTCACGAGACCAAAACAGCGTGCACAACGACCGGTCACAGAGTTCCCTGTAGACGCTGCGAGCCGGTCCAACGTCAACAGTATCACATTCTGGTGCAGGAACGCTGTGAACGCTGTTTGCAACCACCTTTATGTCGGCACTCCTGCAAAATTGGGGTTCGCCTCACTCTTTGGCGTGCCCTGTTCCCCTGAGAGCACCAGTACCGGGTAGGGGCCCCCCCCCGGCCGCAGGCAACCGACGATCCAGCCGACATAGAGCCTGAAGCGATCGCCCTTGAAATTGACCAGCTCCCCGTGCTTGCGGATCCCGGCGAAATTCGTGCTCTTTTTCGGCTCCGGCAGTGGGCGCAGGCCCCGAGGGCGGATAAAGCGCACCGGCGAATTGCTGATCACGTGCCATCCCGCGGCGTCGATCTTGACCACGGTCCAGGCGTCTTGACGAGGTCGAGATAGATCTCGTCGCCAGCGCCGGCGTCACGGACAAAGACCTCGTGCTCGGCGCCGTCGCGCGCCGCCGCTTCGATCGCATCGATCCCTTCGGATAGCGCCTGGTTGGCCGGCTCCCTGCCATGCCGGTGCCGGTACTCCGCGACCAAATAAAGGCGATAGTCGCGCGACCGTACCTTCCGCGCTGCCCGCCGCGCCGGATCGTGCCTAGGCCTCGAGGTCGGCGTCGTGCCATAGCTCGCCAGCAATGCCCAGTTCCAGCACCTCGTCTCGTTGGCCGCTGCCCTCCGCCAATTTCCGTGGCCTCGTCTGGATCCATCGCTGGCCGCAGGCGAAGTTCGACCGCCGCTGAGGTCTAGCCTAACTTCGCCGATTCGACCCGCCGTTCCGGAATTTTCGCCGGGCAAGTCATTGAACGACAAGGAGCGCGGCGGGCCAAAACGCCGAAAATCGGCTGTAGTGCCGACCAAGTCTATTCTCTCGGCCGCCAATGTGCCGATAATCGCCGGCCATCATGTTCTTGCGCTGCAAAGTTCGCCGGAAGGATGGCAAGCAACATCGCTATTGGAGCGTTGTCGAGAACACGCGGACCGCCAGGGGGCGCGTGGTGCAGCGGCACGTGCTGTACCTGGGCGAGATCAACGACACGCAGGAGTTGGCGTGGCGGCGCTCAATCGAGGTGCTCGAGGAAGGCGCCACGCAACCGCGGACGCTGTCGCTGTTTCCGGAAGACCGCGGCGCAGGAGTGCTGGCGGACACCTCGATCGTCCACGTCAAGCTGTCGCAGTTGCAGTTGCGCCGGCCACGGCAGTGGGGTGCGTGCTGGCTGGCGTTGATGCTGTGGCGTGAGCTGCAGCTCGATCAGTTCTGGTCGAAGCGGCTGGGGGTGAGCCGCAAGGGGACGCGCTGGGATCAGGTCCTGTTCGTGCTGGTCGCCTATCGCCTGCTGGCGCCGGGCAGCGAATGGCGCCTGCACCGCGAGTGGTTTCAGCGCAGCGCCGTGGCCGATCTCTTGGGCCAGGATGCCGGGCTCGCCGAGATCCACAAGCTGTATCGTTGTCACGACCGACTGCTCGCGCACAAGCAAGCGGTCTTCGATCACCTGGTGGGACGGTGGCGCGATCTGTTCAACATCAGCTACGACGTGCTGCTCTACGATCTGACGAGCACCTATTTCGAGGCGGATCCACCGTTCCCGGAAGGCGACAAGCGCCGCTTCGGGTACTCGCGCGATCATCGACCCGATTGTGTGCAGATCGTCATTGCCCTGGTGGTGACGCCCGAAGGCCTGCCGCTGGCCTATGAGGTGCTGGCCGGCAACACTGCGGACAAGACGACATTGCGGGGGTTTCTCGACCACATCGAGCGACAATACGGCAAGGCGCGCCGCGTCTGGCTGATGGACCGCGGCGTGCCGACCGAAGAGGTGCTCGCCGAAATGCGCGCGGCCGACCCGCCGGTGCATTACCTGGTGGGCACGCCGAAGGGTCGCTTGACGCGTTTGGAGAAGCATCTGATTGCCCAGCCGTGGCAAGAGGCGCGACCCGGCGTGCAGGTCAAGCTGTTGGCGCAAGAGGGTGAACTCTATGTCCTTGCCCAGAGCCGCGACCGCGTCGCCAAAGAGCGTGCGATGCGGCGGCGGCAGCTGAAGCGGCTGTGGGCCCGGCTCAGGCAACTCGCTACAATGGCGCTCGCGCGCGAGGAGCTGCTCATGAAACTCGGTGCCGCGCGCGATCAGTCCCGCGCCGCCTGGCGTCTGGTCACGATCGAGGTCGCCGCAGACAGCGCCACGTTCAGCTATCGGCTCGATCGCAATAAGCTGCGGCAGGCACGATCGCGCGAAGGCCGGTATCTGTTGCGCACCAACCTCGTCGAGGAAGACCCCGCCAAGCTGTGGAGCCATTATCTGCTGCTGGTGGCGGTCGAAGAGGCGTTCAAGAACCTCAAGGGCGACCTGGCGATCCGGCCGGTCTTTCACCAGATTGAGGCACGCGTTGAGGCGCACGTCTTCATCGCCTTCCTGGCCTATTGCCTGCACGTCACTCTTGCGCGGCGCTTGCATGCGCTGGCGCCCGGGCTGACGCCGCGCAGCGTGCTGGAAAAGTTCGCCGCCGTGCAGATGATCGATGTGCACCTGCCGACCACCGACGGCCGCGAGCTGTTGCTCACCCGCTATACCGAGCCCGAACCCGAGCTCAGCCTCTTGCTGAATAAGCTGAAACTGGAGCTTCCCGCCCAACCACCACCTAAAATCACCGCCATCCCGCCGACGCCACCCACCTCGCTGTAGTGCCGACCTTCGGGGGTCCACCTCAGCGATCTCAGACACTTAGGCGCTTAAAAGTGCTCCAATCGGCGAAGTTCGGCTAGGCTGGCGTCATCTTGTATTTTTCTGCCAGGCCGCGGCGCTCAGCTTCGAACACGGCGTGCTCGATCGCACCGGCGTCGGCCTTGCGTTCTATCCTGGCCAGGCGATCGAGATCCGCGATCAAACCCTCGTGCTTGGCGTTTAACGCCGCGATGTCGACCGCGTCGAGCGGCGGCGCGACGCCTGGCTGGAGCTCGGGCGCCTTGTCGAGCATATCGCGGCTGATCGCCGCTCCATTGGCCGTCCCCCCTCCTCATTCACGCTCATCTCCATTTGTTGAACGGATCACCATATCGTTCAGGTCGTCAACGGCCCTGGTCGCCAACCAGAGCCGCACCCGGCGCCATCGGTCAGCGGCTTTCCGGGCGGCACGCTCCCCTTCACCGTTCTTGTCGTGATCGGCGACGATCAGCACTTCGCGGACCTCGCCAGGTAGCGCGACGGTCTTCAAGCCGCCTTTTGAGACGGCTGACCAAGCCGCATAGCTGGCGAGGAGCGCAGTCAGCGCGGTTTCGATCCCTTCGGCGATCGCCAGCACCGCTCCGGGCGGCGCCAGCCGCATCGCGCCACCCCTGGTAGATCCCAGCGACCATTTTGGCTCGGCGAGCTCAGCCTTGCGGCCGTCCGCTGTCAGCCAAGTGCGATGGATGGCGATGAACTGGCCGTTGGCGTCGTCGACACGCGCCAGTGTTGCCGGCAGCTCTCTGCCGGTCTCCCGGTTCCATCTAGCCGTACACCACCGGGTTAGCCGCAGCAGCGCAGGGTCAATTCATGCGGCAAAGCGATGTCGAGCGGGACGGCCAACTGAGCTGGACCCCGAAAATGAGACAGGTAGCTAAGGTGGAGCCCTGCCCCTAGAAAGCGCGGATAGCGCGGGAGCAGGACATGAAGCGGACACGGAAGAAGCACAGTGCGGCGTTCAAGGCGAAGGTGGCGCTGGCGGCAATCAAGGGCGACCGGACCGTCGCCGAGCTGGCGGTGCATTTCGGGGTCCACCCGAACCAGATCCACAACTGGAAGAAGCAACTGTTGGATGGTGCGGTGAGCGTCTTCGAGGGCGGCGCGTCGGCGGAGGGAGCCACCAATGAGGCCCAGGTCGATCTTCTGTACCGGCAGATCGGCCAGTTGAAGGTCGAAAATGATTTTTTGGCACGAAAGCTCGGCAACTGAGCCGGGCGGAACGGCGCGCGATGGTCGAGCGCATGAACCCGGCGCTGCCAATATCCCAGCAATGCCGGTTGCTGGCGCTGCCCCGCTCGTCAGTGTACCGCAAGCCGGCCGAGGTCAGCGCGGAGGATCTTGCGATTATGGCGCTGATCGATCGGCACTATCTGGCCCGGCCCTATTATGGCTCGCGCCGGATGGCGGCATGGCTGGCGACCCAAGGCCATCGCGTCAACCGCAAGCGGGTGCAGCGCCTGATGCGGCTGCTGGGACTGGCGGCGATCTACCAGCGCCCGAATACGAGCAAGCCGGCAGCGGCGCACAAAATCTATCCGTACCTGCTGCGCGGGCTCGCGATCGAGCGGGTCAATCAGGTCTGGTGCTCCGACGTTACCTACATCCCGATGGCCAAGGGCTTTCTCTACCTGGTGGTGATCATGGACTGGGTGAGCCGCGCGGTGCTGGCATGGCGCCTCTCCAACACGCTCGACGCCGATTTTTGCGTCGAGGCGCTCGAGGAAGCGCTCTCGCGCTATGGCCGACCGGAAATCTTCAATACCGACCAAGGCAGCCAGTTCACCAGTGACGATTTTACCGGCACCCTGAAGCGGCATGGCGTCACGATCAGCATGGACGGCAAGGGCCGGTGCATGGACAACATCTTCGTCGAGCGGCTGTGGCGCAGTCTCAAATATGAGGAGGTCTACCTCCATGCTTATGCGACAGTGGCCGAAGCCAAGGCCGGCATTGGCGCCTGGCTGGACTTTTACAACACGGAGCGCCAGCACCAGAGCCTCGGCTATCGCACACCGCGGCAAATTTACCAGGAAGGCCTGTGGATATGTGGACGATCGGCGTTGCCGACCGGCTGCGCTTCCCCCGCTTCCCGAGCGAGCTCGGAAGGCGGGGAAATGCTCACCTTCGCCCACATACCCACAGGCACCACAGTCAACAAAGCGATTGATGTTGATGATTCAAAAAGCAGAGGCGTTGCACCAGCCACTGCACCGACAATGATCGGAGCCGACATCGAAACCGGCGGGGCTACACCTTAAGAAGCGGCTCCGGCTGTCTCACAAACGGGGTCCACCTCAAACTGCGCGTTCGCAACGCTTCTCCGATCGACAGATTTATACTGAGCAATTGCCAGCCGCCGACCATGAACGGCGCAAAGCCTCGATTTCAACCCGCGCAATGTGTTGCAATGCAGCGAAAGGCTATAGCAGCTTTTTCTAAGCGAGTGGTCGCAGGTTCGAATCCTGCCGGGGTCGCCACGATCTTTCACTGATTCCGTGGCGGGCGCGCTCCGCTGGTCGGCTCGGTCTATGCCACGGCCCGTGGCGTCAGTTCGAAGCGGGCGCGCGGCAAATCGAGGGTGGTTGCCAGGCCATCTGCCAGGGTCGTCTCCGCCCTGAAGCCGAGCTGTTCGGCAGCATGGCGCGGATCTCCGATGGAGATTCGGACATCACCCGATCGCGGCGGGCTGTAGCATGCGGTCATACCGGTTTGGTACAACTCAGCCATGATTTGGGCGAGGGCCCGGACGCTTGTGCCATTGCCGGTGCAGATGTTGAAGACCGGGGCGCTGGTGCTCGCAGCGTTCAGGGCCTTGTCTAGCGCGTTGACGGCATCTCCGATAAAGGTGAAGTCGCGAACCTGCTCTCCGTCGCCAAAGATTTCGACTGGTTCGCCGAGCCTGAGCCGATCGGCAAAAAGCGCGATAACGCCGGAATAGGGCGACTGGGCGTCTTGCCGGGGGCCATACAGGTTGAAGAAACGCAATCCGACTGTCGGGATTTGGTGCACCGCGCCGGCGACGCGCGCGTGCAGCTCACCCGCGCATTTGTCTGCACCGTAAGCGCTGAGCGGCGCAACCGGAGTGTCTTCTGCGATGGGAACGGTACTGCAATTACCGTAGATCGCCGCCGAGGATGCGTAGACAACAGGGATTTCTCGGCGGTGCCGCAGGCGCCGCGCTTGATCCAAAATATTGAGCGTGCCGGTGAGATTGACTTCGTGCGTGCGCAACCACTCGCGGTTGGAGCGCACAACGGAGGCAACGGCGGCCAGGTGAAAGCAAGCATCAATGCCATCGAACGCCTCTTCGACAGCCGCCGCATCGGTAATATCCCCGTGCAAAAATTCGATGTGCCGCGGCAGGTTCTGTCGGTATCCACTCGACAGATCATCGAGAACGCGCACCAAGTGTCCCTGCCTCAACAACGCGTCGACGAGGTGCGAGCCCACGAAGCCAGCACCGCCGGTCACGAGAAAGCAGGCCATCCGAAATCCTTAAGGCTGTCGCAAACCAGCAGCGTCCGCGGGATCAACGGTTCACTCTGAGCATCTGACGGTAACATCGATCGGCCTTCAGGGTTCCCATTGGTGCGCCCCCATTGCAAGTTCTGGCCAGTGAACAGCGACCGGTGAAGTCCTGCTTGCCCAGGTCGCCGCACGCATAACGGTGTTTCAGTCGGTTGCAAAGCGGAATTAAGGTTAAGGCGGAACCAAAGACATGACTTTCAAAACTGTTTAGAAATTGCAGACATCGGCACTGACCCGACGCCGCACGAGCTTACACCTAAAAGACGCACGAGCTAACACCTAAAAAAGGGCTCCATCAGGCACAAATTACCACAAGTGAAGCCAATGATGCGGACCCTGGGTTGCAGAGTGGGGGGCTGAGGTTTTCGACGGGAGGGGCGGCAAGACAATATAAGATGATGCGCAGCAGAAGATTCCACACCACCCTCCTCGTCCTCTTGCTCATCTCATGCGTTCAAACGTGCGGCGTTTCAACGGCCGTCGCAGGACAGAAATTCCAAGCTGATGAGTGGGTCACCGAATGCGATTCCGGTCCCGGAATGGGAGCTCCGGACTGCTCGGTCACTGTACCGTTTTGGCAAACCCGAGGTGCCCCGAAGGGCTCGTTCGCTCTTGTCGTCATGCTTCAGACGGGGAATATGGGGATCGTCGGCGAGCCATTTCCGACTAGGGCAGTGCTTCGAATTGACAAGAACCCTCCGATCGAGTGCAGGGAAGCGCGTTACTGCGTTTTCCCGAGCATGCAGGCCTTGGCCGCGTTAAAGCAACTCAAAATCGGATCGCTTGTTCTGATCGACGTCTACACGGAAAGGGCGCAGTTCAGCTTCAGTCTCACCCCGAAAGGGTTTCAGGCGGGAATGGCACAGATCCGCGCATGGGGTTACCGAACCGAATAGCCGAAGGACACCACCCGGCACCTCGCCGTCGAAACCGGGTGATGGGTTCTACGCTGGTCTGCTGCTTACTGATGCAATATTGCGACGAGCGGGGCGAGCACGACAGCCCATGCGAGCAATGACAGTCCAAAGATGGCAAGCAGAGCAGTGCCCGCCGGCAGCCGATCTCTGTCGAACTGTGCTTCCTCACTTACCCCATAATCGCGGTACGAAGCATTGCTTTGAATCATTTTTCTCGGGAATAGTGTTGGCGTCGGGTCGGACTATAAGAGAAATCAAAAGGGACGCAAGAAGCATCGCTCGGCATTCTCCGCATTTTTATAGAACATTTTTTATACTAGCGACAGATCGGAGGAATTCATTAACAGATGTTAAGAATCACTTGATTACAACAAAAGCGCCCCAACGGCCTTAAACGTCTGCGTTCGAAAGAATCTATCTGCCGCGCCCAACAAAAACATCTCCGGGGACAGGATCTTGACGCTGGCTCGGACAGGCGCTTGACGCGACACGCGCAAGATCACCCCGATTTACGGACGGCGCGACGAGAGACGAGCTAACGGGCCTCGCTGAGCCAATCACCGGGATGGAAATTAGCATGGACGCCAGCATTGCCCCGAGATCTGCTTTGCCGTACGAAAGATCAGCAGATCTTGAAGCCCCGCGCCTCAGCAGGCAAGCCGCGCTTTTCCTGATTTTGGCGCTGTCGCTCGGATTGTGGGCGGCGATATGGGCGGCTGTTGCCTCGCTGGCTTCGGTGATGGTTGGCTAACGGGTCGCATCCGAGCACGGGAGGCCGGCTTCGACCATCAGCTGCCGCGCGATCCGCCGGCTCGCGCGGCCATCCCCATAGGGATGCGCTACCCGGCTCATCCGCGTATAGGCGTCGGGATCGTCGAGTAACGCCATCATCTCGGAAAAGAGCAGCTCTTCGTCGGTGCCAACCAACTTGGCAAGCCCCAGTTCCATCGCCTCCGGGCGCTCGGTTGTTTCTCGGGTAACGAGGACCGGCTTCCCAAAGGATGGCGCCTCCTCCTGAATCCCGCCCGAATCAGTGACCACAAAATGACAGCGCTTCAGCAGAAACACCAACTCGGGATAATCGACCGGGTCGGTGAGGAGCACGTTTGGGTGCCGGCGAAGCGGCTCGATCGCCTGGCGGACACTGGGATTTCGATGTACCGGAAAGACAACCGCGGTATCGCCTCTGTCCGCAATGCGCGCCATCGCGCGGCAAACGCGGGCAATCCCGCCGTCGAAGCTTTCGCGGCGGTGGCCCGTCATCAGAATCATTCGCCTGCTCATGAAATGCGGCGGCAGAACGGCAGCGCACCGGGAACGCAGGTCGGGCCGGTTATCCAGCAAAGCGGCAATTCGCAGCAGAGCATCGATCCCGGTATTGCCGGTGACGAAGATCCGGTCGCAACCGATCCCTTCCCGCTGCAAATTCTCTCGCGCCCGTGCGGTCGGCGCAAAGTGAAAATCGGCGATGTGGGTTACGAGCCTTCGGTTCACTTCTTCGGGCCAGGGCGAATAAATGTTGTCCGTGCGCAGGCCGGCCTCGACGTGAGCAACGGGTATGCGGTGATAGAAGGCGGCAAGCGCCCCGGCAAAGGTCGTGGTCGTGTCACCCTGCACGATCACCCGATCGGGCCGAAAGGCATCGAGAACCTCACCGACTCCGGATAATACGGCGCCGGTCAAATAGGCGAGATCCTGATTTGGCCGCATCAAATCGAGGTTCCAGTCCGGCCGCAGATCGAATAATTCGAGGATCTGGCTCAACATCTCGCGGTGCTGTCCGGTGACGCATATTTTGCAGTCGAAACTCGGCCGGCCTGACAATTCCAAAAAGACCGGCGCGAGCTTGATGGCCTCTGGCCGCGTCCCAAAAACGAACAACAGCTTCATTCTGCGCCCGCCGTCATAAGCGGGCGCGGACAACGTGACCACGCGAGGCTAGCCATATTGATGCGTCAGCCCGGTCGCATCGATGACGACGCGGCGCATCAACTCCTCGCGCGGGATCTTCCGAAAGGGCGAATGGGCCACCAGAAGCGCCACGATGTCGGCCTGGCGCACGGCCTCGAGCGTGTCGCAGAACGACACGTTGGGAAGCGGGGCGAGTTCCTCCGGGAGCCCGGTCAGGTTCGGATCGGCGACCAGGATGCGTTCTTGCCCCCCGCGCGCCAGTTGCCCCGCGATCGCGATTGCCGGGCTCTCCCGCGTGTCGTCGACATCGGGCTTGTAGGTCAGACCCAAACAGGCGACGACGGGTCGCTTGAACCGCTCGGCTCGCTCCCGGATCTGCGAGACGACAAACTTCGGCTTGGCGTCGTTGACCTCGCGCGCCGTGCGGATCAGCCGCGTTCGCTCCGGCGCCGACGAAATGATGAACCACGGATCGACGGCGATGCAGTGCCCGCCGACGCCCGGTCCCGGTTGGAGGATCGCGACTCGCGGATGCCGATTGGCGAGCTCGATGACGTGCCACACATTGAGGCCGAGCTGGTCGCAGATCAGCGACAGCTCGTTGGCGAACGCAATGTTGACGTCGCGCGAGGCATTCTCGACGAGCTTGACCAGTTCCGCCGTCGCCGCGTCGGTGCGGAACACCTTCGCCTGCAGAAAAACGCGGTAGACCGCCTCGGCATGCTCGGCGCAGGCTTCGGTCATCCCGCCGATAATGCGGTCGTTCTCGATCAGCTCGCGGACCATACGCCCGGGCAGCACTCGTTCCGGGCAATGCGCGACATGCACATCCAGCGACTCCGGATGCCGCATCGGTGGAAAGCGCAAATCCGGGCGCAGCCGCGCTAGACGGTCGGCCAACCGCTCGGTCGTGCCGACCGGCGAGGTCGACTCTAGGATCACGACATTGCCGCAGACCAGCACCGGCGCGATCGCGTCTGCCGCCAGATCGATGTAATCGAGATTGGGTGAGTGATCCTCGCGGAATGGCGTCGGGACCGCGATCACAAAAGCATCAGCCGGCTCGGGCTGCGCCGTGGCGCGCAATTTCCGCAATGTCGTCGCGGCGCGCAGCAGCATGTCGAGATCGGGCTCGGAGAAGTAGGTCTGTCCGGCATTGACCGCTTCGACGACTCGAGGATTTATGTCGACGCCGATCACATCGACGCCCCGGCTCGCCAAAGTCGCGGCAGTCGGCAAGCCGATATAACCGAGACCGACGACGCACACGGTCTTGATCGGGTAATCCATCGCTCGGCGCCTGAAAATGAAAGACATTCGCGCTTGGGCACTGCCGCGGAACCCAATATGCGACGGTTCCTTTGATACGAGAGTAAGATCAACTTGGCAAGCAGTTCCAGATCTTATCGTAGTTAACAACTCGGCCGCGTTGTCTTGATTAAGGTGTAATCGTGTATAAAATGCTGTAGGTGATCCTATGCAAGGGCAAGCCATGCCGAACCCCCCGGACGGTCGAGGAGCACTTTTTTGCCGACGACGGCCGCGTACCGAACAACCCGTCGCTTCCGCTGATCGTTTACCGCGCGGCACTGGAGACCGGTCCCCGGTGCGCCGCCGACTGTGAGGCGTTGTTCGCGCATAACGGCTGGAGCGGCGCCTGGCGCAACGGGATCTACGCGCACCACCATTATCACAGCACCGCTCACGAGGTGCTCGGCATCGCGGTCGGGTCGGTTCGTGTGCGGCTCGGTGGCGAGAACGGCGCAACGGTTGAGCTGCACGCTGGTGACGTCGTCGTGATCCCGGCTGGCGTCGCCCACAAGAACGAGGGCGCCAGTCCCGATCTCGTAGTGGTCGGCGCCTATCCCGGCGGCAAGAACCCCGACATGTGCACCCCCGCTGCGCAGCAATGCGAGCGCGCGCTGCGCAATATCCGCGAGGTGCCATTGCCGGCCTACGACCCGGTCTATGGCGGGTCGGGGCCTTTGATCGAGCGGTGGCGTACCGCCGCCATCCAGGCCAATTTGCGCGAGACCACGACGCGCGTTTTGGCCTCGCTGACGACGCGTGAGGCCGGTCGCGGCTGACGGCGGGAGTCCTCTCGTCGAGTTAGAGACAGCGTCCGGAATAAACGATGTCGTGCGCGTTGCTGGCTGGCGCGTCCGGCGGCTCGACGAGCCGCCGGGTTTCGATGAAGTATCCGTCCGCGCACATTCCATGGGTGTTGAGTTCATCGGCGAGCCAGTCGCGCCGAATCTGCTCGGCCTCGCCGTCGTCGTTCTCCGTCATCACCGTATTGGTCTGCGCCGTGAAGACAAACGTGCCGGCCGGATCCGCAGTGAAACTCACGACCCGCACATGATCGTTGCACCCGCCAAGCAAGATAAGCGAGACGAGACCGGCGAAAGCGAGCATGCGCACCGTGTCGATCCTCCTGGCCCGCGCCCGGCCTTTATTCCCTCATTGAACAGTCCGAGGCAAGCCGGACTTTTGCTCGCGTCGGATTTGGCGGCGGGCTCGCTGCCATTCCAAGGCGCTCGCCATGGTATCGGCGCGCCCAGATTTCCTCCCACCACCAGCGGTTCTCGAGATACCAAGCGACCGTCTTTCGCAGACCGCTGTCGAAGGTTTCGCGGGGTGTCCAACGCAACTCCTGCCCGATCTTTGTGATGTCCATGGCGTAGCGGCGGTCGTGCCCCGGACGGTCTGCGACAAGGGTAATCAGCTGCTGATGCGGCCGATGTGCCGATCCCGTCAGCGTTTCGTCGAGCAATCCGCAGATCGACGTGACGACGTCTAGGTTGGTGCGCTCGGCATTCCCGCCGACATTGTAGCACTCGCCCACCTCGCCATCACTGAGGATAGTGAACAGGGCACGGGCATGGTCCTCGACGTAGAGCCAGTCGCGAATATTGTCGCCCGCGCCGTAGACCGGGATCCCCTCGCCGTGCAGCGCCTTCAGAATGGCCAGCGGGATCAGTTTTTCCGGGAAATGGTAAGGGCCGTAATTATTCGAGCAGTTGCTGACTAAGGTCGGCAAACCGAAAGTCTCGCGCCAAGCGCGAACCAGGTGATCGGAAGCCGCCTTTGACGCCGAATATGGGGAGTTCGGCCGATAGGCCGTCATTTCCGTGAATTTGCCCACGGGCCCGAGCGAACCGAAGACTTCGTCGGTCGAGACATGGTGAAAACGGAACCGTTTGGCCCGCTTTGCGGGAAGCCCTCGCCAGTAGGCGAGCGCGATTTCCAACAGGACATAGGTCCCCTCGATGTTGGTCGCAATGAACGCTGCAGGACCGTCGATAGAGCGGTCGACATGCGATTCTGCGGCGAGGTGGAGCACCGCATCGGGGGCAAATTCTCGGAAAACGTCGCAAATCGCCTCGCGGTCGCAGATGTCGGCCCGGCGAAAGGCATAACGGGGATTGCCGTCGATTGCGCGCAGAGACGTCAAATTCGCCGCGTAAGTCAGCTTGTCGACATTGAGAACGGTGGCGTCGAGTTCGCCGACCAGCAACCGGCAAACCGCCGAGCCGATAAATCCGGCCCCGCCGGTGACCAAGACTCTCATTGCCGATTCCGACTTCCCCCAAATTACATCCAGTTACGGCGCAGCCGCCCTACTCCAGGGTTGAGCCCCCTGCATCGGAGACCTGCGCAGATCGGCCTAGGTTGCCGGTTCGCCCCTCCGATACATTCGCTTGGGGAAGGTATAACTGATTGACCCGCCCGGGTCCAACTTGAGTGGAGGGTGCATTATGCAGTATCGGCGTATCTCGGCAGATTGTCATCTCGACATGCTGTGGCTCCCGCCAGACTTGTTCACGTCGAACGCGTCGAGCAAAATGCGCGACCTGATGCCCTACGTCGCCGAGAATTCCGACGGGGTGAAGCGCTGGACCGACAATAACGGCGCCGAATACGGCCTGTGCGGCGGTGTCGGTGCCACCGGCACGCCGCATGTGCCGGGCAAGCAGCTGCGCGCCGACAAGATGGCTGAGGCCGGCCTCTACAGCGACTATTTCGAAAAGGGCCTGCGGCGGCCGGGCGATCCGCATCTGCGGGTCAAGGACATGGACCGCGACGGCGTTGACGCCGAGGTCATCTACGGCATCCTCGCCGCCTGCGCGAAGATGAAGGACCCGGAAGCGGCCGACGAGATGCTGCGCATCTATAACGACTTCATGCACGCATTTTCAGCAGCACCTATCCCGACCGCATGATCGGCCTGGCCTGCCTGCCCTACAACAACATCGAGGGTGCCGCCCGCGAAGTCCGGCGCGTCGCCAAGCTGGGGATGAAGGGCGTCGAGCTGTCATGCTCCTGGCACATGACGCCGATGTGGCACCCGATGTGGGATCCGCTCTGGGAGGCGGTCAACGAGACGCAGCTGCCGCTGCATTTCCACACCTTCCCGGCGACCGACCCCGAGCTGCGCAAGTCGTTGGACCCGACCATCGCCCGCCGCATGACCTATAGCGGGCTGGTCCGCTTCCAGATGACGCTGGCGACGATCCTGACCGACCTGATGGGCGCGGCGGTGTTCGAACGCTTCCCGAACATCCGCATGGTGCTCGGCGAATCGGCATCGGCTGGATCCCCTATGTGATCGACCGCATGGATTTCGAGTATAAGGACCAATACCAGGACCTGAAGCTGAAGAAGCTGCCGAGCGAGTACTGGCGCAACCAGTGCCGCGCGACCTTCCAGTACGACCGCGATCGGCACCAAGCTGATCGAGGATATGGGCGTCGAGACCCTGATGTGGGGCTCGGACTTCCCGCACCCCGATGGCGTGTGGCCGGAGTTGAAGAAGTACATCGACGAGCAGTTCGCGCATCTTCCGGCCGAAGTCACCTACAAGATGACCTGCGAGAACGCCGGCAAGTTCTACGGGCTGATCAACTAGCCGCTACGCGGGGTGCGGCATGGTCCGCCGCACCCCGCCATCGGGCCGGGTGCCTTTCGCGTACCCGACCTCTTCCGGCACCTGTTCCACCTGTTTTAACAGGAGAAGAACAGGTACCCAGTGCTCGGGGCCGGGTCAGGGTGTCCCCGGGATCTTGTCCAACAGGTGCAAGAACAGGCCGGCGGCGAGCGGAGCGCATGGGCCGTCCTCGATTACGATCTGCCCCGCGCGAGCGACCTCGAATTTGCTGAGAAGACCAGCCGGCGCCGTCCCCACCACCGGCTCCAGAGCTTTGAAGCAAGCCGCTCCGGCGGTGTCGCCGGAATTTGCGGCGATCGTCGCTGCCGTCGAAGCGTCCATCTCGACCTTCGGCTGGACGACCGAGCACCCGCCCAGGGCGCAGAACATGGCGATTATTTTGACTATTCTGCTGATCATCGGATCCTCTAAAAGGGGTGATTTGGCCGGCCCGGCGGTAGCGGCTGTTCGAGCATGGCTTGCGGTCTGCCAATCACTCGCTCGCCGTCTGCCGAGCTGGGCTCTAGCCGTGAACAACGGCTATTTTCGAATGCGCCTCATTACCACAATAATGCTATTTTGTCAAGGCGGTTCGTCATTTGATGACATCCTATTTTCGCAACGAAACCTTGTAACGTGATCGAATAAAAACCGAGGCTCGAAGCGGGGTTTTAGAAAACCCACAGCCGCGCGTAGATATCCGCTACAGGCCACCCGCCCGGGGCTTTCAACGCCTTTGCGACCCCGCGGCAGGTGGGACGCCTCCCAGCTCACCAGACCTTTTCGACACACGGGCGATCAGCTCGTCCGTCCTTGAGAGGAAGAGCTTGAGAAGCGGAGAGGTGTTGGCCTTGTGATAGCCGAGTACCAAGTCGATCGTCGGAGCAGTCCCTTCCAGGGGCCGGCTAATGACCGACCAGGTGAGGAAATTGCGGGCGAAGTTGGGCAACAGCGCTATCCCGCGAGTTGACGCGACAAGTGATATCGCCATGGACAGATATTCAATGCGGTGCGCTGGGTTGAGGTCGACGCCCGATCGTCTGAAGTAGTCCTCTATCAGCGAGCGCAGGACTGGGGCTTGGTCTGCCATCCCAATGAACGCCTCGCTCACTAGATCCTGCGGGTTGATCGCTTCGCGCGATGCGAGACGATGATCACTTGGCAGAACGACGATCAGTGGTTCCGTGACCAGAACCCGGTAGAGAAGATCAGGGTATCGTTTCTCAGGCCTCATAAAGGCCGCGTCCAATTTTCCGGCCGCGAGACCATCTGCAAGCTGCGGCGAGTGCTGACTAGAAATTGTAATCTCGATCCTCGGCAGTTCCTCACGCAGAACGTACATCATCGCGGGCAGCCACTCGGGCTCGCAACCGCTCAGAAACCCCAACGCAAGTGTCCTCCGCTCCGGGTGAGCAGCACGTCTAGCGGCGGATGCAGCAGCCTCCACCTGCGCCAGCGCGCTATCTGCCCGATCAGTTTCTTCAGGACGGCAGCAACAAGCGCACCGACGGCTATGGCGGTTCCATCGAAAACCGCTCACGCTTCCTGCTGGAACTCGCGGAGGCAATGACGTCAGTGTGGGGAGGCGATCGCGTCGCTGTGCGGATCGGGCCAAGTGGAACATGGAACGGGATATCGGACAGCAATCCGCAGGTGCTGTTTACTTACGTCACCGAGCAGCTGAACCGGTTTGGACTCGCCTATCTCCACATCATCGAGCCGCGCGTGAAGGGCAACGTGCTTATCGCCGAGGGGCAGGCCCCTGTCGCAGCCGAGCAACTGCGGAAGATCTTCAAAGGCAAGATCATCGCGGCTGGCGGCTTCGAACCAGATAGCGCCGAGGCGATCGTCGCGAAGGGTGACGCTGATCTGGTTACGTTTGGGCGTTATTTCGTCTCGAATCCTGATCTGCCCAAACGCATCGAACTGGGATTACCGCTCAAGATTACGACCGCGACACATTCTACACCTTCGATGCTCACGGTTATACAGACTACCCGTTCTACGACCTGTGCGCCGCCGCATAGACTTTTTTAGCGGCAAAAACCCCTCACATCCCATTCTAGCACCGCAGTAACGGCTCGCATCCGCCCGCCCTCAGACCCCGAGAAGAGGAATTGTGGCACGGATTGCGCAGCTTTAGCACGAGCTTTGTGAACGGGGACCGCACAGCCTCTTCGTCATGGCGAGATTGGCAAGTGCGCGCTATACAGCGGGGCGTGCGGCGAGAACAGGACCGCGCAATTCTCCACCGGTGTCGAAGGTCATGTCGAGAACTTGGCGGTTCCGCTGGAGCCGACGGTCGCGCCGATCGTCTTCCGGCGTCTGCCGGAACCTTAGATGGAGACCCGCGCCTTTCTGGAGCCGCTGACCGGAATTTACCGCTACGGCACTGTCGTCTTTCGCATCGGAATTGACGAGGCGGGCCGGCTGACGTTCACCCGTAACGAGGCCCCGACCGAGCGCCTGCTCGCTCGCGATGGCAGCATCTTCGGCTTTGCCGCCAGCGAGTTCTTCCGCATCGAGTTCCGCCCCCAACGCTGCGGGCCAGGTGGACGCTCTGCTATCCCACGAACCCACCGGCACATACTTGGCCGAACGCGACGCAGCACCTCATTGAGTTCCGCCAAATTCGCGGGAGGAGGTGCCGACCCCCGGATGGTAAGCCCGGGGGAGGGGTGAAGGTTGCTCTACCAGCAACAATCCCCTACACGATGACTGTCGGCAATGCCGCCGCGCCGGACAAGTCGAGTGAACTGATTTCGCAAGGGGACTGAAACGATGAGCGATTTGGTGGTTATCGCCTTCCCGACGGAGGCGGCGGCCGAAGAGGTCCGCAAGAAGCTGCTCGACATGCAGCAGGAATATCTGATCGAGCTGGGCGACGCCGTCATTGCGGTGAAACAACCGAATGGCGGGGTCAAGCTCAACCAGCTGTTCCATCCGACGGCGGCCGGAGCGGTAACCGGTGCATTCTGGGGCACATTGATCGGCTTCATATTTCTGATGCCGCTGGTCGGCACTGCGCTCGGCGCCGCCGGCGGGGCGCTCGGCGGCGCCCTCACCGATGTCGGGATCGACGACAATTTCATGAAAGAGGCGGCGCAGACCCTGCAGTCGGGCAACGCTGCGTTGTTCCTGCTGATCCGCAAGATGACGACCGACAAAGTGCTGGCGGCGCTGCAGGGGGTCGGCGGGACGGTGATGCGTACCTCCTTCGATCACACGAAGGAGGACGCGCTGCGGCAGGCCTTGGCGGCTCACGCTGCAGCCAATCCCGCCGCCTAAAGGGCTTCCCTCCCTCTCCCGCTAGCGGAACATCCTTCCCTCGGGCGGCAGGCCGAGGAGGATCTGGCCGACGGTTTCGAAATGGATGGGGCGGCCTTGGCCTTGCTGAGTCCCGGCGTGGATGTCGCGCAGGCGGCGCTCGAACGGGTTCTCGTTGAAGACCGCGGTGGCGCCGGCGGCGTTGTAGACGCTCGCGACGACGTCGCGGGCCTGCTGGATCGCCCAGGTCGCGGCGAGGCGCAATTGCCAGTGCCGCTCGGGCGAGAACTCGCCGTCGCGCTCGGCATCCTCCCACATGTCCTCGAGGGTCGCGTGGATCGAGGCGCGCGACGAGCGCAACTTGGCCTCGCACTGCGCGACCTCGGACTGGATCACGTTATTCTCGCGCAACGTCTTGCGGGCGCCGCGTGGGATCTTGTCGCGCGCCAATTCGATGAACGCTTCGAGCGCGCCGCGAGCGATGCCGAGCGACACGTTCGAGAACCCCATCGCATAGATCATGCCGCTGGTGAACCGGTAGAGGAGGCCGGGCTCGCGCCGCTCGGCCGGGTTGTCGCGCGCGAAGGTGTATTTCTGCGGCACGAACAAATCCTCGACCCGGTAGCTGTCGCTGCCGGTGCCGCGCAATCCGATGACCTGCCAGTTGTCGATGATCTCGGCCTTTGATTTCGGGAACAGGACGGTGCGGACATGCTGCCGTCCGTTCGGGTTCAGGCGCGGGGTGCCGTCCGGCTCGAAGACGGGCACATGCGCGCCGAGCCAGGTGGCGTGCCGGCTGCCGGTTGCGAACCCCCACCGGCCGGTGACCCGGATGTCGCCCTCGACCGCGACGCTGCGGCCGGCCCCCGGCAATTCTGGCCCCCAGGCGAGGATGCCGCGCGGCGGGCCGAAGACCTCGCGCGCCACCGCGGGGTCGAGATAGGAGGCCGACATCGAGCAGCCGGAGTTCTGCCCGAGGCACCACGCGGTCGAGGGTTCAGCCTTGGCGATCTCTTCGAGCACCTGCACGTAGGTTAGGGGGCGGAGTTCGGCGCCGCCGAGAGAGCGCGGGATCAGCAATTTGAAGAAGCCGCCCTCGACCAGCCCATCGACGACCCGTTCCGGCAATTCGCGGCGCGCTTCGATCTCGTCTGCAGCCGCTTTCAGCATCGGCGCGAGACGGCGTGCACGTTCCACATAGTCGATGTCGCGTGTCTCGACGCGGGGCAGGTCCAGCAAGGTCGACGACATTTTCTTCTCCAGCGACGATTTCCGTACAACCCACCCTAGCTTACGCCGCGATGACGCGCCACCAGCGCCGGGTCAGGAGCATCGCCGCAATCCCCTCAGCGCCGATCACGACCGTCGCCCAAGATGCGCCGATCAGGCCGGCAAGCAGGCCGAGATGGATGAAGCCGATCATTCCGATCCCGATGCAGACCGAAAGCACGCCGAAGATGCGGCTGCGCATCTCGGGCGGCGCCGCCAGGTAGACGAGCGTCGCCTGCATGATGCTGAAACCGGCATTGGCGAGACCGGTGCTCAGAAGCACGGTGCCGGCGAGCAGCGGACCGGGCGCCAATGCGAAAACCGGCAGCATCAGAAGGTAAGCAAAGACGCCCGCGACATAGAGGCGGGCGAACATCGCCGGCTTGGCGAAGAGGGCGATCGCGACGGCACCGCAGAACGCGCCGATCCCGTCCATGCTGGCGAGAAGACCAATGCCGGCGGCGCCGAGGCCGAGATTGTCCTGGCCGATCACCGGGATCATGCTGGTGAACGGCCAGCCGAAGGTGTTGTAGATGACGGTGACGACCAGGGTCCCGATCAGCCGCCGGTCACGCCGAACGAGCATTAACCCTTCGAGCATGCGCTCGAGTATGCTCGCGACGCCGGTAGGCCGCACACTGTTGCGGTGATCGATCCGCATTGCAGCGGCGACCGCGACGAGGTAGCACGCGACGCTGACCGCAAAGGCGCCGCCGATCCCGAATGTCGCGAGCAACACGCCGCCGAGGGTTGGGCCGAGCATGCGGCTAGCATTGTTGGCGCCGACATCGAGCGACATCGCCGCGCTCATCCGCTCCGGTCCGACGACCTCGCCGATCATCGTGCGGCGAACCGGGTTGTCGGTCGTCCAGGCAATGCCGTTGACAAAGCTGGCCAGCGCGACATGCCACACTTCGAGCGCGTCGCTCCAGGCGAGAAGCGCCAGGACCAGCGAGGTCAGCAGCATCGAAATGACGACGATGATCAGCGCCGTGCGCCGTTCCAGCCGCTCGGCCAAGGCGCCGACGACGGCGCCGAACAACGCCATCGGCAGCATTCGCAGCATCGTCAGCAATGCGACGATGAACGGCGAGCCGGTGCGCTGATAGGCGAACACGGCGACCGCCAGCATCTCCAGCCAGCGCACCGCAAAGACGACCACGCCGACGAGCCACAGCCGGCGAAAATCGGCTTCCCCGAAAAGCCACGCTCGGGGCGTGGCGCGCACTGCCGTTTCCATCATGGCTGCCTGTCGGCGATGCGCGGCGTCAGCCCGAAATTATTTGAGCCAACTCCTGTGGCGCCGGTGGCGCGCCAGGGAGGACCATTTCGAGCTGGCGGTCGGCGAGACGCAGGTGGCGTTCGAGGATCGCCGCCAGCACGGTGCGGAAGTCGGTGGTGACGGCGAGATCGCGCCGCTGGTAGAGTTGCGGCGGGGCGATGCCGGGCCAATCGCCATAGACCCGGCCGCCATCGACGTTGCCGCCCAATACCCAAATGACGTTGCCGTGGCCGTGATCGGTGCCCCGGTTGCCGTTTTCCCGAAAAGTGCGGCCGAATTCGGACATGACGACGACGACGGTATCGTGCCAGGCCTCGCCCGACCCGCGGGCAAGGGCGGCAAGACCCTCGCCGAGCGGGCGCAGGTGATCGGCCAGTTGCCCTTGGTGGTTGCCCTGGTTGATGTGAGTGTCCCAGCCCCCGAGCCCGATTGCCGCAACCCGGACGCCGGGGTGACGGCGGATCAGCAACGCGAGCCGGGTGGCCTGCCCGGGAAAGCCGGCTGGCGGCGGCGCACCATTGTCGGCAATCTGCCGCTCCGTGCTCAACGCGCCGATCAATTGTGCGCGCGCCGCCCGGCCTTCACGATACGACCTGGCGAGGTCGTCGTTGCCGGAATAGAGGCGATCGAAGGCATTGGCGATTGCCGGCTGATCGATCGGCAGTGGCCGGGCGCCGTTGGGGCCGAGCGGCAGAGTGGCGACGGGCGCCTTGCCGGCCAGGATGCGCGGTACGGTCGCCCCGATGCTGATCGCGTCCGTTGCACCGCGCGGACCGGGCAGTGCCAACAACAGGCGGTTCATCCAGCCGTCGCGGGTGGTGTCCTGCCCCGGAGTGCCGTTTTCGATATAGAGCTGCGCGTCGAAATGCGATCGCGTCGGGTCGGGCGAACCCGCGGCGTGGACAAAGGCGAGCTTGCGCTCGTTCCATAACGGCATCAGGCTCGCAAGCGCGGGGTGCAACCCGAAATGCCCGTCGAGCGCCAAGGCCCCGTCCGGCTTGCCAGGCGGTACGATCGCGATCGACTGGCGCTCTTGGTAATAGGCCCCGTCGGCATAGGGGATTACGACATTGAGCCCGTCGACTGCGCCGCGCAGCAGGATCACGATCAGGCGCCTCGGGCCCTCATCGGAGATTGCCGCCCAGGCGTCGGGTCCGAAACAGAAGGGAGCTGCGGCCCCTTTGATGAAATCGCGCCGGTGCACCGGTCCCTCCTATCGATGCATAAAGTCGGGACCGCCCAAAATCAGGGCGGCGCGCAGCCCTTTCGGCGAGTTTTCGATGGCGGCGCGGGTGCCCTCGGTCCAGGTCGAGCCGAAGATCGCTTCGAGACGCGCGGCATCGACCGCGCCTGGGCTGCCTCGGACCAATGCGGTCGCAAAGCTGATGCGGCGGGTCGTTGCGTCAGGGCTGAGCCAGGCGTCTTCGGTGTTCTTGTACCCGTCCGGCGTCAGGCAGCCGAAGAGCGGCATCCCGAGCTGGTCCATGGCGCCGAGCAGCGGCCGGATATTGCCGGGCGGCATCCCCGCGGCGCGCACTGCCGAGATCACGAACTGGTAGGGCGTCTTGTATTTAGCGCCCCTGCTGTCCCAGAATTCGTTGCTGGCGAAAAGCGTTCTCAGCACCTCCCTTATATTGCCGTCAGTGTCTACAAACCGAGCGGCGAGCCGTTCGACCAGGGTCCGGGGCGGCTCGTCGGCAACAAAGTACTGCGCCAACTCGAACGCAATGTGATGGGCTGTTGCCGGGCTGTGAGCCAGGATGTTCAGCGCCTCCTCACCCTCTTCCTTGCCGCGTGACTGCAAAGGATGCCCGAGGAAAACCTTTGGACTGTAGTCGTGGCGCGCGCCTTCAAAGACCGCGGCGTGTTCGGGAAAGACGCGGGCATTCGGCGGGTTGACGCCCCACCCGGTCAAGACCCGGGCCAAGGTGACGACGTCCTCCTGCGTGTACCCGCCATTGGCGCCGAGCGTGTGCAGCTCCATGACCTCCCGCGCGAAATTCTCGTTCAGTCCCTTTCGTCTGCCGCGGGCGCCGGGGCTTCCTGGGGCGGTGCTCAGCGCGTTGTCGAGATAAACCAGCATCGCCGGGTGCTTTGTCGTGGCGAACAGCAAGTCACGGAAATGGCCGAGCACAAAGGGGCGGATCGCCTGTTCCTCGTAATTGCCGATCCACACGTCATCCAGCCCTTTGCCGGAAAACACGTTGAAATGGTTGAACCAGAAATCGACCATGACTTCGTGCAGCTGCCGCGGGCTCAGCAGGGCTCTGAGGATGCGCGCCTCGCTGGCGTCCCGTAGGATGATTTGGACCCGTTCGCGCTGAGCCTTCTCGAGCTCCGGATTGGGCTTGAAGCCACGCAGGCTGCGCAACGGCCCGTAAAGCTGGCGCAGCTGCACCGGGTCGAGCTTCAGGGTGTCGAGTTGGGCAAGGCGCCACCGCAGCTCGATCGGCTCGGGAATCGAGTTGGGATCGAGTTGCTCGGTAATATAACGCTCGACGCCGATGGTCTTGACGTGCCGAACCTCTTCGAGGGTCGGGCTGAAGGCGAGCCGATTTAGTAGGTGGACGACCGTCTGATCCGAGACCGGCTCGGCGCCGAGCGCCAATAAAGACGGCAGAGCGATCAGCGCCCCCGCCGCCGCAGTGAAGAACCGGTAAAAGCGCGATCGCCCGCGCGCCCCGTTACTCATCGGGTCCCGCCCGATCCCCCCGATTGCAGGCGGCTGCAGGATAGTCAAACTCGGCTCCGGCGCAAGCGCCGAGCGATTCGATTTACGGCGGCGCGCGCACGGGGACTTTATCGCCGCTTGGCTTCGGCATGCTGGAAGCGCGAACGGACGCAAGTCGTGGTAGGCGCACGAATTTGAGCAGGCGGGAGAGGCTGGCGAGCGCGGCAAGCGCGGAAAAGCCGGCGGCGATCAGGATGGCCGTGGTCGGGCTGGTGCGGCCGCTGGGTCCGGCGTACCCGAAGACCAGCGCCACCAGAGCGGCGCCGATCGTCTGGCCGAGGAGCCTCGCGGTCGCTTGAATGGCGCCCGCGCCGCCGCTGCGTTCGCGCGGCGCATTGCTGACAATGGCGCGGTTGTTCGGCGATTGGAAAAACCCGAACCCGAACCCGCAGACGATGATTCGCCAGATGATGCCGGCATCGCTTGGTAGAGCCGGAAGCAATGCCAGCAGGATAAAGCCGAGGCTCAGCACGCCGAGCCCGATGCCGCCGAGAATTCCGGCGGGATATCGGTCCGCCAGCCGGCCGGCGATTGGCGCGATGATCGCGACCGTCACTGGCCACGGCGACATCAACAGCCCGGTTTCGACCTGCGAGCGGCCGATCACGTCCTGGAAGTAAAAAGGGAGTGCGACGAACACGATCCCTTGCGCAACAAACGCGCAAACCGACGTGGTCACGGAAAGAGCGAACACCGGCCTCTTAAAGAGATCGACAGGCAGAAGCGGCATGGCCAAGGAGTTTTGCCGGCGCACCAGGACATAGCCGACGAGGAGGGCGCCGGACAACTCGCTCAACACCAGAAGAGCAGGGTGGTGGTGGCCGATGCCGTTGATCCCGCTGATCAGGAAGGCAAAGGCAAATGCGCTCAAAACCGCGCTCGCCAGGTCGAAGCGATGGTCGGAGGGCGGCGTGGTCGGCAACAGATGCCACGACATTGCGAGCGCGACGAGACCGATCGGGACATTGATCGCGAAGAGCCACGGCCACGAGGCGACCGCGAGTATCGCCGCGGCGACGCTCGGACCTGCGGCTGACGATATCGAGACGACGACCGAGACCATTGCGATGCCGCGGCCCAATTGCCGGCGCGGGTAGGTGAAGCGCACTAGGGCCGTATTGACGCTCATCATGCCGGCGGCGCCCAGCCCCTGCAGCGCGCGGCCCAGGGTCAGCATCGGCAAGGAGTGCGACAGAGCACTGACGAGCGCGGCGCCGGTGAACACCACGAGGCCTATGATATAGATGCGGCGATAGCCGAAGATGTCGCCGAGCGAGGCGAACGGCAGCAACGAAATGACGACCGCTAGCTGGTAGGCGTTGATGACCCAGATCGAATCGGCAGGGCTGGCGTGGATTTCCCTCGCGATCGCCGGCACGCGATATTCGCGATGGCGCTGTCGAGCACCGACAGCGCCATCCCGACCGCGAGGTTCAGGATCGCCCAGTATCTCAGTGGGAGCGGGAGTCCGTCTTCCGCCGTGTTCATTATCTTGCGGGGTCCGCCACCCGGCCTGAAATCATGAAGTAAGGCTGACTTATGCTGCCGAACCCGGTCGTGCCAGATCCGACAATACAGCTGCGGCGAGAGCGCATATCAGCTATGGCGCTTATATTAAAGTTGCTGCAGTTTGTTTAAGGAAAGCTGATGAAAAATTCATCATCATGATGTCTGCACGGCTATTGCCGCCGTTGTTGCTTCGTTCTCCCTTCTTTTCGGTGTCTTCAGATGCGTTTGATTGGAACGCGTCCAGTCAAAACCTGTTTGCAGAGGTACTGTCCTATAGCGGAGTCAAGATATGAACGGGCATTCTCTTGTCGCAGTCTATAAATCGCACGCGCTTGCCGAACGGGCACGCGATAGGTTGATGCAGCTCGGCATCCCGGCAACGGATATCCGGCTCAGCGCTGATTCGGTGGAGCGCGGCGTGGAAAGCGAACACCGCGGCGGATTTTGGGATTGGCTGTTTGGCGAAGACATTCCAGAGCACGACCGCAGCTGGTATGACACCAATTTGCGCGGTGGCAGGACGGCCGTATCAGTACTAGTGCGCGACCAGGCCGAGCGTGGCCGCGTCGCCGAGGTACTCGAGGAATTCGACCCGATCGATTTCGATCAACGAGCGGCGGTCCCAACAGCAGAAACCGGAATAGCGGGGCGGGTGGGGCCGATGGCGGGCAGCGAGATGGCCGAAGGTGCAATGTCCCCGGGTGTGATCCCTCAACCTCCGCTCGCTGGAGCGACACCCCCGGCTGGCGCAGTTGGCGCAGTGAGCAGTGAACGGGATCAAGTCATACCGGTGGTGAAGGAAGAGTTGGACGTTGGCAAGCGCGCAAGCGAGCGCCGGTACCGTATCCGGACCTACGTTGTCGAACGCCCGGTCGAGGAATCCGTCACTCTGCGCGACGAAAGGGTCATTATCGAACATCGCCCGGTAACCGGCGAGCGGGCGGTAGGCGGTGCCGAACTGCCGCAAGAGCGCGAATACGAGGTCATCGAGCGGCATGAAGAGCCGGTCGTCGCCAAGCAGGCGCGCAGAGTGGAAGACGTCGTCGTCCGCAAGGAGGCAGACGAGCGCACCGAGGTCGTGCGCGACACGGTGCGGGAAACCAGGGTCGATGTCGACAAGGAAGGAACGGAGCGCGCAGGAAACCTGCCCAACCGCAATCCTTGAGTGGCATTCCGCCGGGACGCCGTCCAGCGGCGTCCCGACGACCCAACCTGGATCGATCGACTAACCGTGATAACGCCACCTCCCGCGATGCGCCCGCGAGCGGGAAGAGGAAATTCAGCCTGCTACTGCGCACGGGTGTAGCGGCGGCATTCGATGCGCAAATGGTCGCGGAAATGCGGCCGCATCTTCTGCGTCCAAGGCGTGTCCGCCGCCTTCTTCCATTCGGCCGAGCGCACCACCTCGGGCGAGGTCAGATGATACAGCGCCACGTAGCGCTGGGTGCCACCGGTGCCGCGGTAGCGGCGGGCGCATAACGTGCCCCGCACCGAGCCTAGCGCCGGGATGTGCTCGGTGTTGTACCATTCGTTGAATTCATGCTCGTGTTCGGGGGCGACATTCATCCCGATCAGCATGAGGGCTGCGGCCTGGGGTGGCGCCGTCCGGTCTCCGGGAAACAGTTGCTCACCCTCATAACGCAAGATGCTTTTGCGGAATTTGGCCGTGCGTTTGGTCCAGGGCGACCCGTTTTCGCCGCCGACCGCGAGGTAGGGCGGGCTATGAAGCACGCCGACATTGTCGAGATCGTAGGTCGCCACCGAGATCTTCGGGTTGTCCGTGCCGATCCAGCGATCTGCATTCAGAAAGCCCGGCACCCGCAGCCGCTCCGGGATGTGCTCCAGATCGTACCAGTCGTGAAACTCGTCCTCGGGCGCCGCCGAGAAATTCATCGCCGCAATCAGGATACCCTTCGCCATCATTCCCTCCCAAGAAGCCGGACCATCTCGTCGAAGTTCGCCAGCATAACCGGGTTTCGGTCTATCATCGAGCGACACCGCAGCGAGGGAACCCAATGACTGCAACCACACCTTTTCTCAAAGACGCCGAAAGGTTCGGGCCTCTAGCGTCGCGCTACGTCGAGGTCGAGAGCCTGCCGTGGAAGCCGACCCCGTGCGCCGGCATCGATATGAAGATCCTGCTCGAAGATCCGGAGAGCGGGCTCCTGACCGCGCTTTTCCGCTGGCAACCGGGCGCCGAACTGACGTTGCACGAGCACGTCGAAATCGAGCAGACCTTCGTGCTCGAAGGCAGCCTCGTCGACGACGAGGGCGAGGTGCGCGCGGGCAACTACGTCTGGCGCCCCAAAGGCAATCGCCATATCGCCCGCTCACCAAAGGGCGCACTGGTGCTATCGATGTTCCTGAAGCCGAACATCTTTCTCGCCGGCGAAGCGGCCGGCCGGGATCTGAGGTAAGTGACGGGAGGCAGGCATGGCACTCAAGATCCATGGCGTCGCGCGCTCGCGGGCTTTTCGCACCTTGTGGATGGCCAAGGAGCTGGGACTCGATCACCAGCATGTGAAGGTCGATTTCGCCACCGGCGAGACGCGCACGCCTGCCCATCTCTCGCTCAATCCCAATGGGCATGTTCCGGTCATCGACGATGACGGGTTCGTCCTGTGGGAATCAATGGCGATCAACCTTTACCTCGCGAAGAAATACGGCGCAGGCACGCTCTATCCGACCCGTCTCGAGGACGAAGCGCGGGCCTGGCAATGGAGCTTCTGGGGGATGACCGAGGTCGAGAGGCCCGTGCTGACGGCATTGTTCAACCGCGCCATTCTTCCCGAGGACGAGCGCGATGCCGCGGCGGCGGACGCCGCCGAGAAGCAGCTGGCGCAGCCGCTGAGCGTGCTCGACGGCGCACTCGGCCGCGGCGCCAACCTGCTCGGCGACGATTTCACTGTCGCCGACCTCAATGTCGCCAGCATTCTCGCCTGGGCACGGCCGGCCCAGATCGACATGTCACCCTTTCCGAAAACCGCCGATTGGCTCAAGAACTGCGCCGAGCGCCCGGCTGCGCGTGCCGCCCGGCAGCTGCAGCGGGAGTAGGGGAGGCTATGCAGCGATTTTCGGCCGGTCGATAAAAAAGGATGCGTTCTCGCGCCCCGCGGCGCAGGCGCGCGCGAACACGATCATATGATGGGCGACGATCCCGACATGGATCAGCTCCTCGATGCGTCCGGCGCGCAGCGCGGGCCCGGCCATTTGCCAGAAACTGCGGCGGTAATCGCCGAGCAGCCCGACCCGAACCAGCAGTCTTGCGATGATGCCGACGGCGCGGCGCAGATTGCTCGGGTTCAGGCGCGCCCGAGACAATGGCAGAGCGATCCGGTTGATATAAGTGTGCTCGGCATTCCAGGCAAAGCGGCGATAGATCGCCTCCGGCGTGTAGGCATGGCGGATCGAACGGAGCCAATTGTGCAGTACCTCGTCATAAGGGCGAACAAAGACGACGTTCGACTCGCGGCTTCCGTCTTCGTCGAGCCGTCCGGCGGCCTCCAAACGGTCCCACAGTGGTGTTTTCGGCAGGGCTTGCAGCAGGTTGATCGTCAACATCGGGATCTGCGAGCGATCGATGAACTCGATCAACCGATCAGCGGTCTGCGGCGTGTCGGTGTCGAGACCGAGTATGATCCCTGAGACGACCTCTATGCCGTAACTGTTGATCGTTGCGACCGCGTCCAGCAACGGGACTGCGCGATTCTGCGATTTCTGCATGGCGTCGAGCGCGGCCAGCTCTGGCGACTCGATCCCGCAGAAGACCGTGCAGAAATAGGCCTCGCGCATCATCGCCAAAATCTCCGGCGATTTGGCGATGTTGAGGGTGGCCTCGCAGCACAGCTGCACCGGATAGCCGCGCCGCTTTTGCCACGCGACGAGATGGGGCAGGAGTTCGCGCGCCGCCTTCTTGTTGCCGATGAAGTTGTCGTCGACAAAATAGATCGAGGTCTTGATCCCGGCGGCGAGCAGCGCGTCGAGCTCGGCGAGGACCTGCTGCGGCGTTTTGAGACGGGGTTGACGCCCGTAAAGCGCCGGGATGTCGCAGAATTCACAGCGATAGGGGCAGCCGCTCGAAAACTGGACGCTGCCGATGAAATAGCGGCGGCCTTCGATCAGTTCATAAGCGGGGATCGGGAACTCGGCCAGCGCCAGACGCTCACGCGTGGCAAAGCGCTGCTGGGCGGCGGGCGGGCTCGCGTCCTCGTCGATCGCGCGGATCAGCTCGTCCGTCGCATCGCCGAGCTCGCCGAGATGGAGATAATCGAATTCGGGATACTTCTCCGGCGAGGCGGAGACCGACGGGCCGCCCAGTACCGTCACTTTGCCCGCCGCCTGCGCGCGCCGAGCCACCGCTTTGATCTCGGCCCTTTGAACATGCATTCCGCTGACGAAGACGACGTCGGCCCAGTTGAACTCCTCTTCGCTTGTCGGACGGATGTTCTCGTCGACGATACGCACTTCCCATCCCGGCGGCAAATAGGCGGCAACGACCAGAATTCCTTGCGGCGGCATAAAGGCGCGCACCCCTCCCATCATCGGATAGGCGTATTGGAACGTGCCGAACGATGGGGCATACCGCGGAAAGACGCAGAGAATGCGCCGGCGATGGCGCACTTGAACCTGGCTCTTCATGATTGGGCGCGCCGGAACATTCAGGGACGATGGTGCGGGATCGCGTCCCATACCGGCTTGAAATCGTAAGTAGGGTAGAACTCGGTCCGATATCCGCCCCAGGCGGTCTGCTCGATGACGCGGTTCGTATCCCGCAGCTTTTCGGCGGGCACGCGCAGAATGACGACTTGGCCGATGCCCATCATCACGTACCAGGCCACGATTTCGACCCCCTCGGGCGGGAACTTGTCGTACCAGCCTGTCTGCTTCAGGTGCTCGTTGATCTGATCGACCGTTTTCGTCTGGTCGTGCCGCAAGAAGACCGTCAGCAAGAAGGAGCCCGCCTGCGGCACTGCGGCGCTCGCCTCGGGCGGCGCCTGGGCGGCCGCTGGCGGCGCATTGATTGCCGAGCACAGGGCGAAAAGCACGGCCGCCGCAATCGAACTCAGCTTTTCGCGTCGCTTCATCCTGCCACCCCCATGTGGAAAACCGATGCTTTTCGCGATGGTAAACGCGAGTCCCGGCGGGTGAACACGCAAATAGTTGTTTTGTCCCGCCGGGGCGCTGCAATCGACTGCAAATGGGTGTAGACACTCGCGTTGACCGGCAAGCAACTCTGGCTGTCGCATGAATTATCGAACGCTGTTGCGCGACATGTTCGATGCCGCCGTCGCGGCTGCCTCGCCGGCGCTGTGCGTTCCGAAGCACCTGCCGAAGCCGCCTCGGGGCAGGACCGTCGTCGTCGGCGCCGGGAAAGCCGCCGCTTCGATGGCGGCGGCTGTCGAGGCGAACTGGTCCGGGCCGATCGAAGGGCTGGTGGTCACTCGCTATGGCCACGCCATGCCGTGCCGGCATATCGAGGTGATCGAGGCGGCGCATCCGGTGCCGGACGCCGCCGGGCGCGAAGCGGCTCGGCGGATTCTCGCCAGGGTCAGAAGCCTCGGGCCGGACGACCTCGTCTTGTGTCTGCTTTCCGGCGGCGGCTCGTCGCTGCTGGCGCTCCCCGCCACCGGGGTCACGCTCAAGGACAAGCAGGCGATCAATCGGGCATTGCTGCACAGCGGCGCCCATATCGGAGAAATGAATACCGTCCGCAAGCACCTGTCGGCGATCAAGGGTGGCAGACTGGCGATCGCGGCGGCGCCCGCGCCCGTCGTCTCGCTGATGATTTCGGACGTGCCCGGAGACGACCCGTCGGTTATCGCCTCGGGCCCGACCGTACCGGACCCGACCACCTCTGCGGCGGCGATCGCGATTTTCGAGAAATACCGGATCGAAATTCCCGCATCCGTGCTGAAACATCTGCGAGAGCCGACAACCGAGACGCCCAAACCGGGCGATCCCCGCTTTCGCAACGTGACGAACCGTGTCGTTGCCACGCCGCAAGACGCTCTCGAAGCCGCGGCGCGGGTGGCGCGCGATGCCGGGTTCTGTCCGCTGATCCTCGGCAATGCAATCGAAGGCGAGGCGCGCGACGTCGGGCTGGTTCACGCCGGCATCGCCAAGCAGGCCGCGGGCTACGGGCAGCCGGCTGAGCCTCCTTGCGTGCTGTTCTCGGGCGGTGAGACGACGGTCACGGTGCGCGGCGGCGGACGCGGCGGGCGCAACGCCGAATTCTTGTTGAGCCTTGCTGTGGCGCTCGATGGGCGCGCCGGGATTGCCGCGGTAGCTGCCGACACCGACGGCATAGACGGCAGCGCGGACAACGCCGGTGCCTTTCTGTTACCCGATTCCCTGGAGCGCGCCGCGCACGCTGGGCTGAACCTCCCGGCGCATCTCGCCGACAACGATGCCTATTCGGTGTTTGCCCGGCTGGGCGACCTGCTGATCACCGGCCCCACGCGCACCAATGTCAACGATTTCAGGGCCATTCTGATCGACAAGAGCTCGCGTTCGAACGAGCCGCAACGGCCATCGCCGTGATTCAGTCCAGCTTTTCGGTCACCTTTTTTGCCATGGTGCCCTGCAACAAGGTGACCTCTGCGATGGCATGGCCATCCCGCAGATCGGGAAAGATGCTGACGACGCGGAACCCGGAATTCTCCTTCACGGCCGCATCGGCCGCGGCTACGAGAGAGGTTTTCGCCTTTGCCATCGCGGCCTTCTGATCCGCTGCGTCGTTGATATCGTCGGCGTCGGTGATCTTTTCGGTTTTCACGATCGCGCCGGTTTTCGGATCGGCCACGACTTCGGAAAAATCGTCGCCTTTTGTCGTGTAGATCGAAATCTGCAATTTGCCGTCGTCCATCTCGAACTGGGCCGAAATCGGCTGACCTTCGCGCTCGCTGGCCTTGAGGCCGTCCTGCAGCGTGAAAGTCGTATCCTTGAGGGCTGCAGCCATTGTTTCGAGCTCGTCGTCCTGCGCCCAGGCCGGCCCGGCGCCGGTAGCCGCCAGGCTGGCGGCCGCGACAAGCACGAGCAATCGAAGCGCTCTTGACAGCATGGTTTGCAACCCTTCTACAAAATTTCGGCCAGCTCGAAGCCGCCGCGGTGTCGGCCCCCGATGGAGCCGGCACGATAGCGAACGAGGCGGGAGGAGTCAGCCATGCTCAAGAGGCGCGAAGGCAGCAGTTCCGGCGACCGGGTCTCCCTGAGGGCACTTTTCACGGGCTTCCTCAAGGTTTCGCTGAGCGGTTTCGGCGGCGGGCTCGTCTGGGCGCGCCGCGCCGTGGTAGAGCAACACCAATGGATGGACGAGCAGGAATTTGCCGAGACTCTGACCCTTTGCCAGCTGATGCCCGGGCCGAACATCGTGGGGATCGCGGTCTGCGTCGGCGCCAAGCTGCGGGGAGCGATCGGCGCGATCAGCGCGGTCGCCGGGTTTATTCTGGTGCCCTGGACGGTCGGATTGACGGTCGGCGGCATTGTGCTTCGATATGCTGAAATTGCGGTCCTGCAGAACATACTCAGTGGGCTTTCGGCTTCTGCCGCGGGGCTGCTGATCGGGACGGGATTGCGGCTGCTGATGCCGCACCGTAGTCGCCGTACGGCATTGCTCTTTGCCGGTTTGGCTTTCGCTGGCATGGCTTTCACCAGGTTGCCGCTGCTGATCGTGCTGCTTGCATTGGCGCCGATCAGCATCGCCGTTGTCGGTCTCGAAAGCGCGAGAGCACGATGAACAGCTCTTCCGCAACGCTGGCATTGGCGGCGCATCTCGCTGTGCTGTCTTCTATCAGTTTTGGCGGGTTCCCGACGGTTCTGCCGGACGTTCACGATTTCGCCGTCGCCAAGGGCTGGGTGACCGACCAGGAGTTCGCAAATTTCTTTGCGGTCTCCCAAGTGGCGCCCGGACCCAATATGATCCTGATGATGAGTTTCCTCGGGCTCAAGGTCGGAGGTATTCCCGGGGCGGTCGCCAGTGCGCTCGCGACGTTCGGGCCGCCCTGCCTAATGTATTACTTTTCCTACCGGCTGTGGGATCGCTTCCGCGACATGCCGTGGCAGCGCATCGTGCGGCGCGGCCTTGCTCCGCTGACCATCGGGCTCGTCATTGCCGGCGGCTATGTTATGGCTCGTTCCGCCGCCCTCGGGTGGCAGAGCGTAGCGATCACCGCCGCTGCAGTGGCACTGATACTCGGGACGCGGCTCAATCCGCTCTGGATCCTGACGGCCGGCGGAGTGTTCGGCGGGCTGGGCCTTCTGTAACAGCATCAAAAGATCGGCGATTTCGGAACACCAGATGATCGATTTTGCGAGCATTACAAAGGCGGCCGCCCGCGATCCGCTGGTTATCATCCTTGGGCTTTACATCCTTGGCGGTCTAGCCACGTATCTCTTCTTCAAAACACATCCGCTCGGGCGCGCAGTCGTGCGGGTGGTTTTTTTGATCATGCTTACGATCGCACTTCTGCGCGCCGACATCGTGCCCTATCAGCCTTTGGTACTGACGGGCTCGCCGTTCCGCGATGCGGTCCACGTCCTCCTGAAAATCGCCTGGTGGTTTTGGACCGCCTGGTTTCTGGTCGGCGTGCTGCGCGCTTTTGTTGTTTTTCAACGCAGCCCGCGCGAGGCAAAGTTGCTGCAGGACCTGCTGGCTGGCCTCATTTATCTCGCTGCAGTTTTTGCGATCATTACCTACGTCTTCGATCTGCCGATCCGGGGCCTGCTGGCAACATCAGGCGTCGTCGCGATCATCCTCGGTCTCGCCCTACAGAGCACCCTGGGCGATGTGTTTTCCGGCATTGTGTTGAGTTTTAGCCGGCCATACCGGCCCGGCGATTGGATCAGTATCGAAGGCGGCACTGACGGCCGGGTCATCGAGTTGAACTGGCGCGCGACCTACATCCTGACGGCGCGTCGAGATCTGGCGATAGTACCCAACAGCACCATCGCAAAATCCAAGATCGTCAATGTCAGTTCTCCGAGCGGGCTTCACGGGACGACGGTAACCGTTCAAGTCGATGCCCAGGCGCGGCCTTCGACGTGCAGCGAGATTCTGGATCATGCGGTCCGCAATTCTCGGCTGATCGTCGCAACACCAGCTCCGACGATTACGATAAAGACCATCAATGCCAGCTACGCGGAGTTCGAGATCGCGTTCTTTGTCGAAGAGCTGGCTTCGACCGTCAAGGCACAGAACGAGCTGTTCGATTTCATTTATCGGCACCTGGCAGCCGCAGACATCGACCTGGCAGCGTCGCAGAATGGGCCCGATCCCGCAGCGGCAGACGAAGGCCGGCGAAAAAGCCGATCCGGTGTAGAGAGACTGCTTGAGCTGGTGGACATTTTTGCGACTTTCGCGCCGGAGGAACGCGCGGCCATCGCGGCAAAGCTCAAGCAACGGTCATATGACGAGGGTGAAACCATGGTCGAGCCCGGCACCGTTATGCAATCATTATTCATCATCGGCAGCGGCGTCGTCTCGATGACCCACGACGGAATGGAGGGCGAGATGGAACTGTTGCGCTTGGGGCCCGGAGATCATTTTGGCGAGATCGGGATGCTTACCGGGGTGGGCGCCGCGGCAAGGATCAGCGCATTGGTGCCAACCACGGTGTACGAGCTGGCGAAAGCGGACCTCACGCCTATCCTGGAGGCTCGGCCGCCGGTTGCCCAAGAGCTCTGCCGGACCCTGGCCCGGCTGCAGGCCGCCGGTCGCTTGAGCGCCTCGCCCGAACTCGACGAGCATGTTCCGAAGCACCGCCTGACCGACTGGTTCTCCGACCGGATTCACAAACTCTACAGTGTCGTAAACGTCGAATGAGCCAGCCCCGACCCAACCTCGACCGAGTTCTTACGACATAAATGCCGCAATCTCCTTGAAGAGGAGTGTCCGCTGCAGGAGCAGCGGGCTGTCATATTTGAAACAGCGAAACGCAGAGACGGAACGCCGGGTTGAGCCAGGTGATGACGATGTTTGCCGGAGTTGGTTAAAGTAGATCCGTGACCTGTTGCAGAGGGGGTTTTACGTGCCGCAGCCGGACCACATCTCGGCACTTCCCGTCGCCGATCCCGAAGCGCTCGACGAGGATCTGCAGGAGCTTTTCGCGCTGTGCACCGAAAAGCTCGGCATCGTGCCGAATGTGCTGCGCGCCTACAGCCTACGCCCGCAAAAACTGCGCAATTTCGTCGCGATGTACAACGAGCTGATGCTGGCGCCCTCGGGCCTCTCTAAGCTCGAGCGGGAGATGGTCGCCGTCGTCGTGTCGAGCGCCAACCGGTGTTATTACTGCCTTGTTGCGCACGGCCAGGCGGTGCGGCGTTTGTCCGGCGATCCCGAACTCGGCGAGATGCTGGTCATGAACTATCGCGTAGCCCCGCTCGACCCGCGCCGGCGCGCGATGCTCGATTTCGCGTGGAAGCTGACCGCGGCGCCCGCCACGATCGGCGAGGAGGACCGGGAGGGGCTGCGCCGGGCGGGTCTCGGCGACGAGGACATTTTCGACCTCACCGAAACGGTCGCCTTTTTCAACATGTCGAATCGGATGGCCAGCGGGCTGGATGTCATTCCGAACCGCGAGTATCACCGGTGGGACCGGTGACCCGCGCCGCCGGGGAAAGCTGACGGACCAGGCATGCGGCGTTTCTTTGTAGGTTTTTTTGCGGTCATCGGCTTCGCGACCGTGCTGTTCGTCGCCGGCATCGTGCTGCTGGTCGGCGGCTTGAGGCCGTCGGTGACGCCGCTTCCCGGCAACATTCTCCTGACCGCGGACCTCACCCAGGATCTGCCGGAAGGCGCCAGCGAAGAGCCGATCATGCGGCTCCTGGTGGGCGCGAAGCCGACCCTGCGTGATTTCCTCGATGCGATCGAAACCGCCGGCAACGATCCCCGCGTCAAGGTCTTGCTCGCCCGGGTCGGCGACGACGAGATGGGCCTCGCCAGGGTCCAGGAAGTGCGCGACGCGATCGCCGCGTTCCGCAGCAAGGGCAAGCTCGCGCTCGCTTTCGCGGACAGTTTCGGCGAGTTCGGCCCCGGAACCCGGCCCTATTACCTGGCAACCGCCTTCGACGAGATCTGGCTGCAGCCGATGGGGAATGTCGGGCTGACCGGCCTCTATGCCGATTCCCCGTTCTTGAAGGGAACCCTCGATCTTCTCGGGGTCGTCCCGGAGTTCGACCATCGCGAAGAATTCAAGACCGCGATGAACGTGCTGACCGAAACCAAAATGACGCCAGCGCATCGCGAAGAGGTCGATGCGCTGCTCAACTCGTTTGCCGGACAGATCGTCCACGGGATCGCCCAGGGTCGCAAAATGCCGGAGGCCGCGGTGCGCGACCTGATCGACCGCGGCCCGTTCCTTGCTCAAGAGGCGGTCCAGGCAAAGCTGGTCGATCGGCTCGGCTACCGTGACGAGGTGCTCGGCCATGCCCGGGCGCGCGCCGGGTCCGGCGCCGAGGTGGTCAGCCTTGCGAACTATCTCGATCGCGCCGGGCATCCGCATCGCGTGGGCTCGACGATCGCGCTGATCTACGGCTCGGGCCTCGTGGTGCGAAGCGGCGGCGCGTCCAACCCGCTGACCGGCTCGAATTTGATGGCGGCGACCGAGATGAACTCGTGCGTTTCGTGATGCGGTCCGTGACCCTGCGGTGCGCGCCATCCTCTTCCGCATCGACAGCCCCGGCGGCTCGGCAGTCGCCTCGGAGTCGATCTGGCGCGAGGTCGTCTTTGCCCGCGAGCGCGGCAAGCCGGTGATCGTGTCGATGGGCGACGTCGCCGGCTCCGGCGGCTATTATGTCACGGCAGCTGCCGACAAGATCGTCGCCGAGCCGGCGACCCTGACCGGTTCGATCGGCGTTCTCGCCGGCAAGCTGGTCGTCGCCGATCTGCTGAAAAAGATCGGAATATCGACCGACAGCGCGCAAATCGGCGCCAATGCGGCGATGTACAGCGTGACCACGGATTTCTCGGCTTACGCTCACAACCGTCTCGAAGCGTTCCTCGACGACACCTACAAGGGCTTCAAGGACCATGTCGCGACCGGGCGCCATATGACCCAGGAAGAGGTCGAGGCGGTCGCCAAAGGCCGCGTGTGGTCTGGCGAGGACGCTAGGACGCATGGTCTGGTCGACGAGCTCGGCGGCTATTCGGTGGCGCTGCGCCTCGCCAAGGAAGCTGCCAATCTGGCGCCCGAGGCACCGTTCACCCTCACCGTCTTTCCCCGCGAGGAAACCCTGCCCGAGCTCCTCTACAACCGCCTCACCGGCGCAGACCGCGAGCGCGATGCCGGCGGCATCAGCTCAACCTCGATCGAACACTCGCTGAAGGCGGTGCAGCCGCTGCTGCAGCGTCTGGAGGCGGCGCTCGACAGCCCCGGCGTGCTGACCATGCCGCCGCTCGCCCCGATCCGATAACCGCATCCCTACCGGTGCTGGCCGCTGATCCGGTCAGCGCGAATAATATTCGATGACGAGGTTGGGCTCCATCGACACCGGATAAGGCACATCGGTGGGCTTGGGTGCGCGGATAAACCGGCCCCGCATGCGGTCGTGGTCGATCTCGAGATAGTCGGGAACGTCGCGCTCGCCGGACCCGGAGGCCTCGAGCACAAGCGCCATCTGTTTCGCCTTCCCCGTCAGCTCGACCGTGTCACCGTCGCGCACGGTGTAGGACGGAATATTGATGCGCCGGCCGTTGACGAGCACGTGCCTGTGGTTGACGAGTTGACGCGCGGCAAACGGCGTGGGCACAAGCTTCATGCGGTAAACCACCGCATCGAGCCGCCGCTCGAGCAGTTCGATCAGATTGTCGCCGGTGTCGCCGCGCCGCCTCACCGCCTCGGCATAAAGACGGCGGAACTGGCGCTCGCCGATATTGGCGTAATATCCTTTCAGTTTCTGCTTGGCGGCGAGCTGCGTGCCAAAATCTGACGGCTTCTTGCGCCGCTGCCCATGCTGCCCCGGACCGTATTCGCGCCGGTTGAGCGGACTTTTCGGCCGTCCCCACAAATTCACCTGGAGACGCCGGTTGATCTTGTATTTCGGTTCCTGACGCTTGCTGCTCATAAACTCGAAGTCCGATTTCGGTTTGGCCGAACTATAGTCGGGACTTGGCCAAAGTCAAATCCGCGCGGGGCAAACCCTCACCCGCCTCGCTGCGCTCGGCACCCTCTCCCGCGGTGCAGGAGAGGAGCTACAAAGCTGACTGTCGCAAAGCCCTCGCCCGCACCGCGGGAGAGGGAGGACCCAGCCCGCCAGGGCTGGGTGGGTGAGGGTAACGACATTGCTACTCCGCCGCGGCGGCGGCGCGGCTCGCGCGCTTGCGGTCGTTGGGGTCGAGCAGGCGCTTGCGCAGGCGGATCGATTGCGGGGTGACCTCGACGAGCTCGTCATCGGCGAGATAAGCGATCGCCTGTTCCAGGGTCATGACCTGCGGCGGGGTCAGCCGTACCGCTTCGTCCTTGGCGGTGGTGCGGATATTGGTCAGCTGCTTGCCTTTGAGCGGGTTGACGTCGAGGTCGTTGCCGCGGCTGTGCGCGCCGATGATCATTCCTTGGTAGACCTGGGTCCCGGGCTCGACAAACATCGGCCCCCGCTCCTCCAGGTTCCACAGCGCGTAAGCGATGGCGGCGCCATTCGCGTTCGAGACCAGGACGCCGTTGCGGCGCCCCTCGATCGACCCCTTGAAGGGCGCGTAGCCGTGAAACAGCCGGCTCATCACCCCGGTGCCGCGCGTGTCGGCGAGAAACTCCCCCTGATACCCGATGAGGCCGCGCGTCGGGCCAAAGAACGTCAGGCGAAGCTTGCCGCCGCCGGAGGGCCGCATCTCCTGCATTTCCGCCTTGCGGCGGCTCATCTTCTCGACGACGACGCCAGCGAATTCCTCGTCGACATCGACCACCACCTCTTCGATCGGCTTGAGCCGCCGACCCGTCACCGGATCGGTCGTGAACAACACCCGCGGCCGCGAGATCGACAATTCGAAGCCTTCGCGCCGCATCGTCTCGATCAGCACGCCGAGCTGCAACTCGCCGCGGCCGGCGACCTCGAACGCGTCTTTTTCGGTGCTCTCGCTGACGCGGATCGCGACATTACCCTCGGCTTCGCGGTAGAGGCGCTCGCCGATCATGCGCGACGTGACCTTGGTCCCCTCGCGGCCGGCGAGCGGGCTGTCGTTGACCGAAAACGTGATCGCCAAGGTCGGCGGGTCAATCGGATCGGCGGCGAGCGGCCTCGTGACTTCGGGGGCGCAGATCGTGTCCGCGACCGTCGTCTGAGCGAGCCCGGCGACGGCGATGATGTCGCCCGCCCAGGCCTCCTCGATCGGCCGTCTCTCGAGCCCGCGATAAGCCTGCAATTTGGTCAGCCGCGCCTGCTCGATCACCCGGCCGTCGCGGGCCAAGGATTTGACCGGCATGTTGAGGCGAGCGACCCCGGAATGGATCAGCCCGGTCAGCACGCGGCCGAGATAGGGGTCGTAATCGAGCGTCGTTGCCAGCATCGAAAACGGTGCGTCGGGATCGGCCTGCGGCGGCGGGACATGCGCCAGGATCAATTCGAAAAGCGGCGACAAACCGTTGCGCGGCATATCGAGCGCAGCGGTCGCCCAGCCTTGGCGGCCGGACGCGAAAACGGTCGGGAAATCGAGCTGTGCTTCGGTCGCGTCGAGCCCCGCAAACAGGTCGAAGATCTCGTTGTGCACCGCCTGAGCGCGGGCGTCGGCCCGATCGACCTTGTTGATGACGACGATCGGCCGCAAACCCTGCTTCAACGCCTTGCCGACAACAAATTTGGTCTGCGGCATCGGGCCGTCGGCGGCATCGACCAGTACCAGAACCCCGTCGACCATGCTGAGGATGCGTTCGACCTCGCCGCCGAAATCGGCGTGGCCGGGCGTGTCGACGATGTTGATCCGGACGTCCCGCCAGACCACCGAGGTGCATTTGGCGAGGATCGTGATGCCGCGCTCGCGCTCGAGCTCGTTCGAATCGAGCGCCCGTTCGGCAACCTGCTGGTTGGCGCGGAACGCGCCGCTCTGGCGCAGCATCGCATCGACCAAGGTGGTCTTGCCATGGTCGACATGGGCGATGATCGCGATGTTGCGAATATCCATTAAATGCAAAACCTCACCCGCGCGCAGCGGGCGCGGAATGCTCAGGCGCGACCGGAGTTGGCCAGGAGTTGTGACAGGTCGACCTCGGGGCGAGCACCAAAATGACTGATGATTTCGGCAGCGCACAAACTGCCGATCCTGCCGCAGATGGGAAGCGGCAGAGCGCGGGTCAAGCCATAGAGAAAGCCGCTGGCGTAGAGATCGCCCGCCCCGGTGGTATCGACGACGCGCGCGACCGGCGCCGCCGCGACGGCATGCTCGGCTCCGTCCGCCCGGCCAAATTCGCCATCTCATTGGATCCTCGATCATAGGTTACGCCGTTGTCGCAAGTTAGAGAAGCCGGATTTGCGCGGCGAGGCGGGGCGATCGATCGAAGGAGGATTTCGCGCACTCGCGCTGATGCAGCCGATATCAAAGGCTTGCCAGCGTCGGAATTAGAGGTAAAAAAGAGATCGCGCTGATCGGCTATGCTAGACCCTGTTCTTTCCCATCGGGGCCTTGACGGCAACAAGCTGATCCACTCTCTAACAACAGCGTTGCTGAGAAGCGAGCCTCATCATGGAATTGATCCTCATAATTATTCTCCTAATCCTCCTCTTTGGCGGAGGTTTCGGATACTACCGCGGTGGCTATTACAGCCGCGGCGGCGGTTACGGGATCGGCGGGATACTCGGAGCTATCCTTATCGTCATTATAATCGTGTGGCTGCTCCGGGGTGGGGGGTACGTCGGCGGCTTCTGATGCCCGACTTCGCGGGTCATCGGCTTGGAAAATACCGGTGTCGCGCGATGAGCTCGTCGACGAGCGCGCGACGGGCAGACAACGCCGCCATCGTCGCATCTTCATCGCCATGCATCAGGCGGCTTTAGCCCTCGACATCCGCGGCGAGGATTGCCGCAAGACGCCTTTCGAGCGAAGGAGCCTCCATCTCCGAAATGCCTTCATCCTTCGATAAAATGGCCGAACGCCATCAGTGGGCGGATGCGGTCGCAGACGATCTTGGTAATCGCGAGCATCGGCGTTGCGAGGACCGCCCCGGGCACGCCCCACATCCAATACCAGAACACCAGCGCGAGGATGACCAACACCGGGTTTATTGTGAAACGCAGAGCGAGCAGCATCGGCGTTACCGTCTCGCCTTCAACGAGATGAATGAGGAGGTATAACCCGGCCGGCAAAAAGGCCATCCATAGCGGATTGATAGACAGAAGGCCCGCGAGGAGGAAGACGATGACGCCCGTCATCGGCCCCAAAATTGGAATGTAATTGAGCAGAAAGGCCAGCGTCCCCCACAGCAAGGGATCACCCAGCCCGCAGAGCGCCATCACGACGCCGGTCGCCACACCTACGGCCAGGTTCATGATCGTAATCGTAAAGAGGTAGGCCGATACGTCGCTCTCGATCTGCTGGGAGATGTCTACAGCCTGTCGTTTATTCTTGAAACGCGGGCAGGACTTCGACGAGGCGCCTGAGGAAGGTGTCGCCGCTGACGAGTAGGAAGAAGAGCACCAGCACCATTTCGAGGAGCCCGCTGACAAAAGAGCGAGTGCCGCTCATAAGTGCGTCGGAGAGCCCCGAGCCCTGCACCGCCACAGGCACGGCTTTGGGCCCGTTCCCTTCCGTTAAGCCCTCTGCCTGACTGGCGAATTTTTGGACGGCCGCAATCGGCCGGCTCAAAAAGCTGAGCCGCTCCTGCAATTTAGGAATGCCGGCGGGCAGCTTCTGCGCCCAGCTTGCCGCCGGGGCCGACAGCGCCGTCCCCAACCCCGCAAGCGCGCCAAATAGGACCAGGATGATCAACAGGGCCGCAATCCCGCGCGGCAGATGCACCCGTTCGAGCGCTCTCATCGCCGGTTGCAGCACCAGGCTGAGCACGAAGGCGAGCACGATGGGCAAGACGATCTCGGCGGCGACATAACAGCCGGCAAGCATTCCCAGAAGAAAGATGCCGCCCAGAAACACCGTCTTGATATCCAACGGCATGGGCAAATCATCTTCGTCGGCAGCCGCAGCGGCGGCCGGCGTGGCGGCTGAGGGACCCTCACGAGCCTTGCGGCTCGCGAACAGCCTGAGCTTGCTAATCGCATCCATAGCTAGAGCACAGGGAACAAGTAGGACGAGATGATCGCGATGTTGCGAATGTCCATTAAATATAAAACCTCACCCGCACGCATCGGGCGTGTAATTGTCAGGTGCGGCCGGCGTCGGCCAGGAGTTGTGACAGGTCGACCTCGGGGCGCGCCCCAAAATGACTGATGATTTCGGCAGCGCACAAACTGCCGATCGCGCCGCAGATGGGAAGCGGCAGAGCGCGGGTCAAGCCATAGAGAAAGCCGCTGGCGTAAAGATCGCCCGCCCCGGTGGTGTCGACAACGCGCGCGACGGGCGCCGCCGCGACCGGATGCTCAGCTCCAGCCGCCAGGATCAGACTGCCTGCCGCGCTGCGCGTCAAGGCGGCGATCGCGACATGCCCACGCACGGCAGCGGCAGCCGCGCGGAAATCATCCGTCTCGTAAAGCGAGCAGATTTCGGCCTCGTTGGCGAAGAGAATGTCGACATGCCCATCGACGAGGTCGCGGAAGGCCGCGCGGTGCCGCCCAACGCAGAATGGGTCGGAAAGGCTGAGCGCCACCTGGCGGCCCGCGGCATGGGCGACCGCGGCAGCTTTGCGAAAGGCCTCCTGCGCGAGCGGCGGGTCGAACAAATAGCCTTCGAGATAGGTGATCTGCGCCGCGGCTATCACATCAGGGTCGATGTCGGCGGGGCCGAGCTCGACACAGGCGCCGAGATAGGTGTTCATCGTGCGCTGCCCGTCGGGGGTCACGAGGATTAGGCAACGCGCCGTGCCCGGACCGCTCGTCGCCGCCGGCGTCTCGAAGCGCACCCCGGCCGCGGTAATGTCGTGGCGGTACACTTGGCCGAGGAAGTCGTCGCGCACCTTGCCGATATAGGCGCCGCTGCCGCCGAGCGAGGCGATCCCGGCCATCGTGTTGCCGGCCGATCCGCCCGACGCCTCGATCGCCGGACCCATCATCGGGTAGAGCGCCTCCGCCCGGTCCGCGTCGATCAGGGTCATGGTCCCTTTGACGAGCCCCTCGCGAACCAGAAATCTCGTCCTCGGCATGCGCAATCACATCGACAATGGCATTGCCGATGCCGACAACATCGAAGCTGGTTTGGGTCATTTGGCTGGAGATCACCCCGGAAGAAAACCGGCGGCGACTATACCCGCGTTCACCAACTCAGCAAGGCGTCCCTCCAAAACTGAACCCTTGTCACCTGTTCCACCTGTTTTATCAGGTGCAGATCAGGCTCCGTTCTCCTCCATGACGTTGAAGAACCGTGGCAGGGCCCGAGGACATGATACTAGCGCGAAATCGGCCATGCTCACCACGATAGCTCTCCGATAACAAGGAACGTTCCAAACCAACATGTTTACGCTTAAACATCAATATATTTTGGCGAGACATCGCAATACATACGGCTCCGCCGCCTTCGTCTTCATGTATCGGGAGCGCTTGCCGCACCAGATCGCTGGTTAAGAGAATAGGGATTTATGCGCCCGTGCTTATGGGGGTGACAGATCGATCTACGTAGTGAGCTCATGGGCTAACCTCCGAGACTTTTGAGAATTGTGTTCGACGGTACAAAGAACGTGGTTCCCGTGCTCGCGGTTGAGAAGTCTAGTATGCGATCATACTGGCCTTCAGGTACTCCGATAAACATGTTGCTGAGCATCTTTTCGATGACCCAAAGATCTCTTGCATATCCGATAAAATATGTTCCGAATTCCGACTGTCCGGGGCGTCCAAACGGCATGTTGTCCCGCAAGATATCATGCTCATTGCCCTCTAAATCCACAATCGTGGTCAATGTCTTATGGGATTTCCTCCCGCTTGAATCATCCAGTTCGACGTTATCGAGTTTCGTCCGTCCAATGATGCCTTCTTGGTCCGATGTTCGCAGAGAGTTCCATTCGGTGAGCTTATGCAGATATTTTTGCACAACGACATAACTGCCGCCCTCAAAATCGGGGTCATCCGAATGCTGAATAAGCGACGAAAGCGGCAGCGCGTCCCCGGTTGGATTTTCGGTGCCATCGACAAAACCAAGTAGGTCTCGCGCATCAAAATAGCGAAAACCTTGGACCTCATCAGCGACGGTTACCGCGCCGACCAGCGCGTCGAGAACGAGCCTCTCGAACTCAAAACACATGTCGGCCCGCTCGGACCGGATATGGAATAGCAGGTCTCCCGGAGTAGCTACTGCGGTGTGTACTGGCCCGCGAATTTCCGCGAAACTGCGAAGTTGCTTGGGTTTTTTAAGCCGCCCCAGGCGATCCCATGCGTCACTCCCAATCCCCACGTTACATGATAGTCGCCCTCCCAAGTCGCGAAAGCTGACCGCCCGTACCAGTCCGCCTATATCGGCGATCACCCCGCGCACCCGCTCCAGCGCTTTAGCTTCCGCGCCAATTGTTAAAACGAGAAATACCGCCGCTTTGGATAGAGGTGCTTCGACGCGTTGCGGTTCGATGGGGACGCGTTCCGAAGGATCGGGCATTGGCAGGACCTTCTGCCGTAGAAGTTGCGACGGCTATCTTACCACCATCGTCCCAGCTGCGGCTACGCCGGGCGAAGTGTAGCTGTCGTGTCGAGGGCTTCGATTTAAGCTGCGAAAACCGATGCCCCGCAGCCAAAGTTTTTCGATGGTCTCGCGATGACGCAAGGGCGGCTGGTTTTTCACACGTTTGGGTGCGTTGGCGGAATTCGAGCACAGCCTGATCGGGAGCGCACCCAAGCGGGCCTCCCCGGCGCGCGGGCCGCACCGGCGGTCGACCGCCGAAACTCACCGACGACGACATCGAAGCCGCCAAGGCGCCGCTGGCCAACCCCGACATCGGCGTCACCCAGATCGCACATCGCCTCGGCGTTTCTCCGGCTACGCTCTATCGCTATATCCCGCCGCGCGAACCGCGAATACTCCAGTCACATAAGCGTTCTGGGGCCCAAAATACTGGGCCCGGTATTCAGGAGCGGGCACCACCTCTTCGCTCACACCGCCCGCTCGGCAAAAGTCGCCGCCACGCGTGAAACCTGGTTCGGCGCGCTCGCGTGCTTATGCGCCGCGGCCATCAGCACAAGGCGCGCACTGCGTCAGGCTTCACGCGCGTTATCGATCGCGGGCGCAGTCAGGTTTGCCAGACGTCACAATATTGCCGCCGGGGTTGCCGTTCGCGATGTTGCCGTACAGATTGCTGGGGCAAACGACAGAGATCCCGACACTGCCGTTGCTGTTGGCGACATTCCCCGTCAGAAGATTTTCAGACCCGCCGATCAATATGCCGTCGGCCTTGTTGTTGTTCGCCTGGCTGTCGGTGATCGTGTTGCTGCCAACATTGAAGTTCATCCCGTGTTGCCCGTTACCGACCGCCTGGCTGTTGACGACCGTGTTGTTGGTACCGGCGAAGATCATCCCGTCCACCCCGTTACCATACGCCGGGCTGTTGCTGACCGTGTTGTTGCTACTGGATTGTAAGAACGCGATACCGTCCTGCCCGTTATTGTTCGCCGGGGTGTTGTAAACCGTGTTGTAGTTGCCATAAAAGTAGATCCCGTACGTCCCGTTACTGTTCGCTTGGCTGTCGGTGACCACAGCATAGTCCCCCGAAATATCAATCCCTGAAATCCGGTATTCATCACCGTAACGTGCGAGACCGTAACGTAATTGCAAGGCGCTATGCCGAGATTGATGGCTTGATTGAAACCTATGATGGTTCCATTGGCGACGATGATGTTGTTATGCGAGGCGCTATTGATTACTCCGGAAGAAAACCCGCTTCCCGTGATGGTATACCCCTGCAGGTCGATTACGACCCGATCGGCGGATACAGTGATGCAGTTTACTCCTGCTGCCGCCGTTAGGTTTGTGCTAACGGTCCATTTCCCTGTGCTGGTGATGGTCGTCGGGCAAGCCGAGATGGTGCCGGCTGCATGGGCGGCCGGTGAGATTGCCCCGATGCCAAGGAGCAGCAAGGCGGTGAGAGTGAGCGCAATTTTGATGATCATGCTGTCCTCCCTTTGGCGCGCGTCCCGCGCGATAGCCATGGCAGTTACCCACCAGCCATTATCCCGGCAGAGGTGTCTTTTAGCCAAGAGAAATCTGAGTGGTGTTCAGTATTGTGGTTTTGGTTGGTCGCGCGACAAACCGGCAGTTCGCGCTTAAGAATTTCGCACCAAAATAGCCCACTGGTCCAATTGCGCTTTTCTATTGCATAAATCCGGTGCAGAGTCGTGCTGCCTGAGTTAGCGCGCCGAGGTCAGGTGGTTTTCTTACCGGCAGGCTTACCTGTGGACAATCCGATGCTGAAGACGAAATGCGTCTGGGGTCCTCGGCTCCAGGCTATCGGGCCGCCTCGGGGGATCGTGCTTAGGTTATCGATCCTCACGCGCGCGAATGCCGCGCTCGTACAACCTCAGATCATCATCCGCCGAGGCCGTTGAGAGCGGTCGGGAACAGCTCGGGGCGCGGCAGTTCGCCTCGCTCGATCACATCAGCAATGGGCGCGCCGCCTGGAACATCGTCACCTCGTGGCTGGCTACAGCAGCGCGCAACTTTGGCGGCGCCGGTCAGGTGAGCCACGCCGACCGCTATGCCCGCGGCGAGGAGTTCATGACCGTGGTCAAGGCGCTGTGGGACAGCTGGGCCGACGACGCGGTCGTCGATGACCGGGGCGCCGGACACTATGCGCAGCCCGAGCGCATCCGGCCGATCAACCACCGCGGCGATTTCTACCAGGTGGCCGGGCCATTCAATATGCCGCGCTGCCCGCAGAGGCGGCCCGGTGCTGGTGCAGGCAGGATCGTCCAACACTGGCCGCCGGTTTGCGGCGCGGCATGCCGACGCCGTATTCACCGCCCTCGCGGCAAAGACGACGGCACAGGAATTCTACGCCGATCTGAAAGCGCTGGCGGCGGAGGGGCGCATGCCCGACCAGGTGCTGATCCTGCCCGGTCTCAGCCCGATGATCGGCTCCACCGAGGCCGAGGCGCAACGGCTGGCGCGCGAGCTCGACGATTTGTGCGATCCGGAGGTCGGGCGCAAGCGTCTATCCGGGCGGTTCGGCGGGCGTGATTTTTCGCACCTGCCATTGGACCGCCCGCTGGCGGCGGCGGACTTCCCGGAGCCCGGCTCGGTAGAGGCGGCGCGCAGCCGGACCGAGGTTATCCTGAACCTGGTGCGGCGGGGCCGGCCGACACTGCGGCAACTGCTCGGTTACCTCGCCGGCGCCCGCGGCCATTTCACCACCGCCGGCACGCCGGAGCAGATCGCCGATTTGATCGAGGATTGGTTCACCGAGGCTGCCGCGGGACGGCTTCAACATCATGCCGCCGCTTCTGCCGGCGCAGTTGGACGTCTTCAGCGCCGAGGTGATACGCTGTTGCAGCAGCGCGGGCTGTTTCGCACGAACTACGAGGGCCAGACTTTGCGCGAGCATTACGGCCTCGCCCGGCCGAAAAGCGCCTTTGAGGAGACTGCATCATGACTAAGCCCCAGGGCCCGCTGCACGGCGTCAAGGTCGTCGCCTGCTCCACCGCGCAAGCCGGCACGGTGCCGTACATGCTGATGGCCGATCTCGGCGCCGAGGTCATCAAGATCGAGGTGCCGGAGGTCGGCGACAATTCGCGCGGCTCGACCGTCCTGCCGGGTCTGCCCAGCACCTATTTCGAAACCAACAACCGCGGCGTCAGAAGCCTGACGCTCAACCTCAAAACCGCCGAAGGCCGCGAGATCCTGCGCAAGCTGGTAGCCCAGGCGGACATCTTCGGGCAGAACTTCCGGCCCGGCGCGGCCGAGAAAAACGGCTTCGGCTACGAAGCGTTGAAGCAGGTCAATCCGCGGCTCGTCTATGTCTCGGTCTCTGGCTACGGCCCCAAGGGACCGCATGCCGACCTGCCAGGCACCAACTCGATGGCCCAGGCGCTCGGCGGCATCGCGGAAGCCTACTCGACACCCGGCCAACCATTGAAGACAGGCATCGTCTCGGTCGCCGACGAAACCTGCGCTATCCTCGCCTTTGGCGGTGCGCTCGCTGCGCTCACCTATGCGCGCAGTACCGGCATCGGCCAGAAGGTCGATTGCTCATTGCTCGGCGGCCAGATCCGGCTGATGGGCTGGACCCTGACGACGGCGATGTGGCGCAACCGCGATCCGGTCACCGGCCAGGCCCGCGTCACCGGCACGCCCGAGCGCCCCGGCCTCAGCGCCAGCTTCAACGATCGCGACGGCAAGCCATTGGTATTCCAGCTGAACGGCGCCCGCAAATGGCGCGACGCGATGACCGCGCTCGGCTTTTACGAGAGGCTCGAAGAAGTCGGCTTTGGCGATCTCGGCGTCATCATCACATCCGACGAGCAGCGCGCGACGTTGCTGCGCATGCTCGACGAGCTGTTCGCGACAGGGCCGCGCGAAGACTGGGTGGAGAGGCTGCGCGGCGCCGACATCGTCGCGGCGCCGATCAACACATTGCTCGAAGCCGCCAATGATCCCGACGTGCTGGCCAACGGCTACGTGACCGAGATCGACTACCCAAAACACGGCAAGCGACTGAAAGTCCATGGCTCGCCGTGGCACTTCTCCGAAACCCCGGCGCATACCGGCATCGCCCCGGAACTCGGCGCCGACAACGATGAAATCCTCGCCGAACTCGGCTATACCCTGGCGCAGGTCGAGGATTTGAGGGAAAGAAAGATCATCTGACGGCGGCGAACGGCCGGTCTCATCCGCCATGGCGATTACAAATACGAGATTAATGACCCGTGGCCGACGCCCTGCGGCTGCCTCTTGAGTATCGCGGGCAGAACAAGTTCAACCGACCGAGCTAAGGCGCGTCACGGGCCGTTGTGGCGCGATCAAGAGGGAGGGCGGCGCCCGAAAGCGCCGCAATAGCTTGAGGTGTGTCGGACTTTTTATGCGCCCTTGCGGCGACGCCGGCCAAGCCAACCCAGCCCGACGAGGGCCGAGCCGAGAATCGTCAGCGACGCGGGCTCCGGTGCAGCGACGGAGGTCAGGTTCGTCGTCAGGACTGCAGGTATCCCATTGGCCTCCACGTACCACAGATCATAATTGCCGGGCGCCAAGGTAATCGTTTCAGTAGTAGCGGCGGACGTGGGAGCCGAATCCGCCACGTTGAACAGGTCGCTGGCAGTGGCGGTAGTCCCCGCGGTGAACAGGGCCACGCCGTCGTCATGGGTCACATTGAATGTGCTTGTACTACCAACCGTAAAGTCAAGCCTCATTAGCGACGCCTGCGCGAAACCGCCCTGGCTTATGGTCGTCGCTGAGCACGCGACACCACAGGGGTTGATGGTGAGAGGAGGAGTGTCAGTGGCGAGAAAGGCTCCCACCGTAGGCGTGCCGCTCAGTAGACTAAAGTTGATTCCACCCGCAGCGGTATTGGGTGGTGTTGATATAAGATCAGTCCCGGTAAATAGCGGGTTGGTCGCAGGCAGCGCCTGCTGGTTCGCACTTGTGATGGTGGAGCCGGGGGTGAGCGCGTTCTAGATCGTCAAAGTATTCAATGTGGTAACGGGTGTGGCGTTCGCAGTTCCCATGGTCTCGACGAGACCAACAACTGCAAATACGAGAAGCAGACGTTTCATCGGTCCTTCCTGTCTTAAGTTGGCCCGTCTGAGTGCGCCGAAGGCCTGTTAAGGTTAACGCAAAATTCGTGCCATTTTCGGTTCTGGTTAAAGTTAGCTATGTTTCAATAGATTAGAGAGCAAGCAAACGACTTGACCTGGTTAGGTGTAAAGATTTCCGACGCTGCCACGGTAGGTTACCTCACATATTTCCGAGGAAATCTCGCGATTAGCGAGGCCGCGGGTGAGGCCGGCGGCCGTCAGGTGTGTAAAGAATCCCGACGGCGTGCCCACACAATCTGGAACCGTTACAGTGGCGCGCGTAGCGTACTGCAAACTCGCGGTACCCAGATAGGACACCGATGACCGCCCCGTTTTTAAACGCCTTGAAGGCCCGGATCGGCATCGCCGCGAAACCCGGCGCCGACAACGATGAAATCCTCGCCAAACTCGGCTATACCCCGGCGCAGATCGAGGATTTTGAGGCGAAAAAAAGATCATTCGATGAGGAGAGGCCATGTTGTCATTGAATTGGCGTCGGTTCTTGAAGACCTCCGTGGCTCTCGGAGGCGCGTTGGTTTCCTCCCGCATCGGCCGGTCCGCGCGGGCGGCAACCGCGCGTATCAACGCGCCGGTGGTCGACCGTGTGGTCATCCGAGAGATTAACGACAATCAGCACAATATCTTCCTGCGCCCGCTCGAACGCCCCGGTCTCACCGTGCAGCGCATCGGGTTTCCCGGCGTGTCTCAGGGTAAGACGCTCGAAAGCGAATGGGGCCTCGCGCTGCATATCGAATCGACGGGAGGCGGCGAGTCGCGGCGCTACCTGCTGGATTTTGGCTTCACGCCCGACGTCTATGCCAACAATCTGGACCTGTTGAAGATCGACCCGGCCGCCGTCGATGCGCTGATCCTCAGCCACGGGCACTTCGACCATTACGGCGGGCTGATCGGGTTTCTCGAAGCGCGGCGGGCGCAGATGCGCAAGGATCTGCGCCTCTATACCGGCGGCGAGGACGATTTCTGCCCCCGTTTCACCCGCAATCCCGACGGCAGCTTTACCGATTTCGGCGTGCTCGACCGGCGCAAGCTGAAGGCGCTCAACGTCGAGCCTGTGCTGTCCGAGGATCCGATCGTCATCGAGGGCCATGCCTTTACGACCGGCGTCGTACCGCGCGTCAGCCTCGAGCATGTGCTGCCCAATACCTGGGTCGAGGTCGGCATCAAGGACGGCCTGGGCTGCGACGCCAAGAATTACCAGTACCATCATTTCACCGCCGACGAGCTGGCAGGGAAGCCGGAGCCGGATCAGCATTGGCACGAGCATGCCGCCTGTTTCCGGCTCGGCAACCGCGGGCTGGTGGTGATCACCGCGTGTGGGCATGGCGGCATCATCAATACATTGAAGCGTGCCCGGGAGGTCAGCGGCGTTGAGAAAATTTACGCGCTAGTCGGCGGCTTTCACCTGGCGCCGGCGCCCGACGACTATCTGCGTCAGGTCATGGGCGAACTGCAGAAGTTCGACATCGAGCACGTAATGCCGATGCACTGCAGCGGCCAGAACTTCATCGACCTCGCCAGCAAGGAGATGCCGGAGAAACTTGTGCTTTGCGGCACCGGCAGCAGCTTCACATTCACTGCCTGAGCAGACGCAATTTACACGGGGCGCCGGTGCGGCGCGGGAGGTCGCCTTCCTCGTCGCGTTCAAGCCGGGCGGCGCGCGGCGACCAGAAAGATCGTCGCAGGCAGCCGGATCGGGCCGGAGGTCGCTGCAGCGGCGAACGCCGCCTCGATCTCGCGGGCGATCGTCTGGCGCGTCGCCTCGTCGGGTTTCTTCTCCTCGACCAACCGTGCCGTCGGTCCCATCATCAGCGCTTGTTGCGATTCTTCCTCGGGGCTGCCGCAAATGATCGTCGGATAGGCCCGTTCGACCGCGATCTCGGCGAACCCGGCCGTGGCGAGAACCCGGCGGATATAGTCGGGGTCGCCGAAGGCGAGGGGGCCGGGCTCGTGAGCCGGCGGCGGCGCCGTCGGTCCCAGATGGCGCAGCGCGATGTCGTAGGAAATCAGCCAGTGCCGGTTCTCGGCGAGCGGCGCCCAGCAGGCGAAGACGAGGCGCCCGCCCGGCTTCAGCGCGCCCATTATGTTGCGGAAGGCCGCCGTCGGATCGGCGAAAAACATGACGCCCATCCGCGAGGTCGCGAGATCGAACGCGGCGGGCTCGAACGCGAACACCTGAGCGTCGCCGGGCAGCAAGGTGACATTGTGCAGCCCGGGTTCGCCGACCTTCTGCCGCGCTGCCCCGAGCATCGGCTCGGAGATGTCGACTGCGACTACGCGACCATGCTCGCCAACTGCCGCGGCGAGCGGCAAGGTCAGCGCACCGGTCCCGCAGCCGATTTCGAGGACGCTCTCGCCGCCCGCAAGGCCGAGACGCGCCAGCAATAGCGCGAGGCTTTCCTGGTTGCGCCGCTCCCTGAACCCCGGGGTGGCAACCCAGCGCGGACCAGCGACCGTATTCCAATAGCGGTGCTGCGCCGCGTTCGCTTCGAGGGCTTCCCCGGCCATCTTTAAGATCCTCTTCTCTCGGCCCGCATCAGCGGATCTTATCGCGGCGACGAGTGACGCGGCCAGCGTATTGCATCGGTGTTGGGCGACCGGCAACCGGGCTCGTCGACAGAGAGCCGGACGTCTCCTCTGGGGGCGGGCCGTTGGGCTTATTCTCCTATTCCGGGAACCCTGAAATCTTGAATTCGTTTGACCACCGCGAAATAAGCTGCGGGAGGTCGGTAAATGTCGCGCGATCGGCGGCCTAGCTGGGCAGATGCGGGTCGGCCGCGAGAACGCTGGGCGACGTCCGTTGCGCGAGAAGTCCGGTTCGATGAGATTCCCGAGGTTGCTTCATGAGCGCCGACGCAACCGGCTCCGCAGTGGGGTTTATGACCGCGCTCCGGAGCGCCTCTGCTGCCTGGCCGGATGAGCTGTGGGCCGGTTCCGTCGCGTGGGCCGACGGAATACTACGCTCGTATTACGGCATCTACGAGTTCACCAAAGATCCTGATTGCGTTTTGCGCGTTGGCCTCGGCCAGGCGCGTGCGCCTGTCTCGCTCTCCGACGGCACTGATGTACAGTGCGGTGAATTGGTCGGGACATTGCACTTCTGGAACGAGCACCTGCCCCGTTATTCGGCACGCGGCCCCGATCTAGGCTGGGCCTGCGCAGTGCGGGATCGGCTCAGATATTCGCTTCGCGTCTTCTCCGAATATGTCGAGGGCGAGCCGGCTTGGCAGGACGTACGCGCGATCCGTGCCGAGACCGCTTTGCCGGCGCGCCTCGGCACGTCTCAGATCGAGCGCGTTTTTCAGCGATACGGATTTGAACGAGTTCCCACCAATTCCTCGCTATTGGCGCGGCTCCACGGCCTCGGCGAGTGCTTCGTGCTGTGGGGTTTGACACGGGCGTTCAATCCCGCGGCGTTGCCGCGGACACCATTTCTTCGCGATCGTCACGAATTGTGGATCTCCCGAGCCACGCTGCGGCTACGTTACGCCCGGCGCAATCGTCAAATCGCCATGGGGGCGGCGCGGCGGCGCGGAGCTTGATGGCGATCTTGTTGGCCGGCGTCGCCTGGGCCGCCCTGGTGCTTTACCTGCTGTGCCGCGCTTTGCGGCAATTCCGCGCCTATCGGCAGCTCGCTCTTACCGTGCCGAGCGAGCTTTCTGTTTTGTCTTCGGTCGCGATCGTTGTGCCGGCCAGGAACGAAATACAGAATATCAGCCTGTGCCTCGGCGGGTTGCGGGCGCAGACCGGACTTTCCGGCCGCTGGTCGATCATCGTTGTCGACGACGATTCGCAAGACGGCACGGCGGCTGCGGTCGAGCGATGCAGCGCGGAGGATTCCAGAGTCCGGCTGGCCTCTGCGGGGGTGCTACCCGAGGGCTGGATCGGCAAGCCGCATGCGTGCTGGCGTGGCGCATTGCTGGCCGAGTGCGACTGGCTCTGCTTTATCGATGCCGATGTGCGCTCCGCTCCGCAGCTGGTTGCCGCCGCAGTGGCGGCGGCCGAAGCACACGGCATCGACATGTTGTCGCTGCATCCGTTGCAAGAGCTCGGCAGCTTCTGGGAGCGGACGATCATGCCCGCCGGTCTGCTCGTGCTCGCCTGCGCCAAATCTCTCGAGACGGGCGCGGAGGACGCAGTCAATGGGCAATTCCTGCTGATCCGGCGGACGGTCTACTTCCAGGTTGGCGGGCATTTGGCGGTACGCGCCGAGATTGCCGAGGACAAGGCGCTCGCCGCGCGGGTCAGACAAGCGGGTTTCGACTTGCGAGTGTTGGCAGCCGAACGCCTCGCCCGCACCCGAATGTACCGCAATCTCGCATCACTGTGGGAGGGCCTGTCGAAGAACGCGACGGAGGTCTTGGGCGGCCCGATCGTCACACTGGCCGCCGGGGCAGCTGCGTGCGCCTTCGGCTGGACGTCGTTGTTGGCGCCGCCCGCGATCATCGTCGCCGCGCTCCGCGAGCCCTCGCCGGCCGCGGTTGCTGGCGCTGCTTTAGGCTTGCTCGGCTCGGCTGTGGTCATCGGCATCCAGTGCGCGACGGCGCGGCATTTCCGTATCCCAGCCGCCTTCGGCCTGATCTTCGCGCTGGGCTACAGCGCCGTCGCGTGTCTTGCGTGTAATGGCGTGCTGGTCAGCCTCAATGGGCGGGTCAGGTGGAAGGAAAGAACCTATCAGCTGGCCAAGACCTCAGCGGACGCTCCGTGAACCCCCGGGGCGGCCCGCCGATGCGGCGCCGGTCGTTCGTCGGGGGCTGGGCGATCGCAGCGGTGCTGGCGGTCCTTGCGGTGCTGCTTTATCAGATCCGGATTGCGTTGCTGCCCTTTGTCTTTGCGGTGGCGGTCGCCTTCGTTTTGGATCCGTTGATCAGAACCTTGCAGCAGCGCCTCGGATTCCCGCGCTGGCCGATCGCGGCAATTCTCTATGTCCTGATCCTCGGGATGCTAGGCGGTGCCGGTTATTGGATCGGAACCTCCGCGGTGCCCGATCTGATGCATGTCGTGGCGCGCGCTCCGCAAATCTTGCGCCATTTCCTTGGCGAATTGATCGGCAGCGAGGGCATCACGCTCTTCGGACAGACCTATACGCCCGAAAAGATCGTCAACGCACTGGGAGGGGCGGCGGCGGGAATGATCGGGCTCACCGCCGTCGAGCGCGTCGCCGGGTTGGCCGTTTCGATTGTATTCGGCGGCTTTCTGACACTGGTGCTGATGCCTTATTTCATGATCTCGGCACCCCGCCTCTCAGCCGGCGCGATATGGCTGCTGCCACCCGAGCGCAGGCGCTCGGTCGAGGATCTGCTGCCCAAGATTGTCCCGGTATTGCGCCGGTACCTGATTGGCATCTGCGTCGTCGTCTTCTACACCGCAGTGGTGGCTTGGATCGGCTTCGGTCCGGTCTTCCATCTGCCCAATGCCGTCCTGCTGGCGCTAGCAGTCGGTATCCTCGAGCTCATTCCGGTCATCGGACCGTTCGCTTCAGGGACGATCGTGGGCCTTGTTGCGATCCAACAGAACGGCATCTGGGCCGCGGCTTTCCTGTTCGGGTTCGCCATTGCGCTGCGCCTGTCGATCGACAACGTCGTCGGCCCGATCGTGCTTGGCGAGGCGGCGCGGATTCATCCGGTGATTGTGATCATATCGTTTGTCTGCGGGGCGATCCTCTTTGGCGTAGTCGGTCTGCTGATCGCGGTGCCGGTGGCGGTGTGCATCAAGGTAACTCTCCAGCAGTACTACGCCGAACCAATTGCCGAGAGCCTAAGAGGCTCCGGCCCTGGCAGCGCGACAGACGCTCTCGATCAGCAGGAAGACGCAACCGAATAGCAGCACGGCACCGCCGACCAGCGGGTTGAAACCGGCAAGATCGACCAACGATCCGGCCACGGCGACGATCGCGAGCACCGATATTGCCAGCCGCTTCTCGGCAACGAACATGCCGACCAATTCGGCGGCGAGTTCCTTGAGCATCGTCATTATGCGAACTCCACGGCGAGCTTTCGCGCGACGGCAGAGGCGAGGAGGCCCGCACCCAGGAATAGCGCAGCGAAAAAGAGCAGCGCCAAATCCTCTCGGGGCCATGGAATGCCGAGCCCTTCGCCTGTCCAGAACACACCGAAGGCGGACAGCATGACGCCGACGCCGTATTTGAGGGTATTCTCAGGAACTCGCGACAGCGGCCGGTGGACGATTGCTCCGGCGGCGAGAACCACGGCACAGGCGGCGAGAGCGCCGAGGCCGGCGGGTACCATCAGCCCGCGCCCGGCGCCCACCGCGATCACGATAAAGACGACTTCGAGGCCCTCGATCAGTACTGCCTTGAGCGCGGTAATGCCGGCCGCCCAGCCGAGGTTTCTCTCTCGCCTACGCGCTTTTTCACTCAGCTCGGCAGCTTCTGCCGCGAAGATGGCCTCTTCGTCATGCAACGGGATGACACCGGCCGCCCGCAACGACGCCTTCCTGAGCCAACCCATGCCGAAGAGCAGCAGCATGATGCCGATTGCAAGCTGCAGCGAAGAAATCGGAACGCGGTCGAGAAGGGGATCCAGCGAGAGCACAATGCCCGCCAGCACAGTGAGCCCGGCGGCAGTACCGAGCGCAGCGGGCCGCCAACCGCGCAAAGTCGCCACGGCGAGCACAATGGTGAAGGCCTCGACCACCTCGACCAACGAGGCGAGGAAGGCGGCGCTTACTGCGGGTGCTGCGGTCGACCAACCTATCATGTCACCCTCCTTGGCGGTTCTCGTCATGCACTTCGAAGACCCGGTGCGCATAAGCATCGAGCAGGCTTTCGCAGCCCTTCAGCCGCTCCGCGGCTTCGGAAGCGAGCCCGCCACCGTAAAAATCGAGTTTTTTTATCTTTTCGAGCCAGCCCTGCAGCTTTTTCAGCTCAACATCGTTTTCTTCGAGCTCGTTGTAGGTGAAGTGCTGCGCGGTCGTCTCTTTGGCGATGTCGGTTTCGAAATCATCGCATTTGTCGATGAATTCCCGATAGGCATCGTCCCGGTCGGCCGTGAAGCGGGCGACGACCCTTTCCTCCTGCCCTCGATCGAGGGCGACCGTCTCCAGAATCACTGCATCACCACCCATCTCGGTAATGTCGTTCTCCAGCATCTTCAGCCGCCGCACGTGGTCATCGGTTTTGGGCAGCAGACACACGCCATTCTGCAAATAAACAGCGCCCATGCCCTTCAGCCGCCGCCACAGCGCGACCCGCTTTGATGCTGGTTCCGCCGGCACTTTATAGGTCATAAGTAGCCAAGTGGTGGTGCTCATCGCTCATAAAATATGTTACGACAGTAACACTTTCAAGAGCTGTGGAGACAGCGAGGCAGCTCTTGCGAGCGGTCGCACCACCGGCCCGCTACGCTCCAGCACAACTGAAACTGCCGGCCGGTCTCCTGTCTCGGCTGGGAGGTCACGTATCGATCTGCACGATACGCCTAGCGGCACTCCGTCCGAGGAGACCGAGATGCCGCGCTCGCGCTCGACCGCCATCCAGTCCCAGCCCCACGGCTCGGTCTCATCAGTGACATCCGTCGTGACGGACCGGCCGCGGTCATCAGATTCACAGTCTGCTCAATCGGCGGGCGGCGCCTCGCATTGGGGCGGATCGACCGGGGTGTCGACGCCTTCAAAGTTATTGCCCGAAGTCTGTACCGGGATGCAATACGGGTCATAGATCCCGGTTGCCGCAGGCGCCGTGTTGACAAAATTGTTATCGGTCACCACCAGGCTGTTGTCGTTCGGATAGATGAGCCCCTCCTCGCCATAATCGATGATCTTGTAGTTCTGGCTGGCTGGGCCCTGGATCAGCTGGTTGCCGGCGATCGTCGCGACCCCGCCGTTTGGGACATCGATCGCCAGGCTCGACGACCCGACCCGGCAAGGCGCCGGTCCAGCGGCCCCATCATAGATCTGGTTGTTGCTGACTGTCGTCATCATCGCCCGGCTCTTGATATTGTGACCTATCAATTGGCCGCAGAACAGACTGTTGGTGACCGAGAGACTGGCCGCAGAATCGATATAAACTCCGTGCTGGAAATAATTGCTATCGGGATTGCCATTATTGACGAACCGAGAATTGACGATAGTGATCGTCTCGTCCAAATCATCGCCTTGCAAGATGCCCTCTTGGTTGTTTAGGAAAATGCTGCCCTCGACAACAAGGCGAGCGCTCGGCCCGGTCTGCTGATCACGGATCCCGGCGCCGTTGCCGCCGAGCGAGTTGGCGATCTGGGCCCCTTCAAAGATGAGACCGCGGACGCGCAGGCTGGCAAAGGTCAGGATGATCCCCTTCTCGTTCGGCAACGGCACGGTCGCCTTGAGGATCGCGCGCTGGCCCGGGGAAGCCGGATCGGAGTTGATCGTCATCGGCCGCGTGACTTCAGCGAAATCGTTGAGGTAGGTGCCGGGCGTAACGTTAATTACGTAGTAATTGCCGGCATCGGGATCGCCGTTGGCGGCGGTGACTGCATCGCCGATTGTCTGATATTGTCCTCCCGGCCCGACATTGATGACGATTGTCGCGGCATCGGCGGCGGCAGACCCCCCAAATCCGATTGTGGCAGCGCTTGCCAACAGTACGGCACACAGTTTCATGGTTTATCCCCCTTAGCTGACTTGATCAGGCAATCTTCGTAGATCGACTTGCAGGAGCATCACGACCGCAGTCGGCCCCCGATATCCCTAATGCCAATCTTCTGACGAGTACGCAATAACGAAGTCGATTAACCAAATTGTGATATGCTTGCGCAGTCAGCCTCCGGCACGAGGCCCCCAGTAGTTGGCATTCGGCTGCCGGATCGCGCACCTCACAGTCACTGACACGCGCCAGCGCGCTGCGCACCTTCACATCCCGGTCAGCTGTGGTCCGGGATATCCACCGAACTATCGAGGCGAGGCGGCGCCGGTCGTGTTATACTGCAGGGGTCTGGGTCATTCCGCTTAAGCGTTCACCGCACCGCCGACGATTTATCGAGTGAGACGGGGAGGATTGATCCTGTTCCGTGGCGGGATCATGCCGGTGCGGGGGACGCGGGAGGTCATCGAATGAGGCGGCGCGATTTGCTGCTGCTCGCCGCCAGTACGGCGGTAACCCGAAACCCGGCCTCGGCCGAGACCAAGGCTGCACGCATCGGCTTTGTCCAGGTGGGGTCACGGCAGGAGAGCGGGAGCCTGCTCGACGCATTCTGCGAAAGTCTCTCCGCGCTCGGCTGGACCGACGGCGATAACATCACCGTTCTCGACCGCTGGGCCGAGGAGCGCGCCGAGCTGTTGCCCGGCATCGTCAAGGAGTTGATCGCCGCCGGAGCCGCTGTCCTGGTAACCGGCGGGACCCCGGCCACGCTCGCCGCAAAGCACGCGAGCGCGACGATCCCGATCGTCCTGGTCGGGGTCGACGATCCCGTCGCTCTCGGTGTCGCCGCGAGCTTGGCACAGCCGCGCGGCAACGTCACGGGCCTGTCTCTGAGCTCGTCCGAGCTGATTTCAACGCGGTTGCAGCTGCTGCGGGAACTCGTCCCCGAGCTGCGCCGGGTTGCGGTCATCGTCAGAGCAGATCCCGGCCTCGAGCAAAAGCTTCAGGACATCCGCGCCAATGCCGAGCAGATGAATATCGAGCCATTGATGCTCGAGGCGACGACCGGGACGGCCCTCGAACTCGCCTTCGCGCGCTTGCGTAGCGAGCGCAGCGAGGCCGTCTACGTGGCTTCCGGCCCGCTGGGCCCCGCCAAGCGCGCCCAGCTCATCGCGCTCGCCGCATATTCTCGGCTGCCGGCGATCTATTCCTTCCGCGTTTTCCCGGTCGGCGGGGGATTGATATCGTTCGGGGCCGACTACCGCGACCTGCTCCGCCGCGCCGCAGGCTTCGTCAACAAGATCCTCAAGGGGGCAAAACCCGCCGACCTGCCGGTCGAGCCGCCGCGCAAATTCGATCTGGTCGTCAACATCGAGACCGCCAAGCAGCTCGGGCTGACGATCCCGCCCGCTCTGTTCGCCCGCGCCGACGGGGTCATCGAGTGAGGCTCCGCGCTTTTCTCGTGTCGCTGGGTTGCTGGGCCACTCGGGTCTCCGATGGCATATGCAGAGCCGTCCAACAAGATTTCTCGCGTGATATTCGAGGCAAGAATTGCCCTCGAATACCGCTTTGCGCGCGGCGATTTCACCCTGCTTCGACGGCTGACAGAAGGAACTCGCAAACCTCCCAGTGGCGCTGACGGACGCTATATGTTCTGCATATTCTGCGAACATCGCCGAAAGATTGTCGCTCTGGTCGCAGCGGCGCGTGTACCCGCGGTCTATCCGGGGCGAGAGTTTGCGGACGACGTCGGTCTGATGGCTCGCGGCCCGAGTGTGCCGGACCATTTTCGGCGGGCGCGAGCTATATCGATCGCATTCTGAAGGGGGCCAACCCCGCCGAGCTGCCCATTCGGGAGCCGTCAATCTCAACACCGCCAGCAGCTCGGCCTGACGATCCCGCCGGCCATCCTCCGCGCGCGCCGATGAGGCGACCGAATAAGGCGACGGGATCTGATCGCTCTTCTCGCCGGCGCCGCGGTGAATTTTAGCCCAAATCGTGCGAACGCTGCCAAAAGCACGGCATCATCCGGAGAATGCGGGATTAAACGGTCGCCCAAGGTCACGCTCTGCCGCAGCGAACATGCCGGCAACATGCCGGAAAACGCAAAAGGAGGTCTCCTGGTAGGTACCCCGGTCAATTAGCCGGAAAAAACCAGGACCGAATTCCCCAAAGGCACAGAACAACTTTGTTGCTCTGGACCAACGGTAGCCCCGAGCTGGCGGAATGGCGTTTGGTTAATTAGGTAGCCTTCCGCGGGGGTCGATCATGCCCGAGGCGGCTGGTGAGGGAGCGCTTCAATGGTAAACCAGGGCTCGCGGGGCCTTCTTTCCGACAGGGACTTTGCAACCGAGGTGGCCGAGTTCATCCGGACCAAAGGAGTGACAAGGTGCCCGACCGCATGTGTCCTGCCGACCCAGGCTTCGGTTGCCGACTCCGATCGGGAGGCGCTCGGCGAACACGCGGCGCGCCGCGCCGAACGGCGGCGAGCGAGGGTCGCGGCCCGCGTGCAACAGTTCTGGAGTGTCGAGGTCATGCCTTCGGTGCACCGATAGCGCCGGTGGGTCGGCCCCGAGGCCGGAGAGCAAATCTGCCATTTCTGCGGCGGGCATGCTATGTTGCGCGCCATGAACCAGCCGTCAGACTTGCCGCCGCAACCGGCGGAATACTACCGGCGCAAGGCCGCCCGCGCTCGCCAGGTTGCCGAGGGGGTTACGACGCGGGCAATCAAGCTGCGGCTGCTCGAATTGGCTCTCGAATATGACAAGCTCGCCGATGGTACCGAGAGCGCGACGCGCCCGCCGCCGGACCTATCCGATATCTGATTACGCCACTGCCCTCAAAGCCGGGTCATTCTGATCGCCTTAAGTGCCGTGTCGCCGGTTGCGCCACTTTCTCCAGCAGGGCCAGCCACCTCACGACTCGCTTGCGGTTCTTTCCGAAATCATAGTGGCCATACCGAGACCGGCTGTAGATCGCAATGCTCGAGCGGTCGGGTCCGAGTTCAACGAACTCGGCCGTAATGATATCGGGAAAGCGGAATGTCGGCGAACGTTGGATATAAACGAACCGTCGCTTGTCAGTATCGGCAACGATCGTCTCGACACGCTTCTCGCCCGACGTCACCTCTGTCCAATATTCATGCAATCGTTCCCACGGTAGAGGGAAGACCGGGCTGGCGAGCGCTTCGGCCGCCGGGCAATATCCTGGCGGACAGAAGAGAAAACTAGGCTTAGGCAGCGGCGAGTGCAGCTCGGCGATGTTGACTGCCTCGTTCGGAGCCAAGCGGTTTTCGGCATCGCGACCCATGTAGATCCGCACCGCGAGCCCGAATGCCGCCACTCCCACTGCAGTAGCGACCAGTGCGGTCAAGATTTGGCGGAATTCCACGCACCTTTCCTCCCGCAGCGGCTAGAGGCCCGATCCTCACTATGCCATAACCAGCCTCTCGACAAAGGGCGGATTGGAATGGAACCATACGCGCCGCATGGTCTCGCGGAGGGCATTTCGGCCCTCGCGGCCGAGCCAATCTTTGCCGCGATATTGGGAAGCGCCGGCCCACCGCGCTTCCGCCGCCGCCGCAATGGGTTTGGCACTCTGCTGCATATCATCCTGGAGCAGCAGGTGTCGATCGATGCGGCGTCAAAGATGTACCACAGACTGGTCGGGTTGTGCTGTCCGCTGGCGCCCGAAACCTTCCTTGCCCTCGACGACGCAACGTTGCGGTCATGCGGTTTCAGCCGCCAGAAAATGGGTTATGCGCGCGATCTTGCCGGGGCGGTGGAACGAGGCGGTTTCGATTTTGCCCGGCTCGCGGCGGCCGACGATGAAACCGCGCTGGCGAATTTGCTGGCAGTCAGAGGCATCGGCCGGTGGAGCGCCGAAATTTATCTGCTCTTTGCATTGGGCCGGCCGGATATCTGGCCGGCCGCCGATCTCGGTTTGCAGCTTGCGATGGCCGAGCAGCTGGGTCTGGCGTCGCGGCCTATGGAGGCCGAGTTGCGACTCCGCGGCGAAGCTTGGCGACCTTGGCGGTCGGTCGCGGCCTGCCTCCTCTGGCAGTCCTATCTGCATATACGCGGACGCGTCGCACCGCGCCTGCCGCCGGAGCTCTATGCCTGATCGCCGATCAGATTGCCGGCCCCGGGGCGTGCCCGGTGTTTGTGAAGCAGCAACCGGCCGGAAATCACCGCCGCAGCGAGGATGAGGAGGGTAGACACACCGCCCTGCGTCAGAACGTCGATCGAAATCTCGACCATGACGGCGAGCAGGAAGGCGAATACCGGGCTCAGCAAAATTCCGCCTGCGATCGGCAACCAAGCCCAGTTCGGAAGACTGACCATTTCTGCTGACGCCCTTGATACCTTGTAAGGAGCTTTGTCGCAGATAATGGTTGGCGAGTTGTTAGCGGCCAGGGCAGCGGCTTCCAACCGGCTCGGTGCCACTTTACCGGACGGAAAACGAGAGGACATCATGACGGAACGTTTCCCCGACGGGTTTCTCTGGGGCGCCTCGACCTCGGCTTACCAGATCGAGGGCGCTGTCCGGGAGGATGGACGCGGGCCCTCGATCTGGGACACCTTCAGCCATCAACCCGGCAATGTTCTCGGCGAGGACACGGGCGATATCGCCTGCGATCATTATCACCGCTGGCCCGAAGACGTCGCGTTGATGCGCGAACTCGGCGTCGGCGCGTACCGGCTGTCCACCGCCTGGCCGCGCATCCTGCCGGAGGGCCGCGGCACACCGAACCCCAACGGCCTCGAATTCTATGACCGGCTGATCGATGCCGTTTTGGCGGAGAACATCGAGCCCTGGGTCTGCCTATACCACTGGGATTTGCCGCAGGCCCTCGAGTACCGGGGCGGCTGGCAAGATCGGGACACCGCTTCGTGGTTCGCCGAATACGCCGCCCTCACGGTGCGGCGGCTCGGCGACCGGGTCAAGCACTGGGCAACCTTCAACGAGCCTAACGCCGCGAGCGTCTTGGGCTATTGCGAAGGCAAGCACGCCCCCGGCATTCGCGGCCGGGAGAGCGCGCTCAAAGCCATCCACGTCATGAACCTCGCCCATGGACTTGGCATAGAGGCGATGCGTTCCGAACGGGCCGACCTGCTGATCGGCAATATTTACAACTTCCACCCGCGGGAGCCGGCCAGCGAGCGTGAGGAAGACGAGATCGCGGCGGTCATGCTCGATGCGCTGTGGAATCGCTCCTTCCCCGACCCGCAGGCTCACGGCGCCTATCCCGAGCCGCTCGCCGCCGAAATGGAGGCGCTGGTGCACCCCGGCGATCTCGATATCATCAAGCAAAAGCTCGATTACTTGGCGTTCAATCATTACACGCGATCGCGCGTCCGCCGCGATCCGGATCACCCGTTCGAGGTCGGGACCGTCGCCCCTGAACCGGGAACCCCGGTCACCGAAATGGGCTGGGAGATTGCGCCCGACGCGTTCCGCCGAGTGCTGATCGAAGCAAAGGAACGCTACGCCGGCGATCTGCCGATTTATGTTGTCGAAAACGGGGCTGCTTTTCCTGACCGGATCGACGCGGACGGACGGATCCGCGACGAGCAACGGATTGCCTATCTGCGCGGCTATCTCGGGGCGGTGCTCGATGCGATCGAAGCGGGTGTGCCGGTCCGCGGTTATTTCGTGTGGTCGCTGCTCGACAATTTCGAGTGGGCGTTCGGCTACAGCAGAAGGTTCGGTCTCGTCCACGTCGATTTCGCCACGCTTGAGCGGCGGCTCAAAAACTCGTTCCACTTTTATGCCGAGCTCGCCCACGGCGCCCCACTCGAGCGGGAGTAAAATGCCGGGCTCGCTCAGTCAGGAGGCGTCACTCGATCTTGTCTCCCATGTCATCCAGGTGGCGCTGACGCCGATTTTCCTGCTCTCGGGCATAGCAACCCTGCTCAACGTGTTCGCGACACGGCTGGCGCGCGTCTCCGATCTGGTGGCGCAGATCACCAAAACGATGGAACAGGCCGATCCCAACGAGAGCGCCAATCTCGCTCGACAACTCCTGCGTCTGCGCCGACGCTCGATCGCGCTCGACGCGGCGGTGGTGCTCGGCGCAATCGCGGCGGCGGCCACCTGTACGTCGGTATTCACTCTGTTTGTCGGGGCGTTGCGCAATTCGACGGTCGCCTCGGTGTTGTTCACCACCTTCGGGCTCGCGATCGTTTGCACGATCAGCGCAATCGTGGCGTTCACCACGGAAATGATGATGGCCGGCAGCGGAGTGCGCGCTGAAGTGGCCCGTCAGCGATCCTCCGAGCAGGTCTGAGGTCCTCACCCGAGAAACTCGGCGCATCGCCTCTCGAGATCTTCCTGCGAAGCGAAGAAATCCTCGGCCAAGTCGAGGGCATCCGCCGGCCGTTTGGTCTCGAAACGGACGCCGTGTTGCCGCGCGATATCGGCAAGGCGGTGCGCGACGTCCGGACGGCCGGTGAAGATGACGCCTTCCACTTCCGCTCGGATCGCCGCCAACGCAGCGCCGACGTTGTCGCCACAGTCGAGAAAGATGGAGCAGCAAATCTCGGGGACGGCCCGACGTGCCGCGGCCACCAGCGCCTTGAACCAGCCAGGACCCACGTAGGCGCCGGCATCTGGCGCGCTGACGAGCGCCACCGGACGGCGGGCGCACTCCGCGGCTCTCAGCGCGGCGATTGCTTGGGCGAGCGTGTGAACGATGATCGTGGCAATAACGTCAGGGTTCTTCCAATTGGGTCACCCGTTCGTCAAGCGAGCGCAAGCGATCAACGATACGGGCGTTCTGAGCGACCATCGCCGTCATCTGTTCGAGCACCCTGATCAGCGTCTCCTCGTGGCGCAGCACGATCGCGGTCAGCACCTTGATGTCGTCGCGCATGGACGCGATCTCATCAAGGATCCGCCGGTGCTGGGCGGCGAGAAATTCGAGGGTGACGGTCTCGGCCATCCTGCTCTCAGGCGAGGGCGCCAAAATAGGCGGCGACTTCGACCATGCGGTTTGAAAAGCCCCATTCGTTATCGTACCACGACAGAACGCGGACGAACCGCTTATCGAGGACCTGCGTTTGCGTCACGTCGAAGGTCGAGCTGTGAGGGTCGTGGTTGAAATCGACCGAGACCGTCGGCGCCTTGTTGATGCCGATAATCCCGCGCAGCCGGTTGGAGCGGGCGGCGTCCTCCATCAGCGAGTTGACCTCGTCGCCCGAGGTGTCGCGGGCTGCGTCGAATGTGAAATCGATCAGCGACACGTTTGCGGTCGGCACGCGGATCGCGGTCCCGTCGAGCTTGCCCTTGAGCGCCGGCAAGACCAGACCGACGGCCCTTGCCGCCCCGGTCGAGGTCGGGATCATCGACTGGGCTGCCGTGCGGGCGCGGCGCAGGTCGCTATGCAACCCGTCGACCAGGGATTGATCGCTCGTATAGGAGTGGATCGTCGTCATGTAGCCGCGCTCGATGCCGATGCCTTGATGCAGGACATAGGCCACAGGCGCGAAACAGTTGGTTGTGCAGGATGCGTTCGAGATGACCTTGTGCTCTGGCTTCAGATCCTCCTGATTTACCCCTAGCACTATTGTCATGTCCGCGCCGTCGGCCGGGGCCGAGATCACGACGCGCTTGGCGCCGGCTTCGAGGTGCTTCGCCGCAGCCTCGCGCTTGGTGAAGATGCCGGTGCATTCGAGCGCAACATCGACCCCGAGCTCGCGCCACGGAAGTTTTGCCGGATCGCGCTCGGCGGTGACCCGGATCTTGCCGCGACCGATATCCATCCAATTGTCCCCGGTCGTGACCTCGCCCGGGAAACGGCCGTGCACGCTGTCATATCGCAGCAGGTGCGCATTGGTCTCGACCGGGCCCAGATCGTTGATCCCGACGACCTCGATCTCCGTGTGCTTGTGCTCGTATGCCGCCCGCAGGACCAGCCGGCCGATGCGGCCAAAGCCGTTGATTGCAACGCGTGTCGCCATTCGTTCCTCCCGAAGCTCCTCGCCAATCTATAGAAGCGAGCGAGCCGCCACCGCAACCCTTTCGGGTGTGATGCCGAAATCTGGAAACAGCGCCTCGTCGGGAGCCGAGGCGCCGAAACACTCCATGCCGATGAAAACGCCGCGCGGGCCGATCCAGCGGTCCCAGCCGAAGCGCACTGCGGCCTCGACGGCGACGCGCGGCGCCGAGCCGAGGACCATATCTTGGTATTCCTGCGGCGCCTTCTCAAACAGCTCCCAACACGGGATCGAGACCACCGCGGCGCGGATGCCATCCTTCGCCAGCGCCTCGCGCGTGGTCATAGGAAGCGAAACCTCCGAACTGTCGCGAGCAGCGTGACTTGGCGCTCCCCATCAGCCTCAGCCAACACATAGGCGCCTCGTGCGGACCGGTTCTCGGTGCCCGCGGCGCGGCGCAATAGGGGCAGCGACTGGCGGGTCAGCGCGAGAAGCAGTTCCGCTCGACAGTACAAACCGGTCGCGGTCTGGCCCTCCGACGCTCGCGGATCAAACGGCAGAAACTGCGTGAAGAGGACGGTAGCAATGTCGGCCATGCCCATCGGCATGCCGGGATGGCCGGATTTAGCCTGCTCGACCGCATCCATGGCGAGCGCGCGCAGCGCGTCGGGCCATATGGCGAAGCTTCGGGTCCCGCGGTGCGGGAAGCGGTGATGCGGTAGCGGGGCTGGCGGTGTTCATCACGGCAAGATAGTTACCGCAGGCGCGAGAGCAAGCTGGCGGCGATCGGTCCGCCTATGCCTGCTTGATAAAACAGAGAAAGGTATGCTCGCATTAGGCGGGGGATCCCTTAACCGCGATGATGGGCTTGCCACCCGATCGCGGCTATTCTTCGGGCGCCGTCACGCCGTGTCTGCCCAGCAATCGGAGAAAAGAATGCTGACCATCCTGGATCTCAATGCCGAGTTCGCCAAGCTGAAGATGTTGCGCGGACGCACTCCGGAAACGCCCGAGTCCGATCGGGCGGGCGCCTTCGCGAGATTGGCGCCGTACCGCGACAGCGCCATCAACGTCGCCAAATTTTCCGGCGAAGGCCCGTGGGAGCGCCACCCGAACGGCGACGAGATCGTGCAGATCGTCGACGGTGCGGTGACCTTTCACATCATGACCGAGGACGGGCCGCAATCCCATGCGCTCAAAGCAGGGATGGTGGTGATCGTCCCGCAAGGGGCGTGGCACCGCTTCGAGGCGCCCGAAGGGGTGAGCTTGATGACCGCGACCCCTCAGCCGACCCAGCATCTCACATTCGCCATCGACGACCCGCGAACCCTCGAATGAGGGCGGGGCGGGGTTTCTTGCTCACAGCCGGCTCGTTACCGTGTACACCAGATAGGCAAACAAGATGGTCCCCAGCACAAGAAGCAGGGCCACGAGTGTAATGTCCAGCCGTGCACCGGGGCCCGGCCGTACCTCTTTGGCGTCGATATCGAACGTGGTCTTGCGGAAGCGGATCGCGGCGAGAGCCATCATCACGCCGCCCAGCACGATCAGCAGCAGACCGGCAATGTTTCCGACGATCTGACTGCCCGCCGTGAAGGACCGCGCGGCGAGGGACGAGGCCGCGATCCGGAGGAACAGGTCGAATTTCTGGACCAGAAAACCGAACGCCATGATGGCGATCGCCGTGCGCACCCAGGCAAGGAACGTCCGCTCATTCGCCGCGTGGTCGCTGTACCGCTCGATCATAGGGCGCCGCGCCTCACAGATTGCCGTCAGTGACGACGATACCGTAACCGCACGACGGCTCCGGAAATATGGGCGCGGTGGTGGTCCTCACTGCCAGCGCTTCCGCGGCCGAGGACGGTACTCCCTGTTTTCCCACTGCGGTATCAAGCTGGTTGGCAAACGGTCGAGGATCTGATTTGGTTAACAGCGCAGCCGGTAACGGGCCGGTCAAACGGGGGGAGGAAACGATGCGGCGCGGACGGCGAATTGCGCTCTCGGCAGTTCTCGGTGGGCTGCTCGCAGCAGCGGGCACAGCTTGGGCGGCCGATCCCGAAATCGACAAGCTGTTGCAGAGCCCGGTCGGCAAGGATTGGGTGACGAATGGCGGCAACCTGACCAACCAGCGCTATTCCACGCTGAAGCAGATCGACACCAGCAACGTCAAACAGCTCAAAGGCGCCTGGATGACCCGTCTCAAGGGCTCCGGGTTTGGCGGCAAATACTCGTTCGAGGGGACGCCGCTGGTCAAGGACGGCGTCATGTACATCGTCACCGGCAATGACGATGTATTCGCGCTGAACGCGAAGACCGGCGAGTTCCTGTGGGAACGCTGGTCCGGCATTGACCAGAAACTCACGAGCGTCTGCTGTGGCTGGGACAATCGCGGGCTGGCAATGGGGGAGGGAATGCTGTTCCTCGGCCAGCTCGACGCCAATGTCGTCGCGCTCGACATCAAGACCGGCAAGGAAATGTGGAAGACGCCGATCGAAGTCTGGGAAAACGGCTACGGAATCACCAGCGCGCCGCTCTACTATGACGGCATCGTTTACAGCGGGATCACCGGTGGCGAATACGGCGTGCGCGGGCGGCTGACCGCGCTCGACGCCAAGAACGGCAAGATCCTATGGCGCTTTTACACCTTGCCGGGTCCGGGCGAGGTTGGCGCCGATACTTGGCCCGCCGGCAACGATCAATATACGCATGGCGGCGCAGCGATCTGGAACACGCCGGCGCTCGATCCGCAACTCGGGCTCGTCTATTTCGCGGTCGGCAATTGCGGCCCGGATTATGACGGGTCGGTGCGCGAGGGCGACAATCTGTTCTGCGCCTCGATCGTCGCACTCAACGCCAAGACCGGGGAGCACGTGTGGCATTTCCAAGAGGTGCACCACGACATCTGGGATTATGACGCGGCGAGCCCGGTTCTCCTCTTTGACACCACGATCAACGGTCAGCCGCGCAAGGGGATCGCGCAAGCCGGCCGCACCGGCTGGGTCTACGTCCTCGACCGCACTAACGGCAAGCCGCTGATCGGCATCGACGAGCGCCCGGTCCCACAGGAGCCACTGCAACATACGGCGAAAACGCAACCTTATCCGGTCGGCGACGCAATCGTGCCGCAATGCGCCCAACCGATGGAAGGGTACGAAAGAGCCGGGTGCATCTTCGAATCCTTCTGGGAAGAGCCGACATTGATCCAGCCATCGGGGATCGGCGGCACAAACTGGTCACCGATGTCGTACAACCCTGACACGGGGAGCTTCTACGTGCCCGGCACTATCCGCACCAGCGCCTTCGTGCGTTATGGGGATACTTACAAGAAAGGGGAGCAATATAACGGGGGTACTCAGGCAGCGCCGATCAACACGGCGATGAGCGGTACGTGGACGGCAATAACCGCCAATACCAACAAAATCGCCTGGCAGACCAAAGTACCGTACCGTGTCGGCAGCGGCGGCGGCTCGACGACAACGGCCGGCGGCCTCGTCCTGCACGGTGATCCGAGCGGGACGATCCAAGCCCAAGATGCCAAGACCGGTGAACGGCGGTGGCAGTTCCAGACCGGCTTTGGCGCAGAGGCACCCCCGATGGTCTACGAGGTCGACGGTGACGAGTACATCGCCATCGCCGCCGGCGGCAATCAGGGCGTGGGCAGCGCCAATGGCGATGCCGTGTGGGCCTTCTCGTTAAAGGGGCAAGTTAACCCGTTGTGGCCCCCGCCCCCGCCGACGACCGTCGCCGGACCTACCGGACCGATCGCCGACGGCGAGAGCACGATCAAAATCGGCGATAACAACGTCGAGTATCGCTACTTTCCGGGGCGCGACCGGGTCAAAGCGGGGACGACGGTGACCTTCACCAATGCGGGCGACACTCCGCACACTGCAACTTCGTTCGAAAACGGCAAAGTCGACAGCTGGGATACCGGGCTGTTGAGCTCGGGTAGTCGAAGACGATCACTTTCGACAAGCCGGGGACCTACTTCTACATCTGCACCCCGCACCCGTGGATGTACGGACAGATCATCGTCGAATGACGTATCCTCGTCGCCCCCGCGAAAGCGGGGGCACTGCGGACTTGCCGCCCTGGATCCCCGCTGTCGAGCGTGTAAAGGAATGGTGCGTTGTCCGGATTGCTCCTCGTTCCTATCGCGGTCATTCCGGGATGACCCGAAGGGCTAGCCCGGATTTCTCATACCGGTTGGGAATTTGAGGGGCGGCCGCGGCAGCTGCGCACGCTGACATTGTGGCGATGAAGGTTCACAACCTCCGCGAGTCCCGGCGGACGCAGTGGTGGTGCTGCGATTGGCGGTGTCGAATATGATCGCTGGCTTTCTCTGTTTCGTCAGCGTGCCGCGGCGGTGATCAGTTGTGCGTGGGCGCGGGCGAAGTCGCGCTGGTAGGGGCAGCCCGAGGCCATCGCGAATTTGATGCGCCGCACGCTGGTGCGCACCAGCGCGCCGATCTTGAGCAGTTTGCGGCGGATCGTGCCGCAGGTCGCCTTGGCGAATTGGGTGTGCTGCAGGGCAATGCGCCGCAGCGCGCAGAGCAGGACGTAGGCCATCGAGGCGAACCACAGGCGCAGCTGGTTGGCGCGCATCGTCGCCGCTGAGGTACGGTCGGCGAACAGATCGAGCTGACATTCCTTGATACGGTTTTCCATGTCGCCTCGGGCGCAGTAAATCTCCTCGTAGAGCCGCTGGGGCTCGGCGCCCTCAGAGCTCAGCGAGGTGACGACAAAGCGGGGATTGGCCGCGCCTTCGGTCCATTCCGCCTTGGCAACGACCCGGCGCTGGCGGCTCCAACTGTCGCGCGTCGACCACTGGAACTCCTTGAACCGGCGTGCCACGGGTCAAGCCCGTGGGCTGAAGGCCCACGGCTGGCCGGTCGCTTTGCTGTCCTCCTCGGCCTCACCCAGCTCGGCGGTGATCTCGGCGACGAGACGGTCGTTCTTGGCCAGGCCAAACAGGAAATCGATCTCATTGGCCTCGCACCAACTCATCAGGGCCTCGCGGGCAAAACCCGAAGCGGCGCGCAGCACAATGCGCACCTCGGGCCAGCGCGCGCGGATCTGGGCGACGATGCGCGCCGTCTCCTCCACCGCTCCGGCGGCAGCATCGATGTCGGCGCGCCGCAACTTTGACGCCAGCAGATGCGACCCGCAGAAAATGTAGAGCGGCAGATAGCAGTAGCAGTCCCCCGGGTCCGGCTCCGCCGGCCCGAGGACAGGCTCCATAGCCGTGAAAGAACCGCCCTTCCTGATGCCCGTGCAGCGGGTCATCGGTGGCATCGAGATCGAGGATGATCTGGTTTGGCGGGTGTTGGTGCGCCTCCACGAACAGATCGACAAACAGCGCCTCGATCCTGGCGCCGTCCCAGGCGATGCGGTGATAGCGCGTCAGCTCCGCTCCGCCCCGCTCAAGCCGGTTTAGCGTGCTCTTTCCGGCCAACGGCGCACAATCCTTGCGCCGGGCCGACAGCTTGCCGGCCAGCACCGCCATCGTCGGGTCGTGACGCAGCTCGTCGTGATCCACCAGATCTTCATAGCCCAGCGCCAGCGCGAAGACCCGCTGCCCGACCAGCCGCACCACTTCGTGCTCGATCAGCTCCGGCGCGCGGCGGTCCGTAAAACAGCCGGCAAACCGCTCGACCAGCCGGATCGTCCGATCCGTCGCCCCCAGCAGCAAGGCACCCGCATCCGAGGTGATCTTGCCGCCGTCAAACCCGGCCACCACCGCACGCCCCTCAACGCGTGCAAAACCGAACAGATCCGCGCTACACTCTGTATGCATCGGGTCTCCCCCTTGGCCCTGAGACAAACCGTTGGTCCAACACGATTTTCTCAGATCCCGGAGCCCGATGCACCTACCCTGTGTGAGAAATGCGGGCTAGGCCCGGAAACCATGAACACCGGCCGGCGCCTAGGCTTCGCAGGGTTGATCGGCGGTCTGGTGTTTCTGGGAGCGTCGCAGGTTCGCGCTGCCGACCCTGAAATCGACCGGTTGCTCCAGAGCCCGGTTGCGAAAGACTGGGTGAGCAACGGCGGCAATATGACCAATCAGCGCTATTCGTACGGGCAGGTCGTCGTCGAGTAGTCGGGAACCAAGGCCGCCCCCTACCGGGCGGGGGGTCGCGCCAGCCGCATCCCGAGCAATGGGGCGGCCGCCTCCGGCGGCAGCTTTGCGTAATTGCGCGGTATATCGAACAACGCGGGGTCCTGCGTGCCGATCTTGACGTGGCGCAGTTCCCAGCGAATCGTCGAAACCTTGCCTTTGTCGGTTGCGACCCTGGCATCACACTTCATCGGGATGCCGTCCTGGCTGAGCCAAAGCGAGCCGACCGCGCGGCCCTGCGGCATTTTCTCGTCTACGTCATATTTCGTCGTCGCAATGCCGTTGACGGTTTCCTGCCCCACAGGCTGGCGCAACAGGCCGGGATCGCCGAAAATCGACAGCTCTTTCGGAAGTGCGAATTCGACGACGGTATGCAGCTTCGGCAGGATGATGTCGCCGATCGCGCTTCCGGCACGCAGGATGAAAACCGGTTTCAGTGCCGGCAAATCCTGCTCATGACGTTGTTCGCCCGGCATATGCCACATCCTGCCTACGTAACTTTGCCCATCGATGACCAGCACCCGCTCCGCGCTGAAGCCGACGCGAGCATCACCGAGGGTCTCCGCCGATGCCGGCGCTGTGATCAAGGCCAGCGCCGCGAGCGGGACTGCGATCAGGGTATAACGGAGGATGCGCATTTCAGTTCTCGATCGGCGCTTGCCTGCTCGGCGGGCAATGAGGTGGTTTCGCGGCAGGCTGGACAGCGGCGGCACAACGCCTATCTTTGCACGCGCGGATCTTGCGCCGAAACGGAACACCAGAAATGGATAAAAAAATCGGATTTAACTCGTTCGGAAACCCGGCGCCGGGCAGGCGATGAACGACGGCGGGGGAACTGTCACAATTCGGGTTCATGCGGCGATAGCCGAAATACCGGCCGCTGCCTGGGATGCCTGCGCCGGCGACGTGAACCCGACTGTTTCGCACGCTTTCCTCAATGCGATGGAGGAGAGCGGTTCGACGACGACCCGCACGGGCTGGACGCCACAACATCTTTCTCTCACGGGCCAGGGAGGGGAGATCACCGGTGTCGTGCCGCTCTATGCCAAAACGCACTCCTACGGCGAATACGTCTTCGACTATGGCTGGGCGGATGCCTATGAGCGCGCCGGCGGCCGATATTACCCCAAGCTGTTGTCGGCCGTGCCGTTCACCCCGGTCCCTGGTCCCCGCTTGCTGCTTCACCCATGTGCGTCGACCGAGGCTCGTGAGCATCTCCTTGCCGGAATGGTCGAGTTCACGAAGCGGCGCCGAATCTCGTCATTGCACGTGAACTTTCCCGACCCCGCCGAAGCCGAGGTTCTGACCGAGGCGGGATTTCTGCAACGGCTCGGCCAACAATTCCACTGGACCAATGACGGATACCGCGATTTCGATGATTTTATCGCGGCATTGAATTCGCGAAAACGCAAAGCGGTCAAAAAGGAACGGCGCGAAGCGCTCGCCCGCGGTCTCGAAATAGAAGTGCTGACCGGGTCCGACCTAAAGCCGCGGCATTGGGACGCGTTCTTTGAATTTTACCTCGCGACTTCCGATCGCAAATGGGGGTCGGCCTACCTAAATCGCCGCTTTTTCGCGATGATCGGCGAGCGGATGCCAGAAAAGATCGTACTCTTCATGGCCCGGCGCGGCGGCAACTACGTCGCTGGCGCGTTGAACCTGCTCGGCAGGGATACGATCTACGGCCGCAACTGGGGCAGCTACGGCGATTACAAATTCCTCCATTTCGAGTGCTGCTATTACCAGGCGATCGAGTTCGCGATCACCCGCGGATTGAAGCGCGTCGAGGCCGGCGCGCAGGGCCCGCATAAGATCCAGCGCGGCTACCTGCCGGTGCCGACCTACAGCGCTCATTGGATCCCGGATCCGGCGTTTCGCCGGGCCGTCGCCCAGTTCCTGGCGCGCGAGCGCCAGATGATCGAGCACAAGATGGAAGGGCTCGGAGAATTCTCCCCGTTTCGCCGTGAGGAGACCGCGTGCCATTCCCCCGAACAGGAAGAATAGGCACGAGGGAGCTGATCACTCGACCAGCTCGGGCTCCTTTGGCATCGGTTCGGTCGGGCGCTCTTCATACGAGAAGCAGAGCTCGTCCTCGTCGGGTTTGCGCGTCACGTGGACAATCCCGCCCTTCGACAACCGTCCGAACAGGAGTTCTTCGGCGAGCGGCTTTTTGATGTGCTCCTGGATCACTCGGGCGAGAGGGCGCGCGCCGAAGAGCCGGTCGTAACCTTTGTCGGCCAGCCAAGCCCGCGCGGCATCATCGAGCTCGATCATGACATTCCGGTCGGCGAGCTGCTCTTCGAGCTGCAGCACGAATTTGTCGACGACCCGTCCAATCGTATCGGCGGATAGCGGCGCGAAAGAAATCACCGCATCGAGCCGGTTGCGGAACTCCGGCGTGAACATGCGGTTGATCGCCTCCTGATCGTCGCCCTCCCGAACGCCGCTGCCAAAGCCGATCGCTGGCTTGGCGAGATCCCAGGCCCCGGCGTTCGTCGTCATGATCAGGATGACGTTGCGGAAATCGACATTTTTGCCGTTGTGATCGGTCAGCTTTCCGTAGTCCATGACCTGCAGCAGAATATTGAACAGGTCGGGATGGGCCTTCTCGATTTCGTCCAGCAACAGCACGCTGTGCGGGTGTTGATCGATGGCGTCAGTCAACAACCCGCCCTGGTCGAAGCCGACATAACCGGGCGGCGCGCCGATCAGCCGCGACACCGTGTGCCGCTCCATGTACTCGGACATGTCGAAGCGGGTGATCTCGATCCCGAGGGTGCGCGCGAGCTGGCGCGCCACCTCGGTCTTGCCGACCCCGGTGGGACCAGAGAACAGGTAGGAGCCAATCGGCTTTTCCGGGTCCCGCAGGCCGGCGCGCGCCAGCTTGATGGCCGAGACCAGGGCCTCTATCGCGGGGTCCTGGCCAAACACCATGGTCTTCAAGTCACGCTGAAGGTGCTTCAGTACCTCGCGATCGTCGCGCGAGACGCTTTTCGGCGGGATGCGCGCCATCGTGGCGATGACCGCTTCGACTTCTCGTGCCGTAATCGTCTTGCGGCGGCGGTTTTCGGGCACCAGCATCTGGGCTGCCCCGCTCTCGTCGATGACGTCGATCGCCTTGTCCGGAAGTTTGCGATCACCGATGTAGCGGTGCGATAGCTCGACCGCCGCCCGCAACGCATCGCTCGTGTATCGGACCTTGTGGTGCCGCTCGTAATAGGGCTTCAGCCCGCGCAGGATCTTGACCGAGTCCTCAACGGTCGGCTCGTTCACGTCGATTTTCTGAAAACGGCGGACCAGTGCGCGGTCTTTCTCGAAATAATTGCGATATTCTTTATAGGTGGTGGAGCCGATACAGCGGATCACGCCGCCGGCCAAAGCCGGCTTCAACAGGTTCGAGGCGTCCATCGCCCCACCGCTCGTCGCGCCGGCCCCGATGACCGTATGGATCTCATCAATGAAAAGGATCGCGCCGGGCTGCGCCTCGAGCTCGGACAGGACCGCCTTGAGCCGCTCCTCGAAATCGCCGCGATATCGGGTGCCTGCCAGCAATGCTCCCATGTCGAGCGCGAAGATCGTCGCGTTGAGCAGGACCTCGGGAACCTCGCGTTGCACGATACGACGCGCCAAGCCCTCGGCGATCGCCGTCTTGCCGACACCGGGGTCGCCGACATACAGCGGGTTGTTCTTGGCCCGGCGGCATAGGATTTGGATCGTGCGATCGACTTCGGCCTCGCGGCCGATGAGCGGATCGATCTTGCCGCCCTTGGCCTTTTTGTTGAGGTTGACGCAGTACGCGTCGAGTGCGTCGTGATTGCGCTTCTGGGATTTTTCGCTGCGGTCATCCTCATCGGCACCTTGAACGCGGCGCGTCTCCGAGCGTCCGGGCGCTTTGGCAATGCCGTGCGAGATGTAATTGACGGCATCGAACCGGGTCATGTCCTGTTCTTGCAGGAAATAAACAGCGTGGCTTTCCCGCTCCGCGAACATGGCGACCAGCACGTTTGCACCGGTCACCTCTTCGCGGCCTGATGACTGGACGTGAATAGCGGCGCGTTGCAGCACGCGCTGAAAGCTCGCAGTCGGCTTCGCGTCGTCGCTGTGGGCCGCGACAAGGTTGGCGAGCTCGTTATCGACGTAGTTCAGTACCTCGCGGCGCAAACGGTCGAGGTCGACGCTGCACGCGCGCAGCACGGCAACCGCGTCCTGATCCTCCGTGAGCGCCAGCAGCAGATGTTCGAGCGTGGCATATTCGTGCCGGCGCTCATTGGCGTGGGCGAGAGCCCGATGCAGCGACTTTTCGAGATTGCGTGACAGCACGCCCGCCTGTCCTTCCTTGGCCTAGTCCTTTTCCAGCGTACACTGCAGCGGGTGCTGGTGCTGCCGGGCGAAATCCATAACCTGAGTTACCTTGGTCTCGGCTACCTCGTAAGTGTAAACGCCGCAGATGCCGACACCGCGGCGGTGCACATGCATCATTATGCGCGTCGCTTCCTGTCGGCTCTTGTTGAAGAACCGCTCGAGGATGTGAACGACGAACTCCATCGGAGTGTAGTCGTCATTCAACATAAGGACCTTGTACATCGACGGCTTCTTCGTCTTCGGCTTTGCCTTGACGACAACACCCGTTCCCGGTCCTTCCTCGCCGCGTTTTCCGTTGTCGCTCATTTCTGTCCGAGCCCGTGGCGCTGCTCGCCCCCTATGATATTGGCTTTCGACCGGTCCAGAAAAGTGTTTTCCGCCCCCCGGCCTAGCTGACGCCCGAGGTTTTCGTCCCATTCGCTACTCGGCCCGATAGGGCCGGCGCAACAGTAGATCGATAACGGCGCTCACCGACTGACCGCCGTGAAGCAATGCATCAACCCCCGCGCCGATCGGCATCTCTATGGCGAGCCGTGCCGCCAATCGCGCGACCGACGCAGCGGTGGTCACGCCCTCCACAACTGAGCGACTGCCGCGGAGCACGGCCTCGAGGGGCAACCCGCGACCAAGCGCGAGACCTAGCCCGTAATTTCGCGACTGAGCGGAACTGCAGGTCAGCACGAGATCCCCTAGTCCGGAAAGGCCACGGAAGGTCTCGGCTCGCCCGCCCTTGGCTACGCCGAGCCGGATCATCTCCGCCAGTCCGCGGGTGATCAGCGAAGCCCGAGCGTTGTCGCCGAGGCTGCGGCCGGCGACAATGCCGCACGCAATCGCGAGGACATTCTTGACGGCGCCGCCAATTTCGGCGCCGACCGGGTCGTGCGACAGATAGGGGCGGAAGCGACTGCTGCCGAGGGCTTCTATGAAGGCATGACCGAGCGGAGCGTCACTGCTGGCAATCGTGACCGCTGTCGGCAACTCTCGCGCGACCTCGGCGGCAAATGTCGGCCCCGAGAGCACCGCGGAGGGGGAGGCGGGCAGAATTTCCGCGGCAACTTCCGACATCAATTTCAGCGAGTTGGTCTCGATCCCTTTGGCGCAGAGCAGCAAAGGGAGCCCGCGGCGAAGGTGAGACCCGAGTACTTGGATTACGCCGCGTAGGAACTGTGCCGGGACGACGAGCAACGCCGCATCCGCCCCGTCTGTCGCGAACGCCATATCCGTGGTTGCGGTGATGGCTGGGTCGAGGATCACACCGGGCAGAAAGAGGGGGTTCTGATGACTCTCGATTGATCGCGGTTACGACGCCCGGGTCCCGGGCCCACAGCCTCGGGAGCGAGCCGGCGCGACGAGCAACCATGGCGAGCGCCGTTCCCCAGGCGCCACCCCCAACGATCGCCAAGCGTCTCACCGGCTCACGCTTGCAGCCAACTGCTCACCCCTTCACACCCGCGCCGGGACGTCGGGGCGCGTCAGCGTCGAGTGGCCATCGCGGCCTGAGTGGTGCATCGAGAGTGTCGACGAGGCCGCGGCGAAGCCGCTCGATGCCGGTCCAGGCGATCATCGCTCCATTATCGGTGCACAATCCCGGCGGGGGCGCCACAAAGCGCAGCCCGGTGTTCTCGGCGACGCTGGTAAGACATCTTCGTAGCCTTTGGTTGGCGGCAACACCGCCGGCAACCACTAGCGTGTTTCCCTCCGGGTACTTGCGGCGGAACCAGGCAGCCGCATTCGCGGTCCGATCGGTCAGCGCATCACAGATAGCGAGCTCGACTGAGGCCGCGAGATCCGCTTGGTCGCGAGGATCAAGACTGTCGCTTCCGGAAGTGATCTGACGCACAGCAGTCTTCAAACCGGAGAACGAGAAATCGCACCCCGGCCTGCCTTTCATCGGGCGCGGTAAGGCGAAACGACGCGGGTCGCCATCGCGTGCGGCCGCTTCGATAGCGGGACCTCCGGGATAGCCGAGCCCGATCAGCTTTGCTGTCTTGTCGAATGCTTCACCGGCCGCATCGTCCAGCGTCGTCCCGAGGCGGGTATAACGGCCCATTCCGGCGCAGACGAGGAGCTGACAATGCCCTCCCGAAACGAGGAGCAGAAGATACGGGAACTCTACCTCGTCGGTCAGGCGAACTGTTAGGGCATGGGCCTCCAGATGGTTGACAGCCAGAAACGCCTTATGCGCGCGCCCAGGCCAACCCCTTGGCCATTGTCGCGCCGACGATCAGGCCCCCGATCAACCCCGGGCCCGCCGCAGCGGCCACCCCGTCGACCTCGCTGAGGATAACGCCGGCTTCGGCGAGCGCGCGCGATATTAAGGGATCGAGGTGGTCGAGATGAGCGCGCGCGGCAATCTCGGGCACAATACCGCCATAGCGCACATGCTCCGCCTGGGAGTGCACCAAATTGGAGAGGATCTTCGGGCCGGCCGCCGTGGCAGCCACCACGGCTACCGCGCTCTCGTCGCAGGTGGTCTCGATGCCGAGAACGACCATCGCGGATGCCACCGCTCGGGAGAGCGGGTCGACTCCCCCGAACTCACCTGAAGATCAGCCGGGCGGCGCTACCTCGTATGTTTTCAGGGTTTTATCGGTGGCGGCGTCGATTTCCAGCAGCTTGACGGAATAGCCCCACAATGTTGCGGCATGCCGGATCACGGATCGGCAGCTCTTTTCTTCGAGCAGCACGCCATTATGCACATAATGCGCAAGGATGAGGCAGCGATCGCCCCTGAGGTCGACATCCACCACCTGGATGTCGGGCTCGCGCCGGGACAGATCGTACTGCCGGGAGAGGGCGCTGCGAATTTTTCGATAGCCGACATCGTCATGGATCGCCTCGACGCGCAGCGCCGGCTTTGTACTGTCGTCCGAGACATGGAACAGCCGGAACCGGCGGATCATTGCCGGGCTCAAATGCTGCAGGACGAAGCTTTCGTCGCGGTAATTCGCCCAGGCATGACGCAGCACGCCAAAGCCGTCGCCCGAGCCGGCGATGTCGGGAAACCACTCCCGATCCTCCGCGGTTGGCTCCTCGCAGATGCGCCGGATATCGCTCATCATCGCGAAGCCCAGCGCATAGGGGTTGAGGCCGCTGAAGCGCGGGTCGTCGAAGTCCGGCTGGAACACGACGCTCGAATGCGAGTGCAGAAATTCGAGCATCGATCCATCGGTAATAAGCCCCTTGTCGTGCAGCCGGTGCATGATCTCGTAATGGACGAAGGTCGCGCAGCCCTCGTTCATCATCTGCGTCTGCTTCTGCGGATAGAAATATTGCGAGACTAGGCGCACGATGCGCACGAGCTCGCGCTGCCAATCCTCGAGCCGCGGGGCTCGTTTTTCGATGAAGTAGAGCAGGTTCTCTTCGGGCAGGCCGAGCTCGCGCTTGATTTCCTGCAGCCGCGCCTCCTCGTCGCCGAGGTCCTCGTTGTCCCTTCCGCGCGCCGGGCACCGTGCGCCACAAATCGTTGTAGGTCGCCTCGAAATGCGCGCGCCACTCCTCGGCTCGGCGCCGCTCCTCGGCGAGATTGGGCTTGGGCGGTGGGCGTAGCGGTTGACACCGTGATCCTTCAGCGCATGCGCGGCGTCGAGCACGCGCTCTACCGCCTCGGCCCCGTGCCGCTCCTCGCATTTCTGCGACGTAGTCGCGCGCGAAGCCCAGATAATCGAGAATGCCGTTGGCGTCGGTCCATTGCCGGAACAAATAGTTGTTCTTGAAGAAATGATTGTGGCCGAACGCGGCATGCGCCATGACCAGCGTCTGCATCGTCATGGAATTTTCTTCCATGATGTAGCAGATGCACGGGCTGGAATTGATGACGATCTCGTAGGCGAGGCCCTGCAGCCCCTTGCGATAGAGCGTCTCGTGATAGGCGAAGCGCTTGCCGAAGCTCCAATGGCGATACATCAGCGGCAAGCCGACCGAGGCATAGGCGTCGAGCATCTGCTCGGAGGTGATCACCTCGATCTGGACCGGATAGATGTCGAGCCCGATCTCGTCGAGCGCGATCCGCTCGATCGCGTCGTAGACCCGGCGCAGCTCGGTGTAATCCCAATTCGGGCCGGTGAAGAGCGGCGGTCGGCGGTTTCGAGCTGCGCATGGCGCGACGCGAGTCAGGCACGGACGCCCCCCTTTGCGAACAATTCGTGGAACACCGAGAAGATCTGCGTCGGGTCGCCGACCCGGCGCATCGCGAAATGCGGATGGGCCGGCGCCACCTCGCTGTAGGCTCGCCACAGATCGCTGTCGCGCGACAGTCCGGTCAGGCTGCCGCCCATGCCGTCGCCGACTTCGACATAGGCGAAATACTGGCAGAGCGGCAGCATCTCGCCGCCCAGCAAGCGCAACGCAGCGGCCGCTGTCCGCGCCGTAATTGTCGCCGTCGGAAGCCTGCGCCGCGTAGATGTTCCAGCGGTCGGTCGGATAGCGCGCCCGCGCGATCTCCAGCATTTTTTCGAGCGCGGTCGAGACGACCGTGCCGCCGGTCTCGCGGCTGTAGAAGAACGTCTCCTCGTCGACCTCCTCGGCGGTGCTGGTGTGGCGGATGAAGACGATATCGACGTGCCGGTAGCGCCGGATCAGGAACACATGCAGCAGCATGAAGAACCGCTTGGCGAGGTCCTTCATCGCCTCGGTCATCGATCCCGACACGTCCATCAGGCAGAACATCACCGCCTCGGTGTTCGGGCGCGGCACGCGCTCGAAACCGGTTGTAGCGGACGTCGATCGGGTCGATGTAGGGGATGATCTTGCTGCGGCGCTCGCGGCGGTCGAGTTCGCGCAGCAGCCTTGCGGCCTCTTCCTCGGCGCCGCGGGCGCGTGCGTTCTCGATCGCCTCGCGCAGCGCCTCGAGGTCCGAGGCTTTGGGCCGTTTCAGCGAAATGCGGCGCGCCATGCTGTTGCGCATCGTGCGCGGGACGCTGAGGTTGGCGGGACTGCCGGTGACGGTGTAGCCGGCGCGCTGCAGATCGACCGCGGTTGTCTCCTTCAGGCTTTTCTTGACGAGGTCGGGGAGTTCGAGATCCTCGAAGAACATGTCGAGGAACTCCTCCTTCGACAGCGTGAACTCGAACGCGTCCTCGCCCGACCCGTCCGGGCTGCCCTTGCGGCCGCCGCGCCCTTCGCCGCCGCTCGGCCGCGGGATCTCGTCGCCCCTGACATACTCCTTGTTGCCGGGGACGACATGTTCGGTTGCGCCCGGTGCGGCGGCTGTGATGAAAGTTCGGCTCGGCGATGCCGCGCGTCGGGATCGCGACCTTCTCGCCGTGGCTCGACATCGGCGACCTTGCGCTTGCGCAGCGCCTCCTGCACCGCCGATTTGACCTCGGCGCGGGCGCGCGCCAGGAACCGCTGTCGGTTGCTGAGGCTCTTGCCCTTCGGGTTGGGGCGGCGATCGACGATGTTCATCGCCTGACCTCCGCAGATGCGGACCATGGTCCTCTACCCGGCCTTGTTCACCCGCATGTACCACTCGACCAGGCGGCGGACCTGCCGCTCAGTGTAGCCGCGCGACACCATGCGCTCGAGGAAGTCGGCGTGCTTCTTCTCGGTGTCGGTGTCCTTCTTGCTGCCGAAGCTGATCACCGGCAACAGATCCTCGACCTGGCAGAACATCCGCCGCTCGATGACCTCGCGCAACTTTTCATAGGACGTCCAGGACGGGTTGCGGCCGGCTTGTTGGCCCGCGCGCGCAACGCGAACTTGACGACCTCGTTGCGGAAATCCTTGGGATTGGCGATCCCGGCCGGCTTCTCGATCTTCGACAGCTCCTGGTTCAACAGCTCGCGATTCATCAGCTGGCCGGTGTCGGGGTCCTTGTAGTCCGGATCCTCGATCCAGGCGTCGGCATAGGCGACGTAGCGGTCGAACAGGTTCTGGCCGTAATCGGAGTAGGATTCGAGATAGGCCTTCTGGATCTCGTGGCCGATGAACTCGGCGTAGCGCGGCGCCAGCTCGGCCTTGATGAAGTTCAGGTATTTCTTTTCGGCATCGTCGGGGAACTGCTCGCGCCAGATCGCCTGCTCCAGCACGTACATCAGATGCACCGGATCGGCCGCGACCTCCTGAGTGTCGAAGTTGAAGGTGCTCGACAGCACCTTGAAGGCGAAGCGGGTCGAGATGCCGTCCATTCCCTCGTCGACGCCGGCGGCGTCGCGATATTCCTGCACCGATTTGGCGCGCGGATCGGTGTCCTTCAGGCTCTCGCCGTCATAGACCCGCATCTTCGAATACAGATTCGAATTCTCATGCGGCTTCAGCCGCGACAGCACGCAGAAGCGCGCCAGGATATCCAAGGTCGACGGTGCACATGGCGAGCTGGAGAGCTCGCTGTTCTGCAGCAGCTTCTCATAGATCTTGCGTTCCTCGGTGGCGCGCAGGCAATACGGCACCTTGATCACCGAGATGCGGTCGATGAACGCCTCGTTGTTCTTGTTGTTCTTGAAGCTCTGCCATTCGGCCTCGTTCGAATGCGCCAGGATGATGCCTTGATAGGGGATGCCGCCGATGTTCTCGGTGCCGACGTAATTGCCTTCCTGCGTCGCGGTCAGCAGCGGATGCAGCATCTTGATCGGCGCCTTGAACATCTCGACGAATTCGAGAAGCCCTTGGGTCGTCCGGTTGAGACCGCCCGAAAAGGAATAGGCGTCGGGATCGTTCTGGCTGAAGAATTCGAGCTTGCGGATGTCGACCTTGCCGACGAGGCTCGAGACGTCCTGGTTGTTCTCGTCGCCGGGCTCGGTCTTGGCGATGCAGATCTGCTTCAGCCGCGAAGGCTGCATGCGAACCACCGTGAATTTGGTGATGTCGCCGCCGAATTCTTCGAGCCGCTTGACCGCCCAAGGCGAAATGGTGCCGGTCAGCCGCCGCCGCGGGACGCCATAGCGCTTTTCCAGCTCCTCGCCGAGTGTCACCGGATCGAACAGGCCGAGCGGGCTCTCGAAAACCGGGCTGATCTCCTTGCCAGCCTTCAGCACATAGATCGGCTCCTTCTCCATCAGCTGCTTCAGGCGTTCGGCGAGCGAGGATTTGCCGCCGCCGACCGGGCCCAGCAGATAGAGAATCTGCTTACGCTCTTCGAGGCCCTGCGCGGCATGGCGGAAGAAGCCGACGATCCGCTCGATCGTCTCCTCCATGCCGAAGAAATCTGCGAATTCGGGATAGACCTTGATCGTGCGGTTCATGAAGATGCGGCCGAGACGCGAATCCTGGCTGGTGTCGACCATTACCGGTTCGCCGATGGCGCTCAGCATGCGTTCGGCGGCGCCCGCATAATAGGACGCGTCATCGGAGCACTTGCCTAGATATTCCTCGAGGGAGAGCTCGACATCTCTCCGGTTTTCATACAACCTTGAATAGAGTCCGAAAATCCCGTCATCGAATTTCATGTCTCACCTCAACCGATGCCCCGCGCTCAACCCAAAGCTTCCCGCGACACTACCAGAGAACGACGAAACCCAGGGAACGTCTCGTCGGAACGTGTAATTCGTTGTAAGTTCGCGTAATACCCGTGTTACGTCGAGTTCTCGCGACATGGGTCTCCCGGTTTTCACCCAGTTGCAATCCTACGGTTCCGCCCTGCCCCCTTGCTCGACACCCAGTCGCCGCGCCCCCCCACTCCGCGACAAAAGCCATTATGCCAGCACTTTGTGGCGAGAGTACGAATGTGTTCGATACAACGATGTATCGCGTCGCCGAGTTGCCGGTTGGAGTCGGCATAGGCGTAGACACCACCAATCGACAACATGTTGTGGTCAAACCCGACATCACCCTCACATATATTAAATCGGGAAGAAACCCAATAGAAATCTAGGTTAAGGCCTGGAACGCCGGGACCCATTGGGGTCGAGCCTCTGCAGCTTATTGGAAAAGGCCGCATCACCGCGGCGTTCTGCCGCAGGACGGTAGCTTCTATGCGAACTCGGCAACCGCCGCGTTCGCTGATCTCGATAATCAGCCGATGTCGCTCGCGGTCAGTGCGGCTGCGCGGGGCCGGCGGACTGCACGCCCGGCGGGTGCCCAACGCCGGCAACAGTGTCCGGGCTGAGTTGAGGCGATTTCGCCAGCTTGTCGCGCGATCGCCAATTCGCCGCCAGCGCCTCTGCCAGCTGGTCCGCCAGGCAGGCATAGCTCGCGTCGGTCATGTGCAGCCCGTCGGGACCGATGGTGGAGGCCGGTGCGAGCTGCTGCGTACGATCCCATTCCCTCATGATCTCAAATCGGCGAAACAAGCCCACCCGAGTGCGGTTCGCAATTTCCGCGATCAGCCGCTGCATTTCGGCGTAGGCAGGGCGCGCGAGCACCCGCGGGGCGTATTGCAGGTCCATCAGGACAATGTCGATCCCGCTCTCTTTCATGGAGGCCACGCCGCGGCTAATCAGCTGTTCATCCGCCGAAAGATCGTCGCGCCGAAGCACCGCATTGGTGCCGACTTGCCAGACCACCAGATCCGGGTGCTCGGCAAGCACGTCCCGGCCGATTCGGGTCAACTCCTCCGGAACATCCTGACCGCCTACGCCGTGGTTGACGACCCGGATCTCGACGCCGGGAAACCGCCGTCGCAATTCCTGCTCGAGTCGGCTCGGATAACTCAAAGCCGGGGTGCTCGCCCCGACCCCGAGGGTCGAAGAGGAGCCCATCGCGACGATCGTGAGCGGTTGCCCGGACAGGATTCGGGATGAGGTGCGGTCCAGCGCAGCTTCGATTGCCGAAAGCGCCGGCGGGGCGGCGCAATTTGGCGGGAGCGGTGTCGCAGTGGCCTCAGGGAACGCGGGACTGCTGGAAGCCAAGACCATCGCAAGTGCCGCAGCAAGAAGTCCGATGGAAGGAACCGCGGTCATCGCAGCGCCAGTCGAATAGTTTCCGCCAGTTTGCCGGCAATGCACTCGTAAACTCTGGCGGCAAGGCTGGCCCGTTCGTCTTTGGCGACCCCGTCGAAATTGAATACGTTCTGCTCGCTCCAATAGCGCATCATTTCAAAGCGCGGGAAGACATTCACGTCATTGACGTCACCGACCCGGTGCAGGGTGTTCAGATATCGCTCGAAATCGATGACGGTGGCGGTGCTGTGTGAAAATTGCATGTCGACGAGCATGATGTCGATACCGTGCGCCTTGAGCTCGTCCATGCCGGTTTGCAGCGTCGCCGCGAAATCGTCGACTCCAACCCCACGCACGGCATCGGTGATGCCGGCCTCCCAGATCACCAGAACCGGATCTTCGGGTATGACATCGGTCGGAAATCGTTCCAGCATTTGCCGAGCGGTCTGGCGCGGAACCCCCCGATTGACGACCGCGATCGAAGAGGAAGGATACCGGCGGGCGAGGATCTCCTGCAGACGGTGGGGGTAGGCCAGATCCGAAGAGCCCGCCGCCAACCCGGTCGTCGACGCTCCTCCGATCGCCACGATCTTGACGGGCTGCCCCGCGCGCAGCCGCTCGGCCAGATGAGGCAGCTTGTCGTCGACTTGCATCAGCTCGTCCGGCACATCGCAGGGGAGCGCCCCGCCAAAGACCGGTGAGACGGATGGGAGCGCCGTCAGGGCAAGACCCGCCGCGAGTAGAGCCGGCCGCGCCAACCCGCCGGCCGAGACGCGCCACCTCATTTGCCGAGACGACTGCCGCGACGGAGACTGGATGGCCGCGGGCCGCGGCAGCTGTGTTCGACCCATGGTTTTATACCAATTCAACATTATCGCAGTTAGGCACATCACGAGAATGCCCGCAAGATTAACGAGGATCTGGATGCCGATCGCCGAATTGTATTCCGAAAGAACAAAATGCCCAAGTGCCGACAACAGGATGCCGAGGCAGAAGATCTCAAGGGATTGTTGGCCGCACAGGACCAGCGGCTTTGCTGCCGGCGAACGCAAACATGCGCGCATTAGCGGGCACGGCGGCGGCGACGACAGCGAAGGCTGCGAAGAAAGTGATGACCCGGATCGGGGACAAGTTATTCTTGTTCACCGGCCACAACTCCTTAAGAAGAAGACCGGGGAACCGGTCCCAAATGCCGTGGACCGTCCAGCTGAGCTTGATGACAAACCCTGCCGCAAGAACGATCACCGCGAGCGCCAATACCGGCCGAGCCCACCTCGACCATCGCCGCTCGTGCCGGCGAGGGAAGCCGAGCGCAGCTCCGACGATGAACAGAAACTGCCAGGCCAGAGGGTTAAAAAACCAGACATGCCCCTCCGGATAAGCCGGAACTGACAGGTCGGTGGCCTGGACGACGAGATAAAGCAGGAAGGACGGCAATAAGACGATCAACGGCCGCGAGCGCAAGCCGAGCAGGACGATCGGGAAGATCACCAGCAGCACAATGTAGAGCGGCAGAATATCGAGAAAGGTCGGTTGAAACTCGAGAAGAAGTGCCTTCACGATCGCAACGTGCGGCTCGCTGAGAAAATCGCCGACCCGCATTTCATCGTTATACATTGGATTATTGAAGGTCGTGACGGTGTAAGACACCTCCGCGATGAACATGACGAACAAGAAAATGTGAGCGACGTAGAGTTGCCAGGCACGGCCGAGAATCCGCGCCGTCGCATATAACCGTCCTTGCGAGACGAGCGTCTGCCCATAAACGAGAGCAGCGGTGTAACCCGAGATGAATATGAAAACCTCGGCTGCATCAAAGAAATCGACCGCCTGGATGGTGAAGTAGCTGAGGATATTCTCTGGGATGTGATCGACGAATATAAATATCAGAGCAAGACCACGAAAGAAATCAAGACGGAGATCGCGCGACGAAGCGGGCACGGGCGGGCTCGAAAACTGTAATGTTAAGCGCAGCGCGATGGTAATTTAGCAAAAACGACGACCTCGGTCGATGCGAGCGGCACTACCGCTCGCAATATCAAGCGGCGACGACGTGATCAGGGAAGATACCCGGATGGCGGTGATCGGAAGCTGAGCGCCGGAATGTCTGACCGGGGGGTCAGCGGAGAAGGGAGGCACCGTGAAAGATGCCTCGGTCTTTTGCCGGATCTCATCGAGCGGCACGCCGGGCGCCAGTTCCGTCAACTGCATCCCGGAGCCGTCGATCGTAAAGACGCCGAGGTCGGTGATCACCATGTCGACCACACCCTTGCCGGTCAGCGGGAGTGTGCAGCGATGCAGCAGTTTCGGTTCGCCCCGCGCGGTGTGCTCCATCAGCACGATGACCCGCTTTACCCCGGCGACGAGGTCCATCGCGCCGCCCATGCCTTTAACCATGCGGCCGGGAATCATCCAGTTGGCGAGATCGCCGTTTTCCGCCACCTGCATAGCCCCGAGGATCGACAGGTCGATATGCCCGCCGCGGATCATCCCGAAAGATTGCGCGCTGTCGAAATAGCTCGTCGACGGCAACTCGGTGATCGTCTGCTTGCCGGCGTTGATCAGGTCCGGGTCCTCTTCTCCCTCGAACGGGAACGGGCCCATGCCCAGCATTCCGTTCTCGCTTTGCAGCTGAACCGTGATCCCCGGCGGAATGAAATTCGAGACCAGGGTCGGGATGCCGATGCCGAGATTGACGTAGAACCCGTCCTCGAGCTCCGCCGCCGCGCGGCGCGCCATGTCGTCGCGGGACCAAGCCATTCCGCTCTCCTCCTCTGCCTCAATTGGCCCGCTTGCGGACAGTGCGCTGTTCGATGCGTTTCTCGTAAGGCGGGCAGTGCACGATGCGTTTGACAAAAATGCCGGGCGTGTGGATGTGGTCGGGGTCGATGACGCCGGGCTCGACCAGATGCTCGGTCTCTGCGACGGTGACCTTCGCGGCCGTCGCCATCACCGGGTTGAAGTTGCGCGCCGTCTTCCGATAGACGAGGTTGCCTTCGCGATCGGCTTTCCAGGCATGGATGATTGCGAGATCGGCGACCAGGCCACGCTCCATAACGTAGCTCTCCCCGTCGAAGTCGCGAATTTCCTTGCCCTCCGCCACCAGGGTGCCGACCCCGGTTTTCGTGAAAAAGGCCGGAATGCCGGCGCCCCCGGCCCGTATCCGCTCCGCGAGTGTACCTTGGGGATTGAATTCGAGGTCGAGTTCGCCACTAAGATAAAGGTCCGCAAAGAGCTTGTTTTCGCCGACATAAGACGAGACCATCTTGCGGATCTGCCGTGTCTCGAGAAGTAGACCGAGCCCGGCTCCGTCGATGCCGGCGTTGTTCGAGATGACGGTCAGGCCCGTCACCCCTGAGCTGCGGATTGCGGCTATCAGCACTTCCGGAATTCCGCTAAGGCCGAACCCGCCCGACATCACGGTCATGCCATCTTGCAGCAGGCCCGCAAGCGCGGCATGGGCGTCGGGGTAAACTTTCTCCATAGTATACTCCTGCGCTAAGCGGCGAGCCGATCATACCGCCGCCATCAATTTCGGCCACCTTGCCGCGGCGGGTCTCCCAACTCGCCCAGGCGCCGTCGAGTTGCAGCGTCGACAACGCCACTCACATTCAGACCATTCTGCTTTTGAAAACGCGCAACCGCGCCGGCTGTGGCCGAATTGTACTCACCATCGTCCTCTACCGAAATTTTTGCGGCCGCAAGGGCGCGCTGCACGTTCTTGACATCGGTTCCCCGCATGGGCGGATCGGACGGCTTCAAGAGGCGGGGCTGACCTGGCGCCGTCTCGGTCCCGTCGAACCAGGCGCTGACGTCGTCGCCGTTGATCGCGATCCAATTCGTCGGAGCGGAGGTGAGATGGAATTGCAGCCGCGGCGTCCCGTCCAGCGCCGTCCCCTCAACCCCAATTTCTCGGAGCACTGGAAGGTATTCGAGCGAACGGTATCCCACCGCTCAGTTTAGGGATCGCGTCAAACCCACGGACCGTCACATCTCCCGAGGCCGTGTAACCCTTCGGCGCGAGCGGCGAACCCCTGGCTTCAGCCGTCACATCCACCCCGACCTCCTCGGTTTCGATGGCAACGTCATAGATATGGAAGGTTGGGTTGAGCATAGCCGCGGCTCCGAGCGCCTGCTGAAGAGCCTCCTGCTTATTTGCTTCACTCTCGCTCTCCCCCGATACCCGCTGGTCAGTCGCGGTGATGAAGGCGTGGAGCAGGTTCGTCAGCGCTTGCGTATCGAGGTCAGCGACCCCGAAATCGAGCACCATCCGGTGGGGCACCTTCCCGTTCTCAAGAAGGGATGGCGCGAGATCGAGGCCCTCGTGACTGATGCTGAACCGTAGCGCCGCCTGTTCCGTATCGAGTCCGGTAATCTCCGTGATGCTATCCGCCTTAGCAACGGCCAGGAGCGTCTCACCGGTGACGCTTCTCACCGTCAGACCTTCCAACGTGACTTCACCCCGTATCGTGCTGAACGGTTGCGAAATAGTCGAGATGGCCGACAGGAACGCGGCCCCACGGGCTTGCGGTGATTTGCTGTCGTCAGCTTGCAATTTGTCGATCGCGTCGCGCAGCTTGTCGAGTTCGGGCAGCCTTGGACCGGCGCTTCTACCAGTGAATGCGATCCGATCGATTGCGCCGCCGACAGGACCCCGGGGCAGAAAGTACTCGATCCCTTTGACCTCCAATTCGACCGGTCCGCTCCAGCCGCCATTCGGTTCGGCGGCGAGCTTCGACGACACCGAGAGCGGTCCGAGAGCGACCCATGTGCCGGTTTCGGGCTGATCGAGGCGCGCGCTCGCGATCTCGATAAGAGTTTCCCGGGCACGCCCCGACTCGGCCTCCACCACCGTATTCGCTCTTGCACCCGTCAGGGTGATCTTGGTTTCGGTGCCGTCGGTCTCCCTGAGTATCATGTTTTTTGGCAATGTGAGGGTGAGCTCGATCAGCTTGCCGTCGTCTTTTAGGGCGGTCTCCCGGATCTCGATACTGTCGAGCGTGAGCTGGGCAGCTTGTGGCGTGTTTAACGACAGCCGAACATTCTCGATGGTCGCCAGCAATTCTTCGCCATCGCGCCGGACGTCGTATGTGTCCGAACCGACCCATTTGAGCATGCCGTTCGAGTTCGGTCCGAGCCGCCCGATAAACGCGTCGATCTCGGCCTTGAAACGATCGACATCCGGCTCGGCGGCTCGAGCGGATGCCGAGAGGAAGAAGGCGGCCATTATCGCGGCGACTGTTATTCTGCGCCGCGTAACCGAAGTCATGACCTGATGTCCCATACGGGTTCGACCCATTTCAGATATCCTATGTGCTGCCGCTGCGACCCCCGTGCGCCATGGCGGGAGCGTCGGGCCGGCTGACGATATCGACTGCGGCGTTAATAGAATGTCTGTGCACCGGAGAGAATTCAGTGAGGCAACGGACAGTATCCCCCAGGATTGGGCTTCTCTGGCACATTATCTCGCACGCCGCGGCATCGAGCTCGGACCATGCGCGCCCCGGCAGTTCGGCGGGACCTATGGGAATCTCAACTATCTGATCGAGATAGACGGCACGCCGGCGGTGTTGCGCCGGCCGCCGGCCGGGCCGCTGCCACATGGCGCCAACGATATGGCGCGCGAATACCGCATCCTCTCCTCGCTGTGGCGGGAGTATCCGCTGGCCCCGCGGGCGATGTTCTTCTGCGAGGAGGCAAGCGTGCTCGGCGCGCCGTTTCAGATCATCGAGTACCCTCCGGGAATGGTGATCCGCGACACTCTGCCGCCGGACTTGGCCGGCCGGCCCGAGGTCGGGATGCTGCTGAGCCGTCAGTTGGTCGAGAGTCTCGCTGCATTGCATGCCGTACACCCGGCGCGAATTGGCTTGGAGACTTTTGGGCGTCCCACGGGGTTCCTCGCCCGAACCGTCGACGGCTGGGCAGTTCGCAGTGCTGGCGTCGCAGATCTGATCGATCCTCTCGCGTTATCCGAGGTGGTCGACTGGCTGCGCCGGCGGGTGCCGGCGAATGCGCCGCCCAGCCTTATTCATTCCGACTTCAAGCTCGACAACATGATCCTCGCTCCGCAGACGCTCGCTCCGGTCGCCGTGATCGACTGGGACATGGGAACACGCGGCGATCCGCTGTGGGATCTGGCCGTAATGTTGAGCTATTGGGTCGAGCCCGAGGATCCCGCATGCCTCCACCGCGTGCGGCAAATGCCGACCGCGCAGCCCGGGTTCTGGCGCCGCCACGAAGTTCTCGCAGCCTATTTGCGTCTCGGCTGCCGCGCAGTCGGTGACTTCACCTTCTATCGCGTCTTATCATTATTTCGCTCGGCTATCGTTTTTCTTCAACTGTACGATCGCTTTCGCCGGTCGCCCGGGCAGAACATGAGATGCGCCGACTTCGATACACTCGGGCGCGAGCTAGTCGACCATGCCTTCGAAATTACCCGCGGGCGCGCCGAGTAACCGACGCCGAATCCGGGCTTGCAACTTATCACTGACTCAGCCCGAGCACGCCGGCAGGTTAAGAATGTAAACGGCATGCTGCAGATCTTGGAACATGTGATACCAACCCATTTGATATGATCGCACAGTAATGAGCTTCCGGAGCTATCCGGTTACGTTGCCAATCTCTTTGATTTTCCTGCGGAATTTAGCTGCTTCTCGCTCGGTTAATAATATATGAACGCTGCCGGTTTGGGAGGATGGGCCGCGCCGATGTTCGTGCGTTGCGAGCAATGTCCGCTCCGACGAAGGACTTTCTTTAGACCCTTCTCGGAGCACGAGCTCGGCTTCATCACAGAGATGAAGACAGACCACATCGTTGTCGCACCCCGCGCCGACATCATCCGAGCGGATGAGGTGGGGGGGCCGGTCTACACGCTGTTCGAAGGATGGGCGATCCGCTACCACCGCCTGCCGAACGGCGCCCGGCAAATCCTGGATATTCTACTTCCTGGCGACACGGTCGGCGTGGCCTCGGCAGTCCTGGGCACGGTCAAGCACTCCGTTCAGGCGGTCACCACGGCGACGCTTTGCGTTCTGCAAGGCCGAGGCTTTTCCGATCTGTTCACCGGCCACCCCGCGCTGGCGCTGAATGTTCTGCAGACGCGAGTCGAGGAGGAGCAGCGAATGGACGTTCGGCTTTCGCTGCTCGGGCGCAGCACCGCGGAACAGCGGATCGCCTATTTGATGCTCGAAACGTTCGACCGGCTGCGGCAACGTGCCATGGTCAACGGTGGCTCGACCTGCCCCTTTCCATTGCAGCGGCGCGATCTGGCCGACGCGGCCGGTTTGTCGCGGGTGCATGTCGCGCGAACACTCGAGTCGCTTCGCGAGCGCCGGTTCGCCGAGATCCAAAACGGCACACTCGTCATCTTCGACCGGCCGAAGCTGACAGACCTTGCCGGGTACATCCCGCTGGGCGTTGCCGCGGGCAGAAGAGCGCTTCTGTAACGCTCCGGATGTCCCCGCAGAGCGCTATCGCGATCGGGCAGTCCGCGATCCGCACAAAGTGCGCACAATCAGCTCGTCGAGCCTGGCTAAGCGAAATGGTTTGGGTAAAAAGGGAAAAGGATTCCCGGAACGCGTCTCGATGTAATGGGGATCGCCGCTCGTCAAGATCGTCGGAATGCCGAGCCTCAAGGTGTGTTCGGCTAGCGAATTTCCTCGCTCGCCGCTCATCAGGCAATCAATCAGCGCGATATCGACTGGCTCGCTCGCAAGAACGAGTCGCGCCTGTTCCGCTGATGACGCGGAGGTCACACGATGGCCCACGATAGCGAGAAACTCCGACACCACTGATTGCACATCTGCATCATCTTCTACGAGTAGGATATGCACCATGAGCTGACGGCTAAGGTAGTGGTTCCGCATAAACGTAGCACGGAAGGCACATATGTTAAAGCGATGATTTACATTTCCTCGAATCCTCTGATCGCCAAACTCGCCTCGCGCACCCGACAACGCAGACCGGCGCCACAAAGTCCTTGCATCCGCAAGGCCTTGGTCCGAAATTGCTGGAAGGCTGGGGTGCCGGGCGGTCGCGCAATCGAATTTGCGCAGCCGAACCGGCTGAGATCACACCCACTGAACCTGGCCGGGGATGCCCGGCGAAGGGAGTCCGCTATCACCGGGTTGATTAGCGTATCGTCGTTTCGCCCGAAGACCGTCATCATCGGCGCCGGGGTCATGGGTTTGGGGATTGCCTGGCGGCTTGCCCAAGCGGGTTGCTCGGTTGCCGTCTACGACCGTGCCGAGGCCGGACGCGGCGCGAGCTGGGCGGCTGCGGGAATGCTGGCCGCCGCGGTCGAGACCGAGCCCGGCGAGGAGACGCTGCTCGCCTTGACGCTCGAAAGCCAGCGCATGTGGCCGGATTTCGCGCGCGAACTCGAGGCGGTATCCGGCATCTCGGTCGGCTATCGGGACGAGGGTACGATAGTCGTCGCTCTGACCCGCGACGATGCCGAGCAGCTGCGCTTCACCTTTGATTTTCAAAAGAGCCTCGGGCTCGATCTCGAATGGCTGTCGGGGGCGGAGGCGCGGCGACGAGAGCCGCACTTGCGGCCGGGCATCGCTGGCGCAGTCTTCAGCCCGCGAGATCATCAAGTCGACAACCGCCGGCTCGTCGCAGCTCTCGCCAAGGCGGCCCGCAAGGCTGGAGCCATACTTTACGAGCACGATGCGGTCCGAGAGGTTGAAATCTTCGGCGGGCGTGCAACCGCAGCGATGACCGAGCACCGCCGCGAACCTGCAGATGTTGTCGTGCTGGCTGCCGGGGCCTGGTCGCGCGAGATCGGCGGAATTCCGGCAATTCATCTCCCCCCGGTCCGTCCGATAAAGGGTCAGATGTTGGCGTTGAGCATGGATCCGGCGAACCCGCTGCTGCACCATGTCATTTGGCTTCCGCGGGGCTATTTGGTGCCGCGCCGGGGCGGGCGGCTCGTGGTGGGCGGGACCGTAGAGGAGCGCGGCTTCGACGACACGATCACGGCAGGCGGCCTGCTGGCGCTGATCGAGGGCGCTTGGCGCGCGGTTCCGGGCATCGAGGAGCTTACGGTGGCCGAGACTTGGGTGGGCTTCCGTCCCGGTTCGCGAGACGATGCCCCATTGCTGGGTCCAAGCGGGGTAGACGGGCTGGTCGTCGCAACCGGGCACCATCGCAACGGAATTCTGCTAACGCCGCTGACGGCCGACGCAGTCAGCGCCTTTGTATTGACAGGCCATCTGCCTGAGGCGGTTCGGCCGTTCACCCCCGAGCAATTCAGCAATAACGACCGCCACTCTGGCACAACTATAGGGTACGGCATCGCCGCGGAGGTCCGCTGATGCGGCTCAAGGTCAATGGCGTGGAAGAGGAGTTCGCGGTCACGACCGTGAGCGAACTGCTGGCGTTCCGAGATGTCGATCCTGCCGCCCGGTTTGTCGCCGTTGCTGTCAACGGTTCCGTAGTCCGCCGTTCCGAATGGTCGTCCAAACCCCTCGGACCCGGTGACGATGTCGAGATCGTCCGCCCGTTTTCGGGCGGTTGAGGCCGGCTCCGAGCAGAGAGAATTTCAGCAGGAAAATCGCCGATGACCGATCCGTTTACGATTGCTGGCACCTCGCTTTCCTCCCGGCTGATCGTCGGTACGGCTCGTTATCCGAACCAACAGGTGATGCTCGATTGCCTCGAAGCGAGCGGCGCGGAATTGGTCACTGCATCGATCCGCCGCATCAGCCTGGAGGGCTATGCCGAGAGTCTGGTCGATGTTCTCGGCGGCAAATACCGGCTGTTGCCGAACACCGCCGGGTGCGTCACGGCGCGAGACGCCATTCTGACCGCCGAGCTGGCGCGCGAAGCTCTCGAAACAAATTGGGTCAAGCTCGAGTTGATCGGCGACCGCGAACTGCTTTACCCCGATGTCGAGCAGCTCCTTCATGCCGCCGAGGAACTGGTCCGCAAAGGCTTTACGGTGCTCCCCTATTGCAACGAAGACCCGGTTACCTGCCAAAAGCTGGCCGATGTCGGATGCGCGGCGGTCATGCCGCTCGGATCGCTGATCGGTTCGGGCATGGGTATTGCGAACCCGACAGCGATCGAGCTGATCTGCTCGCGCAGCCCGGTCCCCGTGGTGTTGGACGCGGGCATCGGGACTGCTTCCGATGCCGCCTTTGCGATGGAGCTCGGATGCGACGCGGTGATGGTCGACACCGCTATTGCCCAATCCCGTGATCCGCGCCGGATGGCCGCCGCGATGCGCGCCGCAGTGGAAGCCGGACGCCTCGCACGGCTCGCCGGCCGCATACCAAAGCGCCGTTTTGCCGAACCGTCGAGCCCGCAACTCGGCCTCGTCGGCTCCTGACCGCACAGACGCCCTGCGGGGCGTCCGCGCCATCGGCGGGTCCTCGGCATGATCTTTGCCGTCCCGCTGTCTGACGACAATCCTACCGTCAACCCGCCGATCCTCACCTATTTCCTGATCGGCACGTGCACCGGCGCGTTTTTATGGCAGCTCGGTCACAACGAGCATTTCATTCTTTATGCCTACGGCATGATTCCGGCGGAGCTGTTCAGGCTCTGGCATCCGCCGCGGAGCTACCAGGTATTGGCTCCTTGGGCGACAGTGCTGACCAGCATGTTTCTGCACGGCGGCTGGTTCCATCTCCTCGGCAACATGCTCTATCTGTGGATTTTCGGAAATAACGTCGAGGATATGCTCGGACGCGGGCGCTATCTGTTGCTTTATCTGACTTGCGGCACCGTAGCGGCGCTCGCCCAAGCGTACTCGAACCCGACTTCTCACATTCCGATGGTCGGAGCGAGCGGCGCGATCGCCGGTGTCCTCGGCGCCTATCTTCTACTCCACCCCGGCGCGAATGTGCGCTGCTTTGTGTGGATCGTGATCTTCTTTCGCATCGTCAACGTGCCGGCCTGGGCGATGCTCGGCCTGTGGTTCACGATGCAGCTGGTAAGCGGCCTGATGGCGGCCCCCGGCCGCCCGGGCGTGGCGTTCTGGGCACATGTCGGCGGCTTCGTCACCGGATTGGTTCTGGTCATCGTGCTGCGCCCGAGCGGTGTAACGTTGCTGCAGCCGCCCCGCAGCCAGGCCTTCGCTATCGCTCCCCCGCGCGGCTTTGCCGGCCGGACCTCCTCTCGCGGCTCGGTGCCGCAAGCCGGCCGCCGGCAGATCCGGCCACGCAATCCCTGGGGATGAAGTCGGCGAGACACGCCAAAGGTGTAGGTGCGGGCAGCGTCGGCGATTGACTTCACACCCCTAGGCGGCCGCGTTCGCTGAGGGTGATCGGCGCCTTTCCTCACTGCGCCAGGTGGCGAGGTCGTCCCAGCCGTCGGCTTCCATGAACTGGGCCCAGCGGCGGTAGAGGTTGCGCATCGGCTCTTCGCTCGACTGGGCCTGGGTGATCTCGACGACCCGTCCCGGCAGGCGCAGCCCGTCCCATTCCCAGTCCTCGACGGCGCAGCCGATGCCCTGCTCGTAGCAATAGGGGTGGCGGCGGGCGATCGTGCCGCGGCTTGCGGCATGGGCGTAGTTCCAGTTCTCCATGTCGTCCTGCTCGGTCAGGCCCGCCGGGCCCGAATAGCGGATGTAATAGTCGCGCAGGAACTGCTTCACCTCGGCCGGGGCCTCACGGTCGACCAGAAACCAGCGCCATACCTCGGTCTGGTGCGGCCCCCGCGGATGCCAGACCGCGATCGTGCGCGGCTGGCGCGGCAACAGCGCCGTGTTGGGGAAGATTTCGCCGGGGGCGCCGATCAGTCTGGCGCGGGGATCGGTGCGGCGGCGGCGCCGTTCCTCTTCGCAATGCCGGAAATATTCGGCGACTTCCGGCGAGTTCTGGTAGGCCGGCGGGGTCGGCTGGTCCTTCGGCAATACATAGACGATCGTCTGGTGGCCGCGGTCGGGAATGCAGACATGCAGCCGGCGGCTGATCATCCGCTCCGGTATGTCGCGACGGCTCTGACCGCTGGGGCCAATGCCGACGAGGTCGACCGAGCGGTGGCTGATATTGTGGTAGGCGTCGCCGCTGAAGTTCTCCGCCGGGAATTTCCAATTGCACGGGATCAGCCATTTCTGAACCCCGCACAACACCTCGGCCTGGCCCTCGCGCCCATCCCAGCCGTCGAGGATTAGATCGAGAAAGGTCGCGAACTCGCCGAGATATTCGAGAAACGGCGGCGCGGCGGGGTCCCAGGTCGCCCAGACCGAGCCCTTGTAGTTGCACGATTGCGCGACCTCGACCAGGCCCCATTGCGAGCGGTCGAGCTGCGAGCGATAGGCCTCGCGGAAATAGGGGACGCCGACGAGCCTGCCGTCAGTCGAGTAGCTCCAGCCGTGATAGGGGCAGGTGAAGACGGCGGTGCTGCCCTCGTCATAGCGACACACTTTCATGCCGCGGTGGCGGCAGGAATTGAGGAACACGTGGATCTGACCCACCCGATCGCGGCACAGGATCACCAATTCCTCGCCCATTGCCGAAACGAAGAAATCGCCGGGGTTCGGGATTTGGCTCTCATGCCCAACAAAGAGCCAGGACCGGGCGAACACCCGCTCCAATTCCTCGCGGTAGATCTCGTCATTCACAAAGATCTCGCGGCTGATCTGTCCCGCCGCCACATCGACGAGACCCTTGCGATACCCCGCCGCCCGTTCGGTCGCCATCGCCGCCTCCTAGGTTCTGTCCCGTCTGGGGTCTTGCGTCTGATAGCCGGGCACGTCCGCGGCCGGCGCGCGAAGCTCGGCGCCCGCTATCGCCTCGAGGATCCGCGCGGCGATCGGAAAGCCTTCCTGCCCCCAGCCCTGCGCTTGCGCGCGGCTCAGCACGTCATGCGCGAGGAGTCCCAGATGGGCGGGCGCACCGACCTCACGCGCCAGGTCGCAGGCAAGGTCGAGATCCTTCGCGACGATATCGAGGGTTCCACCGGCAGTGAACGAGCCTGGCAATACCGAGCGCGGGATGTTGTCGAAGGTCCGGCTGGCGCCGGCGCTGAGCGGGACGATTTGCGCCAGGGTGCCGAGATCGATCCCCGCCTTGGCGCCGATCAGCATTCCTTCGAGCGCCGCGACGAAATTGGTATAGCCGAGATACTGGGTGACGAGCTTGGCGGTGCAGCCGGCACCTGGCCCGCCAACATAGAAGATGTTCCCGGACATCGCCGCGAGCAGCGGCCGGTAGCGAGCGAAGACCGCCTCGTCACCGCCAACCATCACCGTCATCGTCGGGGGACGCCCGCTGACCGGCGCGTCGAGCATGTCGACGCCGCGCACCCGGCAAGCCTCGGCGACGCGGCGTGCCACCGCCGGCGCATTCGTGGTCATGTCGATATAGACGCCGCCCTGTTGCAACCCTGCAAGGATCCCGGACACCGGGTCGAGCGCGGCCTGTTCCACCTCCGCAGGGCCGGGCAGTGACGTGAAGACGACCTCGCTCCCGCGGGCTACCGCAGCCGGATCTTCGGCCGAGCGGGCGCCGCGGGCGCAAAGCGCGGCGGTGGCATCGGACTTGACGTCGTAGACCGTCAGCTGGTGGCCGGCATCGATCAGACAGCCCGCCATCGGCGCACCCATCGTCCCCGTGCCGACAAAACCCAGCCGCATCGGATTGCCCTCCCCATATCTGAAGAGAACCTAACCCCTGGTTTTCGACAAAACAATCAGCGGCCGGCCGCCGCTAGTCTCGAAAATTGACATATTGTAGGGGCTGCTCGATCTTCATGCCGCGGGCCACGGCGATCACCGCCTGCAGATCATCGCGCTTCTTGCCGGTGACGCGCAGCTCGTCGCCCTGGATCGATACCTGCACCTTCAGCTTGCTGTCCTTGATCTCGCGGATCAGCTGTCTGGCAAGATCGGCGTCGACGCCTTGCCGCAGCACAATCGTCTGCTTCAGCGTGTTGCCCGACGCCTTCTCCGGTGCTTTGTAATCCAAAGCCGCGGCGTCGACCTTGCGGCGCGTCAGATGCACCTTCAACAACTCGTGCATCTGCTTCAGCTTGAGCTCGTCGTCGGCGATGACGTTGAGCACTCCCTCCTGACGCTCGACTTTGCATTTGCTGCCCTTGAAGTCGAAGCGCGTCCCGATCTCGCGCGTTATTCCCGCAAGGGCGTTGTCGACTTCGGCAAGCTCGATCCGCGAAACGATGTCGAAGCTCGGCACGGCCGCCTCCTCACTTGATGACATTTCGCCGATATAGCGTGCCGGAAATCCAAAATCAGCGCCGATCTGGGGGCTCCTGTCCGGGCCGAGTAAAGACCGGTTGATCCATGATCGATTCGAGAAAAGCCCTGATCCGCCGGTAGGCGGCGTCGCGCGGCAACCGCTGCGGCGGCGCGGTCGTCGCCTCGCCACTGTCGAAGAGGCGACCCCAATGCGCAACCGCCGCGCGCAGCTCGGGGTCGGCCAGAATGAAATCCACCACCTGGTTCTGCGTGCCGAGGCTGGGGGCGCCATTCTCCTCGCTCAACTCGCGGTAAAGCTCGATGGCATAGGCTAGCGCGTGTCGGATCAAGAGGGTGTCTTCGGTAACGTGGGGCATCGGGCGGGCTCATTCCGGAGGCTCGCACTGAGAACACCTCGGCGCCCGGCGGGTTCTCGTTACGACCGGGCGCGAAAGGCTATTGCCGTCGTTTGAAGCCCGATTTCGGGCGAAACCGGGGGCCGCCAATCGAGCGCCGTGCGGGTCTCCGCATCGTCGACCTGCAGCGAGAGCGTCAGCCGGGCGAACAGTGGCCCCAGCATCGGAAGACGGCGAAGCGCGGCCAAAGCGGGTCGCGGGACACCGAAGAGCCGGGCCGGCCTTCCCAGCCCTGCGGCGAGGAGCCGGATCAGCTCGGGGGTCGACAGGTCGGCCGCGTCGCGCGCCAATAGCACGCGCCCGGCAGCGCCGGGATGCAGGCAAGCGCGGCCAACCAGATCGACGAGGTTGTCGATAAAGATCAGGCTTCGCCGATTTTCGATTCGGGCGAGAGGCAGCGGCAGTCCGCTCGCGACGAGCCGCAGCAGCGCCCGGAAATTTGCCTTCACGCCGGGGCCGTAAACGAGGGGCGGACGGAGAATGATGATCTCTATCCCGGTTTCCTGCGCCGCCGCCTGCAGAGCGCGCTCGATCGCGAGCTTGCCGCGGCCATAGAGATCGCGCGGGCACGGCGGGTCGCTCCCGCGAAAGGGCGCTCCAGGCCGCGTGGCCTCGCCCATTGCCCGGACCGAACTCATATGGATCAGCCGGGTCACTCCGGCCGTCGCAGCAGAATGCGCCAGGACCCGCGCGGCCTTCGCCTCGGTTTGATCTGCGGCGCCCTGCCCCGAACGGTGCGCGCGGCTGGCGAGATGCACGACGATGTCGATACGGTCGAGATGCCGCGACCAGTCGGTCGCGGGACCGATATCTCCGATCGAGCGAAGATCGACGCCCCGGATCGGTTCTGCCGGACGCCGGGATAGCCCGAGAACGGCATGGCCGCGGTCGACGAGGCCGCCGCACAGCGCGCGGCCGATGAAGCCGGTCGCACCAGTCACCAGGATTCGTGCCAAACGCCACCCGCTCGCCGATTGTGCAACCGATCCCAACGCAGATGCATTAGAGAGATCCTGATGCCGATCCCACCCTCCGGCGTTGCGACGTGGCCCTATCCGCTATCACAGAACCGCTGAATCTGCCGCGACAGTCGACGGCGCCCGCCGCGGCGCGGCGGCCAAAGCTCCTCTTTCTCGTCACCGAGGATTGGTATTTCTGCTCGCATCGACTGCCGGCGGCGCGTGCTGCCCGGACGGCCGGCTTCGATGTTGTCGTCGCGACCCGCGTGCGCGCCGATGGCGATCGGATCCGCGACGAGGGTTTCGCCTTGCGCCCGATCGGTTGGCGGCGGCGCGGGGACGGGCTCCTTGGCGCGGCGCGGGCAATCTCCGAAATCGCCAGGCTCTATCGCGCCGAGCGGCCCGATCTTGTCCACCACATCGCGCTCAAACCGGTGCTGTTCGGCGGCATCGCCCGGCGCCTCGCCTTCCCGGCCTCAGAAAGTGCTCCGGTCGCGATTGATTCGATAATGGGCATGGGTTCCGTTTTCTCGGCCGCAAACGTTGCGGCAAGATTGCGGCGGCCATGGCTGGGTATCGCGCTGCGCCTCGCGGCGGGTAGAGAACGAGGTTGGGTGGTTGTGCAGAACCCGGAGGACCGCGATGCTCTAATAGCACTCGGGATTGCCCCGCAGCGCATCATTTTGATCAGAGGCTCGGGCGTCGACTGTAACCATTTTCGTCCGCTACCGGATCCCGAAGCCGCGAGCGTCACGGTCGCGCTCGTGTCGCGTATGCTGCGCGACAAGGGCGTGCTCGACGCTGTGGCCGCAATCGAACTCCTCCGCGGGCGCGGCCTGCCGGTCGAACTGCTGCTCGCAGGACCGGCCGACCCCGACAACCGTGGCGCGTTAACGGCGGAATCACTGGTTTCGCTGACCACCGCCCCGGCCATCGCGTGGCTTGGCCCTGTTGCCGATATCCGCGCCGTGTGGCGCCGGGCAGCAATCGCCGTGCTGCCCTCGACCTATGGCGAAGGCGTGCCGAAAGCGTTGCTCGAGGCGGCGGCTTGCGGGCGCCCCATTGTCGCCAGCGACGTACCCGGCTGCCGCGAGGTCGTGCGCCCCGGCGAGACCGGTCTTCTGGTGCCGCCGCGTGACGTCAATGGATTGGCGGCCGCCATCGCCGCGCTCGCCGGCGATCCCGCGCGCCGCAAAGCCATGGGGTGCGCCGGACGCGCGTTGGCCGAGCGCGAGTTTGACGAGGACATCGTCGCCCGCGAGACGCTCGCAGTCTATGACGCCGCCCTGCGCGAGAGAGCGGCACAGTGGTGATCCGAGCGTGGCTCATCGCGGCGGCGTTCGGCGGGTTCCTTTCGGTGGCGGCAGGCGCCGCCGCGGCGCACTTCGCCGCCGGTGAGCGCGCCGCCGAATTGCTGCGGACGGGCGCCCTCTACGGGATGGTGCACGCCGCTGCACTGATTGGCGTGACGGCGATGGCGCAATCCCGCAACCGGTTCGGGCGTGCGCTGACCGTCGCAGGCTGGAGCTTTACCGCCGGCATGCTGTTATTCAGCCTCAGCCTCTTTGCACTGGCGCTGACCGGACTCGAATGGCTCGGCATCATTACGCCTTTCGGCGGCGTGGGTTTGCTCGTCGGCTGGGCCGCGCTCGCCTTTCATGGATCGAGCCGCCATTAGGGAGCAAGCGCGCCAAGCCTGTGGTTATCCTTTGAACGGGTGTGCAACACTCAATTCGACTGCGAGGATTTGCCGATGACGACAGTCCTTTATACTCACCCGGCCTGTCTCGACCATGACCCTGGCCGGCATCACCCGGAATCGCCGGCCCGGTTGCGGGCGGTGCTGGAGGCGCTCGACGATCCGGCATTCGCTCGGCTGGAGCGTTGCGAAGCGCCGGAAGCAGCGCGCGAGGATCTGTTGCGCGTCCACCCCCGGCGGCATGTCGAGGGCATTCTCGCCGCCATCCCCAAAACCGGCCACGTCGGAATCGATGCCGATACGGTGCTGTCACCGGCATCGGGAGAAGCGGCGTTGCGCGCCGCCGGCGCGGTCGCAGCCGCGGTCGATGCGGTCGTCGCAAAAGAAGCGGACAACGCGTTCTGCGCAGTCCGCCCGCCGGGCCATCATGCCGAGCCGCAACGGGCGATGGGGTTCTGTCTCTTCAACAATGCCGCAATCGGCGCCCTACGGGCGCGCGAGGTACACGGCCTCGCTCGCGTGGCCGTGGTCGATTTCGACGTCCATCACGGCAATGGCACGCAGGCGGCATTCGAGGAAGACGACACTCTGTTCTACGCTTCCACGCACCAATATCCGCTATATCCCGGAACCGGCGCGGCGAGCGAGACCGGGGTCGGCAACGTCGTGAACGTGCCGCTGCGCCCGATGGCCGGATCGAGCCAGTTCCGCTTCGGCGTGACGCAGCGGATCTTGCCGGCGCTCGATGCCTTCCGGCCCGAACTCGTGCTGGTGTCGGCGGGCTTCGACGCCCACAGGAGCGACCCGCTGGCCCAGCTGATGCTCGAGGAGGCTGACTACACCTGGGTCACCGAGAAGCTGCTCGAAATCGCCTATCGCCATGCCGCAGGCCGGTTGGTCGCCACTCTGGAAGGCGGTTACGACCTGGCTGCGCTGGCGGCAAGCGCCGCGGCGCATGTCCGTGTGCTGATGTCGGCGTGACGATCGCCCCTTCCCTCTGTTGTAATTCGGCAACAACAGTCTTATTTCGCGCTCTCGTCATCCGCTAAACCGCAGAATCATCCTCGCGTTTTTTGCTAAGAAGAAAGCAGATGGTCGACTCAAGCGTTCCCCCCGATGGCGTTCCCCCCGACATCGCCACGATGAATTTCGAGGATGCGCTTGCCGAACTCGAGCAGATCGTGCGCCGGCTCGAAGGCGGCCAGGTCAAGCTGGACGAAGCAATAAGTTCTTATGAGCGAGGAGCTCAACTGAAGCGGCATTGCGAAAGAAAGCTAAACGAGGCGCAGCAAAGGGTGGATGAAATCGTTATTGGCCCCGAGGGCGCCATCGGCGTGGAGCCCGCCAAACTTGACTGAAACGACGTGGTCCGAGCAGATTTCTTTTTCGAGCGCTCTGGACGAGGCCGCCAAGCTCACCGACGCCGCGTTGGAGCGGCTGCTGGTCGTGCCCCCCGGTCTCGAGGCGAGAGTTTATGACGCAATGCGCTACTCGGCTCTGGCGCCGGGGAAACGGCTGCGGCCATTCCTCGTCCTGGCGGCAGCCGGGCTTTTTGGGGTCGCCCGACGGTGCGCCCTGCAGGTAGCGGCAGCGATCGAGATGGTCCATACTTATTCCCTCGTTCACGACGACCTGCCGGCGATGGACGATAGCGATCTGCGCCGCGGCCGCATGACCTGCCACAAGCAATTCGACGAGGCTACGGCGGTTCTCGCTGGAGACGGTCTGTTGACCGCAGCCTTCGGGGTGTTGGCCCACCCGGACACCCACGGCGATCCTGCGGTTCGGTGCGAGCTCGCTTCGGAACTCGCCACCGCCGCCGGTGCGGCCGGTATGGTCGGGGGTCAGATGATCGATTTGATCGCCGAGCACCAGAGCTTGGACATTGGCGCGATCAGCCGGCTTCAGCGGATGAAGACCGGCGCGCTTATCGCCTTCTCGTGCGAAGCCGGAGCCATTCTCGCCAAGGCGCCTGGTGAAGCCCGAATTGCGCTACGAGGTTACGCCCACGATCTGGGGCTCGCGTTCCAAATCGCCGACGATCTTCTGGATGTCGAAGGCTTTGCGGCTGAGACGGGAAAGCCCGTCGGCGCCGACGCCGCGGCCGGAAAAGCCACCTTCGTCTCGATCCTCGGCGCGGAGCGCGCCCGGGCGCAGGCCGAGCTGCTGGTTAACCAAGCAGTGGCCCACCTTGATTTGTTCGAACAAAGAGCGGAACTTTTACGGGAGGCGGCGCGATTCGTAATCGCTCGCCGTACGTGAGGAGCGCAGAATTGGATTCAAAACCAACACGCCCGATTTCCAATCGGACGCCGTTGCTCGACCAGATCGCTGTTCCGGCTGATCTGCGCAAGCTGCCGGAAGAAGATCTGCGGCAGCTCGCCGATGAGTTGCGCGCCGAGCTGATCGATGCGGTCTCGATCACAGGCGGTCATTTCGGGGCCAGCCTCGGCGTCGTCGAGCTGACCGTGGCGCTGCACTACATCTTCGACACGCCACATGACCGGCTGATCTGGGATGTCGGTCATCAGGCGTATCCCCACAAGATCCTGACGGGCCGGCGCGACCGTATCCGCACGATCCGGCAGGGCGGCGGGCTTTCCGGTTTTACCAAGCGCTCGGAGAGCGAATACGACCCGTTCGGCGCCGCGCACGCTTCGACCTCGATCTCCTCCGCGCTCGGCATGGCCGTCGCACGCGACTTCCGTGGCGAGCGCCGCAACGTCATCGCGGTGATCGGCGACAGCGCGATGAGCGGCGGGATGGCCTACGAGGCGATGAACAACGCCGGGGCGATGGATTCGCGGCTGATCGTCATCCTCAATGACAACGACATGTCGATCGCGCCGGCGGTAGGCGCGATGAGCGCCTATCTGTCGCGCCTGCTGTCTTCGAAATCCTTCATGTCGTTGCGCCACATCGCCAAGGAGGTGGTACGCCACTTCCCGAAGCCACTCGAGGATGCGGCGCGCCGAGCCGAGGAATATGCCCGCGGCTTTGTCACCGGCGGGACCTTGTTCGAGGAGCTCGGCTTTTACTATGTCGGTCCGATCGACGGCCACAACATCGACCACCTGCTGCCGGTCTTGAAGAACGTCCGCGACAGCAAGGAACCGGGACCGGTCCTGGTCCACGCCGTGACCGAGAAGGGCCACGGATATCTGTCGGCCGAGCAAGCCGAGGACAAGTGGCACAGCGTCGCCAAGTTCGATGTCGTCACCGGCGCGCAGGTGAAATCGAAGTCGACCGCGCCTTCCTACACCAGCGTTTTCGCGAAATCGCTGATCAGGGAGGCCGAGGCCGACGACCGCATCGTGGCGATCACCGCGGCGATGCCGTCGGGCACCGGGCTCAACGTGTTCGGCGACAAATTTCCGAAGCGGTGCTTCGATGTCGGCATCGCCGAGCAGCACGCCGTGACCTTCGCCGCCGGCCTCGCCGCCGAGGGGATGAAGCCGTTCGCCGCGATTTATTCGACGTTCCTGCAGCGCGCCTACGACCAAGTCGTGCACGACGTCGCGATCCAGAAATTGCCGGTGCGGTTCGCCATCGACCGCGCCGGTTTGGTCGGCAATGACGGTCAGACCCATGCGGGCTCGTTCGACGTAACCTATCTCGGCTGCCTGCCCGGTTTCATCATCATGGCGGCCGGGGACGAAGCGGACCTTTTCCACATGGTGGCGACCTGCGCGGCCATCGACGACGCACCCTCGGCGGTGCGCTATCCGCGCGGCGACGGCATCGGCGTTCCGTTGCCCGAACGGGGTGTGCCGCTCGAGATCGGCCGCGGCCGCATCATGCGCGAGGGCACCAAAATCGCGCTGTTGAGCCTGGGTGGGCGCCTTGCGGAATGCATGAAGGCGGCACAGGAGCTCGGCGCTTATGGGCTGTCGACGACGGTTGCCGATGCGCGTTTTGCCAAACCCCTCGACACTAAGCTGATCGATCGCCTGGCTCGCGAGCACGAGGTCGTGATTACGGTCGAGGAGGGGGCGATCGGCGGCTTCGGCAGCCATGTGCTGCACCACCTCGCGATGACCGGGATGCTGGACCAGGGGCTGAAGATCCGCACGATGGTGCTGCCGGATGTCTTCCTAGACCACAATTCGCCACAGGCGCAGTACGACCAAGCCGGGCTCAACGCCCGCCAAATTGTGGCAATGGCGCTGTCGGCGCTCGGCCGCGAACTCGCGGACCAGCCGGCCCGCGCTTAGCGTTACTCTCCTCCGCCGGCCGCAGGGAAAGGGTGAAGGGGGCCGCCGAGCGGTCTGCGGCCCCGCCCACCTTAAGGCGAGGCGTGGCCCATGAAGATCTGCGGGATCGGCTGGCCCCAGGGTCCGCCGGTGCCTTCGCCGCGCTCGAGCAGGTTGGGCGGCGTGTGGGCGTTCAGCACGTCGGTATCGGCCCAGTGCTCGTGCACGCGGCCCCACGGATCGGCCCAGTAATCGAACAGCTGGCTGCCGATCAGATGGCGGCCGATACCCCACATGTGCTGATAGCCCTTCTTCTGCAGATGCTCGTTGCCGACCATCACATCGTCAATGTCGGCGGCCTCGTAGGACAGGTGGTTGAGCCCGCTCTTGTCGCCGCGGATGCAGAAGAAGGCGTGGTGGTCGACATAATCGTCGCCGCGGTCCAGACGGTTGAACGAGCCGACGATATTGGTCTTCTCCCCGGCATAGAACTCGTCGGAGCAGCGGAAGCCGAGCATCTCGCGATACCAGCCGAGCGTCTTGTCGAAGTTTTTGCTCATGATGACGAAGTGGCCGAACCGCTTGACGTGCGAGGGACCGCGCTCGACACGGAACAATTCGCCCTTGCGGCGATATTTGTTCTCGCCGGAATTGACCGCGGGACGCTTGACCGGGATCGGGTCGAGCATCTGCATGCCATGGACGATTTCGACCTGATAGCCGTCGGGATCGGTCAAGCGCACGCGTTTGCCGCCGCCGGGCTCATCGATGTCCTCGATCGGCGAGGCGCCGTCGGCGCGCGAGATCTTCTTCGAGGTCCTCAATGCTCGCGGCATGAACGGCGAGACCGACATAGCGGGGCTCGCCCAGTTCGGTCACATGGATGTGATGCGGTGCATCGGTGCCGCGCATGTAGAGGGCATTCTTGGTCCGATCAGCACGGACCATGCCGAAATCGGTCAGGAACTCCTCTTGCTGGTCGAGATCGGGCGAGCGCAGCCGCCCATAAGCGAGGTCGAAGGCTTTGATCGCAGGCATGACTACCTCCCAAAACGAACCTGTCCAGCCATCTTAGAACATTTCGAAGTCGGACCGGAACAAGGGATTGATCGGCGGAATTGGGGCCCGTTGATGACGGCGAGAAGCTCGGCTCGTTGGTCGGGGCTATTTACCGGGAAGCGCCGCCAATCGCTGGCGAGCCGCAAATCGGCGAAAAATCCGGTGGGGTCTTCGTGGAAATGCAGAAATGCCTTGCCGCTGACATAAAATATCCCTGGCCGCCGCTCGACAAGAGCGGTCCGGCTTCTCAGGCTCTCCAGCAGATCGCTCAAAGCCTCGAACGCGGCGGCACCAGCGTGTCTCATCGGGGCCTGATAGTATAATATGTAATAGACGTCGGTGAGCGCGAAATGAGGGTCAGAGGTAAATACCCACAGCGCCTATCCCGCTCGCGGCCGATGCCGTGTTGCCGCCCGCCCGCGCATCGGCGAACACGGAGCCGCGATTCTCGCCGAAATCGGCATCGACCCGGTGGCGATCGCCAAACTCTGCGCCGAAAACATTCTGCTCATCCCAAAGGCGTCATGAATGAGGGCGTCATGACCGAGAGTTTCGACCCGCGTCAGCACCATTTTCCCGAACCGCGCTATTTCGAGGATTTGGCCGTCGGGGAGCGTTTCTACATCCCGAGCCGGACGATGACAGAGGCGCATTTCGCCGCCTTTCAGACCCTCTCGGCCGACAATCACCCGATCCATTATGATGCCGAATATTGCCGCGAGCGGGGCCATCCGGGTTTGCTGGCGCATGGCTTCCAGATCCTGTGTTTCACCGCTGCGGGGGCCAGCACCTTTGCGCTTGCCATCGGTGACGCGCTGATCGCATTCACCGAGCAATCATCGAAGTTCCTGAAGCCGGTCTACCCGGGAGACACGATCTACCCGATGCTCGAGATTGCGGTGCTGACGCCGCAGCGCTCGACCGGCGTGGTCACGCTCACTGCTACCGTACACAATCAGCGTGGTGAGTTCGTCCTCTCCGGCGAGCAGAAGATCCTGTTGCGCAAGCGCCCGGACGGGGTCAGCAGCGCTCGATGATTTCGGCCAGCAGATCGGCGGCGTGCCGGCACTGGTCGGCCGTCACATTGAGATGCGTGACCGCGCGAACAATCCGTGCGCCAAAGTCGGAAACCAGCACTCCCGCCTCCGCGGCGCGCGCGACAATCGTTGCGGCCTCCGGTGCACCTTCCTCCATACGAAAGATCACGATGTTACTCTGCACTGTCGGAAGGTGGAGGCTGACGCCGCGCAACCCGACCAGCTGTTCTGCCAACAGCCGCGCGTTGGCGTGATCCTCGATGAGCCGGGCGAGGTTGTGATCGAGCGCGTAGAGGCCGGCGGCAGCGAGAATGCCGGATTGGCGCATCGCGCCGCCGAACATGCGCCGCGCCCGCCGGGCGCGGGCGATGTCGTCCTGGCGGCCGGCGATCAGGCTACCGACCGGGCAGCCCAGCCCTTTAGACAGGGCGACCGAAACCACGTCGAAGGGCGCCGCGAGCTCGGCCAGGCTCCGACCGGTCGCGGCAGCCGCGTTGAACAGCCGCGCGCCGTCGAGATAGCTGGCCAGCCCGAGTTCTCGCCCCGTCTCACAGATTGCGACCACCTCGGACTGCGGGAACACGACGCCGCCACCGCGGTTATGGGTGTTCTCGATGGCCACCAATGTCGTAGGCGGGAAGACGATATGGCCGGGGGGCTTGTAGGCGGCGCGCAGATCGGCGGCGCCGAACAGCCCTCTTCGGCCGACGACCGTGAACTGAACGCCTGAGTTTGCCGCGGCGGCGCCGGATTCGTGCCATACGATATGCGCTTCCTCTCCGACGACGAGGTCGTCGCCCGGCCGGGTCAGGATCTTGAGGCCGATCTGGTTCGCCATCGTGCCGCTCGGCACAAAGAGGGCCGCCTCCTTGCCGAGCAGTTCGGCGACGCGCGCCTGCAGCTGGTTGACCGACGGGTCCTCGCCGTACTGGTCGTCACCGACCGGCGCCGCGGCCATCGCCCGGCGCATGCCGGGCGATGGGAGGGTGACCGTGTCGGAACGAAGGTCGATGCGCTCCAACGCGCAGCTCAGTTGGGGTAGACGATCGTGCGCAGCATGATGCGGCGCTCCTCGGGGTGGTAATCGCCGGCGCCGCGGTGCATCGTCGCCCGCTCGTCCCAGATCAAGAGATCGCCGACCCGCCAGGAATGGTAATAGGTGAATCGTTCCTGGGTGGCGTGCGCGGCGAGCTCCTCGATCAGCTGCCAGGCCTCGTCGCGCTCCATGCCCGCGAAGCCATGCGTGTGCATCGGGTTGACGAACAGGATCGGACGGCCGGTCACCGGGTGGTTGCATCACCGCCGGGCGCGGCTGCTCGGCATATTTCTTGTCGGTCCGGCGCATCTCCTCTTCCGGATCGTAGAGCCGCGCGCCGGCAGGGCCGTCGGTGCGGCCGTGCAGCCCGACGAGCCCGGCGAGGCGCTCCTTCATCGCCTGCGGCAGCGCGTCGTAGGCGGCGCGCATATCGGCGAACATCGTTCCGCCCTTGGTCGCCGGCACTTCGAGCGCGTGAAGCATCGCCAGCAGCGGCAGCTCCTCCTCATAGGTCGAGTCGGTATGCCAATCGGTCGCGCGCTTGACCCCGTACCAGTCGATCTTGCCGTCCTCGTCGACATTGCGCAGCCACGACACCTCGGGATGCTCCTCGTGGCGATACCCGACGAGCGAGTGCTTGCGCGGCGTGCCGAAGCGGCGGCCGAAGGCGGCGATATCGCCGGCGCCGAGATGCTGGTCGCGGAACACCAGCACCGGATGCTCCGCAAACGCCTGCTGGATCCAGGCGAATGTCGGAGTCGTCGAGCTCCGACAGGTCGATGCCGAGCGCCTCGGTGCCGAGCTGCCTCGCCGAGCGGGCGCAGTTGCGGTGTGGCCATGGATGTCTTTGCGTCCGCCGTTGCGATCTGCGTCACCGAGTTTACGCGGGGTGCGCCGCGACAGGTCTAATCCGGCATAGCTGGGATGTCGCGGTCGGAGCAGGTCGCTGGATGAAAGCCCGAAGACGACCTCTACAAGGCGGCAGGCGTCGACACCGCCGCGGCGCAATCCGGCCTCCACAAGATCGTCGAGCGGATCAAGAAGACGTGGCCGGCTTCGGGCGGCGTCGGCGCCGTCAAACTCGATATCGGCTATTTCGCCAATGTGATCGATATCGGCGGCATCGGTCTGGCGATCTGCACCGACGGGGTCGGGTCGAAGTCGATGATCGCCGACATGATGCGCCGCTACGACACGATCGGCATCGATTGCGTGGCGATGAACGTCAACGACGTGATCTGCGTCGGCGCGCGCGCCGGTCTCGATGGTCGACTACATCGCGGTCGAGAAGGCCGATGCCGAGATGCTCGGCGCTATCGCGGTCGGGCTCGCCGACGGCGCCAAGCAGGCCGGGCATTTCGATCTCCGGCGGCGAGATCGCCCAGCTCAAGGACGTGGTCCGCGGCTTCGACCTGGTCGGCATGGCGGTCGGGCTGGTGCCGCTCGACCATATCATCACCGGCCGCGACTCGAGCCGGGCGACGTCGTCATCGGCCTCGAAGAGCAACGGCATCCACAGCAACGGCTTGACCCTAGCGCGTCAGGTTTTGTTCGAGCAGCGCCGGGCTGTCGATCGACGATGTCCTCCCCGAACTCGGCATACCGTTGGGCGAAGAGCTTCTCCGCCCGACTTCGATCTATGTGCCCGAGATCCTCGACATCATCAAGCAGGTGCCGACCGTAAAGGCATTGATCAACATCACCGGCGACGGCTTGCTGAACCTGCCCCGGGTCGCGGCGACGGTCGGGTTCGAGATCGACAATCTGCCGCCGGCGCCGCCGATCTTCCGGCTGATCGCGCAATACGGAGCAGTCGCCGAGCCCGGAGATGTTCGAAGTGTTCAATATGGGCGTCGGCTTTTGCGTTGTCGTGAGCGCAAAGGAAGCCGACGCCGTCCTGGCGATTTTACGACGCCACGGCCGGCGCGCGCAAGTGATCGGCCGTGTGATCGACGACGCGGCAAGGGCGTCTACCTGCCGCGCGAGCGGCTGGCGGGGCACGGCAAGCGGTTTCGCGATCAGTGACCCTAGGAGGAGGTCAGGGCATCAGCTCCTGAACGATTTCCAGGATCTCGCGCTCGCGGGTCACGCGGTTGCCCCACACTCGATCGAAATCGGCGACCAGCGGCTTGATCTTGTCGGAGCCGATCAGCGCCTCTGCTTCAGCGACATCGGCGAATTCGTAAAAGGCATAATGGACAGCCGGATCGGTGCGGCTCCAGCACCGCCAGCCGCGTCGCGCCCCGAAAACCCGGATCGCCCAAGGCAGGTGATCGGTCGCGTACCAGTGATCGAACGGCGCTTGGTCTGTCGGATCGGGCACTTCGGCGCGCACAACGAGAAGAGCTGCACTCATCGGCCATATTCTCCTGAATTTCGATCAACCGAACCTTACCGACTTCAACAGCTCCTTGACGGCACGGTCGATGAAATCGTCGTCTTCGGGGTTTTGGGTCGGGTTGCCGGCGCGGTGGCCCCAGATCGACGGGATCGGGCGCAGTTCGGCATGCCGCATTAGGGCAACCTCGCGTTCGTTGTCGGCGACTGTGAAATAGAGATCGGTGGTGCTCGGCATGATCAGCGCATCGGCCGAGATCGCGCCGAGCGCCTTGGCGAGATCCCCGCCGTATAGTTCGTTCGCACTGATGTCGGCGTGCTGCCAGGTCCAGATCATCGCCAGCAGGTTGTTGGCGTCGCGGCGCAGATAATTGGCCTCCCAGCCGGCGATCAGAAAATCCTCGAGCGACGAGAAGCCGATCGTGCGCCAGAGTTCTTCGCGGTAGAAGGCCTGGCTCAATGCCCAGCCGGCATAGATCCGGCCCATCGCGCGCAATCCAGGCACCGGCGGCTCGGAAAAATAGCCGTCGCGCCATGCCGGGTCGGCCATCAGGGCGTATTTGATGCCTTCGAGGAAAACCAAATTGTGCGGCGCCGTTCGCGCGCTGCCGCAGACCACCGCGATCCGCTCCACCATTCCGGGTAGAGCGCCGCCCAGTGATAGGCCTGTTGGCCGCCCATCGACCAGCCATAGATGAGCGCGACGCGCTCGACGCCCAGCTGCTCGGCCAGCAGGCGATGCTGCATCCGTACATTGTCGGCGACCGTCACTCCCGGGAAGCTGCCACGATCGTGCGGCGGACCGACATTGCTCGGGGAGGAAGACAGGCCGTTGCCGAGCATGTTCGGGATGACGATGAAGTAGCCCCTCCGGGTCGAGCGCGCGGCCGGGGCGGATCAGCCACTCCGTGTCGTAGTGTTGGGCGCCGTAGGAAGTCGGGTAGACGATCACATTGCGGCGCGCGGCATCGAGCCGGCCGTATGTCTTGTAGGCGAGTTGCGTATTCCGCAATGTCAGCCCAGATTGCAATGCAACATCGCCGAGTTCGAAAACTTCGTAATCGCGTGAGGTCATCTACACTTCCTGTTTCACCCGCCAGCCTTCAGCGGCGATGATACGGTTTCCGCGGCGAAGAGTGGAGTGAACCGGAATGCGTGTCTTCACCATGCTGCCGATGAGGCATTGGCGCGAGGCGGGCCCGTTTGGCGCGGCAGCGGAAGCCTCGGGGTTCGACGCGCTGATGACCGTCGAACTCGGGCACGATGTTTTTACGCCGCTCGCCGTCGCCGCGCTTGCGACCGAGCGCATCGAGCTGACCCCATCGATTGCCGTCGCCTTCCCGCGCAGCCCGACGGTGATGGCGAGCCAAGCCTGGGACCTGCAGGCCAATTCGAACGGGCGCTTCGTGCTGGGCCTGGGCAGCCAGGTCAAAGGCCACAACGAGCGCCGCTTCGGCATACCGTGGAGCGCGCCAGCGCCGCGGTTGCGCGATTACGTCCGGGCGCTGCGTGCAGTGTGGCGTTGCTGGGAAACCGGCGGCAAGCTCGATTACCACGGGGAACACTACCGGTTGACCCTGATGACCCCCGATTTCTCGCCCGAGCCCACCGGTCTGCCGATGGTGCCGGTCACGATTGCCGCGGTCGGCGAGGCGATGCTGCGGGTCGCCGGCGAAGTGTGCGACGGGGTGCGGCTCCACCCGCTGTGCTCGCGCCGCTATCTCGAAGAAGTGGCGCTGCCGCGCATCGCCGAGGGGATGCAGCGCAGCGGTCGCCGCCGGGACAATTTCGATGTCTTTGGCGGCGGGTTCGTGGTGACCGGGGGCGATGCGAAAACCGTTGCCGAAGGTATGGAATGGGCGCGCCGACGCATCGCGATTTATTCTTCGACCCGCACCTACGCGCCGATTCTCGCTCTTCACGGTATCGAGGAGGTCGGGGCGAAATTGCACGCGATGTCGGTGGCGGGCCGGTGGAACGACATGCCGGCGAAGATTACCGACGATGTCGTACGAACCTTCGCCGCCTGCGGCACCTATGACGAGATCGCCGCGGCAATCGAGGCGCGCTACGGCGGTCTCGCCGACGCCATCGAGCTGAACTTCCCGGCCGGCACCCCCGCGGAGCTGCAATGCGAGCTCGTGGCCGACATCCGCCGCATTCCGCAGCGCTTCGAAGGCTTCGACACTCGCTGGTGAGGTCGGTCAGGCGGCCTTCGCGTCTTCGATCCGCAGGATCTCGACGGAGGGCGGCGAAGTCAGTATTTCACTGAAGGCGTGCATCCAGTTGCCGGTCTCTTGTGATGAGCCGACGCCGCGGTTGCGGAATTGGTCGAGCTGATCGAGGCTCGTCAACTCGACCTCGAATTGCAGGGCGGCTCCCTCGCCGTGGCCGCGCGTCAGCGGCACCAGCATCCGGGCATTGAGGCGGTTGGCGCGGGCCGCGTCGACCTCGCGTTGGATAAACTCGATCGCGCGCTGGCGGTTGACCGGCAGCACGTCGTAGCAAAACCGGGCCAGATACATCGGCGACACTCCTTTTTTCGGGTCGGCTAAGCGGCCGTCCCGCCTCCATGGTCAACACAGCCGACCGCAGACTGCTGCATCCACCCGAGGAGTTTTCTTTGGCAGGGTCAGCGGCTAGCGTGGCTTGCGCTCGGCCTTCAGCGCCTCTTGCACCGTCTCGAATTCGAGACGCGTTCGCCGCCGGGGTGACGCGGCGTCATAGTCGCCTCGTTCGGCGGCGAGTTTCTTGCTGAGCCGCAGCCGCGGGCTCTGCTTGGCGTGGCCGGAGACCCCGTGCTTATGGCTTCCCATGCCCCCTCGACCCTGCTGCATATCTCCCTCCGCAGCGCAAACGCCAAAGCCTTTACAATTATACCGGCGCCCGCCGACGGGGAGAGCGAAAAGCTATATTTTGCGGCGATCCGAGGCGCCCCAATGCTGCCATATTGGATTGTTAGCCACCCCGGGCCGAGCATTTCCGGCCCTGATGCCGACGGAGAGCGGCGCGGAGATCGATGGCTGGCCATTCGCAATTCAAGAACATCATGTACCGGAAGGGTGCGCAGGACAAAAAGCGCGCCAAGGTCTTCACCAAGATCATCCGGGAACTCACGACCGCCGCTCGCACCGGGTTGCCCGATCCGGCGGCCAACCCGCGGCTGCGCGCCGCCGTTCTCGCGGCCCGCCAGGCCAACATGCCGAAGGATACGGTGGATCGGGCCATCAAGCGCGGCTCGGGGGGCGGCGCCGACGACGCCTACGAGGAAGTGCGATACGAGGGTTATGGACCGGGTGGGGTCGCGGTCATCGTCGAGGCGCTGACCGACAATCGCAACCGCACGGCAAGCGAGGTGCGTGCCGCTTTTACCAAATCAGGGGGAGCATTGGGGGAAACCAACAGCGTCAGCTTTATGTTCGACCGGGTCGGCGAAATCTCGTATCCGGCGGTCACAGCCAGCGCCGATGACATGTTCGAAGCCGCGATCGAAGCCGGGGCAAGGGACATCGAGAGCGACGCCGAGCAGCATTTGGTGATCTGCGCGCCGGAGGATTTGAACATGGTGCGCGATGCGCTCGAAAACCGATTCGGCCCGGCCGCCTCGGCGCGCCTCGTCTGGCGTTCGAGGACTGCTTCGGAAATCGGCGAGGAGACGGCGACGGGCCTGTTCAAGCTGCTCGAGGCGCTTGAGGACAGCGACGATGTCCAGAACGTCTACGCCAATTTCGAAGTGGCCGAAGACGTGATGGCGCGGCTCGGCGCCTGATCACGCCGGCAGCGTCGCCGAGATGCGGATTTTAGGGCTCGATCCCGGGCTGCGTCATACCGGGTGGGGGGTTGTCGATGTGGCCGGCAACCGCTTGGCCCACGTTGCCGACGGCGTCATTCATGCCGCCGCCGATCAGCCGCTGGCGACGCGGCTCGTCTCGCTGTTCCGGCAGATCACTGCCGTTGTCGAGCGCTTTCGCCCGGACGAGGCCGCGGTCGAAGAAACTTTTGTCAACCGCAATCCGTCTTCGACCTTGAGGCTCGGCGTTGCTCGCGGGGTGGTGCTGCTTGCCCCGGCCGAATGCGGGCTTCCGGTCGCCGAATATTCGGCGAACTTTATCAAAAAGGCGGTGGTCGGCGCCGGTCACGCCGAGAAGTCGCAGGTGCAATTGATGGTGCGCCGGCTGTTGCCTGGCTGCGACGGTGGCGAGCCCGACGCCGCCGATGCGCTCGCCGTGGCGATCTGCCACGCGCATCACGCCGCGACCCGGCGGCTTTGGGGCGCGCAAGCATGATCGCCAAGCTCGCTGGCGTCGTCGAGCAGATCGAGCCGGACGCGGCGGTCATCGACGTCAATGGCGTCGGCTATCTGGCGTTCTGCTCGACACGGACGATCGGCCGCCTGCCGCCGCCGGGGTCGCCTGCGCGCCTGTTGATCGAGACGCATGTCCGCGAGGACCACATCCACCTATACGGGTTCATCGACGCGGCTGAGCGCGATTGGTTTCGCCTGCTGACGACGGTGCAGGGCGTCGGCGCACGGCTGGCCCTCTCGCTCCTATCGGCCGTGCCGCCGGAGAAGCTCGGGCTCGCGATTTTGGCTCAGGACAAGCCGGCCCTGGCGCAAGCCGAGGGGGTTGGGCCGCGGCTCGCCGCCCGCATAGTAAATGAACTGCGGGACAAGATCGGCCGCATCGCACCCCCGTTATCCACGCCATCGGCGGCGCTGCTCAATGAGCAGGGAAACGGCCGGGGAGCCACTGCAGACGCGATCGCGGCGCTGGAGAACCTCGGGGTCGGCCGCACCGAAGCACTGGGCGCAATCGCGGCAGCGGCCCGCCGGCTCGGCAGCGAGGCTGGCACCGATGTGCTGATTAAAGCGGGCCTGGAGGAGCTCGCGCGATGAACGATGCCGCACCGCGCGTCGTCGCGCCGCAGCAAGCCGAGCAAGACGCAGCCGATAGCTCGGTCCGGCCGGCCACTCTCGATGAATTCGTCGGCCAGCGTCAGCTGCGCGACAACCTGCGCGTCTTCATCGAGGCGGCGAAGAGCCGCGGTGAAGCCCTCGATCATATCTTGTTCTTTGGTCCGCCCGGGCTCGGCAAGACGACGCTCGCGCAGATCGTCGCTCGCGAAATGGGCGTCGATTTTCATGCCACCGCGGGCCCGGTGATTCAGCGCGCCGCCGATCTTGTCGCGATGCTCAGCAAGCTGGCCCCGCGCGAGGTGCTGTTCATCGACGAAATCCATCGTCTGCCGCCGGCGGCCGAGGAGTACCTCTACCCGGCGATGGAGGACTACCAGATAGACCTGATCATCGGTCAGGGACCCGGAGCGCGATCGATTCGCTACCGTCTCGCGCCCTTCACCTTGATCGGCGCCACGACGCGCTCAGGCCTGATCACCCGGCCGCTGCGGGAGCGTTTCGGCATCCCATTGCGTCTCGCCTTCTACGAGCCGGCGGAGCTCGGGACGATCGTCAGCCGCGCCGCCCGAGTTCTGGGCATCGACTTGTGCCCCGACGGCGCCGCAGAGATTGCGCGAAGGTCACGGGGCACCCCGCGCGTCGCGATACGGCTGCTGCGCCGGGTCCGCGACTTTACCGCAGTCACCGGTCTGACGAGCGTTGACGCCGTTGCTGCCGACGCAGCGCTGCTGCGGCTCGACGTCGATGGGCGCGGTCTCGACGGCATGGACCGGCGCTATCTTCGCTGCATTGCCGAAAACTACGCGGGCGGGCCGGTCGGGGTCGAGACAATCGCGGCGGCGCTCGGCGATGAGCGCGACGTCGTCGAAGAGGTCATCGAGCCGTACCTGCTTCAGGAGGGCTTCGTGCAGCGCACGCCCCGCGGCCGCATGCTGACCCGAATCGCGTTCCGGCATCTCGACTTGCCGACGCCGGCGACCATGCCGGCCCAGCTCGATCTTCTGGCGGGGTCGTCATGGGAAACGGAGAATTCATGCTGATCCCAATCAATCGTCCAAAAGACGCCATAAAGGGCCGACACTAATGCAGCCTAACGCCATCGACACTCTGCCGCTCGCCGGTTCTATTGCGCATGACCTCTCGATCATCGGCCTGTTCTTGCAGTCCGATGCCATTGTCAAACTAGTGATGCTGATCCTGTTGCTCGCGTCGTTTTGGTCGTGGGCCGTCATCTTCGACAAGGTGATCCGGGTCCGCCGACTGCGGCACGCCGCCACGAACTTTGAGGAGACCTTCTGGTCAGGCGGGTCGCTTGACGACCTCTACGAGAGGGTCGGTCAGCGTCCGCCCGATCCGATGACCGCGGTCTTCTCCGCGGCGATGCGGGAATGGCGGCGGAGCGCAGCGAAAAACCTGCTCGGCACGCCCGGCATGCGGGCCAGCCTGCAGCAGCGCATCGAGCGCGTGATGAGCGTCACGGTCGGCCGCGAGATGGATCGGGTCGAGCGTTTCATGGCCTTTCTGGCGACGGTCGGCTCGACGGCGCCATTCGTCGGTCTGTTCGGGACGGTCTGGGGCATCATGGACAGCTTCCAATCAATCGCCGCCTCGAAGAACACCAGTCTCGCGGTTGTTGCGCCCGGCATAGCCGAGTCGCTGTTCGCAACGGCACTCGGGCTCGTCGCCGCCATACCGGCGGTCATCGCCTACAACAAGCTGGCCACCGATTTCGGGCGCTACGCCGGCCGGCTCGAAGCCTTTGCCAGCGAATTCAGCGCGATCCTGTCGCGCCAACTCGACGAGCGGCCCTGACGATGGCGATGCCGGGTCTCGGCGGCAACGGCCAGCGCTTGGCCGGGCGCTACCGGCCGATGTCGGAAATCAACGTGACGCCATTGGTCGACGTCATGCTCGTCTTGCTGGTCGTCTTCATGGTGGCGGCGCCGCTGTTGACGGTCGGGGTTCCCGTTGATCTTCCGCAGACCCAGGCGCCGCCGATTACCGAGCCAAAAGAACCCCTCGTCATCACGATCAACGGTGAAGGCCGCATCTTTATCCAGGAGACCGAAGTCCCGACCGATTCGTTGGTCCCGCGTCTGCAGGCGATTACCGGCAGCAACCCCGACGCGCTGCTTTACGTCAGAGGCGACCGGGCGATCAATTACGGCCGGGTCGTCGAAGTGATGAGCTTGGTCAGCACCGCCGGCTTCCACAAGGTGTCGCTGATTGCCGAATCGCCGAAAGGAGCGCCCGGCAAAACCGCCTCCGGAGGCAACCCGTCCGACCGATCGGCGCGGGCCATCAAGCGTTAAGAACGGTTGCGCCACTTCCGCCGATGAGCCTTGCGCTTGCTGAACCGGTATTGACCGGAGCCGCCGAGGTCCCCGACGAGCTGCCGGCGGGCATCGGCTCTCGCGGGATCGCCTTGTCGGCGGCGCTTCACGTCGTGCTCGGCGGCTTCTTGATCATCGGTCTGCCGAGGCTGTTCGACCCACCGCCGCTTGCAGATATGCCAGTAGCCGTTGAACTCGTCACGATCGCGCCGGAAACCCGAGCCACCCACCCCAACCCGAACTCGCCGCGACCGGATGCCAAACCGGAGGTGCCCGAAGTCGAGGCACCAGCGCCAAAGCCGCAGCCCAAACCCGAGCCGCCAAAACCGGCACCCGTCCCGCCTTCCGCGGCGGCCCTTGCACAGCCGGTCGATGAGCCGGTCCCCCCGGAAGCCAAGCCGGCGCCGCCGCCCCCGCCGAAACCGCCCGAGCCGAAGCCAGAGGAAAAGCCGGTCGAGAAGATCGAGGCGCCGAAGCCCAAGGAAAAACCCGAGCCGCCGCGGCAATTGGCCAGTTTAGAATCGAAGCCGGAAGAAAAGAAGCCGGAGGAAAAAAAATACGATCCTCGGCAATTCGACGCGTTGCTGAAGAATTTGGCGCCGGTGCATGCGGCGACAACCGCCGACGCACCGCCGGAGAACCCACGGCCCAGCGCAGCACGGGCTTCCTCGCAGCCCAAGGCCCCATTGGGCAGCCAGCTCACCGCCAGCGAACTCGACATGGTCCGCCACCAAATCGCGCGTTGCTGGAACGTGCCGGCAGGCGCCCGCGACGCAAAGGATCTCGTTGTCGAGATCAAGGTCATCGTCGATCCCGACGGCACGGTCCGGCAGGCGACGATCGTCGATCAGGGTCGGCTGGGCGGCGATCCCTTCTATCGCGCCGCGGCCGAAAGCGCGCGCCGCGCCTTCTTCAACCCGCTATGCCGGCCCCTGCACTTGCCCGCCGAGAAATACGCGATCTGGAAGGACCTTGTCGTCGACTTCAGCCCCAGAGACATCTTATGAAAGACCGGGAACATCTTATGAGAAGAAGCTGCCGAATACTGGCCGGTGCGGTTTTTGCTGCGCTGATCATGCTGCCGTGTTCCGGCCCCTCGGTGCGCGCCGAACTGCGCCTCGACATTACCAGCGGCAAGGTCGAGCCGATGCCGATCGCGATCCCTGCCTTCCCCGGCGGCGCCGAGAACGAAACCCAGGCCGGACGCGACATTGCCGGCGTCGTCTCGGCCGATCTCGAGCGCTCCGGGCTGTTTCGCCCGATCGACCCGCGCAGCTTCATCCAGAATGTCTCGCTGGGCGATTCACAACCCCGGTTTCCCGACTGGCGCCAGATCAATGCGCAGGCGCTGGTTACCGGCTCGGTCAAGACGCAAGGGGATGGGAGGCTACGGGTCGAGTTCCGCGCTGTGGGACGTGTTTGCCGAGCAGCAGCTGACCGGGTACGGCTACACGACCACTCAACAGAACTGGCGGCGCATCGCTCACATAATCGCTGACGAGATCTATAAGCGGATCACCGGCGAAGACGGCTATTTCGATACCCGGATCGTGTATGTCGCGGAATCGGGCCCGGCGGACAAGCGGGTGAAGCGCCTTGCTATCATGGACCAGGACGGGGCCAACAACCGCTTCCTGACGGACGGCCGGGCGCTGGTGCTGACGCCGCGCTTCTCGCCGACAGCGCAGGAGATTACCTACCTGTCCTATGGCAGCGGCGCGCCGCGCGTCTATTTGTTCAATATCGATACCGGGCAGCAGGAGGTCGTTGGCGACTTTCCCGGAATGACCTTCGCACCGCGGTTTTCGCCCGACGGTAACAGGGTGATCCTCAGCCGCGCAGAGAACGGCGTCAGCAATCTCTTTGCACTAGATCTGCGCACCCGCAGGCCGGTTCGGCTGACCGACAGCCAGGCGATCGACACCTCGCCCTGCTTCTCGCCGGACGGCAGCAAGATCGTGTTCAATTCCGATCGCGGTGGTTCCCAGCAGCTTTACGTGATGAATTCGGACGGCAGCGACGTCAAACGCATCAGCTTCGGTTCGGGCAAATACGGAACGCCGGTCTGGTCGCCGCGCGGCGATCAGATCGCCTTCACCAAAATTGACGGTGGATCTTTCTATATCGGGGTAATGCGGCCCGACGGCTCGGGAGAGCGCCTCTTGACGCGGGATTTCCTCGTGGAGGGACCGACTTGGGCGCCGAACGGTCGAGTGCTGATGTATTTCCGCCAGTCGCCGACCGATTCACGCGGGCACGTTTCGACGCGCCTGTTCTCGATCGACTTGACCGGCTCGAATCAGCGCGAGGTAATGACCTCAGGGGATGCTTCCGATCCGGCTTGGTCGCCGTTGCTCCGCTGAGTAGCCGGGATACGATCGGTTCGCTAGGTGGGTGGGATGTCGTCGGGGGGTGCGATCATCGCGAGATGGACGGGAGACGCGGACGGAGTTCGAAAATTGATCAAGGGGGAATCTCGATGTGGACGAAAATGATCGGCATTTTCGGCGCGGGTTTGCTGCTGCTGACCGCTTGCAGCAGTGCACCGGAGACAGCGCCGGGCCCGCCTGGTGGAGCGGGAGGACCGGGGATGGGCGGACCCGGCGGCATCGGCTCGAGAAACGCTTTGCCGGGATCGCAGCAGGATCTGGAGGCGGGCGCCGGCGATCGCGTGTTCTTTGCCTTCGACCGCTCAGACATCACGCCTGAATCTCAGCAGATCCTAGAGCGGCAAGCCGATTGGCTGCGGCGCTATCCGAACGTGACTGTCACCGTCGAAGGACACTGCGACGAGCGCGGCACGCGCGAATACAACCTCGCGCTCGGCGAACGCCGCGCCCAGGCGGTAAAGAATGTCTTGGTCGCCTCGGGTATTCCGGCATCCCGCATCTCGACGATCAGCTACGGCAAGGAGCGTCCTGCCGTTGTCGGCTCGAGCGAAGAGGCCTATGCGCAGAACCGGCGCGCCGTAACCACGGTGAACTGAGAACGGAACCGCCGCCGCCGTGGGGGCGCGCCCTTTTTTCGCCCTAAAAGGACCCTAGTAGGACGGTTTGCTCAACCCGCGCCGCTAGTGCCCTCGGGTGGCGCGGAGGCGAGTCGCCCCCCGGCTCACGCGCGGTCTCGATAGGCTTCTGATGATACGGCGTTTGATCCTGCGCCCTCCCCGCTCAATTGTGTTCCTGGCGTTCGTCCTAATGACCTTGCCGAACCCGGCGGCACGCGCGCAGGACCGAGCGATGCAGGACCGCTTGGATCGCCTGGAGCGGGATCTCAGCATGCTGCAGCGGCAGGTTTACCGTGGCGGCCCTTCCCCGGTGGTCAGCACTGGGTCGGCGGGGGCGGTCGATACCGAGCTGCGCATGGACCGATTGGAAGGCCAGATGCGCGAACTGACCGGACGCGTCGAGGACGCGGTGAACGGGGTCGAGCAACTGCGGCGCCGTCTCGAGCAGATCAACGGCGACATCGACCTGCGGTTCAGTCAAGGCCAGGGGCAAGGCCAGGGGCAAGGCCCGGGGCCGCCCAGGAACTCGGCGCCGAGCGCGCATGCCTCCGCCGGAATAACCGATTCGAGTCCCGCCGGACAGTTCGCGATGCGAGGTCCCTCCCCGGTTGCCACCTCGGCTCGGCCGAGGCCGGCCGCCGATCCGATGCCGCCCGGGACCTTGGTGCCACCGCCGCCGGAGCAGATGGGCGGAGCGCGCACTTTGACCCCCCCGGGAACTCCCTCGGGGACTCCCCCAGGCGTAACGCAACCGGTTCCGGACACACGGAATTTCGAGACCGCTGGGAATTTTCGGCGCCCCTCGACCGGCGGGTTAGCTTCCGCTTCTGCTCCAGAACAGTACAACGCGGCGTTCGGTCTACTTAAAGAGCCAGACTATCCTGCTGCCGAAGAGGCCTTGAAGTCGTTCGTCACGAAACATCCCAAAGATGCGCTGGCCGGCAGCGCGCAATACTGGCTGGGCGAGACATATTACGCACGCGGGCGGTACGCGGAGGCGGCCAGCGCCTTTGCCGAGGGCTACAAGAATTATCCAAAAGGGGCCAAGGCGGCCGACGATCTGTTGAAACTCGGCATGTCGCTTGCGCGCGCCAACCAGAAGCAGAGCGCCTGCGTCGCGTTCGCCCAGCTGGATCACGATTTCCCCAACTCGGGAAGCTCGATCAAAGAGCATTCGGTCGCCGAGAAGAAGCGGCTGGGTTGCTGACACTTAGATCGGCGGCCAAGCCCCTATCCCTTGGCGAATTCGCCGCCTCGCTCTTCTCACTTGCGAACTTTGAAGACACGCCGTTTCTCGCCGTCGGCGTCTCCGGTGGTTCCGACAGCTTGGCGCTCGCCATTCTGGCGGACCGGTGGGCCCGCGAAAGGGGCGGCCAAATCTGTGCGGTCACCGTGGATCACCGGCTGCGGCCGGAAAGCGGCGACGAAATCCGGCGGCTCGCGGGATGGCTGTCGGCGAGAGCCATTCGCCACGAAATACTGGTCTGGGCGGGCGAAAAGCCGCGAACCGGGATCCAAGAAGCGGCGCGCTTGGCGCGCTATCGCCTGCTTGGCGGCTGGTGCCATGATCACGCCTGTCTGCACTTGTTGACCGGTCACCATCGGGATGATCAGATCGAGACGCATCTGATCCGCCACCGGGCTCACAGCGGCCTGGAAGGCCTCGCCGGGATGTCGGCGATCCGCGAGCTCGCCGACTGCCGATTGCTGCGTCCGCTGCTCGGCGTCGCAAGGGATCGGCTCTTGGCATTCCTCGAAGCCGAACGACAGCCCTTCATAAGCGATCCGAGCAACCTCGACCCCGCGTTCGAGCGGTCTCGCTTGCGACGGGGTGACAGCGCGCGCGCTGGCAAGGAAGGCAGCTCCCGCCTGCTCGGCGAGATCCGCGGTTTGGGCGATACGCGGGCAGCCCATGAGCACGAGCGGAACGCGCTCCTCGCCCAATATGTTAGCTTGCATCCCGCCGGCTTCGCGCTGCTCGATCCCGCCATGATCCCGGAAACGCGACCGGAGACGACCGAGCGGCTGCTTTCCGCTGTCACCGCTGCGATCGGCGGCGCCTCTTATCCGCCGCGGCGTGAGCGGATTGCTCGGCTGCGTGCTGTGCTGGGTGAGGCCGCACGGCGCGGACATACGGTCGGCGGGTGCCGTTTCATCCGATCGCGAGAGCGTATCCTAGTGATGCGCGAACTCGCCAAAGCGGCGCCGCCGGTGCGCCTCTGCCCGGGGGAGCAGTTCATCTGGGATCGCCGATTTGAAATTATGACGCCGTGGGCTGACGGCGGCCCCTTTACGATCGGATACCTGGGCCTCCCGGAAACCCCGCGCCTCGATCGCCGCACCCAGCAGCTGTGGCGGGCGTGGCTGCCGCGGTTACTGCTGCCAATTCTTCCGGGCGTTTGGGACGAGAAGGGCATCGCAGCCGTTCCTCATCTTGGATATAGACGCGAGGGAGTGGTCGACTTGCCGCAGATTGTGTTTCGACCCGTTACTCCATTGACGCAAGCGGGCTTTGCCGTTGTTTAACACCGTTCGCGTCTTATCTGTAAATCGAGCGAAAAATGTCGCGGGTCTGGCTCTCGAAGGTTAGTCTAGGGACGCACGATGCCCAGCTCGCATGAAAGGCCTTCATCGTGAATAATTTCGGCAAGAATCTCGCCCTCTGGATCGTAATCGGGCTGCTTCTCGTCGCGCTCTTCAACCTGTTCCAGACCTCATCCAGCCGCGGACCGCAAGCCACCCTGGCATTCTCGGACTTTCTGAACGACGTCAATCGAGGGCAGGTTGCCGACGTCACGATCCAGGGCAACAACATCAGCGGCCACTTCACCGATAGCCGGGCATTCACGACTTACGCTCCGAATGATCCCACCTTGGTCGGCCGGTTGACGGACAAGGGCGTGCGGATAACCGCAGCCCCGGTCGACGAAAACGTGCCGTCACTGTTCGGCGTGCTGATCTCCTGGTTCCCGATGCTCCTGTTGATCGGCGTATGGATCTTCTTTATGCGCCAGATGCAGGGCGGCGGCGGCCGCGCGATGGGTTTCGGCAAAAGCCGGGCGCGTCTGCTCACCGAAAAGGTCGGCCGCATCACGTTCGAGGACGTTGCGGGCATCGACGAAGCCAAGCAGGAGCTCGAGGAAATCGTCGAATACCTGAAGGACCCCCAAAAATTTCAGCGACTCGGCGGAAAGATCCCGAAGGGCGTGCTGCTGGTTGGGTCGCCGGGCACCGGGAAGACCTTGCTCGCCCGCGCTATCGCCGGCGAGGCGAATGTACCGTTCTTCACGATATCGGGCTCCGATTTTGTCGAGATGTTCGTCGGTGTCGGCGCGAGCCGAGTGCGCGACATGTTCGAGCAAGGAAAGAAGAACGCGCCCTGCATCATCTTCATCGATGAGATCGATGCGGTGGGCCGGCATCGCGGCGCCGGCCTCGGCGGCGGGAATGACGAGCGTGAGCAGACGCTGAACCAGCTGCTCGTCGAGATGGACGGCTTCGAGGCGAATGAGGGGGTCATCCTGATCGCGGCAACTAACCGCCCGGATGTGCTCGATCCCGCTCTGTTGCGGCCCGGAAGGTTCGACCGCCAAGTCGTCGTCCCCAATCCGGACGTCCTAGGTCGCGAGAAGATCCTCAAAGTGCACATGCGCAAAGTCCCGCTCGCCTCGGACGTCGATCCGAAGATCATTGCGCGCGGCACACCCGGTTTCTCCGGGGCCGACCTCGCCAACCTCGTCAACGAAGCGGCGCTGATGGCAGCGCGAAGGGGCAAGCGCTCGGTGGCGATGAGCGAATTCGAGCAAGCAAAGGACAAGGTCATGATGGGCGCCGAGCGGCGTTCGATGGTCATGACCGAGGACGAGAAGAAGCTGACCGCTTATCACGAGGCCGGTCATGCACTCTGCATGCTGTATGCGGAGGGCCATGAGCCGCTCCACAAGGTGACGATAATTCCGCGGGGCCGGGCGCTGGGTGTCACGATGTTCCTGCCGGAGCGCGACAAATACAGTCAGTCCAAAATTGAGATCAAAGCCATGCTGGCGAGCCTGTTCGGAGGGCGTATCGCCGAGGAGCTGATCTTCGGGCCCGACAAGGTGACGACGGGTGCAGCCGACGATATCCGCCGCGCCACCGGTCTCGCACGCCGCATGGTGACCGAGTTCGGGTTCAGCGAGAAGCTCGGACCCTTGCGCTATGCCGAGAACGAGGAGGAAGTGTTTCTCGGTCACTCGGTTACGCAGCGCAAGAACGTCTCCGAGGCGACCGCCAAGGTCATCGACGAGGAGATCCGCCGCATCATCGACGAAGGCGAGCAGACCGCGAGAGAGATTCTGAGCTCTCGCATGGACCAGTTGCACGCATTGGCAAAGGGGCTGCTCGAATACGAGACGCTGGCCGTCGATGAAATCCGGCGGATCATCAAGGGTGAGCGGATCGTGCGCGAGACCTCCACCGGTCCTGTTGCCGACGAACCGCGCCCGGGAAGGCGCAGCTCGGTCCCGCCAGCCGGCCGGCCGACCGGCCTCGAGCCCGAGCCACAGCCGGGCGGCTGAACACCCGAGAAGTTGCCGCGCCGCTCGCCGGCATTTACTTTCTTTTATTGGTTAAGAACTACACAGATGTGGTACGGCGGCCCTCGCGACATGTCCTTTGCACTTGTGGAGACATTTCCGGCGCAGTAGATTAGGGCCGCCTGATTACAATCAACGGGGGCGCCATGACGCGGAAGCTCTTCGGCACCGATGGGATCCGCGGGACCGCCAATAGTGAACCGATGACGCCGGAGACGGCGTTAAAAGTAGCAATGGCAGTCGGGGAATGCTTCCAGAACGGCGCCCACAAACACCTAGTCGTCATCGGCAAGGACACTCGGCTCTCCGGTTACATGCTCGAACCCGCGCTGACCGCGGGCTTTGTGACGATGGGCATGGACGTCGTGCTGGTCGGTCCTCTCCCGACCCCCGCCATCGCCATGCTGACACGCAGCTTGCGCGCGGATCTCGGCGTCATACTTTCGGCTTCGCACAACCCCTATGCGGATAACGGCATCAAATTGTTCGGCCGCGACGGCTACAAGCTGTCGGACGAATTCGAGCAGAAGATCGAAACTTGCCTCGAGAAGGGACCGAGCCGACGGGCGAGCCCGGCGGAGCTCGGACGCGTCAAGCGGCTGGAGGACGCTGGCGGTCGCTATATCGAATTCGTCAAACAGAGCTTTCCTCGCGGATTGCGGCTGGATGGGCTGCGTATCGTCGTCGATTGCGCACACGGCGCCGGCTACAAGGTTGCCCCGACCGTATTCTGGGAGCTCGGCGCCGAGGTCTTCTCTCTCGGCGTCTCGCCCGACGGCCTCAATATCAACCGCGAATGCGGCGCGTTGTCGCCGGAACAGATGCGGCGCGAGGTTTTGGCGCGGCGGGCCGACATCGGGATTGCGCTCGACGGCGATGCCGATCGCCTGATCGTCGCCGACGAGCGCGGCGTCATTCTCGACGGCGACCAGCTGATGGCGCTGATCGCGACCGGCCTGGCCCGGAGCGGCCGGCTCACGGGCGGCGCGCTGGTTGCGACGATCATGTCCAATCTCGGCCTCGAGCGCTTTCTCGCCGGCCACGACATCGGGCTGCATCGCACCCCGGTCGGCGATCGCCATGTCGTCGAAAAAATGCGCGCGATCGGCTGCAACCTCGGTGGCGAGCAGTCCGGCCACATCATTCTGTCCGATTATGCGACGACCGGGGATGGTTTGATCGCGGCTCTCCAGGTGCTGGCCTCGATCGTCGAGACGGGCCGGCGGGCAAGCGAGGTCTGCCGCCTGTTCACCCCGGTGCCGCAACGGCTGCGCAGCGTTAGATTCGCGGAAGGCGACCCGCTCGTCTCGCTTCCGGTCAAACGCGCCATCGATGACGGCAAAGACCGGCTCGGAGCGACCGGTCGCCTGGTGATCCGCAAATCGGGCACCGAGCCGGTGATTCGCGTCATGGCCGAAGGCGAGGACGAGGAGCTCGTCGCCGCGGTCGTGGACGCAATCTGCGAGGCGATCCTGGATGCTGTTGCGGGTACCGAGGAAAACAGGCCCCGCATCGCACGGCTCGGTCCGGCGCAGGCGGCCGAATAGCCGTGCACGGGCGGGTGCTGATCATTGCCGGTTCCGATTCCGGCGGCGGCGCCGGCATCCAGGCCGACATCAAGACCGTGTCGATGCTCGACGCCTATGCGGCCACGGCCATCACCGCGCTGACCGCGCAAAACACCGAAGGCGTATTCGGGGTTCTGCCGATCCCGCCCGAGTTTATTCGTCGCCAGATCGAGGTGGTGCTCGACGACATCGGCGCCGATGCGATCAAGACGGGCATGCTGCACGATTTGCCGGTGATCGAAACCATCGCCGCCGCGCTAAGCGAGCACGCCGCTCACATCCCGCTCGTGGTCGATCCGGTCATGGTCGCAAAGGGCGGCGCCCGGCTGATCGATCCCGCCGCGCTCGACGGATTGAAGCGGTTATTGATCGTCCGCGCCGAGATACTCACCCCGAATTTGCCGGAAGCCGAAATTCTGTGCGGTATTTCGATCGGCAACGCCGCCGAAATGCGTGCCGCCGGCGAAAGCCTATTGGCGCTCGGCTGCCGGTCGGTGCTGGTCAAGGGCGGGCACCTCCCCGGAAAGACGGTGTCGGACGTGCTCGTGACCAAAGCCGGCGCTCGCGCCTGGGAGAGCCCCCGGCTCGCAACCCGCCATACTCATGGCACCGGTTGCACCCTCGCCTCGGCGATCGCTGCGGGCCTGGCCCAAGGACTGGACGTAGAAGAGGCGGTCGACCGCGCCCGCGCCTACGTCCAGCGCGCGATCGTCAGCGCGCCCGGCTTGGGACGCGGCCACGGGCCACTCGACCACTCTCATCCCCTCCGCTCGACTTAACTCGGTAGGATGGGTTGAGCTGTAGCGAAACCCATCAATTTTGCCGGTCCGTAGAATGTCGGTGGGTTTCACGTTGCTCAACCCACCCTACGATTTTAGGATTCGTTCGGTCGGAGGTGGCGCTAGAGGGATTTAGCATGGCAACCAACTATCGGATCGCGGTGATCGCCGGGGACGGTATCGGGCGCGAGGTGATGCCGGAGGGCATTGCCGCGATGGAGGCGGCGGCGCGCGCCTACGGTTTTGGCTTCCAGTGGCACGAATTCGACTGGAGCTGCGAGCGCTACGTCAATATGGGCATGATGATGCCGGAGGACGGGATCGAGCGGCTGCGGCTCTACGATGCCGTCTATCTCGGCGCGGTCGGCCACCCCGAGGTGCCGGACCACGTCTCGCTGTGGGGGTTGCTGATCCCACTGCGGCGCGGCTTCCACCAGTACGTCAACCTGCGCCCGGTGCGGCTCCTCGCCGGGGTCCGGTCACCGCTGCGCGACCGCGTGCCGGGCGACATCGATTTTTATGTCGTGCGCGAGAACAACGAGGGTGAGTACTCGGAAATCGGCGGCCGGCTCTATGGCGGCACCGAACACGAAATGGCGATGCAGGAATCAGTGTTTACCCGGCGCGGCTGCGATCGGGTCATGCGCTACGCCTTTGAGCTGGCTCGCACCCGCAAGAAGCACGTCACCTCGGCGACCAAGTCGAACGGCATCATCCACACGATGCCGTTCTGGGACGAGCGCTTTGCGGCGGTCGCGCGCGACTACCCCGACGTCAAGACCGACCAGTACCACATCGATATCCTGACGGCCCATTTCGTGCGTCATCCCGACTGGTTTGACGTCGTCGTCGGGTCGAACCTCTTCGGCGATATCTTGTCCGATCTCGGACCGGCGGTCGTCGGCTCGATCGGCATCGCGCCATCCGGCAACATCAACCCCGAGCGCGAATACCCGTCGATGTTTGAGCCGGTACACGGTTCGGCGCCGGACATCGCCGGCCGCGGCATCGCCAACCCGATCGGCCAGATCTGGTCGGGCGCGATGATGCTCGACCATTTCGGCGAGGGCGCAGCCGCTGCAGCGGTCGAGCGCGCCATCGCGGAGGTCCTTGCCGAAGGCGGCACCCGCACCCCCGACCTCGGCGGCAACGCCGGCACAAAGGATCTCGGCGCCGCGATCATCGCCGCGATCCGCTAACCTAACGAGCGCTAGCCAGTGAAAAGCGGCGATCGGCCGCTCGTCGACGAAATTCCTGCTCCGGATCGCCGCTCATGTTGGCGAACGGCAGCGGCGCGCTGAGCCGACCCAGCGTGCCCTCCTCCTCAGCCCCCATCAAACGCGAATACCCCCGCCACATCGGCGGCGAGGATCGCGGCGAGATGGCGGGTGGCGGCCATGGCTAACCATAGATTAACCCAAAACCCGAAGTGCCTCACCGGTTGTTCGGCGCTCTTCGCCGGTCCGAAAAATAGCCGCAATCGCCAGATAACATCCACACCTTGGGATTTTTTATTGAACAAATTTCAATTTGATGGACCGATCGATCCTCAAAAATAGCCAGGAACAGCCAGGGATCAGCCACTGTTTTCGCTGTTATTCGCCGCTGCCATTACCGGGACCGAGGATTTTTGCGGGCAACGGCCATGCGCTGGCTGTTTTTGCGCTGTATTATCAGCGAGATCGGCCAGATCCCTGTGGGGTGCAGCTCAAGGCCGAGGGCGTCGTCGGCTAGATTATTGGATTTCGACGACGTCCTGGGCGAAGATCATTTCCTCGCTGCCGACCTGGGCGGGGTCGTCGGGTGAGGTGAGATAGCGCGCGAAGAGCCAGACGCCGTCGAGCGGGTTGGAGACGATTTCCGCGGTTGCGCCGTCGACCAGGGCGATCCGGGTGCCCGGGCGCAGCAAGCGGATGTTGATCGGATCGCTCATTCCGTGGCCCATGCGACCCGCCGGGTGGCGAGCTCGTCCCGCCTGTAAACTTGCATAAACTCAGCCCGGCGCCGGCATCAGGGATACTCCATCACCAACTCACGACAGCCAGCGCTTGCGGCGCTTGTAGTGTTTGACGTCGCGGTAGGATTTGCGGGCGCCGACCTCGTTTAGGCCTAGGTAGAACTCCTTGATATCGGAATTCTGGCCCAAGGTATCGGCCGGGCCTTCGAGCACGATGCGGCCGTTCTCCATGACGTAGCCGTGGTCTGCGATGTCGAGCGCCAGTGCGGCGTTCTGCTCGACCAGCAGCACGGTCAGGTTCCGCTCGTCCCTGAGACGCCGGATGATGCCGAAAATCTCCTCGACGAGCAGCGGCGCCAGACCCAGCGACGGCTCGTCGAGCAGGATCACCTTTGGGTCCGACATCAAGGCCCGGCCGATCACCAGCATTTGCTGCTCGCCGCCCGAGAGGTAACCCGACTGATTGTGGCGACGTTCCTTCAGCACCGGGAAGGCGTCGTAGACCCGGTCGATGCCTGCCCGAACGGCCGCGGAATCGCCGCGCGTGTGTGCGCCGGCGATCAGGTTTTCCTCGACCGTCAGGTTCTCGAATACGCGTCTGCCTTCGAAGACCTGCGTCACACCGCGGCTGACCACATCGTGCGCGGGAAGCCGGTCGAGCCGCTCCCCGTCGAGCTCGACCGTACCCTTGGTCACCTGCCCGCGCTCGCTGCGCAACAGGCCCGAGATCGCCTTCAATGTCGTGGTCTTGCCGGCGCCGTTGGCGCCGAGCAGGGTCGTGATGCGGCCCTCCTCGGCGAACAGCGAGACGCCCTTCAACACCAGAATGACGCCGTCATAAACGACTTCGATGTTGTTGAGCGCCAGCATTGGGCGACCCGGGAGATGTCGCTTTGGACGTCCGGCTATTCCGTCTTCTCCGCAGCCTTGACCTGCTCCCACACGATATCGCGATAGGCGCGGAACCAGTCCGTCTCCGGGACGAGCTTCTCGCCCTTAACCTCGAAGATCCGCACATACCCGCCACCTTCATGGTCAGCCGGCGTGATCTGCAGCGGCGGGACCAGGCCTCCGAGCGTGAAGTCGTGGATCTCTTCGAAGCCCTTTTTAACGTCCGTCCCGGTGGGCTCTTTGCCATTCGTCAGTTTGAGCGCGTTCTTGAGCGCCTCGACCTGGATTGCCGCCTGGAACAGACCGCGGTTGTAATAGACCGTGTCGTCCATTTCTTTGGGTGGCGCCTTTCCTTCCTTCCTGTACATCTCCTTGATTTGCTGGCGCACTGGGTAATCGTCGCCGGCGCCGGCAAACTGCATCGTGTTATAGCCTTGGGCGACCCCCCAACCGCCGGCCGCCAAGATGTCGCCTTCCGCGGAGGCCCAGACGAGGCCGAGCACTTTCGACAATGGGTAGCCGTTGCGTTTCAATTCCTTGATCGACACCGAGGGCGAACGGCCAAATAGGTGCGAGATTACGAAGTCAGGCCGATAGCGTTGCGTGATGTCGAGAATCTGCGCCCCCATTTCCACACCCGGAGGCGGCACGGCAAAGGTGCGCAGCTCAAACCCTTCTTGCTTCTGCAAGTCCTCGAGGACCGGCAACGGCTCCTTGCCGGCAGGATTGTCATAGTACATGTAGGCGATTTTCTTGCCCTTGAGACTGCCTCCCAATTTGTTCTTGACGAAGTCGATGGCAGCGGCGCCCTGCGAGAAATAACTCGCCGCGATGGGAAACAGATAAGGATATTTCTTGCCGTCCGCCGATGCCGCGATGCCAAAGCCGGGCGTCGTCGACGGGATCTCGTCCTTCTCGATCCTTTCGTTCAGCGCATGCGCCTGCGGCGTGCCGTAGACGGACATGATGACCGCACCCTCTTGCTTTTGGCGCTCATAGGCTTCGATGGCCGGCGGCACCTTGTACGCAGCATCGATCTCCGGCGCCTCGACCGTATAGCCATCGATCATGTGGCTGGAATTGACGAGGTTGAAGTAGTCGTGCATCGCCGGGCACAGCACCGTGCCGACGATCTGCGTCGGGCCGGTACGGTCGCATTGCACGCCGATCACGAGTTTTTTCTCCTGGGCGGTCGCCGTCCCGGCGAGGCCCAGCACGGTCACCGCGCCCACGATGAGCGCGAGCGGTGTCGTCGTTTTTCTGGTCATCCAGAGATCCTCCCTTCGTTGCACTCCAGTTAATAGGAAAAAGGCCACACGCGGAAGTAATTGCGGATGTTCCGCCACAGCCGAGCCAATCCCTCCGGCTCGACGACCAGGAAGAAGATGATCAGGCTGCCGAAGATCACCAGCCGCAAGCTGGGGATTATGTTCGCCAGATCGGCCTCTGAAAAGAACAGGCTACCCGATGACTGCAGCGCCCAGCGGGTGGCGATGGGCAACAGCGTGACGAAGACGGCGCCGAAGATCGATCCGAGGACCGACCCGAGGCCGCCAATGATCACCATCGCCAGGTAATCGATCGAGACGTCGAGTTGGAACTGTTCGTAATTCGCAATACCGAGATAATAACTTTCCAATACCCCGGCCACCCCGGCATAAAAGGACGAGATCGCGAACGCGTAGAGCTTGTAACGGAAGATGTTGATGCCGATGATCTCGGCGGCAATGTCCTGATCGCGCACGGCAATGAAAGCGCGGCCGATGCGGCTGCGCACTAGGTTCAAGGTGCCGACGATCGCCAGCACCGCAAAAAACATCAGGAACTCGTAGATCTCGGCCTCGGAGGTGAGCGGGATTCCAAACACGGACGGACGCGGGATCTCGATCGAGGACTGCACGCCGCCGGAGATCCAGGTCACGTGATTGATCGTCCACTCGATAATCAGCTGGGCGGCAAGTGTGGCAATCGCCAGGTAAATCCCCTTGATGCGCAGGGACGGGATGCCGACCACGACGCCTATCAAGGCGGCCATCAGCCCGCCGGCGGGGATCGTGATCCAGAACGGCAGGCCAAGCCGTACGATCAGATTGGCGGCGGTATACGCACCCACCGACATGAAGGCGCCATGCCCGATCGAGATTTGCCCGGTATAGCCGACGAGAATGTTTAGGCCGAGCGCGCCGACGATTGCGACCAAGCACAGATTGAGCAGCGACAAAGAGTATTCGGAGAACGCGAGCGGCGCGACGGCGATGAACAACCCTGCGAACGCCGCCACCGCCCATTTGGCGATCGGCAGCGGATAGAGCGCCATGTCGGCGGCGTAGCCGGTCTTGAACACCCCGGATTCGCGGTGGAACATGGGGCCCTCACCCGACTCGCTACGCCCGGATCCCGCCCCCTCCCATTCCCTCCCCCGCTTGCGGGGGAAGGTTAGGGTGGGGGCTGGGCGGGCGAAGGTGCCGAGCCACGAATTTCATCACACGCGCTCGATCCGCCGCCGGCCGAAGATGCCCTCGGGCCGCACCATCAGCGCCACGATCATCAGGATGTAAGGAGCGAAGTCCTTGGTGCCGCCGCCGACATAGGGATCGAGATAGCCGGCAGCGAGGTTTTCCACGATGCCGACGATCAGTCCGCCGACCACTGCGCCGATGATCGAATCGAGGCCGCCCAGAATTACCACCGGAAAGACTTTGAGACCGACGAGGGCGAGCTGGTTGTCGACCCCGAGCATCGCTCCCCAGACAATGCCGCCCAGCGCAGACACGATGCCGGCCATCGCCCAGGCGAGCGCGAAATAGCGTTGGACATTGATGCCCATCGCCATCGCGACCTGCTGGTTGTCGGCCACCGCCCGCATCGCGATGCCGACCCGGCTTTTCAGGAAGAACCAGCTGAAGGTGGCGAGAAAGATAATGCTGACGCTGGCGCCGACCAGCTGGACCTGTGACAGGGCGACCGGTCCGAGATAGAGCGGCGAGTCGCTGACCGGCATCTCGATCGCCCGGGTCCCGGCGCCGAACGCCAGCACGGCGCCTCCTCTCAACACCGCGGCAAGCCCGATCGTCGCCATGACGACGGCGATAATCGGCCGGCCGATCAGCGGACGCAGCACAACGCGCTCGAGTCCAAAGCCCAACGCCACCATGCCGGCGACCGAGAGCAGCGCCGAGACCCAAAAAGGCGCACCGGCGAGATCGGCCGCGCCAGCCGCAATGAACCCGGCGAACATGACGAACTCGCCTTGGGCGAAATTAATCGCATCGGTCGCCTTGTAGATCAGCACAAAGCCGAGCGCGATCAGCGCATACATCAGACCGATCATTACGCCGTTGGTCAGCAGGACCAGCGTAAACTGCCATTCGAACTCAGGCATTGGCCGGTTCAGGTAATGGGATCAGTCGGGTGCGTGCTTCGAGACGGCCGCCTTGCGGCCTTCTCAGAGCGTGTGAAGATTTCGAAGCACGCACGATATCACTGCAAGCCTTTCTTCCTTTAGGCATAGGCCGGTTCCCGCGCCGGTTCCGCGGGTTCGAGGACGTCCTCGATCACGATCGTCGAGGTCAGAGTCGCCTTCCGGCCGTCCTCATAGGTGATTTCGGTGGTGACCTCGACTTCCGCCTCGGCGCTGTAGAACGCGTCGATGACGGCGGCGTATTTCTCGGCGACGAAGCGGCGGCGGATCTTGCGCGTGCGGGTGATCTCGTTGTCGTCGGCGTCGAATTCCTTGTTGAGCAGCACAAAGCGCCGCAGCCGCGCGGCCGCGGGCAAAGAGGCGTTGACCTCGGCGATCTCTCCGGCGATCAGCCGCCGCACCTCGGGCTTGGCGCTCAAATCCTGGAACGAGGTATAGGCGAGGTTGCGCCGCTCCGCCCAGTTCCCGACTGTGGTCAGATCGATTGCGACGATCGCGGCGACGAACGGCCGACGATCGCCAAAAGCCACCGCTTCGGCGATGAACGGGCTGAATTTGAGCTTGTTCTCGACGAATTGCGGGGCGAAAGGCGTGCCGTCGGCCAGCTTGCCGACATCCTTGGCGCGGTCGACGATGACGAGATGGCCGCGGTGGTCGACGAAGCCGGAATCGCCGCTGCGCAGCCACCCGTCGTCGGTCATCGTCTCGTGGGTGGCCTCGGGCTGCTTGTAATATCCCTTGAATACCGCGGCGGAGCGGATTAGCACCTCGCCGTCCTCGGCGATCCGCACGTCGGAACCCGGTGTGACCCGGCCGACCGTATCCGGGTCCGCCTCTCCGTCGGGCTGCAATGAGGCGAGACCGGCGAGCTCGGTCGAGCCCCAAACCTGCTTGATGTTGACCCCGAACGCGCGAAAGAACCGGAAGGTATCGGGACCGAGCGGTGCGCCGCCGGTATAGACCCAGCGTGCCCGCCGCAAGCCCAGCTGGTCGCGCACCGGCCCGTAGATCAGCACCTCGCCGAGCGCAAGGCTCAGCCGGGAGATCAGCGCGGTTTGTTTACCTTCCCCTTTCCGCTGCTCCGCCGGCTCGGCGAGCCCTTGGAAGAATTCGAAGAGCCGACGCTTCAGTGGCGTCGAATCCGCCGCCCTGACCCGCAACTGCGTCAGCATGTTCTCCCAGATCCGCGGCGGCGCGATGGCGATCGTCGGGCCGAGCTCGCGCAGGTCGCGCTGCACGGTCTGCGGCCGCTCCGGGCAGTTGCAGGTGAACCCGACGAGCAGGGTCAGCACCAGCGAGAACAGCGAGTTGCCGATCCACGCCATCGGCAGGTAGCACAAGAGTTCGTCGGTGGCGCGAATATCTTCCGCTGCAATAAAGCCCTGCGCAGAACTCAGCAGATTGGCATGCGACAGCATCACCCCTTTCGGGCGGCCGGTCGTCCCCGAAGTGTAGGTGAGGAGCGCCAGATTATCCGGATCGCCGTTGTCGATCTCGGCTTCGACGTATCCAGGGTGCGCCGCGCCGAACTCGCGGCCGGTTGCCTGCATCTCGGCGAAAAATTTGAGGCCGTTGCTGGAGTAGTGCCGCAGCCCCTTCGGATCGTCATAGACGACGAGTTGGAGATGCGGCAGCTCGTCCCGCAATGATAGGATCTTGTCGACCTGTTCCTGGTCCTCCGCGACGACGACCGAAACCTCGGCGTGGTTCAGCACAAAGACCAGCTCGCTGGCGATCGAGTCCTGGTACATCGGCACCGCCGTGCCGCCGAGGCATTGGGCCGCAACCTGCGCCCAATAAAGGCGGGGCCGGTTGTCGCCGATGACCGCGAGCTTGTCGCCGGGGCGAAACCCGTGCGCGGCCAACCCCAGCGCAAAGTCGCGCACCTCCTCCCAATACTGCGCCCAGGAAAATGTCTGCCAGATGCCGTGGTTCTTTTCACGGATTGCCGGCCGTGCCGCCATCAGTTCAGCGTTGCGCCGCAACAGACGCGGGAGTGTCGTCGGCGTCATGCGGCGACCTCTTCACGAACTTTGGCGCTACCCAGATAGGCGCGGATCACGTCCGGGTGGCGCTGCACCTCGCCGGGGCTGCCTTCGGCAATCTTGCGGCCGCGGTCGAGCACGGCGACGCGGTCCGAGATGTCCATCACCACCGCCATGTCGTGCTCGATCAGGATGACCGTCGTGCCCCATTGCTGGTTCACGTCGAGGATAAAGCGCGCCATGTCCTCTTTTTCTTCCTGGTTCATGCCGCCCATCGGCTCGTCGAGCAGCAGCAATTTCGGGTCGAGCGCCAGCGCGCGCGCCAGCTCGACGCGTTTTCTCAGACCATAAGCGAGCCCGCTCGTCGGCTGCTTGCGCAGATCCTCGAGCTCGAGAAGCTCGATCAGCTCTTCGGCCCGTGCGCGATGCGCGATCTCCTCCTTCTGCGCCAGGCCCCAATAAATGAAGGAGGACAGAACTCCGGCCTTCATGTGCACGTGACGCCCGAGCATGATGTTGTCGAGCACCGTCATGCCGGCGAACAGCGCGATATTCTGGAACGTGCGGGCGATCCCGAGCGCGGCGACATGCGAAGGACGGGCGCCGGTGATGTCCTTGCCCGCAAAGACGATATTGCCGGTGTCGGGCCGGTAGAAGCCGCTGATCATGTTGAGGAGCGAGGTCTTGCCCGCACCGTTCGGACCGATGACCGAGATCAGCTCGCCGGAGCGGACCAAGAGCGTCACCGCCTCGACCGCCCGCACGCCGCCAAAATGCTTCGACACAGTAGAGACGGCGAGCTGCGCCTCTCCGGGAGAGACCTCGCCGCCGTTCACGTCGTCGAACACAATGCCCCCCGCATTTCCTCGCCTTCCGCCGGCGCGCATATGCGCGCTACTTATGGCAGGCATGATGCAGACGCGGGTGGCAGAAGGCAATGGCCTATGTCACTGCCGCGCCTTACTTTTGCTGCCCGTCTTGCCGCTCCGCGCTCGACGTGAAACGATCGGTGCCGGAACTTCGCGCCGGAGAATGGTTAAGCGTGACCCTGCCGGAAACTTTGCCTACGACCGTGCTGACCGGGTTTCTCGGCAGTGGCAAAACGACGCTGCTGCGGCGTGCCCTCGTCTCGCCCGCACTCGCCGACACGGCTGTCATCATCAACGAGCTCGGCGAGATCGCAATCGACCATCACCTCGTCGATTTCGTCGAGGGCAGCGCGCTGGAACTGCCGGGGGGCTGCTTGTGCTGCGCGGTGCGCGAAGACCTCGCACGCACCTTGCGCGACCTCCTCGACCGCCGCGACGCCGGCGAGATCAGGCGGTTTCGCCGGGTCGTGATCGAAACCACCGGGCTCGCCGACCCGGCCCCGATCCTCTTCACATTGGGGGCCGATCCGATGCTCGACCATTCATTGCACTTGGCGCGGGTCGTTACTCTCGTCGACGCAATAAATCGGCGCCGACAGTCTTGACCGCTTCGCCGAGGCCGGGCGGCAGGCCGCGCTCGCGGATACTCTGGTGATCACCAAGACCGACCTCGTGCCGCTCGGCCCGAATCTCGTCCGCCGTCTCGATGCGCTCAACGACCGCGCCGACCGCATCCTCGCGGCCGAAACCGAGGATGCCGGCCTGGTGGTGTTCGGCAATGGCAAACCCTCGGCCACTGCGGTGATGCCCTTTGAGCCGGTCGCCGCCCACACCCACGGCATCGATGCCTTCGTCGTGATCCTCGAAGGCGAGTTGAGTCGGCTCGACTTCGCCCGCGCTCTGGGAGGCTTGGCCCGCGAGCGCGGCGCCGACCTGCTGCGGGTCAAAGGGATTGTGCGCTTTGCCGACCGGCCCGACCGCCCCGCCGTCGTGCAGGCGGCTCAGCATGCGATGTTCGCCCCGGAGTGGCTGCCCGACTGGCCCGACCAGGATCATCGTAACCGGCTGGTCTTTATCGTCCATGACATCCCGCGCGCCGAAATCCTTGCGCATTTCGCCTTTGCCGCACCTGTAGTTTGCCAATCACCATCAAAGGGAGGCTGAATGCTGGACATCGTGATCTCGGGCGGTCTCGCCGCCCTTCCTTCGGGCCCGCAGCCAGCCGATATCGGTGTAAGCCGGCGAAAAAATGCAGCGATCGGTGCGCCGGGCAGCCTTGCCGGCCTCGGCGCAAACCGGGTCGTCGACGCCGCGGGACAGATCGTGATCCCGGGCGGCATCGACCCGCATGTCCATTGCCGCTGGCCGATCGTCGTGCCGGGCACGACCGAGCACCAGCTGACTGACGTCAGCCGCGCCGCCCTTTTCGGCGGGACCACGACGATGATCGACTTCGCTCTCGTCGAGGGGGGCGATCGGGTCCAGAGCGCGATCGAGCGGCGGCAGAAGGAATGGGCCGGCGCCTGCCATTGCGACTACGCCTTTCACACGATGGTGCAGGGCAAGATCGCGGCCGAGGTCCTGCCGCAACTTGCCGAAGCCGTTGAGGCCGGGCACCCCTCGGTCAAGATTTTCACGACCGACATCACCCCGAGCCGCAAAGGCCGCATGGTAGATTTCGGCGAGATCTGGGAGGTGCTGAAGGTCCTGGCGAAAGGCCGGCGGTCGCCGCGATCCACGCCGAGGACAACGACATCGTCATGCACATGTACGAAAAGCTGATCTGCGAAGACCGGACCGGCTTCGAGAACATGGCCGAGGTGCACAACACCCTCTCCGACGACCTGTCGTTCAACCGGGTCATCCGGCTGGCCGCCAATATCGAGGGATCAGCGCTCTACATGATGCACACTTCGGCGGCGACCGGGGTCGCCGCGATCGCCGCGGCGCGCGCCAAGGGCGTGCCGATCTACGGCGAGACCCTCCACCAATACCTGATGTACACCGCCGAGGACTACAAAAGGCCGAACGGCCAGATCTGCCACACCTGCCCCTCGCTCAAATTCCGCGAGGACCAGGAGGCCTTGTGGAAGGCGACCAATCACGGCGCGATCCAGACCGTCGCCACCGACGAGATCTGCTGCCCACGCTCCTGGGCTTCGGCGCCCGTGAGCGGGTGCAATTGCGGTTGAAGGAGTTGCCGTGGCCTGATCTCGACCTGATAAAACAGAGGGAACAGGAACTGCGGGACCGGCGCGGGCGGTTCGTCAAGGGCCGGTCAGGCAATCCCGCCGGCCGGCCCGCGGCTGCCGCGAGAGCGACTCCGCTTCTGTTTCATGACGTCGGGGCTTTTACCATTGCCGCTGACCATCGACGTCGCGCACAATCGATTAACATGCAAACTGCAGTGGGGATGGGCAGCATATGTTCTTTCGACAGTTCGGTTTTCTGTTGGCGACTATTGCCGTTTTCTTCTTCGCTTTGCTCGCCTGTTACCTGATCACTTGCGTGGTTGTCACGCGGCTGAACCGCACCGCGATCAAAATCCAATCCGCCCGGCAGACGCCAATTTCACATATCAAGCGCGACTTTAGGCAGAGCGTTGTTTCGCTGGCGGTCATTGCGGCAATGCTCGGCGCCGGTCACTGGAGTTACACCACTCTCGGCTGGGGATTGCGGCCGTTGCCTGGCATTGGCGGGACAGTGCTGTCGGCCGTCGCCTCGCTCGTGCTGTTCGACACCTGGTTCTATTGGTTGCACCGACTGATTCACACCCGGTTTTTTTATCGGCGCGTGCATCGGTGGCACCATTTGACGATCACGCCGGTGGTCTGGTCCAACAACAGCGATCGCCTGGTCGACAATCTTTTCTTGCAATCCTATTGGTTGGTTGCCCATTTTCTGATACCCGTCGCCCCCGCGGTGCTCTTCGCACACAAGATCTATGATCAGATCACCGGCGTCGTCGGCCATTCCGGCTACGAGCATGGCGGTCGATTGTGCTGGCCGCCATCACCGCTCGTCGGCGTCACTCATCACGATCAGCATCATCAGTTTTTCCGCTGCAATTATGCGACGCATTTCAGCTGGTGGGATCGGATGATGGGAACGCTCCATCCCGACCATGACCGCGCGCTCAAGGCCAACCTCTCGCGTGCCCCTCGAACCGAAATCCTATGATTGGAGGCGTGTCGTGTTCTTCACCATCACCGCGATGAAGTAGCACCGCTCCTTCCGCTCGAATTGCCCAAACCGCGTGGTTCCGGGCAGAGACACCCATTCCCGAGCGATTGGCCGAAGATAGCGCGGCAAACGGTTGACGAGTTCTCTGCGGCGCTGGTCGTCAATGCGACAAGCCTCACAGACATTTATCGTGATGTCGCGAAAGGATACGATTTCGAGGCCGGACTTCCGGCCCAAATCGATCAGCCCGAGACGGCAAGCCTCCGGGCCATGCGGCATCGTGTCAGCTACGGCAAAGATACCGTCTGCGGCGAGCACGCGGCAGATTTCCTCCAGGAACGGCAGTTTTGGCAGATCGGCCAGCGCCTCGACATTGACCGCGAGATCGATGCTCGCCTCGGGAAACGGGAGCTGGAGGGCATGCCCTTGCAGACGCGCGATTGCGGCATTGCCGTTACGGCGGTGCCGAAGCGCCGTCAGCGACCGATCGATCCCGATCGTCGCCCGAGGCGAGAGCGCGGCGTAGAGGTGGGCGAGACCTCCGCCTCGGCCGGAGCATACCTCGAGCAGCCGTGCGGGCTCGGGGGTGCGCGCCGCAGCCTGAACCGCCTTCGCTACCTCGGCATAGAGCTGGATCTGATGGGGCTCGTTCGGCCAGACTTCCGCCACGGCACCGTCGCACGGCGCATAGCCGTAGTTGAAGGTCGATATCTCCTGCCATTGCGGCAAGCCATAGGCGACATCGTAAATATAGCGGTGCAGCCGGTTCGATGTGCGCATGCCAAGGCAGGAACTGACGAGATGCTGAAGAACGCGGAACGCGGACAATGCAAACGGCCCTCATCTACTGCCGACCGAGAGGTTTGGTGGATGTTGATCATCGAAGGCGCGCTCAGACAGCCGTCGCGGACTGCTTCTCGATCATCCTGGACAAGCGGCCGTATACGCGGCGCGCATTGCCTTCGAAAATTTTCGTCTTGTCCTCCGCCGGCAACGCAAGCTGGTCGATGTAGCGCTTGGTGTCGTCGTAGTGTTGACCGGTTTCCGGATCGATGCCGCGAACCGCGCCGATCATTTCGGAGGCGAAAAGGATGTTATCCACTGGAATGACCTTCGCCAGCAGCTGCTGGCCGGGCAGGTGGTAGACGCAAGTGTCGAAGAAGATGTTTTTCAGCACAAGTTCGGAGAGCAGCCCGAGCTTGGCGTCCTGCGCCAGACCGCGGAAGCGACCCCAGTGATACGGCACGGCGCCGCCGCCGTGCGGAATGATGAACTTGATGGTCGGGAAATCCTTGAACACGGATGACACCATCAGCTGATTGAAGCCGACCGTGTCGCCGTTGAGGTAGTGCGAGCCTGTCGTGTGATACGCCGGATTGCAGGCGGCGCTGACGTGGACCATGGCGGGAATGTCGTACTCGACCATCTTCTCGTAGACCGGATACCAGTAGCGGTCCGACAGCGGCGGGTCCTGCCAATGCCCGCCGGACGGATCGGGGTTTAGATTGATGCCGATAAAACCGTATTCGGTTACGCAGCGGTCGATTTCGGGGATGCAGTGATTTGGCGGGACGCCGGCACTCTGCGGCAGCATCGCCACACCGATGAAATTCTTCGGGAACAGAGAGCAAACGCGGTGGATCAGCTCGTTGCAGGCGCCGGCCCAGGTTTCGCTGGTGGCGGCATCACCAAGGTGGTGGCCCATGCCGGCGGCGCGCGGCGAGAAGATCGTCAAATCGGTGCCGCGCTCGCGCTGCACCTTGAGCTGGCCGCCCACGATCGTCTCGCGGATCTCGTCGTCGGTCATTCTCGGGCGCGGCGGCGGTGGCTTGCCGACCTTCTGCGCCTCGATCTGCCCGTTGCGCCATCCCTCGTGCTGACGAGGGGCGGTCGTGTAGTGGCCGTGGCAATCAATGATCATCGGAACTGCCCTCTTTCGTCTCTGTCTCGCTGGCGTCCTGACCCGGAAGTTCGTTTCATATTGCGGCAAGCAGTGGCTGCTGGTATCGCACGCCGCCTGGCGGGTTCCTCAGTAGACCGTCAGTGGAATACCTAAGGCCGTCCAACTTCGCGCGCGGCGAGCGGATCCTGGGTCGGGATCGAGATAGCGCCGCCGCGGTCGGAGCTGAGGATCGGCGACGCGGCCTTGCGCCCGAAAGCTTCGACACGGGGAATGTCGGCATCTGCGACCGGCGGCATGCGCGTCTTGCGCGCCAGTGCGGCCTCGATATAGGGGGCCAGCTCGCGCCGCTTCTCCGCCGCGCGAGCTTCTTCGCGTTGCTTGAACTCCGGCATCACCTGCGAGGCGAAGATTTCGAGCGACTCGCAGATGTGCTCGTGCCGATTGGCGCCGCTCTGCTGAACGAACATGACCTGGTCTATGCCGGCCGTCTCATAGCGGCTCAAATGCTCGCGCAGTTGCGCCGGGGTGCCGATGCCGCCGCGCCCGGCATTTTCCGGCAGCTGGTCCTTGACCTGCAGAAAGCGCTGCCAAAGGTCGGCCCGTCCCGGTCTGTGCTCGCCGAATACCGCGTAATAGCCGAGCGAGTAGCCAAAGAACCGGAAGCCATCGAGCCCGCGGCGGATCGCCTCGGCCTCGTCCGGGTGGCAGGACATGCCGGTGACGATCGCGAGGTTCGGATTGACACTATGGCCGATCGGCACGCAGTCCGGCGATTTGATGATGCCGTAATATTCCTCGACCCACCTCGCGGCTTGCTCGGGTTCGAGAAAGGCGAAGGCCAGCGCGCCAAGCCCGGCTTTGGCGGCGCGGTGGATCGTTTCGCGGCGCGAGCACGCGACCCACATCGGCGGATGTGGCTTCTGCACCGGTTTCGGCACCAGGTTGCGGCACGGCATGTCGAACCAGCGTCCGTGGAATCCCGGATAGGGCCGCATCGCGAGCATGTTGGCGGCCTGCTCAGTCGCCTCCTGCCACATTGCCTCTTTTTCCTGCGGATCGACCCCGAACCCGCCCATTTCGACGGCCGTCGCCAACTCGCCGGTGCCCCACTCGACGCGGCCGTTCGACACCAGATCGAGCGTCGCAATGCGTTCGGCGACCCGGGCCGGATGGTTGTAGTTGGGCGGCATCAAGGTGATGCCGTGGCCGAGGCGAATTCGCTTGGTGCGCTGCGAACAGGCAGCGAGGAACACCTCGGGCGCCGAAGAGTGCGAATACTCTTCGAGGAAATGGTGCTCGACCTCCCAGACATGGTCGATCCCGAGCCGGTCGGCGAGCTCGACCTGGTCGAGCGCCTGCTGATAGAGCCGCAGCTCCGAGTCCTCGCTCCAGGGCTGCGGCAGCTGATGCTCGTAGAAAAGTCCGAATTTCATCACAAATTCCCGCTACTTTTACTTTATCGTCATGCCCGGGCCTGACCCGGGCATCCGTCGGCAGCCGCTGTCTGGTGCGTCCCTTAGATTGCCGGGTCAAGCCCGGCAATGACGATTAGCAGACTTGCCACTCTACAAAGATCCGCCAGTCGTCCAGCGCAGGATCGCGGCGGCGACCTCGTCGGGTTTGTCGAGTTCCGCCAGATGACCAGCGCCTGGGATCGTCGTGATTTCGCCGCGCCCGGCGATTGCGGCGGCGAAGCGGTCGGCATAGCTGCGCGGCATGATGCGGTCGCCTTCACCCCAAATCAGCAGGGTCGGCGCCTCGATCAGCGGCAGGCGCTTTTCGAGCCGCGTATTGCTGAGCGGCCAGAAGGCGCGAGCCGCGGCCTCGTTGGCGCGGGTCTGCTCGATTGGCCATTCCGGCGAGTTGGCGCCCTCGGGCTCAGTTTTGAGCTGGTTCCAGCGCTCGGGGTCGGCGCAGAGCAGCCCCGGCACCTCCGGCGCCCGCTGCGCCCAAGGGTCGGTCATCGGGTCCTTTTCGTCGAAGAGGCCCCACGGCGCGATCAGCGCCAAGCGTCGCACCGCAGCGGGCCAGATCGCCGCCACCTCGGCGGCAAACGAGCCGCCGACCGAACTGCCGGCCAGATCGGCGCCGTCGAGCCCAGCCTTCAGCAGCAGCTGACGGACCGCCAGCACCCAGTCGAGATGGCTGTCGAGCACGCGTATGACCGCGCTCGCCGCCCGGGAAACCCGGCAATGACGGCACGATGACCGTGCGCTCGCGCGCCAGCGCGTCGAGAAACGGGATCCACCGCGGCAACCCGCCAAAACCGGCGAGAAAACCGAGCTTTGGACCTTCGCCTTTCTTCCAGACCCGGCAGGAAAAGCCGTTGATCTCGACGGACAGCTCCTCCGGCTCGCTCACGACCGCCCCCCGGTGTTCGATGCTCCCGCATCGCTCCCCCTCTCCGCCCGCTTGCGGGGGGAGAGGGTTGGGGTGAGGTCGGTGGACACGCCGGCACGCACTCGCCGAATAGCCACCTCACCCTCCCACGCCTTCGGCGCGGGCCCCTCCCTCTCCCCCGCAAGGCGGCGGAGAGGGGCAAACTCGCGCATCGTGGTCATTCCGCCGCCATCGCGGGCTGCCGGAACGGGGTCAGCGGCGCCCTCGCATCGCGCGTCATTGGCTGCGGCCACCAGCGGTCCTCCCATTCCGAGAAGATATCGCTCAACTGCGGCATGACCTTTTCGGCAAAGAGCTTTGTGTTGTACTTCGCGAGATCCTTGCCCATGTTGCCGAACTGCATCAGCAGCATCAGGTGGCCGACGTTGAGGTCGGCCGCCACCTTCTTCAGCTGATCGGCGACCTCGTCCGGCGAGCCGATGATGACGTAGCCCTTCTCGACGATCGCGTCCATCTCGCGCGCCAAGGTGTCGAACCGGCGCATCCGTGCCACCTGGGCGACTTGGCCGACCACGCCGGCCCGCTGTGTGGCTTCGCTGGTATAGCCGGGCGCGGCGGCGAAACGCGGGTCGACGTGCAGGCAGCGGCCGTAGAAGTATTCCGCAGGTTCCCGGTAGAGTTTGTACGCTTCTTCGCGGGTCTCGGCGACGCCGACGAATTGCAGAAAGCCGGCGCGGTACGGGTTCCGGTCTTTGCCGAGCCGATCCATCTCCTCCCAGAAGCCGTTCATTGTCGCCTGCCCCGCCAGATAGCCAAAATACGACAGGTAGGCGTAGACGTGGTCGGTCTCGGCGCACCACCGCCAGGTTTCGACCGAGCCGCCCCCCGGGATCCAGATCGGCGGATGCGGCTTCTGAACGGGGCGGGGCCAGATGTTGACATAACGCTGCTGGTTGAAGCGGCCATTGAAGGCAAAGGTGTCCTCTTCGGTCCACGCCCTTAATACGAGGTCGTGAGCCTCATAATACCGCTCGCGCAGCATGCTGGGGTTCTGGCCATACGCAAAGCAAGTGTCCATCGGCGTCCCGACCGGAAATCCGGCGATCAGCCGCCCGCCCGAGATGCAATCGATCATCGCGAATTCTTCGGCGACCCGGGTCGGCGGATTGTAGAGCGCCAAGGAATTGCCCATCACGCAGAGCGCCGTATCGGCAGTGCGCCGCGCCAAGGCCGAGGCGATCAGATTGGGCGACGGCATCAGGCCATAGCCGTTCGAATGGTGCTCGTTGACGCAGACCGCATCAAACCCGCATTCGGCAGCGAATTCGAGCTCGTCCATGAAGTCGTTGTACATGTGATGGGCGCGCCGCGGGTCGAACAGCGAGGAATGAATGTCCACCCATACCGAGGGATGCTCGTCGCGGAAATCATCCGGCAATTCGGTGTAGGGCATCAGGTGAAACCACATCAGCTTCATGGCTCTACTCCCCTCGCGGCGGCGATGCCGCAGACTGACCGCGAGCCGCTTGCGCGTCAAGGCGGACCAAACGCTCGGTTGGTCATCGCCCGATGACCTGCGAACCGCGAGTTCGGGTAAGATCGGCCAATAGCTCGGAGGGAACCAACCCATGAGTGACGAACTTCCGACCGCCGCCCGCGTGTCCGATCCCGGTATCCGCGCGCTCTATCGGCTGGAGAACCGCTGGCAGGCCTGGCTCGACGTCGAGGCGGCGTTGGCCCGAGCGCAGGAGGAGCTGGGCATCATCCCCACGGGCGCAGCGGAGGCGATCGGGCGCGCCGCGCACCTCGTATTGCTCGACCGCGTGCGCATCGACGAGGGGTTCGCCCGCACCGGCCATACGATCGTGCCGCTCGTATGGGAGCTCAGCCGCGTCACCGCCGAGCCCTATGGGGGCTGGGTGCACTGGGGCGCGACAACACAGAACATCACGCAGACCGGCGACTTACTGGTATTGCGCCAGGTGCACCGGATCTTTTTGGGGCTGATCGGCGAGGCCCTCTCGGCGATGGCCGATCTCGCCGAGCGCGGCGCCGATATGCCGATCGCCGGGCGCACGCACGGCCAGCACGCGGTGCCGGCGACCTTCGGCTACAAGCCGGCGGTGTGGATCGACGAGATGATCCGTCACGTCGAGCGGCTGCAACAGGCGGCGCCCCGCCTCTTTGTCGCGATGCTCGGCGGCGGCGCCGGCACCTTTGCCTCGCTCGGCGTGCAGGGGCCGGCGGTGCAGGCGGCGATGGGTAAGCATCTCGGGATGGAGCCGATGCGGGTGCCCTCGCGCACCATCGGCGACCACCTCGCGGAGAACATCTGCCTTTTCGGCCTCCTCGCAGCGACCTGCAGCAAGATTGCGCGCGAGATCTACACCTTGATGAAGACCGAATTCGGCGAGGTCGAGGAGCCGGTGCCGCCCGGCACCGTCGGCAGCTCGACGATGCCGCAGAAGCGCAACCCCAAGCTCTGCCAGGACATCATCGCTGCGGCGGCCGAGGTCCGCGCCAGCGTGCCGCTGGCGTTGGAAGCGATGCAGACCGAGCACGAGGCCGACCGCACGACGAGCCTGATCATGGACGCCGCCGAGGCGCGCGCCTCGATCGCGCTGGGCGACGCGCTGAGCCGCCTTGGCGAGGTGATGCGGGGCCTGCGCCTCGACCCCGAGCGCATGCGGCGCAACCTCGATCTCGGCGGCGGCCTGATCATGGCCGAAGCCGTCATGCTCGATCTCGGCGCCCAAATCGGCCGCCAGCACGCCCACGACGTTGTCTACGACGCCGCGCAGTCAGCCTTTGTCGAAGGCCGGTCCTTCGCCGAGTTGCTGGCGGCCGACCCGCGCGTGACCGGGCATCTGGATGCCAAGCAGATCGCCGCCTTGCTCGACCCGACCGCCTACGCCGGCCTCTGCGCCGAAATGGCCCGCGACGCCGCCCTCCGCGCCCGCGCTACCGCAGCCGAGATCGGCCGAGAGGTTGTTGCAGCGCCCTAGTCAATGTTTGCGCGCCGCGTTTGGCAGGCGCTTTATTTTCTAGACCCGTGCGGCTTGTCCCAAATCTGACACAGCCGCCCGCGAGGAACGCGGTTGGCGGGCCGATCGTTCTAAATAGTAGCTCGACGATTTACCAACGAGCGAAACACGGGAGATGACCATGATGAGAAAATTGATCCTTGGCACGGCTTCTGTATTGGCATTGGGGATCGGCGGCGCCGCTCTGGATTTTTCGGCAGATGCCGATAACGTTTCGAATGCGGTAGAGAACATGCCTTCAGCACCCGCAACTTCGCACCATTGGCTAAATGCCGCGAATCCCTCAAAAGACGACATTCGGTGGGCACAAGTAGAGCTTCACATGATGGGGCTATACAACGGCTCGCTCGACGGTGTCGTGGGCCCGGAGACAAAGCAAGCGCTTTTGGGGTTCCAGAAGAGCAACGATCTCGCGCGGACGGCGACGCTTGATCAACAGACCGCGGACGCGCTGATCGGCAACACGGGTGTGGGTGAGGGATCCAGCACGCCGCCGAATGGTGCGGGAGCTGGATCTATGACAAATTCCGCCGGCACGAGCGATTTCGGCAGCCGCACGGGGCAAAAATAGATCCGGGCGCACTGTTTTGCGCCAATGGGTGGGGGGACTAACAAATGTGAGAGAACTATGAAAACGCCCAGAAAATATCGGGAAGACGCAAAGCGTTGTCGTGAGCTTCTCGATCGTCCGGTCGAACCGGAACTTAAATCCAGCTCCGCTTGTGGGCCGCTGAGTTAGAGGACATAGCCGACGCGATTGAGTGCGGCGGTGAGGAGTCGGCCCGGAAGGAATTTGCACGACCATTGTAAGACCGGTTCTGGCTTTGCCAGAAAATCATTCCTAAACTCGTTCACAACAAGTACTATACCCGGCATGGCCGAACCGCAAACCGTCGCCGTCTACACCGACTACAAAAGCCCCTACGCCTATTTGGCGAACGACCTCGTTTATGAATTGGAACGGGACTTTCCGGTGCGCATCGATTGGTTGCCCTACAGGCTCGACATCCCGAGCTTTCTCGGCTCGGCCAGGCTCGACGATAGCGGCCATGTCATCGAGGAACAGCGCAATGCCCATCAATGGCGCCGGGTGCGCTACAGCTACATGGATTGCCGCCGGCAAGCCCGCAAACGCGGGCTCGTCGTCCGCGGCCCGCAGAAGATCTGGGATTCGACTCTCGCCCTATGCGGCATGCTGTACGCGAAGCGCCAGGGTGACGCGGTCTTCCGCCGCTATCACGACACGATCTTCGAACGTTTCTGGAAGCGCGAGCTCGACATCGAGGATGTCGGCGTGATCGGCGGGGTTCTGGCGGAAACCGGCAGCCGATCCGTCGGGATTCCGGGATTATTCGGCGGGCCCAGGGCGTGCCCAGCTCGACGGCATCTGCCACGCCGCCGAGGCTATCGGGGTGTTCGGCGTGCCGAGCTTTGTACTTGATGGCGAGCTGTTCTGGGGACGCGAGCACCTGCCCGATATCCGCGAGATGCTCCGCGCCACGGCTTGACGGTCGCTCCCGGTTACGGGGTCCGCTCCGAACGGCACAGATAGACGATGGCGCTAGCCGTTACGAGCAGTATAAAGGCCTGAGCCCCGACTTCAGGCACCTCGAAACTCATGATCAAGCAAAATATGCCATATCCGCCGAGGATTGCCGAAAGTAACCGTAACGCCAGCTGCGACAGCATGAAGCCCAGCATCAAAAGCCGCCTTCCCGGTAAACGGAGCGGGCTGCCGTCGCGAAGGCGACGAAGAACCGAACACGCATCTCCATGCAGCTGCGAATGACGAGCAGTCCGACCGCAGCATCCAATGCCAGAGACAACAGCAGCGGCGCGGTGATCACGCCAAATACCGTGATCAGTGCGTCGACCACGACGAACCACCCGAAAAGGCGCCAGAGCTGCCGCAACTGTCTCTCCTCAGCCGAACCATTAAATTCTAATTAAATTCGGCGCACCTTTCTCCGAAATTGATAGTTAAGTCGGTCGAGGGTGAGCGAAAAGTTCGGCTGAGCGGTTCGCGGCGCCGAAGGAACACGCGCTCGGGCGCCGCCGCCCTGGGGTTTAGTCGGAAATTTCGGCCGCCTCGCGGGCGGCGGACATCATTTCGGGCGGCGGGCCGAAGGGGAGTGTGTCAGGCGCCACCCGGACTTCGGTGGTGAATTTGAACGGGAACGGGCCGCGGCTCGGGAAGGTCAACTCGACGAAATAAGCGACCCAACCGCGGGCGGGCGCGGGCACTCTCGCCCTATAGGTCCCGTCGCCATCGGCTTCCAACGTAGAGCGCCGGTAGGCCGGCCCGATCGTCTCGAGCCGGAAATCGCGTGCCTCGGGGTTTGTCGCCTGCCAGAGTACCGCGGCGAGCGGCTGCGTCGCAGATTTTACCTCGATCGTTCCATCGGGCGCGAAGCTCCACGAAAACTGCGGGCGGGGTTGGCCTGCAACGATCGCATCGTAAAACGCCAGCACGCTTTCCCGCGCGTCGCTGCCCTTCAGCGAGTGATCGGTATTGGGGACGTAACGAAGGTATTTCTCGCCGATCAGCGCGCGAAAATAAAACCTCGAAAAATCCGGTAAGAAATATTGGTCGCCCGCAGAATTAACCACGAATTTGGGTAAGCCGAGCCGGTCGCGATAGGCAAACGGGTCCTCTATCTCGAGGAGCGACGCCAGCTCGGCGGTCCCCGCCCAGCGCATGATGCCGGAGGCCTGATAGGCTGCAATCGCCGGCGCCCAGAAGCCATAGGCGCGATAGTGGTGCTCGAAGGAGGCCTCGATGTTCAGAAGGTCGATGACCACCGGAACGACCGCAGCGACGCGTCTGTCGACCGCCGCGGCGGTCCAGGCCGTCCAGCCGCGCTTCGACGCTCCGGCGAGGACGAACCTGCCGATTTCGACCCTGCCGGCTGGTGGGCTGCGGCAGAAGCCGGTGATCGCGTCCATTGCGCGCACGACGCTCTTTGTCATTGGCAGACGCAACGGCCAAGTCTTGTCGCCGGTCCGCAGGTACTTGTCCCAGCTATAGGCGATGATGCCGTCCTCGGCGCGTGGATCGGTCTCTCCCGCGAAAGTCAGCGGCTGGTTTGGCACCATGCGCAGTTCGGCAGTGACCGATCGGGTCATTATTGCCGCTATGGCCAGCAGAGGGTTCGCCTGGTCTGGCGCCGGCTTGTCGTTCGAGCCGCCGGCGATAACCAGCAATGCCGTATCGTTTGCGATCTCGTCGGGCACGACGAGCCTCAACTGGTGCTGCCAGCGCGGCCGGTCCACCTCGCCTCCATCACGCCAGCTCTGCGAGACAAGTTCGATCAGGTGAGTTGTGTAGCCGTCGCCCGACAGCGCCGCGATCGCCTTCCACCGATAGCTCAAATCCGGCAATGCGATATAGCGTTCGAGCGGCGTCGAGCCGGGGGTGCGAGGTTCCGAGACCATGACGCCGCTAACGCGGCTCGACGGAAGAAGTTCTTGGACGACGCGCCCTGACCAAACTCAACCGAAGTAGGAGCCGCCGTTTACATGCAAGGTCTGGCCCGTCACGAAGCCGGCGTTGTCCGAGGTCAGAAAAACCGCCGCGCGCGCGATCTCCTCCGGACGGGCCATGCGCCCGAACGGAATCGCCCGCGCCGCTTCGGCAAGCTCCGCCTCACTGCTGCCGTAGCGCGGCTGGGCGGTGTCGGTCAGACCGGGCGCGATGGCATTGACCCTGATCCGATACGGCGCCAGCTCGAGCGCCATCGCCCGCGTCATCGACAACACGCCGCCTTTGCTGGCGACATAATGCACACCGCGGGGCGAGCTGCGGAATGCCGCGCCCGAGGTCAGATTGATCACGGCGCCGGGCCGTCCGGCCGCAACCATCGCTCTGGCGACAGCCTGCGTGCAGAAGCACGCGCCTTTCAAATTGATGTCGAGAACGTAATCCCAGTCTCTCTCCGTCATCTCCAGGAACGGGACGCGCGGGAACACACCGGCATTGTTGACGAGAACGTCGATCGGCCCGAGCCCCTGCTCGACGGCGGCCACCATTGCTTGCGACTGCGTGATATCCGCAAGGTCTGCCTTGACCGTCAGCGCGCGCCGTCCGTGGTTGCGCACTTGGTCGGCGACAACCTCGGCGGCGCGCTCGTCATCGAGCCAATTGATCGCGACATCGGCACCCGCAGCGGCAAATTCGATCGCCATCGCGCGGCCGATCCCCTGCTGCGCCCCGGTGACCAAGACCAACTTGCCGGCGCATTGCATGTTCAGATCTCCCGGGGGAGGGGCATGCTGCCGCCGAGGCTGCGCCTAATCCCAGATTTTGTCGGTCAGCGGCAGGCCGCGGATATCGTCGGGACCGAGCGGCCGGTCGGGGACGACGCCCTCCTGCTCCAGGAGCGCGGCGATCTGCCTGGTATGCTGTGTCGAATGCCAGACCGTGCGCTCGAACATCTCGTGCCGCGAGGTCTTGCCGAAATAGGTCGGCACCGGGCGCGCGAAATCCTCGTCAGCGGCGCGGTGCCACCAGGTATTCAAGCGCCGCCGCACGCTGTCGCCGAAATCGGCGATCGCTGCGCTCGTCCGCATCTCCTTTGGCGGTGGAACGACGAGACGCTCATAGGTCAGGGTTTCCCCCGTGTCCTCCAGGTCGAGGTAAGCGGTCGGGATCTGGAAGATGTGGTGCATCAGCAAGCGGTACGAGCGCGGCCGGTGCGGCAGCTGATCCTCAAGCCTGTCGTCCGGCATCTGCCGCACCAGGCGGATTGCTGTTTCGAGCACGTTATCGTACGCGCGCGTGCAGCTCGGCCAGCGACAGCGCCGGACCTGTCTTCTCGTCGAGGCCCAAAAATTCGACAAGGTCGCTGATCACCTGGGCAAATACGAAGCGGTCACCGCGCGACACTACAGGTACGGAACGCGCACTCAGCCGCCGCAGCTCCGCTAGGCCGCCCTCATCAGCCAGTACATTGATAGACTGGAACTCGATCCCACGGACCGAGAGGTATTCCTTAACCCTGAGACAGCTCGTTCAATGCGGCTGCCAAAACACCTTGATGGGCTCGTTCATCTTTCCTCTCGGGCTATTGCCAAGGAGACTAAGGCGCGATTTCGGGCTTTGCAACCCGGGGGATGCCGGGCCTATTCTCCGGCTGAATTTCTCGACTCAAAACGGAGGTAGCCATGACGGTTGTGCGGGCATCGGCGCGGGCCACGAGGCGCGGCGCGGCCGAAAACTTCACCGGCGAGGTGTTTCAGGACGAGGTGCTGGTCGGTCAGGCGCCCTCGCGCATGCGGGCCACTGTCGTCTCGTTCACTCCGGGTGCGCGCACCGGGTGGCACTCCCATCCGGTCGGGCAGACGCTCTATTGCCTCTCCGGCGTCGGCCGCATCTGTATCGGCAAAGGGTCGCGGCCGCAGGCGATCTATCCCGGCGACACCGTGATGATCCCGCCCGACACGATGCACTGGCACGGCGCCGCCCCCGACCGCCTGTTCAGCCATCTGGCAATGTCGGAAAATGGCGAGCAAGGTCAAGGCACGGCCTGGGCCGAGCACGTCAGCGACAGCGATTACAAGATGGACCCCGCCACCGCCTGACGGCGGCGGTCGGTTCAGCCGAGGGTGCCGGCGGCGCGCAGCGCCGCGATCTCGGCCGGTTCGAGCCAGGCGGCGAGGGCGGCTTCGGCTTCTTCGCCACGGCTCGGCGGCTGGGGCGGGATCGGCAGATCGGGAACCGTGCGGCTGAACCGCGGCGCCGGCGCCGGCTGCGCGATCCCGTCGATCTCGACATAGGTTTGGCGCGCGGCGTTGTGCGGGTGGCGCGGCGCCTCGTCCGTGGTCAGCACCGGGGCAAAGCAGGCGTCGGTGCCTTCGAGCAGATCGCACCATTCCTCGCGCGTCCGGGTCTTGAACAGCGCCGCCAGCCGAGCCTGCGCCTCGGGCCAATGCGCGCGGTCCATTTGCGGCGGCAACGTCGCCGGATCGATGTCGAGGCGGCGCAACAATTCGGCGTAGAATTTGCCCTCGATCGGCGCGATCGAGATCCACCGCCCGTCGGCGCATTCATAGACATTGTAGAAATGCGAGCCGGTGTCGAGGTGGTTGGTGCCGCGTTCGTGCGTCGCGAGCCCGGCGGCGATCATGCCGTGGAACGCCGTCATCAGCGAGGCGGCGCCGTCGACCATCGCGGCGTCGACGACCTGTCCCCGCCCCGAGCGCTGCGCCTCGAGGATGCCGCAGACGATCCCGAAAGCCAGATAGAGTGCGCCGCCCGCGAAATCGCCGATCAGGTTCAAGGGCGGGGTCGGCGGCTGCCCGCGTCGCCCGAATGCATGCAACGCGCCGGCCAGCGAGATGTAGTTGATGTCGTGTCCGGCCGCGTGCGCCAGCGGCCCGTCCTGCCCCCAGCCGGTCACCCGGCCATAGACGAGCCGCGGGTTGAGCGCGAGGCAGTCATCGGGGCCAAGGCCGAGCCGCTCGGTGACGCCGGGGCGGAACCCCTCGATCAGCGCGTCGGCGCGTTCGACCAGGCGCAAGGCAAGAGCCTTTCCGTCCGGGCGCTTCAGGTCGAGCGCCAGGGCCCGGCGGCCGCGCAGCAAGAGGTCATAGCGCAGCTCACGCATGCAGCCCGAGGTCGCTCGGCTCCGGCCGGTCGATGCGCAATACCGTCGCGCCCAGATCGGCGAGCAGCATCGCGCACATCGGCCCGGGCCCGATGCCGGTGAGTTCCACGACCTTGATTCCGACGAGTGGTCCCATGTTTTCCTTCTCATTCCGATCCGACGATCACGGCGTCGAGTAGCCGACGGTAAGCGCTGCTAATCCCGCGCAGAGTCCAACGCGTATTTGGACAAATGTTTGCGGCTCCCGGGACCCTGATCTGACCGAGGTTGGGTTATACTCGTGATAAAGAGGTATTACGCTCAGCAAAATCCGGGTTGACCGGAACCGGTGTTAGGCGATACGTTTCCGAGGATCAATACAGGCAAAAAAGTTTCCTTGGAAACGGAAATGCGAAACGACAGGGCCAACCATCTTCGGGTCCTTGATACCTCAGACTCCGCTAGAGAAGGCGCGGTTTTGAGCAAAGCTGCTGTTCGGGCAGCGGAATTCCTTGATATACCGGACAGGAGCTTAGCCAAGATCCTCGGTTTGTCGACCGCATCGGTGTCTCGGATGAGGAGGGGAGAATATCTTCTCTCGCCAGATACCAAGCCGTTTGAGTTGGCTCAGCTATTCGTCAGATTGTTTCGCAGCCTGGACGCCATCACGGGTAGTGACGACGCGGCATCCCATTCCTGGATACAGGGTCATAACACAGTCTTAAACGCGAAACCGATTGAGCTGATCAAGACTGTGACCGGACTCATGACAGTCCTACAATATGTGGACTTCCGACGCGCTCCGCTCTGAGCTGCGCACCCGTAGGCTTGACATCTGGCGTGCTGTAGAAACCCAGTACAAAGCTTCTACGATGCGCCTTACTGACACTCTTGGGGAGCAGTCCCTTCTGGAAGATATTCTAAATCGCAGCAAGCCGTCAGTACCCGAAGAGTGCACCGGCTTTCATTATCTGATTTATACGCCGTTTCGATATGCGCCATATCCCGTCGGCTCGCGGTTTCGCAGACCCGGCCAGAGAGAGGGGGTTTTTTATGGGTCAGAAAAGATAGAGGCCGCCGTTGCAGAGATCGCGTTTTACAGGCTCCTCTTTTTTATTGAATTGCCAGACTCGATCCTTCCGTCCGCACCAGTCGAGCATACCGTCTTTAGGGTTGGTTGCGCTTCGAAACGGCTTATCGATTTGACTTCTCCACCCTTGGATCGGGACGTGGATTTGTGGACTCACCCGACAAACTATGTCCCGTGCCAAGCATTAGCCGATGCGGCCCGAACAGCGGGCGTTGAAATGATTCGCTATGAATTGGTGAGAGATCCCGATGGGAGTTCGAATTGTGCGGTGCTCTCCCCTCGGGCCTTTTCCGATCATCGCCCCAAGAATGAGCAGACTTGGCATGTCTTTCCCGGGCCGCTTTCGGTGCGGGCTTGGTGCGAAAATCCAAGGTTATCTCTTGAGTTTAGCCGAGACGACTTCAACAACGATCCACGGTTCTCTGCGATTGCGCGACCTGATCGGGACCGACGGCGCCGTCGGCGGCCTTAGGCCGCGCGCTACGGCAAGTCCGCAGTAAACCTCGGTTTTCAGCCGCGGCGCTCGGCCCGCCGCAGGAAATCGACGAAGATGGCCGCCAACAGACCCTCCTTCGCGTTCCACTCCTCGAGCGCCACATCTAGGTCGGGGCGGTCTTCGGTCAGCACCTCGTGATATTCGCTGTTCGGCATCAGCCGATGCGCCGCCTGACCTGGCTCGCGCGGGTGAACCCGATCGTTGCCGGGGATAATGCAGGCCGGCACCGTCACCGAGCGCAGCTCGGAGGGGCTCAGCCCGATCACGGGGTAATGCGCCCCTTCGTTGAAGGCGCGCCGCCACTTTTCCATGATGCCGATGAAGCGCTGCGGGTCGAGCGCCGTCAGTCGCGCGCGGTTTGCCGGGTTGCTGGCAGTCACCTCGCTGAAATGCTCGGTGCGGCACACCGCATCCATGCCGCCCTGCTGCGCCGCGTGGATGAACTGGGTGTAGTAATTTTCCACCAGGCGCTGGGCCGCATAGGCGCCGCCCGTCACCCGCCACAGCAAAAGGCCGCGCACATCTGCCGGATGGCGCAGCGCCATCAACAATGCCAGGCGGCAGCCCGACGAGCTGCCGCCGATATAGGCAGGAAGCGCGTCGAGTTGCGACAGCAGAGCGCGCAGATCCTCGGCCCAAATCTCGTTTTCGGAATTTCCGCTATCGAACGACACGCCGGAGGCCCCGCAATTGCGCCGGTCATAGACGAGCACCCGGCATCCGGCTTCGGCGAGCTTCTCGCCGAGCGATTTGACCCCTGCGAGGGCGCGCCTGCCGCCGGGCTGCAATGCCACCCATGGCCCGCGCTCGCCAGCACTTCGTAATTGATGTCGACGCCGCGGATGGTCGCGAGGGGCATGGCTCTCCTCCATGGTCGGATTTTCGTAACTATGTCATCCTAGCCGACATCCACCGGACCCGGAGAGGAATCATGCGGGTAGGCGTCTTCTATTTCCCGACCGATTACGGCATCAACATCGCCGAGGAGCGGGTCGAGTGACGAGCAATCTGACTCCCCGCAAGCGGGCGGAGACGGAGAGAGGCGTGGCATGATCCGGGAGGAGCTCGTTTTTGTCGCGACTTGTGACATCTCGGGGCTGGCGCGCGGCAAGGGCTTTCCGGCGCGCGAGCTGCCGACGCGGTTGAAGAAAGGCGTCGGCTGGACTGGCAGCAATCTGATGATGTCGCCGTTTGGGCCGATCTGGGACACCCCTTTCGGCACCGCTGGGGATTTCATGATCGTGCCCGATCCCGCGGCCGAGGTAAGGGTCGATTTCGCCGACGGGTCGGCGATCGAGCATTTCTTTTTGGGCGACATCTGCAATACCGACGGGAGCCCTTGGGAATGCTGCCCGCGGGATTTCCTGCGCCGCGCCGTCAAGCAGCTCGACGACGTGGCGAGCCTGCGACTCGTGGCGGCTTTCGAGCAGGAATTCCTCTACACCGGCGTATCCGAGAGACCCGGCGACGCCTACGCGCTCGGCGCCTTTCGGCGGCAGGACGGCTTGGGCGAGATCTTCACTGCTGCTTTGCGCGCCGCGGGGGTGGTGCCCGACACATTTCTCGCCGAGTACGGCCCGCGCCAGTTCGAGGTGACGGTCATGCCGCAACCCGCGCTGACCGCCGCCGACCACGCGGTCGTCACCCGCGAGATGGCGCGTGCCACGGCCCATCGCCTGGGTCATCGCGTGATCTTCTCGCCAAAGCCCGACCCCGATCTCGTCGGCAACGGCGTGCACATCCATATGAGCCTGGTGGACGCTGAGGGCGGGCCGGCGACCCACGCTCCCGGCGAGCCGATGGAGCTGAGCAAGCCGGCGCAGCACTTCTTTGCCGGCGTCTTGCACCACATGCCCGCGATCTGCGCGATCACCGCGCCCTCGCCGGTTTCCTATCTTCGGCTTGTCCCTAATGCGTGGGCGCCGACTGCGATCGATCTGGTATGCCAGGACCGCGGCGCCACCCTGCGCATCTGTCCGACCTTCGCGGCCGCGACCCCGACCGAGATGGCACGCCAGTTCCACGTCGAGTTCCGCGCCACCGACGCCGCAGCCAGCCCCTACCTTTCCCTCGGGGCCGTGATCTTCGCCGGGGTCGACGGCATCCGCCGCTGGCTGCAGCTGCCGACTTCCGGCCCGCCCGAGCATCTGCCCCACTCCCTTCCCGAGGCGCTCGACCGGCTCGTCGCCAACGAGACGGCGGCCGACTGGTTCGGCCCGACCCATTTCGACGCCTATATCAGGTTCAAGCGCGTCGAAGCGGAGAAGGTCGCCGGGCTGTCGCCAGCGGAGCTCTGCGCCCGCTACGCAGAGGTCTATTGAATGACCAAGGCAGCGCTGCTCGACCCCGACGAACCCGATCCGGTTACGCTCGCGAACAAGTCGGGGGATTCGGTTTTCTTTCTCACCTGCGAGCATGCGGGGCGCGCCTTCCCCCGCCGGCTCGGCAGGCTCGGGCTGCCGGAGGCCGAGACTCTGCGGCACATTGCATGGGATATCGGCATCGGCCCCGTCGGGCGGGAGCTTTCGCGGCTGTTGGATGCGGCGGTGATCCTGCAAACCTATTCGCGCCTGGTGATCGACTGCAACCGCGACCCCAAGGTCCCGAGCTCGATCCCGGAGATCAGCGAAGACACGGAAATTCCCGGCAATCACGGTCTCGACGAGGCTGCACGGGCGGCCCGGGCGGACGCGATCTTCCGCCCCTATCACAATGCGATAGCGGCGGCCCTGGACCGCCGTGCGGCGGCGGGTCGTGGCTCGGCGCTGGTGGCATTGCACAGCTTTACGCCGGTCTTCAAAGGCGTCTCGCGGCCATGGCATGTGGCGGTGTTGTTCAACCGTGACCCGCGGCTGGCGCATGCTTTGGCAGAGCTGTTGCGCGCCGAAGGGGACCTGATGGTCGGCGAAAACGAACCATACCGGGTCAGCGACCTGACCGACTTCACCGTCCCGGTGCATGGCGAGCGGCGCGGCCTGCCGCATGTCGAGATCGAGATTCGCCAGGATTTGATCACGGACCCGGCGGGCCAGAGGAAATGGGCCGAGCGTCTGGCCCGCCTCTTACCTGCCGCCTACGCCGAAATCCGGCGCCGATGAGCTCGCCGAGCCGCGAGGTGCCGATCGACCCGGCGCACGCGGCCTTGCTGATCATCGATGTGCAGAACTACTGCGTCGGGGCCGAGGTCGGGAAAACCGAATATTTCCGTCAGAGTTTGCACGAGATTATGCTGCCCAATATCAGACGGTTGCAGTCCGCGTGCCGGAGCGGCGGCATCGAGGTCATGTATTCGGTCATCGAGAACATGACCCGCGACGGCCGCGACCGCAGCCTCGACTACAAGATCTCCGGCATCGACGTGGCGCGCGGGGCGTGGGAGGCGCAGGTGCTCGACAAGATCGCGCCGGCCGACGATGAGATGATCTTCCGCAAGACGTCGAGCAGTGTCTTCATCTCGACCAACATCGATTATGTACTGCGGAATTTGGGGGTTCGATCACTGATGGTTGCCGGTCTAATGACCGACCAGTGCGTCGAGAGCGCCGTCCGCGACGCCTGCGATTTCGGCTATCTGGTAACCCTCGTCACCGACGCTTGCACCACCACCAGAGCCGAGCGTCACGAACAATCGCTGACCGGAATTTGCGGCTACTGCCGCCAGCGCATCACAGACGCGCTGTTGGCCGAGATTGCAGAGCTGAGCTAGCGGATCGGCTCGAATAGGCAGGGTCGCAGCGGGCGGCCTGGAGCGGGTGGTGGGAATCGAACCCACGTGGCCAGCTTGGAAGGCTGGAGCTCTACCATTGAGCTACACCCGCTTGAATGGCCCGTCCCAGTCCTTGCACCAAGCTGCGATCTGGCCGCGATGCCGGAGGGCTGGTGGAGGGGGTAGGATTCGAACCTACGAAGACATACGTCGGCAGATTTACAGTCTGCTGCCTTTAACCGCTCGGCAACCCCTCCGGATCGCGTGCCGCCCGGCGCAGCCGATCGCGGGTCATAAGATGCCGGCTTGACTTTGTCAATCCGGGCCCGTCGATACACAGCCGGCGATACACGGCCGGTCCGAAGCCAGCGCGCGTTCGGTCCGCGGCCGTTTCGCAGCGATGGAGAAAATGTGCATGGGGAAATCCGGCCGCAAGCCTCTCGGCGCCGAAGTCGTGCTCTATGGCCGGCATGCCGTGGCGGCGGCCCTCGGCAACCCCGAGCGACGCTGGCGCCGTCTCGTCGTCCTTGCAGGCCATGAGGAAGAGGCGGCCGCTCTGGTGGCTCGGGCGCGGGCGATCTGGCGCCCATATGCTGGTGACCGGGGCGGAGCAACGATATCGGTGCTCGATCACAGGGGGTTTGCGGCGATCCTGCCGCGCCACGCCGTTCACCAGGGGCTCGCGCTCGAAGTCGAACCGCTTCCCGAACCCGACTTGGAGTATGTGCTGCGCACTGGCGCGGCATCGGGAACATGCATCATCGTCGTACTCGACCAGCTGAGCGACCCCCAGAACGTCGGCGCGGTGTTGCGTTCGGCAGCCGCATTCGGCGCGCTTGCTGTCGTCATCCCGGCACACGGGGCACCGCCGACGACCGGAGCGCTGGCCAAAGCCGCTTCGGGCGCGCTGGAGAGTGTGCCGCTGGTGCGCGTCGTCAATCTTGCCCGCGCGCTCGACCGCTTGAAGGGAGCGGGGTTCTGGATTTGCGGTCTCGACGAGACCGCGTCCCAGTCGTTGACCCAAACCGACGCGGGCGAGCGCGTCGCGATCGTGCTCGGCTCAGAGGGCGGCGGAATACGTCGCCTGGTGCGCGAGCGCTGCGATTTTCGCGCGCGGCTGCCGACCCGCCCGACGCAGCCGACCCTCAATGTCTCCAACGCCGCGGCAGTCGCCCTTTACGAGCTCACCCGTTGTCGGGACGGCTGAGGACGGCAAAAAAGCCCCGCACCGGACGGGGCTCCTCCGACGGGAGCGCGTGCGAAGCGGGGTGATGCAGAGTGCTGCGCTTCCTGTTTTGTTCCTTCGTGAGGTGCCGAGACCCGCCGCAATGCCTTTGTCAGCCGCCGGACATGCGGTAAACTCACTTTCAGCATTCCCGCGATGGACCCGGTGGCTTTCGGCGCAGCTTGCGATTTCGGTAGGCAGTACACGGCGAAGCTTGCGGAAAGCGGCCGTCGCGAACCTGGCCGGCGCAATTGCTTCGGCAGCGCCGCATAGCCATGCCCGCCGCCATATCTAGCCCCCCCGACTCTAGCCCCTACCACGGGGCGGCTGCCGCCGAGGCGGCTGCCGGTTATTTTGCAAGCGAGCCGCACTACCTGTCGGTTGCCGGCCGCGTCCTCGCAGCCTTAGGCGGCAAGGGTGGGATTATTCTCGTTGCCGGTGATCCGTCGGCGGACCCGCAGCCTCTCTCGCAGGCTCTGCGCAAACTGGCAGGATCGCGTCACCGGGTGATCGGCATCCCTTGCGGGCCGCAACTCACAGGCGAGGAGGTGTCCCGCGCTGGGTCTGTCGTGGCAACTCTGCCCGCGGGTGCCGGGACAGTAACAATATCGGACACCGCCGAGACGGATGCCCCGCTCTTCGTCTTCGACGAAATCGAGCGGCTCTCCGATCAACAGCTCGATGAGATCTGCGCCACGATACAGCACGGCGAAGGACAAAGAGCGGCCGGGGTGCTGCTTGCCGGCCGAGGGTTTCCCGCCCGGGTGGAGGAGCCACCCCTGCAGGCTCTCAAGGAGGCGCTCGCTGCCCAGCTGCGCTTTGATGAGATTGGCGATGACGAAGGCATTGATTTCCTTCGCCATCAGCTGGCGGTTCGGCACAGTCAAGACGAGACGCGCCGTGGTCGGCCCATCTTCGTTCGGAGTTTGGCCGTGCTGGGTGTGCTCGCCGCGATCGGCGTCGGAGCGGCCTTGGCCCTGCATTATGTCAGGATGCCGGATATGAAGACGCCGGATGAGCGATCCGTCTCACCGGCCGGCAATGCCTCGCCGGGCGTCGCGCCGCTACAGACGGCGCCGCCTACCCCCGGCCTTCCGCTGACGCCAGAGCCACCGAAGCCGCAAGCAGCACCGGCTGTGCCGGCACCCGCTCCATCGCAGCCCGGGAGAACGCCGGAGCCGAACGCATCCGTCGCCACCGCGGCTGCTCCGGAAGCCGCAGCGCCGCCGAAATCGCCTCCTTCACCGGTGCAATCTCCCGCGGGCCAGCACCCTTCTCTGACGGAGATCGCCGCCCTGGTCGCTCGCGGCGACGCGTTCCTCAGCGCCGGGGACATCGCATCGGCGCGATTATTCTACGAGCGCGCCGCTGATGCGGGCGACAGCGCCGCGGCGCTGCGGCTGGGCGCCACCTTCGATCCCAATTTTCTCGGCCGAGCCGGTGTCCACGGCAGTCCCGGCGACCCGGCTCAGGCCGAGTCCCTGGTATCGTCGAGCCCGCGACCTCGGCGATGCGGCCGCCGCGGAACGCCTCAAAGACCTGGAACGACAGCCGCGCTAGTCGCCTCGTTCAGGGTATCGCCGATTGACGCACGAAGAGGGGTTCGATCTCCCGACGCACCGGATAGGTGTAGGGGCCCAGAAGGTTGACGAGGATCACTGCCGCGACGAGCGCGCCGGCGGCGCCGATCAGCGCCGGATTATAGGATCCCGTGAGATCGTAGACGAAGCCGCCGAGAAACCTGCCGATGCTGGAGCCCAAGCCGAAGATCATGAAACAGTAGCCATAGATCTCGCCGAAGGCCCGCTGTCCCATATAGCGCGACACCAGAAAGGCGATCAGGTCGATCTCGGTGCCCAGCCCCAATCCCAGCAGAATCACCCCGATCCCCGGCAGCGCACCGGAAGCGCTGCTCAGAAGAATAAAACCGGCGATCGGGGCCAGGAAGAATACCGTTGCGACAAAGGGTGCGAAGATTCGATCGACCAAATAACCGGCGAGCGGCCGGCCGGCCATCGTCGCCAGCCCAAAGATCCCCATGATTGCCGCCGCTGCCGCTGCGGAAACGCCGTGGTCGGTCAGCAGCGGCACGACGTGCGCCACCGTGCCGTTGACCGCGATCGCGACCAAAAAGAAGGCCGCGCCCATCAGCCAAAAATGGCGCGTGCCGAGCGCGCCTCGCACGGTAAGACCCGTCGCATCGACTGCCGTTATGGCCCGGCGCTCGCCCTCGCCCGGCCGGGGCTCCCGTATCCACAGTGCAACGAGCGGAAACGCAATTGCGAGCGTCAACAAACCGAGGATCGGATAGGCGCCGCGCCAGCCCACCCGCTCGATCAGCACCTGAGCGAGTTGCGGCATGATGAAACCGCCCAGCCCGACCCCCGACATCGCGATGCCGAGCGCCAACCCGCGCCGGCGGTCGAACCAAGCCGAGATCGCCTTGGCATAGCCGATCGGGGTTTGAACCGCACTGGCCGCCTCGGCAAGCGCGAATAGCAGCGTAAAAACCACCAAAGATTTCGGACTGAGCCCCAACAGGCACATCGCGCCCGCGTAAAAGATGAGGCCCGGCAACGCCACCCGGCGAATGCTCCAGCGGTCCATCATCCGGCCGAGCACCGGCACCATCAGCGCGGAGCAAATTCCGCCGAACGACAATGCGAAAGATGCGGTACCTCGCTGCCATCCCATATCGGCCATGATCGGCTTCAGGAAGACGCCGAAGGTGAACCCCAGCACCGGGCCGTTGCACACGACGAGCCCGCCGACGGCCCCGACGACCACCCACCAAGGGTTGGTGAAGTTGAGCCGCATTGCTGCCTCCCTCGGCGCCGGAGATGGCGGGCAGCGACCTTTCCACGTCGGGCTCGCACAGTCACGGTTTGTTTGAGCGGGCCCGTCCCGCTTTCGGGAGGCTGTCGCTAGCGCGCCGCGCTGCCGGCAGTTTTTTCCCGCAGCATCGCGATCAACCCCTGCACTTGTCCGCCATGGTGTTGGATGACGGAAGCGAACTCGGAGCGCTGGGTGACCGCCATGCTGATGCCGTCCACCGAAACGTCGCTGATCTTATAGACGCCGTTTCGTCCAGTCAGGCGCCAGTCCACTTTGACCGGGGCGCCGCCGGGGCGGATGATCTGGCTCGACACGATCGCGCCATCGCCATCGGGCCGGCTGCCGGTCACCTTGAAGGTCTCGCCGGTGTACTCGGCCAGACGGGTGCTGTAGGCGAGCGCGATGTAGTCCTCGAACAGCTTGACGTACTCCGCCCGCTGTTCCTCGGTTGCAGTATTCCAGTACCGGCCGAGGACGAAGCGGGCGATCCCCGGAACGTCGAAATCCTCGCGCAGCAATTCGCGAAACCGCGCCACCCTCTGCGACTGAGTGGCATCCTTGCCGAGCACCGAGAGGGCCTGGCTGCCTAGGTTGCTGATCAGGGCGGCCGGGTCGGCGGCGGCCGCTGCGGGGATGGCGGGAGCAAATGCTCCTGCGACCAGGACAAGGGCGGCAGTCAAGAAGCAACGTCGCACCATTATTTTGCTACCCCGGATCCGTTGGAGGCTTCAGAGATCATAGCCGGTCGGGCTGCCGTGTTGGCGAATGCCGGCGACTCCCGGTAGTCGAGCTGGCTGAAGCCGGCAGGCGGCGGCAGGTTCTCCCGCTCATGACGGATTAGCGCTGCCCGCCGCTGCCGATAAAGCGAGCGAATTGTCGCATAATAGTCGAGAGAAGTGCGCTCGATGTCGGCCAGGGTATCGATATAACGCGATCGCTGATCGATGCCGGCGACCGCTCCTCGAACGAACGGAATCCAATAGAGGGTCCATGGCGTGCCGGTGACAAGTCTATTCCACGGGTCGCCAAACCCCTCGGCGACTTGGGCGCCGAGATCGCGCGGTGTCGATGGCCCGAGGACCGGCACGACGAGATACGGTCCTTCAGGTATCCCCCAGGTGCCGAGCGTCAGGCCGAGATCCTCCTCGTGAAAAGGGATGCCCCAGCGTCCGGCGACATCGACCGCTCCGCCCATGCCGATCGTCGAATTGATGACGAAGCGGCCGGCTGTCTTCGCGGCGCTTTCGAATTGGCCTTGCAAGGTGTCATTCACAAAAATCAGGGGCGCACGCAAATTATTGAGGAAGTCGCGCAATGAATCGCGCACCGGGTCGGGCACCGCGGCCCGATAAGCCTTGGCGACCGGCAAAATCGCATGGCGATCGACGAATTGGTTGAATTCGAAAATCTTGCGGTTGGCGTCTTCGAACGGATCGTTGAAATCCTCCTCGTAGGCGGCTGCCTGTTGCCCAGTGTTGGGGTGTGAGGCGCAACCGGAAAGGATAAGGACAAAGAAGACAAACAGTTCCGATAAGCCGAGGCGCAGCGGGCGATCATTCATCGGTCGGTCTCGCATCAAACGGGGGTCTTGGCCTAAGGGCGAGATAATTGCGGGAAATTCGCGGAATGGGCAAGTAGCGAAGCGGACACTTCGCACAGACAAGTCGCTTGCACATATAAAGATATCTCTATATCTTGCTGTCGTGAGGTGGAGAAAACCGGCTGATGGAGCACCTACTAGCCGCACTGAGAGCAGTCGCCGAACCGACCCGGCTCCGGCTCACCATCCTTTGTGCCCGCGGCGAGCTGACAGTCAGTGAGCTGACCCAAATCCTCGGGCAGAGCCAACCACGGGTGTCACGCCATCTGAAGCTGCTGTGCGAGGCCGGCCTCCTCGACCGTTTTCGCGAGGGCAGTTGGGTGTTTTATCGTCTCAGCCAGTCCGGCCTGGCAGGCGCCCTCGCCCGCCAGCTGGTCGCCGCCTGCGACGATGCCGACCCGACGATCGCCCTCGATCTGCAGCGGCTGGATACAACAAAGCGGCAGCGCGCCGATCTCGCTAGCGCCTATTTCCGCGAAAATGCCGACCAGTGGCACCGCATTCGCTCGCTCTACATCGACGAGCGCGAGGTCGAGGCGGCCCTGGTCGAGATCATCGCCGCGGCCGACCCGCGCGACCTCCTCGACATCGGCACCGGAACTGGCCGCATACTGGAAATTCTGGCACCGCGGGTAGAGCGCGCGCTAGGCATCGACCAATCCCGCGAAATGCTGTCGGTGGCGCGCGTCAATCTTGAACGAGCCGGGCTCGAAAACGGGTCGGTCCGGCTCGGCGACATGTACCAGCTGGACCTGCCGGACGCTTCTTTTGATGCCGTCGTGGTTCATCAGGTGCTTCATTACGCCGACCGGCCCGCCGCGGCGATCGCCGAGGCGGCGCGCGTCCTGCGGGCAAACGGCATCCTTGTTCTCGTCGACTTCGCGCCGCACACCCTCGAATTTCTGCGCGACGAGCATGCTCATCGTCGGCTCGGTTTTTCCGATAGCGAGGTGGCGGAATGGTGCCGCGCCGCAGGGCTCGATCCGGCGCCTCCCCGGCGCCTCCCCGGCGACCCGTTGACCGTCGGAATCTGGACTGCGCATCGCCACATCGCGGCAAATTCACGTTTCAGAACAGGGTTGCAGCAAGCCACACCGGCGGCACTTGTCGAAGGGGAGCTTCACTGATGCAGAATTCCGCTCGCGGGCTGCTTGGCGCCGACCCGGTCAGCGACTTCGACGCCGGCCCGCCGCGCATCTCGTTCGAGTTCTTCCCGCCGAAAACCCCCGAGATGGAAGAGCGCCTGTGGGCCGCGATCAAGCGGCTCGAACCGTTGCGGCCGCGTTTCGTCTCCGTGACCTATGGCGCCGGCGGCTCGACGCGCGAGCGCACGCACTCGACCGTACGCCGGATCCGCCAGGAGACCGCGCTCGAACCGGCCGCGCACCTGACCTGTATCGCGGCGATACACGAGGAGATCGACGCGGTAGCGCGCGATTATTGGGAGGCGGGCATCCGGCACATCGTGGCGCTGCGCGGCGACCCACCCGGCGGCATCGGGACGGGTTATGCGCCGCACCCGGGCGGCTATGCCTACGCGGCCGATCTCGTTGCAGGCTTGAAGAAGGTGGCGGATTTCGAGATCAGCGTCGCCGCGTATCCCGAAACGCATCCTTCGGCGCGCAGCCCCGGGCACGACCTCGATAATTTGAAGGCCAAGCTCGACGCCGGTGCCACTCGGGCGATCACGCAGTTCTTTTTCGATGCCGACGTGTTCCTGCGGTTCCGCGACCGCGCCCGCGCCGCCGGAATCGAGATACCGATCGTTCCCGGCATTCTGCCGGTCACCAATTTCGCGCAGCTGAAGCGCATGGCGGCGGGCTGCGGCGCCTCGATCCCGGCCTGGATGGGCGCCCATTTCGATGGCCTCGACGACGACCCCGACACCCGGCGTCTGGTGGCGGCATCGTTAACGGCCGAGCAATGCCGTAGGCTGCAAGCTAACGGCGTGCACGAGTTCCATTTCTATACGCTGAACCGGGCCGACCTGCTCGTCGCGATCTGCCACCTGCTCGGCGTACGCGCCCCCAAACCCGCCGCGGCGGTCGTGTGATGCGCGGTCATACGCTTAAAGCGCTTCCCCGGCGAAAGCCGGGGCCCACCCGTCGAGCGCTCAGCAGGCGGATAAATGGATCCCGGCGTTCGCCGGGAAAGCGCTCTGGTGGTGGTTTCATCGAGGGCGGATCGGCCGCCCGGCCGGGGGTCAACTCGTGATGACCCATTTCCTCGATTACCTCGCCGATCGGGTCGTGCTGTGCGACGGCGCGATGGGGACACAGGTGCAGGCGCGCAATCTCGACATCGAGCGCGACTTTCTCGGGCTCGAGAACTGCACCGAGATTCTGTGCGACAGCCGCCCGGACCTGATCCGCGAGATTCACCGGGGTTATCTCGAAGCCGGTTGCGACGCGCTGCAGACCAACAGCTTTGGCGGCTCGCCCGTCACCCTCGGCGAGTTCGGCATTGCCGACCGCACGTTCGAGCTGAACCGGCGCGCCGCCGAATTGGCGCACGAGGCGATCGCCGAATTCGCCTACGACGGCCGCAGCCGTTTCGTGCTCGGCTCGCTCGGGCCGGGCACCCGATTGCCCTCGCTCGACCATATCTCATACCAGGAGCTCGAGGACGGGCTCGCATTGCAATGCGCCGGGCTGATCGCCGGCGGCAGCGACGCGATCGCGATCGAGACCTGCCAGGATCCATTGCAGATCAAGGCCGCGGTCAACGGAGCCAAGCGCGCCCGCGACGAAGCCGGCAAGGACATTCCGATCCTCGTCAGCGTGACCGTCGAAACCACCGGAACCTTGCTGGTCGGCGCTGACATCGCCGCCGCGGCGACGGTCGTCAACGCGCTCGACGTGCCGGTAATTGGGCTCAATTGCGCGACCGGCCCGCGCGAGATGGCCGAGCACGTCAAATGGCTCGGCGAGAACTGGTCCGGGCATATCTCGGTGCAGCCGAATGCCGGGTTGCCGGAGCTCGTCGACGGCCACACGCGTTACCCGCTCGGCCCCGCCGAGCTGGCGCAGTGGCTCGAGCGCTTCGTGCTCGAGGATGGGGTCGGCCTGATCGGCGGCTGCTGCGGCACCGAGGCGGTGCACATCGCCGCGCTCGACGCGACGCTGCGGCGCATTGGCCGTGACCGGCGACGGCCTGTAGCGCGGCGGCGCAACCCGGTATGGGCCGCCTCGGTCGCCTCGCTCTATGGCCAGGTGAACCTGCGCCAGGAGAACGCCTATCTGTCGATCGGCGAGCGCTGCAACGCCAATGGTTCGCGGCAATTCCGCCGGTTGCAGGAAGAGGGCGATTGGGACGGCTGCGTCGAGATGGGCCGCGAGCAGGTCAAGGAAGGCTCGCACACGCTCGATTTGTGCACCGCCTTTGTCGGGCGCAACGAGGTCGCCGACATGACCGAGGCGGTGACCCGCATGCGCGGCGCCGTCAATGCTCCCTTGGTTATCGACTCGACCGAATACCCGGTGCTCGAAGCCGCCCTCAAGCTCTACGGCGGGAAGCCGATCATCAACTCGATCAATTTCGAGGACGGCGAAGAGGCAGCCAATAAGCGCCTGGGCCTCGCGCGCCGCTTCGGCACGGCAGTGATCGCGCTGACCATCGACGAGACCGGCATGGCGAAAGAGGTCGAGCATAAACTGCAGGTGGCGCGGCGCCTCTACGACTTCGCCTGCGGCAAGCACGGCCTGCCGCCCTCGGATTTGTTGTTCGACCCGCTGACCTTCACGATCTGCACCGGCAACGCGGACGACCGCAAGCTCGGGCTGTGGACATTGGAGGCGATCGAGCGGATCTCGCGCGACATGCCCGAATGCCAGATCATTCTCGGCCTGTCGAACATCTCGTTCGGGCTGAACCCGCCGGCGCGCCACGTCCTGAACTCGGTCTTTCTCGATCACGCGCTGCGCCGCGGGCTCACCGGCGCAATCGTGCATTTCTCGCGGATCGTGCCGTTGCACAAGATCGCGGAAGAAGAGGTGCGGGTCGCCGAAGATCTGATCTTCGACCGGCAACGCGCGGGCTATGACCCGCTGCAGGCCTATATCGCGCTGTTCGAAAACCGCGCGGCCGAGAAGAGCGAAAAGAAGGGCCGCCCGGAGAAGCTAGAGGATCGCCTCGCGCAGCGCATCGTCGACGGCGACCGGCTCGATCTCGAAGCCGATCTCGACGTGGCGATGCAGACCTATAAGCCGCTCGACATCATCAACAACATCCTGCTCGGCGGCATGAAGACCGTCGGCGAGCTGTTTGGCGCCGGCAAGATGCAGCTCCCCTTCGTGCTGCAGTCGGCCGAGACGATGAAGGCGGCGGTCCGCTATCTCGAACCGCACATGGAGCGGGTCGAGGGCCAGGAAAAAGGCACGGTCGTGCTGGCGACGGTGCGCGGCGATGTCCACGACATCGGCAAGAACCTCGTCGACATCATCCTGACCAACAACGGCTACCGGGTCGTCAATCTCGGCATCAAGCAGCCGATCTCCTCGATCCTCGAAGCCGCGGTCGCGCACAAGGCGGACGCCGTCGGCATGTCGGGTCTGCTCGTCAAATCGACGGTTGTGATGCGCGAGAACCTCGAGGAAATGAGCCGTCAGGGCCTCTGCGTGCCGGTCATGCTCGGCGGCGCCGCGCTGACCCGGCGCTATGTCGAGGAGGATTGCGTCAAATGCTATGAGGCGGGCCGCGTCGCCTATGCGCGCGATGCGTTCGACGGCCTCGATCTGATGGACAAGATCGTCACCGGCCGGTTCGATGCGCATCTCGCGGAGGTCAGGCGCAAAGCCGAGGGCCGTCCGGTCAACCAGAGCCGCAAGCTCGGGCGCGCTGCCGACCCCAAACCGATGCGGCCGGTCGATGCCGAGGAGATCCGCCTGCGCCGCGCCGAATTGACCCGCAATGTGCCGATCCCCGAGCCGCCCTTCTGGGGGCCGCGGACCATCGCCCGGGTGCCCGCGAAGGCGGTGGTGCCCTATCTCAACGAGCGCATGCTCTACCAATTCCAGTGGGGCTACCGGAAGGACGGGCGCAGCCTCGCCGAATACCGGGAGTGGGCGAAAGACGAGCTGCGCCCGGTATTGCGCCGCATCCTCGACATCGCGATCCGCGAGGACATCCTGGTGCCTCAGGCCGCCTACGGCTATTGGCCCTGCGCCGCCGAGGGCAACGACGTCATCATCTTCGACACCGACGGCGAGCGCGAGCTGACCCGCTTCTCGTTCCCGCGCCAGAACAAGGACGGCGGCCTTTGCATCGCCGATTTCTTTCGCGATATCGCCGAGAACGCGCGCGACGTGATCGGCCTGCAGGTCGTGACCATGGGCCGGCGCGCCTCCGAGGCGGCGCGCGAATGGTTTGCCGAGAACCGCTACCAGGACTATCTCTACCTCCACGGCCTCTCGGTCGAGATGGCCGAGGCGCTGGCCGAATACGTCCACAAGCGCATCCGCGGCGAATTGGGCTTTGCCGCCGAGGAAGCGCGCGACCCCGACGCAATGCTCGCCCAAGGCTACCGCGGCAGCCGCTATTCCTTCGGCTACCCCGCCTGCCCCAACCTCGCCGACCAGAAGCAGCTTCTGGCGCTACTGCGCGCGGAAGAGATCGGCATCACCCTCAGCGAAGAAGACCAACTCGACCCCGAACAATCCACCTCCGCCATCGTCCTCCACCACCCCCAGGCGAAGTACTTCTCAGTGTAATTTCTCGTCCTCTCCAGCGATGGCGTAGAGACGATCCATTTCGTGTTGAAAGCTGACCCGCAACGTCCTTGCTTCTTCGTCAGGCAGCCAGCCGCAGATCGAGTTGAAGCGCAACTCGGCCAGAGTCGTCGCCGTCAGATCCTTCCACGGTAACCTGGCCGCCGCGCGCACCCGGGCTAGCGTTTCGGTGAGTTCGCCGCGGATGCGCGCGATGAAATCCGAGGGGAGCGCCTCCGCCGGCGCGACACCGCAGGGATCTGCGAAAAGGTCGGGTTGATCATTTGTTCGAAAGCGCGGCATTACCAGATATTGTAGATAGTTGGCATCACCGAGGAAACCTCTTGATGCGAGCCGCCAAAACAAGCCATGCTCGCGACTATGCTCGGCACCTGGCGAGAGCAGCACCTTCCTCAGATTGTCGCGAATCTGGCGAATTGGCCTGGGCACGAGTTCGTACGCACCCTGGTCGCCGACATTCTGCGGTACGGGTTTGGCGTCGACTATCACGACATTAACCACGAAGTAAGGCTGCCCGAAGTCCACGGCCGCGCCGACACACTGTTTGGCTCGGTTGTATTCGAGTTCAAACGCGACCTGCGGCTGGAACAGGGCGACGTGTTTGCCCGGCTCCCCGATTACCTGAGCGAGCGCGAGCGGCAGACCGGGCGCCGTTTCCTTGGCATCGCCACTGACGGTGCGACTTTCGTTGCCTATGAGCTGCGTCAGGACGCACTTGTCGAGATTGGCAAGCACGAGCCGAACCCGGCGCGCGCCGAGGCGCTGCTCGCGTGGTTGGAGCCGTCCCTCTCCAACCGCGAAGATCTGCTCCCCGATCCGCTGACTGTCGAGCGCGAGCTTGGCCGAAGCAGCCTCAGTTTTGGTCGCGCCCGCGGCGTGCTAGAGCGCTTGTGGAACGAGTTGCGCGCGCGTTCCGAAGTGGTGCTGAAACGACAGCTCTGGGACGGGCTGCTGCGCGAGGCCTATGGCACTCCGGTCGGCGACGATGCCCTGTTCTTGCAACACACCTATCTGACGATTGTCGCGAAGACGATCGCGTGCCGCGTGCTCGACCTTCCCGCCAACGATGCCGATGCCATCCTCTCCGGCCGCGCCCTCGACGAAGTCGGAATACAGGGCGCCGTCGAGAGCGATTTCTTCGACTGGATACTGGAACTCGCCGACGGCCGCGACCTAGTCGTCCGTATCGCGCGGCAGACCGCGCGTTTCCGGCTGCGAGACGTGCAGGTCGACGTTCTAAAATCGCTTTATGAGAGCCTGATCGACCCGGCTCAGCGCCATGACCTCGGCGAGTACTACACCCCCGATTGGCTGGCTTCCAAGATAACCGCGCGGGCCCTCACCGACCCGCTGACGCAGCGTGTGCTGGACCCGGCCTGCGGCTCAGGGACGTTCCTGTTTCACGCGATCCGCCGCAAGCTGGCTGCGGCGGACGCCGCCGGTTTGACTCGCGGCTCGGCTGTGGCAGCCTGCGTGCAGCAGGTGCGCGGCCTCGACGTGCACCCTGTCGCGGTCATTATTGCTCGGGTCACGTGGTTGTTGGCGCTGGGCCCGGCCATCGAGGAACGGATTGGCGAGTTGCATGTCCCCGTCTACCTCGGCGACGCAATGCAATGGAATTTACGTCAGGTCGGGGATGCGCGTGATGTGGTAGTTCCGGTGCCGGACGACGCTCCGCTTCACGTGCCCGCCGGTTTTGCCGAGGACCAGGCGCGCTTCGACTACGGATTGCAGACATTGACCCAGGGCCTTCACGACGCCGTTCCGCCGGCGCAGGTGGAACGCTCTCTGCTGCGGATGGACGGCGTCGCCGTGCTGGACGCCGCCGCGATGGCCGATACCTATAAGCGATTGCGCGAGCTTTATCACTCGGGGCGCAATGGCATCTGGCCGTTCGTGCTGCGCAATCTGATGCGCCCACTGTGGCTGTCGCGGCCCGAGCAACAGGCCGATGTTCTGCTCGGCAATCCGCCCTGGATAGCTTATCGGCATCTGAGCGCCGAAATGAAGCCGCGACTCCGCTCGGCCTGTCGGCAAATGAAGTTGTGGGTCGGCGGAGTACTGGCGACCCAGCAGGACATGTCCGCATTGTTCTGGGCGCGCGGCGCGGAACGCTATCTGAGGCAGGGTGGCACGATCGCTTTCGTGCTGCCATACGCCGCTATCAATCGCCCGGCCTTCGCCGGGCTGCGCCGCGGCGATTTCGTCAATGTCCAAATGCACGTGGTCGAAGCGTGGGATCTGGCACAAGTCCGCCCAATATTCGGCGGCACGGCGATCGGCACGACATCGACCTGCGTGCTGTTCGGCCGTCGAGAACCGACAGGTGCGCTCCCAGCGCAAGTCGAGCAATTCTCTGGTACGCTGCCGCGACGGGACGCGAGCGAGGCCGAAGCGGATGCCACCTTGCGGCGTGTGCGCGAACCATGGCCCGCAATAACAACGCTCGAGGGTGCATCGGTCTATAGGGCGCGCTTCAAGCAAGGTGCGACGATCGTACCGCGCCGTTTCTTTCTGATGGAGCGCGAGATGGCAGGACGGCTCGGCAACAATCCTGCCGCTCCTCGGGTACGCGGCAAGACCGGTGCTCTCGACAGGGCGCCATGGAGGAACGTCGATCCGCCCCACGGGGCAGTCGAAGTGGAGTTTCTGCGGCCGGTATTGCTCGGCGAAAGCATAGCGCCATTTCGAATACTGACATTGGCGTTGGCAGTAATCCCGGTCGAGGGTGAAGCCTTGCTAGACTCTGCAGGTGCCGCGCACGCCGGGCACCGGCATTTGGCCACATGGCTTCGGGACATCGACGCATAATGGGCAGCCCACTGTTCCAAGCTTCAAGACGGCTCGCCGCGGATGACGCTCGAAGGCAGGCTGGATCACATGCGTGGTTTGTCGGCGCAACTCCCGACAACCGGCTTAAAGGTGGTTTATACCAAAGCCGGCACGCTACTTAGTGCTGCGATCCTCGACGACCCGCGCGTCGTCGTCGACCACAAGGCCTATTGGGCTGTCGCTCGGAGCATTGAGGAGGCGCGTTATCTGACAGCTATCCTCAACAGCGCCACGGTGTTGGGACGTATAGTTCCGATGCAGCCGCGGGGCTGGCGTGATGCACGCGATTTTGACAATCTCGTTTGGGAGCTTCCCGTTCCCGAATTCGACCGCAGACAGGAGCTACACCTGGAGCTGGCCGGTGCCGCCGCGGAAGCGGAGCGGATCGCTGCAATCGTCCCGCTTCGCGAGGGAGCGCACTTCATGCGTCAGCGGCGCGCGATCCGCGACGCATTGGCCGAGAACGGCATCGCGGCCAGGATCGACGCTCTCGTCACCCGGCTGCTCGACCGCTAACCTCCAAGAAGAGGAGACGACCTCATCTCTCAAATGATCAGCTCGAACCCGATCGGCGGCTCACCCCAAATAAGCCGCAATGTTGCGATATGCATTGGATTGGGATAATGCAGATAGCCAGAGCGATTGGGTGGGAGATCTTTGGAGTGAGGGCCGAGAGCACATTGCTGTGATTTGCAACCGCGGAACAGCCAGAATCAGCCAGCGTCTTCGCTGTTTTGGCGCTTTTGCCGTTGCCGAAAAGCAGGGATCCGTGCGGTGACGGCCAAGGCCGCTGGCTGTTTTTTCTCTGCATTCAACAGCGAGATCAGCGAGCAGGGTTCGGGACTGCACATTTGTCGTAGGGCAACTCTTGTCCGGCAGCACCAATGACTAAAATTCTGCTCGTAGGCGATGCGTGACGCTTTAGGAAGAATTTCTGGCGCAGCCAGAAGGACGGCTCTTGGTTGCGTTCAGCGAGCGATTTGCCGGTCGTCGATCGGGACGATCATTTTGCCGATCGGCCACAGGGCGATGCCGGCGAGCTTTAGATGCGCCCAGGCGAAGGGCAGTCCGACGATCGTGATTGCCAGAGCGAGCGCGATGATCAAGTGGGCGAGGGCGAGCCACCATCCGGCCAGCACGAGCCAGATCAGATTGCCGATGGTGCCGAGCGGACCGGTCCCGACATCCTCATGCCCGGTGTAGTCCGCGCGGTTGACCGCCGTCTGGCCGAACGGCAGGAAGGTGTAGACGGCAATGTTGAACGCCGCCCGCGCCCATGGGATGCCGATGATCGTAATCACCATGACGACCCCCGCCAGCAGCCACAAGGCCGCCATCCAGACGCCGCCGGTGATGATCCATAAGATATTCAGCAAGAGCCGCAGGAGAGGCATTGCTATTGCATTGTTTCGAGATCCTCGATCGCGGCTTTGAGGAAGCGGGCGGCCTCGCCGCCGGTGACGGCGCGGTGATCGAAGGTCAATGACAACGGCAGGATACGATGCGCGGCGAGCTTTCCGTCCGCCACGACCGGCCGCTCCGCGATGCGGCCGGCGCCGAGGATCGCGACCTGCGGCGGGACGATCACCAGCGCTGCGAAACGCCCGGCGAACATCCCGAAATTGGACAAGGTGATGGTCTGGCCGCGCAATTCGGCGACGGGCACGGTGCGGGCGCGCACGTCCTTCTTCATCGCCTCGATGCCGCGGCGAAGATCTGCGGCGTCCCGTTCGCCGATGTTGCGCAGCACCGGCACAAAGAGCCCGTCCTCAGTGTCGACCGCCAAGCCGAGGTCGATCTGCTTTAATAGGCGCCGCTCCATCGTGCGGCCGTCGTACCAGGCGTTGAGCCCGGGCGAGGCGGCGCAACCCGCGGCGATCGCGCGGATCAACCGGATCGTCACATCGGATTGTGGCGTCCAGGCCGCGATATCGGCTTCGTCGGACACCGTCGCCGGCACGATTTCGGCGTGCGATCGGGCCATGTTGACGGCCATCGCGCGGCGCACCCCGGCGAGCGGCTCGACCGGCTCGGCTGCGGTCTGCGCCCGGGCGGCGCGCTCGACATCGGCGCTCGTGACCGCGCCCCCGGGGCCGCTCGCGGTTACCTCGGCCAGATCGACGCCGAGCCGCTGTGCCAGAGCGCGAACGGCCGGCGCTGCCCTTACTGCCGGCGCTTGCGGTGCGGATGGAGAAACCGGCGGCGGGGCGGCGGAAAGCTCACCAACGATCGTGCCGGTGTCGGTCCGGGGGCCCTCCTCGAACTCGACCAGGGCGCCCCCGACCTTGACCCGTTCCCCCGGCTGGACATGCAGCCGGGCGATTTTGCCGTCTTGCGGCGAGGGCACTTCGACAACCGCCTTCTCGGTCTCGACCGAGACGAGTGGCTGGTCGGCGACGACATGGTCGCCCTCGCCGACATGCCAGGCGACCAGCTCGGCCTCCTGCAACCCCTCGCCGAGATCCGGTAGCACAAACGTGCTCATGGAAGGGGTCCGAAGCATCCGTCGCCCCCGCGAAAGCGGGGGTCCAGGGCAACCGCTGAACACTTGCGGGCCTGGATTCCCGCTTTCGCGGGAAAGACGAGGGCAGGTTGCGGGCTCATTGATACGCCAACACCCGCCGCGCGGCGGCGAGGATGCGGGCTTCGCTCGGCAGGTATTGCTGTTCGAGGCGCGGCAACGGCATGACCGTGTCCCAGCCGGCGACTCGCTCGATCGGCGCGAGCAGGGAGACCAGACCCCGCTCGGCGATGCGGGCGGCGATCTCGGCCCCGACGCCGCCGGTCAACGGTGCTTCGTGCACGATGACGCAGCGTCCGGTCTTGGCGACAGAGGCGAGCAGCCTGTCGCTGTCGAGCGGCTTCAACGTTGCGACGTCGATGACCTCGGCGCTGACCCCGTCGGCCTCCAACCTATCGGCGGCGGCGAGGGTTTCCTTGGTCATTGCGCCCCAGGTAATGAGCGTAATGTCGGTCCCCTCGCGCAGCACAAAGCAATGGTCGAGCGGCAGCGCCGCCCCGTCGTCCTCGACCTCCTCGCGCGCGGCGCGGTAGAGCCGGGTCGGTTCGAGAAAGACGACCGGGTCGGGGTCGCGGATCGCCGCCAGCAGCAAGCCATAGGCGCGGGCCGGCGAGGACGGGATCACGACCCTGAGGCCCGGAATGTGGACGAACATCGCCTCCGGGCTTTCGGAATGATGCTCGACGGCGCGGATCCCGGCGCCATAAGGCGAGCGCATCACCATCGGGCAGGTCAGCCGGCCACGAGTGCGGGTGCGCAGCCGCGAGGCATGGTTCACCAGCTGATCGATCGTCGGATAGATGAAGCCGGTGAACTGGATCTCCGACACCGGCCGGAAGCCCTGCGCGGCGAGCCCGACCGACATGCCCGCGATGAGGCCCTCGGCGAGCGGCGTGTCGACCACCCGATTGGCCCCGAAGCGGTCGAGCAGCCCCTCGGTCGCCCGGAACACGCCGCCTTCCGCACCGACATCCTCGCCAATGACGAGAACCGAGGGATCGTCGGCCATGGCGCGGGCGAGCGCCAGGTTTACGGCCTGGACGAGAGTAATCTCCGGCATGTGACCTCACTTCCCCGCCAGGTCGAGCGCCGCCTGGCGCTGTTCGGCAAGGTCCTTCGGCAATTCCTGATAGGTGAAATCGAAAATCGTTTCGAGCCCTTGCGGCGGGGTGGCGAGATAGGCTTCCGCCGCGCGCTCGATCGTCAGGGTGATCTCGGCCAGCAGCCGCTCCTCATCGGCCTTGCCCCACATCCCGTTCGCGACGAGATGGTTGCGCAGCCTCGCGATCGGCTCTTCCGCCCAGCGCGCGCTGACCTCGGAACCGCTGCGGTACCGGCTGGCGTCGTCCGCGGTCGTGTGGTCGCCGAGCCGGTAGGTCAATGCCTCGATCAGATGCGCGCCGCCGCCGGCGCGCGCCTTGGCGAGGGCGCGGGACATCGCCTCGCGCACCGCGATAACGTCGTTGCCGTCGACCTGCTCGCCCTCGATGCCCGCCCCGATCGCTTTCTGCGCCAGGGTTTCGGCCGCGGTCTGGTGAGCCACAGGCACCGAGATTGCCCAACGGTTGTTGTTGATCACGAAGACGACCGGCAATTGCCATACCCCGGCGGCGTTTAGGGCTTCGGCGACGTCGCCCTTCGATGTCGCGCCGTCGCCGAATACGCAGACCGCCACCCGCTTCTCACGCCGCAATTTGAAGGCCAAGGCGACGCCCACAGCGTGCGGCGCGTGGGTCCCGACCGGAACACAAACCGGGAAATCCTCGCGAGCCTCGGCAAAGTCGCTGCCCCGCTCGTCGCCGCCCCAGAACAGCAGCAGCTCGACCGGGCTAACCCCGCGCCACAGCTGGGCGCCGTGCTCGCGGAAGCTCGGCAGCAATACATCCTCGGCGCGCATTGCGCTGGCGACCCCGACCGGCACGGCCTCCTGGCCCAGAGCCGAGGCGAAGGTGCCGAGGCGTCCGGTGCGCTGCAACGCCACCGCCTTGGCGTCGAAGCGCCGCGCCAGCACCATCGCGCGGTAGAGCGCGACCAGCTCGGCGCGGTCGCGGGCAAAATCCGGCAGGGGACGCACCGCATTGCCTTTGGGATCGAGAAAGCGGCTGTAGCGGATCTCGAACCGTGCGACCGCGGGCGGCAGCGGCGCCCTTCGCGGCTCGGTAATCGCAGGCAGTTCTTCGGTTGTTTCAAACGGCGGCATTGCACACCCAATGGTATATTGCGCCTCTTCGAGGCAGCGCTTTCCGATATGTGGTAACGCTTTCCGGGGGGTGATAGCTCCCAGGCCTTGCGATCCGGTTACCCGCGGTAGGAGGCGGTCATTCTGGCCAAAGAATACGCTTACATCATCATCGGAGCCGGTTCGGCCGGCTGCACCCTGGCAAATCGCCTGAGCGAGGATGAAGACGCGCGCGTGCTGCTGCTTGAGGCGGGCGGCTGGGACCGCGATCCGTGGATCCACATTCCGCTTGCCTGGGCCCGCATGCTGCAACAGCGCAAGCACGACTGGATGTATTTCGCCGAACCCGAGGCGACGATGGATGGGCGCCGCATCGAGTGCGCCCGCGGCAAGGTGATCGGCGGCTCGTCCTCGATCAACGCGATGGCCTATGTCCGCGGACACCGCGGCGATTACGAGCGCTGGGCCGCGGACGGGCTGACCGCGTGGTCCTACGCGCATGTGCTGCCCTATTTCCGCCGTCAGGAATCCTGGGAGGGAGGAGCGAGCGCCTATCGCGGCGGCGACGGGCCACTGACGACACGGGCGACGCGCTACCGCGACCCGCTCGTCGAGGCCTATTTGGCGGCCGGCGAGAGGGCCGGCCATCCGGTGACCGAGGACTACAACGGCGCGCAACAGGACGGTTTCGGCCGCTCGCAGCAGACCATCCGTAACGGGCGCCGCTGCAGCGCGGCGCTGGCTTATCTCCGCCCGGCGCTGGCGCGGTCAAATCTCGAGGTAGAAACAAACGCGCTGGCGACGAAGATCCTGTTCGAAAGCCACCGCGCCGTCGGGGTCGAGTATCTGAAAGGGAACGAGCCCCGCGCAGCCCGGGCCGAGCGCGAGGTCATCCTGGCAGGCGGGGTGATCAACTCGCCGCAGCTCCTGATGCTGTCCGGCATCGGCGATCCCGAGGTGCTGCGCGCGAAACGAAATCCCGGTGGCCGCGCCACTTCCCGGTGTCGGCCGCAACCTTCAGGACCACGTCTCGGTCACGGTTGCCTATGCCCGCAAAGAGCCGGGGCCATTGCATGCCAAAATGCGCGCCGACCGGATCGCAGTGGAGCTCGGCAGAGCCTACCTGCGCGGCGAAGGCATCGCAGCCGATTGGCCGGGCGGGGTCATGGCGTTCTTGAAGAGCTCACCCGAGCTCGCCCTTCCGGACATCCAGCTGCTGTTCGGCGCCGCGCCGATGACGGCGCACGCTTATTTCTCGCCCTTTGTCCGCCCCTATGCCGACAGTTTCGGCTGCCGCGCCGTTCTGCTGCGGCCTGAAAGCCGCGGGCACATCGAGCTCACCTCGCCCGATCCGCAGGTCCCGGTCCGCATCCGGCAGAATTTTCTCGCGACCGGGAAGGACTGGGCGACGCTGTGCGCCGGCGTGCGGCTCGTGCGCGAGATCGGCAGACAGACACCGCTGGTCTCGTTCACGACCGGAGAAATTTCGCCGGGCCCGGATTGCCGGTCCGATGCCGCCATCGACGCGCATATCCGGGCGACCGCAATCACGGTGCACCACCCGCTCGGCACCTGCAAAATGGCGCGGTCGAGCGACCCCGCTGGGGTCGTCGATCCCGAGCTCAAGGTCCTCGGCGTCGACGGGCTGCGCGTCGTCGATGCCTCGGTGATGCCGGATTTGGTCGGCGGCAACATCAACGCCGCAGTAATCATGATCGCCGAAAAAGCCGCCGACCTGATCCGCGGCCGTTCCGCGCCCGCCCCGGTTAATGTGTGATTGGGTTGGCAAGGCCGCGCCCCAGCATCGTGATCTTCGACCTCGGCGGGGTTCTGATCGATTGGGACCCGCGGCACCTCTACCGCAAGCTGTTTGCTGGCGACGAGGCGGCGATGGAACATTTTCTGGCAACCGTTTGCACTCATGAATGGAACCGTTGCCAGGATGCCGGCCGCAGCTTTGCCGAAGGCGCCTGCCTGTTGAAGGCCGAGCATCCCGACAAGGCCGAGCTGATCGACGCCTATGGCATCCGCTTCGACGAGATGATCGCCGGCCCGGTTGCCGGTTCGGTCGAGATCTTGGCCGCGTCTCCGAGACCGCGGCACAGCGCTTTACGGCCTTACCAACTGGTCGGCCGAGACCTATCCGGCGGCGTTGCGAGGCTTTGCGTTCCTCCGCTGGTTCCGGGGAATTCTGGTTTCCGGTGAGGTCGAGGTGATCAAGCCGGACCCGCGCATTTTCGCGCTGCTGGTCGAGCGGTTTGCGGTCGAGCCGCAGCGCGCCATCTATATCGACGATGTAGAGGCGAACGTCGCTGCCGTGCGTCCCTTCGGCATCCACGCAACCCATTTCACGACGCCAGCAAAGTTGCGGGAGGAGCTCGTCGCGCTCGGGCTGCTCCCGTCTCGCACCGCCTGATCGGGACAAGCGTTCCGACCCGTTATGGCCGCCGGGATTACGGGCGCGCCTCGAGGACCATATTGAACGGGGTTTCGGTGGCGCGCCTGACACTGCGGAACCCACCCGCGGTGATGACCTTGCGCAATTTCGCCTCTCCCGCCTGCGCGCCGAGCGCGGCACCGACCTCTTGCGCCAACGAGGTCGGCACGCAGACCATCGTCGAGGCGCCATAATAAAGCCGGCCGATCGGGTTCAAATTTTCTTCCAGCCGATCTCCGGCCATTGGCTCGACGATCATCCACGAACCGTCCGGCTTCAGCGACTGCCGGACATGGGCTGCGGCACCGGCCGGATCGCCCATATCATGTAGACAATCGAAAAACGTAACGAGGTCGAAGCCGCTTCCGGGATACTCTTTGGCGGTCGCCTCCTCGAACCGAGTATTGGCCGCGACCCCGTGTTCGCGGGCATGAGCCTGAGCGTGCTCGATTGAGCTCGGGTGGAAGTCGTAGCCGACGAATTCGAAGTCGGGAATGCTTTTGCCATCAGCACGGTAGACCAGCCGTGGCCGCACCCGACATCGGCTATCTTGGCCCCGCGCTGCAGTTTGTCGACAACACCGTCGAGCGCCGGCAGCCAGTTGCCGACCAGGTTGTGGTGGTAGCCCGGTCGGAAAAACCGTGCGACAGCACAGAACAAGCAGGCGGTCTGATCTCCCCACGACACGCCGCCGCCATTCTTGAAGGCCGGCTGGACCTTTTCCTGGTTGCCAAGCCAAGCGACAATTCCATCGAACGCGCCAAGCATGTTGACCGGGCTGTCGTCGATTGCGAACACCATCGCCTGCTCCTCAGGGAGCGCGAATTTCTGTGTCGCCGGATCGTATAACAAATAGTTCGAGGCAGCCTGGTGCGCGGCCCATTCGCGCAGGTAGCGCTCGTTCACGCCGGCTGCGGCGGCGAGATCGGCAACCGTCATCGGACCCTGCGCATGCAGAGTTTTATAAAGTCCGAGAGCGTCGCCCATGCGCACCAAGGCGACGCTCGCGGCGCCGCCGAGATCCGACAACATTTGTCCGACGAACTGATGCAGCTTTGTATGTCAACCACGCGTTCCTCCCTGTGTGAATATTGCCCGGCTGCCCGATGCGCCCGGGGGCAGCATGCTACACTGATCAGGCGCCGAGTGTGAGATAGCTCACACTTTCCCAACCCTACGGGGCGGTTAATTTCGGCCCTGTGCACGGCCGCTGCCGGTGTGGCAGGATTGCCGCGGATCAAAATGGGAGGGAGCGATGGCCGGGTTGCTCGACGGGAAATCGGCGTTGATCACGGGCGGCGGGGGCGGCATCGGCCGCGCCACTGCCTTGGCCTTCGCCCGCGAAGGCGCGCGCGTCGCGGTCGCCGATGTCTCGGCCGAAGCCGCCGGCGAAACCGTCGGCCAGGTCAACGCGGCGGGCGGCCAAGCGATATCGCTCTCGGGAGACGTGACGCGCGACGCGGATGTCCGCGCCATGATCCAAGGCGTGGTCGGCGCCTATGGACGGCTCGACTGCGCGTTCAACAATGCCGGCATCGCCGGCTGGCACGTCGAAGCGGCTGGCAAGAAGACCGCCGAGTGGTCCGAGGAGGCGTTCGACCGCATGATCGCGGTGAACCTCAAGGGGGTGTGGCTGTGTATGCGGCACGAGCTGCCGCAGATGCAGGCTCAGGGCGCGGGGAATATCGTCAATACCGGCTCGATCGCCGGGCTCGTCGGATTGCCGACCTCGTCCGCCTATGTCGCCGCCAAGCATGGAGTGCTCGGCCTGACCAAAACCGCCGCGATCGAATATGCCGAAGCTCACATCCGGGTGAACGCGGTATCCCCCGGCTACATCAAGACCCGGATGACCGAGGAAACGATGCGCCGGCGCGGCGAGGCGATCTTGGCGCAAGTGCCGTTCCACCGCATGGGGAACCCCGAAGAGATCGCCGAAATGGTCGTCTGGCTGTGCTCCGACCGCGCCAGCTACGTCTCGGGCGCCGCGTACAATGTCGATGGCGGCTGGATGGCGATTTGACGGCGGGCTTGCCGCTTCAGAAAATCGTCGGACCCAGGGCGGCGGCGCCTTCGCGGCGCTCCTCTGATCGTCTCTCGACGTCGGCAGACGGCTGCATCGCCTGCGTTCGGGTGCGGCGCGGATCGGCAGCACGGGGGCGGGTCACCTTCGCTCCTGCGTGAGGCGGGCTTAAGCTGAGGAAAGCCAGCATTAATAATGCCATCGGGGGGGCTCGGCCAATCTCAAAGCGGCAACGTCTCCCTTTACAAGTCCGCTGCAGTGGCGAGCCGACCCGCGCTGCTGCTTATAGGCCCCGCCAGCGGCTGGCCGCGTCGCCCACGAAGCAATCATTCGCGTTAGACTTTGGTCATGCCGGCGGATCGGCTCACGTCAGTTCGTCTAGCAGCGCCTTTGCTTCTTTGAGATCGGGCGTATCGAACCCCTCGGTGAACCAGCCGTAAACCGGCGCCAGCAGATCGCGCGCCTCGGCTCGACGGTTCTGTTCGCCCCACAGCCGGGCGAGATCGCAGGCGGCGCGCAGCTCATAGGCCTTTGCCTGTTGCCTTCGCGCAACGCTCAGCGCTTGCTCAAGGGCGCTCTGGGCATCTTCCAGCTTGTTGAGGCCTAGCAGGGCGATGCCTTCGACGCGATAAAGCTCCGCCTCCCACCGGCGCTGCCCGGTTCGTTTCTGGTTCTCCAGCCCCTCCGTCACCGCCGTCAGAGCCGCGCCGTGCTCGCCCTGCCGCGCCAGGGCTTCGGCCAGCCTGGCCAAGCCGTAGGGACGAAATCGCGCCGCGCCGGGGCGGGCAAGCCCCTCTCGCAAACGGGCGACAGCCTCCTCGAACGCGCCCTGCGCCGTAAGCACGGCACCGTGCAGGAGCTGCAGGTCAAACGGCAGCCCCAGTCGTTGCTCTATGGCGAGCGCCTCGGCCGCCTGGAGCCGTTGCAGTGCCGAATCCGGCTCGTCACGATCGAGGTGATGCACTGCGTTCTGGATCAGGGCTAGTTCGAGACTGAACGGATGAGCGATCCGCTCGGCCAACCCCAATCCCTCGCGGCCGATCGCCAGACCTTTGTCGGGAGACCCAAGCAGCCAATGTACCTGCGCACTCATGTAGCTAGCGCAAACGCCCGGGTCGTGCCCGCCATAGAGCTGGCGGTGGAGGCGGTGCCGCTCCGGATCATAGAGCCGGCGCCCCGCCTCGATATGCTTATGGGCTGCCGCCGGTTCGCCGGCATACAAACAGGTTGCCCAGGCACTGTGGTGCGCCTGCAGGCGCAATCCGTCGTCCGCCGTGCCCTCGGTCAATTGCAAAAGTCGGTCGGAAATTTTGCAGCATTCGAGGATCTTGCCGCCGCCGTCGGCCGATTGCCAGAGACCGTAGACCGCCATGAATTGTTGGCGGGGATCGCCCCGCTGCTCGGCCAACTCGTGGGCGCGCGCATAGGCCTCGGCCGCCTCGGCCGCGATGATGCCCTTGGCTGTGAACAGCGACAGGCCTCTGGCCAATTGCAGCTCGATCTCCGTTCCGTCGCGCGTCGCACCTTGGGGTAGTCCGGTCAACACCGAGAGACCGCGGTCGAAATGGCCGATCGCCTCGAGATGAGTTCGAGCGCTCGGCGGCACGCTGGCCCGCCTTCAGCCACTGATCGACCGCCCGTTCCGCGTTCCCGGCGGCGGTCAGATGATGGGCGAGAAGAACAGGCTGGCGCTCGACGAGATCGGCGAAATGCGTTTCCAGCGCCGCCGCCGCGCGCGCATGCAATTCATGCCTCCGGCCGCGCAGCAAGGTCGAGTAAGCGGCGTCCTGCACCAGCGCGTGCTTGAACAGATAGGAAGCGTGCGGAACGATGCCTCGGCAGAACAGGAGCCCGGCCTCGCTGAGCTGGCCCAACGCCGTTTGCAATTCCGTCTCGTTACGCTGTGCCACCGGCTCGATCAGTTCATAGGCAAACTCGCGGCCGAGCACGGCGCCGATCTGCGCGACCTCCTTGACCGCCGGCCCGAGCCGGTCGAGCCGCGCCAACAGCGAGGCATGCAACGTCGCCGGCACCGACAGCGCGGCAAGCGATGCCGCTCGCAGCACCGTAGCAACCCGGTCTCCCGGCGCGGCGCTTTCCAGCACCGCCTTGGTCAGCTCCTCGACAAATAGCGGCACCCCGTCGGTGCGCTCGACGATCTCGGCGACAATATCTGCGGTGAGCGCGGCATTGCCGGCCAGCTTTTGCACCAGCGCTTCGCCCTCGCGTTCGCCGAGCCGATTGAGCGTCAAACTCGTGACGCGGGCGCGGCCGCCCCAAGGCGGCTGGAATTCGGGACGAAAGGTGATCGCCAGCAGCACCGGCAGCCGGCGCACCCGGTCGACGGTCAGATCGAGCAATTCGCGCGAGGTCGGGTCGATCCAGTGGGCGTCCTCGAATACCATCAGCACCGGCTGGTGCCGCGCCTCGGCTTCGAGCTGGCTGAGCATCGCCTTGAACAGTTTCTCGCGTTTGCGCTGCGGGCTGAGGTTGAGGTCCGCAGCGGAACTCGGCAGCGAAAGCAGCTCGCTCAATAGCGTTATATCATCGTCATCCCGCGAGCCGGGGGCGAGTAGTGCCCGCAATTTGCCGAGCTTGGCTTCGACCGTATCGTCTCGGGCGAACCCGGCGGCGCGTTCGAGCTGCGCAATGGAGGGATAGAGCGCGCTGTCCTGATGGTGCGGCGAGCAGAAATAGCGCAACCGGGTATGCGGCTCGGTTCCGATGTGCTCGGACAGCGCCGCCGTGAGCCGCGACTTGCCGATGCCCGGCTCGCCGGAGATCAGCACCACCCGTCCTTCGCCGCTCTTCGCCTGTTCCCAGCGGCGCAGCAGCAGCTCGACTTCCTCCTCGCGCCCGACGAGCGGCGCCTCCGCCGAGCGCAAGGCCTCGAAGCGGCTTACCACGCCGCTTTCACCCGTGACCCGCCAGGCGGGTTGCGGCTCGGCGAAGCCGGCGAGCGCTTGCCGTCCGAGATCCTCCAGGTCGAACAATCCGCCGATCTGCCGGCGCGTAGCTTCGCCGATGACCAGGGTGTTCGGCGCGGCCAAACCCTGCAGCCGGGCGGCGAGGTTGGGGGTCTTGCCGACGACGCCGCGCTCCTGCGCCGCGCCCTCGCCGATCAGATCGCCGACCACGGCGAGCCCGGTGGCGACGCCGAGCCGCACGCGCAAATCCTGTCGCGCGGGCAACCGGCCCACCGCCTCGATCACCTCGAGGCCAGCCCGCACCGCCCGCTCGGCATTGTCCTCGTGCGCTTGCGGATAGCCGAAATAGATCAGCACCCCGTCGCCCATATATTTCGCGACGAAGCCGGCGAAGCGGCCGACCGTCGCGCTCACGGCGCGGTGATACTCCCCGATCAGCTCGCGCAAATCCTCCGGGTCATGACGGGTCGACAGCGCGGTCGAGCCGACCAGATCGCAGAACATCACCGTGAGCTGCCGGCGTTCAGCCTCGGCTGGCGCTGGTGCATCAGGGGGCGCCGCAGTCACGGCGGTGGCAGAAGCCGAAGCCGCTGCGGCGGTCCCCGCGGAACCAAGCGCGGCGATGGCATCGAGCAGCAGCCGGCGATGCCCAACCAAGGTGACGCCGAGATCCTTTAAATCCTCGGCCGTCAGGCTCGGCAACACTCTCTCGTCGATCTCGTTGTCACGGAAGGCCGGCGCGTAGCGCTCAAGGCCCAAATCCTGCAGCCACGCCGCTATGTCCATGCGGTGTTCCTCGGCTTCTAGGAGCGGCAGCCCCTCGTGAGCGAGGATATCCCTCTGCCCTTCGGCCTACCAGCGGTAGAACTGGGAGCGGCGCAGCGCCTGATGTCGTGATTTCAGGGCCGCCAATGACCGCTTTGAAGGCGGGGGCGTCTGGGGCCGATCAGAACGGGATTGGCAGAAAACCACCCGACCTTGCCGTTCGACGGGGTGGTCTCGAATGTCGCAAAAGGGGCAAATTCTGCCGTCGGGCGGCGGTGGCCACGTGGCGCTCAGGGTCGACAGCAGAATTTAGACTGAGAGGCTCGTTCAGGTGGAAGGCGAGCGACGAGCGCACACGCGGACCCGAAAGTTGCCATGATGGCATGATATCGAGTGCTTGAACGTGAACATTGTGCTGCGGAGCCGGAATTGAGAGGATATTTTTCGTGATATTCGTAATGCAATTTTTCGAAGAGCGAGTGCGGAAGGACGGGGAATCGTAATGCGATCCGCTGCCCTCGCCGGCCCGTGCCAGCACTCGAATCGCGTTGTACCGAGATCTGACGGCGCAATGCCAGGAGAAAGCAAAGTCGATGGCAGCAGCTCAGCGCTGTTGCTTGCTGGCTGTTTTTCGCTGTTCTTGCTCGCTGTTCCTGGCTGTTATTTGCCGCTGACGCCTGTCAAAAAGCGAGGGTTTCTGCGGCTGAGACCGGCCTCCTGGCTGTATTTTTGCGGGATTTGCAGCGATATCAGCGACGCCCGCGCGTGTTGCAGCGCCGGATACGTCAAGCGCGAGCGAAAGCCTGTTTGAATGCCGCCCAAACGAGGCGCTGGGCGTTCATCGCATCGTCGACCGCCGGCACCATGCCAAAGAAGGCATGGATCATCCCGGGGAACTCCTTGTACTCGACCGGCACGCCGACGCGTTGCAGCGCCTCGGCATAGCGCTGACCGTCGTCGTGCAGCACGTCGCATTCCGCGGTAATCACAACGGCGGGCGCCGCTCCGGCGAGGCTGGTCGCCCTGATCGGCGAGGCACGCCAATCGTTCGCATCCTCGGGGCTGCGCAGATAGTGGTCGCGAAACCACGCCATCGCGCCCCTTGTCAGGATGCCGTAGCCATTGGCGTATTCTTCATAGCTGTCGCCGACCAGGCCGTAATCGGTAATCGGGTAGACCAGCGATTGCAGCCGCAATTTCGGGCTGCCGGCGTCGCGGGCGAGCAATGCCACGACGGCCGCGAGGTTGGCGCCGGCGCTGTCGCCGTGCACGCCCATTCGGGCCGGATCGGCGCGGAGGCTATCGGCACTCGCCCCGACCCATTGGAGGGCAGCCCAGGAATCGTCCACCGCCGCGGGAAATTTGTGCTCCGGACCCATGCGGTAATCGACCGAGGCGACCAATGCCCCGACCCCGCTGCAGAGGTTGCGGGCGACGAAGTCGTGGGTGTCGAGACTGCCGATCACGTGGCCGCCGCCATGGTAATAGACGATCGCCGGAACCGGCGCCGCGGCTCGCGGCCAGTAGAGGCGCAAGCGGATGTCGCCCGCGGGGCCGGGGATCATGCGCTCTTTGACGCTGGCCACGGGCAGCGGCTCGGCCTTGCGCGCCCGCGCCGTGGCTTCGACCTGTTCGCGCGCTTCCGCCGGCGTCATCTCCTCGACCGGCCGAAGTTTCGCCTCGGCCATCGCCCTCAACACTTCCCGGATCTGTGGATGAAGGCTCGGCACAGCGCCCTCCGACCGTGTTCTCGCCGCCATCAGTCTATCACAGTCCCCGTTCTGCAAAGCGGTTCAAGGCCCGCGACGTCCCATATCCGGGTAGGGCGTTCCATCCCGGCGGGTATAGACGGTGCGATTGCGATCGGCCTGAGCGACCATGTCGATATCGGAGTAGTAGGCCGTTTCGCCTGGAACACGAGTCCCGATTTCGAGTACCCGGGCGTCAGCGCCCGAGCGGTTCTGTAGGCAATGCCCGTTGCTGTCTCCGGCCGGGAACCCGGCCGCGTCGCCGGCGTTCAGGACCTCTTCACCCCCGTCGGTAACGAGCACGACCTCGCCGGAGAGGACATAAATGAACTCGTCGCCACCCGTATGCCAATGACGCTGGCTCGACCAGGCGCCCGGCGGCAAGCGAAGAAGATTGACGCCGAATTGCGAGAGTCCGGCGGCGTCGCCGAGTTTGGTCCGCTCGCGCGGGCGGCACGGCACGTCGTACGGCGACGGGTAAAGGGTGCCGACGACAGAACTCAGCGCAGAAGCGTCGATCCGTTTTTCCACAGGACTTTTGCTCCTCATCAGCCAGGAGTGGCTTGTGTGAATACATAGGCCTATATAAAGTCTGTCAACCTTGATTCTCTGATATCAACCAATACGGCGGAGTTCGATCTGCTCACCGCGCGACAAGCCGCCGAGCGGCTGGGGATCAAGCTCGATACGCTCTATGCCTATGTCAGCCGCGGCCGTCTGCAGTCGGTCAGCCTTCCTGGCAGCCGAGAGCGGCGTTACCGGGTAGAGGATGTCGACGCCCTGCTAGCCATGCGGGAGGGTGAGAGGCCGGCCCGCAGCGCCGAAGCCGAGGCGCTGATGCCGGTGATCGGCTCGTCGATCTGCCTGATTGAGAACGGCCGCCTGTTCTATCGGGGGAAAGATGCGATCCGCCTCTCAGAGGAGGCTACGCTCGAGGACGTCGCCACCCTGCTCTGGCGCGCCGACGAAGATGCCGATTTGGATGCCGAGCGCCCCGCCGCCTTTCCCGGTAACCTCTCGGCGTCTGGTCTGGTCGAGCGCTGTCAAATAAGCCTCGCCGCCATGGCCGACGCGGACTTGCCGGCGGTCGACCTGACCCGAACCGGCGTGACCCGCACCGGGCGGCGGATCCTCCGCGTGCTCGCCGCGAGCGTCGCGCTGCTGCCGTCTTTGCCCGCACCCGTTCACCGCCAACTCGCCGCGGCCTGGAGATTGGATGAGACGCGAGCCGAAGTCCTGCGCCGCTGCCTTGTGCTGATAGCCGATCACGAGCTCAACGCGTCGACCTTTGTCGCGCGCTGCGTCGCCTCGACCGGAGCAACTCCTTACGCGGTGGTGTCGGCCGCGCTCAGCGCCCTCTCCGGCCGGCGTCACGGCGGCGCCTCGGCCCGCGCCGAGGCGCTGTTCGCCGAACTCGCCCGAGGCGGCGATGCGATGACCGTGATGGCCGGCCGTCTCGCGCGCGGCGAAGACCTGCCGGGTTTCGGCCATTTCCTCTATCCGGCCGGCGACACCCGCGCAGCGACGATCCTGGCGGTAATCACACGGACTTTGCCGGAAGCCCGGCCCCTGATCGAAGGCGCCGCGGCCGCCGGAATGCGCCTGACCGGGCATCGCCCGAATGTCGATTTTGCCCTCGCCGCAGCCGCGACCTCGCTGGCGCTGCCGCGGAACGCGGCACTCGCAATCTTCATTGTCGGCCGCACCGTCGGCTGGATCGCCCACGCGATCGAGCAATACGAGAGCGGTACCCTGATCCGCCCCCGCGCGCGCTATATCGGTCCGCAACCGGAGGAGGGTTCAGCTTAAGTCGTAGGCCGCCGCGCGACGGCACCGCGCTGAAAACCCGCTTCCGCCGAGCAATCGGCACGGAGCACGCGTAGCCGTCACCCTCATTGCAAGGGCGGCTCGATGCAAGCGGTCGTGTCGTCGCCGGCCGGCGAGCACGGTTTCGGCCTCCAGATAAGACGCGACCGACATCACCCGGTCTGTGTCGGCCGCGAGCCGGGCAGATAGAATTGGCGCTGCAGGCTCGTGGAGCATCATCGCGATTACCGCCGACGAGTCGACGACGATCATTCTTCGTTGCCCGATGCGGCGTCCCACTCGGCTTTGGTCACTGGCCGGCTATCGTAGGCGTCACGGATACGCCGGGAGAATGCTGCGACGCGGGCGGGAAGGTCGACCGCAGCCTCGTGTCTTGCCCGCTCGCTGGCCAAACGCTCGCGGAGCGCATTTGTTATCGCCTCGGTCAGCGTTCCGCCCGTCAGTTTCGCAAGAGCGCGCGCAAGGCGGTCGGCTTCGTCGGTTTTAATACTCGGCGCGATCGTTTTGCCAGACATTCTAGATCCGGCTTCTAGATACGGTGCCGAATACGGAGAACAAGACATCCGGGCTGCCATCCTTGACGCCGCAGCGATGGAAAGACGAAAGTTGCGCGACCCTGAGCTATCTCAAACGAGGAAAACCCATCGTGAGCATTGGAACCTTGCCTCTCGCCCGCTTCACCGTTCTCGATCTGTGTCATGCCCGCGCCGGGCCGACCGCGGTCCGCCAGTTTGCCGATTGGGGCGCCAACGTGATCAAGATCGAGCAGCCGGGCGAGGCGAGGGGCGATGTCACCGGCTCGCGGCGCGACGGCTTCGATTTCCAGAACCTCCATCGCAACAAGCGCAGCCTGACGCTCAACCTGAAGACCGAGGAAGGAAAGGCGATCTTTTTCAAGTTGGCGGAGAAGGCGGACGTCATCGTCGAGAATTTCCGCTCGGAGGTGAAATACCGGCTCGGCGTCGATTACGAGTCGGTCAAGAAGGTCAACCCGCGCATCGTCTATGGCAGCATTTCCGGGTTCGGCCAGAGCGGGCCTTATGCCAAGCGGCCGGGGGTCGACCAGATCGCCCAGGGCATGGGCGGGCTGATGTCGATCACCGGCTTGCCGGGTCAGGGCCCGGTGCGGGTCGGCATTCCGATCGACGATTTGTGCGCCGGGCTGCTGCTCGCGCAGGCAATGATGATGGCGCTGATCGAGCGCGAGACGAGCGGCGTCGGGCAATGGGTCCACACTTCGCTGCTCGAAGCGCAGATCTTCATGCTCGATTTCCAGGCGTCGCGCTGGTTGATCGCGGGCGAGGTCGCCAAGCAGGCCGGCAACGACCACCCGACCGGCATCCCGACCGGCGTGTTCCCAACCTCGGACGGGCAGATCAACATCGCCGCATCCGGCGACCACATGTTCCGCCGCTTCTGCGAGGCGGCCGATGCGATGGCGTTGCTCGACGATCCCGATTACGCCACGGGGCCGCAGCGCTCTAAGAACCGCAAGGCGCTCAACGAGCGGATCGGCGAGATCACCAAGAAGCGTCCTGCCGCCTACTGGGTCGAATTGATGAACGAGGTCGGCGTCCCATGCGGCCCGATCTACACGATCGACCAGACCTTTGCCGACCCGCAGGTCCAGCACCTCGAAATGGCCCGCCCGGTGGATCATCCGAAGCTCGGAGCGATCAAAGTGGTCGGCCAGGCGATCAACATGACCCGCACACCCGAACCGGAAAAACTGCGCCCGACCCCCGATCTCGGCGAGCATACGCATGAGATCCTGCGCGGGCTCGGCTACAACGACGCGGCGATCGCCGATCTGCGCGCCCGTGAAGTCGTTTAATCGCAATGTCATTGCGAGGAGCCGAAGGCGACGCGGCAATCTCGATATCGCGAGCGCGCAAGCCCGAGATTGCTTCGCTGCGCTCGCAATAACAGCAGTGGCAGAATCCTAACGAGAGGAAACCATGCTCGACCAGCCTTTGACCAGCAAGATGATCGCCGAGAAAGACGGGGCGATCGGCCGTCTGATCTTCAACAACCCGGCGCGGCACAACGCGGTCTCGCTCGAAATGTGGGAGGCGGTGACGCATATCATCGACGATTTCGAGCGCGACGACGCGATCCGGGTCATCGTCGTCAGCGGCGCCGGCGGGCGCGCCTTTGTCTCCGGCGCCGACATATCCGAATTCAAGGAGCGGCGCGCCTCCGAAGAAGCCGCTGCCGCCTATTCGAGGATTTCTGAGGGCGCGCGGCTGCGTCTGCAGGAAACCCTGAAGCCGACCATCGCGATGATCCGCGGCTACTGCATCGGCGGCGGTGTCGGCACCGCACTCGCCTGTGACATGCGCATCGCCGCCGAGGGCTCGAAATTCGGCATCCCGGCGGCCAAGCTCGGTCTTGGCTACGCCTATGACGGCATCAAGAAATTGATCGACCTGGTCGGCCCGGCCCATGCCCGCGAGATCTTCTTTACCGCGCGCCAGTTCACCGCCGAGGAGGCGTTGCGCATGGGCCTCGTCAACCAGGTCGTGCCGGACGGCGAGCTGGAGGCTTACGTCAACAATTATTGCGCGATGATCGCGGCCAACGCGCCTTTGACTGTGCGCGCGGCCAAAATCGCCATCCGCGAGGGGCTCAAGGACGAGTCGGATCGCGACCTGGCACTGTGCAAGCGTTTGGTCGACGAATGCTTCGCGAGCCAGGACTACGCCGAAGGCCGCACCGCCTTTATGGAAAAACGCAAGCCGGCCTTCCAGGGCCGATGACCCGGCTTGATGATCGACGAGATTGCTTCGTCACGGCGCTCCTCGCAATGACATGATCCTGCCTGAGCGTGTCATTGCGAGCGCAGCGAAGCAATCTCGCGCCGCCTCTTCGGACATTCCCCAATGAAACTCCCCGCCCACGACCGTTACGACCACGTCCCGATCCATCGGCGGCCGCAATACGAATGGCCCGGCGGCGCGCGGCTGGCCGTCACCTTCAACAATAACATCGAGCATTTCGCCTTCGGCGCCGGCCTCGGCAGCGACTCGACCGGCGCAGCGGCGGCGCAGAGCCAGCGCAACTACGCGTGGCGCGACTACGGCAATCGGGTCGGTCTTTGGTACTATTTCGATTTGCTCGACGAGTTCGCTCTACCCGGCGCGCACAATGTCAATTCCGCGGTTCTCGAGCATTGCCCCGAAATCGTCGAGCGGTTGAACGGGCGCGGCGACGAGTATGTCGGCCACGGCAGGACGAATTCGGAGCGTCAGGATGTGCTGTGGGAGGAGGACGAGGCGCGGCTGATCGCCGAATGCACCGAGGTCTTGACCCGTCTTTCCGGCAGGCGGCCCGAGGGCTGGCTCGGCCCCTACATCGCGCAGAGCGGCGTGACCTTGGACCTGCTGAAGGAGGCCGGCTACCGCTACGTGATGGACTGGGCGATGGACGATCAGCCCATCTGGATGCGGACCCGCGCCGGGCCGATCCTGTCGGTGCCCTACCCGCTCGAGATCAACGACTCGCCGGCGCTGGTTTACCGGCGCCACACCGGCCGGCAATTCGCCGAGATGGTGATCGACCAGTTCGACGAGATGCTGGAGCAGTCGCGAAAATATCCGCTCGTCTTCGCAGTCTCGGTGCACCCCTTCATCATCGGCCAGCCATTCCGCCTGCGCGCTTTCCGCGACGCCGTCCGCCACATCGTGAGCCACCGCGATCGGCTGTGGATCACCACCCCCGGCGAGGTCGCGCGCTATTGTGACAGCCTGCCGAAAGGCACGATTCCGGGATCGGAGTAGCGTATGGCACCCGGGGCCGGGATGCCGGTTCGCAATCTACCGAGTGCCGCAGGGTTGCCAGACCGCGCGAGCGAAGGGCGCGGCTGAAAATCAGGATGTGGTGTCGCAGGCCGCGGCGCGGGAGTGGGCCGAACGAGGGGCATTGCCCCTCGTGCTCCCCAGAGTATTTCAACCAGCATGATTTTGGTTTAACATCGTCGCCACGTTACAGGCTGGAGAGCCGATGACCGTTCAAAGTGATGAAGGCGGGGAGGTGTGATTTAGCATCTTCACCGGGTCTTTTAGATTTAGAGGACAATACAATTCGCCCATTTGTCGCTAACTTAGCTCCATACGCTTCTATTGCCTCTCTCCCGTCGCTAGTTGTTACTTATATTGCGTGGATACAAAAGCCGGGTATCGGTCGCACAGTTATCCTGTGCTTCGCGGCTCCTGTCGCAATCGCTGCTTATACACTTGATGTATCCGATCGGTTGGGGTTGATCAAATTGTCGGAAGGAGGGGAGCTAGTTGAGTTGGGGAAGACACCACGGATCGTTGTTCGTTCAAGTAAATTCCCGACTGTTACAGAATTATAAATACAATATAAGATGATGTTAATTCTGAATGTACCATACGCGAACATCGACCGGATGGCTGATACTGCAATTGAAAAGAGCCCGATGTTCACAATCACCGGCGATCGAACAATTATCGCCGTTCCATTGCCACCTAGACACAACCTTCAAGTTACTCCTCCACCTAACAGCAACAAAGTAGGAGACGTCTTTGATGTGCTTGTAAATTACTATCTTGTTGTTGTTCCAAATAATACACCAGCGGAGCAGATCAAAACGCTCTCCGATGTTGAAAGGGTAGGGGGTAAAATCCTTACAACCGAGGGTACGTACATACCATTTACAATAACCGAGATGGAAAAGCAGGGGGGCTAAGCTGAAGCACGGCCCGTTCAAGGTTGAGCAAAGATCGAGAGCGGCCTTCGTCGGCCATGTGCTGCAGATGCGGCGCGTGTCGCGCGGCAAACGGTGGATATGCCGACGTCGTAGCTGCGGGCGAGTTCGTCGAGCGTAGAGCCCTGCGTACGGTGTCGGGTGCCTCTTTCTGCTGCGCCGGGGCCGTCCGCGCGGACGGGGCTTTCATCGGGAGCCGTTTGGTTCGGGTGTGGCTGCCGGGGGCGGCCCGTTTGGCGGGAGCAGACCCGTGACGCATTCGAGAAGCCGCCGGGCGGTCTGGATCGCTTCGCGCGCAGTCTCTGTCGACACGTGCGAACCGGGGCCGGTGATATAATCGGCAACGGCTTTTGAGTTGGTAGGTGCGCGAAAGGAACGACCGCAAGCCGGTGTCAACGCGCGGATTGTCCTTCACCAGCCGCGAAAATTCCCTCTGGACGCCTGAATGTCTTTTAAACACGCGCCCCGTGGTCTCAAAGATGAAGGCTTGCGCGGCGTGGAGTCCGGCAAGATAGGCGGCCCTTCCCGCGTCGTCGGTCAAACCGACTCCCATCATTGTGTCGGCGCGTTCGAGAATTTCGTGCGACTTTTCGAGGAACAGGGCAGTTTCCGGCTTCACAAGTCCCCGGCTTCACAAGTCAATGCCGTCGGCGCGGATCTCATGCATCAAAGGCGTGCGGTCGTCGTAGGAACCGGCGCGGTAGGGCATGGCGTGAATGAACTCGCCGGTTTCGTCGAGAATGGCGGTGCTGAGGTCGGCCAGCCGGTATAACTCGGTCGTGGCGCCGGGCGCGTAATCACGCAGAAACACCGCAACATCGTAGTCGGAATCCTCTCGCGCATCGCCTCGCGCACGCGAGCCAAAGAGCACGACGCGGTCAACGCGGTCGCCGTAGATTTCGATCACGGTGGCGCGGAAGCGCTTTAAAACGGGATTGTCTTGCGGTTTTGCGGTCATGTCCGCCATTTTATAGCACAACTGTTCCGGGCGCTTCTGTGGATCGGCGCCGGTCGGCATTGCTCGCAGGCGAGTCGGAGGCCTTGATGGAAGGCCGTCGAGTTCGTGCTGATCGGCAATCCGACCGCAAGGATCAACTCTCGGCCGCAAGGCCCGGTTGCCCGGGTCGCTTTACGCCGAGGCGCAGGAACGGGACGAACGCGAACGCTATGCCAGTAAATGCGGCCGACAGCAGGACCAACGGATCGAGCTGGCGGTGGAACAGATGCTCGTAGAAGAAGGATCCCATGTTTTCCGACAGGGTGGCGGTAAAGTTTGTGATCGACATCAAGGTTGCGAAGGCGAACCCTTCCGACCGCTGGGGGCAGTAGTCAGCGGCCAGGCTCAATGTCGCGACAAAGGCGATCACGCTGGCGAGACCGTTGAAGAAGTTGATCGCGGCCGCCAAGGCCTCGTTCCACAACAGCAGGAACGCTGCCGTGGCCACGATGCCGAGCGCGATACTGAGGTTCAGCAACGCTTTCGCCGTGATGCCTTTTAAGAACCTCCGGTAAAAGACAGCCCCGACGATCCATCCGGCCGAGCCGATCGCGCCGAGAATTCCGATGTACTCTTGGGAGAATCTGAGATCGTCGGTCATGTGGTAGTAGAGCGGCGTTCCCAGCCCCGGGTTTAAGTAGTAGACAAACAGAAACAGCGCAATCAACCAAAGCTCCCGCAGTTTGAGGGCAGACCACAGGCTCGCCAGCGTTCTTTTCATCTCGGGCAGATTGATATGGCTGGGAGGCTCGCTGATCAGAAACCAGCCGGCGAAAACAACGGCGAGCGGGGCAACGGCGATGATCGCGGCAGCGCCGTGCAATGCACCGGTCGGCGTCAGCCTTCCGACTAGCTGGCCGCCGATAAACGCGCTCGCCATTGCAGCGATGTTGAACCACAGCCACTGCTGATTGACAAAGGCGTCGCTGGCGCCGAATTTCTGACCGTTCTCGACCAGTATGGCGCCGCATATCGTGCTCGATATCGCCATTCCGTACGCGGTCAGCAGCAGGGCAAAGATGATCTGGCTGGGTGTCGTGATCTGCGTCACCCAGCAATACGCCCCCGCCGCCGCCAGATTGGCTAGAACGAGGTACGATTTTCGGCGATAGCCGAAGATCGGCAAGAAATCCGAGACGATCCCGTAGACCGGCTTGATGATCCAGGGAAGGTTGAGCACCGTCAGATAGGCGGTGACTTGGACCGGCGTCCAGCCGAACGTCTGCTTCAAGAAAAAACTGAGGGGCTGGGCGATCAGCCCGCCGGTCTGGCCAATCCCCTCGACGACGTAGACCAGCGCAAAAAACACCATGAGCCGGCTGATTTGCCGGCTCTCGTCATGATGGGCGGAGGTGCAGGACGTCGCGGCAGACCCTTCGGCTCCTTTATCTGACTGCGACAATGACCTCGATCTCTACCGGAATTCCGCCGGGCAGCGAGCTCATGCCGACGGCGGAGCGCGCATGCCGCCCGCGCTCGCCGAACACCTCGATAAACAGGTCGGAACAGCCGTTGACGACCTTCGGATGCTCCGCGAAATCGGGGGCGGCGTTGACCATCCCGAGGACCTTGACGATGTCCTCCACGCGGTCGAGATCGCCGCCGAGCGCATCCTTGATCGCCGCGATCAGCACGAGCCCGACGCCGCGCGCGTGACGATACCCCTCGTCGATCGACATGCCGGCGCCGAGCTTGCCTTTCGGCATGGTCCCGCCGGGGTTGTCCGGCGGGCCCTTCCCCGAGAGATAGAGCAGATTGCCCACGCGCTTGGCATGGACATAGTTGCCGAGCGGGCCGCCGACCTGCGGCAGTGCCAGTCCCAACTCTTTCAGCCGTTGCTCGATGCTCATGTCCCGGTCTCCTGCTGTGTCATCGGCACCGATATCTGCCAATCTGTGCACTGCCGTCCTGATCGTAGGCGATCAATTCGGCATTCTTGCCCAATGAATGGCAATGAACCTGAGCGACCGAATCCGCTACCGCATCGGGTGTGTTGTCGGGATACCACCGCAGGGTGATCCCATCGGGGGATTGGTCGAGCGTCCACGGCGGCCCACTGCAAGCTGCAAGGCAAACTAAAATCGCGATCCCGACGGCCCGGATAGCGGATTTCGGTATCGGATGCATCATTGCGTCTAAAAGGGGCCGCCGGAAGTCGGGGCGGCTCCGGTCAGCTTTTGCCAATCGATCGCGCTGCCCAGCTTCAACGGCGTGCCCGCTTCCGGCATCGGATATTTGAGGCCAGTCGCGCAGTTGAACAGGACGACTCGCTCGTCGGGACGGACGCGTCCCTCGGCGAGCGCTTGCTTGTAGGCGGCGTAGGTCGCCGCGCCCTCGGGACACAACAAAAGCCCCTCCTCGGCGGCAACCTCCCGCCAGGCCCCGGCGATTGCGTCGTCACTCACGGCGCTGGCAAACCCGCCGCTGTCCCGCACCGCACGCAGGATCAGGAAATCCCCGATCGCCTGCGGCACGCGAATCCCGGCGGCGAAAGTGTGCGCATTCTCCCAGCGTGGGGCGTGTTCCGCACCTTCCTCCCATGCCTTTACCATCGGCGCGCAGCCGGTCGCCTGGACCGCGACCATCCGTGGCCGTTTCGCGCCGATCCAGCCGATCGCCTCGAGCTCGGCGAAGGCCTTCCACATGCCGATGATCCCGGTGCCGCCGCCGGTCGAGTAGAAGATCACATCCGGCACTTCCCAGCCGAGCTGTTCGGCAAGCTCGATGGCCATCGTCTTCTTGCCCTCGATGCGGTAGGGCTCTCTCAGAGTCGAGCAGTTGAACCAGCCGATTTCCCGTTCGCCCTCGCTGACCAGCTTGCCGCAATCGTCGATCAACCCATTGACGAGAAACACCTCGGCACCCTGCATCGCGATCTCGCGGACATTGACTGCCGGGGTATCGTCGGGACAGAAGACATAGGCCTTGATGCCGGCGCGGGAGCAATAGGCGGCCATCGCCGCTCCGGCATTGCCGTTAGTCGGCATCGCCATCGTCGCGACCCCGAGCTCCTTGGCCATCGAAACGGCGAGCGCCAGCCCGCGCGCCTTGAACGATCCGGTCGGCAGGCGGCCTTCGTCCTTGACCAGGATCTCGCCGCCGCCGAGCCGGGCGGCAATGCGGGGCAGCGCGATCAACGGGGTTACCACCTCTTCGAGCGAGACCACATTGTCGGGCCGGCGCACCGGCAAGAATTCACGATATCGCCAGAGGGTCTGTGGCCGGTCATCGAGCATCTCGCGAGACAGCGCCCGGCGGACACCCTCGATATCGTAGCGCACCAATAATGGACGGCCGGCCTTGGAAAGCGTCTGTAAAGTGTCCGCCGGGTAGTGCTCCCCGGTCAGGCTGCATTCAAGATGCGTCACAAATGTCGGCAGCGCGCCGCCCGTCCACTCGACCATGGGACCCTCCTGCTGTTCTCAGGATAAGGCAGCCCGCCTGCGGAGTGGAAGAGACCGATGCGTTACCCGTTGGAACCACAAAGCCCGGCTGGACATTAGCCCTTCAGCAACGACTTTCCGGGACCACCGACATGCTCAAATGGGCACTGTTTTTCTTCATCATCTCGATCATCGCCGCGATCTTCGGGTTCACCGGCATCGCGGCCGCCGCCGCGGGAATCGCAAAGATCCTGTTCTTCATTTTCCTCGTGATCTGCGTAATCTTTCTCGTCTTGGGCCTCATGGCGGGGAGAGCAATACTCTGAGCGCGGCCTAGCCGTTGGCGGTCAACAGCGCCGTAAGCTCGTCTGGCATGCTCAGCATCGGGTAGTGCCCGGTGTCGAGCTCGTGCCAGTAGGCATTGAGCTTTTCGGCGGTGCGGCGCTGGTGTGCCTCGCCCGGATTGGCGGCGCGGCGGCACCAGATCACCGTTGCCGGCCATTGCTGGTCCCAAAAATTGTCGAGCTTGACCGGGCTCTCGTAAATCCCGATCGGATGCAGCGTATAGCGCTCCAGGGCCCAAGCGCGGGTCTGCGGATCGAGGTCGGCGAAGAGCCGATTTTCCGCGTCCTCGCGCGACGGGCCGGCGGCGAGCCCGCTCGGCACCGCTGTCGAGCGCCGCACGATATCGCGGATCCGCTCGCCGGCGAGCAACGCCAGCGCATCGACAAAGAACAGGCGCGAGATCCGGTCGCGCCGCATCTCGGCGGCGCGGCACAGGACCATGCCGCCCGAGCTAGTGCCGACCATCACGACGTCACGCAAATCTTCGTAGAATAAAAGATCGGCAATTTCGGCCGCATGGGTTTCGGTGGTGATCCCCGGGCGCAGCGAGTGCTGGCACTCCGCGCAGCCGTCCAGCGACGGGGCGTAGACGGTATGCCCGGCGGCCCGCAGCAGCTTCGCCACCGGCTGCCAGATCCAGCCGCCTTGGTAAGAGCCGTGGATCAGAACGAATGTCGTCATTGCGTCATTTCCTCTTTTCTTTTCGTCATGCCCGATAGTGGACTGATCATTCCGTCGTGCCGTCAATTCCCGCCGGTTACGTCGATCGTGACGCCCGTCACGAAGTCGGCGTCACTGGAGGCGAGAAAGCAGATGACCTTGGCCTGGTCGGCGGCTACTGCCACACGGCGCAACGGGGTGCGGGCGATTTCGGCCGCCTGCGCGTCCTGCGAGCGCTTGTCCCAATGCGGGCGAATGCGTTCGGTCAAGGTAAGGCTCGGGGCGATCGCGTTTATCGTGACACCGTATGGCCCGAGTTCGAATGCCAGCTTGCGGGTGAAGGCGATGATGCCGCCCTTCGCCGCGGCATAGGCGCTGCTGCTCGAACTCGCTGAGACCGCGCCCGGCGATCGAGGCGAGGTTGACGATCTTGCCGTGCCGCCGCCGTTTCATGATCGGCACGACCGCATGGGTGAACAGGAACGTCCCGTTCAGATTGAAGGCGATCAGCCGCTGCCATTCGTCAAAGGTCAGCTCGTCGACATTGGCGCCCGAATTCGCGATGATCGTGCTGCCGCCGACCGCATTGACCAGGATGTCGACGGCGCCGAGCTCCTTCTCGACCGAGGCGACCGTCGCTTCCACCTGCTGCTGATCGAGCGCATCGCAGAGCCGGCCGTGTGCGGGCGCGCCCGCGCTGCGCAATGCCGTCAGGGCATTTTCCAGGCGGTCCGGGTGATTGTCGAGGCCGACGACGATGGCGCCCTCTCGCGCCATGATCTCGGCGGTCGCGCGTCCGATGCCGTTGGCGAAGGCGGTAATGACAGCGACCTTGTCCGTGAACCGCATGGCTCCCCCTTTCGTCTCGGCCAGTGCCAGTGCATTGTCGATAAGAGACCAGCACGGGAGGGCGGACAATGCAACTCGGGATTCATCTGCCGCATGCCGGCGAGCAGGCGACGCCGGACAAGATCCGCCGCGCGGCGCTGCGGGCCGAGGATATGGGGCTCGACGACGTCTGGGTCAGCGAGCACATCATCGTGCCGCGTGCGGCCTTCCCGCGCTCGCCATTGTTTTACGACCCGGTGCTCAGTTTGACCTGGGCCGCCGCCGTCACCAAACGGGTGCGGCTCGGGACCAGCGTTCTGGTCTTGCCGATGCGCCACCCGCTGCCGCTCGCCAAGGAACTGGCGACATTGCAGAACTTCTCCGAGGGCAGGCTGATCCTCGGCGCCGGTGTTGGCTGGCTAGAGGCCGAATTTGCCGCCCTCGGCGCGCCTTTTCACGTACGCGGGCGGCGCACCGACGAGGGCATTGCGATGATGCGCGCGGTATGGAGCGAGGACCCGGTTACTTTCCGCAGCAAATACATCCCGGCCGAGATTACTGAAATGACAATGCAGCCATTGCCGGTCGAGCCGATCCCGATCTGGTTCGGGGCGCGTTCGGAGGCGGCGTACCGCCGCACGGTGCGGATCGGCGACGGCTGGCACGGCAGCCAGCTGACGCCAGACGAGGCCGCGCCGATCGTGGCCCGACTGCGCGGTGACCGGCCCGAGCCGGAATTCACGATCTCGATGCGGACCCACTGGAACGGCAAGGACGAGGGGGAATTGCGCGACCGGGTCGCTGCCTTTGCGGCAGCGGGGGTGCAGCACGTGATGGTTGCGCCGGTCAACCGCGAGGTCGACGACTGGGACGAAGTCATCGAAGGCACCGGCCGGCTCACCGCTAAGATCTAACACCGAACGAATTCTTGTGCCGGAAATTTCAGCGGCATACGCTGTCTATCAGCAGTTCCACACTGAGGAGGGGTTTCATGGGGTATACGCTCGAGCGGTTCTCTAACGAATGTCACCGGATCCTCTCGCAAGACCTTGGCCCTGAGGGTCGCAAGAAGGTCTGCGCGCTCGTTCAGGACGTGCTCAAGGATGAGGATTTCGTCAGCACGCATCTCCATGACGGCGTGCCCGAGCGGAAGATCCTTTACGAGGATCCGGAACTCGGGTTTTGCATTCTCGGCCACGTCAATCATGGCGCGCGGGAGAGCAAGCCGCATGATCACGGCCCGACCTGGGCGATCTATGGCCAGGCGCGCGGGAAGACGATCATGAGCGACTGGTCGATGATCGAGCCCGCCTCCGAGGACAAGCCCGGCAAGGTGCGCCTCGTCAAGGAATACGCGCTGGCGCCGGGTGACGCGCACCTCTACAACGAGGGCGACCTGCATTCGCCGCGCCGCGAGGGGCCGACCCGGCTGATCCGCATCGAGGGCCGGAACGTCGACAACATCCGCCGCTTCCCTTACGAAGCCGTATAGCGGAGGCTCCCATTTCGGAAAGACCAGGAGGGCGCCTTCGGCGCCCTTCTGCGTTTCGGCTTACGAGGACGGCGGGGACCCGCCTACGGTCACATCGACGCGGCGGTCTTGGCCGGGTGTCGGCTCATTGCTGCTCTCGCCTTGTCCGTTGACCACGAGCGCGCTCTGAGGCACCCCGTCACTCTGCAGGTCGGCGGCTACGGCATTGGCCCGGCGCAGCGAGAGGCGCTGATTATACCCGGCGGAGCCCGACGGGTCGGTGTACCCGGTGACCTGAACGGATGAGGGTGTTCCGCTCTTGAAGGCATCGGCCGCCAGTCTGACGACCTCCCTCCCGGCGGGGCCCAGCTGGGAGCCGTTATAGTCGAAATACACGGTATAGGTCATCGGCGGCGGAGGGGGCGGGGGCGGGGGCGGAGGGTTCGCGGCCACTGGCGGCGGCGCAGGCTGCTGGGCACACGCGGCGATCGCGACCAACGAGCAGACCAGGAAAAAGCGCTTCATCTGTTCCTCCTGCAGTTGAACGCAGCAGGTTAGGATGAAATCGTCAATCGCGCCAGATCAAAGACCGATCAGCCGCCCGCGACACCCTCGGTATTCACATAAATCGAAAAGACCGATTGGCTGGCCGCCATGAACAGGCGGTTTCGCCTGCGCCCGCCAAAGCACAGATTGGCGCAGCGCTCCGGCAGTGAAATATGGCCGATCATCGTCGCGTCGGGGGAGAAGACGGCGACGCCATTGAGCCCGGGCGTCATACCCCACCCGCACCACAGATTGCCTTCGACATCACAGCGGAAGCCGTCGGGTGTTCCCTCGCCGGCATTGATGAAGACGCGCCGATTGGCGAGCCTGGTGCCGTCCTCGACCACGTCGAAAACGCTGATGAGACGCGGCCTGGCGCGGGACTCGACGATGTAAAGCTTGCTCTCGTCGGGCGAAAAACAAAGACCGTTCGGCCCGTTGATGTCGCCGGTTGCGACCGTGGCGGCGGCGGTCCTGCCGTCCACTCGATAGACGTTGGTCGGCAATTCTGGCGCCGCCCGCTCGCCCTCGTAATTGCCGAGGATCCCGAAGGGCGGATCGGTGAACCAGATCGAATCGTCCGATTTTACGACCACGTCGTTCGGCGAGTTGAGCCGCTTGCCGTCGAACCGGTCGAGAATAACGATGATCGAGCCGTCATATTCGGTGCGGGTGACCCGCCGTCCCTCGTGCTCGCAGGTGACGAGCCGTCCCTGGCGGTCGCGGGTATTGCCGTTGGCGTGGTTGGAGGGCTTGCGGAAGACGCTCGCCGCGCGGGTTTCCTCGTCCCATCTCATGATGCGGTTGTTCGGGATGTCGCTCCATAGGAGGTAACGGCCATCGCCGAACCACACCGGGCCTTCGGCCCAGCGAAACCCTGTCGCCAGACGCTCGACCGCCGCATTGAACGGCGGCTTGATATTGTCGAAGCGCGGGTCGAGCGTGCGAACCGCCGGATCCGGATAGCTCTCGGCTGGCTCCCACCGCGCTGTCGGCGCAAGCGGTGTGGCCACCCCCAGTGTTGGAGTCGTGTTTGTGTTCATCCCGCCGATCCTCCCGAAACTCCCTCTCCGCCCTTGGGGGCGGAGAGGGCCGGGGTGAGGTGGGGAATCCACAGCGCTGGCAGTGCCCACCTCACCCTCCCCATCGCTTCGCGACGGGTCCCCTCCCTCTCCCCCGAAAGGGCGGAGAGGGCACGGATTTAGATGATCTTTTCTTCGCGCAGTGCAGCGAGCTCTTGCGCCGAGAGGCCGAGCAGCTCGCCATAAACGGCATCGGAATCGGCGCCGAGCAATGGGGCGGCCGTGATCGGCACCTTGGAGCCGCTCATCTTGACGGGCCAGCCGGGCATCTTGAAATCGCCGCGCACCGGGTGCTTGACGGTGACGAAGATTTCCCGGCGGTTGAGGTCCGGATCGTTCGACAATTCCATCGTATCCATGATCGCGCCAGCGGGGATGCCCTGTTCGCCCAGCCGCTGCATGACTTCCATCTTGTCGTGATGGCTCGTCCACTCAGCGATCATCTCGTCAACCGCGTGGCGGTTCTTGAACCGCTCTTGCGGGCTGTCGAAGCGGGGATCGCCGATCAGGTCTTCGCGGCCCATGATCTTCAAGAGCCGCTCCCAATGCTGCGGGTTAGCGCGTGAAGTATAGATATAGCAGTAGTCGTTCGGACCATCGCCTTTGCACTTGTAGGTCTCGCTCGGCGAATTGGTGCCCATGATGCTCTGATTGCCCATCCGCGGCGCGGCCTTGCCCCATAAAGCCTGGGCGGCGTAAGAGATGCGGCCGTAATTGATGACGCATTCCTGCATCGCCAGCTGGATGCGCTGGCCCTCGCCGGTGAACTGGCGCTGGTAGAGCGCGGCCAGCACGCCGATCGCGCCGTGCAGCCCGGTCCCCGTGTCGCCGATCGTTAGCCCGGGCTTGATCGGGCGGCCGTCGGGTTCGCCGGTAATCGACATCGCGCCGCCGGTCGCCTGGGCGATCATGTCGAAGGCAAGGAAGCTCTTATAGGGGCCGTCCTGGCCAAAGCCCTTGACCTGGGCATAGATGATCCGCGGGTTGATCTCGCGCACGACGTCGTACCCGAAGCCGAGCCGCTCGATAACACCCGGGGCGAAATTCTCGGCAAAGACATCGGCCTTTTCGATCAGCCCGCGCAACAGGGCTCGGCCCTTGTCGGTCTTCAGATTGGCGGTGACGCTGCGCTTATTGGCGTTGAGCAGCATGAAATAATGCGAGTCGACCCCCTTTTTGTCGGTCGAGGCGCCGCGACCCTGCTCGCCCTTGGTCGGCTCCTCGACCTTGATCACCTCGGCGCCGAGCCAGGCCAAGGTCTGGGTCAAGGATGTCCCTGCCTCGAATTGGGTCAGGTCCACCACCCTCACACCATGCAAGGCACCGCGTTGCGCCGTGGTGGCCTGGTCGGTGGCGCCGGGCGTTGGGTCGTTAGGCATATGATTCCCTCCTGGTCGTGATCGATCCCGCCGCGCGCTTGCCTGATCCTTGGTCTATCGGGCGACGGGTTCGAAGGTGGTTACGGGCCTTACCCTGGCAACAGGATCATGTTCAGACTGTCAGCCTTCTTCGCCCCGCCGTCAACGTGAATTGCCCCTCACCCGGAGAGCGGGCGAGGAAAGGACGTTTGGTTTCCGCTTGTCGCGATTTCTGAGCGGGGGCATCCTGAGCGCGCTCGACGAGTTCTTCCGGAGAGGCCCATGACGAGTGCCGCCGTTCGCGTAGTCGCACCGTCCGGCCCGGAGGAACTTGTCGCCCGCGCCAAGGCGATGGTGCCCGAGATTCGGGAATTGGCCGAAGAGACCGAGCGCAACCGCACTATCCCGCCCGAGATCATCGGCAAGATCCGCGCTGCGGAACTGCTGCGGACCTGCAGGCCGAAGGAGTTCGGCGGCTTCGAATACGACGCGGTGGTGGCGCTCGAGATCGCCCTGGCGGTATCGGCGGCCTGCGCGTCGACCGGCTGGGCGCTCAACGGCGCCCTCTCCAACGGCATCTCGTTTGGTCATTTCCCGATCGAGACGCAGCGCGAATTGTGGGGCGGCGGGAACGACCCGTTCACCTGCGCCTGCTTTGCCCCGACCGGCACCGCGCTGCCGACGGATGGTGGCTACGTGCTGAATGGCAAATGGTCATTTGCCAGCGGTTGCGACCATTCGAGCTGGATCAGGCTCGGCGCGCTGATCACGCCGCTGGGCGCCAAGACACAGGACGGCGCGTTTTTCCTGTTGCCGATCGACGATGTCGAGATCGAGGACAATTGGTTCGTCTGCGGCCTGTCGGGCACCGGCAGCAAGAACGTCATCGTGCACGAGGCTTTCGTGCCGCAGCACCGCGTGCTGTTGTTCGCCGATACGCGCTCCGGCCATACGCCCGGCGCACAATATCACAAGAACCCGCTCTATCGCCTGCCGCTGTTGGTGCTCGGCGCTACGATGCTGGCCTCGACCGCAGTCGGCGCCGCCAAGGGTGCGCTCGACGCCTATCTGGCGATGACGACCGGGCGCAAGACCCGCGGCGCCCTGGCCGGCGGCGGGCTCGCGATGGCCGAATTCGCCACCGTCCAACTGCGTATTGCGGAAGCCTCCGCCGCGATCGAAGCCGCGGAGATCATCCTGGTGACCGATCTGCAGAAAGCGATGGAGAAATTGCGGGCCGGCGGAGAAATCACGGTCGCCGATCGCATCCGCTGCCGCCGCAACCAAGCCTATGCCACCAAGCTGGCCCTTCAGGCCGTGGAGGCGCTGAACGCCTCGACTGGCGGCTATGGCCTGATGCTCAGCAATCCGGTGCAGCGCGCTTGGCGCGACATCAACGCCGTCGCCCGGCATGTCAGCCTCAATTGGGACGCGGTCGGCACTATGTACGGCCAGCACGCCTTCGGCCTCGAACCGCGCGGCCAGTATTAATCAACCGAGCGGAAATAACGGCCCGGAGGCGCCGCGAAGGTGCTAGCCGGGTCAGATCCTTTAAGTTCTTCGACGTGCCAGGCAGAACCCATGAACAACTCGATTCGAGCGATCCCCAGATGTCCCGTAACCGGTCTGCCGGCTACGCGCCTCATTCAGCCGATCAGCCGACGCCTAATCAGCGGCATTGGACCTGGTACTGCGCGCTCGCCTGGAGCTGAACTCGTCGTCGGCGTCGGCGGCGCGCTGAGTGAAGGTCTTTCGTGATTGTATGGATCGCGGCCGCGCTCACCATTTTCTATGCTCTTAGCTCGCTCGCCTTGGCCCTGCTATTTGCTACCCGCTTGCGAATTCCCGATGACCTGCCTTTGGCTCGCGTGACATTGGTGTTGCCGGCGACTGGGCCCCTCCCAAATATCGAAGATTTGCTGATCGCATTGACGGATCAATCACTGCGGCCCCGGCGGCTGATAGTGGCGGTCGAGTCACGAGACGATCCTGCCTATCAACGGTTTGCGGCACTGGCCGAGCGTTACGCCGAGCTGAATATCGAGTTGATTGTCGCCGGCTTGTCGGCTGTGCGCGGGCAGAAATGCACGAATCTGCTGGCCGCACTGGCGCGGCTCGACACCGATGACGGGAATGTCGTCCTGCTCGATGCTGATATCCGGCCGCAACCGTGGTGGCTCGCCGCGCTGGTGGCGCCGCTGGCGGCCGGGCGCGCCGATATCGTCAACGGCTATCGCTGGCAGGTGCCAAGCAAGCTCACTCTCGCCACCGGTCTTGGCGCGGCGGTCGACCGCGCCATCGCCGTATTGCCTCGGCTGAGCCAAGCGAAAACCATCTGGGGTGGCTCGCTCGCTGTCACCCGTCACGCCCTCGACGTTCTCGATCTCCCGACTACGATCGGGCGAACCCTGACCGAGGATCTGCCGATCGGCGACCGCGTCGCCGAAACCGGCCTGCGGCTGCTGACGCGGCGCGCGATTCGGGCGCCGACGCCGCTCGGCGGCAGCTTTCGCGACCTTTGGCGCTTCGGCCGCCGCCAATACCAGGGCTTGCTTATCTACCGTCCCGGGCTGTGGTCGTACGCGGCTTTTGTCGTCACTACCGACCTGATGGCGCGTCTCGTCCTGCTGTCGACTCTGATTATGTTGGGAGCATCGAGACCCGCTCTATCTGCGCTCCTGGTCGTCGCCGCCTTGGGATCGATCGCAACTGAGATCCGCCTGGCGGCTGGCGAGAGGCTCGGGGTTTCCGACGGGATCGGCATTCGGCTAGCTCAGCACCTCCTCGTCTGGGCCATCCTGCCGATCCCCGCCTTTCACGCCAGCATAATCTGGGGCGGCATCGTCACCTCTCCGGTGCGTTGGGCCCATATCCGCTACGTCGTCGATAAGCGCGGCCGGGTCACGGAAGTCACGCGCCAGCCACACTCGGATCAGTCGCTTTGATCACGGCGCTCGACGTACATGCGCAAATCGTCGCCGGGCCGTAGGGTCAGGCGACAAACCGGTGCGACGACGGCATCGGGGGCCAAGCGCAGGCGGACCCGTTGCGCCAGAGTGGCGATGCACAGGATGGCTTCGGTAAGACCAAAGGCGGCGCCGGCACAAATACGAGGACCGACGCTGAACGGAATATAAGCGTGCCTGACGCGAAACTGGGCGTTCTCCGCCAGAAAGCGCTCCGGGATGAAGTGATCCGGCTTTCCCCAAAATTTACGGTGCCGGTGGAGCAGCCACGGGACAACGATGACGAGCGATCCCGCGGGTACGGACCGGCCGCGGATCGTCTCGTCGCGTGACGCCTGCCGCGCCAGGAGCGGGACTGGAGGGTATAGGCGCACGGTCTCCTCGAATATCGCGCGGGTGTAGGGCAACTCGGAGAGATCGTCGAGGGTCGGCAGGCGGCCAGCGAGCGTTTTTGCCAGTTCCGCGTGAAGGCGTTCTTCGGCCTCGGGCGCCTGCGACAGCAGATACCACGCCCAGGCGAGCGAATTCGCCGTCGTCTCGTGGCCCGCCATAAAGATCACCGCGGCCTCGTTGCGCAACGCCACATCGTCGAGCGCCTCTCCGGTCTCGGGATCGCGCGCTTCGAGCAACAGGCGGATCATCGAGGCTTCGCCGCCGGACAACCGCTCACGGCAATCGGCGATGACCTGGTCCAGGACCTTGTGGATGCGTTTGGCGGATCGATGGATTGCCGGCGAATGAAACCGCGGGAGCCAATCCGGCAAACCGAAGAAATAAGCGAGATCCAATTGTCCGACCAGGCGCTGGTATTCGCTGAAGGCGGCGACGATTTCCGCCGCGTGCTCGGCCCCGAGCTGCCGGCCGAAAACCGTCCGGCAGATGATTTCCGCGGTCAATGTCGCCATCTCGGTCAGGGCATTGATCGGCATCTCCCGAGGGAGCCTCGCCCAGCGTTCGGCGGTCTCGCCGGCGGCCTGGACCATCAGCGGCGCGAACAGCGGCAGATGCGAGACGTGGACGATCGGCGCTACGATGCGCCGCCGGCGCCGCCACGTATCGCCGTCACTGATGAACAGACCGTCGCCGAGGAGCGGCGCCAGCCCGTGGCGCATCTGCGGACTCTTACGCTCGAAACTGTCGTGATGTTCGACAAAGGCTGAGGCGACGGTATCCGGGCTGTTGCAGACGAACAGCGTGCGCGACAGCACGCGCGTCGAAAACACCTCCCACTCGAAGCAGCGATCGTCCCAGATGGCGAGGAAATTGCGCCGCGCCAAGCGCAATGTGGAAAAGGCCGAGAACGGCTGCCTCGGCCTCTCGGGAAAGGGCGGAACGAAGTCGTGCATCCGAGCCCCTACCGCGCGGCCGCGCGGGCGGCGTTACCGCATCGAGACGGCCGCGGCGATCCGCGGCTCGATGCTGGCTGACGGCGCCGCCACACCGCGTGCGGCCCGCGCATAGGTGGCTTCCAGCCGCTCGATTGCGGCATCGACCGCGAGCCTCAGCCCGGCTTCGTTGAAGAACGAGCCCGGGATCAGGCAGCGGGCGGCGAGCACCCGCCGGAAGGCGTCGAACAACATCGCGTCAGGAGGCGTCGGGACGCTCCAGAAATCGTCCAGCTCGCCCTGGAAAGTCAGCCCGGCGATATCGTAAACCGCTTTGCCGAGCGCCACCACCGGCAGCCCGCAGGCAAGCGCCATAGTGCCGACCGTGCTGTTGACGGTGACAATGGCGGGCCTGCGCGCCAAGAGCGCGCCCAAATCGCCGCCGTCGAGAATGACGAGCCGGTCGGCGATCCCGAGCTCGACGGCGAGGTAGCCTGTGATGGCGGCCCAGTCGACCAGCCCGCTGTCGAGCGGATGAAGCTTGACGATTAGCCGGGCCGCCGAGGGCGCATGACGGGCAAAGGAAGTGAGCACGTGCTCGATCGCCAGATGCATCGCGCGAAACGGCGAGTGCACCCGCACCTGGTAGTCGCAATCCAGCTGCAACGGAAAAAGAAAAAGAGGGGCAGGGCTGGTGCCGAGACCTTCGATCGCCGCCGCCGCGCGCCGCTCGGCGCGGCGCATCAGGGCCATGCGCCGCAGCCAACCGGCATACTCGATCAGCTGATAATAGGGACGGTGGGTCGCGTAATGCGGGAACCGCCACATCCCGGCCATCGAGGCCGTGGTGTAGAGCACGTCCTCGACCGCCCTGCGCCGAAAGCTGCCCGGTACCGGTGGCGGGTCGCGCCAGGCCGGCAGCGCATTTGCGCGCTCGCAATACCAGCCCGGATCCCGTGGCAAGACGGAATGACCATTGACCCCGCCTTCCTCGAAGGTGATCCAGTCGGGCCGCAGATAACCCTCCTCCACCACGTGAATTCGCAGGGCGCGCCCCTCGGCGACGCGGATGGCCGCCCGGTGCAAAGGCCGGCAATCGCCGAACAGAATGATGTCGCTGATCGCCCGCTCGACGATCAGGCGATCGAGAAACTCCGGCCATTCCTCCGCACGGCCGCAAAAATCCACGGCTCCGGGGAGCCGCCAGAATGCCCGGTCGCCGCCGTTGAAATTAACCCGGTAAATGGAATGGCCGCGCGCGGCGAGCGCCTGTCCGAGACGCTCAAAAAATCGCGTAGCCAACCCCTGCAGGAAAAGAAAGCCCCGGCCGGTGTTGACCAATGGCCCGCCTGATCGCTCCGCCGCGTTTACGGAACTTTCGCCCACCGATAGCAGATTCCCCAACCAAATCTCGTCGCGCTCGAAGCGAGCCTAGAGGCGGTTTAACCCTGATCGCGGTTAATCTCGCCAGCTTGTCGGTTAATGTCCACGACTTTTTGCATCGCGAGATGAGCGGTCCGTCAGAAAGCGGGCAAATTGTCCCGCGAAATGCCTATTTGTCGTGGTGTTAATTTTAACACCTTGTTCGTTGCTGGGCAGTACTCACTCCATGACCGATCCGCGACCGACCATCGAAGCCCCCGACGACGACCCCTATCTCTGGCTCGAAGAGATCGATGGTAAGTCCGGACTCGCCTGGGTCGAGGAGCAAAACGCGAAGACATTGGCGCGCTTCGGCGATGCGCGATTCAAAGCCGATCGGAATGCGCTTGCGGCGATCTTCGACCGGCCGGACAATATTCCGATCATTGCCCGGCGTGGCCCCCGCGTCTTCAATTTTTGGAGAGACGCCGGGCATCCTCGCGGCCTGTGGCGGGCGACAACGCTCGACAGCTACCGCAGTAAAGAGCCCGATTGGGACATTCTCCTCGACCTCGACGCGCTCGCGGCAAACGAGGGCGAAGACTGGACGTGGAGCGGGGCCTCGACGCTTCCGGGAAGCCACGACCGCGCCATGCTTATGTTGTCGCGCGGCGGCGCCGATGCGGTGGTCATGCGCGAGTTCGATGTCGCTTCGCGCGAATTCGTTCCGGGAGGTTTTTTCTTGCCGGAAGCCAAGGGCGGAGCGCTTTGGCTCGATCGCAACACGTTGCTGCTCTCCTCGGCACTGGGTGACGGCATGTCAACCAGCTCCGGCTACGCGCGCACGGTGCGCCTGTGGCAGCGCGGGACCTACCCGCTCGCGGCTCCAGTCATCTTCGAAACCGCGGCCGACCACATGGCCGTATGGGCGGATGTCGACCGGGAGGTCGAGGAAGAGCGGTTATTGTTTATCGAGAGGATTGGCTTCTTCGATGCGGCCGTATGGATCGGCGACCGCACCGGCCCCAAAACTCGGATTGACCTCCCCACTGATGTCTGGGTCCGATGGCATCGCGGCTGGCTGGCCGTTAAGCGCCGGACCGAATGGACCGTCGGCGGCGAAACCTACCAGCCGGACACCTTGCTGGGCATTTCCTTGCCGACTTTCCTCGATGGCGATCGGCGCTTCACGAAGCTGTTCGAGCAGGCTGAATGCCGCGCCCTGCAGGGCTTCTTCTGGTCCGGCGATCGCCTAGTTCTGTCGATCCTCGATGATTTAAAGCCGGTCTTCGAAGCGTTGACCCCGTCCGGGGCTGGCTGGGCGCGCGAGCGCATCAAGGGCCTTCCCGATATCGGCGTTGCCAATGTTTGGCCGCTCGATGTTCGGCTTGAGGAATCGAATGGCGACCTCCTCGCCAGCGCGCAAGACCCGCTGACGCCGCCCTCTCTCTACCTGATCCCGCCGGGCTCGACGCCGCAGCTGCTCAAGCGGGCCCCGCAGACTTTTGATCCGTCGGGTTTGGTTGTCACCCGGCACGAGGCCACCTCACAAGACGGCACGCGCATCCCCTATGTCCAGGTGGGCCCGCCGGGCGAGACCGGCGAGGCGCCGGTCCATCTCTCGGGCTATGGCGGCTTTGGCATATCGCAGTTGCCTTACTACAATTCCGCCGTTGGGAAGCTCTGGCTCGAACGCGGCGGCACCAGCGTCGTCGCCAATATCAGGGGCGGCGGCGAATTCGGCACGGCCTGGCACGAGGCCGGGCGCCGTGAAGGTAAGCGGCTCTCGCACGACGATTTCGCTGCCGTCGCGGCCGACCTCGTGCGGCGCGGCGTGACACGCCCCGGCCGCATTGCCGCCGAAGGCGGTTCCAATGGCGGGATACTGATCACCAACATGCTGACCCGCTATCCGGAGCGGTTCGGCGCCCTCTTTTGCACGATCCCGCTGATCGACATGCGGCGCTATTCAAAATTACATGCCGGCGCGAGCTGGATTGCCGAATACGGCGATCCCGACGATCCCGGGGATTGGGAATTCCTCAAAGAGATTTCTGCGTACCATGCCGCGGTCCCAGGTCGGCCCTACCCGCCGATGCTGATCGCGACGAGCCGGCGCGACGATCGGGTTCACCCCGGCCACGCTCGCAAAATGGCCGCGAAGCTCGAGGCGATGGGCTACGAGGCCTATTTTTACGAGCCGGCCGCCGGCGGCCACGGCTACGGGAAGGACAACAGGGAGCGCGCTTCTTTCACCGCGCTCGGCTACAATTTCATGCGCCGCGCCATCGGCTGGGACGCGTGACAGCGGGAGAGAAGAATGAAATTTGGCATATTCTACGAGCTGCAATTGCCGCGGCCGTGGGGACCGGACAGCGAGCTCAACCTCTACCATAATGCGCTCGACCAGCTCGAACTGGCCGACCGCCTCGGCTACGATTTCGCCTGGGAAGTCGAGCACCATTTCCTCGAGGAATATTCGCACTCGCCGGCACCGGAGGTGTTCCTCGCCGCGGCCAGCCAGCGCACCCGACAGATCCGCCTCGCGCACGGCATCATGCAATTGACGACGGTGCATCCTGCACGCGTCGCCGAGCGCATCGCGGCGCTCGATCTGGTCAGCCGCGGCCGGGTTGAATTCGGCATGGGCGAGAGCGCCAGCATCACCGAGCTGGAACCGTTCGACCGCAGCTTCGACGAGAAGCGGGCGGTCTGGGAAGACGCGGTGCGCGCGGTCATCCCGATGTTCAAGGATGGCGGCTGCGAATACCACGGGACCTATTTCGATTTCCCGCTGCGCAACGTCGTGCCTAAGCCGTTGCAGAAGCCCCACCCGCCGTTATGGGTCGCGTGCTCGGCGCTCGACACGATCGAGATGGCCGGGCGCCGTGGTCTCGGCGCGCTCGCCTTCCAGTTCTTGAGCGCCGATGCGGCGCATGCCTGGGTGCACGCCTACTACAATTCCTTCACCAAGCGGCTCGACAAACTGACGGATTACGTGACCAACCCCAATATCGCTCTGACCAGCTATTTCATGTGCGCCGAGACCGACGAGGAGGCGCGACGCCGCGCCGACGGCATCCCGTTCTTTCAGTTCGCGCTGCGCTTTTACGGGCTGAGCCCCAACCGCAAACGGCCGGAACCTGGCACGGTCGATTTGTGGGATGAGTACGAGAAATGGAAGCGCGCTAACCCCGAAGGCCTCGCCCGCGCACTCTCCGGGGGGCTGATCGGCTCACCGGAGACCTTGCGTCGCAAGCTGCGGCGGTTCGAGAGCTCGCATATCGACCAAGTCATCCTGTTGAACCAGGCCGGCAAGAACACGCACGAGCACATCTGCGAGAGCCTCGAACTCTTCGCCCGCGAGGTGATGCCCGAATTCCACGCCCGCATCCCCGAGCAGGAAACCTGGAAAGCCAAGGTGTTGAACCGCGAAATCGAGCTCGAAGAAATCGACACCGCGCCCTTTCGCGACCGCTACGGCCCCAATTCGGTGCAAATCACCCCGCAAGCCGCGGAATAGCGCCTGGCGTTCCCGACGGCCCTCCCTGCAGCGAACCCAACTCCTCAGTCAGGCTGTCGCCTAGTACAAAGATTCCAAATTATCGATATGTTGTGGCGGAGTATGCAATGTACGCGAGATATGGTAAGCAGCGGGAGGACATCGCAGGGGGAAGCGATGGTTGCTGCGCGCCGCGTCATTACGCTTTCGATTGATCCGGACCAGCGCCGTGCGCTGGTCGATATTTCGCGCTCGCGGAGCGAGGCGACGGGCCGGGTGGAGCGGGCTCGCATGATCATTGCCTACCTCGACACCCCATCGGCTTACGTCGTCGCACGGCAGATCGGGGTGAGCCAGCAGACCGTGACGCGGTGCCTGGAGCGAGCCGCGGAATTGGGGGTGTTAGCAGCGCTCGATGACCGGCCGCGAGCAGGACGCGATGCAGTGATTACACGGGAAGCGAGGGCGTGGCTGGTTTCGCTGGCTTGCGCCAAGCCGATCGCATCCGGGTATCCACACGAGCTGTGGACCACCCGCTTGTTGGCCGCGCATGCGCGTAACCACGGGCCGCAGGCTGGCCATCCCAGCCTGGCGAAACTCGCCCAGGGAACGGTGTGCAAGATCCTGGCGGCGCATGAGGTCAAGCCGCATAAAGTCCGCTACTACGTGGAGCAGCGCGACCCCGATTTCGAGCAAAAAATGGCAGAAGTGCTTTGCCTTTACCGCGAAGTCGAGATGCGGCGCGCGGCTGCCGCGAACTGTGATGGCGGGGGCGAAATCGCCATCCTCTCCTATGACGAGAAACCCGGTATTCAGGCGATCGGCAATACCACTCCTGATCTCCCCCCGGTTCCCGGCACCCACCCCACCACGCAGCGCGACCACGAGTACAAGCGCCACGGCACGGTGACCCTGATGGCCGGCATCGATCTGCTCACTGGTACTGTGCACGCCCTCGTCAAGGACCGCCATCGCAGTCGCGAGTTCATTGAGTTCCTCAAAATCCTCGACGCTGCCTATCCGGCCGCAACTGCGATCAAGGTCATTCTGGACAATCACTCGGCGCACATCTCGCGGGAGACCAAGACGTGGCTGGCCGTTCAGCCGGACGGCCGCTTCGCGTTTGTGTTCACCCCCAAACACGGTTCCTGGCTCAACCTGGTCGAGGGGTTTTTCTCCAAAGCAGCCCGATCCGTGCTCCGCCACATCCGTGTCAACTTCACACACGAATTGAAGCAACGCATCATCGAATTCATCAATGACCTAAATCGCGACCCGGTCATCCATCGATGGCGCTACAAAATCGATCTCCCCGCCTGACCGATAGGTGCGGAACTTTGGAAACGACGTACTAGGGCCTAGAACACGTATTTTTCCGCTCTGTCGGTCCGCCACAAGCCGTTCATCCCTCCAACCTCGCGCCAGCAGCCGGACAGGCGCTGTTGACCGGGAGCCAACAACCCGGCAAGCCTAATTTCCTGGACCCATAAGGAAGATTCCCTCGGCAAGGACTAAACAAGGCTCAGATGAAATCCTGTCACACCGGCGAAAGCCGGTGCCCATGGGAGGAATGGATCCCGGCTTTCGCCGGGAAGACGAGGACGGGCGCATTGCACTGAATCATCTGTATGCATCCAAGCACTAGTGCACAGAATCACTCAGTTAATTCAGCTCGACACCCCCTCCGGGCTTTCCCGGCGAAAGCCGGGATCCACTTTTCCGTGGGCACCGGCTTTCGCCGGTGTAGCGGATTTGGCGTGAGCGATGGGTGGACATTGCCGGATCAATCGAGCGAATGACTCTGAGCACTAGCGCCAGACCGAAGCAGCCGAGACGACTCGATCTTCCGCGCATCAAGGAGCGTGCCCAATGCCATCCCAGAACTTGCCCGCGATCAGCCTCGTCGCCGTGCCGGGGAGGCGGCGCCAGACGCTCGACATCGCGCGTGAAATTGAACGCCGCGGTTTCGCCGGCATGTACATCCCGAGCCGGTTCGGCAACATGGCGCAGTGCACCGCGCTGGCGCTTGCTACCGAGCACATCCCGTTCGGCACCGCGATCGCGCCGATTTACGCCCGCACCCCGGAGGATTTTGCGCATAGCGCCGCCTATCTGCACGAGGTCTCGGGCGGCCGCTTCCACTTTGGCATCGGCATCGCGCACGGCCCCACTTACCAGCGTCTCGGCGTCACCCCGGGCAAGCCCCTCTCGGATATCCGCGCCTTTGTCGAGAAGGTCATGTCCTATGAAGGGATCGGGCCGCTGCCGCCGATCGTCCTCGCGGCTTTGCGCAAGAAGATGGTCGCGCTCGCCGCCGAGATTGCCGAAGGCGTCGTGTTCGCGAATGCCAGTCTTTCCCACATGCCCCAGTCGCTCGCCGCCATGCCGTCGTCCAAGCGCAGCGATCCGAATTTTCTGATCGGCAACATGCTGCCGGTCTGCGTCTCGGAAGATGTTGACGCGGCAAAGGCGCTGCTGCGCCGCCGCCTCGTGCATTACGCCTTCCTGCCGAATTATCGCGCCTACTGGAAGGAGGCCGGTTATGCCGACGAGATGTCGGCAGTCGAGAAGGCGATCGCCGACAACCGGCCCGACGACATACCAAAGTACCTGACCGACCGCTGGCTCACCGACAACACCCTCTTCGGCCCGGCCGCAACGGTCCGCGAGGGCGTCGCGGCATGGCGCGACGCCGGCGTCAACACGCCGGTCCTCGTGCCCAATTCGGTTGCCGGCAACCAGATCACGGCGCTCGAGGAGCTGTTCGCCGCATTCAGCTGATAGCGACGAGGATGTGCGGATGATCCTCAGCTATTGCTCTAGGCCGATGATGCGTCCAGCTTCGCCGCTTTTTCGGCACCTCTAAACCGAACTTTACCCGCTTTTGAGCGCAAGCCATTGATATAGTTAGCCCTGGTGGGTGCTGGTCTGTCTACGCGGTGAGGGTAACGCCGAGCAGGTCGAGGGCGCGGTGCTGTGTGCGGGTAGGGGTGGCGAGGATGGTGATGAGGCGATCGCGCCCGAGACGGACGATATTGCGGGTGAGCGTGGCGAGATCGCCGAGCAGGGTGTGGAAGCTGTGCACTGGGAGCGGTTCGCCATCTACTGGCTCGGTGCGTTTGCGCGCGGCCTTGCGTCGCGCCGCCAGTGAGGGCTCCGCCTTGGCCACCGGTGAGGTGCGCTGTGCCTCGCGGGCGGCCGGATCGGGCTCGTCGAACAGCATCGGAGCAAGGTTCTGACGCATGTGCCACTCCAGATAATAGGCCAGCATGCAGAGCAAGACGTGCGCGCGCACCCGCGGCGCGGTCCAATGGAACACCGGGCGCAGTGCGAGATCGACGGTCTTCAGCGAGCGGAAGGCGTGCTCGACGCCGCTGAGACTTTTGTAGGAACGCACCGTGGCAGCAGCGTCAGACTGTGCCGCCGGCAGGTTGGTGCGGATCACATAGATGCCGTCGAGTGCAGCCTCGGCGGCAATGCTGAGAGGGTTTTGGGCGAAGCTGAACGCCTCGTCGGTGATGCTGATGTGGAAGTGCTTGGTCATGTGGCGCCGTCCCAGCACCGCCCCGACGGCCTGGCCGATCGCCGCGGCGCTACGCAATGAACTGCGCGCCCGCTGCACGCGGGCCGCGATGCGCGCGAGCTCCTTTTCGGTGGCGGCCAACAGCTCGGCGCGTTTGCGGCCGCGCTCTTCGGCCAGCAACGGGTTCATGCAGACCACCAGTCGTTCACCCGGATAATCGGGGCTGGTGATCTCCGCCATATCGCGGTCATCAAACAGCGAGAGCTGCAACGGCCCGCCTTCGGCGGCCAGCTGCGTGATCGCCGGAGCGCGCAGCGCGGTGATCCAATCGAGGCCAGCCGGGCGCAGCGTCTGCTCGATCCGGGCGCTGGTCAGCACCCCGCGGTCGCCCACCATCACCACGCGCTGCAGCTTGAAGCGCTGCTTCAGCTTGTCGATCTGCGACGACAGCGTCAGCGGATCGGCGGTATTGCCCTCGAACACCTCGATCGCGACCGGGCAACCGTTGGCGGCGCACATCAGGCCAATGACAATCTGCGGCCGGTCGCCACGGTGGTCGCGGCTGTAGCCATGCTGCGCCAGTTCGCAGCAGCGTCCTTCGAGGTAGGTGGAGGTGACGTCGTAGAGCAGCAGCGCGCCATTCTTGAGGTGCCGACGGACCAGCTGGGCCTCGATGAACGGCTGCTCGCGGCCCAGCCAGTCGAGCGCGGCATAGACCTCCTTGGCGGCGACGCGGCCGAGCCCCAGCATCTCGCCCAGCGAATGGCTGGCGGTGGTGGGATCCAACATCCGCGCCGTCGCCAGCTTGGCCGCCGGCTCGAGCAGGCGGGCGACGATCAGGGCCAGCGCCAGATCGCGGCGGCGTTGCGGCGCCCGGCGCGGCAGCACGGCATCGAGCGCGATGCGGCGCGCGGTGCCCAGCGCGGCGAGCACGTGCCCGTGCGGCAGCGCGCGGACGATTTCCACCGCCTCAGCGGCGGGCAGCAGTTTGTCGCCGCGCAGGACGGCGCGGAGTTGCTCGATGCGCTCGGCGGGCCAGCGTGACAAGTTGGCGAGGGTTCGGTTCTTGGTCTTGCCCGCCTCGCGGTAGCTCTCCCGCAGCAGGATGGCCGGCGGCGAGCCTCGGTTGGGGACAACGGCGACATACATGCGCCGTCATGATCATGAAGCGACACGCCTGTCAATCGGAATCACCAGATTACATGACCGCTTATACGACGAATATCAGGTCTTTTCACCAGCTTCAGTTAGAAATTGGTCAAAGTTCGGTCTAAAGATGAGTTCGTCTGTGATTCCCAGCATAATGATCCCGGGCCCTTGGCCTACATCTTGTGCAAAGCGGCATCCAGTAATTTGAATATCTCTAAGTACTGATGGCAGGAAAATCGCATTCCCAAGCCCAGTCATCACATGGCCGGGCGGCACCACGACTATAGAAATACCTGAAAATATATTATATAATGGAGATCATCTGACTCCGCTCTGTAGCCCCAACGTGCAAATGTCAGTGCCGTCCAATTTAAAAATGACAGTCTCCCCGGCTTTTTGGGTGGCCGTGGGGGGCGGTGACGTGGAACTTGACGTATGGGCATTATGGCGAGTGCGCGGCGGGCGGCGCATGCACACCTTCAGTGCCGCAAGCCACCTTATACGCCTGCCAGTTTTGCTGGATGCCGGCAGAAGACACCCGCAGCCCCAACCCGTGGCCGATGCCCCACAAAAAAAGCGTGGACGCAAGAACTATAGGAATCCACTGCCAACCGGCACTTCGCAGGAACAGCCCCCATTCCGAATAACTCGAAATCCAGCTTTCGAATGAAGGCGCAGGCAAATCACTGACCGAATCATGAAGGGCCATATTATACCGAACCCACATACCCGTTGAAAATCCCGCCGCGACAAGAGCAAAGATTCCACCAAAAAAGAAATCCCATGCGGCTAACCGCCCCTCCTGCATTACGTCCGATACGAACTGACTGGCAACGCAGATGTGCTCGTTGTCAACGCTCGTAAGCGAAATGTAGGCTGAGAAATATATCGCCAGGCTCGCGGCAAAGCCTACCCCATTGGCTCCGACGAGAAATCGCCCGACCGTCGTCGCGCCCTCGACAAGCGCTTTTGCGTAGCGCGGTGGACCCTTGTCGGCCTCGATTCGGCGCTGGGTTTGTGCTTGGCGCTTTTGTCTCTTTTGAGTGGCAGCAGCCCGCCACTCTTGCCACCGCAGGCTTATCGACAAGGCAGTTGCTCCCCGGCATGCTAACGAACGCGTTATCCCGCTGAGGGCGATGGCAATCAAGCCGTCGTTCTCTCCATTCTATGCGGGGTGCGGTGCGGTAGGGCCGCCAGCAGGTCCGTAAAGCTCATCAAAGTCGCAGTTGTAGCGTTATCTAAAATCGGTCAGAGGGCCCGGAAGGCCCCGCGAGCTACTACATCTAAAATCCGAGAGCGGCCAGTACAGGCACGAACGCAGTATTCGGCATCGGAAGGTTTCGCAGATTTAGCTGTTGCATTGAATGAGTGCCAACATCAAAGAATCCATCTTATCGATCTTTTGCCCGGTGATTTTCCAGAACTCCACTTCCGTGACATTACCCAACGCGGCTTTGACGACGCCATGCGGAGTCCGGACTTAATGGCACGGTTGCCATTCCGAAATTCTCGTCACGGTTCTACTGAGACGAGGCGCTGACCCGCGCTCTTCGCCCGAGGTGCCCGCAGACGCCCGGCCACGGCGGGACTCACCCCCGACCGCCCCTTTGTTGCGTATTAGACATCCATAAAATTGCCTTATTAGCATAATATAGTCGGACGATTGCGGCGTCCGAGGGGAGGCGCTGCCACGCACGGAGGTGTATATGGGCGATGAGGTGGAAGTGGCGCCGGCGGCGCAGGTGCGCGGGCGGCCGTTTCCGAAAGGGCGGTCGGGAAACCCGGCCGGCCGCCGGCTCGGCTCGCGCAACAAGGCAAGCTTGGCCGCGCAAAAGCTGCTCGCTGGCGAAGCCGAGGCATTGACCCGCAAGGCCGTCGAGGCAGCCTTCGCCGGCGACTCGACCGCGATGCGGCTGTGCCTCGAACGCATTTTGCCGCGCGACCGCGCCGTCGAGTTCGCGTTGCCGCCGATCAAGAGCGCCGCCGACATCGCCGGCGCGATGGGGGCGGTCACCGCGGCGCTCGCCGGCGGCCTGATCACGCCGGGCGAGGCGCAAGCCATCGCCCGGGTGTTTACGACTTTTGTGCAAACCATCGAAACCAGCGACTTCGACCAACGTCTGAAGGCGCTCGAAATCCGCCAGGCCGAAGAGCGGCCGACCCACCCCAGGCCTTGGCCGCTTTCGAGCCGTGCAACCTGAAGAGGAGCTCCGCTGCAGACCCGCTGCAGCTGCAGCGGGCTGTCATACTACGATCAACCATGGCGACGCTCCGAACCTGAGAGCGCCGTGCCCAAATGCCAGCCGGTTTGTGCCGGGCGAGATTGCCGCGCTGCGCTCGCAATGACCGGGTCATTGCGAGCGCAGCGACGACGCAAATCTCGCAACCGCAAGTCCGGTCAAGAGGGACCGAAACGCCCGGGTCAAGCCGGTGGTGACGATGCTTGCCGGACGCGATTACAATAGGTCCGTGACTTGTTTGCCGCAGGAGGTTTGACTTGCCGCAGCCGGACCATATCTCGGCGCTCCCAGTGGCCGATCCCGAAGCGCTCGACGAGGACCTCAAAGCGCTGTTCGCGCTGTGCACCGAAAAGCTCGGAATCGTGCCGAATGTGCTGCGCGCCTACAGCCTACGCCCGCAACTTCGTCGCGATGTACAACGAGCTGATGCTGGCGCCCTCGGGCCTCTCTAAGCTCGAGCGGGAGATGGTCGAGGTCGTCGTGTCGTCGCAGAATCATGCCGCGCGGCGAGTTCGCGACATGGCGGGCGACGCGCGTGGTCGGCGACCACGACCTGAACACATTCCCGGTTCGCGCCGACCTGGTTGGGCCTGCGACCGGATTGCAGCCGGAAATGAGCGTCTGGCTGAGCCGGTGGTGCGCGACGGACAGCCTTCGACTTAACGATGGCCGATGTCGCGGCGGCAGAAGCCTTCGGGCCAGTCGATGCGGTCGACGGCGGCGTAGGCGCGGTCGCGGGCGGTTGCGAGATCGCTACCGGTGGCCGTCACGCCGAGAACGCGGCCGCCGTCGGCGATCAGCCGCTGGTTGTCGCGGCGGGTGCCGGCATGGAATATTTTGACCGTCGAGTTGCTGGCCGCGGTGTCGAGGCCGCGGATCTCGCTGCCTCTTTGCGGCTCGCCGGGATAGCCATTCGCCGCCATGACAACGCATAGCGCGCTATCGGCATGCCATCGCAGATCGACCGATCTCAGCAAGCCGTCATGCGCGGCGATCAATGCCGGCAACGGATCGCTTATCAGCCGCATCATCAGCGCCTGGCATTCCGGGTCGCCCAAGCGGGCATTGAATTCGAGCAGCATCGGCCCCGCTTCCGTCAGCATCAGGCCGGCATAAAGGACTCCCTTGAAGAGGCGCCCCTCGTGGCGCATCGCGGCGATCGCTGGCAGGATGATGCGCTCCATCACCATGCCCTCGACCGCCGGGGTCACAAGGGGCTCGGCGAATAGGCGCCCATGCCACCGGTGTTCGGCCCGATGTCCCCGTCGCCGACGCGCTTGTAATCCTGCGCCGAGGCGAGCGGCAGCGCATCTTTGCCGTCGACCAGGGCGAAGAAACTCGCCTCTTCGCCGGCCAGAAAATCCTCGACGACGATTTCGAGCCCGGCCGTGCTGAACCGGCGCTCGACGAGCGCGGCATCGACCGCCCGGTAGGCCGTGTCGAGGTCATCGGCGACCACCACGCCCTTGCCGGCGGCAAGGCCGTCGGCCTTGACGACGATCGGCGCGCCGTGGCTCGCGATAAAGATTTTCGCCACTGCCGTATCGCGGAAGCGGCGGTAAGCGGCGGTCGGGATTCGCGCACGCGTGAAGAGATCCTTGGCGAAGGCCTTGGAGGCTTCGATCGCCGAGGCTGCAGCACTCGGGCCGAAGGCCGCAATTCCTTCGGCTTCGAGCGCATCGACGAGCCCCAGGACAAGCGGCGCTTCGGGGCCCACCACGACGAAATCGATCCGCTCGCCGCGGCAAAACTGGACCAGCCCCTCGATATCGGTTGCACCGATCGCGATGCACTCGGCTTCCTCGGCGATGCCGGCATTGCCGGGGGCGCAGAACAGGCGATCGACCAGTGGCGACGCCGAAATCGCCCAGGCGAGCGCGTGCTCGCGACCGCCCGCACCCACCACCAGTACCCGCATCGCTCTTCCTCCCGCGCTCGGCTATCATGTGGGGATGGACGATACTTCTATCGCGGCCCCGGTTCGCTCCAACCTTGCCGAATACACGGTCTCCGAACTGGCGCGCGCGCTCAAGCGTTCGATCGAGGAAAATTTCTCTTTTGTGCAGGTGCGCGGGGAGATCTCTGGCTGGAAGCGGCACAGCTCGGGCCATTGCTATCTGTGCCTGAAGGACAGCGACGCGGTGCTCGACGCGGTGTGCTGGCGCACGACGGCGATGCGGCTCGGGATCAAGCCGGAAGACGGGATGGAGGTGGTGTGCACCGGGCGCCTCACGACGTTTCCCGGCCGCTCGAAATACCAGCTGATCATCGATACGATCGAGCTCGCCGGGATCGGCGCGCTCCTCAAATTGCTCGAGGACCGGCGCCGGCGCCTCGCCGCCGAGGGGCTGTTCGCGGCCGAGCGCAAGAAGAAGCTGCCGTTTCTGCCGGGGGTGATCGGCATTGTCACCTCGCCGTCGGGAGCGGTGATTCGCGATGTCCTGCACCGGCTTTCCGACCGCTTTCCGCGCCGGGTCCTGCTCTGGCCGGTGGCCGTCCAGGGCGAGGGTGCGGCTGCCCAGGTGGCGGCCGCCATAACCGGCTTCAACCGTCTTTCCGAAGGTGGCGTGGTGCCGCGGCCACAGCTGATCATTGTCGCACGCGGCGGCGGTAGCCTCGAGGATCTGATGCCGTTCAACGAGGAGATCGTAGTGCGCGCCGCCGCCGCCTCGGCGATCCCGCTGATCTCGGCGGTCGGGCACGAGATCGATACGACCCTGATCGACCATGCGAGCGACCGCCGCGCGCCGACTCCGACCGCCGCCGCTGAAATGGCGGTACCGGTGCGTCTCGATCTGATCGCCGAGCTCGGCGCCAAAACGAGCCGGCTCTCCGCTGGCCTCTCCCGGCTTTTTGCCGAACGTCGGCTGCACCTCGCTGGGCTCGCGCGCGGCCTTCCCGATCCGCACGACTTGATCGGATCGGCGGCGCAACGCCTCGACGACCGTGCCGAGCGGCTGCGGCTGGCTGCCGACCGGCGCCTGCGGGCGGCTCAGCACAGCCTCGACCTCGCGGCCTCGCGGTTGCGGCCGGCCGTTTTGTCGGCCGACCTCGACCGCTCACGCGCCCGCACTGCCGAGTTCGAGCCGCGGCTGCGTGCCGCGATGGCGCGCTTCATCGACAGAAACCATAATGCACTGGACAATTTCGCCGGACGGCTCGCCACCCACTCGGAACGCCACGAAAGCCTGCTCGCGCGCGGGTACGTCGTGGTCCGCAGCGGTGTCGCGCGAGTACTGACCGGGGCGGCGGAGATCAGCGCCGGTGATCCGCTCGATCTCGAATTTCACGACGGTCGGGTCGGCGTGATCGCCGGCAGCAGACCGCGGCCCCGGACCCGGCGCACGGGCGTCCATCCGGGGCAGGGCAACTTGTTCTGACGCTCTCGTATTGCTCGGAAGGGAGGATAGTGCGCCGTGAAGGACCCACAACGCTATTCGCCTCGACGAGCAGCGACCTCTGATGCCGAAAGGTCACGACCGCTTTGGCAGTATTACGTCGGAGTAACCGCGCTACTGCTCGTCATGGTGGTTGCACTGACGGGCGGGATGATCTGGTACAATTCTAAGAAATCCAATCAGCTGGCAATCGCCGCAACCGAGCGCATGATGCTCGAAGCGGGCGAAGACGTTTCGAACCGTATCAGGCTGCTCTATGACCCGATGTACGCGATCGTCGGTATCGCGTCGCTGGTACCCGAACTGACCTCGCCGGCGATCAAGGAAGACCCTCACGCGATGTCGTTGATGCTGCGCGTGCTGAGGATCTATCCGCAAATTCTGTCGCTCTATGTCGGCTTCGACAACGGCGATTTCTTTATGGTTACCCATATCGCCGGCGAAAACAGCGCGGTCTTGCGCGACGCGCTGCATGCCCCGCCGGAAGCGGCATTCGCCAACGAGATCATCTCTGCCGACCCGGCGGGTGACCGCAAGACGCGGTGGGTGTTTCTCAGCGAAGACGGCACGGCCGTCGGGCGCCTCGATCCGGCTCCCGCGGATTTCGATCCCCGACCGCGTCCCTGGTACGATAGCGCCAAACGCAGCGACGCGGTCGAGCAGAGTGCTCTTTACATTTTCGCGACCAGCGGTGAGCCGGGACTCGACCTTGAGCCGCAGCTTCACCGGGCAAATGCCGGGTGTGATCGGTGCCGATCTCGCTGAAATCGACCTTGCGCGCTTTTTGCGCGATCAGCACATTACCCCTACTAGCACAGCCTTCATTTTCACAAAGGCGAGCGAGGTAATCGCGCTGCCGGACGCCGCCCGATTCGCCAAAGCGCTTCATTCCAATGGTCAGATGCTGGTAACGCCGCCGAAAATCGGCGATCTGAACGACCCGGTGATCGCCGGTCTCGTCGGCGCCTACGAGGACGGGCACATGTCCGGGACCCGCTTCTACGAGGTGGCCGGCAGGACCTGGGTCGGGCGTGTGCTCGATATCCCGCCCCGCTACGGACGAGACCAGCTTCTCGCGATCATGGTGCCACTCGACGAGATCGAGAAGCCGATCACCGAGATCCGCAACCAGAACTCTTCTCTACTCGATCGGGTTCCTAGTCTTTGCTCTGCCGCTTTATGTGACTCTGGTGGTCGCCTGGATCGACCGCCACCTCGAAGCCCGGATTTGCCGGCCCGGATCGAGAGACGACGACTGAGGTCTTGGCCCGCTTAGCACTATTTTGTTTTTCAGGGCATTTCAGACAAATATATGATCCACCCTGACGCGTAATGGACGTGATCCGCCACGTTTGCGGGACGCAGAGGATGGTATAGTGCGTTAGTTCATTAGCAAATATTAACGGCGATTATGAAAAATTCGGTAAGACGCAAGGTGGGACCACAACATCCAGAGCCCCAAGAGTTGAAGACCCCACTAGTTCCTCTTGAATCACTTGAGGACATCGCGTGGGAGCTTTGGCTACTTGTCGAGCTCCTTGCGCCTGTGCGGCGCAGGTTGCCGAACACGGCTTCACAGAAGCTCGTGGATTACGTCAAAGACCGGCTGATCGCAAAAAGTGTTGCCTTGGCCAAATGGAAGAAGGCTCGCCCGGAATTGTTCCCAGACCCCGCAATTCGAGCTCGGGACGTTCTGCCCGGCGAGAATTGGACCTTCCCCGACCACCGGACTTTCGCGGAAGTGATCGAGGCCGAGCAAACTTCGGCCAGGGTACTCTCGAAGGCTTCCTAATCCGTTCTGCCCGGTTCCATCGACAGACGACCGCTGACGTCTCGATGCGCGTAGTATCGTCTCCAATTCCTCAGGTTGCCCTTGTCCACGGTGTTCTCAACCATTAGAATACAATAGTTAACGTGGGAGGACAGGATGGACAGCGACATGACACGGCGCGTTCTTGCCGAGTTCTTTGGCACGTTCTGGCTGGTACTGGGCGGTTGCGGCGCGGCAGTCCTGGCCGCGGGTTTTCCGAACCTCGGGATCGGCTTTCTCGGCGTCGCCTTCGCATTCGGGCTGACGGTGCTGACGATGGCCTATGCCGTAGGTCATATTTCCGGCGGGCACTTCAACCCGGCGGTCACGATCGGTTTGTGGAGCGCCGGACGCTGCGCCAACAAGCACGTGCTCCCCTACATCGTCGCGCAGGTTATCGCTGCTATCTTCGCCGCGGCAGTCTTGTGGGTGATTGCATCGGGCAAGCCCGAGTGGGTGGCCGGCGGTTTTGCCGCGAACGGTTATGGCAACCTCAGTCCTGGCAAATACGGCCTCGGCAGTTGCTTTGTCGACGAAGTGGTGATGACGTTCTTCTTCCTCTTTATCATCATCGGCACGACGTCGAAGGGAGCGGCGACCGGGTTCGCCGGGATCCCGATCGGCCTCGCCCTGACCTTGATCCATCTGGTCTCGATCCCGGTCACCAACACCTCAGTCAACCCGGCGCGCAGCACCGGGCCGGCGCTGTTTGCCGGCGGGGCATATATCGCTCAGCTGTGGCTGTTCTGGCTCGCGCCAATAATCGGCGCGGTCATTGCCGGGCTGCTGACCCGCTGGATGTACGAACCGGAGGCGATTGTCGATACCATCGTGGTCGAGGAAAGGCGGGTAACACCCTAATCGGGCCAGCGCCGGTGCAGCCAGAACCACTCCTCGGGGCGATCTCGGATCCAGTCTTCTAAAGTCTGATTGACCTGCGCCATCAGGGCGGCGACATCGGCGTGATGGTCGCCGCTGCGCGACAGTGGCAACGGCGGGAAGACGGTGAGCCGAAAATGCGCACCGGCGAGCCGCTCGACGCGGGCGGGCAGCACGTCGCAGTCGAAGCGCAGCGCCAAGGCGGCGAGCGCGGAGGCGGTCATTGCCGGGCGTCCGAAGAACGCCACGGGGATGCCGTCATTCATCTTCTGGTCGGCGAGCATCGTCAGATGCGCACCGCGCCGCAGCACTGCGATCGCGCGCCGCGCGGCGACGGCGCCTTTGGGGATCAGCTCGCCGCCGGTGCCGCGAAACCGTCTGATCATTCGGTCGACCAGCGGATTGTTGGCGGCCCGGTAGATCTGCGCGACCTCAGCCCCGTATTGGACCGCGGCGAGCATGCCGATCTCCCAATTGGCGATGTGCCCGGAGAAGATGATCATGCGGCGCCCCCCGGCAACCGCCCGATCCATGTGCTCAAGGCCGTGCGTCTCGACGCGCCCGCCCGGTTCGAAGATGCGGATTCGGCGCAGATGCGGATATTCGGCCGCGACCCGGCCGAGATTGTCCCACATGCCGGCTATCATCTCCGCGACCTCGGCTTGCGAAAGCTCGGGCAAGGCGCGGCCGATGTTGAGCCGGGCGCGTTTGGAAACGCCAAGCCCGGGGCCGATCGCGCGCGCCAGCGCCCCGCCGATAGCCGACGCCCAATCGAGCGGCAACAACCCGAACGCCCGAAAGCACAGCGCCGCTACCCAGCCCTCCAGTCGGTGGGTGAAGCTGATAGGCCGAAGGCGCGAGGCGGTGCTCTCACCGGGCTCGCTCGCTCGGCACCCTCTCCCGCAAGTGCGGGAGCGGGGGGACCAAGCGTGCAGGGCTTGGTGGGTGAGGGTAGCTGTCCGATCAATTGGCATCAGCTTATCGAGAACCAACGACGGCTCTGAGCAACTCCAAAAGCGCAGCAGGATCAGCCCAGCGAATTTCCACCTCAAGAACCTCGATGGCGGCCCGCATTGCAACGGGCACTCGGACGATGTCTTTTGCGGTCGTGATGAGGCGGGCTCGCGCCCGTTCGGCGGCGCGGAGCAGCTGGTCGATTTCGCCGGCGCGGTACGGGTGATGGTCCGCAAACGGCCGAGTGCCGACAAGCTCGACGCCGCACTCCCGCAAAGTCGCAAAGAATTTCTCCGGACGGCCGATCCCGGCGAAAGCCAGCAGACGCGAGCCGGTCAGCCGTTCCCCGGCGACCGGCCGCAGAACCGCGTGCAAGACGTGCAGAGCCGTATCGATCCCGAGCGGTTCGGGACGGCGCGGCTGCGTCTCGGCTCCGAGCAACACAACAGCATCGGCCCGGGTGAGCCCGCGGGCGAGGTTCTCGCGCAACGGGCCGGCCGGGATCACCCGTCCGTTGCCGAAGCCATACGCAGCGTCGACGACGACGAGCGACAAATTCTTTCCTATCGTGGGGTTCTGAAATCCGTCATCGAGCACAACCACTTGCGCTCCCGACGCCACTGCGGCGCGGACGCCGTCGGCTCGGTCGCGCGTCACCCAGCTCGGCGCTTCCCTGGCCAGCAGCAGCGCCTCGTCGCCGACTGCTGCGGCATCGTGGCGGGCTGGGTCAACCCGCACCGGTCCGCTGAGGCGGCCGCCGTAACCGCGCGTCACGATATGCACCGCGGTACCATGCGAGACGAGGTACGCGGCCAGCGCCAGGGCAACCGGGGTCTTGCCGGCGCCGCCCGCGACCAGATTGCCGACGCACACCACCGGAACCGGCGGCCAGTAGGGGCGGGCAAAAGACTGCTGCAGCCGGCCCGCCGCCTGCCAGCCCGCCCCGAGCGGCAGCAGCAGCTCCGAGAGCAGTCCCGGAGGCCGTGCCCAGAAAGCGGGGGCCACGCGCATCAGGCTTGCGCCCGACGGGGTGATGGCGCGGGATCCCGCACCGGTGCGAGCGGGTCGAGCCAGGGTGCGAGCCGCTCCAGAATAGTATCGAGAATGCCGAGACCGGCCGCCGCAACGCGGGCAGCGGCGGCAGCGCGCTCGGCTCGCAGCCGCTGATCGGCGAGCAGCACCGATACCGATTGCGCGAGCGCCGCAGCGCCGCTCACGGCTTCGGCGGCGCCCGCGGCTGCCAGCGCAGCCGCCATCGTGGTGCAATTACTCATATCCGGGCCATGCAGCACGGCGCAGCCGAGCCGCGCCGCCTCGAACGGGTTGTGCCCGCCCTTGGCGGCCAGAGAGCCGCCGACAAAGGCGATCCCAGCGAGGCGGTAGAACAGCCCAAGCTCGCCCATTGTGTCCGCGAGATAGACTTGCGTGTCGCGAGTGACCGGATCGCCGCGAGTGCGCCTGGCGATGCGCAGCCCTTGCTCCGCCAGCATGGCGCCGATTGCGTCGCCGCGCGCCGGGTGGCGGGGAGCGATGATCGTCAGCAGGCCGGGATGGTGCGTGGCGACCTCGCGATGTACTTGCGCGGCGACTTTCTCCTCGCCGTCGTGCGTGCTGGCAGCCAGCCAAATTGGGCGCGAACCGATCGCGCCGCGCAGGTGCAACAGTTCGGAGCGATCGAACGGCAATGCGGGCGCGGCGGCTTTGAGATCGCCGACGGCGGCCAGTTGCCGGGCGCCCAGTGAGCGAAATCGTTCGGCTTGCCGTTGATCCTGGGCGAGGCACAGGTCGAATGCTCTTAGTATGGGTCCGATCAGCCCGGGCCAGTGTTGCCAGCGGCTGTACGAACGCGCCGAGAGCCGGGCATTGACCAGCACCATCGGAATGTTGCGGGCATGCGCCGCGAAAACCAGATTGGGCCACAACTCGGATTCGACCCAGAGTGCCAGGTCGGGACGCCAATGATCGAGAAAGCGCGCCGTCCAGCTCGGCAGGTCGGCGGGAACGAATTGGTGACGCGCACGTGCCGGCAGCCGGGCCTCCAGTAGCTGCGCCGAGGTGACCGTTCCGGTCGTGACCAGGATTTCGAGGTCCGGCCGCGTGTCTAGCAGGTATTCAATTAGGCCCAAGACTGCGGTTGCTTCACCCACGCTGGCGGCATGTATCCAGATCAGCGGACCCTGCGGCCGGGTCCCGCTGGGAATGCCTCGGCGCTCGCGAAAGCGGATCGGGTGCTCCTTGCCGCGCTTGCGCCGCTGCGCCAAATACAGCATTGCCATTGGCCTCAGCGGCCGAGTCAAGGCGCTATAAAGCAACGGCAGCATCAACCGCCCGCAATGCGGCGCGCCGGCTCGACGCCATTGGTGGTAGCCGGTGCCGGTACCCCGTGCCCGACCCGGCGCTCGGCCTCACAGACCATCTCGACCATTCTGCTCTCGACGAGGCGTCGGGCGCATTCGAGCCCGGCATCGTCGAGTTCCTCGGCAATCCCGATCGGTTCACCCCACAGATAGACGCCGCGGCCGAATGGCCACGGGAGATGAAAGCGGTCCCACGTCGCGAGCACCCGCCGACGACTGGTTGCATAGGTGATCGGCAGGATCGGCACCCGGGCGAGCCGGGCGATATTGACGATCCCGGTGCTCGCGGTCATCGCCGGGCCGCGCGGCCCGTCCGGCGTGATCCCGACGCAATCTCCCGCCTTGAGCCGCTTCAGCATTGTCCGCAGCGCAGCCGAGCCGCCGCGGCTGGTCGATCCGGCAATCGCATCGACACCGAAATAAGTCACGGCATCGGCGATGATCTGCCCGTCGGGGTGAGCCGATATCAGCATGTGCATCGGCGCTAGCCGTCGCCACGCCATCGGGATCATCAGCAATCGCCCGTGCCAGAATGCAAGGATGAACGGCTTTCCTTCGGCGCGCAGGCGGTGCGGCCATTCGGCCCCCCCTGTGGTCCAGCTGGTCGTCAGATAAACGAAGCGGATATACCAATGGATGAACCAGCACGCCACCCGGCGCAGCCGAGCATTCCGTAGAAGCCGCCGCAGGGTGACTGGTCTGGTCAATCCCGGCACGCGCTTCTACACGGCGGCGGCGTGTTGCTCGGCAAACTGCATCGCATAAAGGCGCGCATAAAGTCCGCCCCGGGCCAGCAGTTCCAGATGGCCGCCGGTCTCGACGATCCGCCCCCGATCGACGACGCAAATCAACTCCGCCCCTTGGACCGTCGACAGCCGATGCGCGATGACGAGCGTCGTGCGCCCGCGAATCAATGTGTTCAGCGCTCGCTGCACTTGCCGCTCCAATTCGCTGTCGAGGGCCGAAGTAGCTTCGTCGAGCAGCAGGATTGGCGCGTTCTTCAGCATCGCGCGGGCAATCGCAATTCGCTGACGCTGGCCGCCCGAGAGCCGGACGCCGTGCTCGCCGACCATGGTATCGTAGCCCTGCGGCAGCTCGCGGACGAAGGCATCGGCGGCAGCCGCCCGCGCCGCTTCCTCGATTTCGTGAAGGGATGCGCCGAAGCGGCCGTATGCGATGTTGGCGCGCACGGTGTCGTCGAACAGGCTGACTTCCTGAGCGACCAGCGCGATGGCGCTGCGCAGCGAGGCGATCGTCACGCCGCGCACATCCTGCCCGTCGATCGCGATACCGCCCGAATCGGGGTCGAAGAAGCGCGGGATCAGGTTGAGCATCGTCGATTTCCCCGCTCCCGACGGGCCGACCAATGCCACGGTATGGCCGGCCGGGATCGTCAGGGACAGGCCGTCGATCGCCGCCGTCCCGGGAACATAACCGAAGCGGACGTTGTCGAAGCGGATTTCGCCGCCGGCAATGTGCAACGGCTTGGCGCCGGGCATGTCGCGGATCGTCGGCTCGACGTCGAGCACTTCGAAGATCCGCTGTGCGGCGGCGAGGCCCTCCTGCAACGAAGCATTCAGATTGGCAAGGCTCTTCAGCGGCTGGTAGGCGAGCAGCAGCGCCGTGATGAAAGAGAAGAGAGCGCCGGGCGTGCGCGCGCCGCTGATGACCTGGTGACCGCCGTAGAGAATGACGACGGCGATCGCCGTCCCGCCGAGCGCCTCCATCATCGGCGAAGCGCGAGAGCGCGTCCGCGTGCCGCGATCGATCAGCGCGAAGAGGCGCTCGATCAGCCCGGCGGCGCGGCGCTCTTCGTATTGTTCCATGCCGTAGGCCTTAACGTGCCGGGCGCCCTGGAAGGTTTGGCTCAACAGGGTCGTGAACTGGCCGATCTCGGCCTGGGCATTGGCGGTGACCCGGCAAATCCGCCGGCCAATCGCGACGATCGGGCGGATCGCCAGCGGAAAGACGAAAAACGAAACGAGCGCCAGAAGCCAATCCTGATAGAACATCACGCCGACCAGGAAAACGACCGTCACCGCGTCCTTGCCGATACCCGCGAGGACGCTCGCCGCGGCATTGCGCAACAGGGCCGCGTCGCTGGTGAAACGCGAAATCAGGGTGCCGCTCGGATGCGTATGAAAATAGGCGAGATCGGCGCGCATCAGCCGGGCAAACAGCGCGATCTGCACATCGGCGATGACACGCTGGCCGACCCGGGTCATCAGCACGGCCTCGCCGTAATCGGCGAGCCCCTTGACCAGGGCAAGGGCGAGCGCGCCGCCGGCGATCAGCAGCAGCAGCGATCCCTCGCGCGCGACAAAGATGCGGTCGAGAACCGGTTGCATCAGCCAGGCGCGCCCGGCGGTGCTGCCGGCTGCGAGGCCCATCAACAAGAAGGCGAGCACGATGCGCCGCACATGCGGACGCATGAAGTCGCGCGCCAAGCGCCAAACGAGGACCGCCGAGCGTCCGCCCACTCCTACGATTGCCGGGTCTATTCGCATGGCTTCCCGGCACTGTTAGAGCCGGGCACCGTTGTTGGCAAGCGCGGTGCGCGCGAGTGGGCTTGGTCTGCCTGCGAGGACAGCTGACGCACGCGGCCGAGGCGCGGACCATCGCCGAACATTTTTAGGCCGTAATGCTATAAGATGCAGATTAACCTGACCGTTGCTAAGCGAGGCCTGCCGTGACGCCTCGGCAAATCGAATGCGAGCTGTCGCACGCGCAACTGCTGTGCAAGATGCGCGGCGCCCGGCTGACCCCGGTCCGCCGGCGCGTCCTCGAATTGATCCTCGCATCGGATCAGCCGACCGGAGCCTACGCTCTCCTCGCCGAGTTGCAGCGCGGCCGCGGCAAGCTCGGGCCGCCGACCGTCTACCGAGCGCTCGAATTCCTGCTCGCTCACAAGCTGATCCACAAGGTCGAGACTTCGAGCGCGTTTATCGCCTGTGGCGATATCGAGCATCCGCACGAAAGCCAGTTCATGATCTGCGACGATTGCGGCGCCACCGAAGAGCTCCGCGACGACGAGATCGTGCAAAGCCTGCGCCGGCTCGGGGAGGACAGAGGTTTTGCCGTCGAGCGCCAAATTATAGAGGCGCGCGGACTGTGCCCCGCCTGCCGCTCGGCACAGCGGTGAGCGCCCGAGCGGGTAGTGCTCGACCGTATCGCAATTTGTGGCACCAGAACCGCAGCTGGCAATGCTTTTCCAAGGAGCTTTTGTATGTCCCGTTTCGATGGAAAGGTCGCGATCATCACCGGTGCGGCGAGTGGCATCGGCAAGGAGATCGCATTGCGCTTTGCGGCACAGGGCGGCGCGCCGGTCATCGCGGATCTCAATCTCGATGCCGCCGATGCGGCTGCGCGGGAGATCAAGGCCAAGGGCTCGGACGCGTTTGCCGTGGGAATGAACGTGACCGAGGAAGCCGCGGTCGAGAAGGGTGTCGCCGATACGATCGCGAAATACGGCCATATCGACGTGCTGGTCAGTAATGCCGGGATCCAGATCGTCAAGCCGGTCGTGGATTTTCCGTTTGATGATTGGAAGCGCCTCTTGGCAGTGCACCTCGACGGCGCGTTCCTGACGACCAGGGCTTGTCTCAAATACATGTACGCGGCCAGGTCCGGTACTGTCGTCTATATCGGCTCGGTCCACTCCAAACTGGCGTCGGTCTTGAGGGCGCCCTACGTCACGGCCAAACACGGACTGGTCGGACTGTGCCGCTTGGTAGCCAAAGAAGGGGCGCCGTACAATGTGCGCGCCAATGTCGTCTGTCCCGGCTTTGTGCGCACGCCTTTGGTCGACACGCTGATACCCCAACAGGCCAAGGAGCTCGGCATCAGCGAAGCGGAGGTAATCAAGCAGGTGATGCTGAAGGACACCGTGGACGGCGAGTTCACCACCACCGAGGACGTCGCCGAGGCGGTGCTGTTCTTCGCCGGCTTTAAAACCAACGCGCTGACCGGGCAGTCATTGGTCGTCAGCCACGGCTGGTTTATGGAGTAGCGAGCCTCTGACCGCATCGAATTCAACTAACGGCCGGCGCGACGGCGATTACTTGCGCGCGGGGTGGATGGCGCGCCAGACCCGCTCGGGGGTAGCCGGCATTTCGATGCGATCGATGCCGAGCGGGGCGAGGGCGTCGACGACCGCGTTGATGATCGTCTGCGGCGCGGCGATGCATCCGGCCTGGCCGGAGCCCTTGACGCCGAGCGGGTTGGCGGAAGTCGGCAACTCGGCGAGCGTGATGTCGAAGGGCGGCAGATCATCGGCGCGTGGCAGCGCGTAGTCCATCAGCGAGCCGCTGAGCAGCTGACCCGAGCCGGAGTCATAAACGGTGTGCTCGAAGAGAGCCTGGCCGATGCCCTGGACTACCCCGCCCTGGACCTGTCCCGCGGTGAGCAGCGGATTGATCAGCCGCCCGTAATCGTCGACGGCGGTATAGCTTTCGAGGGTCACGACACCGGTCTCCGGGTCGATTTCGACTTCGGCGATGTGGCAACCGTTCGGAAAGGTGAACACGTCCAGCACATTATAGACGGCGCTGTCGAGACCGGGAGCCATGCTTTCCGGGAGGTTCGCCGGGTCGGCTGCGGCGCGGGCGACTGCGTGAAGGTCGATCCCGCGCTCTGTCCCCGGCACGGTGAACCGGCCGTCCGAGAAGACGATTTCGGCGCTGTCGGCCTGCAGCAGACCGGCCGCGATTCTTCGGCCTTTTTCGATGACGGTTTCTGCTGCCTTAACCAATGCCGTACCGCCCTGATGCATCGAGCGCGCGCCGCCATGCCCGGCGCCGCGCGGCACCAACCGCGTATCGGCTTGGACGAGGCGAAACCTCTCGATCGGCAGGCCGAGCAACGACGCGGCGATCTGTGGGTAGCTCGTTTCATGCCCCTGACCGTTCGACTGCGTGCCGAGGATCAGTGAAACTCGGCCGTCCGGATCGAAGCGTATTTCGGCAGCTTCGTTCGGCGTGCCGCGCGCCGTTTCGAGAAAGCAGCCGACCCCGAGCCCACGCAGCCGGCCGCGCGCTGCCGCCTCGACACGCCGCGCCTGGAAATCGGTGGCGCGGGCCTGCGTCAGCGCGTCGTCGAGATTGGCGGCAAAGCGCCCGCAATCGATTGTCATGCCGAGCGCGCTGCGATAGGGGAAGGCGCCGATCATATTGCGCCGCCGCAAGCTCACCGGGTCGCTGCCGATCCGGCGAGCGGCGATGTCTATCAGCCGCTCGATCAGGTAATTCGCCTCGGGCTTCCCGGCGCCGCGATAGGCGTCGATCGGCACTGTGTTGGTGAAGGCGCCGCGCACATCCATGAAAACGGCCGGGATCGCGTAGACGCCGCCCATCGCCGTCGCCGGCGAATTGGTCGAGCTGCCCGGCCCGTTCGACGACAGATAGGCGCCGAGATTGGCCACGGTGGAGACGTCGAGCGCCAGAAACCGGCCGTCCTCGTCGAGCGCCAATCGGGCCTTCGTATGGTTGTCGCGGCCTTGCGCCGCGCTGACGAATTCCTCGCTTCGCTCGGCGACCCATTTCACCGGCCGCCCCAGCCGCCGCGCCGCCCACAAGACCAGCACCCATTCGGGATAGAGAAAATTCTTCATCCCGAACCCACCGCCGACATCGGGCGCGGCCAACGGGATGCGCTCGGGAGGCAGCCGGAACACCGCCTCGGCGAGTTGGCTGCGTATGCTGTGGACGCCTTGTCCGGTCAGCAGCAGGTCGAGGCGGCCGGAGGCCGCGTCATAATTGCCGATCGCCGCGCGCGGCTCGATTGGCGTCGGCACGAGGCGGTTGTTGACGAGCTCGATCTCGACGATGTGGGCCGCGCCGGCGAAAGCCGCTCGGGTCGCGGCCTCGTCTCCCCGTTGAAACCTGTAGGAGCGGTTTGCCGGAGCTTCGTCCCAGATCGCCGGCGCCCCGGGCAACAGCGCCGCCGCAGCATCGGCGACCGCGTCGAGCGGCCGGTATCCGATCGCGATCCGCTCGGCGGCGTCACGCGCCTGATGTCGGCTTTCGGCCGCCACCAGCGCCACCGGATCGCCGACATGGCGCACCCGCCCGCGTGCGAGGGCATAGCGCGGCGGCACGATCATCGGATCGACCGTGCTGACCTGCGCGATGCAGGGAAGGAGACCGATACCGTCGGCGCGCAGATCGCTTTCGGTAAAGACCCCGAGGACCCCGCGCCGTCCCGCGCCGCCGCGGTATCGATCCGCTCGATTGCGGCATGCGCATGCGGCGACCGCAGCACAAGAGCATGGACCTGCTCCGGCCGAGCGAAATCGTCGACGTACCGTCCACCGCCGGTCAGAAACCGGAAATCCTCAAACCGGCGGACCGAGCGCCCGCGATCTTCGGCGTTCATCTGCACCTCTTTAGCTTCGGTGGGCGGAGAATGTCGAGCCGACGCGCTCCCGCCAATGCTACGACGGCAGGGCGCTCGCGGCGATGGACATGCTCGCTCTGCCCCTGCTTGACGCTCGGGCGACAGTAGCGACAAAATTCGCGGAGCGGATGCAGGGGAGGACAGCAGGATGGCGGAGATACGGGTGTTAGCCACGGGGTTGCGGTTTCCCGAGGGGCCGGTCGCGATGGCCGACGGTTCGGTCATATTGGGCGAGATCGCCGGAGGCGCGGTCACCCGGGTCGCTCCGGACGGCAGCAAATCGACTATCGGGTCGGCGGGCGGGGGACCGAACGGGCTCGCCCGCGGCCCCGATGGCGTGCTCTATCTCTGCAACAATGGCGGCAACGAGTACGCCGAAGGGGGGTTTCTGTCGACTGGACCGGCCAAGGACTACCAGTGCGGCTATATCCAGCGCATCGATCCGCGCACCGGTGAGACGCGCATTCTCTACAGCCAATGCGGCGGGCACAAACTGTCGGCGCCGAACGACATCGTCTTTGACCGGCAGGGCGGGTTTTACTTCACCGATCTCGGCAAGCGGCGGGCGCGCGACCGCGACCATGGCGGGCTTTATTACGCCTTGCCCGATGGGTCGAGGATCGTCGAGCTCGTCCACCCGATGCTGAGTTCGAACGGGGTCGGGCTGTCGCCGGACGAGAAGACCGTCTACGTCGCCGATACGGAGAGCTCGCGCCTCCTCGCGTTCGACATCGTCGAGCCCGGTGTCCTCCGCAAGGAGCGCTTCCCGGCGCCTTATACCGGCCGCCTCGTCTGCGGTTTGCCCGGCTTCCAACGCTTTGACAGTCTCGCGGTCGAGGCCTCGGGCAATATCGCCGTCGCGACCCTGATCACCGGGCACATCACCGTCATCGCGCCCGACGGCAGGGTCGTGCGGCAAGTCAAGATGCCCGACGTCTATCCGACAAACATCTGCTTTGGCGGCAGGGATATGAAAACCGCCTACATCACCCTCTCCGGCACCGGCCAATTGGCCGCGATGGAATGGCCCGATCCCGGCCTGCGCCTCAATTTCCAGGAGTGAGCGGCACCTACGCAAAAATTCGCTAAGCGTGCGACGGCACGCTATGCACTGGTCCCTTTTACGCGCCTCTCAAAGCCTGGGCTACCCGGCACATTCACCAGTTAATGCAGGAGAATAGCGTCTAGGTGTTTGCGTAATCCTTCTTCAACTTTTCTTTTTCCGCCTATCGAGTTCTCGTAAAACAGGCATCGGTATCCGCTAACGTCGAACGGCAGGTCCTTCGCCCTCTCGCTCTCGGCAAGAAGTATCGTTGGTTTTTTTAGCGCATGCGCGTATCCGAGCTCATAGAACACATTCTGGTGGGTGGTGTGATCTCCGCGATCACGATTTTGGCGTCTATTATCCCGGTCGTAATGTCCTCCAGAATGATTCCAGGTCGATAAACTTCGCCCGCATGATATGCGTGCAGTTTGTAGGCTTCTATCACCGGTTTGATTACATCCGTGTAAAGGGTTTGATAGGGATCAGAGAACTGCATTACGACAAAAGCGGTTCCTGGCTCGGTACGCACGGCAGCGTCCTTGAACTCGACTCTGTTCTGTCCCCCACGCGAATAAGCCTAGTTGCCCTGGCGACATAGGAGTCTCTAGAACATGCTCCAGGACCTGAATGTCGTCCACTTCTAGGATTAGCCTTTGTCCGCGTGCACGAACCCTTAGTCGGTATGGACGTTGATCGACCAAGTTCTCTTGACTTCCCGACAATGCGACAGGACGCCAACCTTGCACACGATCGAACTGCGCGATGTTGTACGCGGAGCCCAACCCCCAATGCCGATAGTAATATAGGGGTCGTTTGCCGAGCGATACCCGAGCAGTATCCGACCGCCAACGTCCTTGTTTGCTTGCAGAAGCTGAACTAGCACCTTCGCAGCGCCCTCCGAGAATCAACTCTTTGAAACGCAAATTCCAAACGGATTCTGTGCCTGCAGCGGACTCGCGTAGACATAGTCAACAGGGCTTGGGAACAACCAGCGGCCCACGATGGGCGCCCAGTTCTCAATAACTTCGTACCCTTCACTCACGCCGAATCTCCGCGCTGATACACTTCCACCGCGCTTATAACACCGTACAAGACGCAAACTCCACCGGCGGGATCCAGCCCCGGGCGGACCGACGACAGATGCCGCTCGGTACCGTATCCCCGTGGTGGAAGCTTGGCGAACTCGGCGGTAAAGCGTTAGTTTAATGGCCGCACTTGAGGAGACTTCGATGAAAGCCGCCGTCCTTCACGCCGCGAACCAGCCGATGACGATCGAAGAGGTCGCGGTCAACAAGCCGGGGCCGCGCGAGGTGCTGCTGCGCACCGCCTTCGCCGGGTTGTGCCACAGTGATCTTCATTTTATCGAGGGCCTCTACCCGCATCCGACGCCCTGCGTGCTGGGCCACGAATCCGCCGGCATTGTCGAGGCGGTCGGCGATGGCGTGACCTATGTGAAGCCGGGCGACCACGTCATCACGTGCCTGTCGGTGTTTTGCGGCACATGTCCGCAATGCGTCACCGGACACCCCAATTTGTGCGAGAACACCGACGTCAAGATGCCGCCGGGTGTTTCGCGCCGCCTCTCGTGGAAGCGCGGCGAGCTGATGAACCAGTTCCTCAATCTCTCCTCCTTCGCCGAGCAGATGCTGGTGCACGAAAATGCGATGGTGAAGATCGACCCCGACATCCCGCTCGACCGCGCCGCATTGGTCGGCTGCGGGGTGATGACCGGGGTCGGCGCGGTGTTCAACGCCGCCAAGGTCGAGCCGGGCGCTACGGTCGCGGTGATCGGTTGCGGCGGGGTCGGGCTGTCGGCGGTCAACGGCGCCGCGCTCGCCGGCGCCGAGCGCATCATCGCGATCGATACGGTGCCTTCAAAGCTCGAAATCGCACGCGAGCTCGGCGCCACCGACACCCTGAATGCCAGTAACGCCGACCCGGTGAAGGCCGTCAGGGACATGACCGGCGGCGGCGTCCATTACTCCTTCGAGGCCCTCGGCACCAAGACCACCGCCGAGCAGGCATTCGGCATGCTGCGCCCGGGAGGCACGGCGACAATCATCGGCATGGTGCCGTTTGGCGTGAAGATCGAACTGCACGGCTACGACTTCCTGCGCGACCGCAAATTGCAAGGCACCTCGATGGGCGGCAACCGCTTCCGGGTCGACATGCCGCGCCTCTTGTCACTGTGGCGGCAGGGCCGGCTCAAGCTCGATCACCTGATCTCCGGCCGGATCAAGCTCGACCAGATCAACGACGGCTTCGCTGCACTCAAATCCGGCGCCCCGGTCCGCCAGGTGATCGATTTCGCCGCCAGCTAGTGCTCGGATGCATTGAGATGATTCAATGCCGCGTCTCCTTCTTTGTCTTCCCGTGGGCCTTCAGCCCACGGACTTGTTCCGTGGGGAAGACCGGGACCCATTTCCCCGATGGGCGCCGGCCTTCGCCGGTGTGGCGGAGTTTTTTGGTGGTAGCATTGGTGGGGGGTCGACCGACGAAACGTCTGAATGGATCTGAAGACGAGTAAACCAGCGTGACGAGGCTCTGCTGATCCTCTAATCTTAGTAATTCGATGTGCCTCTAAAAAGCGGCGGCTGACAGGTTGGCCCACGGGCGCGTATTCGACGAGCGGAGCGGAGGTTCACTTGCGAGCCTGGCCTCGACCGCGAAGCGCCGTCTTGCGGCAATCCTCGCCGCCGATGTGGCGGGTTACTCCCGGCTGATGGGAGCGGATGAGGAGGGCACCCTCAACCGGCTGAAGGCGCACCGCCGCCAGCTCGTCGATCCGAAAATTCGAGAGCATCACGGCCGCATCGTCAAGACCACCGGCGACGGCATGCTGGTGGAATTTTCCAGTGTTGTCGATGCGGTGCGCTGCGCCGTCGAGATCCAACGGGCGATTGTCGACCGCAACACCGGGGAGCCCGAGAAAAAGCGCATCACTTTCCGTATCGGGGTCAATCTCGGCGATGTCATCGCGGACGGCGACGACATCTACGGCGACGGCGTCAATATCACCGCTCGCCTTGAGGCGCTGGCAGAACCGGGGGGCATCTGCATCTCGCGGGTCGTGCGCGATCAGATCCGCGACAAGCTGCTCTACGCTTTCGACGACATGGGCGAGCAGGAGGTCAAGAATATCGCACGGCCACTGCGCGTCTACGCACTGAGGGCCGTAGCCGTGGCGGAATTGCCTCCAGTCACCGCACCGGCGAAACCGAAGGTGACACGCCGCCGTGCGACCCGGCGCCGGGAACCGCCGCGGTTATCGATCGTCGTTCTGCCCTTTGCGAACCTGTCGAACGATCCCGACCAGGAATATTTCGCCGACGGCATCACCGACGATCTGACGACGGATCTGTCGCGGATCTCCGGAAGCCTTGTGATCGCCCGCAATACCGCTTTCACCTACAAGGGCAACCCGGCCGACGCAAAGCAGATCGGCCGTGAGCTCGGCGTTCGCTATGTCCTTGAAGGCAGCGTACGGCGGATGGGTGAGCAGGTTCGCATGAACGTGCAGCTGATCGATGGAGACAGCGGCGCCCATCTCTGGGCCGACCGGTTCGACACCAATCGTGCGAACCTCGCGGAAGCGCAAAGCGAGATCACCGGCCGCCTGGCCTGGACCCTCAATGTTGCGCTGCTGAGCGATGCCGGCCGTCGCATCGAATACGAAAACGCGATTGATCCTGACGCACGCGATCTCGCCATGCGCGGCTGGGCCCGGTGGTACGGGCCGCAGTCCCCAAAAGCCGCAGAAGAGGCCCTACAGACGTTCGAGCGCGCATTGGAGATCGACCCGCGCTCTAGCGATGCGAGGATCGGAATTGCAAGGATTCTCGCTGTGCGTCTCGCCAACGTATGGAGCAGCACCTCGTTTCAACAAGACGCGGCGCAACAAGACGTAGGGCGAGTCGAACGATTGCTCTTCGAAGCCATTGAGAGCGATCCAAACCAGCCAATGGCTTACGCTATCATGGGATTTCTGCGGCGAATGCAGGGTCGCTTGACCGAATCACGGATAACCTTCGAGAGGGCGATCACACTCGATCCCAATTTAGAGTGGGCACACCTGCAGCTCGGCTGGACACTCCTCTTCCTGGGCGAACCCGGAGACGCGATCGCGAAGGGCGAAAAAAGCCTGCGGCTGAGCCCGCGCGACCCGAATATATCCTGGCGCTACGAGCTGTTGGGCTGGTGCCAAATGCTCTCGAACCATTTGGATGAGGCAATAGACCTATTCATCAAGGGGCGTACCGGAAACCCGCGGATTTGGAATTTTCCGTTTGCGCTCGCCGGAGCGCTGGGACTCAAGGGCGACCTCGATGGCGCAAAGACAGCGCTTGCCGAGTCACTCAAACTCAAACCGGAGCTCAACTCAATGGCACAATGGTACGCTTATGTGCCTTGGGCGAGCAAAACTCAGTCCCCCGGGTTCTGGGCGCTGCAGGACAAGACATTCGGCGAGGGTATGCGCCGGATCGGCTTCCCGGAAAACTGAGCAGGTGACCCGAGCACGTACATCCGCCGACCGCGGCATGGGCGACGCGCCATCTTGCGGCGATCCTCGCTGCCGATGTGGCGGGTTACTCGCGGCTGATGCTTGCCGAGTCGCTCAAGCTGAAACCAGATGAACTCGATCGCCCATTTGTTGCGTGGTACGGCGCCTGCGTCGCATTGGTTTCGCAGACGAGTGAGCGTTAGGTTACTCTTCACCACCGATCGGCAGCAGTCGAACGCGATGCGCGATTCTTCCAGCACGGCGATGCATCCTCGACGTAATGCCTCTTCCAACATTGGCAGATTGGAACCGGCAACGCTGCCTGACGTTCGGGACGCCTGTCGCGTTCCCGTCAGAACAGCACCAATGATGGCTCGCGCTCCTGCCGCTATGCGAGGAGAGTGCCGAAGACAGTATCTGCCGATACGACGATGCGATTTTCGCGTTTGCCTCGCTCGAATATCTCGTCATCGGCTGCCGCCTGCATGGCGTAATCCCGCACATGCACGGCGTCATGGCCGCCGCTTTTCCGAAGCCGCTCCGCGATAATCGGAGACAGGGCGTTATCCACGAGAAATCTCACGGCACGGTCAGCGGCAGCCCTCGTTCACATACCGCTTCCGCCGCGTAATGCAATGCTTCGGGAATGTCCTCACGCTGAAGATCGGGGTAGGCCGCGAGGATTTCCGTTTCCGACATTCCGTCCGCGATCATCCCGACGACGGCGGCTACGGGAATGCGCAGGCGGCGAATGCAAGGCACTCCGCCCATCTGCTGCGGATGCACCGTGATACGCGTGAACTTCATGGCAACTTCTCCGGCGCCCCGGACCGCACCCGCTGATCCGGCCCGACGGGAAAGGTACAGTACGGGGGGCGTATTGGCGAGAAAGAGCGCACCCCGCGAGGGCGTCTGATCTCCGGCACCGCTTGAAGGCCGGTGCGCATTCACCATAGATCCCGGCGGCGCCGGATGACCCAGATCTCCTCCGTGTCTCCGTGGTGAATTCCTTTATCGCACCGGCGGGCGGCGTAGGGCCCAGAAGGCGATGCAGCCGCAAATGTAGAAGAGGATCGACAACAGGAAGGCGAGGCGGTAGCTGCCCGAGAGGTCGAAAATAAACCCCGCCCCCCAGGCGCCTGCGGCGGAGCCGATGCCGCTGCCGATCGTGATCACCCCAAGGATCGTGCCGAGCCGGGATCCCGGGAAGAGATCGGCAGTCTTGGCGGTGATCGCCGGGCCTCTGGCGCCCCAGGTCAGGCCAAAGAAGCAAGCGAACAACCACAACAGCCAGTGTTGGTCGGGGCTGGTGATCAGCAACGCGCAGACGACCCCAATGATCGAGATGCCATAGGCGAGGATCGCCGACCATTCGCGCCCGATATAGTCCGACAAGGTGCCGGTAACGATCGTTCCGCCGACGGCGAGAAAGCTGCCGAGGCCGAGCACTCCCGCCGCGTAGAGCTTGTCGAACCCGACATTTACGGCGAAGGCGAGCTGGTGGAGCGAGACCAGAAAGCTGCCGAGACCGGTGAACAAATAAACAGCGAACAGCAGCCAGAAATGCGGCGTGCGGATCGCGGCGCTCAGGGTCCAGCCCGCCGGCAAGGGCGGCTCGGCGAAGGCCGGGCTCATCGCGGCGGGTCCGCTCGCGACCGGGTAGCGGGCTGCACGGCGAAACACCGCGGCGAGCAGCGGGACCGCAGCGGCGATGAAGACGGCCTGCGCCCAAAAAGTCTCTCGCCATCCAATCGTCGAGATCAGCAATTGAACGAGCGGCGCCGAGGCGGCTCGCCCGAAGCCGTTGGCGGACTGGACGATAGAGATCGCCATCCCGCGGCGCCGCACGAACTGGCGCGACAGCAACGGCACGAAGACTACCAGACCGAGGCAGTTGGCCCCGATCGTCATAACGATTCCGTAGAACACGATATCCTGCCACAGCGCGGAGATCAGCGCGCTGCCAACGAGGCCGGCAAACAGCAGGACGCCACCGAGCATCAGCAGGCGGCGCGGCCCGAGCCGGTCGACCAGCGCACCGACCAATGGCGAGCTTCCGCCGGCAACGAGCTGCGAGACCGAATAGGCGATCGAGGTCTCGGCGCGGCTCCAACGGAACTCCTCGATGAAGGCCAGCAAGAACACCGCGTAGGACTGCATGATGCCGGCGCTGACGGTGAACGCGGCGAACGCTCCTCCGAGCATCAGCCAGGCTCCCCGCGTAGCCGATCTATTTGTCGGCCCAGGGCGAGACCGGCGTCGGATGGCGCTGATTGTCGCGAACCTGGGCGGTCTCATCATCGCTCGTTTCTGTTCCCTCCTCCGCCGCGATCGGGGCTGGCGCAGCGTAAATGGGTGAGAGATTACGGCGGTATGCTCTTTTTGATGACCTCAAAAGCAAACCGGCGCTCCGTCCGGAGCGCCGTCGCTTCTCGTTTATGCTGATGTGCTCAGCGCTTCTCGGTTAGGGGCGCTCGACCGGCGGGTAGATGCGGACATAATTGCGCCCGGTCTCGGGGCGGGCTACGACGCCGGGCGTCGTGGCTGCCGGCCGATCTGCGGAGACCGACCCGGCATAAGGCTCGGCACGCTCGTCGAAGCCGCCCCAGCCGGCTTGCCGCCAGCTCTCGGCGCGCTCCTCGATATCGACCGGCGAGTGGCGATTGAGGATATCCGAGACCCGATTGCTCAACACGTCATCGGTGCGCACCGTCAGCAAAGTCCCGCCGCGGCGCACCGCCTCGGCATAGATGTCAGCGTGCTCGCGAGGAATGCCTGCCTCTACCAGCGCCCCGACCAGTCCTCCAACCGCCGCGCCAACCCCGGCGCCGGCAAGGGTCGCGGCGAGCGCACCGGCGGCGACAACTGGGCCGACCCCCGGAATGGCCAAAGCGCCGATGCCGGCGAGAAGGCCGGCGGCGCCGCCCAGCACCGCTCCGATGCCGGCCCCTGTGCCGGCCGCGGACCCCGTGTCGGTGTGATCGGTACGGGTGGGGCGATCGATGCCGTACTGCGGATAATCGCCGTAGCGGTTGCCCGCATTGTTGGCGATCAGGTTGACGTCGGTCAACGGAACGCCCGCCAACTCGAGCTCACGAATTGCGCCCTCGGCCTCGCGGTAATCATCGAAAAGCGCAACGATCGTATGTATTGCCATTGTCCTGTTCTCCTATCGGTTCTCTTCGACGACGTTGCCGCGGAAATCGACGCCGACACGTACCCGATGGCCGTCCTTCGTAGCCTCGGTCTGCCAGATCGAGTTCTGGTCCTTGTGCAACTGGTCGACATTCGTGTAGCCGCGATCTTCAATCCGGCGGCGCGCCTGCCCTTCGGTGAAGCTGTTGGCCCCCGGCTCCAACGCGGCATTGCCGGCGCGAGTGGCGTTCGCATTGGGGTCGGCCGTGGTCCCAGCGTTGGGCACGGTTTGATTACCGGTCGTCGTGCTCGGCGCGGTGCTTTGCGCCATCGCCAATCCGGCGCTGCCCAATAGTAAGGCCGCAGCAAAAACGGTCTGCTTCACACCCATGACTTAGCACTCCATTGCATGATGAAGCGGAGGGCGCCCGTGCGCCCGTAGGTGACCGGCAAACAGAGCCACACTCCCCAAAGTTTCGTGACTCGCATCAGGATGATCACCTAAAATCGCCTCTTTATTAGTGCAGGCTGAGCATCGCCCGCGACCGCGGCTCGGGTCTGGTGGGCGCTACAATCAATGGAAGAGCTCCCGCCGCAGACCCGCTGCAGGAGCAGCGACGCGAAATATATCACTCAATCATGAGTTGTAGGACCGCGCATGCAGCAAAAGAGCTTTGGTAAGCTTCCGCCGGTCTCGGTGCTAACCCTCGGCGGGGGCGGCCTCGGCATGGTGTGGGGCGATACGACTTTCGACGAATGCGTCGCGACCGTTCACGCCGCGGTCGCCGCCGGGATCAACTGGATCGACCTCGCGCCGCGTTACGGCGAGGGCAAGGCCGAGCTGGTAGTTGGCGCGGCTTTCGCGGGCCGGTTGCCCGAGGGCGTGCAGGTCACCAGCAAATTGAACATCGGCAATCCGCCCTCCGCCGATATCGAACCGCTTGTGCGGCAATCGATTGAAGGAAGCCTCGAGCGTCTGCGGCTGTCGCGGCTCGATCTGTTCTTTCTACATTCCAACGTCGTCCCAGACGCGGACCACTTGGCACGCCGGCCCGACGCCGCCGGCCGTATGACGCTCTACGCGACTTTTGTCGACCGGGTGCGTCCGCTGTTCGAGCGGCTGGTGGCCGAGCGTCTGATTGGCGCTTGGGGTCTGACCGGGATAGGTCACCCGGACACGATCATCCGGCTGCTCGGCGAGGGCCCGGCCCCGGCCGCGGTGCAGTGCATCGCCAACTTGCTGGATTCGCCTGGCGGGCTGAAGTTCTTCGACGGGCCGGCCAAACCCCGCGCCGTCATGGCTGCGGCGCGCGCCAATGGCGTCGGTGTGATGGGGATTCGCGCGGTCCAGGCGGGGGCATTGACCAGCGCGATCGATCGGCCGCTGCCCAACCACCACCCCGAGATGCGCGATTATCAGCGAGCCGCCGGCTTTCGGCGGCTCGCCGGAGAATTGGGCGCCACTCCGGCCCTATTGGCGCATCGCTATGCGCTGTCGCTCGACATCGACACGCTCGTGCTCGGCGTCAAGAACCGGCAGGAGCTCGCAGAATGCGTAGCCGCGGCTGAGGCCGGCCCGTTGCCGCCGGAGTTGCTGGCCCGGATCGACCAGACCGCGGATTGGAAGGCTTCCTAGACCGAAGCACGCGCCCCGGCTTTCACGGCGGGCCGGGCAAACTGAGCCAGCGAGCCGAACGCCGTCACTGCGAAGAGGCCGGCGGAGGCAATGACCACTGCCAACACGAGCGGGTTCCCGCTGCCTCCGAGCGCGAGCGCGGCGGTCGCCCCCGCGGCTCCGATCATCTGGATAAAGCTCGCCAGACCCGAGGCCGCGCCGACGATGCCGACTTTAACACCAAGGCTGCCGGCAACGGCGTTGGGCGTGATGAGGCCGCTGCCGCAACAAATCAGGATCATCGGACCGACGATCGCATAAGGGTTACCGAAATGCAGCGCTGCGAGCGCCACCATTGCGAAGCCGGCGGGGATCAGGACCGCGCTGCCGATGGCGATAAGATTGTCCACGCCGAGCCGCCGGGTCAGCCGATTGGATAGAAAGCTGCCTAGCAGAAAGCCGATCGGCGGAAGCGAAGCGTAGTAGCCAAAATTTTGCGGAGGTATGGCAAAGCCGATGATCAATACCGCGGGTGCGCCGGCGGTAAAGATGTGAAAGCCCGCATGGGCGCCGGCGGCCGTAAGCGCATAAGCCACAAAGCGCCGGGTTTGGAGCAGGCTGCGATAGCTGGCCAGCATCGTTCTGGCGAGCAAGGCCGCAGTTTCGGATTGAGAGGGCTCCTCCCTGGGAGACGACTCCGGCACATATCGCAGGACCAGCGCCAGAGCCCCAGCGGCCAGGATCGCGACGGCGGAGAAATTTGCCCGCCAACCGAGCCAAGCCTGCAAATAGCCGCCGGGGATCGGAGCGAAGGCCTGCAAGAGGGTCAGGACAATCGATAGGCCTGCGATGATCTGAGCAGCGCCGTCCTCGCCGTAGAGGTCGCGAATGGTAGCCCGGCCGACGACCATGCCCCCCGACAGACCGATCCCCTGCAAGATGCGGGCACCGATCAGGAACTCGATCGTCGGGCTCGCCGCACAGGCAATACTGCCGAGCGCCCCCAAGGAGATGCCAAGGATCATTGTGCGTCTTCGCCCGCATCGATCGGATAGCGGCCCGAGGACCAGCATGCTCACCCCAAAGGCTGCGAGATAAGCGACGAAGGTCAATTGCACGCGGGACACCGAAGTCTGGAGTGCGCTGGCGATCGCTGGGACGGACGGCACGTAAATGGTTGAAGCGACCAGCCCTAGGGAACAGGTGATGGTCAGGGTCAGCAATAGAAGGCGACGGCTCGCATTCGTGAGCTCCTTTCGCCTGTCGAGATTGGTGCTGAGCAGATTCAACAAGCGAAGTCTCTCGCGAGGGTGAGCAACTACCAGTATAGGGATCGCGCGATACAGCCCAATCCGAGATCTCCGGGTGAGAGGATCGCCGAGGAGTGCTGGTCTGCAGCAGGTCGGAACTGACCGGGGTGATCGAGGCCAACCGACCGGACAGATTATTCGGAAGCGGGGCTCTTGCCCTAACGGTTTGCTAAAGAATTGCTTCCTACGAAACGGAATGACGTTTTTTTGACGCGCTCGTATTAACCTTAAGTGACCAGGGAATGTGCCCGGTTCGCGTTCGCGAACGCTTTTCCCGGTGCCCGCTGCACCCCGCCGAGGCGGAAAGGATACTCGATTGATTATTCGCGATTTTGGCTTGATTGCCAACAGCGATGCGAGGGTCGTTTTCGCAACCGTCTCGTGGGAGGATCGCGAGTACCCCGATCAGGAGCTCATCTTCGAAACTCACGGTGGTGGGCTCGATCATGCGGCCGACGAGCCCTGCGCGGACGCCTTCCTAGCTGCGTGTTTTCCTCTCGCCATAGCGCACGGAGAGGCGAGGGTTCGAGTTGACGGTCAACCTTGCCCGATGCTGGTAGAGGGCCTCTATACGGCTCATGCTTGGTGGACGAGTTGGGGTGGGCCATCGTCGATTCCCTCGATCGAAACTTCCGGTCGAGTAGTCCGCAGTGGGGTCACGGGCGATCGGCGGAGCGTTGCATTCCTCTCAGGCGGTGTTGATAGCCTTCATATGCTGATGCGCAACCATCGGCTTTATCGACGGGAGGACCCGGCCTATATCCGCGACGCGCTCTTCGTCCATGGATTTGATATCGGGAAACGTGCGCGGAACCCAGAGAAAGACCGCTTTCGCGCGGCTCTGCGACATCTGCAACCCTTAGCCGCAGAAGCCGGCCTGCGACTGATCTCGTGCCGCACCAACCTACGCCACCTGCCCTCGAAGCCTGATTTCTGGTACTATCGGCACAACGGGGCGGCACTGGCTGCTGTCGGTCATGCGGCAACCTTCGGGACAGCGTTTCTGTTTATCGGCGCCTCGCATGACATCGCCAATCCTGTCCCGATTGGATCGCACCCGGCAGTGGACGGCCTATTCTCGAGCCAACGCGTTACCGTCATCCATGATGGGGCGCGCTATGCTCGGTTTCAGAAGGTGCGCGAGCTGGCAAGTTGGCCGACCGCGCTTGCTGCCTTGCGGGTCTGTCCGAGCAATCCGGGCAGTGAGCTGAACTGCGGGGTTTGCGAAAAATGCTTGCGCACGCGTCTCGAGCTGTTGGCCGCAGGGGTCGAGGAGACTGCGGCGCTCGGCCCGAGCCTCACCCCGATCGAGCTGTGGAACAATCTCGGGCCAGTCGGCGACCGAGCAGTTACCTACGAGGATCTGTTGGCACCGCTGCGGGCTCGCGGGCTCGCGGCGCTTTGCGAGGTACTCGAGAAAAAAATCAAGGCATACCGGGGAGGAGACGGATATCGTCGCCCGGACCTAGCTCAGGATGGTTGAGAGTGGAGCGGGTCTTCCACATGGATCGCGTTACTCCATGATCGCCCTTCGTGGCGCCCGTAGCAGAACATTGGGACGGTGGCGATGACGTTGTCGATCAGCATTCTCGGACCTCTGGTGATCGATAGTGACGATTGTCGGCTCGGGAAAGTCCCGAAGAAAGCACGCGCGTTGCTGGCATTTCTTGCGGCCCAGTTAGGCCAGCCGGTCACTCGCGAGCGATTGGCCGACCTGCTGTGGCCGTACCAGGGGTCAGAGCAAGCCCGCCACAGCTTACGAAATTGCCTATTGGAGCTGCGCAAGGTTTTGGGGCGGGGTACGGATACTCACTTATCGGCTGACTTCGCCAATTGCCGGATCCAGGACGCCATCGTCGATCTCGATCAATTTGAGCGGCTGTCGCGCTCGCAGAACCGCTGTGACCTGCGGGTGGCCGCCGAGTTGTACCGAGGCGAACTCCTCGCCGATTTCGATATCAATTCCGAGCCGTTTCAGGAATGGTTGGCGGCGGAGCGCGACCGCACTCTCGCGACGGTCTGCGATATCTTGCATCGGTTGAGCACCAAACAGGATGCAGCCGGCGAGCACGAGGCCGCAATACAGTCGGGCCGCCGGCTGGTGATGCTCGACCCGCTGTCGGAATTCGGGCAACGCGCGCTGATCCGTGCCTACGCGCGCGCTGGACGCCGCGGTGAAGCACTCCGTCAGTACAAGAGCTGCGCCGAGACCTTGAAGCGCGAACTGGGCGTCGCACCGGATGTCGAGACGCAGTTGCTGGCAAATGAGATCTCGCGTTCGAACGGTGCTAGGGAGCACAGTGTAACCGGGCCCCCGGAAGACCACGATCTCATGGCGGGCATTAGCGCAACGGATCGTTTGCCCGGGCGTCGCGCCCCACCGGCGGGCGACGCGTCGAGCCAAGGCCAGCTAAAACCGCGCTGGCCTTGTCTGTTGCCGAACATCGCCGTGGCCGTTGCGCCTATGCGGAACCTGACCGGCGATCCCGACCAACAATATTTGGTGGAAGCCTTTACCGACGACCTCGTAACCGACCTTCTTCGACATGGACGCGGACTCTCGCTTAAGCCGTTGGGAGACGACCGTGGTCCCGCGGACAACGGCAACCGGACGTCCGAACGCGGCTACGATTACATTGTCACCGGCAGCGCCCAAACCAGCGCGCCGGGCTTGCTGCGGGTGAACATGCGAATAACCGACGCGGCAACCTCGGAGTATCTTTGGGCGGGCCGGCATGAGTTCAAGCCCGAGGATCTCGCTCCGATCCAGACAAGGATCACCCGGCGAATTTCGCGAGAACTCCACGTCCTGCTCCTTCAAGCAGCAAGCCGCCGAGCTTTGGCTACATCGGGTCTGGATCTTGGGATTACCGAGTGTCTCTCGGAGGCATCGAGTGCTCTGAAGGGCAAAGTCACGCCGGAGCTCACTGCCGAGGCCCAGACAGCGTACCTCACGGCGCTGGCCCACGATCCCCGCAATGTAGAAGCCCTTACCGGCTTGGCGCTCACCTGCCAGAATTTGGTCAGCAATCCCTGGTGGGGTGATCCCCGGGCCGCTGCAGCGGCGTCCGACCTCGGGCGCGAGGCAGTCGCGATCGCTTTGGACCTGGCACCCGGTCATGCGGTGGCGAAACTCATCCAAGGGATGCTCTACTCGGCGGCAGGGCAATTGGAACTGGCGGAACGCGCTTTCGCACAGGCTCTCGGAATGGATCACGGGCTGGGAGCTGCGCACGGGTTTGCGGGATATAATGCGGCGCTTCTCGGGCGCGCCGACGAGACGTGGCCGGCGATTGAGCGGGCCATGCGTCTCGATCAAACCGATCGACGACACAGCATCTGGTTCTTCTTTGCGGGCTTTGCCGAATTGCTGCTGGGCCGGACGGAAAACGCTATCAACCTGCTTCAGAAGTCTTTGGAACGCAATCCCAGCTATGGCGCCGCACAACTTTTCTTAATGGCGGCGCTGTCCTTGCTCGGTCGTGGAGCCGAGGCCACCGAGACCGTCGCATCATTCCGCAAGCAATATCCGGATTACCGTACGACTACATTCGAGCAGCTGTGGTTGTCGCGTTCAGGTTCTTCGGCCTACCGCGCTCAAATTCATCCGCTTTTTGAAAAAATTCGCACTCTCGGCGTGGCGAACTGAGTTGTGCCGATGAGTCGTCGAAAATTCCTTCCCTCCTCGAAGAACTCACGTGCGGCACAGCACACCGCTGCGCCTCGGTACGCGCCGGCCCGATCATCGCCACGGCGAGACGGCGGGTCGTTCGGGGCACCCAAGGCCGAGCGCGCGGCAATGCCCTGGCGATGTTTGCTGTCAAGCATTGCCGTGGGGGTAGCGCCCTTGCGGAACCTGACCGGCGATGCCGACCAAGACAGCCTTTTGGAAGCATTCACTAGCGATCTCGCCGCCGATCTCATAGGGCACGGTCGTGGTTTTTCGCTACGACGCTTGGCCGACGAGCCGGCCAACCCTGCCGATATCCCCGAATTCGACGTTAAATATTTTGTAACGGGCAGCGCCCAGCGCGGTCGTCCTGGGATGCTACGCATCAATGTCAGGATCACCGATGCGGCGACTTCTGAGTATCTGTGGGCCCGTCGATTCGAATTCGGCGCCGACGAGGCCGTACCGGTGCAGGCTAAGATCATCCGGCGGATTTCTCGAGAGCTGCATATTCTGCTTCTCCAACAGGAGATTGAACGAGTTGTGCGCGAATTAGGCGCCGGTCGCCAGCTCAACGAATGTCTTTCCAGCGCGGCGGCTGCCCTCGAGGGAGAGCTGCGGCCAGACCTCACGGCTGAGGCACAGCGATGGTATCTGGCCGCGTTGGCCGACGACCCACGGAATGTGGAGGCGCTCGTCGGTCTGGCCAGAACCTGTCAGGAGCTGGTCAGCAATCCATGGTGGGGCGACCCGCTCGCTGCCTCCGTGGCCTCCGATCTCGGGCGCGAAGTGGTCGCAATCGCGCTAAATCTTGCGCCAGGAGCGGCCGACGCGCACTGTGTACAAGGGATGTTACACTCTGCGGCCGGCAAATTGGACGAGGCCGCGCTTGCGTTCGACCGGGCGCTGGCAATGGACCAGGGTTTGGCAATCGCCCACGGTTTCGCGGCTTACAATGCTGCCTTTCTCGGCAGCGCCGGAAATACGCTGCCGGCGATCGAACGTGCGATGCGTCTCGACCGAGCTGACCGGCGCCACAGCATCTGGTTTTTCTTTGGCGGTTTTGCCGAATTGCTCATCGGACGCACGGACGCGTCGATTGCCTTGCTCCGGAGGTCTTTGGAACGCAATCGCAGTTACGGCAGTGCACGAATGTTCCTGATCGCGGCCTTATCGCTGAACGGCCAATCTCGCGAAGCGGCCGAGGCGGCCGCGTTGTTTCGCCAGCAATATCCCGACGGCCCCGCGGGGGCGTGCGAGCAGTTATGGCTATCACGTTCGCGATCGGCAACCTACCGAGCCCAGATCCTTCCGGTATTCGACACAATCCGGAGTTCTGGGGTCGGAACCTGATTGCCGCACACACACCAACACATTGCAGCAGCGGCGACGATTGACCGGGCTCGGCGGCGACTTGCTGCGCATCTCGAGATCTTAACTACAGCGATCGCCCCCACGTCTTGCGGCCCGCATTACTCCGGTCGCGCATTCCCTTCAGCCGGAGCTGCATCCCGATTGCGCTGCAATCTAATAAAATAATCCAAAAAGGCGCTTTTCTGACGGCGGCTTGACTGGCCACTGACAGCGACTGGATTAGTCTGGCTACTGGCTGAGTGGCGACTGTGATCGCCTCTGGCGCACACTGGCCACAGGGTCACCCCCCTGAAGGAGGAAGTTCAATGCACAGTCTGACCAGTCGTTTTTATCGTGACGAAAGCGGTGCCACCGCTACGGAATACGCCATGTTGATCGTGTTCGTTGCCCTTGCAATTGCGGTCGGGGCACAAGCGTTCGGCAGCGCCCTCACCGACCTATTCACACGGGCGGGTACCGCCCTTACTGGCGTCGCTATTCCGACACCCCCGGCAGTCTAGGCGTCGTACACCGCAGCCGGTCGGCAACGGATTTCCGTTTCCGACCGGCCTGCGCGGACGTGACCGCGAATAGGGAGTGGATCATGCATTCAGCAGTCCTGGCCGTCGCAGTCGGTATTCTTGTTGTTGTCGCCTATGAGGACGTGCGAACGAGGCGCATACCCAATGCGCTCTCCCTCGCAACTGCCGCGCTGGGGCTAGCTCGCATCGCTTTCGCCGCAGACCTGATCGACGCGGGCTACACGCTCGCCGCCGCGATAGTCATCTTCGCCATCACATTTGCACTCTTTCAGCGTGGCGCGATTGGCGGCGGCGACGCCAAGATCCTACCCGCTACAGTGTTGCTAATCGGCTATCCAGAGTTGCTCGGCTTCCTCTTTTTGATGAGCCTTTGCGGCGGAGTGCTCGCGCTCGCCACCCTCGCGGCGGAAAGGCTCGATCTGTCTTTCGGACGTTTTCGGTGGAGAGGACACGTTTCCTCAACCGGCCAGAGCGACCGCGGGCGAGTAGCGTCAAAAGGGTCGACAGTGCCTTATGGGGTCGCTGTCGCCACTGCTGGCGTGATTACGTTGATAGCAGCAAGGTGAACGGCCATGCCTGCGAAAATGATACTTACTCTGTTGTTTTTCGTCTCGCTATGCGTCGTTGTGATTCTCGCGCTTCGCGCACTGCCGCAGCGAATTACGGCGTCATCGAAGGGCGAAATACTCGTCGCCACAACGGCGTTGCCGGCTGGCACTTTGTTGCGTGCCAAGGACGTGGCTTGGCAAGGGGTTTTCGGTGGTGCGCAGCCGGGGCAGATCACCCGACCTGCCAATGCGGCCGGCAACCCGAACCTCGAGCTCGACCAGCAAGCCCGCGCCGACGTGTATGGGGCTGCCCTGCGTAATAGGATCCTGGCCGACGAGCCGATCAACCGCGGCGGCATTGTGAAGCCTGGCGACCGCGACTTTCTGCAGGTCGTACTCTCGCCTCAAGCACGAGCGATCGCAATTCCAGTGACAACGGGTGGAGCGAGCACTGGCATATTATACCCGGGTGACAGGGTCGACGTGATCCTGACACAGACGTTCAAGAACGACCCGCCGCTGACGCGGCGCTCGGTAGGCGAAACCGTCGTCCAGAATCTGCGGGTATTGGCGATTGACCCGCTCGAAGCTCGGCCGAATGGTGCAGCGAACGGTTTTGGCCGGACAGTTACCCTGGAGGTCACGCCGGACCAGGCCGAAAAGGTCAATGTTGCCACTGAGCTAGGCAAACTCTCGCTGACTCTGCGTAGCGTCGGCGCAACCAGTGGGGCCGCCTCCACTACAGTTGGCCTAGCCGTGACCGCGGGAATTAAACCGATTTGGGCCGGCGATGTTTCGCCGGCGCTCGGCGATGCCTTGCCGACCAAGGCCGTCGCCGTCGAGCAGCCTGGTGTAGAGGTCATCCACGGGAGCAAAACGGCGACGGTCAGGCCTCAGTGATGTTCGAAGCCGACGGAATCTCCAGGTTAACCAAGTTCCTCAGTTGATGGAACGGTCTCGGGGATAGCGGCGTGATTAATGCCCTCCAGAGCCTGAAGAGCCCGCTGCAGACCCCCGGGCCAATCGAGAAGCCACTCACGCCACCGACGGGCCGGCTCCGGTTGATGGCGTTCGTCTTGGACGGACAGAGCGAGGCATCGTTGAGCTTATACCTTGCGCAGCTCTCGGTTTCCGGCACGACGATCAGGCGCGGTGGCCTCGCTGGCGCAATTCGTCACCTCGGCGGGGAACGATCGCCCGAGAACATTATCGTCGATATCAGCGGCGCGGAAATGCCGGCCTCGCAGATCCATGAGCTCGCCGAGCTTTGTGAGCCTGGCGTCACGGTGATCGCGATAGGCGACCGAAACGATATTGGCCTTTATCGCGACCTGGTGCAGGCAGGAGTCAGCGACTACATCGTCAAGCCGATCACTGCCCAACTGCTGGCTAAGGCATTGATTGGCGCGCGGATCTCGGGCGAAGGAAGCCCAATAAGCCGGAAGCTCGGAAAAGTCGTCGCCGTAGTTGGTTCCCGCGGGGGTGTCGGCGCGACAACCCTGGCAATCCATCTGGCGTTGTATCTGGCCAATCAACAGAGCCGCCGGGTCATGCTCCTCGACCTGGATCTGCACACCGGTGACTGCGCCCTTGCATTAAACCTCAAGCCGACGCCCGGCTTGCGGGAAGCGCTCGTCAATCCACTGCGCATCGACAGCGTCTTTCTCGATCGGACAATGACGATCCACGGCGAGCGCCTGTTTGTGCTGAGTGCGGAAGAGCCCTTGCGCGTCAATGCAGAATTTACCGCGGAGGCGGTTAACAAGCTGGTCGGAGTGCTGCGCACGCAGTTTCACTACATTATAGCTGATGTACCGAGAACCCCTGCCTCACCTTGTTGGCAGGCGCTCGACACCGCCGATCTTCGCATAATCGTGGCCGACCAGACGCTGCGCTCAGTCCGCGATACGGTGCGCTTGCGTGAGGCCTTCAATGCAGGTCGTGCCGAGCACTCCAACATGCTCATCGTCAACCGGAGCGGGGAGGGCGGTCGCCGGGCAATGACCTTGGCGGATATGGCCAAAGTCAAGCTACAACCGAATTTTGTAATCCCGTTCCGGCCGAGACTGTTCACGGCACCAGGGCCGTTGCGACGCGGCGCTTTGACGAAAGTGGTCGCAGCACTTGCGGGGGAAATTTCCGGCCGCGCAATAGGGCGCAAGCGCTGGTGGACGTTCGCCATATGATGACGACCGGTTTTGGACGAAATGCTCCTGCACCGCAGCGCGCGGGCCTCGTCCTAGTACCGGACGGCGTTGCAGAATTTACTGCGCCAGTCATCGATTTAGCCTCATTGAGCGAGCTGAAGGAGCGAATTCGCACGGTTCTGATGTCGCGGATCGACCCGACGGTCGCAGGCCGAATTCCGCGCGCTGCGTTGCGCCGCGAGATCGCCAAACTAGTGAACGAGATTGCGACCGAGGATCGTGTTCAACTCAATAAGCTGGAAGAAATGGCGCTCGCCGCTGACCTCAGCGACGACATGGTCGGGCTTGGTCCTCTCGAACCTTTCCTCGATGACGAGGAAATTACCGATATTTTGGTAAACGGCCCGTTTGATATCTATGTCGAGCGGAATGGGAAGCTGGAAAAGACCGCGGCCCGCTTTCGCGATGCGCAGCATCTTGCCAGCATTGCGCAGCGGATCGCCACCGCGATCGGCCGGCGCATCGACGAGGCGAGCCCGATGGTCGACGCCCGGCTCGCTGACGGCAGCCGGGTCAACATTGTCTTGCCGCCGCTAGTGCTGAACGGCGGGTCGATTTCCATCCGCAAATTCCCTAAGCAGACTCTGACGCTCGACGCGATGGTGCGGCAGCAGAATTTGTCGCCTGAGGTAGCGCGGCTTTTGGAGATCGCCGCACATTCACGCCTCAACATGCTGATCTCTGGCGGCACCGGCTCCGGCAAAACGACATTGCTGAACGCGGTGTCTCAACACATCGACTGTGACGAGCGGGTGATCACCGTCGAAGACGCCGTTGAGCTGCGTCTCCAGCAGCCGCACGTCGTGCAGATGGAAACGCGCCCGCCTAACATAGAAGGAGTTGGTCAGGTCGCACAGCGCGAGCTCGTGCGCAACGCGCTGCGGATGCGCCCCGACCGCATCATCGTCGGCGAGGTCCGCGGCGCCGAAGCCTTTGACATGCTGCAGGCGATGAATACCGGGCACGACGGGTCGATGTCGACGGTGCACGCCAACTCGCCACGCGACGCGCTCTACCGGGTCGAGAACATGGTGATGATGGCCAATCTGAGCCTGCCGCTCAGGGCCATCCGCATGCAGATCGCCAGCGCAGTCAATATGATCGTGCATATCGAACGCATGCGGGACGGCATCCGCCGGGTGCAGAGCGTTGCCGAGATCGCAGGGATGGAAGGCGAGGTCATCACGACCCGAGAGCTCTTCGGTTTTCAGTATCGCGGCGAGCGGCTCGCCAGTGCCATCCAGGGCAGCTTCGAGTTGATGCGGATGCGCCCCGATTTCATCGTGCGCGCGGCACGCTTCGGCCTCGAGAGAGACCTTCTCGACGCGCTTGGTATCGGGGAGACCTGAATTGCTCGATCCAATTCTGCTCGCCGCTCTGCTCACGACGGTTCTGCTCGGCGGCGCGCTCTTTCAGGTGCGGCGCGCGGAGCGTCGCAGAGCGGATCTCGACTCCCGTCTGAGTGCGATCGCAATGACCGCCTTCAGCGCTGATGGGCCCGTCGTATCGTTACGGAAATCGAGGCCGCAGCGCAAACCCCTGCCGATTGTCTTGTCAACCCGACTCGACCTTGCCTTTGCGGCGACTGGTAATCGCATCGGACCGCGGCACCTCGTTGCGTTGGGAATTGCCGCCGCTGCTGCGGTTGGACTGCTCTGCGTCGCAGTGTCGGTCCATCCCGTACTCGCCATCGCTCTTGACGGCGCGGCGGCGGCAGGTGCTCCGGCGCTGCTGCTCCGGTTTGGGCAGAGCCGATATCAACGACGATTCCTGGACATATTTCCGGACGCACTCGATCTGATCGTCCGCGCCGTCAGCTCCGGTCTACCCGCACCCGAGGCAATCGAACTCGTAAGCCGCGAAGTTCGGCCGCCGGTCGGCACCGAGTTTCAGCAACTAGTGGACGAGTTGCGCATCGGCACCGAGTTGGGAGAAGCGCTGCAGCGCGCCGCCGACCGCATCCGTGTGCCGGATTTCCGGTTCTTTGCCGTCAGTTTGCTCCTGCAACGCCAGACTGGCGGCGGCATCGCTGAAACTCTTTCCAATCTCGGCGGCATTATTCGGCAGCGAAAGGCCGTGCGGCTGAAAGCCCGAGCGCTGACCGCCGAGGCACATGCCTCCGCTGCGATTGTGGCGACCACTCCCTTTGTCGCGGGAGTGGGTCTATTCCTGATCAACCGAGATCTTATTTCGGTTCTGTTTTTCGACCCGCGCGGCCGCTTCATGCTCGGGATTGCCGTCGCCAGCTTGCTGACGGGGGTTGCTGGGATGCGCGCCCTGATTAACAGAAGTTTGCGCTAGCTATGTCCTGGGCACCCGTCGAATGGCTGACCGCCGCCGCCGATACTTATCTCACGATCCGTATTGGCGAGATGCAATTCAGGTCCTCTGATATCTGCGTTCTTGCAATCGCCCTGACGGCGGCCGTGTTGTCGGCGCGCAACCTCGGACGGATCGCTCAGTCGGAGGGTCGTGTGAGCCGCCTTCTCGAGGCGCTGGGCCGCCGGCCATACCACTTCGCTGACCCCTCACGTGTTCCCCGGCTGCCCTGGTATCAATGGCTGGGAGCGAGGGTGGCGGCAACCCGGGTCATCGGCACGGCAGCCCAAGAAAGGTTGTTGGCCGCGCTCGTCGCAGCAGGGATAAAGGGACATGGCCATCTGGCCGCCCTGCTTACGGCCAAGCTGTGTAGCGCCATCGTGTTTTTCCCGCTGTGTTGGCTGGTGCTCGAATGGCGGCACTTTTTTGTGGGCGCTACCCCAATCAGATTGGCTTTGCTGGTCGGCGCCGCTATCCTCGGCTGGCGTGGTCCCGATGCGGTCCTCTCCAGGCTAGCGGCGAGGCGGCGCGTGCGTCTGGAAACCGGTATCCCCGATGCGCTCGATCTACTCGTTATCTGCGCCGAGGCGGGTCTCAGCTTGGACCACGCGATCGAGCAGGTCGCCCGTGTTCTCCGCTCCTCCAATCCCGAAGTTGCTGAGGAGTTCGCCGCTACATGCGCAGAGATGCGTATCTCTGCCGTCCGTGATCAAGCGTTTGACAATCTGGCGCAGAGAGCGGGCATAGCAAGCCTGCGAGGCATCGTTGCCGCGCTCAACCAATCGATCAGGTTCGGGACACCACTTGCCGGATCTCTGCGAGCCGTGGCGGCTGAGATGCGAAATGAGCGCCTGGTGCGCTTCGAAGAGCGCGCGGCGCGCCTCCCCGTCCTTATGACTGTGCCGTTGATGACGTTTATCTTGCCGTCGCTGATGATCGTGATCGGCACGCCCTTGGCGCTGCGCATCATCGACATGCTGGCAAGGGGTCCGTGACAGAACACGAGTTAGTTCTTCTTGGTTCAAGAACGGCTGCTTTTGGCAGAAAAGCCCGCCGCCGAACGGTTGCGACTTGGGATAATCACGTCTCCGACTTGCTTCGATCGTTTTGCGCCGCGATCGCGCGTATTCTTTGCGACAAGACCGGCGCTACCGCCACGATCGTGGCCATCGCGCTTCCTGGTCTGATCGGAATTAGTGCGCTCGGTGTCGAAACCGGCATTTGGTTCACGATCAAACTACAGAACCAGTCCGCCGCCGACTCCGCGACCATTTCGGCGGCTTATGAGGTTATCGCCGGGAAAGCCAACGTGACCGGTGAGTTGACTGCGGCCGCCGACGAAGCGGCCAGACGGAACGGCTACAAGGGAAGTGTGCCGGCAGTCGTTACTACCTATAGTGATGGGATCGTCAGCAACGGCATAGCGGTTACGCTGCAGCAATCCCAGGGAGTTTTGCTTGCAGCGATGTTTTTGTCCGGCGTCACCATAACTGATACCGCTGTTGCGGTCATCGAGGTGCTCGATCACTCATGCATTCTGGCACTTGGCACGAACAGCACGGATGTAGAGGTCGCCGCTTCTACCCAACTCGACATGCCGAACTGTTCCGTGGCGGCGAATTCAATCAGCAGCACCGCGATCGAGCTTCGCAGCAGCACCAGTGCCATAGCTGCGGCAACTTTGGTTACCGCCGGCGAAATATCGTTGCAAGGGACCCCGATCGACCCGGCGGCGCCGCCACCGGAGCTCGCGCTGTCCTCACCCGCGATGATTGGTGCGCCGAGCGTGGCCGACCCTTACGCTGATGCCCTTACCCATACTTTTCTTACCACCGGCATGCCGACGGCGCCGAACTGTATATCCAAGGCTTCAGGTTATGTGACGATCTATGCCGGCAGTTGCACAATTTCCGGAAAGTCACTGAATTGTCCACAAATTCTTCTGTCGGCAAATACCCGGATATCCGGTTCCTGGAACATCGCGTCTGGCCAGACAGTTGACCTATCGCCCGGCACCTATTGGGTTACCGGCAATCTGACCCTCCAGTCGCGCGCTGTGCTCGAATGCTCGACTTGTGACAATACGAAGGGTGCGGGTGTCACGATCATCTTGACCGCGCAGACCAGTAAGATCGGGGCGGTGTCGGTGGCCTCCAATGCCACCTTAACACTCAATGCGCCGAATTCAGGACCCTTTGCTGGCCTCGCGATGATCCAGGATTCCAACAGCTTGCCACCCGGTACGACCTACACCTCGAGCCAAAGCACGATTGGTGGCGCGCCGGGGGCGACACTCAACGGGCTTGTCTACTTCCCAAACTCATCGATGAACTTCCACGGAGCACCGAGCGCCACCGGCCCGCAATGCTTGCTGCTCGTTGTCGGAACCCTGAACATCGATGCTACGTCGCGGCTCGAAGCGGGCGGATGTGCGAGCGCCGGCCTCCGCAATCTTCCCGCAATCGTCACTGTTGCAATCGCCGAGTGAGGATGCCCAAAAGGTTCAGAAAAGATTGCGGTCGGCGAGGAGGAGAAATTGCTCCGGGGTACCGAAACTCTGACGGCAGCGTAGCCGCCGAGTTCGCCCTAATGGCGCCGATACTCGTTCTGATCGCGACCGGCATTGCCGATTTCGGTATGCTTGCGACCAGATCCGCCGGACTGGCGGCAACGGCACGTATCGGTGCCGAATATGCGCGGACTTACCCGGACGACACCAGCGGCATACAGCATGCAATGCAGAGCGCGATGAGCTTCGCGCCGGCATTGACCTTTCCGGCTAACTTTCCGCGAAATTGCGAGTGCGATGACGAGACGCCCATTGCATGCAGCGAGTCGTGCGCCACAGTCGGCCGCCCAGCGCCCAATCGCGTATTCATTCGAGTCATGGCAAACCAATCTTTTACGCCGCTCGTGCCATGGCCGGGCATTCCGACAATGCTAACCGCGACGACGGAAGTGCGGCTGCAGTGAAGAGCCGCAAGCAATCCAGGCGCGCAGCCGAGGCGGGTACGGCGGCTGTGGAGGCCGCCCTCATAATGTCTGTGCTGTTGTTGGCTGTCGTTGGTAGCGTCGAATCCGCGCGAGCCCTGTGGACCTACAACACAATGCTGGTCGCGGTCGAGCAAGCCGGCCGCTATGCGATGGTGTACGATCACCGCCCGCCCGCGATCTGCGTGGCTCAGACCCAGGCCTCACAATGCCCTGCCTTGTCGAATACGCCGCTGGCAAATTGTTCCGCCTGGTATGCCCAGCAGGTGTTGGCGGCCTACCGGGCCCCTGCGATCGGCGTTTCAGTTGCGGTCGACATGACGACATCCCCGCCGACGGTAACGATCTGCGCGAGCCACTCGTTCGATTTCATCGCGCCGCGGCTTCTACCGTACGGACCACTCGATCTCATCAGCAGCGTGACCGTCCCGATTATGTGACTTCCCGGATTTCAGCGCCCGGCAACCCGCCGTGCAATGCGCGACCGTCGCCTTCCGACCTCTTCGAGGTCATTGGGAGAGGGTGAAATGCTGTGTTTCGGGGACGCTGAAACCGGCATCGGGTGAATCGCACCAACAACACTTGGCATATGCGCTGCACCAGCTCGGCGACCTTAAACGGCTTTGCGAGAATGGGAATTCCTGAAACGCCGCCCGAGCGAAGTACATCCGCGTGTCCCGACATCAGTATCACGTTCAATTCGCACTGGCAGGCCCGCGCACGATCTATGACGGCCATACCGTTCATTCCCGGCATGGCGTAATCGACCAACATAAGATCGATCGGCAGCTCTCTTTCGATGATCGCGAGGGCCTCGGAAGGGGTGTCCGCTTCCCACACGACGTGGCCATTGTCGCGCAGAACGGCCGCGACGAAACTCAGCACACCCGAGTCATCGTCGCAAACCAGGATTCTCGCGGGGCTCGGCTCGAATGTAGGCGGAGCCGGATCGAGAGTGATGCATTGGCGCGTTTCGCTCTCGGCGCGCGGCAGCCATAAATTCACCTTCGTGCCTTCACCGGGAGTGCTGGCTATCTCGACCAATCCCCCCGATTGCGCCGCAAAGCCGTGAACGATCGATAATCCTAGCCCCGAGCCTCGGCCGGCCTCCTTCGTCGTAAAGAATGGCTCGAACGCGCGTTGGAGAGTTGCTTATTCATCCCGACGCCGGTGTCCGTTACCGAAATTACTACATAGTCGTCCGGTTGGAGGGGGGACGGCAGGTTGCCAATGTCTGCCTGTCGGTTCTCCGCACTGATCCGCAGAAACCCGCCTCCCGGCATAGCGTCGCGCGCGTTCAGGGCGAGGTTCAGGATTGCGAGCTCCAGCTGGTTCGGGTCGATCCATGCCGGGTGTAGGTCAAATTCTGAGCGTATCGTCAGCTCGATTTCAGGGCCGATCGTCTGCTTCAGCAATCTCTCCGCGGCGCTCAGCACGCCGGGAATATCGACCGGCCTCGGATCCAAATGCTGCCGCCGCGCAAAGGCGAGCAGATGCCGGGTCAGTGCGGCACCACGCTCCGCCGCACAGAGAGCTGCCTGTAACGACGCCATTGTGCGGGGATCGGCGCTAACGCGGTTTTGCGCCATTTCGAGGTGCCCGAGGACTACTGTGAGCAGGTTGTTGAAATCGTGAGCAATGCCGCCCGTCAATTGGCCGACGGCTTCCATTTTGTGGATTTGTCGCAACTGGTCCTCGGCGGCCCTCCGCTGCTCCATCTCCAAGTGCAGTCGCTGATTTGCCGAAACCAGTTCTTTGGTCTTCTCGGTCAGATCGAAGTTCAAACGCAATCCATGCACAAAGCCGCGAGTGGAATTGCATGCCGCAAGGGTTATTGTCACCGCGAATACCACCATCATGTCGCCATGTACAGTCCAACCGTCCAGAAAGAAGCGGCTCGCCAGTGGTAACGAAGCGGGGAAGACATAGGCCATGAAGGCCGGCAGGTAATTGGAAAATGCGACAAGAGAGGCCGCGCACATCCCGCCGATGACAAATCCAACGAAAGTCTGCTCCACCAGGTTATCCGGAAGCAAAAGCGCGCTGCCGATGCCCCACAGCAATCCGGACAACCCCGATCCGACGGTTGCCGCCGCCGCCCATCGGCCCGCGGACTCGACCCACTCTCTGGTGTGGCGGTAACGGACCCATCCGAAGGCATGGGCCCCCGTAAGGGCAACGGTCAATGCGAGAAATACCAGCCACCAAGTCTGTCCTTTATAGGACGCCAGTACTATCGCGACTAAGGCGGAGTTGACCATGTTAACGAGCAGAACTATCGGGATATGCTGGTAGAGAGCTCGTATCTGTGCGACGTAAATCCCGTTCGCTGTGCCAGTTCGTTTCACGTCGCCTCGCTTTAGGGATTGCAGTGGAGACGCAAGCCGCTGCGCACTGCCTTCAGCAATTTGGCAGGCCGTCGATCAAGGGATCGTAGCGTTAGGCGATCTTAGCTGGCCCATGTCAGGCCAACGTCATTTCCACCGTCTGACGGCTGTCAAAAAGGTTGTTCCCTTAATTAGTCTTTTTTGCCCGCTGTAGCGGAGGCCTGGGAGCGTCGATAAATGCCAGCCGGATACATCAAAAAAGGCAGAAATCCGGCCGAATTTGGTTAATTGAAACAATCGGTCGCGAATCGACCTAATTTTGCCATAATTCGTACAATAGTACACAGTCGAGCTAAGGGTCGCACCTGTAGGCAGGTCCGATGGGTGCGACAGCGCGATCGAGCCTGACGCCGCCGTCCTGAATGGCTAGTCCAACTGGGGAGCAATGGTTGTGACTGGTCTATGCCGTTCAGCCGCAGCGGGTAGCCGATGTATGACTTAGTATAACTATCGGCCGAAAGTTTTCCTCAGCTATTATTAGGATAGTAATGATGTCTCTGACGATTTATTTGCTCGGAACTTTGTTGATCAAGAGTGATGGCTGTCGTCTCGACAAGCTCCCGAAGAAGGCGCGCGCCCTGCTCGCCTTTCTCGCGGCCCAAACCGGCGAAGCGGTCAGCCGCGAGCGACTGGCCGACTTGCTATGGCCCTACCAGGGGTCGGAGCAAGGCCGCCACAGCTTGCGCAATTGCCTGTTGGAGCTGCGCAACGCGCTCGGCCGGGGAGCAGCCTCCGACTTGGTAGCCGACTTTGCCAACTGCCGGATCGAGGACGCCATCGTCGACCTCGACGATTTCGAGCGGCTGTCGCGCTCACGGGACCGTGGCGAGCTGCAGACGGCAGCCGATTTGTACCGCGGAGATTTTCTGGCTGACTTCTATATTGCCTCCGAGCCGTTTCAGGAATGGTTGGCGGCGGCGCGAGACCGCACGCTTGCGGCGATCTGTGACGTCCTGGAACGATTGATCGCGCTGCAAGATGCCGCCGGTGACTACGAATCCGCGATCCAGTCCGGGCGCCGGCTGGTGACCCTCGAACCGCTATCCGAATCAGGGCAGCGCGCGCTGATGCGCGCCTACGCGCGTGGCGGCCGCCGCGGTGAAGCGCTCCGCCAGTACAACAGCTGCGCAAATACTTTGCAGCGCGAGCTGGGCGTCACGCCCGACGAGGAAACCCAGGTGCTGGCGCGCTCGATCGCCCGTTCAGGCGGGGAGGGTCATAGCGAAAGCGGCACACCGAGCAGCCAGGCTCGCCCCTCGCCGGCCGCGACGGCCGACCGCGTGGTGGAGAGCCGCAGCCCTCGGTCGCAAGAGCGGCCGCCCTCTGGGTCAGAAAAACCGCAATGGCCTTGCCTGCTGCCGAACATTGCCGTAGCAGTCGCGCCGATGCGCAATTTGACGGGTGATCCCGATCGGCAGCGCTTGGTGGAGGCCTTTACCGATGACCTCGTCACCGACCTCCTTCGACAGGGCCGCGGTCTCTCGCTCAAGCCGTTGAAAGGCGAGCAGCCCACAATAGGCAAGCTCGCGCGGTCGCCGGCTTTAGAGCGCGAATATGACTACGTCGTTACCGGGAGCGCTCAGCGCGGCAATCCGGAAACTTTGCGGGTGAATATGCGGATCGTCGATGCCGCCACGTCCCAGTTCGTGTGGGCGGGGCGCCATGAATTCCGTCCTGAAGAACTCGCGTCGATCCAGACCAGGATCACTCGGCGGATATCCCGAGAGCTTCACGTACTGCTGCTCCAGGCTGCGAGCCGGCGCGCCCTTTACGACGCGGGTATGGAGCACGGGGTCACCCAATCGTTGTCGCGGGCGGCGAGCGCGCTGCAACAAGGGATGCGCGCGGAGCTGTCGGCCGAGGCACAGCGTTGGTATCTGACAGCGCTGGCGGGCGACCCACGCAATGTCGAGGCGCTGACGGGACTGGCGATAACCTGTCAACATCTCGTCAGCAACCCATGGTGGGCCGAGCCGAGGGTCGTAGCAACCGCCTCCGACCTGGGCCGCGAGGCGGCGGCGATCGCGCTCTCGATCGCCCCGGGGCATACCGCCGCGCATTGCGTCCAAGGCATGTTGTACTCGGCTGCCGGACAACTGGAGGAGGCCGGCGGCGCCTTCGAGCGCGCTCTGGCGACCGATTCGGGTCAGGGTACCGCGCACGGGTTCGCCGGATACAATGCGGCCTTTCTCGGCCGCACCGACGAGACTGTGCCGGCGATCGAGCGGGCAATGAACCTCGATCAATCGGATCGACGGCACAGCATTTGGCTCTTCTTCGGCGGGTTTGCCGAACTCCTGCTCGGGCGAACCGAGGCCTCGATTTCCCTTCTCCGCAAATCCTTGGAACGTAATCCCAGCTATGGCAGCGCGCAGCTATTCCTTGCGGCTGCGCTCTCCACGATCGGAAGGGACCGGGAAGCAACCGAAGCCGCGGCGAAATTCCGTACACTATATCCGCAGCACCGGACGCGTGCTTTTGAACAGCTCTGGCTGTCGCGTTCCGGGTCCGCAGCATACCGAGCGCAGATCCACCCGGCGTTCGAGAAAATCCGCGGGCTCGGCCTTATAAATTGATATCGCGGCGGCTTTGGCCATTATCGTGAGGTGGTCTGAAAAGCTTGCGCGACAGCTCGACCACCATCTTCCGGCGCTCATCGAGCATCGGAAGGTCCCTGCGCCGATGCGCTGAGTTCTTCACCCGCTGGCGACTTCGATAAACGCCCGGAAGATCCGGCAGTCAGCTTCGCTGATCTCGAATTCGGGGTGCCATTGCACCCCGAGACAGAAACGGCGGCGCGGATCCTCGATCCCCTCGACGACACCGTCCTCAGCGACGGCGTCGACCACGAGGCCCGGCCCGGCGGCCTTGACCGCTTGATGGTGCGCGCTGTTGACGCCTAGGCTTTCCACACCGGTGATGCGGCGGAGAAGAGTGCCGGCGATCACCCGGACGGTATGCCCGGGCTCGTTGCGCGGGTTGGGCTGGCGATGCGGCAGGCAGTCCGGCACTTCGTCCGGGATATGCTGGATCAAGGTGCCGCCGAGCGCGACATTCAAGAGCTGCTGGCCGCCGCAGATCCCGAGCACCGGCATATTTTGGGCGAGGGCGCCCTTTGCGGCGGCGAGCTCAAAGGCAGTGCGGCGGTCTTTGGTCTTGACCGTCGGGTGCCTCGTCGCCTCGCCAAAGAGCACCGGGTCGACATCGAAGCCGCCGCCGGTGACGATCAGAGCGTCGATCCGGTCGAGATAGTCCGAGGCCGCGCCGGGATCGTGCGGCAGCAGGATCGGCAGCCCGCCGGCATGGCGGACCGCGTTGCAGTAATTCTCGCGGATCGCATACCACGGAAAATTCGAATAGCCGCCGGGCGGCTCGTGATCGAGCGTGAGACCGATGACCGGCTGTGCCATGCTGCGAGCCAATCTAAAAACCAGGGCGAAACCGGAGGGGCGATGAGCGTGTATTACGAGCAGCCGCTCCCGATAAAGACCTACGACATAGACTTTGCCGGGATTGTCAGCAATATCGTCTTCGTTCGCTGGCTCGAGGACCTCCGGCTCGGGTTGCTGGACCAGGCCTACCCGCTGATTCGGGCGCTCGCCGAGGACATCGCGCCGATCCTCTTGTCAACTCGAATCGGCTACCGCCGCCCGGTGACCATCGCCGATCCGTTGATCGGGCGTATGCGGGTCGCCGGACTGACCCGGGTGCGCTGGCGGCTCGCCGGCGAATTCTTGGTCAACGGCGCCGTGCATGCCGAGGCCGAGCAGGAAGGCTTGTTCATGTGCCTGTCGACCCGGCGGCCAATCGCGATACCCGACCCCATTCGCCGCTGGCACGGCGGATGACTCCACACCCATCACCGATGAAACTGGCCCTCGCCGAAGCCGAGGCGGCCGCCGCCCGCGGCGACGTGCCGGTCGGCGCCGTGCTAGTCGACGGCAACGGCCGTGTCCTCGCCGCCGCCGGCAATCGCGTCGAGGCCGACCATGACCCGACTGCGCATGCCGAGATGCTGGTATTGCGCGGAGGCGCAGCCGAATTGGGGGCCGCGCGCCTGGACCAATGCAATCTTTACGTCACCCTCGAACCGTGCGCGATGTGCGCCGCGGCGATCGCCTTGGCCCGCCTGCGCCGGCTCTACTTCGGAGCTTATGATCCGAAAGGCGGTGCGGTCGAGCACGGCCTGCGCCTGTTTGACCAGCCGACCACACATCACCAACCGGAGATTTACGGCGGCATCGAGGAGCGGCGCGCTGCCGAATTGCTGCGCGATTTCTTCCAGGCCCGCCGCGATAAGGTTGGTCAGGCACTGCGACCCGCCAGCGGAACCGGCTGATGCTTACTCCGCCGCGGCGAGGGTCGGGCGCTGACGGCGCAATTCGGCGACGCGCGTCCGCGTGTAGAGGTCGGTCCAGTTTGAGAGGGCGAAGTCGGTGACCTGCCGAGGGTCGTAGGGGCGGTCGGGTATCCGGATCTCCTTCCCAGCAATATAGACCGCGTGCAGCCGGCTTTTGTCCTGCAATATGCGGATGTCGGTGAGGGGCGAGGCGTCGAGCACGATGAAATCGGCGGCGCGGCCCGGCTCCAAGAGGCCGATATGGTCACCTTCGGTCATGAAACCGGCATTGACCTCGGTCGCCGCCCGCAATGCCGCCGCCGGGGTAAAGCCGAGATCCTCGACGAAAAGCTCGAGCTCGCGGGCGTTCCATTCGCCATAGGGGGTAACCGCGAAACCGGTATCAGTCCCGGTCAATATCGGCACTCCGGCGGCGCGCGCCTCTTTCCAATTGGCGCAGCCGATCTCGTATTCGCGCTGCGCATGCTCGGGGCGGCCCTTGAGGAAAGCCGGCTCGTGCGGCTGCGTAAAATCGATCGTATTGCGCGGATGAGTCATAGTCGGGGAGATCGTGCTGCCGGTCTCCAACATCGCCGCGATGCATTCATTGTCGAGATGATTGGCGTGAAAGATCAGATCGACCCCGGCGCGCGCCGAATACAGTGTCGCCTCGCGGCCGCGGGCATGCGCCACCGCCTTCTTTCCGTGGCGATGGATCTCGCGGACCATAATGTCGGTCTCTTCCTGCGTGAACGCGGCGACAAGGCTGCCGTCGTCGTCGCGGCGCTGGATGCCGTCCATCGCGATCTTGACGCAGTCGACCCCGTTCTTTGTCTGGCGACGGATCTCCTCGACCGCTTCGGCAGCCGTCGTCACGAGCTTGCCGATCGAGGTCTCGGGCGCGCCGATCCAGGTCGGGTACCAGTCGGTCAGTCCCTGGTGGCTGGTGATGTAGGGCCCTGCCGCCATCACTCGTGGGCCCTCGAACAGGCCGGCGCGGATCGCATTGCGGATCGACAGGCTGATCTGGCCGGCATCGCCCGGCGAGCAGATCGCGGTAAACCCGGCCGCGGCGACCTTCTGTGCGAAGAACATGCCGCGCAAGGTGCGGAACTCGAGCGGGCTGTAGAGGTCGATATCCTCCTCGCTTTTGGCGTTGCCGTAGGCGAGGTGGGTGTGGACGTCGATGAGGCCGGGCATGACAAAGCAGCCGGAATAATCGAGCGCCCGCTCGCCGCGGGCATGCCGCGGCGATCCAGCCTCGGTGCCGACATACTCGATGACGCCCTCTTGATCGAAGACCAGAATTTCGCCTGTACTGGCGTCGTCCTCGCGCCCGGAGAATAGCTGACCGCAGCGAACGAAGGTCCTCATTGCCGTAGACTCCTGTAAGAGAAACGAGCCCGCTCGAAGCGACTTCTACCACAATAGGTGGGGCTGGACATACGCCGCATTCCCGTGTGTCTTACGGTCTTCCTATGTTCGGGAGGAACCTCGACTTCGTCCGATGACCGTTCTCGCCTTTGCCAACCCGCCCGGAGAGATGGCACGACGGATCCGTGAAATGGAATGGTCGAAGACCCCGCTCGGCGGCAGCGATGCTTGGCCGCAAAGTCTGAAACTCAGTATCGCGCTGATCCTTGCCTCCGGATTTCCGATGGCGGTTCGATGGGGGCCCGAGCTGGTCCTCATTTACAACGATGCCTATCGGCCCATTCTGCGCGACAAGCACCCCGAGGCATTGGGCCGCTCGTTGCGCGAGGTCTGGTGGGAAGTCTACCCCGAGCTGGGGTCCTTGAACGAGAGCATTCTACGCGGCGAGCGTGAAGCCTTTTTCGCCGAAAATCACCCGTGGACCGTCCGCCGCCAGGGCTCGATTGTCGAGGACGCGCGCTTCAGCATCAGCTATAGCCCGATCCCGGATGAATTGTCGCCGCACGGGATCGGCGGCATCCTCACGACCTGCATCGAAACGACCGAGCGCGTCCGCAAAGAGGAGGCATTACGCGTTCTGAACGAAAGTCTGGAGACAGAAATTGCCGAGCGCATCCGAGAACGCGATCGGATTTGGCATGTCTCTGAAGATCTCCTCGGCGTTTCCAATTTCGACGGATATTTCACCAGCGTCAATCCGGCCTGGACCACCCTCCTCGGCTGGAGCGAGGATGAGATCAAGAGGATGCATGTCGGCGAGCTGCGGCATCCCGACGACGCGGAGCATTCCATAGCCGGTCGCAGGGGGCTCGCCGAGGGTATTCCAACCGTCCGCATGGAGAACCGCTTTCGCCATAAGGACGGGTCGTGGCGCTGGCTCGCCTGGACGCTGACGGTAGAGAACGCAACGATCTATGTGATCGGCCGTCACGTCACCGCCGAGAAGCTGGCCGCGGAGGCGTTACGCGAAAGTGAGCGGCAGTTCCGATTGTTTTCAGAAGCCGCGACCGATCACGCACTGATCAGACTCGATGCGCGCGGCGTGGTGTCTGGCTGGAATGCCGGAGCGCAGCGCATAGAGGGCTATGCCGAACCGGAAATAGTCGGCCACCATTTCTCGCGTTTCTACACAGCGGTGGATCGGGCGGCCGGTGCTCCCGAACACGCTCTCGCGGCCGCCGCGACCTCGGGAACTTACGAACATGACGGCTGGCGTGTTCGCAAGAACGGATCTTTGTTTTTGGCGGCCGTGGTGATTGACGCCATCCGCGACGAGGAAGGGAAACTCATAGGCTTCGCGAATATCATGCGCGACGTCACCGAACGGCATGAAGCAAGGGCGAAACTGCAGCGCGCACAAGAGCAGCTCGCCCAGTCACAAAAGATGGAGGCGCTAGGACAGCTGACCGGCGGCATAGCGCACGACTTCAATAATATACTTATGGTTGTAAGCGGCAACGCACAGATACTCAAAAGCCGCCTTCGTGATCCAAAACACCTGCGCCCGGTGGAGGCGATCGAACTCGCGGCGGCACGTGGCGAAAATCTCACTCGCCAGCTTCTCGCCTTCTCTCGCCGTCAAGCCCTGAACCCAATCGTCATCAGCCTCCGCCAACGTGTTACAGAGTTCCGCGATCTGCTCGCCAGTTCAGCCTGCGGTGACATCGCCCTGGTCATCGACATCCCCCGCAACATCTGGCCAGTGGCAGTCGATATTCATGAACTGGAGCTCGCGATGATCAACCTGGTCGTCAACGCCCGGGACGCGATGCCCGGTGGCGGGACGACTACGATCACTGCCAAAAATCTTCGGCTACAGTCTGAGGACACGCCGGATGGCCTGTGCGGAGAATTCGTCGCTCTGACGGTGACAGATACCGGGTGCGGGATAGAGGCAGACATCCTGCCAAAGGTGTTTGAGCCATTTTTCACGACCAAGCAACTCGACAAGGGTACCGGGTTGGGACTGTCGCAGGTCTATGGCCTGACCCGCCAGTCCGGAGGGACCGTGACGATCGCCAGCCAATGCGGGAATGGCACGAGCGTCACCATGTTTTTTCCGCGCACCCATCGTTCCCTCAGCGTAACCTCGATCGCTGCTGCGGAGCCGCCCCGGGGAGGGGAAACCGTGTTGTTGGTCGAGGATAACCTCGAGGTGCAGGAAACCGTCGGCATGTTGCTGGAGCAGCTTGGCTACCGCGTCCTTTCCGTCCAATCCGCGGATGGCGCATTGCAACTCCTTGCGTTGGGCGAGGCCGTCGATCTGGTGTTCAGTGATATTATCATGCCGGGAGAGCTCGACGGCATGGCGCTCGCGCGACAGGTCAAGGAGGAATACCCCGACATTGCCGTTTTGCTGACGAGTGGTTATGCAAAGGCCGTAAATACTCTCGAAGCCAATTTCCCTATCTTGCGCAAGCCCTATCAGCTCGCGACGTTGGCTCGTGCGATCCGCGACGCATTGGAGACCCAGCCGGCTCAGCTCTTGACCTGAAGCCGATGACGCTGTCGAGTGACGGATGAGGCGTAAGCGGAGACCGGACATGAAGATCGCGCGCATCGAAACCTTTATCCTCGGGACCGGCAGCTCGAAGGATCTGTTGTTCTGTCGCGTCGAGACCGAGGACGGTCTCTACGGCTGGGGCGAGGCTTATGTCACGCACTGCAAGGAGAAGGTCGTCGCGGATTGCATCGAGGCGATGGCCCCGCATGTGATCGGCCGCAGTGCCTTCAACATCCGCCACACCGGCCAGATCATGTTCGAGGATTTCGCGATCCGCCGCATCTCGTTGGAGCTGATGGCGGCGTGGAGCGCGATCGAGATCGCCTCCTGGGACCTTATCGGCAAGCGCGCCGGATTGCCGGTCTACAACCTGATCGGCGGTGCGTCGCGTGAACGCGTGCGGGTTTATGCCAATGGCTGGTCGCGCGGGACGACGATCGAGGAAGGGGTCGAACGCGGGCTGAAGGTCAAGGCCATGGGCTTTACCGCCGCCAAATTCGACCCGTTCCCCGGCCCCTGGCGCAGCTTTGTCGACCGCCGCGACGAAGATTTCGCGATCGACTACATCAGGGCGATGCGCCGGGCATTGGGGCCCGATTTCGAGCTCCTGATCGAGGCGCACCGCCGCTTTGCGCCGGCTCACGCGATCCGCATCGGTCACCGCCTCGCCGAATTCGGCATCGACTGGTACGAGGAGCCGTGTCTGTCGGAGAACATCGATCTCGTCGCCGAGGTACGGCGCGCCGTGCCGATCCCGATCGTGACGGGCGAGGCGATCTACTCGAAGGAAGCCTTCTTCGAGTGCCTGGCCAAACGCGCCGCCGACATTTTGAACCCCGACATCTGCGCCATCGGCGGGATCAGCGCAATGCTCGACATCGCCGCAATGGCGCAGCCGCAGGCGGTCGTCATGTCGCCGCACAATTACAACAGTACGCTGGTCGGCCTCGCAGCAACCGTCCACCTCTCGGCAGTGATCCCAAATTTTAGGATCACCGAATATTTTGTGAATTTCCAGGACCTCTGCAGTGAAATCTCCACCGCCTCGCTGACGATGCAGGATGGCTGGATCGATCTGCCGACCGCCCCCGGCCTCGGCATCGACATCGATGTCGACAAACTCCGCGCCCACCCGCACCAGGAAGCAACCCACCGCGGCTTCCGCCAGTATTGGGAGGAATACCCCCGCAAGGGCTACGCCCCGACGCTGTAGCGGTCATCTGTCATTCTGCGTCGGGAACCGCCGCTTCGAGCTCTTCGAGCCAGACTCTGGCGGTGACGTCGGACGGGGCGCGCCAGTCGCCGCGCGGGGACAGCGATCCGCCCGACGAGATTTTCGGGCCGTTGGGCAAAGCCGACCGCTTGAATTGGCTGAGCTCGAAGAAGCGGTAGAGGAATACGCGCAGCCATTGCTTGATTTCGGAAAGATTGTACGCGCGCTTTGCCGTATCGGGAATGTTGGGCGGCCAGCGGCCGCGCTCCGGGTCGCTCCAGGCGTTCCAGGCGAGATAGGCGATCTTCGAGGGCCGGAAGCCGAAGCGCGTCGCATAGAACAGGTTGAAGTCCTGCAACGCATAGGGCCCGACGATGCTCTCGGTCGACTGGATCACGCCGTCGGCGCTCGGCGGCACCAGCTCCGGCGAAATCTCGGTCGCGAGAATATCGTGGAGAACGCGCGCGGTTTCCTCGTCGACATCGCCGGAGGCCGCGACGAACCGGATCAGATGCTGGATCAGGGTCTTGGAGACCGACGCATTAGGGTTGTAGTGCGACATCTGATCGCCGACCCCGTAGGTGCACCAGCCCGAGGCCGAGCTCGGAAAGGTCGCCGGTCCCGACTACCAGCCCGCCATTGTGGTTCGCCAGCCGGAACAGATAGTCGGTCCGCAACCCGGCCTGCACGTTCTCGAAGGTGACGTCGTAGAGGGCTTCGCCAGTGGACGAGGCATGCCCGATGTCCTTCAGCATCTGCTGCGCCGCCGGCCGGATGTCGATCTCGGCGCCGGTGACGCCGAGCGCCTTGATCAGCCGCCAGGCATTGGCCTTTGTCGTTTTGCTCGTAGCAAACCCGGGGAGCGTATAGGCGAGGACATTGCTGCGCGGCATTCCCAGCCGATCCATCACCCGCGCCGAGACGATCAACGCCTGGGTCGAGTTCGAGCCCGCCCGACACGCCGATGACGAGCTTCTTCAACCCGGTCGCCTTCAGGCGCTGCGCGAGGCCCTGCACCTGGATGTTGTAGGCCTCGTAGCAGTTCTCCCTCAGCATCGCCGGATCCGCCGGCACATAGGGGAAGCGCTCGACCGCCCGGCGCAGTTCGAGAGGTTCGTCGGGGGCGGCAAACGCGAACGCGACGGTGCGGAATTCGGGGGCCCGCTCGGCCGCAGCGCGCGCATTGTCGCCGAAGGTATTCGTGCGCATGCGCTCCTGGCGGATGCGGCCGAGATCGACATCGGCGATCGCCATCTCGGATCGGGCGAGAAGCGCTCGGTTTCGGCGAGCAGATCGCCCAATTCGAAGATGCCGGCCTGGCCGTCCCAGGCGAGGTCGGTCGTCGACTTGCCGGCCCCGGCGGCGGAATAGGCGTAGGCGGCGATGCAGCGGGAGGATTGCGACGCGCACAACAGGCGGCGCATATCCGCCTTGCCGATCGTGATGTTGCTGGCCGACAGGTTGAGCAGGATTTCGGCTCCGGCGAGCGCCGCATCGGTGCTCGGCGGGTGCGGCACCCACAAATCCTCGCAGATCTCGACATGGAAGGTGAACCCCGCGTTTCCGCTGAGCGGCGAACAGCAGATCGCGGCCAAAGGGCGCGTCGTGTCCGGCGATTTCGATCGACTGATTGACGATGTCCTCGCCGGAGGTGAGTTGCCGCCGCTCGTAAAATTCCCGATAATTCGGCAGATAGACCTTGGGCACGACGCCGAGCAGTTGTCCGCGATGGATGACCACGCCGCAATTGTAGAGGTGTCCCCGGTGCCGCAACGGCGCCCCGACGGCAAAGACCGGGAAGAGACCGCGGCTTGCGGAGATCAACCGATCGAGCTGCCGCGCCACTTCGTCGAGCACCGCGTCCTGGAACAACAGATCATCGATCGCATAAGCGGAAATGCCCAGCTCCGGGAACACCATTAAGGCGATGCGCGCCTTGTCGCCGGAGGCGAGGAGCTCAGTACATTGTCGGCGTTCTGCCGCGGATCGGCGATTGCGACATGGGGAACGCAGGCTCCGACCCGGACGAATTCGTGGCTGTAAGGCGAAAAGAACGAAGCCATTCGTCCTCCCTCACGGTCTCGATCTGCCGGACTTCATCATTGCCCACACCACCGCGATAATGCCGAACACGGTCAGACCGGCAAAGACGAGCAATACCGTGTTGGCGGATCCGATCAGGCGGTCGCCGACATCGCCGACGGCATCGCCAGCGAACAGCAGCATCGGGGCCCAGACGATCGCGGAGGTAACATTGGCGAACCAAAACCGGCCACGGCGCATCCGCATGATGCCCGCGGCGAGCGGTATCACTGCCCGCACCGGGCCGAAAAAGCGGCCGATAAAGACGCTCTTTCCGCCGTGTTTCTGAAAAAACCGGACGCCGTTCGGCAACAGGTCCGGATTGCGCGTGAAAGGCCATATCCGGCCGATCCCGCCGCCATAGCGGTGACCGAGCCAGAAGGAGACCGAGTTGCCGAGCACCGCGCCGATGACCGCCCCCACCAGAACCGGCCAATAAGGCAGCGACCCGGCCGACATCAGTGTTCCGGCAACGATCAGGATCGAGGTGCCGGGAAAGAGCAGGCTCAAAAACGCGAACGACTCGCCGAACGCGGTCACGAACATCACCGGAAAGGCCCAGCTCGAGTGCGCGGAGATGAATGTGAGCGTCGGCTGTACGATAGATTCCATGGTGCTCTATATAGGAGCCGCGCCGCGCCATACCGCCGTCAGAAAAGATCGTGCGTGGCGAACTGTGCAGCCTAAAGGATTCAGCGCAAGGCGCTCCGAGAACAATAGGACTCCGTGATCTCCGTCTCTTCGTGGTAAAAATTTCGCGGAGAATATAGATGACCACACTTGACGTGCGGGAAAAAGCCCGACGCATCGTCGAATTGTTTCGGAGCCGCCAGCCTATCGAAATATTGCCGGCCGATCTTTATCCGGCAACCCTCGACGAAGCTTACGCCATTCGGCGCGCGTTTCAGGAAATCGAGGAAGAGAGAGGAAGGGGCGCCATCGCCGGCTACAAGATCGGGCTTACGACACCGGTCATGCAGAGGTTGTGCGGCGTCGGCGAGCCCTGCTATGGCGCGATCTTCGCGCGCGAGGTTCATCACCGCCGGGCCGGACTCGCAGCCGCGGACTACTGTCGCCTCGGGGTCGAAACCGAGATCGCTTTCCGGCTGGGCGATGAGCTGCCGCGAGGCGGCGCTCCCGACGAGATCGCCGCCGCGGTCGAAAGCTGCATGGCGGCAATCGAGCTGATCGAAGATTTGCACTATGATTACAAGCGGCTCGATGCCGCGGCGATGGTAGCCGGCAATGTATGGAATGCCGGGGTGGTGCTGGGGACGCCGGCTAGCGACTGGCGGAACCGAGACCTGGCTCGGGCTGCGGCCCGGCTCTCGATCAACGGGCTTGAGATCGGCCGCGGAAACGGCGGCGATGTGATGGGCCATCCGCTGAACGCGCTCGCCTGGCTCGCGGACAAGCTCGCGGCAGCAGGCACACCATTGCGACGCGGGATGATCGTCATGACCGGCAGCATGGTCCCGATCCAATATCCTGTGGCGGGTGACCGGGTAGTGATCGAGGTTTCCGGCCTCGGCAGCGCGGAGGTGGTCTTGAGCTGATGCGACCGGAAGGAACCCGTTCGGGGAGGTTTTGATGTTCTGGGTAGTCGTAGCACTTTTGTATTTCGTGCTGGCGGCGGTGGCGCCGAGCATCCTCGGCCTCTTCGTCAATCGCGCCCGGCCGGACTTCGGGACGCTGTCGTTCTCGCTGCGCATCGTGTTTGTGGCGATCGCGCTGATTTGTCTGGCTGCAACGTCGTACGTCCATGTCGAGTCGGATGAAATTGCCGTACTCAACAAGATTTACGGGACTACCTCGCTGCCGGGCGAGCACATCATCGCGACCAATGGGGAAAAGGGTCCGCAGGCGGAGATCCTGACACCCGGCTGGCATCCGTGGTTTCTCGTCAATGTCATTTATCAGGTCGAGAACAAAAAGGTCGTTTCGATCCCGTCGGGCAAATACGGCTTCTTGAACGCCAAGGACGGGGCGCCGCTTCGCCCTGATCAGTTCTTGGCCGATACCTTTCCGCCCGACCATGAGCTGGATATGCTCGATGCCGAATATTTTCTGAACCATGGCGGCCAACGCGGGCCGCAGACGACGATTCTGACACCGGGAAATTACCGCCTCAACACGTACCTGTGGGACGTCAGCATCTATAACGCCGTCGATGTCGCCGAAGGCTTTGTCGGCGTCGTCAAATCCAACGTCGTCGACTCGGTGCATTTCGGCAGTTTGAACGCGGAGAAGCCCGCCTCCTGCCAGCAAAAGATGGTGTCGACGAACGCGAGCGGCGAAGCCGTCGCCGCCAAAGAAGCAAAGACCGATGAAGGCAAGCTCACCGCGATCCTCGTGCCGGTCGGCTGCATCGGCATTTGGGAAAAGGCGCTGCAGCCCGGGCGCTACTACGCCAATGAAGCGGCCTACAAGGTGACGATGATGAGCACCCGTGTGCAGACCTGGGAGTTCAAGGGCGGCTACAAGAGGCGTTACATCGATCTCAGCCTCGATCAGGCGGGCAATCTGACGCAGTCGCAACACGAGCAGGAAGTCCCGGTACCACCGGGCTCGGCCGACCCGGCGATCACCCTAGTTGTCGAAGGCTGGCTGGTGCCGCTCGAGCTCCGAGTTCTCGCCCAGGTGACCCCCGACAATGCGCCGTTTGTCGTGGCGTCGGTCGGCGGGCTGCCCGAGATCGAAAACAACATCATGGTCCCGACCATCCGCTCCATCGTGCGCAACGTCGTCGGCGCCCAAGGCCGGCACGTCCTGGACCTTGCCGACAATCGCGCCGAGCTCGAGCACGCGGTCGAAGATGCGATCCGGCCTGAGGGGTTGCGGGCCGGGATCGTCATCAAGGAGGTCAAATTCGGTGATCCGGCATTACCGCCGGAGCTGCTGGTTTCGCGAAAGCGCCAGCAATTGGCCGATCAGCTTCAGTCCACCTATCAGCAAGAGCAAAAGGCGCAAACACAGCGTATCGAGACCGAAAAGGCCCGCGCGACCGCCGAGCAGCAGCACCAGCTCGTCGAGGCGGTGATCGGCGTTCAGGTCTCCGAGCAGAACAAGAACGCGGCGAAGCTGCGCGGCGAGGGCCAGAAGCTCGAGCTCGAGGAGATTGCCCAAGGACAGCGGGCGCAGGCCGATGTGCTCGGGCAGGACCGGGTGCTAACGATCACCCTCGTCCAGCAATTGCTCAAAACCATCCAGGAAAAACCCGAAGTCGTTTCGCTGATCGGGCGGCTGGTTCCGCAGACGGTCGTGTCCACCGGGGGGCAGGGCGGGAGCCTCGACAGCGCTGCGGCGATTTTTGGCGCGCTGCTCAACAATGGCGGTGGCGCGACGCCGGCATTGACTGGGCAATCCTCGAAAAAGTGAGTGTGTATCGCCATGGCCCACCCGATCATCTACGGCCCTGCCGGCAGCACCTATGTCTGGAGCGCTCGTCTGGCTCTGGCGGAAAAGGGCGTAACGCACGAATTGGTCGACTTGCCGTTCGGCGCCCACCGGCAGGAGCCGCACCTGTCGCGCCAGCCTTTCGCCAAGGTCCCCGCCTTCGAGCATGACGGGTTCGCGCTGTACGAGACGCAGGCGATCATGCGCTATGTCGACGAGCGCTTCGCGGGGACGCCGCTGCAGCCCGAAGACGTGCACGAATGGTCGCGAATGAACCAGATCATTGGGATTGTCGACGCCTATGCCTGGCCCAGCATTGCCGGCGCGATCCTGTTCAACCGCATATTGGTCCCGCGCCTTCTCGGCGGCGCTCCCGACGAGGCGGCGATCGAGGCGGCGCTGCCGCGCGCCCGGCTGTGCCTGTCCGAAATCGACCGCCTGATGGAGGACCGCCGATTCCTCACCGGCGACCATGTCAGCCTCGCCGATTTGATGGTGATCCCGTTGCTCTATTACTTCGGCAAGGTGCCGGACGGAAGCGCGCCAATGGCGGAGCACCCAAAACTGCAGAACTGGGTCAAGCAGATGGAGACGCGGCAGAGCTTCCAGGTGACCAAGCCCCCCGCATTCTAACTTCCGCCCTTACACCCCGCGGCAGATGACGTTGAGGAGCGCCTGGCGCTTTTCGACGGTGACGGCGCGCACCGCGCGGTCGAGCGCTGCCGGCAGGGCGGCCGGGTCCTCGACCCGCTCGCCATAGCCGCCGGCGGCGGCGCAAACCTGCTCAAAGGCCGGCAATTCGTCGAGGTCGATCAGCGGCGGCTTGTTGCTGCGCGCCGCTTCGCCCTGCGGGTACATCCCTAAAGTAGCCCGCCGAACGGCGCCCCACATCGAGTTGTTCATGACGACGAACAGGATCGGCAATTTGTGCACGGCCGAGGCGTGATGGACGGCGACCGGGTTGCCGAACAGATGCGAGCCGTCGCCGAGGACAGCAATCACCAGGCGGTCGGGCGCGGCGAGCTTGGCGCCGAGCGCGGCGCCGCCACCCCAGCCGAGACCCGAGGCGGTGCTCGAACCGAAATAGCTCCCCGGAAGGTTCGACCCGCAATGCTCGGGCATCAGGGTGTATTCGTTGACGAGGATCGCATCCTCGGTCTTGACCCGCGCGATACAGGCGCTGGCCCAGGCCATGTGGATGGGGCATATGCCCGCGACGCTTTCGCGCGTCTTCTGCCACTCGGCGACGAGCGCCTCGCGCTGTTCGGCGAGGCGGCGCCGCCGTTGCGACACGGCGGAGTTGGTGACGTGCCGGTCGAGGGCGGCGCCGAGCTCCGGCAATGCGGTTGCGGGGGTTCCGGTCACCGCGAGGTCGCACGGAAAACCGCGGATCGGATAGCGCGAAAACAGCGGATCGACGCCGAGATGAATGACCCGGCACTCGGGCCGCGGCGCCTCGAGGCTCGGAATCCACGGGACATCGCATTCGAGGACGAGGATCGCGTCGGCGCCGTCGAGATAGGGTGCCGCATCATAGCCGAGATGACACGGATGATCGGCGGGAAGGCACAGGTGACGCGGACGGTGCTGCACGACCGGGATCGCGAAGCGCTGAGCGAAATCGGCGAGAGCTTCGACCGCCGCCGGGTCGCGCCCGGCGCTGGCGGTAATGACGAGTGGGTTGTCGGCTCCTGCGAGGATATGGGCCGCTTCCTCGATCGCATCCTTGTCGGGACCCGGCGGGGCGGCGGCGACGCGGCGTCCCGGACTATCGTAGGAAAAGCCGGGCAGCGGCGCCGCCAGGACCTCGCGCGGCAATGACAAGTAGACCGGCCCGCCGGGCGGGGTAGTCGCGATGGAAAGGGCGCGGTCGATCACCGTTTCGAGCTGCTGGCCGTTGCGCAGCTCGTAGTCCCATTTGACGGTCTCGCGCAGCATGCCGGCCTGATCGAACATCTCCTGCGCCCAGTGAATGTAGACGTCACGCGCTCCCGGAAGGCCGCTCTCGGTCAATGGCGAACGGCCGGCGGTGAACAGGATCGGCACATTCTCGCGCGCGGCGTTCAGCGCGCCGCAGATGCCGTTGGCAGTGCCGACGCTGACATGCACCATGACCGCCGGCACCCGGCGCGTCACCATCGCGTACCCGTGCGCCATCGAGAAGGCGAGGTTCTCGTGCGTCGCGAGCACCGGCTGCGGCACCGGCGTACCGGTCCGCGCCGCCTTCGCGAACGCCTCGACGAGCGGCGCGAAATCGGTCCCGGCGTTGGCGAAAAGATATTCGACCCCGCGCTCGGCGAGCAGCGCGAGATAGGCCTCGGCAACATTTTCGACCGCGAGTTCTTTACGAGGCATGAGTCCCTCCGGCACCGATTTCGACCGCGAGACCATACATCCCTTGCCCCACCGAGGACAATTTCGCATCCGGATCTGCCGCACCGGTCCTAAAGGAATATCCGTCTCGGACCCATCCTGGCTGTTTTTGCAGGGAATTTACAGCCATGGGAGCGATTTGGCGGGACCTCCGGGATCGGCCTTTAATAGCGCACCTTTGTCATCATCTCAATACAAGAAATGACGTTTCTAGCAATGGTGCCGACGGACGCCTCCGGCTAGGGATCTGATGCGGCATCGCCGCCGAATTGCCGTGCTGAGTATTTTCTTCGGCGCGTCGAAAGCCGGTTGACGGTCTGGCTTCCTGTCAACTATCGTTAATTAGTTAACGGCGGGACAATAGACTTCCCGGGGCGTAAAAACCTATCAGGCCCCATCCCGACGAGATCCCCGATGTGCCGGCGCGCTAACGCCCAAGTGGCTCACGCTGAGCAATACGGCGTGAGAACAACACGCGGTAAAAGGAGGAAAGCCATGAGGGGGTTCGTACACGCTCTGATAGTGGCCATTCCGGCGCTCGTAGGCGCCGCGACGGCTTACGCTGCCAACACGAGCTGCACCGGCGCCTTGAGTGGGAGCATCACCGGCGACGTTGTCGTGCCCAACGGAGCCTCCTGCACATTGTCAAACGCCACCGTCACCGGAGACGTGCAAGTTCGGCAAAATGCCAGTCTCACCATCGATGCAACGGAGCAGCCGACGACGATCGGCGGCAATGTCGCGGCGATTGGCTGCGCGTCCGCACTTCTTGAGGGCGGCGTGACGGTGACCGGGGACTTGCAGATTGAGCGCTGCTCGCAACAGAGCGGGTTTATCGGGCCCGGCGTCAAAATCGGCGGGAATTTTCAGTGCCTCAGCAATGCCGGAGCCTGCGAGGCCGAGCTCGGCACCGTTCAAGGTAGCGTTCAGCTCCAGAGGAACAACGCAGCTTCCGACATCAGCCTCGTCTCGGTCGGCGGAAACCTGCAGTGCGGGGGCAACACGCCGGTGCCTACACATAATTTCGGGCCGGATTTCGTGGCCGGAAGCCTCCAAGGCCAGTGCGCCGCAAAGCTCGGTTTCGCCCCGCCGACGACGGCGCCCAGCTGTGTGGCCTCGACATTGAACGTCCCCAACGTGACCGTTACATCCGCCACCATGGTTCCAGCGTCAACCGTCACAGTGCCGGCAGGCACATTCACCGTGCCGGAATATTGCCAGGTGAGAGGCGCAGTCGCGACTACCGGCGAGTGCCCGGCGACAGGCCCGTGGGCGACCGGCTGCGAGACGGGCGGCCCGGGTTCCGCCGAGTTCCGGCTCAACTTGCCGCCCGTCTGGAACCACCATTTCCTGTTCGAGGGCTGCGGCGGAAATTGCGGGTCGGTCACCTCGACCTCGGTCAACCCCGTAGACGCCGCCGAGGCGCTTGGCCTCGGCTACGCAGTTGTCAACACAGACACCGGGCACGAGCAAGACCCGGCGACAATCCTTCTTACCTGGGCCGTCAGTGACAGCACGCCGCCCGTCGTCAACGCGTCGCCGATCATCGATTTCTACTATCGCGCGGTCCACCAGGTGACGATGGCAACCAAGCAATATGTCGAGGCCTTTTACAGCGCGCCGATTGACTATGCCTATTTCGACGGGTGCTCGACCGGCGGCCGCCAGAGCATGGTGGAAGGCACCCATTATCCCGTCGACTACGATGGCCTCATCGTCGGCGACCCCGCCATCGCGATTTCCCGCGGCAGCCTCTCCACGCTCAAGCAGGGACTGGCCTTCGTTCCAGCCGGCGCCTATATCCCCCTCTCCACAGTGCAGGCTGTCGACGCGGCGGTGTTTGCGAGCTGCGATGCCATTGACGGTGTGACCGACGGGCTCATACAGAACCCGGCGGCATGCAACATCTTGCCTTCGGAGTTGGGCCCTTCGGGCTCTGGCATCTTGACCACGGCCCAGGCGAACGGGCTGCAAGCCTATATCCTGCCGGAGACCGATGCTACGCTGGGCCAAGCCCTCTTTCCCGGCATGCCGATCACCGATCTGAGCACTGCAAACTTCATATCGCCGGGGACGAATGATGAGATCGCTACCGCGCCAGCGTTTCCCACCGCAGCCGAGCCTTGGGGAGCGGCGACGTGCCCTTATGCCACATGCGGAGGTTTGGGGCCGGCTGCGTGGTCACTCGGCGAGGTCGGTATCAAAGCCTATGTCGAGGAGAATCAGTTCTTTGATGTCAACCCGAATGGCCCGGCCCCGAATTGGCCCCAGACTGTGTCGGCTACGGGCAACACGATACCCAATGCGACCTTGGCCCTGTTGGTGGCGCAGCGTGGCCAGGCCGATGCGGACGATCCCCACCAATTGATGACCTTCTTGAAAAAGGGCGGCAAGGTGATCTGGTATCACGGGGGCAGCGATCCGCTCATTTCGCCCTTCCGTTCCACCTGGTATTACGAGGAACTGGCGTCGCTGCTCGAGGGCTACGGTCCGACGCAGAACAGCGTGCGTCTCTTCATAGAGCCGGGGATGGATCATTGCGGCGGCGGGGTCTCGCCGAACAGCTTCGACACGCTTCAGGCGCTCGACACCTGGGTGACAAAAGGTGTCGCTCCGGAGGGATTGCTCGCGACGGCGCCGACGACGACATTGCCGTCCTCCGGCCGGACGATGCCGCTCTGCAAATTCCCGGAGGAGGCGAGCTATTCGGGCTCGGGCAACGTCTACTCAGCGGCCAACTGGTCCTGCAATCCCGACGACACGCGCATGCTGGCGGTCGGCGCCACTGGTCTGATGTCAGGTGCGGGCACTGCGACGGCGCTGCAATACCTCTACGACCCGATCCCTATCGGCCTCGGCAATCAGTAGGTGAGCTGAGCAACCAAGCAGGTTGGCGCTATGTCGAACTCTTCACCGCCAACATCCGTCACCGGACGTCGGCCAACGGCTCTTCGCGAGAGTGCGCCTATTGACGACGCAATTTGTGTGTAAACGAACCCGCGGCACACGACTGCGGATCAGGAGGAAACGCCATGAGATGTTCGAAATATCTGCTTCTGCTATCCTTGGTCGCGTCGGCCGGAATGCTTACCACTGCACCGTCTGTCCGCGCGGCAACGTGTGAGAGCTTAGCGTCGCTCTCACTGTCGAACATTACTGTTACCGCGGCGCAGACGATTCCTGCCGGCAACTATACCGCGGCCAGCGGCCAGACTTTCAACAACCTACCGACCTTCTGCCGCGTTGCCGGGACGGCGACGCCGACGAGCCAGTCCGATATCAATTTCGAAGTTTGGATGCCGCCCGCGGGAACATGGAACGGGGTTTTCCGCGGCGAAGGCTCGGGTGGTTCTGCTGGCGCGATCACCTTCCCGCTGATGGCGAATGCAATCGCCCGCAACTATGCGACCATGTCCAACGACAATGGTCACACCGGAAGCAACTGGTCATTCTCCCTGCAGCCCGAACTAGTTAACGATTTCGGATACCGGGCGCAGCACGACACGACGGTGGCGGCAAAGGCCATCATCCAGGCCTATTACAACACGGCACCCGATTTTTCGTACTTTTATGGCTGCTCGCAGGGTGGTCATCACGGCCTCATGGAAGCACAGCGCTATCCGGATGATTATGATGGAATTGTCGCCGGCGCCTATGCCGGAATCGATTGGACGGCGCTGATGTTTGGCGAGCTGTGGACCGGAATACATTCGACCACCGGCGGCCACGATTTGCCGCAAACTCAGCTTGATCTTGTAACAAGCGCAGTGCTGAAACAATGCGCCCGCCAAGATGGAGGGCTGGCGACCGATGCTTTTCTCGCCGACCCGCGCGACTGCCATTTCAATCCGCACACGCTGCAATGCAAGGCGGGCCAGGACCCGAGCACCTGTTTGACCGCCGATCAGGTCGGGGCGGTGCAGGCGATCTATGATGGGGCCTCAAACCCCCGAACCCACCAGCAGATCTGGCCGGGCTTTTTGCGCGGGAGTGAAACCTTTTGGCGCGAGGTGCTGGTCGGCAATCCGAACGCGCCCGGGGGCAGTTCGGCTTCCTTCTTCCAGGATGGTGTCTTCAATGGTCAGCCGAACTTTAGCTACCTGAACATCAATTTCGACAGCGATGTGATTCTGACCAACAATAAGCCGGCTGGCAGCGGTCTCACTTGGCAGCAGGCGCTCGATGCTAATAATCCGGATCTCAGCGAGTTCAGGCAGCACGGAGGCAAGTTGCTGATGTATCATGGCTTGGCCGACCCGTTCGTTAGCCCGCTCGGGAGCCTCGACTACTATACTGCAGTCATCGGTACTATCGGTGGCCCACAGCCGGTCAAGCTCACGCAGAGTTTCGCGCGGCTGTTCCTGGCTCCTGGAGTTACTCATTGTGGTGGTGGCCCGGGTGCCAATGTCTTCAATGGTCCCGACAACCTGGGTGGTCCGGAGGACCCCGACCATGATGTTTTCCTGGCGTTGCGGCAATGGGTAGAGAATGGCGTCGCGCCCACCCGCATTATCGGCACGAAATACGTGAACGATACGCCCGCTGATGGCGTCGCCTTCACCCGTCCGATGTGCCCCTACCCGCAATTGGCGCGTTATCGCGGAACGGGCGACACGACAGATGCCTCGAACTTTATCTGCGTAACCGACAATAACGACAGCAATGGGCCAATCATTGCCGATTTTGGGACCCGAGACACCCTTCTCGGCTACGCCGACCTCTTATTCTTTCCGTAAGTGACACGGAGGGGGGTGAACACTCGCGAGATGGGCATCTGACTACGTACGAGGACGCGCGGCCGTAGCCTGCGCGTTCTCAAGCGTCCCGCCCGACCTTGAGAACCGCACTGAGGGTAAGTGAGAGAGCGGCGTGCAACACGCAATAAGAGAAGCAGACAATCCTTATCGATTTATAAATGCATAACCACCACTTTCGCGTCAAGCGCGAGAGGTCCTTTTCCCCGAGTTGCGCCATACCCCGCGACCGACGCTGCCGGTTGTGATAATCGACTTTAGAAGGGCGGTATAAGCGCGGTTTGGTGAGCGATCCGGGCACCTGTAGAGGACAGGCTCGCTTACCGGCTTAGCGTAACACAACATCCTTCGTGAGGAGGCGTGGTGAGCTGGCTGCTCAGAGATTTTTTCAGAAGACCCGAAGGAACAGATTCGCTTAGCTGCTAGGGTTAGCTAGCAAATCATCCTTGCTGACCACGCGCTCGCGGTTGCGGATCGAGTATTCGAGGAGGTCGAAGACCTGAGGCTGGAGTGCGATCAGCGCCCCGCTGCGCCGCAGCTCGCGCCGCGCGGTATCGAGCAAAAAATCTTCAAAGGAGTAGAGCAAGGTACTACTCCGCTCGTGGGGCGGCAGGAGAGCCACCTGCGCGTTGACCAGCCTGACATTCGCGGAACATCTCGGTCAATGGACATTCTCTGGCACAATTCCGCGCTTCTTCCGCAGAACGGGCAAATGTGAGGTGCGGCGCAGATGCGAACGCCAAGATCAGTGCGTGGGTTGGAAGAGTTCAGTCGCGTGAGGCTGTCGCGCTCGTTTTTCATGCGCGACTTTCTGTACAGCGACATCTCGAACTTGCACGGCATTCCCAACCTACCCGCCGATCCGGATTTGGCGGTTGCGGCGGGCAAGCGCCTCTGCGAGGAGCTCCTCGAACCGTTGCAGGCGACGTTCGGACGGCTGGCGATCCGTTCGGCTTACCGGTCGGCCGCGGTAAACGCGTTCGGGAACGCGCACCACAACAATTGCGCTTCGAACGAACGCAACTATGGGCGTCATATCTGGGACCGCCGCGATGCACGAGGGAGCATGGGCGCGATGGCTTGCATCGTCATCCCATGGTTCGCTGATCGCCTTCTGGAGGGCACTCCCTGGCAGGCGATGGCATGGTGGATCCACGATCACCTCCCCTACAGCCAAATGCAATTTTTCCCGAAGCTCGGCGCGTTCAATATTGGATGGCAGGAGTACCCGAAGCGAGAGATCTACAGCTTCATCCGGCCTCGCGGGTACCTGACCAGACCCGGCATGCCGAACCATACCGGTGACCATGCCGATCAATTTCGGGATTTCCCCAGAAGGTCTTAACGGTGCGGGCGGTTGGCGATGTAGTCCTCGCTCTGCATTTCGATCAGCCGCGAGACGGTGCGCCGGAACTCGAAGGTGCCGTCGCCGGCAGGATGAATTTCTTCCGGCGGCACTTCGGCCGAGGCAATCAGCAGGGTGCGCGCCTCGTAAAGCGTGTCGATCAGGATGTTGAAACGCCGCGCCTCGTTGCGCTGCTGCGGAAGGCGCGGGATGGCTTCGACGATGACCGCAGGGAAGCGCTCGGCGATCGCGAGGTAATCGGCAGCACCGAGCGGGTTGGCGCAGAGATCCGCGAAGGCGAACCAGGCGACGCCGCGCGCCGCTCGCGGGACTACGAGCGGGCGCCCCTTCACGGTAAGGGTCGCGCTGGTGCCGGATGCGCCATCGGTCAGCTCGGCAAAGGCGTGTTCGAGCGCGTCGTGCGCGGCCTTGTCGAGCGGGTGGTGGTAGACCGGCTTGCCGTGCAGCCGGGCGAGCCGGTAGTCGCGCCCGCTGTCGAGCTCAAGCACATAGAGCTTTTGTTTGAGCAGCGCGATGAACGGCAGAAACCGCTCGCGCTGCAGGCCATGCTCGTAGAGCTCGTTCGGCGCGCGGTTCGAGGTCGCGACGACCACAACCCCGGCCTCGAAAAGCGCCCTGAACAGACGCTCGAGGATCATCGCATCGGCAATGTCGTCGACCTGAAACTCGTCGAAGCACAGCAGGGTCGCCTCGGCTGCGAGATCACTCGCGACCTTGGCAATCGGCTGGTCGGTCTGGGCGCGCCGCTCCCACTCGATCCGGTCGTGCACCTCGATCATGAAGGCGTGGAAATGCACCCGCCGCTTGCGTAGGCTCGGCACTGAGCGGAAGAACAAGTCCATCAGCATCGATTTGCCGCGGCCGACCGGACCGCACAGATAAAGCCCGACCGGTGCGTGACTACCGCCGTTCTCGGCAAGGCCGAAGCGGGCGAGCCAGCCGCGCAGGCCGGTTTCCGGCCGATAGTGCAGCAATGCGCGATAGAGGCTCTGCAACCGCTCGACCGCCAATTGCTGCGCCGGGTCGGACTGCAGCAGCCCACGCTGGCGCAGCGCTCGGTAGACCGCCATCGGCTCCGCGGTCGGCGCCGCGGCTGTGCCCGCATCGGGTGCCATCACAATGAGCTGACTAGATTTGCCGCGATCGACGGGCAGGTGTTCCGGAGTTAACTTCCATTGTGGATCTGGCGAAGGAGAAAGCGATGAACGAAGACCGTTTCAACATGGATATCCGCAAATTCTTAAAAGTTGTCGGCGTGACCTCGCAGCGCGAGATCGAGACCGCGGTCCGGGACGCGCTCGCCAAGGGCAAACTCAGCCAAAGCGCATCACTGAAGCCCCGGGTGACCCTGTCGATCCCGGAGCTCGGGCTCGAACACGTCGTCGACGGCGAGATCGGGCTGGCTTAGCCGGCCCGGGTCGCCCGGCCGCCCCTTCGCTTATTTCGCGGCGGTCACCATAATTTCAACCAGCAGTTCCGGGCGCGCCAGATCGGCTTTTACGCAGGCGCGCGCCGGCGGGTTCTCGGGATCGACCCAGGCGTTCCACACCGAGTTCATGTCGGCGAACAGCGCCATGTCCTTGATCCACAGATTGGCCGAGAGCAGGTTGGATTTGTTGGTCCCGGCTTGGGCGAGGTAGCCGTCGATCTTGTCGAGGATTTGCTTCGTCTGACCCTTGATGTCCTGGCTCGGGTCGCCGGCGGTCAGACCGGCGAGATAGACCGTGTCGCCGCGCACGACGCAGCGGCTCATGCGCGGACCGGGCGGCTGGGTCCGGTCGAAACGGGTGATGGCCATCAGCAAGTCTCCCCTAAAGGTGATGCGGACGAAAAAGCGGTCAGCCCGGGCTCTGCGGCGGCGAAACGTAGTTGACGATGCGCTTGCCGTTGGCGTGGACGCCGAAGGTGACGAGCGGCCGGTCGCCCACTACCCGGAAGGCGTGCACCCGGTTTGCGGGTACGGCGATCGTGACCCCGGGTTCCATCGTTACCACACCTTCTTCGCCGTCGAGCCAAGCCTCACCGCGGCCCTCGATAACGGTCAAGATCTCGGCGTAAGGATGCGAGTGCGGCGGAGTTGCGTATCCCGGCTGCGAGGTCTGAATGCCGGTGCGGATCGGCACGCCCTCACCGGTATCGTCGCCAATGATCGGCTGATAGGCGGCCCCGCCCGGCAACCTCACGCTCGGCCGGTCGGCATGGCGAATGACGGTCAGCGCTTCGGGCATCGGCTCGCTCCTCGGCCATTCGGAACACCCGACGCTATCACGTTTTCCGCGGACCGGTCACCGGAAAGTACTCCTCGCTTGAACCGGCCCAGGCTGCTATTTCAGCTTAACTATAAAATCGCTAACGGTGCGCCAAAGCAGGCGGGTTTCAACGGAGATCGCCATGCAGACAGCTCTGTCACGCTGCGCATCCCTAGCCTTTGGCGCGGTGCTGCTCTCATTGCGCGCGGCATCGGCAGCCGATATCGAAACGGCGGCGCCGCCAGCCGTTGAACTCGGTGCTCACCCGAAGACGGATGGCTGGGTCGATTTCGGATTGCGTGCGCCCGCGGCCGACGCCGCCGAGCTGCTGATCTACGACACAGCAGACGCCACGACGCCGGCCAAGGTCGTGCCGATGACCCGCGACGGCGCCGGTGACTGGGGCGTCCGCGTCCGCGGCCCCGGGGTGGGCGCCGGCACGTTTTACATGTACCGCCTGAACGGTCACGGCACGGCCACGACAAACGCGCCCTTTGGCACCGTGCTGAACGGCAATTTCGTGCTCAACGACCCGTACGCCTACCGGACCGAGGAGGTCGGCTATTCGAAATTCTACGTCTCTCCTCCCTTCGTCGACAGTGATCACTCGATCTATGCCGGAGGCGGCAAGAGCATCGTCTATGATTACGGCGCCGATCCTGCCCCGAGTCATGTCGACCTTCGGCCCGAAGATCTTATCGTCTACGAGTTGCACGTGCAGGATTACACGGCACGACTTCCGGGTCTGCCGCCGGCGCTGCGCGGCACCTATCTCGGTCTGACGCAGGCCGGGTTGAAAACCCCGGGCGGCCTGACCGCCGGGATCGATCACCTCGCCGAGCTCGGCGTCACCGCGGTCGAGCTGATGCCGGTCATGCAATACGACAAGGAGACGACGACAGCGCCGGGCCGGGTCAATCACTGGGGGTACATGACGACAAACTTCTTCGCGCCGGAAACGCGCTATGCGTCGCGTTCCGGCGGCGAAGTCATCGAGCTGAAGCGGCTCGTTCAGGCGTTCCACGACCGCGGCATCGCGGTGTTCATGGATGTTGTCTACAACCACACCGCCGAAGGCGACTGGGTCCAGGACGGGCACCTCGCCGACAAATGCTACAATCTGTGTGACGATGTTCCGGAGATCTATCGCGGCACTGGGAACGGGTTCTTTGCCAATGCCAGCGGTACCGGCAACGATATCGACTTTTCGGATGGCGCCCGTTTTACGAAGCAACTGGTCCTCGATTCCCTGGCCTTGTGGCACGACTCCTATGGCATGGACGGGTTTCGCTTCGACCTCGCCCGCATATTGGCCGACGGTTCGACGGATGCCGCAGCCTGGGTCAGCGCCGACCCCCGTTTCGCTAGTGCGCACCTCCACGCCGAACCTTGGGATACCCAAGTGCAGTGGTGGAACTTTATGGACAGTCCGCCCTGGGACTGGACGAACAACCGCTGGGCCAAGTGGATCGGCAAATATCGCGACGACGCCCGACTATTCTCGAAGAGCGACCTAGGTGACCCGGGCACGTTGAAACAGCTCATCGAGGGGCGCGGTGCCATGCCGGGATCGGCCGCCCCGGCCTCGAGCAAGCCGTGGCGCTCGATAAATTTTTTCTCGATCCACGACGGCTACACCTTGCGGGACTGTATGTTCTTCAATGATTCCGACGGCTCGCAAAACTGCTGGGACAGCGGCGGCGACGAGGACCTCCGCCGCCGACGTGAAAAACTTTTGCTCGGCTTGTTGCTGACCTCCAGCGGCGTCCCCTTGTTGCAGCAGGGGGACGAGTTCGGCCGCACCAAATCCGGTGCCGGGCAGGACGGGGCGAAGAACAGCTGGGACTGGGAGTTTATCTCGGGAGACGCGGGGGTGAATGCGGTCAACTGGATCGACTGGGGGCTGAAGGATGGCAATCCCGATGGTTCCCCCAATGGTCCACGTTACGGGCGCGAATTGTCGGAGTGGACGCGCGGCCTGATTGCGTTGCGCCGGCGCTGGACGCAGTTTCGCCAGGCCGAATTTGCCGAATACGCCGCTGCGCCGCGCGCCGGCCCCGGCGACCCGGCCAATGACGGCCGTCTGAGCTACAGTTGGCAGGGCCCTGCGGCCGGCTCGCCGAGCCAGCTCGCGGTTATTCGGTGGGGGCTGCCCGGCGAGCCCGATCTGATGGTGATCTACAACGAGAGCTGGTCGCCCTTCTCAGTCACCAACCTCGGCGACTGGTCGCGCCGGCCGTGGAAGGTGCTCGCCCGTTCCTGGCTGCCGCGAGGCGATGATTTCTGCGCGCTGCCCGATTGGACCGCCTGTCCCGATGCCGGCCCGACTTTCACTGTCGATGGGCGCGCGATGGCGATCCTCGCGGCCTCCAGAGATTAGAACGCTCAGGCTCCTGATCTCCATCGAGCTCACCTCGGTTAAGCGACCCCCACTACCGCTGCTGCGCGGCTGATATCGAGGCGGCGGCGCAACCAGCGGCGCCCAGTGACCTCGATAAATCGAAAACTGAGCGTCCTGAGCGCGAGGCTGACTGTGATCAATGCCGTGACCAGGGCGAGCGAGGGTGCGGCTGTTTCGCGAGGTCGAGAGCCGGCAGCCGTCGCGCGACTTCCGTCATGACGAAAAGCACGAACCAATGCAGCAGGTAGAGGGAATCGCAGATGTCGCCCAGCCACGACCCCTGTGCCCATCTCCCTGACACTTGCAGTCGGCAACTGGAGCACAACAAGATTCGTCCCGTTTGTGTTCCGCATCCATCGGAGCGCGGCTGCGTCCTGACCGGAGGAACACGTATACCTGACGAACGCGGATCGCGAAATCGCCTTGATCTTAGGTTACGCTCGGTGATGCAACAGGAGAGGCGACACGATGGGTGATGGGTCGGTTCACGTAGACGGCGAGGTGCGCCAGAGCGTGATTGTGACCGGCTCCGGCAATACCGTCGCGCTCTCCTTCGGTGAAACGGGCATCAGGCTGCCGCTCAGACGCAAGCAGTTCGGCCCGCCCGTTCGCCGTCGTCGGCCCGCACCGGGCGAACCACCGCGCGAGCTCGATCTTCTTGCCCCCGAAGCCGGGAAGCTGCCGCTGATCGGCCGGCAGGACCTCTTTGTCGAACTTCGGGCGTGGCTTAATGATGAGAGCGACATCTCGGCTCACGCGCTGATCGGTCGAGCGGGCACGAACAAGACCCGCGTTGCGCTCGAATTCTGCCGCACGATCGACAGCGACCCGAGAGGCGCTGGCGAATGGATCGCCGGCTTCCTATCGCCTTCGGATTTAAGCAGCATCGTCGAAACGCTGACCACGCATAGCTTCGCTTGGCAACGCGCGACACTTCTGGTCATCGACTACGCTGCCCAGTGTCACCAGGCGTTGGCGCGCTGGCTGGACCAGCTGTCATGCGAGCGGCTCGCTACCAAGCTCCGCATCCTGCTGCTCGACCGCGAAGCACCGGAGGATTTCGGCTGGTGGCACGCTTTGATCAGCTCCGGCCCACCGGCCCGACGCGATCTCTTTTACGCTCCGCGCCCCCGTCAATTGCCAGATCTATCCGCGCTCGAAGAGCGGCGCGCCCTCATGGCCGCGGCGCTCCAGGCCGCACGCGAGCTGCGGCCTGGGACGGCCGCGGGCCTCAGCGCTCCGGCGAGCGGCGCAGAGCCGGAGTTCGACCGCCGCCTCAACCAGCCTCAATTCGGCAACTCGTTGAACCTGGTAATGGCCGGCCTCATCGCCGTCGACCGCGGCCCACAAGCCGCGCTGGCGTTGCGCCGCCTCGACGCAACCCGACACATCGCCCGTCGCGAGCTGCGCCGAATGAGCGAGTTGGCCCGGAGCCAGCAAATCGGCGGTGACGAGATGTGCTATATAGTCGCCTTCAACGGCCTAGCGGGTGGCATACCCTTCGCCGACTTGCGCAAGATTGTTGGAGACGAACTCATCGCATCCCGACGGTCGGCCGATCACCTCGATGCGATGCTGACTATGCTCCAGCAGGAATTGCCTCCGCCTACCGATGCGCCTCACCAAGCCCGCCTGGCCACGATCCAACCCGATCTGATCGGCGAGGCGGCGATCATCGCAGCCTTCAGCGGCGAGCCTTCGAGGGAGACCGAAGGCGCGGAGGCGGTCCGCCGCGCCTACGAACTCGATCCGAAAGCAGCGGCACAGGCGCTCGTCCACCTCGTGCAGGATTTCGGCTATTCCCTCGAGGATCCGGATTCGACGGGCGCGGAGAAGGCGGCCGGACGCCGAGTAATTGCTTGGTTTCTGAACCTTCTGCAGACAAAATCTACCGAACAGCTGGTTCCGCTTGCCTCGGTATTACCCGACCACACGACGGTGCTGCGCGAGCCGGCGGCCGAGTTGGCCCAGCGGCTCGCCAGTTTCTTTCGGAGCGAGGCCGCGCGCACCGGTGATCCGGTTACCCGCCAGAATAGCGCTGCCACACTCTGTAATCTCGCTTTGAGAACTCACCGCCCTGGGCCGGTTCGAGGGCGCCCGAGAAGCGGCCGAAGAATTGGTCCGTATCTATCGCTCTCTCCACGACGTTCGGCCCGACGCCCTTACCGCCGATCTTGCGACCTCGCTGAACAATCTCGGACCGGTGCTCAGCGCTGTGGGGCGAAGAGAGGAGGCACTCGCCGCGGCGGGCGAAATGGTGATCTACAACGAGAATTGGTCGCTATTCGCAGTCACCAATCTCACCGACTGGTCGCGCCGGCCGTGGAAGGTGCTCGCCCGTTCCTGGCTGCCGCGAGGCGATGATCTCTGTAGCCTGCCCGATTGGACCGCCTGTCTCGATGCCGGCTCGACTTTCACGGTCGATGGCCGCGCGATGGCGATCCTCGCGGCCTCCAGGGAGTAGAGCGCTCAAGTTCCTGATTTCCTTCGGCTCACCATATATTTGACGACACTAGTTTAGAAATTTGTGTTTTTTAGATGGAGCTTCCATGCCGAAGGTGTTGATTTCGGATGCCTTGAGCCCGCGCGCGGCCGAGATCTTTGCCGCGCGCGGGATCCAGGTTGATCTAGCTCCCGGCCTCCCGGCGGAGGAGCTCAAAGTTCGCATCGCCGATTGCGACGGCCTTGCCGTTCGCTCGGCGACCAAGGTGACGGCGGGTCTGCTGTGGCATGCGCCAAAGCTCAAGGTCATCGGCCGGGCTGGCATCGGCGTCGACAATATCGACGTCGGGGCGGCGACGCAGCACGGCATTGTCGTGATGAATACCCCCTACGGTAACTCGATCACTGCCGCCGAGCACACGATTGCCATGCTGTTTGCGCTGTGCCGTGAGATTCCGGCGGCTGACCGGTCGACGCAAGCCGGTAAATGGGAGAAGTCGCGTTTTATGGGGGTCGAGCTGACCGGCAAGACGCTCGGCATCATCGGCTGTGGCAATGTCGGCTCGATTGTCGCCGAGCGCGCCCTGGGTCTGCGCATCAGGGTGATTGCCTACGATCCCTTTTTGTCGCCGGAGCGGGCCATCGATCTCGGCATTGAAAAAGTATCGCTCGAGGCGCTCTTTGCCCGCGCCGATTTTATTACCCTCCATACCCCGCTGACCGAGGCCACAAAAAACCTGATTAACGCCCGCGCAATCGCCAAGATGAAGCGCGGCGTGCGCCTGGTGAACTGCGCTCGCGGCGGCCTAGTAGTCGAGGCCGACCTCGCCGCGGCGCTCGACAGCGGCCATGTCGCCGGCGCGGCAATCGATGTCTTTGTCGACGAACCGGTGCGCGAAAATCCGCTGTTTGGGCGCGACAATGTCGTCGCGACCCCGCATCTCGGCGCCGCCACAACCGAGGCGCAGGAGAACGTGGCGTTGCAGATCGCCGAGCAGATGGCGGACTTTCTGTTGACCGGCGCCGCGTCGAACGCGGTCAATGTGCCCTCCCTGACCGCCGAAGAGGCCAAGCGCCTCAACCCTTACATGATGCTCGCCGAGCAGCTCGGCAGCTTTGCCGGGCAATTGACCGAGACCGGCATCGCAGCGGTCGCGATCGAATACGAGGGACCAGTCGCCGAGCTCAACATCAAGCCATTGACTGCGATCGCGCTGACCGGACTGCTGTCACCGCAGCTTGCCTCGGTGAATATGGTCAACGCGCCGGAGATCTGCCGCGAGCGCGACATCCGGGTCAGCGAGACGCGGCGTGCCGAGCCGGTCGATTATCAGACCCTGATTCGGGTTATCGTCACGACCGAGAGGCGAACCCGCGAGGTCGCCGGCACTTTGTTCGCCGGCGACAAGCCGCGCATCGTATCGGTCGAGGGGATCCCGCTCGAGGCCGAGCTCGGCGGCAACATGCTGTTTGTGCGAAACTACGACAAGCCCGGCTTTATCGGCGCGCTCGGCAATGCGCTGGGTGAGGCCGAAGTGAACATTGCCACCTTCCATCTCGGCCGGGCCGCTCCCGGGCAGGACGCCATCGCCTTGGTCGAGGTCGATCAGCCGCTGACCCCGGCCATGCTCGACACCGTCCGGGCCCTACCCAACGTAATCCAGGTCAAGTCGCTTCAGTTCTAAAGGTGCAATGGCGAAGCCATGACCGACGCTCCGCACCCCGCTCTGCTGCCGACTGGCATGCACGATCTGCTGCCGCCCGAGGCGGAGATCGAAGCGCAAGTTGTGGCGCAGTTGATGACGACATTGGCCGCGCATGGCTACGAGCGGGTCAAGGCGCCGCTCGTCGAATTCGAAGAGACATTGTTCTCCGGCGCCGGGGCGGCGATGGCGACAGCCACCTTTCGCATGATGGACCCGGCCTCGCACCGGATGATCGGCGTGCGGGCCGACATGACGCCGCAGATCGCGCGGATCGCCGCGACCCGGCTCGGTGACGCGCCGCGGCCGTTGCGCCTCAGCTATGCCGGCCAGGTGCTGCGGGTCACCGGCTCCGAGATCCGGCCCGAGCGCCAAATCGGCCAAGTCGGCGCCGAGTTGATCGGGGCGACGGGACCGGCTGCGGACGTCGAGGCCATAGCGGTAGCAGGCGAGGCGCTCGCTGCGATCGGAGTGCCGGAGTTATCGGTTGACATCACTCTGCCGACGCTGGTGCCGGCGGTCGCCGAGGCATACGGCATTGCCGGGACGCGCGCGGCCGCGTTGCGCGCGGCGCTCGACCATAAGGATGCGGCGGCGGTCGCCGCGGTGACGGAGGAGGCCGGCGGGCTCTTCGAGAGTTTGCTGGCGGCGGCCGGACCGGCTGCCGTCACCTTGGCGGTCCTCGATCGTCTCGATCTGCCGACGCGAGCCCGCGCCGAACGGGTCCGGTTGGGCACCGTGCTCGACGGCCTCTCGGCGGCGGCCCCGGAACTCAAAGTGACGGTCGATCCGATCGAGAACCGCGGTTTCGAATACCACAGCGGGATAAGCTTCACTTTTTTCGCGGCCACATTCCGGCCGGTCGGCGAACTCGGCCGCGGCGGCCGTTATCAGGCCGGCGATCCAGCCGAACCCGAACCGGCGACCGGGTTCACGCTGTACACTGACACGATCCTGCGAACCTTACCGTCCGTCACCTCCCCGCGGCGCTTGCTGCTGCCATTCGGCACCGATCGCGCCTCCAGCCGCCGGCTGCGCGAGACCGGTTGGATCACTCTCGCCGCGCTCCAGCCGGCCGCTGATTGGCGTGCAGAAGCGCGCCGCCTCAGCTGTGACTATGTTCTCGAACAGGGTGTGCCGGTGATGGCCGGCTGAGAGGAGGCGCGATGGGCAACGTCGCCGTTGTCGGCGCCCAGTGGGGTGACGAAGGCAAGGGCAAGATCGTCGACTGGCTGTCGGAGCGGGCCGATGTCGTGGTTCGCTTTCAGGGCGGCCACAATGCCGGCCACACCCTCGTCATCGGGAATGTCGAGTACAAGCTGAGCCTGCTCCCGTCGGGAGTGGTGCGGCCCGGCAAGCTTTCGATCATCGGCAACGGGGTGGTCGTCGATCCGTGGGCGCTTATCGACGAGATCGACGCGATCCGCGCCAAGGGCGTCGAGGTTGGTCCTGAAAACCTCAAGCTCGCCGACAATGCCGCCTTGATCCTGCCCTCGCACGGCGCGCTCGACCGTGCCCGTGAGGAGCGTCTCAGCGACAGCAAGATCGGCACGACCGGCCGGGGGATCGGCCCGGCTTATGAGGACAAGGTCGGCCGCCGAGCTCTCAGGGTGTGCGATCTGGCCGACCCGCAAGCGCTCGAACAACGCGTCGATCAGCTGCTGCTGCACCACAACGCGCTGTTGCGCGGGCTCGACAAGCCCGAGGTCGAACGGGGCGAACTGATCGCCAAGCTGCGCGAGATCGCGCCGCGCATCCTGTCGTATGCCGAGCCCGTTTGGCGTCTGCTCGACGACGCCCGACGCAACGGCCGGCGCATTTTGTTCGAGGGGGCGCAAGGTGCGATGCTCGACGTCGATCACGGCACATACCCTTACGTCACTTCGTCGAACACGCTCGCGGGGCAGGCCGCCGCCGGATCGGGAATTGCACCCGGTGCCGTCGGGTTTGTTCTCGGCATCACCAAGGCATACACGACCCGGGTCGGCAGCGGCCCTTTTCCGACCGAGTTGAATGACGAGGTTGGCCGCACCCTCGGCGAGCGCGGGCGCGAGTTCGGCGTCGTCACCGGACGGCGGCGCCGCTGCGGCTGGTTCGACGCCGTCGCGGTCCGGCAAGCTATCCGGCTGGGCGGCATTGATGGCATCGCCTTGACCAAGCTCGATGTGCTCGACGGCTTCGACCGGGTCGGGTTCTGCACCGCGTATCGCCGTGGTGGCATCACCTACGACTACTTCCCGGCCGGAATGACGGCCCAGGCCGAGGTCGAGCCGGTCTATGAAACCGCGGAGGGCTGGCGGGAGAGCACCCGCGGCGCCCGGTCGTGGGCCGATCTGCCGGCGACCGCGATCAAATACATCCGACGGCTGGAAGAGTTGATCGGCGCCCCTGTCGCCCTTCTGTCGACCAGCCCCGAGCGCGAAGATACCGTCCTGGTCCGTGACCCTTTCGCCGATTGAGAGCGCGTTTGCTCAGCGGGTGCCGCGGCCCTGGGACGAGGTCCGTGGTTTGCTGGTGGCGCCAACGTGATTGCCGATATAGCCGTCTACGTGAGTAACGAGAGCGTCGACTCGATCGGCGAAATGATGATCGGCGCCGGGGATCTTGCGGAAATCGATCTTGATGTCGCGCTGATGCGACAGCTTGGTTACGAGCTTTTGCACAGCTTCGACCGGCACCATCGAATCCTGGTCGCCCTGTAGGATCAGACCCGAGGACGGGCAGGGCGCGAGAAACGTGAAGTCATACAAATTGGCGGGCGGCGCGACCGAAATGAAGCTCTCGATTTCGGGCCGCCGCATCAGCAATTGCATTCCGATCCAGGCGCCGAACGAGAAACCGGCGACCCAGCACGACCCAGCATTCGGATTGTAGGTTTGCATCCAGTCGAGCGCCGCGGCCGCGTCGGACAGCTCGCCCTCGCCCCGGTCGAAGCTGCCTTGGCTGCGCCCGACCCCGCGGAAATTGAACCGCAAAGTCGAGAAACCTCGGCGCACAAAACACTGGTATAAGGCGTACACCACCTTGTTGTGCATCGTGCCGCCATGCTGCGGATGCGGATGCAGGACCAGCGCCATCGGTGCGGCCGCAGTACGGGCATGATGGTAGCGCGCCTCGATTCGGCCGTCTGGGCCGTTGATGATCACATCGGGCATTGTCGATCCAGATTAAGTCCCACTGCGGCAGTCGGATATTGTCGTGCTGTGGGTGTCTCCATGTGTCCGTAATTCTTGATCCCTTTCGTCGGACAATTATATGTTCGCTTGGGCCGCCTCCGCGAGGCGGCGCGGTCCCGCGCCAGCAGCGCTAAGCCTAACATAGATGGGGATTGCGATGCTTTTGAAAAACCTGCGGGAACAAATAGACGCAACTCTTGCCCGTGATCCCGCCGCCCGGTCGCGGCTGGAAGTGGTGCTGTGCTACCCTGGGTTTCATGCGCTGCTCTATCATCGCTTCGCAAATTGGTTATGGCAACGCGGTTGGCTTCTTGCCGGCAGGTTCGTTTCGCATTTCGGCCGGGTGCTCACCGGCATTGAAATTCACCCTGGGGCACACATCGGAAGGCGGGTATTCATCGACCACGGCATGGGGGTGGTGATCGGCGAAACTGCGGATGTGGGTGACGATGTCACCCTCTATCAAGGCGTAACCCTCGGCGGTACATCGCTGACGCGAGGCGCCAAGCGCCATCCGACGATCGGGAACGGTGTTATCGTCGGCTCGGGAGCGCAAGTGCTTGGGCCATTCCGCGTCGGCGATGGCGCGCGCATAGGGGCGGCCGCCGTGGTGCTGACGGAGGTGCCCGAGGGAGCCACCATGGTGGGCAACCCGGCGCGCCAGGTCGCCCGTCGGAGCGCGTCCAGCGAATCCAAGCCGGCGTTTCAACCCTACGCTGTATGCGGAGATATCCCCGACCCGATTGCCCGTGCCCTCAATGGCCTCCTGGATGAGGTTACCGGACTTAGAGCGCGTGTCGCCGAACTCGAGGAGGAAATGGCAGGGCAAAGACCGGTGCTCGATCCGGCTTCGGGCGAACCACCGTCGCTCCGGCTCGTCGCCAGTTCCGGCGGGAATGGCGCAGACAGCGATTGAGGACGGCTCTATAGTTCCGAGGACCGGGAAATGAGGTTGAGCACCAAGGGACGCTACGCCGTGATGGCGATGGTTGATCTCGCCCAACACAGCGGTGGCGACCCGGTCTCGCTCGCCGAAATCGCCGAACGGCAGGAAATCTCGCTGTCTTACCTCGAGCAGCTCTTCGCGATGCTGCGAAAGAATGGGCTCGTCAAGAGTGTGCGCGGTCCAGGCGGCGGCTATCTGCTCGCTCACGACCGCGGTGAGACCCGCATTGCCGATATCATTCTCGCCGTCGACGAGCCGATACGCGCCACTCGCTGCGCGCCCGGTGCGCCGGTCGGCTGTCGGGGCAATCGCACCCGATGCCTCACTCACGATTTGTGGGAAGAGCTCGGCAACCAGATCCACCTCTATTTGAGCTCGGTGTCGCTTGCCGATGTCTGCGAGCGCCGCGTCCTCGGGACGAGCGGTCGCGTCCACTGCGAAACCTTTCGCGGCCCCGCCGCTGCAGGCACGAGCTGATGATCGCCGATAACAAGTATGGTGGCCCGGTGCGGCGAACTATGCCTCACGCCGAGAGCTACCTGGACTGGAACGCAACGGCCCCGTTGCGGCCCGAGGCGGCGGCCGCGATGTCGGAAGGGCTGGACCGCTGGGGCAATCCGTCGTCGGTGCACCGGCGCGGCCGGGCGGCGCGCCAGACTGTCGAGCGCGCTCGTAAGGCTGTCGCGGCTCTGCTCGGTCATGCAGATCCAAGCGGCGTGGTCTTCGTCAGCGGCGGCACCGAGGCCAACCACCTCGCCTTGCTCGGCACCGGTCGCAATCGCCTCCTCGTTTCGGCGGTCGAGCACGATTCGGTCCGTTCTGCGGTTCCTGCGGCCGAAATCATTCCGGTCGACCCCGATGGGATCGTCTCCCTCGACGCGCTGGACCGGCTTCTCGCCGCCGATTTGGGCGCGGCCCTGGTATCTGTGATGTACGCCAACAACGAGACCGGCGTCATCCAGCCGGTAGCCGAGGTCTCCGCGATTGCCCGGCGACATGGCGCCTTGTTTCATTGCGACGCGGTTCAGGCCGCCGGCAAGCTCGCCCTCGAGGCGGAGGCTATCGGTGCCGATCTTGTGACATTGTCGGCACATAAAATCGGCGGCCCGCCCGGCGTCGGCGCCCTCGTCGTGACCGGCGGGATCGAGCTGACCCCGCTGTTCCGTGGCGGCGGGCAGGAGCAGCGACGCCGTGCCGGAACCGAGAATCTGCCCGGAATCGCCGGTTTCGCGGCTGCTGCCGCCGCGGCCGCGGCAGAACTGGTCGCCTATGAGAGGGTCGCCGCGTTGCGCGACCGATTAGAAACGGAGATCGCCGCTATCGCCCCCGAAGCCTTGGTGCTCGGTGCCGTCGCACCCCGCTTGCCCAACACCTCGGCAATCGCGATGCCCGGTGTCGCCGCCGAGACCCAGGTCGTCGCACTCGATCTCGACGGTGTCATGGTCAGTGCCGGAGCCGCCTGCTCTTCGGGCAAGGTCGGCCCAAGCCATGTGCTGGCAGCGATGCGGGTCGATCCCGAAATCGCTACCTCGACGATCCGGGTCAGCCTCGGTTGGAGCTCGAGCGAGGCCGAGATCGCCCATTTCCTGCGGTCTTGGGCCGCCCTTTACCGGCGCCGCCGCGGTCTGCGTGAGGGAGCGCGCGCGGCATGACGCCGGTTCTCGCCGATTCGCGTCCGGGGATTTCTTCCGATCCGGTGGTCAACACGCCGCCGATCTATCTCGACAACCAATCGACGACGCCGGTCGACCCGCGCGTCCTCGAGGCGATGCTGCCTTATTTCACCGAACATTTTGGCAACCCGCACAGCACCAGCCACGCCTATGGCCGTATCGCCGCCGAGGCCATCGAGAGCGCGCGCGGCGAGGTCGCCGCGCTGATCCATGCCGATGTGCGCGAGATCGTCTTCACCTCGGGCGCGACCGAAGCGAACAACCTTGCGATCAAGGGCGCGGCGCATTTTGCCCGCGCCCACCCGCAGCGCGGGCAGATGCGTGATCACATCGTGGCATTGCAGACCGAGCACAAATGCGTGCTCGAAAGCTGCCGGGAATTGGAGCGGGAAGGTTTCGCGGCGACCTATCTTCCGGTCGAGCCCGATGGTCTCGTCTCGCTCGCCGCGCTCGAAGAAGCATTATCCGAGCGCACGCTCCTGGTCTCGGTTATGGCCGCGCACAACGAGATCGGGGTCATCCAGCCGCTCGCCGAGATAGGGGCGCTGTGCCGCTCCAAGGGCGCGTTGTTCCACACCGATGCCGCGCAGGCCTTCGGCAAGATCCCGCTCGATGTCGAGGCGATGAAGATCGACTTGCTGTCGATCTCCGGCCACAAGGTCTACGGGCCAAAGGGTGTCGGCGCGCTCTACATCCGGCGTCGGCCTAGGGTGCGCGTGTTGCCGCTGATCGATGGCGGTGGGCAGGAGCGCGGGCTGCGCTCGGGAACTTTGCCGACGCCGCTTTGCGTTGGGCTCGGCGAGGCGGCGGCGACTGCCGGCGCCGAAATGGCCGAAGAAGCGGAACGGCTCCGGGGCCTCAGAGACGGCCTTTTGCGAAATCTCGCTCGACGCGTCCCCGGGCTCCGCGTCAACGGCGACCCCGAGCGGCGCCTGCCCGGCAGCCTCAACCTTTCGTTTCTAGAAATTCCCGCGTTGACGCTGATCGAGGCTGTTCCGAGCATCGCGATTTCGACCGGGTCCGCCTGCACTTCGGCATCGGTCGAGCCCTCCTATGTGCTGCGCGCGCTCGGTCTGCCGGATACGCTCGCCAACGCCTCGATCCGTATCGGTCTCGGCCGTTTCACGACGACGGCGGACGTCGATTGTGCCGCGGATGCGCTGGCGGCGGCCGCGAGCCGGCTGACAGGGCAGGTGGGCATCCCCATATGATCGTGTCGGGATTTGGGTCGTGTCGGTGAAGAGGGCCCGTGATCGGAGATTGAGTGATGGCGAGAAAGCAGGCCTTGTCGGTAACGGACGCTGCGGCGCAGCGCATCCAGGCGCTCCTCGCCAACCGCGGCAAGCCGTCAGTCGGAGTTCGCATCGGCGTGCGGTCACGTGGTTGCTCGGGCCTCAGCTACACGCTCGAATATGCCGACGAGAAGGGCAAGTTCGACGAGGTCGTCGAAGATAAGGGTGTAACGGTCCTGGTCGATCCGAAGGCGATCATGTTCATCCTCGGCACTGAGATGGATTACGTCGAGGAGAAGCTGCAGAACGGGTTTACCTTCCGCAATCCGAACGAGAAGGGCCGTTGCGGCTGCGGTAAGTCTTTCCACGTCTAGCGGCCCCGTCTTGGTGGATCGCCGTGAAGCTGTTCCAGATTGAGGAGCCGGACGGAGCGCCAGCCGACCCGAGCGCGCCGGGAGCCGCAATCGGCATTGACGCCAGCGGCACGGAAATCGAGGTTGCTTTCTCGATCGGCGGCAACGTGGTCGTTCTTGCCGACCGCGAAGGCTACGAGCGTCCCCTCGCCATTCCCGATGCCGCAGCCGCAACGGCACAGTGGCAGGAGCTCTTCGAAGGTGCGCGAACCCGCGCCGAACGGGCCCTGGCTCGCCCGGTCAGCCATGCCGTGATCGTTCTTGCCGTGTCGTCCGATGCCGAGTTGTCGAACGAACGGCGCGAGGCTGTCGAAGCGGCGGGGTTGAGGGTGTTGCGCCTTATCGGCAAAACCGAGCTGCCGGCAGGCACGAGAACGGTGCTTGCCGCCGCCATCCTCGCTGAAGATATGGCGCCGCGGCCTACGTAATGCCGAAGATGACCTTTTTCGAGCGCGACGGTACCCGCCGCGAAGTCGATGCCCCGCTCGGAATGTCGGTGCTGGAAATCGCGCGCCGCCACGACATCGACATCGAAGGCGCCTGCGAAGGCTCGCTAGCCTGCTCGACCTGCCACGTCATCGTCGATCCGCAATGGTACGAGTTGCTCAACGAGGCGAGTGAGGACGAGGAGGACATGCTCGACCTCGCGTTCAATCTCACTGTGACCTCGCGCCTAGGTTGCCAGCTCGTGATTACCGAGGAACTCGACGGTTTGACGGTGCACCTGCCCGCGGCAACTCGCAACCTGCTGCTCGGCTGAGCCCCGATTATCCGCGCATGACCGCCGAGCCGGCTCTTTTCCCGCGTCTCCTCGCGGCATCCGATCGGGACTGGCGCGCTTATATCCGCCACCGGTTTGTGCTTCTGCTGGCGAACGGCGAACTGCCCGAGGCGTGTTTCCGCCGGTATCTGGTGCAAGACTATCTCTTTTTGATCCATTTCGCCCGTGCCTGGGGCTTGGCAATCTACAAATCCGATGCGCTCGGCGAAATGCGCCGGGCGCAGCGCCTCGTCGCCGCCACCCTCGATGTCGAGATCGGGCTCCATATCGACTATTGCCGCGGCTGGGGGCTGTCTGAAGCGGCGATGGCCGGCGAACCGGAGGCGCTTGAGACAGTCGCCTATACCCGCTTCGTGCTCGACCGCGGCCTTGCCGGCGACCGGCTCGATCTCGAAGTGGCGCTCGCACCGTGCGTTATCGGTTATGCCGTCATCGCGGCGGAACGGACCGGCGATCCCGCGACCCGGCTCAAAGGCAACCCTTACCGCGAATGGCTCGAGATGTATGCCGGATCGGATTACCAGGAGCTGGCCCGTGAGGCGGAAATGGCGCTCGATGAGCAGTTCGCCCGGCGGGGCGGAGAGGGGCGCTTTTCCTCTCTCGCCGGCACCTTCGCCGCCGCCGCCCGGCTCGAGGCCGATTTCTGGCAGATGGGGTTGGAGGCGCAGTTGTGAGCCTGCCGGACCTCGATCCGCCCAGCGACCCGGCCGGCCACCGGGTGGTCGTCGCGATGTCGGGCGGGGTCGACTCCTCGGTAACCGCGGCCTTGCTGGTCGAGGGCGGTTTTGACGTCGTCGGCGTCACGCTGCAACTCTACGACCACGGCGCCGCCGCAGGTCGCAAAGGCGCGTGCTGTGCCGGGCGCGACATCTACGACGCCTCCCGCGTCGCCGAGCGCCTCGGCATTCCCCATTACGTGCTCGATTACGAGAGCCGCTTCCGCGCCGCGGTGATCGACGATTTTGTCGATGCCTACGCCCGGGGCGAGACACCGGTCCCGTGCATCCGCTGCAATCAGCGGATCAAGTTTCGCGACCTGCTGGGAATGGCGCGGGACCTCGGCGCCTCGGCATTGGCGACCGGCCATTATGCCCGCCGGGTCGCCGGCCCGGATGGGCCCGAGCTCCATCGGGCACATGACGCGGCGCGCGACCAGAGCTACTTCTTGTTTGCGACGAAGCGCGAGGAGCTGGAATTCCTGCGGTTTCCCTTGGGCGGCCTCACCAAGGACGAGACCCGCGCCGCGGCGCGGCATTTCGGTCTGCCCATAGCGGACAAGCCCGACAGCCAGGATATCTGCTTTGTGCCGAACGGATCCTACGCCCGTTTGGTCGAGCGGCTGCGGCCCCACGCTCGCGAGCCGGGCGACATCGTCGACCGCAATGGCCGTGTGCTCGGCCGGCACAACGGCATCGCCCTTTTCACGGTAGGCCAACGCAAGGGGCTCGGGATCGCCGCCGGCGAGCCGCTCCACGTGCTGGAGATCGAGCCCGCAACGCGGCGCGTGGTCGTCGGGCCGCGAGCCGGGTTGGCCGAGACCCGAATTTCCCTCGGTGAGCTGAATTGGCTCGGCGCGCCGGCGGCCGAAGGCATGCCGGTGGCGGCGAAGCTTCGGTCGGCGCAGACGCCGGTACCGGCAAGGCTCTATCTCGGCGCGCACGCTGGGGAGGCCGAGCTCCTTCTCGAGGCGCCGGCGGGTGCGGTCGCGCCGGGCCAGGCGGCGGTGCTCTACGACGGCGACCGGGTGCTCGGCGGCGGCTGGATCCGCCGGCCCGGCTTGACCCATCCGCGCCCGCCTCTTATATCCGACCCCCTGTGGCGGGATAGCTCAGCTGGTTAGAGCAGGGGAATCATAATCCCAAGGTCGGGGGTTCAAATCCCTCTCCCGCTACTCAACTACATCAATAACTTAGGGCAAACAAAGGCACTTTTTTCTTGTTGCAAGGCGTGGGTGCGCGCCTCGCGGTCGCTGACGCATAAATCCGATTGGCAATGCGCTAATCCTGGCCGCACACGACGAGCGTTCAATGGACAAACCGTGTTGCAATGCAATGATGCAATGCGAAGCGCGGCAACCCCATCCCGCGCTCGCAGCACCGATGGCGCTGATCTTGACCAAGCACGCTAATGCCCGCATGGCCCGTGATGGCATCAAAGAGGCCTGGATCGAAACCATCATCAGGCAACCCCAACACAGCATGCCGGATCCTCTGAACCCGGCGTTAACGCAGGCGTGGCGGCGCATTCCTCAACTGGGCGGTCGCGCTGTGCGGGTTGTCTTATATGCCGCTGGAGCCGATTTTGTGGTGGTGACGGCGTTCTTGGACCGAGGAGCCGGCCGATGGCTACCGTGACCTATGATCCGCAAGCCGACGCGTTGGATATCAGCTTTGCCGATGTGCCGAGCGAAGGCGAGGAAGTGTACCCCGGCGTAATATTGCACTTCGATGTGGAAAACCGCGTGGTCGAGATTGAAATTCTCGGCGCGAGCAAGGTGCTGGCTGCGGGCGCGGAGCTCGAGGGTCTGCCGCTCCCCGAGGTGACGGAAGCGGTCACGAAGCCACAAACTCAGTGAATAACCGACAAAATTGAACCGGCGCGGGCAGCGTTGACGAGCATGAGCGAAATTGACGAAGACGATCCGTTCGCAATGGCCAATCTGCCGCTGCATCTTACCGGCTCGCCGATGGTGGTGTGGGCCTCGCAACGCATGGGGCTGCCCCACGATATCCGGATCAAGGTGATGCAGACGCACGGTCCGCGCATGGATCCCGGCGATCTCGCCGTCGTCGCCGTGCGTCCGACGCCGCGGCTCGCTGCCGGGCATCTGTCGCCAGCCGATCTGCGGGCGGTCAGCAACTGGATCCGGCTCAACGAAGCCGTGCTGATCGACTATTGGGAAGAGCGGATCTACACTGACGAACTGTTGCGGCGCCTGCAGTGGCTGCCGTAACGCTCCACCGCCCGAAGAAGCCGCGGCCCCGGTGCGGCATCTGCGGCACGTTTCGCGCCGGCGGCAGAAAAATGACGTCGCTCGGCACTGCATACGTTCTGGGGCGCACGGAACCGGCCGGTTTTTCCATCCCCAAATCTGGGGCATGGCAGATTGCCTCGATATCGCACAGCGGGGTGCACAACCGGAGCGGTGGTTGCGAGGGGATCTGCGTTCGTGCGGGCTTAACGGCTGATCAATCGTCCTGTGCCACAACACGCCGACGAACAGAGGTCGGTCTGGCGGATGCCTCACAAGCTATCGATTCGGATGGTTCCGGGCCCCTTCTGGGGGGTGAACCTGCGTCGAGCCCTACCGAAATCGCGGTGGAAGAAGCTTCGGGAAGCAGATCGCCGCGCACGGGCTCCAATGCCAGACCTGCGGCAAGGTCGAGACGGAGAGCAAGCGGGTCTCCTGCCACGAAGAGTGGGAATATGACACGTCTTGTTCTCCCGCGATCGCTCGCCTCGTTGGGCTGAAGCTTAGCTGTTGGCACTGTCATGGCTTAGAGCATTTCGGTCTAACCGAAATCCTAAGTCAATCGGGCGTATTGCCCCGAGCCATGGAGGATACGATCAAGCACTTCTGCCGGGTTAACCGGGTCCGACGTGCCGCCTTCCACAGTCGTGCCTCCAAAACTCGGGATGAATGGGAACATCTGAGCGGGCTGAAGTGGGAGGTCGATTGGGGACCGTTCGCATCGCTCGTTGCCGCTGCCGAAGAACTACGACGGAAGCGGGCCGAAATTCGACCAGGAGAACAACAGATGCCTGTGCTGCACGGCTCCCGTGGAGGCGAAGTCTCAATCGGCAATTTCCTGACCTGCTCGATCGACCACATTCCGACCGAGTTTCGCCACCACCTCTTCTACAGCCCGTTGTCGGAGTGGCCGGTCGCCGGCCTCAAAGGCCCTTATGGGTATTTCATTTATGCCCATGACGAAGACGGCAACGGGTGGAACGAGCGGATCCCGCCCGAGCTGATGGCGATCTTCGCCTACGCTCGCCAGCATGCCTGCGAGTACGTCTATTTCGAGAGCAACGCGGATCCGTTGAAGCATTTCCCGATATTCCAGCTGCACGACTACGCCTTCGAGATCAAGCTGAACGCGGTTGCCAGGGTCGAAGCGCCGTCCAGAGAGGCGGCAATCGCCGCGATGAAAAAGGTGATCAGTTGTCTCGATCCCATTGAGCTTGAGACCAACGAGATGCTGCTCAAGGAGGGCATCATCAGCCTCACGCAAGCCTCGCTGTACTACGATGAAGACGAAACTTTCGCGCCGTTCGAGACCGACGGCGAGCCGTCTCCAGCGTACATCGCCCGCTTGCTTCGGGAAGGCCGCGAGAGAGGAGAGGGGAAAAACTGATGCCGCCCCAAAGCCTCGCCTGCCGCACTAGTCTGACGCACCGGTTACGGTTTGTCGGTGTGGGAATGGGCGGCGGATGGACGTGAAGGCGTATGCCGGGAGCGTCGGGCGGAAGGCGCGCCGACCGGCCTCTATGACCGGGCAAGGGTCAATGTACAATTTCTACCTGGATAAATTCCGAAGTTTCGACCAAAAAGTATTCTGATCGTCCTTCCGACGCCTCAGCCAAGCCCTCCGCCAGCACCCTGAGCGGCGGGATTCCCGCGGGCCGCCTGCTGCCGGGTTGCTCTCGGCGGGGGTTTGATGCATAGACAATCCTGTAATTGACAAGTTCGTATTATACTCTCGCGAGCATCGGCGCCAGTGAGGGGGTGCAAGATTGCGATTGAAGGAGTTGCCGATGCCTGATCTCAACCTGATAAAACAGGGGAGACAGGAAGCGTGGGACTGGCGCGAGCGGTTTTCCCAAGGGCAGATTGGGTTTACCGCGCTCGAGGCGCGGTTCAGCGCATTCGAGCAGCGGTTTTCCATACAAGAAGACCCGATGAGCCGGATGCTGGCGATCCTGGTCCGGCTGGCTGAGCGCCAAGGCGTAGAGAGCCGTCCACAATCAGGCGCTCGATGATTGGTGTCCTGTGGTGCGTCGGGTCCCAACTCCGTCAGGCGATCGCTAAGGCCTCTCCTCTCCGCGCCGGATCATGCTACGGTCCGGGACCGGGTCGACCAGCGGAGGCCGGGAGCATGAATCTTCAGGCGGTGCGAGAAGAAGCGATCGAGGCGACCACACGCACGTTCTGGGATAAAAACGGCTTTGTCCCCGACGAGGACAGCGACGAATGGGAAGAGGAGTATCGCCGGCAATTCGAGCGGGCGAAAAGGCGCCATGCGACGGGACAAGCCGCCGAGGTCAGACCCAACCCGGCCGTCAGCGCGCCGCCGGAGGAGGATGGTTGGGCGGAATTGACCGGCGCGCAGACCCAGATCCGCTGGGCGGCGGCGCTGCGCGCCGACCGCATCCGCGACATCAAGGATCCCGGGATCCGCCACTGGCTTGCTACGACCTGGACCAAGGCGAAGAGCTGGCTCGACACCCGCGAGATGCCCACGCCGATCTTCCTGCAAAGGATCCAGCCGCATTACGCCGAATACCGCCGACAAACCAACGAACGGGATCGAGCAACGGAGGCGGAGAAGCAGGCGAAGGCCGCCGCGGCCGAGGCGCTGCGCAGCGAGATCGAGGCTGCGGGGATTACGGTCGGGGGCTTGATCGAGCTGATCGACATCGCCGAGCGGCTGCCCGCAGCGCCGATCAAAGCGAAGGTGGCGGAGCTGGGGTTTAATGGTCGAAATCTTCGGGTCTTCGAAACAGCGGATCCCGCGGTTCTGATGGTGCTCGAAAAGGCGGAGAGCGAGCGCAGCGAATATGGCATCGAGCGCGATGAAGGCCTCGTCACCGATCTGCGATTGTTCGCGCGAGTAAAGGAGCTGCCATGACCAACACGGCGCTGTCCATCGGGCCGAGAGAGGCGATGGAGCAGCTCAATTCCGAGGCTGGGGCGTTTCACATCTGGCTGCGGACCCAGGCGAACGCCCCGGCGCAACGCCCGTGGTTTCGCAAAACCGGGCTCGCCGCGGGCGGGGAGGTTGCTGCCGGCCGGGTCGGCACAGCCCAGCTCAAGCCGGTTGCCCATCACTGGCGGTGGAACGAGATCTCGCCTTATCTCGATCGCATTGCCGAGATTGCGCGCGGCGCCGATGTCTCGCCGATCGAATTTGCCGAACGCCAGCAGTTCTTGCTGACCAACCCCGGGCTCGGCGGGCGCCTGCAGGTCACCAGCACGATGCGCTGCGCGGTATCCATCTACAATCCGGGCGATGTCGCCCCGGTCCACATCCACACCCCGAACGCCAGCCGCACCATTCTGTCGGACAACGGCGGCTACACAACGATCGACGGGGAACGCTGCGAGGCCGCGCGCGGCGATTTGATCCTGACCCCGAACGGCACCTGGCACGATCACGGCAACGATGGCGGCGAGCCGGTCGTGTGGATCGACGTATTGGATTTCCCGCTGATGGAGTTTCTCGATTGCGTCTGGCTCGACGAGGCCTATCCTGGAAAAACGGACGGCAACGCCCGGGCGCAACAGGTCGTGCGACCGCCGGCGTATTCGCAGAAGCTCTACGGGCGGGGCGGCTTGGTGCCGCGCTTTGCCCCGCACCGACGCGGTTTCGGACGGGATACGACGCCGATGTTCCGTTACCGCGGCGCCGACATTCGGGAAGCGCTCGACGGGCTGCGCCGGGAAGAGGGAGATCCGTACGACGCCGTTTGTCTGAGGTTCGTCAACCCGGTGACCGGAGCGTCGCTGTTTCCGACATTGGATTACACGGCGCAACTGCTGCGCCAGGGCGAGGCGACCCGGTTCAAGCGAGAGACCGCGAGCACGCTCTACATCGCGATCGAAGGCGAAGGGGTCACGGAAGCGGCGGGGCAGCGCTTCGAATGGCGGGCGAACGATATTTTTGTCGTGCCGGCTTTTGCGTGGCGCCGCCACAGCAACGCCGGTAACATGGATGCGATCCTTTACACCGTGTCGGATATGCCGTTGCTCGATAAGATCGGGCAATATCGGGCGCAAGGCCGGTTGCCTGACGACACGGTGGCCGAACTCGTGCCTTAACGTAAAGGGCGGGGTCTCGACATGAGTATTGTCCGCGAGCTTTTCGATGACGCCATAGCGTTGCAGAAAGACGGGCTGAGCCCGGGCCGGATCGGGCTCGCCCTTACCGACCGCTGGGAGGCGGAAGAGTTGGGCGCCGGGGGAAAGGTCAAGCGGACCCGCTCGCCGTCGGGCGCGATCGAGCTGCTGTTTCCAGGCGGCGAGAAGATCGTCTGGAACGGAGCAAGCTGGAATTATCTCCCGGTCTGAGACCGTGCCGCACTGTTGGCGGCGAGCCTGGGCACGGTGCGGCTCTGTCATCGCTGTCCTGCTGGTGGCAGCCATGACTGGCCCGGCGGCCGCCGAAGACATCGTCGCAAACTAAAGCGCGTTTGGGCCGGCCTTCCTGCCGCGAATATCCGCCTGACCTTGCGCGACGGCAGTGTCGAGTATCACGACGAGATCGAGATTACGACCGAGGGCCTACTTCGCCTGTTCACGCGATTTCGCGCAATCGCGTCGGCGGAGGGGCGCCTTGCCGTGGACCGGAAGGCGGAGCCGTCGCGTTATTTGGCGGCCTATGATCTGCGCAAGCGGCATGACAGCCGGGTCAGCATGCACTTCGTTCCCCGCCCTGGCGGGACGATCGCCGAGCGAGGTCCCGACGACACCAGTCGAAAGCCTCCGCTGGCCGAGCCGTTCCGCAAAGATTCGGTCGATCCGCTTTCGGTGCTCGAGCGCATCCGCGAGGCGCTACGCGCGGGACGGCCGGGGGGCTCGTTTTCGGTCCCGGTTTATGACGGCGCGCGGCGCTTCGACCTCGTCGGGCGGGTACTGCCGAAGAGCAATTCGGCGGATGGCACTCTGCGGGCGAGCTAACCTTGCGGCCAATCGCCGGCTTCCGAGGCGCAACCAGCGAGGACGGCGACCCCGACGACGCGCCGCGCAAGGTCGAGCTGACCGTGACCGACGACGCGAGACTGCTCCCCCTGTCGATCACAGTACCGGTCTTCTTCATGCCGTTGGTGATCCGCCGGGCACGATGCGCATGCGGTTTGCGCTCGTCGACGCCAAGATCCCCAATGCCACGGTCAACACCGTAGCGACTTACACGCCCTACGCCAGCACCGCCTACGGCCTCGCATCGCTCGCCTTCAACAATGGTGTGGGATACTTCGCCGGGACCGCGACGGCCGAAGGCTATGCGACGGATGCGACGAACGGCGGCCTGCTCTGAGAAGCCGTAGACAAAAGAGGCGGCACCACAGCGGTGGTAGAGAACACGCTCAACAACTGGAATGACATCGATCGCGCTTTTCGGACATGGTCCGAGCAGCTCGCCTCGCGGCTGCAAGAACTGGGCGCCTGCCGAGGATGATCCGCCATTGCCGATGACGATCTTAGAAGCGCCTCTTTCGCGCCGCACAGTCGCCGATTGGAGCTCAAACCGGCCGGCGGCTTTCACGAACCATGGGACGGGAGCGCGTCGCTGCTCGCCACAACCGAAAGGAGAGCTTCACTGTAGATTTGCTGCAGATACAGCGAAGACCTATTGCCGATGCAATTGATGATTGTGAGCGCAGGCCACCAACGCCACCCCGATGCCGCGGCGGAGGCGGATGAGTGGAGAAGCTGGCCGGCCGCGAGGACCAATCATGCCACCGCGCAAACGGCAGCTGGGTCGTCAGGAAGCGCGCCGCGAAGCCTTCGATCCTGGTTTCGCCGCAGTCCGCCGCCCGCGTCCCGTTTTCGCCCTCAGGCGATCGATCTCTTTCGATGCTTCGGCCTTCGTCAGATCGGGTTCAACGCTCTCATGGGCTTCGCCCGCAAGTGTTTGCAGATAGGACTCCTGGGCGCCGGTCATTTCCTCGTCGCCGGTACTCCAATCATCGGGGTCTTTTATGCGGTTCGAATTTTCGGGTGAAACCGTCTTGGCAGTCATGATGATGTTCCCTGATCGTTCTCTCGTGTAAAGTAAGACGGTCCAGCGGTGGATGAGTTCCGTGGGAGAGCCGCCCTACTCGGGAATAGGGTCGGTCGTGGGCGGCTCCTGCCACCTATCAAGGCCGATCAAGGAGAGCGGATGCGCTCCGCGATCCAATTCTTTGGCATTTCGAAGAGAGCCTTCCATGGGTGGCGATGTTAACAGCCAAGACCGCTGCGCCTCGGCTACCCTAAACGCCGATCTCGATATGACCCACTTTTACCGCAACGTCCCAAAGCTCGGCCATGTGGCCGTCAGCCGGCATGCACAGAAGCGCATGGAAGAGGACAATATCTCGCAGGAGGCGTTCGAGCGCGTCCTGCTTGCGCCTGTGAAGCCGGACGTCAGGGACGGCACAGACATCCTTTGGCGCCAGCGCGACGGGATACGGATCGTCATCCTCGAGAAAACCCAACTCCGCCGACCGGCGCGAAACTCGTCAAGACCGTGTACCGCATCGAAGCGCAGGCGAAGGCGAGATAGGCTCTTCCATTCGTACCGCAGTAGGCTTTGAGCTGCTTCGCAGCCTCGAATAGATGAACAACGATGCCGCAGTCCGGCGGGAACGCCGCTCTTGTCGGTGTATCGCCACCGGATTAAATCAAGAGAAATCGCAAGGAGGGTCAGAGCATGGCAGGAAATCCGCGCGTTTCGGCTTGCGAGAAAGGCTACCGACCCCGGCAGTACGGCCGTTCGATCTGCCGGCGGGCCTGAAGCCGATGCTAGATCGAGCCCCCGGCAGCTCTTGCTGAACCCTTCCGCGGCATCGCCAGCGGCGGCGAGTTCGCGCCGGGGCTTTCAAAGCTCGAAAAGACCGGCGTCTCGCTCGCATCCGTCATGGAAGCCGCGCGGTCGTTCCTGGCGACGCTCACGGCGGAACAGCGCAAGGCGGCATGTTTCGCAATCGGTGACGAGGCTTGGCGGAAATGGTCGAACATCCACCCTTGGCTGATGCGCCACGGGGTCTGCCTCGCCGATCTCGGCCATGATCAGCGCGAGGCGGCACTCGCTTTGTTGCGGGAGAGCATGAGCCCCGCCGGGAACCGAACCGCCCGGGACGTCATGCGGGTCAACGAGCACGCGCTCGAGATCACCGGCAAGGCCGAAGAATACGGCGAGTGGCTCTATTGGGTCAGCATCTTCGGTACGCCGGCGCCGGGCGAGCCGTGGGGCTGGCAGTTCGACGGTCATCACCTGAACGTCAATTGCTTCGTGCTTGGCGATCAGCTCGTGTCGACGCCGAATTCATGGGCTCGGAGCCGGTCCTCGCGCGCTTTGGCAAATATGCCGGTACCCGCGTCTTTGCTGCCGAGGAGGAGCAAGGTTACGCCCTGATGCGCGCCTCTCGGGTGACGAGCGGCAGCGCGCGACAATCGGGACGGATCTCCCCTCGAACTGCTCACCGCAGCATTCAACGACAACCGCCGCATCGATCCCGCAGGAATAGGCTTTGACGAGCTGTCGTTGGAGGGGCCGCGAGCGTCTCGAGACGCTGCTCGCGACCTATACCGGCCGCATCCGGCCGGGGCACGCCGAAATCCGCCATGCCGAGGTAAAGAGCCACCTGAGCGAGACGCATTTCGCCTGGATCGGCGCGTTCGACGACACCAGCCCGTTCTACTACCGGATCCAGAGCCCGGTGTTCCTCGTCGAGTTCGATCACCCGCATGGTATTTTGCAGGCGAACCGGAAGCGGGGTGTAGCGCGACGTGACGGCAAGACCTGCAAGTCTTGGTAAGGCGGATGCCAATCTAACTGCACTCGTTCCGGGAATCCGGCCTGATCTTCTTCTAATAAAACAGGTCGATCAGGGCGACGCGCTCAACGGTAGGTTGCCTCCGGCCGGCGGGTCGCCCGGACCTTCACCGCATCGTTGGCATGACGTATTCGGCGCCGGCGCGGATGCCGGTGGGCCAACGGGCGGTCACCGTCTTGAGGCGGGTGTAGAAGCGCACGCCTTCCATGCCGTGCACCGCCATGTCGCCGAAGAGGGAGCGCTTCCAGCCGCCGAAGCTGTGGAAGGCCATCGGCACCGGGATTGGCACGTTGACGCCGACCATGCCGATCTGGATGCGGTTGGCGAATTCGCGCGCGGCGTCGCCGTCGCGCGTGAAGATCGCGACCCCGTTGCCGTATTCGTGGTCGTTGACGAGCTTTGCCGCGCTGTCGAAATCGGGGGCGCGCACGACCGACAGCACCGGCCCGAAGATCTCCTCCTGGTAGATCCGCATCTCGGGCTTCACCTCGTCGAACAGGCAGCCGCCGAGGAAAAAGCCGTTCTCGTAACCCTGCAGTTTGAGACCGCGGCCGTCGACGACGAGCTTGGCCCCTTCCTCGACGCCGAGATCGACATAGGAGCGCACCTTGCCGAGATGCTGGCCGGTGACGAGCGGGCCCATCTCCGCCTCGGGGTCGGTGCCGGGCCCGACTTTGAGCGAACGCACCCGCGGCACCAGCTTGTCCATCAGCCTGTCGCCGGCGCCCCCCACCGCCACCGCGACCGACACTGCCATGCAGCGCTCGCCGGCCGAGCCGTAGGCGGCGCCCATCAGCGCGTCGGTCGCCTGGTCGAGATCGGCGTCCGGCATCACGACCATGTGGTTTTTGGCGCCGCCCAGCGCCTGCACGCGCTTGCCGCTCTGCGCCGCGGTTGCGTAGATGTACTGGGCGATCGGCGTCGAACCGACAAAGCTGACGGCGGCGACATCCGGGTGATGCAGCAAGGCGTCGACCGCTTCTTTGTCGCCGTTGACGACATTGAAGACGCCGGGCGGGAGGCCAGCCTCAGTCAACAGTTCGGCGATCCGGAAGCCGGCGGAGGGGTCGCGCTCGGACGGCTTCAGCACAAAGGTGTTGCCGCAGGCAAGCGCCACCGGGAACATCCACATCGGCACCATGGCCGGGAAGTTGAACGGAGTGATGCCGGCGCAGACGCCGAGCGGCTGGCGCAGCGACCAGCTGTCGATGCCGCGCCCGACCTGCTCGGTGAACTCGCCTTTGAGGAGATGCGGGATGCCGCAGGCGAATTCGACGACCTCGGTGCCCCGCGTCACCTCGCCGGCGGCGTCGGAGAGGACCTTGCCGTGCTCGTCGGTGATCAGGCGAGCGAGCGCGCCGGCTTCGCGGTCGAGCAATTCGCGGAATTTGAACAGAATGCGCGCGCGGGTCAGCGGCGGCGTCGCCGCCCAGGCCGGAAAGGCCGCCGCCGCGGCGCGCACCGTCCGGTCCACCTCGGCGACGCCGGCAAAGGCGACGCGGCCGCTTTTTTCGCCGGTAGCCGGGTTGTAGACATCGCCCCAGCGCCCGCTCGTCCCCTCGGCGCGCTTGCCTTCGATGTAATGGTGGATGTCGCTCATGCCGCTACCCGCTGGTTGGTCTGCCGCAGGCCACATCATAGGCCCGCCGCGCCTTCGGCGGCAGGGGTTTTCGGTTCGGAGTATTCCCGGTAACTTCCAGCCCCGTGTCGCCCCTCACCCTCCCGCTGCGCGGGCCCCTCCCTCTCCCCCAAGCGGGGCGAGGGGCGGCGCCACCTTCCTCCCTCGCGCCGCTTGCGGGGAGAGGGGCGGGGTGAGGGGCGGTCGAGTGTCGTAAACAGATGTTCATTTTAGGCAAACTCGTTTGGGCGGTGGTGCAGCCGGGCAATCTGCTGATGCTCTGCCTCCTCGCCGGCGTGCTTCTGTTCCTGGTTTCCCGGCGCCGGCGCGGCAAGGTCCTGGTCGGGATTTCGCTCCTTGGTTTTCTGGTGCTCGCGGTGGCCCCGATCGGGCCGGCCATGGTGTTGGCTCTGGAGGAACGGTTTCCACGGCTTCAGTTGCCGGAAAGGATCGACGGGATCCTGGTACTGGGGGGCGCCGTCGACCCGGCGCTGTCGCTCTCCTACGGCGAGACTATGTTCAATGGCGCGGTGGCGCGAGTGCTCGCCGGGACCGCCTTGGCCCGGCGATATCCGGAGGCCAAGCTGGCGCTGATCGGCGGGGAGGGCGGGTTTGTCCCGGTCGGGCTGCCCGAGTTGCGAGCCACGTTGGGCTTTGTGACCGAGCAAGGGATCGCTCCCGAGCGCGTCATCCTGGAGGAGCGCTCGCGCAGCACCCATGAAAACGCGGTCTACGCCAAAGAGCTGATTCGGCCGGCGCCCGACGCGACCTGGATCCTAATTACCTCGGCGTATCACATGCCCCGGTCGATCGCCTCGTTCGATGGGGTGGGTTGGCCGGTGATCCCCTATCCGGTCGATTACAGGATCGATCCACAGACGGGTCTGCGCGCGAATTTCAGCCTTCTCGACGGGCTCGGCGACAGCACCCTCGCCGGCAAGGAGTGGGTGGGGCTTTTGGGCTACCGGCTGATGGGATGGACGCGACAGCTGTTTCCCGCACCGGCCGAGGTCACAACCCGTTCAGCGCGCTGATGGCAGAGAATACACTCCACACGACGAACAAGGTGAGCCCGCTCCAATAAACATACCGGTACATCGCATTCCCCTGGAGCCCCGAGACGCACATTCGACTGGTTGTACGTGTCAGCATGGCATCTCCTCCCCGGCTTAGACGGCGTTAGGTTGTTCGATCTCGTCTTTCTCGGCACTGCTGCAGCGGTGCCTTCCGCCGAACGCGGCTTGGCGGCACTGCTCGTCGCCAAGGGCCCGAACCGGTTTCTGATCGATTGCGGCGAGGGCACCCAGCGCCAGCTGATGCGCGCCGGGCTCGGGTTTCGCGGCTTGACGCACGTGCTGTTGACGCACGCTCATCTCGATCACGTGCTAGGGTTGGCGGGCCTCCTCGCCACCTTTGCTCTCTATCGGGTGGATGGGACGATCGAGATTGTCGGCAGTGGCGAGACGCTCGGGTTCGTCCGCCGCTACCTCGCCGACACGATCGGGCCGGAGCGCGAGGGCAGTTACCGGCTGCGTGCGGTCTCGCCCGGGCCTGTCCTGGTGCGGCAAGGTTGGCGCCTGGATGCCTTTGCGGTGGCGCATCGCGGGACCGAGAGCCTCGGGTATCGGTTACAGGACGAGCTCCGGCATCCTCTTATAGCCGAGCGCCTCGATGCGCTCGGCGTGCCGGCGGGGCCGGAGCGCGCCTGGCTCGCGCAAGGCCGCCCGGCCGTGCTGGCCGACGGCCGCCAGATCCTGCCCGAGATGGTGCACGGCGCACCCGTTCCCGGGGCCGCGCTCGTCGTGGTCGGCGATACCGAGGAGACCGCAAGCCTCGTCGAGCCGGTCCGCGGCGCCGACGCGCTGGTGATCGAAGCGACATTCCTCGAGCGCGACGCGGCGCTCGCCCGCGCGCGGGGGCACCTGACCGCGGCTGCCGCGGCCCGGCTGGCGAGTGAAGCCGAAGTCAACGAATTGCTCCTCACCCACATCTCAGGGCGCTATCGTCCGAAGGAAATCCTGACGGAAGCCGCCCGCCACTTTCCGAACGTCAGGGTGGTCGTCGATTTCGACCGTATGTCCGTCCGGGCGCGGGATGACCCCGTCGCTTTCAGTTATTGAGCATGCCTTGCTTATGTCATATCACCCGTCGGCCATTGCGAACGAGCAGCCTGGATGACCGCGCCCGAACAATCCTCGTTAATCCCGGTCACCTTGCTGACCGGGTTTCTCGGCAGCGGCAAGACGACGGTGCTCAACCACGTGCTGAAGCAGCCCGATATGGCGGCGACGGCGGTCATCGTCAACGAGTTCGGCGAGATCGGCCTGGACCATCTTTTGGTCGAGCGATCGTGCGAGGATGTCGTGTTGCTCAACGGCGGGTGCCTATGCTGCACCGTGCGTGGCGACATCGTCGATACCCTAACCAACCTGTTTGTCGATCGGGTCAAGGGCAGGGTCCCGTATTTCACGCGCGTCGCGATCGAGACCACCGGTCTCGCCGATCCGGCGCCGGTCCTCCACACCCTGATGACCGACCCGCTCGTCGCGGCGCGCTATATGCTCGATGGCGTCGTGACGACCGTAGACGCGGTGAACGGCGCCGCCACCCTCGACAAGCAGCCCGAGGCGGTGAAACAGGCCGCGGTCGCCGACCGGCTGCTGCTGACCAAGACCGATCTCGCGGGCTCGGCTGCCGGTCAGGAGATCGAAGCACGTCTCGAGGCGCTGAACCCGAGCGCGACGATCGTGCCCGTCGCGCAAGGCGTCGTCGATCCGGCGCGCCTCTTCAACATCGGCTTTTACGACCCGTCCACGAAGAGCGTCGATGTGCGGCGCTGGCTGCGCGACGAGGCGTTCGAGAGCGGCCACACGCACCACGGGCACGATTTGCGCCTCGGGCACCCCGATGTAAACCGGCATGACGACCGCATCCGCGCGTTCTGCATCACCCGCGAGCGGCCGATCTCCTGGGCCGCCTTGTCGGCCTGGCTCGACGGGCTGGCGACGATGCGGGGCGAGGATCTGTTGCGGCTTAAGGCGATAGTGGCGCTGTCCGACCGCCCCGATCAGCCGGTCGTCCTGCACGGCGTGCAGCACCTCTTCCACCCGCCGGTGCTGTTGCCCGAATGGCCGAGCGCGGACCATCGCACCCGCATGGTCTTCATCACCCGCAACCTGCCGCGCGAGGCGATCGAAGCGACCTTGGCGGCATTTGAGGAAGCGGTTACCGAGAGCTGAGATCCGCGGTTCACCGCTCGGTCAATTTGAGCTCGATACGGCGATTTTTGCGGTAGGCGTCCTCCGTACTGCGCGGGTCCAGCGGCTGCTGGTCGGCGAAACCGGCCGCAGCAAGGTGTGTGGCGGGTATGCCTTCTTCGATTGCATAGCGCACCACAGAAATCGCCCGGGCGGTCGACAATTCCCAATTGGAGGGAAACTGAGAACTGCTGATAGGGCGGTAGTCGGTATGCCCGTCGACTCGCAATATCCAATTGATGTCCGGCGGGATCTTGGCGGCGATCTCCTTCAGCGCTCCGATCACCGGCGCGAGCTGCTTCTTCGCATCGTCGCCGAGTTCGGCGCTGCCCGGCGCAAACAGCACCTCCGACTGGAACACGAAGCGGTCGCCGACAATGTGGATGTCCGCCCGATTACCGAGGATCTCACGCAATCGGCCGAAGAACTCCGAACGATAACGCGCGAGCTCCTCGACTTTGTTGACGAGCGCCAGATTGAGGCGCTTGCCAAGCTCGACGATCTGCCCCTGCTGGTCCTTGACCTTGGCTTCGGAGACATCGAGGGCTGCCGCAATGCGCGAAAGCTGGTCGCGCAGGGTAGCAATCTGGGCATTCAACTCGTCGACCCGGGCGAGCGCCTGCCGGCTGATTTCCTTTTCCGCGCTCAGCGCCTGCTCCGCCCCTGCGGCGCGGCTGCCGAGCGCACTCAATCGGACATCTCGGGCATCGATCTCCTTTTGCGCGAGCGAGGTCTTTTCCTGCTCGGAGGCGAGCTGGGCTTCGAGCTCCTTCGTGCGGTCGCGCACCGCCGTCGCGGCTTCCTGCTGTTGTGCCAGGGCGGCGACCTTCGCTTCGAGATCGGCCCTGACGGTTTTCAGCGCTTCGAGGTCACGCCGCAGGCTCTCGATCTCGCGCAGCTGCAGGTCGATCTTCTCCTTGTCGGCGCTGACGATCGCGTCGGCGTCGCGCAGCTTGCCGCTGAGCTCATCTCGCTCGGCGACGGCGCTCTTCAGTTGCGAAGATAGTTCGAGCGTGCCGGAACGCAGCTCGTCGTTCGAGCGCCGTTCGACGGCGAGCAGGCTCGCCAGCTGATCGACCTGCTGCTGGAGTTTCTGCAATGCCTGGTCGCGGCCGGACAATGCAGCCCCCAGATAGAATTGGCCGACGGTGAACACCATTAGAATGAAGATGATCACCATCAGCAGCTGCGCCAGCGCGTCGACGAAACCTGGCCAGATGTCGATGCTGGAGCGGCGGGAGTTGCGTGTTGCTATTGCCATGCGTGGGTAACGAATGCAGTCAGCGCCGCGCGTCTTCCGCCAGGGCGGCGATGGTGCGGGCGACGATGCGGATGTCGCCGCGCAGGTCTTGCACGCTTTGCTCCCGGCCTTGGACGACGTCTTCGCTGAGCCGCGCTACATAGGCTTCGATGTTGCGCAGATGGTTGCGCAGCACGTCGTCGTGACCGAGCGAGTTCTCGACCGCCTCGGCAAGCCGGGCGAGGGACGGCCTCAGCTCCAACTGGTTTTCGGCGAGCCGCACCATCAGGATCTGGCCGGCCTTCATCTGCTCCCCAAGAACGCCGAGACGATCGGTCAAGCTTGCGAGCGTGGCATTGGCGCCGATCCGGCTCTCCTCGCCGCGCGCGATGATGCGCTGGAGGTTTTCGAGGCTGTCGGCAGTCTGCTCGAGCAACGCCTGAATGTAGGCCGGCACCGATCCGTCGCCCGCTTCGCTCAACGGGCCGGCGGAGAGCCGCGTATAGGCCGACAGCGACTCCTCGAGTTCATTGTAGAACCGGTTCTGCGCCTGGCCGGCTTGCAGGTCGAGAAAGCCCAGGACGAGGCTGCCGGCGAGCCCGAACAGAGATGCGCTGAACGCCGTTCCCATGCCGTGGAGCGGCAACTCCAAGCCGGATTTGAGATCGGCGAACGCTTTGGCCACGTCATTGGCTCCAATGTTCAGCGCGCCGATCACATCGCCGACCGAGCGTACCGTCTCGAGGAGCCCGTAAAACGTCCCGAGAAGACCGAGAAATATCAGTACACCGATCAGGTAGCGCGAGGTCTCGCGGGTCTCATTGAGCCGCGAAGCGATCCCGTCGAGCAAGGCCTGCAACGATGTCGCAGATAAGCTGACGCGCCGGCCCTGCTGCGCCTCGAGCATCCGGGCCATCGACCCGAGCAGCCTCGGCGCCGCCTCACCGCCCCGAATCGCCACCACCGGATTCGTGGTTGCGAAAACTCTCGATCCACCGGAGCTCGGGATCGAGCGACAGCACCTGGCGGAAAATATAGACAATGCCGGCGATCAGAATGCCGAGGATGACGCCATTGACCGCAGGGTTTCCCATGAACGCGCTGACCAGGGAGCGTCCGAGCAACGCGGCCAATCCCGCCACCAGCACGAGAAACAGGACCATCCGAATCAAGAAACGGCGTGATTGGCTCATCCGGTCAATTCGCCGCCACTAGGAATCGCCCTGCACGATCACTGTTACTCTAAGAGCCCGCCGCAGCGGCGCGCGGATGCACCTCCGCGCCGAATGATCAGCGAGGGTAGCGCATCGGGCACTGGCGCAACAACGAAATCTCCGGGAAGGTAGTGACTCAGTTTGAAGTCTGGGCAGCAAGCCAAATTTACTCGATCAGTCTCACCGAATTTGGCAAAGGAACGGGTCGGCAGTGGAACCGCCGGGTGAGGGCCGGCAGCATGCCGGACTGCCCTTTCGCAAAACCGGTCCCCCTCGGCCGCTCCTAGTGTCAGAACCATTCAGATAATTCAGCAGACGCCCCTCCTCGCTTTCCCGGCGAAAGCCGGGATCTACCTCTGCCGTAGGCACCGGCTTTCGCCGGTGAAGCGGGACTGAGCGAGGTGCTTCATTGCCAGGGTGTATCGTGTGAATGACTCTGAGCACTAGCTGTTTTCGCTGTTTTTTGCAGCGAAATATCAGCGAAACTTATAATCGGCGAATTGGAATACGAGGATCACTACCGCTCCGTGATCCCCGTGCTCCGAACGTGGCAAAACGCCGGGCCGGTCCTTCTAAAACCAACATTGCTGCCCTGTTCCACCTGTTTTATCAGGTCCAGATCAGGCTCGGCTCTTGGTTTCCCACGCTTCGCGGCGACGGGAAGGTCGAAGAAACGTGGGCGGAACGCGACGACACCGCTAACACGATAACTGGCCATGCCCACGACGATGACTCCCGACGCCTTGGCAACCGCCGACCCTAGCAGGTTATTGCTATATTGTCAATGGACCGTGATGTGAGTAGGGCAACACAAACGAGAGAAGGCCTGGAGTTTGTCTGCGCACAGATCAGCGCGCCCGCGTGATCGACTTAATCGCCTCACACGGGTGTGAGCGCTCGCTTGGAGTCGCTCGCCTCCCCGTATCAGCATGAGCCCCGCCTAGGAACCTGACCCAAAAGCCTACGTCGCCTGCTCATCAACGTCGACGGCCACCGTCCGCTTTCGACCCCACAACGGCCGCTTAGCCTTCGCGGCGGGAACCGCTGTTCATGCCCCGAGGGCGTCATTTCGAGTGAAGCGCGCTAAATCACATTTCAAAGGGCCTCGCCGCCCGCGAGTTGGAGCTCGATAAAGCTCGTGAACGCGCGGGCTTTGGCGCTGGCCTGTCGACCGGCTGGAAATAACGCCCATAGATCGACCGCCGGCAGCGACCAATCCTGCAGTACGGAAATGATCGCCCCAGATTTTAGCTCCGGGGTGAACAACCATTCGGAGCCGCCAATCGAAAGGCCCAAACCGGCGAGCACCCCCTCACGAACCCCTTCCGCCGCGGTGACCCGAAGCCGACCGTGCACCGTGACGATCGTTTCTGTCGTCCCCTGGCGAAAGGTCCAGGTAGGACCGCCGACACGCTGCTCGTAGATAACGGCTTCATGCTTCACGAGGTCGTCGGGGGTGTTCGGCCGACCATGCGCTGCGAAATAGGAGGGCGTACCGACCACACAGCTTCGACAGTGTCCGATTTTGCGAACGGTCATGCCTGAATTGCCGAGCCGGCCCAAGCGCAGCGCGACGTCTATCCCGGCCTCGATCAGGTCGATATCCCGATCGTCGAGCACAACGTCGACATCGAGCGATGGGTGCTCCGCCATAAAAATCGGCAGTCGCGGTATGAGGTGCAGGCGGGCGAAGGTCACGGGTGCATTGATTCGCAGCCGCCCTGATAACATTACAGCGGCGCCGCGAGCGGCAGCTTCCGCCTCCTCGACATCCTCGATCGACCGTTTAGCGCGCTCATAAAAGTAGCGGCCTGCATCGGTCGGCGCCAACCCGTGCGTCGATCGCAGCAACAGCCGCACACCGAGCCGGTCTTCAAGTTGTGCGATGGATTTGGAGACAGCCGGTTGCCCGACGCGAAGCTGCTTGGCCGCACCAGAGAACGAGCCTGCCTCGATCACCCGAACAAAGGTTTCCATCGCCGCCAATCGGTCCATCTCGTCACCCCACGCGGTCGACCATTCCTGACAGGAATAATCGATAATCTACGGCGGCGCCTACTGCGACATCGGTCAAAACGCAATTTCACCCGTAGCGGCGACGCACGTAGCTGGACGCCGCGATGGGTATCGCGCAATCGCAGGAGACCAGACGATGACCAGCAAGCTATCAGGCAAAGTCGCTTTGGTGACCGGCGGCAGTGCCGGCATTGGCCTCGGCATCGCCAGGCGTTTCGCCGAGGAAGGCGGGCGCGTTTTTATCACCGGGCGTCGCCCATACGAGCTGGACAAGGCCGTTACCGCGATCGGCGGCGGTGCCACCGCCATTCAAGGCGATATCTCTAACCTCGGCGACCTCGACCGCATTTACGCGACGATCAAGGACAAGGCAGGACGTATCGACGTGCTGGCGGTCAATGCGGGGTATTACGAATTCGGCAGCTTCGGCGGAATAACCGAGGAGCATTTCGACAAGACTTTCAACACCAACGTGCGCGGCCTGCTGTTCACGGTCCAGAAGGCGCTGCCGCTGTTGACCGAGAGGGCATCGGTGATCCTCACCGGGTCGATTGCCTCGATAAAGGGCTTCCCGTCCTTATCGATATACAACGCAAGCAAGGCTGCGGTGCGCTCCTTTGCGCGCAGCTGGGTCGCCGACCTGAAGGGGCGTGGCATCCGAATTAATGTGCTGAGCCCCGGCACCGTCGAGACACCCGGCCTCGCCAATCTGCTCACCGCGGAGCAGAAGGCGGAGACAATTGCTCTGGTTCCGTTAGGCCGGATCGGGACACCCGACGATCTCGGCAAAGCCGCAGTTTTCCTCGCGTCCGACGACAGTGCCTACATCACCGGTATCGAGCTATTTGTGGACGGTGGAGCGGCGCAAATTTGACCCAGCATCTTGGTCATCCTCGATTTATTAGGGAGCCAAAATGAGCCAAAAACCACGAAAGATACGCTTTGGCCTTTGGTATGACTTCCGGAACCCGGCACAGTGGCGCCAGCCAGCCGATCAGCTCTACCGCGAAATCCTCGATCAGATCGCGTGGGGCGAAAACAACGGTTTCGATGATGTCTGGCTGTCCGAGCACCACTTCATCGAAGACGGCTATCTTCCCTCAATCCTGCCGGCCGCCGCGGCGATCGCCGCCCGTACCAACCGGATCCGCATCGCATCCGGCGTGTTGCTGATGCCCTTTCACAATCCGATACGTCTTGCCGAGGACATTGCGACCGTTGATGTCATCTCGGGCGGCCGCTTCGAACTTGGCGTGGGGATCGGCTTCAAACGCGAAGAGTTTTCGGGCTTCGGCGTGTCTTCCAAAGAGCGCGGAGCGCGCACCGACCAATCGCTCGACATCATCCGCCGAGCTCTTTCGGGCGAAACCATCACCTTCAAGAGTGAGTTTTTCGATTTCCAGAACATCAAGGTGACGCCGGAGCCCATTCAGAAACCCCGCCCGCCGGTCTGGCTCGGCGGCTTCACGCCGGCGGCGCTGCGCCGCGCGGTCCGATTCGGCGATGGTTTCACCGTGCCCGCGGCAAACCGAGATGTATATGACCGCTATGTCGCCGAGCTGAAGAAGGACAACCGGCCGACAGATAACCTTCGTTTCGCAAGCGGCTTTTGGTTTCTCATTGTATCCAACGACCCCGACAAGACGTTTGCCGAGGCCGCCGCGCACGTCATCTATCAGGTCAACAATTACTCGGTATGGCTTGAGGCTGGCGGCCTTCAGCCTCTTGCTCCACAGCTGAATGATCGAGAAGCGCTGAAGCAAAGCGGGCTGCTGCAGGTGGTCGACCCGGACACCGCGATACGCATGATCCGCGACTTGGCGGACACCGTGCCGATCACCCACTTCTACTCCTGGACCTTGCCGCCCGGGCTGCCGCCACGCTGGGTGCAAACGCACCTGGAGCTGTTCGCCTCGAAGGTGATCCCAGCGTTTCGCTAACCGCGAACGCGAGGCTAAGGATGGCCGCTTTCGGCGCTACCCAGTCGTTGCCGCGCGTTCCGGCGAAGGTCTCCTCACCGGCCCTTTGCGGACCCACTCCTCGCACAACGCAAACCGGTATTTTGTTGAGTTCACGGCCTACGCCTGGGCAAGCCTGACAATGGGTTTCGCTCGGCTCAACCCATCCTACAGGGAGACTACGAACAAACTCAGGACGCCGCTCGGCCCGCGCGCATCGCCTCCTTGATCAGCGCGGCGAGCGGCAGGTGGAGGTGGGAATTAGCCGCCAGGACGTCGCCGCTCGACAACATGTCGTGACCGCCGGCCATGTCGCTGACATATCCGCCCGCCTCGCGGACGAGGAGGAGCCCGGCGGCGATGTCCCAAGGCGACAATGCGAACTCCCAAAACCCCTCATATCGGCCGGCGGCGACATAGGCGAGGTCGAGCGCGGCCGAACCCATGCGCCGCACGCCGCTCGTCGCGCCCATGACCGCCGCGAGCGTGGCCATGTAAGCCTGCTGGTCGGCGCGGTCGCCAAACGGCATGCCGGTGCCGATAACCGCCTCGCCGAGTTGGCGGCGGGCGGAGACCCTCAACCGGCGATCGTTGACGTAGGCGCCCGCCCCCTTCTCCGCCCAATACATCTCGTCGCGAATGGGCTCGTAGATCACGCCAGCGACGATTTCGCCGTCGCGCTCCAGCCCGATCGAGATCGCGAAATGAGGGATGCCGTGCAGAAAATTCGTCGTGCCGTCCAACGGATCGACAATCCAGCGGTGCCGCGGGTCCGATCCTGCTTCCGCTCCGCTCTCCTCGAACAGCATCGCATAGCCGGGGCGCGCCCTCTTCAGCTCCGCCTTTAGCGTGCGTTCGGCCTTCAGATCGGCGGTCGAGACGAATTCGCCGGCGCCCTTGACCGAAACCTGGAGGTGCTCGACCTCTCCAAAATCGCGAATGAGGCCGCGCGACGCCTTTAGGGCGGCGTTTCCCATAACGTTGATGATCGGTGACCGAACGGCCATGTCGATGATTTCCCACGGAGCTAATGTTCAGAGTCATTCACACGATTCATCCGGCGATGAAGCACCTCGCTCAATACCGCTTCACCGGCGAAAGCCGGTGCCCACGGCAGAAGTGGATCCCGGCTTCCCCACGGAACAAGTCCGTGGGCTGAAGGCCCACGGGAAAGCGAGGAGGGGGATCTGCTGAATCATCTGAATGGTTCTGAGCACTAACCGCCGAGCACGGTCCCCTCGGCGATGCCCGCATCGGTCGCGGCGATCTTGGCGCCATCGTCGAGACGCACCCGCGACACCTCCACGAAGCCGCCCTGGGCGAGGATCCGCATGCCGGCCTCGCCGATCGAGACGACCTCGCCGATTTTGCGTCCGCGCACCGCTCCAAACGCCGGAGCAATGATCTTGCGCGCATCGAACAGGTAGAGCTTGCGCTCTCCAGCCGTGGTCCAGGCGCCGGGCGCCGGGTTGCAACCGCGGATCAGATCGTACACGAAGTCGACATGGGTCGCCCAGTTGATGCGAGATTCCGCCTCGCGCACCCAGCCCTCGTAGGTGGCGCGGCTTTCGTCCTGCGTCGTTTCGGTCGCGCGGCCCGAGACAACCAGATCCGCGGCCTGGACCAGCGCTTCCACTCCGAGTGGAAAAATCTTGTCGAAGTAGAGCGAGCCGGCAGTCTCGTCGGGTCCGATCGGCACCCGTTTTTGCAGGATCACCGGACCTTCGTCGAGCCCCGGGGTCGGGCGGAAGATCGATAATCCGGTCTCGCTGCGTCCACGAATGATCGCCCATGGGATCGACGAAGGCCCGCGATGCAACGGCAACAGCGAGGGGTGGAACTGGATCATCCCGTGTTTCGGGATGGCGCAGAACTCCGGCGGCGCGAACAACAGGACGTAGGCCATCACGCCGAGATCGGCGTCGAGGTCGGTGAGCGCCTGTTTTGCTTCATCGCTCGAGTATTTGGCATGGCGATGGACGGTCAGCCCGCGCTCTTGCGCCGCCACGACGAGCGGGTCGGGTCTGGCGCCCGGCCGCTCCGGCGCCGCAAACACGCCGGCTACCTGGTCCCCGCGCGCCATAAAGGCCTCCAGCACGGCTTTACCGAAAGCCTGCTGGCCGACGATCACGATACGCATCTCGTTCCCTCCGAATATCCCGCTGGGCGGCGAAGTTTCATGCTGAAACGTCCGAGGGCAAGCTTATCACGCCCGGTTCGTCCGAGGTACCGGCCTCGCGGGCCCGCGGCAGCAGCAAGGTCACTGTCGTGCCGCGGCCGACCTCGCTGCGGATCGACGCGGCCCCCCCGGATTGGCGAGCAAACCCATAGACCAAGCTGAGGCCGAGACCGGTGCCTTTGCCTGGGCCTTTGCTCGTAAAGAACGGCTCGAACGCCCGCGTCAATATTTCGGGAGGCATACCGGTGCCGGTGTCGGAGACCTCCAAACCGACAAAATCCCCGGCCTCGCCGAGCAGGTCATCGCTCAGGGTCGTTTTGAATGTCCGCACCCTCAGCACGCCGCCCTCGGGCATAGCATCACGAGAATTGATCGCGAGATTGATCACGGCGAGCTCGAGTTGCGTCGCATCGGCATCAACCGGCCACAGATCTGGCCCAAAATCGGTTTCGACCCTGACCGTGCTCCCGACCGTGCGAGCGATCAGTTCCGCCATCTGGCGCAATGTGTCGTTGAGGTTCAGGCGCGCAACCGTAAGCGGCTGTCGCCGCGCAAAGGCGAGAAGTTGGCTCGTCAGCTTTTCGCCGCGCTCGACGGTGGCCAGCGCCATCTCGACCCTGGCCTGCAGCGTCGGCTCACGTTGATGTCCACTCAGGATTTCGAGGCAGCCCTGCAGCACGGTCAGCAGATTGTTGAAATCATGCGCCACCCCGCCGGTCAGCTGACCCAGCGCCTCCATTTTTTGCGCCTGATGGAGGTCGGTCTCCGCCCGTATCCGGCGATGCATCTCGCGGTTCAGCCGCCGCGCGGTGGCGCGCCAGCGCCAAGTGGCCACCCTTTGCTGCTGCAGTTGGCGCACGGCGAACAAGGTCATGCAGAGCAGCCCGAGCGAGGCCGGGACCGCAAACAGCAGATAATCGATAAGGTTTGCCCGCCAAACAGCGAGAACGCTCTGCCAGGAAATCCCGAAGGCGACGTACAGCGGGTATCCCCCGACCTGCTGATAGCCGAAGAGCCGCTTGATGCCGTCCGTCCCGCCTCTGCTCCAAAACAACCCGCGATCCGGCTCGGTAGCGATCGCTCGCATAACAGGGCTTTCGGAAGAGAAAATCAGGAGGCTGGGCGGCGGCGGATATCGGACCAGCACAGATCCGTCATCCCTCAACAAGAGGGCGGAGGAACCCTCATCCCGCGAGACGGTGCTGAAAAAATTGGCAAAGTAATCGGGGTTGGCGGAGATGATGATGACCCCGTCGAAGTTTCCGTCCGGCGTCGATCGCCGACGGCTGATGTCGAAGTCGGGAAGGTGGGTCTTTGGATCTGCGTGTTCGCGCCCGATAAAGATGCCGGCGTGGCGATCCCGTTGCGCGACAAAGGCGTCGCGATCAGCGGCGTCGCTAGCAGCACCGAGAATCGGTCGCCCGCTTGCCCTGATCTGTCCGCCGCCATCGATCAGCAAGACCGCGCCGATCTGCGGCAAAGTTGTGAGGTCCGACAGAAACCGACGAAGTCCGTCATCGTGCGCGATGCGGTCCCAGTCGACTCCGTAGGTGCGATCGTCGATCCACGCGAGTATCAGCGCATAGGTCTCGATCGCGCTGAGCGCATGTTCCTGTAATTCACCGGCCTCTATGGCGACCTGCCGCTCTGCCTCTAGCTGGACTAGCCGGAAGTTCTGCCGCGCGGCGATTGTGAGGAGCAGCAGGGGTACCGCGAGGGCCGCCATAAGCAGCAGGCGCGACGGCCAGGTGATGGCGCGGCGCGGGCGCTCCTCGATCGCGTCCGCGAAGTCGTCGCCGGCACTGCAAAACCGGCGGAAGGGCGCCGTTGCACGTCCCGGCACTTTGGACCACGCCGTTTGGTAGACGCGCCGCCCGACGGTTTTCATCGCATCCGCGAAGCCGGGCGCGATCCGATACCAAGCTCTCACTGCTCAACCGCATTCCCGCCGCTGCCGTTGCAGAGCGAGCTTAACGGCAAATCTTTGCGAGGTCGAACCCCACGGTAGGCGCCCTGCAGTCGACCGGACCTATGGGGATATCGCTGCGAGGTCGAAAGCGGCGGCCATCAGCGCGCGGGTGTAGGGGTGCTCGGGGGCGGTCATGACGCGCTCGGTCGAGCCGGCCTCGACGATCTTGCCGTCCTTCATGACGAGGATTTCGTGCGCCAGCGCCCGCACGACCCGCAGGTCGTGGCTGATGAACAGATAGGCGAGGCCGTAGCGGGTCTGCAGTTCGCGCAAGAGTTCGACGATCTGCGCCTGCACCGACATGTCGAGCGCCGAGGTCGGCTCGTCGAGCACGACCAAGCGTGGCTTCAAAACCAAGGCCCGGGCGATAGCGATGCGCTGCCGCTGCCCGCCGGAGAATTCGTGCGGGTAGCGCTCGGCCGCCTCGGGATCGAGCCCGACCTCGACCAGCGCGGTTTCGATCAGCCTCCGGCGCTCCGCGGCGCTGGCCGCGAGGCGATGCACCTTGAGCCCCTCCTCGACGATCTGCGCGACCGAGAGCCGCGGAGACAGGCTGGAGAACGGGTCCTGAAAGACCACCTGCATCTCCCGGCGCAGCGGCCGCAACTGGCGCTGGCCGAGTACCGCGATATCCCGCTCCGCAAACCGGATGTGCCCTTGCGCTTCGGTCAGCCGCAGCAATGCCAGACCGAGCGTCGTCTTGCCGGAGCCGCTTTCGCCGACGACGCCGAGGGTAGTCCCGCGCCGTACCGCGAGCGAGACGCCGTCGACCGCCTTCACATATCCGCCCACCCGGCGCAGCACTCCGCGCCGAATCGGAAACCATACCTTGACGTCCCGGCCCTCGATCAGCTCGGGCGCTGCAGGATCAGCCGGCGCCGCTCGGCCCTTGGGTTCGGCGGCGAGCAGCCGGCGCGTGTAGGAGTGGCGCGGATGGGCGAAGATCCCGGCGGTCGGCCCGGCTTCGACGATCTCGCCGGCCGTGATGATACAGACCTGATCCGCCATCTTTCGGACGATCGTCAGGTCGTGAGTGATCAGCAACAGCGCCATGCCAAAGCGGTCGCGCAGATCCTTCAGCAGCTGCAGGATGTGCGCCTGGATCGTCACGTCGAGCGCCGTCGTCGGCTCGTCCGCGATCAGAATGTCGGGCTCGTTGGCGATTGCCATCGCGATCATGACCCGCTGCCGCTGACCGCCCGACAATTGGTGCGGATAGGCGCCGAGCCGGTTCTCGGCATCGGGCAGACCGACCAGCCGTAACAACTCGAGGGTGCGCTCGCGCGCTGCCGCGGCTGTCATGTGCTTGTGGATCAGCAATGTCTCGGCGATCTGCCGCTCGAGAGTGTGCAGCGGGTTCAGCGAGGTCATCGGCTCTTGAAAGACGATCGCGATCCGGTTGCCGCGTACCCGACGCAGCCGCTCGGGCGGAGCGCCGACCAGCTCCTCGCCGGCGAAGCGGACGCTGCTTGCGGGCCCGTGTGCCGCGAGCGGATAAGGCAGCAGCTGAAGGATCGAAAGGGCCGTCACGCTCTTGCCCGAGCCGCTCTCGCCGACCAAAGCCAACGTCTCGCCCCGACCGAGGGTGAAAGAGACATCCTTCACCGCCTCGACCGGGTTGGCTCCGCCGCGGCCGGCAAAAGAGACGCTGAGATCGCGGATTTCGAGAAGCGCGGCGGCGCCGCTTCCGTTGCTCAAAGCACGACCTTGCGCGGGTCGAAGGCGTCGCGCACCGCCTCGCCGACAAAAATCAAGAGGCTCAACATCGATGCGAGCACGAAGAAGGCCGTCAGACCGAGCCAGGGCGCCTGCAGATTGGACTTGCCCTGCGCCAGCAACTCGCCGAGCGACGGCGAGCCCGGCGGCAGGCCGAAGCCGAGAAAGTCGAGCGAAGTGAGGGTGGTGATCGACCCGTTGAGGATGAAGGGCAAAAACGTGATTGTCGCGACCGTGGCGTTGGGCAGGACGTGGCGCAATATGATGGTCAAGTTGGGCACGCCCAGCGCGCGCGCCGCCCGCACATAATCGAAGTTGCGTGCACGCAGGAACTCGGCCCGCACGACATCGACGAGGCCCATCCACGAGAACAGCAGCATCAAGCCCAAGAGCCACCAGAAATTAGGCTCGATAAAGCTCGCCATGATGATCAAGAGATAGAGCACAGGCAGTCCCGACCAGATCTCGATGAACCGCTGAAAGCCGAGATCGACGAGGCCGCCGAAGTATCCCTGGACCGCTCCCGCCGCGACACCGATCACCGACGACAGCACGGTCAAGGTCAGGCCGAACAGGACCGAGATCCGGAAGCCGTAGATCAGACGGGCCAGCACATCGCGGCCCTGGTCGTCGGTACCCAGCCAATTGACGCTCGAGGGCGGCGATGGCGCGGGGCTCGGGAGATTATAATTTATCGTATCGTAGCTGAACGGAATCAGCGGCCAAACCATCCAGCCCTTGTCCGAGATCAGCTTCTCTACCGCAGGGTCGCGGTAGTCCGCCGGCGTCGGAAACTCGCCGCCGAACGTCGTCTCGGGGTAATCGACAAACACCGGGAAATACCAGCCGCCCTCGTATCGGACGACGATCGGCCGGTCGTTGGCGATAAACTCGGCAAAGAGTGTGACGAGAAACAGCGCGAGAAAGATCCACAATGACCAGAAGCCGCGGCGGTTACGGCGGAAAGCATCGAGGCGTCGCCGGGTGAGGGGAGTGATGCGGAGGCCGAGAAAGCGGTCCGGCGTAATTGCGTTACGCGGCGCCGACTTCCGGTGAGGTTCGGCAACAGAGCCCCGGGGTTCCGTCGCTAGCTGCCCCTCACCCTCCCGCTGCGCGGGTCCCTCCCTCTCCCCGCCATGCGGTGAGAGGGTTGGGGTGAGGGGCGACTCGGTGTTTACGATTGGCGCACCCTAAGCGGTCGTGCGGCGCAGTGGTTCGACGTTGGAGCGCGCGCCGCGCCGGCCGCCGAGATGTTGCTTCACCAGGATCTCGGCGATCTGGACGGCGTTGAGCGCGGCACCTTTGCGCAGGTTGTCGGCGACGACCCACAAATTGAGCCCGTACGGCACGGTCGGGTCGCGGCGGATGCGGCTGACATAGACCGCGTCCTCGCCGGCCGCTTCGGCCGGGGTCACATAGCCTTCGTCGGCACGGTGGTCGACGACGGTTACGCCTGGCGCCTGCCGCAGCGCGGCACGCGCCTGCTCCTCGCCGAGAGGCTGCTCGAATTCGACATTGATGGCTTCGCCATGCCCGATGAAGACTGGAACGCGAACGCAGGTGGCGGTCACGGCAATGTCGGGGTCGAGGATCTTGCGGGTCTCGGCCGCCATCTTCCATTCTTCCCTGGTCGACCCGTCGTCCATGAAAATGTCGATATGCGGGATCGCGTTGAACGCGATTTGCTTCGTAAATTGCTCGGGTTTCATCGGGTCGTTCACGTAAATCGCGCGGGTCTGGTTGAACAGCTCGTCCATCGCCGCGTGGCCCGCCCCGGAAACCGACTGATAGGTCGCCACTACCACGCGCTTGATCCGGGCGAGATCGTGCAGTGGCTTCAATGCGACGACCATCTGGATCGTCGAGCAGTTCGGGTTGGCAATGATGCCGCGCTTCGAGTGTTGGGCGATGGCCTGTGGATTGACCTCCGGTACGACCAGCGGCACGTCCGGCTCCATCCGGAACCGCGAGGTGTTGTCGATCACCACGGCGCCGGCCTTCGCCGCGCGCGGCGCAAACGCCTCCGACACCTTGGCCCCCGGCGAAGAAAGGACGATATCGATGCCGCGGAAATCGTAGGTGTCGAGGCATTGGACCTTGAGAACGTCATCCTCGCCGAACGAAACCTCGCGTCCGATCGAGCGCGACGACGCCAGCGCTACGACATCATCGGCGGGAAACTCGCGCTCGGCGAGCGTGGTCAGGATTTCGCGCCCGACATTGCCGGTCGCGCCGACCACCGCTACCCTGAAACCCATCTCGAAACCCCGCGGGCAAATATGAGGAATATGGCCGCTGACTTACGATGCCGACTGGTCCATTACAAGGCGGTCTATCATAAGGGCGGATGTCATGACCTATCCGGAGTTCTGGCGACGCTATCTCACGGCGCATGCCGACCCACGCATGCGCGGGGTACACTTTGTGGGCACCTCGCTGGCAATGACCGCGATCGCCGCCGCCGCGGTCAAGCGCGATTGGCGCTGGCTGGCGGCCGCGCCGGTCGCCGGCTATGCGCTGGCGTGGTTCGGCCATCTCAAATTCGAGCATAATCGGCCGGAGACGTTCGGGCACCCGCTGTGGTCGCTGATCAGCGATTTTCGGATGTTCGGGATGTTCCTTGCCGGGCGCCTCGGCCAAGAATTGCGCGGTGTTGGCGCAGGAGACGGAAGTGATGGTGCAGCTGATAGAATACGATGAGGCGACGACCGAGGTTCGCGCGCTCTATGACGACATCATGAGGACGCGCGGCACCGACTGGATCAATAATTTCTGGAAGGCGCTGGCAAACGACCCCTCGACCTTGCGGCGCACCTGGGAGAGCATCAAGGAGGTGATGGCGCCGGGCGCGCTCAATCCGTTGACCAAGGAGCTGATCTATCTCGCGGTCAGCGCCAGCAACGGCTGCGCCTATTGCATCGCCTCGCATGGCGCTGCCGCGAAGAAGCAGGGCATGACCCCGGAAATGCTCGGCGAATTGATGGCGATCGTCGGCATGGCCAACGAAACCAACAGTCTAGCCAACGGCTATCGGGTTCCAGTAGACGAGAGGTTCGAAAAACTGTTTTGATAGCGGGCGTTTGCCGCCGAACTACGGCACGGCCGCTCAGCACCGGCTGATCGGCAACTTTGGAGGGCCCTCATGGCAGCACAACAACAACTCTACGACCGCACGGCCGAGGATCTCGGCAACCTCGTCGGTCTCGAACACGTCAATCTGCGGATCAACAATCAAGGTCTGGCGCACGAGTTTTATCTATCGGGGCTCGGACTGACCCGCGACCCCTTTATGTTCCCCGGCACCAACAACATGTGGGTCAATGTCGGCAACAGCCAGTTCCATCTGCCGACCGGCGACCCGAACGTGCTGCGCGGCCATGTCGGCCTCGTTGTCCCCTCGCTCGAGGAGTTGTGCGAGCGCCTCAGCGAAGCCAAGAAAAAGCTCGCCGACACCAAATTCGACTGCAAGCAGCACAATGCCTATGTCGAGGCGACCTGCCCATGGGGCAACCAATTCCGCCTTTACGAGCCCGACGAGGAGCGGTTTGGCGCAATCAATCTCGGCATGCCCTATGTTGAATTCACCGTGCCGGAGGGGACCGCTGACGGCATCGCGCGCTTCTATCGCGAGATTTTCTATACGCCCGCCTGCGTCAAGGAGAATGGCGAGGGCCGCGCCGCGCACGTCAGCGCCGGGGCCAGGCAGGAGCTGATCTTCCGCGAAACCGACCGGAAAATTCCGGATTTCGACGGCCATCACCTGCAGGTCTATGCCCAGGAGTTCTCGGGCCCGCATGACGAGCTCGAAAAACGAGGCCTAATTACCGAAGAAAGTGACCAGTACCAGTATCGCTGGCAGGACATCGTTTGTCTCGAAACCGGCAAGCACCTGTTTACTATCGAGCATGAGGTGCGCAGCGTTACCCACCCGCTCCACAACCGCCACATGGTCAACCGCAACCCGTCGCAAAATAATCGCCATTACCAGATGGGCGCGGACGAGTGGGATTGGACCCTGCCACGCTCGACCAAGAAGGTCCAGCCGGCCCCGGCTCCCGAGCCCGCTACCCCGCTGGCCAGGCGGCGCGCCGCCCGAATGGCCGCGATGTAAAGTCCCGCCTACGGTTCCTCTCTCCGCTCGCGGTCGCTCGCGGGGAGAGGGCTATGGTTCAAGGGCTGCATCACCAGCCGATGGCATAGGCGGCGCGGCGCGGATCGGCGCCGGCTTCGAGGATGCCGCGGCGGCGGTCGGCGAGGATCGCGCAGACCGCGCCGGCGGTCCAGATCCAGTCGGGCCAGCGCTGGATCTCGTGCCCGCGCCGCGCCAATTCGGCAATGACGGGCTCGGGAATGCGGCCTTCGACGGCGAGCCGCCCGGGGTGGTAATCGAACGGCGCAAAGGACGACGGGAAGCTGTACGTCGCAAAGCGCGGCGCTTCGATCGCGGTTTGCACGTCGTTTCCGAAGACGAACAGGTTCAACAGCACCTGCAGCATCGCCTGGGTCTGCACGTCACCGCCCGGCGTGCCGAACGGCAGAAATTGGTCCCGCCCCTTTATCGCGAGCGCCGGGTTAGGAGTCAGCCGCGGCCGCTTGCCTGGGGCGACCCCCGCGGGATGGCGCGGGTCGGGCCGCGATTGCGATCCGCGATTGGATGGGATGAGCCCGGTTCCGGGCACCACCGGCGAGCCATAAGAGCCGTCGCTCGGGGTCGCCGAGAACAGATTGCCCCAGCGGTCGGCAACGCAGACATAGGAGGTGTCGGGCTCGGGGTTGGGATCGCCCATGCTCGCGCGAAAACGGGCGCCTTCCCGCCCTAGATCCCCCGGCGGCGGCATCTCGGGCATAGCTCGATCGGCGCGGATCAATTTCCGCCGCTCGGCGGCGTATTCCGACGAGATCAAGGTCGCCAGGGGCACCTCGACCTTGGCCGGGTCGCCGTAATAGGCCTCTCGATCGGCAAAGGCGAGCTTCAGCGCTTCGGCCAGGTAATGAATGTAATCCGGGCTGTTCTGCCCGAGACCGGCAAGATCTGTCCCCTCGAGTAATGACAGGGTTTGCAGCAGGACGGGTCCCTGGCACCATGCCCCGCAGGTGAAGACCTTGAGGTCGCCAACGCGGCGGCGCTCGGGCGGGCCGACCGGCGAGCGGTATTCGGCGAGATCTTCGGCCGAGAGGAGCCCGCCCTCCCGCTTCATAAAGGCGACGATCTTGCGGGCGATATCGCCGCGGTAGAACGCGTCGCGGGCCGCTTCGAGGCCAGCCTCGCGGCCGCGCCCATTGGGACTGCGGTGGGCGGCGGCGCGTTCCTCGTCGGCCATGTATTGCAACGATGCGGCGAGGTCGGTTTGCCGAAAGACCTCGCCGGCTTCCGGTGGCCGCCCATTCGGCAGAAAGATTGCTGCCGTCGAAGGCCAGGCGCGGTGATCCGGCTCGTGCCGCTTCAGGCTGGCGGCCATCAGCGGATACATCGGAAAGCCCTCCCGCGCCAGCCGGATCGCCGCTGTCGCGACCTCGCCAAAGCTCATCGTGCCATAGCGCCTGAGCGCCGTGATCCAGGCGTCTGGGGCCGCCGGCACCACGGTCCGCAGCACGCCCTTCGGGATCTTGCCGCCGTGCTCGCGCTGAAAGAGCTGCGGGTCGAGGGCCTTTGGCCAGGGGCCGAGGCCCGCGATCGTCACGACCTCCTCTTTGTCGGCGAGGTAGATCATGATCGGCGCGACACCGGCGACATCGACGAGATCGCTTTGCAGGACACCGAGCGCGATCCCGCCGGCGCAGCCCGCATCGATTGCATTGCCGCCGGCCTGCAAAATGTCGAAGCCCGCGGTCGCCGCCAGATAATGGCCCGCCGAGACGGCGTGCCGGGTCACAGCGATGGTCGGCCGATGGGAGGTTGCTGCGGTCATTGCGATACCTTCTTTTGCGGTGCTGTGCTTGCGTCACAGTACCGCTTGCCCGGCCGCCGATAGAAGAGGGTTGTAGACCACCGACCAGGACGACGGCTGGCATGAGCGAATGCGATCCGGTGATCCGCAATGATAAATAACGATGGCCGCCGACATGATGATCTGGCGTCAGATCCAGGACGGGATATCGTAGGGCTGCGTGCGACTAAAGCAATATGTGCTGGCAGCCGGAAATGTGCTCTCTCGGCTCGCGCACCAACAAGCGGGGTCGCCGCGCACGCGCTCGCGATCGCTTCGCTCTTGCCGTTTGATTTGTCGCCAAGGTCGGTTAGCGTGAACAGCAGGAATATTGCTTGGACGCTGCTCGTCGCCGATGAAACCCGTCTCGTTCAAATATTTTGCCCCTCGTACAGTGGACGATGCGCTCGATCTGCTCGCCGCGCACGGTCAGGAAGGAACGATCCTTGCTGGCGGACAGAGTCTCGTGCCGGCGATGAATTTTCGACTCGCCCGCCCCGCCAGCCTGATCGACATCAATCGCATCGATGCGCTCGATTATGTGCGCGAGGACGGGGGCGAGTTGCGCATTGGTGCGCTTGCGCGCCACGCTCATTTCGAGGCACCCTTTACCGGTGGTGCGCTTTCCGCGTTTTTGCCGCAGGTTGCGCGGCAGATCGGACATGTTCCGATCCGCTCTCGCGGCACCTTCTGCGGAAGCATTGCTCATGCCGATCCGGCTTCCGAGTGGTGCTTGCTGGTCGCCACACTCGGTGCCGAGCTCGTCATCGTCGGCCGCCGCGGGAAGCGCAGCGTTGGACCGAACGAATATTTCGTCGCGGCGCTCACGACCACGCTCGAACCGGACGAGCTCCTGACCGAAGTCCGCCTGCCCCTGCTCGACGAGAGCTGGCGGATGGGTTTTGCCGAGTTCAGCCGGCGGGCGGGCGATTACGCGCTCGCAATGTGCGCGGCCTTTCTGCGGTTCGAAGACGGCCGCATCGTCGAAGCGCGGATCGGGGTCGGCGGCGCCACCGACCGGCCCTCGCGAATTGCCGCAGCGGAGGCCGTACTGACTGGCGCCAACGGCGGGCCGGACATTTTCCGCGAGGCCGGTAACATCGCGGCCGAGACGATCGACCCGTTGGAGGATATTCACGCGAGCGCTGAATATCGCCGCGACCTCGTGCGGGCGATGGTCGCGCGGGCCTTGGACCAGGCGTCTGCGCGGTGAGGTGGGTCGGGCGCCCGCTGCCGCGCTACGAAGACCCGGTTCTGCTGCAAGGGCGCGGCCGCTACACCGCCGATCTCGCGCAGGGCGCCCGCATATTGCGTTTCGTGCGCAGCCCGGTAGCGCGCGGCCGCATCCTCGCCGTGAACGCCCCGCCGGAAGTACTAATCATCACCGCGACTGTTCTCGGCGATGTCAAACCCATCTGTCCGCGCCTCGATCGCCCCGATTATGTCCCGGTTGCGCAGCCGATCCTTGCGGATGAACGCGTCACCTACGTCGGCGAGCCGATTGCCGCCGTGATCGCCGGCACCGCTGCTGAGGCCGAAGATCTCGCCGAACAGGTCACGGTCGAGATCGAAGCCGAGACGCCGATCGTGACACTCGACCAGGCGCTGGCACCCGGCGCGCCGTTGGTCCACGACACCGCCGCGCAGAACACGCTGATCGACGCGCGCTTCGAAACCCCCGACGTCGCTGCCGCTCTGGCAGCGGCGCACCAGGTGGTCGAATTTACGTTCACGTCAGGCCGCCAGGCGGCGGTGCCGTTAGAGCCGCGCGGCGCCGTCGCCGCTTTCGATTCTGCGGCCGGGCGCGTTACTCTCTCGGCGTCGACGCAAATGCCGCATTTGTTGCGCACCGGCATTGCCGACGCGCTGGGGATCGCGGAATCCGAACTCCGCGTCGTCGCGCCGGAGGTCGGCGGCGGCTTCGGTCAGAAGATGGCGCTGATCCCGGAATATGTCGTCGCGGTCTGGGCGGCGCGGCGTTTAGCCTGCACCGTCGCCTGGATCGAGGACCGGCTCGAAAATCTAACCGCGTCGTTTCACGCGCGCGACCAGCGTCTCCATTTGCGCGGCGGATTCGATGCGGAGGGCAGATTGCTGGCGATGGACGCCGACATCCTGTGCAATGTCGGCGCCTATTCGAATTTTCCGGCCACCTGTGGGGTCGAGCCGCTGATGGCGCTGGCGGATATGCCCGGGCCGTACCGGGTGCGCGAGTACCGCGCCCGGGCCCGCGCCGTCGCCAGCAACACCTGCCCGATGGCGCCCTATCGCGGCGTGTCGCGGCCCGTCATCACCGCGGCCGTGGAGCGGCTGATGGATTGCGCAGCCGCCCGGCTCGGGCTAGAGGCGCTCGAAATCCGGCGCCGTAACCTGATCGCCGAATTCCCTCATACCTCGGTGACCGGTGTTGTGCAGGATGCCGGCAGCTATCGTGAGGCTATGGAGGCGGCGGCACGGGTCGTTGACTTCGACCAGTTCCGCGCGCGCCAGCAAACGGCGCGCGCCGATGGCCGCTGGCTCGGTCTCGGAATGTCGGTGTTCGCAGAGCGCACCGGCCCCGGTAGTCCCGCCTTTGCCGCGCGGCGCATGGTGATCACGCCGGGCTTCGAGCGGGTCGAACTGGCGATGGACCCCTCGGGCTTTCTCGAAGCTCGGATCGGAAGCTCGCCGCACGGTCAGGGGCTGAAGACGACCTTGGCGCAGCTGATCGCCGACGAGATCGGCATCGCTCCCGCAGAGATCCGGGTCGTCGCCGGCGATACCGACCGCACCCCTTACGGCTGGGGCACCTTTGCTAGCCGCTCGCTGGTGATCGCCGGCGGCGCCTGCAAGCTCGCCGCAGCGACATTGCGCGAGCGCCTGCAAATGGTCGCCAGCCAGATATTGGAGGCGGCCGCCTCTGACATCGAGATTGGCGACGGTCGCGCCTTTGTGCGCGGCACCGATCTCGGCGTCGAGATGCGGCAATTGGCGCGCACCGCCTATCACCAGAGCCACCGCTTCCCGGCGATCGCCGAAACCGGACTGTCGTCGGTGGCGACCTATGACCCATACGGCACCTTCTCGAACGCCTGCCATGTTGCGCTCGTCGAAGTCGACATCGCGACCGGCCAAGTCGAGATCGAGCGGTTCGTAGTCGTCGAGGACGCCGGCCGTCTGATCAACCCGATGATCGTCGAGGGGCAGATCCATGGCGGCGTCGCCCAAGGCATCGCCAACGCGCTCTACGAAGAGGTAGTTTACGACGACGGCGGCAACACACTCACCGGCTCGCTCGCCGACTATCTGGTGCCGACGATGGCAGAAATCCCGCAGCTCGAAATCCATCATCTGGAAACCCTGACCGAGGCGAGCGTCACCGGCGCCAAGGGCGTCGGCGAGGGCGGCACGATCGGCGCGCCAGCGGCGGTGCTCAACGCGGTTTCCGATGCGCTGACGCCGTTTGGCGTCGGGATCTTCGAAATGCCGATCACGCCGCAGCGGATCTTACAGTTGCTGCGCGAGGCGAGGTGCGAAGCGCGATGAGCGACAGACAGGACGTCACGTTCACGGTGAACGGCGAGAAGCGCATGATCCGCGTCGAGCCGCGGCGCAGCTTGGCCGACGCGCTGCGCGAGGATTGCGGCCTCACCGGCACGCATCTCGGCTGCGAGCACGGCGTCTGCGGCGCCTGCACCGTGCTGGTCGACGACCAGCCGGTGCGCTCGTGCCTGATGTTTGCGGTGCAAGCCGAGGGTACCAGGCTGCGCACCGTCGAAGGGCTCGCCACTGGCGACAAATTGCACCCGCTGCAGCAGGCGTTTTGGGACCATCACGGATTGCAATGCGGCTTCTGCACGCCGGGATTTTTGATGCTGGCCATCGGCATCCTGGAGCGCCATCCCGATATCGCCGAACCCGAGCTGCGCGAGGCGTTGGCGGCGAATTTATGCCGCTGCACCGGCTATCAGAACATTCTGAAATCGGTGCTTGCCGCCGCCGCTGAAATGCGCAAATGAGCCTGATCGGCCGATCGGTCAAGCGCCTCGAAGACCGGCCGCTGCTGACCGGCAGCGGCCGTTTCGCGGCCGATGTTACGGTACCGGACATGCTTTACATGCGGTTGGTGCGCTCGCCGGTCGCGTTCGGTCGGCTCGCCGGGCTTCGGATCGCAGAGGCGCTGGCACATCCCGGCACGGTTGCGGTGTGGACTGCGGAAGACGTCGCCGATATCCCCCCGATCGGCTTTCGCATGACGCTGGTGCCGGGGTTGGAGCCTTATCGCCAGCCGGTCCTAGCGAATGTACATGTGCGCTACGTCGGTGAGCCGGTGGCCGCAGTATTCGCCGCTGACCCCTACACGGCCGAAGACGTCGCCGACCTCGTCGCGCCGGAGATCGAGCCGCTGGCGCCGCGTCTCGACCCGGCCGCGTCGCCGCGCGAGTTCGCGCCGGGACACAGCACCGAGGCCGCTGCGATCACCAAAGCCTACGGCGATCTCGACGCCGCCTTTGCCGGAGCGCATGCGGTGGTAGGGCTGGAGTTGATCATCGGCCGGCACAGCGGCGTGCCGCTCGAAACCCGCGGCGCGATCGCCGTGCCGGAAGCGGCCAGCGGCATCCTTCGATTGTACGGCGCTGCCAAAGTGCCGCATTACAATCGCCAGGCGCTCGCGGCGATGCTCGGGCTGCCGCTCGACCGCATTCACCTGCACGAAGGGCATGTCGGCGGCGGCTTTGGCATCCGCGGCGAACTTTATCCCGAGGACGTCTTGACCTGCGCGGCGGCGCTGCGGCTCGGGCGCCCGGTCAAGTGGATCGAGGACCGTTACGAGCATCTGGTGGCGGCGAACCAGTCGCGGGGCTCGGTCCACCGGGTGCGCGCGGCGGTCGACGAGCACGGCTTCATTCTGGGCCTCGACGACGAGTTCTGGTTCGACCAGGGAGGCTATCTCCGGACCCACGGCGTTGTCGTCACCGACCTCACCTGCGCCATGCTGCCCGGCCCTTACGTGATTCCCGCCTACCGTTCGGTCGGCCATGTGCGCCTGACCAACAAGACGCCGTGCGGCACCTATCGCGCGCCAGGACGTTTCGAGGCGAGCTTCGTGCGCGAGCGGCTGGTCGATGCGATCGCCGACCGGCTCGGGCTCGATCCGATGGTCGTCCGGCATCGTAACTTCATCGCGAAGACGGCGATGCCGTTCCGCCGCGAATTCTCTGCACTCGGCACCGACATCGTCTATGACACTGGCGACTATGCGGGGCTTCTCGACAAGTTCCTGAACCGGGTGGAATGGGAGAGGCTGCGCGCCGATGTCGCCCGCCGTCGGCAAGCGGGCGAGATGATCGGGCTAGGGCTCGGCTTTTTTGTCGAGAAAAGCGGGCTCGGCCCGTTCGACGATGTGCGCATCACGCTCGGCGGCGATGGGACGATCGAGGTAATCACCGGCGCCGCCTCGGTCGGTCAGGGAGTCGAGACAGTGATGGCCCAGATCTGCGCCGACGGGCTCGGCACCGGTCTCGACCATATCCGGGTCATCCATGGTCAGACCGATCGGATTGCGCGGGGCATGGGCGCCTTCGCCTCGCGCGTCACGGTGATGACCGGCGCGGCGGTGACGATCGCGGCTGCAAAGCTGCGGGGCGAATTGCTGATGGTGGCCGGGCGTTTGCTGCAGACCGCGCCCGACCGTCTCGCCATCGCCGATGATCGGGTGGTGGTGCGCGACGCGCCTGGCGGACACTCGCTCGACCTGGCCGCAGTCGCGCGCGGCGCCGGCTGCGAACTCACCGCCGACGCTACATTCACCACCGAACACATGACCTACCCCTACGGCGTGCATCTCGCCCAGGTGCGCATCGAGCGCGACTCTTGTGCGATCGCAGTCGAGCGCTTCTGCGTCGGCTACGATGTCGGCCGCGCGATCAACCCGATGCTGGTCGAGGGGCAGATCGCCGGCGGCGCCGCGCAAGGCATCGGCGCCTCTCTGCTCGAGGAGTTCGTGTATGACGCCTCCGGGCAGCCCCAATCGGTTACCTTGGCCGATTACCTAATGCCGAGCATTGCCGAGATCCCGGCCATCGAGGTGACCCTCTTCGAGGATGCTCCGACACCGCTCAACCCGCTCGGCGTCAAAGGCGCCGGCGAGGCCGGCATCGCTGCGGCAGGCGCCGCGATCGCCGCCGCGGTCGATGACGCGCTCGGCCGGCCGGGGGCGGTCCGGCAACTGCCGATCACCCCAAACCGCCTCCACGCGCTGCTGGCCGAACTTCCGGCTGAGCAGCTCAATGCGGCTTCTGGTGACCGATCGCCCACACGTAATCCGCCACCGCGGCGAGATCGGCTTGGGAGAGCTGGGCGCCACCCATCGGCGGCATCACGCCGGTGTGCTCCTTGGGCTTGGCTACGCCGTGGGCGATCGTCCGGGTGATCGCCTGGATGCTGCCGTTGCCCCACAGCCACTTGCCGCTCGTCAAATCGGAACCCATGCCCGTACCCTTGCCGTCCGTGCCGTGACATCCTGCGCACGTCCCGCCAGCGGCCTGTCCCTCAAAAATGCGCTGGCCCAACGCGACCTGGTCAGGCGATGCGCCCGGCGGTATCGGGAGGGGACTGGCGCCAGCGTTCGGATGGATACCTTCCGGCGGCAAAGCGTTGCCGGATGTCAACCCCTGCGCGGAAGCAGGCGGAGGCGCCGCGGCCGCAATTCCGCTCGCCTTGTTCCCACCCTGGAAGGTGACGCGCCAAATCCGACCGCCCTGATCGTCGGCGATATACAATGCACCGTCAGGCCCGACCGCCAGCCCGGTCGGGCGATGGGCCGCCTGCCCCGGCTGCTTGATCGCTCCAGCAAAACCGTCCGCGAAAACCACAAACGGCCCGGAGGGCTTGCCGTCGGCCAATGGCTGGAACACCACGTTGTAGCCGCCCTGCGGTTCCGGGGCACGGTTCCACGATCCGTGGAAGGCAATGAAGGCGCCGTCCTTGTAGGCGGACGGAAACTGGCTGCCCTCATAGATCAGCATGTCGTTGGGCGCCCAATGGGCCGGGAACGCCGCTATCGGTGCTACCTTCTGCGCGCAGACGCCGACGGCCTTTCCACCATCGCCACCATATTCCGGGGCGAGGACGAGCTTTTTCTGGAAATCGTCATAGTAGCATTCCGGCCAGCCGAAATCGCGGCCTTGCTGCAATTGGACCAACTCCTCGGCCGGCAGGTTGGCGTTCTGCTTCAATGTGTAGAGTTTGGGCCAGTTCTGCCCAAGTTGGTCGCGGCCATGCTGGGTCGCTAATATCCTGCCCGCCGAATCAAACGAGATCCCCTCGCCATTGCGCAGACCCATGACGAAGCGCTCCGCGGGCGAAAAATGCTGGTCCAGGCGGTTGGCATCGTAGCGCCAAGTGCCGGCTCGGGTTTCCAATTCCGTGCAGGGATTGTTGCCCAGCACATTCGGCATGCGGTTCTGGCTTTGGCATGAATTCGTGGCAGATCCCAGGTCGACGTAAAGATTGCCTTGGGGGTCGATCGCGATGGGATGCATCGGATGATCGCCGGTCAGCGGCAACCCCGAGAGGACGGTCTCAGGCGCCGCGGTCGGCTCGATCCCATTCGCCGGCAGCTGGTAGCGTACGATGCGATCGTTCGTCTCGGCATAGAGGTAGCCCTGGTAGAGTGCGACGCCGGTTCCCCCTGCGTTGCCCTCCGCCTTGGTTGGACCAAAGCGGACGATTTTGTCGGCCCGGCCGTCACCTTTGGTGTCCTGCAAGGCAATCAGAAACCCGCCAGGTGGGGGCGTGTCGTCGTGGTAATAGCGCCCGCTCCAGGTGTTGACGTAGACGACCCCGTTCGGAGCCACCGCGAGGTGCCGGGCATGGCCCAGCTGGTCTGCGAAGATGGTAGCGCAAAAGCCTGGGGACAGCGTGATGCCGCCATTATCCCCGGCGCAGGCGCTCGAACCCGCCGTCGTGGCCTTGTGGTTCGCTTGAGCGTAGGACCGTTCCGCCGTCAGCAGCAGGCCTGCGGCGAAGATGAGCGCAGCGAAGCGGGTAAGGGCGAGCCTCAGGCAACGGCCGGTCATAGGGGAACTGCAACACCCGCGGCCACCGCGTGTCAATCCACTGCGACGCGGACCTTGCGATCTCCACCCCTCGCGATCATTCTCGCCGGCAGATATCGAGGAGGAGCGGATCATGGCGATGCCCGCGCAGACGCGCAAATCCGGTTTCAAGACCAACCCCGACTACAAGATTTTGTTCGAGCCCTCGCCGCGGCGGGTGCGCGTCAAGTTCAACGGCGAGATCATCGCCGACAGCACCAACGCTCACCTGCTGTTCGAGACGCGGCATCTGCCGGTCTACTATTTCCCGCGCTCGGATGTGCGCGTGGATCGGATGACCCCGACCGACCATCACACCTTTTGCCCCTACAAGGGAACGGCGTCCTATTGGACGATCGCAGTCGGCGACAAGGTCGCCGAGAACGTGGTTTGGGGGTACCCCGAGCCCTTCGAGGAGGTGATGGCGCTCAAGGACTTCGTCGCGTTCTACTGGAACCGTGTCGACGCCTGGTACGAGGAGGACGAGGAGATTTTCGTACACCCGCGCGACCCCTATAAACGCGTCGACGTGCTCGATTCATCGCGCTCGGTGCAGGTCGTCGTTGGCGGCCAAGTCGTTGCCGAGACCCGGCATGCCCGGTTCTTGTTCGAGACGCGGCTGCCGACCCGCTATTACATCCCGCCCGAGGATGTACGGATGGATCTTCTCGTCCGGAGCGAGACGACCACCCGCTGCCCTTACAAGGGCAAGGCCAGCTATTATTCGGTCAAGATCGGCGACAAGATTTTCAGCGATCTCGTCTGGAGCTACCCCGACCCGATCCCGGAATGCCCCAAGATCAAAGGCTATCTCTGCTTCTTCAACGAGCAGGTGGACGAGATCCGGGTCGACGGCGTCCCGGTCGCGCGGCCGGTAACCCCGTGGTCGAAGGACTGGAAGGAGAAGGCGGCGACGGTGCCGGACAGCCGCGGACCGGTCGTTCGGCCGTGAATTAGCCAGCCCTGAATCAGCCAGCCTTGCGTTGAAAGGCGCGGACGAACGTATCCACGCCCGCGCTGACCGCATCGCCGACGCCCGACGGATCGGCTTCGGCCTCGAGGCGGAGCAGATGGCGCAGGTGGTTTTCTCCACGCATTAGACCGACGAATTGCTCGGCCGCCATGCGCGGCTGCGCGATTTCGAGCGACCCCGCGCCGGCCGCTCGGCGCATAAAGGCTTCGATCTGGCGCAGGGTGCGCTCCGGGCCGGCGCGCCAGAAGACCTCGCCGAGCGCCGGAAATCGGGTGACTTCGGCGACAATGATCCGGTGCACCGCGATCGCTTCGGGCGAAAGGACGAGATCGAGAAAACGCCGGCCGAGCGTCGTCAACGAGGCGCGGACATCGGTGGGGTCGAGTTCCCGCGCCGAAAAGGTCTCGAAATGGCGTTCGCAGACGCGCCCCACCATCGCGCCGAAGAGCTCTTCCTTGCCGGCAAAATGAGCGTAGACGGTCGCCTTGGAGACGGCAGCCTCGCGCGCGATCGTGTCCATGCTCACCGCGCCAAATCCGCTGGCGAGAAAGGTGCGCGTCGCCGCGGCGAGGATGCTTTCCACCTTGCCGCCGCTCCGAGCCTCGTTGCGTTCGATTTGTTCCACCGCGCCCCTCGCGGGTGAGCGTGCACTTGACAACGTGTACCGGATCTTTCATCTTCGGGCAAGAGTGAACTAAACGGTTCAGTTTAGGCGAGGATGCGCAAGAAGCTGGCGGCCGGGCTCGCCCTGATGGTGCTCGTCATCGCCGGCATCGGCGGCTGGTATTGGTGGGATGTGCTGCGCTTCCGCCAGTCCACCGACGACGCCTACGTGCAGAGCGACGTCACGGTGATCAGCCCGAAGGTCGAAGGCTACATCAAGAAGGTAAAGGTCGCCGAAAACCAGGCGGTGGCGGAGGGCGCGATCCTTTTCGTCATCGACGACCGCGACTTCAAGGCCAAGGCCGCGCAGGCCGAGGCGGCCGTTGCGACCGCGGAAGCGACGATTGCGACCTATCAGAGCCGGCTCAAACTGCAGCAGGCGATGATCGATCAGGCCGCGGCAGTGGTCCAATCCGCCGAGGCCGATCTGTCCCGGGCACAGCAGGATTACAAGAGATACAGCACCCTGATGACGAGCGACTTTGCCAGCCGGCAGCGCTTTGAACAAGCCGAAGCCGACGCCCGCAAGGCCGAGGCGGCATTGGCCAAGAGCCGTGCCGCATTCGCCGCCGAGCAGAGCCAGCTTGCCGTACAGCAGGCGCTGCAGCGCGAGGAAGAGGCCAGGCTCCAGCAGGCTCGAGCCAATCAGTGGCTGACGAAGAACGATCTCGACAACACGGTGATCCGCGCGCCGATTTCGGGAGTGGCCGGCAACCGCGCCGGCCAGGTCGGCCAGTATGTCAAGCCGGGGACCCAGCTGCTGTCCCTGGTGCCGTTGCCGCATGTCTACGTCACCGCCAATTTCAAAGAGACGCAGCTGACGCGAATGCGGCCGGGGCAACTCGCCGAGGTCTCGGTCGACGCCTACCCGGACCAGGTCTTGGAGGGACGGATCGAGAGTTTCGCTCCGGCCAGCGGCGCCGAGTTCAGTCTGCTGCCGCCGGACAACGCGACCGGCAATTTCACCAAGATCGTCCAGCGCGTCCCGGTGCGGATTGCATTGCCGGCCAGCGGCGCCCTCGCCGCGTTGTTGCGCCCGGGTCTTTCCGTCACGGTGACCGTCGACACCCGCGCGGCGGATGACGGCGCGACCGGCACGGCGCGCGCCGAGGCGGCAGCCGCCGATAGTGCCGACCCGCAGTGAGCTGGGCCCCCGTAAGCTGGGCATCGGCATCCCCGCTGCGGCGGATGCTCGTTGGGCGCCAACCCAAGATTGCGCGCCGACCCATCCCGACTGAGAAACCCGGGATTGCCTCCGCAGCTCCCTCTCAGTCGTCGCCGAGCCTGCGCGACTGGGTCGGCGTTCTCGCCATGGTCTTCGGCTTGTTCATGGCGATCATGGATGTCCAGATCGTCACCAGCTCGCTCACTCAGATCCAGGGCGGGCTGTCGGCCAGCCCCGACGAAATCAGCTGGGTGCAGACCTCCTACCTGATCGCCGATGTGATCATGGTGCCGCTCTCCGGGAGCCTGTCGCGGCTGTTGTCGACACGCGTGCTGTTCGTCAGCGCGACACTCGGTTTCACAGCCGCCAGCGCGCTGTGCGCCAGCGCCACCAGCCTCAGCCAGATGATCCTCTACCGCGCGCTGCAAGGGTTCAGCGGCGGCGCCATCACGCCCTCGGTGTTTCCCGTCGTCTATACGAAATTCCGCGGTCCGCAGCTGGCAACGGTCATGGTGATGATCTCGCTGATCCTGAACCTGTCCTCGACCTTGGGCCCGACGATCGGCGGCTTCTTGACCGACACTTTCTCCTGGCACTGGCTGTTCCTGGTCAACATCGTGCCGGGCATCGGCGTTGCCGTCGTGGTCTGGATGCTGATCGACATCGACAAACCCGACCGCTCGCTGCTGCGCTATTTCGATATTTATGGGCTCGTGCTGATGGCGGTGTTTCTCGGCTGCCTCGAATACGCACTCGAAGAAGGACCGCGCTGGGACTGGCTTTCGGACGACACGATTTTTGCCGCAGTCGTCGTGTCGGGCACCGCCTCCGTCTTGTTCTTCTGGCGGGTGCTGACCTACCGGCAGCCGATCGTCGATCTGCGCACCTTCACCAACCGCAATTTCGCGCTCGGCTCGTTCTACACCTTTATCGTCGGCACCGGCCTCTACGGCGCCACTTACCTGGTTCCGCTGTTTCTCGCGCAGGTGCGCGGCTACAGCAGCTGGCAGATCGGCGAGATCGTCGTCGTCACCGGGCTCGCGCAGATGGCGATGTCGCCGTTTTCCACCTACATCGCCCGCAATCTCGATCTGCGCGTGATGCTGGCGATCGGCATGGGTCTGTTTGCATACGCCATGTACTTGACCGCAGGCCTCACCAACCAGGCGAGCTTTACCGAGCTCCTCGTGCCGCAGGTAGTGCGCGGCATCGCGCTGATGTTCTGTTACCTGCCGGCCAATCTCATCGCGCTCGGCACCCTCACGCCCGACAAGCTGAAGAACGCCGCAGGGCTATACAATCTGACGCGCGATCTCGGCGGCGCGATCGCGCTGGCTGCGCTCGGGACGGTGATGACCGACCGTCTTCATTTCCATTGGAACCGGCTCATTGAAGATGTCAACCCGGCACGCCCGGCAGTTCAGCATTTTCTCGACATGCAGACCAGCCGGCTCGATCCGCTGATCAGCGGCAACTCGAGCCATGCCGCGCTGCAGCTGCTTGCCGCGGCGGTACAGCGCGAAGCCCTGGTGCTGACTTACAATGACGCGCTCTTGCTGCTCGGCGCCGGCTTCGCCGTCGCACTGACGCTGATGCCGCTGGTCAAAAACCCCCGCGGCGTCCTCACCGCCGACCGCCATTGACCGCGAGGCTCACAGGTTGTGGTCCGAGCAATGCCAACAGCTGACAATTACCGAATCCCCCTAAACGCCGCAGCCGATCCGCCACGATTGTTGCTCAGATCCAGCCGCCGATGACGGTTCATGCCCCTCGAACGAACCCGCTCTCGCGGGAGGGAGCGCGCGTCATGGTCCGTGCGTTTCGACGGAGTAGCCAGCAGTAAAGCGTGACGATCGGGGCATCCGATCCCGAGCATCGAGGGTCCAGCAACCTTCGGCTTGAGAGAGGAGCTCCCGATGACCTCCCATCCTTCACCCCGGCCCGTCAGCGCGCTGCGGGCGCGCATGATCGAGGACATGAGGGTACGCGGCTTCGCCGAGAAGACGCGCAATGACTACATTCGCAACGGGCGGGCGTTCGCGGCTTTCATCGGCCGGTCTCCCAATACGGCGACGGCGGAAGATCTGCGCCGCTTCCAGCTGCACCAGACGCAGACCGGCATGCAGCCGCCGAGCATCAACAGTGCGGTCTGCGGCCCTGCGCTTCCTCTTCACCGTGACGCTCGACCGGCCTGACCTTGCCCGGCGGCTCACGATCGTGCGCGAACCGCGCCGGCTGCCGGCCGTGCTGAGCGTCGAGGAGGTCACGCTGCTGCTCCAGGCGGCGCCGGGCCGAAGTACAAGGCCGCGCTCGCCACCGCCTACGGCGCCGGACTGCGCGTCTCCGAAGTGGTCGCGCTGAAGGTCGGCGACATCGATTCCGAGCGCATGCTGCTGCGGGTCGAGCAAGGCAAAGGCCGCAAGGATCGCAACGCTATGTTGTCGCCGCAGCTGCTCCAAGTGCTGCGCGTCTGGTGGTCGGAGGGCCGGCGCCTGGGCGTTCTGCTGCCGCGAGGCTGGCTGTTTCCGGGCCGCAATCCCGTCGAACCGCTCTCGGCCCGCCAGCTCAACCGCGCCGTCCATGCTGCTGCCGAGGCCGCCGGGATCAACAAGCGAGTGTCGCCGCACACGCTGCGGCACAGCTTTGCCACCCACCTGCTGGAACAGGACACCGATATCCGCGTCATCCAGGTGCTGCTCGGCCATGCCAAGCTCGACACCACGGCGCTTTACACGCGCGTCGCCAACACCACGATCCGCGACGTGACCAGCCCGCTCGACCGGCTCGCACGCTGCCTGTGGGAAGGCCGAGACCCGGAGCTGTAGCCGGGCGGCGGTGCGCCGCCCGAGGCTGGAGGTCGCAGACGTCTTTCACCGCCATGGGGCCGCCTGGCGCGAGGCCAATGCCGGGCATGTGAGCCTCGGCCAGCTCAAGGTGATGTCGGCGATCGAGCAGTGCCGCACGGCCGCGCTCGGCGGTCATGTCGAGCGCTGCGAGGATTGCGGCCACAGCCGCGATCGCCTACAACTCCTGCCTTATGGGCAAAGCCGGTAATGGGGAGCTGGCGATCGCGATGACCGCAATTTCCTGTGCATTGCCGCTCTCTCGCGCTCCATAACAAGTCGCCCGTACGGCCCCGTTGGTTCGGCCAATGATGGCCGGTCACATACGGGGACGATCATGTTGGAGACCTACTTCTCGGCAACGAAGATGCTGGGACATCTGCGCAGCGGGCCGAGCGGGCCATACCTCGACGGGTTTGCTGAGGTGCTGGAACGGCAGGGCTATGGCCCCGAGACAGCAGTGCGCTATCTGCGGGCGGCGGCTCACATAGGCTACGTCATGACCGAGCAATGCGCGGGCCTGACGGACATCGACCTCGCGGCGTTCGATGAGCACCTGCGCACCTGCCGGTGTCCACGCGCCAAGGGCGGCCGGCGCAACCACCACACCATCTACGGTGCCAGGCTCTTTCGCGGGCACCTCGTCGAGCTCGGCGTCTGCCGGTCCGCGGCCGTGGTGGCAGCACCCGCCGAGCCGAAGTTGGTCGCCGACTTCAAGACGTGGCTGCGCAAGCATCGCGGCGCATCCGATGCTACCATCAGGCTCTACGCCCGCGACGCCGCCGGCCTTATGACGGAGCTTGGATCGGACCCCGCCGGCTGGAGGCCGAACGACATCCGCGGCTACCTCTTGGCAGGCGCGAGCAAGTCCGGGCGCGGCACGATCGAGAAGATGACGACGAGCCTGCGGGCCTTCCTGCGGTACCTCGCAGTCGCAGGCCGCTGCCAAGCAGGTCTCGACGGCGCCGTTCCGGCCTACGCCCATTGGCAGCTTGCCGACATGCCCCGGTATCTGTCGACCGAGCAGGTCGACCGGCTGATTGCTGCCTGTGACGGCGCCGCCGGTGCGCGCCGACGTGACCGTGCGATCCTGCTCTTGTTGGCGCGCCTCGGGCTGCGGGCCGGCGACGTGGCGCAACTTCGCCTCACCGATATCGAGTGGCAAACGGGCTCGTTGCGGGTCTGCGGCAAGTCGCGCTACGAGGTCCGGTTGCCGCTGCCGCAAGAGGTCGGCGATGCGATCGCTGCCTACCTCGAAGGCCGACCGTCCGCCTGTCGAAGCGATCTCGTGTTCCTGCGCACGATCGCACCGTGCCGGCCATTTCGACGAGGCGACGGCATCTCGTCGGTGGTGAAGCGCCTCATGAAGCGGGCCGCCATCGTGACGCCCGTCAAGGGAGCACACGCTCTGCGGCACACCGCAGCGACCGAGATGCTGCGGCACGGCGTTCCACTCGACAAGATCGGCCTCGTCCTCCGGCATCGCGGCATCGACACGACGGCCTATTACGCAAAGGCCGACGTCGCGCTGCAGAAGCAGGTCGCTCAGCCTTGGCCGGAGGCGCTCTGATGCTGAACGCCATCGAGACTTATCTCGCTCTGCGGCGCGCCACGGGCTTCGCGATGTCGACCGCTGAGTGCCTGCTGAAAAGCTTTGCCGCCTTCGCAGCCGAGCGCGGACAAACGCACGTCGTGTCGCAAACAGCGATCGACTGGGCCGCTCTCGGTCCGACTGTGGCGCAACGCGATGCTCGGCTCAGAGCCGTCTGCCGCTTCGTGCGCCATGTCCAGGTGGAGGACGTCGGGCATAAGCTGCCGCCGGCCAATCACTTCGGCGCGCGCAAGCGGCGCCGCACGCCGCACATCTACACGACAGACGAGATCGGTCGCCTCATCGAAGCTGCGCTGCGGCTTCGGCCGATGGGCGGATTGCGTCCGTACACCTATTCGACGTTGATCGCGCTGCTCTCGGCCACCGGATTGCGTATCTCCGAAGCCCTGAAGCTGACGATCGCGGACGTGACCAGCGATGGTTTGTTGATCCGCGAGACCAAGTTCCGCAAGACGCGGCTGGTGCCGCTGCACGACACGGCGGTCGCCGGCTTGCAGCGATACCTGGACCGTCGCGGGCCCGGCTCGGACGATGATCCGGTGTTCATCGACAAGCGCGGTCGGCCCCTTCGCTACATTGCCGTCAAGGAGACCTTCGACAGGCTGGTCGACAAGGCCGGCATCAAGTCGAGGTCGGGACGTCGCCCTCGCTTGCACGATCTGCGGCACACGTTTGCGGTGCGTGCGCTGCAAGGCAGCCCAGCCGGCCGAGGCCGGTGCGGGGCGCACATGGCGGCACTCGCGACCTACATGGGCCACGTCAACATCTACGCGACCTACTGGTATCTGGAGGCCACGGCCGACTTCTTGCGCGATGTCGCCACGGCCAGCGAAGCGTTCATGTCCGAGGGGAGGTCAGCATGACGCCGATTGCTCCCCTCATCGAGACGTTCCTGCGCGACACCCTCGCTCGCCAGCGGGGCGCCAGCCGGCACACGAGCAACTCCTATGCCTCGAGCTTCCAGTTGTTGTTCGTGTTCGCCGCCGACCGCCTTAAGGTCAAACCATCGGCGCTGACGCTGGAGCAGATTGATGCCGGACTCGTCAGCGCCTTCCTCGAGCATCTCGAGGACAAGCGCAAGAACGCGGCCGTGACGCGCAACGTCCGGCTGGCGGCTATCAAGTCGTTCTTCCGCTTCCTCGAATATCGGCAACCGGCCGCGCTCGAGCAGATCCGCCGCGTCCTGGCGATCCCGTTCAAGAAAACGGATACGCGCCTGGTGCCCTACCTCCTGCGCGATGAGTTGCAGGCCGTGCTCGATGCTCCCGATCCGACGACACGCGATGGCATCCGCGATCGCGCCATGTTGCACGTGGCGGTCTGTGCAGGACTGCGTGTCTCCGAGCTGACGGGACTGAAGATCGACGATATCGACCTGCCGTCGATGAGTATCCGTGTGCTTGGCAAGGGGCGCCGGGAGCGGACGCTGCCGTTGTGGAAGCCGGCGGCCGCTGCACTGCGCGCCTGGCTCGCCATACGCGGGCAGGTCGCGACACCCGAGGTGTTCGTCGACGCTCGTGGTGAGCCGCTGAGCCGATGGGGCTTTGCCTACCTGCTCAAGCAGCACGTCGCGACCGCGGCTCGGAAGCAGCCCGGTCTCGCCAAGAAACGCGTCTCGCCCCACGTGCTCAGGCACACGTGCGCGATGGTCGTCCTGCAGGCGACCGGGGATATCCGGAAGGTGTCGCTGTGGTTGGGCCACGCCACATTGACGACCACCGAGGTCTACACGCGTGGTGATCCGACCGAAAAGCTCGATGCAATGGAGGCGATCGTGCCGCCACACCTGCGTCGCGGCGTCTTCCAGCCCACTGATAAGTTGATCGCGCTGCTGAAGCGTGCCTCGTAATGGTGAGCCGAGCTGGCGGCGACCGCTGCTGGACCGCGGACAAGTTGTCG
>CAVXLL010000016.1:0-404881 GCA_963762575.1 uncultured Alphaproteobacteria bacterium | reverse complement strand
AGAGCTGACTTTTGCTGCGCCAAAGGGGGCATTGCTTCTTATTTGGCGCAAAACTTTGCACTTCAATTCTCTCCTTCACTTTTGTCACCTCGGTGATGGTCTGTCATTGCGTCCACCAGCGCCTGGCCCGGTTCTCGCAAAATCCCCAGTGGAAGGGGAGGGAAGCGCCATGACCATTTTGCTCGCAGGGTATTGGGAACCGCATCCGCTGCAGTGCGGTATTCACGGGGAACGTTCCAACCTCTAGCCTGAGGTGCCGCACGCGCCAAGATTGAACGCCGATCGGCAGGCAGAGCGGCTGTCGTTCATTGCCATATTCATATCGTACTCTCTTGGCATCGGCGCTGGTGGACGAGTAGAAGAAATTGGGCATGGAAGGATTGGCGGTGCCTGATCTCGACCTGATGAAACAGGAGAAACAGGTGGCGCGCGACCGGCGCGGGCGAGGCGCTGACCGCATGGCCGTCGCGCTGGCGTTCGCCGGCCGCGGCCGTGAGGCCCTCGAAGGTTACTCCGCCGCCTCGGGCTCGGCCGCGAAATCGTTGGTCGAACCCGCCAGTGGATTCGGTCTTTCTCGGGCGGGTAGTCGCCGGCCGCTTTGTGATACGAGCAGCGGTTGTCCCAGATCACGATGTCGCCCTTCGCATTTGGTGGCGGTATTGGCGTCGGGCTGGATCATGTAGCCTTTGAGCTCGGCGATAGCGCGTCGCTCTCGCCCGGTCGGCGCCGACGATGTCGACGATCTTGCCGGGATCGAAATAGAGCGATTTGCGGCCGGTTTCGGGGTGGGTGCGGATGATCGGGTGCAATACCGGCTTGAAATCCTGATCTGCCTTGTCGAGCAGCGCTGACCCGCCGCGGCGGCCGCCGTAGGAGAATGCGGCGATGACCCCGTCGAGCCGCCGTTTCAGCTGCTCCGGCAACGCGTCGTAGGCCGCGTAGCCGTTGGCGAACAGGGAGTCGCCGCCGCGGCTCGGAACGGCGAGCGCATAGAGTTGGGTCGCCGAACGGCTCCTGATTATAGGCACCGTCGGTGTTCCAGCCCTCGGCGCCGCGGCGGTAGATCGCGTTATCGAGCTTGCCGTCGGCATCGAATTTGTCGATTCCGAGCATTGTGATCTCGGGAATCTCGGATGGCGCGTCGACTTCGAAGGGTGCGGGACGACGGGCCCAAAACGGCGGCTGTAGTGCAGGAAATCGTCGATTTGAGTTCCTGGTCGCGGACGACGAGAATGTTATGGTCGAGCCAGGCCCGATAGATCGGCGCAAAGCCGGCATCATCGAGCGTCTTCACGTCGACGCTGGAAACCTCGACCCCGATCTGCGGCCCGATTCGACGTATCTCGACCATCCAATTCGGCTCTCCCGAATAGGATTGCCGCAATGTCGGCCCGCGTCTCCCGTCCTGTCAAACCGAGAATGGCGATGGTTGCCATGCGACGAACCCGCTAATCTCGCCAGCGCGATTGGAGAGGAAATCATGAAGCTGGTCCTTTTTCAGACTTCCGGCGAGACGAGCCGGTACCCGGGTTGCTGACCGATCGCGGTGTCGTCGATATTTCCGGCATCGCCGAGAAAGGCCACACCCCGCAATTGACAATGCAGGCGCTGATCGACGGGTTCGACGGGCTGCGGCCGTCTCTCGACCGCCGGGCGGCTGACAGCGAGGCGTTGCCGTTGAGCTCGGTGCGCCTGCGGGCGCCGTTGCCGCGGCCCGGCAAGATACTCTGCTGCATTGCCAATTATTGGGAGCACGCGCAGCGCGAGGCGCGGCCCTTGAATATGTTCCTCAAAAACCCGGAGGCGGTCGTCGGGCCAGACGACACGATCGTGCTGCCCGAATTCACCGAGCCGTGGATCTTCATGCACGAGGCCGAGCTGGCGCTCGTCATCAAAGGTCCGGCCAAGAAGGTCAGCCAGGCGAATTGGCGCAGCGCGGTGTTCGGCTATACTTGCCTGATCGACGTGTCGGCGCGCGGCGAGGGCAGGCGTACCTGGAAAGCCGGCAGCTGGCTCGGCAAGTCGTTCGACACCTTCGCGCCGATCGGCCCCTGCATAGCGACCGCCGACGAGATCCCCGAACCCAATGATCTGGTCGTGCGCTTCTGGAACGACGGCCAGCTGCGCCACAACTACAACACCGACGACATGGAGCACCGAGTGCCCGAGCTCGTCGAGTTCGCCTCGGCGATCATGACATTGAATACCGGTGATTTGATCGCCTGCGGCACCAATCACGAGGGGCTCGGCGCATTGCAGGATGGCGAGACCGTGGAAATCGAGATCGCGCATATCGGGCGGATGTCGCTCAACGTCGTCGACCCGCTGAAGCGCAGTTGGGAGCGCGGCATCTATATGGGCGCCAACTCGACCAATCCAGAGGCCGTCAAGCGCCATCGCCCGCAAAGCCCGGGCTGAGCAATAGCCAATATCGGAACCCGCGTCTGCACCTCTTGTTTGCCTTGTACCTACCGCTAACAGGAGACGACGCGATGAGCGACGTTAGAACAGCGACGACTGCTACCCATCTGGAAGCCGACGAGACTAACCGGCTCATTTCCTCCGAAAAGGTCGCCGGCACCTCCGTCTACGATCGCAAAGGCGAGAGCCTGGGATCGGTGCATCACCTGATGATCGACAAATATACCGGCCAAGTCGCCTATGCGGTGATGTCCTTTGGCGGGTTCCTCGGGATCGGCGAGAGCTATCATCCGCTGCCTTGGAAGATGCTCACCTATGACACCCGCCTGGGCGGCTATGTGGTCGATATCGACCGCCGCCGGCTCGAGGGTGCCCCGAGCTACACGTCGCGTGACATGCCGAATTGGGACGACCGTTCCTACGCCAGTCGGATCGACCAATATTGGATCCGGCCCGTTTAAGGACCACCACCTGGGAGCGGCGCCCGATGAGGGCGCCGCTTCGTGGTGCCGGGTGAGGGATTCGAACCCCCGACCTTCGGTTTACAAAACCGCTGCACTGCCACTGTGCTAACCCGGCGTAAGCTATTGCTGTTATTGCGATATTTTCAGTCCCACTCTATCCGAAACCGTCATTGCTACCAACGTTGCTACCGAGCGCGTCTGGCTAAGCTCGGCAACGGCCTTTATAGCACCCCGGAAAGCGGCGTCGAGACGGCTGGCGGCATCTTCCTGCATCGTCGCTGTGACATGGGAATAAAGGTCAAGGGGTGGTCGTGACCGAGCCGTTCCTGTGCCACTTTGGGATGTACGCCGGCCGATAATAATTGCGTGGCGTGACTGTGGCGGAGATCATGGAACCGAACGCGCACCTTCGGCTATGACCCAGCAGCCACGGCGGCTGGGACGGGTTCATCTTTTGTTAAACCTTTTCCCAAAAACCCGCGGGGATATAGAGCGCCGACATATCAGCGATAGCCGACCGTGCAAGCTCTTCCCGGTAACGGGAAGTCCTTCAAACGGGCCAGGAAACGCGGGAACTCGTGCGTCAGGCTCTGCGGCTGTAGCGGCTCGCCGTCGCATCGAGCCCAAATCAGCGTCTCGCCGCTCCGCCGAACCCAGAGCGCGAGAAGGTTCTCGGCTTGCTCCCGCTTCAGCCGGCGCAATTCCTCCACCGCGAAGCTCGGGAGTGTGACTGCAGGCCCTTCGAGCGACACGGCTCGGACACTGGCGGCGCCCTTCATTCCTCCAGCCATCTGACTGTCAGCTGCGAGGGTGTAATCACCACTGTTTAACCGCTACAGATTACGATAAAACGCCTTCGCAAAATTGCTGGAACAGATCACAAATGGACAGAGACAGCGTGATCACCTTATTATTCGTTTTTATCCAGTTTGTTATCCAACCTGTTCTCATAGCGATAGGTGCTCGCAGAATGTATCATAGATCCGGAACTCTTTGGGGTTTACTTTCATTTGGGATGAATATCGGACTATGGGTCTTCTTCGATAGCCGGCTGCGCGGTTTCATGTGGTTCGAGGCCGCCGCACAGGTGGTTACTATAATGAGCCTCAGTGCTATTTCGATTTTCGCCGCGTTGGAGGTGCTACGAAAGGGTCCACACGCGCCGAACGAAGAGGGCTCACCTGTCAACCTGCGGCGCGGTTTGTTCCGGGTTTGGACAACAATCTCCGGCGTATGGATTGCTTTCTCTGTGATAGAATACATTAAGCTCCCTCCATATTGCTACTCCTGCGTCTCAACAAATTACATTTCTTTTAAGAGCTATTGGGATGTAGGAAAATGGTTTATCGGAATTCCGGCGCTCGCTTTTATCTTCTGTGTGATCCTATGTTGGACAATTAATGGCTTCAGGCGTTCGCCGAACAGGCTTCACCGAACTGCCAGCGAATTGTCAGAATGACCCTACGCCACTCCCAATACCTCAGCGGACCGATGTTGGCGATGTTTTCGGCTCAGCTTGCGGCCGGATATGGGCAACCGCATTTAGCCGGTCTCGACGACCTCGCTAGCGGTGCAGCCGAATGGGCTCCGATCAGTCGAGCGTATCGCCGTCGAGCAGGTCGCCGTAAAGCGCTGTCGCCGCCCGCAGCCGCGCCTGCGTCAGCCAATAATCGAGCCGGTCGAGCACGCGCCAGAGAACAGCGGCAAGCGTCCCATCAGCCATAATAAAGGAATGATGGGACCCCCCGAGCGGGCGCGATGTGGCGCGCCCTGCGTCGTTTTATTTTTGGCAGCCGTCCCGCGCAGTCATTCGGTAGGGTGGCGGACACAAACTTAAACTCGGCGGGTCTCGGTGTTCGGTAGCCCACAACTGCGCCTTTCCCGCCTCACCAACGGGATCATAATGTACGGTTTCCTCACTCCTTATCGTCTGGCTGACTGGAGGCTCTGGCGCCGGTTGGGGTGGCGGTGGCAAATAATAATAATTGCGCACGTGGACGCTTCCCCGGTTCCGATCGCGGTCGGGACCCTCATTGCTGGACATCCCCGGGCTAGACGTCTCCGGCACAGATCCGTTCGTGCGGCTTTCCCGCATACGGCTCTCACCTCGGGTGCGTGACGGCGAAGCGTTCGTTTGGCCAAGGGTGGAAAATCGTGGGCTTGGGGAGCTAGTCGTCGGCGGTGTTCTCGATGCGGTCTCAGACGAGGGGCGCCGGTCTGGTTGCGGCGGCGCAGCGTGCGCCCCCGATGTTGCAGACATGCGCGTATTTGCCCGATCCCCCACGGCAGATGGGGAATGACCGATGCCCTGTGCCTGGGTGGCCGCTGCTGGTGCAAATAGAACGGCCGTTGCCGCAAAGCGCAGCGCGAAGGTTCCGATGCCGCTCTTCATGTTAATCGGCTCCGTAGACTTATGGTCAGCCGGTTATGGTTGCGTCTCAGCAATTAATAAATCGTTTCTCCTTGAACCTCGACAGCCCGCCACAGCTCAACCGCATACATGCGAGTAACCACTCATACGAGACGGCGGGTACCGTGCGTGGTCATCCGGGCTAGCTTCATTCGGGACCACTAACCGTCGCTCGCGTCAGGCTGAGTTCTATCCTACTCTGGATCGGAGGTCTTCTTGTCGGACCAGCCAAATCAGTGGGGAGAGCGAGAAGCATGGCGCATGATCCAAGGCTGATTAAACACGAGGACACGATTGAGGATTTGAAACCGGCCATCCCCGACTGGATCAAGAACCTGAAGCGGCCGGCGACGCCGTGCGTCGTTCCCGCCTTCGGGCCGCTCGAAGGGATCCGTGTCATCGGCACCGGCCAGCTGATCGCGCAGCCTTATATCGGCACGAAGCTCGCTGAATTCGGCGCGGAGGTGATCCATATCGAACGTCCGGGCGGCGATGTGTTCCGCTTTACCGCGCCGCAATTGACCCGCGGCCCGCGTCCCCATGGTTGCGACGAGGCCGAGGTCACCAAGAACAAATTGTCGATGGGCCTCGATCTGAAGCACGCTCGCGGCATCGAGCTCCTGATGGCGCTGTGGAAGATTTCCGACGTTTGGATGGAATCGTCGATGCCCGGGACGCTCGAACGCAACGGCATCACCAACGAGCTGGCGCTGGCGGTCAACCCGAGCCTCGTTATCGTGCGGGTCAGCACCTATGGGCAATACGGCAAGGAGGACTATCTCGGCCGTCCGGGCTACGACGCGATCGCGCAGGCCTATGGCGGCATGATCAACCTGACCGGAGACCCGGCCGGGCCGCCGCAGCGGGCAAAGACCTACACCGGCGACTACCTCACCGCGCTGACCGGATGGGCGGCGACAATGATGGCGCTGTGGGAGGTGAAGAAGAGCGGGCGCGGCCAGGTGATCGACCTCGCGCAATACGAAGCGGTGGCGCAGACCAATGGCAATACCCTGCCGCTCTTCACCGGCGAAGGTGCGGTCTACGGACATACCGGGAACCGTCCGCCGGGGTTCCAGCCCTACGACACGTTCCGATGCAGCGACGGGTGGGTTTATATCGGCGCGCTCGGCGGGGCGATTTATGACCGCGTCCCCCGGTTCCTTGGCCTCGACCCGGTCGAATACAGCTATGACGCCTGCTCGAAAGACGCTGCGGCGGTCAATTCCGAGAAGGGCTGCGAGCTCGACCGGCGGCTGCGCGAGTATTGCGCGGCGCACACGGCGCTCGAGGTCGAAACCGAGCTGAACGCAGCGAAGATCGGCTGCGCGCGGGTGTTCAACACGCGCGACCAATATGAGGACGCCCATTACGCGGCGCGCGAGATGACGGTATCGGTGCTGGACCGGCAGTCTGGCGTGCCGATCCGTGTCTACGGCGTCGTCCCGAAATTGTCGCTGACCCCCGGGCGGATCTGGCGCGGTGCACCGTCGATCGGCGACGATACGACCGACATTCTCGCGCATATGCTGGGCCTCTCCGAAGGGGCCATCGACAAATTATACGCCGACGGCGTCGCGCACCGCACCGAGCCCTTCACCGAACCGCAAGTCGCCGCCGTCAACCCCTAGGCGCTCTCGAACCGCCGCTTCGGGCGGTTTTCTGCCGTTCCCGATCGGTGTGGTTGTCACGGCCGCTGCGCCAAATCCGGACGTTCGCACTTAACGAAGCGGCCATGACGTGAGAGATTGAGTAACCGTACGGTCGGCACTACTTCGCTGACGGGTTACAGAGGCTGAGGCGCGATCGCGGCCGGGCGCGAGCAAAACATCAAGTAGCGACGAAGGTCGTGGCGAACGAGGGCAGACGCGTGAACTTTGAGAGGGTGCTGCAGAAGGTCCTCTGGCGCCTCGTCACCGAGGGCAACATCTCCTATCGCCGGATAAAGCGAAGATTCGGTCTAGACGACGATGCCCTGGAAGACGTCCGGCGCGAGCTGATTGGAGCATTGCACATCGCGACCGACCTCGACGGCGAGTTCCTCGTCTGGGCGCCCGAGGGACGCGCGGCCCGACCCGAGCCCGTGGCGCTGTTGCAACCATTGCCGGCATTGCGGCACGCCGAGAAGCCGACCGCCCCTGCGGCCGAGCGCGAGTTGCCGGCCGCCGCCCTTGTCGCGCCGGCCGCGGCGCCGGAGGCCGAGCGCCGCCAGCTGACCGTGATGTTTTGCGATCTGGTGGGATCGACGGCGCTCTCCACCGGGATGGACCCGGAAGATTTGCGCGATGTGATCGCGTCGTATCAGAGCCGGTGCGGTGCGGCGATCAGGCGCTACGACGGCTTTGTCGCCAAGTACATGGGCGACGGCATCCTGGTCTATTTCGGCTACCCGCGCGCCCATGAGGACGAGGCCGAGCGATCGGTGCGGGCGGGTCTCGATATCGTCGATGCGATGGCGGAGCTGAATGCGGCGGTCCCCAGGCCGCCCGGGGTCGAGCTCGCGGTGCGGATCGGCATTGCCACCGGACCGGTGATCGTCGGCGACCTGATCGGCGAGGGAACGGCGCAGGAAACCGCGGTCGTCGGCGAGACGCCGAACCTGGCGGCGCGTCTGCAGGCATTGGCGCAGCCGAACCAGATCGCCGTCAGCGCGGCGACGCGCGCAATGCTCGGCGATCACTTCGACATCGCGGATCTGGGGGCATCTGAGCTGAAGGGATTCGCCGAGCCGGTGCCGGCCTGGCGCGTCTTGTCGGCGCGGGATGTCGAGAGCCGGTTTGCCGCGACCCGCACCGGGAACTCGGCACCCCTCGTCGGCCGCCAGGAGGAGATGGGGCTGCTGTTGCGCGCCTGGGACAGCAGCAGCCACGGCCGCGGCCAGGTCGTGCTGATCCAGGGGGAGGCCGGGGTCGGTAAGTCCCGCTTGGTTGAAGGATTGCGGGAGGCGACCTCGCAGGACCACATCTGGGTGGCGATCCGCTGTTCTCCGTTTCACACGGCGAGCGCCTTTCACCCGATCATCGAACATCTGAAGCGCGTCTTCGGTTGGCAGCCGGAGGACAGCGCCCAGCAGCACCTGGAAAAGCTCGAAGCCGGGCTCGCCCGCTTCAAGATCTTGCCCCGCTCCGAAAGTGTCAGGTTGTTCGCCGATTTGATGTCCGTGCCGTTGCCCGAGGACCGCTATCCGCGCTTGTCTATGACGGCGCAGCAGCAGCGCGATGCGACCCTCGATGCGATCGTCGCCTGGCTGATCGAACTGGCCGAGAGCGGCCCGGTGCTGATGGCATGGGAGGATTTGCACTGGGCCGACCCGACGACGTTGGAAACGCTGGGCATGCTGATCGCGCAGGCGCCGACTGCGCCGCTGATGCTGGTTGCGACCTATCGGCCGGAATTGACGCCGCCCTGGCCGCAACGCTCGCACATGACGCCGATCGCGCTCAACCACCTGGAGCGGCTGGAGGTCGAGACGATGGTCGGTCATCTGGCCGATGGCAGGCCACTGCCCAGCGAGGTGGTCGATCATATCGTCGCCAAGGCCGACGGCGTGCCGCTCTATGTCGAGGAGCTGACCAAGGCCATCCTCGGTTCAGGGGTGCTCGAGCTTCGCGACGACGCCTATGTGCTCACGGGAGCACTGGCGCAATTGCACATACCGGCGACGTTGCAGGATTCGCTGATGGCGCGGCTCGACCGGGCGCCGCGGCTGCGTGAAGTGGCGCAATTGGGCTCGGTGCTGGGACGCGAGTTTGCGTACGACATGATCAGCGCCCTGGCCGGGATCGAGGAACAGATGCTGCAGAGCGGTCTCGGTCAGCTGGTGGTCGACGAGCTGCTTTACCAGCGCGGCCGCCCGCCGCGCTCGCGCTACCTCTTCAAGCATGCGCTAATCCAGGATGCAGCTTACCAATCGCTGCTGAAGCGGACCCGCCAGCAGTATCACCAGCAGGTGGCAAAGCTGCTGGAGGATCGCTTTCCCGAGCTGGCGAGCACACAACCGGAGCTGATGGCGCATCACTACACCGAAGCGAATTGCCCGGCGCAGGCGATTGCCTACTGGCAAAAAGCCGGCGTCGCCGCGGCGAGCAGGTCGGCGAACCTCGAAGCGATCGACCAATTTCACCGAGCCCTGGGGCTGGTCGCCACGCTGCCGGATATGCGCGAGCGGGCCGAGCGGGAACTGGACCTGCAAACGGCGCTCGGCGCCGCACTGTTCGCGACCAAAACCTGGAACCACTCCGACATCGGCCGAACCTATGCGCGCGTATCGGAGCTCTGTCGGCAACTCGGGGATCACTCCCGGGGGTTCACGGCGCTCAGGGCCCTGTATCTCCACCACTTGCATCTCCTCGAGATGGAGAAGGCGCAGCATTTTGCCGAGGAGGGGTTGCGGGTGGCCGAACGGCTTGATGATGCGGCCCGTCTCCTCTGGGCGCACGTGGCGCTGGGCAACCCGCTGTTCTTCCAGGGGAAGCTGGAGCGGGCGCTAGCGCACTTTCAGCGGGCCTTCGAGATGTTCGATCCGAACATGCCGTTCCGGGATTGGCCGGGCACCAACCCCGGCGTGGTTTGCCAGATGCACCTGATGCGCATTTCCTGGATGCTCGGTTACCCGGATCGGTCCCTCGACCAGCTGAAGGCCGCGCTACGAAGCGCCGAGACGCTCGGGCACCCGCTGACCCTCGCCCAGACGCTGTGTTACGCCGCGCAAGTTCACATCTTTCGCCGAGAGCCATCAGCGGTTGCCGATTATGCCGGACGGGCTTTGAAGATCTGCGAGGAGCAGCGCATCACGCAGTTTCAGGTGGCTGCCCTTGTTCATAGCGGCTGGGCGCTCTGCGCTTCCGGCAAAAGCGACAAGGGGCTGGCCCAATTCGCACAAGGTGCGGAAAGCTACAGTCTAGAGGTTGGCCAAGATATTCAGCTGGCTTTGCAGGCGGATGCGCAATTAGCGAGCGGCAAGCCCGAAGCGGCGCTCGTATCGATCGCCGCCGGGCTGGAGATGGTGCAGAAGATGGGAGGAGCGCCGCTTGAAGCGGAGCTTTACCGGCTCAAAGGCGAGGCCTTGCTCGCCGGCGCCGGGACGGTCAGCGAGGCCGAGACGGCCATCGAGAAAGCCATCGACGTCACGCGCCGGCAGAACGCCAAGTCCTGGGAATTGCGCGCCGCAATGAGCCTCGCCCGTCTGCGCCGACAGCAGGGCCGGCCGCAAGAGGCGGCCGCCCTGCTCGCCCCGATCCTCGCCTGGTTCACCGAAGGCCTCGACACCGCCGACCTGCAAGCCGCCCGCACCCTCCTCGCCGACCTCACTGAGCCGGCGATTGCCGCAGAGGGGTGATCAATTACAAATAGGCGGCTCAAGGTCACCAGCGACGTAGGCGCGTGCCTTTCTCGTGCTGCTGCGGAGTTCCGGCGGTGCTGGTGATGTCAGCGGAGGGGGTCAAGCACGACGACGGGGATCTCGCGCTCGGTCTTGCGCTGGTAATCGGCGTAGGGCGGCCAGAATTCCAGTGCCTTTTCCCACAGCCGGGTGCGCTCCTCGCCCGTGGCGGTCCTGGCCCGCGCCTTCATCTTTGCGGTCCCGACCTGCAAGTCGACCTCCGGGTTGGCGAGGATGTTGCGGTACCACCCGGGGTGTTGCGGTGCGCCGCCTTTCGAGGCGACGACGATATAGCTATCACCGGCTTTCCCGTAGAACAGCGGGAAGATGAACCTTTCTCCCGACTTCCGGCCGGTCGTCGTCAGCAATAGCGCTGGTACTGTGATCTCTGGCCGGCCCGGCTGGGTCATCTTGTACATGTGCCCCTCGGCGCCGCCGCTGGACAGGTAGCGGTTGGCATGCTCGACCATCCAATCGGGAAGGTTTGGAGCGAGCTTCGCTTCGGTCATCATCCGAACTCCCTCTGAGTGTTGTGCCTTCGAATTGGTGGATAATCGCGCCAAGCACTGGCCTGCGCCTCTCATCCAATTGTCTCCCCGGCGAAAGCCGGGGTCCATCGTTCCGCCGCACAGGCCTGTGATCGCTGATAAGCCAGCGATTGCTGGAGAATTTCGAGGTACCGGGTCAATGGGTCCCGGCTTTCGCCGGAAGACGATAATACTCGCGCATCGCAACCCCGATCCCAATTCTTCACACAGGTTTCGCGAGGTGACGGGCGGATCGTCCGTTTTGAAGTAAAGACATCAGTAGTGGATGACCCACGGGCTGTTGAGCGCGTCTTCGATGCGGCGGTGGCGGGCCTTGATGATTTCGGCGGGAACGGCGCTGACAAAGGCGTAGAACGTCTTTGTGCGGATCGCGTCCACGACGCGTTCGCCGACCTTCTTCGGATCGAGACCTGTCGTGGCGAGGCGTTCGGCCAGTACCGCTTCCTCATTGGCGCGGATCTGCGGCCCGCCCATGTGGTCGGGGCGGTTGCGGGCACCGCGCGCGATGTTCGTGGCGATCGGACCCGGGCACAGCACCGAGACGCCGACATTGGTGCCTTCCAGTTCGTGCTCCAATGCCTCGGACAGTGACAGGACCGCGTATTTGCTCATTGAATACGGCCCTTGGTTGGTGCCGCGGCGGTTCTGGAAGCCGGCGACCGAGGCGGTATTGACGATGTGCCCTTCCTCCCCGTGCTTCAGGATTGCGGGGAGGAAGTGGCGGATACCGTGAATGACGCCCCAGATGTTGACGCCAATGGCGAATTCCCAATCCCGGGCCGGCAAGTCGACCAGTCGGGTGCCATGCATCGGCACGCCGGCGTTATTGCAGGCGATGTGGAGCTTGCCGAAATTGCGTTCGGCCTCCGCCAAAGCATCGAGCACGGATTGCTCCTGCGTCACATCGATCCGCACCGGCATGACCCGCTTGTTGGTGCCGGAGAGGGTGTGGGCCGCCTGCTCAACCGCTTCTTTCTGGATATCGGCCATCACCACGTTGGCACCGACCTCGGCGAGCGCGGTCGCAATGCCGAGGCCAATGCCGGAAGCGGCGCCAGTGACGATGGCGGTCTTGCCGGAGAAGTCCATCAGTGAAAGTACCGGCCGGAGTCGATAACCACGGTCTGGCCGGTCATGGTTTCGGTGCGACACATGGTGACCACCATGTCGGCGCAGTCGTCCTTGTCGGCGGGCTTTTTCAGCAGTGACGTGGTGGCGGAACGCTCAATCTGGTCGGGGCGCAAATTGGCAGTCGCGCGCGTGCCCTCTAAGAGGCCCGGCGCCACGCAATTGACCAACGTCTCGGGCGCCAGTGCCACCGCCATGCAGCGCGTGACATGGATCAAGCCCGCCTTCGATACCGCGTAGGCGATCGACGAACCGGTCGGCCCGATCCCCGACACGGATGAGATGTTGACGATGCGGCCGCGGCCCTGCGACTTCATGACCGGCGCCACCGCCTTCATCAGACGCATCGGGCCGGTCAAATTGACCGCGATGACCTTGTCCCACACCTCCATCGTCATACTGTCAAGGTCGGTGAACGGGATCGCGATGTTGTAGGCGGCGTCGTTGACGAGAATGTCGAGATGGCCGAAACGCCCGGTCACCTCGCCGACGACCCGCTCCACCGCCGCAGGGTCGGTGATGTCACACCCCAAGGCCGCAGCGTTGATCTGATGCCTCGATGCCAGCTCGCGCGCGACGCCCTCCGCCTGGTCGCGGCTCTGTGCATACATGACGGCGATATGCACGCCCTCCTTCGCCAGCGCGTGACAGATGCGCTGGCCAAGCCCGCCATTGCCGCCGGTCACCAATGCGACCGCGCCCGTGAGGTCCATGAACTCTCTCCTGCCTGCGGGTGCGCGATTGTTCTACGCTCGGGCGGGCGTGTGCTTCGACAGGAACTCCTTGACGCAGGCTTTTGCGGAGGTCAGGGCCGCGCCGGTCTTCCATTCGGCGATGAACTCGCAGTTCGGGAGCAGCTTTGAGAGTTCCTCGGAGATCGGGTAGGGGTGGGCCTCGTCGTTGCCGGCCAGCACGAGACACGGTGTGCGGACTGTCGAGACAAAGCCGCGGTCGACGCAGTAGACGAAGCCGGCGGCGTACAGGTTATGGCAGAATGCGTCGAGCACTTGCGGGGTGACCTCCGGGTGGTCCTCGAGCGTTTCCGCCCAGCCGTTGAACCGGGCGGGGCGGCCGGGCGCCATCGGACCGACGCGGCCGATCGGCTGCGCCAGCACGGCGCTCTGGACGCGCTCGGGCTGAGCCTTGATCAGGTTCAGGATGAACGACCCGCCGATGCACTGACCGTACAGGTGACAGCGATCGATGCGCAGGTGGTCGAGGAGGGCGACGTGGTCGGCGGTGTAGCTGTCCCAGCCGTCCTGCGCGGTGATCGGGGCGCGCGATTGGCCTCCGGCGTTGCGCTGGTCCATCGCCATGACGCGGAACTTGTCGGCGAACTCGGTTGTCGGGTTGATCGGCGCCGAGGGCTGGCGCCACACGTCTATAACCGACTGCAGGCCCGCTGGCGCGAAGGTCAGGATGGGGAAACCCTGGCCGAACTCCTCGTAATAGATATGAGCGCCGTGGTGTTCAAAGCTCGGCATGTCGGTGTCCTCTCGTGATGCAAGGAAGGCGTCGAGTGTTGGAATGCTAATCGATCTCGCCCGCGACCAAAAGCGTTTGGGCGCCCAGAGCGCGGGCGGCGGTGAGGATAAGGAGGGCCGAGGCCGCGATCGGCCCGGCCGGGATGTGCCAGGCTTCGGCGAGACCGGGCGGAACCATGGAGAGCACGAAGAAGGCTGCGAGCGCGACCTTTTCCCACCCGCCGAGCCCGGCCGGGTCGCGGACGAGCCAGGCCGCTGCGACCGCCGCCAGCATCAAATCGTAGATCAATGCGACCGGGACCGCCACGAGGGTCGCTGCGGCGAGCGTCGCTGCCCGGATCGACAGCGGGAGCCCGCGCCGCCATACGACAGCCACCAGCAGGCCGGCGCCGAGCGTCGCCACCGCCTGCGCCGTATAGGCCATGTCAGGTGTTCCGCCTGCGAGCAATACGCCTCCGAACGGGGTGACAAAGCCGCCGAAATTGATCCGGCCGGATGCGTAGGTCGCGTGCGACCCGGCCGCGGCGGCGAGATAACCTTTCCAGGTCTCCCAGCCGAAGACGATCAACGACAACCCGCAAAGCGCTGCCGCCGACCCGAGAGCCGCGCCGAAAGCGCGCCAATGGCGGCCGGCGAGCAACGCCACCGGGACGAGGAGGGCGAAATGCGGCTTGTAGCAGAGCGCCCCGAAACAAACCCCGGCGAGGATCGGCCGGCGATCGATCCACAAGCTGCCGGCGCCGAACAAAGCCGCCGTCAGAAACGAATTCTGCCCCAAGCCGAATGCCCAGAAGACCGCCGGGAACGCCAACACGGGGATCGTCGCCGACCAGCCGTGCTCGGCCAAGATCGCTCGCATCACGATCAGGCAGAGGGCGAGCGTCGCCATCTCGAAGAAGAGGAAGGCCGCCAGATACGGCAGATGGGCGAGGGCGGCGCACAGCAGCAGGAACACCGGCGGGTAATAAAAGAAACGGTACTCGATGCCGGCTCCGGTGGCGCGCTGTTCGGAGGCGTCATGGGCGGCCTGGTCGTAAGCAAGTTCCGGCGTGCCGGAATCGGCCAAGGTCCCGGCTGCATAAAAGCTGACGAAATCCGTGCTGGTGGGCCCGGCGAGCGGCACGATCAGACCGTAAGTTCCGGCCACGACAAAGAGAAACGCGGCGGTCTCGACCGCAAGCAGGATCCTGCAATAAGCCAGCACGCGGCCGCGGTCGAGCGCGGCGCCCAAATCGTAGAGAATGCGCAGCCCGGTAGTTGTCACGGCCTCTCGAGTAGGCTTTGGCCGCGCGAACGCTCGCCGCGGGAGGTCGCTAAAATAAGGTAAAGTCGGTTACCAAAGGATTAACTTGGTGAATGCGACACCAGCCGCGCGTTGCTCGCGGAGCCAAATAGGAGATCGAGTGATCAGTATCTCACGGGATTCCGTTAAGCCCGGCGTCTATCGGCACTTTAAGGGCAATCTCTATCATGTCCTCGGTGTTGCCGAAAACACCGAGACCAGGGAACTCACCGTCGTCTATATTCCCCAGTACGGCGAGTACAAGGGCAAACTGGCCAATCGTGATTTGGCGATGTTCCTCCAGGAGGTGGACCGTCCCGAGCACAATTACAAAGGTCCACGTTTCCAGCTGGTTGAGGAGCGCACATTCATCTGATGCTCACACCACCGGTCGGTCGGCTCCGCATACGGATTGACGCATTCAGCTAATTAGAGTTAACCTATTTTCTACGTCGCGGCAATGCAACCTTAAATAGTATCACGGGAGGAGCCAGATGAAGATCGGCATTAAACGGCTCTCGATCGGTTTGAGCTTCGGCCTCTGCGTTCTGGTCGGCTTTGCCGCAACGGTTGCGGCGGCCTCTCCGCAAGGAATGCAGCTCTACGTCTTTACTTCGGGTCGGCTGACTCTCGACAAATCGGTCATACAAAACGGCGCGTCAGGGAAGATGCAGGTCCCGGTTGCCTTCTTCCTGATCAAGCACCCCAAGGGCAACATTCTATTCGATACGGGGAATAATGACCGCATCATTACCGACCCGAGCTATTGGGGGCCCTTTGTTGCGGCGCTCGATCCGGAGCGTACGCCGGACGTCGCGATCGATGCCCAATTATCGAAGGTCAATATGAAACCGGCCGACGTCAATTACGTGGTTCTCGGCCATTTCCATGTCGATCACGCCGGAAATGTAGGCAAGTTCCCGGCCTCGACGATCGTTTATCAGCGAGATGAAATAAAGAACGCCTTCTGGCCGGCGCCCGGCTATGCCACCTTCTTCATCGCAGGCGATTTCGACATGCTGCGCAGCGCGGTCGGGCAGCCGATGGCGAACAAGCAGAAGGTTATCGAGCTCGACGGCGACCTCGACCTGTTCGGCGACGGCAGCGTCTATATTCACCGCACGGTGTCGCATACGCCGGGCAGCCAAATCCTCGTGGTCCGGTTGCCAAAGACCGGCACCGTGGTGCTGACCAGCGACGCCGTCTATCTCAAGGAAAACCTCGATAAAAACCTGCTGCCCAGCGTCGGCAGCGTCTATGACCCGTCAGGAATGCTGGACGCCTATGCCTGGGTACGGCGGCTGCAGGACATGGAAAACGCCGACGTCATTTATGCGCACGATCCGGAGGTGTTCAAAGCGCACAAGCACGCGCCGGAATTTTACGAATAGCGTGCCCACAGCCATTACTGTCGACCGGCTGTCCAAATGGTATGGCAGCCGGCCGGCGGTGCGGGACATCTCCTTTACGATTGATGAGGGTGAAATCGTCGGCCTGCTAGGTCCGAACGGATCGGGCAAGAGCACCGTACTGCGGATCCTTGCGGGATACCTCCCAGCCTCGGCGGGCACTGCGACAGTAGGCGGGTTCGATCTGAGCGATGCTTCGCTCGAAGCGCGGCGCCATATTGGCTACGTGCCGGAAGACGCGCCGCTTTACGATGGGATGCGGGTTGGCGAGTTCCTGCGGTTCATAGCGCGCATCAAGGGCTGCTCGGGGCGCAGCGCCGACGGCGCCGCAGCGGAGGTCAGCGAGCGCCTGCAGCTCCGCAAAGTCTCCGGCATGCCGGTCGCCAAGCTGTCGCGAGGTTATCGGCAACGCGTCTCGATCGCTCAGGCGTTGCTCAACAACCCGCCGGTGCTCCTGCTCGACGAGCCGACGAGCGCCCTCGATGCCTATCAGGTGATCGCAATCCGCGACCTCATTCGCTCGCTGCGCGGGCGCTGCACGGTGTTGCTGGCCTCGCACGTATTGGCCGAGATCGAAAAAGTCGCGACCCGGATCATGATCCTGCTGGATGGCAGGCTATTGAGCGTGGATGCAATGCAGGACCGCTCGGCTGCGCCCCGCCTTCGCCTGCTCGTTGCAGGGTCGCCGGCGGAGGTCATCGCTTGCTTGCGAGAAGTTCCCGGCGTGCAGATGGCCACTGTGGAAGCTTCCGGTGCAGATGAACCGCGGGCTTATATCGTCGAGGGGATGCCGGGCGCGCGGATCGCTGCGGATCTTGCGCGAAAATTGATTGCGCGGGGCTTCGCCCTATCTCAGCTCGTCGAACTCACGCCCGATCTCGAAAGCGTCTTCCTCGCGCTGACCCGTGAGGCGGCCAAGGTGGCGGCATGAAGGCCTTCGCCGCACTGGTGCTTAAAGAAGAAAAGGCGTTTTTTACCTCACCCGTTGCCTATGTCGTCGTCACCGTGTTCCTGGTGATCATGGGCTACACCTTTACCTTGACATTATTCCTGACCCACACGACGAGCCTCGTTCATCTGTTCTTTCAGATCTTTGTGTTGTTGCTGCTGACGATTCCGGTGATCACGATGCGTGCGGTTGCGGAGGAGAGACGGCTGCGCACGCTCGAAATGGTGCTCACCGCCCCGGTCACCGAGGTCCAGCTCATCTTGGCCAAATATATCGCAAGCTTGAGCTTGGTCGCGGTCATGCTTGTGCTGTCAGGCGCCTATCCAGTGAGCGTGGCGATTTTCGGTGAGCCCGATTGGGGCCCGATATACAGCGGTTATCTCGGCTTGTTCCTGCTCGGAGCCGCGCTCACCGGGCTCGGGTTGATGACGTCGAGCCTCGCCGGCAGCCAGGTCATCGCGGCGCTCTTATCGCTGAGCCTTTTTCTGGTCCTGTGGATCATCGATGATTTCGGGCGCCTGCTGCCGGACCCGTTCGACGCGTTCGTCGTCAACCTGTCGCTGTCGGTCCACTTCAAGCCTTTTGCGACCGGCTCGCTGTTCCTGTCGGACGCGGGATTTTTTCTAGACTCTGGCCCTTTTGGGGCTGTTGTTCGCCGTGCGCGCTCTCGCGCGCCGCTGACGAGGGAAGGCGTGTTTCCGAAATTGGCTCGACGCGGGATGGAGGCGGCGCTGTTTGCGCTGGCCCTCGCTCTCGGCACCGCCGCTGCCCTCGGCCACTGGGACGAGCCGACCGCCGACACAATCCGGTTCGGCGCCTGGTGCGCGGCGCTGGCCTTGCTTTTCCTTCTCGGCCTGAGGCTCCCTCTCCGGCTGCGCGGCGCCGCATATCGTTCGATCCTCGCGAATGCCGCGATTACCAGTGCCGCGATCGCGATCGTTATCGTCGCCAATATCGCTCTCTATCGGCACGATGTGCATTTCGATTTGACCCGCGTCGGCCGCTATACCGCCCCGCCGGAGCTCGAGACGATTGCGGCAAGCCTCGCTCAGGATGTCGGGCTGGTCTATTTCTACAATGCCGCCGATGACAATGCGCTGACGGCGAGGGAGGCGCTCGCCGCCTTGGCGCGCCGCCGCCCGCATTTGCATATGCATGCGATCGATCTCGACAGGGACCCGGCCGCGGCCGGCCTCTACGGTGTCCGCCTCTACAACACGTTCATCGTCGAGACTGGAGGACGGCGCGTCCAGGTTGAGAACACGGTCGATCTGCGGCAGGTCGCGTTTGCAATGCTGCGGGCGTTGAAGCAACGGATCCAGACCGTCTGTTTTGTGACCGGCCACGGCGAGCCCTTCGAGGAGCGGCCGCCGCATGTCCATTACAGTCACGTCGAGGCATTGGGGGGTGAAAGCAACCCCGGATCCGAGGACGTCGTCGTCGGTCCGGATGAAGGCCTCGACCGCCTGCGGCTGGCCCTCGAAGCGTTCGGCTATGCCGCCCGCGCCGTCGTGCCGGCAACGGTCGAGGCGATACCGGAGGATTGTGCCGTCGTTGCGGATGTCGGGCCGCGCCGCGGTTATGCTCCGTTGGAGCCCGCGATCCTGGAGGCCTATCTCGCGCGCGGCGGGCGGCTGTTATTGATGTACGATCCGACATTTCCGGTCGGGACCGAGCTTCGGGCAATGCTCGAACGCCTGGGGCTGGCGGTCGACAACGGGGTCGTCATCGACCCTGTAAACCATTACGGGACGGAACAGGACAAGATTGCCGTCCCCTATTATCCGCCAAATCCGATCACCGATCGGATCGCGATGACGGTTTTTGCCGAAGCGCGGCCAGTCCGGATTCTGGGCCTGCGTGATGGTGTTGCCGCTGCACCGCTGTTTTCGAGCAGCGAAAACAGCTGGCTGCGGCCGACTGAGCCGGAGCCGGCGTCGCAAGGCGAGATTAAACGGGCAGCAGCGACATTGGCTGTCGCGCTGCAGGGCCGCTCCAATACGTCGGCGCAAAGCGCGTTTCGGGTTGTTTTGGTCGGCAATAGCAGCTTTGCGACAAATGCCTTTTTCCCGCTGGTTTCGGACGGCGAGCTGGCTGTCTCGATGATCCGCTGGCTAGCCGGAGACATGGCGGCGCCGAATATTGCGCCGGCGCGGTATAGCCCACCTGAAATAACCCTCACTCACCGCCAGATGCAGGGCATCTTTTTCGTCGTGGAGATCCTGCTGCCGTTGAGCGTTGCGCTGACGGGCGCGCTGGTCTGGTGGCGCCGCCGATGAGAACCGCCGTAACCAACGTCGTAGCCGCAACAGCCGCCTGCCTGATGACCGCGACGATATCGGCTCTGTCGCTGACCGGCCGCTGGCCCGGCGGGGCTTCTTTCGCACGCTACGAACCAAACGGCATTGTCGACTTGCCGTCAGAGCAGGTCAGGCGTGTCGAGGTTGCCGAGCACGGGGATCTGATCGTCTGGCAACGGACAAGCGAAGGGTGGACGGCGGAACCCGCAGGAACGGACAATGCCGTCGGCGACCATATCGAGACCGCTCTGCGTTTTCTCAGCGTGTCGGCGCCACTGCGGGTGCTCGGCGCCGGCGAATTCAGCGACGCCGACATCGCCGAGTTCGGGCTCGATCCACCGGACCAAATGATCGCGCTGCTGGCTGGCGGCGGCGTGACCAGCATCTGGTTTGGCGCGTTGAACCCGGCGCAAACCTCGCATTACACCAGAGTGGTCGGCCGGTCGGCCATTTACCTGATGCCGCGGCACGTCGCAGCCGAATGGCAGCTCGCCGTTGACATGGCGCGGCGGCACGCGTCTATCGGCGCTGCGGACGGAGAGCGGCTTCCGGCTTCGACTGCTCTGCTCCTGCCGGTGTCGTTGACTCAGATCTGGGCCGTCGAGATCGTGGCCGCCGGCAATCTGCAGCGGTTCGAGCGCGACCGGGCGGGGGACTGGTTTCATCACGTCGGAGAGCACGTCCACCTCAGCAGCGCCGACGCGCATATCGCGGACCCACAACAAGCAAAAGTGATTGCAGGTGAGCTTGGGGCGTTTGAGCGGACACCGATCGAGGGCACGGTTGCCGCTGCAGATGACTCCAACGCATTGGCGCGCACGGGTCTAGAACACCCTTCGCTAATCGTGTTGCCTTATGCGCGCGACAATTCCCAAGCTGTGACACGGATAGAGCTGGGCGAACCCGCAGGAGACGGATTTCACCGGTACGCGCGGACTCGCGATAGCGGCACCATTGTCACGATCCCGAGCTACGCCGTAGCTCATCTGACTGCGCTTCTGCGCCTTGTGAAATGAGCTTGCGCCGCATTGTTGTGATCCTCTGGGCACTGACCCTCAGAGATCGGCGCTACCGCGCCTGCCCTGGCTCATCAGATGAATCTATCCATTGCCCGGATTGCGATCGGCTCCGACCGCTCCGTCACGGTCGCGGTGACGATGAAAGACAGCGATGTCGACCGGGCCGTCCGAACCCATGTCTTCGATGCCGCCAGCGGGCTCGTCCGCCCCGAGGCGCTCTCCGCTGTCGCAGCCGCGATCGGCGAATACATGACCCAACATGCGGTCGTGTTTGGACGCGACGGACGGCATTGTCGGCCCGGCTCGGCAGAAGTACAGCCGGACGACGACGGAGTTCTGGTCCGCGTGCGGTGGGACTGCGCGGATGCTCCGGATCCGCTCCTATACCGCTCCACGGTATTGACGGACGTCGACCCGAGCGCCCGCCAGGTTGTGCTGATCGGTGATGCCGGTCAGAACTTGATCGACGCCGCGCAAACCGACGTCACGCTGACCGAGGAACACGGAAGCGGGCTCGGGCCGGTTGTCGCGCGCTACGTCTCGGCAGGGATCGAGCACATTTTCATGGGCTACGATCACATCGCGTTTCTGATCGCGATCGTGTTGTGGGCGCGGCGGCTGACGCCGGTCATCAAGATCGTCACGGCGTTCACGGTGGCGCATTCGCTGACATTGTCGCTAGCGGCTCTCGATATCGTCAGAATTCCGAGCGCGATCGTCGAGCCGGCGATTGCGGCGTCAATCGTGTATGTCGCGGCCCAGAACTTTCTGTCGCGCGACGTCGAGAAACGCTGGCGCATCACGTTCGCCTTCGGGCTCATTCACGGCTTCGGCTTCGCCTCGGCGCTGCAGGAGTTCGGTCTGCCGAAGAGCGCGCTCGTTCCGGCGCTGGCCTCCTTCAATGCCGGCGTCGAAATCGGCCAGCTCGCGATCGTGTCGCTTGCCTTGCCGGTGCTGTTGATACTCGATCGCTTATTTGCCTCCCCGGGGATGCCGCGGGCCACCCCGATGGTCTACACTGTCTCGGGCGTAATCTGCATTCTCGGCGGCTATTGGTTTGTGATGCGCACCGTAGTCGCATAGCTGCAACGCGCGCTCTATTCTCCGACCACGGTGAGCAGCGCCGCCCAATGCGACAGTTTGGCGGCGAAGTCGATGCGGGCATGGGCCGGGCTCGTCGAGGGCAGTGCGAGATAGGTGAGTTCCGCGCGCCGCGGGAAATGACGGTCGTGGAGACGCCGCGCGCCAATGCCGTTGAAGGCGACCCCGCGGATCAACGGATGCTCATCGAGCAGGCGCCCGATCGCGTTCGGCCGCTCCATGCGGATGGTGGAGTCGGCGCTGGCTTCACGCTCGCCGATCTCGCACACGTCCCACACAGCAATCCGATGCGCCGTCAGAAACGCAAGCCGTTCCGCATAATTCAAAGCGGGCGGCTTGTCGAACAAAGCAAAAATGATTGGCCAGAACAGGTTGCGCGGATGGGCGTAATACTCACTTCGGCGCAATGACTCCTCACCCGGGAGAGTGCCCAGGACAAGCACGCGCGCCTGCGCGTCGACGATAGGCGGAAAGCTGCGTTTCACGGGCGCGGCCGCTGTGCTTTGGTCGGACCCGGCTCTCACTCGACGTAACGGCCGAGGCGGACCGCCGTCTGACCCTTGGCGAGCCGGCGCGACGGCATGATCAGGACGCAATTGTCATAGGGCGTGCGCACCTCGCGCCCGTTTTCGCGGCCGATCAGGGTGCCTTTGGGGGACAGCACCTCGAGCCCTCGAAAATCCTGAACGAACTCAAATTTGTCGCCGGTGATCGTGACGGCTTCGGTGACCTGAATGACGCGCTGCCGCGGGTGCGCGTCGAAATCGGGGCCGGCGAGCACGGCGGCGTCCTCGCGCGTCACAGTGCCGAGGGCGATCAGAAAGCGCAGCATGACATCAGTCGCGACCTCCGCAGCCCGACGCTCCCAATGCTGGCCCGCCTCGATCAGCAGCGCGGTCTTGGACGAGTTCGGGTCGCCAAACCCGCCATAGTCGCGCATCCGGGGCCCGGCGGCGTGGCCAGCGTCGCACATGATCAGCTCCGGGATCCCGACCCGCTTGGCCAATGCCAGCGATTTTTCCAGCGTTCCCGCCAGCATCAGCGACGCGGTCGCATATTGCATCGAATGTATGTCGAGGAGGAAATCCGCGGCATCGACGATTGGACGCAAGGCGCCAGCGCGCGTCAGTTCAACCGATTGACGCGGACCATCAAGGGTCGCGGGAGACCACAGACGATTGAAGTCTTCGTCGACATAGCGCGATGCGGTCGGGACCCGCAAATCAAAGCTGCGATACGCGGCGATGTTGTCGAAGGCCAAGATCAGCTTGCCCTGCCTCGGCTGCAGCCCGGCGCGAAACAATCGATCGAGCGCGATCGCCCCGCAAATCTCGTTACCGTAAGTCAAGGCGGTGATCAGAACGTGCGGTCCGGCGACCCCGCTGTCGAAGGCGGTGACGTAATCGATCCCGGTGTTGCCGGCTCGGTAGGGCTCGATGTCGGGCGGGGTCAGTTCGACCGTATAGGTCGGCTCGGGCACGCGACGCTCCCAGTGCTCGAAGGTTGATCGATGGCATTTTGCACCCGATCGCCGTTGGCGTCACGTCAACAACAGGCCGCAGGGCTTCGTCCCGACGTGGGCCGATGGCGAACTCCACCCGGCCGGAATGCTTAAGCGGCCTTCGTTGCTTGCTCGTGCGCACGAGCATGCGTAGATTTGCGCGATGATGCACGGCTCGAAATTCGCCGGGGATCGCTCGCTCGGGGCGGAAGTCGATTTCGCCGATGCTTGAATGCAAGGAACTTGGCGCGCCACCGCAACCAACGAGCTTGACAACATGAGCTTCGAGATTCCCGGAGTGTTGTGGCGCCGCGACCCGCGAGCGGCTGAAGTGCCGTTGGTCTTCAACTCGCCGCACAGCGGGTCCGTATATCCGGAGGATTTTCGTTTTTGCTGCTCACTCGACGTCTTGCGGACGGCCGAGGACGCCTATGTCGACGAGCTTTACGCGGCCGCGCCGGAATTCGGCGCGACCCTGATCGGCGCGCTATTTCCGCGCAGCTATCTCGACCCCAACCGGGCGGCAGACGACCTCGACACCATGCACTATCGACGGCATCTGGCCGACGCCTCTCTCACCATCCCACAGGACACGAGCCGGGCTCGGCCTGGTGCGCCGCGTCGCCCGGCCGGGCATCCCGATTTACGACCGCAAGCTGACCGCTGCCGAGGTCATGGCGCGGGTCGTGCGCTGCCATGCCCCCTACCATCGCGTGCTCAAGAGGCTTGCGACGGGGCGCACCGCAAGTTCGGTATCGTCTGGCATATGAATTGCCATTCGATGCCGTCGCAGCGCAGCGGCAAGAAGGGCGGGCGCTGTGCGGATTTTGTGTTCGGCGATCGCGACGGAACAACCTGCGCCCCGGAATTCACCGATTTCGTTGCCGGGGTGTTGCGGGGCCGCGGCTACACGGTGCGCATCAACGAGGTTTACAAAGGGGTCGAGATCGTCAAGCGGCAAGGCCGTCCGGCGGCCAACCGGCACAGCCTGCAGATCGAGGTCGACCGCGCGCTCTATATGGACCAGAAAACGCTGGAGAAAACTCGCGGATTTGGCCGGTTGCAGGCCGACATCACCCTTTTGATCGAAGCGCTGAGAGGTTTTGCCGGCGCTCGCCTCGAGGAGCGCGCCTGCGCGGCAGAATGATTGACGTGACCGGCGACCGTCACCCCGAGGTCTCCGACATATCGCGATCAAATCGCATGAGCCGAGCGGAACCAGAGGAGGCTTGATGGCAAAAATTCCGGAGATCCTGCAGCCCCACATCGACACCGCCTTTCCGGCCAATGTCTGCCTGATCGGTAGTGTGTTGCCCAACGGGTTTGCGCAGATCAGCCCGCGCGGCAGCACGATGGTGTTCGACGACACGCATATTGCGCTGTGGGAGCGCGGCAAGGGTTCGACCAACGAGAACCTCGCGGACGGCACTCCGTTGACGGTGTACTTCCGCAAGCCCCAGCTGCGCGAGGAGGGCGTGCTTCCGAAAGGCGGGATTGCGCGGTTCTACGGGCATGCCCGAATTTACCGTTCGGGCCCGATCTACGAGGAGGTATGGCGGCGCCTCGTCCAGCCGGAGAAGGACCGTGATCCGCAAAAGAGCGGTCACGCCGTCTTGATCGAAATCGACAGGGCGGAGGATCTCGACGGACAGCCGCTGGGGCACTCCTGATCCGAAACAGCGTGGGATGGGACGGGTCATCCTGCCTGCCCGATGACCGCTGCACTTTCGCTCTACCTCGACGCGCTGCGCTTCGGCGCGGCGCTGACCGTTTTTGTGTCGCACTACTCCACAGGGCGGATCAGCGGGGGTTTGTTCTGGCAGATCGAGCATTATGGGCGAACCGCCGTGCTCGTGTTCTTCGTGCTGTCGGGCTTCGTCATCGCCTGGGTGAGCGAGACACGGGAGCGTACCTTCGAGGAGTACGGCCTCAGCCGCGTTGCCCGGCTCTATTCGGTGATCATCCCCGCATTCATCCTGACGGCGGCCCTCGACATCGGCGGCAAAGCGATCGATCCGACATTGTACGGTCCGGAATGGGGCCACAGCATGGCCCATCCCGCGGTCGGATATGCGCTATCGGCGGTGTTTCTCGGCGAAAGCTGGAGGATACGAGTTCCTCCCCGGCTTCAACGTCCCCTATTGGTCGCTCAATTACGAGGCCTGGTATTACGTCTTATTCGCCGCCGCCGTATTTCTGCGGGGGCGACCGCGGATAGCAGCCATCATCGCGGCCGCGCTGATGGCCGGACCGAGAATTTTGTTCCTGTTTCCCGTGTGGCTGATGGGGGTTGCGGCATGGCGATGGCGAGCTGATCTTCCGCGGCAGCTGGGGTTGCCGCTGGTTGTCGCATGCCCGGTGAGCTTTATCGCCCTCGAAGCATTTGGGGGCCAGCAGCTGTTTTGGCACCCGAGCAGCGGATGGGCACCGTCCGGCTGGTCGGCCTATGATTTCGTCCTCGGCGGCCTCGTCGCGCTTTTTATCATTGGGCTCGCCAATGTGCAGCTCCCGATGCCGCCAGCTCGGTTCGAACGGCTGGTTCGCGGGCTCGCTGGAACATCCTTCGGGCTCTATTTGCTGCATTACCCGCTGCTCAATTTCTTCGGGACGGTGGTGTCGGGACCGCCCGGTGGAGCATTGCACCGGGTCCTTGTTTTCGGCCTTGCGCTCGGCGGAGCGCTCGGGCTGGCGAGCCTCATCGAGCCCCGCAAAGGGGCGCTGAAGGCCCAATTGCGTACAGGCCTCCACGTCCTGCTCGGAAAACCCCCGCCACCGGGGCTGTCGCTCGGCAGCGGCTTTCCTGATCAGCCACCGGACCACAGGGTCTCAACATGACCGCACCCGCGTGGTATCGCGCCAATCGTGCCAACTGGGACGAGCGCGTCGGCGTCCACATTGGCCCGGGCGGCTACGATCTCTCCGAACTGCGGGCGGGACGCGGTAAATTGAATGCGATCGAGGAGGCGGAGCTGCCTCCGGTGGAAGGCAAGCGCCTCGCCCACCTGCAATGCCATTTCGGGGCGGATAGCCTAACACTGGCGCAGCGTGGCGCGGAGGTAGTCGGCCTCGATTTCTCGGCCGCAGCCATCGAGGTGGCGCGCAAACTGGCTGGCGAGCTCGGTCTCGCCGATCGCGCGCGCTTTGTTCATGCGGACGTCTATGACGCGTTGGCGGCGATCCGGCCGCCGCACCGGTTCGACATGGTGTTCGTCACCTGGGGGGCCATCTGCTGGCTGCCCGACATCTTCCGATGGGCGCGGATCGTCGCGGCGCTGCTGCGTCCGGGTGGATCGCTCTATCTCGCCGAAGGCCATCCCACCGCCTACGTCTTCGATGATACCACGCGCTCGGCTGACGGCATGCCTGGCTTGTTCGCTCCCTATTTCTCGCATGAGCCGGTGATCGACACGGAGGGATCGGATTATGTGGACCCCAACGCTCGGCTCGCCAACGCGACGATCTACAATTGGATCCATCCGTTGGGTGACGTCGTCACCAGCCTCGTCGCCTCGGGCATGACCTTGGACTGGTTGCACGAGCACGATGCCGTGTCCTGGCACATGTTCAGGATTCTTGTGAAGGATGCGGCCGGCCTCTATCGTTGGCCGGACAGGCGGTGGCTGCCGCTGGCCTTCTCGCTTCTGGCCACCCGCCGCTAGCGTGCCCCGGGAGCGCCCGATGCCTCAGGAGGCGAACTGCTCCTTGAGCACCCGCTCTTCGAGATTGAAATCATGGTCGAACAGCAAGGTCATGGCAATGTCACGGTTCTCGCTGACTTGGACGGACACCACGTCGCGGACCTCGGTGAAGTCAGCGACCGCGCTGACCGGGCGCTTGTCGGTCTCGATCGCGTCGATCCGGACCCGCGCCAGATGCGGCAATAACGCGCCGCGCCAGCGGCGCGGGCGGAAGGCGCTGATCGGGGTCAGTGCGAGGACGCCGGCGCCGAGCGGGATGATGGGACCGTGCGCTGAAAGATTATAGGCCGTGCTGCCGACCGGGGTGGCGACGAGAACACCATCCGCCATCAGTTCCTCGAGCCGCACGATCCCGTCGACGCTGACGCGCAGCTTAGCTGCTTGCCGGGTCTCCCGAAGCAACGAAACTTCGTTGAAGGCGAGCGCCTGGTGGGGGCTGCCATGCTCATTTTCCGCAGTCATTTCGAGCGGATGCAGGACCACCGGCTGGGCGCCGGCAAGGCGCTCGTATAGCCCATCGGGCCGGTAGGCATTCATCAGGAACCCGACGCTGCCGCGGTGCATGCCGTAAATCGGAAGGCCGGTGGGCAAAAAGCGGTGGAGGGTCTCCAGCATGAAGCCGTCGCCACCGAGCGACACGATGATTTCGGCCCGCTCTGGAGGAACGCAGGAATAACGGCTGCACAGTTCTCCGAGCGCCTGCTGCGCGGCCTCGGTATCCGCCGCGACGGCGGCGATCCGGCGTGGCGGCCCGGTCACCCGCCGGTCACACTCATATGGCGCGCGATGGCCGGCCGGTTATGGCGGCGGTCGATGATGAAGTCGTGGCCCTTCGGCTTGCGGTCGATCGCCTCGCGGATCGCCGCTTCGAGCACCTCGTCGCCTTCGGATTGGCGCAACGGCGTGCGCAGATCCGCTGCATCCTCCTGGCCGAGACACATGAACAGGGTGCCGGTGCAGGTCAAACGCACGCGGTTGCAGCTCTCGCAGAAATTGTGGGTCAATGGGGTGATAAAGCCGAGCCGACGGCCGGTTTCCCGTACCGTGACGTAGCGCGCGGGACCGCCGGTACGGTAATCGCTCTCATCGAGTGTCCAGCGCCGCTGCAATCGGGCGCGCACCATGGACAGCGGCAGGTACTGGTCGAGCCGGTTTTCCCCGCCGATATCGCCCATCGGCATCACTTCGATGAATACGAGATCGAAGCCCTGCGCGCCAGTCCATGCCACGAGGTCGTCGAGCTCCTCCTCGTTGACCCCACGCAACGCCACGGCATTGATCTTGACTGCGAGCCCGGCCGACTTCGCCGCCGCGAGCCCTTCGAGAACCACCTCGAGCCGGCCGCGGCGCGTGATCTCGGTGAACTTCCCCGGGTCGAGCGTGTCGACCGATACGTTGACCCGGCGCACGCCGCAATCGCGCAATTCGCCGGCGTAACGGGCAAGCTGGCTGCCATTGGTGGTCAGGGTCAGCTCGTCGAGCGCGCCGGTGCGGATATGCCGGCCGAGCGAGCGGAAGAGGCTCATGATATTGCGGCGGACGAGCGGCTCCCCGCCGGTCAGACGGAGCTTTTTGACGCCGAGCCGGATGAAAGCGCTGCACACCCGGTCGAGCTCCTCGAGGGTCAAGAGCTCGGATTTCGGCAGAAACGTCATCTCTTCCGCCATGCAATAAACGCAGCGGAAGTCGCATCGGTCGGTCACCGAAACGCGCAGATAGGTTATTGTTCGTCCAAACGGGTCGATCATGCCTGGCTCGCTCGCACGCGGCTTATCTCGTTAAGATGGGGGCGCCGCCCGCGAATGTCGCCCCCGATCTGGTCATGGTTATTCCTGAGCTAACTAGCCGGCTCGTCGGGAAACCAGTCGCTCAGCACTTGCGCCTCGGTGTAGCTAGTCCGACGGAGGACATTCGCGTCCAACTCATCGATCTCGCCATGCTCTTCGAGATCGGCAATCGCAAGTTCGATTCCCCGTCTGGTTTCGTCAGCGATGAACCCGCCCAACTCCCGCTTCAGACTCGGATTGTCCTCGATGCGCTTTTGAGCCTGCATTCGAGCAAGCCGGATCGTGCGCCGCCAGCCCTTCCGCGGTTCGACCGAAGGTGAATGGTCCAGCTTCACCAGGTGCTGGATTATCCGCATGATTTGGCTACGGAGCGCAGAGCGCTGCGATATCCCCAAATCCTCGATCTCCTCGGCGAGGTTTTCCCAGTCCAGCGGTTGGTTCGAGCCACCGCGCCCGGCAGCGCGCAGAGCCTCCGCCTGCAGCTTCGACCAGGCGGCGAAGTCCTGTTCGTAGAGTGTTTTCAGATCTGTCATGACCGCTTCAATATGGCATTGGCGCCCTTGCGGTGGAAGTCAACCCGACCCATCATCGATACATGGAAGAATTTGCTGTCCGGCCGCGGCCCGACGACCCGCGGCTGACGCGCACCGTCGCCGGCATCGATCACGAAGGACGGCGAGTTGATACCGCCGTCGTGATGGAGCGGCCGCTGACCCTGTTCCTGAACGGGCGCGAGATCGTCACGATGATGACGATCGGCGATCATCCGGATTATCTCGCCGTCGGCTATCTCTTAAACCAGAATATGTTGCGCGCCGATGACCGCATCACCGGCATCGATTACGACGAGGAGCTCGAAACGGTCGTGGTTCGCACCGACCGCGAGACCGATTTCGAGGACAAGCTGAAAAAGAAGACGCTGACCTCGGGCTGCGCCCAGGGCACGGTGTTCGGCGATCTGATGGAGAAATTCGACGAGGTCCGGCTCGACCCGAACGCGGTACTGCTCACCTCGTGTCTTTACGCGCTGACCCGCAAGATCAACACCGTGCCGAGCCTCTATCTGGCGGCCGGGGCGATCCATGGCTGTGTGCTGTGCGAGGAGGATCGGCCGCTGATCTACATGGAGGACGTCGGCCGGCACAACGCGATCGACAAGATCGCCGGCTACATGCACCGGCATCACATCTCCCCGGCGGGCAAGATCTTCTACACCACCGGGCGGCTGACCTCCGAAATGGTGATCAAGACCGTGCAGATGGGCATCCCGATCCTGATCTCGCGCTCCGGGTTCACCGCGTGGGGTGTCGATCTCGCGCGGCAGGCCGGGCTGACCCTGATCGGCCGGGCCAAGGGGAAACGGTTCGTCGCGCTCGCCGGGACCGAGCGCATCGTCTTCGACGGCGATTTGCGTTCGGTTGATGACGAGCATCCGCGCCTCGCGCGCAAAGCCAGCGTCGAGGAGGACGCGGCGTGAAAATCGTCGGCCTGTTGCTCGCAGGTGGGCTGTCCCGCCGCATGGGCGGCGGCGACAAGGCGTTGCGCGTTATCGGTGGAGTACCGCTACTCGAGCGGGTGATCGAGCGGATGCGGCCGCAGGTAGAAACTCTCGTGCTCAACGCCAATGGCGATCCCGCCCGGTTTGCCAGCTTCGGCCTCCCGATACTGCCCGACAGCGTTCCCGATTATGCCGGGCCGTTGGCCGGGGTGCTGGCGGGGCTCGACTGGACGGCTGAGCACCGCCCCGATTGTACTCACGTCGTCAGCGTCGCAACCGATGCGCCCTTCCTGCCGCGAGATCTGGTGTCACGGCTCGTGCATGGTATGGAAAAATCCGGCGCGGACCTCGCTTGCGCAGCGTCCGGCGGTCAGCCGCATCCGGTGATCGGGCTCTGGCCGCTACGGTTACGCGAAGACCTGCGCCGCGCGGTCGTCGACGAAATGGTCCGCAAGGTCGATGTGTGGACGGCGCGCTACCGCCTCGAGACCGTGTCCTTCACCAGCGAGCCGATAGACCCGTTCTTTAATGCCAACCGGCCGGAAGACCTCACTACCGCCGCGGCGCTCCTGGCCGCCGAAGGCGGCAGGGGGCCGTTTAGTGAAACGCCTTGACGGCATTCACCAGCGTCTGCACCACACCCCAGACGAGGGGAATGCCAACAAAACTCCAGGCGAGTGCGAGCTTGATGCCGTTGCCCGTCCCGCCCGAGTGCCGCGTCGTTTCCATCACTCGCTCCCAAACACCGGCGCCGCTGCAACTTCGTCCTCTGCCTCCGCCGCCCGCATGTGAAACCGCTCATGCACCGGTCTGACGAATACATTACAGATGAAGCCGACCACCAGCAGCCCGGCCATAACGTACATCGTGACATTATAGGCCTGCGCCGGCGCGACCCCGTGAGTGACATTGTATTCGCGGATATAGTTGACCAGCACCGGTCCGAAAATCCCGGCCATCGCCCAGGCGGTCAGCAGCAATCCATGGATCGCTCCGACGTAGCGGGTGCCGAACAGGTCGCGGAGATAGGCCGGCACCGTGGCAAACCCGCCGCCATACATGCTGAAGATGACCGCGTAGCAGAAGACAAAAAGGGCGACGCTGCCGATCGCTCCGGCGTAAGGCACCAGCGCGTACAGCACGGTGCCGAGCGCAAAGAAAACGAAATACGTGTTCTTGCGGCCGATATAGTCCGACGTCGAGGACCAGATGAACCGGCCCATCATGTTGAACAGGCTGAAAAGGCCGACCAAACCTGAGGCGGCAACGGCCGTGATCTGCCCGCGAAACATCTCCTGGCTCATCGCCGAGGCCTGACCCAGAACGCCGATCCCGGCGGTCACGTTGAGACACAGAATCCACCAGATCAGCCAGAATTGCGGCGTCCTCAGCGCATCGTACACAAACACGTTCTCGGTCGTCATCAGAGGCCTGGGCTGGACCGGCGCGACATAGCCTTCTGGTATCCAGCCGGGCGGCGGCACGCGCACGATTGCGGCGCCGACCATCATGAAGCAGAGATAGATGAGGCCCAGCACAATGAACGCCTCGGCTACTCCGACATGCGTCGGCGTCGAGAACCGGCTGATCAGCCAGACCGAGAGCGGCGAGGCGATGAACGCGCCGCCGCCAAACCCCATGATCGCCATGCCGGTCGCCATGCCGGGCCGGTCGGGGAACCAGCGAATCAAGGTCGACACCGGTGAGATATAGCCGATGCCGAGCCCAATCCCGCCCAACATGCCATAGCCGAGATAGACGATCCACAGCTGGTGGAGATAGACGCCGATGGCCGACACAAAGAAGCCGCCGGCCCAACACAGTCCGCCGGTGAACATCGCCCGGCGCGGTCCGCCCTCCTCCACCCAGCGGCCGAGAACGGCGGCCGAGGCGCCGAGAAAAACGATGGCCAAACTGAAGATCCAGCCCAGCTCGGTGAGTTTCCAGTCGCTCGGGGCCGATCGCGTAATGCCGATGAGCTTGGTCATCGGCAGGTTGAAGACGCTGAAGGCGTAGACCTGGCCGATGCACAGATGCACGCACAGCGCAGCCGGCGGAATGAGCCAGCGGCTATACCCCGGCGCCGCGACCGTACGCTCTCTGCTTAGAAACGACAAAACAGCCATGCTTCCTCCCGCTATTCATTTATCGGGTGCCGAGGCGCAATCGCCTTTCTAACACCCGGTGGATGGCCTCAAGCCCCGCGGCCTCAATACACGTGTGCGCTCTATTCATCAACCAACCACCGGTAGGGTTCTTTGTTCCACATGCGACGGGTTGTTCGTCGGACCGATCAGGGAAACGGGCTTCAGGTCTGGACGGCAGACTGACGCTCGCGTGTTACCAGGACGGCTTTGCAGCCCGAGCGGATGGTCGCAGATGGCCCGGTATGGTTTGGACCCTTTCAAAACGCAAACGGCTGTCGCCGGCGCTGTCGAGCCAGTATCTTTCTCAGCCGAGTATCGGGATGCCGCTGCGACCGGCATTGTCGATTTGCGGGTCTTGGAATTGCTGTCGGCGCGCCTCTGTCATGAATTGAGCGGTCCCATCGCCGCCATCAATAACGGCGTCGAACTGCTCGCCGAGGAGGATTTTGGTCTCGGGTCATCGCCCAACCCAGCATTCCTGCACGATGCCGTGGCGCTAGTCAGCGAGAGTGCTCGACGCGCCCGATTTCGGCTGCAATTCTACCGGTTTGCTTACGGGTTCAGCTCGGGCTCCGCAATTGCAGGCCCGGCACCACACGAGATCGCCATTGGCTTCTTCGCTGCCACCAGTATCAGCGGCGAGTACGCCGGCGCCATCCGGAGGCTGTCGCCCGATTGGCAGAAGCTGGCCTGCAATCTGCTTTCAGTCGGGGCCGATGCGCTGCCGCGCGGCGGCCGCCTGGTTCTGACCGATAGCCCGCTCACCCTCGAAGCGGTCGGGGAACCCGCCGCTCTGTCACCTGAGGCGCGTGAGGCGCTGATGCTCGCTACGCGGGTCGCCGATCTCACCGCTCGGACGGTGCAGCCCTATTTCACAGGGCTGCTCGCCAAAGCGCTCGACCGCTCGTTGAGCGTGACGGCGGAGCCCGGACGGGTCCGGCTCAGGGTGGTCGTTCCCGGTAACGACCCGGCTTAACTGATTGGGCCGCTATGCTGCCGCCGTGCTGCGCCGCGCGGCCGACATATCGGGGCTGGCGCTGGCTATCGGAGCCCCGGGCATCGGCATCGGATCCCTCAGAACATAGCCGCGGCCCCATACCGTCTCGATATAATGGCTGCCACCCGTCGCCTGGGCGAGCTTTTTGCGCAGCTTGCACACAAAAACGTCGATGATCTTGAGCTCGGGCTCGTCCATACCGCCGTACAAATGATTGAGAAACATCTCCTTCGTCAAAGTCGTGCCCTTGCGCAGGCTGAGCAGTTCGAGGATTCCGTATTCTTTGCCGGTGAGATGCACCGGCTGATCGTCGACCGAGACGACACGGGTGTCGAGATTGACGACCAGCTTCCCGGTCCGGATCGTCGATTCAGAGTGGCCCTTCGATCGGCGCACAATAGCCTGTATGCGCGCGATCAGCTCCCGCCGATCAAAGGGCTTCGTCAGGAAGTCGTCGGCGCCGAACCCCAGCCCCTTGATCTTGTGATCGAGCTCGGCCAGACCCGAGAGGATCAGGATCGGCGTGCGAACCCGCGCGGCGCGCAGGCGCCGAAGCACCTCATAGCCGTCGATGTCCGGCAGCATCAAATCAAGGAGGATAATGTCGTAATCGTAGAGCTTGCCGATCTCTAGGCCATCCTCCCCGAGATCGGTCGTATCACAGATAAAATTCTCGTTAATCAGCAGCATCTTGATGCTGGCTGCGGTTTGTGCATCGTCCTCGACTAGAAGCACGCGCATTAGAACCTCCGGGTTTCGGCCGGTTGTTATGCCGGCGGGCCTTGGTTAATCAGAATTACCAGAATTAGTTAACAAGTCGTTTACTGGTAATTCAGAGGTGTTCAGACTCGCGATCGGGGCATCGTGCCGAATGCTGCCTGGGCTTTTGCGGGATCGTTGACGAGGTCCCTCGAAGCTCTTTCCATTGGGACAGTCAGTCGCGCCCATCGGCGGAAAGCCCCGATTTGTTCCGATCCCGCGGAAAGCCTCCGGTTCTTCCGGCATCCGAAACTCGAGCGTGAAAGACATCAAACCCCCTCCGTTTCGCGACTCGCGTCCGCGAGCCTGACGATCATTCGGACACTTCGTGATCGTGAAGTGTGACCTTCGTCACACTGTCGAAAAAATTTTTCTGATCGAACCCCAGACTGAAAGCCAAGCCGGGACGAGATGGCCGGCGCCCATCAACCCTTGTCTGCACTAGCGCCCTCAGGTCGCGACGTTTATTACTGTATGGGCGTCAGTTGCCCGTCCCGTAGACAACGGCCTCGTCAGCGATCTCTTCCGACCACCATCAGTACGACCCGGGACAAAGGTCTCCTCAATCCGCTAGTCCATTGGACTGGGCCTTTCTCCGCATGATTTCTTCGATCTCCTATGAAAATTAATCGTGTTGGACGGCAGGCGTTTCAAAAAAATTTTCCCGCGAATGATTTTAACGCGGTTGCTCGGTCTGATCTGGAACCGCGAGTGCCCGGGGCACCGAAGACAGCCCACCGTGACCGGGGGCTCGTCTATCAGGTCAGTAGCGCAGCGTACTTGATCTGCTCGTAAACCAGCACAGCTCCCCCCAGGCAAGCTTCGGCCAGGGCGCGGCTCGTGGTACAGGGTCTCGCGAGAGCCGCCCCGCCCGATCCTGCGGCCACCCGCAGCTCCAGCTTGCCGGTCCGCGTCATCAGCGTCCGCCCGCAATATCCTGACCGATAGCTCAGCTGGCCCGCTGGCCGCTCTCCCTTCTTTTGCACCTCATAACGGGCGTAGTGCTTATATTAAGCCCGTTCAGGTTGTGTCAATTGTTTTTCGTGCAGACTGTCTTCCGTTCCCCCCGGAGGCTGAAATGCGCATGATCTTCCCAATCCTCGCAGTCTTGACAACTTTGGCTGCCATATCGGCACAGGCAGCCCCGAACCCAAACCTGGAAAATTGGCTCCCGCTCGGTCCCGCCCTGTCCTTCGAGCTCGGCGACCAAGCCTGCGGGGACGGCTGGCATCAGGCGCTGTGGCGCGACTGGCGCGGCGATTGGTGGTGGGGGCCCTGCGTTCAGCATAGATGACTTGGCTCCGCTCTGCAGACACCTCAATGGTCTGGGTTATCGAAGCTGCCCGCATTTGCCTCCTGATCTTCGGCTGTGCGGCCGCGGGCTGGGCCGTGGGGTTCGGGATGGGGTACCGCAGAGGCGTGAACGACGCCATTGCGCAAGACATTGCCTGCGCCGACCATCGGGTTAGTGCAGATTAAATTTCCGCCAGCCGCACCAAGTCATTGGTGCAGCATCCCGGCGATCGCCCCGCTCATGCAGGTCGCGATCGTGCCGGAAACGATCGACCGCACGCCGAGTTCGGTGATCTCCCGACGGCGCTCCGGCACCATTGCGCCGAGCCCGCCGACCAGGATGCCGAGCGAGCCGAAATTGGCGAAACCGCAGAGCGCATAGGTGACGATCAGCCGCGACTGCGGGCTGAACGAGTTCTGCGGCAATTTCGCGAGATCCAGATAGGCGACAAACTCGTTCAGCACGGTCTTGGTGCCCATTAGGCCCGCCGCCTTCGCGCTCTCGGCCCAGGGCACGCCGATCAGCCACATCACCGGGCGGAAGGCGACCGCGAACAGCCTCTGCAGTGTAATCTCACCCGGCAGCTGGCCGAGCGCCATATTGACCAGCGCGACTAGTGCCACGGTAACGATCAGCACGGTGACAATACCGACCAGCGGCGCAACTCCGTCCCTGGTGCCCTTGACCAGCGCATCGAAGGCGCCGGTCGGCTCCTCGCCGACGGTGATCTCGGCACGGTCCTCACTGGGCACGAACGGCACCATCAGCGCCGCCACTGCCAGCGCCGCCGGCGTGCTGATCACCGAGCAGATCAAAATATTGCCGAGCGCGTCTGGGATGATGGGGCCGAGCATTGTGGCGTAGACCACCATCACGGTTCCGGCGACGCCTGCCATGCCGCAGCTCATTACGGCGAACAATTCGCCGCGCTGCATCCGTGCGAGGTAGGGCCGGATTAACAGCGGCGCCTCGATCATGCCGACATAGATGTGGACCGCCGCACCGAGCGCGAGCGCCCCGGATACCCCCATGCTCCGCCGCAAGACCCAGGCGAAAGCACGGGTGACCATCTGCAATACGCCCCAATAATACAGCAGTGCCGAGAGCGCGCTGATCGTCAGCACGAGCGGCAGCACCTTGAAGGCGAGGATAAAGCTGGCGCCGGGCGATGTCTCGACGAACGGGAGTGCGCCGCCGCCGAGATAGCCGAAGACAAACGCCGTTCCCCGGTCGGTCGCCTGCTGCAATGCGAGCGCCGCGCGGTTCAATAGCAGCAGAACATGCGAGGCCGGCGGAAGGCGCAGCAGCAATAACGCGAGCGCCACTTGCAGCGCCAGGCCGACAATGACGGTGCGCCATGGGATGTGCCGCGGATAATCGCCGCGCCGCCGCTCACCAAGCGCCCAGGCGAAAATAAGCAGCAGGAAAAGGCCCGGGACCGCGCGCATGGCGATTAGCTGGCTCATTGCTCGCGATCGTCCGTGAGCGCTCTCCCATTACAGTACACTATAGTTACCTCTTGCAATAGCCGAAACCCGCTGCAGGGATCCCTCGACCCGACCCTCTTCCCCAGCCGGCGGCGGAGAGGGGGAATTAACACTGGCCCCCAATGGGGTATATTCGCGCCCTACCGAGGCCGGGAGGATTTCATGCGTCTCAAAGACAAGGTTGCGATCGTCACGGGCGGGGCTCACGGGATGGGCGAAGCGGAGGCGCGGCTGTTCGCGGCGGAGGGTGCCAAGCTCGTTGTCGCCGATATCCTCGGGGGCGATGCCGAGGTGGTTGCCGCCGACATCCGCGCCCACGGCGGCGAGGCCATCGCCGCGATAATCGACGTCACCAGCGAGGCCGACTGGACCGCTCTGATCGCCAAAACCTCGGCGGCTTATGGGCGGCTCGACATTCTGGTCAACAACGCCGGCATCTCCGGCAGCTCGGTCGGCAGCCCCGACGCGCTCGAGGGCTGGCACCGTATCATCGAGGTCAATCAGACCAGCGTTTTTCTGGGCACCAAGCTGGCCGCCGAGCAAATGGCAAAGACCGGCGGCGGATCGATCGTCAATATCAGCTCGATCATGGGCTTTGTCGGCAGCACCAGCGGTCATCCGGCCTACCATGCCTCGAAGGGGGCGGTGCGGATCTATTCGAAGGCCGCTGCAGTACGCTACGGGCCCTCGGGCGTGCGGGTCAACACGGTTCATCCCGGCTATATGCCGCCGATGCTGAACGCGACCAACGCTGGCGAGCGCGCCGACAAGATCGCCGCCACACCGCTGCGCCGCACCGGCGAGCCGATCGAGGTCGCCTACGGTGTCCTGTTCCTCGCCTCCGACGAAGCCTCGTTCGTCACCGGCGCCGAGCTGGTCATCGACGGGGGATTTATCGCCCAATAGCGCGGGGCTGCGGTTAGGGCCTGCTATTGTCGAGCCAGGCGTCTTCGTGGCGCCAGCCGTTGTAATTGCCGTTGACCATCATTCTTGTGCCCCTTGAATTGAGGGGTTGGGGCGGATCGCGAAGGCGATGGCAAGAAGCCTTCGGAATGATCGAGCTCTCCATATATACGTCTATACGATGGGCTCCCTGTTCGAAAGCCAAGCGCCGCGGCCGCTCGCCGACCGGCTGCGCCCGCGCAGTCTGGCCGAAGTCGTCGGTCAGGACCCTCTGCTCGCCGCCGAGGGTCCAATCGGCCGCATGGTGGCGAATCGGCAGCTTTCCTCGATGATACTGTGGGGCCCGCCGGGCTGCGGCAAGACGACGATCGCGCGCCTCCTGGCCCAAGAACTATCCAAATCGGGCACCGATCTCGTCTTTGAGCCGTTATCGGCCGTCTTTTCCGGAGTGGCGGATCTGCGCAAGGTGTTCGACGCGGCGAAGAAGCGCCGCTCGCTGGGCCAAGGCACGCTTCTGTTTGTCGACGAGATCCACCGCTTCAACCGCGCCCAACAGGATGCCTTTCTGCCGGTTGTCGAGGACGGCACGGTGACGCTCGTCGGCGCAACGACCGAGAACCCATCCTTCGAGCTGATCGGAGCGTTGCTGTCGCGTGCTCAGGTCTTCGTACTTCGCCGGCTGGATGACAATGATCTCGAAATTATCCTGCAGCGGGCCGAAAACTACTTGAATCGTGAGCTGCCGCTGACCGACGAAGCCCGGACCGCCCTGCGCGCGATGGCAGACGGCGACGGACGGTTCTTGCTCAATCTGACTGAGGAGATTGCACAGCTCCAGACAGAGCAGCCGCTCGGGCCCGACCAGCTCGCCCAGCTCGTGCAGCGCCGGGCGCCGCTCTACGACAAGGCCCAGGAAGGTCACTACAACCTTATCAGCGCGTTGCACAAATCGCTGCGCGGCTCGGATACTGATGCGGCGCTCTATTGGCTCGCGCGGATGCTGGCCGGCGGCGAGGACCCGATCTACATATTGCGGCGGCTCACACGGGCGGCTGTCGAGGATATCGGCCTCGCCGATCCGCAAGCTATCGTGCAGGCGCTCGCGGCCTGGGACACCTACGAGCGGCTCGGCTCGCCGGAAGGCGAGCTGGCGATCGCGCAATGCGTGATCTATCTCGCCACGGCGCCGAAATCGAACGCCGGGTATCAGGCGTACGGAGAAGCCCGCGCCATGGCGCGAGAGACCGGCTCCCTGATGCCGCCGATGCACATCCTCAACGCGCCGACCCGGCTGATGCGCAACCTCGGCTACGGCAAAGGCTATGTTTACGACCACGCCACCGAGGAAGGTTTTTCGGGTCAGAATTACTTTCCGGACGGGGTGCCGCGGCGCAATTTCTACTCGCCGGGCGAGCGCGGCTTTGAGCGGGAGATCAAGAAACGGCTCGAATATTGGGACAAGCTGCGCCAACGCACAGTAACGACAGCGCAATGACCGAGGCCGACGAAACCGTAACCGTCGATGGCAGCGATGGCTTTCTCCGCCTCGACCGCTGGTTCAAGCGCCATTATCCCGGTCTGGGGCACGGGCAGCTCGAAAAGCTGCTGCGCACCGGGCGGATCCGTGTCGACGGCAAGCGCGCGCGGTCGAGCGATCGCGTAGGTCCGGGCCAGGCGATCCGCATTCCGCCGCGTGAGTTGGCGCTGCCGCCTCGGCCCGTGCGACCGCAGCCGCGGCCGGCGGACGAGGCCATGCTGCAATCAGCGATCCTGCACCGCGACGAGGTGGTCATCGTCCTCAACAAGCCTCCGGGGCTGGCGGTTCAGGGAGGCACCGCGACGGAGCGGCACGTCGATGGGCTCCTCGACGGCTTGCGTTTCGGAAACGCCGAGCGCCCGCGCCTCGTGCACCGGCTCGACAAGGAGACGAGCGGCATTCTCGTCATTGCCCGCACCGCTGCGGCGGCCGCGTTTTTGACCCGGGCGTTTCGCGAGAAGACGACGCGCAAGATCTATTGGGCCGTCGTCGTCGGGCGACCGAAATTAGCTCAAGGCCGCATTGACCTGCGGCTCGCGAAATTGCCCGGGCATGGCGGCGAACGCGTCCGGCCCGACACCGAGGAGGGCCGCCGCGCCATCACATATTACCAGGTGATCGACGCCGCCGGGACGCAGGCGAGCTGGCTCGCTTTGATGCCGGTTACCGGACGCACCCACCAGCTGCGTGTCCATTGCGCCGCGATCGGCACGCCGATCCTCGGCGACTTTAAATACGGCGAGGCGGCGGCCCACTTGGCGGGCGTTCCCGGACCGCGTCGGCTCCACCTGCATGCACGAAGCCTGTCTATGCCGCATCCCCGCGGCGGCCGGTTGCAGGTGACGACCCCGCTTCCGCCACATATGCGGCGAGTTTGGGAATTTTTCGGCTTTGCGGGTGATGTGGAGGACCCTTTCGTCGAACTGGATGTGGCGTGATGAGGCGGTTTTATCAAAAGGCCGAGCCTGCAAAGAGGGCTGGCGGCTACGCCATCACTCTCGACGGCAAGCCGATCAAGACGCCGGGCAAGCGCGATCTGCTCGTACCAAGCGAAGCACTGGCGGCGGCCATAGCCGAAGAATGGAACGCCCAAGAGACAGAGGTTCGGGCGGCGGCGATGCCGCTGACGCGGTTTGCCACGACGACCGTCGATCGGGTGGCGACGCAGCGCGAGGCTATCATCCGGCAGTTGGCCAATTATGCCGCGACCGATCTCGTCTGCTATCGGGCGGCTAATCCGCCGGCGCTCGCCGCCCGCCAACAGGAGGTCTGGCAACCGCTGATCGATTGGGCGGTGTTGCGCTATGACGCGCCGCTTGTGGTCACCACCGGCGTCATCCCGAAGAGCCAGTCGCCGGCGAGCCTTCGCGCCTTTGCCGCGGCCGTGGCCGAGCAGGATGACTTTGCTCTTACGGCCCTGCACGTGGCGACTGCCGCCTGCGGCTCCTTGATCATCGCTTTGGCATTATTCGAAGGGCAACTCGATGCGCAGCAAGCCTTCGCCGCCTCGCAGCTCGATGAAAGCTTCCAGATCGAGGGGTGGGGCGAGGATTTCGAGCAGGCTGCGCGCCGCCGCGAATTAGCGGCAGACATCGAGGCCGTGGGGCAATTCAAAACGCTGCTGCGAGCCGGAGCTCACTTGGCCTTCAATAGGTGAAACACGGAGCGGCAATGTTCGGTGAAATCCCGACTTACGATCGACCATCCACTGTATTTGAGGCGCTGCTCCCACAGATCCAAAGGGTACCCCTTGTATCCTAATTCCCACTGGTGTCCGCCGGCCCGTTCTGGTCGGAAATGCTTTCTCCAGAGGAGTTTCTTCATTGAAAAATACTGCCTGAGCGTGCTGCTGTTTGCGTAGAGCTCGATAAAGACCTGGAAGCCCATATAGGGGACGGAGACGATCAGGGATTTCGCTCCACTCTCGTGGAACATAGTGAGGACGGAGCCGACGCGCTCCCATTCGATATGTTCGAGCGTCTCGCAGCAGAGGATCGCGTCATATCCGGCAATCTCGTCGGACCGCAGTTCGCAGATGTCCTTTTCGAGATGGGGAACATTCGGGTAGGCGAATGACCGCGGCCCTCTGTCGAGTGTAGTTACGTCGTAGCCGATGTTGACGAGCAGGCTGGTAACGAGCCCGAGAGCCGGCCCGATTTCGAGCACGGTGCAGCAATCGGTAGCCCCGAGCAAATGGAGTTGGGTCCACTGGTGTATGATCCGCTTACGAGAGTAATAGGCCAACCATTCGGCTCGTCTCGCCTCTCGCACCGGTAGTCGACCCCGCTCAAGCGGTCAAAGGTTTCTCCGCGGCCTTTTCTGCTCGAAACTCGGCAAAGGCCTTGCTCGCCACCATCATCGACTCGCGGATGATCGGCACGCCGACATAGCCCGAGAGATGAAGCAACACCTCGGTCAATTCCTCCTCGGTCCAGCCTTGGCGCAGCGCCATGCGCAGATGGAGCGCCAGTTCGGGCTCGCGGCCGGTGGCGGCGTCGGAAACGACGCAGATCAACGCCCGGGTCTTCAGGTCGAGCCCCGGCCGCGTCCACAGCGCGCCGAACACCGTCTCGGTCGCGACGTCGATGAATTTCTTCATCACCGGGTCGCTGTAGATCTCGCGGGCCGACCGCTCGACCGCCGCGTCGCCCATCAGCTGGCGCCGCATCGCCGCGCCTTTCTTATACAGCTCGCTCTCCGCCATTCCGTCGTGCTCCGTCTATCGCCAATGAGACTCAGAGCCGCCGTGGCTCTGGCCTTGCCGGATCGCCGATGCTATCTGCCCCGTTCATTGGTCGCGAGGCAACATGCACAATATTCTCGACCGCTTGGAAGAAAAGCGGCAAGCAGCCCGGGCGGGCGGCGGGGCCCGCCGGGTCGAAGCGCAGCACGCGACGGGCAAGCTCACCGCGCGCGAGCGGCTCGAATTGCTGCTCGACCCCGGTTCCTTCGAGGAATGGGACATGTTCGTCGAGCACCGCAGCCACGATTTCGGCATGGACGAGCACAAAATGCCGGGCGACGGCGTGGTCACCGGCTACGGCACGGTCAACGGCCGGCTGGTCTTCGTGTTCAGCCAGGATTTCACCGTGTTCGGCGGCGTCGCTCACCGAGGCGCATGCCGAGAAGATCTGCAAGATCATGGACCAGGCGATGAATGTCGGCGCGCCGGTCATCGGGCTCAACGATTCGGGCGGCGCGCGCATCCAGGAAGGGCGTCGCCTCGCTGGCCGGCTATGCCGAAGTGTTCGAGCGCAACGTGCTGGCCTCGGGCGTGGTGCCGCAGATCTCGCTGATCATGGGCCCCTGCGCCGGCGGCGCGGTCTATTCGCCGGCGATGACCGACTTCATCTTCATGGTGAAGGACAGCTCCTACATGTTCGTGACCGGCCCCGAGGTGGTGAAGACGGTGACGCACGAGACCGTGACGCAGGAGGAACTGGGCGGCGCGGTCACCCACACCACGCGCTCGGGCGTCGCCGACCTCGCCTTCGAGAACGATGTCGAGGCGCTGATCGAACTGCGCCGGTTCATCGATTTCCTGCCGGCCTCGAACCGCGCGCAGCCGCCGCTGCGGCCGACCGCCGACCCGCGCGACCGCGATCGAGCCCTCGCTCGACACGCTGGTGCCCGGCCAACCCCAACAAGCCCTACGACATGAAGGAGCTGATCGTGAAGGTCGTCGACGAGGGCGATTTCTTCGAGATCGCAGCCGAGTTACGCGCGCAACATCATCATCGGCTTCGCCCGCATGGAGGGCGCGACGATCGGCATCGTCGCCAACCAGCCGATGGTGCTGGCCGGCTGCCTCGACATCGACAGCGCGCGCAAGGCGGCGCGCTTCGTGCGGTTCTGCGACTGCTTCAACATCCCGATCGTGACCTTCGTCGACGTGCCCGGCTTCCTGCCCGGCACCGCGCAGGAATACGGCGGCATCATCAAGCACGGCGCCAAGCTGCTCTTCGCCTTTGCCGAGGCGACCGTGCCCAAGGTCACCGTTGATCACCCGCAAGGCCTATGGCGGCGCCTATGACGTGATGAGCTCGAAGCATCTGCGCGGCGACGTCAATTTCGCCTGGCCCTCGGCCGAGATCGCGGTGATGGGCCCGAAGGGCGCGGTCGAGATCATCTTCCGCGCCGATCTCGGCGATACCGCGGCGATCGAGGCGCGCACCGAGGAATACCGCGAGAAATTCGCCAACCCGTTCGTCGCCGCGAGCCGCGGCTTCATCGACGACGTGATCCTGCCGCGCGACGACCCGCCGGCGCCTCTGCCGCGCGCTCGCCATGCTGCGCGGCAAGCAGCTCGCCAATCCGTGGAAAAAGCACGACAACATCCCGCTTTGAATGATCACACCATCTGCCCAAGTGCCCTCACCCACAAGCCCTGCGGGCTCGTCCCCGCTCTCCGGGTGCGGAGAGGAGCTTGTGCTGAATGCTTCCTAGCCCCTCTCCCGCGATGCGTCGCACGCGTGAGAGGGTGCCGAGCGCAGCGAGGCGGATGAGGGTGCAGCTGCAGGCACGATGCTCCGGCGCGGTTCGCATGTTCAAGAAGATCCTGATCGCCAATCGCGGCGAGATCGCCTGCCGCGTCATCCGCACCGCGCGGCGGATGGGGATCGCGACGGTCGCGGTCTATTCCGAGGCCGATGCCGAGGCGCTGCATGTGCGCGATGGCCGACGAGGCGGTGCCGCATCGGGCCGGCGCCCTCGGCCGAGAGCTATCTGCGATATCGACCGGATCGTCGAGGCCTGCCGGCAGACCGGCGCCGAGGCGGTGCATCCCGGCTACGGCTTTCTGTCGGAGAACGCCGGCTTTCGCCGCGGGCGCTGGCGAAGGCCGGGATCGTCTTCATCGGCCCGACGCGCGGAGGCGATCGCCGCGATGGGCGACAAGATCGAGTCGAAGAAGCTCGCGCGCGCCGCCGGGGTCTCGACCGTGCCGGGCCATCTCGACGTCGTTCGCCGATGCCGATAGCGCGCGTCGCGATCGCCGCGCGACATCGGCTATCCGGTCATGATCAAGGCCTCGGCCGGCGGCGGCGGCAAGGGCATGCGCATCGCCGCGAGCGACGCCGAGGTCGCGCGACGGGTTTCGCTCGGCGCGCGAGCGAGGCGAAGTCGAGCTTTGCCGACGACCGCGTCTTCATCGAGAAATACATCGAGGAGCCGCGCCACATCGAGATCCAGGTGCTGGGCGATGCGCACGGCAACATCGTCCATCTCGGCGAGCGCGAATGCTCGATCCAGCGCCGCCACCAGAAGGTGATCGAGGAGGCGCCGAGCCCGTTCCTCGACGCCGCAACCCGCGAGGCGATGGGCGCGCAGGCGGTGGCGCTGGCGCGAGCGGTCGATTACCGCTCGGCCGGCACGGTCGAGTTCATCGTCGACCAGCGAGCGCAATTTCTATTTCCTCGAAATGAACACGCGGCTGCAGGTCGAGCATCCGGTGACCGAGCTGGTGACCGGGCTCGATCTCGTCGAGCTGATGATCCGCATCGCCGCCGGCGAGACGCTGCCGTTCGCGCAGGAGGATGTGCGAACTTTCGGGCTGGGCGATCGAGGCGCGGATCTATGCCGAGGACCCGGCGCGCAATTTCCTGCCCTCGATCGGCCGCCTCGTGCGCTACCGGCCGCCGAGCGGGCGACGGCGTCCGCGTCGACACCGGCGTCTTCGAAGGGCGCCGAGATCAGCGTCTATTACGACCCGATGATCGCCAAGCTGATCGTCTCGGGTCCCGACCGCGACACAGGCGATCGACGCGGCTGTCCGGCGCGCTCGACGAGTTTTATGTCGCCGGCGTGCAGCACAACATCCCGTTTCTGGCGGCGGTCGCGGCGAAGCCCCGCTTTCGCGCCGGCACGCTGTCGACCAATTTCATCGCCGAGGAATTCCCCGGCGGGTTCGCCCCGCCATCCGGGTTTGTCGAAGCGGACCGTATGATCCTGCTCGCCGCGGCCCTGGCCGGCCGGCGCCTGCGCGAGCGCGAGACGGCGATCGACGGCACGCTCGCCGGGGCGCAGATCGATATTCCCGGGGATTACGCAATTCTGCTCGACGGCCGCCCATATCCGGTTGCCGTGCGAGCAGAAGGCGGCGCCTACCGAGTCGAAATCGAGGGCGAGAGCCGCGCCGCGACGACCGATTGGCAGCCCGGCCAGCCGCTGCTGCATGCCCGCGTCGAGCAGCATGTCGCGACAGTGCAAATCGAGCGTCTGCCGGGCGCGGCATTCCGGCTGATGCACCGCGGCGTCATACGCCGCGCCCAGGTGCTGTCGCCGCGCGCCGCCGAATTGCTCGCGCTGATGCCGGAGAAGAAGGCGGCGGACACCTCGCGCCTGCTGTTGTCGCCGATGCCGGGTCTGCTTTCCTCGATCGTCGTCGAGCAAGGCCAGGAGGTCAAAGCCGGCGAGCCGCTCGCCATCGTCGAGGCGATGAAGATGGAAAACGTGCTGCGCGCCGAACGCGACGGCCGGGTCGCACGCATCCGCGCCAACCCGGGCGACAGTCTCGCCGTCGACCAGGTGATCCTCGAATTCGAGTAAGCCCCTTCCTTACAGCATCGGCAGCGTGCGCGGCCGAGGACCGCGCGGGAAGGCTGCGTCGATCACCGCGATATCGTCCCCGGACAATACCAGGTCGCCCGCTCCGGCATTTTCTTCGGCATGTTGCGGATTGGAAGCTTTGGGGATCGTGAACAGCGATGGCCGGCGCGTCAGGAATGCGAGCGCCACCTTGCGAGGGGTGGCGTCATATGCCTCTGCGATTCTGGCGAGCAGCCGGCCGCCTTCCGTGTGCGGATCGGGGAAACGCCCGTGGCCGAATGGGCTATAGCCGATTACGGCAACGCCACGCGCCTCGCACCACGCCAGCACTGCGTGCTCGATGCCCCGCTGCTGCAGGTGATAGAGCACTTGGTTGCAGGCCAGCCGCCCCCCACCTTCGCTGCCGATCATCGAGGCCTCCTCAAGGTCGGAGACGTCGAAATTGCTGACACCCCAGGAGAGTATCTTGCCGGCCCGTTGAAGGTCATCAAACCCTGCGATCGTCTCTTCGAGCTGGTACGGGCCGCGCCAGTGCAGCAGGTAGCAGTCGAGCCGGTCGGTATCGAGGCGGGTGAGCGACGCCTCGCAAGCCAGCCGCGTCCCTGAGCGGGAGGCGTTCTCCGGAAGCACTTTCGAGACCAGGAAAACCTCGTTGCGCCTTCCAGCGATCGCCTCGCGGACCAGCTCTTCGGCGGCACCGGCACCGTATAATTCGGCCGTATCGATGTGGGTCATTCCGAGATCGATGCCGCGACGGAGCGCGGCGACCGCGGAGGGCCGATGGCCCTCCTCGATATACCAAGTGCCCTGGCCGATCCGCGGCACGAAGCGCTCCGTTGAACCGAACAGACGCAATTCCATGGTCAGGCGGCCTGGCGGCGGCCGCGTGCGGCGGCGAAAAGCTTAATCATCTCGCGGCTGAAGGCCGGGATGTCATCGGGCTTCCGGCTGGTGACCAGATTGCTATCGACGACCGCTTCCTGATCGACCACTTCGGCTCCGGCGTTCCGCAGATCGGTCCTGACGGAGGGCCAGGAGGTCATGCGCCGGCCGCGCGCCTTGTCGGCTTCGACGATCATCCAAGGGCCGTGGCAAATCGCGGCCACCGGCTTGCCGGCATCGAAGAAGGCCTTCACGAATTGGACCGCAGCAGGGATCATCCGCAGCTTGTCCGGATTGATCACGCCCCCCGGCAAAAGCAGCGCATCGAAATCCTGCGGCCGGGCGTCGTCGAGCTTCAGATCGACTGGCAGAGATTGGCCCCAGTCGGTGAAATTCCAACCACGCACTTCGTCCGTCTTGGGGGAGACGACATGAGTGTCGGCGCCGGCTTGATCGAGCGCCTTGCGCGGTTCTGTCAGTTCGACTTGTTCGAAGCCGTCCGTGACGAGAATGGCGACCTTCATGCCTTGCAGAGTTTCGCCGGCCATGATGCTCTATCCTTTCATCAGGGGTCTGAGACGATGCGATAGAGTTAACCTCCATCGCGCCATTCGCCCTTGACAAACGTCAAATTCCCGACCTTGGATCCAAATGACCGCGCCGATCGAAACAGTTCGGCTCCGCATCACCGGGCAGGTGCAAGGCGTCGGATACCGGCTCTGGACCACGCGTACAGCGGCGAGCCTTGGGCTACGCGGCTGGGTGCGGAACCGAACGGACGGCAGCGTCGAAGCGCTGGTGACGGGCACCCCGGAAGCCGTCGTGGCGATGACCAAGGCCGCTCGAAAGGGTCCGATCGGGGCCCACGTCAGGGACGTGACCGTGACCTCGGACGAGAATGACCGCAGCGTCGGGTTTGTCTCCCGCCCGACCGAATAGCTAGCTATTCGAACAGCGACAGATCGATCGCATCGCCCATCTTGTTGTAGCCGAGATCGCTCGGATGCAAGTGGTCGCCGCAATCATAGATCGGCAGCATGCTCGTCGGGTGTTCCGGGTCGCGCAAGGCCCTGTCGAAGTCGATCACCGCATCGAAGGCGCCGCCCTCGCGAACCCACTCGTTGACCGCCTGGCGCGTCTGTTCGCGTATCGGCGTCCACGCCCCGGGAAGGAAGGTTTCGTTCTCGAACGGCGTCAGGGTGGCGCCGAAGATCTTGATGCCGGCTGTCCGGGCACGCACCGCGAGTTGTTTGAGGCCCGCGATCATCTGGTCGGCGGTGACCTCTTCCTCCGGCTTGGCCCAGCGGTTGCGCAGATCGTTGGTGCCCAGCATAACGATTACGTGCGTGACGCCGGGCTGGGCGATGACATCGCGGTCGAAGCGGCGCAACCCGCTATCGCCGCGAATGTCGTGAAGGATCCGGTTGCCGCCGAGGCCCTGATTCATCACTCCCATCGGCCGGCCGCCGCGGCGAACCTGCAGGCGGCGGGACAGCTGGTCGGGCCACCGGCAAAAGGCGTCCAGCGTCGAAATGTTGGCGTCGGTCAGCGAGTCCCCGACCGCGACGATACCTCCGGTATCGGTCGACGCCAATACGTCGACCCCGCTGACGAAAAACCAGTCTCCCGTCACACTACCGACCGGCATCACCGCAGCGTCCGCGAAGTTGCCCGGCGGCGAGACGTAGTTGATCTGCCGCGCGTAGCGGCCGGTGATCCCGAAATTGAGCGGCACGTCGCCCGGCAAGTAGACGCTGACGGCGATATCGGCCAGCGGCGGCAGCTCGAACGCGACCGGATCGCTGACGAGGAAGGAGCCCGCCGCGATCGTCGCGGATTCGGCGCCGCCAAACGTTAGCTTCTTATGCAGAATCCGCCATGACCGCGGGACCTTTGTCGCGCAATCCCAGCCACGCCTCGCCGACGAGGAGCGGGCGCGCCCCGTAGGCGTTCGAGATCCGCACCCGCACCCGGTCGCCGCCGAGGCTGACGCGCGGGTTCATCCGCAAGGTCTGATTGCTGAAGGCGCCGACCTCGGCCGGGGCCGGCGTGGTGGTCCAGGTGCCGACCCAACGCAGATTGTCTGGCATGGCGCTTTTCCTCCGTCGATGACGAAACTAAAGGTCGCGCAGGCGTGGTAATCAAGGGCTTCTAGCATGCCACAACAGTCGGACAGCCCCTAATGCCAGAAGACCGCTCCGACACGGCATCCGAGCCGACCGCGATTATTCCCGGCCCGGATCACCCGCAGTCGGCGACCACTCAGGCGACGATGCCGCCTCGATCGCCCGCTGCAGACATTTCGGGTGACGCGGAGGAGGGCCGCCGCATCGGGTTGCCTTATCTTTCGATCCTCGCCTTAGCGGTTGGCATCGTCGCCGGCTTCGGCGCCGTCGTTTTCAGGGATTTGATCGGTCTGGTTCACAATCTCTTCTTCCTCGGCGAATTTGCGGTCCGTTACGACGCCAACATCTTCACCCCGCCCAGCCCGTGGGGACCTTTCGTGATCCTCGTGCCGGTGGTCGGGGCCATCGGCGTCACCTTCCTCGTCACCAAATTCGCTCCCGAAGCGAAAGGGCACGGTGTGCCCGAGGTCATGGATGCGATTTACTACAATAGCGGCGTGATCCGCCCCATCGTCGCTGTCGTGAAGTCGCTCGCCTCGGCGGTCGCGATCGGCAGCGGAGCGGCCGTCGGCCGCGAGGGGCCGATTATCCAGATCGGCTCGGCGTTCGGCTCGACCTTGGGCCAGATCATCCGCATGCCTCAGGGGCAGCGCATCATTCTAGTTGCCGCCGGCGCCGGCGGCGGCATCGCTGCAACCTTCAATACGCCGATCGGCGGCGTGCTGTTCGCAATCGAGCTGATGATGCCCGAAGTCAGTGTCCGGACTTTCCTGCCTGTGGCGCTGGCGACCGGAACCGCGACCTTCATCGGGCGGGTGTTTTTTGGCGACCAGCCGGCCTTCGTCGTGCCGCTGCCGCCGCTCCAGCACCCCGATGTCGGTGCGGCTCTGCTGCTCTTTCTTTATGCCATTCTCGGCGTGATTACCGGCCTTGCCGCGACGGGCTTTGTTCGCGGCTTGCATTTTCTCGAAGACCAGTTCGACAGGATCAAGGGCCCGTACATAAGACACGTCCTCGGGATGCTGCTCGTCGGCCTCCTGATCTATGCGCTGCATGCGAATTTTGGCCACTATTACGTCGAGGGCGTCGGCTATGCCACGATCCAGGCCATCGTATTCGGGCAGCTGAACGCCTCTTGGCTCTTGGCGCTGCTGTTCGTCTGCAAGCTGCTGGCCACGACAACGAGCCTCGGGTCGGGATCGTCGGGCGGAATTTTCTCGCCTTCCCTCTTTATGGGCGCGACGCTCGGCGGCGGGTTCGCTTCGGCGCTTGTCGCCATTCACGTGCCGCTCCCCATCGATGTGCCGGCCTTCGCGATGGTCGGCATGGCGGCGATGGTCGGTGGTGGCACCGGCGCGGCAATGACCGCCGTCACGATGATCTTCGAGATGACGCGCGACTACAACATCGTGCTGCCAATGATCCTCGCCGTGGCTTTCAGCCTCGGCATCCGGCGCATGTTGTCGCCGGAGAGCATTTACACGATGAAGCTGAGCCGCCGCGGCCACATGGTTCCAAAGGCGCTGCACGCCAACATGTTTCTCGTGCGCCGCGCCGCGGATGTCATGGACACCGATGTGCTCGTCTTACCGGCCGAGACCGATTTTGACGAGTTCCTGAGCCGGCCGGAGCATGCCGGCCGCATGCGGCACGTCATCGCCACCCGAAACAACCGCATCTTCGGGGTCGTGCGCGTCAACACGGGGCTCCGCCGAGGGCTGGCAAAAGTAGATACCGGCATCACTCTCGGCGACGTCGCCCGTCCCAATTTCACGATCGTGCGGGAAGACGACATCGCATTCGAGGTCATTCAGCGGATCTGGCGCAAGCGCGCCGTCATGGCCATTGTCGTACGCGGCCGTGGCGTGCCGCGGCCGCAGAACATCGCCGGCGTGATCACCAAGGAGCACGTCGCCGATTCCGTCGCGAGCAGCGTTCAGATCTACCCGAACTAGCTCGGCCCGGTCGGTGCGCCCTCAGCCGAAACTCCACACGGACCCAGCCGAGGCCTACGGCAATCTACTGGTGCTGGCACTCCTGGCTCCGATCGTCGGCGGTGCCTCCGGGTTGATTGGGGCACTCTTTCGGGTTGCGCTCACAGCGGCCGATCGGTTTCGTAATGACGCGATCGCCTGGGCTCACGGCTGGAACCTCGCTGGGTTCTTGTGCATTGCAGCCGGCTGTGCCGCCGCAGTTGCGATCGCCGCTTGGCTGGTTCGGCGGTTCTCTCCTTACGCTGCGGGGAGCGGCATTCCTCAGGTTGAGGAAATTCTCAATGACGAGCTGCCGCCGACGCCGCCTCGTCTGCTGTTCGTGAAATTCTTTGGCGGGCTCTTGGCAATCGGCTCAGGGCTGGCGCTCGGTCGCGAAGGCCCGAGCGTGCAAATGGGCGCGGCGATCGCCCATGTTGTCGGCAAACTCTTCCGCCGCAATTGGCACGACTGCAAGGTGTTGATTGCCGCCGGTGCCGGGGCCGGTTTGGCGACCGCATTCAACGCGCCGATCGCCGGAGCCGTCTTCGTTCTCGAAGAACTGATGCGGCGGTTCGAGACGCGAACGGCGATCGCGGCGCTCGGAGCCTCCGCGGCGGCAATCGCGGTTGCGCGCGCGCTGCTCGGCCCGGACCCGGACTTTGACGTCGAGCCGATAGCCTATCTCGGCGTGCGAACCTGGCTTCTATTCGCCGCGCTGGGTGCCGCAGCCGGGCTCGCAGGGACACTCTATAACTCCGCATTGCTGCAGACGCTCTCCGCGATGGATCGGCTCGCCCGCTGGCCTATAGAATTTCGCGCCGCCGTCATTGGGGCAGCGGTCGGCGCGCTGGGCTTCTTCGCGCCTGCACTTATCGGCGGCGGCGATGACATCACGCAGTACGTCCTCGGCCGCGGAGCGACACTAGGCATTTTGCCATTGGCTTTTCTTCTGCGTTTCGGCCTCGGTGCGGTATCGTACGCGGCGCCGGTGCCGGGCGGTCTGTTTGCCCCGCTTCTCGTGTTAGGGGCACAGTTCGGGCTGTTCTGCGGGTTCCTCTGCCAACTGGCCTTTCCAGCGGGCGAGCTCGATCCGACAGCCTTCGCGGTTGTCGGTATGGCGGCGTTCTTCACCGGAGTGGTGCAGGCTCCGGTTACTGGCATCGTGCTGGTCATCGAGATGACCGCCAGTTTCACGATGCTGCTGCCGATGATCGCGGCGTGCTTTGCGGCGATGCTGGTGCCCAACCTGTTGCGCGGCGCCCCGATCTACGATTCGCTGCGCGAGCGGCTATTTCGACTGCAGCAGTCCGAAAAAGCTTCCGCTGTTACTCGAACGGGAGATGAACGAGCAGAAAATATCCGTTGATCATCAATAACGTGCCGACCATGGCGAGGATCCCGCTCAAATGGACGAGCGGGCGCGAAGCGGCGACGATGCTGACCGAGCCCAGCACGATCGCGATCTGAAACAATGCCTCGGCGAAGTCGAAATTTGGGTCACGTTCGGCGGCGTGGTCACGCCTGACCTCGAATTCCTTTGCCTTGGCGAGCAGTTCTTTCTTGCCGTCTCCGGTTGACGGGTCGCTTTCGTAGCGGTCGACCCTCTCGCGATAGCGTTTGATTCTGTCTTCGATCTTGGCCCTGGTGGCCTGGGGGATATCGGGCAATGCAAGGAGTTCCGAGTTCGAGCTGCTCGGCGGTCAGCTGGTACACAGTCTGGCGGATATTCTTCGCCTGATAGTACCCGTAGATGTCGGAAGCTTGGATATTGGAGTTGAGCATCGTCTTTGTCGCGTTGGAGCCGCCGAGAGCGGTAATTGCCAGCAGCATCGCGATGATGCCGAGATAGATGCCGGTGAACTTGCGGAAGTTCGCGTCCGCCTTGGCGCTGTGAAGCTCGTGCTCCTCTCCGTGGATCTTTTCGGCGATCTCCGTCGCTTCCGTCGCTTCCACCCGCCCCCTCCGTCTTAGCGAGCCTTCAAGTTGCTGTCGTGCTGCTCAGCGCGGCCTTGTAGGCCTGGACTGCTTTGGCAAAGCCCATCACCAACGCATCGGCCGTCAATTCGTGGCCGATCGAGGCCTCGGCGACCGTCGGCAAGGCGTCGATCAGCGGAGGCAGGTTTTCGAGGTTCAGATCGTGTCCGATATTGACGACCAAACCGAGCTCTGCGGCGCGCTCCGCCGCGGCGGCGCAGGCGCGCAGCAATGCCGCATGGTCTCCACGGCGGAAGGCGGCGGCGTAGGAACCGGTGTAGATCTCGATGCCGTCGGCCCCGATATTGTGCGCCGGCGCGACCGCGGCGGGGTCGGGATCGATGAACAAGATGACACGGCAGCCGAGCGGCTTGATCTCCGTGAGCGCGGCGTCGACAAGGCGGTGCTGTGCGGCATCGAGCTTCCAGCCCTCCTCCGAGGTGAAGGCTTCGGGGCTGTCGGGCACGAGCGTGCACTGCTCCGGCCTTATTTCTGCGACGATGTCGAGAAAGCGGCGATCGGGATAGCCTTCGAGGTTAAGCTCGAACGCGGGCCGCCACGGCCGCATCAGCTCGGCGAGGCCGGTCACATCGCTGCGAAGGATGTGCCGTTCGTCGGGGCGGGGATGCGCAGTCAGTCCGTCGGCGCCGGCCCCATGCGCGATCCGGCCGAAGCGCAGCACGTCCGGCACCCCGGTGCGGCGCGAATTGCGCAACAGTGCGATCTTGTTGAGATTGACGCTGAGCCGGGCCATTGCGGGGCTATTCCGCTGCGGCTGCGACCCTCGGCGGGTCGCCGGCGGTCTCGAAGAACCGTCTGCCGGCGGCGCGTTGGTTTTCGTAAATCGATCCCTGGTGCTCGGCGGGCGGCAAAGGCAGCCGCACCGGAACCGGGGCAAGGCGCGGCGTCAGGGTCGGTTTGCCGGCCAGCAACAGCTCGTCGAACTTCTCGATGCCGCCGGCAAAGCCGAGCAATGGCCAGGCATCGGCGGCACGGTATTGAAACAACAGAAACCGGCGCTCCTTGCCGAAAAAATTCGTCGCCGAGCCGTGCACCGCGCGCACGTGATGCACCGTGATCGAGCCGGCCTTGCCGAGGCAGGGCATCGAGGCAGATACGTCCAGACCGCAGGCATCCGGGTCCATCGCGCCGCAGAACCGGCCGTCGAAGCCGTGATGGTCGTACACCGGGCCGAGATGGCTGCCGGGGATCACCATCATCGGGCCGTTCTCGATGTCGCAGTCGTCGAGCATGATGCCGACCGCGGCGAGGTCGTCGTTGGTGTGCGGATAAAACGCCCAGTCCTGGTGCCATTCGACGGGCGCGCCATACCCGGCCGACTTCATGTTGAGCTTGCCGGTGCCGAAGCGCACGGCGCCCCAAAGATCGGTCAGCACCTGGACAATTTTCGGATGCCGGGCCGCCTCGGCATATTCCGGATGGTGCAGATGCGGCGTCTTGATGCGCCGCACCCGCGGCTCCGCCGCCGAGTGCGAGTCCTCGAGGTCGTAAATCTCATCGTTCGCAACGACAGCGCGGGAATTGCGCACGAACTCCTCGGTGACGCGGCGTAGCGCCTCGATTTCGTCCCGAGTGAGGATGTCGGGCAGCACGATGAACCCGTCGCGGTGGTATGTGGCGAGATCGGCAGGCGACAGCATGACTCCACTCCTGATACCCGGTGGCGTGCGCGAATTGCTGAGCCCCGAGGCCGGGATTGTCAACCCGCCGCGGCGGCAGGTCATCAAAGTTGATTTGGTCGAGCGCTGTGTGCTTAAATAGTTGGCGGGGAATTCGATCAAGGGTTACTTATGCCTGCCGAGAGACGCTTGGCCGGAGGACCGGCGAGGACTGTCTGCATGTTTGCCGCGGGCTTTGCCATCTGCGTATCGATGGCGCACGCTGCGGACTTTTGCAGGACGGATCCTGGGGTTGAGGCCGTAGACTCCTCGGCCCCGGTGACCCAAAGCTTTTTGGACCAGATGAAGGCGATCGGCATTAGTACGATAATCCGATACTACGACCATGAAGACGAAACGCTCCCGGGGAAAACCCTGAGACGGGGAGAGCGCGATGTTATTGTGATGAACGGCCTGAAGGTGGGCGTCGTCTTCCAGCACAAGAACGACAAGTTCCCGTCCTTCACCGCATTCCGCGGCCGTCAGGACGCGGAGCGAAGTCTCATCCTCGCGACCGAGAACTCTCAACCGAGAGGCAGCGCCATATATTTCGGCGTGGATGGGCCGTGGAAGGCGCCCTATGAGTTGGCCAATATCATGGCCTATTTCCAGGAAGTGAACGCGAGACTGGCGGGCAGCGGTTACCGGGTCGGCGTCTATGGCAGCGGGCTGGTCTGCAATGCGCTGCTGGCCAACGGCCTTGCCGAGCTGTGCTGGCTGGCAGCGCCGACGATTTGGCCGGATTTCAGCGCCTATTACCAGACCAAAAGGTGGAAACTGGTTCAGCTTCCCACGACGCAATGCGGCGGTCGCAGCGTCGATTTCAATGTCGCCAATGGCGGCGCAGCGGAATACGGCCAATTCGGGAGATGACAGGCGGCGCTGGCTGATATCGCTGATAAGTGCTGCGTCTTACAGCCAGGACACCAACACAGCCCGCGGAAATCCGCGCTTCTCGCCGGCAGCAGCGAAAAAATAACAGCGAATATCAGCCAGCCATAACAGCCAGAAATCAGCGAAGACAGCCGGCGATACCGATATCCGATCCGTGCGTCGCAGCCCTCGATCCAGAGAGACCGCCGCCTCTGCTCCAGCGTCCTTCATCCTCACTCTAGGATTACCATGCCATTATGGCGATTCTCTGACGTTGCGCCTCAGTTGCTGCGGAAGAGGTCCTGCGGGATGCCAGCTGCAGTGAAGACGTAGTCGCACGAGGCCTCGAGCTGTTGGCGCAGATGGGGGAGATCTACATCGAGCAGCTGCCCCTTCCACTTGCGCACTTTGCCGGCGACGATCACGGTCTCGACGTTGGTGCGGTCCATCAGTGACACTACCGCACCCGGCACCTGGTTGAGCGGCGTCACATTGATCCGGGTGGCGTCGAGAATGATGATGTCGGCCTCCTTGCCCGGGGTGAGCGAGCCGGTCTTGCCGTCGAGCCGAAGGGCTTTCGCACCGTTCATCGTACCGAAACGCAGCACATCGCGCGTCGTGAGCGGCGCAATCGTGCCGGGGGGCGGCGTCGGCCACACATCGCCATTTGGCACATCTGGCGGAGCTCCCGGAAGTCCCCAACTGATCGGATCCGGCGGATCCCCCTGATCGAGGATCATCTGGTTCAGGAGCACGCGCTGCAGATTCATGCATGAGCGCATCTGGGTGAAGTAGTCGGCCGTCAACGTGCACTCGACATCGACGCTCAGCGACGGCTCCATGCCCAGGCTCTGCAGCTTGAGGATGGGCGGCATGCCGTGCCGCATATTCATTTCGATCGGGACGGCAAGCGAGACCTGCGCACCCTTGTCGTGCACCGCCTGCCATCCAAGGTCGGACATCCCGGTCATATGGATGAACAAATTGTCGGACCCGATCCCGATGTTGTTATTGACGCCGCCTTGGCCCATAGCGAGCTGGTTCAGGATCGGACGTATCGCGAAAGGCGAGAGAATGTGCGCCGCAATCTGCAGACCGAGCTGGCGCCCGATCGTCCAGGACTGGGTGTAGATCGGCGTCCCGAGGTAGACCTCGCCGCCCATGATCATCGTGACGAGCTGGTCGGTCGAGGAGAAGTATTGCTGCTTTATGCGGAATGCGTCCTGAGGATATGCGTAATTGGGGCCGTTGGTCCCGGCGCCCTCGAAATAGCCGAAGGCCGCGCGACGCCCAGTGTCGAAGAGGGCCTGGATGGCGGCGTCGGAGTGCTGGGGCGTGTGGTGGATTTGCGAGACGTCGTGGACGGTCGTCACACCGTCGTCGAGCTGGCTCAACCCCCCAAACAGCTCGTTGATATACACATCCTGCGGCCGGTAGACCGGGGCGAAGGTGAGGAGAATGTACTCGTAATAGGTTATGGTCCCGGCCGCGGTGCCCGAGCCGTCGTTGATCAGGATCCCGTCAGCGAGAAAGCTGCGCAGGGCGGTTTCGAACTGGTGGTGATGCGTATCGATAAACCCGGGCATGACGATGCGGCCGGTTGCGTCGATCTCCGCCGCACCACCCGTTTGCAGGTTCGGCCCGACGGCGAGAATTTTCTTGCCCTCGACCAGCACATCGGCCTGGACGAAGTCTCCGACCTGCGGGTCCAGTGACATCACCGAACCGCCACGAATGACGTAGCGCCGACCCGGACTGCCGGTGTCCATCGGCGGATCGTCTGCCGCGGCGGGGCGCGCCGCGAATAGGTTCAGACCCGCGGCAGCAACCCCGGTCGCAACCGCGCCCTTCAGAAAATTGCGACGAGAGCCGAAATGGTGGTGCGGCAATCCCGCATTGCACAATCTGCACATGCTGACGTCTCCCCCCAGTCGAAGTGATTTGGATCAAAATCGCTCTTTTGGGCATCTTAGGCAACGATAATCCCAACGCGGCTGCGCAGCCGGCGATGCAGCAGCCGCGGTGGAGCTGATTCCTCCAAGCTGGAGAGATGGCTCCGGCCGTTTCTCAGGAGATGCGATCTTCTTCAGCAGCGTTTATCATCCCTCTCCGCTTTGCGGCACGCCAGCGCCGAACCACGTCAGAGGCGGAGAAACTCATGCAATTGATGTACTTCACCGAGCAGCCGATGTCGGCCTATTCGGCCGATGAGGGCCTGAAATTCGGCGCGACCGCGCTGATGTTTTCGAACAAATACTTCGACCCGGTGGCCGGAAGCCGGCTCTATAACGAATACATCGAGCATTACATCTATGCCGAGGAGATGGGCATCGAAGGCTTCATGCTGAACGAGCACCATAACGCGCCGTTTTGCATGCAGGCCAAGTGCAACATATTTGCTTCGATTCTTGCCGCGGTCACCAAAAACGCGAAGATCATCTTGCTCGGCAACCCGCTTCCCTTGGCCGACAATCCGGTACGGCTGGCCGAGGAATTGTCGATGATCGACATGATCTCGAAGGGCCGGCTGGTTTCGGGCTTTGTCCGCGGCGGAGGCCAGGAGCAGCTGGCCGCGGGCGTCAACCCGGCCTTCAACCGCGAGCGTTTTCAGGAGGCGCACGATTTGATCGTCGCCGCGTGGACGCGCGAGGGGCCGTTCCGCTGGGAAGGCGCCCATTATCAGCACCGCGTCGTCAACCCATGGGCCGTGCCGTTGCAGAAGCCGCATCCGCGGGTGTGGATCCCGGGCGTCATCAGCCCCGAGACGGTCGTCTGGGCGGCACGGCGTGGGTATCCCTATATTGCGCTCAACACGCCGATCGAGCGGACAAAACGGATCTGGGAGATCTACGACAGCGTCGCAGCCGAGGCCGGCTTTACCGGGGGGCCCGACTATCACGGGATGTTGAAGCAGATCCATGTCGCCGAGACCGAGGACAAGGCTCTCGCGAACGCCGCCCAATTCAGATGGATGCAGGGCGAATTTACCGGTCTCGCCCACCCGGTGTGGAGCACGCCCTCGGGTTACGGCAGCCCGGAAAACCGCCGCGCCTTTGTCGAGTTTGCCTCCGGCCGCTCGAAAAACCCCCGCTACCGCCCCGAGCTGGAGAAACAGCTCGAAGATTTGATGATCATCGCCGGCACGCCAAAGCAGGTGATCGCCAAATTGCGCATCCTGCTCGAAGAGACGCGGCCCGGCATTCTCGGCGTCTGGGGGAATGACGGGAATGTTTCCCACGAGGACGCAAAGACCTGCATCCGCCTGTTGGGACAGGAGGTGTTCCCGGCGGTGCGCGAGATGGCGAAAGAATTCGACCTCAAGAGCCTGTTCGAGACGAACCAGCCCGTCAGCGTCGACTACACGAACGGGCTCAAGGAACCGGCGCGAGCGGCGGCCGAGTAAGGGGGCTCACACAGTCACCAGGTCCGGGATCTATTAACCAAGCTTCGGCGTTCGCGATTTTAACCGCTAGCTAGTCAAGACGGGGGGCTGCCATTTCGACAGAAGTCGAACTCAAGCTTGCTGCTCGGGCAACCGATCTGCCTGCGGTGAACCGCGCGCTGATGGCGATGGCGCGGGTCAGCGCACAAGAAAGGCTGATCAGCACTTATTACGACACGCCGGATTCGGCACTCAAAGAGCGGGGGCTGACCCTGCGGGTCCGCGATCAGGGCGGGCATTTCACGCAGACCGTCAAAGAGGGAGACCTCGCTTCGGGGGATCTCCTGTCGCGCGGCGAGTGGGAGGATGCAGTGACCGAGAGCCGACCCGACCCCGATGCGGCGCAGAGCGGCCTGCGCTTGCCGGACGGTGCAGCCGCCGATCTGCGGCCGTTTTTTGTAACCGAAGTCACCCGCACGATCTTCGCGATCGAGCCGCTGGCGGGAACGGCGATAGAGGCGGCGATCGACGAAGGCGAGATCCGGGCCGTCGCCACTGGCAGGGCCGAACCGATCAGCGAGGTCGAGCTCGAACTCAAGGGCGGTAACGCCGCCGCTCTCTACGACCTCGCCGCGCAGCTGTTGGAGGTGGCGCCGCTTCGTATCGAGACGCGCAGCAAATCGGAACGGGGCTATCACTTGGTGGAGTGCGGCGATGCCGCTTCCCCGGCGGTTCACGCAGAGCCCGTCATTCTCGATCCGGATCTGACGGTCGAGGCCGCGCTGCAAAAAATCGGCCGCAGTTGCCTCGCCCAGCTGTTGCGCAACGAACCCGCCGTGCTCTCGGCCCAGCCGGAGGGGGTTCACCAGATGCGGGTGGCTGTGCGGCGCCTGCGCTCGGCAATTTCCTCGCTGAAGAAAATCCTTCCGCCAGCGGACGTCCAGTGGGTCACAGAGGAGCTTCGTTGGCTCGGCGGTACGCTGGGGCCGGCCCGCAATCTGGATGTATTCGCCGCCGAATTGGTGCCGGCGGCCCGCACCGGACTTCCGGACGAGCCTGGTTGGGACGACCTCGGCGCCGCACTCGACCGGCTGCGGGCTGCCGCCTACGACCAGATCAGGGAAGCCGTTTTATCGCAGCGCTATACCGCCAGCATGCTGCGCCTCTTACGGTGGTTCGAGGCGTCGGGCTGGCGTGGGCACTCGGCATCGGATGAGCCGGACGCAATGACCTCTGCGATCGGTTCAATAGCGCCCGAGGTGCTCGATCGGCGCCGGCGCAAGGTAAGGCAGCGTGGCAAGGGGTTCGGTAGCCTGATGCCCGGCGAGCGGCACAAGCTGAGAATCGCGGTCAAGAAGCTTCGCTACACGATCGAGCTCTTCGGCAGCCTTTTTGACAGGGACGGCTTAGACAGGTTTGTCGGTCGGCTGAAACGGCTTCAGAGCGACCTCGGCTATGCGAATGATGTCCGCGTCGCGCACGAGTTTGTTACCGAGCTCTTCGCCCAGATCGAGCCGCGAAGCCCCGCCGCCCACGCCTGGGTTGCCGTGCTCGAAGCGCACGACCAAATGCTCGCCAGCGGCGAACGAAAGCTGCGCCGGCATCGGCGGCGACTGAATGATGCGGCGCCGTTCTGGCGCGACTAGGCCGGTTCCCCCCTTTTCCGTGCTCGCAGCTAAGAAAATCTAGGCTGCAGCGATTTTTGCAGGCATCGGGCAGGTGACGCCGGTGCCGCCAAGACCGCAATATCCGTTGGGGTTCGTCGCCAGATATTGCTGGTGGTAGCCTTCGGCAAAGTAGAACGGCGGAGCATGGCGGATCTCGGTGGTGATCTTGCCTAATCCTGCCGCACCGAGCCGGCCCTCATAGGCCTGCCGCGACGCCTCGGCGGCGGCCTGCTGCTCCGGCGAGAACGTATAGATTGCCGACCGGTATTGCGTCCCGATGTCGTTGCCCTGGCGCATACCCTGGGTCGGGTCATGACTCTCCCAGAACAGCTTGAGCAATGCCTCGTAGCTCGTGAGTTTCGGATCATAGACGACGAGCACGGCTTCGGTATGGCCGGTGCGGCCGCTGCACACCTCTTCATAGGTCGGGTTCGGGGTCGACCCGCCGGCATACCCGACCGCGGTGACCCACACACCCGGCGCCTGCCAGAACACCCGCTCCGCACCCCAAAAGCAGCCGAGCCCGAAGATAGCCTTCTTCAGGCCGTCGGGATACGGTCCGGCAACCGGATGGCGGTTGACGAAATGTTGCTCGGGTACCGGCATCGGCTCGTTTCGCCCAGGCAGACAGTCCTCGGGCCGGGGGACGGCCAGCTTATCACGCATGAACGGCCACATTTCGCTCGCCCCTTCTGCGAAGTTCGCTAAGGATGTAGGGAACCCTCCCGCTGCCGCCAACGCCTACCACGCAGCCTCGTCAAAAAACGGTCAAAGCCGATTCCTTTACGGACCATTAATTCCGAGTGCTTGAACTTCGATTTTCGCGCTAAGATCGCTTTCTCTCTTGGGGGGTCAAACTGACATGATGCGTCGTTCCCTTCTGGCCGGTCTTTTCGTCCTGTTCGCTAACGGATCCATGGCGGCGCCGCCCTTGGTGAATCCCGCAGATGCTGTCGCCTTTATGAACGGAGTCTGGGAACGCGCTGTCGAGGTACTCAATAACAAGACCGATCCCACCCTCAGGGAGGCGCACTTTCGCGACTTATTCCAGACCGATTTCGATTGCCCCGGCATCGCCCGCTTCGTGCTCGGCCGGTATTGGCGGACCGCGAGCGCGGAGGAGCAGCAAGAATTCGTGAAGTTGTTCGAAGATTATGTTGTTTTCGTCTACGCGACGCGGCTGTCGAATTTCGGCGGCGAGACTCTGAAAGTCGGTGGCAGTCGAAGCGACGGTGATGGGGTCATCGTGTCGACCGACGTAATCAGACCAGGCGCCGCTCCACCGACAAAGATCGATTGGCGACTGGTGACCGACAACGGGGCCTACAAGATCAGTGACATTATCGTCGAAGGCGTCAGCATGATGGTCACTCAGCGTTCCGAATTCGCCTCGGTCGTCCAGCGCAACGGCGGTCAACTGCGCGGGCTGATCGCGATGATGCGGGAGAAAACAGCGAACGCTGCGCATTAATCGCGCCTCGCCGCCAAAACCGCAGCATCGGTCGTGCTGTATCTGGACGAGGAACAGGTCCGCGCGCTGCTGCAGTGGGATGAATTGATCCCGGCAATGGAGAAAGCCCTCGCCGAGTTTTCCCTCGGTCGGGTTATACAGCCGGTGCGCAATATGCTGACCGTGGAGGAGGGCAAGCGTTATCTCGGGATTATGCCGGCGGTGGCGGAAGAGGCAATGGGGGCGAAACTCGTCAGCTTTTACCCGGGCAATGAGGAGACCGGGACAGCAACGCATCACGCCATGATCCTGCTGTTTCGTCCCGACACCGGCGAGCCGCTCGCGATCATGGACGGACGCCTGATCACCGAGATGCGGACGGCCGCAGTCTCGGCGGCCGTGACGAGATATCTGGCGGACCCTGACGCTCGCGTGCTGGCGTTGGTCGGCAGCGGAGTGCAGGCATATGCGCATCTGCAGGCGCTCTCTCGGGTGCGGCATTTCGACGATATCCGCGTGTGGAGCCGCACTGCCGCGCATGCCGAGCGCTTTGCCGAACAGCATAATGCCAGGGCGATGCCGATCGAGGAGGCGGTTCGCGGCGCGGATGTGGTCGTGACCGCCACGAACGCGCTTCGCCCAATTCTCGACGGGGATTGGCTCAAGCCGGGAGCGCATGTGAATGCCGTCGGCTCGCCGCGGCCCAATTGGCGGGAGCTCGACGACCGGGCGATAGCCAACATCCTCGTTGTAGATTCGCGCGAGGCAGTCCTCAAGGAATCCGGCGACGTGATCCTTTCCGGAGCCGAGATCTACGCCGAGGCCGGTGAGATCTTCGCCGGAACAAAAGCGGCTCCGTTGTCGGAGACGACGGTGTTCAAGTCGGTAGGGCTGGCGATCGAAGACATCGCGACGGCGAAACTGGTCTACGACAAGGCCGCCACACTCGTCACCGTCTGAAGTCGTTCATCCTTGCTCTCAAGGAGAGCGCCTGCGCTCGATCAGGCAGGCGTCGCCATACGAAAAGAAGCGATAGCCGCGGGCGATGGCGTGAGAGTAGGCGCATTTGATGCGTTCGAGCCCGGCGAGTGCGGCGACCAGCATCAACAGGGTCGAGCGCGGTAGATGGAAATTGGTCAATAGTAGGTCGATCGCGCGGAAGCGGTAGCCAGGCATGACGAACAACCGGGTGTCGCCGGCAAAGGGCCTCATATCGCCGTTCTCGGCTGCTGCTGTTTCGAGAAGCCGCAGGCTCGTCGTCCCGACCGCGATGATGCGCCCGCCCTCGCGCCGCGCCGCGGCGATCTGCTCAGCGGTCTCGGCCGAAACAATGCCCCATTCGGCGTGCATCGGGTGATCGCGCGGATCGGTGACCTTGACCGGCAGAAAGGTGCCGGGCCCGACATGCAAGGTCAGCGTAGTCCAGCGGATGCCCTGATGGGCGAGCGCCTCGAGCAGGGCGGGAGTAAAGTGAAGTCCGGCGGTCGGCGCTGCAACGGCCCCCTCGGCGCGGGCGAAGATCGTCTGATAATCCCGGCAGTCGCGCGGATCGCCGCTGCGCGGCCGCTTGATGTAGGGCGGCAACGGCATCAAGCCGTAACGGGCGAGCGCTTCCCGAAAAGCGGCAGCATCGAGCTCGAACCGCAAGGTCATGTCACCTTCGGGGTGTTTCTCGCCGACCGCGGCGGCAAAGGCTTCGGCGAAGACGAGGCGGTCGCCCGTCCGCAACCGCCGCGCGCCTTTCGCAAACGCGCGCCATGAGCCGCCGCCGAGGTCGCGGTAGAGCGTAACCTCGACCATCGCCTCGCCTCGCCGGCCGGTCAGCCTCGCCGGGATCACCTTGGTATCGTTGAAGACGAGAAGGTCGCCGGGATGCAATAGTGCCGGCAGATCCGAAATTCGCCGGTCTTCGAACCCTCCCGCTGCGGGGATCATCAACAGCCGCGCCATATCGCGCGGCTCGCACGGATGCAGCGCGATCCGTTCGCGCGGCAGGTCGAAATCGAAATCGTCGACGTGCATAGCCACGGGACCGGAGATGGCACCCCGGCGCATCTTTCGTCAATTGGAAGCGTCGGCCGGCGCAGTTTTTGCAACCATTTCGCGATCAAATCGGAAAGGCGGAGATAGGGGATGGCTCACCGGCTGACACGTCGCGAATTCGGGATCGCCGCCGGAGCGGTTACATTGGCGGGCTATGGCGTTGGCCGAAATGCCCGCGCGGCCGACACCAAAACGTTGCGCTTTATCGCGCAGTCGGATCTCCGCGTTCTCGACCCGATCTGGACGACAGCGTACATCACGCGCAATCACGGCTATATGGTGTTCGATACACTGTTCGCGATCGACGCCGAATTCGCGCCGCACCCGCAGATGGTGGGTGACTACAGCGTTTCGCCCGACAAGCTGACCTATCAATTCAAGCTGCGCGACGGGCTCGGTTTTCACGACGGCAGTCCGGTCCGCGGAGTTGACTGCGTCGCCTCGATCAAGCGCTGGATGGCGCGCGATGGGCACGGGCAGGCGCTCGCGACCGTCCTTGATGTGATCAAGCCGGACGGCGACAAGGGGCTCACGATCAAGCTCAAGGAACCGTTTTCGCTGCTGCTTGACGGCATCGGGAAGGTTTCGAGCCTGGCATTGTTCGTGATGCCGGAGCGGCTCGCCAATACCGACCCGTTTCAGCAGGTTACCGAGATGGTGGGGTCGGGCCCGTTCAAATTTGTCAAGGAGGAGTTTCAGCCCGGGCATCAAGTCGTTTACGTCAAGAATACCGATTATGTGCCGCGCCAGGAACCGCCGAGCTGGGCCTCGGGCGGCAAGCTGGCCAAGGTCGATCGCGTCGAATGGCTCTACATCCCCGACGCGATGACCAAGGCTGCGGCGCTCAATGCCGGGGAGGCCGATTGGTGGGAGAACCCGCCGCTCGATATCGTCCCCGTGCTCACCGCGAACCCGGACGTTACGATCGCCCCGGCCGACCCGCTCCCCAGCCCGATCATGGTGAAGTTCAACCATCTTTTGCCGCCTTTCGACAATGTGAGGATGCGCCAAGCGGTGCTCGCCGTGACCGATCAGGCCGATTTCCTCAGCGCACTGGCGGGCAATTCGAAGAATTGGGAACTCTGCCCGTCTTTCTTCACCTGCGGCACGCCGATGGCGAATAATGCGGGGTCGCAGGCGCTGACCGGCAAGCGTGATTTCGCCAAAGCCAAGCAGCTGATTGCCGAGGCCGGCTACAAGAGCGAGCCAATCGTCGTGCTCGATGCCGTCGATCAGCCGGTTGCGCATTCGCAGGCGCTGGTCGTCACGGATCTGATGAGGAAACTCGGCCTCAACGTCGAACTGCAGGCCATGGATTGGGGCACTCTGGTCACCCGCCGCGCCTCGATGGAGCCGATTGACAAGGGCGGCTGGAATATCTTTTGCACTGGCTGGGTCGGTGCCGACCTGCTCGACCCGGCGGAAAATTTGCCATTGCGCACCAATGGCAAAAACGGCCATTTCGGCTGGCCGACTGACGACAAGATCGAGGCGTTGAGGACCGAATGGCTCAAGGCGGCGACGCTCGCCGATCGCAAGAAAGTTGCGGAGGCCATCCAAGAGCGCGCATTCGAGGTCGTGCCGTATATACCCACCGGGCAATGGAAGCCGGTCACGGCTTATCGCAAGAACCTCAAAGGCGTGATCAACGCCCCGGCTTTCCTGATGTGGAACGTCGAGAAGACCTGAAGGCGGACGCGCTCCGCGCTCGCTTTTTGTTATGCTCTCGGGATCAATTCAGAACAGCGGAGAATAGGGATGGCTCACCGGCTTACACGTCGCGAATTCGGTATCACTGCCGGGGCGGCAACACTGGCCGCTTATGGCTTTAAGGCACGCGCTCAGGGAAGCGGTGCGAAGACCTTGCGCTTTATCCCGCAATCGGATGTGCACGTGCTCGATCCAATCTGGACCACGGCGTACGTCACACGCAATCATGGCTACATGGTGTTCGACACGCTGTTCGCGATCGACTCCAAATTCAAGCCGCAGCCCCAAATGGTCGGCGAGTTCGAGGTTTCGCCGGACAATCTCAACTACAGATTCGCGCTGCGCGACGGGCTCAAATTCCATGACGGCCAGCCGGTACGCGGGGCCGACTGCGTTGCCTCGATCAAGCGCTGGATGGCGCGCGACGCGCTCGGCCAGACGCTCGCCACCACAATCGCCGACATGAAGGGCGGCGACGACAAGAACTTCACGATCCATTTGAAGGAGCCATTTCCGTTGCTGATTGCCGGCCTTGCCAAGGTGTCGAGCCTGGCGCCGTTCATCATGCCGGAGCGGCTGGCCAAGACCGACCCCTACCAGCAAGTCACCGAGATGGTCGGCTCGGGGCCGTTCAAGTTCGTCAAGGAGGAATTCGAGCCCGGCAACAAGATAGTCTATGTCAAGAACACCGATTATGTGCCGCGCAGCGAGCCGCCGGACTGGGCCTCGGGCGGCAAAGTCGTCAAGGTCGACCGGGTCGAGTGGCTCGTCGTGCCCGATGCCGCGACCAAGACCGCGGCCTTGCAGAGCGGCGAAGACGATTGGTGGGAAAATCCGCCGGCCGACCTGTGGCCGATACTCGCCGCCAACCCCGATATCGAGGTAACGTCGTCGGACCCGATCCGCGGCATGGGTTGTCTGCGGTTCAACTGGCTCTACCCGCCGTTCGACAACGTCAAGATGCGCCAAGCGGTATTGATGGTGGCGAGCCAGCCCGATTTCATGACCGCCTATGTCGGTGACAAGAAGAACTGGGATGTCTGCGCCTCCTTCTTCACCTGTGGCGGACCGATGGCGAGCAACGCCGGCTCCGAGGCGCTGACCGGCAAGCGCGATTACGACAAGGCCAAGCAGCTGATCAAGGAAGCCGGTTACAATGGCGAGAAGATCATCCTGCTCGACGCCGTCGAACAGCCGCTGATCCACGCCGAGGCGCTGGTCGCGACCGATTTGTTGAAGAGACTGGGTCTCAATGTCGAGTACGTGGCCAGCGATTGGGGCACGGTGGTGACGCGCCGCGCCTCGAAAAAGCCGCCCGCCGAGGGCGGCTGGAACGTGTTCGAGACCGGCTGGACCGGCTCCGACCTGATCGACCCGTCGACCAATGTCATGCTGCGCGCCAACGGCGACGCCGCGTGGTTCGGCTGGCCGAAGGACGACCAGCTCGAGGAATTGCGCACCCAGTGGCTAAAGGCAAAGGATCTGGAAGAGCGCCAGGAGATCGCCGCCAAGATCCAACAGCGCGCCTTTGAGGTGGTGCCCTATGTCCCGACCGGACAATTCGAAGCCAAAACTGCCCTTCGCAAGAACATCAAGGGCTACATTGAAGCCCCGGCATTCTTCATGTGGAACGTCGAGAAGACCTGAGCACTATCGCGACCCAGAAATAGTTAACCATCGGCAGTTTGCTGGCCGCTCCGAGCAGCGGGTTTGTCATCACTACTCCTTCAGATGATAGGTCCCGTTCACCGACTGAGTGTCCGAATCTTAATCGTATAGGTTGCATCAAAGTCAGGCGAGTCTCCTAATGAGCAGCTGCACGGAGGCGATGTAAACCCAGACTTTGGCACTGGCGATCGAAGTCTCGAAATCCTTGGCCAGGCGGCGGTTTCGATTGAGCCAAGCCAGGGTTCGTTCGACGACCCAGCGACGCGGCAGCAGTTTAAAGCCGGCGGCATCAGCGGCGCGTTTGACGATCTCGATGGTCCAGTGGCCGAATTTGGCGAGCGCCTCGCGCAGGTTGGGGCCGTTGTAGACACTGTCGGCGAAAAGATGGCGTAGCCAGGGAAACAACTGGTGGATGGCCTCAATGACCAGCACGGCACCATCGCGATCTTGGACATCGGCGGGGTGCACCTCGGCGCCGACCAGCAGACCGCCAGTATCGGTCACAATGTGGCGCTTGCGGCCTTTTACCTTCTTGGCCGCATCGTACCCCCGCGGCCCACCGCTCTCGGTCGTCTTGACCGATTGACTGTCGATGACCCCGGCCGAGGGGCTCGGTTCACGGCCCGCTGCTTCGCGTGCTTCCAGCAGCAACGCAAAATTGATCTTCTCAAACAAGCCGTCGTCTCGCCAATCGTAGAAATAACCTTGCACGGTGGTAAACGGAGGAAAGTCCTTTGGCAGCATGCGCCACTGACAGCCGGTTCGCGCGATATACAAGATCGCATCCAACACGGCCCGTAGCTCGGTCTCACGCGGCCGACCCAAACGCTTTACTGCCGGCATGTGGGGCTCAATCAGCGCCCATTCCGCATCCGTGACATCGCTTGCGTAGCGCCGCCCCTCTCGTCCATACTTTGGCCGAGTGATTTTGGTCCACATTTTGTGCCTCGATGATTGCTTTGACACAACCATCATGCCACAACCGACTGAAATCACTCAATTCATTTTCGGTCAGCCTCTGAACGGTAAACTCGCCCGCGAGAAGTCGATCTCGTTGATCGCACAGGGATCTTGGCCGAGCCGCCGATAACGCGACAATGGCAGATCGAGCGCGTGCAACAGGATGATGCGATTGACGCTGTCGTGCCCGACCACCACGACCGTTTCCTTCGGATGCTGTCCGATCACGTCGCGCAATGCCGCGACGGCGCGAGTGAGCACATCCTGCACGCTTTCGCCACCCGGGATCGCCGCCCAATCCGGGGCCCGATACCAGGTGTCGAGCATCTCGGGCGATTTGCGTCGGACCTCGTCCGGGGTCAGACCTTGCCACTCGCCGTAGTCGATATCCATCAGGCCCGGGACCAGGGTCGGCGTCAGTCCGAACGGTCTTCCGATCGCCTCTGCGGTCGTCCGACACCGGCTTAGCGGGCTGGCATAGAGGGCGGCGGGTGTCCAGCTCGCCTCGATGCGGCGCGCGGTCGCCTCCGCCTGCCGGAGGCCCTCCGGGGTCAACGCCAGATCGGCGCGGCCGCGAAAGCGTTCCGGCGAAATGCCTTCGACATGGCCGTGGCGAACAAGGATGATCTTGGTCATGCCGTCGTCCTTTCGAGACCAGCAGGTTAGGGTTACCCTGACGCGGCCATATTGCAGGGAGCCGCCGCTATGCCCGCCGATCCGAACCGCGTGATCTTAACAGGCGAAAACCCGTTCATCCGCCTCAGCGTCAAGGACGGCGATCCCTTTACCACCAATGCGAGCTTCTGGCGCATCATTACCTGCCCAGCGGGGCCAGGACATGTCCTCTATCTCAACAGCGAACTGACCGGGAATCGCTGGCACATCTACGCCGACAACATTGCAATGGCGCGTTGGCTGCAGTCGACGGTGCAGGGCATGCTCAACCCCGAAACGGCCGACACGTCCATTCCGGTGACCGATGCGCAATTCACCAAATCGGGCGACCCGCGGTATTTCTGGACTGAGCGGGTAAAATCGCGGGACGAGGAGATCGGCCTCACCTGGTATCAAATCGGCGAGCCGTTGCTGATCCACACCCAGCCCAACGCCGAGCCGGATCGCCGCCGCTACGGCGTGTGCACATTGCTAATCCCGGCCCTCGGCGCGCGCCTGACACGCAATGGCGTCGCAGCGGCAGGCCAGCCCTGGCCGAGGAAGCGCGAGGAACGGCCCTTCAGCACCTGCGCGCTGGCATTTTCCGAAAGCTGGACGGAAGCTCGCTAGTAAACAAACGCACCGGCGGAAAGGGACCCGCTAAATATCGGCGTAGGTGTGCGTTTCGGCACGGGCACCGGGGTGAGTGATTGCGCCCTTCTCGGCGTCGCCGACGGTCTGGGCGTATTTCCACAAGGTGCCCGATTGGTAGTCGGTGCGCCGCGGCGTCCACGCTTGGCGGCGTTGCGCCAACTCGGCATCGCTGAGCGCGACATCGATCGTGCCGGCGATCGCGTCGATCGTGATCGAGTCGCCGTCCTTCAACAATCCGATGGGCCCGCCGCCCGCCGCCTCCGGCCCGACATGGCCGATGCAGAACCCGTGCGATGCGCCCGAGAACCGTCCATCGGTAATCAGCGCGACCTTCTCGCCGACCCCTTGGCCAACGAGCGCGCCCGTGGTCGACAGCATCTCACGCATGCCCGGCCCGCCCTTCGGACCCTCATAGCGGATGACGATCACGTCGCCGATCTCGTAGGCGCGGTTTTGTACCGCGGCGAACGCATCCTCCTCACAGTCGAAGCAGCGCGCCGGGCCGGTGAATTGCAGGCGTTGCATGCCGGCGACCTTCACGATCGCCCCTTGCGGCGCCAGGTTGCCTCTGAGCACGACCACGCCGCCCGTTGGCGAGAAGGGATTAGAGGTTGGGCGGATCACGTTCTGCTGTTCCGGGAAGCCGACCCTTTTCAAATTCTCGGCGATGGTCTTGCCCGTTACCGTGATGCAGTCGCCGTGGAGATAGCCGCCATCGAGTAGGGCCTTCATCAGCACCGGCACGCCGCCGATGTCGTAAAGATCTTTCATCACGTATTCGCCGCCGGGCTTGAGATTGCCGATATAGGGTGTGCGGGCGAAGATTTTTCCCACCTCGTGCAAGTCGAAATCGATGCCGGCCTCGTTGGCAATCGCCGGCAGATGCAGCCCGGAATTCGTTGAACCGCCGGCCGCGGCGACGACAGTCGCAGCGTTTTCCAATGATTTCCGCGTGACGATGTCGCGCGGCCGTAGGGTCAGCCGAAGCAATTCCATCACTGTCTGGCCCGAGGCCTCGGCGTAGGCGTCGCGCGAGTTGTAGGGGGCCGGCGCGCCGGCCGAACCCGGCAGCGCCAGTCCGATCGCCTCCGACACACAGGCCATCGTGTTGGCGGTGAAGAGGCCGCCGCACGAACCCGACGACGGGCAGGCGACGCATTCCAGCTCGTGCAGGTCCTCGTCGCTGACGTCGTTGATGCTGTGCTTACCGACCCATTCGTAAACGTCGCCGATCGTCACGTCGCGGCCGCGGAAGCGGCCGGGCATGATCGAGCCGCCATACATAAACACCGACGGCACATTGAGCCGCACCATCGCCATCATCATGCCGGGCAACGACTTGTCGCAGCCGGCCAGGCCGACCAACGCGTCGTAGCAATGGCCGCGCATTGTCAACTCGACCGAGTTGGCGATGATCTCGCGGCTGATCAGCGACGATTTCATCCCGGCGTGGCCCATCGCGATGCCGTCGGTGACGGTGATCGTCGTGAACTCCCGCGGCGTGCCGCGCGCGGCGGCGACGCCCTTCTTCACCGCCTGCGCCTGACGCGCCAGCGCGATATTGCACGGCGCCGCCTCGTTCCACGTCGTCGCAACGCCGATCAGCGGCTGGTTGATCTGCTCTTCGGTCAACCCCATCGAATAGAGGAACGCGCGATGCGGCGCCCGCTCGGGGCCGATCGTGACATGCCGGCTCGGCAGGCGGGACTTGTCGATCACAGGCTTGCGGACATCGTCAGGCATCTCGGGAGCTCCCGTCGTCGGCCATAAGAACACGGCCACGGTAGCGATCCCAACGAGGCCGATCAATCCCGCGCTCGTTCCGGCGTGTGGTCCCTACCCGCCTCGCCTGGACTACGATCCGGAAGCGAGCGCATGGCGCCTGCTGCCTCAAACCTTGCTTTCACTCGCGCGTCTGGCCGCCTCATTCCTTGCGGCAGCATCGCATCGAGCGTTTCGTCGCGGCGCCAGAAATGGTGGTAGAGCGCCGCCGAGGCATGAAGCGCAATCAGGCCGAGGAGAAGGAGCCCGACCGTCTCGTGCACCTCTAGGAGATGCTTCGCGAATGGGCGGTTCTGGCCGATCAGCGCTGGCAGCTGCCCGAGGAAAAACAGGTTCACCCTGTCGCCATGCGCGTTGGTGTGGAGGAGCCCGAGAATTGGCTGGGTCAGCAGGAGGGCGTAGAGCGCGTATTCGCTCCATTGCGCCGCGAACCGCATTGCCTGCGGCATGTCGGCGGGCCAGTTGGGGAAGCGCGCGAATTGGCGCCAAACGAGCCGAGCGAGCGTCACGACCCACACGGTCACGCCGAACGAGCGATGCAGCTGGATCAGTGCGACGGCCTCATCCTTGGACGATGCGAAATCGACTGAGAAGGCGAGGATGAAGATCGCGGCGACGAGGAACAGGCTCAGCCAGTGTAGCAAGCGGATCACCGGGTCGAAAACGAGCAATTCGGGATCTTCAACGGTCCGCAGCATCCGAATGCCTCACTCTCATGTCCCTACAGGACCGCTAGGAGGGCAGATCGAGTTGGGCGCGCGTTTATTCCCGTGGCCCCTCACGCCCGTGCCGAATTCGGGTGAGCGGGTGTCGTAGTTGCGGGGGCGGGTGGATCTAACCTCCTACCGAGCGAGCCCGCAGACGCGACAACTGCGCCGTCGGTTTGATCGTGCGCGCTGAGCAGCAGGGAGCGCGCGCGATGCAGGCGAGACATGACCGTTCCGATTGGCACGCCCGTTACCTCGGCGATTTCGCGATAGCCAAGCTCGTGCAGCTCGCGCAGCACGATCATCTCGCGCAGTGGCGTGGGGAGCGCCTCGATTAGCTGGTCCAGGCGCCGCAAATCGGACCGGCTTTCCAGCAGCGCCTCTGCATTGATCGCGGACGTCACGACCTCGCCGCCGAGTTCCTCCTCGGCTTCGAACGAGACGACATCTGCTGGGCGATTGCGCTCGAGCCAGCTATAGCACGTGCGCCGCACGATCTTCAGAACCCAGCTCTTGGCATCGTCGCCGCGATAGCTGTCGAAATAGCGAAACGCCCGCAGGAATGCTTCCTGCGCGACATCGGCGGCATCGGCATCGTTGCGCGTCAGCCATCGCGTAGGCGGTGTCGAGATGGGGCAGCGCTATCGCCTCGAACCGCGCCTGAAGCCGCCGATCGGGGTTCCCCGACATTTGCCCTCGCGCGATCTCGCCCGGTTCCGTGACACAGTCGACCTCGGGCGTGGTAGCGGCGAGGCGAGGAGCACCCCGAAGCCCGCGGAACCCGCGTTTCGAGCCGCTCTTTCCGTCTGCTCCGAGGACATTCGTCAACACTGAGATCCCTTCACGGTCCAGGGCTACGCGGTGAAGGTAATGAAGCTGGATAAGATTAAAGTCCTTGTCGGCGCGGGTGATATCTCCTGAAATCCTCTAAGGCGTCACTTGCTGACACCATTTTGCTGACCCGGTGTCGCGGCGGAGCGAGGAGCTCCTTCACGGCTGCGACCACCTCGGGCGCCAAAATTTGGTCCGCGGAACGTTGCGCGAACCCAAGCTTGACTGCCTTCATCGAATATGAAAAATTATTAAAAGTTCTGAAAAGCGCTCGCCACGAGGCTGACCAGCGAGGCCCTGGGAGCTGTCGAGTTCGGCCGGTTCCGGTTGCTGCCGCACCGCCGCGAGCTCCGCGCCGGCGGAGTCGCTGTCGAACTGGGCAGCCGCGCGTTCGATGTGCTCATGGTCCTCATCGAGGCGCGCGGCGCGCTCGTTACCAAGGACGAGATCCTGAGCCGAGTCTGGCCGGACACGGTGGTAGAAGAGAACAACCTGGCGGTCCAGATCTCGACGCTGCGCAAAGCGCTCGGGGAGGATCGGGATTCCATTCGGACGGTGTCCGGCCGGGGCTACCGGTTCATCGCCGAGATCCGCACTTCGCCGGCCGAGGCAGCGCAATCCACTCCGTCGAGCAACATCCCGACGACGGTCTCCAGTTTGATCAGTCGCGAGCCCGAGCACGAAAAGACATCAGATCGCCTGGTCGGTGTTGTCGACATCATTGACGCTAGCTTGCCATCGCGGCAACCGTCCCGCCGTCTTGATTGGAGACTTTTTACCTCTGGTTTAGCCCGGTTGCTGGTGGCCTCGTTCTCTCGGCTTCTGCACTCCCGAAATCAGACCTCGCCACAGATTTGCTCCATAGCGGTACTGCCACTGGAAAGCCTTTCCGGCGATCCCTCGCAAGATTACTTCGCCGACGGCATGACAGACGAGTTGATCTCCGCGCTGGCGCAGATCAGCGCGTTACGCGTGATTTCCCGCACCTCGATAATGACCTATAAACGGGTTCGCAAGCTCTTGCCCGAGATTGCTCGCGAGCTGAACGTTGGAGCGGTTGTCGAAGGAACCGTGTTGCGGTTTGGCGACCGAGTTCGGATTAGCGCCCAGCTGATCGAGGTGCCCCTCGAACGGCACATTTGGGCCCAGAGCTTTGAAGGGGACCTACGGGACACTCTGGTACTCCAAAACAGCGTTGCTCGCGCTATCGCCGAGCAGATCCGGGTCGCAGTGACTGAACAGGAGCAGGCGGCGCTGCAGAACTCGAAGCCAGTGAACCCGGTGGCCTATGAAGCCTACCTCAAAGGCCGTTATTTCATCAACAAGCGAACCGGAGATGGCTTGAAGCAAGCGATCGAGTATTTCAGCCATGCGATCGAAAGGGATCCCACCTACGCTGCTGCTTATTCTGGCTTAGCTGACGCATACGCATTGTCTGGCGATTGGAAGTATGGGGTCCTTTCTCCGCAGGATGCCTTTTCCAGAGCCAAGGCAGCGGCGGAAAAAGCCTTGGCTTTGGACGATAACCTTGCTGAGGCTCACGCCTCGCTCGCTTTCGCCTTGGACCTTTATGGTTGGGATTGGGAGGCCGCCGAGACCGAATACCAGCGCGCAATCAAGCTGGATCCCGGCTATGCGACGGCTCGTCAATGGTATTCCTGGCATCTGATGATGATGGGGCGGCATAGCGAGGGCATCCTGGAGTTGACAACAGCAGAAGGCCTAGACCCTCTTTCCCTAATCATCAGCGCCGACATGGCGGACGCATTGTGTGTCGCTCGCCGTTATGAAGAGGCAGTGCAGAAAAGTAAGAAAATCCTGGAGATGGACCCGAATTTTGCCGTCGGCCACTATGAGCTGGGCCAAGCGCTCGCGCAAAAGAACCTGCATGACGAAGCAATTTTGGAATTTCAGCGAGCGATCGAACTTTCCGGACACAGCGGCGCCTTCGACTCCTATCTCGGCTACGCCTACGCCATGTCAGGACGAAAGGAAGAAGCAATCAAGATTTTAGATGACTTGCACGCCCGGCATGATCAAAACCCTTCTGCCGATGCCGATATCGCGTTGATTTATGTGGGTCTCGGCGATCGGGACCAAGCGATGCTCGCGCTCAACAAGGCCTATGAAGCGCGCTTCAAAGCCTCGATCCTCCTGCGGCCGGCCTTCGATCCTCTCCGATCCGACGCTCGGTTTCAGGATCTCCTGCGCCGTATCGGCCTCCCTCAGACCGAGCGCGACCTGCTCCACTGACCTCCCCTCCCCGCGAGCGGACAAAAGCGGAGAGAGGAGGAAGGATCGGTCACGAGGACTTGCCGGCGGGTTTGACGATGATCTTCCCGACCATGTAGGGATGGATCGTGCAGATATAGGGGTATTCGCCCGGCGCTGCGAAGGTGTGGGAGAACGTGTCGTCGGTGTCGAGCGCGGCCGATTTGAAGGTTCCGTCCTTGTCGGCCATCCGGTGCGGGCTGTCGTCCTCGTTCTTCCAGGTGACCGTCGTGCCGGCGGTGACGGTCAGGGTCGCCGGGGTGAAGGCGAAGTTGTCGATATCGATGGTGGCTGGGCTTGCCGCGGCCTTGACCGCCGTCTCGCCGGCAAGGACCTGGGTGAGACCGGCAAGCAACAGCAACCCCAGTGCGACCGCACCGAGCAAGACTGCGCCACGCGGGGGCCGCGGCGCTCCGTGGAAAATCGTCGACATGGCTTTACCTCTCAAGCAACGAGCGTGCTGTCGATCAGCGCGGGAGCGCCCTTGCCGCGGACGTAGTTGACCGTTCGGATGCCGAGGTATTTGTGCAACTCCCCGGCCGGCACGTCCTTCATCGGCCCCGGAGCGGGAGCGGTGCCCGGCGCCGGCTGCGGGAATGCCGTCGAATCCGCGGTATGGAACGTAACATTTCCCTCGACTTTCTGGATGATCTGGTGGATGTGCCCGTTGAGCACGGTCACCGAGCCGAAGCGCTTTAGATAGCCGAGCGCGCGCCCGGCATCTGCGGTGCCCCAGCCCCACTGCTCGTAGATCGTCCACAGTGGCAGATGGGCCATCAATACGATCGGCGTACTCGCCGAGAGCCCGTCGACATCCTTCTCCAGCCATTCCAGCTGCTCGTCGCCGATCTTGGCGAGGCCGGCGGATTTGAAGCCGGGTTGGAATTCGAACACGTTGATCAGGCCGATGAAGTGCACGCCCGCCGTGTCGAAGCTGTACCAGCCTTTGCCGTGGGTGTTCTTACCGTAGCGTTCGAGATAGGCCTTGCCGTTGTCGGCGTCGGCGACGTCGTGCTCGCCGGGCAGGAAGAACACCTGCTTATTGGCCGATTTGATGATCTGATCGGCGTCGTCCCACTGCTCCTCCTTGGAGAGGTGGCTGATATCGCCGGTATGGACGAGAAAGGCGGGCTGAGTCGGCATCGCCTTGATCTTCTTGATCGCCTCGGTGAGCGTGGCGCTCGGGTCGGGGTTTGGCGGCAGATGAAAGCCGATATGGCTGTCGCTGATCTGCACAAAAGTGAGCGCGCCTTGCGGCACCTCGGCGGCGTTAGCCCCGCCGATCAAGCCGAGGGTGCGCGGTATGCCGCCGCTCAAGGTCCAAACGACCCCGGTTCCTGTCCAGGCCATGCACTTCAACAGGCCGCGGCGGTTCATCTTCGCCCCGGCCATTATTTCACGATCAGCCATGTCTCTCTCCGATTGGCGTTGTGTGTTGCGCTCATTCAGACCGCCATGGCTCCGGCTTTATTCCCGCTTCGGGTAAATTGGCTCTGTGCTCTCAGTCGCCGTTACCGTTTCCGACGAAGCGGCACCCGACGGGGCCGGAATAAAAGCAAGGGGCAGTCGGTCTCTATGGGTGCCGTGTCGACCGGCACGAAACTTGATCGACTGAGGTCCTGACATGAAAATCTTAGCTTTGGGCGCCACGACTCTGGCGCTGGTCGCTTTTGCAAGCCTTGTCACCGACAATGGCGCAGGGGCCAAGACCTTCAGGCGGAAATACCTGGCACGGCATGTCGCAGCCGGCCGACACAAATCTCGTCGCGGCCAGTCCGCATTACGAACTGCAATACCATTACGCAGGGCACCATCCCCGGTGGGTTGGGCAATGGGTGCTCGTGAGATAGAGGTTCCACAGCCAGTGTGATGCCATGGGCTGGCCGGCTCCCGGCCGGCCCATCGCGCCGATTTCATATGCAGAGGAGCTCCGGTGAACTTGGACGCGGAAATCAGGAGCACGGCAGAAGCGGCTGCTCCGGCCGACAGCTATGACCGCATTGCGAAGGCGGTGCACTGGACGACGTTGCTGCTGATTGCAGCGGTTTACGTTGCGGTCTGGGCGAGCCGCGCTGCGGGAAGCAGAGAGCAATCCGCGCTGCTGGTGCAGTTGCATCGCTCGATCGGGGTCACCATCTTTGCACTGACGCTGTTTCGCTCGGCATGGCGATGGAATGCCCGCATCCCGCCGCTCCCGGCTGAGTTGCCGCTCTATCAGAAATTCGCGGCGCGAGCCACCGAATATATTCTTTATGTCCTGCTGTTGCTTCAGCCCGTCCTCGGTCTCCTGAACACCAATGCGCGGGGGCGGCGCGTCGACTTCTACTTTCTCGGCGAGTTGCCGCCGGTGATCGGCCCGGACAAGGTGTTGGCCAAACAGGCGATGGCGGCGCATGAGCTCGTCGCCTATCTCATTTTGGCGCTGGTTGCCCTGCATGCGGCCGCCGCGCTCTTCCACCATTTTGTCCGCCGCGACAATGTGCTGAACGCGATGCTGCCTAGCCGCCGACGCTAAGCCGTCGCGCTCATGAGCCCGGCGCTTCATCGGCATGCCCGAACGCAATCCCCTTGCACGGCGGGATCAAGCTTTCTAAAGGACAAGGCTTGGTGCCAATGCTCAGGGAAGAATGTGATGCGTTATTTGGCGTGGCTTGCCGTGTTGCTGACACTGGCGGCCTGCGGGTCGGTCGGCTCGGGCCAATCGGCGACCTTGATCTTGAATAATCCGACATGGGACCGCGTCAATGTCGAGGCGGTGATCACCACTAGTCCCAATTGCGACAACCGTGACGCCTATGTCTCGACCCAGGAATTCATAATGACCAAGGACCATACGCAACGGATCGAGGCGCCAAAGGCCGAGAACGTCTGCTGGCGCCACGACAGCAATCCGAATAACCCGGTCGCCGGCGCCTGGTCGGGATGGAGCCGGGCCACGATGTTTCCCGGCCAGACCTTCGAAACCGAACTATAGGGTTCGATTCTCTTCGGCCCGAGTCTACGCCCTCAAGGCGCGCAGGACAGATCGGTCCCGGCTAGGAAAGGCTGGATTCCCGAGGCTCCGGACGGAGGGCACAGCACCCAGGCCGGAGCGCCGCTCGAGGGTGCCGTCGTTGCGCTCCCCGAAGACCCGCTGGAAGCAGCGCTGGAGGACGATGTCGTGCTCGATCGACTGCCCGAGGCCCCACCCGAGGCCCCACCCGAGGCCCCACTGGTGGATGGGGCGCCCCCGGCGGAGCCGGTCGCCGAGCCACCCGTCGTCGTGCTAGGGGTCGCTTGAGTGGCCGCGGTCGGGCTGACAGGGGTCGTCGGAGACACCGCCGACGCGGAGGTCCCGGTGCCGAGTGTGACGACGCCGTTGTTTGTGACGCCCCCCGGCGTGGCGACCGTCTGCGCCAATGCCGGGAAGGCGGCCACAATCCAAATCAGTATAGCGAAGCGAACCGAACCTATCATGGGGGCGACACAAGCAGCATCGTGTCGGGCGCGTCAACCCTCGAGCGCCTGGACATTAGGCGGAGAGAGTGCAGCCGGAAACCAACGAAGAGACAGCTGCCCAGATGCCCCACCAGAGCCCAAGTGACAGCACCACCATCACAACGAGCGCCGATCCCGGGCTCAGTCGGGGAAAAGTCTGGGGCGCCGCTTCACGGGGCTTCCGAGCGGGGTAGGCGCCCTCGACGAGGATGTTTTTGGCCATCGGACCCTCCCGTCCGGATCGAGCCGGACCGCCTGTCCGACGGTTCGCAGCGCCGGCGGTCCTCAAACGTGGAACCGGTTAATCATAATCTGGTTCCACGAACGGCAGCGCGCAACCACGTGGAGGTCGCCCTCAAATCACTTTGGCCCGGCGAAAGGCCGCGATCTGGTCGGCGTCATAGCCGTGCTCGGCGAGCACGCTGTCGGTGTCGGCGCCCAGTTCGGGCGGCGGTGTCTCGATGCTCGGGCCGCCATGGGCGAACTTGAACGCGGCCAGCGGCACGTCGAAAGCCCCGTCGACCCCGCCAGCAGACCGGTGACGATGGGTGACGCCACGGGCATCAAATTGCGGGTCCCGGACGGCCTCGGCGAGGGTACGCACGCGCGCCGCCGGGACATGACGCGCCTGAAAGAAGTTCTCCCATTCGTCGGCGGTGCGCGTCTTCAAGATATCGGTCAGCAGCGCGGCCTCGCGGTCGCGGTCGTCCTCGCGCTCCTCATTGGTGCGCTTGGCCATCTCGGGTCTTTCGAGGGCCTGCCATAGGCGGCGCTGCTGCCGCAGATTGCTGGCGCCGAGCATGACCAGCCCGTCCTTTCCGGCATAACAGCTGTTGGTCGCGTGGAGGTGTCGGTTGCCCGACGGCTTGGGTTCGGCGCCGTTGCGCAAATAGCCCGTCAAATGCGAGCTCATCAGGATCATCGCGACATCGAGCATCGCCAGGTCGATGCGCTGGCCGCGGCCGGTGCGCTCGCGCTGGAAGAGCGCGCTGGCGAGCGCGAATGCGCCCATTGTGCCGGTTGCGTAATCGACCGCCGGCGAGCCGAACTTGATCGGATGGACCTCTGCAGTGCCGGTTGTCGCCATCAGTCCCGAAGTCGCCTGGATCACATGGTCGTAAGCCGTCTGGTTGCCGCGCGGCCCATCCTGGCCAAAGGCGGAGATCGAGCAGTAGATCAGCCGCGGGTTGATCTCGCTCATCATCTCCCAGCCGAGACCGAGCGCAGCGAAGGCGCCGGGCCGGTAGTTCTCGACCATGACGTCGGCACGCTGCACGAGGCGTTTCAGGATGTCGCGGCCAGCCTCGGTCTTCAGGTCCAGGGTGATCGACCGCTTGTTGGAGCTCTGGGTCAGATAGCTCGTACCCATGCCGCGCCGGTTGAGCTCGCGATCGGTGCCGCTGTCGCGGGTCTGGTCAGGGTCATCGGGATGCTCGACCTTGATCACCTCGGCGCCCAGCACGGCGAGCTGATACGACGCGAAAGGCCCGGCCAACACATGGGTCACGTCGATGATGCGGATGCCCTCGAACGGTCGTGTCATGCTCTGGCTCCTGTTGCCCGGCTTGCGCCTCAACCCCTGATCGCGATCTGACTGCCCGGACCCAACAGCGGCAGCAACCCGAGCAGGATTTCTTTCTGGACGGCGACACACCCCGCGGTCGGAGCGAAATCCGCTGTCGCTATATGGAGGAAAATCGCGCTCCCGGCCCCCGGAACGATCGGCTCCATGTTGTAGCCGATGACCAGCAGCGCGTCGTAGAGGTCGTCCTCCCGCCACATCTGCTCGGCACTGGCGGGGTAGGGCAGGGAAACGGGTCGGTTGTAGTTGGCGTCGGCGGGCTCGTCGACCCAGCCATCGCTCGGCGCCAAGGGTTTCATGGGCAGCCGAGATGCCGGTGGCGCCATCCTGTCCGGCCGGTAGAGGATCGAGACGAGGGGGTAGGTCCCGGCCGGAGTTGCGCCATCGCCCTCGTGCTTGTCGGCCTTGACGCCGGCGCGCCCGACCGCTGCAACGGCACTCCCTCGCGACCAGTGAAGGCGGCCGTCGTGATATTCGAGATTTTCCGCTTCGGCTGATGCTGCCGCGGACAAACGGGCAGACATCAGAACAACAGGCAGCGCAAGAAATCCTCTGCGGGGCACCTCGCCGCAAGGCACATCAATACATGTGCTGACCGCCGTTCACCGAAAGCGTCGAGCCGGTGATGAAGTCGGCGTCGTCGGCGACCAGGAACAAGACCGTGCGGGCGATGTCGTCGGCCTTGCCGAGGCGGCCGACCGGGATGCGGGCGATGATCTTTTCGAGGACTTCGGCCGGCACCGCCCGCACCATCTCGGTGTCGACATAGCCGGGAGCGACGGCATTGACGGTGATGCCCCGCCCGGCGCCCTCTTGCGCCAGCGCCTTGGTAAACCCGTGAATGCCGGATTTCGCGGCGGCGTAGTTGACCTGACCGTACTGCCCGGCCTGCCCGTTGATCGAACCGATATTGACGATGCGGCCAAAGCCTCGCGACCGCATGCCGTCGATGACCGCCCTCGACGTGTTGAAGCATGAGGAGAGGTTGGTCTGGATCACCGCATCCCAGTGCTCGTGGCTCATGCGGTGCATCGTCGAGTCGCGGGTGATCCCGGCATTGTTGACGAGCACCTCAACGGGGCCGAGCTCGCCCTCGATCTTCTTCACGCCTTCGGCGCAGGCGCGAAAATCGGCGACATCGAATTTGAAGACCGGTATGCCGGTATCCCGATTGAATTGCTGCGCGGCGCTGTCGTTGCCGCCGTAATTTGCCGCGACCTTGTATCCGACATTCTTCAGGGCGACGGAGATCGCGCGGCCGATGCCGCGCGTACCGCCGGTTACCACCGCTACCCGAGCCATCTGTTCCTCCCTTATTTCTGATTAGGACTAGTCGCGTTCGACGCACATCGCGATCCCCATTCCGCCGCCGATGCACAGGGTCGCCAGACCTTTCTTAACATCGCGCCGCTGCATCTCGTGCAGCAAGGTCACCAGCACCCGCGCCCCGGAGGCGCCGATCGGGTGACCGAGCGCGATGGCGCCGCCGTTGACATTCACCTTCTGGAGATCCCAGCCGAGATCCTTGTTGACCGCGCAAGCCTGAGCGGCGAAGGCCTCGTTGGCCTCGATCAGGTCGAGAGTGTCGGGCGACCAGCCCGCCTTATTCAGCGCCATGCGGCTCGCCGGGATGGGTCCGGTGCCCATGATCGCCGGGTCGACGCCGGCGGTCGCCCACGAAACGATGCGCGCGAGCGGCCGCAACCCGCGCTTTTCGGCCTCGGCCGCGGTCATCAGCACGACGGCCGCCGCCCCGTCATTGATGCCGGAGGCGGTGCCTGCGGTAACCGTGCCGTTCTTGTCGAAGGCGGGACGCAGCTTCGCCAACACCTCGACCGTCGTCCCGTGCTTCGGATGCTCGTCGGTGTCGACGACCGTCTCGCCGCGGCGGGTCGTGATCTTGACCGGGACGATCTCGTCCTTGAAGCGGCCGGCCTTTTGCGCCGCCTCGGCCTTGGCCTGCGACCCGGCGGCAAAGATGTCCTGCTGCTCGCGGGTGATCTGCCAGCGCTGCGCGACATTCTCGGCGGTGTTGCCCATGTGGTAGCCGTTGAACGCATCCCACAGCCCGTCACGGATCATCGTATCGACGAGCTCGGCGTCGCCCATCTTGACGCCGTTGCGCAGATGGATGCAGTGCGGCGCCTGGCTCATGCTCTCCTGCCCGCCGGCGACGACGATCTCGGAATCGCCATTGCGGATCGCCTGATACCCGAGCGCAACGGTGCGCAGCCCCGACCCGCACAGCTGGTTGACGCCGTAAGCGGTCACCTCGAACGGAATGCCGGCGCCGATCGAGGCCTGCCGAGCCGGGTTCTGCCCTTCGCCGGCGGCGAGGATCTGGCCCATGATGACCTCGGAAACATCCTTCGGCTCGACATGGGCGCGGCGCAGCGCCTCGGCGATCGCGACCTCACCGAGCTTATGGGCCGGCAGGCTGGCGAGCCCGCCGTTGAACGCCCCGACCGGGGTACGCGCGGCGCTCGCAATGACGATATCGGTCATCAAGGATCTCCTCACAGGGGTTAACGCCAATGTGGGCAGCAATCGGCGAATGTAAAAGCGGGCGTCGCCGGCTGTCCAGCCGCCGCGGACCGGCTCTTGACCAACACTCACCCCGTTCGCCGCAATCAATGATTGTATCGGCTGTTGCCCTATGGCTGTATCTGCAGCAAATCTACAGCCAGTTTTCCCTTATGAGTTGTAGTTCCCGACCTCCCATTCGCGTGCCCGCCCGCCCACTCTGGCGGTTTGATCGCACGATAACCGGCGATTACGGCCATTTTCGGGTGCGCGTGTTGGGGAACCCCTGCATCGGCAGGTGAGTGATCGCGATCGGCTAGTTGTGCACGCCGATCGCGCGCTGAAGCGTTGCGAGGTCGACCTGCCCGGGCGCGTCTTTGTCCAGCACGTCTCTCATGCATCGGGCTTCCAGATAGAGAGCGGGCCACCTGCTATCTTCTCCCAGCAGTGTTGCCTCTGCGCCGCAAGCGGTCACACGACCAGGTCAGCGGGAGCGGCTCAATTCGACCCAAGTCGGAGCGAGTCGGCCCATCGAAAGGGTCCCGAAAGCGGACGCTTGAAGCTTTCGCAGTCTGCTAAGGTCGGATACCCAGGCCGCCCCAACAAGGCGGTGCCCGCCGGATGGATACGTCGTATCGTGGATGCGCGTTTCGCAATGCGATGAAAGGTGGCGAACATGGGTAGGCTCGACGGCAAGGTCGCAGCGGTGACGGGCGGGGCGTCGGGGATCGGCGAGGCGACGGTCAGGCGTTTTGTTGCCGAGGGCGCGAGCGCGGCATTTTGCGACCGGGACGGCGAGCGCGGCCAGCGCGTGGCGGCCGAGCTCGAGACCGCCGGCGCGAAGGTCGCCTTCACGCGGGCTGACGTTGGTACCGAGGCCGCATGCCTCGCCTTCGTCAACGGCGCCGCGCAAAAGTTCGGGCGTCTCGACATCCTGATCAACAATGCCGGCATCCGCAAATACGAGAAGGTCGACGAGGCGAGTGCCGCGAGCTGGAAAGAGATCCTCGACGTCAACCTGATGGGCTACGTCTTCTGTGCCAAGGCGGCGGTTCCGTTGATGCGCCGCAACAAGGGTGGTGCCATCGTCAACGTCGCCTCCGTGCGTTCCGTCGTAGCCGGCGGCGGCAACCTGCAGTACGACACCACTAAGGCCGCGGTCGCGGGCTTGACGCGGGCGCTCGCCGCCGACCACTCGCCGGACGGCATTCGTGTGAACGCCGTCGGCCCTGGCCCTATCTTCACGCCGTTCCATCAGCGCCGCATCGCCGCGGCCGGCGAGACCGTCGAGCAATACAACGCCAGGGCCGCACAAGGCACGATGCTGAAGCGCCCGGGCAGGGCCGAGGAGGTCGCCGCCGCGATCTTGTTTTTGGCCTCCGACGATGCCTCTTACGTGACCGGCACCCTGCTGTTTGTGGATGGCGGCATGACTGCGCTGTGAGGAATATTCAGCTATCGGTGTAAGGCAAATGGTCGCGGATTTTGCTTGATCTTAGGCGCTACGCAATCACTGAGGCAGCGCGGCGAAGCAAAGGGGCTAGTGATGCAAACGCTTGGTACTCGGCTTGGAGGCCCCCTCTCGGCCCCTAAACAGTCACTCCGACCGCGAGGGTAAGAAATGCCCCACACCAGTCATTCTTCTCCCCCGGTTGTGGGCGTCTCCTCTCGACGTGGAAAGCTGTTGTTCGTTTCCGGCCGCGAGTCGCCCGGGCTCGGCCAGAGCCAGCCTTAGTAACTTGCGAGGCCATGTGGGGGCGGTGCGATGGACGCAGCGGTTTATAAACGAGTTTAGGCCCGCCCTAGTCTTCGCTCACTACTGCTCCTAGCACATAGCGATTGAAAATAATCAACGGCAGCAGCCCATGAACTGCGTCAGCGTAGAGTCCAGCCGTAACCACCGCTACAAGATTGAACGCTGGCACAATGAAGATCCGCTGCCCGCCATGTCCCATTGCACAAATCCACGGCACCTCGCGTCGCTCGACTAGGGACCGCCCGAGCCACCATTGATATCCGTAGAAATATGTGAGCGCTGCAGGACCGATATGTGCTGCTGTGGATTCCTTCACCCATTTCTGTGAAACGATCTGGCGACCATTCCAATTTCCGCCATTCAAAACGAGCTGGCCAATCTTTGCGAGGTCCCTCGAGCGCAGTCGCAGGCCGCCCCATTCGAGGATCCCGCTCTTTAAATTCTTCGTCCATGTGAAGTCAGTGATACGGAGGGGTTCAAGCAGGAATTCGCGCGCGACGTCATCGAGCGCCCCGCCAGCCGCCTTAGCAAGGACAGCCTCCAGAAGCAAACTACAACCACTGTTGTAGTTCCAGACTTGTCCCCCAGGTGCCACAACGGGCTGTTCGAGCACGTACCGACATTGATCAGAAGACTGAAGCATACGCATTGCGCTATTCTTTGGATCGCTGAAAGGAACGTTTTCATTCCATTCGAGACCCGCGGACATCGTCAACAGATGGCGCAGCGAAACGCGCTCTTTTGCCGGGGTGCGCAGGTCAGAATACTGCGGAAACCAATCGATAATAGCTTCATCAATATCCCGGATCAGTTTGCGGTCTAGCGCGATGCCAAACAGCAATGAAATCACACTCTTCGTCACCGAGCGAAGATCATGCTTGCTGTCGGGTCCGTGAGCCACGTTCCCGAGCGGCTCTCCCCAACACTCGTCTTCGCCGGCGCGATAGTGCTCGAATAATAACCTGCCGTGCTGCACGACAAGAAGACTGTGGATATTGGCCTGGTCGTAGCCGTCCAGCCACTCGACCAGATCGCGAAGCGGCTCGCTTCGAAGACCGGCACTTTCCGGATTGGCGACAGTCCAGTCTGAAAAACTCATGAAACCACCAAAGGCCCCACACTCATGCAAACTAGCGAGGTCGAACCGCTCCCATCCTTGCGCGCACCTCGCCCGGTACGGCGTAGTCTTTGAGGACCTCCTCCGTCCAGCGAAAGCCGCAGCATTCCCGCTGCACGACGAAATTCCAAAGAGCATAGGCGGCGGCGTCGACGAGGCGCGCTCTTTGCGGATCGCTTCTATCGGTTTCCGATTGGCCGTTACTTACTTGGCTGTCAAAGGTGTCCAGCGCATTGAGGGCATCCCGCAGTTCCCGAGCAAGCCGGCCGATTGTCGCTGCCTGCTCCTGACGGAGCTCGTATTCAAGGACGTCCAGCCCTGTTCTCACGCGCATCACACGACCCCGTCGGTGACTTGGTGCCCGCCGGGCGGGCAGTGGACCAAGCCATAGATAGGGTTCAATTCGACCAAGTTGGTGGGATTTGCCTGCGACCTGATGTCCCTTTATTCTAAAAGCATTGGTGCTGGAGGCCGCCGAGTTCGTGCCAACTCCAGCCGAATGTCGGGAAGCGGCGCAACCCCGCCACCCCGAGCGTCGAGGCGAAGGACCGCTAACCACCCCGAGCCGAACCCCCGGAGCAGGTACCAAGTGTTAGATTTGATCCAGTAGAAGAGCCGATAGTGGGCTTTCCCACGGCGAGTTGTTGCGTAAGGAAGATTACCTGAAGAGCGGCGACAGCGGAGTTGCGTTTTGATCCTGCCAAATCAGCGTGTTTCAGTAGCTCGGTGGCATCGAATGACCGCCTTGCTGCCTCTATACCGGCAGCGGACGGCTTACTGATTGCCCAAACCCGCCAAAGGCGCGACCTTGTCCCGAAATCGCCGGGAATCGGGCGAATGTCGGTTAAAGATGCTTATTTCTGGGATGCCCCGTGCTGACTTACGACTTCCGCCTGCCGCCCGGCCCCCGAACCGTCGAGTACGCGCTGCTTGCCGAAGATCTCGGCTTTCGCGCGGTCTGGTGTCCCGAGATCCCCGCCTTTGGCCACGACATATGGGTCACTCTCGCCCGCATCGCCGAAAAGACGAAGCGCATCAAATTTGGCCCCTCCGTGCTGATCCCGAGCTATCGCCATCCGATGGCGCAGGCCTCGCCCATCGCGACGCTCGAGCAGATCGCGCCGGGACGCCTGATGGTCGGGTTGGGCACCGGCTTTACCGGCCGTGCGGGGATGGGCAAGAGGCCCTTGAGCCTCGCCAGCATGCGCACGCATATTGCGCAGGTTAAGGCATTGCTGCGCGGCGATGTTGCCGACATCGACGGCGGCCTCGCCCAGTTCCTCGCGTCCGACGGCTGGTTACCCGATCGTCCGATCAACGTGCCAGTCTACATGGCAGGCCAAGGCCCCAAGGCCCGCGCGCTCGCCAAAGAGATTACCGATGGCCTGATTTCCCTCGGCGGCCCGGCCGAAGGGTTCGAGACCTGCCTCGTGTCGACCGGCGGCACGGTCCTCGATGATGGCGAGGACGTCACCTCGCCGCGCGCCTTGACCGCCGTCAAACCGCTGATCGCGCTCGCCTATCACCTCAAATACACGACCGATCCGGAAAGTGTGAAAGCGCTGCCGTGCGGCGAAGCGTGGCTGGCCAGCGTCGAACGTGTGGACGAAAAAATCCGCCACCTCTCCGTTCACCGCGGTCATTCCCTCGACATTTCGAACGGCCATGACGGGCTCGTCGACGTATCCGCCGCCAAACAGATGACCTTCACAGGCACGCGCGAGGAGTTGCGCGAACGTCTCGCCCAGCTCGAGGCCCGCGGCGCCACCGGCATCATCTTCGGCACCAGCGGTTACGATGTGGAACGGGAGCTGAGGGCCTACGCGCAGGTTGCTGGATTGAGGTGACGCAGGCGCGTCGCTTATTTGTGATCGCCCGCCGCCCCTCGTACCGAGCAAGGACCGCAACGGGGCAACTGCGGCCGCTGGTCTCGGCCGAGAAATAGGTATTTCGTTTTGACGCGATCCGCTTGGTGCAAGCCTGCCCTTGGAGGCGGACGCAGTTCCGCTGCCGTTCAATTTACAGCGAAATGTCCTCGTCGAGCCGCATCCAGGCAGGCCTGACGGGGGCGATCGTGGCGCCGCCTGCGGCGAGCCTCTTGCCGTCGCGCACCGGGTCGATCCGCAATAAAGCGAGACCGAGCCTACCGCGGCTCGACCGCATTTCACCAACCTCGCGCCCATCCATGGTCACGATAGTCCCCGGTGGGGGGGTCATCCCCTCGATCCGGACAGGCATCAGCCGTTTCTTGATGAGGCCGCGATACTTGGTCCGGGCCGTCAATTCCTGGCCGATATAGCAGCCCTTCTGCCAGTCGACGCCGTTCAGTTCGTCGAAGCCCGATTCGAGCAGGATCGATTTCTCCAGCACCAGATCGCGGCTGCCGTCGGGAATGCCGAGCGACAGGCGCAGTCGGTCGTAGCTGTCGAAACCGGCTTCGGCGAAGCCGGCATCGGCGAGCAATGCCCGTGCGCTCTCGCGCGGCAGAATGGCGCGAGCACCGAGCGCGGCCAGCCGCGGATCGACGAAGGCGACGCCCGAACCAAACGGCCGGGCAGCGCCCGGGTCGCTCGACAGACCGAGGGCGGCCGGGGTGTCGGCTCCGAATATTGCCGCCACGCAGAACTCGGATCTCTCATCGAGCATCACCTTCGCGCGCAGCCGGTACATGGACAGCCGCCGCTTCAGATCGCCGAGGCGGGCGGCTTCTGCATCGAGCCAGATCGATTCGCCCGCTTCGACCATTATAAAATCGTGCAGGTATTTGCCCTGCGCGGTGAGAAGCGCCGCATAGCGGGCCGCCGTCGGAGAGACCTTGTCGACGTCGTTCGAGACGAGGCCCTGCAGAAACGGGCGGCGATCGGGCCCCGAGACGGCGAGAATGCCTCGATCATCGAGCAAAACAAAGCTGGCGTCGGCCATGGCGGGCTAGAGTTAGGCCGGGATCGCCTTCTTGGCAAGCGGCGGGGGTCGGGATATAAGGCCGCTGGACCCGGGCGAAATGCACATCCTGTTTGTTACCGCGACGCGCATCGGCGATGCCGTGTTGTCGACCGGTCTGCTCAGCCACCTGATCGAGCGCTATCCGCACGCGCGGCTGACGATTGCGGCGGGGCCGGTCGCGGCTCCGCTGTTCGAGGCGGTGCCCGGGCTCGAACAAATCGTCGTCGTGGAAAAACGTCGCTGGTCGTTGCATTGGCTGCCTTTCTATAGCGCGGTTGCAGCCCGGCGCTGGGATCTCGTCGTCGATCTCCGCGGCTCGGCGCTTGCCTGGATTTTGCGCGCCGGGCAGCGCAAGATCATGGCGAAGGGCGATGCGCGCGAGCACCGCGTTCGTCAGCTCGCGCGGCTTTTTGATCTCGATCCTCCGCCGGACCCGCGCCTCTGGACTGCGTCGCATCACGAGGGCGCGGCGGGTGCTTTGATCTCTCCGGGCGCCCCGGTATTGGCGATCGGTCCGGCTGCGAATTGGCCCGCCAAACAATGGCGGACAGAGCGTTTTGCCGACCTCGCCACGCGCCTTACTGCGGCGGGCGGCCCGCTGCCCGGAAGTCGCATCGCGGTGCTGGCCGCAGCTCATGAACGCGAGCTGGCCCGGCCCCTACTGGCGGCGCTGCCTCCAGGGCGGCGCATCGACCTCGTCGGCCGCGTCGATCTCTTGACGGCCGCCGCGGTGCTGCGGCGTTGCGCGATATTCATCGGAAACGATACCGGGCTGATGCACATCGCCGCGGCCTCGGGGACGCCGACGCTGGGGCTGTTCGGCCCCAGCCCCGTCGCCCAGTATGCGCCATGGGGCCGGCGAACCGCCTGGGTCCGCTCGGCAGATCCGCCCGAGGCGATGTTCGGACCGGGCTTCGACCACCGGACCACCGGAACGTTGATGGACGGCCTGTCCGTCGATGCCGCCGAGGCCGCCGCGCACCGGTTGTGGCATTCGGTCGAGAGCGCCGCGGCGTGAGCGAGCCGCGGCTTTCCGCGTTGGTCGTCGCCCATGACGAAGAGCGCCAGCTCGCCGATTGTTTAGCCTGCCTCGGTTTTGCCGACGAGACCGTCGTCGTGCTCGACCGCTGCGGTGACCGCTCGCGGGAGATCGCGCTCAGCTTCACCGAGCGCCTCGTCGAAGGCGCGTGGCAGCGGGAGGGGCCTCGACGGCACGCCGGGATCGACGCCTGCCGCGGTGAATGGATCCTCGAAATCGATGCCGACGAGAGGGTGACACCCGAGCTTGCCGCCGAAATCTGGCGGGTGGTCCGAAATTCGTCCGCCGCGTGGCACCTCATTCCAGTGGACAACTATATCGGCGCGCGCCGTGTGCGCTGGGGTTGGGGCGCTTCGTTCGGCCGGTCGGCGCACGCTGCGCTGTATCGCAAAGGCGTCAAACAATGGGGCGATCAGCGGGTGCACCCGACGGTGTCGCTGTCGGGACAGCAGGGCGAGACGCTCGCATCGCGCCTCCTCCACTATGTCGACCGCGACGTCTCCGACATGCTGCAGCGTCTCGACCGCTACACGACCGCCCGGGCGCAGGATCTGCGGGAGAGCGGCGATATCGGCAGCTACGGCCGAAACCTGCGCCGCATCGTCTCACGCTTCTGGAAATGCTACGTCGGCCGAAAAGGATACCGCGAAGGCCCCTACGGTTTTCTGATCGCGCTCTGCGCCGCGCTCTACCCGATCCTCTCCTATCTCAAAGCCCGGCTCGATCCCCCGGGCGTCGCCACCCCCGACCCTATCCCCGCGTGCGCAAAGAGGGAGCGAGTCGGAGCAGATGATGGCTGAGGTGGTGATGGCCGATGACGGGATTGCCTTTGACGGCGCGACGGCGGAGCGGGGGCCACTGGGTGGCGCCGAGACGGCGTTCGCGGCGCTCGCCGAAGCCTTGGCGCGGCGCGGCCATCGGGTTGCCGTGCGCAATCGCTGCCTCGCCGCACTCTGCCACAACGGTGTGCACTGGGCGCCGCTCTCGGATGGAATTCCGCCGGCCTGCGATCTTTACATCGGCAGTCGCGGGCACCGTGTCATTGGTCTTGTTCGAAAAGCGAGGCGGCGGCTGTTTTGGCTGCACAATCCTGCGGGTTATCTGACAAAGCCACGAAATCTCTGGCGGCTCGGCCGGTATCGCCCGATTCTGATTACGACCGGACTCTATCACGCGACAACAGTGCCTCAATGGCTGCCCTGCGGCGGGCGAGAGATCATACCCTATGGCGTGGTCGATCGCTTCCGCGAGGTCGCGCCGCGCGAGCCGCCACCGCCGCGCGCAATCTTTACCTCGAACCCTCTGCGAGGCCTTGATTGGCTGCTCGATATTTGGATCAAACGAATCAAGCCGTCGGTGCCGCAAGCGGAATTGCACATTTATGCCGGAGGGATGGTCTACGGCTCGACCGGAGCGCCGCGAATTGAGGAGGCTCTAGCGCGGGCCGCCGGTCTCGCCGCATACGGCGTACGCCGGTTTGCTCCGGTAGGGCGCGTCGAGCTGGCCACGGCGTTGTTGGGGGCACGCGTCATGCTCTACCGCGGCGATCCCGGGGAGACATTCTGTCTCGCGCTTGCCGAGGCGCAGGCAATGGGGGTGCCGGCGATCGTCCAGCCCTTGGGCTCGGCGCCCGAGCGGGTCATCGACCACACGACGGGTCGTGTGGCCGCGAATGACGACGTCTTCGCGACGGCAGCAATAAGAGTGCTGCGCGACGATGCCTTGTGGCGGCGCTGGCATCTGGCCGCCCTCGCAAAGCAGGGTGGGTGGACCTGGGACAATGTCGCGGCGCGGTTTGAAGCGCTGATGAGATGACCCGGCGAGTGCTGCAGGCAATCGCCGGCGCGACGCACGGCGGTGCGGAGAGCTTTTTCACTCGGCTCGCGGCGGCGTTGCAGCGCGCCGGCCAGCCGCAACGGGTGCTGATCCGGCAAAATTCCAACCGCGCGCAATCCCTGCGCGCCGCCGGCGTCGCAGTCGGCGAACTCACCTTCGGCGGCGCCTTCGATCTGACGACCCGGCGCGCATTCGCGCGCGAGATCACCGCTTGGGGGCCCGACATCGTGCTGACTTGGATGAGCCGCGCCACTCGGCTGTGCCCGCATGGCAACTTTGTGCATGTCGCTCGGCTCGGGGGGTATTACGATCTGAAATACTATCGGCGCTGCGATCATCTGATCGGGAACACACGGGCCATTGTCGACTACGCAGTTGCCAAAGGCTGGCCGCGTCAACGGATCAGTTACCTGCCGAACTTCGTTCCCGATGCGCGCGCCGAAGCCGCATCGCTGGCGCCAGACGCCATCGGGTGGGGTGAGCGCAAGCCACTGGCGCTGGCGCTGGGCCGGCTTCACCCAAACAAGGGTTTCGATCTGCTGCTGGAGGCTTTCGCCGGAACCAGGGAAGTCATTCTTTGGATCGCCGGCGACGGCCCGCTTCGACTAACCCTGGAGCGGCTGGCCACCCGTTTGGGGATTGCCGGCCGGGTTCGCTTCCTCGGCTGGCGGGAGGATGTGCCGCGCCTGTTCGCAGCCGCCGATCTCCTCATCTGCCCGTCACTGCACGAGCCGCTCGGAAATGTCGTGATCGAGGCTTGGTCCGCCGGATTGGCCGTTGTCGCCACGGCGAGCGATGGGCCGGCCGGTCTGATCGAGGATGGCGAAAGCGGTATCCTGGTGCCGCTCCCCGGAGCTCGCGGTGGCGGCCCTCGAGCGCTCGCGGATGCGATCGAGCGCGTTTGCGCGGATCCCGCACTGCGTGCCAGACTAGGGAACGCGGGCCGCCGAGCCTATGAAGCCCAATTCACCGAGCCGATCGTTGTCGCCGGCTACCGTAGTTTCTTCGATGAAGTGACACGCTGATGTGCGGGATCGCCGGGCTGATGACATATGACGGCGCGGCGCCGCCATCCGCGCCGCTGCGCGCAATGGGGGAGGCGCTGCGCCACCGGGGTCCGGATGGTGATGGGCGATACCGATCGGGCGACGTCGGGATGGTCCAGACCCGGCTCGCTATCATCGATCTTGCGACCGGCGACCAGCCTCTCTACGAACCGGGTGGCGCGGCGCTGATCGCCAATGGCGAAATCTACAACTACGTCGAATTGCGCTCCGATCTCGGCGGCGCCCGTCCGGCGGCTTTGTCGACGCAGTCGGATTGCGAGCTGCCGCTACATCTTTATCGGCAATATGGGCTCGACTTCACCGCGCACCTGCGAGGCATGTACGCGATTGCGCTGCACGACCCGTCAGCCGGCCATCTGATCCTCACCCGCGATCCGTTCGGCATCAAGCCCCTCTATTACGCCGAGACGCCGCGCGTCTTTGCTTTCGCGTCCGAGCCGGGCGCGTTGATCGAGGCCGGTATCGTCGTCCCGCAGCTCGTTCGGTCGGTACGCAACGAGCTGGTGCAAATGCAGTTTACCACCGGCCGTGAGACGATCTTCGCCGGGATCAATCGAGTGCTCCCGGGAGAAATGGTGGTGGTGCGCCAGGGGCGCATCGTCGAGCGCCGACGCCGCGCAGCGCTGCCCGAGGGCGGCCCGCTACAACTCGGCGAGATAGAGGCGCTCGCCCGGTTGGATGGCGCTCTTATGGAAAGCGTACGCCTGCACCAGCGCTCGGACGTGCCGTTCGGCGTATTTCTCTCGGGCGGCATCGATTCCACCGTGGTGCTCATGATGATGGCGCGGCTCGCCGAACGCCCGGTCAAGGCGTTCACGATCGGCTTCGCCGCGAGCGAGGTCGTCGACGAGCGGCCGGCCGCGCGCGCCGCCGCCGCTTCGGTCGGGGCCGAGCATGTCGAACTCATGTTTGATGAAGCCGATTTCTGGAAACTGCTGCCCGGGGTCGTCTCAGCGGTCGACGACCCTGCCGCCGATTATGCAATCCTGCCGACCTGGGCTCTTGCCCGCGCCGCGCATGAAGCCGGCCTTAAAGTCATTCTCACAGGCGAGGGCGGTGACGAGCTTTTCGCTGGGTATGGACGTTATCGCAGCGCGATTCGCCCATGGTGGGCAGGCGGGCGCAGACCGCGGGCGCGCGGCGTGCTCGACGGGCTCGGGATCTTGCGCAGCGAGATCGCCGGCTGGCGCGATGGCATCGCCGCTGCCGAGATCCGTAACAGCGACAGCCGGCGAACTCCGTTGCAGATCGCGCAAGCAGTCGATTGCGCCGATTGGCTGCCGAACGATCTGCTGATCAAGCTAGATCGCTGCTTGATGGCGCACAGCACCGAAGGCCGCACGCCCTATCTCGATACCGAACTGGCGGCGCTCGTCTTTCACCTGCCGGACGAACTCAAGGTGAGGCGCGGGTTCGGCAAATGGCTGTTGCGCCGCTGGCTCGCCGATCGTCTGCCCGACATGCAGCCCTTCAGCCGCAAGCGCGGCTTTACGGTGCCGGTGGCTCGCTGGATCGCGCATCGCGGCGCAGAGCTCGGTCCCCTTGTCGCTCGTTCAGCCGCGGTGCGCGAAATCTGCCGCCCCGATGCGGTCGAGCGCCTCTTCGCCGCTTCCGCCGACAGGCGGACCGCCCGCGCCGCTTGGAACTTGCTCTTCTACGCGCTCTGGCATCGCCGCCACATCGAGCGCGCGCCATCGCCGCAGGACACGATGGCCGCGCTCGCCGATTGCGCGTGACCGTCGTCTCGATCGCGCTGCCAGCTCAGAACAGAACGCCGGTTTCGAACAGAAAGCGCGTCTGCGTCGTATTGCCGAAGGTTGGGCCAAGCGCGAAGCCGGGCGTCGTGCTGCTCGTTCCGACATGGGAGAACTCGGCGCGGGCGAAAAAGATCTTGTACTGGTATGTCGGGGTCACGGTGACCGACCACGCACTGCTGCCAGGACCATAGATCAGGCTGGGTGCGCCATTCGCGAGACTGCCCGTGCTCGAGATATACTCGAACCGAACCGGCAGACTGAAGCCCGGCAACCACGAATTGTCGGGAAATGAGTAATTCACCAGTATCGCCCCGCCATAGGTCGATGCCGAGGAAAAGGTGTTGAACGGCGGCGAAGAATTCCCTGGAACGTTTGTATACTGGAAATAGGGCGTAATCGTCCACGGTGCGGAATTGTAGGTATAGATGACGTTCAAAATCGTCTCGTTGTTCTGAAACAAAGGTGTCGCGGTCGTCAAATCGAAGGGCGTCGTAGTAGTTACTTTGGTGGAGTGGGCATAGTTGCCGCCGGCAGCGATGGTGAAGGTGTTCGCTTTGTCGAGGGTGTAGGCCAGCGACCCCGTCAGCCAGGTAAACTGATTTGAGTAAAAGCCATCGTTCCACGAGAACGAGAAGGCGAGGGGGTCGGCGGTATAGTTCAGCTGGGCGCCGCGGCTGATGGCAGGTTCCTGGTTCCACAAGAGGCCGCGCTCGATGTTCATGTTCTGAAACGTGAACGTATATTCGGCTCCGATCAGGGTCGGCAATTTGCCGCCCTGGATCGAGAAGGCATCATTCGGCGCGAGCTTCAGGTTTGCGACCGGCAAGGCAGAGAAAAAGTCGCCGGTAGCTACCGGCGTATTGAAATAGGGCGTGCCGAGGGCTGGTATCGTATAGGCTCCAGCCTGCACGTAATACTGCAAAAACCCGTCGGTCTTTTGAAAGATAAATTGGCCATTGCTCAGACTCCCCAGCGAGCGCTGGTCTCCGGGAAACGGGTTGTTCTGCCAGAGGGCCAAACCACTGACGATCCCGGTCAAATAGACGGGGCCGAGCGGTCCAGCGTCGAAGCTGATCGGATTTGGGTTGCCCGCGAGGGGGCCGGTCAGAGAAGGTGTTGTCAATGCCGTCGGTGCGGCCGGTGCGGCCGGGGTTTCGCCTGGGGCGGGCTGCTCGGCGTTCTGCTCGGCCCATGCAGAACCAATACAGCCGAGCAACACCGCAACCAAGGCGGCACTCGTGACGAAGCTGTTGTTGGTATTCTTCATATCAAAGCCTTTCGAAACCTGACTTAGCGCTGGTCAGAAGACCTGACCCTGGGGTTCTCCTATCGAGCTGTTGCCATCGCTGCCCCCACCTCTTCCGGCTAGCAAGCGCCATACCACCTGCCAGATGACGCCACGGATTACGCGTAAACGGGGTAGTTGTGCTGCTACCGGCCAATTCCCTTTTTCCCCGGATTGCCGCGCCAGTCAATGTTCGCTCGCCAAGTTTGCGATATCGATCATTTTCTAGGCAAACCGGGTTGTTTCCGGCGCGGAAATTGACAAAAGGGACCGCGGGAAGAGCCTGCTACGGGGTGGATTGAGGCGATCGGTCGCGAATTGGCGATGCTGCTCCCATACCGGTCACCGTCGTTATTGCAGCCACTGCGCGGCGCTTCCGTCGAACTCCATCGAGGTCGGAAACCGCTGCTGCTGCCGGAGGAAATCGGTCACCCATACTCGGGCCTTACGATAATATTCTTGCAGCGTGAGATAGACCGGCTGCTTGCGGCCCTTATCGTCGATCAGCCAAAACCCACGCTGGCGACCCTCCCTGACTTCGTTGTTGTACATTTCCCAATAAAGGACGAACGGGCATCCCCATCCGAGCCCGATTCGCATCACCCGGCGGGATAGGCTGTCCTGGTCCTGCGGCGAATAGCGGTCGGCGGGGAAACCGTATTCGCCGATGAACACCCGATTCCCGGAAATTCCGTCTTTCGGCTGCAGTTGCGCCTGCAAATAATCAAGGGCTTGCGGCAGCTTTTGCTCGGGGTCGGGGAGCAGTGAATCATATGCCGAGTAGGAAACATAATCGACCCGGGTGGTGGGCAGGATGGTATTGGCGGCACGCCGCCTACCGGCGATCGCATCCCATACCAGATTGACCTCGAGATAGTAGTAGACCTCGACGTCGGAGTCGGGGGTGTCGCGCTTGGCGTCGTCCACTGCGCGCTGCCTCGTCGCGACCCAGGCGGTCACGTTCCTCAGCAGCTCGGGCGTCGGCTCTTTCTTTCGGCTGCCGGTGAGGTGATTGTCCATTTCCCAATTACCGAGAAAAAACGCCTTGCCGGTTCCACGGTAGGTCTGCCGCAGGTAGCGCGTCAGATCGTAAAGCTCGCTGTACTCGGTGCCGAACGTCGCAGGGTCGAACAGCCGCGCTCGAGTGGCCGGCGGATAGACCCACATCAAAAGATTGGCGAAGGGCATGTCGATTACGGGTCTGATCGCCGGGTCGCTGCGAGCGATCTCTGCCAACGTCTGCTCGCCATTAATGGTCGGTTTGAGCTGGAACTTTATCGTGTTGGAGCCAAGGGCGGCGATAGCTTCGGCGGTCTCGACAACCGGCGGCGCCGCCGTGAAATGATACGAAGGGCCAAAGGTCTGCGTGCCGAGAACGTAATTGAAGTGCTCGACGGACCTTGCCGTCTGGGCTTCCGCGCCGGCTGCAGCGGCGAGAGCCAAGGCTCCGGCAATCAGCCGGAGAAACGATGGGCCTAGGCGAGGCACTCTGGCCTCCGCCGACCGGGCGCCAGTCCGGACGTCGAGCGTGGAGGTTCGGACACCACTTGTTAAGCAGCATCTTCTACCTATGCAGGGCGATATCGACCGCCCCGCGCAACTACCCGAAACGACGACAGCAATTTTTTCGACGAGAGATGACCGAGGCACCCGCTATCTTCCTGCTTGCGAACGATCGCGTACTGGCGAATATCGTGCAGCTGCTGCACAGCCTGCGAGTACACGACTTCAGAAACAAGATCTTTTGTATCGAGTTTAATGAAGAAACCCACTTTTTGAAAAAGGTATGTCGGGTTTTCGGAGTACAGAGCTACGATGTCGGCCTCGAGCGGATCGACTTTCTCGCCCGGCGGATTTACGACAGGGATCCACCGGCCAGTCCCTATCCATATTGCCTCGGCAAGCTGCGGAAGCTGTCTTTTCTGACTTTTCCCGGGCCGGCGGTCTATCTCGATGCCGATTGCATCGCCACCGCAGGGGCGGAGCTGTTCAACCGGATCTTCGCAGTGCCGGCGCCGGCCATCGGGTTTATTAACACCAGCCCGGACGGGGTTTACGAAAACCTGCCGGCAGCGGCGGCGCTTCGTGATCGCTCGACCTTTATGACCTCGGGAATGATCGCCAAATCGCTCGCTGCCGTCGACATCGCAGAGTTCGAGCGGTTCTTTGACGATCCCGTGATCGAGCAATTCCACAAAGTGCGACGGCGCGGTGGTTACGTCGATCAGCCATTATGGAATTTGCTCGTGGATTCCGATTTTTTCCCCGCCGTCGATCTGTTGGCCGACAAGCGAGCATCGCGGGTGACGAGCGTGACGGGCGACCTCACCTTGCAGCCCGACGGGTCGGCCAGCGTAGGCGGACTGCCCGTTCTGCTGCTTCATCTCGCCGGTCCGGCGCTAAAAAAGAGCCCGCGTTACCGGTACTTGTTGGATGGCATGCTGCTCGGCGGCCTGCGCGATATCGCTGGCAGCGACCCCGACGCATTCTCCGAAATCAATAGATTTCTATTCACCCGGTAGAAACGCGGTTTGGCAATGCCGCGCGACCCGCTAGAGCCGAATGTGCTGCCCAAAATCTCCGTCGTCATCTGCACGTTCAATCGGCACGACATGCTCCTTGAAGCGATCATGTCGATCGAGCTGCAGGATCTGCCCGGGCAGGAATACGAACTGATAATCGTCGATAATTCGGACGATCTTCAGGCCCGCGCCCAGTTTCGCGACGGCTTACAAATCACGTGCGCTCATCGCTACCTCGACGAGGCACGCCCAGGCCTGTCGCGCGCCCGCAATATCGGCATTCACGCCGCACGCGCCGAACTCGTAGCGTTTTTGGATGACGATGCCAAAGCTTGCGCCGGTTGGCTGCGGCATATCATCGAGGCGTTTTCCGAGCACGAGGCGGCGGGCGTGGTGGGTGGCCCGGTACGGCCGATCTGGGCGGCGCGCTGCCCAGCCTGGTTGACGCCTCGGCTGCAAAGCTTTCTGACGATAATCGATCGGGGCGACGAGGCGCGGCTGTTGGCCGGGGAGGAATGGCTGTCCGGCACCAATATCGCATTCCGCACTCGAGCTGTCACTGAAGCCGGCTTGTTCCCGGAAAATCTCGGACGCATCAGGGGCCTTTTATTGTCGAACGAGGAGCTGCTCGTCACCAAGCGCATACGAGATCTCGGCTATACGGTATTCTATGACCCGAAGATCGAAATGCATCATCGCGTCCATCCCGATCGGGTCAGCCAGTCCTGGCTGCGGCGGCGGGTGTTTTGGCAAGTGCTGTCGGATCTCTTCATAGACGATCGGCTGCAGCCATGCCGTGGCGAAGACGATATCCCTCGGATTCTGGACTTTCTGATGAAACTGGCGCCGCGCCACCGGGGCGCCATGGGACTGTTTCTCGACACCGACGACGCGCAGCTCTTCGAGGCGCAAATCGAGGCAATCAGTGCGCTGGCCAGGTTGCTGGCGACACAGTGCGGAGATTGGCGCAGCTTTCTCGTGGAAGAACAGCAGTAGTGAGGGAGGTGCGCCGCTCCGCCCTCGTCCTGTCGACGACACCGCCTCTGCCGCGCGATTATGGCAATCGCAATCGGGTGCACCAGACGGTGTCGCTGTTCCGGCGGATGGGTTTTTCGGTTTCTTTCCTGCTCTATCCGATCGATCGGGACTGGGCTGAAGAGGTGCCCGGCTATTATCGTCAATTGGTCGACAGCTTCGACTATTTCGCGACCGTTCCGAACAGTCGTGAGTTGCACCAAAATGCCCGTGGCTACCACCACGCCATCGACGAGTGGTGGGACGACAACATAGCACAGCAGCTGATTTGGCTGTTCCAGCGTAAAAAATTCGATGTCCTTTTCGTCAATTATACGTTTCTGGCGAAGGCGTTCGAGTATGCACCGCCGGGCGTCATCAAGATCCTGGACACGCACGACCTTTTTTCAGGGCGGCGAGAACTGTTCGAGAAATTCAGGGTAGCGCCGGAGTTCTATTATACCTCGCCGGAGCGCGAGAAGGTCGCACTCGACCGTGCGGATGCGGTGATCGCCATTAAGCAGTCCGAGGCGGTCGCCCTCGAGGCGCTCACTACGCGGGCCGTCTTTTCACTGCCGTATTGGGACGATCGCTCCCTCCAAACGCGCGTGGATCCCGGCAATCCCGGGGTTTACGATCACGACAGACCCCTTCGCCTCGGGTTCTTAGGAGCGCACAATTCGGTCAATATCGTCAACTTTCGACGCTTTCTGTCGATTTTTGCCCGCTATGTCGTGCTCTATAATATTCCGGTGGAGGTGATTATCGCCGGCAATATGTGCCAGGGGATCGCCGAAAATCATCCATTTGCCAGAAAGCTCGGGTTTCTCGACGATAGCGCCGAGTTCTACGGAATGGTCGACGCAGTGGTGATCCCGCTCGAATTTTCGACGGGCATAAAGATCAAAGTGGCGGAGGCCTTGGCGTGGAACGTGCCGGTGTTGGCGACGCGCGACGCCTTCGATGGCTTCCGAGTCTATCATCCCACGCAGAACGCCCCAAGCTTGCACGCGCTCTGCGAGATGATCGTGGCACTGGCCTTTGGCGAAATCCCACCGCGCGAGTTGGCATGGGCGACCCGAAAGGCGGGGATTGCGGCAATGGCGGCGCAGGAGCGCGGGTTCGCCGAACTGCAGCGGTGGATCGACACATCGGTAGGCCCCGTCGTTCGGGCCTGCCGGGAGTTGCTGAGCTGCCTGGACCAACCCTTGCGAGAGCTCGGCCCCGACGAGGTGGTCGACCGCGCCGGGGCGCTGTGTCGCGATGATGCGTACCGACCGCTGGCCGGGCATTGCGCGCACCAGATCTGCCAAACTCTCGGGTACCCGATCGGAAGCTGGGGGTGTCGCAGAAAATCTTCCAGCGGGATTTCGATCTTCGCGGCCAAATAACATGGATAAACCAGCAGCTTGTCCTGAGTAGCTGATCGCCTGGCCCGCAAAATTCTTGAACGGTTTTGGCGCGCCGCAAAAAAAGCGCCGCATTGTGCGGCGCTCGGGGTTCTAGAATTCGCCCGAAATGGGCGGCAGCGACTGCGATCAGTGGAAGAAGGTGCTGTCGATGTGGGTGATCCCAACGAGGGTCATTGTCGAGCCGTCGGGCAGAGTGATCGTCGTGCTGCCGCCGCTGCTGTTGGCTGTCGCCACGACATGGTTCACAGTGGCGGCATCCTGGCCCGCGAAATTGATCGCGTCGCCGTGTGCTTGGCTGAACCCGACGACCGTGTCCTGACCTCGGACCCCGCTGTCCTGGATCAAGGTTCCGCCGGTCCCGGCAGTGATCAGATTGTGCCCCGATCCGCCATCGATCGTGTCGGCCCCGCTGCCGCCCATGATCGTGTCGTTCGCCCCGCCGCCGGTGATCAGATCCGGCCCGGAACCGCCGTGGATCAAGGCGGGGCCCAACCCGGCGTAGATCGTGTCGGCGCCGCCGCCGCCAAAGATCGTGTCGTGGCCATCGCCGCCAAAAATCAGGTCCGGGCCGCTGCCGCCGACGATCAAGTCTCCGCCATGACCGGCAAAGATCGTGTCGGCGCCGCTGCCGCCGGTGATCGTATCTTTGCCGTCTCCGCCCACGATCATCGTCGAGCCGCTGCCCGCTGCGATCACGTCCCTGCCGCTGCCGCCGTAGACCGTGGTCGGGCCGCTGCCCCCGGTGATCGTGGCATGGCCTGTTCCGCCGTAGATGGCGGTCGGGCCGCTGCCGCCCGTGATCGTGTCCGGCCCGTCTCCCGCGAAGATCGAGGTAGCGCCGCTCCCGCCCACGATCACATCGCCGCCCTGACCGGCATAGATCGTATCGGGGCCGCCGCCGCCGGTGATCGTATCCTTGCCGTCCCCGCCGACAATCAGTTCAGAGCCGCTCCCTCCGACGATCAGATCGCGCCCGCTGCCGCCATATATCGTGTCGGGGCCGCTGCCGCCCTGGATCGTATCGGGTCCGTTGCCGCCGAAGATCTGGTCGGCACCCGAACCGCCGAAGATCATGGTCGGGCCGTCGCCGCCATAGATCGTGTCGCTGCCGGTTCCGGCAATGACCGTGTGCGGGCCGCCGCCGGTGACCTGTACGCCGAAATCACCGGAGACCAAATTGATGGTATTGCCGTCTGGCGACAGCATCGCCACGCCCTGGTATCCCGCGGGTAGCGCGGAGGAGCCGGATGCCGAGGTAAGCAGCTCCAGGTTGAACAGCCCGGCCAGCGGCGGCGGCATACCGACGCCGTCAGGGGTCGCGACCACGTTCATGTTATTGCCGTTTGCGAAGAGCGTATACTGTCCGCCCGGAACTGATGCCATATACCCGTTCCCCTGTGAATTGTCGCCGCATGAGTGCGCACGACCAATGGATGAACTCGATGAGGAACAAAACACGCTTTGCGGGTTTCGTCGATGCTTTTCTGTTCCAATTTTAATCGGTTGTGCTTCGATATTGGCGCAGTACGAACCGAGTATTGTGCGAGAATTCGTATCTAATCTCTTGTAAAGGAAAGCATGGCCGGTCGCTGGCTCTACCGCTCGACCCAATTACGAGCTAGAGTTTGCCGCCGACTGACTGCCCCGAGAGGATGGGACCGATGCTTACCGATGAGCGCGCCAGCGTCTGCACCTTCGATTGCCCCGACGCCTGCAGCCTGCGCGTCAGTGTCGCCGATGACCGTATCGTTAAGGTGCGCGGTTCTGATGCGGTGCCCTACACGGCCGGGGCCATCTGCAACAAGGTGGCTCGGGACATGCCCGAGTTCGTGCACGGACCGGGGCGCCTGCTGCATCCGCTGCGCCGCCTAGGGCCCAAAGGCTCGGACCAATTCGAGCGGATCTCGTGGGACGTGGCGCTGGACGATATCTACAAGCGGGTCAACCAGATCGTCGACCGCTGGGGTCCCGCAGACGGTAATGCCGTTGAACTATGCCGGTCCGCACGGCTTCCTTGCCGGAGACAGCATGTCTTCGCGTTTCTTCAATCGCCTGGGCGCCACGCAGCTTTATCGGCGCGCCCTATGCGGCGGCGTGCGCAGCGAAGCGTGGGCGGGGACCTATGGCGCCGTGCCCGGATGCCCGCCCGAACTCGCCGAGACCGCAAAGCTCAATCTCGTCTGGGGCAACAACGCGACGGTAACCAACCTTCATCTCGTCCGTTGCATCCGCAAGTCAAAGCGCGCCGGCGGCAGGCTCGTGGTGGTCGACCCGCTGCGCACCAAGATCGCCGAGCAGGCGGATCTGCATCTGCAACTGCTGCCGGGCACGGATACTCTGCTCGCCTGGTCATTGGCTGCAGAACTCGAGCGTTCGGGTTCTCTGGATGCTGCGTTCATCGCCGCGCACGTACTGGGATTCGAGGAGTTCATGGCTCGGGCCCGTCAATGGCCGGCGGCGCGAGCGGCCGCGGTCTGCGGGCTGAGGGAGAACGACATCCTTACCCTCGCTCGCTGGCTGGCCGAGACCGAGCCTCTGGTCGTTTCGCCGGGCAACGGGCTCGAACGCGGCCGCAACGGCGGCAGCGCCGTTCGTGCAGCAATCGCCTTGCCGGCGCTGCTCGGCAGGCTTGCCAAGGCTAACGGCGTCGTGCTCGGTGCGAGCAACGCCTTCCCCAAGACCCCGAACCGGCTGCAGCGGCCCGATCTGGTCCCCGACTGCACCCGCACCCTCAACATCAACGATGTCGGCCGCCATCTGGCCGATGACGACATCGACCCGCCGCTGCGCGCGTTGTTCATTTACAACCACAATCCAATCGTCGTGCACCCCGACCAGAATCGAATGCGCCATGGGCTCGCCCGTCCGGATGTCTTTGCCGTCGGCATTGAACTGGCAATGACCGAAAGCATGAAGTACTGCGATGTGGTGCTGCCGGCGGCCACTCATTTCGAATACGCCGATCTCTACCCGTCCTATGGTCATCATTGGCTGCAGCGCGCCGAGGCGGTAATCCCCCCGCCGGGCGAGGCGCTGCCGAACACCGAGATCTTCCGTCGGTTGGCCGCGCGCTTCGGCTTTGACGAGCCGTGCTTCAAGGCGACGGACGAAGAACTGATGGACGATGCCGTCGATATCGCGGATCCCCGTCTCCTCGGCATGAGACCGAGCCAGATACCGACAGACCGGGCATTGCAGATGACGGGACCGGACGGTGAGCCAATGGTCCTGTTCGACAATGTCTTCCCGGCCACGCCGTCGGGGAAAATCGAGCTGAGGTCGGAGACATTGGCCAAACGGTGGGGTGCGGCGGCTTTGCTGCCCGATTGGCGGGAGCGACAGGTCTCGCATCCGCTGATGCTTATTTCGCCGGCCTCGGACAAGCGCATCTCCTCGACCCTTGGCGGCCTCGGCGCTTCGCGTCAGGCGCCGCCGCTTTTAATGAACCCCGAGGACGCGAGCCAGCGAGACCTCCGCCAGGGCATCGAGGTGCGCGTATGGAACGATCGCGGCGAGGTCATCTTACCGCTGATGTTGAGTGTAGATGTGCCGCCGGGTGTTGTTGCCAGCGAGAAAGGGGCGTGGCTGGCGACGAGCCGCACCGGGCAGACGATTTCGGCTCTGGTCTCGGCGGATCTCAAGGCCGATCTCGCCGAAGGCGCATGCTTCAACGACACACAGGTCGAGGTCAGCCGCGCTTGATTGCCCCCAGCTGCGGGTCCCGCCCGTTTCACAATGCTGTAATGTACTGCTGCTGATTTTGCGGCCGAGCGAAAGGCGGTGCCCGTCGGGGCGGCGGGTCAACTTTTGCCGATCGCGTCGAGCACACTCGCCGCGGTCAAAATTTGCGGCAGCATTAGGGGCTCGCCTCCTCTGCCGGTATAGAGCAGATAGAGCGGGACACCGCTGCGGCCGAATTGCTGCAGGAATTGGGTAATTTCCGGGTTCTGGCTCGTCCAGTCACCCTTGAGGGGGACGATGCCGCGCTCCGCAAAGGCTCGGCGCACGGCGCTGCGGTCGAGGACAACCCGTTCATTGATCAGACAGGTAACGCACCACGACGCGGTCAGATTGACGAAAACAGGCTTGCCCACGGCCTCCAGAGCGGCGAGCCGCTGTGTTGTAAAGGGCTCATACGGCAATCCGTCTCTGGAGACGGCGGATTTGGCCGGCACCGCTCCGGTCAAGGAGACGGCGAGGAAGATCGCAGCGGCGCTCCCGGCGGCGGCCAGCCCCATACCGAGCATCCGTCCGACAGGGGCGGCAAGCCGCGTCCGGCCATAGACCCACACCGCGAAAGCGACGAGCACCAGCCCGAACAACGCACCGAATGCGTCGCCGGGTCCGACCTCCTGGATCAGCACCCAGAGGAGCCACGCGACCGTGCCATAGAGCGGGAAAGCAAGAAGCTGTTTGACGAAATCCATCCATGATCCCGGCTTTGGCATGAGGCGCTGCCACCGGTGGGTGAGCGAGGCCACCAGGTAGGGTGCGGCGAGCCCGAGGCCGAGCGCGAGAAAGACGCCGAGCGCCATTGCCGTGGGGGCGATCAGCGCAAAGCCCAGCGCGGCGCCCATAAACGGGGCCGTGCAGGGGGTCGCTACGACCGTCGCCAGGACGCCGGTGAAAAACGTGCCCACGAGCCCCGAGCGCTCGGCGAACCGTCCGCCGACGCCGGCGAGCATCCCGCCGAAGCCCGCGACCCCGGAGAGGCTCAATCCCATTGCGAAGAGGAGATATGCGAGCACGGCGACAAAAACCGGGGATTGCAGCTGAAAACCCCATCCTACCGCCTGGCCGCCGGCACGCAGAGCGAGCAGCGCGATGCCCAGCGCAGCGAAGCTTGCAAGCACTCCCGCGGTATAGGCGAGCGCGTGTGAGACTCGCTCGGAGCGGTGCCCATGGGCCTGCTGAGCAACGCTGAGCAGTTTCAAGGAGAGGATTGGGAACACGCAGGGCATCGCGTTGAGCACGACACCGCCGAGAAACGCCAGCAGCAGCGCCTGCCACCAGACGATACCGCTCGCGGCCGGCACCGCCCCGAGGGGATTGGCGCTGATCTCAAAGGCGCGCTTGGCGCCATCCTCGCCGCGCAGCGACAATACGCCATCGAGCGTCGCTGGCGCGGCGATCCCTGCTGAAGCTTTCGGCAACAGGATCGTCAGACCATCGCCATCCCGCTCTATACGCGGCTGGGCGGCGGCATCGATCAGCGATTCCTCGATCGGGAAAAACATCCCCCTCGGCTTCTTCAGTTCGCCAATGACGCTCGACGGAACCAACAGTCGGAAATTATTCCCGTCAGACGCAAAGCGGATCTCGAAAGGCGCCGGGACCGGCATATTCCGGCGGGCCGCCGCGAACAGTTGCGCAACGGCAGGCTCGGGGGCGGCGTGCGCCGCGACCGGCAGATTTAAACTTAACTTGGCGCTGCCCGGGATGCAGATGTTGGCGCATGCGAGCCAGGATGCTTCGGCGTCGAGCAGGCCGGTCTGTCCGGCCGCCAGCTCTTTCGGGGCAGCGATCGGGACGAGGAGATCGACGGTTCCGGCATAGCCGTAATTGCCGATACCGTTTTGCACGAAATGCTCGGGTGCCGGCCAGAGGATGTGCCCCGCCGAAAACCCGCGCGGCAGCTTCCAGTCGATCGCCGTCGGCAGGCCGGAATCACCGGGGTTCTGCCAATAAATATGCCAGCCCGGCTTGACCTTGAGATGGAGATCGACCCACAGAGTCTGCACCCGCCGCGATCGAGGCAGTTTCCGCGACGAGGTCGGCCTTGACCAGATCTTCCGGCGCCGGAGGGCCGCCTGCCCGTGCGTTCCCCAACGAGAGCACCGCCACCAAACCAACGAGCGCCGCAATCTTCATCATGGTCGCCGTAATACGCATCCCCACTCCGCCATGATCCACTGCATCGGCCTAGCATACCCACAAATAAGCTTGACCCGAATGCCTTCCAGCCGCACTTGCAAGCGGAGGAAGCGCAACGGCGAACGCCGGAGCGCACGGGTATTCCTGGCAGGACAAAAACGAGCTATGAACGTACCTCGCACGCTCGCAATCGATATCGGCGGGACCGGGATCAAAGCCGCGCTGCTCGACGAGGCCGGAGCCATGATCGGCGAGCGGCAGCGGGTGCCGACGCCGCCCAAGCCGGTCGCCCCCGAGGATCTCGTCCACGCCATTGACCAGGCGGCCGCGCCACTCGGCACCTTCGAGCGGGTCTCGGTCGGCTTCCCGGGCTATGTCCGCGAGGGGCGCGTCATTACCGCGCCCAATCTCGGCACCGACGCCTTGGCAGGGTTCGATCTGCAATCGGCGCTCGCCGAGCATCTGGGCAAGCCGGTCCGGGTGCTCAACGATGCCGATGTCCAGGGTTTCGGCGCCATCAAGGGTCAAGGGCTGGAGATGGTGCTGACCCTCGGGACCGGTGCCGGGACGTCGCTTTTCCGCGACGGCGAGATTATGCCCCACCTCGAGCTGGCTCATCACCCAGTAAGCGGGAACAAGACCTACGATGAATACATCGGCAATGCCGCCCGCAAAAAGAAGGGCCGGAAGGCTTGGAACAAGCGGGTTGCCAAAGTGATCGACATCCTGCGCGAGGTCGTCCGCTTCGACCATCTCTACATCGGCGGCGGCAATGCCAAGGACATTACCTTTCCGCTGCCGCCCGATGTCACGATCGTGCCCAATACCGACGGCCTGACCGGCGGCATCCAGCTGTGGCGGAAGGACCCGACGGCCTATGCCGCCGCCGACGCCCCGAGTGGCGGCACTGCCGCGGCCGGCTCCGAAGGTGAGCCGGCACCTAAACCCGAAGCGGCAGCCGAGGCGGACGGCGCGGCTTCGCGGTAGCGCCGCCTGGCTCTCGCCCCGGCCAAGGCCCCGATCAGGCGGGCCGCTTCCAGCCGAGCCAGTCGCAGACGGCCTGTCCCATGACCAACTCCTTGTCGCGGCCCTGCAGCCAGGGCAGCTCCTCGGTGAACATCGTGACGCATTGCCGGTAGGAGCACGGCATGCGGGTGATGTCAGTCCCCCAGAAGCAGCGTTGCGGGCCGAACGCATCGAACATCTGCCGGATGTACTTGTGGATGTTTCGATAGGGGTAGTGCTCGCTCGAATAGCTCGGCGCGCCGGAGAGCTTGAGCGCGACATTGGGATATTTGGCAACGGCCAGCATCTCGCCCAGATCGGCGAAGGCCCCGTCGTCCTTTGCGGCGCCGCCGCCCCCGTGGCGGCCCATGTGGTCGATGTGCAGTTTGAGTCCGGGATGGCGCTCGGCGATTTTGGCGAAAGCGGCCATATGCCCGCCGGCCAGGAGCCCGACCGGCAATTTCTCCCTTTCGCAGGCCGCCCAGAACCAGTCGAGCGAGCCGTCGGTCCACCAGCCCTGCTGATGCGGCTGGTTGAAGGTAAAACGAAAGCCGAGCATGCCGGGCCGCGTGCCGCCAGTTCTTGACGATCGCCTCGCGGTTCGGCGCTTTGCAGGTCGAAATGCCCGAGAATGCAGAATTTGTCGGGGTGCCGGCTAACCGCCTCGACCGCCAGCTCGTTGACCTTCTCGCCGAGCGTGCTGGGCGGATGGATGCACCGCCGCGTCGACCCCGGCCTCCGCCATCTCCTTCAGCGCGTCGTCCATCGAATAGGTCGGGATCTGCCGGTGATGCGGCGACATCTTGGCGTCTTCCCAGATGTGGATTTGGGAATTGACGATCAGCATCATTTCCTCCTTCGGTCGAGTTTTTACCGGCCCTTTGACGGGCTTACTGCGGCGATTTTTGGCTCAGGCTGCGGCGGCCGCCGGCTGTGCCTTCTGGAGCGCCGCCTGCGCGGTGGCGGCAATTGCCTGGAATGCCTCGGGCTCGCGGATCGCGATATCGGACAGCACCTTGCGGTCGAGATCGAGCCCGGCCAGCTTGATGCCGTGCATGAACTGCGAGTAGGTCAACCCGTGCTGCCGTGCGCCGGCGTTGATCCGCTGGATCCACAGGGCGCGGAAATCGCGCTTGCGGTTGCGCCGGTCGCGGTAGGCGTATTGCAGCGCCTTCTCGACCTTTTCGATCGCGACGCGGTAGGCGGCACTGCCGCGCCCGCGATAGCCCTTCGCGAGCTCGAGAACCTTCTTGTGGCGGGCGTGGGTGGTAACCCCGCGTTTGACGCGCGCCACGGCTCAGCTCCGGAGATAGGGCATGTAGGTCAGGACGAGCTTGGCGTCGCCGGGCTCCATTGTCGTGGTGCCGCGCCGCAGTCGCTTACCCTGGGTCGATTTGCTGATCAGCCGGTGGCGCTTGTGGCCCCAGTTCCGTTTGATCTTGCCTGTGGCGGTGCGGCCAAAGCGCTTCTTTGCACCGCTCTTCGTCTTCAACTTGGGCATCTCGATTTCCGTCTCAGGCCTGCGGCGCCGAGGCACCCGGCCCGCCACTCATTCGAGCGGCGCTATATAGCGATGCCAAGCCATGAAGGCAAGCGCGGCACCTCGCCTCTCTTTTCAAGCGTTGCCGAAGGAATAAATCACACTCGTAGCAAAAGGCAGAGGAGACCTGCAATGAGCCGCACAAGACCGTTGGTCCACGCAGTCCTGTTGACGGCCGCAGCGGTCTCGGCCCTGGCGGCTTTCACCATAGCCGAAGCAGCTGCTTCGCATTCCTCTCCCCCTGGCTTCGTCTCTTCGACGCTCGTGATGCGCGGATCCCCTGATCCTATCGAACACGACGCCGCCGCTTCCGATGGCGCTGCTCCGACAGTGTTGCGCGGGTCGCCGCCGTCAGCTGCGCAGCCGCGCGCCACCCCATATGCCTGCCCTCCAGGCCTTGATTACGATGGCTGTGTCCTGCCGGGGTACGTCTCCGCCCCCGACTACGGGTACTGGCCCGACTACGGGTACTGGCCCGGTTACGGGTTCGACACCGGCCGGGGGCGCCGCGGGTTCCGCTACGGATTGGCCCGCGGCATGGGCCGAGGACGAGCGTTTCGCCTCGGTAACGCCTTCGCCCATAACGGCTTTGGTCACGGTGTCGCCCATGCCGGCGGGTTCGGCCACCGATAGCGCCCGAGACTGCCGGCTCTATTTGGGCGACATGACCATCGTCATCTGACGCCCTTCCATCCGCGGCATCTGTTCGACCTTAGCGATTTCGTCGAGATCACCCCTGACCCGCATCAGGACGTCCATGCCCAATTCCTGGTGCGCCAGTTCGCGCCCGCGGAACCGCATGGTTACCTTGACCTTGTCGCCCTCTTCGATGAACTTTGTCATACTGCGCCGCTTGACGTCGTAATCGTGGTCGTCGATGCTGGGGCGCAATTTGATTTCCTTGACCTCGATGATTTTTTGCTTTTTACGAGCTTCGTTCTTTTTCTTTTGCTCTTCGTATTTATACTTCCCGAAATCTAGGATTTTACAGACTGGCGGATCGGCATTGGGCGCGATTTCGACGAGATCGAGACCGGCTTGGACGGCCATGGTGAGCGCTTCGTTGCGCCCGACAACACCCACCATCTGGCCCCGCTCGTCGACGAGGCGTACGCGCGGGACGCCGATCTCGTCATTGATCCGGGGTCCCTCACGGATGGGAGTGAGATTCAACGGTGGTCTGGGTATGTACTATCTCCTCTTGGCGATTGACTGGGTTGGTCCATAGGAACAGCGCGACGGGTCAGGCCGATCCCGGCACCGCCGCTTCCCGGCTCAATCTAGCGACCGCTTCGCCGAGCGCAAGGGCTTCTTGTTCCTTGCCGCCAAGCCGACGCAAGGCGACCGATCGATTTGCCGCCTCGCGCCGACCGACGACCAGCATGATCGGGACCTTGGCAAGACTGTGCTCGCGCACTTTGTAAGTGATCTTCTCGCTCCCGGCGTCGAGCTCCACCCGCAACCCCGCCGCGGCGCATTCCCTGGCGACCTCTGCGGCGTAGTCCGTCGCCTCCGAAGTAATCGACGCGACAACGACCTGGACCGGCGCGAGCCACAGCGGGAAACGACCCGCGTAATGCTCGATCAGGACGCCGATGAACCGTTCGAGAGACCCGAAAATGGCCCGGTGCAGCATCGCCGGACGGTGCCGTCCGCCGTCTTCTCCGACATAGCTCGCGTCGAGGCGTTCCGGCAGAACAAAATCGAGCTGCAGGGTGCCGCACTGCCAGTCGCGGCCCAGTGCGTCGCGCAAGACAAATTCGAGCTTGGGTCCGTAAAAGGCCCCTTCGCCCGGATTTAGGGTGTAGGACAGGCCCGCGGCTTCGACGGCATTGCGCAATGCCGCCTCGGCGCGATCCCAGACCTCGTCCGCGCCGGCGCGCACCGCAGGCCGATCGGCAAATTTGATCGCCACGTCTTCGAACCCGAAATCCCGATAGACCGAGAGGAGCAGATCGCAAAAGGCGATCAATTCCGCGGTGACCTGATCCTCCGTGCAGAAGATGTGCGCGTCGTCCTGCGTGAAGGCGCGAACCCGCATAATCCCGTGCAAGGCCCCGGACGGCTCGTTGCGGTGGCAGCTGCCGAATTCCGCGAGGCGCAGCGGCAGTTCGCGGTAGCTGCGCAGCCGGTTGCGGAAAATCAGCACGTGCCCGGGGCAATTCATCGGCTTCAAGGCCAGCACCTTGTCGTCGCGGCTTTCGGCGATGAACATGTTCTCGCGAAATTTTTCCCAGTGCCCGGAAGCTTCCCAAAGGCTGCGATCGAGCAATTGCGGGGCTTTGACCTCGAGATAGCCGGCCGCGTCGAGCCGCATCCGCAAGTAATTCTCGATGATGCGGAACAGCCTCCATCCCTTTGGATGCCAGAAAACGCTGCCGACCGCCTCCTCGCCGACGTGGAAGAGGTCGAGCTCGCGGCCGAGCCGGCGATGGTCGCGGCGCTGGGCTTCTTCGAGCTGAAAGAGGTATTGGTCGAGCTCCTTCTGGCTCGCAAAGGCAGTGCCGTAGACGCGCTGCAGCTGGGCATTTCTCGGGTCGCCGCGCCAATACGCGCCGGCGACGTTCATCAGCTTAAAGGCCTGGCCGAGATAACCGGTCGAGGGCAGATGCGGGCCGACGCAGAGGTCCACGAAATCGCCTTGCCGGTAGAGACTGATCTCCTCGCCCTCCGCGATCTCGCCGATATACTCGGCCTTATAGGTCTCGCCGCTGCGATCGAAGAAGGCGATCGCGTCGCCGCGATCCCAGACCTCGCGCGTGATCTTCTCGTCGCGGCCCACGATCTCGCGCATGCGCGCTTCGATCCGCTCGAGATCTTCGGGCGTGAACGGCTCGGCACGCGCGAAATCGTAATAAAACCCGGTTTCGGTCGCCGGCCCGAAAGTGACCTGCGTGTCGGGATACAATTCCTTGACCGCTTCCGCCATGACGTGGGCTGCATCGTGGCGCAAGATCTCGAGCCCTTCCGGCATCCCCCGAGTGATGATCGCAACAACGGCGTCATGGTCGACCACGGTCGCGAGATCGCGCGGCCGGCCGTCGACCCGAACCGCGACCGCCGCCTTCGCCAAACCCGGCCCAATCGCGGCGGCAATTTCGGCACCGGAGACCGCACCGGCAAATTCGAGACGCTTGCCATCCGGCAGGGTTACGACGATCGGCGCCACACCCGTCAGACTTTCCGACCTTTGGGCGGCAGAGGACTGGTGGTGCATCGTCGCGCTCTGGGAAATATTGAAGATGGCCGGTTTAGCCGAAGCCCGAGGCTTCGACAATCATGTCACCTTCGAAGCAGCATCTTTCAAGCGGCCCGAGCATCTTCGAGTATCGCAGTTCGCGGTTCCCGCCGCGGGTAACCGGTTCTGGCGTGGGTGAGATAGCTCACACACAGGTTTTGCTGTTACGGGAGAGGATAGACGAAAATGTGTTCTCCCGGCGGTGTCGTGCCGCTATTGGCGCCGAAAACAAAGCATGTGAACACCAGCGCCGGGGCGCCGTTCGGCAATGTAACGAAAGAGACCGTCGGGTTGCCGAGGGACTGAGCTCCGCCCACGAGCTGCGGGCTCAGCCGCTGGATCGCGCTGGTCCTCCTGTCGATCAGGAAAAGCCGCCAGGACCCGTAATCGTTGGCCGATGCCGGATTTACTTGTGCCTCGACGACCTCATAGACTTGTGAGCCGACCTCGAAGATCTCGCGATCGCCGATCTTGCCGTTGCCGCCCGCATTGGTCACGAGATTGTTGACGACGGTATCAGCGGCACTCGACCAGTTCTTGAAATTGGTCAGGGTCCCGTCGGCCTCGAGGTCGCGTTGACCCATATGATAATAGTGATGGGTTACTTCGACAGTCGAGCTCTCGATGGCGCCGCTGTAGCTGATCCGCCCGAATTCGGGGGTTCCGTCGGCCTTGGCCATCGGCGTTCTCGCTAGTGTCATTGCCGTGGTGGGTGCGACAGCAGGGTTCGCAATGAGCGCCTGAAGGCCGGTGAGACGGGCATTGCCATAGTATTGAATTCTGATATCAGGCCTGCCCGAAGGGTCGTATTCCTCCGCGTAAAGGACGCTGTCATCGGCGAGAATGCGGATATCGGGTTGGCTTGCCGGGCTGTGGATTTGGCCGAGCGTACGCCAGGTGCCGAAATTCGTCGAATAGCCGAGGTAGGTCGCGAACTGGGTCGCGTTGATCTGGTTTTGAAATACGCCGAGGTAGGGGTGTTCGGGATCGTCGGTCGGAACGACTTTGAGCGGCGCCAAACCTGCGATCGCGCCGCTGGCGTCCCTGGTCGTGAGCTTGTAGGCGACGAGATAGGGCTTGGCGACTTGCTCATTCAGGATCGCCGAGATGTCCGCCATCCCGAGATTGCTGGCGCTCAGCGGAGCGACTTGCGGCGCTACATAATCGTAAGTTGCAGCTTTCGTTGTCGACGGTTGAACCAGAAGACTTGCAAAAGCAACTGCTGATAGGATGGCGAACAGCGGGCGTGAAACCATTCGATGATTGGGTCGCATGGGGTTCAGTTCGAGCGGAAACGCTCGACGGGGTCGGCGAAATCGGCCGTAATCCGGTATTAATCGGCGACTGGGTTTGGTGGATAGCCGGTCTGAAATCCTCAGCAGCCGAGCTTGGTTGCCAGATCGACGAAATCGTCGGCGATCACGTCGAAATCATCCTCGGCTTTGAGGTCTCGGGTCTTGTTGGGGCCGTGTTCGAGTGGCCGGCTGACGAAGGCGGTGCGAAATCCGCGGCCGCGCGCCGCGACGAGATCGCCATTATGCGCCGCCACCATCATGCACTCCCCGGGTTTGAGGTCGAGCAGAGCAGCGCTGCGGTCGTAAGCTTCGGGCTGCGGCTTGTAGGCGTGGGCAACCTCCGCGCCGAGGATCACATCCCACGGCAGCCCGGCGTGTTTGGCCATGTTGACCATCAGCGCGACATTGCCGTTCGACAATGTCGCGAGGATGAATTTGCGTTTTAGGCGGGTCAGGCCTTCAACCGTGTCCGGCCATCCGTCGAGCCGGTGCCAGGCGCGGTTGAGATAGTCGATCTCCCCCTCGCCCAGATCGCTGATCTCATATTCCTCTAAGAGCTGGACCAGGTTCTCGCGATGCAAATCGTCGAGCCTGGCCCAGGGCCGCTCGCCCTTGCGCACCTTCTCCATCGCCGGCTGATAGCGGGCGCGCCAACGGTCCGCGAAAGCGTGCCAATCCTTCTCATAGCCCTTCGGCCCGAGAAAACTTTTCGCCTCGCGGGCGATGCTGTCGCGCCAGTTCACCACGGTGCCGAACACGTCGAAAGTGAGAGCTTTCACATCGGTGAGCGCCATCGGTTGATTCCCGCCAAATACATTGCCGTCGGTCGTCGGTGTCGCGCTTCGACGGCGCCGCTGTCAAGGCAGCGGCTTCTTTACGCAGGTGAAATCCCTGCCGCCGTCGGTCTTTTCGCACAGGACGACGGCGTGCTGAACGTTGTCCACGACCCACAGAAAGGCGGCGTGTTCGTTTGCTGCGGAACTGACCGCATAATTGCCGGAGCCGCCCGCCGGGCCCCCCGGCAGCCGCGGGCCCGCCGGAAACCCAGGGGTCGGCTGCGGGGCGCCGGGAAGGCTCGGCTCGGCACCTTGCGCGAGCACGGTTTCGGCGTGCGAGTAAAGAGCGCTCGCCAAGGCGAAGGCGGCGAGCAGCAAGAAGGCTAGGAATTTCGGCATGGTCGTCTCCGATTTGGTCGAGCCGGTGGTCTTATCGCGGCATCGCCCGGCGCTCCAGCGTGCCGTTAGGCATCGCGCCGAGGTTCTCGCCTGATCCCGCCCGGTTTGATAAAAAGGCGGGATCGGGGGTTTGTTGAAAAGGGTCTGCGCTGCCCCACTTGCCAGGAAGGAAAGCCGATGGAACTCACCGACCCCGTCAAGCGCATCCTCAGCAATTACGAGAGCGACACATTCCAGCGGCCGAAGGCGGAGGCCCTGGACATGCTGGGCAAAATCATCAAGATCTACCAGGGGAAAGACTGACCCTTGGCCCAGCGCGAGACGCGGCCGACGACACGGCTTTACCTGATCACGCCGCCCGCGCTAGACCCCGACCGGTTTTCGAAAGAGTTCGAGGAGGCGCTCGCCGGCGGCGACGTCGCCTCCTTGCAGCTGCGCCTGAAGGATTGCGATGACGACGCGATCCGGCGCGCCACCAAGGTGCTGAAGCCGATCGCCCAGGACCGCGGCGTCGCCTTCATCATGAACGACCGCCCCGACCTTGCGGCCGAGCTCGATTGCGACGGGGTGCATGTCGGCGAAGAGGACATGCCCTATGCCGAGGCTAGGCGGCTGCTCGGCCCCGACCATATCGTCGGCGTCACCTGCGGCGCGAGCCGCGACCGCGCCATTGCCGCCGCCGAAGCCGGCGCCGATTACGTCGCCTTTGGCGCTTTCTTCCCGAGCACGACCAAGGCCGCCAAGCACCACGCCGACCCCGAGCTGCTGCGCGACTGGAGCGAAACGACAGTCGTCCCGTGCTGCGCAATCGGCGGCATTAGCCAAGAAAATTGCGGGCCCCTGGTCGAAGCCGGGGCCGATTTTCTCGCCGTCATCGGCGCGATCTGGTCCCATCCAAGAGGCCCGCGCGCCGCAGTGGACGAGTTCAATGAAGTGTTCGCCCGCTACGGGCGTGCCTTCACCAAGAGGTTTACGTAGCAACGGCATCGTCGATTTATCCGGCATAGAGCTAAGAAGTTGGATGCGGTGACGCCTCCGGTGCTGCGGATGCGGAAGGAAGGGGCGCCGCGGTCGTTTCGATCGATTGGAGGGCAAGGCGCGTAGCCGGCGCAGGCCGGTTGCGACGCGACCGGCGCGCATCGCGGGTGAACGGCAGGCCATTTGGGGAAGGAGCGGCGCCGGGTTGGGGGACACTCTCGACGCCGCTCCCCACGCGGGCTTGGCCCGGCCGGATTGGTCGCCAAGCCCGCTTCGATCCTACGCGTCAACTGTCAACAAGGTGTCACTATGGCGGACTGCGCTGGCCCTCATTCGCATGTTTTGGCCCATCTGTCTCATCCCACCGAACGCGGGTCAGAAAGGCAAGCCAATGATTTGTCTCCCTCAAAGCGTTCAATACCGAAGAGACAAACCAAAGGTTCAGAGAAAGTAGAGCCAAAGTACCTAGCTCAAACCAATGGATAATCACCCAGCCCACGCCGCGCCTCCTTCGGACCTCGTGCATCAAAGGGCGTTCTGTCGACGAAAACGTTAGCAGTTCGGGCGGCAGCTTGCGAAATCACTATGCGCAGAGCGGCTGTTATCTCGCGCGGCATGCTCTGTGCGACCGGCGATGTCGCTAGGGGCGAGGGGATGACATTGACCGGCCCGAGGCGTACAATCCTGTCGTTCCTGAAGGGGGGTCCGATGAGTAGAACGCTTTTTCTGATTGCTGGAGTAGTTGCCTTTCTGTCGGGCGCGCAGGATGCATGGGCATTCTCGACGCAGCCGGTCGCTCCCGCGACTATAAGCAACCGCCTCGCCGACCCGGACGAACTTGCCGAGAAGATGTCAAACGGGCAATCCGGAGGAACGACTTTCGGATTACCGGGCGGTATGAGGCTCCAGCTCTCTGCACCGCCGTCGGGCAACAGCGCGAGCAGCCCATTTATCACGAGCCCGAGCACCGTATTCGTGCCGAGTGAGCACCGCTGACCGGCCAGTGCCAGTTGATACCATGTGCCGGCTTAGAGAAGCGACGGGATCGGTGCCCAAACCGTCTTGCCCCTTACCTCTCGCTTACCTAAGAACGGGGCGACTTTTGCTCGGATGATTTAAGTTCTTGAAAAGGATGGTGGGCGCGACTGGGATTGAACCAGTGACCCCTACGATGTCAACGTAGTGCTCTCCCGCTGAGCTACGCGCCCGTGACCACGGTCGGGGTGGGGACGAGGGTGTAGCGAAAATGCGCACGGCAGGCAAGCCACGGGAAGTGCTAGACAGCGCCCGAAAGGAACGGACCGACGGTCTGCAGGAAGGCTTGCGGCTGTTCAGCATGCACCCAGTGTCCGGCGCCTTCGATGCGCATGATCCGGGCCGCCGGGAACAGCCGGCGGATCGCGGGTTCGTGCTCGGGTTGGATGTAGTTGGAGCGGGCACCCGCGACGAATAATGCCGGTCCCCGGTAAGCGGTGCCCGCCGGGAGGTCGGGAAAGCCGACGATTTGCGGGAAGCCGCGCTCGATCGCTTCCAGGTTCAGGCGCCAACGGGCGGCCTCTTCATCGATCACCAAGTTCTGCAACAAAAAAGCACGTTCGGCGGGGTCGGGAACGGCCCCGGCCAGCGCGGCATCGACCTCGGCGCGCCGCTTGACGCCGCGGAGATCAATCGCCCGCATGGCGTGAATGTAGGCGAGCAAGTTTGGCGGATTGGCAGCCGGGGCGATATCCACGATGACCAGCCGATCGACCTCGCCGGGATGGAGCAAGGCCATCCGCATTGCGACTTTACCGCCCATGCTGTGCCCCAGCAGAGAGGCATGTTCGATGCCGCGGGCGCGGAACGACGCCTGCAGGTCCTCGACCATTTCGTCGTAGGACATCCCGTCCGCCCAAGGCGAGGCGCCGTGATTGCGCAGATCAAGGGTCAGAACCCGGTGGCGTGCTGCGAGGTGCCGGGCGACCGACCGCCAGTTGCGGCCCGAGCCGAAAAGTCCGTGCAGGATCGCAACCGGCGGCCCGGAACCGGATTCGTTCGCGGCGAGCTCGATCGGCATGCCTATTCCCTTTCGTGCAGAACAAAGATCCGCTTCCATGTAGAATTGATGCGAAATATCGATGGGGATGGCCTACGGGAGGAAGCGATGCACGGGTTGATGTCGGAGCGGCCGCTCCTCGTCTCCGCGATCATCAAGCACGCGGCGATTTACCATAGCGACACCGAAATCGTGTCGCGCACTGTCGAGGGGCCGATCCATCACTATACCTACGGCGAGGCAGAGCGCCGGTCCAAGAGGCTCGCTCGTGCTCTGCTGAGGCTGGGGATCAGACCCGGCGAGCGCGTCGGGACGCTCGCCTGGAACACCTTTCGCCATTTCGAGCTCTATTACGCGATCTCGGGTATCGGCGCGGTCTGCCACACGATCAACCCTCGGCTGTTCGAGGACCAGATCGTCTACATAGTCAATCATGCCGCGGACCGGCTGCTATTCGTGGACCTGAGCTTTGTCCCGCTGATCGAGCGGCTGGCGCCCCATCTTCCGGCCGACTGCCGGATCGTATTGATGACCGAAGAGGGCGCCGAGCCTACGACCAGCCTCCGGCGCCTCTCCTGTTACGAGACGCTGATCGCGGCCGAGGACGAGGACTTCGAGTGGCCCGAATTCGACGAGCGGTCCGCTGCCGCCCTCTGCTACACCTCCGGAACCACCGGCAAGCCCAAAGGCGCGCTCTATAGCCACCGCTCGACGGTGTTACACGCCTTCGGGATCTCGCTCCCCGACGCGATCCCACTGTCGGCGCGCGACACGGTGTGCCCGGTGGTGCCGCTGTTTCACGCCTGCGGCTGGGGAATCGCATACACAGCGCCGATGAATGGGGCAAAGCTGGTGCTGCCCGGGGCATGGCTCGACGGGCAGAGCCTTTATGAGTTGTTCGAGGCGGAGGGCGTGACGGTCAGCCTCGGAGTGCCGACCGTCTGGCTCGGGTTCGAGGCCTATCTCGCCGCCAGCGGCGCGCGCTGCTCGATGTTGCGCTGGGTTCTGTCGGGCGGCTCGGCGGTGCCGCCCTCGCTGATCGAGGCCTTCGAAAGCCGCGGCATTCTGGTGCGACAGGGCTGGGGGATGACCGAAACGAGCCCGCTCGGCACGACGGCAGCGCTGAAGGCCAAGCATCCTGTCCTCGACCCGGAGGCGCAGATGAAGGTCAAGTGCAAGCAAGGCCGGCCGGTTTTCGGGGTCGAGATGAAGGTGGTCGACGATGCCGGGCAGAGCCAGCCCCATGACGGCGCATCGATGGGCGAACTGCTGGTGCGCGGCCCGTGGATCGTCAACGGTTATTTCGAGGACGCCGAAGCGAGCGCCGCAGCCGTCGACGAGGACGGCTGGTTTCACACCGGAGACGTCGCGACGATCGACGCCGACGGTTACATGCAGATCATGGACCGGCGGAAGGACGTCATCAAATCCGGCGGCGAATGGATCAGCTCAATCGATCTCGAAAACGCCGCCGTCGCGCATCCCGATGTCGCCGAAGCTGCGGTGGTCGCCGTCCCCCACCCGCGCTGGGCCGAGCGGCCATTGTTGATCGTTACGCCGCGGCCGGATCGCCGGCCGCAGTGCAACGACCTTCTCGCATTTCTCGGGGAGCGCTTCCCGCGCTGGATGCTGCCCGATGACGTGGTGGTGCTGGACGAGCTGCCCCATACCGCGACCGGCAAAATCATGAAGGCCCAGCTGCGCGAGATGTTTCGCGGCCACCCCTTGCCCGATCGTTGATATCTCCGGGACCCGTCCCCATCCTCGGGGGATGAGCGTCGTCGTTCGTTTTGCCCCCTCTCCGACCGGGTTTCTGCACATTGGCGGAGCGCGCACCGCGCTCTTCAACTGGCTGTTTGCGCGGCACCATGGGGGCAGGTTCCTGTTGCGCATCGAGGACACCGACCGCACCAGATCGACGCCGGAGGCAGTCTCGGCGATCATCGACGGGCTCGACTGGCTCGGGCTCGCTTGGGACGGCGAAATCGTCCATCAGTCCTCCCGCGCCTCCTGCCACGCCGAAGTCGCCCGGCGGCTGCTCTCAGCGGGGCGGGCCTATTACTGCTACTGCACACCGGCGGAACTCGAGGCGATGCGTGAGGAGGCGCGCGCCGAAAAGCGCTCGGTTCGCTATGACGGGACCTGGCGCTACCGCGATCCGTCGGAGGCTCCTGCCGGCGTCGCGCCGGCCATCCGGCTGAAAGCGCCGCAGCACGGTTCGACGACGATCCATGACCATGTCCAAGGAGATGTGACGGTTGCCAATACCGAGCTCGACGATCTGATAATCCTGCGCGCCGACGGCACGCCGACCTACAACCTGTCCGTCGTCGTCGACGACCACGACATGGGCATTACCCATGTGGTCCGCGGCGACGACCACCTCAATAACGCCTTCCGTCAGAAGCAGATCTATGACGCGCTCGGCTGGACGGTTCCGGAATTCGCCCATGTGCCGCTGATCCACGGTCCCGACGGCGCGAAATTGTCGAAGCGCCACGGGGCGCTCGGCGTCGACGCGTATCGCGAACTGGGCTACTTGCCCGAGGCTCTTCGAAATTACCTTCTCCGTCTGGGTTGGAGCCATGGAGACGATGAGATCATCTCGACCGAACAGGCAATCGAGTGGTTCGATATCGATGCCGTTGGCCGCGCGCCGGCGCGGTTCGACTTCGCCAAGCTCGACAATCTGAATGGCCATTATATCCGCGCCGCCGAGGACGAGCGCCTCGTCGCGCTAATCGCGCCGAGACTTGAAAAGCTGGTCGGAAAGCCGCTCACCGATGTCGAGCTCGGCCGCCTGCGAGAGGCTATGCCCGAGCTCAAGCTGCGCCCGAAAACGGTGGTGGAGCTGGCCGCCAATGCGCGCTTTCTGGTCGCGCCACGGCCAATCCGGCTCGATGACAAGGCCGCGAGGCTGCTGACTCCTGACACGCGGCAGCTGCTAGCCGATTTGATCGACCGCCTACGCACCGCGGAATGGGAGCCGGAACGCCTCGAGGACGAGATCCGCTCCTTCGCCGATCAGAAGGGAGCCCAACTCGGCGCGGTTGCCCAGCCGCTGCGCGCCGTACTGACCGGTTCGATTGCTTCGCCGGGTATATTCGTTGTGATGAAGATCCTGGGTCGCGAGGAGAGCCTTGGAAGGGTCGCCGATGCGGCTGGAGCGGCGGGCTGACACGCGCGTTTGCCAAGTGCGCTCGACAGGCCTATTTTTGCACTGCATCAGGCAACCGCCAGCAGGCTTAGCGACAGAGGTGGATCGATGGACGGCAACAACATGGTCACCGGAACGGTGACGCTTACCGACAACGAAACCGGGAAGTCGATTGATCTTCCGGTGATTGGCGGATCAATCGGCCCGCGCGTCATCGATATCCGCAAGCTTTACGCGCAGACCGGGCATTTCACCTACGATCCCGGCTTCATGGCGACCGCCGCCTGCCGCTCCGCCATCACCTATATCGACGGCGACCAAGGGATCTTGATGTATCGCGGCTATCCGATCCAGGAGCTGGCGGAGCACAGTGATTTTCTCGAAGTCGCGTATCTGTTGCTGAATGGAGAATTGCCGAACGCCAAGGAAAAGGCCCAGTTCGTTTACGACATTACCCACCACACGATGGTGCACGAACAGCTTTCCAGCTTTTTCAACGGCTTCCGCCGCGACGCGCATCCGATGGCGGTCATGTGCGGCGTGGTCGGGGCATTATCCGCGTTTTACCACGATTCAACCGACATTCACGACCCCTACCAAAGGATGGTCGCCTCATATCGCCTGATTGCTAAGATGCCGACGATCGCGGCCATGGCCTACAAATATACGCATGGCCAACCATTCATGTATCCGCAGAACTCACTGGGTTACGCCGAAAATTTCCTCCATATGACATTCGCCGTGCCATGCGAAGAATACAAAGTCAACCCGGTCGTGGCACGGGCGCTCGATCGTATCTTCATCCTGCATGCCGATCACGAACAGAATGCGTCGACAGCAACGGTGCGCAACGCCGGATCGAGCGGCGCCAACCCGTTCGCCTGCATCGCCGCGGGGATCGCCTCGCTCTGGGGGCCGGCGCATGGCGGCGCCAATGAGCAGGTGCTGAAGATGCTCGATCGGATTGGCGACAAGAAGAACATCCCCGAATTTATCAAAGAGGTAAAAAACAAGAACGACATCGAGTATGGCTTTGGTCATCGTGTCTACAAAAACTACGATCCGCGGGCCCGCGTTCTGCGCGACAGCTGCCATGAAGTGCTTGCCGAGCTGGGTATCAAAGATGATCCAACGCTCGACCTGGCGATGGAGCTGGAAAAGATCTCGCTGAACGACGACTATTTCATTACAAGGAAATTATACCCGAACGTCGATTTCTATTCGGGAATCATCCTGAAGGCGATCGGGTTCCCGACGTCGATGTTTACCGCCCTGTTCGCAATCGCGCGCACCGTCGGTTGGGTCGCACAGTGGGAGGAGATGCTCGAGGATACCGACGCCAAGCTGATGCGCCCGCGCCAGCTCTTCGTGGGAGCAGACGAACGCCATTACGTCCCGGTCGAAAAGCGCGCCTGACAAACAGGTTTCGGGGAGGAGGTCTACATGCCGGAGTACAAGCTGATTTCTGCGGATTCTCACGTCAGCGAACCGCCCGATCTGTGGGCGACCCGCGTCGATAAGCAATATCGCGAGCGGGCGCCGCAGCTGATGGTCAACCCGCCCGGCAAGGAGGGCGCCTATTTCCATTACGAGGGCTACGCGCCGCACCCGATCGGCATCGGCCTCGGCGCCGGCAAGAGCCCCGAGGAACTGAAGGAGTTCCTGACCAAGGCGACCTATGCCGATGCCCGGCCTGGCGGCTGGGACCCAGCCGCCAGGATGAAGGACAATGAACTCGACGGGGTCGAGGCGGACGTGCTCTACACGACTCTCGGCTTCCGCATCTTTTGGCTCAAGGATCCCGGGCTGCAGGCCGACTGCTTCCGCGTCTACAACGATTGGCTCGCCGAATTCGTCAGCTACGACCCGAAGCACATGGCCGGGCTGCCGATGATCTCGCTTTACGACCCTATGGCCGGGGCGCGCGAGCTCGAACGCTGCGCCAAGATGGGCCTCAAGGGGGCGATGATCTGGTGCTCGCCGCCGGAGGGGCAGCCTTACAGCTCGGACATCTACGACCCGTTCTGGGCGGCGGCGCAGGAACTCAAGATGCCGGTCAGCCTGCATGCGATCACCGGCATGGGAGTGGAGAGCCAGTACAATTGGGGTGAGCGCTACATGCGCTCGACCGTGCTGTCGCACGAGGTCGAGAAGTCGTTCAGCGTGCTGATCTTCTCGGGCGTGCTCGACCGCTTCCCGCAACTGCAGATCGTCTCGGCCGAGAACAATATCGGCTGGCTGCCATATTATTTACAGCGCATGGACCGTGCCTTCGAGCGCCAGCGCGTCTCTGCCGGCTTTACGAACAAGCTGAAGCCGAGCGACTATTTCCAACGCCAGATGTGGGCCACCTATATCGATGATTTTGTGGGCGTCGCCAACCGGCATTTCATCGGCGTCGACAAGCTGATGTGGTCTTCGGACTACCCGCACCAAGCGTCGACCTGGCCGCATTCGCAGGACGTCGTGGCGCGCGACTTCAAGGACGCCAGCCCCGAAGACCGCTTCAAGATCACCCGCGCCAACGCCGCCAGGCTCTACGGGTTCGACGCCTGAGCACTCGTCGAAGTTAAAACCCCGCAAGGCGGAAAGGGGCCGGCGCTTTCCGCCCACGGGCAGCTCATCCGAACTCTGACGCGCAACACGTCCGACAAATACCTCGCGGGGCGCGATCCCTGACCGTCCAAAGCCGCGCGGCCGCCCGGCACGCGGGCCCTAAACCCCTCTTCTGATGTGCCCCATTCGATGGCCCTAGGCATACCATAGTCATTTACGCGTGCGACTGCATAGTCGGGATTACCGGAAGCATTGGGGGCGCTAACCGATGCCCCCCGCATATTGCTGATTTTCCCTGAAGGTCAATGTCGGCGCAAGATAGAAATGTCACCCTGCGCGCAAAGTAGAGATGACACCCCGTGGGTGACGGGCGCGAGGAGGGTGACCTGGACTGTATCCCTGCAGTGAGGTTGAGCCGCGCAATTTGATTGCCTCGCCGGACCGGGATTTGAGGTATTATTGTCGGCGACTGGTGAAGCGGAAGCGGGCTCTGCTGGGGAGCAACCCGCCGAGGAATAGCCGGTTGGAGACTCACTCCGATGGATCGGGAGCCGATCGGAACTGGCCGGCTCCGGCCACTCGGCGGTTGCCGAGCCACCATCTTCGGCAAGCCATCGGGGTAGATCTCCCGATACCTGGAAAACCCACCTGGCCGCGGCGCGAAAGTGGCTGGTTTGGCGGGTGGCACCGCCGCTAAACGGAATACAACAGAAGGCGCGGCGACGATCAGCCCTCGATCCGGATCGCTGCCTCAGGCGCCGCCGCGGCCGCACTGTGGCGTGGTGCGCGCCCCTTCGACGGCAGACCTGGCGCCTCGAGGTTGTTCGGCGGCCGCTGCCGCGCGATGTGCCCGCGCTGCTGACGCGCTGGATAAGCGGCCTGCTGCGCCTTCACTTGCTCCAACACGGCCGACAGCCGCTTGTTGTCGACGATCGCGCCGGGCTGCACTGTCTGGATCTTGTCGAACACCTTGAAACCGAGCGTTGCTCCGTTGAACTGAACCGCAAACCGCCCGTCCGGGTAGTTCACCACCTCGACCTTCTTGCGCACCAAGCCACGGGCCAGCGACGTCGGGTCCAGCAACAGCATCATCCGGTCATAGTGCAGGGTCAGGTTGCGCGTCACTGTGCGCTCCTCCCGCCAAGCCAGGATCTCGTCCAGATCATCGGCTTGCGCCAGCGGTCGATGCAGATCTTTGGCGTTCGCCGGATCACGGCCGAAGCGCCTGTTGTAGGCGGCGATGAACCCGGGCAGCCATGTGTTCGCCGCGGCAATCGACGATACCCCCGCCAGCCGCAGCTCCCCCGCCTTCGCGGGGGCAGGCTCTTAACCATCCGGTCCTGCAATGTACCAAACGCGCGTTCGATGCGTCCCTTCGCCTGCGGGCTGTTGGCACAGATGATGTCGATGTTCAGCGCCAACAGCGCGCGACCGAACTGGGTCACCCCGTCGCCGCCGACAGCCTCCTTGCGGTTCACCCGGAAGATGCCGTGCTTGTCACTGTAGAACGCCACCGGTTTGCCATGCGCCTCCAGATAGGCGCGGGTCGTCCGGAAGTAATCAAACGCCGATTCCGAGGTGACGAACCGCAGCTCCATCAACCGGCTCGTCGCATCATCCACAAAAGCCAGCAGCGTGCACGGCGGGCCGCGATCCTCAAACCAGGCGTGCTCTGAGCCGTCGATCTGTACCAGGTCGCCCAGGCAATCGCGCCGCCGGCGCGGCTGATGCGGCGAGGGCAGACGATGCCGACGGTCCGGCCATAGCCCTTCGGCGATCATCCAACCGCGCAAGGTCTCGCGCGAAACCGAACAGCCGTGATGCTCTGCCAGCTTCTCCGCCGCCAAGCTCGGGCCAAAGTCGCCATACCGCTCCCGCACGATCGACAACGCGAGAGTGCGAACCTCAGTGGGTAGCCGGTGGTTGCTGGGTTGGCCGCGGCGCTTGGAAAGCAGGCTCGCGGCGCCGTCCTGCTTGAGGCCGCGCAGCAGACGAAACACCTGACGCCGCTGTAGGCCGATCAGCACACAGGCGTCACTGACACGCAGGCGACCCGACTGAACCCGCAACAGCACGTCAAGACGGCTGAACTCCTGCTTGCTCATCGACAACACCGCCACGGCGCACCTCCCGGGACCCCAGAACCCGGGGATGTGTCACCTCTACTTTGCAGAGGGGTGTCATCTCTATATTGCGCTTACACTGCGAAGCCGCATAATCGGACATTATGGTAAATTTTCGCCGGTCACAAAGAAATTTTCTCGGCGTGGTAATCATTACTGCCTTCCGCGATGTTGAATGCGCCTAACGATCATTACCGCGAATACGGGTAAATTCGACACTCGCTACTGATTGGCAGAAGGATGACTTTGAGCCGACCGACTATAAGTCGCTGTTCCCGTCATGCTGCCCTCGACCACGGGCGCGCCGATCCTCTCGACAGACAACTCGTCCCTCGTTTGTGTCGCCTTAATCACATTAATGTTTATTGACTTTCTAGCAAACATATGCTACCATCGGCGGTTGCCAATGATTCGGGAGTTATCGCATGAGCATGGCCGATTATCTCGCTATTATCGGTGTCGTCGGGCCCCGCCCACGGTTCTTCAACCTATTGGGAGAACCGAGCCTGATCTGGACCTGATAAAACAGGTGGAACAGGTGACAACGTTCGTTTTGGAAGGGCCGGCCCCGGCGCTCTACCAGGATTCGGAGCATAGGGATCACAGGGCGCTAGAGATCCTCGTATTTCTATTTTTGCAATTATTGGTTTGACTGACGTTTCGCTGCAAAAAACAGCCAGAAGCGGCCGAGGGCGCACTGTTCCGGAGCGCTCGTCCTGCATGCTCCTGGCCGCCCGGGTAATTCCACGAACCGAGTCAGTCACTCGGGCTGTCGACCTGTTGCGCGGCCAAATTCGGTGAGACCGATACATACTTTCGGCATTTGTCGCTGGCTCGGCGATGCTCGATGCCTCGATTGATCGCCGCTATGATGAGGCGATGACGGCATGCGGCGCCGATCGCCCTAGGGAGACAGCCATGCAGCCGTTGCGGAGTTTTCTGTTTGCGCCGGGGAACTATGCGCGGCGGGTCGAGAAGGCACTGTCGCTCGACGCCGACGCGGTGATCCTCGATCTCGAGGATGCGGTCGCGACCGCCGAGAAGAGGACGGCGCGCGATGCGGTGATCGCGGCACTGGTGCGCCCGCGGCGGGCGCTGCTCTATGTCCGCGTCAATGCGGTCGATACCGAGTTTTGTTACGGCGACCTGGCGGGGGTCGTCCGCCCGGGGCTCGACGGCATCATTCTGCCGAAGGTCGAAAGCGCCGCCGGGCTCGCAACGGCCGACTGGCTTCTCGCCCAGCTCGAGCGCGAGCAAGGGCTGATGCCGCGCGCGATCGACCTCGTCGCGATCATCGAGACTGCGCGCGGCCTCAACCAAATCGACGCGACCCTCGCGGCCGGCACCCGGGTCAAGCGCATCGCTTTTGGCGCCGGCGATTTCACGCTCGATGTGAAAATGGCGTGGAGCCGCGGCGAGGCGGAGCTGGCCTATGCCCGCGCCAAGATCGTCACCGCGTCCCGCGCGGCCGGCATCGAGGCGCCGTTCGACACAGTGTGGGTGGATCTGGCGGATGAGGAAGGGCTCGAAGCATCGGCCCGCACGGCTTTCGGGTTCGGCTTCCAAGGCAAGATGTGCATCCACCCAAACCAAATCGCGGTCGTCAACCGCGTCTTCACCCCGAGCGAGGCTGAGGTCGCCTTCGCAGAGCGGGTCGTCGCGGCCTTCACGCAGGCCGAGGCCGAGGGCAGCGCGGCAATCCAGCTCGATGGCAAATTCATCGATTACCCGATCCTCTACCGCGCGCAGCGGGTTTTGGAGAAGATCGAAGCGATCCGCGCGCGGGAGCGGCCGGGATGACAAAAGCTGGGGCCGGTCCGCTCGACGGGGTTACTGTCCTCGATTTGTGCAGCTATCTCGCCGGCCCCTATGGCTGCACGCTGCTTGCGGATCTCGGCGCCACGGTGATCAAGATCGAATCGCCGCAAGGCGACATGCTGCGCCAGTTTCCGTCGAGCCTTCCAGGCGAGAGCCGCTTCTTTCTCGGCACCAACCGCGGCAAGCGCGCGCTCGCGCTCGATCTGAAACAGCCGGAAGGGCTGGCGGTCCTCCACAGGATGGTCGAGACCGCCGACGTTCTGGTCGAGAATTTCCGGCCGTCGGTGCCGGCCCGGCTCGGCATCGACTACCCGCGGCTCAAGGCGATCAACCCGCGGCTCGTCTATTGCGGGCTGACCGGCTACGGCGACGGCGGGCCGTTGAGCGAGAAGGGCGGCTTCGACCAGGTCCTCCAGTGCCTCAGCGGGATGGCGGTCTTTCAGGGCGGCGGGGCCGACAAGCCGCAGGTGGTGCTGGGCTCGGTCCTCGATTATTTCACCTCGGCGCTCCTCGCCTACGGCGTCGCTGCCGCGCTGTTCAAGCGCGAGCGCAGCGGCATCGGGCAATATTTGAGCCTCTCGTTACTGCGCAGCGCATTGACGATCCAGGCCGGGCGTTTTGTCTGGGCCGAGAGCGAGGGCCGCGAGGTCGCTCGCGATTCCGGCGCCGGCGGGCTGACCGGGATCCATCCCACGAAGAGCGGGTTTCTGTATATCTCGGTTCATTCGAACCATTTCTTTGCCGCGCTGTGCGAGCTGGTCGGCCGGCCGGACCTGGCGCGCGACCCGCGTTGCGCGACGATGCGCAGCCGCGCCGCGCATGCCGCGGAGCTTATGCCGGAGCTGCGCGCTGCGCTCGCCGAGCGCAGCGCTGTGGAATGGGAGGAAATCTTCGGCGAGCGCGTGCCCTGCGCAGCGGTGCGCCCGATCGAGGACATGTTCGATCATCCCCAGGTGCTTGCCGAAGATCTGGTCGCCACGCTCGACCATCCGGTGGTCGGCCGCTATCGCACAATGACAAAGCCGATCAACTTCGCCGACGCGCCGGGGCCCCCGCCTTCCCCGTCGCCGACCTTTGGCCAGCACAGCGACGAGATCCTCGCCGGGCACGGCTATTCGGCCGCAGAGATCGCGGAGCTGCGCGGCCGTGGTGTCGTGCGATAGGGGAGGCCGCCGCCTGCCCTTACTCCGCAGCGGCGCGGCGCTTCGCAGGTTTGGGCCAGCGCGCGGCGACGAGCGGCAACACCTCCTCGATCAGCCGGCGGGTCTGGGACAGCATCTCTTCGTCGCCGCGGGCGGCCGGGCGCAGGATAAATTTCGAGATCCCGCCTTCGACATAAGCGGCGACGCGCTCGACGATCGCTTCGGCATCGCCAATCGCGAAATGCTTTTGGGGGTCGCGGCCGGTGCGTCTGCGATAGGCGTCGAACAGCCGTTCGAGAGCCGGATCATCGGGCCGGCCAAAGCGGAACGCGATACCGGCGCCGTAATGGTCGTCGTCGATCGGCCGGCCTTCGGCGATGGCAGCCGCGCGGATCGCGGTGACGACGGCGCCAATATCTTCGGGCGTTTCGCCGCCGGCCTGCCAGCCGGTGCCGAAGCGCGCGGTGCGCCGGATCGCCGCCTCGGACGAACCGCCGATCCACATCGGCAGATCCGGCTGCACCGGCTTTGGCGAGATCGAGGCGCCGGAAAGGTGGTAGTGGACACCCTCGAAATCGACCGTTTCCTCGCGCCACAGGCGGCCGATGATCTCCAACCCTTCGTCGGTCTTGCGGCCGCGCGTCTTGGTGTCGAGGTTGAGGGTGCGCCATTCCGGTGCAAGCGGGCTGCCGATGCCAAAGGCGGGCAAGAGGCGCCCTTCGGACAATACGTCGATCGTCGCGCATTGCTTGGCCAGCAACACCGGATCGCGGAACGCCAGCGAGAGCACGTTGACGCCGAATTTGAGGCGCCGGGTCCGCCCGGCGAGCGCCGCCATGACCGACATGCATTCGAGGATCGGCTCGCGGCTGATCATGCGGTCGGTCTGCCACAGCGAGTCGATGCCGCCCGCCTCGCACAGATCGACCCAGCGCCAAAACCCGCCGACGCCGGAGAACGGAAACTCCATCAGGCCGAGCCCGATCGCGACGTTCCTCGGCATCGTGCCCTCCTCTACCGACGGAATTACCGAGGGTAGCAGCAAACGGGCTCTTAGACGACCCTCGGCACCGGCGGGTAATATTGAGGGGCTTCCGCACGGTCGAACATCCCGTAATCACGGATCACCCGAACGCGGCGGTGGCGGATATCAGGGCCCCCTTGCGGGTCACCAGCCGCCGCATCTCGCCATGACGTAAGGAGAATGAATTTCCCGGGCTGGACGATGCTTTCGAAAACATCCCAGTCGACAAGTGCGGGATGGGCTGTGTCGAGCACTCCGAGCCGGGCGGCAATGTTGCCGGCATCGGGTTTGTCCGGCAGGCCTTCCGGAGCGGCTTCGGACAACGCGATCAGCTTGGCCGCAGCCGCCGTCTCGTCAAACCGCTGCTCGCGAAGCACCTGACCGGCAGGCAACCGGTTATCGGCGATGATCTCGCCGACCCGAAGATGATAATCGCCGAAGATGTCGGTCCGGCCCTTTTGCTGAACTTCGTGATGACGGGCGCAGGTGCGCCAGCGGATCACCGCCTTCTCGTCCCGCCATATCGAAAGCGACAGCATCCAACCCTCCCGGCGCAGGTTGGAGAAGCGCTCGTTGTCGATAAACCCGTCGATCTCTTCCAGTTCGGGCCGCAGCAGTCGGGCGTAGCCGAGATAAGCGTCCCACTGTTCCGGCCTGGGGTTCACTTCGAAAATCACTGCGAACATCATCTCTGCTCCTCGTGACTATGTATCGTTCACTTGGCGGGCGGTCCGACGCGATCAATGCGGCCAATTCCGTAGTATCGCGGGATGACATCGCGGCGGCGCAGGCTTAATTTGCCGCCATGGACGCAATTCAGCCATCGCTCGCCGAAGTCGCCGCGCTCGTCGGCAATCCCGCTCGTGCCAACATGCTGACGGCATTGCTTGACGGCCGCGCCCTGACCGCCACCGAGCTCGCCTATGCCGGCGGCGTCGCGCCGCAGACTGCGAGCGGACATTTGGCCCGGCTGGCGGAAGGCCGGCTTCTCACCCTGGCAAAGCAGGGCCGGCACGCCTATTACCGGCTCGCCTCACCGATGATCGGCCGGATGCTCGAAAGCATCATGGCGGTCGCCGCAGACGGGCCGCCCCGCTACCAGCCGCGGTGGCGCGGCGGCGACGCGCTGCGCAATGCGCGCACCTGCTACGATCATCTCGCCGGGCGGCTCGGCGTGGGTTTGGCCGACGCGTTCGTCGCGCGGGACCATGTTGCGATGTCAGAAGACGGCGGCATCGTCACGCCTGAAGGCGAAGCGTTCTTGTTGGACTTCGGCGTCGACCTCCGCGAAAAGAGCCCGTCTCGCCGTCCCTTCTGCCGGCCCTGCCTCGATTGGAGCGAGCGTCGCACGCATCTCGCAGGCGCGCTCGGAGCGGCTCTTGCGGCGCGCTGCTTCGATCTCCACTGGGTCGCCCGCATGCGCGGTACGCGCGCGCTGCTCGTGACAGCGAAGGGCAAACGCGGATTCTCCGAAACATTCGGGATCGAATTGGCAGCCTAAAGCTTGCCTCCGGCCGTCGAGTTGTGGCCCGATCCGGCTAGGCCTGTCGAGCCGGAAAGGGAGGGCGGACAGCGATGCGAGTGTTCACGACAATACCGCAAGAGGACCTGCGCAAAGTCGCGCCGGCGGCACGGGCGATCGAGGCCGAGGGCTATGACGGCGTCGCCTCGATGGAGAACAAGCACGACCCGTTTCTGGCGCTGGCGATGGCGGGCGCCGCGACCGAGCGCATCGAGCTGCACACCAGCGTCGCGATCGCCTTCGCGCGCACGCCGATGGCTGTCGCCAATGTCGGCTGGGACCTGGCGGGTGCGAGCGGCGGCCGCTTTGTCGTCGGCCTAGGCTCGCAGGTTCGGGCCCACAACGAGCGGCGATTTTCGATGCCGTGGACACCGCCGGCGCCGCGCATGCGCGAATACGTCCAGGTCCTGCGCGCGATCTGGCATTGCTGGAAAACCGGCGAAAGGCCCGGCTACGAGGGCCAGCATTACCGTTTTACATTGATGACCCCGAACTTTGCGCCCGAGCCGATCGACGCGCCGCCGCCCCCGGTGATGATCGCCGCGGTGGGTCCGGCGATGCTCAAAGTGGCGGCCGAGGAATGCGACGGCGTCAAATTGCACGGTTTCTGCACCCGTAGGTATATTGAGGAGGCGGTCATGCCGCGCCTCGCCGAAGGGCTCGCAAAGAGCGGGCGTATACGCGAGAATTACGAGATCTCGGGCGGCGGCTTTCTCGCCACCGGCCCAGACGACGCGACGGTTGCGCGCATGTTCGAGTGGGTGCGCGAGCGCGTCGCCTTCTATGGCTCGACCCAGGCCTATTGGCCGGTACTGGCGCTGCACGGACTCGAGGATCTCGGCCATAAGCTAAACGCAATGACGCGGCAGGCGAGGTGGAGCGAGATGGCCAAGGAGGTGCCCGACGATATCGTGCATCTGTTCGCCGCGGTCGGCCGCTACGACCAGATCGTCAACGCCATCACCGAACGCTTTGGCGGGCTCACCGACGCGCTGAACGCGCGGGCCAATGCGGCGCAGCCGGGCCACCTGCCGCGCGATCTGATCCAGGACATCCGCCGCATCCCGCACGCCTTCCAAGGGTTCCGGCACGCCGACGCCTGAACCTGCGATCTTTGTTAAAACGGGCGGTCGCCTGCGACGGTTACCCGGTTACCCGAGCGGGTGTGGGGCCAATAGTCCCACATCGCGTGGTGCTGGACGGAGCGATTGTCCCAAAAAGCGATCGAGTTCTCGGTCCAGCGGAAGCGGCATTGGAACAGCGGATTGGCCATGTGCTCGTAGAGATAACGCAGCATCCCGTCGCTCTCGTCACGGGGAATCCCCAGAATGCGGCGCGTAAACCCCTTGTTCACGTAAAGCGCTTTCCGGCCGGTCACCGGGTGCGTCCGCACGACCGGGTGCTCGGCCCGCGGATAGCTCGGCTTGTCGGCGATCCCGTAATTGGCGTATTGGCCGCGATAGTGCTCGCCGTCGTGGATCGCCGTAAGCCCGTCGAGATAGGTCTTCATGCGGTCCGACAGCGCCTCATAGGCAGCGTACATGCTGGCAAACAAGGTGTCGCCGCCGCGCGGCGGGCATTTCTTGATGTAGAGGATGCTGCCCATCGGCGGCTCGGGATCGCAGGAGACGTCGCTGTGCCAGCCCTCGCCATTGGCGCGCGGGGAATCCTTGTCGGCGTGGATGATCATCAACTCGGGCTTGCCCGGCGCATGCGGCGCCGCCGGATGGAGGTGCAGATTACCGAACAGCCGCCCGAAGGCGAGATGCTGGTCTTCCGTCAAGTGCTGGTCGCGGAAGAAGATCACCAAGTTTTCGGCGAGCGCGCGGTGGATCTCGTCGAGCGTGCGGTTGCCGAGCGGCCTCGACAAATCGACCCCGCCGATTTCGCCGCCGATGATAGGCGTCAATTTGTCGACCGTGATCGTATCGTACGGCGCCGGCTCGTCGGCGAGATGCTTGTAACGGGGGCCGTTGTTGGAACGAACGGGGTCCATCGCGCTCTCCTGGGATTGCTTTCGAGATCCTATCACAGTTCGACCGCTTCGATTGCGACGTTGCGGGCGAGCAGGTCCGCGATTTTGTCATCGGCGAACCCGGCTTCGCGCAGGATCTCGCGCGAATGCTCGCCCAATCGCGGTGCCGGCCGGCGCAGCGCGCACTCCGCCTCGCCAAACCGCACCGGCGGCCGGACGATCCGGATATTGCCTTCGGTGGGATGGTTGGTCCGCGGGAACATCTCCACGGCGGCAAGATGCTCGTCGGCCGGCAATCCCCGGAGCGGGTTGACCGGTCCGGACGGAATATCGGCCGATTTGAGCTTTTCGAGCCAGAACGCGGTCGACCCGTCGCGCACGCATTCGGCGATCAGCGCATACAGCTCCGCGACGTGGCGGCTTCTGGTTTGCGCGTCGGCGAGCCGCGGGTCGTCGGCGAGCTCGGGCCGGCCCGCGATGCGGAAGAAATCTTTCCAGTGCCGATCGGTGTAGGGCAGAATGCAGATGTGCCCATCCGCCGTCTGGTGCGGCCGGCGGTCCGGCGCGAGCATCCGGGAATAGCCCGGCTCGCCGCTCGGCGGATCGAAGGTCAGCCCGCCCATGTGCTCGGCCATGACGAACGCCGCCATCGTCTCCAGCATCGGCACTTCGACCGCCTGGCCCTCCCCGGTGCGCTCGCGCTGCAAAAGCGCCGCCATGACTGCATAGACCATCGTCAGCCCGACGGTCTTGTCGCCGATCAGGGTCGGCACGAAGCGCGCCTCGCCGCCGGTTGCCGCTTCGAGCGCGACCAGTCCGCAGCCGCCCTGGATAATGTCGTCGAAAGCCGGCCGGTCGGCGAACGGGCCATCCTGCCCGTAGCCCTGTGCCGAGCAGTAGACGAGGCGCGGGTGGACCTCGCGCAGCCGCTCCCAGGCGAAGCCGAGCCGCGCCATCGCCTGCGGCCGCATATTGTGCATCAGAACATCGCTCTGTCGGACCAAGGCCAACAGCACCGGCGCCGCATCCGCCTGTTTCAGGTCGAGCACGAGCGAGCGCTTGTTGCGGTTGAGGTTGAGGAAGACGTGGCCCATCTCGCGATGCAGAGCCGGCTCGGCATACCGCATGATGTCGCCGCCGGGCGCCTCGATCTTGATCACCTCGGCCCCGAGGTCGCCGAGGATCTGCGTCGCCAGCGGCCCAAGCACCACGGTGGTGAGATCGAGTATCTTGATGCCGGCGAGCGGCCCCGGCTTCGTCTCACTCACCGCACGGCCTCGGACAAGATTTGGGTAATTGGGCCGCGGGAGGTGACCAGAAAGATAGTGGAAGGAAGCACCATCTCTCCGTCCTTCGCATAGGCTGCGAAGGCGTCGGTCATTTCCTGCTTGATCAGCTCACGGACGCTTTCCGGCGGGTTCTTCTCCTCGATCAGCCGGGCCGAGGGACCCATGATGCAGGCGTGCTCGGCCTCTTCCTCAGGGCTCGCGCCGATAATTTCGGGCGACTTGCGCCGGATCTCGATGCCCTCGTAGCCCGCCCCTTCGAGGACCGAGCGCACGTATTCCGGCTCGGCGAAAGCCATGGGCCCCGGTGCATGGGGAGGCTTCGGCGCCGGTGGTCCCAAATGCCGCAGCGCAACTTCGTAGGGGATCAGCCAGTGCCGATTTTCCTCGAGGGCCGCCCAACACGCAAAGCACAGCCGCGCGCCGGGCCGCAACGCACCGAGCAGGTTGCGGAACGCAGCTGCCGGATCGGCAAAGAACATCACGCCAAAGCGCGACGCGATCAGGTCGAAGCGGTTGGGCTCGAAGGCATGAATTTGTGCGTCCGCCTGCAACAGCGTGATGTTGCGCAGCCCGCTGTGCGAGATCCGCTCGCGCGCGCCGGCCAGCATCGGCTCGGAGATGTCGATCCCGACGACCTCGCCGGTGTCGCCTACTGCCTCGGCCAGGGCCACCGTAGCGGCGCCGGTGCCGCAGCCGACCTCCAGCACCTTTTCCCCCCGTGCAACCGCCGATCGCTCCAGCAGCAGGTCATTGACGTTCTGCACGCGCTTTTCGACATAGCCGGCGAGCCCGACCCAGCGCGGACCGGCAACGGTGTTCCAATACTCCAGCTGGGCGGCATTGGCCTCGGTGCTCATGTCCAATACTCCCCTCAATTCGGCTCGATCGGCATTGTCGCTATGCTCTTCCAGGCGATCGGCGCGCCGCATTTCTCCGCCGCTTGCGCGGGCGGCAGCGAGTTATCCCAGTGCACCGCCAGAAAGCGTCGCCCGGTTACCTCAGCGGCGGCGTCGGATACCAGCCACAACAGCGGCGGGGCCATGATCTCGGGCCGCAGCAGCCGGCTGCGGTCGGCGACCGCGCCGTCGGCGATGATCCGCGTGTCGGTCATCCCGCCGGGTACCAGCACATTGGCGGTGACCCCGGTCCCCGCGAGGTCGGCTGACATGATGGCCGTTGCCGCTTCGGCCGCCGCCTTGCTGGCGCCGTAGAGGATGTAGCCTTCGCGCAGCATCGTGCCGAGGCTGGTGGTGACCGTGACGATGCGGCCGCGCTTGGCGCCCAGCATGTGCGGCACGACCGCGCGGGCCATCATCAAGGGCGCCGTCGCATTGACCGCGACAAAGCGGCTCCATTGCTCCGGCGTGATCTCCCAGAACCGGATCGGGTTGCGACGGCGGTCGGCGCGGATCGAATCCTGGCCAATCCCCGCGTTGTTGACCAGGATATCGAGACGCCCGGATTCGCCGAGCACCGCCGATACGATCGCGTCGAACGAGGTAGAATCCGTCAAATCGGCGCGGATCGTCTGCAATGCGCCGCTGAACCTCCTGCCGCTCGCAGCCGTCTTCAGCTCGTCGAGCCAGGCCGGCTCCCTGTCGGCCGCAGCGACATCGATGCCGCCTTCGAGAAGGCCCAACGTCATCGCCCGCCCGATGCCGCTGGCCGCCCCCGTGACGATCGCGACCTGCCGCTCGCCCGCCATGGCGTACCTCCAATTCGTTGATCCTGGCCGAGCGCGACTGTCACACCCGCGCGACCGCTGCGCAATGCGCATCTGTTGTTAAGATATTCTGTTCCGCCGCGGGGCAATTTCCGCCAGAATGGAGCGGCCGGAGCATTGGGGACACGGGATTGTGAAAACGCAAGGCATGAGCCGCGCCGAGGTCGAGGCGGCGCTCGCCCGCGCCGGGCTCGAAGTGCCCGAGCGCGAGAGGCGGGAAATCGCAGCTGCAGCCCATTTCATCGAGGAAATGGCAGAGCGGGTGCGGGGAAAGCGCGCGATGGGCGCAGAGCCTGCCCATATCTTCCCGCCTCCGGGGGACTGACGGCATGGTCCCCGACTTCCTGACGATTGCCGAGGCCGCCACGCTGATCGGCAAGCGTGAGCTTTCTCCGGTCGAGCTCACCAAGAGCCGCCTTGCGCGCATCGAGCGGCTCGATGTCAAGCTGCACAGCTTTATCCGGGTGCTGCGTGAACCTGCGCTCGCGGCGGCCCGCGCCACCGAGGCCGAGATCATGGCCGGCAATTACCGCGGCCCGCTGCACGGCATCCCGATCGGCCTCAAGGACATCTACGAGACCAAGGGGGTGCCGACCACCGGACATTCGAAGATCCTGATCGACCATGTGCCGCGGCAGGATGCGACATCAGTTCGGCATTTGACCGATGCCGGCGCTATCGTGGTCGGCAAGCTCGCCACCCATGAATTCGCGCTCGGCGGCCCGTCCTTCGATCTGCCCTGGCCGCCGGCGCGCAACCCGTGGGACACCAGCCGCTTCACCGGCGGGTCGAGCAGCGGCACCGGGGCGGCCGTCGCTGCGGGTCTGGTGCTCGGTGGCACCGGCAGCGACACCGGCGGGTCGATCCGCGGCCCCGCCGCGTTTTGTGGTCTCGCCGGGTTGAAGCCGAGCTACGGCCGGATCAGCCGCGCCGGCATCCTGCCGCTCGCCTTCTCGCTCGACCATGCCGGCCCGATGGCATGGACCGCGGAGGATTGCGCGATCATGCTGCAGGCGATGGCCGGGTACGACCCAGACGACCCGGCGAGCGCCGCCGGCCCGGTGCCCGACTACCGCGCCACGCTGTCGGGCGACGTCAAAGGATTGCGCATCGGCCTGATCCGTCACTTCTACGAGGACGACAATCCGGCGGACGAGGCGACGCGGCAAGGCATCGCCGCCGCAATCAAGATATTCGAAGACCTCGGCTGCTCGATACGCGAGCTGCGGTTGTCGCCGCTCGCCGAATGGGCAGCCTGCGGCGTCATGATCATGCTGAGCGAGGCCTATGCGATCCATCAGGCAACGTTGCGTGAGCGGTTCGGCGATTACGGCGAGTTGTTCCGCGACCGCATGGCGCTCGCCGCCCTGGTCAGTGGCGGCGACTACGTCCAGGCGGTGCGGCGCCGCCGCGAGCTTGCAGCTGAATTCACGGCGGCGATGGCCGATCTCGATCTCGCCATCACCGCCGCCGCCCCCGGCGAGGCGCCGGCTATCGACGCTGTCGCCAAGTTCTCGACTTTCGAGCGCCCGATGCTGACAATGCCGTTCAACGTCACCGGCACCCCAGCGATGTCTGTTTGTTGCGGCTATAGCGCGGCCGGCTTGCCGATCGCCTTCCAGCTCGCCGGCAAGCCGTTCGATGAGGCGACAGTGCTGCGGGCTGCGCACGCTTACGAGACGGCCACGACCTGGCGCTCGGTTCGTCCGCGGCTGGATGGATAGGCGGCTCGTCCCGGCATCGATGTCCGGTTCGACCTCCTCAAATTACGTTGAGCGAGCACGGCAGCTCGGTCCCGAGCTCGAGGCGGCCGCCGAGCAGATCGAGCGGCGCCGCGAGGTTCCCGAGCCGATCGTCGAAGCCTTGGTCGAGAACGGGCTATTCCGGCTGTTGCTGCCGCGCTCGCTGGACGGCGCCGAATTGCCGCCGGCCGCCTATGTGCAAGTTATCGAGGAGGTGGCGAAGCACGATGCCAGCACCGCCTGGTGCCTCGGCCAGGCGAACGGTTGCACAATGACGGCGGCCTTGCTCGACCCGGAGGTGGCGCAGGAGATCTTCGGGGGCAGGCGGGGCATCGTCGCCTGGGGCCCGCCAGGCCCGGCCGAGGCCCGCCAAGTCGCGGGCGGCTACCGGCTGACCGGGACTTGGAGCTTCGCCAGCGGCAGCCATCATGCAAGCTGGCTCGGCGCTCATGTGACAATGCCCCCGGTGATGCGAACCCTGCTTTTCCCGAAGGTCAGCGCCAAATTCTCCGATATCTGGCATGTCATCGGGTTGCGCGGCACGGGAAGCGACAGCTACACCGTCATCGATCTGTTCGTGCCGGAAAACCACACCGTGTTGCGCGAAGCCGAGCCGAAGCGTCGTCAGCCGGGCCTGCTCTACGCCTTCAGCAGCAGCAACATGTACTCCTCCGGCTTCGCCGGGGTCGCGCTCGGCATTGCGCGCAGCACTCTGGACGCCTTCATCGAGCTCGCCCGCGACAAGATCCCGCGCGGCGCCAAGCGCACGTTGCGCGACGACAACGTCGTCCAATCGCAAGTCGCGCAATCCGAAGCGCGGCTCCGAGCGACACGCGCGTTCCTGTTGGGTTCACTCGAGCAAATCTGGCGCGATGTTTCACGGTCGGGGCGGCTGACCCTCGATCACAACACGACGATCCGGCTGGCCTCGACCTGGGCCATCCATCAGGCAAAGGACGTCGTCGACACGGCCTATCACGCGGCGGGAGCGACGGCGATCTTCGAGAGCAACCCGTTCGAGCGCCGCTTCCGCGATATTCACACGGTCATCCAGCAATATCAGGGCCGCCAGGCGCATTTCGCGACGGTCGGCCAGGTTTTGCTCGGTCTTCAGGCCGAAGGAACAATGTTCACGTTTTGATCGGAATGACAGAACGCATCACACATCACACCCCGGACGCTTCCTACCGCCCTTTTGCCGGGCAGCGTTGGTCGCTCGCCGATATCCCATGGGACGAAATCCGCCGCGATGTGGTGGTGCACAACGACGCTTTCTTTTATCTGGTGGCGTCGGCGTCGCTGATGGAAAGCGCGACGGACCTTTACACCGAAAACCTGATCGAGTTTCTTGCCGGTGACGGCGAAGTCACATCGTGGCTGGAGCATTACTGGCTTCCGGAAGAATTACAACACGGTCGGGCATTGCGCCGTTATGTCGAAACTGCGTGGCCGGAATTCGAATGGGAACCCGCCTACTTGCGGTTCGTCGAGGAATTCAGACCCTTCTGCGACACGTCGCTGGAGACCGTGCGCAGCCTCGAAATGGCCTCGCGTTGCGTCGTCGAGATGGGTACGGCCAGCTATTACACGACCCTGTCGCGCGCCAGCCCCGAGCCGGTGCTCTCCGTGCTGGCGCGCCGCATCGTCGAAGACGAGGTTCGGCACTACAAACATTTCTACCGTTTTTTCCGGCGCTGCCGCGAGGCCGAATGCCCGAGCCGCGCCGCAATCGCGCGCGCGCTGTGGCGGCGGTTGAGGATGACCGGTGGGGACGACAGCTTTATTGCCTTGAAACATGTTTATCACGCGCGTTATCCCGATGCCCCCTTCGATGCAGCGCTAAATCGCGCCTTGCGCCGCCAATGCCGCGATCTCGTTCGTGATCACTTTCCGCACGAGATGAGCGTGCGCATGCTGCTGAAGCCGCTGGCGCTCGGTCCGCGCACACAGCGTGCGGCATTGCCGGTTGCGGTGGCGCTGGCGCGCCGCCTCGTGCCGTAAAATTGCCCTGGATCAAACCAGATCGGGCGGCGATTTGATAGAGTCCTCGTCGCCACCGGCCAGTGGAGACCCGATGATCAAGACTATCCTCGTACCGGCGACCGGAAACCAGACCGACGATGCCGTCTTCACTTCGGCCCTGGTTGTGGCCCGCGCATTCGATGCGCACCTCGACGTGCTTCATGTCCGCGTCGATGCGGCGGCCATGGCGGCGAGCCTGTCGACGGACGGGAGCGGCGCCGCAATGGTTGGCGGTCTGGTCGAGCGAATAGATGAAGAAGTCACCAGCCGTGAGGATAGGGCTAAACAGCGTTTCCAACGCTTTTGCGAGCGTGAAGGGTTGGTGATCGAGGATAAGCCGGCCGGCCAGCGGAGCCCCACGGCACAATGGCTTCGGCAGATCGGCGAAGAGGCTTATTGGGTTCGGGAGCATGGCCGAGCGGCGGATCTCCTGGTGGTGGGACACCCGACCGACGATCAGGGCGTCTCGATCGATACGATAGAAGCGGCGCTGGTCGGCAGCGGTAGACCGGTGCTGATCGTGCCCGCGACCCCGCTGGTCTCGCTTCCCGAAACCGTCGTCATCGCCTGGAAGGCAGCGCCGGAAGCGGCCCGGGCGGTAACCGCGGCGATGCCCTTCCTGTCGAAGGCGAAGCGCGTCCTGATCGTGACAGTGGCCGAGGAGCAGGGCCTTTCGGACGTCGAGGCAGCCCGCCTGATGACCACTCTCGGCTGGCATGGTCTCAACGCTTCGACGCGTCATTTACAGCCCGATCGGCTGGGTGCTGCCGACACCCTGCTCGCGGCCGCGGCCGAAGAAAAGGCCCTCGTCGTCATGGGCGCCTATGGCCACAACCGGATGCGCGAATGGATTTTCGGCGGCTTCACCGAGCATGTGCTGCGCGGCGCCGTAGTGCCGCTGCTGATGATGCATTGAGGGCAGACCCACCCGGGCGAAAGGTTGCAAGAAAAATTTCACGAGGCACTTCGCTCGCCTCGCAGCGTTGATGTACGGCAATAAGCCGGCTGCCGGAGCCGCGATGTTCTGTAATGGAGGTGCCGAAATGCGTCGGGAAGATGGGACCCAGACCGCCGCGCAACCGCTGTCGCCGGCAGAGCTCGACCTGATCCACGCCTGGTGGCGGGCCGCCAATTATCTATCGGTTGGGCAGATCTATCTGCTCGACAATCCGTTGCTCGAGCGGCCGCTCGAACGCGCCGACATTAAGCCTCGCCTTCTGGGCCATTGGGGAACGACACCCGGCCTGAATTTCGTCTACGTGCACCTCAATCGCGTCATCAAGGCGCGCGGCCTCGATATGATCTACATTTGCGGCCCCGGCCATGGCGGCCCCGGAATGGTCGCAAATACCTGGCTCGAAGGCACCTATAGCGAGATCTATCCGAACATCCCGCAGAACAAGAACGGGATGCGGCGGCTGTTCAAGCAATTCAGCTTTCCGGGCGGCATCCCGAGCCACGCCGCACCCGAGACGCCGGGGTCGATCAACGAGGGGGGTGAGCTTGGTTATTCGCTGTCGCATGCTTATGGCGCGGCGCTCGACAACCCCGATCTGATCGTCGCTTGCGTCGTCGGCGACGGCGAGGCCGAGACGGGGCCGCTGGCCACGTCCTGGCACGGCAACAAGTTCCTCAACCCGGCGACCGCCGGCGCGGTGCTGCCGATCCTACATCTGAACGGCTACAAGATCGCCAACCCGACCATCCTCGCGCGGATCCCGCGGGAAGTGCTGGAGGATCTGTTCATCGGCTACGGCTACAAGCCGCATTTCGTCGAAGGCGACGACCCGGCGAGGATGCACCAGCTGATGGCGGCGACCCTCGACGCGGTGCTGGACGAGATCGCCGCGATTTAACGGGAGGCCCGCGGCGGAAAGCTCGTTCCGTGCGTAAAATGGCCGATGATCATCCTGCGCAGCCCAAAGGGCTGGACCGGACCTAAGGAAGCCGATGGGCTGAAGATCGAAGGTACCTGGCGCGCACACCAGGTCCCATTCGGCGAAATGGACAAACCGGAGCACGTAAAGCTCCTGGAGGAATGGATGCGCAGCTACCGGCCGCAGGAGCTGTTCGATGTCGATGGAGGGCTGCGGCCCGAGGTTGCTGCGCTCGCACCCGAGGGCGACCGGCGCATGAGCGCCAACCCGCACGCCAATGGCGGGCTGTTGCGCCGCGACCTCGTCTTGCCCGATTTCGCCGATTACGCGATCCAGGTGACGCACCCAGGGCGTGTGGAAGGCGAGCCGACGCGCGTGATGGGCACCTTCCTGCGCGATATCATGAAGCAGAACCGGAATTTTCGACTGTTCGGCCCCGACGAGACCGCCTCAAACCGCCTGTCTGCGGTCTTCGAAGCGACTGGCCGCGATTGGGTGGCCGAGACCTCGCCCAACGACGACCTTGGCTCGCCACAGGGCGATTATCTTTCGCCCGACGGGCGCGTCATGGAGATCCTCAGCGAGCATACCTGCGAGGGCTGGCTCGAGGGTTACCTCCTGACCGGGCGGCACGGCCTGTTCAACTGCTACGAGGCGTTCATCCACATCGTCGATTCGATGTTCAACCAGCACGCCAAATGGCTGGAGAGCTCCCAGAAGATCTCATGGCGGCGGCCGATTTCCTCGCTGAATTATCTGCTGACTTCGCATGTCTGGCGGCAGGACCACAACGGGTTCAGCCACCAGGACCCCGGATTTATCGACTACGTCTGTAATAAGAAGGCCGATGTCATCCGCGTTTATCTGCCGCCCGACGCCAACACACTGCTATGGGTCACCGATCATTGCGTGCGCAGCTGGGACCGCATCAACGTGATCGTCGCCGGCAAGCAGCCGGCGCCACAGTGGCTCGACATCGATGCCGCCATCAAGCACTGCGATGCCGGGATCGGCATCTGGGAATGGGCGAGCAACGACCGCGGCGGCGAGCCCGATGTCGTGATGGCCTGCGCCGGCGACGTTCCGACCATGGAGACCCTGGCGGCCGTCGACCTTCTGCGCCACCATGTTCCCGACCTCAAGATCCGCGTTGTCAATGTCGTCGATCTGATGACCCTGCAGCCGCACGAGGAGCATCCGCACGGTATTACCGACCACGATTTCGATGCGTTGTTTACGACCGACAAGCCGGTGATCTTTGCCCATCACGGCTATCCCTGGCTGATTCATCGGCTAACCTATCGGCGCACCAACCACGACAACATCCACGTTCGCGGCTACAAGGAGGAGGGGACGACGACTACCCCCTTCGACATGGTGGTGCGCAACGATCTCGACCGCTTCCATCTCGTCAGCGACGTGATCGATCGCGTGCCGAAGCTCGGCTACCTCGCCGCCTACGCCAAACAGGAGATGCGCGACAAGCTGATCGAGCACAAGCAATACATCACCCGCTATGGCGACGACATGCCGGAGGTCAAGCAGTGGCGCTGGCCCGAGCCGGTCGGCGTTTAGCGTTCAACATCGACTATCAAAGAGAACCCCGATGCTGGTCATTCCACTCGAAAAACTCGCCTTTATTATCGCCAAGGCGCGCGAGTTCGATGCCGAGGTGCCCGTCGAGCCGGATGCGGCGACCGGCTCGGACGGCCCCGACGACGATGAGCGGGAAATCCTGCTGGACACTCCTGACAATCCGACCGAGCAGGAGCTGCGGGACGCCATCGACGGGCTCGGCGTCCCCGAGCGTCAGGAGTTGCTCGCGCTGATGTGGCTGGGCCGCGGCGACTATGACGCGGACAGCTGGCCCGACGCGCTGCGCGAGGCAGCAGAGAGCACGATCGCGAGCGTGACGGATTATCTCGTCGGCACGCCGCTCCTCGGCGACTATCTCGAAGAGGGAGCCTCTGCCCTGGGGCTCTCGCTCGAGGATTTCGAGAGGGGGTGAAAGCGCCTCCATTCGCCGAATGACGCCCCAACCGTACGCCATCGTCACGGGGGCCGATCTCGAGCGCGAGCTGGCGATGGTCCAGTCCGCGGCGTCGGGCGGGCCGGCGGGCATATTTGGCCCGGCTTCGGTCATCTGGCGGATCGACCGTGAGGCAGCCGTTTTCCTTGGAGCGGGCCGCGCATTGCTATTGCAGCTCGCCCATCCCTGGGTCGCCGCCGCGATAGCCCAGCACTCCCGGAGCTTGGCCGACCCGATCGGCCGGTTTCACCGCACCTTCAGCATCGTCTTTACGATGGTGTTCGGCACGACTGGCCAGGCGCTCGCGGCCGCCCGCCGCCTGCATCGCCGCCACACCGCGATCAGCGGCATACTGGAGGAGAATGCAGGCGCCTTTGCCGCCGGCTCGCCCTATTGCGCCAATCATGTTGCGGCGCTGCGCTGGGTTCACGCTACGCTGACCGACACTGCCCTCCTAGCCCACCAGCTCGTCAACCCCCCACTGTCGGCCCAGGATCGAGAGCGCTATTACGCCGATTCCCGACTGTTCGCGGCGCTGTTTGGCATTCCGCAGAGCGCGCTGCCGCAGGGCTGGCCGGACTTTGCCCGGTACGTGGACGGTATGTTCAGTTCGGACACCCTCGCGGTGGGCAGCGCCGTCCGCAGCATCGCCGCCGAGCTGTTCTGCGGTGCCGGAACCCGCCTGCGCGCGCCGTTCTGGTATCGAGCTTTGACCGCCAGTCTGCTGCCGCCCCGGCTTCGGGATGCGTTCAAGTTGCCGTATGGTCCCTCGGAGCTGCGCTCCGTCGAGCGGGTGCTGACCGCGTTCCGCCATGTGCATCCCTGGGTGCCGGCGCGCTTGAGATATGTCGCGCCCTATCACGAGGCGCTCGCACGGCTTGCCGGGCGCGATCGGCCGGCGCCCTTGACACGGGTTCTGAACCGTTTCTGGATCGGCCGGAGTTCGATGGGATCGGCGGAGACTAGCTCATGGCGGAGCCTGCTATAAAGCCCGCGCAGACCGATAGGAGCGTGCTACGGGTGCCGGCGGGCACGGACCTCGTTGAATGGTATTTCGAGCAGGGCTGGACCGACGGGCTGCCGGTCGTCCCGCCGACGCGGGAGCTGGTCGACGCCGTCATCGAGGCGCTGGGGGGCGAACCGGACCTCGTCGAATGCAAGGTGCCGCCACGCCACGGCAGCCTGACGCGGGAGGTGCTCGCCATCAACATGGTCATGGCGGGGTGCAAGGCCGAATATGCGCCGGTGGTCCGCGCTGCAATGCTGGCACTGACTGCGAAAGCCTTCAACCTCAATGGCGTGCAGGCGACGACCCACATGGCGGCGCCGCTCTTGGTGGTCAATGGGCCGATCGCCCGCGAGATCCGTATGAACGGCGATTGCAACGCCTTCGGCTCGGGCAACCGCGCCAATGCGACGATCGGGCGGGCTCTGCGCCTCGTGCTGCTCAATGTCGGCGGCGGCTGGCCGGGCGACCTGGACAAAAGCACGCTCGGCCATCCGGGCAAATACACCTATTGCGTCGCCGAGAACGAAGCGGCGAGCCCATGGGCGCCCTATCATGTCGAGAAGGGGTTCAGCCCCGAAGATTCAACCGTTTTCGTGCTCGCCGCCGAGCCGCCGCATAGCGTCACCAACCATCTCGCAAACGACCCTGAAGGCATCCTCGACAGCATCTGCTCGGCAATGAGCACGATCGCCAATAATAATGCCGTGTCGAGCGGGCACTGCGCCGTCGTAATCGGGCCGGAACACGCCCGGACCATCGCCGGCAAGGGCTGGACCCGGCACGAGGTGCGCAATTATCTGGCGCTGCACGCCTACAACTTGTTTTCGGAAATCACCTTCAATGAGCGCTACGGCAAGATCTACAACCGCAATCTGCCGAAATGGTACAAGCGCGAACCGCAAGCACGGATCCCGATCGTGCCCGGCCCCGACCACATCCACCTGTTCGTGATCGGCGGCGCGGCCGGGCGGTTTTCCGCCTTCATCCCCGGCTGGGGCCACATGTCTTCCCCGGTATTGCGCAGCATCGAAACCGCCGCCCAACCAAGAGCGCCGATCTGCGTCGACGGCACTTGCTATCTATAGCGTGGTAAACACCTCCCAATCCGTCACACCGGCGAGGAGGTCTTACTGGAGAAACCCCGATGAACAATGAACCGGATCTGATCGTCTTCGACCCACGCGGCATCGTGGAGACCGAGCCGCTCGCGCTTTCGGAGCGCCCGGCCACTCTCGACGGGCTGCGGCTCGGCGTCCTCGACAACACCAAATGGAACGCCAATCGCCTGCTGCGTAAAACCGTGGCGAAACTCCAGGAAAGAACCTCCTTTGCCGGAGTGAACTACTACCGCAAGGAGAGCTTCTCCAAGGAGGCCGACCCCGCGCTGATCGCGGCTATCGCCGCGGATAACGACATCGTGGTGACCGCAATCGGCGACTGAGGGTCGTGCACGTCGTGCTGTACGCATGACGGCATCAGACTGGAAGCCGCCGGCCGCCCCACGGCGGTGGTCGTCACAACGGAATTCCGGCACGAGGCGGAGGTGCAGCGCGATGCACTCGGCATGCACGATCTCACTCCTGTCGTAATCGAGCACCCGCTCAGCACGCTTACCGACGAGGAGATCGATCAGCGCGCGCAACAAGCCGCCGCCCAGTGCGTCCACATCTTACTCGGGCGCTCTTTGTAGGAGGATTGTTTACCGCGGTTCGCTTCGATAACCTGCGGTCGGCATATTCAGGAAGGGCCCGGCATGGCGATCATCGTTGGCACCGGCGATTTCAAATACCGCATCGTCGAGGATTGGGCGAAGCTGCCCGATGGATGGTCGTTCAAGGAAGTCGGGGCGGTCGGCGTCGACGATAAGGACAATGTCTACGTCTTCAACCGCGGGGAACACCCGGTCATCGTGTTCGACCGCGACGGCAATTTCCTGCGCTCATGGGGCGAGGGCCAATATCCGCGGGCGCACGGCGTCCATATGGGGCCGGACGATTCGATCTACCTCACCGATGATGGCGGGCATTTCGTCCGCAAGTGCTCGCTCGACGGCAAGGTCTTGCTCGAGCTTGGCGTGCCCGGCAAGCCGGCGCCCTATATGAGCGGCGAGCCGTTCCACCGCTGCACCCACACTGCATTGTCGCCCAAGGGCGAGATCTATGTTTCCGACGGCTACGGCAACGCCAAGGTGCACAAATATTCGCCGGGCGGGAAATTGCTGATGTCTTGGGGCGAGCCCGGCACCAACCCCGGCGAGTTCAACATCGTGCACAATATCTGCACTGACGCAGAAGGTTGGGTCTATGTCGCCGACCGCGAGAACCACCGCGTGCAGGTGTTCGACGGCAACGGCAAGTACGAGACGCAATGGAACAACCTGCACCGCCCGTGCGGGCTCTACATGGATTATACCCGCCACCCGGTCTGCTACATCGGCGAATTGGGTCCAGTGCAGCCGGTCAACCGCAACAGTCCGAACCTCGGCCCCCGGGTCAGCATCGTCGACAATCAGGGCAAGCTGCTGTCGCGCTTTGGCGACATGCACGCCGGCACCGCCTCTACTGCGTTTCTCGGCCCGCACGGGCTCAGCGTCGACTCGCGCGGCGACCTCTATGTCGGCGAAGTGTCGTGGACCCAGTGGCCGCAATTCTACCCCGACACGCCGCGGCCGGCTTACATCCGCTCATTGCAGAAATACGAGCGCGTGCATTGAGGGAGAACGCAATGGCAGAGATCGTAGGCACCGGCGACTTCAAGTATCGCATCATCGAGAACTGGGCGAAGCTTCCCGACGGCTGGTCCTTCAAGGAGGTCGCTGCGGTCGGCGTCGACAACAAAGACAATGTCTACGCGTTCAATCGCGGCGAGCACCCGGTCATGGTGTTCGACCGCGACGGAAAGTTCCTGCGCTCCTGGGGTGAAGGCCAGTACCCGCGGGCGCACGGCGTCCATATGGGGCCGGACGATTCGATCTATCTGACCGATGATGGCGGGCATTTCGTGCGCAAATGCTCGCTCGACGGCAAGGTATCGCTTGAGATCGGCGTCCCCGGCAAGCCGGCTCCCTATATGAGCGGCGAGCCGTTCCACCGCTGCACCCACACCGCCCTCTCGCCGAAAGGCGAGATTTATGTCTCCGACGGCTACGGCAATGCCAAAGTGCACAAATACTCGCCGGATGGCAAATTGCTGATGTCGTGGGGCGAACCCGGCACCGGCCCGGGCGAGTTCAACATCGTGCACAATATCTGCACCGACGCCGAAGGTTGGGTCTATGTCGCCGACCGCGAAAACCACCGGGTCCAGGTATTCGACGGCAACGGCAAATACGAGACGCAGTGGAACAATCTGCACCGGCCGTGCGGCCTTTACATGGACTATACCCGCCACCCGGTCTGCTACATCGGCGAGCTCGGTCCGTCGATGGCGGTCAACCTGAAGAGCCCGAATTTGGGGCCCAGGGTCAGCATCGTCGATCACCAGGGCAAATTGCTGAGCCGGTTTGGCGACCCGCATGCGAGCCTGGCGCCGACCGGCTTCATCGGCCCGCACGGCATGTGCGCCGATTCTCGCGGCGACCTCTATGTCGGCGAGGTCGCGTGGACCTTGTGGCCGGGCGCCTTCCCGGGCGAACCGAGGCCGGAGAATTTGCGCTGCTTCCGCAAATTCGAGAAAGTCCACTCATAGGAGAATGACAGCGAGGTGGCGCTGATATGGCCCAGGTCAATGTGCCGGTGAACGGGCGCTCCTATGCGATCACCTGTGACGACGGGCAGGAGACCCGCATCAGGCGTCTCGCGCAGTATGTCGACGCGAAAGTGGCCGAGTTCGTCGGGAGCGTCGGTCAGGCCGGAGAAGCCCGGCTGTTGCTGCTCGCCGCACTCGTCATCGCCGACGAACTCTCGGACACGAACGACGCGCTCGAGCGTGAGCGCAGCCGCGCCGAAAATGCGTCAAACGGAGAAGGCGAAACGACGAAGCGGGTCGCGCCTATTGCGGCGGAGCTGCAAACAGCCTAGCTTCCCTGTTGCGGAGTGGGGCTGGGCGGTGCGTTAGGCCGCATGTTGCCCCGGGGCCGATTCCTACCTCTTGGGGGCTGTCCCTGTCGGAGTCGTGGCTTCGATACATGGCCACCCACCTGCTACGGCGGGCCACGGAGGAGTTGCACGCCGACGGCCGAGCCGGCTCCACTCCGCAAGTTGCCTGCCGTCTGACATCTCCCGCGTGGGGGCCGCGTGAACATCCTATTTTGTGGAGACGTCGTCGGGCGGCCGGGCCGCGAGGCCGTCAAAAAGCACGTGCCGGTCTTGCGCCGTCAGTTCGCCCTGGACCTGGTCGTTGTCAATGCCGAGAACGCGGCGGCGGGCCGCGGCGTGACCGAACGCCTGTGCGGCGAATTTTACGATTCCGAAGTCGATGTGTTGACCACCGGCAACCACGTCTGGGACCAGCGCGAAATCATTCCCTACATCGACCGCGATCCGCGTGTCCTGCGCCCGGCGAACTTCCCTAAGGGAACCCCCGGCGCCGGGTGGCGGCTCCACCCGGTCGGGGGGCAGAGCGTCCTCGTCGTTAATCTGATGGGTCGGCTCTTCATGGATGCGCTGGACGATCCGTTCGCCCGCCTCGCGGAGCTTCTCTCCGAATACCGGCTCGGCGTCAACGCCGCGGCAATCCTCGTCGATTTTCACGCCGAGGCGTCGAGCGAAAAGATGGCGCTCGGTCACTTCGCCGACGGCCGCGTCTCGGCCGTCTTTGGGTCGCACTGCCATGTGCCCACTGCCGACAACCAGATCTTTCTCGGCGGCACCGCTTACCAGACCGACGCCGGAATGTGCGGCGATTACAATTCCGTAATCGGCATGCAAAAAGGCCCCGCGGTCCTTAAGTTCGTTACCAAAATGCCCGGTGAACGCCCGCAAGTCGCCGAGGGTGAGGCGACGTTGTGCGGTATCCTGCTCGAGACCGACGAGAAAACCGGCCTGGCCCTGTCGGTCGAGCCGATCCGCATCGGCGGCCGTCTCGCCCCGCACCTGCCGCAGCGCTGAGAATTCGATGTGCCAGCCCCGTCCCTTCTCCGCGATCGCCTGTTGCCCGGTGGACTGGGCAATGTCGTCCAGGCTTTTTCCCACAGGAACTACCGCATCTATGCGAGCGGGAACGCCGTTTCGCTGACCGGCGTGTGGATGCAGCGCGTCGCGGTCGGCTGGCTCGCTTGGACCCTGACCCATTCCGGCGCCTGGCTCGGCATACTGTCGATGGCCGAATTCTTTCCGGTGGTGTTCTTGAGCCCGCTCGCCGGCGCTCTCGCCGACCGCCGCGACCGGGTTGGCATCATCCGGGTGACGCAGATCGCCGGCAGCATCGAGGCGACCCTGCTCGCGGTTCTCGTCTACACCGGCGCCATCACGATCGAGCTGTTGTTCGCGCTGACATTGCTGCTCGGCGTCTTCAACGCGGTGGCGCAGCCGTCGCGCCTGGCGTTGATCCCGACCCTGGTCGATCGCACGGCATTGCCCTCGGCCCTGGCGATCAACGCGATCATCTTCAATTCCGCACGCTTTCTCGGGCCGGCGGTCGCCGGCATTGTCATCGCCAAGGTCAGCGTCGGCGCTGCTTTCGCGGTAAATGCCGCGACCTACATTGTATTTCTCGTCGCGATGACCAATTTGCGCGGCCTCCCGGCATTGCCGGTCGCCGCGACCCAGAGTGTCCTCAAGGCTTCGGCCGAGGCCTATGGCTATGCCAGCCATCATCCCGGCATCGCACCAATGCTGCTGCTGTTCACAATTACGACGGTTGGGACGCGCGGCTTTGTCGAGCTGTTTCCAGGCTTTGCCGACAGCGTCTTCGGGCGCGGGCCGGAGGGGCTGGCGACCCTGACCTCGACCGTCGGCCTCGGCGCGATCTTCGGGGCCGGTTGGATGCTGCTGCGCCCGGCCCTGGCTGGACTGACCCGCCTCGTGCTCGGCAACACCTTGATCATTTCGCTGGCGATCCTCGCCTTTACCCTGACGAACCAGTTCTACCTCGCCCTTCCTTGCGTCTTCGTCGCCGGCGCCGCGATGACGATCACCGGGGTCGGCGCGCAGACCCTGATCCAGGCGGCGGTCGATATTCGGATGCGCGGCCGGATCATGGCGCTCTATGGGATGATCTTTCGCGCCGGCCCGGCGGTCGGGGCAGTGCTGATGGGCTCGCTCAGCGGGCGTTTCGGCCTGCGTCTGCCGCTCGCCGTCGGCGCGCTCGTCTCCTGCGGCTTTTGGCTATGGGCCCGGTTCAAGCAAAGGCGCATCGCCGAGACGCTCGAAGCCGACCCGGTCGCGTTGTCGGCTAATCCAGTGCCGGTGGCGGCCGGGACCGGGTCATGACGGCGCCATATCTGTTCTGCTTCGGTCTCGGCTACACGGCGCAGGTGCTCGCGCGCTGGCTCGCCGCCGAGGGATGGATCGTCGGCGGCACCTGCCGAACCGGAGACAAGGCTACAGCGCTGCGTGCGGCGGGGTTTCCCGTGGAAATCTTCGACCGCGACCACCCATTGCCGGGGGAGGCGTTGGAGGCAGTCACGCATCTTCTCGTGTCGGTTCCTCCCGATGCCGCCGGCGACCCCGTGCTGGCGGTGCGTGGCGAGGACATCGCCGGGATCAAATATCTCCGTTGGCTGGGCTATCTTTCGACAACGGGTGTGTATGGCGACCACGGCGGCGGCTGGGTCGACGAGACCGCGGAGTTGTCGCCGAGCGGCGAGCGCGGCCGCCGGCGGATCGCGGCCGAAGCTGGCTGGCTCGATCTCTGGCAACGCCTCGGCGTGCCGGTGCACGTCTTCCGCCTCGCCGCCATTTACGGGCCCGGCCGCAGCCCTTTCGACGCGCTGCGCGCCGGAACGGCGAAACGGATCGACAAGCCCGGCCAGGTATTCTCGCGAATTCATGTCGAGGACCTGGCGTATGTGCTCGCCAGTTCGATCAGCCGCCCGCGGCCCGGAGCCGTCTACAACATCTGCGACGACAACCCTGCGGCGCCCGAGGCCGTCGTCGCTTACGCCGCGGCGTTGCTCGGCATGCCGCCGCCGCCGCTCGTGCCATTCGAAGCCGCCGGGCTCTCACCGATGGCGCGCAGCTTCTACGACGACAACAAGCGGGTTTCGAACCGGCTGATCAAGACCGAGCTCGGCGTGACCTTGCGGTACCCGGACTATCGAGCCGGTCTGGCCGCGATCCTTTCGGACGAGGCTTGCCCAAGAACCCGGCATCCGGCATCGTCGGATCAGAAGATCCATCCGGCTTAGGGAGGAGAAAGCGGTATGACGACTTACAACGTCCTGATACTGGGCGCTTCCTACGGGTCGCTCTTGGCAACAAAGCTGCTGTTCGGCGGTCACAAGATAACGATGGTATGCCTCCCGGCCGAAGTGGAGGCTTTCAACAACGACGGCGCCCGGGTGCGTCTGCCGATCAGAGGCAGAAAGGAGCCGATCGAGCTCGACTCTAGGAAATTGCCGGGCAAGCTTGCCGCCGCCGGCCCCGGCGACGTCGACCCGAAGGACTACGACCTCGTCGCCTTGGCGATGCAGGAGCCGCAATACCGCTCCCCCGGAGTTCGCGAATTGCTCGACGCGGTGGCGCGGTCGCGCGTGCCGTGCATGTCGATCATGAACATGCCGCCCTTGCCCTATCTGAAGCGCATCTCCGGGCTGAAGACCGACGCGCTCAAACCCGCCTTTACCGATGCGAGCGTCTGGGACAATTTCGAGCCCGGCCACCTGACCTTGTGCAGCCCGGACCCGCAGGCCATCCGGCCACCCGGCGAGAAGATCAATGTCCTCCAGGTCACCTTGCCGACCAATTTCAAGGTGGCCCGGTTCAACTCCGACAAATCCACCGCGATATTGCGCGGGATGGAGGCGGACATCGAGGCGGCGCGGTACGATCCGGGTGACGGACCGATCCAGCTGCCGGTCAAATTGAAGGTCCACGACTCGATCTTTGTGCCGCTCGCCAAATGGGCGATGCTGCTGACCGGCAACTACCGCTGCGTCACAAACGATGGCGCGATCGACATCAAGGACGCCGTGCACAACGACCTCGAAGCGTCACGCGCGGTCTACAATTGGGTCTGCGGCATTTGCGAGCGCCTCGGTGCATTGTCCAACGACCTGGTGCCATTCGAGAAATACGCTGCCGCCGCAAACGACCTGGTGCGGCCATCCTCGGCCGCCCGGGCCCTCAACAACGGTGCCCCCAATATCGAGCGGACGGACCGGCTCGTGCAGCTGATCGGCGCGCAATACGGCATGCGCAATGCGGTCGTGGATCAAACAGTCGCTCTCGTGGACGCCCGGCTCGCCGCCAACCGAAAAGCCGCCTGACTTTCCGGAAACTCGCTTGCACCACGGAGGTGCGGAGAGCACAGAGAGCCTCCGCCGGCGCGACTGGCGGTCAATGGATCGTGCAGGAAGTGCGGGTGACGCGGTAGGTCGAGAAATACCCGATCGTGTGGGTTGAGATGCGCAGGAACGCGTATTCGCTAAAACCGGGCTTCAGCTGATCGGCGACCTCGAGGCGGCAAGTATTGCCGGGCAACAAGGTCACGGTCATCGTGCGCGTGCTTTGCGGATCATTCTGGACGCGCACGAGCCGGCCATCCGGGACGGTCCGCCAAGACGCATATGCCGCGTCGTCACCGGAGCTGCTCAGCACCTGCATCATCGCATTTCGATCCTGGTAAGGACCGGCGCTGCGGTTGCGGCCCTCGGAAAGATTGCCGCCCCCCGACACCGTGATTTGCAGATTGTGATGCACGGCGATGCCGGGGTCAACTTCCGGCCGCACCATATCCATCACCGAATCATAGGCGAGATCGATCACGGTGTTCGCTGCAGCATTCCCAGGAAGAGCGCCGAATGCCGCGAACGCGGTGATCACCGAGACCAGCAGCCAAACCCGTTTGCAATGTCTAACCATCATCGTGCCTGTCCGCCGATCTTAGGCGCTGGGGTATTAAGATATCGTGCGCTCCCCGCCATCGGGCCTTTCTGCTCACGAAACCGCCCGCTCCCGTCCCCCGTTTCCTGTTCCTCCTGTTTTATCTGGTCGAGATCAGGCATCGGAAACTCATTCGATCGCAATGCCGCACCCGCTCACTGGGCCGGAATGACCGAGTGTATGATGCGATTGCGTCATTTACATGATGTCTTTCTGCCAATCACAGGAAGCGGGCCTCGGGGAATTCTTATGTTCTCCTGACCAAGTGGCAACGGCCTGGTCGGCAATCTCTTCGCTGACCGCATTGAACGGTGCGTCCCGATGAACGCGGGTGGCAGCGGCGGATACGAGCACGCCTTTTCGATGGCCGCTCATCGCCGGCATAGTCGCCGTGAATGGTGCTTCTGGTGTTGCCGTTAAGTCCAGGAGATGCTGTAAATCACGGCTTGTTTCATGTTCTCCTTGGGTTTCCTGAACGCCGAGCCGGATCCCGTATCTCTTCCCGACTCGCGTGTCGAGCGCGGTGCGGAGCCGCATAATGCGCTTATGGAAAATCGCAGTAGGAAAAGTAGGGAGCGGTGAAGCCCGCCGGGTCGGTTTTCAGTATTCCTCTGGCAACAGAAAAGGTGGTGGCGGTATGGGTACGCTCAATGAACCTGTCATTGTGCAAAGAAGTGGTTTGGCGGGCGGCGGAGTTCGTTTGCAGCGCGGAAGAGAATGCCAATCTCCGGGTATTGGCGTTCGGCCTTCGCGCGACGCTCCTCGGACTTGAAAAGCGGATGACTGTTTGCCGTCAGCAACACGGTGGTGTTGCGGCCAGCCTCTTTACCCGGCCACGACGGCGTTATCCGGTTTGTAAAAAACATAAGCGCCTGCGGCCAGGGATCGTCCGGCTTTTGCTTTTGCTCCAGTTCGTTCAATGATGCGGCAACCTCTTGATGCCATCTCACCTGAAAGAGGGGCTTGTTATCCGGCGGCAGGTTGACGTCGCCAAAAATGATGCGCTCGTGGTTCGCCTTTTTTGCCAAAGCGTTCTGCAGCAATCTGTACATCCCGGATATCGGTGTCGTTCGTCGTCTGAAATCGGCGTTTGGCGATGCCGGCTTTGGCTTCCACGGAGAACGGACGGCCTGTCTGCTTGCTGGTAGCGATAAATTCGCAGTGAGACGTGGTGCTGTCGCTTTCGTCTTCGAACGCAATCGTAAAACCGGCTCGAAGAAGGGACGCCGCGACGAACATTTCGTATCTGGCTCCTTGATATTGATCCGCCTTTCGAAGGCGATCCAACAAGGACTTCTGAACCTCGGCGTTGTCGGCGAGGGTAAAAAGATCATAGGCAAACGACAGAAATGCAAACAGGTCACCGTTCATAGTGGCTGCTAAGAAATTGCCGTCAGTAAGACCCGTCAGCCGAAATGCCGGCAGTGCCCTTGATGAAGTGGTTCACCAGGGGGTGAGTGTTGGCATTCATCGTTATCCAGTCGCCTCCAAGTTGGGAATACCCATAGTTCAAAAGGAACTGGTGAAAGCTCCAGGCGCTCGGAATCTCAAATACTGCGGGCCAGCCACGACGAGGCGCATTCGGTCGATTTGCTGATCGGCTGGCGAACGAGCGCGGCCAAAGGCGGTAATTTGGCTTTGCAGTCTTGCGACGCGTTTAGCGTCCATGTCGATGCTCCAACTATGAAATCGCTTGCAATCACCCGGCCGATCTAACGCGGGCTTTTGATCGGCGGTAAATCGACGATAAGTCTATGCCCGGTCGCTTCAGCAATGCGCCTCAAAGATTGGCTGCGACTAGAAGCAAGAACCTCTGCCTCGGGACGACGCATGGAATTTACTTTCCGACTTTGCGCCCGACCATGAAGGAAACCGTGCCGCTCATAATCGCCGCCAGAAGCGACTGCGACCATCTCTGAGTTTCCGGCGGGACTGCTGAAGCAAACAAAATAAAATACACGCAAACACCGACCATGCCGACAAGGAAAAGGTACAGGGCCACGAAGATGGCTACATCTTCGCATAGTTTTTATTGCGACCCTGTCCTCTTGCCTGAGCCGCGCGGCTCTCTCATCGGGATGCTCGTCACGCGCGAGCGTCAGCTCGCCGCGCGGGACTACTCCGTCGAGATTAATCTGGGTCGGCATGCACCCTACATAGGATGCCGACCAGCTCCGTGTCTAACTTGGAGGGGTCGGTTACCAGCCCAATGTGCCGACCTTCCTGCCTTGCTTTGTGGGCGATTTTCATCAGGGCAAGCGCCTGCCGGATTACCTCCGTCCGGTTGCTGCCCGTGCCGTCGGCCATTTCCTCCAAGTCGGAATTCGGTTGTTCGGACACCTGAAGGTTCAGGCGAACCTTTCCAGTCATCGTGTTACTCCCTTTCTAGTCTGCATCTGGCAACCGGCTGCCTTGAGTTGGGCCGTCGAGCCGGTGGAGGTCTTGCGTCTCCGTCGAGACGCGGGCATCGCCGTAATCATGCCTCGATTCTGGAACAGAATCTGGAACAGAAAAGCGAAACCTTACCAGTACCTTGGCACCCTCATCGGCGTGCGTCGCGTTGCGGGAGAGAGGAGGACTTGCCTAGGTGGGCTGCGCGGTTTAACTCGCCCCCCCGCCGAGACTAGTTCTTTCCCTTCCGAAGAGTTGGAAGGAGCTGCGAGCAATGATCGTCGAACAGATCTGGACCGCAAATTCCGGCCGCAATTTCAATTACCTGATCGCCTGCGCCGAAACCGGCGAGGCGTTGGCGGTCGATCCGCTGGATCACGAGAAATGCCTCGCCGCCGCCAAGGCGAAGGGCTGGAACATCACTCAGATTCTCAACACCCACGAGCACCGCGATCATACCGGCGGCAACCAGCAGATGATCGCGGCCACCAAGGCGCCGGTATTGGCGCACGCCAATGCCAAAGACAAGATCCCGGAGATGAGCCGCGGATTGCGCGCCGGCGACGTGATCAAGGTCGGCAAGACCGTCGAGCTCGAATGCCTGGATACGCCGGGTCACACGATGAGCCACATCTGCGTGAGGTCGCACAGCGACACGCCGGCATTGTTCTGCGGCGACACGTTGTTCAATGCCGGCGCCGGCAATTGCCACAATGGCGGTCATCCGAACGAGCTCTACAACAGCTTTGTCAGCCAGCTCGCCAAACTGCCGGAAGACACGCTGATCTATCCGGGGCACGACTACATCGCGCGCAACCTCGCCTTCACATTGGACCGCGAGCCGGACAATGCCAAGGCCAAGTCGATGCTGCCGACAATGGAAAAACAGGATCCAGCGAGGGCGCTGGTCACTACTCTGGCATTGGAGCGGGAGATCAACACCTTCTTCCGGCTGACCAGCCCGACGGTCATCAAGCGGCTGAGCGAAGCCTTCCCGGATCTGCCCGACAATCCGGACCCGAAGACGGTGTTCCTGAGATTGCGCGAGCTCCGGAACAAGTGGTGAGCCGCCAGGGGCCGTAAAAATACAATGCTCGGCCTCTTGGTGGAGGCCGGGCATTGTCGTCCCTGTCGCCGGTATTCGCCGGTAACTATCCCGTTGACAAAGCGGCGCGGGTCTGATAAATTCCCGACCATCAGACCGGAGCGCCGTTATGCCAAGCTATCTTGATAATCCGATCTTCCACGACGAAGCCGCAGCGCGCGAATGGTTTGAAGCACGGATCTGGCCTGACGGCCCGTTTTGTCCGCATTGCGGCTCAACCGTAGTTACTCGGCTGCACGGCAACGCGCATCGCCGTGGCCTCTTTCAATGCAATGACTGCCGGGAGCAATTCACCGTCACCGTGAACACCGTTTGCGAGCGTTCCAAAATCGCGCTCAGCAAGTGGTGCATGGCAATCTACCTGATCAATTCGAGCAAGAAGGGTATGAGCGCGCTCCAGATGCACCGCATGATGGGCGGCAGCTATAAGACCGCGTGGTTCATGATGCACCGCATCCGCGAGGCCATGCGCGAAAGCAAGCTCGGCCCGCTCGGTGGCGAAGGGAAATTCGTCGAAGCCGATGAGACCTTCACTGGGGGCAAAGCAAAGAACCGCGCATACAAGGCTCCGCCACCAAAGGAAGCCGTGATGTCACTGGTAGAGCGTGGCGGCAAGGTCCGCAGCTTCCACGTGCCGGAGGTGACCGCCACAACGCTAAAGCCAATCATCGTCGATGCGATCGCCAAGGATTCCCATTTCCGCACGGACGAGAGCGGCGTTTATTGGGCAATCGGCGAGCAGTTCGCCAGCCATCGCACAGTCACTCACTCCATCAACGAATACGTCCGCGGGGATGCGCATACCAATACGGTCGAAGGCTACTTTTCAATTTTCAAGAGAGGCATCTACGGCATATATCACAGCGTCAGCCAAGACCATTTGAAGCGCTACCTTTGCGAATTTGACTTTCGTTATAACTACAGGGCGGCGCTTGGTTATACCGACATGCAGCGCACCGAAATCGCCGCCGCGGGTATTTACGGCAAGCGGCTGACCTATCGGCGGAACTCGTAGCCAAGGCGAGGAAGCCGGAACTGCCTGAACCGCCCTGGCCGGATGGCTCGCCTTATCGAGAGCCGATCCAATTAGACTTCGAGTTTATGCAGGGCTAAATATGGCACTATCGGTCAAAGCTATCTGTTACCGCGAGTATTTTGTAAAGCCTCGGCTTCCCGCCGATCGTTTGCACGTCTACATCAACAATATATGCTTTTTTGAAAAGCGCTTCACTTAGCATGGCCTCCTTGGCGGATTCATTGGCAAAAATAGTTTTAACTGGATGTGGGCCGATGGCTTCAATGATGCCGCGATCACCTGTTGTCGCCTGACTATCATCTCTTGCTTGGAAGAAGTAAAACAGCTGTCCCTTTTGGACACCATGAACTGGCTCGGCATTCCTAGCAATCCAGTTCATCGCTCTATTCTGGACAGCATTCGCGTCATTTGAATTTATATTATAAGTCACCACCTGTACGTGCGCGCCAGATTCTGCGTTAATTTGCAGATCTGAGCGAGCATCATTGGCCACTGGGGCGAGAAAGCGTGTAACGTCAAGAGCGTCTCGCGGCTTTAGCTCACTAGCCGAACTTCGCCGATTGGAGCACTTTTAAGCGCCTAAGTGTCTGAGATCGCTGAGGTGGACCCCCGAAGGTCGGCACTACAGCGAGGTGGGTGGCGTCGGCGGGATGGCGGTGATTTTAGGTGGTGGTTGGGCGGGAAGCTCCAGTTTCAGCTTATTCAGCAAGAGGCTGAGCTCGGGTTCGGGCTCGGTATAGCGGGTGAGCAACAGCTCGCGGCCGTCGGTGGTCGGCAGGTGCACATCGATCATCTGCACGGCGGCGAACTTTTCCAGCACGCTGCGCGGCGTCAGCCCGGGCGCCAGCGCATGCAAGCGCCGCGCAAGAGTGACGTGCAGGCAATAGGCCAGGAAGGCGATGAAGACGTGCGCCTCAACGCGTGCCTCAATCTGGTGAAAGACCGGCCGGATCGCCAGGTCGCCCTTGAGGTTCTTGAACGCCTCTTCGACCGCCACCAGCAGCAGATAATGGCTCCACAGCTTGGCGGGGTCTTCCTCGACGAGGTTGGTGCGCAACAGATACCGGCCTTCGCGCGATCGTGCCTGCCGCAGCTTATTGCGATCGAGCCGATAGCTGAACGTGGCGCTGTCTGCGGCGACCTCGATCGTGACCGAACGCCAGGCGGCGCGGGACTGATCGCGCGCGGCACCGAGTTTCATGAGCAGCTCCTCGCGCGCGAGCGCCATTGTAGCGAGTTGCCTGAGCCGGGCCCACAGCCGCTTCAGCTGCCGCCGCCGCATCGCACGCTCTTTGGCGACGCGGTCGCGGCTCTGGGCAAGGACATAGAGTTCACCCTCTTGCGCCAACAGCTTGACCTGCACGCCGGGTCGCGCCTCTTGCCACGGCTGGGCAATCAGATGCTTCTCCAAACGCGTCAAGCGACCCTTCGGCGTGCCCACCAGGTAATGCACCGGCGGGTCGGCCGCGCGCATTTCGGCGAGCACCTCTTCGGTCGGCACGCCGCGGTCCATCAGCCAAACGCGGCGCGCCTTGCCGTATTGTCGCTCGATGTGGTCGAGAAACCCCCGCAATGTCGTCTTGTCCGCAGTGTTGCCGGCCAGCACCTCATAGGCCAGCGGCAGGCCTTCGGGCGTCACCACCAGGGCAATGACGATCTGCACACAATCGGGTCGATGATCGCGCGAGTACCCGAAGCGGCGCTTGTCGCCTTCCGGGAACGGTGGATCCGCCTCGAAATAGGTGCTCGTCAGATCGTAGAGCAGCACGTCGTAGCTGATGTTGAACAGATCGCGCCACCGTCCCACCAGGTGATCGAAGACCGCTTGCTTGTGCGCGAGCAGTCGGTCGTGACAACGATACAGCTTGTGGATCTCGGCGAGCCCGGCATCCTGGCCCAAGAGATCGGCCACGGCGCTGCGCTGAAACCACTCGCGGTGCAGGCGCCATTCGCTGCCCGGCGCCAGCAGGCGATAGGCGACCAGCACGAACAGGACCTGATCCCAGCGCGTCCCCTTGCGGCTCACCCCCAGCCGCTTCGACCAGAACTGATCGAGCTGCAGCTCACGCCACAGCATCAACGCCAGCCAGCACGCACCCCACTGCCGTGGCCGGCGCAACTGCAACTGCGACAGCTTGACGTGGACGATCGAGGTGTCCGCCAGCACTCCTGCGCCGCGGTCTTCCGGAAACAGCGACAGCGTCCGCGGTTGCGTGGCGCCTTCCTCAAGCACCTCGATTGAGCGCCGCCACGCCAACTCCTGCGTGTCGTTGATCTCGCCCAGGTACAGCACGTGCCGCTGCACCACGCGCCCCCTGGCGGTCCGCGTGTTCTCGACAACGCTCCAATAGCGATGTTGCTTGCCATCCTTCCGGCGAACTTTGCAGCGCAAGAACATGATGGCCGGCGATTATCGGCACATTGGCGGCCGAGAGAATAGACTTGGTCGGCACTACAGCCGATTTTCGGCGTTTTGGCCCGCCGCGCTCCTTGTCGTTCAATGACTTGCCCGGCGAAAATTCCGGAACGGCGGGTCGAATCGGCGAAGTTAGGCTAGGCTCGTCTTGGCGTTCCCCTTTGAAGTACTTAATGATTTCAATCAAGTTTTTAGAAAACTCGACCACAGTGGCAATTTTCTCTGGGAACATTGGCAGGGTCGCGGCGAGCGCAACCAAATCAACAATGATAGAGCCGCTCTTAATTTCTCTGACAAACAGCCGTACTACATCACCGTTGATGGTTACCCCACGCTCATCGGCGAATCGCGCGTGTGCGCCGGCGAGCGCTTGTAGGCTCTCCGTTAGCGTCGACAATTCAACGGGACGCGAATTATGAATAATGATCGATAGCGCTTCTGCGGCACCTCCAACACTTGGACGCTCGCTCATTGCTGGTGCCCCTAACTCCGCGTCTTTCCCTTGTGGACGCGCCCCGTTGAAGTGGGCCGTTCCTTAGGCTTTGAAGATCGCGGCTTGGGTTTAGCCTTCATCACCGTATCAAACGCCTTTTCGAATCGCTCCCAGGCGTCGGGAAGCTCTTCTATGCGCTTCTGCTCGGGTGTAGTTGGCTTCGGTCTGTCTCGCGGGGGACTCTGGCATGCGTCCAGATATGTGATAGGGAGCGAACAGTTGGAGACCGGGGGCTGTCATCCCCCGGCGCTCCGCGCCCCGTGAAACTTTGCGAGCCGCCACGGGACGATAATTCCTATCTACGCCCCTTCGGGGACGTGTTCAACTGGGCAGTGGCTCCGCCCTGGAGCGGAATGATGCCCAAAATGATAGCAAAAGACTTTGCGATCCGCAGAGATATGACGGGTCGTATATTCCTGGAACTTACCACTTTCAAACAACGAAAATTTGAGTTTGAGATAAGCGAATCATCATTGCCGACCATTCGCTACACCTGATCGAAGCGCTTAATCTTCCCCGCTCGACCGGCAAATCCGGATTTCAGGATATGGCGGCACCAATGTCACCACAAAAGATACACGTGGTACCGGATCGCCATCTTCCTGGTACCATCGCTCTACAAATCGAGGTGTCGAACGGACGGACGATAGAGATTCCGATTCCGAACCAGGCTGCGGAGGAGTTGGACGCCGCTCTTCGTCGCGCCCTCGGGCTTGATCACGACGACGGCACCCCAGAACGTATCGTCGGATAGGGCGGCTCAAATCGTATCGTTTCAATGTGAATGCGACCCCGGCACCCAGATGATCGTTCTTCGGTTTGAGGCTGAGACTCAATCGCCAATTGTCGTAACATTGCCGGCTCCTCACGCAGCAGACCTGTTCGAATCTATAGGGAAGGCGCTCACGATCGTAAAATCAAAGCCGACAGGAACAAGGCAATGATCGGCATTAGCGGAACGCGCAAATGGCTAGTCTTCGCCATTGTCGCAATAGCATTTGGCGGCACGTCTTTACACGCCAGAGCCGATGCGCAGCGCTACGCAGTCCTGATGGCCGCTCTCGGGGAACCGAATGCAATGTTGGCCCAAAAACTCGCCGACCTTGAAAACTCTTTCTCGGAGACAGGAACACCGCGGCGTGATGCTCAGGAGGCAATCTCTGCGGCCTTGCGCACGCCATTCATAAACCCGCCGGCGATTTTGCAGATAGTGCCGCTCACTCGCGACATCAGCGCGGTAATGGGCACGAATATCGTTCGAGAGACCGATGAATTCCTCAGGGCTTTCGCGCTAGGAAACTCGGCAATTCAATATTGCATCGCGCGTAATGCGCTGAGCGCGAAAGATATCGCAAAATTGCATTACCTTGATCAGCACGCGCATTCGCGTGAAGCGCTTGAGACAGCCCTTAGACGGCTTCAAGAGCGCTTCAGCGGAAGCTACGAGCGGCTGCGTGAGAGCAAATGATATACAATGCGCACCGATCTCCTACACGCTCAGGCAAGCGTTGACTGGGCCGAAGCCCAACTCCCATCCCTGAAGTTCGCGGATCATTTTCTGGCTCCAACTCAACCTCGAAGTGGCTGTTAAAGACCCTGATCCGCAGAGTCCGAGCAATGTCATTGTAGTGGTCGAGAAAGAACCTTTCCCTCTCGCGTTCCACGTCGAGGTCGGTGCTTACATCAACACGATCCGCAGCAGCCTTGATATCCTCGCCAGCGCACTGTGTGCGCGCAACCGCGTGTCGGATAACCCCGAAGCCCACTTCCCGATTTTTCGCTCTCTCCATGACTTTATCGATCCACTCGAAGGTCTCGAAAGCAAAAAGTGGCTGTGGCTTTCCGCTATCGACCGACAGATCATCAAATCGCTGAACCCATATCGCGGCGGGAACGAACTTCTGTGGTCCCTCCATCAGCTCGACATCATGCGCAAACATCGTCGGCTGCTTGGAGTAGAGCCAACCCCAGCAATGTTCAGGGTCCGAGGTGTTTCTATTCAGCGGCGTGCGACCGGCTGGATACGCGGCCACAACGAAACCCAACTGGCGCTCATCCCCAAAGGCGCGCCTGAGCCCCAAGTAACACGCTCCTTCACGGTAACGATCGATGAACCGGGGATCGCTGTAAGAAAACCGCTCATTGACGCGCTGTACGAGTTCGCGAGCTTTGCGGAGTTGATCATCAAGCTGTTTGACGACTGACGAGCGCCCCGCCCTAGAAGGCCCTTCAGCCTCAACGGCGGGAGAGCCGTCGCGTTCGCCGTCACAATCTACATGAGTCATCGGGCTTTCTCAACGGGATAGTTGCCTATTCGCCGAGTTCTATCGATAGGGGGTCCAGCCGTAATAATAGGGCTGCGATCCGGGATAATAATCGGTGGGTGATGGGCCGTAATAGCTCTGGTAGGGCTGCGGGTAATAGTAGGCCGAGGCTGGCGGAGGGCCGTAGCCGTAGGCCGGCGGGGTCGTAGAGGCGATCGCCGCGCCGGCGATCACGCCGCCGAGGATGCCGAGCCCGATTGCCGCTCCGGCGCCATTCCCTCCGGCATGTGCCGGTGCGGGCGTCGCCAAGGACAGCGCGCCGACGGCACCAGCCAGCGCGACGCCTTTGCCGATCTGCCCAAACCGGCTGATAACTGTCTGGTTTGCCTTCATGGTCCTCTCCATTTTTTTGCAATCTCGAGTCGATAGCCCGGATGTCGCATCGCGCTGCTGGATTGCCACGCCGGAGAGTCCGCCGCCACGCTTCTTCATGTTTCCGTTACGTTCTCGATTGTGGATCGGCTCACGATTTGGGATCGTCGACGGCATGTGGGAGGAGCGCTGAGATGAAGGTGCTGAAGGGCGGAAGGCTGATCGACGGAACCGGCGCCGGGCCGCAGCCGGGCGCGACGGTCGTGACCCGCGATGGGCGGATCGAGGCCGTCACCACGAAGCCCGTCGCCGAATGGCCGCAGGATGCCGAGATCATCGATGTCTCCGGCATGACGATCCTGCCCGGCCTGATCGACTGCCACGACCACCTGGCGATGCACGGCTACGATCTGGCGCGGCGCTGGGGCATCGACGAGCCGCAGAGCACCCGGACCTTGCGGACCGCCAAGGTCCTGAAGCAGACCTTGGCGATGGGATACACCGCGGTGCGTGACGCCGCCGGTCTGGATGCCGGGTTCAAGCGGGCGATTGACGAGGGGTTGATCTCAGGGCCGCGGCTCGTCGTCTCACTGTGCATCATCTCGCCGATCGGCGGGATCGGCGACCGCGTCAGCCCGTCGGGATTTTCCTGCTGTGTGCCGCATGACCCGTTGCTGCCCGACGGGGTCGTCAACAGCCTCGAAGATGTCCGCCCGACGGTTCGCCGGGTCGTGCGGGCCGGCGCGGATGTCATTAAATGCGCCACGACCGGTGGGGCCAGCTCGCGCCCCGAGCACGGGCCGCGGGACGGCGCCTTCAATCTCGACGAAATGCAGGCGCTGACCGAGGAAGCGCATGCGCTCGACCGCCGCGTCATGTGTCACGCGCTCGGTGGCCGGGGCTTGCGCATCGCGGTCGAGGCCGGCGCCGATTCGATCGAGCACGGCTGCTACCTCGACGAGGAGCCCGAGCTGCTCGATGCAATGGCGGAGCGCGGGATCTTCTTCGTGCCGACCTTTGCGGTCTACGATTTCCACCGCAAGTCGCCGCTGCCGCACATCCGCGAGCGGGCGCACCAACTGCGGGAGCACCATATCGAGAGCCTTCGCCGGGCCTTGGCCGCCGGTGTCAAGATCGCCGCCGGAACCGATGCCGGCGGCCACGGTCACCCGCAGAACGCGCTCGAAATCGAGTGCCTCGTCAAAGCCGGTCTGACCCCGCTCCAGGCATTGCAGGCGGCGACCGGATGGGCCGCCGAATGCCTCGGCCGCGAGCGCGAGTTCGGGACGGTCCAAAAGGGCAAGCTCGCCGACCTGATCGTCGTCGCCGGGGATCCGCTCGGCGACGTGACGATCCTGCAGAACCCCGAGCGCATCGCGCTTGTACTCAAAGGCGGCAAGATCGCGGCGAACCGGATGCTCAACGCTGGGGCGGCCGGAAAGTTGTAACGGAGGGATCGAGCATGGCCGGCCCAACCCGCCCCCTGGCGCTGGTTACCGGAGCTTCGAGCGGCATCGGCATCGATCTCGCCCGAGAGCTGGCGAAGGACGGCCACGATCTCGTGCTCACCGCGCGTACCGTACCGGCAATGGAGGCGCTCGCGGCCGAACTGGAGACATACGGCGCGACCTCGGTCGTCATTGCCGCCGATCTTGCCAAGCCCGGAGCTGCCGCGGAGCTGGTCGGCACGCTCGAGGCTCGCGGCTTGCAAATTGACGTGCTGGTGAACAACGCGGGCCTCGGAGGCGTAGGCCGGTTCGATCAGATGGACCCGCAGCGGGTCAGCGACATGGTGATGATCAATGTCGTGGGATTGACCGAGCTGACCCGGTTGGTAGTGCCGGGGATGGTGGCGCGGCGCCGCGGCAGGGTGTTGCTGGTGGCCTCGACCGCGAGCTTCCAGCCGGGCCCCCGGATGGCGGTCTATTTCGCAACGAAGGCCTATGTGCTGAGCCTGGGTGAGGCGCTCGCCTACGACCTGCGCCGCACCGGCGTCACGGTGACGACATTGTGTCCCGGCGCCACCGCGACAAATTTCTTCAAGGCGGCCGGCGCGAACGAGATCGCCCTGCAGCCGGCGATGAGTGCGGCGGAAGTGGCGCGCATCGGCTATCGGGCCTTGCGCGCCGGCCGCCGGGTCGTGATCACGGGAATGCTGAACCGAATTCTGGCGCTCGGCGGCCGATACGCGCCGCACTCGCTGACTCTGCCGGCAACCGCCGCCTTGATGTCGCGCCGCTAGACCACCCCTATAGAGCGAGGCCTCGTGCAGCACTACCGGAATCGAATGACCCAGCGATTGATCGTGTGGTTGAGCACATTGTTGCCGGCGCTGGCGATCGCCGGCCATTGTCACGCGCAATCCGTTCTCGCTTATCACGGCAACCCCGACCGCAGCGGCAACTTCATCGTACCCGCGCTGACCTTCGAGCGCGCGCGTTCGCTGCATCTCGACCCGAGCTTTCACCCGGAATTTCCTGGTCATCTCTACGCCCAGCCGCTCTATTGGCAGCAGCCGGGGTCGGCGACGGGAATGCTGATCGTCGCCACCGAGAGCGACGACGTTCACGCCATCGACGCACGGTCGGGTAACGAGGTGTGAACTCGGTCCTTGGGCCGGCCGGTCCCGTTGTCGACGCAGCCTTGCGGCAACATCGACCCGCTGGGGATCACCGGCACTCCGGTCATCGACGAAACGACGCAGGCGGTCTATCTCGATGCGATGATCGGTGACGCGTCGGGCGCGCACCATCGGGTTTTCGCCTTGTCCCTGAAAGACGGCGCGCCATTGCCGGGGTGGCCGATCGAGGTTGCCGAGGCGCTGGCCGCCCGCGGACAGCATTTCAATACCCGGTTCCAGAACCAGCGCGGCGCCCTCACCATTCTCGACGGGAGGGTCTATGTGCCTTACGGCGGGCATTACGGCGATTGCGGCGATTATCATGGCTGGGTGCTCGGCATCACGCTACGGGACCCGCGGGACATCGTCAGTTGGAGCACCCGCGAGCGGGGCGGCGGCATCTGGGCGCCGGGCGGTATCAGCAGTGACGGACACGCCCTCTTCGTCGCCACCGGCAACACCATTGGCACGAGCACATGGAGCGACGGCGAAGCGGTGATCCGGCTGATGTCCGATCTGCGCCATGAAGACCGGCCGCAGGATTTTTTCACCCCGTCGGACTGGCGGGCGCTCGACGACCGGGACGCCGATCTCGGAGGCAGCAACCCGCTGCCATTAAATATGCCGTCAACCAGCGGCCCCAAATTGCTTGTCCTGGCGCTCGGCAAGGATGCGCGCGCCCATCTTCTCGACGGCAACAATCTCGGCGGCATCGGAGGCAGCCTGGTTTCCGAACCTGTGTCGACCCGCCCGATCCGCACCGCGCCGGCAGCCTATCCCGCTGCCGACGGTGTATTGGTCGCGTTCCAAGGTCCAGGGGCGAATTGCCCAACCGGCCGAGGTGGCAACAACCTGACCGTGTTGCATATCCGAACCGGCTCCCCGCCCTCGCTCGATACAGCTTGGTGCGGCGCGTTCAAGGGAGAGGGCTCGCCGATCGTGACGACGACCGACGGCCACGCGAACCCGATGGTCTGGATCGTCGGCGCCGAGGGCGACGGGCTACTCCACGGCTATCGAGGCGACACCGGTGAGCCGCTATTCACCGGCGGGGGCCCCGGGAATGCGATGACCGGGCTGCGACACTTCCAGACTTTACTGGCCGCCGGTGACCGGCTCTATGTCGGAGCCGACGGTCGCATCTACGCCTTTGACTTCTAAAAATCTCGCGGCCCCAGAGCCAGATCTTCTGATGACCCGTGCATGAACGTCGGAAGAAAGCTCATGAAGGCGTCGATCTGGCTAGCCTTGCTGGTTCAAATTTTCGGGTTTTCCGACGGCGCCGGCGCAGCGAGCTACCCGGACCGACCTATTCGCATCATCGTGCCGTTTCCGACCGGGGGGCCCGTTGGCGTGGTGGCGGATATCGTAGGCCCGGAACTCGGCCAGCGTCTCGAACAGAAGGTCATCATAGAAAACCGCAGCGGAGCCGATGGGATTGTCGGCAGCGACTTCGTCGCCACAGCTCCGCCCGATGGCTACACGCTGCTGCTGGCCAGCAGCTCCCTCGTCATCCACCCCGGCACCTACTCAGTATTGCCTTTCGATACGGAGAAGGCGTTCGCTCCAGTGTCGCTGCTGGTTACCGCACAGTACCTGCTCGTCGTTAATCCGGCGCTGCCGGTCGAATCCGTGGAGGAGCTGATCGGCTACGCCAGGAGCCACCCCGGCGCGCTCAACTATGCTACTGGCGGGCTCGGCGGCCCGACCCAATTGGCCTTCGAGCTGTTCCGACTGACCGCCGGCATCAGCGTCGGCCAAGTCACTTACGAGGGCGGGGCTGCCGCCTTGCAGGCGGTTGCGAAGGGCGAGGCGCAGGTCATGATGGCGCCGATCCTCGCAGCGCTGCCGATGGTGCAAGACGGCCGGCTGCGCGCGCTCGCGGTCAGCGGCCGGCATGCGGCCCCGGCCATGCCCGAACTGCCAACCATCTCCGAGACGCTCCCGGGCTTTTCCGCGGTGGATTGGTTCGGGGTCCTGGCGCCGACGGGCACTCCAGCACCGGTGGTTACGCGGCTCAACGCCGAACTTGATCGCATCGTTCACCAACCACAGGTCGAGAAGCGTTTTGCCGACATCGGCGGCGAGGCCGTAGGCGGCCCGCCATCGACGCTGGTTTCGCTGATCCATGAGGAAATTGCGCGCTGGCGGCGGGTTGCCAAAGAGGCCGGCATCCATATCGAGTGACGGCGGAACGCGACCCTTGCCGGGGCTCATGAACCCCCTGAACCAAGCTAGATCCGAGGAGCCCCCATGGTTGATTTCACAGGCAGCCACGTTGTCGTGACCGGCGGGACAGGAGCGCTCGGCCGCGCCGTCGTTGGCGCATTGCGCGCCGCAAACGCGGTCTGTCATATCCCGAACCTGATAGCCGCCGAACTCGAGGGTTTTCCGTTCACGGCCGATGCCGGGGTACATATCGTTCATCAGATCGATGTCGCAGATGAGGCTGCGGTCAAGCGGTTCTACGATGCTCTTCCGCCACTCTGGGCCTCCGTTCACCTCGCTGGAGGCTTCGCAATGGCGCCGATCGCGGAAGTTTCTGGGGCGGATTTCACGGCTCAGTTCCAAATGAACGCACTTTCGTGCTTTTTGTGCTCGGCTGCCGCCGTGGCGGCTTTTCGCGCGCGCAAGCCAGCTGGTAGAGGCGGCGCGCCGGGGGGTCGAATTGTCAATGTCTCGGCCCGCCCGGCCCTCGAACCCCGGCTCGGGGCGGGGATGACCGCTTATACTGCCGCCAAATCTGCCGTGGCAGCGCTGACACAGGCGCTGGCGCAGGAGCTGATCGACGAGCAAATCTGGGTCAATGCGGTTGCCCCCTCAATTCTCGACACCCCCGCCAACCGCGCGGCGATGCCGCAAGCCGACCATTCGCGTTGGGTACCGCCCGCCGATCTAGCCGACGTGATCACCTTCCTCGCCTCGCCGGAGAATAGCGCAACGCGGGGAGCCGTGATCCCGGTTTATGGCGGCTCATAATCGTCCTCCACCATTCAACCGATGCAGGCGTTGTCCGTGCGCCGCAAACGTATTTTAAGCATATTTTACCAGATGTTTACTAGTTTTAATGTTGCATCGCAGCATGGCAGGTCTATGTTGTCCGCAGCCGAGGGATAAGCGCGAGGTTGCGGGATGAAGCACCACCTGGTCCGCCTCGACCGGATCGCCGGAGAGTTGAACGCTTGGCTGCTCGCGATAGCGATCGGCCTGGGCATGCTCGATTTGACCGTTCTGATCGCCAAAACTCTGCCGCCGCTACCGCGGACACCGGCTGCAGCCATCGCGGACGGTCCGGCAGGCGCTGTGGTGCAATCGCCTGCCTCGAAAACTTCTGATGTTCGCAGCTGATGCCGCCGTTGCGCAGAGGAGGCCGCGATGCACGTCGTTGTCGGACCCATTGTGACGAGAGACGGAGGGTTTGCGTTCAATTCGTGGACTCCCGATCACGGATTAAGTCGCGGCTACTCCTATCGGCGCATCGAAGACGCGCATTACGCTCGCAAAGTCGAAATCAGATCTCGCGGGCGGAGCTTCGCCGGCCCGATGGTGGCCTGCAGCACGCTCGATGAATTCTCGTCGGTGCTTGCCAGGGACGCCGGTACCGAGCGGGGTGCGCGCTCCTTTGTGATCTGATAGGTTTTTAGCCGGTCCTCTCTGGACCAATCCACCGCCGCGCCTAACATGACGGCGAGCGGAATCGCCCCATAGAGCCGAATGACCGAAAACCCGTTTTTTGAAGGCTGGACCACCCCGTTCGGCATGCCGCCGTTCGATCGCATTCGGCCGGAGCACTTCCCGCCGGCCTTCGACCGCGGCATGCAGGAGCAGATCGCCGAAATCGCCGCGATTGCGGGTCCCGGCGCGGCGCCGAGCTTTGCCGACACGATCGAGGCATTGGAGCGCGGCGGCCGTTTGCTGGAACGGGTGAGCCGGGTGTTCTTCAACCTCACTGCGAGCAACACCGATGACACCCTGGAGGCGATCGCCCGAGACTACGCGCCGCGGCTCGCCCGGCACCACATGCGCATCGCTCTCGACCCTGATTTGTTCGCGCGCATCGCGGATCTTCATCGACGGCGAGCAAGCCTCGGGCAGGACACTGACCAGTTGCGCCTGATCGAGCGCTATTACCTCCGTTTCGTGCGTAACGGCGCTTTGCTGAAAGCCGAACAGAAGCAGCGCATGGCTGCGATTTCCGAACGCCTGGCAAGCCTGCACACCCTTTTCGGACAGCACGTGCTGCACGACGAGCGGGATTGGCAGCTGGTTCTCGACGAGACGGACCTTGACGGACTCCCCGAATTTGCCCGAGCCGCGGCGGCGCAAGCCGGCGAGGAGCGCGGGATCAGCGGACGCTACGCCCTGACCCTGTCCCGCTCCGCGGTCGAGTCATTTTTGACTTTTTCATCCCGCCGTGATCTTCGCCGCACGGTATGGGAGGCATGGTCCGCGCGCGGTGCACACAACGGCGCCAGCGACAACGCGCCGATCATCGGGGAGATTTTGGCCTTGCGCGCCGAGCAGGGGCGGCTGCTCGGTTATGAAAACTTCGCCGATTACCGCCTCGACGACACGATGGCCAAGACCAGCGCGGCGGCCGAGCGGTTGTTGTTGCAGGTCTGGGAGCCGGCCAAAGCCAAGGCACGGGACGAGCGGGCGGAACTCGAGGCAATGGCCCGCGCCGAGGAACTCAACGAGGCGATCGAGCCCTGGGACTGGCGGTACTACGCCGAGAAGGTTCGGCAAACGCGATACGACCTCGACGAAGCGGAAACCAAGCCGTATTTCGAACTCGACAACATGGTGCAGGCGGCGTTCGACACGGCCGGCCGTCTCTTCGGGCTGACCTTCGCCGAGCGCGACGATCTCCCGACCTACCATCCCGATGTTCGGGTCTGGGAGGTTCGCGACGAAGCCGGCAGTCATGTCGGCATTTTCCTGCACGACAATTTTGCCCGGCCCGGCAAGCGATCGGGCGCCTGGTCTAGCCGCTACCGCGATCAGGAGAACACGGACGAGCCGGTAGCGCCGATTGTCGTCAACAACAACAATTTTGCCCGAGGCGATCTGGCTGCCGGCGAACCGACCCTGTTGAGCTTCGACGACGCCAAGACACTGTTTCACGAATTCGGCCACGGGTTGCATTCATTGTTGAGCCGGGTGCGGTACCGCTCGCAATCCGGCACTGCGGTGCGACGCGATTTCGTCGAGTTTCCGTCCCAGATCTTCGAGCATTGGATGTCGGTGCCGCAAACATTGCGGACCTATGCCCGCCATTACCGGACTGGAGAGCCGCTACCCGAGGATCTGCTGAGCCGGCTTCTCGCTGCCCGGAACTTCAACCAGGGCTTCGCCACAGTGGAGTATGCGGCCTCGGCGCTGATGGACCTCGATCTGCACCGTGTTGCGGCGACCGAGCCCCTCGACCCGGCCCGCTTCGAGCGGGACTTCCTGGACCGTATGGAGGTACCGAAGGAAATCGGGCTGCGCCACCGTCTGCCGCACTTCCAGAATCTCTTCGCGGGGGGTGGCTATGCCGCCGGCTATTATGCGTATCTCTGGGCTGAAGTGCTGGACGCCGACGGTTTCGCTGCCTTTACCGCGGCGGCCAACCCCTTCGATCCCGAGCTCGCTGCGCGCCTCAAATCGATTTACAGCGCCGGCGACACGCGCGATCCGATGGAGCTTTATTGCGCGTTCCGCGGACGCGAGCCGGCAATCGATGCGTTGTTGCGGCAGCGCGGCCTGGCAGCGGCGCAATCGGGTTGAGGGGCCGGCGGTCGCGGTCAATGCCCGTGACCCTGCCAAACCGCCGCGGATTGTTGGTGCCTTAAGACTTTGTTTGTCTGGCGACCACGCGGTCCTTAATTTTCTCATAGGTCGGCTCGGAGACGACTTTCTTCGAGACGAGCTGGCTCTTGTCGCTGTAGGGGCCGCCCTGGATGATCTTGGTGGCGTCGCTGTCGCTGACCCCGGGAAGCATCTTCAGCTCGGCCGCAGTCGCACGGTTGATGTCGACCGCGTCCATTTTCGACGCAACCGCCGTGCTCCGCGCATCGGAGGGCGGCGCCTTTGGCGCCGGCGAACGGCGTCGGCGTGCTCGCCGCTGTCGTCGAGAGCGGCAATTTCGCCAGAGCTGCCGAAGCGCTTGGTCTGACACCGTCGGGGGTCAGCCGCGCCGTGGCGCGCCTCTCCGGGCATCGGCGCCGGTGAGCGGGTGCGGGAGTGCCGATTGAAGGAGTTGCAGATGCCTGATCTCGACCAGATAAAACACGGGGAACAGGGAGTGCGGGACAGCGGCGGTGGTTCGCCAAGGGGGCGGTTGGCCGTAAAATTCTTGGCAGTCGGAAACCGCGTAAGTTACTTACCGATGCAGAAATCGCGGAAGATTACGTCGAGGAGATCTTCGACATCGACGGCGCCGGTGATGCGGCCGAGGCTGCGCAGCGCAAGGCGCAGGTCTTCGGCGCGCAACTCGGGCAACAGGGCGGAGAATGATCGCCGCAACGATGCCGCGGCTTCTTCGAGCGCCTGGCGGTGACGCGCCCGGGTCAGCACCGGGGTTTCGATGCAGTAGGTTTGCGCGACACGCTCGCCCAGCACCGTCAGCAATCGGTCGATCCCTTCGCCGGTCAGCGCCGAGACTGGCAACGCCGAGACCGGTAACGCCTGCGGCGACAGATCGGCACCCGCCGCCGGCACGAGATCGATTTTGTTGGCGACTATAATCGTGTCGGCTCCGGGCCAAGCCGCCGCGCCCGTGGCGTCTGCGGGATGCGCGGCGTCGAACAGGAAGAGCCGGATTTCGGCTTGCTCGGCTCGCTGCACCGCGCGCCGCTTGCCTTCTTGCTCGATCGCATCCGCACTGTCGCGCAGCCCGGCAGTGTCGGCGAGCACGATGGGGTAGCCGCCGAGATCGATCGCGACTTCGATCACATCCCGCGTGGTCCCGGGGATTGGCGAGGTGATGGCCACGTCGCGACGCGCAATCCGGTTCAGGAGGCTCGACTTTCCGGCGTTTGGCGGGCCGAGGATTGCGACGTCGATGCCGTCGCGCAATCTTTCGCCGCGATGCCCGTCGGCCAGGTGACGCTCGACTTCAGCGACGAGCCCCTCGGTCTCACCAAGAATGCGATCCTCGATTTCCGGGGGAAGGTCCTCGTCGGGAAAATCGATTGCCGCCTCGAGGTGGGCGAGGATGCGGGTCAGACGATCGCACCAGCGACGATAAAGGTCACCCAATTCGCCGCCGAGCTGCCGCATTGCCTGGCGGCGCTGCGCCTCGGTCTCGGCCGCGGCGAGATCGGCGATCGCCTCGGCCTGCAACAGATCGAGCTTGCCATTGAGGAAGGCGCGACGGGTGAATTCGCCCGGCTCGGCGAGCCGCAGACCGAGGCGCGCCAGCGCCTGCATGACCGCGGCGAGCACGGCGCGGCTGCCGTGCAGATGGAGTTCCGCCACATCCTCGCCGGTCGCACTCCGCGGCGCCGGAAACCACAGGATCAGCCCGTCATCGAGCGCGTCTCCGCTCTGCGGATCGACAAGGCATCGCCGTTGTGCGACCCGGGGCGGAGGCAAAGGACCTGTGAGAGACAGAACCGCCTTGCGGGCATCCGGCCCCGAGATGCGGAGTATCGCGACAGCAGCGCGTCCCGCCCCTGTCGCCGGTGCAAAAATCGTCTCGGCGACCGGATCGTCCGAGTTGACCGGCCCTGGTGTTAGTCGTTTGATCGACGGGGTAGCCAAGATCATCGAGGGGAGGAACACGCCATGGCCGGCATGTTGGAAGGCAAAATCGCCGTCGTCACCGGTGCCGGCGGGGGGATCGGCCGGGAGATCGCACTCGCAATGGCGCGTGCTGGCGCCAAGGTCGTCATCAATGATGTCGGGGCTTCGCTGTCTGGTGAGGGCCAGTCTACAACGCCCGCCGAGGAGACCAAACAGCTGATCGAGCAAGGCGGCGGCGCAGCCGCCATCAGCAACGATTCCGTGGCCGAGTGGAGTTCGGCGCAAAAGATCGTTCAGGCCGCGCTCGACCATTTCGGCGGGCTCGATATTGCCGTCAACAACGCCGGCGTGCTGCGCGATCAGATCTTTCATCGCATGACGGCAGAAGACTGGCTCGCGGTGATCTCGGTCCACCTCAACGGCAGCTTCTTTGTCAGCCGAGCAGCGGCCGACCAGTACCGTAAGCAGGAGAGCGGCGCCTATGTGCACATTACCAGCACCTCGGGGCTGATCGGCAATATGGGCCAGGCCAACTACGCCGCGGCAAAGCTCGGTATCACCGCCTTGTCGAAAGCGATCGCGATCGACATGAAGCGGTTCAATGTGCGTTCGAATTGCCTGTCGCCCTGGGCGTGGAGCCGGATGACCCAGTCGATCCCGGCACGCACTGAAGAGGAGCGGGCGCGCGTCGCCAAAATTCAGCAAATGACGCCTGACAAGAACGCACCAATGGCGGTTTTTCTCGCCTCCGATGCGGCGCGGCACGTGACCGGTCAGGTGTTCGGCACGCGGATGAATGAAATCTATCTCTTCAGCTCGCCGCGGCCGATCCGCAGCCTGCATCGGGCCGACGGGTGGACCCCCGAGGCAATTGCCGAACACGCTCTGCCGGCACTGCAATCCTCGTTCATGCCGCTCGACCGCTCGGGTGACGTTTTCTCCTGGGATCCGCTCTGACTCTTTTGGTCCGGCTATTGAGAGGCCTCCGGTACGGGGTGCTGGGGCCCTTGCTCTCGATCTGTGCGGAACGGCAAACAGCCAACAGGCGGTTCCGGCGCAGGCCGTTGCCGGACAAGTCCTCGTAATGTCCGATCTGCATTTCGACCCGATGGCTGATCCGCGGCTGGTGGACGGATTGGCTGCGGCCGAGCCGGAACAATGGAGCGCAGTGCTCGATAGCTCCGGTGACCGCAGCCTCGGCCGATACGGGCGGGACAGCAATTGGATGTTGCTCCGCTCTGCCCTGCAGCACATGGCTGAGACATTGCAGAAGCCGGCCTTCGTGCTGATACCAGGTGATTTCCTGGCACACGGCTTCCGCCAGGAATTCAACGCAGCGGCGAAGGACCATTCGGACGCCGCTATCGCATCTTTGTGCGAAAAACGATGCAGTTCCTTGGGCAACAGCTCGAGCAGACGTTTCCGGCCACGCCGATCCTTCCGGCGGCCGGCAACAACGACGAGGAATGCGGCGATTATCAGCTGCAGCCTGGCGGGCCGTTTCTCGCCGACACCCTGCCAATCCTGCGCCGGCTCGTCGGCGGGGCCGGCGGGCCGGGTTTCGACCGTGATTGGCTGGGCTACGGCAATTACAGCGCTCGCGCCGGCGGCATCCGGGTGCTGTCGACCAACACCAATTTCCTGTCGATCCATTACCGCGACGCTTGCGGTTCACCGGCCGACGGCGACCCCGGACAGGCGACGCTGGCATGGCTGGAAGCGGAGCTCGCGGCCGCAAAGGAGGCCCAGGAGCAAGTCTGGCTCGTTTATCATATCCCGCCGGGCATCGACGGGTATGCGACGCTGCGGCGAGGCAATTGCCCGGGCACGATGATCCCGATGTGGGATCAGGCCCACGCTGCAGCTTTCCTCGCCCTCCTGAAGCGCTATGCCGGTACCGTTACCGCCAGCTTCGCCGGGCACACTCACATGGACGATTTCCGCCTGATCGGCGATGCCGGAGGCCGCTACGGGTTTGCTTGATAACGCCGGCGGTGAGCCCGATCTTTGGCCAGAACCCGGCTTTCCGGACGGTCGTCTACGATGCTCAGGACGGCATTCTCGATCAGACAACCTATGATCTGACGAATTTGCCGCGGGCGACCGCCGCCGCCGGGGGCGTATCCGCCGGAGTGGCGGGCCGAGTACACCTTTACCCGCCGAATGGAGCCTGCCGCGGGTCGATCTGCCGAGCCTCGGCCACCTCTATTCGCTGATCAGCGACGTTCCAGTGGCGCGCGAGCAATGGCACACGATCTTCCCGGTATCGAGTCCGGTTTATTGGGCTCCGTTCTCCGGCGGAAGCGAGCAACTGGCGCAGGCGGTCCGGGCGTTCCGTTGCGCATCGGGAAACGTCATCCCCTCAGACTATGGGCAATGCTACTGTAGCGGCCAAAACTAACGCAGACCGCCCGGACGCCATCAATGCAGTTGAGGGACCGCTTCGATCTTCCGATCACTCAGCCGTCGCCGAGGAGGCTCGCCTGCCCCGCGGGCAAGGCGGCGCCCGCGTTGTGCGCGCGTGCCGTCGCCCTCACCCGCGGTGACTACGCCGGGCCCGCATCGTTTCTTCGCCGGTTGCCGGAGTTCAACTAGAGAGGACAAAGTGAGGGTTGGCCCAAGGGCGTCGTCATGACGAACCGATTGCTTCGGATTGCGACGGTTTGGCTGTTGCTATTGGCGACCGCCTGGGTTGTCGAGCCCTGTGTCGTTGCATACTGGGCCTCCGCCACCTCGCCGCGCGCGGTCACGCCGCGCGCCGACCTGACCGAGGCCGAACGAACGACAATCAAAGTGTTCCAGACTGCCTCGCCGTCGGTGGTGCATGTTTTCGCACGGGCCAGTCAGGGGTTTTCGCTGTTCGAGCCCGAGCAGACGGTCGTCCAATCCGGCTCCGGGATCATTTGGGATGCCGCCGGTCACGTCGTCACCAACAATCACGTGATCAGCGGCACCAACGAGATCGGCGCGCGCTTTCAGTCGGGTGAACTGGTTGCCGCGCGGGTCGTAGGAGCCGCACCGAACTATGACATCGCCGTGTTGCAGTTGGAGCGGGCGCGGTCCGAGCTGCGGCCGATCGCGGTGGGCAGGTCGGCCGACCTGCAGGTCGGGCAGGCGGCTTTCGCGATCGGCAATCCCTACAATCTGAACCAGACGCTGACCTCCGGGATCATCAGCGCGCTGAACCGCCGATTGCCGACCTCGACGCCCTACGACATCGCCGGAGTGATCCAAACCGATGCCGCGGTCAATCCCGGCAACTCCGGCGGTCCGTTGCTCGACGACGCGGCCCGGCTGATCGGCGTCAATACCGCCATTCTGTCGGGTTCCGGAGCCTTTGCCGGGATCAGCTTTGCGATCCCGGTCGATATCGTCAATCGGATCGCCACGCAGCTGATCAGGGAAGGCCATGTCCCGACGCCGGGTATCGGCATTGTCGCGGCGAAGGAGGCCACCGCCGCACAACTCGGCATCGATGGCGTCATCATCTTGCGCATCTTGCCGGGTTCCCCCGCCGCCAAGGCCGGGCTCGAAGGCGCCGCGAGCACGGGTGGAACGGTCGCCGATGTGATCACGGCGGTTAACGGCGAGCCGGTTCACAACATTTCGGACCTCGCCACGATTTTCGAGCAGGTTGGCGCTGGCGGCACTCTGCACCTGATGGTTACACGAGATGGCCAGTCCCGCACGGTCGACGTCCGGGTGGCGGACGTTTCCGGCCTGATGCAGGGGTGAGATGCCAGGAATTGATACCCGCCGGCCTGCAGGCCCGTGTTAGGTTCCGCAAGTTCCGCTTGGAAAAGGAGGATACCATGGCGCAATCGCAACCATCAGCGGCCCGCGAGCAGGTACGCGACATCGTGCCCGGCCTGATCGACCTCAGCGAACGGGTGCTGTTCGGCGAAGTCTGGGAGCGGCCGGGCTCTCGAAACGCGACCGCAGTCTGATCACCTGCGCGACCCTGATCGCGCTCGGCCGCGAAAAGCAGCTCGTCGGCCATCTGCAGCGGGCTCTCGACAACGGCCTCACCAAAAACGAGCTCAGCGAAGTCATCACCCATCTCGCCTTTTACGCCGGCTGGCCTGCGGCGATGACCGCGGCATTGGTCGCCAAGGACGTATTCGAGAAGAATTAGCTGCCGAGGCCATCAGCTGATTGCGGGAGGGCGAGATGAAGATCGGGTTCATCGGGTTGGGCATGATGGGTTCGGGCATGGCGGCCAATTTACAGAAGGCCGGGCATGACCTCGTCGTTCACGATCTGCGTCGTGCCGCCGCCGAACCCTATCTCGCCGCCGGCGCCGTTTGGGCGGACAGCCCGCGCGCGGTCGCCGAGGCGTCGGAGGTCGTGTTCACCTCGCTGCCGGGACCACCGGAGGTCGAGGCCGTGGCGCTCGGCGATAACGGCCTGCTTTCCGGGATGAGCCGGGGCAAGGCCTATTTCGACCTGTCGACCAATTCCCCGACGATGGTGCGCAAGATCAACGCCGCCTTTGTCGAGCGCGACGTCTACATGCTCGATGCACCGGTGAGCGGCGGGCCGCGCGGCGCCCGGACCGGGAAGCTCGCGCTATGGGTCGGCGGCGACGAGCAGATCTTCAACCGATTCAAATCTGTGCTCGATGCGATGGGCGACAAGGCGCGCTATGTCGGCCCGATCGGCGCCGGCTCGGTCGCCAAGCTCGTCCACAACGGCGCCGGTTACTGCATCCAGACCGCGCTCGCCGAGATGTTCACGGTCGGCGTCAAGGCTGGGGTCGAGCCGCTGGCGTTGTGGGAAGCGGTGCGCGACGGCGCCGGCGGCCGGCGGCGTACCTTCGACGGGCTGATCGACCAGTTTCTGCCCGGCAAATACGAACCCGCCGCGTTCGCGCTGCGGCTTGCCCACAAGGACATGTCTCTCGCGACGCAGCTAGGCCGTGACTTCAACGTGCCGATGCGCATCGCCAATCTGGCCCTTGCCGAACTCAGCGAAGCCTTGAACCGCGGCTGGGGCGACCGCGACTCGCGCTCGCCGATGATTTTGCAGCAAGAACGAGCGGGGGTCGAGATCCGTGTCGACCCCAAACGCATCGAGGAGGCGGTGAAACGCGGGGAAGAAGCCGGGTAAAGTCGATCACTACAAACCGGAGGAACGAACGATGGATGGAATGGGCGTGGAACTGGATTGTCTCGAAGGCGTGCGGGTCGTCGATTTTACGCAATTCGAGGCGGGGCCTTCGTGCACCGAAGCGCTGGCCTGGCTCGGCGCCGAGGTAGTCAAGATCGAGAACCCGGGACGAGGCGATCCCGGCCGCAGGTTGCGCCCTGGGCAACCGGACGACGACCCCTGGTATTTTCACCAATTCAACGCCAACAAGAAGTCGGTCACGCTCAATCTCAAATCGCCGCGCGGGCTTGAGATCGTCAAGGAGCTTTTAAAGAAGGCCGACATCACGATCGAGAATATGGCGCCTGGGACGATCGAGCGGCTGGGCCTCGGCTATGACGCGGTCAAGGAGCTGAACCCGGGGATCATCTACTGCCAGGTCAAGGGCTTTGGCGCCGGCAGTCCCTACGAGAAAAACCTCGCCTTCGACATGATCGCGCAGGCCGCCGGCGGCCCGACCAGCGTCACCGGCTACGGCGACCGACCGCCGGTCAAGCCGGGCCCGTCGTTCGGCGATACCGGCACCGGCATGCTGATGGCGATCAGCATCCTTGCCGCGCTGCGCAAGCGGGACCGCACCGGCAAGGGACAGCGGCTTCAGGTCGCGATGCAGGACGCGATGATCCATTACATGCGGGTGCCGTTCTCGCGCACCCAGCTCAGCGGCCAGGCCCAGCTGCGCGGCGGCAGCGACCGGTCGCAGCCCGGCGGGCTCGTGCCTTCGGCCTTGTACCCGTGCAAGCCCGGCGGGCCCAACGACTACGTCTATGTCTTTACCAGCCGCGCCAATCCGGAGCATTGGACCCGGCTCCTCAAGGCGATCGGCCGCGACGACCTTGTCGGCGACCCCCGCTATGACACCAATCAGGCCCGCAGCGCACGCGCGGCCGAGGTCGACGAAATCATCGCCCAGTGGACGCGCCAGCGCAGCAAGGAAGAGGCGATGAAGATCATCGGCGAGGCCGGAGTGCCGGCGGGTGCCGTCTTCGATACGCTCGAGCTGATGAACGATCCTTCGCTCGCCGAACGCGGCATCATGCAGTTGGTCCAGCACCCGACGACCGGCGGGGTCAAAATGCCGGCTTGGCCGGTGCGCTTCGACGGGGCGCCGCCGCAAGGTGAAGCCGTCGCCACTGCTCGGCCAGCACAACGCGAAAGTCCTCGGGGGCTGGCTCGGCATCGATACTGCGGAAGTCGAAGCGCTGCGAGCCGAAGGGATCATTTGACGAGAGCCGGCTCAGCGGCCGCTGCTCGCCGGGTAGCACGGGGCGACGTTGATTTTGTCCACGTGGTGCCGATCACCGTCGGTGTCGCTGAAAATCACGCAATGGCCGCCTTTTTGGGCGATCCGAGCAACCGGGAACGCGTATTCCTTGGGACTGCTGCCGAATGTGACCGTGATCCTGTCGCCGACCGCGATCCGTGGTGGCAAGATGATGTGGTGATACCTCTTGCAGGAGCTGGCAACGAGCCAGTCGCGGCATTTGGTCAATACGCCCGGGCCGCCCGGCTCGACCGCCTCGACGCTATCGGACTCTTGAGCCATGCTTGGTCCGAACGTAGCTGCGGCGAGCAACAGGCCCGCAATCCAGGCTCGCAATCGCATCAGCCTTCGCCGATCACATCCCACGTGGTAAATTTGCCCCTCCCATCACGGCCTTTCAACCAGACGAGGAATACGCGATGAAGCTCTACTATGCCCCCGGCGCCTGCTCGATCGGTATTCACGTCCTCCTTGAGGAAATCGGCAAACCCTACCAGACCGAGCAGGTAAACCTTCGCGACGGCGCGCAATTCAAGCCGCCCTTCACGGGGGTCAACGCAAAAGCAAAGGTTCCGACCCTCGAGCGCGAGGATGGCTCGATCCTCACCGAGTTCCCGGTCATCGCCCGCTGGCTCGCCCGCCAAAATCCGCAGGCGAACTTGATCCCGAAAGACGAGGAAGCCGACACGCGGGCGATGGAGGCGATGGAATACATCGTCGGTACCATTCATTCCCAGGGCTTTACTCGGATTTTTCGCACCGATCGTTTCGCTCCATCTCAATCGGATCATGAGGCGGTGAAGGCGACCGGTCGCGAGAACGCCGAGAAGGGGTTCGCGTTGATCGACAAGCAGCTTGAAGGGAAGCAGTATCTGGCGGGTGAGTTTTCGATCGCCGACGCCGCGTTGTTTTATGTGGAATTTTGGGCGGCCAAGCGGGCCGGCATTCAATTGCCGAAAAATTGCGCCGCTCATTTCGACCGCATGATGTCGCGTCCGGCAGTGCAGCGCGCGCTGCAGCAGGAAGGGATGAGCTGAGCTCGCGAAAACCGTATTGGGAGTGCTTCAGAATGGATGGAAACGCCGTGCCCCCGAACTGTCTCGCCGGCATTCGGGTTCTCGATCTGACCCAGTTCGAGGCCGGGACGAGCTGCACCGAGGCCCTCGCCTGGATGGGGGCCGAAGTCGTCAAGGTGGAGCCCCCGAAGGGCGGGGAGGCGGGGCGCCGAGGCGTCGCCGATCCGTATTACTTCATGGCGTACAACGCCAATAAGAAGTCGATCACCGTCAACCTCAAATCCGAACGCGGCCTGGCGCTGCTCACGGACATGGCCAAGCATGCCGATGTCTTCGCCGAAAACTTCTCGCCCGGCACAATCGAGCGGCTGGGGCTTGGCTATGATGTCGTCAGCGCGCTGAACCCTCGGATCATCTATGCGCAAGTCAAGGGTTTCGGCGAGGGCAGCCCTTACGAGAAGGGGCTGTGCTTCGACCCGATCGCGCAGGCTTGCGGTGGCGCGATGAGCATAACCGGCGAGCGCGACGGCAAGCCGATCAAGCCGGGGCCGACGATCGGCGACACCGGCACCGGCATGCTGCTCTCATTCAGCATCGTCAGCGCACTCTATCAGCGCGCCTCAACGGGCAAGGGCCGGCGGCTGCAAGCCGCAATGCAAGATTCGGTCATGCATTACAGCCGCGGCATGTTCATCAGGCAAGCACAGACCGGGAAGCCGGCACAACGGCAGCCGGCGGGCGGCAACCCCCCTCACGGCATCTATCCGTGCAAGCCGAGCGGTCCCAACGATTACGTCTATCTGCTCACCAGCCGGGCCAATCCCGAGCACTGGCCCCGCCTGTTGAAGCTGATCGGACGCGAAGACCTGATTGGCGACCCGCGTTATGACACCGCTGCGGCCCGCGTCGAGCACGAGCCGGAGGTCAACGAGATCATCGCCACCTGGACGCGCGAGCGCACCAAGCAGGAGGCGATGGCGCAGATCAGCGGCGCAGGTGTGCCAGCCGGAGCCGTCTTCGATTCGATGGAGCTGACGAATGAGCCGAGCTTCGCGAAGCGTGGTATTCTGCAAACCGTGCAGCACGGCGATTGGCAGATGACGATGCCGACCTGGCCGGTACAATTCGACGGCGCCCCACCGCCGATCAAACCGGCGCCACTGCTGGGCGAGCACACGGCCGAGGTGTTCGACGAGTGGCTCGGATTGGACTCCGCGGAGGTCGAGGTGCTGCGCAAGCAAGGGGTCGTCTAAACGCCGCGCCCGGTTCCCTCCTTCACAAACCGTGAGGGAGGGAATTCACCCGATGACGCCGGTGGGCGACACCCCTGTGTCTAGGGTTTCTCGAGCGGCATCCACCACCGGGCCATCGGCTCGACCGCCGAAGCGATCGGCGAACGCGTGGGCCTGGCCGGCGATCTTGAACTCAAGGGAAACGAGTACCCCATCATCAACGTCGCGGCACGAAAAGCTCGACGGCTCGAAGCGGTGCTGATCCAGCCAGACCCGCATCGCTCCCATCTCCCGTGGCAGATCGGTCGCGCTGAGGCGGAGTTCTACGGCGCTCATCTGCTATAGCTCGGTTATTAAAGGAGCGCCAAGATACCATTACGCGCAGGTTCGGACAGATTGCCCCCCTTGATCTCACAGGTTTGTCACAACCGAACGCGAACCCGGTTCCCGCCGATAGTGATACCGGTAGAGTTCACTCCTCAATCCGATGGCATCGTATAGGGCCCTTGCAGGCGCATTGTGGGCCTCCACTTCGAGGCACGCGCCGATTGCCCCGCGGTCCCTCGCCCAGTCTGCCAGTGCGTTGATGATCCGGCGGCCCCAGCCCTGCCTGCGCCGACGACTATCGGTGATCACCAACTCGTAACAAAGCAAGCCGTTGTGCAACGCGCCATAGGCGAGGGCGACGGCAACTCCTTCATCGAACAAGGCGGCGAAGGCAGCCGGAATGGCGAGCCGGCCGACGATCCGCCGATAGATCGCAGCCTGCTCGCTCGAATGGTTCTGCAGCGCCGCCATCGCGGCGAACCACTCCGGGGTTGGCCGGTCCAGCAGCTCCACTCCTGGGTCTCGGGCCGCCGCGACGTCTTCTATCGGAGCATAGAGCACACAACTTTCGCCCCCTCCGGTGTAGCCGCCTTCCGCAAGGCGCTCGTCGACCAAAGGATCAACCAGCGACAACACTCGAAATATCGTCGGCAGGCCCAATCTCCGGTATAGCGCCTCGCAAGCCCGCAGATCGGCGTGCAAAACCGGCCGCAGCGGATTTGCCGAATTGGCGCGACGCGTCAGGCCGCCGCTGAAGCGCAGCACCCACCCGTCGAGCAGCACTTCTCGCAGCGCCGGCCACGCATTAAGGCAGGTTTCCTCGACACGCCATTCCATCGCTCGCCCTTCACTGACCACTCGCATCCGGACCTCGGAGAACCGACCTCGCAGAGATCGGCATCGCAGGCTTTTATCCAAGCCTCTATTCACGGCCTGGCGGGCACCTGCGGCAGCGTGTTCCAAGGTTGTTGCCTTTTTGGACGGCCCTGCCAGTGTGTCGACCGCGAATCGAGTGACTCGAGCCGTTTGAGAAGTGTCGATGCGTCCCCCAGCCAAGCTGCACTACGCCTGGGTCGTCGCGGCGGTCACGTTCGTCGTGCTGCTGCTGACGGCGGGCGTGCGTGCCGCGCCGGGCATTCTGATCGTGCCGCTCGAAAGCGAGTTCCAGTGGTCGCGTTCGACGATCTCCTTTGCGGTCGGGGTCAACCTGTTGCTCTACGGGCTGATCGGCCCTTTTGCCGCCGCGCTGATCGACCGCTTTGGCGTCAGGCGCACAATGGCCGTGGCGCTCGCGGTGACCGCGGCCGGTGTCGCTCTGACGCCGACGATGCGGCAATCCTGGCAGCTCATCCTGCTATGGGGTGTCGTTGTCGGCGCGAGTTGCGGCGTTGTCGGCAACTTCCTTGCCGCATTTATTGCCGCGCGCTGGTTCCGGGTCCGCCAGGGGCTCGTCGTCGGTGTACTGACCGCAGCCAACGCAGCGGGTCAGCTGATCTTCCTCCCGACCATGGCGGGTCTCGCGACCACTGCGGGCTGGCGCATCATGTCGCTGCTGCTCGCCGCTTCGGTCGCGGCCTTTATCCCGCTGATAGCGCTCTTAATGCGCGACCGCCCCGAAGATCTCGGCCTGATGCCCTATGGCGCCGGCCGCGGCTTCCGCCCCGCGCCGACGCCCGACGGCAATCCGTTGACCCTCGCTTTTCGCGCGCTTGGCGAGAGCGCCCGTTCGCGCGATTTCTGGCTGATCGCCGGCAGCTATTTTGTCTGCGGCGCCTCGACCAACGGTCTGATCGGCACGCATCTGATCCCGGCCTGCGTCGATCATGGTCTGGCCGAAGTCACGGGGGCGGGTCTTCTAGCCGCGACCGGTGTTTTCAGCTTTCTCGGCGGAACGCTTTCCGGCTGGCTCAGCGATCGGGTGGACAACCGGCTGCTCCTCGCCTGGTATTACGGATTGCGCGGTCTCTCTCTGCTCTATTTGCCCTTCGCCTTTGACATGTCGTTTTATGGCCTGTCGCTGTTCTCGGTGTTCTATGGGCTCGATTGGATCGCCGGCGTCCCACCGACCGTTCGGCTGTTGAGCCGGGTCGTCGGAACCGAGCGAACCGGGATCATGGTCGCGTGGATCACGGTGATCCACCAGGTCGGCGGCGCCTCGGCCGCCTATCTGGGCGGGGTGCTACGGATCTCGTTCGGCACCTATCTCGAGGCGTTCCTGTTTGCCGGGCTGCTGTGCTTCGCGGCGGCGGCGATGGCATTGTCGATCAGCGCCGGCGCGCGGCACGCCGAGCCCGCGCGGGACGCGGTACCGGCAGCGTGACGCGAAATGCCTTTCTGGCTGCCCACGCTGCTGGTGATTGCCGTGACTGCGCTGGCACTGACCGCGGCAGGATCGCCGCCCGCAGCTCCGAGCGGCCGGCGATTGTGGATGGCCAGCATACTCGTCTTCGGGTGCCTCGCAATTGCCGCCACGGTTTGGCTCGGGCTATCGCGGGCAGAGGAAATCTCGCCGCTCGGGGGAACCAGCGCGTTGCCGCAAGTCCCGCCCGCCGTGTTGAATGGGCCGAGCACCGCCGATCTGAACGGACGGATAAAGGCGCTGGAGGACCACGTCAAAGAGCTCGAGGCGGGCAGACGGGCCCGCTCCATCTCGCAAACGGCCGCCGATGATCTGGCATCATATCTCAAGCAGTTCGGCAGCCGCCGGGTAATCGTTTCCTGCATCCCGGACGACGTCGAGGCCTATCAATACGCCAATCAGCTAGTGAACATCCTAAGGGCCGCCAATTGGGAGGCGCAAGGTCCTCAAGTAACGAAAACATTCGGTGCCGTCCGCGCGCCGGGGATAAATCTATACGTGAACGGAGACAACAGTTCCGACACGGCTAAAATATTATTGGAAGGATTTGCCAAATTCAACATTCCCTACCAGAGCCGGGTCACGCCGAGCGGGGCGATCCCGGACACCGAAACCGTCGAACTCTTCATCGGGAGCCAACAATCGCAGCGAATAAACGCCGGCGCCGATTGATTAAAGCTGCGACGCGCGCAAGCTTGGCTGCCGGCGATCTATTCCTTCCGCGTATTTCCGGTCGGCGGGGATCGATATCGTTCGGGCGCCGACTACCGCGACCTGTTCCGCCGCGCCGCAGGTTACGTCGGCAAGATCCTCAAGGGGGCAAAACCCGCCGACCTGCTGGTCGAGCCGCCGCGCAAATTCGAGCTTACCATCACCTCAAGACGGCCGAGCAGCGCGGCCTTACAATCCCACCCGCCATGCTCGCGCGAGCCGACGAGGTCATCGAGTGAGCTCTGCGCCACCGCTTGCCGGGCTGTTCTCGTGCATGCCATCGTTTCCGGTCATGACCGGCTTCTGAGAAATGGTTCGGGTGCGGGCGGCGCGGGATGGCCATTGATACGCCGAAAGTCGCCAAACGACTGCGAGAGGCCGGCTTCACCGAGCCGCAAGCCGAGGCTGTCATCGCGGCAGTGCAAGATGGGACAGAGGCCGCCGAGGTTGCCACCAAGGCGGACCTCGCCGGGCTGCGCGTCGAGGTCAAGGCCGAGATCGCCGCTCTGCGCAGCGAACTGCGCGAAGCCGAGCTGCGCCTGGAGGCGAAGATCGAAGCGATCAAGGCGGATATCCTAAACCGCATCTTCGGGTTGATCCTCGGCACGCTCGTCGTAAACATCGTCGCAATCGTAGGAGCCATGTTCGCAGTGACGAAGCTGGTAGCACATTGAGTGCTGCGCCTGCGGGGTCTTGCAGGCAGGGGGTCTCCGGTCAATGCGCGGCCGCGATGATGAGGTGGTCGAATGAGTATCCCGCCCGCCATCCTCGCCCGCGCCGACGAGGTCATCGAATGAGGCGGCGCGAGTTGATGCTTCTGCTGGGCGGCGCTGCATTGCCGCCGTTATTGGCTCGCGCGCAGTCGCCGGACCGGCTGCGGCGGATCGGCGTTCTGACGACGTTCGGCGAAGACGATCCCTTGGCGCAGCGCTGGATCAGCGCATTTCGCAAGGAGCTCGATCAGGCGGGCTGGCGAGAGGGCCGCGATGTCGAGTTCGACTATGGGTGGGCTGCAGACAATGCCGACCGGCTGCGCAGCTTCGCCAAGCAGCTGGTCAAATGGCGGCCCGACGTGATTTTTGCGGTCACCACCCCCGCTGTCGCCGCACTCCTGAAGGAGACGCGCACGATTCCGATCGTGTTCGCAGTAGTTTCCGACCCGCTTGGCAGCGGCTTCGTCAAGCAGCTGTCGCGCCCGGGCGGCAATGTCACCGGCTTCACCGACATCAACATCGAACCGTCTCTGGGCGGAAAATGGGTGCAGCTCGTCAAGGAGACTTCGCCCGCGATCCGGCGCGTTGCGATGCTCTACAATCCTCCGACTGCCCCGTTTGCCGCCTATTTCTTGCAGCCTTTCGAGGCCGCCGGCCGCGAATCGGCCGTACACACGAGTGCCGTCCCGGTCAACAGCACAGCCGATATCGATCGCGCGATGACCGCTCTTGCAGCTCAGCCAGGCGGCGCCTTTGTCGTCCTACCCGATGCCTTCGCGATCAACCACCGCAACCTGATCGTCGCGCTGGCGGCCAGCCACCGCTTGCCGGCGGTCTATCCGTACCGTTTCTTTGCCAACATCGGCGGCCTCTTGAGCTACGGCATCGTTGCAGAGGATTTGTTTCGCCGCGCCGCGGCATATGTCGGCCGTATACTCAAGGGCGCAAAACCCGCCGACCTGCCGGTTCAGGCGCCGACAGATTTTGAGCTGGTCGTCAATCTCAAAACCGCGGCGGCGTTGGGCCTGACGATCCCGCAAACCATCCTCGCCGGCGCCGACGAGGTCATCGAATGAGGCGGCCTCATGCGCCGAGGAGCCTTACTGCACATGCATAAAGGCGGTGGCGTGCAGCTGTTGGCGCGAAGGCTTTGTCGGCGGTGACCAGGGTAGCCCGCTCTGCCAAGGCCGCGGCAAGGTAGAGGCTATGATAGACGGTCTGATCGAGGTCGAACGCTATCGCCTGGCGGGCGGCAATGTAGGCGGCGGCAGGCAATAGCTCGATGGGGGCGGCTTGGATTGCCGCCAGCGCCGCCCCGGCGAGATCGCGCGTGAGGACCGCGGGGCGAGCTTTCGCCCAGAGTACATTGGCGCATTCGACGATTAAGAGATCAGGCGCCGCGAGCGGCTCGTCCAGCAGCAAGGTCCTTGCCGCTTGCGATCCCGATCGTGGCGATACCACTTGCCTCCAGGATCGGTTATGATCCGGGAAGTTCTGGCTTCATGTCGGCCGGGCAACGCTCATAAAGCCGGCGAGGCGACCCTATGAGCGACGTGCTGCGTACCCTCTCCTCGGCCTACCGGTCGGCCCTCGGTCGATCCGGTCTGTTGGGATCCCAGCGGCGCTCGCCCGACGATCGGCTGGCTGCAAGCTGCCCGCGCGGGCGGCTCTTCCGCAAATATGTGCTGCTGATCGTCGGGCTGGTCAGCCTCGTGCTGCTGCTCAACAGCGCGCTCGATTTCTGGTTCAGCTACGAAGAGAACCAGGCGGCGCTGTTCCGCATTCAGCAGGAGAAGGCCGACGTCGGCGGCGCGCCGCATCGAGCAGTTCGTCGACGAGATCGAGCGCCAGATCGGCTGGACCACGGCGCCGCAATGGGCCGCCAGCGCCGCTCGACCAACGCCGTTTCGATTATGTCCGCCTGTTGCGCCAGGTGCCGGCGATCACCGAATTGATCGCAGCTCGACGACGCCGGCAAGGAGCAGCTCAAGGTCTCGCGGCTGGCGATGGATGTCGTCGGCAGCGAGAAGCCGACTATTCCCAATCGCCGAGCTTCATCGAGGCGAAGGGCAACCGCGTCTGGTTCAGCCCGGTCTATTTCCGCAAGGAATCCGAGCCGTACATGACGCTGGCGGTGGCTCGCGCCGGGCGCAATGCCGGGGTCACGGTCGCCGAGATCAATCTGAAGCTGATCTGGGATGTCATTACCGGGCTGAAGATCGGACGGGACGGCTACGCCTATGTCGTCGACGCGACGGCAGGCTGATCGCCCATCCCGATATCAGCCTGGTGCTGCGCGATACCGATCTCTCTAAGTTGCCGCAGGTCGCGGCAGCGCGGCCGCAGCCTCGGGCGGACGGCGCTCCGTCGCCGGGCGCGATGGTCGCAAAGGCATCAACGGGCGACCGGTGCTGACCGCGCACGCCGCAATCGCGCCGCTCGGCTGGCGGGTCTTTGTCGAGTTGCCGCTGAACGAAGCCTTCGCGCCGCTCTACGGCGCCGCATTGCGCACCGCGGCTTGTTCGCCTTGGCCCTGGTCGCTGGCGGCATTGGCGGCGCTATTTCTCGCCCGCCGGATGACCGGCCGATCCGGCGATCTGCAGACGGGCGCCGCGCGGATCGGCGCGGGCGAACTCGACCGCCACATCGAGATCCATACCGGCGACGAACTCGAAGCCCTCGCCGAGCAATTCAACCGCATGGGCGGCGGACCTGCAGAAATCCTATGCCGATCTTGGAACAGCGGTGGAGGACCGCACCGCCGAGCTCAAAGAGGCGCTCGACCAGCAGACCGCAACCGCTGAGGTATTGCAGGTCATCAACAGTTCACCCGGGGACCTCGTCCCAGTGTTCCAGTCGATCGTCGAAAAGGCGCATACGTTGTGCGGGGCCGCCTGTGGCAGCCTGCAGCTTTGGGACGGCGAGAAGTTCCGTGGTGTCGCGATGCGCGGCTTCTCGGAAGCAATGGCGGAGGGGCTGAGACAGGGCTACATCCCGGGGCCCAACCATCCGAGTCGGCGCCTGCTCGAAGGAGAGCACGTGGGTCACTGCGTCGATTTGGCGGAAATCGACGATCCGGTGACGCGCGCCGGCGGGGTCGCGCTCGGCAGCATCCGCACGATCCTCTTCGTGGCGCTGCGCAAGGATGACCTCTTGCTCGGGCAGATCGTCGCCGCCCGCCAGGAAGTGCGCCCGTTTTCCGAGAAAGAGATCGCGCTCGTCGAAAACTTCGCGGCGCAGGCCGTCATCGCGATGGAGAATGCGCGGCTCTTGACCGAGACGCGCGAGGCATTGGAGCAGCAGACCGCCACCGCCGAGGTGTTGCGGGTCATCAATTCCTCGCCCGGCGACCTCGCCCCGGTTTTCGACGCGATACTTGAGAAGGCACATACCCTGTGTGGCGCAGACCACGGGAGCTTGACCGTCGCTGACCGAGAGTATTTCCGCGCCGTTGCAACCCGTGGGATGCCAGAGGAATTCGCAGAGCTCGTCCGTCGACCGTTTCGCGCGTCGCCCGTGTTCCAGGAGCGGTTATTGGCCGGCGAGAGCGTCATTGCACAGTCGCCGATCTTAGGGACAGGGAATACTCGTCAGGGGATCCCGTTCATCGGGCCGCCGTCGATATTGGGGGCGTCCGGACCCTTCTCATAGTGCCCCTCCGCAAGGACGGTGTTCTGCTCGGCTATTTCACTGCGAACCGCCGCGAGGTGCGACCGTTTTCGGACAAGCAGATCGCGCTCTTGCAGAATTTCGCCGCACAGGCGGTGATCGCAATGGAGAACGCGCGCCTCTTGAGCGAGACGCGCGAGGCCCTCGAACAGCAGACCGCGACCGCCGAGGTATTGCAGGTCATCAACAGCTCGCCCGGCGACCTCGCGCCAATATTCGACGCGATACTGGAGAAAGCACATACGCTGTGCGACGCGCCCTATGGCACCTTGATGTGCGGGATGGCGCGAGGTCTTCGCGCCATTGCGCTGCGAGGGGTGCCGGATGAGTTTGCCGAATTTTTGCGCCGGGGATAGTGCCTCAGCCGGACAGTCCGGTTGGTCGGCTGATTGCCGGGGCCGGCGCCTATCCACATTCCCGATATGGCCGAAGTTGCCCCGCTTTTGCCGGAGGATCCGGTTCCACGCATCTCGGGCGAGGTCATGGGCGTCCGCACCCTGCTGATGGTCCCGTTGCGCAAGGAAGACGCACTGCTCGGCTATTATCACAGCTCACCGCCAAGAGGTCCATCCGTTCACCGAAAAGCAAATCGCGCTGTTGCAGAACTTCGCCGGCAGGCGGTGATCGCAATGGAGAATGCGCGGCTGATTACCGAGACACGCGAGGCTTTGGAGCAGCAGACCGCAACCGCCGAGGTCTTGCAGGTCATCAACGCTCACCCGGCGACCTCGCGCCGGTGTTCAAGGCGATGCTTGACAAGGCCATCCGCCTTGTGAGGCGACGTTCGGCTTCTTGTCAACCTATGACGGCGGGCGATTCCACGCGGTCGCACTGCACGGCGTACCCGAGAAATACGCCGAGGCGCTTACGCGCCCTTCGTCCGGCGCTAACACTGACCCACTGACCGCCTGATTGCTGGCGGCGAGGCGTTGCTCCATTTCTCAGATCTGGCTGCCGACGCCGTCGACAATCCACGGCGCCGGGCGGTGCTCGAACTTGGCGGGATGAGGCGCGACTCCTGTCCGCGCCGTTGCGTAGAGGACGGCGTACTGCTCGGATTCCATTCATACCTACCGCCAGGAAGTGCGGCCGTTCTCCGACAAGCAGATCGCTCTGTTGCAGAATTTCGCGGCGCAGGCGGTGATCGCGATCGAGAATGCCCGGCTCCTCAGCGAGTTGCGGCAGCGCACGCGCGACTTGCAGGAATCGCTCGAATACCAGACCGCGACCAGCGACGTGCTCAGGTAGTCAGCCCTTCGCCCTTCGATCTCGACGCCGTGTTCGATGACGGTGCTGGTCAGCGCGATCAGCGCTATGCCGCAGCCGTCTTCGCCACCATCTATCGCTACGTTGACGGTGAATACCAGTGGGCAGCCGGTCACATGCTGTCCCCAGAATATGAGGAGATCGGAAGCGCAACCGCCGGGATTCGGACCTGGCACAGGCACGGTGGTCGGTCGCGCAGCAATGTAAGTCGCTACGGTTCAGATCTGGATGCCTGGACCGACCGCTCTACGAAGCGAAATACGATGACAGGGTCGGTGGTGTGCGCACCATGATCGGTGTGCCGCTGTGCGCGAGGATGCGTTGATCGGGGTCATCGGCCTTGCCCGCCGCAGGGTCGAGACGTTCTCCGACGCAAATCGCAGCTGGTCACGACCTTCGCCGACCAGGCGGTGATCGCGATCGAGAATGCGCGGCTGCTTGGCCGAGTTACGCGAGCGCACCGGCGATCTTCAGGAATCGCTCGAATACCAGACCGCGACGAGCGACGTGCTCAAGGTCATCAGCCAATCGACTTTCGATCTGCATCCGGTGCTGCATACGCTGGCGGAAACCGCGTCGCGGCTGTGCGAAGCCGAGATGGCGTTCATCTTCCGCCGCGAGGGCGAGCTTTATCGCGTCGCGGCATCGGTCGGCTTCTCGACCCGAACCAACTCTCGAATCGAGAGCGAATCCGATCTCGCCGGGCCGCGACATGGTCGCGGGCCGCACCGTCTTGACCGCCGGCGTCGTCCACATTCCGTCGACGCGCGGCCGACCCGGAATACGCCGCAGGGCGAATCCATCCGGTCGCCAAGACGCCGCACGATGCTCGGCGTGCCCCTGTTGCGGGAGGGGGCGCCGATTGGCGTCATCGTGCTGGCCCGCCAACGGGTCGAGCCATTTAACGACAAAGAGATCGAATTGGTCCGACCTTTGCCGACCAGGCGGTGATCGCGATCGAGAATGCGCGGTTGTTCAACGAATTGCGCGCGCGCACCGAGGAGCTCGGGCGCTCGGTCGCCGAGCTGAAGATGCTGAGCGAGGTCGGGCAGGCGGTCAGCTCGACGCTCGATCTGCGGAATGTGCTGTCGACGATTCTCAACGCCTCGCTCGGACTGACCTGGGCGATGCCGGGGCATCTTCCGCTACAGCCGGGCAGAGCGCGCCTTCAGCTTTGTCGAAGCGGTCGGCTGGGCGAGGCGCGGTCGCATTCAGTGCGCGATCTCATGTCGGCGAAACCGATGAGCGCGCTGGGCGATGCGATGACGAAGCGGGCGCCGTTGCAGCTCCCCGATCTGGCGCAATCGGCCGCCGAACCCGCTGCGCGACATCAGCGCTTGCCGCCGGTTTCCGCTCGGCGCTGATCGTGCCGCTGGTCGGCGCCGAGCGCATCCTCGGGGCGTCACTCTGCAGCGGCCGGCCGCCGGCGAATTCCCGGAAGCGAGACGGTGCGGCTGATGCAGACGCTCGCCAGCCAGTCGGTATTGGCGATCCAGAATGCGCGCCTCTTCCGCGAGATCGCCGACAAGAGCGAGCAATTGGCGCAGCCGAGCCAGCACAAATCGCAGTTCCTCGCCAATATGAGCCACGAGCTGCGGACCCCGCTGAATGCGATCCTCGGCTATGCGGAATTGCTCGTCGACGGCATCTATGGCGTGTTGCCGGAACGCGCGAGGGCGTGCTCGAACGCATGCAGAACAACGGCAAGCATCTCTTGGCGCTGATCAATGACGTGCTCGATCTGCCGAAGATCGAGGCGGGCCAACTGGCCTTGACGCTTGAAGACTATGCGTGCCCGATGTCGTGCAGTCGGTCGTCAGCGCGACCGAGCCGCTTGCCACGTCGAAGGGGCTGAAATTTACCGCCGAATCTGCCGGACGGCCTGCCGATGGCGCATGGCGACGCGCGTCGCGTCTCGCAAGTGCTTCTCAACCTGGTCGGCAATGCGATCAAATTCACCGATGAGGGCGAGGTCGAGATCCGCGCCACGGCAGACAAAGGCCAATTCGTGCTGACTGTGCGCGACACGGGGCCGGGCATTGCCGACGCCGATCAGGAACGGATCTTTGGCGAGTTCCAGCAGATCGACAATTCCAACACGCGCAAGAAGGGCGGAACCGGCCTGGGTCTGGCGATCTCCAAGCGCATGGTCGAGATGCAGGGCGGGACGATTTCGGTCGATTTGGTATCTGGGCCAAGGCTCGACGTTCCGGGTCGTGCTGCCGGTCCATGTCGATGAGGTGCTGGAGGAGGCGGCTTGATGAGCACGCGCTTCGCCGTCGACGAAGCTGAACGGGTGCTGTGATAACAGGGAGGTCCAAATTGTCGGTCATCCAAACCCGCCGCCGCTTTCTAGCGACCCTGTCCATGACTGGTGCTGGGGGCCTTTTGCGCGTCCCACCGGCATCTGCCGCGGAGGGCATCCTAGAAACGACGACGGTCCGCATTCAAAAGAGCGCCGCCATCTGCATAGCCCCGCAATACGTCGCTGAGCCGCTGCTCCGCGCGGAGGGTTTCACCGATATTCGCTACGTCGAGGGGCCGGCTGGCGCTACGGAGCCGCTCGCGCGCGGCAAGGTCGATTTCGACACGAATTATGCGTCGAACTTTGTCAGGGCGATCGATGCCGGCGAGCCGATCACGCTGTTGGCAGGTGTGATGGTCGGCTGCTTCGAGTTGTTCGGGAACGAAGGCATCCGGAGCATCGCCGACCTGAGGGGAAAGAGCGTCGGGGTACAAGCCGTGGGTCGAATCCCCACGCCCTCGTGACCCTCATGGCAGCCCAAGTCGGGCTCGATCCTGTCAAGGATCTCCACTGGGTCACCGACCCGTCGGTCAAGCCGATCGAGCGTTTTGTCGAGGGCAAGATCGATGCCTTCCTCGGCTTTCCGCCCGAGCCGCAGGATCTGCGCGCCCGGCATATTGGCCACGTGCTCGTCAATACCGCGGTGGACCACCCGTGGTCTCAATATTTCTGCTGTCTGCTGGGGGGCAATGCGGATTATGTGCGGATGCATCCGGTCGCGACCAAGCGGGTGCTGCGAGCGGTCCTCAAAGCAACGGATCTCTGCGCCACCGACCCGGCACGCGCTGCGCGACGCCTCGTCGACGGCGGTTTCACTGCGCGCTCCGACTATGCGCTCCAGACGCTGAACGACAACCCTTACGACAAATGGCGCGAGTACGATGCCGAGGACACGATCCGCTACTATGCCTTGCGCCTGCGCGAAGCGGGCTTCATCAAGTCGAGCCCGCAAAAGATCATCGCCGACGGCACGGATTGGCACTTTCTCGACGAGCTCAAACGAGAGCTGAAGGCGTGAGCGCAAAGGTGAAAGGGAGGCTTCCCATGCCGGCTATGCAGACACGACGACGCTTTCTCATCAACCTGTCATTGGCGGGTGCCGCGGGCCTCGTCCACGTGCCGCGAACGCTGGCCGCGGAGGGCGCCCTCGAAACGACGACGGTCCGCCTCGCGAAGACGCCGAGCATCTGCGTTGCCCCCGAGGATGTCGCCGAGGAGCTGCTGCGCGCCGAGGGCTTTACCGATATTCGCTATGTGCCTTTGCCGATGGCGGGCAATGTACCGGACGCGATCGAGCGCGGCGCGATAGATTTTGGCCTGAACTATGCCTCGGTGCTGGTCGCAGCGATCGATCGCGGCGTCGCGATGAAGACGTTGGCTGGCGTACACGTCGGCTGCTTCGAGGTGTTCGTGAATGAAGACGTCCACAGCTTGATTGAGCTGCGGGGCCGAAGCGTCGGCGTGCAAGCCCTGGGTTCGCCAGAGCACCTGTTTCTATCAGTGATCGCCGCCCAAGTCGGCATCGACCCCGGCAAGGAGATACGCTGGGTCTTCAGCGGGCCCGTCAGACCAAAGCAGCTTTTCATCGAGGGAAAGATCGACGCGTTCCTGGGCTTTCCGCCCGAGCCGCAGGAGCTGCGCGCGAGGAAGATCGGCCGCATCGTCGTCGACAGCTCCGTAGATCACCCCTATTCGCAATATTTCTGCTGCATGCTGGCGGGCAGCAACGACTATGTGCAGCACCATCCGGTCGCGACCAAGCGCGTCGTGCGGGCCATCCTGAAGGCCGCCGATCTTTGCGTCAGCGACCCCGCGGGAGTGGCGCGGCAGCTCGTCGCCGGCGGCTTCACCGATCGCTATGACTATGCCGAACAGGCGCTGCGCGAAATCCCCTACGACAAGTGGCGGGACTACGACGCCGAGGACACGATGCGGTTCTACGCTCTGCGCCTACAGGAAGTCGGCATGATCAAGTCGAGCCCACAAAAGATCATCGCCGATGGCACGGATTGGCGTTTCTTGAACGAGCTCAAACGCGAGCTGAAGGCGTAAGCGCTAAGGAGAAAGGGGGCTTCAAATGCGGATATTGCAGACACGACGCCGTTTTCTGACCACCCTATCAGGGGCCGGCGCCGCGGGCTTGCTTCATGCGCCGCGAGTGCTGGCCGCGGAAGGAGCCCTAGAAACGACTTCCGTGCGGCTTTCGAAAGGCCCCGGCATCTGCGTTAGTCCCCAGTATATCGCCGAGGAGCTTCTGCTCGCCGAAGGCTTTACCGATATCCGCTACGTGGAAACTCCGGCGGGTGCGGTGCCGGAGGCGATCGGGCGCGGAAAGCTCGATTTCGCTTTGACTTATGCGACGACGCTTGCCGCCGCGATCGTCGCGGCGAGGCGATCATCCTCCTGGCCGGCGTGCATGTCGGCTGCTTCAATTTGTTTGGGAATGAAGGCATCCGCAGCGTCACCGATCTCAAAGGCAAGACCGTCGGGGTACAGGCGCTGGGGCATAGCGACCATATGTTCGTGTCGGTCATGGCCGCTCATGTCGGACTCGACCCGGTCAACGACATCCACTGGATCACCAGTCAATCTCCCACACCCGCCGAGCTGTTCGCGGACGGTAAGATCGACGCCTGCCTTGGTACGCCCCCGGTGGCTCAAGATCTCCGCGCCCGCCAGGTCGGCCGCGTCGTTGTCAACAGCGCGATGGACCGCCCGTGGTCGCAATATTTTTGCTGCATGCTGTACGGCAACAGCGGCTTTGTCCAAAAATATCCGGTCGCGACAAAGCGCGCGATGCGCGCGATCCTCAAGGCTGCGGACATCTGCGCCAATGATCCGGCGCGCGTCGCGAGACAGCTCGTCGATAGCGGTTTCACTGACCGGTATGACTATGCGCTGCAGACGCTCAGTGAGCTGCCTTACGACAAATGGCGCGACTACGACCCCGAGGACACCCTGCGGTTCTACGCGCTGCGATTGCATGAAGCCGACATGATCAAGTCGAGCCCACAAAAGATCATCGCCGACGGCACTGATTGGCGCTTTTTGAATGAACTCAAGCACGAGCTGAAGGCCTGAGGACAAATGCTCGCACCTGAACGCTTGCCGAGCCCGCTTGATCTGATCTATTCAGGCTAGATTAAGCTGGCTTGAGGCGAGAGGCAAAACAATGCGAGAGGTGGGTGCCTTCGAGGCGAAGAACAAGCTCGGCCAGTTGCTCGACCTGGTCGAGCGCGGTGAGGAGATCGTCATTACGCGACACGGCAAGGCGGTTGCACGCCTTGTCCCGCCAAAACAGGCCTTCAACCGCGACCAAGCGCGGGCCGCCCTATGGCGCATCCGCGAGCGCGCGGAGAAGCTAAAGCTCGGGCCCTTCGAGTGGGCCGAGTGGAAATCTTACCGGGACGAAGGCCGGCCGTGAGCCTGGTACTCGACAGCTCGGCCGCGCTCGCGTGGATCTACGCGGAGGAGACCACCGATGCAGTGCGTCAGATATTCGAAATCGTTGCAGAAAATGGCGCGTTCGTACCGGCGCTCTGGCGCCTCGAAGTCGCCAACAGCCTAACGGTTGCCGTTCGCCGGGGCCGCATCGATGTGGAAGTCCGCAACGCAGCTCTTGCCGATCTGGCGTTGCTCGACATTGCAACCGATCCGCATACCGACGCGCACGGCTGGACGACGACCCTCCACCTTGCTGACCGGTTTCGCCTTACGCTCTACGATGCAGCCTATTTGGAGCTTGCCCATCGTCGTTCACTGCCTCTCGCCTCACTCGACGAGGAACTGCGCGCCGCTGGTCGTGCTCTCGGCGTTCCATTGCTCGGAGCCACCGCATGACAGCGAACGAGAGTCGCGCCGCGGCCGCCGCCGTGTTCCTTTTTGCATTGGCGCTGATGATGTTCCCGGCGTTGGCGCCGGCGCACGAAGCCGGCGGCGACCGGCCGCTGCCGGTGATCGGGCCGGCGCCCCCCTTCACTCTGACCTCGCAGGACGGCAAGCCAGTGGCGCTCGCCGATTTGCGCGGCAAGGTCTTAGCGGTGACTTTCATCTATACCGGCTGCCCGGACATCTGCCCGCTGCTGACGCAGATGATGGTCGACGTCCAGGACAAACTGGGGGCGGAGTTCGGCGCCAAGATTGCCTTTGTTTCGATCACCCTCGACCCCGAGCACGACACACCGGAGGTGCTGAAGGACTACGCCAAGTTCTGGGGCGCCAAACCCGAGGGGTGGAGCTTTCTGACTGGCTCGATCGAGGCGGTCCGTGACGTGACCCGGCGCTATGGGGTATTCTTTGCGAAGAAGGAGGATGGCTCGGTCGAGCATTCGCAACTCACCACGCTCGTCGACGCCGACGGCCAGATGCGCGTCCAGTATCTCGGCGCACGTTTCGATCCCGAAGAGTTCCGACGGGACCTCATGAGCCTCGTCGGCGAGGAATGATCGCGCTCAACAACGTCCTTGTCGGCCCGGTCGCGCGCCTGCCGTGGCGCGTCCAGACAAAGCTGCTGCTGGCGTTTCTGGTGATCGTCGCGCTGCTGATTGCGCTCGGCGCGCTCGGGCTCTACATGCTCAGCGCCATCAATCAGCACACTGAAGAGCTGATCAAAAGCGAGCGCAAGATCGCGGCCTACCGCCAGGTCCAGCACGATACGACGAGCCAGCTCTACAGCGTCTCCTCGGCGCTGCTGGAGAACAACCCGAAGACACTGGACAGCGCGCTGCGCCAGCTGAATCAGTTCGGCTACGACCTCGAGCGGCTGCAATTCGTCGCCAAAGACGAAATCAAGCTGCTCGGCAAAGTTCGCGAGGAATACGACCAGTTCATCGCCGTTGCGACCCGCGCTGTCGAGCTGATCCACAGCGGCCAGGTCGATGAAGCGATCGCGATGCAGACGACGGAGGCGCGGCCGCTCGCGAACCGGCTCGAGCGGCTGACCAACGAGCTGGTCAACAAGGCCGAAGCAGATGTCGTGGCGGACATCGAGGCGAGCGGCGAGGCCTACCGCACCTCCCAGGTGATCGTCATCGCTTTTGCGCTCGGCGCCATCTGCCTCGCCCTGATCCTCGGCCGCACGATCTCGCTGTCGCTGACGGGCCCGCTCCGTCAGATCGATGCAAGTCTGAAGGAGATCGCTTCCGGCGATTTCACCCAACAGGTCAACGTCGACAATCGCGACGAATTGGGTGCTTTGGCGGCCAACGTCAATCGAATGTCGCAGCAGCTGGGCGATCTGTACGGGCAGCTCGAGGCCGCGAGCGAGCACAAATCGGCCTTCCTCGCCAGCATGAGCCACGAGCTGAGGACGCCGTTGAATGCGATCCTCGGCTATGCCGAATTGCTCGTCGACGGCATCTATGGGGTGTTGCCGGACCGACCGCGCGGTGTGCTCGATCGCATCCAGAACAATGGCAAGCATCTCTTGGCGCTGATCAATGATGTGCTCGATCTGGCCAAGATCGAGGCGGGCCAGCTGACCTTGACCTTAGAGGACTACAGTGTGCCCGAGGTCGTGAAGTCGGTCGTGACCGCGACCGAGCCGCTCGCCACATCGAAAGGACTGAAATTCACCGCTGCATTGCCGGACGGCCTGCCGATGGCGCATGGCGACGCGCGACGCGTCTCGCAAGTGCTCCTCAACCTGGTCGGCAATGCGATCAAATTCACCGATAAGGGCGAGGTCGAGGTCCGCGCGGTTGTAGACAAAGGCCAATTCGTGCTGACCGTGCGCGACACGGGGCCGGGCATCGCTGACGCCGATCAGGAACGGATCTTCGGCGAGTTCCAGCAGATCGACAATTCCACCACGCGCAAGATAGGCGGCACCGGCCTGGGTCTGGCGATCTCCAAGCGCATGGTCGAGATGCAGGGCGGGACGATTTCGGTCGACTCGGTATTGGGCCAAGGCTCGACGTTCCGGGTCGTATTGCCGGTCCATGTCGATGAAATGATGGAGGCAGCATGAGCAAGCGCATCCTGGTCATCGAGGACACCGAGGACAACCGCCAGATCATCCGCGACCTGTTGACCAGCTTCGATTACGAGCTGATCGAGGCCGTCGACGGCGCGGAAGGAGTGACGATGGCGGAGACCCATCGCCCCGATCTGATCCTGATGGATATTCAGCTCCCGGTCATCGACGGCTACGAGGCAACGCGCCGCATTCGCGCGATCCCCGAGCTTACCCGGGTGCCAATCATCGCGGTGACCTCTTATGCCCTCTCCGGCGACGAGGCCAAGACCCGGGAAGCCGGTTGCGACGGCTATATCGCCAAACCCTTCAGCCCGCGCCAGCTCCTCGCCAAAGTCCGCGAATTCCTGCCAGAATAGAAAAGCTTTAACGCAGAGGCGTCAGACTGGTCAGTGGCCTCTAAAGGGTCTGCGTCCACTGCGGATCCTCTGCGACCACTGTGTTGAACTGCTAATTCTAGGGGGAGCGATGCGTGAGCCGCCGCTGATCCTGGTCGTTGACGATGTTCCGGACAATGTCGACATCCTGCAGATGCGCCTCGAAAGCCAGGGCTACGAGGTCGTGAGCGCCGGCGACGGGGTCGAGGCGCTGGCCAAAACCCGCGAGCTGCTGCCCGACCTCATGCTGCTCGACATCATGATGCCCAAGATGGACGGCATCGAGACCGTCAAGCGGCTGAAGGCCGACGACACGCTGCCCTTCATTCCGGTGATCCTCGTCACTGCCAAATCGGATGGCGCGGACGTCGTCGCGGGGCTGGAGAGCGGCGGCGACGATTACCTGACCAAACCCGTCGATCATGCCGCGCTGTCGGCGCGGGTGCGCGCAATGCTGCGCATCAAGGCCTTGCACGACACCGTGCAGGCACAGGCGCAGCGGCTCGAGGAGCAGGCGGCCGAGCTCGCTGCGTGGAACAAGACGCTCGAGGAACAAGTTGCGGCGCAGGTCGGCGAAATCGAGCGGATCGGCCGCCTGAAGCGATTTCTAGCACCGCAGATTGCAGAGACGATCGTCTCCTCTGGTGGCGAGGCAATCCTCGAGAGCCACCGGCGCGACATTGTCGCGCTATTTTGCGATATGCGCGGCTTTACTGCGCTGGCCGAGACGGCCGAGCCGGAAGACGTGATGGCGGTGCTGCGCGAATATCATTGCGCGCTCGGACCGCTGATCCATCACTACGAAGGGATGATCGACAACTTTACCGGCGATGGCCTGATCGTGATCTTCAATGATCCGATCCCCTGCCCCGATCCCGCCCTCCGCGCCGTTCGGCTCGCGGTCGACATGCGGGAGGCGGTCGCCTTGCTCGCTCGCTCATGGACGGCCCGTGGGCACGAAATCGGCTTCGGCGTCGGGATCGCCCAAGGCTATGCCACATTGGGGCCGATCGGTTTCGAAGGCCGCTTCGACTATACCGCAATCGGCACCGTCACCAATGTGGCGGCCCGGCTCTGCGCCGAGGCCAAAGACGGCCAAATTCTGGTGACCCAGCGGGTGGCAGCAACGATCGATAAAATAGCAGAGCTGCAGCAGCTCGGCGAAATCGCATTGAAAGGCCTCAGCCGCCCGATTGCGGTGCTGAACGTCGGCGGGCTCGTATCGAGCAGGTAAGGCCCGCCATCAGCTCTTGCGTTGCCGCTCGACCTGCATGTTGGCGAGGAATGCGACGAGCGGATGGACGCCCATTCTTACCAGCGCCTGCGTATCGAGCCCGAGCAAAGCAGCCCGTTGTGGCGGCGTCAGCCGAAAATGGCCGGCATAGGCAGCGGCGTCGGCGAGATATCCGCGGCGCCTATCTTCGTCGTGTGCCAGTCGGTGGAGAGCGGTCGTCAACTCGACCACCTCCGGTTTGATCGATGGGTAGTGCGGCTCCGGGATATTGGCCGGCGGGGTGAAAAACCCGAGCGAAGCGTAATTGTGGTGCCAGCTCGGTTCCAGCGCGGCGATGTCGGGCTTGCGCTCGCCGAGCGCGCCGGCGGCGGCCGCCCAGCAGCGCAACTCGACATTGCCGGCCTCATCGAGCGCGGCTTCGTCCCAGCCGATCAGCGATTTCAGATTTCCGGCGCCGAGCTGGGCCATTACGGCCTTGTCCCAGGCGAGTTCCGGGTGAGGATAGCGCTCGGTGCCGGGGAAATGTGACATGCCGCCGCTCGCCACGACCGCTGTCTTCAGGCCCATCGCGGAAACGATCCGCGCGATCGCCTGGCCAAAGGCATAACAGCGCTCCATCGTCGGCTGCGGCGGCAGGTAGGCATTGACGTAGATCGGCAGGACCGGGTCCTCGACGCCGAGATGGGTGAGTGGGATGCCCATCGCGTAATCGATCTTGGCAACGCTGGTGAAAGCCGGGTCGAAGCCCTGCCGATACAGCTGCCGGACGAGTTCCAAACCGATCTCACTTGGAACCTTCCAGCGGAAATTCCGGCCCGCGAACATGCCCTCGGCCGCGTCCCCGACATGGATCGTAAAAGGTGGCGCCGCCTGATGAAAGAATTGCTCGGCATGATCGTTCGAAAAGATGATCCACAGATCGGGCGTCAAGGCCTTCAGCCTGGCGCCGATTTGCGCGGCCGCCGCCCGGACCCGCTCGACCGTGTCGCGGTCCTCGGTTTCGGGCATCGTGAAGAATTGCGGGGCATGGGGCAGCATCGCCCCACCGATAACGCTCGAGGCGATTACGCTTGAATTAAGGGCTCGGCCTTGCATCACTCAGCTCCGATTTTGATCTTGCGCGGTTGGCATCGCGACGCTCCGCTGGTCGTGCTACCGTTTCAGAAAACCATACCGCCGCTCGAGGAAACACCCAGATGCCGCATTCTTCCGACGATCAGCCCAGCGCTCCCACGGAGAGTGTAGAGCGCGAGACGCCGAGTGCAACCGCCGGGGAGGGTCTGGACGGCACCAACCCCACCGGCCCCTCATCGGCAGAGGGCGAACCCTACCAGCCGCGCCGCCGTCGCCGGCGACGCCGCCGGCCCCAGCCGGCGGGAGCTTCGCAAGGAACGGTGGTGGCGGATGAAACCACACCGGAAGAGGCGCTACCGGCGGGCGATACGCGGGTTGATGCCCAGGCTCTGGCGGAGGATGCCCAGAGCCCAAGCCCGCCGCGTCATCGGCGCCGCCGCCGTCGCGGGCCGCCGCGCGAAATGTCGCAACAATCGCCGGTGAGCACCGATGTTCGCGTCGACGAGAGCGGTCCCCCGGATCCGGCGACGGCCACTCCCGGCGAAGCCTCTATGCAGGCTCAGCCTGTGCCCGGGGTGGGTGAGCCACCGCGCCCCCGCCGCCGGCGTCGTCGGCCGGCGCGTAGACCCGGCCTGATGGACCAGACGCAGTCCGGCAGCCAAAGCCCGAGCGAGTCTGTCGCGATTACCGAGGCCACTTCACAATCTGCGCCTGTGGCGGTCGGGAGGCCTTGGCCAAGCCGTCCCCGCAACCGGCGGCCGCCCGACCCTGCGGCGCGAGAAGCGGAGCCGCGCGGCCATGGTCCGCGCCAGCCACGGGAAGGCGCTGCGGGGCCGCGCGACGCGGGTGGGCGAGCGCCGGATCGACGGGATCAGGGTCCCGATGCCCGGGGCCGGCGGGGCCGGCGGTCGAGCAGCCGACCGCCAGGAAGAGGTCGGGAAGCTCCGCCGAGAAAGCCGGAGCAGAAGCTCTATGCACTCGAGTCGGTAGTCGACCGGGGTTTCGAGGATGTTACGGACGATTCAGACGAAGGTGGCACCCGTCGCGTCCATTGGACGATTATCAAGCGCACGGTCGCCGACCAAAAAAGCGGCAAGGCCACGTCTGCGTCCTATGTGCTGCAGCGGGAAGGCGTCGAGGCCGAATTCCCCAATCTCGGCGCGGCGCGTGCGGCAGTGAACAAGACGATCGTTCACCCCGAGAAGCTGACCCTTTCAAAAGCCGAGCATGTCGCTGCAAAAGGCAGCCGCTGACCCGAAATCCGATCTGCGCCGCATCACGATTTACCCATCGAGCCTGGATGCGGGGGGAACGGCGCCGCTCCACCCGCGCCGGGAAGCCGCGGCTCAAATTTGCGGACCTCGCGAGATTTCGGCAGGTTTCGAAATACCCAAAGAAATATCGCACCGACGAGTGTGCCGGCGACCGATGGGCCGAGCAGCCCCGAACCAAGAAATACTATCGCGGTCCAAGACACAACCGGCACGCAAATCACGGCGATTGAGATGGAAACCCAGAAGGCGTGTAGGCGCCCACCAATCCGCGCCCTGTTGAAAGCCCAGTCGGCCCAAGCCGTACTGAGAGCGCCAAGGCCGGCGGCCAGCAGCTGTATTAGAAAAATCTCCATCATATCGGTTGCTCCACGGTCAATAGGCAGGGCCGGTATTGCCCGCGTAACGGGAGATGAGCCGCAGAATTACCAGATTTTCGTTGCAAATTTGTTGACATGGAGACGGCGGCGGACGGGCCGGTTGTAGACCCTTGTGTCGGTAGAATTTACAGCTTGCCGTAAACGGGAAAAGGAACACAGCGGTTTCAATCTGTTAACGGCATGGCACGATGTTTGCGTCACGTATTGAGCGCGGGATTTTGCCGCGGGAGATTTTCAAAGGGAGCAGCCCGATGGAATACGCGGCAACAACACGGTTGCCAGAGCCGCTGCCGCTCGGCACGGCGATGTTGTCGAACATCGCGCTGTCGCTCTTGATGTGGAATATCGCCCTGCACATTGCGGGTTTGCTGTTGGCAGCGTAACACCCGGTCACCCGCCTTGCGCCGCGCGCTGTAGGGCCAGCTGCAGCGCCTGGTCGAGTTTTCTGGAGAATCGAGTTGGTCCGCCGCCAAAACCGGATGGTCCGGCCCAAGCGTCGGGTCCGGAACATGCAGCGTAGACAAGCGAGTTCTGGCGGCGCCGAGGCGGCCTCCCTCATCTCTTCGGTCGACTGCCGGTGCCGCCCAGCCTCCGCGCCGTCGCACAGGCCGCTGTCATGGAGGACGCGCCGCAAATAGACCGCGACGCCGCCGAGAAATTTGTCGGGAGGGCGTCCGGCTTTGACCCAGGCGTCCATCTTGCCGATACCCCAATTGTAAGCGGCTATCGCGTCGGGCCAATTCCTATAGCGCCCATACAGCTGTACCAAATAGGCGCGTCCTATTGCGCGGTTCTGCAATGAATCAAATCGGTCGCCGCCGCCGACATCCGTCGCTGCCGCCTCGCTGACCTGCATCGGCCCTTGCGGTCCGGACGGATCCGGGCGCCACATCGCCATGTCGCTGCCGTGGCTCGATTCCGCGCCATCCACCGCGCTCGCCACGCGGTCGAGCGGCGCCGTCGGATTGGCGTTCCTGGCCATCAGACGGCCCGAATGGGCGAGCTTGCCGGGCACGGTCGGAGCGTCACGCAACCCCGCCCGCTCACCCGCTAATAAGTCCGCAGCAATCGCCTGGGTCGCAAACAAAGCAGCAATCAGCCATTTAGTGTAGCCCACAAGGGTAGCCCCCTCACAGCGGCTAAATGAAAATATCAGCTTTTGGGTGATATTAGACCAATATTCGTGGTTAAATTTTCATTTGTCTTGTCGTGGCTGACGAACAGCAGTGTTCGCGCGATAAACGGTCTCACAAGACCTCGAATAGCCCGGCTGCACCCATGCCGCCGCCGACGCACATCGTGACGACAATATGACGAACCCCGCGGCGCTTACCCTCGATCAGCGCGTGACCGGCCATGCGCGCGCCCGACATCCCGTAAGGGTGACCGATCGAAATGGCGCCACCGTCGACATTGTATCGCTCGGGATCTATGCCGAGCCGGTTGCGGCAATAGAGAGCCTGCACGGCGAAGGCCTCGTTGAGCTCCCACAGCCCGATATCATCGAGTTTGAGCCCGTGCTGCCGCAACAGCTTTGGAACGGCGAAGACCGGGCCGATCCCCATCTCGTCCGGCGCGCAGCCGGCGACCGCAATCCCGCGATAGGCGCCGAGCGGCTGCAGCCCGCGGCGTTCGGCCTCCTTCGCCTCCATCAGCAGCGAGGCGGATGCGCCGTCGGACAACTGAGAGGCGTTCCCCGCAGTGATAAACCGGCCTTCCTTAACGGTCTGCCCATCCCGGAACACAGGTTTGAGGGCGGCCAAATTCGCGAGTGTTGTAGACGGCCGGTTCCCTTCATCCTTTTCGAGAGCGACCGGGACCTGAGATGTCTCGCCGGTATCGCGGTTTTCGACCCGCATGACCGAGGCTAGTGGAGCTATCTCCTGGTCGAAGCGCCCAGCTTTCTGCGCCGCCGCGGTGCGGCGCTGCGACTCGAGGGCATATTCGTCCTGCTGCTCGCGAGTGACCTGATAACGCTCGGCGACGATCTCGGCGGTCTCGATCATCGTCATGTAGAGGTCGGGCCGACGCTCGGTCAGCCAGGGATCTTGCGCGCGATACTGGTTGCGGTGTTCGTTCTGTACCAACGAGATCGACTCGACTCCTCCGCCGACCGCGATCGTCATGCCGTCATGCACGATCTGTTTGGCCGCAGTGGCGACCGCCATCAGCCCCGAGGAGCATTGCCGGTCGATCGTCATGCCGGGGACCGAAACCGGCAGCCCGGCGCGGATCGCTGCCTGCCGCGCCACATTGTACCCGCTCGAACCCTGTTGCAGCGCCGCGCCGAGCACGACATCTTCGATTTCAGCCGGGTCGACCCCGGCGCGCCGCACCGCTTCGGCGACAACGTGGCCGGCGAGCGTCTGCGCCTGGGTATCATTGAAGGCGCCGCGATAAGCCCTGCCGATCGGCGTGCGGGCGGTCGATACGATGACGGCTTCGCGCACTTCGTCCTCCCGAGGAAGCAGCTGCGGCGCGATCTTACGCCGAAATCTCTCGTCCCGCCTATCGGACCGCATGGATTGCCCTCCCACAAGCGCGCGCGGTCATGTAGCATCGCAGCAGGACCTTGTGAGGAGACCGCCATGCCTGACGCTTATCCGTTGCCCGTCCGCCGATCCGGCGAGCCTCGGCTTTGCCGCGACGCCGTTGCAGCATCTCGATCGGCTGATCCGCGGCCATATCGAGGAAGACCGTTATCCCGGCGCGCAGATAGCGCTGGCGCGTCACGGCCAGCTGGCGCTGTTCCGCACCTACGGCAATGCCAAGACCGAGGGTCGCAACCTGCCGGCAACCGATGACACACTTTTCCTGCTGTTCAGCCAGACCAAGGTGCTGACCAGCTGCGCGGTTTGGACATTGATCGAGGAAGGCAAGCTTTCCTTCATGGACCGGATTGCCGATCACCTGCCGGAGTTCGCCAAACGCGGCAAGGGCGAGATCACGTTGCATCAGGTGATGACCCATCAGGGCGGTTTCCCGAGCGGCGACGTGACCCAGGCGACCTGGACCGATCACACGAGGATGCGCACCGAAGTCTGCGACTTCTCGCTCGACTGGACGCCCGGCACGCGGCTGCAATACCACCCGCGCGCCGCGCACCTGACCCAGGCAATGGTCATCGAGGCGGTTACCGGGCAGGACTATCGCGACGTGATCCGGGAAAACGTGCTGGCGCCGCTCGGACTCGCCAAGGAAATTTTTGTCGGCGTCCCGCCGAGCGAGCACGAGCGGTGCGCCGACACCTATGCCCCGGAGGCCCGCGACAACTCGGCCGAGTTCAAGGCGGCCGGAATGCCGAGCGGTGGCGGTTATGCGACCGCACGCGGGATGGCGGCGTTCTATCAGATGTTGCTCGGCCGCGGCAGGCTCGGGGATGTGCGGCTGCTGTCGCCGCGGCTCGTCAGCTACGTCAGCCGCAGCCACACCGGCGATCGCGGCGATGACGCGATGGGCGGCATTCCGATGCACCGCGGCCTCGGTCCGCATGTCCGCGGCGACAGCGACCGCATCCGAGGGCTCGGCACGATCGGCGCGCCGGAGACCTTCGGGCATGGCGGCGCCGGCACCTCATACTCGTGGGCCGACCCGACGAGCGGTGTGTCGTTCACCTACATCACGAACTTCATGTCACCCGATCCATGGCACACCGCCCGCCTCGATCGCGTGGCCAACCTCGTCCACGCCGCGATCGATTGAAGTATGGCCGCGACGGATTGCACATGCACCCTGGCCATATTTCAACCCTCTCCCCCGCCGGCCGGGGGGAGAGGGCAGGGTGAGGGGGACCGAGGCCTCAGTTCGCGGCGCCGCCCACCTCACCTTCCCATCGCTGCGCGATGGGCCCCTCCCTCTCCCCCCTGAAGGGCGGAGAGGGGCCTTCGGATAGCCCGATGGCGCCGCGGGTCGATCCGGTGCGTTCCGATGATGTGCTGCCGGCGCGCGCCGATGTCGTGATCATCGGCGGCGGGATCATCGGCGCCAGCACGGCGCTGTTTCTGGCCCAGAAGGGCGTCCGGGCGGTCCTGTGCGAGAAGGGGCACATTGCCGGCGAGCAGTCGAGCCGCAATTGGGGCTGGTGCCGCAAGATGGGACGCGATCCGCGCGAATTGCCGCTGATCGTCGAGAGCCTGCGGCTCTGGCAGGGGATGAACGAATTGGTCGAGGCCGAGACCGGCTTTCGCCAATCCGGCATCATGTATCTGGCCGAGACCCAGGCCGAGCTCGGACAGCTCGAAACCTGGCTCGATCATGCCCGCCAGTATCAGCTCGACACCCGCATCCTCACCCGTGCCGAAGCGGCGGAGCTGATGCCGGGTTTGACGGGCAACTGGACCGGCGCGCTCTACACCGCGAGCGACGGCAAGGCCGAGCCGCAGAGGGCGGCTCCGGCGATCGCCGAGGCGGCGCGGCGCCACGGCGCGGCGATCCTCACCCAATGCGCCGCGCGCGGCATCGAAACGGAAGGCGGGCGCGTCTCGGCGGTCGTGACCGAAAAGGGCCGCATCTCGTGCGGCAAGGTCGTGCTTGCCGGCGGCGCCTGGTGCCGGCTGTTCTGCGGCAATCTCGGAATTGCGCTGCCGCAGCTCAAAGTGCTCGCCACCGTCATGCGCACCCAGCCGCTCGAAGGCGGCCCGGAGATCTCGGCATCGGGAGGCCTCTTCGGGTTTCGCAAACGGATGGACGGCGGCTACACCGTCGCGACCCTCGGGGTGCGGACGATCGACCTCGTGCCCGATAATTTTCGGCTGTTCTTCGATTATCTGCCCGCAGCGCGGCTGCACTGGAAGAAGTTGCGGTTCCGCGTCGGCCGCCGCTGGGTCGAGGAATGGCGCATCCCGCGCCATTGGGGTTTGGACCAGACCTCCCCGTTCGAGGCGATGCGCGTGCTCGATCCGGAGCCCGACCAATTCGTCGTCGATCGGGCGCGCGCCGCCACCGCCGAGGCCTTCCCGGTGTTCCGCAACGCGGTGGTCGCCGAAAGCTGGGGCGGCATGATCGACGTGATGCCCGATGCGATACCGGTCATCTCGCCAGTCGAGAGCCTGCCTGGCTTCTTCATCGCCACCGGCTTTTCCGGCCACGGCTTCGGCATCGGACCGGGGGCCGGCAAGCTGGTGGCCGATATGGTCGCCGGCGACCCGACTCTGGTCGACCCGGCGCCGTTCCGCCTGTCGCGGTTCACCGACGGCTCGAACCCGCGGCCGCACCCGCTCGCAAGCTAATTTCAGTTGATTGCGGCGAGTTCCTCGACACGCAGCCCGTCGCGGACGCGCGCGACCAGCTCTTCCGGGTCATAGGCAACACCGACCGGGTTCTTGTCGGCGGTCGAGCGCCCCCGCATATAGGCTTGGCCCGCGGTTGCGGTCGTGAAATTGTCGACCAGCAGCTCGACCTGGTTGTGGTCGGGATCATGGTAGTACATCGATGTCGTCACGCCGTGATTGACACAGCGATGCGGGCGAATGCCGATCTCCTTGAGCCGCTGGTAATTGTCGATCAGATCGTCGAGCCCGCCATAGGTGAACGCGACGTGATTGAGGCCCGCCGCGTCCGGTTGCCGCTCCGTCAGCGGCCCGGGATCGAGGAAGGCTACCCGGTGATGCTCGTCGTCGTAGCTGATGAACGAGATGCGCTCGGCTTCGTAAAGTATCTCGGCGCCGAGCACCGTGCAGTACCAATCGATCATCTCGCGCCGACGATTGGTCTGCAGAACAATGTGCGACAGCTTTTTGGGTGACGCCATCTCCTCACTCCTCTTTCTGTTCGTCGTACCTCAAATATACACGCCCCGCATTCCGCCTTCAGGATAGCGGGTACCGCCGGCGGCGCCGATGGGGATCGCTGTCGAGATACGATCGATGTCGGTCTCGGTCAAATGCACTTTCATCGCGCCGAGATTTTCCTCCAGCCGTTCGATGCGCTTGGTGCCGGGGATCGGGATTACGTCGGGACCCTGCGCCAATAGCCACGCGAGGCAGAGCTGCGCCGGCGTGCAGCCTTTTTCCTCGGCGATTGCCTCGACGCGTGCCACCAGATCGCGATTCTTGGCGAAATTGTCGCCCATGAAGCGGGGGTGACGGCCGCGCGTGTCGCCCTCGGCCAAATTTCCGAGATCGGGGACGTCGCCGGTCAATAGGCTGCGGCCGAGCGGGGCGTAGGCGACAAAGGCGATGCCGAGATCGCGGGTCAGCTCGCGCGTCTCGGTCGCCTCCTGCCGGTAGAGAAGGGAAAATTCGCTTTGCACCGCGGCGATCGGGTGAGTGGAGTGTGCTCGCCTGATGCGCTCCGGCCGCGCTTCGCACAGCCCCAGATACCGGACCTTGCCTTGTTCGACGAGCCGCGACATCGCGCCGACCGTATCCTCGACCGCCACCGCCGGATCGACCCGGTGCTGGTAATAAAGATCGATGACGTCGACGCCGAGCCGCTTGAGGCTAGCGTCGCACGCCTGAACGACATAGGCGGGGGTCCCGTCGACGCCGTTGGCGTCGCCCGGCCGCCGGGTCTGGCCGAATTTGGTCGCGATCACGACGCCGTTGCGCCGGCCCTTCAATGCCCGGCCGAGCAATTCCTCGTTCTGGCCCCAGCCATACATGTCCGAGCTGTCGAAATGGTCGACGCCGAGCTCGATCGCCCGGTGGATCAGCCGGATCCCGCCCTCGTCGTCGCTCGTGCCGTAGACCCCCGACAAAGACATGCAACCGAGACCGATCGCCGAGACCTCCGGTCCCGCCTTGCCGAGCCTCCTGCGCTGCGTGACAGCCATGCCGCTCATCGTTCTCTCCAACCGCTAAAGCTTTGTGACAAGCTCTAATAGAGGGGTATGATCGCCGCGGCAATCCAGGCGAGGGAGGAGAATGATGGCGACTACCCATGTTTATGCCGGTACGGCGCGGTCGATGGGCGCAACGGCCGGCGGCATCTTCCGGCAGGATGCAGGCGACAACCGGTGGGAACATCTGACCAATGGTCTGCCCGAAGGCGCCGATGTCCACGCGATCACGGTCCATCCCGAAAACCTCGATGTCGTTTATGTCGGCAGCACCAAGGGGGCCTACCGCAGCACAAATGGCGGCAACACCTGGGAGCGGCTGCGTCTTCCCGACAATGCCGATATCTGGTCGGTCTGCATCCATCCGAAGAACCCTCGCATGGTTTATGCCGGAGCGACGCCCCCCGGTGTCTATCGCAGCGATGACGGCGGTGAGACCTGGCGCAAGATGGCGGACCCGGGGCTGCCCGACCGAGTGATCATGGGTTTCGCATGCCGGGTCATGCGGCTCGATGTCGATCCCAATTCGCCCGACGACGTCTATGCGACGCTTGAAGCCAATGGCGCGATGCGCAGCCGCAACGGCGGCGAGAGCTGGGAGGACTGCACGGCCGATCTGATCCGCTTCTGCGAGGAGCCGAAATATCGCAGCCGCATCGGCAGTCAGACCGAAATAGAGGGAATGCTCGACGGCCACGCGCTGACCTGCAGCGCCGCGGCGCCCGGCACAGTGTTCCTCGCCAACCGCATGGGCCTCTTCCGCAGCAGCGACCGCGGCGAGCATTGGCAGGACATGGAGATCAACCGGTTCTCGCCATTGACTTATGGCCGTGATATCCGCGTCTCGCCGCACGACCCCAAGGTCATGTATGCCTGCCTCAGCCCGGCGGCGCGCAGCACCGACGGGTCGATCTACCGCACCGACGATGTCGGCCAGACCTGGAAGCGCTTCGACCACGGCGTCAAGGCCGAGGCGACGATGATGGGCGTTGCAGTGCATCCACGCGACCCCAACCAGGTCTATGGCGTGTCCCGTTTCGGCCAGGTGTTCGGCACGCAAGACGGCGGCCGTAGCTGGAGCGAGACGCGGCTGCCCGAGGGGGTGCGCGACGTCTACGCGGTGGCCTGCGGCTGAGGTGAGCAGCCCCTCACCCTAGCCCTCTCCCCGCAAGCGGGGCGAGGGAATTAAGGACTGCTCCCTCGTCCCGCTTGCGGGGAGAGGGTCGGGGTGAGGGGCAACCGGAGGCACGAATGACCAATTCGATGAAGCAGAAGCTCGCCGCCGGCGAGCTGGTGCTGTGCATGAACCTGCGGCTCGCCCGCACTGTCGACATCGCGATGGTCGCCGAGGCCGGCGGGTATGACGCGCTCTATGTCCATATGGAGCACAGCCCCTATTCGATCGACACGGCCGCGACGATCTGCGCTGCGGCGATCGGCATCGGCATTACCCCGCTGGTGCGCGTGCCGAGCCATGACGCGCACTGGTCGAGCCGGGTGCTCGACGGCGGTGCGCAAGGGGTCATCGTACCGCATGTCAACAACCGCAGCGAAGCCGAAGCGGTGGTGCGCAACTGCCGCTTCCCGCCATCGGGCCAGCGGTCGGTCATGGGGCTCGGGCCGGCCCTCGTCTACCGCGCGATGCCGCTCGGCGAGATCAACGAGCGGCTCAATGCGGATACCTCGGTCATTGTCATGCTGGAAACCGCCGAGGGCATCAACAATGCCGCGGCGATCGCTGCGCTGCCCGGGATCGACGTGCTGCTGATCGGCTCGGGCGACCTGAAGACCGATTACGGCATTCCGGGGCAAGTCGACCACCCGCGTCTGCGGGAGGCCTATGAACGCGTGGCCGACGCCTGCCGCACCCACGGCAAGGTGCTCGGGGTCGGCGGCATCCGACACAATGTCGCGTTGCAGGGCAAGCTGATCCGTCTCGGCGCGCGCTTTGTGATCGCGGGCACCGACGTCAATTACGTGCTCGCCGGCGCGCGCCAGGATACGACGGCATTGCGGGCGTCCCGCTCGGGTGATTGAGGTTGATTGACCTGCTGAGCTGCCTCGAGCCGGGGCAAACTGCCGAGCGGCTTTCCGAGCGAGCGGTGATTTTGCGGGGCTTTGCCAGTGATCACACTGCGGCATTGGTCGCGGCTGTGGCCGATATCACCACAGTGGCTCCGTTCCGCAATATGAAGACGCCCGGCGGTTACCGGATGTCGGTGGCCATGACCAATTGCGGGCCAGCGGGCTGGGTCACGGATCGGCGCGGCTATCGCTACGATCCTGTCGACCCGATGACCGGCCGAAAATGGCCCGAGATGCCCGCATTGTTTCGCCGCCTCGCCGCCGACGCGGCAGCCGCCGGCGGGTTTGCCGGCTTCGAGCCCGACGCGTGTCTGATCAACTGCTATGAGCCGGGAACCAAGCTTTCGCTGCATCGCGACGAAGACGAGCGCGACATGACCGCGCCGATCGTCTCGGTGTCTCTGGGTCTACCGGCAGTATTCCTGTTCGGAGGCAAACGCCGCAACGATCGGCCCCGGCGCTTTCTCCTGGAGAGCGGCGATGTTGTCGTTTGGGGCGGTCCCGATCGCCTCGTCTATCACGGCATCGCCCCGCTTGCCGAGGGCGACGATCCGCTGACCGGCAATCGCCGCATCAATCTGACCTTTCGCAAGGCGCTCTGAACATGAAGACGTTGGGCTGCGCCGCAGCGGTATGGCTGATGTTGCTCACCTCCCTTGCGATGGCTCAAGAGGTGAAGACATTGAAGGAGCGGCTATCCGACAAAGCGTCGGATTCCCAGCGGGTCGACAATTGCCGTGTGCCTGTGGAGCGCCGCGGCAATACACCCCGCCCCGATTGCCCATCGAGAACGGAGCCTCAGCTACCTCGAGCCGAGACGCGCTCGCCTGACTTGCAATAGCGAGCAGCTCTTTAGGTTCCGGTGGCGGGCGCCTCCGGCTTCTCGAATAGCGCAAGGCTCTCCATCGCGAGGCCGTAGCCCAACAGATCGTGCATCTGCCGCCGCAGATATTCGGTGAAGAGCAGCCGAGTGTAGCGCAACAGCAGTGTCGGTTTGCGGGTCAGATCCTCGGCCAGTTCCCAGGCGCGTCCCATAAGCTTGTCGGGCGGCAACACCTCAGCGACGAGGCCCAGCCGCAGCGCTTCGGCGGCTTCCAGAGTTTGTCCGGTCATCAGAAAATAACGCCCGCGGTTCATGCCGAGCAGTAACGGATACACGATGTGCATGCCGTCGCCCGGCACGACATCCGACATGAAATGAGCCGAATCCTGGAACTGCGCGGTGTCGGCGGCGAGCACGATATCGCAGAGCAGCGGGATCTCCGAGTGGCGCCACGCCGGGCCATTGATCGCACTGATTACCGGCACCTCGATATTGAGGAGGTTCATCAGCAGATGGCGGCCTTCCCAATGGATGCGGTCGATGCGCTCGATCGACGGCCGGGACGGAAAGGACGATGTCCCGGGTGTTGCGCGGGGCCCGGAGAACTCGGCACCCGTGCCGGTCAGGATCACGACCTTGTTCTCGCGGTCCGCGCCAATGTCGTGAAAGGCTTCTGGCAGTTCGCCGTGCGGCAGGAAACCCCACCGCAGTGACTGACCCTCGGTGTGTAACGTGACCTGCAGAATGCCGTTGCGGCGCTCCATTCGCGCCGTCTGGTATTTGTTGACGTATTCATCGAATGAGCTCATTGCGGTCCCTCCCTACTGATCAAATCGGCAGCGCGCCTCCCGGGAACGGCACGATCGGCACGGTGGCGCCGGCCGCGATTGCAGGGGCCTGCGGCGGCCGGATCACCAGACAATCCGCCGACGCCAACAGGCGCATCATCGAGCTGTCCTGCACCTCGAACGGGAACGCTTCGAGCGTGCCGTCCGCGGCCCGGGCGAGCCGTGATCGCAGATAATCCTGCCGCCGGTCGTTCTTTGGCAATGCTGTGCCGAGCCGCGCTGTCGGCGCCGCTTCCTCTGCTGACGCGGCGCCGCTCAGCCGGTCGAGCGCGGGCCGCAAAAACAGCAGGGCGCAGACCAGGGTCGAGACCGGATTGCCCGGCAGTCCGACCATCGGCGTTCCACGGTAGCGCCCGACCATCAGCGGCTTTCCGGGCCGCATCGCGATCTGCCAGAAATCGAGCTCCAGCCCGTCGGCGCCAAGCACGTCGCGCACCAGATCGTGCTCGCCGACCGAAGCGCCGCCGGTCGTGACCAGCAAATCGACCCCGCGCGTCGCGGCGGCGACCTGGCGCAACGCCGCCGGGTCGTCCGGGGCGTTGCCGACCGATACTGGGATTCCGCCGCAGGCCGAAACAAAAGCTGCGAGCGACAGGCTGTTCGAGCTGACGATCTGGTGCGGCCCGATCGGATCGCCGGGCATGACGATTTCGTCGCCGGTCGACAGGATGCCGACGCGCGGCCGGCGATGCACAAAGAGCCACGGCCGGTTCATCGCCGCGGCGAGGCCGATGTCGCGCGCCGTGAGCCGCCGCCCGGCCTGCAGCAGCACGTCGCCCTCACCAAAATCGAGCCCTTCGCGCCGCACGTAGCGGCCGCGCGCCGCGCCTTCGATGACCCGCACGCGGTCGCCCTCGCGCTGCGTGTCCTCCTGAATGACGATCGTGTCGGTGCCCGCCGGCATTGGCGCGCCGGTGAAGATGCGGGCGGCTTCGCGGGGGCCGACATGCCCGCCAAACCCGGCCCCGGCCGGCACCTCGGCGACGATCCGCAGTTCGACCGGGACCGCGGCCAAATCCTCGGCGCGCACCGCGTAGCCGTCCATCGCCGATACCGCGAAAGGCGGCTGCGTCCGGCGGGCAGCCAAATCCTCGGCCAAAACGCGGCCGATCGCATCGACGATCGAGATCTGCTCAAGCGGCAGCTTTTCGAGCGGCGCGAGCAAGCGCGACAGCGCCTCTTCAACGGAGATCACGGTTCAGCCTCCCAAATCCCGGACTTGCCGCCCGATTTGCGCAACAAGCGCAGATCGGTCACGACCATGCCGCGGTCGACGGCCTTGCACATATCGTAAACCGTCAATGCCGCGACGCTCGCCGCGGTCAGGGCTTCCATTTCGACGCCGGTGCGGCCGCGCAATCTGCAGGTCGCGGTGATCTCCACCGCCGAGCGCTCGGGCACGCATTCGAGGTCGACCTTCACTGAAGTCAGGGCGAGCGGGTGGCACAGCGGGATCAATTCCGCGGTGCGTTTTGCGGCCATAATGCCGGCGAGCCGGGCGACGGCGAGCACATCGCCTTTGGCGACATCACCGGAGCGGATGCGTTGGAGGGTCTCCGGGCGCATCACGACGCGGGCGCCGGCGATCGCCACCCGGTCGGTCTCCTGCTTCTCGGAGACGTCGACCATCTGTGCTCGCCCCTCGGCGTCGAGATGCGTGAAGCCGGGGTCTGCGGGGAACCTCAGCAGCCGGCGGGTCGCCGCGGTCACATCGGGTTCGCGCATCAAGGTCTCTCCTACCAGGAAGCAGCGTGCACCGGCGGCGGCGAGGCGCTCGAGATCTTCGGGTCGGCGGATCCCGCTCTCGGCGACGACGATGCGGTCCGAAGGGACCTCCGGCGCCAGGGTTTCGGCGGTGCGCAGATCGGTTTCGAGCGTCTTCAGGTTGCGGTTGTTGATGCCGATCAGCCGCACCGGAAGGCGCAGCGCGCGGTCGAGCTCGGCGCCGTCATGGATTTCGGCGAGCACATCGAGACCGAGCTCGGCGGCGGCCGCGGCCAGCTCTGCGGCCGCTGCATTGGACAGCGCCGCCATGATGAGCAGGATGCAATCGGCCCCAATTCGCCGGCTTTCCACGACTTGATACGGGTCGAGGATGAAATCCTTGCGCAGTACCGGCAGATGCCCCGCCTCGCGCGCCGCGGTGAGGTCGCCATCACTGCCCTGGAAATAGGGACCATCGGTCAGCACCGACAGGCAGCTGGCGCCGCCCGCCGCATAAGCGGCGGCGAGCTTCCGCGGATCGAAATCCTTGCGAATCAGACCGGCGCTGGGCGAAGCCTTCTTGATTTCGGCAATCAGCCCGTAGCGCCCTTTGGCGAGATGGCGCTCGAGCGCCGCCGCAAACGGCCGCACCGGCGGCGCCTTGGAAATCCCGGCAAGCAGCGCCGCCTCGGACCGCACGGCTTTCGCGCGTGCGACATGGGCGCGCTTCTCGGCGCAGATCTCGGCGAGTACATCCCTCATCGGGCAATCGCCTCCGCAATTTCGGGCTCATTAGTGCGGTCGACCAACTCCTCCAACACGCGCTGTGCAGCACCCGAGTCCATGGAGCTGGCGGCGAGCTCGATGCCTGCTGCGACCGTCTTCACCCGGCCGGCGACGAGCAGGGCGGCGCCGCTGTTCAACAGCACGACATCCCGCAACGGGCCCCCGACGCCGGCGAGCAACTCCCGCATCAGACCCGCATTGTGCTGCGGCTCGCCGCCTCGAATGTCTTCGAGCCGCGCCCTCGGCAGCCCGAAATCCTCGGGGACGACCTCGAAGGTCTCCACCTCGCCACCCTCGAACGCAGCGATCGTCGTCACGCCCGCGGTGGTCAGCTCGTCGAGGCCATCGCCGTGCACGACCCAGGCGTGCTCCGCGCCGAGCCGCCCGAGCACCTCGGCCATCGGCCGGACCCACTCGGGCGCAAACACGCCGACTAGTTGGCGACGCGTCATTGCTGGGCTGGACAACGGCCCGAGCAAGTTGAAGATCGTCCGCGTGCCGAGCTCGACCCGGGTCGGCGCGACATGGCGGGTGGCGCTGTGGTGGCGCGGCGCCATCAGAAAGCCGAGGCCGATTTCCCACAGGCACTGCCGCACGATCGCGAGATCGGCGTCGATATTGACGCCGAGCGCGGTCAGCACATCGGCCGACCCCGATTTCGAGGAGAGCGCGCGATTGCCGTGCTTGGCGACCGGCACGCCGCAACCAGCCACTACCAGCGCGCTGGCGGTCGAGATATTGAAGCTGCCCGAGGCATCCCCACCGGTGCCGCAGGTGTCGATCGTTCCGGGCGGTGCGTCGATGGAAACAGCCTTGGCCCGCATGATCCGCGCGGCGCCGGTGATCTCGTCGACGGTCTCGCCGCGCACCCGCAGCGCCATCAGAAAGGCGCCCATCTGCGAGGGGGTGGCGTCACCGCTCATGATGATGTCGAACGCCGCCTCTGCCTCGCCTTCGCTCAGGCTGCGCCCCTGCGCGACATGCGCGAGCAATGTCTTGAGGTCGGTTGTGTCACCGGTCATGGTCCAAGGGTTCACCCGTTCAACCTCGTTCAGTAACGCCCATTATATCAGCCTACCGGTGCATCTCGCACGTCCCCATCTCGTCGATAACCGAGCCGGCTCGTCCGAGCGGCCAGCCCCTCACCCCAGCCCTCTCCCCGCAAGCGGGGCGAGGGAGAGTGCCGGTGCAGCCCCTCGCCCCGCGCGAGCGGGGAGAGGGAGGGGCCCGCGCCACGGCGCGGGAGGGTGAGGGGCATCGGGGCGCGCCTTGTCAAACCCTCCGGCGGGCCGTACCTATCCTTAATCACCGAGCCGAGGGAGGTGCGCGATGAAGCTCCAGGATCCGAAGCTGTTCCGCCAGCAATGCTACGTCAATGGCGAGTGGGTCGATGCGTTGAACCGCGGCACGATCCCGGTCACCAACCCGGCGACCGGCGAGACCTTGGGCACCGTGCCCCGGATGGGCGCCGAAGAGACCCGCCAGGCGATCGAGGCGGCCGATCGCGCACTCCCCGGCTGGCGCGCCAAGACCGCCAAGGAGCGCGCGCAGGTATTGCGCAAATGGTTCGACCTGATGATGGCGAACCAGGAGGACCTCGCCGCCTTGATGACCGCCGAGCAGGGCAAGCCCTTGGCCGAATCTAAGGGCGAGATCGCCTATGCCGCCGCTTTCATCGAGTGGTTCGGCGAGGAGGGCAAGCGCATCTACGGCGACACGATCCCGGCGCACGCCTCCGACAAGCGCATCGTCGTGACCAAGGAGCCGATCGGCGTCACCGCTGCGATCACGCCTTGGAACTTCCCGGCGGCGATGATCACCCGCAAATGCGGCCCGGCCCTGGCCGCCGGCTGCACGATGGTGCTGAAGCCGGCGACCGCAACGCCCTTCTCGGCATTGGCCTTGTGCGAATTGGCCGAGCGCGCCGGCGTGCCGAAGGGCGCCTTTTCCTGCGTAACCGGCCCCTCGAACGAGATCGGCGGCGAGCTGACCTCGAACCCGATCGTCCGCAAACTGACCTTCACCGGCTCGACCGAGGTCGGCAAATTGCTGATGGAGCAGTGCGCCGGAACGGTCAAGAAATTGTCGCTGGAATTGGGTGGCAACGCGCCGTTCATTGTCTTTGACGACGCCGACATCGAGGCCGCGGTCAAGGGCGCCATCGCCTCGAAATATAGGAACGCCGGCCAGACCTGCGTCTGCGCCAACCGGATTTTGGTTCAGGACGGCGTCTACGACGCGTTTACGAAGCGCCTCGCGGAGACCGCCGGCGCGATGAAGGTCGCCGACGGGTTCGAGCCGGGCGCGGTGATCGGGCCGCTGATCGACATGAAGGCGGTCGAGAAGGTCGAGGCCCACATCGCCGACGCCGTCAACAAAGGGGCCAAGGTAGTCCTCGGAGGCAAGCGCGCCGCTCAGGGCGGTAGCTTCTTCGAGCCGACGGTCCTAACCGATGTGACGACCGACATGGTCATCACGAAGGAGGAGACCTTCGGCCCCGTCGCGCCGCTCTACCGCTTCAAGAACGAGGGCGAGGCGATCAAAATGGCCAACGACACCGAATTCGGTCTCGCCGCCTATTTCTACAGCCGCGACATCGGCCGCATCTGGCGCGTCGCCGAGGCCCTCGAATACGGCATCGTCGGCATCAACGAAGGCATCATCTCGACCGAGATCGCCCCCTTCGGCGGCATGAAGGAAAGCGGCATCGGCCGCGAAGGCTCAAAATACGGCATCGAGGAATTCCTCGAAGTCAAATACCTCTGCATGGGCGGCATCGACCACTAAGTAAGCTTTAGGCGCGGCGGCGCGATGAGGGCGCCAGAGCCCTCATCGCGTAGGCAATCTCCATTAAGCCGTCGGGTTCTCCTCTCCCGAATAAATCCCGAGCCGCACAACGTCCTCTTTCGACCCTCCACGAACCACATCATAGGGTGCGGCTGCGAAACGGGTCTATCAGTCCAAAGGTAAGGCCAAAGTCGCCCACAAATTCGCCCTTGCTGCGTATTTCGAAGGGGGAATAGACTACCGTCAACACCAACGGGAGACTTCACAATGGCTGATACGATTTCTGTTCTTGTGACCCCGAACGATCCTGGCAAGGGTATCTTCGGGACGGGGCCCGCGATACCAGTAGAAATTCCCATTGAGCGATTGAGAGCAAGCCTAACTGGCTTGGTCGCTAAGTTAAGGGCCGCTACCTCAGATCTTGTCGCCAAAGCTGACGGCCTTTCGTTAAAAGAACTCGAGGTCGGCATCGAACTTACTGCAGAGGGTGGCATAAACCTGATCGGGACCGCCAAGGCAGGCGGCACTGCCTCGCTCAAGCTGACTTTTATACACGACTGATGCCCCGCCGTGCGTTGCTGCTGGCTATCGCCGACTATGACCCCCTGCCGGCCCTGGATTATGTTTCCAACGATATACCGCGCCTGAAGGCGGCGTTAACCCGCGCCGGGTTCGAGCCGAAGCGTATTGAGGCTGTGGGCGCCGGGTCGGGCGAGACGCGAGTACGTGAGCTAACGACCGCGCGGCTGCGCGCGGCGATCGTCGACTTCCTCGATAGTGCCGACCCAGCCGACGAAATGCTGATATTCTTCTCAGGTCATGGCATCGAACTCGATGGCCGCCGCTTGCTGCTGCCGCAGGATTTTACTCCGAGACATTCTGGGAGCGCTGACGATGTGGTTTCCGATAGCTGGATTTCGGGGTATGCACGGGGATGTAAGGCACGCTCCGTCATAGTACTTATTGACGCGTGCCGCGAAGGAGCCCGCTATGCGCTTGCTCCGAGTAAGTCAGCCGCAGCGGAAAACGACACGCCGCTAAAAAACGAGTATAGCGATGAAGCGACCGACGCGCCGACGATCGCATTCCTTTATAGTTGCGCGGCAGGTGAACAAAGCGGGCGCGACTTTCAGGGGGAGGACTATAGCGCTTTCACTCGCGCTTTAGCTGAGACTATTGAACTAGAAAAGGGGCCAGCCGAGCTAGAAGCTATCGCTGCGGAGGCACGCCGTCGGCTTGCTGCCTCTAGCGCTGGCAAACAGACGCTCGTAGTGTCCGGGCGTGGCGGCCATGCTGGACAATGGGAGCGCCTCATAACGAAGGAGGACGAGGCCGCCCGGTTTCGCGAGCGGCTTAAGCGCTCCGATTGGTCACACCGTCTCGCCGCAACCGAATTGTTTCGCAGCGTAGAGGCGAAATTACCGGCCTTCGCGACACAGTTGAAGGCTCTTGCTATGCGGGCGGAAGAGCAGGTCGCCGAGGCTCGTCGCGTCCTGCCAATCCAACGCTGGCGCGATGAGAGCGCGTGGCGCCGACAGGCGGCACGCATACGCCACGTATTCCTCCCCACCGAGACCGGTGGGGACATACCCGCTGCAGAAGTTGCGGTCCTGCTCGCAGTGCCCTTTGTATACGAAGCCGCTCTGGCGGCGGCCGAGACCCGGCTAGTAGCCGCTGGAGCAATGCCTGACCCGGAGCTGATCTCGACCTCTGGCTATCTGGTGGGTGCGTGGCGCAATGCCTGGCGAAATAGTGACGCCGCGCAAATCAGACGTGCGCTGATCGCGCAGAACAAGCAAGATGCCGCAGATGATCACTCCTGTTGGTCGCTCGTCGGGTTCTGCCATACGTCAGGCGAGCTGTGGGATGAGGAGTGCGCTGCGCAAAACCGCACTGGCTGGGCGTTCGATGCAATCACCGCGCTCGTCGCCCCCGCGCCACTCCCCGAAATCACACATGACCGCCGTGTTTCCGAAATCCTCAGTGCACCACGCCTCCTCCGACTAGCGCGCCTGATGTTTGCGGGCTTCGACGACGTAACCTTAGATGTAGCCTACGGCAATGAATCTCTTGATCCAGAGTTCAGCTGCGGCGAATTCGATTCTCAGCTTACAATTAACGAGGTTCGGGTCGCACATCTCCTCAATCTCGGGTCTCAGCTGACACTTGATCCGCGAAGAATGCCGCCGGTATTGGCGGAGCACGTTGGCACTGACGACGTGCTATCCGCAGACTGGATTCGCATGCAGGTGGCCGGAGCGGAATGGCAGACTCGTATCGCAGACGGCGTTGCAAGCGGGCAAGGAGAGCGGTGGTTCGACCTCAAATTGGACTGTGCCAATGATGCTGTAGACGCCGCTTTGTTAGCAGTGGTCGACGCCCTGGAGAGCTATAAAACGCGATTGTCGCAGAGACAGGACGTGCACGCGAGAGCCATGCGTGACCTGCTACCGGCCGGTTTCACGGTTAATCGCCTGAATGCCGGGCCAAGCGGTTGGCGCCCAACACGTCCGCCATTACGGTTTGAATTGGACCGAACGCGGATCATAGGTCTCTTGATGGGCCAGCAGCTCTATGGTGAGAGATGGCCGGCACTTCGAGAGCTTTATCAGAATGCGCTTGATGCTTGCCGCTATCGCCGGGCAGCGGAGCAGCTGGCTGTGCGCGAGCGTCGTAATCGAGTTGGAAAAGCCTACGAAGGCCGCATAGCGATCAACTTCGGGATAGACAGGGGGCGCCGTTTCGTCGAGTGCGTGGATAATGGGATCGGTATGGCTGACCGGCACATACGCCGGTTATTCGCCTACGCCGGACAGCGCTTCGCCGACAGCCACGAGTTCCACATTGACCGCGCAAGATGGGACGTGGCCGACATTAAATTCTTTCCCAATAGCCGGTTTGGCGTCGGAGTACTTAGCTACTTCATGTTGGCCGAGGAATTGGATATTGCGTCACACCGATGGGCGCCCCCAAATGATCTGGCCGCTCCCTCCGTTCGTGCCCGCATCATCGGTAGTGGCAGCCTCTTTCGTCTGGAGACGCTCATCGATCCAACACGGCTTACAGATGACTATGGGACCTCTGTTCGCCTCTATCTGCGGGAGGATGCACCGAACAACGACGCCCTGTTGGAGTCGATTCTGGATTGGCTTTTCGTGCCAGAGACCGCTGTCACAATCTCACCGGAGGTCGGAGAGGCAGTGAACTTAGTGGCGGGCACGCCCACAGATCGTTTCCGCGCTTTAGCGCGTGCCGCTCTACTTCCTGTCAAGGGTTCGGAGGGTAGCACGGGGTCTCCGCGCGTCTACATCGCCCCATCCATCAATCGCGTTGTCGGGTCAGATCGGCATCTGGCCCTCGTGGACGGTATCAGTACCAACTTGAGTGGCGCGCCGTGGCCGGGATCCATCATCGCTAACCTCACGGAAGATCTTCGTAGTAGTCTCACAGTTGATCGTCGGGTAGTCGATGCAGGCGAAATGGAGATCGAGTTCGTTCGACGGTGCATAAAAGAGAACGGCGGAGCAGCACTAGTTGCATGGAGCAATCCCGAGTTCGTATCTCTGCATCGAACGTTACGAGAGTTGGACCCGAAAGTTACCGTCGCCGCCGACGCTGTCCTACGTGCGATGGTAAAACCGCGGGCAATTGCGACGCCACCAAAATGGGGGTTAAGCTGGCCGCTGTCCATTGCCGGTCTGTCTTACTTCGATCCCGAAATCGCCTGCGAGCTTTTGCTATCGTCAGGTGTGGATGTCCGTGGGAGGCACCGATACTCAGGTGATGTCAATGGCGACGATTTGGCAGAGCTCGGCTTTAGGAATTCTGTCGAAGAGACCTTAGACCCCGTCATCGTCAGAGGATTACTCAGCCGGGCAATGGAGCTCGCTAACGCTGGGCTGAGCTTGTCAAAATGGCTGGAGCGTGCCGTTTTATTTGAGGGGCGCAACGGGCTGAACTCCTATCCAGCGACTTGCGGACCTGTAGTTGAAGTGATCAATGCTTGCGGGCGTATTGCACTACGAGAAGTACTCCGCTGGACTGATGAGGATCTTGTACCCGTGCTTGATGCAGCACGGGAGATTGCAGATTTGTCGCCTGGGTTGTTGAGCTTCGACTTGGACGGACTTGAAGCGCTAGACCCTCTGGAACGTAGCCTTTGTCGGCTATCTTCTGCTAACCGGCTGACATGGATTGAATTGACCTATTTCTCCCAATCTGAAGAGTTACCGTTTCAGTCGATTGTCAAAGTGGCCGAAAATCTTGCACGATATGGTTTGATAATCCAAAATCTTGAAATGCCAGAACATATAACCCTTTCTAAGGAAGAAATGAAGACGCTTGGCGCGCTCTTTGCTCAAATTGAGAGGACTCCCGTACTCTACCCAATATGGTCGAGTCCGTATGTTTCAAGAGACGGAAACCTGAATAATATTGCAAAACGTCTAGGGGTATCAGGTAACGAGCCGGAGCCCCCCTGCCCGCCGAACTTGAGCGCGCGGCAGAAGATTTTCGTTTCTCGAGATATTGATGGCGAGGGGCCTTTTCTTAACTTTATAACGCCGTCGCAGTTGTTTGATCGCGCTCGTGATGCTCATTTCGGGAGCATTTTTGAAGCAGTAGACGTTGCACGGTCATTCATAAATACCGAGCTGCAACTCAGCAGCCGTATTGTGGGTCTCGACAATGGCCTTATCGGGCAAATCGATGCGATCCCAATGTCAGACATCACGATGGCAATCCTTCGTCGGCTGTTCGCGGACCTCGAGTGTTGCCGCTCGTCTTCCGTTTGGGACTTCGCATTGGCCGCAACCGCCGCAGGCATCGAACCCCCAGCCCTGTCACCAGTCCTCGACTTGATGGAACATTTTGGCGGCGACGTGGCGCGGTGCCGCGAGTTCCTGGGCTTCTGCGCAGAAAACTAAGTGGGTCTAAATCCGGCAGCCCCCGACGAAGTCTCTATTGAGATGGCGGTCAAAGGCGCGATCGCATCGAAATACCGGAATGCCAGCCAGATCTGCGGCTGGCGCCAACCGCATCCTGGTGCAGGACCACGTCTATGACGCGTTCACGAAGCGCCTCGCCGAGACCGCCGGGCGATGAAGGTCGCCGACGGGTTCGAGCCTGGTGCCGTGATCGGGCCGCTGATCGACATGAAGGCGGTCGAGAAGGTCGCGGCGCACATCGCCGATGCCGTCGAGAAGTGCGCCAAGGTGGTGACCGGCGGCAAGCGCTGCGCAGGGCGGCAGTTTCTTCGAGCCGACCATGCTGACCGATGCGACGACCGACATGGTCATCACCAAGGAGGAGGCCTTCAGCCCGGTCGCCCCGCTCTACCGCTTCAAGAGCGAGGACGAGGCGATCAAAATGGCCAACGATACCGAGTTCGGCCTCGCGTCTTATTTCTACAGCCGCGACATCGGCCGCATCTGGCGTGTGGCCGAGGGACTCGAATACGGCATCGTCGGCATCAACGAGGGCATCATCTCGACCCAGATCGCCCCCTTCGGCGGCATGAAGGAAAGCGGCATCGGCCCCATCTATTGGTCCACTGGGGCTCGAAATACGGCATCGAGGAGTTTCTCGAAGTCAAATACCTCTGCATGGGCGGCATCGACCGGTAAGGCGTTGGACGAAAACAGCCGGCCAGGATCGGATAGGACGTTGTGACCAAGGATCAGGTCAACACTGTATTGGGACGGGTCTCGACCTAGCCGGCCGACCGCAGCAGGAGTTGGCAGAGGATCACGGCAAAATTTCCGCTGTTCACAAAGACACGGCTGGCACATAGTCCGGATGAGGTGGCCGATGCGGCAAACGATCATCGGTCCTCGATAAATTCATCCATTACGGGAGGAGAGCGGAAATGCCGCGAATTCTGTTCACCAACGTTCTCATTTTCGACGGTACGGGGAAATCGTCTTACCCGGGCGAAGTCTTGCTTCAGGGAAACCGGATCAAGGCGGTGGTCGCAGGCAAGGACCAGATCGACCGAAGCCTTGCCGAGGAAGTCGTCGACGGCGGCGGCGCGACCTTGATGCCCGGCCTCACCGAGGGCCACGGGCACCTGTCCTACACCAATTGCGCCGCACTCCGGGACATCGGCAACGTACCGGTCGAGGAGCATATGCTGCTCACGTCGTACAATGCGCGGCTGATGCTCGACAGCGGGTTCACCAGCGTCTATTCGGCGGCGTCCTCGAAGCCGCGGCTCGACATCGTGCTCCGCAACGAGATCAATGCCGGCCGCCTGCCGGGACCGCGCATGAAGGCCGCCTCGCCCGAGATCACCGCGACCGGGGGGCTCGGCGACGAGCGGCAGATGCACATGCACCACACCGGCATCGAATTGATTGCCGACGGGCCGGACGAAGTGCGTCGCGTCACGCGCATGATGATCCGGGAAGGCGTCGACACGATCAAAATCAACATCTCGGGTGACAATTTCGTGCGGCCGCACTTTTCCGAGGCGCTTGCCTATACCGACGCGGAGGTCGCCGCCGCTGCAGAAGTGGCGCATGAATGGGGCGTGTGGCTCGCCTGCCATGCGCGCGCTTGTGCCTCGATCAAGATGGCGCTGCGCCACAATTTCCGGGTCATCTATCATTGCGACTTTGCCGACGAAGAATGCCTCGACCAATTGGAGGCGAGAAAGAACGAGGTGTTCGTCGCGCCGGCCATCGGCATCGTCTACGCGACGGCCTATGAAGCCGAGGCCTGGGGCGTCACCCGCGAGATCGCCGAGCGCGCCGGCTTCGTCGCTTCGCTCGAACGCAGCAGCGAAGTTTTCAAAAAGATGCGCAAGCGCGGCATCAAGGTATTGCCCGGCGGCGATTACGGCTTTGCCTGGAACAAGATCGGCGACGACGCGCGCGATTTCGAGCACTTCGTCAATCTGTTCGACTACACACCGGCGGAGGTCTTGCAGGCGGCGACGCAATACGGCGGCGAGATAATGGGCATGGGCAACGAGCTTGGGCTCGTCAAGGAAGGCTATCTCGCCGATCTGATCATGATCGACGGCGATCCATTGAAGGATGTGAAGCTCTTCCGGAACCGCGACAATATCCTGATGGTCATGAAGGACGGCGCCTATCATAAGCCGCCGCAGCCGCGGCGCCACGAGCCGACGCGGGTCGCGGCCGAATAGCGGGTCGAGCTGACCGAACGTGAAAGTGCGATGCTCGGCGGCGCACTGGGGCCAGCGCGCCGCTGGGCGATAGGGCATCTAAAGCTCGGCTGCTCTCCATCCGGCCCAAACAGCAAGTCCTGGCTGCGCGCTGCGCTCTCTCCGGTCCGCGCCTTGGCGGCCCCCGAGGACCGCACTGCTTTGAGGAGCTCTCTGCGCGCCTCGGGAGCGACGGCCGCCTCGACGGGTACCAAGCGCACCACCCCCCGACCGCGCCTCGTTAGAATGACCTCTTTCCCCGCCTCGGCGCGTCGGATCAATTCCGTCAATTGCCCTTTGGCGTTGGTCACTGCAACCCGCACGCCTCATCCACTCCTAACCGGCATTGAAACGGACCCGTAGATGGTCCATGCCAATGCAAGCGGTATGCTTGGACCGGCTCATCCCTGCGCCGCTTAGGCGGGCTCGTGGCAATGCACTGCGTGCGCCTCGACCGGCGTCCGTCGTCCGCGCAGCGTGAGGCTGGCGGGCCGCCCGGTGCTCAGGCCAATGCGGGACCGCAGCGCTGCGCAGCAGGTCGGCTGAGGCGACCAGGGTTTCTCCGGCGGCCTTGCAGTGCTCGCAGAGCCGGGCGGCGACGTTCATCGTATCGCCGAAATACGCGATCTGCCGCTTCGCGACGCCGCACTCGCTGACGACGACGGGACCGGCGTGAAGGCCGGCGCGGAAGCGCGGCACGACGCCGAATTCCTCGGCGTAGGACGAGGCGAGTTCAACCATCTTTTCTTCGATCGCGAAGAAGCAGCGCAGTGATCGGGCATTGCGCTCAGGATCCTCGCTCAGCGGCCAGGTAACGATAACCTCGTCGCCGACATAGGCGTGGACTTCCCCGTCTTGGTCGGCAATCGGTTGGTCGATGTCGAAAAAGAACCGGGTGATCAGATCGTGCACGCGCACCTCGCCGAGTTGCTCGGCGAGCGCGGTCGAGTTGGCGATGTCCAGGAACATGACGATCCGCTGTTCGCGTCTCGGCCGATGGTAGGTTCCGAGCAAAAAGCTGCCGAGGACGCGGCCGCCTATCATCCGGCGGAACTCGAAGATCGCGCCAACAACCAGCGACCCGGAAAAAGTGATGCCGACGATCAGCGGCAGCTCATCGGCGAGCCAGCGCTGCGACAGCGGAAAGGGGTACAGCACGAATTGGAGCCCAATGGCGACGGCCGTCAGGACCGCCGTCATCGTGAGCGCCTTGATCACGAATTCGGCGCTCAGCGGCAACCGTCGCAACACGCCGCCAAGCCGCGATCGCGGGGCCGCCGCGAAGGCCAGATGAACAGCCCAACCCGCGAAAGTCAGGCCCATCGCATGGATGCAGCTGCGGATGTAAAACGGCATCGTCCGCTCATCGAGCGGGTCGAACAGGTAGCGGTAGGCAACGCCTATCGCGACCGCCGCAATCAGCAGCCCCGCCAGGAAGCCGAGATGCCGGCCGGCGTACCGCATGACGGCGGCGCGCAACGCCGCCGGGCTTTGGCCGCGCGTTGCCGCTACGCGAGCGCTCGCTCTTGCGGCAGGGTGACCGGGATTTTGTAGAGGCTCACCGCGTTTTCGAAGACCAGCTGGTGGAGCGCCGCTTTGCCGAGAGCCGCCTCCGCCGGAGCGTGTCCCATCGCCTTGGAATGTGGCCACGGGCTGTCGAGACCCGGGAAGTCGCTGGCCCACAGGAAGTTGCGCAAGCCAATTTCGGGCACGCGCCGGAAACCGCCCTCCTCTTCGACCTCGAAGGTGAAGAAGACCTGGCGCCTGACGAACTCGGTCGGCTTGCCGGAAAGCGGGATGTCGGGCTTGAAGACGGGTGTGGATGGCCCGCCGAAATCGTACTCGCGGTCGAAGCGCCAAAACAGAAACGGGACCCATCCGACCCCGGCCTCTTCGAGGACGAACCGCACTCCGGGATGGCGATCGCAGATGCCCGAGAAAACAACGGCGCTCATCAGTTCGGCCATGAGCCCCATCGGGAAGTTGGCAACCGTCATCAGCGACTGGTTGCGCGGTTCCAGGCCCGAGACCCCCACCCCGATTTGGCGCGACCCGCCGCGCGGGTTGGCGTGCAAGTTGATCGGCAAGCCGGTCTCCGCGGCTGCCGCCCAGACCGGCTCCCACATCTGGTGCAACACGGGTTCGGGCGCGCCGACCCAGTCGAAGATGACCCCTGTGGGCAGGCCGAACTCCGCCACCCGCAGCAGCTCCGCGACGGCCTCCTCCGGCGTCTGGCAGGGCAACGGGAGAAGCATGATGAACCGGCCGTTCGACTCCTCGTACAATTCCCGCGCCCAGTCGTTGACGGCGCGAACGCAGGCGGCCCGCAATTCCGGGTTCTTGATGGCCGATATCTGCTCATAGGGACCATTGACGAGCTCGGCATCGACCCCGTCGCGGTCCATATCCTCGCAGCGATACTTGGCGTTGGCGGCGCGGAAGACGCCGGGCTCCGGCTCCTCCGCCAAGCCCGCCCGCGTATAACAGTTGACCGGCCCCCGGCCGATGCCGGCCCAGCCGACCCCGCTCCAGTTGTGTCCCTCGACGGTCCACTGGCGGGTGCCGTCCGGCCCCTTCACGACCCGCGGCCCATCATCCTGGAATTTTCTCGGCAGACGTTTCGTCCACAGGTCGAAGGGGAGGTGCATCAGCCGGCAATGCCCATCCGCGGACACCACGCCAAATCTCTTCTCCATCGCGCGTTTCCCCTCTCAGAAAGCCACGATCAGTGAGGCTATCACACAGCGCGGCATCAGGAGAGCAACATCGCCGCCCTCTCGTCCGACCCCTTTACCTCTAAAGAGCGCTCTCCAGGTCGGTTTTGGAGAAATCGTCGCCGACATAGAGCAAAGGGCAGGAATGCTCCTTTGCGACTTCATACGAAAAGCAGTCGCCGAAGTTGAGCCCTGCCGGATGCGCGCCTCTTCCCCATTGCGCATAGGCTGCGGCCACCCGGCGTGCCGAAGCCGCGGTTACCGACACGACTTCAAAACCGAGCCCGTCGATTAAGCGGGTCACTTCTTCGTCGAGGTTGCGCCGGGCTGCGACGATCAGGGCTTCCGCCACCGTGACGGCAGAAATTAGAACCTGGATCTCGGTTCGAGAATGCCGATGCAGGCATCCGCTTCCGCTTCTCCGAGAGCGATCGCCATTAGCGCAGAAGTATCGACGGCAATCATCGAGGCAAGCCATCCGGTCCAAACAGGAAGTCCTGGTTTCTTGCTGCGCTTTCGCCGGGTCGCGCCTTGGCAGTCCCGGACGAATGTATCGCCTCGAGGAGCTTTCTGCGTGCCTCGGGAGCGATGGCCGCTTCGACGGGCACCAACCGCACCACCGCCTGGCCATGCCTGGTCAGGATGACCTCTTCCCCCGCTTCGGCGGCCCTAATCAGTTCCGTCAGTTGCCCTTTGGCATTGGTCACCGCCACCCGCATCGCTTGATCCGCCCTGACCAGCCAACAGTAATATGGACCAGCATCTGGTCCATATTAATCGAAGCGGGGATGAAGCCGGTCGAGAAAGTCGTCGAGCTAAGGTTTGGAACTGAGATCGGGCTTGTCGGTATCGAGGTCGACCGGCACCGAAACGTGCTCGTGGACGATGAGCCACCGGCCTCGGATTTTTTTATAGACGTCGGTCACCCGCACCGTCAGATCGAGCTTCTTGCCCTGCTTGTCGGTGCCGGCGACGCGCTGGATGCTATGGCTATAGGCGAGATTGCGGTCGGCGCCGACGTCGAGGTTGGTCAGCTCGACGGTGATCGGGCCCTCGAAGCTGTCGAGGAAGGTTTGCCAGTCTTTGCGGTAGGCTGCGGCGCCGACATATTGCCGTGGCGGGATCACGTCGAAGACGAACAGCGTCTGGCCGGGGGCGTACACCTTCATGATCGCGTCGAGGTCTTTCGCCTTGAACGCGGCGACAAAACGCGCCTCGAGCGCCCTGATGTCGGCACCGGCGTCGGCCCGGGCCGGGGCGCCGAATGCCATAATCGAGAGGGCAACGAGGGTTGCGCAAACGGTAGCGCCGGTCTTCTGCTTCATCATCTTCCCCCAGCGGATTTGTGCGATCAAGGCGAGCCACACTAACGCCGGCATTAATGGTCCTGTCAATTTTTCGAGCGGACCGGAGCGGTCGCCGAGCGCTTGCGGTTCAGCCGGCTCGCAAGTCGAGCCATTCCTTCAAGGCGATCGCGTTGTTGCGGCTCTCGTCGCGGGCGGCGAAGAGGACGGTGACGGGCTCGCGGCGCAGCCGCTCGAGCAGGCTATGGATTGCAGACTGCGCCGCAGGCTCGCGGAGTTCGGCATAATAGGCGGTCTTAAAGTCTTCCCAACCCGCCGGATTGCCGTGAAACCGGCGGCGCAGCGTATTGCTAGGGGCGATTTCCTTCAGCCAAAGGTCGATCTGCGCCCGCTCCCGCGACAAGCCGCGCGGCCAAAGCCGATCGACCAGGATGCGCACGCCATCCTCGTCGTCGGGAGGCTCGCAGACGCGTTTGAATGCGGAGTTGATGCCGCGTCATTCAATGTTTGGGACCCAATTTACTGCGGTTTCGCCGCGCTCTGAAGAGCCTGCAGTCGCGCGAGTGTCGCGGGATCGAATTCGCCGCTGAAATACTTTTGCAGCGCGTCGATAAAAACCCGATTGTTCGGTGTGGCATGAGCGAACAGGGTCATCGAAGACCGGAACTTCAGATCATCGGGATAGCCAAAGATCTGCTCGATCGGGCGCCTCTCGACGAGATTTACCAGACTGGTGCATTCGGCGAGCCGCGGCCCGAGGGTCGGATGCTCCAGATAGGCCGCAGCTTCCGCCAGAGACGAAAGGGAAAACCTGCGCGCCAGCTGACTGGACCCCAAACCCTCGATCTGCGGAAAGATATACCACATCCAATGGCTCTTCTTTCTGCCGTCCCGCAGTTCCGAGCAGACCTTCTCGTAAACCGGGTTCTGGGCATCGACGAATCGCTGAAGGCCGTAGGGATCGCTCATCCGGTTCCCGGAAGCGTTGGCGCCAGCTTCTTTGATATTGGCACTACTCCGGCAGCCGAGCCGACCTCGCCCATCGGGCCCGACGGCGAATTGCCGCCGAACACCGAGGCCGGCGAGCCGGGCCGCAGCTTGCTCGCCGGCCGGGTTGCGCCGGCGCCACCGGCTGGGGCCCGGCTCCGCACGGCCGCCCTTGGCAGGCTAGCGGGGGGCGGGCTAGCGGGCCGGGTAGCAGGCGCCGTTGTAATAGGTGTACCCGGCGGCGCAGGCTGGCGCCGGTGGGGCGCCCGTCAGCGCATTGGCGGTGCCCGTAACGGCGCCGCCGGCGGCGCCAAGCGCTCCGCCAACGACCGCACCGACGGGGCCAGCGGCTGCAGCGCCGTTCGCGGCCCCGGCCGCCTCGCCGGAGACCGTGCCGGATACCGGGTTCCCATACCCCGGCGTCTGGACCGGCTGGCAGACGCCGTTGATATATGTGTAACCCGGCGCACAGGCATATTGCGCCATCGCCGCGCTCGACGTGCCCGCCACCAGGGCGGCGACCGCCGCTAAAACCTTGAACCTCGTCGACATCATTAGCTCCTCGAAGCCGTGCAAAGGAGCGGCAGAGCGCCGCCATCAAGTGGTCAACGCTGAACCATCGAATCGCGTTCCGCGCGTACCGGAACCCCTTTCTTACATGCCAAACTACGATATTCTGCGCAGCAAGCGGCGGAGGACGTGCGCTCTCATTTGCGGGAGGAAGACGGCGATGGCACAAGTCGGCAGGGGCGAATACACCTACGAGCTGATCCCCGATTTCTGCAAATTGCCCGCGGGACAATCCTTTGGGCTGGTCAGCCGGGTGGCGGCCGATGCGCAGGACCGCATCTACGTCTTCCAGCGCAAGGACCCGCCGGTCGTAGTGTTCGACCGCGAGGGGAAATACCTGGGCGCGTGGGGCAGCGGCGAGGTCACCGACCCGCACGGCCTGAAAATCGTCGGCGACGTCGTCTACACGACAGATCGCTCCGACTCGGTCGCGAAGTCGTTCACGCTTCGACGGCAAGCCCCTGTTGGAGCTCGGCACGCGCGGGCAGCATTCGGATACCGGCAATGTTGCGAACTGGCTGGCGGAGCGCGCGGCGGGGCCGTTCAATCACCCGACCGAGATGATCGCCCACCCCAATGGCGACATTTACGTGACCGACGGCTACCGCAACGCCCGCGTGCACCGCTTCGCGCGCGACGGCCGGCTCGTCAAATCGTGGGGCACGCCGGGCGGAGGCCCGGGCCAGTTTCACCTGCCGCACAGCATCGCCTTCGACGACGACGGCAAGCTCTACGTCGCCGACCGCTCGAACAAGCGCATCCAGATCTTCACACCTGAGGGCGACTTCCTTGGCCAGTGGACCGGCATGGGCGGCCCGAACGACATCACCCGCGGCAAGGACGGCAATTTCTACATCGCCGAGCAGGAAGACGACAGCAACCCCGCCTATGTCTGCGTCCGCGATGGACAAGGGAATGTGCTCGCCCGCGTGGAGAGCCGCCACGTCCACGGCATCGGCGTTGACTCGAAGCGCGACATCTACGCCGGCCTGACCCAGAACCGCAGCGTCGACAAATTCGTGCGAACAGGCTGAGGAGGGTGGGTTAACCCCGGCGTAAAGCCGAGGGAAACCCACCGCTACGGTGGAGAAATGATGGGTTTCGCTCGGCCCAACCCATCCTACTTTGCTAAGCGCTTCCCAGCCCTCGCAGACTAGTGCCCCAAAAGCATATTGGAGGTGCCGGTGGCGGTACCGCTGGCGGTGCCGAGCGCTCCGCCGACCACCGCACCCACGGGACCGGCGCTTGCATTCCCTCTCGCGCCCCCGGCCTCCATTCCAGAGACCGCGCCGGTTACCGGGTTTCCATACCCCGGTGACCGCGCCGGTGCGGATGCCGAGTTTCCATGCCCCGACGACCGCACCGCGTGGCAGCCGTGGTTATAATACTTGTAGCCCGCCGCACAGTGGTACGTCGCCATTGCCGGCCTCGACGCGCCCGCCACCAAGACGGCCGAGATGACCGCCAAAACCTTCAACGATGTTCGCATCGCTATCTCCGCCAAACATCCAAGAGCGGCAGAGCGCCGCCACCGGAGTAGTGAACGCCGGACAATCAAATCGCGTTCCGCGCGTGATAGAGCCCCGCTTCCGACATGCGCAAGTGGCGGCACAACCGGCGCGGGCGGGCCGAACGACGTGACGCGCGGCAAGGACGGCAATCTCTGACTATCGCCGAGCAGGAAGACGACGACAAGCCCGCCTATGTCTGTGTGCGTGATGGGAATGGTACGATACTCGCCCGGAGAGGCGCCATTTCCGCAGCATTGGCGTCGCCTCACGCGGCGACATCTACGCCGCACTGACCCAGAACCGCAGCGTCGAAAAGTTCGGTGGGGATATGGCGCACCGCCAACGGGATCTTCTCCGGCAGCGACCGCAGGAGGTGGAATGGGCTACGCTTTTGCGCCCCACGATTTCTGCCCTGCGCTTGTTCAATTTCCTTGGTCGGGGGTACCGGCACCCGAGGCGACCAGCATGATGCCGCGGACAATGTTGCGAAATGCCGCGTCATAATTGACGCCGCTGATGCCCCATGTGTAATCCGCGCCTTGCCAGCGCATCCGCCATTTCCCGATCCATCCCGGCAGCGTCTCGCTCCAGTCGAGCGTGCCGGCGACGATGGCCTCGCCGGCGCTCGATGGCGGCGGATCGCTCGGCAAACGACCGGCGCTCGCACCCCAGCCGAGAAGCTGCGTATCGCTCGGGATGCGCACTTGCATGCCAAACTCCCCGACGGCGGTGGCAAACGAGCCCCGCTGCTCCTCGCCCGCCGGGATTTCGGTGCTCAGCACATAGGGCGGCCGCTTTCTGCCGTGGACGAGCAGGACCGGCACGACGACCGGGCGCTCGCCGCGCCACGGCTTGTGGCCGAATTGCGCCAATAAGGCGTCGATCTCATCGGGAATGAAAGTGACGGTGAGCTTGTGCGGCCGGTCGGAGGTTCCCTGGTCGTCATGCAGCGGGACCGCGGCCATCAGGTCGACATAGTCGAAGCAAGCGACGAAACGATCCGCCTGCGCAGCGAGTTGCGCGATGCGCGGGTCGTCTTTCAGCCGCGGGTCGCCCGACGACTTGACGAGAACCTCGCGCAGCGTTTGGGCAAAGCCCCACGGGCGCTGGCGCATGTCCGTCCCGGTAACGATCGCATCGGCCCGGTACATCGGGCCGATGTCCGGCGGGCACGAACTTTCCGATTGGGGCGACGCGAGGCGCGAGCTCAGATAGCTCCCGTTCGCGGAAGGCGAAAGCGTGCCTTGCGTGCCCGCATCAGCGGACGTCGATTGCGCCTGCGCGCCGGGCAGCACGATCGCGAAGACCAATTGCAGAAGCGCTGCCCACCAGCCTGATCGGATGAGCGCCAGTTCCTTCTCGGCGATGCAGACCACCATGTTGGACCGCGCCCATCACGTCCGCGGATGTGCGCCCATTTACGGTAGCTCTTCAGTGATGACCTTGAACTGGGCGAGCTGGGCTGGGCCGAAACTGGTCGACAAGGCGACGTCGGCAGCGTCGCGGCCGCGCGCAATCAGTATCCGGCCGATCCGCGGGTGATTGTGCCGCGCGTCGAACGTGTACCAACCGCCCTCCAGAAGAACCTCCAACCACGCACTGAAGTCCATCGGGTCCGGAACCGGAGGCACGCCGATATCACCGAGATAGCCGGTGCAGTAGCGCGCAGGCATGTTCATGCAGCGGCACAGAGCGATCGATAGATGGGCAAAGTCGCGGCAAACGCCGAGACCTTCCTGGTGTCCGTCCCAAGCCGTCCGGGTCGAGCGTGCGTCAGGGTAGCTGAAGGTCAGGCGGTCATGCACATAGTCGCAGATCGCCTGGACGCGTGCCCATCCAGGCGGCACGCGGCCGAAAAGAGACCAGGCGGTATCCGAGAGACGGTCGGTCTCGCAGTAGCGGCTGCCGAGCAGAAATTCCAGCGACTCGTCGGGCAAATTCTCTACCGGGATCTGTCCTGCATCGGGTTCGACCGCATCCGGCAGACCGCTGTCGCAGACCACATTATTGCTTGAGACGGCTAAAAGACCTGGAGGCAGCACAACCCGTGTGCCGATGTTTCCGAAGGGATCGGTATAGGTTTGCGACGGAATTGGCGGATCGAACGCAATCCGATGCGGTTCCGTCAGGTCGTTCAGACGGCTCGAATGAACGCTGAGCAACAAAATGGTCGGCGTTGGCGCCGGGCTGCTGAAGGCGATGTCATAGCCGATCCGAATTCTCATCAGAAGCCCCTATCCCGGAATGCACGCAGGATCGGCCTCGCAAGAATAGGGCCGGGTCTGTCGCGTAGGTTGAACCCCTAGGAACTGGCCCCGGTTCCCACCTCGTCGGCGCGGCGCACGAGCACCTCTACCGACATTCCGAGGCTCGCTTCCGCTCTGCCGTACCAGGTCCCCGTTAACGGCATGGCTTGGCGCGGATCACGCGCGACGGCAACGCGGATCAGGTCACGGTTTCCAACAACGCCATTGGTCGGGTCAAACTCAACCCAGCCGGCGCCCGGCAAATAAACCTGACACCAAGCATGGGTGGCGCCGCCGCCGCGAATGTCCGGATCATCCCGAACGGGAACGTAGAGATAACCCGATGCGAAGCGCGCCGCGAAGCCGAGAGCACGCGCCGCCTCCACCATCAACAGCGCCAAATCTCGGCAACTTCCCTGACCAAGTTTCAGCGTAAGCCCCGGCTCGCGCACTCCTTGTTCCGAGCGGCGCATATAGACAAAGCTCTCGCTGATCGCAGCGGTGAGCGTCATCAGCAACGCGCCAGTTTCATTGGAACGGCCCTGGCGGAGGAAGCGCCGCACCCACCGCTCCACGGCATTGTCCGGGTCCGCATAGCGCCGCGTCACGAAGGGCAACAGATCGGGCAGCTCGTCCTCGCTGTACGAAAAAGGATAAGCCGTCGCCTCAGGCTCGATCTGCAGGTCCGGGAGATTAGAGGGGGTGTGCTCCAGCCGTATATTGCTCGCAATAGAGAGTTCGTCGGCGCCTGCATCAAAGCTGGCAACCGCAACGAAATTGCCGAAAACGTCGTGCAACCAGCGGATTTGCAAAGGTTCCGGAACGATTGTCAGGGTCTCGTCGAGTACCTTCTGGTCATAGCCGTCACGCGGCCGGAACATCATGCGATGGTCGCCAAAGCCGACCGGCACGCGATAGCGGTAAACCGTCACGTGTCGAACTGTCAGGACCGGCATTGCATTTGACGGGGCGTCTAGCCCCGCCATCGTGTCACTTCGCCGACCGGTTTATTGAGCGGCGGCTGCAATAGGTCGATGCGCGGCGGTGACTGGCTGATATGCCCTCAGAAAGGTGCGGATGTGGCGCACCGCCAGCGGAATCTTGTCCGGGGTGTCCTTCCACGGGTAGAGGCTCACCTGCGCGTTCGGCGCGAGATGCACGCTCTCCATCGCGACGGCGTAAGGGTGCGCCGGCACGTCGTCCGGCAGGACCAAGATCGGCGTCTGGCAGGCCCGCACGAAATCGCGGGTGACGGTGAAGACAAAATCGGCGTTGGCGCGGTACATCTTGTTGAGGAACGCGTCGACCCTATCCATCGTGATCTCAGGGCGGCGTTCGCACAGCGGCGGGCCCCAGCCCTTGATGTTGTTCTGATAGAAGAGGTCGGGCATCGCCGGGCGGAACCCGCTCGGCTGCGCCAGCACGCCGGCGACGATGCGTCCGGGCGTTCGCTTCAGCAGGTTCCAGATAAACGGGCCGCCGATGCAGAAGCCCAGCACCATGAACTCGCGGACCCCGAGGTGGTCCATCAGGCCGATATGGTCGTCGGTGTAGGCGTCCCACGGCCGGTCGATCTCGAGCGGGCCTGAGGACTGGCCGCCATTGGCGTTGCGCAAATCCGCCGCGATGACGCGGTACTCGCCCTTGAACTCCTCCATTGGATTGAAGGGGTGGTTCGCAAGGCCCGCCACCGTCGAGTTCAGCCCGCCGCCGGGGATCACCATAAGCGGGAAGCCGGAGCCCACCTCTTCGTAATGGATGCGGACAGCGCCTTTTTCGTAGAACGGCATGGCAGTTTCTCCTTCGGTAGGGCGGATGCGCTTTCGCTCTTCCGCCCTACAGTACAGCATCCCTTGGGTAATGCATCGCCGAATCCCCATCTAGATAACCGAGGAACCGCTCGTGAGCAGTCGCCGTCAACCGAGCGACCGGGCCGCAGCTCAGATTCCAGGAGGCAGCCATGTTCATTTCCGACGTGTTACGAACCAAGGGCCATCACGTTGAGAGGGTACATCCCGCGGATAGCGTCGAACTCGCGGTCCGCAAGCTGGCTGAGCATCGCATCGGCGCCTTGGTCGTGGAGGACCGGTGGATGAAGCCGGTCGGCATATTCTCCGAGCGGGACTTCATCAAGGCGATAGCCCGAGACGGTGCCGCCGTCCTCGGTCTTCCGGTCCAGCAACTGATGTCGACGCCCATCCTCACCTGTCACCCCTCCGATCGCATCGATGCGGTGCTTGCGACAATGACGACAGCGCGGATCCGTCACCTGCCGGTTATCGAGGGCAACGAGCTGAAGGGCCTTGTTAGCATCGGTGACCTGGTGAAGCACCGCCTCGACGAGAAGGAGCTGGAGGCGAGTGTTCTTCGCGACATCTCGCGGATGCACGCCTGACTGTCGATGTCATCTGGGCGGAACACCCCAGTTGCACCGGGGTTTTCCGCCCTACGGCCTCTCCGTTTACTGCGCGGCGGCGCGCATCGGCACATGCGCCTCGAGGAAGCTGCGCGCCCGGTTGATCGTGCGTTGCTTCAGCTCCGGCGGCTCGCGCCAGGGGAAGACCGTGATCTCGGCGTTTGGCGCCAATGACGCGACATCGATCGAGGTCTGCAGCGGATGCGACGGCGTGTCGTCCGGCAGGACGAGGATCGGTTTGCGGCAGTTCTTGATGAATTCGCGCGGCACGCTGTAGAGGAAATCCGGCTGCACGCGCCACAGGCTATGGAAATACTTCTCGATCGTGGCCGCGGACACGTCCGGCCTGCGGGTGCGGAACTCGGCCAGCCAATTGTCCTGACTGTGCCGCCACATGACATCCGGATCTTCGGGCCGATGCCCGACGGTCTGGCAAAACACCGCGGCGACGACGCGATCGGGCGCCCGCTGCAGCAGCTTGCCGGCGAAGCAGCCGCCGATGCAGTAGCCCATGTAGAAGAATTCGCGGATGCCGAGATGGTCCATCAGCCCGAGCTGATCGTCGGCGAACGCGTCCCACGCGTTCTCGACCGGAACCGGGCCGGTCAACTCGCCGCCATTGGCGTTGCGCTGGTCCATCGTGATGCAATGGAAGTCGTTTTTGAACGCCTCCATCGCGTTGAACACGGCGGTCGGCCAATTGCTGACCCGCGAGTTCAACCCCCCGCCCGGGGTGACCAGCAGCGGGAAGCCGGACCCGGCCTCCTCGTAGCGGATGCGGACGTCGCCTTTTTCGTAGAACGGCATGACATTTCTCCTTCACACTGTGATTTCTCGCGTCCGTATCGTCCCCACCAGACGCGCGTGCAGCAAGAGATTTAGCAGGGTAGAGCGGGTAAAACCCGCCACCTTTCGCGACATCTCCGCGCGAAGCCCCAGCCGCGACAACTTGCCGTTGAGCCCGCTTCACCTGATCGACCTGTTTCTTCAGGATGAGAGCAGGTGAAAACTCCCGGAATGGTTGTCTATGCGGTTAGGCCGAAATGAGTCTCTTCAAAAATAGCAGGATTTGTCGTCACGTTCCGTTTTCACTGCACTCGCCGGGTTTCGCTCCGAATATCATGCGATTGCGGCAATGTAAGCGCTGCCGTTTCCGAGTTGATGGGTTGCTGCACAGCGTCCAATATCGGCTGCCCGACCCGCGAGGTCGCGAGGCTCCCCCACCCGATATGCTGAGGCCATCAATCGGCGTTCTCGTGCGGAAGAATCTTTATCTATGAAATACGATGTTGTGGTGGAAACTGTGCAGGTAGAGCTAGTCGCAGCAGTCCGCGCGACGGTGCCGATCGGCGATATCGCTCGCGCGTGGAAACCGGCGCTTGATCAAATGTGGGCGTTTTTGAATAAGGAATGGCGAGTTGGCGCCTGGACACAACCTGTTCCTCTATCACCACCCGGAACGGCGGGACGAGGCGATGAACATCGACTTCGGTTTCCAGGTGGCGCGCCCGTTCGAACGCGAGGGTAACGTTCGATGCATCGAAACCCCGGCGAGGTTGCAAGGACGGTACATGTCGGCCCTTACGACCGATTGCGCGACGCGCATAATTCAATCCACGCTTGGTGCGCGGCGAACAACCGCAAAATCGTACAGGCTTCATGGGAAATCTACGGCGACTGGAATGACGACGCGGCGCGGCTCGAGACGACCATCAGGTATCTGCTGGCCTGAAACTCAGCCGTCCGGCGAGCGGGCGGGCTTGCGCTACGCCGCCAGTCTTTGCCGCGCCGCGCCTTTTATGATCGCCGCCGCCCTTCTCGGCGATCATGATCGTCGGGGCATTGATGTTCGTCGAGGTGACGGCCGGCATTACCGAGGCGTCGATGACGCGCAGGCCGCCAACTATCGCGCATGCCAAAGCCGCGGGCCTCATTCTGGGATCTGCGGCCGGTCATGCCTAGTCTCGCGCTCGATGATGATACAGCAAGCATAGGCGGATGAGCGCAGCGTAATCCGCCATCGGCACTGCGATGCCGGCAGAATGCCCGTCCGCTTTTCCGAGGGTGCGGGCGCATCCAGAGGAATATCGCGACGCATCGCATCGGCACTTGATAGAGCAACCGCCGCGTACATATCCACCGGCGGGTTCGCGACACACGCAGTGGCCGGCGCGCCCGACGCGGCACTAAGGGCTGGACAACGAGGCCGATGATGATGGCGCTTTCTTTACAACCAGGCGATTGGGTCAAGTTGGCGGGCCTGCTGCTGATGCTGTCGGCGGGCGCTTGCGCCACCGCGCCAGCACCGCAGGTCTCGGCGCCGCCGCCAGGCCAAGCCCGGATCTGGTTTTACCGTCTGTGGGACCCCTCTGAGAGCCGCAATTACGCCAATATCGACATGAATGGGGTGTATGTCGGGTCGGTTGAGCCTGGTGGCGCTTTTTTTCGCGACATTGCCCCCGGGGTCTACCAGATCGTGCCCCAGAACCAATACCTAGACTACAATCAAAACATCAATGTGGCGGTCGTCCCGGGCCAGCAGGTCTTTATCGCGGTGCTTGATTTGTCGAGTTGGGCGAATGCGTCGAGCGGCGGCCAGTGGTATATTCATCGCGATGCGTGGTATGCGCGGCTGGTGACGCCCCAGTACGCGCTGGCCCAGATGGGTAGTCCGGCTCTTGTGCCGCGCCCCAGCGCTCTCCCGGCCGCGCCGTTCGGCTACTGAACGACCGTTGATTAGGGTGATGCAATCCGCGACAAACGCTTTGCTGCAACCACCTTCGCGTTACGCCGCCAGTCTCTGCCGCGCTGCGCCTCTTATCAACGCCGCCCCCTTCTCGGACATTGCGGCACTTTTTCGCCGCTGCCCGCAAGGTTATACTGAGATAATGAAACTCACCCGAATAACGGTTGATCCCGGCGTTTGCACCGGAAAGCCGTGCATCCGAGGGCTCAGGTTCCCGGTTGCTTGGGCTGCTCGCTGTAGGCAGCACCCGCGATCAAATCCTCGCCGACTACCCTTACCTCGAGCCTGAAGACATCGACGAGGCGTTGCAATACGCCGCATTGCTGGCGAAGGATGAGACGATCGAATTGGCTCGGTGAGATTTCTTGTCGATATGCCGCTGCCGCCGGCCTTGGCGCGTTGGCTCGCGGCCCAAGGACACGACGCCGTTCACGCCGATGCCGTGGGTCTCGGTCGCTCGACCGATAGGCAAGTCCTGGCCCGCGTCAGGCAGGAAGCGCGAACCGTGTTGACCGCCGATCTCGACCATCCAAGGCTGCTGGCTTTTGCTGGAGCGGAAGGATCAAGCCTGATCCTATTTCGTGGCGGTGACCGCGCGAATGCAGCAAATTCTTCACGTCATGAGCGAGGGTGAGATAATGCGGAGCATTGTTGTTGCGGATCGCACTCGGGTGCGTCGCCGCCGCTTGCGGATAACCTGACAGCGGCCAGGCAACGCTGCCCTCAACGCTGCGCCGCCAGTTTTTGCCGGCGTCTTTGACTATCGCGGCACACTTCTCGGCGATCATGATCGTCGGGGCGTTGGTGTTGGTCGAGGTGACCGCCGGCATTACCGAGGCGTCGATGACGCGCAGCCCGTCTAGGCCGTGCACGCGCAGCTCGCTGTCGACGACGCTCATCGGGTGCGAGCCCATCATGCAGGTGCAGCTCGCGTGGTAGCAGGTGCCGCCGTAGCGGCGCGCGTAATCGAGCAGTTCGTCGTTGGTCTGGACTTGGGCGCCCGGGAGGGTCTCTTCGCGGACGAACTGCTTTAATGCCGGGGCGGCGAACATCCGCCGCGCCAGGCGCAAGCCGCCGATGATGGCGCGCCGGTCGGCCTCTTCCGACAAATAGCGCGGGTTGATCGCCGGCGCGTCGCCGGGCCGGTTCGACTTGGCCTCGACATAGCCGCGCGACAACGGCCGCATCTGCCAGGCGCCGGCGCTGAGGCCGGGCGACTCCTTGAGCTTGCCAATCTGGCCGTTCTTGAAGCTGCCCGGCGCGAAGGTGCACTGCACATCGGGGGTCGCCGACTCCTCCAGCACCTTTACCGAGGCGGCGACGATGGGCGCGGTTACCGGGAGGGTTCGCTTACCTACCTGCTGTTTTTCGGACTATCGCGCGACCGCAGGAATAAGCAACTGTCACCGTAATCCCGGCGCTTGCAGCCCGACCGAACCGGCAACCTATTTGAATGACGGGATGCTTTTCCCGTAACCTAGCTCCCGCCGGCTCGCGTTTTGTCGGGGTACATCTGGTCGTACAATTTCAGGTCCCTTTGAATTTGTGCATCATCGGGTCGATCGTAGTGATTGAAGCCATGCTTTCGCCGAAATAGTCCGAGGGCCTCACACCAATCTGCGCTGATTGCTAAGACCTTCTCGGTCTCGGTCTTGAGGCTTTCCGGCGAGAAAAAGAAATTTTCGCGGCCAAGTTCAACATTCACGAATTCCATCACATTGCCGTGGCAAATGTTGTTGCGGAGGCGCACGATCCCAACGTCGACCCTGTTTGGCTTGTCGGACTTAAGTTTTTCAAAGAAATCGTCTTCCTCATTGGAAGCCAGATACTTCACTGGCAGGCCTGCTTGCTCAGCTTGCAGGATAAGCTTGTTGCTTAATACACGCTAAGCCGCCGGAAAGGTAGGGCGGGTGAAACCCGCCACCTTTCGCGACATCTTCGGCGGGTTTCGCTTCGCTGCACCCGCCCTACGCGCCTTGCTAAGCCGCCAATCTTTGCCGCGCGGCGCCTTTGATCATCGCCGCGCCCTTTTCAGCGATCATGATTGTCGGCGCGTTGGTGTTGGTGGAGGTGACGGCCGGCATTACCGAGGCGTCGATGACGCGCAGGCCGTCGATGCCGTGCACGCGCAATTCGCTGTCGACGACGCTCATCGGGTGCGAGCCCATGAGGCACGTGCAGCTGGCGTGATAGCAGGTGCCGCCGTAGCGCCGCGCGTAATCGAGCAACTCGTCGTCGGTCTGCACCTGCATTCCCGGCAGGCTTTCTTCGCGGACGAACTGCTGCAGCGCAGGGGCGGCGAACATCCGCCGGGCCAATCGCAAGCCGCCAATGATCGCGCGCCGGTCGCTATCTTCTGAAAGATAGCGCGGGTTGATCGCCGGCGCATCGCCGGGCCGGTTCGACTTGGCCTCGACATAGCCGCGCGACAGCGGCCTCATCTGCCACGCGCCGGCGCTGAGGCCGGGGGTCTCCTCAAGGGCGCCGATCTGGCCGTTCTTGAAGCTTCCCGGCGCGAAGGTGCATTGCACATCGGGGGTCGCCGACTCCTCCAACACCTTGACCGAAGCGGCGACGATCGAGGGGCTGTAGGTCAGCATGCCCTTGCCGGTGAAGAGCCAGCGCATGACCTCGCCGGCCAATGGCAGGCCGCGCGATCGCTCGTTGGCGGTCTGCGCGCCGACAACGGGATAGGAAACGCGCGCGACATAGTGGTCCTGCATGTTCTTGCCGACGCCGCGCAATTCGTGCACGACCGGCACGCCGATCTTGCCGAGATGGTCGGGGTCGCCGACCCCGGACAATTGCAGGATGTGCGGCGAGCCGATCGCGCCTGCCGACAGGATCACCTCGCGCGCCGCATCGGCCCGTTCGATGCGGCCGCCGCGCGAAAATTCGACCCCGGTCGCCCGCTTGCCGTCGAACAGGATGCGGTAGACCAATGCGTTGGTGACGAGCTGCAGGTTCGGCCGCTTCAAGGCCGGCCGCAGGTAGGTGCGCGCGGTGCTGGCGCGGCGCCGGCCGCCGCGGGTCTGTTGGCACCAGCCGATGCAGTCGTTATGGCCGGGCGGCAGGTCGTTGACGTCCTCGCGGTATTCGAGCCCGATCTCCTTGCCGGCCTCGATCACCGTTGTACAGATCGCCGGCCGGTCGGTCTTCGAGGTGAAGAGCGGCCCCTCCTTGCCGCGCGCCTCGCTGCCGTCGCCTTCCCAGCGCTCGGCCTGGCGGAAATAGGGCAGGCAATCATCCCATGACCACCCGCGGTTGCCGAGTTGCGCCCAGTGGTCGTAATCCTCGGGTTGGCCGCGGATGTAGATCATCCCGTTGATCGACGAGGAGCCGCCGATCACCCGGCCGCGCGTATAGACGATCTCGCGGCCGCCGGTGCCGGGGTCCGGCTCGGCGCGGAACTTCCACGTCAGGGTATCGTGGTCGAGCATCTTGAAGAAGCCGGCCGGGACATGGATCAGCGGGTTCCAGTCGCGCCCGCCCGCCTCGATCAGCAGTACTTTCGTCCCGGGGTCCTCGGTCAGCCGGTTGGCCAGCACGCAGCCGGCCGAGCCTGCTCCGATGATGATGTAATCCGCCTTCATGCTCTCCGCTCCCCGGCCCATTACCAAACTGCTTGTTCCGGCATAGTCTAGCGCATCGCGCAGGCGTACCGAAAGAGAGCGGCGGATCCGAAATAGCCGTAATCGCGTGGTGCCCTAATATGTCCTGGTAGGAAAATTTTTCATGACGCGCGGGGATCGTTCCGTCCTATGGCCGGGTGTGCCGATGGCGCTGGCGGCGGCCGTTTTGTTCGGGGCGGCGGCGCCGTTTGCGAAGCTGCTGCTCGGTGGGGTCGAGCCGCAGCTGCTCGCCGGGCTGCTCTACCTGGGGGCCGGGATCGGGCTCGCCGCCGTGCATTTCGGCCGCGCCGCCCTCGGCATCCCGGCGCCGGAAGCGCCGCTGCGCGCCGCCGACCTGCCCTGGCTCGCCGCGGTCGTCCTGTTCGGCGGCATCCTCGGGCCGCTCTTGCTGATGCTCGGTCTGGCCCGCACGGAGGCTACCTCCGGCTCGCTGCTGCTCAATCTGGAAGGTCTCTTCTCGATGGGCATCGCCTGGCTGGTTTTCCGCGAGAATGTCGATCGCCGGCTGCTGCTCGGAGCCGTGGCGATCCTCAGCGGGGCGGCGATCCTCTCCCGGGGCGGGCGGGGGATCGAGATCGATACCGGCGCCGTGCTGATCGCCGCGGCCTGCCTCGCTTGGGGCATCGACAATAATCTGACCCGGAAATTTTCGTCGTCCGATCCGGTGCTGACCGCGATGATCAAAGGCCTCGCAGCCGGCACCGTGAATGCCGGGCTTGCCGTGCTTGGTGGCACAGCGATCCCGGCGGTGCGCATAGCGGGCGCCTCGGCCATGGTCGGCTTTGCCGGGATCGGGATCAGCCTGGTGCTGTTCGTGTTGGCCTTGCGTCATCTCGGGACGGCTCGCACGAGCGCTTATTTTTCGCTCGCCCCGTTCATCGGGGCGGTTTTGGCGATCGGCCTCCTGCACGAGGCTGTTACATTGAACCTCGTGTTTGCCGGCCTCTTGATGGGGTTCGGGCTATGGATGCATCTCTCCGAACGCCACGAGCATGAGCATACGCACGAGGCATTCGAACACGAGCACAGCCACAAGCACGACGCGCACCACTGGCACACACATGACGGGCTGGTCAGCGAACCGCATTCGCATTGGCACCGCCACAAGCCATTGCGCCACGCCCATCCGCACTACCCCGACCTGCATCACCGGCACGGCCACGGCTGACCCTGTCCCGGTTACTGCACGCCGAGCGATTGCTGGATCGGTGGCGGATGCCCGCCCGAATATTGTCCGCTTCGCCGGCAGCGGCTTGACCGGAGAACCCTGCCCCGCCAGTCTCCCCGCCTCGGCTCGGCTTACTGGATGAAACTGCTGCCTCGCCTCCCCCCCGATGGTCACGGGCTGCCGGAGCCGGCCGACGCGCGCAGGGTCGCCCTGGGATACGACGCCTGGAATGAGGCGCTGGCCCTGGCACAAGGGAACCCCGCCTCGGATCTCGCGCGGCATTGGAGCGCGGCAGGTGCCGGTAAACGCCTGCTTCCCTCGATTTTCGGCAACAGCCCTTTTCTGACCGGCATCGCCGTCAAAGAGTGGGCCTTTCTGACCCGCCTTGTCGAGCAAGGTCCCGATCCGCTCTTTGCCGAGGTCACCGCCGGCATCGAAGAAACCGAGGATCTTGCCGAAGATACGGCGGCGGTGATGCGGCGCTTGCGTGTCGCCAGGCGGCGCGTCGCGCTCGTCGCCGCGCTCGCCGAACTCGCCGGCGTCTGGTCCCTCGAGCAGCAAACCGCGGCGCTCAGCCGTTTCGCCGAGGCGGCGCTGGGTGCTGCGCTGCGCCATCTGCTGCGGGAGGCGGCGCGCAAAGGGTCGATCGCGCTTGCGGCTGCGGACCAGCCGGAACAGGGCAGTGGGCTCATCGTGCTCGGCATGGGCAAACTCGGCGGGTATGAGCTCAATTATTCGAGCGACATCGATCTGATCGTCCTTTACGACCCCGCGCTCGCCCGGGTGACTGCGCGGGACGGGGTACAATCCTTTTTTGTCCGCCTGACGCGCGACCTAGTGCGAATTCTGGAATCCTACACTGGCGACGGCTATTCGTTTCGCACTGATCTCCGGCTGCGCCCGGATCCGGCATCGACACCACTCGCCATGTCGGTTCCCGCAGCGCTCGCCTACTATGAGAGTGTCGGGCAGAATTGGGAACGTGCTGCGCTGATCAAGGCCCGTCCAGTCGCCGGCGATCGTGCCGCCGGTCGATCCTTTCTGCGCGAGCTGCAACCGTTCATTTGGCGGAAAAACCTCGACTTTGCAGCCATCCAGGACATCCACTCGATTAAGCGCCAGATCAACGCGCACCGGGGCGGCGGGCGCATCGCGGTGGAAGGGCACGACATCAAGACCGGCCGCGGGGGGATTCGGGAGGTCGAATTTTTCGCCCAGACGCAGCAGCTGATCTGGGGCGGGCGGCTGAAGGAGCTGCGTGTCGGCCCGACCTGCGAGGCGCTCCGCCGCCTCGCAGCCGCCGGCCGGATCGATCCCGGTACCGCGGCGCAGCTGATCGACGACTATCGTTTCCTGCGCCGCCTCGAGCACCGGCTCCAGATGGTCGACGACGCGCAAACCCATGCGCTTCCTTCGGACCGCGCCGGGATCGCGCGCATCGCCGTCTTTCTCGGGTATTCGGACACAGAGGCCTTCGTCGCCGATCTATGCGGTCATCTCGCCTCCGTCGAGCGGCATTATGCGGAGCTTTTCGAGCAGGCGCCGACCCTCGCTGGCCCAGGCAATCTCGTTTTCACCGGCGCCGATAACGATCCCGAAACCCTGCGCACCCTCTCCCAGCTCGGCTTTGCCGAGCCGGCCAATGTGTCCGCGCTGGTGCGCAGCTGGCATCACGGCCGTCTGCGCGCCACCCGCAGCCAGCGGGCGCGCGAAATCCTGACCGAGCTCGTCCCCGAGCTGCTGAAGATATTCGGTGCGACCCCGCACCCTGATGCGGCACTGCGCCGTTTCGACCAGTTCCTGTCGCATCTACCCGCGGGGGTGCAGCTTTTCTCGCTTTTTTACGCCAATCCCGGTCTTCTGGCACTCGTCGCTGACATCATGGCGGGGGCTCCGCGACTGGCCGCGCATTTGGCGCAGCATCCCGCCGTTCTCGACTCGGTGCTGACGCAAGGCTTCTTCGACGCAGCGCCGGACCACGCCGGCCTCGCCGCCGAGCTCGATCAGGTAATGGCCGGCGCGCGGAACTTCGAAGATACCCTCGATCGGCTGCGGCGCTGGGCCGGCGAAAGACGGTTTCAGGTCGGGGTCCAGCTGCTGCGCCGCGGCCTCGACGGCGCGCAGGCCGGGGCGGCGCTCGCCGATATCGCGGAAACCGCGCTTGCCGCGCTGCTGCCGCGTGTGGAAGCCGAGTTCGCGCGCCGGCACGGCCGGGTGCCGGGAGGCAGTTTCGCGGTGATCGGGATGGGCCGCCTCGGCAGCCGCGAGATGACCCTCGCCTCCGATCTGGATCTGATCCTGATCTATGACGCCCCGCCCGGCACCGAGACTTCTGACGGCCCTCAGCCACTGCCGGTCACAACTTATTTTGCGCGGCTCAGCCAAAGGCTGATCAGTGCGATCATCGCTCCTACAGCCGAAGGCCGGCTCTATGACGTGGATATGCGGTTGCGGCCGTCGGGCGAAGCGGGCCCGATCGCCTCGCATTTCGCCGGGTTCGCGCGTTACCAGAGCGAATCCGCCTGGACCTGGGAGCATATGGCGCTGACCCGGGCGCGGCCGGTGGCCGGTGACCCTGACCTTTGCCAGCGGATTTCCGAGACCATCGCTGCCGTTCTGCGCTCGCCCCGCGATCCCGAGAAGCTCGTCATCGATATCGCCGGCATGCGCCGCCGGATTGGCGAGGAAAACCCGCGGCCTTCCCACTGGGATCTCAGGAACCGCCCCGGCGGGCTGATCGACCTGGAATTCATCGTGCAGTATCTGCTGCTGCGGCACACTACCAAGTCGCCACAGATACTTTGCCGCAGAACCGCGGAGGGGATCGCCGCGCTTGGCGAAGCGGGGTTGCTGCCGCCGGAGGCGCAGCATGACCTTGGCGAGGCGGCGGCGCTTTTCCGAAATGTCCAGTCGGTCCTCACCCTGCTCGGCGACGGATCGCCGTCGACCACGGTGCTGGCGGAACCGGATGCCGCCACGCTCGCCGCCTGCGTGGGCGCGGTTGACTTCGCCCGGCTCGACGCAGATACCACCGCCGCCGCGGCACGCGTCAGCAGCTGGTACGATCGCCTGATCGAGGAGCCGGCGCGGCACGCGGCTCAAGCAAGAGGAGACGACGCGCGATGAGTGTCGAGATCGGCGAAAAGGCCCCGGACTTCACATTGCCCACCGACGGCAACGGCAGTGTCACATTGTCCGCCCTCGAGGGCAAAAAAATCGTCCTTTACTTTTATCCCAAGGACGACACATCGGGCTGCACCGCCGAAGCGTGCGGGTTTCGCGACGCCTTACCGGACTACGGCGGGACGGGATCCATGGTGATCGGCATCTCGAAGGATTCGGTCGCCTCGCACGACAAGTTCAAGAAGAAGCACGAACTCCCGTTCATCCTTGCTTCCGATGCGGGGTCCGACGTGTGCGAAAAATACGGGGTATGGGTCGAAAAGAGCATGTACGGACGAAAATATATGGGCATCGAGCGCTGCACGTTCCTGATCGACCAGGAAGGCATCGTGCGTGGCGCCTGGCACAAGGTCAGGGTGCCGGGCCACGTCGCCGAAGTGCTCAAAGCAGCGCGCGCCCTCTAGCCGGCCGCCGCCCGCCATACCTCAATCTCGTGCAGCAGCGCCTCGACGGCGCCGCAGGCGAAACCGAGACGACGTCTCGTCGACCAGCCGCCCGTCGCGGATTTTGTCGGCCGACGAGGTGATGGTGACCTCGCGCGCCAGCGCGACCCGCGACAGACATCGAGTTCGAGGGCGACGCGCAAATGCTCGAGGCAGCGCGCGCCGCCGAGCGGCCCGCGCGACGTCGCCATGATCGCGACCGGCTTGTATGCCATCACCGAGGTGAAGGCCGGGCGCGAGGCCCAGTCGATCGCGTTCTTCAGGACGCCGGGGATGCTGTGGTTGAATTCCGGCGCGCAAAGCACCAGCCCGTCGCGCCTCGGCGATCGCCGAGCATCAGCGCTTGACCGGTCGGCGGCCGTTTTTCGCCTTCGAAATCCTGGTTGTAGAGCGGGATCGGCGCGAGGTCCCAAATCACGAGCTCGGCGCGGCCGGCGAATTTCTCGCGCAGGGTCTCCAGCACCGCATTCGAATAAGAGCCGGCTGCGCAGGCTGCCGGACATTGCCGATCAGACGGGTCACGTGGGCATTCTCTGATTCCGTCGGGACGAGGCGCCCCTCATAGCGAAAGCCGCTCGCCAATGGCAACCTTCTCGCGCAGGATGCGCGGCTGCTTCGAGTAAGGATGGAGCCTGCCGGAGTGACCTTACGAGCATCCCGCCGCGGGCTTGGTCCCGCCCTTTATCGCGATGGACGTGCTGCGCGCCGCCAACGAGCGCGAGGCTGCGGGCGCTCGATGTCATCCATCTCGAAGTCGGCCAGCCGGGCACCCCGGCGCCCGAGGCGGTGCTCGACGCCGCGCGCCGCGCGCTCGCCGGCGACCGGATCGGCTATACCGACGCGCTCGGCATCGCGCCGTTGCGCGCAGGCGATCGCCGGCCATTACCGCGACGCAATACGGCGTCGCCGTCGACCCCGCCGAGATCGTCGTCACGACCGGCTCGTCGGCCGCGTTCCAGCTCGCCTTCCTCGCCGCCTTCGAGCCCGGCGATCGGGTGGCGCTCGCGGCTCCCGGCTACCCCGCCTATCGCAACATCCTGTCGGCGCTCGGCATCGAGCCGGTGCTGATCGAGGTCGGCGAGAACGCGCATTACCAGCCGACACCCCGAGCTGCTCGCCGATGTCGGCGCGCTCGCCGGGCTGATCGTCGCCAGCCCCGCCAACCCGACCGGAACGATGATCGGCGCCGCCGATCTCGCGCGGCTCGCCGGCTATTGCCGCGAGCGCGGCATCCGCCTCGTCTCGGACGAGATCTATCACGGCATCACCTATGAGAGCGCCGCCGCCGACGGCGCGCGCCTTCGGGCATGAGGCGATCATCGTCAACTCGTTCTCGAAATACTACAGCATGACCGGCTGGCGGCTCGGCTGGATGCTGGTGCCGCCGGATCTGGCGCGCTCGGTCGAATGCCTGGCGCAGAATTTCTACATCTCGCCGCCGGCATTGTCGCAGCTCGCGGCGCTTCGCGGTGTTCGGCTGCCGCGCCGAGCTCGACGGCCATGTCGCGCGCTACCGCGCCAACCGCGACCTGCTGATCGCGCACGCTGACGGCAGCCGGTCTCACCCGCTTTGCGCCGGCCGAGGGCGCGTTCTACCTCTATGTCGACGTTTCGAGCGCTGACCTGCGACAGCGAGGCTTTCTGCCGGCGCATGCTCGCCGAGACCGGGGTGGCGACGACCCCGGGCCTCGATTTCGACCCGATCCACGGCGACGGCTGGGTCCGTCTTTCGTTCGCCGGCTCGACCGAGGACATCGCCGAGGCGGGGCGTCGTTTGGCGGATTGGCTGCCTAGCGGAAATTGCGGCTGGTGATGACGATGTCGCGGGCATCATAGCCGGGCGGCTTGGCGGCGGGCGCAAAGGGCGGTTTCGGTGGCGCCCGAAGGTCGGCATCGCCGGTGCGATCGCGCAAGGTGTTGAGGCGCGGCGTCATGTCCTCGAGACGGTCGGCGACGACATGGATGACGCTCTCCTCGCGCTGCAATTTGCCGGTGCAGCGCAAGCAGGGTGGCGCCGAGTGCGGCGCGGCGGAAGCGTTCGAGGATCGGCGGGCCAGATGATCAGATTGGCGATCCCGGTCTCGTCCTCGATGGTGATGAAGACGACGCCATTGGCGCTGCCCGGACGCTGCCGGATCAGCACGATCCCGGCGATCGACGAGCCGCCGGTCGACCGGCAGACGGGCGAGGTCGGCGGCGGTGACCAGGCCCTCGCGGGCAAGCTCGGCGCGCAGAAAGGCGAGCGGATGGCGCTTCAGGCTCAGGCCGAGGCTGGCGTAATCCTCGACGACATGCTCGCCCAGCGGCATTTCCGGCAACAGCGCCATCGGCGCGGGCTTCGCTGGGTACGCTTTCTTCCTGCTCTCTCTCCCACCCTGCGTGACGGGGAGAGGGTCGGGGTGGGGGGTTTTCGCAACGGCGAAAAGCGGCAATGGCGGGTCGCCGAGCGCCTTCAAGGCCCATAAGGCGCGGCGGCGGTCGAGCCCGACCGAGCGGAACGCGTCGGCTTCGGCCAGGCGCTCGAGCGCGGCGCGGCCGAGTCCGCTGCGCCGCCACAACGCCTGCGGGTCGGGATAGCCCGCCTCCCCGCGCGGCGACGAGCCGTCGGCATCGGCCTCGGCGAACCCCTTTATCTGGCGCAAGCCGAGGCGCAACGCGCCATCCCCACCCTGACCCTCCCCCGCTTGCGGGGGAGAGGAGAGGCGGTGAGGGGTCGCCGGTTCCGAGGGTGCAGTCCCAGGCGCTGTGGTTGACATCGACCGCGCGCACCTCGACGCCGTGCTCGCGCGCGTCGCGGACGATCTGCGCCGGCGCGTAGAACCCCATCGGCTGGCTGTTGAGCAAGCGCGCAGGCGAACACCTCGGGATAGAAGCATTTGATCCAGGCCGAGACGTAGACGAGCAGCGCAAAGCTCGCCGCGTGGCTTTCCGGAAAGCCGTATTCGCCGAACCCTCGATCTGGCTGAAGCAGCGCTCGGCGAAGTCGCGGTCGTAGCCGTTCGCGACCATGCCGGCGATGAACTTGTCGCGGAACAGATGGATGTCGCCGTTGCGCTTGAAGGTCGCCATCGCGCGGCGCAGCCGGTCGGCCTCCTCCGGGGCGAAGCCGGCGCCGACGATCGCGATCTTCATCGCCTGCTCCTGAAACAGCGGCACGCCCAGGGTCTTGCCCAGCACCTCGGCGCAATTCCTCGGATGGATAGGCCACCTGCTTCGCGCCCGGAGCGCCGGCGCAGATAGGGATGCACCATGTCGCCCTGGATCGGGCCCGGCCGCACGATCGCGACCTCGATCACGAGATCGTAGAACTCGCGCGGCTTGAGCCGCGGCAGCATCGTCATCTGCGCGCGGCTTTCGACCTGGAAGACGCCGAGCGAGTCGGCGCGGCAGAGCATCTCGTAGACCGCGGGGTCCTCGGCCGGCACGGTGGCGAGCTCGAGCCGGCGGCCGTAATGCTCGCTCGATCAGCGCGAAGGCCTTGCGGATGCAGGTCAGCATGCCGAGCGCCAGCACGTCGATCTTCAAGATGCCGAGCGCGTCGAGATCGTCCTTGTCCCATTCGATGACGGTGCGGTCCTCCATCGCCGCGTTCTCGATCGGCACCAGCTCGGACAACGGCCCGCGGGTGATCACGAAGCCGCCGACATGCTGCGACAGATGGCGCGGAAAGCCGACCAGCTCGCGCGGCGAGATCGAGCGCCAGGCGCAAGGTGCGGTCGGTCGGGTCGAGCCCGGCCTCGCGCACGCCGCTGGTCGGCGATCGGGTCGTTGCTCCAGCCCCAGACGATGCCGGCGAGCGCGGCGACGACATCGACGCCGACAGGCCCAGCACCTTGCCGACCTCGCGGATCGCCGAGCGCGAGCGATAGCAGATCACGGTGGCGGCGAGCCCGGCCCGGTCGCGGCCGTATTTCTCGATAGATGTACTGGATCACCTCCTCGCGCCGCTCGTGCTCGAAATCGACGTCGATGTCGGGCGGCTCGTTGCGCGCGGCGCTGATGAAGCGCTCGAACAGCACGTCGATGCGCGCCGGATCGACCGCGGTGATGCCGAGGCAATAGCACACCGCCGAATTGGCGGCCGAGCCGCGCCCCTGGCACAGGATGCCGCGCTGCCGCGCGAACCGCACGATGTCGTGGACGGTCAGGAAATAGCGGCGCGTAGTCGAGCCGCTCGATCAAGTCTGCGAGCTCATGCTCGATCTGATCCGTGCCGGACCTCAGTCGGGCGACGCCATCTTGGGGAAACGCGTTCTGGCCAGCGCCCTCCCAGGTCAATGGCCCTCGACGAGCCGTGCCTGCTGCGGCGTCTGCCCGTCCGCGGCCGTCTCGTCCGGGATATTCGTAGCGCAGCTCGTCGAGGCTGAAGCGGCAGCGCTCGGCGATTTCGAGGCTGCGCGCGACGGCATCCGCGTGGCCGCGAAACAGCCGCGCCATCTCGTGCGGCGGTTTCAGATGGCGCTCGGCATTGGCGGCGAGGCGAAAGCCGGCCTCGGCGATCGTGCAGCCCTCGCGGATGCAGGTCAGCACATCCTGCAGCGGCCGCCGCTCGGGCAGGTGGTAGAGCACGTCGTTGGTCGCGACCAGCGGCAGCTCCGCCGCTTCGGCCGAGCGCAGCGAGGCGGGCGAGGCGCCGCGCATCGTCGCCGCGATAGAGATGGTGGGCGGCGAGATAGGCGCGGCCCGCGAAATCCGCCGCGACGCAGCGCGCAAAGCCGCGAATCCTCGTCCGAGATGGAGGGCACGGGTGGCAGCACAACCACGATCTGGCCTTCGCCATGCGCCACCACATCGGCATAGTCGAGACGGCATTCGCCCTTGGGCGCGCGGCGCTTGCCGAGGGTCAGCAGCCGCGTCAGCCGGCCATAGGCGGCGCGGTCCGTGGGGAAGGCGAGCAGGCTCGTGCCGTCGCGCAGAGATCGAGCCGGCAGCCGACGACGAGCCGCATGCCGACCTCTTTCGCCGCGTGATGCGCGCGCACGATGCCGGCAAGGCTGTTGCGGTCGGTGATCGCGATCGCCCGATGGCCGAGCGCCGCGGCGGTCATCACCAGCTCGTCCGGATGCGACGCACCGCGCAGAAACGAGAAATTGCTGGTGACCTGCAGCTCGGCGTACGTCATTGCGAGGTGCCGAGCGCGCGGCAATCTCGATGGATGCACCTGGCACGAGATGCTTCGCCGGGCTCGCAATGGCACTGGGGCCTCAGCGAAGATGCCATGGATAAACCAGCGCGGCGGGCGGTCGCCGCCGGAGAGGCCGGCCCGGAACAGCCAGAAGCGCCGCCCCTCCTCGTCCTCGACCCGGTAATAATCGCGGATCGCATCGACGGGCCACGCCGGAGCCTCCCGGCCGCCACCATTCGTCGGCGATCCGCTCCGGCCCGTCGGCGCGCGTCACCCGGTGCGGGCGGCGCCGCCACGTGAAGCGAAACGGCGGGTCGTCGGGCAACAGCCAAAACGCCTCGACCGGCTCCGGGCGGCTCGAACAGCCGGATCGGCCGCGGCGGTTTCGATCCTCCACCTCACACCCAGCCCTCGTCCGCCCCCGGCGGGCGGAGGGGGAGTCGGAGGGTGAGGTGCGCCGGCCGGCACCCTAGTCGAGGCGCGCTCCGGGATGTGGCTTTCGCGGGCTTCGAGCCGCGACAACGCGGCGAGCCCGAGCCGGTTGCCGAGCCGGTCGAGGAGCGGCGCCGCGCCCGCTTGTCCCCGCTGTCGGAGAGCCGGCAAAACCGATCTGCTCGGGCCGGCAACGGCTCGACCGCGAAGGCGGCGAGGATCATGTCTTCGATGCCGAGGCCGGGATCGACTGTGTCGAGCCGCTCCCTGAAGAGCGCGGCAAGATGGTGCGGCTCGCGGCTCGGGCGGGCGGTGCCGAGCACGATCCGCTCGACCCGGCCGTCGACGCGGTGAAAGCCGAGATCGAGTCGCCGCGCCCCCATCCCTTCCCGCGCCAGGCGAAGGACGAGATCCTCGGTGAGCCGCTCGGCCGCGCAGCACCAGATCGGCGGGATCGGCAATCGGCTCGGCGAAGCTCAACCGCACCCGGCGGCTCGGCACTTCGCCGAGCGGCGACAACGGCTCGGGCAGGTTGTCGAGCGCCTGATCGAGGCGCCGCGCCACGGTTTCGCCAAATCGGCGGGCAAGTGCAGCGCGCGGCATCGCGATAGAGATCGCCGACCCGCTTCAGTCCGACCCGCCGCAACCCTTGGGCGGTGGTCGGGTCGAGGCGCAGTGCCTTCGATCGGCAACGGAAGCGAGGCCGGCGCGAGCGCTCTCCCGGCGGCAGAATGATGACGCTTCCACCCCCTCGCAAAGCGGGCCAATCGCCCAGGCGGCGCCGAGCGTATCGGCGATGGCGATACGGCCGGTGACGCGCTGGCGTTCGGAGGCGGGCCGTCAGATCGGCGGCGAGTGCCTTTTCCCCACCCCAGAGATGAGCCGAGCCGGTGATCTCGACCCGCACCCCATCCGTCCCGTCGGGTGCGGTCCACGGGCTGTAACGGCCGCACCATTCCGCCAGCCGCCGCAGCGCAGCGGCATCCTCGACGGGCTTCGCCACGGCAGTGACAAGACGGGGCAGAAAGGAGAAGCGCATCCGCCAGCGGCATCCCCGGAGCCAAGCCGGCGGCGGTCGCAGCCGGGTTGACCGCGGCGAGAAGCCGCCGTCCGGCAGCATCGATCAACCGTGGCGAATGGAGTCTCCTCAGCCGGCGCGCCGATATTTTTCCGATGAGACAGGCGCAGCCGGTCGATCGGCCAGTGTGGCAGCCAGAGATACATGATCCGTCGCATCCGGCACCTCCATTTCCCAGGCCGGCATTTCCCAGCACGCCGGCTCGCCGCGGCGGCAGCGCAGCAACTCGACGCGCCACCGCGGCCGGCCTACTCCCGGCTCGTCCCGCATGGGACGTGACGGCAACGCGGCGACGCGCCACCGGGTCATCGCCGCATTCGGCAGATCGCGTTCGCGCGCCGCCTGCCCTCCTTCGCGCCAGCGCCGCAGCACAAAGGCGGTGACGCCAGAGCGCTCCGCGGCGAGCTGCAACCGGCGGCTCGCCACCATGGGGAGCGACCCGATTTCGCCGACAACCGCGACGATGCCTGGAGCGCGCAGCCCCTCCTCCATCGCCCACAGGATCTCGGCGTCGCGCGATGCCCGGACCAGCACGAGCCGGCCGGGATCGAGCCCGTGGGCGGCGAGGCCGGGCCCGTAAAGGTCCGGGCGCGGCAGGCACCACAGCACCATCCCCACCTCACCCCGACCCTCTCCGCCCTTTAGGGGGAGAGGCAGGGGCCCGGTCGCGTGAGCGACTGGGAGGGGGAGGTGGGCGGCCTCGTGAGCCGGCCGAGGATGCCGGCGACAAAAGCGGCGGCGAGCGCGCCATCCTCCTCGTCGCCGCCCGCTCCCAGGATCTCGTGTAAGAGCGCCGCGCGCGAGCCCGCCGCCCGGCAACGCCCGGTCGATCGCGGCGATGCCGAAGGGCAACACCCCATGCGCCGTCGCCGCCGGCCGCTCGATCCGACGGACGCGTTCACGAAGGTTGGGAAGAAGGGTCCTTGCCTCAATCATGTTCTACCTTTGTTCTTGGGGTTATAATTTGTCAAGACCGGCCTTGACCCTGCCGAGCGCTTTGGTCAGTGATCGCGACAAGCGCCGCAGGAGAATGCGATGGCTTTTGGGCTGACTGCCGAGCAACGGGAATTGCGGGACGCCGTGACGCGGTTGTGCGCGCGCTTTGGCGACGAGTACTGGCTGAAGAAGGACGATGAGGGCGGTTTCCCGCACGAGTTCCATCAGGCGATGGCCGAGGCCGGCTGGCTCGGCATTGCGATGCCGGAGGCTTATGGCGGCAGCGGGCTCGGCATCACCGAAGCCGCGATCCTGATGCAGGCGGTCGCTGAGTCGGGCGCGGGCTTCAGCGGCGCCTCGGCTATCCACATGAACATTTTCGGGCTTCACCCGGTCGTCGTGTTCGGCACCGAGGAGCAGAAGCAGCGCTTTCTGCCGCCATTGATCGCCGGGAAAGAGAAGACCTGCTTTGCGGTGACCGAGCCCGATGCCGGGCTTGACACGACGCGCCTCAATACGCGGGCGGTGCGGGAGGGCGATCATTACGTGCTGTCGGGCCGCAAGATCTGGATCTCGACCGCCCAGGTGGCCGAGAAGATGCTGATCCTCGCGCGCACTACGCCGATCGAGGAGGCCGCGCGGCCTTCGCTGGGGATGACCCTGTTCTATACCGATCTCGACCGCAACGCCGTCGAGGTGCGCGAGATCCCGAAGATGGGGCGCAAGGCGGTGGACTCTAACCTCTTGTTTATTGACGGGCTGAAGGTGCCGGTGGCGGACCGCGTCGGCGAGGAGGGCAAGGGCTTTCATTACATTCTGCACGGCATGAACCCGGAGCGCATCCTGATCGCCGCGGAGGCGGTCGGTCTCGGCCGCGCCGCGCTCGGCCGCGCCGCCCGCTACGCGAAGGAGCGCGTCGTGTTCGGCCGGCCGATCGGCCAGAATCAGGCGATCCAGCATCCGCTCGCCGAGCGGTGGATCGAGCTGGAAGCAGCCGAGCTGATGGTGTTGCGCGCGGCTGCCGCCTATGACCGCGGCGAGGAGGGCGGCGCCTATGCGAACGCCGCCAAATACTGCGCCGCCGAGGCCGGTTTCTGCGCCTGCGAGACCGCGATCATGACGCATGGCGGCATGGGCTACGCCCGCGAGTACCACGTCGAGCGCTATTTCCGCGAGATCCAGATCGCCCGCATCGCCCCCATCAGCCCGCAGCTGATTTTGAGCCACATCGCTGAGCGGGTGCTGGGGTTGCCCAAATCTTATTGATCACCGAAGCGGAGCGCCGCTCTCACTGCCCGGTTTGCAAAGCGGACCGCTTTCGCCGGCGGCCCGCGGCGGGATCAGATCGTAACGTTAATGAACGGTGACGAGCACGCCTGCCGAAGAGATGCCGTTGGCGATGACGTAAAGGATGCTCGGGCCCGTTTCTGTCACGCCCGAGACCGTGAAGTTCGTCGACGAGGGCGTATTCAGCGCGACCGACATCGTGTTGAAACCTAAGGTTCGCGCGTAAAAGACATGACTGGTTGCCAAGCTGACGATTTTCACGATCGGATAGTTGGTATTGGCCTGGACATCGTCCCCGTAGGCTGCGCCGTGCGACAGTCCGTTGAACTGCGTGCCGGTCAGCGTATAGGTGTAGGCGCGCGTCACGTCGGTTGGCGAGGTGTTGATAACCGGGGCCCAAGCGGGATCGGGACTCGTGCCAGTTTCGGTATAGTGAGGTGGACCCCGTTTGTGAGACAGCCAGAGCCGCTTCTTAAGGTGTAGCCCCGCCGGTTTCGATGTCGGCTCCGATCATTGTCGGTGCAGTGGCTGGTGCAACGCCTCTGCTTTTTGCATGATCAACATCAATCGTTGTGTTGACGGTGGTGCCTGTGGGTATGTGGGCGAAGGTGAGCATTTCCCCGCCTTCCGAGCTCGCTCGGGAAGCGGGGGAAGCGCAGCCGGTCGGCAACGCCGATCGTCCACATATCCACAGGCCTTCCTGGTAAATTTGCCGCGGCGTGCAATAGCCGAGGCTCTGGTGTTGGCGCTCGGTGTTGTAAAAATCCAGCCAGGTGCCAATGCCGGCCTTGGCTTCGGCGACTGTCGCATAAGCATGGAGACAGACCTCCTCATATTTGAGACTGCGCCACAGCCGCTCGACGAAGATATTGTCCATGCACCGGCCCTTGCCGTCCATGCTGATTGTGACGCCATGCTGCTTCAGGGTGCCGGTAAAATCGTCACTGGTGAACTGGCTGCCTTGGTCGGTATTGAAGATTTCCGGTCGGCCATAGCGCGAGAGCGCTTCCTCGAGCGCCTCGACACAAAAATCGGCGTCGAGCGCGTTGGAGAGGCGCCAGGCCAGCACCGCGCGGCTCACCCAGTCCATGATCACCACCAGGTAGAGAAAGCCCTTGGCCATCGGGATGTAGGTAATGTCGGAGCACCAGACCTGATTGACCCGGTCGATCGCCAGCCCGCGCAGCAGGTACGGATAGATCTTGTGCGCCGTTGCCGGCTTGCTGGTATTCGGGCGCTGGTAGATCGCTGCCAGTCCCAGCAGCCGCATCAGGCGCTGCACCCGCTTGCGGTTGACGTGACGGCCTTGGCTTGCCAGCCACGCCGCCATCCGGCGCGAGCCGTAATAGGGCCGGGCCAGATAGTGCCGATCGATCAGCGCCATAATCGCAAGATCTTCCGCGCTGACCTCGGCGGGCTTGCGGTACACTGACGAGCGGGGCAGCACCAGCAACCGGCATTGCTGGGATATTGGCAGCGCGGGGTTGATGCGCTCGACCATCGCGCGCCGTTCCGCCCGGCTCAGTTGCCGAGCTTTCGTGCCAAAAAATCATTTTCGACCTTCAACTGGCCGATCTGCCGGTACAGAAGATCGACCTGGGCCTCATTGCTGGCTCCCTCCGCCGACGCGCCGCTCTCGCAGACGCTCACCGCACCATCCAACAGTTGCTTCTTCCAGTTGTGGATCTGGTTCGGGTGGACCCCGAAATGCACCGCCAGCTCGGCGATGGTCCGGTCGCCCTTGATCGCCGCCAGCGCTACCTTAGCCTTGAAGCCCGCACTGTGCTTCTGCCGTGTCCGCTTCATGTCCTGCTCCCGCGCTATCCGCGCTTTCTAGGGGCAGGGCTCCACCTTAGCTACCTGTCTCATTTTCGGGGTCCAGCTCATAGATCTGGGCTGTCGCTTCGAACTCCGTCGCGAGAACTTGCCCCGTCGGCAGCACCAGAAAGTTCACGAAATAGGAGGGCTCAAAGGGGGCAAGCGGCGTATCGGCCGTCTGGGTGATGGTATTCGTAAGGCTGTACTGGAAGAAATGAGTCGGCGTCGGATATGAACCGGGGCCCATGGTCGCTGTCCAGTCGCTGGGGGCGGCGGCGAGCAGTATGTTGCCGCTCGGAAGCGTGGCAGCGGGAGCGTCGGCGAGAGTGTAGGGGACACTTGCGACCGAGGGGACGGCGGTACCCGGCGTGACGGTGCTAGCATCCGAGCTGAAGATTGCGGTAGGATCGCTCCCGTCAGTCACACCGCCAAAGGCGAGAGTTGTGCTGTCGGGCCGCAACACCATCGGCCCCATTTCATAGGTTGCAAGGAAACCGCTGCACGTGCTCATCAGTGCGGGCGTCGTGCCGGGGCTCGACCAGGTTCCGGTTGTAGCCGAGTATACTTCGTAAGCCCCGTTGCAGGACCAGATGTCGATGGTCAGGACGTTCCCGTTCGGCAGCACGATCCAGCCTTCCTCGTCATAGTAAGAACTCTCGGTGGGATCGTGCCCGCTTCCAGTCGGGGTCCAGTTCGCTGAGGTGAAAGGCGGTGCGGCGTTGAACAGCGCCGCCTGCCCCGGAAGATTGCAGCAACCGGCCAGCATGTACGTGCCGTTGTCCAGCACGACACTTTGCGAGTCGCCGATCGTCGTCCATATGGCCAGTGGTTCCACGTTTGTCCACGCGCCTAAGCTTGGGTAGTAGATCGCGCCTTTGGTCGTAAATACTGCCGTATTGGTCCCATTGTATTCGCCGCCGTTGATGACAACCCGGCCGTCGGGCAGGACCTCAGAGGCGAAATAGAGCGGAGTGTAGCCCGCCGGCAGCGTCGCGAATTTCGACCAAGAGCCTGTGGCGTAATTGCCGTTGATATCGGGAGTGAGTTGCCACCAATCGCCCGCATTCCCGTTATGCGCAATGACGGTCCCGTCGGTCATCAGCAGCGGATTGCTTAGCAACAAGGCCGTGGGCAGCCCGCTGGTGGTCACCGATTCCCACGACCCCGGAGCGCCCACGGGGGGCGCGGTTTGCTGCGGTACGACCGATGGTACCTGGAATTGTGGCAATGCCTGTGCGTTGCCGCCCAATTGTTGCCAAACCCGGTAGGACACCGGCGGTGGCAATGCCGGCGCCTGCGCGAAGGCGCCAGCACCCCCCAACGTTAAGACAGAAGAAAGCGCGCTGAGTGCCAGGAATGTCCACTGGACTCTCATCATCGGTTGTCGTCCTTCCCAGATGGATTTGGTTTCGGTAACCGCGTGGGACGGTCGGCGGTCGCCGGGCGGGCAACTCATCGCTTACAAAGATTTAAGCGGGCCTGCGGGGTCGACGCACAAAACCGAGCCCGGCGAGAGCTGCAGCCATGATGGCGAGGGTCGAGGGCTCGAAGGTGACAATTGTGCCTGGAGTAATGGTTAGATTATCCACTGCCAGCTGAGTTCCGGCACCGCTGTATCCGCAAATGCTTCCGCAAGGCGCGCCACCAGCAGGAAGAATATCAACCTCGTTAATCCCGGCCCAATTGAAGCTATAAAGCGTCGCGGCTGTCGGCGAGGGAGAGGGGCTCAGCACAACCCGATCTTCCTGGGCGCCGTTCAGCAAGCCGGTGACCGTCACCGCCATACCAAAGTTCCAGACTGCTGTAAGATAAGCGCTGTCGAATTCGAAAGGCGCCGTGCTGCTGAAAATCGCCTCGGCACCATCGGAGTTGTAAGCAACGTTGGGTTGGCTCACGGTCCCGGCCATGGCGCCGTTCGGACCGAAAATGGTGGCGTCATCCGCCGTGTTGAGCACATTCCAGTTGACCCAATTCAGCCCTTGATAGCCGTTGGCGATGGGGGTTCCACCAAAGCCGTTACTGGTATCGGTGAGGTCGTCAAACGTGATGGTCAGCGCCGCGGCGGGTTGACCAAGTAGGCTTGCTCCGGCGACCAGCCCCAGCACGAACACCCGATCGAGCAAGATATGGTTAACCATTTCTTCCTCCTCCGGAAGTATAGACGCTTGAGTACAGATCTTTAACCTTATTTCCAAAGTTGGTGCAAAGCAAGCCCAAACTGTAAAGAACGCCGGCATCCGCGACGACAAAGAGCTGTCAATTAACCATAATACTAGTGGAATTGTATAGCTTAGCGATATTCAGCGCGAAGACCCGGCGGGGATCTGTAAGACCCACCGACACCACTTATCGCGGTGAGCCTGTCCCTCGGAGAGGCGGTCTATCGCGAAAATGTAGAATTTTTACTGTTGACGAAATGGTGCCGGCCAAACTCGTGATCGCGGATCCAAAAACCGACACCCGTCATCCCCGATGACCAGCGCGCCGTTCGGCAGGATGACAACACGAGCAGGTGGGGTAGGGTGCGATCCCTATCCACCCGGATCGATGAATTCCAACCGGACTTTGCTGTCGGCCTTCCAGCTCATGGTAGCTTATAGAGAACCTGCCGCCAAGCCTCGGACTGTTCTCTAATCCTCAGGTGTGGCTCTTGTTGCTTCGATGATGCTATCAAGCTCGTATGCGAACAAGGCGTTCAAGCTCGTGCGAACAAGGCGTTACTCCACGGTGACAGTGGGCTCGCAATCATCGAAACGGCCGAGCTGATGGTGTTGTGTGCGGCCGCCGCCTACGACGGCGGCGAAGAGGCCGGCGCTTGTGCCAACGCCGCCGAATACGGCGCGGCCGAGGCCGGCTTCCGCGCCTGCGAGACCGCGATCATGACGCACGGCGGCATGGGCTGGCGCGCGAATACCATGTCGCGCGGATCGCCCCAGTCAGCCCGCAGCTGATCCTCAAGCTACATCGCCGAGCGCGTGTTGGGCAGTCCTACTGAGTTGAGGTAGATTTGCGGGAGAAACGGACATGACACTCACGGTGGCGATCGGCGGGTTCGGGGCGATCGGCAAGTCCGTCGCGGAACGCCTCGATCTCGGAATAGAGGAGCTGGAGCTCACGGCGGTGTCCGCGCGGGACAGAATGCGCGCAGAGGCGGCCATGGCAGACTTTGTCCGGAAGGTGCCGGTGATGCCGTTGGCCAAGCTAGGCGAGCACGCCGATGTCGTCGTCGAATGCGCGCCGGCGGCGGTCCTACGCGATCTCACCGAGCCGGCGCTCGGGCGGGGGCGTATCGTGATGGTGTTGAGCTGCGGTGCCCTCCTCGACAATTTCGATCTCGTCGACCTGGCGCGCCGCGCGGGTGGCCGCATTCTGGTGCCGACTGGAGCGTTGCTCGGGCTCGATGCCGTCGTCGCCGCGGCCGAGGGCGGCATTCAAAGCGTCACTCTGATCACGCGAAAACCGCCGCGCGGGTTGCTGGGCGCGCCCTACCTCGAAGGGAACGGCATCGACATTACCGGCTTGATCCGGCCCAAACGCGTCTTTGCCGGCACTGCCCGCGAAGCCGCCCGCGGCTTTCCCGCAAACGTCAATGTCGCGGCAGCCTTGGCGCTGGCCGGCATCGGGCCCGAGCGCACGATGGTCGAAATCTGGGCCGACCCCGGCGTAACTCGCAATATTCACCGCATCGAGGTCGATGCCGCAGCCGCGCGTCTGTCGATGCAGATCGAGAACGTGCCGTCGGACGATAACCCGCGGACTGGCCGTCTGACGGCGCTATCCGTCATTGCCGCTTTGAAGAAGTTGGTGAGCCCGCTTGCCATCGGCACTTGACTTGCCATCACGCGGCGTAGCGCAAAGTGAGGCGGGCCCAGACGTCGCCGAGGGCGGCCACGAGCGCCTCAATGTCGGCGTCGCCGTGCAGCGGAGTCGGCGTCAGGCGCAGGCGCTCGGTGCCGCGCGGCACAGTCGGGTAATTGATCGGCTGCACGTAGATCCGGTGGCGGTGCAATAGCTCGTCGCACGCGGCTTTGCACAGTGCGGGCTCGCCAATGATCACCGGCACGATGTGGCTCGCCGACGGCATAACCGGCAGGCCGGCTTCGGCGAGGCGGCGTTTCAAGGTGGCCGCGCGTTCCTGGTGGCGATCGCGCTCGGTCTGGCTGCCTTTGAGATGGCGGATTGCGGCGAGGGCGCCGGCGGCGAGCGCCGGTGGCAACGAAGTCGTGAAGATGAAACCCGGCGCGTGGCTGCGCAGGAAATCGACGAGCGCCGCCGAACCGGCGACATAGCCCCCGATCGTGCCAAAGGCCTTGCCGAGGGTTCCCTGGATCACCGTCGGGCGGTGCATGACCCCGTCACGCTCGGCAATGCCGCCGCCGCGCGGCCCATAGAGGCCGACGGCGTGCACTTCGTCGAGATAGGTCATTGCCCCGAAATGGTCGGCGACATCGCACAACTCGCCGATCGGAGCGATATCGCCGTCCATCGAATAGACCAACTCGAAGCACACCAGCTTTGGCCTGTCGGGGGCCACGCGGTCGAGCAGGCGCGCCAGATCGGCCGGGTCGTTGTGCCGAAAGATGTGTTTCTCGGCGCGGCTGTTGCGGATGCCGGCGATCATCGAGGCATGGTTGGAAGAGTCGGACAACACCGCCATGCCCGGCAATTCGCGCGCCAGGGTCGACAATGCCGCATCATTGGCGACGTAGCCCGAAGTGAAGACGAGCGCCGCCTCGCGGCCGTGCAGATCGGCCAGCTCGCGCTCGAGCCGCAAATGGAGGTGGCTGTTGCCCGAAATGTTGCGGGTACCGCCCGCGCCGGCGCCCACCGCCCGCAACGTCTCTTCCATTGCTTCGAGGACTGCCGGGTGCTGCCCCATGCCGAGATAGTCGTTAGAGCACCAGACGGTCACCTCGGCGCCGATGCGGTGGTCGAAGGCGCGCGGAAACCGGCCGCAACGCCGCTCGAGATCGGCAAACACGCGATAGCGCCCCTCGGCACGCAGCGCATCGAGCCGCTGTTTGAAGAAACCTTCGTAATCCATCGTCGCCGCACCAGCCCCCTGTTCAATACAGCATATACTTGCAGCGTCAAGCCGCCGACCAGAGGGCGCGACGCCGCAGTCCATCGGCGCGGAGCCGGCTTATTTCATCGGTGCGCAGAAGAATGTCGCCCGTGCCGGCAGCAGCAGCGGGCAAAATTGCAGATGCCAGTCAGTGTCGAAAGGCGTCGCCGTCGTATTCGATGGGCATTCCTGCTGCGCTGCGGCTTGCACCTGGTCGAGGGTGCTGACGAGCGTGTCATAGCAGATCGCCACACGTAAGGCGGTAGCCTCCTCGCCCGGGCCCGCCATGCGAGGGTAAGTCGGATAGGGAGCGAGCGCCGAGCAGCCGATCAGCGCCATCACTGCGAGGACGGGAACGGCAAGCGCGTGGAGGCGTCTCATCCCGCTGCGGCGAGAGCGGTTTCGAGAAACGCCGCGCAGCCCAGCAGCCGAGCATCATCGCGCCGGCGCCCGACCAACTGAACCGCAGTCGGCAGACCATTGGCGGCCCACCGTGCCGGCAAGGCCGCACAGGGCGCGCCGAGCAGGGTCCACATCCGGTTGAAGATCGGGTCGCCGGTGTTGCCGAGCCCGGCCGGCGCTTCATCTGGCGCGGCCGGGGCCAGGATCGCGTCACATTCGCCGAAGAACGCTGCCAGCGCGGTGCGTGCCACCGCGGCGCGGGCGAGCGCCCGATCGCACACGTCCGCCCCGATCGCCATGCCGGCGTCGATCAGCTGCGCCAGACGCGGCGAGAGCTCGGCGCTGTGCTCGATCCGCTCATAGGCCAACGCGCGGACTATTTCGAACCACATGATCGTGTCCTGCGCCTCGGTGAGCCCTTGATGCTCGGGCGCGATCGGCAACTCGCTGACCAGGGCGCCGGCGCGTTCGAGGGCCGCCCGCGCAATATCGAGGGCGGCCGCCGTCGCCGGCTCGGCCTGGTCCCACACCGGCGTGCGATAGAGGCCGTAGCGCGGTGGTTGCTGCGGCAGCGCGAGGTGGCGCAGCGCCGGCCGCTCGCCCAACACGCCGGCGAAGAATGCCGCGTCGTCGACCGAACGGGCGAAGACGCCGACCGTGTCGAGGCTGTCGGCGAGCGGCTTGGCCCCGGCGCGGTTTATCAGGCCAAAGCTCGGCTTATAGGCGACGCAGCCGCAATAGGCTCCCGGGCGGATCACCGATCCGGCGGTTTGCGTGCCAAAGGCGAGCGGCGCCATGCCATCCGCCACCGCCGCGGCGGAGCCGCTCGACGAGCCGCCCGGGGTATGCGCGAGGTTGCGCGGGTTGGCCGTCTTGCCTGGGGTGAAGGTGGCGAACTCGGTGGTGACCGTCTTGCCGAGCACGACCGCGCCGGCCGCGCGGGCGAGCGCCACACAGGAGGCATCCGCATTGGGCCGGTGCCCGCGATAGATCGGTGATCCATAGGCGGTCGGCATGTCGACGGTGTCGATCAAATCCTTGACCGCGATCGGGATCCCGTGCAGCGGGCCGCGCGGCGGCTCGGCGTCGCGCCGGCGCGCGGCGGCCAGCGCCTGCTCGCGGTCGAAATATTGCCATGCCCCGACCACCGGCTCGCGCGCCTCGATGCGCTCGACATAGGCCGCCGTCAGATCCTCGGCGGTGATCCGGCGCTCGGCAATCTGCTGGGCGGCCTCGCGGGCCGAAAGGGAGCGAAGCTCGGTCACCGCAATCTCCATCGCCTCGTTCAGACAGTGTCGGAGCCTAGCAAGCGCCGCTAAACTCGTCGATCGTCAAGCCGAGCGGAGAGGGCCATGATCGAGATCCCGACGCGGAAGGGTCGAGCCGTAAGGCTCAGCAAAGGCCAGCGGGTCAAAGTCATCAACACCAAGGGCCAGCAGGTGATCGACACCTGGGCCTTCAATGCCGAGGAACTGCGCGAGTTCATGTCGATGGAGCACGGCCGCGTCGCGATCGGGCATATCATCCCGGCGATCGGCGACGCACTTGTCACCAATCGGCGGCGGCCGATCCTCACTCTCGTCGAGGACACCTCGGGCGGGATTCACGACACCCTCTTCGCGGCCTGCGACCGCTGGCGCTACGCAATGCTCGGGTGCGTGGAGTATCACGATAATTGCACTGACAACCTCGCGGCCGCATTCGCCGCACTTGGACTGGTGCCGCCCGAAACCCCGGCGCCGCTCAATTTGTTCATGAACATTCCGGTGACCGACGGCAATCGCGTCGAAATCCGACCGCCGGTCAGCACGCCCGGCAGTTATGTCACATTGCGCGCCGAAATGGACTGCATCGTCGCATTCTCGGCGTGCCCGCAAGATATGGTGCCGGTCAACGGCCTCGCGATGCGGCCCACCGAGGCGCATTTCGAGCTCCTCGATTGAGCGAAGGGGGCCCTCCATGACTGCACAGGATACCGGCTTCAACCTCGAACTCAGTCGTCGCAAGCTGCTCGTAGCCGCCGGCATCGGAGGAGGGGCCGTGCGGGCGGCGTCGCTCATCGGAACCGGAGGCGCGCAGACCGCACCTACAGCACGCCAGATATGGTGGTGAGACCTCCGGTCGCAGGACTACATCCGTAGTCCGGCTCTGATGCATCGTCGGAGATGGTGATGTCGTGGCACACGCTGCAATCCGTTCGCAGTCCGCGTGTCATGCTCGGGCGTTTCGACGGTGCGCTCGAGCGGCTGGTTGAGGCCAAAGAGACCAGTTACACCGATGCAAAATCCGGCAAGGTTGTCTACGCCTATCATGCGAAGATCGATCGACTGCAGGCCAACTCGCCGTATCTGTATGGGCTTACCGGCGTTGACGAGGACAGCATGAACAAATTCAGCAAGGAACTAATCGAAAGCCTGACCGAGGCCTGCGAACATGCGACGGTGAGCCCAGCGGGGTCCGGGTTCATGTCGTCGAAGTGCCCGATGTGCGAGCCATCCGGAGACAATTGCGGATGTCCCAACAGGAATTCGCCCGCGTCTATCGCATCCCGCGGGCGACACTGAAGAATTGGGAACAGGGCCGCCGGCACCGGACGCATCCGCGGCTGCCTATCTACAGGTCATCGCCAAATGTCCGCGCGAGGCCCAGGAGGCGCTCGCGATTGAGGATGGCGCGCGGGTTCTTCGCCCATTCGCACTGCACGCCCGAGACCATCGCCAGTTGCTCGGGGGCCAGGCCATAGGTCTTCATGTGGCGCAGCACCGGGATCGTGAACAAAGTCGGCGGGGATTAACGCGCCGCCGCCGTCGGTCTCGAGGCAGAACTCATCGAGCAGATCAGCGTCTTGCGATGCCGGAAGGGTGGGCCACCGACCGAAGCGTCTGCCCATGGTATCGCTCGCGCTCGAAGGCGTAGCAATACCGAAGCCAAAAACCCAACGATCCTGCCCACCGGCCCATTATCGCGGAAATGTCAATTCACAGACCGGAGGATCGGGGTTAGACATCCCACCGCCATCAATATCGAGGGGATCCTTTTGGCTCTATTTCGATGGATTGTCGTCACCGCCGCCATGGTGCTGCTGCAAACTGGCGCCCTCGCTCAGTCGAGCAAAGTCTACCGCGTGGGGCTGGTCGCGGTAGGTGCGCCCGATACCGGGATTCTGGGTCCCAAGATGGCGCAAAACTTTATCCGCCGCGGTTATATTGTCGACCGTGACGTCGTCTTCGAGCGTCGCGCCGCACAGGGCAAACTCGACCGCCTCCCCGGGTTCATCGACGATCTCGTCGCCAAGCACGTCGATGTCATCATCACACAAGGCTATCCCGCGGCCTTGGCCGCCAAAGAGCGGGCGGGCAATACCCCGATCGTCGTGACCAATTCGGGCGATCCGGTCGATACCGGTCTGGCCGCGAGCCTCGCTCATCCGGGCGGCAATGTCACCGGGGTCTCGGACATCGCCAGCGAGCTTTCGGCCAAGCGCTTGACGCTCCTCAAGGAGGCCGTGCCGAGCCTGCACACTGTGGCGGTGCTGTGGAACGCCGACGATCTCGGGATGACCTTGCGCTATCGCGCGGCAGACGTGGAAGCAAAGCGCTTGGGCATGGCGATCGTGCCTTTGGGAGTGCACGCGCCCGACGATTTCGATGCCGCGTTTTCCGAGATGACGAAGACCCCGCCCGACGGGATCCTGATGGTTACTGACATCTTGACCGTGCTCAACCGCAAGCGTGTCATCGATTATGCCGAGAAACACCGGCTTCCCGCGATCTACGAATTTGCTTTTCTTGCCCACGACGGCGGCTTGATGGCCTATGGCCCGGATATGGATGCGGTGTTCGATCGTGCCGCCGGGCTCGCCGACCGGATCCTGAAGGGCGCCAAACCGGCCGATCTGCCGCTCGAATTGCCGACACGCTTCCAATTCGCCGTCAATCTGAAGACCGCAAAGGCGATCGGCTTGACGTTCCCGGAATTGATCTTGCTGCGCGCCGACGATGTGATCGAATGAGCAGTCCCGACACGAGGGCAACCGCTCGCCCGCGGCGCCCCCTGTTCCAAAAATATTTTATCGCGTTGTTCGTTGCTGTCGTCGTGCCCTTGCTCGTCAATGGGGCGAGCGAGGCGTGGTTCGGCTATCGCGACCAGAGCCTGGTACTGAGCCAGCGGCTCCACGCCGAAGCGCGTTCGGCCGCGGGCAAGATCCAGGGATTTCTCGACGACATCACCGACCAATTGCAATGGACCGTCCAGCTGCCGTGGCGGGAAGACGCCGTCGAGCGGCACCGGTTCGATGTATTGCGGCTGTTGCGCCAGGTGCCGGCCGTCGTCGAGATCACGCTGGTTGATGGCAAGGGCATCGAACGGCTGCACGTCTCGCGGGTCGACCCCGATATTGTCGATAGCGGCATTGATCGCGCGAGTGATCTCGCCGTGATCGGCGCCCGCTCCGATCACATCTGGTACGGCCCGGTGACATTGCACGAGGGCTCCGAGCCGCATATGACGGTTGCCGTTGCCGGCGCACGCGGGATCAACGGCATCACCGTCGCGGAAATTAACCTCAAGCTGATCTGGGACGTAATCTCGGCGATCCATGTCGGTCAATCGGGCGACGCGTTTGTGCTCGACCGCTCCGGCCGCCTCGTCGCCCATCCCGACATCAGCCTCGTGTTGCGCGGCGACGACGATCCAGCCGCGGCGCGTCTCAAGGAGTTGCAGAAGGCGACAATCGGTGCCGGCGGCGAGACGGCCGATGCCGTCGATGCCGAGGGCCGCTCTGTCGTCGCCGCGATGGCGCCGATCCCCGGCCCCGATTGGATGGCATTTGTCGAGCAACCGGCCTCCGAGGCGCTCGGCCCGATCCGGGCAGCGCTGTGGCGGACGGGCGCCCTGCTGCTCGTCGGCGCCGCCTTTGCCGCCCTCCTCGCCTATCTACTTGCCCGCCGGATGACCGGACCCATTCGCCTTCTGGAGCAAGGGGCCGAGCGCATCGGCGCGGGTCAGTTCGATCGCAAGATCGCCATTTCAACGGGCGACGAGCTCGAGGGGCTCGCGGCACGCTTCAACCACATGGCCGACGAGCTTGCCGTCTCGCAAGAGCGATCCGAACGTATTTCTCGGCTGAAGCGTTTTCTGGCGCCTCAAGTCGCCGAACTCGTCGAAGGCAGCGGCGAAGAAGGCTTGCTCGACAGCCACCGCGCGAAGGTCGTAGTGGTTTTTTGCGACCTGCGCGGTTTCACCGCCTTCGCCGGCAATGCCGAGCCGGACGAAGTCATGGGTCTGCTGCAAGAGTATTACGAGGCGCTCGGGGCGATTATCACGAAGTACGAGGCGACGCTGACTTGTTTTATGGCCGATGGCTTGATGCTTCTGCTCAATGCGCCGATGCCTCGCCCCGAACCGGCACTGCTCGGCGTGCGGATGGTTCTGGAGATGCAGGCTGCAGTGCAGGAGCTGATCGTTCGCTGGCAGGCCCGCGGATACGCAATCGGCTTTGGCGTCGGTCTCGCGAAGGGCACGGCGACGGTAGGCCGGATCGGGTACGAGGGCCGCCTCGATTATACGGCGATCGGCACTGTCGTGAATTTGGCGTCACGACTCTGCGCCTCGGCCGAAGACGGCCAAATCCTGATCGATCCGGCCGCGGCCGCCGAGATACGGCACTCGGTGCCGCTCGCCGCGATGGGGACGCGAGCATTGCGAGGCTTCGCGGAGCCAGTTGCGGTCTTCTCCGTCACCCAGCACGATCCACATTCGGCGTCATTGCATGCCCCACCGCCCCGCGCTGCCCCGGCCTTGACTTCCGAGCCAGCGACGCCTTCTCGATAACGCGGTCTGCCCGGAGCAGCGGCGACTGAGGAATGGTCCGACCAGCTCTTACGCCTCGTTCGACGTGATGATCGTGCCGGAGGCGGCAAACCTACCGCCGACACCCTGGCAGACCGAGATCTTGCATCGGGAATTTGGGCGGCGGCGATGCCGCGCATCTGGCGCACGCTCTCCTGCAAGTGCGTACATGCCGTACATGCCGGGAGTCCATGTAGGAAAGCCCGCCGCCATCGGTGTTGAGCGGCAGCCTGCTGCCGGGGCGGTGTTGCGCTCGGCAATGAAGGCTCCGGCTCGTCGCGCGGCACAAAGCCGAGATCTTCGAGTCCGTAGATCGGCAGATGTGCAAAGCTTGCCCCTGGCAGCGAACAGGGGGCGTCGTAAATCATTAGATGGTCGACATAGTTGTGGGTCATGCCGGCCTCGGCGAAGGCCTTGGTGCCGGCAACGCGAAACGCGCGCAAGGAGGTGAAATCTTCCATCTGACTGACCATCGGCGTCTCGACACTCTCGCCGGCGCCGAGCAGGTGGACCGGCCCCCTGTTCGCTGCAAGGGGCAAGCTTTGCGGGAAGTCGCGGGCGCGCTCGGCCGAAAATCAGGATCAACGCGCCGCCGCAATCGGTCACCAAGCAGCACCGAAATAGCCGGAACGGGTAGGCAATCATCCGCGAATTCAGCAAATCCTCGAGCCTGATCGCCGCGGCATCCGGCGCATGGCGATCCGCGAGACTTATACGAGCGGGTACTGAAAACCCACAGTTCTGCTATACGTCATTTCCCGGAAATGAACTCGTGCAATTCCCCCTCCACGAATTGATTGGGTTTCCATCCCTTTAGGAGCCGATCCAATAATAGTGAATTGATAGCACCGAGACCTGCACCAACCGCCGTTCCAAGACCACCCGTGGGCAGCAGGAGGTCTGCGGCAGCGCCACCGAGGGCAGTGAAGACGAATTTTACCGACTTTGTGGGCAGCCTATCAATCCAACTTTCCGATGTTGCTGCTCTGTAGTATTCCTCCAGGAGGAGTCCATCAGGGTTGCCGTTCCTCAGCCATGCCTTGAACCGATCGGCGCGATGCAAGAGCTTCAGAAAATCAGCGAAGGATCGTTCACCCGAATTAATAGCTTCCCTCACGGCGCGGGCATTATCTAGATGGATTTTTTGGAACATTTCAAGATTGTTTTCTCTTTTCAAAAGAATTTGTGATAGGCTCATATTAATGATACTTGATGATATTGGACTACTAACGATTTCAGCCATGTAATCAGCTGCGAAGTAAGCGTTTGCCTTCGCGTGCAAGAAGAATCCTAACAAAAAACTCGGCATTTATAGTGCTATGCTCCGGTGGTACCCGCTTATGGTAATTTTTATTTATCTCTTCGAAATTCAGATTTGTGCCGACTAAAAATTCTTCTCCCACCGGAACGATGTCAAATTTCCAATCTGTTGGAAGGGTAACTTCAGGTACCAGGATTTGAGTATGGCCGCGATCGCCGCTTTCAGAAATCGCGGATTATAGATATCTTCCTGGGCATGAGCTGGAATGCCTTCTGGTAAACCTGCGCATTCGTTCAGGTTTTTAAAGCGAATTCGGTCAAGCAGCGCTCTAGTGACTTTCTTGGATGCTCGACTCTTACCCAGCACAGTTTCTACTAACAGTTCAACTTCGTCTGCACCCCTGACTCGTTTTTTGTTCGGGCGGGCGGCTAATTTAATAGAAACGAACCGGTGAACAGAAATATCGTTCTGAGTATTATTGTAAACTCCTAACGCATCCCTCATGAAGCTCAGAGAGAGCGCCTTGAGATCCAGAAGATTTATCAAGCAGTCTGGGCCGATTATCCGGATCAGATCAGTGAAGACGCCGCGATCAGCGAGTACATGAATGTTATAGTAGAACAGCAGTGTTTCAGCGACTATTCCGGCATCAACAGACAATTGGCCTTCAGTATGTTTTCGATAAGAGCGGTTTCGAACATAAGCGGCCTCGGCCAGGCGGTACCCTTACATGAGCGATCACGCTGCTAGATAATCAGCCGACGGTTAGTCGCCAACGACTTGGTCTTAGATAGTCTCGAAAGCCGGTTTACGGCGTTCGTTCGACATGATGATCGTGCCGGAGGGGGCGAACCTGCCGCCGCCGCCGTGGCAGACCGAGATCCCGGCGCCGGGGGATCTGGGCGGGGGCGGTGGCGCACATCTGGCGCACGCTTTCCTGCAAGGCGTACGTGCAGTACCTGTTGGAATGCATGTACGAAGGGCCGCCGCCATTGGTGTTGAGCGGGATCCCCGGGCGGCCGCCCTGCGGGCCGTCCCGGGGACGCCGGGGGCGGTGTCGCGCTCGGCGATGAAGGCGCCGGCCTCGCCGCGCGGCACGAAGCCGAGATCTTCGGCCGCAGATCGGCAGGTGCGCAAAGCGTGCCCCTGGCACCGAACAGGGGGCGTCTTAGATCATCAGATGGTTGAGTTTTTGCGGGTGATGCCGGTCTCAGCAAAGGCCATCGGGCCGGCGACGCGGAAGGCGCGCCAGGAGGTGCTTTTTTCGTCGCACCTGCAAAGCGGGAGTCCGAGGCCAAGGGTTTGAGCCCTCCAGCACTGGATTCCGCTTTCGCGGGAATGACGGCTGTGGCTGACATTGTCATCTCGACACTCGCCGGTGCCGATCAGGTACACCGGCCCCTGTTCACGCCAGGGGCAAGCTTTGCGGGAAGTCGCGGGCGCGCTCGGCGGCGACCAGGATCAAGCCACCGCCGTCAGTGAATGTCTTCTTGCTCGTCGAAGGCTTGGCGCAGGCGGGCGACCGAGAAGCCGGGAGTTTTCGAGGCGTCGATGATGACCTTTTCGCGGCGCGCGATCAGCGCGACGGCGGCGGGGATTTCTTTGACCGCCTCGGGCGGGATCACGACGGCGCCGTGGCGGTCGGCGTGAATGACGTCGTTCGTCGATACGGTCATTCCGGCGACGCTGACGGTGCCGCCGTAATCGACCAGATGAACATGAGCATGGGACGGCATGACCGAGCCGGCGAGCACCAGGAAATCGGGCGCCATCGCGTCGAGGTCGCGGACCGAGCCGTCGGTGATGACGCCGGCGCAGCCGAGCCCCTTGTGCACATGGGTCTGGACCTCGCCCCAGAACGCCCCGAACCCGGTGTCGGGCGCGTCGATGTCCTGGATCACCGCGATGCTCGGCAAAGGCTCGTCGGCGATATGCTGGTAATAGCCGAGTCGCACCTCCTTTGCCTCCTCGCGGCCGCGCGGATGCGGTTCGCGTGAGCGGATGATCGCGGTGCGGGCAAAGGCGACGACCGGCTTCATCTCCGGAAAGGCGGCGAACAGCGACCTGCGGGTGAACCCGATGGCACGGCGGGCCGGAGCAACGAGTTCGAGCGCATTGCAGATGGTCGGCGTGTCGAATTCCCTCAGAGCTTCGAGATCGGCAGGGTTTGGCAGGCTGGGCACGGCAGCTCCTCCACAGAATCATCGTCGGAGGTCAGCCTTTATTGGGAACGCCCGGCGGCGACAAGACCCTTGGCGTCAGGTGCCGATCATTCGGCCGCCGACCAGGAACCCGAGTGGGATCGCCAAGGACAAAATGACGAGCACGACCGCAAAACAGCGCTCGGCCCGGCTCCATCGTTTCCAGTCGGAAATCCAATCCTGCATGAGACAAGCCCCCCGGCCACTTCACCCTTCGGCAGAGTTTCCGTGTAACCGATCCGCATGAAAAAAATTCGACGAAAGTATGGCCTTGTGGTGATAAAGAAAACGTAATCTCGCCTAAAGTGTTTACGAGCGGCCGCTAATGGAGGGTGAAATGTACGATCCGAACCGGGTGAGGCAGTTGCGGCGGCTGCAGGGCCACCCTTTCCGCATCGGCAAGCTGGGTCATGTGGTGCTGAACGTGCGCGACGTAGAGCGATCGGCCCGGTTCTACACCGAGCTGCTCGGTTTCGAGATCTCGGACGTCTATCCCGAGGAGATGGTGCCGGGCGGCATGGTATTTCTGCGCTGCAACCCGGACCATCACGGGATCGCGCTGGTCGGTTCGCTGAAGGAGCCGGCGGCGAATGTCGACCTCAACCATATCGCCTTCGAGGTCGCGGCGCTCGACGAGGTCGTGCGGGCGCACGAGCATTTGCGCCGACACGGGGTCGAGATCGACTTTGCCGGCCGGCGCCGCGCCGGTTGTCAGATCGCCGTCGAATTTCGCGATCCCGATAATCACCGACTCGAGATCTATTGGGGAATCGACCAGATCGGCAGCGATGGCCATGTCCGCCCGCCGAGCGAATGGAAGGGCGCCCGCAGCTTGGCGGATGCGATTGCCGACCCGGTGCGCGGCCAGGACACGACGTTGCACGACTCGTCGCTGCTCGGGCGCGATCGCTGATGCTCGACATCTCGGCAGATAGCGCCCCGCCTCCGGCGGTGCGGCTTGCAGAGTACCGGCCGCCCGCCTTTCTGATCGACACCGTCGATCTCGTCTTTGAGCTGCGAGACAGCGATGCGCGAGTCAAATCGCGCCTGCGGATACGGCGCAATCCGGAGAGCTCCGACTGCTCCGCAGGACTGCAGCTCGACGGCGAGGAACTCGCTCTCGTCTCGCTGGCGCTCGATGGCGAGCCGCTCGGCCCCAATCGCTATGAGCTTCCGGCCGACGGCGGCCTGATCTTGGCCGACCTACCGGACGCCTTCTCCCTCGACATAGAAACCCGAATTTCGCCCGCGAGCAACACCGCGCTTTCCGGCCTCTATATGTCGGGCGGCAATTTCTGCACCCAGTGCGAGCCCGAAGGCTTCCGCCTCATCACCTATTTCGTCGACCGGCCGGATGTGATGGCCTGCTACACGACGACAATGATCGCCGAAAAGGCGCGCTTCCCGGTGCTGCTGTCGAACGGCAACCCGGTCGAGCATGGCGAAATGGGCGACGGCCGCCACTGGGCGAAATGGGTCGATCCGCATCCCAAGCCCTCATACCTGTTCGCGCTCGTCGCGGGCGATCTGGTCGCTGTGCCGGACCACTTTACGACCCGCTCCGGAAAAGAGGTGGCGCTCGCCATCTGGGTGCGCCGCGGCGACGAGGACAAATGCGGCCATGCGATGGCCTCGCTGAAAAAGGCGATGCGCTGGGACGAGGACGTCTTTGGCCTCGAATACGACCTCGACGTCTTCAATATCGTCGCGGTCAACGACTTCAACATGGGGGCGATGGAGAACAAGGGCCTCAATATCTTCAATACGCGATATGTGCTGGCGAAGCCCGACACTGCGACCGACACCGATTACCAGAACATCGAGGCGGTGATCGCCCATGAATACTTCCATAACTGGACCGGAAATCGGGTGACTTGCCGCGACTGGTTCCAACTCTCGCTAAAGGAAGGGCTGACCGTCTTCCGCGACCAGGAGTTTTCCGCCGATCAGGGGAGCCGCGCGGTGCGGCGCATCGCCGAGGTGCGCACCTTGCGCGCCATCCAATTTCCCGAGGATGACGGCCCGCTCGCCCACCCGGTGCGGCCGGACAGCTACATCAGGATCGACAATTTCTACACGCCGACCGTCTACAACAAAGGCGCCGAGCTGGTGCGCATGATCCATGCGCTGATCGGCAAGGAGGGGTTTCGCCGCGGCATGGACCTCTATTTCCGGCGCCACGACAATCATGCCGCGACGATCGAGGACTTCGTTGCGGCGATGCAGGATGCCGGGGGCGTCGATCTCGGCCAATTCAAGCGCTGGTACGAACAGGCGGGCACTCCGGAAATCACGATCGAGGACCGCTGGGACCCTGTGACGCACAGATACGAGCTGACCGCGCAGCAGAAAGTGCCGCCGACCCCGGGGCAACCGGATAAATTGCCGATGCTGATCCCGTTGGCCATGGGGTTGATCGGACCGGAAGGCGGCGAATTGCCGACTCGGCTGGAGGACGAAGCGGCGGGCCGGGTCGGCACGCGTGTCCTTCCCCTCGCCGAGGCGCGGCAGAGTTTTCGCTTTGTCGATGTGCCGGCGCCGCCGGTGCCGTCGCTGCTGCGCGGTTTCTCGGCGCCCGTCAAGCTGAAGGACGTGCCGCTCGAGCGGGTCAAATTTCTGGCCGTGCACGACACCGAACCGTTTGCGCGATGGGAAGCCGGCCAGCAGGTTGCAACCAAAATTCTGCTCGACCGGATTGGCGCTCATCAGCGCAGCAAGGCCCCTGCCCCGCTCGACTCGGACCTCATCGCGGCGATGCGGCGCATTCTCGTCGATGCCGGCCGCGATCCCGCCTTCGCGGCCGAGGCTCTGACCTTGCCGAGCGAGGCGTTTCTCGCCGATCAGCTGCCTGTCGTCGATGTCGAGGCTATTCACGCCGCCCGCGAAAGCACCCGCGCGGCGCTCGGCGAAGCCTTGGCGGCGGAATTTGCTGCGGGTTACCGGGATCTCGCCGATGCGGGCACCTACAGCATCGATGGCGCCTCGATCGGCCGGCGAGCGTTGCGCAACGCGTGCCTCGCCTATCTCGCCGCCGCCGATCCCGAAAAGGGTGCAGCGCTCGCCCTGGCGCAGTTCGAGGCCGGGCGAAATATGACGGATGTGCTGGCGGCGCTGACGGTGCTCGTCGACCTCGATCGGCCGGAGCGCGCCGTGGCGCTCGCCCGTTTCTACGAGCGGTGGTCGCATGACGACCTTGTGACCGATAAGTGGTTCGCCTTGCAGGCGCGCTCGTCACTGCCCCAAACCCCGGACCGCGTGCGGGAGCTGACGCACCACCCGGCTTTCGAACGCAAGAACCCGAACCGGGTTCGCGCCCTCATCGGCACCTTCGCGCAGGCCAACCAGCTGCGCTTTCACGATGCAGACGGGGCGGGCTACATCCTGCTCGCCGACGAGGTCATCGCACTCGATCGGCTCAACCCGACCACAGCTGCGCGTCTCGTCCAGCCCCTAGGCTCGTGGCGCCGCCACGACGCGGCACGCCAAGCTATGATGCGCCGAGAACTCGAGCGCGTCCTCGCCATCCCCAACCTGAGCAAAAACACCTACGAGATGGTCTCGAAGAGCTTGGCGTAGCCGCGGCTATTCCGCGCCCGCCGGGTACTTTGCCCCGGCTCAACATTTCACATAACGGCAGGTCACCAAGCCGGTCACGATCGGACCGGTGACTTGGTTGAGCGCGGTGAAGAATTTGTAGATCTGCGCGGCCGGCGCGTCGGCGACAAAGATGACGTCCTTGTCGTAGACCGGGAACTCCTGCGCGAGCGAATAGGTTTTGCCGTCCCGGAGATCGAAACGGTAGACCACCGGCGAGACGCCTCCTCGCGCCTCGGCCGATACCGGCTCGTCGAGCGCCCGAACAACGGAGTTCGGCTCGTAGCGGAACAGAAACACGCCTTCCGGCTTGGCTAGGTCATCGCGCAATCCCTGCGACTTTGCGAGCGCCTCGCCGAGGTTGATGTTGCGCGCGTCGAAGGCGATCTCCGCGTTGCGGCCGGTCGCGCCGAAGACGCTGAAGGTTTGCGGCACCCAAACCAGGGTGAGCACGTCGCCGGGCTGCGCGTAGATGTCCTCGGCCGGGTCCGCGACCAGCTGTTCCAAAGGGATCGTCGCAGTCATCCCATCGCGGGACAGGCGGACAAAGGTTTGGTGAACCGGGGCCTTCGCGCCCCCAGCGGCGGCGATGACCTGTAACAGCCTGTCGCCACCGGGTGACAGGGGCAACCTGGCGCCGGCCACCACCTCACCGGTCACCGTCACGGCATTGGCCGCGCTTTTCTTCACGATTACCAGGGCCTGCGGCCCGAGCGCCTTTTCGGCTAGTCGCGCCTCGATCGCCTGCTGCACTTCGGCCGGGAATTGGCCAGCTGCCGGGACCCGCCCGGCGTAAGGAACGCTGATGGCACCATCGGCTCCGACCTGCTGGTCGGGTATGGTGGCCGCCCGCCGCCCGCCGGCAGCTGCAGCCCCCTCGAGCGAAAAAGGTTGCTGCGGAGACTCGGTGCCGCTCGGCCGCTGCCCTCTGGGGGGACGGGCCGTTTCCGTCAGCGGGCCCGTCGAGGGGTTCGGGGCGCCGAACTCACTTGGCTGCCCGCCCGCCGGCGGTTGCGACTGCGGCGCCAGCGGCTCGGTCTCCGATCTCCCGCCCGTCGGGACCGGGGCCGGCGGCGCTTCGCTGAAGAGCCCGCCCGCGGCGCTTTCCCAGATCACCACCGAAATCGTATCGCCGATCGCGATTTTGACTTCGGGAGGCTGCGCATTCTCTTTGAAACGACGCGCAAAGCTCTCCTTTGGTTGGCCAAGCAGAGTGCTGACCACCCGGTCATCGACCTGGACCACGTCGAAAAGGATTTCGCCTCCCGCTCGCCCTTGTTCGAGAACATCGCTCGTCGATGGTCCAGCCCTCGGTATCCAGGAGCACCCGGCGACCGCCAGGATGACCCAACAGAAAAGGAGGACCGAGGGCTTCATGTGGTTCTAGCGTCGTCAACCATAACGGCAAAACCTACCACGACGAACGGCGAAACCAAAGCCGTCGTTAATCCCGGGCGTGCCCTCGGAAGCAATCATGCTAGTATCGAACGTCGCTCGCCAGCGGCGCAGATGCAGGGCGAAAGGATAGGCAATGCAGCTACAGTTGCAGACTTGGCAGGAGGTCGAGGCTTATCTTCAGACCAGCCGGGGAATCATCCTGCCGATCGGCTCGACCGAGCAGCATGGGCCAACCGGCCTGATCGGCACCGATGCAATCTGCGCCGAGGTGATTGCGCGGGGTGTCGGGGAGGCTGCCGGAGCTCTAGTCGGGCCGACCATAGCGGTGGGCATGGCGCAACACCATCTGGGCTTCGCCGGCTCGATGACGCTGCGGCCGAGCACGCTGATCGCCGTCCTCGAGGACATGGTCGAGTCCCTGGCGAGACACGGCTTCGAGCGCTTCTATTTTCTCAACGGCCACGGCGGCAATATCGCGACCCTGGCCGCCGCCTTTTCCGAGATTTATGCGACGCGCAGCCTGAGCGCGGGTTCAAACACGCCACCGATCAAATGCCGGCTGAAGAATTGGTGGCAAAACCAGGAAGTGTACGAGCTGGCAAAGGAACTCTATGGCGATGCCGAGGGCAGCCATGCCACCCCGAGCGAGGTTGCCGTCACCCAATTCGCCTATCCGGATGCAATCAAATCCGCCACCCTCGACCCGCCGGTCGCGCCGCGGGGCGATTTCGCCGATGCCGCCGATTACCGCCGCAAATTCCCGGATGGCCGCATCGGCTCCAACCCCGCTCTGGCGACACCCGAAGCGGGGCGCCGCCTCTACGAGGCCGCGGTAGCCGCGATGGTCAAAGACTACCAGAGTTGGGTGGCGGCCTAGCTCTCGCTACACCTCGGCTGTCGCCGGTTCGCGAACCTGTGTCTTGTCCGCCGGCCGCGCCCGTGCACCGCTGATCCGCGCATAGGTCGCCAGCGCCTGGGCAACCACCTGGTCCATATTGTAGTAGCGGTATGTCGCCAGCCGGCCCACGAACTCCACATCCGGCTCCGCGTCGGCCAGTTTGCGATAGCGGGCGTATAAATCTGCGTTATCCGCCCGCGGCACCGGATAATACGGATCCCCTTCGGTGCTCGGGAATTCGTAGGTGACCGTCCTCTTGGGATGGATCTGGCCGGTCAGATGCTTGTGTTCCGTGACCCTGGTATGGGGTACCTCCTCATTCGGGTAATTTATTGTCGCGACCGGCTGAAATTGCTCCCGGTCGATCGTTTCGTTCTGGAACTTCAGTGACCGATACGGCAGCTTCCCATACCGATATTCGAAATACTCGTCTATGGGGCCGGTGTAGATCATCCGATCATAGGCGATCTCGTGCATGATCTCGCGGTAGTCGGCATTCAGGATGATCTTTATGTTCCGGTGATCGAGCATGTTCTCGAACAGCCGGGTGAACCCGTGACGCGGCATGATTTGGTACGCATCGCTAAAATAACGGTCATCATCATTGGTCCTCACCGGGATGCGCGCGGTAACTGATTTGTCGAGCTGCGAAGGATCGAGCCCCCATTGTTTCCGGGTGTAGCCGCGAAAAAATGCTTCGTAGAGCTCGCGTCCCACCTGGCTTAGGACGACATCCTCAGAGGTCCGAATGCGTGCGACAGGCTCAGCCTTTTTCTTGAGAAAGTCGGCCGTCTCGGCTTCGGTCAGATCAAGGCCGAACAGCCCGTTGATGGTGGTGCGATTGATCGGGATCGGCAGCGTCATGTCGCCCACTGCGGCGCGGACCCGGTGCTGATACGGCCGCCAGGCGGTAAAGCGGCCCAAATAGTCCACCACCTGCTTCGAATTGGTGTGAAAGATGTGGGGGCCATAACGTTGAACCAGTATCCCATCGTCATTGTAGGAGTTGTAGGTGTTTCCTGCTATGTGTGACCGCCGATCGATCAGGAGGATGCGTTTATCAGCTGTGGCTGCCAGTCTCTCGGCCAGTACGCTTCCGGCAAAGCCGGCCCCGACAACCAGATAATCGAAGCCGCGACGGCGCGCCGGCAATAGCGCGCGCGGTTTCATCGAGCAGTCTCCGCAACCCACTCCCGGCGCGGCAGACCAAGGATCAGCGCCCGCATCCGTTCCCAGGTGCGATCCCATGACAGTTCCGCCAATTCGCGGTCGATCTGATCCAGCCAGTCGCCGGGTCTAGCGGCCAGCGCTAGCGCAGCGGCAGCCTTGAATGCGAAATCATCCGGGTTCTCGCCGATGAAGGCGGCGTCGAGATGACCCCACCGTCGCGTCACGTCGGCTATTGGCGTCGAGATCACCGGTTTGCCGGCGGCGAGATATTCCGGCATTTTTGTCGGGCTGATAAAGCGCGTGGCGTCATTGAGGGCAAACGGCATCAGCGCAACATTCCAATGAGCCGCATAAGCCGGGAGCTCTTGGTAATTCTTGCCTCCGAGATAGTGGATGTTGTCGCCCCTCGGCAGGCCCGCTGGATCGATCTTGACCACCGGACCGATCATGACGAAGTGCCAGTCAGGCCGGCTGCCGGCTAGCGCAGCAAGCAAGGACGTATCCATCCGTTCGTCGATCACGCCAAAAAAACCGAGCCGTGGGCGGGGGATTTCAGCCTGATCGGTAGGCTCGGCCAATCGGCCCCGCGCTTTGCCAAAATGGGCGGCGTCGACCGCGCTTGGAAACACGTAGACCCGCGAATGCCGGGCCCGTTTTGCCTCGTAGAGGCTGAACCCGCCGGTAAACACCAGATCGGCGCGGTCCAATAGAAGACTTTCGAAATCAGGCAATTCCGACGGCGCGTCTTTGAAAGCCGCGAGCTCGTCCATGCAGTCGTAGACGACCGCTGATGCCGGGATTTCACCGGCGAAGGTGATCGCCATAGGTGTATAAAACCAAAGTACCGGATCGGTTATTTCTTGTCTGGCGCACATGTCACGTAAAAGACCGCGCTGTAAGGCGGCCGCAGTGTCGGGATCGGCCGCGTGGGGAAGATGCGGCACTCCAACAATCAAATTGTTCGCGATCACGCGCAGCTCCAGCCACGCTGATGCAGCATCGTCGAGCACGGGTTCTTCGATGAAGAACACCGACATCACTTGCGCAAATCGAGTTATCAGATGCTGGGGCCGCTGAAATACGAAATCCCATCTCAAATGGGATAAGCAAATCAGCACATCTGTCGATTTGGCGCGAAGATCCGATACCCGGCTCGTACTATTATCCACGTACAAATTCCCTGCCGCGAACCGGCTCACTTGCCACCAGCAACAACGCGTTTTTTCAACAGTTCCGAAAACAAAGAAAGAGAAATTAGCAAAAAAGTATATTGTAGGTTGGGAACATAGCTGCGGCGCGCGTGTTGGCGTCCACGGCTCGGGATCATTGCGGAACCATCGGTGGAAGTCGAATGCCCCCTCCTCGGCCATGCGGCCGAGAATTCACTTTCGTGGATCAGGGTGGCGCCGCGAATTCCTTATTTCATGACCGAACAGGGGCTGCCCTGGACCCCGATCGGCCAGAACGACTCGATTACCTGGCCGGAATTGCGGGATCTGATCGGGCGGCGCGATCTGCCCGCGATCGAGCGTCATTTGCGTTGGCTGCGCGACAGTGGGATTACCTGCCTGCGTTTGATGCTCGAATATTGCGAGAACGACGAATTTTATCTGGAGTGCCCGGCCGGCCGCTTCCGTCCATCGATGATCGCGCTATGGGACGATCTGGTCGGTCTGTGCGCGCAGCTCGGGTTACGGCTGCTCCTTACGCCGTTCGACACCTTCTTCACCTGGAATAACTGGGCAAGCCACCCCTACAACCGTGCGAACGGTGGCCCGTGTGCGGACCGGACCCAGTTGCTCATATGTCCGCAGACGCGCGAGCTGATCAAATCACGCCTGGCCTTTGCCGCGACGCGATGGGGGGCGAGTGGCGTGGTGTTTGCCTGGGACTTGTGGAACGAGATGCACCCGGTGCAAGGCCAGGATCATCCCCATTGCTTTGAAGATTTCATTGAGGATGTCGGCCCTTTCTTGCGCGATTTGGAGGTTGGGCTCTACGGCCGAGCCCACTTGCAGACAGTCTCGATTTTTGGACCCGAGCTGCAATGGAAGCCATGGCTAAACGAGCCGGTGTACCGCCATCCGCTGCTGGATTTCGCGACGATTTACTTATACGAGGAAGGCACGATCGATTTTCCGCAGGACACGATAGCGCCGGCAATCAGCACGGGGCGGCTGATCCGCGATGCCCTGGCGGAGATTTCCGACGCTCGCCCGCTTTTCGACAGCGAGCACGGCCCGATCCATACCTTCAAGGATCACGGAAGGACATTGCCGGAGCCGTTTGACGACGAATACTTTCGCCATATGCAGTGGGCGCATTTTGCCTCGGGCGCGGCCGGCGGCGGCATGCGCTGGCCCAACCGCTCGCCTCATTCGCTGACTGCCGGCATGCGGCGTGCTCAACAAGCCTTGGCCGGCTTTCTTCCACTGATCGATTGGTTGCGGTTCGAGCGCCAGGCGCTGAACGATGCCGTCGTTGTCGAGGGCGGCCCAGTGGCAGCGTTCTGCTGCGGCGACACCGAACAAGCATTGCTCTGGTTGTTGCGCACCGATGCGATCGGCGCAGACGGCAGGATCAAGCGTCAGCGTCCCCCCGCTAGAGTTTGCATCTCGCTGCCGGGCCTGCGTCGGGGAAATTACCGGATCACCTATTGGGACACCGTAAGCGGCCGAGTGGTGGGCGAGGCCGAGCTAGGTCATGCTGCGGCTTTACTTTTGAGCTTCAACCCACCGCCGATTGCCGCCGATCTTGCGATCGCCGTCCGCCGGCTGTAAGGGCCGGGGCTTCAATAACGCCGAGCCCGGTTAGGCCACGACCAGATCGGCGGAGAGTTCCTTACCCCTCGTTTCCGGACCGAGCGCGATCGCGATGGCAAAACTCAGCGCTGCGGCGATTGTCCCGACCAGCATCGGAATGGCGTAACCCAGATTCCCTCCGCCTCCGGTGGCGAACCAAGCCAGGATCGGAGCCACTAGGCCGCCCCAGATCGCCCCCTGGTGGTAGCAGAACCCGGCAGCTGTGGCGCGCACCTCGGTCGGAAACCGCTCGGCAAGGTAGGCCGGCGCCTGGCTGGCAAAGCCGCCGCTGCCGAACGCGCCCTGGATTACAAAGGCCCACCAGATCAGCGTGAAATTGCCGGTCAGCAGATACAGCGGGGCGATCGGGATGGCGATCAGGGCGGGCAGGATCTGCGCCGCCTTGCGGCCAAACCGATCGGCCACCCAGCCCCAACCTATGCTGGCCAGGAAGACGACGAGATTGGCAGCCACACCGATCTCGCCGATCGCCCCGGGAGACATCTTCAGGTCGACCTGAAGATGCGTCGGGAACAGCACGTTGATCGAATAGTACAGCACGAACCCGCTGGCCATGAACCAGCAGCAGCTCAGCGTATTGAGGATCATGCCGCGCTTGAAGATGCTGATCAGCGGCGCCTTGACTTCGCGCTTCTGGGCCCGCTGCAGCCGCCGGTTTTCGATCCATACCTCGGGCTCTTTGACGAAGAAGCGTATATAAAACACGGCCAAGGCAGGGAACACGCCGACCCACAGCATGCCGCGCCAGCCGATCGAATTAAAGAACAGCCCGTAGATCGCGAACGACAGGAGAAAGCCGAGGCCCCACGAGCCTTGCAGAAGACCGCCCATGAGCCCGCGCGAGCGTTGCGGCCAAGTCTCCATCGCCAAGGAGGCGCCGGCAGGCCATTCGGCGCCCATAAACAGGCCGAGGATTGCGCGGAACAGAAACAGGAACCAGAAGGTCGGCGAGAAACCGGCGATGAAGTTGCACGCCGAATAGCCAAGGATCGCGATCATCAACGGCAGCTTGCGGCCCATCCGATCGCCGAGCCAGCCCGAGCTGGTGGCGCCTATGAGGCGCATCCATAACGTGATCGTGAAGACGAACGTCACCGCCGTCATCGAGACGTGGAAGGTTTCCGCGATCGGATGCATGATCAGCAGGAACACGGTGAAGTCGAAGGCGTCGAGCGTCCAGCCCAACCACGCCGCTACAAAGGCATACCACTGATCCTTGGTCGGTTCCCTCCACCAGGGGATAGCCCTTACGGTCTCCGCCGCCGCCATACTCCACCTCTCCGTTCATGCCGGCTCCTAAAACCGAGCCTTGCAAGAACTGTAGTAGAGCGTTGCGCGATTGTCTCTTGTTTTTTGTGATTAATTTCTAATCATTTCGTTTTGCCCGTGCAGTCTGCGTCATAGCGAAGCACCGCCGATCCGGCGTCCGCGACTCTCAGCCGCGTCATGATCAGGCGACTGAGAGCTCGGCGACCAATTGCTTGCCGCGAGTTTCCGGGCCGGCGAATACCGCCAAGGCGACGCTGATGCTGGCGAAGATGGTGCCAATCATCATTGGGATCGCAAATCCCGAATGCCAGTTGATGGCGAAATAGGTGATGATCGGTAACGTCAAGCCGCCGAAGATCGCACCCTGGTGATAAACGAAGCCTGCCGCCGTGGCGCGTACCTCGGTCGGGAATCTCTCGGCGAGATAGGCCGGGTATAGCGTGTGCATGCCGCCGCCGCCGAACAAGCCCTGCATCGTGAAAAACACCACGATCATCGCGTAGTCGTGTGTCAGCAGATAGAGTGGCGCGGTCGGGATCGTCAGTAGGGCGGGGATGATGATTGCCCAGCGGCGGCCGAAGCGGTCCGCCAGCCAGCCATAGGCCGAACCGGATAGGAAGAACACTATGCTTTGCAGCATGACCGGCAAAGCGACCAGTCCGGGGCTGAGATGCAGATCTTTTTGCAGATAGGTCGGGAACAGACCGCCGACCGAGTAGCCGACGACAAAGGCGCTGGCCATCCACCAGCACGCGGTCATGGTGTTGGAGAGCAGGCCCCGCTTGAAGATCTTGAGCAGCGGCACCTTGACCTCACGCTGTTGGGCGCGCTGTAGCCGGCGGTTCTCGACCCAGACCGGCGGCTCTTGGACAAAGCGGCGCACATAGACGATCCAGAGGGCCGGTAGAACGCCGATCATCAACAAACCGCGCCAGCCGATCGACGTATAGAGCAAGCCATAAGCCGCGCTCGACAGCAGGGCGCCGAGACCCCACGAAGATTGCAGCACGCCGCCCATAAAGCCGCGCGAGCGGATCGGCCAGCTTTCCATCGCCAGCGCCGCTCCACAGGGCCATTCCGCTCCCATCCCGATGCCGAGCAGTGCGCGGAACAGAAACAGGAACCAGAACGCCGGCGAAAACGCGGCGATGAAGTTGCACGCCGAATACCACGCGATCGAGATCATCAGCGGCTTCTTGCGCCCGATCCGATCGGCGAGCCAGCCGGCGCTGGTGGCGCCGACCAGCCGCATCCATAAAGTAATGGTGAACACCGCGGTTACCGCTGTCAGCGGCACGTGAAACTCCTGCGAGATCGGCAACATGATCAACAGGAAGATCGTGAAATCGAAAGCATCCAGAGTCCAGCCGAGCCAAGCGGCGACCCAGGCCAGCCATTGCTCTTTCGTCGGCTCCTTCCACCACGGCACGGGGTTTGCAATTTCCCTCTCGACTGCCGCCATGGCACCCTCCTGGTTCGACGCGGCCCTTTAACGGAGCCTTGCAGAAAAGCTAGACCAGTCATGCGTAAAAGTCTCTTACTTTTTTTACCTTCGTAAAGTGCGGAAATTGGCCCGGCGGAGCGGCAGCGACGTGAGCAAAGAGCACGGCAGCGCGATGCCACAACCGAGTGCAGCCGAGGCGGACCCCGCCGCCGCGGTGCAATGGCGGCGCACGCTCTGGGTCATGGTCGGCATTCAATTCATCATGACGGGGGCGTTCTCGGTGCTGAGCCCGATCATGCCGCTGCTGCTGCCCGAGCTCGGGGTCGAGACGGCGAGCGCGGTCGATCTGTGGGCCGGCATCCTCAACGGCGTCACCTCCTTCGTCGCGGCCTTTGCTTCACCGGTGTGGGGACGCGTCGCCGACCGCCGCGGCCGCAAGCTGATGCTGTTGCGCTCGAGCCTCGCAATCGGCGTTTTCACTGCGCTGATGGGGGTCGCAGCAAATGTCTGGCAGTTTTTTGCGTTTCGCGCGCTGATGGGCGTGTTCGCCGGATTTTCCAGTGCGGCAATCGCGCTAGTGGCGAGCCAGGTCCCGGAGGGGCGCCTCGGTTACGCGCTCGGCTGGCTCAGCACCGGTCAGCTCGTTGGCTCCTTGGTAGGTCCGCTGATCGGCGGCGCATTGGCCGATCTGACCGGCAGCTACCGCATTCCGTTCTATTGCACCTCGGCGACGATCTTGGCGTCGCTGGCTCTGGTCTGGTTCGCCGTCGACGAGCGCTTTGTGGCGCCGCCGAGGGGTCGCGGCAGGACATCGATCCTCAGCAGCCTGATCGCGGTAGCGAGCACGCCGGTTCTGTTGGCACTGTTCTTTGTGCTGATGATGGCGCAATTCGGGGTGCGCACCGTGCAGCCGATTGTCACTTTATATGTCCAGGAAATGGTCGGTCCTCGTCCCGATCTCGCCACCCTGAGCGGCATCGCGTTTTCGGTGACCGGGCTCGCCAATGTCATTGCGGCGCCGTTTCTCGGCAATCGCAGCGACCGGATTGGCTACCGCCGGGTATTGCTGATCTGCCTGTGTGGCGCGACCCTGACGACACTGCCGCAGGCCTTCGCCGAGAATTACTGGCTGTTGTATCAATGCCATTTTCCATCAGTTGGTTGCTCAGCTGCTGGTGATCCACCACTATGTAATCAAACGGCGTTCCTACGCGTTGATCAATATACTCGTTCTCTGTTGCATAATAGGGAGCCGAAGTGATTTTATAGAAGAAGTCCACATTTTCCTTGCCATTTTTAAATTTTTCGACATTAAATTGGTTTTCGAACTCAAGAAAGAGAACCTTTCTGCACACGATCATGGACTTATACCACAGTCTTTCGTCGAATGCTGATTTCGCAACCACGAGTAGGTCTTTGATTTCCCCTCCATCTAATAAATCAATGAGACTAACAGACAAGAACTGAACTCCAAACACGAGGCTGCAGCTCTCATCAAAGAATTCACGACAGATTAGCGCAAACCCCTCGGCCTCCGAGCTGTCAGGTTTTACGCCATGATGTTTCGCGGCAACCCGTACTTTGTTTCGGGCAACGAGCTTGGAACGGAACGGCAATGTTCTCGGGTTAAGCCGCTCCTCAATCTTCTGAAAGTATCTTTCGAACATGGTGGTACCGTCGATCCCTGAATTTAAATGCTCTGATGCAGCGAGCAAGAATGCTTCTACCGCGTCTTGCATTAAGTTAACTGCCGCAAAGAGAGCTACTTCGCGATGTGATCTTAGACAGTCCAGAGCCAGGAAGTAAAGGTGACGAGCGAGACCAAATTTGTTTATTACGGATGCGGTGAGGTGCATTGGTTTTTGCCCGGGCGGTAGCTGCCATGCGTCGGCGGATCTAGTTCTACAAACCTTCATAAAAGGTAGGAGTGGAACAGAGGTACGGCAACGCCTTGCTTCGAAGGGCTTTCCCTGCCCCTACCTTGCGACTATCTCCAGGATATCCATGGAGCCCGAGGTCAGCGTCGGCCCGGAACCTCGTTTTTCACACTTCCGCGGAAATTTGTGTAGCGCCGTTCGCCGCGCAACTTATGTATCTAAGGACCCTAGCGCTAAGGGTATATTACAGGGTGCCCGAATACACGGACGCCAAAGCTAAACGCGAATACTGCTGGAAGGACACCATGAGAAGCATGCGCGATCTCTGGCCCGAGGCTCCCAGCATCGTGATCCTGACCGGCGCCGGCATTTCGCGGGAATCGGGGCTCGCGACCTTTCGCGACGCCGACGGGATCTGGGCGACGGTGCGCCTCGAAGAGGTGGCGACACCCGAGGCCTTTGCCCGCGATCCGGCGCGGGTGCTGGCCTTCTACGACGCGCGGCGGCGGCAATTGCAGCACCCCGCGGTCACCCCCAATGCCGCACACGAGGCATTGGCCCGGCTCGAAGCGGTGCGGCCGGGCGAAGTGATGATCGCCACGCAAAACATCGACGATCTGCACGAGCGGGCCGGATCGCGCGCCATCATCCACATGCACGGCGAGCTGCTGAAGGCGCGCTGCACCGCCTGCGGCCAGACCACCCTATGGTATGGCGATTTGACCGGCAATGAGGGCTGCCCGATCTGCGCGATCGAGGGCCGGCTGCGCCCGCATGTCGTCTGGTTCGGCGAGATGCCATTGGGGCTCGACGCGATCTATCAGGTCCTCGCACACTGCAAGGTCTTCGTCTCGATCGGCACCTCGGGCACTGTCGAGCCGGCCGCCAGCTTTGTCGAAGAGGCCCGCCGCGCGGGCGCCCACACGGTCGAGCTCAACCTCGAACCCTCGCACAGCGCCAGCCTCTTTGCCGAACGGATCTACGGTCCGGCCAGTCGGATCGTGCCCGATTACGTTGCAAGGCTGCTGACCGGGTGAGGCACAGTAGGGCTATCGATTGCCCGGCTGGGAACTGGGGCCGCGGCGCCGATCGCCTCTACTACCTGCTCGGGCACTGCATAGTGGATCATGTGACCCGTATTGGGCACGAGCCGCAGCGTGCTGTGCGGAACCTCGCCACTGAGCCGGACGGCATGGCGCCGGTGATCGACAATGCGGTCCTGCGTCCCGGCCATGATTGTCACCGGCATGCGCAGCTCCCGGTAGCGGTCCTGCAGCGCCGCCGCGGCTGAAATCATCATCGCTGTTTCCTCCGCTTCCGCGCGGATCTGCGATGGCCGCAGCGCGAGGCCGACCGGGAATCCTTTGGCGAAGCGATCAGGCACGGGAAGCGGCGCAAAACTGCGCTTGATCAATGTCGGCATCATCGCTGAAGTCAAGGGCGGCGAGACCGTGTAGCGCATAATATCGCCAATGACGGGAATTGCCGGAGGCGCGAACAGCGCCACATCGGCACGCAGTGTCGGGTGGTAGTACCCTGACAAGAGGATCAGGCTGCGAACCACCTCGGGATAGTCCAAGGCGAGCGCCAACGCCACCAATGTGCCCCAAGAATGACCAACCACGACGGCCGGTTCGAGCGCGATTGCGGCGAACGCCTGCCGCAGGAGCCGCGCCTGTCGCGCAGCAGTCCAAACTACCCCTGGCGGGCGGCCGCTATACCCGAAGCCGGGCCGGTCGAAGGCAATGACGCGATGCCTCTGAGCTGCGAGACCGAGCACTCCGCTCAGTTCGAAATCCTCACTGGTCACGCCATTGCCGTGGAGCAGTACCGCGGGCGGACCCTCACCCCGTTCAAGGTAGTGGAGCCGGACACCCTCGACGGTCAGAAACCGGCCGGCCGGCGGATGTCGGCGCTCCGCCTTGCGGGCCCGGTAGACGTTCCAGGCCGCCATCGCCGCAGCCGAACCGGCGAAGATGATACGCGCTCGCGACATTGTCCAATCTACTCGCTATTGTGCGCCGCAACATGGGCGCTAGCGGGTGAACCCTCCCGATTGCAGGGAGTTCCGGGATCGAACTGGCGCTGTTGTCGCGACTAAGCGACGAGCCGCGGTTTTACCTCTTCGCAAAGGAGTCGCAAGGCGGTCAGCACCTGTTGATGCGGAATGAGGCCGCCGCAATTGAGCTCGGCGAGAATGCCGGTAAGCCCGATTTCCCGGCGCAGGGTTTGCAGGCGTTCGGCAATCGCCTCGGGGGTGCCGACCAATGCGTGATTACGCAACCCGTCCTCATAGCGCAGGCTTCGCAGCTGGTCGACGCGCCGCATGCGGCGGGCGGCGGTTTCCGGGTCAACCAGCCGCGCCGCGCCTTCGAGCAGGTTCGCCTGCTCGTGGTAGAAATGCATGATGCTTTCCCTGGGTTCGGCGCGGGCGCGATCCTCGGTCTCGGCGATGTAGGTCGGCGCCGAGACAAAGACCTGACCGCGGCCGGGATGGCCGGCTTCCTCCCAGGCGTCGTGATATGTCTGGATCTGCTTGGGGAGGTCGTCCCAAGTCGTGTGGCGCACCGAGGCGAAAATCGGCGCCCCGCGCCGGCCGATTGCCCTGAACGTGTCGGGGGTGCTGGCGGCGATTCGGATCGGCGGGGTCAGCTTCTGGTACGGCTTCGGCACCACCGCGACATCTTTGAAGCTGTGATATTGGCCGTTGTACGAGAAGCTCGCCCTTGTCCAGGCCTGCTCGACGATGTCGAGGATCTCGCGGAAGCGGTCGCGGCTTTCGGCGTAGGATATCCCATAGGCCTCGTAGGTCTGCGCCACCCCGCTGCGGCCGACCCCAAAGATCAATCTGCCGTGGCTCAGCTGATCGACGGTGGCCGCCTCCTCGGCCAGTCGCAGCGGATGACACAGCGGCAGGACCTGGACCGCGATACCGATCTTGATGCGCCGCGTGCGCGCTGCGATCGCGCTGGCGATGCTGAGCGGCGCCGATAACACCGACCGCCGCGGCTCGAAATGGAGCTCGGCCAGCCACATCACATCGAGCCCCAGCCGCTCGGCCGCGTCGACCTGTTCCATCGCCTCGTCGAACGCCTCGCTCTCGCTGCGGCCGGGAAGTGAGGGAAACTCGTGAAACATGCCGAATTCCATGGGATGCTCCTGCTGCGCCGAGAAACCGAACCTAGCCAAGCTTGCCGCTGCAAGCCATCCTGATCAGCAAGCTCCTTCGCGGCCTACGATGTTGATGGACAAGGCGACTTGTTCACAACAAATGTGACGATCGGGAGACATCCGTCCTGCCTTGGATAAGACTAGTCCATCTGGGAAAAACCGAGTGGACACCTGATGCTCGGGAGTAGAGCGCAAGTTGGCGAATTTGCGGAAGAGAAGGCTGCGGCACGCTTCCGGCGCGGTTTCCGCCTACTTATCAACAGAGTTATCCACAGGCGAGTTTTCGCGTGCTTACCCGCTTCCGATAATTCAAACTGAGCCGGTCAATGCCACCAACCCCGGATTTCCCCATGCCTGAAGAAGTCGTCTCCGAGCTTGCCCCGACCGGCGTTCTGCGCGCGGCGATCAATATGGGCAATTTCCTGCTGGTCACCGGACGTACTCCGTCGGGCGATCCCGAGGGGGTGGCGCCCGATATGGCGCGGGAGATCGCCTCGCGCCTGGGGGTGCCGGTGACCTACGTCCCCTACGCCAGGCCGGGCGAGCTCGCGGATGCGGCGGGGACCGGCGTCTGGGACATCGGCCTGATCGGCGCGGAGCCGCAGCGCGCCGAGAAGATCGCTTTCACCCCCGCCTATGTCGAGATCGAGGCGACCTATCTGGTGCCGGCGGGATCGCCCCTCAAAAGCGTTGCCGATGTCGACAAGCCCGGCGTGCGCATCGCGGTAAGCGCGCGCAGCGCTTATGATTTGTGGCTCGCGCGCAATATCAAGCATGCCGAAGTCGTTCGCTCCGAGGGGGGCGGCGGTGCCGCGTTCAAGCAATTCGTCGACGACAAAATGGACGCGCTCGCCGGCTTGCGCCCGGGGCTGCTGTCGGATCTCGAAAAATTGCCCGGAGCGCGCATCCTGGACGGGCAGTTCACCGCCGTGCAGCAGGCAGTCGGCACCGCGCGGGCCAATTCCGCCGGCGCCGCCTTCCTGCGCGACCTTGTCGAGGAGGCGAAGAAATCCGGGCTCGTCGCGCGCCTGATCGAGCGCCACAACGTGGTCGGCCGCCTCTCGGTCGCCCCTCCAACCTAGAACAAACTCAGAGAGCCCGCGATGGCTGATGAACTGCCTTTCTGACGATCGCCGAGGCGGCGCGGCTGATCGAGCAAAAGCGGCTTTTCCCCGGTCGAGCTGACGACCGCGCTTATCCGGCGGGCGGAGGCGGTGGATGCCACCCGGGACAGGGTCGCCGTCAACCCGCCCATTTCGCGAGGATCGCGAGCAGCAATAGCGCGACAATATTGGTGATCTTTATCATCGGGTTGACTGCCGGACCGGCAGTGTCCTTGTAGGGGTCGCCGACCGTATCTCCGGTCACCGCGGCCTTGTGCGGCTCGGAGCCCTTGCCGCCGTGATGACCTTCCTCGATGTATTTCTTGGCGTTGTCCCAGGCCCCGCCGCCCGAGGTCATCGAGATCGCGACGAAAATCCCCGTGACGATGGTTCCAAGCAGCATCGCCCCAAGCGCGCTGAAGGCCGCTGCGCGCCCGGCGATGATCGTGATCACGACCCAGAGAAGAACCGGCGCCACCACCGGAAGCAGAGAGGGGACGATCATCTCGCGTATCGCGGCGCGCGTCAGCATGTCGACGGCGAGGCCATAGTCGGGTTTGGCGTTGCCCTGCATGATGCCGGGGATCTCGCGGAACTGGCGGCGCACCTCGATGACGACCGCCGCCGCTGCCCTGCCCACGGCCGTCATGCCCATAGAGCCGAACAGGTAGGGCAACAAACCCCCGATAAACAGACCGATCACGACGTAGGGGTCCTGAAGGTTGAAGTGCACGTCGAGATTGGGGAAATAGTGCCGCAGATCCTCGGTGTAGGCCGCGAACAGCACTAGCGAGGCGAGCCCGGCCGAGCCGATCGCATAGCCCTTGGTGACGGCCTTGGTCGTGTTGCCGACGGCATCGAGCGCGTCGGTCGTCCGGCGCACGTCGCGAGGCAGGTCGGCCATCTCGGCGATGCCGCCGGCATTGTCGGTGACCGGTCCATAGGCGTCGAGCGCCACGATCATACCGGCGAGCGCCAACATCGTCGTCGCGGCGATCGCGATGCCGAACAGACCGGCAATCAGGTACGACACGATGATCCCGACGCAGATCACGATGACCGGCAGCGCCGTCGCCTCCATCGAGACGGCGAGGCCCTGTATCACATTCGTGCCGTGGCCGGTCATCGAACTCCGCGCAATGCTGCGCACCGGCCGGTAATCGGTCCCGGTGTAGTATTCGGTAATCCACACGATAAACCCGGTGACCCCCAGACCGACGATCGCGCATAGCCACAATCCCAGCCCGGTCACCGAGACGCCGGTAGTCATCGGCAATGCAACGGAAAAGCCGAGGAGGAGGTAGATCAGCAGCGCGATCGCTCCGATCGACAGGATGCCCGTCGCGAGCAACCCCTTGTAGAGCGCCTTCATGATGCCGTTGTCGGGGCCGAGCCGGACGAAGAACGTGCCAATCACCGAAGTGGCGATGCACACCGCGCCGATCACCAAAGGCAGCATCAGCAATTTGTCGCGCAATGGCGGCGCAAAAAAGATCGCGGCGAGCAACATCGTCGCGACAATCGTCACGGCGTAAGTCTCGAACAGGTCGGCGGCCATCCCGGCGCAGTCGCCGACATTGTCGCCAACGTTGTCGGCGATGACGGCCGGGTTGCGCGGATCGTCCTCCGGGATACCCGCCTCTACTTTGCCGACGAGGTCGGCGCCGACATCGGCCCCCTTTGTGAAGATGCCGCCGCCGAGACGCGCGAAAATCGAGATCAGGGATGCGCCGAAGCTCAGCCCCACCATCGCTTCGAGCACCGGGCGCAGATCGTCGCCCGGTGAGGTCGCCCGCAAGATGAAATAATAGATCCCGACACCGAGCAGACCCAGCCCAACGACCAGCAAGCCGGTGACTGCGCCAGCCTTGAAGGCGATCGCCAGACCGGCCTTGAGGCTGCTGCGCGCGGCCTGCGCGGTCCTCACGTTGGCGCGCACCGAGACGTTCATACCGAGATATCCGGCGGCTCCCGACAGCACCGCCCCGATCAGGTAGCCGATCGCGACGCGCAACCCGAGGGTGATCCCAAGTAGGATAAGAACGATTACCCCGACGATCGCGATCGCCCGATATTGGCGATTGAGATAGGCCCGCGCGCCGACCTGTACGGCACCCGAGATTTCCTGCATTCGGGCAGTTCCGGCATTGGCGCTCAATACTTGACGGCTGGTGAACCAACCATAGGCCAAGGCCAGCAGGCCGCACGCGATGACCAGAAAGTATGCAGAAGTCATTCCTGAAAGTCCCCAGAAATAAAAACACCTGCGCTCAACATGCCCGGCGCCGCGGAAGCAGGTCCAGTACCGGAACATGCCAGAGTAGCGGCCGGCAGGCAACCATACTGTAATCTGCTTACCACTGGAACTGACCTCGCGCTCCGGCTTCAGGATCGGTCAGAAATGGCGGTAGCCGGTAGCCTCCAGTGGGATCAGATGGCCATCGGCATCAAATAGCCGCACACCCGCTCCGACATCGATCCTGCCAATCCTGGTAACCGGAAGGCCGAGGCGGAACGACAAAGCGGCAATCGCTTCGGCTGCGCCGGCGGGCGCTGTAAACAACAGTTCGTAATCGTCCCCTGCAGCGGCAAGCCGCGCGTGCATATTCGGGTCGCCCTCGAGGATGGCTCGCGCCGCGAGCGACAGTGGCAGCAGATCCAGTTCGACGATGGCCGCGACCTGAGAAGTCTCACAGATGTGTCCGAGATCGGCGAGAAGCCCGTCGGACAGGTCGATCATGGCGTCCGCGATGCCGCACAGTCGCGGGCCAAGCTCGGTGCGCGGCTCCGGGACCCGGAAGCGCCGGACCAGGTATTCGAGGTGTTCGCGCGGGAGGTCCGGATGAGCGCCACGCAACACATCGAGCCCGAGGAACGCATCGCCAATCGTGCCGGAAACCCATACGAGATCGCTTGGCTGGGCGCCGCTGCGGCGGACTTCCTGACCTGCCGCGACCTCGCCGATCGCGGTCAGCGACAGGACGGCCGGGCCGCGGGTGCCGACCGAATCGCCGCCCAAAAGGGCGATGCCGTAGCGCCGTTGATCTTCGGCAAGACCCTCGGCAAAGTGGGCGAGCCATTCCGGCCCGAGCTCGGCCGGGAGGGCCGTTGTAAGGACGTAGTGAAGCGGCCGCGCCCCCATTGCCGCGATATCCGATAGATTGACGCGCAACAGCTTGCGCGCGACCAAGTCCGGCGGGTCGTCCGGCAAGTAATGCACACCGGCGACGATCGCGTCCGCCGTTACGACGAGACGCTTCCCCGGAGCGCAGTCGAGGAGGGCGGCGTCGTCGACCAGTCCGAGACCGCCCGGCCCTGCGAGCGGCGCGAAGAAACGACGGATCCGCTCAAATTCTCCGAGCTCGTCTGCTGGCATCGGCCGTTACATCTCGGAAGCACGCAAGGTGCGACCCAACTTGTCGAGAACGCCGTTCGCGAGCCCCGGCTCTTTGCCGGAGAAAAAAGCGTGAGCCATGGTCGTGTATTCGTTGATCGAGACGCGTGGCGGAACATCGCGTCGATGCACGAGCTCGTAGGCCCCGGCTCGCAGAATAGCACGCAGAACTGCATCGAACCGCGGCAAAGGCCACTCCTCGGTGAGCACCTCGGTGATCGTCACATCGAGCCGGTCCAGATCGGACGAGACGCCCCGGACTATATCGGAGAACAGTGCGGGATCCGCCTCGCCATACCGATCGCCGTCGATCTCTTGGCCAAGACGATACCGGGCGAACTCGCGCACGACCACTTCCGGGTCGGCCTCGCGGTTCAGCTCCAGCTGGTAAAGCGCCTGCACCGCCGCGAGCCGGGCAACGCTGCGCCGCCGGCCGCCGGTCCCCGGTCCGCCCGCCCCGGCTTCAGACCCTTCAATCGCAGACTGCCGGGCGGTGGCTCTGTCGGTATGTTCATTCTCCTCCCCGGCCAGACGGCGCTTCAGATCCACTAACGTCAGGCAGGCGCGCACCGCTTCGCCGCCCTTGTCCCTGTGCTCAGCCGAAGCGCGGGCCAATGCCTGCGTCTCGTTCTCGACCGTCAATATTCCGTATCCGATCGCGAGCCCGTCACGCACCGCCAGATCCTGCAAGCCGCGCGCGCTCTCGGCGCAGATGTGATCGTAATGCGTCGTCTCGCCCCTGATCACACAGCCGAGCGCGACAAAGCCGTCGAAGCGATCGGTGGACCGAGCAACCATTCCGATGGCCGCCGGTATCTCGAACGCTCCGGGCACCGATATTACCTCGTGAGTAGCGCCGGCCGCGGCCATTGCACGCTCGGCACCTTTGCGCAGATGGTCGGCTATGTGGGTGTAATAGGGAGCTTCGACGAGGAGAATATGCGGCGGTCGGTTCATGGCACACTCCCCGCACGTTCCCCAAGAAGCCGGGCGACGTAACGCGCTATCAGATCGATTTCGAGGTTCATCCGCTGGCCAGCTTTCGCTGGACCAAAGTTGGTGCACGCCAGCGTATGAGGAATGATGTTCACGCCGAAACGAGTTCCCGACACTTCGTTGACGGTCAGGCTGACCCCGTCGAGAGCGACCGAGCCCTTCGCAGCGATAAACCTTTTCAGGCCGTCGGGCACCTCGAAAACGAACCGCACCGACTCGGCCTCCGGTCGCCGCTCGACAATGTGCGCGATGCCGTCGACGTGGCCGGCAACGAGATGCCCGCCCAGTTCGTCGCCGACCCGCAACGATTTTTCGAGGTTCACCGGGGTACCCTCTACCCACTCGCCCATCGTCGTGCATGCCAGAGTCTCGGCCGAGGCCTGGACCGAAAATTCCCCGGCGTCGGTCGCGACCACCGTCAGACAGGCTCCGGAACATGCGATCGAGGCCCCGAGCGCGATAGCCGAGGTGTCGAACGCCGTGGCGATCGTCAAGTCGACCAGCTCGCGGCGGCGCAGCCGTTTTACCCGGCCGAGGTCGGTGACGATGCCGGTGAACATCCCGCTAGGCTACGGCTCCATGACATGATTTGCCAGAGCGTCTGCGCGCCCCCTGGAATGCGCTTGAGCGTAGCCTTGTTCGCTCAAGGGAACCAAGGAGGCCAAAATGATGACCAGAGCCGCGGGAGGTATTCTGCTGACCCTAGTCCTCGCCGGCGCATTGTCCGCCGCATCGCGAGCGGCTGACGAAATCAAGGGCGGCAAATGGCAGTTCACGACCCAGATGCAGGCGCCAGCGGGCGGGACTGCTCCGATGACACTCACCGCCTGCATCGATTCCGCCAACCCGATCCCCGCCGAGGGACAATGCAAGCTCGACCAGACGGATCGCCATGGCAGCGTCGTCACGTGGGCGATGACCTGCAACTCACTCAAGGGCCCGATCCGCTCCGCCGGGTCGGCGCGTTACGCCGGCGAAACGATGGAGGCAACATTGACCGCTCGCGTTCCAGGCCCCAACGGCCAGCCGATCGATACCCCCGGCCGTATCACCGGTCATTATCTCGGACCGTGCGACGCCAAATAGCAGTGTCCTATGCGGCTGTTGATGCTGCAGAGGCGATGTCGTGCTCCTGCGAGATGTCGCGGTTGGTGTAATCCGGCAGGAACGAGGTGGCGGTGATGCTGACGATCGCGCAGAACAGGATGTAGAGCGCGATAGCGTAGCCCGAGCCGGTCCAGGCGAGCAGCGCCGTCGCGATCAGCGGCGCGGGACCGCCGGCGATGACCGAGGAGAGGTGATAGCCGATCGAGGAGCCGCTGTAGCGCAGCCGTGGCGGAAAGCATTCGGCGATCAGCGCCGCCTGCGGGCCGTACATCATATCGTGCGGGACGAAGGACAGGATCACTGCGAGAAAGATCCAGCCCGGGACTGCGGTATTCGAGCAGCGCGAAATAGATGAAACCGAAAACCCCCACGGTCGCAGCGCCGATCAAATACATTCGCTTGCGGCCGATAAGGTCGGATATGTGCCCGGAGAGGGGGGTCGTAATAGCCGACAGCATGGTGGCGATCAGGACCGCGGTCAGCAGCATATTGCGCGAGCTGTGCAGCACCGTTGTCCCGTATGTGAAGATAAAAGCAGCGAAGATATAGAACGGACCCTGCTCGGCCATTCGCGCCAGCGCGGTCAGCGCGATCAGCTTGGGCTGCCGTTTGATCACTTCGATGACCGGGGCACGCTCGATGCGCTTCTCCGCCAGAAGCCGCGCAAAGATCGGGGTTTCGAGAATGCCGAGCCGGATGTAGAGCCCGATCCCGACCATGACGATGCTGAGCCAGAACGGGACGCGCCATCCCCAGGTCAGGAACTGATCGCCGGAAATCGCGCTGAACGCGAGCACCGCCAGGTTCGCCAGAAACAGACCCGGCCGGGCCGCCCCATTGCGGCCAGGAGGTGATGAAACCGCGATGGGCATTGGTTCGCGCCCATTCCATCGACATCAAGGTGGCGCCGCCCCATTCACCGCCGATCCCCATACCCTGTATGAAGCGCACGATGGTCAGGATCACTGCGCCCCAGATGCCGATCGCCGCGTAACTCGGGACGAAGCCCACGGCAAAGGTCGAGAGTCCGGTCAGCAGCAACGTCGCGATCAGCGTCGCCTTGCGCCCGATGCGGTCCCCATAGTGACCGAAGATCGCGGCGCCGACCGGACGCGCGATAAAGCCGACCGCGTAGATGCCGAACGCCTGTAGTGTCCCAACCAGCGGGTCGGATCCCGGGAAATACAAACTCGCGAAGACGAGCGGGGCCACCTGCACGTAGAGCAGGAAATCGTACGCCTCGATCGCGGTTCCCACTGTGCTCGCGACCACTGCGCGCCGGAGTTGCCGGCTGTGATCGGCATCGGAAAGGGCGTTCTCGGCAGTACCGGTTGTAGTCATCAAATTTCCTCCCCTGGCGATCGCCGTGGATGCCTAGACGGCTCTTGCCCGAACCGCTGCCGCCTTGTCGTATTCCTCCGAGATGTCCTTGTTGGTGTAGTCCGTCAGCAGCGCTGTCGCGACGATGCCGATGACGGCGCAGCCGAGGATGTAAAGAGCAATCGGCAAGCTCGAATCGAAGGCGGCGAACAACGCCGTCGCGATGAACGGCGACGGGCCGCCGGCGATGATCGAGGCCAGCTGATAGCCGAGCGAGCAGCCGCTGTAGCGCAGGCGCGGAGAGAAGCTTTCCGCGATCAGCGCCGCTTCGGGGCCGTAGCAGCGTCATGACCGGCAGCCCCGACAGAGCGACGGCGAGAAAGATCAATCCCGGCACCTTGGTGTCCAGCAAGGCAAAATAAATGAAGCCGAACACCGCCACAACACGCAGCCGATCATATACATGCGCTTGCGGCCGATGCGGTCCGACAGATGCCCGGCAACCGTGACCCAGAGGAACCCCAGGACGGCTGAGACGAGGACGCCGATCAACAGGAAATTGCGCGAGGCGCCGAGGACCGTCGTGCCGTAGGTGAAGACGAAAGCGCCGAAGATATAGCCCGGCGCCTGCTCCGGCATCCGCAACAGCGCCGTCAATACGACCTGCTTGGGCTGGCGCTTGAGCACTTCGAGCACCGGCACGCGTTCGACGCGCTCTTCGTCGATCACCTTCTGGAAGACCGGGGTTTCGAGGATGCCGAGCCGGATCCACAACCCGACCCCGACCATGACGATGCTGATCAGGAACGGGATGCGCCAGCCCCACACCAGGAACTGGTCACCCGACAGCCAGCTGAACACCAGCACCGCCAGATTGGCCAGGAAGAACCCGGCCGGCGCGCCGAATTGCGGCCAGGACGAAATGAAGCCGCGATGCTTGGTGGTTCGCGCCCATTCCATCGCCAGCAGCACCGAGCCGCCCCATTCGCCGCCGACGCCGATCCCCTGGATCAATCGAATGACCGTCAGCAGAACCGCGCCCCAGATGCCGATGCTCGCATAGGTCGGGACAAGACCCACGGCAACCGTCGCGATGCCGGACACCAGCAAGGTTACGATCAGGGTTGCCTTGCGCCCGATCCGATCGCCCCAATGGCCGAATATCGCCGCGCCGATCGGCCGCCCGACAAACCCGATAAAGAAAATGCCGAACGCCTGGAGAACGCCGACCAAGGGAGTGGATTGGGGAAAGAAGAGCGGTCCGAAAACCAGCGCGCTCACTTGGCCGTACAGCAGGAAATCATACCATTCGATCGTGGTGCCGACCGTGCTGGCGACCAGTGCGCGGTGCAATTGGGCACGATGTTCGACGTCCGAAAGGCGGCCGCCGCCGATGTCGGTTGCTGTCATTAGTTCCCTCCCGGGGCTGGGGCGGACGAGACGCCCGTTATGGCTTGTGGGAGAATGCTAACAGTCGAAGAAAAAACGCGAAAGGGGGATCCGCGCGGGGCTCAGCCCGAAGCCCGCAATAGGCGCAACGGGTTGGGCAGGCGGTCGATAGCCGTCTGGAGGCGGCGGCGCGCCTGGCCGATGCGCGCCGCATCGGTGAGGCGGCGATCGAGAAACGCTCGGGTGTCGGCGGATCCCGGCGAGCGGTCCTCCAGCCAGTAGAGCAAAGTTGCGGCATAGATCCCCGCAAGGGTGGCGCGCTTTGTGTAAAAGCTGAAATTGGTCGCGCTGTCTCCGGCGGCGTACCAGATGCCGTCGACCGTCTCGTACAGCAAACGCATCGCCAACGGCGCGTTTTGCGGCAACGACAGAATGGTCAGCGCGCGGCGCACCGCTTCGCGCCAGGGCTCGACAATCTCCAGCCGGGTGTTGACCGCGAGCGCGATGCGCTCCGGCACCCGCAGCTGGTCGAGCGGCAAGTTCTCCAGCCGGTCGAGCATGCGGCGATCCGCCCAGCGGCTGAAACAGGCGGCAAAATCGGCCGGACCATCCGGGAAGAGGGCCAGCGCTTCCGCCGCCGGCACGCCGATGCGCCGCGCCGCCGCGCGCAATGCCGCACGCGACCAGCCGTCGAACGGCACGTCCGGCAGCATCGCCTCGATCAGCGCATCGCGTTGGCTCTCGGCGAGTGGGCTCTTCATGACGCGCGCTTTTCAGCGAGGAAGGCGGCGAGGTCGATCGGGTGACGCTGCAACTCCTCGACAAACACCAGCAGCCGGAGGTCCGTCATGCGCTGCGGATAGAGAATGCCGTCGAGATGGTCGCATTCGTGCTGGACGACGCGGGCGTGGAAGCCCTCGACCTCGCGCTCGATGACCTCGCCGTCCAGACCGGTTCCGCGATAGCGGACATGCAGGTGGCGCGGCACGACACCGCGCAATCCCGGAACCGACAGGCAACCCTCCCAGCCGAGCGCGCGCGCTCGTCCGACGGTCTCGACCACCGGGTTGATCAGCACCGTCAGATCCTGCGCGACGTCGCCCGGCATATCGGTCAGGCGCTCGCCCGAGACCTGAAATACGACGATCCGGTGGGGCTGATGCACCTGCGGAGCGGCAATGCCGGTGCCGCCGGCATCCGCCATGGTGTCGACCATGTCTTCGACCAGGCGGCGCACCCAGGGTGCCGTCGGGTCGTCGACCTCGCCGGCGACGCCGCGCAAAACGGGATGCCCCATCCGGGCGATCTTCAAGAGAGCCATCACGTCAATATGTGACGGCAGAGGATCGGGGTAAAGCACCGGCGGGCTGCCTTCACAGCATGCCGCCAAAGTGCTAAATATCGCCGCAGAGGACCGCCGCCGCGCCCGGCCGAAATGCGGAGTTCAATTACGGAGAAGAGTGCTCGTGCAAGTCCTCGTTCGCGACAATAATGTCGACCAGGCGCTCCGCGCCTTGAAGAAAAAAATGCAACGCGAAGCGTATTTCGAGAGATGAAACTGCGCCGCAATTACGAGAAACCCTCGGAGCGGCGGGCGCGCGAAAAGGCCGAAGCGGTGCGCCGTTATCGCAAACTGCTGCGCAAGCGCCTGGAACGCGAGCGCTACTGAGCCCGCCCGCCCCGCTGCGGGCGCACCAATGCGCGTCAGAGGGGAGGTTCGATGAGAGCGGTACTATCGCGGGCTTGGCGTGCGGCGCTCGTTTGCGGGTTGGCCGCTGGCGGGTGCATGGCCCAAGCGCCAACGGCCACGCAGGAACCGACACAGCCCGGCGGTGCCCCAACACCAAATCAGCCCGTCGCGCCGCCCATTACTTGTGCAGAGCTCAAAGCTTTATTCAAGGCCGGCGACAAACGGACCGCCGGCGCAGCGATTTTGTGGCTGGACGGGTACTATGCCGGTCGGTCCGGGCTCCGCGAACTGCCGGCCGGCTGGGCGCGGACCGTGAGCCAAGGGGTCGGAGGAACCTGCGCGATCAGCGCCAACGATCAGCGCACCGTTCTCGATGTCGTCGGTCAGCTCCATCGGGAATACGGAAGCCAAAAATAAGCTCCGCTTGCGAGCCGCTCAGCGTCTGCTTTTGCAAACGGTCTATCCAAACGGTCGCGCTTGCCCTTGCCGGTGTGTTCCTTGCCCAGCGTCCCGCTGAGGCGGAAGGAAGAACACCTCCTGTTTTCTGTTGCAAAGACAGGAGAGGGTTGCGCGCAAGAGCAAGTGGTTACGCAAGGGAACCGGCCGACGATACGGATGATTGCGGCTTAGGCGCGAGGTGACCCCACTTGGCCCAGAGGCGGCAACCGTGGCGTCCCGCCGTGGCTCGTAACGCCGAGCCCGCGGGTAGCCTCAGCCAGGAGTGCCGGTTGAACTCCTCGCCGCCCTCCGTAAAGTCGCCGTCAAGGACGAGCAACTCGATGCCACCGGGAAGAGAGGTCTCGATGACGGCGCCTGACGCCCAGTGTTCCAGGCGGACACATTCCCCGGCGTCCTCGAATAGTGGCATCAGCTCGACGCCCGGAAGTCCGATTGCGGGCGTGAAAGAGAGGGCGGTGGTGTCGGTGCGCACCGGTCTCCGGTCGTCCGGGTCGAACTGCCAGAGCTTGACGAAGATCGTGCATCCCGGCTTGGAGCCGGGCGTGTGACTGCTGGTCGGCGGGTTGCGGACATAGGTGCCGATGGGATAGTCGCCGTGCTCGTCCTGAAACACGCCATCCAGCACAAGGAACTCCTCGCCGCCGCCGTGGGTGTGCGCTGAGAAATGGCTGTGCGGGGCGTAGCGCACGATGGAGGTGGCGCGCGCCACCTCGTCTCCGATGCGGTCGAGCATGCGCCGGTCCACCCCGGGGATCGGCGAGGGCGTCCACTCCAGCCGGGCCGCATGCACCGCCGCGCGAGCGCCGAAATCCGAGTTTAGGTTCATGGCCGCCCTCCGATCAATAACCCGAGCGCGATACCCTCACCCGCCTCGCTGCGCTCGGCACCCTCTCCCGCGGTGCGGCGCACCGCGGGAGAGGGGCTGCAACGTTCTCGGTTCAAAGCTCCTCTCCTGCACCGTGCATGGACCGGAGAGATAGGGGACGGGTGTTCGGAGACATGGTTGACGCATCCTATCGGCATCTTTGGCCTGTTGGGGAGGGGCTGGGGTGCCGTGGTCGGAGAAGTCGGTCATGTCGCAGCGGCATGAGTTTGTGATGCTGTTCGAGCAGGACGGGGTGAACCGCCGCGAGCTGTGCCGGCGGTTTGGCATCAGCCCGACGATTGGCTATCGGCTGTGGGCGCGTTATCGACAGGAGGGGCATGCCGGTCTGGCGGACCGCTCGCGTCGGCCGCAGCGCTCGCCGGGGCGCAGCTCGGCGGCGATGGAAGCCCTGGTCCTGGCGGTCCGCGAGGAGCATCCCGCCTGGGGTGGCCACAAGATTCGCCGCCGGCTGCAGGATCTCAAGCACCCGGCAGTGCCGAGCGCCAGCACGATCACCGCGATCTTGCACCGGCAGGGCTGCATCGCCGGTGCGGCGCAGGCCGGCCACAAACCGTTTGAACGGTTTGAGCGGGCGGCGCCGAACGAGCTGTGGCAGATGGACTACAAGAGCCTGCCCCTGGCCCGAACAGGGGGGCATTTTGCGACGCGCGCCGGGCGCTGCCATCCGCTGACCGTGGTCGATGACCACTCGCGCTATGCGGTCGGGCTGCGGGCCTGCGGCGACGAACGCGGCGGCACGGTGCAAGCCGCGCTGACCGCGATCTTTCAGCAATACGGCCTGCCCGAGCGGATGTTGATGGACAACGGTTCGCCGTGGGGGTCGGATGCCGCTGCACCGCCACACTTGGCTGACCGTATGGCTGCTCGAGCTCGGCGTCGCGGTCAGCCATGGCCGACCGTATCATCCGCAGACCCAGGGCAAGGACGAGCGGTTTCACCGCACCCTGACGGCCGAGGTGATCGGGCGGCGCGCCTTTGCCGATCTCGCCGAGTGCCAGCGTCGGTTTGATGCGTGGCGCGTGGTGTACAACCCCGCTTCATCACACCCATCTATCTATGCCATTGAAGAGAAGAGATTTTGTTGATCAGGATGCGGTCCCGAGGGGTGTTTTGCGCGGTTCCGAGCGCGACGGACCACGACCTTCGCCGCGGTGCTGTCGAGGACGGCGCGGCTGAGGATCCAAGGTCCGTCCGGCAAGGGGTGTAGCGCGTCGATTTCGCCGCCCTCGGCGGCCAAGCGCAAGGTCTTGGAACTGATCTGAAGATACGCTGCGGCCTTGCTCAGATTGAGCCACGGCTCTTGACCTTGCTCAGGAGGACAATAGGCCGGGATCTTGTGATGCGATCGCAGCGCCGTCACGCGTTCCCGGGTCCAGCGATTGCCACGGCCCGTGGTCAGCTTGTTGCGATTGAGAATACCGGCAATCAGTTCATCATTGGCGATCAGGACAAGCTGTCGAACGGCGGCGACGATGTCCTGTGACGTGCTATCACGTTGCCCGCGTCGACGTCTGGGCAGGCGCAACTCCGTATGAATCCCACCCATCCAGTGGAGAAACAGAATGATCTCGCCGGCCTCGGCGTCGACATCGGCGACTACCTCCTTAATCACCGCGCGGACGATCCGTTTCTTCAACCGCACATCGGTCGTCGGCGCTTGCCACACCGTTTGCAAGTCATCGGCGAGGGTCACGAAAGAGACCGCTGAGAGTTCCGACCGAGGGGGCGCCGCCCTATCGTGAGCGGCAATGCGCGCCTCCATCTCGCTGACGCGTGTCAAGGCCCGGTTCCAGCGCAGTTCCAGCTCTGCCGCTACCAGACGATTGGCGGGATCGGTCGCGTCGTATTGTCGGAAGCCGCGATCGGCGGTATAGCGCATCGCCTCCAGGTCTCGGACCAAGGCATCGCGGACCTCGTCGCGACGCGACGCGTCTTGCGCATCGGCCTCGATCGCTGCGGCAATGGCGCTTGGTTCAACAACTTTCAGGATCGCCGCTTCAATGGCATCGTCCACCCGCAAGCCGCCAAAGGCGATGCAACGCGGCTCGCCATTGTCGAGCCAGCCCCGGTTGCAGCTGTAGCGAGGGATATTGTGCTTTGCGCCCGTGTAGCGGATCGTAAGTTTGCGCCCGCACCGGTGACACCTGATCAGACCCGCGAGCAGCGCGTCGCCGTGCTTGGCAGCGCCGTGATGCCGGCTGTTTGGGATATTGTCGCTGACCATCCTGCGGATCGCCTCCGAGCGTTCCCAGTCGACATAGCCCTCATGGGCGCCTGGGCGCAATGCTAGCCATTCCTCGCGCGGCTTGCGTCGGCTCTTGGCACGAGCCATGATGCCGTCGTAGTGCACGGTGACGCTGGTCTTTCCGTAAGCGTAGGCACCGCCATAGATCGGGTTGGTGATCATCCGATGGATGCTGGCGTAGCGGGGGCTGCGCCATTCGACTTCACCGTTGCTCTGCTTCACGGGCAGCTTGAGGCCGTGTTCGCGCAACCACAGGAGCGCCTGGCGCGCGCTGCCCAGTTCGGCCACCTTGTCGAAGACCAGTTCGATCGCTCCCTGTACCCGGCGATCTGGATCCTTCTCGAGATGGTCGCCCACCTTCACGAAGCCGACCGGCGCGGCAACGATTAGTTCACCCCGCCGCGCCTTTTCGTAGCGGGCCGACAATGATCGTTGCCGTAAGAGATCGAGCTCATACTCGTTGAGGCTTCCCTTGAGCCCGAGCAACAATCGGTCGTTGCCTTGGCGCGGTGCGTAGACCATCTCCTGGTCGATCAAGACGGTGTCAACCACGCGGCACATCTCGATCAGCTGCTGCCAATCGCGGCTGTTGCGCGCGAAGCGGGAGACTTCGCGTGCCGCTACCGCGCCGACTTTGCCGAGGCAGACCTCGGCTACCATCCGCTCGAAGCCGACGCGCGTGACGCCGCCCGCGGCGGATCGCCCGAGATCGTCGTCCACAGTGTCGACCTCGGACCAGCCGAGCGCCACGAGCCGATCCCGCATGGCATACTGCAGCGCCTGGCTCTCGCGGTTGTGCAGAACCTGGTGGGTCGAAGACTGCCGCACATAGAGAAGCGCTTTGCGTGCCAGATGGTGCGGCTTGATCTTGTCAGACATCACCGCGCCTTCCTGTCGAGCTGGGCTCGCGATCGCGGCGTTGGTGGTTGACGAGTAGGTGCACCATCAGCCCGGTGACCATCTGGCGGGTCTCCTCCGGCAGCTGCTGCCACTCTAACACCGGGGTCGGGTGCTTCGCGCCTGGCAGACCGAATAGATCTAACTGCTTGACGGCGGCCTGATGGCTGGGTGGACGTCGGTACTTGTGTCGCACGGGCAGCTCCCCATTCTGGTCGCAGGAGTTCCTCCCTGCACCAGAAGCAGAGGCATTCGATAGAGGGCCGCCGCACAAGCCAGCATCCGACGCGTCCGCAAGACACGTCTTCAAGGCGATGAGCGCCGTGGTATCGACACGCGGTGAGGCCGCCATGCGGATCGCCAAGCATGCCGCACGGTCGAACATCCACTGCGGCAGCTCAAGCCAACGCCGTGAAGCGTCGCCATCCGGACTGCAGTGAAGGACGCCGCCGGCTCGTTGCTCGATCACCTCATGGACATGAACAACCCGTCCGAACCACGGATGCCACGGGTAGAGGACCTCAAGCTCCTCGATCTTATGGGCGTTATCTCGTCGCTTTGTACAACACCCAGCGGCCGCACGAAGCGCTCGAACTGGCGATCCCGGCGGCGCGCTACGCGCCGAGCCCGCGTCCCTTTCCCGAGACGATCGAGCCGTTTGACTACGGCCCCGCAGCGATCGTGCGGCGCGTCGACGAGGACGGCTGGTTGAGCTTCCGCAACCGCCCGCTCAAGCTCGGCCGCGCCTTTGCCCATCATCGCATTGCGCTGCGACCGGCCGATCAGGAGGGCTGCTTCGATGTCCTGTTCTGCGCTCATCAGATCGGCGCCCTCGAGCTGCGCCAGGCGGCGCCGTGAGCGGCTCGCCGAGACGCTCGCCCCGGTGGGTCCACAGGGACCTCCCGCGCGCCGCTGCGCCAGACTCGTGGCGGTCGCTCCGCGGGCGCGCGGGTCCCTCCTGTGGACTACCGTGACGAGCTGCGTCAGGGCCAACCTGTCCACCATGTCCCCGAACACCTGTCCACCATCTCCCCAGCCTTTACACACCGCGGAGAGGGGGGACCAAGCTCAAGGGGCTTGGTGGGTGAGGGTTCTACTCGAAAGCGTAAGTGTAGGCGCTGCCGTGACGCACGATACGCCCCACCGTGGGCGAGGGGAAATGCGCCGGCAGCAGGCGGGTGCCGCGCGCGGCATGCTCCTCGATCAGCCGTGTCCGCGTCTTGCGCGACAATTCCGGATCGGTGCAGGCGAGGGTCGACCATTCCGGCTTCAAGAGCTGCAGCGGATGGTGGATCACGTCGCCCAAGAAAACACCCGTCTGGTCGCCCGAACGGGCATGGATCACGACATTGCCTGGTGTGTGGCCGGGCGCGCTCTCGAACCACAGCCCGTCCTCGAGCGCATAGTCATCGTCGACCAGCACCGATTGCCCGGTGCGCACCACCGGCAGCACGCTGTCCTCGAAGGCGAGCCGATGGGGCGTCTCTTCGCCGTTCTTATGGAGCCCTTCCCAATGGGCAAACTCGCGGCGGGCCATGACGTAGCGCGCATTGGGAAAAGTCGGGACCCAGCGCCCGTTCTCCAGCCGAGTATTCCAGCCGACATGGTCCCAGTGCAGATGGGTGCACATGACATAGTCGACGTCCTCGATACCGACGCCGGCGCGGGCGAGATCGGCGAGGTAGGAGCTGCGGAGCCGATGGAACTGCGGCCGGGTCGGACGCTCCTTGTCGTTGCCGAGGCAGGAATTGATCAGGATCGTATGATGCGCGGTCTTGAGGATGAAGCTGTGGAAACTGAAGAGGAGGTTGCCGGTCGCCGGATCGATCAGCCGCGGGCCGGGGTGATCCGGGTCCGATCGCAAAACTTCCTTGTCGAAATCGGGAAAAAACGTCTCGGGGGCAATAAAGGGCCCCTCATACTCGGCGACGCGGTGAACCTCGAAATCCCCGATGCGCGTGATCTGCATCTTCCCCTCCGGACCTGCCGCCGGCGAGCCTACGCCGACGCACCGCCCGGGTCGATAGGGACGGGCTCAAACTACGGGCCAGACCCGTTTGGTAGGCGCGAAAGGGAATCGAACCCCTGACCTCTCCTATGTGGTAGGAGCGCTCTGCCACTGAGCTACGCGCCTATTGCGGCCGGTGAGGTCGTGGTGGGCGCGACAGGGATTGAACCTGTGACCCCACCCGTGTGAAGGGTGTGCTCTCCCGCTGAGCTACGCGCCCGTCCAAGCCGGCCGCATTTAGCCGGTCGGGCCGGCGACATGTCAAGCAGATGCCGGGTGGCGAGCAAGCGTCACGGAGTGAGGCCGAGACGTTCGAGAGCGTCCGGCAGTTCCGAGAAGCGGTCGAGCAGAGCGTCGGCGGAGAGTGTATCGGGGTCGACGCGGGCATAGCCGTAACGCATCAGCACGAGGGGCACGGAGGCGGCGCGCGCGGCTGCTGCATCGTTCTCGTTGTCGCCGATCATCGCGCTCGCCGCGGGGCTGGCGCCAAGTTCGGAGATGACCCCCAAGAGGTGACCGGGATCGGGCTTCCTGACTGCAAACCGATCGCCGCCGGCGATGCCGTCAAAGAACGGCAGGAGACCCACACCCTGCAATACCGCGATTGTTGCGCGCTGCGGCTTGTTGGTGCAGATCGCGGCGCGGTAGCCGCGATCGCGCAATGCCCTCAGGGTTTCCGGCACACCGGGATAAGGCCGCGTGAGCTGCGCCGCATTCGCCTCGTAGATGTCGAGAAAGCGCGGCAGCGCCGTGACCGCTTCGGAGGGATCGGCGCCGCTGGCGGCAAGGGCGCGCGCGACCAGCACCGGCACGCCATCGCCGACCATGCGCTTGACTTGCGGCGGCGACAACTCCCGACGCCCGTGCTCACGCAGCATCTGGTTCAGCGCGGAGCGCAGATCCGGCACGCTGTCGACCAAGGTGCCGTCGAGATCGAAGACCAGCAGAAATCCAGGCATTGAGGTACAATCTGCTTTGCCGCGGCATATGCGCAATCAGCGCGGCAACCGGAAGACGGAGGAGAATTGAATGGCCGACATGTTCGACGCATGCCTCGCCTTCACTTTGCGTGAGGAGGGCGGATATGTCGATGATCCGGCCGATCCGGGCGGCGCAACGAATATGGGGATCACATTGGCCACGTACCGCCAGTGGTCCGACGATCCGGCGTTCGGTCCCACCCGGGTCGAGGACATGACGGAGCGAACCGCCAGAGCGATTTATCGATCGCTCTACTGGAACCCGTTGCGGGCCGATACTTTGCCGATCGGCGTCGATCTCAGCATTTTCGATATGGGCGTGAACGCCGGCATCTGGCGATCGGCCCGACTGCTGCAGCGGGCGCTCGGCTTTACCGGAGAAGAGGTAGACGGCTGCATTGGCCCCGAAACCCTGGGTCCCGCAGCGAAATACGATCCGGGCACGCTCGTCGCCAATCTGGCCGAACGGCAGGCGGCCTATTACAGGTCGCTGGCCGATTTTTCCATCTTCGGCGCGGGTTGGCTCAACCGAACCGAGGCGCGGCGCAATGCAGCGCTCGCGATGATCGCAAGCGCGGAGGAACATAGAGCCTAATCCCAAAGCAAAATCTCTGTGGTCTTGACGCATTTTGCAACAATGTGTGTGTTGTATTTCCGGCAGCTCGGGGCAATCGTGCCGCCGTTAATATCTTCGGGTTATTAGTTAATGAAGCAAGCATTTGCCGCAGTCATTCTTGCCGCCGGCAGCGGCACGAGGATGAAATCCGCTATGCCAAAGGTGCTGCATCCGATCGCCGGGCGGCCGATGATCGCTTATCCTTTGGAAGCGCTGCGCCCGCTGTCTCCGGCCGCGACCCTCGTCGTGATCGGGCCGCGGATGGAACAGGTCGCCGCGATCGTCGCTCCGGCCGAATGCGTCGTGCAGGATCCGCCGCTCGGCACCGGCGATGCGGTGCGGACGGCAATGCGAGCGCTCGATGGCCGCCTGATGCCACAGGGCTCGATCGAGGATGTGCTCGTGCTCTACGGCGATACGCCGTTTCTCGCTACCGAGACATTGTCGCGGTTATTGGCGGAGCGACGCCGGAGCGCCGCCGCGGTCCTTGTCTCGGGCATGCGTCCCGCCGACCCCGGCCCCTACGGCCGCTTTGTGCTGGCACCCGACGGCGGGCTCGAGCGTATCGTCGAAGCAGCCGACGCCGGACCCGAGGAGCAGGCGATCGACCTGGTCAATGGCGGAATCATGGTGATCGAGGCATGTCGCCTGGCCGAATTCCTTGACACGCTCGACAGCGACAATGCCAAGCGCGAGTTCTACCTGACCGATGTCGTCGCGATCGCCCGCCGAAAAGGGCTTACCTGCCGCGCAGTCGAGCTGCCGACGGAAGAACTGCTCGGCATCAACACTCGCACCGAGCTCGCCGAGGCGGAGGCGCAGATGCAGCGCCGACTGCGCCGCAAGGCGATGGATTCGGGAGTGACCCTGATCGCGCCGGAGACCGTCTTCTTAAGCGCCGACACGGGGCTCGGCCGCGATGTCGTCGTCGAGACGAACGTCACCTTTGGCCCCGGCGTTACGGTCGGCGAAGGGGCGCGGATCCGCTCGTTCTCTCACCTCGAAGGCGCGGCGGTCGGGGCGGGCGCGATCGTCGGACCGTTTGCCCGCCTGCGCCCGGGAGCGGTCCTTGAGGAGGAAGTGCATATTGGCAATTTCGTCGAGGTCAAAGCGGCCCGCCTTGGCGCCGGAGCCAAGGCCAATCACCTCTCCTATATCGGCGACAGCGATGTCGGCGCGCGGACCAATATCGGCGCCGGCACGATCACCTGCAATTACGACGGCGTTAACAAATTCCGCACGATAATCGGCGAGGGCGCGTTTATCGGCTCGAACACGGCGCTGGTTGCGCCGGTCACGGTCGGCGACGGCGCGATCGTCGCGGCCGGCAGCGTGGTAACCCGGGATGTCCCAGCCGACGCGCTGTCGATCGCCCGCGGACAGCAGGTGGACAAGCTGGGGCGCGCCGCCGAGATCCGGGCACGTCTACGGAGGAAGAACTGATGTGCGGCATCATCGGTATAATCGCCACGGACACGGTCGCACCGGGGCTGCTTGAAGGGCTGCGCCGCCTCGAATACCGCGGCTATGACTTGGCCGGCATCGCGACCCTGGTCGACGGGCGTATCGACTGCCGCCGCGCGGAGGGCAAGCTCGCCAACCTCGCCCGCCGGCTCGACCATCAGCCGGTGCAAGGGGTAATCGGCATCGGGCACACCCGCTGGGCGACTTACGGTCTGCCGACCGAGACGAATGCTCATCCGATCGCCACCGGCCGCGTCGCGGTCGTCCACAATGGCATCATCGAGAATTTCCAGGCCTTGCGGCATGAGCTTGAAGCACTCGGTTATGCCTTTCGCACCGATACGGATACCGAGGCGGTGGCAATCCTCGTAACGCATTTTCTCGAGCAAGGACTGTCGCCGCGGCAGGCCGTGGCCAAAACCTTGGCGCGGCTCGACGGCGCGTTTGCGCTCGCCTTTCTGTTTGCCGGCGAGCACGACTTGCTGATCGGCGCCCGCCGCGGCAGCCCGCTCGCCATCGGCTATGGCGACGGCGAGATGTTTCTGGGCTCGGACGCGCTGGCGCTGGCGCCGCTGACCCGCCGCATCACTTATCTCGAAGAAGGCGACTGGGCGGTCGTCACGTCGCGCGCGGTGACTGTTTTCGATGCCGCCAACAATGAAGTCCAGCGCCCGATCCGCGAATCCACCGCCTCGGGCGCGCTGATCGGCAAGGGCAATTACCGCCACTTCATGCTGAAGGAGATCTTCGAGCAGCCGGCGGTGATCGGCGACACCTTGAACGCACTGATCAACCCGGCCACCCGCACGGTGCATCTGCCGGAGCTGCCCTTTGAATTGGGCGAGCTGGAGCGAGTGACAATGATCGCCTGCGGCACCGCCTACCATGCCTGCATCGTAGCAAAATACTGGCTCGAGCGGATCGCCCGCATTTCGGTCGAGATCGACATCGCCTCGGAGTTCCGCTACCGCGCGCCGGCGATGCCGTGCGGCGGCGCGGCGATCTTCGTGTCGCAATCGGGAGAGACCGCCGACACGCTTGCCGCTCTGCGTTACGCGAGGGCGCAAGGGCAAAAGATCATCGCTGTGGTCAACCAGCCGGAGAGCTCCATCGCCCGCGAGGCGGATGTCGTATTGCCTACATTGGCCGGCCCCGAAATCGGCGTCGCTTCGACCAAGGCCTTTACGACGCAGCTCGCCGTGCTGGCCTCGTTCACCGTCGCTCTGGCGCGGGCGCGCGGCGCCATCAGCCATAAGCGCGAGGCGGAGCTGGTCGGCGTCATGACCGAGATCCCGTCGCGCGCCAGCGACGTATTGAACCACGACGAGCGGATCCGCGAGATCGCCGTCGAGATCGCCGAGGCACGCGACGTGCTCTATCTCGGCCGCGGCAGCGCCTATCCGCTGGCGCTCGAAGGCGCCCTGAAGCTGAAGGAGATTTCCTACATCCACGCCGAAGGCTACGCCGCCGGCGAGATGAAGCACGGGCCGATCGCCCTGATCGACGAGAACGTGCCGGTCATCGTGTTGGCGCCGCACGACGATCTTTTCGAAAAGACCCTCGGTAATGTCGAAGAGGTCATGGCCCGCGGGGGCCGCGTCGTGATGATCTCGGACACAGCCGGGGTGGCCCGGCTCGCCGACCGGCTCGCCTTCGGCATCGCCGTGCCGAACTGCGACCCGTTTGTCGCTCCCCTCCTCTACGCGATCCCGATCCAGCTCCTCGCCTACCACGTCGCCGTCCTCAAGGGCACCGACGTAGACCAGCCCCGCAACCTGGCGAAGAGCGTCACGGTCGAGTAGCGCACAACCGCGCCGCGCCTTCCCGCAAGCAGCGGAGGCATAACCTGGGCCCCCGCTCGCCTAGGCGCAGGGCTGTCCGGGGAAGAAATTCAGTCGTGAAGATCGCTGCGACACTTGCTCTTGTCGTCTTGGCCGGGCCTGTCCCGGCCATCCACGCCCTTCCTGCAACGCTCGAAAGACGTGGATGCCCGGCACAAGGCCGGGCACGACGAATTTAGATTGCGTCGTGCTTCAGCTGGCAGAGGCTGGGGTGGGACCAGAACTTACGGCTTGGCCTCGAACGATTCGGCGACCGTCTTGGCCATGTCGAGGAACTGGCGCCGTACCTTCGGGTCGGGGATCGCGTAATACAGCCGGATGAACTCGATCGTTTCGGGCCGCTGGAGGTACTCCCGCCACTGCCGGTCCTCTGGGCTGATTTCGGCATCGTCGGGCCGCAGATCGCCAAAAAAATAGGAAATCGGCACGCTCAGGATATCCGCCATCGCCGACAAGCGGGAGGCGCTGACCCGGTTGGCGCCGCCCTCGTATTTCTGCACCTGCTGAAAGGTGAGGCCGAGCGCGTTGGCGAGCGTCTCCTGGTTCATCCCCAACAGCAGACGACGCATTCTGATGCGGCTGCCGACATGTACATCTACCGGGTTCGGCACGCCGGTGCCGCGCCCGTATTTCGGAGCCGAGTTGGGCTCCTCCAACTCTTTCGCCGACCTCTTCAACGTACGTTTCCCTCTGCACCGCGCCACATAAGGTTGCAACGGGTTCGCTCGAAGCGCAAGTAAGATTCGACAATTGCAGGCATCGAGAGCCGCCGAATTAACCTAAGGTCGAGTAACTGCCGCATTTAAGGTTAATTTTGTTTCGGCGCAATAGGTTCCTCAGCTATCTTCACGGCCGATCTCGTCATAGCCGCGCCGGCTGCTGATGAAGACCAATGCCATGAGCCCGATCCCCAAGGCGAGGGTAGCGACGACCCCCAATCCCATCGCCAGCCACCCGGCGCCGCTGATCTCGGAATCGCCGATGCCGGCCCACTGGGCAGCGATAAAAAAGCCAATCACGAGGACAACAGCGCCGGCGATCGCTGCCGCGACCCAACTGAGCGTTGATTTCACGGTACTTTCCCCACTAGGATCGCCGCGATCCGTCGCAAATCTTCGATAAAACGCTCGATCTCCTGGCGGCGGGTCGCCTCGTCCGGGGCCCGCAGCAACGCCGAGGGATGCACGGTCGCGAGCGCGTATGGCGCCAGCGCAAAGGGCACGAGCCTGCCGCGGTCTCGGGTCACCCGAAAAGCCCTTCCGAACAGGGCCTGCGCTGCGGTCGCTCCGAGCGCGACGACGATTTGCGGCCTGACGACGCTGATCTCGGCCTCGAGCCACGCAAAGCAGGCCTCGATTTCGACCGCACCCGGTTTGCTGTGAATACGCCGCGGTCCGCGCGGCACCCATTTGAAGTGTTTGACGACATTGGTGACGTAGGTCTGCTCCCGGTCGATCCCCGCCTCGACGAGACAGCGGTCCAACAGCCTTCCCGCCGGTCCGACGAAAGGGTGGCCGGCGAGGTCTTCGGCATCGCCCGGCTGCTCGCCCACCAGCATGACCCGTGCCCTTTCCGGCCCCTCGCCGAACACGGTCTGCGTGGCGTTTCGATATAAGTGGCAGGCCGTGCATCGAGCGGCGGCCTCGCGCAGCCCGGCAACTGTCGGATGGGACGGGATCTGGACGCCGACGCTGGTGTCTTCGTCACTCACGGATCGTGTCCGATAGGGCAACGCATACTAGATAAACGCGATTTCCGCGCGGCTGTGTCCACAGCGAATGGAAGCCGGCTGTTCTTGCCGCCCTCGGCATGGCAAAGTGCCGAATTAGCGCCCCTCCACGGAGATTTGCATGCCGACCAAGAGCCAGCATCCGGAGACACTCGTGCTCCATGCAGGGTACCGGAGCGACCCGGCAACCACTGCCGTCGCAGTGCCGATATACCAGACGACGAGCTACCAGTTTCGTGACTTGCAGCACGCCGCGAATCTGTTCGGTCTGGCCGAGCTCGGAAACATCTACACACGCATCATGAACCCGACGACAGCGGTCCTCGAGGAGCGCGTTGCTGCACTGGACGGCGGTGTCGCTGCGCTGGCTCTCGCCTCGGGCCAGGCCGCCTCGCTGTTCGCGGTGCAGAATATCTGCCAGGCGGGAGACAATTTCGTCAGCTCCACCGACCTTTACGGCGGCACCTGGAACCTCTTCCTCAACACGATGATGAAGACGATGGGGATGGAGGTTCGCTTTGTCGATCCCGCCGATCCCGAGAATTTCCGCCGCGCGACCGACGACCGGACGCGCTGCTACTACGCCGAGACCTTGCCCAACCCGAAGCTCGAAGTGTTCCCGATCGCCGAAGTGGCCAAAATCGGCCGTGAGCTCGGGGTCCCGCTGATCGTCGACAATACTGCGGCCCCAGTGCTGTGCCGGCCGCTCGATCACGGCGCGGCCATCGTGATGTATTCGACGACGAAATACATCGGCGGTCACGGCACCTCGATCGGCGGGGTGGTTGTCGACGGCGGGAATTTCGACTGGGAAAAGCACGCCGACCGCTTCCCGCTGTTGAACCAGCCGGACCCGAGCTATCACGGCGCGGTGTGGACGCAGGCGGTCAAGCCTCTGGGTCCGATCGCCTATATCCTCAAAATGCGGGTGACCCTGCTGCGCGATCTCGGCGCGCCGATGAGCCCGTTCAACGCCTTCCTGTTCATCCAGGGCCTCGAGACCTTGCCCTTGCGCATGCGCGCCCATTGCGCCAATGCGGCGGCGGTGTCGAAATTCCTCTCCGAGCATCCCAAAGTCACGCGGGTCATCTACCCGAACCAAATGACCGGTGAGATGAAGCGCCGGGCCGACGCCTATCTGAAGGGCGGCTATGGCGGGCTCGTCGGCTTCGAGCTGAAGGGCGGCCTGGAGGCCGGCCGCCGTTTCATCGACGCGCTGCAGATGTTCTATCACGTCGCGAATATTGGCGACGCGCGCAGCCTGGCGATCCATCCGGCGACGACGACCCACTCCCAACTTTCTCCGGAAGAGCAGCTGCAGACCGGGGTCGATGAAAATTATGTCCGGCTGTCGATCGGGATCGAGCACGAGGAGGATATCCTCGCCGATCTGTCGCAGGCCTTGGAGGCTGCCTGATCGGTCCCGGCCGCGAGGAGGTTCTACATTTTAGCTGGCCGATAGATCTCGCGCTGACCGTCGCCAGCCACGGTTGGGTTTACCTAGCGCCCTGGCAGTGGGACCCGGAACGCGGCCGGCTCGCCCGCGCCGAGAGGATCGGTGATCGTCTCGGCACGATAGAAGCCGCCCAATATTGCGCCGACGCGGTTGCCGTCAGCTGGGAGGGTTTCGGCCCCGCCGATATATCAGAGGTCCTGCGGCGGGTGCGGCGCTGGCTTTCCGCCGATTGGGAGCCGGCGCCGGCGATCGCGGCTTTGCCGGATGTCGCGGAGCTGATCCAACGCGGCGGCGGCCGGATGCTGCGCGGCTCGTCTTTCTACGAAGATTTCGTCAAGACCGTGCTGACGATCAATACCAGCTGGTCGGCGACTTGCCGGATGGTGGCGGCGCTCGTCGTCGAGCCGGGCGGCGGCGCCTTTCCCGGACCTGCGGCGCTGCTCGAATACGGCGAAAACCGGCTGCGAGTGCAAGGAAAGCTCGGGTTCCGTGCGCGCACGCTGACGATTGCGACGCGACAGATGCTCGAGGACGGGGCGGTCACCCCATCGGGCGAAGGCTCGCCCGAGCGGTTGGACCACGATTACCTGCTCCGCCTTTACGGCATCGGCCCTTACGCGGCGGCTCATTGCCGCGTGCTGCTGCACGATTTCAGCCGCATTCCGGTCGATACCTCCGTGGTCGCCTATTTGCGTGAGCGATTTGGCTGCAATCCTGCCGATTTCGCCGCGGCGCGATCCGCATGGGGTGCCTATCGCGCCCTCGGCTACCGGCTCATCCGACTTAGCGACAGGCTCGAACGGGTCTCTTGAGGGTGGGTCGTTCGTTCCGATCAAAGCGCGAGACCCGGCGGGAGATCGGTCTCATTGATTCCGAGATTGGCAAGCCCCGCCATGATCCATTTCCGGATCTGACCGATTCCGTTGTTGTCTTCGTTCCAAGCGTCGACGACGCCGCGGAACCGCCGATCGTCGTCATAAGGCACGGCAGGGCAGACTGCCGCTCGCAGCTGCGGGGTCGGGACGATAAGATCGCCGATTTGCGGGTTCTTCTTCAGTGCCGCCAGGGCAAAAAGAACAGTCGCGACAAAGCAATCGGCACGGCCTGATTGCACTGCGGACAGCGCCTCGTCGCGCTTCTGGAAGCCGGTGATCGCCGCATTCCCGGCAAAGCGTCGGACCGCCTCTTCGCGCGCCGAACCGGTGTCGACGGCGACCAGAGACTCCGGAACGTTGAGCTCGGCCCAGCTCTTTGGCGTATACCCCTTGCGGGCGAGGATCGCATAGGTGTCGTGGAACAACGGCGTGGCGAAATCGGCGAACATCGCGCGCTGCGCGGTCGGACTGGGCCCAAAGGCGAGGTCGATTTTCCCGGTATGCAGGTCGGTCGCCATGTCGGCCCAATTGGTCTCTACGACCGCCAGTTCGACCCCGAGCGCCGCGGCCAGATCGCCCGCCATCGCGACCAGAAAGCCGCTCCATTGGCCGTTGCCGGAGTTCTTGTAAAAATAGGGTTCCTCGCTCAAAGGCCCGCCGACGCGCAATCTCCGGGTGCGCAGGATGCGAGCGAGATTGGGCTCCTTGGCCGGCTGCTGCGGCACCGCCGGAGGCTCGGGACCACGCCGGCGAAATACCGCGCCAGCGGCAAGCCCCCCACCCAGCTCTCTGCGGCTCAACATCGCCCCGCTCCTACTCTCGCCAAAGACACCGGAGGTTAAAGGCGATTTCGGCCCTAAAAAGGCGGCACAGCGGTAATTCTGGTGTTTGACCCTATGCGTCGCCACCTAACCTGCAGGAGCCCCGATGTCGCAGCCGCCTCTCATCGTTTCGATCCCGCACAGTCTCGGCCGCCAAGAGGCAAAGCGCCGGCTCGACAGCGGGATCAGCCGCCTTCGCCCCGAACTCGCGGGCCTCGTCAGCACGCTCGACTACAGCTGGGACCGGGATCGTCTCAACTTCAACGTGTCGGCAATGTGGCAACCGATAACAGGGGCGATCGAGGTGCTGGACGACGCGGTTCGCATCGAGATCCACCTGCCCTGGATGATGCGGCTGCTCGCGGACACGGTCCTCAAACAGGTACGCGGGCGCGGCATCGCAATGCTCGAAAAGCCACCAGGCGAACCCTGAGGGCTGCATTCCGTTTGCCCGAATTCGCGGCAAGCGTCAAAGTCCCTCCTTGGAAGCTCTGACTGGAGGGGGAAAGGATGTCCGAAGGAAAACGCGCGCGGCCGCAGCCGACGCCGGAGACGCAGCATTTCTGGGACGGCACGCGGGCCGGCGAATTGCGCCTGCAGCGCTGCAACGCCTGCGGCAAGGTGTATTTCCCGCCGCGCCCGTTCTGCCCTGCCTGCGCCGCACGCGATGTCGCCGTCTTCGCCGCCAACGGCAAGGGCCGGCTCTACAGCTATGTGATCCACCACCGCCCGGTGCCGGGCTTTACCCCGCCCTATGCGATCGCCGTCGTCGAGCTCGACGAGGGGCCGCGCCTGATGACGAACATCATCGGTTGCCCGCAGACCCCCGAGGCGCTGGAGCTCGACATGCCGGTCGAGGTCGCCTTCGAGAAGCTCGACGACGAGATCACGCTCCCCCTCTTCCGCCCGGCGCGGAGGTGAGCGCGATGAAGCCGAAATCGATCGCCATCGTCGGCGCCGCCGAGACCACCGGGCTCGGCGTCATCCCCGATATGTCGCAGATCCAATTGCACGCCGACGCGGCACTCAACGCGATGGCCGATGCCGGCCTCAAACCCTCCGACATCGACGGCGTCGCGACCGCCGGCGAGACGCCGGTGACGATCACGCATTATCTCGGCATCACCCCCAAATGGGTCGACGGCACCGCGGTCGGCGGCTGCTCGTTCATGATCCATGTCCGCCACGCCGCCGCGGCGATCGCCTCGGGCCTCTGCAAGACGGTGCTGATCACCCATGGCGAGAGCGGCCGCTCCGGCCTCGGGCGCACCCGCAATGTCGTATCCCCGGCGAGCCTCGCCGGCCAGTTCGAGCAGCCCTATGGGCCGATGGGGCCGCCGACTTTATTCACCATCCCGGTATTGCGCTACATGAAGACCTATGGCCTGACGCACGAGCAACTGGCGATGGTCTCGGTCGTGCAGCGCGAATGGGCGGCGAAGAACCCGCGCGCCACTTTCAAAGCGCCGATCACCGTCGAGGATGTGCTGAACTCGCGGATGATCGCCTACCCGTTCCGGCTATTGCAGTGCTGTCTGGTGACCGATGGCGGCGGCGCCTTGATCCTGGTCTCGGCCGAGCGCGCCCGCGACTTCCCGCAAAAGCCGGTCTACCTACTCGGCACCGGCGAGAGCGTCGAGACCCCGATGGTCAGCCAAATGGCGGACTTCACCTCCTCGCGCGCCTTCCGCGTCGCCGGCGCCAAGGCCTTTGCCGAGGCTGGCATCACCCACAATGACGTCGACCACCTGATGATCTACGACGCCTTCGCGCACCTGCCGATCTACGGTCTCGAAGATCTCGGCTTTGTGCCGCGCGGCGAGGCCGGCGCCTTCATCGCCGAGCGCAACACCGCCCCCGGCGATAACCGAAGCTGCCGCTCAACACCAATGGCGGCGGCCTCTCCTACATGCACTCCGGCATGTACGGCATGTACGCATTGCAGGAGAGCGTGCGCCAGATGCGCGGCATCGCCCCCGCCCAGATCCCTGGCGCCAAATCTCGGTCTGCCACGGCGTCGGCGGCATGTTCGCCGCCTCCGGCACGATCATTATGTCGAACGAGCCGCCTTAAGCCGCGATGTGCACGCGCCATTGCTTTGTTGACCAGCGCTACCTAAAACTACGTCATTGCTCCTTCCGTCGGGCTTCTAGGGATCCTGTTTCTTGGGCGCATCAATTGGCCTCACGATCGTCCGGAAGCTGAAGCTTGCGCTATGGCCGTCGCTGGTGTTGGCGGCTCTCTTGGTCGGGCTTTCCCGGGCGGTCCTCGGGCAAGGCGATGCGGATTTAGAAGCGCCGGGTTTGGCAGCTTTTCCCACTACTTTGGCAACTGGCGCCACTCTATTTCAGAATGTCCGCATCTTTGACGGTAAGAGCGCCGCGCTCTCGGCTCCCTCCGATGTGCTGGTTAAAGGCAACACGATCGAGCGCATATCTGCGAGCCCGATCACCATCGAGACGAAAATTGATGTCCGCGTCATTGCGGCAAACGGGCGCGTGTTGATGCCGGGCCTGATCGACGCGCACTGGCATGCGTTCATGGCGGCGACACCTCAAATGCTGCTGATGACCGCCGACCCCTCCTACCTTCATCTGTTGGCTGCGCGACAGGCTGAAGCGACCTTGATGAGAGGTTTCACCACTGTGCGCGACCTTGGTGGCCCGGTATTCGGGCTCAAGCGCGCCATCGACGAAGGAGTCATGACTGGTCCGCGCATCTATCCCTCAGGCGCTTTCATCTCGCAAACCTCAGGGCATGGAGATTTTCGGTTCCCCTTCGAGGTTCCGCGCACGCTGGGCGGGCCGTTGAGCCATTCCGAGGTCGAGGGTATCGCGGCTATTGCCGACAGCCCCGATGAGGTCCGCCTGCGAGCGAGAGAGCAGTTGAGACAGGGCGCAAGCCAGATCAAGCTGATGGCGGGCGGTGGCGTCGCCTCTCCCTACAATCCGATCGAATTGACCCAGTACACCGAGCCGGAGATTCGCGCCGCGGTTGAAGCGGCCGAAAATTGGGGCACCTATGTGACCGTGCACGCATATATTCCGCGGGCGATCCGACAGGCGGTCGCGGCCGGCGTCAAGTGCATCGAACACGGTCATCTGATCGACGAGCCCACTGCCGAGCTGCTGGCGGATAAGGGCATCTGGTGGAGCTTGCAGCCCTTTACGTATGATGAAGACGTATTGGCGACATTGGGCCCGGTGTCCCGCAAGAAGGCGCTGGAGGTTTTCGCCGGAACGGACAATGCATACAAATTAGCAAAGAAGTACAAGATAAAGACCGCTTTTGGCACCGATATTCTGTTCGATGCGAAGATTGCCAGCCGGCAAGGTTCGATATTGGCCAAGATGGTCCGCTGGTACACGTCTGCCGAGGCGCTCAAGATGGCCACCGCGGACAATGGCGAGCTGATGGCCCTCTCCGGGTTTATCAATCCCTATCCCGGCAAGCTTGGTGTCGTCGAAGAGGGCGCACTTGCCGATCTGCTGCTGGTCGATGGCGATCCGCTGGAAGACATCAAGCTCATCGAAGACCCTGACAAAAACTTTCTGGTCATTATGAAGGATGGCACAATTTACAAAAATTCGCTGCCCAAGTGAGGACTTTGTCCGAAAGTGCGGATATGACGTTTGCCATCGTTCGAGGGAGCGCCCGAGTTGCGCAGTAGCTGCGGCAAGCGATAGCCACTAACTGCGCGGAGGAAGGTGACGGCGCTGCGCTTCGAGCGGCCTAGGGCCGCTCGTTTTCATTGGGCCGGCGTCGGCGGTGCCCCCCGGCGCCCGGCCGAGTAGCCCTCTTGAAAGGCCCTGTTCTGGGCCTGTCGCGAGCGATCGACGAGAAGCCCGCCGACCAGCCCGGCGCCCGCGCCGGCGGCCGCACCGAGGCCGGCGTTCCCGCCGATGGCGCCAAAAACGGCGCCGACGCCAGCGCCCGCAGCGGTGCCGGTCAGCGCCCGCTGCTGGGTCGGCGTCATATCTGCGCAGGCAGCGAGCGGCACAGCGAGGGCCGCGAGCAGCAGTAATTTTTTCATGGCGTTCCCCAGAGCGGTTGATCAGCGCGATTGCGGACAGGGGTAGCGTTCGCTCAAGAAGCGGAACAACCCGTCGGTGGACGTGGCTGCCATGCGCTCCGGCGACGCACGCGCCCATTGGACGAACTCGCTAAGCGCTTCGTTGCGAGCCGGCGGAGGATTGGGCATGCAGAACAGCTTGGGTCCGCGGAATGCAGCCATGTTCTGCATTTCCACGTGCGCCGTGACAAGGCGGCGCTTTTCCAGTGGGTGCAAGCCCCACCCGGCGACCGCTCCAGCCGGAAGCAACCGGGGCAGGCATGGAGGTGACGAAATGTCTGAAGCCCCCGGATAGCGGTCACGACATTTGGTGACTGCGCGAGTGTGCAGGCCGCAACGTGAGTGAACGCTGAGCAAGCCTCGAAAAGGACGATGTGCAGGCCGACCCGGACGTGGAACCGGGGAAGGCTGACACGGTTGGGCGACTTGAGCGAAGACTACGCCCATCCGCTGCACCGGGGTAGTGGCGGCAGCATGTACACAAGGAAAGCGCACGTAACACGGGAAGCCCCATTGCGTGATCAGGGATGATCAACCGGACGCCCGCGAGGGACAGGCCGGGCGCGCTGGGGTGGCGGAGAGGCCCGTAGTACCGCTGAAGCCGGGTAATGCCGGGGGAGGGAAGGGGCCTCAGTTCAAGACAAACGCAAGAACGTGGTGAGGGACCGGGAGATTGGGCAACCTAGCAACTCCGAAACGTGTTCAGAAGCTGCAGATGGCGTTACACGCGAAAGCGAAGGCAGAAGCCGGTTATCGCTTCTACGCCCTGTACGACAAGATCAGCCGCGAGGATATTCTGGCGCATGCCTATGCCCAGTGCCGCTCCAACAAGGGCGCACCGGGCGTAGACGGCCAGGACTTTGCGGACATCGAAGCGTATGGGGTCGAGCGGTGGCTGGCCGAACTGGCGCTTGCGCTCAGGGAGGAGACATACCGACCGGAGCCGATCAGACGCGTGTTCATACCGAAGGCCAACGGCAAACTCAGGCCGCTGGGCATCTCGACCGTGCGGGATCGGGTCTGCATGACAGCAGCGATGCTGGTGCTGGAGCCGATCTTCGAAGCCGACCTTCCACCGGAAATCTACGCCTACCGCGCTGGGCGCAACGCCCAGCAGGCCGCTGTAGAGGTGGAGGAGCTGCTGTTCCGTGGCCATCCGGACGTCGTGGACGCCGACCTCGCGGACTACTTCGGGAGCATTCCGCATTCCGACCTTCTAAAGTCGGTGGCGCGCCGTATCGTTGATCGGCGCGTGCTGCATCTGATCAAGATGTGGCTGGACTGCCCCGTCGAAGAAACCGACGAACGAGGCCGGAAGACACGCACGACCGAGGCGCGCGACAAGCGGCGCGGCATTCCGCAGGGCTCACCCCTCTCACCACTACTGGCGAACATCTACATGCGCCGGTTTGTGTTGGGGTGGAAGAAGCTCGGCCTTGAGCGAAGTCTCGGCACTCGCCTTGTCACCTATGCCGATGACCTCGTGATCCTGTGCCGGCGAGGCAACGCCGAAGCGGCGCTGCATCACCTGCGCGAGATCATGGGTAAGCTGAAGCTGACGGTGAACGAGGACAAGACACGGATCTGCACGGTGCCGGAAGGGGAGTTCGACTTCTTGGGTTTCACGTTCGGACGGATGTACTCTCGGACGACGGGCCAAGCCCGCTTGGCTCTGCGACCGTCAAAGAAGAGCATCAAGCGCGTGGTCGAAAAGGTCCACGAGCTGACCGTCCGAGCACGTACGTGGCAAGAAACCACAGAGCTGGTGGGAATGTTGAACCGCACGCTTCGCGGATGGGCGAACTACTTCTCAGTAGGCACCGTCACTCCGGCGTATCGGGCGCTCGACAGCTACGCGGCTGTGCGGTTGCGCCGGTGGTTGCGCTTCAAGCACAAGACCAGACGAAGCAAGGGCGGCAGCTATCCACTCTCGCACCTCTACGAGACCTTCGGGCTCGTGCGTCTGACCCGGCTTGGGCGCGACGTGCCGTGGGCGAAGGCGTGAGGTCTTGTCCGAGAGCCGGATGCAGGGAAATCCGCATGTCCGGTTCGATGAGAGGGATGTGGAAACGGAGCTATGGTCGAGCCACTAAGGCACCGCCAGACGAAAGGGGCGGAAACAGACATGCCCGGCCTACCGCCACCGCGCCACTTCCCCACTCTACCAAGACCGCACCCTGTGCGAAGCCCTCGCAGAAATTGACGGCCGCCGTTCCGATCGCGTTGTCGGGCGCCGCAGTGCAAAGGTTGACCAAGTCGGCCGTGGTGGTGGCGCCGAAATTCGCTTCCGTCGCAGCATGCAGTACACAAGGAGCGAGCAATACCAGCCCCGCAGCGACGGTCCATCCCTTGAATGTCATGACTGCCCTTCTCCTTAGAGGTAAAGAAACAATCGCCGATCGGTTGGACGATGAAAAGCGACATTGTCGGAACCGGGGTTCGCAAATTCAGAAAGAGCCGAATGCCGAGCCGAGCGCGATTACCGCGGCGAGCGCAATGATCGGGCCGACAATGACGGCCATCACAATGTCGGAATAGCTCTCGCGGTGGGTCGAACCGCACACCGCGAGCAAGGTCACTACGGCGCCGTTCTGCGGCAGGCTGTCGAGCGTGCCGGCGCTGATCACGGCGATCCGATGCAATAGAGCCGGATCGATACCATGCGCCGCCGCGAGGCGCATATACGTCCCGCCCAGGGCATCGAGCGCTATCGTCAGACCGCCCGAGGCGGACCCGGTCAGCGCCGACAGCACATTGGTCGCGACCGCCAGCGAGACGAGAGGGCCACCCCCGATCCCCAACACCCAATCACGGACGATGGCGAATGCCGGGACTGCCGCGACTACGGCGCCAAACCCGACGAGGCTGGCGACGCTGAGCACCGGCAGCACCGATGCGGTGGCGCCGGCATCCATCGTCTCGCGCAACGCCGGCAGGCGCGCGCCGGTTGACGGCGATCACGACTATGATCGCAGCCATCAGCGCGGTCACCACCGCCCACACGCCGCCGACGGCGGAGAGCGAGGTCGCGCCAAACCGCTCCTCGGCGAGGAACGAAACGTCGAGGCGCGGCAGGACGGCCAGTGACATCATGACATTGACGCCGACCACCACAAGAAGCGGCAACGCCGCCACGGCGATCGGCGGCACCTCGGCGCTCGGGCGGCCGTGATGGACCTCGGGTGGGTCGAACTCGCGCGCCGTCGTCGCGCGCTGGCGCACCGTCGCGTCCTCGGCCACGGCGTCGACGGGAACAGATGACGCCGCGCCATAGCCTTCGCCTTTGCGGCGCGCGGCGGCTTCCGCGCGTCCCAGCCACCAGAGGCCGAAGGCGAGCATGATCGCGGCGGCGATCATGCCGAGAGCGGGCGCTGCCAATGGCGTTGTGCCGAAGAACGGGATCGGGATCGCATTCTGGATCGCCGGCGTTCCGGGCAGCGCCGACATCGTGAAGGTCATGGTGCCCAAAGCGATCGCGGCCGGGATCAATCGATTGGGAATCCCGGCATCCGCGAAACAGGGCCTGCGCCATCGGAACCAGCACAAAAAACGCAACGAACAGGCTGACGCCGCCATAGGTGACGAACGCACCAGCGAGCACGACGGTCAATATCGCCCGGCGCGGCCCTAATCGCGCCGACATGAATTGGGCAATCGCCGCGACCGAACCGCTGTCTTCCATCAGCTTGCCGAACAAGGCGCCGAGCAGGAAGATCGGGAAGAACTGCGCGACAAATCGCGACCCGCTGTCCATGAAGGTCTGCGTCCAGTAGGCGAGCAGCGGCCCGCCCGCGAAGGCGGCGGCCACAAGCGCCGCGCCGGGAGCGAGCAGCAGGATGCTCCAGCCTCGATAAGCCAGCCAGACGAGCAGCCCGAGGCCGAGCAGGATGCCGAACAGCCCCATGGCTTTACGCGCTCATGCTCTGCGCGAGCGCGTCGAGGTCAAAGGAGGAGCGCCGTCCTAAATCGGCGCCGTGTGTGTCGAGAAACGATCCTGCCGCTCGTCGCCCGGCATCGCGCAGCATGCACAGAAAATCCCACTCGGCGTTGAGCTTCGAGGAATAACCGAGGTCAACCATGATGTCGCTGGCGACGCGGTGAATGCGCATGCTTGCCCAGAGCGCACCCTCGGTGTCGCCGAGGTCAGCGACGTTCCGCAACAGCGCGATCATGCGCAACTCCTCCTGCAAGACCGCATTGAAGGAGACCTCGTTGATTCGATTGAGGATCTCGCGAGCGGTTCTTGGCGTGCCGGGGCGCTCAACGGGATTAATCTGTACGAGAATTGTGTCCTTCGAATTACACTCCCGCACCAACGGCGTGAGATCTGGGGTTGCCGGAATAGCCGCCATCCCAGTAATGCTCGCCGTCGATTTCGACCGCCTGGAACATCGTCGGCAGGCAGGCGGAGGCAAGCAGCACGTCCGGTGTGATCTCGCGGTTGCGGAATACGCGACCGTGGCCGGTGCGGACGTTTGTGGCGCAGACAAACAGCTTGATCGGCGCCCGCCCGATCCGCTCGAAGTCGATACATTCAGCCAAGATCCCTCGAAGCGGATTGGAGCCTCCGGGGTTCAGGTCATAGGGAGAGAATAGCCGTGCCATCAGGTCCATCGCGATGAAGACTGGCGAATGGTCCAGCGACCAGCGGTCAAGAAGCACGTCCAGAAACCCGCGCCGCAATGGGCTCAGCAATGCCGCCCGGGAGACGTGGCGCCAGAAGCTCTCCAAGGCGGCGCGCGCACCCTCCGCCCCGCCAGCGGCGTGACCATCGGCCAGCACCGCAGCGTTCATCGCGCCGGCCGAGGTGCCCGAGATGCCGTCGATCTGCAGCCAGGGCTCCTCCAGCAGCCGATCAAGAGCACCCCAGGTGAAGGCACCGTGGGCACCGCCGCCCTGCAATGCGAAATCGACGAGGACGATATTGCGGCTGGAACCATCGGCTTCAGTGGCTGGCACCGGCATGATCCCTCTCGGATTGGAAACAGAGTAGGCGGCTTTCGGTGGGCGCCACCATGGCGGCTCGGTTAAACCTGGTCCAGCCTGATTTGACGGGCACAAAGGCTTCGCCGATAGGAATTGCGCTGGCACCGGACCAGTCATCGCCCGCGACGCCAGCACCACCCGATCTCGGCGCCCAAGTCGCCGAGGATTACCGGCGTCTGCGGGCACATGCCCGGCGCCCATTTGTTCAAAATCAACAGCGTCCGTGTGCGACAGCAATTTAGAAAAAGATTGACAGGCGATCATGTTTACCCGCCTCAATCACCTTCTCGGCTAGCGGGAGCCGCTCGTTGGCGCGGCGCCCGCGCTACAGTGGTGCGCAGCTCGTTCAACGAACCAAGGAGGACGCCCTACAGGTGGGACTCGCGGGAGATCGCGCGGCATCCGCGCCAGCCTGCGGCTGAGGTCCTTGACCCGAACTGCTGTCCTCCATCTCCGCTCTTTGATAAAGGGAGGATCGAAATGTTGTTTTCAGGCGGTTTCACTTTCACCAACTTCGTGGCCGACCTCTTTTCGGTATTTATCTTCGTCCTTTGGTTCTGGTTGCTCATCACCGTTTTCGGTGACCTGTTCCGCCGACACGACATATCGGGCTGGGCCAAGACGGTTTGGGTCATCGTGCTGATCGTGTTCCCGTATTTGGGGATATTCATCTACGTGATCTCGCAGCACCGCGGGATGGCCGAGCGGCAGAGCCAGAGAGCCCTGCAAGCTCGCGAAGAGCTGCGCCACGTGATTGGCTTCAGCGTGGCCGATGAACTCGAGAAACTCGCACGCCTGAAGGACTCGAAAATTATCTCCAATGAGGAATATGTCCGGCTCCGCGCGCGAGCCGTGCAGTAAGCGACACCGGAGCTTGATCCGCGTCGGTTGGGACGCGGCTCGCCACCTATTCGTTCCGAGAGAGGAGTCACCCGACGATGAAATCTTTCCCTTTTTTCGCCCTGGCGGGCGTGATGCTGTTAAGTGCCTGTGTGGAGACCCCGATGGGATCCACCGTTCAGGTCATGCCGGGGCCGAATACATCGCTCGCAAGTTTCCAAAACGATCAAGCTACGTGTCGGCAGTTCGCTCAGCAGGCCGTGGCAGACCAAGCGCAGGGGGCCAATCTTCGCGGGCTCGGCACGGCGGCGCTAACGACGGCCCTCGGCGCAGGTTTGGGCGGGGCGATTGGCGGCGGCCGAGGTGCTGGGATTGGCGCGGCGAGCGGCGCGTTCGGCGGCGCGGGATTAGGCGCGGTCGGCTCTGCCAACGCCCAGAGGTCGATCCAAGCGCAGTACGACAACGCCTTTGCTGCGTGCATGTTTAGTCTCGGCAATACGGTGCCCAGTATGGGACCCACGATGACTCAGCCGCAGCCCAGCGCGCGGCCGGCGCCCGGCTGACGGATGGGCGTCGGCGGTTCTGCCGAAGATGCGCCGCCTGGCTCGCCGGCAAAAGCGCACCGCTGCCAAGAATAAAGGTCGTGACGGGAGCTCGACGTTGCCAATCCGGAGCCGTCTCTCATCGGACCAACCGTTTCCTTTCACTGCGACGCCGAGGTTGATCATGGCGGCGTTTCAGGACGCGTATGTAAGAGCCGTTGACATAAGAGGCTTGGGCGACAGGCGAACTTTTGGCCAGCACGCCGCCCGCGTTCGGATGTTTTGACGGGAGAGGACCTAATGACAGCAATCGATCGTCGCAGCTTGCTAGGCACCGCCACAGTCGCCGCTGTCGGCCTAGCCTTGATGCCGAGCGCAGCCAAATCTGCGCCGCTGACGATAGGCAGAAATCTTAAGGGAAACGCAGAAGGCCTGATCGAGAAGACGCAAGTACCTCCCCCCGGACGCCGTTGGGGCCGACGCCGCTGGGTCTGCTGGTGGCACAGGGGGCGTAGAGTGTGCGGCTGGCGCTGACCGCCGGCATGCATACCCATACCTCTACATGGGGAGAGCGTTCGTGTAAGCCGCAGCCTGCGGACCGCCCCCTGCTACGGCACTGGAACGGGAGGAGCCAAATGTGGGCATGGAAGCAATTACTCGGGCTTCCATATGGGCCCGGGTGATTGATCGCAAGGTCAGTGCAGCGTCAATCGATGCTTCCCTATACAGTGCGCGGGGCCGTTTGGCTGATTCTTTATCTGTTCTTCATTCTCGCCCCGCTGTTCGCGCTCCTGGCGGGAACATTGCCGCCGACGCGCGATTTCTGGACGGAGTTCTCGGTCGCGATGGGCTATTCCGGATTGGCGATGATGGGCCTGCAGTTCGGCCTCACGGCGCGCTTCCGGCACGTCACCGAGCCGTGGGGCGAGGACGTTATCTATCACTTTCACCGCCAGATATCGCTGATAGCGGTCGGCCTAGTCATTGCGCACCCGATCATCCTGTTCGTCGTGCGGCCGGAATTGGTCGCGCTGCTCAATTCCATCCAGGCACCGTGGCGTGCCCGCTTCGCCGCCCTGTCGACCTATTCACTGATCGCGCTGGTGGTGACGGCCCTGTGGCGCGCGAAGTGGAATATCCGCTACGAGACCTGGCATCTCTGGCACATCGTGTTGGCGGTGGTGGCCATTGCGGCTGGGCTGGCGCATATGGTGGGGTGGAGCTTCTACCTCGTCGATCCCTGGAAGCGGGCGCTGTGGATTGGCCTGACGATCTTCTGGATTGGGCTGCTGCTTTATGTGCGCATCGTCAAGCCGCTGTTCATGCTCCGCCGGCCGTACCGCGTCTCGGAAGTGCGCAAGGAACGCGGCGATACCTCGACGTTGGTGATGCATCCTGATGGCCACCCCGGCTTCCGCTTCAGCCCGGGCCAGTTCGGTTGGCTGACGGTGTGGGGAAGCCCCTTCAAGATTACCGCGCACCCTTTCTCGTTCTCGTCCAGCGCCGAGGTTACGGACGGGCGCGTCGAGATGTCGATCAGGAACCTGGGCGACTTCACGAGCGCGATTTACAAGGTACCAGTAGGGCAGCGTGTCTACCTCGACGGGCCGTACGGCGCGTTCACCATCGGCAATCCGGCAGATATGCATGTGTTAATCGCCGGCGGCGTCGGCATCACGCCGATGATGAGCATGATCCGCACACTCGCCGACCGCAACGACAGACGGCCCGCAATCCTGCTTTACGGCAGCAGGGACTGGGAATCGATCACCTTCCGGGAGGAACTGGAGGCGCTCAAAACGCGCCTCAACCTGACGGTAGTCCATGTTCTGGCGAACCCAGCGGCTGGCTGGACCGGCGAGCAGGGCTTTATTACAGCTGACGTGTTCAAGCGCCATCTGCCGCCGCACTATGCCAACCATGAGTACTTCATCTGCGGGCCGAACGTGATGATGGATGCGATCGAAATGGCTCTCGGCGAAATGAATGTGCCTCTGTCGAAGTACCATTCCGAGCGCTATAGCTTCGTCTAGAAAGGCTCCCCGATGCGTCGTTTGTTTGCCGACCGATTGGTGATTGCCACGGGATTGATTGTGATCTTGATGTCGATCCTGTTCGCGCTCTTGCGCGTGGCCGGGTAGGCGAAGGTGAAACATGACGCTGACCGGCCGCCAATCACGACCTGCCGGTTCCGCCTGCGCCAGTATGCAGCCTTTGATTTGCGACCTACTGCCCTGACTTGCGGATTCCCAGCTAGCTGACAGGTGTGTCATGAGCGCATACGCTTTTGAACTGCTCGGTATCCTGCTCGCTCTCGGCTTGCTCATCTTCCTCGCCTATCGGGGCTACACCCTTCTGTTGGCGGCGCCGGCGGCGGCGATTGTGGCCGCCGCCTTCTCGGGAGAGCCGCTACTCGCCAAATGGACGCTGACCTTCATGCAGGGAACGGGACGTTTCGTCGTGAATTTTTTCCCGCTCTTCCTGCTCGGGGGCGTATTCGGCAAACTCATGGATGATAGCGGCGCGGCGCTCTCCATGGCCCGCACCATAACCGAGCGCCTGGGAGAGAGGCGTGCGGTGATGGCGGTGGTATTGGCTTGTGCAGCGCTCACCTATGGCGGTGTCAGCCTCTTCGTCGTGGCCTTCGCCGTGTTCCCGGTGGCGGACGCGTTGTTCCGGCAGGCCGCGGTTCCGCATCGGCTGATCCCGCCAGCAATCGCGCTTGGTGCCTTTACCTTCACGATGACGGCTCTGCCGGGCACCCCCGCAATCCAGAACGCTATTCCGATGACGTATTTCGGCACGACGCTCTTTGCGGCGCCGGTTCTCGGGATACTAGCGTCTGCAACCATCTTCGGCTTCGGCCTGTGGTGGCTGCGCGCGATAGAGGCTCATGCGCGCCGCGCTGGCGAGGGTTACAACGCCGAGACGGCTGCAACTGCCGATGAACAGTTCGTGCGTGAGCGCGCCACGAACGCCGACAACTTCGACCCTGCCGAACTGCTGCACGGCCATCGAAGCGAGCAGTTGCCGCCCTTTGCGCTGGCAGTGGCGCCAATCTTTATCGTGCTCGCGGTTAACCTGATCATGAGTCTGTTAGTGCTGCCGCGGGTGTATACCGGGTTCCTCGCTGAGCCGCGGTTCGGTGAAACCTCGCTCTCCGCGGTGAGCGGGGTCTGGTCCGTAGTGACGGCGCTGGCGGTTGCCTCGCTGGTTCTGGTGCTGATCCTCCGCAAGCGTCTGCCAGAGCTACGCAAGACCCTCGATGCCGGCGCCAACGCCTCCGTGCTGCCTGCACTCAACACGGCTAGCCTGGTGGGTTTCGGTGCCGTTGTCGCGGCATTGCCTGCGTTCGCCGTGGTCCGCGACGGATTTCTGGCGGTTCCCGGTGGGCCACTCGTGTCGATTGCCGTCGCCGCCAATGTGATGGGCGGCATTACCGGCTCTGCTTCGGGCGGATTGATCATCGCGCTGAACGCGCTGGGCGAGACCTACGCTCATCTGAGCGCGGGCGCGGGCATTGACCCTGCGCTGATGCACCGCGTGGCCGCCATCAGCTCCGGCGCGCTTGCGATGCTGCCGCACAACGGCGCGGTCGTCACCCTCCTGGCGATCTGCGGCGCGACCCAACGGGGGAGCTACCGCGAGATCATGATGGTGGGACTCGTGGGACCGCTGGTCGCACTGGGGATCATTATCGCGCTAGGGAAGCTGTTCGGGGGCTTTTGAATTCACATGTTTGGCGCACTGGCGGGAATCCGAGCGCAGCCTGATCCGCGAGCGCACACAAGCGGGCCTCGCCGCCGCCCGGCGCGCGGGCCGCACCGGAGGCCGTCCGCCAAAGCTGATGGAGGACGACCTCGAAGCCGCCCGGGCATTGCTCGCCAATCCCGACATCGGCGTAACGCAGATCGCGCACCGTCTCGGCGTTTCTCCCGCGACGCTCTATCGGTATATCCCCGCCGCGCGAACCGCAAATGCACCGGACGCTTGAGAACGATGGGTAAATCAGGACGGCAATGGCCCGTTAGAGACGGAACATTGCCAACCAACTTCTGCGAGCTTGCGAGGTTATACGATGTCTTCACGCACATCCCCCGATCAAGTCGCTTTCTCCAGTTGTCCGACCTGTCTCTGTTGCATGCCGCAACTTCAATCCGCTGCTCGTCGAATCAACTGGGAAATGTCTCGACGCGGCTTTATCGCCGGGGTGGGCGCCTCACTCATGTCGCTCGGGCTTGTTCAGCCGGTCGGCGCGCAAGCCGACCCCACCGGCCCTACGCCGCCGATAGTGTTCGGGAATTTTTTGCTTTTCGACGGAAAGTCCAAAGACTTGCGCGGAGGGCTTCGCCTTATTATCGAGGGCAATCGTATCAAGCGAATCGCCATCGGTGAGATGACTCCACCGGAAGGCGCGCGAATCATCGATTGCGGCGGACGGGTTATCATGCCGGGCCTGATCGACGCGCATTGGCATACGATCTTCGCGGCGCTCCCGCTCAACGCTCTGCTCTCGGCAGACATCGGCTATATCTTTCTTGCCGCAAGCGCCCAGGCTGAACGAACACTGATGCGGGGCTTCACCACCGTCCGGGACCTCGGCGGCCCGTCCTTTGCCTTGAAGCAGGCGATCGACGAGGGGCTCGTGACGGGGCCTCGCATCTTTCCGTCGGGCGCCATGATCACGACGACCGGTGGACATGGGGACATGCGTCCGCTCGCAGATCTTCCAAGGAGCCCGGGCGGCCCGCTGAGCTACACGGAGCTGACGGGCAGCGCCTATATCGCCGACAGTGCAGATGAGGTCAGGTTGCGCGTGCGCGAACAGCTGGTCCTCGGTGCCTCCCAGATCAAACTCGTGGGCGGAGGTGGTGTTGCGTCGTGGCGCACTACGCTGGACATGTTTACCTTCAGCGAGCCCGAGTTCCGAGCGGGTGTCGAGGCCGCCGCCGACCGGAACACCTATGTGGCCGTGCACGCCTACCCGCCTGCGCAAATTCAGCGGGCCATCAATGCGGGGACCCAATGCATCGAGCACGGGCATCTGATGGATGAGAAGACCGCCATGCTCATGGCGGAAAAGGACATATGGCTCAGTACGCAACCGTTTGTCAGCGAGGACGACGCGCCTCCCTTGGTCGGCCAAAGCCGGGCGAACCTACTCCAGGTAATCACCGGAACCGACACTGTCTATACGCTCGCGAAAAAACACAAGGTCAAGACTGCGTTCGGAACTGATCTATTGTTTTCCAGCAAGATAACTGAGCGCCAAGGATTGGCGCTGACTCATTTGACCCGCTGGTATGGTAATATCGACATTTTGAAGATGGCGACTTCCGTCAACGGTGAACTTTTGGCGATGTCCGGTCCACGCAACCCCTACCAAGGAAAACTGGGGGTCATCGAAGAGGGCGCGCTTGCCGATCTGTTGGTGGTCGACGGAAATCCGATTAATGATATCAATTTTGTTTCTAAACCCGACAAGAACTTCATGGTCATCATGAAGGATGGAAAAATATACAAGGACACCCTGCTCGCGGTGCACTGAATTGGGCGATCATTGGTGCCCTCAACATTCCAAATTAAGCTCTTCAAATCCAGATCATTTTTTGTTACAAAAATAGTTCCGAAATAGAACAATGAAAAACGCCCACTCGGTAAGGCGATGGTCCGCTAGATCGTAATCCGCTCGACCTCATCGAGCGTAATCGCATTGATAATTGCCTTTCCTGCTTGCGGCTCGCGTCATCGTGCGAGCCAGCCACCGTCCACGGGTAGCGCCGCACCGTTGAGCTGCGCCGCAGCGTCCGAACAGAGAAATGTGGCGAGCGCGCCGAGCTGCTCCGGGGTGGCAAAATCGAGAGAGGGCTGCTTCTCGCCGAGCAGCTTCATTCTCGCTTCCTCGGGGTCCAGCTTCTCGCGGGCAGCGAGGGCATCGATCTGCTTTTGTACCAGCGGCGTGAGCACCCAGCCGGGGCAGATCGCGTTGCAGGTGATGCCGGTGGTCGCCGTCTCTAGCGCCACACCCTTGGTGAAGCCGACGACGCCGTGCTTGGATGCGACGTACGCGGATTTGTCCACCGACGCGACCAACCCGTGCACCGACGCAATGTTGATGATCCGACCCCAGTCCCGCGCGAGCATTTGCGGCAGCACCGCACGAGTGGTCAAGAATACCGCGGTCAGGTTGATCGCGATGACTGCATCCCAACGCTCGACCGGGAATTCGTGCACTGGCGCTGTATGTTGGATGCCCGCGTTGTTGACGAGCACATCGACCCGTCCGAGTTCGCTCGTGGCATGCTCGATCAGTCCGGTGGCGTCGGTTGGCTTGGAGAGATCGGCGGCGCTAAATGCCACGCGCACGCCGTGGGTCGTGGCAATCTCCTGGCGCAGCTTCTCGATCGCCGCGGCCTCGCCGAAGCCGTTGATCACGAGATCGGCGCCCCCGGCGGCAAGCGCGCGCGCGATGCCGAGTCCAATCCCGCTCGTTGAGCCGGTAACGACGGCCACCTTACCCTTCAACATGACGTAGCTCCTCCCTACGGTGACGGCGACGCGAAATCACCGACAGAATTACAACTTACTCGTGGATTTGGAGAGATTCTGCCTCCGCCGCGAGCTTGGGCATGGCCGAGATTGGGCGAGGCGGCAAAGATAGCTAGGAAGATAGCCAGAACAATGGAGAATTTGCGTGCCAAAGGGCGTTCCTTCCTAGCCCGACGCAAACGAGATTCGTCAAATTTGGCCATCGTTTTCGCGGGAGTCACTAAATTTCTCGCTTCGTCGGGGGCTCGGACGTGAGGGGGGAATGCTCCTCCGCCTCGCCGAGCTTGTGCTATTCTGTCGGCATGGCTCGCGGCATCCCGAAGCAGAATCTCCCCGTTGTCGTCTTCTTCGGCCTGCTGGCGGTATCACTCGGGGGATTGTTGCTGCTGCCCCCGGTCCCGCAGGATCAAAGCTATCATCAATTCGCCGACCAGCGCACCATATTCGGCATTCCAAACTTCTGGAACGTCGTCTCGAATCTCCCCTTTGTCGCGGTCGGCGCCGCCGGGCTGCGGCGATTTCGTGATGATCCGGCAACGGTCGTTTTCTTCCTCGGAGTTTTCCTGACCGGGGTCGGCTCTTCCTATTATCATTGGGATCCGACTGACGGCACCTTGTTCTGGGACCGCCTGCCGATGACGCTGAGTTTCGCGGCGCTCCTTGCGCTCGTGGTCGAGGAGCGCGTGAACGCAAGGGCGGGAGCAATTCTGCTGTGGCCGGCGCTCGCTATCGGCTTGTTCAGCCTATTGCTATGGCGCTGGACCGACGATCTGCGGCTCTACTTTTGGGTGCAGTTCTTTCCTGGTCTCGCAGTGCTACTGCTGTTTTTGCTGTACCAGCCTAAGTATACTGGCACACATTATTGGATTGTTGCCGGGATATTCTATGCCCTCGCTAAGCTGTTTGAATTCACCGATGGGGCGATTTATTCGGTCGGAAACTTCTTAAGTGGACACACGCTAAAGCATCTCGCGGCCGCGGCCGCCTGCTTCGCGATCTTGCGCTATTTCCAAACTCGCCGGCTGATCACTTGGCCTTCGGCTCGTCCGGTTGGCCTTCCACTGCCGAAAGCCTAGTCAACATGGAGTCGACCTCGGTGCGCTGCGCCTTGATATAATCGTAAAAAAGCCGTTCCACCCGGCGGTATGGCGTGCCGCGAACGCTGGCGAGCATGTCGCGCCGCTCGTCGTGGCTTGCCAGGATTGCTTCGTATTTTTGCTGAAAATAGCGAAGGTTTGCGCCAAGATTCACAAATCGATCATCCGAGAGCAACTCGATCGCGTGCGCCGTTTTGCCCATCCTGAACGGCGATTGAAGGGTAAACAGCCGAAACGTCGTATCGTAGAGGTCATTCGGCTCGTGTACCGGCAACGTCTTCAACAGCGCGCCGTGCCGCGTGGGCAGCCAGTGAAATCCATGCAGCGCGTCTCGCTCGAGTCCGTCTTGCTGAATTTTCCGATAGTCGCTGATGTTCCCCTCAGTGCCGAGCTCGGCCAAGTTCACAAATTCGTTTGCCGGCACGGCGAGGTTGAATATCTGACGGAACTTTACCGCTCGCACCGATAACGGCGACCAGATGTTGGCGGCCGCCAAGGCGTTCCGCAAGGTGTGAGAACAGTTGTCTGCCCAGACGCTCCAATTATAGTCGGCTTCTCCCTCGGCATATTCGCGGTTCTTGTCGTTCAAGAAGGCGATCACCTCCTTCAACATCGGCTCAGTGATTGGAACGCGCGCGCAAAAAACCGACCGCGCGAACCGGAGTGCGAAGTCCGTGCCGATAGCTTCGTTTGCCACGAAGTTCTCGAGACCCCCGCCCGCGCTCGCGGACGGATAGTCGTGAAACTCGACACCCTTGTAGATACCCGTATCGATTGCGTCATGCACGGTGGCTTCGAAATTCGCCTGGGTGAGGCGCTCGCCGATTTTGAGGTTGCCCTCATAGAAGAGCTGGTAACTCGGAATCGCCACCCAGTTGACGTTCCGAAACCAGCGGCCTACGCTCACGCCGGCACCGTGCTCGGGGTCGTCCAGCTCGGTGGCTGCCGCACGGCACCGCCGCAATTGCGGAAACGGCGCCTGCTCGTCCTTACAGGCGCCTTTGATGTACATGACTGCGTGGCCCGCGACCCCACCCTCACCCTTCAATTTCGAACGGAATTGGCTCGTAGCGCAAAGTTCGACGTAGTAAGGGAAGAGCTGATCATAGACAGGATCTGGGCGGCGCTCGATGATAATTCGGTCCGGTTTCAGCATGAACCGCGACATCACGCCATCTTCGCCGCACCCGCTCAGTAAGGTCGTCGACACCGCGACGGCCGCGACGAAGAATCCTCGGATCATGCTATTGGCAATCCGGAAGCGGAGGGAGAAGTCGAACGTGACACCTCTACGCTATCATGCGTGCCGATCAGCTGCGAGCCGGCCCTTACGGTTGCCGGAGATACAACCTTCCTGGCCGCGGGCCTCTGCGAGACGGTGCTGATCACGCATGGCGAGAGCGGCCGCTCCGGCGTCGGGCGCACCCGCAATGTCACAGCACCCACCAGCCTCGCCGGCGAATTCGAGCAGCCCTATGGGCCGATGGGGCCGCCGACTTTGTTCACGATCCCCGTGCTGCGCTATATGAAGACCTATGGCCTGACGCACGAGCAACTGGCGATGGTCTCGGTCGCGCAGCGCGAATGGGCGGCGAAGAACCCGCGCGCCACCTTCCGCCAGCCGATCACCGTCGAGGACGTGCTGAATTCGCGGATGATCGCCTACCCGTTCCGGCTATTGCAGTGTTGCCTGGTGACGGATGGCGGCGGCGCCCTCATCCTGGTTGCGGCCGAGCGCGCCCGCGACTTCCCGCAAAAGCCGGTCTACCTCCTCGGCACCGGCGAGAGCGTCGAGACCCCGATGGTCAGTCAGATGGAAGATTTCACGTCGTCGCGCGCGTTCCGCGTCGCCGGCCCCAAGGCCTTCGCCGAGGCCGGCATTACGCACAAAGACGTCGACCATCTGCTGATCTACGACGCCTTCGCCCATCTGCCGATCTACGGCCTCGAAGATCTCGGCTTCGTACCCCGCGGCGAGGCCGGCGCCTTCATCGCCGAGCGCAACACCGCCCCCGGCGGCCGACTGCCGCTCAACACTAAATAACCCGGCACGCTCGCCGCAGCCGAACGAGAGGACCCATGAAGGCTGGGTTCAGCCGACGTCAGTTCCACGCCGCCCTCGGCTGGGGCGCCGCTCTACGCTGTCCTCGGAAATCGACATGGCTGGAATTGCTCTTGGCCACTGGTCACGCGTGATACGCGGTTTTTCCCGCTGGTCTCGATCAGCTGGGCTCGCGAAGATTTCGAGCGAGAGGCAGTGCCGCGGCGCAGAGCGCCGCCATGACAAAGAACCCGTTGGCGCCGAAGTGGCTATAGAGCTGGCCCGAGCCGATTATCAGGAGTGCCGTTGGTAGGCCAATGCCAACCGTGCCATAGACCGTCAATGCCGTTGCTTCCAAGTGTCCAGGCACGCATTGCGCAAGAAGCCGCATGCAGGTCAGATGTAACAGCGCGAATGTCAACCCGTGTAGTGGCTGGACCGCTGCAAGAGCCGGAAGCCAAGTAGTCTCGGCCATGATCACCCAGCGCAGGATACCGGCAGCGGCCGAAAGCATCGCGGCACGAGCCGGGCCGATGCGATCGAGCAATGGGCGGCCGATAAACAAAAAGACGACAACCTCGGCGGCCACCGACATCGACCAGAGCACCCCGACCATGCTGGGGCCGACCCCGGCGGCCTCCCACCGGATTACCGCAAAGCTGTCGTGCATCGCATGGCTGCCGAGGATCAAGGCCGCAACAAGAACGATCCGGCGGTAGAGCGGGAGCCGCAGCAGCTCTCCGAACGCCCGAGCCGCACTATCGGCCACCACAGTTCGAGCGGCATTCTTGGTCGGCCGCGGCAGAACTGGCACGAGGCGAGCGGCAAACGCCGCCGCGGTGAGAAGTCCGGCATTGAGGAAAACAGCTGCGCTAATCCCGAATTGCGCGATGGCCTCGCCGGAGAGCAGGGTTCCGCAAATAAACGCCGCGGAGCCAGTACCACGCAGCCAGCCATAGTGGAAGCGTTGCTGGGCAGAACCCTCTGATAGGTGGGGAGCCGCGCTGGCGAGAGCGAGCGTATCGGTGAGCGGGGCAAGCGGCGCCAATGCCGCCGATTGAAGCACGCCGACAACGAACAACAGCAATAATGCAGTTTTCTGCAGGTAGCCGAGCACAATCAGGGCGGCGGCGCCCGAGCAACCGGCGAGAACGGTCTTCGGGGCATCGAAAACATCGGATAACCGGCCCGCAATCGGCCCGGCGATCAGGCGGATCGCGGTGCCGGCGCCGAGCACCAATGCAATGGCTTCCGGCCCCAAGTTGCGGCTCTCGAGAAGGCTTGGCAGATACGGCGACTGGACGCCAAACCCGGCGTAAAGTGCGCCGTATAGAATGAGGAAACGCCACAGCGGATGGCTGGGGAAGGCAACCATGTAGAAGTAACACTTCCTGCACCTTCGTGGCGGGGGCCACCGCGTAAATGAGGTGCATCGGCCGCGTCAAAATTGTGCGATGATGTGAACCGGTGAATTCGTCTTTTCGTTCCGCGAGCAATCACCCCGGTTCCGTAAGACGGGCGATCTCACAGGGACCGAGACGAAGGGAGGCAGCCGATGGCAGCGGACTACAGCATATGTCTGGGAACGGCCGGCTGGGGCGTATGGCACAGTCCAGATGCCGGAAAGTCGTGGACACGGCATCGCGCCCCGTTTCCGCTCAACAGCCGCATACAGGCGTTGGTCGCTCATCCCAAAGAGGCGCATACTGTTCTCGCAGGCGGCGATACGGGCTTGTTCGTGAGCCAGGATGGAGGCGCGCGGTGGGAGTGCATCGGCGCCAATGGGGCTCTGCCTTCGATCTGGTCGCTGACCATCGACCCGGTCGATCCCCGTATTCTCTTTGCCGGCACGCGCCCGGCTGGGATCTATCGTTCGCGAGATGGGGGGCTGCATTGGGAGAAATTGGCTGTAGACGTCGCCCGCGAGTGTTCCATTGGCGTACCCTTCGTGACCAGCGTCATAGTGGATCCCGACGACCATCGTATCGTCTGGGCAGGGGTGGAAATTGACGGCGTTTTCCGCAGCCTCGACGGTGGGGACACGTGGACGCACCTCGAGACGGGTTTGTATGATCCGGACATTCACGCCGTGACGATCGCGGCGACCCAGCCCAAGCGCCTATATGCCAGCACAGCACGCGAAGTGTTTACCAGCAACGATCTGGGCGACACTTGGCAACCTTTGGGCATCAAGCAGAAATGGCCGCTGCCCTATGCCCGCGGCCTCATGGTCAAGGCCGATGATCCTGGCGTGCTGTTTGCCGGGTGTGGAGAGACCACGACGGGGGAAAAGGGGCACGTGCTCCGCACCACAGACTTCGGAGAGAGTTGGCAGATCCTGCCACTCCCGACCCAGCCCAATGCCACTATGTGGGGCCTTGCCACGCATCCCGCTGACGCCGACCGCATTGTGGCGTTTAGCCTGTTCGGCGAGGTCTACGTCAGTGAGGATGCCGGGGCGTCCTGGCGCAAGATCGCGCGTGAATTCGGCGAGATCAGGGCCGCAGTCTGGGTGCCAAACTAACCCCAACCGCTGGACCGATCATGAAACCCATACACGACAGCCCAATCCTCGTGACCGGAGCCGCCGGCGCTGTCGGCGCTATCGGCCGCAACCTCACTGCAATGCTGCTCGCCAAGGGCCTCAAGGTGCGCGCCCTGGTGCGGCGGGAGGACGAGCGCGCCGGCGCCCTGCGCCGGCTCGGCGCCGAGGTCGTGCAGGGCGACCTGACGGATCTCGCCTCGATGCACCGCGCCATCGAAGGCTGCGCGCGCATCTATTTCGGCATGTCGGTCTCGGCGGCCTATTTGGAGGCCACGGTCAACACCGCTGCGGTGGCGCGCCATTACGGCGTCGAGGCCTTTGTGAACATGTCGCAGATGACGGTGACGCAGATGAGTATCACCGAGACCACCGACAGCCCGCAGCACAAGCTGCACTGGCTGGCGGAGCAGGCGCTGTCGTGGTCGGGGCTGCCGGTCGTCACGGTGCGGCCGACGGTCTTCCTGGAAGGCTTCTTCCTGCTTTTCGCCGCTGCGAGTGTGCGCGACGCCGACGAGCTGGTGCTGCCGCTGGGCGCCAGCAAAACCTCGCCCGTCTCGTCGGTCGACGTCGCGCGCGCCGTCGCGGCGATCCTCGACGACCCGGCGCCGCACCTCGGTCACATCTACAATCTGACCGGGCCTGAATCGGCCGACCTGGACCACTATGCGCGGGTCTTTTCCGAGGCGCTCGGCCGGACGATCCGCTATCGCGACGTGCCGACTTCCGAGTGGAGTGAAAAGCTTCGTGCGGCGGGCCTGCCGGAGCATGTCGTCCACCACCTCACGGTGATGACCGAGCTCCACAAGCAGGGGCGCTATGACCGGATGAGCGAGGACTACCTCAAGCTCACCGGCGAGACGCCGATGAGCATGGCCGACTTCGTGAAACTCCACGCCGCGGAATTCACGCGGAGTGAACCCAAGGTGTGAACAGCGCGCGCACGCCGAGCTCGTCGATCCACAGAGGTTGGCTCTTCAAGCGGGACGGTCAGCCTCGCCAATCACCAACTGCACGTCCCCGTGCACGGATCTCGGATGAGGAGATGTCAAAGCGGAAACGGTGCTCAGGGATTTCGGTGAAGAGATCGGCATAGCGCCGCGGCACCGGGATTTCGTTCAGCGCGCGTACGCGCCCCGCCGCGTCGATCCGCACGGCCACCAGAAAGCTGCCCCCGGAGCTAGCGATTTCCTGGAGCGCCATGTGCATTCGAGCCTCGTCATCGCGGTAATATTTCGGCGCAACCAGCCGCTCCGCTGTATCCGCGCCGATCACAAATGTAGTCCCCGGAAACAAGCGCGACTTTTCGAGGAAGGTGGGCGCTCGCGTGAGTTCGACCGGCGACTTCCAGGCGAATTGCGCGAGCCGGTGTCTCACCGTCTCACTAGCCAGCGGCGGCTTGTCGACGTTTGTGACGGAGATTTCGAATGCTAGGGGCTGCTGCCTGTGCTCTTCGGCGACCCGCGCCAGCAATAGATGTCCCTCGTGCATCGGGTTGAAAGAACCCGGGAACAGCACAACGGGCAGCGGCGCCGACAGCATCATTTGGCCATCGGGCTGGACGGTGACGCGATCGAGTTCGCCCGCCAAGAGCCGATCGATCGTATCCGCGGCCGCCACGCCCGTCTCGGCATAATGTTCATCCGCATCGAGCAGACTGCGCGGCGACGGTGCGGCAATCCCGCAGACGCGGGCCAGCCACAGGACGATCGCGCGCGACACGAGGTCTTCTTCAGCGGCGCGATCACGTCGGCCTTTGGTCAGCACGCAAGTGCAGTGCGCTGATGCCGGCGGCGTTGGCGAAGGCGATGTGAAATCGATGGGCTCCTCTACGCGGATGATCACTCACCAGTGCCGCCGTCGCGCCGAGCCCCACCAGATCGGTGGCCGCCGGAACCAGCCTCTCTGCGCGCGCGCGTGCGCTCTGCGCCATTGCGGTTGCGGTATCGGCGCTGCACGCCTGTGCCGGTGCAAAGCCGAGAAACGCCGCAAGCGCCTGCGCGTCGTAGGGAACCTGCGCGTCGATCAGCAGCCGAGAGCCGCCGGGAACTCGAAGCAACTCGCCGATCGCCCCACTGCCGCCCCCGGTGATCGCGAGTGCAGCCTTGCGGCCGGACGCGTGCAATGCGGAGATCAATTGTTGCCACGCGGCGTCCAACGGGCTCATGGTGCGTCTGTGGTCCGAAGCCGAAAAATACCTCGCGAACGGTGAAACACAGTTCGGACAGAGTCAACAGGCGGAGGAAAACGATGAACGACCTGCCGCGGCGCCCCGCCGCCGAGATCGGCGCCGTCGAGGACCGGTTCTTCACGTTGCGCAATTTCCCGCTCACCGACGGCACGGTCATGCCCGAGGCGACGATCGCCTACGAGACCTATGGCCGGCTGGCGCCGCCCAATGGACCAAATGGCCGCAACGCCATCCTGTGCACGCATGGCTACACCGGCAGCCACCATTTCGCCGGCCGCAACCCGGCAAACGGCAACCAGCCGGGCTCGTGGGACGGCCTGATCGGGCCGGGCAAGGCGATCGACACCGACAAATTGTTCGTCGTCGCCTCGAACATGCTCGGCTCGTCGTTCGGCTCGACCAATGCCGGCAATATCAACCCGCAGAGCGGCGAGACCTATGGCCCGGATTTTCCGAACATCACGATCCGCGACATCGTCGCCGCGCAGAAAGCCTTGCTCGACCATCTCGGCGTCCGCCACCTGGTCGCGGTCGCCGGTCCCTCCTATGGCGGCTACCAGGCGTTCCAATGGGCGGTCGCCTACCCCGATTTCATGGACGCGATCGTGCCGGTCAACACCGCGCCCTGGGCCTCGGTCAATACCGACAAGCAACTGGCCGAGTTAGAGGCGCGGCTCGCCGGCGATCCCGAATGGCATGGCGGCCGCTATTACGGCAAGGCGGCGTGCAAGACGGTGTTGACCGACATCCGGGTCGAGACCCTGAAGCGCTACGGCATCGAGACAGTCCTGATGCCGCGTTTCCCCGACCCGGCGGCGCGCGAGGCGGCGATCCGCGAGCAGGCCGCGAACTGGGCCGCCAAATGGGACGCCAACTCGCTGATCATCCTGCGCCGCGCCTTGCTCGGCTTCGACACCAGGCCGGATTTCGCCAGGATCAAGGCCAAGGTGCTCTACATCTTGTGCCGCACCGATGCGCTGTTCCCGCCAAAGATCGCGCCCGATGTCATCAAGGCGTTGACCGCGGCCGGGGTCGAGGCGCGCTATTTCGAGCTCGACAGCGATCTCGGCCATTCCTCCAGCGGCCCCGAGCACGCCAAATGGTCGCCGGTGTTGCGCCAGTTCCTGGCGCCGCTAGTCGCCCGGCTGAACTGAGGCGCTTCGCCGGCGCCGTGTCGGAGGCGAATGCCGACGGCGTCTGCCTGCAGCGTCGCCCACTGGGAGACCTTGGGCGCTGTCGCTGTTTTCGCTGTTATTTGCAGTGAAGAAACAGCCAGCGAGCAGGATTTTGCCCGCGGAAACTCCTGCCTTCCGAAGATCGAGACGGCCGAGAAACAGCCACACCTTCGCTGTTTCCGTGCCTTAACAGCCAATAACAGCGAAGTGATGCTCCAAATTAGACTAGCTATGGTGACGTTTAAGGAAATTAACATTCTTGGCAACCGGCGGCTTGCAAAGCATCGGAAAGCATAGCCTCTCATAAGATTACGGCAATTTTCCGGTCTGCCGCCCCCGCTGGTTCCTGGCCTAAACTAGTGTTCAGATTCATTCACACGAAGCAAGGGGCCATGAAGCACCTCGCTTCACCGGCGAAAGCCGGTGCCCACGGCAGAAGTGGATCCCGGCCCTTCGCCGGGAAAGCGAGGAACGGGCGTCAGCTGCCGCACCCGAGCTCGTTTCGGCGGGTTACGCTTCGCTGACCCGCCCTATGCTTGCTGCTCAGGGCGGAAGGGACGCAGCATAGGCAGCGAGCGCCACCATGTCGTCGACCGTCAGCTTGATGACATTGGGTGCCATTAGTGGGCTCCATGGACCGGCGCGCGTGCCGTTCTGAAAATCGTACAGTTGCCGCACGAGGTAGCTCGGCGAACGTCCGGCGAGGCCGGGGATCGGTCCCACTCCGTTCAGTTCGGGCCCATGACAGATCGTGCATGGCGCGCTCTTTCCGTTGCCGCCGGCATTCGCGAGTTGCCGCCCCTGTTCGACACTGCCGGGCGGCACGTAGGCGATGAAGCGCGATCGCGAGTTACGCATCTCAAAGCGCTCCAGATCCTCCGGAACTTCGATAATGCGACCGGCAATCGGCTCAGTTTCCCCGCCTGGCAGCGCCGCCAGGAACCACCCGGCGACACGGCTCTTCGGCACGGTGGCGGTTTCCACCACCTTGATCACCGCCCGCGGCTTCAACCCGGATAAATAGGCCGCCGCCTGTTCGATTTCGGCATCGGTAATTGCCTTCGCCGTCTTGATCATCAGTTGCGGCGGGATCCGTTGCGGAACCGAGGTGGTCCGCGCGCCGCTTTTGAAGTCGGCCATCTGCTGCACGGTGTACTCTGCGGGGAGGCCGGCGAGGCTGGCGTTTTCGGGTCCGCCCGGCCCATCCGCCCGGTGGCAGACGCCGCACGCCATCACGTCCGGCTTGCGGCCATGAGCGACGATATCCGGCAGCGGCGGATGGTCCGAAGGATGCCAATCGAGCGCGAAGAACAGATCCCGTGCCTGCGTCACCGTGAACGCGGCCGTGCTGTCGGGCACATGCCGCGGTGTGCCGTCGTCGGGCTGCGCCTTGAAATCCGGCGGGTTCATCGGATACGCCCAAGCGGGCGGCGTATCATCAGCTTGCGCCTGCATCACTAGCGGCGCGGCGGACAGGGCGACGCCAAGCGCCAACCCCGCTTGGATCGCTTTCATAATCCGCCTCCCCTTTAGGACCCTAGCGCGCCCCTTGTGGGCTGGTCCTTACGCCGACCTCGACTACTCGCCGCTCAAACTACGCCCTCCACAAGTCGAAAAGCAACTCATCCGGGTCCGTGCAGCAGGGCTGATTTCGGTCGAACCTCGCGGTCCCACCGCAGTTCCGTGAACGGCCGGAATCGGCGCGTTAGGGCTGTTGCCCATTCGGGGCTTTGCGTCTCATCTTGGAGGCCCTCGCTTCTCCCGCAGAGTTCGGCTGCTGCCAACTGGCCAAACACCGACCGGATGGGACGATCAGATCGCAGTCGCCGTACACAATGAGGGCATAGGATGAAGCAACGCAACCGGGTCAAAGCCGCGATCCGTGCCGGACGCAAGGCTTACGGCTACAACCTTTCCTTTCCATCACCGTGGGTGATCGACATTTTGGGGAAGCTCGACTTCGATTTCGTCTTTATCGATGGCGAGCATGGGCCGTTCGGCCTGGAGCAGCTGGAGGACCTGTGCAGGACCGCCGAACGCCATAATTTGACAACGTTCGCCCGGGTGCCGGACATCGGCTCATCAACCATCCTGCGCTATCTCGATCGTGGGATCATGGGCATATTGGGCCCACACATCGCCACCGAGGCGGACGCCCGCCAGCTCGTGCGGGCGTGCTACTTCGGTCCGCTCGGTGAGCGGTCATTCGGGGCAAACCGGGGCACCGACTACAATGCCGGGATTGCCGACAAGGCGGCGTATTACCGCAAGGCAAACGAACAGATGCTGGTGTGCGCTCTGCTGGAAGATGCCGCCGTGCTGGACAACCTCGACACAATTCTCGCGGTACCGGGCATCGACCTCTACGGCATTGGCCCAAACGATTTTGCCCAAAGCCTTGGCTATCCCGGCCAGCCCGACCATCCGGAAGTCGTCAAGACAATGGAGGAAATCACCCGTCGCATCCGACAGGCTGGGCGCACGATGCAACTGGACGTGATGCAAGCGGCGTGGGTCAGCGATATGCTGCTCGATGCGGGCCGTCGTATTCTATCATCGTAGCGTGGGTGAACGCTGCAGTCTGATCCGATATCGACTGTAAACGCGCCGGGACCGCAAGCGCGCGGCCTCGGTGGACCGCGCCGGCGCGCCGAGTTCTGGCCGTCATGCGTTGATGTCCGTGCCTTTGGCGATCCGGGCTTGCCGCGCCGTTCGCGTTGTGCGAACATAACAGTGTGCACATCGTCATCGCCGTGACGCGGGAAAGGTCCTTGCTCGAATGCAGCCGGCAAAGGCGAGAGACATTCGCGAAGCGATCGATAAGGTAGCGGCCGATCCGACCGCACCGAACAACAATATTCGCCCGCTCACTGGCGTGCCAAACGGGTTTCGCATTCGGGTTGGCGACTGGCGGGTCTCGTACACGCTCGATCACCGGGGCGGGGTCATGAACGTGTTCGAGATTGCGCCGAGAGGAGGAGCATACCAATGAGCGACCCGTTGCGATTACGCCCGGTCGGCGAGCATGCCGCGCTGGTGCGCGATCGCCTCATCGCGCTAAGAGGCGCCGAGCTCGTCGAGGACCCGGACCGCGCCGAGCTCGTGGTCATGACGCCCGAGGACCTCGCCGATTTGATCGAAGACGCCGCAGCAACCGCTGCTTATCACCGTACCCGCGACCAGGAGCGCGTGCCGATCAGCGTGGTCGACCGGCTGATCGCGGGAGAGAACCCGGTCCGGGTCTGGCGCGAACATCGCGGCCATTCACTGCGCCAACTCGCCGAGCAGGCTAGGGTCGGTGTCGGTTACTTGTCGCAGATCGAGAACGGTGAGCGCAAAGGCACGGTCGAGACGCTAAAGAAGATCGCCACCGCACTCGACGTTGATATCGACGATCTGACCTGAGCGCCGGGTGGAGGGTCCGTCGGTTCGCCCTTGATCGAGCAGCGAAGGACGGGGATTGGCCTGAAACGCCGCTCGTCTTTATCGATGGCGAGCATGGGCCGTTTGGCCTGGACCAGCTCGAGGACCTCTGCAGGACCGCCGAACGCCATAATTTGACAACGATCGCCAGGTGCCGGACATCGGCTCATCAACCATCCTGCGCTATCTCGATCGTGGGATCATGGGCATATTGGGGCCCCCCCCGCACATCGCCACGGAGGCCGACACAAGGCAGCTCGTACGGGCGTGCTACTTTGGTCCGCTCGGCGAGCGGTCATTCGGGGCAAACCGGGGCACCGACTACAATGCCCGGATTGCCGACAAGGCGGCGTACTACCGTGCGGCAAACGAACAGATGCTGGTGTGCGCTTTGCTGGAGTTAGTAAGATGCCGCCGTGCTGGACAACCTCGACACAATTCTCGCGGTGCCGGGCATCGACCTCTACAGCATCGGCCCAAACGATTTCTCCCAAAGTCTCGGCTATCCCGGCCAGCCCGACCATCCGGAAGTCGTCAAGACAATGCAGGAAATTACCCGTCGCATCCGACAGGCTGGGCGCACGATGCAATCGGACGTGATGGAAGGGGCGTGGGTTAGTGACATGCTGCTCGACGCGGGCCATCGTATTCTGTCATCGCAGCATGGGTGAACGCGGCCGACCTGAAATCGGCAACAACCCTTCTTGACGCCCTCGGCCATGCCCGATAACTCAAAGCGGTCGGGGAGCGGCCGGTTATGCGGAAATGACGGACGATCTTAAAGACACGACCGCTACGGAAGCCGTCGCGCAGGATTGGGCGAAATTGAAGCTGCCGCCGCGCCTGACCGGCCTGCCGATGGCAGTGTGGATTACCGAAAACGATGGTTATCCGCACGATGTGCGGGTCAAAGTCAGCACTCTTCATGGCGGTCGCGGCTCCTGGCGCACCGCTCCGTCGATAGCCGTGCGACCGCAGCCGCATGAAATTGTGCCCGGCAGCTTGCCGGCCGCTGATGTCGCGCTCGTCAGTCGCTGGATCTACCTCAACCGGGACGTGATCATTGATTATTGGAATGGCGTGATCGACTTCGATGAAGTCAAGCCGCGGCTGCAACAGCTACAGCCATAAACGGCCTCGATCGAGCGCCATGTCCTCGAGCCGTTGCTCGGGGTCGTACGCCCCACGGTGAACGTCTTCGAAGCGCCCCTGGGCCCTCTGGACTCGAACCTGCCGTTATAGTCACACTCGCGCGGCACAAGAGGAGCTTGCCCGATGACCATTATCGATTCCCAGGTCCACGTGTATGAGGCGAACACTCCTAAGCGGCCTTGGCACAGTGTGCCGAATTGGCCCGATCACGTCACGGGCGGCGAGATGGTGGCGGCGATGGACAAAGTCGGCGTCGATGGCGCGATCTTCATCTCCGTCTTTTCCATGTACCAGTACGACGCCAGCTATGCGGTGGAAGTGCAACAGGCCCATCCCGACCGGTTCGCGCTCGTCAAGCCGGTCGACCCAGACGATCCAGCGGTTGCCGATGTCATCGCCGAATGGAAGAAGACGCCGGGCACGGTCGGAATCCGCATCATGCTGACGCGGGAGGCGAGCCGCGCGCCGGACGATCCGGGCCTCGACCGCATCGCACGCGCGGCCGTGCGCCACGATTTTCCGGTCAACGTCCTGTTCTGGGGCAATGTGGACGCGGGGGCGGCGTTGATCGACCGCCACCCCGATACGCGCTTTATCATTGACCATCTAGGCATCCTGCAGCCGCGTGTGCCGCCCGCACCGCCGCAACCTTGGGCTGATCTGCCGAAAGTGCTGGAGCTTGCCAAACGTAAGAATGCAGTGATCAAGGTCAGCGGCGCCTGCACGCTGTCCCGGGAACCGTTTCCCTTCCCAGACATTTGGGACCCGCTGGCTCGCGTGTTCGATGCCTGGGGTTTCGATCGCTGCCTGTGGGGCACGGACTGGACGCGGGCGTTCGCAGTCGTCAACTACGAGCAGGCTGTCGAGCCCTTCCTCAAGACGGACCGCCTGACCGACACTGAGCGGGCAATGTTGATGGGCGGCGCCTGCGCCAAGGCGTATGGCTGGTCGCCGAGGAAAGGTTAGCGATCCGTAGGGCGGATGAGCGCAGCGTCATCCGCCATCTGCCGAACCCAACTCGTTTCGGCGGGTTACGCTTCGCTAACCCGCCCTACGCTCCTCGTCAGCCGAGAGAGCGGCATGGTTTTCCTTAGCTTCGGCTTTTGAGACGCACTGCTCCGAGCCGCTCCAGGGAGCCCAGAACTTTCGGCTGATCGTTGGTCAGATGGCGCACGAGTATATCAGTGTACCCGATCTTCCCGAAGCTCCGAAACTGTTCCGCGACCTCATCGACCGATCCCGCGATCAGGGCCTCTGCCGGAATGCCGCGATAGCTTCGGCTCAGCGCCTGCTGCAATACCGCCTGCGCGTCGGACGACAACTCGCCGACGTAAATGTCGCGCCGCAACGCGATGGCATTTGGCTGCCTGCCGTAAGCGGCGCAGCGCTCACGGTAGATATCGGCCTGCGTGCGCGCCTCCTCGTGTGTGAGGCCGGGGCTCGCGATCCAACCCTCCGCCAGTCGTGCCGCGCGGTCGATGGCCGGGGGGGCGCTGGCGCCGATCCAGACCTCTACGGGCTCGGCCGGACGCAGCGCGAGGCTCGCTTCGGCGACCCGGAACCGCCGGGAGGAACTCACCGTCTCACCCGCCAGTAGGCGCCGAACAATGTCGAGAGCTTCCTCGAACGCCGAAGGACGCGTCCTGATGTTTACGCCCATGGCGGCGAACCGAGCCTCGCCCCAGCCGAGCCCGCATTGCATGATGAAGGGACCTTGAGCGATGGCCGCCAGCGAACCGATCTGCTCGGCCACCAGCACCGGGTGCCACAAGGGGAGCAGGAACAGGCACCCGGCCGGAGCCTTGCCCCACTCCGCGAGAAGCCGCCCGAGCATCGGCGTGTTCTGATAATAAGGGGTGGGCGAGACGTGCTGATCGCCGACGAACAGGGAATCGAGCCCGGCGCGGTGTGCCGCCGCGGCTCGCTCGATCATCCAGCGCGCTCCTTGGCGCGGATCTTTCACGTCGGGGTGATTGCTCGTGAGCGAGATCCCAACTCTCATTCTGTCATCCTTGTCACCGGCTCAGGCTTCGATCAGACCCGAACTCGCCGTCCAAGCCAGGAAAGATTGCGGTTGCGAGTCCGAAAAAGTCCGGGCACCTTGCCGCAGTGGCCTTTGACGGAAGATCGCCGGGCAGATGCCGTTGGAACCGCAGGCCCAATGGACCCTCGTTGTCAAATCAAAGTATCGTGTGCGGCGCCAGGAAGGCCAGCCGCGACATGGGGCAAAAATTTAGTGCAGAAGCTCGAGCCGCTTGTGCCAGATCGTCCGGCCCTTATCACCGCGGTACAGCAGCCCAGCGAGGCACGCGGCCAGCGCCTAGCTGGGGGACGGACGGAACCTAATGCGCCTCAGTCCCGCCTCCATGAAGGTAATGCCTTGACAGTCTCGCGGATCGCAAAATATGGTTAAGCTACGGTTGGGTACACGTAGCGGCGTGTCTCTGAAAAGTTGAATTGTTAGGCGACTCTTTCGGGACCCCACCGAATAGCTCAGAGGATCGGTGGGCTGAGTGCGTGCACTGTGAGGATCTGAGAAACTGGGAGGGATCCATGGAGATCAAGATACTGGCTGGAGCAAGGACGCGAGTTAATCTCCTTTGTGGGACGACGGCGCTTTTGGCCTCCGCGGCACTGACACCTTGTTGGGCAGCCTCGCCGCCGAACTGCAGCGCCTTGGCCGCGCAGATCTTGACAAACCCGGACGTTGTCGCGGCAACGTCCGTCCTCGTATCTGCCTCTGGCGCGGACTTGGCCTATTGCAACCTTCAGCTGCAGTATTCGCAGCTGGCCGGGCCAGCGGCGGGTTATGCGCTGGGCCAGAGTCAATCAATTCAAATCGGGATTGGCTTGCCCTTGAGCGCCGCCGACGGCGGCAGCGGCGGCGTGCAAGGCGCGTGGACGGGAAGGATCGAAGATTTGGGTGGGGGTGGCACTGCAGGCAGCGTCGGATCGACCACCGCCGCGACGGACTTGGGTTATGTGGGCTCGTCCACGGATACCGGGCATTCAGCAACCACCGTGGGAGGCCGCGGGTCCAATTTCCCCCTGAATGGAATCGTGGGAACGTTCCCAGGAGGAACTTTTACGGCTGCACTTAATCCACCAAATGACAACTCGTTCAATTGGGGCATCTACGCCGATTTTGCCTACAGGGGCATCCATGCACAGTCCGTCATGAGCAAGTCCGTGACGCAACTGTACTATGGCATGGCGCAAAATTATTCCTACTGGTCTGGCTGTTCGGAGGGCGGCCATCAGGCCATGTCGGAGGCGATGAGGTACCCGAATGATCATAACGGGCTTCTTATCGGCGACCCGGTCATGATGTACGACCGCTTGCAGCCCATGCAGTTTTGGGGCCAGGTCATTACGAACCATGACCTCGGCGCAGAGATCTCGTCTGCCAAACAGACTGCGGTGTCAAACGCGGCGATTGCCCAGTGCCAGAACAATTTCGGCGGCACCCCGGACGGCATTATCCAGGACCCGCGCGCCTGCCAGTTCAGCGCCTATCAGTACGTATGCGGGCAACCTGGCGCGAATATTAACGGGATACCCGACACGACGAATTGCCTCACGTACACAGAGGCCACGGACATGAACGAAATCTGGACTGGCGTATCGAATGACTCGGGCGCGGGGGGTGGAGGGGTACTTTATCCTGGGTGGTCAAGAGGCGCTGACACCACCGGCCAGAACGGTCCCAGTGGCCCTGGATCCACCAATCTGGATTACGCCATAGACTATACGCTGCAAGACCCGCTTTTCAACTGGATGGACTTCACGTCGACAACCTTTCAGGACATGATTCTTTCTTCCGAACAGAAGTTCAGCCAAATTCAGGGCGTCGATGATGCCAATTGGTCTCGCTTTAACGCGCTCGGCAACAAAGCGATCTTTTATCATGGCCTGGCAGACCAGAATGTTCCAGACCGCGGCAGTGACTATTTCTACGGCCAGCTGATGGCTCACGACGGCAACAACGTGGCCACGACTCAGTCGTACATCAGGTATTATCGGTATCCTGGAAACCAGCACTGCGGCGGCACCAAGCTTGCAGCCCAACGCGCCAATCCTAAATACCGCGGATATGTTGACCGCCTTGGAAAATTGGGTGGAGAATGGCCAAGCGCCTAACGCGATCACTGCCTACAACAACGCGAACCACTCATTGGCGACCATAACTCGTCCAGTTTGCAAGTATCCGGATACGCTTTCCTACAACGGCAGCGGCAGCATCTTTAGTGCGGCCAATTTCACCTGTGTGGCTCAGACCACAGACCCGCTGGCTAACAGCTGGCAAATGGCCGACGATATCGGTACCAATGGTCAGGCGATGGAAGGGCGGATGACGTATGGTATCACGGACACCCATGATCTGGCCGCCATCGATAGGTCGAGCAGTATTGTTTTCCGCGACAATCTGGGCAATGTCCGCGTCTGGCTGATGAACGGAACGGCGCTATCGCAGCCCGGCAATCCATCGACGATTGTGCAGGACACCACGATCGGCAATGTGCCGACGAATTGGTCGATAGTCGGTCAGGACGACTTCGTTGGACAAGGCTTCGCGTCCTTGCTGTGGCGCGACAAGAGGGGCGACGCCGCCGTCTGGGCGATGAACGGCGCGAATGTGGAAAACGTGACGACACTCTCGCCGCTGCCGTCCAATCGGTCAGTGATCGCAACCGGCTCTTTCACCAATAATAATACCATGCAACACGTGGGCGGCCTTCTTTGGGAGGACAATAACAGCAACTTGTACGTCTCGGTCACCAACAACGGCCAACTTGCTTCGACTTCGCCAGTCGGCGTGTTGCCCGCCAATTCGACCGTCGTTGGAGCGGATTTGAATGGCTGGATTTTCCTTCGTAACACCGTCACCGGCGAGGTAAGCGTCTGGGTATTGCAGGTCGGCAGTGCACAGTGCGCAGCAGCTTTACCGCCAACAACGACGGGTGGGGCTGGGTCCGACTGTGGGCCAGGCCCGACAATTGCCATGGCAGTGGACGTCGGTTCGATGCCGCTTAACTGGTCGATTGCCGGCATCGGCGACTTTGACGGCGACGGCTATTCCGACATTCTCTGGCGTGACAACCTGGGCAATGTCAGGATCTGGCTGCTGGGGACGACGCCCGACTCTCTCAATATCCGCTCGTCCGCAGACCTGGGCAATGTGCCGCTCAACTGGTCGATCGTGCAAACCGGCGATTATAATGGCGACGGCTTCTCGGATATCCTGTGGGAGGACGACACCGGCAATCTTAAAGCGTGGTTCATGCAGGGCACCACTGTCGCCAAGACGCAGACACTCGGCAATATCGGATTGAACTGGAAAGTCCAATCTCTCAACGATGAATAAACGGAATCGCTTGGCGCCGGCGCGACGGAAGCATCGCGCCGGCGCCCTAGCGGATGGCACCTAGCGGAAGAGTCCGAATTTGAGTTTTTCCGTAACGCGGGCTGTGCGATTATACAGCATGCGGAAAGGAATAATCATCGAGGTCACGCCGGCGGATCGAGTTCGCTTGGAGTTGATCATTCGGGACCGTAACAGCGCACAGAAAGCACGTTTGGCCGGGATTCCGGGAATGTCGGGGAATTGATCGCCGGCAAAAAGAGGCCTGCTCGGCCTGAAAAGGCCGCAGCGGCGAAGCGGGAGGTTCGCCTATGGCGCTGACGGCGCAAACCATCGAGTCCTTTGTCGGCGACGCGATGGACAACGCCCGGATGGGGCCGATCCAGTGGCAGGTACTGGCGCTGGCCGCCGGCGGGTATTTTTTCGATGTCATGGATTTCACGATCTTCGGGGCGCTGGTTCCGGATCTGCTGAAAAGCGGCTTCGTCAACGGCGCGCAGATCCCTTGGGTCGGCAGCGCCACGGCGCTCGGGTTGTTCGTAGGCACCCTCGGCCAGGGCGAGTTCACCGACCGGTTCGGCCGCAAGGCAATCTACCAGTTCAATCTGCTGCTGTTCGGCCTCGCGACGATCGGCGCGGCGCTCGCGCCTAATTTCTTCTGGCTCATCGTCGGACGATTTATCGCAGGGGTCGGGCTCGGCGCCGAGCAGCCGCTGTGCTTCTCCTACATTACCGAATATGCGCCGAAGAACATCCGCGGCCGCTTGACGGCGTTCATGCAGTTCATCGGCGGTGCCTGGCCGTGGCCGGTCGGCGTCCTCTTGACGCTGACCTTGCGCGATTCGATAGGCTGGCGCGGCATCTGGATTTTGATCGGCATCGGCGCGCTGATCGTCTTCGTGTTTCGCTTTTCGCTGCCGGAGTCGCCGCGCTGGCTTGCCACGCATGGCCAGGGCCAGCGGGCGCTGGACATCCTGCAACGCATGGGGCTGCGCACCGTGCCGCTCGAAACGCTCGCGACGGACGCGGCGAGCGACACGCACAGCGATCCGTTCGGCATCGTGTTCCGCAACTATCCCCGCCGGGTGATCGCCGGCATGATCTGCTTCATGGCGTTTTTCGGCATTGCGCTCGGGCTCGGCGCCTGGCTTCCGAACATCCTCGTCGAACGCGGGTTCACGATCGCCAAATCGCTGAACTCTATCTTCTGGATGACGCTCGCGTTCCCGTGCGCCAGCGCCTTCATGATGTTCGCGCTGGAAAAATTCGGCCGCAAACCGACCGCGATCGTCGCCTTTGTTCTGACCGGGGTCTTCGGTCTGTGGTGGGCCAATGCCAACACCGAGGCGATGGTGCTGGGGGTCGGTTTCTTCATGATCTTCTTCACGCAATTGGCCGGCAATTCCTCGCAGATCTTCATCTCTGAGGTGTTTCCGACGAATGCCCGCGCCTCCGGTTTCGGCCTGTCGCAGGCGGCCGGCCGGATCGCCGCATTCTTTGCGATCCCGGGGTTCCTGTGGCTTCAGAGGGGGTTTGGCCTGAACGCGGTGTTCATCGCGATGGCCGTCATCGTGGCGATCGCCGCGATCGCGGTGACCCAGGTCGGGCCCGAGCCGCGCGGCCTCGCCCTCGACGAGGTAGCTCCGCCAACTGCATGACGTGAATATCGGAGGAATTCGATGCCATTGAGAGGAGGCGCAGCATGACCCCGGTCTCGGCGCGCAATATCGAATTCGTCGGCCATACCGACCAGAACGGCCGCGGCGACGGTGTTCAGGTCATGGTCCATAAGGGGCATGCCTTTGTCGGCCACATGTTCAGCGATGGCTTTACGGTCACCGACGTCAGCGACCCGCGCCGGCCGCGCCCGGTAAACTTCGTCCCGGCGCCGCCAAATTCGCGTGCGTTCCATCTGCAGACCCACGACAACCTGTTGCTGACGGTCAATGCCCCGAATATCTGGGTATTGCAGGGCTATTCCGACCCGAACGATTACTTCAAGGCCTCGATCACCGAAACCTTCACCAATCGCGAGAAGACCTTTACCGCCGGGTTGCGCGTCTTCGACATCTCGAAGCCGGCCGAGCCGCGTGAGATCGGCTTCATGCCAGTCGACGGGTTGGGGCTGCACCGCCTGTGGTATGTCGGCGGGCGCTACGCCTACGCCTCATGTCATTGGCAGGGCTTTACCGACCACGTGCTGGCGATTATCGACCTGGCTGAGCCAAGCCGACCCGAGGTCGTCGGCCGCTGGTGGCTGCCCGGCATGCACATTGCAGGCGGCGAGACGCCCACCTGGAGCGGCCGGCGCTACGCGTTGCACCATGCGATCGTCAGCGGCAACCTCGCCTACGCGGCGTGGCGCGACGGCGGAATGACGATTCTCGATGTCGCCGACCCGACCGTACCAAAGCTGCTCGCCCACCGTAACTGGTGCCCGCCGTTCGGCGGCGGCACCCACACGCCGTTGCCGCTTCCCGGCCGCAACCTCGCGGTCTTCGCCGATGAGGGCAATCTCGACAATTGCGCCAATGGCATTCAGCGCTGCTGGGTGTTCGATGTCCGCGAGCCGACCAACCCTGTCCAGATCGCCGCGTTCCCGACCCCGGCCGAAGAAGAATATTGCAAAAAAGGGGCGAAATTCGGCCCGCATAACCTGCACGAGAACCGCCCCGGCTCATTCCAGTGCGAGCAGTTGATCTTCGCAACCTACCAGAACGCCGGCGTCCGGGTGTTCGACATCACCGACCCGTTCGCGCCGCGCGAGGTCGCGCATTTTGTGCCGCCCGCCGCCGGAAAAGATGGTCGACCCGCGTCCGAACCGCCCGCGCGTCATCCAGTCAAACGATGTCTACGTTGCGCCGGACGGGCTGATGTACGTGACCGACGTCAACGACGGTCTGACCATACTGCAATACAAGGGCTGACGACCTAGAATACCTCGATTAGGGTGGCTCACCGACCTGTCTTCCTCTGGGAAGGTGTCGAGCCCGCGCAAAAGCTCGCTATCGGACCGAGGCGCCAGTTCGGCATCGGTTCGTCGCCGATGTCGCTGACGGGTATGCTCGTCCTTGTGCGTGTCCGAAAAACCCCGACACCACAGATCGTCGAGCGCGGCTCTGTATCGCCGTCCCCCTCACCTTGCCTATCCGCGCACCAAGCCGCCGTCGATCGGGATCACCGCCCCGGTCACATAGTCGGATAGATCGGTCGCGAGGAACTCGACCACCTTGGCGCAATCCTCGACAGTCCCGAGACGCCGCAGCGCGACCAACTCGGCCCGATCTCGATTGCTCTGGATGCTGCCTGGAATGACCGTCGCCATGATCCTCCCCGTGGCGATCACACCGGGCGCGATGCAGTTGGCCGTGATCCCGAATGGCCCCAGATCCTGCGCCAGATACCGCGTGTAATGGGCGATAGCGGCCTTTGCTGCCCCATAGTGGGCATAGCCGCCATCGGCGGAAGGTGCCGTCCCGGCGACCGAGCTAACCGTGATAATCTTTCCCGACCGCTGCTGCTTCATGATCGGGGCGACGGCGTTGCACGAGTAGACGGTCCCGAACAGGTTCATCTCTGTGACAAGCTGCAAGAGCGCCGGATCGAGGGCGCTGGCCTTGGTGTCGACGGGTCTACCGCGACCTCCGCCTGCATTGGCGACGAGCACATCGACCCGGCCCCACTCCTGGACGACGCGCGCCACCATCGCCGCGACCGCCTCGTGATCGCGGACATTAACCTCGATTCCCAAGGCGATACCGCCCGTAGCCTCGATCTCCTCGATCGTCGTGTCGGCCGTCATGTCCTTGGCCTCGGCCTCGAATTCCTCATACGAGTGCAGGTTCAAGTCGGCGACCGCGACCTTGGCCCCCAGCCCGGCGAGCCGCTTTGCGTAAGCGCGACCGAGACCACGCGCCGCACCCGTGACGATCGCGACCTTACCGTCCAGCTTTGCCATCGATGGTCCCCGATATGGTTTACTTTGCGTAATTCAGTGTGTGAGGGAGCCGAGCCGTAGACATGCGCACCGACAATATCATTGATCGAGGCTCTATCGCCCAAACAGAGGGGTTGATCCGACCTCATATCAGGCGGACTCCGATTATAGAGGTGGATGCGGCGGATTTCGGGCTGGCGGCCACCCGCCTGAGCTTCAAACTTGAGCTTCTTCAGCATGCGGGCTCGTTCAAAACGCGAGGCGCGTTCGCGAATTTGCTGACCCGAGAAATCCCCAAAGCCGGGGTGGTGGCCGCATCGGGTGGCAACCATGGGGCGGCGGTTGCCTATGCCTCGATGAAACTCGGGATACCCGCTAAAATTTTCGTACCCTCGATCTCATCACCTGCAAAAGTCCGCAGAATCCGCGATTGTCGCGCCGAACTGGTCGTCACGGGTGACCGCTATGACGATGCTCTCGTGGCGGGTGAGGTCTGGGCAGAGGAAACAGGAGCGCTCTCGATCCACGCCTTCGATCAGCGCGACACACTCTTGGGCCAGGGAACAATCGGGCTGGAGATCGAGGAGCAAAGCCCGAATATTGACACGCTCCTCGTCGCCGTTGGAGGTGGCGGGCTTATTGCCGGGATTGCGGCTTGGTTTGGCGGTAAGGTCAAGGTGGTTGGCGTTGAACCGGAAGCCTCCCCAACGCTCACGATGGCGCTCAGGGCCGGGGAGCCGGTCGATGCGCCGGCTGGTGGCATCGCGGCAGATTCTCTCGCACCCCGGCGCGTCGGCACGCTCGTCTACCCCATCGCCAGGCGGCATGTGGACCACGTAGTCCTGGTTCCCGACGACGCGATCCACGGTGCCCAACTGGCTCTTTGGGAGGCCCTGAGGGTAGTTGCCGAGCCTGGGGGTGCTGCCGCCTTCGCAGCGCTTAATTCGGGCCGTTATGAGCCCCGACCCGGCGAGCACGTCGGGGTTCTCCTGAGCGGCGGCAATACCACCGCGGTCAATTTCTGATAGAGGGCGCGCTCCCGAATGACATTCAAGTTCTACGCCTTCACCTGCGGCACGGTGACCCGCGCGTTCGCCCGGCTGATGGAGGGCGGCGAGGGCGAAATCACCTCCCCCCGCGTCGCCGCTGATCCTGTGCGAGACCGCAAACCTTTGCTCCCTTGAGGAAAACCGCGAAGGTTCGTCCGGAGCTCCAGCATATGTCAGGCGGCCCGGCCGGATTGGGCAGCACCGAGCGGGTTAGATTTTCATTGCAATTTCTCCCATTGTTGCGTTTGAGGTTCTTCTACTTTTCGACGCCAAGCGGATAAAAACGGCGCGTGCGCGGATCGTGACGGAGAACATGAAGGATCCGCGCGGCCCGCTCCCTGACCATCGCTCTCGGTGGAGCTTTGAGAAATAGACAATCATGTAATTGCCGTGTTGGCATCTTATTCTCCTGAGCGTCAGCACCCGTCAGCGGGTGCGAGATTGCGATTGCGGGAGTTGCCGATGCCTGATCTCGACCAGATAAAACAGGGGGAACAGGAAGCGCGACGGCCGCGAGCAACTTATCCGGGTTGGCACGTCGACAGCGGCGATCGTGAAAAAGTTCCCCTGGTGTGAAGCAGCTCACATGTGTTTGGGGGGAGGTGGAGCAGGATCAGCGTTTGGAGCTGCTATGAGCACCGGGGTCTAGCATTACCCGCACTTGTCCTCTTCAGGCGCGGATAAGAACCCGGTTCGGAGGGAGAGCACCATGAGCATTGCAAGCAGTGAGCAGCTGCCAGCGCCAAAAGGCCATCGCAGGTTCGCAACGGCGGTTCCCCACTCGCCACTTACGATGGGTTTGTGGTTTGCGGCGGCCATTGCACTGGCGTTGCTGACCGCGTCGCACGACAACAAGTCTCCCGATCGGATGGCCAATCTCGACAGCCCACACCCTTTTCTGACGCAAGTAAAAGCCTCGGTTGATCCGCTCACCCATTGGCAACCGCGCTCGGGGCAGATCCGGATCGCTCTCGAGAGCACCGGAAACGCCAATCTCGCCGACAGCAACCTTTCCGTCTACTTCCGCTGGCGCACGAAGTCCAATACGGGCGAATGGACGCGGACGCCCAACCTCCATGTCGTGGATCTGCAGAACGCTCAAAAGCTCACCGTGGCGGCTGAGGTCCCCGAGCTGCCTCCAGCTCCGTTGAACGGCCTTCCGGGCTGGATTACGGGCAATGGCGACGGGGTCGGAGAATTCCTCGGTCTGGTTCCGGTGGCCGATGTCTGGATCTCGGCGCGCGCCAATGGCAATGCCGGCGATGCAGCGCTGGCCGATGTCGTGGAATCGGTCGGGATCACCAATACATGGGCGGCTCTGGGAGCAGCGCTAGGCGCAATCTTTCTGCTCGCCTGGTTTCTCAAAGGGTTCAAGCCGGCCGGCCTCAAGGGCTCAAATCTTTTCCTGCAGATGATCGAGACCCGCGGCCGCAGGGCCAGCTTGTCCCAATTCCAGATCGTCCTGTGGATGTTCGTGATCGGCGCGGCGACGGCCTACGTGATGGTGCTCTCCGGGAACCTCATTCCGCTCACCGAAGGTACCCTCGCGCTGCTCGGCATCAGTGGGCTCGCGACCCTCGGATCGCAGCTGGCGCCACGCGGCACGGCGGACCTGGCGGAGGCGGAAGCGGCGCGAGAGGCGGAAGCGGCGCCGAGCTGGCGAGACCTGATCGCCTCGGACGGCGAAATCGATGTAACCCGACTGCAGATGCTGTTCTTTACCGTTCTGATCGCGGTATTCGTGTCGATACACGTGATCGACAATTTCGAGATCCCCGAGATTCCACCCAGTTTCCTAGGATTGATGGGCCTGAGCAACGGCGTCTACCTGTTAAACAAATTCCTCCCCGGGAAGGGCGAAGACAAACCGGCTGCCGGCGCCGCGACATAGGTCCTCCCACGCAGCGATGAGGGGTTTGGATTACGTGCGCTGCGCCCGGTACCAGTCGAGGATCTCGGCCCCGTTCCAGTGCAGCACGCCGGCAAAGCGGTTGACGTGGTCGTAAACGGCTTCGAGGTGTTTGATGCGGTGCGGCTGGCCGCTGATGTAGGGGTGGATCGCGATCGCCATGATCTTTGCCCGCTCGGCGCCTTCGCGGTAGAGCCGCTCGAAGCTATCGATGCAGCGCTGCGTGAAATAGGCCGATTCGTGATGCTGGACGAGCATCATCGGGATGTCGTTGAGCTCGACCGTATAGGGCAAGGTGACGAGCGGGCCGTGCGCGGTGCGAATTTCCGTCGGCTCGTCGTCATAGACCCAGTCGCCGATGTATTTGACGCCGGCGGCCGCGAGCAGGTCTGGCGTGTCCTCGGTCTCGGTCAAGCCCGGCCCGAGCCATCCGACCGGCCGCGTGCCGGTGAACCGCTCGATTATGCCGAGCGACTGATTGATCATCGCGAACTGATCCTCGACCCGATGGATCGGCATCTGCTCCCAGGCGTGGCCCATGAATTCCCAGCCGGCATCGCGCGCTGCCCGCGCGACCCGCTCATATTCCTCGCACACGCGCGCATTGATCGACAGGGTCGGGCAGATCGCGAGCCGCGCGAACAGCTCGAAGAAACGCCACACGCCGACCCGCATCCCATATTCGTGCCACGCCCAGTTCGGCAGGTCCGGCAACAGTACCTGGCCGGTCGGCGCCGGCAACACCTGCCGCGCCATCGGCCGCGAGATGTCCCAGAATTCGAGGTTGACGATGGTCCAGACGACGACCCGGGCGCGGTTCGGCAAGACGAGCGACGGCCGGTCGACGATTGCCGAATAGGCGCAGCGTTCACGCGGGATCATGATGCCCTCCCGATGGTTGCCGGTTGAGCATAACCCTTTTGGGTGCCGCGGCGATTGGCCACCCGCTGCAATCCTGCAAACCAGCGGTGCAAACTCTACATTCCCAAAATGGTTCGCGTAGCTTCACCTTGCGCCCACAGCGGGTCGCGTCGGGAAAGGCGGGCCAGAACAGGGGAGCCGATGAGATCACAAAATTTCCGTGGCAATGTCTTTGTCGCGAACTTGCCGCCGGAGATCTCCGATGAGCAACTGGCAGAGGCCTTTGACGCTTTCGGCATCGTGTTGAGCGCCACGGTCGCCCGCGATCCGGCGACCGGAAAACGCTTGCGCTACGGTTTTGTCGATATCGCGACCGAGCGCGCGGCAAAGCTTGCCGTCGAGTTGATGAACGGCGCAGCAATCGACGGGTACAACCTCGATGTGCGGATCAGCGAGCGTCCGCTAGCGGCCAAGAAGCCGCGGGCTGCCGGCGTGCCGCAGCGCCCGCCGCACCGCATGATGCCGCGGCCCGGCGCCAGTAACGATGGGGGTGACGACGAAAGGCCGGGCGCCTTCACTCCGCGCCCGCAGCCTAGAAAGCAGCCCACATTTCAGGTGGAGCGCCGTTCGCTGCCGCGCCGGTCCGGTTAGCCCGGCCCCCATCAACGCAGCCCGAGCGCGTCGACGTTTGGCTTGGCGCTCAACGCGCTATTGGTTGGACCAGCTTATCGGCGCGTAATGCCCGTTCTTGCCGGAATTGTCCCAGCGCATTCCGTGATCGGTAAAGGTGCTGGCCGGCCTGCCGACCGCGAGCGCCAGCCTGTCCGGCGCGATCGGATGGCCGGCCGACGCCCAGATTTCCTCGTTCCCGCGCAGGCTCGGCAGCGGCTCGACCGACATGTTCATGACGCCCGGAATCTCGGCCGAGCGTGTCTTGCCGGTCACCTGGTAGGTTATCGGCACCTTCTTGACGCCGAGGTTTGTCGCGATCAGCGGTGCGAAAGCCGCCATCGGTCCGCCCTCCGCACCGCCGAAGACGGCCCCGAGCGCCGCCGCCTGCTCGTCGGTGGCGCGCTCGTCGATATAGATGGCGATTGTCCAGTTGCCGTCGGCCATCGGGCCGGGAGTGTGCGCGATCAGGGCCAGGTTGAGCCCGTCGAGCGCGACCGTACCATAGCTGCCCTTATCGATGTGAAAGGCCAGGGCGACGTCGCAGACACCCTCGGTCGGCCGCGAGGTCAGCGGCGGCGCCGGAGAAAACAGGCATGGACAGACGACGCTGCAGTTGCAGTTTTCAAAATAATCTCCCGAAAGCTGCCAGTTTGTAGCCATGCGCCCTCCTACGCTGAGCTCAAGCCTGGCAGATAAGGTAGATGCCCAACCCCAGCATCGCAACGCCGCCGGCGCGCGCGATCCACTGTCCGGCCGGAAACAGCTTTTCGACAAAGACGAAGACGGTAATCGCAGCCATCCATATGAGGCTCATGATCCCGGCTGCGAACAAGAGCGCCATCAAAAACCAGCAGCAGCCGAGACAGTAAACCCCGTGCTCCACCCCCATCCGCAGCGCGCCCGCGGCGCCGTCCCGCCAATGGTTCAGGACGAAGTCGAAGGGCGAGCGGCAATGCGTCAGGCAGACCGATTTCAATGGTGTGAGCTGGTAGATACCTGCGGCAATGACGACGACGGCGGCCAACGTCGGGGCTAGCCTTCCGGTGGTCGGCGCAATCAGGGCGGCGCGTTCGAGCCCCCAATCCGCGAAGGTCGCGAAGACGCCGAACAGCCCCCAGGCGATCAGGTACCCCGCCGTGAACACCATTGTCGGGACAAAACGCTGGCCGCGCTGGCGCTTGTGCCGGTTGATCGTGGCAAAGGTCAGGATCATCGGTGCCGCGCTGGGCAGCATCATGCCCGGCATCATCGCCCACCAGATCGCCATGTTCAGGGCGAAGTCGCTGGCGGTCCAGGGTGTGAATATGACGGGCATGGCGATGTCCGTCATCCCTTCCATCGCACGCATTTGCAGATAGAGATAGAGCCACGAGAGCGCGGTCACGCCGGCGAGAGCCGACCAGATGACGACGCGATCTCGCAGCAGCAGCGCCGCGACCTGGCTGCCGCGGTTCGCCGAAGTGGCCGCAGGCGGGCTGGTCAGCGTTTATGCCGCCCAGCTGAAGCGTGCGAAATGGCCGTTATTGCCCTTCCCCACGAGATCGAGGTCGAGGCCAAAGCCATGCACATGCATTTCTTTGGCGCGGGCCAAGGCGAGGCGGCGGCCCGCAGGATGCGCCGTGTTGTCGATGTAGAACGGCTCGCCGCTGCGGTTGCGCGAGGCGACGCCTTCGATCTCGAAAGACAAGACGTCGGCGATCTCGGTCGAGCGCTTCAGCCCATCCAGATCGAACTGAATGGGCTTGTAGGCGACGCCGCGGAAATCGCTGACCAGGTTTTCGCGAATGAAGGCGGGCGGGCCGCCAGCCTGCCCTCCGACGATCGCGGCGAGCGCTTGACGTTGCGCCTCGTCCGCGCGGTCGTCGACAACGCCGGCGAAGATCCAATTGCCGTCGGCCATGACTTTGCCGGAGCGGATCACCAGCGCGAATTTCAACCCGTCGAGCGCGATATCTCCGTAGTTTCCGGCATCGATACGAAACACCAGCCCCGCCGTGCAGTGGTCATACGTCACCGGCCCCTGCGGGTTCGTGTAGATGCACGGGCACAAGTAATCGCAGTTGCAGCTCTCCATATACTCGCCGCGCATCGTCCATTTCTGCTCTGCCATGACATCGCCCTCGACTGAGGTGTTATCCGATCAATAACCCTCCACACCGGCGAAGGCCGGTGCCCATTTCGGACATGGGTCCCGGCCTGCGCCGGGATGGCGAAAGAGGTCCAGCTACCTGCTGTTTCTTGTCCAGGATGCGCTGGTGGAGATTGCGCACGATCATCCCGGTCAGCCTTTCATCATGGATGAAGAGGCGCTGGCCGATCGGGTAGGGATCCTGTTTGCTGACCTCGAGCGGCTCCTTCAGGATCTCGTCGGGGCCGAGGCCGCGGTCGACGAACCGTTCGATATATCCGACCCAATTCTCGACGATCTGGCCCTGCTCCTTCAGGTAAGCCTTGGTGCAGGGCTCGCCGTGCCCGGGGATGATCGTCTCGACATCGAGCGCCTCGATGCTCTGCAACGCCGCGACCCACTCCCAGGGGTCGCATTCCTGCAGCCAGCTGCGGCATTTGTGGAAGACGTTGTCGCCGGTGAACACCACCCCTTCTTCCGGCACATGGACCGAGGTCTGCGGCGCCGTGTGGCCGGGCATATGGATGATGTTGAAGGTGTGATTGCCGACGTGCAAGGTCAGCGCGTCGGTAAAGGTCAGGGTCGGCGGGTTCGCCGCCGGGTAGTCCGGGTGCCCGACCAGAAAGACGCTGTCGGGGTCGGTTTCCTTGAAGCGCTCGCGTTTCTCCTCTAGCGAGCCGAACGCGTAGAGATAGCGCTCAAAGCATTCCTGCAACTTGACCTGGCCGACGACTTTGATGTTCGGGAAATAGGCGTTGCCCGAGATGTGGTCGCCGTGCGGCTCGGTGTTGATCAGGTAGCGGATCGGCGCCTTGTCCTCCATGCGCTCGCGCCAGCGCACAGCGTCGATCGGCTGCTGCGGCGAGTTGATCATGACATAGCCGTCGTTGGTCTCGACAAAGCTCGGATTGCAGCCGGCGAAATAGACTTCGGTGAAGGAGTTCTTTCCGACCCTGCGCATCGCTCTCTCCTCTCTCGATGGCTATCGCTGGCTATTCCGCGGCCACGGGCACCGGCGCGCGGCGCAACCCGACACGGGCGCCGCCGGCGCATAGCAGGCTTAATAGCAGCAGCACGGCGACAACGACCAGCACGAGATCGGGCCTGCCGGCATCGATGATCATCCCGTAGGGCACCGGCATGATCGCACCGCCGAGTGACATGCCGGAACTGACGAAACCGAATACCTTGCCGATCTGTCCCGGCGGCGCCGCATCCTTGACCATCACATCGCGCGGCGTGCGGCTCGCCCCGGTCATGATCCCCGCGGCAAAGAGGACGCCGATTGTCTGCAATTCGGCCAAGGATACGATGCCGGTCAGCAGCAGCAGCGCGGCGGCGCCGATCGTCAGGATCACGACGAATGGCAGATGGCGGTCGGTGCGGTCGGCGACCCAGCCGCCGACCAGAACACCTCCGATCATGCCGACCATGTACCCGGTCAAGGCCGAAGAGGCCGCCTCGATCGCCAACCCGTGCACCTGGTGGAGGATCGTGATCAACCAGGATTGGATCCCCGCCCCGGCCATCGCCGAAATCATGAAGAACGCAAAGAACATCAGCACCGAGCGGCTCAGCAGCAGCCGGGCGCCGGAACCCGGCGCCGCCGCCCGGCGGCGCGGCTCCCGCGCCTGATCGGTCAGGATGCGGCTCTGCCACAGGATCGCCGCGACGACCGGAAGACCCAGAAGGCCGATGAACAGCAACGCGCCGCGCCAGCCGAGCAGCAGCATCAGCGCGGCGGTGGCCGGCGGCGCGGCGGCAAACCCGACATGACCGGTAAAGGTGTGAAAGGCGAAGGACCGCCCTAATTTCGCACGATCGACCGAGCCGCTGAGGATCGCGTAATCCGCCGGATGAAAGACCGAATTCCCGGCCCCCGACAGCAACGCCAGCCCGACGATCTGCCAATAGGCGGTCGCCAGCCCCATCGCCGCGATCGACAGGGTCATCAACAGGGTCCCGCCGACCAGGAACGGCCGCGCGCCGTAGCGGTCGACGAGAAACCCCATCGGCGTCTGCATCACCGCCGCCGCGCCCGCCATGACCGCCATCGCCAGCCCCAACTCGGCGAACGACACATCGAACGTCTTCTGCCAGGCGATGAACAGCGGCGGCAGGCAAAGCTGATAGAAATGCGACAGAAAGTGCCCGGCGCCGAGCAGCGCATTAACACGGGCATCGCGCCCAAAGGTGAACCAGTATGTCATCTGCCCATGTTGCTATAAAAAGCGGCATCCGGTCGAGCACAGAAACCGCCCGGCAGCCCGGCAACTCTGCGGGGCTAACCCGCGGTAAGCTGTGATCGGCGAAAGATCGATCAGCAAGAGTAGGGCGGAAAAACGGAGAGGCTGGGCAAGAATCCCCTGCATTGGGTACCGTTCGTGCTTCGAGACGCGCCCCGGGTGCCGGGTCGCCCCTCCGGATGACGCCATGTTGCTGATGGCATTAAGAATGCCTTATCCTGAGTTACCCCGCGAAGCGAGGCCTGGACGGACGCACCACACTCTGTCCAGCCCTACGGCATTTGTGCCCAGCCTCTTCGCTTTCCGCCCTACAATTGCTGCCGTGAAGTACTTCGCCCACCGGGTTGCTATTGATAGCACCGGAAGATGTGTGTCCCGGCCATCCCCAAAATCTATCCGAGCAAGGTTCAGAGAACATGCTGGGGCTCTTCACCAGCGCCCTCAGGATCGGTATGCGGGCACGACACCGCATTCCCTCGGTCTCTGTTGATTTGTATTGGGTCGGGTTGATCGCCGTCATCTCGGTCTACTATCTCTTTCTTTTGAGCAACGGGACTTTGCAAATTTTAGCGCCGGAATTGTTGGATAAAGTTTTTGACAACATGCTGGTGCATCTGCTCCATGGCGAGTTTACGGTCGATCGGGAGGCGATCGATTACGAAGCCATCACTCAGGACGGCAAGACCTACACCTATTTCGCCGTGTTCCCCGCACTTTTGCGGCTCCTGGCGATGCCATTTGTCGACATTGCACAGGCCGAACTGGCACGGCTGTCCTGTTTGACGGCTGTGGTCATCTTCGTTGTCCTTCAGTTACGCACGCTGCTGATTGTGCATCATAGCCTCCCCGCCGGAAGCCGCATCCGCGGCCTCTTCACTGTGATGGTCGCAGCGACAGTGCTCAGCGGTCCGCAGCTTTACATCTTGGGTTCGGCCTGGGTCTATCATGAGCCGATCCTCTGGGGGGCAGTTCTCGCAGCCGCGTTCAACCTGATCGTGATCAGGACCGCGCTCAGCGGGGAAGATCTTCGCACCAGCGACCTTGCTGCACTCGCCGCACTTGCCGGGCTGGCCATCAATACCCGCGCGCCAATTGGCGTAGCGCTATACTTGGGCACGGTGCTTCTGATCGCGTGGACAGCATGGTCCCGGCATGCACCCGAGCGGATGGAATGGAGATGGCCGGCGAGCGGGAGAGTTCTCGTGAGGGCAGTTTCGGTGCTGGCGCGTGACCCGCGCATTTCGCTACCCGTTTTCGTGCTTGGCCTGGCGGCAGTAGCGGCCGGTATTGTCAATTTCGGACGGTGGGGCAATCCCTTCGTCTTCGGCGCTAACTATACTTATTGGATACAACACCATCCGAACGTTATTGTCGCGGTCCGCGATTATGGGACATTCAATTTCGACCGCATCGGGATTGCGGTGCTCTACTATGCGACCGGCGTCCCTTACATATTAAAATCCGTGCCGCCTTTCGCTGAATTCTTGCGGTCTGAGGTGATGGAGGCGCCACCGTTCACTCCGCTTCTCACCAACCCTCTAACCATCATCCTTGCCGGCGTCGGTCTTTATCGCCTTTGGTGGAGGCCGGATCTCCAACTTCGCAGCTTGGCTATGCTGCGAAGCGCACTGATCGGCCATGCTTGCGCCGTTGTCCTGATCCTCACCTTTTTCACTTTCACGTTGCGGTATCGCTTCGATTTCGCGCCGTTCATGACATTGGCGGCGTTCGTCGGCTATCGCTCCCTTTGCTTGACCGCCGCCGGTTTTTCAGGGACTTGGCGCAGGCGGATGCTTGTATCTGCGGTGGGACTGTGTGTGCTGGGCGTCCTGGGCAGCCACTACGTTCTTCTCGTCCACAAGGTGTGGAGCATCGGCGTGCCGATGGAGGTTCGTTTGGCCCTCTTTCCCTTTGCACCATTCGCTCACGCCGCCTTTGAGCCGTGACGGCCGCAGCGGCGTTATCACCCAGTTTCCGCTAGTCGAAACCGCTGGCGGTTGGGGGCTTCGGCCTCGGTGATGGTGCAATGTCCCAATCCGCAAGCCAGATCAACCCGCCGGGCAAGCCCACCAGAATCAGACAGAGACCTACCAGAACCGAGATCGCCAGCGCCGCCTCGGCCGGGACCCCAAACGAGCCGAGCGCGACGACCAGGGCCGCTTCCCGAACCCCCCACCCAGCGAGCGATACCGGCGCCAGCTGAATCAATGTCACCGGCGGCACGATCATCATCCAACTGCCGAGCGAAAGCCGGGTGCCGACAGCATCCCCGACAAACTTGAAGGCAAGGACAGTGAAGGCGATCGTAATGACGGACAGACCGAGAACGGCGCCGCACTGTCTGGGGTTCGTGAACAGGCGCCGGCCGGCTCGCGACAACTCGGCAAACGGCGCCATCAGTCGAAGACGCAACATTGGCCGAGGCAGGCGATCCAGCGAAACAAGCGCCACCAGCCCGAGGAGAGCGACTGCGAGCACAGCGAGCACGGCGCTGCGCTGCCGCGCGTCAGGCAGAATGTGCAACAAGGTCGGCAGACCCACTGCGTAAAGAACGACCAGCACCAGGTAGCCGCAGGCGCGATCGAGCAGAATACTCCTGATCGCGGCGCCCAAGGCGATGCCCACACGGCTGCAACGCCATGCGCGAACGGCGTCGCCGCCGACGCCGGTCGGCAGGACCTGATTAAAGAAGAGACCGACAAACACGATCTTCAGTAACGTGACTGACCCCGGGGAAGGCGCCTCGGCCGACAGAATCAATTGCCAGCGCCAGCCGACCACGAAATTCGCGATCAACAACACTAGGAGCGTTGCCGTGATCAGAGGCAGATTGGCGTGGCTTATGAGTTCGGCGGCTTGGCCTAGATCGAACCGCACGGCCAGCGCCAATATTAGGCCCGCAGTGACCAAAATGCGAGCGCTGGTCGCCAGAATTTTAACGATGGCGTTACCTCGGGTATCGGTGCGGAGCGGGATCAATGCCGATTCCGCTCGGCCTAGTCAATGCTTGTGAACCGGGGCGACCGAGGCGCACGGTCATCGGTCGCCCTTAGTACTCTGCTGCCTCCCACAACTTACCGAGAACCCGCGACAACGAGGGACTGGCTGTCCGAGCCCGAATTTCCTACGCCCAACAGATTACCTCATATCCGCTGGAGGGAAAGTCTATGCTGACAAATCTACTCTATCGGGCTGCTAACAATTTCGATTCCACGCCCATCGACGATCATGACATTGGCATAATGGTGTATCGGGCTCGCGGCACCTACCTTCAGGGTGGGCTATTTACGGTCCATAACTCCGACTTCCGTAAGGACCAAAAATTCAGGGACGCGTATCGTCTCGGCAAGGCTACTGGGTCGTGGGGCCGCCAGGAGGCTGAATGGCGTGCTTATGTCTGTTGCTGGGCAGCCTGGAGCGCGTGCGCAACAAAGAAGGCGATTTCGTTGAGTGTGGCGTCAATCGCGGCGGCCTCTCGCGGGCCGTGATGCACTACGTTGACCTCGAGCGGCTCGACAAGCAGTTTTGGCTGCTGGACACATTTGAGGGCCCAGTTGACCGCCTCATTCGGAAGACGAACGAAGACGAGGCATTCTGCTGGGTGGCTACGATCCTTGCTACGAGAACGTGGTGGAGACGTTTCGTCCGTTTCGGGGGGTCCGGATTGTCCGGGGCGTGGTACCCGACACGCTCTCGCAGGTGACCGCCACGGCTATCTGTTACCTTTCGTTAGATATGAACAACACCGCACCCGAGATTGCGGCAGCGGAGCATTTCTGGGACCGATTGGTGCCCGGCGGTATCATAGTGCTCGATGATTATGGATGGAGGAAACAGATCAATCAGAATATAGCTTTTGACAGATTTGCAGAAGCCAGGAAGGTTAATGTGTTGAGCCTCCCCACCGGCCAAGGTTTGCTGATAAACCCTTAATCCACTTGTTCGTATGCGCACGGGACCGAGCAAGCCTCAGATCGACCCTTGCGCCTTCAGTCAAAACCTACCGGCAACCGCGGCCCGCAATCGAGGAAGCGCTCGGTCGACGATTCTCGAATAGGATAAATACCGGGCTATACCAGCCGGTCCAAGCGAAAGTACAGAACGTATGGCCTTGCCAATTACACCAAATTTACCGGCAACCGCTGCCGCGAGGGCCACGTTCACCTCGATGGAGGCTTCAGAAATTCGCAGTGTAGCCGTCCTTGAATCCGGAATAAGCTTATGGATATGACGATTAATAATCGCGCTATGTTGTATTCTAAAATCTTGAATATTATGACTTCCCAAAACAGTAAGTGAATCCTTGTGAACCCGAAAGCACGCTAGTGGAATTGAATGGTAACAAATATTGCCGATGGACGCGACTTTCAGATAAAGATCCCAGTCTGCAGTATACCACAGCGCCTCGTCGAGCCCACCTACCGTGAGGTAAGCGTCGCGTCGAATTGCCGGTGTTGGGATGCCGATAAAATTCTGAACCAGCAGCCGTTCATACAACAGCTGCGCCGGAACCGGAGAGCCATCCGCCGGCAACGGGCAACGCCATAGCCCCAGTCGCCTCCCAACCTCATCGACAATATAGCAGGGATGGAGGTGCATTACGGCGTCAGGCCGGCTCAACAGCCAGTTCTGTAACTCAGCCGATCGGTTTGGCAGCCAGAAATCGTCTTGATGCAACATGCAAATCCAGTTGCCCTTCGCCTGCTCCACTGCGAAATTGGTCTTCGCCATCCAAGAGAGCAGGTCAGGTCGCCGAAAAGCCCGTATTACAAATTGAGTCGCGAACGATTCGACGATATCTAAGCTCGTATGGTCAGTGCTCGAATCGATAACAATAACCTCGATCCCACGCTCTTTCTGGTCGGCGATCGATTGGAGTGCGGTAGAAAGCCAACGCTCCCCGTTGTGGGAGGGAACAATTACGGATAACCACACCTCCTCCATTCCTGTTTCCTCGTAACTCGCGACGCTGTTTGGTCAACGGGGATGGACCTGATCCTTGGTGCTACACGTTGCGCGGTAATCGAGAAGGTGTAGGAAGAACGAGCCGTAGAGGATCTGCGCTCCAAGCATCAGTGTCGTGCTGCTTGCGATAACGAAGCGTATCGCGCTGCTTCTGGTCAGGGCCCCAAAGCCGACATTGAACCAGTCGGCCAGCGCGGCCCCGAAGGTGATCAGTCCAAGCAGCAGTAAAAATGCCCCGAGCGCGAGGCCGCGCTCGAGTGGCATTGCCTGTCGCAGTTTCTCGAACAGCGGGTCTCGCAGAAGCAGCCCGCGCTGAATCGCGATCACCTTGGCAAAGGCCCAAAACAGCATCGATTCGAAGCCGATGTTGATCGCGGCGGCGGTCATGACCATGGTGTGCTCGGCAAAACCGATCTGTCCGACGGCAATATCGCCGGTAAAGAGGACCAGGGTGGCCAGCAGGCCACACAGAAAAACCGCGGCGCCCGGATAGAGAAACACGGCGCGCGGGCTGAGCAGCAGGAAAAACCGAAGGCTGCGCCACCCGTCGCGCCAGCTGCGCAGGTGAGACGGCCGCCCGCGGCCGTCGACCGACAAACGGGTCGGCACCTCGGTGATCCTAAGATGGTGAATGCTCGCCTTCACGATCATTTCGAGGGCGAATTCCATCCCCACCGCGTCCAGTTCGAGCGACAGCACCGCATCGCGACGAAAGCCGCGCAGCCCACAGTAAAAATCCCGGCTGGGGCTCCGGTACAATGTTCGGCCAATCAAGCTCAGGAACGGGTTGCCGAAAAATCGGTGCAATGGAGGCATAGCCCCCGGCGCGATCCCGCCCCGGAAACGATTACCGAGCACCAGGTCATATCCCTCGCGAAGCTTCTCGACAAACGGCTGCAAGGTAAGGAAATCGTAGCTGTCGTCGGAGTCGCCCATTATCACGAACCGGCCGCGCGCTTCTTTGATGCCCGCGCGCAGGGCGTTGCCGTATCCTCTCGAAGCGACCGGCACCACGCGGGCACCGAAGCCGGCGGCGATCGCTTGCGAGCCATCGCTGCTGTCATTGTCGGCAACGATCACCTCACCTTGCACTTTGTACATTTCGAGGTACGCCAGCGCCTTCTGAACGCAGGTCCCCACCGTCTGCGCCTCGTTGAGGCAAGGCATAACGATGGACAGTTCCGGCGTAAGATCGTCTGCTATCTTCGCTTTTGCTTCTAGCATTCCAGGATATGGCATCCACCAACAGCGATCGATGCCGATCAGATTCCAGCCAGAGATTAAGGAATACAATTTATCCTGTTCTACGACGATATTTTCGATCGAGCAAGGCTCCGGGGCGCTTTGTCAGGGTAGCGGTTGGCTCGGGGATGAGGTCGCCGGTAGCTTGGCGCGATGGCTGAAATCTCATACCGCCGTCACCGCTTTCCGCCGGTTGTGAGCCAGCATGCTGGCTGGCTCTACCTGCGCTTCACGCTCAGCTATCGAGACGTGGAGGATCTCCTCGCGCAGCGTGGGCTCGACATCTCCTATGAAACTGCCCGGAGCGGGGTTCTGAAGTTCGGACAAGTAATTGCTTGAGGGCTACGACGGCACCGTCCTCCCGAGCGATCGGTGGCACCTGGACGAGATGGTGTTTCGGATCGCTGGCGAGCGGATGTATGTCTGGCGTGCCGTCGACCAAGAAGGCAAGGCCCTTGACATGCTGGTGCAGTGCCGCCGCGACAGCCGGGCGGCCCTGCGCCAATACGCCAGCTTCTCAGGAAGCAAGAATTTGCGCCGAAGTTGCCGCTAACGGACAAGCTGCGTTCCTACGCCTCGGCGTTGCGGCGTCTGCGTCCGACCTGCTCTCATGAACAGGGACTCCGGAAGAACACAGACCGAGCCGGTTCTACCAGAAGGGCGAGCAGGCCTTGCGGCAGGCTCACTGGCACGTGAACCTCACCAATTTACAAAACTACTCAGCAGATGCGCGCCCCTGCTGAGAGGAAGCCCTCCTGCAACTAGTCGTTTGGCAACTCGTGACCTACCTATGGTGGGAAGACATTGACAGCCGACCGGAAAAGCGAAACAAACTCCCGAAAACGAGTCAGCCGACCTCTACTGCAGATGATCGCGCCAGCGGCCAACTCCTTGATGCTAACCGAAAGGTGCGCTATGCGCAAAGTGGCGATCGGCATGCCCGTCTGGAACGGCGAAAAGTTCGTTTCGGAGGCAATCGAGTCTATTCTCGGGCAAACCTACGGCGATTTCGAGCTTGTTATTTCGGACAACGCGTCGACGGATGCCACAGCTGAGATCTGCCGCGGCTACGCCAAGCAGGATACACGGATACGCTATTTTCGACAGACAAAGAACATCGGCGCCGGACCCAATCACGATGCGGTATTCCGTCTCTCCGCTGGGCGATATTTCAAGTGGGCATGTCATGACGATATCTTGGCTCCTGAATTCATAGAAGAGTGCGTCAGGGTACTGGGTGCGGATGAGGCGGTCACGGTTTGCTGCCCCGCGACGGTGTTGATCAATGAAGGTGGCTCACCCCTTCGGTATTCGCCGCAGCTTGACGGAATGGTGGATACTTATGGAAATCTGTGGCGTGTAACAGAGAACATGCCGCTGACGTCAGCCGATCCAGCCGAGCGGTTCGCTGCAGTGTTGTGCAACATGGATTGGTGTTTCGAAATCTATGGTCTGATGAGGCGCTCGGCGCTTGCGCGGGCGTCGGCAATGCCAGCCTATTATGGCGGGGATAAAGTTCTGCTGGCAGAACTTAGCCTACTCGGACGCTATCACCTGCTCGAGGCCCCGTTGCTCCGCCGACGGTGCCACCCGGCGCAGTCCAGTTCCCCGCAAACCAGCCGTTATCGGGCGATGTGGATTTCGGGCCGGAGGATTCAGTTGGTTCCGCCTCAGCTGCGGCTGGTGGCGGCATATTTGCAAGCGGTGCTTTGGGCGAAGCTCACACCCGCACAACGATTGCGATGCCTCTCGGCCATCGGGCGGCGCGCCGTCACGATTGGGCTGCGAGGGCACGTGGTGTCCCACAGACACCCACGAAATTACCCCGAGATACGGTCCTCCGCCGCTCTGGCCGAGACAAACGAGCGGCAGACGTCGTAGCTCGAGCGTATAACCGCTAGTCTATTCGAGCAAGGTTCAGAGAACATGCTGGGGCTCTTCACCAGCGCCCTCAGGATCGGTATGCGGGCACGACACCGCATTCCCTCGGTCTCTGTTGATTTGTATTGGGTCGGGTTGATCGCCGTCATCTCGGTCTACTATCTCTTTCTTTTGAGCAACGGGACTTTGCAAATTTTAGCGCCGGAATTGTTGGATAAAGTTTTTGACAACATGCTGGTGCATCTGCTCCATGGCGAGTTTACGGTCGATCGGGAGGCGATCGATTACGAAGCCATCACTCAGGACGGCAAGACCTACACCTATTTCGCCGTGTTCCCCGCACTTTTGCGGCTCCTGGCGATGCCATTTGTCGACATTGCACAGGCCGAACTGGCACGGCTGTCCTGTTTGACGGCTGTGGTCATCTTCGTTGTCCTTCAGTTACGCACGCTGCTGATTGTGCATCATAGCCTCCCCGCCGGAAGCCGCATCCGCGGCCTCTTCACTGTGATGGTCGCAGCGACAGTGCTCAGCGGTCCGCAGCTTTACATCTTGGGTTCGGCCTGGGTCTATCATGAGCCGATCCTCTGGGGGGCAGTTCTCGCAGCCGCGTTCAACCTGATCGTGATCAGGACCGCGCTCAGCGGGGAAGATCTTCGCACCAGCGACCTTGCTGCACTCGCCGCACTTGCCGGGCTGGCCATCAATACCCGCGCGCCAATTGGCGTAGCGCTATACTTGGGCACGGTGCTTCTGATCGCGTGGACAGCATGGTCCCGGCATGCACCCGAGCGGATGGAATGGAGATGGCCGGCGAGCGGGAGAGTTCTCGTGAGGGCAGTTTCGGTGCTGGCGCGTGACCCGCGCATTTCGCTACCCGTTTTCGTGCTTGGCCTGGCGGCAGTAGCGGCCGGTATTGTCAATTTCGGACGGTGGGGCAATCCCTTCGTCTTCGGCGCTAACTATACTTATTGGATACAACACCATCCGAACGTTATTGTCGCGGTCCGCGATTATGGGACATTCAATTTCGACCGCATCGGGATTGCGGTGCTCTACTATGCGACCGGCGTCCCTTACATATTAAAATCCGTGCCGCCTTTCGCTGAATTCTTGCGGTCTGAGGTGATGGAGGCGCCACCGTTCACTCCGCTTCTCACCAACCCTCTAACCATCATCCTTGCCGGCGTCGGTCTTTATCGCCTTTGGTGGAGGCCGGATCTCCAACTTCGCAGCTTGGCTATGCTGCGAAGCGCACTGATCGGCCATGCTTGCGCCGTTGTCCTGATCCTCACCTTTTTCACTTTCACGTTGCGGTATCGCTTCGATTTCGCGCCGTTCATGACATTGGCGGCGTTCGTCGGCTATCGCTCCCTTTGCTTGACCGCCGCCGGTTTTTCAGGGACTTGGCGCAGGCGGATGCTTGTATCTGCGGTGGGACTGTGTGTGCTGGGCGTCCTGGGCAGCCACTACGTTCTTCTCGTCCACAAGGTGTGGAGCATCGGCGTGCCGATGGAGGTTCGTTTGGCCCTCTTTCCCTTTGCACCATTCGCTCACGCCGCCTTTGAGCCGTGACGGCCGGCTGTTTCAAAGACTCGGAGCGTCCGGGCGGCTTTGTCACCTAATCCACGCTAGTCGAGACCGCCGGGGCTGGGCGCTTCGGCCTCGCTGATACGGCGCCAGTGTGGTGCAATGTCCCAATCCGCAAGCCAGACCAACCCGCCGGGCAAGCCCACCAGGATCAGACAGAGACCTACCAGAACTGAGATCGCCAGCGCCGCCTCGGCCGGGACCCCGAACCAACCGAGCGCGACAACCAGCGCCGCTTCCCGAACCCCCCACCCGGCGAGCGATACCGGCACCAGCTGAATCAATGTCACCGGCGGCACGATCATGATCCAACTGCCGAGCGAAAGCCCGGTGCCGACAGCATCCCCGACAAACTTGAGGGCAAGGACGGAGAGGGTGATCGTGATGATAGAGAAGCCAAGAACAGCGCCGCACCGTCCGGGGTCTCTAAACAGGCGCCGGCTGGCTCGCGATAGTTCGGCAAATGGGGTGATCAGGGGAAGACGCAGAATCGGCCGGGGCAGACGATCCAGTGAAACAAGCGCCACCAGCCCGAGCAGACCGATGACGAGCACGGCGAGTACGGCGCCGCGTTCCTGCGCGTCCGGCAGAATTTGCAATAAACTCGGCAGGACCAACACATAAAGGACGAGCACCACCAGGTAGCCGCAGGCGCGATCGAGCAGAATACTCCTGATCGCGACACCCAAGCCGATGCCCACACGGCTGCAACGCCATGCACGAACGGCGTCGCCGCCGACGCCGGTCGGCAGGACCTGATTAAAGAAGAGACCGACAAACACGATTTTCAACAAGGTGCTAGGGCCTGGCGATTTCGTCTCCGCGGCAAGAATCACTTGCCAGCGGAAGGCCACGAGTAAATTGGCCAGCAATACGGCGCCAAGCATCGCCCCTACGAGCGGCACGGAGGCGTGGCCGATGATCTCGACGGCCCGGCCGAGATCGACCCGCGTCACCAGAATCCATAATAGTGCGACGGTTACGAGAAGCCGAACGCTGGCGGCGAGAATCCTGGTTATGGCCTTTATCCGGCTTCGATGCGAGAGGGCAATTAAAAGTGGTTCACTACGCGTTGTCAAATGCTTGCACAGCAGCGATACTTCGGTCCTTTCCGTCGATCGATTTGACGCTCATTCGAGCGCAGGCTGCGACTGATGAGCCCCTGTAGCGATGAACAGTGATTTGCTAATAGACGAACAATATGCCCTAAGCGTGGCTATATCGGGCGTCTGGTCACGAGTAGTTCGTCAGGAATCTTCGGCTGTCCAGAGCTGTTGCCACCGCTGCTCGTCGCGAGACCATTGTTCCCAACTTGTTACAGGGGACGGCTGTCGGGCGGAACACCAAATCAGATCGACCAGGGCGGCTATTATTGCATGTTTTCCGTAGTTTCCTGACAATGGAGAAACCCTGGCTCTCGGTAGTTGTTACCTCGCATAACAGAGAACGGTGGCTCGCCGATGCACTTCAATCGCTAGTCGATCAGCACGATGAAGGCATCGAAGTGATCGCTATCGACGCGAGCCTGAGCGATGCCTGCTGGCTGATAATAAACACCTTTGCGACTAAACTGAACATTCGAGCCGAACGGCGTCTCGACCTTCAGTCCCAGGCGGCAAAGATCAATTTTGGTGTGGAGCAGGCACAGGCTGATCGAATTTGTATTCTGCACGACGACGATCTTTGGCTGGCGAACCGAAGCGCTGAGCTGAGGAAATGGATTGCCGTTGAGCCCGATGCCGTCATGCATCTGCATCCTTGCTACATTATAGACGAAACTGGAAAACGATTGGGGGTATGGCGTTGTCCGTTGCCCAGCACCCAGTCGCCAGTTGCGGCGAACGTCTTTATTAAACGGCTACTGGTGCAAAATTTTATCGCTATTCCCTCACCTACGATTCGGCGTGATGCGTATCTTAGCGTTGGCGGGATGGATCCCCTATTGTGGTATGCACCAGATTGGGACCTATATTTGAAGATTGCGAGGCTGGGTAATATATATTACCATTCAATCCCCTTAGCCTCTTATAGAATTCACAAAAGCTCTCTCACTATACTGGCGAGCAGAAACGACTCGGATTTTCGATGGCAGCACGAGATAATCATTGATCGTCATATGACAAAACTCGATCTTGCTGCGCAAAACCAAATCCTTCCCGTCGCGCGCGTGGCGATCAGTGTCAACACCGCGCTTGCCGCGGCACTTCGCGGGCAATATAACGGTTTATTTAAAGCTTTTATCTCACTGCTGGCGCTTGGACCGAGAGGGATACGGCAATACCTCGCTTTCTCCAGGATCATTGACCGGGCATTTCCTCGGGTGCGCGCACTTATCGCCAGGAGATTCCGGATATGATGTGGCGCGGACCGCTCGTCAGGCGGTTGTTCGGTCCCTATGAACAGAAACTCAAACGGGAGTGGTGCTGCTTACAATGACATAACGAATCGCACCACTGCCTCTGGTCAGTGCTCCGAAGCCAACATTGAACCAATCGGCCATGGCGGCCCCGAAGGTGATAAGCCCTAGCACTAGCAGGATAGCCCCGAGCGCGAGGCTCCGTTCGAGGGGCATCGCCTGCCGCAGCCGTTCGAAGAGCGGATCCGGCAAACGCCGCGACCGCCGCTTGAACTCGACATTTCAAGGAGCAATAGGGTTCGGGCTGCCGATCTTGGCGTTCCCGCACTCGGCGAAAACGGAGGAGGTCATTGATGGCGGAGTACAAGCTGATCTCGGCGGATTCCCACATTGTCGAGCCGCCGGACATGTATACCGGGCGCATCGAGCCGAGGTTCCGCGACCGGGCGCCCAAGATGGAGCGCCGCAAGACCCCGGCCGGCCGGGAATATGACGCGTGGATGCTCGGTGGCATGCAGGTCGGGACCCTCGGGGCGGTCATGCAGGCCGGGCAGCGTTTCGAAGACCCCTCGCAGATCGATTTCCTCGGCGTCTGGGAGGATGTCCGCAAAGGCGGCTATGACGCCCATGCCATGATCCGCGAGAATGAAGAGGACGGCGTCTGGGGATCGTGCCTGCAGCCGAGCCAAGGCCTCTTCTGGTACCGCATCCCGGACAGCGAATTGCTGACCGAGATCTGCCGCGTCTACAACGACTGGATCGCCGATTTCTGCAAGCCCTATCCCGAGCGCTTGAAGGGGATCGGCATGCTCAATGTCGACGATGTCAACGAGGGCTGCCTGGAGCTCGAGCGGTGCAAGAAACTGGGGCTCGTCGGGGCCTTCATCCCGGTCTCGCCATTGCCCGACAAGCCCTATAGTCATCCGATCTATGACCGCCTGTGGTGGACCGCGCAGGATCTCGGGGTGCCGCTGCTGTTGCACATTGCCACCCCGCGCAACGGCGTCCCCGGCAACGAATTCACGATGAACGTCGCCGAGATGACCGGCGCCGGCCGTTCCACGACGGATTACTGGGTGCGGTACTCGCTGTCCTCGATGCTGTTCGCTGGCGTCTTCGACCGTTATCCGCGATTGAAGGTCGGCTCGGTCGAGCACGAGACCGCGTGGATCCCGCACTGGCTGCAGCAGATGGACTTCACCTATCGCGAGCGGCCGGTCTTCACCAAGGGCTGGAAGTCGCGCGAAGGCCTGCTGCCGAGCGACTATTGGCGGCGCAACATGTTCGTCGAGTTCATGGAGGACGAGCTCGGCGTGCAAATGCGCGACAAGATCGGCGTCGAGACGATGCTGTGGGGCAGCGACTTCCCGCATGCCGAGTTCGACTTGGCCGAAGTCGCAGGACTTCCTTGGCCGCATCTTTAAGGGTGTTCCCGAGGAGGACCGGCGCGCGATCACCTCGGACAATGCGGCGCAGCTTTTCGGGTTCCGGCCGAATTAGCGCATAGCCCCTCACTCCAGCCCTCTCCCCGCCAAGCGGGGAGAGGGAGAAGCCCGGCTTACCTATGCCTGATGGGTTTGTTCCGGTGGCCAAGGCCTCCGAGTTGTCGCCGGGCCAAATGAAGTGGGTCGCGGTGAATGGGGAACGTCGTGTGTTGGCCAATGTGGAGGGTACATTCTACGCGATCAGCGACGTTTGCGGGCATCGCAACGCGCCGCTCTCCCGTGGCAAGCTCGACGGATACTTGATCGAATGCCCGCTTCATTATGCGCAGTTCGACGTGCGGACGGGCGAGTTAGTGAATGGACCGGTGTCGACCGCGGTGCCAATCTATCAGGTCTGTATCGAAGGGGACACGGTGTATATCAAACCGTAGATCCTCAAAGTTAGCCGCTAAGAGCGTGTTCCCAATTTGGGCAGAACCGTGCTCGCATAGAATTCGATGACTTTCTTTTGGTCGGGTTGCCCCGAGTGGATGTTGACGATGGTCGCGCCGCTATCGAACAATTTGCTGATCGCCTCGACATGGATGGCGGGGTCGGTTCCGACCGGCCACTCACTGATAATCTGTTCAAGCGGCACCTGGCTGTCGGCCTGCTGCTGAATCTCGGCCGGGCCCGCGACGTTGTAATATTTTTTGAAGGCCTTTGGTATAAAGCGCCAGAATTCGGCAGCTCGTTGCGCCTCGTCTTTGTCGCCGACCACGACAAATTGCTCGACCAGAACCGGCATATCGGCGGGATTTTTCCCGGCGTCTCTGGCGCCGCCTTCCCATTCCGATTTGTACTGCTTCCAGATGAGCGGATCGGTGATGAGCCCGTCCCCATGTTGGCCGGCAAGCCGCATTGATTTCTTGCCGTTTGCGGCGGTCAGAAGAGGAATCGGCTGCGGCGGCGGGTCATAGAGCCTTGCCTCGACATTGTAGTATTTGCCTTGATGCGCGAGCTGCTCGCCGTTCCACAAGGCCCGAATGATGCCGATCGCCTCGATCAGGCGCTCCCAGCGCTCGGGCCATTTCGGCCATAGGCCGGTGGCGGCTTCCTCGTTCAGCGCTTCCCCTGATCCGACGCCGAGAAAGACCCGGCCGGGGTAAAGCAGGCTCAACGATGCAAACGCCTCGGCGACAACGGCCGGATTGTAGCGCAACGTGGGGCAGGTCACGGTCGTGCCGATCCATGCGGGGTTTGTGCGTTCCCCGGCTGCCGCGAGGGTGACCCAGGCTTCACCGCAGTGCCCTTCGTTCGCCTGCCAAGGCTGCAGATGATCGCTCGTCGCCAGCAGGTCGAAGCCGGCCTGCTTCGCCCAACCGCCGATATTGACCAGTTCGGGTACCGTGAACTGCTCGTGCGCCAACATATACCCGACCATCCTCTTGTGCTGCAGAGTTTTGGCTGGACTAGTGGCGCTCCCTGTCGGCTGGCCTGCACTACCGACCGGCTGGGCAGCAGCACTCGAGACGGCCCCTGCCGCCGCCATGAAGGCGGTCGTCGATTTCAGTATCTCCCGCCGGCTCGGGGGAAAGCCAGCGGCGCCGACGTCGATGAGCATCATAAACTCCCGATAGACTTGGCGGTGAAGACCAGCTGTCGCACGACAAGCAAAGTGCGACGCGTTATTCCCGCCAACGCGGCGCTTCAGGAGGGGTTCCGGAAAGCCCCTCAGGCCCGAGCGGCCAGAGCTTAGCCCTCACAGAGCCGCGGCGGCGCGGGCGACCCGCTCGGCGCGGTCGCGCTGGCGCGGCTCGGCTCGGGCGAGGACGGCCTCGAGGACCGCCGGGTCGGCCTGTTCCGGCGAGCCCGATGCGAAGGGTGGCGTCGGGTCGTATTCGATGCCGAGCTGGATCGCTTTCGCCGCGGCCCTCCCAGCAATAGCGGCGGCGACGGTCAGCGCCACATCGATGCCGGCGGTGACGCCGCCGCCGGTGAAGAATTTGCCGTCGACCGCGACGCGCTGCGCGACCGGCTCGGCGCCGAAGGAGCGCAACAGGTCGCGCGACATCCAATGCGTAGTGGCGCGGCGCCCACGCAGCAGTCCCGCGGCGCCGAGCACCAGCGAGCCGGTGCATACCCCGACGACATAGCGCGCCTCGGCTGCGGCATGGCGCAGAAAGGCGAGAATTTCGGCATCCTCGAGCAACGGATTGATCCCCGCGCCACCCGGGACGAGGATCAGATCGAGGGGTGCGCAGGACGCGAGGGTCGCCATCGGCAGGATCGTCAGGCCATGCTCGGACCGCACGGGATCCAGGTTCTTCCACAACAAGAGGGTCTCCGCGCCGGGCAACCGGGCAAGAACCTCATAGGGGCCGGTCAGGTCGAGCTGGGTCAGGTTGGGGAACACCAGCAGCCCGCTACGCAAGCGCGTCGTCTCGCTCATCACCCGCTCCTCGTGGAACCCACGCTTCTTATGTCTATCTGGAGAGTGAAACCCGATCTAGATACTTAGACTCGGCAATGCGGAGACCGCGATGCCTCTGATACTTGCCAGCCCGGCCATCCCGCCGGGCGGAGAGATACCGGCGCAATACACCTGTGACGGCGCCGATATCTCGCCACCCTTGTCGTGGTCGGACGTGCCGGCGGGGACGGGGAGCCTCGTCCTTGTCGTCGAGGACCCCGACGCACCCTCCGGCACCTTCCGGCACTGGGCGGTGTTCGACATTCCGCCCACCTCCCGCGGTCTCGATGCCGGCTATTCGGCAAACCCGCCGGCCACGGCATTGCACGAAGCGCGCAACGACTTCGGCAAAACCGGCTACAGCGGCCCTTGTCCGCCCAAAGGGGCCGGCACGCATCACTATCACTTCCGCCTGCTGGCGATCAGCCGGCCGACACTCGATCCGAGGGCCCCGCCGACGGCGCTCGACGTGGTGAGGGCGGCGCAGCCCTACGTCATCCAGCAAACTGAGCTTGTCGGCGCCTATCACCGTTAAATCGGACCTTTCGCCAGTATCGGCGCGGGCGCCGAATATCTCATACCGACATGCCGGAGAGGGCGGCCCGCGCCAATTGGCCGGCGACAACCTGCCGTTGGGTCGCGTTGACCTGATCGACCGTTTCTTCTGGACAAGAACAGGCCGGATTCCCGGAGTAGTTGCGATCAGAAGCCAGTATCTCGACAAATATTGGAGTTGGCCGTCATGTTGCCCGGACCCGGTTGTCTAGTTTCACCGACCATACATAGCATGCAAATGTGGCAATTCCTCGGGTCTTTATTGCGCATGAGCACGGGCCGGCGGCACGACATTGTGGGTGCGCCCGACACCGGGGCGGCCATGAAACCTCGAGGTCGGCGATTTGATTGCGGGAAGCGGTGGCGTTCGCAAAGTCAGGTGGGGTCGCCAGGGCGGCGGCAAGCGAGGCGGGTCCGCATCATCTATTCTACCATGATCCAACAATGCCGCTTTATTTGCTGATGACCTACGCAAAGGCACGGCGCGATGACCTGTCGCCTGATGCGCGGCGAACGGTACAAGGGCTTGTGGCGCGCCTGAAAGCGGCATCCCACGACGGCGCTGAGCCGGAGTTCGGCACGTTCCGGACCTCCCCGCGCGGGCGCGCGCAATTAACTTTCACCAGCTTCGGTGATCAGGGCACGCCGACCCTGGGCAAGAAGTACGTGCCGCCCGAGGGTGTGACGATAGTTGTGTGCGACGCTTCAATGCCGTGTTCACAGAGGTCTATGGGCGGTCGCCGACAGAAAGTAGGCGAACACGGCGATCGGCTCGCCACGTTGCCTGAGCAGCGGCTTCGACGGTCGCGGTCCAGCGCAAAGCAAACAGGCTCGGCCAGGGCGCGCCTGCCGCTCCCCCCTTATGTAAACTGTCAGTGCGTCAGGAGAAGCTGACGTGATCCAGCAGGTGAAAGACCTGCCCAAGTAAGGAGTAGCGTCCGCTTGGTAGCGAGTGTTGCGCTGTATTCGGCGACGACTGCGGCGAAGCGTACACAGCGATGGTGTGGGATGGGTTATTGAGCCGCGAAAGTTACATAACGCAGAGGCCGAGACTGTTGACAGCGTCGAAGGCAACATGAGCAGCACCGTTGATGCGAGGGGCTGCCGCTCTGCCGTGGTCGAAGACCCCATCACGCAGGAAGGGAGCACGTCGGAACCTGAGAGGTCTCATGTCCGGCCGGGCGGTCTTGACCGGGCCGGTCCGCGCCGGGAAGGCGATGAGCTTTAGCCGGCGATGAACGGGCATGAGAAGTCAGACCCCGCCATAGTAGCGATGAAGCTGGCGAACGAAGCCGGGCAACCGGCCAAGGAGTCGGGGGAGCGAAGGGCGGGGGCCGAGGGGAACGCGGACCAGCGAAGCACCACACACCGGACCCAGATCCGGGCGCGTGTGACCCAGGCGCTGGACCGTGTACGGCAAGTGGCAAGGCAAAGGAAGAAAGAACGGTTCACCGCGCTTCTGCACCACGTCAATCCCGACACGCTGCGGGCGGCATTCTACGCGCTCAAGCGTAAGGCCGCCCCTGGCGCGGACGGCGTGACCTGGGAGGACTACGAGGCAGACCTGGAGCCTCGGCTCGAGGACCTGCACGGTCGTATTCATCGGGGAGCGTATCGGCCGCAACCGTCCCGCCGGACGTACATACCGAAGGCGGATGGCCGGCAGAGGCCGCTGGCGATCGCCGCCCTGGAGGACAAGATCGTTCAGGGCGCCACGGTCATGGTGCTGAATGCCATCTATGAGGAGGACTTCCTCGGGTTCTCGTACGGGTTCCGGCCCGGACGCGGACCGCATGATGGGCTGGACGCCCTGGTAGTGGGGATCGCCGAGCGGAAGGTGAACTACATACTGGACGCCGATATCCGGTCGTTCTTCGATACGGTCAGCCAGGAGTGGCTGATCCGGTTCGTCGAGCACCGCGTCGGCGACAAGCGCATCGTCCGCCTGATCCGGAAATGGTTGCGGGCGGGCATTCTCGAAGACGGTACAGTGACGGTCAGCGACAGGGGAACTGGGCAGGGATCGGTGATCTCGCCGCTGCTTGCCAATAGCTACCTGCACTACGTGCTGGACCTCTGGGTCGAGCGCTGGCGACGGCGCGAGGCCACCGGCGACATGATCATCGTGCGCGGAGCCTGTCCTCGGGCCGCGCAGAGCGCGGACCCGGGGGCCGATGATCTGGTAGCCGGTTTCGAGCACGAGGCCGACGCACGTCGGTTCCTCGATGAGATGCGCGCGCGGTTCGAGGAGTTCTCACTGTCGCTCCATCCGGACAAGACCCGCCTGATCGAGTTCGGCCGCCATGCGGCGGCCAATCGCGAGCAGCGCGGGCTCGGCAAACCGGAGACCTTCGACTTCCTGGGCTTCACCTTCATCAGCGGCAAGTCCCGTAACGGCAAATTCCTGATCCACAGGAAGAGCCGGCGCGACCGCGTGCCGGGCGAAGCTCAAGAGATCAAGGAGGAACTGCGGCGGCGAATGCACGGGCCAGTCCGCGAACAAGCGGAATGGCTCAAGCAGGTGGTCGCCGGCTTCTTCCAATACCACGCAGTGCCGACCCATGGCCGGGCACTCGCGGCCTTTCGTTACCACGTCATCGACCATTGGCGGCGCACGCTTCGGCGGCGTGGCCAGAAGCACCGAATGACCTGGGCGCGGATCGGGAAGCTCGCCGACGACTGGCTCCCCAAACCACGCATCCTTCACCCCTGGCCAAACCAGCGCTTCGCCGTCAAACACCCAAGGTGGGAGCCGTATGCGGGAAAGCCGCACGTACGGTTCTGTGCGGGGGGCGCTCAGTAATGCGCGTCCCTACCGCAATCCGTAATCCCCGCGGCAATCCTGCCACACCGGCAGCGGCCGTGCCAGGCTTCTTCCGGTGGAGTGCCAAGATTGCCGACCCGACTAATGAATGAACTTTTTCTTGGGAGTGCGAACTACCTCACACTTCGCCGTCGGATCAGAACGCCATGCTGTTCACTCCGGCCCATCGGCCGTCCCGAACACGGCATTTCAGCTGGGCAGCACTCACTCAGGGGGAAACGCATAGTTGACGACGCGAAACTGCATCAGTTTATGGACAAATGTTGTCCGACCTCGGGGGCGCGGCAAGCGTTGCGCTGGTCCGGATTGGTGATGCGTTGGGGCTCTACAAGGGCTCTGCACGAGCGCGGCCCAATGACAGTAGACGAGCTTGCCGCCGCGGCTGGCGTCAACCTGCGCTACATGCGCGAATGGCTGTCGCACGGACCCATGAAGTGAATGCCCAAGAGATCGGATAATTCTTTAAACACCGGTGTGCATGGGTTCCGGGTTCGGCGCGGCGCGCCGCCCCGGAATGACGAGCAAACGAATCAACCGTGAGAAGCCACAACAGTAGCGATAAAGGAATATGTCATGGCTGCCGGCGTCGCGGCGCGGCTGCCGGTGCGTGGGTCACCTATACCGAGGAGCAAGCACACTATGCGCCGCCGCGCTGGGTCCAGCGGCAGCTGAAAGAGACGGGGAAGCCGGTCGCGCTGCGCGCCTCATCGATGCTGATGCATTTGGAGGCGATCCGCGCCGGCACCGGCCGCGGCGTACTGCCGTGTTATGTCGGCGACGGCCATCCCCTGCTCGAGCGGCTGACGCCGCCGATCTCCGAAATCGCGGCAGAATACTGGATCATCGTTCACCGTGATCTGCGCCGTTCCGCCTGTGTGCGTGCGGTAATCGATGGATGAAGGCGCTGTTTGCCGAGCAGCGGGACGTGCTTGCCGGCAATCGGTAAGGGGCCGCGAGCGGCGCCTACTTGTAGCATTCAACGCGTGGGGCCGACGGCAGTTACCGGCGCTGACGCGCTACTGGCAAAGTCCCACAGCGAGCCTGCAATGGGATCGAGCTTATCCTGGGGACAACTTGGCAAAGGGGGCCGCCATGACCACACAGGACACCGGATTCGACCTCGAACTCAGTCGTCGCAAGCTGCTCGCCGCCGCGGGCATCGGCGGAGGGGCCGCGGTGGCGGCGTCCCTCATCGGAACCGGAGCCGCCGAGGCCGCACCCGCCTCACGCCGATCGCCCGATCCGGTGGCGACACCTCCGGTCGCCGGACTGCATCTGCAGTTCGGCGCGGATGCGTCGTCGGAGATGGTGGTGTCCTGGCACACGCTGCAACCGGTTCGCAATCCCGCGTGTCGTGCTCGGGCGTCTCGACGGCAAGCTCGAGCAAACGGTCGAGGCCAAGGCAGATCAGCTACACCGATGCAAAGTCCGGCCAGGTCGTCTACGCCTATCATGCGAAGCTCGATCGAGCTGCGGGCCGACTCCGCCTATCTGTACGGCGCGCTGCACGACGGCGCCGAGCCGGAGTTCGGCACGTTCCGCACCTCGCCGCGCGGCCGCGCGCCGTTCACCTTCACCAGCTTCGGCGATCAGGGCACGCCGACCCTGGGCAAGAAGTACGTGCCGCCCGCCGGGCGTGACGATGCCGAATCCGCCGTTATGTGAATGACAATCTCGGCTCGCCGGCGGCGGGCGACACCACGCTCGGCGTGGAGCGGCTGCAGCCGCTGTTCCACCTGTTCAACGGCGATCTCTGCTACGCCAATCTCGCCGAGGACCGGGTGCGGACCTGGTGGGATTTCTGGGAGAACAACAGCCGCAGCGCCCGCAAGCGTCCCTGGATGCCCTCGGCCGGCAACCACGAGAACGAGCTCGGCAACGGACCGATCGGCTATCAGGCCTATCAGACCTATTTCTCGGTGCCGGAAGCGGCCGGCCAGACCGATGTGACGCGCGGGCTTTGGTACGCCTTCACCGCCGGCTCGGTGCGCGTGATCAGCATCGCCAACGACGACGTCGCCTACCAGGACGGCGGCAACTCCTACGTCCGGGGCTATTCGGCCGGGCGCGCAGAAGGCCTGGCTGGAAAAGGAATTGGCCGCCGCCCGCGGCGATCGCGATATCGACTGGATCGTGGTGTGCATGCACCAGGTCGCCATCTCGACGGCCGACAAGTTCAATGGCGCGGACCTCGGGATCCGCGAGGAATGGGTGCCGCTGTTCGACAAATACGGCGTCGACCTCGTGGTGTGCGGGCACGAGCACCACTACGAGCGCTCGCACCCGATCCGCGGCCAGGAATCGAACGCCACCCTGACGCCGGTCGCCGCGGCGACCGCCACCGACGTGATCGACACCACCAAGGGAACGGTGCACATGGTGATCGGCGGCGGCGGAACGTCGCGTCCCGTCGAACCAGCTGTTCTTCAACCCGCCGCAGTGCCGGGTGATCACCGCCGTCGGCGCGCCCGACCCGGCGACCGGCAAGCGTCCGCCGGTCTACGTGAAGGAGCAAGCGCCCTGGTCGGCGGTGCGAAACGCCGCGCATGCCTACGGCTTCGCGGCCTTCACCGTCGATCCGGGATCGGATCGCGGCGGCATCACCACGATCAAGGTCACCTACTACGACGTGGTGGGGCCGGACGGTCAGCTGGCCCCGTTCGAAACCTTCACGCTGCGCCGCCCCCGCCGCGACTAGGGAAGCCGCGATGTGCCGGTCACTCGGCCTTGCCGGAGACCCGGAACAGGCGCATGCTGAAGAAAGGGTACGCGAGGAGGGAATCGATGCCGCGAATCAAGCATATCGCGTTGACTACAAAAGAGCCGGCAAAGGTCGCCGCCTTTTACAAGGACGCTTTCGGAATGCAGGAGATCCGGCGAGCCCCGAACGGCGCCGTTTTCCTAACCGACGGCTACATCAACCTGGCCATCCTGAATTGGAAGACCGAGAAATCCGCCGATGTCGGCGCCCACGGGCCAAACTATAGCGGCATCCATCATTTCGGCTTTGAGGTCGAGGACCTCGACGAAGCCGCGGCGAAGCTGGAGCGCGCCGAGGGTCAGCACCTCGAGGAGAAGGCGGGGCTCGGCATGGAGATGGCTGCCGGCGGCCACCGCAATTTCGAGATGAAATGGGCGGGCCCCGACGGTGTGGTGATCGACATTTCTCACACTGGCTGGGAAACGAAAACCAGATAAGCGAATTTCGGGAGGAGGCAGCCATGGCCGATAACTTTACGATCTGTGCCGGCACCGTTGGAAACGGTGCCTGGGTGAGCGCCGATGGCGGTGAAAGCTGGCGGCAAGTGCGAACCGGACTTTGGGCCGAAAGCCGCGTGTTCGGCTTCGCAACCCACCCGAAACAGCCCCGGACTATTCTGGCCGGAGCCGATGACGGCATCTACCGCAGCGAGGACGGAGGGGAGCACTTCGAGCGGCTCGACTCGCCGATGAACGCCGTGCACGTGTGGAAGGCCGCGTTCGATCCGACGGATCCCCAGACCATCTTCGCGGGGACCCGACCGGCAGCGCTCTTTCGATCGACTGACGGCGGCCGGCGATGGGACAAGCTGTCGGCCGATATGGCGGAGGAGTGCCCGAATGTCCGCATTCCGCGCGTGACGGCGCTGACGGTCGATCCCTCGGACCACCGGATGGTATGGGCCGGTGTGGAAGTCGATGGCGTGCGCCGCAGCCGCGATGGCGGAGAAAGCTGGACGCGGATCGACGGCGTCAGCGACCCCGACATCCACGACACGGCGATCAGCGTCAATGGCGCCAAGACAGTGCTGACGAGCACCCCGCGCGAGATCTTTGCTAGTACGGATGGCGGCGAAAGCTGGCGAGGGCTGGGGGTCGGCAAGCATTTTCGCCTCCCCTATTGCCGCAGCCTGGCGCTCAAGCCCGACGAACCCGGAGTGCTGTTTGTCGCCACTGGCGACGGCGCGCTAGGCGGCACCGGCGCGATCCAGCGCTCCAAGGATGGCGGACAAAGCTGGCAGGCGCTGCCGTTGCCCGTCGAACCCAATTCGCCGATATGGTCCTTTGCGACCCACCCGGCGAACCCCAACCGGATCCTCGCTTGCAGTCACTATGGCGAAATATTCGCCAGCGAGGACGCCGGCGATTCCTGGGTCAAACTGCGCCGCGAGTTCAGCGAGATCCGCGCTCTGGCCTGGACGCCCAATTAACCGGCCAACCTGCTGCATCCGGCCTCATAGGCGCCTCCTGAGATGCCGAAGTTGAGTTACGTCCATGGCGCGAGTGGGACGCCGTTTATCGGCGACACGATCGGCGCGCATTTCGATCGAATCGCCGAACGCTTTGGCGAACGCGATGCATTGATTGTCCGCCATCAGCAGATCCGCTGGACATATCGGGAGCTGAAGGAACGGGTCGACGCCTTTGCGGCAGGGCTGCTCGCGCTCGGCCTCGAGCGCGGCGACCGCATCGGCGTCTGGTCTCCCAACAACGCTGAATGGGTGATCACCCAATTCGCGACCGCCAAGGCCGGGCTCATTCTCGTCAACATCAACCCGGCCTACCGGCTGGCCGAACTCGAATATGGCCTCAACAAGGCGGGCTGCGTCGCGCTGGTGACCGCGGCGCAGTTCAAGACCAGCGATTACCACGCGATGCTGCGCGAACTGGCTCCGGAACTCAGGACCGCTTCGCCGGGTAACTTGCACGCGTCGCGGCTGCCGCAGCTGCGGCTGGTAATCACCATAGGCAGCGGTGACGCCCATGGCATGGTGCCGTTCGACGATGTCTCCAGTCTTGCTCGCGATGCCGAGCGGCACCGCCTCGCGGCGCTTGCCGACGAGCTGCAATTCGACGACCCGATAAACATCCAGTTCACCAGCGGAACCACCGGATTTCCGAAAGGCGCCACGCTCAGTCACCACAATATCCTGAACAACGGTTTGTTCATCGCCGGCGCGATGAAGCTCACCGAGCACGACCGGGTGTGCATTCCGGTGCCGCTCTACCACTGCTTTGGCATGGTGATCGGCAATCTCGGTTGCCTGACCTACGGAGCGGCGATGGTCTATCCGAGCGAAGGCTTCGATCCGCTCGCCACCCTGGAGACGATTGGGGCCGAGCGCTGCACGGCCGTCTATGGCGTGCCGACGATGTTCATTGCCGAGATGGACCATCCCGAATTCGGCAAGTTCGATCTGTCCTCGCTGCGCACCGGGATGATGGCCGGCAGCCCTTGCCCGATCGAGGTCATGAAACGCGCTTTCTCGTCGATGCACCTCTCCGAGGTCGTCATCGGCTATGGGATGACCGAGACGAGCCCGGCGAGCTTTGCGTCGGCGACCGATGACCCGATCGAGCGGCGGGTATCAACCGTGGGGCGGATCCTGCCGCATGTCGAGGCCAAGGTCGTCGATGCCGAAGGCCGGATCATGCCGCGCGGCACCGCCGGCGAGCTGCTGACCCGCGGTTATCTGGTCATGCTCGGCTATTGGAACGACGAGGAGAAGACCCGCGAGGCGATCGACCCGGCCGGTTGGATGCACACCGGCGATCTCGCGACGATCGATGACGAGGGCTACTGCAACATCGTCGGGCGGATCAAGGACATGGTAATCCGCGGTGGCGAGAACGTCTATCCTCGCGAGATCGAGGAGTTCCTCTACCGCCATCCGAAGATCCAGGACGTCCAGGTGATCGGCGTACCCGACGCGCGCTATGGCGAAGAACTTTGCGCCTGGGTTCGGCTGCGCGATGGCGAGAGCGCCACGGTCGAGGAGATCCGCGCCTTTTGCCAGGGACAGATCGCGCACTACAAGGTACCGCACTACGTCAAATTTGTCGACGGCTTCCCGATGACCGTCACCGGCAAGATCCAGAAATTCCTGATGCGTCAGCAGACGGTCGAGGAACTCGGACTTACTCCGCAGGAGACCGCGTGATGAGCAGGATTGCCTCCGTCGCGACCCACATGATCTCGGTGCCGCGCCCGCAGCCGGTGTGGACGGCGCATGAGGAGAGCAAGGCCTGGAGCGTGATCCTGACCGAGGTGCGCACCGATGACGGTCTGGTCGGTTACGGCGAGATCCATGGCGCGCCGATGCCGCGGATCTGCGAGTGGGTCAGCCGCTTTGGCGAGATCATTCGAGGCATGGATGCGCTGGCGCACCTCGCCGTATGGGAGAAGCTGTTCGCGTTGACCTCGCCACGGCCCGGTGGAATCGAGGGCCGGGACGGGTTGCCGCCGCCCGTCGCGCGCGGCGAGCGCGCTCAGGTCATGGCGGCGATTGCCGGGATCGACATCGCTCTCTGGGACATCAAAGGGAAAGCCGCCGGCCTGCCGGTCTACCGGCTACTCGGGGGCGAGAACCGCCCGATCTTCACCTATGCGACCGGCGGTTACTACCGGCCGAATGCCAGCAACGCCGATTACGGCGACGAGTTGGCGCGCTTCCTCGAACTCGGCTACCGCGCCGTCAAGCTCAAGACCGGAGCCGGCACGGTTTCGGAGGAGGCGGAGCGTATCGGCGAGGTGCGCCGGGCGATCGGCGGCGAGACGTTGCTGATGCTCGACATGAACGCAGCCTACGATCTGCCGGAGTGCATCGATTTCGCTCGAGCCGTCGAGTCGCATCGGATCTTCTGGCTCGAGGAGCCGCTGCACTGGTATCTGCAGCCGGCCGATTTTGCCCGGCTGGCCGCGGCTACGCCGATCCCGCTCGCGCATGGCGAGCGCGAGTTGACCCGCTTTATCGTCAGGGATTTCATTGTCGAGGGCCGCATCCGGTTCGTTCAATTCGACGCGACGCGAGCCGCCGGGTTCACCGAGGCATTACGCATTGCCGCACTGGCCGAGGGGCACGGTGCGCTGGTCGCGCCGCACACCGCTCCCGAATTGCACGGGCATCTCGTCCTCGCGCTGCCGCGCTGCGCCTTCGGCGTCGAATTGCACGGCGGACCTGAGACCGATCCACTGGCTTTCGGGCTCTTCCGCGAACACCCGCAACTCCGCGGCGGTCATCTCATCTTCGCGGACAAACCGGGCTTCGGCCTTGATGTCGATTGGGACTTTGTCGACCGCTACTGCCTCCGGCCGTAAGCGAGGAAATCAAAAACGGCGCATTAAAGCGATGAGGCGCCCCTGAACCTTGACGCGGTCGGGTCCAAAGATGCGGGTTTCGTAGGCTTTGTTGGCGGGTTCCAAGGCGATCGAGGCGCCGCGGCGCCGTAGTCGTTTCAGGGTGACCTCCTGATCGTCGACCAGCGCAACGACAACGCAGCCGGTTTCGGCGGTGTCGCAGCGTTGAATCACCACCGTGTCGCCGTCGAGAATGCCAGCCTCGATCATGCTGTCGCCAGAAACTTCGAGCGCGTAATGCTCGCCGCCGCGGCCCAGCAGGCTGGCCGGGACGCCGACCGTCGTGCTCTGGTCACGCAATGCTTCGATCGGCGTGCCGGCCGCGATCCGCCCGTAGAGCGGCAGGTCGACGGCCTCGACGTCGTTCGCGACCGGCGTACCGGGCAGCGAACTGGCGAAATCGCCGCGAATGACCGTGGGAGAGAACCGGCCACGTTCGCCCGCCGTGGGCTGAGCGGCGCTCTCCTCCGGCAATTTCACGACTTCCAACGCCCGTGCCCGATGCGGCAACCGTCTGATAAAGCCGCGCTCCTCGAGCCCGCTGACCAAGCGATGGATGCCGGATTTGGATTTCAGGTTCAAAGCGTCCTTCATCTCGTCGAAGGATGGTGAAACGCCGGTCGCAGTCAGCCGCTGGTTGATGAACAGCAACAACTCGCGCTGTTTCCTGGTCAGCATTGGGACCCCCTTCTGCACTGCAGAACGAACCCTAAACAGTGCAGGCATGTTCTAGTTTAGTTCGCGGCGCGCGTCAAGCAGCAAGAGTGGCCTGATCTCCCAGGAGCGCGGCCGACTGTTCGGCCCAGAGCAGGTGACCATTATAGATTGAAACGGAAGTGCATAATGTCGCCGTCTTGGACCATATAGTCGCCACCTTCCAGCCGCATGCGGCCGGCGTCTTTTGCGCCTTGCTCGCCGCCGTGCCGGACAAAATCGGCATAGGTGATCGTTTCGGCGCGGATGAATCCCTTTTCGAAATCGGTATGGATGCGGCCCGCGGCCTGCGGCGCTTTGGTGCTCCGCTCTACCGTCCAGGCATGCGCTTCCTTTGGGCCGACGGTAAAGAACGTGATCAGATCGAGCAGCGTATAGCCGGCTCGGATCACCCGTGCCAGACCGGGCTCGTCCAGCCCGAGCGTCGCCAGAAACTCGCGCTTTTCATCGGCATCGGCGAGCTGCGCCAGCTCCGCCTCGATCGCCGCCGAGATTACCACTGAGCCGGCGCCGCGCCGGGCAGCATATTCGGCGACCCGGTCGCTTTCAGCATTCCCCGAGGCGGCACTCGCTTCCTCGACATTGGCGACGTAGAGAACCGGCTTGGCGCTCAACAGCTGCAATCCGCTGAGCTCCCTCTGCCGCTCGGGTCCGACGAGAACATCGCGCGCCGGCCTGCCTTGACGCAGCGCTGCCAGCACTGTCTCGGCGATATCGAGCTGACCCTTGGCCTCGCGGTCGCCGCCGCGCGCGCGCTTCGCCATCTGCAGCACGCGGCGTTCCAGGCTTTCGAGATCGGTCAGCATCAACTCTGTTTCGACGGTCTCGGCATCGCGGATCGGATCGACCGATCCTTCCACATGAACGACGTTGCCGTCGGGAAAACAGCGCAGGACGTGGGCGATGGCGTCCACCTCGCGAACATGCCCGAGGAACTGGTTGCCGAGGCCCTCGCCGCGGGCGGCGCCGCGGACCAGACCCGCTATATCGACGAACTCGAGCTGGGTCGGGATGATCTTTGCCGATTTCGCGAGGCCCGCGGCGATCTCCAACCGCTCGTCGGGAACCGCCACTCGCCCGAGATTGGGCTCGATCGTGCAGAACGGGTAGTTCGCCGCTTCCGCAGCGGCGGTCTCGGTCAAGGCGTTGAACAGGGTGGACTTGCCGACATTCGGCAATCCGACAATGCCGCAACTGAAACCCATATGTGGGGCTTTTCCTCTTAAGACTGCGCGGGACCTGGCTCCGCGCTATCATCCGGCGGCGCAAATCGGCGCGCCACCTCGCTCATGAAGGCGTCGGGCGCGCCGGATACCAATAGCGGGACCGTCTCCGCCACCGCGCCGAGCAGCGGCTCGACCCAGCCGGTCAGCTCCTCGCCGGGAAAATTCTGCAAGACGTAGGGCTGAACCAGTTCCTTGATCCCGGGATGTCCAACCCCGATCCGCACTCGCCAGTAATCCGGTCCGAGAAGGGCATCGATCGACCGCAGCCCGTTATGGCCGGCGCTGCCACCGCCGCGCTTTACTCTCAGCTTGCCGGGGCGCAAATCGATCTCGTCATGTATGACGACGATGTCCGAAAGCAAGAGCTTGAAAAACCGCGCCGCCTCGCCCACCGACTCGCCTGACGCGTTCATGAAGGTCTGCGGCTTCAGCAGCAGCACCCGCTCACCGCCGATCGACGCCTCCGCGAGTTCGCCCTTGAAGCGGTTGCGGAATCCCGCGGCACGGTGCCTTCGGGCAACCGCATCAACCGCCATGAAGCCGATGTTGTGACGGTTGCCGGCGTAGCGGGCACCCGGATTGCCGAGACCGACAACTAAGCGCATCAGCGGTCGATCGCGGACGCAGCACAGGCGGGGGCTAAAATACTAGCTCGCCGCCTGCTCGGGGGCCGGTGCTGCTGTCGCGGCCGCCGCAGCTTCTTCACGGACCGCCGAGGAGGCGGCGATGCTGGCAATCGTAAAGTCGCGATCGGAGATAGTCGGCCGGCAGCCCTCGGGTATGATGACCCTGCTGATGTGAAGGCTGTCACCGATTTCGAGCCCGTTCAGCTCGACAACGAGATGGTCTGGGATGCGATCCACCGGGCAGTTCAGCTCAATCCCATGGCGGACGATATTGAGAATGCCGCCGCGGCGGATGCCGGGCGACATTTCCGGGTTGGTGAAGACAACCGGTACCATCACCGTGACCCGCGCATGACTGCCGACCCGCATGAAGTCGACATGCAACGGCGCGTCGGTTGCCGGATGGTATTGCACGTCGCGAGGCAAGGTACGGTGGACGATCCCGTCCACCCTGACGTCGACCAGGGTGGCAAAGAAACCGCGGCTGGCGAGCGCGCGCGAAAATTCCCGCGGCTCAAGGCTGATCAACACCGCATCCTGGTTGTCGCCGTAAATGATGCCGGGGACGCGCCCCGCGCGCCGTGTGGCCCGGGTGGCTCCCTTTCCGGCAAGGGTGCGGGGTTCAGCGCTCAGGGTGATGATCTCGGGCATTAGTCGTCGTTCCTCACACGGCGGATGGGAGCCAGCTTAAGATAGGGAAGGATCGGGTCAGTGCCAGCACTCGGGGCGCGGCGCGCGCTCCGCCCCGTGGTCCCGGAACTCAGTCGAACAAGCTCGAGACCGACCGCTCCTCGCTGATGCGCTGCATCGCGTCGGCCATCAAGGGGGCAATGGTCAGCTGACGGATGTTGGGCGCGGCGCGAACCGCCTCGGTTGCGACGATGCTGTCGGTAATGACCAGCATCTCGATCGGCGATGCGGCAACCCGCGGCACCGCATCCCCTGACAATACCCCGTGGGTAACGTAGGCATAGACCCTAGAGGCGCCCGCTTCCACCAGAGCCACCGCGGCGTTGCACAGCGTGCCGGCGGTGTCGACAATGTCGTCGATGAGGACGCAGCGTCGCCCGGCGACGTCGCCGATGATGTTCACCACCTCCGAGACGCCCGCCCGTTCACGACGCTTGTCGACGATGACGAGATCGGCATCGAGACGACGAGCGATATCCCGGGCGCGCCCAACGCCGCCGACATCGGGCGAGACGATAACCAGATCCTGGCGCGAATGGTGGTCCAGAATGTCCTTCACCAGAACCGGCGAGGCATACAGGTTATCGGTCGGGATGTCGAAGAAGCCCTGGATCTGTCCGGAATGGAGATCGAGGGTGAGCACCCGATCGGCGCCGGCGGCGGTAATCATGTTGGCGACGAGCTTGGCCGAAATCGGCGTGCGCGAACCCGATTTGCGGTCTTGCCGGGCATAACCGTAATAGGGCACGACGGCGGTTACCCGGCGCGCCGAGCCGCGCTTCAACGCGTCGAGGGCGACCAGCAATTCCATCAGATTATCGTTGGCCGGGTACGAAGTCGGCTGGATCACGAAGACGTCCTCGCCGCGCACGTTCTCGTGAATCTCGACAAACACCTCCATATCGGAAAACCGGCGCACGCTGGCTTTGGTGAGCGGCAGGTCGAGACAGACAGAAATAGCTTCGGCGAGCGGCCGATTGCCGTTGCAGGCGAGGATCTTCATGATTGGGTAACAACCACCGGTGCCGGCGGGTTCGGCCCCGCGGCTTCATCGTCAGGTATTTAACAGCCCGCAGCTGGAATGGCAACGCCTCACCGCCCGGACGCGCCGGCGGGTTGCGGGGCACCTCGCGCGACGAGCTCCATGATTCCCCTCTTGCGCCGAAACCGCAACCATGTAGGCGACATCGCCCCAAGCACCGTCGAGCAGACCGGCGGGGACGTCGTTTTCCTGGCCAACCGTACCAATCTCGCCGCCGTCCTTGCGGCGCACATGCCAGACGATCTTGACGTTCTGCTTTCCGCCTGTCGGCTTGGCGACGGCAACGTCCGCGTCGAGCACGAGGTCTGCCTTGGCCTGTGGATCGCTGACAATTGCCAAGTCCTGTTTCTTCAAGATCTCGGTGATCGAGCTGACCAGCGCCTGATCACCATCCCCTGGTGCACCCGCTATGGCGCCAATCGCCAGCCGCGTGCGCCCCCCGATCTCAGCCTCGCTCGGAGCCTCGTCTTGCAGCAAAGCTGCGACTTGGGCTGCGCTGGCTGCCGCCAGCCGCGCCACCGCCTCCTCGCTTCCGGCATCCCAATCGTCCGCCGGAGCATCGAGCCGCTCGGCGCGTTCGCCGATGCGCTGGCCCGATGGGTCGCGCAATTCCCACAGCACGACCAGCGCGGCTTTGCCTTGCGCCGGCGCCATTTCCTGTATTCTGCCGACGAGCTCATAGCTGCCGATGCTCGCGGTCTTGTCGCTCGCCGCGATCTCCCGTTCCTGCAATGCGCTCGCCATTGCCGGTCCTAGCTTCTCGGCTGTCGCACGCGGCAGCCCTTCTATCGGAGCGATCGCCACGCTGGAACTGTCGCGCAAGGCCAAGATCGGCGCGCCGCGCCGCGGCACGTCGTTAGCGAACGGGTGCGGCAACGGCTGACAGCCCGCCATCGGCAGCAGAGAGGCAAGCACCGCACCGAGAAGCCGAATCGGGTCGAACGAGATTGAATGAGCCACTTAAAGCGAGAGATACGCGTATCTGTCCCAGGGTTCGCAGGTCAGTCGCGAAGCGCGATTGCCGAGAGCGCGCGGCCATAGACCGGCTCGCCGCGCAGACAGGCACGCCGATAACTGAAAAACTGCGTATTCTCGGCTACGGTGTCGCGAGCGGCGCGCTCGATGGTGCGCGACCCCGGCGCGAGCCAGCCGGCGCTCGATATAGCGCGATAGGTCGAACATGTAATGGCCGCTTCGCCATGCCGGCGCGAAATAAGCCGCGCTCGCCGGGTCATGCGCGAGAAATTGGCTGCCGGGAATTCCGGCCCGACCTCGTAGGAGGTCTGGGCGATGCAAGGGCCGATCGCCGGCGCGAATTCGGGACCGCTCTGCGCCCAGCGCCTCCATCGCGGTCGAGCGTCGCCTCGACAATTCCGCCGATCGCGCCGCGCCAGCCGCCATGCGCCGCACCGATGACCCTGGCGACGGCATCGTGCGAACAGGACCGGGGCGCAATCGGCAGTGAGAATGCCGAGGGCGATGCCGGAGCTGCGCGTGACCAAGCCATCGGCGCGCGGCGCCGCATCGCGTGCGCCAGGGCTTTTTCACCGTGACGCACCGTGTGCTGTGGATCTGATAGCAGGTCACCAGCCGATCGGCTGAAAAGCCCGAGCCGCTCCATCGCAATGGCGCGGTTTCGCGCAACCCTCTCCACTGCATCGCCCGAGCCGAACCCGCAATTCAGCGATTCAAAGAGACCGCCGCTGACCCCGCCTTCACGGGTGAAGAAGGCGTGGCGGATTCCGCGATTGTGATCGAGAAGATCGAGGGTGATCATTGCTACGCTGGCTCGCCTGGATTGATGCTGGGATTGAAACCCGCCGGCGACGCCAGGCGCGGCGAAGCCAGCGCCACCACCTTGAACAACTCGCCCATCTCGCCAGGATCGAACAAACGCGGACCCCGCTTTCGAGTGACCGCCGCTGGGCCGGCCTCGGCTCGCGCGCTCAGCGCGGCAAGCCGTAGGCCCGCGCCGAGTGCCGCGAGAAACCGGCCCTGGCGACACCGGCCCATGAATCGCGGCGCCGGCCGTCCGCGCGGCCTCGGCAAAAGCGGCGAAATCGACATGGGCGCTGAGATCGGCGGTCCCCGGCGCGGCGAGCGCGGAAACCGGGCGATGGCCGCGAACGCGCGCGCAAGCGTCGGTCCGCGCGCAGTCGGGAAATGGCCGTAATCGATGAACAGCGCCGCACCCGGCTGCCGGGTCAATCGATGCGCCGAGCGCGCCCGCCAAGGCGAGGGCCGGCCGGGCAGATCTCGACGACCGTACCGGGCGGCTGCCGGCGCAAGCTGCCCGGCACGAGCAGGCTCGCCACGGGACTGGCGGGACCGTCGACAAAGACCAGCTGTCCTCGGCATCGACCGCCAACCATCCGCTCCGCCCAGCCTTCGGCTCCGCGCACGAACTGCCGGATCGGCAGCGCATCGAGAAACTCGTTGGCGACCAGCAGCAGCGGGCCGTCCGGCAGCTCTTCGATCCGCGTCAGCCATGCCGGTCGCGCCTGGCGCAGGCGTCTTGCCTGCTCCGCGCGCAGCACCGGGCTCGCCTCGACCAGATAGAGGCGCAAGGCGCGGCGAAACTCCGGCACGGTGCCGGCGGCGCGCAGCACGTCGCCCATCAGCATGCCGCGCCCGGGCCCCAGTTCGGCCAGGATGACCGGGTCGGGCCGGCCGATCCGCTGCCACAATTCGGCGCACCACAGCCCGATCAGCTCGCCGAAGATCTGGCTGATCTCGGGCGCGGTGATGAAATCGCCCGCCGCGCCGATCGGATCGCGCGTCGCGTAATAGCCGCCGCTCGGGATCGTGCAGCGCCATCGCCATGTAGGCGGCGACCGTCAGCGGCCCCTCGGCGCGGATGCGCCGGACGATCTTGTCGGCGAGCGTCGCTCGCTCACGATCGGCGCCGGAACGGGCGCGCGCAGCGCCCAGGCGATGATCAGGACGCCGGCGATCAGCACCGGGATCGACAGCAGCTGGCCCATCGTCGTGCCGAAAATCAGGAAGCCGAGCTGCGGGTCCGGCTGGCGGAACAATTCGCCCGACATGCGGGCGACGGCATAGCCGACGAGAAACAATCCCGGTGACGAGCCCCGGGCGCTGCCGCGCATGCGAGCCGCTCAGCGGCGAAGAGCAGGATGAACAGCAGGATGCCCTCGCAGAAGGCTTCGTAGAGCTGGCTCGGATGGCGCGGCACCGGGCCGCCGGTCGGGAAGACCATCGCCCACGGCACATCGCTCGGCCGCCCCACAGCTCGCCATTGATGAAATTGGCGATGCGGCCAAAGAACAGGCCGATCGGCATCGCCTCGGTGACGATGTCGGAGAAGGCAAAGAGCGGGATTCGCGCGGGCAGAGTGAACAGCATGATCGCCATGGTCACGCCGAGCGCGCCGCCATGGAACGACATGCCGCCGTGCCAGACGTAAAGCATCTCGATCGGGTGATCGAATAATAGCCCGGGTTGTAGAACAGCACGTAGCCGATGCGGCCGCCGAGCACGACGCCGAGCGTCGCCCATACCAGGAAATCGTCGACGTCCTGGCCGCGGACCAGATGCGGCGGCCGTTCGGCCAGTCCAAGGCAATAGCGCCAGCCGATCACCAGCCCGGCGATATAGGCGAGCGCATACCAGCGGATCGCGAACGGCCCGAGCGACACCGCGACCGGATCGATCGCCGGAAACGGGATCACGAAGGGGGGCATGAAAGGGCGCGCGGGGGATGTTCGACGGACCGCCGTTGGCCGGCCTCTTATAAGAGGGGAAAGCCGGATCGCCAAGGAACCCGGTAAGCGGCGATCTCCCAGCCGCGCACTGACGGCGCAGCTCTCATCGCGAGGGCGGATAAGCGAGATATCTCGAAATTTTCCAACCGCCGTCTACCCGGCGATGGAATATATCGACCGCGGGCTCTTCAATGGTCTGTTTCGGACTCCCGGCCTTCTCGATGTCGAGGACCCATACCAGTCTGACGACCGCCGTTTCGCCATAGACCATGATATCGTTGATTTCTACCGAATCGCGGTAGGTGACATACGGATCTCGTACTGCCGTACGTAGCATTTCGCACAGTGAAGAATACTACGCTCTGGCTCACCCTGGTAGTTGGCGACGACATCTGGCGCGAAGAGAGCGCATACGCGGTCTTCATCACGGGCGTTGAATGCGGATCGCCAATTCTCGATCGCCGAGCGGATCGCGTTCTCGGCAGCCGCCGTGGGCTCGCCGCCGCCGGATGGATCGAACGGCGCTGTCAGTGCAGCGGCAGCGAAGATTGACCCTACCGCTAGTCGCCGGAGCCGCTCGCGACTGCCGCCGGAGAACTGTCGCCGGACCGATCGCACGCGACCTCTTCCTCCTTGAGCCTGCTGTCAGGTCGCGTCGGCAAACGCAACAAGTCACTCGGCGCTATGACGACTCTCCGCCAGAGCCGGCCTCCGAGGATCCGAAAGTGCTTCCTGCACGCGCGACGGGCGATATGGACGGCCGACCCAGCGGGCGAGGCGTTCCAGGTAGAGATAAATGACCGGCGTCGTGTAGAGCGTCAGCCATTGCGAGATCAAGAGGC
>CAVXLL010000015.1:0-155871 GCA_963762575.1 uncultured Alphaproteobacteria bacterium | reverse complement strand
CCTCCAGCAGAGAGGCACATACGAACCTAAAAACGACATCGATATTCCAGTGCCGCGGGGCTATGGCGACGCAGCCCGAGAACGTGATCGCTTACTCCTCGGTCGGCGTCGGCGCTGCCGCCGCTTCTGTCGCCGCCTTGGATTTCGCTGCGGAACGGGTGCCCCGACTGCGCGTAGGTTTCGCCCTGGTCTTCGGATCGGCATCTGCCGAAACCGGTGCTGCTCGTGTCGCTGCCGGGCCGACCTGCGCCTTCGGCTTGCGGCCAAGCCCAAGTTGCTTTGCCATCGTGGAACGCTGCTCCGAATAGGCAGGGGCGGTCAAAGGATGGTCTCTCCGCAATCCCCATCGCTTCAGATATTCATCCGGGTTCAGACTATGCCGTGTACTGATATGCCGACGCAGCATCGTGGCTCGGTAGCCGCAATCAAGGCAGACCAACATAGCTCCTGGCGTACAGATTGCCGCACCGACACAGCGGGAGTGAGAACTTCCTCAGGCTGAGCGGGCCATCCAAGCTGACCAAGCGCTCGATGTACCGATGTAATGAGTTCTGAAACCTGACCAATCCGACTGTATGGTGTTGGACATAACTCCGGACGATTTTGGCGGTAAGATGCGGATCGACCTTTTGAGGTTCCATCTCAGTGGTTTCCGGCATTCTGTATTCTCCAATCTCCATAACGGTGGGTCTTGACTGAGGAGTGCTTATTTCCTTGGATGTGCTCCCAACCAGCGACGTAGCAAGATGACGATTTTCTGTTGAACCTGCGGATCGTTGATAGATTCTTAGAGAGACTGTTTGAGAGCCTCGTATTGCTCTGCCCTTTTGATCTCTTCCTCAGCCCCGATTTGGTCTTCCACTACGCAACTGTATGGACATCCGTCAGCCGAGCGTCCGATCGCCAACGTGTATCTTACGGAATGCGATACGGTCGAAGGAAGCGTTGCAGTTAATGAGGTCGAGCCACGGCGTTTGGCGTGTTTAACTATCAATTTTGATGACTCGCATCGAATTTTGGGTATCTTCTCCATAAAAGCAGTGTATCGGACTAACATCGGTAACGAGGAGGTCAGACTTAGTAGGGCCCGACCATTGTCGTCTTAATACCTCATCTCTGAGTGTTAGTAACAGCCCGTGATATTTTTAGGACTTTGTAATGGCCCATTACCCTAAACGCATCCTCGTCGTCGAGGATAACAAGCTCGACATGAGACTGCTGAAGGATATCTTAGAAGGGAGCGGATACGAGACATTGCAGGCCGCGGATGGATTGGAGGCAATCGAATTAGCGTTTGCGAGCCTTCCCGATCTTATCCTAATGGATATTCAACTACCCGAAATATCCGGACTGGAAGTTAGCCGTCGACTTAAAGGCGACGACCGCTCGCGGCGAATTCCGATCGTTGCAGTAACGGCATTTGCCATGGGATGGCATGAGCGCGAGGCTCTCGACAGCGGATGTGACGCCTACATCTCAAAACCGATCTCGATTCTCGGGTTTTTGAATACGGTCGAGGCGGTCCTGTCACGATTTTCCCCATTAGTCCCCTACGGCTTCGCTTTTCCCCATAATTCCGCCAAGATTGTAGATGGTTGTTCGGCTCTATGCGCCTAACGGCACCTTACGGCTTTAGATGCCGTGCGTAAGTTCTGCCAGGAACAGGGTCAACCGCGCCGCGATCGGAGCGCAGTTGAATGATACGGTGGCTTGCGGAAGCATTCCGATACCTTTTGATGTCAAGCAGAGAGCGATACCTCGGGCATGCTATAGGTCGGAGCGATTTCGAGCGACGGTTGCGGGTGGTGCGACGGAGATATAATGGCTTAATAAATTTAACCGATCGGTTATAATCCGCTATCCTTGGCTTTGATGGGGTCGAGATCCACCCATCGACGATGATGGCGAGCTACCACAGCGACGTGAAGCCTTCCGCAGCCGCCAGGACGAGTGTTGTCACCGGGCCTACCACGGGCAAACGGACGCGACATCGTGCATCAGCGCCCGCCCACCGCGGCTGCGCGGAGCGTTTAGCGCCGCCCCTCGCTCGTGATGGCAGGCGACCGGCCAAAAACGGCCATCTCCGTATTCACCGCACCAGCGGCGAGGGAATTGGTTGGCCGCATGGGTGGAAACCAAAAGGGTTTCTCCGCGATCGGCGAGTGCGGAGTAGGGAATCTCCGCAGAACCGACAGGCGGCTTTTGACCGCTACGCCGCTACATCTTAAAGGTCAAAAGATCGCCGATTACATGCGGCGATTGGGATTTGAGATGACAGGACGCCGCTGTTTCGATTGGTCGCCGCCTGTCGGACTCACCGCTTCCCCGCTTTTTGCCCGATCGGGCCCGCGTGGCCTTTACCCGGAGGACTGAGAGACTGACATGAACAATGACCGATGGGCGTTGTCGGATGAAAAACAGCAAAATCGAGTGGACGACCCACACCTTTAACCCCTGGATCGGATGCCAGGAGGTATCACCGGGCTGTGGCGGCGGCGAACATGGTGCGCCTTGCTACGCCAAGACTATGATGGACACAAGGTATCGCAAGGTGCAGTGGGGGCCACACGGCGACCGCCTTCGGACATCTGAGGCAAATTGGAAACAGCCGCCGAGATGGGCCAAAGCGGCACGTGGCAGCGGCGAGCGTCCGCGTGTTTTCTGCGCCAGTCTCGCCGACTGGCTTGACAATAAGGCTCCTCAGGAATGGCGTGTAGACCTTGCGGCGTTGATCGCGGCCACACCCGAACTGGACTGGCTGCTTTTAACCAAGCGGCCCGAGAGCTATAAGAAGCTCGCGCCATGGAAAGAGACGCCGCCCAATGTGTGGCTTGGGGTCACAGGCGAGAATCAGGAATACTACGATCGCCGCTGGAAGATCCTGGAAGTCATCCCGGCGCGGGTGCGCTTCATCTCATACGTGCCGGCGCTGGGTCCGCTGACCGAAGTAAGATCACCCCGTCCGGATTGGATCATCTGCGGCGGTCAAAGCGGGCGGAAAGCGATCAAAATGGATGAGCAATGGGCGCGCGATATTCGGGATATCTGTGCGATGGCGGGCGTGGCTTTCTTCATGAAGCAGATGACCAACAAAGCACCCATCCCTGACGACCTGATGGTGCGGCAGTTTCCAGCGAAAGGACCGCCGTTAATGCTCCTCGTGTAACGAAGTTGCCAAGGTGTATGGAGTTGCGGTCGGGATGATCAAGGGCATTCTCCGGAAAGCCTGACGGCGTTTCCTCCTCGGCCGCGAGCGTCGCACGCGGCAGCTGGGCCTTCGCCGCCGTGCTCAGCGTGCGGCCGGCTTGCCGAGCTCGGCATCGAGCGCGGCGTGCACCGCCTTGATCAGATCGCTCTCACCGCCGCAGTCTCGTCCTCCGCGGTAGAAAACGCGACGACGATCTCGATCGCGTTTTCGGCGGCGCTGCGGTCGAGCAGGACGCTCGGCGCAGGGGCAGCCAGCACGCGCGGATGGGCTTCGACGATGGCGCGGACCTTTTCGATCGCGGGCTCGAGCTCGGTCCCCTCCGCCGTCCGGAAGCGCACCTCGCCGGCATGTGGAGGCGCCGGATAGATGCTAAAGTTGCGCAAGGGCTGGCCCCAGACGCCGCCATTTGGCACGATGATCTGCACCTTGTCGTCGGTGACCAGCTCGGTCCAGAACAGCGACAGCTCCTTGACCGTGCCGACGCTGCTGCCGACCTGCACCTTGTGGGCCGACTAGGCCGGAAGATCAGCAGCATGATGCCCGCCGCTAGGTCGGAGAGCGTGCCTTGCAAGGCGAGCCGATGGTCAGGCTGGCGGCGCCGACGACGGCGACGAGGCTCGTCACCGTGGTCTCGGCGAGTAATTCGATGCCCGCATCCGGCCAACAACGCGACAAGATTATCCGGAAATCAGTGGCTTGGTCTGGGAAGAGAGCGTGAGCGGGGTCACGGCGGACCGCCGCCGACTCAATCAGGAGCTCCCACTCATGCGCGTCTATATCATTGGCAGTGACGGGATCACGCTGTGCCGGAAGATGTCAGCGGCAGTCGATCACGGCGAGGTCGCCGTTGCATCGAACGAGGAATTGCGCGCGGCCCCGCTCAGCGCCAAGCGGCTGCTGGCGCTGTGGAACGTCTGCCGGTGTCGAAGTGAAAGAAGGTCGGCGACCGCGATGCCCATCGAAATTCGACCCTCGGTCCCCCGTGAGACAGACAGCACATTTCGAGACTGCCCGTGTTCGCCCGTTCCGGAAATTCTGCTTCCGCGATAAAGGACCGGCTCCTTCGAGACAGCCACTGCTCAGTTCGAATCCCTGTACCGCTTTCCGGCAAGTCTGTCGCCGCTAATAGATGGCGGGGGATTGTCCGGCTCAAAGCGACGATTTGCACATCATCGCGGGCATGATCATCCCGGCCAGCATGGAATTCTGCCTGGCGCCGTAAAACTTCCCACACGGTAGGAGATCGGGATTAATGAAATCATTCCGCCTTGTTCCGGCGTCAGAGGGCCACGGCGCGAGTTCAAGATCACCCTGGGGCTGCGGGCCGGATATGGGTCGGCCGGGCGGATCTATGATCTCGAAGAGGCTGTTCGAACGGCACACCACTGGATGTGGGAGCGCGCCGCACGAGGCGAGCCTTTTCTATCCGGGATGTTTACCCGAGGCGAAGTCGTCTATGCCGATTTCGGAGGTGCAGCCGCAAGCCATCGCGAGCCGGTTGCCATTTTTGCAGGCGAGGTTCTCCCACAATACGCCGGCGATCTCGACGATGGCACGGTCCGGGAGCTTCTCGATGAACTGGCTGGAGAGATGGGCCGGACCCTCGAACAGGAGGAGGTGCATATCGCCTATGGCGATCGAACCTGGACTTTGAAGGCTGAGTAATCCGAGGCGGAGCTTTGGTATTACGCCGGACGCTCGGCCGACGATCCCTGAGCATGTATAGCGGAGGATCGAACCAAAACTCAAGACGAGATCAAGAAGGCAGAGGAACACGAGGCTCTCAAACAGACGGTTTTGCGTCTGCTGGACGAAAGTTCCAGAAAATCGTCATCTTGCTGAGCCGTCGGCTTGGGCAAATCGGGGCGGATAAGCGCTCGCCGAACTTACCGCCGCTGTCAACCGGCGCCGGCGAAAGCCGCCCGCCTGATCATCGGCGGATTGCGCCCAAAAGAGAACAACGGTTTCGGCCTAGCAAGGGTGATAGGCTAGCGTCGAATATCATGGCGGCGTATGGGAAGGAGCGGGGCGTGCGCACCCACCGAGTGCTCGACCGACCGATCATTTCAGCCGAGCTCCATCCGACCATCGGCGCGAATATCCAGGGTCCTTCGATGATTCGGGTGCCTAACTGGATCGACGGCCGGCTCGGCGATTACTACCTCTATTTTGCTGACCACAAGGGCAGTTACATCCGCCTCGCCTACGCCGATCACCCCACCGGGCCCTGGACAATTTATGCACCCGGCAGCTTGCAACTTGCGCAATCCCGTTTTCTGACCGAGCCCCCGATTGCCTCGCCGGATCAAGTTGCGCGGTTCGAAGCGCGTTGGAAGCAGACGGGTACGCTGATGTCCCACGACATACTGTCGGAGATCACGACGCCGCACATCGCCTCACCGGATGTCCATGTCGATCCCGCCAGCCAGCGGATCGTAATGTACTTCCACGGCTCGAAGATGTGGGAACGCAGGTCAGCCGCGTGGCGACCTCCCGCAACGGTATAGAGTTCGAGGCACAACCGGAGATCCTCGGACCGTCCTACATGCGGATATTTTCGCATGACGCCATGACGTACGCCCTTACGATGCCAGGGCGGTTCTATCGTTCGAAGGATGGGCTGCACGGGTTCGAGCCGGGCCCAGTGTTGTTCAACCCGAACATGCGGCATTCAGCCGTGCTGAAGCGCGGCAATGAACTGTCGGTGTTCTGGACGCAAGTCGGCGCGGCGCCGGAACGAATTCTGCTCAGCCGCATAGACTTGACCGGCGATTGGCTCGGCTGGAAGGAAAGCTCGGCCACTGAGGTGCTGCGGCCCGAGCGTTCGTGGGAAGGCGTGGACGCGCCGCTCATCCCATCGGTGCGCAGCACCGCCTACGGGCAGGTCAACCAGCTCCGCGATCCCGCAATCTTCGAGGAAGACGGGCGGACCTACCTCCTTTACGCGGTTGCCGGCGAAAGCGGCATCGCCATTGCCGAAATATGGCCGGACGAAGGGCGCCGAGCGTAGCGCTCCCGCCGCGCAGGGCGAGCCAGCTCTACCGGAACTCGCCGACCCCTTGCCAAACGCCCGCGACCGCCTCGCGCGCGGCCTTGGCCATCAGCCCGCTGTCGTTGGCGATCGTGGTTAGGCGGAAGCCCATCCGGATCATGCGCGCCGCATAGGCCGGCTCGCCGCAATGGATGCCGGGGTAGATCCCGCGCTTTCGGCAGGCCGCCAGCACAACCTCGTACATGCCGAGCTGCTCGGAATCCTCGGTGTCGAGTTTGGGCGTCTTGCCGAGCGAGAAGGCGAGATCGGCAGGGCCGACATAGATCGCATCAATCCCCGGAACATCCAGGATCTCATCGATGTTCTCGACCGCTTGGCGGGTTTCGATCATCGGAATGACTAGGATCTCGTCGTTCGCGGTCTTCTGATCGTCGCCCGCCACGCCGTACATGGCCGCGCGGATCGGCCCGTTGCTGCGCTGCCCCTTTGGGGGATAACGGCAGTAGGAGACGAGCGCCTGCGCCTCTCCGCGCGTGTTCACCATCGGGCAGATGACGCCGTAGGCGCCTCCGTCCAGCACCTTGCCGACGATCCCCGGCTCGTTCCAGGGCACCCGGACGAGTTTCGTCACCGGCAGCCGGTCCATCGCCTGGAAGCACTGGACCATGGTCTGGTAATCCTGCACCCCGTGCTGCATGTCGACGGTCACGCTGTCCCAGCCGCACTGCGCCATGACCTCCGCCGAGAACCCCGACGGAATGGCCAGCCAGCCGTTGACCGCCGCCTTGCCGGCTTTCCACCGTTCCTTCAGCTTGTTCTCAGCCATACCGCATCCTTTCGGTTGTCGTTCAGTCTCACGCTCTGGCGCGCTTCCGCGGAGAGCTGGGACCAAGTAACGTAGCAAAGCGTCGGCGCGGAAAACAGCCGCCGCACCACGTCAATCGATCGGGGTCTTAGTGCCTGTCTCGCGTTCGTGCAAATCCATCCACCTGCCCTCGACATCGCGACTCATCATGTAAATTCTGCGGTTACTCAGATCGCCATATCGCGAGCACAGCTCATCGAGCGCGGGAATTCTCCGGTAGCTGTCCTGGTATTGGCGTTCCCGCGCAGCAAAAATCTCCTCGCAAGACGAGCTTTCCAAGTAATCGATAATTCGTCTCGTCGACATCGATCTTCAGTAGCAACTTTCGCGGCTGCCTCGCAGTTTCCATCATCACGGGTATCCATTCCCGCTCCGACAGTCAGTTATCGAAACTCGCGGGTCGCAGCCGATTGATCCGTTCCGGTAGGTTGTCGCGGTCGTCTTCGGTCAGGCGCTCGCTTTCGTATCTGATCGCCAGCCCGGCATAAAAGAACGGGCTTGCGACGCGGCTCCTGACGTCGCCGGGAATGTCATCGAGGATGTCGAGCAGCTGGTCAAAAATCGGCAAGGTATCTTGCGTGAGGAACAGGCGCTCGCGGCGAACCATCCCGCGCTCGCCAGCCAATCGCAGGATCGAAGTCTGGTACTCAAAGTCTCCGGCTCGCCCGTACAAGGAAGGGGACCAAGAGCCGGCGAACGAGAATTGGCACCACGACGACGCCGGGCCTCCTTCGCTCTGCGGGACCGACGCTTCGAATCCTGTTCCCTCCAGCAGCGAGTCATGCGCGAACCTGACGTGTAGCGGCTGCCGACCGCGCTCATAGCGAAACTCGGTCGCCTGCGACTCAGGACCGCTTCGGAGACGGCCGCGACTGGACATTCAGGACCGACGAGCATGGCGACCGTTGTCGTTCTCGGCACAATGAAAGAACAGAACCCGCCGTTTCTCGGCAGGGGAGTAAGTGATGTACATCTCTCCTCCGTCCGGTTATCCGATGCCCGAGGAATTCGGACGCCAGAGGTCAGGACGGAGTCTGGGGACTAATTTACCGCACGGGCGGGAATGCGCCCAGAGGGGAGGTACTACTCCGGCAGCAAGTGCGGTGAACGTCAACCTTCTACGACGGGTCGCTCTACATGAGAAATTAACGTAAAAACACGACACGCTGTGTGGCGTTAAGCATTCTAAAATAGTTGAGTACAGTTGGCCGTCCGATCATTGAATAAAGGTTAATGAACGGAACGGGGCCTCAGATGAAAGTACTACTTGAGCGCGCTCGCGCGTACCTGGCTGGCTTGGAAGCCGACCGACAGACGGCACTCGCCCTGAGCGAACAAAAGGCCGAAGAAGCCAAGCTGATTAAAGCCCGGCAGGAAGGATTTCAAGCGGCGCTGGAATTGTTCGGCGGCAAAGCTTCTGCCGGCATTACCGCATCGGGCAAGGACGGAGAGCTTTGCGCCGATCGGAGCGGGCGCGATGAGCGGGCAGCCGACGTCCAGGAGGAACCGCGCCAGCGGCGCGGCCGCCGGCCGATCCGCCTTTGAGCAGTGCCTTGAAGCCGGCGATCCGCTCGTGCGGCCAGTCGGAGAGGTTCAACAGGGTGCGCTTCTTGACCTTGCCCGCCTCGCGATAGCTCTCGCGCAACAGGATGGCCGGGGGCGAGTCACGATTGGGGACCGCTTCGATATACATGGAAACATCATAGCCATCAGCCCTGATCAAACAAGCAAAATCCGCCAGATTACATGGCTACGTTCCCATGCCATCCAAAACAAATTAGGCTGCGATACCAATGCCTTGATGGTACGGAAAGGGGGAAGTTCCGCCTAACGCGCCGGGATAGATCGGGACTTTTGCTAAATCGGAATCCGAGCGGGGCCTGGAACGCATAGCGAACCACCAGCGCAGCGGAGCGCTTTGGAAGACTGCGCCCATAATAGCCAAGCGCCGCCGCTCAAATGGCTGGGGATTCGACTCACTCGCCAATCTCTCCGACGAAGTTGGCGCTTGTGCTATAACGTCGTTCATGAGGGCACCTTCGCATGACTCGGGTTGACAAATACGACCACGTTTGGCCGGCCCTTCCGTCTTGGGCATTTGCCGATAATATTTCGGTGAGGCGTCGGACAGGTGTGAGGTAGGTCACATTGGGACGACAGGCGGCTCCTTCGACCCAACGGGTGATTTACGTATCGGACCTCGTTTCAGGGTGTGATTCTGGAAGACTGGCTCGCACGACCAGCCACTCCAAAATCTGCGAAAAACTCGTCCCGACCGAGGATGCGACCACAAATGCTTCCCGTGCCGGGGACCGAATGTTCGAATCCGTCTCCCTCCGGCGGGGAGGTTGCGAACCCTCGGTCCCTCAGGAGAGATCCGGGTTCCGGTCGCAGCGATCCTGGTCCCCCTTGCTCTGGCTGGCTTTGGAACCTACACCGTTGGCCATTATCGCCGAATTAATGGGGTGAGGACGATGGATGCGAATGAGCTGCGCGCGCAGGCAGGCGCCGCTCAAGAAGCAGTATCGGGAGCGGCCCGAAACCATTGGCGAGCGCCGCGCGGTGGGCGGTGCCGCCGATCGCCATGCCACAAAAGGTCGAAGTTCGTGGAGAGGACCTCCGTGAGTGCTTCGAAGGTAGCTCCGTCGACCGCAAACCTGGTCGCGGCTTTCCCCGCCACCTTAACCGGCTCAATTGATGACCGGCAGCGGGGGCGGTGGTAGCGGGATGATGGTTATGACCATCAGTGTCAACAAATTCGGGCGATGCGGCCGGCGAGGCCGTGGGTGGCGGCGTTGAAGAGCCGCCAGCCAGTCTTTTCGCCCCAGTCGTGAACCGGATTTTCCCATTGCCCGAGGATCTAGGGGGATGCACGTATTCGGAAATTAATCCGCGGAACAGGCGAGGGGCGGACGCTGTAGGAACTTACTCGTGTCGATCGCGAACCCCGGCTCGCTTTCAATCACCGAACCCGATGGCGGTCCGCTCGCCGTTCCCCACCAGTTGTGCTCGGCAGAGACGTTGTACCCGGTAGCTTCCAAATTGTATAGAGCGCCACCAAAGATGCAGTTCCTCCCGGCGCTGCCGAGCGCCCCTCCACCGAGGTCGATGGCGTAGTTTGTCGTCGTCCCGGTCGGCTGCAGGTCGAAGGCGGCCGCCACACCGCTGGCCGATACGGACAGATCACTGTCCTGCACTTTTACCGACAGGTGGGTCAGCGGCGAGACGACGTTGACCCACAAATTGTAAAACTGGGCGCCGCTGCTCGTGCTGTTCCTGATGTCCATGGCGATCGTGTGAATGTTGCCAGCAGGCCCATTGCCAGTTGCCTGGTTGGACAACACTTCGATGCCATTGTTGTCGCAACCGGTGAACGAGCTGTCGATCATCTGAAAGGTGGTTGTGTCATTGAACCCGTTCGAGACGATGTCGAGGCAGTCACCGGTGTTGGTGGCGCCGGTCAGGGTGCCTGGCGGCATGGCATATGCGGGATTACCCCGGCCAATCGTGGTCTGGACGACGGTTACGTTGTCGAGGATCAAGGTCGCCTTGGCGGCCTCGCCGGCAAAGTTCAATTCCTGGAGCATGTCGCCAGGATTGTTCTCGAAGTAGCTGTTCGAGATGGTGACGGAGGAGGTCCCGTCGCCGTTGCTCACGATGTATTCGAACCCGTTGGTCGAAGCGCCGCCGATGCCGTTCATGTAGACATTTTGGTCGATAGTCTCGGTCAAGCTGCCGGATTCGGCCGGGTCAACGAACAGGCTATCCATGTTCGCGCCGGGACTTCCGGTGTTTGCTTCGGTGTTGCCGACGAGCACGGCTCGCATATGCGAGGTACCGGTCACTTGCGTGCCGATACCCTCGATCGTGCCCACGCTGCTGCACTGAACGAGCCGCGTGATGTAGTTGAAGGTTACCTGTGCTGTTACATCTCCCGTGTTCATGCCGCGGATGTCGATGCCATCTCCGCATGCGCCGTCATGGATGTAGTTGTTCGAAACCGCGACACTGCTGCTGCCGCTGTCCGTATCAAGAAGAATTGCGGCCCAGCCGGCATTGATGCCACTCTCGAGGTAGGTCCCGCCGCCTTCGATGTACGATGACGAGAAGAACGGCTGAACCACGAACCCGGGAGCGCCGGACGTGTTGAAGCCGGATATGTCGTTCCCCCTGATCGTCACGTTAAGAGCGTTTTGTCCATAAATGCCTCCCCGAGCGGGGCCCACAATCACCAAGTTTTCAACCACGGTGTTGCTCGCCAGTTCGATGGCATCCCCGTTTAGGTAGGTCGTCGTATTGGTAATCTGCGGCAGTGATGACGCGCCTGACGAGACCATCACGGGCGGTCCGTTGGGAATCAGGGATGCGCTGGACTTGAGGACCGGCGGTCCGTCGCCGATGAGACGCTGGCCCGGCAACAAGGGAAGTCCGCCGTTGAGAACCGTGCCGACCGGAGCGGGTTCGATCATGATCGTGTCACCGGGCCCATACACGGTCACGAGTTGGGAGATGGAATTGAATGGCGCGCTGGCGCTACCGTCTCCTCCGGCAGCTGCCGCGGCGCTCACGTACCATGTTTGAGTGTGACGGGGAGCTGCGACGGCGACCTGATGCCCTGCGAAGGCGGCGACGGCGAGGGCTACTGACAAGAAAATAGTGCCTGACCAGCGACCATTGCACGTATGCATGGCGACTTCCCCCCTAGTGAGCTGATAACGAGGCTCGTTTGTTAACCTTCGTAACCTTTCCGATAGGCGTATGTCAATTGGGAAGTGTTTTTCCGAAAAGATTGAAACCAAGGACGCGATCCGAAAAGTTCTCTCGGACAGCAGTACCCGGGATTAGCGAAGCGCAGCATTGTACGACGCGGTCGCGGTAAGGTTCGCAGAACCGGCACGTCTCTGCTTACGGTAAGTTCCCGCAGACCTCCGTCCTGGCCTCTGGCGCCCGAATTCCTCGGGCGTTGGATAACCGAACGGAGGAGCGATGTACATCAACCCAAGCCCTGCCGAGAAACGGCGGGTTCTGTTCCTTCCACTCGCCAATGACGAGCCAGGTGCTCATGACGGCGCCGAAGCGCCGCGGCCGCGCGAGAAGTGCCGCCCGGCGAATGTTCGGCCTTCACCGAGCACCGCACCATGGCGGATGTCATCATGGCCGAGCTCATCCGCGAGTTTTTGACCTCTATAAAAGGGGAAAGCCGCAGTTTTCCGACTTCGCGGCGCGCTCGCGCGATCAAAAACTCCATGCCTTCGCAGGCACCGTCATGCCGCCTGCGGCTTCGCTCTCCCTTCTGCGCCTTCGCATTCCAGGCGTCCGCAGCCTCGTTCTTGGCCACATAGATCTGGCGATGCCTGGCGGTTTCCGGATTGGGCTGTCGGAGCCAACCACGATGTCGGACCGGAGAGACTGCCCGGCGCTCAGGCGCAGAGCAACCAGGGGTTGCTCGATTACGTGCAACGGCAACCCGGTCCACCACGCGAGCTGCACCTGGATTAATCGGGCGCATAACGTCATCCATCGGGCGCGTTGACCGCGGAGAGAACGGAATGTTCAGCCCATATCATGATCGGGAGCAACGACATCGCCCGGCCGAAGAAGTTCTACGACGCGCTGTTTACCGCAATGAGTGCTCAGCCAGCCATAGAAGACGCCCGCGGCCGACTCGCTTATTCGCACAATGGCGGCCGTTTCATGGTGACGAAGCCGATTCGTCAACCGGCGCAAAGGCGGCCTGCCAACCGTGTGCCAGTCCTCCACCCCAATATCCGCAGACCCTGCTACTACCATTAACCCGTTACGGAGAATGACCTTTGCCGACCCATCCGATGTTCGATCAGCTCGCCCAACTCGGGCTTTCCGGCATGGCCCAAGCCTTCGCTGAACTCGAAGCCTCCGGCCAAGGCGCAACCCTTACCCATTCCGATTGGCTCGGCTTGCTGATCGATCGCAAGGTCACTCATCAGCGCGACAAGCGTCTTGCCGCCCGGCTGCGCTATGCCCGATTGCGCCACCACGCCGTCGTCGAGGACGTCGATTACCGTGCCCCGCGCGGCCTCAATCGTGCGCTGTTCCACAAGCTCACCGGCGGCGAGTGGATCGACGCGCACGACAATTTGATCCTGTGCGGGCGGACCGGGACCGTGACATGCACTACCTCGCCATCTTGTTGGAAAAACAGACTTTCTTGTCGCGTGTCGGGTGATACTGCACGGCCATTCTCGATCGCGCGTCGCACCGCTGGCCGGTCAAGGTCATCCTCTTGGATTACATAGGGCGCGCCGACGCAAACCTGTCTTGCCGGCAGCAGCCCATCCCGGATTAAGCGTTATCCCACCACCGCCAGCCATTCGCTGGGCGAGATGCTGGGGCTCGGCCGCGTCGCCGCCAAGGAGGTCTATGCCGCGCTCGACTGGCTGGCCGCGAGCAGCCGTTCATCGAGGCCCAGCTGGTCCGTCGGCACCTCAAGAATGGCGCGCTGCTGCTCTACGACGTCACCTCCACCTACCTCGAAGGACGCTGCTGCGAACTGGCGCAGCATGGCTACAGCCGCGACCACCGTGGCGACCGGCCGCAGATTGTCATTGGCCTGATGTGCGCCGCCAACGGTTGCCCGGTCGCGATCGAGGTGTTCGAGGCAATACCGCCGATCCGCTGACGCTGTCGTCGCAGATCGACAAGCTGAAGCAGCGCTTCAAGCTGCAGCGCGTGGTGATGGTGGCGACCGCGGTGCTACCAGCGCCCGGATCGAGCAGACGCTGCGCCCGGCTGGCCTCGATTGGATCACCGCGCTGCGCGCTCCGGCGATCAAGCAGCTGGCCGCCGAAGCGGCCGTTGCAGCTCTCGCTGTTTGATGACCGCGATATGCGGAGATCACCAGCCCCGATTATCCGGTGAACGACTGGTGGTCTGCATGAACCCGTTGCTGGCCGAAGAGCGCGGCCGCAAACGCGCCGAGCTGTTGCCGCCACCGAAAAGGAGCTCGCGCGCATCGCGGCCCGCGTGCAGCGGCGCGCAGTTCATTGCGTAGCGTCGCAGCGATCGTCCAGGTCGTCGGCGCGTGCTGGACGCGCCACATGACCAAGCACTGTCCCATCTAGCATCACCGACGAGGCCTTCAGCTTCGCCCAATACCCTTTCCACGCCGCCGACGCTGCACTTCATGCATCTATGCGATCCGCACCACCCTCCCGGCGGCACAGCTGACGCTGCGCCACGGTCGCGCTCCTACAAGTCCTCAGCGCCGCTCAAGCACGCCTTCCGCTCGCTGAAGACCGTCGATCTCGCACTGCGCCCGGTGTTCCATTGACCGCGCCGCGAACGACGGTCATCTTGCTGGCGCCCAGCCGGCTTGCCGTCTCGTGTAGGATCAGTTCGCGGCACTCGGCCCGTCCGCCCTCACGGTAAATCGCGATCTGATATTCGCAGCGGAAATTGCGCAGACGCACCTGGGTCCAGGTATGCCCTTTGGCCGAACGCATGCCGAGCCGATTGAGAACCGAAGCGATGCTCTGGTCCGGCAGCATGCGAGCGAGTTCGCGGATCAGCTCCTCGGTTGCTCGTATGGTCTTCCAGCGATGCTGGCCGGTGCGGTTCTTCACGACTTCGAGCCGAGTATGAACACCGCCCTGCCAATGCAGCCTCAGGTGCAAGCGGTCCGCTTCGACAGCAACGACTATCTCGTTGAGGACGGCCCGCAAGATCCGTTTGCGGGTCTCGGCGGAAGCCGCGGGTGGTCAGGTCGTCGGCAAGCGCCAGCAACACCACGCGCTCGTCATCGGAAAGGGCGGCCGGCTGATTGCCGCGCTCGCTGCGGACCTCCTCTTCAAGCCGCGCGACACCGCGAGACGTTCATTCCACCCACGTTCAAGCTCGCCGGCCACCGGTCGTTTATCGGGATCGACCGCATCATATTGCCGGCGCGCACGCGTCGCCTAGTAACGCGCTTGCTCCAGCATTGTCGTTCTGGCCCGGCTCGCGCGATCCGCAACCTGGGGCAGCTCACGCGCAGGACTTCCGCCGACACCGCAGCATCGACGCGCATATTGCCGAAAGCGATGCACTTCTCCAGTGGCGTGTTGACGTCGGCGTCGTTGCAGACGTAGCGAGCGACGCCGCGAAGCCCGTTGTGCGAGTTCGCTTCGCCGCATGCCCAACCGTTCGGCCACCGTTGCGCACCGAACCCGGCACCATGGCGCCTTTCATGTTGGCGTTGCCCGCGATGGTCCTTTTGATTGAGCTCGTACTCCTCCCACGAGATGAAGCCGTTATGATGATCGCGAATTAGCACCTCCCACTCGTCGCGCCGGCGGTGCACGCCACGGGTGATCACCTTGCGCCCTTCCGCGAACCTGACCCGCGAACCGGTGCGACCGAAGACGTAGGCCCCTGCATAGACCGGATTGGTCAGCAGTCGATGGATCGTATTGTAGCGGGGTGGGCCCCACCGCACGATCCGATCCGTCCTCGAGGGCCATAGGCAAACGATCGGCAGGTCGATGCGCTCCTGCCGCAGCCACGGGGCAAGCTGGCGAACGCTGCCAACGTCGCCGAACTTGCGGAACACCAGGACAGCGCCTCGCGGATACGCAGGTCAGGGTCTTTGTTCCAGACGATCGTCGGCGCCCGCCGATAGCCGATCGCAACCGTCGTGTGAAGATCGCCACGCCCCGCCTTCAGGCGCAAGGCTTCCTGCGAACGCTGTCGGAGAATCGAGAGCTCGAGCTCGCTGAAGGTGCCCTTCATGCCGAGCAACAGCCGGTCGTTGACCAGCCTTGGATCATGATCCCGTCTCTCTCGCTGTTCACGAATGCGCAGAATTCCAGAAGCGTATGCCAGTCGCGGCCGTTGCGCGCCAGCCGTGATGCCTCTATCGCCAATACCGCTCCAGCGGCCTCAGCGCAGATCGCCGCCAGCAGCCGCTCAAACCCGGGCCGGGCCTGACCGCCACCCGATCGCCCGAGATCATCGTCGATGACAACCACGTTCTCCCAGCCGAGTGACCGCGCTCGCATCACCAGGTCGTATTGGCCGACGGCGGCTCTCAGGGTTGTTCAGCAGCTGGTCCGTCGTCGACTGCCGAACATAGACGTAAGCGCTGCGCACTAGATGGTCGGGTGTAATCCTATTCATCGGCGGCCTCGGGCGGCAGCACCGCCACGATGGTTACGCACTCCGCCATCAGCAGCTTCAACAGGAGCGTCACTTCCGTCCGAATCCGTCGTAGCGCCGTCCGAACCAGGCCCGCAGAAACTCAAAGCCCAATGAATTGCCATCTGGCAGGTGGGCTATCCGGAAGCGGGTTGGAGTTTTGCACCCAACATGACACTGGATGGGCGTTCTTCGAGGACTCCGACGGCCATACGCTTGCGGTACTGCAGGAAGCACCCCAGGGCTATGTACCGCCAAGTGATAACCCTGCGACAGCTTGGCACTGGCTTGCTGAGCGCACACAGTCGAGCCCCAACTGGACCCGTTAAATATCGGGCCGGACCTGTTTGACTAAGTGTCCGAATCTTAATCGTATAGGTTGCATCAAAGTCAGGCGAGTCTCCTTAATGAGCAGCTGCACGGAGGCGATGTAAACCCAGAATTTGGCACTGGCGATCGAAGTCTCGAAATCCTTGGCCAGGCGGCGGTTTCGATTGAGCCAAGCCAGGGTTCGTTCGACGACCCAGCGACGCGGCAGCAGTTTAAAGCCGGCGGCATCAGCGGCGCGTTTGACGATCTCGATGGTCCAGTGGCCGAATTTGGCGAGCGCCTCGCGCAGGTTGGGGCCGTTGTAGACACTGTCGGCGAAAAGATGGCGTAGCCAGGGAAACAACTGGTGGATGGCCTCAATGACCAGCACGGCACCATCGCGATCTTGGACATCGGCGGGGTGCACCTCGGCGCCGACCAGCAGACCGCCAGTATCGGTCACAATGTGGCGCTTGCGGCCTTTTACCTTCTTGGCCGCATCGTACCCCCGCGGCCCACCGCTCTCGGTCGTCTTGACCGATTGACTGTCGATGACCCCGGCCGAGGGGCTCGGTTCACGGCCCGCTGCTTCGCGTGCTTCCAGCAGCAACGCAAAATTGATCTTCTCAAACAAGCCGTCGTCTCGCCAATCGTAGAAATAACCTTGCACGGTGGTAAACGGAGGAAAGTCCTTTGGCAGCATGCGCCACTGACAGCCGGTTCGCGCGATATACAAGATCGCATCCAACACGGCCCGTAGCTCGGTCTCACGCGGCCGACCCAAACGCTTTACTGCCGGCATGTGGGGCTCAATCAGCGCCCATTCCGCATCCGTGACATCGCTTGCGTAGCGCCGCCCCTCTCGTCCATACTTTGGCCGAGTGATTTTGGTCCACATTTTGTGCCTCGATGATTGCTTTGACACAACCATCATGCCACAACCGACTGAAATCACTCAATTCATTTTCGGTCAGCCTCTTAAGCCGCTTTGGTCTTATTATCGAAATCGAATTTCGGTCAGGTCTGACACCACTTCGCGGAGGGACCAGAGTGCCTATTTCTGCCGAGCGCATGGCTATCCTGCGTGAACACGTCCGCGCCGAGAGCGATCACGAAATTGATGCTTTGATTGGCGGGATGACATCCGATTGCTTCAACGACGTCGTGGGCGCGTCGGAACCGTTTGTTGGTCCGACGCAGACAGCGGAATGCTATCGCACACATTGGGCCGGCTTCCCCGATTTCACCGTGAGAGTTCGCCGCATACTGTGCGCCGACGAAGCGTGTGTCGTCACGGAGAACGAGTGGCGCGGCACTCATCTCGGCACGTTTATGGGGTGGCCGGCGACGGGTAAGCCAGTGGTAATGCGGGCGATCGTGGTCTGGCACTTCAAGGGCGACGCGTTGTGGGGCGAGACGATCTTCTTCGATAATGCCTCACTGCTAAAGCAGATCGGCGCCCAGATCGAAGTCCCGTCGCCCACAGGCGCGAACAACCCAGCTGCTTTCACTGTCGACGACACGCCGTTCCTCGGTCATAGCGAGGCATTTGAGTGATTCGCGCCGGGGTGGGCTCGGGAAGGGCTCGCCGCCGCTGCCCCGGGCAAGCAAAAGTCTCCCTAGCGCCAGCTGGGCAGGCATTGATCGGGTGGCATACGCCCAATCGTCACAAGTTTTGACTGAGGCTCCGGAATGCGTTGCAACCCCAAGCGCCGCGAAATCGCGGCTTTCCCTTTTTACACTTTCTTTATCGTATAGTGCGTACGGGTAACCTCCGGAAATGCCGCCGATATTCTCACCTCAGTCGCAGGGCAGGGGACACTCTTACCCTCAAGGGGATAATAGTGGCGGAGAGGAATGGTTCGAACTTCCAGCTCCGCGCGAGATAGGCAGCGGTTTCGAGGCTTCGGCGGATTGGGGACGACCGATAGTCGGCGTCTCGAGGAGCCGTCGTTCACCGCCGAATGAAGGCGCCGGACGCTGTTGGCGGTTGCAAGGCATCGCGGAACTGACAGTTCAAATCCATTCCCCTCCAGCGGCGAGTTAGCTGCGAACCTGACTTCCGATCCTTGGCGCCCCCACCCTTTTATATGCCCAAGAGGATGAACAGTCCCGTTCCGATCACCACGATTGCTAGCCGCTTCACTGGAGTGAGGAATGGCGAGAATGCGAAAGCTATCGACAGGAGGATCGCTAGCGAGGATGCCCGGCGGTTAACAGGAGGAACGGGGAGGAAGCTATTGGCCAGGTGGAGGGCAAAGTCGTGATCGTAACCGGCGGCGCATTAGGAAACACGGTCGACGCTTCGAACCGGCTCTTGTCACTGCGCGATGGTAATATAGGGCTTTGAAGTATGACGGCGATGTTCCTTTCGGTCCCGCCGTAAAGAGATGACCGTTGCAGAGCGCGCTGTATTGGTTCCGTGCGGCTGACCGGGTCGGAGCGGTCCCACCCCTCAGGGGGAGCCGAGACCAGCTATTCCAGCTCGTCCGAACGGCTCAACCGCGGTGGCCCCCTGGCCCACCGCCATGCGGGCCGGCACCGCCATGCGACGCTCCACCACCGTGCGGAGTTCCCCCGGCAAATCAGTCTGAGCTACCGAACGCAAGCACGCCGCTCCCCCATCTGTCCTTAGCCTTCGCCTCTGGGATCGTCTGCCATTGCAGGTTCGAAACCGCGTCGGGTCCGCCGCAGGCGAGCGGCACAACATGATCCTTCCGGTATCGGGACAGCCGCCTGTTGTAAGGCCCGTGGACGGGCAGGGATGCTAGCGCTGAAATCCCCGCGTCACCTCACGGGACCGATATTCTCTTGCTCCCAGCGGGCCTGAAAGAGTGGCAATGACCGCACAGACGAGTCCGGCTCTCAGGGGTGCCAAAAGGCCAGCGCCAGCGATATCATTAGCACGGACCCGCTGAGCATGGCCAGCAAAGCGACCGGCTGACATAGGCGCGGCTCGGCAGCCGGGCGAGCTGAGCTTTCACGAAATCGAGTTCATCGGCCAGTGCGAAGTCGCTTCGCGCCCCGCCAATTTGGCGCAACGTTAACGGGCGTCAGTATTGCATACGCACGTTATGGCAGAACCAGTTTGCTCAATCGTTAGGATATTTGCTCCCGTTCGCAAACCTTGTTTCGAGTGTTGCCCCGAAAGATTTTTTCACGGAGCCTGGTCGGGACGCCGCGCTTTTCGGACTACGAACCTTATTCGGGTGTTGCCACCAGTGTTGCCATGGAGGGTTTGAGGGGATCAAAGGGTTAGGTTTTTGTCACCTAACCCTTTGATTTATTGGCTCCCCGGGCCGGACTCGAACCAGCGACCAAGCGGTTAACAGCCGCTCGCTCTACCAACTGAGCTACCGGGGATCAGGGCGTCCGTCGGCGCGGGCGCAGCCCCCTGGAGGCCGGAAGCGGAATCGAACCGCTGTACGAGGATTTGCAGTCCTCTGCATAGCCACTCTGCCATCCGGCCGGCTCGCATCCCGGCATATAGGCGCGTGCCGCGCACCCGGTCAAGCATGCCAGAAGGGACATGGTGGAAGGCGGGAGTGCGTACGCGCTTGTTGCCGGGTGCCGGTACGCTCCATATATTGGTTAGTCCAAGGTTTTCCTAAAAAGTCGAGAGAAATGGCGCGCGTAACCGTTGAAGATTGTGTTGTCAAAGTCCCGAACCGATTTGAGCTCGTGCTGCTCGCCGCCCAGCGTGCGCGTGAAATCAGCTCCGGCGCCCCGCTGTCGATCGACCGCGACGACGACAAGAACCCGGTCGTTGCGCTGCGCGAGATTGCCGACGAGACGGTCGCCGTCGATCATCTGAAGTCCTCTGTGGTGCGCGGCATGCAAAAGCATGTCGAGATCGACGAGCCCGAGGAGATCCCACGAACTTGAACTCGATACCGCTTTGTTCGGCATCGGCGCGCCGGCCGGCGCCCTGATGGACGAGGAACTCGACACCGAGGTCGATGCCGAGGACGCCGAGGATCCCGAAGATGCGGAGGAGGGTAGCGAGGACGAGGAGGCTCTCCCGGCAGAAACTGCGGTCGACCTTGCACAGATCGACGAGGGCGATGAACTCGCCGAAGACATGTTGGAAGTCGAGCAAGAGGTCGATCTGGCCGACTTCCCCGAGCCCGACACGCCGGCTGATTTCGACGAGGAGCTCTAGCCGCGAACCATGCGCCGAGCCGGACGAACGGCGCTCCGCATGAAACTTGCGCCGCTCCATCGGCATGGCCGCACCAGCGGCTACGGTCGGAACAAGCCCGGTCGGAACAAGCCCGGTCGGAACAAGCCCGGTCGGAACAAGCCCGGTCGGAACAAGCCCAGTCGGAACAAGACGGGGAAAACCTCGTCATGATGCGGCAGTTCGAGCTCGTCGAGCTCGTCAAATCCTACGACCCCAACGCCGACGAAGACGCGCTGAACCGTGCCTATGTCTATTCGATGAAGGCCCACGGCGCGCAGCTGCGGGCCTCTGGCGATCCCTATTTCTCCCATCCGGTCGAGGTCGCCGGAATCCTGGCGCAAATGAAGCTCGATGCCGCCTCGATCGTGACCGGTCTCTTGCACGACACAGTCGAGGACACGGTCGCCACCCTCGACGACATCGATCGCGTGTTCGGGCCCGAGATTACCCGGCTCGTCGATGGCGTAACCAAGCTGTCGCGGATCGAGCTGCAATCGGACCAGACCAAGCAGGCCGAGAATTTTCGCAAGCTCGTGCTGGCGATGTCCGAGGACATCCGGGTGCTGCTCGTCAAGCTTGCTGACCGGCTGCACAACATGCAGACCTTGCGGTTTATCGAGGACGGCGAAAAACGCCGGCGGATCGCCCGCGAAACGATGGACATCTATGCCCCGCTGGCCGAGCGGCTGGGCATGCAGCGCATGAAGGATCAGCTCGAGGATCTGGCGTTTGCCGAGCTGTACCCCGATGCCCGCGCCAGCATAGTAGCCCGGCGCGATTTCCTGCGCGATAAGGGGGCCGGCGTCGTGCCGCGCATTCTCGCCGAGCTGCACCGCAAGCTGGAAGAGAACGGGGTGCCGAGCGCAGTCGTTTCCGGCCGTGAGAAATCAGCATACTCGATCTGGCGCAAGATGCAGCGCAAGAACGTTGCGTTCGAACAGCTTGCCGATTTGATGGCCTTCCGCGTGCTCGTCGACGATGTCGGCGACTGCTATCACGCGCTCGGCATCATCCATTCCGCCTATCACGTGGTCCCCGGCCGTTTCAAAGACTACATCTCGACCCCGAAGCCGAACAATTACCGCTCTCTGCACACCGGGGTCATCGGCCCCGAGCAGCAGCGCATCGAAATCCAGATTCGTACGCGTGAGATGCACGATGTCGCCGACCTCGGCGTCGCCGCGCATTGGACCTACAAGCATGGCGCTCCCAAGACCGAAGGACCGCAATATCGCTGGCTGCGCGAGCTCTTGGATATCCTCGACCATGCGGCGGGGCCGGAGGAGTTTCTCGAGCACACCAAGCTCGAGATGTTTCAGGACCAGGTGTTCGCTTTTACTCCGAAGGGCGATCTGATCGCCTTGCCGCGCGGCGCTACCGCGGTCGACTTCGCCTATGCCGTGCATTCCGAGATCGGCGACACCTGCGTCGGGGCCAAGATAAACAGGCGGCTGGTCCCGCTGCGCAGCCAGCTGCAAAACGGCGACCAGGTCGAAATCATCACCTCCAAGGCGCAGACGCCGTCGCCGACCTGGGAGCGGTTTGTCGTCACAGGCAAGGCGCGCGCCCGCATCCGCCGCTTTATCCGCACGCAGCAGCGCACGCAATACCTCGATCTCGGGCGCGCCATCCTGCAGAAGGCGTTCCGCCAGGAAGGTCAGGAATTTTCGGAACGGCCGCTCGAGGCGGTGCTGAAGACCTTCAACTGCTCGACCGTGGAAGACCTCTATGTCGCGGTCGGGCAGGGGCTCGCGACCGGGCGCACCGTCGTCCACGCGGCGTTTCCACAGCAGCACGAGCCCAAGGCCAAGGTCGTCTCGCTGGATCGAGCGCGGCGTCGGGCGAAACGCAACGACATCGCGGTGCCGATCCGCGGTCTCATTCCGGGCATGGCGCTGCACTTCGCCGGCTGCTGCCACCCGCTACCCGGTGACCGCATCGTTGGGATCGTCACGACGGGGAAAGGGGTGACAATCCATACGATCGACTGCGAGACCCTGGAAAGCTTCGCCGAAACCCCGGAGCGCTGGCTCGATGTCGCTTGGAGCAACGACGAGGATGCCAACCATGTCGGCCGCCTCAATGTGACGATCGCCAACGAGCCCGGCAATCTCGGCAGCCTGACTACGGTAATCGGCAAGCACGGCGGTAATATCAGCAATCTGAAGATCACCAACCGCTCGACGGATTTCTTCGAGATCATGATCGACATCGAAGTCGCCGATGTTAAGCATCTGACGACGATCATCGCCGCGTTGCGCGCGACCCCGGTCATCAACTCGGTCGAGCGGGCGCGCGGTTGAGCGCCGCCGCAGGGCATGTTCGATGATCCTCGGCGTCGGCAGCGACATGATAGATATCCGTCGAATCGAGCAGGCGATCGAGCGCTTTGGCGATCGCTTTCTCGAACGCATCTTCACCGACGCCGAGCGCCGCAAATGCGACCGGCGCGCCAACCGTTCGGCCAGCTACGCGCGTCGGTTTGCCGCCAAGGAAGCCTGTTCGAAAGCGCTCGGCACCGGGTTTCGCAAGGGCGTATTCTGGCGCGACCTCGGGGTCGTCAATTTGGCTTCGGGGCAGCCCTGTATGCGGCTGACTGGCGGCGCCTTGCGACGGCTCGAAGCGATTACGCCGGAAGGGATGACGGCCCGGCTCGATGTCACATTGACCGATGAGCCGCCGCTCGCCCAGGCCGTCGTGATCATCACCGCCGTGCCGCCGCGAGAACGCGGGATTGTCGAGCGGGCATATCCTCAACCCAACTCGTGACGCGGGCTTGGCTCATCCCGCCCTCCAGGCACCCAAGGTATTCCATGAAATCCAAATCCGGCCCTACGGTCCTGACCCGGAAAAAATCTACCGGCGGCGTCGTCGACACGATAAAGACGATCGTTTATGCCGTGCTGATCGCACTCGTCGTGCGGACGGTTGCCTATGAACCATTTAATATTCCGTCGGGATCGATGGTCCCGACGTTGCTCGTGGGCGACTATCTGTTCGTTTCTAAATTTTCCTACGGGTATAGCCGCTACTCTCTGCCTTTGGGATTGCCGTTGTTTTCCGGACGGATTTTCTTTCATCCACCGGAGCGCGGCGACGTCGTGGTCTTCAAATTGCCGACCGACAATTCGACAGACTACATCAAGCGGGTCATCGGGCTGCCCGGCGATCACATTCAGATGAAGAACGGCATCCTCAATATCAACGGTCAGCCTGTTCCGCGCAGGCGCATCGAGGACTACCTCTATCAGGAGGGAAACGGCGCCGTCATTCCGCTTGCCCAATATATAGAAACGCTGCCGAAAGGCGTGCAGCATCGCATCATCGAAATGAGCGACAATGGTCCCCTCGACAACACACAAGAATATGTCGTCCCCCCCGGCGACTATTTCATGATGGGGGACAATCGCGACAACTCGCAGGACAGTAGGGTATTATCTGCCGTCGGCTATGTACCGGCCGAGAACCTGATTGGGAAAGCACAGTTCCTCTTCTTTTCGACAAACGGATCAGCCCGGCTTTGGGAGATCTGGAAATGGCCGTTCGCGATACGGTATGGGCGACTTTTCCACAGCGTCCAGGGCGTCGATTGACCGCCGAGCTCGCGCAAAAAATCGGGTATCTCTTCGCCCGGCCCGAACTCCTTGAAGAAGCCCTGACCCATTCGAGCGCGCTCGCGTCCGAGCATGGTCGCAGCCGCCGCGGGAAAAAGCACACTCACCGCGGCTATGAGCGCCTCGAATTTCTTGGCGATCGAGTTCTGGGCCTTGTCATCGCCGATCTCTTGTGGCGGCGCTTCGACAGCGAGCCCGAGGGGCACTTGACACGGCGTCTGACGCATCTCGTTCGTCGCGAAGCACTCGCGCGCGTCGCCGAGACGATCGGGCTCGGAGACCATCTGCTCCTGTCGCGATCCGAACAGGCGGCGGGAGCGGCCGCCAACCCGGGAATTCTCGCCGATGTCTGCGAGGCTCTGATCGCGGCGATCTATCTCGACGGCGGATTCGACGCGGCGTCGGAATTCGTGCGCCGGTTCTGGCAGCCGCTGATCGATCAAATGGAGGGGCCGCCGCGCGACCCGAAGACCGCCCTGCAGGAATGGGCGCAGGCGCGCGCCTTGGCTCTACCCACTTACGAGCTCGTCGGCACCACCGGGCCGGACCATGCCTTGCGTTTCACCGTCGCGGCGAAGGTCGCCGGTCGGGATGGCGCCACGGCGACGGCCTCCTCAAAGCGCATTGCCGAGGCAAGAGCGGCAGAGCTGCTGCTCGAGCGGCTCGCCGCCGAAGGATAACATTATCGGTCAGTTTTGGCGGTCGACCCCGGCTCGCTGGGGGTCGGGGAGGACACGGCGCCCGAGGCGATCCGAGCGACCATTCCGCGGACAGCGGCCATTTGCCGACCAGTTTTCGCCGCGTAATTGGCATCATCGTAGCCCCACCAGTCCCAGCAGCCGAGTGGATTTGACGGGGTCGGCGTCGCCTGCGGATAAAGCACGATTATGCTGTTCGTGTCGGCCCAATTGTTGTACCCGGCATTTCGGACGAAGGTAGTTCCAAACGTTACGAGCCCCGCCGCCGCGTCGAAATATTGGTAGGTCTGGTATTGGCTGCAGCCGTGAAACGCGATGTGGAGACGACACGGCTGACCGTTCGCGCAATCGGACGGGACGAATAGCCAACCCTCCTCCGCCAAGCCGTGGCTGGGCGCATTCGTGAGGAATTCGCGTTGGTCGAACGCGATAAAAGACCCCCGGAGCCCCCCGTTCTCCTTTGGCCGCAACGCGCCGTAAATCCATTGCAGCAGCGCGCCGGCGCCGTCGTAATGGCAATTGTTGATGTATGGGTCATCCAGCACGTCGCACGGGTTGCCGAAGAAATCGGTCGGTTGCGCGTGTTCTGCCCAAAGATCGTTCTTGTAGAGGATGTGGGCGCCGTCAACGTAGTGCAGCAGATAGGTTTGAAGGTCGTTCATGATCCGTTGCGGCACAGCCGTGTCTGCCCTTCCGGAGAAGAGCCAGAAGCGGCCGTTCCGCAAATTCGATGTGGCATCGACCAACCCCTGCTCCGCGTTATGATCCGTGATGCGGATCAGCTCGGGCACCTTTGTCGCGCTCACTCCGAAGCAGCCGAATGGAACACAGCTGCACACGGAAGTCGCGGTGATCTCGTTGCCTTGAGCACAATAATAGGGGCCGCCGGCGATGATCCCGGCGCCTTTCAAGATGGACGAGAACGCCACCTCGAACTGAACGGCCATATACCCGCCCGAGGACAGCCCCGAGACAGAGCTCTGGGTGATATCGACATTGAAAGCAGGCAGCGGCTCCGCGGCGGGTGCGGGCACCGCCAGCAGCGCGATGCTCGCACTCACCAGCATCGACATCCGCGACATCCGCCAAGCCCACTGGGAAGCGCGTTTGAGCATAGCCCTCTCCGTAATGGCGTAAGCTCTATTCGGAGCGAGTTGCGCGGAAGCGCAGGCGAACGTAATCGGCAATCCAAGTACCCGTTTCATCCATCAGGACGGGCCGCAACAGATCGGCGACTTCAGCTCGGGCTCGCGATCGGTCCGGCTGGGGCAGCGGACCGAGAAAATCTTCGGCGAAGGTGTCGAGCCATGCCTCGATACCGGTCGGCAGCGTCGTCGGCCGCGGGACGATCGCGATTTCCTCGACCATGAAGCCGGCCTGTTCGACCTTCTTGCGGTAGGCATCGGCGGAAGGGAAATACCATGGATTCAGGCTGTAGGCATCGAGCCCGCGGCGCGCAAGAACCGCGCTCAAGGCGACGATGATCGCCGCAGTGTTGTTGTGGCCGCCCATCTCGGCGACAAAGCGGCCGCCCGGCTTCAGCGCCCGGCGCACGCCGGCGAGCACCGCCTGCTGATCGCGCATCCAATGGAGCGCGGCGTTCGAGAATACGGCATCGAATTCGCCGCTGAAGGTGAGCTTCTGGCCGTCCATGACCCCGGCATCCATCCCGCGCGCCCGGGCGGCGGCGACCATGTCCGGCCCGGCATCGACGGCGATCACCATGGCGCCGGCTGCGACGATCTTTTGGGTCAATACGCCGTCGCCGCAGCCCAGATCGAGGATGTGCTCACCTGGGGATGGCGCGAGCAGTTCGAGGACGGGGGCGCCGAGGGCCGGGACGAAATGCGCGGTCTCGGCGTAACGCTCGGCCGACCAGCGCTGCCGCGCGATTTCCGCCATCGTCAGACCTCCATCCCTTGCACTTGGCGGGCCTCGGCCTCGCGGCGGATCTCCGACAGGGTCGTGCGCGTCGTGATCACCTCCGGATCCATCTTGAGCTCGATGATCGCCGCCTCTTTGCAGGCGGCCGCCTCCTCGAAGGCCGGCGCGAACTCCTCCGTCATCGAGACAGAGGCGCCGAAGACGCCGTAAGCCCGGGCGAGGCCGAGGAAATCCGGGTTCTTGAGCGCCGTCCCGACGACCCGGCCCGGAAAACGGCGCTCCTGATGCATGCGGATCGTCCCGTACATCGCGTTGTTGAAGACCACGATGATCGGACCGACCCCTTCGAGAATCGAGGTCGCAATCTCCTGGCCCGTCATCATGAACCCGCCATCGCCGCAAAACCCGACGACCAGCCGGTCGGGGTGGACCAGCTTGGCCGCGACTGCGGCGGGCACGCCGTAGCCCATCGCGCCGCTAGTCGGGCCGAGCTGGCGTCCCGGCCGGCGGTACTGCAGGAAGCGATTCGGCCACCCGCTGAAGTTTCCCGCGTCACTGGTGACGATCGCATCGTCGGGCAGGCGGTCGCGCAACCAGGTCATCACCTTGCCGAGATCGAGCGCTCCGCCCGCTGCCGTGGGCACGAGCCCGGCCTCGTATTCCGAACGAACCGCGGCGCGCCAGTCCGACCAGCGCGGCGCCGGCGCCGGAGGCAGAGCCGCGGCGGCGGCGGCGAATTCGGGCATGCCGGATTGAATCGGGAGGCTCGGGCGAAAAACCCGGCCGAGCTCCTCGGCGCCGGCATGGACGTGGACCAGCACCTTGCCCGGATCGGGAATGCCCATCAGCGAATACGACTGCGAGGTGATTTCACCGATTCGCGCGCCGACGGCCAGCAGCAGGTCCGCCTCTTTGATCCGCGCGACGAGGGCGGGACTCGCCCCGGTGCCGAGGTCGCCGACGAAAGAGGGCGACCGGTTGTCGACGATGTCCTGCCGTCGGAACGAACAGCAGACCGGGAGCTGGTTGGCCTCGGCAAATCTCGTGATCTCCTGGCAAGCTCGGTCATGCCAGCCACCGCCGCCGACCAGCATGATCGGCCGTTCCGCCGCAGCGAGGAGCCGGTGCATTTCTGCGAGATCCACGGCGCCGGGATGGGCATGCACGGGCCGGTAGGGCCCGACCACCGCAGCTGCACTATGATCGCGCAGCATGTCCTCCGGTAGTGCCAGCACGACCGGGCCGGGCCGCCCGGAAGTCGCGACCTGAAAGGCCTGGTTGATCAGCTCGGGGACCCGTTCGGCCATGTCGATCTGCGCCACCCATTTGGCGAGCGGCGCGAACATCTTGCGGAAATCGAGTTCCTGGAAGGCTTCGCGGTCGATCTGATGGCGTGCAACCTGGCCGACGAGCACAACCATCGGCGTCGAATCCTGAAAGGCGGTATGGATGCCGATCGAGGCGTTGCAGGCGCCGGGCCCGCGGGTTACCAGCAGCACTCCGGGCTTGCCCGTGAGCTTGCCGTAGGCCTCGGCCATGAACGCGGCGCCGCCTTCCTGGCGGCAGGTCACGAGACGGATCTCCGGGGCGTCGAACAGCGCGTCGAGGACCTCGAGATAGCTCTCCCCGGCGACGCTGAACGCGATGTCAACACGATGGGCGCGCAGCGCTGCGACGACGAGCTGGCCGCCGCTGAGAAGATTGGTCGTCATCGCCCTACCTCGAGCCCGGGGTCCACTCGGCCATTTGAGACGATGCCGCGCCCTGACGGAAGAGGTTTGCTCTACCGGGATGCTTTGCTGACGCGCACCATATAATTGACAGCCCCTATCGGCATCGTGGAATCGTGATCCAGCAGGTCGCGCGCGACGCGCAAGCGAAAAATCGCTAGGCTTCAGCCTCCGAATTGCGTGCCGAAGGAGCAAATCAGGTCTAGGACGACATGGACGATCAGCGAAGCGAAATTCTTGCGCCATCCGGACGAGTGAGGGTCGACGAGCCGTTGGTTCGTCCCGCTGAGCCGGCCGGCGTCGTGTCGCACCGGCCGCGGCGGCCGTGGGGGCGGCGGCTTTTATGGCTGCTCTTGATCGCCGCGATTGTTGCCGCCGCGATCTGGTATTTTCCGCGGCCGCAGCCACAGCCGAAGGAGGGCGGCCGCGGCCAAGCCGGCGCTCCGGTGCCCGTCGGGGTGTCCCCGGTGGAGAAGGGCGACATGCCGGTGACCTTGAGCCAGCTCGGCACGGTCACTCCGCTCGCGACGGTCACGGTAAAGACCCAAATTAACGGGTATCTCACCGAGGTAGCCTTCCAAGAAGGCCAGATGGTCAAAAAGGGAGACTTTCTGGCGCAGATCGATCCACGCCCTTACCAGGTGGCGCTCGAGCAAGCCGAGGGTCAGCTTGCCAAGGATCAAGCGCTGCTGAAAGATGCCCGGATCGACCTCGCGCGGTACAATACGTTGGTCGCGCAGAACTCGATCGCCACACAAACGCGCGACACGCAGACGTATCTCGTTGCGCAATACCAGGCCGCGATCAAAACCGATCAGGCGCAGGTCGACGCGCAAAAGCTGAACCTGACGTATTGCCACATTATCTCGCCGGTAACCGGCCGGGTCGGGCTACGCCAGGTCGATGCGGGCAATTACGTGCAGACCAGCGATCCGAACGGCATTGTGGTCGTGACGCAGCTGCAGCCGATATCGGTGATCTTTACTTTGCCCGAGGACAATTTACCCGAGGTCTTCAAGCGTTGGCATGCGGGCGCGGCGCTGCCCGTCACTGCTTACGACCGCACCGGGGCGACGGAGCTCGACAAAGGGACACTGAACACGATCGATAACCAGATCGACACGACGACCGGTACGGTCAAGCTGCGGGCAATGTTCAACAATGAGCAGTGGATCCTGTTTCCCAATCAATTCGTTAACGTCCAGCTGACCGTCGACACGATGCATGATGTCGACATCGTGCCGAGCGCGGCGATACAGCGCGGCGCGCCCGGCACCTTTGTCTATCTCGCCAAGCCGGACCACACGGTTGCGGTTCAGAAGGTGAAGCTCGGACCGACCGACGGCCAACGCATCGCGATCCTGTCGGGGCTGGAACCGGGTGAAAGTGTTGTCAACGACGGCGCCGACCGGCTGCGCGACGGCGCAAAGGTAACAATCGCTCCGCCGGCCCAACCAAACCCGGCGGCCGCCGAGCATTCACCCCAGCCGCAAGACCAGCAACAAAGACAAGGCTCAGGGCGGCGACGGAGCACGCCGTGAGCTACCCGGGAGTTACCCTCACCCACCCAGCCCTGGCGGGCTGGGTCTCCCCTCTCCCGCAGTGCGGGAGACGGGCTACTCGGCGGCTTTGCGCCATTTGGCCCCTCTCCCGCATTGCGGGAGAGGGTGCCGGGCGCAGCGAGGCGGGTGAGGGTCATGCCGCCGCGATGCAGGAAAGAGCTCACTCGTGAGCCCTTCGCGCATTTTCATCCTGCGACCCGTGGCGACAACGCTGCTGATGGCGGCGATCATGCTGGTGGGCCTTTTCGCCTATCGGTTCCTGCCGCTCTCGGCGCTGCCGGAGGTCGATTATCCGACCATCCAGGTACAGACTTTTTACCCTGGCGCCAGTCCCGACGTCATGACTTCCTCGGTCACCGCGCCGCTCGAGGTCCAGTTCGGCCAGATGCCGGGCCTCAATCAGATGACGTCGACGAGTTCTGCCGGAGCTTCGGTCATCACCCTCCAGTTCAGCCTCGACCTTAGCCTGGACGTCGCCGAGCAGCAGGTCCAGGCAGCGATCAACGCGGCGGGCAATCTCTTGCCGTCGGATCTGCCGGCGCCGCCGATCTATGCCAAGGTCAATCCTGCAGACGCACCGATCCTGACTTTGGCACTGACCTCGAAAACGCTGCCGTTGATCCAGGTCGAGGACCTCGCCGACACGCGTCTTGCGCAGAAAATCTCGCAGTTGCCTGGGGTCGGCTTGGTCAGCATCAGCGGTGGCCATCGCCCGGCGGTGCGGATCCAGGCCAATTATCGTCAGCTCGCCGCCTACGGCCTCAACATCGACGATCTGCGCACAACGTTGGCCAATGCCAACGTCAATACCCCCAAGGGCAATTTCGACGGGCCGAGCCGGGCCTACACGATCAATGCCAATGATCAGATCAAGAAGGCCTCGGACTACAACGATCTGGTGGTCGCATACCGAAACGGTGCGCCGGTCAAGCTGTCTGACGTCGCGCGCGCGACGGAAGCTGCCGAGAACACCAAGCTCGCAGCCTGGATGAACACGGACGAGGCGGTCATCGTCAATATTCAGCGACAACCCGGCGCCAATGTCATCGAGGTCGTCGATGGCATTCAGCGGCTGTTGCCGCAGCTTAGAGCAGCGCTTCCCTCCGGCATAGATGTCGAGGCCCTGACCGACCGCACAACCACGATCCGCGCGTCGGTCGCTGATGTCGAGTTCGAGCTCGGTCTCGCCGTGGTCCTGGTCGTGGTCGTAATCTTTGTGTTTCTCCGCAGCCCATCGGCGACTCTGATTCCGAGTTTATCGGTGCCGCTCTCGCTCGTCGGCGCCTTGGCGGTGATGTATCTCGCGGGGTTCAGCCTCAACAACTTGTCCCTCATGGCATTGACGATCGCCACGGGGTTCGTCGTCGACGACGCGATCGTGATGATCGAGAATGTGTCGCGCTATATCGAGGCGGGTGATCCCCCGCTACAGGCGGCGCTGAAGGGCTCTGAGCAGATCGGTTTTACGATCATCTCGCTGACGGTTTCGCTGATTGCCGTATTGATCCCGCTGCTCTTCATGCCCGACGTGGTCGGCCGTCTGTTCCGCGAGTTTGCGATTACCCTCGCGGTGACGATCGTCATCTCCGCCGTGGTCGCATTGACGCTCGTACCGATGATGTGCGCCAAGATCCTGCGGCATCGGCCCCCGTCGGAGATGTCGCTGGTGGCGCGCAAAAGCCAGCAATGGTTCGACGCGTTGATCGCCCAGTATGGGAGGCTCTTAAGCTGGGTGCTTGATCACCAGCCGCTGACTTTGCTGGTGGCGGTCGGCACCCTCGGCTTGACGGTTTTTTTGTACATCGTGATCCCGAAAGGCTTCTTCCCGGTTCAAGACACGGGGCTCATTCAGGGGATCTCCGAGGCCGCGCCTTCGGTCTCCTTCGAAGCGATGGCGCAACGCCAGCAGGCGCTGGGGGCCGCCATACTCAAAGACCCCGATGTGGTCAGCCTGTCTTCCTTCATCGGCGTTGACGGCACCAACACGACTCTCAATAGCGGCCGGTTGCTGATCAATCTAAAGCCGCGCGAACAGCGAAGCACCTCGGCAAGTGACGTGATCCGGCGGCTGGAGCGCGAGACGCAAGATGTTGCCGGGATCTCGCTCTACATGCAGCCCGTGCAAGACCTGACAATTGACGCTACGGTGAGCCGCTCTCAATACCAATTCGTACTCGAGGACGCCAACCCGAGCGAGTTCTCGACCTGGGTCCCAAAATTGCTCGCGCGTTTGCAGCAGATTTCACAAATCGAGGATGTCGCGAGCAATTTTGCGGAGAATGGCCTTTCCGCCTATATCCTGATCGACCGTCCGACTGCCGGGCGCTTTGGCATCACCCCGGCCACCGTCGACAATGCGCTTTACGATTCGTTCGGCCAACGCATCGTCTCGACGATCTTTACGCAATCGAACCAATACCGGGTCATTTTGGAAGCCGATCCGGACCTTCAGCAATCGCTGACCTCGTTGGGGCAACTCTACTTGCCGTCATCAACTGCGACGAATGGCCAAGTGCCTCTGTCAGCGATCGCGCAAGTCGAGGAACAGACGGCGCCCCTCGAGATCAATCATCTCAGCCAATTTCCCTCAACTACCGTGTCGTTCAATCTCGCACCCGGCGCGTCGCTCGGCGAGGCGGTAGATGCGATCAAGCAAGCCGAGCAGGAAATCGGGATGCCCGCCAGCATGATCACCGTCTTCCAGGGCGCGGCGCTGGCGTTTCAGGCCGCGCTCGGCAACGAGCTCGTGCTGATCATCGCGGCGATCGTCACGATGTACATCGTGCTGGGGGTGCTCTACGAGAGCTTCATCCACCCGATCACGATCCTCTCGACACTTCCTTCGGCCGGTGTCGGAGCGTTGTTGGCGCTGATGATCGACGGCAGCGATCTTAGCGTCATTGCGATCATCGGGATCATCCTGCTGATCGGCATCGTCAAAAAGAACGCGATCATGATGGTCGATTTCGCGCTCGACGCCGAGCGTAACGAGGGCAAGTCGCCGCGCGAGGCGATCTATCAGGCCTGCCTCTTGCGTTTCAGGCCGATCCTGATGACGACGATGGCGGCTCTTTTTGCCGCGCTGCCGCTGATGCTTGGCACCGGGACCGGCTCGGAATTGCGCCATCCCCTCGGGGTGACCATTGTTGGCGGTCTCATTTTCAGCCAATTGCTGACCTTGTTCACGACACCGGTCATCTATCTCGGCTTTGATCGTCTCGGCGACCTAATGCGCCAGAACTTTGGCGCCAGAGCGGCCAAACCGGAGGGCGCCAGCCGGTGAACCCGTCGGCGTTGTTCATTAGGCGGCCGGTCGCGACTACACTGTTGACGCTGGGCGTAGCGCTTGCCGGGTTCTTCGCTTATTTGAAGCTGCCGGTGGCGCCGCTGCCGCAAGTCGATTTCCCGACCATTTCGGTATTCGCGACGATGCCGGGGGCGAGCCCGGACACAATGGCGACGACCGTGGCGACGCCGCTCGAACGCCATCTCGGCGTCATTGCCGACGTCAGCGAGATGACCTCGCAGAGCACGGTCGGCACGACCCGGATCACGCTGCAATTCAGCCTTAGTCGGAATATAGATGGTGCCGCGCGTGACGTTCAGGCCGCGATCAACGCAGCACGCCAGGACCTGCCGACCAGTCTGCGTCAGAACCCGACCTACCGGAAAGTCAATCCGGCCGATGCTCCGATCGCGATCCTGGCGATGACCTCGGCCACGCTGACGCGAGGCCAGATCTACGATGCCGCCTCGACCGTGGTGCAGCAGGCATTGTCGCAGATCGACGGCATCGGACAGGTAACGATCAGCGGGAGCTCACTGCCCGCGGTGCGTGTCGAGCTCAACCCGCTGGCTCTCTTTAAGTACGGCATCGGGCTCGAAGACATTCGCGCCGCGCTCGCCTCGGCGAATGCCCACAGCCCCAAGGGCGCCGTCGAGGACGGCGATCGCCTGTTCCAGATCTACACCAACGACCAAGCGAAGCATGCGGCGGATTATCGTCCGCTAGTGGTCGCTTATCGCAATGGCGCGCCGGTGCGGTTGACCGATGTAGCCGAAGTCAACGACTCGGTCGAAAATCTGCGTAACCAGGGGCTTTCCAACGGCAAACCGGCGGTTCTGGTATTTCTTTACAAACAACCCGGCGCCAACATCATCGATACGGTCGATCGGGTCAAAGCGATCTTGCCGCAGCTCGAGGCGTCGATCCCCAGCGCCATCAATGTCGCATTGACACTGGACCGGACGATCACGATCCGGACCTCGCTGCACGATGTCGAGCGCACGCTGATCATCGCGATCATCCTGGTCGTCCTCGTCGTCTTCGCGTTCCTGCGCAATCTGCGCGCGACGCTGATCCCGAGCGTCGCCGTACCGGTCTCGCTGATCGGCACCTTCGGGGTGATGTATGTGCTGGGCTACAGCCTCGACAATCTTTCACTGATGGCGCTGACGATCTCGACCGGTTTTGTCGTCGATGATGCGATCGTCGTGCTGGAAAACGTAACGCGCCACATCGAAGCCGGAATGACGCGGATGCAAGCCGCTCTGCAGGGTGCTGGCGAGGTCGCTTTTACGGTGCTGTCGATGAGTCTGTCGCTGATCGCGGTCTTTGTGCCGATCTTGTTGATGGGCGGCATAGTCGGACGACTGTTTCGCGAATTCGCGATGACCTTGTCGGTCGCGATCATGATCTCGCTGGCTGTTTCGCTGACGACGACGCCGATGATGTGCGCCTACCTGCTCGCCGATCGGCGCGAACAGGCGCATGGGCGGCTCTACTGGGCCAGCGAGCGTGCTTTCGCCGGGATCGTGTACCTATACGACCGCAGCTTGCGCCGCGCATTGCAATGGCCTTCCCTTGTGATGCTGAGCCTGCTGGCGACGCTGTGCCTGGGCGGCTACCTCGTTACGATAGTTCCGAAGGGCTTCTTTCCAAATCAGGACGTCGGACTGATGTTCGGCGGGATTCAGGCCGACCAGAGCATTTCCTTCCAGCTGATGGAAAAAAAGCTGACCCGGTTCGTCGATATCATTCGGCATGATCCGGCGGTCCAGAGCGTCAGCGCGTTTACCGGCGGGGGCCAGACCAACTCCGGTTTCGTGTTTGTCGTGTTGAAGCCGCTGTCCGAGCGCCGCGTGTCGATGCAGCAGATCTTGGGCCGGCTGCGACCGAAATTCAACGAGGTCGCGGGCGCCCGGCTCTTTTTGCAGGGAGCACAGGACATCCGCGTCGGCGGGCGTGCGACCAATGCCCAATACCAGTACACATTGCAGGGCGACGACGCGAACGAAATTTACGAGTGGGCGCCCAAGCTCGAAGCCGCGTTGCAGAAGGTGCCGCTTCTAACCGAGGTCAATCTCGACCAGCAGCAGAAGGGTCTCGAAAGCAACCTGGTCATTGACCGTTCTACCGCCGCGCGGCTCGGTCTCAATGTCAGCGAGATCGACAACACGCTCTACGACGCGTTCGGCCAACGCCAGGTGTCGGTGATCTATGCCGCGCAGAACCAGTACCATGTCATCATGGAGGTGTCGCCCGAGTTCTGGCAGAACCCGGAGACGCTGAACCAGATCTATGTGAGCACCAGCGGGGGTACGGTCAGCGGCACGAAATCGACGAATGCCCTCGCTGGAACAGTCCTCGCGCAAGTTCCGGCTGCGAGCAGCACCACAGCGGCCGCAACCGCCGCCCAGATCGCAAGCGATACGGCACGCAACCAGGCCAACAATTCGCTCGCCAATACCGGCCACGGCAGCACCTCGACGGGCGCGGCGGTCAGCACCTCTTCTGAGACCATGGTGCCGCTTTCTGCGTTTGTTCATTTTGCACCCGGCAACACGCCGCTCGCTGTCAATCACCAAAATCTCTTCGTCGCGTCGACGATCTCGTTCAACCTCGCGCCGAACGTGTCGCTCAGCCAGGCCACGGCGGCGATCGAGGATCAAATGCGCCAGCTTGGCGTGCCGGCCTCGATCCATGGCAGCTTTCAGGGCACGGCCAGGGTCTTTCAGCAATCGCTCGATAACGAGCCGGTTCTGATCGCCGCCGCACTGCTCGCCGTCTATATCGTGCTCGGCGTGCTGTACGAGAGCTACATCCACCCGATTACGATCCTGTCGACCTTGCCCTCGGCCGGAGTGGGTGCAGTGCTGGCGCTGATCGCGACCGGTACCGAGTTCAGCATCATGTCGCTGATCGGCGTCATCCTACTGATCGGGATCGTCAAAAAGAACGCGATCATGATGATCGATTTCGCGCTCGACGCCGAGCGCAGCTTGGGCTTGAGCTCGCGCGAGGCGATCTATCAGGCCTGCCTCAAACGCTTCCGGCCGATCATGATGACGACGATGGCCGCCATGCTCGGGGCCTTGCCGCTGGCGATCGGGTTTGGCGAAGGCTCCGAATTGCGCCGCCCGCTCGGCATTTCGATTGTCGGCGGCCTGATCGTCAGCCAGCTGCTCACGCTTTACACGACGCCGGTGATCTACCTCTATCTCGACCGCCTGCGCCTGTGGGGCGGGCGCCGTTGGCGGATCCGCCATCCGCGCTTTTTCTCTGGCCATATCCCCGAAACGGGGGAATGAGAGCGTCCTGACCGATTTACTTGCCGTACGTTGGGGGAATTCAAAGAGTGGGGAATGGGGAAATGGCCTCTCCTCCGCAGCGCGGGAGAGGGTATTCTGCGGTATCCGTAACGTTGCTTTTGCTTTCGGCGTGCACCGTCGGGCCCGATTATAAACGCCCCGGAGTTCCCGTGCCGGCCGAGTACAAAGAGGCCGGGTGGAAGGTCGGCGAACCGCGCGACGCGATCGACCGCGGCGCGTGGTGGTCGGTCTACAAGGATCCGCTGCTCGACGATCTCGAAAAGCAAATCGACATCTCCAACCAAAACCTCAAAGCCGCTGATGCCGCATTCCAGCAGGCGGAATTCATCGTCGCACAGGCCCGTTCCGCCTATTTTCCGACCGTTGATCTGAATGCGAGCGCGCAGCGTTCGCTAACCGGTGGTGGCTCGGTCAGCGGCACGGGGGCCGGCCGATCCGGGTTCCTCAGCAGCTTGTTCAGCACCTCCGCATCGGCGAGCTGGACGCCGGATCTCTGGGGTCGGATCCGCCGTACCGTCGAGGGCGATGTGGCGAACGCCCAGGCGAGCGCCGGCGATCTCGCCAGCGCGCGCCTGTCGGCTCAGGGCACGCTGGCCAGCGACTATCTGCAGCTGAGGGTGTCGGACGAGCTGAAGCGTCTGCTCGACGCAGCGGCCAAGTACTACGCCGAGTCACTACGGATCACCGGCAACCAGTATCGAAGCGGCACCGCAGACCAGTCCGCCGTCTCCCAGGCCGAGGCTCAGCTCGAAGCGACGCAAGCGCAGGCGATCGCAGTCGGCGTGACCCGCGCCCAGCTCGAGCACGCGATCGCGGTTCTGATCGGCAAACCGCCTGCCGAATTCTCGATCGCTCCGGTGGAGGCGGTGATAGCAGTGCCGGTTATCCCGCCGGAGATGCCGTCCGCGCTTTTGGAGCGCCGCCCGGACATCTCCGCCTCGGAGCGGCTGATGGCGGCGGCCAACGCCCAGATCGGCGTCGCCGTAGCGGCATTTTATCCCGATATCACTCTTTCGGCCGATTACGGGACTTCAGCGGTGACGCTGAACCATCTGTTGGCCACTTCGAGCCGTTTTTGGTCATTCGGCTCGAATCTCGTGCAGACCATGTTCGACGCCGGCGCGCGCAGCGCCCAAGTCGAGCAGGCCAGCGCCGTCTTTGACGAAGACGTCGCGAATTACCGGCAGACCGTGCTCACTGCGTTCCAGCAGGTCGAGGACCAACTCGCGGCCTTGCGCATTCTCGCGCAGGAGGCCGAAGTTCAGGACAAGGCCGTGGTCGCGGCATTCGAGGCGGAGCGGATCATCAACAACCAGTATCTGGCCGGCACCGTCGCCTATACGAGCGTCATCGTCGCCCAGCAGACGGCGCTTTCCGACGCCGAGACTGCCGTCAACATCCGGCAGAGCCGGCTCGTCGCGAGCGCCGCGCTGATCCAGGCGTTGGGCGGCGGTTGGGATGCCGGGCAGCTGCCGAGCCGCGACCGCATCGAAGAGAACGCTCCGCTCAATTTCAGCCCGCTGCCGCCACCGATACCCGAGGTAAGTGCCCGCTGAGCCTCCGCTCAAGCCATTGTGATCCATAAATCGCGCGGATGCTGTAGATTTGGTTAACCGCGCGAAGGAGGAGAAATGGCTTACCAAAGCATGGATCGGCCGCGTTACGTGGTTCCCGCCCTGGGAACCCTGTACAGCGCTATCGAGGTCTACAGCTGGCCGCTGGTGCGTGCCGCGACTGGGTTCTTTTTTATGCCGCACGGCATGCAGAAGCTATTCGGGTTCTGGGGCGGTGATATTGCCAAGACCGCGGAGGGTTTTGCAAAGCAAGGGCTGCACCCGGCACTGTTCTGGGCCTATTACATCGGATGCCTCGAATTTTTCGGCGGAATTCTGCTGATCGTAGGTCTATTGACGCGGCCGGTGGCGGCATTGTTCGCCGGTTTCATGTTTGTAGCGGCGTTCCACGTTCATATACAGATCGGCTGGTTCTGGTCAAACCGAGGCATGGAAGTGCCCCTCTATCTGCTGCTGGTCTGCCTTGCGATTGTGATCCGCGGCGGCGGCCCGCTGTCGCTCGACAGCCGGCTCGGCCATGAGATCTGAAGCGGGACAGTTCCGCGCCGGCTCCACAAGACGACACCAAAGTTAAATCCCTGTAATCCGGGGGTTTGCGGGCACGCTTCACAACGTGGGCGCGTAAGTCATAAATGAGGGACAAGAGCCCTCGACTAATAGAGGTTCGACTATCATGACTTTTCGCACACCATTTCTTGCCGTCGCGCTGCTGACGAGCGTCGCCGCGGTCGGATTGAGCCCTGCGCTGGCGCAGAATACACCGGCCCCGGCGACTTCCGAAGCGGCGCAGCCCCCGATGCACCATCATGCGAGAATGCTGCCCAGCCAGTTGGTCGACGGGCGCATCGCCTTCCTCAAGGCCGAGATCAAGATCGCACCGGCCCAGGAGACCCAGTGGCAGCAGGTCGCGACGGCGATGCACCAGAACGCAACCGCGCTCGACCAGGTGATCGGCAACGCCCGGCAGCAGAGCGGATCAATCGACGTTGTCCAGCGCCTGGCCTTGCGTGAGCAATTCGCGAAGGTCCGTGCCGACAACGATGCGCGGCTGCTCACTGCGTTCAAGCCGCTCTACGCCAGCCTGTCGCCGGAGCAGCAACAAATCGCCAACACGCTGGTCGGGGCGCACCGCGGCTGGCACCATCGCGCCTGAGCCGTTCTACGACCATTGCAAGCCGCCGAGCCCATGCTCGGCGGCTTGTTCGTCTGCGGGTTCCGTCGGGCCCCGAAGGCTGCGTCGGAGCACCGCCCTGATACAAATCTCGGACCGGGCTCGTCGTCTCGGGCCGATTGACACCCTCGGGGCAGGGTTGAAGAACTCCGTCTTCGGCAAAATGAAAACCAGAGGGCTCGATGGCAGAGCGGGGGGCGCGGTTAGGTGTCGATATCGGCGGCACTTTCACCGATGTCGCGCTCGAAGCGGCCGGGCGCCTCTTCAGCGCGAAAATCCTGACCACCCCGGAGGCCCCCGAGCGAGCCGTTCTCGAAGCGATCGGCACGGTGCTGCGCGAAGCGGCGCTCGCTCCGGCGGATTTGTCGATCATCATCCACGGGACGACCTTGGCGACCAACGCGATCATCGAGCGCAAGGGCGCCAAGACCGCCCTCGTAACCACCGAGGGCTTTCGCGACACGATCGAGATCCGGCACGAGAACCGGTTCGAGCAATACGACGTCAATATCGACCTGCCACCCCCGCTGGTGCCGCGCCGGCTGCGCTTTCCGGTGCGCGAGCGGATCGACGCGCGCGGCCGGGTGCTCGTGCCGCTCGACGAGGCGGGGGTGTCATCCCTCGCCGACGGGCTCGCCGCCGCTGGCATTCAGTCGGTCGCGATCGGTTTTCTGCACAGCTTTACGAACCCGGCGCACGAGCGCCGCGCCGGCGAGATCCTCGCCGCTCGACTGCCCGGGGTCCCCGTCACCTTGTCGAGCGACGTGTCGCCCGAGATGCGCGAATACGAGCGCTTCTCGACCGCCTGCGCCAACGCGTATGTCCAGCCATTGATCAGCCGTTACCTCGCCGATCTCGAGGCCATGCTGCGGGATGAGGGCTTTGTCTGCCCGCTGTTTCTGATGCTGTCCGGCGGCGGGCTGACCTCGGTAGAGACAGCGATCCGCTTCCCGGTGCGGCTCGTCGAATTGGGGCCGGCGGGCGGTGCGATCTTCGCCGCCGAGATCGCACGGCAATGCCAGCTCGACAAGGTCCTGTCCTACGACATGGGCGGGACGACCGCGAAGATCTGCCTGATCGACGATCTGAAGCCGCAGACCAACCGCGCCTTCGAGGTCGCGCGCATCTATCGCTTCAAGAAAGGCAGCGGGCTGCCGTTGCGCATTCCGGTCATCGAGATGGTCGAGATCGGCGCCGGCGGCGGCTCGAACGCGCGGATCGACCGGCTGAAGCGGATCACTGTCGGTCCCGACAGCGCCGGGGCCGATCCTGGCCCCGCCTGCTATGGGCGCGGCGGCGCCGCGCCGACCGTAACCGATGCGGATCTGCTGCTCGGCCGCATCGATCCGGCCGGCTTCTCGGGCGGGCGCATGGCGCTCTACCGCGGCGCGGCAGAGGAGGCGATACGGCAGGACGTGGCCGAGCCCCTGGCGCTGGCTATGGAGCTGGCTGCGCTCGGGGTCAGCGAGATCGTCGACGAGAATATGGCCAACGCGGCGCGCGTCCACGCCATCGAAAGTGGCAAGGACGCGCGCGGCCGCACCCTTGTCGCCTTCGGCGGGGCCGCGCCGTTGCACGCCGCGCGCCTGGCCGAAAAACTGGGGCTCGACCATGTGCTGGTACCGTCCTATGCCGGCGTTGGCTCGGCGGTCGGCTTTCTGCGCGCCCCGATCGCCTACGAGATCGTGCGCTCCTCATTACAGCGTCTCGATGAATTCGATGCCGTCGCCGCCAATGCGCTCTTCGCCGCAATGCGCGCCGAAGCCGAACCCATCGTCCGCCGCGGCGCCGGCGACCAGCCGCTGAGCGAAACCCGCTCCGCCTTCATGCGCTACCGCGGCCAAGGCCACGAGATCGCAGTGCCATTGAGGACCCGAGCCTACCGCGACGACGACGCGGCGCTGCTGCACACCGCCTTTGAGGAAGCCTACCGCCGCCTATACAGCCGCGTCATCCCCGGTGTCGCGGTTGAGGTGCTGAGCTGGGTCATGCTTCTTTCGGCGCCCCGTCCGGCCGGGAGCAAGACCGTCGCACCCCCACCCGAGCCGCATACTCCCGAGCCCGCGCGCACGCGCCCGGTCTTCGACCCCGAAACCGGCGAATTCATCGAGGTGGCGATCTACGAACGCCGCGATCTGTGGCCGGGCGCCGTGATCCCGGGCCCCGCGGTTATCGTCGAAGACGAGACTTCGACCGTGGTCAGTCGTATTTTCGACGCTCGCGTCGACGCTCTCGGCTACATCGAGCTGAATGTCCATCCCCTTCCCTGATTTGCAAAAGTGGTACAACTATCTGTCGTGGCCGGGAAACTGGGTAGCTCTTTCCCCAGACGCTTTGTGTTGTCGTAGCTTTTCTTAGAATCATCGTTACGATTGTCATATGGCCGCACTCTCGCCAGTCCTGGATCACGTCGTCATCGATGTGCGCGACCGCATTGACGAGGCGATGCGGTGCTTTCAGTCCTTACGCTTCCAGCTGACGCCGCGCGGACGCCACACGCTGGGCTCGGTCAACCATCTCGCGATGTTTGCGACCGACTATCTGGAGCTGCTCGGCTTTGCCGGGGACGGCGCGATCCGCCCGGAGATCATGCGCTTTCCGGTCGGCCTCAACGGGCTCGTTTTCAAGACCGCGGCCGCCGACTTGGTTCACCACCATGCGGCGGCGGCCGGTCTCCCCATTCTGCCGGTTCAATCCTTCTCCCGTCCCGTCGCGCTCGACAGCGGGACGCAAGATGCGCGGTTTCGCACCACCCGGCTGGATCCGGCCCAGGTGGCGATGGGCCGCGTCTACTTTTGCGAGCATCAGACCCCCGACCTCGTATGGCGCCCGGAGTGGCAGACCCATCCGAACGGCGCGTGCGCCATCGCCCGCGTGGTGGTCGCGACCGCCGATCCTCAGCGCACGGCAAGGCTGTTTCGCGGTCTTTTCGGCGACGAACCCCTAGCAGATCGCAATGGGGGCCAAATTATCGCCGCCGGAGCCGCGCAGGTGGAGCTCTCCATGCCGGATGTAGTAGCGGCCGAATTCGGCAAGACGGCAGCTGAGGCGGCCGGCCGCGCCGAATACATGGCGGCTCTCGGGATCAAGGTCCGGTCGCTGCTGGAGGCGGAACAATGCCTGCGCTTCGTCCGGGGTTGCGCGTCGAGCCGCACCGGCTGGTGGTGCCGGCCGATGCCGCGTTCAATACGGCTATCGCATTTTCGGAGTGAGCGATGACCGATACGGCTGATGGCTGCGAGCCCAGCGATCTTCAAAATTTGGGTGATGCGATCGACCGCACGGGCGATCCTGAGGGGCCGGCGGTGATCGATCTCGGCTCCGGGCCGGCGCCGTGCTTCTACAGCTATCGCGAAATCGACGCGCTCGCCGATGCAACGGCGCGCGGCCTCCTCATGCAAGGCCTGACCCGAGACGAGCGCGTCGCCATTGTGTCGGCCAATCGCGGCGAGTTCCTGACTTTCTTTCTCGGCATCGTCGTGACGAGGCCCGGTGCCCGTGCCGAGCGAAGCGGCGATCCAACAATTCGCGCTCGCCAATGCCGCGCCCTATTTGCATCCGCGGCGGGTCTGGTTCGTGCCGGAAATGCCGCTCGCCGGCATCAATAAAATTGACCGGTTGGCGCTGGCAAAGCGCGCCGCCGAGCTGCTGGCAACTTCGTGAAGGGCTGCAGGCTATGTCGTGCTTGTTTGGGCCGCGGAACGCTCCCCCGCCGCGCTTGCGGGGAGAGGTAACTAATCCAGCGCGCCGGACGGGGATTATCCAATGAAGGCCATGGTACTGCGCGAGCATGGCGCCGGTGGATTGCGCTATGAGACCGATTTTCCCGATCCGGAGCCGGGCGTGGGCGACGTGGTTCTGCGCGTGCGCGCGGCGGCGCTCAACTACCACGACCTGTTCACCCGCCGCGGCATACCGGGAATCAGGATTACGATGCCGGCCATCATGGGTCTCGACGTCGCCGGCGAGATCGCAACAATCGGCCCCGATGTCGCGTGGGCGACCGCGTGCTCGGCGACCCGATCAACCGGGTCGAGGGCGGCCTGACCGGCGAGACCGTCCATGGCGGACTGGCCGAGTATTGCCGCCTCAAGGCGCATCAGCTCGTCGCAATCCCCGACGGCATCGGCTTTGAAGCGGCCGCGGCCTTGCCCTGCGCGTATGGCACGGCGCGCCGCATGATGTTCACCAACGGGCGGGTTACGGCGGGCGAGAAGGTGCTGATCCTCGGAGCCTCCGGCGGTGTCGGGGTGTGCTGCGTGCAGCTCACCAAGCTCGCCGGCGCGACAGTGATCGCCGCCACCGGCTCGCAGGAAAAGGCGGACAGCTCGGGGACATCGGGCTCGTCATCGACAACAATGATACTGGCGCTCACGCCGCCCTCCAGCGAGATTGCTTCGCTTCGCTCGCAATGACAGGGCTTTTGTCGTCATTGCGAGGAGCGCAGCGACGAAGCAATCTCGTTGAAGCAGTCATGCCGCTGCCTCTGTTTCTGTCGCCTTGCGTGTGCGCGGCAGGCGGATTGTGAATTCGGTGAACTCGCCGACGCGGCTGTCGACCGCGATCGTGCCGCCGTGCTGCTGGGTGACGATGTCCCAGCTGATCGACAGGCCGAGCCCGGTGCCCTCGCCGGTCGGCTTGGTCGTGAAGAACGGCTGAAACAGCTTGTCCCGGATCTTGGGCGGGATGCCGGTGCCGTTGTCGCGGATGCGAATTTCGACCGCATCGCCGAGATCGCGCGTCGCCACCTTCAGCGCCGGCCGGAAGTCCGGTTCAGCGCCTTGGTCCTGGCGCTTGGTGGCGGCATAGAAACCGTTGCCGAACAGGTTGAGGCAGACGCGGGTGATCTCCTGCGGCGCCAGCTCGATCGGAGCGATGCCCCGAGCGAAGTCGCGCTGCAGGGTGATGTTGAACTTCTGGTCCTGGGCGCGGGCGCCGTGATAGGCGAGGTTGAGCGCCTCCTCGACCAGGTTGTTGAGGTCGACCTCGCGGCGCTCGCCGCTGTCGCCGCGCGAATGCTCTAGCATGCTCTTGACGATGCCGTCGGCGCGCCGCCCATGCTCGGCGATCTTTTCGAGATTGCCGGTCAGCATCCCGACGATTTCGTCGACATCGGCGCGTTCGTCCTCCGCGAGCCCGGCGATCGCCGGTGCCGCGGTCTCCTTCAGTTCGTCGAGCAACTCGACCGAAAGCCCGGCGAAATTGTTGACGAAGTTGAGCGGGTTCTTGATCTCGTGGGCAATGCCGGCGGTCAATTGGCCGAGCGAGGCCATCTTCTCGGCCTGGATCAGGCTCGCCTGTGCGGTTTTCAACTCGCCGAGCGCCCGCTCGGCGGCATCGCGCGCGGCATGAATCTCGGCTTCGGCGCGCTTCCTCTCGGTGATGTCGCTGTAGATCAACACAAAGCCGCCAGACGGCACCGGATTGTGCCGCACCTCGATGACCCGCCCATCGGGCCGGGCGCGCGCGGCCGACCATTTGGTGCCGGCGATTTCGGTCAGCCGGCGCACTTCCGCCTCGACATCTACCGCACCGTACTCGCCATGGGTAGCAAGATAACGGATATAATCGGCAAGGCTCGGACGCTCGGCCAACAGTTCGTCCGGCAAGTCGAGAATCTGCTGGAAATTCCGGTTCCACGCGGCGAGCCGCAGCTCGGCGTCGAACATCGCGACCCCGTCGCCCATATTGTCGAAGGTGACGCGCAACTCGGCCTGGCGCTGGCGGATCTCGTCGAGCAGGCGGGCATTGTCCATCGCGATGACCGCCTGGGCCGCGAAATTCTGCAAAAGCGCGATCTGTTTTTCGGTGAACGGGCGAACTTCCGGCCGATTGCACGAAAGCACGCCGAGGACGGGGCCATCCTTTCGCAGCGGCAGCAGTAGGTTGGTTCGAACCCCACCGCGCTCGGCGACCGCGCGGGCGATCGGATCATCGAGCTGCATCAGGTCGGGGACCTGGATGAGGGGCTCGCCCGCGACCAAGGCAGCGAGGCGGGGGTCATCCGCGACGGCAATTGCGCGGGGCCGCTCCGGAAGCCCCTCGGGGTACCCCTGCGACGCGACGGCGCGGAACACGTCGCCGTCGAACAGAAACAAGGTCCCGCGCGAGGCGCCGCCGAGCATGTGCGCCTTCTCGAGGATTGCGTCAAACACCGGCTGCAGATTGCCGGGCGAGGAATTGATGACCTGCAGAACCTCGGCCATCGCCTGCTGCTGCTGTAACGATTCGCGCAATTCGGTCAATAGCCGCGTGTTCTCGATCGCGATCACCGCCTGGTCGGCGAAGGTGCGCACGAGTTCGATCTGCCGATCGGTAAACGGCTCGACGCGCGTGCGGCCCATCGCGATCACGCCGACCACCGCTCCCTCGCGCAGGAGCGGCACCCCAAGCATGGTGCGTCGCCCGGCCGCCACAGTCTCGGGCAGCGCGAAGTCCGGGTCGGCGAGGATGTCTGCGATCTGCACGACCCTGCCTTCGATTACCACGCGCCCGACCATGGATTGGCGGCCGGGGACGATTGTTCTCTGGCGCAGCTTCGCCCAGTGCTCGTCGCCCATGGAGTAATTCGACACAAAGCGATAGATCTCGCCCTCGCGCATCGCGATCGATGCGCCTTCGGCGCGGCAAAGCCGCGCGGCGGTAGCGACGATCGTGTCGAACACCGGTTGAATATCGAAGCTGGACCCGCTGATGACCTTGAGCACGCCGCTGGTCGCGGTCTGGTATTCGAGCGCCTCCTGGAGATCGTCGGTGCGCTGGCGCAATTCGCTGAGCAGCCGCGCATTCTCGATCGCGATCACCGCCTGCGTGGCGAAATTCTGTAACAGCGCAATCTCCTTGTCGGTGAAGGGCCGGACCTCCTGGCGGTTGCAGGAGATGGTGCCGAGCAGCGCTCCGTCCTTGCGCAGCGGCAACATCAGATTGGTGCGCACGCCGCCGCGCCCGGAGACGGCGCGGGCGGTCGGCGCGTCGAGCAGCCTCAGATCGGGATTGTGAACCCAGCGGACGCTGTCATCCAGCAGCTGGGTCGTGGCGGAAAGGATGACCCCTTGGCGCAGTCGCTGCGCCAGGTCTTCCGGATACCCGTGGGTCGCAGCCGCGCGAAACAGCTCGCCGTCAAACAGAAACAAGCTCCCCAGCGTCGCGCCGCACAGCGTGTGCGCTTTCTCCAGAATTGCCTCGAACACGGGGGCGAGATCCCCAGGCGAGGAGTTGATAACGCCCAAAACCTCGGCCGTCGCGGTCTGCTGCTCCAGAGCCTCGCGTGTCTCAGTAATCAGACGCGCATTCTCAATCGCGATCACCGCCTGGTCGGCGAAGTTTTGCAACAGCGCGATCTGCTTGTCGGAAAACGGCCGGACCTCGTGCCGGTGGACGTTGATGATGCCAAGGAGCGCGCCTTCCTTGCGCAACGCCACGGCGAGCCAGGTTCGGATATTCCGCAGCTCCAGCCGTTTGCGCGCCACCGGATTGTTTCGGAAGGTGTCGGTCTCCCGAACATCGGCGATGTGGGTGACGCGTTCGCCGCGTCCGATCTGGCTATAGAGCCCCGGCCCCGTCCCGCTGGGGCCGAGTTGCTGCAGCCACTCGAACACCTGCGGCTCACCGTATGCTGCAACGAGGTGCAGCAACTCACCGTCGAACGTGCGCAATGCCGCTTCATCGGCCTCGCACAGCCGAACCGCCCTCTCGACCATCGTCTCGAACACCGGCCTGAGATCGCCGGGCGAGGAATTGATGACCTGCAGCACCTGCGCAGTCGCGGCCTGCTGCGCCAATGCCTCGTCGAGCTGCCGCTGCAACTCCGCGTTGGCGCGCTGAAGATCGGCGACCTCCCCGTCGAGGGTCGCGGTCATTCGGCTACGCCGCCGCGTCCTGGTCCCAGCCGCATGCTGCTTTTGGTTCTGACCAGAACCCACCGCCGGCCGGGAAGAGTCGCTCATCGGGCACCTCGGCGGCGCGGGCGAGGACCGATGGCGGGACACAGTCCGAGATCCGAATGTGCGGCATGATTCCCCTGGCCGAAGCGGCGCCGCGTTCAGGAGCGCCAACCGCTATATCCGACGATACACGCTTGCCTTTCAAGCGGCTCGCGGCACCACGAAGAAAGTCGGCGACGCCTTTGAGGGCAGGCGGATCACTCGCCGGCCCGGCACTCATCTCCTAAGCGGAATGGCGCCTCGGCGCTCCGGCCTGGGGAAGCCGTCCCGGGAAAACGTTTGCGGCCGACAAGGAAGGGAATTGCCCGAATAATCTCGTTTTCCACCTCTAATTGTAAGTCGCTGTGGCCGGGCTCGACCCCGTCTGGCGAGGACGGCTTAGGCCGCACCGTCCCGCTCACCCGGGCGGGAGACGGCGGCCCTCACAGCACCGATTCGACCCACTCGCGGAGTTTGCTCTTGGGTAAGGCGCCGATCTTGGTGGCGGCGACTTGGCCGTCCTTGAAGAGGATCATGGTGGGAATGCCGCGAACCCCGTATTTCATCGGGGTCTGCGGGTTCTCGTCGATATTGACTTTCGCGACGGTCACCCTGCCGGCCATGTCGGTCGCGAGCTCTTCGAGAAACGGGGCGATCATGCGGCACGGCCCGCACCACTCCGCCCAGAAATCGACGACCACCGGCCCGCTCGCGCGGAGCACCTCGGCGTCGAAGCTGCTGTCGGTGACGGCGATCGGTTTCATCTGGTGTCCCTCATGTTAACCGCCGGTAAGATTAGGGGAGCCGAAAATGCCTCGTCAAGGCAGGTAGCCCGCAAGGATTTCGGGGCTGATCGGCATCAGCCGCGGGCCTTCGGTCCACAAGAGGGCGCAACGGATCTCGCGATCGGGGTAAATGCGCGCCAGTGCGGCTTGGTACGCCGCCAGCTGCCGAAGATAGATCGGCGCCACCTCGTCCGCAGTGGCAGGCGGCGGGCGCAGGCTCTTGTAATCGACGATCAGCACGCCGCTCTCTGCGACGACCAGCCGATCGATCTGCCCTGATAAGGCGTGCCCTCCGATTAGCCCGACGAGCGGCACTTCGGCCTGCGAGCCCGGACCAAACAGCGCGGCAAATTCGGGGTGATCCAAGACGGCGAGAACTTCGCGCCGAATTTCATCCTGTTCCTCGGGCATGAGGCCGTGCGTCCGCAGCGCCAGGAAACGCCGCGCGGCAATCTCGCGCTCCTCGATCGGCAGCTCGGGCAGGCTCTGCAGGAGCCGGTGCACCAGCAGCCCGCGTCTGAACCGGTCGCGCCCTTGCGCCACGAGTGGCGAGAGAGCGGGCGGCTCGGCGCCGCTCGGCCGCGACGGGGCGAGCGGCCGAGGAGGGTCGGGCTCCGCTGGCGGCGGCTGATATACCCAATTCGGCAACGGTCCCGCCGCGGCTGCGACTGCCATCGGGCGCTCCCGAACCGGCGGAACGGCCTGCGGGCTGGTGAGCCGCAGACCTTGGCCGCACCATCCGTCGGCGCCGATCAGCGCCGTCGTGTCGAAGAAAAAAGGAGTCGCAATCTCGGCGAGACCGGTTTGGCATAGCGCATGCCACGAATCTTCCTTGGGCGGTTCCTGCGTTTGCCAGCCGCAGATATAGAGCCGATCCTGCGGCCCGGCTCAGCGCGACGTAAAGCAGGCGGCGGTATTCCTGAGGTGGCGCGCCCGCAATGCCCGTTTTTCGGTCGCGTAAAACGGGACCGCAAGATCGCGCCGCGGACACCACAGCGGCAGCCCCTCGCGCTCGGTCCATAGCAGCGTGTCCGGAGGTTTCGGCAGCTGCATCGTATCGGGCAGAAAAACCACCGGGGCCTCGAGCCCCTTCGCGCCATGGACCGTCAATATGCGCACCTCGTCACGCTGGCTCGCGCCGAAATCGCGCTTGACTTCGGTGTCGCCGGCGACGAGCCAGCGAAGAAAACCCTGCAAGGACGGCACGTGTTCCCGCTCATAAGAGAGCGCGAGTGCGAGAAACTCCTCGACCGGGTCCTCGGCCTCGATCCCGAGGCGCTCGAGCAGCATGCGCCGCCCCCCTTGGGCCCCGAGGATCTCGGCATAGAGCTCGTAAGGCGGCACGAAATCGGCGCGGGCCAAGAGGGCGGTTAGAGCTCTCAACCGCACGCCGAAGCTGCGGAGAGTTGCCGGCTTGGCCGCGCAGCTGCTGCCAAAGTTTTTCGCCGCCGCGGGCATAGGCGAGATCGAACAGCGTCTCCTCGTCGATGCCGAAGAGCGGGCCTTTCAGCACCGTCGCCAGCGTCAGGTCGTCCTCCGGCAGCAGCAGGAATCGGCCCAGCGCCACTAGATCCTGCACCGCCAGCTGCTCGGTCAGGATGAGGCGGTCGGCCCCGGCCACCGGAATGTTGCGCTGTTTGAGCGCCCGCAGCAGCTCATCGACGAACTCGTTGCGCCGCCGCACCAGCACCATGACGTCGCCCGGCCGGATCGGCCGGCCGGCTGCCTCGAGCATTTCGCCATCGCGCAGCCAAGCCGCGATAATCGCAGCGATCGCGTTTGCGAGCCGGGTGCGAGGCTGCATTGTTCGCTGGCGGATTACCGGCAGCGCCATCGAGTCGGGCGGCTCCTCGGGCTGCCCGACCACCGGCGGCCACAGCTCGACCACTCCCGCGTGTCCGGCGCGGGAAGCGATATGACGGATCTCGCTGCCGTCGAGAGCGACGCCGTCGCGCGCCGCCTCGGTGACGAAAGACCGCGTCGATCGCCCGCAGCACCGGCTCGGTCGAGCGGAACGAGACCTCCAGCGGCACGACGCGCCATCCCTGCCGGGCATCCCTGACGCGTCTTTCGAAATGCTCGCGCATGGCCAGAAAGGCTCGCGGATCGGCGCGCTGAAAGCTGTAGATCGACTGTTTGGCGTCGCCGACGGCAAAGATCGTGCGCAGGCGGTCGCCGACCCCCTCGCCGGCAAAAAACTCCTCGGCGAGCGCAGCGACGATTTGCCATTGCTCGGGGTTGGTGTCTTGCGCCTCGTCGATAAGAATGTGGTCGAGGCCGCCATCGAGCTTGAACAGCACCCACGGCGCGATGCCGGGGCGGCGCAGCAGATCAAGCGCCGCGGAGATCAAGTCGTCATAATCGAGGACGCCTTGGGCGCGCTTCAGCTCGGCATAGGCGTCCATCAACGCGCCGCCGAGCCGGATCAACGCGCCGCTCGCCTCCACCAGCGCTGTCGCCGACTGCATCTCGCAGAATTTTTTGACCCGTTCGGCCTCGGCGCAGAGCACCGCCCCGGCATCGCAACCGGCGCTGCGGGCCGCGTCCCGAGTGATCAGGATTTTGCGGATCTCGCCCTCGGCGGTCAGAAATGCGGGGAGATACGCCGGCAGCATCTGACGGCGCTGCCCCGGTATCTCGCACCATGCGGCGAGGATGGCGCCGCGCTCCCGATCGGAGCAGGATCCGGCCGAGAGCGCTGCCGCCGCGGAGCGCAGCCCAGCTTCGTCTCCGGCGCCAACCGCGCAGAAGGCGGCGACGACTGCCTCCTCGGTCGTTCCGGCAGGCAAATCCAGGGCGCGGCAGAGCTTGTCCCGCAGCTCTGCGTGGCCCTCTGCGAGCACGTGGCGCAGCTTGCCGCGCTCGGCTGCGAGCGCCGCCATCAGCGCGCCGAAGCGCTCTTCCGCCGCATGGCGAGCCACCACGGCGAGCGCGTCGGCGAGCTCGGGGTCGCGCGCCGCTCGCGCGCGGCAATGATCACACGCTCGCCGGCCTCGATCAGCGTCTCGCGCGGCACTGCGCTCGTCGATGACCGCAAATTCCGTCGTCACTCCCGCTTCCAGCGGGAAGCGGCGCAGCAGCGTTTGGCAGAAGGCGTGGATCGTCGCGATCTTGATGCCGCCCGGGGTTTCGAGAACGCGCGCGAAAAGCTGCCGCGCCCGGGCGATCGTCTGCGTCGCTGGGCATATGGCCGGTCAGCTTTTGCAGAGTCTCGGCGAGTGCCCCCGACCGCAACGTCGCCCAATTGGCCAATTCCTCGTTCAGCCGGTTCGCCATCTCGGCGGCAGCCGCGCGTGTGAAGGTCAGGCACAGGATGCGTGCGGGATCGGTCCCGTCGAGCATCAGCCACAGCAAACGGTCGATGAGGACCCGCGTCTTGCCGGTTCCGGCAGAGGCGGAGACCCAGACCGAACGCCCGTGGGCCGGCCGCTCTGCGCTGCGCGGTGTCGGGATCGTCGAAGGACCTCACTCCTCGGCCTCGCTCTCGGCGAGCCGCTCGAGATGCCGGTAATCGGAAAAGCGCGGCGCCCAGCGCGGCGTTGGAACCGCGAGATAGGGTGTCGCCGGATCGTCGAACCGGTCGATCAGCGCGGCGACGCGGGCGACCACGCGATCGATCAGCGCGCCGGGGTCGCCCGCATCGATCGGGCAGCGTTTGCCGGCGGGTTCGCCGCCGCTCAGCCGCCAGTATTCGAGCGCCGCCGGCGAACCACTGACGCCTTTGAAACCGCCGCCGCGCAGGATCGCGCCTTCAAGAGGCAGTTGCACGCGCAAACCCCGCCTGCACTTGCTTTGGCGAGGGCACGGCGCCGGTCTTGTAGTCGACCAGCAGAAAGCCGCCTTCGGCGAGGCGGTCGATGCGGTCCGCCTTGGCGGTGATCGTGAACGGCCCGCCGTGTGACTGCATTGTCCAGCCGCCCTCGCATTCGCTGAGGCTCTCCACGATACCGAAGCGCCGGACGCGCTCCTGATCGACCAGCCAGCGCGCGATCCTCGCGAAGCGAGGCCACCAGAACGCCCACGCACCGGGGCGCGACAGGATGGGTCCGAATTGCTCGCGGCCGATGCTCAGCAACTCCTCCTCGGCATGATCGGGCAGCCCCCGCGGGAAGCGGCGAAAGAAGGCGTCGAGCGCCTGATGGATGACCGTGCCGAGCTCGGCGCGCCCGGGATCGGCGTCGAGTTCGTCCAGCGGCCTCAGCCCAAGGATATGGCGGGCATAGATCGCGTAAGGATCGCGCAGCCAGGTCTCGATCTGCGTCACCGAAAGCTTCCGCGGCCGCGCCGCGAGCAGGCGGGCGCGGCTCAGGCGGGGGCAGCGGCCGGTACTCGTCCGCCCGATCGATCAGCTCCGCTGCGTGCCGCACCGTGTTGTCAGCTTCGAGCGCGCCATCGAGGCCGACAGCTTGCAATACCGAGTCGAGGCGAAGAAGCCAGCGCGACGGCACTGTCGGAACACCCTCGCTCCGCGCCGCGCGGGTCAGCGCCACCTCGGGCGCCCCCAGCGCCTGGGCAAAATCATGCGCGGCTATGCCGATGGCGCGCTCGGGCAGGGCAATGCCGAACTCCCGCCGCATCTGGCGCGACATCCATGGGTCGTGCTCGGCCGAAGGCGGCCAGGTGCCCTCGTTCAGACCGCCGAGAACGACGAGATCGGCCTGCTGCAGCCGCGCTTCGAGGAGACCCCATATCGCCAGCCGGGGATGCCGGCCGAAGACCGGGCGGACGACCGCATCGGCGGCGAGCGCCTCGAACAAAGCCGGATAATGCCGGCCGGGCAGAGGCGGAAAGTCGCGCGCGGCATCGATCAGCTCATGGCAGAAGCGTGCCGCCGCTTCGCCCGCCGCCTCACGCCAAAGCCGCTCGCCGCCGGTTTCGGTTGCGGTCGCGGCAAGCCGCTCGGCAGCCTCGACATGCGCCGCCGCAAGACGCGACAGCGGTACGGCATCTCGCGACCAGCAGTTCCGGCAGCGGGCCGAGGCAGGCCTCGAGCCGGTCGACAAACCTCGACAGACCGGCTTTCTCGCCGGCGAGCGCGGCCCTGAGGCCAGCGAAGCCCGGAGCGGGACGCGGCCCTCGGATCGCTTGTTCGAGCTGACGGGCGAGATCGCGGAAGGCAGCCGGAGCGAGCCCGCCGGAGGCGAGCGGATGCTTCAGCGCGGCAAGCAAGGGCACCGGGGCGAGCTGCGCTGGCAGCCAGATCGAGGACGAGACGCAGAAAGACGCCCGGCGGTGTCCGGTTCAGCGGCAGACCGGCCGAATCGTCGATGTCGATGCCCCAGCGGCGCAGCTCCGCAGCGACCCTGCGGGCGAGCGCGCGATCGGGGGTGACGAGAGCGGCGGTCGCGCCCGGCGTCTCCAGCTTGCGGCGAAGCAAGAGTGCGATCGTGACCGCCTCCTGTTGCGCGCTGGCGCAATCATACCGGGTCAGCCCATCGAGGGTATCCGCGGGCTGCGCGGGCAAGCGCCGCCAGGCATCGGTGGTGACGGCCGGCCGCAACGCCTCGGCGATCAGCCGTACCCGGCGCGCACAAACACCCTCACTGGCCTCGCTGCGTTCGGCACCCTCCCCGGCACTGCGGGAGAGCGACACAAACAAAGGAAGATCGGAGAGAGCCTCGAAGCCGAGAGCGGGGATGGAGTGCCGCCCGCTCGGAGGCCAATCGCGAACCTCCGCCCGGGTCAGGTCCAGCGCCCTCAGCAACCCCGCCATAAGATGCTGTGGATGAGCCTCGTCCTCTTCGATTTCCGACCATTCGGCAGCGTCGCGGTCACGGTCGAGGCCGGGGAGGATCACCGCACCCTGATCGAGCCCGGCAACCAGCGAAAGCAGCTCGGTCATCGCCGGGATGCCGCCGATCAGCCCCGCGGCGATCACCGGATGGCGAGGCGGAGAGCGGCGCCAAGCCGCGGTTTGCTGTTCGCAGCAGGCGATTGCGCCGCGACGGCCCGTCGAGAGCTTCCTCCTCGGCTAGAATCCGGGGCCAATGCTGCGGCAGGATTTCAAGAAAATGGTGGACGACGCGCCAATGCTCCGCCAAGCCCTCCGGGACCAAATCGGCGATCTTCGCAAAGCTCGCCCCCTCGGTCGCGACCCTGTCGAGAAGCCGGGCGAGGCTCGCCGCGAGTGTGGCGGCTTGTCCGGGCAAGAGCGGCTCCTCGCCGCGCCGTTCGCCCCAGTGCAGGACGAGCCGGGTCAGCAGCAAGCGCCGCCGCAACTCGGGGATCGGCCGGCGGCACCGCCAGGTCCTCCGCGCCGCCGTCGGGCAACGACAGCTCGTCGGAATCGAGATCGCCTATCGGCCGCATCCGCGGCAGCAGCAACGGGGTCCCCGCCGCTTTTCCGTCCGGCGCCACGCGCAGGAATGCGTCGCGCAGCGAGCGCACCGCGCGGCGGGTAGGCAGCAGAACGGTAATCCGCGGCAGCTGAAGCGGGTCGGCCCCCGCCATCCCGAGCAGCCCGCCCGCCAACGTCGCCAGAAACGGCCGGTGCGCGGCAATAGTATAGACACGCGGCGACATTAGGTCCTGCCGACATCATTGCCGGTCTGGTTGCTTAAACTCGCCTCTGCAGTTTTCCGTTTAGCGGCTATTGACTTTGCTTTTGGGAGCCAAGACGGGTCGACTTGAGCAGCTTCGTATGCCCGACCGGTGGCACGCCTCAAGATCGCGAGTTGCACTTCGTTGGATTGTGCAGCACGTAGATCCCGAAGATCCTGGGCAATCGCTTTCTGACGTTTGTTTGGGACTCGGCGCCCGCCCATTTTTATGGCGATTCCGGTGATTATTTTGACCTGACGCGCCTTGAAGACTTTCGTCTTGTGAGCGCAGAGGCGATACCGGCCTAGAATGCGCCTGACCTCGTATATGAGGCTTCCAGATGCACCCGACCCGGTAAAGGTCATATCATCCATCAGACAGGTCATTACGCAACCAGATCGCTTCGCGAGATCATCAATTTCCGCGAACATGTCCATGTAAGCAAAGTAAGACAAAATTGCCCATCCAGATGCCGAAACCCGGCTCAGCGTAGAGCTTTTCCCAGAAAGCTTCCCGTTCCTCGGGGGACACTTCCAGGGTCGCGCGCGGGTCGGGCGCGTGGATGTAACAGCCCGGCGAGCTGCGGCAGAGCGCGAAGATCTCTTCGTAGCGCGCCTGGATGTCGCTCATCTCCGCGTCGGAAATCTTGCCATTGTGCAGCGGCGCGCACCAATTGGGGGTGCGCTGAAACACAGTCAGGTGGCCGACAGTCTTGGCGATTTCCTGGATGGTCTGCACGGCGGTCGCGCCGGTGCCAATGATCCCGACGCGCTTGCCCGCGAAGTCGACGCCCTGCTCGGGCCAGGCGTGCGTGTGGCAGGCTTGCCCCTTGAAGGTGCCGACGCCGGGGATGTTCGGCATCGTCGGTGCCGAAAGGATCCCGATGGCGCTCAGCAGAAAACGCGTCGAATAGCGCCTTGCATCCTCCAGCGCGATGTGCCAGCTCCGTGTCTCTTCCTGGTAGTGGGCAGAGGCGACGCGACTGTTGAACTGGATTTCGCGGCGCAGGTCGAACTTGTCGGCGACGTGATTGAGGTAACGTTCAGTTTCGGGTTGGGGGGCAAAATGCTCTCGCCAATGCCACTCCTTCAGCAGTTCCTGCGAGAAGGAATAGCCGTAAGTCCAACTTTCGGAGTCGAAGCGGGCGCCGGGATAGCGGTTCCAGTACCAGGTACCGCCGACGCCGGTACCGGCCTCGAATACCCGCACGCGGAGACCGAGCTGGCGCAGCTTGTAGAGCTGATAGAGCCCGGAAACGCCCGCGCCGACGACGACGGCGTCGAAATCGGGGCCCGTCTCGGTTCGAGCTTTGTGCGCGAGCGCTTGCAGTGCAACCATGTTAACCTCCTTATCCGGCGACGAGCCGGCCAGATCCCTGCAATCATCCAAGCCGCAGCAATGGCAAACTGTCCGAGAGTCGGGCCGCGGCCGACTGCATCGCGCGGGTCAACGCTCCGACCGCCTCGTCGTCGAGATCGTGTGAATGGCCCGCCGCGATGAGGATCAGAAGCAGCTCCCAAGATGGCGACAGCACCGGCACCGAGACTAGCGTGTCGCCGCGAAACATTGTGCCGCGATCCACTGCGAAACCGGACTGCTTCGCCTCTTTCACTCGCGTCAGGAATTCCGGAAATGAGGGCTTGTCGTACCAGTCGACCTGGGAAAACAGCGCCTCGAGCTCCTCTTGGCTGCTGTTCCCGAAAGCGGCGATGACGACACCTGATGCGCCAGCCGGGCTCGGATACTGCCGCCCGACGGCGACGTGCGGATCGGGACGGCGCGCCACGCCAACCCAATCCAAAAGGAGTATCGAGGATGGCCCCAGCACCTTGGATAGGTAGACCGAGACGCTTTGGGCATCGGACACCGCATGCATCAACGGCCGCGCGATGTCGATCAATCCGCTGCGTCGCAACACCCCATAGGCCAGCTCGAGGATTTGCAAACTCACCGCGTAGGTGCGAGTGGCGTCGTCATAGCCGACAAAACCTTCGGCCTGCAGGGTCCGTAGAATGTTGTACGCGGTTCCGCGATGCAGACCCGCCGCGCGTGCGACTTCGCTCGCGTTCAACGGACGGTTCGAGGCGTGAAGCACCCGGAGCACGTTTGCCGCGCTAACGACTGCACCGACCGGCTTTCCCAGAGGGCCGATCTGCGCGACCTGCGACGTCGTGGTGTGTGCGGTCGGTCGCGACCGGCTCTCACGGAGTGCAGCAATTTGTCTGGGCACGGCTCTCCCGCTCCTCGCGCGCCGCCCGATTTCGAGCGTTCACCATAATTACAGACAATATGCTACAGACTGTGTCCGATCGCGTCAATCCAAAACATTTGTCCTCAATAGAAGACATTGGCTCGGCCGCGGGGTGGCCCTATGTCTTGCATGTGAATAAGCACCGAAGTGGGACCCCGCCGAATCTTGGGACCAGCGGTTCGAATCCGCTTTGCTCCAGCAGACAGTCTGTCTCTCGCGCGAATTCGGCTGCTTGCGTCGAGAAGGCCGGGTTTTCCGCGGGTGTGCGGGCCACAGCGAGGCGCGGGGTCGACAGAGACGCGCCGGGTGCGGCAGTGTCGAGCCAACCGAGGGTACTATCTCCGTCGGGCCATATTCCAGTACCGCAGCGAGTTTGGATCAGGCTCAGGTGAAACCGAGCGCGCTCCGCTGATCGTGCCAGGCGAGCGGCAGACGTGAGTGCTTGAGCAGCTTTTCCGGCGTCAGATCGCGCGGCTGATGCCCGTCGAGGATCGCTTGGGTGATGTCCGGGGCGAGATAACTGAGGCGAACGAGCCGCGTGAAATAGGACCGGCTCACGCCTTCCTGCTGGGCCAGTGCTGCAAAGCGCAGGTCGGCCCTGCCGATCAGCGTCGCACTGAAGCGATGTGCCCTGATCAGCAGCTTGACCAGTCGCGCATCGGGTTTTGCCGCGACAAACGGATCTGTCCCGTCGATCAGCATTCGGATCTCCCGCCCGGAGCGGCGCAGCCGTACCGGGATAGAGAGAACCTGGGTTTCGTCATCGGCTGCGCTCGGCAACGATGTCGCAGCGATATCGGGAAGTGCGCCGAGGCGATGCCGCACGGAGGCGAATGTCGATCTGATGGGCCCCGACGTCGATGCGTTCGATCAGGGCGGCAAGGAAGGCATGCTGGCGTGTTCCGGGCAACTCGGGCCAAGTCTTCCCGATATCTGCGGCTCGCGCGACAACCCGCTGCTGAGTTGAAGGATCAGGCAATCGCGTCAAAGTCGCCTTGTAGATGCTGCCAGGATCGAGAAGCCATTGGCGCACGCGGCTGGTGACGAGCTGCTCGATCTCCCCGGCGGGGATGCGCAGCCCCGCGGGCCCCTCGGTCTGATCTTTGGTGATCAGCGGGCGAGAGACATAGTAGCGGTACCGCGAGCCTTTCTTCACCGCGTGGCTCGGCGTCATCCGGTTGCCCTCGCCATCAACCAGCATTCCTGCGAGTAGGCTCGGCTCGCGATTTCGTGTGCCCGAGTTCCGCTCGGCTGCGTTACTGGCAAGCTGCGCCTGCACCGCATCCCACAGCGGCTGCTCGATGATCGGCGTGTGTTCACCAGGATGGGATTGGCCCTTGTGAACAATCTCGCCCCGATAGACCCGGTTTTGTAGCATCAGGTAGAGAGCGCCGCGCGAGAACGATTTGCCGCCCCACAGCCGACCCGAGGCGCTCGTGCGGGATTTGCTCCTGATCCCCCGGGCTTCGAGTTCGTCCTTCAACAACCGAACCGAGCCCATTTCGGTATAGCGTTGAACCTAAATCCGGCAGTTAGCCTTGGATCATCGGCTGGATTTTGTGGCTCCTCACAACCATAGAGAGAGTTCAGGCCTGAGCAAGGCGCCGCGGCGGGTCGAGTTGACGGCCCTTCAGATAACGCTTGAGGGCTTGGCTGAGGATGCGATACCGGCGCTGCACCGGGTCCAACTGCTCCGCAGTTTGCCGCAATTGCGCCAGGAAGCCGGCGATCCGCAGGTAGGCTCGCCGGGCTTTGTGGGGTTCGCCGTGCGTGCTGGTGATGGTCAGCGTCACTTGCCCGGCATGCTGGGTCTGCCGGGCGATCGCCTGCATCAGCAAGGGACGGCTGGTGATTGCCTCGGGTCGATGGTCGGGATCGGCCAGACGGACGAACAAGCTCCACCAATTGAAGATCAGCGCAACGCTGCCGGCGAGCAGTCGGCAGCGCTTCAGGTCCTGCGTCGTAAAGCCGCCCCAGCCCCCCTGGTTCTTCAGCTCATCGAAGGTGTTCTCACAATCGCCCCGATCGCGGTACAGTTGGCCCAGCGTGAGGATCGCGTCATCCAGCGAGGTCACCAACCCAGCGTATTCCCCCACCTCCCGATCGGGCCCGACCTCGGCAAAGCCGAGCAGCGGCTGCTCCGGCTGGGTGCGGTCGACAAGCACCAGCGGTCGATCGAGCTTGCGACCCACGGGTCCGGCCTTTGGCCGGCCCGAGGACAGGCTCCGCAGGACGACACGGCGTTGCCGGCTCCAGCCGACCAGTCGCAATGTGGTTTCCTTGCCCGGCCAGCCATGTCCGGCTGTCGTCCAGTCGCGCTCGGCCATCATCTTCACCAGCGCCCGCTTGACGTTTGCCGTCATGCGCCGGCGAAACAGATAGGCCAGCCCCTCCTGCTCGGCACGCGACATCACCGGTTCGACGCCCCCGGCGACGTCGCCGCGCAGCACAGCCGGCCAGCGGCTGCGCCCCAGGCGATGCAGCAGCGACCACAGTCCGGCCTGACCATGCTTGGGCGTGTGTTCGTCGCCCGGCTGCACCCCTGCTTTCGCAGGGGCAGGCTATCGACCCCCAGCACCAGCCGCAGGTTCGCCATCAGGTAGGTGTGGTAGCAGTGCCAGGGTCGCCCCGGCTTCTGCGGGTGGTAGCCCACCATCGCTCCTTCCTGCTGGCCATACAGCGGCTTGATCGTGCTGTCGATGTCCAGGACCCACGGCTCGCTCAGCAGCGGCGAGGCGCAATAGTCGAGATGCGCCTGCAGCCACGCCAGACCCGCCGCTTCGTCGATCTTCGCCAGACCGCGACGCACTGCGTCCTCGCTCACCACCTTCTTGATGCCCAGCAGCCGCGGGTTCACCGCGTCGCAGCGCCGCGCCGTGATATGGGCGTAGCGATAATGGCCCGACAAAATCGACAACAACACGGTTCCCAGCAGATCGTGCTTGGAGGGGGCGTTCGGGCTGCTGAAGCTCAGCGGACAATCCACCACCCAGCCGGCGAACAGTCCAGCCTGCTTCAGATACTCAACGAAGAACGGCAACTGGCCCAGCGGCCTCACCAGCCCGTCGCTGTCCCACTCGACATGCACACGACCGGCAAAGGTCTCCGCCGTCGCGGAAAACTCCTCTACGGATGGTTGTTCACCTTCCGGGTGAGGCAAAAGCGTCGAACGAGTTGTGTTCATGCCCAGCAAATGCGCCGATTCGGCCCATCTTGGCAATCACCCAACTGCCGGATTTAGGATAATCCGAGTATCAGCCCCCCGTAATCAACCCTACGCATGATGAAAGCGCAGAATCAAGTTCCAGGTGTCCGCACCCGGCACCCTTACGGCCCCGCCGATATAATGATAGCCAGTGGTCCAAAGCGAAGAATGGGTGGTTGATGTGCGGCACGCAGCTCCACACTCAACTGCGGAACTTCCGGTCGACGAGTCGCAGCGCGGCTTTGTGCCATAAGCCGACGTCGGGCGAAATCACCCCCCGAGCAAGGCGCGATCAGTGGTCGTCCTTATTGACGCCACGCAACAAGTCGGCGGCATCACGACCGACCGGCTGGCTAGGCGCAAGGGACGCCGCGCGGCGGAGCCACGCACCGGCGCTCTTCTTGTCGTCCTGCGCGGCGGCGCCGCGCCCGGCACGAAGAAAGAGATCGGCGGAGACGATTTTGTCTCCGGCGCGCTCAGCCGCTGCTCCTTCGATGGCCAGGGCACGCGCCAGCCCGCGATAGTCGAGGGTTGCCTGGCGCAGACCCGCGGCGTGCGCGGCCTGCTCGCGGGCTCGCGCCGGATCGCCGCGTCGCAATGCCAGCCGCGCGGAGAGCTCCGCCGAATCCGCCTCGAAGGGCGGCGTCCTTGCTGTAGTGAGGGCATCTGCGGCTGTGGCAAGCCCGGCCTCGTCGCCTCTATCGTCCGCGATCAGGCCGCGCAGAAACGTGGCCCGCGCAACCGCGTCGGCATCCTCGCTCCGTTGAATACGCCGCGCTACCCGATTGGCTTCGGCCGCCGCGCCGGTCCGGTAGAGAGCGGCGGCCTCGGCCAGCAGCAGGGCGGGGAATGGCTCTGAGCCGCGACGTTCGAGTTCAATCCGCGTCGCCCGCGCATCCGCCAGCGCTTTGTCCGGACCATTGGCGCGCAATTCTGCTACTGCAAGGTTATAACCCGTGTCGCCAATGGCATCCGGGTCGTCACGCGCCTGGGCCCGGCTCAACGCTGTCCGATATTGCGCCGCAGCCTCCTCGTTCCGCTCCAGCTCGAATGCGAGCTGGCCGGCATGCATCTGCCGTTGCAGCATCTCGTCATTCGGCGGTGCGCCGGTGTCGGGCGCCGATCCGCCGCAATCGGCAAGCAGCAGCGGCAGGAGCAGCGCCCATCTCACGGCCTGACTTCATGTGTGGGCAGCCGCGTTGATTGCGGCGGCGGCTTTTCGCCCGCGCCCAAGAGCCAAAGCCCGCGCAGTTGGATCGCAAGCTCCTCGAGCTGATGGGCGGTTTGCTGCGTTTGCGTGAGAAGGCCCGGGAGGTCCCGCGCTCCCAATTCGACGCTGTGGATAATCTGGGGCGCCCGCTGGGTTGCGAGCGCCAAGTCGCGCATCGATTGCTGGAGCGTCGCGAGCGTGGCGTCCGCTCGGTGTAGCAATCCCGGCACACCGCCGTCACGCGCGTTTATGCCTTGGCTGAGATTCTTGACGTTGCTCGCCGCCAGTTGAAGCTCCGACACGAGCCGCCCAAGATCCGATACTATTCCGCTGGCCTTGGCGACGATCGCCTCGATGTCGCGCACCATCGTTTCATCGGTCATCAGACGACCGACATCGCCCTCACCCTTTTGCATATGCTCCATGACATCCGCCAGCGCTTTGGTGGAACGACCGGCATCATCGAGAATCGGGAAAATCTTCTGGCGGGCCTGATCGATCAGCGCACCGATGCTCTCGGTCGGATCCCGCTCGGTCACCGCCTGGATCACCGCGTAGTTCCAATCGAGCTCCGCGTCCTTCCCGCGGCTGACATCGACATAAGCCGCACCCGCGATGCCGTACCGGCGGCGGATTGTCCCCTGGCTGTCCCGGCGGATGAAGGCGCGCGCCTGGTCATCGATCTCCGCTTCCGCGTACATCTGCTGATTTGGGCTGATGACGACCCGCCGGATCACGCCGGCATGCGTTCCGAGGACTTCCACATCGGCGCCAACCGAAAGGCCGGCGACACCGGCCTCCGGCAGCACGATGCGCAGGTGCGACACCGGTCGGAACCAGTCGCGCAGCACACCTGCCTGCAGGATGCCGCCAAGAAACGCCGCCACCACGGCCACCACCAGGAGGCCGACCCACTCATCTGCGTGGCGCAGCCGGATCATGGCGCACGCATCGTGGGCGCGAGACCGCGCTCGCCGAGCCGCAGACGCATCGTGGCGGGGATCGATGGGTCCCGCCAGACCAGATCACTGCGCGTGAACCAGACCGCTGCTGCGCCTCGGTCCCGTGCGGCTGCCAATGCATTGAGCAGCGGCGGCATCAGGTTGGTGAAGCGCCCTTGCACGGGGCTTTCGAGCAGCACCAATGCGGGATCCCCGAGGAAGGCGCGCACGCAAGCCGCGCGGGCGAGATCGCTCGCGGCGAGCTCACCGGGTCGCACCAGCGGCAAGCCCGGCAAACCAAAAGCGCAGCAAAGGGCGGTGGCGCGATCGCGAAGCTCGTTTGGATCATCCCGGGTGTGGTGGAGTTGCGGCAGCAGGATGTTGGTCGAGACATCTATGAAGCCGATCCAGCTTCCCGAGAAGAAGACGCGGCCTATCCGGCCTCGCAGGGCATCGGCATAGTCCGGCGGTACCGCAGACCAGTCGCGGCCGAGGAAGCGCGCCGTGCCCGCAGCGAGCGGAACGAGGCCGCAGCATAGATTTGCGAACCACGCGGGCCGCGCGGAGTGGCGCGCATCCACCAGAGCGAGCTCACCGGCCATCATTCGGAGATCGATCTCGGGCACCGGCGCCTCGTCGGCCCAAGCCTGCGGCCGAGCCGCGGCGAGATCGAGGACGGGGGCGCTCGGATCCATCGCTCAAACCGCCAGGCTCAGCGCGAGGTCGGCCAGCAGGACCGCTACTACACCGCGCACGAAGGCGCGCGGCAGCAGACGCGCCGCCTCGTCCTGCGCCGTGGCCGTGAGTCCAGTCAGGCTGGCGGTCAGTGCTACCAGAAAGCCGATAACGATCATCTTTGCCGGGAACACGACAAAATCGCGCGCGTGCATGGCGAGCAGCACATGGTCGAGAAACGACCAGATCGAGATGCGCACAGCCTCCAAGAGGCTGCCGGCGACAAAGCCGCTGAGCAGCGCTGCGAGGACGAACATGACGCCCAATGTAAAGCAGGCAATGGCAAGAGCGCAGGCGCGCGGCAGCACCAGCAGCAGGAACGGATCGAGGCCCTGTGCCGCCAGAGTGCTGACCTGACCGCCTCTCTGCAACTCACCAATCTCTGAGACGACGACGACACCGCTCCGCCCGAGCAGGATGAACCCTACCAGGAGTGGCGCGACCTCGCGGACCAGCACCGTCACCACCACGGGGCCTATCAGCTCTTCCTGACCGGCCTGCCCCAGCCAATAGAGCGCTTGGGAGACCATGACGAGCCCGATCAGCGCTGCGGTGGCTACTGTGGTAGAGAGCCCACCACCAACCGCTTGCCGCAGCGCCCGCTGAAACTCGCTGCGCACGGTGCGCCGCCATGTTGCGGGACGCACTGCCTCACGCGCGACACCAAAGCCGAGGGCCGCCAGCATCAAGACGAACTCGAACTTCAGACGCACTGGACGGCCGACCCGTGCAAGCGCCCGGCGAATCCATTCCAAGGGGGAGCGGCCCGGGCCGGGCCGAGGTGCAATCGCGAGCCGATCGGTCACAGCCGACCCGCCAGCACGAAAGTACGCGCGTCGCCGACATGCGGCAGATAGAAGCTGCCGCGCGGCCGGAACAGAAAATCCTCACGCAATCGCTGATAGACCGCCTCGGTCGCTTGCACCGTGCCTGGCAGAGCGGAAGCTGCCATGCTGGCCGCGACATGCACGGCATCGCCCCATAGATTGAAGACCCGCGGCTCATTACCGACCGCACCGCCAATAGCGAGGCTACAGTCGATCCCGATCTGAAACCCGTTCGAGCGCTCGCTCTCCTCGAAGAGCGCGATGCAGCGGTCCCTTACCGCGAGCGCCATGTCGGCGATTACGATTGCGGCGCCCGAATTTGCCGGCTCGAACCCTGCCGCCGCCACGATTTCGTGGCCGACGAGCTTGAGATAGGGGATGCCGTTATCGGTTGCGATCTGCTGCAGCGCGCAGCCGATCTCGTCGGAGATGCAACGCGGTACGCAGAAAGCCGCACTGCCATCGCCGTTGCATCGGTGAACCGCAGCACCATAACCGCCATGCCGCGATAGATCTCGGCTTGAAGCGCCGACGGGTCGATCTCGGCTGGGCGCAGATCAGCCGCGAAGTTACGCGCGACAGTCTCGGGGGCGGCGATCGGTTTGCCGGTAGCGCCGGGCTCGCGTGCGACGGGTGCGATCGATGCATCCACCAAACGGAGCGCCACCATATTGGCGACCGCGCGGACAAAGTCGCGGCTGCCCGCAGTGCTGGGCGCGTCCTCGAGCCAAACGGAGCCGACGACCCGGTCGTTGCGGCGTACCGGCGTGGCGAGCAAGGCCCTGGTGCCGAACGCGCTCAAGAACTCGATGGAGCTCCATCGTATGGCGATCCCGGGCAGCATCGGCGATCTCGATTTCCTCGCCCGCCAATAGATGGCTGAAAAGCTCCGGCAATTCGTCACGGTGCAGCTCGAGTTCATCGACGTGCCCGCCAGTCTCGCGATCGAAGCCGTCTTCGCAGCGCAGAATCCGCCCGCCGTTCTGGAGCGCCCAGATACTCGCCCGTCGGGCGTCGGTGACATTCGCGAGAGTCTCCGTCAGGGTCCGCGACCGCAGGCTTTGTGCCGGATCGAACAGGCTCGCATCCGATGCCAAGCTCGCAAAGGCTCCGCTTTGCCGCGTGATCGCGGATTGGCGTTCGAGCAACAGTCGCGCATTCCGGTCGGCGCGCAGCCCCTGCCGCATCAGCAGCGATGCCAGCAACGTCGCCACCGCCACGATCACCAGCGACATCACGAGCGCCTTACGATTATTTCTCGCAACGAAGCCGACAAAGTCATCCTCCGGCACCACGATCATTGTCGACCAATTGTGCCCGGCGCCCTTGATCGGCGTGACGGCCGAAATGTACCGGCGGCCGCCAACCTCGATTACACGGTGTCCCGCCCCTTCGATGCGAAACCGGTCATAGGCGTGGGTCAGAACGTCGTCCCCGAGTTCGTCGACGCGCGGAGCTGCAAGTTCTCCATTGATCTCACGCAGCATGGCGCTGGCCCGCGGTGCGGCAATCAGCTGGCCGGTATCGTCGATGATAACTGCGCGACCGGTTCGTCCGATCTCCAGCGAGGCAAGAAAATGCGAGAGCGCATCGAGAGTGATGTCGACGCCCAACAGGTAAAGGCGCCCATTTGGGTCGCGATACTTTGCCGATGGTGTGATCCCGGGAACGCGCTGGCTGTAAAAGATATAGATGCCGGTCCAGAACAGATCGTTGTTTGCGAGCGCGCCCCCGTACCAAGGCCGCGTGCGCGGATCGTAGGTGTCCGTCCGATCCTCCTCGTGTCCGGTCTCGTCGCCGGCGGCGTTGCGGTGAATCCAGGTGACGCGGCGAGGTCCGGGCGCGTTTTCGACGAGCTTGACGTCGATGGCGCCGTCGTGGCCGCCGCGCACCAAGACAAAATTGCCATCCTCGTCGGCGAAGTTCAGATTGGCGATCTGCGGGATCTCTCGCAGCAGGCTGCTGGCGAAGGTTTCGACCAGGGGCAGCCGATCGCCGAGCGCGCCGTCATGCAGCGTGTCGCGTAGGATGCGGACCGCGCGGGCCGCGGGTTCAAGATAAGCCGACACCTCGTTCCCGATCCGCTGCTCGAGCGTCACCAGCAGATCATTCGAGAGCGCCATTGCGCCGTCGCGGTTCGCCCGATCGGCGTAGAACGCGATAAAGAGGATGGTCGCGATCATCAGCGCCACGCCTCCAAGCGGTATGCCGATCCGCAGCAGCGCACGGTGACGGCGACGGCGCTCGTCGAGCGGGTCCACGCTGATACACACCACAGGATTGCTGGTGACCATCCGAGTTCTGGCAACGACGGGGCCGAAGAGCCGTTCACCCTGCGAGAGGTGCCCGGGCAATTGTTCTGACGAACAATTTACCCGTTGCCTGCCGTACTTGCGAGCGAGAAGGGGGATGACTGTCGACGAGCCGCACCGGTCAGACAACCTCGGCTCTCGTCTCCGCGGATCCGGGCGATCTCGCCGAACGGGCCTGCTTCAAGGACACGCCGGTCGAAGTTTGCGCGCTTGATTGTGTGACGATCCCAGCGCCGAGTCAGCGGCGAACTCGCTCTTGCAGGCCTCGTACTGCACCGATGCGCCGCGGTTGCGTCCGGCCGCGATCCCGGTGCAGGCCAATCATCGGCTTACACCGAGTATCGCGGGCGCATCCTGAACGTGGTCGACACCTGCCTTGCCGTCGAGAAGGTCTGCTCGATCGACGAGACGCGCATCGCGATCAGCGGGATTATCAACGTCGGCCGAGCGCCTGGCGAAACGCCTGCGGGACCGTGATATTCGGCGCGGCGGCGCATTGGTCCATCACCTTTTTGACATTGCCGTCGATCTGGCTCACGTCGATCACACGGATCCCGGCTTTTGCCGCCAGATAGCCATAATAAAACATGACCGCTGCCGCGCGATCGTCATCATCGGCACCGAGCAGGTCGGAGCAGCGCACCCGGTCGACATTCCACCGTCCCGGCGCGATCTGCGCCTCAGAAGTGACCCGCGGCGCGGGCGATGAAGGCGCCTCCGGTGGCGGCGCGGCCGGCGCGGGCGACGCCACTTCTTGCTGTGAAGCGGGCGATTGCGCGCATGCGGCAAGCCAGCAGGCCAACAGAACCGCCACGAACCTTGTTTTCATCATTGTCCCCTTCTCGAATCACGTTGCTTTATGGTTTTGGCTCACCGTAGAGGTTTAGGATCCCGCAGCTCAGACCCCCGACGAGCCGGTTGCGGTCCTCCGGCAAGCGATTACCGCCTCAATAACATGCGCCCGCACTTCGCGCCGAACCCCGGCGTACTGCGCTGCGGAGAGCGCCGAAGCCGGCCCCAATTGCAGCGCCCCGCCCGGCATTGCCCGAAATGGCCCCGATAAGTGCGCCACCGGCCGCACCTCTTCCCGCGCCCCGAAGGGGCCCGGGAGTTACCGCCTCGCATGGCGGACGGGAGCTCGGCGGCGGCGCGTAGCCATAACCCGGCGGGTAGTATTGCGCATACAGAGAACCGGCAAACGCGGGTTGTCCTGCCGTGAAAACGACGCCGGTCAGCATCACAGCAGCCAGGAAAAGAACGGAAAGTCGTAACATTTAGGGCACCCCCAAGTTTCATGGTCCAATTCGATTGAGCCGAGAAGCCGCCATCGTGTGGCATGCCAGGTTGAGAGCGCAGGTTAGCGGCGCCGATCTGCCAATTCCAGCCGACGTTCGCCGGTTATCGACAACGACGGAATGGCGTTCGGACCGATGCACGGTCCTTGGCCCTTCACGCCCCTTCAGAACACCTCGGGGATGACTCTGAAGGGGTAATCGGAATCCTTAAAATCGCCGGGCTCTTGCCGCTTTGGCAACTTGACGTTCGAGCGCGGTGGGCCCTCGTACGGGATTTTGCTCAGGACATGAGAGAGGACGTTCAGCCGCGCCCGCCGCTTATTGTCGGAAGGGACGACATACCACGGCGCCCATGAGGTGTCGGTGGCTAGGAACATTTCGTCGCGCGCCCGCGAGTAATCGGACCAGCGCGAATAGGATTTGAGATCCATGTCGGTCAGCTTCCAGGTCTTCCGCCCGTCATCGATGCGCGCTTCCAACCGCCTGGTCTGTTCCTCGGGACTGACCTCCAACCAGTATTTCAGGAGGATTATACCGGACTCGACGATGGCTTTTTCGACCCCGGGGACCATCTGCAAAAAGCGTTTGGCTTGGTCCTCGCTGCAGAATCCCATCACGCGCTCGACGCCGGCCCGGTTGTACCAGCTGCGGTCGAAGATCACGACCTCGCCGGCCGCGGGCAAATGCGGAATATAGCGTTGCGGGTACATTTGCGACTTCTCGCGCTCGGTCGGCGCGGGAAGCGCGACCACCCGGAAAATGCGGGGGCTCACCCGCTCGGTCATCGCTTTGATAGTACCGCCTTTGCCCGCCCCGTCACGTCCTTCGAAGATGATGCAGACCTTCAGGCCCTTGTGCACCACCCATTGCTGCAGCTTGACGAACTCGACGTGCAGCCGCGCGAGTTCCCGCTCGTAATCCTTCCGCTTGAGCTTGTCGTTGCTATCACCCCCCTCAGGCTTGATAGTCGACATTGGGCCACTCATCGCGTGTATCCTCCGGTATCAATGCGCTGCGCCGGTCTCGGGGCTTTTATCCTACGGCTCTCGCATCGCTATGCCGCCGTCACTACCTCTGCGGCCAGATGACTAGAAACAGCGGCTCGCCACGCCTGCAGCAGGGTAAACATAATGGCGATCAGGGTCGGCCCGATGAACAGACCCAAGAAGCCGAAGGCGAGAAAACCGCCAAAGACGCCCAGGATGGTCAGCGAGATCGGCATTTCGACGCCGAAGCCGATAAGCCAGGGCTTGATGAAATTGTCGACCGTGCTGACGATTGCGCCCCAAACAATTATGAACACTCCCCAGACCTGCTGGTCTTGCGCGAACAGCCACCACGCCGCTCCACCCCAGATTAACACGAGCAGCGGGCCGCCTATCTGGCTGATCGCGAGCAGCAACGCAACAAACCCAAGAGTCACCGCGCCCGGCACCCCGGCGATGGCCAGGCCGAAGGCGAGCAAGACCGCCTGGATCGCGGCGGTACCGATAACGCCATAAGCGACGCCGCGTATCGCCCCCGCCGCAACGTCGAGCGCCCGCTCGGCAATCGGGCCGCCGAGGCGCCTCAGCGCATCGTGCAGCGCCGAGACCAAGCCGTCGCCGTTGGTCCAGAACATCGTCGCCACGACCAACGAAAGGATCACCTGTACCAGGCTGTCGGCCAGTGCACGCGCCGCACCGATCATCAGCTGCTCCAGATTCGCGGTATAGGGCTCCAGCAGCGCGCGCAAATTTCCTTTGACCTCGACTACGCGGTCCCAACCCGCCCCCAGACGCCGGCCGAGGAGCGGGACGGTTTTGATCCAGGCCGGCTGCTCCGGCGTCGCCGCAAAATATGACTGCACACGCTGGGTTCCGCGGACCATTTGATCGGCAAGGTGGGGTGCGAAGGCAAGCATCGGCAGAACAATGAGTACGAGCGAAACCAACAGCAGGAGCGCGGCCGCCGGTCCGCGCCCAAGCCCTCGGCGGACCAGCGCCTGACGTATTGGCCAAGCCGCGGTCGCCAATGCCGCTCCGAACAGAATCGCGACTGTGAACGGCCTCACGACCGCCAGTACGCCGATGAAAAGGCCAAGAACCAGCAGCACGAGAATGCTGCGCTCGATCAACGCCACCCTCGCGGCATCGTCGCCCGTTCCTTCGTCGGTCGGTCGGCGGCGTTCATCTGCCATGGTCACGTCAGGAACGGCAACAGGATCTTCTATTTCCACATGAGGAAGAACCCGATGTCGCCCGGCATTCCCCCCGGATACTCGAGCACCTCCGCCCTAAAGCCAAAGCCGAGAGGCCTGAGGTGATCGCGCCAGAATTGATAGCCGAGCTTGGGTCGGCCCTCCAATGTTTCCTCCCAGCTGGGCAACGAGTTGTTGATCCTTCGGCCGCCATCGGTGCACAGACTATTGGGAAAACGATAGACTTGGACTTCGGTCTGTCCGCGCTCGGCGGCCCGCGTGACAAGCTGCATAAGGACTTGCATCAGCTGTTCGGGGCTCCGAGCCGCCGACTGGTGAAATTCCGCCATCACAGCCTTTTGCTTTTCTTCCTGCTCCTTTATATGACTCAGTTCTTCGGCGGCTTTCTGCGCCTCGCGCTCGGCCATTCTCCGCTTGATATCGGCGGCGGAAAAGGAGTCAGCCCCTGCCGGCTTCGTTGTGCTGCGACCCTCGGACATGATTTTCCTCCGTCCTGCCGTTGTCAGCCTCCCACCAGCGCACGAGCATGGCGGGCGATCATCAGGTTCTCATCAGTCTTTATCACGTAGGCGGCGACGCGGCTGTTAGCGGTGGTGATGAGTTGCTGGTGCTCGCGGTTGGCCGCCTCGTCCAGCTCCACGCCAAGCCAAGCACAGGCCCGGCAGATCATGCTTCGTACCCGTGCTGCATTCTCGCCGACCCCAGCAGTGAACACGATGCCATCGAGCCCGCCCAGCGCCGCGGTGAGCGAGCCGATGTGGCCAGCGACGCGATAGCAGAATACTTCGATTGCAAAACGAGCGCGCGGGTCGTCGCTGGCTAGGAGTTCGCGGAAATCCGACGAGATGCCGGAGAGCCCGAGCATCCCCGAGCGGCGATACAGCAAGTCGACCAATTGTTCCGCCGACATTCCTTTCTGCTGAATGAGATGCAGCACGACGCCGGCATCGAGCTCGCCGCAACGAGTACCCATCGGAAGACCGTCGAGCGCCGTGAACCCCATCGTTGTCGCGATCGAAACCCGGTTCTGCAATGCGCAAGCCGAGCAGCCATTGCCGAGATGCGCGACGATTATCCGGCCATTGGCGATTTCCGGGGCCCGCTCCGGCAATACTGAAGCGATGTATTCGTAGGAGAGACCGTGAAAGCCGTAGCGCCGGATCCCCTCTTCATAGAGCGAGTAAGGTAAGCCGAATGCTTGCTCTACCTCCGGCGCGGTGCGGTGAAAGGCGGTATCGAAGCACGCCACCTGCGGTAATTCGGGATTGAACTCATCGCCAACTTGATCGGCGCGAGATTATGCGGCTCATGCAGGGGCGCGAGCGGCACCAGCGCCTCGAGCTCGGCCAGCAGCTCAGCGGTCACGCGGGCGGGTCGAGAATGGTGCAGTCCGCCATGGACGACACGGTGGCCGAGCGCCGCAAGCCGCCGGTGGCCGAGCTTCTCTCTGGCCCACGGCAATATTGCCGGGAGGACCTCGCTCGGCACCGCGGGCGGCTTGGCACCGAGATCCGGAGGCGCGAGCTTTTCACCATTGGGGCCCGCGGCGATGGCCGAAGGATGTGCGCCGATCCCTTCGGCCTGCCCAGTTAGAATTCGCCGGTCGCCCTCGTAGAAGCTGAATTTGACGGAAGAGGAACCGGCGTTGATCACGCCGATCAGCGGCTCTGGCGAGGCTGTGCTCATGCGAGAGAATCCCTCAGCCGAGGATGTGATAGCCGCCGTCGATATAGATCGTGTCGCCGGTCATTGCCGCGGCGTAGTTGCTCGCGAGGAATGCGCAAGCAGCGCCCACTTCCTCGATCGTCACCAGCCGTCGCGCCGGCGCGCGGTCCGCAACGCGTTCCATCAGCGCATCGAAGTCGGGAATACCTGACGCGGCTCTGGTGGCCAATGGGCCGGGGCTGATCGCGTGCACGCGGATGCCCTTGGGTCCAAGTTCGGCTGCGAGATAACGCACCGCCGACTCGAGCGCCGCCTTGACAGGCCCCATGATCCCGTAATTCTCGATGACTTCATTCGCGCCGTGGTAGCTCATCGCGAAGATCGTGCCGCCCGATGTCATCAGCTTTTCGGCGCGCCGCGTCAGATCGAGCAATGACCAGCACGAGACATCCATTGCGGTCAGGAAGCCATCACGCGGACAGTCGGTGACGCGCCCCTCGAGCGCGTGACGCGGCGCGAAAGCGAACCGACCCAGGCCGCCCAGCCATGCTGGTCAACGGCATCGAAGCATCGCGAGATCAAATCGCCATGTTTGGGCTGGATTGGCCGTACTACATTCGGTCCTCGGCGGGTAACGGATGGGGCATGATCTCGGTAACGCCTGAAGATCTCGCTGTCGCGGGCAGAGCGATCATGGGGCGCGAATTGACGCGGCCAGGGCTCATGCTTGCAATCAGGCCTCCCATACCGTCGTTATCGCGGCTGTTACAGCTGCACCAAGCAACCGGCGACCTCGCGAAAACTGCCCCGGACATCCTTGCCAAACCCGAAGTAGCGCGGACGATCGAAGAGGCTTTAGTGGAGACGGTGGTCTTTTGCCTAGCCGCCGATCATTCAGAGCAGGTGCACAATGTCCATAGCAATCGCGCGAGAGTGATGCGCCGCCTCGAAGACATAGTAGGGGCGAAATCCGGAGAAACTCTGTATATGGCGGAACTCTGCGCCGCGGTCGGCGCCACCTATTGGACACTGCGTGACTGTTGCCTGGAATATCTGGGCATGAGCCCGAAGCGGTATCTGTGGATGCGACGCATGAACCTGGCGCGGCGAGCACTGCGTAGCGCGGACCTGGAACACACGACCGTGACCGAAATCGCCACCGATTTCGGAGAGCCGCCCTCCGCTACGCTACGCCGCCCGCCCTGATACCCTAAGTGCACCCGGAAAGCTACGGGCTAGGTTCGAAAAATCACAAGATCTGCATAGCCCTCCTCAATTCGCCGAGGCTATGCTTAATAAGTTTTGGTCTGCGTCGTGTTCCTTAATCTGACAGAGAAAAAAATGCCGGGAGGCGGCACGCGCACGTTCCTCGACCCCGATCACTACGAGGCGAGCCTGCGCGATGCACAAATCGAAGCCATCATCGCCTCCCGTGGTTACTTCAGAGCCCGGCTCACCTGGGCGGAGCTGCACCATTTGCAGATCTTGCGGTGCGAGGACGATTCCTCACACGTGGCGTATGTGCGCCTGGCGCCATGGCTCGCGTTTGTGACATTCCCCACCAATTCCGCACCGTTCCCGGTGTGGCGTGGCATGGAATTGCAAGCAAGGGATATCATGTTCCACAGCCGCAGTGAGCGACTTCATCTGTTGGCGCCCAGATCCTTTGCCTGGAGCGTGATAGCAATCGACCCGGGACAGCTCGAACGCTATAGCCGCGCTCTCACCGGAAAGCCCGTCACTCCCCCGCTGGAGCGGCAACTACTGCGGCCGTCCCGGCGTGATGCGGCGCGCCTGCGGCGCCTGCACGGGCAAGTCTGTCGCCTCGCCGAGACAAAGTCCAAGATCCTGTCGCATTCGGAGGTCGCGCGGGCGATCGAGCAGGATTTGATCCACGCGCTCGTCACCTGTTTGACCACCGCTCGCGCCCGGACCGACGGGTTCGCCGGACGCCATCACGCCAGTATAATGCTCAAGTTCGAGGAGATCTTGGTAGAAAACCTCACCCACCCTCCGAGCATGTCAGAACTCTGCGAGCGGGTCGGGGTAAGCGAACGGACGCTTCGCTCGTGCTGCGCCGAATCCGTCGGCATGAGCCCGATCCGGTATGTACTGCTGCGCCGTTTGAGAGAAGTACACAGCGCGCTACGGGATGCAGATCCCGATAGGGTGAACGTTGCAGAGGTCGCCCACCGTTTCGGTTTTGCGCAACTCGCACGCTCCGCCGGGACCTACCGCGCGATGTTTGGCGAGACCCCAGCGAACACGCTCCACCGTCCGCCGGGAACGCGTTTCAGCGCCTTCTGACTTTTTCCAATTTCTGCATAGTACTTTTTCCAATTTCTGCATAGTGATGAAGAAATCGGGGATTTAGGCTCGTGTCGGTGGGCAAACGCTTGCTCATTCGAACTAACAACATTGGGAGATTAGAGCCATGAACAGAAACCTGACAGCTGTGGCGCGAATTGTCCCGCTAACCGCCCTGATGTTGGGAGCTTGCGTATCCCAAAGCGCCTACGATCAAGTGCAGGCGCAGAACCAGCAGCTGCAGGCGCAGCTCGCCCAGTCGCGAGCCGAACAGAAATTCGTTGAAGCGGGCGACATGCTGTTCCCGGAGGGCGGTTTCCAGTTGAGCCAAGCCGGTCAAGCGGAACTCGCCAACAATATTGTCCCAAAGCTGCAGGGTCTGCAGAATGCCAAAGTGGTGGTCTACGGGTACACCGACAACACGCCTGTGGGGCCTGCATTGCAGCGACAAGGCGTCCCCGACAATCTGGTCCTGTCGACGCGGCGCGCTTCGACAGTCGTAACTTTCCTGGTCTCGCAGGGAGTCAGCCCCAATATCATTTCAGCCAAGGGTTTCGGCGAAACTCACCCAGAAGCCTCGAATGATACGCCGCAGGGCCGGGCGGCGAACCGCCGGATCGAAATCACCGTTCAAGGGCCTGGAGCCCCCGCCGCCTGAAGCCGGCCCAACGCTGGGGCACACATGACCAATGGTTTGGGCCGCGCTCGGCTGGATCATAATAATTTTGGATTGATGTCGAGATGTTCCGCGGCCACCATCTCGCGGTATTTTAGACCCGACCTGGACAAAGTGATGTGCCGATGATGAGCAAAACAGGATTGGCAGGGGAGCACCCGACTGGGTCCCTGCCCTTAGCGTTCGCAAGGATCGGCGCTCTGATTCTGATCTTGGGTGTAGCGGGTTGCCAGAAAGAAGAGAAAGCCGCCGCGGCACCCATCCGGCCGGTGCGCACTGCGACGGTTGAGTTGCAGGAAGGGGGGAGAAGGTGTCGCTAACTGGCGAGATCCAACCCCGGTATCAGGCCGATCTCGGCTTTCGGGTCAACGGCAAGATCCTTGAACGGCCCGTCGACGTCGGGACCGGGGTCAAGAAGGACGATCTTCTCGCGCGCCTCGACCCGCAGCAATACCGGCAGGACCTCGAGGTCGCGAAGGCCGAGGTTGCGAAAGCGGAGGCCGAGGTGGCACGGAGCCAGGCTCAGGAATACCGCCAGCGCGAACTGCTGAAAAATGGTCACACCACTCAAGTCGCGTATGATCAAGCGGTGAAGACCTTCAAGACCGCGCAAGCCCGGCTCGATGCGGCGCGCGCCCGGCAGGTCCAGGCGAGCGAAAATCTCGGCTACACCGAGCTGAAGGCGGACAACGACGGAGTCATTACCGCCATCGGGGCGGATGCAGGGCAGGTCGTCAGCGCGGGACAGATGGTCGTTCGTCTGGCGCAGACTGGAGAACGCGAGGGCGTGTTCAACATCGCCGAGGGCGCTTTCAAGACCCGGCCGAAGGACCCGACCGTAACAGTGCACCTCGTCAGCAACCCAGAAATCGAAACGACGGGCAAGGTCCGCTACATTTCGCCTCAGGCCGACCCCGCCACTCGCACCTACACTGTGCGCGTCTCGCTGCCCGATGCGCCGCCGCAGATGCGGCTCGGCGCCAACGTGGTCGGCACCGTGACGTTGGATCAGGGTCAGACCGTCTCGATACCGGGGAGTGCGCTCTTCCAGAAGGACGGTAAGCCCGCCGTCTGGCTCGTCGAGAAGGACAAGACGGTGCAGCTGAAGCCGATCACCGTGCAGCGCTACCAGGGCGACTCGGTCGTCGTCGGCGACGGACTGGCCCAGGGAGACGTCGTGGTGACTGCCGGAGTGCAGAAATTGCTCCCCGGTGAGAAGGTCGCCCTCATGGACGCGAGCACCGTGCAATGAAGGGCTTCAATCTCTCCGAATGGGCGATCAACCATCGCTCCTTCGTGTGGTTTCTGATGATCCTGTTTGTCGCCGCGGGCGTCCTTTCCTACAAGCAGCTCGGGCGCGAGGAAGACCCGTCTTTTTCAATCAAGACGATGATCGTGCGGACCTATTGGCCGGGCGCCACGATCGACGACACGATTCTGCAGGTCACCGACCGCATCGAGAAAAAACTGCAGGAAACGCCGTCGCTCTACTACCTGAAGAGCGAAACCAAACCCGGCGTCTCCACGATCTACGTCAACGTCCTCGACAGCACGCCCAAGGAGGCAATCCCGGACATCTGGTATCAGGTGCGCAAGAAGGTCGCCGACATAAAGGGGACACTGCCGCAAGGCATTCTCGGACCGAGCTTCAACGACGAGTTCGGCGACGTGTTTGGCATCATTTACGCGTTCACGGCCGACGGGTTCACGCACCGCGAGCTGCGCGACTACGTCGAACGAATTCGCACACAAATATTGACGATCAAGAATGCCACGAAGGCGCAACTGATCGGCGCCCAGGACCAGAAATTCTATCTCGAATTCGACACCCACCAGCTCGCCGGACTCGGCGTCAGTCGCGATCAGGTCATCTCGAGTTTGCAGGAGCAAAACGCGGTCACGCCGTCCGGCGTCGTCCAAACCGGTCTCGAGAAATACGCAATCCGCGTCTCCGGTGCATTCAACTCTGTCGACGATCTGAAGCGCATCAATCTCTATGCCAACGGCAAATTCTTCCGTCTCGCCGATGTCGCCTCGATAAGCAAAGGCTATGCGGATCCGCCGGAGCCGATGTTCCGATTCAATGGCGAGCCGGCGATCGGGCTCGCCATCTCGATGGCGCAGGGCGGCAACAACCTCGTCTTCGGCGAGGCCGTGGCGCACAAGATGGACCAGATCATCGCCAAATTGCCTATCGGCATCGAGGCCCATCTCGTCGCCGACCAGCCGGTGGTCGTCGAGGAGGCCGTTGGCGGCTTCACGAAGGCGCTGTGGGAAGCAATCGCAATCGTGCTTGGGGTCAGCTTTGTGAGTCTCGGTATGCGCGCCGGAGTGGTGGTCGCGTGCTCGATCCCGCTCGTGCTCGGAATGGTCTTTGCCTACATGGAGTATTCCGGCATCAGCCTGCAGCGCATCTCGCTCGGGGCGCTGATCATCGCATTGGGCCTCCTCGTCGATGACGCGATGATCACGATCGAGATGATGGTCAGTCAGCTCGAATCAGGGGTCGACCGAGCGCATGCCGCGACGCATGCCTGGGTCACGACGGCTTTTCCGATGCTGACGGGAACGCTCGTCACTGTCGCCGGGTTTGTGCCGATCGGCTTCGCGAAGAGCGGCGCCGGCGAATATTGCTACTCGCTGTTCGCGGTCATTGCCGTCGCGCTGTTAGCTTCATGGATCGTTGCGGTAATGTTTGCGCCGGTAATCGGCGTCACGATCCTGCCAAAGACGATGAAGGCCCATGGCGGCGGTCATGGGGAACCTGGCCGTATGATGCGACTGTTCCGCGCCGCTCTTGTATTCTGCATGCGCGCCCGGTGGCTCGTTATCGCGGTGACCGTCGGGCTGTTTGCCGCTTCATTGTACGGGTACGGGTTCATCCAGCAGCAATTCTTTCCGGCTTCGGACCGGCCGGAGCTGGTCGTCGATCTAAGCCTTCCACAGGATTTGTCGATTTACGCGACTGAGCACGAAGTCGAGCGGTTCGAGGCATTGCTGAAGGACGACCCGAACATCGAGCACTACAGTCTCTATGTCGGGCAAGGGGCGGTCCGTTTTTATCTGCCGTTGAATGTGCAATTGTCCAACGATTATTTCGCGCAGGCGGTCATCGTGACCAAGGGCATTGCGGAGCGCGAAATCGTCCGGGCGCGTCTGCAAAAGGCGGTTGACACGGAATTCGCCAGTCTCAATACGAGGATTTACCCGCTGGAATTGGGACCGCCGGTCGGCTGGCCGTTGCAATACCGCGTCAGCGGCCAGACCCCGAATGGCACCCGGGACGCGGCATTCCTGGTTGCCCAAACGATCGGGCAGAACCCAAATACGCGGCTCATCAATTTCGACTGGAACGAGCCGATGAAGAGCCTGCGCGTAATGGTCGATCAGGACCGGGTCCGCCAGCTCGGCGTCAGTTCCAAATCGCTCGCCGAGGCTCTCAACGCCGTCACCAGCGGAATGGTCGTCACTCAGGTCCGCGACTCGATCTATCTGACCGATCTTACGGCTCGCGCCACGGAGCAGCAACGCGCCTCGGTGCAGACTTTAAAAAATCTGCAAGTCGCGTTGGACAACGGGCAGACGATCCCGCTGAGCCAAGTTGCAACCGTCCAATATGAGCTGGAACCGCCCGTGATCTGGCGGCGCAACCTCCTGCCGACGATCACCGTTCAGGCGGATGTCGTGCCCGGCATCGAGGCGAAGACGGTCAACACGCAGCTAGCCCCGGCGATCGCGCAATTGTCGGAGAAATTGCCGGCGGGCTACACGATCGAAGCCGGCGGCACGATCGAGGAGAGCGCCAAAGGGCTCAACTCGATTGTCGCAGTTTTTCCGCTGATGATCATGCTGATGCTGATCATCCTGATGGTGCAGCTGCAGAGCTTTCAAAAGATGTTCCTGGTGATCAGCGTTGCGCCTCTGGGTTTGATTGGTGTCGTCGCGGCACTGCTACCAACGGGCACACCGATGGGCTTTGTCGCGATCCTCGGCATCATCGCTCTGAGTGGCATGATCATCCGTAATTCGGTGATCCTGATCGACCAGATCGATATGGACATGGCTAAGGGTTTGCACCCTTGGGACGCAGTGATCGATGCGACGACGAACCGGTTGCGGCCGATCGTGCTGACCGCAGCCGCAGCCTCGCTCGGTATGATACCGATCGCCTCGGAAGTCTTCTGGGGGCCAATGGCCTACGCGATCATCGGCGGCCTGTTCGTCGCGACCCTTCTGACCCTGCTGTTCTTGCCTGCGCTATACGTCGCCTGGTTCCGGATTAAGGAGCCGGCAAAGGAGCGGGAGGTGGGAATAAAGGAACCGGCACATGCTGTCGCCCTGTGATGCGACCCCGCGATATGAGTCCAGACGAGGAAGCGGCGACTAACCGGTTGAATTTCAGCGGAACTATGGGAGGCGGCAATGGCGAACGCGCTATCTGACAATGAGCTGAGGTTGATGGATGCGTACTGGCGAGCAGCGAACTACCTGTCCGTCGGCCAGATCTATCTTTACGACAACCCGTTGCTAAAGCAAACCCTGACAAAGGAACACATCAAGCCACGGCTGCTCGGCCATTGGGGAACGACCCCAGGTCTGAATTTCATCTATGTCCACCTGAACCGGCTGATCAAGAAACACGACCTCAACATGATCTACATTACCGGCCCCGGGCATGGTGGGCCGGGCCTTGTCGCGAACGCCTATTTGGAGGGGACATACAGCGAGGTTTATCCGAATATTTCTCCCGACGAAGAGGGTATGAAGCGGCTCTTTACGCAGTTTTCGTTTCCCGGGGGCATCCCGAGCCACGTCGCCCCCGAGACGCCCGGCTCGATTCACGAGGGTGGCGAACTCGGCTATGCCGTCTCGCATGCCTACGGTGCGGCTTTCGACAATCCCGATTTGATCGTCGCCTGCGTCGTCGGCGACGGCGAGGCGGAGACCGGAGCGCTGGCGACGAGCTGGCACTCCAACAAATTTCTGAATGCGGCAACGGATGGAGTGGTTCTGCCGATCCTTCACCTCAACGGCTACAAAATCGCCAACCCTTGCGTCCTGGCTCGGATCAGCCACGAGGAATTGGACCACCTGTTCCGCGGCTATGGCTACACCCCCCACTTCGTCGAGGGGGATGAGCCGCAAGCCATGCACGAGCTGATGGCCGCCACACTCGACACTGTCACCGGCGAGATCCGGCGCATCAAGGCCAATGCGCGCGAGAATGGTTTCACCGAACGCCCGCTCTGGCCGATGATCGTGCTTCGCACACCAAAGGGCTGGACCTGTCCGAAAGAGATCGACGGCCGGCGCACCGAGGGCTACTGGCGCGCGCATCAGGTGCCGATGGGAGAGATGCACGAGAACCCCGCTCATGTGCGCATCCTTGAAGATTGGATGAAGAGTTACCAGCCCACCGAACTGTTCGACGGCAACGGCCGCCTCCGAACCGAATTGGCCGAGCTCGCCCCGCAAGGCGCCCGCCGCATGAGTGCCAATCCGCACACCAACGGCGGCTTGCTGCTGCGCGAACTGCGGCTCCCGAATTTCCGTGAATACGCTGTCGAGGTGACCGCACCCGGCGCCGTGACGGCCGAAGCCACTCGCGAGATGGGCAGGTTCCTGCGCGATGTCATGAAGCTGAACATGGACTCGCGGAATTTCCGGCTGTTCAGTCCCGACGAGAGCAATTCAAATCGCTGGCAGGATGTGCTCGAGGTCACCAACCGTGTGTGGGTCGCGGAGACCGAGCCGTACGACGACCATTTGGCGCCCGACGGACGGGTCATGGAAATGCTGAGCGAGCACCAATGCCAGGGTTGGCTCGAAGGCTATCTGCTGACCGGCCGGCACGGCTTTTTCTCGTGCTACGAGGCCTTCATTCACATCATCGATTCGATGTTCAACCAGCACGCCAAATGGCTGAAGGTGTGCAATCACATTCCGTGGCGGCGGCCCATTGGCTCACTGAATTACCTGTTGTCCAGTCACGTCTGGCGCCAGGACCACAACGGCTTCAGCCATCAGGATCCCGGGTTCATCGATCACGTCCTGAACAAGAAGGCCGAGGTTGTCCGGGTCTATTTGCCGCCTGACGCCAACTGCCTGCTGTCGGTTACCGATCACTGCCTGCGCAGCCGGAATTACGTCAATGTCGTCGTCGCCGGCAAGCAGCCGGCCCCCCAATGGCTGACGATGGACGAGGCGCTCAAACACTGCGAGGCCGGGCTCGGTATCTGGGAGTGGGCCAGCAATGACCGCGGCGCCGAGCCCGATGTGGTGATGGCCTGCTGCGGCGACGTGCCGACGTTGGAGACTCTGGCCGCAGTCGACCTGCTGCGCAAGCATGCGCCGGATTTGAAGGTGCGGGTCATCAATGTCGTCAATCTGATGAAGCTGCAACCATCGAGTGAGCATCCACACGACCTGTCGGACCACGAATTCGATGCGCTGTTCACTGCGGACAAACCGATCATCTTCGCCTTCCACGGTTACGTTCATGGGTTTCGAACCACACGAGACGGACCAAGCCGTATTTGGCGGTAAAGCCGGGGATGGCGCGGGTTTTGTGCTGCCAAACGCGACGCGCGAGTTCGAAGGTCGAACCGACGTAGAGCGTCCCATACGGTTTAGCGGCGGGGAGATAGACGAACGGCATCCTGCGGACCGGAACATGGGTCCCTGCCTGCGCAGGGACCCGAGGATTGCGGCAACCCTGGATCACAAAAGTCGGCTCATAGACTCGCTGGTATTACACCGCCTTGCCGAAACAGCTACCGGATCCCTGCGAAGGCAGGGACCCATCGTGCAACCGCTCGGTCGCCGGCGAAATGGGTTCCTGCCTGCGCAGGAACCCCGAGTTGCATCACGTGTCACTCCCCCCGTCCGACCCACTGGCCGTAGATCGGGTACTGGCAGCAGATGAACTCGATATAGGCCGGGCGGCCTGACGCGTTGACGTCGAACGCCCGCCGCAGGGCCGGGATGATTTCGGCTGGCTCGCTGACCCGCTCGGTGTGGAAGCCGAGGGCGCCTATCACCTTCGACATGTCCACCTCGTCGGGCCCCAGCACCTGGTGTGTGAAGGGATCGTGCCCTGGTCCCCAGAAGCCGGGTCCATAGCCCGCAAAGCCGCCATTGCTGATGTGCACGACCGTGATCCCGAGTTTCTCGCGCAGCAGCACCTTGAGGTTGCCGAGCATGTAGCCAAGGCCCGCCTCGCCGGTCACCGCCACGGAGGCCCTCTCTGGAAACGCCTTCTTGGCGGCAATGGCGGCAGCCAGGCTGAAGCCGAGCGTCGAGACATTGCCCCAGCCGAGGAAGCCGCGCGGGATCAGCGTGTCGAAGACGGTGCTCAGCTGGTCGCGCGTGTTGCCGCTCTCGTGCGTCACGAACGAATTCTTCAGATCCAGCACCTCCATCAGATCGCCATACACCCGATAGGGGTTGATCGGCTTCTCGTCGGAGACCATGACCTGCCGGTATCTGGCGAGCGCCTCGTGGCGTGCCGCCCTCACTTCCGCCGCCACATTGCCCGCATTCCGTCCGGCACCGGACGTGCGGTCGGACACTTCTTGGCGGAGCGCCTGCAAGGTCAAGCGCGCATCGCCGATCACCGCGTGCGCCGTCGGATACATCTTGTTGATGTGCAATTCGTCGACGTTGCAGTGGATGATGGTCTTCGTCGACGCATCGGGAATGCCATGGCTGAAGCGGCCCGGCGACAGGCTCGAGCCGACGGCGAGGATGAGGTCTGACTTGTTCAGGTAGTGTGCCACCTGATCGCCGCGCACGCCGACAAACAGCGGATGGTCCTCCGGGAACGCCCCTTTGGCCTTGAGAGTGGTGATCACCGGCACGTTCATGAGCTCCGCCAGCGCCTTTAGGTCTTCCGAGGCGCCCGCGTAGATCACCCCCTCGCCGGCGTAGATCAGCGGGTTGCGGGCTCGGAGGAGCTGGTCTACGGCAGCGCGCACATCGGCCGGGTCCGGCGCCGATTTCCAGCCCTTCACGGGACGGTAGGGGTCGGCGGTCTCGTCGTATGTGGCCGTGGCATTGGGAATAGCCAGGATCACCGGGCCCGGTCTGCCGCTGCGCAGCATGGTGAAGGCGCGGCGCATCAGCTCGGGCGTGCGCTCGGGCTTGTCGAGATAGCCGAACCACTTCGACACGGTCTTCATCGCCGATGCGACATCGTACTGGCTGTTGCCCGAGCTGCCGGCCGGCACGCCATCGGTGATGCACAGAACGGGCGAGCCGTCCTCATAGGCCTGCGCCATCCCGGCGTAGGCGTACTGCATGCCGGCAGCATTGACGCCCCCTTGGAAGGTGCACACCCCGATCTTTGAGCCCCCCTGGGAGCCCGCGCTGATGCGCGAGAACGCGTCGGCGACCGCGACGGCGTAGCGGTCGTCGCGCATCATCAGCATCGGCACCCCTTCCCGGCCGAGCGCGTTGTTCACCCGGCAGACCGGGAAGGTCGAAACCCAACCCACACCCTCCTCTTTGAGAATGCGGCTAATGCCGGTCGCTACATCGATCGTCATGGATGTGGTCTCCCCAACTGCCGCAGCAGTGTGATCGGCCTCGCAATCGCGGGCAATCCGGAGAATGACGGCCGCCTGTCGCGCTGGCAAGGTTCGGCCGGGCATGAGATCATCCCAGGCACACACAAGACCAGACACACACTGACAGGAAGAAATGCCATGGACCTTGGATTGCACGGCAAGCATGCGATCGTGACCGGCGGTAGCCGGGGCATTGGCAAAGCCATCGCGCGGGAATTGGCTCGCGAAGGGGCCGATGTCGCGATCGTTGCGCGGAACAAGGCGGATCTGGAGGCGTCGGCGCGAGAGCTGGCAGCCGAGACGAACCGGCGCATCCTTCCTCTCGCAGCCGACGTCACCAGCAAGGAGCAGGTGGACCAGATGGTCGCCGAGGCGGCACAGCAACTGGGCGGGCTGCACATCCTGGTCAACAGCGGGTCGGCGCCAGGGGGTTCGGCCACCGCGACCGGCCCGATCGAAACCGTCATCGACGAGGATTTATTGCAGGATTTCAACGTGAAGTATGTGGGCGCGCTGCGCTGTGCGCGCGCCGCCATCCCGTTCATGAAGAATGCGGGCTGGGGCCGCATCATCAACATCAGCGGCGGCAACGCCCGCAACGCCGGCAATCTTAGCGGCGGCGCCCGTAATGCGGGCCTGGTGCACATGACAAAGACGCTGGCCGTCCAGCTGGGCCGTCATGGAATCACAGTCAATTGCATCCATCCGGGCACGACGCGCACCGAGCGCACGCCTAGCCTGCTCACCGCCCGCGCCACCCAGCTGGGCGTATCCGCGGAAGAAGCGGAGCGGCGGGACTTCGCTCCGGATTCGCCGCGAGGCAATGCCATTTGCCGCATGGTGGACGCTTCGGAGGTCGCGTTCGTCGCCGTGTTCCTAGCCTCCGAAAAAGCGTGGGCAGTCTCCGGCGAGCTGGTCGCGGCAAGTGGCGGGGCTGGGCGATCAGTCTATTACTGAACCGAAAAACCGGGGCAGAACTCGGGATCAGCGCGGAACCGCCCTGGGCCTAGAAGAAGACAAAGGAACGGACGACGACGTTCTTGCGGCATCGCGCGTTGGCGGGCGCGGTCGGGTCGGTACAGGCCGTATGGAAAGACCAGCGCGAGACGGAGCCGTCGGTCACCGAATCATAACATTTGAGCATTGAGACTTCGGTGGGTTTCTGCCGGGGAAACCAGTACCACTCATGGTCGGGGCGGTAGGTGAAGCGGGTGGTCTCGCCGACGCGGTCGTCGTAGATCCGGTAGTTGGTGATGTAGGGCTGGTCGGCGAAAGAGGGCCAAGCGCAGAGCACGAAGGGAAACTGCTCGACTGTCTCGATCGGCTTGGCGAGGTTGATCGACATGAACCGCCGCGACATCTTCGCGTCGGCCTCTTCCTCGGTGCAGTGCTGCTGGCGCCCGAAATTACGCAAGTTCTTCGTCAGCAGCTCGCGGCAGCGCACGCGCCCGCTGTTGTCGTTCAGATCGTTGTGCACCAGGTTGGCGTAGTTGGCGTTCACACCAGGGTTCTTGCCGTCCTGATCCTCCGTGCGGTCGCCCTGGTAGTCCTTGTCGAAGACATCGTGGTTGTAGACCAATGCGTCGGTCGCGTCCGGGAAGAACTCGAGCAGCAGTTTCTCGATCTCCGGGTAGTACACCCGCTCCACCTCCGCCGCATCATAGATGTTCGAGCACTTGGACTCGAGATGCGCCAGCGACACGCCAAGCTTGTCCATGCATTCGGGGCTGTTCGGCGAGAGGCCCGGGTAGTACTCGCCGATCCGCCGCGCATCGCGCAGCACTTGCGGGAAATAGAGGTCGCGCCGCCGGTTGCCCCGCTCGTTCGTGCGCAGGATCATGGCTGTCTCGGCGCGCACCGGGTCCCGCCAGATCGCGTGGGACGGCACGACGGAGTAGCTCGGCCGCTCGTAGACCGTATAGGGCAGCGGCAGCGCCACGCCGCCCGGCGGAGCCTTGATGCTGTTCGACTGGCGGATGTAGTTGAGGCATTCGTCGTACTCGCGGAACCCGATCCCCCATCTGGTCTTGATCGGGCCCGGCGGCGCCGTGTCGATCATGTCGGTAACGCGCTGGCTCTCGCCCGAGGCGATCTCGGCGAGCGCGTCCTCGAACGCCACGGCGGTTCCTGCATCACCGTCGCGGTCGAACGCCATGTAGGACAGGCCCCCATGCGCCGCGATCGGCGGCGGCTGCCCCTCCGTGCGCTCGAGCGGCGGCACATAGGCGACCGTACCGTCGTGTGGGTCCGCGACCTTGTTGTCGGCGACATCGAGCGGGCTCATCGCATACCTCCGATTGTTTCAGCCTCAACGTGGCACACAGAGCCTGCGTTTTCCAGACCAAGATTTTCCGATCACGCGAACCTGCGCTGCGCCTGCCGCGCAAACCCCGCGCTCTTTCCAGCTGGAAAATGTGATCGAGATCGCCGCATGTCCGCGTTCGGCCCATACGGCCCATCGAGCGAATGCCCGACTTCCGCCCCCAGGGCGGGTCTCGTCGGATGATCGCGATGTGCCGATTCCAGACCTTCCCGCCGTTCGTCCGATCTGACGCAGTGGGGAGAGTACAAGAAGTACCAGGGCACGACATTTACGTATCCTGTCCAGACTGGTCAAATGGTCGCCAGTCGGTCGAAAATGCCTACGGAAACTCGTTCCGCCATGTGCTTGAGGGCGAATTCCGTTGGCACCGGATTCTTGAAGACCAGATGGCTCTCGACCCCCCGGTCTACCGTCATACCCACATGTTTGGCCACGGCGGGCAAATGCCGCGATATGACGTCAATCCGGTCTAAGTGCCTCAGCAGATAATCGCGTCTACCATCGGGCCAAACCTCGCCTCGAAAATCCGCGAGCTGCTCGGCGACCTCGCCATATGTTTTCCGGTACTGCACGTCTTTGCATTCGATGATGAGCACTCTTGCCGAGGCTTGGTTCCAGGCCAACACGTCAACATCACCGTAATCCCGGTCGAAGCCGCGGTTGAGCAACTTGGTGACTTTCACGTCGGGCTCGGCTTCCCAGCCAAGATCCTTCAAACGGGCCGCGACTGCTCTGCTGAATTTTCGGCCAGCGCGATCACGTATGGTGCCGGCCCAGGAGCGCATGGCGCGCCGAAGCTGCCGAAGCGGAAAATCGCCCCTGTGGTAGTTGCCGACCATGTAAGTGAGAGCGTCACGCAAGATACCCGGCGCTACCATGATCGTAGGATCGTCGCCGTCATCAATTTGCAAGAGCGGCTTACGCAAGACGCTCAGCCGACGCCTAAAGCGCCATGGTTGGCGGTCAGAAGTCATCGTAGCCCTCCGGGACTTCACGCCATTTTGGTCGGCTACGGAGCGTTAGGAACGCGATGATAGCTGACGCGATGTCGTCGGGCAGCGACCCCTTGTCGAGCTTAACGGTTTCTAATCGGCTACGCGGCAGCTTCAGAACCGCCGCGCCTTCGTCCATTCCGAGCTGTTCAACGTATCCGACGAAGGACAGGAATTCGTCGAGCGTCGCGCCGGCCTCGTCGCGCCACGCGGCGAGGAACTGTGGCTCGAATACGTCCTCTAGTGACTGTCCATCGTCGGGACGCTTCAAATTGGATGAATAGCTCTCTATGGCTTCCTGGGTTCGCATGTCGGCCGTTGTGCGCGCAAACGGCGCCAGTATTTCTTCTACGAACCCGAGCCTTGCATGTACGTCACCGAGGGCCCGTATTTTTAGCCGAGGCTCCATAACATCCCAGCGGATGGCATCGGACCAGCCGCCGTATTGCGTCACCGTCATCATCATGGCCATCAGGAGCGACAGATCGGATTGGGCCGGACGGCGCCCTCCCATTGGCGGGCATTCGCAGATCGCGATCTCGCTTAAAAGACGTGTCGATTGAAAGACGGCGTTCAGCTCGAAATCGTGGCGCGCCATCATTTCCATGGCGCTCGTTTTGTTCCGTGCAAGCGACACGACGGCGGCTGCCGTGCGCGACCAACGGTCTCGATCGATGATTGCCGCTTCATGGTTCTCGAGCAGTAGTCGCAAGGTTTCGGCACGATCGAAGGTGGCGAGCCAGCCACACAAATCCTCTTCAAGGGATTTCACGAGCGCGCTGAGATAGCCGAGGCACGCTTGCTTTCCTTCCACGAGCGATCCGCTACTTCGGTTCCGAACACTCCAACCCAATCCAAGTCTCAGTGTCGCCGCCTCCATCTCGTCGATTGTGAGGGGATTCTGAGGCAACGATCCTTGAACGTAGTCGCGAAAAGCGTGCGTATGAAACATGTGCGCATGGCGCGCCCGGTTGTCGGGCACGATCGCGGAAACTATGCGTTCCCTCTCAACGTCGTTCAGCTCGCGTCCAGCGAGGACAGCCACGCCGTCAATAAGACTTTCGACGAGCGCACGCTCGGCAATGTTGTCATCATTAAAATGCGCCTTCTCGAATGCCGGCGCGGCAGTGGTCGTAAGATCGTTCCCGCCGGCTTGCGCGGAGATGGAGAGCTGACCCCGCGCCTCGGCGTACGTCATTCGTTCAGGAATAGCATCGACTTTGCCAAGTGGACCCTCGAAGCGTACGCGCCACCGAATTGGCCCATCGGCAACGTCGGCAAACGCGGCATCGAGTACCGAAGCGGCGCGCGCGAGCCATGTCGTCATCACCTTCCAGCGTTGATAAGCAATGTGGCCCGAGGATTTGCTGGGTATGTCGATCTCACCCCACCAGCGGCGCTTCGGCGTGATGTAGACGGCAGGTGGTCCGCCGCCAGAGAGTTTCAGCTCGCCCGCATACAGCGGCAGCTCGTCATCTTCTTTTAGGGCGGAAGGCGCGTCTCGTCTTACCCAAATCCAGCGCCCCTGCATATCCTGTTCAACATGAGGGTCCCAACCCACGGCGACCTCGTGACGCAGCTTGCGGAGGCCATTTTGGTCGATTGCAATGACGGCAGAACTGTGCTCCGCCATAAAGTCGTCGGGCAGTTCAGCATGTGGAATAACATGTCCATCAAGCGACTGCGCCCAGGCGACCATGTTTAGAAGGCCGTTGATATTCTGAAGGTGCACGCCCAACGATTCCGCTTTGGCTTCGGCTTGCAACAGACGCCAAAGTGATAGGGGCTTGAATTTTCTGACCCAGCTCAGCGTGAAAAGGTCGGCGGCGCTGATGAACTCAAGCCCCCAACCGGGGCGGTGCAGGCTCTCCAGAGAAAGAGCGGTGCCGCGGCCGACGCCACAATTTACTAGGAGCGTGATGCCGTCGCGGAAGGTGTCGTCCGACCTCGCCGCCTCGCACGCCTCATCGATCAACTGGCCAAGATCAGCAGGCGGCCCGTCGCTATCGGGATTGTGCCCAGCGAGTCCGCCGGCTTGGAAGTCGTCCAGCGTATCGAGCAGGAACACAAAATTTAGGTCTCGCCCTTCCTCCACCTTAGTCATCACGGAGGCATACATGCCGAGCCGTGTGCGCTGGAAAGCGATGGGAACGCCGATATGGCCGCCAAGCAAGGGCGCCTGCGCGAATGTGGCTGCGTACTCGCGTCCTAGCCCTCGCAGAAAGGCTTCGCGCATGCCGGCATTTTCCATGCACTCGATCACATACCGGCGGATCGCCGAGCTGATAGCCGTCGGCAGCGCGAGACAAATCTCGCCTTTGCGAAACAGGACTGGGTAGCGTTCAAAGAACGAGTAACCGATCAATTCTTCGAGCAAGCTTTCGCGATCGTCCGGGACGAACCCGAAAGGCGCGAGGTCGTCGATCGAAACGCCGAAGCCGCGTAATTCTTCGCGGGAGAACCGCACGAGCCGTTGAATTGCATCTAGCCGGCCGGCGATATCATCCGGCAAGGCGTTTGCGGGGATGTCGTTGCCGAGCTGATAACGGACCAAGCCTGCCCGTTCGCAAACGATGTCGGACAACCGCAACAGGGCAAAGACGCTGTCGCGTAAGTCGTCATAGCCCGAACCTTGCGGCATCGCTTCGACGGCGTTTACGACCCGTTGCAGGTAGAAGCCAGCGGATTCCCACGTTCCTTCGAGGACTCGAAAATTCCCGCGCGACGTTCCGATCGAGCTGACGAATACGTCCTCGGCAGGGTCTTCGCAGCGACCGCAAATCCCGTCGTCGAGTGCCCCGAACAGCTCGCCAATCAGGGCGGCATCTGCCTGCCGCCGGCCGTGTCCAATCGCGAGAGAAAGGTGAGCAAGCACCTCCAGACGGACGCAGTTGCTTTGAAGCTCCGGGACGGCGAGCAACCCTCCAAAGGTGGCGACCAACTGGATCGGATCGAACCCGCGTAAGCGGGCGAATAGGTCGGGGCGCTCGGAAGCGATAGACCTCAGCGGCACCGAGGTAACATTCACCGGCATCGAGGCAAGCAGTTGATCAGGTATCGGCTGTTGATCCTGCAATAGGATAATCCTTTAAGACGCGGAGATAGACGAGCCAAGTCGCTGCGCATGTAACCCAGGTCACCCAGAATAGCTCCTTATAATATTATATGGGACCGAGCAGCGTGGGGACGAACAGACCACTGTCAGTCTGCTGCGCCGACGTTTAGCGACCGACGCGAGTATGGCGAGCAAATCCGGCACGGTCTCCTATGCCGTGCTTCCGTGCTTGCATGTTTGGGACAGCGTCATTACGGACCTTCTGAAGCCCTTCACGGGATTTTCAGCACATATCGGTCAGCGCCTTGCCATCGATCCGGAGACTTGGCCGGACCGTATCGGCTCTGATCGTTCAACCTCGCCAATCCCCACCGCTGCTGCGAACGGCTGCTGCGGGGCATTTTGAGACCCAGGGCCGGTCTCGTCGGATGATCGTGATTCGCCGAAAGCGACCGCGGCCGTAGCACACCACGCAGGCGGCTTAAGCTTTCGAGGCGGCAGACCGATGATCGTTTGCCCCGTTTGCCGTTCACGATCATCATCGCGCCGGGTAATCTACGATCGTGTCGCGGCGAAAATTATGTGTCCGTGTTTGGGCTGCTGCTTCCGAACCGGGCGCAAATGGCCTCTATCTGGCGCAAGACCGCACAACGCGAAAGGGGAAGTGGACGGCGAAAGCTGGTGTGGTTTATCCGCAGGTCGAACTTGGCGGCGATACAGGGGCAGTCAGAGCGTTTGCCCGGGCGGGCCGAAGATTTGGGTTACGACCATATCGTGATCTACGATCATGTGCTCGGCGCCGTTCGCCTATCCGCCTGCGCGCCGATCCTAACGAATGACCGGCCGCGCTATTTCCTCCGACCTTCACTCGGCCCTTCTTTGCTGCCCAGGTCCGACTCACTCCGGTCGATCGCTTAGGCCGAAAGCCTCGATGCGATGTGGCTGGTCAAGACCCAGTATCGATGATAGGTTACATGTAACTGGTCTGGAGTGCTGCCATGGCCCCGACATCGAAGCCCAAGCCGTCCCGCGTCAAGGTTCGGGAACATCGCGAACGCCTGCGGTCGCAGGGCCTGCGCCCCATCCAGATTTGGGTGCCGGACGTGCGCGCGCCGTCCTTCCGGTCAGAGGCGCACCGCCAATCGCTGGCTGTGGCAACGAGCGCTCATGCCCGCGAGGATCAGGCGTTCATCGATGCGGTGTCTGATTGGCGGGATGAATGAGGCGTGGCGACATCTGGACAGTCGCCGGCGGCAGGGACTACGCGGGCAAACCCCGTCCGGTGGTCATCGTCCAGGATGACAGTTTCGACGCGACAGACTCGATCACGGTGTGCGCCTTCACCACCGATGAAACAGAAGCGCCTTTGTTCCGCCTGCCTGTCGATCCGAATGACCGTAACGGATTGTTGGCAACCAGCCGGCTGATGGTGGACAAAATCACCACCGTCCCGAAGTCCAAGGTGGGTGCGCAGATCGGACGCTTGGACAACGAAGATATCCTGCGGCTCAATCAGGCGATTCTTGTCTTCCTCGGGTTGGCCAGCTCGCCCGCGACGAGGCTCGAGGCATAGAAGAGGAAGTGGATGATGAAAGCTGGTGTGGTTTATCCGCAGATCGAGCTTGGCGGCGATGCAGGGGCGGTCAAGGCGTTTGCCCAGGCGGCCGAAGACCTGGGTTACGACCATATTGTGATCTACGACCATGTCCTCGGCGCCGTTCATGCCGGCAGGGAACCGAAGTTGACCGGTCCGTACAAAGAAACCGATCCGTTCCACGAGCCGCTGGTCACCTACGCTTACCTCGCCGGCGTCACCAACAAACTCGAATTGGTAACGGGGGTGATCATCCTGCCGCAGCGACAGACTGCGCTGTTCGCCAAACAGGCGGCGGATGTCGACCTGTTCGCGGAGGGCCGGCTTCGCCTGGGCGTCGGGGTCGGCTGGAACTGGGTGGAATTCGACGGCCTCGAAATGTCCCGACATTTTCGCCGCCGCGGCAAGCGGCAGGAACAGCAGATCGCCTTGATCCGCAAGCTGTGGCAGGAGCCTGTGGTCGAATACGAGGATTCCGACCACCGGATCGACAGAGCCGGGATCTTGCCGCGCCCGAAACGGCAGATCCCGATCTGGCTTGGTGGGTTCAGTGAGGCAGCGTACGACCGGGCTGCCAGGATCGGGGACGGGTTCCTGTTTTCAGGCCGGACTCAAACCGAAGCGGTCCAAATCAAGGCGGGGATCGAAGCCAAGCTGCGCAAGCTCGGCCGGGACGTTGGCGCATTCGGCTTCGAGTTGATTCAGCAATACAGCCGCGGCGACAACCAATGGCCCGGCGATATCGCGGCGTGGCGCGAGGCCGGGGGGAGCCACATATCCGTCGTGACGATGGGCGCGAACCTCGCCACGGTGGACGGCCACATCGAAGCCATCAAGCGTTGGCATGACGTCTACAACTCGGTCCGTTAGAGCTTTGCAGCGCTGTACTCTTCCCGATAAAATCCGGTGAAGCGGATCCTCTTGGACGATCAGGAACTTTCGGTTCCACCCGACCGCTGCGGCGGCATGCGATATGACTTGGGACGGCAATTTTAGCGCCTTATAGGTTCTGCGCGGCCGCCTCAGAGCCTGCTGCTTGAGCCAACGCCCGCGCCGCGAGTTGCTGCTCAGATCCGAAAGCGATCGTTGTAGCGCTTGAGAAAGGCGCGCACCGCTCGATGACGCCGGCATCCATAAAGACGATCCGGTCGGCAATGTCGCGGGCGAAGCTCATCTCATGGGTGACGACGACCATCGTCATGCCGTCGCTCGCGAGCTGCTGTACCGCCGCCAACGCTTCGCCCACCAGTTCAGGGTCGAGCGCCGAGGTGATCTCGTCGAACAGCATAATCTTGGGATCCATCGCCGGCGCCCCGGCGATCGCCACGGGCTGATGCTGACCGCGCGAAAGCCGGATCGGATATTCGGCCAGCTTGTCCGAGAGCCCGACCATCGCTAGGAGCTCGCGTGCGCGAGCCTCGGCCTGCCGGGCTCAATGCCTTTCACCCGCACCGCTGCGGCGACGATGTTCTGCAGCACATTCACGTGCGGGAAGAGAGGTTATAGCTCTGGAACACCATGCCGATCCGCTGGCGCGCGGCAGCGATCTCGCGCTCCGACATGCGCACGCGTTTACCGGTTCGGCCGAGCGGTCCGCGCACCGCATAGGAAGGAGTTGGCGCGAAGGGCGGACTTCCGTAGAAATCCCGACCGCCGTGCGCCTTCTACGACTAGTGTTTTATCAAAGGCGGGGTGGATAGAAGCATCGATGGCGGTGACGGCTCGATAATGGAAAAAAGCCGCCCACCGCGACGGCAAGCACGAAGAATTTGCCGAATAGGATCCATGCTATGCGCATGGGCACTACTGCTGCGAGCGATCGAGCGTGGCTGATTGGTGGAGTAGTGTTGTTTCGCGCTTCCTGCCAGCCGACCTTACGCGCGACCTACGCTAAACTCGTCCGCAAATTAGAATGGGCCCGGTCGGGCTCTCACTTCAGATGTCGGGTGAGGTGCTTGTTCATCTCGAACATGGTCACCTTGTCCTTGCCGAAGACTTTCGTGAGCTTGTCGTCCGCTAGGATTTCGCGGCGGTTCTCCGGGTTCTGCAGGTTGTGCGAGCGGATGTACTCCCACATCTTGCTCACCACCTGGCCCCGGGCGAGCGGGCCCGAGCCGACGACCGCAGCGAGCTCCTCCGATGGCTGTAGCGGCTTCTGCAGTGCATTCGCCTTGCCTGCGCTGGCTTTTTTCTCCCGCGTTTTGGTCGGCATCGATCTCCTCCAAGTGCTGTGTGGCGGCATCGCGCCGCCGTTCCCGATGAGGTTTCGTCGGCGCGTGCCCGGTGTTATCCGCAGCGTGACGCTTGAGATCACCGGGCCGAGAACTTGACCCGTACCGCAGGTACGTTGTTCAGGCAAGGACGATGCCGGGCCGCGCTTCGTAAGTTGTCAAATCAGCTTCAAGGCCGCTCGGCATTCTGATCTCGCCGGCGCAGCCCGCCAAAGGTCAGGGTGGCGACCGACTTTCGCAGGGGGTCTTTGCCGAACAGCTCGCCCTGCAGACCGGTGCAGCGCACCTTCCTCTTCATTCGGGTTCACCCGGCCCCGCGCCCCGGGTGACGAATTCAGCAATATCCTGCGATCAAGACAGCACGGAGACTTGAATGTCGAGGCACACAGTGCGCGAAGTCGTATTTGATCTGTTCCGCTCGTTCGGGATGACTACGATCTTCCGAAATCCCGGCTCGACGGAATTGCCGATCTTCCGCTATTTTTCGTCCGATTTCCGCTATGTCCTGGGCCTGCAGGAAATGGTGGCAATCGACATGGCGGACGGCTATGCGCAGGCGACACGCAACGCCGGCCTGATAAATTTGCACTCCGCCACCGGTCTCGGCCATCCTGGGGCAGCGTCTTCACGGCTTACAAGAACCAGACGCCGCTGGTGATCACGGCCGGCCAACAGGCCCGCTCGATCCTGCCCTTCGAGCCTTTTCTGTTCGCCGAAAAGGCGCCGGAATTCCCGCGGCCTTGGCGTCGGCGGCTACCTTCAGGCCGTTTGGTTAGGTGATCTCGAAATCATAGTCGCCGCCCTTTACAATCTGCGGACAAGTCAACCCCGAGAGCTTCCGGAACTTGATGAAGAAGGCTGGCGGGCAGCTGCCGGGGGACCAAGCCGGGGTCATCTTCATCAAGGTGCCACAGCGGACCGACACAAAGAACTTGATTGACACCACGAGACCCGTCGTCGTCATAAGTTCGCGCGCGACCGCGATCATCGCCTGGACGGTCGCTGGATCCTCGATCCACCCGTTACCCAGTGCCTTGCATCGCAATTTTCGCGGAGCAAGCGATGAATCTACAAGGTCATCGGGCGCTCTTCCCGGCGGCGTCACCCGACGCTATCGCAATCGGGGCTTCGAGCCATTATCGGACTTGCTCGGCGAGGCGCGACAGATGATGGGCGGTATCGCCGAAGGTGTGCTCGATGACCATGCAGCGACGGAAGTAATGCCCGACCGCATATTCCTCGGTCATGCCGATGCCGCCATGCAGTTGGATCGCGTTCTGCGAGACGAATTTGCTGGCCTGGCCGACGCCGACCTTAGCCATGGCGATGTTGTGGGCGCGCTCGGCGGGATCGAGTTCTTCGACCATCATCGCCGCCAGCATTGCCATGCTGCGCCCGCGCTCGAGCTCCATCAGCATCTCCGTGGCACGGTGCTGCAGGACCTGGTTCTGGCCGATCGGCCGGCCGAACTGCTGGCGGGTTTTCAAGTATTCGAGGGTCATCGCCTGCATCGTCTCCATCGCGCCGACCGCTTCGGCGGCGGTGGCGGCAATGCCCGCCTCGACGACCCGTTCGATCACCGGTAAGGCCGCGCCGACCTCGCCGAGCACGTCGTCCTTGCCGACCTCGACCTGGCTGAATGAAATCTCCGCCGCGCGCGTGCCGTCGCGCATCGGGTAGGAGCGTCGCGCTATCCCATTCGCCGCCGCGTCGACGCTAAACAGCGTGATGCCGTCGGGATCGTCCCGATCGCCATTGGTACGCGCGCTGACGATCAGGCGCTGCGCACTGTCGCCGTGCAGAACCACGCTCTTGGCGCCGTCGAGAACCCATCCGCTGTCCTTAGGCTTGGCGGTCGTGAGGACGTCGGTTAGATCGTAGCGCGCCTGCCGCTCGCCATGGGCAAACGCCAGGACCATGCGGCCTTCGACAATCCGCGGCAGAATCGCGGATTTCTGCGCCTCGCTCCCGGCGAGCCGCAATGCGGTGCCGCCCAACACGACCGTCGCCAAATACGGTTCCACAGCGAGAACCCGGCCGAACGCCTCCATAACCAGCATCACCTCGATCGGGCCGCCGCCGAACCCGCCATACTCTTCGCCAAAGGCCAGGCCCAATAGGCCGAGATCGGCATACTGCGCCCAAAGCCCGCGGCTCCAACCGTCGGTCTCGGCGAGATAGCCGCGGCGCTTGTCGAAGCCATAATGATCGGTTAGCAAGCGCTCGACACTTTCGCGCAGCAGCCGCTGTTCTTCGGTCAGATCGAAATCCATCGCCTCGGCCTCCCCATCGTCATCACCGGCCTTGACCCGGTGATCCACGCCTCCCTTGACACGAGCGGAAGCAGTGTCGGGCACGTGGATGGCCGGATCAAGTCTGGCCATTTCCCACAAGTGCCAGTGGGGACAGTCGTCTGCGAAGTTCACCACAGAGGACGCAGAGACCACGAGAAAGAGACCTGGATTCATGAAGTGCGCCCTTCGAGACGGCCGCTGCGCGGCCTCCTCAGGATGAAGAAATTCATTAATCCAGCGATGACTTACCTCATGCTGAGGAGCGCTCACAGAGCGCGTCTCGAAGCACGCACGGACGCCAGTGCAGCCCCTGATCAATATTGCTCGGGCTCTTTAGCTGGTTTCCCCGATCAGCTGCGCGAACTCGTGCAAGGCGCCGGACGGCGCGCAATCGGACCCGCACCCGCTCTGCGATGCGCGCGCCTTCGGCAGGCGCAATCTCACCGCGCCCAACCGCCGCCAGAACGGTGGCCAGCACCTGCCGGCAATCCCTGGCCGTGCGCACCGAGTTGAGGTCGATCCCAAGATGCTCCGCGGGGTCGAAGGAAGCAGGCGGCGGCAAGAGCTGCCCGGCGAGCGGCCGCAACAGATGAGGCTTGCGGTCGAGCAGATCCGACAGCGCCTGCGCGCTCAGCGGCCGGGCGACGAGATCCGGCAAGCGGCGTCGGGGATTGCGAATGCCGGGCGGCCGTCCGCGCGGGTTGCCGGAGCTTCCCTTCGCAAACCGCCCGCCCGCGTCGCGCGCGCGAGGCAAAAATGGATCAGGATCAAGTGGTTGAGATTCCTCGATTCCGGGTTCGCGAAACAGGCGATAACAGGAGGGCGCAGGCGGGTCGGCAGAGATTTCCGGCATCGACGGGGCTCCGCGGCAGACGAAGCGACATATGAGTTCATCAAACGTTCTGATCAAGGCCCGCGTGCATGAGATCAGATGCTCGAGGTTCTGCAGGGTGAAGACCTTGCCCCGAGTTGCCAGCAGGAGCTTTTTCATATCTTCCCGGCGCACTTTGAATCCCCGCCCGGCGATGCAGGCGACGACCTCGAATTTCGGCGGGTCCTCGATGCCGAGCCCTTCCATGCTGAGGGCGCCGAGATGCTGCACGCGAGTGACCTTGTCCCGCGCCGTACCGTCGTCCTCAGTTATCTTGGCCTCGATAACGACTTGCGGGTTGAACTCGCTGGGGATGACGAAATCCGGCGTCTGGTCGAAGCCGGGGATACGCTGTGCCCGTTTCGTCTTGCGGAAGCTAATGTCGGCGCCGGCAAGTACGCCCTCAATGGCGCTTTCCAGCACATCGCCCACGAGCTCGCTCACCGAATCCCGATGCCCGGCGAAAGGGCGGCCGAGAAAGCGCTCGTAGAGCAGCATTGCATACGGAACGCCGAGATCTGCGAGCGGCTGAATGCTGTCGAGTCCGTGCCGCGTATCGGCCTTGTCGAGCCGGTGCAGGTTCTCGCCGACGTCGGCTGGCACACCTTCCGTCAGCAACATGCAAGCCGCCCTTACCAACGCTCGCACGCGCCGGGCCGTTACCTTTCCGCTCTCGCCCAGTGGCGTTTGCGGATCCGTCCGAATTCGACGATCAAGGCTTCGAACTGCCCCCTGCGGCACCGACGTCCCGGTACGCTGCTCGGTGAGATACGCCCATTCGGGCGGGCTGAAGCCGAGCATCGTTCGTAGCACGATAAAGGCGATCGGCACCGCGTGGATGGTCGCCAGCACCTCGTCCGGCTCCAATACTCGGAAACTCTGCGTCGTCCGCTTCAACACCTCGTAACCCTGCTCGAAAACCGGGTATTCGATAAACCCCGGACCTTTCGGCAGCGTCATGAACTCCGATGCCAAGCTGAGGAACACCTCATCTACAAATGCATCAAGGTTCGCGCGCAGCTCGGCGAACGGCACCTCAAATGGCAGTGCCATCTGATTCCTCCCGAGCCGGTGCCGGTCGATCTTTCTGTCGCGCAGGGCTGAGACGATCGATTATCGACTGGCTGTCGCCGCCAGCCGCGACAGCCTTGGCGACGCGCGCAAGCCGCTTCTCGGTCGGCTGGTCCCGATGCCACTCCCCCCCGAGATCGGCGATCGTCCGACGCGTCAGGTGCCCGAACACAATGCAGCGAATGTCGCCAGCCGTTGGCTTGACGCCGCCGGCGCGCAACTGCGACAGCTCATCCGCGACGATGTCGATCAGCTCATCGCCGTCAGGCGCCGCCCCGCATGCGCGGCACACAAAGACCGTATCTATGATTGACGATCTGGTGCCGTGAATATGGATCGAACCTCCCATCTCCGCTGGACACGGCAAGGTGGCCGTGCAGGTGAGCCCGGCATCCAGGATCGCGACCGCGACCGCGTGATAGGCCTCGATCTTGTTATGATGGTAGGTGAACACGAGCGGCGCGCCCGGCCTTAGAGCCCGCGCCATGGTGCAATAAACCGCAGACAACCCCTCAGTGAAATGTACTAGGCCGCGCGCTTGCGTCACATTGCCAGTGAGCTCGTCGGGCGAGCGCGTCGAGGTGCGATCGAATCCCTCCGCTTCGGTCCCGACGAGCCGGCGCAGCCACGTGTAGCAAAAATCCATCAGCTCGCCGTATTGCACATTACCGAAGTACGGTGGGTCGGTGAACACGGCATCTAGGGTTTCGACCGGCAGATCAAGTGTCGTCGCGCTGGCACAGGTAATGGACACCGATCGGGTACGGACACCATTCCGGCGCTCGCCGATCCATTCACCGCGCACCGGGACGCGCCCGCCCTTCACTTTCACCTCGAAGGGCCCATCGCAGTATGCCTTTGCTCTTGAATACTTCTCGATGATGTTGGCCCAGCCGCCGGAGCCGACATTCACACCCCCGCCGTTAACGATGCCGAGCAGGTTTGACTTGCATTGGACGAGCCCAACTGGAAAGCCGTGCACCGAGAAGATGTCTAGCGACTTGAGAGCCATCGTGTCGTACCTGCAGAGCATGTTTTGGTATCGCAGCAGGTCGGAAAGGTTTGTCGAGAGCGCGTGGCGAACGCGCTCGTCTCGCACGTTCGCGATATTCCGACAGCTCAGCTCGAGGCCCAGCAATTGTCGTTCGTTAAAAAGCTCTCGATACCGGCGGTAGCCCCAGCGATGCAGCCGGTCCGTCTCGTCGCCGGAGGGGATTTCATCGCCCGGTACGAATTTCGGCCGTGAAGCGCTCCACCGTTCGGTCGCTGCCTCGAACCGGGCTGAATCGCGAGCATCAGGTTTTTTGAAGAACCGTCCGTGATGGTCGCCGCGGCGCTTCGGGTTGTAGTACTCGATCGCGAAGAGGCGATGCGCGAGCGGCCCCATCCCTGCTCGCGGATATGGATTCAGGTGACCGCATCGCGCGCAAGGGCATTTGCCGCGCCGCGCTGGACCCTCGGTTGTTAAATTCGTGTGGCAGGATCGGCAGCTTCCTGGCCGGCGTACATCGCCGGCTTCGTTAAGCTCACCGCATGACCTGCACACCAGAACGTGCTGCGGGTGCCTAGTGTCGTCCGCGATCCGGTAGCCGGGGAACAGGTCAACATTGCTCCCGCACCTCTCACAGGGGATCACTTTGACCCACAAAAAGTATTTCACTGGCACGTTGCGATCGCCGTAGAGCGGACAGTCAGTCCAGTAGAAGTCACCCAGCTCTCGCTGCAACTCCGCGCTCAGCGCATCTGCCTCACGATGATAGGCCCTGAGGTCGAGATGCTCGATTTCCTCGCGCACGATCCAGGCCGACATCGGGTTGATGTCGAACCCTTGCACGTTGCAGCCAATGCGGTTGGCCTCGATCAGCGGCGTGCCACCCCCCATGAAGGGGTCGGCGATATTGAGACCCGGAAAGTCGTTCGCGGCAAAGTACATCTCCAGCAGCGGCCGGTCGCCAAACTCGGCGAGTATCAGGCCGCGGAATAGGCTGCCGGGTCGCCGGGCGAACCATTTGTGCACGGCGATGATTGGGCGGTAGTTCTGCTGTATCTGTTTCTCACGCAGCGCGAGCGCAGCGATGAGGCTTATATTGAACCGCTGTTCGATACCCATCCGGTCTCTATTCGTGCCCCGCGTACCAGCGCTTTCACTTTGGTCGAACTCCCCGCCGCACCCCGCGTTACGGTCAATAGCTAACGATACTTGACCTGAGGGCGCCCTTCGAGCGGTGGTTTGGAAATCTGCCGATCGCCCGACCATTGATCCCCGTTTGGTCGCGTTCCCGATCAGCAGATCAATTAGCGCGTCGTCCGAAAGGCTTTCGTGAAATTCACGCATTTGGCACCGCTCCCCGAAAAAGTCCGAGCGGTGCAGAGATCTCGTCGACGGCTCGGTTTCGCCTCGGACGTCCCGAGATTATCAGAAGCGGGCGAATCGGCAAAGAACATAATAAGAACATCTCCTGTATCGCTAAGGGGTGGCGCGGTTAGCTTTCGACCTTCACGCCCCTTTGGACAACCGGCGGTGGGCAACCCGGTCTCGCAGGCGGTCAGGTGCTTCAGGCCGTGGGAGAGATCATGCTCTTCTCAGCTCACGATATGTCGAGCTCTCATTGTCCCGTTCGGTTGAGAACTCCGGCTCGAAGCAGTCCGCTCGCTTTAAAACCCAACTCGTATTCGCAATAGGTTATCGTCACCTCCGCGAAGCGCTGAGGCATGCACGGATCCCGGAGCACTGCATGCCGGATACAGAGCCCAAGGTTTCTCCCTCTCCGCCCCGGGGACAGAGAGGGTCCGTCACCGCGGTCCTGCTCACCCCAGATTTTCCGCTTCTGCGGGAATGACGTATAACCGCTCTCGAACGGGCGCTAGCCGGAGGCGGGCTGGCCGAAGCGGTCGAGGCGGGGCTCGTGCGCGGTCCGCGCATCTTCCCGTCGGGTATGGCGCTGAGCCAAACCGGTGGGCATGGCGATGTCCGGCCACGCACGCAATCGGTTGTCGCCTGCGCGTGCTGCGAGGGCGGCATCAACCTCTCGCGCATCGCCGACGGGTCGCGGAATGCCGCCGCGCGGCGCGCGACGAATTGCGCAAAGGCGCGACGCAGAGCAAGATATTGGCGTCGGGCGGCGTCGCCTCGCCCTATGACCCGATCTGGAACCTGCAATACAGCGAACAGGAGGTGCGCGCGATCGTCGGGGAAGCGCGCGCCTGGCGCACTTACGTTATGGCGCACGCCTATTCGCCCGAAGCGATCCGCCGCTCGATCGATTTCGGCGTGCGCTCGATCGAGCACGGCAATCTGATCGACCGCGCCACCGCCGAGCACGTGGCCGGCGCCGACGCCTTTGTCGTGCCGACACTCGTCACCTACGACGCATTGCACCGCCATGGCCACGAGCTCGGGTTTCCCGATGTGAGCATGGCCAAACTCGGCGAGGTGCGCGAGGCGGGGCTCGGCTCGCTCGAGATCCTGCAGGCCGCTGGCGTCAAAATCGGCTACGGCACCGACTTATTAGGGCCGATGCACCGCTACCAGTCGCGCGAATTCGTGATCCGCGCCGAGGCAATGCCGGCTTTCGACATCATCCGCTCGGCAACGATCGTCAATGCCGAGCTCCTGAACCGCGCCGGCGAGCTCGGCGTCGTCGCTCCCGGCGCCCGCGCCGACCTGATCGCCGTGGACGGCGACCCGCTCGCCGACATTTCATTGCTCGACGGCCAGGGCGAGCACCTTACCCACATCATGAAGGACGGGGTGTTTTACAGCGGCAATAGCCGCGCTAGTCTCAGAGCCCCAGCACGGCTTTGCTCAGGATGTTCTTCTGGATCTCGTTGGTGCCGCCGTAGATCGAGGCGGCGCGCAGGAAGAGGTAGCTGCGGGTGGCTTCGGCCGCCCATTCCGGGCCCAGTTCCGGCTCGTTGCTGAGCGCCGCCAATTCCTGCGCCCAATCCGGCATTGCCAACGGCCCGCCGACATCCATCGCCAGCTCGGTCGTCGCCTGCAACAGTTCGGTGCCCTTGACCTTGAGCACCGAGGAAAGCGGATCGGGCTTGCCGTCGTGGCTCTTGTCGTGCGCGGAGACGACCCGCATCTGCGTGATCTCAAGCGCTTTCATATCGGTTTCGAGCTGCGCGACGCGGTGGCGGAACACCGGGTCCTCGATCAATGGCTTGCCGTTCGCGCGCATTTCGCGTGCCATCTCGCGGGCGAACTTGACCCGCTCCTTCGATTTGCCGAGCCGTGCGATCCCGGTGCGCTCGTGGCCGAGCAGAAACTTTGCGACATCCCAGCCGCGGTTCTCCTCACCGACGCGCAGCGATACCGGCACCCGCACATCGTCGAAAAACACCTCGTTCAGATGATGGCTGCCGTCGATCGAGATTATCGGCCGCACTGTGATGCCCGGCGTCTTCATGTCGATCAGCAGAAACGAGATCCCCTCCTGCCGCTTCTTGGCCTGCGGATCGGTGCGCACCAGACAGAAGCACCAATCGGCGTGGTGGGCGGTGGAGGTCCAGATCTTCTGGCCGTTGACGACGTAGTCGTCCCGGTCGCGCTTGGCGGCGGTCTTGAGCGAGGCGAGGTCCGACCCCGCCCCCGGCTCGGAGAACCCCTGGCACCACCAATCGTCGATATTGGCGGCGCGCGGCAGAAACCGCTGCTTCTGCTCCTCGGTGCCGAATTGGATCAGCGCCGGGCCGATCATCGTGATGTTGAACGACGACACTTCGGGCGCCGGCGCCAGCTGGTTCTCCTCGAGGAAGATCATGCGCTGCATCGGCGTCCAGCCGGGGCCGCCATACTCCTTGGGCCAATTGTAGGCGGCCCAGCCGCGCCGGTTCAAGATGCGTTGCCAAGTGACGGTGTCGTCTTTGGTCGGTGCGTGGCCGAGCCGCATCCGCTCGCGGATATCGCCCGGCAGGTTCTCGCGGAAGAAAGCGCGCAGCTCGTCGCGAAACGCCAATTCATCGGCAGTGAAGCGCAAATCCATCGCTCCGGCTCCTTTGTTATCGACCAAAACCGACGCTGCGAGGGATCGTCAGCGACAGCTAAGGCAGATGATCAGTAACAGGCCGATTAGTAAAGCCGGGACGTAGGGACAGTAAGGGCGCGTGCTGCGAAACCCACTACGGCATCGCGGTCCGTGACCGATCAGCGGGTTGGCCGTGCTAAACTCCGCTGCGAACACCAGGCGCAAATGATGTCGGACGATAGGGATGGATCAAGTTAAGCCGCGCAGACCGCCAGGCAGCGCCGCAAGGGCATGTCTCCCTTGGGGTCGGCTAGCGATAGCGCTGCCGCTCCTGCTCGGCGCAACGGCCTCGGCCCATGCACAGTTCGGCGGCGGCGGTCGTGGGCGCCGGCAAAATAACCAGCAACAGACACCGCAGCAGTCCCCGGCATCGACGACACCGTTCTTGCCCGAGATATGGCCACGGTTGGAAGAGGGCGCGCTCATATGCAAGTCGCGCGACGATCTCGTCAGGTATCAGACACAAATCGCCAATGGTTCGAGTGTCACAACACCAGAACAGGCGCCCGATTGCCACACTATCCGGAAGCAGACGGGCATCCAGATTCTGGCTCACGACGGTCCCTCACGCACCCAAATCGTCACGACGGACGAGCACAAGGAGACCTGGTGGACCAATAGCTACCTGCCGTCGACCCCGCCACCTTCTGTCGCCAAAGGCCCAGGCGCAGGGAAATGATGGACCGGCTTTAGGGAGTTGTGGGTGGCAGGGCCAAGCCCGGCCACAAACGATTGAGTGAATCCTCTGTCTTAGTCTGGGCACTGGCTAATGTCGAAGATCGTCACCCATCCGCCACCGTGGCCCTGTTATTACCTGTTTTACGAACCCGGAATCGTTTAATTTCAAAAGCTTGCTCCTGATCTCTTTTGCCTCGCGCGCGCGACGCGCACGGGCGGTAGCCTCCAGCCTGCCGTCCCGCTTTGCGGGGGGGGCCAGTCTTGCAAGCCGCCAGAGTGACGGGCTGCATAGTACGCCAACGAGCTCTCAGCGCGTCTAAAGGAGAGTCGCACATATCCAGATGGCCGATTGTCGGGACAATTTCCGATGCAGATCGGGTAACGATGCGGCACCCGAGCCAACTGCCGTGCACAGCCCAGCCCCGCTCCGTGGGGGATTGTCGAGTGGCGCAGAAATACGCGATTGTTGCACCATTGTAACTTAGCTGCGGGGCCCGGGAGTTCGCACCGAGATGAGGATCGATAACGCCGTCAATATCGAAGATCTGCACCGCATGGCGAAGCGGCGGCTGCCGAAGATCGCCTTCGATTTCATCGAAGGCGGGCTCGAGGACGAGCGCGGGCTCGAGCGCAACACCGCGGCGTTCGGCAAGCATAAACTGTTGCCGCGCTACTTGGTCGATGTCTCCAAGCGCGACCAGTCGGCGAGCTTGTTCGGCCGCACCTATGCGAGCCCGTTCGGCATCGCGCCGACCGGCGGGGCGGGCCTCTTCCGCCGCGGCGCCGATTTGATGCTGGCCGAGGCGGCGGCGGGAGCGAACATCCCCTACATCATGTCGGGCGCCAGCAACGACTCGATCGAGGCGGCGGCAAAAATCGCGCCAAAGAATGCGTGGTATCAGCTCTACGCGGCGAGCGACGCCAAAATCCGCGAAGACATGATCCGCCGGACTGCCGATGCTGGCCTCGACGCGCTGGTGCTGACCGTAGATGTGCCGGTGAGCTCCAAACGCGAGCGCAATATCCGCAACGGGTTTACCAATATCCGCGGCGGGCTTTTCCAGGCGCTCAGCCTGAAACCCTCGATCCTGCTTGAGTCGCTGACACACCCCGGCTGGATCGTCGAGTATTTGCGGCATGGCGGCGGGACGCCGATGCTGCAGAACTGGCGGCCCTATGCCGTGTCCGGCGCTAATGCCGAGGCCGTCTACAATTATTCCCGTTCCATCATGCCGTACAACGCCCAGACTTGGCGCGATCTCGAACAGTATCGCCGGCTCTTCCCGCGCAATCTCGTCGTCAAGGGCATCATGGATCCGCGCGACGCTTTGCGGGCTGCGGAGATCGGCTGCGACGGCATCATCGTCTCGAACCACGGCGGCCGCCAGCTCGACCAGGCCCCGGCCTCGCTCGACGTATTGCCGGCGATCCACGAGGCCGTCGGCGACAACTTGACGGTGATGCTCGACAGCGGCGTCCGGCGCGGCGCCGACATCCTGATCGCCCTGTGCCTGGGCGCCCGCTTCTGCTTCATGGGCCGGCCGACACTCTATGGTGCCGCTGCCGGTGGGATTCCCGGCGTCAAGAAGGCGATCTCGATCTTCCGCAGCGAGATCGATCTCGTCATGGGCCAGATCGGCTGCCCGAGCCTCGACCAACTCGGCCCCGATTTCCTGTGGCGGGAAGATCGGGCGCGCAATGTGTGAAAAAAGGACGACCCTCACCCACCAGCCCTGCGCGCTGGTCCCCCCTCTCCGCAGTGCGGGAGAGGAGCTTGGAATTGCACTTTGGAGCCCCTCTCCCGCACTGCGGGAGAGGGTGCCGAGCGGAGCGAGGCGGGTGAGGGTCGCGCCTATGTAATTGGGATGAAGCGATGAACCTCGATAGCGCGATCAACATCGAAGACCTGCACCGGATTGCGAAGCGCAAGCTGCCGCGCCTCATTTTCGACTACATCGAGGGCGGAGTGGAGGACGAACGCGGTCTCGCGCGCAACGAAGCCGCGTTTCACAAACACCGGCTGCTGCCCCGCTACCTGGTCGACGTCGCCAAACGGGACCAAACCGCGACTGTGTTCGGCCGCACCTATTCGAGCCCGTTCGGGATCTCGCCAACCGGCGGCGTCGGTCTCTACCGTCGGGAAGGCGAGCTCATGTTGGCCGAAGCCGCGGCAGCGGCGAACATCCCCTACATCATGTCGGGGGGCAGCAACGCGTCCATGGAGCAGGCGGCGCGGGTCGCGCCCAACAATGTCTGGTTCCAACTCTATGCCGCCAAGGACGGCAACATCACGGATGCGCTGATCGGCCGCGCGCGCGATGCCGGGCTCGGCGCCCTGGTGCTGACCGTCGATGTGCCGGTGCACCCGAAACGCGAGCGCAACTACCGCAACGGCTTTTCACGAATCCGCGGTGGCGGCGTCATGGAATCGCTGAAGCTTAAACCGTCGATCCTGTTGGAGGCGATCACCCATCCCGCCTGGGTCATCGAATATATGCGGCTCGGCGGCGCGCCCACCCTTGGAAACTGGGCGCCGCACGCCGCCAACGGCGCGAGCACGTCAGACGTGATCGCTCTCGGCCGCAGTCAGACTCCGGCCTCGGCGCAGACCTGGCGCGACCTCGAGCGCTATCGCCGCCTCTTTCCGCGCCCGCTCGTCCTCAAAGGCATCCTCAACCCGGCCGACGCGGTTCGCGCCGCGGAAATCGGGGTCGACGGCATCATCGTCTCGAACCATGGCGGCCGCCAGCTCGACCAGGCGCCGGCCTCGCTCGAAGCTTTGCCGGCGATCAGGGCGGCGGTCGGCGACAAGATGACGGTGATGCTCGACAGTGGCGCGCGGCGCGGCGCCGACATCCTGATCGCCTTGTGCCTAGGCGCCCAATTCGTGTTCTTCGGCCGCCCGGCGCTCTACGGCGCCGTCGCCGGCGGGCTCCCCGGCGTCAGAAAGGCGCTCGACATCTTCCGCGGCGAGATCGACCTGGTCATGACCCAGATCGGCTGCCCAAGCCTCGACCAACTCGGCCCCGACTTCCTGTGGCGCGACGACTGGACGCAGAACCGCTGACCGGCCCGCGCTATTGGGCCGGCACTTGCTCGGTAGACGGCACCGGCCGGCTGCTCAGCGCGCTGTCGATCTCGTCGATGGTCCGGCCACGAGTTTCCATGCCGATTAGCCAGAACGCGACCGCGCCCAGCACGTACCAGAACGCAAAATAGTTGAAGCCGGGGATCAGCGCGTTGAGGGTCACCTCCGGCTTCACGTAATTCGACGAACCGGCGATCAATGCCAGCCCGAGCGGGCCGATGAACTTACCGAGATTACCGACGCCATAGACGAAGCCCATGCCGCTGCCGCGCAGCCGCGACGGCCACATCTCGCCCATATAGGGACCGACGATCGAGTAGTTGCCGCTGCCGAAGAAGTTTTGCAGCAGGATCATCAAAAAGAACATCGACACGCCGCCGATGAAGACGTCGTGCAGATAGCCGGCCAGCGACATGAAAACCGCTGCGGTCAGGCAGCTGAAGATGCCCGAGGCGCGGCGTCCCCAGGCGTCCGAAAGCCACGAGCAGAGGAACCGGCCGGCAATCGCCGACAGGCTGATCCAGATCACCAGTTTGGACGCCTCGGGCGGGGTGATTTTCAGCACCATTACCAACAGGGTCACCAACCACAGGGCGAGCGCGACGCCGCCGGTCTGGGTCAGCCCGACCAGGCAGCCCGCGATGATGCTGCGCGGATATTTGAAAATCTCGAGCCAACGCGTGTGCTCGACCGCAGGGAGCACCGCCGGCAACGCTATTTGCGCGGGATCCATTTTCAACGCCCATGCGAGCGACCGCCGCGCCTCTTCCACACGGCCTCGGCGCAGCAGCCAGTGTGGCGATTCGGGGACGAAAGCGCGGATGTACAGGCACAGCAGGGCCGGCAGCAATCCGACGGCGACCATCCCGCGCCAGCCGATATAGGGCGCGGCAAACGCCCCGAGCAACGCGGCGAGCAACTGGCCGGCCGGCAGCATTGTCGTGGTGATCCCGGTGAACCAGCCGCGCTTGCTCGCGGGCGAAAACTCCTGCATCAGGGTGATGTCGACTGAATAGAGGCCGGTCACGCCGAACCCGACAAAAAAGCGGCAGATGATCAGGTAAATCCATCCTCCTTCCGGCGTCAGCGCCATCGCGCCGGTCGCGAGCGAGACGTTCAGCACGGCGGTGATCAGCGCGGTGCGCCGGCCGACCTTGTCGGCCATCCAGCCGTATAGGAGCGAGCCGAAAGGAGCACTGACGCCAGAGGCGAGCAGGATCGCGCCCGACTGCCCATAAGTCAGATGCCACTCCTTGACCACGAAAGCCAACACAAAGCCGATCAGGAAAAAGTCGAAGAAATCGAGCATGTCGCCGAGCGTCGCCGCGCCCGCGATCTTCCACTGGTTCGCGGTCAGCTTCTTCTGGCGCTCCAACAGCTCCAACATTCTGTTCTCCTAGGCTGCTCCGATCGAACACATTCTTGTTGCCAGGGCAGCGCAACGACGCCGCCCCTGTTCCGAAGTTGCCGCAATCAGTTCGCGCTGGCAATAGGATGCCCCACGGCGGCCACCCAGCCGCAGGGCTGGGTGGCGACGCTAATGCGCGGACTTATGATCGCTCGATCAGCTCTATACGATAGCCATCGGGGTCTTCGATAAATGCGATTACCGAGCCGCCATGCGCCATCGGACCGGCCGGGCGCGGGATTTTTACTCCGGCGGCGGCAAGACGCTCGCAGGTCTTGTAGACATTGGGCACCGCGATCGCCAGATGACCAAAAGCACTGCCCAGATCGTAGGGCTCGGCCTGCTCCCAGTTGTGGGTCAGCTCGATCACAGTGTTGCTCGTCTCGTCGCCGTAGCCGACAAAGGCGAGCGTGAATTTTCCGCTCGGGTAATCGCGCTTGCGCAGCAATTTCATGCCGAGCTGGTTCTTGTAGAAATTCAGCGAGGCATCGAGGTCGCGCACCCGCATCATCGTATGCAAAAGCCGGAACTTGTCGGCGTCAGGCACCGGCTTTGAGCTCTGGGCCACATCGGTCATCGTCATCGTGCATTCCTCCGTGCTGTGAAATCCCGCACCGGGGTGCGGCGACGAGGTCGAGGATCTGGTCGGCAGCCCGCAGGCTCGGCGACACGCCATCCCCGGCGAGGCGTCGGACCGCCTCATCATATCCCTGCCGATGCGCCGCGCGAACCCGTTCGTCACCGACGAGCTCGGCAAGCGACGCGGCGAGCCGCGCCGGCGTGCAGTTAGGCCCGAGCAGCTCGCAAACCAGCGGCCAGCCGAGCAGCAGATTGACGAGATTGACCTGGCGCACCTTCAGAACCCGATCGAGAAATGCCTCGGTCAGCGGGTTGAGCCGGTAGCCGACGACCATCGGCAGGCGGGCCAGCGCCAATTCGAGCGCGACCGATCCCGATGCGGCAAGCGCGGCGCGGCTCGCTGCGAAGGCGTCGTATTTTTCTTGCGGCTGCTGCACGACGATCGCATTTCCCGGCCACGCCGCGACAGCATCGGCGACGGTCGCCGCGACCGTCCCAACCGTCGGCACGACGACGCGGAAGGGTCCGACCAGGTCTTCCAGCCGGCTCAGCGCCGCGCCGAATATCGGCAGCAAGCGCCGGACCTCGCCGCCGCGGCTGCCGGGCAATACCGTGATCAGGAGATCGTCCGGGGCGAGACTATGCGCCGCTCGGAAGCGCTCGCCGTCGCCGCGCTCGGCGCCGTTTTCCAGAACCGGATGCCCGACAAAGCTGCAGGACAGCCCGACCCGCTCGAAATAGGGCGGCTCGAACGGCAACAAGGTCATCAGATGATCGTACCAGCGCGCCATGCGTCGGGCTCGCCCCGCCCGCCAGGCCCAAACCATTGGAGCAACGTAATGAATGAGCGGCAAGGTCTCGCCGCGGCGGCGCAGCCCGTGCGCCACCCGCCAGCTGAACCCCGAGCTGTCGATCGTCACTACGGCATCGGGGCGCAGCGCGCGGATCGCCGCTACCGTCTCGCGCACACGGCGCAGGATTACCGGGGCGCGCGGCAATACCTCGGCCACTCCCATGATCGCCAGATCGCTGAGCGGGACGAGGCTCTCGAGCCCCTGCTCCCGCATGCGCTCGCCCCCGATCCCGGCGATCCGCAGACTTCCGCCGGTGCGCTGCCGCAGCGCCGCAATCAGCGCGCCGCCGAGCGCGTCCCCCGATGGCTCTCCGGCGACAATGAAAATGAACGTCGCTTCGTTCGCGGTCACGATCGGCCGACGCCGACCAGGAATAATCCAGCGCGGTTGGCTGCGCGGATTACCTGGTCGCGATCGAGCACGATCGTCGCGTTGGCCTCAACGGCGAGCCCTCGCAGTCCCGATTCGGCCGCCAGCAGAACCGTGCGCAATCCGACAGTTGGGCGGTCGGCGCGGGGTTCCTGACCGGGCTTCTCGACCTTGACGAGCACGCCGCCCGGACCTTCGCGGCGCAGCGCCGCACAGCGCCGCAACAGCTCGTCGGTGCCCTCTATCGCTTCGACGCCGAGCACGAGGCCCTGTTGCACGATGACGGCCTGTCCGACATCGAGCGCCCCCAGGGTCCGGGCCACGCACAGCCCGCGCTCGATATCGGCTTGCGATTGAGGGTCCGGGCGGAGGCGGCCGAGAGGCCCTTCCGGCACGAGGGCCCGCTCGAGCAGTTGATCGGCGCCGAGCACCCGAAAACCCTCCTGTTCAAGCTCTTTGACTACCGCCGACAAGAGCCCGTCATCGCCCAGCGCACGATAGCCGACCCGCGCAAACAGCTTGGCTGCGCGCCAATCGGGCCGCAGAGAAGTCAGCGATGGCCGCCGAACGCCGCCGGCCAGCACCAATTCGGTCACATGATTTGCGCGCAACAGCGCAAGACCGGTTGCCGCGGCCCCAAGCCGGCACCAGGCATGCGGCACGCCCTCTACCGTCGCCGGCTCGGCTACTCCTTCCAGGGCGAGGACGAAGACATCGCGCCCTGCGGCGCGGCAGCATTTGACGAGGTGGCGCGGCAGCTCACCGCATCCGGCGACGATCCCCAGCCTATCCGCCATTCGCCCCCTTCGGCTGACAGATGGCCCGGCTCGAATTGGCGCGGATGAATTCGATGACGTCGTCGACCGGCCCTATGCCGCCGAAGCGCTCTGCCGTCTCGTTTACCCGGTCACTCAGGGTCCCATCTGCGGCGAACAGGAACTGGTAAGCGTTGCGCAGCCCCTGGATATCCTCGCGACTAAAGCCACGGCGCTGCATCCCGATGATATTCAGGCCGTACAGCCGAGCCCGCTCCCCCATAACCTGGCCGTAGGGAATGACGTCGCGCTCGACCCCGGACATCCCGCCGATCATGGCGTGCCTGCCGATCCGGACGTATTGGTGAACGGCACAGAGCCCGCCAAGAATGGCGAAATCCTCGACCACGACATGGCCCGCGAGCGTCGCGTTGTTCGCCATGACGACATGGTCGCCGATCTGGCAATCGTGAGCGACGTGCGCACTGACCATGAAAAGGCAGCCCTCGCCGATCCGCGTGATCATTCCTCCGCCTTCGGTCCCGGGGTTCATCGTCACATATTCGCGGATCGTGTTGTTGCGGCCTATAATGAGCTCCGATTTTTCGCCGCGATATTTGAGATCCTGCGGCTCGAGGCCAATCGAGGCGAAGGGGAACAGGCGCGTACCCTCACCGATCGTGGTGCGGCCCCCGACCACGATATGCGAGCCGAGCGATACCCGCGGACCGAGAGTGACATTCTCGCCTATGATGCAATAGGGGCCGACGATCGCATCCTCGGCTAGCCTCGCCCCCGGCGCGACGATGGCCGTGGGGTGGATCTGCGGCATGATGCGCCCCGTCTAATCGTCCAAGATCATCTAATCGTCCAGGATCATCGCAGCGAACACGGCCTCGGCCATCACATCTTCGCCGACTTTGGCCGTACTCTCGAACTTCCAGACGTTCCCGCGGTTGCGCTGTTTGGCAACGTGGATCTCGAGCTTGCTTGGCGGGAAAACGGGGCGTCGAAAGCGGGCGTTGTCCACACTCATAAAGTAGACGAGCTTGCCCTCCGATTCCGGGCCTAGGGTGTAGACGACGAGGACGGCGGCGGTCTGCGCCATCGCCTCGATGATCAGCACACCCGGCATCACCGGCCGCGCCGGGAAATGACCTTGAAAATAATATTCGTTATTTGACAGGTTCTTGACCCCGGTCGCCCGCTGATTGGCGACAACGTCGACCACCTTATCAATCATCAGGAATGGGTGGCGGTGCGGGATCATCTCCATGATCCGCTGGATGCCGATCTCGGGTACCTGGTCGGCCGGATCGATCACGATCCGTTCTTCTTTTTCGCGAGGCGCTGCAGCACCGCAGTCTGCCTCATGAACTCGCTCAACGGGACTGCCGGGCTGCCGCATACCGTTTCTCCCGCAGGGACGTCGCGCATGAGACCGCTCTTGGCGGCGATACGCGCGCCGCTCCCAATATGCAAATGGCCTGCGAGCCCGCCTTGCCCTCCGATCATCACAAAGTCGTCGAGCCTCGTGCTCCCCGAGATGCCGACCTGACCCGCGAGTATGCAGCACCGACCGAGGACCACGTTGTGCCCGATCTGCACCAGATTATCAATCATCGAGCCCGAGCCGATCACCGTATCGTGTCCGGATCCCCGATCAATCGTGGTATTGGCGCCGACATCGACATCGTCGCCGATCACGACGCGCCCGAGCTGCGGGACTTTGATCGGCGCTTTCGCGTCTGGGGCGAATCCGAACCCGCCCTGGCCGATCCGTACTCCGGGGTGCAACACGACGCGCGAGCCGATCACGCAATGGCTGAGCGTCACATTTGCGGCAATGTGGCAGTCATCGCCGATCTCGACCCCGGCGGCGATCACCGTATTTGCGCCGACGCAGCAGCGGTGGCCGAGCCGCACGCCGCGCTCGATGACGACATTGGGGCCGATGTCGCAATCCTCGAGCACGATCGCTGTCGAATTGACGATCGCGGAGGGCGCGCGGCGAGCGACCACCTCGGGCACCGGATAGAAGGCCTGGGCGGCCAGCGCATAGGCCTTGTAGGGCTCATTGCTGATGAGGAGGGCCATGCCGGGCGGCGCTCGTTCGGCGGTCTTTTCATCGACAAAGGCGCCGCCGGCACGAGAGCGCACGAATGCTTCGAGGTATCTCCTGTTTTCGAGAAAGCTGATGTCTTCCGGTCCTGCGGTCTCAAGGGGCGCCACATCGCCGAACAGTTGCACACCGTCCTCGGCGTGCACCAATCTCGCTCCACTCAAGGCGCACAGCGCATCCAGCGTAAATGGGCCGGCTCGATCAAAAAAGCGTCGGTCCGCCATCTCGACTCGGTCCGGGCATAGAGAGACCTATTTCTTCTTTTGCTTGGCCGGTGCATTCGCTGCCGGCTGCGCCACGGTGGCAGCGGGGCCAGGGGCGGCGGGAGGAGGAGTGGGCACGGCGAAATCAACCGTCAGCATCGGCATCACTTCGTCCAGCTTTTGTAGCACCTCGTCGGTAACATCAAAGCTCTGGTCGAAAAGGACCAGGTCCGCTCTCTGAAACACCAAGTTTGCCTTTCGGTCCTTGGCAATGTCCGCAATGATTTTCAGCATTTGCTCTTGGATCTTGGAGAGGGCCTCGCCATTGGACTTCTCCAGGGCTTGGCGCTTTCCCTGAACATTGCGTTCGAGGTCGTTGACCTTCTGTTGGAATTCACGGCCTTTTTGGTTGAGTGCATCCGCCGACATCGAAGCCTGCTGCCGTTGCAATGAATCGCGTTCGGCGCGCAGCGTCTCCTCCTGGTGAGAGATTTCCTTGGTGTACTCGTTGCGCTTCTGCTCGATCTGGCCGCGCACCATCTTTGCCGCCTTGGAATTCTGCAAAAGCGCCTGCACATCGACCACCATGACAGTCAACGTCATTGGGGCACCGGCCGGCGGTGCGGGAGCAGGAGTTGGGGGCGCCGGGGCCGGCGGTGCGGGAGCGGAAGGTGCCGGCGGAGCTTGCGCGAATGCGCTGCCCGCGAGGACGCACAGGAATGCCATCGCAAATGTTTGAAGCCTGAGACGCCAAACCAACATCAGAACCTCGTGCCGAAGCTGACTCGAAAGAACTGGGTCTTGTCGAATGGTTCCTTCTTTATCGGATAGGCGACATCGAGCCGGATCGGACCGACCGGTGATTTCCACGATACGCCAACGCCGGCGCTGGCGCGGATCGCCGGCGACTGCTGCACCACAGGCTGTATTCCGCCGGTCGAAGCCAATTGGGCGGGAGTCAGTACGATATTTGTAGGCTCGAGTTGGTAAAGAGTTCCAAAATCGGTAAAGACCCGTCCGCTTATCCCAAATTCTTTCGGTAGGCCGAGCGGTACCCCCAAGGTTACCGAACCGAGATAGTACTTTTGGCCGCCGAGAGCATCACCGCTCACCGAGTTGCGAGGCCCGATGCCGGCGCTTTGGAAACCGCGCAAATTGTCGCCGCCAACAAAGAACCGATCCTGAATGAGAACGTTTTGGGCATCCCAACCAAAAATATAGCCGGCCTCGCCGGTGACGCTCAGCACCCACTCGGGGAATACCGAATAGTAGTAGCCGGCATTTACTTTGTTGCGCACGTAATCGACCCCGAACCCGACCCCGGCGAAGTCATTGCCCAGAGAAGCGTAATAGCCGCCGGTCGGATCCAGCCGGTCGTCCCGGCGATCGTAGAGCAGAACCTGGCCGATTTCGGAGGTTATGTGCTGGCCCGACTGAAGCACGATGAACAGCGACGTGTTGGACTGCAGGTCGGTAATGTCGTCGGACCGCGCGGTGTATTTCAGCGTTTGTCGCAGATTCTCGGTGATCTGATAGCCGGTGCGGAGTGCTCCACCGTAGGAGAATTGCTCGTACGGAGGGGTCACCCCGCTGAAGAAGTTTGCCGTTGGGCTAGTCTTGATTTCGAAAAGGTCGAAGCCCGCGGCGATGTTGCGGTCGAGGAAGTAGGGCTCGGTGAAGCTCAAATCGACCTGTTGCGAGCGCAGCGACACCACGGTGCCGATCCGCAGATCCTGGCCCCGCCCGAGAAAATTCCGCTCACGGATATTGATGTCGGCCAACGGACCGTCGGTGGTCGAGAAGCCGATACCCAACGACAGCTCGCCGGTCGATTGCTCCTCGACCTCGGCGGTCACCACGGTCTTGTCGGGCGCCGATCCCGGGCTGTTGGTCACCTCCACTTTTTTGAAAAAGCCAAGATTCTTTATCCGCTGCTGCGAGCGCTGCATCTTGGTGCTGTTGAACGCGTCACCCTCGACCAGCTGAAATTCGCGACGGATCACCTTGTCAAGAGTGCGAACATTGCCGACGATGTCGACCCGCTCGACATAGACTTGCGGGCCCTCCTGAACGTCGAAGGTAATATCGACAGTATGGTCCTCCCTATTCCGGGTGACGTTCGGCTTGATTTCGACGAAGGCATAACCGCGATTGCCGAGGGCATCCGTCAGCACTGAAATTGATTTTTCGACAGCTTCGGCATCATACCAGTCGCCCGTGTGAACGGTCAGCAGCGGCAGCACCGCTTCGGCGGGCAAGTCCTTGAGCTTGATGTTGACGTCAATCTTACCAAAACGATACCGCTCGCCTTCGTCGAGCGTGAAAGTGATGATGAACCCGTTACGGTCGGGTGTCAGTTCAGCAACCGCAGACATCACCCGGAAGTCCGCATATCCCTCGGTCAGGTAAAACCTCCGCAACAGCTCCCGGTCGTAGGTCAATCGATCCGGATCATAGGTATCGTCGGTGCTGAGGAAACGATACCATCGACTTTCCTTCGTCTGAATGATGCCGCGCAGCTTGGTATCGCTATACTGGTGGTTGCCGACGAAATTAATGCTGCGCACTCCGGTGAACTCGCCCTCGTTGATCTCAAAGACGAGATCGACCCGGTTTTCCGAGAGCTGGATAAGCTTCGGCTCCACGGTCGCACCGAACCGGCCGTGCCGTCGATAGAGATCGAGGATGCGCTTAACATCGTTCTGCACACGCGTGCGGGTGTAGACGACGCGGGGCCGCAGCTGGATTTCGGCATTGAGGTCCTTCTCGTCGATCTTGTTGTTTCCCTCGAACGCGATGCGGTTGATGATCGGGTTTTCCACCACCTTGACGACCAGGGTGTTGCCTACCCGGCTCAGATTTACGTCGGCGAAAAGGCCGGTCGCGAACAGCGCCTTCAGCGATTTGTCCACCAACTCGTCGTCCCAGGCTTCGCCCGGCTGGATCAGCAAATATGACCTGATCGTTTCCGGCTCGATCCGCTGCGCCCCTTCGATCCGAATGTCGGCCACTATGCCGCCCATCTGGGGGGCAAGCGAAGGACCTCGAACGGGCTGGGCGGCGGCGGGCCCGATCAAAGCCGATGCGACCGCTACGACGATAATACTCATCACCGCCGCCAGCACGGCAGTTAAACCGACACAACGCAACTCACCCCCGCCTCGGTTCGAGATCCATCCCCTGGATCGGTAGTCACACTACATCAGAGAGCCTTGAAGAAATGCCCGATCCCGAGATGGACGAGATCGTTCCAGGTGGCGAATACCATCAATGTCAACACCAAGGCCAAGCCGATGCGAAAGCCGTATTCCTGCGCCCGCTGGCCCAACGGCTTTCCGCGAAGCGCCTCCGCCGCGTAAAACAGCAAATGCCCCCCGTCGAGGACCGGGACCGGAAACAAATTGATCAGACCGAGATTGATCGACAGAACCGCCATAAACCAGATTACCGCGACGATTCCACCTTGCGCGACTTCTCCCGACATTTGCGCAATGCGCAGCGGCCCCCCAAGCTCGTCAGTGGCGCGCGTGCCTTTGACGATCTGCCAAATCGCCTGCAAAGTCCCGGCGGTCAAGTTCCAAGTCTCTGCTCCCGCCTGCGTGATCGCTGTCGCGGGGTCGCGTTTGACATACTCCATCGCGCCCCCTGCAATACCCAGCAGGCCGATTTCATAATGGTTGCCGAACCGGTCGGTAAGCTCCGTCCGGCTCGGTGTCACATGCAGCGTTTGCTCCTGCCCGTCGCGCCGGACCACGATCGTCATCGGCACATTCGGATTGAGGCGAACCGCCTGCTGCACGTCCTCAAAGCGATGCACGGTCCGGCCATCTATCTGGAGAATGGTGTCGCCCGGGTGAATTCCGCCCTGCTCAGCAGCGCTCCCCGGCTGAACCTGCCCAACTTCCGCCGGCGTGAAAGGTTGGCCGTAGGTCATGAACAAAATTGCTAGGGCGACGATGGCAAAGAGGAAGTTCGCCGCAGGTCCGGCCGAAACAATCGCAGCGCGCTGGCCCAATCGCTTGTAGTGAAACGAAACGCCCCTTTCGGCCTCGCTGAGGCGCGAAAGGCCGGGCGCCGGCATGCCCGAACTGGCATCGCTGTCGCCAAACATCTTGACGTAGCCGCCAAGTGGGATCGCGCTAAATTTCCAGCGCGTTCCTGTGCGATCCCACCAACCAAACAGCTCAGGCCCGAAACCGATCGAAAAGACCTCAATACGCACCCGGTTCCAGCGCGCGATTATGTAGTGGCCAAACTCATGTACAAACACGAGCACGGTGAGAATCACCACGAACCACAGCACAGAATAGAACACGTTGTGGAGCTGAGTTAATCCTTTGAGAAATTCGATCATGACAAATCCGTTCGAGCGGTTGCCGGCGCAGAATTGCGCAAGCTGGAGAACCTAGCAGCAATCTCGCGCGCCGTCCTGTCGAAATTGTAGACATCGTCGAGCGATTCAAGCGCGCCTTCCGGGATTGCCTCCAAGGTGCGCTCGACCGTCTCGACGATATCAAGAAAGCCGATGCGGCCTTCGAGGAAGGCGTGGACCGCCGTCTCGTTAGCGGCATTGAGCACGGTCGGGCAGCCGCCACCGCAGGCAAGCGCCTCGCGGGCGACACGCAGAGCCGGGAAGCGATGCTCGTCGGGGGGCTCGAAAGTGAGGCGTCCAATCGCCGCCAAATCTAGCCGTTTGGCGGGCGTTTCGATGCGGCCGGGCCAAGCGAGCGCGTAAGCGATCGGTGTCCTCATATCGGGCGAACCGAGCTGGGCCAGCACCGAACCATCGCGGTAGACGACCGCACCGTGGACGATCGATTGAGGATGGACGACGATGTCGACCCGCTCGGGCGGCAGCTGAAACAGATGATGGGCCTCGATCAGCTCCAGCCCTTTGTTCATCATCGTCGCCGAATTTACCGAGATCTTGGCCCCCATGCTCCAATTCGGGTGGGCGACCGCCTCTTGCGGCGTGACTGCGCGCATCTCCTCGAAAGCCCGCTCGCGGAAGGGCCCGCCGCTCGCCGTAAGGATGATCCGCTCGATCGTATCGGAGCGGTCGACGTCGAAGCATTGCCAAATCGCATTATGCTCACTGTCCACCGGCAGCAAGGTCGCGCCGCAGCGGGTGACCTCCTGCATGACGAGCCTGCCGGCACAGACGAGCACCTCTTTGTTGGCGAAGGCCACGATGGCCCCTCGCCGGATTGCGGCCAAGGTTGGGGCCAGCCCGGCCGCTCCGACGATGCCCGCCATTACCCATTCTGCCGGACGCAGAGCTGCTTCGGTAAGCGCATCGGGACCGCAGGCGGCCTCGATTCCGGTTCCCGCGAGCGCCTCTTTCAGCGCCGAATAGTGGTCGGGGTCGGCAATCGCGGCGAATCGCGCCCGCAAAGCACGGGCCTGCTCGGCCAGACGCTCCGGGTTGCGGTTCGCGGTGAGCGCCTCGACCTCAAAGCCATCCGGATTACGCAACAGCAGATCGACCGTGCTCTGCCCGATCGATCCGGTCGAGCCAAGTATCGTTACTCGCCGTATTGCACCGCTGCAGTAGCCAAGCGGGGCGGGCGAGTTCATCGCAAGGCCAACAGGCTACGGCCGCCAATCAAGGTCAGCAGGGCCACCACTGGGATCACCGCGAGCAGTCCATCGAGCCTGTCGAGAAGCCCGCCATGCCCGGGTATGAGGCCGCTCGAGTCCTTCACGCCGAACCTGCGCTTTGCCACCGACTCGGCAAGATCGCCGAACTGCTCGACAATCGCAAGGCCCGCGCTGACGAGTGCCAGCGGCAAAGCCGGGGAGCTTCCGAGCCAAGCCGCCGTAGCCCAACCGGCCAGCGCGGCGCAGGCCGTACCGCCGGCCAATCCGGCCCAGGTTTTTCGCGGGCTCCAGCGGGGCGCCAATCGTGGTCCGCCGAGAAGTCCGCCCGAAGGCGTAGGCGCCGATATCGGTCGCCCAGACGACCGCCAGCAGCCACAGCAACGTGGCCCGGCCGGCCGGCCCATCGCGCGCCAGCCATAAGAGACAGACGCAAGGCAGCGCAACCCAGAGGGCGCCGAAGGCCGTCCATTGCGGCTCCACATCCCTTGTCTTGCAAGCTGCCCAAAGTACCAAACCCGCTCCGAGCAGAGCAGTGCCGAGGGCCAGCCCCGTCGAGGCGAGTGCTGCGGTCGCGACCGCCGCCAGAACCACCGCAACAAGTAGGATCCCGGTCCGGCCAAAATGGCCACCGCGACAGAGCCGCCCCCATTCCCATGCCATTACGGCAGCGGCCATGCCGGTCAACAGCGGAAGCCAAGGCCAGCCAAACCATATCGCGGCAACGGGGAGAGGCGCCAGCACCACCGCCGAAGCAACACGTAGCCAAAGCGTATTGTTGCCGGATTGGCCGTAAGCGACCCTCATTCCGAGATCCCGTGCCTTGCGCGCCACCGGAAATGATGGTCCATATGAGATCTCAGCGTCATCCAACAGAGGCACCGTAGCGGCGCTCGCGACCGCAGAATTCATCGATGGCCTGCTGCAGATCGCTTTTCGAAAAATCGGGCCATAGGGTTTTGGTAAAAACAAGCTCGGAATAGGCGCTCTGCCAAAGCAGAAAATTGCTGATGCGCTGCTCGCCGCTGGTCCGGATCAGCAGATCCGGATCGGGAAGTTCCGCTGTAAACAGGTGACGGGCGAAACATTCCTCGTCGACCGCGTCGGCGGCAAGATCGCCGGACATCACCTGTCGCGCGATCGCTCGAACCGCCCCGACGATCTCGGCGCGTCCACCATAGGACAATGCCATCGTCAGGACGATCCGGCTGTTGTCGCGGGTCGTCGCCTCGGCATGCTCTATCAGGCTGATGATGTCCGGGTCGAGCCTGCCGAGGTCTCCAATCACTTTCAAACAAACCCCGTTGCGGTGCAATTCGGCTATCTCGCCGCGGAGGTAATGTCGCAGCAGGCCCATCAGATCTTTCACTTCCGTGGAAGGCCGCTTCCAGTTCTCCGAGGAGAAGCCGAAAAGCGTGAGGTAGGGAACCCCGATCTCGGCCGCGGCTATGACCGTGCGCCGGGTAGCCTCGGCTCCCCACCGATGGCCGGCGATCCTCGGCAGGCCGCGAGCCTTCGCCCACCGTCCGTTGCCGTCCATGATGATCGCGATATGCCGGGGCACGGGCCGCGGCGCGGAGACGGCGCTCATCAGACCTGAAGAATCTCTCGATCCTTCTGTGCCAGGGCCTCGTCGATGCGCTTGATGTAGTCGTCGGTCAGATGCTGCACATCCTGCTGCAGTTTGCGTTGCTGGTCTTGCGAGATCTCGGCATCCTTTTCGCGCCGCCTAAGCAGTTCGACACCGTCGCGGCGGATATTGCGCACCGATACGCGCGCTTGCTCGGCGTACTTCGCCGTCACCCGCGTCAGCTCGCGCCGGCGCTCCTCGTTCAAATCAGGGATCGGAACCCGGATGACCTGGCCCTCGGTTTGCGGATTGAGCCCCAGCCCCGCTTCTCGGATCGCCTTGTCGACGGCCTTGACCATGGCGCGGTCCCATACTTGAACCGTGATCATCCGCGGTTCCGGAACGCTGACATTGGCCAGCTGGTTGAGCGGCACGGTTCCGCCATAGGCGCTGACGGTGACCGGCTCCAGCAGGCTCGCCGAAGCCCGTCCGGTCCGCAATCCACCAAATTCCTTGCGCAAAACCTCTACGGCGCCGTCCATCCGGCGTCGCAGGTCCTTCAGAAATGTATCTTCCGGCATGCCCTCGCCCCGTGTTCAGCTTTGTCCGTTGATGATCGTGTAGCGTCCGTGTCCCCTCAGAACCTCTGCGAACCCACCATTTTCGAAGATCGAGAACACCAGAATAGGAATGTTGTTCTCGCGCGCCAGCGAAATTGCCGAGGCATCCATCACCCGCAGATCGCGGGACAGGACCTCCAAATAATCGAGTTTGTCAAAGCGCCTGGCGCGAGGCTCTCGCTCCGGGTCCGCATCGTAGACGCCGTCCACCTTGGTAGCCTTCAAGAGCGCGTCACAACCCATTTCGGATGCCCGCAGAGCCGCTGCCGTATCTGTCGTAAAAAACGGGTTGCCCGTCCCCGCGGCGAAAATCACGACACGATCTTTCTCCAAGTGCCGTATTGCCCGCCGGCGGATGTAGGGCTCGCAAATCGCCTGCATCGAGATTGCCGACTGTACGCGGGTGGTAACGCCACAGCGCTCGAGCTCGTTCTGCATGGCAAGCGAGTTAATTACCGTCGCGAGCATCCCCATGTAATCGGCCGAGGCGCGCTCCATGCCGACGGCGGAGCCCGACACTCCACGGAAGATATTGCCTCCGCCGATAACCAGGCAAATTTCGACGCCGAGCGCGTGCACCGACTGGATCTCGCCTGCGATGCGCCCGACCATCTCGGGATCGAGTCCGTAATCGCGCGCGCCCATCAGCGCTTCGCCGGAGAGCTTCAAGAGAACGCGGCGGTATTTGAGATCGGCTGACATGAGGCCTACGCTCACCCGACTGGCCGAGCTCTCTCGCCGGCAGAGCTCACGATACCACCAAATCGACCCGACCGTTGCACCTTTCAGAGTCGGGCGGTGCCCGTGCGTCCCCTCGGAGGATAAGGACCAGTGAAGCCGAGAGCAAACCGCTCAGTTCTTTACCTGCGCGGCAACCTCGGCCGCGAAATCGGTGCGTTGCCGCTCAATCCCCTCGCCCAGAGCGAAGCGCGCAAAGCTTTCGACGGCAATCGGCGCACCCGCGGCTTTGCTGGCCTGCTCGACAACCTTCGAAATCTTGGTCTCCTGATCGACGACGAAGATTTGCTCGAGAAGCACGAACTCCTCGTAGAATTTGCGCAGCCGCCCCTCGACCATTCTGTCGACGACCGAGTTGGGTTTGCCCGTGGCGCGTGCCTGTTCACGCAGCACGTCGCGTTCGCGGTCGAGCGCGGCCGGCGGCACCGAGGCGATATCGAGATAGAGCGGGTTCGCTGCCGCGATGTGCATCGCCAGCTGCTTGCCCAGCCCGGCCAGCTGGTCGGCCGCTGCGGGGGAGCCGAGCGTGACGAGGACGCCGATCTTGCCGAGGCCCGGGCCGAGCGCGTTGTGGACATAAGAGAAAACAACGCCCTCCTCGGTCGAGAGGCGCTTGACGCGCCGCAACACCAAATTTTCGCCGATGGTCGAGACCAAATGCGTCAGCTCCTCCTCGACGGTCCGCCCCGTTCCCGGCAAGTCGGCTTCCTTCAGCGATTCGACCTGCCCATCGCCGTCGAGCGCCAATTCGCTCACCCTCCGGACAAAGCTTTGAAAGGCCTGGTTGCGCGCCACGAAATCCGTTTCCGAATTGACCTCGACCACAGCACCCACAGGGCCGCGGGTCGAGACTCCGATCAAGCCTTCGGCAGCCACCCGCCCCGCCTTTTTTGCGGCCGCGGACAACCCCTTCTTGCGCAGCCAATCGACGGCCGCTTCGATGTCGCCGGCACTGTCGTCGAGCGCCCTTTTGCAATCCATCATCCCGGCGCCGGTCTTCTCGCGCAACTCCTTGACCAGCACCGCCGTTACCTCGGCCATAATATCGACCCTCGCGTAAAACCCTGTTATTGGGAAAAAGAAGTCCTAATTCGCCTCTGCCGCAGCAGTCTCGTCTTGCGATGCGCCTTGGAGACCGTCAACTGCGGCCTCCTCGGGCAATTCCTCCGGAATCTCCGCGACAAAAGCCTGTTCGGCGAGATCCGGCCGGGCGCCAATATCGACCCCCGAGGCCGCGAGCTCAGCCTGCAGCCCATCGAGAACCGACCCGGCGACGAGATCGCAGTAAAGGTGGATCGCGCGCATCGCATCGTCGTTCCCAGGGATCGGATAGGCGATGCCGTCGGGTGAGGAGTTCGAATCGAGGACAGCGACAACCGGTATGCGCAGGGTGTTGGCCTCGGCAACCGCGATTGCTTCCTTGTTGGTGTCGATCACGAACAGGATATCAGGCAGCCCGCCCATCTCCTTGATGCCGCCCAGCGCCCGTTCGAGCTTGTCGCGGTCGCGCGTCAGCTCCAGGAGCTCGCGCTTGGTCAATCCGGTCTGATCTTGGGAGATCCGTTCCTCGAGCTCGCGCAGCCGCTTGATCGACTGGGAAATCGTCTTGAAATTGGTCAGCATGCCGCCGAGCCAGCGGTAGTTGACGTAATATTGGCCGCAGCGCTTGGCGGCGTCGGCGACCGGCTCCTGCGCCTGGCGCTTGGTGCCGACCAGAAGAACGCGGCCGCCGCCCGCGACGACATCCCGGACCGCCTGCAAGCCCTGGTGCAGCATCGGTTCGGTCTGCTCGAGGTCGATGATGTGGATCCCGTTGCGGACGCCAAAGATGTACGGCGACATCTTGGGGTTCCACCGGCGGGTGTGATGGCCGAAGTGCACGCCGGCTTCGAGCAGCTGGCGCATGGAGGCAGTTGGTATCGCCATAGTGGTTCCTTGTTTCCGGTTGAGCCGCCGCAGGAGAAGTCGACGCCTGAAGCACCGACACCGGAACGGGCGCCTGCTCGGAAGACAACCGACAGCACCCGCAGCCCTGCGTGAGGTATCGCAGTATTACTTACGTTGCAGACGGCCCCTTCGCAAGACCGCCGCGCGATGCCAGTGGCCGGGCTTGGTCCGACCATCCGCGTCTGGAGAGCCGCGCGGATGGCCGGAACCAGCCCGGCCGCCGGTCCACCCTAAGCCTGATAGAGCGGGCCTCGGATGATTTGTCCCGGCAGAGCGTCGGTGAGCTCTCCGGCTTCCAGGAGGACGGCACCGTTGACGATCACGTGGTCGATGCCGACCGCGTCGCGCCTGACCTGCACGCCGCCCGCCGGCAGTGTTGCGACCGGCTCGCGCGGCTTTTCGGCAATCGTCTCGGGATCGAAGATCGTGATGTCGGCGACCTTGCCGGCGGCGATGAAGCCGCGATCGGTAATGTCGTGCATCAGCGCGGTCTTGCCGGTCAGCCGATAAACCGCCTCTTCGAGCGTCATCACCTGCTGTTCGCGCACCCAGTGGCCCAAGAGATGCGTGCTGGTCTCTTGCCGGTCGGCAGTGTGCGGCCGCCCGCCGCCGTCGCTGGTGCCGATCACGGTATACGGCGAACCGAGGATTTGCTTCTGCGCCTTCGGATCCTTGTTGCGGTCGATCGCGATGAAGCAGGTCTGCAGATCTTCGTCGAGCGACAGGTCGAGGAAGGCGTCCATGACGCTCTTGTTCTGCTCCTTTGCGATCTGCTCGACGCTCTTGCCTTCTAACTGCCGGTTCTGGCCCTTCGCGGTCATGAACACTTCGACGAGGTCCCAGCGCCGATTGAAGAAGCCGCGAGCGCGGCCGCGCCGGTCGGTCATCCCGCCTTCCTGGGCAACCGTCCCTTCGACCGCCTCGGCAGAGAGCGCCCTGCGCAGTTCGGGGTCGCGGAAGGCGCGCATGCGATCCTCATAGGGCAGGGCCATGACCTTGTCCCAGGTCGGCATGCCGCGGAAGATGCCTTCGGGGTGAGTGATGTCCTCATCCTGCGGCACATTGAGGCCCCGCTGCAGATCGAAGATCGCGCCGGCAACGGTCGAAAGGCACGAGCCGTAGCAGCGCGCGCCGTTCTTGAACCCGTCCTCGAGCCAGCGCAGATGCTCCACCCACTCATCCGGGTTGGCGATCGGTTGCGACACGAGGTTGTAGATCGACGGCCGCCCGGTGCGCCCTGCCAGTTCGCGCGCGACCTGCCGCGTCGCCTTGGTGCCGCCCGGGGCGCCGCCGGCGACCTGGAACACGCCGGTGCCGAGTTCGGCGAGCACGCTGGCGAGCGCCCAACGCTCGTCGTCGTTGCCAACCCCGGCCGGGTCGCCGCGATCCTTCGGCGCGGTCGAGAAGCCGAGCGCGCCGTCATGCATCGCCTCGCGGATCAGCCGCTGCATTGCCGCCATTTCCTCGGGCGTCGCCTGAACCCGCTCGGAGGCCGCCTCGCCCATCACGTAGCGGCGGACGCCGGAATGGCCGACCAGCGTCCCAACATTGATGCCGCGCTTCTTGCCGAGCGCATTCAGATAGTCGCCGACCGATTCCCAGGTCACGTCTACCCCAGCTTTCAGGACCGGTAGCGGAATCTGTTCCGCGTCGGAGAAGAATTCGAGATACCACTCGCCGTCGCCCGGCCGGACCGGGGCGATGACCTGGCCGCACTGGCCGACGATGACGGTGGTGTGGCCGTTGTGCACCCACGAGCCGCAATAGGGATCCCAGACCGCCTGGGGATCGAAATGGGTATGGTGATCGATGAACCCTGGGGCGACGACGCGCCCGTCAGCGTCGATGACGCGCTCGGCCGCAGCGCCTTTATATTTCCCGACCCCGACGATTTTCCCTTGATGAACGGCCACATCCGCCTGGAATGCCGGCTCGCCCGAGCCATCCACGACGCGTCCATTGTTGATGAGCAGGTCATATGCCATAATGCGTTCTCCTCGTTGCCCCGCTCCGGATGAGCCTGGGCCGTCGCGGCGGGCCGTTCCCACTGGGCCAGTGGTCCACCGGCACTTTTTATGGTGCAGAACGAAGCCTACGCCTCGCAGGAGAGGCCAGCAATATTTTCTCTCTATTAGAATAGACAAAGCCGCGAAAGAAATGCGTATGAACGACCCTCATTTCGTGAATGAATTTTACTCATCGACATTCTCTCGCTGAATCATTTTGAGCCGCGCAGTGAGTGCCGATCCTGTCCATCCTGCCGCGGGCGAACGCGCAGAGCGTATCGCGAAAGTGCTGGCGCGCGCTGGGGTGTGCTCGCGCCGCGACGCCGAGCGGTGGATTGCCGGCGGGCGGGTCTCGGTCGACGGCCGAGTGTTGGCGACACCGGCGGTAACCGTCACCGCCGCCAACGACATCCGGGTCGACGGCAAGCCGCTGCCGACGCCCGAGCGCCCGCGCCTGTGGCGTTATCACAAGCCGGCGGGTCTCGTGACCTCGCATCGCGACGAAAAGGGTCGGCCCACCGTGTTCGATGCGCTGCCGGCGGACCTGCCGCGAGTGATTTCGGTCGGCCGGCTCGATCTCAATTCCGAGGGGCTCTTGCTGCTGACGAATGACGGCGCGCTGGCGCGGCGGCTCGAATTGCCGTCAACCGGCTGGCTGCGGCGGTATAAGGTGCGCGTCCATGGCGAGGTCGAGGCGGAACGCCTTGGCGCGCTCGAAAACGGAGTCACTATTGACGGTGTATCCTACGGCCCGATCCGTACGAACCTCGAACGCCAACAGGGCAGTAATGCCTGGATCGCGATGGCATTGAGGGAAGGGAAATACCGTGAGGTCCGCCGGGTGCTCGAGCATCTCGGTCTTCAAGTAACCCGGCTCATCCGCTTGTCCTACGGACCGTTCCAGCTCGGCAACCTGGCGCGCGGCGCGGTCGACGAAGTGCCCAAGAAGGTGCTCAGCGAGCAGCTTGGCAACCCTCGCCCGGCGACAATTCATGCGGATCGTCGCCGGTAGACATCGGGGTCGCCGGCTGGTCGCGCCGGCAGGCGAGAAGGTAAGGCCGACGAGTGACCGCGCCCGCGAGGCGTTGTTCAACATCCTGTCGCACGGCCAGTTGGCTGTCGAGGGCATCCCGTTTGCGGGAGCGGCGGTGCTTGACGCCTTTGCGGGAACCGGAGCGCTTGGTCTCGAGGCGTTGTCGCGCGGTGCTGCCGAGGCCGCTTTCATTGAACAGGACCGCGAGGCTCTCGCGACCCTTCGTCAGAATATTGCGGCGCTCGGCGAAGGCGGCCGCTCTCGCATCGTTTTCAGCGACGCCACCCGCCCCCCGCGTGCACCTTTGGCATGCGAGCTCGCATTTCTGGATCCTCCTTATCGCAGCGGCCTTGCTGCCGCGGCGCTGACGGCGCTTGATGCGGCCGGTTGGCTCATGCCGGATGGAGTTGCAGTCGTCGAGCTTGCGGCGCGTGAGGAACTGACGCTGCCCGCCGGGTTTTTCCTTCTCGACGAGCGGGTATACGGCGCTGCGCGCCTGCTGTTCTTGCGGCGCGGCAAAACCATGGGAGATCGGAAATGAGCGATCAGCTGCGATACGTGACGTTGCGCAATGGGGAGTGCGTGCCGGCGTTGGGGCAAGGGACCTGGCACATGGGCGAGAACCGGCGCCATGCCGCCGAAGAGGCAGCAGCGTTGAGGCTCGGCATCGATCTCGGCATGACCCTGATCGACACAGCCGAGATGTATGGCAGCGGAGGCGCCGAAGAGGTCATCGCCCGAGCCGCCCATGCCATTCGGGACAAACTCTTCATCGTCAGCAAGGTCTATCCCCATAACGGCTCGCGCGCCGGGGCTGTCGCCGCCTGCGAGCGCAGCCTCAAGCGGCTCGGTACCGACCGGATCGATCTCTACCTGCTGCATTGGCGCGGCTCGATCCCGCTCGCCGAGACCTTGGAGGGCTTTCTGCGGCTCGAACGTGACGGCAAAATCCGGCACCACGGCGCCAGCAATTTCGACAGCGCCGACATGGCGGAATGGTCGGCGCTAAAGGGCGGCGACACAGTCGTGGCCGATCAGGTGCTCTACAACCTGTCACGTCGCCGCCCCGAATGGGACCTCGTGCCTTGGTGCCGCGAGCACCAGGTCGCGATCATGGCCTACACGCCGCTCGGGACCGGCGGCATGCTCGGCAACCCGGCGCTCGCCGAAATCGCCCGCCGCCGCGACGCGACGCCGGGGCAGATCGCCCTCGCCTGGCTGCTGCGCCGGGAGAGCACGATCGTGATCCCAAAAGCGTCGCGGCCCCAGCATGTGCGGGAAAATCGCGGCGCCCTCGACGTGCAGCTAACGGCAGAGGATCTGACCGCACTCGACCGCGCTTTCCCGCCACCCAAGGGCAAGACCTCGCTGGGGATGCTATGATCCCGTTTCGTTGCGCGCCCCTTGCCGCTTCGCTAGTCTGAGCAGGGCATGGAGGGGTGGCCGAGTGGTTGAAGGCGCACGCCTGGAAAGTGTGTAGACGGTGATGAATCGTCTCGCGGGTTCGAATCCCGCCCCCTCCGCCATTTCAACGGGAATAACGTAATAATTTGAGGGAAATAGTGGATTTACTGCGATCGAAACCTATCCAACGACCTATCCAGGCGTTACGGACGATCGCGAATGATTGTGGCCCGCTTGGCGTGGGGTCTGCTCGGTGAGTGAGATCGCCGTCGCCTACATTCTTGCTGTCTATGCTCCCCCCTAACGCTCACGCTGCAGCACTTTCGGGAACGGGCGCGAGCACCGCGACACGAAGGCACCGAAGATCACCATGAAATCATTATTGGACTCTATGCAGCATGCAGCGCGATGCAGCGCGCGTGCGCGCGAGATCGGTGATCAGGAAAAACGGGATCGGGGCTTTCATCGCACGCCGGTGATTGCGAGGTTTGGGGCCGGCGGGAGGCGCATCGGTGAGCTTGGCGGACAAGTTCCTCGGCGAACAGTGCCTCGACCGAAGGTCCTGAGGCGTGCCGCTCCAACCGGCGGGCCTGTTCGTCTAGTCTAGACGTTTGATTGCGGCCAGCTCTTCGGATTGGCCGAGCTTGGTTTTTTGCACGGCGCTCTTCAGGCACGCCAATGGTGCGATCGTAGACCTTCAGCGGCACTGGACAGGGATGCCGGTCCTTGCCGTCATGGGCGATCGAAAATCGTGCGGGATCGCTGAAGCGATAGGGCGCGCCATGTACGACTTCGGCGACCTGGGCCAGCGCTCGGACGGTCCGTACGCCGACGCCCGGCACGAGCAGACGGGTCCGACTGGCTCAATTCACCGGGTCAGACCGGCTCGCTCCAGCCGGTGATAACACCCGCTTATCACCGCGTCAGAAGCCAGGCTACGGGGCCGTTCCCCGGTAGCGTCCGTCGGGTTCAGGAAAAGCGGTGAGCCGGATGCTCACGGTTTTTGGGTGATTGCAATCACCGGATCCTTTGGCGAGGATGCACACCATGACCAATGGGGCCCGAGGGATTCAAGAGCGTCAGTAGCTGCCTATCAATCACCTCCGCTGCGTGGGGGTTTTAATCGACCTTAATCAGCATCGACTAATCAGACGACTCGGTGCAGCAGCTGTTCGGCTGTGCGCAGCCGCCGGCAGTTCTCGGACGTTGAGCGTCAGGCGCCCCATCGAGCTCGTCGTGTTGAATTGCTGCGTCACCGAGACGAACGTGCTGTTGTCCTTTGCCCAGTTCGAGCGCGAGGTCACGGGTGAACGCATCCGCGACAAGATCGCCGCCTCAAAGAGGAAGGGCATGTGGATGGGCGGCAATGTGCCGCTGGGCTATGACGCCAACCAGCGCACTCTCGTCATCAACCCTGCCGAGGCCGAGACGGTACGCCGTGTCTTCGCTCTCTATCGTGAGCTCGGCTGCGTGCGCCGGGTCAAGGAGGCGGCCGACCGTCTCGGGCTTCGGACGAATGCAGCACGACAACGAATGGCACCGAGCGCGGCGGCAAACCCTTCTCGCGCGGTCATCTCTACACACTGCTCTCGAACCCGATTTACACCGGCCACATAGCTCACAAGGGTGAACTCCACCCCGGTCAGCAGGCGGCCGTGATCGACGATGAGAGCTGGTCCACTGTTCGGGACCAGCTCGCAGCCAATACGAGCAACCATCGGCGCAGGGCTAACCCAACTTCGCCGATTCGAGCACTTTAGGGCTCCTAAGTAGTTGAGATTGCTTAGGCTGACCCACGAAGGTCGGCACTACAGCGGGATCGGCGGCACGGGCCCGGCGGTGATTTTGGGGGGTGGTTGAGCGGGGCGGAGTGCTGGGTATCGAACAGCAGGAAGTCGTACCCGGCGTCGGCCAGGATCGACACGTCGACGTTCGGTGTCACTGTCCCGACGACGGTTCTACCTGACTTGATGGAGTCTTTTGATGGCGTTCATCCGGTGTCGATGCCTCCCACAGTAGCTTTCGCGCCCGTTCAACCGACCGACGGTGACGGGCGCGTTGGCGCGGCATTATCACACATTGGCGAAGAGACGCAGCTTAGGAGTTGTCCTGTCATTTTGAACCAGGCGGCCGATCTGCCAAACTTCCCTTTTGGTAATCGGGGGGAGCGGATATGGCACGCTTCGACAACAAGGTGGTACTCGTGAGCGGCGGGGCGCGCGGCCAGGGTGCCGCGGAGGCTCGCCTGCTGGTAGCGCAGGGTGCGAAGGTGGTGATCGGCGACGTGCTCGACAATCAGGGCCAGGCGCTGGCCGGCGAGCTCGGGCCGGCTGCGTCGTTCGTCCGGCACGATGTGACCTCGGAAGCCGATTGGGCCCGCGCCGTCGAAGCCGCCCAGAAGCTCGGCGGCTTGCACGGCCTGGTCAACAACGCCGGAATCTACCAGCCGGCCGCGCTGATGGAGACCGACGACGCGCTCTGGCAGCGGCACATCCAGATCAACCAGTACGGCTGCTTCCTCGGCATGAAGGCGGTAGTGCCGGCGATGGAGCGCTCGGGCGGAGGGTCCATCGTGAATATCTCGTCAGTCGCCGGCCTCAAGGGCTCGCCCGGGTCCTTCGCCTATGCCGCGACCAAATGGGCGCTGCGGGGCATGACCAAGTCGGCAGCGATCGACCTCGGCGGCCGCAAAATCCGGGTGAACTCGGTTCATCCCGGTCCAATCGACACCGACATGATCGCGTTCCGTACGCCCGAGCAGCGCGAGGAGCGGATGAAGCAGGTGCCGATGCACCGCTACGGAACGCCGGAGGAGGTTGCGCAGCTGGTGGCATTCCTGCTCTCCGACGAGAGCAGCTACATCACCGGGGCGGAGATCGCCATCGACGGCGCTGCATCGGCCTAGGTGCTCACACATCGACATAAAATTCATCAGCTCGCGATCCTGTGCGGGTTTGGTGTCGATGTTGATGCTGTCGCCGGCTGGCTCGGCTCCTACGGCGGCGAGGATTCCCCGGACGATATTTCGCGCGGGCTGTTCGCCGGGGAGGTCGGCAGTCCGCGCCTCTTGAAGCTGTTCGGTCGGCTCGGCATCAAGACCACATGGTTTATCCCTGGCCACTCGATCGAGACATTTCCCGCCGAGATGAAAGCCGTTGCGGAAGCCGGGCACGAAATCGGCATCCACGGCTATTCGCACGAGAACCCGATCGCAATGACGCGTGAGCAGGAGATGGCGGTTCTCGACAAATGCATCGAGCTCGTGACCGCGCTCGCGGGCAGGCACCCGACGGGATACGTCGCGCCGTGGTGGGAGTTCTCGACGGTTACCAACGAGCTGTTGCTCGAACGCGGCATAAAATACGACCACTCGCTGATGCATCACGATCACCAGCCTTATTACGTGCGGGTCGGCGACAGCTGGACCAAGATCGATTATTCGAAGCAGCCGGCCGAATGGATGGTGCCGCTACGGCGCGGCCGCGAAACCGACCTGATCGAGATCCCCGCAAGTTGGTATCTCGACGACCTCCCGCCGATGCTGTTTATCAAGAAGTCGCCGAACAGCCATGGCTTCGTCAATCCGCGCGACATCGAGCAGATTTGGCGCGACCAGTTCGACTGGGTCTACCGCGAATATGATTACGCGGTGTTCCCGATCACCATTCATCCCGACGTATCCGGCCGCCCGCATGTGCTGATGATGTTGGATCGGCTCTATCATCACATGATCGGGCATCCGGGCGTCAAATTCGTCACGATGAACGAGATGGCGGATGATTTTGCCCGCCGCTCACGTCGTAAACGCTAAGTAAATCGCAGAACAGCTATGTGCGCATTGTGCGGCGTTCTCGGCGGGCCGGAGCACTGGACCGACGCCGTCGCCCGACCCGGCGTTTTCACCCGCAACACCGATGCGGGGGCGCGTCGCCGCGAGAGAATGAATCGAGTGGCGGCGGCGAACCGCGTTCTCAGCCACTACCGAATGAACCTTGCCGACTGGCAAGGCAGCGCGTTCGTCCTGTCGACTGCAACCGGCAAGACCGAGATCGTGAATGACCTTGCGCATTTGTGGATGGCCGCCGAGCGCCTCCTCGGCCGGCCCTGCGATCCGCTCGATGAGGAACTGATCGCCCTCATGGAGCGGGAGCTTGGCTGACGCGCCGCCCGATTTCACGCCAGTGACGTTGATCACCGGCTTTCTGGGCTCGGGCAAGACGACGCTATTGCAGCGGCTGCTGCTCGATCCGGCGCTCTCCGACACCGCCGTCTTGATCAACGAATTCGGTGAAATCGGTCTCGACCATCACCTGCTCGAGCGCATCGACGAGGCGATGGTGATGCTGCAGTCGGGCTGCATCTGCTGCACAATCCGCGGCGAACTTTCAACCGCGATCAAGGATCTGCATTCGCGGCGCGAACGCCGTCTGCTGCCGCCATTCCGTCGCCTCGTTGTGGAAAGCACAGGCCTCGCCGATCCGTTCCCGATCCTGTCGACGGTGCGGTCAGATCCTGTGCTGCGGCACCATTACTGCCTCGGCAATGTGATCACGACGGTCGACGCGGTGAACGGCGCGCGACAACTCGATGCGCAACCCGAAAGCATCAAACAAGTCGCGGTGGCCGATCGGCTGGTTCTGACCAAGACCGATCTCGCGACCTCCGAAGCCACCGATCGCCTGACGCAGCGGCTGCGTCATATCAATCCGGGCGCGCCGCTCTGGCGTGGCGCCGAAGACGATCTCGATGCGGCCGCGCTGCTTTCGGCCGATGAAGACGGTGTAGAGCGCTGGCAGCCGGCAGATCGCCATGGTCATACGCTCGACGGTCGTCATCGCCACGCCGATGATATCCGCACTTTGGCGCTCAGCTTCGACGAGCCGATCGATTGGACGCGGTTCGGTATCTGGCTGACGATGCTGCTTCACCGCCATGGCGATGCGTTGTTGCGGGTGAAGGGCATCCTCAATGTCGCCGACGCGGCAACGCGGGTAGCGGTGCATGGGGTGCAGCATCTCGTGCATCCCCCGCGGCATCTGGGCGCGTCGCCCGATGGGGATCGGCGCTCGCGTCTGTTATTCATCGCCCGGGGGCTCGATCCGGCGGTGATCGAGCGATCGTTCCGCGCCTTCAGCGGCGTTCCCCATACCTCGCCAAGAATGAGGCCATGATGCTCGACGCATTCCTGACCAATTGCCGGCTCACCGATGGTCGTGTTGTCGATATCGGCATCGCCGACGGGAAGATTGCGATTGTCGGCGAAGGCGCGGCGCCGACATCGTCGAACAGGGCTCCGGCGCTTGATATCGGCGGCGATCTCGTTTTGCCGGGGCTGGTCGATGGCCACATGCATCTCGACAAGACGCTGACGGGTCTGCCATGGATGGGGCATGCAGCGGGCCCGACGCGCATGAGCCGCATCGAAACCGATAAGACGATCCTGCCGTACTTGCCGCTGTCGACCGAAGAACGCGCCGGCAATCTGATCCGCGAATGCGTCGCGCGCGGTTCCAGCCACCTGCGCACCCATGTCGACATTGACCTCGAAAGCGGCCTTGCGAAGCTGGAAGGCGTGCTTGCCGCACGCGAGCGTTATTGCGATCGGGCAACGGTGCAGATCGTTGCGTTCCCGCAAAGCGGCGTGATGCGCTGTCCGGGCGTCCTCGACCTGCTCGATGCGGCCGTTCGCAACGGCGCCCATCTGGTCGGTGGCATCGATCCGCTGGAGATTGACCGCGACTCGAAGGGGCAGCTCGACGGTATCTTCGCGATCGCGGCGCGGCGCGGCGTTGGGCTCGATATTCATCTGCACGAGCCGGGCGAGATGGGCCTCTTCAATGTCCAGGAGATCTGCGCCCGCACTAAGGCGCTGGGTCTCGCCGGCAAAGTGACGATCAGCCACGGCTTTTGCCTCGGCGGGGTCACCAAACGGAAAGCGGTCGAGGCCGCCGAGACGATGGCTAAGGCCGGTGTCGCGCTCGTCACCCACGGCGCCGGTGGGCTGACCATGCCGCCGATCGAGATGCTGCGCGCCGCCGGGGTGCTGGTGTTCGCCGGCAACGACGACATCCGCGACACCTGGTCGCCCTACGGCACCGGCGACCTGCTGGAACGCGCCGCGATGATCGGCTGGAAAGGCGATTTCCGCCGTGACGACCAGGTAGAGGTCGCCCTCGACCTGGTGAGCACCGCAGGCGCGCGGGCACTGGGCATCGGTGATTACGGCATCACGGCCGGCAGCGCAGCCACCCTCTTCACTATCGCCGTCAGCTGCGTCGCCGAAGCTGTCGCTGCTCATCCGGCCCGCAAGCTCGTACTGTTCGACGGCAAGATCGTCGCCCGCGACGGGACGTTTCTGGCTGCACCGATACGGATCGCGAGCGAGGCCATGACCTAAACCGGTCTTTGCTGGGGGGAAGGTTTCCCCAGGGCTCTTGGGCTCGTCAGAACCTTCGCTGTATGGGCTTCCTAGCGGTTCCGGCTAACGCGCTTCGTTAAACAATCTCGTTGGACTGCGAGAGCTCCGTTGTGTCCCTACTGCCCTCCGGGCGACTAACGCCGTCACTAACATTGCATGGACTTCGAGCCGTGCTTCCAATTGGGAACGGCTCATCCCGGACAGAAATGCACTGAATGCCAACCGACGGCGGAATTGTCTGATAGCCTTGTTGTAAACTTGAGCACAGCCAGGATAAGCATACGCTTGGGGCGGCTCCAGGTCCGAAAATCCGGAAAGTCCTTTGAGTGGCACGAACCCCGGCATCGGCTCGCGTGCCGCATCGCCACGGGCGATACAGTTATCAAGCACCTTCGGCATTGCCGTCCAATCCCTCAGCAACTTCCAAAACATTGGGGGTTGCTTCATCAGAAGCCTCCGAAAGGAATGAGTTGCTAGGCGTTAGAATGGCTCTCCGTGGCGCAACACCTTAGCCGGGCCGTCAACAGAATATTCGTCAGTCTGTTCGGTTATGTCCTGGCATGTTGTCGGCGGAGGATCACCGATCTTGCGGTGACCGAACCATGGATTGGAGGGCATCAACATCGGCGGTAGGGGTGGAAAGCTTTTATTCGTGATCGTTTCCGCCAAACGTCGAGCCTGACGCTCGGTCTCGGCCCGGACGATGATCGGTTCGGGGTTCCACTTCCCGTTCCATATCGGGTCTGCGAGGTTTGTCGGGGTGAGCTTCCAGATGCGCATGACGGCATCCCGCTTGAGTGAGGCGCTATCAATTGTAAGGAGGTAAAATCGTTTCAACTTTGTTGACAGTAGATCGGAGCTTCTCGGGAAAGCTGCGACCGACCCCTGGACACGAGACGCCACGATTGTACCGCTCGTCAGAACGTCGCTGTACGGGCTCCGCAGAGGATTATCTTTAACGACCCCCAACCTTTCTCTGGCATGACGTGCCGCACGCCAGACTGGCACATATCCGGAGTTGGGCATCATGCGAAAACAAAAGGTCTTCTTGGGCGTTTCCGAGGAAGAGGTACAGAGTGACATCGCCAAATGGGTAGCTGCTGACCCCAGCATCCTCATTCTTAATAAGTCCGGGAAGCTTGTGGGCTCCGGTGATTGGGAAGCAACCGTCGAATACGAGGAATTATCCTGCGATGCGCAGCGCGTGACAGGTCGGCCGCTTGGCTAAGCTTTGATCCTTTCTCTCTTTGGCAGGATGAAGGTGGCCGAAATTGACAGCGCAGTTCGCCCCAAAAGATGGGACACTGCCAAGGGTGCGAGGAACGCAGCTATATTCGGCATTGCCACGTTCCCGCTAGACCTGTTAATGCATTACGACGAGCACATTGGCGGGCTTATACGCTTGTGCCAAGTAGGAAGATGTGGTGAGCAGATAGTTTGGCTGCTTGGCGTCGCGTTGGGATGGACGCTCGGCCCGGTTTCTCTGGTTGTGGTGATTTGCTCGGTGCGAAACGTGTGGTCGCGGTTGCGGTGATTATTGGAGCCACTCCGCCTCGGGCCGGCTATCCCCGGACCACCCGTACTGGGATGACCAAGGTCGCAATGCGCTGCCCATATTGACCCGCATGCCGCGGTAGGTGGGCTGGTTGAAGCCTTCGAGGAAGTCCTCGATCTCCGCCAGCATCTCCTCATCCCACATGGCCTTGGCCGCCTGGCATCATCATGGGCCGCGGGAAATGGGCTACCGCGTCATCCCCAGCTATTCCAATTTAGTGTGAGTGCCGTACTCCAGGTGGAGCTGACCGATAACGTCAAGGACCGTGCGACGCTCGTTTACGGTGATCGCGCAAGTTCCTCCAACCCCTTGTGCAACCGTCCGCGTCCAGCCGGCAGGCAATTCGGTCAGCCCAGAGCGGCCAGAATAGTAGCCGTCGAGCCACAGTATGGCGAGGCCGCTGGTACGCTTATCCCCGGCCTGAAATAAAGCCTTGATCTCTCCGCAGGTCATCGCCGTTGGGACTGGCTGGTTGGGTGGCTGAACATCGCCCGACTGCGCTGTCGGTGCCTGCGCCGCCGTAGGCACTTCGGCTGCGCACCCAATCCCGGCCACGCAAATCAGTGCCGCGAGCCGCCCGCTGAACGTAATCCATTTCATCGAAGGCTCCTGTCAGCAGCGCACAGGTATCCTATTCCCGTGCGGCGACGAGGCAAAGGCGCTGCAAGGTTTTCGACGATCGGGGTCGCCAATCTCATTTGCGGCGGCGGCCTTATGCGGATTGGCACAACCGCCTCGACGCCTCTTGGTGGGGGATCTCGGCGGCGGAGGCGCTTCCCGGGACGCTCGGATGAAAGAGCGCGCCTCTGTCCCGATCCCCACGGGCGCTCTGGCTGCGAAAGGTAACCCTGCTTGTGTCGGAGAGCTGCGCCGAGGGGCTTCGAGACCTAGCCCGTGTGCTCCGCGGCCGGCAATGGGAGGGAACACAGCCGACCCGCCAATCGGATGGCAGAGAATAAGCCCAAGCGCCAAATTGATGGTTTGATCCCCAGTCCGGTGCGCGGTGTGCGATCCGTGATGCGTGCGCGCCGGGTGCAGAGCGTTACCACTGGACGGTTACCATGGTCGGGGAGTTCGCTCCGGTAGCGGCGGGGCGTACTGGGGGGCTGGGGGGCTCGATCACAGGCTGAGACGGCACTGCGCGGCTCAGGAAGCGGGCCGTGAGGCGATAGCTGTTGGTCGGCGACAGACCCCAAGCATCGACGGCAAGACGACTTCGTGAAAGTTGACGCGCGTCGACCTAGCCTGGTCAAGGTCAAGGTTGCACCGTGCCGTGCGGACTGCTGGGTGGATAGCTGGGTCCATAATAGACAGGCTCGTTGCTGTACCCATAGTAGGGAGGTTGGCCGTATCCGTACCCGGTGTTACCGTACCCCGGATAACCCTACCCCGGATAAGGAGCCGCACAAGCCGACAGGCCGGCCGCTAAGCCAAAAGCTATCGCCAGGTTTTTGAACATCTGAGATTTCCGTTCTGCGCATCATATTGCGGGCGCTATTGCCCGCAAACATTCGTCTTACGGCATACGTTGGCTTATCCCTTTTGGTTCCGGGCCGGCGCTGGACCCAGGGGTCAGGGCGCGGCAGTCCGGCGGCTCCCTACTCTACCGGCGGATCGAGACCCAATGCCCCATACTTCGGGAAGGAGCGGCGGAGGATGGGAGAGTTACCCTCGACGCCGCTCCCCACGCTGGCTTGCCCTGGCCGGATCGTCATGCCAAGCCGGTTCCGATCCTAGGGGGCGGGGTCAATGAGTTGTAAGGGAATCGTCGATCGCGCGGTCTTGAGCCTAAAAGATGCGGGAGTCCCTTCCTGAAGAACATTGGTATCGATAACGGTCCGGATCACTTCTAGCGGCGATCGGGCGCCGGTTGCCGGTCGCGGCGCTCAGCCTCGATTTCGGCATTGATCTCGTCGAGCGTGATCTTCTCCAGGCCACGCGGCTTGGTGCCGGACCAGGCTTTCGTGAGCCAGTCGGGCGGCGGCGCTACGGTGCGGATGAAATCCTGTACGCTCATGATAACGACGGCCGGTTCGCCGCGGTCAGCGGCTTCAGGGCCGCGATGGGTGTCGGATGAAGCGCTTGTTGCCGGTGTAGGGAAAGTCGAGCACGTCCGGGATGGGCTGTGCGGGCGGCTGCACGTCACCCTTTGCGAGTACGTAAGCCTGTTCGTGCTGGTACTGCAGAAAGCGGGTGTCCTTTGCCCGTGGTGTCCTCGTGAGTACCACGCTCCCTACCGGCTGGTGCCCGACTACCTCAAGTAGTACGACGCACGTCTAAGACCCGTGAAAAACGTATTGACGTGATGGTTTAGCACAGCCGTCACTTTACCCGCGCCGCCACTACAAAACGATAAGGCGGATTTGACACCAAGCCAAAGCAAGGGAGGACAGCATGAGGAAACTAGCAGCCCTTTTGCGAGGGTCTGACCGGGCTTCGCCGAGGCGATCTCCGACTTGCGCCGCCGGATTTTTGTTCGGCAGTTTGCGGCCAGTTTGGCGGCGCTCGCACTGCTGCCGACGTACCCGATCGCGGCGCAAGCGGCCGGCGTCACGGCAAGTGACACATTGCCAGCCAAGCCCATAAAGGGGGCCGGCGGCACGACCGAATTGTATGGTTACTCCGCGAACACAGTCGGTAATGTCACGACGACGAATGACAGCACTTTAGGCTTTACGGTCATCAACCTCCCCGGTCTTGGTGGCCAGGGTCAGGATCCTTTACCCGGGTTCGGGGTACTGGGCGACGGTACTGTCATAAGTGTCAAGAATAACGCTGGCGTGGTCACGCCATATGGACCGCCAGTCGCAGGACTACGAAATATACCAAAGCCGGAGCTTCCCACAAACATTGTTAGTCAGGTGGGCACCTCAGATACCGCCTTTTTCGATGGCCGGGGCATTTTTAATTTCGAAACGAACACCCTCTCAGCCAAGGCCTCGGGACAAGGTATGGGCAAAGCAGCCGGAGGCGCCTTCGATCCGGTGCCAGTAGCGCCAGGAAGCTATGCCTATAACCAGGTAATCAACGCCTCCATCCAATTAGACAACGCAGCTGACACGAGCGGCGTGCTATACTTTGCCGTGGATAGCCGGCAAACCGACCCCGAAACCTTCTACGCGAACGGCGAGCCGTTGAATGAGACGTTATGGTATCTGAGCATCGCGGCAACAGGGCCACTGACAAGCCTATCTGACCTCCTTGATCCCTCGAAGCTCAGCGTCACGTTTCAGATTACGGATCCGGCACTGCTTGACGTGGTCGATCCGAGCAATGTGCCATACACGAATGCAGAAATTGCAGCGGCCGTCCGCGATGCGTTCACCGTGGCCGGTGACACCGCGACGCTGACAGACTTCGACCTGTTCCCTGTAGATCCAACGCTTGATCCGCAGTGCGACGCCGCGGGGCAGCCGTTGTGCGGTTCGGCGACATACAACGTAGACAGCAATATCGAGTACGGGGTCGGCGTCAATGCAGCGCTAACAACAACCGTTCCGGAGCCGACGACCGCCGGTCTACTCGCCACTGCCCTCACCAGCCTCGTGTTCCTCCGCCGTCGCTGGAGAGTGACATAGACCAACCCCTGTGCCTTACGGCCAGAAGTAACGAAACGCCCCTCTGATACGCATAAGCGGACAAGGCAAGAACGCGAGGCTCGGCCTGCAAGGGAAACCAAGGGTTTCCAGCGATCGCCAGTTCGCTGGGTATCGGGGACGCTGAGAGGCCCCGCTACCACTCCGCAGACCGTCGGAAATTCACAACCCATTGTTTCCTTTAAGGTCTGCCAGTGGCGCGCGGCTTCGATACGCCGGACCTCAAAGGGGCGAGGGCGCTGCTCGACGAGCTTGCGTGAGCCTGTCCCTGCTTTGTCTCTGCAGCCACAGCCGGCCCGCGGAAGGGAACCTCTCTCCCGCTTCCGCGTGTCGAACATGGCTCGGGACTATAGGGGAAGAAGCCGACGCGCTCCGCGAATGGGCCGAGGTCAACTATCTGCCGAGCGACGGGATCTGGCCGCGCTGAAGCCCGCGATCTGCTCGCGCCGGTCTATAGCTGGTTCACCGAAGGCTTCGATACGCCGGACCTCAAAGGGGCGAAGGCGCTGCTCGACGAGCTTGCGTGAGCCTGTCCCTGCTTTGTCTCTGCAGCCACAGCCGGCCCGCGGAAGTGAATACACCGAGCGCCTACACTGGCTGACCCGCCCTGCCCCGCCACCTCACCGTAACCACCGCCCGCCCCTTCCTCCCACACCCGCGGCATCGGAGCCGGTCTTTCAGGTCGAGAACCCGACCTTCACGAAGTCACCCGGCCCGAGATCCTCGATCCGCGCTGCATAGAGGGGGAGCATTCCCGGTCCTTCCGAAGTTCCTGGAATGTTCCCTAAGAGAGCCGCCGGGGCTGCGACTGTCAACGGCCGGGTAAGCCGTTGCGGGTCCTGTGGCGGATCGTGTTGCGGTCGGGGCGCCTCTGAAACCCAGGTAAGCCGCGGCTGTTGCGGTGTGGCGGCTGTGAGGGGGGAGTAGGAAAAGAACCTCGGCGTCATCCCACATGGCGGCAGTCCGCGCTCTAGGAACTGGAGTTTTTTTACTCTATCAATCTGTTGCATGGGATCGGGCAGGTATCGCTTGAGCTCAGCGACCACCACCTTGGCTGACAGCGGGTGCGGTTGGTCAACCTCCGCGATCGCGAGCACCTTCTGCTCGACGTCGAAAAAGAAGCCATCGGCGTCGACGATGTTGACGACCTGCGCCTGCCGCTTGGCAATTAGGTCACGCGCCCGGTCGGTGAGGTGGCCGCCGCGGGCCGCCCACCAGGTCGTGAACCGGCGCGACGGGCAGCGCGCGATCGCGTCGCGCAGGGCGATGTCCCATTCGGCCGACCAGCCGACGACGATCAGGCCGAACTCGTCCAGAATGGCCTGAGCGGTCGCCGCATCCAGCGCCATCGCGGCGATGATGCGCTTCAGCGCAGTGAGGTCGTCGGGCAGATTGTCGGGCGTGATCGGCACGCTCGCAGTGGATCAGATCCACAGCGGCATAGCTCCGCAAACCAATAGCTGAGTCAATTTGCCGCAGTCTGATGGCAGGGCAGCTCAGCCGGCCAGCTCTGGCCGCCACGTCCGCCGCGGCATCCGCCAGTCGATCCCCTCGAGCAGCATCGAAAGTTGTGCCCGGGTCAGGACGACTACGCCCTCCTCGGCGCGCGGCCACACGAATTGGCCGCGCTCCAGTCGCTTGGCGAACAGGCACAACCCGTCGCCATCCCACCACAACAGCTTGACCAGATCACCGCGCCGGCCGCGAAAGCAAAACACATGGCCCGAGAACGGATCCTGCCCAAGCATCGTCTGCGCCTGCGCCGCCAGGCTGTCGAACCCCTTGCGCATGTCGGTGGCGCCCGCCGCCAGCCATACCCGGGTGCCCGCCGGCAGACCGTTCATCGCAGCAGTTCGATCACCTGCCGCAGCGTCTCCGAGCTGACCTCGCCGCGCAGGCGCACCCGTGCTCCACAGCCAAACGCGATCTCGATGACGCCCTCGCGATCCGGCCGCCGCGGCCGACCGTCATCAGGTCGACCGCCATCAGGCGCGATCTCGACCGGCACCATTGCGCCGCTTGCAACCACTGCTTTCGGCAACAGCTGCCGCCGCCATCGGAACAGTTGGTTGCTGTTCACATCATGACGTCGCGCCACGATCGACACCGACGCCCCCGGCGCCTGCGTCTCCGCCACCATCTGGCGCTTCAACGCTTCTGGGTACTGTCGACGCTTCGTCGCGCCCGGCGGCTGCTTAGTGTCCACTAAACCGCTAGTGGACACTTGTTCTGCTTGATCTGCCATCCGCTGATCATTGCGCCAATCGGCGCTCAGCGGCAGGCGCTCCTCACCGAGCGCTTACTGTTCTCAGGTGACCGCGCGCCGATCGGGCGCATGACGATCTTGTCGGCCAGGTTCACCGATGCGCACACGCCCAAAAACAGGATGCGTATCAGTTGACAAACGCCGAAGGAGGCCGGCACCGGACCTCGAGACGCGTCACACAAGCGCCATGACCGACTTGCCCTTCCTCGCCACGAACGGCAATCCGTAACGCGGTAAAAAACTCATCGCCCGCTCGAGCGCCGCTTCATCCACGTCGAGCATCTTGCCCATCATTCGGATGACGCCGACGTCGGTCGAGAACGTGTTCACGAGGCCGATGGCCGCGAGGGCGCGTGCGAGCTCACCGTCATGCTCGAGCATCCCGAACAGTCCTACGCGCTCAAGCTCACTGACTGCGTGACGCCAATCGGCCCCCTTCACGTTTAACGCCATAAGGGGACCGTACACATCCTTCATTGCGGGCTTCAGACGCTCGGCGACGAATTTCCACACCGTCGAGATTACCCCCGAACTCTCGAGATTTGCTCGGAACTGCTCGTGTAAAGACGCGGAGGAAGGGCGGTTTGCGACGTGCCGTTTTGCGATCTCCAATTCCGCCTCTGTAAATTCGCCGAACGACGACAACACCGTAACGTTTTGATTGACGCGCAAGAGGACAACAGCCCCGTGGCCGTCGGGAGATGCAAGGATCACTAGCTCGCCGTCTTTCGTTTCCGGGAGCGAATTGGAAGCGAGGCTGCAAACGGGGTCGGTGATTCCCTGGACTACTACGTCGAGGCGACCTGTGCCAGGCTGCGGTGTAAGCTTGACCGCTGTCGATGCGATGACGCAGATCTGCCGCTCTTCAAGCGTCATGAACATCCAGGCCGCTAGTGTTTCGTCTTGCTCATCCTTGATGTCCGACACGAGCGCCTTGTGGAGCGTGTGAAGCGCGCGTTGCTCATCCGAGAACTCTTGCGCCAATCGAGGCGACGTCAATATGCCCGCTCTCGGCCGACTGTAGCCACTGTTCGAACTCTTTGATCCAGGCCGTTGAATGAGACGAGTTCACGGATGCGCAACAGGAAATGATTGACGATCGCTTCGGAAGCATGCACCTCGCTCGGATATGATCCGAACATGCACAGCACCATTCCCGGATCATCGTAGAAATAGCTCCGGAGATATGACAGGAAGAGATCTCGGTCGTTGAGTTCGGAGCATGCGGTGGCCATTTGGCACCACAGTGAGCGCACAGAGAGATAGCCGACGAGATACGGATCCAAAACGTCAGCTGGTCGAGCGTAAATCCCCGCCTTGCGCTCGAGAAGCAACGGGTCCCTGCGCAGTGTTTGCAGAAGTGCCTCGATGGGAAGCATCGGCTTGTCATCAGTTTTAATAGCAGGCGCGAATAACATGAGACTGGTCACTAGTGTTTGCGACAGCCATGGGCTACGCCCAGGATACGTATCGAACTCCGCAAACAGTGCGAGCCCTTCTGCGACCGGCTCGAGAATTGTACTGGCGGTCATGCAACGCACGTAATCATCGAAGGCCGAGCGGTCGCGGAATTCCCGGCAGGCAGCTCGCATCCTGAGCAGCGCTAGCGCGGAACCTACCAGCGACTGAAAACACCATCTGTGCGTCCACTCGTGCAGAAAGTTGGCGAGAACGCCGCTGCCCGACACAGGACGCCCCCGAAACCACTCAAGATACTTCGGGAGATCGAAGTCCGAAATGACCATCTCGTTTGTCGTCGGATCGACGAAGCTCCTAGCGCGATCAAGAGCTGTCATTAGCCGAACTCTTTCTCGAAAAATGTCTGAATCGCTGCCGGTTTCGCCTCACCTTCGGCGTATAAAGATTCGTCCAGGGCGATCGACTGCATAGTGCCATTCGGATCGATTTTTGTGTACTTGAACGACCTGGTGCCCCTTTTCTTTTGCTTAGAGAGCCACAGAGCGACGGCAGAGATCACGTAGGGACCAAGCGTGATGACGGCAGTGAGGAGTGTGGGCTCTCCCACTCTGCCTCCACCGAGGCCGGGGCTGCCGAGCGTTGTGACGTAATCACTGCCGGCAGTGGCGACGGTAGCCTGCAACTCTGCGAGTTGCAGTGATGTAAGGCCATCCACGCGAAGTTGAGGGGGCTTATTGGACATGGCTCTTCCTCCCGGAATCAAACATGTGGTAGCGCTCGACAGCGGCGGAGATAAAATTGCAGGCAGCCGCGATTAACTGTCGACGCTTAATGTCGGGCTCAGCGCCCGAGGTATCAGCCAGTCTCCTTCGTCTTGACATGAACCTCTCCCGTTCTCTAAACGGCTTTTCACCCGTGGATACATATTGAGCGTGTCCCGGTCACACGAGTGTGAACTACCTCACACTCGAAATTGGCCTCGACGCACGATTTGTTCAAAATCGTACGCTAAGGCGAAAGTCGTGCTGAATCAGGGGCAAGTGATTTGCACGAGACGGCGAATGCTGACGAATTGAAAGAGGGGGTCCGAGGCTACACAGCGGCGCGCGTCGAAGCCATTTCCGGGATCCCGGCGGCTCAGTTGCGCGCCGCCGCCGACCTGATCGGGACCTCGAGGATGCTGGTTTCGAGCTGCCTGCAGGGGGTCTACCAGTCCAATCAATCCACTGCAGCGGCAGTCCAGGTCAACAACATCAACCTCATCCTCGGCCGGCTCGGCCGTCCCGGTTGTGGCGTCTTGCAAATGAATGGTCAGCCGACGGCTCAAAACACCCGCGAGACCGGTGCCAACGGCGATCTTCCGGGTTTTCGCAATTGGGAGAACCCAACGCACATCGATGAATTAGCGCGCATCTGGAATGTCGATCCCGCGATCATCCCGCATTGGGGACCACCGACACATGCTTTGCAGATCTTCCGGTATTGCGAGATCGGCTCCATCCAGATGCTGTGGATTCAGGCAACCAACCCGGCCGTATCGTTGCCAGATCTCGGCCGTGTCCGAAGCATTTTGCAGAACCCGGACCTGTTCATCGTCGTGCAGGATGCCTTCCCGACGGAGACGACGGAGTTCGCCGATGTCGTCCTGCCAGCCGCATTATGGGGCGAGAAGATAGGGACTTTCACCAATGCCGACCGCACGGTGCATATCAGCCACAAGGCAGTCGAGCCGCCGGGGGAGGCGCGCGCCGATTTCGACATTTTTCTCGACTTCGCCCGGCGCATGGATTTCCGGGACAAGGACGGCGCACCATTGATCAAATGGGCAACCCCTGAAGAAGCATTTGAAGCATGGAAGGAATGCTCGCGGGGCCGACCCTGCGATTACACTGGCCTCAGCTACGCCAAGCTCAGCGCCGGCTCCGGGATTTGCTGGCCGTGCAATGCCCATCACCCCGATGGCGAGCCACGACCTTACAAGACCCTGCACTTCCCCACCGACCACGCGGAATGTGAAAGCTACGGCCACGATCTCGTCACCGGGGGCGCCATTTCGTCCGAGCGGTACCGCGCCAGGAACCCCGCTGGCCGGGCAATACTCAAAGCGGCCGAGTACCAATCCCCGGCGGAGGAGCCCGACGATGCCTATCCGTTTCTGCTGACGACAGGCCGCCTTGTTTATCACTTCCATACGCGCACGAAGACGGGCCGCTCGAAGGACCTTCGCGACGCCTCGCCCAATGACTTCGTGCAGATCGCGACGGAAGACGCCGCACGATTGGGGATCAAGGACGGCAGCTGGATCCGCCTCACATCACGGCGGGGTACGGTGGAAACCCTGGCCAGGCTGGGCGAGGTCGCGTCGGGCGAACTGTTCGCGCCGTTCCATTTCGGTTATTGGGACAATCCCGGTCGGGCCCGTGCGGCGAACGAGATCACGATTTACGGGTGGGACCCGGTCAGCAAGCAGCCATCCTTCAAATATGCCGCGGTGAAGCTAGAAAAGATTAGAGGCCCCAAGAGACAGCAGCCCAAGAATGTCGCCACCGACCTCGGCCCCGCCGCGCTCGGCACTATCAATGTGGGGGCGAAGGCACTCGGAGAGGCAAAGTCAGCTCCGCCGCGTGCGCGTCTTCCTGATTACCTCGGACTGCTGCAACGCAGCGAACGGAGGCTGAGAAAGGCCCTCGATCAGGTGCGCGCCACCCATCCAAATGAGCCGGACATCGTTGCAATGTGCACCCTCTTCCGTGAATGGTGGCAAGCTGCGGAACAGCAGCTCAAGCCATTCATAGAGAAGTACAGCGGGCGCCTAGCGGGAGAGCCGGAAAAGTTCGATGAAGGAGCGGTTGTCCAACGCGAGCAAGGTGGGTTCGATCTGTTATGCGATCTGCACGAGCTCTGCCTGTTAGTAAATGATAACCTGATCTCGCTTATCGTGATCAAACAGGCCGCACAAGTGCTCCAGGACCAAGAGCTGGAGCAGGCGATTCAACAAATTCGTCGTCAATACCAACGCCAGCAATCGTGGCTTATGACACGCCTTCGGGACACAGCCGCCCAGACCCTCGTCGTCCCGTCGTGACCTCTGCGAGATCATCGAGTTGTGGAAAGAGCGTGCGTGCGGCACGGAACAGCTGAATTCCGACGATTGTTAACTTATTTATGACGGAGGAGGATATCGGGCGACATAGCGCCGTTCCCACCTTTGAAATTCGTGTAATGGGCAGGCGCTTGGTACGAACGAGTGAGCTTATCGAAGCGCAATCGGCGGCACGCGCCGCCGCGAAGGCGGGCGAGGGAGCCGAAATCGTGGATGCCCTCACTGGTCGAGTAATCGAAAGCCACCCTCCACACCGCAGCTGAGCCTCGTTTCCGACCCCACGTTGGGACCGCGTGACACGACCCAGGTTCGACGGGCTCATGTCACTCGCCAGGCGCAGCAACGGAGACCTTTCAGGTTCGCACGCGACTCGCCGCTGGAGGGAGACAGATTCGAACCGTCGGTCCCATATCAGGCAAAAACCCGCTTCGCGGCAGCATGCGCTCACGCCTGCGGCGGGTACCACCAGCCACCAGTTACCACAAGGCCGCGCGCATTGAGTCGTCGCCGTCCCGTGCGAGCTTCGCCAAGGACATCGCGGTATTCGAAATCACCCTCGGCGAGTTCGAGCACGGTTGCATCGCCGACCGCGCCGATTTCCAACCTTCCGATATCGGTGCGGCCGAGCGCTGCTGCGGGGGCCGCTGTGCTCGCTCGGATGACATCGATCAGCTCCAATCCGAGGCAGAGAAATTTCGACATCGTCACTAGCTGATCGAATGCCGGCCCCTTGATGCTGAGCGCGTGAACGTCGCTGCTGATGACGTCCGGGGGAAATCCAGCGGTTAGCATCGCCTCAGCGGTGCGAAAGCCAAACGAGCCGCTGCCGTGTCCGATGTCGAAAATGACCCCACGCCGACGCGCTTCGAGCACCTCCTCGCGGATCCGCCCGTCCTGCTGTACCGGCGCATTGGGAAACGGGCGAAAACAGTGCGTCAGGAAGTCTCCGCGGCGAAGGCGAGCAAGTACCTCGAGCCGGCTCGGTGGCGGGTTGTCCAGATGCGCCATGACCGGTAACCCGGTCTCTTCTGCGACCTCGAGCGCAATGTCGAGGGGCGCTACCCCTGACGCACCGCCCGCGTTGCGCCCCACGCGCACCTTGACGCCCGCGATCAGATCGCGGTTGGCTTCAATGACGCGAACGCACTCGCGCGGATCGAGGAGCCGCAGATCGGCGCATTCGCCGACCGCCACGGCGGCACTGAGGGCGAAGATGCCGGGAAAGGAGACGTTGAGGTAGGGGATGATGCGCAGCGGCGACGGCTCGATCACATGGCGGCGGAACCCGTGGAAAATGCCGGGGCCAGCACTGCCGGCGTCGACGAATGTCGTCGTCCCGCTCCGTCGCGCTACCTCGACGGCGTCGACACCTAGGGAGGTCCCGCCCCAGTAGACATGCGTGTGGAGGTCGATCAGCCCGGGCACGACGACCAGCCCACGCACGTCGACGATCTCCGCATCGCGGGTGGGGAGATCACGCCCGATTTCAGCTACTTTTCCGTCGCCGAAGGCGATGTCGGCCGTCTCGTCGCGCCCGCTCGCCGGGTCGATAATACGGCCGCCTGTGAGGACCAGATCCCGCATATGCGCGCCTCAGGTAAAAGCGGGTAGTAGCACCAAGACACGATACCCAAGTTCGAGAAGGGCGGCGAGGGCGACGCGGCTGCGGATCGCTGTTTTCGCTCGCTCGCGACGTTGAGAGCGCGGAAGGCCGCAACCATCGACAGCCGGTGCGTGAGGCGTGGAGGGGAACTGATAAATTCTATGGGGCGGGCGGCGAGGAGGTGGCAACTTCGTCGCTGCATTTTAATCGATGGAGTGCCGCGATGCCCCAGCCGAACGACTTGAGCAGGTCCCTCGTCGCCCTGGACCAAAATAGCACGATCATTGCCGTCGTCGAGATGAGCCAGTCGAGCTGGCTGGTCGGCGGTTTCGTTCCCAGCATTGAGCGTCAGCCCTGCAAGAAGCTGGAGCCGAGCCCAGAACGGCTGCTTACCGTGCTGCATCGCTGGCGCGACGAGGCGGCCAAGGCCGGCCGCACAATCACGCGGATTGCGCTTGCCTTCGAAGCCGGCCGCGACGGCTTCTGGCTGGCGCGCTGGCTTGCGGCGCGTGACGTCGAGGCGCATGTGATCCATCCCTCGAGTGTCGCGGTATCGCGGGAGCATCGTCGGGCCAAGACCGACCGGCTGGATACCGAATTGCTGAAGCGCGGGTTCCTGGGGTGGCTGCGAGGGGAACGGGGCCATTGCAGCATGGTGCGCGTGCCGACGCTTGCCGAAGAGGACGCCAAGCGGCCCAATCGGGAGCGCGAGTGCCTGGTCAAGGAACGCACCCGGCTTGTGAACCGCATGAAGGGAGCGCTGGCCCGGCTCGGCATTCGTAACTTCAAACCAACCCTGCGCAACGCAGCGGAGCATCTGGCCGCCTTATATACCCCGGAGGGCTCGCCGCTGCCGCCAAATGTCGCAGCCGAACTGGAGCGCGACATCGCGCGGCTCGGTTTGGTGATCAGCCAGATCAAGCAAGTCGAGGAGGCTCGTCGACAGCGATTAGAAGAACAGCCTGAAAGCAGGCCGCACGCCATGGTTCGACTGCTGGCTCGGGTTGTCGGCATCGGCACTGAAACGGCAGATATGCTCGTCAATGAAGTGCTGTCGCGGCCACTGCGTGACCGCCGAGCTGTGGCGCGCTACGCCGGCCTGACGGGTGCGCCCGACGAGAGCGGCGCCAAGCGGCGGGAACAAGGGCTCGCCAAAGCCGGCAATGCCCGGGTCCGCCGCGGGATGATCCCACTCGCCTGGCGCTTTCTGCGGTTTCAAAAGGACAGCGCACTGGCGCGATGGTACCAGGCCCGCACTGCCGATCGCCGTGCCGGCACGCGCAAAACGATGATCGTCGCACTTGCCCGCAAACTACTCATCGCACTCTGGCGCTTTGTCAATACTGGCGAGACGCTGGAAGGTGTCGTCTTACGTCCAGCGGGCTGAAAGGGGTTTACCGGAACGAGCAATACCACGGAGCTATTCGGCGCTCGCGCTGGCTTTCAGCGCACTGCCGAATTGACGATCCGAGTGGCGGGAAGCCGTGATTCGAACTGGCTCTGATGCCGACTGAAAGATTGGCCCCGCCGCTTGGAGCTTCCCCACGGGTCAAGCCCGTGGGCTGAAGGCCCACGTCGATGCGCATGACTGCATCATGGTCAGGATCTCAACCAACCTACCGAATACAAGTTTGCGGCGTGAGGATACGCCCCAATGGCGAGCTCCCTCGGATCATAGGCAGAATAGCAATGTCAGACACCCAGCTTCGCAGAGAAAGCCCCATCTCCCGGTTCATCGTCCCTCCGCGTGCTCAGCCGTCAAGGCGCTGCGAAACACCAGCGCCGCTAGGCGGCAAGCCGCCAAGCTTTGCTAGCATTTCGGTCCCTTGACCGCTTCCGCGCGCTCCGGGAAACCTGATCGCAGGCGACGGGATGAAGAACGGCCCCTCCCGTTCCGAACAAAGAACGGCAATAAATCGAAAACAACCACTTGACAGGGAAAAGCCCCATACAAGTTCGAATCCATCTCCCTCCAGCGGCGAGTCTGCAAACCATCGGTCCCTTTCGAGACGAATGAAGTAATTTCGGAGAAAGGCCCCCTTATGGCATGTGCTGTTCGCCGATCAGCCCGTGTGTTGCTGGGTACGTGCGTGGCCGGGTAAATTACTACGGGTAAATTACTATACGAACCTGTCGCCGCTGGAGCATGAGCCGCCAATGAAAGCACTGTTCCTGGGTACGCTCGCCGCCTCGCAAGCTACGGCAATCATCGAATTCATCACTGCCGACGTCCGTACCGAAATCCTTGATAACAACGAACCGGCACAGGCGGCTGCGGCGCTGGCCGATGCGGATATAGTGCTGACTGGAGCTTGGCGAAGCGGATTTCCGGCGGTGCCGAAGCTGCGCTTGCTGCAGGTGCCGCTTGCCGGAACGGACGGCATCGATGTCTCTTCGCTGCGTTTCCGGGAGATCAATGTCGTCCTGCGTTCCTGGCCGAGCGTGCCGAGCGGCATTGGAATCCCCTGGCTTCGCCCAGTCCAAGTCGGGAGCGCCGAGACGGCTGGAAAATCGTTATGCAGCGGCGCGCACCAGTTCGGGGTGCGCTGGAACACCGTCAGGTGACCGACGGTTTTGGCGATCTCCTGGATCGTCTGCACCGCGGTGGCGCCGGTACCGATGATGCCGACCCGCTTGCCGGCGAAATCGACGCCTTCCTTGGGCCAGCTATGGGTATGGCACGACAGGCCCTCGAAGCTCGAAATGCCGGGGATGTTCGGCATCGTCGGGGCCGAAAGAATGCCGATGGCGGTGATCAGAAATTGCGTCGAATAGCAGCCGCCCCCGTCCAACACGATCTCCCAGCTGCGCGTCTCTTCGCGGTAATGCGCCGCCGCGACTTGGCTGTCGAATTGGATATCGCGACGCAGGTCGAATTTGTCGGCCACGTAGTTGAGGTACCGCTCGGTCTGGGGCTTAAGGGAAGCGACCGCATCTTTCAGGCTCAATACTACTAAGGTTGCATGCAACTTGAGCTTTCGTGTTAAACGATTAGCGATCTAAAACGTGCAGCCTGTTCCCGTGATACCCGAGATCGACACCTGGCGCGCCGGCAACCTGATGCTCAAGCGCTATGGCGAGAAGGCGCTTGAGGAAAGCGAAGCGCGCGCCGATGAACTGGCAGCCGCCGACGATTACAACGGCGTAGCGGTCTGGCGCCGGATCAGGGATGCGGTCGCCCAACTCATAAACAAAACGCCGCCCGGGCCGGTGCACTGACCCGAAGGCGGCGAGAGGCCGTGGCAAAACGCTTTTGGAGAAGACGGCGGCCCGGCCAAAATAAACCCTCCGGACTTGCTGTCACTACAGCGTAGGTCACAGGGCATTACGCTGCTGCACAGGCTTACCTTGGCGGAACATGTTTACGCCGACCAGAACGGCCGGCACGGCGCAGACCACCCAACCAGCACTATAGCCACCAGACAGCCCGAGCAGCATGCGGTGCCGATGATCCCGGTTGCCAACGCCGATCCGCTGACGGCATTCGGCGATTTTCCCGGCGCCCATGAGCATTTTCATAAGACTGTCGAACTCTACGACCAAGCGCGGCATGGTGATTTCGCCAACCGGTTCGGCCACGATCCCCGCGCCGCGGCGGAGATTCGCGACGCCATCACATTATGGGGGCTGGGTCGAATCGACGATTCTTTGCGCCTTGCCGACCGCGCCCTCGCCGACGCCGAGGCGGCGGCGCATGCTCCGACAATGGGTCAAGCGCTCGCAATGGCGGCGCTGCTGGGGCTTGTCAGGCGCAACCCTGAAGCTGTCGCGACCTACGGCCAAGCGTCGGCCGATATCGTGGCTCGATACGACCTCCCAGGCAATTGGGCCGCGGTATTTTTTCAGGGCTGGGCAAAGCTGTCTGAGGCTGCCGAAGGGTGGAGACTTGCCGCGATGCGACGCAGCCTCGCCTTCGTTCGGGAGCGAGGTCAGGTTTGGCTCTTGCCTAGATTCGAAGCGGCGCTGGCGGAAGCCGAGGCGAGCGCCGGCGAGACTGATGCCGCGCTCCGGCGCCTGGACGACGCGCTCGCCGAACTGGAGCGCACCGAGCAGCGCTGGTACGAAGCGGAGTTATACCGCATCCGCGGCGAGATCCTGCTGCAGCGCGACCCGGCCGATACCGCGGCGGCCGAGCAGTCTTTGCAGGCGGCAATCGCTATCGCGCAGTCGCAGAAAGCGCGGAGCTTCGAACTGCGCGCCGCGCTGGCTCTGGCAAAGCTTTATCACGCGGCCAATCGCGACGCCGATGCGCACGCCGCGCTCACGTCGGCGGTCGAGGGTTTCCCGCCAACCCAACAATTCCCCGAACTCACCGAGGCGCACGCCCTTCTCTCGGCGCTAACCCCTTAGATCGATTGCCCCCGACGAGCGAACCATGCCCTTGGCGGCGTTCGCCTACCGGCCGGCGAGCCAATCCTACCCGAATGTCCCGCCCGCGGATTGACCAGAAGGGCCGCTTCCGGGAAGGGTTTCGGATGCCGGCCCGGCGCGAGCGATACCCCCGGTAAGAGGGCCGGCGTACGAAAGCCACCGAAGAACGAACCCGCGGAGAAGCGGTGAAGACTTGGCCGTCTATGGGGATTTGGTGCGGCAGCGAGTTTGCCGAGGGATGGTCTTATTGGGATCGCCGAGGGCGCAAAGCCGGTTTTGACCGCGGATTGACCGCTGCTGACGTGCGCGACGGCCTGATCGAGGGCTGGTGGGTGATGCCCTGACGGCATTTGCAGGCGATGGGGTGAAACCAGTGCGGCGCCGGGAACGAGATGTTCCGGCTAACGGGTGCCGCCGTGAGAGGACAGGGAGCGTCATCGGATCACGTCCTAATCCCGGCATCGGAGGGCGGTCCGCGCGGTGCGGCGCCGCGCGCAAAGACCTCGACAAGGATCATGCGCCCGCCGCAGCAAGGACAGGGCGGGCGATGATCGGTAATGGCGTCGGGATCGACCGTGTCGTGCGATGCCGACGGCTCCACCTGCGGGATTGGGGCGGCGATCAGTTCCCGGGCGCGCGCGATGTTGGTCTTGCAGCTGGCGCTGGCCAGTAGCCCGTAGTGGCGGATGCGATGAAACCCCTTTGGCAGAACGTGGAGCAAGAAGCGCCTGATGAACTCGTCGGCGCTGAGCGTCATTGTGCGGTACCGCGCCTGTCCGTTGCGGCGGTAATCCTTGTAGCGGAAGGTCACGCCGCGCTCGTCGAGAACAATGAGCCGGCTGTTCGAGATGGCGACGCGATGGGTGTAGCGGGCGAGATAGGCAAGCACTGCTTCTGGCCCGGCGAAGGGCGGCTTGGCGTAGACGAACCAATTCTTTTTCTTGAGCGGTGCGAGATGCGCGGTGAAGGCCTCGCACCGACCCAGGCCCTTGATCTCGCCAAAAAATGCCAGTCGGCCCGCCGCGTGGGCATCGGCCAGCGCTGCCAGGAACAGCCGCCGGAACAGGCGGGAAAGCACCCGCACCGGTAGCAGGAAGCCGGGCTTGCAGCGCACCCAGTGCGTGCCGTCGAGCGATATCCCGCCACCCGGCACAATCATATGGACGTGCGGATGGTGGCACCCACGCTCACAATACCCTGAGCGCGGGTAATACGAATGTTCAGGTCTTCTACCCCTTTCACCCGCTTCGTGGTGCTACCCTGGAGATCCTTCGCAGCCCGAAGCGGGGAGATGGGGCGGTCTGTGTCATAGACCCAGCTGGGAGGCGACTGAAGATTCCCGTTTGGATGCTGTTGCCAGAGTGCACCGAGATCAAGATCTCGCAACGACCGCACCTGGGTAAGGAAGCCCTCCTATCTCTCGCTTCATTGATCGCCTCACAACTCGACTCCAAAGACCCTGTTCACGATAACCTCCTGCAAACGACTGTTAACGGATGCGAGGGAGATCGTCGTGGTGCAACTTCAATTTCTGGACCTGATGATCCCAAAGGAATGCGATGCCGTGCCAATCGACGCAGCGACACGCGCCGATCTGATCGATCTCATGGCCCGCGTTCTGGTAGTGGTCTTTCACGAGGAGGGGGGAAGCGTCAATGACCGAGGTTTTGTACAATGCCAAGATCAAACCGGAGCACCTGGCTCGGAAGGCGATCGTCTACCTTCGGCAGTCCAGCGAAAGACAAGTGCGACAGAATAAGGAAAGTCAACAGCTGCAGTATGCGGTGGCCGAACGAGTGCGTGCTCTGGGCTGGAAGCAGGTCGAGATCATCAATAGTGACCTGGGATCGAGCGCGGGCATTGCCTCGGCCCAGCGGGAAGGCTTCGAGCGTGTCCTCAGCTTGGTGGCACTGGGAGAGGTCGGAATTGTCGGCAGCCGGGAATTATCGCGGCTATCCCGCACCGACAAAGACTGGTGTCGGCTGCTGGAGGTGTGTCAGATCTTTGGAACGCTTATCGCTGACGAGCAACAGGTCTACGATTTGAATTATCTCGACGATCAATTGGTGCTGGGCATCAAAGGGACACTCAGCGTGGTCGAACTCAAGGTCCTACGACAACGATTGCTGGCGGGGCAGGAGTCCAAAGCGCGCCGCGGTGAACTATTCAAAAGGCTCCCGGTTGGGTATGCCCGAGACCCCGTGGGAAAGATTGTGTTTCATCCCGACCGACGGATCTGCGAAGCGATACAACTCGTGTTCGCCAAGTTTCGAGAACTGTGGAGCGTGCGTCAGACATTCCAATGGTTCCGCGATCACGACGTGGAGCTCCCGGTCAACCCCATTCAGGGAACGCGGCTGGTCTGGAAGATTCCCTCGCAGAGCCTGATCCGCGACATTTTGTGCAATCCCTTCTATGCTGGCGCCTATGTTTGGGGACGGCGTCCGGTAACAACGTTGCTGGTGGACGGCCGGCTTGAAAAACGTCAGAGCGCGATGCGCCCCGCCGAAGAGTGCCGCGTCTTCATGCGCGATCATCATGTAGGTTATATTCATTGGGCCACATACGAAGAGAACCGACGAATGATGCGGCGTAATTCGGTGAACTGGGAGGGGGACGAGTCGATGGCGGCGATACGCGCTGGCCAGGGTCTTCTGGTAGGACTCCTCCGCTGTGGACATTGTGGACGCAAGCTGCATGTCCGGTATTGGGGTGGTCGCGGCACCAATGCACGCTATCTTTGCAAGGGCGACTATGATGATGGCGGGCAGTATTGCATTGGCTTTGGCGGCAGCTCGGTCGACCGCCGGGTGGGGCAAGAACTTCTAAAGGTGATCGCGCCTTTGGGGGTGGAAGCCAGTCTGCGAGCGCTGGATGAACTGAGCGCCGGCGACGCCGCTCAACGTGCCGCCCTGTCCAGCAAGCTGGAGCAACTGGCGTATGAGGCAAAGAAAGCCTTCGAACAGTACGACGCGGTGGATGCTCGGAATTGGCTTGCAGCCAGCGAGTTGGAACGGCGGTGGAACGAAAAGCTGGAAGAAATCGAGGCAGTCAAGCAACGGCTTTCCAGTCAGGATGCACAACGCTATTCGTTATCACCTGAAGAAGAAATCAGAATACGCTCCATGGGTGATCACTTTGCTCAAGTCTGGCAGAGTGACCACTGTCCTCCGACGCTCAAGAAGATGATCTTCCGCACAGCCATCGAAGAGATCATCGTGCGCACTGACCCGGATAAAAAGAGCCTTGTGTTGGTGATTTACTGGAAGGGAGGCGCGCATACGCAACTCGCGATGGAGCGGCCGCGTTCCGCAACCGAAACGGCCACGCCTGCCGAGGCGCTGGAGATCATTCGTCGTATGGCTGTTCGCCACGGCGATGACCAGATTGCCTCTGTGTTGAACCGACGCGGCTATTCTACCGGCAAAGGGATGCGATGGAATCAGATACGCGTGGCGACGGCCAGGCGCAACCATTCCATTGCCGGTCAAAAGCGAGCTCTGCCTGATCCGGAGAGAGTTAGCTTGAGCCAAGCTGCACGAATATGCGGCGTCAGTCATCGCACGATCGAACGGCTGGTGGAGGCCGGTCTGTTAAAGTGCGAACAAGTAACTCCTCGTGCACCGTGGGAAATTCGCCGGACTGATTTGGATGCCGAACCCATTCGCGGGATTATTGACCGCCTCCACCGCACTGGCAAACTAATCTTGCAAGGGGGCTGCGCGGAAGATCAGCTTGCCTTGTTCATTGAAAATGCAGGAGATGATAATGCCAGGCATCATGAGTGAGGGTTCTGGGTCATCGCCGAGCCCCAGCTGTGGAGCACGGCGGTGGCGCCAATGCGCGCGCCGAGATGCTTGGGATCGGCGGCGATCGTGAGCAGCGTCTCGGCCGCCGTCCGGAACAGGATGTCGTAGATGACCGCCTTGTTCTGGTAGGCGATTTGAGCAATCTCGGCGGGCAGCGTGAACACCACGTGAAAATAGGCACCGGCAGCAGATCGGCCTCGCGCGCGGCAAGCCATTCCCTGCGCAGCACTCTGGCACTTGGGGCAATGGCGGTTACGGCAGCTAATGGGCGACGCCCATTACCTGCCTTATGGGCAAAGCCGGTAATG
>CAVXLL010000014.1:0-331804 GCA_963762575.1 uncultured Alphaproteobacteria bacterium | reverse complement strand
GATGAACGCGTTGGGCGAGATGCTCGTTCGAGGCGTCTCGATAGACGAGATCGCGCGGCGGCTGAGCAGGGATAAAGTCGAGGTCCGCGACAAAGTCGCCGAGGTCGGCCGGGCTTGCCGGTGGGCAGGTGCACCACCCCCTGGCTCCACTCCGGCCAAACGAGCAACATCGCCAAGAGGCTTGCCGCCGCAGGACTTGCGGAATGCGCCATGGTGGCTAACCCTGTGCCGATGCGCTCCGGCCTGCTCCGAACGACGCTTTGTTTCCTGACCTGGTGTTGTGTTGCCCTTTTGGCGTTCCTGTCGCTCCTCCCGGCCCAAGACATGGCGCGCACCGGCTTTCCGGGCGAGGTCGAGCACTTTGCGGCCTATGCTGGGTCCGCGGCGATTGCAGTGGCGGGCTACGGATTGAACGGGGCGGGCCTCGGGTGATTGGCTTCTTTTGGCTATACGCTGCGGACACGGGTAGTAGATTTGCAGCACTTCTCGCCCGGCCGAAATCCTGCCCTTCTGGATTTTGCAGCATCTGCAATGGGAGCCTTGATCGGCGGGGTCGCTGTTTTCCTCCTGTGGCGCTATCGCTCTGCTTGGCCGGGCTGGCGTGATGCCGCGTAGGGATTTCCCGCCGAGGCCCGCCCCCAGTGTTCACGGTACAACCGTGTCGCTGAATTCTCCCTGGTTAAGCCGACCCCGCAGTCGCCCACTTCTCGACCTCCTCCATTTCCCGGAGAAGATCGTCGATTTCGGCCTCCAATTTTCTGACCCGTTCCTCTCGCGCTCTGCCGTCGCCTCTCTGTGCTCGACAAACCGATGGATCAGCAAGTCTTGTATTCTGGGCACCCGAGGTGGCGAGGCTGACCGACCGCGATGCCAACTGCGGCTTTTATGGAGTGCAAGACGGGTCGATCCGGCAGGTGCAGGCAGCGGGATGCATACGCTCGATGACGGAAGACCTGGCGCGGTAACTCGAAGAAGCGATGACGATGCCTGCTCGATTGCCTGAGCGCAGTGCACCATCGCGCGAGCGGGTGGTATTGTAGCCGTGATGTCAGGAACCAAGCGCATAAGCATCGGTGCGGACGAGGAGACCGACGGTCACGCTGCTAAGACGGCTGGGCACCTAAAGTCGGGTTCGCAGCGGACTCCCCGCTGGAGGGACCAGATTTCGAACCCTCGGTCCCCCGGCCACGGTGAGCTCCGTTGTCGCCCTTGTCGCACGGTGGGCTGCGAGGGATAGGGGCGCCGCAGCGTACGCCGCGGTTCAGCCCGCATCCTTTTGCTCGGCGAGCCATTCCATAGAACCGATCGCCCATACGGTTTTTGGAGATGGGGGTTTGCTCTGCTGTTTGAGCGCCTCCGCCTTCTGGCGCAACCACTCGTAATAGCCCTGACTCGGAAAAGGCTTCTTGAACCAGTCGAGGAACTGCGCGGTCGAATCTACCTGGTCATCGTGCTTGCCCTTCGGAAACACCGTCATCTCGTGGAGGTATTCGGAGAGCCACGGTGCGGTCTCGGGGATGTGGACAAAGCCGTTCTCGATCGCCCCGGTCTGCGCGTTCAGACGCATGATCTTATCGGTAGTCGGCTGGTAGCGCGTGACAGCGTGGCAGCCGTCGGCGATCAGCTCCTGGATCAGCTGGGTGCCGGAAGCCTTGTCCTCGATCAGCACGACATTCGCATCGAACAGGCTGTGCTGCTCGCGCACCGCGCGCTTGAGCGCCGGATATTCGAGCCGCCGGCGGAACACCGCGAGGAGGAAGAGGTCCTTTCCCTTCACTCCCCAAGTTGTGCATACCGAGAAGTCGCTAAGCTCGGTCGCCTTGTTGGCGGTGTCCCAGCTCTGCACGATACGGTCGAACCGCTCCGGCCGTTCGTTCTCGCGATAGCGCTTGAACCATTCCGCCTTGACCATCCCGCCGCCCAACGGGGCGGGGGATTGCTGATACTGGCCGGCGAAATTGTATTCACCGATCGTCCGCCGGATACGGTCGAGCACCTCGAGCGGCTCGCGGTCGGGATGCAACGCCTCGCCCTGACGACGTGCGAAGCATCGCGGTTCCAAGATCGTCTCGATCCGGTGCTCCTCGTCCTTTTCGGCGATTGCCGGGAAGCTCAGAATTTCCCATTGCTCCTGGCCGAGGACGTGGCCGACCAGGTCGTCTTCGTGCAGCCGCTGCATGATGATGACGATGGCGCCACGGCGCTTGTCGTTTTGCCGGCTGTAGAGGGTGTGGTCGAACCATTCGTTGGCGGCTTGCCGCTGCGCCTCGGAGAGCGCCTCCTCCGGCTTCAGCGGATCGTCGATCAGGATGATGTCGGCCCCGCGTCCGGTCAGCACGCCGCCGGTGGAGGTGGCGAGCCGATAACCCTGGCGGGTAGTGATGAATTCCTGCACCGCCTGGCGGTGCGGCGCCAGGCGGGTCGGAAAGATCCCCCGATACCACGGGCTCATCATGATGCCGCGGCAATCGCGAGCGAGCTTATCGGCGAGCTCCTGGGCATAGCTGACGCAGAGGATCTGCGCCGAAGGGTCGTGCCCGAGACACCAGGCCGGAAAAGCGATCGAGGCCATCAGCGATTTGAGGTGACGGGGCGGCAGGTTAATGATCAGCCGCCGGATCTTGCCCTCCCGTACCGCGGTCAGCGCGGCGGCGATAACTTCGAGGTGCCAATTCGTTGCCAGTCTGGTCTGCGGATTAAGGTCCTTGAAGCAGCGCCCGGCAAAGGTCGTGAAGTCGTGCCGCAGCAGGTAGTTGTACTGCGCCCGGGTCAGGTTCTTCATTGCTTGGAATTCCGAAGCGAGAACCGCGCCCTGAGCTGATCGAGAACCTCCTCATCCGCCTCGCTGAAGGCGGAGGTCTCGGGAGGTGCCGGCTCGGTCTGACTTTCGATCTCTCGCAACATGTCGAGGAGAATTTTGATGGCACGAAAATCTGCGGTGGCGGAGCGGTTGACGAGTTGGGTGATGATCGCCTGACGCTTGGTGACCTTGCGACGCCCACCGTTCTCGGTGACGATCACCGTTTCATTCAGCGCCTCGCTGAGCAGCGTCTTCAGGTTCTTGGCGCCGGGCGGCCGGCCGCGAGGATTGCCGGACTGACCTTTGATGAAACGGGTGTGCCGTGGCGGCTTGCCATAGCCCACCTCGTAATCGTCTTCCTTGTCAGTCAGCATTGGCGGCCTCCGCCTCGCCGGCGAGGTCATCAAAGCTGCGGCCGCTCGCCGAATGACGAGCGCTGCCGCCGGTCAGCGCCTCCCAGCGGCGGATCGTCGTGTCGACGTAGGTCGGGTCGAGCTCCAGCCCGTAGCAGCGCCGGCCGGTGCGCTCGGCGGCGATCACCGTCGTGCCACTGCCGACAAAGCCGTCGAGTACGATGTCGCGGCGCGCCGAGCAATCGAGGATCGCATCAGCGACCATCGCGACCGGCTTCACCGTCGGGTGCAGCGCCGACAGATTGCCCTCTCGGCCGCAGCGGGCGAAGGAGTTGGCCCCAGGGTACCGCCACACGTTGCTGCGGTTGCGTCCGAACCGGCCAAGCTGGACATTGTTACGATGCCCGTTGCAGCCGTGTTTGAACACGAAGACAAGCTCGTGCTGGCTGCGGTAGAGCGAACCCATGCCGCCATTGTCCTTGACCCAAACACAGAGGTTTTTCAGCTCGCCATAGACGCCGCGACCGCCGGTCAGGAGTTCTTCGGCATGGCGCCAATCCATGCAAATGAAGTGGATCGAGCCGGCAACGCTGAATGCTGCAAGGTTCCGGCAAACCTGACTGAGAAAGGCGGTGAATTCGGACCGATCCATTTCGCCCGATGCCATCGGGAACGGGCGATGATGGATAGCGCCGAGGCCGCTGACATGGCCATCGATCGGCACGTTGTAGGGCGGGTCGGTGAAGACCATTGCGGCACGCTCCTCGCCCATCAAGGCGGCGAAGGGTGCGGGATCTCGGGCGTCGCCGCACAAGAGGTGGTGGGGACCGAGAAGCCATAAATCTCCGACTTTGCTGAGCGGTGGCACCGTCGAAGGCTCGGGCACCCTATCTGCCGGGTCATCACTGGCCTCGATCGCGTCGTCGAGGGATGCGATCCGCAGATCGATCTCGCCCATCTCGAAGCCGGTGACCTCGATATTGAAGTCAAGTCCACTGAGCGAGAGCTCCTTGAGCTGTTGAGCGAGCAGCCGATCGTCCCAAGTGGCAATCTCCGTGAGCCGATTGTCGGCGATCATGAAGGCGCGGGCCTGGGCCGCCGTCAGATGATCGAGGCACAGTGTCGGCACCTCGGCCATTCCGAGCAGGCGGCATGCGAGCAACCTACCGTGCCCGGCGACAACCTTGCCGTCGTGATCGATCAGGATCGGGACATTAAAGCCGAAGGTCTTGATACTCTCGGCGATCTGCCGGATCTGCTTCTTGCTGTGACGGCGCGCGTTAGCCGGATCCAGTTCGAGTTGGTCGACGGCCCGATAGACGATCGACATCCGAGGCGCGCGGTCGGCCGCTTCGCGGCGACGAAGTTCTTTCATCATTGCGGTCTCTTTTTTTGCGGTTGGAATAGCGCATGGAACCCGGCAACGAGTTGGGCGGGGTTCAGGCGAACGGCCGTTGACCGACCGAGGTCAGCTTCTCGCTGCGGGATAGGTGAAGGGAAGGGTTGGGCTGCTCGGCTGCCCCATAAGGGCCCGAAGACACGCAAGGCCGCTAAAGAGCGGCCTTGGATCAGGGAGGGGAATTCGCGCCCCTATTGTCTCAGAAGGTTGCCATCCACCAGCGTCCGCGCGCCGGGATGGACAAAGGGGAGCTTCGGCTACTCAGCCGCTCGTTAAACGCAAAAAAACCGTCTGAGGCGTCAGGCGGGCGCACTTTCTCATTCTGCATTTATGACGCTATTTTACAGTTGATAGGCGGAAATGTCAATGGCAAAGTGGCTTCGGGTCGCGTCCCACGGCGGACGAGGTGCCCCTACAACAGGTGACGGCGATCGAATTCGATGACCAGCTCGCCGCCCGTGCGATGGCGAGTTTCGCGCAGACGCCGCATGTCCGCGCGGTGCACGGCGATGCTACGCGAGTCACGTTCGAACCCGACCTCGGGCCTTACCAGGGCGGGCAGATCCAAACGCTAAGAGGCTATCGGTCTCGTCGGGCAGGTCGATGAGCCAAGCGGATCCCCTCCGGGTAAGTGAAGCTCATCTCCCTCCGGCACTCTGCTGATCTGCGCGAGTTGGTCGGACACTCAGTTTAACATTGCAGTGAAATCGCGGCCAGCGCGGATTCCCTGATCACGCGAATTAATTCCCTGATGACCCGATTTAATTCCCTGCTAAGGCGAAATAAATTCCCTGTTCCGAGGCGTAGGGAATTGGGTCTTAAGCCATTGAATTCGCTCTTGATTTCGAGCCGATGAGTCGCACTCGGAGGCCTCGACGAACAAAATTCCCTGTATTTTCCCAGCTAGCAGGGAATTTGGCTTCAGAGACGGGTCGCTCGAGACTGCCTCCTCCCTCCAGCGGAGAGTCCGCTGCGAACTTGGTCCGGAGCTCTCGTGATTTCTCGGTAGATCGCTTATTCCGTTCAGCGTATCACCTCGCAGCAGTCGTTTTTTTTCGCGGCCTGCGCGCGCGGCGGAACAGGCCGCAATCGATCCGGATGGTCCGAAGATGTCGACGCAGTAAAGCGGTTCGAATGGAACGGAAGCCTCAATGACGTGGGCCAGTTTCCAGTGTGTTGCGGAGAGGCAGGTCCTTTATCTGACCACGATCGGGCGGCGGACGGGTTTGCCGCGCGAGATCGAGATTTGGTTCGTGGTCTGGTGCGAGCATTTCTACCTGTTCGCCGAAACAGGTGAAGCCGCTGGATGGGTCAAGAACATCAGGCACAATCCCAAGGTTACGGTCCGGATCGGAGAATGGCAAATTAACGCGACGGCGGGTGTGCTCGACCGTCACACCGACGGCAAACTCTGGGATCAGGTTGCTGCAATCGCCGATCGCAAATATGGATGGGGCGACGGGCTGCCGGTGGAAATCACCCCGCTTCCCTGACGCCTTACCAATTCCAACCCCAGGATCAAGCCTGAGCCGCTCGCTGGAGCGGACATCATGGCCGGAATAAAGGGAAGCAAGTGCCTAACTTGAGGAGTTGAACGAGGGAACAATGCGGTCAGCTTGCGCACGGTCGGGTTCGAGGTCATCTCGCCGCCGATCTCCTTGCAGCCGCCCGTGACGGGGACGAATGTTGGTGTTCCGGTCAACCCTTCGGTCGCAAGCATCTGTTGATCTATCGACTTTGGCGCAGGATTGTAGGAGCGCCAGCCACCCCGAGACGGTGAGCACCGAGTGCTATGAACTTGTTCAAAACGCTCCAAGTGCCAGAAGCGCAACGCTATTTGATCAGGCAGGCTCGCGTTCCGATCTGCTTCTTGCCCGGCGGACCGAAAACCGCTGTTGATCGCGACGGCGCGACACTTATCGACCTCCTCATCGACAATGAGAGGATCGCTGCGATCGAACCGGCAGGCACGACGGCATCCCCCGACTTCCCCGCCATTGATCTCGAAGCGCACCACGTCTGGCCGACCCTCATCGACATGCACGCGCATCTCGACAAGGGTCACATTGTGACCCGCACCGAAAATCCGGACGGTTCGTTCGCCGGGGCGCTACAGTCAACCGCCGAAGACCGCACCCATCGCTGGACCGCCGACGACATCAAACGGCGCATGGAGTTCGGGCTGCGCTGCGCTTATGTCCACGGGGTCGCGGCGATCCGCACGCATCTCAATTCACCGGAACTGAACCACGCGCAGCGGAGCTGGGCAGTGTACCGAGAGGCGCGGGCCGAGTGGGCGGACCGCATCCTGCTGCAGGCCGTCGCGCTGGTACCGATTGATGCGTTCCAAACCCCTTACGGTGAGGAACTCGCCAACCTCGTCGCCGCCTCAGGCGGTATTCTCGGCGCCGTGACGCGCGCTGCCGGCGGCGTTCACGGGCGGCTGCTCGACGATATCGACCCGCTTCTGGATAAGCTCCTTCGCCTTGCCTCGGAACGCGGTCTCGATGTCGATCTGCATGTAGACGAGAGCGGCGACCCGCCGGCGACCGCGCTCGCGCATGTCGCCGCTGCAGTGCTGCGCAACCGATTCAAGGGTCGCGTGGTGTGCGGCCATTGCTGCAGCCTGGCCGTCCAGCCTGAAGAGCAAATACGCCGGACCCTCGCCCTCTGTGCGGAAGCGGGCATCGCAATAGTGACGCTGCCAACCGTCAATCTTTATCTTCAGGATCGGAGCGGTGGACGGACACCACGCTGGCGCGGTGTCGCGCCAGTCCACGAAATGCGCCACCGCGGTATACCAGTCGCGATCGCTGGCGACAATTGCCGCGATCCGTTCCATGCCTATGGCGATCATGACATGGTTGATACCTTCCGTCAGGCCGTGCGGATTTTGCACCTCGATCATCCGTTCGCCGATGCGGCTGCGATGGCGGGTCCCGTGCCCCAGGCGATCATCCAGGCGGGGAAGCTCGGGACGATCGCCAAAGGCGGTGCAGCGCGTCTCATTCTCTTCAATGCGCGCACTCTCAACGAGCTGATGTGTCGCCCGCAAGCTGATCGCTTGGTGATCGACCGCGGACGGCGGGTCTCAACTGAATTGCCGGATTACTGCGACCTCGACGGCGTTTGATAGCCCGGATGTACATAAGGGATAGCATCACGGCGCCGCGCGAACACCAGCAACCACGCATTGCAATGTCCGATTCCGGTCGCAATGGCGCGAGTTGAGCAGGGTCGAGCTCCGGTCCGTGACTGTAATCGATATACTATTACCGCGCCAGCTTAATGCTGGCCCCCCAATCGAAATTCGAAATCGCCGGGTTCGCTAACACTGAGCTGACACCGCGCGGCATTTCTATTTACCACTTCATGGCTAGCTCAGGCTGCCAATACCGGTCGTGGCCAGTTGCGGGCGCGCCCACGGCGGTGCAGCCCGCCATCTGCCATGGGTCAGGCTTCCGGTCATGGCACAATCCGGTCGCGCTGGCCACCGGCCAGCGGGTCCGCTTACTGGGGGCTCTGATTTTTTGCCTCGGCCAGAGGTTCGGTCGGAAATTCGCTCCGGCCGGCCCAATAATTCCCTTCATCCGCGTCACCGCCCATCCAGAATGCGCGACCTTTGAATTCCGCTGAAATATTGTATGTTTTCCCATCTTTCGGGTTGTAGAACCAACCATCTGTCCAGCGATCAGGACCGGTGGGTCGCAACGACCAGAAGATGGTCAAGCCACACAATGGGCGTTGTCGCAATGCCGGATCCGGGTTTTTCTTGTCGAGATCTAACTGACCCTGCGGATCGCGCGGGGTCACCAGCCACAAAATCCGGCCACACAATAGGTTGCTGCAACCATAGATCTGAACGGCGACCTCATCGTCGATGAGCCACACACCCTCCGGAACGCCCGCCGACGCTACGTCGCGTGAACCAGCAACAGCTGCACCAAACAGCACGAGCAAGGCGGAGATGTGGTTCAACTGTGAGCGCCGCCCGGAGCCCACAGGCTGCGAGTTCCCAGAGACGGTGTTAGCCGACATTCCTCACTCGCTCAGGCTTGCGCACAAAAGCAAATTCTATTCCCTCAACAATTAAAAGTAGCTAAAACTGACACTTCCAGATCGGAGTTAACGACCTTCCCCTCAGCAACATAGCCATGTTGTTTGCAGACCGCCGGCCCCTGCCGGTCAGACCGGATCGAATTCACGATCCTTGCTGGGGATCAGATCATAGGGGAGCGCAAAGCCCGGCATCGCCTTGAGGCGTCCCGCCCAAGCTTCGAGGTGGGGCCGGTTGGCAATCTCAAACCCGCCCTCGGACATGAACACCGTGCGGCCCCAGCAGCCGATATCGGCAATCGTGCAATTATCGCCGACGAGGAATGGCTGGTCTTTGACTGTCTTGTCGACAAAGGAGAGTGCGGCCTCCGCGCGCGGGAGAGAGGCACCTCCTATAAGAATTCCATTCCAAAAATGTATACTCAGCACGAGTCAAAACGGGGATTGCTCATGGCCGACGTGAAAATCGAGGCGAGACCGAACGGGCCCTACGTGGTCACCGGCACCATCGAACTACGCGACACGAACGGGAATGCCTTGGCAACTCAGGAGAGGACGGTGCTCTGTCGCTGCGGTGCATCCACCAAAAAGCCGTTCTGTGACGGCACCCACTCAAAGATCGGTTTCCAGGCTGCGGCACAGGCAGTGCCTGATTTGGCGGAGAAGAGCTGAGCGCGGTCTTGGCGGGCACATCCGGCGCGAATCCGCCACGACGGCTCGTACAATCGGTTGTCCCGTCGACCGGGATCATCGTACGGATCATCCTCGTCGCGGCGGCTCATCAAGTTCTAGGGAGCGCGTGCTGCGCCGAGGGCTGATCAGGCATCCTCTGTTCGAGGAGGCATTGGATGATGTCGGAGTGCGCGAACTGGAATGGCCCTCTTAAGGTGGCCGTGGTATCCTGCCCGGTCGCCTTCTATATCGCGGCCTGGCCGGGCCATCAGCGGTGAGCTGGGATAGCACATCGCCGCGGCGAGGGCGAAGAAATGGCCCGAGAAGCTGCGCGATGCCCGGCACCTTAGACACCGCCAGCAACACAATCTGGTGGGGGACTGCCAATCCGGCGCCGCTCTACGACTGGTCCGGCACGCCAGGCGCAAATCATGTCGGGTCGATAGGGATGGATCACGTTAAGCCGCGCAGACCACCAGGCAACGCCGCAAGGCCACGCCTCCCTTGGCGTGGGCTGGCGATGGTGCTGGTACTCCTCCTCGGCGCAATGGCCTCGACCCATGCACAGATCGGCGGCGGTCATGGCCGCCGGCAAAATAACCAGCAACAGACACCGCAACGGTCCCCGGCACCGACGACACCGTTCTTGCCCGAGATATGGCCACGGTTGGAAGAGGGCGCGCTCATATGCAAGTCGCGCGACGATCTCCTCAGATATCAGACGCAAATCGCCAATGGTTCGAGTGCTACAACACCAGGACAGGCGCCCGATTGCCATACTATCCGGAAGCAGACGGGCATCCAAATTCTGGCTCACGACGGTCCCTCACGCACCCAAATCGTCACGACGGACGAATCCAAAGAAACCTGATGGACCAATAGCTACCTGCCGTCGACCCCGCCACCTTCTGTCGCCAAAGGCCCAGGCGCAGGGAAATGATGGACCGGCTTCGGAGGCGGTCGCGGGCGAGCGCGGCACCGGCGCTGAGCGCGACGAGTTTGCCGATCGCAAGCGGCCGGTCCATCGGCGCCATGCCGCAATTGGTGCAGGGATAGAGCCGCTCGCCAAAACGCGACGCCCCCTGGATCGTCGCGGCAACCTCCTCTGGTGTCTCGACGCGCTCGCTGGCGACGTCAATGACCCCGAGCAGGACCTCCTTGCCCTTCAAAAGGCCGAGCAGGTCGATCGGCACCTTGGCGCCGGGTATATTGAGGCTTGCAGGACAATCGTGCGCCGCCCCACATGGACGGCCACAGCAACCCCGGTAAGCCGCCTGGCACGCAGGCGCGAAAGATATTCGTCTTCGACTCGATCGTGGTTGTCCGAAACCCAGGCGGCACGTTGAGCCCGGCCAATCTTCCCCCGAGATCATCCGCGAACGCCGCCAACGCCCCGCCATGCACATGGCCGCTGTTGTTCAGATGACGATCATCGACATCGAGTTCGCAGACCAGCTTGTCCTTGTCGGCGTCGGTAATGCGGATGCCGAAGTGTTCCGGCATACCGGAATGGGCGGGGGTAGAGGTCATCGCCGAGCACCAATTCGCGGCAAGAGCAGCGGACGACCTTACAGCATCTTGAACCGGCTCGGGGTCGTTGATATGACGTTAATGGCAGCACTGATGTGGCGGATCGGCGGCATTGGCCCGATGCCGAACCCGTCCAGCCCCTTCCTGACACCGAAGAACGAGGCCGAACGCCGCTACGGCATCGAGCTTACTTGAAGGAACCCGTTGTCTTTACGGCGTGCTCGACCAAAGGCTCGGCCAACCGATTTGCCGATCTGGTGCCTTGAGCCAGGAGCCGCTTCCCTTAAAGCGTAAAGGTTGAGATGAACAGGTCCAAGAACACTGATTTTGCCGACCGCCTGAAAACCGCCGCCGGTGCGAAGAAGGCGCAATTAGAGCGGGCAGCCCTAGCAAGGTCTGAGGCCGAGAGCCCCGCCGCCATCAAGGGGCGGATGGCACGGGACGCGGTTACGGTGGCTCGGGATGCCCGTATCGCTGAGCGAAGAGCCACCAAGTTGGCGGTTAAAGCTCGTCAGGCTGCCGCCCTAGCCGCTGCGCAGGCCGCCGAGGTTGCCGCTCGCGAGGCCGCGCTGAAAGCCGAGCAAGAGGCCCGCGATGCGGAATTCGCCGAGCAGACAGCCCGAGAAGCCGGCCTGGAAGCCGAGCGGCAGACCGCTCGCGACGCCCGCTATGCTGCCCGGAAAGCTCGGAAGCGAAAAGGCAGATAGTGATGGCCCAAGCTGCCGTGTAAAAAAGGCCGTGGTGAGTCGCGCTCATTTGGCCGTTAACGGGGACGGTCTGGCAGGTGATAAAGCCGCCGTTGCCGCGGAATAGAAACAAGCAGGTGACGGCGGTCTCGTGCGCCATCCCATAACGGGCACGGGGGAACCCGATCGCATTCGGCCCTCTTTACTTTACAGCATGGAATCGCGTCCTCGCGCTCCCCGGTCACAACGATGTCGTCGTGGCGGCCGGGACGATCGGTAAGGGAAGCCGCTTCGGTCCTGGGCCTAGCGACTAAGCTCGGTGGTGAGGGAGACTATCGTGAGAAAATGGTGGGTGGTGCCCTCATCGGCTGCGCAGCAGATCGAACCCGAACAGATCAGTGCTCAAGAAGCGGTCGCGCGGGGCAAAGCAGCGCCACACGATATCGGCTCGGTCGGCATTCTCATCCTCGCGGTGCTTGCCATCGTCTACACCCTGTACTTCGGCAAGGAGATCTTACTTCCGATCGCACTGGCGCTCGTGCTCAAGCTTCTACTGCAGCCCGCGATGCGCTTGCTACACGAGCGGCTTCGGTTTCCCGGGCCACTCTCGGCTCTGTTGCTGATTATCGCAGTCTTCGGCGCGATCGCAGCCGTCGGCTTTACGATTTCTGTCCCCGCATCCGGCTGGATTCAAAAGGCCCCGGAAAGCCTGCCGCTGCTGAAAGAGAAGCTCGCGATACTCCGCCAGCCTCTCGATTACCTGCAGAATGGGCTGAAGGAGCTTGAGAACCTAACCGGTCCGACTGCCGGGGCCGAGAGTTCCGGACAAACCGTGACCGTGAAGCAGGGGAGTGGCCTTACGGGTTCGCTTGCCACCGGCACCGCCACGACGCTCTCTCGCAGCTTCACAACTATGATCATACTGTTCTTCCTCCTAGCCTCGGGCGACCGTTTGCTACGCGGGTTCGTCGAGGTGTTGCCTCGCTTCAAGGACAAACGAACAGCTGTAGAGATCGCCAGCGAGATTGAGGAAAACATCAGCAGGTACTTGCTCACGATCACGATGATGAATGCCTTCGTCGGCGTCGCTACCGGGATTGCGATGAAGCTATGCGGCCTAGGCGACCCGATACTCTGGGGTGTGATGGCGTTTCTGCTTAACTATATCCCGATCCTCGGGCCGATGACGGGAGTGGTGATCTTCTTTCTGGTCGGTATCGTGACCTTCGACTGGCCCTGGTACGCTTTTGTGCCGGCCGGCGTCTATCTCCTGATCCATATCGCCGAGGGCGAAACGATCACACCGATGCTCCTGGCGAAACGTTTTACGTTGAACCCGGTACTGGTGATCATCTCCTTGTTCTTTTGGCATACGATTTGGGGCATCCCCGGCGCGCTCCTTGCCGTGCCTCTCCTGGCGATCTTCAAGATTGTCGCCGACCGTATGGAGCCGCTGAAGCCCATCGGACACATTATTGGCTCGTAACGAGCCGACTCACTCTTAAATTCGCCTCTCCTAGATCCCATGAACGCATCCAGTAGGATCAGTAGGAGGCAAACAGCCCTCTTTGGCCGCCAGTGAGACTATTTCCCGAGTAACAGGTCGCGAATACTCTCGGGCTCGCGGAGCAATTCGCCGAGCGTAGTCAGCGAGGTGTCGACCGCTTCCGCGTATTTCCGCGCACCGCCAAATCGTTCCAGCGTGTCCGGCGGGACGAATTTGATCAGCAGATCGGCTGTCCCCGGCGGAACCCCAACGAAATGCACCATCAGCATTCCATGATCCCTGAGGAGCAGCATCGAGAGTGCGGCCGAGGCTTCGTAGGGGACTAACGGCGGTTCGTGCACGCCACCACGCTCCATCGCGATCTCGAGGATGTCGTCGACGTCGATCTGTACCGTTGTCGGCGTTTCACGCAGCCGGTTGCCGAGCAGCGGACAGAGCTCGCCGGCGATCTGCTTTGTCGTCGCGATTAGTGCCCGAACCCGCGCCGGGTCGTATTGTTCAAGCGTCCGCACCACCGCCGGGTAGAGCATCTGGCGGGCTTCCATGCCGAACTCGAAGCCTTTCACCCGGATCTGACTGACTAGATCCTTCCTGCCGGCGAGCAGGCCGAGCCGTGGCCCCTTCGTGCCGTATTTGTCGAGACCGGTCGCGCCGATATCGACGCCGAGCTCCAGCGTACGCGGCTGACCAAAGCCGGCCGGACCAACCCGCGCGCCGCCGGCATCGTCGACATACACGAGGGCACTTTTGTCGTGCGCGAGCCTGACGATCGTTTCGATCGCTTCGAGCGGCAGCAGATCATAGGTCACAGCGAGACGGGTCAGCACGACGAGAGCTACCGAGCGCTCGGTCGCGATTGCGTCTCGATATGCACCAAGCCCGGCAGTGTCGATAAACCGTGCACCAACATGCTCGGCGGCGCGAACGACCGAGGGATGGCTGTGGGTCGCCGACACGCCGATTACGACGTCGCCTGGTTTGACCAGGGTCAGATGCGTTGCCATCGTCGCTCCCGTCAGGCGATTGAAGATGGCGACATCGTCGGTTTCGGGAGAGCCGCCGAGGTGGTCGAGCGCTAACTCTTTAAGCCGTTCGAATGACAACGCCGGCGCGATTTCGTCATCGGCGAACTCGAGCTCCTCGGCGACGAGCGGCAACGAGTGCTCGAGCCCGGTGAAAACATAAGTGCTGCCCGGCCCGCGCTCGCGGATCAACGACCACGCCCGTTGCAACTTTCGGAAGTCGTCTTCCGTGCTGCAAAGAATCTCGCCGCGCGCATAGGGCAGGTTCGGCGCATGCGGGTTTCGAAAGCGATCGACGCTCATTCTCTTTTCTCTCGCTGCGGCAACACCATCAATCAACGTGAGCCCAATCTTCGTGGCCTGTGGTCAAACCCCCGGCACTCTCTCATTCATCCCCGTCTCGGAGGCACGTCGACCGAGGCCGGCTTCTCGCGCATCGTTCGGTTGAGGCAAGCACCCGGCAGCCGAGCGCCACGCGACCTCGCGCCCGATGTGGCCCGCTAAGGCATTCGCGCGCCGCGGGTTCCGATTGGTGCCCAGGGAGGCGCTGCGGTGATCACGACGTCTCAGCGTACGTCGACCAGATTAACGCGATGAAACGGCAATTCCTACGCCTCGTCGCCGAAAGTTTCGAATTGCTCATCCGCACCGCTGAATACGAGATCGATAGGGCGGGTTTGCTCGATAATGGGCGGAGCATTAAGCCCCGTTCGCCTTGACGTTTTGCTGACTTTTCGTACGCATGATCAAAGATGGGCTTGGCACATCCCCCGCTAAGCCCGGTAGGACTTGAACTGTGGCGTTGGATTGAATGCTCCGCGCCACTTTTTTATGATGCCAGGATTCGAACGAGCTATGCGCGAAAGTTGGTGACGGGCTGACGGGATGAAGGCGGCGTATCGTGGGGGTGTTCGCGCCTCCACTTCTCCAGCAAAGGAGTGATACGCCGTGTCCGATGCTAACGTCGTCAAGCTGCTTCAACCAGGGTCATTCGCCGACCCGCTCACCGAGGTGCTGCGCAACGGAGCGCGGGCCCTGCTGGCCCAAGCGATCGAGGCCGAGGTTGCCGAATTCCTCGCCAAGCATGTCGATCTGAAGACCGCTACTGGCCTGAGCCGCGTGGTCCGGCACGGGCACCTGCCTGAACGCGAGGTGATGACCGGCATCGGCCCGGTCGGCGTGCGCCAACCCCGCGTGCGCGACCGTGGCGCTGCCGATGATGCCGGGCGCATCCGCTTCACACCCGCGATCCTGCCGCCGTATGCGCGGCGCTCGCGGAGCCTGGAGGTGCTGGTCCCGATCCTTTACCTTAAGGGCATCTCGACCGGCGATTTCGAGGAGGCGCTTGCGGCCCTGCTCGGCAAGGATGCACCGGGCCTGTCGGCCTCGACTATTGCTCGGCTGAAGGAGGTCTGGATCGACGAGCACGAGCACTGGAGGAAGCGCGATCTGTCGGCCAAGCACTACGTCTATGTGTGGGCCGACGGCATTTACCTGCAGGCCCGTCTTGAAGACGCCAAGCAATGCATCCTGGTCATCATCGGCGCGACGCCGGAGGGCAGGAAGGAGCTGCTCGGCTTTACCGACGGCGCGCGCGAGAGCGCGCAGGATTGGCGTGAACTGCTGCTCGATTTGAAGAACCGAGGTCTGGCGGTCGCGCCCGAACTCGCCGTCGCCAAGCCTGCCTCCGAACGGGCGCGCTTGGCTTCTGGAAGGCGCTCGGCGAGCTGTGGCCGACCACACGCGAGCAACGCTGCTGGGTGCACAAGACCGCCAACGTCCTCAACAAACTGCCGAAGGGCCAGCAGCCGAAAGCCAAGCGGGCATTACAGGAGATCTGGATGGCGGAGACGAGCAAGGACGCCGAGGCCGCGTTCGACGCCTTCATCGCAGCCTATGAGTTGAAATACGATAAGGCCGCCGAGTGCCTGGCAAAGGATCGCCAGGCCCTGCTCGCATTCTATGATTTCCCTGCCGAACACTGGAAACACCTGCGGACCTCGAACCCGATCGAGAGCACCTTTGCCACCGTGCGGCACCGCACGATCCGCTCGAAGGGCTGCCTCTCGAATAAGACGGCGCTCGCCATGGTGTTCAAGCTGGTCGATGCGGCGCAGAAAAGCTGGCGCAGGCTCGATGGCCACAACCAGTTGCCCAAGCTCATTCAAGGTGTCAGGTTCACCGACGGGATCGAAGTCGCCGCCAACCCCGCGTCCTCGCAATCCCAAACCGCCGCCGCCTGATCCCTCAGGCCATCACCAAGATTCGGCGATAGCTCAATTCGAACTCCCGGTTCCTGGTCTCGACACTGTCGAACCTTCAGGGGAGATAGGAGTGGCTGCCTCGAAAACGGATGCGGATGTATTGGGGAACTGAAGGTTCGAATCCAGTTCCCTCCAGCAGAGAGTCTCGTGCGAACTTCCGATACCTCGGCTGCTTGATCCTGGCCATCAGGTGCGCGTTCGACAAGGGATAGTCTCACCTTCGAAGCGCACGCGGCTTTGCACAGGCGCTCATGGTCGTGCGCCTCCTCAATAGAAGGTCTCAGCGAAAAGAATATCGCATACCTTACGCTTTGGTCACCCAAGGGATGCTCGGGCCGCAACCACCGGAGGGTGTCCTCCTTCGGAGGAATCGCCAACGGTCGAAACCGGTTCAGCGCCACTTCATGACGCCGAAGGGCGGTAGAGGCGGTCGGAGCACTGGCGCCACTTGCTGGATGCGAGTTTGGCGCAATTATAGGGTCGGACAGAAAGAAAAAGCCCTGGCGGCGCTGCTTGAAAATGAAGTCCGCCATCGTCGCTGGCCACTTAAGGCGCCGGCCCTTTCATCGGGATCCGGTGTGGACAGCCATCTGGCCCAGACCGTTTGGAAGTGGTAACCTCAAGGGGACTAGCCTAACTTCGCCGATTCGACCCGCCGTTTCCCGATTTTCACCGAGCAAGTGATTGATCGGCAAGGAAGCCGTGGGCGAAATCCGCAAAATCGGCTGTAGTGCCGACCAAGTCTATTCTCATCGCCGCCAATATGCCGATAATTGGCGGCCATCATGTTCTTGCGCTGCAAGGTCCGCCGGAAGGATGGCAAGCAACATCGCTACTGGAGCGTTGTCGAGAACACACGCGTCGCCGGCGGGCGCGTGGTGCAGCGGCACGTGCTGTACCTGGGCGAGATCAACGACACTCAGGAATTGGCGTGGCGGCGGTCGATCGAGGTTTTGGAGGATGGCGCCGCGCGGCCGCGGACACTGTCGCTGTTTCCGGAAGACCGCGTCGAGGGGCTGCTGGTGGATGCCTCGATTGTTGGCGTCAGACTATCGGAATTGCGTCTGCGCCGGCCGCGGCAGTGGGGCGCGTGCTGGCTGGCACTGATGCTGTGGCGCGAGCTGCAGCTCGATCAGTTCTGGTCGAAGCGGCTGGGAGTGAGCCGCAAAGGGACGCATTGGGCTGAGGTGCTTTTCGTGCTGGTCGCCTACCGTCTGCTGGCGCCAGGCAGCGAATGGCGCCTGCATCGTGAGTGGTTTCAGCGCAGCGCGCTGGCCGACCTGCTGGGCGAAGATGCCGAGCTGGCGGAAATCCATAAGCTGTACCGCTGTCACGACCGGCTGCTGGTGCACAAGCAAGCGGTCTTCGATCATCTGGTGGGGCGGTGGCGCGATCTGTTCAATATCAGCTACGACGTGCTGCTCTACGACCTGACGAGCACCTATTTCGAGGCGGATCCACCATTTCCGGAAGGCGACAAACGGCGTTTTGGGTACTCGCGCGATCACCGGCCGGATTGTGTGCAGATCATCATCGCTCTGGTGGTGACGCCCGAAGGTCTGCCGCTGGCCTACGAGGTGCTGCCCGGCAACACCGCCGACAAGACGACGTTGCGGGGTTTTCTCGAGCGGATCGAGCGGCAATACGGCAAGGCGCGTCGGGTCTGGCTGATGGACCGCGGCGTGCCGACCGAGGAGGTGCTCGCCGAGATGCGCGCGGCCGACCCGCCGGTACATTACCTGGTGGGCACGCCGAAGGGCCGTTTGACGCGCCTGGAGAAGCATCTCATCGCTCAGCCGTGGCAGCAGGCTCGACCCGGCGTGCAGGTGAAGCTCTTGGCGCAAGAAGGCGAGCTCTACGTTCTGGCGCAAAGCCGCGATCGCGTCGCCAAGGAGCGAGCAATGCGGCGGCGCCAGTTGAAGCGGTTGTGGGCGCGGCTCAAGCAGCTGTCGACGATGCAGCTGACGCGTGAGGAACTGCTGATGAAACTCGGCGCCGCGCGCGATCAGTCCCGTACGGCCTGGCGCTTGGTCACGATCGAGGTTGCCGCAGAGGACGCCGCTTTCAGCCATCGGCTCGATCGCAACAAACTCCGGCAGACACGATTGCGCGAAGGCCGATATCTGTTGCGCACCAACCTCGTCGAAGAAGACCCCGCCAAGCTGTGGAGCCATTATCTGCTGCTGGTGGCGGTCGAGGAGGCGTTCAAGAATCTCAAAGGCGACCTCGCGATCCGGCCGGTTTTTCACCAGCTCGAGGCGCGCATCGAGGCGCACGTCTTTATTGCCTTCTTGGCTTATTGCCTGCACGTCACGCTGGCGCGGCGCCTGCACGCGCTAGCGCCGGGGCTGACACCGCGCAGCGTGTTGGAGAAGTTTGCCGCGATGCAGATGATCGACGTGCATCTGCCGACTACCGATGGCCGCGACCTGGTGCTCACCCGCTATACCGAGCCCGAAGCCGAGCTCAGCCTGTTGCTGCAGAAACTCAAGTTGGAGCTGCCCCCGCAACCACCCCCGAGAATCACCACCGCACCCGCGCCGCCGACCCCGCTGTAGTGCCGACCTTCGGGGGCCGCCTTCAATAAACTCAGATACTTAGGTTCCCAAACGTGCTCGAATCGGCGAAGTTAGGCTAGACCCAAGGAGTCACCCCGGCTCGTGACGATCCGGCGGCACAAGGCGGACGAAACATTTGATGCGAAATTCCCTGCGAGGCGGCTGCTCGATCTGATTGGCGACAAATGGACGCCAATCGTTCTGTATTGCCTTTCGGGCGGTGTGCGTCGTTTCAACGAGATGCAGCGGCAAATTCCCGGCATTTCGAAAAAGGTGCTGATCCAGGTGCTGCGGTCACTGGAGCGCGACGGCCTGGTCGAGCGGACAGTCTATCCGGTGGTCCCTCCAAAGACCGAATACCGGTTGACTGAGGACGGCAAACGGCTGCATGCGCCAGTCGCGGCCCTCTGCGCGTGGGCCATGAAAAACGATGTCTTTCTGGACACCGTGTTTGCTCGGCGGGATAGATCGCCGCCATAAGCAAGTCACTGTCAAACCCCCATAAATACCCATTCAGGAAAGTCCCAGGTGCTAGGAGTCTCGATCTCCGCGGCCCAATATCTGGAAAGAGTCGATCTGGCCCGTTGACCGGCGGACCGCCGAACGGCCGCAATCGTTAAGGGTTTTCGGATGCCTGCCAGTCACTGCGCGAGGGGCTGCACGGAGGCAGGCGTCCGAAAAGCCTCGAAGGAGGAAACCGCGGGGGGAGTATGCGCCGGCGGCAGTGTCGGTCTATGGGGATTTAAGGATGAGGTTGTGCGCGACTTGGCCGCTCTCGGACGGAACTGCCGGCTTGAATAGGTAGCGGGGTCGGTGATTTTGGTTGGCGTGCTTGCCGTGGGCCCCGTGCCGGCGTGCTGAAGGATCTGGGTTTTGGCGGCCGAGGTCGAGGCTGAGGGTGCCATCGGCAGGGTGTGGCTGTTGCCGGCGGGATATCGTCGTCGGACAGGCAGAGCGATGGGAGGGGTGACAACAGTGTGTTGCTCATGAGCTATCGAGCCCGATCGAGGGGAGGGGCCAGAAGCGGGGTTGGCAGCCGGGTTCGAAGGCCTCGACGATGATCATCCGCCCGCCGCAGCAAGGGCAAGCATTCCAGTCTTCGTCGTCGCGACCATTTTCGGCGTGATCGCTCGCCCGGCTCGACGGAGTTGGGTCGGGTACGGCGAGGAGCCGGCGGGCCAATGCAATGTTGTTGGCCCGGTTGGCATTGGCGAAGAGGCCGTAGTGACGGATGCGATGAAATCCGTCGGGCAGGACATGGATCAGGAAGCGGCGGATGAACTCGTCGGCGTCGAGCGTCATAAGCTTATAGCGAGCGTCGCCCCTGGCCCGGTAATCCTTCCATTTGAAAGTGACGCGCTCGCCGGCGAAGGCGACGAGTCGGCTGTTGGCAATAGCAGTGCGGTGTGTGTAGCGGGAAAGGTAGGCGAGGACGGCGTCGGGTCCGCCAAAAGGTCGCTTGGCATAGACGACCCATTCGACCTTGCGCAGTGCGGCGAGGAAGGTTTGGAAGGCTGCCGGTTGGGCGAGGGCGGCCTGGTCGGCGAAGAACTGCAATCGCCCGGCCTGGTAGGCGGCGTTCAGCCCTTCGAGAAACAGGCGACGGAAGAGCCGGGAGAGGACCGGAACGGGGAGGAAAAAGCCGAGCCGGCAGGCGATCCAGCGCTCGCCATCGGGAGAGATGCCGCCTCCCGGGACGATGATGTGGGCATGCGGATGGTGGCACCCACGCTCACAATACCCTGAGCGCGGGTAATACGAATGTTCAGGTCTTCTACCCCTTTCACCCGCTTCGTGGTGCTACCCTGGAGATCCTTCGCAGCCCGAAGCGGGGAGATGGGGCGGTCTGTGTCATGGACCCAGCTGGGAGGCGACTGAAGATTCCCGTTTGGATGCTGTTGCCAGAGTGCACCGAGATCAAGATCTCGCAACGACCGCATCTGGGTAAGGAAGCCCTCCTATCTCTCGCTTCATTGATCACCTCACAACTCGACTCCAAAGACCCTGTTCACGATAACCTCCTGCAAACGACTGTTAACGCATGCGAGGAAGATGGTCGTGGTGCAACTTCAATTTCTGGACCTGATGATCCCAAAGGAATGCGATGTCGTGCCAATCGACGCAGCGACACGCGCCGATCTGATCGATCTCATGGCCCGCGTTCTGGTAGTGGTCTTTCACGAGGAGGGGGGAAGCGTCAATGACCGAGGTTTTGTACAATGCCAAGATCAAACCGGAGCACCTGGCTCGGAAGGCGATCGTCTACCTTCGGCAGTCCAGCGAAAGACAAGTGCGACAGAATAAGGAAAGTCAACAGCTGCAGTATGCGGTGGCCGAACGAGTGCGTGCTCTGGGCTGGAAGCAGGTCGAGATCATCAATAGTGACCTGGGATCGAGCGCGGGCATTGCCTCCGCCCAGCGGGAAGGCTTCGAGCGTGTCCTCAGCTTGGTGGCACTGGGAGAGGTCGGAAATCGTCGGCAGCCGGGAATTATCGCGGCTATCCCGCACCGACAAAGACTGGTGTCGGCTGCTCGAGGTGTGTCAGATCTTTGGAACGCTTATCGCTGACGAGCAACAGATCTACGATTTGAATTTTCTCGACGATCAATTGGTGCTGGGCATCAAAGGGACACTCAGCGTGGTCGAACTCAAGGTCCTACGCCAACGATTGCTGGCGGGACAGGAGTCCAAAGCGCGCCGCGGTGAACTGTTCAAAAGGCTCCCGGTTGGGTATGCCCGAGACCCCGTGGGAAAGATTGTGTTTCATCCCGACCGACGGATCTGCGAAGCGATACAACTCGTGTTCGCCAAGTTTCGAGAACTGTGGAGCGTGCGTCAGACATTCCAATGGTTCCGTGATCACGACGTGGAGCTACCGGCCAACCCCATTCAGGGAACGCGGCTGGTCTGGAAGATTCCCTCGCAGAGCCTGATCCGCGACATTTTGTGCAATCCCTTCTATGCTGGCGCGTATGTTTGGGGACGGCGTCCGGTAACGACGTTGCTGGTGGACGGCCGGCTTGAAAAACGTCAGAGCGCGATGCGCCCCGCCGAAGAGTGCCGCGTCTTCATGCGCGATCATCATGTAGGTTATATTCACTGGGCCACATACGAAGAGAACCGACGAATGATGCGGCGTAATTCCGTGAACTGGGAGGGGGACGAGTCGATGGCGGCGATACGCGCTGGCCAGGGTCTTCTGGTAGGACTCCTCCGCTGTGGACATTGTGGACGCAAGCTGCATGTCCGGTATTGGGGTGGTCGCGGCACCAATGCACGCTACCTTTGCAAGGGCGACTATGATGATGGCGGGCAGTATTGCATCGGCTTTGGCGGTAGCTCGGTAGACCGCCGGGTGGGGCAAGAACTCCTAAAGGTGATCGCGCCTTTGGGGGTGGACGCCAGTCTGCGAGCGCTGGAAGAACTGAGCGCCGGCGGCGCCGCTCTACGTGCCGCCCTGTCCAGCAAGCTGGAGCAACTGGCGTATGAGGCAAAGAAAGCCTTCGAACAGTACGACGCGGTGGATGCTCGGAATCGGCTTGCAGCCAGCGAGTTGGAGCGGCGGTGGAACGAAAAGCTGGAAGAAATCGAGGCAGTCAAGCAACAGCTTTCCAGTTTGGATGCACAACGCTATTCGTTGTCGCCTGAAGAAGAAATCAGAATACGCTCGATGGGTGATCACTTTGCTCAAGTCTGGCAGAGTGACCACTGTCCTCCGACACTCAAGAAGATGATCTTCCGCACAGCCCTAGAAGAGATCATCGTGCGCACAGACCAGGATAAAAAGAGCCTTGAGTTGGTGATTCACTGGAAGGGAGGCGTGCATACGCAACTCGCGATGGAGCGGCCGCGTTCCGCAACGGAAACCGCCACGCCTGTGGAGGCACTGGAGATCATTCGTCGTATGGCTGTTCGCTACGGCGATGACCAGATTGCCTCTGTGTTGAACCGACGCGGCTATTCTACCGGCAAAGGGATGCGATGGAATCAGAATTCGCGTGGCGACGGCCAGGCGCAACCATTCCATTGCCGGGCAAAAGCGGGCTCTGCCTGATCCGGAGAGAGTTAGCTTGAGCCAAGCCGCGCGAATATGTGGCGTCAGTCATCGCACGATCGAACGGCTGGTGGAGGCCGGTCTGTTAAAGTGCGAACAAGTAACTCCTCGTGCACCCTGGGAAATTCGCCGCACTGATTTGGATGCCGAACCCGTTCGCGGGATTATTGACCGCCTCCACCGCACTGGCAAACTAATCTTGCAAGGGGGCTGCGCGGAGGATCAGCTCGCCTTGTTCGTTCAAAATGCAGGAGATGATAATGCCAGGCATCATGAGTGAGGGTTCTGGGTGAGTGCCGACCCCCAGGTGTGGAGCACGGCCGTGAATCCGATGCGGGCGCCGAGGTGCTTGGGGTCGGCGGCGATGGTGATCAAGGTCTCGGCGGCGGTTTTGAGCAACAGGTCATAGACGATGGCCTGGTTCTGATAGGCGATGTCGGCGATCGGCCCCGGCAGGGTGAAGACGACGTGGAAATACGGCACGGGCAACAGTTCGGCCTGGCGGTCGGCCAGCCATTCCTCTGGCAGCGGCGGCCTGGCACTTTGGGCAGTGCCGGTTGCGGCAAGTAATGGGCGACGCCCATTACTTGCCTTATGGGCAAAGCCGGTAATGGGGAGCTGGCGATCGCGATGACCGCAATTTCCTGTGCATTGCCGCTCTCTCGCGCTCCATAACAAGTCGCCCGTACGGCCCCGTTGGTTCGGCCAATGATGGCCGGTCACATACGGGGACGATCATGTTGGAGACCTACTTCTCGGCAACGAAGATGCTGGGACATCTGCGCAGCGGGCCGAGCGGGCCATACCTCGACGGGTTTGCTGAGGTGCTGGAACGGCAGGGCTATGGCCCCGAGACAGCAGTGCGCTATCTGCGGGCGGCGGCTCACATAGGCTACGTCATGACCGAGCAATGCGCGGGCCTGACGGACATCGACCTCGCGGCGTTCGATGAGCACCTGCGCACCTGCCGGTGTCCACGCGCCAAGGGCGGCCGGCGCAACCACCACACCATCTACGGTGCCAGGCTCTTTCGCGGGCACCTCGTCGAGCTCGGCGTCTGCCGGTCCGCGGCCGTGGTGGCAGCACCCGCCGAGCCGAAGTTGGTCGCCGACTTCAAGACGTGGCTGCGCAAGCATCGCGGCGCATCCGATGCTACCATCAGGCTCTACGCCCGCGACGCCGCCGGCCTTATGACGGAGCTTGGATCGGACCCCGCCGGCTGGAGGCCGAACGACATCCGCGGCTACCTCTTGGCAGGCGCGAGCAAGTCCGGGCGCGGCACGATCGAGAAGATGACGACGAGCCTGCGGGCCTTCCTGCGGTACCTCGCAGTCGCAGGCCGCTGCCAAGCAGGTCTCGACGGCGCCGTTCCGGCCTACGCCCATTGGCAGCTTGCCGACATGCCCCGGTATCTGTCGACCGAGCAGGTCGACCGGCTGATTGCTGCCTGTGACGGCGCCGCCGGTGCGCGCCGACGTGACCGTGCGATCCTGCTCTTGTTGGCGCGCCTCGGGCTGCGGGCCGGCGACGTGGCGCAACTTCGCCTCACCGATATCGAGTGGCAAACGGGCTCGTTGCGGGTCTGCGGCAAGTCGCGCTACGAGGTCCGGTTGCCGCTGCCGCAAGAGGTCGGCGATGCGATCGCTGCCTACCTCGAAGGCCGACCGTCCGCCTGTCGAAGCGATCTCGTGTTCCTGCGCACGATCGCACCGTGCCGGCCATTTCGACGAGGCGACGGCATCTCGTCGGTGGTGAAGCGCCTCATGAAGCGGGCCGCCATCGTGACGCCCGTCAAGGGAGCACACGCTCTGCGGCACACCGCAGCGACCGAGATGCTGCGGCACGGCGTTCCACTCGACAAGATCGGCCTCGTCCTCCGGCATCGCGGCATCGACACGACGGCCTATTACGCAAAGGCCGACGTCGCGCTGCAGAAGCAGGTCGCTCAGCCTTGGCCGGAGGCGCTCTGATGCTGAACGCCATCGAGACTTATCTCGCTCTGCGGCGCGCCACGGGCTTCGCGATGTCGACCGCTGAGTGCCTGCTGAAAAGCTTTGCCGCCTTCGCAGCCGAGCGCGGACAAACGCACGTCGTGTCGCAAACAGCGATCGACTGGGCCGCTCTCGGTCCGACTGTGGCGCAACGCGATGCTCGGCTCAGAGCCGTCTGCCGCTTCGTGCGCCATGTCCAGGTGGAGGACGTCGGGCATAAGCTGCCGCCGGCCAATCACTTCGGCGCGCGCAAGCGGCGCCGCACGCCGCACATCTACACGACAGACGAGATCGGTCGCCTCATCGAAGCTGCGCTGCGGCTTCGGCCGATGGGCGGATTGCGTCCGTACACCTATTCGACGTTGATCGCGCTGCTCTCGGCCACCGGATTGCGTATCTCCGAAGCCCTGAAGCTGACGATCGCGGACGTGACCAGCGATGGTTTGTTGATCCGCGAGACCAAGTTCCGCAAGACGCGGCTGGTGCCGCTGCACGACACGGCGGTCGCCGGCTTGCAGCGATACCTGGACCGTCGCGGGCCCGGCTCGGACGATGATCCGGTGTTCATCGACAAGCGCGGTCGGCCCCTTCGCTACATTGCCGTCAAGGAGACCTTCGACAGGCTGGTCGACAAGGCCGGCATCAAGTCGAGGTCGGGACGTCGCCCTCGCTTGCACGATCTGCGGCACACGTTTGCGGTGCGTGCGCTGCAAGGCAGCCCAGCCGGCCGAGGCCGGTGCGGGGCGCACATGGCGGCACTCGCGACCTACATGGGCCACGTCAACATCTACGCGACCTACTGGTATCTGGAGGCCACGGCCGACTTCTTGCGCGATGTCGCCACGGCCAGCGAAGCGTTCATGTCCGAGGGGAGGTCAGCATGACGCCGATTGCTCCCCTCATCGAGACGTTCCTGCGCGACACCCTCGCTCGCCAGCGGGGCGCCAGCCGGCACACGAGCGACTCCTATGCCTCGAGCTTCCAGTTGTTGTTCGTGTTCGCCGCCGACCGCCTTAAGGTCAAACCATCGGCGCTGACGCTGGAGCAGATTGATGCCGGACTCGTCAGCGCCTTCCTCGAGCATCTCGAGGACAAGCGCAAGAACGCGGCCGTGACGCGCAACGTCCGGCTGGCGGCTATCAAGTCGTTCTTCCGCTTCCTCGAATATCGGCAACCGGCCGCGCTCGAGCAGATCCGCCGCGTCCTGGCGATCCCGTTCAAGAAAACGGATACGCGCCTGGTGCCCTACCTCCTGCGCGATGAGTTGCAGGCCGTGCTCGATGCTCCCGATCCGACGACACGCGATGGCATCCGCGATCGCGCCATGTTGCACGTGGCGGTCTGTGCAGGACTGCGTGTCTCCGAGCTGACGGGACTGAAGATCGACGATATCGACCTGCCGTCGATGAGTATCCGTGTGCTTGGCAAGGGGCGCCGGGAGCGGACGCTGCCGTTGTGGAAGCCGGCGGCCGCTGCACTGCGCGCCTGGCTCGCCATACGCGGGCAGGTCGCGACACCCGAGGTGTTCGTCGACGCTCGTGGTGAGCCGCTGAGCCGATGGGGCTTTGCCTACCTGCTCAAGCAGCACGTCGCGACCGCGGCTCGGAAGCAGCCCGGTCTCGCCAAGAAACGCGTCTCGCCCCACGTGCTCAGGCACACGTGCGCGATGGTCGTCCTGCAGGCGACCGGGGATATCCGGAAGGTGTCGCTGTGGTTGGGCCACGCCACATTGACGACCACCGAGGTCTACACGCGTGGTGATCCGACCGAAAAGCTCGATGCAATGGAGGCGATCGTGCCGCCACACCTGCGTCGCGGCGTCTTCCAGCCCACTGATAAGTTGATCGCGCTGCTGAAGCGTGCCTCGTAATGGTGAGCCGAGCTGGCGGCGACCGCTGCTGGACCGCGGACAAGTTGTCGCCAGCTCCCCATTACCGGCTTTGCCCATAAGGCAGGAGTTGTAGGCGATGCGGCAGGTGGCCGCAGTCCTCGCAGCGTTCGACATGACCGCCGAACGCCGCCGTGCGGCAGCGTTCGATCGCCGACATGACCTTGAGTTGGCCGAGGCTCACATGGCCGGCATGGGCGCACGCCAAGCCGGCCCGCGATGGCGGAAGACGTCCGACCTCCACCTCGAGCGGCGCCGGCCGTGACAACGGCCGCGCGTCAGCCGGGCATCTTCCGCGAGAAAGTCGAGCGGGCTGGTTACCTGGCCGATCGTGCTGTTGGCGACGCGGGTGTAGAGCGCCGTCGTGTCGAGTTTCGCATGTCCCAATAATACCTGGATTATCCGAATATCGGTCTTCTGCTCCAGGAGATGCGTGGCGAAGCAGTGCCGCAGCGTATGAACGCCGACCCGCTTGGTGATGCCGGCACGCCCGGCTGCCAGGCGAACGATCCGATGCAGCTGGCGCGCACTCGTATGCTGCCCGCGGTAGCCGGGAAACAACCAGGGCTGACCGGGAGACATCCAGCCCTTCTTGCGCGCGACGCGCCACCATTGATGTAATATCTCAAGAAGGATGGGCGAGAGAATGACGTACCGATCCTTCTTGCCCTTGCCCTGCTCGACCCGGATGAGCATTCGGTCACGATCGATATCGGTGAGCTTGAGCGATACGACCTCCGAGGCTCGCAGGCCGGTGGCATAAGCCAAGCTCAGGATCGCCCTGTGCTTGATGTTCGTCGCCGCGGCGAGCAGCCGACCGACCTCCTCCGGGCTCAGAACAACGGGCAGGCGGCGAGGCTCGCGGGTCGAGATGAGCTCCTCGGCAAGATCGTGGCGTTTCAGTGTGATCTTGAAGAAGAACCGCAGTGCGGTGGCGCTGACGTTGGCGGTTCCCACCGATGTCCCGATCGAGGCCAGCCATAACTGATAGCGATGGACATCCTCGGCGGTGGCCTTGTCGGCAGACCGGCCCAGGAAATCGGCAAAGTTTTTGACGTGGCGGATATACTGGTAGTGCGTCTTGGGGCTGAGCCGGCGGATTGTCATGTCCTCGATCAGTCGCCGGCGTAACGGACTGATGGCCTTGTCGGTCATTGGGGGCTCCTGTCTTGGGTGCGGTCTTCAGCCCCTCGATCTCAAGACAGGACGCCTGCTTCTGCTACTCCCCGAGACCCTTCTCTTGCTGCAAATTACCGCGGGAGCGGTTTAGTCCTTCGGCGCATCTCGCCCGTTGCGGCGCACTTCGCACCATCGGTGCGTGACCCGTTTCAAACGCTGAATCCGCAGCATCTCGCATCTCTTGCTGCGTGGTAACGACGTCGGAACGCGATTGTCCAGCCGATAAAATAGCCAACGGAAGTGCCCGAGACCGCGTGTCCGGCAACGGCGAGGCTCGCCGTGGCTTCGGGGTGACGGAAGAGGGTGACGGCGATCCCATACTGCGTGCCGAAAATTAGTAGATTGCGCACTAGCGGCACAGGGCTCCCCGCCTGTGTCACCCGACCGCTCGCGCGATCAACCGCAAAAATGCGAGGCCCGGTTACAAGTCCCAGCGGAGCGAACGCGGCGAGCCCGGCGAGCCACGCCGCCATGGGCAGAGTACCACCTAATGGCCGCAGGACGAGCAGGGATAGGCCTGTGGCTGTAAAGAGGACCGGAACAATCAACAGCCGCCAGACCGATCGCTGACGCGTCCGCAGCGCCAGCGCGCCCTGCCAGATGAGGTAGGCGAGCAGGACGAAGACATAGGGTGGTGTATGCGCCAGCATTTGGACGACAAAAGTCACCGCCCCACACCTCCGCCTTTTCGCAAGAGCTTACCACAGATACGCGACGACCCGACGACGGGAGGCGTATCAGTCTCGGTATCCAGGAATTCAAGATATCCGGCCCTCGCGTGCGACTTGGTTTTCGATGAAGAGTGGTTTCGATGAAACTGTGTTCCAGCCTTATTCTCTCCATGGTGCTGTGCTGGGCGGCAAGCGGAGCAGCGGCGCAGGTTTTCGACCCGGCTAAGGTAGGCGCGCCGCTGAGCGGCGCGCTGGCCGAGCTTTAGCTGGGTATTCCCGGAGCACAGGACGATGGCCGAAGTCATCGCAGAGGAAACGACCGCAGCCTAGCCAATAACCCTCGTCAGCAGAAGCTGGCGGGGGTTTTGGCGTTCTTTGGCACCACTTCAGCGGACCGCTGAAGCATCTCGGTCAGGGCCCCGGATTTGGGGCGCCTCATCGACAAAGTACCGTGACGCGGTTTAGTATCGGCGCCACACTGGAAGGTCCCTAAAAACTCGGCGTTCCAACTGTCAGCCACGGCCTCGCGACCCGGGGCCTCAAAAAGCATTGGCACAGTGTGAACTATGTCACAGGGTTGTTTCAACGACTCGCAGGACAATGGGTCAAATTCAAGAACAGGATGACGCAGGTGGAGATACCGCCATGTACTATTCTTGGGGATCGATGCTGCGTACCATCCGAGCCGCTGTCGCAGTGATGCTATTGGGCGGCATCGGCCTGACAGTCCCACCGCAGACGCGCGATATGCTCGCCTTCCTGGATAACGGTCGTTTTTGGCCCGCCCTCAGCTTTCAGCTAGCGATGGTCGTCCTTGCCGGCTCAGCCTGGTTCTGGTCACGAGCGGCGCTGGCTGCCCGGTTCGGAATCGACGATGATCCGCAACTCAGGCCAGCTGCTCCCGATTTCGACTGGACAGCGTACAACTGGTTGCCGCGCCTCATGTTGGTCGCCAGCTTTCTCGTCGGCGCAGCGATCGCGTTCATGAGCCGAAGCCCATGGACCATCGCCGGAGCAGTCGGCTTGGCCGCGCTTGGAATGATTCTCGTGGTCGTACGCCGTCGAGGTCCGTCGGTCGACCTTCCACCAGCGCCTCGCGACGGGCTCTGCGACTGGATACGAGGCGGGGCTCGAGCAAGATTACATGCGCTTCTGCAAAGGGCACCAGGCGGCGCTGTTCCGGCCGCGGTTTTGCTGGCGCTCGGCTTGATACCGCTGGCGCTCGGAGTGATCGAGTTCGTTCACCTTTGCGCTGAGGCTTCCGAACCACCTTGCAGCGGTGTTTCCCGGGCCGGGCATCGCTGTTCTTCTTCTCGGCCTGATGATCGGGCCGCTCGTCACGCTGACCTTCCTGTTCGACGGGCTGACGTTTGAAGCGCGACTAGGATCATTGCACCTTGGGCTCCGCCGGCCGCCTGTGCTGAGTGTGCTGTTCCTCTACGTCTTCGTGTTGGTACCGGCTGTGTTCCACGTCCATACGGTCCGTTTGATCGATCGCGCCGCGGCAGCGCGCAAACCGCTTAAGGAACTCTTCGATCAGTGGGCCTCGACATGCGCCGCCGATGCAAGCCCGGTGCAACCAATCATCGTCGCGGTCTCGGGAGGGGCTACCCGAGCGGGATTGTGGGGAGCGGCAGTCATCGACCGTGTCCTGCAGGCACAGCAGAACGATGGGCCCGCTCTCTTCGCGGTCAGCAGCGTTTCGGGAGGCTCGCTTGGTGTGGCGGGGGCGATGACATTGCTAAGCCTCGAAAGCCAGCCATGCCGAGCAAAGGGATTATCGGCATTGCGGCCCACGGATGATGCCATCGTACCATTGGCGGGCGACGCTCTCGGGCCACTCCTCGGCGGCTGGCTGCTCAATGACATCCCGCGCTCCGCATTCGACCCGGTCGCTGCTCTCATTCGGTGGGTCACGGGCAAGCGGCCAAACGGCGGCGACAGCGCCGAAGCGATCGAGCGCGGTTTCGAGGGTCTATGGAGCGAGGTGCGGCAGAGGCCAGAGGCGAGGGCGGCGGCGAGATGGGATCAGCCATTCCTATCGCTGTTTTACACCGACCGTGCCGGTAGCTACCGCAAGGGAATGCCATTGTGGTTTGCCAACGGCACCGACGCGACGACCGGCAACCGGGTGATTACGACCCCGATTGCCGCGCCAGAAGGGCGGGCGAGCCCATCACCTTGGCCGTTTCGAGGCGCCCGGGATTTTCACGTGTTGATGGGCGGCGATGTGCCCGTCTCGACCGCGATCAACAACACGGCGCGCTTCCCGTACCTAGAGCCCTTCGGCGAGATGCTCTCGGTGGGCCAGAAGCAAGCCGGTTCACTCGTCGATGGCGGATATTTCGAGAATGAAGGCTTGCAGACCGCGCTGGACCTTGCCGAATGGCTTGCCGCTCAATCGACCCCAGATCGGCCGGTGGTGCCCATCATCGTGCAGGCGACCGGAGATGGCGAGGCCGACGTCACCCGGACCGAGGTGATGACTTGTGACAACGCATCGGATGGAGCCTTCATCCCGGACGACAAGAACAGCGCGCTGCAAATTCTTGCGCCACTCATCGGGCTCTATCATGTCCGCGGCGGACACTCGGCGGTGCTCTTAAGGCAGGCGCATGACCAGTTTTGCGGACCCGCCCTCGCTTCGTGCATTTCTATCTACCGGCGGACGAGGGCCGCCCGATCCCGTTGAATTGGGTGCTCTCGAACGCGACCGCACGATTTATATGGACGGCTTTCACCGATGATCAGGTGTCGAATGCGACTGAGATAAAGCGTCTCGGTGCCGCATTAATGTCCGGAGGTTCCTAGAGGCCGTTGGCGACAGCTCTCTCACTCAGCAGCGTACCGGCGGGCTTCGTCGTTTGAGCAGGGCCGGCTTGCCGATTGGAATGGGAGACCGATTGTGGACTCGTGATGCGCAGAAGGACAATGTACCGATGGCAGAGCAAACATCCCGTAGAGGTCGGCACTCGGACCCATATCAGCCGCTCGATTTCGACCGCAGCAAGGGCGGGTGATGCCCCACATCTGACCTTCGCACTGCTCAAACGGGAGGTCGGCACGGGGTGGGATTCGGTCGTCGGCCGATACGCGCGCCAATTACGAGGTAGCGCCGAAAGCGATCGTCGGATCTTCGTCAAGGTATCGATCGGTTGACGCCCTTAGCGGACCGATGCTCCTCGGGCCGAGCACGCCAGGGCTGGCTAAGGTCGCGACTTTCAGGGACGGCTCAGCACCATCACGCGGCGAGCCGCCCGACCGGCCATCCAAGCCGGGCGGGTCCGGGCATCCCTCTCCGAAGCCGGCATACCGCAAGGGCCCGCCGCGAGTTCGCACCCGCACGCTTCGTCCAACGCAAAATCGCGAAAGGCGGCGATACGTTGATCTGGCGCACTGGCGCCACCCGTATCTCGCCACGCCAGGGCGAACACATCGGACGCCTTAGCCATGACTTTTCCGCCAAACGGACGGACGAGCCGGCCAGAAGCAAGCTCCGCATCGACCATCGGCGACCGCCCGAGAGCGACGCCGAGCCCGTCGATCGCGGCGGACAAGGCAAGCCCAAAATGGCTAAACCTCAACTGCCGTGCCATCTGCTCTTGTTGCAGGCCGAAGCGGGAAAGCCAACTCGACCACGTAAATTCGGTGTCGTCCGCCTCGGCGGTGTCGCTTTCAATCAGGGTATGGCGGACGAGATCGTGGAGGCTGTGCAGCGGAGCCCCGCCATCGAGTATGGATGGCGCGCACACCGGAAACACGATCTCACGCAGCAGCGGCATTTCCACCCGGTCGCAATCCGCCAGCTTTGCCGGGCGCTTCACCACGGCGACATCGACGCCGTCGCGCCACAGATCGGGTTCGCGGCCATCCATCGCGGCGATCCGCACCTCGATATCGGGATGGAGCGAGGCGAACCTGCCAAGGCGCGGAACCAGCCACCATGTGGCAAACGCCGCCGGTGCCGCGATGGTCAGCACGCCGACCCGCCGTTGGCTTCGCACTCGCTCACTGGCAAGGAGCACGCTATCGAGCCCCGCTCGCACTCCGTCCAGCAGCACCCGACCATCACTGGTCAACTCGATCCCGCGATGCAAACGCCCGAACAACGAGGCTCCGAGGTGATCTTCGAGCGTGCGAATCTGATGGCTGACCGCGCTCTGGGTCAGCGCAAGCTCGTCCGCCGCACGGGTGAAGGAAAGATTTCGGGCGACGGCCTCGAAAGTCCGCAGGGTAGCGAGCGGCGGCAGCGAGCGATAAGGACTTGGCATGGTTCCTCACATGAATTGGGTTCATGCATCGATGAGTATCCACCATTAGCACTGTTTCTGAGAGCCGCTTAGCATCTTGCCAATTCATACCAGAAGGGGCGGAGATGCCTGCGAAAGAGCCGGCCGGCGAAGCCGTCGATGCTTCGCGCGGCTCAGCCGAAGATGCAGCGCGTGACGGGTGGGGGGCTCTGTTCGCGGGTCCAAACCTCGCACGCTCGGTCGTTCTTACTGGTGCGGTTGCGATACACGCGCTCTCTCTCCGGGTGGTGGTAACCGTTCTGCCGTTGGCGGTGATTGAAATCGGCGGTCTGCGTTTTTTTGCGTGGACGATGACGGTAGCGATGATCAGTGCGATCTGGGGCGCGGCATCCGCCGCTTCACTGGCCGTCTCACACGGCCTTCGTCGTGCCTACCACATCGCTCTGGCGCTGTTCGTGGTCGGCAGCATCGTCTGCGCCCTCTCCCCCAATATGGGGGTCTTCCTCGCCGGCCGGTTGTTCCAAGGTCTGGGTGGCGGACTGTTGACGGCGCTCGCCTACACGACCATCTCGCGGGTCTTTCCGGCGCACCTGCACACCCGCGCCATCGCCACGTTGTCCACGGTCTGGAGCATTGCCGCTCTGTGCGGGCCGCTGGTCGGCGGCATCCTCGCAGGATGGGGCCTCTGGCGCTGGGCATTCTGGGTTGATCTGCCGCTCGCAGCGGCGGTGGGAGTGGTTGCCCAACGAACCATACTGACGAGCACGGGCGAAACGGTGAGCCGTGCTACGGCCCCTTCGTCGATCGCTGCGGGACGGCTGACGCTTCTCGGTGGGTCGGTGTTGGCGGTCGCGATCGGCGGATTGTCCGGGCGCGCATTGACCAGCGGGCTTGGCCTTACGGCTGCCACCATCCTCTTGGTCGTCATGCTCCGCATGGACGGCCGCGTCGCTCGCAGCCCCGGACGCCGGCGTCTCTTGCCTACGGGGGCGTTCAATCCCTACGCCCCTCTCGGTGCCGTATCCCTGGCGATGGCGTTGATCAGCGGTTGCACTATGGCTGTCGTCTATGTGCCCTATGTGGTCGTCCGCGTCGGCATGCATGCGCCGATCACGGGAGGGTATCTGAGTTCGGTACTCCCCGTGGCGTGGGCCGCAGCCGCGCTCGCCAGCGCGTCGGTGAGCGCCTGGGCAAATCGCTTCATCATATCGGGGCCGGTACTCGTGATGCTCGGTCTCATCCTGACTGGGTGGGCGCTGACGACTGATTCACTCGTGCTTATCGGGTTAGCGCTCGTCCCGGTCGGCGCGGGTATCGGGGCGGCATGGGCGTATCTGGGAAGCCTGCTGATCGGGTTCGCAGAGCCGAACGACCGGGATGTTGCGGCGGCTTTCATCTCAACCGTCAATCTCATCTCACAAGCGTTTGGCGCTGCTCTCGCTGGAATGATCGCGAATATCGCCGGGTTCGGAAATCCAGCGCTGGGGTCTACCGGGGTCGTGCATGCGGTCTTCTGGCTGTTCCTGACGATCTCAATATTTCCGGCGGCTGCGCTGCCCTTCGCCATCCGGGCGGTTCACAATCGGGGATAATCGATCGGCCCTTCGCTCGCAGGCAATCGCCGCCTTAGGGTCGGGTCCGGCCGGCTACTTGCCATCACGCGAAGGTCCGAAATCGGCGCGAAGGCGTAATCGAGCAGGGCGTGGGCGATGGTCGGCTTGCCACCCGATGGCCGACATTTGACTGGCGCGTTCTAAAAATTCACTTCGGGTTGGCTCGCGCCGTTTCGCGCGCAATTTGGGCCACACGCTCAATCCCGAGGACCAAACCAGAGACGGACAGCGCCCCGCCTTTCACCGATATCGCCCCCTCACTTGTCGGCGGCGAAGCGCAGGAACTCCCGTTTCATCGCATTGATCTGGTCAAGATACGCTGAGACGTCGTGATCACCGCAGCGCTCCCCGGGCACCAATCGGAACCCGCGGTGCGCGAATGCCTTCGCCGGACCGGCGCCGCACAAATGAATTATTGCGGCCAGCTCCTCCCTTTGCTGACGACTGATCCTCGTGTTTCGGCGATGGCCGAGAATCGCTGCGAGGTTGCGGTCCAAGAACACCGCCGTGAGTTCCGTGGCGGGGCGGGGCACGACCCGAGAATTGAGCAGGGTCGCGGAACACCCGGTCTCAACGACTGAATGGTGAAGGATGCAATAGCCTTGCGCCTCTGACAACGCGGCGTCGGTCATCTGATACATGCCGACAGCGCTCGAAGCAGGCTGGTAGACTGCGAACGGATCCGAGGTCAGACTCCACCGCCAATAGGTCCTCGCAATCGGATTTCCGGCGCTTTCCACCTGAGCGAGCGCGGCCAGCAGCTCAGGCGAGATGGAGGTGGTGGAATATTCCTGAAAGAGCGGCGCATATCGTCTCCAGGTTTCAATCGGTGCTTTATTAGATTCGCCCGGGATGAGGGCAAACACTTCCGTCGGCTTATGCAGAATTTGATAAACCAGGTTTGTGACTGAAAAGACGACTAGTACAAAGATTCCAAATTATCGATATGTTGTGGCGGAGTATGCAATGTACGCGAGATATGGTAAGCAGCGGGAGGACATCGCAGGGGGAAGCGATGGTTGCTGCGCGCCGCGTCATTACGCTTTCGATTGATCCGGACCAGCGCCGTGCGCTGGTCGATATTTCGCGCTCGCGGAGCGAGGCGACGGGCCGGGTGGAGCGGGCTCGCATGATCATTGCCTACCTCGACACCCCATCGGCTTACGTCGTCGCACGGCAGATCGGGGTGAGCCAGCAGACCGTGACGCGGTGCCTGGAGCGAGCCGCGGAATTGGGGGTGTTAGCAGCGCTCGATGACCGGCCGCGAGCAGGACGCGATGCAGTGATTACACGGGAAGCGAGGGCGCGGCTGGTTTCGCTGGCTTGCGCCAAGCCGATCGCATCCGGGTATCCACACGAGCTGTGGACCACCCGCTTGTTGGCCGCGCATGCGCGTAACCACGGGCCGCAGGCTGGCCATCCCAGCCTGGCGAAACTCGCCCAGGGAACGGTGTGCAAGATCCTGGCGGCGCATGAGGTCAAGCCGCATAAAGTCCGCTACTACGTGGAGCAGCGCGACCCCGATTTCGAGCAAAAAATGGCAGAAGTGCTTTGCCTTTACCGCGAAGTCGAGATGCGGCGCGCGGCTGCCGCGAACTGTGATGGCGGGGGCGAAATCGCCATCCTCTCCTATGACGAGAAACCCGGTATTCAGGCGATCGGCAATACCACTCCTGATCTCCCCCCGGTTCCCGGCACCCACCCCACCACGCAGCGCGACCACGAGTACAAGCGCCACGGCACGGTGACCCTGATGGCCGGCATCGATCTGCTCACTGGTACTGTGCACGCCCTCGTCAAGGACCGCCATCGCAGTCGCGAGTTCATTGAGTTCCTCAAAATCCTCGACGCTGCCTATCCGGCCGCAACTGCGATCAAAGTCATTCTGGACAATCACTCGGCGCACATCTCGCGGGAGACCAAGACGTGGCTGGCCGTTCAGCCGGACGGCCGCTTCGCGTTTGTGTTCACCCCCAAACACGGTTCCTGGCTCAACCTGGTCGAGGGGTTTTTCTCCAAAGCAGCCCGATCCGTGCTCCGCCACATCCGTGTCAACTCCACACACGAATTGAAGCAACGCATCATCGAATTCATCAATGACCTAAATCGCGACCCGGTCATCCATCGATGGCGCTACAAAATCGATCTCCCCGCCTGACCGATAGGTGCGGAACTTTGGAAAAGACGACTAGGACAGCGATGCAAATGAGGACAAGCCGCATCGCCGTCGGGATCGCCTTGAACTTGCCCAGCGCCCTCTGCGCTCGTTTGCACCAGCGCTCAAAATTTCCGACGGGAGCGCGCCTTTCTTGACCCATGAACGAGCTCGCGAGGGGAAAGTGACAGCTTTAACTGCTTTAGACCTTCCCCGCGGTAGCTGCTCGAATATTCCGCCACACCCGCTCAGGGGTCGCCGGCATTTCGATGTGGCGCACCCCGAGTTCGCTGAGCGCGTCGACAACGGCGTTGATCACGGCACCCAGCGCGGGCGTCGTGCCGCCTTCGCCGCCGGAACGCACGCCGAGCCTATTCGTCGGCGTCGGGACTTCGCTGAGCGCTGTTGCAAAGAATGGCAGCGTGTCGGCTCGCGGCATCGCGTAATCCATGAAGCTCGCCGCCAACAGTTGCCCAGTCTCGGGCTCGTAGTAGCTGTCCTCGAGCAGCGCCTGGCCGACCCCTTGGGCAATTCCGCCGTGCGTTTGACCGTGCAGGATCAGCGGATTGATGGCGCGCCCGACATCGTCGACTGCAGCGTAGCGGACAATTTCAACCTCGCCGGTTTCGGGATCGACCTCAACTTCACAAACCTGCGTGCCATACGGAAAGCTCGCGACCGGAAGCGTCTGGTCGGAGATGCCGGCGAGCGGCCCTTGCAGATCCTCTGGCAAGTCCTTGCGCGTGACGGCGGCCGCGGCGACCTCGAAGATGCCGACTTCGCGATCGGTGCCGGCGACTCGGTATCTCCCACGCTCGAACTCGATGTCGACTTCGCCAGTCTCGAGCAGGAAGCTGGCGATCTTGCGGCCCTTGTCGATGATGTCGTCGGTCGCCTGGCCGATGATGGTCGTGGCCAGCTTCATCGAGCGGCCGGAATGGGAGCCGCCACCCGCCGCAACCCGGGCAGTGTCGTGGGCGACGTACGTGATGCTCTCGAACGGCACGCCAAGCCATTCGGTGACGAGCTGCGCAAAGCTGGTTTCGTGCCCTTGCCCCGAGGACATCGTGCCCATCACCAGCTCAACTCGGCCTTCCGGAAGTACCGTGATCTCGGTGCGCTCGCGCGGCGCGCCTGATGTGATCTCGACATAATTTGCGATGCCGATACCTCGCAGCTTGCCGCGTTCTCGCGCCTCGGCGCGCCTGGCCGGAAAGCCGTCCCAATCGGAGAGCGCCAGCGCCGTATCCATGGCGTCTTCGTAGCGGCCGCTGTCGTAGGTGATGCCCAGTGGATTGGCGTAGGGCTGGGCGGCAGCCGGGATCATGTTCCGGCGTCGCAGCGCGACCGGGTCGAGCCGCAGCTCGTCGGCGGCCAAATCGATCAGCCGCTCGATGACAAAGATCGCCTCGGGCCGGCCGGCGCTTCGATAAGGCGTGGTCGAGACGGTATTGGTGACGGCGCCCCGACCGCGGAAATAGCCGACCGGGATGCGATAGACATTCGACATCAAGCCGAGCCCTTTCTGCAAGGACACGAAGGCGGCCGCATGCCCACCGAGGTTGCTGAGGTTCGAGCCGCGAACTGCGAGGAAATTCCCATCCTTGTCGAGAGCGAGCTCAGCCTCGACTGTGAGATCGCGGCCCTGGTAATCGCTGAGAAATGCCTCGCTCCGCTCGCACGCCCATTTCACCGGCCGGCCTACCCGGCGCGCGGCCCAGGCGAGGAGGGCGTATTCCGGATAAAAGAAGTTCCGCGTACCGAAATTGCCGCCCATGTCGCCGCACACGCAGCGGACCTGCTCGGCTGGCACACCCAGAACCTGGGCGAGGTCGAGCCTCAGCTTGGCGACACCGCGGCCGCTGCCGGCGTAAAGCGTGTAATGTCCGGTCGCCGCATCATAATCGGCGGTTGTGGTGCGCGGCTCCATCGGGACGCCGGTGACGCGCTGCACCCAAGTGTCGAGCCGAACGATGTGAGCGGCGCGCCGGAAAGCCTCTGTAGTCGCCGTTTCGTCCCCAACCTCGATGTCGACGCAGAGATTATCCGGCGCATCGTCCCACAGGCGCGGGCGCACCCGGCTTCACCGCGTCGGCAGCCCGAACTACCGCCGGCAACGGCTCATAGGCGATCTCGAGCAACTCGGCTGCGTCCTTTGCCTGATCGACGGTCTCGGCCACGACGATCGCGACCGGCTCGCCGACAAAGCGGACTGTATCGGCGCGGCATCGGGTAATCGCGGGTCGTGATCGGGTCAAAACCTCGAACTCGAACAGCTACGTCGGGTCGGCCCATGAGGCCTGCACCGTGCGGGATTGGTCGCGAGCCCGTCGGCGACGTAGTCGTGGCCGGTGAGGACCGCGAGGACGCCCGGAGATGCGAGCGCCGCTGCCTTGTCGATGGATGCAATATGCGCATGGGCGTGGGGCGAGCGCACGATCGCAGCATGCGCCATCTCCGTCAGGCAGACATCGTCGGCAAAGCTGCCTCGACCGGTGAGGAGACGAAAATCCTCCTTGCGCAGCACCGGCTGACCAATGCCGCTGGCCACTGAGCCCGACGAGTTCATGCTTCACTACTCCGGCAAAAACTCAGAGGGTGCAGTCCCGGCGTATTACGCAAATCCGGCTGCCGACTTATCGTCGCAAGACCATTCTGGTCGGCACGCTTAGTCAACGGGGCACGGGGTCGGATATTGGCCTCGCTCGCCTTCAAGCTATCACGACGTCCCTAGCCCCGCAGCGGTTAATAATTCTGCGATAGAAGCGAATTGCCGAGCGCGCTCCGCCGTTACTGTAGAGCTTTCGAGGCCTAGCGCGTGCTCCTTCTGATGCTCGTCCTCGTCAGCGCAGTCATCGCGCTCCTCGATGGAGGCGTCGTTTTCTCGCTGCTCGCGTTCAATACGGTTGAGGTGTGCTCCGCATTTCCTCAACTGTAAACAAGTCCCTAACACGGGCGACAAATCGAGGAAGCTGTCTCGCGAAAGCAGGATGTGAGTTCGCGGCATCAGCGAAATTGAACAATTTTTCTGCGACGAGGTAATCGAACGCCGCCTTCGTTCCGTAGCGCCGTTTGATACCCTCAGCAGCTTCGCACTGCTCAACCCAGATTTCGTGAAATTTCGGCGTATCCAAGATAGGCTCCTTCTTCATCGTGCTGCCTCGGGATCAGCTCGACCCAGCCGCCATGAGACCCGCTTGCGGCCAAACGGGGGCGGAGGTCGATCTTGATGGGGGTAATGGCTCCGGGGCGTTCTTTTCACTGCTTGTCGAGCCAGACGTCCTCCATCCGCCAGCTGTTGAAAATGCTGTTCTCCATCAACGTCAGCCCCTTCACCTCGGGCTGCCAGCACGTGCCCTGGCGCATGAAGAAGATGATCGGGCGGACCGCGTCCTCAACCAGCTTGCGCTCGATTTGCCAGACCAGCTCCTTACGCTTGTCTGGGTTCGTTTCTGCCGATTGCTGCTCGATCAGCGCATCGACCTCCGGGTTGCAGCCGGTGTAGTTGCGGGACGAGCGGCATGAGTAGTTTTCGTAAAGCTGCGTGTCTGGATCGTCGACGGCGCTGCCGGAAAGGCTCATTGCGACGGTGAAGTCTTTGCGCATCAGCTTTGGGACCCAGTTTGCGGTCTCGACCGCATCGAGCTCGCCATCGATCCAGATTTCCTTCAGCTGGTCGATCAGGATAGCCGCCGGATCGCGATACCATGCAATATTGCGGGAGGAGACTTTCACCTTCAGCCGATTGTCCGGGCCATAACCGAGCGAACGCATCAGGGTGCGGGCTTCTTCCCGGTTCTTCTTTACATCCGACCCATATCCCGTCAGCTGCTCCAGCATCTCCTTGGGCATGCCCCAGATGCCCTCCGGTGGCGGCTGCAGCACCCCGCCGACGTCATATTGCCCCTCGCCGAGAATGTCGATGAACGATTTTCGGTCTAAACTCAGCTGCATGGCGCGGCGCAGCACAGGGTTGTCGAATGGCGGCGCGGGGTTGACGAGCAGGTTGGCCCGGCCGTTCATTGGTTTTACTTCGCAGATCGCCTGTGGCGCTTGGCTCTTCACCTGCTTTACGAGCGGAATCGATACCTCGTACGGAAACGGCATGTCGAACTTTCCGGCGACGAATGCGAGGATCGCGGTCGAGCGGTTGGCTATGATTGTGTACTCGATGCCATCCAGGTACGGCCTGCCCGGTTTCCAATAATCGGGGTTCCGCGCGACTTTGATCGACTGGTTGGGTTTGTATTCGACGAATTTGAAGGGTCCCGTGCCAATCGGGTGAGTGCGCATGTCCCGCGCCGAGATGTGGCACGGATAGATCGGCGAATATCCTGAGGCGAGCAGGGAGATCAAGGCCGGCTGCGGCCGCTTCAGATGAAACGTGAGTTCGCGGTCACCGTTTGTCGTCACCTCGTTGAGGTTCAAAAACCAGGCCTCGCGGTAGTTCAGGCGAAGCTTCTCCTTGGCCTTTCCGGTCAGCAAATCGTAGGTGCACTTGACGTCGGCTGAGGTGAACGGCTTGCCGTCGTGCCATTTCACGCCGTCCCGCAGCGTGAACGTGAGCTCCGTCCCTTCTTCGTTCGAGCTCCAGCTGGTCGCAAGATCGGGCACGATTGATTCAACTCGGTTCTGCGGCACGTGTTGCTCAAACAGGACGAGGTTATTGAAGACCCCCATCATCGGCATGATTGCCGAGATGCTGCCCTCCTCAAGGATCGACATGCTAGCGGGGCTGTCGCGGTGAAACACTCGCAGGATGCCGCCCTGCTTTTGCGCGAGTGCCCCCCGGAAAGTATAGAGTCCCAGGACGAACGCGGCGCTGGCTGCAAATATTCGGCCCAATCCTTTCACGCCAACCTCCCCGATTTTTCCGTTACCCCCGATATCTACAAACCGTAGCCCATCACATTAGGCCAACTGAAATTCAGTGCGACATCAACACCGGTACGGTTATGTGATCGAGCAAGTCACGGCTCACCCCGCCGAGCAACGTCTCGCGCAGGTGCGAGTGGTGGTAAGCCCCTGCCACTATCATGTCGGCACCCAGATCGGCGGCGCGCGACAACAGCGCATCGGAAATCGAGATGCCATTGCGCGGGCTTTCTTCGGGGTGCGCCATGACCCCGTGCCGCTGCAGGTGCTGGACGACGCCTTCGAGCCGGGTGCGCGCGCGGTCCAGATCGGCCTCCCGTGTTCCGACATAGATCACCGTGACCGCCTCAGCATCGCCGATGAGCGGCAGCGCGTCATGAAGCGCCCGGTTGGCCTCGCGCGTTCCGTCCCAGGCGACGAGCACCCGTATGCCGACGCGCGCGAAGGTGCCGGCATAAGGGACGACGAGAACCGGCCTTCCGGCGGCGGTGACGACATGATCCGGCCGGAGCCAGGTCACGCCGTCCGAACTCATCCCCGGGATATTGCCCGAGGATTACCAGATCTGCCGTTTCGGCCAGCTCAATCACTTCCGCCTCGCCGGTGTGATCGACAATGTGCCATTCGCCATCGAGCCCGCGCACTTTTAGCTCCTCGCGGAATCGCTCCTCGACGGTGTCGGCCCGCTCGGCTTCGCGTACGATCTCCACAACGGGCGCGGCTGCACTTATCGGCTGTCCCTCCATGGCCCTGGCGCCCTCCGGCGAAACTGGTCCGAGGACAGTCGGAGGCAGGCCCACTCCCGCCGGTGGCGTGGGAAAGCCGCGGGGCTCCGGCAAGGCATAAACATTTGTCAGATGCGCCCTGCTGGTCTGCGCCAGATTCAGTGCCAGCTCGAACCGGACGTCGCCGGCAGCGGTGCCATCGATACAAACCAAGATGTCGCGGAGTGCCATCGCCCTTCTCCCGGTCTCAGCCCCAAAGATACGCCTGGGATACACCCGCGGAAACCGCTCGTTCCTCCTAATCGCCTTTGCGATCGTCCTTGGATCCCCTTGTTTCGTAGGGATAAAGGTAGCCAGATACGTGGAAATCATCGCGGCTCGAAATTCAGGAGATTTTTCGACCGATGGCTCAGAGAGCTGGAACCGCCAACTTACCGCTGCATGGAGGACAGGTACCCAAGTGGCTCGCCGACCGCATGACTCGCCTCGGGGCGGTGATCAGCGAGGCGATAGTCCATCATTACGACCGTGACGAATTGCTGCGCCGTCTCGCTCACCCGTTCTGGTTCCAATCGTTCGGCGCCGTTATGGGTATGGACTGGCATTCCTCCGGTATCACCACGAGCGTCATCGGCGCGTTGAAGCGCGGGCTGGCTCCGTTGGAGCAGGAACTCGGGATCCATGTCTGCGGCGGACGTGGCAGGTATTCACGGCAAACCCCTCACGAGGTGGTCGAGATCGGGGAGCGGGTAGGTTTCGATGGGGCAGCACTCGCCACAGCCAGCCGCTTGGTAGCGAAGGTCGACAGTGCCGCTGTGCAGGACGGGTTCCAGCTGTATCTGCACAGCTTTATCGTTACCGACGACGGCCACTGGGTCGTTGTACAACAAGGGATGAACGGCGATCTCAAGCAGGCTCGCCGCTACCACTGGCTCTCCGAGGGATTGAAGAGTTTTGTCGATGAGCCGCATGCTGCGATCGAAGGTCCAGGGCAGGGCGAGATCGTGAACCTGACCGACCACCGCGCGGAACTGTCTCGCCGCGGCCAGCTCGAGCTCCTCGGCACGCTGGGCCCGGACGGCATCGGTCGCGAGCTGTCGAAAATAATCCCTTCTTATGCTAGGCGCGATTTCGGGGGAGAGCCGCTGCTTCCACATCTCGATCTGCCCGCTCATCACGATGTTCGCCCGGGCGACATAGTGGGGAAGCGGCTATACGGAAACTTGGCGGCGGCAGCCGACCGGGGGCCGAGGGACTTCCCGGAGCTGCTGCTAACTCCCAGCGTGGGCCCGCGCACCGTGCAAGCTTTGGCTATGGTTGCCGAGGTCGTGCACGGAGCCCCTTATCGTTTCACCGACCCGGCTCGATTTTCGTTCGCGCACGGGGGAAAGGACAGGCATCCCTTCCCCGTGCCGCTGCGTGTCTACGACGAGACGATACGCGTGCTGAAGTCCGCGGTTCACGCCGCGAAGCTCGGGCGAGAGGAGGCGCTGGGAGCGCTAAAGCGCCTCGATGGGCAGGCTCGGCTCCTCGAGCGGTGCGCTTCGGGTCCTCCGGTCGAGGAGCTGATCACACAAGAACAGCGGCTTTCACATACCTATGGTGGGCGCTCGGTGTTTGGATGGGCAAAACCCGCGGAAACTTTGGAAAGGCCCCGGGCGGAGCGCGCACCTTCGTCGTACTTCAACCCGAGGCCTCCCATTAGCTGATCCGTCGTGTCCGAATGCAGCGGTCAGTGCATCCGGGGCGGTGGTGTGACGCGGCGGCAGATCGCGGAGGCGACGGCGGGTTCGTAGGCGACGGCACGGAGCAGTGACACCGGGACGGGAAAGTACCCATCGTACGGAGCTCCATACGCCTGTTCTTCAACCCGCCACCCCGCGTGCAACATCAGTGAGCCCACATCGGGTTTCCGATCATGCAGCAGGATGGTCGAGATCATGTCGCTCGGCTCACGTGCGAATATTACCATCCCCGGTACGAACCCTTTCCCAGGGTCGGGCGGTAGTGAGCCCCCATTTCGCGCAAACAGTCTTCTGATGTCGATGAGATTGGCGTGGGTGCCCAGTAGTTTTACCAGCGTCCTTACGCAATCCGTCAGCAGCACGTAAAACGGCGCTCCGCACGTATCATATCCGACTAACGCGTCTGGCCGACGAGAGAACATCGCAAGCACGGTGTCGACGTGTTCGTCGGCTCTTCAAGGCTGCCGTGCTGAAAATCGAAAGGAGCAACCGCGAGACCGAAGCCAGCGAGCAGGACGGCAGCATCCACACCGCTGCTGAACGCGAAGGGATCCCTGCCCACCGCCGTAGCCAACTTGACCCGGTCCCACGCAGGCATGAAGGCCGGATGAACAAACGAGCGGAAGCCGTGGGCCAACTGCTCGAGGTTTGCAGTCGGAAAACACCCCGCGGCTTCGACGATTGCCCGCTGAAACACCTCGTTCATCTGAGTGGGAGCAAGCTCGCCTGGCTCCGAAACCCCGTGTTCCGCGAGGAGGGATTCTAAGCGTTGCTCGATTTTCTCAAAGAGGATTGCGCCGGCCTTTTCGGCCAGGAGATCAGGCTTAAACATTGAAACCTCTCACTGTGGGGATTGCCGCCGGACAATGAGCAGGCATTGGCGAATTATATGCGATACTGGCGTTGCCGCTCAACGGTCCACCGGGGCGTGGGAGGTGCCTGTTTGCCCACCGGGGGCAAGCCGGGGTGGCACTCAGTCGCGGTGTTTGAAGCGCCAGCTCTCGTTGCCGGTTTCGATGATTTCGCAATGATGCGTGAGACGGTCGAGGAGCGCGGTTGTCATCTTGGCGAGGTCCTCGAAATCGAGTTCGCTCCTGAACTCTTCGCTGGAGGAGGCAGTCTCGAGCGAACCCGTCTCTGAAGCCCAAATTCCCTGCTAGCCTAACTTCGCCGATTCGACCCGCCGTTCCGGAATTTTCGCCGGGCAAGTCATTGAACGACAAGGAGCGCGGCGGGCCAAAACACCGAAAATCGGCTGTAGTGCCGACCAAGTCTATTCTCTCGGCCGCCAATGTGCCGATAATCGCCGGCCATCATGTTCTTGCGCTGCAAAGTTCGCCGGAAGGATGGCAAGCAACATCGCTATTGGAGCGTTGTCGAGAACACGCGGACCGCCAGGGGGCGCGTGGTGCAGCGGCACGTGCTGTACCTGGGCGAGATCAACGACACGCAGGAGTTGGCGTGGCGGCGCTCAATCGAGGTGCTCGAGGAAGGCGCCACGCAACCGCGGACGCTGTCGCTGTTTCCGGAAGACCGCGGCGCAGGAGTGCTGGCGGACACCTCGATCGTCCACGTCAAGCTGTCGCAGTTGCAGTTGCGCCGGCCACGGCAGTGGGGTGCGTGCTGGCTGGCGTTGATGCTGTGGCGTGAGCTGCAGCTCGATCAGTTCTGGTCGAAGCGGCTGGGGGTGAGCCGCAAGGGGACGCGCTGGGATCAGGTCCTGTTCGTGCTGGTCGCCTATCGCCTGCTGGCGCCGGGCAGCGAATGGCGCCTGCACCGCGAGTGGTTTCAGCGCAGCGCCGTGGCCGATCTCCTGGGCGAGGATGCCGGGTTGGCCGAGATCCACAAGCTGTATCGTTGTCACGACCGACTGCTCGCGCACAAGCAAGCGGTCTTCGATCACCTGGTGGGACGGTGGCGCGATCTGTTCAACATCAGCTACGACGTGCTGCTCTACGATCTGACGAGCACCTATTTCGAGGCGATCCCCGTTCCCGGAAGGCGACAAGCGCCGCTTTGGGTACTCGCGCGATCATCGACCCGATTGTGTGCAGATCGTCATTGCCCTGGTGGTGACGCCCGAAGGCCTGCCGCTGGCCTATGAGGTGATGGCCGGCAACACTGCGGACAAGACGACATTGCGGGGGTTTCTCGACGCATCGAGCGACAATACGGCAAGGCGCGCCGCGTCTGGCTGATGGACCGCGGCGTGCCGACCGAAGAGGTGCTCGCCGAAATGCGCGCGGCCGACCCGCCGGTGCATTACCTGGTGGGCACGCCGAAGGGTCGCTTGACGCGTTTGGAGAAGCATCTGATTGCCCAGCCGTGGCAAGAGGCGCGACCCGGCGTGCAGGTCAAGCTGTTGGCGCAAGAGGGAGAACTCTATGTCCTCGCCCAGAGCCGCGACCGCGTCGCCAAAGAGCGTGCGATGCGGCGGCGGCAGCTGAAGCGGCTGTGGGCCCGGCTCAGGCGGTCGGCAATGGCGCTGGGCGCGACGAACTGCTCGATGAACTCGGCGCCAGCGCGATCAGTCCACGCCGCCGGCGCCTGGTCACCATCGAGGTGGCCGCAGACGCGCCACCTTCAGCTTCGGCTCGATCGCAATAAGCTGCGGCAGGCACGATCGCGCGAAGGCCGGTATCTGTTGCGCACCAACCTCGTCGAGGAAGACCCCGCCAAGCTGTGGAGCCATTATCTGCTGCTGGTGGCGGTCGAAGAGGCGTTCAAGAACCTCAAGGGCGACCTGGCGATCCGGCCGGTCTTTCACCAGATTGAGGCACGCGTTGAGGCGCACGTCTTCATCGCCTTCCTGGCCTATTGCCTGCACGTCACTCTTGCGCGGCGCTTGCATGCGCTGGCGCCCGGGCTGACGCCGCGCAGCGTGCTGGAAAAGTTCGCCGCCGTGCAGATGATCGATGTGCACCTGCCGACCACCGACGGCCGCGAGCTGTTGCTCACCCGCTATACCGAGCCCGAACCCGATCTTAGCCTCTTGCTGAATAAGCTGAAACTGGAGCTTCCCGCCCAACCACCACCTAAAATCACCGCCATCCCGCCGACGCCACCCACCTCGCTGTAGTGCCGACCTTCGGGGGTCCACCTCAGCGATCTCAGACACTTAGGCGCTTAAAAGTGCTCCAATCGGCGAAGTTCGGCTAGCTGGGAAAATACAGGGAATTTTGTTCGTCTAGGCCTCTCAAGTGCGACTATTGGCTCGAGAGGGATAGCCGAATTCAATGGGTTACGACCCAATTCCCTACGCATCGGAACAGGGAATTTAATTCGGCCTTGCAGGGAATTAATTCGGGCCATCAGGGAATTTTTTCGCCCGATCAGGGAATCCGGCGCTGGCCGCGATTTCACTGCGGCGTAAAACCGAATGTCCGACCAACTCGCGGATGGATCGCGCTGGCTTTCGCCCTATGTGCCCGGCGAGCAGCCGCGCATCGCCAATCTGGTGAAGCTCAACACCAACGAAAGCCCGTTCGGCCCTCGGCCTTGCTGCTGCCCGTCAGCGGCGGGCGCAAACGCAAGACCGAGGATGCCGCCGAGCGCCCCACCAGTGCTCCGCGGCGGCGTAAGCGGGCTTGATCCTGGTTCGGCGAGCCGGAAGAAGCGTTATCGCCGCTGCTTCCGGGCATCGCGTCCATCCCGATGTGCTCGATGTTTTTCATTGCCGGCGCCCGCGCCACCAATCGCCCAGCGCCGGCATATACCAGAGCCCGATAAACGGCACACCGGGTCGAGCAGTCTTGGGTCGACGCGGCCGTTCCTCCACACCGACGCAATGTAGCTGTACCCTGGATAGGAGCGCTCGCGGACGTGGCCAGCGCCGTCGGCGAAGGTACGACCGTTTCGCATCGCAGAGGCCAAGGCGCATCTCGAGTGCGAGGTCGCACAGATCGTCGCGCCCGGTCATGACAACACGGCCGATCGTATCCGAGAAGCCCCCGCACCCCCAGGGCGGCAAGGGAACGCCTTTAACCCTACAGATCAGCCGGACAGCGCCTGCGCGAGAAAAGGCAAGCTCTCGTCCATCCGGTAATCGACACCGCTATGGTTGTCGGGGAACTCCTCGTAGCGATGCGCGATGCCGAGCTCGTTCAGCCGCCGCACGAACCTGCGGGCGCCGTAGAGCAGATTGAACTGATCCTTCTCGCCGCAGTCGATGTAGAGCGCCTTCAGCCGGCGGAGATTGTCCGCCTGGGTTTCGATCGCGACGACCGGATCTTGCCGCAACCAATTCGCCCAGCGTTCCTCGATGACCTCGCAGGTGTCGAAGCGTGACCGGCAGCCGGATCCCGAGGAACTGCGTGGGATCGGGATCGTAGCTGGCCGCCATCGCCAGCGCGTTGATCACCTTGAAGGAACCCTCCGGATGCTTTTTGGCTGCTTCGAGCTGCTGCCACCAGCGCTCGATCGAGTTCTCGGCGCCGGCGAGTGCGCGCAGCACCGCCGGCATGTCGGGCAGATAGCACAACTCGAAGCCCATATCGCCGGAATGACAGGCCGCGGCCGACCAGATGTCGGAGTGGCGCAGCGCGTGCGTAATGGCGCCATACGCCGCCGGAGCTCTTGCCGAACACGCCGCGGCGCCCGGCACCGCCACACCCGAAGCGCTGCTCGATTGCCGGCAGCATCTCGTGCAGCAGGAAGTCCTCCCAAGCACCCATCGAAGCCGAGTTGATGTACTGGTTGCCGCCGAGCCGGGTGAAGCAATCGGGAAAGGCGACGACGACAGGCGGCATGCGCTGTTCGCCGATCAGCCGGTCGAGCCGTTCCGGCAGGTTCTCGCGGAAGCCGACCCAATTCGTGTGGGACAGGCCGCTGCCGGTGAAGCCGACAAGATCCACCAGCAGCGGCAATCCTTGTCCGTCATGCCCAGCCGGGACGTATACATCGACGACGCGCACCGACGGATCCCCCAGCATATTGCTCTTGAGGGCTTCGCTCTCGACGGTTGATGCGGCTGACGGAACCCATCGGCCCGAAGAACTTGCGCATGCGCCTTACCCCTGGCTCCTGCTGATCTCATCAGGGGAGATCATTACCCAGGATCCACTAGGCCACTTGGGATCGAGGCGGCTTCTGGTCCTTTTTGCCCCTCGGCTACACCGACAAAGACGCGCTGGCCCTCGTTCAAACCCGTGATGCCCGCCCGGTCAAGCGCGGAGACGTGTACGAAGATGTCCTTCCCGCCGCCGTCCCGAACAATGAAACCGAACCCCTTGGCGATGTTGTACCACTTCACCGTCCCCATCTCTTGGACGCTGGCCTCCAAGGGCTGTCGGTCTAATGGCGATCGTGAACTCTTTCGTGGCGGTCTGGGCGGGGCTGCGGTGCTGCTATCTATGCTTATGACTTCCGTCACCTGAACACCCCGCTGCGCAGAAGCTGTCCGGAACTCGATCGTCACGCCTGGTTGGAGGGCGTCGACGCTTATGCCGGCAAGCGCAGAAGCATGGAGGAAAGCATCGCCGGACCCGTCCGAGAGCTCGACAAAGCCGTACCTCTTAACAGCATTGTACCATTTCACTTTGCCCCAAACCGTGGGCCCGGGCGGTTCGCCGAGTTGTGGCTCGGCAAGTTGCGGCGGGACCTTGCAGTTCGCTGTTGTCCCCCTCACGTTGTTGGACCTCTGAATGCCTCGAAGGATCGCCGTTGTTCCCCTCACGTTGCGGGACCTCTGAATGCCCCGCACGGTCACCGCTATCCCCCTCTTGGATGACTTGCTGTCGGCGCTGACCAACCAGCCTGCGACTATACATCTTATCGGCTTATTGGGCAACATGCGGTACCACGGGCGTGGTGCTCTGAAGCACCCGCTGCGGCGGGTTCCCCGAAGGAGTCGGTAGTGTGTTGCCTGAAGTTGTACCTTCGGTACGCCCAAGGATATTGAGGGTCACGTTATTTTCATCAAGAATTGCCTTTTCCACCCTTGATACAAACAGCTTGAATGCGTCCTCTCTGGAAAGCGACTGGTACTCGTCCGCACTGTTTTCGAAGCGGTATTTTTGTGAGAGCAGGTACTGCTCGGTACCTCGAAAGTTTTGCCACTGTTCCTTGAAGTGGAATACTCCTTCAAGTGCAAGAATTAGCGCAACGGTTACTCCAATGAGCGAGGCACCAATTGTTGCAATCTCGACTCTAGTTCCGCTAATTTCAGGCACCCAAGCTATATTGCTAACGACGGGGATAAGAACAGCGCCGATCGCGGCAACCGAGCGGCTTTGTATGTGACGCTTCTTCATCCGCCCTGCTGCCCTGTCGTAATAGCCCAGGTAACCGCTTTGCTTGCCGAGCAGCCGATTATCAATGTACTCTTTGATTTTTGTTTCGATGTCAGAATTTTTGTCTTCGCTATCTGACATTGACGTCTCCTAAGGATCGGGCCGCGGCCCAAGTCCACTAACGTGACTTGGGCCGCGGCCCAAGTCACGTTAGTGGACTTGAACAAAAACATGGCGCGTCCAGCTCAACACGAAACCGCGATCGGCGAGCCGAAGTGCAACCTACGAGCTTTTAACATGGAACGGACCATCAGGTGCACGGACCCATCTCGACGCTAGGCAAGCGACGAAGGCGTGCCTCGCCAGGCAGGGATGGTGATGGTTCAACCTTAACGCATCACCCGGCATGGCATTGTCAGGATAACGCGATGGCTGGCGGTCGTCACCGAAAGTCGTTCCGAAAATATGGCACCTGGAAATGGTGACCTCGCCCTCGCCGGGTACGATGCGGATGCGGTTCGCGCTGGTCGATGCCACAATTCCCAACTCCACGGTCAACACCGTTGCGACTTACACGCCTTACGTCGGCACCGCCTACAGCCTCGCATCCCTCGCCTTCAACAACGGCGTCGGATATTTCGCCGGCACCGCGACAGCCGAGGGCTATGCGACCGATGCGACGAACGGAGGTCTGCTCTGGGAAGCCGTCGACCGAAGAGGTGGCACCACGGCCCTGGTAGAAAATACGCTCAACAACTGGAACGATGTCGATCACGCTTTTCAGGCCTGGTCCGAGCGGCTCGCCTCACGAATGCAACAGCTCGGCGCCTGCTCGGGATGATCGGCGATTGAAGCGGTGACTCCGACGCGGTGAGCTGGCAACCAACATCGAATCGCCTTCTTTTTACTTCAGGCTGGAATGAAAGGGGCGGCTACCGCCGACGTCCGAAAATGGCACTTCAGCGACGATTTAAAAGGGGCAAAGCAAATCGAGTTTGCCCCCAACTTCAGACGTCGACCTGTATGACGAAACCGCCGTCGACCTCAAATGTGTGCGGCAGGAATCGCCAGCAGCGATGCGCTGAGCGCGACGGCGAGCAATAAGCGCAGCATCAAGCCGCTTGCGCCTCCGCCGGCACGCCGAGCGTCTCCGCTGTCTCCCCCTCCCAGCGGCCAATGACAGCCGTCGCCAAACTGTTGCCGATCACGTTGGTCGCGTACGGCCCATGTCGAGGAACTGGTCGATGCCGATGATCAATAGCAGGCCCGCTTCCGGAAGGTTGAAGGTCACCAGAGTGGCGGCGATGACGACGAGCTTTTGCAGTGTGGTTGGTCACCGCGCGACGCCCTCTGTAGGTTAATGCCCCGGCTCGCCGAACATTTTGCGGCCGCCGCGCTCCTGCTGTGGTGCACCACCGCCGCGGGGCAAGAGGCCGTGCATTTCCCGTCGTTCGAAGACAACGGCCCGGGCCGTGCCGCGACCGCGCTAGACGGTTATCTCTTTCGCCCGGCAGGCGAGGGGAAACATCCGGCCGTGGTTTTCCTGCACGGGTGCGGCGGTCTCTTCAACCGCGCGACGGGGTTCCATTAACCCCCGCGAGCTCGACTGGGCCCGGGAACTCACGCAGCGTGACTATGTCGTGCTGATGGTCGACAGCTTTGGGCCGCGGAACCAGGGCGAGATGTGTTCGCAGCGCGGCTTCAATCGCGAGGTCTATCAGAAGCGGCCGCACGACGCATATGGGGCGCTGTTGTTCCTGCAGGCGCAGCCTTATGTGCGGCCGGACCGCGTCGGCGTGGTCGGCTGGTCCGAGGGCGGCGGCGCCGTCCTCTTTGCGATCGGCGGGCAGAGCCCCGTCCGTCCGGCCCAGCTGCCGCAGGGCGACTTCCGGGCCGCCGTCGCGTTCTACCCGGCGTCGTGCAACGAGCGGCGGGAGGGCGCATGGACGAGCACGATCCCACTTCTCGTGCTGGTCGGCGCCGAGGACGTCTGGACCCCCGCAGCGCCGTGCAAGGAACTGCTCGACGGCGCTGCCGCCCGCGGCGCCAAGGTCACGGTACAAATCTATCCCGGCGCCTATCACGATTTCGACTGGCCCAACATGGGGCGCCACGAGTCGCCAAATTATCGCACCGCCGCCGGCGTCGTCCCCATTCAAGGAACGGATCCCGCCGCACGACAGGATGCATTCTCTCGCGTTCCCGTTTTCCTCGCACGTTTCCTGATGAACTGAGAGGCCCCGATCGGCGCCGATTGGGACTGGTTACCGGGACTCGATGACGGCTACGATCTGCAGGGGCTCGCGATCGATGGTGGCGGCATTTACGTCTCCGCCTATCGCAGCGACAGCTTGGGCGTCCATCGCGGGCCTGTCGGGTGATCCGCATGGATCTCGAGACGGGCGGCCAACCGGATATGTCGACGTGCCGAGCCCGTGCGGCCATGCCGGCGGTCTCGCCGTGGGCGGCGACGGTATGCTCTACATCGCCGACACACACGCCCTGTTCGCGACGCCGCTCGCCGGGACGTTCGAACCAGGTGCGCGCTTCCGGCAGTTCCGCTCGGCCCCGGGGTTATTGGCGGGCTCGCTGCGTCGACGCCGGAAGAGCCAAGTTCGCAATAAACTCCGCGCTGGAGGGGAATGGATTCGAACTGCCAGTTCCGCTGACGCGGTGAGCCCGCCGCATGGCAAATGATATCGCGTGTCATGGCGTGGCGAGTCGCCGGGTCGGGATGTGTTCAAGGCGCCGATCGTGGCCGAGCAACAGTACGACGATCGCCGACAATGCCGGGCCGAGCGCGATCGCGATCAGGCCCAGCGTGAAATTGCCCGCCGCATCGCGGACGAGAGCCCCCGGATGCTTCGGCAGGTGTCTGCTATTTCGGAAGAAAACGGATAGGCGCGGCGCGATCGGTGCACGATGTGTCGGATGACTTCGCGGGATTGTCGATGAAGTCTGCGGCGATTTTGGCCCCGCACGGACTGAACGCCCTGACGTTGTGACCGATATGGGGAAACTCGACCCAGCGCGCATTGCGACCGATCAGTGCCGCCACATGCTGGCTCTGGGATGGCCGCGTGACGGGGTCGAATTCTCCCGTCAGCACCAGCGTCGGCACGGCGGTGCCAATCGGCACGAGCGGCGCGGGCCCGATTTCCGACCAATCGTCGCAGCGGCCGTAGAGCTGTAAGCGGTCGAGCACGCTCGCACCGGCCGGAAGCGGGTCGCGATAATGCGGACGGTCGCGGCATTCGACGGCAATGTTCGTCGCCTGGTTCACCTCCGCCGCCCTGGCCGCATACGTGGACGCAAGAACCTTTCCGAGCCCCTGGCTGTCGCGGTCATGCACGGTCGCGATCAGGCGCGGCAAGCTCGGATAGGCCGAGGGATAGTAGATGAGACTGCCGACCAGAGCCTCGAACAGGGTCGAAGTGAGGCTCACCCGATCATTGGGACGATGCATCTTCGGCGGCACGGGGACGGTCAGCGGTGCGCGAGCGAGCCCGGACACCGTCTCTCGGTAGGTTCCTGCGAGGTCGGGATATGCGTCGGCGCAGGCTCGATCGCCGCTGCAATATCGGAAGAACGCAGCGAGCGCGTCGGCGACGTTGGTCGACTGCATCGGTGTCGGGTCCGGCGGATAGATCGAATCGAGCACGGCGGCGCGCACGGTCTCGGGATGCAACGTGACCAATGTCATGGCGACGGTCGTGCCGTAGGATTCGCCGTAGACGTTCCAGCGCTCGATCCCAAGCGCCCGGCGCACCCACTCAAAATCGGCGACGGTGACGCTGGTGCCGAAATCCGTCAGGTCGAAGCCGTGCGCGGTCGCCTCGGAGCGGCACGCCGCATAGATGGTTCGACGCTTGGCCAGGGCATCGTCGCCCGGGTCTGCGGCGACGGCGAGGCCAGCATCGAAGAGCGCGCCATCGAGGTCCGGGCAGAGCTTCGGCTCCGATCGGCCGGTTCCCCGTTGATCGACGAGGATGAGATCGCGGCCCGCGGTGTATCGGGTCCGGGCCTGCTGGTCGGCGTAGATGGTGAGGGGACTACCTGGGCCGCCGTTGATATAAACGACGGGGTCGGGAAACGCGGGCTGCTGGGCGCTCCTGACGACGACGACCGCCAGCTTGAACCGGCCTGCGCCGGGGTTATCGTAACTCCGCGGGACGCTGACCGTGCCGCAGCGCAGGTGCGGACTTATCTCCGGCGAGAGACCGGGCAGATTGCAAGCTGTGTCGTCGAAGACAGGTTGAGGCGGCTCCGCCTGGCCGCTGGCATGCCCCGCGTCGAGCGCAAGTCCGATCACGACCAGCAGGACGCCGCTGATCGTTCCGACGTATCTCAAGGAGGTCTGCGCGCTGAAGCACCGCAATTGGGCGAGCCTCGCCCGGTAGCTTGCCAGGAGGCCGCCGAACGCCCAGCGCAAGGCAGCTTTATCGTCCGCGATATAGTCGATCTCGTGCCGCATCGCCTCGGCCCACGGGCCCGCGTCGGGAAGGACCCGTGACGCATGCTGCGCAAGCCTTATTGCCGATCGCCGCCACGAGCTCGGCGCGGCATTCATGCGGTGGCTCCGGCGCGATCGCTCAAGAGCGCTTCCATCTCCTGCTCATGAGCAAGCGCCAGCCCTCGCGCGGTCAGCCTGTAGACATGGCGAGGCGGCAGGCCGGGGCGCTCGCGGCAAGGTTCCGAACCACCAAGTCTTGACCTCCCCGTCTATCGCATCGAAGTAGCCCGCGACCTCAATCGCCCTCGTGGCGCCATCCGCGTTCCGCAATACCCGGCGATGCGACGGGGCAAAACATGGGTGCAAGATTGAGAATTGGAGAAACCCGCCGGGACGCATACCCGGTGCGCCTCTCGCAGCGCACAACCCTGGTCAGGCATATCCATCATCGACATGAAGGCGGTCACGAAATCGAATGAGTTGTCGGCGAAGGGCAGCGAAAGCGCGTCGGCGACTTGAAAGATGATGCCGAGCGGATCGGTCGCTTCCGTGGACTGTGCGTGGCGAATGAAGGTCGGCGCGATATCGCTGGCATGCATCCGGGCACCGAGACGGGCGAGTTCGCGAGTGTTCGATCCCTCAAGGTGGCATCAGTCAATGCGCAGCACACGGACTGACGTTCGCCCGACTCGCCGCTGGGGCGGACTGGATTCGAACGTTCAGTTCCGCGCTAGATAGGCAACAGTTTCGTGGTTTCGTCCGAGTTGGGCCGATCTTCATGCACTTCCCGTACACGCGACGGCGGCGCTCAGGCCTGCGGTTCGGCTATTCGGCAGTTGAAAGCGCCGAGCGCAAGGCGTTGTAGGCGCTTCGCGTCGATGCTCAAACGAATGAACGCTGCCCTCCTCCGCGGCTCAAGGCGACGCCAACCAAAACTACTACCACGAGTATTAATACGGGCCACCCAAGGACGTGTGTTGCTTTGCGACTTTGTAGAAAGTGGTTTCGCCAGCGGGTGGCCGCAATTCGGGCAGGACACTGCCTCTGCCGAGACTTCCTTGTCGCATGCTGGACATCTTATGAGGGGCATTTGCGCCTACCTGTGGTATCGTCGTAGTGGCTTAGCATCCTAACACGCCAGGGTCCGGAACCTCCGAAGCTGGTGTGCGCGCGGAAGCACTCAGCAGAAATTACGGGTCGTCTACCCAGTCCGGGGTAAGGGTGCCAGCTTTGTCGTTCAGGCCCCGTATCAGTTCGGCGACAATCTCCATTGCCCAGCCGGCGCGCAGTTTGCCAAGTTCCACCTTCCAATCTGCGGGGGGAGGTAGGAAGGCTGTGACTTTCTTTTGTGGCCGACTTACGCTTGCGTGAACTAGCGCATTACGGTAGTATTCATATACCGTTTCCTTAAACGTCTGCCAAGTCTGCCCACTTAGGTCTGGCTTTTCCTTTATGAGTTCATCAGCATAAACCGCCTCGGGCACGGCTTTCCACTTCCTAAGAATAGAGTTTCTTTGCCCCTTAGGGAAATATTTATCTAATCTGCCGAGAATCTCGGCGGGAGGGTACCGAGACAAGAGTATCTCACGAACCCACTCAAGGAGATAGCTCTCTAGCGTGCACACTGCAAAGATTATTTCCCTACGTCGCGCGGCAGCGGTCTCTTTGGTGGCTTCGTTGCGGGTGTCATCGAACCAGTCTCTCGCAAAATCGGCCATAACTATCACTGTGGCCAACTGGTCAGACCGCAGGACCATATCAGTTTGTCCCGCTGCTTGCCATTCGTAAGACAAAGGGCCGGAGTGCGTCGTTATCGTCTTGCTCATAATTACTGTCCCGAGGGCAAAGGACATCCTTGCGATCACTCCATGTGGGCAAGATCGTCCCACGTTCAATTGAAACCGCAAACCGGCACACGAAAATGCACCGCTGCGCGGACGCGCAATTTTTCCAGAAAGAATGATTAGGGATCTACCGAGGAGGGGCTTTGACGTGGATCAATGTCTTTCGGCATCCGACAGCTTGCCGGAGCGAGTTAGCCTACACCGCGGAGGGCGGTCCCGAAAGGTCGACGACCATCGAACAGAGATCCGATAATTTACGACAACCCGTCGATAAGCCGCTTTGCTTCCTCACGCCGTAGAGGCGAATTCGGCTCGGCGCGGCCGCGCAAGAAGTGGTCGCCTTGGTCGGGCAAACTTTTCCGCCAGGACGTCGCTCCCTTCCGAACGAATTGAATCGATGAACGCCCCGGTTACCAGCACCGCACAACCAAGCGATCGGCAGTACGCTTCGACGCGGCTCGCAATATTGACCGTATCGCCGGTGACAGTGAGTTCCAGCTGCTTCTCGCTGCCAATATCGCCCTGGACCACATCGCCATAGTGGATGCCGACGGCCACCCGGATCGCCGCGTCGGCGTATCGATGGCATCGCTCGTTCCAGCCGTCGATCGATTGCAGGATGTCGATCGCGCAGCGCGCGGCACTGGTCGCGTCCAGCGGAACCCGGCATGGGTGGGCCGAAGACCGCCATCAAGCCGTCGCCCAGGAACTTGTCGATGATCCCACTATGAGAGAAGACAGATGCGCTCAGTAATGCCTGTAGATCGCGCAGCTTCGACACGGCCTCAGTGAACCGCCCAGCAAAGAAATGCGCGCCGCCTATTACGCCGAGCGCTGGGCCTATGGGGGCGCGGGGACTGAGGCGCATCGAGGCTTCGACATGCTCGATCGCCACATCGGGCTGGCCCGCCCATAGCTTTATGACACCACTGATGTACCAGCCGCGAGCGAAGCTTGGATTGAGCGCCAATGCACGGTTAACCAATGCCATCATGGCTCCGATGTCTTCGCTGAAATAGGCCCGGGAGGGACAAAAAGTTCGCAGACTCTGCGGTGGAGGAGGGAGTCTCGAGCGAACCCGGTCCCACCCGCATGCGCTACGTTCGCAAAAGCCGGCCACTCTGTCGTTCGCCTAACGCGCCGGTTTGTGATCGGGACCGGGACTTCGAATCCCGTTTCCTCCGGCATGGAGTCTGCTGCGAACCTGCTCCCCTTCATCAGGGCGCCCGACCCGGGATTATGTCCGCGTCAGATTAGGCCGAGCGCGCCGATAGCGGCCGGCGATAACCAGAATCCATAGTGGATTGACCGACCTGATCAGGTTGCCGCCGCGCCAGGGGCTCCCAGCCCCCCTCGCAGCAATGGTCAGGCGCTCGACGAAGCTCGCAACCCGGTCACCGTGGAGGGGCGCCGCTGTAGGGCGTCAGGCCGGGTCCGCCGGTGTTAGGAGCGGGCATTCCCATGCTGTTCCCCCCTGACGGGCTCGGCATTGGAGCTGGTGGCGGCATCGCGCTACCTGTCTGAAGGCGGGCGAGTTCTTGTTGGTTCAGCCGATTGGCCGTAGATCCCGTCAGAGGCACCCTCTTGTGGTGCACGGCCGCGTGGGTAACGTAATGCGCGTGATGGTGCATCGGGGGCGTCGCCGAGGTTGCCGGGATATGGCCCCCCCTTGTTGATGTCTTCTTCCCTCCTGCGGGCATTCGGCCGTGTGCGCCATTAGCCGAGGGGGCGGGCGCCGGAGGAGCTGCGCCCGTGCTGTCCGGCGTCAGACCAGGCCCACCGGGATTGGGGCCGGGTACACCCACAGCGTTTCCGCCCGATGGGTTGGCTGGTTGCGCCCAGGCTGGCGCGGAAAGCGCAAGCGCGGCAATCACCGCAACGCCGCTCAAGAGATGCTTTGTTTTCATCTGTAGCCTCCGGTGATGACCATTTCGCTAGCTCCCTTAACTTTGAAAGTAGGGGATATTTCGGCCCGACAAAGTCTCGCAGACTGAATAAACCCGCTCGCCATTTAGGTTGATGTCCAGGACCGCCGCATCATAATTGCCACGTTTCACCTCTTCCTGCGCCTCAAGCCTCTGAGTGGGTCGGGCATCGCAAACTCCCTGGACGGGTGCCTGCAACCTTTGTCAAAAGCACGTCAGGAAAACGTCAATCCTCTCCGAGCCCGGCCCACCGATGACGCCTCGGCAATGCCGCCGCCCACGTCCGGTTGATCGTCTCGTGCCAAGAAATGCCAGCATCGGGTCGAGCCAATCCCGTCGAGATGGTTCAGGTAGCAAAACTCATCGGGGAGTTTTTATCCCCCCGCGCGGGGGGGGGGCAGTTTGTCGGCGTCGCCGAGCAACCGACGAGCTGCACCGCGTGATGGATGTCAATTTCGGCGGCGTTTCGAACACGCTCCATCCGGTCCTTCCGGCAATGCGTCGACGCCGGCGAGCGGATCCAGCAGCTCCGAGCTGAGCCGCTCGGGCGGGGTCATTACGCCCCCGATCGGGGTCGATCCGCAAATGAAACAGACGCCGCCCCCTTCCGGTGACCGCATGCCGGTGGTCCCGCCCTCCGGCACGCCGGGCGGCAACCCGGCAATCAAACCGAAATAGAAGCCCATCCTGACCGTGTTGGTGACCTTCGGCTTCCTCGGAAGAGCCGACCGCCCTAAATTGGCGCTCGCATTTGTCCAATGCATCGTAGGTTAGGTAACACAAGACGGTGCACGGATGGATTGTCGGCGATAGCAGAAGGTGCGTACCGTCATAGTCGCCGTCAATGAACCATGCCGCGACCTTGCCTGCTTGCATACTGCTCTCTGATCCCGTCGGGCTACGATAATCACAGATCGCGCCCTGTTCGTTACTCTGACTTCAAAGCGCTCGTGGTTGCGTCGGAAAGACGGTACACCCGCAATTGGGGATCCAAGTAGGCGTGGCTCGCCGGCGACGGAACAGAGGACCACACGAGGTCGGCACCTGCGAACAGTTCGCGATAGAACCGCTGGTGTTCGGTTAAATCCTCCGGCTGTCCGAAAGAACCGCCATGAATGGCGGATCGGAAGTATCGTTCATAACGGGGCTCCGCGACGACCACGTAGTCGATCCCCGCCGCCTTCAGCTGCCCAATGCTCTTCCCCTGATCCGCAGCAGACCTCGCCCTCAGCACTCGCGCTTGAATTGTGGCTTGGTCCGGATGCCGCCAAGGGTCGCCCGGTCCATCGAGGCCGGTGTAGTCTTCCACCAAAATTGTTGCCTCGACGGGCAGATTCCGCGCGGCCCACTCGTGAAGCCGCTGCCGGCTGTCGTCGGCGAACTGTATATCGAAACGCCAGCAGCGCGTCCCCTGCAAGGCTAAAATGAAGCCAAGACAGAGTGCGACCATGGCTTGTTTGAACCGTCTCGGCTGCTTCAAGCCCCGAAGTGCAGATGCAATCAGCTGGCCAGAAACGAAGTAACCGAGCACGGTTATCGGCAACGCGTAACGGGGAAACGGAAAGGAACTGTAGCTGAGCACGACGCCGAACGTCAGCAGGAAAAAGCCGAGCACAACCGTCGAACGATCAAACACCCAACGCGCCATCAATGCGACCATGCCGAATGCCAAAAATAGCCACACATCAGGCATCATCTCACTAAGGCTGACCTTGAGGGAGAAGGTGTTCGGGATGGAGAGGGCGAGGCCTTCATGGCCCGTCGTCGCGTCGATGAATTCGCCCCCCATCCTTTGCAACGCCCCAGGGATAAGTCGCGGAGGGACGAGGCTCTGGAACGCATACACATTGAATGCGAAAACGCCCGCGACCGCGGGCACGGCGAACGTGACGAACCGGAGCAGCAACAGTCGCAGTGCGAAGCCCGGCGCCACACAGATGGTGACCAGGCATGGGCCGACAATGGCCAAGCCGACATATTTGCCGCTGAGCGCGGCAGCGCATCCAACGCCCATCAGTGCAGCCGCGAACCCCTGTTTCGACCGCTGATCCGTGGCAATGAGCCGGGTTGCACCCAAAATCGCGACAGCCAAGCCAGCGACCAACGCGGTATCCTCTTTGAAAAAATGCGCATAGACGTTCAGCGGGGGACAGAGCGCAGCCATGCTGCCGCAGATCACCAGCCCCTGATAACCGGCGGCGTAGTAGCCGGCGACCGCTAAGGCGAGCACGGCGATCGAAGCGAGAGCAGCGGAAGCCCATCGTCCGGCGATCACGTTCGCGCGCTCGTCGTTATCTATGTGTAACCAGTCGCGGACTGCGGCTGCCGCTTCAAGCATCAGGAGCGGGTGGTTGAAATTTCGCGTATGTGTCGGGTCGATCAATTGCAGAACTTTACCCCGCTCGTCGGGGTGATAATCGAGCGGAAAATCGTTGTTTCGGGTAAAGACCCAGAGCGACAGGATAGCCAGGAACAATGCCGGACCGAGGGGCGCCGCGGTCTGAACCGCGGCGTGCTTGAGCGCGCTGAACGTCATCGCGATTTCCTAGCGAAAATCTGCGTGGGTTGGCCGGTTCTGATGTTCGGCGCGCCGAGCGGCCCTTTGGCGGTGCCACCGGGGCCTCACTGAGCTAGAATTGGCAGGACGGCCCGCAGCCACTGCCGTGGCGGCCGCCGTCGCCGGCACCACCCGCCCCACTTCAATCCTCCACGAAGGCCAGTTGTCGCGATACGATACGCGGTGCCACCGACATTCCTCCCCGATTCCGGGGGCGACGAGGCTCCATCGTCTTGAGCAGCCGACGTCCAGGAACCGCGCCAGCGGCGTGACCGCCGGCCGATCCGCAAATTGATCGTGCGGGAGTTGTCGTTTTCCGGTCAGCCGATGACGGCGGCCCAGATCGCCAAAGCGATCGAGTACCTAGCCGACCGAACCGAAATCGCATTGGAGCGCATGGAGCAAGACGGCCAGGTTGTTCGGAGTGAAGCGGGTCGCTGGTCAATCGGCCTCTCGGGGACGCCTCAAACCAACGGACACGCCAGCGCTAGGAACGGAAAACTCCCGGTGCCTGCCTAGCCGAACTTCGCCGATTGGAGCACTTTTAAGCGCCTAAGTGTCTGAGATCGCTGAGGTGGACCCCCGTAGGTCGGCACTACAGCGAGGTGGGTAGCGTCGGCGGGATGGCGGTGATTTTAGGTGGTGGTTGGGCGGGAAGCTCCAGTTTCGAGCTTATTCAGCAAGAGGCTGAGCTCGGGTTCGGGCTCGGTATAGCGGGTGAGCATCATCTCGCGGCCGTCGGTGGTCGGCAGGTGCACATCGATCATCTGCACGGCGGCGAACTTTTCCAGCACGCTGCGCGGCGTCAGCCCGGGCGCCAGCGCATGCAAGCGCCGCGCAAGAGTGACGTGCAGGCAATAGGCCAGGAAGGCGATGAAGACGTGCGCCTCAACGCGTGCCTCAATCTGGTGAAAGACCGGCCGGATCGCCAGGTCGCCCTTGAGGTTCTTGAACGCCTCTTCGACCGCCACCAGCAGCAGATAATGGCTCCACAGCTTTGCGGGGTCTTCCTCGACGAGGTTGGTGCGCAACAGATACCGGCCTTCGCGCGATCGTGCCTGCCGCAGCTTATTGCGATCGAGCCGATAGCTGAACGTGGCGCTGTCTGCGGCGACCTCGATCGTGACCAGACGCCAGGCGGCGCGGGACTGATCGCGCGCGGCACCGAGTTTCATGAGCAGCTCCTCGCGCGCGAGCGCCATTGTAGCGAGTTGCCTGAGCCGGGCCCACAGCCGCTTCAGCTGCCGCCGCCGCATCGCACGCTCTTTGGCGACGCGGTCGCGGCTCTGGGCAAGGACATAGAGTTCACCCTCTTGCGCCAACAGCTTGACCTGCACGCCGGGTCGCGCCTCTTGCCACGGCTTGGCAATCAGATGCTTCTCCAAACGCGTCAAGCGACCCTTCGGCGTGCCCACCAGGTAATGCACCGGCGGGTCGGCCGCGCGCATTTCGGCGAGCACCTCTTCGGTCGGCACGCCGCGGTCCATCAGCCAGACGCGGCGCGCCTTGCCGTATTGTCGCTCGATGTGGTCGAGAAACCCCCGCAATGTCGTCTTGTCCGCAGTGTTGCCGGCCAGCACCTCATAGGCCAGCGGCAGGCCTTCGGGCGTCACCACCAGGGCAATGACGATCTGCACACAATCGGGTCGATGATCGCGCGAGTACCCGAAGCGGCGCTTGTCGCCTTCCGGGAACGGTGGATCCGCCTCGAAATAGGTGCTCGTCAGATCGTAGAGCAGCACGTCGTAGCTGATGTTGAACAGATCGCGCCACCGTCCCACCAGGTGATCGAAGACCGCTTGCTTGTGCGCGAGCAGTCGGTCGTGACAACGATACAGCTTGTGGATCTCGGCGAGCCCGGCATCCTGGCCCAAGAGATCGGCCACGGCGCTGCGCTGAAACCACTCGCGGTGCAGGCGCCATTCGCTGCCCGGCGCCAGCAGGCGATAGGCGACCAGCACGAACAGGACCTGATCCCAGCGCGTCCCCTTGCGGCTCACCCCCAGCCGCTTCGACCAGAACTGATCGAGCTGCAGCTCACGCCACAGCATCAACGCCAGCCAGCACGCACCCCACTGCCGTGGCCGGCGCAACTGCAACTGCGACAGCTTGACGTGGACGATCGAGGTGTCCGCCAGCACTCCTGCGCCGCGGTCTTCCGGAAACAGCGACAGCGTCCGCGGTTGCGTGGCGCCTTCCTTAAGCACCTCGATTGAGCGCCGCCACGCCAACTCCTGCGTGTCGTTGATCTCGCCCAGGTACAGCACGTGCCGCTGCACCACGCGCCCCCTGGCGGTCCGCGTGTTCTCGACAACGCTCCAATAGCGATGTTGCTTGCCATCCTTCCGGCGAACTTTGCAGCGCAAGAACATGATGGCCGGCGATTATCGGCACATTGGCGGCCGAGAGAATAGACTTGGTCGGCACTACAGCCGATTTTCGGCGTTTTGGCCCGCCGCGCTCCTTGTCGTTCAATGACTTGCCCGGCGAAAATTCCGGAACGGCGGGTCGAATTCGGCGAAGTTAGGCTAGCCGCAGAGCGCTTCTTTGCCCCCGCGAGCTCCATCCGTGAAAATCCGATCCCTGCACTCGGTGAACCGAGTGCTGTTTCAGACAGTTACCAAATCCGCGGCGCGTCCTGTGAATACCTTTGCGGCCGACGCCGCAGTTCGCGGTTCAAATCACGCGGCAATTGAACGCGCCGAGCGAGAAGTGTCGCTGCCGATACGTATCGAGGCTCAAGCGGATAAACGCTGCCCGGCAGAGCTCCTGCCGTCCGTCGTCGCGGTCGGCTGAGCCGTGCAGCCGTACGGGAATGCCTCGCAACCTCGCGTTGATGCAGCCTCTCGTAAACACCGGCACATACCGCGCCGGTAGCTGCTCGACCATAGGGACGACCGATTGGCCGTCTCCGGCAGTTCCAAGAGAGCCGCGAATTTGGCTCCGTAAAAAAGGAAGGTGCAGTCTTCGACGGCCGGGCGGAGCGCTACGATAAATCGGCAGGCCCACTTCTCGGTCGTCATCTCGGAGGTATTCAGCGTCAGCAAGGCGAGCACGTGGCTGAGCCGTCGCGTCTCGTCTTCCCAATCGGTGATAACCCGCTCCGCTTCGCGGCGCTCCCGCGCGGCCGTCTTCGCAGCTGCTTCGTCGCCTCGCGCCTCGGCCAATTCGTTCGCTTCGCTCACTTCGACGGACACATTGGGGGCTGGCATGGCGTACTCCGGCGGGCTCATGGGGCGTTTTGCCGACCATGGGCGAAATCGGATTAAGAGCGCCTGAAGAACACCCGCTGTTCAGCCGTCCCGAATCGCTACCTCCACATTTCCGGTTTCCGGCGCCTGGCTCTTCACTGTGTTCAGCGGGGTGAGCAGGCGATTAAGACCCTCTGATGCCGCTCCCTCAAGCGTTCCAGCGCCAGAAGACTCCCAAATCCAGCGCTTCTCAGGCAGGCGAGGTGCTCTCGGGTCGGGTTCGCCGCTGACTTGCCGCTGGAGGAAGCCGGATTCGAACCATCGGTCCCGCGGAAGACCCCCCGCCCTCGTCGTGATATCGGGTCTCGTCGCGCCGCCTTCTCCGTTGCGGCAAGGAGAGCCGACACGAGCCCCTCTCTCGAAATCTTGGTCGTCTCACGCGGTACTGACGGTTCGATCCAGCTTGTTCCAGCGGTGAGTTAGAGGAACTCTGAGGGCTGCGGAGTTGGTTGAAGAACCTGCCGCCACGACTCCGCACCCCGTGCCGTCAAATGGAAGTTACGAAAAATTAACGTCAGCGAAAGCATGCTGTCATTTTCTCTGCCGATATCCTTGCATGCCAGGATATCGCCATGAGCTGCCGGCCGGTTAGACAGACAGCCAAAATGCAGGACCTTTGCTTCGTGACAGCATACGGCAGCGACTTGATTTTAACGTGATGCACTGTCCAAAGTATCACGAGCAAATCAGCTTTGAGCCTGCCCGCCACATCAAGGATTCAAGAAATCCAGCTGTGAAGACCCCAAATCATGTATTGCATCGCTCTTCGGAAAAAGTTCGACAAAACAATCATCGGATGGTATGACGCATCAGCGTCGAACTTTTCTACTGACCAAAGACGAGCAAAGCACTTCTTCGTTCGGGTCGACGCTGACTTGCTCGCTGATCAGCTCCGGCGCATGTATCCGCGCCTCGCTCAAGATATTGAGGTTACCGCTGTTCAGCCCACAGCTCTCACCTGCAGCTCCGACGCCGTAGCCGTGTTGCTATGATTTGATCGCCGGCTGCCTGACGGTCGTCCGCGCCGATATCGTTTGCGGCCCGCCCCGGTAGGCTGCGCGATGCAGCTCGCGGATGCTCGCGTTTCGGAACCACCGCTTTTCTCCAAGCGGGACCGATGGTTCGAATCCGCTTTCCTCTACCGGAGAGTTGGGTGCGAACCTGAACTCAGAAATTTCCGGCATCGCTGTAGTGGCACGACGACAGCGGCAACTGTAGTAGGGACAGAGGACCCTTCCGCCGCCGCTCTCGCATCTAGTAGATCCACGTTACTGCGCTCGCTGCGGGTAGGGGCACATCGGCTGTGTGCAGACCGCCTTCAACGCCGCGTGGGCGGACGGGTCGGACTGAGCCTCGTCGGCAATGACAATGCCAGAAAAAGGCTCACGACTGCGACAAGCCCGGCAACAACATAGACGATATGCAGTGAGCTCGCGACCGCCTCACTCAACCGGCAAATCTCGGCGGCGCCGAGGCCGTGGCGTGCTGCCGGCTCAAGCAGACGGTTGACGGCATCGCCGGCTTCGGGGATGCGGCGGTTGATGCCGAAATTGAGTATCGCACCGAACACGGCCGCGCCAACCGAGTTACCGACGATGCGCATGAACATGATCGACGACGTGGCCATCCCGCGCTCGTTCCAACCTGCGCTGGCTTGGGTCGAGACGAGAAACGCGGTGTTGCAGAAGCCCATGCCGGTTCCGATCAGGAGGGAGCCAGCGCCGGCCCAAAGAAGGCCGCTCGCGGGACCGAGCGTCATCAGCACCAACGTGCCGGCAATCAGAAACGCGCCGCCGACGGTCGCCGCCAGCCGGTAGGACGTGCGGATCATCAGCCGGCCGGCCGCTACGCTGGCAAACGTCCAGCTGACCGACGCAGCGCCGAGGGCCAGTCCAGCCGCCGCCGGGCTGCGGCCCATCGCCCCTTGCACGTAGAGGGGCAGAAAGGCGTTGATCGACATCATGACCATGCCGCCCGTGAACCCGCTGAGGCTGCCAACTGCGATGACCCGGTCCCGCCAGAGCTTCAGCGGCAATATCGGCTCTGCTGCACCACGTTCATGGGCTGCCAGCGCCAACAAAGCAACCACGCCGCCCGCCGCGAGCGACGCTATCGTCGCCATCTCGCCCGAATTCCCGACCTCCACCAGCGCCAACATCAGCGCGCCGGCACCGAACATCATCAATGCCGAGCCGAGATAATCGATCCGATGCCGACGCGGCGCTTGGCCTTCGTGCAGGAACAGGCCGAACATCAGGAACGTCACGGCCCCGATCGGCAGATTGATCCAGAACACGAGAGACCAGGTCACATGCTCGACGAGGAAGGCGCCGAGCATGGGGCCGATGATCGCAGCGACACCAAAAACGCCGGAGATGTAACCCTGTACCCGAGCCCGTTCGGTCGGCCGATAGATGTCGCCGATGATGGTGATCGCGATCGGCTGGATCGCGCCGGCTCCCGCCCCTTGCAGTGCCCGGAACAGCACCAGCGGCAGCATGCCCCAGGCGAGGCCACACAAGGTCGAGGCGAACAGGAACAGCCCCGCCCCAGCGAAGAAGACGCGTTTGCGGCCGTAGAGATCGGCGAGGCGTCCATAAATCGGGATCGTCACCGCCTGGGGCAACAGATAGGCGGCAAAGGCCCAGCTGAACAGGTGAAACCCGCCAAGCTCAGCGACGATCGTCGGCATCGCGGTGGCGACGATCGAGCTTTCCATCGCCGCCATGAAGGTCGCCATCATGACGGCCGCCAGCACGAGCCTTCGCGCCGATTTGGCTTCGATCGACAGGGCCTCCGGGAACTGGTCCCGGGAGGTGGGTTCATCGAGCAATGCGCACCCCGTTGTACCAGCCAAACGGGACATGTACCGGGCGCCCGGCGTGCCGAACAAGCGGGCATAGCGCGTATCAGTAATGCATCAAATTTGGGCAACCTATTTCGTTACCACACCCGCCTCGCGGCGCTCGACTGGATCATGTCGGCATTCGGATTTGCGTTTTCGGCGTTGATCGCGTCTCGCCGAACAAGGCTGGTGCGTGCTTGCGCCGATTGCGTTCGCGGACAGCTCGTTTCTGCCCATTCCACCCGGTTCCTGCCACAGGCACTTTCCAGCTGACCCAAAAGGTGGCATTGCGCCGCCCGAACTCCTGGCTAAGATCAGCCCGATGCCGGTAGACATTAAGGGGAGCGGGCACATGCACTTCGGCGCATATGGAGAAGGCCGGCGACGTCAATCGAGTGATCAGTGGATTTCTTCAAACCTAAAGGATCCGTAGTGGTGGATACGGCAGTCGTCGCGATGAGCACCGCGCCGCTGGCGACCGGTGAGCCGGTTTTCCGCTTCTACGACAACCGACAGAAATACCTGCTGTTCGTCAATACCTGTAGCGAGAAGTGGGTCGTCGCGCAACGGGTCGCGATGGAATTGGGTAATATCTATCCGCGGCCGCCCGCCATTCGCATTTTCGACGCCGGGGTCGGCGACGGCACTGTGCTGACGCGCGTGATGCGCGCTATGCACCAGCGCTTTCCGACCTTGCCCAGCTACATCGTCGGGAAGGAGATCAGCCTCGAGGACGTCCGCCTCGTGCTCGACAAGATGCCGGACCGGCTGTTCGAGCATCCGGCCACCGTTCTCGTCATGACCAACATGTACTATTCGGAAGCGCCGTGGCTGGTGCCCAATTCAATGGCCGCCGCTACTGGACTGATGTGGCACGAGGTGGCGCTGACTGGTACGACGGCGCACGAATTCGAACAGCAGATCACCGATCTGCAGCCTTTTCTCTCCGAACATTGGCGCGCGCGCATCAGCCCGAGGAGCGGCAACCCGATCTATGACCGGCCGGTCGTGCTCGTTGTTTACCGCGACGACCACAAATTTCTGCTCGACCAGGTGCGGCCGCGGCGCGGCGCGGCAATCGCCGATTACGACCTCGTCATTGCCTCGCAGCCATACCGGGCCCGCGCTCCAGTCGAGTTCAAGGCAAAGCGGATACTGGCGCCGTTGACTAGGGCTTTGGCGCCTGGTGGCAGGCTGATCGTCATCCATTCCCATGGGGATGATCCCGGGCTCGAAATCATCCGAAAGATCTGGCCGGGCGAGAACCCGTTCCGGAGCGATCGTCATCAGCTGTTGCGGGCAACCAAGATCGAGCTCGGTAGCGTCAGTCGCGACTATAACCTCGCCGCCTACCCCGATGCTCGCTCGCTCTTCCGCTACGAGATGCACACGCTGCCGAGCGAAATCAGTGACGCGATCGGGACTTCAACCTTGTGGGCGGCCTGGAACGCGGCCGTCTATGTCGCCCAGATCGACGATGGGCGCCTGTCTGCGGCGCTTGCCGATCGCGCCTATCTCGACGCCACACAAGCGGTACTGCGAGAGCATGGCGGCTTGTGGTTCTGGGACGAAGCTTTTGTCATCTCGCGCAAGCGGAGGCTTAGGTGAGCGACGGGTTTGGTTCCAAACTCCGCGCCGGCGACTTTGTAATCACCGCAGAGATCTCCCCACCGTTGTCGAGCGATCCAGAGGATCTGTTGGAAAAGGCCATGCCGCTTGGCGGACTGGCCAATGCGGTCAATATCACGGATGGAGCGAGCGCGCGCGTCCATATGAGCGCACTGGCGGCCGCTGCCATTCTTGTTCGAGAAGGCATCGAGCCGGTCTTCCAGCTGACCTGCCGCGATCGCAACCGCATTGCTTTGCAGAGTGATTTATTGGGGGCGGCTGCACTGGGAATTTGCAATCTGCTGATCCTGACCGGCGATGATCCCAGCGCCGGCGACCAGCCCGAGGCGAAGCCGGTCTTCGATCTCGATTCCCGCAAACTGATCGAGACCGCCGTCCGCATCCGCGATCGCCATGAACTGCCTTCGGGACGCAGGGTCGCGGGCGGCGCCGATTTCTTCATTGGCGTTGCAGACACACCGCTAGACCCAGCCCCCAACTGGACCCCGGTTTCATTGCGAAACAAGATTGCCGCCGGGGCACAGTTCACGCAGACGCAGTTCTGCATGGATGGCGCGATTACGCGGCGTTACATGAACCGGCTGGCCGAAGAAGGAATTACCGAGCGCCTTTTCGTGCTGATCGGGATTGCCCCGCTGCCTTCGGCGCGGACGGCATTATGGATGCGCGAGCATCTGCCCGGCTCGATCATCCCTGATGCCGTAATCGACCGGCTCGCACGAGCCGGCGACCCGAAAGCCGAGGGAAAGCGGATCTGTATCGAACTGCTGCAAGAACTCACGCAAATCCCGGCAGTAAGCGGCGCTCACATCATGGCGCCGCGCAACCATAGCGCCATTGCCGAGGTCATCGCCGAAGCGCGTTCGGCCGGGATCAGCTCCGTCCGGACGCGGCCAAGCGGCGGCGCAGAAGCGTGCGCATGAAGCGGTTGCGGCTGCGGCTCCGGCTGGCCGGGAAGAGCCGATGCCCGTTGCGCCATGCATGTCGCGGGGCGCGGGCGCATCCCTGATCGAGAAAGTCAAGGTTCGCAGCGGACTCGCTGGTGGAGGGAGCCGGCTTCGAACCATCGGTCCCTCTCGCAAAGAGTTGCGTTTTCGGGCTCTCATCACCCGGAATTCGTTGACGATCACCCCTCCTCATTTCAGATTGGGGAGCATTCCATACGCCTCCAGAGAATCACGTGAGCAGCAGAGAGAGAGACTTTCGCCCCAGCCGTCGCCGTGGCTTCGACGACGACAACTTCGAAACACCTCGGCGCAGTTTCGGAGCTGTATCGGGATCTAACGCCCAGAGGTTTGAAGCGCCCTCCGGTCCGCCGATCCAAGCCGTAGTCAAATGGTACAACCCCGACAAGGGATTCGGCTTCGTGCAGCTTGCCGATTGCCACATCGGTGGAGGGCCACCAGCCGGGACGCGCTCTGCTAGGCCGCTCCGATCTGGCGCGGTTCACGGGACGCTCCAATTGTCGCGGCGCGCTGCAATTGGCGGCGCATCTCGGTTGCATGTCGGCGACCGCACTGCTGGTCTGGGTAGCTGCGCCTTTCTGGCCTCTGTTCATTCCGGCGATGGCGTTGCACGGGGTCACGATCGTCACGCTCTTTGCTCCAATGCACGAATGCGTCCACCGTACGGCTTTCGCGTCGCGGGCCGTGAATGTGACCGTCGGCTGGTTGGCCGGCATCGCCAGTTTCTATAACTCAACTTATTACTGGCATTTTCATTCCTGGCATCACCGCTACACGCAAGACCCGGCACGCGATCCGGAGCTGGCCTTTTCCAAGGCAAGCAACCTGCTCGGGTACGTTAGGGAAATCAGCGGCGTGATGTTTTGGGTACGCCGCGCAATTGATTACCCGGCGCTGGCGTTTAGGACGGAGCCGAGCGCCGTTTGTTCCCGACAGCGCACGGCGCCGGATCGCCGTCTCGGTGTCGGTTCAGTTGCTGATCTACCTGGCCGGCGCGATTGGAATCGCGTTCGGGTTCCGAGCGACACTTATTTCTGGTTTGTGCCGGCGATCCTCGCGCAGCCGTTCTTGCGCATTTTGCTGATTGCCGAGCATACCGGCTGCAGCTTGGACCGCAACGGCCTGACCAACACGCGCACCACCTTGACCTCCTTCCCGATACGATTGCTGATGTGGAATATGCCCTACCACACTATCGGCTATTACTGGTTTACGAGCTGGGTTCCGACACTGCTACTTTCGCAAGGGATCAACATTACAAAATCGCTCGCCTACACGTTCGTGATCGCGCTCGCCTCGCCGGGAGCCGCCCTGGCCGCGACCCAGTTCGCGGACCGCCTCGAGCGAAAATGGCAGCTTGCCGGGTCGGCGCTCGGGATCGCGGTTTTTGGCCTCTGTTTTTCGCAACAGAGGAGCGCCGCCGGAATCGTCGTCTTTGGCCTGTTGATCGCGTTTTCCAATACCATGCTCGCCTATTCGCTGCATACCTATCAGTCAGAGCTCTACCCGACCCGGATCCGCGCCCGCGCCGTCGGCTTCACGTATTCTTGGAGCCGTTTCAGCACGATCTTCGTCGGATTTTTCATCGCCTTTTTTCTCAGGAATTACGGGACGACCGACGTCTTCCTATTCATTGCAACCGCAATGGTCTCCGTTTTTGTCGTGATCGCATCGATGGGCCCGCGCACCACAAATCTGCGCCTCGAGGCAATCTCGCGCTGAGGCTACTGCTGCATCGTAAACCCCAACGGCGCAGGAGCGCCGCGCCCTGCAAGGCACCAAGCCCATCCCTATCTCGCTATCGGGACGAATAACATCGTGGGCCAGGCGCGCAGGCCAAATCAAGGTCGCTCGCCGCTCTCGACGAGAATAGCACGCTGACCCGCTGATAGAGCACTAAGCGGTTGTCGCGCACGCCTTGTGACCGAGGCCGCAGCCAGCCAACTCTTGCCGACACCGGGCGGCCCGCACAAGATCAGATTGTCGTGCGCGTCGATCCGTTCGCCGACGGCAAGCTTCTGGAACAGGGCGGGGTCGAGGTCACGCGGGGCGCGGTTGTGATCGTCCTCGATGACGGCGTGCTGGCGCGGACGCGCATAGCGCAGACGGGCAGCGAGCCGCTTGTCACGGCGATGCGTAAGCTCGCGATCGAGCAGCAACCCAAGCCAGTCGGCGTGGCTGAGCGTCGCGGCGTCGACGGAGGCTTCCAATTCGGCGAAGGCCTGGGCCATGCCGGGGAGGCCGAGCTGGTGCAGCTGGTCGAGCGTCGGGTGGGTGAGCAACTCGGTTCTCCTTAATGGTAGTAGCGCGGCCCGCGGATATTGGCATGCAGGACCGGCACGCCATCGCTGGGCGGGCGGGGCGGCGTTTGGCGGTCGAGCTTGTGGTCGAGGATCGAGCGTACCGACCCGTAGGTCAGGGCGCCGATCTCGATGGCCCGCGTTGCTGCGGCTTCGAGGCGAGCCGGGCCGAATGGCCGCACCAGCCGGACGATGCCCAGGCAGGCGCGGAAGCCTTGTTCAGGATGCGGACGACGTTCGAGGATCAGCGATCAATGGTCCAGTCGACGTAACGTCGATGGCTCGACGGCATGGCTCGGTAATGGTGGGCACCCGTGGTTGCCGCTGGCTCGCCGATGCGCTGCGATCCGCTCGCCTTGAGAAAGATCTCGACGGTCTGCGGCGTCAGCCGCACCTCGACCTCGCTACGCGCGAAGCGGTGCGGGAGTGCGGGACACTCTAGAAGGGAGCCTCGACCTCGACATGGTAGTGAACGCCGACCCGGCGCAGGCGCCATTCGGCAAAGGAGTAGGGCTCCGCCGGCAAGCGCTTGAGGTTGGGCCGATCGAGCTCTTCGAGCAGCGCGCGGCGGGTGACGGCCGAACCGGCGCAGCGGGCGCTCCTCGTTGAGCCGACGGCGTGCAGCTTCGCCGGCTTCTCTCCCCGAAGTCGCTGCCGGCAACGTGCTGATGGTGACGGAGTTCGACCCGCTGGCCAGGTCAACCCGCGATCTGATGAATACCCTGGCCGCGGTCACCAATCGCAAGGCCGGATTCCGCGCACGGGCGGCTATTGCTGACTATTCTCGGCCGCCCAGCTGATGATTACAGGCTAAACGGTATCGTTCGGCTGGTGGACGCCGCTCCCTCGGGTGCAAGGCTGCTTGAGATCACGGTAACGGTTGCGGTCAGATCATAGCGGCCCGGGTCTGTCGGGGTGAATTCGAAGCTCGCCGTCTCCGTGCCGGCCGGCACCAACTGCCCGTGGGTCGCCACTACTCGACCTTCGCGCTGCACAACCCATCCAAACGCGAGTTTGCTCCGGCCCGCAATTCTCGGAGCCCGGCGCGGATCGTGAGCTTGGCGGTTCGGTCGCCCACTTTCGTGACCTGCAGTGAGTTGATCGTGGCTGACCGCGGCGGCGGAAGGCGATTGGCGACGGTGACCGTCCGCCCGCCGCTGGTAACCTTCAGTGTGGTGTCGGTAAGCGAGTCCCATTGGATCGAGTCGAGCCGCGCGGTCTCGCCGGCGCCGATCGGCAGCGGGTCGCTCTGGAAAAGCGTCGGCGCGCTGGTCGGGCCCTGCGACCAGAGGCTGATGGTGAACGTAGTCGCAGGGCCGTTGTGGATGAACGAAAGGCCGCTGCTTGAGTCCGTAAATGATAACAAATCGCCGGCGCCGCTGAAGCTGGTCGTCGTGATCTCGACGGTGCGGCGGTCTTTCCCCATCGCTCCGATAAGCTTCAAGGTCAGCGGCTTGCTCGGGGCGGTCGTGGCGAATCCGGCGCCGGCAGCAGGGTCAAGTGTAAGCTTGTCCACAACACCGCGTCCTGCAGCGGCCGTGACAATCTGAGCGGCAAAGCCTTGGCCAAGGAAAGTGTGCGTGTCGTTGCCAGAGTTGGTATCGGTTATAGTCGCGTGCAGTGTTGACGCACCGCTGCCAAGAAGGATTATCTGCGGGGTCCCCGCGCCAGCGGCCCCAGTGCTGCGCGCCGTGTCGGCGACAAGCGGGGCAAACGGCATGCCCCGCAGCCTGGTCGCTGGGTTTGTATTGAGGTTTCCTTGGGCGTCAAGAGCGTGTGACCGGTCTCGTCGGACACCTGCGTGACCCGGCTCGATGGACCGACGCTGCCAGTACCCCTCGTGCCAGCAGTGCCGGCGCTGCTGGCCAAGACTCCGATGAGCCCGGCGGGGTCGGTCGCCATCGTGGGATCCTCGGGCAGGCTCGCCGGGTCGGTCACGACGAGCCCTGTCATGTCTCCCGAAATGCCGCTGCTTGGTAGGGACCATTCCCCGGTGGAACCGATCTGGATACGACTAGCCTCGAACTGCGTCTTGTGAAAGGCGCCGCCGTCGGTCGTGCTATTCTCGCTACCGTTGAATGGCTCGTTGGAGTCATAGACGTCGATGTACCAGTTGGGCGGAGCGTCCTCGATATTGTACGCGACCACCTCGTGGCCCTTTGTCACGATAGTTGCGTCGCGCATCGAGATAAGCGGGAAACGGCCTTGCGAAAAGACGCCGCGAATCCCATTGTATACGTCCTGCGCAGCGGCGGCGCCGCCCTCGGCGAGGTGGCTGGACGCTTCGCTCAGATAATGGCTGAGAAACGGATCACTCAGCTGCGAGACATGCATTGCGTTGATGAAATCGCGCAGCGCCGATGGATCCGACGGTGTGTCGAGCCCGAAGATCGTGTTGTTGCCGTCGTTAGGGAAGCCACCCAGCGATTCCGACCCCTCTAGGAATTGCTGGGTAGAGAGTGAGAATCCGAAGCAGGCGCCGGCGTCAATGGTGTCATTGGCATCGCGAGCAGAAGCAACGCAAATGGGTCTTTGAAGGTTTCGGTAATGTTGCAGTCTATGAAGACACCAAGTATCACGCACACAGGAATCACAATGGTCGTGTATGTTTGGCCTGCACCGAACGCCTCGGTCATTTGATCGAATGTGATGATCGGGTCGTAGTTATGAAACTGATAGCCGTTGACGTTGCGATAGCTGTTGACATGAAGGCTTTCCGGTGAGCTAGCGGCCACGCCTGCGCTCGAAACGGTCACCGGGCCGTCGGTTGCGAGCACCGGCGTGGAAACCGTCATATAGGTGCCGTCGGTGGCGATGGTGCTTGGCGTCGCCGTGGCACCTAGCTCCGGATTGCCGAAGCTGACCTGTGAATCCGGGCAGAACCCCGAGCCGCCGATCGTGACCAATGTGCCGGGTTGAAGACCCTGTGGTGTAAGCGGCGTGCTACCGGCCGCACAGTTCGCACTGGAGGGAGGTGGATTCGAACTCGTGGTCCCGCTTTGAAAAGACCCCTTTCAACACGCGCCACAAGGTTCCGTCTCCTTCGGCCGGAGAGAGCGGCACTACTCGGAGGAGAATCAAAAGTTATTTAGAACCCGCGTCCTTCAGCGGCGTGGCAATTTTTGCGTCGCGCGTATGCGTCAGATCACCAATTCCTGAGCGACGCCACGCACATCGACCTCGAAATCGAGGCCCTGCACAGGCGGACGCCCGAAATGCCAGGTCAAACCGCCTGAGATGGCTCTCCGCGGCGAACGAACTCGTCGGCAAGGAGCGGATGGATGTCAAAGATCGTATAAACCTGCAAAGTCAGTACGGCGCAGATGCTCGCCTATGCGTCGGCGGGCCGCGATCAACAACCCTCACCGCCGCAACCGAGAACTGATTCATTGGGCTTGAACTCGAAGAACTTGAACGGCCCGGTGCCGACCGGGCGCTGCCGCATCTGCGCCGGCGGAACGTGGCACGGGTATCCGGGGACTAGCCCGACACCAGTAACGCGATGAACGAGGGCTGCGGGCCGCCCGGTTCGAGCCGAATGCCGCCGCCGCGCTCGTCGACAAACGCGCACTCGCCGGCAATTCGCCGGACGACAGTGGCCACCCCGACAGGTATGTTTGCAAGCGATGCGATTTTCAGTGTTAACTAAAATGGCTCCGCAGTTGGTGTCTCGTGTCTCTCCTGGGCTCCGGGCGTGAGGACCGGGTGCCAACGACCCGAGGCAAAAACGATGGTGGCTAGGCTTCACAGAGGAGACGGAAACATGGCACAAAAAGGTCGCGGGATTTTCATGGTGTACGTTGATATCGACGCCCAGCACGTGCAGGAATTCAACGACTGGTATAACAAGGAACATCTACCGGAATTGCTGTCGGTGCCCGGCATTCTCTCAGCGGCCCGCTACGAGGCGGTCAAGGGTGGCCCGCAATACCTGGCATGCTATGAACTGGAAAGCGTGGCGGTGATGCAGACGCCGGCGTTTACCAACCGGCCGCGGACGCCGTGGGGACAGAAAGTCTCGCCGTCCGTGATTGGGAAGAATTTGACACGCATTGTCGGGGAACAGATTTACCCGGACGGCGTGGAAATGCCGGAGCGTGGCATGGCGCCGGTGTTGCAGATTGGCCGCATGTCCGTCCCCGCCGAGGTCGATGCGGAGTGGAACGCCTGGTACAGTAGGGAATATGTGCCAGGCTACCGCAAGGTGCCGGGAGTGATCTACGCCCGCCGTTATCGGGTTCTCGAGGGTACCAGCGGCTACAGCACGGTCTACGAATTTGCCAGTACGGCCGTGCCCGAAAGCCCGGAGTGGAAGGAGCAACAGCAACATTCCTCGCCCAATTCGCCGCGCATGCGGCAGGCCATGACGCATGCACCGGGTTCTGCCGGGGTGTACGTACGGGTGAATCCCTGAAAGAATTACGTCCGGCACGGTTTCCCGATTGTAACGTCCGCACAGTGGGGCAACATCGCGGTGCCCCTAGACGGATCGGCGCGGAGCAGTCGTCTAAACTCTGCACCTGTACTCATCGTGCCGGCAGTAGGTGTCGCGGGGCGCGCGAAAAGCGATTTGGGAAGCGAAATGTTCAAACATAGGATCGTTGCTTGCCTGCTGGAGCGGAGTTTTTATCCCCTCGCGCGCGCGAGGGCCTAGATCCCCGATGTGCAAAACGCCGTTCAATTCGCCGACCATGATGGCGGATCGAGGGGCGCCAGCTGGAGCCCGCACACTGAAAAGTTCGGTCCAGATTCGGCCGACCATTACCTGCCGGTGCCGCCGTTTGTATTGCGCGTTTGCTCGGGCGGCGGCAGTCTACTGGGGTGGAACCTCGTGGAAATCGGCCTGGTTCGTCACTTCGGCCTGGACGATGCGGTCGATGTGGGGCAGCATCCAACCTGATTGACCAGTATTTGCGGCGATGTGGCGCAGTGGCCCCTGGTTGGCCATCACGAACCGCCGGTAGGCAGAACCAACTCGCAGGACGCGATCTATGTTCTGGCCTAGCATGGATGTCACCGCTGAGAACGTTTCGGTTTTCTTTACCGCCTCGATAGTGAGGAGGGCCGCTCCAGCTTCAACCACGTTCATGCCGAAAGTAGCCGAGACTGCCGCCACGCCAATGAGAGTGATCGTTAAGTTCTTCATTGTCGCCAGCCCGAATACCGTACCGCGTTCGGGATGGCCGCCTTGATTTATTGCGTTAGCAGCTTTGGCGACGAGCGCGGCCGCTGGCCGCTCGATTACTCGATTGTCCTGCTGCAAGGCCTCGGCGATCACCTGCGCGTCCGCACGTAGCTTCGCCTGTTCGTCGCGTGTCAGGCGTATGTGGTCAGCCTCGTCCGACAATTCGCGACCCTCAGCCGTGGCGAGGATCAATGGCCCGTGCAAAGTCAAGAGGGAATTGAGCGCGGATTGAGCAGCGTCTTCAAGTGCTGGCTGCATCCGATCTTCGATCTCTCTACGCGCGGCGGCGGCCGCATTCTCAAGCATCACTCCAAGTCCGAAAACGATGCCCCAAACGATGAATTTGTCTTCGGCGGTCAGTGCTGCTCGATAATCCGCAACATCGCGCACGAGCTCCGGGAAGGCATTTGGGTTGAGATGCCCAATTAGGTCGTCGGCAGCGCGGCGGGCGAGTGGCAAGAACTGCTGGATCCGGGCGACGTTATTTCCGGAGGCATCGATCTCGGCCGGGGGTGAGAGCGCGATTAGAGCGGCGGGACCGAACGTGAAGTGTGGCCCTGCACCCTGCGGCGGGATTTGCTCGGCTGTAGGTCGGTCATCGTCCGTCGGAGAGAGAAATTGCGGCGCTTCGTTCCGTATCGCTTCATAGAGAGCGAACGTCTCCCTGGAGGGAGGCAAGTCCAAAACTCTCAGCAGCGCCTGCCGGCAACGCTCGAATTCGCGAATTGCCTGCGCGCGATCGCCCATTTGCGCAAAAGCCTTCATCAGGCAGCGCACGGCACCCTCATGTGTCGGCTCGAAGTTGATCAGTCGGCGCGCGGCGGCCGCGCGCACTTCCGGTTTCGCGTTCTGCTCAGTCACGCGGTCGAGATCCGCCTCCAAAATTTTTCGCACGCGATCCTCAAAGCGCGTTCGCTCGCCTGCGAGCAAGTGATCGAACGAGGGCGTGATCCCGTCGAGATCTTCGAGAAGACGTTCGCTATACGGCTGCACGAGGTTACTGGAATTCGCGGTCGCGTCGGCGCTGGCCTCGAATATCGCGAGTGCGTCGACCCAACACTTCCCGACATCAATCCGCACGGCGTCGCGCCCGATCTCTACAAGGCCAGGAACATGGCGATTAACGAAGCCATTGATCTCCGAGAGCGATTGCCGCAAGCTTGTTCTGGCGTTTGCGTCGGTCGATCTGTCCCACAACAGTCCAACAAGACGAGTTCGCGGGACGCGCTCACCTTCCGCGAGGCATAGGACAGCCAGCAGCGCGCGTGTTTTTCGGCCATGCGGCAACAGGTCGATCCCGCCGGGGCCCACGGCACGCATGGTGCCGACCAGATAAATTCGCGCGCGGGGCCGCCGCTCGCCCGCAAGAGCAGGAGACATCTATTCCTCCTATCGGGGCAGGATTTAACCTCAAGCCGTCACCCATTTCCGAGCGGCTCGGTGACACCGTCAAAGCCACCTCGGACGCCATCGATGCCGTGCATCATTATTATTCGCAAGGGGATAGGCGAGCGGGTAAATCGGGTGCTTGAGGTGGATCTCGATGGGGAGGACATGACCCTCACTATTTTCGATGTACCGTGGGATATGGCGTGATCCGCGTTGCAGCGGTGGGCCGTTTCAGCACCTGCCGGATGTAGCGCAGGTTCGCAAGCGCAATAAGCCGCTGGGAGAACCCGCGGGCATTAGCGCGAGGGCGCGGACGATCCGTCGGTGCAGCGCCAAGAGTTCGGTGCGTGTGAGGCTCATCAATTCGTTCAAGTTATAGGCTCGCATTTTCGTCCGCATGTCGAGCGAGGAGGCACTGCCGCGCCGCCATAGGCGAGGCCGTTGACCATCCCGATCGTCGGCTTGTGCAAGCGGCAATTTCGTAGCTGCCCCGGCGTGGAGGGCGGTGAGCATCCAACTCCTCCTGGGTTTAGCGGCGATCATCCTCGCGCTGCTCGTGAATGTCTCCACCAGGAAGGCCCGTTCGTCGTGCTTCGCAGGTTGCTCGGGATGCTGTCGAAAACGCGATCCAATTCCTGCAAAAGACGGGCGGTAATCCGGACATCATCCGAGCAATCAGCAAGAGCCTCAATGACGGTGACAATGACAGCGAAAGCCAAGATGATGCCAATTAGGGGACGGGCTTTCAACCGGCGAGCGCGTGAAGAAACACACGTTGTTGTTCGGTAGATACAAAGCCCTCGGCTTTTCTTCCATGGACGATTTCATCATCAACTTCCTGTATACCTATTTCAGCGTCATGGACCCTAATGATCTGCTGTGCATGGCGTGGAAATGGCAGCGCGGCGATGTCAGCCGCCACACGGGCGGAGACCTGCGGGCCGCGTTGAGCCGAATTAAAGCCAAGACCTTCGTCATGCCGATGTCCTCAGACATGTTTTTCCCACCGGCAGATTGCCAAGCCGAGTGGCGACTCATACCCAATGCGGAGTTCCGACCGATCCAAACCATTGATGGGCATCTCGCATTGTTCGGCGCCGATGCGAATGCGATCAGTCAGCTCGATAAGCACCTGGGCGAGTTGCTTGCTTCAAAATCATAATAGGAATCCCGCCGCTTGCTCTGCAGGCCGAGATGTTGGCGTCGGGGGATCATCGCAGAGTGGTATAGGCATCTCGAGCATGCTCGCCGGCGACGCGTCGATCGCCTTTCTCGTCTCCTTCAGGCGGGTCGGCTACGAGCTGCCAGAGCCGATGGGCGACTCGCCAACGCGTTAACCACAGACCGAACGGTTAACCTGACCCCGCCGGAGACGCCGTTAGGTCAGGTTCCCCTAATTTTGCTACACGACCTGTGAGGTTCGCCGGCGAACTCCAAATCCGGGGCACGATCGTGACAATAGAGGCTGCCCATCGACACATTCGCCGCATCAATGGAGGACATCGAACAATGGACGAACACGAAGTCAAATCCGCACTACCCAAGGTCAGCCGCCGCGGTGTCCTGGCTGCTGGCGCCCTCGGTGTCGCCAGCCTCGTGCTCCCGGTCGCTGCCGGCCACGCCGCTGACACATCAGGGCTGATGTTTGTCTATGTCGGCTCGTACACCAAGAACCCGCCAGGAGGTGGCAGCAATAATCCTGTCGGACTTTCGGTCTTCGGGTTCGATCCGGCGACGGGTGCATTGTCGCCGGTCCAGCAACTGAAGAGCGCCAATCCGTCGTTCGCCGCACTCGATCCATCGCGCCGTTTCCTGTACGTGATCAACGAGATCGATGACTACGAAGGGCAGAAGAGCGGTTCGGCCGAGGCTTACGCGATCGACCCGAACACCGGGATGATCAAACTACTCAATCGGCAGTCCTTACATAGCCCCATTCCGGCCCATCTGGCGGTGGATCCGACGGCGCACCACCTCGTTATCGCCAACTATATCGGCGGCGATTTCGTCGTCCTGCCAACCGAGGCCGATGGACGGCTCGGCCCCGTTAGCGGCGAGGTGAAGGATACCGGCAGCGGCCCGAACGAGAAGCGGCAGGAGGCGCCGCATCCTCACAGTGTCGTCTTCGACCCGGCCGGCCGCTTCATCGCCGCGGCGGATCTCGGCATCGACAAGGTCCAGGTCTTCCGCCTCAGCGACGGCGGTCTCACGCGCGTCAGCGAGGCGCAGGTGGCGCCCGGTGCCGGACCGCGGCATATCGCATTCGACCTGAGCAGCAAGCGCCTCTACGTCCTAAATGAGCTGAATGCGACGGTGACGGCTTTTGCCTACGACGCCGGCATGGGGCTGATCGGGAAGGAACTGCAGACCATCTCGACCGAACCAGCCGGATACAACGGACCGCACAGCACGGCCGAAGTCGCGGTGCATCCGTCCGGCAAATTCCTCTATGCCTCTAACCGCGGCCACAACAGCATCGTGGGCTATCGAATTGATCCCTCGACAGGCTTGCTCTCGGTGATCGGATTCGCCACGCAAGGCGTAAATTTTCCCCGCAACTTCGCCATCGACCCGAGTGGGAAGTGGCTGTACGTCGCCAACCAGAAGGGCGACACCATCGTTCAGTTCGAGATCCACCCGGAGACCGGCGAATTGAAGCCAACTGGCCAGGTAACCCCCTCCATCACACCGGTCGCGATGGTGTTTAGGCCCGCCGGCTAAATCGCAGCGCCGCTTTGGCTCGGCAAGGAAGACATATCGGGAAAGACCATCTTCATTCACGCGGAGCAAGGCCTCGGTGACACACTGCAATTCTGCCGATATGCCCCGGCCGTTGCCGCCAAGGGCGCGACCGTGATCCTCGCCGTGCAGCCGCCGCTCAAATCATTTGTAATAGCTTGGACTTAATCTGACAAACGTTGTTGATTTTCCGAAGTGAGCCGGAGGGCGGGGCGCGGTTCTCACCCCGAGCTGGGACCGCGACCCGCCCTTCGGCGGGACGGAGATCACGACATGACGCAAGAGCAAAAGATCATTCGGGCGAAGGTGGGGTTATTGGAGCTGGCCAAGCAGCTTGGCAATGTCAGCCAAGCCTGCAAAATGATTGGATACAGCCGGGACAGCTTTTACCGTTTCAAGGAGCTGTACGACAAAGGCGGCGAGCTGGCATTGCAGGAGATCAGCCGCCGCAAGCCGATCCTAAAGAACCGCACACCGATCGAGATCGAACAGGCGGTGGTGGCGCTGGCGATCGAGCAGCCGGCCTGGGGCCAGGTGCGCATCTCGGAGGCGCTGAAGCGGCGGGGTCTGTCGATCTCGCCGGCCGGGGTGCGCTGCGTGTGGCAGCGCCACGACCTGACGTCGATGAAGCTGCGCCTGAAGGCGCTCGAGGCCAAGGTGGCGCAGGATGGCATCCTGCTCACCGAAACCCAGATCGCCGCCCTCGAGAAGGCCAAGACCGACAAGGAGGCGCATGGCGAGTTCGAGAGCGAGTGCCCAGGCTATTGCGGTGCCCAGGACACCTTCTACGTCGGCACGCTGAAGGGTGTGGGGCGGGTCTATCAGCAGACTTTCATCGACACCTATGCCAAGGTCGCCTTCGCCAAGCTCTATGACCGCAAGACCCCGATCACCGCGGCCGAGATCCTCAATGACCGGGTGGTGCCGTTTTATGACGAGCACGGCATCCGCCTGTCGCGCGTGCTGACCGATCGCGGCACCGAGTTTTGCGGCACCCAAAGCCATGAATACGAGCTCTATCTCGCGGTTGAGGACATTGATCACAGCCGCACCAAGACCAAGAGCCCGCAAAACGAACGGAATTTGTGAGCGCTTCCATCGCACTGTATTGGATGAATTCTATCGCATCGCTTTCCGCAAGAAGATCTATCACTCGATCGACGAGCTGCAGGCCGACCTGGACGCCTGGTTGATCGAGTACAACCCCGCTTCATCACACCCATCTATCTATGCAATTGAAGAGAAGAGATTTTGTTGATCAGGATGCGGTCCCGAGGGGTGTTTTGCGCGGTTCCGGGCGCGACGGACCACGACCTTCGCCGCGGTGCTGTCGAGGACGGCGCGGCTGAGGATCCAAGGTCCGTCCGGCAAGGGGTGTAGCGCGTCGATTTCGCCGCCCTCGGCGGCCAAGCGCAAGGTCTTGGAACTGATCTGCAGATACGCTGCGGCCTTGCTCAGATTGAGCCACGGCTCTTGACCTTGCTCAGGAGGACAATAGACCGGGATCTTGTGATGCGATCGAAGCGCCGTCACTCGTTCCCGGGTCCAGCGATTGCCACGGCCCGTGGTCAGCTTGTTGCGATTGAGAATACCGGCAATCAGTTCATCATTGGCGATCAGGACAAGCTGTCGAACGGCGGCGACGATGTCCTGTGACGTGCTATCACGTTGCCCGCGTCGACGTCTGGGCAGGCGCAACTCCGTATGAATCCCACCCATCCAGTGGAGAAACAGAATGATCTCGCCGGCCTCGGCGTCGACATCGGCGACTACCTCCTTAATCACCGCGCGGACGATCCGTTTCTTCAACCGCACATCGGTCGTCGGCGCTTGCCACACCGTTTGCAAGTCATCGGCGAGGGTCACGAAAGAGACCGCTGAGAGTTCCGACCGAGGGGGCGCCGCCCTATAGTGAGCGGCAATGCGCGCCTCCATCTCGCTGACGCGTGTCAATGCCCGGTTCCAGCGCAGTTCCAGCTCTGCTGCCACCAGACGATTGGCGGGATCGGTCGCGTCGTATTGTCGGAAGGCGCGATCGGCGGTATAGCGCATTGCTTCCAGGTCTCGGACCAAGGCGTCGCGGACCTCGTCGCGACGCGCCGCTTCCTGCGCATCGGCCTCGATCGCTGCGGCAATGGCGCTTGGTTCAACAACTTTCAGGATCGCCGCTTCAATGGCATCGTCCACCCGCAAACCGCCAAAGGCGATGCAACGCGGCTCGCCATTGTCGAGCCAGCCCCGGCTGCAGCTGTAGCGGGGGATATTGTGCTTTGCGCCCGTGTAGCGGATCGTAAGTTTGCGCCCGCACCGGTGACACCTGATCAGACCCGCGAGCAGCGCGTCGCCGTGCTTGGCAGCGCCGTGATGCCGGCTGTTTGGGATGTTGTCGCTGACCATCCTGCGGATCGCCTCCGAGCGCTCCCAATCGACATAGCCCTCATGGGTGCCTGGGCGCAATGCTAGCCATTCCTCGCGCGGCTTGCGTCGGCTCTTGGCGCGAGCCATGATGCCGTCGTAGTGCACGGTGACGCTGGTCTTTCCGTAAGCGTAGGCACCGCCATAGATCGGGTTGGTGATCATCCGATGGATGCTGGCATAGCGGGGGCTGCGCCATTCGACTTCACCGTTGCTCTGCTTCACGGGCAGCTTGAGGCCGTGTTCGCGGAACCACAGGAGCGCCTGGCGCGCGCTGCCCAGTTCGGCCACCTTGTCGAAGACCAGTTCGATCGCTCCCTGTACCCGGCGATCTGGATCCTTCTCGAGATGGTCGCCCACCTTCACGAAGCCGACCGGCGCTGCAACGATTAGTTCACCCCGCCGCGCCTTTTCGTAGCGGGCCGACAATGATCGTTGCCGTAAGAGATCGAGCTCATACTCGTTGAGGCTTCCCTTGAGGCCGAGCAACAGTCGGTCGTTGCCTTGGCGCGGTGCGTAGACCATCTCCTGGTCGATCAAGACGGTGTCAACCACGCGGCACATCTCGATCAGCTGCTGCCAATCGCGGCTGTTGCGCGCGAAGCGGGAGACTTCGCGGGCCGCTACCGCGCCGACTTTGCCGAGGCAGACCTCGGCTACCATCCGTTCGAACCCGACGCGCGTCACGCCGCCCGCGGCAGATCGCCCGAGATCGTCGTCCACCGTGTCGACCTCGGACCGGCCAAGCGCCACGAGCCGATCCCGCATGGCATACTGCAGCGCCTGGCTCTCGCGGTTGTGCAGAAGCTGGTGGGTCGAAGATTGCCGCACATAGAGAAGCGCTTTGCGTGCCAGATGGTGCGGCTTGATCTTGTCAGACATCACCACGCCTTCCTATCGAGTTGGGCTCGCGATCGCGGCGTTGGTGGTTGACGAGTAGGTGCACCATCAGCCCGGTGACCATCTGGCGGGTCTCCTCCGGCAGCTGCTGCCACTCTAACACCGGGGTCGGGTGCTTCGCGCCTGGCAGACCGAATAGATCTAACTGCTTGACGGCGGCCTGATGGCTGGGTGGACGTCGGTACTTGTGTCGCACGGGCAGCTCCCTGATTCTGGTCGCAGGAGTTCCTCCCTGCACCAGAAGCAGAGGCATTCGATAGAGGGCCGCCGCACAAGCCAGCATCCGACGCGTCCGCAAGACACGTCTTCAAGGCGATGAGCGCCGTGGTATCGACACGCGGTGAGGCCGCCATGCGGATCGCCAGGCATGCCGCACGGTCGAACATCCACTGCGGCAGCTCAAGCCAACGCCGTGAAGCGTCGCCATCCGGACTGCAGTGAAGGACGCCGCCGGCTCGTTGCTCGATCACCTCATGGACATGAACAACCCGTCCGAACCACGGATGCCACGGGTAGAGGACCTCAAGCTCCTCGATCTTATGGGCGTTATCTCGTCGCTTTGTACAACTATCGTCGACCGCATCAGGGCCGCTGGTGCTTCGGCAAGACTCCGATGCAGACCTTCCTTGACGAAATCCCACTGGCGAAGGAGAAACTCATGGCCGCCTGAAGACCGGCAACAGCTATACAGGCTCAATCAACCAACAGCGTCTGTCAGACCAAGTCTCGACTAATACATCTCGCCTCCTCTGCCGGTGGATTTGTTCAGCAAGTCAAGTTCGCGGCTACGGGCGGCATCAAAATCGCGGCTCCCCTGCGGGGGACCGAGAGACGCTATGGGGCGGGCGGCGAGGAATGGCAACCTCGTCGCTGCATCTAACGATGGAGTGCCGCGATGCCCCAGCCAAACGACCTGAGCAGATCCCTCGTCGCCTTGGACCAGAACGCACCGCCGACAGCCGTAGTGGCACGCGCAAGACAATGATTGTCGCGCTGGCACGCAAACTGATCATTGCGCTCTGGCGCTTTGTCACTGCTGGCGAACCACTGGAGGGCGTCGTCTTACGTCCAGCATCCTGAAACGGGCTTACCGGAACGAGCATACCACTCAGCACCATTTCGGCGCTCGCGCTGGCTTTTCAGCACGACTGCCGAACTCACGATCCGAGGTGGCGGGATGCCGTATTCGAACCTGGCACTTGATGCCGACCGAGAGAATGGGCCCGCCGCCCGGAGCTTCGCCGCCGATGCGCATGACTGCATCATGGTCAGGATCAAATGACCCTACCGCATACAAGTCTGTGGCACGAAGATGTGCCCCAGTGGCGAGCTCCCCTCGAATCCTCAGGCACCGACCGCCCCGAAGCTATGCAAAAGCCCGTCTCGCCGTTCATCGTCGCTCCGCGTGCTCAGGCGTCAAGGCGCTGCGAAACACAAGCGACGCTAAGCGGCAAGCCGCCAAGCTGTGCTACCGTTTCGGTCCCTTGACCCCTTCCGCGCGCTCCGCGAACCTGATCCCAGGCGACGGGACGAAGAACGGCTTTCCCGGTAGGGTCGAGGACTGGCGCGCCAGTTGGCCGAGGTATCCCGACCGTGCCACGTTTCCAGCCCCCTCCACGTCGCACGCAGCATGCGGATTTCCCGCACTGCGCGCCCCCATTTGCTTCACTTCAGGGCTTATGGGACCTATCATGCCGGGGCAACTTTCGGTCCGTCGTGTCGCACTCGATAGCTGTTGAACAGCCCTAGAGTGTCATACAGCCACGGCCTACTCCACCGCTCCCAGCCGAAGCCCTTTCGTTTCCGAGCATGCGCCAGCTGGCGCCTGACCTTCTTCTCTACCCAATCTCTGATGTGGGTGAAGCACTCGCTAGAGTTCCCCACCGCGAAGTAGTTGACCCACCCCCGCAGCATTGGATTGATCAGGCTTATCACCCTCTCAATCGGTTGCGACCGGTGTCGGCGAAATACCTGCTTGAGCTCCCGCAGCAGCGCCGTCCGCTTTTTGAGCTTGGGCGTGTAATGCGGCCGCATCACTCCGCGCAGACCGCGGAGGTAGCGGAAGTCAAACCCCAGAAAGCCGAAGTTCTCACCTCGTTCCAGGTCGAACTCTGCGGCTCTTTTCATCATTGATTTCGACCTGCAGTTTGGCGAACTCCTCCCGTAGTCGCTTGTTCACTGCTCCAATCAGCCAGTCATGACGTTTGTAGGCGTGGATCAAGACCACCAGGTCGTCAGCGAACCTCGCATATTCGACATTGGTGTACTTGCCGTTGCGTGTGACTTCCCGCGCTCGCTCCGGCATTTTGTCCACCTCATTGAGGTAGAGATTACTGAGCAAGGGCGAGATCACGCCGCCTTGCGGAACGCCCTTCTTGCCAGAGGCCTTTAGCATAAGTTTCAACAGATGCATGATGTCCTTGTCGTCGACCCGCTGAGCCACTTTCTCCAACAACCGGTCATGCCGGACATTGTCAAAGTAGGCTCGCAGATCAAAGTCCAGGACCCGCGTCTTCCGCTGAGCTATTGCTTCAGCCACTCGCTTGATCGCGTCGTGTGCTGTCCGCTTGGGCCGATATCCATACGACCCCGGTTGGAAGTCCGCCTCGAACACAGGTTCGAGGATGAGCTTGAGCGCACCCTGCACCACTCTGTCCCGGATCGCCGGGATCGATAAGACGCGGACTTTGCCCCCGTCTTTCGGTATCTCCTGCTTCCGGGCTGGGAGTGGCTTGTAGGTGCACCCGGTCAGTTCGTCGCGCAGCTGCTCGAGCAGAGCCTCCACGCCTTGCGCCTCGATGGCCTCGAACGTGACCCCGTCTATTCCCGGGGCCCCATCGTTTTGTTTGGCCATCGCATACGCTGCGCGCAGGGTCTCCATCTTGCAGACGTGGACGTATAGCCCCCAAAAACGCCAGGACGGTTCAGCCTTCGCCTTGCCGTATAGTCTCCGCCTCAGGTCCTGCAAATCGATGGACGCCTTTGTCATCTCGTCCTTGCCTTCCTTACGTTGGAGACATTGCAAATGGCAGGGCCCCTTCGCTCCACGGACATTACTCCGCTTCCTCACTACTCCGGACCCAGCCGCCACCCTCTCGTCTTCGGCCGACTTCCCGGTGTCGCCGGTTATACGGCCTACCTTGCTCCGGCGATTTCGCGCCGGGACGAGGAGGGCTTCTCCAGTTGCTCAGCATGTCCTTGTCACCGTGCCGTCGCTTCCACCCCGCCGAGGTGAAAGCCGTATCGGTCAGTGTTCGGCGGCTCCTGCTGCCTTCGCCCTTCGGAGGTAGGCTCGGCCCTCGGGGCTACTTTTTTCGAGGCCACAATGCGTTCTCTTTTGATACAGCCCGGTGACTCGTGCTCTCCCCTCGGGAGATCTTGTCGATAGGCTTCGAAGGTTCTGTTTCCATCTCCTCCGCTATCCAAACTACGGGGCTCTGACTTTTACCCCGGCAGGACTGCCTCCTGCTGAACATGCTAGCCTTACCTGGACACACCTCCGAACAAAGAACCGGCAAAAACCAAAAACCACCACTTGACAGGAAAAGCCCCATACAGGTTCGAATCTCGCTTCCTCCACCAGTGAGTTTGATGCGAACCGCCGCGATCTAGCGGCGATCGGCGAACGGTAGCCTTGAGGCTGACGAGCTACACCAAGACGCTTTTTAGAGAGCGGAGCGCCGGCTCCGATCTCGGGAAGGGTTTCGGATGCCGGCCGGGCGCGAGCGGTCGATCCGGTATAGAGCCGGCGGGCCGGCGTCCGACAGCCTCCGAAGAACGAATCCGCGGGAGGCGGTGAGCGCTTGGCCGTCTATGGGGATTTGTCGGAGTAGCGGCGTCGGCGGGAGATAGGTTTTGCGAGTTGGCCAAGATGTGAAAGCCGCCGGTGATCGCAAATTGGCCGCCGCTGCCGCTCTCGACGGCTGATGTCAGGGTCCGTCGGTGGCGTTGTGACAGCGTTCGCAGGCAGCACGGTGAAATCGGCGCGACGCCAGGAGCGGAATGCTCCAGCGAGCGGATGCGGCCAGGACATGAGAAGGAAGGTCATTGAATCAGGTCCTGAGCCCGGCGCCGGAGGGCGGGCCGCGCGGTGCGCCGTCACGCGCAAAGACTTCGACAACAATCATGCGGCCGCCACAGCAAGGGCACGGCGGACGATGATCGGTCGTGGCGTGCGGATCGGCGGTGTCGTGCGCTGCCGGCGGATCGACCGGCGCCATTGGGGCGGCCATCAGCTCCCTGGCGCGTGCAATGTTGGCCTTACAGCTGGCGCTGGCGAGCAGCCCGTAGTGGCGGATGCGATGAAAGCCCTTTGGCAGAACGTGGAGCAAGAAGCGCCTGATGAACTCGTCGGCGGCGAGCGTCATTGTGCGGTACCGCGCCTGCCCATTGCGGCGGTAATCCTTGTATTGGAAGGTCACGCCGCGCTCGTCGAGAGCAATGAGCCGGCTGTTCGCGATGGCGACGCGATGGGTGTAGCGGGCAAGATAGGCAAGCACTGCTTCCGGCCCGGAGAAGGGCGGCTTGGCGTAGACGAACCACTTCTTGCGCTTGAGCGGCGCGAGGTGCGTGGCGAAGGCCTCGCGCCGACGCAGGCCCTCGATCTCCCCAAAGAACGCCAGCCGGCCTGCCGCGTGGGTGTCGGCGAGAGCCGTCAGGAAGAGCCGCCGGAACAGGCGGGACAGCACCCGCACCGGCAGCAGGAAGTTTGGCTTGCAGCGCACCCAGCGCGTCCCATCGAGGGATATCCCGCCGCCCGGCACAATCAGATGGACGTGCGGGTGGTGGCACCCACGCTCACAATACCCTGAGCGCGGGTAATACGAATGTTCAGGTCTTCTACCCCTTTCACCCGCTTCGTGGTGCTACCCTGGAGATCCTTCGCAGCCCGAAGCGGGGAGATGGGGCGGTCTGTGTCATGGACCCAGCTGGGAGGCGACTGAAGATTCCCGTTTGGATGCTGTTGCCAGAGTGCACCGAGATCAAGATCTCGCAACGACCGCATCTGGGTAAGGAAGCCCTCCTATCTCTCGCTTCATTGATCACCTCACAACTCGACTCCAAAGACCCTGTTCACGATAACCTCCTGCAAACGACTGTTAACGCATGCGAGGAAGATGGTCGTGGTGCAACTTCAATTTCTGGACCTGATGATCCCAAAGGAATGCGATGTCGTGCCAATCGACGCAGCGACACGCGCCGATCTGATCGATCTCATGGCCCGCGTTCTGGTAGTGGTCTTTCACGAGGAGGGGGGAAGCGTCAATGACCGAGGTTTTGTACAATGCCAAGATCAAACCGGAGCACCTGGCTCGGAAGGCGATCGTCTACCTTCGGCAGTCCAGCGAAAGACAAGTGCGACAGAATAAGGAAAGTCAACAGCTGCAGTATGCGGTGGCCGAACGAGTGCGTGCTCTGGGCTGGAAGCAGGTCGAGATCATCAATAGTGACCTGGGATCGAGCGCGGGCATTGCCTCCGCCCAGCGGGAAGGCTTCGAGCGTGTCCTCAGCTTGGTGGCACTGGGAGAGGTCGGAATCGTCGGCAGCCGGGAATTATCGCGGCTATCCCGCACCGACAAAGACTGGTGTCGGCTGCTCGAGGTGTGTCAGATCTTTGGAACGCTTATCGCTGACGAGCAACAGATCTACGATTTGAATTTTCTCGACGATCAATTGGTGCTGGGCATCAAAGGGACACTCAGCGTGGTCGAACTCAAGGTCCTACGCCAACGATTGCTGGCGGGACAGGAGTCCAAAGCGCGCCGCGGTGAACTGTTCAAAAGGCTCCCGGTTGGGTATGCCCGAGACCCCGTGGGAAAGATTGTGTTTCATCCCGACCGACGGATCTGCGAAGCGATACAACTCGTGTTCGCCAAGTTTCGAGAACTGTGGAGCGTGCGTCAGACATTCCAATGGTTCCGTGATCACGACGTGGAGCTACCGGCCAACCCCATTCAGGGAACGCGGCTGGTCTGGAAGATTCCCTCGCAGAGCCTGATCCGCGACATTTTGTGCAATCCCTTCTATGCTGGCGCGTATGTTTGGGGACGGCGTCCGGTAACGACGTTGCTGGTGGACGGCCGGCTTGAAAAACGTCAGAGCGCGATGCGCCCCGCCGAAGAGTGCCGCGTCTTCATGCGCGATCATCATGTAGGTTATATTCACTGGGCCACATACGAAGAGAACCGACGAATGATGCGGCGTAATTCCGTGAACTGGGAGGGGGACGAGTTGATGGCGGCGATACGCGCTGGCCAGGGTCTTCTGGTAGGACTCCTCCGCTGTGGACATTGTGGACGCAAGCTGCATGCTTGACGCCCGGGCCGGCATTGCTGATGACCCGCATCGTGCCGGGGATGCCGCCGCGCCGCGGCGAGCCAAGACCGATCCCGGCGCGACCGTTGACGATCAAGAGGCGGCCGTCGGCGTCCCACCAGATCGTGCGCTTCAGCGCATCGAGTTCGTCGCGGGTGAGAAAATCCTTGGCGCGCTCCCAGATCAGCGGCGGCTCCGTGACATGCGCATCGCAATCAAAGGTGGCGAACTCCTTGGTCATTGGCGCGAAGCGTTGAACCGGCATTCTGATCCTCCTCTCGATGGCGACAGCACGTTGCGAACTTGGTTTGTCCAGCCTAATCCTCGAGCCAACCCGGCGGCACGGTGACCGCATGGTGGCGGGCGAGAATGGCATCGACCTCGGCCATATCGGCGTTGCTGATCTCCCAGCCGAGCGCACCCAGGTTTTCCCTCACTTCGGCAGGCGTGCGAAAGCCGACCAGTGCCGTGCCGACGACCGGGTTGCTCAGTGTCCAGCGCAATGCGAATTGCGGCAAAGTCTTGCCGTACTTGGCCGCCAGTCGTTTCAGATCCTCGACGGCGGCCAGATTGCGCGGGAACTGCTCGGGTCCGAACAAGGTGCGGAACAGGTTGAGGCTGCCGAGGTTGCCGGCCTTCGAGCGCCAGTCGCTCTCGTCGAAAGACATCCCGGAATGGAACGTGCCGCTCAGCATACCGTAGGCCAGCGATCCGTACGCCATCACGCCAATCTGCTGCGCCGCGCAATAGGGAAAGATCTCCGTCTGCATGCGCCGGTCGAACATGTTCCAGGCGTATTGCACGACATCGATACGGCGCAACCGCATCGCCTCTTCGATCTGCACCAGGCGGAAATTCGAGACGCCGACAGAGCGCGCCTTACCTTGCCGCACGATGTCGTCGAGCGCCGCCATAGTCTCGTCGAGCGGCGTATTGGGGTCCGGCCAATGTACGAGATAGATCTCGACATGATCGGTCTTGAGCCGCCTCAGGCTTTTTTCGATCGAGGCGAGCACGCGCGTCCGGCTGCTGTCGCGGCGGTTCGGCATCTCCTCGTACCCGACGCCGAATTTGGTTGCGATCGCGACATCATGTCGGCGTGGCCCGAGCGCCCGTGCCAGCGCCTCTTCCGACACGCCCATGCCATAGGCTTCCGCCGTGTCGAAGCAGGTGATGCCGCCGTCGATCGCGCGCGCCACGGCGCGCTGAAATTCTGCCTCATCGATCCGACCGTAGGTCCCGCCGATTTCCCAGCAGCCGAACCCGATTGCCGAGATTTTTAGCTCAGTGCGTCCAAAGCGCCGGTACTCCATAGGGCTCCCCTTTGTTATTTCGCGGCCCATCGCAGCCGGCTGCGGTGCCGTCGCTCGTGCAGCCGAGTTTTTATCCTCTCGCGCGCGAGAGGAGAAGATGCTTCAGCGCGTTTCTCGATCCGGCATCCTCGTTGCGGCGGGCGCATGTGAGCCTCAGTCCGTCATGCTTATGGCAACAGGCTGAGCTCGGGTCGGGCTCTGTATAGCGGGTGAGCATGAGCTCGCGGCCGTCAGTCGTTGGCATATCACGTCGATCATCTGCATCGCGGCGAACTTCTACAGCACGCTGCGCGGCGTCAGCCCCGGCACCAGCGGGTGCAGGTCGTAGCGTATGGCCAGTAGCTCTCGACGATTACCACCGGGTTGGTCGATGTCAACGTGCCACGACCGCCAATGAGGCGCAGCGCCGCTCCCGCAGGCATATCCGGAAACCCCGGCGCGCCCTTGAGGTCCGTGTTAAACAAGCCGCGCACGTGGTCTCGTACACGGTGTTACCGGCGGCGTAGTCCCCTTTACCGCCAGGCAATCCTTTACCGTCAGCTGGGATTGCGATTGCCACCGCCGCCGCATTTCGGCCGTTTACGGCGGCGGCGCTGCGCGAGTTAAATAACGCGGTAGCCTGCTCCTCCTTGCCGGAAGTTTCAAGCACCGGACGCGCGTTTCCCGAGAGTATCCCGACGAAACCGATCGGGCGTCAGGCGGCGGGCCAGCGCCCGCTTTGATGGCCGAGCCTCAAGAGCCAGTCGCCACGCTGAGACCGGCAGCGGCAAAGCACCCTCGCCATCCTTGGGCAATGAAGAGCGCTTGATCGCAGAGCGCCCCTTGCGGGTAGAAGTCCGCTGGAATCGTTGAGAACTCGGTGAGAATACTCCTGAAAATGACCGTTATGGGTGCATTTACCGGGCCCCACGGCAGCCATGTCGCGTCTGCCGGAAGCCAAGATGGTGGAGCCGGATCAGGTGAGACGACGTAGGTGTAGAATTGGCTTTGATCGAGCTTCGTCTCATAATCAGCTTCGCACCCGATAACGGGATAGGGGATCACCCCATCATTGTTGCACATTGACCAATATCGCGCTTGCACTTGAGCATCGAACGCAGGCTCAAAGATCGATTCGCCCACATATGTATTGGGGAAGACGAAGGCCTTGCCCCTGAGAATGAGCACCTTCTGAGGTTGAAAACACACATTCGGAGTTTGAAGATAGGTGGTCACGGGGTCGGGGAAAAAGTTTGTTCCGGGAGCCGGTCCGAAGGTTACGGCAGCCGGTCCGGCCGGCCCTCCGGGCGCGCAGCCGCCCGTGATGGAGATTGGCAGGCCGGCGGCTGAGAGGATGTTTTGGAGAAAGGCTGCTGCGTCGCTATACCCGCTTGCGAGGAGGATAGTGATCATGTTGCCCAGGCTGCTCTCCGCAGCTGCAAACGGACAAGGTTGGGGCCGTAGCACACTTCCATTTCGGGCCACAAAACGTACCGCGGGCACCCCCACGCCGCCCGTTTTATCCATGCCTTGATCAGGCGCAATCACCCGATAGACGGTCTGGGCATCGCCCTTCTGACTGTGACGCTCGGCATCCGGGTCGCTCACGCCGCGCTTCCGCTTCTGCCTCTCTGTACATCATCCTCTATCAGATTCTCGCGTGGAACGGCGCTAAACAATAACGCATTCGCTTTGACGCGCCTGCCTCGCAGTGCGGGGCCCGCCATTGACCAGCGCGACGCTAATTGCCCGATGAGCGCCATCTTTTTACCCCTTCCCAGGCGCCTGCGATGGCCGCCGGCGCCTCGGAAGCGGGCCGGCGCGTGCCGTGGAGCGCGGGCGGGCGGGCGGAGGCGCGCGTGAGAGGCTCTATAAGCTACCCCACTCAATCGGTTCGTCCGCGCCCGCGATGACGCTCGGCGGCATCGAGTTGTCCGCGAATGGCTCAATTCGAACCTACGCCGACCTTCGCCGGAGCGTGCGCGGACGGCGAGGTTGCGCCGATTCCGGCTATTCAGCGACAGTCGGGGAATTTGTTTGGTACGCTCGAGAGCGAGCTTTTTTTCTCCAAGTGTGAGCAGATGGGCGAGCAGGTCCTCGGCAAGGTCGATGTCGGCATTCTCATCCGGATCGACCAACAGGACCGTAACCACGCTTGATGTGGTCATTAGGGGGATTGCATCTTGCACCGCCCGTCCGGCTTCACGGCTGCCGTTCCAGGCGACCAGCACGTTTTCTCCGAGCCGTCTGGCCGACGGCCGGCATAGGGCACGGCTTTTTGGTCCCGATCCATTTCTATTCCACACCGATCTGCTGCTGCTCTGCAGTTCTTGCCTGAGAGACAGTCGAGTTGATGCGCCGCGGTAACACGCAACAGATTTTGTTGTTGTTACATGAAGGGTCCGGGGCGACGGCTCTCGCCAGCGGCGCAGGGAGGAAGGCATGGAAGCGCAAGTTATCAGCAAAGTAAGCCGCCGCAGCCTCGAAGTCGAAGCTGTCGAGGGTCTTGCCGGGCGGCAACCGGGCTTCGGCGAGGTGGCGTTCGAGCCGTGGGCCTTCAGCCCACCCCGAGTGTGGCTGACGGCACGCCTAAGCTGTGCCTTCTCCCCACAGCGGGACCGATGGTTCGCAAACTCGCCGCTGGAGGGAGATGGATTCGAACCATCGGTACCCCGCCTTTTTGGCCGCCCGTCGATCCCCGCGCAATTCACCTTCCGCGTTATAAACCGGCTCCCTCGCGACAGGAACCCATGGTTCGAATCCATCCCTCCAGCGGAGAGTTTGCTGCGAACCGGCCCGGCACTGCTCGGCTCTCCACGCGTCCTCGTGAGACGCTCCGCCCTAATGATTTTGAATCGAAATAGTGGCGCGGTGACAGCCAATGTTTTGCAGCAAACATCGTAATAATATAATATGATCAGACTTCCTGAACGCACTTATAAAAATATTGTCAATCACCATATAAAGAAATGCACGGTCGCCATTTTGGGTCCGCGCATCACAAACTGGCATTTATCCTGGTGGAAGGTGCCGATATCCATGTTGCTCACAGGAGGATATGGTCATGGATCGTTTCGATTTTTCTCCGTTGTTCCGTTCGACGATCGGCTTCGATCGTCTCACCCGGTTGGTCGATGCGGCGACCCGCGTTGATAGCGCATCTCTCGCCTACCCGCCTTACAACATCGAGAAGACCGGCGAAGACGCGTACCGGCTCACGATGGCCGTGGCCGGGTTCTCGCCGGCAGAGCTCGACATTACCGTTCAGGAGAACACGCTTCTGGTGACGGGCAAGGGGGCGCAGAAAGAGGACGAGAACGGCGGCGACTACCTGCACCGCGGCATCGCCCGGCGCAGTTTCGAGCGGCGATTTAGCCTCGCCGACCACATGAAGGTGGTGGGTGCCAGCCTCGACAACGGCATGCTTTCCGTCGATGTGGTTCACGAAGTGCCCGAGGCAGCCAAGCCGCGCACGGTCAAGATCGGCACTACGGTCGCAACTGTGCAACCTCAGGTGAGGGAACAAAAGGCGGCCTAATCGGCACGTCGAACGAACGTAACCGTCCGAACACGGAAACGCCCCGAAATTTGGGGGCGTTTCCATTTTCCAGCTCCACAGCCAGCTCCACAGAAGAAGAGGCCCGCTTCTGACCGACGGGCAGGCCCGCCACCTGTTCAACACAGCATCGAATGCGCGGTGTCAAAGGCGAGCGCTGCCTTTCCGTTTGCTGGCATAACCGGCCGCCTTTAGGAGGAGCCGGCACAGCATATCTCGGGTGTACGATCACATCCGGGGCTTCGCTGCGGTGCAGATAATGGACCGGGCGAATGGGATCGCGATCCGTAGATCTCTCGCGAGGAACCGAGGGTTTCCAGACTCTCTGCAGGAGCAAGCCGGATTCGAACTCTAGGTCCCCCCCCTCGCCGGCAGACAGACAACTCGGACCCGCCTCATCTTCCCACCCAGCAAATTTATTGCTCCCGTTGAGCCGCTAGCGGCTGTGAGCGTACCGCAGTCCTCGAATGCCGCCACTCTCGTTTCAAGCGCCGCCTCCGCGCAGGTTGGCGGTTCGTCGTCATTTTAAACCCAATGACCAACGGCCTCCTCGCCCCATTCCGGGAGCCGCGCGGTTGCTCAATTCACCGCTTTGGTCGAGAGTGCTACGATGCACAGCTTTGCCGCGCATAGCTTACGGCAGAGCCCTGACGGCAGCCTTGCTGCTATCACCGTATGTCTCCCTCCACTTGGCCGGTTCCATTGTGGGGCCGGCCGCCTTTGTGAGGGCTGGCGTACAGCACCGCGCCAACGAGATTGATGGCTTTCTTATGGTCTCACGGGAGATTTCTGGGCGCTGGGTCAGGCTATCCGCCGATCCAACTATCACTGATTGCTCTATCTGCCTTTTCGCTTCCTAGCTTTGCGGGCGGCATAGCGGGCGTCGCGAGCGGCCTGCCGCTCGGCTTCCAGGGCGGCTTCCCGCGCTATTTGCTCAGCGAATTCCGCATCGCGGGCCTCTCGCTCGGCTTTCAGAGCCGCCTCACGAGCGGCAGCTTCGGCGGCTTGCGCAGCGGCCAAGGCAGCAGCCTCACGAGCTTCATTGGCCAACTTGGCGGCTTTTCGCTCGGCGATGCGGCCATCGCGAGCCACCCTGACCTCCTCCTGTGCCCTTCGCCGCTCGACGGCGGTCGGGCTCTCGGCAGCAGATCTCGCTCGGGCGGCTCGCTCCAGTTGGGCCTTCTTCGCATCTGCTGCGGTGCTCAGGCGTTCGGCAAAATCGGCGTTCTTGGACCTGTTCATCTCACTCCTAATACGCTCAAGGAAGCGGTTAGTGGCCCAAAGAGTTGACGATTGCTATAATCTTTTGCGCAGGCGTAGTCCGCGGCGAATCCAGAAGGCCCGGCGGCAGATGCAAGGGTGCGATGAGAGGTAATAGATTTCTTAAGCGTCTGCGCAAGAAAGCCAAGAAAGGGCTGCGGGGCTGGCCACTTGCGACGATTGCGTTCTATGGTCCGAACCTCAGTCAGGCGACGAAGGCCGCTATCGGTATCATACCCTCAGAAAATGCAGAGGCGGAAGAGATGCGCGCCTGGCATGTGCTTCACGGTGATGTTCGAGAAGACCTCAGCATTCAGGAGGCTGGATTTCCGATGAGGGCGTCGCGCGGTCCCGGATTCACTGCTGAAGCGAAGCGCGACAGAGATTTTAACCAGCGGGACTGCGAAGTACGACTTAACAATCGCCTCGACAGCAGAAACCCCATACAAGTTCGAATCCCGCTTGCTTCTCAGTTCGGCTCCACCGACGCCTTGCACCGCCCGTCATGCGGCGATCAAGCACCGACTCCGCGCCGTCACGTAGTTGGACGCGTCGGAGGCGAAGTCCGGCAATCCGGAATGCGGGATCCATCGAGACCGGGCACGGTGGATCGCGCCGTGCCGAGCAAACGTTAGATAGATATGGATGAAAAGCTGCCGAATACCACGGTGTCGACCGATGCCACGCTCTTCCGGGAGGAAGCGCAACGAGCTCGTCGCTATGCCGCCGCGATGACCAACAAAGACGTCATCGATCGGTTGAACGAGATTGCCGCGCTATACGACAAGCTCGCGGCCGGCCAAGACCCTGGACCGACCGATCGCGATTAATCGAGCGCCTTCGACACGCGCAATGGCAACATCGGCCTGCCGCTGAGCCACGCTGTTTCGCAGTGCACTGGATGCGCTCGAGGTACATGCCCAGTTTAATAAAGCGCGGTACTTTCGGTTCCTCCAGCCGGTCGCGTTAGCGGAAGCCGTTCGGATGATCGCCAGGTGAGCAACACACGCGCGGCGGTTTTCATCACAGCTTGCTCATGGCTTCGTCGATAGGACGAGCGCCGAAAAAAGGCAGCCAAAGAGGGCGAGGAAACGGCAATTCCTGCATCTCGCCGCCGAAAGGTAGGGCGGATTTCAGTGTTCATGTGCCGCGCGCGCCGTGGAAAACCGACCTCGGGGTCAGCCGGGCCCGGTACGTGCTTCGGCGTCCCGCTGAAGAACATTCCCTTCACGGGTGCCGTCCCCTACGCGCCTTGTCCAGCCATTCATAGCTTCAGAGCTTGAGTAGGCGACGGGCATTGCCGTTCAGCAGTTTCTCGGTGTCTTCAGGGCCGAGCGGCAACGTCTTCAGCCATTCGGTGCCGGGCAGGTTTTCGGCGAACGGGTAGTCGACCGAGAACAGAATGCGATCAATACCCATCTCCATCATGCTGCACGTGAGCGCGGTATCCGAGAAGAAGCCGCTCGTCGTGATCCAGAAATGCTCGCAGAAAATATCGCGGAACGTCTTCTCCTTCATTGTCGCGCGCAGCCCATGACTGATGCGCCACAGCAGGAACGGCAGGCCCTCTCCCATATGCCCCAGAATGATCTTCAGGTTGAGGTGGGCGTCGAACACGCCGCTCAGCACGAACCGCAGCCCCTGGGTGGCGGTTTCAACCGTGAAGCCCCAGGCAGCACGCAAGATGCCGGGGTGCGATTGCACGTAGTCTTTGTAATAGGCCTCGATGACCGCAGGGTGCGGCAAGGCAGGATGGATATAAATCGGCACGTCCAGTTTGGCCGCTCGCTCCCAAATCGGCCAGAAACGCTTGTCGTCGTGAAAGACGCCATTCGTCATGCCGTTGACCATTGCGCCCCTGAAGCCGAGCTGGGTGACGGCACGCTCCAGCTCGTCGGCCGCGGCCCGCGGGTTGGCGGTCGGCAATACGGCAAAGGCAGAAAAACGATCCGGATGGCGCTGCACCGCCTCATATAGCCGGTCATTGGTACGGCGAGCCAAGGGCGGGCTGGCTTCGGCATCGACCGCCTGCAGTCCGGGGATCGAATGCGATAGGACCTGCAGATCAATGCCGGCCTCATCCATCTCGCGGATCCGCAAGGCGCCGAGATCATCGAGCCTCTCAATGACCTCTCGACCCGCGCCAGGACCGGCGCCGAGCTGCTTGACCTCAGGATCTTGGTAATGTTCTTCGAGCGCGATCACGTAGGGCTTCTTTGGCATTCCTTTCCTCCCCTATCGCTCGCGGTCGGCGTCATTGGTCGTCGGTTTTCGGGTCATCGATCGGACCTGGCATCGCCCTCGCGAAACGAAGATTAAAACCTGATGTCTAATGGCGCCAGGCCGAGTTTGGCGCGCCTGAACATCGCAGCGGCGCGGGCCGGGTATTACCGTGTTAGCCGCGCCGCGTTCTGCCTGCCGTCGCTCGCGGCGGCTCGTAATGCTTCAGCGGCGGCAGCGGCTTGAGGAAAGCGCCGCGCGCGCCGATGAGCTTGCTGCCGCCGAGCCGCCGAGGATCACAACGGCGCAGCGGTCTGGCGCCGGATCGCCCATGCCGTCGGCCAGCTCGCCGCTCCCGGCGGCGACACAGCGCGCGCCGCGCGGCTTTCGCTCGGCACCGTATAGCTGAAGGCGTAGAACGACGGTAGATGCCGAGCCGTTGGGGCGCCACGATCTCCCATTCAAGGTTGTCTCCGACCATCCAGGTCTCCTGCGGACTCGGCTTACCTTCCCATCTACTTCAGATCTTCGATCGAATGGACGATCTTAGAGGCAAGGCCGTAGTCGATAGCCTCGGATGCCGACATCCAGTAATTCCGGTCGGTGTCCCTGAGCCTTCTCATGCGCCTCGTTGGCTTTGAAGAAAGTTACAACCGAACGCGCGCCTCGAGTGGCAGAGGACGCCCGGGTTGTTGTTGAGAGGTTGTCGAACGGGATCCGGCAGGTCGAATTGCGCTTCGGCTTCGCCGAAAAGCCGGATGTTCCGGCGGCATTGCGGGCGCATGCCGAGGAAGTCGGGTGCGAGCCGGCCACCGCTTCATTCTTTCTCGGGCGGGAGGTGCCCGTACCGTCGCTGCAGCCGGAGGTGCCTCTATGGCAGGAACGGATCTACGCGTTCATGGTGCGCAACGCCGTCAGCGCGCCGGATTACTTCCTGATCCCGTCGCAGCGTGTCGTCGAGCTCGGTACCAGGGTAGAGATTTAACAGCTTGGGCTCGGCTCACTGCGCCTTGCAGCGGCTAGATGATCGCTATGAGTGCGGGATTGCCGGCGATCTGCTCACGAACGCGCACAGGAAACAGGCGCCGGAGGATTCCTGGGATTTCGAAATTTGCCGTCTCGTCGGTGCTATCGCTGCCCTTGTAGACCGCGAACGCGGGGTACGGGCACAGCGGGCGCATCCGGGCGCTAACCGGCTGCAGCCATGCCGAGATGCGCCGCGATCAGCTCATTGTGGCGGAGCCCCGAAGCCGTGTGAGGCAAGTTCCCGCGGTCAAAACCGGCTTTGCGCCCTCGGCGATCCCAATAAAACACTCCCCCGGCAAACTCGCTGCCGCACGAAATCCCCATAGACGGCCAAGTCTTCACCGCTTCTCCGCGGGTTCGTTCTTCGGTGGCTTTCGTACGCCGGCCCTCTTACCGGGGGTACCGCTCGCGCCGCGTCGGCATCCGAAACCCTTCCCGATAGCGGTCATTTGAACTCGAATGACAACTGTCCAGCAGCGCGGCCGCCTCCGTCCGTCCGGCCGCTTCAGTGAGGAATTTTCGCTCCGGCGCTTACATCATTCCGGCTTGACGCAGTGGTAGACCCAGCTTCCGCCCTTCTTGTGGGGCATGATCGCTATGATTTCCTTCCCCTTAGCAGAACACGTCTGTTCGCTTGAGTAGCCAGGGATGGAAAATGCCATGTGTGCGTTTACCGCGAGGACTACGAGAACCCACATAAGTCGATCTCCCCTTTTGCCCTACAGCATGGCCCCCGATGATCTTCGCCGACCCGCTCACAATCCTCGATTACCTGCACCATGTCGGTCAAAGACCACAGCTTACCCGTTCACGGCCGCCGCCATCGCCGCGGTAACGCGCAGGCTCTGGTTGTATCCGACTGACCCACCACCCGCTCATGCCGTTGAACTTGGACGATGACTTGTCGTAATAGTCAAGTGCGGCACTGGCGATCCGAGCGCGCCGATCGAGTTGGTAGAGAGTTGGGTTCCCATCAAAATCTTCAGCGACGAGATCAGACGGAGTTGCGTATTGCCCCATTTCAAGGTTACCTAGTTCTTGGCGGCGGCAATTGGCCTCCTCGGCCTGATATCGTTTTGTCTGCTTGTCTTCGGTCGGCTTCATTTAAGGCTCTTTGGCGCCGCGCGGGTTTACTGTTCGGGGAGTTCCGGAGGCAATTTGTAAACGGTCGCGCCGGACAGCCGGTCCATGAGCACCGTGCCACCGCCGGGGCGTCCGACCCGCGCCGTGGCGTAGATGTAGTCGAACACTGCGTCGGCTTCGGCCGGGGACACGATGACGGTCACCAGTCGGGCCAGGACCGGCTCGGGCAGGCGGCCGCGCCGGGTGCGCGCCTCCAACAGCGCCGCGACGGCGCGCACCGGCACCGTGTCCGCCCGCGTTACGCCCTTGTCGCGCCACAGGCCTTCGAGCAGGCGGCGGTCGCTGCCGTCGTCAGGCAGGATGGCCCGGATGCGCTGCGCCGGCTCGAACGCGGCGGTTTCGGAAGAATTCACTGTCATTTCAGCCGCTCAGTCGCCCGCCTGCAGGCGGGCCATGGAGGCCTCGGGGATGTAGGTCGCCACTTTTTCCAGCGCAGTGAGGTAGAGATAGCCTCCGCCGGGCTTGTCCAGCCCGCCCGCGTGGAAGATCGCGTTGGTCACCAGTTCCTGGTAGTCCGTTGGGACGACGATATTGACTACCTCCCGCTCCGCCTCAACCGCGATGCCGAGCAGGCCAAGCAGTTCGCGCGCACCGGTGCCGCGCGCCTGGTGCACGATGCCGCCGCTGGCGCCGACGTCCCGCGCGACCTTGAGCAGGTCGTCCGCCCGGCCCGCGGGCACGACCGCGGTTATCATGGTGGCGTCCGTCAAATAGGTCATGGTGTCGCTCATAAGAAAACCTCGCTTGTTTTAATGTCGGCGGTGATCGGGGTGCGGGCGGCGCGGGCCTGTGCACCGGTCCGATAGCGCGACCAGAGCCCGGAGAGCAGCACAGTGATAATCGGGCCGATCGACGCCATGCTGAGGATGCCGAATCCCTCTACCGCGTGGGTGGCGTTGCCGAAACCCAGCCCCATGGCCAACACCAGCGGCACGGTGACTGGGCCGGTAGTGACCCCGGCGCTGTCCCAGGCCACGTTAACGAACTCCTCGCTGGACACCACGGTCAGCGCCAGCGCCAGCAGGTAACCCGCCAGGATCATGTACACCAGCGGCAAGTCGAAAATCAGTTTCAGCAAACCCAGCGCGATGCCGAAGGCGACGCCGGTCGACACGGCGAGGATCAATGTGCGCTTCTTGAACACGCCGTTGGTCAGCTGCTCGGCCGTGATAGCCAAGGCGTTCAGGGCGGGTTCCGCTACGGTGGCACCAAAGCCCAGCACCCACCCGAACAACAGCGCCAGGGAAAGCCCGACCGCGTAAACATAGAGCGGCGAGTCGGCGAAGCCAGCCACTTTCATGAAGGCGACTGGCACCAAGCCGCCCGCGCTGCCGCCGAGCTTCGACAGGCCGTAGGTCAGGCCGATGTTGAAAATGCACATGCCGATGATAGTGAAGGCAATGCCGAGGAAAATCTCGCTGCGATGGGGCAGTTTCTCGCGAAGCAAGGCGGACAGGACCAGGAACAGGAACACCACCAGCGGCAGAATCGCACGGATGCCAGATACGATCTCCACCGACGGGCTGCGCTCGTACCAGGCCGGCATCGGCGCCGCCGCAGCTTGCGCCGCATGGGCGGCGGCTATGATCTGCCCGGGGCTGAGGATCGAAGCAAGGTAAAGCAACAGCAGCAATACCCCGCCGACCGGAAACAGCGAGGCCAATGTGACGGTGCCGAATCCGGACAGGCCCGAGTTCGCCCTTGCCGGCAGCAGCGGCAATACCGATGCCCAGCGATAGCACCAACGGCACCGTGACCGGACCGGTGGTCACCCCACCAGTGTCCCAGGCCAGCCCGAGCGCCTTGGCCAGTTCCGGCCGCAGGGCCGCGTACACCGTTAGTGACAGCACCGGTGCCAGCGACAGGTAGATCAGCGGTTTGAGGCTCCAGCCGTAGAGAAAGCGCAAGGTGCCGACGACCGCGGCCAGGCCCACGCTGGCGCCGACCACCAGCACCAGCGTACCGGCCCAGTCGTTGAGCAGGGCGTACAGGTAGGGCGCGCGCTCCACGGCCACGTTCTGGCCGGCCATCTTCAGTGCGCTGATGGCAGGCTCGGCGAAGGTGACGCCAATTCCCAGCAGCAGTGTGATGATCAGCACCACCGGCAGCGAGGACTTGCGCGGCAGGGTCGCTCCGATCACTGTGCCGAAGGGCATCAGCCCCAGCTTGAGGCCCTCCATAAAAAACATCAGCCCGAGGATGACGGCCAGCAGGCCGCCGGTGATAAGCCAGGAAATCCTGCACCAGCTGTCGCAGGACCAGCAGCTGGAACAGCACCAGGTAGGCCGCAAGGGGGGCGACCGTCTTGAACTGGTCGAGGAATCGTTGCGAAACGTAAGGCTGGAATAGCTGCGCGATTTCGCGCGGCGTGAAGCTCGGCCGAGCGGTCCGGAGGCGGACGATGCGGCCGGCGGCGTCGCGTTCCGGCTCCTGCGACAAGAGACGGGCGGATACTGCAGCTGCACCGCCGCCGAGGCTTCTCTGGAAGTCGATGTAACGGTATCTGCCGGTCATGCGGGCAGCTGCCTGGTGTGGGTGCGCAACGGGAGAGTGTAATCCTCAGTGCCGGCAAACAGGTTGGTTGCGCTCATTCGGCCTCTCCCGGTTTCCGCCTTGCAACGAGGACGGCAAGCAATCTCCTGGTACCTATCCTAGCCGAACTTCGCCGATTGGAGCACTTTTAAGCGCCTAAGTGTCTGAGATCGCTGAGGTGGACCCCCGAAGGTCGGCACTACAGCGAGGTGGGTGGCGTCGGCGGGATGGCGGTGATTTTAGGTGGTGGTTGGGCGGGAAGCTCCAGTTTCAGCTTATTCAGCAAGAGGCTGAGCTCGGGTTCGGGCTCGGTATAGCGGGTGAGCAACAGCTCGCGGCCGTCGGTGGTCGGCAGGTGCACATCGATCATCTGCACGGCGGCGAACTTTTCCAGCACGCTGCGCGGCGTCAGCCCGGGCGCCAGCGCATGCAAGCGCCGCGCAAGAGTGACGTGCAGGCAATAGGCCAGGAAGGCGATGAAGACGTGCGCCTCAACGCGTGCCTCAATCTGGTGAAAGACCGGCCGGATCGCCAGGTCGCCCTTGAGGTTCTTGAACGCCTCTTCGACCGCCACCAGCAGCAGATAATGGCTCCACAGCTTGGCGGGGTCTTCCTCGACGAGGTTGGTGCGCAACAGATACCGGCCTTCGCGCGATCGTGCCTGCCGCAGCTTATTGCGATCGAGCCGATAGCTGAACGTGGCGCTGTCTGCGGCGACCTCGATCGTGACCAGACGCCAGGCGGCGCGGGACTGATCGCGCGCGGCACCGAGTTTCATGAGCAGCTCCTCGCGCGCGAGCGCCATTGTAGCGAGTTGCCTGAGCCGGGCCCACAGCCGCTTCAGCTGCCGCCGCCGCATCGCACGCTCTTTGGCGACGCGGTCGCGGCTCTGGGCAAGGACATAGAGTTCACCCTCTTGCGCCAACAGCTTGACCTGCACGCCGGGTCGCGCCTCTTGCCACGGCTGGGCAATCAGATGCTTCTCCAAACGCGTCAAGCGACCCTTCGGCGTGCCCACCAGGTAATGCACCGGCGGGTCGGCCGCGCGCATTTCGGCGAGCACCTCTTCGGTCGGCACGCCGCGGTCCATCAGCCAGACGCGGCGCGCCTTGCCGTATTGTCGCTCGATGTGGTCGAGAAACCCCCGCAATGTCGTCTTGTCCGCAGTGTTGCCGGCCAGCACCTCATAGGCCAGCGGCAGGCCTTCGGGCGTCACCACCAGGGCAATGACGATCTGCACACAATCGGGTCGATGATCGCGCGAGTACCCGAAGCGGCGCTTGTCGCCTTCCGGGAACGGTGGATCCGCCTCGAAATAGGTGCTCGTCAGATCGTAGAGCAGCACGTCGTAGCTGATGTTGAACAGATCGCGCCACCGTCCCACCAGGTGATCGAAGACCGCTTGCTTGTGCGCGAGCAGTCGGTCGTGACAACGATACAGCTTGTGGATCTCGGCGAGCCCGGCATCCTGGCCCAAGAGATCGGCCACGGCGCTGCGCTGAAACCACTCGCGGTGCAGGCGCCATTCGCTGCCCGGCGCCAGCAGGCGATAGGCGACCAGCACGAACAGGACCTGATCCCAGCGCGTCCCCTTGCGGCTCACCCCCAGCCGCTTCGACCAGAACTGATCGAGCTGCAGCTCACGCCACAGCATCAACGCCAGCCAGCACGCACCCCACTGCCGTGGCCGGCGCAACTGCAACTGCGACAGCTTGACGTGGACGATCGAGGTGTCCGCCAGCACTCCTGCGCCGCGGTCTTCCGGAAACAGCGACAGCGTCCGCGGTTGCGTGGCGCCTTCCTCGAGCACCTCGATTGAGCGCCGCCACGCCAACTCCTGCGTGTCGTTGATCTCGCCCAGGTACAGCACGTGCCGCTGCACCACGCGCCCCCTGGCGGTCCGCGTGTTCTCGACAACGCTCCAATAGCGATGTTGCTTGCCATCCTTCCGGCGAACTTTGCAGCGCAAGAACATGATGGCCGGCGATTATCGGCACATTGGCGGCCGAGAGAATAGACTTGGTCGGCACTACAGCCGATTTTCGGCGTTTTGGCCCGCCGCGCTCCTTGTCGTTCAATGACTTGCCCGGCGAAAATTCCGGAACGGCGGGTCGAATCGGCGAAGTTAGGCTAGCTCCCGCCATCGTGTCCACCCGACCTCGCCGTTCGCGAGGATGATCATGGGGGTCGGCTTTGGGGCATGAAGAGCGGTTCCCGCCGACAAGGCTGAGTGCCGGCTGCGGGTTCAGAAAGGAGACGATCGCCGGCATGCGCCGCAATGGGCGAGATGCGCCGATTACGGACCTTCCGACCTTCACCCCGGAACGGGGAGGTTCGACCCCGATCTGACTCACGGTGCGGGCACCAAGCGTCAGGTTTCATCCACTAGCCCCGCTTGGTCCCCTCCCGTCCGCCGCAATGCGAACACACAAGCCGCTTGTGCCAGTCGAGAACGGAGATTTTGGCGCCATAGCGCGCCGCCATTGCCACCGGATCGGGCTCCACCTGGTAGCCGCAATCTTTGCTCCATACTATCAAGCGGACCTGCGCGGCCGGCGTTGCTAAGCATCATTAGCGGGGCCCCGGAGGATCTCACTGGCGGCCGGCCGAATGCGCGGACCGCTCCGTGACCGGTTGACTGATCCCGACCACCTAGCTACCGTTGCTGACGACCGCCTGGGTCGCCAAGCCCTACGTGCTCGCATCCTGGGCTTCCGCTATGCCGCCGCGCGCGATTGCGCTTCGCGGTGACCTGACGCAAGTCGAGTTGAAACCGCGTGGAATGCAGGTCTAAACTTAAGAGAAATTTGCGATGCACATCATCTGGACGATCATCATCGGGTTCATCGCAGGTGTGATCGCGAAGTTCGTCACGCCCGGCGAGAACGAACCGTCCGGATTCATCCTCACCACAATTCTCGGGATAGTCGGCGCTTTTGTAGCCACTTATCTAGGCCAAGCGATAGGCTGGTATCACGCGGACGAAGGCGCTGGCCTCATTGGAGCAGTGGTCGGGGCGGTAATTGTCTTACTCATTTGGGGATTTATTGCCGGCCGCCGCCGCCCGTCTCCTTAGCGACACCCATTTCCGCGGTGGAAATTTCGCCTTGATCTCCACAGCGCGGGTTCGATAGCCGCCGCCTCAGGAACGCGGGGAGTCCGGTTCGGTCGGGAGTCGGCCTTGCGGCGTGTATTTATCGACAGCGTCGGGGAGTTCGCGGATTAGAAAGCAAGCCCCGGATAGAGCAGACGCCCGCTTTCCTCCATTTTGGGACTATCGGATCATTTTGGGACTATCGGATCGTGCGGAGGAGGTGAGAATGTTGGATTTCGAGCAATGCTGGCTTATATACAGCAACCGGCGAGTTCAGTCTAAATGATGCCGCCCGGCGCCATCGGGGCAGCATCGAAATTCAGGGGGAAACAACATGATCCGTAGATTCCCGATCGCCGCAGCGACTCTCGCGCTGAGCCTGACCACGTCCGCATCAATGGCGGCGGAAGGCAACCAGCTCAGCCAAGACGACGAGCAGCTCAAGAGTGCCCTCGCAGGAGCTCCCGTGATAGTCACGCTCCAGGTTGCCTCGGTCACGCTCTCGTCTAGCGCCGATGCGATGTTCACATCCGGCGGGTGGCAGATCCCATCGGACTCACCTTTGCTCAACAAAATGTTGCCGACGTTCTCCAAATTACGGAATACGTCGATTGTTGTGGAAGGATACACGGACAATGTGCAGGTCGGGCCGGAGCTTCAGGCGGCCGGGATTTCGAACAACCTCGATTTGTCCGCCAAACGAGCCGTTGGCGTCGCGAACTACCTCACCTCGCATGGCGTGAAGCCGGATCTCGTCTCGGTCCATGCGCTCGGGGAAAGCCACCCGGCGGCATCGAACGACACAGCCGAAGGACGGGCGAAGAACCGTCGGGTCGAAATTACGCTAACCGGCGACGGCTCATAGCGCGATTAGACGAAGACTGTCCGTCTCATCCCGTTGGATATGCGGGCGACCTGAAGATGTTGTCTATTCAGCGGCTGAGCGGCGGCCATTAGCGCGCGCCGAAAATTGTGCGAGATGCTTGATACAGAGTTCGGGGGGGTTAGCTGCCGCTTCAGGCTCACGTAAAGAGGGACGGACGCGCGTCCGAAGCGGCCAACGGCCTCGAGGCTCCTCAATCGTGTGGGTATGGCGAGCCTGGAGCAGAACGTGTGCACATGCCCTTCCTGCACGAGACACGTCGATCAGGACAGCCAAATTGTTAGATGGACGACTTGGTCCTCGCGCCTCGTGCTCAACTGGAGACCACTAGTCTTGAACAGTTGTAGCATGGCAGTGTTCTCGGGCAGTACCTCTGCGATGAAGGTCTGGAGCCTGGCTGCACAGGCAATACTCGTGAGATGACGCATCAGTGCCCTACCGATGCCACGCCCCTGATATTCGTCGACCACGACAAAGGCGACCTCGGCTTGCCCGGGCTGGACGACAATGTAACGTCCGCCGCCCGCGATCACCGACCGCCCCTCCTCATCGATCACTGCAACTAAGGCCACATGATTGACGAAATCGACGTTCACGAAGAACGCGGCTTCTTGATCTGTGAAGCTGCGTTTTAGACCAAAGAAACGGCGATAAAGAGACCGGTCGCTTGTGCGACCGAGAGCAGCGATCAGATCGGCCCCGTCGTCGGGTCGGAGAGCACGGATTTCGACGCGGTATCCATCCCGCAGCGCCTCTATCGCTGAATATTCCTCGACTTTCAGCACAAGCTGCAAGGCTCCCACGATCCGAATTGGCCTACTCAATTATCTTAGGTGCACCGCTAATTGTCGAGAGCCTTGGCGCAAAGCCAAAGCTTATTTAACGGCGCGACGAATGCTCTAGGCTGTGTTGGACATGACTTTCGATACAAAGGTTTAGCAGCCGATCCAAAGGCGGCGAGGCTGAAGATCCGGTTTCCGCCCTCTGAAACAACGAAACAACCAGGCGGGCGTCGACCAATGGCCGAACTGGGGCAAATCCTGTCATTCGAGCGTGGTAGCGAAACAGGGAAGTCGGTGGGCGGCCAATCGATAAAACGGTCAGCGCGCTCTTACTGGGCAGCGTCACGCTAGGCCGAGATCGAGATCACGATCAAGCCGGGGAGCCGCGAACTCGTCGAAAGCTGGGCGCCGGGCCGTGGCATCGAAAATCTGCCTCTGCCACAATCGGAGCCCGCGAGCCCGACGGCCAGGATCGCACGAAGGCGTGAGCACCCGCGGATCTCTCCAAGGGGCTTGGGGAATAACCGTTACGCGTGCACAGCACTCTTCTCTTGCCCATGGATCGCGCGGGCGCACGATCAAGCTCCCTGTCGGCCCTCCATCTTCCTCGCCTGAACCGCGGAAGCACCGACTTAGTCGGCGCCTCCCTCCTCGCTCAACGATTTCGTTTCTGACTCCGTCTGCACGCGTAGCCACGCGCTCGACGTCCGTCGCGACCGTGCTGTCGCCGCAGAGGAGGCGATGCTTGCCGAGGAGCCATTTCCCTGTTCTCCCAAAACGTTCGTGAATCCGAATTTCTGATGCTGGCCGCGATTTGGGCGATTTGATCGGGAGAATGGGTCCTTGCGTTGCTCGCGTAGGGGATCAGCGTATCGATGGGACGCATCACGATCTTGTCGGCTACGTTCACCGATGCACCTTATGGTTATGTCGCGCGCGGGCTGAACACTTGAACTCGTCGCCTGATGCGCGGAACCGAGAGAATTGAGGAAAACCGCGGCTTTCGCCAACGCGCGCGCGCGTTGATAGAGTTCAAGTCCGAAAGGGCTGCGCGGAACTCGTCGCCTGGCCGCGATTTGGGCGATTTGATCCGGAGAATGGGTCCGCGCGTTGCTGGCGTAGGGGATCAGCGCATCTATCTGGCGCATAACGATCTTTTCGGCCGAGTTCACCGATGGAACCTCATGCTTTGTCGAAACACTTGAACTCTCAGCTTAACGCACGACCCCGGAAAAACCGAGGAAAACCGCGCCACTCTATCAACGCGCGCGCGCGCGCGTTGATAGAGTTCAAGTGTTGAGCGTGGTCGAGCGCAAGCAGATCCTTCGGCTCGTCGTGAAAGAGATCGTCCTCGATCAGCGGCCCGAGAGCGGCCAAGTCTCGATCAGAATCATCTGGCAGACCGGTGCGGTCAGCGAGCACAAGGTCCGGCGCAATGTGAGCAGCTACCGCAATTACGCCGACGTCGCAACTCTTGAAGCACGGGTTCGCGATCTCGTCGGCGCGCGAAAGATGGATCGCGAAATCGCAAGGGCCCTCAATGCGGACGGCCTACTGTCAGCTCACGGTCGGCCGTTCAGCGGCGGTGAGGTCCATTTGCTACGCAAACGTTGGAATATCCCAACGGTGAAGATCAATCGAACAGAACACAATCCCCGACAATGGCCGGATGGGACATACTCCGTTCAAGGCGCCGCTGAGGCGCTTTCGATTTCTACGCAGACCGTCTTCAAATGGCTTCAGAAAGGACGATTATCCGGCCACCAGATCACCAAAGGAATGCCTTGGCAGATCAACCTTTCCAACTCGCAGATCGTTGAGTTGAGAACACAAGTAAGACACACAACTCTCTCGAAGAAGGAGGCATCATGAAGTCGTCGGCTCCGAGCGGCTGACCGGTGCGCTGCTCGACCGACTGACCCACCACGTCCACATCCTCGAAATGAACGGCGACAGCTATCGGCTCAAACAGAGCAAGCGACGCCAGCGCCAGCCACAGGCAGCTGAGCTGAGCGACACCCAAACTCAGGCTTGATACCAAAATAAAAAGCCTGGTAGCGCCGATTTTCCTCGGCAAGGCCAATGGCGGATCAGGATGACGCGTGTGACGAAGTGCGTAAGTGGCGCCGTAGCTGCCAGCAAAAGCCCTGTGGATTTGCCGCTGCGCTTGGACGACGCTATGGCGTCGCCCACAACTCCACAGGGCCAACATCAGTAAGCATTGATTTAGAAATCAGAAAGGGAGCTGGGGCTCGGCCGGAGGATCAATTGAGGCAACGGAGCACGCTTGGTTAGGCAACCCTCGACGTCTCGGGAACATTCGCCGGTGAGGCAATACGCTTCTCATCCTGTTTGTCGCGCAGCAAAAGCCCTCCCGTGGGGGCATTTGGCATCCATCCGTGATGCAGTTTTACTCCGGCCCGTTGATGCATTTTCTCTCCGGCGTTGACAGGCGCCGAAGAGTGGATCAGTCGGCTCAAAATAAGCCCGCTCTTTGGGGTCCAATTCCAACAACGTCACGATTGATAATTCGTCTCTGATGCGGGTTACGGCGTCACGAGAAATAGGCCTGTTGCTCTCTTGGCCAGCCGCGAGAATCTGAGCGCAAGATGAGAGCTAACGTCCTCAGAGGCTGTGCGGACATATACAGCCCCATTTCCCCGCACGTCTGCGCGGCATTGGCTGCCGCTTCCCGCAGTTTCGTCCACGCAGCCTCGTATGCGCCGACAGGAAAGTTCGCGCATCTGTTCGTCCATTAGCTTCGCGCAACCCTCGCCTACCTCGACCAGTAGACGACAGATCGTGTCGCGATGCGTACCGGTCATTCGCTCCGCGCTGCGGATGCGCCGCGACGCCCAACCGCGGTACAGCTCGCAAAAGCGCGAATAGCGATACCCTTCGGGGCAGCGCCTGAGCTCGATTGCCTCGGCGTCGTACGCGCGATTTCTGGCAATGTAGGCGTCCAGTAGAGAGACTATCGAGCTCGCGTTTCGACGAGCCGATCTCATCAGTCGAGGCGCACCCGATCTTTGTTCACGGTCCATTCTTGGTTCTATAGCCGAAAACCACCGGAGCCCTCCAGCCGAGAGCGAAGCGGGTCGATCGCGAGGGGCCCAAGTTCGACCGCCGAGGCGCCTTCCTAATTCGATTTCGCCTTTCGCGGTGGTACTACCGGCCATCTCTTCGCAGAGACTGTTGGCGCGGTGAACTGAGGACTGTCTGCATCAGCATTCAACGCGAACACCTCACGTAGGTGCGCCGGGGTGCCGCCAAGGGTTGGGTTTACCGCAGCTTTGGCCGCAATGGAGCCCACAGACAATTCCGGCAGCAGAACGTCGCTCTGCGGCCGCACGATGAAAATACTCGAGACGTTCGTCGCTGGGATGCGTGGTTTAAGGGGTATGTCGGCTTGATGCCCGAGCAGCACAACGCCGGTGCCAAAGACTAATCCCACGATCGCCAGTGCGGCGCAGACGAGCGGGATAAGGTCGAGAAGCAGTGGGATATGGTCTTTCTGATCTTTCGGCACGGCGCTATTGTAAAGGTGAAACAGCGCCGTTCTCGAGGGGTAGGTGATCGCGGCCTCCGAGACTAGGCAACCCGCCGCTCTCCGACTACCTTTCGGCGCCGAACCAAGGCCTCCTAAGTGCCTTTGGGGTCGGCCATGAGAGAATCGCTGGTCACGTCCGTCAAGCTGGTGGAGATTCGAGACTGAAGCTGAGGCGCCGCGGGTGCAGCGGCGTTGGTGGACAAATGATCGGCGGTCGGCGCGGTAGGGGCCGGGCGCTGTTCAATCTTATGCGCGCGCACGACCTCGAGGGCATCGTGGCGAAGCGCCTCGCCGATCCGTACGAGCCGCGCACCAAGTGGTTCAAAATCAAGAACCCCGACTACTCGCAGAAGAGGGACAGGCTCAATCGAGCTTCGGCCGAGCGTAGGTGCTGCGCTCGACGCGGTTACTTGTTGACGAGGGCCGCGCCGGCCGTGCAGATCGCCTCATCCTGCGACCCGGTGCCCCCGGAACAGCCGATCGCGCCGATGATCTTACCGTCTTCGATGAGAGGGATACCGCCCCGCGACGCGACCACGTCATCGAGGCTCAAAATGTATTTGAAGTCGTACTTTTGCACGGCATCCTCAAAAGCCTTGGTCGGACGGCGGTATTTGGCCGCGGCGCGCGCCTTGTGCTCGGCGATGGGGATCGAGCCGAGCTGCGCACCATCCATCCGGAGGAAGGCGACAAGATTGGCGCCCGAGTCGACGACGGCGATGTTCATCGACCAGCCCTTCTTGGTGGCCTCCTCAGTTGCTGTCTGAATCAGCAACTCGGCACGTTGCGCTCCGATCGGCGCTCCGTAGGGGTTGCTGAAGGGCATCTTCTCTGGAATGGCGTCGAGATTGGGCGGCGTGGGTTGCTGGGCGTGCGCCGCGGTGCCGATTAGTATCGCAGCACCGACGAGCAATGACGTCAAAAACGCCTGCGCATGTATCTCCTCCCATTATCGCCGCCGAACACCGGCGTTGCACGAGAGCTCAGCGCGCACGCACGTCGAACCAGCTCCCGCTCTGACTTTATCCGGCATTGTTCTAGACCGCTATCCGGGCGACTGCGCATGGCTCGAAGGTTTAGCCGCAAGGGACTTTCACAAAACGTGCGCCGCCATTTTTGATAAGATCGGTTTCGCGCCCATCACCTGTCTTCGAGTTCAAAGTGTGATGGCTTTCGAGCCCTGCTCTATCTCGAAGCAGGGGCACTGCCGCTTACTCTCACGCCAACGCAACACGCCGATCGTACCGGCAAGAGCCGGTGCGGCTTAACCGGACATGGCGCAAGTCGCTGCGCTGCCCCTGTCAACCGACCTTTCCCCGATTTTGTGGGCGGAATTAGCGTCGCCGCGAGATGTTGCCTCCAGATGATATATGGCTTGGCATAAATCCTGCTCGGATTTGGCGAGGACGTCTTCCATATTCCTCTCTCCTGGCGGCCTGCTCAAGAAAGGGCCGCCATGTTTTTTGGCACAGATTAAAAATTAGCCGCTCGTCCGCGGATGCCACTCTCGCGCACTGGCCCCCGCCTCAACGATACCAATAGCCGGGATGGGCCAGAATTTTCCACTCTCGACCTGAATGGCTCAGAAGGTGGAAAGGCGTCATCCGCTGGAGCGGCCTGAACGCGAATTTCCTGGATGAGGATGGCGCCACCACGGCTCGCCGTCGTAAAGTCATGGAGACGCAAGCCTACAAGCCTTAGTGCACTTCAACCCGTGGAGGTTAACTCATTTGGCGAGATGCGCGTCAAGAAACTGCGCGATCTCTCCGAGAGCTTCCTTGGTTTCGGGGTTTCGGGGGCGTAAGGGCTGGCCAAATATTGAGCTTGGGACTGGCCTTCAAAGACGTTGAGCATGGCCTCGACGCCGACCTCGCGCAGCTTGGGATGAACCCGCACGGTATTGCTGAGGAAGAGGTCGCGAGTGCCGGTGGTCAGGATGGTCGGCGGGAACCCGCGGAAATCGCCATAGACCGGCGACAGGAGCGGATCCTTGAGGTCGTGTCCGTTGGCGTAAAGCTTGGCGGCGTCGCCGAGCCACCGGTCATTGCTGACCAGGACATTATCCACCCTCTCGTTGGCGAAATAGCTATGTGTGTTCTTCGTCATATCCGACCATGGCGTGCCTGGAGCGATCGCCGCCGCCGGGCCGGCCAAGCGCTCGCGCTGGCGCGTCTGGCCATGTTGCCTTCCACTCAAAGCACAGTGTCGGCGTCGAGGGGGTGGTGTTTTCGCGGCTCAATACCCAGCCTATGCGCACCCCTGTCAACGCTTCGCCGACACCCTCGCGGAGGCCGACGCATGAACTCGGGGACAGTGTGGTTCGCTAGACCTTCACTGGAAGAGACTTGCACTCTCTACTCCTTGCCGGTCTCCCGGCGCACGCTTTGTCACGGTAACCGATGACGCGCGAACGGGGGGCCGGGGTTGGTCAGGTGTCATGCCGCTGCGACTGCATCCTGCCACTACGCGTTGGCTTCGTTTCGGAGGTTTCGTAGCGTGGTTCGTGAGACGAGGTGGCGTTGAACATTGAAATTATTGTAGACGGCGGCATGGAGGCTGAGAAAGCGCTGGGCGGATCGGGCTGATTTGAACCGTTGCATCTTGCGCTCTCGTCGTCTCACCACCTGATGCGAATTCTCGGCTCGATTATTCTTCCTCAGCCCCTGTTCATGCGGGCAGGTCAACCGAAGATGCCGAAATGCCGAGGAATAGGATCGTAGCTTGTCGGTAACCAGCAGTTTTGGCGCGAAGCCCTGCTTCTTGAGCAGCTTACGCATCAGCCTGAGCGCGGCGCACGTGTCGCGGCGGCGCTGAACCAGCATGTCGAGGATCTCGCCCTCATCGTCGACGGCGCGCCACAGATACATTCGCCGGTTTGCCGCCCGCTCTCCTCGTCGTGCCGAATACGACCCGCTGCGCGATGACGGCGAATTCTACGCCGAGAAGCTGGGCGCAAATGGGGTCCCCACGGCTCTTACTCGCTATGACGGCGTCAATCACGGCTTCATGTTCTGGGTCGGCGTCGTCGACAAAGCCGGCTCCGCGATGAACGAAGCCTGCAACTGGCTGCGCGGCGTCTTTGCCGGTCCGTGCTAACGGCGTCCGTACCCACCGGATAGACGTTGTCACCCGGAGCCCTCACGCACGCGCGGCTCTCCGGGCACATTGACACCCAAGTACCAGGAAATATCTGGCCTGCGGCAGCGTGCGTTTGGCGTCTCGGACATGACCGCCCTCCAATGGACGGCAGCGAGCGGCCGTAGTGATCCGACGCCGCAGTTTGCAGACTTGGCAGGGAGACAAAAGCCAAGCCGAGTTAACATCGCATCGTGGTCAACGAATGGCTAGGCCGCGGGACCGCAGGGTCTGCCGGCGCCTTCGGGATGACTTCCACCGAATGGAGGCTATCCGGCCAGCTCCAAGTCGGTTCACTGCAGTGGTCGTCGTGTTGATCGTGGGTCGCAACCCGGCTTGGACAAAGGTTCCAGTTGATCTCGGGCGCGCCTTGACGACAGTGCGCCAATATTAACTACGCAATGACACAGGCTTAAACCACGCAATCCGGTGGACTGTGCGGCCGAAAGGAGCGTGTGTGTCGTCGTCTTCAATAGGAGAAAACGATGGACACCACTGCTTCTAGTTTCACATTGCGCAAGAACGCTAAGCGTGCCGCCGAGGCAATGATCCGAAAGGGCACCGCACCGGCGGTCAACTACGGCATTAGGCCCAGCGACGATGGACGGTTTGAGATCGTCTGGAAATCCGCCAAGACCGCGCCGACCACTGATGAAGTCGAAACCGAGATTGCCCAGCCTCCAGCGAACCAGCCCGTAGCTACGTCGCCGACTGAGGACGCGTCACAACACGCGCCAGCCGCCACCGAGCCCGCGACGACTGACGCCGCTCCGCAGCGCGCGCCAGAGGTTGAGGCCGCGTCACAGCTCGCGCCGGCGGCCACCGAGCCCGCCCCAGCATTGAGCGAGCCTGCGCCGAAAAACGAATGGCCACACGGCACCCGCGTGATGGTGCGCAAGCGCAAATCGTGGCGGGAGGCAACCATTGTAAGCCGCCTCGATCCGGATCATTGGCGCGCCGAATATCCCGGGGGCGGCTCCGACATGTTCCGGGAAGCCGACATCCGGGCTTACGAAGCGGAGCGCGATGTGACGCCCGCCAAGCAGCCCCGGCGTGCCACAGCGACGGCGCCGCAAAAGTCGTCGCGGTCGAGATATGCCATCGACCCCGAGGCGATCGCCGCCGGGCGGCTTCCCCAGAAGGCGCCGGTCGTGACCTCAGCCGCGAACCCCCATTACCAGAAGCATTTCGACCGGCTGTTCGCCCTCGCCAGAGCCGGCGATTGGGATGCGGTGCGCGATTACAAGGTCACTGGTAGCAACAGCTATTCAAAAATGGTCGCGCGCTACCGCCGGGATTTGCTGGCCGTGCACGCCGCTTCGGAGGCCCCCCAATGAGCAATCACGAAGCTCGCGCCGACGCAGGATCCATACTTCGGCACCGGCCGTTGACTTACCGTATCGTCAAGGAGATTTGAAATGCCGCGGGCGAGTTGGCGAGGTTTCCTGCGCCTTTCTCTGGTGTCCTGCCCGATTTATTTGTCGCCGGCGACGACACGCACGAAACCCATTCGCTTGCACCAGGTGTGGCAACCAGCGCCGGTCGATATGGACGAGGACGACTTGCCGGATCGGGGTGGAGGGCAGCAGGGTTCTGCGCCATCGATACGGCCGCTCCTCGCCGACAATAGCAGCCCTGATGGAGATCAGACCCCGGCCGCGACCCGGATCACGCTCCGGCCGCACGATCCCGGAACCGGCGAGGAGATCGACAAGCGCGAGGTCCTCAAAGGATACGAATACAGCCGCGGCCAATTCCTCACCTTCACCGCCGAGGAGCTGAAGGCGCTCGATGTCGAAAGCACAAAGATCGTCGACCTGGAGAAGTTTGTGCCGGGCAGCGACATCGATCCGGTCTATTTCGACAGCCCGTACTACGTCTATCCCGATGGTCCGATTGCGGTCGAGGCGCTCCGGGTGATCGGCGCGGCAATGGCCGAGGCTGGTGTCGTCGGGATCGGACGACTCACCCTCAGCCGGCGCGAGCGGATGGTCATGGTAGAGCCGAGCGGTATCGGGATGGCGCTGTTCACATTGCGCGCCGCAAGCGATGTTCGGGCACCACAATTCGGCAGCGCCGAGGGCGACCTCGATGCCGAGATGGTGGCAATCGCGGGTGCGATCATCAGGCAGCGGAACGGCCATTTCGACCCGAGTACCTACCGGGACCGTTATCAGGAGGCGTTGCAGCAGCTGATCGAGGCGAAGACGAAAGGGCTGACCATTAAGCCGCGGGCGGTGTCAACGCCACCGCCGGTCATCGATTTGATGGCCGCCCTGAAGCGCAGCCTCGCGCAGGAACCATCCGCGCCGGAGCAAAAAACGCCAAAACGGAGGCGAACCAAGCAACGCATCCGATCGCCGTCAGCCAGCCTTACTTCTCCCCTTAACCGGCGATCGCAAGAGAAATCAACCGCCCTCGGCAGACTGGCTTGTCAGCAGGATTAAGAAACGAAGCAAAGGGGCCTGATGCCTGGCCGGCGCCTCGGCGGCTTTGGAGCCGTAAACGGCTGCGGGTCGTACGCAGCAGTTTGGGATGTGCCAAGAGCGCCAACTGCTGCGTCGTCGGCGAACGGCTCAACTCGGTAGAGGCGAGGTGTGGCGCGATGGCTGTAGGCCGAACATATCTGTTGCCGCCCCTTTCGTCTGGCGGTGCCTCACTGGTTCGACCCTAGCTCCCTTTCCACACCCCGCTCATCGGTAGGGTCGAGGACTGGCGCGCCGGTTTAGGCCGATGCCGTGCCACGTCTCCAGTCGGTTTCGCTCCAGCCGCCGCGCGTCTTTCCCAGAAGATCGCGGCCGTGACGCAGGCGCGCTCGTCTTTGAATGCCGGTTTGCCGGTGCCGCCGCAAATTCCGTAGAACAGAAAGTCAGCGACCTTTGAGTTGGCCCTGGTGGCACCCGTGTCGAGCTCGGTACCGCAATGCTTGCGCAAGGTTGGCTTCGAGACGCCGAGCACGCGCGCAATGTCCGCTTCGGGAATGCCGTAGGCGGCCATCGTCTCGGCTTGCCGCCGCTGCGCGTCAGTAGGGGTCCAAACCGGTCGAGCCATTGGAAAATTCGTTCGTTAAGATAAGCCACAATTATTGCACTGTGCATCGGGTGCACTTATCCGCGCGGCGATTGGAATGGGGTGCGCAAAACGAAGTCACCGGCAGCAACAACTATTCCAAGATGGTCGCGCGTTACCGCCAAAATCTGCGGGCCGTGCACGCCACTTGGCCGGCGACGGTAAAGGGCTAGCGTGCCCGCTGCGCGGCGACGTTGTCGAAGCTTCGACCGTCGCCGTCGAGCACCGCTTGCTGGGCCAGTAAATTCCTGCCAGCGCTTCATCGCAACATCGACATAAGCCGGCGCGACCTCAATCGCGTGGCACACGCGGCCGATCATCTCAGCCGCGATTATCGTCGTGCCCGAGCCGCTGAACGGTTCGTAGACGGCCTGCCCGGGCGACGCATTATTCTCGATCGGCCGGCGCATGCACTCGACCGGCTTTTGCGTGCCGTGGCCGGTTTCCGATTTCAAATTTTTGTCGATCTGCCCAACGTCGTCTGAGAATGGTCGCCGACCCAAGACGCGGTGCTACCCTTGCACACTACGTACCAGCACGGCTCGTGCTTGCAGTGGTAATGGCCGCGGCCGATCGCGAAGTTGTTTTTGGCCCAAATGATTTGCGAGCGGGTCTCGAAGCCGCAGGCGGCTAACCTGTCCTGCACGATGCCGGCCTTGCCTCGACAGTGAGGTTCGCGTTCCGCCGGAAGGTGGCATTTAGCTCTGCCCTTCCTTCAGCTGCTGCCGCTGCAATTCGTATTCGACGCTGCCCTTTGCATAGACCGGCGGCGGAACCGAGCGCGCTGCGCCGCGCTTTTTTTCGAGCTCTTCGACTTGGCGCCGCTGCAATTCGAAAATCCCGTAGCTTTCCATCGGCTGAACCAGCAGCTCGGTGAAAGCCCAGACCAGGGCATCGACGCGGTCTGGCGAATATCCTGCGCTGGCCCGGTCGAAATCGGTTGTGAAGGCGCACATTTGGCTTTCCAGGGCCTCGAATGCGCCGACGTGATGGCCGCGGCCTTGCTCATAGAGGGCCGCGATAGGTTCGGCCCGGACGATCTTTCCGCGCGTCGCGTGCACCGCAGCATAGCTGACGTTCGGGTCGACCATGCGGATGGTCGCCTCGACCATGTCGCCGCCATTGTTCACTTCGGCGACGATCCGATCGGCCTTGTGCCGGCGATAGAGTGCTATCGCAATCCGCGCCCACTCCGTAGGTGGGTAGCGCCCAGAGCTGTCGGCAAGTACATAACCGTGCCCGTTGGCGTCTTTGCCGGCCACGATGATGCCGGTCTCGTCAGCCTCTTCACCCGAGGTCGTCGCGGGATCGATCGCCACCACGATCCGCACCAGATCCGGCAAATTGCGGTGCGCCGGCCAGCGGGCTTCCTCTATGCCCTCTCCGCCTCCACAGGGCGCCCGGGACATCATCGAGCACCTCGGCGTTGAGTTCTTGCCGTCCTAGCCTGGTGCCTTCGTATTTCCGCACGATCTGCGCCAGGAACGCCGGCGCAAGATTGGCGCGGTTGTCATAGGTCGTGCCGCGGGTTATTGTGGTCGCTTGCCGATCTGCCGATCAGATATCTCCTGGTCGATCAGAATCCGAATTGGTTTTGGCGTGGTGGTGACGACGACGCGCGGGTCGGCGCCGAGCCGCAGCCCGAACATCAGCATGTCCCAGGCTTCCGGGTAGCGCCAGGCGCAGATTTCGTCGGCCCAGCGCCGAGTCATGCTGGGGGCCGCGAAGCCGCTCGGGCTCGTCAGCGCTGTAAGTTGTGGCTATTGCCCCGTTGGGCCAGGTTAGCCGTCGCTTGGATGGCTCGTAATGAGGCCGATCCCACTCGGGCGAAATTGCCAGGATGCCGCTCTCGCCTTCGACCATGACGTCCCGCGCGTCAGCGGCAGTCGGCGCCACTAAGGCGATACGCCGTCGCTTATAATGAGCGACTTGCTCGCGAACCCACTCTGCACCCGTCCGCGTTTTGCCGAAGCCGCGGCCGGCGAGGAGCAGCCAGACCCGCCAGTCGCCCAGCGGAGGCAGTTGATTCTCTCGACCCCAGGTTCGCCAATCGTATTCGACCGCTTCTAATTCCTGATCACTGAGGCTCTTCAGTAGCTTGGCTTGTTGTGCTTTCGGCAGCAAGGCGAGCGAGCCGGCGAGTGATACGTTCTCGGACAGTGGACACCTCTATCGGATCGCCATGCTTGCCGCTGTGTTCGTGAACATTCGTCTCTTTCCAATGCATCCGGGTCTTCGCCCAGAAGATTGCGAGCGTTGCGCGGGCCCGCTCGTCAGTAACCGGCGGCCTACCGGGTATTGGAACGCCGAGGATGGTGGAGAAAATGAATTCGCCCACTTGGGCGTTCGCTTTGGTGGCTCCGGTATCGAGCTCGTCCCGGAAGTATTTCAGCAACGTCGGCTTGGAGACTCCGATGGTCCGGGCGATTTCCGTCACCGGGATGCCATAGCGCGCCATGGCTTCGACTTGGCCGCGCTGCTTTTCTGTGGGTTCGAATCGTGGACGGCCGGTTGCGGCCATTGTGTCACTCTCTAAAATTACACTGGACTGCACGCATGCCCCGAGCCCACGCAGCGCGCACGGTTGGCGGTACACAAGCCCAGCAAGTCGGCCGAGCCCGATGCTGCAGCCGCCAGGGCGTGATGCCCGAGAAGCCAATCATCACCTCGCAATATCACCTCGCCTTTGCGCAATGGGCGACGGGCTCGAATTCCCGTTCCTGCGTGACGAGTGAATAATCGTCCGCGGCCGCAAATTCCTCTGTTGCTGCTTTCTCAGCACGCGTGGCGGCGATCTCATCGAAGCATCGACCGTCGCCGTCGAGCGTTGCCCTGGCTCCGGTGAAGTCCTGCCAACGCTTCAGCGCGACATCCACATATTTCGGTGAAAGCTCGATCGCGTGGCACGAGCGTCCAGACCGCTCAGCCGCGATGATCGTCGTTCCACTCCCAGAGAAAGGCTCATAGACGGCCTGGCCGGGCGAGGAGTTGTTCTCGATCGGCCGCTGCATGCACTCGACCGGCTTTTGCGTGCCGTGGCCGGTCTCCGACTTTAGGTGCGCGATCGGCCAGATCGTTGTCTGCTTGCGGTCACCGGAATAGTGGCCTGTCTTGCGCACCGCATACCAGCACGGTTCGTGCTGCCAATGATAATCGCCGCGCCCGATCACCAGCCGCGTTTTGTCCCAAATGATCTGCGAGCGCAGCTTAAATCCTGACGCTTCGAGGCTTTCGGCGACCGTGTGCGCGTGCAGCCCACCATGCCAAACATAGGCGACGTCACCGGGGAATAGCACCCAAGCCTCGCGCCAGTCCGCCCGCACGTCGTTGAGCACTTTGCCAACGGCACCGGCACCGATCGCTCTATTCCCCATGCCAATGCTGGTGCGCGCGGCCTCGTTGCGCCAGTTCGGGTCATACTCGACGCCATAGGGCGGGTCAGTCACCATCAGGTGCGGCTCGACGCCGTCGAGCACGCGCTCGGCGTCCGTCGCGACCGTGCTGTCGCCGCAGAGCAGCCGGTGCCGCCCGAGGATCCATAGATCGCCCATCTCCGACACCGGATGATCCGGTAGTGCAGGAGCATCGTCGGGATCCGTCAGACCCTCGGTCTTGTCGGCGAGCAGCGAGCCGAGCTCGATCTCGCCGAAGCCGGTGAGCGTGAGGTCGAAGCCGAGCACGGCCAGCTCACCGAGCTCAAGCCGCAAAAGTTCTGTATCCCATTCCGCCCACGTAGCGGAGCGATTTGCGATTAGCCTAAAGGCTTTTATCTGTGCATCAGTCAGTTCGTCGGCCAGGGCCACAGGAACCTCGGTCAGCCCGAGCTTGCGAGCAGCCTTGAGCCTGAGATGACCGTCAACAACCGAGCCGTCTGACTTGGCCACGATGGGAATCCGGAACCCAAATTCGCGGATGGCAGCGGCCATCTGATCGACCTTGGCGTCGTTCTTGCGCGGGTTTCTGACATATTCAATCAACCGATCGATCGGCCACTGCTCGACCGTGAGCTTGTCGGCAAGGTTCACAGACGCGTCTCCCGCGCGCGCACGCGCGCTATATAGCCTAAAAGAATTCGCTAACGTTCTGCGGGGGTCTCCGCCACGGGATTGACCGCGGCGCCGTCGTCCAGCACCATCTACGATGGCGCCTTTGCCCCCTCGGCCAAACCCGAGGTCGACGTGGTTCGGAGTTTTCGGCCAAGCCGCTCGGACTGAACATACCTTCCGATAATTCGCCTACCAGCATAACACAATTAACGACGGCTGTCAATACTTGTGGCAACCCACGTTGGCGCAAGCCGCGACCATGCAGTTCTTGGAGTCAGGTAGCGCATGTTCTGACCCTCGATAACTTTTGCTTATCACGGCCTTGAGGCGGCGATCTGTGCGACTTGCTGTCGCTGTGCGCGGGCGCGTTTCAAATCGTCGATCGCGCGGTGTTGAGCCTGAAAGATGCGGGAGTCCCCTGATTTTGATAGAGTAAGAAACTAACGACGCCTGGATCGACTTGGGGTCCGGGCTGAGGCGAAAAGGCCTTTGCGAGTACGGACCGAGCCCGGGTCATCGTCCGTCACACCTTCGATTCCAATGTGGGGATCCGCAAACAGCCGAAGCTTGACCGCGGCGCCTGCGAGGCTCGCCGGAGCGGTAATGGCGATCTCTTCCTCAACTTGCCACACGCGATCCCAGATTTCAGGGTGATCGTCCTTGTCACCCGCGGCCTGGATGGCCGCCGCCTTTGCTCGCAGCGACGCCATTTCCCGTTTGCGGGCGAGCAGCGCTCCGTCGGTTTCACTGAAGGCCGCGCCGGATTTGCCGGTGATCGCACGAATGACCGTCGCGATCGACGCAACCAACCGATCGACGACGTTCGGGTCATCTATGAACCGCTGTTCATCCATCGCCAAAAGCTCGACCTGAGCAAGGACGTAAAGCTTTGAGCAAGGGCTCGCCGCTATACCGTGCGCATGCCAGACGAACACACGCTCACATTGCGCCACGCCAAAGACCTAGCGATGAACGTCGCGGCTGGCGTCCTTGATCGCCCGGTTGCCAACCTGACGAGCGGATCGCCGCTCGACAGCGATGATCTTGACCTAGTGCTCACCGAGCTTTCGCTCGCTGGTATCGAGGCCGAGCGCGACCGCATCAAGACGGTCGGCGATCTGATCGAACAGCTTCGCATCCGACCGCCCCGCTCCGATCAATGACTCCCCCGTCTGACCGCGCGCTTACATTGCGGCAAATCGATCAGGCGAGAACTGACTTCGCGCTGATCGAAGGCCATCTCGAATTCATCGCCGGCCAGCTCGCGCGCGTGCCGACGCGGGCGTATCTCTGCCGAATGCTACTGTTGGCGACGGCGAGCGTATGGGCGTTGCTTGCGGTCCTGTTGCTGATCCGCTGAGCGTGCGCCGAGTTCGTAATCCCGCCGGGCTGTTCATCGTCGCGATTGCGCTCGCGCTCGCTTGCGCCGGTCCGGTGGCAGCGAAAGAGCATCGATCCCGAGAGGGTAACGCGGGAATTCCAGCGACAGCACCCTTGCCCCTCTACAGGCCTCCCGAGCGGCGCCTGTCTCGGCTATCAAAAAGATCACGTCGTGCCGCTCGCATGTGGCGGTCCCGACGCTGTTTCGAACATGCAATGGCAGATGATCGCCGACGCAAAACAGAAGGATCGTTGGGAGCGCCGGGCGTGCGGACGGTAGCCGGCGGGAATAGCCGTTCACAAATCGTCAAGTTGCTTCTGGTACCGAGCGACGAACGCGCCACAGGTCGCGCGCCGCAGCCAGGACGCATCTCAGAATGAGGAGAGTGTCGGATCGTCTCCGATGGAGGGCAAAGCGCGGTCCGGACATCGGTTTAGATTTTGTGTACGGGGTCGATACCGGCCCCGAGATTGCCGGCGAGCGAGGTCCCCACGCATACGATCCGGCCCCTTGGTGGACCCTGAACCGAGCAATGTGGCTCGGCTCCTTGCAAGCCGAAGGGTCAACTTTCGTGGATGTTGGCTGCGGCAAAGCACGGGTTCTCTTGTCCGCCCTGGCATTCCCCTTTTTGCGGGTGGTTGGAGTAGAACTGTCGCCAACCCTCGCCGAGATAGCGCGGCAAAATCTCCTTTCGGCGCGCTTGCCCGTCCGACGATGTTTTTCGCCACAAATCGTCTGCGGCGACGCTACAGAATTTCCGCTGCCGGAGGGACCAAGTGTAGTGTTCTTCTACAATCCATTTCCAATAGGTACGATGCTCATTGTGCTTGAAAACATCGGCCAGTCCTACCTTAAAGACCCGCGCCGGATTTGTCTGATTTTCTATGCGTGCTCGTCTGGCATGTCCGAGGTCAACGAGTTTCTCGGATCAAAGGTAGAGTATAGGGCGCGCCGCTTGGTCTCCACTACGATTGGCCAGAGAAGCCTCAACATCTTTGAACTGCCATAACTCGGAAGTTGGTCCTGCGGGCGCGCTCGCTTCGGGGTTCAACGCGCCCTGCGGCTCGGCCGCGTCCCTAGCGCCGCTCGGTCCCGGTAACCACCATGTCGATTTCGCGGCTGCCGCATTTAGAGCAGACTAGCCGGTCCCGCCAATCGAGCACCGTCATCTCGGCGCCGTAGCGCAGAGCCTGTTCGGCGGGATCAGGCTCGACCTGGTGGCGGCAATCACGGCACCACACGATGAGGCGGACGCCGGCCGCAGCGGAGCTGCCTGGCGTGGCCGGGCCCCGGCTTCGATTTCAATGCGAACCTCGCCGTCTCGCGCCGACGCGCGGCGGCTCGTAATTCTTTAATGGCGGTAGCGGTTCGCGCGCGGGCTACGGTCGGATCTTGCCGAGAATGCCCTTGAGCATCTGAATGCGCGGCGATAGCGGATAGCGATCGTCGTCAACAACGATGCTGCCCGCGCGCCGAGCTCTTCGAGGTGCGCAAACGCCGGAACCGAGCCCTCGATAATGGGGCCGACGACGCCGACCGATGACCCGTCCAATGTGTCTCCATGCCCGCGAGAATCACGGTTCTCGGCGTCTCACCTGTAGGCCCTCGACCTCGCCCACGACGCGGTCGATAGTCTCGGCTGGAGAACCGGCTGGGACATCGTCGAGAGATAGTCGGCTGCGCCTCCCGCGGCGTGCCTCGCCTGCGCCGGGTGGTCGACAAGTTGCTTTGCTCCCGCCCATCACGCCGCCTCGAAGGTCGATCGCTCTCTGATGTAGCGCACGACCACCTCACCCGGCACGCCGATCTCGTCGTGGTAGCGCGCCTTAGCAATCCGCACGATGGTGCGCTCGTCTTTACCCCGCCAAACCACGATTCCAACCTCGGGTCGGTTGTACCAATGCGCGCTGTCGGCAATGTCGTAGAGGCTTGGGAACGGATATTCGCCCTGCTGGTCGCGCCGCAGCATTTTCGGGTGTGCCACGACGATCAGATGAATTTGATGCTTGCGGGCAAACCGCTTCAGGGACCTCAGCGCAAGCCCGGTATATTCGGTCGACGTCAAATGGGGCGGCCTGTCGTGCTCGATCTCGTTCCAGGGATCGATGATCAATAGCTTAACGCCGTGGCGCACAACTGCGCTCGACAGCCGTTCGACCAGCCACTCCAAGGTCACGTCGTCATCCTCGCCCGGTACGACGAATAAGAAATTCTGCTCGATCCAGTGATCGGCCAGGCTCAATTCCTCCGGGCCCTGCTGGGCAACGAAACGGCCGGTGTACCAGGTCCGCAGCCATCGCTTGTGGTCGCGCTGCGGAATCTGCTCGAACGAGGCGAACGCCACCCGCCATTTGTGCCGCTCCACCATACGACAGGCGATGTCGTTGACGACCGTAGTCTTGCCATGGCCCGGAATGCCGGTGACCACCGTCAAGTCGCCTGGCCGAAGCCGGAAGTGCGGAGCCAACCCCGGAAAGCCGCTGTCGTGCGGCGGTGTCTCGGGCAGCGGCGGGAGCTCGCTCATGCGGTAGAGCCCATCGATCTCCATCCAAAGCGCACGGTTGATGGTCTCGACAACGCCACGTTGTCCGAACGTCTTCAATACGTCCGCCAGGTCCTTGCAGCCGAGCGGATATTTGGTCCACTTGCAGCGTGCCCGGCCGAGACGCAATGCCATGTCGTTCAGCAGCGCGATCCCCGGACCGTCAGAGTCCGTGGCCAAGATGATCTCTTTGCAGTTGGCGAGTGCTTTCGGCGCCTCGTCTATAAACCTGTAACGTTCAAACTGCCGGTCGGCGCCCAGCTCGTTTGCCGGCGCGCCATTGGGGACGCTGACTACGCGGCCGAAGCCGGACTGAATCGCCGCGATCGCATCCATCTCGCCCTCGGTGGTGATCAGCGGCTGGCCGAAGAGCGTTTCATCGCTAATCCGGTCGACATTCCAGAAGATCTGCCGGGCGCCGGACTCCTGGGAGAAGCGCTTCTCCCCGGCTATCGTCCGGTATTTGGTGTTGATCCTGACGCCCCCCTGCATGACCGGTATTGCAATGCAGTCACGACCAAGGCGGGAGCTTGACTCGATACCGAGGCGCTCCATCAGCTCGATGTCGAAACCGCGGGCCTCGAGAATCTTGGCGTGGCGTTCGCTGATCATGGCGTTCAAACCCTCTCCATCCGCAGTGCCAGCAATGAAACAACAATCCCTCGCTGGTGAGTTTGATCGAGAGCGGCCTGGCGCGCCGGTGCTTCCGGCGCAGGTGCTGGCATTTTGGGCAGGCCGTGGCGTGGTTGCGGCCGAACTGGAAGCCCGGTCCGGGAACAATGCCAAGCCGCTTCAGCAGCTCGCTCATCCGCCGGCTGCCGAGGGCATGGGACGATAGCCGGCGCCGAATTGTGATCGCTTGGCCTGGTCCTTAATGACCGCCTCGAGGTAGGCAACCGGATCGGGGACGGCATTATGCAAGGCGTCGCGGATCCAGCCGAGGAGGAGGAGGTCATCCTTGTGGCCGACCAACTTACGCCACCGGCCGAGGATCTTTCGTGCTCGGTCGTCAGGGAGGCCGCCGTGCCCGACGAGCAGCGCCAAACCGGCGTCGAACAAGGCTTTTTTGACCGGATCCATCGAATCGACACCGCTGTTTTCCTTCTTAGGAAAACAGAAGAGTCTCTCTTCTTCTATATTCTGTCGTGCTCTCAATTTTGAGGCTAGGTTAGTCTCAGAGTTGAGACTAGCCTCCCTAGTCTCAGATTTGAGACTAGCGCCTCCTGCCCGTGCCCTTACCGCGACGAGAACGTATTCCGTCTTGTCGTGGCCGTGCTGCTCGTCCTGCCTTGGCAGCTTGCGGAGCCGCCCTTCGCTTTCGAGCTTCTTGATGGCACGAGATACGTTGTGCCGCGCGCTATGCGTGCCTTCCGCGATCTCGTTCAGACTTGCCCGGACGCGCCGTTCCACTCCCCAAGGATCCTTGGATTGGTTGGCGAGGTAGATGAGGACGCGGGCGGTCATCGATAGGTGCGGGCTCGTCGTCGCCGACAGCGGTATCATTGCAAAGGGCTCGGCTTTCCATTCGGCTTTCCCATTCACCGGCTCGGCATGGCTGCCATTGGGGAGGGGCCGATTTTCGTCGGTTTTTTCCTTGAAACTTGTGCCCGCCCCTGTATGTTCGGTCACGTCAATTCCCCCAAGGCTTTGACACAGATCCAATGCGGCCCGGTGTTGGCACACAGGGCCGCATTTTTTAGGTCAGTTCAGTCCTCCGCTGCGGACACGGCGATGACTTGTCTGCTTGCAGAGCCCGCGTTGCAGTGCTGCCCCTGCCGTTGCGAGAAGTCGATTGCAACATTGCATGGAACCGTGCGAGGCAGCTTTAACCAGGCCGGGGTATTCAGCGCGAGGGAGCAATGGACCACAAAATCGAAGCGGCGAGAGAGCCACGATGTATGGCGCGAGCAGTTTCAAGCTGGGTCTGTTCGGCGCCAACTGCTCTCCGGCCGGGCCATCACGCTGGTGCCGGAACGCTGGATCGGCCCTTCTGGCGCAGCTCGTCATAGCGAGCCTGGACGGCAGATGTCGAGCGCGGCGTCAATGCCGCTCTTGCTTTTACCGCGGCCGCGGTCTCGTGCTCGGTGCGAGTTCTAGCGCTGGCATCGGGCGTTGCCTCTCCGTTGACTGGTGTTGCGTCGCTGCCGGGTTTTTCAGGCGCGTGCGAGCGGCCTTGCCGCTCATTCCACCGGACTGCCGTCGAGGGACGCAATGGGCCGCCTGCATCTCGTTGGGTGGAAAATAAATCCAATAAAATCAATGGGGTGCGACTTATTGATGATCAGCCGCCGGATCTTGCCCTCGCGCACCGCGGTCAGCTTCGCGGCGATGACCTCGAGGTGCCAGTTCATCGCCAGATCGGTCTGCGGGTTGAGGTCGCGGAAGCAGCGTGCAGCGAAAGTCGCGAAGTCGTGCCGAAGCAGGACGCCGTATTCGACCGGGGTCAGGTCTTCGAACATCACTTCTCCCCGTTCGAGAACCGCGCCCTGAGCTGCTCGATGACCTTCTGATCGGCCTCGCTGAACGCGCGGCTCTCAGTAGAAGCCGGCTCGGTCTGGCCCTCGATGTCCCGAACCATGTCGAGCAGGATCTTGATTGCGCGCAAATCGGCGGTTGCCGAGCGCTTCACGAGCTGCTTGATGATCGCCTGGCGCATCGTGATCTTCCGGCGCCCGCCATTCTCGGCGACGATGACGCGCTCGTTCAGCGCCTCACTCAGCAGGGTGGTCAGGTTCTGTGAACCCTTCGGCCGGCCCTGGGGGTTGCCCGACTGGCCTTTTCGGAACCGGGTGTGGTGGGGCGGCTTGCCGTAGCCCACCTGGTAGTCGCGCGCGTTGTCAGGCTGCATTGGCCACCTCCGCCTCGCGGGCGAGGTCGTCAAAGTCGCGGCCACTCGCGGCGTGCCGAGCGCTTCCGCCGGTCAGCGTCTGCCAGCGGCGGACGATCGTATCGACATAGACCGGGTCGAGCTCCAGCCCGTAGCAGCGCCGGCCGGTGCGCTCGGCGGCGATCATCGTCGTGCCGCTGCCGAGAAAGGCGTCGAGCACGATCTCGCCGCGGGCCGTGCAGTCGAGGATCGCGTCGGCGACCATCGCCACCGGCTTCACGGTCGGGTGCAGCGCCGAGAGATTGCCTTCCTCGCCGTTGCGGGCAAAGGAATTGGCCCCAGGATAGTTCCAGACATTGCTGCGGTTGCGACCGAATTGCCCGAGTTGGACATTGTTGCGGTGCCGATTGCGGCCGTGTTTGAACACGAGGATAAGCTCGTGCTGGCTGCGATAGAGTGAGCCCATGCCACCGTTGTCCTTGACCCAGACGCACAGGTTTTTAAGTTGGTGATAGGCCTCGCGCCCGGCGGCCAGCATCTCGTCGAGATGGCGCCAGTCCATGCAGACGTAGTGCAGTGAGCCGTCAACGCTGTAGGCGGCGAGGTTCCGGCAGGCCTGGGTCAGGAAGGCGGTGAATTCGGTCCTGTTCATCTCGCCCGAGGCCATCGGGAAGGGGCGGTGGTGGATCGCGCCGAGGCCACTTGCATGACCGTCGATCCGCACGTTGTAGGGCGGGTCGCTGAAAATCATCGGGGCGCGTTCCGGACCGCCCAAGACGCTGCCAACCGCGTTTCTTTACGAGACGATAACAACAAGCTGTCGTCGTGCCACTACAGCGATGCCAGAAATTTCTGAGTTCAGGTTCGCATCCAACTCTCCGCTGGAGGAGAGCGGATTCGAACCATCGGTCCCGCTCGGAGAAAAGCGGTCGTTCCGAAACGCGAGCATCCGCGAGCGGCATCGCGCAGCCTACCGGGGCGGCCGCAAACGATATCGGCGCGGACGACCGTCAGGCAGCCGGCGATCAGATCCTAGCAACACGGCTACGGCGTCGGAGCTGCAGGTGAGACCTGTGGGCTGAACAGCGGTAACCTCAATATCTTGAGCGAGGCGCGGATACATGCGCCGGAGCTGATCAGCGACCAAGTCAGCGTCGACCCGATCGGAGAAGTGCTTTGCTCGTCTTTGGTCAGTAGAGAAGTTCGACGCTGATGCGTCATGCCATCCGATGATTGTTTTGTCGAACTTGTTCCGAAGGGTGATGCAATACATGGTTTCGGGTCTTCACAGCTGGATTTATTGAATCCTTGATGTGGCGGGCAGGCTCAAAGCCGATTTGCTCGTGATACTTTGGACAGTGCATCACGTTTAAAATCAAGTCTCTGCAGTATGCTGTCACGAAGCAAAGGTTCTGCATTTTGGCTATCTGTCTAACCGGCCGGCAGCTCATGGCGATCTCCTGGCATGCAAGGATATCGGCAGAGAAAATGACAGCATGCTTTCGCTGACGTTAATTTTTCGTAACTTCCATTTGGCGGCACGGGGTGCGGATCGGTGGCGGCAGGTTCCTCAACCAACTCCGCAGCCCTCAGAGTTCGTCTGACTCACCGCTGGAACAAGCCGGGTCGAACCGTCAGTACCGCGTGATAGGACCAAGGTTTCGAGAGAGGGGCTCGTGTCGGCTCCCCTTGCCGCAACGGAGAAGGCGACGCGACGAGACCCGATATCACGACGACGGCGGGGGTCTTCCGCGGGACCGATGGTTCGAATCCGGCTTCATCCAGCGGCGAGTCTGCGAACCATCGGTCCCCCGCCGACCCAGCTCAAGGGTTTGGCGCACCAGCAGCCGGTATTGATGGTTTTCGGGACTGCTTCGCCAGCCCAAACGGCTGCGCTTCTTGCTGCTCAACACGGTCGGCAAGGTCGTCCGCCACGCCCGCGAGATCCTCCTGCGCTGCACCAAGGAGATCGCCCGAGCCCTCGCCGGACCGCCGCGAACCTGCTTCGCCCTCAAACGCCCCGCGTTAGCCGGGGTTTGAGGGCGCAGATGGTGGCTTGATCCCGCCGATGTGTCGTAGCAAGCTGACTGATCGCGGGCCTCGAAGCCTTCCCCTCAACCAGTAGGTCGGGGCTGAGTGGGTCGCATTCGGTTGCGACTGGCGACTGAGGAGCGCATGCGAAACGCAAACTTCTCTCGTTTGAGAAACAGGGGTTGATGATACCTGAGATATCGCCGGAGCGAAGCGCCAAGAATGGGTTCGCGCCATCGAGCATAATCGAGCGCGCCGCCCAACACTTGGATTGGACAATCGCGTTTGGGATGGGGCATAACACCCAGCGCGCCCTCGAAGAGACCACGAACCAGCAACCCCGACCCGATCCTCCGCGTAGCAATGCGCGGGCGTCGCGGCTGATTTCCAGCCGCGCCGGGGGGCGTCGGCTCCTGTTGACCTCCCGCCTCTGTCTCGCGTCCGTCGTTGTTGCAGCGGCGGCCGCAAGCACTGGCATTTTCTTGCTTACGCATTACGCGGGTAAGAAAGCCACCGCTAAAAGCGCACTCGTGACGGAGGCTCCCGCAAGGGCGAGCGAGGCTACATCCTTGATCCAAGGCCTGGCGATGATACCCCCGGCCACCAGCACGGCGCAGACTGCCACGCTAGCCGCACAGGCGCCGACACTAGCTACCTCGGAGTGGGAAGCAAGGCTAACCTTTGGGCCCCCACTCTCACCACCTGGTTGGCCTGAGTTCTGAGGTCGCGGCGACGCCTGCCAAGTCGCCAGAAGCGACTTCGACTGTTGCGTCGCCCGCTCTGCGGAACCAGCCGACTGTACCGACCTTTTCCGGTGCGGAGATCGCTGGGCTTCTGGCGCGTGGCGATTGGTTGTTTGCGACGGGCGATGTCGCCACGGCCCGTCTTCTCTACGAGCGTGCCGCGGATGCAGGAGAGGCGCAAGCGGCGGTGAGGTTAGGGGAGACTTTCGATCCCGTCTATCTGGATGGCTCCCATCTGCGCGGTTTGCACGGGGATCCGGATATGGCCGTGTTCTGGTATCGTCATGCCCGCGACCTCGGCGCCACAGGGGTCGCCAGTCAGCTGAAAAAGCTCGAAGCAAAAGAAGGGAGAAATTGACCCAACCGGGTGACGGCGACCGGGAACTGACACGTCGTCACCGCCGGCGACACTTTTTCATCCTGATCGAGGGACGACCAATGTGGTCCGGCACGGCGATTTTCCGATACCTCGCCCTGAGCCGATCGGCTGGTTAATGCCCCGGTTTGATCGCGGAAGCCAGGTTCGCGATGGACTTGCATGGGGCTTTTACTGTCAAGCGGGTGTTTTGGGTTGTGCTGACAGTTTTTTTGTTCGGAGCGGGAAACGCCGTTTTTCGTTCTTTAATCGCGCCGCAGGTGGCAAGAGAATTTTTTCCACTTGAGGCCGTTTCTTCTCCGCGGCCTGTCGATCGGCGTGCAAAAAGGATTTCTCTCTGGCGTTGGGGCAGACTTGTCCCGGTAGCGAACAGGAGGGTCCCGCGCGCGTCGCGCAGTGCCCTCACAAGCGACGGAGCGGCGCGCGCGGGAGGTGCCTGTTTGCCCACCGGGGCAAGCCGGGGTGGCACTCAGCCGCGGTTTTTGAATAAGCTTCGTCCAGCCGGGGTCATGGTTCTTTCCGCGGTCTGCCCGATATGAGCGAGCCGCAACTTGGCGTCGGGGAGGCGGGCACCGCTATGTCCCGTGCGCGATCAACGCGGTGAGCGTGTCGCAACGAAAAACGCGGGGTTGCCCTACCTCGTCCCAGCGGGACGCGCCACCGCCTACAGTCGGCGGATTTCGATAAGCTATTGCCCTCGGGGATGGTCCCTCAGGCGGTAGTCGATGGTATCGCCGTCCAGCGGTATTCGCTGTGATCGCTCCAAATCCGATGCATGATGACTGCGAGCTTGCGCGCGACCGCGACTTTGGCGCGTCGCATGCCAATTCGTTTCGCGAGCCCGAGGCCCCAGCTCTTCAGGACTGAGGCGCGGCCATCTCGATAGAGGAGCACTGCGGCGGCTTCGTAGAGATATCCGCGTAGCAGGCTGTCCCCGCATTTCGAGATGTGCCCAGTGGTGTCGACCTCACCGGACTGGTAACGCCGGGGGGTCAGGCCGAGATACGCACCGACCGAGACCGATCGTCGGAAGCGTGCGGGATCGTCGATTACTGCGGTGTAGGCCAAGGCGATCACAATACCAACTCCAGGGACTGTCATCAGCCGCCGGGCAACCTGATCGTTCCGGGCTCGGGCAAGCATTTGCCGATCGAGCATCGCCACCTGGTCGCGAACGGCGTACCAGACCGCAAGCAGTGGCTCGATAATCGCGATCAGTGCAGGATTGCCGACAATCTGCTCACGAACGCGCACAGGAAACAGGCCTTTGCTGCCTCGTGCGACTACCAAGCCAAAGGTCTTGAGCAGCCCGCGGATAGTGTTTGCCGTTGCCTGGCGTTGCGATACCAGGCGGGACCGCGCCACTAGCAGCATGCGCAAGGTATGAGCATCCATGCTTTTCACCGCGACCTCCCGGTACCACCCGGTGCGAACCACCTGTGCCAGGCCGAATGCGTCATTGGCGTCGGTTTTGTTGATCTGAAGGCTGAGCGCAGCCTTGGCGTGGCGGGCGTCCATGCAGACAACAGGCACGCCACGTTGACGTAGACTGAGCGTGAGCCAGTTCGAGAGCTGCCCGGTCTCCAGACCGACCCGCACCGCGCCAGGCGCATGTTGGCGTACCATGGCGGTGATGATGTCGGGGTCGGAAGAGCACTTCCCGCGCCAGATGATGGCGCCGGCGTCGTCGATGACGCAGATGGAGGTCGTCTCGAGCGAAACGTCGAGGCCGACATAATGGCACTGCTGATCCATGCTTTCCTCCGGGGTGGCGTTGACACCGCAGAGCTTAGCGGCTGTTGGTCAGCAGCCGACGCCCTGCGATTACGCCATGTCCCGTCGCCTGCGATCAGGTTCCCGGAGCGCGCGGAGGGGGTCAAGGGACCGAAACGCTAGAGAGCTTGGCGGCTTGCCGCCTAGCGTCGCTTGTGTTTCGCAGCGCCTTGACGCCTGAGCACGCGGAGGGACGATGGACAGGAGACGGGCGCTCCAGTGTCTGACGGCGCCTGTCTGAGTAATGATCCGAGGGGAGCTCGCCATTGGGGCGCATCTTCGCGCCGCACACTTGTATTCGGTAGGTCCGTTCGGATCCTAACCATGATGCAGTCATACGCATCGGCGGCGAAGCTCCGGGCGGCGGGCCCATTCTCTCCGTCGGCATCTGTGCCATGTCCACTGCCGGTTCCCGCCACCTCGGATCGTTAATCGACAGTCCGCGCTGAACCCTCGCGCGAGCGCCGAATAGGTAAGAAGATGCTCTTCCCGAGGCCTTCAACCTGCCGGACGCAAGATGACGCCCTCCAATGTTTCGCTGGTGGTGACAAAGCGCCAAAGCGCGATGAGCAGCTTGCGTGCCAGCGCGACAATCATCGTCTTGCGCGTGCCAGCACGGCTATCGGCAGTGCGGGCCTGGTACCACCGGGCCAGCGCGCTCTCCTTCTGAAACCACAGAAAGCGCCAGGCCAGCTGGACCATGCCGCGGCGGACCCGGGCGTTGCCGGCTCTGGCGAGCCCTTGTTCCCGCCGCTTCGCGCCGCTCTCGGTCACGTCCGTCAAGCTGGTGGAGATTCGAGACTGAAGCTGAGGCGCTGCGGGTGCAGCAGCGTTGGCGGAAAGTGATCGGCGGTCGGCGGGTGGCAGGGGCGCGATCGACGGCATGGCGGATTGTGCTGCGGCCGCAGCGCCGCTATCAAGCCCTGCGCCTTCGGCGCACCGCTGCGCGGCTGCGGGGCTTGACAGCGGCTCTCAATCTGGAGCCTGAGCCATACTTCTCGGTCTCCCATCTGCTGTAGGTAGGACCCGCCGGGAGGGCTTATTCTTGATTAACTCTGTTATCAAGAATAAAGCCGAGCGCGACGTCAGCGGGGACGGGGACGACATCGCGCTGCTTCTAAACCGGCATACCGACAATCTGGGCGCGGCGATCGCGGCCAACCCGCTGCTGAACGTCACGCTGGGGAGCTACCACTGATGGTAGAGTGATGCCTCATGGCGGGACGCAGCCCGTCCCGTCGACGTAGGTCTCGCCGCACAGGATGTTCAGCCGGTGATCGAGCGGAGAGCCCAGCAAGGGCGTCACTTTGGCGACGAATTTGGTCGTCTTGGGGTTGCTCTGCCACGCGTTGTAATCTGTCACGGTATCCCAGACTTCCAGGGTGGCAAAGCGATTGGGCCGATCGAGCTGCTGCAGGACAGTATAGCTCAGCTGGCCCGGCGCCCTGCTGCTGTCGTAACCATAGCGCACCAAGTCGTGCTGACCTTTGCCGGGATCGCCATCCACTAGAAAATCGATATAAGTCACGACAAACAGCGCACTTTCCGACCCCACGCCTGAGGGCAGCGCGTTGCTTGTCCAGGGCGTGTTGAATGATTTCACCAAGCTGTATTGGCGGTCGTCTATCGGGCTGCCGATGCAGCAGTTGAAGGCGGGAGGGGGTGGAGGGGGCTGGACTTGCACGGCAAATCGGAAATCGACGCTATGCGGTTGTGCCAGGTGAGCCTCGAATGCATCGAGGTTGCGCCAAACGTCGATGATTTGCGAATGGTTCGAAGCCAGGAGCCAATTAACGACTCGGAAGCTCTCAAATCCAGGATCTGATTTGCTGGCATCACGATATGTGAACAGCGCTGAGTAGGCGATCTGCTCGGAATCAAAGGGCGAGGTCACCGGAAGGACGTCGAAGTGCGTGATGTCGTACACCGGTTCCGACGCGGTAAGACCGTCACCGGCGGATGCGGTCGCGGTCAGCAAGAATGTCGTGAAGAATTGCGCGCCGAGTCCTCGCAAGGACGTCCACATGATCTGTTTCCCCCACTCTTCTTTCGGTGTAGCCCGACGATCGGGCCAACCTGTTCTTGATCGTACCGCGATTAGTTACCTGTTCACGCGAAAACAGTCAACGATTATCACGTAACTTCCGCATGATGCAGTCCTCCCCACCCGACACGCGGGTGTTTTCCCGTCGGTTCCAGCTGCCGCCGATGATCCGCCCCTTACGGCGCAATAGCCTGCCTAGCGGGTCATTTCCTCGGTTGCCTCCCGTTTTGAAGCCGCGATCAGAAGATCGACGAATTCCTCCAACGGCATGCCAACCCGGCCCCCGAGCCGGACTGCTGCTCCGTTGACATGCGACAGGATACCGTCGCGGTAGAGCGCGCGTAAATCGCCGATCGGAGCACTGTCTGCAGAGGTCGTGCCCGCAACGATCCCTTTTTGGTCAAGATCAGCCAGCCGCGCGATGCCGGCTCCATCCATACCGCCGCCGGCATCACTGAAGAACACGGCGTAGATGCCTGGCGGAATTGCATTGTCCGGTCGTCCCCCGGAAAGGGCGCCGTGCGATGCGGTGATGGCGATCCGACCCGCATCTTCGGGTTGCAGCATTCCGACCGAATCGGCGCAGATAACCATCGGTTCGCCGGGAACATCGCGGATGACGAAACGCGCGCCCTCGATGATGCTCGGCGGCGCAGTTGCCGGTACAATAGCCGCGCGCATCACTTCGGCGCACTCCCTGACGCTCTGGCCCGGCGAGCAGCCGAGGGCGGCGGCGGCGCGATTGACGTGGCTGATAATACCGTGCTCGAGCATGTGGTCGCCGTCGCCGATATGGCAAGTCTGGGCGTCCGCGGTAGCCGCAGCCAGGTTGATCTGGTCGAGATAATCAAGCCCGCGGATGCCGGCGTTGTCCTTACCGATCCCGGCATCACTCATGATCACGCCACGCACGCCCCATTTGGCCGCATTGAACGCATTGTACCTGCCGCCGTAGGACCCGGAGACGACGACGTGCGAACGATGCTCTTGCCGAACAAAAGAGCAGCTGGCAACTGTGAGGATCTTTACATCTTGATATGCAGTGCCATCGATTTGTCCTCCATGATGGACGCTCTGGCTGAACTGCCACTGATCGCCGACGCAAGGGCCAAAGACCGATGGGAGCGGAAGGCGTGCGGTCGCTGAAAGAACCAGTCGGGCATTCAGACGCCACGACGCCGCTTGACTTCTGCGTGTCTCAGCTGTCCTAAAGCGGGATGAGCAAATCTGGTTCCAAAATTCTCGCGCACCATCGGAGGCGAGGGCAGAGGTTTATATCGCCATTTAACGAACTTGACGCAATCGAACTTTCTTGGGCTGTCACGATGATCCCGGAATTAGTTTGGATTGCGGTCATTCAAAACTTCGCACGGCGTTTCGCGAGGTGTTGAGCTGATTAGATCTATTGCAAAAGCGGCCCGCGAGATCCGTCCCGGGCGACTGAGCAGTACCTTCGCGGCTGTGAGCAGCTTTGGCGTATTTTCTGAAACAGAAAGTGAGCGACTGAGAAATACGCTAGCGGACCGCGGGGAGCTGTGCTCGGTTTGTGGACCCCTCAAACCTCTGATCTCCTGGTATCCCGAGTGTCCGCTCAGTTGCATTTTTTCCAAACATAGTGCGGCATCATCTGCAGATGGGCTTGATCGGCTGAAGTCTGTCGTTGCGTGGATGTACTATCGCGCGGAGCGCGACGCGATGCTGGTCCAGGCGACAGTGCTACAGTTGTTGCTTGATGCTGATGCGTTCAAAGTGCACCAGGGGTCGGTTTTATTAAAATTCGTGGAGATCGAGCGTTATCCAAGCACAGAATTGTCACGAGAGGTCGGATCAATGATAAGAGCCACTCTCAACGGTCTATTTGGACAGGATAGTTTGCGATTAAACAACAGTACCTGGCCGCAATATTTCTGGAATCGTGGCCTCGCCATCTCTGACTGCGATTTTGGCGATGGCTGACGACCCCGATGTAGATCCAGTCGGCCGCTTGATTGAGCATTTCGTTGCTCGATCGCGCGAAGAGTTGGATGATCGCCTCACGCAATGGCCAACCGACCTTTCGCGACAAGAAGTTCACGAAGTCGTAGGGGCTCTATTAGCGCGGCAAGTGACGCTCGCCTCCGAGCTTGCTAGCTCTCCGGGGATCTGGAACAATTCTGTTGCGCCGCTCGTGCTTCGAGCGATGGCCGATGTGTACATCACTGCAGCATGGATAATGAAAAATCCGGTGGATCGCTCGCGGATGTTCATCCACTTCGGGCTTGGCCAGGCGAAACTTCAACTAGAGCATCGTAAAGCCGACCTCGCGGCCAGAGATGCCGAATCAGGCGAGGAAGACTACCTGAAAGCGCTCGAGGCGTGGATAAATCGTCAGCGGTTTACTTTCCTTACAGATGTCAACGTGGGGAGCTGGTCAGGCATATCGACAAGACAAATGGCCGAGGAATCAGAGTGCCTCGATTTTTATAACTATGTTTATACGCCGTTTAGCGCCTGTGCTCACTCGACATGGCAACATGTCGCGATTTTCAATTTGAAGGAGTGTCGTAACCCTCTGCATCGGTTTCATTCCGTTCCTTCAATTCCGGAATCGGCTCTTGATCCCCATTACCTCTACCTTGGTGCGAAATATTTGCAGAAAACGTTTGCAACCTTCGATTCAGCCATCGGCACCACAACCACTCTTCAGTCGGCGTTGGACGTATTGTGTCAGGACCTACACGCTTTCCAGACCGTTACCTCTATGGAAATCAGAAACCGCAGATGAACAATCCGCGAGTGCGCGAACCGAGCCGCTGCTATGAGCTAAGGCGCGTTAATGCGATGGGGCCCCACGCGAGCTAAAAAAGCTTACGACCCGGTGGCCTGAGTTTTTATCCCCTCGCGCGCGCGAGGCCTAGATCTCCCGATGTGCAAAACCCCATTCACATCGCCGCGCCTGGCCCGAAACGGCAAGGCCATCGCCCTCGAAGCCGCGAGCGGTCGATATAAAAACGGGACGAGCATGGCCGATCCAAGTGCGCCCGCAGGCAGCGCTATACGTAACGTCCGCACAGTGCGATCGGCGCTGAAGCATCTGCTCCTCGCGCGCGCGAGGGGTAAAAACTCACAGAGCAAGCCCACTTCGTTCGGATCGATCGGCGCATTGCTCCCGGCCGATACCGGTAACTTCGTCCAAATCGGCGTGTCGATCACTCCCGGGTGGACCGTGTTGACGCGGATCCTGTCGCCAGCCGCTGCGCACTCCATCGCCACCGCCTTCGCGAACAGCCGCACCCCACCCTTGGTCGCGCAATAGCCGGCTAACCCTGCCGACCCGCGAATACCGGCTGTCGAGGACATGATAATTATTGAGCCACCGCCGGCGCGGCACATTGCAGGAACGGCGTACTTTACCGACAGGAACACGCCATCGAGGTTCACCGCGGTTTGTCGCCGCCAGTCGGCCAACGACATCTCGACGGCTTTGCATAGGATCCCAATGCCGGCGTTGGCCACCAACACGTCCAGATGCCCGAAGCGCCGTTCGGTGGCTTCGATCACACTCGGCCAGCTCTCCTCGAGGCTGACGTCTTGATGCAAGAAGATAGCCTCGCCGCCGGCACCGCTGATCTTGTCCACCAGGTCTCGACCGCCGGTATCGTCCAGGTCGGTGACCACCACCTTGGCGCCTTCACGCGCCAGTGTCGCCGCACACGCTGCGCCGATCCCTGATGAGCCGCCCGTTACGATAGCAACCTTGCCGTCCACCTGGCCCATGACGCTTCTCCCGACCTTCCTGTTAATTACCCCGCATGATCAAACCGGTGCGCGTGCATAGAATCGGACGGCGTTGTCCCAGAGGAGCTTGCGCTTCCGTTCCGCGTCCATGACCCAGTCCAACACGAGAGAGACGGACTCCGGAAAGTGGCTTTCGCCGTGCGGATAGTCCGACGCATACATTAGGACATGGTCGCCGATCAGGTTGATGACGGCATTGGTCAGCTTGGCGCCTTCGGGAATCTCGATGCTCTGGAAATACCGTCCGCCAGTAACGTACTCGCTCGGCTTCTGACCAAGTTCAGGGAGCGCGGCTTTGATCGTCTCGGCATGCTCGTCAAGCCGCTCCATCCAAAACGGCAGCCATCCGTGCCCCGCCTCCAAGGTCCCGACGCGCAAGCTGGGGTAGCGGTCCATCACGCCGCTGCCGATCATCGCCGCCATATTGCGCATGCCGCACCAGGGATGTGCGGCTGAGCGCTGCAGCCACAAATTATCCCAGGTATCCTGTCCGCCGGGCGCATAGGGCGGCATCACCGTGAAGGTGTGGAGCACGACGGCTAGGTCGAGCTCGGCGGCTGCAGCGTAGATCGGCTCCAGTGTCGGGTGATCGAGCGGCATGCCGACCGGCGCGTAGACCATCAATCCCCAGGCCCAGCCCGCCTGGCCCCAGCGGCGGATCTCGGCGAGCGCACCGTCAATGTCTCGAGCGCCGGCCAGGATTACGCCTCCGAGCCGCGTCGGATAGGCGCCGCAGTAATCGGCCATCCATTGGTGATAGGCACGGTACATCGCCATTTCGAGGACCACGTCGTCGCCCGCTGTCCAGGTGCCGAACCAGCCCGACGGCAGCATCAGGTTCACATCGACACCCTCGTGATCCATGTCCTTGATGCGCTCGCCGGGATCAGCATCGACGAGCGGCGATGGCTCGCGCGTCCGCTTTACGCCCGTAAACCCTGCCATATACCCGCTCGGCATAGCGTCGGGTTCGGCCGTCCCGAGCCGGCGAGGATAACGCCGCTGACCCTTGGTGTACGTCTCATGCCCGGAGCGGTCCCGTGACTTGTACGGCTCCCAACCACGCAGCCTGTCCTTTTCAGCCTCGCTGAGGTAGCCGGCTAGAATGCGCGCGTCCGGTCCGACATGGGTATCGGAGTCGAAAATCCTGTAGCCGTCGCGAGCCATCACAAACCCCTTCGAATTGACTTTAAGACTTACCGTGCCGATCGCCTGAAAAGTACCGTTCTTCGAGGGCTCGCTGCTTTGCGCCGCCTTCGCCATCGTCCGGCATTTCGGGTACGGGGTAAGGCCGATCGCGGCGGCTCTCGACAAAAGCGTCCCAGGCCTTCACGCCGCTGGACTGGAAGGCGGTCATGAAGTCCCACAGCGCGGCCCAGGTGACGTGGTGGGTGAAACCGGGGTACCAGGCGATGGTCACGCCGAGCGCCAGATGCTCGTCAAGATCGAGGTAGCGGTCTAGCTTCCCCTTCATGAAGGAAAACGGCCCTGTAACGGCAGCGCGGGCCGCTTTGATTTCGTTGATCGAATGGGGCGACTCGAACTGTACCCAGTCGACACCCGCCTCTTCTCGGTAGGCCCGCAACCGTGCGATCGTGTCCTCCAGCGTGCCGTCTGAGGCATCGCGAGCGTAGCACTGTGCCATCACGACGAAATTCGGATCGAGCTCGGTCTTCATCTCAACTGCTGCTCGGTAGCGCGCAATCGCCTGTTCGAGCGGCACGACCTCGACACCTTCGCTCTGCGTCTTACGCTTCCCCTCGATCGGCTGGTCGTCGATACGTATCCCGGCGATGCCGGCGCGGATGCACTCCCGCACCATGCGGCGCACAGCCATGATGCCGCCGTGACCGGTGTCGCCGTCCATGATCACCGGGATCGACACGCTGTCGGCTATCCACCCGGCGATCGTCACGCATTCTGTCATCGTGGCGGTGCCGACATCGGCAAGACCGGTATAAGCGCCCACCACTCCCCCGGTACCGACGAACAACGCCTCGCAACCGGCCTTCTCCATGATCCGGGCATGCGCCGCACTCGGCGGGTGCAAGACAGCCAACACCTTGTCTCGGCGATGGATCAGGGTCTGTAGGTTTGCTGATTTGGGCGCCGAGTTTGCGCTCATGAGTATGGATCCCGCTGTGGATGCGGGAAATTGTACCAGCGCGATGGTTGGATCACCATTCAGGAGCCGGTGCCGTCCGCAGCGGGAGGGCCCTAGCCCAACGGAGCTCGGTGTCCAACCGATGATGAAGCTTGAGGGCTGCTAATTGTCGAGCCAGACGTCTTCCATACGGGCACCGTTGGAGATGCTGTTGACCATGATCGTCAGTCCTTTCACCCGCGGCTGCCAGCAGGTCCGCGCGGCGGTCGTAAAAGAAGATCGGTCGGGCGCCGTCTTCCGCCAGCTTCCTTTCGATCTCCCAGACCAGCTGCTTGCGCCGTTCCTGGTCAGCCTCGACCGATTGGCGATCGATCAGCTTGTCCATTTCCGGATTGCAGTAACCGTTGTAGTTCAGTTCGCCGCCGCACCCGTAATTCAGGTAGAGGTTTTGGTCGGGATCGGGTCCGCCACCCACTGGGCTGAGCCCAATGGCGTAGTCCTTGCGCATGACCTTTGGCAGCCAATTGGCGGTGTCAATCATTTCGAGCTCGCCGTCGATGTACACCTCCTTCAACTGGTCGATCATAATCACGGCAGGGTCTCGGAAGAACGGGAGGTCGCGCACCGACACCTTGACCCTGAGCCGTCTCTCGGGCCCATAGCCGAGCCTCTCCATGATCTGGCGGGCATCCGTGCGGTTTTTCCGTACATCAGGATCATAGCCCGGCAGGGTTTTCAGGATATCGGGCGGCATGCCCCAAAGCCCTTCGGGTGGCGGCTGCATCACGCCGCCGATGTCGCCCTGTCCCTGGGTGACGATGTCGACAAACGCCTGGCGGTCAAAGCTCAGTGCCATCGCCCGCCGCAAATCGGGGTTGTCGAAGGGCGGCTTTTCCCGGTTGGCGATCAGGCTGCGGTTGACGCCGATCGGCGCCAATTCGCAGATTGCACCGGGCATCTGGCTCTTTACGTCCTTCAGCAGTGGTTCGGTCACGCTATATGCGAAGGTCATGTCAAACTTCCCGGCAACGAACGCCAATATCGCTGTCGAGAGGTTGCGGATGATTGTATATTCGATGCCGTCGAGATAAGGCCGGCCCTTCTTCCAGTAATCCGGGTTGCGCGTCACCTTGATGTACTCGTTCGGCTTGAACGCGACAAATTTAAATGGTCCCGTGCCGATCGGATGCTGGCGCATGTCGCGCGGCGGAACATGACAGGGATAGATCGGGGAATATCCGGAAGCGAGCAGCGTGAGAAAGGCCGGCTGCGGCCGAGTGAGATGAAACGTGACCTCGTAATCGGCGTTGGTAGTAACTGCCGCCAGGTTCCGGTACCAGGACTTGCGGGGATTGACGCGAAGCTTCTCGCTCGCCTTGCCGGTCAGCAGATCCCAGGTGCACTGGACGTCCTTGGCCGTAAAGGGCTTGCCGTCGTGCCAAGTGACGCCTTGGCGCAGTGGTAGCGTCAACTCGGTCCGGTCCTCGTTCCATGACCAGTCCGTGGCAAGATCAGGCACGATTGATTCGAGACTGTTTTGTTTGACGTGCTGGTCGAACATGACGAGATTGTTGAAGACTCCCATCATTGGCCGCTCTGAGACGATGGTCGCTTCCTCGTGGATCGACATGCTTGCGGGGCTGTCGGGATCGTACATTTTCAAAATGCCGCCCTGCTTTTGGGCGAAGGCCAGCTCAGCGGCGAACATTGCAAGGAACAATGTCCCGGCAGCCGCGAAACCTCGCAGATTTCGCTTCAACTTCGTGTACCTCCCTTGGCTTCTTGCGGTCCCTTCTTGCTTGGGATCCTTGCTGACGCCCGCGGTCGAACCCTGCTACCCCAGGCTCATTGCTGAGTTCTCGTTCAAGCTGCCGACGCTTCGGAGTTTACCACATTTGATACCAAAGGACCGGTGGGCCTATTCTGGGGGCATCCTTTCCGGAATTGAAGCGCCACAGCCGAGCATCTCATCGCGTAAGGCGGGTTTGCCAGTTCTGGGCGACTATGAGCTGAGCGCAGTTTAAGAATTGGGCCCCATTCAAAAAAGCCCCAGCGATATTGGCGCCATCGAGCACCGCTTTGAAGAAGTTGGCGCCGTCTAGATGCGCACCCGACAAATTCGCCCCGCTCAGGTTCGTCCCCCGAAGATCGGCATTCCGAAGATCGGCCTGCGATAGATCGAGCCTGCTCAAATCGAGCCCTCGCAGACCGGCCCGAGATAAGTCCGGAGACTCGTCGTGGTCCGCCCGCCACTCATTCCACGTTGCGGCGCCGCGGCCGAGCATCGCGACATGCTCATCGTTTGGCATCTTCTACCTCTGTTAACCCTGAGGGGAGCTTTGTTCCGCTGTTCCAGTGGACCCGATTGATCTGTCCCTGGGTCAGGCCCTCGACGCCATCCAGGTTTGCATCCGACAGGTCCGCGTCGTCGAGCCTTGCCAACCGTACATACGCGCCGCGCAAATCGGCACCGCGGAGTGAGGTTCCAACGAGGAAGGCGCCACCCAGCCGTGCACCACGGAGGTCGGCCGCGTCGAGGCGCGCATCGCGAAATCCAGCGCCACGCAGGTTAGCCTTACGGAGGTCGGCCCCGCGGAGATCGGCGGCATCGAGCTGGGCGCCGCTCATGTCGGCTTCCCGCAGGCAGGCGCCGCGCAGCATCACGTTGGCCATCAGCGCGAACTCCATATCCGCCTTGGCCAGACAGGCGTCCTCGAGGCTGGCCGAAACGAGGTTTACCCCGCTTAGGCGTGCCCGGGATAAATCCGCACGATCGAAGCACGCCTCCTGTAGGATCGCGCCGATTAGGTTCGCACTTTGGAGATGGGCTCCGGTGAAATCAGCCCCTCGGAGCACGGCGCGGTCCATTTTGATCCCACGCAGATTGAGGCCCGAGAAATCTCGCCCGGCCAGATCGGCTGATGAGAAATTCGCGCGGTGGCCTTGGTGATATTCGGTCTCCAGGTAAAGCCGGTGCTCCGCCAGGATCCGCTCGATCTCGTCGGGCGAAAGCACCCGGAGAGGTGTTCGGGCCGAAAAGTTGGCCATTCCGGCAAAGGGAGATCGCGGTGTGTCGGGCCCTGCCATAGAGCGATCTTACTCCGAACACGCGGGCGCGCGACATCGCCGCGGTCGCCCTATGCCCCTAGGGCCCTTCGCGCGCGCGAGGGGATAAAAACTCCAACAGAGGGATGAAATGCTTCAGCGCGATGCGCACTGTGCGGACTTACCTGCGGGCGCACCTTCGATCCGCCATCCTCGTACCCGTTTGTATAGATCGATCGACCGCTCGCGGCTAAGCAAGCGATGGCCTTGCCGTTTCGGGCTAAGCGCGGCGGATGCGAATGGCGTTTTGTACATCGGGGGATCTAGGCCTCGCGCGCGCGAAGGGATAAAAACCTCGGTTCTGATCGGAAAAATCCGAAGTGTCGACCGGGAGGCGAGATGGCGCTGGAGTTGAAGGTTATTGTGGACGGCGGCATGAACGCTCAGAAAACGTTGCGCCGATGTTTCATTCCGCGCAAGGGTCTCGGGTCACAGCCGCAGATCCCGCGCGCCGAGTCCCAGATAGCGGCTGGTAAGTTCGGAGTTGGCACGCAGGACGCTGGGTGCGCCCTCAAAGACCTTATGGCCATTGTTGAGAATATAGATTCGCTCCGCCAGTGCCAGCGCAGCGCGGACGTTCTGCTCGACAATGACGATCGTTACTTCCGCTTCGGCGAGCCGTCGGCACAGTGCGAGGAGGTCCTCGACGATGACCGGCGCCAATCCTTCGAACGGCTCGTCGAGAAGGATGAGCCGCGGCGCGCGGATCAGCGCGCGGGCGATCGCCAGCATCTGCTGCTCGCCGCCGGAAAGATTTTTGCCCGACGCGCTTCGCCGCTCGGCGAGCCGTAGAAACATGTCGAAGATGCGCTCGACCGGCCACGGCGACGGTGCCGTCAGCGCCGCCAGCCGCAGATTCTCTTCAACCGTCAACGTCGAAAAAATCCGCCGCTCCTCGGGAACGAGCTGCAGGCCGCGTCGCGCTATCGCGTAACTAGGCAGTTGGTGGATTGGTTCGCCGGCAAAGCGGATCACCCCCGATCGCGGCCGGATTACCGCAGCGATGGTCTTCAAGGTCGTGCTCTTGCCGGCACCGTTGCGGCCGAGCAGCGCCACCACCTCGCCTTCGCGAACCTCCAGACTGACATCGAACAGGACGTGAAAGTCGCCGTAGAAGCTGTTGATCCGGTCGACTTCAAGCATCGGCATGGGCTGCGACGCCCCCGAGATAGGCCTCGTGGACGAGCGGGTTCCGCCGTATCTCATCGGCGTCGCCCTCGGCCAGAAGGCGGCCTTCGTGGAGCACCATGACGCGAGCCGCCATTGCGAAGACCGCGTCCATATCATGCTCGACCAGCACGATTGTGCGGCCGGTGCGCAGGCGTTTAATCAGCTGGGTGATTTCATGACGCTCGGCTGGAGAGAGACCGGCGAGCGGCTCGTCGAGGAGCAATAGCGAGGGAAGCGAGGCCAGCGCCAGCCCCAGTTCGAGGCGGCGCTTTTCGCCGTAGGCGAGAGTGTGGGCCGGAAAGTCGGCACTGTCGAGGAGGCCGAGTTCGTCGAGCAAGGCCGCAATCACCCGCTCCACCGCAGCGATGCCGTCGGCCGCTCGAAAAATGTCGAGGCGAAGTGCGCCGCGTTGTCGCCCGAGCGCAGCGATCCGCAAATTTTGCCGCACCGACAATTCGAGAAACAGCTGGTTGATCTGGAAGCTCTTGGCCACGCCCGCTTGGCTGACGGCGACGACGCCCCTCCCGGTAATGTCGCAACCATAGAGCAGAATGCTGCCGCTATCGGGCGCCTCCTCGCCAGAGAGCAGCCGCAGAAAAGTGCTCTTGCCGGCACCGTTCGGTCCGATCACGGCGTAGATCTCGCCCACTGGCACAGCAAGGGACACCTCCGCAACTGCGCGCAGCCCGCCATAGGACTTACTGACTGCCCGCGCCTCAAGGGCGACCTGCGCGGGTCTGGCTGCCGGGGGCGCCGCTGCCGCAAGCCGCGAACCGACGCGTTCCCCGGTGCGATGGGTCCTGGGCGGCGACGTCCGGCGCTGCGGCAATGACGTCGTCAAACCGAGAACCGCGCCGGCAATTCCCTTGCGCAGTAACGTCACCAGCAGCACGAAAGCGGCGCCGAGGATGAATTTCCACAAGGCTCCGACGAGCGGGATCTGCTGCAACGCCTCACGCAGGTAGAGCCAGACGGCGGCGCCAATCGCTGGGCCGACGAGGGTGCCAACTCCGCCGATCACGGTCTGGATTACCAGCTGGCCCGAGGTGTCGAGCCCAAAAGCTCCCGGCGGCATATAGCTCTGGAAAATCCCGAGCAGTCCGCCGGCAAGACCCGCATAAATTGCCGCCAGCACGAACACTGCGAGCTTGTAGCCCACTACCCGATGACCGAGCGCGGCGGTGCGCGCCGGGTTCAGACGGATAGCGATGAGGATGTTGCCGACCGGAGAGCGGACGACGAACCGGGCGAGGAGATAACCCAAAAAGAACAAGGCGGCGACGAGCTCGTAAATTCGCCAGCTGCCGGTGAACGCGATCGAGAGCGGGCCAAGGTCGATGACCGGATACGGCACGCCGGGCAGGCCATTCTCCCCACCCGTCCAGGCGGCCAGCGGCGAATTTTCGAGGAAATAGGACAGCTCGCCGAAGGCGAGTGTAATCATCGCGAAATAGATGCCGACACGTCGCAGCGCTAGAAAACCGACGATCAAACTATAGCCAGCCGCCGCGGCCGTGCCGGCGAGCATCGCCAACCAGACATTTGTCAGAGTGCCGCTGGTCAAGAGATAGGCGGTCGTGAAGCCGCCTGTGCCATAGAAGGCGGCCTGACCGAAAGAAAGCAGCCCGGCGTAGCCGAACAGCAGGTCGAAGCCGATGCCGAACAACCCCCAGATCAGGATCCGGGTCAACAGATCGACTGAACCGAATGCCGAATTGAACCAAAAGGGTAGTGCCGCAAGGGCAACCGCGACAATGAGCTCAGGCAGCCAGCGCACCCAGTAGCGCCGCCCCGGCACGGGTATCATGCACGGCCCGCGGTGCCGAACAGGCCGCGGGGCCGGACCACCAGTACCAGAGTCATCACGACATAGATTGCCGCCTGCGCATAGGCCGGGTTGAACAGCGTGGTCAGGCTCAACAGCTCGCCGACCACGATCCCGCCGACCACGGCGCCGCCGAACGAGCCGAGGCCGCCGATCACGACGACGACGAAGGCCTCGACGAGAAACGGCTCGCCCATGTCCGGGATCACCGCGGCGAGCGGGGCGTAGATCGCGCCGGCGATCCCGGCGGCCACTGCGCCGATCGCGAAGACGATCAGGAATACCCGGCGCACATGGATACCAAGCAGGCCGACCATCAACGGATCCTCGATCCCGGCACGCACCGCGAGGCCGATCGAGGTATGGAAGAGCACGAAATACAAGCCAAACAGCAGCACCGCGACGATGCCGATGATCTCAATGCGGTAGAGGGGATAGTAGAAGAACCCGAGATTGACGATTCCCTCGCCCCATTGCGGGGTCGGCACGGGCTGGCTCAAATCGCCGAAGAAGAATCGCATGGCCTCGACCAGCATGATCCCGACCCCGAAGGTGACGAGGATCTGATCCTCGGGCGGACGGTCGTAATAGAAACGTATCAGGCCGCGCTCAAGGGCGATCGCAACGACGAGCAGCACCAGAGCGGCAAACACGAGAGCCGCGGCGAACGAATGCCAGTGGCCGAGCACGACAAACGCCGTGTAGGCGCCCAGCATAAACATCGCCCCGTGGGCGAAATTGACCACCCCCAGCATGCCGAGGATGATCGTCAGACCGCTGCTGATCAGCGCCAACAGGCTGCCGAAGGCGATCCCGTTAAAGGCTTGCGACAGCAATTGCGCGGGGGTGGGCATCAACGGGCCGTCCCGCTAGCCAGCGCGCGGGACGGCATCGGCAGACTAGGCGGCGGTGATCGGCGGCATGTGGCAGCCGGTCTCAGCGAGCGGCGGCAGCACCTTTTCGCCAGGGACGAGTTCGACGATCCGGTAGAAATCCTCCGGGCCTTTCATCTCGGCAGGCTTCTTGCCGACCATGACCGGCACCGGCCGGACCATCTGGTGATCGCCCGCCCGGTACCACACCTCGCCATAGATGGTATCGACCTTCTGCCCCGATTCCAGCGCTTTGATGACCTCCACCGGGTAGAACGTGCCGGCGCGCTCGACCGCATCCGCCCAAACGATCATCTGGAGATAGATTTCGCTCGCGCCCCAACGCGGCTTGTATTTATTTTTTTGTTCGAAATCGGCGACGAAATACTTGGCGAGAGGATAGGTGTCCTCCTCCGTCCACCACCAGGCCTGGGTCCCGTAGGTGCCGCCCATGATCTGCGCGCCGAGTTCCTTGGCCTGGAATTGCGAGATGTTGGGGACAACGTATTTCATCGTTTTGAAGATGCCGAACTGCTCGGCCTGCTTGGTAGAGGCGACTGCATCGGCGCCGAATGCGACATTGACGAAAACGTCCGCGCCGCTGTTGGCGATGTTCAACAGATAGCTGCTGAAATCGGTGGTGCCGAGCGGGGCGAGCTGCTCGGTGACGGTCTTCCATCCCTCATCCTCGGTGAACTTCGTCATCGAATCATAGACGCTGTGGCCGTAGGTGTAGTCGGGCACCAAATAGGCGGCCTTGCGGCTCTTGCCGAGTTCCTTGGCCAGGACCGGCGCCAAGGCCTTGGCGGCCATATAGGCGGACAGCTGCGAGCGGAAGCCGAAGCGCTGGCAGTCCTTGCCGGTCGTGTCGTTGGAGCCGCTGTTGCCGACCATGAAGACAACCTTCTCGCGCTGGCCGAGCTTTTGCAGCGCGATCGAGACGGCGCTGTTGATCCCGCCGCATAGCATGATCGCGTGATTGTCGTGGATGAACCGGGTTGCCGCCTGGATCGAGGGGTCGGGCTTAGTCTCGCTGTCGGCGACTTGAGACTCGATTTTCTTGCCGAGCACGCCACCCGCTTTTTTCAAGGACGGAACCGCCTCGGTCACGCGGCTGCCGTTGTTGAGATGCTCGACTGCGAGCTCAAAGCCTTTCTGCATATCCTGTCCGGAAGAGGCGTACGGCCCCGTGAGCGGGGTGATCAGGCCGATGAAAATATTGCTGCCTTCGGCCCCGGCAGGGAACGTGCCGAGGGCCGGGTAATTCGCCGCCCAGGCCGGTACTCCGACGCCGGGCATCACCATGCCTGCCGCCGTTACCCCAAGGCCTACCCTGATGAAGCCCCGGCGCGTGAGCCCCCGACGCGGTATTCTCACGGCCGGTGTTGGTTTCGCCGATATCCCGTTCATCGCATTCCTGCCGTTCAATCGATGGGGGCTACTGTTGGCCCCATGGTTTAGGCACCATGTCTGCGCCGGGTAACGTTGTAACCCCCGGTCTCGTTCCGAATTCAAACACGACGCCGCTGCCGGCAAATCTCCCGGAGAGAGATGCCGGGTCGATTTTATGCCGGCCGGTGTCGATCATTCGGACCGACACCGTCACCTCGCCCTCGTCCAGCATGGCGCAGGCGACGGCGATCGCTTCGGCCCGATCCCCTGACAATTTGCATTACCGTGACACGGCCGTCCAAGAAGCCAATGCCCGGGATTGCCATGTCTCTTCGTTGGCGAGACCTTGACCCAGCGTATAGCGGCGGCCGAAGTTGCAGCGTTGGTCCCGCGAAAGACAGCAGCATCCATGACCTACCTCCCGATGCCAGCGATCACAAAAGCGCTGCGCCAGCCCAGCAGCGTTCCGAGGCGGCCGAACAGGAACGACAGCGACGTGCCGATGGTGAAGGAGCTGGTGTACCAGGCCGCGATGCGGGCGCGGGTTGCTCCCTCGACGCCATGCGTGAGCGCCCGCAGCCCCTGCCATGGAACAACAATGCCGCCGAGAACGCTATCAAACAGTTCGCCTACTACCGTGAAGGGACCGTGGGCGTTGTGTCGGAAGCGGGGCTAAACGACTATCTCTTGCTGCTGAGCATCCACCAGACCTGCCGGTACAGAGGGATTAGCTTTCTCAAATTTCTGCTGTCGAAGGAGCGCGATATGGACGTTTTTTGCGCCGCCAATCGCAAACGCCGACAGCACCGCTCGGTCGAGCTATACCCAGACGGGTTTACAACTTCCCCTCATGTGAGGCCGGAACACGCAAGGACCAATGGCCATTGCAGAAAGCTGGGATTGGTCCGATCTTGATATGGTCGTCCTGTCCTTTGCCGCGGCAGCCCACCCTGACCGGCCGCTTTTTCACCGCCGAGGAGGCGCTCGCGGCCGGCATCATCAACCGTGTCGCACCTGAAGGCCGCCACCTCGCTATTCGGCTGTCGCCGCGTCAGCTGCACCAGAGCCAGCCGCACTTCCGGGACCGCCACTGCTGATCGAGGAACACAGGTTCGCATTTGACTCTCCGCTGGAGGAAATCGGATTCGAACTCGTGGTCCCACCTGCGGGCGCGCGTCTCTTTGCTCTTTGCGGCGAATGGGGACGGAAATAAATTTCACGCCGCAACCGACGAAGCCATGGCCAAACGCGACCGCCGTGGCGTCTAGCGAGTTCAACCTGACATCGTTTTCTACGGCCAGGACACTCGCGGACACCCAGTCTGTCGGCGATGCGTATGTTGATCGGCTTCAGCGATCATGCTGAGCTATGATCTAGATGGAAGTGGAAATGCCTGAGCAACCGTTCTAACGACGCCAGGAGAACGGGTCAAAAAACGTCGAAGAGGTGCTTACCGCCGAATATAAGGATTTGTTGGTGCGGCGGGGCGCCCCGAAACATTGCGGTTCAACAATTCGAAACCTGAGAGCCTCCGCTCCGGCCTCTTTCAATAGACGCCTCGTCTTCGCCCGTGATTTCTTGATGTCCGGCCAGTAAACTGCAGCATTCCGTCACACCGGCCCACGGGTCCGGCCATTGGCCGTGGGGTAATGCCATAGGACAGGAACCGAGAAATGGGAAGATGAAAAACCAACATCGACGCATTCAACAAAGCACGCGAGTAACGGTCAGACTCGGCATCTTAGGAGCATGTCAAGGTGTTAGGCACCTCCTCGAGTATTGAGCCATGCGCCTGCCCTTCGCTCCACCTCTTGCCCCTATGTTGTCCAGCGCCGCTGACGCCTTGCCTGGCGGCGAGGGATGGCAGTTCGAGCCCAAGTGGGACGGCTTTCGAACGCTGGTGTTTCGCGACGGCGACGAGATCCTACTGCAGAGCCGCGACGAGAAGCCCATGAACCGATACTTCCCAGAGCTCATCGCCCCACTGGCCGCCATGCCATCCGAACGCTGCGTAATCGACGGCGAGATCGTGATCGTCGGGGTCGGCGGGCTCGACTTCGAGACCCTGCTCTTGCGCATCCATCCCGCCGCGTCGCGGGTGAAGCTGCTCTCCGCGCAGGCGCCGGCCTCGTTCGTGGCCTGGGATCTGCTCGCGCTGGGCGACGATGACCTGCGCAACGAGCCTCTCGCCGTGCGGCGCGAACGGCTCGAGCACGTGCTGGCCGGCGCGGCGCCGCCGGTGCACCTCTCACCGGCTACGCGCGATCGAGCGCTTGCGGCGGACTGGTTCCGCCGCTTCGAGGGCGCCGGGCTCGATGGTGTCATGGCAAAGCGTCTCGATGCGCCCTATCGCGCCGGGGAGCGCACGATGATCAAGGTGAAGCACGAGCGCACGGCTGACTGCTTGGTCGCCGGCTTCCGCTGGCACAAGAAGGGCGCCGGCACGATGATCGGCTCGCTCCTGCTCGGCCTATACGACGACGATCGCACGCTCCACCATGTCGGGGTCGCCGCGGCGTTCACGGCCACGGTGCGCAAGCAGCTCGTCGTCGAGCTGACGCCGCTGCGCGCGGACGCGCTCGAAGACCATCCATGGCGGGATTGGGCCGTGGCACAGGAGGAAGCCAGCGCGAAGGGACAGCGGCTGCCCGGTGCGACCAGCCGGTGGAACCGCGGGAAAGATCTGAGCTGGGAGCCGCTCCGGCCGGAGCGCGTCTGTGAGGTCGCGTACGACCACATGCAGGGGACTCGGTTCCGACATGCCGCGAAGTTCCTGCGCTGGCGTCCAGACAAGCGCCCGCAGGACTGCCGCTACGATCAGCTGGAAGTCACGCCCGCCTACGAGCTGGACCGCGTTTTCGGCGCGCGCGACCCCCTAGTCAGCCGTGCGCCGCCCGCGGGCCAGGGATCATAGTCAGGTTCGGGCGGATCTTCTGGCGGGCGCTCGCCCTCGGGAACGTTGCGCAGATTGATCCGGATGCGAGTCCAGTTGGTCGATCGGCCGCGCATCGAGTTCGACGAGGACATCGTCCACGTGCAGCCGCGCCGCCGCTTCGGGATACCGGACCTTCCAGCGTTCGAGGCCGGCGAGCGCGTCCGCCTTACGCGCCGCCTTGGCGACGGTGATGAGTGGCTGGGTGGACTCACGGTGGCCGCGGCGTTCAGTGCTGGGGCCCGAGGCCTTCCGTCGTGACGGCGCGACGCGCAGCGGCTCGTCACGTTGCTTCTTATAGTGCGGCGGCCACGGTGCGTCTCCGAGACCTGCAGCCTCTTGCGATGCAGACAGCTCGAGGAGTGCATCGAGGGATCCCGCCGCGCTGTCGATGCCGGCCGACGCGTCGCCGCGTTCCGCAAACCGCGCCGGCGCGGTGGCCAGCGTGAATGCCGCAGGATCGCAGTCGGCCACCTCGTCCCACTCTAGAGGCATCGACACGCGCGCGTCGGGCGTGGGCCGCACCGACCAGGCCGAGGCCACGGTCCGGTCCTTGGCGTTCTGGTTGTAGTCGAGGAAGACCCCACGGCGTTCCTCCTTCCACCATTTGCTGCTCGCGAGGTCCGGCGCGCGCCGTTCCACCTCACGCGCGAGGGCCAGCGCAGCGCGTCGCACCTGCTCGAAACTCCAGCGCCGCTGGATACGCACGTTGACGTGCATACCGCGCGAGCCCGAGGTCTTGGGCCAGCCGCGCAGCCCGTGCTCGTCGAGAACGTCGCGCACGAGCAGCGTCACCCGCCGCACAAAGTCCCAGCTCACGCCCGGGCCGGGGTCGAGATCGACGCGCAACTCGTCGGGATGCTCGAGGTCGTCGGCGCGCACCGGGTGCGGATTCAAGTCGATGCACCCGAGGTTCACCATCCACAGAAGCTGCGCCGCGTCGCGCACGACGATCTCTCGCGCCGTCCGCCCCGACGGAAAGCGCAGCTCCACCGTCTCGATCCACTCGGGGCGCTGCTCGGGGGCCCGCTTCTGGAAGAACGGCTCACCCGCGGCGCCATCGACATAGCGTTTGAGCACAATCGGCCGCCCCGCGATGCCACGCAGTGCGCCCTCCGCGACCGCCGCATAGTACCTCACCAGGTGAAGCTTGGTGTGGCCGGCTTCCGGAAAGAATGGCTTGTCGGGGTTCGTGATCACGACCTCCCGGCCAGCGAGCTCCAAGACGGCCTGGCGCGCCTTCCGCATAGGGATCTTCTGCCAGTCTGATTTTCGCAGTGCAAGCCGTGAGAGAGACGCGATGCAAGAATCGGCCATAAAATGCGCTCCTCGCGCCTCCGATAGGATGTTTTGACCGGCTTGAAACGGCCGAGCGGCGATCGCAAGGGCCGACGGGCGGCCGGAGCGCCGCTATACGGCTCAGGTAAAGCTGCAAGAGGCCGACCCCGCCTATACTCCGATCTCGCCCGGAACCAAAAGTTCGAATCCACTCCCCTCCAGCGGCGAGTTCTGATGCGAACTCGACTCCCTCGATCAGGGCCGCCGCGCTCGGCAGTAACGGACTAAAGGCATCTTTGAGTTGGCCGACTATTTCTCGCGGCGGTGAATCTCGGGCTGCCATATGACCCACGTTCCGGTAGTTCGCAGCAAACTCCTCGACGCCGCGGGTGCTCGCGGTCGAGAATGGTCGGGGCGGTTTGTCGGCACGGTCGCGTCTATGTGTGGTACCCGACGGCGCTACACCGCGCCGCCGGCATTGCCGATGTCGGAGGAGCCCGGCGATGATCGAATGCATCAGCGCGATCACCCTCGCGACGCACGACATGCGGCGCGCAGTCCGATTCTACCGTGAGCTCGGGTTCGCCATGCTGTATGGCGGTGAAGACGAGGACTTCACCAGCTTCAAGGCCGGCCGCAATTTTGTGAACCTGATCGCCCAGCCGGCTAAGAGGGAGTGGTCTTGGTGGGGCCGCGTGATCTTCTACCACTCGGATGTGGACGGGCTGTATGCCCGACTTGTCGTAGCCGGCTACCAGATCGAGGCGCCGCCGCGCGACGCGGAATGGGGCGAGCGCTTCTTCCATATTACCGATCCCGATGGCCATGAGCTGAGCTTTGCTTGGCCCCTCAAGCGCCGGTCAGCCACGTGAGCCTTCCGGCGAAGAAAGGCTCCGCACCACGCCGAGGACACCACCCCCCTTCTATGCACCGAGCATGCGCGCAGCGAGGTTCATCAAGTCGAGCCCGCAGAAAATCATCGACAAACGGCACGGATTGGCACTTTCTCGACGAGCTGTGGCGTACCTGGAGACCAATCGAGCTGCTCTTCCCGGCGGTGAGAAGATTGTCTGGATGGAGCAAGTTGGGTTTACATTCCGGTCTGAAACCGTGCCGAGTTACCGACTGCAACCCTGGCGGCGCTTCGGCTGCGCGCTGGGCATCGCGCTTTTGGGGGCAATGACGAGCAGTGACGGGGCGGCCGCGGATGACATCACCGCCGTCTATTCCGCTTTCTGGGCAGGTCTTCCTGCAGGTCAAATTCGCGTCAAACTGCGCGATAACGAATCCGGCTACAGCGACGAGATTGAAATCTCCACACAAGGCTTGCCGCGGCTGTTCACGCGATTTCGAGCGACCGCACTGGCCGAGGGACGCCTCAACGCAGACCAGCCGGCAGCACCGTCCCACTATCTGGCCGTCTACGATTTGTGGAAGCGGCGCGACAGCCGGGTCAGCATGCAATTCATCAACCGCACCGGCACGATGATCGCCGAGCGAGGCCCTGACGACACCAGCCGAAAGCCTCCGCTCGCAGAGGCATTCCGGAAGAATACCGTGGATCCGTTATCAGCCATTGAGCGCATCCGAGGGGCGTTCCGGGCGGCCGTGCCGGTAGCTTCGTTTACGATCCCGGTCTACGACGGCGCGCGCCGCTTCGACATCGTCGGAAAGATCTTGTCGAGGCAGAACCCGAGTGACGGGGTCCTTCGCGCCGAACTCACGCTTCGCGCAATTGCCGGGTTCAAAGGCGAGACCAGCGAGGACGGCGACCCCGATGATGCGCCGCGCAAGGTGGAGCTCAGCGTGGACGAAGCGAGAATGGTGCCCCTATCGATCACGGTCCCGGTCTTCTCTTTGCCGCTCGTCGTTCAGTTGCAGCGTCTCTGTGCAGCGGCCGACCCTTGCACCTAACCCGACCATGCACGAGGGCTGGCGGGTGTGTTGCCGCCGGCGATCTTGGCCTGTTCGTCGTGCGGCACCCCGGCCAGGATCTCCGCCAAAATCTTGCGCGATTGGGGAAACGTCGACTCGTTGCGCGGGATAGTCCGAGCCCCAATCATGTTGTCCCACATCATATTGTCGGGGCCGATGACGTCGCGCAGGCGAATGCCGATGGCGTCCTCCTGGAAACTCAAGACGATGTTGCGGCGGAAGAAGTCGCTCGGGAGCATGCCGTCCCCCACCTTCGCGAGGGCAGGCCCTTGAACCGGTAAATCGCCTCGCCGTGGCGCTCGCGGTAGGTGTAGTCCATCGTCGAGAGCAGGTGGGGCGCCCCCATCAGAAGCGTTTGGGGCCAGCTCGAACTCGACGATGGCCAGCCTGAGGCGGGGATGACACTCGAAGACGCCGGAGAAGATCAGATCGCACATCGACAGCGCCGGATAGAACGCCTTCGTCGCGCGGCTGCTGGCGTCGCGCAGCGTCTTTTCGCCGGCCCCGCGGATCTTGCCCTGCCGTCGCGTCGCCGTTTGTAGGCTCAGTGGCAGGTCGAACGTTTCGGCCGCGGCCCAGAACGGCTCGTACTCGGATTGGTCGTAGCGCCAGTGCTCGAGTGGATACTCGGTGATCATCGCGCGGGCCAAGCCCAGGCGGGCGGCGCGCTCGGCGTTCTGCAGCTGCGCGGCCACATCGGGCTGTTCAGCGGGGCGTGAGCTCAGCCAATGAGAAGCTTCCCGGCTTCTGGAGCTGGGCAACGATAACATCATCCCCGGGACAGTTGACCCGGCGCTAGCGGAGAAAAATCAGAGCCTATACCGGTCCCCTCATTCGTTGCGAAACCTATATTGCCGGACTGCATCGGCACTGCTGTAGAGTGGTGATAGTCTCGCTGGAGACGGGAGCCTATAAGGGAGCGATGAGAAATGCCGCATGCTCTATTTGTTTGCCTGCAAGATGAAGACAAGATTGCGATCTACGCTATGGATGCCAATACCGGCCAGCTCTTGCCGCAGGCGGAGGTGCCGGCCGCCGGCGGGCCGTCCGTGCTGGCGCTCAGCCCTGACCGGAGAACCCTCTATCTCGGGCATCGCACCCGGCCGGCGATATCGAGCTTCCGGATAGACCACGGCACCGGGGGGCTCACGCCGCTGGGCACCGTCTCAGCCGCACATGCGCCGACGTTTCTGGCGCCCGACCGCACCGGGAGGTATCTGCTGTCCTGCTATTATCAAGGCGGAGGCGCGGCGGTGCACCACCTTGGATCGGACGGCGCGGTCGGCGCTCCGTCCCTCGATTGGCTGGCCACGGCGACCGGCGCCCACGCGATAGCGACCGACCCCTCCAACCGGTTCGCCTTTGTGCCGCACATCGCGCGCCTCAACGACAACGTTCTGGAGCCGCCGAAAGAAAACCCTGGACCTAATATGATCATGCAGTTCCAGTTCGAAGCGCAGACCGGCCGGCTGACCGCCAATTCGCCGGCGCGGGTCGAGCCCACCGAACGCCTCGGTCCTCGCCACTATTGCTTTCATCCTACCCTGGATCTCGTCTACTTCGCCAATGAGCAGGGCTGCAGCGTCACGGGCTACCAGCTCGACCGTGCGACCGGCACCCTCTCTGCTGTGCAAACCATCACCAGCCTACCCGCCGGGTTCACCGCTCGGAACACCTGCTCGCAAATTCACCTGACACCGTCGGGGCAATTCCTCTACGTGGCCAATCGCGGCCACAACAGCATCGCCGGGTTCGCTGTTGACGGCACCGGGCATTTGACATCCGTCGGGCATGTGCCCACCGAAGCGGTCCCCAGCGCCTTCGGGCTCGACCCCGCCGGCCGTTTTCTCTTCGCCGCCGGCACAGCGTCCGGCCGACTGGCGTCGTACCGCATCAATAGCGAGACGGGTACGCTGTCGCCATTGGCAACCTATGCCGTGGGCCAGCGACCCGCAGCGGTTCTGATAACCCGCCACGGCGATTAGCCGTGCGCTGCGGCGGCCCACGCATCGGCGCGGCATGAAGATGCGAATGACGAGGAAAGACTTCTGGTATTCGACGGCGACAGTCACGTCGTCGAGCCGCCCGAGCCTTTCAAGACCCTCGTTCAAAATCACGCGAAGGGCAAGCGCCATAGGAATGAACCGATGGCGTGCGATTTTGAGCAAATCGTGCGACCTACCCCTGCGGAACCCCAGGGCACGCAGGTGCTGGACGGCGAGGTCGAGGTAGACGGTTTTCCAGTGGACGATCGCGGCGGCGATGAGGCTCAAGCCGGATGCCCGGAAGCTCTGATTCTCGAAGATCCGGTCACGGATTTCGCCCTGCACCGTATGCTGGAGGACCTCGCGAAGGAGACTCGGTCGTCGTCTGGCAGCTCGACCGCCTGTCCCGCTCGCTGAACGACGTGCTGCACATCGTGGAGCGGATCGCTCAGGTGGGCCCCGGCTTTGCGTCGACCACGGAGAACATCGACACCACAATCCCGGCAGGCCGCATGATGATGCAGATGATCGGCGGAGGGTCGCATCAGCGGTCGACGCAAGAAGCTCGACACCGCCAAACGGCGCGAGATCGCGCGCCTCTACAACATCAGCCAGCCCACCGTGTCACGGATTGTCGCCCAGCATCGGATGGCAGTCATAAGATCAGGACGATACGAAAATCGGGACGAGGAGCAAGGGATGCCAATCTCGAAGAAGCCGCGCTCGAAAACAGCCCCGAAAACCTCGAGCTGCACGACAAAGATGTGGGCCATGGGTCAAGCGATCCGCCGGAAGACGCTGTGCTGGCGATTTGTCGTATATGGCCGGATTTTGGGCTTCCATTCGCCGAGATCGGAGGCTTCCTGCCAGGCCGGGCTGTTGATGACTTCGGCCGAATCGATCTCGTAGATCGCGAGGTAGCACGGCATGCTCGGGACGGTGGAGTGTTCGAGCCGATATCGTGCGCAGGACCGCACCCCGGGGACTTTGAGGATGGTCGGAACATGGTCCTGGTCATAGATCCGGTTGAACTCGGCCTCGAGGTGCTGTGGAATGTCCATCTGGACGACATAGACGTACGACATGGGCGCGTTCCCCTCTGCTGGATCGAGCAGCAGCAGATTACGTGAAACCGGACACGATCACGATAGGGATTGGCCCGCTCAGATCTCGATTTGACCGCCAAGCTCGACCACGCGGTTCGCGGGGATCCGAAAGAATTCGGTCGCGTCGAGCGTATTGTTCGACATCAGAATAAAGAGTGCGTCGCGCCAGCGCCAGAATCCCTTGTGGTGCGGACGCGGCCGCTGCCGCAGTTTTTCGCGCCCGATGATGAACGAGGTCTCCATCAGGTTGAAGCGGAAGCCGCCGACCCGGCATTGCGCGAGGGCGCGCAGGATATTCGGTTCGTCCATGAACCCGTAGCGGATGCGGATCGTATAGAAACCCTTGCCGAGCTCGCGGATTTCGAGCCGCTGCTCGTCCAGCACATGCGGCACGTCCTCGGTCTCGACCTGCATGATTACGACGCGCTCGTGCAACACCTTGTAGTGCTTGAGGGCATGCAGCAGGGCGACGGGGACACGGTTCAAATCGCGCGACATGAAAATTGCCGTTCCCGGGACGCGAGCCGGTCTGTCGGGCTTGAGCGCCTCGACGAACTGCTGGAGCGGCAGCGCGTCCCGGGCGCGCTGCTCGGCGAGCAACCGACGGCCGCGCCACCAGGTTCCCATCATCGTGAACACGACGATCGCGACGACGACCGGGAACCAGCCGCCCTCGGCAATTTTCAACAAATTGGCGCTAAAGAAGGTAAGGTCGATGATTCCGAAGGCGGCAAAGACCGGTACTGCGACGGCAAGGCTCCAGCCCCCGCTACGCATGTACAAAAAGGCCAATCCCGTAGTGATCGCCATCATCCCGCTGACCGCGATGCCGTAGGCGGCGCCGAGATTGTCGGATGACCGGAACCCGACCACGAGGATGATGACGGCGACGAGCAGGGCGCTGTTGATGCGCGGCACGTAAACTTGCCCGATCTCCTGCTCCGAGGTGTGCCGTACCTGAAGCCGCGGCAGATAGCCCAACTGAACCGCCTGGCGAGTTATCGAAAAGGCGCCCGAGATCACCGCCTGTGACGCGATGATCGTCGCGACCGTCGCCAAACCCACCAGCGGATAGAGGCCCCATTCGGGCACCAGGCGGTAAAAGGGGTGCTCAAGGGCATCGGGATTGCCGAGCAGCACCGCGCCTTGTCCGAAATAGTTCAGCAAGAGCGTCGGAAAGACGAGCCCGAGCCAAGCCGTCCGCAGTGCATTCCGGCCAAAATGCCCCATATCGGCGTAGAGAGTCTCGGCGCCGGTCACGGCAAGGAATACCGCTCCGAGCATGTAGAAACCGCGCCACGGCGCATCGAGAAGCAGCGCAAATCCATGGATCGGATTGAGCGCCAAAAGGATGCGGGGGTGGTGCACGATGCTCCATATGCCGAGCAACCCCAGCACCACGAACCACACGAGCATCACCGGTCCGAAGAGTCTCCCAACTGCCGCCGTTCCGCGGCGTTGCATCAAAAATAAGCCGGTCAGCAGAACGACCGAGATCGGAACAACGTAGGGGTCAAAAAATGGCGTCGCCACTTTCAGGCCCTCCACCGCGCTCAGCACCGAGATGGCGGGAGTGATGACACCGTCGCCGTAAAACAGCGCGGCGCCGACCAAACCTGCCGCCATGATCCACAAGTATCGCTTATGCGCCGGGTTGGTCCTGCGCAGCACCAAAGCAGTCAGCGCCAGCAGCCCGCCCTCGCCGCGGTTGTCGGCCCGCATGATGACGAGGACGTATTTGACCATGACGATCAGCACCAAGGCCCACACGATGAGCGAGAGCGCGCCGAGAATGGCGTGCTCGCTCATGTCGCCGAAATCGATCAGCGACTGCCGGACGGCGTAGAGCGGGGAAGTGCCAATGTCGCCGAATACGACGCCGAGCGCGGCGAGCGTCAGGCTCGAACCAGCGCTTAGTTGAAATCCGCTCCGTCGTGCGGGCGTCTCTAGCTGCAATGGATGGGTCCGGTCCGCCGGCACACGCATGGCTTCGCGCCGCCACTCCACATTCGCTGCATTAAGATCCGATGTGGATCGGCGCGCCGTTCGATATCAACAACCGATAAAGATTTTGGTTCGCGGCGTAAAGACCGGAGGCGGCGGCTTTGCGCCGCGCGCTATGGTCTGCTCAGGCGCGCTGTTCCGGGGGAAGCTGCAGGCGGTAGCCGACGCCGAGCTCGGTCAGGATGTGGGTTGGGCGGGTCGGGTCGGGTTCGAGCTTTTGCCGCAGCCCGCGTATGAAGACGCGCAGATATTGCACCTCTTCGGTTTGCGCCGGACCCCAGACCTCGCGCAACAGATGGCGGTGGGTCAACACCTTGCCGGCGTGCATGACGAGATGACGCAACAGGTCGAATTCCTTCGGGGACAGCTTTACCTCGTGGCCGCCGTGCGTGACGTGGCGGCGGACGAGGTCGACCGTCAGGTCGCCCGAAACAAAGATCGGCAATTCCCCCTGAGCCTGAAAGGCATGACGAAGCGCGGCACGCAAGCGCGCCATCAGTTCGGCCATGCCGAAAGGCTTGCCGACATAATCATCGGCGCCGAGGTCGAGTGCTTCGACCATTGACCGCTCGTCGTGACGCGCCGACAGCACGACGATCGGCACAGTCGATGTCTTGCGGATCTCGACGATCAGCTCGAGTCCGCTCTTGTCCGGGAGGCCGAGATCGAGGACCACCAGATCGGGCTTTTCCGCCGCCAAGAGCCGCATCGCACCCGCCGCATCCTCGGCTTCGACGACGCGATAATCAGATGCGCCGAGGCTGGTGCGCAGAAACCGCCGGATCGGCGGCTCGTCGTCGACGACCAAGACGGTGTAGGCGTTAGCCATGCGCCAATTCCGGCTCCCGCTTCGCAGGAATCTCCGGCACGACCGGCATCCGGATCGTCAACACTGCACCGGAACGGTCGCGCCGGTTGCGCGCGACGATCCATCCCCCCAGCGCTTCGACAAAACCGCGGCAGATCGCCAGACCGAGCCCTGTACCGGCACGCCGGCGATCCTGTGCCTGGACCCGGTAGAACTTGTCAAAGATCCGCTCGAAATCGGCTGGCGGTATTCCGGGCCCTTCATCGACGACCTCGATCTCGACGAGTTCCCCGTCGCGGGTCGCGCCAATCTCGATTCTGCTGCCGGCGGGCGAGTATTTCGCCGCGTTGTCGAGAAGGTTGAACAACACTTGCTCGAACAGGACCGCATCGAGGCGCAGCATAGGGAGCCCGGGCGCGATATTGACGTCGACGCGGTGCCCCGCAAGTACATTTCCCGCCCGCTGCAATGCCGAGCCGACGATCTCGGCGACGTCGATCAATTCGAGCTTGAGCTCGACCGCGCCGGATTCGAGACGCGTCATGTCGAGAAGATTGGCGACGAACCGGTTCAAGCGCTCGGCTTCTTCCTGCAGGGTGCCGAGCAGCTCTTCGCGTTCGGCCTCGCCGTATTTCTCCGGAAAACTGCGCAAGCTCGAGACGGTGCCGAGGATCGAGGCGAGCGGCGTTCGCAGATCGTGCGAGATCGAGGTCAGGAGCGCAGCGCGCAGCCGCTCGGTCTCGGCCAGCACGCGGGCCTCGTCGAGCCCCTTGGCGAGCGAGATGCGCTCGATCGCCACCGCCGCTTGGTCGCACAGCGCGTCGAGCAGCCGCCGCGCATCCGGCGTCAACAACGGCCCGGCCGTATCACGGTCGATCCCAATCACGCCGACCGGGCCGCTGCCGGTGCGCAGCGGTAAGAACAACCGCTTGCCGCCGGGCAAGGTGTCGGCGCCGCGCCCGGCCGCGCGATTGTGCTCCCAGGTCCAGCGCGCCGCTGCCATATCGGCGGGGTCGAGCCGGTCCTCCGGCGGGTAACCTGACGCAACGTCGAGCCCGTCGCCGTCCTTTACTGGCATCAACAGAACCGTGCGAACATTCAGCATTGAGGAGATCTGATAGGCGGTCGCCCAAAGCAAGTCGTCCAGCGCGCCGATACCGGCGACCTTGCGGCTAAAGGCGTAGAGTTCGGCCGTTGTCTTTGCCCGTGATCGCGCGGTCACAATTTGGCTGCGCGTCCTCGCGGTAAGATTGCTAACAATAATCGCGACAATCAGGAAGAAAAATAAAGCGAGAACATTCTCGGGATCCCCAACTGTAAAAGTGTAAAGCGGCGGCATAAAGAAAAAATTATACGCGAGCATGCTCAAAATCGCGGCGAACAGTGACGGCCAAAGGCCCCAGGCAATTGCAGAGGCAAGAACCGCAGTCAGAAACACCAGCGAGATGCTCTGGACTGCGATGAACTGTTTGAGCAGAAGGCCGATACCAAGGGCGACGGCAACGGCGACCGAACTGCCCAGATAAGGCTCGACCCGGACCGGCTCGAGTTTGGGGCGGGTCTGGACAGATTTGGGCGGCACAGGTTCGGCATCATCGGCCGATATCACATGAACGCTGATCTGCCCCGTCTTGCGCACGAGCTCGTGCACGACGGAGCCGTGCATCATCTCGAACCATCGCGAGCGGTCAGACTTTCCGATGACGATCTGGGTGATGTTGTTCGCCGCCGCGTAGGCGAGGACCTCCTCGGCAATGTTGCGGCCCGGGATCGTAATCGTCGAAGCACCGAGCCGCTCGGCGAGGCGCAGGAAATCGGCGATGCGGTCGCGCTCAACGTCGTTGAGACGCTGCATCCGCGCGGTCTCGACATAGATTGCGGTCCACGGGGCTCGCAGGTGATCGGCTACCCGCCGCGCATAGCGGATTAATCCCGCGGTGCTCGGAGCTTCGCTGACGCAGACGAGGACCCGCTCTCCCGCCGCCCAAGGGCCGGAAATCGCGTGCGCCCGCATATGCGACAGCAGTTGCTCGTCGACCCGCTGGGCGGTGCGGCGCAGCGCCAGCTCGCGCAATGCGGTCAGGTTGCCCGCTGAGAAGTAGTGGCGAATTGCCCGTTCTGCCTGTTGCGGCACATAGACCTTACCCTCGCGCAGGCGCTTGATCAGGTCCTCGGGGGAGAGGTCGACAACCTCTATGTCGTCCGCCTGGTCGAGGATGCTGTCGGGCACCGTCTCGCGCACGCGGATGCGGGTGATCTTGGCGACGACGTCGTTCAGGCTCTCGACATGCTGGATATTAAGCGTCGCGAAGACATCGATGCTGGCGGCAATTATCTCCTCGACATCCATATAGCGCTTGGGATGCCGGCCGCCGGGGGCGTTGGTGTGGGCGAGTTCGTCGACCAGAACCAGTCGAGGGCGCCGCTCGAGGATTGCGTCGAGATCCATCTCGGCAAGGAGGTGGCCCTTGTATTCGACCTGCTGCCTTGGGATGACCTCGAGGCCTTCGAGGAGCGCTTCGGTCTCGCGCCTGCCATGCGACTCGACAATACCGACGACCACATCGCCCCCGTCGCGCCGCTTGGCTTGCGCAGACAGCAACATCTCGTACGTCTTGCCGACTCCCGGCGCGGCGCCGAGAAAAATCTTCAACCGCCCGCGGCCTTCTTGTTTCGCCACGGCAAGCAGTGCTTCAGGTGACGGTCTTCCCTCGCGCTCCGCCATGCTCCCAGTCTAGCCCATCCCGGTCTGCCTAGCGAAGCTGATCGAGCGCGAGATTTAGTTTGAGCACATTGACCCGTTTCTCGCCAAGAATGCCAAGCAACCGGTCTTGGGTCGTGTCGGCAACCAGGGCCCGAACCTTGTCCTGGGGCAGGTTGCGTGCCTTTGCGACGCGCGGCACCTGGAACTCGGCGGCTGCGGGGGTAATGTCGGGGTCGAGGCCGCTCGCCGAGGTGGTCACGAGATCGACCGGGATGGGCGTCGACGGGTTTTCTGCCTTGAGCTTCTCGGCATCGTCCTTAACCCGGTCGATCAGCGGCTGGCTCGTCGGCCCGAGGTCCGATCCGCCGGAATTGTCGGCGGCGTAAGGCACCGAGACCGTCTTCGTCGGATCGTTCGGATCGGGCTCGGTCGTTGCCGAGGGGCGGGGATGGAAATATCTGTCGTCAGTGAAGTTCTGGCCGATCAGCTCGGAGCCGATCACCTTGCCGTCCTTCTCGATCAGGCTGCCATTGGCCTGATGTGGGAAGACGAGCTGCGCGATCCCGGTCATGCCGAGCGGGTAGATGAGGCCGGTGACGACCGTCATGACGACGATCATTATGATGGCAGGGCGGATTTGGCGGAACATGTGGGCGATCCTCAGGCAAGGCCAATGGCGGTGACCGCCAAGTCGATGAGCTTGATGCCGATGAACGGCACGATGATGCCGCCGACCCCATAAATCAGCAGGTTGCGGCGCAAAATGCTCGCCGCGCCGGTCGGACGATACTGCACACCCCTTAGCGCCAGCGGGATCAGCGCGATGATGATCAGCGCGTTGAAGATAATCGCCGAAAGGATGGCGCTCTCCGGCGTCTGCAGATGCATGACGTTCAAAACACTGAGCTGCGGATAAAACGCCACAAACATCGCCGGGATGATCGCGAAGTATTTCGCCACGTCATTGGCAATCGAAAACGTGGTCAGCGCGCCACGGGTGATCAGCAGTTGCTTACCGATCTCGACGATCTCGATCAGCTTGGTGGGGTCGCTGTCGAGATCGACCATGTTGCCGGCCTCGCGGGCCGCCATCGTGCCGGTGTTCATCGCGACGCCGACATCCGATTGCGCCAGCGCCGGCGCGTCGTTGGTGCCATCGCCGCACATCGCGACGAGCTTGCCCTTGGCCTGCTCCTCGCGGATCAGCTTGAGCTTGTCCTCCGGTGTCGCCTGGGCGAGAAAATCATCGACCCCTGATTCGGCGGCGATCGCGGCGGCCGTAAGCGGGTTGTCGCCAGTGATCATCACCGTGCGGATGCCCATCTGCCGCAATTCCGCAAAGCGCTCTCGGATGCCGCCTTTGACGATGTCCTTGAGGTGAATCACCCCCAACAACTGATCGTCCTTGGCGACGGCGAGCGGAGTGCCGCCCTCTCTTGCGATCCTCTCGGCGATAACGGTCACTTGGCGCACCGCGTCGGAGACCGGTGCGGCGCGCAACGCCGCCTGCGCGCCCCCGCGGGGCAAGCCGGTGGGCTGAAGGGCCACGGCACCGCCGCGCCACAGCGGGCCCGTAGTGCCGCCCTCGGCGAACGCAACGATCGCGTCGACCGCACCCTTGCGGATCGAGACACCGCCAGCGTCAATTCCGCTCATCCGGGTCTGCGCCGAGAACGGAACGAATCTGGCATCGAGCGGCGCCATCTCGCGCCCGCGCAGCCCGTATTTCTCCTTAGCAAGGACCACGATCGAGCGGCCTTCCGGGGTTTCGTCGGACAGCGAGGCGAGCTGAGCCGCGTCGGCCAGTTCTCCCTCTTCCCCGCCGGGAACCGTGATGAATTCGGTCGCCTGGCGGTTCCCGAGCGTAATCGTGCCGGTCTTGTCGAGGAGCAAGGTGTCGACATCGCCCGCAGCCTCGACGGCGCGCCCCGACATGGCCAGCACGTTGAAGCGTACGAGGCGGTCCATGCCGGCGATGCCGATCGCCGACAACAGCGCGCCAATTGTAGTCGGGATGAGACAAACGAACAGCGCGGTGAGGACGACGACCGACACCGCGCCCCCTGCGTAAGAGGCGAAGCTCGGGATTGTGACGGTGGCGAAGACGAAGATCAGCGTCATGCCGGCGAGAAGGATGTTGAGCGCGATCTCGTTGGGTGTCTTTTGCCGCACCGCTCCCTCGACGAGCGCAATCATGCGGTCGAGAAAAGTCGAGCCCTGCGCAGCGGTGATCCGCACCCTGAGCCAGTCCGAAGTCACGCGCGTGCCGCCGGTGACCGCCGAGCGGTCGCCCCCGCTCTCACGAATGACCGGGGCCGATTCCCCGGTGATCGCCGATTCATCGACAGAGGCGACGCCTTCGATGACCTCGCCGTCACTCGGGATCAGGTCACCGGTCTCGACCAGCACGAGATCCCCCGCTTTGAGCGCGGTCGCATCGACGAGCTCGAAGTTGCGCGCTTGGGCGGCCGGCAGGCGCTTGGCCTTAGTCTCGGTCCGGGTCCGGCGCAACGCCTCGGCTTGCGCCTTGCCGCGCCCCTCGGCCACTGCTTCGGCGAAATTGGCGAACAGCACCGTGAACCACAACCAGACGGTAATCTGCCCCGAGAACAGCGCGCTGCTGCCGACGACCGTCCCGCCGCCGACGAGCAGATCGCGCAAGAAAAAGATCGTGGTCAGCACCGAGACGATCTCGACGCAGAACATGACCGGGTTCTTGACCAAGGTGCGCGGGTCGAGCTTGCGGAACGACGCCCAGATCGCCGGCACGATCAGTGAGCGGTCGAGGATCGCAAGCGGCCGCACATGGCGCCTTACGAGTTCGGTTGGTGGGGTTGCGAAAGTCGAGGAGAGGTCGGTCATATTGAATTTCCTCTTTACCCGTGACCCCCGCGGAAGCGGGGGTCCAGGCCTGCCCCTGGCAAGGAACAGGGGGCAACCGCGAAGCTCTCGGGTTCCTGGATTCCCGCTTTCGCGGGCATGACGATTAAACTTGCCATTTTTGTCCTGGGGCTCACGGCCCGGGATAGAGCTTGCCCTGATTCATCGCGACCTGCTCGACGGCCGGCCCGAGAGAGACGGCGGGGAAGTAGGTCAGCCCACCCATGATCAGGATGACGCCCATCAACAGGCCGACAAACAGCGGCCGATTGGTCGGGAAGGTGCCGGCCGACGGGGCGAGCAGCTTCTTCTGTGCAAGCGATCCAGCCACCGCCAACAGTGGTATGACGAAGATGAAACGCCCGATCAGCATCGCGCCGGCGATGGTCAGGTTGTAGAACATTGTGTTCGCCGACAGCCCGGCGAAGGCGCTGCCGTTGTTGCCGGTGCCCTCGGTATAGGCGTAGAGGATCTCGCTGAAGCCGTGCGGCCCGCCATTGGCGATGCCCGCGAGGCCCTGCGGCAACACAGTTGCCAACGCGGTCCAGCCGAGGATCGACAGTGGCAGGCTCAAAAGCGCGAGGATCGTCATTTTGACTTCCTTGGCCTCGAGCTTCTTGCCGAGGTACTCGGGCGTGCGCCCGACCATCAGCCCGGCGACGAACATCGCGACGATGGCGAATGCGAGGATCCCATAGAGGCCTGACCCGACGCCGCCAAAGATGACTTCTCCGAGCTGCATGTTGACCATCGGCACCATCCCGCCGATCGGCAGGTAGCTGTCGTGCATCGAATTGACGGCGCCGCACGAGGTGTCGGTCGTCACCGTGGCCCATAAGGACGAAAGCGCCGGGCCGAACCGCACCTCTTTCCCTTCCATGTTGCCGCCGGTTTGAGTGACGCTGGCCGTCGAATTGACGTTGTATTGCGCAAAGGCGGGGTTGCCATGCGATTCGGCCCAGTAAGCGGTCGTCACGCCGGCGAGGAACAATAGGCCCATCGCGGCAAAGATCGCCCACCCTTGACGCTCGTCCTTGACCATGCGGCCCAAAACGTTGGTTAGCGCGGCGCCGATCGCAAAGATCGCGAGCAACTCGATCAAATTGGTCAACGCGTTTGGGTTCTCGAATGGATGCGACGAGTTGGCGTTGAAGAACCCGCCGCCATTGGTTCCCAGCTCCTTGATGATCTCCTGCGAGGCGACCGGGCCTTGGGCGATGACCTGCTTCACTCCTTCAAGCGTTGTCGCCTCGGTATAGGCGCCGAGATTCTGCGGCACGCCCAGCCAGACGAGGGCCAGCGCTCCGACGACCGAGATCGGTATCAGGATGTAGAGCGTGCAGCGGGTCAGATCGACCCAGAAGTTGCCGATCGTCTTGGCCTCGCGCCGCACGAACCCGCGGATCAGCGCCAGCGCCAATGCGATGCCGGTCGCCGCCGAGACGAAGTTGTGCACGGTGAGCCCGGCCATCTGCACGAGATAGCCCATCGTCGTCTCGCCGCTATAGGCCTGCCAGTTCGTGTTGGTGATGAAGCTGACCGACGTATTAAAGGCGAGGTCGGGCGCGACCGCGGTCTGGCCCTGCGGATTGAACGGCAGGTACCATTGCAGCCGCTGCAGGGCGTACAAGCTGACGAATCCGGCGATACTGAAGAACAGCAGCGCGACGGCATAGGTAATCCAGTGCTGCTCCTCCTTTTCGTCGACGCCGCAGCACCAGTAGACAGCTCGTTCGACTGGCCGCAGGATTGGGCTCAGAAACGTTCGCTCGCCGCTGAAGACGCGCGTCATGTAGCCGCCGAGCGGCCGGGTGACGAGGATTATGATCACGCTGAACAGCGCAATCTGGATCCATCCGGAGATGGTCATCGGTAGCTCCTAGAAGCGCTCGGGATTGATCAGCGCGTAGACGAGGTAGACCATGATCACGAGGGTCACGATCGAGCCGAGGACATAGTCGAGCAGCATCTCTCTCTCACATTCTTTCGCAGGCGAGCACGTAGAAGACTGAGGCAACGAAAAAGCCGACGCCGATGGCGATCATCACGAAATCGAGCATGTGATTTACCTCAGCAGGTGTCTTGCAGACCCTGGGAATTTCACTCCGCGCTTTGCTACGATCAGCCGAGCCCGGCGGCTTTGATGCAAATTAAACCGATCCCCGAATACCCAAACCAGGATAGCTAAACCCGCGCGCTGCCCGGCTCGGATGCGCCCGCTCTTCGGGGCCTGCTCGGGTTCGCGCCGGATCAGATGCACTTTTCATTATTAGGATTCGAGAGGCATTGACGCTTTGTCCTATAAAAGAGCCATAAAGATTGCTCCCGGCCTCTCGTTCCACGGAATAAGGGAGCAGCTGGACTACCGGTCCTCTTCGTCAGCTAGAGAACAACAAATCCAGGTAAGTTCCTCACTTTCGGTGTCCCGGCGGTCCGGCCGACGGTAGGATACGGCCCCAGAAAAGCAACACATCCGAATTGCTCGGCTTTCCGGAACCACTGCCTTCCGACGCGCATGCTCGACATCGCCTTTGTACTAATCGTCATTACTGCTTTGCTGGTTGTGGTCGGTCTATGCCAGCCACTGGCTGCCTATTTGAAGCTGCCGACGCCCGTTCTGCTCGGCGTGGTCGGCCTGGCCCTGGGAGGGTTTCCTGCCCTCCTTACGGATCTGGGCTGGTCCCGCGAGACAGATGCATTTTCCGAAGTCTTCGTCGACTTCCCCGTCAGTTCCGGCACCTTTATCTATGTCTTTCTGCCCCTGCTCGTGTTCGAGGCCGGTATCGCCACCGATGTAAGGCGCATGCTCGAAGATGCAGCGCCGATCCTGCTGCTCGCGATCGTTGCCACTTTGATTTCCACCGCGGTTGTCGGTTTGGCGCTTTGGCCGTTTGGCCGGGTCTCGTTGGTGGTCTGCCTGCTGCTCGGCTCTGTTGTGTCGACCACCGATCCCGCTGCGGTCATCGCGATTTTTCGCGACATCGGCGCACCGGCGCGCCTGACCCGCCTGGTCGAGGGCGAGGCTCTCCTCAACGACGCCGCCGCAATTGCGCTGTTCGCGGTCTTGCTCGGAATGATCGGAACCGATCGAGAGCTGGACATAGGCTCCGGGCTGAAAGAGTTCTTCATGTCGTTTGTCGGCGGCGGTCTGTTCGGAATGCTCGCCGGCCGGGTACTGCTAGCAGTCATTCCGTGGGTTCGCGACGACCGTCTGGCGGAGGCCACTTTGACTCTGGCGCTCGCTTATGGCGTTTTTATCGTCGCCGAGCGCCTCCTTCACGTATCGGGCGTCGTCGCCGTGCTGGCCGCCGCTCTGGCCATCAGCGCGCTCGGCCGTTCTCGCATCGCGCCTTACAATTGGTCGTTCCTGACCGATCTCTGGGATCAGATCGCTTTTTGGGCCCGCTCCTTGATCTTTATCCTCGCGTCGATCCTTGTTCCAAGGCTGCTCGGCGAGATCGATACCCATGATCTGCTGCTGCTCGGGGTGCTGATAGCGGCGGCATTCGTGGCTCGCGCCCTCGTGCTGTTCGTGCTCATGCCGCTCCTCGAGCTCGTCAAACTCACCCAGCCGATAAGTTCCGCCTACAAATATGCGATCATCTGGGGCGGGTTGCGCGGCGCGCTGACTTTGGTGCTGGCTCTCGGAGTCACCGAGAACGCAGCCCTCGATCACCACGCACAGCGCTTCGTAGCGGTGCTCGCGACCGGCTTTGTGCTGTTCACGCTTTTCGTCAACGGCACGACGCTGCGGCTGGTCATCGCCGTGCTCGGGCTCCACCGTCTTTCGCCGCGCAACCAAGTCCTCCGCGACCGGGTTCTTGCAGTTGCTTACGCCGAAGTTGCCGATTCGGTGCGCCACATGGGGCAATACCATGGTCTCGCGCAAAGCTCGGTCGAGCAAGTTATCGAACCGTACCAAACCTGGATCGCCGCTGCGGATGCCCGAGACGAAGCCGAGCGGCTTCCCGAACAGGAGCGGCTGGCCATTGCGCTCGTCGCTCTAGGCAACCAGGAGCGGGTGCTCGTCCTGGAGACCCGTGCCGACCAGGTTGCGTCGCAGGCAACCATTCAGGTGCTGCTGCGGTATGCAGATGCACTGGTCGAAGGCGCGCGCTCCGAGGGCCGTCCCGGATACGATAGAGCCGCGGAAGCGGCGCTCTCGTTTCCGCCGGCATTCCGCACCGCTTATTTCCTTTACCGGCATTTCGGAATTCAGCGGTTTCTGGCCGATCGGCTGGCTGACCGTGTCGAACTGCTGCTGGTGACGCGGCTGCTGGTCGAGCGGCTGATCAGCTTCAACAACGAGCGTTTGGGCACAGTTTTCCAAGAACGTCTAACCAAAATCACCCGGGAAATTATCGAGCATCGCCACGAAGAAGTAGGCGACGCCCTGGATGCGCTTCGTCGGCAATACCCTGACTACGTAGCGGCTCTTGAAGAGAGATTCTTGCGCCAATCGGCGCTGCGGCAAGAGATGGGCCGATACCAGGCCTTGTTCGAAGAAGGGTTGATCCCGCAGGAGCTCTACGACGATCTGAGGCGCGGAAGATCGGCTAGCCGGGCCGAGCCGCGGCCGCGTTTCGAGATCGGTTTGGACACGCATCGCCTTATCGAGAGGCTGGATATCCTCTCCGGCCTCGACGAGCGTCAGCTGGCGCGTGTGGCCCAGCTCTTGCGGTCGCGTTTTACGGTGCCGAACGAGCGCATCATCCGCGGGGGGGACCGGGGCGACGCTGTGTTCTTTATCGCATCCGGTGCTGTCGAGGTGAGATTGCCGGCGCGCCACGTGCGGCTCGGCAGCGGCGAGTTCTTCGGGGAAATGGCTCTGCTGTCGGGTCGGCCGCGTCGGGCCGATGTGGTGTCTCTGACCTACTGCCGGCTTCTCGTTCTGCGGAAATCAGATTTTGAGCGGTTCCTCGCGGCAAATCCGGAGGCGAAAGCGGAGATCAACCGCATCGCAGAGGCGCGTCTTTCGGCGAACCAGGAGGACGGAGACCGCGCCGCCGAAACTGTATTAAACTAGCCTGAGGCTCGTGGGGCTGGCTGCAGTACTCGAATGCCGCGGTCCTCTCAGCCAAGGGATCAGCCGGCTCCATGCGCTGCTCCGCCCGGATCAGGGCGTGCAGGGACTGGGCGGCTCCGCCCAATTTCAGAATTAACGAGCGCTTTTGGCCACCCGCGCTCCTGATGGGCCACGATGTACATCCCATCGACATACAATTCGATGGTGGCCGGAGCCGCATCGCATGCCTGGCGGGCGTAATCGATGCTCGCCGACAGGCTGGGAAGATCGGACACCGGCACGGGCGACGGCCCATGCACACTCCAGCTTTCCCCAACGTCGCGGCAGATCTTGATGCGCAAACTCATTGTAGTCGGCCTTCTCAGTGCATGACGCCATGAATAAGGACCAGCGCAAGCCGAAGCGTCAGAATGCCCGCCGCAATCCCCGCCAGGACGAAAGAGGTCCCAAAGGTCTCGATGGTCGTGCGGTACCATGTCCTGTGGTGTTGCGTGGCGGTCGCGCGGTTGACCGAGCCGCCCGGCGGTGGCGAAACTGCGACTTGAGTTGCTGCCAAATTCATGAGCGCCATTGCTGCTGTCCAAATCCTCACCCAACAACGGGTGCAGCTATTTAGAGAGCGATCGTCCGATAAGTTTTCGAGTGGAAACCGGCGGCGCCATCGTGAAGAATCCATAAAGCTGGCTCCGAGCAGCGGACCCCGCGACTCCCACTCGGATCAGTGTCTGGAAGAAGGAATCACTTTGACACAGTTGCTGTCGCCCGCTGCCTCGAACAGCGCAAAGCGCAGCGCATCCTTCTGCGTGCGAAATACTCCACCTATCAGTCCTTCCGTGTCTTTAGCAACCCAATAGCCGCGGCCGTTCTCGCTCACTTCGAAGTGGTGCAAGGTGAGCACGGCCGCCGGCGCAAAGCTGGACATATTCGGTCTGCCAATCCGTTATTCCCGTCGCTCTCTCGAGCGGCTAATACAGTCGGCAGACCATCATTAGATTGCGAGAGGTCTTCAATCAGCGTTGTATTAACTTCCCATAAGACACGCGACACCACCATCCCGAGTGTGTGCCCGCGCCATCCGGTCGTTCGGGACATAGCCGAGCGCCGGTCGCGATCGTCGCATGAGCTTCTCCGTCGCCACTCACATCGGCCGGCCTGGCTTTGCTTCGCGCAGCGGGGTGCCGGCTTCGGCGAGGCGGCGCAGGAGAGGGGAGGGGGCCCAGCGTTCGCCGTAGCGCTGGTGCCAGGCGGCGATTTGGCGGTAGACCTCGGCGACGCCGATGCCGTCGGCCCAGTACGTCAGGCCGCGCGGCAGCGCGGGAAACCGAAGCCGTTGAGTCAGATCACGTCGATGTCGCTGGCGCGGTAGGCCTTACCTTCTTCGAGGATCTTGCAGGCTTCGTTGACCGACGCGAAGAGCAGCCGGCGCAGGATCTCCTCATCGGTGAAGCTGCGCTGCTCCACCCCCTTCTCGGCCGCCTTTTCCTTGATGATGCAGGCGATCTCGGGGTCGGGATGCGGGGTGCGGTCGCCCTTCTCGTAGCGGAACCAGCCGGCCCCGGTCTTCTGCCCGAGCCGCCCTGCTTCTACGATCGCATCGGCGATCGGCATCTTGCGGTAGTTCGGGTTCTCTGCAGCGCGGCGCTGGCGGCTGTCGTAGCCGATGTCGAGACCCGACAAATCGGCCGTCGCAAACGGCCCGATCGGATAGCCGAAATCGACCATGACCTTGTCGACCTGCTCCGGAAGCGCCCCTTCCTCGGCCATGATGTTCATCTCGGTGCCAAACGGAGTGCGGCTGCGGTTGGCGACAAAACCGTCGCCATTGCCAGCCATCGCGCTGATCTTGCCGATCTTGCGGCCGAGATCCATCGCGGTCGCCAAGGTGTCGGGCGCGCTTTTCGCCCCCTTCACGACCTCGAACAGTTTCATGACATTGGCCGGGGCGAAGAAATGCGTGCCGGCCACGTCCTGCGGCCGCTTCGTCGCGTTGGCCATGATGTCGATGTCGATGCCGGAGGTATTCGTATACAGCAGTGCACCCGGCTTCATGACCTCGTCGAGCTTTTTGAACACCTCCTCCTTGACCGGGATGCGCTCGAATATCGTCTCGATGACGACATCGCACTTACACGACCCATTTCCCAGCACGGGGTTGACGGTTGACCACCAATCCAAGGGAAGCCGACCGCGGAGGATTCGCGAAAGCACCGGAAATTATGCCGTCTCCGCTCGCCGCCCGGGCACCAGCGTGATATGTTCGTTCACATGGTCGCAGAAGTTGCGCTCGAGAATTTTCAAGCTGATCAAAGTGCGCTCAGGGTGCCGACCTATGATCGGCTCATGTGGCCAACGCTAAAGGCGCTACGCGCGATGGGGGGCTCGGCAACGAACGAAGAGTTGCTGTCGAAGATCATAGAACAGGAGGGTGTCCCGCCCGAAATCGCTGCGGTTCAGCATGTGGACCAACGCCAGACTAGACTTGGCTACAACCTTGCGTGGGCGAAGACGTATCTGAAGAAAGTTGGGGCTGTTGAGAACAGCGGCCGTGGCGTATGGGCGCTTACAAAGATAGGCGATGCGCTGAGAGAGGCCGATGTCGCGGCCATTCCATCCCGCGTCCGTAAGCAAGATGCCGATATTCGCCGCATGCGGGATCAAAACTCGGAAGGCGAGGCAGTTCCGGCTGAGAGTGGGGATGCTGAGTGTCCGAATCTTAATCGTATAGGTTGCATCAAAGTCAGGCGAGTCTCCTAATGAGCAGCTGCACGGAGGCGATGTAAACCCAGACTTTGGCACTGGCGATCGAAGTCTCGAAATCCTTGGCCAGGCGGCGGTTTCGATTGAGCCAAGCCAGGGTTCGTTCGACGACCCAGCGACGCGGCAGCAGTTTAAAGCCGGCGGCATCAGCGGCGCGTTTGACGATCTCGATGGTCCAGTGGCCGAATTTGGCGAGCGCCTCGCGCAGGTTGGGGCCGTTGTAGACACTGTCGGCGAAAAGATGGCGTAGCCAGGGAAACAACTGGTGGATGGCCTCAATGACCAGCACGGCACCATCGCGATCTTGGACATCGGCGGGGTGCACCTCGGCGCCGACCAGCAGACCGCCAGTATCGGTCACAATGTGGCGCTTGCGGCCTTTTACCTTCTTGGCCGCATCGTACCCCCGCGGCCCACCGCTCTCGGTCGTCTTGACCGATTGACTGTCGATGACCCCGGCCGAGGGGCTCGGTTCACGGCCCGCTGCTTCGCGTGCTTCCAGCAGCAACGCAAAATTGATCTTCTCAAACAAGCCGTCGTCTCGCCAATCGTAGAAATAACCTTGCACGGTGGTAAACGGAGGAAAGTCCTTTGGCAGCATGCGCCACTGACAGCCGGTTCGCGCGATATACAAGATCGCATCCAACACGGCCCGTAGCTCGGTCTCACGCGGCCGACCCAAACGCTTTACTGCCGGCATGTGGGGCTCAATCAGCGCCCATTCCGCATCCGTGACATCGCTTGCGTAGCGCCGCCCCTCTCGTCCATACTTTGGCCGAGTGATTTTGGTCCACATTTTGTGCCTCGATGATTGCTTTGACACAACCATCATGCCACAACCGACTGAAATCACTCAATTCATTTTCGGTCAGCCTCTGAGACGGCGCTGGAGCCCTTCTGGAAAGACGAACTTCTGGCCACTTTGAGGGATATGGCGGCAGCCGCCTTCGAACGCTTAGCCCAACGCTTGCTCCGAGAGGCTGGCTTCATCAAGGTCGAAGTCACGGGTCGTAGCGGCGATGGCGGAATTGATGGGATCGGAGTTTTACGGCTGACACTACTTTCATTCCAAGTTCTGTTCCAATGCAAGCGTTATCAGGGCAGCGTCGGCGCGTCTGCGATCCGAGATTTCCGCGGCGCGATGGTCGGTCGCAGCGACAAGGGACTGATAATTACTACTGGCACATTTACGAGTGAAGCCAAGAAAGAGGCAACGCGCGACGGCGCTCCTTCCATAGATCTAATTGACGGAGACCAACTCTGCGATCTTCTGAAATCTCTTTAAGCTCGGGGTCAGTACCGAGCTTGTAGAAAGGATGGTCGTTGATAAGGCATGGTTCGCTCAGCTCTAAGAGAGCGATGATCCGGGGCCGTCTGCGGGGACCGATCCCTCTAACCGCGCTCAGGGAGAGTGGAACTACGTACGGGGTTGGTCGATGTGACACCTTGTTGCGCCAGAGCAGGCACGCGCGCCCATTTATGTGGACGGCGCTACGCCCCGACCCAACCTCTGTTAAAGCAAGTTGGCAGATTGTTGCCCCTCGGCCCACGCGAATACGCGCTCTTGTTCTTCTTTGAGAAAACCTTCCTCGTCAGTGATCGGCTTCTCAAGCAGCCGGGCGGCAGCGATGAAGCCTTTCAAAGTCTCGGCTTCCATTTTTCCGGTAGTAACATTCGGTTTATTAACCACGATTGAACTCAGAAGCGGCCAGCCTTTCCGATCAGCATATTCAACCAGCTGCCAGAGATGCTCTCCGATCGCGTAGTGGACTTGACCCCAATCGGCGCCACTGGCGTCGGCTAGTTCTTTGTAACTGAGAAAGCGCCGCTCTTTGGCAGCTTCCAGTATGATCGATAGCGATATATCGAAATCGAGGCCCTTTCCTTTGCGCTTCTCCAGTTCACGAAGCGCATCAACGTACAACGGTGCGGTGGTGGCACGTTGTCTGCGGTGGTTCTCAATCACGTTTTCGAGTTGGCCGATAGTAAGAGTTTCGACGTCGATCGGCATTTAAATCCTCGCGTCAACGCCGCTTACATCGGCCGGCCGGGTTTGGCCTCGCGGAGCGGGGTGCCGCTCTCGGCGAGCCGGCGCAGCAGGGGCGCGGGGGCCCAGCGCTCGCCGTATTGTTGGTGCCATTGCTGGATCTGGCGATAGACCTCGGCGACGCCGATCGTGTCGGCCCAGTACATCAGGCCGCCGCGGTAGCGCGGGAAGCCGAAGCCGTTGAGCCACATCACATCGATGTCGCTGGCGCGGTAGGCCTTGCCTTCTTCGAGGATCTTGCAGGCCTCGTTGACCGACGCGAACAAGAGCCGGCGCAGGGTCTCCTCGTCGCTGAAGCTGCGCTGCTCGACCCCCATCTCGGCCGCCTTTTCCTTGATGATGCGGGCGATCTCGGGGTCGGGATGCGGGGTGCGGTCGCCCTTTTCGTAGCGGAACCAGCCGGCCCCGGTCTTTTGCCCCAAGCGCCCCAATTCGACGATCGCGTCGGCGATCGGCATTTTGCGGTAGTTCGAATTCTCCGCGGCACGCCGCTGGCGGCTGTCATAGCCGATGTCGAGACCCGACAGATCGGCTGTCGCAAACGGGCCGATCGGATAGCCGAAATCGACCATGACCTTGTCGACCTGCTCGGGCAGCGCCCCCTCCTCGACCATGATGTTCATCTCGGTGCCGAACGGGGTGCGGCTGCGGTTGGCGACAAAGCCGTCGCCATTGCCGGCCATCGCGCTGATCTTGCCGATCTTGCGGCCGAGATCCATCGCGGTCGCCAAGGTGTCGGGCGCGCTGTTCGCCCCCTTCACGACCTCGAATAGTTTCATCACATTGGCCGGGGCGAAGAAATGCGTGCCGGCCACATCCTGCGGCCGCTTTATGGCGTTGGCCATGATGTCGATGTCGATGCCCGAGGTGTTCGTGTAGAGCAGCGCGCCGGGCTTCATGACCTCGTCGAGCTTCTTGAAGACCTCCTCCTTGACGGGGATGCGCTCGAACACCGCCTCAATGACGACGTCGCATTCGCCGATGTCGTCATAGCTGGTGACCGGCTCGATCAACGCCATCCGGCGGTTCATCTCCGCTTCGGTCAGGCTGCCGCGCCTGACGCTTGTCTCGTAATTGCTGCGGATGCGCGCGATGCCGCGGTCGAGAGCCTCCCGGCTTGCTTCGAGAAGCTTCACCGGAAAGCCGAACTCGGCAAAGCTCATTGCGATGCCGCCGCCCATCGTGCCGGCGCCGACGATCGCCGCGGTCTTGATCGGGCGCAGGGGTGTGTCGCGCGGAATGTCGGGCAATTTGGCGACCTCGCGCTCGGCGAAGAAGGCATAGCGCAGGGCCCGCGCTTCGGCGGAATTTTCGAGCTCGTCGAAGAGTTCGCGCTCGCGCTTGATCCCTTCTTCGAACGGCAGATTGCACGCCGCCTCGACCGCGGCGATGCAGTTGTAGGGGGCCTTCTGGTTGCGGGCGCGTCGCGCGATCGATTTGCGCATCGCGTCGAAAATGCCGGAATCCGCCTTGGCTTCGGCGAGCTTGTCTTCGCGGTCGCGAATGCGCGGCAATGGCCGGATTTCGGCCACGCGGCGCGCCATCGCGATCGCCGCCTGGCGCAGATCGGCACCCTCCTCGACCAGCTCGTCGATGATGCTGAGCCGTTTTGCTTCTTCGGCCGGGACGTGACGGCCCGACACGATCATCTCCATCGCCGCTTTCGGGCCGATCAACCGCGGCAGCCGCTGGGTGCCGCCGCTGCCGGGCAATATACCGATCAACACCTCGGGGAGGCCGACCTTGGCGCTCGGCACGGCGATGCGATAGTTCGCGGAGAGCGCGATCTCCAGCCCGCCGCCCAACGCATAGCCGTGGATCGCCGCGACAACCGGCTTGGCGCTCGCATCGAGGATCTGGTGCGGGCGCCTGCCGGGAACCGGCGGCGGGCGGTTGGTGCCGAACTGGCGGATGTCGGCCCCGGCGATGAAGCTGCGGCCGGCGCCGATCAGCACCATCGCCTTGATCGCGGGGTCGGCGTTGCCGCGCTCGACATTCTCGACGATGCCCTCGGGCACCCCCGGGCTCAGCGCATTGACCGGCGGGTTGTCGACCGTGATGACCCCGATCCCGTCCACATTCTCGAAGCGAACCAATCCGCCTTCGGGCATATCGTCTCCTCCGTCGTCAGGTGCGGCCGCGCAATGATGCAACCGCCCCATTCTAATCCCTGAGCCGGGTCAGTCAGACTCGAAACTTGACGAGGTATACGAGGGCTTTGAGGCCATCACGCCAGCTTATCTTTTTTCCTTCGTCGTATGTCCGTCCATAGTAACTGATCCCAACTTCATAAATGCGCCACCGCCGCGCGCGCGCTATCTGTGCGGAAATTTCGATCTCCACCCCGAAACCGTCGGAAGTGAGTTTGAGTTCCTTAAGTACCTCTCTCGTAAACATTTTATAACATACTTCGATATCCGACAACATCTGGTCGTATAATAAATTAAATACAAACGAGATGAGGCGGTTGCCAAGGTAATGATGGAAATACAGCGAACGATGCGGCCGGCCATAAAACCGGGAGCCGTAGACGACGTCGGCCACTTTCCGTTCGACGATCAGCGGAAGCATGCGAGACCAGTCGTGCGGGTCGTATTCTAGGTCGGCGTCTTGGATGACGACGACATCGCCGGAGGCGCTCGTCAAACCGGTTCTGACCGCGGCGCCTTTCCCTCCGTTGCGTTCGTGGAACAGGACAGTGAACGTAATCCCGGCATGATTTTGCGGGCCGTCGGCAGAGAGGTCGAGCCCGCCGGAGGCGTTCAGCGACAGGCGGCGCCAGCTTCCCGCTGATTGGCCGAGGTTCTCCCTCAGCCAGTCGGAAGTTCCGTCACTCGATCTGTCGTCGACTATGATGATTTGCTTGGGGATTTCGGGCAGCGCCTTCGTCACTTCGATCAGAATGGGCCCAATAGTCGGCAATTCGTTGTAGACCGGGATGATGACCGAGAGGACGGGCCCGGTTTCCCAATCGGCGGCATCCCCGTGCACAGCGGTGTCCGCCGAAACCTCGTTCATTGCTGCAGGCGGAAACGGTTGGCGTACATCATTGGCCAATTCGCCCGTTCTCAGGCTGCCGCCTCGCCCAAATTGTGAACAGAGCGGACCCAGAGCCGTGAGCTAAAATACCGGCAGCGATCAGCGCGAGGGGAAGAAGCAGGCAAAGCTGTGCGAGAGTTGCAGCAGCAATGCCGAGCGCCCGAGCGCCGCCGGCGAATTCGACGGCAAGCGCATAGGCCAATTGCAATGTGCCGAGAAAGGCGGGGCCGGACGGCACGAGCGAACTTAGGCTCGCTGCGCCAAGGGGAGGACCAGGGTGTCCGAAAACCCGAGCGTCAGCCCTACCGCCTTGACGACAAACCACAAGGAGAGCGCATCCGGCACGTATAGAATGAGAGTCATCGCGATGACCTCCAATGTCCGCCACGTTCGCAGGATCTCCAACCCTTGCTGCACCATGGCCAGCTGGGCCGAGAATCCGGGAAATCGCCCGACAATGCGGGGCATCATGGAGCCGGAAAAGCAGAACGCGGCAAGCAACCCGGCGCCGAAGAGAGCGCCGCCCGTCACCAGCACGTTCGTCAGCAGCCCCGCGTTCGGCTTTGCCGCGGCGGCGAACAGCAGGCCCGCCCCGAGGCAGCAAATGACTGTAATCCCGTCAAACAGCCGCTCGATGACGATCGAAGTCAGCCCCCATACCCGCGAAAGGCCGAAGGTTTTCTTGAAATACTCAGCGCGAAAGATTTCGCCCAGCCGCGCCGGCATGACGGTATTCAGCCCGTAGCCGACCAATAATGCCCGCGCCACGATCGGGTAAGGAATTGCCGCAACCGGGCGCAGGATGGCCTGCCACCGCCAGGCGCGGAGCGCCAAGTTTGCTGCATATATCAGCATTGCCGCTGCGATCCAGGCTGGATTGGCACCCGCCAGCGCCGCACTGACCGCCCCCAGCTGCACTCGATAGAAGGCGATCGCCAGAAAGCACAAAGTGCAGGCGAGACCGATTACGAGCTGTATCAGACGCAGCTTCATTTCTGTTGGCCACGCGGTTGTTGGGATAAGGGAACGCGGATCCGGTGCCGTAGCCGATCACGCACCAAGAAAACGGTTTGTAGGCGCCATACCGGATTTGGCATGGCGGGGTTTTCCAAACCGTTAAGGTCAGAGATTCGAGTTCAAATGGTCGCTTGTGTTCCGAGTATCACTGTGCTCTGCGACGACAGCACGCCGCCATTGCCGTGCGCGATCGCGGTCTCGCAATCGGCGATCTGACGGATGCCGCATTCACGGCGCAGTTGACGCGCCGCCTCGATCAACAGGAACAATCCGTACATGCCGGGGTGGCAGTAGGAGAGGCCGCCGCCGTTGGTGTTGACCGGCAGACCGCCGCCCGGCGCAATACGGCCGTCGGATACGAAGGGGCCGCCCTCGCCTTTTGGACAGAAGCCAAGGTCCTCGAGGAAAAGGATCGCGTTGATCGTGAAGGCGTCGTAAAGCTCAATAACATCGATATCGCCGGGGCGAGCCGCGCCATCTCGTATGCCGCACGCCCCGACTGGAGGGCTCCGGTCACCGTCAGATCCGGCATGCTCGAAATATTGGCATGAGTGATCGCTTGGCCGCAGCCGAGGATATAGACCGGCAGTTTTTTCAGCGATCGGGCGCGCTCGGCGGTGCTCATGATCACTGCGCCGCCGCCATCCGTAATCAGGCAGCAATCGCGCACGGTCAAGGGATAGCTCACCATGCGCGCCGATAACACGTCGTCGATCATCAACGGCTTCTTTTCCCAGGCCGCCGGGTTGAGCAATGCCCATTCGCGCGCCGCCACTGCAACTGCCGCCAATTGCTCGCGGGTCGTGCCGTATTGGTGCATGTGGCGCGACGCCGCCAATGCATAGGCGGTCGCGGGCAGAAACGGCCGGAACGGAGTTTCGTAGGGATTGTATTCGCGCACCGAGGCCTGACGGCGGCCGACAGTCCGCTGGGTGCTGCCATAGGCGATGACCGCGACCTTGCACAGGCCGAGCTGGAGTGCCGCCTGCGCGTGCGCGACATGAAACATAAAAGACGAGCCGCCAAGGATCGTCGTATCGACAAAGGCAGGCGAGATCCCGAGATATTCGCTCAAAGCGAGGCCCGAGGTCCGGCTCTGCGTCGTCGCGCAGAGAAGACCGTCGACATCGCGCCGATGGAGACCGCAATCGGCAAGCGCCCGCTGGACGCCTTGCGCCATCAGATCGATCGGGCTCATCTCCCTGGCGACCGCGCCCAGATCGGATTCGGCGATGCCGACGATTGCGGCGGAGCCGCGCTGCAACCCGTCCATTAAGCCGGACCCAGCGGCACGAATACCGGGTAGGGCGGTTCGCCGCCGCCGGGCCGATGAACCCGGAAGGTGACCCGCATGCCAATCTGCACCGCCTCTGGTGCAATGTCTTCGACCCGGCTCATCAGCCGAAAACCCTCGTCGCAATCAATGAGGGCGACATTATAGGGCGCGCCCTCGCGCGGATGGGTTACCGTCGTCGCATAGACCGTCCCGAGACCCGAGCTCACTCGCCATTCGAGACTGTCGCTGCCACTGAAGGGGCAGATGACGCGCGGGTAGAACACCGCCCGGTTCGCCTCAGGGCTCCATTGGTAAGCCAGCTCGCCTTTTTCGAGATGCGTCTGATAGACCGCCAGAGGTGATTCCGCCATCCGCTCCATCACCCGCTCTCACCGCCCGATCAGGTCGGGTGGCGGAAGCGGGTGACCAGGCCGGCCGAGCCCTTCACATGGTCTTTGAGGGCAGCGGCCAATTCCTCGCGCGTCATACCCGGCTGCAGCGCCTTCGGATCGAGGTCGGTGGCGACTATGGTCCACGTATAGTGGTGCCAATCGGTGTTCGGCGGGGTGCCTGGGCCAAAATACGTCCCCAACCCCATCGTGCTCTTGCCGCCGACGAACTTGTCCGAGGGCTTGCTGAGTTCGCCCTCGGCAAAGCCCTTAACGTCGGCGGGGATCCCATAGACCACCATATGCGAAACGCCGGCCGGGGCGCGGCCTTCGGGATCGAACAGCAATAGGGCAAAGCTCTTGGTGCCTTCCGGCGGGTCCGACCAGGCGAGCGGCGGCGAGATGTTCTCGCCGACGCAATTGGGGCTTCTCTGCTTGTCGCTGCACGCATTTTTTGTCGCCAAGGTGCCGTTGTCCTGAATTGCCGGCGAGGTCAGCGTCAGCACATCCGCCGCCCGCGCCACCGGTGCGGCCAAAAGGGACGCGGCAAGGAATCCGCCTGCCGTCAGCAGGGCTGCGATAGTGTGTTTCATAACGTCTCTCCCCCTTGGTTTGTCAAAATCAGAACGGCCGATTTGGGGCAGGGCACGCGCCCTGTTGCGCCTGTTTTATCAGGTCGAGATCAGGGATGCCCATCTCCACAAATCATAATTTCGTGACCCGCTCGTGGGCACCCGATGGCAACGATACTACGCACCTGCAGAAACAGCGAAGCGTCATTTTTGCCTCAATCGATGGTTGCAATCGCCAGGCGGCGGTTCAGCCGCGGCCGATTTAGGGCATTTTGGTCACCATCACGGTCATGAACTGCAAATTGATTGGAGGTTGCTCTATTGGCAGGAACCCGAGCAAGGCGGGCGATCTTGCCGTGGCTCCGCGGAACCATTACAGGTTGCGCTCGCCGTGAGCGCTGATATGGCCCAAACCTCATCATCGAATGCTCGGCGCGTCCAGCGGCGCCGCGACAAGTTGCGGTCGCAGGGGATGCGCCCCTTGCAGATCTGGGTGCCGGACACCCGCGCCCCCGGCTTTGCCAAGGAAGCCGCGCGCCAGGCGCGGTTGATTGCCGAGACGACTACAGAGGAAGAGCTCGATTTCCTCGACCGTCTCGCCGATGATGTCCTCAGAGAGGACTGAGGGGCCGCCGGCGGCGCTCTTTGCCCGCGGCGACATCGTGATCATCGCCGATCGCGATGTCGAATTCGCCGGCAAACCGCGAGCGGCGTTAGTGCTGCAGAGCCCGCACTTTGCGACCATGACCCTGACGGTCTGCCTGATCACCAGCATTGCCGTTGATGCACCCTTGCTGCGCATTGCGTTGCCGGTCAATGAGGCGAGCGGGCTTGTGGTGCCGTCCTGGGCGCAAATCGACAAAATAATAACGATCAGCCGGCGCCGGATCGGCGGCCGCATCGGCCATCTCGACACTATGAAACTGGTTGAAATCAGCCAAGCCTTGCTGGTCTTTCTCGGCATTGCCGACGCCGCCGGCCACTGAGATGCCGATGGCCGGCTTCGCCGCTCTAATTGCTGCGTCGGCTAAGTCAGCCGCGGCCGATATAGGGCATTTTGGTCGCCATGACGGTCATGAACTGCACGTTGGCTTCGAGCGGCAGAGTGGCCATGTAGACGACGCCGCGGGCGACGTGCTCGACATCGATGCGCGGCTCGCCCTCGATCCGGCCGGTCGCCTGCAGGCGGCCGCGCGCGGTGTCCTCGTTGCGGGTCGTCGCGGCATTGCCGATGTCGATCTGGCCGCAGGCGATGTTGTAGTCGCGCCCGTCGAGCGACAACGACCGGGTGAGCCCGGTCAGCGCGTGCTTGGTCGCGACATAGGGGGTGGAGTGGCGCCGCGGCACGTGCGCCGAGACCGAGCCGTTGTTGATGATGCGCCCGCCTTGCGGCTGCTGCTCCTTCATCATGCGAAAGGCGTGCTGCGCGCAGAGGAACGAGCCGGTCAGGTTGACCGCGACGACATTCGACCACTGCTCGAAGGTCAATTCCTCGAACGGGACGCCCCTGGTGCTGGTCCCGGCATTGTTGAACAACAGATCGATGCGGCCATAGGTCTGTCTGACGGCATCGAAGAGCGCGGCGATCGAGCCGGGATCGGCGACGTCGGTCGGCACGACCAGGGTGCGCGGCGGGGGCGCGTTGCCCAGTGCGGCGGTTTCTTCGAGCATTGCGCGGCGCCGTCCGGCCAGCACGACCGCGAAACCCGCCTCCAGCAAGGCGAGGGCGGAGGCGCGGCCGATGCCGCTGCCGGCGCCGGTGATGACGGCGATCTTGTCTGATGTCGCCATTTTCCAGACCCCTATAGTTGCTGCAATGAAACCGATCGCTGCGGTGAGACGAGCTCGTCCTGCGCCGCGACCAGCGCCAATTCGCCGCTGGCGGAGCGCATCGTCGCTTCGATTACGCCATAGATCGCGGCGATGGTTGTGGCGAGCGCCTCCGGCAGCGGTTTACCTCTGAGCAGCCAGCCGAGGAAGAGCGCGGCGACGGCGTCGCCGCACCCGGTCGCCTCGATCGGCAGGCGCGGCGTGTCGACCGCCCAGATGCCGTCGGGGCCGGCTGCGACGACCGCGATATGGTCATCGGCCAGATCTAGGCTGGTGACGAGGACGATGCCGGGGCCTCGCTCGCGCAGCCCGATCGCCGCCGCGCCCGCCTCCGCGAGAGTGGCGACCGGACGGCTGGTCAGCCATTCCAGCTCGAAGCGGTTCGGCGTCACGATGTCGGCCATCGCGATCGCATGGTCGCGGTAGAATTCCGGGACACCGGCGCGGACATACCAGCCGGGCCCGACATCGCCCATGACCGGGTCGCAGGCGAAGAGTGCCCGCGGGTTCGCCTGTTTGACCCGGCCGACGATGTCGAGCAGCACATGGCCGGCTTCGGCGTCTCCCAAATAGCCGGACAGCACCGCGTCGCAGCGCGGCAGTATCCCCAGTTCGGCAATGCCCTCGAACAAATTTGCGATCTCCTGCGCTGGGACGGTGGCGCCGCGCCATTTCCCGTACCCGGTGTGGTTCGAGAACGCGACCGTGTTGAGCGACCACGTCTCGCATCCCAGGCGCTGCAATGGAAAGAGGGCCGCGGTATTGCCGACATTGCCGCAGGCCACCCAGGACTGGATCGACAGTACGGTCGGCATGTCAGGGCCCGTGCACAGTCCATGCGGTCGAAAACGTGCTTCATGTCGAGAAAGATGATCGCGCCGCTGACGATGAAAAGTGCGATCCCCGCCGTATGCATCGCGCCATTTTCCCAGGCATGGGCGATGAACAAACCGGCCAGACCGATCACCGTGAAGAGCGGGATCACCAGCGCCAGGTTCCACATGTCGCCGACGAGCAGGAAATCGGCCCAGCCGGGCCCGTTGCCGTCGAGCCGGCGCTTCAGGCGCAAGAAGGCGAGCGCGATGGCCCCGAGGCTCAACGCCATGCCGCAGGTATAGTCACCCGGCCGGGCGGCGCCGCTGGCGGCAAACGCGCCGATGATCGCCAGCACGCCCAAAACGAGGATCTCCAGCCAGAAGCCGAGCCATGACCAGAAGGCGCGTTCGGCATTGTCGGGCGTTTGTTGCGTGCTGTCCATTTTCACGGACATTCTATTGCATTTGCGTGCAATGGCGATGCCCTCACCCACAAGCGCTGGCGCGCTCAGTCCCCCTCTCCCGCAGCCTTTACACGGTGCGGGAGAGGAGCTTTGAGCGGGATGCGTTGTAGCTCGCGACGGTCAGGTCTGCTTTTTCCCGCCCCTTCGGGTCTCGATCAGAGTTTTCGCCGCGCGCAGGTGACCGCCCGACCGGTCCAATATCCTTGCGGCTTCGGCGAGGTCGCAGCCTTCGAGCAGCAGGAGCGCGGTCTTGACGTTGCCTTCCGCCCGGTGGAGCGCGTCGTGCACCTCCTCGCGGCTTCGGCCGGAAAGCTCCAGCAAGATCTTTTCGCTGCGCCGGATCAGCTTCTTGTTGACGGCTTTGAGGTCGACCATCAGGCCGCGATAAACCCGGCCGAGCCGGATCATTACCAGCGACGACAACAAATTCAGCGCGATCCGCTGGGCGGTGCCGGCCTTCATTCGGGTCGACCCGGCGATCGGCTCCGGGCCGGTATCGAGCCATATCGGATGATCGGCCTCGGCGAGCAGCGGCGTGTCCCGGTTGCTGGCAATGGCGATCGGTCAAGGCGCCGCGCTGTTTTGCCTCGCGCAGGCAAGCGAGGGTGAACGGCGTCGTCCCGCTCGCGGCAACGGCGATCAGCACATCGCGCGGCTCGATAGCACAGCGCCGCACCAGCCGGATCGCCTCTTCGCTCTCGTCTTCGGCGCCCTCGACGGATTGAACCAGCGCCTCGCGGCCACCCGCGATCAGCAACAGCAATCGCTCCTGCGGCCAGCTGAAGGTCGGCATCAGCTCTGCGCCGTCCTGAACCGCGAGGCGTCCGGAGGTGCCGGCGCCGGCGTAAGCGAGACGGCCGCCGTCGCGCAGCCGCGGCTCGATCGCGAGCGCAGCCTCCTCGAGCGCCGGGCGGGCGGCCCGCACGGCGGCGACCGCGGCGAACTGGCCCTCGATCATCGCCTCCAGGATGTCGCCGGGACTCCAAGCTCTCGATTGCGCTATAGCGGGGGCTGTGACGTTCGGTTTCCATCGGTTCGGCTCGGGTCACGCTGCACTTTAAGATAACTATTGAGTGTTAATACGAAATGGAGTTCGCGGTCGCCGCCGACCACGTTTTTGACGGCACGATGCTCCGCCAAGATTGCGCGGTAGTGATCGAAGACTTCGCGCATCCGCGCCGTCATGGGCCGGAACGAGCTGCCGGCGGCGATACCCCACCGCCGTTTGCCGACGGGCGCTTGGCTGGTTCCCGGGTTCATCGATACTCAGGTGAACGGCGGCGGAGACGTGCTGTTCAACGACGACCCGAGCCCGCGCGGAATTGCCGCCATCGCGGCGGCGCATCGGCGGTTCGGCACGACCGCGTTGCTGCCGACATTGCTCAGCGACACGCCCGAAAAGATGCGGGCTGCCCGCAACGCCATAGAGGCCGCGGCGGGCGTCGATCCGAGCGTGATCGGGCTTCATTACGAGGGGCCGTTCCTGTCCCCGGACAAGGCCGGCGTGCATGATCGGGGCATGCTCCGCCGTCCGGAGCCGGGCGACTTCGATTTGCTGGCGCCGCTGCGCAACGGCGTGACCCTCGTCACCCTGGCGCCCGAGCAGGTGCCAGAGGGCTTCATCGCGCAGCTGGCGGGAGCCGGAGTTCGGGTGTCGCTCGGCCATTCGATGGCGACTTATGCGCAAACCCGCGCCGCATTGTCCGAGGGGTTGACCGGCTTCACGCATCTGTTCAACGCGATGCGGCCATTGGCGAGCCGCGAACCGGGGCCGATCGCGGCCGCGCTCGAGGAGCCCGGCGCGTGGTTCGGCATGATTGTCGATGGCGAGCATGTCGCTCCCGCGATGCTCCGGCTGGCGCTGCGCGGCGCCGGCAAAGCGATGCTGGTGACGGACGCGATGCCGCCGGTCGGCGGCAGCGTCTCGAGCTTCCGGCTATACGGTCAGCGGATCACCGTGCGCGGCGGGAGGTGCACAACAGCACGACGGCACGCTCGCCGGTTCCGTCCTCAATATGGCGAGCGCAGTCCGAAACTGCGTGAGAATGCTCGATCTGCCGCTCGCCGCGGCATTGCGCCTCGCATGCGCCGCGCCGGCGGCTTTTCTGGGTATCGACACCTGGCTCGGGCACCTCGCGCCCGGTTACCGCGCCGACATGGTCGCGCTCGACCCCGAGACGATCCAGGTATTGGCGACCTGGGTCGCCGGAAAGGAAGGCGAAGCCGCCTGCTAGGCTGCGGCCGTTATTCGGCCGGCGCGGCGACACTCTCCGCGGCGGCGACGGCACTCGGGATGTGCAGCCAGAACAGCGAGATCACTGCGGAGACCAGCGCGCACACTGCGAGGGCATAGAGCCCGCCGGCAAAGCTGCCGGTCAGGTTCTTCGCCCAGCCGACGAGCGTCGGGCCGAAAAACCCGCCGAGATTGCCCAGCGAGTTGATCCAGGCGATGCCGGTTGCGGCCGCGGCCCCGGTTAAGAACATTGTCGGCATCGACCAGAACGGACCCTTCGTGCCGTAAAACCCGATAGCGGCGATCGTCATGCCGACAACGGCCCACCAGGTCCCGATCGTCAGCCCGGCGATGACCAGCCCGATGGCCGAAATCACGCAGGTCGTGAACAGGCTCCAACGGCGGTCGCCGATGCGGTCCGACAGCCAACCGCAGAACACCATGCTGATCGCGCCGCAGATATAGGGGATCATCGTCAGCCAGCCGACTTGCATGTTGCTGACCCCGAGTTCCTTGATGATCTGCGGCAGAAACAGCAGCATCCCGAGGCTGGCGGTGACGATCCCGATATAGTTGAGGGACAGCATCACCACCTTGGGGTCGAAGAAGGCGCGCAGCATCCCAACCCCGTGATGAGCTTCGATTTGCGCGCGCTCATGGGCCATCCTTGCGTTGAGCCATGCGCGCTCCTCGGGCTTGAGCCAGCGCGCCTCGCTCGGCCGGTCGGTCAAATAAAAGAAGACGGCGACGCCGATGAGCACCGTCGGGATCGCCTCCAGGACATACAAGCACTGCCACCCCTTGAGGCCCCACAGCCCGTCGAGCCCCAACAGCGCGGTCGAGATCGGCGCGCCGGTGGCCACAGCAATCGGCAATGCCAATGTGAACCCGGAATTGATGCGGGCACGATGCCGGTCGGGGAACCAATAGGTGAAATACAGCACGAAGCCAGGGAACAGGCCCGCTTCCGCCAGACCGAGCAGGAAGCGTATCGCCATGAAGCTGTAGGGGCCGACTGCGAAAGCGGTGCAGCCCGAAATGATCCCCCAGGTGATCATGATGCGCGCAATCCAAATGCGCGCGCCGACCTTTTCGAGAATGATGTTGCTAGGCACCTCGAACAGAACATAGCCCCAGAAGAACGCGCCCGAAGCCATGCCGTACCACGCCGGGTCGAGGCCGATATCCTTGTTCATCATCAACGCGGCAAAGCCGACATTGATGCGGTCGAGATAGCAAAAGAAATAGGTCAGGACCGCAAAGGGCAGAATGCGCAGGTAAACCTTGCGCATCGTCGCCTGTTCGAGCGTTCGCGGCATATCCTCCACCAAACTATTCTGCCCTTAAGAGAGCGAAGCGCGAAGTAAGCCCAAACCGGCGGCAATCGCAACGGCCCCGGTTTGCTGGAGCCGCTATTCCGTTGCATGGCTGACCGGCGCTGGATCGGCTTGCCGCCTGAGACGTTTGGATGAAGACGCTTTCCCCGAACAAGGAGCCTCTAAATGGCAAACATCCCCGAGAATTACCTCGATTTGCTGCAGCAGAAGAAGGCTTTTGCCAATTTGGCTACGATCATGGCGGACGGGTCGCCCCAGGTGACCCCGGTGTGGTTCGATTACACCGACGGGGTGATCCGCGTGAACACCGCCAAAGGCCGGGTCAAATCCCGCACCTTGCGGCCGAGGGCGCCGGTCGCGATGGCGATTATGGATCCCGACAACCCCTACCGCTATATCCAAATCCGCGGCCGGGTCAGGCGTGCCGTCGAAGAGGGCGCCGACGCGCATATCGACTCGCTGGCTAAGAAATATCTGGGGAAAGACACTTACCCATTTCGCCAGCCTGGCGAGGTGCGGGTGACCTACGAGATCGAGCCCGTCGCGGCGTCCGGAATGGGCTGAGCGCATGGCAGGGGGCGAGCGCAGCAGCGCGGCTTGCCAAATCCGGTGATTACTGCATCCTCTGCGACAGCCTCTCCGCGTTGGCGAGGCCGATCGGATAACACCGGAGGAGACGAGACGATGCATTGGACCGATCGGCGGCGGCGTTTCCGGGCGATCCTCAAGGGAGATCGCTGCTACCATCCGGCCTCGGTGTTCGACCCGTTGTCGGCGCGGATCGCCCAGGATCTGGGTTTCGAGGTCGGCATGTTCGCGGGCTCCACCGCCTCGCTGACAGTGCTCGGCGCGCCCGACCTGATCCTGATCACGTTGAGCGAATTCGCCGGGCAGGCATACCGCATCAACCGCGCCTTCGACCTGCCGTTGCTGGTCGACGCCGATCACGGCTACGGCAATGCGCTCAACGTCATGCGCACGGTGCAGGAGCTCGAAACCGCGGGAGTATCGGCGCTGACGATCGAAGACACCGTGCTGCCGCGGCCCCACGGGCCGGCCAGCCGGGGATTGACCTCGATCGAGGAAGGCGTCGGCCGGATGCGAGCGGCACTGGCCGCGCGGCAGGATCCCGATTTGGTCATTGTCGGGCGAACCATCGCGATGGGGTCGACCAGCACCGAGGACGCCCTCGCGCGCGCCAAGGCTTATGCCGAGGCTGGCGTCGACGCGTTCTTCTTTGTCGGCATCAAGGACCGCGCGCAGCTCGATGCCGCCGCGGCGGCGATCGATATCCCGATCATCATTGGCGGCGGCGCGCCGGAGTTGTCCGATCTCGATTACCTGGCAAGCCGGCGGGCGCGGGTCGCGCTCCAAGGCCATCAGCCGATCATGGCGGCGGCTCAGGCCGTCCACGATACGCTGAAGGCCTTGCGCGATGGCGTCAAGCCCAAGGATCTGAAGGGCGTGCCGTCTCCCGAGTTCATGGCGAAAGCAACCCGGGACGCCGACTATAAGCGTTGGACAAAGGAATTTCTCGGCGGATAAGCCTCTCTCTTCTCCAAAATGCGCGGGACGCCGCGACCTTGTCTCACCGCCTTTGCTTCGCTATATCTCGCCCTCGGTCGGCGGAGTGTAGCTCAGCCTGGTAGAGCACTGCTTTCGGGAGGCAGGGGCCGGAGGTTCAAATCCTCTCACTCCGACCAATATTTTCGTAGGAAGCTCCTAGCTCGACCATCGTAGGCTCCCGATTTTCAGCCCTTCAGCATGGGCACGCGAGGCAGGCTGGCGCGCAACTTCCTTGCCGGGCCGGCCTGCCGCCCGGATCACCCGGCATCGTAGCCGCCTCCTCGGGCCGCGATCTGACCATCCGCGGTTAGCTTTGCCGAGTTGTGCTAAAATGCCGACCGCGACGGATAGGGTGTGCACCCCGACACGGCTGGTTTCGCACCGACCTTCGCCGTCCTCCGATGCGGACCGTTCAAAGTGGAGGCGCCCCTGACCGACCGGCTTTCGCTGACAAATGCCCTGGCGGACGCCAATATCGACCGCCAAAAGGCCGAGCGGATCGCTACCGACCCGCGGGCTTAGCTAAACTAGTGATGCCCGTCGCACTCGTAACCCGGGGGCACGACAACGTCGCCACCAAGCAGGACCTGCAGGTACTGGAGGCCAAGTTGGAGCTCGTCAAGCACCAGCTCATCACGGGCCTAGGCGGGCTGATGGTCGTGCTCGCCGGTTTGCTCTTCGCGGCGCTGCATTATTGGTTGGTTGCCGCACGGCTGATTCAGCCGCACGTCCCCTTTCGAATGTAGGAGGTGAGTGTGGTTGCAGTTATCGAAGGGAAGGAGGAGGCAGGAGGCGCCCGGTATATCGAGTTCAAAGTCTACCGGAGCCCGACCGATGCCAATCGTGCTATCGGGAGTTGGCGCTTTCCCGAAAGCGGTAGAGCGATCGACCAGAGCAAGCTCGGCAACACCATAGAGGCAGATTTTCGGTTCGCAGTGGATTGCGCGGATCAGCACGGGATCCCGTTCGTGTGGGTCAATGATCCCGACGAGTTGTTTCCGCCTTGGCTCCGCCCGCGATAAGCCGGTCGCATGTTCTTCACCTTTCCCGACGACGTGCGCTGGAATGCCGAACGGCAGGCGGTGGAGTTCGGGGTCGAGATCGGCGAGTACCGCGGCCTTGTCCGGGTGCCGCGGCGCGTGTTCCAACGGCTGTTGATCGAGCGGTCCACCCCGGAGCGCTGTGTCGAGGCTTACTACCTGCAGCGCACCCGGTTCGAGAGCATCGCGGAGCGGAAGCTGCGCCGGCGCCAGCTGACCGAGGACGGCAACGTCGAGATCAATGGGCGCGACGTCAGCGAGGGCTCGGCGACTCCGCGCTCAGCAGGATAAAGGCTATCGGCGGGCGCCCTCCCGTCAGGAGGCGCCCATCGGCTTATATTGGCTGGCGATCTTGCCCGCCGCGGCGAGCATGTCTCTCGCTTCGGCTGTGGTGAAGGCCTGGGTCGTGACCGAGCCCTCGATACCTCCGCCGCCCGCTGCCACGAACGCCAGCACGCTCGCGGCCTTGGCATCGGGCATTTCCGAGATGACCATGAAGTCGTATTGGCCCAGCGTGAAGTAGACCGAGACGAGCTTGCCGCCCGCCTGCTCGCACAGCCTCGAAATGGCGGCGTGCCGGTCCTCCGGCTTTGCCAGCCCGCCTTTGATGTATTCGCGGGTGAAGCGTCCTTGCGTGACAAACAATGGCATGACGAACCTCCCGTTTTCTTCGAGCGATCTCGCCTATCTGGCTGTCGCATCGTTAATTTAGCACTCGCCGAGAGGGGAAGCCACCGGCCGCTCAATGAGTGTCGAAGAGCGTTTGATATGCGGCGACCTTCTCGCGAACAGCGGCGGCTTCGGCCGAGGTGGGATGGTCCGGGTCAGCCGCCGTCGGGAAGCTGCCGAATTTCATCAGGCAGGCCATCAGCAGCAGCCGAGCCTTTGTCGCGGTCAGGTTCGAGCCGCCGATGAAGAAGGGGTCGTGCAATGGCACGAAGCCCTCGGTGTTGCCGCGCCCGACGCGGACAACCGGAAGCCCGCTGTGCACGGCTCGAAGCATCAGCCGGTGTCGCGCGGTCGAGGCGGGCCTGCCGTAAGGGGTGAAGCCCTCGACGACAAAGCCGGCGAGCGGCGCCGTTTTCAGCATGTGTTCGATCAGCGCGATCAGATCGACTTCCGCCTCGGGATCGACCGTGCTGTCATCGTCCCAATAGCTGGCGTCCTTGGCGATCGCGACCTTGGGGATCGCCGTGTCGAGCAGCGCCCCATCCGGCCCCTTGATGGCGACGGGAACGGTTGCGATCCGCGAACCTTCGCGGCGTACGCCGGTGACTTCGGAGGGCAGGGAGGTGAGGTTCACCTCGGACCGCCAAGTGTGGCGCGCGGTCGGCAGATAATGAAGGAGAGGCAGCCCGTCATGGCCGGCTGCACCGAGGATCCCGCCATGTCCACCGGTCGCCACATAGCCGCCCGGGCGCGCATCCGCCTTCTGGACGGCGCGCGCGGCGAAAACCCGCTGCTCCTGGATCAGAACCGCGCCGGCCTGGTTGCGGCCCTGCCCGTCCTGCCAAACCCGAGAGACAATATACGCAATAGAATCGACAATGTTCTTCGGGCCGTCATTGCTGATCATGCCATGCGGGCGCTGAGCGGCGTTGCCGCAGATCGGCACGGTCGTGTCGATCAGCAGATTGAACCAATAGATCGTCTCCTCGATCCTCGGGCTGCCCTCGGTCCAGATGGCGCCGTAATATTTGCCGCTTGCGAGGATCTGCTGGACGGCATTGGTTGTGCGCGCCAATGCAGAGCGCGGCGCCGACGCGGCCAGGTGAGCGGGCTTGTAAGGGAAGAAATCGACGCCGCGCCGCTCGGGCGGAATATCGCCTGAGCCCGTGTCGGTGCGTTGATCGGCCGATAGGCCCTTCGTGTAGCCGGACGGCGGCAGGACGCGATGAAAGTCGATCTCGGCCTTGCCGGAAACCAGATTTCCGGTGCCGTGCTCGCCGATTTGCAGCCGGTCGATCTCCTCGAAGCTGCGCGATCCGTCCGGGAAGAAGCCCTGCCGCGCCTTGGGCTCGGGAGCATTGGGGAAGGCGCATTCCTCCTCCCATGGCGCACCGCCCGCCTGCAGCGCCATATAGGGCAACGGGTAGAGCCCGTCTTCCGGACGCAGTTCGACCTCGTAAACCGGTTTATCCTCGGCGCTCTGCCGTTCCTTGTGCACCTGCCCGGCGCTGTCGATGTAGCCGTCCGGCGGGCCGTATAGCTCGCCAGCGTCGGCTTCGAGCGGATGCGCGCTGAACTGCTCGACATAGACGGTGACCGGCGCTGCCAAACGTTGCGCGCGCAGCACATCGAACCGCGCCGGCGAGCCGTCGGGGCTGGTCAAAGGAGGCAATTGATGCTTCGCCCTTGCCTTGTTGGAGGTGACCAGTGGCGGAGTGTTCTGAATGGTGGCGTTTGGGCCGGCCAAATGAGCGATACGCGGTTTCGGTGTCATCCTGTTCGAGCTCCTGATCACTTGCCCGGCGTCGGCGCGTGCGGGTGGAGCAGCCCGGTGTCGCGAAGATCGGCCCACAATGCGGCCGGTATCGGGTGGCGCAGCAGCTTCACATTGGCCTGGAACTCCTCGACGTTCCGCGGGCCCGGAATGACCGCCGCCACCACCGGATGCGCGAGCGGAAACTGCAATGCGGCCGCCGCCAAGGGCACCCGATGGCTGTCGCAGACCGCCTCGATGGCATTGACCCGGGCGACGATCTCGGGCGGCGCGGTCTTGTAGTTCCAGGTGTCCCGACCGGCGAGGATGCCCGAGTTCAGCGGGCCACCGACCACAATCGATGTGCCGGCCTTCTCGCATTTTGGCAGCAGATCGTCGAGCGGCGCCTGTTCTAGCAGGGTATAACGCCCGGCTAGCAGGAACGCGTCCCACTCGCCCCAGCCCAAAGCCTCGAGCAACACCTCGCGCTCGTTGACGCCGATGCCGATCGCCCGCACCGTGCCGGCGGCTCGCAGTTGTTCGAGGGCGCGATAGCCGCCGTCGCGCAAGGTGCGCACCAGCCGGGGATGGGCTCCGCTGCCGTGCTGCATCACGCCGATGTCGTGCACATAGAGGATGTCGATCCTCGCCAGCCCGAGCCGCTGCAAGCTATCCTCGAACGAGCGCATGACCCCGTCATAGGAGTAGTCGTAGACGGGATCGAACGGCAGCGGATGGCGGCGGTCGGTGTCCTCGACTGCGGTCCGGCGAGGACGAAGCAGGCGCCCGACCTTTGTCGACAGCACCCACTCGTCGCGCGGGACCCAGCGCATCGCATCGCCGACGCAACGTTCGGCCTGGCCGACACCGTAATACGGGGCCGCGTCGATGTACGAAACTCCAGCCGCCCAGGCGGCGCTTAGGATGGCCTCGGCCTCATGGCGAGAGACCGCGATGCGGCTGCCGCCCAAGGTCGCGCAGCCGAGACCCAGGTTCGTCACCTCAACCGAAGTCCGTCCAATCTTGCGCTTCTCGAAAGCGGGCATCGCGCTCTCTCCTGCTGTTGGCTTGGTCCGTCCAAGCGGAGCATACACAGTTCGCACCTTGGTCCGGGAGGCGGCGCGCGGCAGTATGTGCGCTAGGACAAGGCCTGTGAGGACCGGCGTGAGCGGGATTTTGGAGCAATTGTTCAATCAGGGGCGTTCTTTCTCGTATTGGCAGACGCGGCCGGTGCCCAACGCCTTATCGAGGCCACGTTCAAGCTGGCCTCGCTCGGCCCGACGGGCGCCAATTGCGAGCCGTTGCGCCTGGTCCTTGTGCGCAGTCCACAGGCGAAGCAACAATTGCTGCCCTGTGTCTCGTCTGGCAATTACGAGAAGGTCCGCACGGCGCCGATTACCGCGATCGTTGCCTATGACCGGGAGTTCTTTGAGATGCTGCCGCGGCTTTACCCGCACGCCGACGCGCGAATATGGTTCACGACGAACTCGGCGCTTGCCGAAGAGACCGCTTTGCGTAACTCCTCATTGCAGGGCGCTTATTTCATATTGGCGTTGCGCGCCCGGGCTCGACTTCGGGCCGATGTCCGGGTTCGACGCTGCCAAGGTCGACGCCGCGTTCTTCCCCGATGGACGGTGGCGCACAAACTTTCTGTTGAATATCGGGTACGGCGACCGCGACCGGTTACGCCCTAGACTGCCGCGCCTCGCCTTTGACGAAGCCGCGCGTTGGGATAGTCGTCAGCTTTACCACGCGGGCTCAGAAAAAAACTCAGGCCCCCAGTTCCGCGACGGGGTCACTGCCGAAGAGCCATTCCTCGGCAATCGTGCCGTCGCCGTTGTCTAGGGTCACTTTGGCGGGCTCGTCGGATTCGGCCAGTCGAACAGCCTCGGCGATCGCCTCCTCACGGTTCGGAAATCCACTGCGTGGGCGATCTTCTCCTTCCTTCGTCACTGTCCAACCCTGCTCGGTCGTATGAACCCGATAAACGTGACGTCCCAACATCATCGATTTCCTCGCGGTTGCGCCGGAATTGAACCGCGAACAACCAGCCACCCCGGCGCGTTCCCGCAGTGGGGTGGGCAAATTGTACGAGCAAAAAAAAGCCGGCGTCGACGTTAGCCGACACCGGTAAGGTTGCGGGTGGCAAACCCGCGACAGGGAGACTTTGCCAAGCCGGACTGCGAATGTCAGGCGAGTGTCCGGCGCCTCGCCTAAGCGGGCGAACTCGCTCTCCACAAAATGGTTCCAGGCGATAACCGGTAAATTGTCAGGTCGCGGAACGAAGCTTCCGAGAACTACGTTTAGCCTGCCATAGGCGCCGGCTTTGCGATGCCGGGGCGCGGCCGCCGCAGCAGACTTGCGCTGTTGAGCGCGACTTGCGAACGCAGAGCGGGTCCGAGCGAATGCCGGGTCAAGCCGCAGGGAGGCTTGGATTTGCTTACGGCAGTTTCGGCCTTCTCGTCGGGCGCCGCTCCGGTGAGCCTGCGCAGGGCTTCCCTGCCGCGCGACAATCGCGAGCGGATCGTCCCCACCGGCACGTCCAGAACCGCGGCAACCTCCTCGTAGCGCATCCCCTCCAATCCGACGAGCAAGATGACCGAGCGCTGCTCCTCCGGGAGCTGGGCGATAGCCCGCTCCAGATCACGCAACTCTAGCCGCTTGCCTTGCTGCGGCGCGCGGCTCAGCATCGGCTCGGTTTCGTTCAGCGCCACCGCGGCGCCTTCCCGTACGGCACGCCTGATGTGATTCACATATTGGTTATGCAGGATGGTGAACAGCCAAGCGCGAAGATCGGAGCCCTCCTGCCAAAGATGCAACTTGCCGAGAGCGCGGGTCAGGCAGTCCTGCACGAGATCATCGGCGCTGACAACGTCGCGCGTCAGCGCCCGCGCGTAACGCCTCAGCCGCGGAATTTCGGCTTCAATGTCATGGCGAGTATCGGCCACAGGTGCTCCTCCGGCTTTCGCGATCGGCGGGACAGCCGATCCGAACGCGATCGAGTGTAGGAGCGGGGCGTAATCCGATAATGTCACGGGGACCGGTTTTCTGTAAGATTTTGTAACTATATGTATGGTGCTCAAAAGCGTGACCCGGCTCCCCCTGCCGCGCTATTGTCGGCGGGGTCCGACCACGGTGGAGGTAGTGGAAGCTCGCCGGCATGACTGACAATGGTCACATCCTAATCGTCGACGATCAGCGGGAAATCTGCGATCTCGTTCAGGAATATCTGTCCGGCGAGGGTTACCGGGTTTCTACCGCTCAGGACGGCGCCGAGATGCGCAGGGTGATGGCGCAATCCCCGGTCGATCTCGTCATTCTGGATCTGATGCTGCCCGGTGAGGACGGATTGACGTTGGCCCGCTCGCTGCGTCAAGAATTGAGCGTCGGGATCATCATCCTGACCGGGCGGGGCGAGATCGTCGACCGCATCATCGGTCTCGAAATGGGCGCGGACGACTATCTGCCCAAGCCGTTCCACTTGCGCGAGCTACTGGCACGAGTTCAAAAGCGTGCTTCGCCGCGCGTCGTCGCGCAACAGCGACAGGCAGAGTGCTTCAGCTCGCTCAAAGGCGCGATTTGCCGGCTGGAACCTCGATCTGTCGAGCCGCGAGCTCTACTCGCCTTCGGGCAAGGAGGTGAGGCTCACCACCGGAGAGTTCGATCTGCTCGCGGCGTTCGTCAGCAACGCCAATCAAGTGCTGACCCGGGATCGGCTGTTGGATCTTGCGCGCAATCGCGAGGCCGGACCTTTCGACCGGACAATCGACGTCCAGGTCGGACGGCTGCGGCGCAAGCTGGAAGACGATCCCCAAAGACCAATGATGATCAAGACTGTGCGCGGCACCGGTTATATCTTTACGCCGCCGGTCGAAGTGATCTAGCCGATCAGACGGTCAGATAGCTGCGCACCGCCGCCTCGTCCATATCTTCGCGCCGGCCGGACAGCACCACTTCGCCGCGCTGCATGACCAAGTACGAGGCGGCGAGGTCGCGGGCGAACTCGAAATATTGCTCGACCAACAGGATCGCCATGTCGCCGCGTTCGGCGAGAGCGCGGATCACCCGCTCGATTTGCTTGATGATCGAGGGCTGGATGCCCTCGGTCGGCTCGTCCAGGATCAACAGGCGCGGCCGGGTGACGAGGGCGCGGGCGATGGCGAGCTGCTGCTGCTGGCCGCCCGACAGGTCGCCGCCGCGACGGCCGCAGCATCTCCCTCAACACCGGGAAAAGGGTGAAGATCTCGTCCGGAATGTTGCGCACGCTGCGCGCCAGCGGCGCGAAGCCGGTCGCCAGATTTTCCATCACCGTGAGGCGGGGGAAGATCTCGCGGCCTTGCGGCACCAGCGCCAGGCCCGTGCGCGCGCGTTCATGCGGCGGAAGCCCGTTGAGGAGACGGTCCTCCCAACAGATGCGGCCGGAACGGATCGGCTGAAGCCCGCAGATCGCCCGCAGCAGGCTGGTCTTGCCGACGCCGTTGCGGCCGAGGATGCAGGTCACTTCGCCCTTGCGCGCCGTCAGGCTGACGCGGCGCAGCGTGTGGCTTGCGCCGTAATAGAGATCGACGGCTTCGACCGACAGCATCGCTCAGCGGCCGAGATAGACTTCGATCACGCGCGGGTCGTCCTGAACATGGTCGATCGAACCTTCGGCCAGGACCGATCCTTCATGCAGCACGGTCACCCACGCGCCGAGGCTGCGGACAAACGCCATGTCGTGCTCGACGACGACAATCGTGCGGTCCTTGGCGAGATCGAGGATCAACTCGGCCGTTTCCTCGGTCTCGCGGTCCGTCATGCCGGCGACCGGCTCGTCGAGCAGCAACAGCGTGCGGTCGTGGATCAGCAGCATGCCGATCTCGAGCCACTGCTTTTGGCCATGGCTCAACGCGCCGGCCGGCTGAGCGCTCTGCCCGGTCAGCCCGATGCGAGCCAAGGTAGCGCCGATGCGATCGCGGCGGTCCCGCGGTCAGGCGGGCAAACAGGGTCCCCCAGGTGCTGCGGCTGTCCGCCAGCGAGAGCTCGAGGTTTTCGAAGACCGAGTCAGGTTTTCGAACACGGTCGGGCCGCTGAAATTTGCGGCCGATGCCGAGATTGGCGATCTCCGCCTCGTCGAGGCGGGTCAGATCCGCCGTGCCCTCGAAGAAGACCTCGCCGGAATCGGGTCGGGTCTTGCCGGTGACGACATCCATCATCGTCGTCTTGCCGGCGCCGTTCGGGCCGATGATCGTGCGCAACTCGCCCGGCTCGACGATCAGCGAGAGCTCGTTCAAGCGCCTTAAACCCGTCGAAGCTGACCGTGACGCCATTGAGGTAGAGAAGGGTGTCCGCTGTGCCCGCGTTCACGCCTGCTCTCCTGCTGGCGACCGGAGCCGGCGCTCGGGGCCGCGTCCAGCGGGCCTGCCGCAAAAGTCCCGACGATCCCCGCCGGAAACACCAGTGTCGTCAGCACGAACAGGGCGCCGAGCACGAACAGCCAGGTTTCGGGCGCGGCACCGGTCAGCCAGGTTTTCGCGACATTGACGAGGATCGCGCCGACGATTGCTCCCGATAACGTACCCCGCCCCCCGACCGAGACCCAGATGGCGATCTCGATCGAATTTCCGGGAGAAAATTCGCTGGGGTTGATGATGCCGACTTGCGGGACATAAAGTGCGCCGGCTATGCCCGCAAGCATCGCCGAGACCGTAAAGACGAACAGTTTCGCGTTGGTCACCGAATAGCCGAGAAAGCGCACTCGGCTTTCGGCGTCGCGCAGAGCGAACAAGACGCGGCCGAGCTTGGACGACGTGATGTAACGGCACAGCAGATAGGCTAACCCCAAGGCGGCGACCGAAGCGAGGTAAAGGCCGAGACGGGTCGCCGGCTGGTGCACGTCCCAGCCGAGGATGTCCTTGTAATCGGTCATCCCGTTATTGCCGCCAAATCCCATGTCGTTACGGAAGAAGGCGAGCATCAGCGCATAGGTCATCGCCTGGGTAATGATCGACAGGTAGACGCCGGTGACGCGGGAGCGGAAGGCGAGCCAGCCGAAAACCAGCGCGAGCAGGCCTGGGACCAGGATCACCATCGCCGCAGCCCAGGCGAAATGGTCGAACCCCCACCAGAACCACGGCAGCTTCTGCCAATTGAGGAACACCATGAAATCGGGCAGCAGCGGATTGCCGTATACCCCTCGCGTGCCGATCTGGCGCATCAGGTACATGCCCATGCAGTACCCGCCCAATGCGAAGAACGCGCCCTGACCGAGGCTCAGAATCCCCGCATACCCCCAGATCAGATCGAGGCTCAGCGCGAGAAGCGCATAACAGACATATTTGCCCAACAACGGGACCAGGTAATCGGGCAACGCGGCGGCCGAATTCGGCGGCATCCAAAGATTGACGGCGGGAATCGCCACGGCGAGCAGCAGCCCGCACCCGAGAAAGGCCGCCCAGAAGCCTCGGCTCCAAGGTGTCCTGCGCGGGGGATCGTATGGCGAAACCAATCAGGCCCCCGCTTCCGCGGTTCGGCCCCTCAGGGCGAAAAGTCCGCGAGGGCGCCGCTGGATGAACAGGATGATCGCCACCAGCACGACGATTTTGCCGAGGATCGCCCCGGCGACCGGTTCGAGAAATTTGTTGACGATGCCGAGCGACAGCGCGCCGACCAGGGTCCCCATCAGGTTGCCGACCCCGCCGAAGACGACGACGAGAAAGCTGTCGACGATATAGATCGTGCCGAGATTTGGGCTGACGTTGCCGACTTGGCTAAGCGCTACCCCGGCCATCCCGGCGATCCCCGAGCCGAGCCCAAAGGTCAGCGCATCGATCCGCGCCGCGCGAATGCCCATGACTGAAGCCATCGGTCGGTTCTGAGTAACCGCGCGCATCTGCAGCCCAAAGCTGGTGCGGTTGAGTATGAGCGCCAGCGCCCCTAAGACGACAAAGCAGAAAAGGATGATGACGACGCGGTTCCAGGTAACAGTGAAACCGCCGATCAGATCGAAGCCTCCGGTCATCCAGCTCGGATTGGAGACCTCTTTGTTCGGCGAGCCGAAGATCGAGCGCACTGTTTGCTGCAGGATCAAACTGACCCCCCAGGTGGCGAGCAAGGTTTCGAGTGGGCGGCCATAGAGAAAACGGATGACACTGCGCTCCAGCACGACGCCGACCGCCCCAGCAAACAAAAACGCGACCGGCACCGCGACGACGAGATAGGCGTCGATCCATCCGGGCGGCAGAAAGGCACGAAAGAATTGCTGGCAGACATAGGCAGCATAGGCGCCGAGCATGATCATTTCGCCGTGCGCCATGTTGATGACGCCCATGACGCCAAAAGTGATCGCAAGACCGATCGCGGCGAGCAGCAAGATGCTGCCGAGGCTGATGCCCTCGAACAAGTTCGCGGCGATGCCGACCAGCTGAAGCCGCCCGTTGATCGATTCGACTGCAAGGTCGGCGGCCTTCTTCAACTCTGGATCCGTGCTCGGGTCGCCCCGCAGCTGGTCGAGCAGGCTGCGGATTTGCGGGCTGGTGCTGGCGCCGAGCGCGCGCACCGCGGCCAACTGCTGCTCTTTGCTGCCGGAAAACAGCTGGCAGGCCTGCAAGGCCCGCTGCATCGCCTCGCGGATTTGCGGGTCCCGTTCGCCGGCAATGGATTTTTCCAGCCGCTTTGCGGTGTCAGCCGAGGGATGCCGCACCGCGTCCGCCGCCGCCGTGGCCCGCGCGGCGGGATCCGGGCTGAACAGCATCAGCTGGCCGAGCGCGGCCTCGATGTCGCCGCGCAGCTTGTTGTTGACGAGGATCGCGTCGAGGCCGCTGGGGTCCAGATCGGGGACGATCTCGCCGCTCGCCGCGTCGCTGAGCACCGTCTTGTCATCGACCGTACGGGCGATCAGCACCCGTCCGTCGGGGCCTTTCATCAGCTGGCCGTCACGCAGCGCCTGCAATACCGGCACCGCACGCGGGTCGCCAAGTTCGCCGACCGCCGCGACCGCGCGTTCCTCGGCGGCAAACTTGGAGGCGCCGAGGGCCCCGACCCGCGCGGCGAAACCCTGATCCTGCGACCAGGCCGGCAAGCTCACGATCAGGAAGAGAAAAGCCGCGTTTGCGGCAAGGCTAACAAAGCCGGCCACTCGCGAATTCGACCTCATCCTTCCCATCGCTGCGCGACGGGTCCCTTCCCTCTCCCACATTGCGAGAGAGGGTGCCGACCCCCCGATCATCGTCCGGGGGGAGGCGGGTGAAGGGGACACCTCCGAGCCTGTGATCTCAGTAATTATACTTCGGAGAGGTGCAGTTGCCGCAGACCCAGGGCCAGGTCCAGTCAGCGACCTTGCCCTTGTCCTCCGGCAGATAGGGGCTCCAGGCGTCGGCCTTGATCACGCCCGTGGTCTTCCACACGACGTCGAACTGGCCGTTGGCCTGGATCTCGCCAATGAACACCGGCTTCGAGAGATGGTGGTTGGTGTTCATCAGCTCGATCGAAGCCGCTCGGCGCCTGCACTTTTTGGCCGTACATCGCCTGGCGCACCGCGTCGACATCGGTGGTGCCGGCCTGCTCGACCGCATGCGTCCACATCTTGAAGCCGATATAGGTCGCCTCCATCGGGTCGTTGGTCGTGCGCTTCGGGTTCTTGATGAAGTCGTGCCACTGCTCTGATGAAGGCTTCGTTGGTCGGGTTCTTCACCGACTGGAAATAGTTCCAGGCGGCGAGATGGCCGACCAGGTTCTTGGTGTCGATGCCGGCCAGCTCCTCTTCGCCGACCGAGAAGGCGACGACCGGGATGTCGGAGGCCTTGACGCCGGCATTGGCCAGCTCCTTGTAGAACGGCACGTTGGCGTCGCCGTTGATGGTCGAGACCACCGCCGTCTTCTTGCCGCCCGAGGCGAAGTGCTTGATCGCTGCGACCTCGGTCTGCCAGTCGGAAAAGCCGAACGGCGTGTAGTTGATCTTGATGTCCTCGGCGGCGACGCCCTTGGACTTGAGGAAGGCTTCGAGGATCTTGTTGGTGGTGCGCGGATAGACGTAGTCGGTGCCCTCGAGCACCCAGCGTTTGACGTTGCCGCCCTCCTCGCCCATCAGGTACTCGACCGCCGGGATCGCCTGCTGGTTCGGCGCGGCGCCGGTGTAGAACACGTTGTTCGAGCTTTCCTCGCCCTCGTACTGGACGGGATAGAACAACAGCCCGTTCAGCTCCTCGAACACCGGCAACACCGATTTGCGCGACACCGAGGTCCAGCAGCCGAAGACCACGGCGACCTTGTCCTTGGTCAACAGCTCGCGCGCCTTCTCCGCGAAGAGCGGCCAGTTCGAGGCCGGATCGACAACGACCGCCTCGACCTTTTTGCCGAGCAGTCCGCCGTGCTTGTTGAGGTCGTCGACCATCATCAGCACGGTGTCCTTCAGGGTCGTCTCGCTGATCGCCATCGTGCCCGACAGCGAATGCAATACGCCGATCTTGATCGTGCCCTGGTTCTGAGCGGTGGCGGCGAGCGGAGCGCCCGCAATGACGGCCGCAGCGAGCGCCGCGTGCCAAACCCTGTTCAGCACCGTTTGTCTCCCTCTGAATGCGTCTCAGCGCGGCCCGGAGCCGCCCATCGTCCGGGCAGCAAGATCGAGGCCAACCCGCGGGCTGAATGCCGGATCGTCGGTCAAACAAGCCGCCTACGGTAAATGCCTAAATTTTAGGCTAGGCTTCCGATCGTATGGCGTGATGCGCGGCACCATCGTATCGTCGGAGACAAATGCCGAGGACCGCCATGACCGATCAGGAAGCCGTGCTCGCGGCAAATCTCGAATTTTACCGCGCGTTTGCGACGCGCGACCTCCCGGCTATGCAAGCCCTTTGGGCGCGCCGGGCGCCGGTTGCGTGCCTGCATCCGGGGTGGACAGCACTGAAGGACCGGGAGGGGGTCATGGAAAGCTGGGCCGGGATCCTGTCGAACCCCGACGCGCCACGCATCGCGTGCTTTGACGAGGAGGCCTTTGTCTACGGCGATATGGCGCTGGTGTTGTGCGAGGAGGAGCTCGACGGCGGCACCCTCGCAGCCAGCAACTTCTTCGTCCGCGAAGACGGAGTGTGGCGGATCGCCCACCATCAGGCCGGCCAGATCGTCCGTCGGCAGGCCGAAGGACGCCGACACTCCCGCCTGAACTAACCATCGTCACGGGAATACCTAACCAGCCCCGCTCCGCGATCGCGCGTCAGTGGCGGGAACCGGGCTGTAGCGCATAGCCGCTTTGGCGGCGTCGAAGGCACATCACATCCAAGGCGATTGTAATCTTCGGTTAGTTTTTCTCGGATAAGTGATCCGGTTCACAGACCGCATCAGGGGAGGCGGCGATAATGACCCCTGTGCGGAACTAAGTGAGGTGTGCCGGACAATGAGCGATAAAGTCCTTTCCGCGCTCGTCCAAGCGTGGACCACGACAATGATCGCCACCATCCTATTCGTAACGGCGGTTGCCTTGTCGCGAATATGGGACGGTGCGATCTATTGGGCGGCGTTACGGCAGGCTCTGGCCCGCGACTTGTGAGGCCTGAAGGAAATATCGGCCGCGGGCTGGTCAGCAGCCCCGCGCCCGGTCAAAAGCAGCCCGCACCTCCGAAAGACGGGCGGCGGTTCCGGCGTCGAGCCGGCCATCGCAACGGCTTGGCCGGAAGCGGCGTTGGAAGGCGACCAAGGCCGAGCTCATCGACCGCTCCGTCGCGCAATAGCCGATAGCCGCCAGATGGTCTAGCGACTGCGCGCGGTCTATCTTGCACTCCGGCTCGGACGCGTTCGCCGGCGGCCAGATCCCGATTCCGGCGCGGGCGAGCCTCGGCCAGTCGAACAGCTCGCCCGGATCGGTCTTGCGGTCGGGTGCGACATCGGAATGACCGACGACTCGGTGCGCGGGGATCGAATGGCGTGAGATCACGTCGGCGCACAAAGCCTCGACCGACGCCATCTGGACATCGGGAAACTCGCGATACCGCCATTCGTGGCCGGGGTTGACGATTTCGACGCCGAGGGAAACGGCGTTCAGGTCTCTCTCGCCCTCCCAACAGGAGACCCCTGCGTGAAATGCGCGCCGGTTCTCGGGAACGAGCCGCCAGATCACGCCGTTTTCTTCAACGAGATAATGGGCGCTGACACGGGCGGCGGGATCGCACAGCCGCTCCAACGCCGCCGACGCTGTCGTCATGCCGGTATAGTGGAGTACCAGCATGTCGATCCGCGCCGGTTCGGGACGGGCGCCGTGGTTTGGCGAGAAGCGGTCGATCGCCTGCAGTTGGATCACTCCGGGCGCGTTCCGCTTTTGGCGAGTTGTTCGTAGGCGGCGTTGATCCGCGCGATCCGGGCCGTCGCCAGCGCGACGCATTCGGGTGGCAGCCCTTGCGCGATCACGAGATCGGGATGGCTTTCGCGGATGAGACGATGGTAGGCAGCGCGGATTTCACCGGGGGAGGTCCCGGGCGACACGCCGAGAATTGCGTAGGGATCTTCGGCGGCATCCGCTTGCGGGCCGACGTGGAGGGCCCGAATACGGGCATAATCGGCGGCGTCAAAACCGAAATACCCAGAGACTTCGCGCAGGTAATCGTCCTCGGCGGAGGAGACGAGGCCGTCGGCGAGGGCGATGTGAAAAAGGCCGCCGAGAAGGTCCCCGAGGACCGCCCGATCATCGGCAAAAAGGCGACCGACTTGTCGAGCGTAGCTCTCGAACCCTGCGGTGCTCTTGCGGGCGAGATCGAAGACGAGCCGTACATGCTCTTCTTCGCCCGGCGGCACCTGAAAGACCTCGCCGAAGGCGGCGACCTCGTCGCGGGTCACCGCGCCGTCGGCCTTGGCCATTTTGGCGCCGAGCGCGATCACGGCGATCGTGAACGCGATGCGGCGGCGCGGGTCGCCATTTGCGTCCTCGCCGTGGCCGTGCGGCGGCAGCCAGCTTGGGATGAGGCGCGCTGCGCCGGCGAGCAGGCTGCCGAGCGGGCCGCCAAACGACAGGTCTCGGGCGCCGGCGATGATACGGCCAACAAAGCTCATGAGAATCGACGCGCTCGGTGGGAGTTGGTAAAGAGAGGCGGAAGCAATCCGTTCGACAGCGTAGCACAGTATCAACCTACGGTACAATCCCGGACCCCAAGAACAGACCCACTAGAGGGAGGAATCCGATATGGCGTATGCCAGCGTTCCGGCTGCAAGCCGGCCCGCCTCAATCCGCTGGATGCAGCTGATAGCGGGCGTCATCTGCATGGTGATGATTGCCAATCTGCAATATGGCTGGACCTTGTTTGTCAACCCCATCAAACAAACGCATGGATGGGCGGTCGTGGACATCCAGGTCGCCTTCAGCCTGTTTGTCGCGCTGGAAACCTGGCTTACCCCGATCGAGGGCTGGCTGGCAGACCGGCTCGGACCGAAGCTCTTGGTGGCTGTCGGCGGCGTGCTGGTCGCAATCGGCTGGATCCTCAACTCCTACGCCAACGAGTTGTGGATATTGTATCTCGGGGCGTGCATCACCGGAACCGGCGCCGGCGCCGTCTATGCGACGTGTGTCGGCAATGCGGTTAAATGGTTTCCTGACCGCCGCGGTCTCGCGGTTGGCCTCACAGCGGCCGGCTTCGGCGCGGGTGCCGTACTGACCATCATTCCGATCCGCGCGGTCATCGCCGCCGATGGTTATGCGGCGGCGTTTTTCTGGTTCGGGCTGATCCAGGGCGCGATCGTCTTCGTTTTGGGATGGCTGTTGCGCGCTCCAGCCCCAGGCGAGACCCCGACCACAGCGCCGGCCAGGGTCATCCAGACATCGCGAAGCTCTACGCCGCGGGAGGTGCTGGTCTCGCCAGTGTTCTGGGTCCTCTATGTAATGTTCGTGCTGGTTTCCGCTAGCGGGCTCATGGCGACAGCTCAGATTGCGCTGATCGCCCGCGATTACAACGTCGCCAACATCGTGTTGTTGTGGGGGGGCACGACTTTGACCATTGCATTGATGGTCGACAGCGTCGCCAACGGCGCAGCGCGTCCGCTCTTCGGCTGGGTCTCCGATCACATCGGCCGTGAATACACGATGGCGATCGCATTCGGGCTCGGCGGGATCAGCTATTGGCTGCTCGGCTCGCTCGGCACCGCACCCTGGGCATTCGTGATCTTCGCGGGGTTGATCTTCCTGACCTGGGGCGAGATTTTCAGCCTGTTCCCCTCTACCTGTACGGACAGCTTTGGGTCCAAATACGCGACCACAAACTTGAGCCTTCTCTATACTGCCAAGGGCGCCTCGGCCTTTCTCGTCCCGGTGGCGAACCTGATCAAGGCATCGACGGGCAGCTGGCACATCGTGTTCGTCATCACTGCCGCGATGAATTTTCTGGTGGTCGCGCTCGCTCTCTTCGTGCTGCGGCCGTTGCGGTCGCGGCAGCTGCTGGGACCGACGCCCGAATTTGCCGCCGCCCACAGGCCCACGTAAAGTGGGAGCGCTTTAGTCTCGGCTTCGCGGCATCAATTCCCGTGCTGTTCGACAAAAAGCGCCCGACGGCACCGTCTGCGCAGCACCAGCGGTTATTGTGGTGCTTTGCGTAGGCGGACCGCCCCCAGACTTGCAAGAGCTGCTGCGAGAAGCCCGCTCCGGTACCCCTGATGGCGGCGGCGGAATGGGACCGGCTTCGCTGATGTAGGCTGCGCCACCGGATCCGCACTATTTTGAGCACCGCCCCGTTGTCTGGCAAAGAACGGCTCCTGTAGAGACCCGCGAGGCGCGTTAAGCGACAAACCCGGCGCGATGAGCGCGTTTACCTTTCCGCACAAAAAGCATAGTCTATCCAAGGCGGGTCGCGGTTCTCTCGTGACCGGAGGCCGTAGGGCGTGCTGCCACGGGTGGCCCGCGGCCCTCGAACCGAGGTTCGAGGAGGAAGGGTCATGGCCATACGCAATCCGGTCGAATGGGGCGTCGATCAGTTCAAGCATGCCGCCTGGGCTGTCGAGTCGGCGGGCCGCGCCGGACGTCGGACGCGCGAGAACCTGCACTCCCCCCCGCCGGCCATTCGCCGGATTAGGGTGGACGACCTCAGGGACGTCCTCGCCAGGGGTCTCGAAGATTTCGCGGCGTATCGGACCGACGTTATTTTTGTTTGCGTGATCTATCCCCTGGTCGGTCTCGTCCTGGCGCGGCTGGCATTCGGCTATGACCTGCTGCCGCTTATCTTCCCGCTCGCCTCTGGGTTTGCGCTGGTCGGCCCCTTCGCCGCGGTCGGCCTCAATGAAATGAGCCGGCGCCGCGAAGCGGGCATGGCGGTCACCTGGGCGGACGCGTTCGGCGTGCTCCGCTCGCCCTCGTTCGGCGCGATCGTGGTGCTGGGCCTGGTGTTGATGGCGATCTTTCTGCTGTGGCTGCTCGCTGCCGAGGCGATCTACCAGATTACGCTCGGCCCGGCCCCACCGGCCTCGCTAGCCGGTTTCGTGCACGACGTGCTCACTACTGCCGCCGGTTGGACCATGATCGGTCTCGGTGTCGGGGTTGGTTTCCTCTTCGCCTTGTTGGTGCTGGCGATCAGCGCGGTATCGTTCCCGCTGCTGCTGGATCGGGAGGTGGGCGTCGACACCGCCGTCCTGACATCGATCCGCGCCCTGTTCACAAACCCGGGGCCCATGGTCGCTTGGGGACTGATTGTCGCCGGCAGCCTCGTGATCGCGTCGATACCCTTTTTCCTCGGGCTGATCATCGTAATGCCGGTGCTCGGGCACGCAACCTGGCACCTTTACCGCCGGATCGTGCCACGCTGACCCGCACGCCGAAATCGAAGCTTAGCTTCGCACTCAGGGCTGTTTTGCGCCGTGCCGCAAATCTCGACGGAGCCTCCTGAAGCGCGGCCTTCACAAGCCGCTTTTGGCACGCAATTGCTGCAAGCGTTCAGCGATCCGCCGGGTGACGGTCGGGAACGGATCTTGATCCAGCATGCGCGCAATCCTGTCCGCATAGGCCGAGCAGAGGAGAAGAGCCGGTCTCGCCAAATCCGGATCGCGTTGGGCCCGCTCGCAGACTTCGACCAGCAACGCCATCTCTTTTTTTGGTACCCAGCGCGCCAGCTTTTCCAGATCGTGCGGTGCAACCGGCAGGCTGATATCAAGGGCGACCGGGACTTCCAAATCGGTCGGCGCGGCTGTTCCATCGTTGGTCGCTTGCGGTTGCATCGGCGTTCCATCAACTCCGGCCGACTTTGGCCTCGTCATGCGCTTATCGCCGCAAAGCGCCCGACGGTGAAGCGGCCGTCTTTAAGACAGCCGTTTTTGCGGCATTAACGAATAGAAAGGTGCTCACTAATTTAGGTCGGATTCACATCTCAAATATATCATAGCTGCGGTCTGAAAGCTCCTCAACTCTCCACGAGCGGCAATCTCGTACATTAAGCATGATATCGACAAAGGCAGGTACGTTGAGTACCCGAGATTTGGACCTACGCGTAAAAGGTGACGGTGGGATATTGAATAATCCTATGACAGAACGGATGATAATAAAATTAGCAGATCACCGGGCACCAACTTTGCACCAGCTGACAATAGGCCGGTTGCAATCTGGGGCTGACGACCCCGAGAAACTCGGTGTTTCCGGTACATGATCGGGCACAGGTCGCGCGATGGTGCTTCCCACACCGGCTTTGTGGCCGACCGACCGATCGCTGGACTAATGGCTACGGAACATCTGTGAAGCCATTCATGCGGCTTCCGTCATTATCTTTTCGGCGAAGACGCTGTGCCGAAGCTCGGCTGCTACAGAGTACGCTCGAGAATATCGGGGAGGGTTTGAGCGTCTTTGACAGCCGGGGGCGCTTGATCGCATGGAACTCTCGTTTCTGCGAACTGCTCGAATTGCCGCCGGACCTCACGGTCGGCGCGCCGCTTCGCGACATTCTGATGCTTCAGGCGGTCCGCGGCGACTTCGGTCTTGACGATCCCTCGGCCGAGGTCGCCCAACGTCTCGAGTGGTTCTATCGCGATGTACCGACAACAAAGGAGCGCATGACTCCGCGGGGACGGATACTGCAGATCAGCCGCCGTGCAATGCCCGACGGGTCCGTTGTCTCGGTTTATTCGGATATCACTGATCTCAAAGCATCCGAGCGAAAATTGATCCAGGCGCGCAGCCAGGCCGAGATGGCAAATCACGCCAAGAGCGAGTTTCTGGCCAATATGAGCCATGAGCTTCGCACCCCGCTCAATGCCATCATCGGATTTTCCGAAATTATTGCACATGAGCTCTTCGGTCCGCTCGGCAACGAGAAATATTTAGATTATATGAAGGACATTCACCAAAGCAGCCTTCATTTATTGTCTATCATCAATGATGTCCTCGATATGTCAAAGATCGAGGCAGGAAAACTCGAACTTTCCAAGGAGCCCTTGAACTTCTGGCATCTGATCGGCGAGGTCATTCGCATGATGCGGGAACGGGCCGACAGCCGAGGCATCGAGCTGGTGACGAAGCTGTCGGATGAGGAGGTGGAGATTTGGGCCGACGAGCGCGCGATGAAGCAAATACTTCTAAACCTCCTGTCCAATGCGATAAAGTTCTCCCGAGATGGAGGCGAGGTCTGTATTCGCGTCGTGTCGGATGAGCCCGGCCTCGCCGTCGTGGAGTTCGAGGATCACGGTATCGGCATGAACGAGGAAGAGCTGGAGCGCGCCCTGCAGCCCTTCGGACAAGCAAAACCGTCGACGACGCGCAATTATGGTGGCACGGGTCTGGGCCTACCGATCACCAAAGGCCTGATCGAAGCGCATGGCGGCAAACTCGCGATAGAAAGTCGCGCGGGTCAAGGGACCACTGCGCGCATCTCTCTGCCTACCGAACGAAAGCCGCTAATGGCGGGCGCTTGACCGAAGCCGTTCATGCTGCCTTGACGCTGCGGCTTCCGGCCGAAGCACGCGAAACAGGAGGATCCCCGGCAGAGTAAGAGCGGTTATGATTGCCATGGTTTGAAAACAACCGGTGTAGGCGGCAAACACCCCGTAGCTCGCGGCCTCGGAGGGCGAAGATATGCCGGCCCCCGACCCGTTAAACCCCGGCAAGGAATTGCCGTGAATTCGTGCCTGCAGCACAGCTGTCATCACAGCAACCCCGGTTGCGCAGCCGAGTTGGCGCAACAGGCTATAGACGCCGGCGGCATCGGTGCGCAGTTCCGCGCCAAGGGTGGAAAAGGCAAGCGTGCTGAGAGGAGTGAATAGAAGCCCGACCCCAACTCCTTAAATCGCGCTCGCTGCGGCTAACCAGAGCCCGCCGCCATCGGCCGGCACCCGCGACATCAGCATGACTGCCCCTGCGGTGATGACGATCCCGGTCCCGAGCAATGCTCGATGATCGACCCTGTCGATCAGGTAATGGACGGCCAGCATGGTCGCCATCGTCGCGATGCCGCGTGGCGACAACGTCAAGCCCGCCTGGGTCGCATCATAGCCCAACGGACCCTCGCTCAAAGCCGGCAAGAATACGATGGTCGTGAACAACAGCGCGCCGACCAGAAAATTATAAAACACCGCCACGGAAAAATTGAGGCTGCGAAACACCCGAAATCTGAAAAGGGTAAACTGCGACCGGAGGCTGCGAATGCCGATACCCGCCAAGGCGAAGACTGCAACAGCGGCTTCGACCGCGGTCTCGATGGACAACGGCCAAGTCTGGCCGATTATGCGCTGGAGTGCCAATTGCAGCGAGCCCACGCCGATGATCAGCAGCGCGAGGCCGATGCCGTCGATGCGGGTCTTGGCAATCGTCTCGATGCTCGATGGCACCTGGCTTAGACCCAAAATGGCGATCAACCCGAGAGGAAGGTTTAGTACAAAAATCCACCGCCATGAGCTGAGGTCGGCGATGACTCCGCCGAGGACGGGCCCGAGGATCGGGCCGGCCATGATGGTCGCTCCCCAGATGGCGAGCATTCGGCCGTGATCGTGCTGCGGATAGATGTCAAGAAGGATGGCTTGCGCCAGAGGCTGAATAATGCCGGCAGCGATACCCTGGACCAGTCGGAATTGGATCAACGCAATAGAGGAGGGCGCAATCGAACAGAGCCCAGAGGCGACGATGAACAGGCTGATCGACGCGATGAAAAGTGGCCGCGCACCGTAGCGCCGGCGCAACCACCCGGTGAGGGTGGCCATGATTGCGGAGGCGCAAAGATAGCTCGTCATTACCCAGGAGCCGAGCTCAATGCCGCCGCCGAGACTTTGCTCCAGCTGAGGCAGAGCCACGTTGGCGATCGTCGTGTCGAAGGCCTGCATGGCCGTCGCGATCATCAACGCCACCGTCGCCTGCCGCCGGCCCGAACTCGATAGGATGCCTGCCTCGACGCTCATTCGGCTCCGCGCTTTGCCAATCCGCTGGTGAGAGCTGCAGGTACGAGCACGCGCTCTCGCGAAGGCGCGACCCTGCGATGCTCGGAGATCAGGGATGCGATGCCTGAATTGGCTTGCAGACGACTGTCGAACAGTTGGTCTGCGTAGTCAATAACGGGACCCAAAAATCCAATATAATTTAAGATGTATTGGAGAAATTCATTCGGGTTGGCGAACTGCATTCGGCGAGCGATAGTTCATCTCCTGTTAATCGGGCATCGATAAAGTCGGTGATCTCCGGAAAATTCTCCGGATATTGCGTTGCGAGGGTTTCGTGAACCGCCTGACGATGCTTGTTTCCGCCGAGGGGACGTGGATGCTCGAGGACAGCGCCGAGTTTCGCGCGGCATTGGGGGATCCGGAACCCGATTACGATGGCTCTGCATTTGCCGTGAAGAACTTGGGCTTCGTCAGGTTTCAGACCCTAGACAATTCGATAATAGAAATCGATCTGCATCCGCATAACGTCGAGATCCCCGCGCTGCTTGCGGTTCAACAGCAAGTCTTGACTTCCCAAGTCAAGTTGTTTCGGTTAAAATACTTTGACCTTAGTTGGAAGTCGGAAATCATCTGCTCCCCTGAATTGGCTGTGGCGCGGCTCTCTGAATTGTGCGCGCCGAGATTCGCGCTGTCGGCCGAAGACCGCTTCCTTGTCGAGCCGCAGGACTACCTAAGGCTTTTCGAATCCGAGGAGGGTCCGCTTCAGTTGATGGCGCAGAAGTGGAGAATGTCGTTCGGCTATTTCGATCCCAGCGTAATCGCGTTTGCGATCAAGAAGGATCTGTTGTCGCGTTTGATCATCGTCGGGGTGAAGCCGCGTGGGGCCGAACCCGTATTCCGCTTTATCGGGGATGGTCACAACAATTGGCTCGATGACAGCTACCATCTGCGTGCAATCGGCGGGAAAGTGCAAGAGCAGCCCGATAAAACCTACGGACAATGGGTGTCGCAATTTTACAAGAGCGTGGCGAGCACTGGCCAGCCGCGGTACGATTATGTGACGGCTTCGATCCAACGGCCGCCCGGTACCTATACGACGCACTACGAGAGACTGCTGCTGCCGTGGAAGACGCCCTCCGACGAGGTGCTCGTAACCTTGACATCCCGGGGTGTGCGGGCGGACGCCGCCGACAAGCCATCGATCATCGAGCCGGAGAGCTCGGTGGCGAGGTATTCGGCAATGTCGTCATAACCTTCGTTCTGAGACAAGTAGGCGAGGACGACCTCGAGGTCGCCCCAGGGTGAGGCGGGGTAGAAAATGCTGTGACTGGCATGCTTGTAGCCGTAGCCGGCGCTGACCCCCTTTGTTACGAGCACCGGGGCGACCAGCGCGATCGCCCAATCTACCGGCCAACGCGACATTGCATAGGCCCGGCCCAACCTTGCCAATAAATGAGAGAGCTGACGCCCGCGAAAATCCGGCCGTATCCAATGCGATCCGGCGCAGAACACGACCCCGCCGATCCGCCCGGCGGCCGGCGCCGTCACACTGCAGAGCTGGCCCTCCTCGTGGCCCGCATAGAACATCGAGTGCGCCTGTTCGCTTAAGCTCGTTTCCGGCCAGTAATAAATCCGCCCGGCTTGCGTCAACACGATATCGCCTTCCTCGTTTTCTCCGGAAATCCAATAGGAGTTTTCGGGCGACAAGTCGCAATATGCCGGATTGTACATATTGACCAATTTGAACCAGTTGCCGTGGGCGACTTCCCGCTCGTTCAAATACAGCAGCTCGCCGAAATCATGTCGCAGCCGCAGACGAAGACCCATCTCCCGAGCTGCCTTGTCGCCTTCAAGGACAAATCGGGAGAGGAGGCGGGCCGGACCATGCTTGACTGTCAGGGCATCCGGCAGTCGCAGATTGTTTTCCGGGACAATATTGGGGTAGATGAGGGTCATGATCATCTCCTCTCAGCCGGCTGCTAGTACGCGGTGTCTCAATGCTCTGGACATCAGAGCCGGTATTGAATTGCTGCCATCGACAGCGGATCCTTAACAAAATCTGAAAGCTCTGCTGAGTTTTACTAACAATTAACTTAGAAGTCAATTCAAAACGTGGTTAACGATAGGAAAAATTCGAGTATTGTTCATCTAAATTGCTTTCTTAAATTGTCTAAAATCGGAGAAGAGTGATCCTCTATCTTCAGACCGTCACGCGGATCAAACCCAGCGGGTATTTGCGACGGCGGCGCTCTGGTCTTTTTGGGTCATACCGGCTAACTGGGAGGTTAATCGGCAAGATGAAAGACAGATGTAGAGAGGCATTCGAATGAGCAGCAGAGACCAGCTGAAGCGCGCGGTCTGCGAGACCATCGACCGCCGCGCCGACACCATCATCGACCTCGGCGAGACGATCCTGCGCCATCCGGAGACCGGCTTCAACGAGGTGAGGACCGCCGCTCTGGTCGCCGAGCGGATGAATGCTCTGGGCTTGGCGCCGCACACCGGTCTGGCGCTGACCGGCGTCAAGGGGCGGCTCGCCGGTGGAGCGCCGGGCCCCCGGCTCGCCTTTATCGGCGAGCTCGACAGCCTGCGCACCTCGGAGCACCCGCTCGCCGACCCGGTCACCGGGGCAGCCCACAGCTGTGGGCACAACGCCCAGATCGCCGGGATTTTGGGCGCGGCGATCGGATTGACCGAAGCGGGGATCGCCGGCCAACTCGCCGGCGAAATCGTTTTCTTCGCCGTGCCGGCCGAAGAATTCATCGATGTCGAGGAGCGGGCGGGCCGCGTCGCGAAAGGTGAAATCGAGTTTATGCTCGGCAAGCCCGAGCTCGTCGCCAAGGGCCATTTCGATGATATCGACATGGCCATGATGATCCATACCGGCTCGCGCGATGCGTCAGGCGGAACTCGCAGCTTTCTCGCCAAGTCATCGAATGGCGCGCTGGTCAAGCGCATCCGCTTTGTCGGCCGCGCAGCGCACGCCGGAAGCCTGCCGCAGCTCGGGGTCAATGCGCTCAACGCGGCCATAATTGCGATGAATGCGATAGCGGCACAGCGCGAGACCTTCTGGGAGAAGGATACGATCCGCATCCACCCGATCATCACCAAGGGCGGCGATGCGGTCAGCGTCGTGCCGGCCGAGGTCACGATGGAAACCTTTGTCCGCGGCGGCTCGCTCGAGGCGATTGTCGACGCCAATAAAAAGGTCGACCGCTGTCTGCGCGCCGGTGCGATGGCGATGGGCGCCGAGGTCGAGATCCATACGATCCCCGGGTACCTGCCGCAACGCAACGACGAGCCGCTGGGACAGATCTTCGGCGCGAATGTCGAGAGCTTGTTCGGGCCAGGGGAGTTCCATATCGGCGGGCACCGTACCGGGTCGACCGACATGGGCGATCTCGCGCATTTGATGCCGGTAATCCACCCTTATGTCGTCGCCGCCGAAGGGAAGGCGCACGGCGCCGACTGGCGGATCAACGAGCCCCGGCACGGCTATCTGACGCCCGCCAAGCTGCTGGCGATGACCGCGATCGACCTGCTCCACGGCGATGCGGCTCCGGCGAAGGAAATTCTGGCGCGGTTCAACCCGGCAATGACCAAGGAGGCCTATCTGGAGTTTCAGCGCAGCCTGTTCCGCATCGAGCGGTTCGCCTACACCGAGGGATGACGCCGGCCGGCCTAAAATTGGCCGGCTAAATTCGGTTGAGGTTCCAGGGCGCGTTGTGCTCTATTTGGTGGCACAGCGCGTGGAACAATTTGTTACGAGGCGGCGCTTCACTTTTGCTGCGTTTCGAAGAAAAATCCTGGCCTGACTGGAATGGCAGCAAGGGCCGCGAGTTAAACAGTCAGGACCAGCCGCCCCGCTCGCGGTGAGCGAGGGCAGACCGTGCAACAGGCGCAGCTCGGAGGTGCGGAGAATGCCTTTCGACGGAACAGACGCGTTTGACAATCACCCGATCGCCAAACTCGGCGCGGTGGAGCGCATGCTCGCAACCGAGCAGCAGTGGTGCAAGGGCCGGTTACGTGACGCCCATGGCCGCCATTGCCTGGTCGGCGCAATCGAGGCGGTTGGAGGCCGGCAGGTGTTGCAGAAGCCCATTCTGCAAGCTGCGAGAGAAGTCAGCGGCAAGCGTTATTGGCGGATCGAGTTCTTTAACGACGACCCGCGCACGACGCATGCCGACGTGCTGCACGTGTTGCGGCGCACGCGGGAAAACATGATCGCCGGGATGATCAGCAGCTATGACCGGCAGCCGCGGCATCGCAGGTGGATAGGCGCCTTGCGCGCCCTGTGCTCGCGGGGAGCCGTTGAGGCTGAGGCGATTTCGCCAAAGGACACCGCTGGATTTTCTCCCAGCGAACCCATCGCTGTGTGCGGCGGCTGGGAAGGCAGCGGACGGACCGACCGCGTGCTGGAACTCCAGCACTAAGCTACCTGCGGGCCGCCTCCCGCGGATCGGCATTAACGATCCGGGAGATCACGGCCGCGGAGCCTTGCTTCTCGGGATCGGACACTGCATTGATGACCGAGTATTCGTCGGCAGCAATGGGTCACGAGAATGCGTAGCCTGTGGTCGGATGCGGAAGCCGAGCGGCTGGTCGACTTCTATGCCGCGGCGGGAGTCGGGCGCGACCTCGCGTTGCGCGTCTATACCTCGCGCCTTTTGGGCGGCGAACCGAAACTGGTGTTGCACGGCGGCGGCAACACCTCGGTCAAGACGACCATGAAGGATCTCCTCGACGAGCAGGTCGAGGCTCTTTGTGTCAAGGGCAGTGGCTGGGACATGGCGGCGATCGAGCCTGCCGGGTTTCCTGCGGTCCGGCTCGCGCCGCTGCGCAAATTGCGCGGGCGCGAGGAACTCTCCGACGAGGAGATGGTGCGGATGCACCGCGCCAACCTGCTCGATCCCGGCGCCCCGAACCCCTCGGTCGAGACGTTGCTGCACGCCTTCCTGCCGCACAAATACGTCGATCACACCCATTCGACGGCGGTGCTGAGCCTCGCTGACCAGCCTGACGCAGCGGAGCGTTGTGCGGATTTATACGGCCGGCGGATGGGTCTGGTGCCCTACATCATGCCCGGATTTCTGCTCGCCAAGAAAGCCGCGGAGGTCTTCGAGGCGGATCCCGCGGTCGAGGGGCTCGTGCTGCTGAAGCACGGGATCTTTACCTTCGGCGATACGGCGCAGGAGGCTTATGAGCGCATGATCGCGGCGGTCTCGCTTGCCGAAGAACGGCTCGCGCACCGCCGCAAGACCGTATTTGCCGCGGCGCCGGTGTCGGATGCGCTCGCCGGGACCGCGGAAGTTGCGCCGATCCTGCGCGGAACCTGCGCCATAGCCGATCCGGCAGGTTCCGGGTCCTTTAAGCGCTTCATCCTCGATTTTCGTTCGAGCGCAGCGGTGCTCAATTACGTGAACGGGGCGGATCTCAAGCGCTACGGCCGGGCCGGGGTGGCAACCCCGGATCACACGATCCGCACCAAGAATTACCCGCTGATCGTGCCGGCTCCCGAATCGGATCGGCTCGACGCTTTCAAGCAGGCAGTGCATCAGGCGGTCGACGGTTTCGCCGCCGATTACCATGATTATTTCGCCCGCCACAACGCGCGCCAAAACCCGCCAAAGTGCGAGCTCGACCCGATCCCGCGGGTGATCCTGGTGCCCGGGCTCGGTTTGTTCGGGCTCGGGCGCACTGGCAAGGATGCACGGATCGCCGCCGACATCGCCCAATCCAATGTCGAGACCATCACCGATGCCGAGGCGGTAGGCCGGTTCGAGCCGGTCGGCGAGGCCGATCTCTTCGATATCGAATACTGGTCGCTGGAACAGGCCAAGCTCGGCCAGAGCAGCGAGAAGGCGCTGGCTGGCCAAATTGCAGTCGTCACCGGTGGCGCGGGTACGATCGGCCTCGCCACGGCACGTGCGATGAGCGGTGCGGGCGCCGAGGTGGCGCTGCTCGACATCGATGCCGCGGCCGCCCAAACGGCAGCGAAAGAGCTCGGCGGCACGGCGCTCGGGATCGAATGCGATGTAACCGACCGCGCGGCGGTGCGTCGGGCGTTCGAACGTGTCGCCACGCATTTCGGTGGTGTCGACATCGTCGTCTCGAACGCCGGGGCCGCCTGGCAGGGCCGGATCGGGGAAGTCGAAGACGCCGTGCTGCGCCGCAGTTTCGAGCTGAATTTCTTTGCCCATCAAACCGTGGCGCAGAACGCGGTCCGCATCATGCTGGCGCAGGGCACCGGCGGCTGCCTGCTGTTCAACGCGTCGAAACAGGCGGTCAACCCCGGCCCGGACTTTGGCCCCTACGGGCTGCCCAAGGCGGCCACCCTGGCCCTGGTGCGCCAATATGCCCTCGAATACGGAGTGGACGGCATTCGCGCCAACGCGGTAAACGCCGATCGCATCAGGAGCGGGCTGTTGACGCCGGAGCTGGTCGCCGCCCGCGCCAAGGCGCGCGGGGTCGACGAGCAGCGTTATATGGCGGGAAATCTACTCGGCCGGGAGGTCTCCGCGGAGGATGTTGCCCAGGCTTTCCTGCACCATGCGGTGGCGCTCAAGACCACCGCCGACGTCACGACCGTCGACGGCGGCAACATCGCCGCCATCCTGCGCTGATCCCAACGAGGTGGCGGAGCTCACCGAGTGGCGCGCCGCTTTGCGGTTGCGTGATAGCCACGCTATCGCTGATGATGGCGGCAGCGGATGCCCGCGGGGAGGGAGCCGTGTGCATCGATAACGCGACAATTGGTGAGCTGAGCCGGCCGCTGGCCGCCGGCGATACCACCGCCGCTGCACTGGTCCAGGCTTATCTGGCGCGCATCGAAGCCTATGACCGCACTGGTCCGAGTCTCAATGCGGTGCGCGAGATAAACCCGGACGCGCGCGCGATCGCGGCCCGATCAGATGCGAGGAAGCCGGCCGAACGCCGCCCGCTCGAAGGCATTCCGATCCTCATCAAGGACAACATCGCGACCGCCGACGCGCAGCACACGACAGCGGGCTCGCTGGCGCTGGAGGACGCGCGGGCAAAAGACGATGCGACGGTCGTCAAATTGCTGCGGCAGGCAGGGGCGGTGATCCTCGGCAAGGCCAATCTGACCGAGTTCGCCAATATCATCGCGATCGATATGCCGGCCGGCTACAGCTCGCTGGGCGGCCAGGTCAAGAACCCCTACGCGCCGGAGCTCGGCGACAAGGGCGTGCCGATCGTTCCGCCAGGCGGATCGAGCTCGGGATCGGCGGTCGCCGTGGCGGCCGGGCTGGCGGCCGCGGCGATCGGCACCGAAACTTCGGGGTCGTTGCTCTCGCCGACGAGCCAGAACGGCGTTGTCACGATCAAGCCTACCGTCGGCCTGATCAGCCGGGCCGGCATCGTCCCGATCGCCCATAGCCAGGACACCGCCGGCCCGCTGACCCGCACGGTGCACGACGCCGCAATTCTGTTGAACGTGCTGGCCGCCGCCGACCCGTCCGACCCGGCTACCGCGGAACTGCGGCGCCCGGCAGACTATACGAGCTTTCTCGACAGGGACGGCCTCAAAGGCGCGCGGATCGGTGTCCCGAGCGATCCCTCCGACCCGGCCAATGACGTCTATTACGGCGGGCTGTCGCAGCGCGCTGCCGCGGTGATGCAGGAGGCGATCGCGGTGCTGGAACGCGAAGGGGCGACCATCGTGCGCGCCAATATTCCCACCGAGAGCTGGATCGGCGGCCCGGGCACCGAGATGGCGATCCTCAACCGCAACCCCGAAAGCCGGACCAAGGACCAGCCGGCGCGCCGGCCGATCGTCTTCGTTTACGAATTAAAGCACGACCTCAATCTTTATCTGCGCGACTGGGCCACCGGCACCGAGATGCACAGCCTCGCCGACATCGTCGCATTCAATAGGGGTAATGCCGACCGCGCCTCGCGTTTCGGCCAGGACATCTTCCTCGCCGCCGAGGCGACCCGCGGTGATTTGAGCGAACTGGAATACTTATCGGCCCGGCAGATGGATCTGCGCGCCTCGCGCACCCTCGGGCTCGACGCCTATATGGACGAGCACCGGCTCGACGCGGTCCTGTTCCCCGCGGCGACCGGCGCCGCGATCGCTGCCAAGGCCGGTTATCCCAGTGTTCAGGTGCCCGCCGGATTTGTCGCCGGAGTGCGCGATCAGGAAACCCCGGACTACCCTTACGGCGCTACCTTTACCGGCCGCGCCTGGAGCGAGCCGGTCCTGTTGCGGCTCGCCTACGCCTTCGAGCAGGCAACCCGGGCCCGCCGCCCGCCCCTAGGCTTCCCATCTCTCGACCCGGCCTGCGCGCGATAACCAGTCCTTTGAGGGCGAGCCTCCGGGGACTGACACAGATCAATGTGGTGCCGAAGCACCCGTCCGATTGTTTGTCAGAGGGAGCTTCACGGATCGGCTCAGCACCGCCGACCCGATTGCGCCATCCCCGGCCGGAGGAGGCATGAAGCCGCAACGCTTCCGCAATCGCACCGACGCCGGCCGCCGCCTCGCGGAGAGATTGGTGGCCTACGCCAATCGGCCGCATATTCTCGTCCTGGGGCTGCCCCGCGGCGGGGTACCCGTCGGTTTTGAAGTGGCCCGCGCGCTGGGCGCGCCGCTCGATGTTTTTCTCGTGCGCAAGCTGGGCGTTCCCGGTTACGAGGAGCTGGCGATGGGCGCGGTCGCAACCGGCGGAGGCCGCGTTCTGAACGACGAAATCGTGCGCGGTCTCGGAATTTCGGAACATGAGATCGACGCGGTTGTGGCGCGCGAGCTTCAGGAGGTGGCGCGGCGCGAGCGGCTCTATCGGGGCGATCGCCCACCGCCGGATGTCGGCGGTCAGACCGTCATTTTGGTGGATGACGGGCTGGCGACCGGAGCCACGATGCGGGCCGCCATCGAGGCGCTGAGGCGGAAACAGCCAGCTCGCATCGTCGTAGCGGTTCCGACCGCATCCCCCGACACCTGTGAGGCGCTGAAGGCCGAGGCCGACGACGTCATTTGCGCCATGACCCCCGAGCCTTTTTTCGCCGTCGGTCACTGGTACGACGATTTCGCGCAGACGACTGACGATGAGGTGCGGGACTTTTTGCATGCCCACGGCGATCTGTCGGCCAGTTAGGCTGACCGCCCGATGATCAACCGGGCTTCCTCCACAAGACGTCGACATCAGCGATCCCGATCTCTGTCACTCGGGCCGGGTCTGTCGCGCGGGCCTTCCGAAGGTAAAAACGAAATGAAAATCAACGAAACACTGGAGATGGCGTATCCTCAAAAGCTGGCGCGCGACCTCATCATTGATATTGCAGATCCGATAAGCGAACATCTCGTCAAGCTCATCGCGTTCCAATTTGATTCTCCACTGCGACATCACTTTAGAGCAGAGCTGAGAACTTGGCTCAATAAAATTCAAAGAATCCGCCTTAAGCCAAATGCCCGAACCGGATCTTTCAAGTTCTACTTTGACCCTCTGCTCGATTATCCGTTCGGAGGCGTAGAAATACACAACACGGGTGCGCTGATGGAGTTCATCTCCAGCGAATACGACGGCATCCGGCCGACTATTTCTCCAGAGGAAATGGCCATTTGGTTGAAGGAATTTCATACCAAGCTGGCGCAGGCGCTGCACAACGGTGAAGCCGTGCTCGAGATGGTACCGGAATGATCCCGGCCCGGAGTACGCACCGTTCTCGGCCGGCCGGTGCACGCTTATTTTGATCGCGCAACGGCGAAACACCGCCTAGATAGAGAAGCCTGCTGACCGGCTTCTTGCGGGAGGAACAATCATGGCGGAGAAGGATCCGGCGGAGAGCGGTCGACGCCTGCATGTCACGACGCTCCTCGTCTCGTCTCGCCGCGCGCTCGACAATGCGTTGTCGGAACTCGGCTTCGCCGAGGATGACGACCGCATCGTCGAGCACGATGGCCGTCTCGCCTTTCTGACCTGCTCCCATGAAGAGGATTGCGACGACATGTTCGCGCTGATCAGCGAATTATCGTCGCGCGGCGAAAGCTGGGAGTTGCAGTCGCGCATCGACGCTGAGGCCGGACGCGCCATTTACCAGTCTTTTGCCCGACATCGCCCGGTCGAAGCGGTCGACGCCGCGGTCGAGGACGAGCCGGAACCGGACACCCCCAAGTCACCGCTGCACGATGTCGAGACCGCCGAAGGCTTGCAGGCGCTGAAGCGCATTTTGAAGCGGATCGAGCCTGCCGACGCGTTTGCGACGATCCGGGCCGGCAGCGACGGCCGCGCCGCCGCCCGCATCCTGCGCCGCGGTTCGCGACGGCTGCTGGCGGCGGCGACCGCCGCCGACGAGTCGACACTGCGCAGCGTCATCCGAGAGATCCTGCCCAATGTCATGCTCGACGTCGCGATGAAGCCGCCCGGCTGAGCGAGGCTGAGAAACCCCGAGGCCGAGAACCACAGGGCGCTACTCTCATCCACCCAACCGCGTGGAGCGCGGGGTTCGGATGATCGGCCGGAAATGCGCGCGCTGGATAAGCTCCCGACCCTGACGGCGCTGGTGCGTGACGGCGCGCTGCGTCTCGCCGTTACCGGGCTCAGCCGGTCCGGCAAGACCGCCTTCATTACCAGCGTGATTTACAATCTCTTGAGCGCCGCCGGCAGGCCGGGGCGTCTGCCGTTCCTGCGGGCTGCGGCGGAACGGCAAGTCCTGGGCGCGCAGCTGTTCGCGCCGGACGGCGATGATGTTCCTCCGTTCCCGCTCGAGGAAACGGTCGCGGCGCTCGCTGCCGACCCGCCGCAGTGGCCCGCGAGCACGACCGATTTGCGCCGGGTGCGTCTGTTGCTGCGGTTCGCCTCGGCAGGTCTTTTTCGAAGGGCCAGGCTGCTCGGCGGTACCGCCGAGCTGACCGTCGAAATTCTCGATTATCCCGGCGAGTGGCTGCTCGACCTGTCTTTACTGCAGCAGAGCTATGGCGATTGGTCGCGCGCGACCCTCGTCTTGGCGCGCCACGGGGTGCGCGCCCCGCTCGCCCGCGATTGGCTCGATTATTTGGCCCGCCATCCGGCAGATGGCGCCGGCGACCCGGAAACGGCGCTGCGGGCGTATGATCTCTATCGCGGATATCTTGCCGCGTGCCGCGAACGGGAGCAGTTGAGTCTGCTCCAGCCCGGGCGCTTTCTAAACTCTGGACGCATTCCCGACACTTCGGTGCTGCAGTTTTGCCCGATGCCGCTGGCCGTCGGAGCACGGGCGCGGGCCGCCAGTCTCGCCGCGCTGATGGAGGCGCGTTTCGAGGCCTATAAGCGCACGATCGTGCAGCCCTTCTTCGCACAGCTCGCCCGTAACGTCGATCGCCAGATCGTGCTCGTCGACGTGCTGCGCGCGCTGAACGCCGGCGAGGAAGCCTTTGCCGATCAGCGGCTGGCGCTCGACACGATCCTCGCCGCCTTTCGCTTTGGCCGGCGAAGCATATTGCGTCGGCTGTTTGGGGCCCGCATCGACCGGGTCTTGTTTGCCGCGACCAAGGCCGACCATGTGCCGGCATTGCAGCGCGACCATCTCGAAGCGCTGATGGCGAACCTGGTGGAAGCCCCGACCTTGCGCGTCAAAGCCGCCCGTGCTCGCGTGGCGGCGACCGCGCTCGCCTCGATCCGCTGCACCGAGGACGGCGCCGATGTGATCGACGGGCATAAGGTCGATATCGTAGTCGGGCTGCCCGAAGGCGGCGAGCGGCGCATTCGTTTCTTCCCCGGCATCGTGCCAGTGACGCCGCCGCCCAGCGGGTTTTGGGGCGAACGGTTCACCGAATTTCCAGTATTCCAACCGCCGCGGATCAAGGGCGCGGTAGGCGACGGCATTCCCCATATAAATCTCGACAAGGCGCTCGCTTTTCTGCTGGAGGACGCTCTCGCATGACGATTGAAACTGAGCCGCCGCGGGAGCGCCTGCGGCCGCGCATTCTCGAAACGGAGGAGACCGGGCGTCTCGATTTGAACCTGCAGCCGGCGCCCGAAACGAACCTTCCCTCGCTGCGAAGGCGGCGGTCCCGCTCGCCTGCTCGAGTTGCCGCCACCGGCCTTGGCATCCTCGTCCTCGGCGTCGTTGGCATCGACCTCGTTCAATTCGTCGACGGCGCCTTCGCGCATGGCGCCGGGCTCGGCATAGCCGCGGCGGCGGCGGTGGCGGCAGGTGGCGGCGGCGCCGCCTATTGGCTCCTGGCTGAGCTTCGCGGGTTGTGGCGACTGCGCTCCGCCGAGCGCCTCAGAACCTTGATCCCGTTCGCAATGGCGGATGAGCTGAAGGCGGAGATCGATGCTGCGACAGCGATCCTCGCGGCCGACCCGCTATTGAGCGAGGCGGTCGCGCGCTATCGCGCTGTTCGCGAGCCGCACCACAGCGGCCGCGATGCGCTCGAGCTGTTTTCCCGCTTTGTTCTCACCTCGGCCGACCGGCTCGCCGAGGCCGCGATCCGCCGCGCCGCGACGCAGGCCTTCGCGATAAATGCGGTCAGCCCGACCGCCTTGCTCGACACCTTGCTGTTTGCCGCCCGCGCCTTGCGCCTTGTTCGCGAGATCGCCGAGGTTTACGGCCAGCGCCCGGGGCTGGCCGGCACCGTGCACCTGCTGCGCCGTCTGGCGAGCGGCGCCGGCATGGTGGGCGCCGTCGATCTGGTCGGCGGAATCCTCGTGCAGCAGCTCGGCGGCGCAGTCATGGAGCGGCTCAGCGCCAGCGCCGCCGAAAGCGCCTACGCCGCACAGAAGATGGCGCGCCTCGGCATCATCGCGATGGCGCTGTGCCGCCCCGTCGACTTCCGCCCCGGCGAAGTTCCCTCGCTGCGCAGCCTCGTCTCGGGTCTCCTTAAGCCGGCCTCAGATAGAAAATCCGCCGAGCTGTCAAATTACGATGCCGCCGATCGCTAACAACCGCCGCCACCGGACGTGGGTCTCTCATTAACATGAGTTATGGGCCCTGCCGGCCGGAACCCCTCGGGCCTGAAGCGCCGACAGCGAAACAGCCGCGGTTGGCCGTTTCTGCTGACTATTTTTCGCTGTTATTTCGGCTCCAGCGCATCTTGATGAGAACCATGCGGCAGCGAGGACCTGACCGGCCGCGTCCGTTCGGGCATCAATTCAGCCCGGATTGGAGGCGGGCTTTTCGTTGACGCACCGCAACAGCTTCCAATATCCGAACAAGTTGCTGGGCCGCACCTCGCGGATCGAAAGCCGGCTGTCGCGGCGGAAGGTGTCGAACGGGAAGTCCGCGTGAAAGCCGATATGGCGGGCGAGCCGGGCCAGGCGTTTTTCGATGAAGCGCGCCGCCAGGTTCTCGCTAGTGAAGTGGTTGACCACGACGATCGTCCCGCCCGGAATGCAGACGCGGCGCATTTCGGCGGCAAAACGTGCCGGGTTCGGCACGACCGAGGCGACGTAGAGGGCCAGCACGGCGTCGAAGGAATTGTCCGGCAATTCGAGGTTCTCGGCATCCATCAGGTGCAGGCCCTCGACATGGGAGAGCCGCAGACGCTCGGCCCGCCGCCGCGCCTTCGCCAGCATCTCCTCCGAGACGTCGATGCCGGTGACCCGCGAATCCGTGCGGAAATGGGGGAGCGACAACCCGGTGCCGACGCCGACCTCGAGGATATGCTGGCCCGGCCGGTCGTTGGCGATGCGCACCGCCTCCTTTCGCCCCGGGTGAAAGACGGGGCCGAAAACGATGTCGTATGAGCCGGAAAACAGCCGATAGGTCCGGATGGTATCGTGTAAATCCATCGTCCGTCTCGCTCTCGAAAATTCGGATAAAACCGGCGCCTCGTATGCCTCGCGGTTCACGCAAGTGGCTTCCCGTTTACCTAGCGGTAGCATTTCAATCGCGCCAGGTCACCCTGATCTTTGCTACAGCTGCCATAAGGTTGCACCACGGCCCTGGGGGAAACGGATTCAGCCGAAAACAGTTGCACAAAATATCGGCTGCGGGCAATCCGACCGCCGTCTTCTAAACTCGATCCAGCCCGCACCCCTTAGATGAGGGCGATGCGGTCGGCCTCGAGCCCTTTCTTGCCGTCGACCACCTCGACCCTGACCCGCTGGCCGGGATCGAGGGCGTTGACGCCGCTGCGGCGCAGGGCGGTGATGTGGACGAACACGTCCTTGCCGCCGCCGTCGGGTGAGATGAACCCGTAGCCCTTCTCCGGCTCGAACCATTTCACCGCGCCCTCCAATGTCTGGGAAGGCCGCGGGCCCCGGCGGTCGATGCCGCCGCCCCCGCTCTGCGGCGCCGCCGCGGTGCTATTGTCAACGTTCAAGACGGTGGTCACCAGCGGTCCTTTCGCCCCGGCGCTGACCTCGCAGACGATCGAAGCGCCTTCATGGACGTCCTCATAGCCGGCGCGACGCAGGATCGCCATCGGCAGGAACGCATCCTGGGATCCGTCGGACAGGGTGACGAACCCGAAACCCTTGCTGGCATTGAACCACTTGACTTTGGCTTCGACGCGGCGACCGGGGGGGAGGTCTTCGCGGAAAAAGCCGGGGCGGCGGTCGTACATAGGTCCTCTAAACGTCGAATTGAATGGGGTGAGCGCGTGAACGCCTAAATTATAGCGTAAATGCGCCACATTGCGCTAGCGCCCACATGGGCGCTAGGTGCCCCAATCGATTCGATCGTGCCGCCGGCCCCGGGCTGCCGGCGATTTATTATCCGGTGAAGGCCACCAGGCGCTGGTTCTGCTCGCCCAATCCCTCGACAGACAGCCGCACACGGTCGCCGGCTTTGAGGAATTGTGGCGGCTTCATGCCGAGACCGACCCCCGACGGAGTGCCGGTCGGGATGACGTCGCCGGGCAGCAGGGTCATGAAATGGCTGACATAGCTGACGATCTCGTCGATCCCGAAGATCAGGTCGGAGGTGTTGCTGTTCTGCACCCGCTTGCCGTTGACCTCGGTCCATAGCCCGAGCTTGCCCGGGTCGGGCACCTCGTCGGCGGTGACGACCCAGGGACCGATCGGGGCGAAAGTGTCGGCGCTCTTGCCTTTGGTCCATTGCCCGCCGCGCTCGATCTGAAATTCGCGCTCGGACACGTCGTTCACGACGCAGTAGCCGGCGACGTATTTGTGCGCATCATGGGCGGGGACATACCGCGCCAGGGTGCCGATCACGATGCCGAGCTCGACCTCCCAGTCGGTCTTTTGCGAGCCCTTAGGAATGATCACGTCGTCATCGGGCCCGCAGATCGAGGTCGTAGCCTTCATGAAGAAGATTGGCTCTTTGGGGATCACCGCCCCGGTCTCCGCGGCATGTGCTCGGTAGTTGAGGCCAATCGCAACCAACTTTGATACTCGCGCAACGCACGGCCCGAGCCGCGACTTGCCCTCCACCAGCGGCAGAGTGCTCGGATCGAGGCGGCGCAACCGGTCGAGCGAAGCGGGGGCGAGCGCTTCGCCGTCGATGTCCCGAATCGCCCTGGAAAGATCGCGGATCTTCCCGTCGCGGTCCAGCAGACCGGGCTTTTCCTGCCCCGCGGGTCCATAGCGAAGAAGCTTCATCGGAAAACTCCTCTCTGCATCAGAGCGTGAAGCCGCCGTCGATCACGTGGATCGCGCCGGTCGTGAAGGCTAATTCATCCGAGGCGAGATAGACAGCGAGCGCCGCGACCTCCTCGGGCGTGCCGAGCCGACCCAGAGGCTGGCGCTCGACAAAGGCACGCCGCGCAGCGTCGGTGCCGCCGACGATCTGCACCCCCTGAGCCGCGATGCGGTCTTCGAGCGAGGGTGTCGCGATGGTTCCGGGGCAGATCGCATTGCAGCGAATGCCCGTCACGATGAAATCGGCGGCTACCGACTTGGTGAGCCCGATCACCGCGGCTTTGGTCGCGCCGTAGACGCAGCGGTTCGGCACGCCTTTGATCGAGGACACGGTGGACGACATGTTGATGATGGAAGCGCCGGTTCCGCGCTCGACCATCTTGGGCAGAAACGCGCGGATCGTCAGGAACATCGAGCGCACATTGAGGACAAAGGACGCGTCCCATTCGACCGGGGCGACGTCGAGGATCGTCCCGTGATGGACAAAGCCGGCGCAGTTGAACAGCACGTCGATTGCACCGAGCTCGTCCGCCAGCGCCGCGATCGCCCCTTCATCGGTCACATCGAGATGGCGGGTCGCGATCAGCGCGTCGGCGAGCGGCGCCAGCTTGTCCTCGGCGATGTCTGTCGCCAGCACGCTCGCGCCCTCGGCGGCAAAAGCAAGCGCCGTTGCGCGGCCGATCCCTTGCGCCGCCGCGGTCACCAGGGCGCGTTTACCTGCGAGCCGTCCCGCCATCGCACCAAATTGCCACGCCCGGCGCGTCGCTGTAAATCGCCAACCCCGCGATACCTCGGATGCAGCCGTGTTAAGTGGGCCGGTGACTCAGACGAGTTCTTTCTGCATCTCGAGGTCATCCTCGATGAAAGCCGAGACCACCTCGTCGATGCCGCTGTCGGCTGTGAACCCGAGCGTTTCGGCGCGCGGGGCATAAAGCGATTGCGGCCAGCCGGAAATGATCTGCTGGATCTGCGGGTCGGGTTGCCAGCGGATGCGCGCATAGGCCGCCCCGCCGCCGGCGCGGCGGACCGCGGCGGCCATTTCGCCGACCGCGACCGAGAAGCCGGGGAGCTGCAATGACCGGCTCGTGCCGAAGGCATCGGCGGATAAATCGTGGGCGTGCAGCAGGCCGGCCACAATACGCCGCGGCGAGGCGAGCGCCATGACCGTATCGGGCGATACCGGGCAGACAGCTTCGCGACCGGCGAGCGGCTCCCGGATCATCGATGAGGCGAAGGTCGAGGCGGCGCGATTGGGCCGGCCTGGCCGCACGATGACGGTCGGCAAACGGACCGCGCGGCCGTCGACAAATCCCTTGCGGCTGTAATCGTTGACCAGCAATTCGCCGATCGCCTTCTGCGTCCCGTATGAAGTCTGTGGCGTCAAAGGCGTGTCGTCACCGACCGCCGGCGGCAATGCGCCGCCATAGACCGCGAGCGAGCTGGCGAACACCACGCGCGGGCAGGTGCCGAGAGCGCGGCAGGCATCGAGCACCGCCCGGGTCCCGTCGAGATTGACGCGGTAGCCGAGGTCGGTGTCGGCTTCGGCCTGGCCGCTGACCACCGCGGCGAGGTGAAACACCGAATGCGTGCCGGCCGAGATCACCCGGCGCACGGCCTCGAGGTCGGCGATGTCACCGGTTACGGCGCCCAGCCGCTTGTCCTCCGGCAAAGGCAAGGCCGAAGGCGCGTTATCGAACAGCACGAGCTCGTCGATATCACCCCGCGCGAGCAACTGCAACGCGACCCGCTGTCCCAGAAATCCGCAGCCGCCGGTAATGACGACGCGCATCGCTCAGCCCTGAATGCCGTAGCGCTTAGCCCAGCCGAGTCCCGCCCGCGTTTCTCCTTTGGGCCGATACTCGCAGCCGATCCAGCCTGAATAGCCGAGCTCGTCGAGCAGGTCGAACAGGAACGGGTAGTTGATCTCGCCGACATCGGGCTCGTGGCGGCCAGGGTTGCCGGCGATCTGCACATGCGGATAGTGCCCGGCGAGGGCCCGCATGCGATGTGCAAGATCACCCTCCATGATCTGCACATGGTAGAGGTCGAGCTGCAGCTTCAGGTTGGGGTGCCCGGCCCGCTCGATGACCGACATCGCCTGGCTCGTCGTGTTGAGGAAATAGCCGGGGATGTCGCGGGTGTTGATCGGCTCGATGATGACGGTGATTCCCTCGCGCGAAAGTCGCTCGGCCGCGTGCTGCAAATTGGCGACATAGACGCGCTCGGCCGCGGCGAGATCGCTTCCGGCCGGCAATACCCCGGCCATCGCATGCAGCAGTTTGCAGTTCGTCGCTTTGGCGTAGCCCAGCGCCTTTTCGATCCCGTCACGGAATTCCTGCTCGCGCCCGGCCAAGGCCGCGGTGCCGCGCTCGCCGGCCGCCCAGTTGCCGGGCGGCATGTTGAACAGCGCCTGGACGAGCCCGTGGCGGTTCAGCTGCTCGGCGATGACTTCGGGCGGATGCTCATACGGAGAGAGATATTCGACCGCCTTGAAGCCGCAGGTGGCAGCGGCCGCGAAGCGGTCGAGAAACCCGACCTCCTGAAAGATGAAGCTGAGATTGGCGGTGAATTTCGGCACGGCAGGGTCCTCGTTTGCGGGCGCAACGGCGGAAGGCTACTTTAACACAAGACCCCGCGGGAGGACGCAATGAGCGTGCTGTTGGGTGCGATCGCCGACGATTTCACCGGCGCCACCGATCTGTGCAACACCTTGGTGCGGCGCGGGATGCGCACCGTGCAACTGATCGACGTGCCGGCGCCGGGCGCGGAAGTCGCCGACGCCGAGGCTGTCGTCGTCGCGCTGAAGAGCCGGACGATCCCGGCCGCCGAGGCGATCGAGAAGAGCCTCTCGGCGCTCGCCTGGTTGCGGCAGGCGGGAGCGCGGCAGATCCTGTTCAAATACTGCTCGACCTTCGACTCGACCGATGCCGGCAATGTCGGACCTGTGGCCGAGGCGCTGATGGATGCGCTCGACACCGACTTCACCTTGTTCTGTCCGGCTTTTCCCGAAAACGGGCGGACAATCTACCTCGGCTATCTGTTCGTCGGCGACGTGCTGCTGTCGGAATTGAGCATGCGCGACCACCCGTTGACGCCGATGCGTGATCCGAGCCTCGTGCGCGTCCTGCAGCGTCAGTGCCGCGGCAAAGTAGGGCTGGTACCGCAATACGATGTGTCGCAAGGCGCGGCGGCCATCCGCGACGCCTTTGCGTCGCTGCGGCAGGCCGGTTTTCGGCACGCGATCGTCGATGCGATCGAGGATCATGATCTCGAAGCAATCGGCGAGGCTGCGGCCGATTTTCCGCTGATCACCGGCGGGTCGGGGATTGCGCTGGGGCTGCCTGAGAATTTCCGCCGACAAGGGCTCCTCGGCCAGGACCGCGGCGCAGATGCGCTGCCTCCGATCGCGGGCGCGGCTGCGATATTGTCGGGCTCGTGCTCGGAAGCGACGCGTGCGCAGGTCGCATATATGCGCGAGCGCGGGCCGGTCTTCCCGATCGACCCGATCGCGGCGGCTGCGGGCCGCAAATTTGCCGAGGAAGCACTTGCCTGGGCGGCGCCGCGACTAGGCGACAGGCCGGTCCTGATCAGCGCGACGGCGCCGCCCGAGGAGGTTGCGGCAATCCAGCAAACGCTCGGCCGCGAGCGCGCTGGCGCGCTCGTCGAAGGTATTTTGGCGGAAGTCGCTCGCGCTCTTGTTGCGCGCGGCGCGCGGCGCCTAGTGATCGCCGGCGGCGAGACCGCCGGCGCAATCGTCCAGGCGCTCGGCGTCACCGGGCTGCGCATCGGCCGGCAGATCGACCCGGGTGTGCCGTGGACGATGAGCCTCGGCGAGCCGGCGCTGGCCTTGGCGCTCAAATCCGGCAATTTCGGCGAGCCCGACTTCTTCCTGCGCGCTTTCGCCCTGCTGTCCGAGGGAGAGACAAGATGAGCGAGGCAAAACAGAGCGAAGAAATCTGTGCGATCGGCCAATCAATCTTCGCGCGTGGCCTGACCGCGGGGTCCTCCGGCAATATCAGCGTCAAGACCGAGGAGGGGTGGCTGATGACGCCGACCGGTTCCTCTCTCGGCCGGCTCGACCCGGCGCGATTGTCGAAGCTCGGCCATGACGGGCGCCTCGTCTCGGGCGACCCGCCGACCAAGGAAAGCTTTCTGCACCGCGTCATGTACGAGGAGCGGCCCCGCACTGGCGCCGTCGTGCATCTGCATTCGACGCATTCGGTAGCGGTCTCCTGCCTCGCGGAGATCGACCCCGCAGACGTATTGCCGCCGATCACGGCTTATTACGTGATGCGGGTCGGCCGCTTGCCCCTTGTCTCTTATTTTCGCCCGGGCGACCTCGAACTCGCCGAGGCGGTGCGCGGCTTTGCCGGCAAGCATCATGCGGTATTGCTCGCCAATCACGGCCCGGTCGTCGCCGGCTCGGATCTCGACGCAGCCGTCAATGCAATCGAGGAACTCGAAGAGACCGCCAAGCTCTATCTGCTGTTGCGCGGCGCCAAGACGCGCTACCTGACACCGGCGCAAGTAAGGGAGCTCGAGAACGCCCGCTGAGAGCGTGACATGATCACCAATGTGGCCCAGTGGCTGCGCGGGCTTGGTCTCGAGCAATATGCCGCTGCGTTCCAGGACAACGACATCGACGGCGAGGTTCTTCCCGAGCTGACGAGCGATGATCTCGATCGGGCTGGGCGTCACCTCGATCGGTCATCGCCGTAAGCTGCTCGCCGCGATCTCGGCCATGCGCGAAGCTCCGACGCCCGAAGGCGCGCCGCCGGCAGAGCGGACTCCGAGCCCGGCGATAAGCCCTTCGATGCCGACCGACCCCGCCGCGGCCGAGCGCCGGCAGCTCACCATCATGTTCTGCGATGTGGTCGGTTCGACCGAGCTGGCGACGCGCCTCGATCCCGAGGATTTGCGCGAGATCATCGCCGCCTATCAGCGCCGCGTCAGCGAGGTGCTGACCCGGTTTGCCGGTTTTGTCGCGAAATATATGGGCGACGGCATCCTCGCCTATTTCGGCTACCCGCAGGCCCACGAGGAGGATGCCGAACAGGCGGTGCGGGCGGGCCTGGCGATCGTCGATGCGGTCGGCAACCTCGATCTGCCGCAGCGGCTGGAGGTGCGGCTCGGCATCGCCACGGGGCTGGTTGTCGTCGGCGACTTGATCGGCGCCGGGGCCGCGCAGGAGCAATCGGTGGTTGGTGAAACGGCCAATCTGGCGGCGCGCCTGCAGGCGCTCGCCGGACCTAACGATATCGTCATCGGCGAGGCCACACGCCGGCAGATCGGCGAGCCTGTTCGAATTCCGGGATCTCGGGCCGCAGTCGCTAAAGGGCTTTGGCGCGATGCCGCAGGCCTGGCAGGTGCTCGGCGAAAGCAATGTCGCCAGCCGCTTCGAGGCGCTGCGCTCGCGAGCGACGCCGCTGATTGGCCGCGACGAGGAAATCGAGTTGCTGCTGCGCCGCTGGACCCAGGCCAAGGCCGGCGAGGGGCGCGTCGTGCTGCTCTCGGCCGAGCCGGGAATCGGCAAGTCGCGGCTGACCGAGGCGGTGCAGGAGCGTATCGGCAGCGAGCCGCATCGGCGGTTGCGCTATTTCTGCTCGCCGCATCACCGCGAAAGCGCCCTCTATCCGATCATCGGCCAACTCGAACGCGCCGCCGGCTTCGCCCGTGACGACGATGCCGTCATCAAGCGCTGCAAGCTCGCAGCGCTGCTGGCGGCAGGAAGTCCGGCGGAGGACGACCTGCCGCTGCTCGCCGAACTGCTGTCGCTTCCTGCCGAGCGAGTCCCGATCCTCTCTGGAACTGACGCCGCAGCGCAAAAAGGAAAAGACCTTCGACGCGCTATTGCGCGCTCTCGAAGACCTTGCGCGCCAACAGCCGGTGCTGGTGGTCTTCGAGGATCTGCACTGGATAGACCCGACCACGCGCGAGCTGCTCGATCGTACGATCGCCCGGGTCGAGCAGTTGCCGGTGCTGCTGATCGCGACGTTCCGGCCCGACTTTCAACCGCCATGGATCGGCCAGGCGCATGTGACGATGGTGGCCTTGGCGCGCCTCGCGCGTCGTGACGGCGCCGCGCTGGTGCGGCAGCTCGCCGGAGATTCCGCGGCACTTCCCGCCGATATCGTAGAGGAGATCATCGAGCGCACCGACGGGGTTCCGCTGTTTCTCGAGGAGGTGACGAAAGTCGTGATCGAGGCCGCGGCTGGGTCTAAGAGTGCCGCACGCAGCACCGTCGGCGCGATCCCCGGGCGCGGGCCGCCGTGCCGGCGACTCTGCGGGCCTCCCTGATGGCGCGCCTCGACCGGCTAGGGCCTGCCGCCCGCGAAGTCGCTCAGGCCGGCGCGGCGGTCGGGCGCGAGTTTTCTTACCAGCTGCTTGCCGTTGTCGCCCCACGTGGCGAGGCGGAGACGCGCGCCGCACTCGATCGGCTCGTCGCCGCGGGCCTGGTGTTTCAACGCGGCATTCCGCCCATGGCCGAATACCAGTTCAAGCATGCTTTGGTCCAGGACACCGCCTACGGCACCTTGTTGCGCGGCCCGCGTCAGGTGCTGCACGCGCGCATTGCCTTCGCACTGCAGGAACGATCGCCGGAAATCGTCGAACGGTCACCCGAAATTTCGGCCCATCACCTGACCGAAGCGGGCGAACTCGACAGCGCCGCGACCTTCTGGCTGGAGGCCGGGCGGCGTGCCTCGAGGCAGTCGGCCAACATCGAGGCAGCCGCCCATCTCGCGCGCGGCATTGCGGGTTTGAGCGGGCTGGCCGAGACGCCGGAGCGCATGCGGCAGGAGTTGACCCTGCAATTGGCGCTTGGCCCGGTGCTGCTGTCGACCCACGGGTTCGGATCTCCCGAAGCGAGGCAACCCTATGGGCGCGCCGCGGATTTAGCGGCGCGGCTTGGCGACGATCGCGCGCGCTTCGCCGCGACCTGGGGATTGTGGATTACGAACTACGGCAACGGCCGCCTGCAGCACCTCGGCGATTTGGTCCAAATCGCCAATCGGGTCGCTGACCCCGAGCTGTCCTTGCAGGCTCATCACTCGGCCTGGGCCACCCGGATTTGGGGCGGTGAATTCGTCCAAAGCCGGGATCACGTTCGCCAAGGCATCGCCCTTTACGACCCTGAGAAGCACCGGCACCACGCCTTGATGTATGGCGGTCACGACCCCGGGGTCTGCGGCAAGGGGCAAGGCGCGGTGGCGCTATGGGCGCTCGGCTATCCCGACCAGGGGGCGCAAAGCGCCCGGGAGGGCGTGATTCTCGCCGAAGAGCTGCGTCATGTGCCCAGTATCCTGCATGCCTTGTGGTTCGCTGCCGGGGTTTGCTGCCTGCGCCAGGAGCTCGCGAGGGTGCGCGATTGCAGTGAGCGCTTGTTGACGCTCGGCCGCGAGCATGGCTTGAAGCAATATCAGGCCATCGGCGGCATTTTCCATGGCTGGGTGCTCGTGCAAGAGGGCAGGTTCGAAGAAGGCCTCGCGGAACTCCGATCCTGCTTCGGCTTCTATGCCACAATCGGGCAGACCATGTCGGCGCTGTTTCGCGCGATCTTGGCCGAGGCGGAGTTGCGGGCCGGCAATTTCGAGCATGCCCAGGCCCTCGTAGCGACCGACGAGGCGGGCGATCGGTGGTGGTGGGCCGAGTTCCTGCGCCTGCGCGGCGAATTGCACCGAAGCAGGTCGCTCAACGAAAGAGCTGCCTCGGAGCAACCATATCGGGAAGCGATTGCCGTCGCGCGTGGGCAACAGGCCAAGGCGCTCGAATTGCGCGCCGCGACCGGGCTCGCCTCGCTCTGGGCCGAGCAGGGCCAACGTGCTCAGGCCCGCGAGTTGTTGGCGCCGGTCTACGGCTGGTTTACCGAAGGGTTTAACACCGCCGATCTGAAACACGCGGCGGCGCTGCTGGCCAGCCTGGCGTGAGCTGAGCTTCGCTGGTGACGTCTGGCATTCTGCGAGAATGGGGGCTGCAAAAATGAGAAACTCTTGGTGCTTGGTGCTGGCGACGCTTGCGGCGTGGGCGGGGGCACCTGCCGCGCGGGCCGTCGAGCCGATCAAGATCGGCTTCAGCATGGAATTGACCGGCCCGTTTGCGGTCGTCGGCAAGACCGGGCTGCTCGCTTTCAAGATCTGGGAAGACGAGGTCAATGCCGAGGGCGGCCTCCTCGGCCGGCCGGTCAAGCTGGTCTATTACGACGACCAGAGTAACCCGTCGCTGGTGCCGGCCATCTACACGAAGCTGATCGACATCGACAAGATCGACCTGTTGATTTCGAGCTACGGCACCAATCTTGTCGTGCCGGCGATGCCGGTCGCGATCTCGCACAACCGGCTGTTCTTCGGCCTGTTCGCGCTGGCGGCCAACGACAATTTCCATTATCCGAAATATTTCTCGATGCTGCCCTTCGGCCCCGAGCCGGTGAAGACCTTCGCCGAGGGCTGGTTCGATTTGGCGGCGGCGCAGAACCCGAAGCCAAAGACGGTGGCGATCGTCGCCACCGACGCCGAATTCCAGCACAAGGCGGCGGAAAGCGCGCGCGAACACGCCAAGGCGAGAGGGATCGACATCGTCTACGACCGGGCCTATCCGCCGACCACGGTCGACTTCACGCCGATCATTCGCTCGGTTCAGGCCGCCCAGCCCGATCTGGTCTACATCTCCGCCTATCCGTCCGACACGGTCGGCATCCTCCGTTCGGTCGGCGAACTCGGCCTCGACACCAAAATGCTCGGCGGCGGCCTTGCCGGACTGGCGGCGGCAGCGATCAAGGTGCAGCTCGGTGAGACGGCCAACGGCATCGTCAATGTCGACCTGTGGGAGCCGGTTCCGACAATGCAATTCCCCGGCGTCATGGATTTCCTCAAGAAATATCAGGCGAAGGCGCCGGCCGAAGGGGTCGATCTGCTGGGCTATTTCCTGCCGCCCTTCGCCTACAGCGAATTGCAGATCCTCGGCGACGCGATCGCCGCGACGAAGACCCTCGACGACGACAAGCTCGCCGAATACATGCACTCGCACCCGTTCCACACGATCGAGGGCGACATCGCCTTCGGGCCCGACGGCGAATGGACGCAGGCGCGGCCGATCTGGGTGCAGTACCACGGCATCAAGGGGCACGATGTCGAGCAGTTCCGCGGGCCGACCACCGTCACGATCCTCGCGCCGCCGCAATACAAAACCGGTGACATGATCTATCCGTACACCGAAGCGAGAAAATAACCCGATCGTCGAGGGAACCCTGTCGCCGCCGATAGTGTTGGATCGCTGCGACGAGCCGTATCCGGCGCGGCGAAAACTACGGCTGCACGCGCGTCGAGGAAAGAAGTCGAGATTGCTCTCTCCCGCTATTGGTAACCGGCTCGATGGCTTCGCGGCGGCCTCCGACACGTGGCGTCAGCTTCTCGAAGCTTTGCCTGCGGCGGTCTATACGACCGACGCTGCCGGGAGGATCACCTTCTTTAACGAGGCTGCGGTCGAGCTCGCCGGCCGCAGGCCTAAGCTAGGCCGCGATCTGTGGTGCGTCAGCTGGCGTCTGTGCCGCCCGGACGGCACGCCGCTGCCCCGTGACGAGTGCCCGATGGCCGTCGCGTTGCGCGAAGACCGGCCGGTCAGGGGCGTCGAGGTCATCACCGAGCGGCCCGATGGCACACGCATCCACCTGCTACCCTATCCGACGCCGCTCCACGACAGTTCGGGGGCGCTGATCGGGGCCGTCAACGTGCTGGTCGACATCACCGACCGTAAACGGGCCGAGGAGGCCATCAGACAACTCAACGAAACGCTCGAGCAGCGGGTCGAGCAGCGCTCAGAGCTGATGAAGCAGGCGTTTACCGAGCTTCGCGACAGCGAAGAGCGATTCAGCCTGCTGGTGCAGGGGGTGGCCGACTACGCGATCTTCATGCTCGACCCGAACGGGTTCGTGACGAACTGGAATGCCGGCGCCGCGCGGATCAAAGGCTACACCGCCGCGGAGATCGTCGGGCAACATTTCTCGCGATTCTATCCAGAAGAGGATCAGCAGAGAAGGGTGCCGCAAACGGCGCTGGAGACCGCGAGGCGCACGGGCAAATTCGAGGCCGAGGGATGGCGGGTGCGCAAGGACGGGACCAGGTTCTGGGCGAATGTGGTCATCGATGCGATCCGTGACGGCAGCGGCCAGCTGATCGGCTTCGCCAAAATCACGCGCGATCTGACCGAGCGGAGGGCAGCCGAAGAGCAGCTTCGTCAGGCCCAAAAGATGGAGGCGATCGGACAGCTTACCGGCGGCGTAGCGCATGATTTCAATAATTTGCTGACCGCGATCATCGGCAATCTGGAAATGCTGGCGACCGTGCTGCCGGCGGGCGACCCCGGCAGGCGTTATGCCGAGGGGGCGCTGCGCGCGGCTTCGCGCGGCTCTCGGCTAACTGAGCATCTGCTCGCCTTTTCGCGCCGGCAGGAGATCCGGCCGGAGATCGTCAGCGTCAACGATCTGCTGCGCGAAAACCTGATGCTTTGTCAGAAGACGGTTGGCGAGGGCATCGAAATCGCGCTCGCGCTGCGAGGACGAGATTTGGCCTTGCCGGATCGACCCCGCCCAGTTCGGCGCCGCCATACTGAACCTTGCCGCGAACGCGCGTGATGCAATGAACGGATCGGGTCGGCTGATCTTTCGCACCGAAAACGTGACGACGGGCGGAGACGCGGCCGATCAGCCGGCCGGCGATTATGTCGTGCTCTCAGTGGCCGACACGGGGTGCGGGATGGCCGCCGACGTGTTGGAAAGGGCGTTTGAGCCGTTCTACACCACCAAAGAGGTCGGCAAAGGCACCGGTTTGGGCCTCAGCCAAGTCTACGGATTTGCCAAGCAATCGGGTGGCGCCGCGCGCATCGAGAGCGAGGCCGGCACGGGAACGACGGTGCGAATCCATATTCCGCGCGCGGAAGGCCAGACCGCCCGCGGCGCGGTCTCGCGCGAAGAGCTTCGCAAGACGCCGCCTGTGACTGCGACGATCCTCGTCGTCGAGGACGACCCGGATGTGCGCGAGATGATCGTCGGCATCTTGTCGGATCTCGGCTATCAAACATTGGTTGCCGCCGATGGTCCGGAAGCGTTGGCGATTCTGAACCGCGACCGTTCGGTCGATCTTTTATTCACCGATATCGTCATGCCGGCGGGAATGAGCGGAGCCGAGTTGGCGCGCCAGGCGTCCCGCTTGCGGCCCGATCTCAAGGTCCTGCTGAGCTCGGGTTATACGCGCGAGGCGCACCAGAAGCGTTCGGCGCGCTTCGAGTTTCCGTTCATCGCAAAACCCTACCGCCCGACGGCGCTGGAGCAAAAACTCGAAGAAGTGCTCGCGGGAAGTCCGCTCCGGGCAGCGAATTACGCCGGGAGCTCGATCGCATAGTCTTCGATCACCGGATTGGCGAGAAGCTCCCGGCACATGGCTTCGACCTGCTCGCGAGCGCGGGCCGCGTCGGTTTCTGCGAGCTCCAGCTCGATTAGCTTGCCCTGCCGCACCTCGCCGATCCCGGTAAATCCCAATCCGGCGAGCGCATTGCCGATCGCCTTGCCTTGCGGATCGAGCACCCCCGGCTTCAGCTTCACGTGAACCAACGCCTTCATTTCCGCTCCCCGTTACACTGGAAAGGGTCGCTCAGGAAGGGATGTTGCGCCACGGGGTGATCTCGGGCATCCACCCGGCAAAGCGGAAAATCGGACGGCGATCCGGCTCGCTGAGCGCGGGGAGGGCGATCACTGCGCTCGACACCGTCCCGTACCCGTCCGACCGGAAGCGCATGGCCGCGGTCGCCGGCTCGCCCGGGGGCGCCCGGGTGCTGCCGAGCAGCGCTTCCCAGGCCGACCAATCATCGCGATCGGGGTCGGGCACCGGCCAGGCGCGGAAGGCCGGCAGCGCCAGTTCGAGCCGCCGCGTGCCGAGGTCGTCGAGGTCGCCCGCCGCAATCATCGACAACCCGTCCTTGACCGGATGCAAGTCGATCCGGGCGTCCCCGATATGACGCAGCCAGAAGGCATCATTCCCGTCGGCGACGATCAGGTTGAAGGTGCGATAAGCGGCGGGATCGAGATGCGACAGGGCCTCGGCGGCTGCGCCCGCATCGGCGTGGTCGAGCGCCTCGAGAACCAGCTCGCCGCGCGAACGCTGACCGGGCGCCGGGCCCAGCGAGCCGTGCCGGTTTAAGACCGCGGCGGCGACGCCCCAATCGTTAACCCCGAGCCACGAGCCGCCGGCCAGCCGGTCGAGCCCCGCCACCACTTCCGGCCGGTCCGGCCAATGACGGCCGGGCGGCTCCCATGGCCGGTCGATCATCTCGTCGCGATTGGCCCCGATCAGCACCGGCCAGCGGTGGTCCGGCCGGCGCAAGATCACCAAGGTACACATTCACCCGCTCGCATCGCCGCTCAACCCCGCTAATATAAGAGATGCAACGGGCGCTTTGCTGCGTTGGTTAGAGTGAGAGAGCACATGACCAGCTTCGCTGATCGTGAAAAAGAGTTCGAGGCTCGGTTCAAGCATGATCAGGAGTTCAGCTTCAAGGTCACCTCCCGACGCAACAGACTAGCGGGGCTATGGGCGGCGCAGAAAATGGGGCTGACCGGCGCCGATGCCGAGGCGTACGGCAAGGAGGTGCTGGCTGCCCAGTTCGAGCCCGGGGGCGACAAGCGCGTCCTCGACAAGATCGTCAACGATCTCCTTGCCAAAGGCCAAAAGATCACCCCGGCGCAGGTCCGCTTCGAGCTCGACCACCTCGCCGAGGAGGCGAAGCAGCAGCTGATGACGGAGTAGTCCTCCTAGCGCGTTGCTCTCCGCGACTGCCGCCACTCCGGCGTCTTGGGCCGCCGGTCTTAAAACCGGGGGCACGCAAGTCTCGCGCAGTCGGGCTTTCGGTCCGCTCCTGCGGCAATGGAAAGCGATACTGCCTCATCGGATTCAGCTCGACGTGAAGCTGCCGGACCGCGAGACGGGTCAGCTTTTCGATGTCGCGCAGGTAACCGCGTTCCTCGTCGCTGCACAACGAGATCGCTACGCCCGCCGCACCGGCGCGCGCCGTTCGGCCGATGCGGTGAACATAGTCTTCGGGAACGTTCGGCAGCTCGAAATTGATGACGTGGGATACGCCTTCCACGTCGATCCCTCGCGCGGCAATGTCGGTAGCGACGAGGACCCTGCTGCCGCCGGCGCGAAAGCCGGCCAGTGCGCGCTCGCGTTGGGGCTGCGACTTGTTTCCATGAATGGCGATCGCCTCGATGCCGGCCGCACCCAGATGCCGCACGACCCGGTCCGCACCGTGCTTTGTGCGCGTGAACACGAGCACGCGTTCAAATGCGGGGTCACCCAGCAATGTCGCCAGAGCGTCTCGTTTTCGGTCGCTCGAAACAAAAAGGACGCCTTGGTCGACCAGCTCGACCGTCGTCGCGGCCGGCGTGACGGCCACCTCGATTGGGTTGTCGAGGTACACCTCGGCTAGGGAGGCGATCGCCTTCGGCATCGTCGCCGAAAATAGCAGTGTTTGACGCTGTCGCGGCAACAATTTCACGATACGTCTCAGCGCATGGATAAAGCCGAGGTCGAGCATTCGATCCGCCTCGTCGAGGACCAGAATTTGGACACTCGACAAAGTAAGGGATTTGCGGTCGATGAGGTCGAGCAGGCGCCCAGGTGTCGCCACCAAGATGTCGACCCCCGACGCGAGCCGCCGCTGCTGGGCCCCAATCGGGACACCGCCAAACACGACCGCAGTGGAGAGCGGCAGCTCGCGCCCATAAGCGCGAAAGCTCTCGGCGATTTGACTGGCCAGCTCTCGAGTGGGGCTGAGCACGAGGGCGCGGCAGGCGCCGGCCGTTCTCCGTGCCGGTGCGCTGGATAGTCGCTGGAGAATTGGTAATGCGAAAGCGGCTGTCTTGCCGGTCCCGGTTTGAGCGATGCCGCAGAGGTCGCGGCCGCGGAGTACATCCGGGATGGCCTGTGATTGGATCGGGGTGGGTATGGTATAGCCTTCGGCCGCGACAGCCTCGAGGATGGGAGCTGCAAGTCCAAAATCGGAAAACCTAGACAAGATTGGGATCTCTCAAAAATCGCATAAGGCCCACAGGCGTCTTGCGTCTATGCGCAGGCACCTGGCGGGTCGGAAGACGACCCGCGTGAAGAGGGTTGTCCGGGCGTGGCAGGCATAAAGACCGACCCAGTTCCCACCCGTGGTGGTGGGATCGCTCACGCATGTTCGGTCACGTGACTCGAAGGGGGAGCACGAACACTGCGTTCCTTATATGTCCGTCGCTCTACCAATGGTCAAGGCGCAACTCGCGGACGGATGGCCTAATCGATGCGGCCCGCGCGCCGGTTCGCCGCACGCGCACCCTATGTTGGAAGAAAAATTGGGCGCGGCAAAAGACCCTCACCCGCCTCGCTGCGCTCGCCACCATCTCCCCAGCTTTACACACCGCGGGAGAGGGGGGACCAAGCCCGAAGGACTTGGTGGGTGAGGGCTATGCCGCCTTCCAGGAAGTTGCGATCATTGCACGCGGGGCGAGGAAGAATTGTGCAGCTTTCAGACCGGGCGCTGTTCGTACCGTCAATCCTTGCGCGCTATCCGGTATGGATTTCATGATCGTCGACGCCAGCCGCGTCGCGCTGTCCTTGCGCGTCACGGGCGCAGCTTCGGCGCCGAGGACCTTCCGGTCGAGGGCGGCGCGAAGGCGAAGGGGTTGCAATGCGTCCTGGGCCATAGCGGCCCTGACGAACGAATGCAGGGGGCACGCCGATGAACGTCCTGCTGTTCTCGATGCCGGACTCGTTCGAACACATGCCGACAATCGCCATCCGGATGCCGAACGGGGCGTTGACGTCCCTCTCCGGGAACGTCGATCCCCACCATCGGGTCGCCGCGGCGGACTTGTTGCTCGTTCAAAACCGGGTCCGAGAGACCGTCGAGCGGCTCCTGGACGAGCACGAGCCCGAAATCGTCGGGCTCTCGGTCATGACATTCCAGCGCAAGACGGCCAAAGGCATCATCGATCTCGTCCGCGCGCGGCGCCCAAGCGCACGCGTCGTCGTCGGCGGCTATGATCCGAGCCTTGCTCCCGAGGCCTACACCGAGGACCCTGACGGCGAGGTCGACTTTATCGTGCGGGGCGAGGGCGAGATCACGTTCCGTGAGTTGTTGCGCGCGCTCGAGGCGCAGCGCGGATACGATCACATCGCCGGCCTCTCCTACCGAAGCGGCAACGGATTCCGCCACAACCCGGCACGCCGCGTGAGCGGCCTCGATGACGGCGAGATCCGGCCGCCGCGGCGCGACGTCCGGGTGCTCGGCGGCTATACGCTGCTCGGCCGGCAGGTCGACGTGATCGAGACCTCACGCGGCTGCACCTTCGACTGCAGCTTCTGCTCGATCATCGAGATGCGCGGACGAAACTTCCACACCTACTCCTTCGAGCGGGTCTTGGCGGACATCCGCGACGCGCGGGACCGTGGCGCCCGGTCGCTCTTCATTGTGGACGACAACATCACGCTCAACGTGCGGCGGTTCGAGGCGCTCTGCCAGGCGATCATCGACGCCGGGCTGAACGACCTCGAATACACCGTTCAGGCGACGACCTCGGCGGTCGCCAACCACGGCGAGCGGCTCGCCCGGCTGATGCGGGAGGCCGGCTTCCGCTACGTCTTTCTGGGCATCGAGAACATCCTTGAAGAAGACCTGCAGTTCCTCAGAGCCGAATCCAAGAACCGCGAGCGCGAGAACGGCCGGAAATCGGGGAATGCGACGCTCAAGGCCATCGAGTATCTGCATCGCAACAAGATGATCGTCGTCGGCGGGCTCATCGTCGGCAGCCCCGGCGATACTCGCGAGTCGGTCGAAGCCAATCTCGAATTCGCCAAAAGATACGTGGACTGGCCTTACATCCAGCACCCGACGCCCTACCCGGGCACGCCGATGACCAAGGATTTCCGGGACCGCGGGCTGATCATCAACGAGCGGCTCGAGGAATACGACGGCACCACCGCGGTCGTGCGGACCGAACATCTCTCGGCGGACGAGGTGGAGTTCCTGCGGTGGCGGGCGGAGCGCTGGATGAAGCTGCGCCACATGCCGGCCGCCTTCGCCCACAGCCCCCTCTTCCTGTTGCGGAACGCGCCGAAGATGTTCGCGCACACCTTTCGCGGCAGCACCGTACGTTCATTCCTCGGGCTTGAAGACGAGCGCAAGGCTTTCCGGCGCTTTCAGGCCATCCGGCGCACCGAGCGCGCCTACGTGTAACGGGCGGGTTCCTGGCGTCCTGGCGGCTTTCGGCTGATCTCGCCGAATGCAGCAACGGACCCCGCGACCGTCCGCTGCTGGCACGTATCCGACTTTCTGCTCTACACCCCGCGGGCCCGGTTTGGTGAGGATAGCGGGCATTCGCTCCGATGACCCGCGCAGCCTTCGGATTGCCTCAATCCGGCATTCGACCGCGCAGCAGAAGGGTATCTTGTACAGCGATGACGCGATCGTCCAAGATGGCGGACTATGCTGGACCCCCTGTGTCGGCAAGGCCGCGATCCAAAGGGGTTGGAGCTTTGCGTGTCGGCCAAGAACCAATTCAAGATCCGCAAATACGTCTCCGGCAACGTCGCGGTGGTTCAGACCGAGCTACGGATTGGTTATATCGAGAAATCTGGGGTAGACCGAGTTGTCGTATGATTTTACGAGGTGACGAGCGGCAAGATTGCGGTTGCCACCTTGGTGGGTCAGCGAACGAACCCGCAAACGGCGCGCTTCATCGAATGGCTGCGGTCGCAGCCAAAGTGACCGTCGCCAGCCCTCGCCTTTGGCGGTGAGCCGCCATCAAAGGCTTAGGTCGGAAAGACCGGGGTGATCGTCGGGCCGCCGCCCAAGGGGCCAATGGTATTTCCGATCGGCTTCTCTGATCGGCAAATCGTTAATAGAAGCGAAGCGTCGCTGCATCACTCCAGCCGCATCGAATTCCCAGTTCTCGTTCCCGTAGGAGCGGAACCAGTTGCCGCTGTCGTCATGCCATTCATAGGCAAAGCGCACGGCAATGCGGTTATCGGCGGATGCCCACAGTTCTTGATTAGGCGATAATCGAGTTCCTTGTGCCATTGCGGATTAGAAAGGCGACAATCTCGGCGCGCCCATCGATGAATTCCGCCCGATTTCGACATCGGCTATCCTCGCTATAGGCCAGCGAAACCCGATGCGGATCACGGCTGTTCCAGCCGTCTTCGGCCATCCGGACTTTGACAATGGCAGTCTCGCGCGTGAACGGCGGAATCGGAGCAGGCGTTGAAAACCTTCGAAATGGGGGTTGAATTCTGACTTTTAAACCTCGCGGCTAGAGGAGGGTTAGCCCGCCACCGCCCGAACGAAGCGCTCCACCTCGGGCTCGTCGTTGTAGTAGTGCACGCTGGCGCGGACGAGCGCGTCCAATCCGCGCGCGGGTAGATCGAGCGCGGGGGCGCGTGGCGATCGGGACACGTGGACGTTGACGTTCATCGCGGGAGCCGGTCGCGCGTCTTGTCCGGCGTTTCGCCCTCCTTGAGAAAGGTCACGATCCCGCACTGCTCGGCGCCGAGATCGTGCAAGGTCACGCCTTGCCGCGTCCCGAGCTCGCGCCGTAGCAGCGAACCCAATGCTTTGACCCGGGCCTCGATCGCCTCGATGCCGACCCGCGTAATGGGCCGCGGCGCCGAGGCCGATCTGGCCGGCGACGGACCGCTCCCAATTTTCGAGCCGGCGCGCGTCGTCTCGCACGGCGTAGATGTCAGCGTCGGCCAAGGAGGCGGCCTGGAGATCGATGAGAGGTGGCTCGAGCGCGGCGAGGTCAAGCTGCCCGGACGCGTCGTTGCCGACCACGTCGATCTCGATCCCGACGCGCGGCTTCATCTGCAGGAAGGCGAGATAGTTCGACAGGTACTCGGCCCCGCGCAGTGATGACGCGGTCGCCCGCCCGGAATGGCGTAGAACGCCATGTCCCAGGCGCGCGTGGCGCTTTCGACGAAGGCGATCTCGCGGCGCGCGCCGATGAGTGTGGCGAGGGCGTCGTAGACATCTGCGATGCGACCCTCCGCTTCGGCCGCCGCCTCGTAGCCGCCGATGGCTGCCTCGCGCACCAGGTGGCTCATCACCGCGTCGAGCACCGGACTCGGCGGCAAGGCAGCGCATGCGGGGAGAGGGTGGGGGTGAGGGGCTACAACGTCGGTTCAGAGTTCGCAACGCGGAGGCAATCCGCCAATTTAGCCGTTACCGGCAATGCCCTCTGCGGCGGCGGGAAGACAATAAGCGAAGTCACGATCACGTCCCACAATCCCGGCGACAAGGCGGCGGATTGCATCCGCCCTAGGCCTGCTGGCTCAAGGGCTGGTCGGGGATGAAAGTCTGCGGGGCAAGGCCTAACCCCGGTTAACAGGCGCGAGCAGGGGCGCCGGCATCTCCAAAGCTAGCCCTGAGCCGCAAGAACAAGAGGAGTCCAGCCCCTTACCGCATGCTCAGAGGCTCGACACAGCCCGCAAGCGGGTCAACGTTGCGGGGCGCCGCCGCTATAGGGTGTCAGGCCGGGCCCGCCCGTGTTCGGGCCGGACAACCCCAGGCTGTTGCCTCCGCTCATTGCTGATGGGGGCGGAGCCATTTGCGGAGCCATTTGTGGAGCCATCGGGGCAGCCCCAGCTTGCAGGCGGGCGAGCTCCGCTTGGTTCAGCTGTGCGGTCGTATCCGTCGCCGATTTCGGGCCCGGGCCATGGGCCATATGGCCATGCATCGCGTGGTGGACGCGCGCGTGACGGTGCGCCGGGGGCGTCGCCGACGTCGTCTCGGAGGTCGAGGCCGCCGTGGGGACAGTGTTCGATCCCGATAACTTCTTCCCTCCTGAGGGCATCCGCCCCGATGGGGTGGGCGCCGGAGGAGGTGTGCCCGTGGCATAGGGCGTCGGTGCTCCGCCGGATGGACTGGCCGGTTGCGCCGAAACCGGCGCCGAGATCGCAAGCGCAGCGACGACCGCCGCGCCGGTCAAGAAATGCTTCATGGTCTGATCCTTTGCAGTCCGGGATGAACAAGATAACGCAAAACGACAATGGTGAAGCAAGCTTGTTCAGTTCGCGGTCACGAATTTGGTTAGCAGACCCTCTGCATCCACCTGCCGCGTCGAGCCACCCGCTTCGTTCCCACCATCGCTGTCTGGGATTATGACCCGTAACTGAGAAAGGATGTTCCTAGTTTCCTCGATGTACATAGGACCGGCCCGCGGACTGTCGCGCCGGTTTTACGCTGGAACACCCCAGAATACGCCCGGCGGGATGCTATCACCGCCGATGGCCGATCTCACGGCGTCCACCTGCCGCCGATGCACTGCCTCGGACCGGCCTTTCGACCGATTTCTCAATGATGGAAGAGGTTGAGCGCCGATCCCTTGCGGAACCATTCGAGCTGGGAGGCGCTGAAAGTGTGGTTGAGGCATAGCTTCTCGGTCGTGCCGTCGGCATGCTTGATGCGGCACTCGACCGGCTGCCCGGGCGCCATTTCCTCCAACCCCACGAGGCTGATGCGGTCATCCACCCGAATTCGATCGTAATCCGCCCGGTCCTGGAAGGTCAGCGCCAAGAGGCCCTGCTTTTTCAGGTTGGATTCGTGGATGCGCGCGAAACTGCGGGCGATTACCGCCGCGCCGCCCAAGAGGCGCGGAGACAACGCGGCGTGCTCGCGGCTGCTGCCTTCGCCGTAATTGTCGTCGCCGACCGCGACCCACCGGACGCCGTGGGCCTTGTAGTCGCGGGCGATCTTGCCGATCGCCTGTCCCTTTTCACCGGTCAGGACGTTGACGCCGGTCCCGGCCTCATCGGTGAAGGCGTTGGTCGCGCCCATGAACATGTTGTCGCTGAACTTGTCCAAATGCCCACGGTAGCGCAGCCACGGACCGGCGGGAGAGATGTGGTCGGTCGTGGTCTTGCCCTTGGTCTTGATCAACACCGGCATGTCCACGAAATCCTTGTGGTCCCATGCCGCCCACGGCTCCATCACCTGCAGCCGCTCGCTGTTCGGATCGACGTCCAGCTTGATCGCGCTGCCGTCCTCCGGCGGCGCGATGTAAGTAGCAAGCCCGGGGTCGAAACCGTGCGCCGGCACCTCGGGCGCGGGCTTCGGCGGGTCGAGGCGGAACGGCTTGCCTTCGGCGTCCGTCAGCGTGTCGGTCACCGGGTTGAATGACAGCCGCTTCGCCAACGAAAAGGCGGTGACGATCTCCGGGCTGCCGATGAAGTTCATCGTCGTCGGCGACCCGTCGTTGCGCCGCGGGAAATTGCGGTTGTACGAGGTGACGATCGTGTTCGGCACCGCATCCGCCGCGACGGACCTGCGCCACTGGCCGATGCAGGGCCCGCAGGCGTTGGCCAGCACGGTGCCGTCGATGTCCTTCAATGACTGCATCTGGCCGTCGCGCTCGATTGTCGCCCGCACCTGCTCGGAGCCCGGGGTCACGAGGAACGGTACGGCGGCCTTGAGCCCGTGCGCCTTCGCCTGCTCGGCGACATCCGCGGCGCGGCTCATATCCTCGTAGGACGAGTTCGTGCAGCTGCCGATCAGGGCGGTCGAGATCTCGTCGATGAACCCGTTCTTTTGGTCTGCCACCTCGGCCGCGAGCTTCGAGATCGGACGTGCCCTGTCCGGCGAATGGGGACCGACGACATAGGGCTCGAGTTTCGACAAATCGAGCTCGACCACGCGGTCGTAGAATTTCGCGGGATCGGACTCGACTTCCTTGTCCGGTTCGAGCAGATGCTGGTTCTGCTGCATCAGCGGGACTAGGCCTCCCTTGCCGGTGGCACGCAGATATTTCGCCATGTGCTCGTCGGCCGGGAACATCGACGTCGTGGCGCCGAGCTCGGCGCCCATATTGGTGATCGTCGCCTTGCCGGTGGCGCTAATTGTGCGCGCGCCGGGGCCGATATATTCGACGATGGCGTTGGTCGCGCCGGAAACGGTCAGCTGCCCGGCAGCATAGAGGATGACGTCCTTGGGCGCCGTCCAGCCGCCCAGGCTGCCGGTCAGGTAAACCGCGATGTGCTTTGGGTAGAGCACCTCCCAGGGCAATCCGGCGATGACCTCGACTGCGTCGGCGCCGCCTACTCCGACAGAACAGGCGCCGAGACCGCCGGCGTTTGGCGTGTGCGAGTTGGTGCCAACGATCAATTCGCCGGGGAACGCGTATTGCTCCAGCACCACCTGGTGGATAATGCCGGCGCCGGGTCCCCAGAAGCCCAGACCGTACTTGGCCGCCGCGGAACGCAGAAAGTCATAGACCTCCTTGTTCTCGGCGAGGGACTCGCGCAGATCCGCGGCGCCCTCGACCCGCGCTTGGATCAGGTGGTCGCAATGGATCGTCGCCGGCACCGCGACCTTGTCGCGCCGAGTCTGCATGAACTGCAAGAGCCCCGTTTGCCCCAGCACGTCCTGAAAAACCACGCGGTCCGGACGGACCAGCAAATAGCTCTTCCCCGGTTCGAGCTCCTGGTGTTCCGGGTCGTCGAGGTGTCCTAGCAGGATTTTGTCGGCCAACGTCAACGGCCTGCCCAACCGGCGCCGGACCACCGCAAGGTTCCGCGCCATCGTCGCGTAGACCGCAGCCGCCATTTCCGGGGTCGATTCGATAGCCACCATGGTCGAGCCTTTCTCGCATCTTCGTTTGGGGCAACAACCGCCGCGCCCTCGTCTATACCAGATGAGCGCGTTCGGTCTCGATGCAAATATCGGGATGTGCGCCGAAGCCCCTCTCCTCCGGCCAGGGGGCGAGGGGGATTTAGGCCGGCTCAGATGGCGTCGAGCTGCCAGGCGACGTCGTTGGCGATGCCCCAGAGATAGCCGACGTCAGTTTGGCCGACCAGCGCATAGGCGCGGCCCTGGTGACGCCAGTAGAGGAGATTGACATCCTGGCGCCGCGCCAGGGTGGGCGGGATGTCGGGCTCTTTCGACGACCCGACGATCAAGGTCAGCGGCCCGATCGCCTTGTTATCGGTCGTATACATCAACTGCGCCGCCGGCCGGCCGTCGGCAACGACGAGCCGGGCACCGCGGAAATTGAGGCCCCAGGGTTTGAGGTTGAGCTCCGGCCACCGCACCTCCTGAGGCTGTGGCAAGCTCTGGCTGATCTTTTGCCATGCCTCGCGCGCGTCGCCGGTAGCCGGTACATCGACCAGGGCGCCGTCGCCGGCGCTGGCGGCCAGCTTGAAATAACCGACGGCATTGTCGAGCCAAAGATCGTCGGCGGCGGCCATCTCGACCGCAGGCTGCTTGCCCCCGAAGCCTGCGGGCAGCAGCTTGGCGACACTCAGATAAGCAACGGCGCCGCCCAGCAGCAAGCCGAACAGCGAGGCGGCCAGGGGCAAACCGAGCCACCAACGGCGCGCGGCAGGGGCGCTCCCGGTCCGCTGCCCGCGCCTGAAAGGAAGAATTTTCGCACTCGGTTCGGCCGGAACCCTCTCGCCTCGGGCAGCCGCGATCAGCCGGTCCGGCACCGGTTCGTGCATAACCTCGTCGAAGGCCGAGCGCACCAGAACAGCCGACTCGGCGAGCGCAGCGACCTTGTCGCGAGCGGCCGGATCGCTGTCGAGCCAATCCTCGATCTCACGCCTCGCCGACGCGTCGACCTCGCCGTCGAGATAGGCGATGAGACGGTCGTCACTGCGCTTCTGCATTGTCGGTACTCCTGCGCATCCCGCCGCCCGCTTCGAGTTGCAGCTGCAATGCGATGCGGGCGCGCGCGAGACGGCTCATGATCGTTCCTATCGGCACTCCTACGATTTCGGCAGTCTCCTTATAGCTGAGCCCATCAACCGTCACGAGCAGCAGGGCCGTGCGCTGATCGGGCGGCAAGCGGTCGACCGCCCGCCGAACCTCAGCGAGAGCGAGCCGAGCCTCGACCCGGCGCACCGCCTCATCCGAACCCATTCGTTCTTCGGCAATCTCGCCACCTTCCTTGCGGATGTCCCGCGAGCGGACCTGGTCGATCCAGATCGTCTGCACGATGCGAAACATCCAGCTGTCGAACCGTGTGCCCTCCTGAAACTGATGCTGGCGTGCGAGGGCGCGTTCGCATGCCGCCTGAACCAGATCGTCGGCCTCGACGGCCGCGCCCGTGAGCCCGCGCGCGAACCGCCGCAGCCTTGGCAGAACCGCGATCAGCTGATCGCCGAAACGAGTGCTCACCGGATCCCTGCCCGGAATCAGGCGAACCGACGATTCCGCCAATTTTTGCCCGGCCAATTTCTGACTGACTGACAACGGACCTCCAGACGACTTATTCCCGGCACGCTCGCCCCCGTTGATACGCAACTGATTTTGCAGGTGTCCCCGCGCGGGGCAGCCATATTTGACCGCACTCCGCCGCACTACGCGGCTGCCGGCAACTGCACCCTATCACCAAAGCGGAAGAGGGCGGAAGCGCGGGTATGTTGCCGGGTTCGCTCTTCACAAATCGGAGACCGCACGGCATTGTAGGGCGCGTTTTTCGGCCCTGCCACTGGGGAACATCCGGTCCATGAAAGTCGCCGTCGTCAGGGAAAGGCGCGCGTTCGAACGCCGGGTGGCGGCGTCGCCCGATACCGTCAGGCGCATGAGCGGGATGGCCCTCCAAGTCGTCGTGGAAAGCGGCGCGGGCGAAGGCGCCTGGTTCAGCGATGCCGCGTTCGCCGAGGCCGGAGCCTCGATTGCGACGGATCAAGCGACGGCGTTGGGCGATGCGGACATTGTCCTCAAGGTCCAGCGTCCGCTGATCGGCGGCGAGGGCGGCATCGACGAGCTGGCGTTGTTCAAACGCGGGGCGGTGCTGATCGGCCTGTTGCAGCCGGCCCAGAACCCGGCTGACGCCGAGGCCTATGCCGGCGCCGGGATTGCCGCCTTTGCGATGGAGCTGGTGCCGCGGATCACCCGCGCACAGGCCATGGACGTGCTGTCCTCGCAGGCCAATCTCGCGGGCTACAAGGCCGTCGTCGATGCCGCTGCCGAGTTCGGCCGCGCCTTCCCGATGATGATGACCGCGGCCGGAACGATCAAAGCGGCGCGCATTCTGGTCATGGGCGCCGGTGTTGCCGGGTTGCAGGCGATCGCCACCGGCAGGCGCCTCGGCGGCATCGTTTCTGCGACCGACGTGCGGGCCGCGGCGAAAGAGCAGGTCGAGAGCCTGGGTGCGACGTTCATCACCGTCGACGAGGGAGCGGCCCGCACGGCCGAGACCGCCGGAGGCTACGCCCGCGAAATGGGAGAAGACTACCAACGGCGGCAGCGCGAGCGGATCACCGAGGCGCTGAAGCGGACCGACATCGTCATCTGTACCGCCCTGATCCCGGACGCAAGGCGCCCATTCTGATGACCAGCGAGATGATCGCCGAACTGGCCGCGGGCTCGGTCATCATCGATCTCGCCGTCGAGGCGGGCGGCAATGTCGAGGGCAGCCGCCCGGAGGAGACCGTCTTGACTCCGAACGGGGTCAAGATCATCGGTCCCGCAAACATGCCTTCTCGCATCGCCGCCGATGCGAGCCAGCTCTACGCCCGCAACCTGCTGTCCTTCCTCGCTCTGCTGGTCAAGGACAAAGAGCTGAAGATCGACACTGCCGACGAGATCATCAAAGCGACGCTCTTGACCGAGAACGGCGCCATCGTGAACCCGCTGCTCGGCTCGCCGGCCGTGGCAGAAGCGGCGGCTTCAAACTAACGGAGACGACGCGATGGCGGAACCCGCCTCTCTGGCCGATCGCGCCGGCGAACTTGCCGGCCAAGCCGGCGCGCTCGCCCGCAATCTCGATCTGTTGACGCACCAGCTGACAACGGTTCAGACCACCCCGGCCGTCGTCGGCGGCCCGTCCTTTGTCTTTGAGTTGACCGTCTTCGTGCTCGCGGTCTTTGTCGGCTACTACGTCGTGTGGCGGGTGACCCCGGCGCTGCACTCGCCGCTGATGAGCGTAACCAACGCGATTTCGAGCGTCATCATCGTCGGAGCGCTGATCGCGGCGGGCCCGTTCGGCGTCAGCTTTGCCAAGATTATGGGCTTCGTCGCGGTGACATTGGCCGCCGTCAACATCTTCGGCGGCTTCATCGTCACCCAGCGCATGCTGCAGATGTTCCAGAAAAAGCGATAGCGGGGCCCGCGATGAGCGAGAACCTGTCCGCCTTCTTCTACCTGGTCGCCTCGGTCTGTTTCATCCTGGCGTTGCGCGGCCTGTCCTCGCCGGTAACGGCGCGGGTCGGCAACATCTACGGCATCGCCGGCATGCTGATCGCGGTGGTCACCACGTTGCTGACGCCGCATGTCGTCAGCTTTTGGCTGATCATTCTCGGCATCCTGATCGGCGGGGCGGTCGGCACCTTCATCGCGCTGCGCATCCAGATGACGGCGCTGCCGCAGCTGGTCGCGGCGTTCCACAGCCTGGTCGGCCTCGCCGCGGTATGCGTCGCCGCCGCCGCCTTCACCTACCCCGAACTCTACGGCATCGGCGTGCGCGGCGCGATCCACGGCAGCAGCCTCGTCGAGATGTCGCTCGGCATGGCGATCGGCGCGATCACCTTCACCGGCTCGATCGTCGCCTTCGCCAAATTGCAGGGGCTCGTCACCGGCCGGCCGCTGGTCTTCCCGGGCCAGCATCTGGTCAACGCCGCGCTCGGAGCCCTGCTGATCCTGCTGATCGTGCTCTTCGTCTCGACCGAAGCGGCGCCCGCCTTCTGGCTGCTCCTGCTGGTGTCGCTGGCGCTCGGCTTCCTGCTGATCGTGCCGATCGGCGGCGCCGACATGCCGGTCGTCATCTCGATGCTGAATTCGTATTCGGGATGGGCGGCCGCCGGCATCGGCTTCACGTTGTCGAACAGCCTCTTGATCGTCACCGGCGCCCTCGTCGGCTCCTCCGGCGCGATCCTCAGCTACATCATGTGCAAGGGGATGAACCGCTCGATCTTCAATGTGATCCTCGGCGGGTTCGGCACCGAAGGCGGCACGGTGGCCGCGGGGCCGGGGTCGGCGACCGCCTCGTCAGATCGGGCAGCGCCGAGGATGCCGCCTTCATCATGAAGAATGCCAGCTCGGTCATCATCGTGCCGGGCTACGGCATGGCGGTCGCGCAGGCGCAGCACGCGCTGCGCGAGATGGCCGACATCTTGAAGAAGGACGGGGTCAATGTGCGCTACGCGATCCATCCGGTCGCCGGGCGCATGCCGGGCCACATGAACGTGCTGCTCGCCGAGGCCAACGTCCCCTATGACGAGGTCTTCGAGTTCGACGAGATCAACCGCGATTTCGCGTCGACCGATGTCGCCTTTGTGATCGGCGCCAACGACGTGACCAACCCGGCCGCCAAGACCGACCCCTCCTCGCCGATCTACGGCATGCCGATCCTCGATGTCGAGCGCGCCAAGACCGTCCTCTTCGTCAAGCGCTCGATGGCCTCGGGCTACGCCGGCGTCGAGAACGAGCTCTTCTACCGCAACAACACGATGATGCTGTTCGGCGACGCCAAGAAAATGTGCGAGGAAATCGTCAAAGCGTTGGAGTAATCGCGCGCGCTACCGGGATCTGGAAGATCACCCGCCCTGAGATGGGTCAAAGACCAAGCTCGCTGTGCGAGCCGAGCCGGACAAGCTCTAGGCTTTCATTGTCGGGCTTGCGGTAAATCACGATGAGGTCGGGTCGGATGTGGCAATCGCGGTGATCGCTCCACTCGCCACCGAGCGGGTGATCTAAATAGCGGCGCGGCAGCGGCTGATCATTCGCCAGAAAGTTGACCGTTTCGAGCAACAAGGCATCGAGGCGCCTGCTGTGCCGTCCCGATTTCTCGCGTCTGTAGTCGCGGCGAAAGCGGCTGGTGTATCTAACAATCCGCATTCAGGCTCGCGAGCAGCTCTCCCGGCGAGCCCGCAGTGGTCACTTCGCCGCGCCGCGCGGCTTTCATCGCCTCGATCGTTTCTTCATTCGGCACGAGCGGCTCGAACGGTAGCGCCTTTTCCTTGGCGATCTTGACCATCATCAGCCGGAAGGCATCGGACACGGTGAGGCCCATAGCCTTCAGCACGGCGGCGGCTTCGTTCTTGGTCTGCTCGTCGATACGCGCACGCACGACAGAATTCGCGGTCATGGCCAAATCCTCCAGATTGAGCTACAATGTAGCACAACAGCCAGTTAATACAAGCCATCCGGTTGCCGGACGCATGCTGGGCCAACCGCGACTTCGCGTCGACCCGACGTCGCGTTTGTGATCCGCGTCAACGACGTCACCAACCCGGCCGCCAAGACCGATCCCTCTTCGCCGATCTACGGCGCGCCAAGACCGTCCTCTTCGTCAAGCGCTCGATGGCCTCGGGCTACGCCGGCGTCGAGAACGAGCTCTTCTACCGCAACAACACGATGATGCTGTTCGGCGACGCCAAGAAAATGTGCGAAGAAATCGTCAAGGCGTTGGAGTAAGGCGGGGCGCGCTTTCAGCGGCTCCTAGCCACTCCTCTTTACGCCGGCCTAAGAATCCGCGCCTATAAAGGCGAATTGTGATCCAGCATTCGCTGCCCGCGTAAGCGGGAGATAGGCCGAGCGTGACAAACGAGGCGTTCGCGCGAGTCGAAATTGATCAGCTTCTGCGCGATATCGGCTGGAAGCTGACCGACGGGCGCAGTGTACGTTACGAATACCCTTTCGATGATGGCGGCAAAGCAGATTACGCCCTGTTCGATCGCCAGGGCCGCGCACTCGCCATTCTCGAGGCCAAGAGCACCAGCGTCAACCTGAGTGCCGGGGAAGCACAGGGTCGCCGATACGCAGACCAGCTCGACGTCCCGTTTATTTTCCTGTCGAATGGCGAAGAAGTCTGGTTTCGCGACAAAGACCAGGACGCACATTTTCGCCCGGTAGAGACAGTATTCAGCCAGGACGACCTGATCCGGCGCAGAGCCGCCCGGGACATCCGGCGCAATCCGCTCGACATTGCGATTGATCATCGTATCGCCGGGGGTGGCGGGCGCAACTATCAGACCGCCTGCATCGACGTCCTTTGCCGCGAGATGGTCAATGGGCGACGAAAGATGCTTGTCGAGATGGCGACGGGCACCGGCAAGACCCGCACGGCCGCCGCCCTCCTAAAACGCTTGTTCGAGGCGAATTGGGTGACGCGCGCCTTGTTCGTCGTCGACCGCAATCAGCTCGCCATTCAAGCCGAGGACGCCTTCGCCGAGTGCCTGCCAAATTTGCCGTGCTATCGCGTGCCGCGCACCGGGCGCCGTTTCCAGGACGAGAAGCGGATCACCATTGTCACATTGCAAACGCTGGTCAACGAATATGCCAACTACTCGGCCGGCTACTTCGACCTCATCGTCATTGACGAATGTCATCGCAGCATCTACGGCCAATGGCGGCGCGCACTCGACCATTTCGACGCGATAAAGATTGGGCTGACCGCGACGCCATGCGTCATGCAAGACGACTCGGATGTCGACGAGGAAGACCGCCAGGCGATCCGAGACACATTGCGCTTCTTCGAAGTCCAGCGGCCGACCTATAGCTATACGTTATTGGAAGCCATTTCTGACGGCCACCTGGTGCCCTACGAGATTTACCGGGCCATGACGGCACGCACTGCCGCCCGAGATGGTTTTCCCGTGGCCCGCGGCGAAATCGATTGGGACGCTCTCGACGAAGCATCGCGGACAGAGCTTGAGGCTCTATTCGCAGACCGCGATCCGCTGATCGTCGATCCCACCGCATTGGAACGGAAATTTACGATCCCAGAGCGCAATCGCGCGATGGCCCGGGAGTTCCGTCAGGTTCTAGAAAACGGCTATACCGGCCCGAATGGCGTCCGTCGCGCGCCCGATTGGGGCAAAACCATCGTGTTCGCGGTCACCAAGCGTCATGCCGAAACACTCGCCCGAATGCTCGACCAGGAATTCGCGGATAAGAAACCGAGCCCCACGATTCGCTACGCCGATTTCGTCGTATCAGGGCTCGGGCCGGACGATACTGTGGAGGCGGCGGCGAAGATCAAGCGCTTCAAGAAAGAGGAATACCCGCAGATCATCGTCAGCGTAAACATGCTGGACACTGGCTTTGACTGTCCGGAGGTCCGCAATCTGGTCATGGCGCGCTTCACCCACAGCTCGATCCTGTATCAGCAGATGCGCGGGCGCGGCACGCGTCTGGCGCCCGGCAAAAGCCGATTTACGATGTTCGACTTCACCGGTGTGACGTTGCGCCATGGTGATGACGAGATGCCCGGAGAAGGCGGCGTTGTCATAGTGCGCGAGCAGCCCGGGTTACCGTATCAACCGCGTCGCTTGTTGACGCTTGATGTGCACGACGAAATCGACCCGAATACCCGCGAATGGGTGACGATCGACGAGACGGGCCATGCATTTATGGACGCAGAGGAGGCTGTCGCTGAGGCGCGCGGCGCCGCCTTCGAGACATGGATTAGCCCACAGAGGTTCAATTCTGACCAGCTACGCCTTCTCCACCTGGTTAAAGAGCAGATCAAGGCGAATGCCGCCGATCTGACCGGCTTCGAGAGCTGGCGGTTCGACATGCCGCCGCTGTCGATGAATGGCGGTTTCGAGCGCGCCCGTGCGGTCTTCGGCGGAGAAGCCGAGCTGGAGCGAGTGCTCGGCGACATGAACCGGGCTGTTTTCGCAGAATCACTGCCCTGGAAACCAAAGGGCGAGGCGCGCTCGGACAAGTCTGCAACCTGATGCTTTCGAAGCAAGCCCAGTCGCCGATCGAGCGGACGAACCTTTTCTCGCTTTACCGGCGAAAGCCGGTATCTACGGCAGGAGTGGTTCCCGGGCTGCGCCGGGAAAGCGGGGAGTAGGTCTGATGCGATTCCTGAAAGCATAATAGAGGCCGACAATGCCGTTCACCCCGGACATGCGCCGCAAGATCGACCAGATCCGCGACTATCTCTACGGCGGCGGCTATCCCGATCCGCTGACCAATGCCGAGCAGCTGAGCTTCCTGTTCTTCTTTTACATGATCGAGGGGATCGACAGCGCCAATCTTCGGCAAGCGAGAGCCACCGGGCGCGGCTATGACAGCCTGTTCGCCGGCGATTGGACCCTCCGCAACCCGCTGAACGCGCCATCGCGGGGCGTCGAGGTCGTACCGCGCGAACGCATGCGTTGGTCGTCCTGGGCGAATGCGATGTCCGGCGAGCAGCTCGTCACCTGGGTCCGCGACGAGGTTTTTGACTTCTTCCGCGAGATCGGCGATGCCTACGGCATGGGTTTCATGGCGCAGGCGCGCCTCGCGATAGACGAGCCGACGGTCCTCACTCAGATCGTGACCCTGGTCAATGAATTGCGGCTGGAACACGCCGACCCCGACAGCAAGGGCGATCTCTTCGAGCATGTATTGCGCCAGATCAGGCAGGCTGGTGAACTCGGCCAGTTCCGCACGCCGCGCCACATCATCCGCGCAATTGTCGATCTGGTCGATCCGCGCATCGGCGAGACCGTCTATGACCCCGCTGCCGGCACGGCCGGTTTTCTCGTCGCGGCTTTCGATCATATCCGGCTCGCGAATTCTTCGCCGCACGGACGCGAGACCGCGGAGTTCGAGGGCAAGACCTTCGAGCGCGGCTATGGTGATCGGCTCAACGACGCCCAATGGCGCAAGCTTCGGACCGCAACCTTCTATGGCAACGATGTCGACGCCAAGATGGTCAGCCTCGCCTCGATGAACCTGGCATTGCGCGGCCTGCCGGATGTCCGAATCCTTCGCCGAAATGTTCTGACCACCAGCTTCGACCGTCAGATGAAGGCAGACCGCGGTCTGCCCCTCGACGGCTACGATGTGGTGCTCGCGAACCCTCCCTTCTCCGGCCGCATCGACCGCGACCGCATCGTCGACGACGTCAAGATCGGAACGACCACAGCGACCGAGCTTCTGTTCGTCAAATACATGGTCGACAATCTGAAACCTGACGGCCGCTGCGGCGTCATCGTGCCGGAGGGTGTGCTCTTCGGCTCGACCGGCGCGCACAAGGAACTCCGCCGGATCTTATTGCAGAACAACCGCGTTGACGGGGTTCTGTCCCTGCCCGGCGGCGTATTCCAGCCCTATTCCGGGGTCAAGACCTCAGTCCTTATCCTACAGAAGGGCGGGCGCACCGAGCGGGTTATGTTCCTGCACGCCGATGCCGACGGCTTCAAGCTCGACGCCAATCACGACCAGCCGATCGAGGTCGATGATCTGCCGGGCCTGATCGCCGCCTTCAACAGCCGCGACGAGTTGTGGTCGGATTGGTGCGATCGCGATACAGGCGCACCTTGGGCCGAGAAATGGTGGTTCGCAGCAGCCGAGGCGGTCGAGCGCGAAGATTGGAACCTCTCCGCCTCGCGCTATCGGCCGGAAAGCCGCGAAGCTGCCGAGCACCGCGATCCGCGGGAATTGCTCGCTGAATTACGGGAGGAAGCCGTCGCTATTCTGGCCGATATCGACGCCATCGCCGTCGAATTAGAAGCGCGGGCCGCGTGAACACAGAAATTTCCTATCTCGGCGATTGTTTGCGGATCACCTCGCCATCCCTCAATCCAGTAGCCTACCCTGACCGACAATTTCACGTCTTCAGCATTCCTGGGTTCGATAATGGTCGGAAGCCGGAGCATCTGGCTGGCCGTCAGATAGGAAGCAACAAATATAAAATCACATCCGAGTGCGTTCTCGTATCCAAAATAAACCCTCGGATAAAACGCGTTTGGTATATCGAAAAACCGGATCCTACATCCGCCATTTGTTCTACGGAATTCGTTCAGCTTGTTGCATATAACGGGTCAGTTGATCTTCGTTTTTTGGAGCATTTCCTATTACATGCCGATTTGGAAAGGTTGACGGCGACCGCAGCGCAAGCAGCTACTAAAAGCCGCCAACAATTCTTGCCAAACGCACTCCTTTCAATCCCATTTCGCCCTCCGCCGTTGGAGGAGCAGCGGCGAGTTGTGGCTCTGTTGGACCGGGCGGCGGACATTAGACGCCGCGCCGACACCGCCCGCGCCAAGGCCCGCGCCATCATCCCCGCCCTGTTCCTTGACACCTTCGGTGATCCCGCCACCAACCCCAAGGGATGGGAGACGGTAAGCTTGGGCAGCATTGCGAAGCTGACCGGCGGAGGCACACCATCCAAAGCCAACGCAAACTTTTGGCGGGGACACATCCCGTGGGTATCCCCTAAGGATATGAAGCCAACGATCATTGTTGATAGCGAAGACAAGATTACAGAAGCCGCGATGGAGGCATCTCCGGCCAAGCTAATCCCGGCGGAGAGTATTCTCATTGTAGTAAGAGGAATGATACTCGCGCACACGGTACCAATCAGACTTAATGCTGTACCCGTGACACTCAACCAAGACATGAAGGCCTTGGTTCCCAGTAGCGCAGTGTTGTCGGGCTTCCTGCGATGGGCACTGCAATCGCTGCATGCTTACCTGCTGTCGCGGCCTCTCGAACCTTGGCGCACGGAACCAAAAGTCTGGAGAGCGCGGTATTAACAGAGCTATCCTTGATATTGCCCCCGCTCGCACGTCAAACCGCCTTTGCCCAAGAAGCTCACGATCTTGAAGCGATAGCCCACAAGCTCGACACTGCCGCGGCAAAGGCTGAAGCCGCGGCCGCCGCCCTGGCAGCGGAAGTGTTCGAGTGACGTCCGACCGACTGCAAGCTGCATGGGGCTACACTGGTGCGGAGATCTGGCGGCCTCTGTTCGATCGATACCGCGACAGATATCCCGATCTGCCAATCGAGATCGTGCGTGTGATGCTCGTGCGCCCGCGCGGCATTCGTCAGATATTCGTCGGGACCGGCAAACTTCCTGCGCTGGATGGGTTACGGGCCGACGTGGCTACCTTTCTCGATTTGCCCAGAGACGCCAGAACCGCGCTACGACGAATCAGGCCTCAGTTCTTCACCGGAGGACGGGCAATTGCTCTTCTGCTTTCGGAAATCGACGAGGCACTCCGTGCATATGACGATGCTGAACTCAGTCGATACTTCGGCGATCGCGCGGAGCGTTTCCTTGCGCGGCACGTGCTGCCTTATAGGCTGGATCGCGAGCCGCTGAAGCTGACACCCCTTCTGCACGGTGAAGTCGATGAACTTTACCGTACGCTCCGTGCGAGGGCCACGGCTGACGAAAGACTTCGGGAGGCTTTGTCTGCATTCGAAAGCGCCTGGGAGCGCCATTCGACCGATTGGAGCCAGATCAATGCGAAGGATGTAATCCGCATCGCTTCCCTGTTTGCCGAAAGCGCTTTGGTGTCTGTCTCGAACGGCAACACGAACGATTTTACTCGCGCCCTGAGCAGGATGCGGACAGACAACCGTTTCCCCAGCAACGACTTTGCCAATATTTTCGACAGGGCATATTCGTTCGCAAACAATTACCCCAACATCCGTCACTTTGGGAACGCGGATTGCGTCTGCCGTGAACTTCGAAAGGAGGATACGCTTCTGGCAGCCCTTGTTTTCGTTGGGCTGTATGGCTGCCTCCATGCCTTCGGCGGGGATGACCGATAGGGGCGGAAGTCAACGAAGGCGCCCGGGTCCCGTCTTTCAGCTCGGAGCACCTGTGGCTAGGGGATGGGGCGCACGTCAAAGCACCGCGCTCCTACCGGCGACACAGCGTCCGGAAATTCGCCGTAAACGCGTGTTATGGGCCACTCCGTTTGAAGAAGTTTCGGAGCCAAGGATGCTATCTTCGCGCATATTCACGTTGAATTTCTGTCGGACTATTCCCGCGCTTCCTGGTCGTGCGTTTTTGTGCCCGGAAAAGGCGAGGAATTCCGCCGTCTATACTGGGTAGCCTCCTGTTATTTTTCTGCATTATCAGGAAGCTCCCGCTCGGGGCTCGTGCGGCTACCGTGGACCGAGGCGGCCGCAGCGTCAGGGCTGACCCTTGTGTGTCGCTGGTTCTGCTGATCGTGCCGATCGGCGGGGCCGACATGCCGGTCGTTATTTCGATGCTGAACTCCTATTCAGGCCGGGCGACCACCGGAATAGGCTCACGGCATCGAGCACCCCTGAACGGGCACGAACTCACCGAAGGGGAGTGGGCAAGACCTGATCTCGACCTGATAAAACAGGCGAAACAGGGGCGCCGGACCGGCGCATGCGGCTTGACACGGTGAAGTACGCGATCCATCCGGTCGCGGGGCGCATGCCGGGCCACATGAACGTGCTGCTCGCCGGGCGAACGTCCCCTATGACGAGGTCTTCGAACTCGAAGAGATCAATCGCGATTTCGCCTCGACCGATGTCGCCTTTGTCATCGGCGCCAACGATGTCACCAACCGGCCGCCAAAACCCCTCGTCGCCGATCTACGGCATGCCGATCCTCGACGTCGAGCGCGCCAAGACCGTCCTCTTCGTCAAGCGCTCGATGGCGTCGGGCTACGCCGGCGTCGAGAACGAGCTCTTTTACGCAACAACACGATGATGCTGTTCGGCGACGCGAAGAAAATGTGCGAGGAAATCGTCAAGCCCTGGAATAAGGCCCAGGTTGGGGAACGCTTCGAACTATCTCGTCACGCCCGCGGAAGCGGGGGTCCGGAGGATCAGTTCCGGACCCTGCCGCCGTGGATTCCCGCGAGGCGGGGAGAGGGGCAGAGCGAGGGGCTACTCGGCGGCGGAAACGCTCGGCTGATCCCTGGTCAGCGGTGCCGCCGGAGTGGCGATGTCGTAGAGGCGCGCGCAATTCTCCCACAGGATCTTGCGACGCTGCTCGTCATTGAGCGGCAGGCTCAGGAACTGCTCGATCGCCTCAGGGAATGCGCCGTCGGAATGCGGATAGTCGGACGATACGACGAAATATTCCGCCCCCAGCTTGTTGACGACGTCGACGGCGGGCTCCTCGTCGACATCGAGCGCGATGTAGCATTGGCGCTTGAAATACTCGCTCGGCAGCATCGAGATCTGGCGCTCGCAGCCCGGCCCGAACTTTTCCCACTGGTCGTCCAGCCGCCACAGCCACCAGTAGAGCCACCCGGCCGTCCCTTCGAGAAAGGCGCAGCGCAGTGTCGGATGGCGTTCCAGCACGCCGCCGGTGGTCATGCTGGCGATTGCGCCCATCAGCTCGACCGGGTTGCGGATGGCGTGCGCGATCGGGTGGAAATTGGCGTGCCCGACATAACGCCGCCCGGCGTCGTCCTTCAGCGAGGTGTTGCCGGTCGGGTGATAGCCGATCGGCACATTGAGCAGCGCGAGCTCGTTCCATAACGGCTCGCAGGCCTCGTCGTGCAGGTGCTGGCCGTTTACCGGGTTCGGCGTGCCAATGACGGCGACGGCGCCCAGCTCGGTGACGGACCGGCGCGCCTCCTCGACAGCGCTCGGAATGTCGTGCATCGCGATCTGCGCCGCGAATTTGAGGCGCTGCGGATCGGTCTTGCAATAATCGGCCGCCCAACTGTTGTAGGCCCGCGCGAGCGCCGCCGCGTAATCCGGCGCCAGATCGTCGTGGCACAGGATCTGCCGGCCGCGCGTGCCGTACATGACGGCGACGTCGATCCCTTCGATGTCCATCGCCGTCAAGGTGGAAGCGGGATCGAACCCGCGCGCCCGCGCCACATTGAAATGCGGGTGACGGGCGCGGCTGCGGCGTCTGAGCTCGCGGCTGGAGGCGGTCGCGCCCTGCGCGTTGGCGTGCGCCGGGATCGCCAAGCCCTGAACTTCCATTCCCATGATGGCGTCGGCGTTGCCCTTGTCTTCCGAAGTCTGGGCCAGCTGGCGTTGCTGCCCGCCAAAGAAACGCGGCGGGTTCGCCCGGTGCGGCCCGTCGAGATAGCGGGCCCACAAGTCATCGGGCTCCATCATGTGCAGGTCGCTATCCATGATCAGATAACCTTCACGCGCCATTGTTCTTCTCCTCCGGTTCTCGATACTCAGATCTTCGCCGCAACCTTTACCGCCGTCCACAACACGTCGATCGCGGCATTGATGGCGTTCTGCGCGACCACTTCAGCTTCGACTTCCGCCTCTTAACTCAGGATGAACAGAGTATTGCTTTGCGCTCGCAGCAGTTCCTCGGCGTCGGCCTCACTGAGTTCGCCGGCTTTCAATTTTTCTTCAATCCTGGCAGCGCTCCGCAGCACGCCACCCAGGTCCGAAGCGAAGTCATGCTGGATTTCGCCCCATGTGTTCCCGGCGGCCTTTTGCGCCGCGTCGAACATATTTTTTGAGACGCTCGCGACATCCATAGCCATTCTCCCTCATGTCCCCGCTTTTTTGGCGTTCTCTGTCCTTATAATCGAGCTGATCTGGTCGCGGATCGCGGCCTGCTCGGTATCGATTACAAAGGGCGGTAATCGGTTATCACGCTGATGAATCCTCTCCAGCCCGCGTACTGTATCTATCAACTTGTTTACCTCGTTGATCGTCGGATCATTCATGCTGTGCGACTGGGCCAACGTGAGAAGAGAACTCAGATCGACCTCGATCTTGTTATATGCCGGCTTGCTGGCTTCGTAACTGAGATCGGCTCCTTTGACCGGATTGCGTTGGTCTTGCAGCAGGGTGTCGACCTCTTTTTGGATCTCCGAAGCAGTCTTCACAAACTGTTCGTCATAGTCGCTGACCAGCTGAATGTGACACCCAGCTAGGAGGATCAGACTACCCAGCAGCCAGGCGCTCTTCGTGCGAAGGGTCGCAGCGCCGTAGGACCGCACTATCGTGTTCCTCCGAAGCGGGTGGCTAGCGCTACCGGCGCGATCATAGCGAACGCGGGACATCGCGTTCGAGGAGGATCATGCATGCGCAAGTCGTGACCAGCAAGCGGCTATCGGCGAATTTCGCTACTTCGCCGTCCCGTCACATCAGAAACACGCCTTTGCCGGTGGTCTGCGTGTCGAACAGGCGGTAGGCTTCTTCGGCCTGGTCGAGCTTCCATTGGTGGGTGAAGAGGCGGTCGACGTCGACCTTGCGCTCGACGACAAAGCGCGCGCAATCGGCTTGGCCCTGCCACGAGAAGGTCCAGGAGCCGATGATCGTCAGCTGCTTACGCAGCATGTCCGGGCTGACGTCGATCGTCACATTGTTGCGTTCGCCAACAAACGCGACCGTGCCCCACACTTTGGCGCTGCGCACCGCAGAGATGCGCCCCTCGGGTTGGCTCGAGGTGTCGAGCGTGAAGTCGGCGCCGCCATGCGTCAAATCCTTGATCGCGCCGACCGGGTCGTTGGAGCGCGGGTTGACGGTTTCCCAGGCGCCGAACTCCTTGGCCCGCTCCAGCCGCTCCGGGCTGACATCGAGAGCGATGACGCGCGCCCCCATCGCCGCGGCGAGCTGCGTCGCTGAGAGGCCGACGGGCCCCTGGCCGAACAGTGCGATCGTGTCGTTGCCCGAGATGTTCAGCCGGCGCAGCGCTCCATAGGCGGTCCCGGTGCCGCAGGAGATCGCCGCCCCGGCGGTAAACGAGAGCTCGTCGTGCAGCGGCACCAGGGTGAAGGCCGGCACCTTCAGGTAGCGAGCATGCCCGCCATGGGCGTTGTTGCCGTAGACGAGGACGGGTTCCTCCTGGCACAGCTGCGACCAGCCCGAGCGGCAGTGCTCGCACACCGTGCAGCCCTTGTAATGGTGCACCATGACGCGCTGGCCGACGCGCGCCATCTTTTCGCTGACCTCGGGGCCGATTGCCGCGACGATGCCGCACGGCTCGTGCCCGCCGATTACCGGGTTCGGGTTCACCGGCAGGCCGCCGATCAACTCGCCGCCTGATTTCGGGCGGCGATATTGATGCAGATCGCTGCCGCACATCCCCGAGGCCTTCATTTCGACGACGACCTCGCCGGGACCCGGTGTCGGGTCCGGAAATTCCATCAGCTCGATCTCGCGCCCGCCCGTGAAGACTACGCCGCGCATCGGTTCCTCCGCTCCTCGTCACGTTTGGAGGAACCAGCCTACGCCCTTTCGGGCGGCGGCGCGACCACCCGTCACTGGTGCGAGACGACCTTGCTGTCTTCGGCGACGATCTGCGGCAACCCTTCTGCGAAACGGACCGTATAAGAGTAACGAACCAGCCCGACAGCGCGAGTCCCGCGCTCCGGACTCACCGCATCAAAATCCCGAACTCCCGTAATCTCGCATTCCGCGGTGGCATCGTTGCAGGAAATCCTCGGACTGGGCTCGCTCGGCGGCAACCAGGTCTGACGGATCGGCCAGCGGCGAATAAAATTCCATTTGTCTTTGAGAATGCTGTCTCGGGTCGCCGGCTTCCCGTAGTAATCGACGACAGGAGCGTAGATGGAACCGAGGTAAGGCAGCACTTGGTCGCTGCTGCCGCCCACATTGGCCCAGTAGGCGTTCATAAAGTTGGCCGCTTCGGCGGTAAGGGGAGAATTTCCTGGCGCTTGCGCCGGCGGTAAGCGAACGGCAGTAGCCGGCAACCGATGCGGCGGCTTTGCCGGCGGCGGACGGGATGACCCTTGCGCCGGCGCCGGCAGTGTCTCGGCCGGCTGTGTTTGGGAGGATGCCGCCGGGGTCGCAGGCGACGGGCTCTCCCGCGGCGGCAGGGGCGCTGAAGCTTCCGGCGGAGAGGGCGACGGGTCTACCCACTCGATCGTCGGGGATGACGCGCCGTGAGCCGGCACCAGGCTCAGCGCCAGGAGAGCGGCAGAGGCGGGTACGAGGAGGGATAATTTTCTCATGGTGTTCAATTTATTGGTCATGCCCTGACCTCAAATACGGATCGCCGCCGGGGCGAGTTCCCCGCGGCCGACAGCGCGGCACGGCCCCTCAACCAGAGGCCGAAAAGCCCCCCATGAACCGGTGAAACCGGGCGAGAAAGCCGCGGGTGCGGGGGTTTTGCGGGTTTTCGAGAAGCTGTGCGGGTGGGCCGCTCTCGACGATGACCCCCTCGCTCATAAAGGCCACCAGATCGGCGACCTCATGGGCAAAGGCGACCTCATGGGTGACGATGACCATTGTCATTCCCTCCCGGGCGAGCTGCTCGATGACCCCCAAGACTTCGCCGACCAGCTCGGGGTCGAGCGCCGAGGTGACCTCGTCGCACAGCATGACGGCGGGGTTCATGGCCAGAGCACGGGCGATCGCGACGCGCTGCCGCTGCCCGCCGGAAAGATGCGAGGGATAGGCGTCAGCCTTGTCGCCGAGACCGACCTTTTCGAGCAAGCCGCGGGCGACAGCCTCCGCCTCGCGCCTCGCCAACCGCTTGACGATCGTCGGCCCCGCCATGACGTTGCCGAGCGCTGTCATGTGCGGGAACAGGTTGAAATGCTGGAAGACCATGCCGGTCGCGGCACGAAACGCCGACAGCTCGCGATCGGCCGGCTTGGTGCGGCGGCCCTCACCGAACCGCATTTCGCGCTCGCCGACGCAGATCCGGCCGCGATCGGGTTCTTCGAGCAGGTTGATGCAGCGCAGCAGCGTCGATTTTCCGGAGCCGCTCGGTCCGATGATTGCGACGACGGAACCGCGTTCGACCTGCAGCGACACGCTTTTCAGCACTTGCACCGCGCCGAATGCCTTCCATAGATCGGTGATCTCGATCAATAGGCTAATCGGCCCGCGCGAGCCGGCGCTCGACCTGCTGCGCGGCCAAGGTCAGCGGGAACAGCACGAGAAAATAGATGATCGCGACCATCGTATAGACTTCGAGCGGGCGGTAGGTCGCCGCGGTAATGATCGTGCCTTGGTAGAGCAGATCGGCAACCGCGATCGTCGACACCAGCGAGGTGTTTTTCAGCTGGATGATTGACTGGTTCATGAAGGGCGGGATCATCCGCTTGACCGCCTGTGGCAAGATGACGTGTCGCATGACCTGACGGCGGCGCATGCCGATCGCGCGCGCCGCATCCCACTGGCCGCGTTCGATCGAATTCACCCCGCCGCGGATGATCTCGGCGTAAAAGGCGCCGGTATAGAGCGACAGCACCAATACCGCCGCTACATGCGCCGGGATGTCGATGCCGAGAACCACCGGCAGCGCGTAATAGAACCAGACGATCTGCACCAGGAGCGGCGTGCAGCGGAAAATCTCGACATAGGCGAGGAGCGGCGCGGTGATCATCGGGTTGCGCGACAGCCGCAACAACCCGGTGACGAGCCCGATCGCCAGCCCCAAGAGGATCGTCCCGACCGTGTAGGCGATCGTGACCCCGAGCCCGGCCAGGATCAGCCAGCGATAGGCCCACAGAAACGAGAAGTCCCAGGCATACCCGGTGCCGGTCACCGGGCCTTGCCCTCACCCGCCTCGCTGCGCTCGGCACCCTCTCCCGCAGTGCGGGAGAGGGGCTACGAGTTCTTCAGCACACAGCTCCTCGCCCGCACCGTGGGAGAGGGGGACCAAGCCCGAAGGGCTTGGTGGGTGAGGGGCTTGCTTATCACAACTCTACATCGGAGGGGACGTCCTCGGGCTTGACCCCGTTGATCGCGAGCCCCGCGTAGAGCCATTCCCGGATTTGCTGGATGCCGCGGTTGTAATCGACCCAGGCATCGAGGAAGTCGCGCCAACGCTTGTCCGGCTCCATGCGTATCCCCATGCAAGTCGGCAATTGCACCCGCGGTTTATGCAGCATCTGGAATTCGCCGAGCGCCGGGTTCTTCTTGACTGCGGTCAGCCCCAGATTGACCGCGAGGATAACGCAATCGGCTCGCCCCGTCTGCACAGCAAGGATGCAGTCGTCGCGCGCTTTCAAGGCAATAATCGTCGCCTTGGGCGCAAAGCGGCGCGCGGCGATCTCGTGCACCGAGCCGATATCGACCGCCACCTTGACTTCGGGCTTGTTGAGGTCGCTCCAGTTCGAGGCGTGGAACCCCTTCTTGCCGACCATGCCAAAGCCGTGCAGGTAGAACGGGTGGGTGAAATCGATGACGAGCGCCCGCTTCGGCGTCGGGTTCAGCGCGAAAGCCAAATCGATCTTGTTGGCCTGCAGGTCGAGCACCGAATTGCCGTAGGTCGATTTCGAGATATTCGACCTTGCCATCGAAAACCCCGGCGATGTCCTTGGCCATCTCGACGCACATGCCGGACCAGGCGCCCGAGGCGATATCCTTGTTGAAATAAGGGGCCTCGCCGGGCAGGGCGGCGATCCGCAGAACTTTATTGCGCTTTATCCGGTCGATCGTCGATTCCGCGGGCTGGTCTTCGGCCAGGGCAGCGCCGGCAAGCATTGACGGGGCGCCCGCCGCTCCGGCGGCGAACAAGCGACGCGACAGCATGTGCAGCCTCCTCTTCTTCTTTCGTCCTTGACGTGGCAGAAATTAGCAAGCCGTCGACCTCGCCGAAAGCAAAGGATGAGCCCATGCCTGTCAACAAGCCGCATCTCGAATTCCACCGGGTCGACATGAGTTCGGGCTGGTCGACGCCTGCGGGCTATCCGCCCGGCATCGAGCAGAAGATCCTGGCGGGCGCGCTCGACGAAGAGCGGCGCAATGGCAGCCGAACCCGCCTGTTGCGGTTTGCGCCGGGGGTGTTCACGACCGAGCCGTTCGTCCACGAATATTGGGAAGAGGTCTATCTGATCGAGGGAGATCTGACGGTCGGCAACGATGCCGCGGGAGAGGGCGGCGAGAGCTTTCCCGCGGGCACCTACGCGTGCCGCCCGCCCGGCGCGGTCCACGGCCCGTTCAAATCGAACGGCGGCTGTCTGTTGTACGAGATCCATTACTACGCTGAGTAACGTGGCAGGCCTGCCTCAGGTCGGCCCTTAAAATGTCACGGATGCGACCCGAGAATTCCCGTTTTGGACTCTAACCGGGATCGAGCTGAAGCCCGCCGGTGTTCTACCTGGTTAGAGATTGCCATGCATCCGATGCCGATCATCGCCGCCGCTGTGTTCCTCGTCGCCGCGAGCGGGGCCGCCCGGGCGGCCAATCCGACGCGGATCGCCGAGACCGGCGCTTTCCTGCTTGGCAATGCCTATCGCTGCGGCATCGCCGACGATCGCGTCGTGCGCGCCGGCAAGGTAATTCGCGAACTGATCGTCGCCGCCGCGGATGATCCGAGCCAACAGACCGCCGCCAAGTCACGCTTTGCCGAGATCTTTCGGGAGAGCGCACGTCCCGAGGGCAACACCCGCACGCCGATCCCGCCTTGCCACACTGTGGTCAGCCAATTCGAACGACTCGAGCAGTTTCACGACCACACCGGCCGGTGAGTGGTTGTTAATGAAGCTACTACATCCATCCGCCACCCCGGCGAAAGGCCGGGGTCCATGTTGCCTTCCCAAGAGCGGCTGAACCATGGGTCCCGGCCTGCGCCGGGATGGTTGCTAGGGATCTCGGTCCTGCACTAAATCTGAGTATTAGCTGATGCTTGCTGATAATCGGCATTGAAAGAGCCGCGATAACTGGCCTCAGCCCTGGAAAGCCTCGCTTTTTGCCTCACGCACAGATAAAAATCCGCTGTTATCGCTGGCTGTTCCTGGCTGTTTTCTCGCTGTTCCAGTCTATTCGCTGATGATGCCGCCCAGCGGCATCCACCGCGCGCCGTCGAACCGCTTCAGCCGCATCTGCTTGATCGCGTGGTAGTCGGTCGGGGTGGTGTTGAGCGTTATCCCGGGGATCAGCATCGGCACCGCCACCTCCTCCATGTGCGAGACGCGATCGAGCAGCCGCTCGCGCGTCAACTCGGGGCGCAGCTCTTCAGGGCCTCGACGACCGCGGACGCCATGTAATAGGCGATGACGTTCGGACCAGTCGTTCGGGTCGACACCAGGATTATAGTTTTTCATGAAATCGAGATAGGCGCGCACCTCCGGATCGTTCTGCCAGGCCGGGTCACCCGGCTCCTTCAGGAACTCGGCCGTGACGACGCCGAGCGAATGGTCGAGACCGGCCGGCTGCATGACCAGCGGGATCGACGAGGCCGGGTACGGCACGATGTGCAGCGGATGCCAGTCGATCTCGGCCAGTTTGCGGATCGCCTGCGCGGCGAATTTGGGCAACGCAACGTCGAGCAGTGTGTCGGCGCCGGACGCCTTCAATCCGACGACCTGCGAATCCACAGTCGGATCGGTGGCCTCGTAAGATGCCTCGGCGACGACCATCGTCTTGGCCTTGTCGCCGAGGGCGGCTTTCAACGTGTTGAGGTGGTCCTTGCCGTAATCGTCGTTCTGGTACAGCACCGCTATCTTCGCATCCGGCTTCTCCTTCAGGATGAATTTGGCGAAGCCTCGCGTCTCGCTGACAAAGCTCAGATCGCTGCCCATCGTCCACGGATAATGCTGCGGATCGCGGAAGCGCGACGTGCCGGTGAACAGAAACATCTGCGGCACCTTGCGCTCGTTGAGATAGCGCTGCACCGAGGCGTTGGTCGGCGTGCCGAGCGAGCCGAAAATGCCGAAGACCTGGTCCTGCTCGACGAGCTGCCGGGTCTGCTCGACCGTCTTGGGCGGGCTGTAGCCGTCGTCGAGCGTGATGAAATCGATCTTGCGGCCGTTGACCCCACCGGCGTCGTTGACCATGCGGTGCTAGGCCGCCTGGGTGCGCCCGATCGTCGCGAAGGATGACGCCGGCCCGCTATAGGGGATCGTCTGGCCGATCTTGATCTGAGTGTCTGAAACGCCTTGTGCAATTGGCTCTCGGCCGCGCGCGAGTGAGCTGCAATCGCGGCGACCAAGATGAGACGGCGCGAGAACACCGGTGTTCCCCCAATCAATGTGCTCAATGACTGCTAACCCGCAAATGTGGCTATTTTCCGGTGCGCCGATCCGCGATGAGCGTATTCCTCTGGTTGAGCCATACCTGCCTACCCTATATCTGCCACCATGGATTTCGAGTTCTCGGACGAGCAGGGGGCGTTTGCCGAGACGGCGCGGGCGTTTGCGCGCGGCGAGTGGCTGCTGCAGGCGCCGGGCTGGGATGAGCGGAGCGAATTTCCGGTCGCGGCGTTGCGTCGGGCGGCGGAGCTGGGTTTCGCCGGCATCTATGTAGGCGACGAGTTCGGCGGCAGCGGGCTCGGCCGGCTCGATGCGACGATCATCTTCGAGGAGCTCGCCGCGGCTTGCGTGTCGACTGCCGCCTATTTGTCGATCCACAACATGGCGGCGTGGATGATCGACCGTTTCGGCATCCGCGAGCAGCGTGCGCGGTTCCTGCCGAAGCTGATGACGATGGCGCATTTCGCCAGCTATTGCCTGACCGAGCCGGGCAGCGGCTCGGACGCCGCGGCGCTCTCTACCCGGGCTGTGCGCGACGGCGATGAATACGTGCTCAACGGGACAAAGGCGTTCATCTCCGGCGGTTCGGTCAGTGACGTCTACGTGACGATGGTGCGCACCGGCGGGACGGGGCCAAAGGGCATTTCCTGCCTCCTCGTCGAGAAGGATAGGCCCGGCCTCTCCTTTGGCAAAAAGGAGCTCAAGCTCGGCTGGAACACGCAGCCGACCGCGATGGTGATCTTCGAGGATTGCCGGGTCCCGGTCGCCAACCGGCTCGGCGAGGAGGGCGACGGCTTCAAGATCGCGATGATGGGGCTCGACGGTGGGCGCCTTAACATCTCCGCCTGTTCGCTGGGCGGGGCGCGCGCCTGCCTCGAAGCGGCGCGCGACCATCTGCTAGAGCGGCGGCAGTTCGGCCAGCCGCTCGCCGATTTCCAGGCGTTGCGGTTCAAGCTCGCCGACATGGCGACAGAGCTCGACGCGGCGCGGCTGATGGTCCAGCGCGGGGCGACGAGCGTCGATCGGGGCGACCCGGAGGCGACGACGCATTGCGCGATGGCCAAGCGTGTCGCGACCGATGCCGGATTTCACATTTGCAATGAGGCCTTGCAGCTGTTCGGCGGCTACGGCTACCTGAAAGACTTTCCGGTGGAGCGCTATCTGCGCGACGTGCGGGTGCACCAAATCCTCGAAGGCACCAACGAGATCATGCGGGTCATCATCGCCCGCCGCCTGCTCGGCACCTGATAAGCGGCGCCGGTGAAATCCTCCTTAGGCTCAGGGGGCCAGCAAACGGCGGACGAAGTCGACGTAGGCGTCTTGACTGAGCTGATCGATGATGTTGTCGATACCCTCGGCGGTCATGCTCGTCTTGGCCGCTATAGCGCCGATCAAGGCGTGCCGGTTGGCGGTCGCGGCGAGCAGCGTGGCCGTGCGGGCGTTGAGTGTGCACCTTGTGGCATCGCGGGCGCTCGTGGCTTGCGCCAGTTGGACGCTACGGGTGGTCGCCGCCCGGAGCAGTGCTTGCCGCTGCTGCAGTTGAGCCTGGTTCGCTGGCGAAGGCACGGCGGCCAGCTGGCTCTCAACCTGCTGTAGCTCGATCTGCGCCTCGGCAACGGTCGGAGTCGGCGGCCCCAGCGCGGCGAGTGTTGCGTGCACGGCTGCTGCCGCCGTCGTGACGTCGGCCGCGGCTGCTTCGAGTTCGGCCGCTGCTTCGGCGGCTTCCCGCGCGCGGAAATGATTTCCGCCGGCCGCTGTGCCTCGGCAAAGTTCAGAACCTGCGAGGCGCCGATGAAGCCGAATTCGCGCAGCGCATCGAGCTGGACACCGACGTAGCGCCACAATAACGCCGCATCGATAAGACAAACCACATACTCGAAAGGTAAGCCGGTACGAATACTGGTCCGGATCGGATCCACGGCGATCAACTGCGCGATCGTTGTTACTCCCTCCGTACGTAATGCGCTCGCCTTTTCCTCGTCGACACCGGGCAACTTGACGATGACGTCATTGCGCTCCTCGGGTGTAGTGCTGGGCAGCATTCCGGCCTTGGCCGCGACATTGCTGAGTATCTTGGTGATGCTGTCGAGCGAGAACATGCTGATCACGAAGGCCAGGAAAGCGCCGGTCCCGGTGCCGAGCAGCGCGGCGGGTGTCGAACCGGCGGCTCCAGGCGCTGCGCGCCAGATCACTGAGATGGCCTGACCCAGGGGAACCGCAATTATCAGCCGCAGCGCATACCAGGAGAGATCAGAGGGATGGAATGTCCATTGGTGGTTGCGCGTGATCGAGTCGGAGGCGATCCACGTGAACGCCCCAAAGATTGCGGCCACGCTGACCAAATCGAGCTGCACGCCCAGCGGCGTGATCGGCGGCGAACCGTTAACCAGCGCTTCGCCCAGCGCGATCCCACCGGCATAGCCAAAGAACAGCACAATGAAACCGACCGCCGTGAGTAGGACAGAGGGTGCCAGATAGACACTCGGCCCAAAGTCATCGCGGAACAGTCCGGCAAACTTGGTCTCTAGCTCAGCCGTCAGATCGGGCGAAAGGTTCGGCCGCTGTGCCCTCCATTGTCTCACCAACGCGGCGAAGCCGTCGCGGCCCCGCCAGAATTGATCGAAATAGCGGGCGATCAGGTCGGGGGAATAAAAGCCGCGGATGATTTCTATTTTCTTTGGCTGTCCGATGTTGATGTAGGCGAAGACCGGACCGATCAGCAGCCACAACGACAGCAGGACGCAAACCAGGGAGAAGCCGTAGATTTCCGTCGGAACATCTTGAAACCCCAGCCACAGCCGCAGGTGGTGCACCAGCGCCGCCAGAGCCGCGCAAGCCCCGACGGCGATTAGTACGCCAGCGCCGACGACTGGGATAGAAAGCAGACCGCCGTACCGCGTACACCACCGCGGAAGACCGCCCTTCTGAACCTCGGCTCGGTGATCGCCGTGATGCAGGTCTGGCATTTAACTCTTCTCCCCCCTTTTGGTTCGTTGGTTAACGTTGCGTCTTTATTGCATTCAATCGTGGGTTGGGGCAATGACGGCCCGAGCCGGTCGCACGGGGGCTCGCGCGCATCCGGTGGGCGATGGTACTATCGAGACTATGTGCTTCCTCATCGCCCGCCGTCTGCCCGGCACTTGATGGCCGATTCCGACGAGATCCTTCTCGGCCGAAAGGGCGGTCTGGCGACGCTGACGATCAACCGGCCGCAGGCGCTCAATGCGCTGACCCTCGACAATTACCGCCGGTTCGACCCGGCATTGCGCGACTGGGAGGCCGATCCGTCAGTGCGTGCCGTCATCGTCTGCGGCGCCGGCGACCGCGCGTTCTGCGCCGGCGGCGACGTGCGCGCGGTCTACGAGGCCGGGCGCGGGGTCAGCGGCTACCCGGACCTGCCCGCGGTGTTCTTTCGCGAAGAATACGAGCTGATCCGGCACATCCACCACTTCCCGAAACCCTATATCGCGATCATCGACGGGATCACGATGGGAGGCGGCGCCGGGATCTCGATCAACGGCGCCTACCGCATCGCGACCGAGGGCACTCTCTTTGCGATGCCGGAGACCGGGATCGGCCTCTTTCCCGATGTCGGCGCGACACGCTTTTTGAACCGGTGCCTCGGGCATGTCGGGCGCTATCTCGGCTTGACCGGAGCGCGCTTGAATGCGGCAGACGCGCTCTATTGCGGCTTCGCAACCCATTTTGTCACCCGAGCCAGCCTCGATCCGCTTGTGGCGTCTCTCGCAGGGACGGAAGCCGGCGGCGCTCAGCTCGATGCCACATTGGATCGGCATGCAATCGATCCGGGCCCAGCGCCGCTCGCGTCATTGCAGCCGGCGATCGACCGGTGCTTTGCCGGCGGTACGATCGAGGCGATCCTCGACGCGCTCGCGGCAGAGGCCGCAAGAGGCGGGGCGCAGGCAGGATGGGCGGCGCAAACCCGGGCGGCCCTGCTGACCAAATCGCCGACCAGCCTGAAACTCACACTTCGCCAACTGGCGATCGGGCGGGATTACGACCTCGAGGCGGCGCTCGTCCTCGAATACCGGCTGACCCAGCACGTCATGGCCGGGCACGACTTCTATGAAGGCGTCCGGGCAATGTTGATCGACCGGGACCGCAAGCCGCAGTGGCGCCCGGCAACTCTCGCCGAGGTTGCCGACGCCGTGATCGACGCATATTTCGCACCGATCGGCGATCGCGAATTGCGGTTTGGTTAGGCGCTATAGATCGTGGCCTAAGCGACTTCCCGCTCACACTGCTGGAGTGGGTAGCCTCAACTCAGATCGGCGGGCGCAGCAGTCGGGGTCTCGACGGCCGCCTCGCTGTGGCGGCTCGGGGCGGCGCCGGGAGGAGGCAAGTCGGCGGCGCGGTCGAAGGTTGTGACCGCGAGCATCTCCCGCTTGCCGCGGATCTCGATCTCGTGGTGCGGAAACTCCGAAAAATCGAGACCGGCGCGAGCGACGGTCTCGTCGGAGACGACGAGCTCGCAATCATGATCCTTGGTCAGCGCTTCGAGCCGGCTGGCGGTGTTGACGGCGTCGCCGATCGCGGTGATCGCGGCGGCGCTGCCGTAGCCCATCTCGCCGACGATCACCGGACCGCAATGGACGCCGATGCCGATGCGCAGTGAGCGGTCGAGCTCCGTCCGCAACGACGCATTGAGATCGGCGAGCCGCTCCGACATCAGGCGCGCGGCAGCAAGCGCTTCGCGGCAACCCGCCTCGCGGCCGCTTTCGATGCCGAACAGCGCCATCAGACCGTCGCCGATAAACTTGTCGACACGCCCTCCCGCTGCCTCCACGGCGCGGCCCATCGCCGCAAAATAACGGTTGAGGATGAACACCACGTCGTATGGCAGCCGGCCCTCGGCGAGCGCGGTAAAGCCGCGAATGTCGGCGAACAGGATGGCGATTTCGCGCTCGCTACCCTGCACGAAATCAACCCGGTGCCTCCCGTCCGCGGCTCGGGCGAAAGGCGGCAGCAAGGGTGTGACCTCGATAGGGCCGCGCGGCCGCAATTGGCACGCGAGACGGATATTGGGCAGCGCGCCGATGCGCCTCAGTACCCGTTGCTCCACCGCATTGGGCGGATCGATGCTGTGCATTTCGCCGCGCACCCGCACCCGGCAGGTCGAGCAGCGCCCGCGGCCGCCACAGACATGGGCGTGCGGGATGCCTCCGATGCGGCTCGCCTCGAGCACGCTGGTGCCCGGCGCCACTTCGACGAAGCGGCCGTCAGGGTAACCGATGCGCACGAGACCGTGGCGCCGGCGCCATGCCCGGCGGACGAACCGCGCGAATAAGACGGCGCCGACTATTCCGCCAAAGAACCAGTTGAGGCCATTGGTGATCGCCCGGAGTGCGTGCTGAGCCTCCGGCGACGGCAGGGTCATTCGCGCGAACGCCTCCCGCGTCCAATCTGGGTTGGCGGCGAGAGCGGCGACGTGGCGACCGGCCTCGATCATGCCGAGCAGCGACAGCACCGGAACAAGCACAGCCAAAACGAGCGCCGCCTGCTGGAGGCGCGCGTACCACGGCCTGACCCTGAGCCAGAAATGCATGCCGATCATCGCGTGCGCCCAGGCGACGACGAGGGTCAGCATCTGCAAATAGCCGTGATCCGGCGACCGGACGAAATAGACCCACAGCAAATAGGCGTAGTAGCCGGTATCGGTGTGGAAGAAATCGTCGGCGATTCGGGTGTCGACGACATGGCGTGCCAGCAGAATGGGGATCGCGAAGCCGAGCCCGATCTGGGTCAGCTCGGAGCCACTGAGACGCAACGTGCGTCGCTGCCATAGCGCCCACAGCGACAGTCCGTAGTGGACGAGGAAGCTGCCGTAGAGCAACGCCTGCGCCGGACGGTTCGACCAGATGCGGAAAATATACCACAGCACGTCTTCCATCGCCTTGAGCGAGATCAAGCCGACGGCGTGGTTGAGGAGATGCATCGTCACATAGGCGAGCATCACCAGACCTGAAGAAAGCCGCAGTTGACGGATCATCGAAACGCCGGTGGGCGGCAGCGCTGGATTACGAAACCTCTTGTCACGGGAGCCTGATTTCTTTATCGGGGCGCGCCGCGGGAAGGTATAAACGAGCCGTCATCGGAGGATGCGCTGGTATGCTTGAGATCCGACATCTCGTCAAATCTTTCGGCCCGCTGGTTGCCGTCGACGATGTCTCCTTTACGGTGCCGCAAGGCGAAGTGCTGGGGTTTCTCGGCCCGAACGGCGCCGGCAAGTCGACGACGATGAAGATGATCACGGGTTTTCTCGCGCCCACCGCCGGCACGGCGATAATCTGCGGCTACGACATTGCCACGCAGACGATCGCCGCAAAACGGCATATCGGGTATCTTCCCGAAGGCGCGCCCGCTTATCCGGACATGACCCCAGCTGACTTTCTCGACTTCATCGCACATATCAGAGGCTTCTCGGGCGACGAAGCAACGCGGCGCATCGGCCGCGTCGTCGAGATGATCCGGATCGGCGAGGTCATGCATCAGCCGATCGAGACATTGTCGAAGGGGTTCAGGCGCCGGGTCGGGGTCGCACAGGCCCTGCTGCACGATCCCGACGTCCTGATCCTCGACGAGCCGACCGACGGGCTCGATCCCAACCAGAAATACGAAATGCGAACCGTCATCGCGGCGATGCGGCCAAACAAGGCGATCATCATCTCGACGCATCTGCTCGAGGAGGTCGAAGCGGTATGCAGCCGGGCGATCATCATCGCTCATGGCCGCATCCTCGCCGACGGGACGCCGGCAGAGCTCGCCCAGCGCTCGCACCATCACAACGCCGTTCGCCTCGGCATTGCCGGCGGCGCAGACGCGAATGTCAGGGCCGAGCTGGCGGCGCTGCCTGGAGTGGCGACAGTCGAGCCAGCCGGCGGCGCCGCAGGCGACGGACTCATCGTGTTTCCGCGCGGCGGACACCCGGTGGCTGGCGAAATTGCCGATCTTGCCCGCAACCGCGGCTGGACGATCACCGGCCTGCAGGTGGAGCGCGGGCGGCTCGACGACGTCTTCCGCGAGATCACCACCGCACTCCCCGAGCCGATGCCCGCTGCGGCGTAATCCGATGCGTAACGTCCTCACCATCTTCCGCCGCGAGCTGGCCGCCTATTTTGCGACGCCACTCGCTTATGTGTTCATCGTCATCTTCTTGGTGATGGCGGGGATATTGACGTTCTTCGTCGGCAACTTCTTCGAACGTGGCCAAGCCGATCTCCAACCCTTCTTCACCTTTCATCCCTGGCTCTACGTCGTGCTGATTCCGGCTCTGTCGATGCGGCTATGGGCAGAGGAGCGCCGGAGCGGGACGATCGAGCTGTTTCTGACATTGCCGATCCGCATGACCGAGGCGGTGGCCGGAAAATTCCTTGCCGCATGGTGCTTCTCCGGGATCGCGCTGATCCTGACTTTCCCGTTCTGGATTACCGTCAATTTTCTCGGTCACCCGGACAACGGCGTGATCCTCGCCAGCTACATCGCCAGCTGGCTGATGGCCGGGGCCTTTCTGGCCGTCGGCGCCTGCATTTCGGCGATGACGAAAAACCAGGTCATCGCGTTTGTCGTAACCGCGGCGCTGGTTTTTGTGCTCACCGTCGCGGGCTCGCCGATCGTCCTCGGAGTGTTCCAGGGTTGGGCGCCGGAATGGCTGATCCGCGGGGTCGCGCAGGCGAGCTTCCTCGGCCATTTCAGCGCCATCACCCGCGGCGTAATCGATCTGCGCGACGTGATTTATTTCCTGTCGATCATGATCGCCTTCCTCGCCGCCAACGCGATCCTGATCGATCTCGAAAAGGCCGAGTGAGGAGCCCGAGGGAGATGCTTATTGTGGGACCAATCGCGGTGCGTCCTTCGAGACGGCTGCTCCGCAGCCTCCTCAGGATGAGGTATTTTCTCGATGTCATTAAAGGCCAGCCTCATCCTGAGGAGGGCCCAGGGGGCGCGTCTCGAAGGACGCACCACCGCGACGCAGCGGGTCTGTGATGGCCGTTCCCGATCGCCTTCGCGGCTTTTTTGCCTCGCGGCGCGCTGTCGCCGTCACGGCGCTCGTCTGCATCGCGCTGATGCTGATCTCGGTCAACATCATCGCCGCCCGCCTCTTCGCGTGGCGGCTCGACCTCACCGGTGAGCACCTTTACACGCTGTCTGGCGGCACGTTGCGAACGCTCGCCAGGATCGAAGAGCCGATCACCTTGCGGTTCTATTATTCGAACCGCCTGGCCGACGAAGTCCCCTCCTATGGGATCTATGCCCAACGCGTGCGCGAATTGCTCGATCAATATGTCGCGGCGGCGCACGGCAAGATCCGCCTTGAAGTCTACCACCCGCTGCCGTTCTCGGATGCCGAGGACCGCGCAGTCGCGTTCGGGCTGCAAGGGGTGCCGCTCGATGTCGGAGGCGAGCAGGTCTATTTCGGTCTCGCCGCGACCAACTCGACCGACGACCAGCAGGTCATCGCGTTCTTCCAGCCCGAGCGCGAGCGGTTTCTCGAATACGATCTGACCAAGCTCGTCCACAGCCTGGCGTTTCCGAAGAAGACCGTCGTCGGCTTGATCAGCACGTTGCCGCTCGAGGGCGACATGATGGCGATGATGCGGGGCCGTCCGGCCGAGCCGATGGCCATCATGGAGCAATTGCAGCAGCTCGATACGGTCAAGCCGCTGGCCGCCAACATCGATGCGGTCCCGCCCGATGTCGATGTGCTGATGCTCGTGCATCCGCAGAATCTGCCCGACAAGACGCTGTTTGCGATCGACCAGTTCGTCCTGAAGGGCGGCAAGGCGCTCGTCTTTGTCGATCCGCTTTCCGAGTTGCAGGCCTCGCATCCGAGCCAGCTCAATCCGCCCGGCTCGCCGACCGCGAGCAATCTCGAACGGCTATTCAAATCCTGGGGCTTCGAGGTGCCGGCGAATACGGTCGCGGGCGATCGCCGCGACGCGCAGCGGGTCGGCGTGCCGGGTTCGCGCGGCGGAACGCGGCCGCTCGACTACGTCGCCTGGCTCAACCTCAAGACCGACAACCTCAATCGCACCGACATGATCACGGCCGATCTGAGCCACGTGATGCTGGCTACCCCCGGGATCATCGAGCCGATCGCGGGAGCCAAGACGACGATCGAGCCGCTGATCACGACCTCGCCCGACTCGATGAAGATCCCGGTCGAAAAGCTGACCGGGCTGCCCGATGTCGCGGGCCTGCTCGCCGAGTTCAAACCGGACGACAAGCGCTACATCCTGGCCGCGCACGTCACCGGTACGGCGGAGACCGCCTTCCCCGACGGCCCGCCGAAGCCGCCGGAAGCCGCCAAGCCCGAGGCCAAGGAAGGCGAGGCAGCGCCGCCGTCGCCGGAGGCGGCTCCCGCAGCCGAGTGGCTGAAGCAATCGGCCAAACCGATCAACGTGGTCGTCGTCGCCGACACCGATATGCTGGATGATCGGTTCTGGGTGGAGAAGCAGGATTTTTTCGGCCAGCGGATGCTCGTCCCGACCGCCGACAACGGCGATTTTGTCGCCAATGCGATCGAGGTGCTGGCCGGCGGCGACGATCTGGTCGGGCTGCGCAGCCGCGGCACCTCGGCGCGCCCGTTCGACGGTCGTCGAGCGGATCCAGAGCGAGGCGCAGGCGCGTTACAGCGCCGAGGAGCACGCTTTGCAAGCGAGGCTGAAGGATACCCAGGCCAAGCTCGCCAGCCTAACCGGCAAGGACCAGGCGAACGCGCCCACGAACCTCTCGGCGGAGCAGACCAAGACGATCGAGGAATTTCGCGCCGACATGGTGCAAACCCGCCGTCAATTGCGCAGCGTGCAGGCCGCGCTGCGCAGCAACATCGGGCGCCTCAAGACCGGGCTCGAATTTCTGGACATTGCGCTGATCCCGCTCATCGTCGCCGCGGTCGCCATAGTCCTCGGCGCGCTGCGGCTGCGCCGCCGCAGCCGGCGCATCACGGAGGCGTGATCGTCGAGTTTTAAGTAATGTGCCGCAACCCCTCACCCACCAAGCCCTTCGGGCTCGGTCCCCCCTCTCCCGCAGTGCGGGAGAGGAGCTTTGAGCCGAACGTGTTGTAGCCCCTCTCCCGCACCGCGGGAGAGGGTGGCGAGCGAAGCGAAGCGGGTGAGGGTCTGGCCGAATTGTGAGAGAACGCTATGCAGTCACGCTCTTTGATCCTCCTCGCCTCCGCGACGGCGGTTCTTGTCGCGGTCGCGATTGTCGTGCTCGCCTCCGGCGACCGCGGCGTCAGCCGCGCCGCGCCGGGTCAGCCGGCCTTTCCGGCGCTCGCTGCGAAGCTCGGCGACGTCGCGTCGGTCACCGTGTCGGGCAACGGCACGACGATGACCTTTATCCGCGACGGCGACAGCTGGCTGGTTGCTGAGAAGGGAAATTACCCCGCGAACTCCGCCAAGATCAGCCCGATCGTGCGGGCGATGGCGGATTTGACCCTAGTCGAGCCGAAAACCGAGAAACCCGACCTCTACCCACGGCTCGAGGTCGAGGACCCCGGCAACGGGAAATCCACCTTGGTTGGGGTCAAGGACAAATCGGGCGGAGATCTGGCCCAGGCAATCGTCGGCAAACGGCGCTACGATCGGCTCGGCGCCGGCAATGACGGGGTCTATCTGCGCAAGCCTGGGGAGGCACAGAGCTGGCTCGCGCGCGGCACGCTCGATCCGTCCGGCGACCCCGCGAGCTGGCTCGACCGGCAGATCATCGACATCTCCGAGAAGAAGATCGCCAAGATCACCCTGACCCAGGCGGACGGGAGCAAGCTGGTTATCAGCCGCTCGGCGCCGGAGGCAAAATTCGCGGTCGAGGACGCGCCGGCCGACGCGAAATTCAAGAGCGAGAGCACGATCAGCGGGCCTGCCGGGGCGCTTGAGACCCTCGACCTCGACGACGTGAAGCCGGCCGGCGAATTGCCGGTGCCCGACAAGGACGTCGTCACCGCATCCTTCACGACCTTCGACGGGCTGACGGTCGATCTGCGCCTGATGGAGCGCGACAAGACCGATTGGGTCGCGATGTCCGCGACCGGCTCCGGCTCCGGCTCAGCCGAAGCCGAGGCGAAAAAGATCGACGACAAGGTATCGCACTGGACCTATGCGATCCCGGCCTACAAGGCGAAACTGCTGAAGACCAAGCTCGCCGACCTCATCGAACCGGCGAAGGGTTCTTAACCGGCTCGATCAGTAGACGCCGCCGAGTTTGCGGTGATCCCAGCTGGTGATCTTTTCCGGGAGTATTTTTAGCACGACCCGCTTTGGCGCGCTGTCGGCCGATCCGCGCGGCCGTTCGCCCGGCGGGGCGCCGCGCGCCTCGGCCATTGCGGCGAAGACCTCGCGAACGGCATCCGCCCCGTCGATGATCTCGCATTCACCCCGGATCATGACGCCGCGCAGTTCCGCGTAATTTTCTCCGGTCTCGGCCATCAGGGCGACCTTGGGGTTGCGCCGGATGTTCAGCACCTTTTGGGCCTTTCCGTAGGAGGTCATGTAGAAGGCGCCGTCCTTCGCGAGGAAATTCATCGCCACGACATGGGGAAACCCGTCCTTGCCGATCGTTGCCAGCGCGCCCTTGCGATGCTCGCGCAGGAAGACGGCTTGCTCGTCGGGGCTGAGTTGGATTCGCCGGCGCCGGTTCATCGTCATCCCTCTCTGATATGCTGGGCGAGCCTTATCTAGCGGGTTAGCGCCAGAGCTGGCGGGTGGCGAGCGCCGCGCCCTGGGCCAGCGCGTCGAGCTTGGCCCAGGCGATGTCGGGGTGGACCCGGCCGCCTAGACCGCAATCGGTCGAGGCGATGACCCGCTCCCGGCCGACCAGGTTTGTAAAACGCAGGATGCGCTCGGAGACGAGCTCGGGATGCTCGACGACATTGGTGGCGTGACTGACCACGCCGGGCAGGATCACCTTGTCGTTGGGCAATTCGACATCCTGCCAGACCTTCCACTCGTGCTCGTGGCGGACATTGCCGGCTTCGAACGAGTAGGCATGGGCATTGACCGCCAGCATGACGTCGACGATATCGCGCATCGCGATGTCGGTTATATGCGGCCCGTGCCAGCTGCCCCAGCACAAATGGAAGCGGATGCGGTCTTGAGGCAGGCCGCGGATCGCGTGGTTGAGCGCCTCGACCCGCACCATCGAGAACTTCCTGTACTCCTCGACCGTCGGCTCGGGATTGATCATGTCCCAATTCTCGGCGATCGCCGGATCGTCGAGCTGGAGGATGAGGCCGGCGTCGAGGATCGCTTTGTATTCCTCGCGCATCGCATCGGCGCAGGCGTAGAGGAGTTCCTCCTCCGTCCTGTAATATGAATTGCCGATCCGTGCGGCGCTCCCCGGCGCTACCGCAGTCATAAACCCTTCATCAGCGCCGGCGCCCTGCAACGCCGCCTTGAAATTGGCGATGTCTCTCCGGATCGCGTCGTGCCCGGCATAGTGGATCGGAGCGACACAGATCGGCGCGGGCGGCCTCGGGCCGGTCGTAATGCCGGAATCGGGATCGCCATAAGCCGCGGCGAACCGGGTGCGGTCCCGGCGATCGCCAAAGCTCGTCAGCACGGTTTGCCCGGGCGAAGAACGCCTCGGCTCCATCTCGTACAAGCTGGGGCCGTGAGGATCGAGACCACCCAGCCGGCTCCACGAGTATCGCCACCACGAACCGTAATTGACCCGCTGCGCCATCGGCTTGCCGAACTCGCCGTCGCCGGGCACGTCGATGCGGATCTCTTTCTGCCGGCGCACGATTTCCGCTACCGACGATGTGAGCTTTGCCGCCAGCGCAGGTTCATCATTGCCTCGCCACGCGTCGATCAGATCATCGGGACGCGGCAGGCTCCCGGCATGGCTGGTCAGGATGTGATCGGAGCTGGTCATCATGACTCTCCCTCAACCCCAGAGCTGGCGAGTGGCGAGCGCGGCGCCCTCGACCAGCGCTTCGAGCTTGGCCCAGGCGATCTGCGGATGCACGCGCCCGCCGAGACCGCAATCGGTCGAAGCGATGACCCGCTCCCGGCCGACCAGGTTCGCAAAACGAAGGATGCGGTCGGCGACGAGCTCGGGGTGCTCGACGACGTTGGTGGCGTGGCTGACCACGCCGGGCAGGATCACTTTGTCGTCGGGCAACCCGACGTCCTGCCAGACCGTCCATTCATGCTCGTGGCGAACATTGCCGGCCTCGAATGAATAGGCCCCGGCGTTGACGTTCAGCATTACGTCGACGATGTCGCGCATCGGGATGTCGGTGGTGTGCGGCCCATGCCAGCTGCCCCAGCACAAGTGAAACCGTATCCGATCCTGCGGCAAGCCGCGGAGCGCGTGGTTGAGCGCCTCAACCCGGACCATCGTAAACTTCTTGTAGTCCTCCACCACCGGCTCGGGATCGATCATGTCCCATCCCGTGGCGGTGGCGGGGTCGTCTAGCTGCAGGATCAGCCCGCCATCCAGGATCGCCCTATATTCCTCGCGCATGGCCTCGGCGCAGGCGTACAGGAACTCTTCGTCGGATTTGTAATAGTCGTTCGGGATCCGATAAGCGCTGCCCGGCGCGACAGCGGTCATAAACCCCTCCTCTACTCCGGCGGCTTTCAGGGCGACCTTGAAGTTTGCGATGTCGGCGGCGATCGCGGCGTGGCCCGTATAAGTCAGGGGGCCTACGCAGACTGGCCCGCTGGTAGGTCTGGGTCCCATCGAGACGCCCGACTCCCGGTCGGCATAGGCCGCCGCGAACCGTACGCGATCCCGCCGATAGGCAGCGCTGGTCAGTACGATTTCCCCGGGGCGGGAGCGCTGCTGCGGCCGAGAATCCAAGGCCGGCCCATCCAGCTCGAGCCCGCCCAAACGATGGAACGCGTAGTTCCACCATGCGCCATAGTTGACGCGGTGACCCACCGACTTGCCGAACTCGCCGTCGCCGGGAACCTCGATGCCGAGCTCCCTTTGACGCCGCACGACGTCCGCCACTGCGCCTCGGAGTTTCTCCTGAAAGACGCGTTGGTCGATCGCGTCCCCCGCTTCACGGGCTCTGTTGGCTGCGATCAAATCATCCGGGCGCGGCAGGCTCCCGACATGGCTGGTGAGGATATGATCGGAGCTGGTCCTCATGATTCCTCGTCTTTACAGAGACCGTCGACGGATCGCGGCCGCATCTTATCGCGTCGCCGAATTGGAGGTAAGCGGTGAAGAGGTTCTCTGAGCGGCGCGCGGCAGATTGGCCGGGCCCGCCACCGCGTCGTCGCCGGTCGTAATCTCTCGGCATGGTGGACCGTCGGCGGCGTCGGAGTGTCCGCCCGGCAGGGCTTGCGGGTATTCGGCCTGCAGAAAGCCGATCAGCTTTTCCCGCACCTCGCAGCGCAGCTCCCAGGTTTGGCCGGGATTGCGCGCGCTGACCAGCGCGCGCAATTCGACCGTGTCTATGGCCAGGTCGGTCACCTCCAGCTTCGCCACCTTGCCGTCCCAGAACGGGGTTTGATGGACGATCTCCACGAGCTTTTGGCGCAAACGGTCCACCGGCACCATATGGCCGACCCGGAGGAGGACAGAGCCGATCTGCGCGGTACCCTCGTAGGTCCAGTTCTGGAACGGCTTTTCGATAAAGTAGCTCAAGGGCACGACCATCCGCCGCAAATCCCACAGCCGAACCACGACATAAGTGCTGGTGATCGTTTCGATCCAGCCGGTTTCGCTCTCGATGACCACCTGGTCCTCGACCCGGATGGGCTGGGTCATCGCTATCTGGATCCCGGCGAGCAGGTTGCTCAGCACAGGGCGGGCGGCGAGACCGAGGATCAGGCCCGCCGCCCCGGCCGAAGCGAACAGGCTGACACCATACTGACGGACCGAATCGAAGGTCATCAGGGCCGCGGCAGCCGTCACGATCGCCAGCAAGGTTTTGGCGACCCGCTGCAGGATCCGCATCTGCGTGACGTGCTTGCGGGCGAGCAGGTTGTCGTCGGTGTCGGTGCGAAATCGCCGCAGGTAGATCTCGACGCCGATATCGAGCGCGATGGCCGCCGCCCAGCCGACGGCGAGCACAAACGCCACCAACAGCGCCCGCGCGATCGCGGCCTTGACATTCCATGGGAAGTGCGCGGCGGCCAGGGCGGTACCCGAGACGAAAATGACCAGAATCACGCTTACCGGGCCTTGGCCGCGCGAAAGCAATTTCTGGAGGAACGGGCTGTACCGGCCCGCCAGCCGGATCAGGCGGCGGATGAACCATCGGTAAATCACGAGCACGACGATCACCGGCAGGATCATCGTAATGACGCCGATGAGCCACGGCGGGACCCAGGACGAGATCGAATGGATGAAAGTCATTCGCACCTGCACAGTTGTTGAGTTGGATCGGGTCTTTGCTGATGATTACCGAGAGCGTCCGCGTTGACCCGAATCGGAGCGAAGCCATGAGCGTCGAAGCGAAGACCGCCGTCATCGAGCACCTGGGCCGGCAGCATCAGGCGATGGTCCATCTGTTAGCCGATCTCGTGAACATCGATTCCGGCAGCTACAACAAGCGCGGCGTCGATGCGGTGGGCAAAAGGCTGCGGGCTTGGCTCGAGGCGGTGGGCATCTCCTGCGAGACCTTTCCGAACGAAATTTTTGGCGATTGCATGGCGGCGCGTATCCCCGGCGCCGGCAGAGGCAACCGGCCGATCGTTTTGATGGGTCACCGCGACACCGTGTTCCCCGACGGCACCGCCGCCCAGCGGCCGTTCCGTATTGACGGCGATCAGGCGTTCGGGCCGGGCGTCGCCGACATGAAAGCGGGCCTCGTCATGAACACCTTCGTGCTCGAAGCGTTGCGCCGCTTCGGCGCGCCGTGCCCCTTGACTGGTCTTTACACCTCCGATGAGGAGATCGCCTCGCCTTCCTCGCGCCCGGTCATCGAAGCCGAGGCCAAGGAGGCGCGCGCCGTCTTCAACTCCGAGCCCGGCCGGCCGAGCGGCAATCTCGTGTCGCGGCGCAAGGGTGCGGCCTTTATCGAATTGGAGGTGACCGGGCGCGCCGCCCATTCGGGCGCTGCGCATGCGCAAGGCGTCAGCGCCATCGAGGCGCTCGCCCGCAAGATCCAGCGGCTGCACCGGCTGACCGATTACGATCTCGGCACCACGATCAACGTCGGGCTGGTGCAGGGCGGCACCGCGGTCAATACCGTCGCCGCCACCGCCACCGCCGCGATCGACGTTCGCTTTCCGACCACGAACATCATGGAGAAGATCCTCGGCGAAGTACGCGACATCTGCCGCTGCTGCGAATTGCCGGGCAGCGAAGGCCGTATTCTGCGCGAGGGCAATTTCCTGCCGCTCGAACAGGACGAGAAGAGCCGCGAATTGCTCGAGGCTTATGGCCGCTCGGCGGGGGGTCTCGGCTTCCAGGTCGGCGCCGAGGCGACCGGCGGCTCCGCGGACAGCGGGTTCACCGCGGCGCTCGGCACGCCGACCCTGTGCGGCACCGGCCCGGTCGGCGGCAACGCCCACCGCGATGACGAATGGTGCCGCATCGACACGCTGGTCCCCCGCGCACAGGCCTTGGCATTGACTATTCTGGAGGTGGCGGCGGGATGAACATTTCCGTCGTTGCCGCGAAAAGCGACGGTAAAAGGGCTGAGGAGGTTGGGCTGTGATGAATTGGGTGGAATTGTCGATTGCCGAGCGGTTCCCGTTTGCGGGTAGGCACGAGTTCGGCGCTGTCGGCGCGTATGAACGCCTCGTCGGGAGGGCGCATTTTGCGGTGGATCCGGGTGCGCCGGCGCAGCAGGGCATTACCGACATCGACAAGGCGCCGAGGGATGCCGAGGGGCTCGTCCAGTTTACGGGCGATTTCTCGATCCTGAAGCCGGTCGATGCCGGACGCGGGAACCGGCGGATCTTTTTCGATTACGGCAACCGCGGCAACAAACGGATGCTGCAATTCTTCAACGACGCGCTAGCCTCGAATGATCCGCGGACCTTGGCGCACGCCGGAAACGGCTTTTTGATGCGCCGCGGCTACACCGTCGCCTGGCTCGCCTGGCAGGGCGACCTGCTGCCCGGGAACGGGCGTATGGTGCTCAACCTGCCGAGCGCGCCGGTCACCGGACCCGTCCGGGTCGAGTACATCGCCGACCGCCCCGGGCTCACGACATTTCCGCTGAGCGGCCATGCCTCGACGCGCAGCCATCCCGCCGTATCGCTCGATGCGCGCGAAGCGCGTCTGACGCGGCGCCGCTATCCCGACGATGAGCGGATCCCGGTGCGGCCCGAGAGCTGGCACTTCGCGCGGATCGAAGGCGGGGTCGGCCTCGACAATCAGGGCGCCGAGCACGCCCTGATGCCGTCGGACATGCATATCCATATTCCCGGCGGCTTTGAGCCGGGCTGGATATACGAGCTAGTCTATACCGGCCGCGACCCGTTGGTGCTCGGCCTCGGCCATGCGACCGTGCGCGATTTTGTGAGCTTCTTGCGATATGGAGCCGGCGATGGCGCGGGTCTCGGCCGGATCGAAAAGGCGTACGCTTGGGGCCGGTCGCAGACCGGGCGTTGCATCCGCGACTTCGTCTATCGCGGGTTCAACGCCGACGCCGCCGGTCGCAAGGTGTTCGACGGGGTTCTGCCGCATGTCGCGGGGGCCGGGCGCAAATGGCTGAACCACCGTTTTGCAAATGCCGTCGTGTCGGGCGGCCAGCAATACGAGGATCACTTCAACCCTGCAGACACCTTCCCGTTCTCCTATGCCGAGACGACCGATCACCTGACCGGCCGGCGCGACGCCATCCTGAAGCGGCCCGAGACCGACCCCTTGGTCATCCACACTCAGACCGCAACCGAGTATTGGCAGCGGCGCGGATCACTCGTTCATACCGACACGCGCGGCAACGATCTGCCTCAGCCGCCGAACGTGCGGGTTTATTTCTGGGCCAGCTCGCAGCATTTTGCCGACCCGATCCCGAAACCGCCGGAACGCGGGATCCGCCAGAATTTTCTGAATACCGTCGCCACCTCGATGCTGTTCCGCGCGATGATCGACGCGATGGACCGCTGGGCGACGGACGGCATCCCCCCGCCCGACAGCCGCATCCCGCGGTGCGCCGCCGGCACCCTGGTGCGGTTTGAGGAATGGCGCCGGCAGTTCCCGGCGATACCCGGCGTGGCGATCCCGCACGAGCCCAATTCGCTGCCGCTATTGGATTTCGGCCCCGAGGCGGAGCGGGGGATTCTGAAGGAGCCGCCGGATGTGGTGCCGGGTGAGGGCTACACGGTGCTGGTGCCGGCGGTCGATGCGGACGGCAACGACGTGGCCGGCGTCAGGGCGCCGATGGTGCAGGCCCCCCTCGGCACCTATTGCGGTTGGAACCTGCGGGCGCGCGGCTTTGGCCACGGCGCGATGCACGAGTTCTCCGGCAGCTACATCCCCTTGCCCGAGACTGTGGAAGAGCGGCGGATGACCGGCGAGCCGCGGCGCTCGATCCTCGAGCGCTATCCGAACGCCGAAGCTTACGTCGCGGCAATCACGGCTGCGGCGCGACAACTGGTCGAAGCTGGCCTGATGCTGGAAGAGGATGTCGAGCGCGCCACAGCGGCCGCCGACGATTGGGGCGGGCCGCAGCATGACATCAAGCTGAAGTGAGGGACCCCGATGCCGGACGGACCACGTTACGAGGACGATTTTTACGCCTGGACGCGGCACCAGGCCGAGGTGCTGCGGACCATGCCGGTCTCCGACAACCGGTTCGATCGCGAGCACGTGGCCGAGGAGATCGAAGATTTGGGCAAGAGCGAGCGCGACGCGGTCCGCCGCCAGATCCGCCGCATCATCGAGCATCTTGTAAAGCTGGCGTATTCGCCAGCCGAGCAACCGCGCTTCGATTGGATGCACAGCGATCTCCGACGCTCGCGCGGCACTGGAGGATAAGCTCTCGCCCACTTTGCGCCGCGATGTCGAGGCTACGCTGGAAAGGCTGTACGCCCAAGCGCGCCGAAATGCCACCCTCTCGCTTCGCAATTTCGGCGAACAAGAGGCGGCTCGAGGCTTTCTCGGACAAATGCCCCTACTCACTCGACGAGATCTGCGAGCAGGACTGGTATCCGAGCTCTAACAAGGATGATCCGCAAACGGAGGTAAGATGACGCGCGATTTCGTCGGCTATGGCGCCGAGCCGCCGCACGCCCAATGGCCCGGGGACGCCCGGATCGCCATCAATTTCGTTATCAACTTCGAGGAAGGCTCGGAGCTCTCCTATCCCGCCGGGGACGGTGTCTCCGAAGGCGGGCTGACGGAGATGCTGGGCGCGGATCTGGGTGTGACCGGTCGCGACCTTGGCGCCGAGAGCATGTTCGAATACGGCGCCCGTGTCGGTTTCTGGCGGCTGCATCGAATCTTCACCCGTTTCGCATTGCCGGTGACCATTTTCGGCTGCGCCAAGGCCTTCGAGGCGAACCCGCCCGCCGCCGCGGCGATCGCCGCGAGCGACTGGGACATCTGCAGCCACGGCTATCGCTGGATCAACCACCCCGGTCTCTCGGAGGCTGAGGAACGCAGGCAGATCGCCGAGGCCGTCGAGCTGATCCGGCGGACCACCGGCAAGACCCCGGTAGGCTGGTACTGCCGCTACGCACCCTCGGAAAATACCCGCAGACTGCTGGTCGAGCATGGCGGGTTCCTTTACGACAGCGATACCTATAACGACGAGCTGCCTTATTGGGTGCGGGTGAATGACCGCTCGCACCTCGTTGTGCCGTATTCGCTGACGACCAACGATTCGAAATTCGGCCGCGGCGTATTCGGCTCCGGCGAGGATTTCTTCGCCTTTCTGCGCGACAGCTTCGATGTCCTCTACGAAGAGGGCTTGGAATGCCCGCGCATGATGTCGGTGGGGCTGCACATGCGGCTGACCGGACATCCCGGCCGGGCGAAGGCGCTGATCCGTTTCATCGCAGTACATCCGCGGGCACCCTCGGGTGTGGATATGCCGGCGCGAGGACATCGCCCGGCATTGGATCGATCGCTTTCCGCCCCCGGACTAGCGCTCACTTCTCCGGCACAAAACCGTCGGTCAGGGTCCGCATGAAGGCGATGACGTCGTCGACCTCCTCATCGGACAATGCGGTCCTGTCGCCGGGGTGCCCGCCGAAGGGCGACTCAATATCGATATTAGCATCGTAGGCTGCGGGGAGGTCGTCGAATTTGCGCACCTTCCCATTTGCATCGCGCGGATACCATTTCTCGGGGTTGGTGTCGCGCTGCACATAAAACTCCATTACCTGGCGGAGCGTGTGAAAGATCCCGTTGTGAAAAAATACCCGCCGCGTAGCGACGTTGCGCAGCGAGGGGGTCTTGAAGCGCCCGCAATATTCAGCTCGATCGCGCAGGTCGCCGCGCAGCGGTCCGCACAGGCCGAGGTCGAAAAAACTCGGATCCTTATTGGCCGGAATCGTCATGTTGCGCGGCACGCCGATCGCCACGAGCCCGTAATCGGTGAATTGCGGCGGCGTTCCGTCTTTCCCGGGCGCGCTCACATGGCATCTGGCGCAATTGCCTTTGGCGGGATCATCGAACAACGACAACCCACGCCGCTCCTGCGTGGTAAGCGTGGCTTTGCCGGCAAGATAGGCATCGTATTTGCTGCTGTACGGGTAGAACTCGGCATGGCTTTGCTGGTACACCTCAAAGGCTTCGAGGGCCGCGTCGAACGCTTTGTCCGGCTCGGCGAGCACTGTGTCGCCAAAAATCGCGCGGAACTCGTCGGCGTAGGCGGTACGGCGCAGCCGCGCGACGAATTCCGCCGGGTCTCGATTGGCCATTTCAAAAGGCGACAGCAGCGGAATACGCGCCTGGTCGCGGCCCCGGTCGACCCTGCCGTCCCAGGTGAGCCCGCCGGTCGGACCGTTGTCGACGCTGTCGTCGGCCGCGTCGTCGGAGTCGAAAAAATGCTCGGTGAATTGTGGCGTCACCTGCAGGTATTTGAGCGACGGTACGGCTCGTATTCCGGACTGCTGGAGGTCCTTCCCGCCCAGTTGCACCGACAGCGAATTTGGCGGGCCGAACGCGTCGAGCGGGCTGTGGCACGACGCGCAGGACATGTTGCCCAAGGCCGAGAGTGAAGGATCGAGGAGCATCCTGCGGCCGATTGCGGTCAGCGCCTCGACCCGGCCATAAACCTGAGCGCGGGACGGGGCTGCGGGCTCTCCCACGCCGCCCGCTCCGCAGGCGAGGACGCCGCAGACGAGGAGAACGATCGTCCGTGAAAGACGCGAGGGTTCACAAAACGGCAACATCGAGCGATTTGAATTCAGGCCGCGCACCCTTCGCCCCAGCGCGCAGCGCGACCCTGGGCAGGGCCTCTGACGCCAGCAACGCGACAGGATTACCGGCCGCGCCATCGACCTTCACGAAGTCGCCCCGCCCAGGGTTCGAAATGTGTTGTGACCGCGGCCAAAATTGCGGACTATCGCGCTTACAATTCGGGAATGCGGGGAATGTCGGCTAATATCAAAAACCGCGCCTTGGTACCGTATCTACAGGAATAGCTTCAGGTCTCATCGAAAATCGAGGCCATACCATGTTTTCATTTTGCCCTGGTCAAGAGCGGACGTCTATTCCGCGACGCGCGCTCCTGATGGGCGGATTTGCCGGGGCCGTCAGTTGCGCTTTTCCTCCGGTCGCTCGTGCCGCAACAGGAATCGTCTTGCCGACCCCAGCCGGCGATCGGCAATTCGCGGTCCGGTACAAGGGTATCAAGATCGGCGCCCACACGGTCTCATATTCGTCGGCAACGGGCGAGACGCGGGTCGCCACCGACATCGATCTCTCAGTCAAGGTAGCCTTCCTTTCCGTCTTTGCGTTCAGTCACCGCTCCCAAGAGACCTGGCGTGCCGGGCGGCTGATGTCACTGAACAGCGAAACGGTGGAGCATGGCGATACCCTACACGTCGAGGGCGCGGCTACTCCTCAGGGATTTCGCGTGGTGAGCAAGGCCGGTCCCGTCATCGCGTCCGCCGCTACCTTGACATCAAACAGCCTGTGGACCCCAGCGATGCTGGAGCAGGCGACGGTGGTCGACGCCCAGCGTGGCGGGATCATCGGCGTCAGCGCGCGCAAGGTCGGGGACGAGCAAGTCGCGACCGCCGGAGGCCCGGTTCGCGCGACGCGCTACACGCTCGTCACGCCTTATTTCGCTGGCAGCACCTGGTATGACAAATCAAACCTTTGGGTGCGCGGCGAGTTCGAGCGTGACGGCTCCACGGTAGAGTATGAGCTTGAGGCGTGAGGTCCGCTGACCCGGCGGCAAAGAAAATATTCGGCCATGCCGTTTAGACGACCGCTGTGCGTTGCTGCGGCGATCATGGCGAGCGTCGTTGCAGGCTGCGTGGCGGTTTCCGATGCCCTCGCTCCGACCTCGGTTACCCTCGCCACCGGAACCCCCGGCGGCGTCTATCATCCCGTCGGAAACGCGATCTGCCGCATGTATAATCTGGAGGGCGAGCATCAGGCGATGCCATGCGTCGCGGTGAGTTCTGACGGCTCGGTGGCGAACATCCGGCGCGTCGAGAGCGGCGACTCGACGTTTGGGCTCTCGCAGACCGACGTCGCCTATGCCGCTTTGCATGGTGAGGGCCCCTTTGCTGCCGCCGGCCCCGATCCGAAGCTGCGCACCTTGATCGCACTCTATCCGGAAGCATTTACCGTTGTCGCTCGGGCCGATACCGGCATACGCGACTTTCAGGATTTGCGTGGTAAGCGCGTCGGCATCGGCACGAGCGGCGTCGGATATAACTTCACCCGCGAAGTCATCCTCGGATTTTATGGCTCGGCGATACCGGATCCTGAGCGTGTGCTGGAATTCGCGCCCGCCGAACAGAACCAGGCGCTTTGCAGCAATAAAGTCGACGCGATCATTTTTGAAGCGGGGCATCCCAATGGGCTGACCCGGGACGCTACGACGGACTGCCCTGCGCGGCTGGTGCGCGTCGCTGGCCCGCCGATCGATCGCCTACTTGCAACGCACTCCTACTACATCGCCTCGGTCATCCCAGGCGGCATGTACGCCGGCAACCCCAGCGATGTCCCGACAATCGCCACGCGGGCCGTGCTCGTCTCATCGAGTAATCAGCCGGATGAGCTGACCTATGCCGTGGTCAAGGCGGTGTTTGAGAACTTCGCCGTTTTCCGGCGGTTGCACCCCGCGCTATCGACCTTGGAGATCAAGGACATGGTGCCCAGCGAGGCAGTCATGCCGATCCATCCAGGAGCGCTAAAATATTATCGTGAGGCCGGCCTCCTCGGGTAGCAACCGCTAAAATGGCACTCCTCTGGCCAAATCCGCTCGGAGAGGGGGAATTTTTCATATGAGAGAACGTGCGCTGCTGGCGGCTACGCTGGCTGCAACGGCGATGGTCGGACCGGCCAGCGAGGTCAAGGGCGCGGGCCTCGACGATATCGCCACAATCGTGGTGATCTACGCCGAGAACCGGTCCTTCGACAACCTCTACGGGTCGTTCCCGGGCGCCAACGGCCTCTCGCAAGTAACGCCGGCGGGCTACACGCAGCTCGACCGTGACGGCTCGGTTCTCAAGCAACTGCCGCCGGTCTGGGATGGGCTGACGGCAAAAGGCGTCGTTCCGCCCGTGACGCAGGCGCAGACCGAGCACCTGCCGAACGCGCCTTTCGCAATCGACGACCCGCAGGGCTTCAATAGGCCGCTCAGCGTCACGACCCATGATCTGTGGCACCGCTTCTATCAGAATCAGATGCAGATCAATGGGGGCAAGAACGACCGCTTCGTCGCCTACGCCGACTCGGGCGCGCTCGTCATGGGCCATTATGATGATAATGGCAGCAAATTGCCGCTATGGGATGTCGCGCGGCAATATGTGCTGGCCGACAACTTCTTCATGGGAGGGTTCGGCGGCTCGTTCTTCAATCATTTCGCGTTGATCTGCGCTTGTGCGCCAACTTATCCAAACGCCGATCAGAGCCCGGCCAAGGACTCGATCTCTGCCGTCGAGCCCGGCGGCACGGCGCTGACTATCGCGGCCAACTCACCCAAATCGGCGATCGATGGCATCCCGAAATTCGTCAGGGACGGCAACCTGACACCCGATTTTTATGCAGTGAACACGATGCAGCCGCCCTACCAGCCTAGCGCCAACAAACCCGCGCCGGAGGGTAACCCTGCGCTGGCGGACCCGACGAAGCCGACCACGCTGCCCCCACAGACGGAAAAGACGATCGGCGATCTGCTGAGCGCCAAGGGCGTCGGCTGGGCGTGGTATGCCGGCGCCTGGCAGGCGACCCTCGACGGCAAGAACGCGGTCCCGGTACCCAATTTCCAATACCACCATCAGCCGTTCAAATATTTCGCCGATCTGGCTCCCGGCACCCCGGCCCGCGCCGAGCACCTGAAGGATGGCGGCCTGGGAGGCAGCGAATTCATCATGGCAGTCGACGGCGGCACGCTGCCGCCGGTGACGTTCTACAAGCCGCAGGGTAATTTGAACGAGCATGCCGGCTACACGGACGTGCTCGACGGCGACCGGCACATCGCCGATGTCATCGGGCATCTGCAGAAGGGCCCGCAATGGTCGCATATGGTCGTCATCGTCACCTACGACGAAAATGGCGGGTTCTGGGACCATGTCGCGCCGCCGAAGGGCGACCGCTGGGGCCCGGGATCGCGCATCCCGGCGCTGATCGTGTCGCCCTTCGCAAAGAAGGGGTTTGTTGACCACACGCTGTACGACACCACGTCCATCCTCTCGCTGATCACCAAGCGTTTCGCCCTGCCGATGCTGCCCGGCTTGCAGCGCCGCAATGCGGCAGTTGCAGCAAACGGCAACCCGCCGCTCGGCGATTTGACCAACGCGCTCGACCTGGCACGACCCTGAGTTTGCCCTCAGCGGGCCAGGCGATATCGAGGCAAGAGTGCCGCCGCGAGCAGCTCGCCGATCAGCGAACCCAGGAACAATCCGACCAGGCCGTAGACGGCGGCAGCGAAGGACAAATCGAGCTGCGGCGCAAAGCTGTCGAAAACCGTCTCGGCAATCTGACGGCGAGGACCTGCCTCATCACCGGCACATCCTTGGCGGCCGTGATCGGACGCAACAGATCCGTGCTGCCTTCGATACGGTCATAAGACGCGCGCAGGCTGCGCTCGCGATCGAGCGCGGCGGCGAGGGTTTCGGCATTCGACGGCTCGACGGCGCGCAGCTGCGATAGAAAGCGCCCCTCATCCTCGCCTGAGGCAATGCCATAGAACCGCTCGGCCGAGGCTTTGCGCTGCGCGATTTCCTCGCCGGAGCTGCGCACGAGCTGGAGCAGCGCGGCCTGGTACTCGCGCGTGACCGCCGGCGCTTGCATCGCCAGCAAAGCCAGCCCCAGCGCCGCGGCGAGCCGGATCGAATAGGCAAGCCAGCCGGAGAGCAACACCATGGCCACCACGTAACAGTTTCCGCGATCCCATCTCGATGCATTATAGCCAGTTGGGCGCGGCTTTTGCGAAACCGTCCCGATCGAGAATGTGCGTGGATCGCTGAGAAGGGGAGAGACGAGAATGGCAAACGACATCGCGTGCACAAAGGCCGGGCTGTCGCCGGTTGTCGAGATCGCGTCCGGCAAGCTGCGCGGCGCTCATGCCGCCGGGGTCTATGCCTTCAAGGGGATCCCTTACGGAGGATCGGCTGCGGGACCTAACCGCTTCAAGCCGCCGCAACCGCCGCAGCCCTGGGTCGGGGTGCGGGACGTGCGCACCTATGCGGGCCATGCACTACAATCGCCGAACCGGCCAAAGCGCCGCCCGGAACTCGAAACGCTTCTCGGCCCGGCAGACACGACGCCGGAATCCGAGGATTGCCTGACCTTGAACGTCTGGACACCCGGCCTCAGCGATGGCGCCAAGCGCCCCGTGATGGTGTGGCTGCATGGGGGCGCCTTTGCTTATGGCTCGGGCAACCGCGCGGTCACCGACGGCGCCAATCTGGCGCGGCGCGGCGATGTCGTCGTCATCAGCGTCAACCACCGCCTCAACATTTTCGGCTTCCTGCATTTGGAGGACATCGGCGGCCCGGCTTGGGCGCATTCCGGGAATGCCGGCGTCCTCGACCTCGTCGCCGCGCTGCGCTGGGTGCGTGGCAACATCGCAGGTTTCGACGGGGATCCAGGCAACGTCACAATCTTCGGCGAGTTGGGTGGCGGCGGCAAGGTCAGCGTTCTGCTCGCGATGCCGGCGGCGCGCGGGCTGTTTCATCGGGCGATCATCCAAAGCGGCGCCGCGATCCGCGTGTCGACGCGTGAGCGGGCGAATGCCCTTGCGGCAGCGGTATTGAAGGAATTCGATCTCGGCCGCGACGAATGCGAGCGGCTGCAAACTCTGCCGGCCGAACGGCTCCTGGCGGCTATGGCGCCGGCCTCACGCGCTGTCGGGCGCACCCACTGGCCGCTCCTCGACCGTTATGATTTCGGCCCGGTGGTCGATGGCAGTGATCTGCCGCAACATCCGGGCGAGCCCGGCGCGCCGGAGATCGCCGACAACGTCCCGCTGATGATTGGCGGGACGCGAGAGGAGAGCGCTTTTTTCCTGGCCAATGACGATGCGGTATGGAATGGCAGCCTCAGCGAGGGCGCGTTGCGCGAGCGCGTCGCGGCCGTAGCCGGCGCCGCTACCGACGACTTGCTCGCCGCTTATAGCCGCATCATGCCGCAGTCGACCCCCGGCGATCGGCTGATTGCGCTGCTCACCGGCTCAAACTTCTGGATTCGCACCGTCATCCTGGCCGAGCGCTACGCGGCGCGGCAGCGGTCTCCGGTTTACATGTATTCGCTCGACTGGCAGAGCCCGGCACACGGCGGCCGGCTGAAGGCCCACCACGCAATGGATCTGCCTTTTGTATTCGACAATGTCGAGGTGGCAGGATCTACTGCTGGTTCGCTGGGCGCCCGCGAGCTGGCGGCGAGAATCTCAGCGACTTGGGCCGCTTTCGCGCGGAACGGAACACCGGACAATCCGGCGATCCCCTCCTGGCCACGTTACACAAACCAGCAGCGGGCGACCATGAACCTCGATCCCGACTGCCGGGTTGCGCACGATCCCATTCGCGAGATACGGCCGCTGTGGAGCCGGGTAATCGCCGGCACCAGCTAGTGTTCAGAGTCATTCACACGATTCACCCGGCGATTAGGCACCTCGCTCAATGCCGCTTCACCGGCGAAAGCCGGTGCCCACAGCAGAAGTGGATCCCGGCTTTCGCCGGGAAAGCGAGGAAGGGGATCTGCTGAATTATCTGAATGGTTCTGAGCACTAGGGTGTGTCCGGCGCTGAACGAGAGATTGAAGGCTAGTCGGGAGTTCGGTGAATGCCGCTATAGGATCTCCGGCGATGACAGACGCGCCCGGGCCAGACCGGCGAAATGGCCGTCTGGGTGTTGCTCCAGATAAGCCTGCAGTTCCTCACGCCGATGACTGTCCTTCACGGAATCCCAGAAGGCGAGATCGAGAGGGTCCGGTACGGCGGCAGATGCCGAATTTGGAGAATCTCCGGATGGGGACTCCGCTGACTCGAGCCGCGTTCTGGCCAGCGAGGCGAAAGTGCCCTCCGGGTATCGTTCGAGGTAAGATTCGAGCTCGGCCGGTGTACCGTCCTTTACGCTCTCCCAAAACGCCAGCTCCAGCGAGGCCTCAGTATCGGCGGATAACTCGGGGGTTTCCGCCGCATGCTCCGTGGGGCTTTCCGACGATTGCAGAGCTGCATCGAGTTGTGTCTGCGCAATGGATGCGAAGGTACCCTCCGCGTATCGTTCAAGGTACGATTTCGAGCTCTGCAGGGGTGCCGTCCTTTACGGTTTCCCAAAAGGCGAGCTCGAGGGCAGCCTCGGTATCGGCCGACAATTCGGAATTCGCTGCCGGAGCCATCGGCACTTCCGTCAGTTCTGTGATTCCCTCGACGCTCGGGGGCTCCTCACCGGACGGATCTGCGGCAATGCGCAGCCGAAAGGCGCGTATCGGATGGTTGATGTTCTTGACGAGCTGTTCGCCGAGGTCCTCGAAGACCATTCCACGACGGTGACGGAGGTGGTCGTGCACCCCTCGCGATATGCAGATCTCGCCGCCCTTGACCAGGCCCTCCAGCCGGGCGGCAACATTCACGCCATCGCCGAAAATGTCGCCGTCCTTGACCATGACGTCCCCGAGGTTGATGCCAATCCGAAACCGCATTTGTCGCGTTTCGGGTTCCGCCTCATTTAGGCACGCAAGCCTCTCTTGGATCTCGACCGCACAGTGTACCGCTTCGAGCACACTGGCGAACTCGGCGAGCACGCTGTCCCCGGCTGTGTTCGCGATCCGACCTTTGTACCGCGCAATGAGCTGGTCGACTACGGCGCGGTGCGCGGACAATACCGCGAGGGTAGCTTCTTCATCGCCGTGCATCAGCCGGCTGTAGCCCTCGACATCGGCTGCCAGGATTGCGACCAGTCGTCTCTCCAGTGGAGGGGCTTCCATGCCTGCAGCGCCTATCCTTGGCACCGGTCGAACACGATCAAGGAATACCAATTATGCTAGTCACCGGAGCTTACGGGCGATGCGCGTTCTTCAGCTGGTCGTCGGTAATCCCAACTGAATGTTCAAGCCGAGCTCCCGTCAACTGTGCTCCCCATAACGACGCTCCGGTGAGATCGGCGTTGTTCAGATTGGCACTCGAAAGATCGGCGTGGTCCAGCTTGGCTCTTTGGAGGACGGCGTAGCTCAGATCTGCATCGCGCAAGTTGGCTTGCCACAGCGAGGCCGCTTCCATTTTTGCATGCCGCAGATTGGCGCCACGCAAGCGAGCGTGATCCATATCTACGCCTTGCAAATTGGCATAACTTAGATCTGCCTCCCGAAGGTCGGCGCTCCACAGTGAAACACCCTGCAGCTGGGCATGCGAAAGGTTGGCTTTCTCGCCGCTTTGCCCATCGGAGTCCAGCCAGGCACGATGATCGGCGAGGACCTGCTTCAGCTGCTCCAGCGGGAACTCTCTGAGCACCGGATGCCCCGTCGAACGATTTTTTGATCCGCGCTGCTGCATGTTTTTGTCCGGTACGAGGACTGCTATTGGCATACCTCCCAGTGCCGCCTCCACACCGACGCTCTCGCCGCAGCGCTCTACGACGCGTCCGCTGAAAAGATCGCGCCAATGCGTCTCGCTGTTCACCGACTGCGGCCAAGGGATCTCGGTTCCGGTCCAATCCGGTTCGGCCTCGCAGCGCAACGGAAAGCGCGCCGCCGCAACGACCACCGCGTCCTCTTCATGGCAGCGGGCAAAGGCGCAGATCTGGTCGGCTCCGGAGCCGGTAGCAATAAGCGGCTCATATCCCGCTTGTGCAAACAGCTTCGGATGATCGCGACGGTATGCCAGCAGGGTCGCGATGATGGCCAGTTTGATACCGCCATCGCGCCAATCTTCGAGCATTTCGAATCTCGCAGTCCAGCCGTTTTGCTCCGATAACGCCGCGATCTGTTCGAGCAGTTCGATGCGCTTTCCATAATCGACCGGGCGCCGGTTATCGGGATCGACCAGGCTCAGATCCCAGAGCTCCGCCCCCTGGTAGATGTCCGGCATACCCGGCAAGGTGAGCTTCAAGACGGTCTGCACCAGGCTGTTGCGGATACCAAGCCGCGCAATCCGTTCCTGGAACGGCAAGAACGCGCTGAGGAACGCATTGGGCCTCGACACGTCGAGCGCGTCCCGCACGAAGCCCAGCATCGCCTCTTCATAAGCCGTATTCGGCGACACCCAGGTGGAACGCAGCTTAGCCTCACGCATGGACTTGACCATCGCCCCTTCCACCCGCTCGGCGAAGGAGCGCAGTTTCCCTGGGTCGAGGTCCTCGATGCCGGTCAGATCAGCCGGCCAGGCACCGAGCAGAAGCTGGTAGAAGAGGTATTCGTCATTGCGGTCTGGTGGCGCCGTGCCCTCGACGTCCCCGCGGCGGGCGCGCAGGATGCGGCTCCAGGCCTGAACCTGACGAGCCCATTCCTCCGGCATCTCGGAGAGCACGGCAAGGCGCGCGCGGACGTCTTCGCCACGCTTGGTGTCATGAGTGGAGGTCCCCAGCATGGCGTGCGGCCAGCGCTCCGCGCGCTGCGCATTGGCCCTGTGAAACGCGGCCAGCGTCACTCCAAAATGGTCGGGCTGGCCACCCACCTCGTTCAGTGCGACGAAACGGTTGTACCGATAGAAGGCCGTGTCCTCGAGCCCCTTCGCCATTACGGGGCCACTATATTGCTGCACGCGCATTGCGAGGCGGACCACCGATTGCCGGCTGAAGCCGCTGCGAGGCTGGGCCACCAGGTCGGTTGTCAGAAGCCGGTGCAGAAAATCGAAGACGCTGGGATCGAGATCCGCCTCGTTGCGCCGCGCGTGGGCTATTGCCCAGTCGATGTCGCGCCGGTCCCCTTCCGACGGCTTGGCAGCGCCGTCGACGTAAGTGCGGTATACCGGAAAGCAGGCGACGATCTCCTTTAGCCCCCGCTGCAGGATATTGCGCGTGAAGTCAGCGGTTCGCGGGTTCTGCCGCGCGACCCGCCCCGCATCGCGGGCGAGGACATTGAGCTCGCCCGCCATTTCGTTGAGCATGATGCGGATCTTGCAGTCGCGCACAATTTCGTCGAAAGCGCGGTGCTCGCCGGTAAAATCGATGTAGGTTTGGGTAAAGCCGTTCTCGCCGGACGGATCGACCAGCAAGCCGAGCACCAGATTGGCGAATTCGTAACCCGTCGTGCCCTCGACTGGCCAATCCTCGCGCAGCGCCTCGTGCCGAGCGAGGATCTTCTCTACGACAAGGTAGAACGGGCTCGGCGCATGTTCGCGCAGACGCAGGAGATAACCCTTCGGGTCGAGCAGCCCGTCGATATGGTCGATCCGCAGTCCATGCAACACTCCGTCGCGCAATAGCTCGAACGCGAGGCGGTGCGCGTGGTCGAACAGCTCCGGCAATTCCATGCGTAAGCCGGCGAGTTCGTTGATGTTGAAGAAGCGCCGGTAATTGATGTCGTCGGCAGCAACGCGAAAATGCGCGGCGTGCCAGTGCTGATCCTCGATCAGTGCGGCCAGCTCACGCCAGGTCTCTAGGCGTTCCGGCTCGCCGTTGATGCGCTCGACCGCGGCCTGCACCGCTTGCCGCACATCATCGTGCTCTCGTGCTAATGCGCCGAGTTCGGACTGCAGGTCCTTGGCACGCTGAGCAATGCGCGGGCGCCAGTCCGGCAGGCCGGAAAAGGCGTCGCCCAGCCGTTCGAGCTCCGGGTGCTCGTCGCCGAGCACGCGATGGTAGTGCAGGGGGCAAATCGGCAGCTTGTGCGTATCGTAGGCCCATACGGCGAAGCCGCCGGTCTCCGGTTCGAAGCGGAGCACGAGCTGGCCTGATTCCAGAACTGCCCCATACTGGTCGCCAAGGAACGGCACCAGCAGCTTGTCACGCAGATAGCGTCTGTCCGGGTCCCAATCGATGTCGAACCAGCCGGCGTATTCGGAGGCTGGGCCCCATTCCAGGATGTCGAGCCACCATGGATTATCGGCGCCGCCGACGCCCATGTGGTTGGGCACAAAATCGAGCACCTGACCGAGACCGCTGTCGCGAAACGCTGTCACCATGTCGCGGAACGCCGACTCGTCGCCGAGCTCCGGGTTGAGCTGGCCATGGTCTACGATATCATACCCGTGGGTGCTGCCCGGCCGCGCCTTCAGGTAAGGCGAGGCATAGACGTGGCTGATGCCGAGGCGCGCCAGATAGGGAGCGAGCGCTGCGGCATCCCGGAAACCGAACCCCTTGTGAAATTGCAGGCGATATGTCGCCAGAGGGATCGGTGTTGCACCGGTCTCAGACATGTTCCGTCGTTTCGGCGGAGGCTCGTGCACCGCGCTCGGCCCGGAAGATTTCGGCGATATCAATGAAACGTGGCCGGACACCCAGTTCCTCCAAGGTCATCGATAGGCGGCGTCGCCAATTCGGGTGCTCATCCGAGGTAGTGGGAACGTTCACCGGATCGGCCTCATCGGTGAGATCGTCGATTTGCGCCATTGCCAGAACAGACGGCGTGCGAGCGAGGAATGCGTGCGCTGCGCGGGCCAAGGTCGGGATGTCCGGCTCTTCATTGTCGGGCACCAGCTTCTCACGGCGGAGCGCCTCTAGAAGCTTTATCCGGTCGCGTTCTCGCATCTGACGCTGGAGTGAGGCCTCACCCGGCTCCGGAAAAAGACCGAGCTCTTCCTTCAGATCGAGGTCGCGCTCTTCCCACCAACCGCGCAAGGTCGGCAGGTCGTGGCTACCGACGACGGCGAGGGCCAGGTTTGGGTAGGCGCTCGGTGGCAGGAAAGCGCCGGTCTCGGGCTCCTGCTCGAAGAACAGCACGCGGTAGGAAAGGATGTTCGCCGCAGCCATGCGCTCGCGGAAACCCTCGGGCACGGTGCCGAGGTCCTCGCCGACAACGAGGCAGCCGTGACGGTGGCTCTCGAGCGCGAGAATGCCGATCAGGTCCTCGATCGGATACCGGACATAAGCGCCGGCGGACGGTTTTTTCCCCTGCGGCACCCAATAGAGGTGCTGCAACCCCATCACGTGATCGATCCGCAACCCGCCCGCGTGGCGCATATTCGCGCGCACGAGCTCGATGAAGCTGCGGTATCCTTCTTCCCAAAGTGCCCGCGGATGAAAAGGCGGCAGCCCCCAATTCTGTCCGGCCGGATTGTAGATGTCTGGCGGTGCGCCGACCTGAGCTCCCGACACGACTGCAGCCGCGTCGGCCCAGGTCTCGGCGCCGGCTCGGTCGGCGCCTACTGCCAGGTCGCGATAGAGACCAACTGCCATACCCCGCTCCTTAGCCGTTGTTGCCGCAGCGCCCAGCTGCTCGTCAGCAAGCCACTGCCGCCATGCGATGAAATCCAAGCGACGCCGGTTTTCCTTGGCGAAGCGTCTGACGGCGGGCGAGGCTGGGTCGCGGTATTCCTCTGGCCAGGCATGCCAGTCGGCATGGGACGGATCTTCGTGCGCGAAGTGCTCGCGCAAGGCCAGAAACAGGCAGTTGCGCTCCAGCACGTCGCCGCGCTCGCGCCGGAACGCCTCGAAGGCGCGCCAGCGCGCAGGATGGGCCGAACCCCGGCAGGCGTCGAACAGCCTTTCCAGAACCGAGAGTTTGACCGCCGCGACCCCGGCGTAATCTACAAGGTGCTTGGAACGGCAAGCTTGCACGTCCTGCCCGAAGGCCTCGGAGGCGATCAGGTCCCGCGTCTCCGGGCAGTCCAGCAACTCGGGGACCGCGGTCACGTCGATATTAAGAATGTTGAGCAGTAGACGGCTCGCCGGCGAGTAGGGACTGGCGTGTTCGGGATTGTCGGGAAACATTGCATGCAGCGGGTTGAGACCAATCACATCGGCCCCACGATCGGCCGCCAGTTCGACCAGCCTGCGCAGGTCACCGAAATCGCCGATGCCCCAGTCGCTATCCGAGCGCAGCAGGTAGAGCTGCGCGGCAATGCCCCACAGCCGCCGTCCCTCGGTGAGGGCCGACGGCAGCCAGCATTTGCCGGGTGTCACCACGAGCATCATCGACGCATCGCCCGGCTCGATCCCCAGGCGGTGATAGCCCCAAGGCAGGTCGCTTTCGAGCGGCAACCGGCGGCGCTCCAGCGGCGCTCCATCGAAGCTGCGGGCATCGATCAGTTCGAGATCACCGAATGCTGCGCGCCCGGTTCGTTCGGAACCATCCTCGAGCGTTAGACGCCAGGTGATCTCGCTGGTGCCGGCGGGGAGGACCAGCTCTACGGCGCGAGATGCGGAAATGGCCCGCGACACCTGCACGATAGGCAACGGGCGCAGCAACTCGGCCCGGTCCAAGTCATCGAGTGCGCGCCGCGCCTGCGCCTCGTCGGTCGCGTCCACACCCATTGCAGCCAACAGACCGCGTTTTGTCTCGCTACTGGTCTCTACGATATCGCCCATGGCGTTCCGGAACTGGGACTCGATCCCCATGCGTTGCGCTAGCTCGTCCAGGGCAGAGCTGGCAGGCTGGTGCCGCAGAGCCTCCTCGACAGACCAGCAGACCGTCCAAGCACCAAAAGTGCCGTCTTCGCGGACCTCGCCCTCCTGCCAGAGCACACGGCCGGGTCCGACCGGAAACCCCGCTGTCGGCGTGGCTGCCAAATTCGCGGCCAATACCAGCGTCTCCCCTCCGCCGAGCGGCCAGCGCACGAGGACCGCGCCGTCGCCGAGCACCTCGTATGCCCCGCCTGCCCGGATCGTGGTCAGGCGCGGCACGATCTCGGCATGCCGTATGGTCAGCACCCGGCGATACCAATCCAGCCATCCGGAATGCCGGACCCGCTCGATGTCCTCCCAGTCGAGCTTGGCGGAGGCGAAGGTCTCCTCGGCCGTCGGGTCGGGGATGCGCTGGCGCATCGCCGGTTCCTGAAATTCCGGGTAACGTGCAAACTCCTCGCGCCGACCGTTGCGCACTGCATCGGCCAGCTCCGGCCCGAAATCGCAGAAGAAAGGAAAAGGCTGCGCCGCGCCCCATTCCTCGCCCATGAACAGCATCGGGATCTGCGGCAGCAGCAGATAGACCGCCGTGATCGCGCGCACTGCTTCGGCCGGCGCGAAATCCGTGATCCGATCGCCGAAACCCCGGTTGCCGACCTGGTCGTGGTTCTGGATGAAGGCGACAAAAGCAATCGGCGGCAGGTCGGCGCTCGGCGAGCCTCGCGGACGCCCGCGATAGGGCATCGGCTCGCCCTGGAACGCAAAGCCCTCCGCCAGAGCGCGGCCCAGCTTCTCGGTATCGCCTTTGTAGTCGGCGTAGTAGCCCTTTGTTTCGCCGCTCGCCGCCACATGCAGGACGTGGTGGACATCGTCGTTCCATTGCGCTGTGTACCAGCGCGGCTCGCCGTTCTCGCCGCGCATCAGGCGATCCGCCTGGTTCTCTTCGTTCTCCAGAATGAGGTGAATATGCCGGTTGGGCGCCGCCGCGCGCACCCGCTCGGCAAGCTCCTCGAGCAGATGCTTCGGGCTGTCGTCGAGGATGGCATGCACCGCGTCCAGCCGCAGGCCGTCGAGGTTGAACTCCTCGATCCAATAGAGGGCGTTGTGAATGACGAACTCGCGCACTGGGCCGCTGTCCGGCCCCTCGAAATTGATCGCTGCGCCCCACGGCGTCTTGTGGCGGTCGGTAAAGGTCTGCGGTGCGATCGGGTGGATGTAGGCGCCCTCCGGCCCGAAGTGGTTATAGACCACGTCGAGCAGCACCATCAGCCGGCGGTTGTGGGCGGCTTCGACCAGCGCCTTCAGGTCCTCGGGCCGGCCATAGGAAGAGTCTGGGGCGTACGGCAGCACGCCGTCGTAGCCCCAGTTCCGGCGGCCGGGGAAATCACCGATCGGCATGATCTCGATCGCGGTGACGCCAAGTGCAACCAGATGGTCCAGCTTGCCGATCGCGGCACGGAACGTGCCCTCCGGCGTAAAAGCGCCGATGTGCAGCTCGTAGACTACTGCCTCGTGCCAGGGTCGGCCGCTCCAATCGGCGTCGCGCCAAGCGTAGGCCGCCGGATCAACCACCTCGCTCGGCCCATGCACATCTTCCGGCTGATAGCGCGAGGCCGGATCCGGAACGCGCAGCCCATTCGGCAGAACGAAGCGATATCGCGTACCGGCCCGGGCGCGATCGGTGACCAGTTCGTGCCAGCCCCCGCCGGCCGGTTGCATAGCGACCGTCTCGCCGTCGAGCTCGATCTGAGCCTGCCGGTGCGGCGGCGCCCAAAGGCGGAAGCGCACCTTGCCGTCGACCAGCAGTTCGGCGCCGAACGGCATGTGATGCGTGCGCCTCGCGGCGGGCGCGGTCTCCTTGTCGAGCAGCGCCAGGACGCCGCGCAGCGGGATGGCGACCCAGTCCGGCCGATTGGCGAGCTCGTACGCGATTTCGTAGAGAGCTTTTTCGAGCATAAAGAACCGCACGACCCGATCGGCATCGGCGCGGTCCGCCGGACAGAAGCTGCCGCCACGGGCAGCCTCGAAATACGCCTCCAGGAAGGCCTGCGAGGCCTCTGCCTCCCAGGCTCCAAGCCGCCCCTCAACGGCATTCCGTTCCGGCTGGGGCAGACCGTGCGGCAATGCGCGGCTCGCCGCTGCGGCGGCGTAGGCGAACGAACGGAGCATGCCGGAGACATCCCGCAGAGCGGCGTGCTTTGCGCGGCGCTCCGCCAGCGGACGCAGCGGCTCACCCTCGAAGTCGATTATTACGGCGTCCCGTCCCGTCGCCAATACTTGGCCGAGATGATAATCCCCGTGATGACGTGTCTTCGCGAACGCCGTGGCTTCGCCGAGCATCGCCCGCAGCCGCTCAACCACTCCGTCGCGGCGAGCGAGAAGCGCCTCGGCGAGACCTCGGGCCTGCGGCTCGGATGTTGCCACGTCGGCAAGACCGTCGAGCGCGCGGCGGGCTGTTGCTTGCGCCGACGAAACCCAGGACTGGATGTCATTAGCGTCGACCGGCTCGGGCCGGAATGCCGGGTCGTCCGTGTCGGTTTCAAACGCAACGTGCATTTCCGCGGTACGCCGGCCCAGTCGCCTGAGCCAGCTCGTCGCTTCATCAAAGGCTTCGGTACCGGCCTCGCCAGCCTCGGCACCGTGTGTAAGCCGCTCGAGCACCCAGGACCAGCCGTCACCCTCGTTGGGGACGAAGGCTTGCAGTATCGAGAGGGTCACCGCCCCGAGCCCCGACGCCGCAGTGTCCAGTTCGGCCCAGCCGAGGAGGGAGGGGGTCGCCGCGAAACCGGCCATCTCCGTCAGGAACCGGCTCACTTCTAGCTCGGGGTGGACGCCACTCTCCAGCTTTCGGATCACCTTCAGGATCGCGCCGTCGCCGATACGGATCGAAGTGTTCGACTGCTCGGCGCTGCCCCGGCGGATGACCCAACCGCCTGCGGCTTCCAGCCCGGCTCGCGCCAAGTGGCCCATTCGCTCCGTTCGCAGCCGCACTGGGCCAGAGGCTGCGCTGCCGCCCCGCAGCAGCAAATCGACCCAGGCGCGGACGAATGCGTCCACCGAGAACGCCTCTACCAGCCGCATTTCCTCACCGCTATGGCTGGTGTCCACTGGCTGCGCTGCGATTACCTGCGCCGGGTCTGCCTTCTCCGATGGAACAAGCGCCAATGGCACGAAGAGGTGCAGCGGCGACTGCCCCGGCGGCTTTACCTCCCAGACCGCAACCGCCGCCGGCACGCCGGAGGCTGGGAATGGGAGCAGCGCCGAGAGCTCAACACGAGGCGTTCCCGCATCTTTCGCGGGATACCACCGCTGTCGTCGAAGAAAATCCGGCAGCTCGGATTCGGCCAGAGTTTCAAGCCCCGAGGGCCATTGTCGAGTCACCGGCTCGTCGCCGATCGCAGATGAGCGGGGAGAAGGGTATGGCACGGCGGACCTGCGGCTTGGTTCCGTAGGGAAAACGGTCCGCCGCCCAAGAGTTCGGAATCGGGGGGGAGTTGGGTCGTGTGTGGGATCAAACGCCTCAGCACGCCCGCCTTTAGCCGCTAACGGCCGGCGTTTTGGCTACTGCCGTTGGTTGCGCTGGTGCCTGATCCCTGGTTCTGCGTCGCTTGCTGATGTGCATGCTTGCTAGCTTCGTGATGACCGATCACACAGCCCGCACCAGCCCCCAAAACGCCGTGGTGACCCGCGAAGTGGCCCGCCACCCCACCAACGGCCGCACCCTTCAGGCAACCAGCCGCATTTGCCCCCGGAGACATTACGCCTGCCATCAGCGCGAGAGCCAAAACCGTAGGCGGCAAAATCCGTTTCATTGCGTTTCCTTGGAAGGAGTTAACCAACTATCTTGACGGCAAACAGATGAAACCAAAAAAGATCCCATACCCTTGCCAGCTTTCGACAAATCTATGTTCAAAGAGCAGTCCGCCAATCCCAACGGCTTGTTGTTCACCTAGCCGATAAAGGGACGAACGGGCTATAAACACGTATGCTCCGCTTGAGGCGTTTCGCCCTAGTAGGCCTTGCCGCGCTGCTTTTTGTCGGGGGCGCCTATACTGCGTATTGGTTCCTGGTCGCCCGCCAGGTCGAGGCCGGTATCGTTGACTGGGCGCTATCGCAACGCGCCGACAAGATCGATGCCTCCTGGCAAAAGATCCGCGTCAGCGGTTACCCGGTCATGTTTCGGGTGGACCTCGGTTCCGCAGTGCTGCGCGACGGGACGGTCACGCCTTCTCCGGAGGTTCACATTCCCGTGCTCTCCGGCACCGCCCGCCTTTGGGATTTAGCCGATTGGCGGCTTGCAGCGCCCGCGGGGTTCGCGGCCGACCTCGCCGCCGCCGGGCGACGCTCCCCGGCCAAACTCACGGCGCGGACCGCCGACGGGCTCACCTCGATCGGATCCGACGGCGGCTGGAAACTATGGCTCGATTTTAAGGACGTCACCGTCGAGGCTGGTGCCCGAATACGGGTCAGTTCGGCCCGCGCGACGGTCAACGTCCCTCCGAGGCCACCGCGCGGCCATATTGAGCCGATACTTGGTCTCGCGGTCGATGCGAGTCAGATAAACTTGCCGCGCGCGGCCGGGCCGTTGGGGGACACAATCGATGAGCTCGATTTTGGCGCAACCGTAAAGGGCGCCATCCCGGGCGGCAAGCTGGCCGATGCGCTAGCTGCCTGGCGCGATGCCGGTGGTACGATCGAACTCGACAATCTGCGCCTGAAATGGGGTGGGCTCAGTGCGACGGCGACCGGGACGATCGCCCTCGACCAGGAACTCCAGCCGACTGGCGGCTTCTCCGGAGCGATCCAAGGATACGACCAGATTCTGACGGCACTCGTACAGAACGGGCAAATGCGAGCCACCGATGCCGGGCTCGCGCGCATCGCGCTGACGTTCCTCGCCAAGGCCGGACCGGACGGCAAACCCGAGATCAGGACCGCATTCACGATCCAAAACGGACAGATGTTCCTCGGACCGGCGAAGCTCGGCAAAGCACCGCGGCTCACCTGGGAGTAGCTGGGGCAAGCCCTCTCAGGCCTGCTTCGCCTCGATGATCGAGCGGCGGATCGCTCGGGTGCGGGTGAAGAGCTCCTGCAGCTTGTCTCCTTCGCCCCAACGGATGGCCCGCTGCAGCGCCGTCAAGTCTTCGGTGAAGCGCTGCACGATTTCGAGCACCGCTTCGCGATTGTTGAGAAAGATGTCGCGCCACATCACCGGGTCGGAGGCGGCGATGCGGGTGAAGTCGCGGAACCCGCTGGCCGAGAATTCAATGACCTCTGATTTGAGGCTTTCCTCGAGATTGGTCGCGGTGCCCACGATTGTGTAGGCGATCAGATGCGGCAGATGCGACGTCATCGCCAGCACCTTGTCGTGATGGTCGGCGCTCATCGTGACGACATGCATGCCGAAGCCTTGCCACATTTCGCCGACCGCAGCCACCGGCTCGGGCGCGGTGTTTGGCGGCGGGGTCAAGATGCACCAGCGATCGCGAAACAGCTCGGCGAACCCGGATTCAGGTCCGGAATGCTCGGTGCCGGCAACGGGGTGGGCGGGAACGAAGTGGACGCCCTTCGGGACATGGGGCTGCAGGTCGCGGATCACGGCCTGCTTGACCGAGCCGACATCGGTCAGGACTGCATTGTTCTTCAGTACCGGCGCGATCCTCGCGCCGATTTGCGCATAGGCGGAGAGCGGCGTCGCGATCACCACGAGATCGGCGCCCGCGGCAGCCTGCGCCGGGTCGTGCGTCGTTTCGTCGGCGATCTCCAACCGCCGCACTGCGGCCAGCGTCTCGGCCCGCCGGGCGCAAGCAATGATTTCGGTCTCGGGACTGTCGCGGCGCAGAGCCCGGGCGAGCGAGGACCCGATCAACCCAATCCCGATCAGCGCCACCCGGCCGAACATTTTTTCGGTCATCGTGCGGCCATGAATTGGGCGAGGACAGCGGCAACCGTTTCCATCTCGGGTCCGGTGCCGATCGTGATCCTCAAATGTTCCGGCAGGCCATATGCGCCCATCTTGCGGGTCAGGATGCCGCGCGACTGCAAGAACGCGAACGCCGAATTGGCGTTCTTGAGCGGATCGTCGGGAAACCGGGCGAGCACGAAATTGGCGACGCTCGGCGTGAGCGGCAGGCCGAGCGCCGCGAGCCGCTCGGAAAACCACGGCAGCCAACGATCGTTATGGGCGCGGGCGCGGTTGAACGCCTCAAAGTCCTCGACTGCAGCGATACCGGCGGCCTGCACCGCTGCGCTCACGTTGAAGGGGCTTCGCACCCGGTTGAGGACATCGGCTATCGCCGGCGCACAATATGCCCATCCGAGCCGCAGCCCGCCGAGAGCATAGATTTTAGAAAACGTCCGCGTCATCACGACGTTTTCCGTGCGATTTACCAGCGCGATGCCGGGCTCGTAATCGTTGCGGTTGACGAACTCGGCATACGCGGCGTCGATCGCGAGCAACACCGAGGGCGGCAGCCCGGCATGAAGCCGGGCGATCTCCTGCGCCCCGAGGTAGGTGCCGGTCGGGTTGTTCGGGTTGGCGATAATGACAATCCGGGTGCGTTCGGTCACGCCGGCCAGCAAAGCGTCGACATCGGTCTTCAGCTCCCGCTCGGGAGCGGCCACGGGTGTGGCGCCCGCCGCCATCGTGTTGATGGGGTACATTAGGAAGCCGTGGCGGCTGTAGAGCACCTCGTCGCCCGGACCGGCATAGCAGCGCAGCAGTAATGCGATCAGCTCGTCGGAACCTGCGCCGCAAACGATCTGCGCCGGATCGACCCGGTGATATTGCCCAAGCGCTTCGCGCAGCTCTTGGGCATTGCCATCGGGGTAGCGATGGATCTCGCCGGCGAGAGCGCGATAGGCGGCCATCGCCTTGCCGCTCGGCCCGAGCGCGCTCTCGTTGGAGGCGAGCCGGATCGGGCGCTCGACGCCAGCCAACTTGGCTTCGCCCCCGACGTAGGGGCTGATGTCGAGAATGCCCGGGCGGGGGACCAGTCCCGTTTCACGCCTCATCGGTCAGCCTTTCGCGGCCAGAGCCAGTGGCGATAGCGGCATCGCGTAGCCGCCGAGCGGGAGCAGCCGCTCGAGCGCGGCGCCAAGCTCCGGGCGAAACGCATTGAGGCGTCCGTCGGAAATCGGCACAAACCCCTCTATCTCAATCAGATGAAGCACCTTGCCGCGGTCACGGCTCGCAAAAAAGGTGCAGGTGAGGCCCGCGGTCGTCAGCAGCTTCGAGATCCGCGCCTGGCTGATCGCCCCGGAACATTCCGCAGCCAGCAAAGTGCGATCGACACCGCTTTCCTGCTGTCCGCCAAACCCGATCGCCAGCGCATCGGTGGCGCCGCGGGCGTTGCCGAGCGCACCGAACGGCAAACGCCCAACGACCCGCGGCGCACCGGACGAGGTTGACAGCAAATACGGCCACCACGGATCGGATTCATCTGTCTTTGGCAGTGGCAAGACGCCGGCCGAGGCTTCTCCGCTCGCGACTGCGCGGATCACCTGATCGGCGGTATCGTAGGCCATTATCGGCGTATTGCTGCCGTAATGGTCTCGCGCCAGATCCCAACAATCCTGGCGATCGAACGGGGCAAACACAGCGACCGAGAAGTGGGATTGCAACCTGACCGTGGCTGCCAACATCTCCCGCCATATTCGAACCAAGTTTGAGACAGGGAAGGCGCCATGATGACGCCCGACGAGCCGGCGGATAATCTCGGCCTCGCGCGCCGGCTGAAACGCCGGTTGGTTCCCGCCTTTCTTGCTGGCTCCAACCAGCGATACGATTTCCGCACGTTCGATCAGGAGGTCCTGCAACCGGTCATCGATCTGGTCGAGACGGCGGCGCAAGCCGATGAGATCGGACGGAGTGGCGGACATGGCTTCGTTCGCTGCGCCGGGGTCGGGTACCAGGGTGCGGTACTAGTAGGGTCCCGACCGCCCAAAATCAAAGAAAACATTGACATGCCTGATCTCAGATCCGTAGCTAGCGCCCCCCGATCGGAAACCGGCCTCGCAAGTCGCGGCCGCCGCTGCATCGCCGGATTGGTTTGGCATTTCCGTTGTCGATTTTGACCTCGCCTCGCTTGCGCTCGCGCCCGGACCAGGATTGGCCCGGTCACCGGCTGTTGGTGCGCGAGCCGTTGCGGCTGGATTGCGGCATCGATTTCGGTCCGTTCACGATCGCCTATCAGACCTATGGCACTCTCAACGCGGACCGGTCCAACGCAGTCTTGGTGTGCCACGCGTTGACCGGCGACCAATATGCCGCCGACCCGCACCCGATCACGGAAAAGCCCGGCTGGTGGGAAACGATGATCGGGCCCGGCAGGGTACTCGACACCGAACGGTATTTCCTGATTTGCGCGAACGTGCTCGGCGGCTGCATGGGAAGCACGGGTCCGCAAGAGCTCGATCCGACTACGGGCGAGCCTTGGGCCCTGTCGTTCCCGGTGATCACGATCCGTGACATGGTACGCGCGCAAGACCGCCTTTTCGATCATCTCGGGATCGAGAGCCTGTTCTGTGTTATCGGCGGATCGATGGGTGCGATGCAGGCGCTGCAATGGGCCGCCAGCTACCCCGACAAAGTGTTTGCCGCGGTGCCGATCGCCGGAGCGGCGCGGCACTCTGCGCAGAACATCGCCTTTCACGAGGTCGGACGGCAGGCGATCATGGCGGACCCCGACTGGTGCAGCGGGCGCTATCTAAGCCTCAACCGGAAGCCGGTGCGCGGCCTCGCCGTCGCCCGCATGGCGGCGCACATCACCTATTTGTCCGAGGCGGCCCTGCATCGCAAATTCGGGCGCAACCTGCAGGACCGCCGCGCCGTCACCTATGGGTTCGACGCCGATTTCCAGGTCGAGAGCTATCTGCGCCACCAGGGCAGCACGTTTGTCGACCGGTTTGACGCGAACTCCTACCTCTACATCACGCGCGCTATGGATTATTTCGATCTCGCCGCCGAGCACGGCGGAGCGCTGCCAGGCGTCTTCAAGGGAACGCGCTCGCGTTTTTGCATCATTTCTTTCACCAGCGATTGGCTGTTCCCGACCTCCGAAAGCCGTGAGGTGGTTCACGCCTTAAACGCGGCCGCGGCCAATGTCAGCTTTGTCGAGATCGCTACGGATAACGGGCACGACGCGTTTCTGTTGCACGAGCCCGAGCTGTTCGAGACGTTGCGCGGTTTTTTGAACGGCTGCGCCGAGCACCGCGGCCTCACCCGCTCGTGGTGATGGCGGCGTCAGGGCAGAGCGCCGCGCTGAGCTTGGGCGAGGCGGCGCAACCTGCAGCGGCGGCGGTCGGCGACGGCGAACTCCGCCAGGATTTGCGGCTCATCGCCGAAATGATCGAGCCGGGCTCGCGCGTCCTCGACATCGGCTGCGGGGATGGCGCTTTGCTCGCCTATCTTGCCCGCCAGAAGAGTGTCGACGGCCGCGGCGTCGAGCTGAGCCAGTCGGGGGTCAACGCTTGTGTCGGCCATGGTCTTTCGGTCATTCAGGGCGACGCCGACCGCGATCTCGCAGCCTATCCGGACGCCGCCTTCGACGTCGTCGTGTTGAGCCAGACCTTGCAGGCCACGCGTCAGCCGCGCAAGGTGATCGAAGAACTGGTCCGCATCGGCCGGCGGGCGATCGTGTCGTTTCCGAATTTCGGGTTCTGGCGAATTCGTCTCAGGCTTTTGCTGACCGGCCGGATGCCGATTTCGCATTGTCTCGTTTACCCGTGGTACGAGACGCCCAACATTCATCTCTGCACTATTCGCGATTTTGTCGCGCTCTGCGATGAAATTCGTGTCCGGGTCGACCGCAGCCTCACTTTGGACCGTCACGGGCAACCTTATTCTCTCGATCCTCGCGGCAGCCTGGCCAATCTGCTCGCCGAGCAGGGTGTTTTCGTCCTCTGCGGGAGCGATCCGTAGCCGGAGGTCGCGATGCTGATCGCCCATATCACCGACACCCACATCACAGCACCGGGGACGCTCCTGATGGGGATCGTCGACACCGCGTCCGCGCTCGAACGGGCAGTGGCCGCGCTCAACCGGCTCGATCCTTCGCCCGATGCCGCGGTCCTCACCGGCGACCTCGTCGAAAGCGGCGCGCCGGAGGAATATGCCCATTTGCGCGCGCTACTGGCGCCGCTGCGCATGCCGTTATTCGCGATCCCCGGCAACCACGATGCACGACAACCGATGCGGGAGGCGTTCATCGGGGACGAGTACCTGCCCCGGCAGGGGTTCCTCGACTACGCGATCGAGGACTACCCGTTGCGCATCATCGCGCTCGATACGTTGGTGCCGGGCGCGGGCGGCGGGGCTCTGTGTTCGGAGCGGCTGCGCTGGCTCGATCGCAGCCTCTCGGGAGCACAGGATCGGCCCACTTTGGTGCTGATGCATCATCCGCCATTTCTGACCGGGATCACCAGGATGGATCAGGTCGGACTTGCCGGAAGCGCCGATTTCGCCCAGATCATTCGGGGTCACCCGCAAGTCGAGCGAATCCTTTGCGGCCATCTCCATCGTCCGATCGAAAGCCGCTTTGCCGGTACGGTCGCCGGGACCGCTCCGAGCACTGCGCATCAGATCGTGCTCGATTTCCGCCCCGAGGCGCGGCTCAGCTTCGCGTTCGAGCCCCCCGGCTATCAGCTCCACTACTGGCGCGAGGGGATCGGCCTCGTGACTCATACAGCTGCAATCGGCGATTGGCCGGGGCCGTATTTTTATTCCAAGAAGCCGGCGACCGAATGATCGGATGTGCCATTACAACCCATGCGGCGCCGGCGCATAGACCAGGCGGCGGCGCGGTGCGCGGGCGGGCGCCGATTTGGCATAGATCTGCTTTGTCGCCTCGACCAGCACGACCCCGGCGAAGGTTGGAAACCAGCGCTTGCCCATGCGTTCCCAGGCCGCCGCCGAGCGCAAGATCATGCGCTTTCGCGAAGGGGGGATAAACAGCGCGGTGTCCGATCCGACCGGGGTGAATTGCTCGTCCCGCAGCAGCCGTGACAATTGCGACATCGTGTAGGGGCGGCCCGAGCCAAACGGGGTGCGGTCGAGCCGGGCCCAGATGCCGCGGCGGTTCGGAGCAATAACCAAGAGGCGGCCGCCGCCGGCCAGCACACGCCAGATCTCCTTCAGCATCGGCCCCGCCTGCTCTGTGGTCTCGAGCGCATGGACCAGCAGCACCCGGTCGATCGAATAATCCGCGAAGGGGAGCTCTCCCTCATCGGCCAGAGTGACCAGATTGCGCCCCTCCGGCGACCAGCCGAGCACACCGAGTGCGGCCGGCATCAACGCCACCGTGCGCTCCGTCTCGGCCGACACCGCCGGCAAAAACGGCGTCGCATAGCCGATCCCGAGGAGCCGCATGCCCCCCAGATCCGGCCATACCTGGCGAATGGCGCCGCGGATCATTCGCCGAGCGATCTGACCGAGCCCGGTACGATAGAAATCCCGCAGATCGACGACGTCGGAGGACATCGGGATATCTTAGCACCTGTCGCTCGATCAGCCCGGTGCGCTAACTGGCCGGACCACACCCTAGCTCGAATGAGCGGGCAAAGGCAATTTCGACACTCCTCGAAATGTCCTTGACTCGAAAACCGTCGGCGGTTTACAGTTCGATGTTCTTCGAAATGACAAACAGCCGCGCCTATGGATCAGAAACGCGCGATAGCCGCACTTGGCGCGCTCGCCCAGGAAACCCGGTTAGAGCTGTTTCGGCTGCTCGTGACTTGTGGGCCTGAGGGGTTGCCGGCGGGCGTGATTGCCAACCGACTGGGTGTGCTCCCGTCCTCGCTTTCCTTCCATCTTCAACAGCTTGTGCATGCCGGGCTGATCACCCAGCGCCGCTTAAGCCGGCAACTCATCTACTCGGCCGAATACGGCACGATGAATGCCTTGCTGGCCTACCTAACCGAAAACTGCTGCGGGTGCGGTGCCGTCTGTGCGCCGGTGTGCAACCCCGCCGTCGCGTGCGCGGGCACTACGGCGAAGACCACAGCCGCGTAAGGAGACAAATCAAATGGATGACGCTCACATTAAGGAAATGGTGCGTGCCCGCTACGGCGGCATTGCGGCCGCGAGCGGGACGAGCTGCTGCGCACCGGCCGCCTCGTCGTGCTGCGGCCCGGAAGGCACCGCCACTTCGCGCGATAAAGCGCGCCGAATGGGCTATTCCGAGGCGGATCTAGCGGCGGTTCCTGAAGGCGCCAATCTCGGGCTCGGCTGCGGCAATCCGCAGGCGATCGCCGCAATGACGCCGGGCGAGACCGTCGTTGATCTGGGCAGCGGTGCCGGCTTCGACTGTTTCCTGGCGGCACAGCAGGTCGGCAACACCGGTCACGTCATCGGCGTCGATATGACTGACGAGATGCTGAACAAGGCCCGCGACAATGCAGCCCGCATCGCCGCGGGCAATACAGAATTCCGTCTTGGCGAACTGGAACACCTGCCGATCGCCGACAACACAGCCGATGTCGTCATCTCGAATTGCGTAATCAATCTGGTCCCCGACAAGGAGCAGGTGTTTCGCGAGGCCTTTCGTGTCCTCAAGCCCGGCGGGCGTCTTGCCGTGTCGGACATCGTCAACACGGCTCCGCTGTCGGCCGAGCTGCAATCGGATCCCGCGCTGCTGTGCGGCTGCATTGCCGGTGCCGCGCCGGCGGAACGCGTGGAGAGCTGGCTTACAGCCGCCGGATTTGTCGATGTCCGCGTCACGCCGAAACCCGAAAGCCGCGAGCTGATCAAGACCTGGGCGCCGGGCCGGAACATTGAGGATCACATCGTCTCGGCCATGGTCGAAGCCCGGAAACCCTGAGCCTGTCCTCGACCGCGTCGCGATTCAAACGCAACGTCGTTGACATCGGCCGCCACGGAGCGGCGTCAAAGCTGGAGTTACCATGACATCCGTCACTGAAACCAGCCGGCACCGTGCGGCGCCGGCATTGGGCACCTTTGAGCGCTATCTGACGGTTTGGGTGGCGCTCTGCATCATCGCGGGCATCGTGCTCGGGCGCCTGCTGCCCGCCCCCTTCCAGACGCTCGGCCGCATGACCGTGGCCGAGGTCAACATTCCGGTCGCGCTGCTGATCTGGCTGATGATCGTGCCGATGCTGCTCAAGGTCGATTTCGGTGCGCTGCATCGGGTGGCCGAGCAATGGCGCGGCATTGCCGTGACGGTCGGCATCAACTGGCTGATCAAGCCCTTCAGCATGGCGTTGCTCGGCTGGCTCTTTATTGGCTGGCTGTTCCGTCCGTGGTTGCCGACGGGTCAGATCGACAGCTACATCGCCGGTCTAATAATCTTGGCCGCTGCGCCCTGCACCGCAATGGTGTTCGTGTGGTCCAATCTGACGGATGGCGAGCCCAATTTCACCCTCACCCAAGTTGCGCTCAACGACACGATCATGGTGTTTGCCTTTGCGCCGATCGTCGGGCTGCTGCTCGGCCTGTCCTCGATCACAGTGCCGTGGACGACATTGTTTCTGTCCGTGGTCCTCTACATTGTCGTGCCGGTGATCGCAGCGCAGCTGTGGCGGCGATCCTTGCTGGCGCGCGGCGGCGAGACGGCGCTCGCGCAAACTCTCCGGACACTACAGCCGATCTCGCTTATCGCGCTGCTGGCGACGCTGGTGCTGCTGTTCGGGTTCCAGGGCGAGCAGATCGTAAGGCAGCCTCTCATTATCGCGTTGCTCGCCCTCCCGATCGTGATTCAGGTCTACCTCAACGCCGGCCTCGCTTACGGGCTCAACCGGGCCCTCGGCGTCCCGCACAATGTCGCCTGCCCGTCAGCCTTGATCGGCGCGTCGAATTTCTTCGAGCTCGCGGTCGCGGCGGCGATCGCGCTGTTTGGCTTTCAATCGGGCGCTGCGCTCGCGACGGTCGTCGGCGTCCTCGTCGAAGTGCCGGTCATGCTCTCCGTGGTGCGAATCGTGATGCGCACGCGCGGATGGTATGAGCATCGGGATCGTGCATTCACCGCGTGACCTTGCCCAAGAAATGTCAAACCGAATGAGCTGCCTTAACTGTCTGCAAATCGTGAGGGACACCGCTTCGATCGTGATTGATTGGACAGCAAGCGCAGCGCGGAACGCGCTGCACCCTACGCTTGCTGACCTGAGATCAGGCAGGCTTCTCGCAATTGATCATCCAGGGTGTCCCGAACTGGTCGACGAGCATGCCGAAGCGGACGGCCCAGAAAGTCTCTTGGATCGGCATCTGCACCGTCCCGTTCTGCGCGAGGGCATGAAATAAGCGCTCGGCTTCGGCCGGGTTGTCGATGCCGAGCGTCACCGAAAAACCCTTTGCTCCTTCGTAACGCTCCGGCGAAGCATCGGAGCCCATCAGCACCTCATTGCCGACCATCAGGCGGGCATGCATGATTTTGTCGCGCCATTCCGGCGGAATTTGCTGCTCCATAGGTGAGCCTGCAAATGTCATCATTGCGACTATCTTCCCACCGAGACACTGCTCATAGAACTTAAACGCCCCTTCGCATTGACCATTGAAGCTAAGATATGGGTTCAACTGCATCGCGCTCTCCTTTGAAGTGGGATGACTCCCGGCCGCCGCCTATTTTCTAAGTTCGCTCTCGAGCCGTCGTGCGTCCTCGATCGCCGGGCTCGGAGCGAAATCCGCGAGCTCGAACAATTGGCGCAGCTCGATCTCGCCTTCCGCTCCTTCGCCGTGCGGAGAGGGGCAGCGCCTGGCCCAGTCGATCGCTTCTTCCCGTGACTTGACTTGGATCAGCCAATAACCGGCGATCAGCTCCTTCGTCTCGGCGAACGGGCCGTCGACGACGGTGGGCCTTCCGCCAGAGAATTTGATGCGTGCCCCTTTCGAGCTGGGCTGCAGACCCGCAAGATCGAGCAGGATTCCGGCCTTTGCCATCTCCTCGTTATACTTCGTCATCGCGGCGATCAGACGGTCGTTCGGCATCATGCCGGCTTCGGAATCCTTGCTGGCCTTGACCAACATCATAAATCGCATCGACCTAGCCTCCTTCGAGTGTCAGACCGGCACGAAGCGCACGACGGCGACCGGCGGCAGCCGGGCCTCCGGCATCTTCCACGAATCGCCGCCGTCCTCCGAGATCCACAAACCGCCGCTGGTCGAGCCGAAAGCGAGCTGCTCACCGCTGTCGTCGACCGCCAGGCCGTGGCGCCACACCAAATCATAGGCGTGATGCTGCGGCAGACCGTGCGTCAGCACTTCGAAGCTGCGGCCGCCGTCGCGGGTGCGAGCGACCACGACCTTGCCGTCCACCGGAATGCGCCGCTCGTCCTTGATTGCGGGGATGAACCAGGCGGTGTCCGGGTCGCTTGGATGCGCGACGACGGCAAAGCCGAACTTCGACGGACGGATCGCCGTCACTTCGCGCCACGTCGCCCCGGCGTCCTGCGAGCGGAAGACACCGTTGTGGTGCTGGCACCACACGATCTCGGGATGCGCGGCGCAGCGCGCCAGCCGGTGGACGTCCTGAACAATCGGGTTGTCGCGCTGCTCCGGCGGCATGTACTCGGCATACATGCCGCGGTTGATGAGCCGCCACGAGCCCCCGGCGTCGGTGCTCGCCCATACGCCCGCAGTCGACACACCGATGCGGATGTCGGAGGGATTCCCCGGATCGATCAGCACCGAGTTGATGCCGGGCTGCTCGCCGCCGGCGACGCCCGCCCACTGCCGGCGCTCGGGCATGTGCCACAGCGCCTCGTTCAGCGACCAGGACACGCCGCCGTCATCGGAGCGGAAAAGCCCGCCTGGCATCGTGCCCGCCCACAAGCGCCCAGCTGCGCCGCCCGGCTCCAACACCCAGATCTTGCCGAGCGACCAGGGATGCGGATCGTCCCCGGCGTCTTCCGGCTTCGGCGGGAAAACGGGGACCGCCATCTCGCGCCACGCGCCGGCGCGGTCGCGGCGCCACAGCTTGGCTCCGAAATGGCCGAGATCGAGCGCGGCCCAGAGCGAGCCGTCGGCATCCGCCAGCACCGCGGAGACCGGATCCCCGAGGAACTGAACGTCGACGATTTCCCAGACGCCGTCGCTGCGCGCCAGTTCGAAGAGACCCTTGCGGGTCCCGACATGGAGCCGATTCGCCATGCTTCCCCTCCGTTAACCGCCTGATAATGCTTGGAAGACGTAGATCTCGTCGTGCGGGCCGACCGGGTCGGTCAGCCGGACTCGATCGTGCACCGGCCCGCCGTTGACATAGACCGCGACGTGCCGGCGCAGGGCGCCCTGGTCGTCGAGCACATAGCCGCGCAATGCCGGGCGGGACGCAAACACCACGGCGAGCGCGGCGCCGACCGTCGCGCCTTCGACTTGCGCCGAGGGCGCGGCCAGAAACCGCTGCAACGCAGAGGTGAACGACACCGTCGCCATGACAATCCTTGATCTTGAAGCGTCAGGTTGATATCAACATTTAACGGCTATGTCAAAGTGCAGTGATCCACATTTCGAAATCACGCTGGAGGTACGCGATACCTGTCTGTGCCTGCACTTGCAGCGGGCGGCACGAGCGGTGGCGCGGCGCTTTGACGCGGCGCTGCGACCGCTGGGGCTGACCAGCGGCCAGTTCTCGCTGCTGATGTCGCTCAACCGCCCGCAGCCAGCGAGCATCGGCGATGTATCGGCCTTGCTGGCAATGGACCGCACGACCTTGACTGCTAATCTGAAGCCCCTGGAGCGCCGCGGCCTGCTGACCGTTGCGGTCGACGATACTGACAAACGGATGCGCCGCCTGACCTTGACGCCGGCCGGCGGGGTTCTGTTGCATGCCGCCGTTCCGGTGTGGCGGCGAACCCACGCCGAGATCGAGCATCTGTTGGCTGGGCCCACCCCCGATCGGCTGCGCGCCGGCCTGCGCGCGCTTTCCTGATCCAAGCGCCTATCCGAGCGCGCCCGATCTGTGGAGCGCGGCGATCTCGTCGGCGGAGAGGTCGAGCACCTCTCGGAGGACGGTGTCTGCGTCGGCGCCGAGCTGCGGCGCGGGCCCCGATGTCCGCCCAAAGCTCGCAAGCCATGGCAGGCCGGGCAGTACGCCGCCGCCGTAAGGTTCCCAAAACCCGCGCTCCTTGAGATAATCGCTGTTGACGAGGTCCCGGGCATTAGCGAGCGCCGCAGCCGGGATACCGGCACGCAACAACTCGGCGTCGGCGGCCGTGGCGGGCTTGGGGCGCAGCCATACGGCGAGCGCCTGGTCGATTGTCGCGCGGCGTTGTTGTCGCTCGCCAACTCCAAGTTCAGCCATCGATGCCAGACCCGGCACGACCGCGCACAGGTTTCGCCACTCCGCGTCGGTGGTCGTGACGAGGCTGATCCAGTCGTCCTCCCCGGCGCAACGGTAGACGCCGTGCGGGGAGTGACAGCTCGATTCGTTGCCGCGCGGCTGCGGCGGGGCCGCGAGCTGGGTCGCCAGCAGTGGTTCGGCCATTGTCCACAGCATCGCCTCGATCATCGAGAAATCGATCCGGGCGACACCGCCTGCCCGCCGCCGGTGCCAGAGCCCGGCGGTGATGATGAAAGCGAGCATCAGGCCGCACATCGGGTCTAGCCAGGCGAGCCCGACCCGTGGCGGAACATCGGGATGGCGATTGAGCCCGGTGAAACCGGCGTAACACTGCAGCAACGTGCCGTAAGCCACTGCGCGGGCTTCCGGCCCGCTTCGCCCGAGACCGGAGGCCGAGACACAGAGCAGACCCGGGTTGAGGGCTTGCAGGTCGTCGGCGCCGAGGCCCAGCCTGTCCATAACCCCCGTAGCGAAGTTTTCGACGACAACGTCGGAGCGCGCGGCCAGCGCCCGTGCGATCGCGACCGCTTCCGGCCTCTTCAGGTCGAGGACAATGCTTCGTTTCGCCTGGCCGAGAACCGTATGCAGCTCCGAGGCGCGGCCGGGGTCGCCGCGCCCGGGCGCCTCGATCTTGATGATTTCGGCGCCCATCGCCGCGAGATAGCGCGTCGCCGTCGGGCCGGCGATGACCCAGCTGAAATCGAGGATGCGAATGCCGGACAGGGGCATCCGGCCAGCACCGCCGTCGGCCGAATTGGCGCCGGCGGTGGTGACCTGCAGCCCGAACGGAGGTCCCGGAGCCTTGACCGTCCGTCCCCTGAGCTCGATCGTCCTCCAGAACTTGCGGTGCTCGAGCTGCGGGGAGTTCGAGCTGTTCCGCCGGCTCGCGCAGTGGAAAGCTCGGCACATGAGCGGCCTGGGCGCTATCGGCGATCCATTGCTTGCCGTAATGGCGGCTCCACGCGGACATCAGCGCATGGAGCGCGTCCCAGTTGGCAACCCTGTCGGGTTTGGTGGCGAAGCGCGGGTCATTGCCCCAGTGGGGCGAACCCATCACAGAGAGCCACACCATCCACTGACGCTCTTCGCGCGGCGAGATCGCGACATACCCGTCCTGGGCCGGCAAAATCGTGACCGTGGCTCCATTGCCGTCCGCCTCGCGCTTGCGTGGACGGGTTCTTCCGGTGAGCCCGGCTCGTGCCAACTCGGTGATCGCCAAAGTCGCCAGCGCTTCCGCGATCGAGACATCGACCACTGCGCCGGGCGCGGCCAGTGTCGCGTGCATGCCGGCGCAGGCGGCGGCAAGGCCGCCGATAAAGGCGGATTGTTCGCCGACCGGACGGATCGGCGCTTCCGAGAGATCGTCGACCTGTCCCGTCAGCAACCGGGCAATGCCGCTGGCAAAAAACAGCGTCAGGTCGGTCGCCGGGTCGTCGGCCTTTGGTCCGGTTTGACCGAAGGGCGAGATGTATACGAGCGCTGCGGTCACATTGAGCCGGCGAAGACTGTCGGCGTCGTATTGCAAGGCGCGAAGCTGTTGGGGGCGGCCCTCACTGACGATCAAGTTGGCGGCTGCGATCGCATTGCTTTCCGCCGCAGTATCATTGGCGACGACCGGTTTGCCATGGTGGAGATAGGCCGCGAGAGGCGTCGAAATGTCCGGGCAGATGCAGCTGACATCCGCCCCGACATCGGCGAAGAGACGACCGCAAACGGCGGCAGCCAAACCCTGGCCGATTTGAACGACTCGGAAGCCTTGGAGCAATGACATTTCAGTCGGCCTCGATGGCGGCCTCGACGGCCCGAGGCGCCGGTCAGTCGAGCTTGACCGGGGCGCCGAACTCGGCCTCGCTGATCATCGCGAACCCATATCGCGGATAGACCTCGCGAGCGACCCCCAAAAAGAATTCCGAGAAGGCTTTGGCCGCTTGTGCGCGCAACGGCTCGGCCGTCGAGACCATCGCGATCGTCGAGGAGTATTTTTCGGCCCCCGGCACGGTGACCATCGTGCAGAGCTGCGGGTACGCCGCCGCGAAATATCGAGCCAGATGGTGGAAGATGATCCCGGCATCGGCGTAGCCGCAGGCGATCGCCTGCAGCACATCACGATGCTGGATGCCGAGCCGGCCGGGGAACGTGAGGACTTCGCGAGACAGGATCGATCGCGCCGCTTCTCCTCCGATCAGTCCCTCGATCGCGTCGAGGTATTGTCGGCGCGCGCCGGGCTCGCTTGCGCTCGCCATGACGACGCGAATCCCGGGCCACGTCAGATCCGCGAGCCCCTCAATCGCGAGCGGATTGCTGGCCGCGACCATCAATGAAAGCCCGCGGTTGCGGGCGAACACGCAGGCCTCGTTCCCGACGATCGAAGCGGCGTGCAGCTGCGTGAGCGGTGCGGCGCCGCCGATGACGATATCCGGATAAAAGCCGCTCGCCCGGCTCACCTCCAGCGTCAGATTGCCGAGCGCGATGCCACCGCCGAGGAGCATGCCGACGATCATCGGCTGCGGCAACGTGACGACGACGATGTTGCGCAGCTTGAGCCCGGCGTATTGCGGCTGCCCCGGCGCCCAGACTCGGAACGGCTCGATGATGTCGCCGCCCAAGAGAACCGGGAAATGATTGCCCTCCGTGAAGATCGCGAGGTCGATCGGCAGGCCGAGCCGTCCGACGATGTCCGGGACCGTATCTGTGTGGCCTTGGAGCGAAGGAATACCGAGATGCGGAGGAACCATCGTCTTCCAGACGACTCCATCGCCGCGCCCGCGGATTGGATCGTCCCGCGCCAAGGCACCCGATACCCCGGCGGACATTGGCCGGGAGAGGGCTGCAGTTGCCGAGATCTTAACGAACGTGCGGCGACGCAGCACTCAATACGACCGCGGCATGCCGAGGACGTGCTGGCCGAGATAGGCGAGGATCAGGTTGGTGGAGATCGGGGCGGTCTGGTAGAGGCGGGCTTCGCGCCATTTGCGCTCGATGTCGTATTCCTTGGCGAACGCGAAGCCGCCATAGGTGGCGAAGGTGGCCTCGGCGGCGTGCCAGGTGGCTTCCGAGGCGAGCAGTTTCGCCATGTTGGCGTCGGCACCGCATTCCTTGCCGTCATCGAAGAGAGCGGCGGCGCGGCGGCAGATCATATCGGCCGCTTCGAGCTCGGCATAGGCGCGGGCAAGCGGGAATTGCACCCCCTGGTTCTGGCCGATCGGCCGGTCGAAGACGACCCGCTCCTTGGCGTAGTCGATGCCCTTCTTGAGCAGCCAGCGGCCGTCGCCGATGCATTCCTGCGCCACCAGAATCCGCTCGGCGTTCATACCGTCGAGGATGTAGCGGAAGCCCTGGCCTTCCTCGCCGATCAAATTCTCGGGCGGCACTTCCAGGTTGTCGAAGAAGACCTCGGTCGTGTTGTGGTTGATCATTGCCTCGATTGGCCGGATCTCGACTCCGTGCCCGAGGTTCTCGCGCAGATCGACGAGAAACACCGACAGCCCGTCGGTGCGGCGCTTGACCTCATCGGCCGGGGTCGTGCGCGCCAAGAGCAGCATCAGGTCGGAATGCCGGGCCCGCGAGGTCCACACCTTCTGCCCGTTGATGACGTAGTGGTTGCCTTGCCGCACCGCCCGAGTCTTGAGCTTGGTCGTGTCGGAGCCGGTGGTCGGCTCGGTCACCCCGAACGCCTGCAGCCGCAATTCGCCGGACGCGATCTTTGGCAGATAGCGCTGCTTCTGTTCCTCGCTGCCGTGCCGCAACACGGTGCCCATAATGTACATCTGCGCATGGCCTTGGCTGGCGGTGCAGCCCGAGGCGTTGATCTCCTCGAAGATCACGGCGGCGGCGCGAAGGGGCAGCCCGGAGCCGCCATATTCCTCCGGGATCAGCGAAGCGAGAAAGCCGCCTTGCGTCAGCTCGGCGATGAATTCGGTCGGATAGGCCTGCTCCGCCTCCAATTTGCGCCAATACGCCCCGGGATATCGCTCGCATATCTTGCGCACCGACTCGCGCAGCTCGGGATAATCCTCTCCGAGCGCCACCATCGTCGCCGTGTCGCTCACTTCGCCCTCCGTTTTCCACTGTTTCGGAGAGAGATAAGGCAAAGCGGTCGATGACGAAAGGATCGCCCTGGGGCGAACGCCTCATTCGGGAAGCCGGACTGCTCCTCGGAATCGCGCCTCACCCAATTTGGGCCGATAGCTGCTTGATAAACCTGCTGTCAAGGCGCACTTGACTGTCATGGTTAGCTTGACTGATATGAGAGGTAGCCATGACAGCAGCAGGCGCGGCTCAAACCTCCGCAACTGGTACAGGAGAGGAAGCGAAACCCGCTCAGTATTGCTCATTCTGTGGAAAATCGCAGTTCGAGGTCAGAAAGCTCATTTCTGGTCCCACCGTGTTCATCTGCGACGAATGCGTCGCCCTCTGCGTCAAAATTTGCGAGGACGACAATGTACCGACCGAAATTGGAAACCCGAGACTTATCCCGACCGAGACACTTCTAACACTTCTGAAATACGCAGGGGCAAGAGACGAGCAACTCCGAACTTCACTGCACCAGATGGTCGACGTGCTGCGCAAGCGAGAGGTAAGCTGGGCGGTTATCGGGGAGGCGCTGGGCGTCTCGCGTCAAGCGGCTTGGGACCGGTTTTCCTACCGAGACCGCGAACGATCATGACGCTGCAGATGTCAACGGCGAATTCACCCAGTGCGGACGGCACGATATTCGCGGCGGACGATCTCCAACAGCTCTTCGGCCGAGGTCGCCCCGGCGTGGCTCTGAAGGTGACCTCGCCGTGCTGCATCAGCATCACCCGATCGCAGATCTCCAAGGTCTGCGCATAATTGTGCGCGATCATCACGATGGCGATGTCGCCGCGCGCGCGGAGCCGCTCGATCAGGCCGATGATCAGCCGCGCCTCGCGCGCGCCCATCGCCGCGAGCGGCTCGTCGAGCAAGCAGGATGCGGGCCTTCGAATAGACCGCGCGCGCCACCGCGATCGCCTGGCGCTGGCCGCCCGAGAGCGAACCGACCGCGAGCTCGACCGAGGGCACGTCGACGCCGATTTCGGCGAGCGCCTCGGCCGCGCGCCGCCGCATCTCGCGATGGTCCAGCAGCCGCAGCGGCCCCCGGCGCAACAGCTCGCGGTTCAAGAACATGTTGTGGTAGATGCTGAGCCCGTTGACCAGCGCGAGATCCTGATAGACGCATTCGATGCCGAGCGCGCGGGCGTCGTCGACCGAGGCGAGCTCCACCGGCCTTCCGTCGACGAACACCTGCCCCGCATCGGGCTGGTGATAGCCGGTCAGGATCTTGATCAAGGTCGATTTGCCGGCGCCGTTGTCGCCGAGGATGCCAAGCGTCTCGCCCCAACGCACCTCGAGCGAGACGCCGGCAAGCGCGGTGACCTTGCCGAAAGCCTTCACCAGCTTCTCGGCCCGAATGGCCTCGGTCATCGCGGGGGCGCCCCGCCGCGCAGCCGCGCGAGATGGATGTTCGCGACCATCGCGATCAGGATCGCGGCACCGATCACGATGTCGAAGGTAAAGGCGTTGATCCCCTGCAGCGTAAACCCGTCCTGCAACACGCCGAGCATGATCCCGCCGACGAGCCCGCCGATGATCGTCCCGGCGCCGCCGGCGATCGCGGTACCGCCGATGACCCCGGAGGCGACGCCGAGAAACATCATGTTGCTGCCGCCGGCCAGCGGGTCGATCGAGCCGACGCGGAACGCCTCCAACAGGCCGGTCAGCCCGCCGAACGTGCTGGTCAACACGAAATTGCCGATCTTGATGCGGTTGATTGCGATGCCGGCCTCGGCCGCGGCGACGATGTTGCCGCCGATCGCGATCGTATGCAGCCCCCAGCGCGTATGGCGCAGCACGACATGCATGATCGCGACGATCGCGAGCGCCCACAGGATCTCGGAATAGCTCCAGGCTCCCATGATCCCGGTCAGGACCGGCCCGCCCGACGGTATTCGCCGGGTAGCCGCGCGAGATCGTCAAGGTCAGCCCGGTGATCAGGAACAGCATGCCGAGCGTCGTGATGAAGGACGGCACCCGGAGCCCGATCGTGATCAGGCCGATCGTCAGCCCGATCAGCGCGCAGACCGCCAGCGCCGCGACGATCGCCAGCGGCTCCGGCACGCCCGAAATCGTTGATGTTTTCCATCAGGAACGGCGCCAGCGCGAATACCTGGCCGACCGACAAATCGATCTCGCGGCAGATCAGCAGCATGATCTCGCCGCAGGCGATGATGACCGGCGCGGCGACGAACTGCGACAGCGTCTGCACGTTGGCGGCGGTGACGAAATTGGCGTTGGCGATTTCGAAATAAACGACGAGCGCCACCGAGACGACGATGACGCTCGCCTCCGGCCGCAGCAGCAGCGCGTACGCCCGGCGGGCGAGGCTGCGCGGCGAGCCGGCCTCCTGTCGCGCCTGGCCGGCACCAGGCTCAGCCGCCGATCGCGCCGGTGTGCGGGACGATCTGCGCCTCCTTGCCGCTGCCCTCGTAGCGCGTCTTGGTGTTGAGATAGGGCTCGATGCTGTCCTTGGTGACGAATTTGAGCCCGGTGTTGATGTCGGCCGGGCCGACGAGGCCGCCCGACACCTTCCACGCGAACATCTCCATGACCGTGTAAAAGCCTTGCAGGTAAGGCTGCTGGTCGATGACGAAATCGAGGAACCCGTCATGCACCGCCTCCAGCGAGCGCGGCAGCATGTCGTAGCCGCCGGCGCGAACACCCTTTGGCGGCGAGATTGTATTTTCGGCTGATCAGGCCGCAATTCATCGTGTCGCCGCCGCCGGTGCCGAACATCCCCTTTACGTCCTGGTTGCCGAGGTAATAGGCATCGATCTTCGACAGCGACGCGTTCGCGGCCGGAGCGGTGGCGATCATTGTCGCCTGGATATTGGCGCCCGATTTCTTGATCGAGTCCATCGCGCCGTCAAAGCGCGGCTGCAGATTGAGCTGACCCGGCGTCGCGATGAAGATCGCCACCTTGCCCGAGCCGACCAGCTTGACGATGCGCTCGCCCATCATCTGGCCGGAGAGAAACAGATCCTGGCCGATATAGGCGAGCCGCTTGTTGGTCTTCAATCGGCGTTGTAGCT
>CAVXLL010000013.1:0-490587 GCA_963762575.1 uncultured Alphaproteobacteria bacterium | reverse complement strand
CAACTATGTGCAGACCAATTGTTGTCAGGACGCTAGTATCTGCTACTCAGGTATTTACTATATTTTGCGGGTAGTTAGCGCGGTTCGGAGAGAGGACAACAACGCCATACGAAGCAGAATTCTGTGTTAGGAAAGGACACGACTAGCCTGAGGCAGCTCGCCTGATTGGCGATACCAGGTTCAACCTCGGCCTCCAGGTTCACGACTTTGAGCCTGACCCGCTCGCCTCAGTGGCCAGGGCCTGTTCGATCTTGGCGAGCAGGCTGTCGAATTCGATGGGCTTGGTGTCGAAATCGTCGCAGCCAGTGGCGAGCGCTTTCTCGCGGTCGCCAGCCATCGCGTGCGCGCTGAGCGCGATGATCGGAATGACGCACGTTGCCGGGTCGGCCTTCAGGCGGCGCGTCGCCTCCCAGCCGTCGATCTCCGGCAGGTTCAGATCCATCAGGATCAGATCGGGCCGCTCGCTCGCCGCAATCGCGATCCCGGCGGCGCCATCCCCGGCGCTGAGGATTTCGTAGCCGCCGAGGACATCGAACCACAGCTTCAGCATGTAGAGATTGTCTTCGTTGTCCTCGACATAGAGCAGCCTCCGCACCGCCGCGCCCTCGCTCATTTTTGCGCCTTCCGCGTCTCTGCGAGCAATGCGCCGACGCGCGCCATCAGCTCGGCGGGAGGAAAGGCGTGTTTGGAGAGGATTTGTTCGACCCCGCCGTTGAGCCGCTGGCGGTCCTCGGCAGTCAGGTCGAGCGCGGTGACGACGACGACCCGGATGTCGCGCCAGATTGCGTTTGCCTGCAGCGCCGCCACCAGCTCGAACCCGTCCATCTCGGGCATCATCAGGTCGAGGAGGATCACGTCGGGCAATTCGGCCGCGATCGCGTCGAGAGCAAGCCGGCCATTCGCCGCCTCGCGAACCGTCCAACCCAGGGCGCCGAGGGTTGCGCATACAAGCTGCCGCTGCTCTTCATCGTCCTCGACGACGAGGACGCTGCCCGGCGCATCGGCTGCGCGCAGGCGAGACAGGATCGCGACCAGTCGATCGCGATCGATCGGCTTGGTCAGATAGCCGGCGGCGCCGAGCGCGATGCCGCGGCGTTGCTCGTCGACAATCGTGACGATAACCACGGGGATGTCGGCGAGTTCGGGCTCGCCCTTCAATGCAGCGAGGACGGTCCACCCGTCGATGTCGGGCATCAGAATGTCGAGGATGATCGCCGCCGGCCGCAGCTCGCGCGCCCGTTTCAACCCGGGACTCCGCTCGACGCGGTCTTGACGGCAAAGCCCTCGCCGGCGAGATATGTCGCGATCAGCTCGCGCGCGGTGGCGTCGTCGTCGATCACCAGGACCGTGCCGCGACAACCTTGGCTCGCCGCCGGGCTGGCCGCAGCCAGGCTCGTCTCCGCCACCGACAACGGCGGCGCCGCCTCCGTCGGCAGACGCAGGGTAAAGGTCGAGCCTTCCCCGGGCGCGCTGGTCACGGTGATGTCGCCACCCATCAGCCGGCAAAGCCTGCGGCTGATCGCCAGCCCGAGCCCCGTCCCGCCGAATTGCCGTGTCGTCGACGCGTCGGCCTGGGTGAATTCCTGGAACAGCCGGCCGAGCTGTTCATCGGTCATGCCGATCCCGGTGTCGGAGACCGCGAAATCGACCCAGTGCTGGCCGGCCTCTTCCGCCCGCGCGACGCGCAGCCGCACGGTGCCGCCCTTGGTGAACTTGCAGGCGTTGCTCAACAGGTTCAGCAGGATCTGGCGCAGCCGCATGTTGTCGGCGTGAACCGAGCCGATTCCCGCGGGACAATCGAGCTCGAGGGCGTTCTTGTTCTGCTCGGCTAGCGGCCGCGCGGTGCCGAGCACCTCCTTGACGACGGGCTTGATCGCCACACTCTCGAGGGTCAGATCCATTTTCCCGGCCTCGATCTTGGAAAGGTCGAGGATGTCATTGATCAGGCCCAACAAATGCCGTCCGGCGCGCAGCACGCGGCGCAGCGGCTTGAGCGCCTTCTCGGTGCCGAAACGCGCGGCGTTGTCGCAGAGCAATTCGGTCAACCCGATGATCGCATTGAGCGGGGTGCGCAGCTCGTGGCTCATATTGGCGAGGAAGCTCGATTTGGTGCGGCTCATCGCCTCAGCCTGATCCCGCGCGGCGGTGAGCGTCCCCTCGACCCGCTTCAACTCGGTGATGTCGTAGCACCAGGTCAGCGTCGCGTCCTCGTCTTCATAAGTGATCGGGCGCATCGACAAGAGCGACCACCAAGGGGTTCCATCAACCCGCTGCCGTTCAACTTCGGCGTGCCGTACAATGCCTTCGCGCCGCAGTTGCGCGAACAGGCGCTCACGCTCGGTGGTCCCGACAAACAATGCGTGCGGTTCGATGCCGCCCAGCGCTTCGCGGGACACGCCGTGCTGGACGGCGAATTCGGTATTCCAGAACAGGAAGCGACCATCTTCGGTGGAGATGACCGCCCCAATAGGACTACCCTCCAGGATCTCCCGCATGCGCCGCTCGCTCTCTTGGATTTCCCGCTCAAAGCGCTTGCGCTCGGTGATGTCGGCATAAATCGTGACGAAACCGCCGCCCGGCACAGGGTTGTGCCGTACCTCGAGGACGATGCCGTCCGCCCGGGTGCGCTCAATCGTGAACGGGCGCGCGGCGTTCTCCAAGTGGTCACGTACCGCCGACTCGACCGCGACGTCACCGAGTTCTCCGCGCTCGGCGAGCAGCCAGATGTAGTCGGCGTAGCCCTTCCTGTCGCGGTAGAAGCTTTCGGGCAGGGCGGCCAATCGTTCGAATTCGCGGTTCCACGCGGCGATCCTCAGTGCGGCGTCGAACATCACGACAGCATGGGCCATGTTGTCGAAGGTCACCCGCAGGATGGCGCCGCGCCGCTCGATCGTGTTGACGAAATATTCGGCCGCCTTTGCCATCTCGGCGATCTCATCCCAGCCCTCGACCGGAAAGCTCGCCGAGCCGCCGGCGAGCTGGGCCGACATGCCCTCGTTCAGCCGGCGCAGCCGGCGCGCCACCGACCAGTTGATGTAGAAAAAGACCGCGAGCGCGCCGCCGATGCCGAGGGCGGCGACAACGATGAAAAGCCGCGTATAGCGCGTGATCAGCTGCGCGAAGAACCCGGCCTCGTCCTGCACCTGCGCCTGGATAGCCGAGAGCAGCATGTCGGCTAAAGCGATAAACCGCGCTGCCACCTGTCGGGTAGTGAGCAGCGCGCCGGATACGTCGGAAGCCGCGCCGAGCTGTGCCTGCCGCACCGCAAAGATGCCGTTCTGACCCGCCCCATAGCGCACAAGCGTCCGCTGTATCTCGTCGATCTCGGCCGCCGCACCCTGTCCCAGCCCGGCAGCCGCCCCCGCTGCTTGGCCGGCGAACTCGGTGAAATCGGTCTCGAGCCGCTGCAGGCGCGCCGCATTTTCCGCCGTCGCCGCCGACAAGATGACGACGACGAGCTGGTTCGCGACCGCGGTCCATTCACGCAGGGCAGCGAGCGCCGGCGCGTCCGGGGCGGTGCCCAGCAGCCGCGCGCGCTCCGCCGCGCTCGCGGCACGAATCCGATCGGTCATCCGGCCGAGACGGGTGAATATGGTTTGCGCCAAGGTATCGGCATCGATGCGGCGGGCCACCATGCGGTCGAGGACTTCGATGTTTGCCCGCAACGCCTCGATGCTGTTGGCGAGTTCGGCCAGACGCTCGGGATCGGGCGCGACCTTTCGAAGTTCACCGAGCGACTGCATCAGCTCGTCGACTTGCCGGGCCAATTGTGTGGCCACTGCCTGGCGGGTAAAATGGCTGTCAGCCACAGCGAGGTTGGGCGCGTTTGCGGCCAGTGCCTGGCTCCGCTGCGCCAGCTCGCCGGCGGCCACCAGCGCCGGCAGGCGGGTGGAGGCGATGCGGTCAAAGCCGGCACGATATTCGTTGAACGCCAACAACGCGAACAGGCTCGCCGCGACGGCAAAAGCCGCCGCCAAAAAAAACGCCAGCAGCAGCCGGAACGCTACGCCGAAGCGGATCTTCCGCCCCCGCGGCGTCGTCGGTTCGGCGGCAACCAACGGCTCCGACGCATCGGAGACCGCCCCGGCCGCTGCGGCATCGGTCATGGCGATTTTTTCACCAGGGGACATTCGCTGTCGGCCAGCGGGCGAAACGCCTCCTTGCCCGGGATCGTCTTCAGAACATCGTAGTAGTCCCACGGCGATGACGACTGCTCCGGCGCCTTGACCCGCACCAGGTACATGTCGTGCTCCATCCTTCCGTCCGGACGAATCTGGCCGTCGGCGGCAAAGATGTCGTGCACCGTCGTTTCGCGCATCTTCTCTGCGACTTTCGCCGCGTCATCGCTGCCCATCGCCTGCACCGCGTGCAGATAATGCAGAACCGCGGAATAAACACCCGCATGAACCATGGTCGGCATAACCCGCCGACGGGCAAAGAATCGCTGGGACCAGGCGCGGCTGGCATCGTCGTGATTCCAATAGAAACCATCGACGAAGGTCATTCCTTTTGCCGTGTCCAGCCCGAGCTTATGCACATCGGAAATGAACACGAGGAGCGGCACCAGGGTCTGTGAGCGCGGCGAGATGCCAATCTCAGCCGCCTGCTCGACCGTGTTGATGGTATCGGCTCCGGCGTTGGCGAGTGCGATGACCTTGGCGTTGGAATCCTGGGCAGCCGAGAGGTAGGCAGTGAAATCCTTGGAGTTCAGCGGGTGTCGCGCGGAGCCGACCACCTTACCGCCCGCAGCTGTCACTGCCTTAGTCGCCTCGCTCTCGAGCGACCAGCCGAAGGCATAGTCGACAGTAATGAAGAACCAGGTATCAAGCCCAAAGCCGACCATCGCGCGACCGAGTGGAGCGGAGTTCGAATAAGTGTCAAAAGCCCAATGAAAGCCTGTCGGGCTGCACGACTTGCCCGTCAGATCGGTGCTTCCCGCGCCAACAGTGACAGAGATTTCGGTTGCGTCCCGCCGCCAACTTTTGAACCGCCAGCGCAACGCCCGAATTAGTAAGGTCGGTGATCATCCCGACATGCTCATGGTCGAACCACTCCTCGGCGATCGAGACCGCAGTGGTCGGTTTGTTCTCGTGGTCGGCCGCCAGGATCCGGATGTCTCGACGAAGTACTTTGCCGCCAAAATCGGCGACAGCCATTTCCGCCGCGACCACCGAGCCCTCGCCGCTGAGATCAGCGTATGGACCCTTCATGTCGGTCAGAATCCCTATGGCGAGCGGCGGGGGGTCGGCTCGGACGGGATTGAACCATCCCGCGATGAGCCCGAGTATCGGGATCAGCCATAGACTGGAGCCCCTTGGACGGCCAAAAACTCCTGACTTGATCATCGACCCTATCTCCCCGATTGCACAACGTGACTGCGCCCGGGCAACCCCGTCAGCGTTGCTTCGGGTCGGCTCTCAATGATCGAAGTGAAAGCTGAGCACGGCGAGCCCGTCCTGCCGTGACGCATGGACCCGATCTGCGTTGCGGCGCAACATGTCCGGCAAGCCGGAGGTGACCCGCCTCAGTCGACACGATCTCCTGGTCCGAGGGTCGACGCTCGGGCAATTCCAGCGGCGTGCCGCGATAGGCGAGGCGCACGTCCAATCGAAATTCGTCGAAACGGGCCTCGAACTCAACCGGGCCCTCGGGCCCACAATACTCGCGCACCGTCTCGACGGATTGGCTGACTACCAACCGCTTGTCGTCGCCCCCGCGAAACCGGGCGTAATCCAATTCGTCGTATTCGGCCGTTGCGCCCTTATTCGTCGTTCCCACGAAAGCGGCGCTTGCGCGGGGACGACGAGTTATTCTCGCAGCCCGACGCATTCGATCACCTCGATCTTTTCCTTACCCTTGAGGTCGACAAATCCCAGCGAGCGGCCCTGTGCCCGATTGCGCAATTGCAGCCAGGCGCGGCCGCTGACGTTGACGCTGCCCGGCCGGCCATATTCCTCGATCCGTGCCGCTGCATTGACCGTATCGCCCCAGACGTCGAACTGGAATTGCCGCTTGCCCATGATGCCGGCCGAGACCGGCCCGAAATCGATGCCGATCCGCACCGCCCAATCGGCGCGAACCGTCTGCGTTGCCGCCACCATGTCCAGCGCGCCGGCTACCGCCGCATGCATCGGCTCGTCGAGTGGTGACAACAGGTTGGCGGTCGCCATAAAGGCGTCGCCCACGGTCTTGATCTTTTCGAGACCATGCCCTTGCGCGATTTCTTCGAATCGGTCGACCAGAGCTTCGAGCTCGGCGAAGACGGTTTCGGGCGGATGCCTTTCGGAATAGGCGGTAAACCCGACGACGTCGCAGAACAGCACCGCTACGTCCTCGTAGCGTTGTGGTGCGAGCCGGCTGTTGAGCTTCAGGGCGCGGGCGATCGAGCGCGGCAGCACCGTGGTCAAGAGTTCGTCGGCGCGCCGCTTCTCGCTTTCGATGCGCGCGAGATGCGCCGCCTCTTGTGCTTTGTAGCGCGCTTTCTCGATGCAGTTATCGACCCGCGCCTTCAGCAGCACTGGATTGAAGGGCTTGGTCAGATAATCGGTGGCGCCGAGCTCGATGCAGCGCACCACGCTGTTGACGTCCTCGAGGGCCGAGATCATCACCACCGGGATATCGCGCAACGCGGTGTCGGTGCGGAGCTCTTCTAGCACGCCGTAGCCGTCGAGCTCCGGCATCATGATGTCGAGGAGCACGAGATCGACCGGGCGCTCCCGCATCCTCTCGAGCGCGTCACGGCCGTTCTCGGCAGTGACGATATCTGCGTAGCCGCAGGCTTGCAGCCGCATTAACAACGTGAACCGGTTGTCCTCGTTGTCATCGACAATCAATACGACCGGACCCGCCATCCTCCCTCAACCTTGGATGTGCTCTACCGGCTTCCTTACTGCCGCACGTTCAGAGTCGACGCCATATTTAAAGCTTCTGCGGATCGATGGAAAGCGTTGCACACGCCGGTCGCGGCCCGGCAAGCGTTACCACCGAGTGACGGGGCTGCACGAGTGTTCGTGAATTTCGGCTACGTTGACCTCCCCGGCCATTGAATGCAATTCGGAGTGAGGGGAGCATCGGGATACGGTCGGGATGTGGATTCGAGCGTCGCGCCTTGGATGCCGACATCATGGACTGGTCGGTTAGGTCCAGCGAATGATTTAATCGCAGCGACGCCGAAGGTCCGCTTCTCACCGACACGGCCGATGCTCGGCGTCAACACGTAGGCCCGCTTTGGGGCAGGAAGAGCCGTTCCGAATGCTAAGCTGAGTGACCGGAAAGGGGTCGGCAGGCGACATTTTAAACTGAGACAGTATCGGGTATCGGTCAGGAATTGCGTTGAGCGGTCGGCGAGCCTACATATACCGCGTCGGGCAACCGACTATGGCGATACACGGCTTGTGAAATAAGCGTTGCGGACCCGGGGGCAGTACCCGGCGCCTCCACCAATTTCTCGCCGGCCCCACAGCCGGCGATCTGCGGGGGCGAACTAGGCTCGACGCGCGTGGTAAAGGCAAGATCCGTCGCCCGGCATGATACCACCGTTATCGGGTCATAATCTAGCTGCGAACGACAACTTCGCACAAGAGGCGCTCGCGGCCTAACCCCTAGCGGGGTAAAAGCCTAGAGCAAATCGCGGTCCGAGGGGCACCGGGCAACAGAAGCCCCTCACTCGATCTCTCGACGAGTCCCTTGCGAATGAACGAGCCGCCGAAAATGGCCCAGGATCTCTTCGACTACCCTAAGATGGTCGAGACCGCGTTGCGCGGTGTGATGCGCGAGGCGCTGGCGCGGACGGCCCACGAGGGGTTGCCCGGCGACCATCATTTTTACGTCACGTTTCGCACTCGCGCCCCCGGGGTCGGGATCCCGACCCATCTGCTCGGCAAATTTCCGGACGAGATGACGATCGTGCTGCAGCACCAGTTTCGGGCGCTCGAAGTCGGCGACGACGCCTTTTTGGTCAACCTCAGTTTTCAGAGCCGGTCGGAACGGCTGAGGATCCCGTTCGCCGCAGTGACGACCTTTGCCGATCCCTCAGTCAATTTCGGGCTCCAGTTCCAGGTACCCGCGACGCAGCCGGCCGAGGTGACTGCTCTCCCCGCGCAGATCCCGCCCCCCGAGCCGGCAGAACCGGCGAAGCCGGCGGCCGAGGTCGTGACCCTCGACAAATTCCGTAAGCGCTAGCCGCGCCGCGGCTCGCTTGACGCGCGCACCGAAAGGATGATTCTGCGCAACATTGCAGCGCGGAGCGACCATGAGCGATGTCGCCTATCACGAACTCTTCCCACTCGGGCCGGATGATGCGCCATACCGCAAGCTGACGGGCGATCACGTATCGACCCGGATGTTCGAGGGACAGCGCGTCGTCAAGATTGATCCCGCCGCGTTGACCCTGCTCGCCCGTGACGCTTTCGTCGATTGTGCGCACCTGCTGCGTCCCGGCCATCTGGCTCAGCTGCGCGCGATCCTCGACGATCCGGAGGCCTCGGCGAACGACAAGTTCGTCGCCTTCGACCTGCTGAAGAACGCGAATATCGCTGCCGGCAAGGTCCTGCCGATGTGTCAGGACACGGGCACCGCGATCGTCATGGGCAAGAAGGGGCAGCAGGTCTGGACCGGGGGCGACGACGCGGCCGCGCTGTCGGCCGGCATCTGCCGCACCTACACCGAAACCAATCTGCGCTACAGCCAGGTAGCGCCTTTGTCGATGTACGAGGAGGTCAATACCGGCGACAACCTACCCGCCCAGATCGACCTCTACGCCGAGCCCGGCGACCAGTATAAATTCTTGTTCATCGCCAAGGGCGGCGGTTCCGCCAACAAGAGTTTCCTCTATCAACAGACAAAGGCGGTGTTGAACCCGAAATCATTGGTCAAATTCCTCGACGAAAAACTCCGCACTCTCGGCACGACGGCGTGCCCGCCCTATCATTTGGCGATCGTGATCGGCGGCACCTCGGCCGAGATGAATTTGAAGACGGTCAAGCTCGCCAGCTGCCGCTTTCTCGACGCGCTGCCGACGCAAGGGAACCGCTACGGGCAGGCCTATCGCGACCGTGGCTTCGAGGAGGAGGTGCTCGAACTAACCCGCGGCCTCGGGATCGGCGCGCAGTTCGGCGGCAAGTATTTCTGCCACGATGTTCGGGTGATCCGGCTACCGCGGCATGGCGCGAGCCTGCCGATCGGGATCGGCGTCTCGTGTTCGGCCGACCGTCAAATCCTCGGCAAGATCACCGCGGGCGGGGTGTTTCTCGAAGAACTCGAAACCAACCCGGCGCGGTTTCTTCCCGACATCGACGCTGCCGGGCTGGGCAGCGAGGTAATCCCGATTGATATCGGCCGGCCGATGGACGAGATCCGCCGCACCCTCTCGCGATACCCGATCAAGACGCGCCTGAGCTTGAGCGGCCCGTTGATCGTCGCGCGCGACATCGCGCATGCCAAGCTGCAGGAGCGGCTCGACCGGGGCGAAGGATTGCCCGATTATGTCAAGAACCACCCGATCTATTACGCGGGGCCGGCGAAGACCCCGCAAGGATACGCCTCGGGCTCGTTCGGGCCGACCACCGCCGGACGCATGGATAGCTATGTCGAGGCGTTCATGGCGGCCGGGGGGAGCTTCGTCACACTGGCCAAAGGCAATCGCGGCGCCGAGGTTCGCGCCGCGTGCCATAAGCATGGCGGGTTTTATCTCGGCTCGATCGGCGGCTCGGCGGCTCGCCTGTCGCAGGATTGCATTCGCAAAGTCGAGGTCGTCGAATATCCGGAGCTCGGGATGGAGGCGATCTGGCGTATCGAAGTAGTTGATTTCCCGGCCTTCATCGTGATCGACGACAAGGGGAACGACTTCTTTGCCAATCTCGTTTGACCGCGCGGCCGGGCCGAGTGGCGGCGGGCCCCCCTAATTGGCGCAAGATGGCGATCTGGACAGGCTTCTGCGTGGCGACAGAGGAGCCTGGGATGCGTTTGTTCGGCGTTACGCCGGTCTTGTCGTTGCCGCGGTGCGAGGTGTCGCGCGCGAGGCGGCCGAGGTGGAGGATCTGACGCAGGACGTCTTTCTGCGACTCTGCAAAGACAATTTTCGGCTGCTGCGCAGCTATGACGCGTCGCGCGCCGGTCTCTCTACCTGGATCACGATCGTTGCCCGCAGCACGGCGCGCGACGCGATGCGCCGCCACCGGCCGGTATCGGTGCCGATCGAGACGGTGCCGGAGGGGCGCCTCGCGATCGACCCCGTCGAGCCGGTACGCAAGCTCAAACTGCCGGAGGTCTTGTTGTCGCCGCGCCAGCGGGAAATCTTAACCATGTTGTACGATCGTGAGATGGAAGTTTCCGAGGTTGCCCGCGCCCTTGGGATCGACCCGCAGACCGTCCGCAGCGCCCACCACAAGGCGATGATCAAGCTGCGCGCGCATTTCCGGGCAGAAGTCGAATGAACGCGTCGGTTGCGGGGATGTTTGAGCTGTCCGCCGCGTAAACACGGTAGGAAGACGTTGCCATGATGCAAAGCGACGAACCAGAGCAAGGGCCAAACCCGGTCGATCGCCGCCTTTGGCAGCGATGCCGCACAATTGATGCCGCCGAAGACGAGGCGGCGCGATTTCTCGACCTCGCCGCCTATGCCGATGGGCTTCTCGACATCGAGGAGCAGGAGCGCGTCGACGCCTTCCTCGCCGCACATCCGGAGGCCGCAGCAGACGTGCGGGCGGCCCGCGCGCTCGCGGGCGCCGAACCGACGTTCGCCGGTTTCGAGCGGATCATCACGCGCGCCAGTGCGTTATCGGCTGACACAAACTCCGTAAGCGGCAAGGTAGTCCCGCTCGCTCCTCGGCACGGTCGCCGCCTGCTCCAAAGTTTTGCGGAGTGGGGTAGCCTTGCGGCGGCCATCGCGTTGGCCGGCTGGCTCGGCTTTGCGATGGGCAGCGACACCTCGCTTGCGCTCAGCGATCATCGGCAGCCCAGCGACACCGGTCTGCTGCCGGAATTGTTCGATCCCGGGACCGGCTTGTTGCAAGATATTGGCGAGGGTCCGCGGACGTGACCGTAGCCTCGATTGCATTGCGTCCCGGCTCGCGTCAGCAGCTGTTTTGGGTGGTGTTGATCTTATCGCTGGCGCTCAACCTGTGCTTTATCGGCGGCGCTTTGTGGATCCGCGTCCAGGGGCCCCCTCTCCCGGTGAGCCCGGAACAACGACTCCAGCAAATCGAGCCGCAGCTCGCCCTGGACTCTCAGCAAAAGGTGGCCTTTGACCAATACGCGAGAACCGTGCGTTTGAGGATGAAGTCGATGCACGAGGCGGTTGAGCCGCTGGTTGCAAATGCCTGGTCGGAGCTCGCCAAACCCGATGCGGACGATGCCAAGGTCATGCAGCTGTTCGATCAAGCCGCAGAACAGCGGCGCGCCTTCCGGCGAGAACTGGGAACGGCGACCTTCAAATTTCTGGCAAAATTGTCGCCTGAACAGCGGGCGAAATTTGTCGAGCTGGCGCGCCAGCGCCCCTGGGAAAGACCGCACCAGGACGGCGCTCGATAGTCGAAATCTCAGGATTTTGGCAGCTTGAAGACTTGGCCCGGGTAAATGCGCTCGGGATCGCGGATCTGGCCGAGATTGGCCGAGTAAATGATCAGATAGTGGGTGCCGACGCCGTAGGCTCGGCGCGATATCTGCCACAGATTGTTGCCGGGCTGCACGGTATAGGTCTGCCCCGGCGTCAACTCCCCGGCGGCAGCCTGCGCCAACGGCACAACGATGCGCTGCACGACGCGAGCCTCTTTTCCCAGTTGGTCGAGACGCAGCTCCAGGCGCCCCGGAGGGACCACGCGGGTTGACGTTGCCGACCATTGCCCGGCCGCATCCGCCGTCGCCGTCGCAAGCGGCTGATTGCCGGCATAGATCTGGACGGTAGATCCGGGCGTCGCGCGGCCCGACAGCACGACGCGGCCTTGATCATCGTATTCCAGCGCATCCATCGACAAGGCGAGCTTGTTGGCGGAAGGCGTGCCTTGACCACTCGGCAGCGATCCGTCGGGGCGCTGCAGCACTCGAGCCGCTCCGTTGCCGTCCCGCGGCATGACAACCGCGAGCGCCGTCTCTTCCTTTCCGCCCGGTTTGGGCGGACTGATCGACAGCGCCACGGTCTCCTCCGATCTCACAGTCGCGCCGCCTTTCGGGCCGGATGCCTCGAGGGAGAGCAGCCGGTCGCCAGGGCTGAGCGGCTGATCCGGGACGAGCACCCATTCCCCGCGGCGATCGGCTGTCACCTCGCCGATGACCTTATCGCCGTCGCGGACGGTCACTTTGCTTCCGGGTTCGGCGCGTCCGGCAATGACCGCGGTTCCGGTCGGCCCGACTTTGACGACGTCAAAACTCGGCGGGACGGGCGCAGCGGGCTGCGGTACGAGACTGGGTCCGGCTCGGTCCTGTGCGGCGGGCGCAGTGCCACCGGGTGCCGCCGCCACTTGCGTATTCGCCTTCCCGCCCAGAGGACTACCGCTGCGCGGAAGCAATACCGCAGCAGTGGCACCAAAGAGCAGAACCGCGACAGCCGAGCCGACGAGATAGTCTTGCCGCACAGTTCCTCGCAAAAAATCGTCGAATTGCCGCAAAGCCAGTGTATGCCTCGGCCGATGCGCTTGCAATCTTCACCACCCGACCGGGTCTGACCGGAATGCCGAACGTCCGGCGGTTATGCGTCTATTGCGGCTCGTCCGGCGCGGTCGACCGGGAATACCGGGAGGCGGCGACCGCGCTTGGAGCCTGCCTGGCGGCGGCCGGGATCGGGCTGGTTTACGGCGGCGGCCGGGTCGGGCTGATGGGCCTTCTCGCCGATGCTGCCTTAGCCGGCGGCGGAGAAGTCATCGGGATCATTCCATCGCGCTTGCGCGACGCCGAGTTGGCGCATCCCGGTGCGACCGAGCTGGTGGTGGTCGAGAGCATGCACGAGCGCAAACGTCTGATGGCGGAGAAAGCGGATGCGTTCGCCATTTTGCCGGGCGGCATCGGCACGCTCGACGAAATGTTCGAGATCCTCAGCTGGAAGCAACTCGGGCTGCACCACAAGCCGATGCTGCTCGCCGATATCGGCGGCTACTGGGCGCCGTTGCAGGCGCTCCTCGACGACATCGTCACAAAAGGCTTTGCGCGGCCGGAGGCACGAGAGCTGCTCCGGGTGGTCCCGACGGTCGCGGCCCTGATGGCTGCGCTCGCCGGTAACCAACTTCGGGCGCTTTCTTGATCGGGGACGGTCGGGCTGATGGGCGGCAGCTGTGAAGAATTCATCCGCGGCTCTGGCTTGCCTCGCATTCCACCGGTCTTTATTTTTCCCAAACCGTCAAGCCGGGCGGCACCTTTGTGCGGCCACATAAGAGGATGAATTTGATGGCGAAGATTAAGGTGGCGCAGCCCGTCGTCGAGCTCGACGGCGACGAGATGGCGAGGATCATGTGGAGCTTCATCAAAAACAAGCTGATCCTGCCTTATCTCGATATCGAGCTGAAGTATTACGATCTGGGGATGGAGAAGCGCGACGCTACCGAGGACCAAATTACCGTCGAGGCCGCCGAGGCGATCAAAAAATACGGGGTCGGCATAAAATGCGCCGGGATCACGCCCGACGAGGCGCGCGTCGAGGAATTCCACTTAAAGCGTATGTATAAGTCGCCAAACGGTACCTTGCGCAACATCATCGGCGGGACGATCTTCCGCGAGCCGATCGTCTGCCAGAATGTCCCGCGGCTGGTTCCGAACTGGACCAAGCCGATCGTAATCGGCCGCCACGCTTATGCCGACCAGTACGCGGCGACGGACTTTGTCGTCCCCGGCGCCGGCAAGCTGACGATGACCTTCACGCCTGCCGATGGCGGTGCGCCGGTATCGCGTCAGGTTTTCGACTTTAAAGGCGGCGGCGTCGCGCTCGGGATGTACAACCTCGACGACTCGATCAGAGGTTTTGCGCGCTCCTGCTTCAATTACGCGTTGCAGCGGAATTGGCCGCTCTACCTGTCGACCAAGAACACCATTCTCAAGGCCTACGACGGGCGCTTCAAGGACATCTTCCAGGAGGTGTTCGAACAGGAATTCGCCGGCCCATTCAAGGAGCGCAATCTGACCTACGAGCATCGGCTGATCGACGACATGGTCGCGCTCGCGCTGAAATGGAACGGCGGTTTTGTTTGGGCCTGCAAGAATTATGACGGCGATGTTCAATCCGACACCCTCGCCCAAGGCTTCGGGTCGCTCGGCTTGATGACCTCGGTGTTGCTGACCCCGGACGGCAAGACGGTCGAGACCGAGGCGGCGCACGGAACGGTCACCCGGCACTATCGCCAGCATCAGCAGGGCAAGGAAACCTCGACCAATCCGATCGCCTCGATCTTCGCCTGGACACGCGGCTTGCGGTATCGCGGCACCTTCGACGATACCCCCGGTGTCGTTCGCTTCGCCGAAACCCTCGAACGGGTCTGCATCGACACCGTCGAAGGCGGAGAAATGACGCGCGATCTCGCGATCCTGATCCGCGCCGACCATCCGTGGCTCACCACCAATCAGTTCCTCGACAAGCTCGACGCCAACCTGAAGAAGGCGATGGTTTAAATGCGGCTCAGCATTCTGGATGACTACCAGGGCGTCGCTCTCGAAATGGGGGACTGGTCGCCGCTCGAGGGCCGCGTCGAAATTGTGGTCGAGCGCAAACCGTTTGCCGACGAGGACGCGGCGGCTCGTGCGCTAGCCGGCTCGGAGATCGTCGCGGCAATGCGCGAGCGCACGCCGTTTCCGCGCAGCCTGGTTCGAGCGGTTGCCCAATCTCAAGCTTCTGAACACGACGGGAATGCGCAACGCCTCGTTCGATTTGGCGGCCTTGCGCGATCGCGGCATCGTCGTTTGCGGCACGCAGGGCGGCGGTTTGGACACCGCCGAGCTCACCTGGGGTTTGATTCTCGGCGCCGCGCGGCGGATTGCCGACGACCACCGCGCGATGCGCGAGGGGCTGTGGCAGACCCGGATTGGCAACCGCCTCGAGGGCAAAACCTTGGGTGTCCTCGGGCTCGGCCGCCTCGGCAGCGCCGTGGCACGAGTCGGACTCGCCTTCGATATGAAGGTCATTGCGTGGAGCCCAAACTTGACCGCCGAGCGCGCTGCCGCCGGGGGCGTCGAGCGCGTCGACAAGGAAGTCCTGTTGCGGCAATCGGATGTGCTGTCGGTGCATATGGTGCTCAGCCCCCGCAGCCGCGGGCTGATCGGCCGCAACGACATCGCCCTGATGAAAGAGACGGCGGTCCTCGTCAATACGTCGCGCGGGCCGATCGTCGACGTCTATGCGGTCATCGAGGCGCTCGAAGCGGGCAGGCTCGGCTACGCCGCTTTCGACGTCTATGACCGCGAGCCGCTGCCGGCTGATCACCCGCTGCGGCGCACCCCCAACGTTCTGTTGACGCCGCATATCGGCTATGTGACCGAGGAGAATTACCGCAGCTCCTACCCGCAGATCGTCGAGAACATCGTCGCTTTTCTCGACGGGCATCCGGTGCGCGTCATCCAGGGCTGACGCCGTGCGCGATCGTCTATGAACGTCGCGATCCGCTCATCGCGCGACGGCGATGTAGCCGAAATTGCGGCCATCTACCGGCACCACGTCCTTCACGGCGTTGCCTCGTTCGAGGACATACCGCCCGACGAGGACGAGGTCGCACGTCGCCGCCGGGATATTCTTGCTCTCGGCCTACCCTACCTGGTGGCCGAGCGGTCGGGACGGGTGATCGGATACTGCTACGCTTCGCGATATCGTGCACGGTCGGCCTATCGGTTCACCCTCGAAGATTCGATTTACGTCGATGCAACTGAAGTGAGCCGTGGCATCGGCCGAGCGCTGCTCTCGACCCTCATCGAGCGCTGCTGCAAACTCGGTTACCGCCAGATGGTCGCGGTGATCGGCGGCAGCGACCAGTGGCCCTCGATCCGACTGCACGACAGGCTCGGTTTTTCACGAGCCGGTCTCTTGCCCGCGGTCGGGTTCAAATTCGGGGGCTGGATCGACTGCGTCCTCATGCAGCGCGCACTTGGTTCCGGCGCGACAACACTGCCCGATGAGATCGCATTATTGAACAAGGGAGGTCAGCTTGGCTGAAACATTCGCCGATCCCGGCATCATCTCGGGATACCATGCGCACCTTTACTACGCGCCGGAGACCCGGCCGACCGCGGAGCGGCTGCGATCCGCGATCGGGAAGAATTTCCCGGAGGTTCGGATCGGAGGCTGGCATGACGAACCGGTCGGGCCTCATCCGGTAGCGATGTATCAGGTAGCCTTCGCGGTCAAAGATTTCCCCCGGCTGGTGCCGTGGCTGATGCTGAACCGCGAGGGGCTCGACGTTCTCGTACACCCGCTCACCGATGACAGCGTCGCGGATCACACGCAATCTGCGCTGTGGCTCGGAGCGCCTCTGCCATTGCGCGTCAAGGTATTGCGGAGAGAGCCGCGGTCGGGTTGACTCTGTCGGACCCGCTCCACCCAGCCGTTATATTCGACCAATGGCAAGCAGAACGATAATGATGACCAGCAGCAAACCGAGCCCGCTGCTCGGGTAGTAGCCCCACCCGCCGCTATATGGCCAAGTCGGCAACGCGCCGATCAACAATATGATCAGGATTATCAGCAGAATTGTGCCCAGCATGGTCGCCCTTCAGCAAAGTTGCTTCCTGCATGTACAACCTTTGCGCACTGCCGGGAGTTCCACGTCCGGTTGCTGAATTCCGCGCTTTACCAACGGCGGATCGGTCCGCAGTCGACGTGAACAAAATCCGATCGCGGATAATAGCCGACCCCGCCGCATTGCAGGTCCATTGCCGCGTCGCGCACCTGCGACAAGCTGCGGCTCTCGGAACGCAGATCGACCGCCATGGCCTTGATGTGATAGCTGTGTTTGGCCGCTCCTTCACCGCTCAAATATAGTCTGGTGTTAGTGGCGGGCGAGCGGTAGCCACTGACTACGAGGAAGGGATCGGACGTATCGAGCTGTTCGCGCAGCATCCCGAGGACGTCCAGAACCCCCGCATCCATCGGGCGCATCTCGTCGGTGTGGTGATCCCGCAAGATCCAGTTGATGTCCTTGACGGCCTCGCGAATGTAATGGCCATCGGCCCAGTACACCGTACGCAGCCACTCGCCGGTATGGGTGTTGTAAAGCGATATCGATCGCGGCGCATAAGAAATAGCCGGAGCCGGCGTGATGAGACCAACCGTAGTAACCGCAGCCGCAGCGCCGAGCAGTCGGCGCCGGCTCAGCAAAGTAGATGCTGGCACTGGCAACCCCCCGAATTTCCCCGAGGGACGCCATAGCACCTCGAAACTGCTCAAACAACCCCGATCGCTTCAAAATCAACCAAACCTTGGAAATTGTGCTCGGGTTAGTGCAAAGGTTGAAAACAACTGCAGGTACATCACCCTTTCCGTTGGCCGGCAGGAAAATCTTGGGCCACCGGCAGCTGTTGTGACCGCGTCAGGTAGCGCCAAATCTCCTCGTCCCGCTCATACGGATCGCCGCGAAACTGTATCGACCCATCCGATTCGACGTACGCAGTCTGGTAGACGATGAACACCGGCATTGGGACCGGCAATGCCCGCCGCGTGGTGTGTCCGGCGGCGATTCCTTTGTCGATCGCCTCCAATGGCTGCCCGAGCAACATTATCGCGAGAGCGCGCGGGTTTTCGACGCGAACGCAGCCGTGGCTCATCATGCGCGCAGCGGACTGGAACAGCGATTTCGTCGGAGTATCGTGCAGATAAACGTCATAGCGGTCGTCCATCTCAAATTTTAACCGGCCCAGGGCGCTGTAAGGCCCAGCCTCCTGCTGGACTGCCCCGTTACTGCGAAATCTCATGTGGTGGCTGGCCAAATAACCGGGATCGGCAGCCAATTTCGGCAAGATTTCCTTCTGGGCGATAGACCGCGGAATGTTCCAGGGCGGGTTCAACAGGACATCATTGATCGTCGATCGAAATTCGGGCGTCTGCTTGTCGATCTCGCCGACGACGACCCGGGTGGTGAATACCGGCCGGTCGTCGCGCAACAGCTGAAGGCGGGCGATGGCAGCATTGACGACAACCCGATCGTGAGGGATCTGACGCGGCAACCACCGCAGCCGTTCGAGGTTGACGACCAGCTGCCGCAATCGCCGTTCGGCTGCCGCCGACCGTTCCGGAGAAGTGCGCACGGTTTTGTTTCGTACGCCCTGAGCGCCGGAAGCGATCTCTCGGTACTCGGCGTAGGCGCGGCGCATGGCCTCGTATTCGGCGGAAGCGGGGGCAAGGGCCTCGATCACCTTTGCCGGATCGGGAGCGGCAGCCGCGGCATCGATCACCGCGACGATGTCGACCGGCTCGGGTGTCAGGTCCTCGTCGTCCGTCCGCTCCTCGATCGGCAATGCCCCTCGCGCCAGCGCATCGGCATAGGAAAGAAATGCATCGGAAAGCAGCAGATCCCGTTCGACCGGCGACAAGTTCAGGCCGCGCTCGCCGAGCACTTTCCCGTGGAACAAACTCGGGTCGAGGCCATGGTCGGCGGCACGTAACACGGCGTCGCGCAGCAGCCGCTCGGCTTCCGCCGGGTGCCCGTCCCACACCGTTTGATATCCATGGGTGACATAGAAGCGCTGTAGCAGCCAGCCGTGAAGCCGCTCACCGGAGACCGTCAGCTTGCCCGGCGCGCCGAGACGCGTCTTTAGCTCGGGGTTTCCGGTGAAGGGGACCGCATCGGCAGATCCGGTATCGAGATTGGGCGCACCGGTCGTTACCGCCGAATTCGTCTCTTCGGACATTGCCGCGCGTGAGAGTGCCGAACCGAAGACGACGACGGCGAGAGCCAGGACGCAGACTGCCGCTACCCGCCCTTTTTCGTCTCGAACGCTACGACGAATAAACACGTTTACCTCGTTGCGCGGCAAGGGTAAGTCACGCGGGTACGCGGCGGCTGGGATGATCGTTTGCGGTCCCGGTCCGCCGGGCAGACGTACCGGCCGTCTTATCGCTTGTCGACTGGACGCTGAAGGCGAAGATCTGATCCTTTCGGTACGATCGCCCCCTAAATTAGCCTACCAAAGACGTTCCGCCAATCGCGTCGGTTCGGGTCAATGCGCTTCGGCGGGCGCGCCTTTCGCCGGGCCCACTTTGCGCAGCAGCGGGACGAGCAGGGTTGCGACCACGAAGGCAATCATGATCGCGCGAAAGGCGTCGGCATAGGCGAGGGTCGAAGCCTCGCGATAGGCGAGGCGCCAAAGCTGAGACAACGCCGCCGCATGCCCGGCAACCGGCCCGCCGAGAGCTTCGCCCCAGCGCTCGGTCATATGGCGCAGCATTTGCTCCATTGCTCCGTTCGACGGTGTCAGTTGCGTCGCGATGTCATGAAAATGCAGGTTGATGCGGTTGTTGAGGATGGCGCCGCATACTGCTATGCCGACCGCACCGCCGAGGTTGCGCATCATATTGAACAGCCCGCTGGCGTATTTGAGGCGCTCGGGCGGTAAGCTGCCGAGACCGAGGGTCACGGCCGGCGCCACCGCGAAGACTTGCGGGAAGCCACGGAGTATTTGCGGGATCAGCAGCTGATCGGAACCCCAATCATGGGTGATGAAGCTGAACGACCACATCGCCTCGGCAAAACTCGCCAGCCCGAACATCATCAGCCAGCGGGTGTCGATCTTGCGGGCGAGCGCGACATAGACCGGTACGCCGGCGAGCGAGGCGGCGCCGGTCGAAAAGATCGCGATGCCGGTCTGCCATGCGCTGAACCCGCGCACATACCCGAGAAACAGCGGCGTCAGGTAGATCGTCGAAAAGATGCCGATTCCGGTGACAAAGGAGAGAAAACACCCCAGCGCAAAATTTGAGTTGCCCAGCGCGCGCAAGTCTACGACCGGCTGGGCAAAGGTCAAGCTGCGCGCGGCGAACAGGATGCCGGACACGCCGGCGATCCACGCGCAGGCGGTGATGGTCGAGTTTTCGAACCAGTTCCAGCGCGAACCTTCTTCGAGCACGTATTCGAGATTGCCGAGCGCCAAGGCCAGCAGAATGATGCCCGCGTAATCGGCGCCCTTGAGCAGCGACAGATCGGGACGGTCGATCTTGACCAGCATCGGCACCGTCACTGCGACCAACAGTCCCGGCACCAAATTGATGTAGAACAGCCAACGCCAGTTGAGCGTGTCGGTGATCCAGCCGCCGATGACTGGGCCCAAGGTCGGCGCGACCGACGCGATGGCGCCGACAACCGCCGCCGAGTAGACCCGGCGCTGACCCGGGAAATAGTGGAACGAAGAGGTGAAGACCGTCGGGATCATCGAGCCGCCGAGCAGCCCTTGTAAAGCGCGGAACACGATCATGCTCTGGATGTTCCAGGCCATGCCGCAAAGCAGGCTGGCAAAGGTGAACCCGGCGGCCGAGGCGCCAAACAGCCAACGCGTCGAGAACACACGGGTCAGCCAGCCGGACAGCGGGATTACGATGATCTCGGCAATCAGATAGGCGGTTTGTACCCAGCTGATCTGGTCCTGCGCCGCCGACAGCCCACCGCCGATGTCCTGTAAGGACGACGCAACGATCTGGATGTCGAGCAACGCCACGAACATGCCGACGCACATGACCGCGAATGGCACAACGCTGGGTGCCGCGGGCTGTGCTGGCGGTTGCGGGCCCGCGGGCATGGTTATTTCCCATCCTCGGAGGTAGAGCGCGTATCGACTCTGACCGTGGTCGACAGCCCGGGGCGCAGTAGCCCCAGGGTCCCGTCGCCGTCGTCGATGACGATGCGCACCGGGACGCGCTGGACGATCTTGGTGAAGTTGCCAGTTGCGTTTTCCGGCGGGATCACGCTGAACACAGCCCCGGTCGCCGGTGCGAGGCTCAGCACGCGGCCCTCGAACGTGCGGCTCGGCAAGACGTCGGCGACGAAAGTAGCGGTCTGCCCCGGCCTCATTCGCGCCAGTTCGTCTTCCTTGAAGTTGGCGTCGACCCACAGCGCATGCGCCGGGATGATCGACACCAGCGCCGTGCCGACAGTTGCATATGCACCCATTTGCGCGGCGCGATTGCCGATATAGCCGTCGATCGGCGTACGGATCTGTGTGTAGCCGAGGTCGAGCTGAGCGCTCCGGAGATTGGCCTGCGCTTGCGCCAGGCTCGCCTTGGTTTCAGCGATTTCGGTGTCGATCACCGCCAGCTGCTGCTTGGTGGCGGCAAGCCCGGCCTCGCTGGAGCGCACAGCCGCCGCGGCCCTGCGGTCCGCGGCGAATGCCTTCTGGTCGTTCTGCAACGAGCCATAGGTCGTCACGGCCAGCGCGTGGTAGCGCGCGGCATCGATGCGCGCATAGCCGGCCTCGGCTTGGTCGGCCGCCAGTTTGGCCTGGGCCTCATCGACCATCGATTGCTGGAGGTCGTATTTTGCATGCAGATTGGCGAGTGCGGCCATCTCATGCTGCACCACGGCTTCGGCGTGGGCGAGATTGGCCCTGTAATCGCTTTCGTCGAGCTGGATCACCAGCTGGCCCGCTTGGACGAACTGGTTGTCGCTGACGAGGATTTTCGCAACGAAGCCGGCGACATGCGGTGACAAAGTCGTGACGTTGCCGCCGACATAGGCGTCGTCGGTAGTTTCGATAAAGCGGCCCACCTCCCACCAGTTCCATCCGTACCAGGCAATGCCGCCGGCGGCGAGCAGGCTGAGTACGAAGAGGCCCAGGCGCCGGTTTAGTCGGAAACGCGGCCGCGCTCTAATACCGGCGGGAGCGCCCGGCGCGAACTCGCGAGCTGCACCGCGGTCGAGGGCTTCGCTGCTCATGCTTCCCCGCCTTGGATAAAGGGCCGATGCCCGCGTTCGGCGAGGCGCTGCCGGACCCCGTCATCGGCGCCGGGTCCGGGAATAAGCGAAAAATCGGGGCCGGCGAGCTTTTCGCCGGTGGCGCCGTCGACCAGCCTCGGCTCCACGACGGCGCCGGTTCGGTTGTTGACGATCTGCACCGCCGCGCCTTCCGGCGCGAAATGGCGGCTGCCCCAGGTGGATAATGCCAGCAAGATAGGATGGAAATCCCGCCCGCGCTGGGTCAGCACATACTCGTCGCGCGGCGGGTGCTCGCTGTAGCGGCGACGTTCGAGCATCCCGGATTGCACCAGCGCATTCAGCCGCCGGGTCAGAATGTTAGGGGCGACGCCGAGGCTCTTCTGGAACTCGTCGAACCGCCGCAGGCCGTAAAAAGCGTCGCGCAAGATCAGGATCGACCACCACTCGCCGACACGGTCGAGGCTGCGGGCGATCGGGCATTTCATGTTCCCATAGCTTTTGCGCTGCATCGGCAACTCCCGTCACTTTCATTGTGAAAGTAACATCCGCTAGAGCGACTTTCAAGAGGAAAGTCACCCGGCTTTTGTGGCTGCGGCATCGCTATGGCTCGTGTAGAATTTCGCTGATGGTTTCGCGTAATTCCGGCGATCTCGCCCCAGACCGGTCCCACCGAAGAGACAATGCCGCTGATTTGCCGGTGAGCGGGCAAGCCGAACGCAGCCCCGAGGAGGTGCTCCGCGAGGTTTTCGGGTTCGACAGCTTCCGCGGCCAGCAGCTCGCGATCATCGAGCATGTTATTGCCGGCGGCGACGCCGTCGTGATGATGCCGACCGGCGGCGGCAAGTCGGTTTGTTACCAGATCCCGGCGCTGCTGCGTTCGGGCATCGGCGTCGTGATATCTCCGCTGATTGCATTGATGAAGGACCAGGTTGACGCGCTGCGCCAGGCAGGGGTGCGCGCGGCGGCCCTCAACTCCCGGCTGTCGCCTGGCGAGGCCGCCGAGATCGAGCGCGCCGCCAAGGACGCGGCCCTCGATCTGCTCTATGTCTCGCCGGAACGGTTGATGACACCGCGCTGTCTGGAGCTGCTATCGCACACTCGCCTTGCCCTTTTTGCCGTCGACGAGGCGCACTGCATCTCGCAATGGGGGCACGATTTCCGGCAGGAGTACCAGCAGCTCTCGATCCTCAAAGAGCGCTTTGCCGGGGTGCCGGTCATGGCGCTGACCGCAACCGCGGACGGCCCGACGCGGCGCGACATCATCGCGCAGTTGAGGTTGGCGGGAGCACGGATCTTTGCCGCCGGGTATGACCGGCCGAACCTGTTCTACCGTGTCGTTCCCAAGCGCAGTCCGCTCGAGCAGCTATGGCGTTTTCTCGCGGCCGAACATCCGGCCGATGCCGGGATCGTCTATTGCTTTACACGGCGCGCGGCCGAGGAAACCGCGACCTGGCTAAAGGCGCGCGGGCGTGCTGCGCTGCCTTATCATGCCGGTCTCGAACCCGCGGTGCGCGAGCATCATCAGGAGCGCTTCCTCAGAGAGGAGGGGGTCGTCATCGCTGCGACGATCGCCTTCGGCATGGGGATAGACAAACCGAATGTTCGCTTCGTCGCCCATCTCGACGCGCCGAAAAACCTCGAAGCCTACTACCAGGAGACCGGGCGCGCCGGACGGGACGGACTGTCGGCGGATGCTTGGATGACCTACGGCATCGCCGATGTTATGAACCTGTTTCGCCTGCTCGACATGGGTGAGGCAACGGACCGGCAACGCCGCATCGAGCGGCAAAAGATCGAAGCGCTACTCGGCTTCTGCGAGACGGTATCGTGCCGGCGACAGGTCCTGCTCGGCTATTTCGGCGAGGCCGATCACCCGCCCTGCGGCAATTGCGACAATTGCCTGATGCCGGTCCCGAGCGGGGACGGAACGATAGCCGCCCAAAAGGCGCTTTCGGCAATGTACCGCACCGGGCAGCGGTTTGGGACGCGTCATCTCGTGGATGTCCTGCTCGGCGCCGAAACCGAGCGCGTCCTCAGGCTAGGGCATAATCGGCTGAAAACCTTCGGGGTCGGCACCGAACTGGACCGCCAGGGCTGGCTTTCGGTTTACCGACAGCTGGTTGCCCAAGGCTTCGTTCTGCCGGATGCTGCCGGGCACGGTGGCCTGTCGCTCGCACCAGGGGCGGCTGAGATCCTGCGTGGCACCAGAACCGTCCGCTTTCGGATCGAGGAACGCGGCGGCGATCGGAAGACGGCCCGACGCGGGCGCAAGGCAGGGCCGGGCGCCGCCGAGCCTCGATCCCGCGACCCAATTGTTGTGGGAAGCGCTGCGCGCCTGGCGGCTCGAAGAAGCGAGGCGCCAGCAGCTTCCGCCCTACGTGATCTTTCACGATTCCACTCTGACGGAAGTCGCACGCCGGCGCCCCGCCTCGCTGGCGGCGTTGGCCGAGATTCCGGGGGTCGGCCGCAGCAAGCTCGAACGTTACGGCGGCGCAGTCATGGCCGTGGTCGCCGAGAGCATGACCGGCCCGCAGGGCCGCACCACAGCTGGCGCATCAGATCCGATCCCATAGCATGACCTGCCCTCGGGCGGGGGACCGCTGTTGCAATCCAAAGTGATCCATGTTGTCCTCCGAAATTGCTGTCTCGCCGGTGAGACGATGTCCGCTAAGTTCGGCGTTTGGTGGTGCGGTCCGGGCGCCGCCGCGATTTTCTTTCTCGCTCTCCTTTTGGGGGGCGTATCGCCGGGCGCACAAGAAGAGCAATTCTTCCGCATCGGAGCAGCGGCGACCTCGGGAACCTTCTTCGAGATCGGTGGGGTCATCGCCAGTGCTATCTCGAAGCCAACCGGCTCGCCGCCTTGCGAGCACGGCGGCAATTGCGGGGTTTCCGGTCTGGTTGCGGTGACACAAGCGACGCAGGGCTCGGTCGAGAACCTCCGCATGGTTGCCGCCGGGCAGATCGAATCCGGCATAGCCCAATCCGACATTGTCGGCTCGGCTTATACTGGGACCGGCATCTTTGCCGCCGCCGGACCGCTGAAGAATCTGCGCGCGATCGCGAGCCTGTTCCGGGAAAGCCTTCAACTGGTGGTGCGCGACGACAGCGCGATCCGAACTCTCGCCGATCTCCGGGGTAAGCGCATCTCGTTGGGCCAGCCCGCGTCGGGGACGCTTGCCGATGCCCGCATCGTACTCGCTGCCGCCGGGCTGACGGAGAAGGACATAATGGCCGAACATTTGCGCCCGGGCATGGCCGCTGTGGATGTCAAGGACGGCACGCTCGACGGCTTTTTTATAATCGGCGGGGTGCCCGTCCCGGCGATCCGCGATTTGGCGGCGGAGACGCCAGTAAGGCTGATCCCGGTGGACGGCGATGTGCTCGCGAAGATGCGGGAGAGCTCGGCGTTCTACCGGCGTTCGGTGATCCCATCCGGAACCTATCCGGGGATCAGCGTGGAGACACCGTCGATCGGCTTCGACGCGCTGTGGATCGTGTCTGCCGACGCACCCGAAGATCTGATCTATGCCATCACTAAGGCGTTGTGGAACGACGCGACCCAGCAGCTGCTCGAGGCTCGCGACCCGCTCGGCAGGCAGGTCCGGCTGGAGGATGCGCTCGACGGGCTTTCCGTACCGCTGCATCCTGGGGCGAAGCGCTTCTACCGCGAGGCTGGGTTGCCGGTCGATCAAAACGGGGTGCTCGGCAAGCGCGAGAATCCCGAGGGAGGGGACGAGTTGAGGAAACCCGAATGAAGATTGCCTGGCCCGTGGTGTCGCGAGGTGGGGCATGACCTTCGCCCGCCGGGTGCGTGAGTATTTGTCGCCCCGCGAGGTGATCGATACTTCGCCGCGGATCTCCGACGAAGTGAAATGCACGACCTGTTACATGTGCGCCTGCCGCTGCGGGATCAAAGTGCATCTCAAGGACGGTGCGATCCGCTACATCGAGGGTAACCGGGACCATCCCGTCAACCGCGGCGTGATCTGCGGCAAGGGCGCGTCCGGCATCATGCAACAGGCCTCGCCGGCGAAGCTCCAAAAGCCGCTCAAGCGTGTCGGCGAGCGCGGTTCCGGCGAATTCCGCGAGATCGAATGGGACGAAGCGATCGCGACCGCGGTCGAGTGGCTGGCATCGATCCGCACGACGGACCCGAAGAAACTCGCTTTTTTCACCGGGCGCGATCAGAGCCAATCGCTGACCGGATATTGGGCGGCGCAATTCGGCACGCCGAACTTCGCCGCGCATGGCGGCTTTTGCTCGGTCAATATGGCGGCTGCCGGTATGTACACGCTGGGCGGCAGCTTCTGGGAGTTCGGCGAGCCCGACTGGGCGCGCACCCGGCTCTTCATTATGTTCGGCGTCGCCGAAGACCATGATTTCGAACCCGATCAAGATCGCGTTGTCGGGGCTGCGCCGTCGCGGCGCAAAATTTGTCTCAGTAAACCCGGTGCGCACCGGTTATTCGGCGATTGCCGATGAATGGGTCGGCATCAGGCCCGGCACCGACGGCCTCTTCGTGCTCTCGCTGATCCACGAATTGCTGAAGGCCGACCGGATCGATGTCGACTACCTGGGCCGCTATACCAACGCCGGGTGGCTGGTGATCCAAGCGCCGGGTGCGGCGGATGACGGGCTCTTCGCCCGCAACCAGGCCGGCGAGCCGCTCGTCCTCGAACCGTCGGGATCGCTCGCCAGCGGCATGGCGACCGGAGTTTCGGCCCGCCTGGTGGGCGACGCGGTGCTGCCCGACGGCCGCCGCGCCGTCCCGGTCTTCCAGTTGGTGGCGGAGCGTTATCTCGACCCTGGCTACGCACCGGAGGCCGTCGCCGAGACCTGCGGCATTCCGGCCGCGACCATTCGCCGGCTGGCTGCCGAGATGGCTCGGACGGCCTTCGAGGAGGAAATCGAGCTCGCCGTGCCCTGGACCGACTGGGCGGGGCGGCAACACGAAACAATGCGGGGCCGGCCGGTTTCGCTGCATGCGATGCGCGGGATCTCCGCCCACTCGAACGGGTTCCAGACCTGCCGCGCCCTGCATTTGCTGCAGATGCTGCTCGGCACGATCGATGTGCCCGGGCGGCTGGCGATACAAATCCCCGCATCCCAAGCCTGCCCCGCCCGGCCCGAAGCCTACCGGCAAGCCGGAGCAGGTCGCCCCCGGCAAACCGCTTCCAGGGATCCCGCTCGGCTACCCGCTGTCGCCCGAAGACCTGATTCTCGACGCCGACGGGCGGCCCTTCCGCATCGACAAGGCTTTCTCCTGGGATGCCCCGATCGCCGCGCACGGCATGATGCAGATGGTCATCACCAATGCGTGGAAGGGCGACCCGTACCCGATCGACACGCTTTTCATGTATATGGCCAACATGGCCTGGAACTCGGCGATGAACAGCGCCGAGACAATGCGGATGCTGGCCGACCGGGATCCGGCGACCGGCGAGTATCGCATCCCGCGGATCATCTATTCGGATGCCTACTACTCCGAGATGGTCGCCTACGCCGACCTCGTGCTGCCCGACACGACCTATCTCGAACGCTGGGACTGCATATCCTTGCTCGACCGTCCGATCGGCGGGGTCGAGGGGCCCGGCCGATGCGATCCGGCAACCGATCCTCGCGCCGGACCGTGATGTCCGCCCGTTCCAGGATGTGCTGATCGAGATCGGCGCGCGCCTCGGGCTGCCCGGCTTCGTGACGCCGGAGGGCGCGCCGCGCTACCCCGCCGGCTACCCCGATTACATCGTCAACCACGAACGGCGGCCTGGTGTCGGGCCGCTCGGCGGCTGGCGCGGCGCCGAGGGCGAGAATGCGGGACGGGGGGCACCGAACCCGCACCAGCTCCAGCGCTATATCGCGAATGGCTGCTTCTGGAAGCACGAGCTGCCGGAGGACCAGCTCTATTTCAAGCACGCCAACAAGGCCTACCTCGAAACCGCCGTCGCGATGGGATTGATCGACAAGCCGGAGCCCATCGTGCTGCAGCTCTATGTCGAGCCGTTACAGCGCTTCCGCCTCGCCGCCCAAGGGCATGGCAGCGTGCAGCCGCCGGAGACCCACCGCGAACGGATCGCGACCTATTTCGACCCGCTGCCGTTCTGGTACATGCCGTTCGAGGAATCCCGGATCGACCGCAGCAGCTTCCCGCTGCACGCGCTGACCCAGCGGCCGATGCAGATGTACCATTCCTGGCACTCGCAGAACGCTTGGCTGCGCCAGATCCTCGGCAACAATCGGCTGTTCGTGAACCGGGCGGTCGGCCGCGCCCTTGGGCTCGCGGAGGACGACTGGGTCTGGCTGTCGAGCCATCACGGCCGGATCCGCGTTCCGACCAAGCTGATGGATGGGGTCAATCCCGACACGGTGTGGACCTGGAACGCGATCGGCAAGCGCAGCGGTGCATGGAACCTCGCTGCCGATTTGCCCGAGTTCCGCAAGGGCTTCCTGCTCAACCACCTGATCTCGGAGCTGTTGCCGTCCGACGGCGGCTATTCCTACGCCAATGCCGACCCGATTACCGGCCAAGCCGCGTGGTACGATCTGCGGGTGCGGATCGACCGGGTCGCGCCGGGAGAAGCAGACATCACCGCGCCCTCGTTCGAGATGCTCGGACACCCTGCCTCGCTCAGCCATCCACCCAGAATACTGCGCTACTTCGCGGGAGCCGACCGCGAGGGGCCGCCGCAATGACCTCACTGCCTGAACAGCGCCCGGGCCAGAAGAAGCTCGGGCTCGTCATCGATCTCGATATCTGCGTCGGCTGCCACGCCTGCGCGACGGCTTGCAAGGAATGGAATGCCAGCGGCCACATGGGGCCGCTGCCCGATTTCAACCCCTATGGCGAGGGCGCCTGGGGCGTGTGGTTCAACCGCATCCACTCTTTCGAGGAAGGCGAGGGAGAGGGCGCGCGGACCATCCATTTCCCGAAATCCTGTCTGCATTGCGAGGAGCCGGCCTGCGTGACCGTGTGCCCGACCGGGGCGTCCTACAAGCGCGCCGAGGACGGCATCGTGCTGGTGAACGAGTTCGATCTGCATCGGCTGCAAGCTGTGTTCCTGGGCATGTCCCTACGGCGCCCGCGAGTTCGACGCCGACGAGGGCGTCATGAAGAAATGCACCTTGTGCATCGACCGGATCTACAACGAGAACCTGGTGCCCGAAGATCGCACGCCGGCTTGCGTGATGGTCTGTCCGGTGAACGCCCGCCACTTCGGCGATTTGGGCGACGCCGGCTCGGAAGTCTCGGAAATGGTGGCGCGCCGATCCGGCGGCGATCTGATGCCCGAGCTCGGCTACAAGCCGGTCAATAAATATCTGCCGCCGAGAGCGGCCCGCATGCGCCGCCCGGCCGGCTGTCGGCGCGGCTCGTGCCGGCGATCGATCCGCCCGCCGCCGGCGATCGCCTGCTGCGGTGGGTCGACCGGCTGCTGTCCCGCTGATCAGGGCGGCCTTCGGCGACCGGCATGCATCCCGCGCTGTCGATTGTCTTCTTCACCACGGCTTCGGGTGCCGGTTTCGCTCTGCTGCTGTTGCTCGGGGTCCTTGTACCGCTCGGTCTCTTGCCGCTCAGCGCGAGCTTCGGCTTTGCCGCGCTCGCGGTCGCGGTCGTGCTTGCCGCCGGCGGGCTCGCCTCTTCCGTGCTTCACCTCGGCCGGCCCGAGCGGGCCTGGCGCGCCTTCTCGCAATGGCGCTCATCCTGGCTGTCCCGCGAGGGCGTCTTTTCCGTCCTGACCTTCCTGCCGGCCGCGGTATTTGGGATCGGCTGGGTGTTCTTCGGCATCACATCGGGGTTGGTCGGCCTTTGCGGGATCCTCGCCGCAGCCCTCGCGGCGACGACGATCTATTGCACCGGCATGATCTATGCCTCGCTGAGGCCGATCTACCAATGGCACAACCCCTGGGTGGTGCCGAACTATTTGGCCCTCGGTCTGATGAGCGCCTTTCTTGTTCTTGATTTTCTCGTCCGGCTATGGCAGCCGCGAGCGCCGGGTATAGCAATCTTGGCGGTGATCCTGGTGGTTGTCGCGTGGTGGCTGAAAGAAGTGTATTGGCGCTCGATCGATACGACCTCGGCGCCCAGCACGGTGGCCAGCGCAACATTGCTCGGCAGTCGGGGCAAGGTACGCATGCTCGAGCCGCCGCACACCGAGGAGAATTATTTGCTGAAGGAAATGGGCTTTGCGATCGCGCGCAAGCACCGCGCCCGGCTGCGCGGCATCGTGCGGCTCGGCGGTTTCGTGCTGCCTGCGCATCCTGACGTTGCTCGCGCTGTTGGTCGGCGGCGTGATCGGGGTGGTCGCGGCGGGTCTGGCCGTCGCCGGTGCGGCCTTGGGGCTCGTCGCAGAGCGCTGGCTGTTTTTCGCCGAAGCCAAGCACACCGTGATGCTCTATTATGGCGCAGAGGCAGTTTGAGACGCCCGCAAGCAGGAGGGTGGATTTTTTGCTGTCGGCATCGCACAGGGGTGTTGACGCGGATGGCGGGTGGGCCTATAAGCGCGGCCCCTCCTGGGGAGAGCCCCGGCGGCGACCTGTGGGGGATTGTTGATTGAGATTGTGGAGACTGAGGGAAGGGATGCGCGGACGGCGGCCGAGGGTCGCCATTTGTTCGTGCATTTGCGAACGTTTGGAGGCCCTTGATTTGGGTCCGTCCGAGAGGATGGGCCTGGGATGAACTTGAGAGTTTGATCCTGGCTCAGAACGAACGCTGGCGGCATGCCTAACACATGCAAGTCGAACGCTTGTCCGGCTTCGGCCGGACAGGAGTGGCGCACGGGTGAGTAGCGCGTGGGAACCTGCCCTGTTGTGGGGGATAACCGAGGGAAACTTCGGCTAATACCGCATGCGCCCGGGCACCTCGAAAGGGGCAACCCGGGGAAAGATTTATCGCAGCAGGAGGGGCCCGCGTCGGATTAGGTAGTTGGTGGGGTAACGGCCCACCAAGCCGGTGATCCGTAGCTGGTCTGAGAGGATGATCAGCCACACTGGGACTGAGACACGGCCCAGACTCCTACGGGAGGCAGCAGTGGGGAATATTGGACAATGGGCGCAAGCCTGATCCAGCAATGCCGCGTGAGTGATGAAGGCCTTAGGGTTGTAAAGCTCTTTCGCCCGCGACGATGATGACGGTAGCGGGAGAAGAAGCCCCGGCTAACTTCGTGCCAGCAGCCGCGGTAATACGAAGGGGGCGAGCGTTGTTCGGATTTACTGGGCGTAAAGGGCGCGTAGGCGGCCCTCCTAGTCGCGTGTGAAAGCCCCGGGCTCAACCTGGGAATTGCGCGCGAAACGGGGGGGCTGGAGTTCGGGAGAGGAGCGTGGAATTCCCAGTGTAGAGGTGAAATTCGTAGATATTGGGAAGAACACCGGTGGCGAAGGCGGCGCTCTGGACCGAGACTGACGCTGAGGCGCGAAAGCGTGGGGAGCAAACAGGATTAGATACCCTGGTAGTCCACGCCGTAAACGATGTGTGCTAGACGTTGGGGAGCCTAGCTCTTCGGTGTCGCCGCAAACGCTTTAAGCACACCGCCTGGGGAGTACGGCCGCAAGGTTAAAACTCAAAGGAATTGACGGGGGCCCGCACAAGCGGTGGAGCATGTGGTTTAATTCGACGCAACGCGAAGAACCTTACCAGCTCTTGACATGCCCGGTATGGGCGGGAGAGATCCCGTCCTTCGGTTCGGCCGGCCGGGACACAGGTGCTGCATGGCTGTCGTCAGCTCGTGTCGTGAGATGTTGGGTTAAGTCCCGCAACGAGCGCAACCCCCATCTGCAGTTGCCAGCGGGCAAGCCGGGCACTCTGCAGAAACTGCCGGTGACAAGCCGGAGGAAGGCGGGGATGACGTCAAGTCCTCATGGCCCTTATGGGCTGGGCTACACACGTGCTACAATGGCGGTGACAGAGGGCGGCAAGCGGGCGACCGTGCGCCAATCTCAAAAAGCCGTCTCAGTTCGGATTGCTCTCTGCAACTCGAGAGCATGAAGTCGGAATCGCTAGTAATCGCGGATCAGCATGCCGCGGTGAATACGTTCCCGGGCCTTGTACACACCGCCCGTCACACCATGGGAGTTGGCTTTACCCGAAGGCGGTGCCGCAACCCCGGTCTCAAGACTGGGGAGCTAGCCGACCACGGTAAGGTCAGCGACTGGGGTGAAGTCGTAACAAGGTAGCCGTAGGGGAACCTGCGGCTGGATCACCTCCTTTCTGGATGCCAGAGGACAGGGATCAGGTATCAGGGATCAGAACTGATGCCGGGACCACCTCAGGCTTTCCACAACCGCCCGGGACCGGGTGGGGTCGGTTTCTGATTACTGATCCCTGATACCTGATCCCTGGCAAGAGGCCGCCGTCTGCGCATCCCTTCTCCCGAGCGTCGGCGAGCGCTCGCTCTGCTGGTGCCACCTTTGGGTCGACGCTAGGGGCTAGTAGCTCAGCTGGTTAGAGCGCGCGCTTGATAAGCGTGAGGTCGGAGGTTCAAATCCTCCCTGGCCCACCAGGGATCAGGCATCAGGGATCAGTTATCAGAACTGATCCCTGATGCCTGTCTCCTGATCCCTGAAGGGGGTGTAGCTCAGCTGGGAGAGCGCCTGCTTTGCAAGCAGGAGGTCATCGGTTCGAATCCGTTCACCTCCACCATCCGGGGTACCATCCGGCGTTTGGAGAAGATGTTACAGAGATCGCGGGTCCGGGGCCACCCGGGCTTGCGTCGCGTTGTTTGAAGGGTGAAGAGAGAGTTTGTCATGTGACCGAGGCGGACGCGCCCGGCGCAAACGCGCTGGATGTGTCCGAAGAAGTGTCTTCATGTGAGGCCGCTTGGGCGTAGGGGTTTTGCCCCTGTGCGCGGCGGTTTTGTGCGGCGTTTCCCGGCGGAAGCTTGCTTCCGCCGCAACGGAAACGCCGGGGATCAAGCGCAAATAAGGGCATCTGGTGGATGCCTTGGCACTGAGAGGCGATGAAGGACGTGGCACGCTGCGAAAAGCCCGGGGGAGATGCGAGCGATCGGTGATCCCGGGATCTCCGAATGGGGCAACCCACCCCGCAAGGGGTATCACGATCTGAATTCATAGGGTCGTGAGGCAAACCCGGCGAACTGAAACATCTCAGTAGCCGGAGGAACAGACATCAACCGAGATTCCGCAAGTAGTGGCGAGCGAACGCGGACCAGGCCAGTGGCACGATCAACGGGTACCGGAAGCGCCTGGAAAGGCGGGCCGCAGCGGGTGACAGCCCCGTACGGGAAACCCCTGGTCGTGTCCTCGAGTAGGGCGGGACACGTGCAATCCTGTCTGAAGATGGGGGGACCACCCTCCAAGCCTAAATACTCCTCAGTGACCGATAGTGCACCAGTACCGTGAGGGAAAGGTGAAAAGCACCCCGACGAGGGGAGTGAAACAGTTCCTGAAACCGGATGCCTACAAGCAGTCGGAGTTTCAGGGATCAGGTATCAGGGATCAGGGATCAGAACCGATGGCGGCGACGCCGTCGGAAGCCGGGCGAGGCGCGAGCCTTGCTCCAGCAGTTCTGATACCTGATCCCTGTGATCTGATCCCTGGAGTGACGGCGTACCTTTTGTATAATGGGTCAGCGAGTTGGTCTTGGCAGCAAGCTTAAGCCGCTAGGCGTAGGCGCAGCGAAAGCGAGTCCGAAACGGGCGAATTTGAGTTGCCGGGATCAGACCCGAAACCGGGTGATCTAGCCATGGGCAGGTTGAAGGTGCGGTAACACGCACTGGAGGACCGAACCCACTACTGTTGCAAAAGTAGGGGATGACTTGTGGCTAGGGGTGAAAGGCCAATCAAACCCGGAAATAGCTGGTTCTCCGCGAAATCTATTGAGGTAGAGCGTCGATATTGCCGCCGGGGGTAGAGCACTGGATGGGCTAGGGGGGCGCGAGCCTTACCAAACCTAACCAAACTGCGAATACCGGCGAGTAGAGGTCGGCAGCCAGACGGCGGGTGCTAAGGTCCGTCGTCGAGAGGGAAACAGCCCAGACCGCCAGCTAAGGTCCCCCAGTCGTGGCTAAGTGGGAAAGGATGTAGGACGGCCAAGACAACCAGGAGGTTGGCTTAGAAGCAGCCATCCTTTAAAGAAAGCGTAATAGCTCACTGGTCTATCAGCTGTCCCGCGCCGAAAATGTAACGGGGCTCAAGCCACGCACCGAAGCTGCGGGTTTCAGAAGACAGGGATCAGGAATCAGGTATCAGAAATGAGTGAGTGGGCACGGAAATTTGAGGACCTCGAGGTATTCCGGCGGGCTTATCGGCTGTCGCTGGAGGTGCACCGGGCGAGCCTCGAATTTCCGCGGATCGAGCAGTTCGCATTGGCCGACCAGATCAGGCGGGCGTCGAAATCGATCTGTGCCAATATTGCCGAAGGGTTCGGCAAGCAGCGTCAGTCGCGCATCGAGTTCCATCGCTTTGTCGTGATGGCGATTGGTTCGGCCGACGAGATGCAGGTGTGGACCCTTTACGCTCGCGATCTCGGCTATATCGGGGCCGAGACGGCCGAGCGCTGGCAGAGCGAGTACTCGGAGATTGCCCGCATGCTGCAGGGCCTCTCCCGCCGCAGTTCTGATCCCTGATTCCTGATCCCTGTCTTCTGAAGCGGTAGCGGAGCGTTCCGTAGGCCGGCGAAGGTCTGCCGCGAGGCAGGCTGGAGGTATCGGAAGCGCGAATGCTGACATGAGTAGCGATAAACAGCGTGAGAAACGCTGTCGCCGAAAGTCCAAGGGTTCCTGCGCAAGGTTAATCCGCGCAGGGTTAGCCGGGCCCCTAAGGCGAGGGCGAGAGCCGTAGCCGATGGGAAGGGGGTTAATATTCCTCCGCCTGCCGGAATGTGACGAAGGCCGAAAGTCGTCTCTCCTTATTGGATTGGAGGGGCGGCCTGGGACTTCCGGGAAACAGCACCGGCGACATAGACCGTACCCCAAACCGACACAGGTGGACTGGTAGAGCATACCGAGGCGCTTGAGAGAACGGTGTTGAAGGAACTCGGCAAATTGCCCCCGTAACTTCGGGAGAAGGGGGCCCCGTCCTCGGGCAACCGGGGATGGGGGGCACAGACCAGGGGGTGGCGACTGTTTACTAAAAACACAGGGCTCTGCGAAGTCATCCAGACGACGTATAGGGTCTGACGCCTGCCCGGTGCCGGAAGGTTAAGAGGAGGGGTGCAAGCTCTGAATTGAAGCCCCGGTAAACGGCGGCCGTAACTATAACGGTCCTAAGGTAGCGAAATTCCTTGTCGGGTAAGTTCCGACCTGCACGAATGGCGTAACGACTTCCCCGCTGTCTCCAACACCGGCTCAGCGAAATTGAATTCTCCGTGAAGATGCGGAGTTCCCGCGGTCAGACGGAAAGACCCCGTGCACCTTTACTACAGCTTTGCAGTGGTGTTAGGGAAGGTATGTGTAGGATAGGCGGGAGCCGACGAAGCCCTGGCGCCAGTTGGGGTGGAGGCACCCTTGAAATACCGCCCTTATCTTCTCTGGCATCTAACCGCGGCCCTTCTATCCGGGTCCGGGACCCTGCATGGCGGGTAGTTTGACTGGGGCGGTCGCCTCCCAAAGAGTAACGGAGGCGCGCGATGGTGGGCTCAGGCTGGTCGGAAATCAGCTGCGGAGTGCAATGGCACAAGCCCGCCTGACTGCGAGAGCGACAGCTCGAGCAGAGACGAAAGTCGGCCATAGTGATCCGGTGGTCCCGTGTGGAAGGGCCATCGCTCAACGGATAAAAGGTACGCCGGGGATAACAGGCTAATGACGCCCAAGAGTCCATATCGACGGCGTCGTTTGGCACCTCGATGTCGGCTCATCGCATCCTGGGGCTGGAGCAGGTCCCAAGGGTATGGCTGTTCGCCATTTAAAGCGGTACGTGAGCTGGGTTTAGAACGTCGTGAGACAGTTCGGTCCCTATCTGCCGTGGGTGTTCGAGACTTGCGAGGCGCTCTCCCCAGTACGAGAGGACCGGGAGGGACGCACCTCTGGTGTACCGGTTGTGGCGCCAGCCGCACCGCCGGGTAGCTAAGTGCGGACGGGATAACCGCTGAACGCATCTAAGCGGGAAACCCTCCTCAAAACCAGGTCTCGCCGAGAGCCGTGGAAGACCACCACGTCGATAGGCCGGAGGTGGAAGCGGGGCAACCCGCGCAGCTGACCGGTACTAATCGCTCGAATGGCGCTTGAACTCCAACCCAAAACCGCCCGCGTGCAGCGGCAAGACCCTGCCCCGCACGCGGCCTTCCTGAGACACTGCTTTCTTCTCACATGACAACCCAATTGCCGGCCTGGTGGCCATAGCGAGGGGCCAAACACCCGATCCCATCCCGAACTCGGCCGTGAAAACCCTCAGCGCCGATGGTACTGCACCTCAAGGTGCGGAAGAGTAGGTCGCCGCCAGGCCCGCATCCCCCCTCTCTCCCTCCCCAACAACTCAGCGCATCGCACGCCGCGTCCGGCGATACGGCCGATAAACCGGGCTCCACATCTTGCGGGCGACCAGGCGATCGAGCTCCTCATCGTCGAACGGCTCGCACTGCCCGTCCGCCCGAGCCTGGCGGGCAACCGCTTTGGCGACGACGAACGCGACCTCGCGCAGTTCCGCCACGGGGGGCAGCAGAGGCGCATGCGCGTCTCGCGCGGCGGGCGAGACGTCGGCGAGGACCTTGGCGGCGGCGACAAACATGCCTTCGGTCACGCGCCTGGCTCTTACTGCCAGAACGCCGAGGCCAATGCCGGGAAAGACATAGGCATTGTTCGTCTGGTCAACAGCGTAGGATCGTCCGTCGCGCACAACGGGCGGGAACGGGCTCCCGGTGCCGATCACCGCGCGGGCCTCGGTCCATGCCGTCAGATCTTGCGGCGTCGCCTCGGAACGGGAGGTCGGGTTCGAGAGCGGGAAAACGATCGGACGCGCCACCGCCGCGGCCATTTTGCGGATTATCTCTTCTCGGAAGATGCCGGGCTGACCGGAAACCCCGATCAGCACCGTAGGCCTGGCATTGGCGACGACGTCGGCCAATCCGATCGCATCGGCGTGCGCGCGGGGCCAATTCGCCACTGCGGCGGGCGACTGCGCGAAAGGGCGTTGAAAATCGAGGACACTAGGCATGCCTTCGACGAGCAGACCGTCCCGGTCGATGGCGTAGAAGCGGCGTCGTGCTTCGGCTTCGGATAGGCCCGCGTCGATCATGACTCGCAGCAGCAAATTTGCGATGCCTATGCCCGCCGAACCCGCCCCGACGATTGCGATCCGCTGGTCGCGGATCGGCTGCCCGGTCACCTTGACCGCGGCGAGCAGGGTGCCGGCGGCCACTGCGGCGGTGCCTTGAATATCATCATTGAAGGTGCAGAGCCGGTCGCGGTAGCGCTGCAGCATGCGTCCGGCATTGGCTCGGGCGAAATCCTCCCACTGCAGCAATGCATGCGGCCAGCGTTCCAGCACGGCATTCACAAAGCTTTCGACGAACTCGTCGTAATCCTGGCCGCGCACCCGCTCGTGCCGCCATCCGATATAGACCGGGTCGGCGAGACGCTCCTTGTTGTCGGTCCCGACATCGAGCAGGATCGGCAGGGTGGTGGACGGGTGGAGACCGGCGCAGGCGGTATAGAGCGACAGCTTGCCGATCGGGATGCCCATGCCGTCGGCGCCCTGGTCTCCGAGACCGAGGATGCGCTCACCATCGCTGACGACAATAGCCTCTACCTTGTCAAACCGGGGGTGCGCCAGGATTTTCTTGATCCGGTCGCGCTGCGCCCAGCTCAGAAACAAACCACGCGGATAATGCCAGTAATGGCTGAAGGTCTGGCATCCCTCGCCGACCGTCGGGGTGTAGACGAGAGGGAGCATTTCCTCAAGGTTTTGGGTCAGCATCGCGTAAAAGAGCGTCTCGTTCGCGTCCTGCAATCCGCGCAGGAAGACATAGCGATCGAGATCACTGGCGAGCTTCCGCATTGCCTGGAGACGCCGCGCCGACTGCACTTCCAACGTTCCGACATGAGGCGGCAGCAGGCCGTGCAGCGCAAAGGCGGTCCGCTCCTCTTCGGTAAAGGCGGTCCCTTTGTTCAACATCGGGTTGGTCAGCAGCGCCGTCCCTTCGAGCTCGGTCTCGACAAGATCCGCTTGCGCAGTCGCGCCCTCATCGGTCATGCGGAGTGCTCCTTTCAACGCCATAATTGGCGCGTTCCGGCCGCTCAATCGAGCATGATCCGCACGCCGGTGGCGCCGTTGAGCAGACGCTTCAGGTGAAAGCTCACGAGCTGGTCGTCACCCAGCAATCCGAGCAGAGCGGCAAATGCCGCCAATGCACTCGGGTCGCCCGCTTCGAGTTTGCCAAAGGCGTCCAGATAGGCTCGGGTCGCCTCAGCCTCGTACTCTTCCGCGGAGAGCGGCTCGAAGGCGCGCATGGGTTCGCTGCGTCCGCGCAGCAGCAGATCGCCGACCGGCCTGCCCATAAAACCAGGCACGCGGGCCACCACGCTCTCGCCGACGCAGATGCGGGTCCCGAGCTGTTTGTTCGCCGCTTCGAGCCGCGCCGCCGTGTTTACCGTGTCGCCATAGGCGGTGTAGTCGAAGTAGCGGCCGCCGCCGAAATTTCCGACAATTGCCGGGCCTGAATTGAGGCCAAGACGGGTTGCACCGGGAACAATCCGTTTTTCCTCCCAGCGCTTGGCAAAGGATTGGGAGCGGGCATCCATCTCCAGCGCGCAGGCGACCGCGCGTGAGGCATGGTCCGGCTGCTCGGCCGGCGCCCCGAACAGCACGTGCAGCGCGTCGCCGACGATCTTTACGACGGTTCCGCCGTGCGCGAACACAGCGTCGGTCATCTCGCCGAGATAATCGTTGAGCAACGGCGCGATGACCTCCGGCTCGAGCATCTCGACGAGAGTTGTAAACCCGGCCATGTCGGTGAACAGCGAGGTGATCTCGCGCCGCTGTCCGCCGAGATCGATGGCCGCGGGATCGCTCGCCAGCTGCTCGGCCAAATTCGGGGAGAAGTACCGGGACAAGAGGGCGTGTGCCCGTTCCGCGGCAATCTGCCGGCGCCGCGCCTCGCGCAAGGTTTCGATGTGGCGCAAGGTCTTGTTGATCGTCGTCTCGAGGTCGGCGAAATCGATCGGCTTGGTCAGAAAATCGAAGGCTCCGCGGTTCATCGCGGTCCGGATATTCGCCATGTCGCCATAGGCGGAGACGATGACCGTGGAGAGCGGGTCATCGCCCTCCTGGATCTTTTGCAAAAGGGTCAGCCCGTCCATGCGCGGCATGTTGATGTCGCTCACCACCATGTCGACAACGCCGCCGTCGCCCAGCATTTCGAGCGCTTCGGCGCCGTCGTGGGCGAACAGAAACCTGACTTGGCCCTCCCGGATCTGGCGGCGAAACTTCTGCTGGACGAGGGTCTCGAGGTCGGGCTCGTCATCCACCAGCAGGATCGTCGAGGTCATGCCTCCCCCTTCGCTGCTTGATGACAACATCGAGCGGCTCGTCGAAGATGAGACCGATTTTTGCGGCCTGACATCCGGTCACTGCCTGTTCTGCCGGCGCCTCTCAAGGTCGATAATAGCAGACGTTGCGCCGACGAAGAGGCCTGGATCGACGGCGCGGAGGAGTTTGGTATCGTTGATGGTCACCGCCTTGCCCTACATTCTGGCGATCGACCAGGGCACCACCAGCACCCGCGCAATCCTGTTCGACGCGGCGGGGCGCGCGCGCAGCACCGCGCAAATCGAACTAACCCAGCATTATCCGCAGCCCGGCTGGGTTGAGCACGACCCGGAGGAGATCTGGCGGAGCGTCGTCGCGACCTGCCGAGAAGCGGCGGCCGCTGCGGACGGGCCGATCGCCGCGATTGGCATCACCAACCAGCGCGAGACGACGGTGTTGTGGGAGCGCGCGACCGGGGCGCCGGTCCATAACGCAATCGTCTGGCAGGACCGCCGGACCGCCGAGCTGTGCGAGCGCTGGCGCAGGGAGGGTCTCGGCGAAACCGTCGCGCAGCGCACCGGGCTTGTGATCGACCCGTATTTTTCCGCGTCCAAGATCGCCTGGCTGCTCGACAATCTGCCGGGATTGCGCGAGCGCGCCCGGGCGGGCGAAATCGCCTTTGGCACGATCGACAGCTATCTGCTCTGGCGGCTTTCCGGCGCCCGGCGGCACATGACCGACGTGACGAACGCGTCCCGAACGATGCTTTTCGACATTCGGCGCCTCGGCTGGGACGCCGATCTCCTCGAGGCGTTTGGAATCCCGCCGGCGGTTCTGCCCGAGGTGCTGGATACCGCGGCGGATTTCGGCACCACGATCCCGGAGCTTTTGGGAGCTGCGGTACCGATCGCCGGGATCGCCGGCGACCAGCAGTCCGCGCTGATCGGCCAGGCCTGCTTCCGCCGGGGGATGGTCAAATCGACTTACGGCACCGGAGCCTTTGCGCTGCTCAATACTGGGCATGAGCCGGCAACCTCGCGCCATCGGCTGTTGACGACGGTTGCCTACCGGCTCGGGGGCGAGACCATATATGCTCTCGAGGGCAGCATTTTTGTCGCCGGAGCGGCGGTCAAATGGCTGCGCGACAGCCTCGGCGCGATCGGGACGGCGCCGGAGGCGGAGCGGCTCGCCGCGCGCGCGGACCCGCAGCAGCGGCTCTATCTGGTGCCCGGCTTTGCCGGGCTCGGGGCACCTTACTGGTTGCCGCAGGCGCGGGGGGCGCTGATCGGGCTGACGGCGGAGTGTGGTCTCGCGGAGATCGCGCGCGCCACGCTGGAGGCCGTCGGCTACCAGACGCGCGATCTCGCCGAGGCGATGGCAGCAGATGCCGGGATCGCCGTGGCGAGCTTGCGTGTCGATGGCGGCATGGCGGCCAGCAATTGGACGATGCAGTTCATCGCTGACATCCTGCCGGCAATGGTCGAGCGGCCGAATTCGGTCGAGACTACCGCATGGGGCGCCGCCTATGTCGCGGGCCTCGCTCGCGGCCTCTATCCCGAGCCCGAGGCGCTGGTTGAGAAATGGCAGCCCGAACGGCGGTTTGCGCCCCAAATGCCAGCAAGCGAGCGCGAGGAGCGCTACGCCGGCTGGCGGCGCGCGGTCGCCGGTGTGCTGGCGACCGTATCATGAACCTGCTCTCCCCGCTCCCCGACGCGCGGGCAGCCGAACAGGTCGCGACATTGCTGACCCGGCCCGGTTTGCGGGTCGAGCGGATCGTCTCGCTGGGTCAAGCCAGCCCGCCGGGGTTCTGGTACGACCAGGCGGAGGGCGAATGGGTGCTGTTGCTCGCTGGCGCCGCCACGGTGTGGTTTGCCGACGAGCCCGAGCCGCGCCTGCTGCGCCCCGGCGACTGGCTCGACATCGTCCCGCACCGGCGTCATCGGGTCGACTGGACCGACCCGGCAACCCCGACCGTATGGATCGCCGTGTTCTACCGATAAATGCTCCCGACGCGCCTCGCTCCGCTCGGGACACGATGCGCGGCCAGTATAAGATATTCCGACGCCATTCGGGAGACGGCCCGCCAAACCTCGCGTGATTGCCAAACCTCGCATGATTAAGCGTGAGGTAATCCGACCGTGGGCCTGGCTAAGTCTTATTATAAGCCGCTCGTCTCAGGTGATAACGCGGCGACCGGGCAGTCGGACAAACGACGTGCGGTCTGCAACTGAGGAGCTTAGGGGAAAAAGCGGCGCCCAAAGGCGCCGCCGCAGATCTTGAGTGTCGAAATTCTTTACGAAGCCTTGCGGCGACGGCGCATTAGGCCGAGGCCCGCGAGTCCGCTCCCCAGCAATGCCAGTGTCGCCGGCTCAGGCGCGGAAACTGGGCTCGGTAGGACCTCGCCAGACGAATAGGTCGCAGTGTACGCCGTACCCGACGGACTGCCGGCTAAAGAAGTGAGGGATAGCCCGGTGCCCAGGTCGACCGTGTAGTCGACCGTGGGCGTAGATCCCACCGGGAAATCCGCCAGAAAGGCCGCATTGCTGCCGCTTACGGCGGTCACGGTTAGAAGAGCGTTATCGTCAAAACTCGGTGTGCTCGTGCCGTCTTTGATGCCCGGCCAGGTCACGGTACCCGTCACTGTGTTGCCGCTCGCGGTGAAAGTGAAAGTTTCCGTCCCGCCCGAGATGACTGGAAAGATGCCGCCAACTTCGGGTCCAGTCGTGCCACTCGTCGCACCAAACGAGGCAGTTCCTGTCAGAAGGATGGTCCCGGTGGGGGCCTGGAAACTCGCCGGCGCCAATGATGCAAATCCAGCTGTCGAAAAGCCGACACCCCCGGTCCCCAAGCTGGTAAAAGTTACCGAGCCGGCGCCCGACCCCGTCGTGATGATGTCTGCGTTCGCCGCGGACGCCCAAAGAAGTGGAGCGGCTAACAGTGCGACCGCGGTTGAAAGTTTCCGGTTCATCTCCTCACCACCTTTATAACATCCAGTCGCCCATTTCCTGCATACACCGTGCCAAGCGACGATTTTCCTTTCTAATCAGGTTCTTAGAAAACTCGCCCGAAAATGGTTGGGCAACGTTTGTAAAAGCGACCGACACTCCCTTCTGTCCGCAAAATTCGACTCCAGCCTAGGGGAAGGGCGCCTTTACTAAATTATTGACATGGATTCGCGGTTTGGTCGGAAGACCGGTGTGGAAATACGGGTAGGAGTCGTCTGTAAAAAGCGCCGACATTCACGAGCGGCGAGCGTCCGCGGCTTGCCTTGGCTTTGGCTCGCGACCCGACTCAGATTTGCAGAACTTCGCAGAGCGCCTTCAGATACTGCTCGTAATGCCGCCAGCGCCCGACCGAGCCGGTATAAATGGGTTGGCGCACCTGCCAGGCGCTGGCGGTCAGGACCGGCCGTTCGGTGAGATGAAAATCAAGACAGGCCGGTTCCCATTCGAGGCCGATGAAATCGATGAGGCGGCGGCTCTCGCCTTCCAGATCCGAGACCAGCTTCTCGTAATCGACCGCCAGGATCTCAAGCGGAAGCACCTGGAGCCAATGGGTGGCCAGCCGGTGGACCTCCAACGCTCTGGCCCCGCAATTCGGCAAATCGTAGGTGTAGAGGTGCCCCTCGGTGAAATGGTGGAAATAGCAGGATAGACACACGTCGCGCAGATCGCGCCGGCACAGGATAATCCGGGCCGACGGGAACAGCGCTGCAATCATCCAAAGAAAAAAGATGTTGTCCGGCATCTTGTCGATAACGCGAACCGATCCGTTCCCGAGCGCGTGCAGAGCCCCCACATGCCGGTCAGCGAGCCGCCGGGCAAAGGGTGCGTCCCATTTCTCGACCGGGTGGCCCCGATTGTGTGCCGACAGCGCGTCCCAAATCTTTCCTAATGCATGCAGCTCGCCGGCGCCGAAGACCTGCGAATGGCTGGCGGCAATCTGCTCGACAAGGCTCGTGCCGGAGCGGGGCATGCCGAAGATGAAGACCGGCGCTTGCGACGGGTTGCCCCACGCCGCGGCGGCGGAAAAGAAGTCGGGCGTTGCTAGTTCGATCAGATCATCCACCTGTCGTCGCAACGCATCGATATCGAAATGTTCGCCGGCCTGCGCCCGCTGCTGCCGATGAAGAGCGTTGGCCTCGGCAAAGCAAGGAAAGGCTTCGTCCCAGCGTTCGGCATTGTCCAGCAGCATGCCGAGGGCGAACCCCGCTGAAATCCGGTCCGATACCGAGCGCTCGCGGTCTTTGAGCACCGCTTCGAGCCGCCGCAGCTGCGCCTCGTCCGCGGCTTGCTGCCCGGTGACGGCGAGGCTGCGATAAGCCTCCGGCCAATCCGGATCGAGATCGATGACGCGGCGGAAGCAGAATAGCGCTTCCTCGAAGCGGCCGGAGCTGCGCAACACGGCGCCGAGCTCGTGCCAGGCCGCCGTGTAAGCCGGGGCGAGCGCCACGGCCCGACGCAGCCCAGCTTCGCTTCCCGGCAGATCTCTCCTCAGATAAACGGTTGTGCCGAGCGCGAAATGCGACGTCGGATCGTTCGGATTCAGGACGATCGCCCGCTCGAGGGAGTCCACCGCCTCGTCATGACGGCCGCTTTTGGCGAGCACCCAACCCAGATCACGATATGTCTGCGCCCGGTCGGGCATGAGGTCGAGGGCCCGGCACAGCGGGACCTCGGCTTCGGCAAACCGCTCGAGACCCATCAGGGCGTCGGCGCGATTGACATATGCCCCGAAAAACTCCGGGAGCAGCGCGAGCGCGCGCTCGGAACTGGCGAGACCCGCTGCGAATTCCTCCTGCTGATTGAGCGCCGCGGCGAGATTGTTGTGCGCCATGCCGTAATCGGGGTTGAGCGCTGTCGCCCGGCGGTAGCTCGCCACCGCTTCCGCCAGCGCACCGGTTTCGCGCAAGGCGTTGCCGTAGTTCAAATGTATATCGGGCAGTTCCGGCAATTGCGGCAGCGCGCGCTCGATCAGCCGCAGCGCTGTCCCGATTTTTCCGCACTGATAGGCTACTACCCCGAGAAGATGCAGCGCGTTGGCGTCATCCGGCTCTTTCTGCAGGGCTTTGCGATAGAGGACCTCCGCCCGCCGCAGCCTTCCGGCTTGATGATGGACAAATCCGGCGCGCACGGTCCGCAACCGCCCCGCCCGTTGCCGCGCATTTCGCTTCTGTTCTTCGGATGCCACCCGCGCCCCTAGGGTCGCGGCTTCGGAAACCATCGGCCTGAAGTGGTCGGGTCGGGTTCTTTTACGGGCGGCTTTGGCACTGTGACAAGACCAACCCCGACCGGCGTTCGCCTTGAGATATGCGGCAGCAACTTGATCGACAGGTAATCCGGAGCGAACGTGATGAGATCCTGGACCGGTGTGGCCTCCGCGGCGAGAGGCAAACGCCCCGCCACAAATTTGTTCGAGGTCATCGTCGCCTGCAGGTTGGTAATCTTGATGTCGCGTCGGACGAAATCTTGCTCATCCACGGCGTCCGTGACGTCGAGGAACAGCGCGGACTGATTGATTGCCGGTGGTGAGCCATCCTTTGGCGCGTTGGCTCCCGGATCGCTCCGTTGATCGTCCACCAGTTGGCTCGCAGCCTTGTCGCTCACGGTACAGGTATAGTTTAAAGTCGTGCTCTTACCGAGACCCGTCTCGGCGCATGGCAAAGCTGTAGCGGCGCTCGAAAAAGCCGCTGCGGCAGCTATCCCCAGCGCCGCAGATTGTGCCCGCATCGCGTCCTCTTCAAAGGTTTTCTTAACCGAGTCGTGCCCTCGTTACTGGTGTAAGTATCACGACGACGCTAATTGATCAATATCAGCAAAGTATCGATTAATTCAGGCGGCAATGGCCGCCACGTCGGTAAAGAGCCGCGCAACAGTCTCCCGCGACAGGCCACGCGTCACAAATACCAGCCGGGAACGCCGGTCATCGTCCGGCCAATCCTCGAGCTCGACTGGCGGGTGCGCGACGTGCTGCACGAAATGCACCACGACGGGCCCGCGGCATTCCTCGATCGCGACGAGGCCTTTGACGCGCAGCAGGTCGGGTCCGCGCAATGCCGTCAACACCGCCATTGTTTGTTCAAAGCTCGCCCACGGCAGCGGTTTCTCGAAGATCAGCGCAAAACTGCAGAGCCCGTGACTGTGCTCGGCTCCGCCCAGGTCGAAATCGCGCCGCGGCGAGACGGGCTCGGCCAGCAGGAAGCACGGCTCGATCTCCCCATCAACTGCAACACCGATCGGCGCGGCGTTCAACGAGCCGAGCTGCTCGATCAGATGGCCGGTCGTCGCCGCGTCGGCGAGATCGCTCTTGGTGACGACGATGCGGTCGGCGAGGGCCACTTGCTTCTTCGCCTCGGGCATCCGCTCGATGTTGCGTTCGCCATTGACGGCGTCGACGACCGAGATCAGGGCCTGCAGATGGAATTCGCGGCCGAGGCCGCGGTCGGTCGCAAAGGTCTGCAGAACCGGCCCCGGATCGGCTAGCCCCGAGGTCTCGATCACGACCCGCTCGAAACTCGGCACTGCTCCGCGCGCCCGATCGGCGAACAACCCCCGCAACGTCTCCTGCAGATCGGTGCGGAGATTGCAGCACAGGCAGCCATTGCCGAGCAGCACCGTCACATCGCTGCTCGACCGCAAAAGCGCATTGTCGATGCCGATTTCGCCGTACTCGTTGACCACGACCGCCGTATTCGCCCCTTCGGGCTTGTCGAGCAGCGCGCGGATCAAGGTCGTCTTCCCTGAGCCCAAAAAGCCGGTGACCGCGAGAACGGGAAGCCGGGGTCCGCGCGCCCGCCGCTGTCGGCGGCCGAAAAGCGGCGCGTCCTTTCCGCCGAACAGCGACTCCCGCCCGGCTTCAGAAGTCCATTTCGAGGGTATAGAGGCCTCCGACATGACGGTCGACGGTGTAGACGACCTGCCGCTCGTCGACAAAGACGTCGTTTATCTGGATCGCCCCGCTCGGCGCCCGCTCGGGGGGAGCGGGCACGAAGTAGCCGATTTCAGCCGGCTGGTAGGGGTTGGAGGTGTCATACGCGCGCAACCCGCCGTTAAAGTAAGTCGCCAGGACGACTCGGTCGGACTTCCACGCATTCGGCTTGGGCAGGTTCTCATAGAGGTTGTGCGCGCCGTAGCGGGCGCCGCGCCGCTGGTAAGTGTCGAGCGGCGGCAGCGGGCAGGTCGCAATCGGCACGGGGTTGGTCTCGGTCCGCCCGTCGACGACCCACACGAGCTTGGGCCAGTCGGCACCCTCGGTTCGCACGCATTCGTCGCTGACGATCAGCAGATTGCGGTCGAAGAACGGCACGACGGTATGGGTGAACCCGTGATAGGGCGGATGATAGTCCCAGCGCGACACCATTTTCGGCCGGGCCTTGTCCGAGATGTCGAGAATGATCATCCCGCCGTCGATATAGCCGAGATAGGCGCGGTCGGGGCGCTCGGGATAGACATTCGTATTATGCGGGCGGAAGCCGGTGTCGGCGCCTTCCGGATGACGCGCCGGCGGCGGCTCGCTGTCGCCCTGCCTGGTGCCGGGCAGCCACCAGCGGCCGACCTCGACCGGTTTCGATGGGTTCTTGACGTCGATGATCCGGTAGAACTGATCATCCTTGGGATGTGTCGGCGTGAAGTCCGGCGCGCTGGAGCTCATGTGGATGTATTCGCCATCGGCAAACCATAGCTGATGAACGCCGCGCGAATTTGGCCCGGAGCAATCGAAAAACGTGATCGAGCGCGGGTCTTCCGGCACCGAGATGTCGAACAGCTCGAACCCCGCGGGCTGCAGTCCCTGTTGCGTCGTCTGATAGGCGACCGCCATGATGTCGCCGACCGTCTCCAGCGAGTTCGAGCGCATGTGGGATTGCGGCAGATCGGCCCGCGCGACGATCTTTGGAGCGCGGGGGTCGCTGACGTCCACGGCGGTGAAATTTTTCGGCGCGCTCTCGTGAGCGAGCCACAGGATACGGCGTCCGTCCTTGGCGATCTGGATCGACATGCCCTCGCCAATACCGCCGAACCCGTCGAGCTCGTGGTGGGCGAGCTGCCGAAAATTCCAAATTGCGGTGTCGGGCATTTGTGCTCTCTCCCTCTGATCGCCGCGGATCGGAGCACTCGATAGCCGCAGTCGTCAAGAGCGGCCTCGAAGTGCGGGTTAAGATGGTACCCTTAGCATCGATGTGTTACTCGTCGCCGCCGCGAAACCGAGGGTCCAGAGCCGCCGTCTGAGCCCTGAACCCCGGATTCCCGCTTTCGAGTCGGTGAAAGAACTGAAGTCCAGCTGGACAAGTGCGGTGCGTCCTTCGAGACGCGCCCCGGCGGTGTCGGGTCGCTCCTCAAGATCGGGTCGCTCCTCAAGATGACGACGATCTGGAAAATCTATAAAGGAACATAGATGCCCGAGGAATCGCGCTGGAAGCGCCGCCCGCCAGGCTCGACCTGGGGCGATTGGGGCCCCGACGATCAGCTCGGCCGGCTCAATCTGTTGACGCCGGAGAAGGTCCTCAAAGGCGTCGCAGAGGTGAAGCAAGGCAGGACCTTCTGCCTCAGCCTGCCGCTCGATTATCCGGGCGGCACCGTGGTAAATCCGCGCCGCCATCCGCCGCGCCTGACCGCCAACAAGCGCAACGGCATGCCCTACATCGCCTACCCGCTCGCCCGCGAGGACCCGCGGTATCTCGATGTGATCTGCGACGACATTGTCGAGATGACGTTGCAGTACTCGACGCAGTGGGACAGCCTCGCCCATGTCGGGCAGCTGTTCGACGCCGATGGCGACGGCAAGCCCGAGATCGTCTTCTACAACGGCTACCGCGCCGGCGAGCACATCATCGGGCCGATGGACTACCGCGACGGCGGCGCGGTCGAGCGCGGCGACCATGTCGGTGCCCTCAAGCTGTCGATCGACCATATGGCGGCGCATGGCATGCAGGGCCGCGGCGTGATGATCGACCTCGAGCATCATTGCGGCCGCGGCGAGAGTTTTGTCGGCTACGACCAGCTGATGCGGATCATGGAGGCGGACAAGGTCGAGATCGAGGAGGGTGACCTCGTCTGCTTCCGCACCGGCTACGACCGGGTGATCCTCGGCATGAACAAGAGCCCCAATTCAGCGGTGCTGGCCGCCAATCCCGGCGCCGGCCTCGACGGGCGCGACGAGCGGCTCCTCCACTGGATCACCAGATCAGGCGTTGTCGCACTCATCTCCGACAATCGGGCGGTGGAGCAGATGCCCTCGCGCCCTTGCGAGGGCGACGACCACTGCACCTCGTTGCCGTTGCACGCCCACTGCCTCTTCAAGCTCGGCGTCCATCTCGGCGAGATCTGGCACCTCTCCGACCTCGCCGACTGGCTGCGCGCCAACGGCCGCTCGCATTTCCTGCTGACGGCCCCGCCGCTGCGGCTGCCGGGCGCGGTCGGCTCGCCGGCCAACGCCATCGCGACGGTTTGACCGCGTTGCGAACCGAGTGCTCGGCTAAGCGGGCAGGGGTGTTGCGGTTCGGCGCCGGACGAAGATCCCGGCGCCGATCAGGCCCAGAAACCCCACCCCGAACAGGGGTAGAGACGCCGGTTCCGGGACATCGACGATCGCGGCATCGAGGCTCGTAAGGCTGTTCGGGCCCGCGGTAACCGTTATGATCTCGGTAAGAGAAAAGGGTGCGGTCCCTACCGGCAGCGATGTGAGCGCGGCTTGGTTGTCCACCAATCCGCTCGACAGCAAATCGGCGGTCCCGAAATGCACATTGCCGGGATCGAGGTAGGTGGACATCGTAGCGGTACTATTGACGTAGTTGCCCACCAGGCTGCTGAAGAATTGGTCGACAGCAGCCGTCGTCATAAAACCCGTCTCGGTCAAAGAGAGCGTCAAAGTACCCCCCGCCGTGCCGGTGGTCAGATCGAGCGAGGTCAGGTCGAGGATCGGGTTGGAAGGCGACCCGACGTCTGGGAACCCGGTGCCGAAATCCGCACTGACAGTGAAGTTGCCGATCGATCCCACGAAAGAAGCCAGGCCCGGCGTAAGGTGATCATCAGCCGACACGGAGTTGACGCCATCCGTAGCAGTAAATAAGATATCGGCGCTAGCCTGGTAAGGAATGTTAAGGGCAGCAGCCGTTAACACTATAGCGAGTGAGTTGCGAGGAAGCTTCATGAGGCAAATCCTTTAACGAACATCTCTGGCTTGCTCAGCCCGGTCGAACGTCAATTTAGGCCAATGAAGTAAAATGTCTGTAAAATTTATAATTAAGACTGTCCGAAATCGTAGTTAACAAAGATGCCTTGCGCCGCCCGCCTTTCACCTGGCGAGCCGGGTCCATCCTTACCGTGCCGCTGCCCTCCCCCGTTAGCTAGCGACAGAGGGCTGGGTCGAGGGTGGGGTAAGGGGCGGGCCTTTGGGGGCCGGATCTCAGCCCATTGTCGAATTAAAGGCGCCGCCGTCGAGCAATAGGTTCTGACCGACGATGAAGCCGGACGAGGCGCTGCATAGAAAGGCGCACGCGTCGCCGAATTCGGCGGGGTCCCCGACCCGTCCGGTCGGGTTCGACTGGCCGCGCTTGGCGACCATCTCCTCGAAGGAGATGTTCTGCCGCCGCGCCTCGTATTCAATGCCCGAGCGCAGGCGGTCGGTCAGAAACGGGCCGGGCAAGAGGCCGTTGATCGTCACGTTGTATTTGGCGACCTGCCGCGCGAGGCCGGCGCAGAACGCGGTGAGGCCGGCGCGGGCGCCGTTGCTCATGCCGAGATTGGGGATCGGCGATTTCACCGAGCCGGAGGTGATGTTGACAATGCGGCCGAATTTGCGCTCACACATTCCATCCACCGTCGCCTTGATCAGCATGATCGGCGTCAGCATGTTGGCGTTCAGCGCCTTCTGCCAGTCCTCGACCGACCATTCGCGGAAATCGCCATGCGGCGGGCCGCCGCAATTATTGACCAGGATATCGGGGGTGGGGCAGGCGGCGAGCGCAGCGGCGCGGCCGGCCTCGGTGGAGATGTCGCCGGGCACCGCCGTCACCTTGGCGCCGGTCTCCTTGCGGATCTCCTCAGCCGTCTGTTCGAGGGTTTCGGCGGTGCGCGCGGTTATCGTCAACTCGACACCGGCGCGCCCCAGCGAGATCGCACAGGCCCGACCCAACCCCTTGCTCGCCGCGCAAACCAGAGCCTTCCGGCCGCGAATTCTCAAATCCAGCATGGCATCCTCCGCTGTGACCCCGGCATAATGTTATAATAGACAGCGATGAAACTGACCCTGATCCTCGACCCGGCGCCGCCCGGCGTGCGCGCCAGTCTGATAGAAGAATGGGACGAAGTCGCCCACGGCACCAAGATGGCGCCGCGGGTCCGGCTGTTCGATACCGAGGAAGAGGCGCTCGCCTGGGGGCGCCTGTTGGCGCACCGCCGTGGGCTGAAACAACTGTTCCTGACCGACAATCGAAAAAAGCCGCCGGCGGATGACCCCGGCCTGACGCATCAGCTGTCTGATCAATAGCCGGGGGGCGGCGGAACCGGCGCCCCGGGATAGGCGCCAGGATAGCCCCCTTGCCCGTAAGGCGGCGAGCCCGGCGGCCCCGCATAAGGCGGCTGGCCGGGCGCCCCATAGGGCGGCGCGCCGGGGGGCGGCGACAAGCCGGGCACCGAATTGCCATGCGCGCTCATGCACTGGGCATACATTGCGTCGTATTGCTGCTGAAGCGACATCTGCGCAAAGCCGGAGCCGCTTGCGCCGGCCACCGTGCCGAGGGCGGCGCCCGAGGCAGCGCCAATCCCGGCGCCCCGTCCGCCGCCGATCGCGGCGCCAAGCCCTGCTCCCAGCGCCGTGCTGAGAATGGCCCCTCCTACTGCCTGGTTGTTGGCTGCAGCGGCCCCAGGCGCGGTCTGCGCCGCGGCGTATTGCTGGCAGCCCGCCTGATCGGCCGAGAAGGCGTCGAAGCTCTTGTTCGGCCCGGGTGCGACCGGGATCGTCGGTCCCAACGGCGGCGTCACGCACGCCGTCAACGAAATCGCTGCGGCCATTACGGCCACTACCCGAGGATCGATACGCCTCATTTCGCCTCCCGCTCGGTAAACGCAAGCCGATCTTGCGGCCAGTCTTTCTCTGCACGCAAGCGGTAAGCGATCGCTTAAATGGAAATGGGACGCTAGTGCCCGCCGCCGATCGCCCCCGGTCCCGGCAATTCGCCCTGATAGCCCGGCGAATCGGGCGAAGACGAGAAACCGGCCACGACATAGCCTCTGGCATACATGCACTGGGCGTACATCCTATCGTATGGCAGGGCGTGTTGTGCAGCGGCGTATCCCCGGCAGATCGCCGCTACGACGGCGGCAGGATCGTAAACCTCGCCCGCTACTTCGGCGACCGGGATGGTCTGCACCAGCGCGACCATGCATACGGCGAAAGCCACATCACCTCTTGGCACAACAGCCGGATTGCCCTTTGATTTCGTTCTGCAGCTTCGTATCAGATCCCGAGTGTCCTGCCGAACAAGTCGGGGTAGCGCGCGTCCGCTGCCGCACCCGGCTGATCAGCTCCTCATTGCGGCCGTTGCCGTAGGCGTCCGATGTGTCGAGAAAGTCGATGCCGAGCTCATGGGCGCGGCGGATCGTGTCGACGGCCGACGCCGGGTCGGGCTCGCCATAAAACGGCGTCATCGTCGCACAGCCGAGACCGAGCGCCGAGACTTCCAATGTCCCGAGCTTTCGCCGCTCCATTCGCGCTATTGTCCTAAGCGGCCAATCGCGGGGAAGCCGCGGCAGTGCGGCCCGCGTTATAACGCCACGACAACACGGCGACCGCTACGACCGTGAGGCCAGCGACGATGATAGCCCATGGCTGGGCGCCGAGCCGCTCGAACCACTGCGTGTAGAAATGGATCGCGCCAAAAGTGGCGGCGGTGTTGACAACCCAACGCCGGTTCATAAAGGCGCCCCAGACCCCGACGGCGACAAGCAGCACCGCCCAAGAGATCACGAAGACTAAATCGGGGATGTGAAACGCCGCCGCGCGCCAGGCCTGCCAGGTTGCCCCGCTCCCCGAGGTATCGCCGTGGACCCAGCTGTCGCCCGGATAATCGCCCCATAACGAACCGACCCAGAACCCGAAATTGACAAGGAGGAGCGACACACGGGCAAAGATTAGCGCCAGCTTTTCATAGGCGGGCGCCACTTGCTGCGAGACGAGGTAGGCCGCCGCGGCGAGCAGTGAAAAGGCGACGATCGTGATGGCCGGCTCGCTGACGATCAGCATGTAGGTCGCGTGCGTGTAGCCGGTGCTGCTGCCGAGCGCGCCGGCGACCGCGAGGGGCACGAGGGCCATCAGAAAGCCGCTGCGGATCAGCACCCCGAGCGCGAACAGCAGAGCAACCGTGAAGCAGGCGCCGGCAAAGGCCCCTTCGAGAAGGCCGATCACGCCACCCGACAGCAACAGCGCGCCGATGATTGTGGTCGCCGCGCCGAGCAAGCTCCATTGATCCGGAGTGCGGGACGTTACGGCAAGCCCGATCAGCACGAACGCGACGCCGAGCGCAGCACCAGCCTCAAAGGACGGGTTGAGGGCGAGGATGCCGGCAGATACCGCGGCCGCGCCAAAAACCATCAATGCATTGATCGCGAGGGTGCTCGCTTCGCGCGAAGCGAAGGTTTTCAATCGCTCCGCCTCGCCAGGGGTGAGTTTGCCTTCCTGCACCAGCCGTGTGATGTCGAGAACGATCTTGATGTTCCGCCTCCTCCATGGGGGTTAGCTCGCAAGCGCATTATGCGAGGGTGATGACAACCTCCCCACCACGCGCTAAGCTCGTGATATGGATGGTGAATTCCTGTCCCAGACTGCCGCGGCCGAGGTTCTAGACCTCTACGAGCCGGTGACCCGCAGCCTGCCGCTCGTCCTCGCCTCGCCCCATAGCGGATCGGAATATCCGGCGGATTTTGTCGCCGCGTCTCGGCTCGATCCGTTGGCTCTGCGGCAATCCGAAGACAGCTTTGTCGACGAGCTGTTCGCCGCGGCCCCGCAGCTCGGCGCCCCGCTGCTCTCAGCGCGTTTCCCGCGGGCTTATCTCGACGTCAACCGGGAAGCTTACGAGCTCGACCCGGCGATGTTTTCCGACGCCTTGCCGAGCTTCGTCAATGCCGGCTCGCCGCGGGTTCGCATCGGGCTGGGCACGATCGCCCGCATCGTCGCCAACGGCGAGGAAATCTACGCCGCGAAATTGCGATTTGCCGATGCCGCGCAGCGCATCGAGTGTCTTTATCAGCCTTACCATCAGGTACTGCGCCGGTTGGTGCAAGAGACGGAGGGCATGTTCGGCGGTTATCTCCTCGTCGATTGCCATTCGATGCCGTCAAGCTCCGGCTGCCGCCAAGACGGCCCCGATATCGTCCTTGGCGATCGCTACGGCGCGGCTTGCGCCCCGCGCATCCTCGAGGCAGCGCGTCGGTTGCTGGCCGACCGTGGTTTTAAGGTCGCCATCAACGCACCCTATGCCGGGGGCTTCACGACGGGCTTTTACGGACGGCCGAGCGCGCATCGCAACGCCCTGCAGATCGAGATCAACCGGGCGCTCTACATGGACGAACGGAGCTATTCCAGAAAGCCGGCTTTTGCGCGGCTGGTCAAAGACCTCGCCGATCTGATCGACCGGCTGGGCCAGGCAACGCAGGATTGCCTGCCAAAGACCGCCTGAAGCTCGACATTTCAATTGATGCGCCACCCTGGCATTCACATGTGAGAGGGGCGCAATCAGGCGTGGGAGGGTGCGAACTTCGGAGCAGGTCGATGGCCAGGGTCCGGCAGGATTTCAGTTCGGATTTTTCAATCGAGCAGAATTGGCAAGATTACAGCGAGGAAGAGCACGCGATCTGGAGGCTGCTGTTCGAACGCCAGCAGCGGCTGCTGGTCGGCCGTGCCTGCCATGAGTTTCTCGACGGGCTCGGCGCGCTCGGGGTCGCAGCGGACGGGATCCCGGACTTCCAAAAATTGAGCGATGTGCTCGACGCCGCAACCGGGTGGCGGATCGTCGCAGTGCCCGGCCTCGTTCCCGACGATGTTTTCTTTGCTTATCTGGCCCGCCGCCGCTTTCCGTCGACCTGCTTCATCCGGCGCCGCGACCAGCTCGATTACCTGCAGGAGCCGGACGTTTTCCACGACATCTGCGGCCATGCGCCGTTGCTGATGAACCCGGTCTTCGCCGACTACATGCGGGCCTACGGGGAAGGCGGGCTGAAGGCCTTGGGCCTAGGGCACCTGCAGCATCTGGCCCGGCTGTACTGGTACACCGTCGAGTTCGGACTGATCGCAACCCAAGAGGGCCTGCGCATCTATGGCTCGGGCATCCTCTCGTCCGCCGGGGAGGCGGTCTATTGTCTCAAGGACCCCCGGCCAAACCGGATCCGTTTCGACTTGCGGCGGGTGATGCGGACCTGCTACCGGATCGACGATTTCCAGCAGACCTATTTCGTGATCGACGACTTCGAGCAGCTGTTCGATGCGACCCGGCCCGATTTCGCGCCGATCTACCGCGAGATTGCGGCGGAGCCCGACCTCGAGCCCGGTGCATTGATCGGTTCCGACCGCAAATTCGATCAGGCTTCTTCGGGTCGGCTGAGCCCCTGGCAAAAAATGGAGGCAAAAAAAATGGGCCGCAGATTGACCACGGCCCAAGTTTAGGGAGGAAACGCCTAGAAGACGTACGGTAACACCACAACCAGTGATCGTTACCGCACTGCACAATTTAGGGCGTCGGACGGCGAAGTCAAGACTCTTTTTCGAAACACCTTTGGCCGGGTTGAGGAATTGCGTTCAGATCAGGCATTTAGCATACCTCCCTGAGGCGGAGAAATGTGCAATGCACAAAGACGCTTCTCTGACGGCCGCCGAATCGTCGACGCCACCGCTCGATCCGCAATCGGCGCTGTTCCTCGATGTCGATGGGACGCTGCTCGAGATCGCTCCCCGCCCGGAACTCGTCCAAGTACCAGGCGGCTTGCCGTCGCTGATGATCCGGCTTTCGGCCCAGCGGGAGGGCGCGCTTGCTCTGATCAGTGGCCGCCCGCTGGCTCAACTCGACCGCCTGTTCCAGCCGTGGCAAGGCGCCGCAGCGGGTCTGCACGGTCTCCAGCGCCGACGCGCCGACGGGATCCTCGATTGCGCGGTCGACGGCGATAGCGCGGCAGCGCTCGATCGCCTGCGGCCAAAGCTTGCGGCGCTCGCAGCGGATGGAACCGGCCTCGAGCTCGAAGACAAAGGCGGAACGCTCGCGCTTCACTACCGTGCGACACCGCAACGCGAGCCGGAAATCCGCAGCGTTGTCGAGGCGCTCCACCGCGAGATGGCTTCGATGTTGCGCCTGATCGCGGGCAAGATGGTTGTCGAACTGCAACCCCGCGGCGCGGACAAGGGGCGGGCCATCGCGGCCTTCCTGGCCGAACCTCCGTTCCTCGGACGCCGACCCGTTTTTGTCGGGGACGACACGACCGACGAGGACGGCTTTGCGGAAATCCGCCGCCGCGGCGGGATCGCGGTCCGGGTCGGGCCTTTCGATGGCATGACAGCCGCAACTCATCGCCTGCCAACGGTCGAAGCGGTTCTCGCTTGGCTCGCAAGCAGCGGCTTGCGTTAAGCATCGTAAAGGTTAAGAATGACGTGGCCGAATGATCGCGAGCGGAACATAATCGAGGCGTCCGGCGTTCACCGACGCATGGTGCGGCGAGGCGAAAATGACCGAAAGTGATTTTGCCTTCACCGGTCGAGCCGGCGCAGCCAGAAAACCACGATTGGCAGACTCGGTATTCTCGCGCGCAAACGCTGCGAGCAGGCGTTTGGTGGTGGTTTCCAATCGAGTAACGCCGGCCGTCGCCGCAAAGCCCGAACTCGGGAGGACTGGCAGTCGCGATACGGGCTGCTCTGCAGCAGAGCGGTGGCATCTGGTTCGGTTGGAGCGGCGAGGTTCAGGAGGAGGTACGTACCGAGCCGGGCATAGTCGCCGATGGGCAACTAACCTTTGCTACCGTCGATCTCTCGCAGAAGGATTTTGACGAATACTACATCGGTTACGCCAACCGCGTGCTCTGGCCGTTGTTTCATTTTCGCAGCTCCCTGGTACAGTTCTCGCGGCGTAACCTCTCCGGTTATTTGCGCGTCAACCGGATGTTTGCGCGAATTCTGGCGCCGATGCTGTTGCCGCGGGATCTCGTCTGGGTTCACGACTATCATCTGATCCCGCTTGCCGAAGAGCTGCGCAAGCTGGACCGGACCGAGCCCATCGGCTTCTTCCTGCACACACCTTTTCCGGCCGCCGAATTGCTGCGCGTCCTGCCAAATCACCAGTCGCTGATGCGATCACTGTGCGCTTACGATCTGGTCGGCTTTCAAACCCAATCGGACTTGGACGGTTTCAGGGATTATCTGCTGCGCTGGGCCGGCGGAGAGGAACTGGAACACGGCGTCCTGCGTGCCTTCGGGCGCATCGTGCACGCGCAGGTATTCCCGATCGGCATCGACGTCGCGACAGTTTCGGCGCAGGCCGAGGCCGCCGAAGGCAGCCGGCACATGCGGCGCCTGCGCCAAAGCTTGGGGAACCGGTCCCTGATGATCGGCGTCGATCGGCTCGACTATTCGAAAGGCCTCGAAGCCCGTTTTCAGGCTTATTCGCGCCTGCTCGAGACCTATCGCGAGACGCGCGGCCGAACGGTGCTCATACAAATCGCGCCGCCGTCGCGCTCCGAGGTTCCGGAATATCGGGAGATACGCAGGAACCTCGCAGCGGCTGCCGGCCAAATCAACAGCCGCTACGGCGAATTCGACTGGACACCGTTGCGGTACATCAACAAGAGCTTCAGCCACCAATTCCTGACCGGGTTCTTTCGGGCGAGCCGGATCGGCCTGGTCACCCCGCTGCGCGACGGCATGAACCTGGTGGCCAAGGAATATGTCGCTTCGCAATCTGCCGACGATCCCGGAGTTCTGATATTGTCGTGCTTTGCTGGCGCGGCACGTGAGCTCGGCGAGGCGGTGATCGTCAATCCGTTCGATATCGAAGGAATGGCCGAGGCCATCCTGCAAGGGCTCGACATGCCGCTCGGCGAGCGCAAGGAGCGCTGGACCGCGATGATGAAGATCCTCGAACGCAACGACATAACTGCGTGGCGCGAGAGGTTTGTGCGCGCCCTGACGGCGACCGCCCGGGGATGGTGAATTCCGCGCCGAGCGCGTCTGCGACCTGGCTGGTTGGCGACATCGGCGCCACTCACGCCCGCTTCGGCCTGGTGTCGCCGGACGCAAAGCTGCTGCACTCGCGCACGCTCGCGGATGAAGACTATCCGACCATAGACGATGCGCTCTCCGCCTTTCTCGCGGAGCGCGGGCCGTTGGCGATGCCGCGGCAAGGAGCAATCGCGATCGCCTCACCAATCACCGGCGATCGTGTTGCGATGACCAATCACCCTTGGAGGTTTTCGGTCCTGGCCTTAAAGACCCGGTTCGCCTTCGAACGGCTCGAGGTCATCAATGATTTTACAGCGCTGGCGTTGGCGATCCCCCGTCTCGCCCCGGAGGATCGGCAGGCGGTCGGCGGTGGGGCGGCGGCCGCCGGCGCTCCGATCGGCGTGCTCGGCCCGGGGTCGGGGCTCGGCGTCTCCGGACTGGTGCCGTCCGGCAAAGGCTGGATCGCGCTGACCGGCGAAGGCGGGCATGCGACGATGGCGCCCGCCACCGATCGCGAGGGCGCCGTACTCGATCGGATGCGCCGGCATTTCGATCATGTCTCGGCTGAACGAGCCTTGTCGGGCCCGGGGCTCGTCAACCTCTACAACACTCTCGCCGTCATCGACGGCGTGCCGGCGAAGGGCTATACGGCGGCTCAGATCACCGATTTCGCAATCCGCGCCCAGGACCCGCTGTGCGTCGAGTCAACGACAATGTTTTGCGCGATGCTCGGGACGATGGCGGGCAACTTGGCGCTGACCCTCGGGGCGCGCGGCGGCGTCTATATCGGCGGCGGGATCGTCCCCAAGCTCGGCCAGACTTTTCTCGATTCGCCCTTTCGCGAGCGCTTCGAGGCTAAGGGTCGCTTCCGCAGTTATCTCGAGCAGATTCCGACCTTTGTCGTCACGCATCCGCTGCCGGCATTTCTCGGCTGCGCCGCCTTGCTCGCGCAGTAGCGTTTCACGAAGCTCTCTCAGACAGGTGGAGCCCCGCGACCCCGAGCACGATCAGCCCTAGACACAGCAGTTTCCAGGCTCCGGCGCTCTCGCCGAACCAGACGATGCCGATCGCCGCCACGACCGCCGTGCCGACACCGGACCACACCGCATAGGCGATCGACAGCTCGATCCCGCGCAACGCCAGGGCCAATAGCGCAAAGCTCGCAACGTAGCAGAGTACGACCGCGCCCGACGGACCGACCCGGGTGAACCCGTCGGAGAGCTTCAACGCGGTCGTTCCGCAGATCTCGAGAACGATTGCCGCGGCGAGATAAACGCGGCTCATAGCGCAAACTCGGCGCGCACCGCCGCGGTGTGCTCGCCGAGAGCCGGCACCCGGCCGGGGAGCCGCTCTTCCTCGAATATCGCCGGGGCAGGTGGCATTAGAACCGGGCCTTGCGGGGTCTCGACCGCGATCCGCCGGAGGTGCGGATGACGGGAAAAATCCTCGACCGTGTTGAAGTTGCCGAAGGCGATCTCCGCTGATTTCAGCCGCTCGGCGAGAGCTCCGCGCGACTGGCGGGCGAACTCTGCGGCGACCCGCGCGTCGACCTCGGCGCGGTGCGCGACCCGCCGGTTGTTGTCGCTGAAGCGCGGGTCCTCGGCGAGAGCGGCATCACCCAGGATTTCGGCGCAAAAACGCCGCCATTCCCGCTCGTTTTGGATCGCGATCAGGATCTCCGTGCCGTCGCCGGTCGAAAACAGGCCGTAAGGCACGACCGAGGGGTGGGCGAGACCCATCCGCTCCGGCGCGCGGCCGCCATAATCGAAATGGATCAGCGGGACCGCCATCCACTCTGCCGTCGCGTCGAACAACGATACCCGGATCAGCGCCCCGTCCCCGGTCCGCTGCCGGGCAATCGACGCTTCGAGGATTGCGGCGTAGGCGTTGAGCCCGGCCGCGATGTCAGTCACCGAAGCGCCGACCCGGCCCGGCGCCTCCGCCGGCCCGGTCAGCGAGGCGAGGCCGGTTTCCGCCTGGATCAGCATGTCGTAGGACTTCATGTCGCGGTATGGGCCGCTCTCGCCGTAGCCGGAGATCGAGCAGATGACGAGCCGCGGATGATGCCCACGCAGCTCGCCGAGGTCGAAGCCGGCGCGGGCCATGGCGCCCGGCATCAGGTTCTGCACGAGCACGTCAGCGCGGGAGATCAGCCGCGCGAGCAGGTCATGGTCGACTGGGTTTTTGATGTCGAGAACGACCGATTCCTTGCCGCGGTTGAGCCATACGAAATAGCTGCTCTGGCCGTCGGCGGCCCGGTCGTAGCCGCGTGCAAAATCGCCTTCCGGCCGCTCGATCTTGATGACCCGTGCGCCGGCATCGGCAAGGCGGCAGGTGCAAAGCGGTGCGGCGACCGCCTGCTCGACCGACACCACCAGCATTCCTTCGAGCGGCCGGCCCATTTTCTCCTCCAAAATCGCGCGCCGAAGCACGGTTGAGGCTACGACACTTCCTCCCATATTCGGTATATGAAGGAAAAACCTCCCGATACTACTAAGCATCGTCCGGCCACTCTCCCCGAAGCGGGCCAACCGCAACAGCCACGCGAGATCGGCGGCCCGAAGGGGCCCGAGCCGACGCGCTACGGCGACTGGGAATACAACGGGCGGTGCACCGATTTTTGAGATACTGATTCGCGCCCCGTACTCGGCCCAAGGTCCGACGCCGCACCCGCCACCGGGTACACCGCCCGAACCGCCGCCCGACCCTGACCGGCCGCCGCCGGTCATCGAGCCGCCCGACCCGATCCCGGTGCCCCCGGTGGAACCCCCGCCGTCGCCGGTACGCGATCCACCGGCTGAAGGACCGATCCGTAGTGGGCTTCCGGCATAGCTTGGCGCCCGAGTCCGATCGGCTGTAGATTGCGGGCTGCAGGATGGGGATAACTCCATGGATTTAGGGTCTTCTCCGGCCGTCGAAGCCGGCAGGCGCGAGCGAATGCGGATTCGCTCTCGGGACTTCTCCGGGCCGACGGCGGGACTCGCGCCCGGCAACGTTCAGGCCAACCTTGTCATTTTGCCGCAAGCGCTGGCCCACGACTTCCTGCGGTTCGCTCAGGCAAACCCGAAACCTTGTCCGGTGCTCGCAGTCTCCGAGCCGGGCGACCCGCGCCTGCCGAGTTTGGGCGAGGATCTCGACTTACGCACCGATCTGCCGCGCTATCGCGTCTGGCGCCGCGGCGAGCTGATCGAAGAGCCTCTGGAGGTCTCGCATGTGTGGCGCGACGATCTGGTCAGCTTTGCGCTCGGCTGCTCGTTTTCATTCGAGCATGCGCTCATTGAGGACGGGATCGAGCTGCGCCACATGACCTGCGGCTCGAATGTGCCGATGTACCGGACCAATATCCAATGCCAGCCGGCGGGGCCCTTCGCCGGCCCGCTCGTCGTCTCCATGCGGCCCCTAAAACCGAGCGATGCAATTCGCGCGATTCAGATTACATCGCGCTTTCCCTCGGTGCACGGTGCGCCGGTGCATATCGGCTTGCCGGCGGCGATCGGCGTCGCCGATCTGGCAAAACCGGATTACGGCGACGCCGTGCCGGTCGAAAGCGACGAGTTGCCGGTCTTCTGGGCCTGCGGCGTCACTCCGCAAGCGGTTATCGCGCAGGTTAGGCCGGAGTTCTGCATCACCCACGCGCCGGGCTCGATGCTGATCACCGATCTGGTCAACTCGAAGTTAGCGAGTCTGTAGGCTCTATGTCGACCCGAGTGCAGCCGCGGGTCTGGGCGATATGCCCCTCTCCGCCGCGTCGCGGGGGAGAGGGAGGGGCCCGCGCCGAAGGCGTGGGAGGGTGAGGTGGCTTTCCGGCGGCTCGCGGGAACAACGGCGCCACCCACCTCACCCCGGCCCTCTCCCCCCGCAAGCGGGCGGAGAGGGAGAGAATGGCGGTGGATGACCTTGCAATAGCGATGGCAGGGGTGTCGTTGGCACGTTCGCTGGTCGATGAGATCGAGCAGCTAATTCAGGTCGATGTCGGGCGTAATGTCACCGCCCTATTCGCAGCTGCCAGGGGCGGCTTGTTGAGCGCCGCCTCGGCCTTGGCGGTGGCGCCGGCTGCGAGGGTCGGATTGATCACCGGCTTCTACGTTCCACAGGGTTCACCCCCCGCAGCAGAGACCGACGGGCCGGTCGGCGCGGCGCTGCTGGCGGAAGGCCTCGAAGCGGTCGGCATCACATGCCGACTTGCCACCGACGACCCGTGCCGCGGCGCCTGCGTTGCTGCTTTGACGGGAGCGGGATTATCCAGCGTCCCGGTCGATGCCGCCGGTGTCCCCGCGATGGTCGAGACCTGGCGCCGCGCCGGGATTACCCACGCGATCTCGATCGAGCGCTGCGGACGCAGCGCCGACGGCGCGCCGCGCAATATGAGGGGTCTCGATATCAGCTCGCATACGGCGCCACTCGATGACCTCTTCACTGCAGGACCCTGGGAGACGATCGCGATCGGGGATGGCGGCAACGAAATCGGGATGGGATCGCTCCCCCGTGAACTGATCGCGCAACATGTCGATCATGGCGCGACGATCGCCTGCATCACCCCGGCGCGGCATCTGATCGTGGCCGGGGTTTCGAACTGGGGGGCCTATGCTCTTCTCGGTGCGCTCGCCGCGTTGCGTCCGGATTGGCGCGAGCGGCTGCTCGTCTGTCTGGACGAAAAGCTCGACCAAGCGGTTCTCGAAGCGACGGTCACTAATGGGCCCGCGGTCGACGGCGTCTCGCGTTTGCGCACGATGACCGTCGACAATCTCGATATGACCATACACCACGGCAAGCTGCAGGAGATCCGCTCCTTGGTCCAGGCCGGGCATGGCGTATAACGAGTTCGTCTTTGAAGACTACCGCTACGACCCGGCGCGATCCACACTGTCGCTCTGCTACAGCTACGACGGCGGCCCGCGGTTCGAAGAGCAGCTGATTTTTGATTTTGCTCCGCAGCAGCTTTCGTCCGCGGCCGGGGCAGTGCTCGACCGGATCTTCCGCCTGATCCTGTTGTTGTCGGGGGTGAGCTACTACAAAGCATTTATACCAAAGGTACTGACGTGCCGAGCCTTCGAACTAGACGAAAAGACCGCAGAGTTTCTCCAGAAATTCTATGAAAAGGGCTTGGCCGAATTTGCATTCAGAAATGGCGTCTCGCTGCACGGCCATTTTCGCTTTCAGTCGAGTCCAGCGCAGGCAGCCACACCGATAACCGTCGATCTTCCGAGGAGGACGTGTGTCCCGGTCGGCGGCGGCAAGGATTCGATCGTCACGATCGAGTGCCTCAGGCAGCGCAGTGAACCGCTTGTCCTTTTTTCGCTGGGTGACGCCGAACCGATCGCTGCCTGCATCGCAGCCACAAAACTGCCCTTCATTAGGGTCCGTCGCCGGCTCGATGCCGGCCTGTTGATGCTCAACGAGGCCGGCGCGCTGAACGGCCACGTTCCGATAACCGGCATCTTAAGCGCCATTGCCTTGGCCTCCGCCGTGCTGTCGGGTTGCAATGCTGTGGCGATGTCGAACGAGCACTCCGCCAGCGCTGCAAACCTCAGCCTCGATGGGATTGAGATCAATCATCAGTACAGCAAGTCGCTGGAGTTCGAACAAGATTTCGCTGCATATGTCGAACGGTCGATTTCGCCGAGCATCAGCTACTTTTCTCTCTTGCGTCCATTGTCGGAGATCGAGATCGCCCGGAGGTTCTCGAATTACCCGGCATATTTTGGCATCTTCCGAAGCTGCAATACGGCATTCCGGCAAGCGCGCGAGGCGCGCGGGCGTCGCTGGTGCTGCGACTGTCCGAAATGCCGGTTCGTGTTTCTGGCGCTTTCGCCGTTTGTCGCAAAACCGGATCTGATCGAAATATTCGGCGGCAACCTGTTGGACGATGAAACCCAGCGCGACGGTTTTGCCGAATTGTGCGGCTTGCGCGCCAACAAGCCTTTTGAATGCGTTGGAGAAATTTCCGAAAGCGCAGGCGTAATGTCCCATCTCGCAGGCCATCCTGACTGGCGCGACGACAGGGTGGTGCGCCGGCTGAACGAGGAATTTCCTTCGTTGGGCGACGGCGGCTCGGCCGAATTTCGGACGCTATTGGAGGTCCGGCACCCGCACCGCGTGCCGACACCGTATTTGGCCTTGCTCGATGCGTGCGGCTGATATCGGGACGCAGCGTGTCGCGGTCTGGGGGCTCGGCCGCGAGGGGAGGGCGGCGATCAAGTTCCTGAGACGGCTCAATCCGAGCCTGCCTCTATTGGTGTTGGACGATGGACATGGGCCCGCGCCGGACGCGCTTGGAGCCAACATCGAATACGCCCTCGGGGGAGACCGGATCGCGGGAGCCCTGGACAATATCGATATCGTTGTCAAATCACCCGGCGTCAGCCTCTATCGGCACGAAATCCAATCCGCCCGAGCGGCGGGCACACACGTCACATCGCTGTTGAACCTGTGGTTTGCCGAACGGCTCGACCTCACGACGATCTGCGTGACCGGAACCAAGGGGAAGAGCACTACGGCGTCGCTGATTGCGCATATATTGGCAAGGCTCGGCCGGCGGGTGGCGCTGGTCGGGAATATCGGCATCCCGATCACCGGGATCGACGGCGCGACCGCGGATATCGCGGTGATCGAAGTCTCCAGCTATCAAGCCGCAGATTTTGAAGCGGTATGCGATATCGCGGTGCTGACCTCGCTTTACCCAGAGCACATCGATTGGCACCTCTCGGTCGAGAACTATTTTCGCGACAAGATCAATCTGTTGAATCACAGCCGCCGCCGCATCATTCACCACGCTGCGGCCGAAATCGTCGAGCGGTTCGCCACCGGCCCGCCGGCGCGACAGGATGTTTTTGAGGACGAACGCCGGATTCATTGCTGCGGCACCGAGGTATTGGACGGCGCAGCGGTAATCGGGCACGTGCGCAACCCCTATCTCGCGCGACCCCATAATCGGTCCAATTTGTGTGCGGCGTTGACCGTGGCGAAGTCGCTCGATCTCGATCCGGCGGCAGCCCTTCGGGCGGCCAGCGGGTTCCGCGGATTGCCGCACCGCCAGCAGGAACTAGGTAAGATCGGAGGGGTGCTGTTCGTCGACGACAGTATCTCCACAATACCGGAATCGACCCTCGCAGCCTTGGCGGTCTATGCGGGGCGCGACATAACGGTCATCCTCGGCGGGCACGATCGGGGTATCGACTACAGCAAGCTCGTCGAAAAGGCGGTCGCAGGCGCCGCAAAGGCCGTTATCTGTCTCGGCACCAGCGGGGAACGGATTTATTCGCTGGCGCGGGCAGTCGCGACCCGGCGGCACGACGTCGCCTGCAAGATCTACCGCGCCCAGTCGATGAAGGACGCGGTCGCGTACGCGCGGCAAGTGACGCCGCCGGGGGGCGTGGTCCTGCTGTCGCCGGCCGCCCCGAGCTTTGGTCATTATCGCGACTACATCGAGCGAGGGCGCGATTTCGCTGCCAAGGCCGGGCTGCCTGTGCCGGAGAAATCCGAATAGCTCGACATCGAAAGCGGGCAGGAACACCCGGGAAGTGACTTGCCTATCGTAAAAGGAGATAGATTGCGACGGCTGGCACAGAGGGACGCTTATGAGCACGAGATCGCAGATTCGCGACCCGTTCGCCTACGGCAGCAGTCGGCTCGGAACATTTTCCGCATGGACGATGGCAATCGTCTTCGCCACGGTGGCGATGGCCAGTTTCGCGATCGATCAGACGCTCAGTCTCCCGCCAAACGCCGAGGAGCAAAACATGCCCTCGCTGCTCCACCCGGTTCAGCTGATTCAGTCCTTGATAAACGCTGGCTCGGACTGACGACCTTTAATTCCCAAGCAGCGCGGCCGTTCTTTTTAACATTGCTTTTCGGGGCGCTGGTTTCCGGCTGCACGGGGCCGAAACCTTTCCTGCTCCAGGGAGACGCCAATTCTGCCCAGGTTGGCTATTCGGGCGAGATCGAGGGCGCGACGCTTGTTGCCAGGCAGCATTGCGCACAATACGAGCGGGTGCCGCGCTTCCTAGAGGCGGAGGAGAACGTCGCGTTCTTCGACTGCGTCCGGCCGTGACGCAGACGATTGGCGCTTGATACCGGGCGCGATCACGGGAATCCTGAGGCGAGGCGGAAACCACTGTCGTAGGAAAGGCCGATCGCGATGAGCATTGAACTTCACACCTGGAATACCCCGAACGGCCGCAAGATCAGTGTGGCCCTCGAAGAGATGGGGCTGCCCTACACCGTGAAGACGATCAACATCTCCAAAGGCGAGCAATTCGCCCCCGCTTTCGTCAAGATCAGCCCGAACAGTAAGATCCCGGCGATCGTCGACGCCGAGGGGCCGGGCGGGCAGCCGATCAGCATCTTCGAATTGGGCGCGATCCTTATTTACCTCGGCGAGAAGACCGGCAAGTTCTGGCCCGCAGATTTGCGCCGCCAGGTGCCGGTGCTCGAATGGCTGATGTGGCAAATGGGCGGCTTTGGCCCGATGCCCGGTCAGGTGCACCACTTCCTGCAAGTCGCCAACGAGCAGGACCGGCGCTACGGCCTCGAGCGCTATTCAAAGGAAACCCGCCGGCTCTACGGCGTTTTAAACAAGCGGCTCGGCGAGGCTGAGTTCGCCGGCGGCGATCTCTCGATCGCGGATTTCGCCATCCTTGGCTGGGCGTGGCGGCACGAGCGCCATCAAGTCGATCTAGCCGACTTCCCGAACGTCAAGCGCTGGTATGAGACAATGATGGCCCGGCCGCGAGTCAAGCGCGGCTTTGAGGTCGCCCTGAGCTGACGAATACTAACGAACCGGGGATGATGTTCAGGAATCATTGGTGGAGCCGAGGGGGATCGAACCCCTGACCTTCGCATTGCGAACGCGACGCTCTCCCAGCTGAGCTACGGCCCCATGGCGTCCGTCCCCCTTCAGGAGGCGCGGCGGGACTATGGTGATCCTGCTGTAGCCTGTCAAGCGAGGCTCCGGACCCGAGCGCTGTCGGCAGCTTGCGGACCCCCGCGGCTGACGGTACGGTCTGCCTGCCACTCGCCGCCGAGGTTCCTGCCAGATGTACGCCTTCCTGAACCTCGTCAGCACGATTATCTCGATCTACATTTGGCTGCTGATCGCCCAGGCGGTGCTGAGCTGGCTCGTCGCTTTCGGCATCGTCAACCGATACAACCGCGTCGTCGCGACGATCGGTGACTTCCTGTGGCGCGTAACCGAGCCGCTGCTGCGGCCGATCCGCCGTGTGCTCCCCGATCTCGGCGGGATCGACATTTCGCCCGTGATCCTCATTTTGCTCCTCTGGTTCCTGCGCAACCTGATGTTCGAATACCTTGTCTGACGGCCCGCTCAACGTGGCGGGCGACGGGCTGCGGGTGGCGATTCGGCTGTCGCCACGGGCCAGTTCCGATCGTCTGGTGGCGGTCGCCGCCTCGGCCGCAGGCGGGCATGTGCTCAAGGCGACAGTTACCGCACCGGCGGAAGCCGGGCGCGCCAATGAGGCGCTGCTGCAGTTGCTCGCCCGCGCCTGGCGCATTCCGCGTCGCGATCTCTCGCTCATTGGCGGCTCGACCAGCCGCAACAAGGTTGTGCACGTCGCCGGGGACCCGCAAAGGCTGATCGAGCAGGTCGCTCGCGACATCGCCCGTCTGCCCGGCGGGTGAGGCAGCCGGCGGGATGAGCCACGGTCTCCTCTCGCTGGCTATCGCGGCAATCGCCTTCTGCGGCAGCCACATCGTGCTGTCGAGCACCTGGCTGCGCGGAGCCTTGCGTGATCAGCTGGGCGAACGGGGCTTTCTCGCCGTTTATTCGCTGGTCGCTTTGGTGACCTTGGCGTGGCTTCTCGTGGCCTATTCGCACGCACCCACCATTCCTTTGTGGCCTCGGGAAAGGTGGATGGCTCTTGTTCCGGTCGCGGTCATGCCATTGGCGACGATCCTGCTGATCGCCGGCTATACCACCCCCAATCCGACCACCGTCGGGATGGAGCGATTTGCCAGGGCCGACGATCCGGCTCCCGGCGTATTGCGAGTTACGCGCCATCCGGTCATGTGGGCGATCGGGCTGTGGGCGGTCAGCCACGTCATCGCCAATGGCGATTTGCGCTCGCTGTTGTTCTTTGGCGCGTTCGCGGCCCTCTCGCTCGGCGGCACGGTGCTGATCGACCGCAAGAAGCAGCTCGCCCTCGGCAGCAACTGGGCGCGGCTGGCCGAAGTCACCTCGAACGTGCCCTTTGCCGCGCTGGTCGCCGGCCGCACCCGGTTGCACTGGCGTGACATCAGCCTGTTGCGGGTCATCGCCGGTCTGCTGCTTTACGCCGTCCTTTACAACGCTCATTCGATCATCGCCGGCGTGCCGGTGGTAATCCCTTGAGGGTGCCGGGGAGCTCTCCCACGGGCCTCCGTCTGCGCTAAGCTTCGATTTGGCCCGAAACATCTGACGAGGAGGAAATGCCATGCTGTTGCCGCTTTCCGGACGCCGCCTTTACTACGATCTCACCGGGCCGGAGGGTGGGTCCGTCGTCTGCATCACGCACTCCCTAGCCTCTGACGGCGGCAGCTGGGCCGAGCAGGTGCCGCCGTTGCTGCAGGCCGGATTTCGCGTGCTGCGCCTCGACATGCGCGGCCACGGCGGCAGCGACCCGGTTGCCGGCGACTACACGATGCAGGCGCTCGCCGGCGACGTCGCGACCGTGCTCGATGTGCTGGCAATCCCGCGCGTGCACTACATCGGCCTGTCGATCGGCGGCATGATCGGCCAGGCCTTTGCGATCGAGCACGGCGCCAAGCTGATCTCGGTGATGTGGTGCGACACCTTGCCGGCGAGCCCCTCTGGCGCGGCGGCGATGTGGGAGGAGCGCATGAGCACCGTGCGCCGAGCCAACTCGCTCGAGCCGCTCGCCGACGGCACGGTCGAGCGCTGGTTCACCGATGCCTTCAAACAGCGGAGACCCGGGCGTTGGAGGCAGATCCGCGACACCGTCGCGGCGACTACGCCGGCGGGCTACTTGGGTTGCTCAGCGGCGATCATGAACTTCGACTTCACCGGGAAATTACCGTCGTTGCGCATTCCGGCATTGGTCGTGTGCGGCGCCGAGGATCCCGGCACCCCGGCGAGCGAGGACCGCCGGCTCGCCGGCCTCGTGCCCGGCGGCCGTTACGAGGAAATCCCGGGCATGCGCCATTTCCCGAATGTCGAAGCGCCCGACGCGTTCAACCGCATCATGATCGGCTGGCTGGAAGCGCAGCGCCGAGCGCAATGACCAAGCCGAACCCCCACTCTAACCCTTCCCCGCTTGCGGGGGAGGGAATGGGAGGGGGCCGAGGCGGCGGGAGGCGAGGCGCAGGCGCAGCGCGTTCAGTTTGATGAAGCCTTCGGCGTCGCGCTGGTCGTAGACCGCGTCCTCCTCGAAGGTGACGTGGGCGAGGCTGTAGAGGCTTCGCGGCGATTTTCTGCCGACGACGCGCGCCGAGCCCTTGTAGAGCTTCAGTCGCACGACGCCCTCGACATGCTCCTGGCTCTTGTCGATCAGCGCCTGCAGCATCTCGCGCTCAGGGGAAAACCAGAAGCCGTTGTAGATCAGCTCGGCGTAGCGCGGCATCAGCTCGTCCTTCAAATGCGCGGCGCCGCGGTCGAGGGTCAGGCTCTCGACCCCGCGATGGGCGGCCTGCAGGATCGTCCCGCCCGGCGTCTCGTAGACGCCCCTCGATTTCATGCCGACGAAGCGGTTCTCGACGAGATCGAGCCGGCCGACTCCGTGTCTCCCGCCGACCTCGTTCAAGCGCTGGAGCAGTGCCGCGGGACTGAGATTTTCGCCATCCACAGCGACCGGGTCGCCGCGCTCGAACGCGATCTCGACATATTCTGGCTTATCGGGCCCCGCCTCGGGGGCAACCGTGCGGCTGAACACGAACTCTCCCGGCTCGATCCACGGATCTTCGAGCACTTTTCCCTCGGCGGAGACGTGCAGGAGATTGGCGTCGACCGAGAACGGGGCCTCGCCGCGCTTGTCCTTGGTAATCGGGATCTGGTGATGTTCGGCGTATTCGAGAAGGCTGGTGCGCGAGCTCAGCTCCCATTCGCGCCATGGTGCAATGACTTTGATGCCGGGAGCGAGCGCATAATAGCTGAGCTCGAAACGCACCTGGTCGTTGCCCTTGCCGGTCGCGCCGTGGGCGACGGCATCGGCGCCGACCTGGCGGGCGATCTCGATTTGTCGTTTGGCGATCAGCGGGCGCGCAATCGAGGTGCCGAGCAGATAGGCGCCTTCGTAAAGCGCATTGGCGCGAAACATCGGAAATACGAAATCGCGGACGAACTCCTCGCGCAGGTCGTCGACGAAGATCTCGCGGACGCCGAGCATCTCGGCCTTCCGGCGCGCTGGCTCCAGCTCCTCACCTTGGCCCAGATCGGCGGTGAAGGTGACGACCTCGCAGCGATAGGCCTCCTGCAGCCAGCGCAGGATCACCGAAGTGTCGAGCCCTCCCGAATAGGCCAACACCACCTTTCTCACTGCTTCGCGCATCCGACCACCTCGGTTCGCTGATGTTGGCTGATAGTACACAAAAATAGCAGCCAGCGGGTTCGCCTCGGCCGCGGAAACGCTGGAAGTTCGGCAATCTTCGTGGCGAAAGAACAGCCAGGAACAGCCATCAACCACAGCGAATGTTTGCTGTTGTTCGCTGTTTGCGCCTGTCCGTCGGTCTCCACGGCGGGTTATCGTCTGTCCCGCGAAGCGGGGATCCGCTCTTTGGCTTCTTTACGTCCATACCATAAGATTCCGGCAATTTTCGGGACGGCGTCGGCGAAAATTCCCCTTCCACAGCACGGCCGGACAAGGTTAGGTTCCACGAAATCGAGAGTTAACGCAGACCTATGAGGTCAAGGGAGGAAACATGCAAGTAACCCGTCGCGACTTGGCCATCGCCGGCGCGCTCGCGCTCGCCGCCCCGAGCCTTTTGCTCGGCTCTTCTGCGTTTGCCGAAGCCGGCGACGAAGCGGCGGTCAAGCAGAATGTCGAAGCGCTGCGCGAGGCCCTGCTGAAGGCGGATAAAGCCCAGTTGGAGCGGCTGACCGCCGATCAGCTGAGCTACGGGCATTCCGACGGCAGGGTCCAGAACAAGGTCGAGTTCATCAACGGCGTCATGACCCGGAAGGCGACAGTCAAATCGCTGACCTTCCCCGACCTCAAGATCGAGGTGGCCGGCGACGCCGCGGTCGCCCGCCACCTTTACGAGTCCGAATCCGAATTGGACGGCAAAACCAACAATATCAGGATCGGCACTCTCGAGGTCTGGCAGAAGGAGGGCGGGAACTGGAAGCTCCTCGCGCGGCAGGCATACAAGCTGGCCTAACACGCCGACCTTATCTCGCCGCCGGCAGCGCCTTCGCCTTCCACAAATCCCAGGCGCGAGTGAGAACGCCGGCATTGGTGGCGGTCGCCTTCGTGGCCTCCTCATCGTTCAGAAAGACCACTTGGCCTTGACCGAATTCAGCGCCTCGGCTTCGAGCCGGGCATTGACCTCGGTATAAACTGCGCGAAAGACGGCCTCCTTGAGCGAAGGCGCGACAACGACATCGCCGTGGCCCCGCATCAGCGCGACCGGCGCCGCGCCGATTGAGCGCGCCAATGCCGCGCCGAGCTCGGGCGTGCGGATCAGCATGTCGGTGGCAGGCCCACCCGCCTCCCGGATCTCGAATACCGGCGTCCCGGCCGCAAGAAACGAGCTCAGATGGAAGATCGGCCGGAGCTTCACATTGGTCACTCCGAACGGGATGACCGCGGGCGAATGGCTGTGCACCACCGCCTTGACCTCGGGCCGGGCCTTATAGATCTCGCTGTGGATGAAGCGTTCGAGATAGAGGGCGCGACCCTGGGGGTCGATCGCATTGCCGTCGCGGTCGAGTTCCATGATGTCTGCCGCGGTCACCAGGCCGGGCGCCATGCTCCGCGCCAGCAGGAAATGCTCGGGATTCTTGTCATGGCGCGCACTGACATGGCCAAAGCCGTCGACCACACCCTGGTCGTAGAGGATGCGATTGGCGGCAACGAGATCGTCGATCAATGCGGCGTCGGCTAAAGGCGCCTGGGCGCCGACTGCAGACGCGGTCACCAGCAGCCCCAACAGCAGCGCCAAGCTCGTTCTGACGACCTTTTCATCTCGCTCCCGCCAGTCGTCTGCATCATGCCGCAATGTCCCACGGCAGTCGTCGCACCGCAACGATTGCGGAGCGGCGTCGAAGTGTGGTGCTCAATGCGCCAGCGGGTCGGGGCGCAGCTGGAATTCGACGACCAGCGGGCTCGACAGCGTCTGCGGGGTGGCGCCCGGCGCGCCGGGCGCCGGCGCGTCGATGCCCTCGATGTGGAACGGCGTGCGGTTGCCCGAGGTCACCCATAATTCGCGGCCCTTCCAGCCGGCATTCGCGGTCGTCGATGCGGCCCTCGAGACCCTTGGCGAAGAAGCCCATCGGATAGGGCACCCGCAGCTCGATGATTTGGCCGCCGACCAGCGCATGCAGCGAATCCGACTGGTTGCCGGTGGCGATCGGCACATTGGCGCCGAGGCCGAGAATGTTGTGCTGGTCGACCCAGATGTAATAGGGATTCTCCTCGGCCCCGGGATCGCCCTGGAAGCCCGGTCCCGGCATGGCATAGAACGCAAAGCCCTCGGGACATTTCTCGCCCTTTTCGGCGCCCGGCCCGTTGAGCGGCCCCTTGCATTTGCGCCGGTCGAAGCTGGCGATGTGGCCGCTGTCGAGCGGCATCCACGCGACGCCGTTGCGGTCGATATCCATGCCGCGGATGCCGAAGCCGGGCAGCGGGATCTGGTAGATCTCGGCCAGCGCGGTTTCGGGCGGGTTCGCGCCCGGCGCCAGCCGCATGATGTAGCCGGGATGGGCCAGGTTCGAGCCCCAGATCGAGCCGTCGGCCGGCGACTAGGAGATCCCGTACATGCCGTACGGGATGCGGGTGTCCTTGGCTGGGTCGGCCGGCTGGCCCGGCTCGTTCTAGCCCTCGGCGCGCTTGCCGTTGCCGTTGGTGTCGACGATCAGCGGCGTCCAGCCCTGCGACTTTCGCCGCGTCGCCCGTCTCCCAGTACAGCTTGGTGTTGATCCAGCCGACGACGGCGAGCTTCGGCACTGGGGCTCCGCCGAGCCCGGTATTGTTGCTGAGCCACAGCGTGTTGTTGGCGTCCTCGGCGAAGTTCAGGTGATGGGTGCCGAAGCAGGTGTCGATGAACGTGAACTTCTTGGTCTTCGGGTCCTAGACGGTGACCTGGCGCGAGTTCTGGACGAACCCGTCATGCGGTGACGTCGAGCGGATAAAGCTGGGCCGAGCGCAGCGGCGAGCCCTTCTTGCAATAATCCGGCAGGTCCTTGGGCGACGCGGTTCTGCGCCGTGAAATAGACCCGGCCGTCCTGGTCCATCATCGGGTTGTGGGCATTGACCTTGCTGTCCCAGATCTGCTCCATGCCCCAATAGGGCGACGGCGCGACGACCTGGTTGGCGAGCGCCGAACTGGGCGTATCGGGGCTGCACCGGCAGCTTCATCGTCGTCTTGGTGTTGTGGACCGGGTCGAGCACCGGCAGGTTGCTGCTGAGCTCGGCGGCGCCGTAGATCAGGCCGTAGCCGTTGACGGTCGGGTTGCGCTTGTCGGTCGGCGTCAGGTCGTGCAGGTAGTGCTTGGGGTCGAGCCAGTCGCGCACCGTGACGACGAGATTGCGCTCGATGCCGACCGGCCGCGGCGGGGTGCGGCTCGGCAACTCGCCGGCCTTGATGCGGTCGGTCCAGTCGGCGAGCGCCGCCAGATGCCCGCCGTCCGGGCGTCATCAGCTGCGTGATGAAGTTGACCATGTCGTGCCCGGCCGGGCCGACCGACAGCCGGCGCGACCAGGCGTCGAGTGACGAATCGAAATGGCCGAGCTCCGGCGATAGATCCGCGTCGCGTAATTGCCGATCTGGTGGCAATTGCCGCAGCCATTGGTCTTGACGAAATTGAGCCACTGCTCCTGGCGTCTTGAAGTCCTCGGGATGCCGTTGCCGTTGGCGCCGGTGCCGGGGAAGCGGCTCTGGTCCGGGAATCGGATCATCGAGGCCCAGTAGATCGCCGGATAATATTGCGCCGCGGCGGCAAGGCTCGGCGCCACCACGGCGGTCAGGTTGAGGATCTTGCCGGGCTCGGCCGCGACCTTCGGCGAATTCGACAAGGCCGTAGCCGCGCACCCAAACCCGGTAATGCGCCTTGGGCAGGTCCGGCATGACGTAGCGGCCGCGTTCGTCGGTGACCGCCATCTTGGCGAACCGGGTGCCGAGATCCGTGGTCTCGCGCGATGACCCAGACGCCGGCTTCCGGCCCGAACCGGCTGGTGACGACGCCGCCGATGTCGTCATCGTCGATCGCAACCGCCGGGCCGGGGCTCTGCTGAGCGCGTGCCCCAGCCGCAAACATCGCCAGGGCGAATACTGCTGCGAAGACGGCTTTCCCGGCGCTCATGATATCTCCCCGAGCCTGATTGATTTCAAAGGTATTCGGCGCATAGTAGCCCGAATCCGCTGCAAGGATGCACCGACATGCTGCCGCCGCCGAAATTTCATCACTCTGCATCTGAACTCGATCGATCCCGATAGCCGCGATCGATTTCTACGCGCGGCAGTTTCCGAGCACCGCGAAGGGGAGCTGGGGCGGCTTTGCGGCGCTCAAATCGCCGAACGACGTGCATGGTGCTGTTCGACAAGGTCGACACGCCGCCAACCGAGCGAGCCGCAGAGCGCGATCTGGCACTTCGGCTGGCACGTCACCGACTCGCGAGGCCGTCTCGAAACCTACAAGACCACGCCGCGAGGTCGAGTTGCTGCCGCTCTATACGAGCGAGGAAGGCGGCTCGGTGCTGATCAGCAGCGACACCTGGCCCGGCCAGCGGCGGCGTGCTGGGGCTGACCAAGGCGCAGATCGCCGAGACGAGGCAGAAAGGCCGTCGAGCCGGCCCGGCGGGGGCGGCTTCGCCTATATGCAAGGGACCCGATGAAGCGCTCGTCGAATATGCCGGCGACCACCCGGCCGAGCGCTTCAACCACGTGCACCTGTACCAGGAAGACCCGCTCTGCGCGCAGCTCTGGTATCAGAAGCACCTCAACGCGCCGCCGCGGACCGGCTCGCCGGCGGCACACCGGTGACCGAGGCCGACTGCAAGGTCGCCGCGCGGCGCCGACCGCACCTGGCCGGCGCTCAACCGCGAAGGGCATGTTCCGCATCGCCCCGAGCCGGCGTCGAGTTCGGCGATGTTGCGCTGATCTGGTACGCCAACCAAGGCGAACGGCCGCTCGCCGGTTCAGCGCGGCCAATTGCAGGATCACATCGGCGCTCAGTGTCACCGATCTCGACGCCTGGATCAACAAAGCTGCGCAGCGAAGGCGTCACCTTCCTCGAAGACCCCTACCCGCTCGGCGACACCCGCGCCGTGATGATCGAAGGCCCGAGCCGCGAAGCCCTGGAATTGGTCGAGGTGACATAAACCGAGGGCAATCCAGCTCCGCTCCTGTTTTCGGTCCTGTGCTTAGGGACTGTGAGCCCTGAGACATATGGCATTCGATGCCATATCGTGCAGCTGGACATGAAGGCCGAGCTGATCTTTGAGGACAAACAGGTCTTCCGCGATGGATCGATCGTCAGATGCGGATATGGCGTGTGCCCTCACCTGTTCCGGCTTCCGCGCACATGTTCAAATACTCGCTGTATTATGGGCGTCCGGGTGAAACCATCGTCCTGTTCGACAACGAACGGAGGAAGGGCGGCCATCAGCACACCGAGGGCGTCGAGCATGCCTACTGCTTCGAAAGCCTGGAGCGGTTGATCGAAGATTTCAAGGCGCGGTACGGTTGGCCAGGAACTGCGGGCTCTCACCCCCAAGCGCCTCGAGTTGCTGCGCTACGTTCATCATCACTCTTGTCGGAGCATCCGGGCACTGGCGATCGCACTGGGCCGCGATTACCGCCGCGTGCACGAGGATGTCGAAACACTGGCCAACGCGGGGCTCCTCGACCGCGACGAGAGGGGCCTGTCGGCGCAAGATAGAAATGTCACCCTGCGCGCAAAGTAGAGATGACACCCCGTGGGTGACGGGCGCGAGGAGGGTGACCTGGACTGTATCCCTGCAGTGAGGTTGAGCCGCGCAATTTGATTGCCTCGCCGGACCGGGATTTGAGGTATTATTGTCGGCGACTGGTGAAGCGGAAGCGGGCTCTGCTGGGGAGCAACCCGCCGAGGAATAGCCGGTTGGAGACTCACTCCGATGGATCGGGAGCCGATCGGAACTGGCCGGCTCCGGCCACTCGGCGGTTGCCGAGCCACCATCTTCGGCAAGCCATCGGGGTAGATCTCCCGATACCTGGAAAACCCACCTGGCCGCGGCGCGAAAGTGGCTGGTTTGGCGGGTGGCACCGCCGCTAAACGGAATACAACAGAAGGCGCGGCGACGATCAGCCCTCGATCCGGATCGCTGCCTCAGGCGCCGCCGCGGCCGCACTGTGGCGTGGTGCGCGCCCCTTCGACGGCAGACCTGGCGCCTCGAGGTTGTTCGGCGGCCGTTGCCGCGCGATGTGCCCGCGCTGCTGACGCGCTGGATAAGCGGCCTGCTGCGCCTTCACTTGCTCCAACACGGCCGACAGCCGCTTGTTGTCGACGATCGCGCCGGGCTGCACTGTCTGGATCTTGTCGAACACCTTGAAACCGAGCGTTGCTCCGTTGAACTGAACCGCAAACCGCCCGTCCGGGTAGTTCACCACCTCGACCTTCTTGCGCACCAAGCCACGGGCCAGCGACGTCGGGTCCAGCAACAGCATCATCCGGTCATAGTGCAGGGTCAGGTTGCGCGTCACTGTGCGCTCCTCCCGCCAAGCCAGGATCTCGTCCAGATCATCGGCTTGCGCCAGCGGTCGATGCAGATCTTTGGCGTTCGCCGGATCACGGCCGAAGCGCCTGTTGTAGGCGGCGATGAACCCGGGCAGCCATGTGTTCGCCGCGGCAATCGACGATACCCCCGCCAGCCGCAGCTCCCCCGCCTTCGCGGGGGCAGGCTCTTAACCATCCGGTCCTGCAATGTACCAAACGCGCGTTCGATGCGTCCCTTCGCCTGCGGGCTGTTGGCACAGATGATGTCGATGTTCAGCGCCAACAGCGCGCGACCGAACTGGGTCACCCCGTCGCCGCCGACAGCCTCCTTGCGGTTCACCCGGAAGATGCCGTGCTTGTCACTGTAGAACGCCACCGGTTTGCCATGCGCCTCCAGATAGGCGCGGGTCGTCCGGAAGTAATCAAACGCCAATTCCGAGGTGACGAACCGCAGCTCCATCAACCGGCTCGTCGCATCATCCACAAAAGCCAGCAGCGTGCACGGCGGGCCGCGATCCTCAAACCAGGCGTGCTCTGAGCCGTCGATCTGTACCAGTTCGCCCAGGCAATCGCGCCGCCGGCGCGGCTGATGCGGCGAGGGCAGACGATGCCGACGGTCCGGCCATAGCCCTTCGGCGATCATCCAACCGCGCAAGGTCTCGCGCGAAACCGAACAGCCGTGATGCTCTGCCAGCTTCTCCGCCGCCAAGCTCGGGCCAAAGTCGCCATACCGCTCCCGCACGATCGACAACGCGAGAGTGCGAACCTCAGTGGGTAGCCGGTGGTTGCTGGGTTGGCCGCGGCGCTTGGAAAGCAGGCTCGCGGCGCCGTCCTGCTTGAGGCCGCGCAGCAGACGAAACACCTGACGCCGCTGTAGGCCGATCAGCACACAGGCGTCACTGACACGCAGGCGACCCGACTGAACCCGCAACAGCACGTCAAGACGGCTGAACTCCTGCTTGCTCATCGACAACACCGCCACGGCGCACCTCCCGGGACCCCAGAACCCGGGGATGTGTCACCTCTACTTTGCAGAGGGGTGTCATCTCTATATTGCGCTTACAGGGCCTGCACGCCGATTACGATTCGGTCAGAATGGAAACCGGTTTCGCGCTGTAGGGCGCTAGTTTAGCCGGTAGAATTTCGTTGCTGTGCCGGCGAACAGAGCCGCTTTCTCGGCGGCGGAACAGCCGGCGGCGATGCGCTTGAAGGCGTTCCACAGCGCGGCGTAGCCGCAGCTGCCCTTGTCGACCGGGAAGTTGCTCTCGAACATCGCGCGCTCGGGACCGAAGGCGGCGATGCAGGTCTCGATATAGGGCCGCCAGGCGCCGGCGAGCTCTTCCGAGCTCGGAGGCAGTTCGCGCGTGTGGAGGTCGAAGCCGAACATCCGCATGCCGAGCCCGCCGAGCTTGATGTGCACGTTGGGGCAGGTCGCCAGATCGCGGATTCGCGCGCTCCACTCGGCGAACACCTCGTCGCGATTGCCGGCATAGCGGCCGAGGCCGATCGGGCCGCCGACATGGTCGAGCACGATTTGCGTCTCGGGAAAGGCGCGCGCCAGATCGATCAGCTCGCCGATCTGGGTATGATACATCCACGCGTCGAAGCTGAGGCCGAGCGGTGCGAGGCAGGCGAAGCCTTCGCGCACACGCTTGTCCCTGAGCAGGCCTTCCGGCCGGGTGACCATCGACCCCCATGCCATCTGGTCGGGATGCGACGCAGTGATGAAGCGGATGCCGCGGAACCGGCCGCCTCCTGCCGTGATCATCGCCTCCAGCACGTTCTCGACGGCCGCACCGAGCGTCAGGTCGGCATAGCCGACGATGCCCGCGCAGACTTGCGTCCCTCCGTAGGTCCCGCTCGCCGCCATCGCCGCGATGCCGTTGGCGAACTCGATCTCGCCGACCGGGCGCAGCTCGGCGGGGCCTGCTGCGCGGTACATCGACAGCCATTCGAGGTACACGGTCGCGGTGATGTTGTGCCCGCTCCCGAGATCGGCGAGCAGTTGCGGCAGCAGATAACGGCCGCTCTCCGGGCGATCGACCAAATGATGGTGAGGGTCGACGATCGGCAACTCGGGCTCGATGATCTCTTCGCGGCGCCGGTCGAGCCATTCCTGCCGGACCGGCAGGTGCAAGCTGAGCGCCGCCGCGGTTTCCGCGGATTGCATCGGCCCCCCGAACTAGTTCACTGCAGTGTATCGGTTTTGCGCCTGCCGGTGCGCTCGGCGGCGCGCTCCGCCAAACGGTCATACCCTTCCGCAATATCGAACATGATCCGCCTCGCCTCGGCGTCGGTCATGATTTCGGCGATGGTCCGAGTTTCTTCGGCGCGGCTCCACCAGTGTTCGACGTCATCGAGCAGAGTCTTCATTTGCATACCTCCGCCACCGATCGAATCCTATCGCCTATCCCGTGCGCGGTCACCAAAATAGGACGACAATTTGCCGCGGGGATGTTTCCGATGATGAACGAGCAAAAGCTCGACAAGTTGCTCACAGCCCTCGCGGTCTAGTTCGTCGAAACGCGCGGGCAACGGGCTGTCGAGATCGAGCACGCCCAAGACGCTGCCATCCTCGATCAGCGGCACGACGAGTTCGGAGCGCGAATCCGGGTCGCACGCGATGTGATCCGGAAAATCGTGGACATCGGGGACCAGTACTGTTTTGCCTCGTGCGGCTGCGGTGCCGCACACTCCCTTGCCGATTGGGATCCGCACGCAGGCAGGCTTACCCTGGAACGGCCCCAGCACCAGCTCCGCGCCGTTGCAAAAATAAATCCCGGCCCAGTTGAGGTTCGGCAATCCATGATAGATCAGCGCGGCCGTGTTGGCGGCATTGGCGATCGGATCCGGTTCCCCGGCCAGCAGCGCCGCGAGCTGCCGAGCGAGATCGCGATAGAGCTGCGGCTTCTCCGAGGCGGTCATTTTCGGCCCCTCGCCCTTGCGCCGCCGCACCGATGCTGGCTTGGCGGCCGAGGCGCCTATATGATTAAGCGCTCCTAACTGCGGCTTACAATGCTGCTCGGCCTCAATATTCGCGACATTGTACTGATCGACCACCTCGACCTCGCCCTCCGTCCCGGTCTCTGCGTCTTGACCGGCGAGACCGGCGCTGGCAAGTCGATCCTGCTCGATGCGCTGGGTCTGGCGCTCGGCAAGCGGGCGGAAAGCGGGCTGGTGCGTCCGGGTGCTCAGCAGGCCGCGGTATCGGCGGAATTCTCGGTCGGGCGCAATCACCCGGCACACGCGATCCTGCGCGAGGCAGGGCTCGACGCCGACGGCGAGGCGATCGTATTGCGCCGGCTGGTCGGCTCCGACGGCCGCAGCCGGGCCTTTGTCAACGATGAGCCGGCGAGCGTCGGGCTGTTGCGCGAGCTCGGCGACAGCCTGGTCGAGATCCAGGGACAGTTCGAACAGCGCGGATTGCTCGACCCCGTCAACCACCGCATGATCCTCGGACGCCTTCGCCGAGCACAGCGTAACTCCGAATGCGCTCGCAAAGGCCTGGCACGACTGGCGCGAAGCACGGGAGCGTGACGCGGAAGCGGCTCGGCAACTCGCGGCGAGCCGCCGCGAAGAGGACCTGTTGCGCCACCACCTGGCCGAGCTCGATTCGCTGATGCCGGAAGCGGACGAAGAGGATCGCCTCGCCGCCCGGCGCACCTTGCTGCAGAGCACCGAACGTCTGGCCGAGATTTTAACCGAGGCGATCGGCGAGCTCGACGGCAACGCCGGTGCGCAAGCCGCGTTGGCCCGGGCGGCGCGTCGGCTGGAACGGGCCCGCGAGCGGGCCCAGGGTCTGCTCGATTCGGCGCTCGCGGCAACCGAAAGAGCCGCCGCCGAAACCGCCGAGGCCCTTGCGGTGCTCGAAGGGGCGGCGCGTCATCTCAATACCGACCCCCGCGAGCTCGAAAAGGTCGAGGAGCGGCTCTTCGCGCTGCGTGCGGCGGCTCGCAAGCACCAGGTGGCGGTTTCCGAACTGCCGGGGCTGCGCGAGCAACTGACGGCCCGGCTCGCCAAGCTCGAAGCCGGCGCCGACAGTGTTGAGCATCTGGTCCGGGCTGCCGCCGAGGCCCGCGCCCGTTTCATTTCCGCTGCTGAGGCGGTGTCCCGCGGGCGTGCCGTCGGGGCCGCACGGCTCGATGCTGGTGTCGCGGACGAGCTGAAGCCGCTGCGCCTCGATCAGGCGCGCTTCCGCACTGTTCTGACCCCGCTCGCCGAGGACGATTGGAGCGAGCATGGCTGTGAGCGTGTGCATTTCGAGGTCGCGACCAATCCCGGCGCGGGGTTCGGACCGTTGGCGCGCATCGCCTCGGGCGGCGAGCTGTCGCGCTTCATGCTGGCGCTAAAGCTGGTGCTCGCCGGCACCTCCTCGGTGCCGACCCTGATCTTCGACGAGGTCGACAGCGGCATCGGCGGCGCCGTCGCTGCGGCGGTCGGCGAACGCCTGCAGCGGCTGGGCACAAACCTCCAAGTCCTCGTCGTAACACATTCGCCGCAGGTCGCGGCTCGCGGCGCCTATCACTGGCGGGTCGCCAAGAGCCTTGCCGCACGCGAGACCGTGACCCGCGTCGAGGAGCTCGATGACGATACGAGACAGGAGGAGATCGCCCGCATGCTGTCCGGCCGCAACATCACCGCCGAGGCGCGCGCCGCGGCGGCGAGCCTGATCGCCGGAGGCCGCGCATGAGCGCTTCGACCGCGTCGCGACGTCGTCGTGACGAGCCGGAGTTGCGGCCGGTGGATGCACTAACCGAGGAGGAGGCCCGGGTCGAGCTCGCCGCGTTGGCGGAGGAGATCAAGCGCCACGACCGGCTCTATTACACCGATGCGGCGCCCGAGGTTTCCGATGCCGACTACGACGCGCTGCGCCGCCGCAACACCGAGATCGAAGCCCGCTTCCCGGAGCTCATCCGCAGCGACAGCCCGACACGCAGGGTCGGCGCCGCTCCCGCCGCCGGCTTCGCCAAGGTTACCCATTCCCGGCCGATGCTGTCGCTTGGAAAACGCGTTCGAAGAACAGGATGTCCGCGATTTCTTCGCCGGGGTTCGCAATTTCTTCCGGCGCACGGCGACCGAGGCGCTCGTCGCCGAGGACCGCGATCGAGATCATGGCCGAGCCCAAGATCGACGGGCTCTCGATCGCGCTCTCGCTATCGGGATGGCCGTCTCGTGCTGGGCGCGACGCGCGGCGACGGCACCACCGGCGAGAATGTGACAGCCAATATCCGCACGCTCGACACGGTGCCCGATATCCTCGCGGGCAAGAGCTGGCCCGAGGCGGTCGAGATCCGCGGCGAGGTCTATATCGAGCGCGGCGGCTTCTTCGCGTTGAACGAAGAAAGGGCGGCCGCCGGCGAGTCGGTTTTCGCCAATCCGCGCAACGCCGCCGCCGGCTCGTTGCGCCAGCTCGATCCGGCGATCACCGCGCGCCGGCCGCTCAAATTCTTCGCCTATGCCTGGGGCGAGGCGAGCGCGCCGTTCGCCCGAACCCACGACGAGGCCTTGTAGCAGTTCCGGAGCTGGGGGTTCTCGGTCAACCCGCGCTCGCGGCTGTGCCATGGCGTCGATGAGGCGCTCGCCTATTACCGCGACATTGCGGCCGAGCGCGCAGAATTGCCCTACGACATCGACGGCGTCGTCTACAAGGTCAACGACCTAGCGTTGCAGGAGCGGCTCGGCATGGTCAGCCGGGCACCGCGCTGGGCGGTCGCGCAGAAATTCCCGGCGCAGCAGGCGCAGACCGTATTGCGCGAAATCTCGATCCAGGTCGGCCGCCAGGGCTCTCTGACGCCGGTCGCGATGCTCGAGCCGATCACGGTCGGCGGGCGTCGTCGTGCAGCGCGCCACTCTGCATAACGAGGACGAGATCGCAGCGCAAGGACGTGCGCATCGGCGACACCGTCGTCGTGCAGCGCGCCGGCGACGTGATCCCGCAGATCGTCTCGGTCGTGCTCGACCGCCGTCCGAAGGACGCGGTGCCGTACCATTTCCCCGACCACTGCCCGATCTGCGGCAGCATCGCGGTGCGCGAGCCGGGGCAGGTGGCGCGGCGCTGTACCGGCGGTTTGATCTGCGCGGCACAGGCGGTCGAGCGGCTACGGCATTTCGTGTCGCGCCATTGCTTCGACATCGAGGGGCTCGGCGAGAAGCACATCACCGCCTTTTGGCAGGACGGGCTGATCCGCCAGCCGGGAGACATCTTCCGTCTCGACCCCGAGGTGATCGCCAAGCGCGAAGGCTGGGGCGAGCTCAGCGCGCGCAACTTGATGGCCGCCATCGACGAGCGCCGGCGAATTTCGCTCGAGCGCTTTATCAATGCTCTCGGCATTCCGCAGGTCGGCGAGGCGACGGCCAGGCTCCTCGCCCGTCATTACCGGTCGCTCGCCGCGTGGCGGCGCGAGATGGAAGCGGCCCAGGACCCGGACAGCGAAGCTCGTGCCGGGCTCCTCGACGTCCACGGCATTGGCGAGGACATGGCGGCCGACATTCTGGGCTTTTTCGCCGAGCCGCATAACCGCGTCGTGCTCGACGACCTCGCGGGCGAGGTGACGGTCCTCGATTACGACGCGGCGGCGCAGCGCACCGCCTCGCCGCTCGCCGGCAAGACGATCGTCTTTACCGGGACAATGGAGGCGATGAGCCGCTCCGAGGCAAAGGCGCGCGCCGAGGCGCTCGGGCGCCAATGTCACCGGCTCGGTCTCGGCCAAGACCGATTACGTTGTAGCGGGGGCCGATCCCGGCTCGAAGGCCACAAAGGCGGCCGCGCTCGGCGTCAAGCTCCTCGACGAGGCCGCCTGGCTCGCGCTCGCCGGCGAAGCCGCAGGATGACGACGGCAGGTGTTCGGCACTATTGACGAGGACCGTCTAGAGCCGATGCTCGGCCCGGGTGTGGCCCTGGTTGCCGAGAACGAGCGAGAGCCGACGCTTTTTTCCGTCACACCGGCGGAAGCCGGTGCCCACAGACTGATGGGTCCCGGCTTTCGCCGGGAAGATGGGAACGACGCGCTGCGGTCACCCGAACCCCTCGAACGAGAACAACAAGGTGATAGATCTCGCTGGTGGAGCCGGCTGCGCGGGCCGGTCGGCTCGCTGGTATTGCACCTGCTGCCGTTGTTGCTGCTGATCAACTGGCCGATGTCGCCGCCGGCCGAAACCGAGCCGATCCCGGTGCAACTGGTGATGGAGCCCCCACCGCCTCCCGCACCGGCAGTAAAGCCGCCGCCGCCGGTACCGCAGCCCAAACCCACTCCGCCGCCACCGCGCGGCCGTTTGGCGTCGGAGGATCTCGGCGAACCCGAGGCCAAAGAGGTCGACAAGCCCAAGGGCGACCCGCCGGCGGCCGACAAACCGGCCAAGGCCGAAACTCCACCCGCCGAGACGAAGCCGCCTGAGAAGCCGCAGCAGATGGCGGCGATAGCGCCGCCCCCGCTCCCGCCGGCGAAACCCGATGCGCCAAAGCCCGACCCCGTTCCCAAGCCCGCGCCCAAGCCGACACCGGCGGCTCATCAGGTTCCGCGGCGGGTCGAAGAGCCGGGGAATTTGGCGCCCCGCCCGGGAAGGTTCCCCGGCCCGGCGGCAACCCGCGACGAGTACCTCGCCTATATGCATTCGCTGATCCGGCAGCACTATAACCTGCTGTCACCGGGCATGCTGGGCGACCGCCGCGGGATGACGGTCGTCGAGTTCGTGGTCCTCGATGACGGCAGGATCGCGCTCGTCAAGGTCCGGCGCAGCTCCGGCTACCCCGACATCGACAACCGGGTCGCAGAAATGATCACTGCCGTCGGCCATTTCCCGCCCCTGCCCCAGTGGTTCCAAGGCCTCGCCATGCCCTTCGAGTTCGGCTTCCCCTTCCCCGCGGCCTTGCGGGAGTAAATTTGATGACCCTTGCGGTTGACCCGATCGTCACCTCCGTCATTCAGCATCGCCTCTTGGCGATCGTCGAGGAGATGGGAGAGGCGATGCTGCGCACCTCATATTCGCAGATCCTCAATTCGAGCCGCGATTTCTCGACCGCAATCTGCGATCTCGATGGGAGGCTCATCGCCCAGGCCGAGCACGTGCCGATCCATGTCGGCGCCCTCCCGTTTGCGGCGAAGGCGGTGACCGAGTTCTTCGGCGAGGACATCCACCAGGGCGATGTCTTTCTGCTCAACGACCCCTATCACGGCGGGAATCATCTGCCCGATCTGACTGCTTTCGTGCCGGTGTTCGAAGGCGCCAAGGGAGATGGGCGGCCGCGTTTCTGGTCGATCAATCGGGCGCATCAGAGCGACATCGGCGGCGCGACGCACGGCGCCTACAACGCCGCCGCGACCGACATCTGGCAAGAGGGCATCCGTATCACGCCATTGCGGCTCTACGACCGAGGCGAGGTCCGCCGTGATCTCCTGGAGATGATCGCTACCAATGTGCGCCACCCGCGCGACTTCCGCGGCGATCTCGCGGCGATGATCGGTTCGGCGCATGTCGGTGAGCGGCGCCTCTTGGCGTTGGCGGCCGAATTCGGCGGCCGCTGGCCAACGCTGCGATCGAGGCGGTGCTCGACGGCGCCGAACGCCAGACCCGCGCGGTCATCGCCCAATGGCGGGACGGCGTCTACCAGGGCGAGGCATTGCTCGACGACGACGGCCGCGGCAACAGCGACATTTCCGGCAAGGTGACCCTGGCCAAGGTCCCCTCGACCCCAGCCGATCCATCGATTGGCGTGCTCGACGGATTGCAACTGCTGGCCGATACCCTCGCTCTCCAGATCGAACAGATCTTGGCCGAGACCGAGCGGATCGTCCACGGCACGACGGTCGCGACCAACGCGCTGATCGAGCATCGGGGCGCCCGGGTCGGGTTATTGACGACCGAGGGCCATCGCGATGTGATCGAGATGCGCGAGGGGTTGAAGGACGACCGCTACAATCTGCGCCTGCCGCCGCCGGAACAGCTGGTCCCGCGCAAATTGCGGTTTGGCGTGCCCGAGCGGGTGATCCCGCTCTTTACCGCCGCGCGGTAATCTGGTTGCCTTGAACCTCACTTCCGATCGGGAGGAACCATGCGGAAATTCATCATCGAGCGCGAGTTGCCGGCAATCGGCAGCGCCGAACGGCAAGCCCTGCGCGAGGCCGCGCAGAAGTCGAATGCGACCTTGAAGGAACTCGGGCCCGACATTCAGTGGGTCGAGAGCTACGTCGCCAACGACAAGACGTTTTGCGTTTATCTGGCTCGGGATGAAGCGATCATCCAGGAGCACGCCAAGCGCAGCGGCTTCCCGGCGAACAAGATAACCGAGGTCCGCCGGATGATCGATCCGACGACCGCAACCGAAGTGCATAAGAAGCTCAGACCGCGCTGTTATCGTCGCCCCCGCGGAAGCGGGGGTCCAGGGGTGCGGGCAGTGCGTTGGCCCCCCTGGATACGCGCTTTCGCGGGCATGACGACAGGCGGTAGCCGCCGCTTCTCGTCAGTTCAGGTGGTAGAGCCGCGTCACGTTCTCGCTGGTGATCTTGCGGCGGACGGTCGGCGAGATTGCGGCGAGGTTCTTGTCGAGGACGCGTTGTGAATCCGGCCAGATGCAGTCGGGGTGCGGGTAGTCGGCGCCCCAGATGATGTTGTCCTCGCCGATCAACGGGATGATCGGGTCGAGATACTGATCCTGCTGATAGGTGACATAGCCTTGGCGGCGGAAATAGTCGCTCGGCTTGAGCTTGAAATTGAGGCTTCTTGCACGGTCGGCATATTCGGTGTCGAGGCGGTCGAAGACGTAAGGCAGCCAGGTCACCCCCGACTCGCCGAGCACGAAATTGAAGTCGGGATACTTCTCGCAAGCGCCGGAAGCCAACAGCGAAACCAGCACCTCCATCGTGTCGAGCTGGAAGAGGGCCGAGCGCACCAGCCGCCACTGGGTGAAATACTGTTTCTCCATCTCCGGCGTGTCGGGAGCCCGCAACGCCTTGAAGCCGGTCGAGTGAAACGAGATCGGGAACCGGCACTCGGCCGCCGCTTCCCACAAGGGATACCACTCGTGCGTATAGAGCGGCGGAGTCATCCGCTTGAAGGCGAGATCGCCGCCGCGCAGGCCCATCTTGGCGCAGCGCCGGACCTCGGCGGTCGCCTCGCCCGGATCTCCGGGTTGAGCTCTTCTGATCCCCGCCGCGCTCGGCCTTGGCTGTTTCTGCAGCGAATCAACAGCCAGAAGTCCAGATTTTGCGCCAAAACCGCACTTATCGTGCTTGCGCGCGGGCGCGTTGCGCGCGAGGTAGAAGATCGAGTATCGCTTCTTTATCGTGACCGGGCCGCCGGTCATCCCTGCCGCATCCCAACCCATCGACCTCATGAGCCCAGAAACCCATTCCCAGCTCGCCAACTTCATTTGGAGCATCTGCAACCTGCTCCGCGGTCCCTATAAGCGGAACGAATACCGTAAGGTGATCCTGCCGCTGACCGTGTTGCGGCGCTTCGATTGCCTGCTCGCGCCGACAAAGGCTCAAGTTCTCGAAGAATACGAGACAATCCAGAGGCGTCCTGAGTCTGTCGTCCGCAGCCTGCTCGAACGTATAACGGGACGGCCGTTCTTCAACCTATCGCGGCTGGATTTTGCTAAATTGCTGGACGATCCCGACCAGCTCGCGCTCAACCTGACGATCTATATCAAAGACTTCTCGCCGAACGTGCGCGCGGTCATGGAACGGTTTGCCTTCGACCAGCAGATCGCGCGGATGGCGGAGAAGAACCTGCTCTACGAGGTCATCAAAGCCTTTGCCCGCATCGATCTCTCGCCCGAGCGGGTCGACAATATGCAGATGGGCTATGTGTTCGAGGAGCTGATCCGGATCGGCGCCGAGCAATCGAACGAGGAGGCCGGCGAGCACTTCACGCCGCGCGAGGTGATCAAGCTGATGGTCAACCTGCTCCTGTCGCCGGAGCAGGATCTGCGGCGCAGCCATGTCGTCAAGACGATCTTCGACCCGGCCTGCGGCACCGGCGGCATGCTGTCGGTCGCTGAAAGATACATTCGCGACCTAAACGCCAAGGCCAACCCGATCTTGTACGGTCAGGATTGGAACGACGAGGCCTGGGCGGTCTGCAAGTCCGACATGCTTATCAAAGGCGAGGACGCCGACAATATCCGGCTCGGCGACAGCTTCACGCAGGACGCTTTCGATCGCGACGACAGCGGCAGCAAGATCACGTTCGATTACATGCTCGCCAACCCGCCCTTCGGCGTCGAATGGAGACAGCAGCAACGTTTCATTGAGAGCGAGTATAAGTCGCTCGGCGATCTCGGTCGGTTCGGCGCCGGCCTGCCGCGCATCAACGACGGCTCATTACTCTTCCTACAACACATGTTGTCGAAGATGCGCGCGCGGGCAGACGGCGGTAGCCGCATTTGCATCGTCTTCAACGGCTCGCCATTGTTCAGCGGCGACGCGGGCAGCGGCGAAAGCGAAATCCGCCGTTGGATCATTGAAAACGACTGGCTCGAAGCGATTGCCGCGCTGCCCGACCAGCTTTTCTACAACACCGGCATCTCCACCTATCTCTGGATCCTGACAAACCGGAAGGAGCAGCACCGTCGGGGCAAGATCCAACTCCTCGATGCACGGCAATTCTTCATCAAAATGCGCAAGAGCCTCGGCAACAAGCGCAACAAAATCGGCGACCGGGATGCGGGCGAGCCGGATCAGATCGGCGAGATCGCGCGTATCCACGGCAATTTCCAGGACGGCGAGACCCGCCGCTTCACGATTGACGGCCGCGACAAGTTGCTCGTCGTCAGCAAGATCTTCGACAACGCCGATTTCGGCTATCAGAAGATCACTATTGAGCGGCCCCTGCGCCTTAATTTCCAGGCGAGCGCCGAACGCCTCGCGCGGCTTGAAAACGAGCTGGGCTTTCGCAATCTCGCAACCAGCAATAAAAAGAACGAAGCCGCCCGACTGGTAGAGATCGAGACTGGCCACCGCCGACAGGAACAAATTCGCATGCTGCTGTCGGCCTTCGCCGTCGTTAATTGTGACCAGCTTTACAAGGATCGCGACATCTTCACCGCCGACTTGCGCGCCATTGATCACGCTGAGGGCGTGCGCCTGATCGCGGCGGAAATCAAGGCGATCCAGAACGCGCTCGGCGAGCGCGACGAGGACGCGGGGATCTGCCGTGACCGCAACGGTAAACCCGAACCTGACCCCGAACTGCGCGATACCGAAGCCGTGCCGCTCAAAGAACGCGTCGAGGAACATTTCCGCCGCGATGTGTTGCCGCACGTCCCAGACGCCTGGATCGATCACAAAAAGACCAAGATAGGCTACGAGATCCCGTTTAACCGGTACTTCTACCGATATGAACCGCCGCGCCCGCTCGACGAAATCGGGGCAGAGATCAGAGCACTTGAGAAGGAAATTTTAGCTCTGCTGGGGCCTGCAGTCGACGCCAGCGGCCATTCCAAACTTGAAGGCACCAAGGTGGGTCACCTTGGCAAGATACCAGAGCACTGGGACACGATGCGGCTTAAGCACCTCGGGTCAATCCGCTATGGGCTCGGAGAGCCCCCCGAATATGTTGACGACGGATTGCCATTTATTCGGGCGACAGACATCAACCGTGGAAATATTGATCTTGATGCCGTTAAGAAGGTGAGCCCGGATGATGTACCATGGCGCCGTAATCCGCAGCTGAAACACGACGAAATTCTCGTGGTAAGGAGTGGTGCATATACGGGCAACTCCGCGATAGTTACTAAGCATGTAGAAGGAAGCATCGCTGGCTATGACATGGTCCTCACTGTGCTTCGCGCACATGCCCCATTTATTGCCTGGGTTTTGCTTTCAAAGTACATGTTAAATGGTCAAATCGAACTGGCGCGCCTGCGCGCCGCCCAACCCCATCTGAATGCCGAAGAGCTTGGCGAATGCGTCGTGTTGGCCCCACCGATTGATGAGCAGCGCGCCATCGCCAAATATTTGCAGCACGAAACGGAAAAAATAGACCAACTATTAATTAAAGCCGAACAGATAATCTTACACTTCCGAGAGTACAGGATAGCGCTCATCACCGCCGCGGTAACCGGCAAGATTGACGTACGCGAAACTATCCCTATGAGCAAGCCGGCGGCGCCTGTTGCAGGGTAGGGGCCGGAAAGCAAACTGGATGAGCGTAACCACATGAAGACCAACGATATTCTCCAAATCCCTGCCGACACGCCATTGGCGGAGGAGCTTGCCAGCGAAGATGTCGTGGAAATGGCGAACCTTACGACGGCTCAGACGGGTGTGCCGGGCACCATCTTCATCTCGACGGCAATGGGCGGGCATGGGCCACGAGTGAAATACTTTTTGCAGCCTGGGCGCTGGCAACCGAGCTTTTCCGTCACGATCTCCGACGCTCCGACGGTCGTGGCCAATAGTCTACCCGTCCGTGTCGTTCGCCAGTTGTCTCCACAAGTGATAAATTGGGTGTCGCGCAACAAAGATGCTTTGCTGGACTTCTGGTACCATGGGGATACCTGGACCCAGCCGGAGGTCAACGACTTCATTCAGAAACTGAACCGCGTCTGAGAGCGTGTCCGAGCGGGACTCCAGTGCATACATTATCGTCACCCCGCGAAAGCGGGGGTCCAGGGCGAACGGTGAGAATTGGGCCCCTGGATTCCCGCTTTCGCGGGAATGACGGAACAGGCTGATTTCGCACGCAGAAAGGACCGCCTTGCCCGCTCACTCTACAGAATTTGCTTTTGAGACGCGGGTCGAGGAGATCCTTCTCGGGCCGGCGGGGTGGCGGCCGGGCAGTGTCGCCGAGTGGGATGTGGAGCGTGCTCTTTTCCCGGCGCGTGTCTGCGCCTTTATCGCGGAGACTCAGCCCAGGCTATGGGCGGATATGCAGGTGTTGCACGGTGTCGGCCTAGAGCGGCTGATCGTCGATGCGCTCGTCAAGGAACTCGATCTCAAAGGCACGCTGCATGTGCTGCGGCACGGGTTCAAGTTTTTCGGCCGCTCCTTTCGCCTAGCTTATTTCAAGCCGGCGCACGGGCTCAATGAGGAGGTCCTGCGGCTTTACGAACAAAACCGGCTGACGGTGACGCGGCAGGTGCCGTGCCATCCCGGCAAGCACGACACGGTGGATGTGCTGTTCGCGCTCAACGGCCTGCCGGTCGCGACCTGCGAATTGAAAAACCCGGCCACCGGCCAGAATTGGCGGCATGCCTGCAAGCAATATCAGGAAGACCGAGACCCGCGCGCGCCCTTGTTCGATTTCAAGAAACGGGCGCTCGTCCATTTTGCCGCCGATCCGGACGAGGTCCATATGACGACGCGCCTCCTCAAGGAGGCGACCCAATTTCTGCCGTTCAATCGCGGGAGTCATCCGGAGGAGGTGCAATGCGGCGCCGGCAATCCGCAGCACCCATCCGGCTATCGCACCGGCTATTTCTGGGAAGAGGTGCTGGAGCGCGACAGCTTCCTCGACATCCTCGGCCATTTCATGTTCGTCGAGCGCGAGGAAGAGAGAGTTGATGACGGGCGCGGCGGGCGGCGACATGTCGTCAAGGAGAGAATGGTCTTCCCTCGCTATCACCAGCTCGACGCGGTGCGGAAGCTCGTGGCTGCAGCACGCAACGAACGCGCAGGCCACAATTACCTGATCCAGCACTCGGCAGGCAGCGGAAAGACCAACAGCATTTCATGGCTATCGCATCGTCTGGCGAGCCTGCACGATGCGCAAGACGGCAAGGTCTTCGACTGCGTTATCGTCGTCACGGACCGCCGCGTGCTCGACGACCAGTTGCAGGACGCGATCTACCAGATCGAGCACGCGCAAGGAGTCGTCAAGGCGATCGATCAAGACTCGAAGCAGTTGGCGGCGGCGTTGATCGACGGCACTAAGATCGTCATCACGACATTGCAGAAGTTCCCGTTCGTGCTGCGCGGTTTGCTGCACGCGGCGGGTGCGGACAGCCAGGAAAACGCGAGCGAAGCCGAAAAGCAGCAAGCCCAGGAATGGCAGGCCGCTATTGCCGCGCGGAGATACGCGGTCATCGTCGATGAAGCGCATTCGAGCCAATCCGGCGAGACCGCGCGCGAACTGAAGGCGATCCTTGGTGCGACAGCCATCGACACGGGTGATGACGAACCTGACTGGGAAGACGGCCTTAACCAGGTCATGCTGTCGCGCGGCCGGCAACCGAATTTGAGTTTTTTCGCGTTCACAGCGACGCCGAAGGGCAAAACCCTGGAGTTGTTCGGCAGGGCGGGTCCGAACGGCACGCCAGACCCGTTTCACATCTACAGCATGCGTCAGGCGATCGAGGAGAAGTTCATCCTCGATGTCCTGACCAATTACACGACTTACGGCACCTATTACCGGCTGCTGAAAGCCGCCGAGGACGATCCCAACCTGCCGAAAAAGCGGGCGGCGCGTGCACTCGCGAAGTTCATGAGCCTTCACCCGCATAATATCGAGCAGAAGACCGAGGTCATGGTCGAGCATTTCCGGCGCAGCGTGAGGCGTCGCCTCGGCGGCCGGGCCAAGGCGATGGTAGTCACCTCCTCGCGCTTGCACGCAGTCCGCTACATGCTGGCGTTCGGGCGATATATTAGCGAAAACGGCTATACGGACGTTCGGCCCCTCGTCGCCTTCAGTGGCACCGTGCGAGACCCGGAGACCGGGTTTGACTATACCGAACCCGGCATGAACAAAGACGTGATCACTGGAAGACCAATCAGCGAGGCGGCCTTGCCCGAGCGGTTCGGTTCGTCGGATTACAACATTCTGCTGGTTGCCAACAAATATCAGACGGGTTTCGATCAGCCGCTCCTACACACGATGTACGTCGACAAGCGGCTCGACGGTGTCCAGGCGGTACAAACTCTATCGCGTCTGAACCGGATGATCCCTGGCAAAGACGCTCCGTTCGTCCTCGATTTCGTCAACGAGGCCGAAGACATATTCCGCGCCTTTAAACCTTACTACGACAAGACCGAGCTCGAAGAGGTCTCCGACCCTGGCGCTCTGGAAGCGCTGAAACACGAACTCGATCAAGTTCAGGTATATCATTGGAGCGAGATCGAGGCGTTCGCGCAAACTCTGTACAAGCCGGCCATCCGGCAAAGGGCAGCCGATCACGCCGAGTTGGAGCGCCATCTGCAGCCGGCCGTCGATCGGTTCAAATTGCTCGACGAGGACGAACAGCAGGCATTCCGAGACAGGCTCGTCGGCTATGTGCGGATGTACGGTTTTCTCAGCCAGATCATCCCGTATGACGACCGCGAACTCGAAATGCTGTACGGCTACGGGCGGTTTCTGCTGCCGCATCTCCAACTCGATCGCGGCTCGACGATCGAGCTTGGAGACGAGGTCGACCTTCAGTATTACCGCCTCTCACGAGAATTCTCGGGAGCGATCGAGTTACGGGAGGGCGAGGCCCAACAAATCAAAAGCCCTACCGAGGTCGGCACCGGCCGCGCAGAGGACGAGCAAGCGCCCCTCTCTACGATCATTCAGCTGCTGAACGAGCGCTTCGGAACGCAATTCACCGAGGAGGATCGCCTCTTCTTCGAACAGATCAAGGAAAGAGCGTGCCGGAATACCCAGGTCGTGCAGACCGCGCTCGCCAACCCGCTCGACAAATTCGAGCTCGGCATTCGCAAGCTGATTGAGGATTTGATGATCGAGCGGATGGGCGAGAACGACAAGATCGTAACCCGCTACATGGCCGACCGCGATTTTCAGAGCTCCGCGTTCCCGATCCTCGCGCGCGAGATCTTCGACACCATCCACAGCCGCTCACCCGCTACCAACGCCTCGAATGCGCCTGCAGCTGCGCCCCCACCCTAGCCCACCCCCGCGAGGGGGGAGGGAATGGGAGGGGGCCGGTGGGTGCGATCGCCGTCAATTCAGGTGATAGAGCCGGGTCACGTTCTCGCTGGTGATCTTGCGGCGGACGGTCGGCGAGATCGCGGCGAGGTTCTTGTCGAGAACGCGCTGTGAATCCGGCCAGATGCAGTCGGGGTGCGGGTAGTCGGCGCCCCAGATGATGTTGTCCTCACCGATCAGCGGGATGATCGGATCGAGATACTGGTCCTGCTGATAGGTGACGTAGCCCTGGCGGCGGAAGTAGTCGCTCGGCTTGAGCTTGAAATTGAGGCTTCTTGCACGGTCGGCATATTCGGTGTCGAGGCGGTCGAAGACGTAGGGCAGCCATGTCACCCCCGACTTGCCGAGCACGAAATTGAAGTCGGGGTATTTCTCGCAAGCGCCGGACGCCAACAGCGAAACCAGCACCTCCATCGTGTCGAGCTGGAAGAGGGCCGAGCGCACCAGCCGCCATTGCGTGAAATACTGCTTTTCCATCTCAGGCGTGTCGGGCGCCCGCAACGCCTTGAAGCCGGTCGAGTGGAACGAGATCGGGAACCGGCACTCGGCGGCCGCTTCCCACAGGGGGTACCACTCGTGGGTATAGAGCGGCGGAGTCATCCGCTTGAAGGCGAGATCGCCGCCGCGCAGGCCCATCTTGGCGCAGCGCCGGACCTCGGCGGCGGCCTCGACCGGGTCGGTGTTGGGGACGATCGCCAGCGGGAACACGCGGTTAGGGTCCGAGCGCTTGGCGAATTCCGCAACCCAGTCATTGTAGGTTTTGTCCGCCCAAGCGCGCAGCGGAGCCTCGGAGATCAGATCGTTGATCATCAGGCAGCCATAGATGATCTCGGCAGAGAGGCCGTCGCGATCGAGATCGGCAAGGCGCAATTCGGGGGTGGTCGGCCGAGGCTTCGCGCCGGGTTGGGAACTCCATTCGAAGCCGAGATCCTTCATCTCGTCGATATGGCCGAACATCCCCTTCTGATAAGGGAGGAAGCCGGGGCCGATGCCGTTCCACATCCCCCTGTCCTGGGCGTCGACAAACCAGTGGAGGCCGTCGTCCATCTCCTCGACGCGGGGCGCGAGCAATTTCCATTTGTTGGGCGCCTGCGCCGACCACAGGTCAGGTGGCAGATATGTGAGGTCGATATGGTTGTCGCCGGAGATCAGCTTGTCCTGCATGATCGATTCCTCGCGCTCCTTCGCAAGATCACGGCCCGGTGGCCTGAGCCTGCTATCCTATGGCTTATGGCCGATCGCAGGCTATATAAATAAGCGGGTAAAATAAGCGGCTAACCCCGCGCTTGACGAGGCCCGGACCGACCCTCGATACTCGCTTTCTGCTCGGTACTCAGACCCGCCCATTAACGGATGATGGCAAATCGGATTTCGCGCTGGTGGCCCCGGTGGGCCGGTATCGCGATCATCGCGCTTCCCCTCGCTGGCTCTGCCGGTCTCCTGGCGGACTGGCGCCATGATAATTCGGTAATCGGCCAGGAGGCCCAAAAGATAACGGCAAATTTGAAGAGTGATTCTGCGCGTATCGTTGCAGTTAACGATTGGGTTTATCATCATCAGGGCTTTGGTAAGAACTCATCCTATTTTCTAGTTCCCGCGCTCGGACCCACGCCAATCCAGGTGCTGGAGCGCGGCGGAGATTGCGCGGACAAGTCCCGGCTGGTCGCGGCGATGTTGAACGAGTTGGGGATCGGCGCGGGCCTGGTGATGATGTCCCCTTGTCCGCACTGTAATTTTATCCACACTGTTGTCGAGGCCCGTTACGAGGGCGGATCGATGGTGGTCGATCCGACCTGGAATATCGATTACCCGGCGGGCGACGGCAGGTATTTCGGGGTTCGAGATCTCGCCTCGACAAACCGCGGCGCAGAGCGGGTGTTCGAGCTTCGACATCAGCGCGGCGAAGGCGACAAAATAGCCAACATGCCGGTGACGGAAGCCCGCTTCGAGTACGCGGTTGCAATGAATTGGGATAAGAACGTCGTCACCCATATAGCCGCAGAGACCATGAGGCTATTGGGGTATCAACCCGAGACTATGTTCAGGCCAAGAATACTCGAGGATCCTAAATTGGCCCTCGCCTGGTTTCTTATAGTTGTCGCGATGGCGGCGACAGCAGCGAGCGTCTTGCTCTACGGCATTTATCGGGCTCTGTTGCTAAAGGGCGCGCGTGACGATCGCAATCCTCGCGAGATAGCGATGAGCTAACTGCAAGGGTACGGGAGAGAGCGCATGACGGTTCAGCTCGGAAGCGGGGAGTACACCTTCGAGGTCAACGAAAATTGGGCCAAGGTGCCGGAGGAAATCACGCTGGGTGACTGCGCGGCGGTCGGGGTCGACCGGCAGAACCGGGTTTACGCCTTCAACCGCGGCGAGCATCCGGTCGCGGTATTCGATGCCGAAGGCAATCTGCTGCGCACCTGGGGTGAAGGGGTCTTCCGCCGGCCGCACGGCGTCCATATGGGCCCGGACGACACGATTCATTTGACCGATGACGGCGACCACACGGTGCGCAAGTGCACCCTCGACGGCAAAGTGCTGATGACTCTCGGCATCCCGGGCGAGCCCAAACCCTTTATGAGCGGCGAGCCGTTCCACCGCTGCACCCACACCGCCTTGTCGCCGCAGGGGGACCTCTACGTTTCGGACGGCTACGGCAATGCCCGCATCCATAAGTACACTGCGGACGGTAAGCTCCTGATGTCCTGGGGCGAGCCCGGCACCGATCCCGGCCAGTTCAACATTCCCCACAACATCTGTTGCGATCGCGACGGCTGGGTCTATGTCGCCGATCGGGAGAACCACCGGGTGCAGGTGTTCGACGGCAACGGCAAGTTCGAAAGCCAGTGGAACAATCTGCACCGGCCGAACGGCATGTGCATGGCGGCCGGTCCCGACCCGCTCTTCTATATCGGCGAAGGCGGCCCGTCCGGCGAGATCAATAAGGATTGGCCCAATATCGGCCCGCGCGTCAGCATCCATACCTCCAAAGGCCGGGTTCTGGCGCGGCTCGGCAAGATGCATGCTGGGCTCGCCCCCGGCCAGTTCACCTCGCCGCACGGCATGGCGGTCGACGGGCTCGGCAACATCTATGTCGGCGAGCTCTCGGGCCGCACCTGGCCGCGGTTCTCAAAGGAGCCGCCGCCAAAGCGCCTGCGGGTCATCCACAAGCTCGCAAAACTTTAAAGTCTCGTCCGCCGCCTGCCGCCCCCACCCCGACTAGCCGATCGCCACGGGCGCCTGCGGCACCGCTTTCCAGAAGTCGCTGTCGTGGCCGAAGAAGATACGGGCGCCGCCCTTTTCGAGCTGGGCGAGGCGGTCGAGCGAGGCGTGCATCGCCGCGCGGTCGTGCACGTATCTCGGCAAACGCCGCTCGCGCAGGGTTCGGCAGAAATAGCAAGCATCGCAGGCCAGCACGATCTCGCCCGCAGGAAGCCGCAATTTCAACGACTGGTGTCCCGGAGTGTGACCGTAGGTCGGCAGGCACACGACCGAGCCGTCACCGAACACGTCGTGCTCGCCATCGACCTGCCGGACCTTATGGCCGAGGTCGTAATCTTGGCGGTCAAAGCCGCGCTGCGCGGCGATGTCCGGGTCCAATCCGGCATCCCATTCGCGGCGCTGAACGATGACGGTCGCGTTCGGGATCAGAGCGTTGCCGCCGACATGGTCGAAATGCAGATGCGACGTGATGATCAGGTCGATGCGGCCGGGATCGCGGCCGAGCGCGGCGAGGCGCTCGGAAATTTCTTCGCCGGGTTGGTAATTGAAGCCGAACAGGCCGGCTATTCGCGGGCCGACCCGCCCGGCGGGATCGTGCTGGCAGGCGGGGTGCATGCCCGTGTCGAACAGCGCCGTGCCCTTTGGATGCTCGATCAGATAGGCCGGGATTGGCAGCTTCGCTTTCCCTTCCCCGCCCTCCATCAATCGGTCAAGGTTGCCGGTCAGCCAGCCGCAGGTCATCGCGTAGAGTTTGATGCTCACGATCTCCTCCCCATCCAGCGGAAACGAGATGAACCTTACGGTGACACTGTTACGGCCGCGGGTGTTTGCTGGGCCTGTCTTACGACGAGGAACCCGATAACCAGGAGATTGGCGAGATTGAAAAGCGCGCCCGCGGCGAAGGCCGGCGCGTAGAAGCCGAAATGGTCGTAGAGCGCGCCGGCGAACCAGCCGCCGAACGCCATGCCGGACATGCCGGTGAACAATAACGTCGGTACTCGCCAGGACGCCTCGGCTGACGGGAAGAGGTCGCGGATCGCCACGACATAGGCCGGGATGATCCCGCTGAACCCCAGGCCGTAGGCGGCCGAGACGGCAAATAACCCCGCCTCGTCTTGGGTTACCGTGAATGCCGCGATCGCCAGCGCCTGACAGGCCGATCCAGCGAACACCGCGGCGAGCCCGCCGATCCGGTCGGTCAGCCACCCCCAGAACATTCGGCTTACAAAGGCGCAACCGAGCATCATCGAGAGCATCGCCGCTCCGCGCGCCGCCGGGATGCCGAGATCGCTGCACAATGCTACGAGATGCCCCGCGGGCATCGCCATCGGCACGCAACACAGGAAGGACGCCGCGCAGAGCAGCACCTGCACCAGATTTGGTGGCAACCGGAGGGCCTGAGCCCGGCGGCGCAAATGGGCCGCCGAGCCTTCCGTCCGGATCGGCGGCGGGGGTGGGCGCAACAAAACCGCCAGCGGTACGATTGTCGCTGCGACCACGACGGCGAATGCCAGCATTGTCGTCTGCCAGCCGAAGCTGTCCATGCCGCGCTCGAAAACCGTAGGCCAGACGACGCCGGCGATGTATTGCCCTGACGAGATCAGGGCGACCGCCGTTCCGCGGCGCCGGTCGAACCAGCGGCTGACATAGGTGACGAGGGGCGGGAAATGCGCGCTGTTGCCCAACAGACCGATCAGGACGGCGCTGCCGACAATCAGCGCCCAGGTTTGGCCGATCGCCGAGACAGCCAGGCCCAGCGCCGTCATCAACGCGCCAAAGATCGCAACCTGGCGCATCCCAATGCGGTCGGCGATCCGCCCCATCAGGATGCCGCCGAGGCCGGTGCCGAGCCAGACCAGCGAGGCCGCCAGCGCCACCACCGAGCGGTCCGCACCGAGCGAAGCCGCGATCGGCTTCAGCCCGACGACGACGATCAGCGGTGCGCCGTAAGAAAATGAAAGGATGGCGAGCGTGATCGACGCCGCCACCCAGGAGGAGCGGCCTTCGATGCTGTCGGGAAAGCGTGAAGCGCTTCGCGCGCCGCGCGACGTCACGCCCGTTGCATCCGATACCCCGGAGCTCCTTGCTGCCTACCTCTCACACTCATCGACCCTAACGACCTCGGGTTCCGACCACACCCGTAAGATTGTGGATGCAATTATGCGCCACGACAGGCGAAGATGAGCGGCCGTCGCCATCGGCATCGATCAAAGGGAGAAACGCATGACCGCCTTCACCTACGACCACATCCATTTGCGCAGCCCGGATGCGGAAGCAACCGCCCGCTGGTACGAGAACATGTTCGGCGCCGAGATCATTCGCTCGGTGCAGTCGGACGGCAGGCCGCGTCTCGACCTCAATCTCGGGGGAGTGGCTGTCTTCATCGCGCAGGTTCCGCCGGAGCAAGCCGTCGCCGCACCCCCGCAACCGCCTTATTTGGGGCTCGAGCACATCGGCCTGCGTGTCGACGGGATCGACCAGGTCGTCGCCGAGCTCAAGCAAAAGGGTGCCGAATTTACGGTGGAACCCAAGACGATCAGGCCCGGGGTGCGGATCGCCTTTCTCCGCGGCCCGCAGAATGTCCACATCGAACTGCTGGACAGGAACGCCGCCTGACACTCTCGCCGCTCGCTCGCGCGGGAGAGAAGGGTGGGGGAGAGCGTCGGAGTGAGGGGTTATGAGGCATGTTTTTAATGTCCTCACCCTGAGGCGCCTCGCAACGCGAGGCCTCGAAGGACGCACGACATTCTTCCAGCCCTACGGCATTCCGCCCGTCCCGGATGCAGGCGGCGGGCCGCCCGAACCTGATCTAGGCGAGACGGACCCGGACGGCTTCGGGACCTTTGCGGCCTTCGGCGATGTCGATCAGCACGCGCTGCCCTTCATTGAGGGTGGCGACCCCGGATCGCTCGAGCACTGAGGCGTGGATGAAAGCATCCTTGCCGCCATCGTCGCGAACGATGAAGCCGAACCCCTTTTGGGCATTGAACCACTTCACCGTGCCGGCTTCCTCGACCGTTGCTTCGGTAGAGGGGGGTGTGCGGCCGCCTGCCGCCGGGTAGGCCGACCGCCGCGCCGCGGGAGGTGCGGCCGTGCTGCTGTCGACACTGAGGACTTCGGTGACTTGCGGTCCCTTTTGCCCCGGCGCCACGCGGATCTCAAGCGTTTCACCGGCCTGCACCGCAGTGATGCCATTGCGTTCGAGCACGCTGGCATGGAGAAAAGCGTCGCCCGAGCCGTCCGTCAATTCGACAAACCCGAAGCCTCTCTCGGGCTTGAACCATTTGACGACGGCGCGCACCGGCGGTCCGGACGGTGTTTCGAAGCGCGGCTGGGGGAAACGCGGAGCGGCGCCAAATTCGCGGAGATGCGGGTCATAGCCGTCGTCGTCGAAATCGCGGCGCCGGGGTTGACGAAAATTCCTGTCTCTGATCAAGTCAGCTTCCTGTCGAGTCGGTTTACGGCCCGCTCGGACCGCAGGAGTTGATTGTTCCAAAAAATCGACGCCGGCGCGAGCGGATTAATTGTGACAATGACCGATAAGTCCAAAAAAACCGACCGGGTCGCCGGTCCTCCACGCCAGGGCTCAGCCCGTCACCCCTAATTACGTGATGTGCGGGCGCGGCTTGCTGCTGCAACACTCGACGTGCGCCGAAGTTCAATTTGTCGGGGGTCCCTCGAACAGCTGCCAAACGCAAAGTCGAGGACGCGGCGGCTGGTGAAACGGCAGGTAAACTAAACCATGGCATCCGGCGGCGGAACCACGCTATATGACCCGCCGTTTAGGCTTCGCCCCAGCGGGTTTGGCAAGCAGGAGGTTGATGGTATGTTCAGAAAACTGGCAGTAGCGATCAGTGCGCTCGGCATGGCCGCAGGAGCTTTCGCGGTGGAGACGCCGGCGCAAGCGCAAGCGGTGAAGGCTGGGGTGCTCACTTGCAACGTCGCCAGCGGCTTCGGTTTTGTCTTTGGATCGTCGCGGTCGGTAAACTGTGCCTTTTCGCCGAGCGCCGGCCCTCCGCAACATTACGTCGGAGCGATCAACAAATTCGGCGTCGATATCGGCTATGTCCAGAGCGCGGTGATGATCTGGGCAGTGCTGGCGCCGACCACCAATCCCGGGCCGGGCTCGTTGGCAGGCACCTATGCGGGCGCCACCGCGAGCGCTACGGTTGGGGTCGGGGTCGGGGCCAATGTGCTGATCGGCGGCTCCGGCAATTCGGTCTCACTGCAGCCGGTCAGCATCGAAGGCAACACCGGTCTCAACGTGGCCGGCGGCGTCGCGCAAATGACTCTGACTTATCAGCCGGGCTAACCTATGGTTCGTGCGCGCCGTCGGCTGCCGCCGACGGCCGCGCCCCGGCGAACGAGCCGTCGATAACATTATCTCTCAAGAACGAACGGCTGAGCCGTCGCCGCATCCTCGAACACTTCTCACTCGATCGCCCGAAAGTAGCCTCGGCGCGCGTCGGCAACGGCAGGGGTTCCGGGTTGCCACGGGTAAACCGTGGTCTAAGATGCACGGTTGAGGCTCGCTCGGCGATTTCCCCTGGAGGACCTGCCATGATTACGAAATTCGACAGTCTGTTTGCTGGACACATCGACATGGAAAACGCCGGTTATGCCGGTACTCCGGTCAACGACCGTCGATTTCGCAACGAAGACCTGGCCGGCGTCTTCGACAAGGCCCAGGCGATGGCGCAGTTGATGGATCGTGTCGGTTACAATGCCTTCTGGATGGCCGAGCACCATTTTCAGCACGAAGGCTATGAGTGCATCCCGAATGTCTTGATGACAGCGCTCCATCTCGCCCACGTCACCAAGCGTCTGAAGATCGGCTGCGGCTTCAACATCACCCCGATGTGGCACCCTCTGCGGCTGGCCGAGGATTATGCCACGGCGGATATTCTGACTGGCGGGCGCATCATTTTCGGGGTCGGGCGCGGCTACCACACGAGAGAGGTCGAAACTTTCGGCTCGCCGCTGCTCGACCAGTCGGCGAACCGCGAGCTCTTCGAAGAACAGGTCGACGTCATTTTCAAGGCGTTCAACGAGGAGTCGTTTTCGCATCGCGGAAAATATTACACTTTGCCGCCTGAGGTGCCGTATCGCGGCTACACGCTCAAGGAGCTGACCGTGGTGCCTCGTCCGCTGCGGCTCCCGGTCGAGTGCTGGCAGCCAATTCAAGGCGGCACGGCGCGGGCCCTCGATTTCATGGCAAAGCACGGGATCAGAGGATTGATCGGCGGGGGCTCGGCCGAGGGCGGTGCGATGCACCGGGTGGTCCTCGGATGGCAGGAAGCGCATGCTCGGCGCGGCCAACATCTCGAGCTGGGCGAGCGGCTGTGTTTCGGTTTCCATTTCTATCTCGCCACAAACCGGGAGCAGGGAATTCGCGAGGCTGCCAAATATTATGAAGAGAACATGAAGATGTTTGGCGAGCTGCGGCTGGTGCGCGCCCTCAGCGACGAGCAGATCGAGATCATGCGAGATCCGAAGCGCGCCCCCACCGCGAAGCTGCCCCGGATCGAGGATGCCATCACCAATGGCGGCTTCCTGTGCGGCTCGCCGGAGCAGGTCGTCGAGCATCTGAAGAGCCTCGAAAGGCGGTATCCCGGCCTCGACCGGGTCTCGGTGAGCTTGTCCGTCGGCGTGCCGAAAGCGGTATGCCTCGAACAGCTCGAGTGGTTCGCCTCCGAGGTCATGCCGGCCTTCGCGCAGGCGAAGGTCCGCGAGCCTGCAATGGCGAATTAACGCCCGCAAACAACCCCGCACTCTCCCGCTTGGCGGGCCCTCCCTGTCCCCGCTGCCGCGGGCGAGGGGTCAAAGGTTTTCTCCCTCGCCCCGCTTGCGGGGAGAGGGTCGGGGTGAGGGGGCGAGCGACGGATGGGAGAACAAATGCACGCGTTGGGATTGCCGAAAGCCGATCGTCCGGAACAACTCGGGGTGTCACCGCGTCCGAAGATCTCGTGATTAGAGGCGCGCACAAGGGTTTAGAGAAAACGTCGCCAAGCAAACTGGCGCCACACCGTGCGAAGCACAGCCTTTAGTCTAGCCCATTCCGCCCTGTCTGCAGGCGGCGAGAAAGAACGCTACCGTACGCGCGACATGCGGCGCGATCTCGGCGCGCAGCGCTGTGAGGCGCTCTCCGAACAGCGCGCGCATCAGCATCGGCGGCAGGATCAGCGCGAAAAATTGGCCCGCGGTGGCGGCGCGGCGATCGGCGGCGAACGCCGGTAGCTGGTCGGGTTCCGCGAGCTCGCCCAATAGCTGAGCGACGGCTTCGATCGCGCGCTCGCGCCCCACGCGACTGACGCTGTCCGCGACACCCGGAAACCGGCGTGCTTCGGCGACGGCCGCTCGGATCAGTCCAACGGTCTTGGCCATCAGGACCTTCCGCAGGATGCCAATGCCAATGCTCGCCAGACGCTCTTCAATCGTGGCGCCCGTTGGCGCAATCCTCTCGAAGGAGAGAGTCATTTCACGCACGTTGCCTGCCACGACCGCATTGAACAGCGCCTCCTTGCCGGGGAACCGCGCATAGATCGTCGGCTTTCCGGCATGCGCGACGTCGGCGATCTCGTCGACGCTGGCGCCCTCGAAGCCGCGCTCGAGAAATACCTTTGCGGCCGCGTCGAGGATCCGCTCCTCGACCTCGCCGGCGAGCGCGCGGGGCGGCCGGCCGGATCGGACAACGCCCCCCGCCGCGGAGCGCTTTCTGGTCGCTGTCTGCTTCACGACGTCCCCTTCACCTAGCGCTGACCGGTTCGGCCCGTCGCCCTCGATTCCCCTTGATTTAGTCGCGCGCCTCGCTATGTGAAGATAACAGAACGATACCGTTTCGTTTTTGGGTCTTGCGAGGCCAGGTGCAAGAAGGAGGCATCGATGTACGAAATAGGCAATAGCGAAGCCCGGCCAAGGAAGTGGCCTGTCGCGAGTATCGCAGACTGCCGGATCCGAGCAATAGTACCAGAGCTGACCGGCGGAAGGTTGGCTGTAGTCGTGATAGCCGTAACCCGGATCGACCACCATATTTCTGACGACCACTGGCGCACCCTCGTCGATCAGGCCCGGCAGGCGGCCGAGCACGGCGAAAAGGAATGGATGCTGCTGCGCTTGCCGAGCCAGCTCTGCAGCGACGGCGGCCGGGCCGTCAACGCGTCGCGAGCGGATTGGCGGAAAACGCTGCGCGGCGAGGCCGCGGAGATCTATCTGCGATGGGAGCGCGATCTGAAGCCTCATGGCTTCGGGGTTTCGGCGAATGTGCTCGACTTCCCTGCAGGCATGCCTGGCGATATCGGTCTCTTCCTCGCTAGGGCCTAATGGCCGTGTCAAAAGTCCTGAGCGCGCCGGAGCAGGCGTCAACTACAGCAGTGCGGCCCGCCCGCGTTGTCCAACTACAACATGTTCTCCTATCTCGATGCCGAATGGCTCGGCCCGATGGTTCGCACCCTGATGTCGAAGGAGCCGCATTGGAGAAAATTGAGGGGTTGCCGCCTGGCCGGACGCGGTTCACTCCGCGGCGCGGGCGGCGGGAACCGGGGCTTTCTTCCGCGCCTTGCGCCACTCCTCGAACCCTTGCAGCACGGCGAAGAAGGAGGGGACGAACAGCACCGCCAGACAGGTCGAGGCGATGATGCCGCTCAGCACACTGAGGCCGAGCGAGATGCGTGCGTCGGCGCCGGCCCCAGTCGCCAGCACCAGCGGCACGACCCCGAGCCCAAAGGCGAACGAGGTCATCAGGATGGGTCGGAACCGCAGACGCGCCGCGTCAACCGCCGCCTCGCGGATCGATTTCCCGTGGATGGTCCGGCCTTCGCGCGCCATCTCGACGATCAAAATGCCGTTCTTGGCCGATAGGGCGATCATCAGAATGAGCCCGATCTGCGTGTAAATATTGTTGGCGACCCCGAGGCTGGTCAATGCCACGACCGGCCCCAACAGCGCCAGTGGCACCGCTGACAGCACCGCCAATGGCAGGATCCAGCTCTCGTACTGGCCGGCTAGGCAGAGGTAGACCAGTAGGACCGATAATCCGAACAGGTAATAGAGCTGATTGCCGGTCAATTTTTCCTGATAGGACATCGCCGTCCATTGGTAGCCGACATCGCTCGGCAAGGTCTTCCTTGCGATATCCTCCATAGCGGTCAGCGCCTGGCCCGAGCTGACGCCACGGGCGGGAGCGCCGATGATCGTCGATGACGGGTAAAGGTTGTAGAGCGTGATAAGCGACGGCGCGACTTCCGAGCCGAGATGGGCGACCGCCCCGATCGGAACCATCTGCCTGTCCTGGCTGCGGACATAAAGGTTCAGTAGGTCGTCCGGTCGCAGGCGAAACTGCGAGTCGGCTTGCACATAGACCTGGAATACCTGACCGAATTTGTTGAACTGATTGACGTAGGTTGCTCCGAGATAGGAGCTCAGGGTCGAGAAAACGTCGCCGACCGACACTCGCAAGGTTTGGATCCTGTCACGGTCCACCGTCACCGTGACCTGTGGCGCGCCCGGGCTGAAGCTTGTCAGCACGTGTTGCAGCTGGGGATCGCTACCAGCCTGTTTGACGATCTTATTGGTGAAGTCGCTCAGTTTCTGAAAATCAAAGCTGCCGCCGAGCAATTCTGTCTGCATCTGCAGGCCGCCGGCATTGCCGATCCCCTGAATCGGTGGTGGCGGGACGATAAAGAGCCTGCCGTCGGGAGCTGCGTTGAGAGCGGTCTGCAGGCGTTCGGCAATCGTCAGGATGTCCGTCTTCTTGGCCTTGCTGCGCTCATCCCAGGGCTTGAGCACGACAAAGCTGACGCCGGCGTTTGCGAGGTCGGCGAAATTGTCGAGCGCCGACAGTCCGGAAATCGCGATAACCTTGTCTACACCCGGCGTATCGAGGGCAATCTTGGTCGCCTGATCGAGTGCTGCCGTCGTACGCCCGAGGGCAGCCCCATCCGGCAACTGCGCGGCGATCAGCAAATAGCCCTGGTCTTCGGGTGGAATGAAAGCAGTCGGCAGCCGGGCGATGCCCCAGACGCCGACAGCCGCAAGTAGCAGGCCGATCAGCACCATCAGTCCGCTGACGCGCACCATCCGGCCGATCAACCCGGTATAGGCGTTTTCCATTCCGCCGTAGACGCGCTCGAAACCGCGGGAGAACCAGCGCGAAAAGATGTTCCGCTGCTCGAGCGGGAGAGGCGTGCGCAGCCACAGCGCGCATTGGGTCGGCTTGAGCGTCGCTGCATTGATGGCGCTGATCAGCGCCGTGGCAGCAATGACGAGCGCAAATTGCGCGAACATCTGCCCGCTCAGGCCGGGCACAAACGACGACGGCAGGAATACCGCCATCAATACCAGAGTTATGCCGATGATCGGCCCGAACAATTCGCCCATCGCCTTGATTGCAGCATCGTGGCCAGACATGCCCTGCTCGATGTATTTCGACACGCCTTCGACAATGACGATCGCGTCGTCGACAACGATGCCGATCGCCAAAATCAGCGCGAACAGAGTGGACAGGTTGACCGTATAGCCGAGCGCCGCCATGCCGGCGAAGGCCCCGATAATCGTAACCGGGACCGTTGTCGCCGGCACCAATGTGGCGCGAAAATTCTGCAGGAAGACCAGGATCACGATCAATACAAGGACACCCGCCTGCCACAGAGTCTTGTAGACTTCGTTGATCGAGTTCTTGATGAAAATCGTCGTGTTATAGGGGATGCTGTAGTGCAGTCCGGGTGGGAAGCGGCGGGACAATTGCTCCATCTTCGCCGCGACCACAGCAGCTACATTCAGAGAATTGGCGTCCGGGGTCTGGTAGATGGCGATACCCGAAGCCGGCTTGCCGTCGAGCTTGAAGTCCTGCGAATAGGTCTGCGCCCCAAGGTCGATGCGCGCAACATCCTTGACCTTGATCAGACGGCCGCCCTGAGCGGTCTGATCCTTAACGACGATTTCGGCGAATTGATTTGGATCGTTGAACCGCGACAGGATGTCGATCGTATACTGAAACTGCTGGTCCTTCGGTGCCGGCGGCATGCCAACCTGCCCCGCTGCCACTTCCTGGCTCTGCTGCTTAATGGCCGTAATCACGTCTTCCGGCACCAGTCCGTACGAGTATAATTTTTGCGGGTCCATCCAAATCCGCATCGAATATTCGCCCGCTCCCATCACCGTAACGTTGCCGACCCCCGGCAGGCGCGCCAGTTCGTTGACCAGGTTGATCGTCGCGTAGTTCCACATAAAGAGGGCGTCACGCGATCCGTCTGGGGAATCAAGGGCCACGAACTCCAGGATCGATGGAGATTTCGCCCGAATGGACACGCCCTGCGTCTGCACCTGCTGCGGCAGCTGCGCCATCGCATTCTGCACCCGATTCTGCACCAGAACCTGGTCCGAATTCGGATCGGATCCGATCTCGAATGTCACCGTCAGCACGTAAGTGCCGTCATACGCGCTGGTCGACTGCATGTAGAGCATACCGGGAACGCCGTTCACCTGCAGCTCGATCGGCAAGGCGATGGTGTCGATGACGGTCTGGGCGCTCGCACCCGGATAACGCGTCGTCACCTGGACGGTCGGCGGCACGATATTCGGATATTGCGCCACTGGCAGACGGAATAGGCAGAGCGCACCGATCAGCACCAGCACGATCGCCAGCACATTCGCCAGAACCGGATGCTCGATGAAAAATTTCGACATCATGGCTTTTGCGTCCCCGCGGCGCTACCTGGCGAGCCGGCGGAAGTGGTGTCGAATGTCGTCAGCTGCGGCGTCACCTTGGTGCCGGGCGTGGCGCGCCAGAGGTCGCCGACGACGACCCGGTCGTCGAGCTTGAGGCCGGAGGTGATGACCCGCAAATCGCCTATCAGTTGGCCCAATTGCACATAATGCTGCGCGACGACGTCATCCTTGTTCAGCACTAGCAGATAACGGCCGCCCTGGTCTTCCTGCAGCGCGCGGTCGGGTACCAGCAATGCGTTGCGGTCGACCTTTCCCATCGGCAGGCGGATGTTGACAAAAAAACCGGGCAACAGCGTCCAGTTCGGGTTCTCTAAAATCCCACGCACCAATAACGTTCCGGTCGACGGGTCTATCCCCGGCGAGACATATTCGATCGTGCCTTGGAGCGGAAACCCGGTCTGGTCGGAAAGCTCGACATCGACCGGGACCTTGCGCAAATCGGCGAGGGTGAGCCGATGCTGGCCCAAATTCTCGCGAACCTTCAACACCTGCTGTTCGCTCAGATTGGCTTCCACATAGATCGGGTCGAGCTGGATGATTGCGGCGAGCGCACTCTGCTGGCCTCCGCCGCCGACGACGTTCCCGGGGTCGATCAGGTGCTTTGTGACGATGCCGTCAAACGGCGCCCTGACTTCGGTATAGCCGAGATTCAGCTTGTCCAACGCGACCGACGCCTGGGCGGAAAGCAGTGACCCCTCGGAGCTTCCTTTTTCGTAAACCCACTGGTCGACCTCGGTCTAAGTCGCCGCATCTTTTTTGACGAGCGCCGAATACCGCGGGAGCTCGGTGTTGGCATGCTTGAGGGCGGCTTGCGCGGAGAGGACCTGCCCCTGCGCCTGCTGCAGCTGATCCTTGTACTGGTCCTGCTGGATCGTGAACAGAAGGTCACCCTTCCTGACGAATTGGCCGTCCTCGTAATGGATCTTTTCGAGATAGCCCTCGACGCGCGCGACAAGCTTGACGGTGTTCACCGCGGCGGCGTTGCCGGTGACCACCATATAGTCGGCGACACTCTGCGCTCTGGGCTGGACGACGGGCACCGGCGGGGATGCCTGTTGCGTGACCTGCGCCTGCACGATTCCGGCTGGGGAAGGTGCCGCCATCCCCTTGGGTTCGGCTGCCGCGGCCATGTCGAGTGGCCTCGGATAAATCTTCGCCGCGCCGTATCCGGCAGCGATACCGACTATCAACGAGAGCGCGAGTGGTACATGCACCCGGCGCAATTGGGCGACTGCGGAGAGCAGGTTCACGACGACCTCACCATTCCGGCGCCCGGGGGTTCGGGCTGACGTCTTGCGGCGTGGGTAGCGCGGGTGCAGCCGGTTGCAGCGTGCCGGGCGGCGGCAGTAGCACGCCCCAATTGGTGCGGTTTTTCATCTCGTCGGCCGTCGCAGCGGGCACGAATTCGTTGTCCGCGCGGATCTGCCATCCGCCCCCCAAAGCTTCGTAAACCGTGGCCAGACCCGTCGAGACATTGCCCTCCGCTATCGCCAGGTCGTTTTGCGCCGTGTAGAGGTTCTGTTCGGCAACCAGCACGGTCGTAAAAGGCACGGTCCCGAGATTATACTCCAGGAGCGCGATGCCGAGCGCGCCATTCGCTGCAACGACGCTGTCCCGCAGGAGGTCGACCTGCTCGCGCCCTTGCAGGAAGCTCGTCAGACCATTCTCGACCTGCTGCTGCGCTTGCAGCACGTCGTTCTGATAAGTGACCAGAAGCGTCTGCAACGTGGCGTCTTCGACCCGGACCTGATTGGTGATCTGCCCGTAATTGAGGATGTTCCATGTGAACGCCGGTCCGAAGGCGAAGGTGATGCCTCTCCCCTCGAAAACCCGCTTGAGCTTGCTTGGGCGGATATTGGTAGCGGCCGTGCCAAAAGTCCCGGTCAAGCTGAATGCCGGATAGAGGTTTGCTTCGGCGATGCCGATTTGCGCGCCCTGCGCCATCGCCGACAGTTCGGCGGCACGAATATCCGGACGTCGGCGGACCAGATCGGCTGGAATGCCGACAGCGACGGTCTTTGGCGGGACCGGGATGCCACTCGAGCCCGTCAGCAGTGGCTCCATCGGCTGCGGCGGCATTCCGAGCAGCACGGCCAGTGCGTTGAAGCCTTGATTTAGCTGGATCGTCAGCTGTGGAATCGTCGACTCAGTTTGCCCAAGGACGTTTTCCGCCTGGTAGACATCGAGCTTGGTCGCGGTGCCGCCCTGAAACTTGGCCTGTGCGATCGCTAGCGACTTCTTCTGCCTCACGACGTTTTCGCGGGCGATCTCGATCTGCGTCTGCAAGGTGCGAATGCCGATATAGGTCGTGGCGACGTCCCCGAGCAGGGTGACGAGCACGTAGTCATAATTGGCGATCGAGCCGAGATAGGACGCATCGGCGGATTCGATGGCGCGACGGAATTTGCCCCAAAAATCCAGTTCCCAATTGACGGTGAGGCCGAGCCTGTCGCTCCAGAAGTTGTGTATGACGTTTACCGGAAACTCTGTCGTGTCGGCATGGCTCGGCCGGGTGTAGGTTACCGAGCCGTTGCCCTGCTGCACTTGCGGATAAAACTCGCCGATCGCCACTCCCAGCTGCGCCCGCGCTTGGAGCACTTGGGTTCCGGCGCTGACGAGGGTCAGATTTTGATTATACGCAATCTCGATCAGCCGGTTGAGCACCGGGTCGTGGAACACCTTCCACCAGTCGCGGTGCTCCTGCTTCCGGGTATCGACCGAAGGGTCGTTGGCTTCGATCCACTTCTCGGCGACCGGGACCGAAGGCGAGGAAAAATCGGGGCCGACGAGACACCCGACGCAGCACAGCGGAAGAACGAGCCCGAGCCATTGGCAAATTCGCATGGCCGGCCTGACTGGGCCGGAACCAGATGATCTCCGGCGAGCGGAGCCGCAAAGCAACATTCACCCCCCCGGGTGGGGCCAAAACGGCTATCAAGCCATTTTGGTGAATGAGTGATGTAGCCCGCCGAGAATTCGGGCGCAAGAGTTGACTCTTGCATCGAGATTTTCCCCCAAAAGGATCAGATTAGTCAGCTTCTCCTTCACGCTGGTCAGCGATCAGGGTTCTGCCGCCGCGGCACCGCCAGCGTGCGCACGAAATTACCGAGCTTTCTCATCGCCGTTTTCTCCTCCATGACGTCCCTTTGACCTGGCCCTGACCGGCTCGCATGCTCCCTCGATGCCCCTTGATTTAGTCCTGCGCCGCGCCTGATTAATTAGAACGAAACAGTATTGTTTTTATCACTGGAAGAAGGCAGCAATGCGCGAAATAGGCAATAGCAAAGACCGGCCCAGGAAGAGGTGGCCTGTGCGATCATCGTAGCTGGATTGCTCGGCGCGGCGCTCCTTTGCCAGCCAGGTTCCGCCCGCGCACTGCCGCCCGGGGGTGGGTTCCACGTCGGCGAATATAATGCCGGCGGGGTCGGCGGAATTCCACGGTGGCGAAGTTCACCGGGGGGTCGCCGGCGGGCACTATGGTTACGGCTATGGCCACAGGGGTTACGGGTACCCTGGCTATGGCACCGCCCGGCGAACGGTTCCAGTGACCGGCACGGTGTCGCAGACCGGCGGCGTCACCTATTCTTAGGTAGAAACGATACGGTATCGTTTCTTTCATGGTAGGAGACGCGACGATGTTAGAGCGACGCCGAGCAGCATCCGCGAGCGCGCGAAGAACCAGAACCGAGATCTCCCTAGGTATTGGTCAAGTCGTACATCGAGAGCGCGATGAGCACCGCCCCGACGACGATTAGATATTTCGCCTGGATTCTGGCCGATAGACGGCCGTCGACCCGCGGAAACCGCCCGCATCGCCGCTCGAGATCCGCGAACACGCGGTACCGCCCCTCGGTACGCAGCGTGTCGAAGCGCTTTCTGAAGAAGCGTTCGTAATCCATCGCGGCCCTCTGCTGGGTGCCGTTACTTTGGCTGCGGGTAATTATTGATTACCTCGCCGGGTGCGGGTGTGGTGAAGTGGTTGACCGGGCTCTGTACTCCATCGCTCTGCCCATCGTACCCCATCGACGTCACTGTGTAGTAATAGGTCGTCTCCGGCTCCAGATGATCGAGGCGCGCTCGGAAAATCGTTTCCGGATGGCCCTGGTTGAGGCGGATGTGATTTTTCGCCGTCTGGCTGAGGTCCTTGGGGTCCGTACCATAGTGCACGACCGCGAAATGATCGTCGTCCCCGCCAGGGTTGTTGGTGGTCCACCGGACAATCGCCAGCCAGGAGTTAGCCGAATTCGAGCTCCGGCCCCTTAGTGATCTCGACATGCGAGGCTTTCGGCGCCGGCGGAGGATTTTGAGCGGTGGTTGGGTTGGCGGAGAAGAGGTTACCGACCGCGGCAGTGATCGCCAGTTTCACGAGCAGTCTATTCATCGAACAGACCCGCGATAGCTGTTCCGTTGGAAAATCGAGGAAGGAACATGGGGGCCGCGCGCGGCCCCCATACATTGTTTCCGGCCCTATGGGATCGGCAAGGGCCCCGGAAGCGGCGCGACGCCGCAGATGTCCGACGCGCACGGATATTGCGTAAAACTCCAGGTCGGGATGAGGGACGAATTACCTTGGTTCGATGCAGTCTCACCGGGTACGGGGGGCGAGCACTGACCCGTGAAGGTATCGATGTTCTTATAGGTGCTGACGCTGGGATTGGCCGGGTTGTAACCGTCCGTCAGCGTTTGCATGAACGCTACAATCTGGTTCTCCTCCGTATCCGTCAAGCCGAGGTTGCCGGTCGTCATGTCGATGTTGTTCGGGACCTCGGGCTGCGGCCAGCAACTGACCCTCTCGACGGTTCCCGGCGGGCAGTGTCCTGACGTGACGGGGTATCCAAATCCAATCGGAAACGCATCGCGCGTGTTGTAGAAATGGACGAGTTGCTTCAGGCTCTTGATGTAGCCGTTGTGGAAGAACCCTTTCTGGAAGAACCCCACCGGGCTCCCGTTCGCGTCGAGCTGGCCGGCCTCGGTCGTCGGGCACTGCGGTGGTGTCATCGCCACATCGCGGGCCGTCATCACCTGCGCTTGACCGTCCGTCGTCGTCGCCTGCGCCAGCCACTCCGGCTGGTTGGGATCGGGGAAGGATTGCGGGCCGCTCCTGAGGAAATTGCCGAGCAACAAATCTCTGTATCCGAACCCGTCGGGATTGGGCGTAAACCCGAACCGATCCGGCGTGCTCTCATAGAACAAACTGATCCTGGGATTGAGCGGCAGGCCTTCGTTGGCAAAGCCGTGGCAGGTGAACAGAGGCTGGACGCTGGCGGTGTTGCCGGTATCGGTCTGGCCCGGCGTCAGGAGGGTAGATCTGCCGTCAACGTGGCATGAATTGCAGTTTCCTTTGCCGTTGAACAGCTGGAAACCAGCCATCTCGTCCGCGGTAAGCGTCACCCCCGAATTGGGATTCAGGGACCAGTCGAATTTAGAATTGAAAGGGCTGATGTCCGGTGTGCGTTCGAGGAAGGAAACGGACTGCGCCCAGTGATCATAAATATTGCTTGCCTTGGTGCGGTCGGTCGCACTCAGGGCGATTGGCGTGGCGCTCCCGTTGAACCGCGTCGCTCCATTTGGGGTGGCACAGATCGCGGCAGTGTTGGCGGGCCAACGGATGTCAAAATCCGTGCCCCACACCAGCTCGAAGAGCGGCCGGTACGGCGCTTGGGATATCTTCCATGCGATGCAAGCGACATCAGGATTCCCCATTTCCAGAGGATCGACCGGCGGACCCTGCGCCTGTTCGGCGTCGGGAGCCTGCAGCTTCATTCCGGTCGCCCGCCCATCCCAGAAGTTTCCGCCGAAGAACAGGCCCTGTACGGTATTGAAGTTGAGAACGGGGAATGTGTGTGAATACGTGTATCGCTGCGCCGTCCGTTTGGCGGCCCGATAACGATAGGAACCGGGGAAAGCGATCATCGTCAGATTTACGGACGGGATCGGCCCACTAAACGCAGCATACGGCATGTGGCAGGAAGCGCAGGCCGTGTTATTGAAGGGCGACATGGTTTCGTCGAAATTCAGTAGGCCCCCTAATATCCGTTGCGCCTCATATCCGTTTGGAACAAGTATTGGCGGGTTGCCCATATAAGTGGGCGTTGGCGTCAATGCTTGCCACTCGGCGAAGTAGCGACCGAAGATCGTATTGACCTCACGTCGAACCCTGTATAGCTCAGGCTGTATATCAGGCGGGAGAATTGTTGGGCGGCGTGTAGCCAGGCAGCGGCGGATACGGGTTATAGGGTGGGACAGGTATATCCGGCTGGAACTCGGACTGAGCGGACGCGGGGTGGGGAACGCACAAGATCCCCAGCGCCGTCGCGAAAGCTGCTTTTACGAGAGTTCCAGAGTCTCGGCGCATCGGTGTTCCCTCCGTCGGGCTTGATCCAAGGGATGTGCTGATTTCAGGCGATCCGCTCGGCGCCCGGATACCGTGAATTTTCGTTAATTTATTAATTTAAGGTACAGAGTGCCGCACCCCGCGGACCCACGCGAGACGTTTATGGTAAACTTTTGTGTCTGTCTGTAACAGAGCGCCGTCGAGCCTCAACTCGTCAGACACCGGCGGTGGCCGTGTTCACGCCGCAGCGTCGAGCAACTGAATGCCGCGAGCGCTGCCACCGCAGTTCCTCCAGTGAGGCAAGAGGCAGCGAACGCCGATGGGCGAGCTCCAAAATAGTCCGCACCATAGCATTTCCATCAAGTCCCATAACGAATGGACGAGGCCGGTCGCACGCCTCGCGCGTTTCTCGGATTCCAGATTACGCGGCGCAGCGCAGATCGCGTTCCGACCAGATGATCGCGAGCGCTCGGACCAGATGGTCGATCTCGGCCTCGCTGTGCAGGGGCGAGGGGGTCAGGCGCAGCCGCTCGGTGCCGCGCGGCGGTTGGGTAGTTGATCGGCTGCACATGGATTTGGAACTCGTCCAGCAGCCGGTCGGTGATGTGCTGGCACAACACCGGGTCGCCGACCATGACCGGCACGATATGGCTCGGGTTGTCCCGGTGCGGGAGTTGGGCGGCATCGAGCCGGCGGCGCAGCAGCCTGACGTGCTCGTGCAACTGGCGGCGTTCGGGGAGCTGCTCTTCAGATGGCGGATGCTGGCCAGGGCGGCTGCCGCCACTGCCGGCGGCAATGCCGACGTGAAGATGAAGCCGGAGGCGAAGCTGCGCACAAAATTGCACAGCGCCGCCGAGCCGGCGATATAGCCGCCGACCACGCCGAAGGCTTTCGCCAAAGTTCCCTCGATGACCGTCAGTCGGTGGGCCACACCGTCGCGCTCGGCAATGCCGCCGCCGCGCGGCCCGTAAAGCCCGACCGCATGCACCTCGTCGAGATAGGTCATCGCGCCGTGCGCCTCGGCGATGTCGCACATTTCGGCGAGCGGCGCGATGTCGCCGTCCATCGAATAGACCGATTCGAACGCGACGAGTTTCGGCGCGGCGGGATCGAGCGCGGCCAGCTTGCGGTCGAGGTCGGCGGGGTCGTTGTGCGCGAAGGTCTGCTTTGCCGCCCGGCTGTGCCGGATGCCCTCGATCATCGAGGCGTGGTTCAGTTCATCGGACAGCACGACGCAGCCCGGCAGTCGCGCCGCGAGCGTGCTCAAGGTCGCCCAGTTCGACATGTAGCCGGAATTGAACAGCAAAGCGGCTTCGGTGCCGTGCAGATCGGCCAGCTCGCGCTCCAGCATGACGTGGTAGTAGTTGGTGCCGGAGATGTTGCGGGTGCCGCCGGCGCCGGCGCCGCAACGGTCGATTGCCGCATGCATTGCCGTCAGCACCGCCGGGTGCTGACCCATGCCGAGATAATCGTTGCCGCACCATACCGTCACCTCGCGGCACCTGTTGCCGCGGTAGTGCATCGCCCGCGGGAAATGCCCGGCCCGGCGTTCGAGATCGGCAAAGACGCGATAGCGTCCCTCGCGCCGCAAGTCACCGAGCTGTTGTCGGAAAAAGGGCCTCGTAGTCCATTATACTTCCTTATCATCGCTCGGCCTCGGCGGTCGGACGCAGCTGGGCCTCAGCTGCGTCCGACCGCTTTTTTCGTGGAAAATCAGGCGAGGTCAAAGCGATCCAGGTTCATCACCTTGTTCCAAGCAGCCGCGAAGTCGCGCACAAACTTCTCTTGCGAGTCGTCAGAGGCATAGACTTCCGCGAGCGCTCGGAGCTGGGAGTGCGAACCGAAGATGAGGTCGACGCGGGTGCCGGTCCACTTCAGCTCGCCGGTCGCGCGGTCGTGGCCCTCAAACACATCTTTGGCTTCCGAGGTCGCCTTCCACTCGGTGCGCATGTCGAGCAGGTTCACGAAGAAGTCGTTGGTGAGCGTCTCTGGGCGCTTCGTGAAGACGCCGTGCTGCGACTGTCCGAAGTTAGCATTCAGCGCGCGCATACCGCCGACGAGAACCGTCATCTCAGGGGCGGTCAACGTCAGGAGTTGCGCCCGATCGACTAGCATCTCTTCGGGCGAGGTGTATGCGGTCTTGAGGTAGTTGCGGAACCCGTCCGCGGCCGGTTCGAGCACCGCGAAGGACTCGATGTCGGTCTGATCCTGCGACGCATCCGTGCGGCCCGGCGTGAAGGTAACCTGGACGTCATGTCCGGCCTTCTTCGCGGCCTCTTCGACGGCGGCGCAGCCACCGAGGACGATCAGATCGGCGAGCGAGACTTTCTTCCCTCCGGTCTGTGCGACGTTGAACTCCTTCTGGATTCCCTCGAGAGTTTCAAGCACGTTCGCCAGTTGAGCGGGCTGGTTGACCTCCCAATTCTTTTGCGGCGCGAGGCGGATGCGCGCCCCGTTTGCCCCACCGCGCTTGTCGGAGTCGCGGAAAGTTGCCGCCGACGCCCAAGCGGTCGAGACCAATTGGGAGATCGAAAGACCCGATGCGAGGATTTTGCCCTTGAGTGCGCGAATGTCCTGCTCGTCAATCGGTTCATGAGTAACGGCCGGGACGGGGTCCTGCCAGAGCAACTCCTCCGCAGGGATTTCCGGGCCGAGATAGCGCGCGCGCGGCCCCATGTCGCGATGCACCAGCTTGAACCACGCCCGGGCGAACGCGTCTGCGAGCTGATCCGGATTCTCGTAAAAGCGTCTCGAGATCTTTTCGTAGAGAGGGTCGACGCGCAACGCGAGGTCGGTGGTCAGCATGGAGGGCCCACGACGCTTTGATGGGTCGTGCGGATCCGGCATGGTACCGGCACCCGCGTCGCCCTTGGGTTTCCACTGATAGGCACCGGCCGGGCTCTTGGTCAGTTCCCATTCGTAGCCGAACAGGTTCGAGAAGAAGTTGTTGCTCCATTTCGTTGGCGTCTGAGTCCAGACGACTTCCAAGCCGCTTCCGATCGCGTCATCGCCTTTGCCGCCGCCATAGGTGTTCTTCCAGCCGAGCCCTTGCTCCTCGATGGAGGCGCCTTCGGGCTCGGGGCCGACATACTTGCTGGGATCGGCAGCGCCGTGGGTCTTGCCGAACGTGTGGCCGCCGGCGATGAGCGCGACGGTCTCCTCGTCGTTCATGGCCATGCGCTTGAACGTCTCGCGGATGTCACGCGCCGCAGCGATCGGATCCGGATTGCCGTTCGGCCCTTCCGGATTCACGTAAATCAGACCCATCTGCACAGCGGCGAGAGGATTCTGGAGATCACGGTCGCCGCTGTAGCGCTCGTCGGCCAGCCACTTGCCTTCGGGGCCCCAGTAGATGTCCTCTTCGGGCTCCCAGACATCCTCGCGCCCGCCGCCAAAGCCGAATGTCTCGAAGCCCATCGACTCCAGCGCGCAGTTGCCCGCGAGGATCATCAGGTCGGCCCATGAGATCTGCTTGCCGTACTTCTGCTTGATCGGCCACAGCAGCCGGCGCGCCCGGTCGAGGAGCACGTTGTCCGGCCAGCTGTTGAGCGGCGCAAAGCGCTGCGTACCCGAGCCCGCGCCGCCGCGGCCGTCGCCGGTGCGGTAGGTGCCCGCGCTGTGCCACGCCATCCGGATGAAGAGCGGGCCGTAATGTCCAAAGTCGGCCGGCCACCACTCTTGCGAGTCGGTCATCAGCGCATAGAGGTCCTTCTTCAGGACCTGGAAGTCGAGCCTGTTGAACTCCTCGGCGTAGTTGAAATCCTTGCCCATGGGATTGGACAAGGGAGAATTCTGTTCCAGAATTTTGAGGTTCAACTGGTTCGGCCACCAGTCCCGGTTCGACCTGCCCCTGAAAGGCTCGTGGGGGCGAACACCATGCATTACTGGGCACTTGCCGGCGTTTGCGACATCATTCCCGTCCATGTCTCTCTCCACTCTCTGCTGCGTTGATTACCTCGTCCATAGATGCGGACGGGAATTTCCCTGGTTGCAAGCCCCGAGCACCACACTCAGGCCCGCAATTTCGCCGAGCGTCATGAGTTCTCCACTTAGTGTCGAAGCATGCGCCCAGCGGTCGCGAGAGGATTGATTTAGATATCATATCTCTATCCGGCTAAGGTTCTGGTTCATGGTCGGCACGATGAATAGGTGCTAGGCACCCAGCAGGCTGGACCGCGCGGGCTGGCGGTCAGGCTCCTTTGGTTGCCGCCGACCGGGATGCCGGCCTCGGTCGTCAGTTGGATCTTCCAATCCACGCTAGCTCCCAAGCTTATGCCATTTAGAACCATTATAATCTAGTGCGTTCCGGGCGCTCGTTCAATACCGCGCGCTCGCGGTGGCATGAGCAGCCTTGGCGGGATGGCCGATGCGATCGTCCGGGTGACCTCCGAAAATGGCCTGGCGACCGGATGTCAACCGTCTGGGCCGATTGCGCTGGCCCTGCCAAAAAAATACCAAGTCTGGCTGTTACTTACACCGCAGGCAGTTGGTTGCATTGAACTTGAGTAAATCGTGGTAAAATGGTGGAAATAGTCGGGCTCGCAAGTTGTGTCGCCTGACTAGAGGTGCTTATTCGCAAGGGGGGCCACTGCTTCGAACAAATGCACTGCGGAGGAACGCCGACCCAACCCATTGTCGAAAATTACCGAGATGCGTTACAAATTTTTACCGGATCTTACTCGGATTGAGCCCACTACCGGTCTAATTCTGCCAGAAATGAACGAGCAAAAGCTGGAGATCTCGGTGCAACGCGGGACTGCAGTCTCAGCTAAACCGCAACCGATGAGGGATTAAGATCCGATGGCCGCGCCATTGGTTGCTTCCGAGAAACCCGCCGTCAAGAGCGGGCGACGTTTTCCTCTGCTTGGCGGCTTCGTAATGCTCGTAGTCGCCTCCGGGGGGTATCTGGGATGGCAGCACTTCGCGCACGGCCCCACTGCAGCCAAGCCGGAGCCGCCGTCCTCCATCCCCGTCATTGCGACCACGGTCCAGAAACAAAATTTTCCGATCGTGGTGACCGGGATTGGCTATGTCACGGCGCTGAACTCGGCGACGGTCCGCAGCATGATCACAGAACCGATCGTCAGCATCGACTTCAAGGATGGCCAGTCTGTCAAGAAAGGCGAGCTCCTGGCCCAGCTCGATCCGAGCTCCTATCAGGCGCAGCTCGATCAGGCGGAGGCGAATCTCGCTCGCGACCAAGCCCATCTCGAAAATGGGCAGCTCAATCTTGGCCGATACGTGCCGTTGGCCAAGCAGGGCTTTGCCGCCGAACAGCAGGTCGCCACACAGCAAGCGATGATCGCCCAGGAGCAGGCCACGATCAAAGCCGATCAGGCGGCGATCGAGTATGCCAAGACCGAGCTGAGCTATACGAAGCTGGTGGCGCCGTTCGACGGCATTGCCGGAATACGTCTGCTCGATGTCGGCAATATCATACATTCGAGCACGACACGCGGCTCTCCGAGCGAGCCGAACGCCTTGGTGGTGATCAACCAGGTTCAGCCGATCAGTGTGATGTTTACGCTGGCTGCAGCCGACATTCCAGAGGTGCAGGACGCTCTCGAAAAGGGCCGGGTCAAGGCCATTGCATTGAGCGCGGACGGCAAAACCGAGCTCGATATCGGCACGCTCGCGGCGATTGACAACCAAGCGAATACCACCTCCGGAACGATAAGTCTCAAAGCGATCTTCCCCAACCCGCATCGCGAACTGTGGCCCGGCATGTTTGTCAACCTGCGCGTCGTAACCCAAGTGCAGGACAATGGCCTGACAGTCCCGCTCGACGCCGTCCAGCAAGGCCCGCAAGGGCAGTATGTTTTCGTTGTCGGCCCCGATCATAAGGTGGCAATGCAGCCGGTCTCGGTGCGCGAGACGCTCAACGGCGAGGCGCTGATCGATAAAGGCTTGAGCGCCGGGGAAACCGTCGTCGTGCGCGGCCAATACCGGCTGACCCCCGGCGCCGTGGTGTCGCTCGCCAACTCGAACGATGCGGCCGTGGTGCCAAACCCCACCCCGGCAAGCGCGGGCCTGTTGCCATGAACATCTCGGCGACGTTCATCCGAAGGCCGATCGCCACCGCGATGTTGATGGTGGCGATCCTGCTGCTCGGGCTGATCGGCTACGAGCTGTTGCCGGTGGCGGCCTTGCCGAATATCGCTTCGCCGACGATCCAGGTCACCGCGCAACTGCCGGGCGCCGATGCGCAGACCGTTGCCAGCACCGTCACGACACCGCTCGAACGGCAGTTCGGCCAGATCCCCGGCCTGACGCAAATGACCTCCAGCAGCGCAACCGAATATGCCGAGATTACATTGCAATTCGACCGCAGCCGCACCATCGATTCGGCGGCGCAGGACGTGCAGGCCGCGATCAATGCAACGGCAGGCCTGCTGCCTCCGACGATGCCAAACCCGCCGATCTACCGCAAGACCAACCCGGCCGACACGCCGGTACTGATGCTGGCGTTGACCTCCGAGACGCTGCCGCTCACGACGGTCAGCGATTACGCGAACAGCATACTGGCCCAGAAGATCTCGCAGATGCCCGGCGTCGGCCTCGTCGGCATCGGCGGACAGCAGAGCCCGGCAATCCGGGTGCAGGTCAACCCGGCGCTGCTGGCCGCAGAGGGCCTCGACCTGGAGGCAGTGCGGACGGCGCTGGCCACCGCCACGGTCGACCAGCCGAAAGGCACATTGTATGGCGCCAACCAGGCCTTCGCACTGCAGACCAACGATCAGTTGATGACAGCGCAGGGGTTCAATGACTATATCCTCGCCAACCGCAGCGGTGCGTTCGGCACCAGCGGACCGGTACGCGTGCGCAATGTCGGCCGGGCGATCGTCGGACCGCAGGATGTGAACCTGGCGGGCTGGATGAACGATGAGCCGGCCATCATCATAGCGGTCCAGCGCCAGCCGGGGGCCAATGTCATTGCGACCGTCGACCAAATCAAGAAGGAATTGCCACAGCTCGAAGCTTCGCTGCCGCCGTCGATCAAGATCCATACTGTCTCGGACCGCACCCAGACGATCCGGGCCAGCGTCGCCGACGTGCAGAACACGCTGTTATTGACGATCGCGCTGGTTGTCGGCGTCATCTTTTTGTTTTTGCGCAAGCTGTGGGCGACGGTGATCCCGGCGATCTCAGTGCCGATGTCGCTGATCGGCACTTTCGCGGTAATGTATGTGCTCGGCTACAGCCTCGACAATCTGTCGCTGATGGCGCTGACGATCGCGGTCGGCTTCGTCGTCGACGATGCGATCGTCATGATCGAGAACATCGTGCGGCACATCGAGGAGGGGAAGACCCCGATGCAGGCCGCCCTCGACGGGGCGGGCGAAATCGGTTTTACGATCATGTCGATCTCGATATCGCTGGTCGCAGTGTTCATTCCGCTGTTCCTGATGAGTGGCATTGTCGGTCTGTTGTTCCGGGAGTTCGCGGTCACCGTCGCGGTGGCGATCCTCGTCTCCGTCATTGTCTCGCTGACTTTGACCCCGATGATGTGCGCCCGCGTCTTGACCGCGGAGGGCGAAACCCGTCCGGGCCTCATCTCTCGCGCGCTCGAGCGGTTTTTCGACGGGCTGGCCGCCGTATACGAGCGCGGGTTGGTGGTGGCACTGCGCCATCGTTTCGTCACCTTAATGGTCATGCTCTCGACCGTCGCCTTGACCGGCGTGCTCTTCGTCGAGATACCGAAAGGCTTTTTTCCGCAGCAGGATACGGGCCTGATCGTCGGCATCGCCGAGGGAGCGCAAAACATCTCGCCTCAGGCGATGAAGGACCGCATGCGCGCGATCCTCGCGGTGGTGACGAAGGACCCCGCGGTCGCCGCGGCGAACGCCTATATCGGACCCGGCGGGCCGACCGTCACCGAGAATGACGGCCGCGTGTTCGTCACGTTGAAGCCGCTCGGCCAGCGGACGGCCAGCGCCGACCAGGTGATTGCGCGTTTGGACAAAGCGCTGCAGCCGGTTTGGGGCATCACGTTGTACATGCAGGCCGCGCAGGACATTACGATCGGCGCGCGGCTCTCAAAGACCCAGTACCAATACACGCTCGTCGATGTCGACAGCGACGAGCTCGACCACTGGGCGCCGGTCCTCTTGAAGAAGCTCCAAACATTGCCGCAGCTGACTGACGCCGCCAGCGACCAGCAGACCACCGGCCGGGTCATGAAGATCGAGGTGAACCGCCAGCTCGCCTCGCAGCTCGGCATCAACCCATCGATCGTCGATTCGATCCTCTATGACGCGTTCGGCCAGCGGGTCGCGGCGCGCATCTATACGAGGCTCAACCAATATTTCGTGATTCTCGAAGTCGAGCCCGATTTCCAGCTTGGGCCGAACGCGCTCAGCCGCATCTATGCGACCTCCTCCAGCGGCACTGAGGTACCGCTTAGCGAGTTTGCCTCGATCACATCAACGGTCGCGCCGATTGCGGTCAATCACCAGGGCCAATTCCCGTCGGTAACCCTGAGCTTCAACCTCCCTCCGAATGTCTCGATCGGCGAGGCGGTGACGGCGATCCAGCAGGCGGCGCGAGAGCTGCACCTGCCACGCTCGATTGCCACCAGTTTCCAGGGCAGCGCGCAGGCGTTTCAGAATTCGCTGAGCAGCACGCCGATCCTGATCCTCGCCGCGCTGATCGCGGTCTACATCATTCTGGGAATGCTCTACGAGAGCACGATCCACCCGATCACGATCATCTCGACACTGCCGTCGGCCGGGCTCGGGGCATTGCTGACCTTGATGCTGTTCGGCATGCCGCTTGACGTGATCGGCATCATCGGCATCATCCTCTTGATCGGCATCGTCAAGAAGAACGGCATCATGCTGGTCGACTTCGCGCTGGCGGGTCAGCGTGAGCGCGGGCTCAGCACCGAGGACGCAATCCACGAGGCATGCCGCCTGCGCTTTCGCCCCATTCTAATGACGACAATGTGCGCTCTGCTCGCCGGGGTCCCCCTGATGCTCGGCACCGGCATCGGTTCCGAAATCCGCCAGCCGCTTGGCTATGCGATCGTCGGCGGCCTCTTGGTGTCGCAGTTGCTGACACTATTCACGACGCCAGTCGTCTACATCTACATGGACCGCCTCGGCACGACTCTGCGCCGCCTGCGCGGCTCGCGCCGCTCGCTGGCGGAAGCAGCGGCAGCCAGCGTCGCCGCCGAATGATATGGCCGGCCGAACCCTCCCGTTCGTTTTGAGCCTGATTGCTGGATCCACTGACATCATCGGTTTTCTCGGCCTCAATGGGCTGTTCACAGCCCACATCACCGGCAATTTGGCCGTTCTGGGCGCTCATATCGTCGCTGGCGACCCGACGATATTCTCTTACGTGCTATCGGTACCGGTCTTCATGATGGTGCTGTTTCTGACGCGCTTGCTCGCCGGTGGACTCGAGCGAGCGGGGGTTTCGACGCTGCAGCCGTTGCTGCTGCTGCAGCTGTTATTTCTTGTTGCCTTTCTCTCGATTTGCGTTTTGGCGGGCCCATGGAGCGACGCCGACGCAATACTCGCGGTTATCGCCGGTATGTTCGGCGTCGCGGCGATGGCGGTACAGAACGCGCTCGTTCAGATTTCGCTGACGGAGACGCCAAGCACTGCCGTGATGACGACGAATGTCACTCATTTCATGCTGGACCTCGCAGAGGCCTTGGTTGGCCGCGATCATGACCAGACCGCCCAGGCGCGCGCCCGCGCGATGCACACCTTGCCGGTGATCGTCGGCTTTACAATCGGATGCGTGTGCGGCGCAGCCTTTGAAGCTGCGGCCGGCTTGTGGTCCTTGGCTCTACCCACGGGGCTTGCCCTGCTCGCTTTCGCAATGGGTTCGGGAGACCGGCGCCGCCGGTCGTAAAACTTTGGTCAGCTGCTGCGAGCGCCTCACGATCGTCCCGCAAGCGAAGTGCCCGGCCTTATCCTCCCAGATTGGCAGGCCGTGATCGCGCGCGACTATGAGCCATGAGATCGGGATCACCTGACGGTCGACACGGCCGGATGCAGTATTGAGGCTTGCATACCGCTCGTCTTCGCGGCGTCGTCGGTGTGGGCATAAAAGATTTTTGCCGCATAAAGCGATGGCTCCCTCACAATCCCGGAACGGAGTACCCGGGGGAAGCGGCAATGACGTTTGTCGTGCAGATGTTGGCCCATGCCGCCGCCCAACGTCTTCGTCCTGCTGGGCTACCTCGTTTGGCAAGGCGTGCTGTCGCTGCGGACATGTCGGCGGGCGGATTTTACTCGCACTTACCCGAATTTACTCATCTCTGAGCCCTAGAAAGCCCAACTACTGGAATGTGGACCGCGCCATAGGCGATGGGTTCGCAGGAGCTGTGTTAAGAGGGTCAACATGCGGTTACAGACGCTTTATCTCATTGGATCGCTCGCGGTTACGGCGATCCCGCTTTCGGCTGGCGCGCAATCATTGCCGGCGAATGACCAGTCGACCACCAATTCTCAGACAGCCGACCAGACCGATCAGACGTGCCCTCCCGGCTGGGTTTGGGAGCCTGCCGGATATCTCGGGGGTGGCAAATGGGTACCTGGCCACTGCGCGTCGCGCAGTCACACAATAGACTTTTGATGCAATAGCTGGGAGGGCGGGGCGCAATGTAACGTCCCGCCACCCGCTTCGGAGTATACGCAGCGAGAACGCTTGGTATCGTTTGGCCCTGGCTGAAGTGGAGGCGGCCAACGTCCCAATGCCCTCGGTCACGCCGTGCGCGACCGAATGATCACCGGTCTGGCCCACGGTTACACGGAATTCGACTGGTCGGTTCTGGGTTTGGTCGCGGCCGAAGCGGCGGGAATCGAAGACCCCAAGCCGAGTGAGGCTCGAGACTACGGGCTCCGCGTCGGCCTGCATGTTGGCGAAATGACCATGACAGCGAATATCAATATGGAATCGGCGACTATTGCAGGCACGAGCTTGACCGTGTCGCGCATTGGCCTCGGCACCCGGGCGATCGGCGGCTGGATGTGGGCGGAACCGACGAAGACGAGTTGGTCGCGACGATTGATGCCGCCGTCGAGCGCGGCGTGAACCTGATCGACACTGCGCCCGCCTTGGCCGCTCCGAAGAAATCGTCGGCCGCGCCATTGCCGACCGCAGCCTGCGCTCACGCGTTGTCATCGCCGCCAAAACCGGGCTCGAGTGGAAGGATGAAGGTCTTCCGGAATGCCAGCCGAAACCGAATCCTGCGCGAGATCGGCGACTCGCTACGGCGATTGCGCACCGACTACATTGACATTTATAAAGTGCATTGGCCCGACCCGCTGGTATCGATCGAAGAGAGCGCCGAAGCGATGCAGACGCTCTTCGAGCAAAGGAAGATCCGCGCCATTGGCGTGAGCAATTTCTCGGTTCCCCAGATCGAGCGATTTCGCCGTGTCGCCAAACTGCACGTCGTGCAGCCGCCCTACAATCTGTTCGAACGCCAGATCGAAGCCGAGCTGTCGCCCTATTGCCTGAAATCGAATCTCGCGACCTTGACCTATGGCGCGCTGTGCCGCGGTTTGCTATCCGGCAAGCTGCAAGAGGACGCGCATTTTGGCGGCGACGATCTTCGCTTGACCGACCCGAAGTTCCAGCCGCCTCGCTACGCGCAATACCTCGCTGCAATTCGCCGTCTCGATCAATTTGCCCTACAGCGATACGGCAAGCGGGTCATACACTTGGCAGTGCGCTGGCTGCTCGACCGGGGTGCGACTGGGGCATTGTGGGGAGCGCGTCATCCCGGCCAGCTGCAGCCCATCGACGAGGTATTCGGATGGTCGTTCGATGCTGCCGCAAAGACCGAGATCGATCGCATGCTGCGAGAGTCGATCACCGATCGGGTCGGCCCCGAGTTCATGGCCCGCCCCCGCGTTCCAAGCCCGCAGTCTTGGAAGCGGCGCAGTAACGCTGGCGTCGGCCCGATCCTGCTCAGAGCGTGCGAAGGAATACCCAAATCCCGTCATTCCGGGGCGCGGGGGCCGCCCACGAGCCCGGAACCCAAGAACACGGGCCTGCGAAGGCTAGGCACCGGCCCGTGTTCATGGTTTCCGGGCCTAGCCCTTCGGGCCATTTCGGAATGACCACGATCGGCGACAAGAGCAACCCTGGCAACACACCAATTCTTTCACCGGCACTCAGGAGACAATCATGGCAGCCAAGGAGATCCTCTTTCTCGTCGGCGATTTCGGAAGTACGATTGGAGCATTATCTGAAACGCCGCCCGATGGGGCGATCCGCGACGGCAACCTCGTGACTGGTTTCGCCTGGCCGGCGCATCCGCAATTCCTGGCGCTGTTCCTTGAAGTCCTGCGCACACGCGTCTCCTAGCTTTTGGGTGCATTGAAGATGACAGATCGAATTGCCTTGCAAGACAATCTACTACTGCCCGGCCGGCGCCAGCTGCTGCTCGCCTCGTTGCTTGCCGCGCTGCCGCTCGGATTGTCCGCCAGGCGAGCAGCAGCGATCAACCCTGCCGAAACACAGGTAACTCTGCCCGATCAGATCAAATGGACGGCGTGGAGCGCCGGGCCACCGCATAGCGCCGAAATGGCGACACTGTTCGGCGGGCTGGACAAGCCGGGCGAATACGTCGTGCTGATGAGATGGTACCCGGGCTTTATGAGCGCGCCGCACAGCTACGCTACCGACCGGTTGTGCCTGGTGTTGTCCGGGACATGGTGGGTGAACAGTGGCGCCGACTTCGACCCGAACGCCACCGTTCCGGTGCCGGCCGGCGGCTTTGTCAGGCGCGTCGCCCATACGCCGCATTACGACGGTGTCAGAAAAGGCGCCACCGAGCCCGTGGTCATTGGGATTTTCGGCCTTGCTCTGGTCGATCTGAAACTGGTGGACCCGAGCAAGCCGGCCTGGCGCTACGCGTAGCGCGTTTTCTTGGAGATGGGTGGCAAAGGCAAGGGCGAAAGGCCGCCGCGCTTTACCGATTTTTACCAGATTTCACTCGGGGCGCGTCACTGCAGCCTTCAATCTGCCCGGCTCTAGCCCGCGAGACAAGGAGCAAGAGGATGGCGACCGTTGCAGACCAATTCGCCGACACCCTCGCGGCGGTCGGCGTCAAGCGCATTTACGGCATCGTCGGCGATAGCCTGAACGGTCTGACCGACTCAATCCGGCGCCAGGGCAAGATCGAGTGGGTACATGTCAGGCACGAAGAGGTCGCGGCCTTCGCGGCGGGTGCGGAGGCACATCTGACGGGTGAGCTCGCCGTGTGCGCCGGGAGCTGCGGACCGGGAAATTTGCACTTGATCAACGGTCTGTTCGATTGTCACCGCTCGCGCGTGCCGGTGCTCGCCATTGCCGCGCAGATCCCATCGGCCGAGATTGGCGCCGGCTACTTTCAGGAAACCCACCCACAGGACCTGTTCCGCGAGTGCAGCCACTATTGCGAGCTGATCTCCGGAGCAAACCAGATGCCGCGTGTGCTCGAAGTCGCGATCCGCGACGCGGTCGGCCGGCGGGGCGTATCGGTGGTGGTGATTCCCGGCGACGTCGCACTACAGCCCGCCGCCAACGCGCCACCGCCGAAGGCCGCGGGTCTCTTGCTGACGAGGCCGGTCGTGACGCCCGAGAAGAGCGATCTCGACCGGCTCGCGGCGCTGCTGAACGGCGCGGGGCAGGTCACGATCCTGTGCGGCTCAGGATGTGCCGGTGCGCATAAGGAGCTTCTCGCGCTCGGCGAGCGTCTCAAAGCGCCGATGGTGCATGCGCTGCGCGGCAAGGAACATGTCGAGTGGGACAACCCCTACGATGTCGGCATGACCGGGCTGATCGGCTTTTCGTCCGGCTATTATGCGATGCTCGACTGCGATGTCCTGCTGATGCTCGGGACCGATTTTCCCTATCGACAATTCTATCCGCAGGGCAGCCGCGTTCGCATTGCTCAAGTCGATATCAGGGCAGAGAACATCGGGCGCCGCGCCCCGGTCGATCTCGGCGTAGTCGGTGACGTAAAGGCAACGCTCACCGCCTTGCTTCCTCTATTGCAGCAGAAGCGAGACGGCACGCATCTCGCGCAGGCGCGCGAGCACTACGCGAAAGCGCGCAAGGCGCTCGACGATCTGGCCGTAGGCACGCCCGGCCGGAAGCCGATCCACCCACAGCAGATCGCCAAGGCGATCAGCGACCACGCGGCAACAGACGCGATCTTCACCTGCGATGTCGGCCTGCCGACTGTGTGGGCCGCGCGTTATCTGGCGATGAATGGCAGCCGGCGGCTCACCGGCTCCTTCTGGCATGGCTCCATGGCCAATGCGCTGGCGCAAAGTATCGGCGCTCAGGCGGCATGTCCCGGACGGCAAGTGATCTCGCTGTCTGGGGACGGCGGGTTCCAGATGCTGATGGGCGATTTCCTCAGCTTGGTGCAGCTCGGCCTGCCGGTCAAGGTCGTAGTGTTCAACAACGGCGCGCTCGGCTTCATCGAGCTCGAGCAGAAATCGACCGGTTTTCTCCCATTCGGCACCGAGTTCAAGAACCCGAACTTCGCGGCAATGGCCGAAGCCGTCGGCGTGCGCGGGATCAGGATCGAGGACCCCGGCGAGGTCGAGGCCGGCATTGCTGCGGCACTGAACCATGACGGGCCGGTGCTGGTCGACGCCGTCGTCAACCGGACCGAACTCGCCATGCCCCCCGCGGTTACGCTGGAGATGGCGAAGGGCTTCACGCTCTACATGGTGAGGGCCGTGATGAGCGGCCGCGGCGACGAGCTGATCGACCTCGCGCGAACGAACTTGTGGCGTTAACGGACAATTCGAATGGACCTCACGGCGCTCCTGCTGTCCCGGATCCAGTTCGGATCGACCGTTGCGTTCCACATCATCTTCCCGTCCCTCACGATCGGGCTGGCGGCGTGGCTGACCGTGCTCGAAGCGCTTCGTCTGTGGACCGGACGTCCGGTGTACCGTCTAATCTTCGAGTTCTGGCTGAAGATATTCGGCGTCGCCTTTGGACTCGGCGTCGTCTCCGGGATCGTCATGGCATTCCAGTTCGGCACGAACTGGAGCACGCTGTCGCGAATGTCCGGACCCATTCAGGGCCCGCTTCTCTCCTACGAGACCTTCACCGCGTTTTTCCTCGAGGCGAGCTTCTTCGGGATCCTGCTGTTTGGGCGGCCCCGTGTCCCGCCATGGTTCTATTTGTTTTCGACGGCCATGGTGGCGTTGGGAACCACGCTCTCCGCGTTCTGGATCATGGCCAACAACAGCTGGATGCAAGTTCCGGTCGGCTATGCGATGGAGAACGGCCAGTTTGCTCCGAACGACTGGTTCAAAATCACCTTGAGCCCGGTGCTGTGGGTGCGGTTTCCGCACATGCTGCTTGCGGCCTATCTTACCGGCGCCGTTTGTGTTGCTGCCACCGGGGCGTGGTATTTGCTGCGCGGAGTCTTTTCCGCCGAGGCGCGCGTCATGCTCCGGATGGGTTCGTATCTCGCCGCCGTGCTGCTTCCGGCCCAGCTCGTCTTCGGACACCTCAACGGTGAATATGTCGTTCACCACCAGCCGTCGAAAATGGCGGCGATCGAGGCCCGGTGGCACGACGAGAAGCCGGCTTCCGAGGTGCTGCTCGCCTGGCCGGATGAGGAGAACCACCGAAACCTGTTCGCGATCACGCTGCCGCCGCCGTTAGGGAGCCTGATCGACTCGGACAGCCTGTCGGCGGGAGAGGTGGGGCTCGAGAGCATCCCGCCAGAAAACTGGCCACCGGTGGCGATCCCATTCTTCAGTTTCCGCATCATGGTCGGCTGCTGGGCTGTCATGCTGCTGATTGCCTGGATCGGCTCGTATCTGATCCACAAAGAGCGCATCGAGCAGAACCGAATGCTGCTCTGGGCGACGTTCCTCAGCTTTCCGCTTCCCTTCATCGCGATATTGAGCGGCTGGGTCACGGCCGAGGTCGGGCGCCAGCCCTGGGTGGTCTACGGTGTTTTGCGGACCGCCGACGCAATGACCCCGTTTCTGACCGCTCGTACAGTGGAAATCTCGCTGGCTGTATACTGCGTCGTGTACAGCTTCATCTTCGCGTTCGGAACCTATTACATCTATCGGCTGCTGCGCGCTGGACCGGAAGGGGGCCTGGTTCTGCCGCCCGCCGCCGCAGTTCCCAACCGCCCGATGTCTGTTGTCGACGAGCACCATCTCACGCCGGACGCTCATCACGTCAGCGCAGGAGAATAGCCGTGGTCATGTTCTGGGTGGCCATACTGGCCGTCAGCATCCTCCTTTACGTGCTGCTCGACGGGTTCGATCTCGGGGTCGGCATGCTCTTCGGTTTGACGCACGACGAGACGAGGCGGCGCGAGATGTTGAGCGCGATTGCGCCGATGTGGGATGGCAATGAGACGTGGCTTGTCGTGGCCGGAGTGGTTCTTTGGGGGGCCTTTCCGGTCGTCTATTCGACGTTGCTGTCGGCGTTTTATCTGCCGGTGGTGCTGGCGCTGGCGGGGTTGATCCTGCGCGGCGTCGCGTTCGAATACCGTAACAAGACGGAGCGGCTGCGCTGGATCTGGGACGCCGGCTTTACGGGAGGTTCCCTTGTCGCTGCTTTCATCCAAGGCATGATCGTAGGCGCCCTCGTGGAGCAGCTTCCGATCGCCAACGGTCAATACACCGCAGGCGATTTCGGCTGGTTCAGTCCCTTTGCGATGTTGTGCGGCGTCGGCCTGTGTCTTGGTTACGCGCTGCTCGGCGCCTGCTGGCTCGTCAGGAAATGTGAAGGCGATGTGCGCGAGGCAGCGTATCGACTGATTCCATATCTCGCGGTTTCAGTGCTCGTCTTTCTCGTCGTCGTCTTCGCCTATGCCCTGGCCGAGAACCTCCGGGTCGTGCACCGATGGCTCGAACGGCCGTATTTGTTCGTCTTCCCGGCTATCAGTGCCGTCGCGGCGCTGGTGGCGGCGGCTAGTGTTCGGCGCCGCCGGGACGAGGTGCCGTTCCACATGGTAGCGATCATCTTCGCGGCCGCGTTCGGCACATTGGCGATCTCGTTCTGGCCTTACATGATCCCGTTCTCGATCACGATCGAGGACGCCGCCGCACCGCATTCCAGTCTCGCCTTCATGTTCTGGGGGGAGGGTCTCTTCGTCTTCCCGCTGATGCTGCTCTACACCGTCATCAGCTACACGGTGTTCAGAGGTAAGGTCCGGCCTACAGCCGAACACTACTGAAACAGGCGAGGAACCACGACCACCGTCCTTGGAAGGAGACCGTGATGGAAGGTTCAAAACAGCAGGAATTCGACAAGACCCGTCAGTCCTCTCCGGGCGGCCTCATCATTCGGCAGAAGCAGCCGATCAACCTGGAGATGCCATTCGAACAGCTCGAACTCATACCTCACCCCGACGGACCTGTTCTACATACGCAGCCATTTTCCAACGCCAAGAATTGACATCGCCGGTTATCGGCTCAGGATCGATGGCGCGGTGAGCAACCCGCTGGAGCTGAGCTACCAGGAATTGCGGGAGATGCCGTCCGAGACGCGGATTGCCACTTTAGAGTGCGCGGGTAATAACCGGGTCTTTCTCGTCCCACAGGTTCGAGGAGCGCAATGGGAGCTAGGCGCAGTCGGCAACGCAAAATGGACCGGTGTGCCACTGCGAGATTTGCTGGAGCGGGCCGGATTGGAAGACGATGCATGCGAAGTCTTGCTCGAAGGAGCCGATCGCGGGACGCCGGCGGAAGAACCCATACCTCCGGATCCGATCACCTATGCCCGCAGCGTGCCCCGGGAGAAAGCAGTTCAGCCGGAAGTCTTGATTGCTTACCAGATGAACGGGCGTGATCTTACGCGCGACCATGGACATCCGGTGCGTGCGATTGTCCCCGGTCATTATGGCATGGCTTCTGTCAAGTGGCTGACGCGCATCCAGGCTGTGCGCGAGCGGTTTCAAGGCTATTGGCACACATCGGACTACGGTTATTGGGATTATTTCGATGGCAGGCCTGTGCGGCGCGCGTTGGGAGAAATGAAGCTAAAGTCCGAAATCGCCCGGCCACGTGTTTACGAAACCCTCTTGCCCGATCGGATGTACACCGTCTTCGGCGCTGCATGGGCCGGCGAGACTGACGTGACGGAGATCGCGGTGAGCACCGATGGCGGCCAGACCTGGGCCGAAGCGCATTTTCTCGATCCTGTGCGACGGCATGCGTGGCGACGTTGGAAATTTGATTGGCTGACGCCAAAGGAGCCGGGGCCCTATACCCTGCTCTCTCGTGCCAAAGATGCCAACGGAACCGTCCAGCCTGACAAGCATGACTATAACTACGGCACTTACGTGATAACCCATCTTCTCCCGATCGAAGTGACTGTAGCGGAGCCCGTGAGCCCGGAACGATGAGGCTCGCTGTCGGAGCCGAGATAGAGAGGCGACCGATTTCATCGTCGGGCTAAATCTCGCGCTCGGTTAATGATAGGACAGCGGCTCTAGCGTAACCTCAGTAGACTGATATGGGTTCGGCTCCCCGGGCCCCCCTCATGATAGCCTTTGCTGAACCAGAACAAGGAGGGTCTCAATGATACGCTGTATTCGGCTTTGGACCGGAGACGACGACAACTCGCATTTCGAGGAAGGGGTAATTGACCTTCCCAAGGGCGAACGCGGCGATGTCCTCAGCGGCACCGTCGACGTCGTCAGCATCTCGTTCCGCGAAACGAGAGCCGGCGGCGCTTTCGAATGGCACGACGCGCCGGTCCGCCAGTTCGTCATCACATTAAGCGGGACGCTCGACTTCCAGACGCGCACGGGCGAGCACTTCATGCTGCACCCCGGCGATATCCTCCTTGCTGAGGACACTGCAGGAACCGGGCACAGCTGGAAGCTCGTCGACGACAATCCCTGGCGCCGGGCCTACGTGATCCTTGGCCCAGGCGTAGAGGTGCCGTTCGTCGCCAACTCACCCGGTTTATCGCCAAGCTGACCAAGGGAGACCCTTTATGATCCAGACCCAAAACCCCGGCGCACCCGATGTCGTTCTGATCGGCGCGGGCATTATGAGTGCCACCCTCGGCACCGTGCTCAAGGAGCTCGAACCCTCGCTCAGTATCACTATATTCGAGACGTTGGAGGATTGCGGGCTGGAGAGTTCGCAGGCCTGGAATAATGCGGGTACCGGCCACGCGGCTAATTGCGAGCTGAACTACACGCCGCAGCGAGCCGACGGGAGCGTCGACATCTCCGAGGCGCTCAAGGTCAATACCGAGTTCGACTTGTCGCGCCAGGTATGGTCTTACCTGATCCGCCAAGGCGCGATCCCGGACCCGCGCGCTTTCGTCCACCCTTGCCCGCACATGAGCTTCGTCTGGGGGAAGGACAATGTCGCCTTCTTGCGCAAGCGCTTCGAGGCAATGTCCGCGAACCACTGCTACTACGGAATGGAGTACAGCGAGGATCGAGCCAAGATTGCTGACTGGGCTCCGCTCATCATGGATGGCCGCGGGGAAGAGGAGCCGTTCGCGGCGACTCGCATCATCACCGGCACGGATGTCGACTACGGCGCGCTGACTCACTTGCTGGTAAAACATCTTTCCGCCCAGCCCGGCGTTTCAGTGCGTTACAAGCACCGTGTGGTCGAACTGGACCGTGAGGAGAACGGCGCTTGGCGGGTGGGTATCGAGGACGTCGATACCTTCGAGCGCCACGCAGTGTCGTCCAAATTCGTCTTCATCGGCGCAGGTGGGGATGCGATCGAGCTACTCCAGAAATCGTGCATCCCCGAAGGCCATGGGTATGGCGGGTTCCCGGTCAGTGGAATCTGGCTACGGTGCGACGACAGCGCGGTGAGCAACCGCCATCACGCCAAAGTCTACGGCAAGGCGGCGCAGGGATCGCCGCCGATGTCGGTGCCGCACCTCGACACCCGCATTATCGAGGGAAAAAAGTCGTTGCTGTTCGGACCTTATGCCGGGTTCTCCAGCAAATTCCTGAAGCACGGCTCGTGGACCGACCTTTTCGAGTCGATCAGGCCGGGCAACATCGCGCCGCTGCTGGCGGTGGCGCGAGACAACGTCGCGCTGACTGAATATCTGATTGGTCAGGTCTTGCAGAGCTCGGCACACCAGTTTGCGAGTCTTCGTCAATTCTTTCCCAAGGCCGCCCGAAAAGACTGGCGCGAAGCGGTCGCGGGGCAGCGCGTCCAGATCATCAAGCCCGATCAACAGAGGACCGGCGCATTGGAATTCGGCACCGAACTGGTCGCAGCCGAGGACAAATCCCTTGTCGCCCTGCTCGGCGCCTCGCCAGGCGCATCGACCGCAGCCTTCATCGCTGTTGGCGTGCTCAAAAAATGTTTCGCGAGCGAACTCACCGAGAGCGGCTGGCTCCCCAAGCTGAGGGAGATCATTCCGACATATGGGATCGATCTCGCTCGCGATGCCGATGCGTGCCGCAAGACCCGCGCAGCTACCGCGGCCATTTTGAAGGTTGAAAATATCTGAGTCGGAACCCGCCGACAGTTCCGATCTGTCTACTTAGGAGGGCCGAGCCGTGACCGAAGTTCGTAGAGAAACCGACAGCCTGGGCGTGGTGGAGGTGCCCGCCGACAAGCTCTGGGGGGCGCATACCCAACGCTCGCTGGAGCATTTCAGCATCGGTCAGGACCTGATCCCGCGGGAGATGATCACCGCCTACGCAATACTGAAGAAGGCGGCGGCCAACGCCAACCATACAGATGGGCGGCTCGATGACCTGGTGCACCGGCTGATCGTGCAGGCCTGCGACGAGATCCTGGCCGGGCAGAATCACGACATGTTTCCGCTGCATGTGTGGATGACCGGCAGCGGCACGCAGTTCAACATGAATGTGAATGAGGTTGTGTCCAACCGCTGTTGCCAGCTGGCCGGCACTCCACTGGGCAGCAAGACGCCAGTGCACCCGAACGACCATGTGAATATGTCGCAATCGTCGAACGACACGTTCCCTTCGGCGATGTACGTTGCCGCCGCGGTTAACGTGGAGGGGCGGCTGCTGCCGGCCGTCACTGGCCTGCGTGAGGCCATCGCGGCGAAGGCCGACGAATGGAAGGACATCGTGAAGATCGGCCGCACCCACATGCAGGATGCGACGCCGATCACCTTGGGGCAGGAATGGTCCGGCTACGCCGGAATGCTCAGCGACAATATCGAGCGGATAGAGGATGCGCTGAAGGGCGTTTATCGGCTGGCGCTCGGCGGCACCGCGGTGGGCACCGGCATTAACGCCGCCCTCGGTTTCGCCGAAGCGGCGGCGGCGGAGATCGCAAAGCTCACCGGGTTGCCGTTCGTCAGCGCACCGAACAAGTTCACCGTGCAGGGAGCGCATGACGCACTGGTGCAGCTGTCCGGAACATTCCGCACATTGGCGGTGTCGCTCTACAAGATCGCCAATGACATACGCTTGATGTCTTGCGGGCCGCGCGCCGGCTTTGCGGAATTGGAGATCCCGGAGAACGAGCCCGGCTCCTCGATCATGCCGGGCAAGGTGAACCCCACTCAGGCCGAGGCGCTGACTATGATCGCCGTGCAGGTGATGGCCAACGACGTGGCGGTCGGCTTTGGGGGCGCCGGCGGCTATCTGGAGATGAACGTCTACAAACCGCTGATGATCTTCAACATTACGCACTCGATCACGCTTCTCAGCGACGGCTGCACCAACTTCCGCAAGTTCCTGATCGAGGGAACCAAGCCCAATCTGAAGAAGATCAAGGAATATGTCGACCGCTCGCTGATGCTGGTGACCGCGCTCTCGCCGGTCATTGGCTATGACAAAGCCTCAAAAATTGCGCACTACGCGATGGACAATGACCTGACGCTAAAGGTCGCCGCGCTGAAGTTGGGCTTCGTGACGGAGGAGGAGTTCGATCGCGTTGTCGATCCAGCGAAAATGGTCAAGCCCTACGTGGCCGGAACAACTAGCTAGGTGAATGCCGGAATGCATATCCGAAATGAGACTGATCCGCTCTACGTCGGCCAACGGCAGCTAGTCAGGAGGAATCTATGATTACCTTGCGAGATCGCATGACGCGCGGCCAAAGCCGGACTGGATGGTTGGACAGCCGCCACACCTTCTCTTTCGCGCATTATCAGGACCCGGCCCATATGGGCTTCCGGAGCTTGCGGGTCATCAACGAGGACCGCGTCATTCCGGGCGCCGGGTTTCCCCGCCACGGCCACAATGACATGGAAATCATCTCCTATGTTCTCGACGGAGCGCTCGAGCACAAGGACAGCCTCGGCAACGGCACAGTGATCCGGCCTGGCGACGTACAACGCATGAGCGCCGGTACCGGCATCCTGCACAGCGAGTTCAATCCGTCGAAGGCGGAGCCGGTGCATTTTCTGCAGATCTGGGTCATCCCGGACCAAGTCGGATTACCGCCGAGCTACGAGCAGAAGGCGTTTCCCATTGAGGAACGGCGCGGGCAGCTGCGGCTCGTCGCCGCTCCCGCTGGTCGCGACGGCACAGTCACGGTGCATCAGGACGCGCGCCTTTTCGTCGCCAATCTCGAAGCCGGTGACCGCGTCGTGCACGAAATTGAGCGCGGCCGCGGTCTATGGCTGCAACTGGCCCGCGGCATCGTGGCGGTCAATGGCGCCGAGATGCGCGAAGGCGATGGAGCGGCAGTCGACGCGGAGCCGACGATTGCCATCGAAGCCGATACCGACGCCGAATTCTTGCTGTTCGACCTGGGATGAACCATCCCACCCGCCTCGACAGGAGGACCCCATGGACGATGCCGTCACCGTTTGGCCCGATCTGCCCTATGGTAGCTGGCGCGAGACAGCCGCAACATTGCAGCTCTGGACTCAGATCGTGGGCAAGGTCCGGCTGACGTTGACGCCTTGGCTCAACCACGGTTGGCAGGTCCCGCTCTACGTTACCGCACGCGGGCTTGGCACCTCGCCGATCCCAGCCGGCGGCGAGATCCTAGAGATCGAGTTTGACTTCATCAGCCACCGCCTCATCGCGCGCACGAGCCGGGGCGAGACACGGGAACTTCCGCTGAAGCCGCAAGCGGTTGCCGACTTCCATCGTCGCGTAATCGATCTCCTGAAAGGCATCGGCGTCGCGGTCGCAATCCACGAGATGCCGAACGAGGTTCCCAACCCGATCCGCTTTTCACAGGACCGTACCCACGCGACCTATGACCTCGCCGCTGCCCACAGCTTCTGGCGCGCGCTGGTGCAGGTCGATCGTGTGTTTAAGCTCTTTCGCACCGGCTTTTTGGGTAAGGCGAGTCCTGTACATTTCTTTTGGGGCAGCTTTGACCTCGCAGTGACCCGTTTCTCCGGGCGGAATGCCCCGCGCCATCCCGGCGGCGTACCCGGGTTGCCCGACGCGGTCACGCGCGAAGCCTATTCGCACGAGGTGAGCAGCGCTGGTTTCTGGCCGGGCAATGAGGCGTTTCCGCACGCTGCTTTCTACTCCTATGCTTATCCCGAACCGGCGGGTTTCCGCGACCGGCCGGTCACGTCCGGCGCCCGCTTCGACGCAGTGCTAGGCGAGTTTATCCTACCATACGACACGGTACGCAGCGCCGCAGAGCCTGAGGCTTTGCTGCTCGAGTTTCTGTCCACCACCTATGCGGCCGCAGCGGAGACGGGCGGCTGGGACCGCGCGGCGCTGGAATGCCCCATTGGTGTTCCGGGGCAGGTGCGTCTGGTCTAGCTAGATCTGACGGAGGCCGATGGAAAGCAGGCTCGATCGGGGATTTCCATGCGTATGATCAAAGCCTCCGTGATGATGGCCAGTATGCTCTGCCTGGCTGAAACTGGTGCGGCGCCGTTGCTGGCGCCAGTCGTCGCGGAAGCGGCGGAGCCCAACGTTGCGGTCGCGCCGCAATACGCTTCGACACATGTTTATGTCGCGCCCGAGGATTTGGATCGTTTCGTCTCGAGCTTCATCGCGACGTTTGGCGGAACAACCTCAAATCGGGTGGTCGCCACGGTCACGCCAACGCCCAGCAGCACGATCGGGCAAATGGTTCTGACTCCGGTCGGAATCTTGTCGATGTTTGGGCTGGTAGGCCCACACTCCGTCAGTCATGGCGACAGCGCGATCGTACAGTTTCCGGGCGGATATCTGGTCGAGATTCACGCCCTCGATTTCAACTGAGCGAACCTGCCCCCAGTACCGGTGCCTAGAATCATCAGGAGAATGCCATGAGCACGGTCGGTTTCGTTGGCCTTGGTGACATGGGTTCGCGGATGGTCCCTCATCTGCTGGGCGCCAACCACCGGGTCGTTGTCTTCGACGTAATACGGGACCGACTTGACGCTATGACAGCGCTTGGGGCTGTCGCCGCTGACAGCCCGGCCGCCGCCGCACATGACGCGGATGTGGTGATCAGTGCGGTCATGTCCGCAGACATTCCGGCGGCACATCTAGGGCCGCAGGGCATCCTCGCCGGAATGCGACCCGGAACGGCGCTGGCCGTGCTGTCGACGACGACACCGGACATTCTGCAATCGATTGTGTCGCAGATGCCGGCCGGCGTTCACCTCGTCGATGCCCCGCTCATCGGCGGCGTGCGTTACGCGGCCGAAGCCTCATTGACGGTATTGCTGGCTGGTCCCGACGAAGCAATGGCGCTGACCGAGCCGATACTCGGGATCTTCGGGGACGTTGTTCGTGTCGGGCCGCTCGGCTCCGGCGTGGAAAATATCACCAATGTGGTTGTCATGGCGGCCGAGGCCGGGTTGCGCGAGGCCCTCGACCTGGCCGACATTCTTGGCGTTTCGTACCAGACCACGCTCGACCTCCTCGCCCGTGGCCCGATGGCGGCGGTTGTCAAGCGGGCGTTGGATCGCGACAATCCCCGGGCCATTCGCAACTCGGCAATTGATTTCGATGTGCTGGTGTCCGCCGGCGGCGAAGAGAACCTGCCGATCTCGGCGGCTGGTCGACGCCGGATTTGGGCCGCTGTCGAAGCCGGCCCCCCACCCCCGGTTTTCTACGACCTGACCACCCACACCACAGCACTTCCCCGGCTCCGCGCAATTGAACCACTGTGAGGGCATAGCACGCCCACCCGGCCTTCCGCAGCCGCGCATCAGCACTGCCGAGGCGATACGCCGGCCGCGCAATCTGATAGGTCGCCGCGCCGGCGGATGCCCCGGCGAGGCGACCAACACCATCTGTTCTACTGGAGCTTAGGTGCGCCGAAGGACCCGAGGCAGTCGGCACGCAACTCGGCATCCGTGATCGGCCCACATTCCTTCCGCATCCGGGATGCGCGAAAACTGCTGTTGGTGCTTACGAGATGATCGTATTGCTGGCTCTTGCGGACGTTCTGCGCTGGCGTCTCGCGCCATTTCGGGTGGTGGTGGGGATTGGTCGGAACCGGCGCTGCCTGTACTGACGTGGCAGCCAAAGCCGCCAAACCCACTAGCATTGGAATGATCGCACGCATTTTCGCCTCTGTGTTGGGGAGAACAACGAGGCAGTTTGGGGCTGAGTTTGTTGACAAAAGCTGAACAACTCGACACCCCAGTCCCCCGCGGGAGGATGACCCCGCTACAAGCGTGGTTTCGGGGGGCGCGGCGTTGTAATCTTCGGTTTCACGATCTGCTCAAGGAGCGATGACCGATGCGGCTCCAAGCGCTCTTTCGGCCAAAATTGATTGCTGTCGTCGATGCGTCGGACAAGCCGACGATAGGCCGACGGCTGATCGCCTCCCTCGATTGCATCGGCTTTGCCGGTCCGATATTTCCGATCAACCCCAATTATTCCGCGGTAGCGGGCCGGCAATGCTATGCGAATGTCGCGGAATTGCCCGAGACCCCGGATGTCGCGGTGTTCTGCGTCGGCCATGCCCGCGTCCTCGATGCACTCCTCGCAGCAGCCGCGCGCGGCGTGCGTGCGGCCGTCATCTACGATGGCGGGTTCGCCGAACGCGGCGAGGACGGCCGTCGGCTGCAAGCCCAAATCGAAGGGATCTGCCGCGGCGCCGGCATCGCGCTCTGCGGGCCCAACTGCATGGGAGTGCTCAGCCCGCATGACCGCAGCACGACCTATCTGCAGGAGCTGCGCGACCCGGCCGGCCTCGCCGGCAATGTTGGCATTGTCTCCCAGAGTGGCGCGTTCTGCATCAGCCTGTTGACCGACATCCGGCGCTTTGGCTTCAGCCATGTCGTTTCTTCCGGGAACGAGGCCGTGGTTGTCGCGGCCGATTATCTCGAGTACCTCGTCGACGATCCGCACACCAAAGTGATCGGCGGCTTTATCGAGACCGTCCGCTCGCCGGATCGCTTTGCCGCTGCGCTCGATCGCGCCGCTGCGCAAGGCAAGCCGGTGGTGTTGCTGAAGGTCGGGCGAACCGAACGCACGAGGCATGCCGTGACGACTCACACGGGCGGGCTCGCGGGCGAGCCCGGCTTGGTCTCCGAGCTGCTGCGCGCGCATCGCGCAATCGAAGTCTCGGACCTCGTCGAATTTACCGAGGTGCTCGCGGCTGCTCAGGGCCCGCGTCGCGCGGCGGGGCGCCGGATCGGCATCGTTACTTCGTCCGGCGGGTTGGCCGAGCTGATCCTCGATTCTGCCGCGTCGGCTGATCTTCGGCTGCCTCCTCTATCGGCCGCGGCAAAGGAGGAAATCGAACGCGGGATCGGCTTTGTCAGCGGCGACGGCAACCCGCTCGACGCCTGGGGCAACGGCACCTTTGTCGCGAACCTGCCGCAGGCACTCGGTCTGCTGGACCGCAGCCCCGACCACGACATTATCGTCTTCTGCCGCGACAATTGCGACGGTCAGCCGTTTGAAATGCCGGAGCTTCCTTGGACCTACCTCGAGCTGTTCGTTCGCGCGGCTGAAAGTAGCGGCAAGCCCCATTACCTCCTGCACACCCGGCCGGGCATCATGAACCGGGAGCAGGTTGCCTATCTTCGCGCTGCGAACATTCCGGTGGTTGGCGGCATTCGCGAGGGTCTCGCGGCAATTGACCGGCTGGCGCGCTATGCGGTTTAGCGGAGGAGAGCAGATCATGGCCGATCCGGTGGTCCGGTACGAAGCAGACGAAAAGGTCAGCGTCATCACGTTGAATTGTCCGGAGAAGCTCAACGCCCTCAGTGCGGACCTGCAGCACCAGCTGCTCGCTGCCTTCCTGCGGGCAGACGAGGACGCAGAAACCAGCGTCATCCTGTTGCAGGCCGATGGGCGCAGCTTTTGTGCCGGCTACGACATCTCGGCGAAAGAGCCGGGGATGGACGATTGGCGCAGCGACCCGACCAAGGCGCATCAGCATCTGAGCGTCCAGCTCGATTTCGAAATGACGCCTTGGGCCATGAAAAAGCCGGTGATCGCGTCGGTTCAGGGTCACGTCATGGGCGGCGGCTGCGAGCTCGTCATGCTGTGCGATCTGACGATCGCCGCCGACAATGCAACCTTTGGCGAGCCGGAAGTGCGTTTCTCCAGTGTCGGCCCCGCCATCGTCATGCCGATGATCATCGGCTACAAGAGGGCGCGGGAACTCCTCTATTTCGGCGACACCATCGACGCCGAGCGCGCACTGGAGCTCGGCATGGTCAACCGGGTGGTGCCGCTCGCGGAGTTGCGTGCGGTAAGCCTGCGCTACGCCAAGCGGCTGTCATTGATTTCGCCGGAAGCCCTCTATGCGACCAAGCGTGCGGTCAATCGCGGCGCCGACGCCGCGGGCTTCCGCACCGCGATCTATGCCGGGCTCGACGTTGTCGGCCCGCTTTACGCGACCAAGACTGAATTCGGAACAAAGTTCCGTGAAAGGGTCGCCACCGAGGGCGTCCCGGCCGCAGTAAGGTGGCGGGCGGCGCAGTTCAAGGAATAAAATCGCTGGCCCTCCTCGATGAGGACAACCCGCGAACGAGTGTACGGAAGGTCATGTAATGGGTGAGTTCGGGATCGGGCAGCCGGTGCGGCGTTTCGAGGACAAACGCCTCTTGAATGGCAACGGCCGCTTCCAGAACGACAACAACCTGCTCGGCCAAGCGTATGCTTACGTGCTGCGCTCGCCGCACGCCCATGCCCGCATCCGCTCGCTCGACCTCACGGCGGCGAAGGCTGCGCCCGGGGTGGTGCTGATCCTGACCGGCGGCGACCTTGTCGCGGCCAAGCTCGGGGTCATGGGCGTGCCGTTCCAGCGCAAGCGCCCGGACGGGTCGCCGATGTTTGCTCGCGCTCATCTCGGCCTCGCCCAGGGCACGGTGCGCTATGTCGGCGAACCGGTCGCCTTCGTGGTGGCCGAGACCTTGGCGCAAGCGAAAGACGCCGCCGAGCTGATCGACATCGATTATGAGGCGTTACCCTCGGTCACCGACACCGCCGAGGCGGCGGAGGGCAAGATCGCGGTGTGGGACGAGTGCCCGGACAACATCTCGAACCTGTTCGAGACCGGCAACAAGGCCGCGACCGAGGCGGCTTTCGCCAAGGCAGCTCACATCGTCAAGCGTCGCTACGTGATCAGCCGGGTCTATGCGCATTTCATGGAGCCGCGCGGTGCGATCGGCGTATGGGACCCGGGGGAGGACCGCTTCACCCTCTACGCCGACGTGCAATACCCGCACCGGGTGCGGCAGGCGCTCGCCACTCGCATCTTCAAGATCCCGGAAAGCAAGATCCGGGTCATCGCCGGCGACGTCGGGGGCGGGTTCGGCACCAAGGGCTGGCAATATCCCGAGCATCGTCTGGTGCTGCTCGCGGCGAAGAAATTGCGCCGGCCGGTCAAATGGACCTGCGAACGCAGTGAGGCGATCCAGGCCGACGAGCACGCCCGCGACAATGTCAGCGATGCCGAGCTGGCGCTTGACAAGGACGGCAAATTCCTCGGCCTCAGGGTCAAGACCTTGGCCAATGTCGGCGCCTACATCTCGTCCGAACGCAACCTGCTTGCGACCTTTGGTAATGTCGGCACCTTGACCGGCACTTATGACATCCCGGCAGCCTACGTCGCGGTGCTGGCGGTGATGGCCAATACCAATGGCACCGCGCCCTATCGCGGCGCCGGACGGCCCGAGGCGACCTATCTCATCGAGCGCCTGATAGACGACGCCGCGCGCGAGCTGGGCTTCGACCCGGTCGAATTGCGGACCAGGAACCTGATCCCGGCCTCGGCGATGCCGTACAAGACCGCGCTGAACCTCAATTACGATTGCGGCGATTTCCCCGCCAACCAGCAGAAGGCACTGACGCAAGCCGATTGGGCCGGCTTCCCGGCGCGCCGCAACGAGGCCAAGGCGCGCGGCAAGCTGCGCGGGATAGGCATCGCCAATCCGATCGAGAAGGCCGCGGGGCCCGGCCAGGAATTCGCCGAGATCCGCTTTCACCCAAGCGGTAACGCGACCCTGTTGATGGGCAGCAAGAACCAGGGCCAAGGCCACGAAACCACCTTCAAGCAAGTGCTGAACGAAAAGCTCGGGCTCGATCCGGCGACCGTGCAATACATCGACGGCGATACCGACCGCGTCGCCTTTGGCATCGGCACCAACGGTTCACGCTCGACGGTGATCGGCGGCTCGGCATTGTGGTTGGCGGCCGACAAGGTCATCGTCAAGGGCAAACGCATTGCCGCGCATCTGCTCGAAGCCGCCGACGCAGACATAGAATTCTCCGATGGCAATTTTTCTGTCGCCGGCACCGACCGGCGGATCAGCATCACCGATATCGCCAAGGCGTCGTTCCAGCCCGGCCGCCTACCGCCAGGCCTCGAAGGCGGCCTCTACGAGACCGGCACCTTCGCCCCCGACGACAACACCTATCCTAACGGCTGCCATGTCTGTGAGGTCGAGGTCGACCCCGATACCGGCGCGCTGGAGATCGTCCGCTACGTCGTCGTCGACGACGTCGGCACGGTGGTGAACCCGACCGGCCTCAAGGGCCAGATCCATGGCGGTGTCGCGCAGGGGTTGGGCCAGGCTCTAATGGAGCAGGTCGTCTATGACCGCCAATCGGGGCAGAACCTGACCGGCAGCTTCATGGATTACTGCATGCCGCGCGCCGACACGATGCCGTCCATGGAGATCACTTCGAACCCGGTGCCGACCAAGCGCAATCCACTGGGCGCCAAGGGCGCGGGCGAGGCCGGCACGGTCGGCGCGCTGCCGGCGATCGTCAACGCCGTGGTCGATGCGCTCGCGCCGCTCGGCGTCAAAGGCCTCGACATGCCGGCGACGAGCGAGCGCATCTGGCAGGCGATGCGCGGCGCGCGTGCCTGACCCTTAATCACAGATACGACTGGATCTCGTTCCCCGGACAGCCCTGCGCCGGCGGGGAGGGGTGAGGGGGCGCTTTCGGTGCGGCGCCGGCAGGTTTCGGCTATATCTCTCCTCGAACCGCATGAGCAAGAGGGAGAGTGGCGATGCCGGTGCAGCGCAACAAAACCGAAGACGACATCACGGCCGAGGCGTTGCAGCGCTTCTCGCAGACGCCCGACCCGCGGCTGCGGCAGATCATGCTCGGCCTCGTCAAGCACTTGCACGCCTTCGTCAAGGAGATCGAGCTGACCGAAGCCGAGTGGTTTCAAGCGATCGAAATCCTGACTGAAGCCGGCCAAATGTGCAGCGACAAGCGCCAGGAATTCATCCTGTTCTCGGATACCCTCGGGGTCTCGATGGCGGTCGATCTGATCAACCACCGCAAACCCGACGGGGCGACCGAGTTCGACGGTGTTCGGCCCGTTCCATCGGCTCGGCGCGCCCGAATTGCCGGCCGGCGGCAACATCGCCCATCTCGACAAGACCGGAACCCCGACGCTCGTCAGCGGCCGGGTCCTCGACCTCGACGGCCAGCCGATCGAGGGCGCGCTCCTCGACGTCTGGCAGACCCAGTCAAGCGGGCTCTACGACTCGCAGGACGAGGGCCTCGAGGGCGAGCTGCACATGCGCGGCAGGTTTCGCACCGACGCCGAGGGCCGCTATCTGATTCGCACCGTGCTGCCAGTGAATTACCCGATCCCCTCCGACGGGCCCGTCGGAGCGATGCTGCGCGCGACTGGACGCCATCCCTGGCGTCCGGCGCACATTCACTTTGTCGTTTCAGCCGACGGCTTCGAGCCGGTCACGACGCACGTCTTCGACCGGCGCGACGAGTATCTCGGCAGCGACGCAGTATTCGCGGTCAAGGATTCGCTGATCTGCGACTTCGTCCAGTACGACACCCGCGACAGCGAAGCGGCCCGGCTCGGCCTCGAACCGCCCTATTACACCGCCGAGTTCGATTTCCATCTCAAGCAAGCGTCGGGGCAAGACGCGACGGTGCTCGACGCTCAACAGCGGCTCGCCGCCCTGGGCGCTCGAGCAGCGGAGTAGCTGGAGCCAGCCCTCACCCGCCTCGCTGCGCTCGGCACCCTCTCCCGCAATGCGGGAGAGGGGCTACAACGCGTTCGGCTCAAAAGCTCCTCTCCCGCAATGCGGGAGAGGGGGGACCAGCCCGCAACGGCTGGTGGGTGAGGGTTCGTGAGGGTCAGGCCTCGGCGTGGCCTTCGGGCGCCGGTTCGTTCTTGTCGAAATCGAACTCGACCTTGGCGCCGCACGGGTCGTGGAAGAACAGCTGCCAGATCCCGCCGCCTGGCAGTCGCCGCAGCTCGTAATCGATGCCCTCGCGCTTGAGGGTCGCGACGGTGGCGGGCAGATCCTTGGCCGAGAACGCCATGTGGTCGAGCACGCCGCCGCGGTCCTGCGGCAGATCCTTGCTATGGATCACGTGCAAAATCGGGGCGTCGTCGTCGGCATAGAGCCACCATCCCGGAAACTGGAAGGGCGGCCGCCAACCCACCTTGAAGCCGAACAGATCGCAATAAAAGCGCCGTGTGGCCTCGAGGTCGTCGCTCAACACAGTGAAATGGTTCATTGCCGCTACAGGCATCGGAAATCTCCGTGGGGATCGCTCATCCGAGAAAGGCCTACTCGCGTCGGGGCTGCGGCGTCAATCGGCTCAGCAGCCGAAGCGGCGGCGGCGCTGCTGGAAGGAGCGGATGGCGCGCAAAAAGTCGATCTTGCGGAAGGCGGGCCACAGCACGTCGGTAAAATAGAATTCGCTGTGGGCGCTCTGCCACAGGAGGAAGCCCGAGAGGCGTACCTCGCCGCTGGTGCGAATGATCAGGTCGGGGTCGGGCAAGCCCGCGGTGTACAGGTGGCTGGCGATCGCTTCGGGGGTGACTTCATCGATCGCCTCGGCCAACGTCGTCTGCTCCTCCGCCATGCAGCAGAGCAAAGCGCGCACCGCGTCGGTGATTTCCTGGCGTCCGCCATAGGCGACGGCAATGTTGAGCTCCAGCCCGTCATAGCTCGAAGTGGCGCATTCGGCCGCCCTGATAGCGGCGAGCACCGGCTCGGGGAGCATCGCGAGGCAGCCGATCGCGCGAACCCGAACGCGCCGGCGGTGGATGTCGGGGTCGCAGGCCAGCGCTGTCAATTTGGCCTCGATCGAAGCCAGGATGCCGGAGACTTCGGCTGCCGGCCGCTGGAAGTTGTCGGTCGAAAAGACCCAGAGCGTGACCGTGGGAATATCGAGCTCGGCGCACCATTCCAGGATGTCGTCGAGCTTGTTCGCACCGAGATCGTACACCTTCCTCGGCTCGGTGATGCCGCGCGAACGACCATGGCGGCGGTTGCCGTCGAGAACGATGCCGACGTGGCGCGGCATCGGCCGGCTCCCGACCTCGCGGACCAGCCGCCGCGCATAGAGATAATAGATAAGGCGGAACATCGGCGCCAAGAGAACGTCCCCGCAAGCGCCGTATTTCGGGCGTCGTCGCCCGATCCCGGTCGCCCGCGGATCATTAGCCAACAATAGCGCCGACGGATGACCGAGAGATGAAGCCAACCTGTGATCATTATGCATAGGACGCGTCACCGGTCGGCGTTGTTGCTACCGGCCTCTGTGTCCGACTTGAGTTTGATAGCGGAGGCTCATCGATGCGACCCCGGCTGCGACGTTGAGACCAGTGTTGCCTTCGATGCTGACTGGCTGCAGCGAGATCGTGCGGTTAGAGCCGCCGACCAGCACGTTGGCGCCAGCGCCGACCCCAACCGTGGCGCTTCCGGTCGCACCGACATAATTCCCCGACAGAGCTCCCGGCGCGAGGCCGCTACTCGGCGCGAAAACACCCCAAATCAGCACGCCCCCTTGCGTATAGCCGATATCGACGCCGAATTTGTTGATCGAGCCGGCGTAGTGCTCCGGCCGGCCACCCGCCGGCGCGAAGTTGCAGCGGACCGCCTTCGACGAGCCGAACACAAACCCCCAGCCGCCGGCCACGTTGCAGGTCAGCGTGCCGACCCGCACATTGCCCTGGGCAAGCGCTGGCGTGCAGTTCCCAACCATGCCGATTGCCAAAGCGAGCGCCCCGGCGGCCAAACCAAATGATTTGAACATCGGTATTCGTTTTCCCTTTAAACTTGCCGCAGGCGGATTGGTGAAGGGCTTGACCAGACCCCACGTGAATAGAATATCGCCCAGCAGCGGTGCGAGGAGTAGGATAGCATAGACTCGCTTATCCGGGAGAGGAGCGCAATGACCGAGGCAAAGACCGACCAGCGGGCGGCGCCGCCGCGCTTCGAAGAGCTGCTGGCGCGCGCCGAGGCGCTGATACCGGTTCTGCGCGAGCGCGCCCCGCGGGCCGAGCAGCTTCGTAGGCTGCCCGACGAGACGATCGCCGATCTGCATTCGAGCGGTCTCTTCCGTATATTGCAGCCGGCCCGCGTCGGCGGCAGCGAGCTGCCGTATCGCGCATTGTACGAGCTGACGGCGGTGATCGGCCGGGGTTGCGGCTCGACCGCCTGGGTGCTGGCCAACCTCGCGGCGCACCATTGGCTGCTCGGCATGTGGCATCCCGAGGCGCAGGACGAAATCTGGGGCGAATCGCCTGACAGCCTGATCAGCTCGGCGTTGATTTTCGCGCGCGGCCGCGCGCGGCGGGTGGAGGGCGGTTATCGGCTCAGCGGCCGCTGGCCGTTTTCGAGCGGCATCGATCCCTCGGCCTGGAATATATTCGGCGCCGTCGTCAGCGATGAGGAGACCGGGCAGAGCGAGCCGCGCATGTTCCTGGTGCCGGCGCGCGACTACACGGTCATCGACACGTGGCAGGTGATCGGCCTCGCCGGCACCGGCAGCAAGGATGTCGAGGTTGCCGACGTTTTCGTGCCGGCCTATCGCACCCTCGCTACCGAGCGGATCAAGGGCGGCCCGAATCGGGGCAGCGAACTGAACCCCGGGGCGTTATACAAGCTGCCGGCGGTCAGTCTGTTCGCCTATGCCATCGCCGGCGTCTCGCTCGGAATTGCCCGCGGCGCAATCCAGCACTTCGCCGAGACGACCCGTAACCGGCTCAGCGCCTATACCGGCAAGAACCTCGCCGATTTCACCAATATCCAGGTCCATCTCGCCGAGGCGGCGGCGCTTGCCGATGCGGCCGAGGCTATCGCCTTGCGCGATTGCGATGAGGCAATGCGGATCACCGAGGCCGGCGTCGTGCCCAGCGTCGAGCAGCGGGCGCGCTATCGGCGCGACGGTGCCTTTGCCGCAACGCTGTGCACCAAGGCAGTCGACCTTCTGTTTACGGCGACCGGCGGCGGGGCGATCTATCAGAGAAACCCGATACAGCGCGCGTTCCGCGACGCCCACGCGGCCAACGCCCATTACCATCTGAACTGGGACGTCAACGGCGCGATTTACGGCAGGGTGGCGCTCGGGCTGCCGCCCGATGCGCCGCTGTGATGGCTTTTCGAGGGGCGGCTGTGCCTGACGAGACCCTCCACAACGAGATCCCCGGCAGCCACGCAGCGCCGGTGCAGAGCACCTCTGGCGAAGGGTTCGACCTGCGCGATTTCCGCAGCGCCCTCGGCACCTTCGCAACCGGCGTAACAATCGTCACGGCGCGCAGCGCCTCGGGTGGACTCTACGGCATGACCGCCAACTCCTTTACCTCGGTGTCGCTCACCCCGCCGCTCGTTTTGTGGAGCGCCTCGCTTTATGCGCAGAGCCTTCCCGCCTTCCAGGAGGGCTCGCATTTCGTCGTCAACATTCTGGCGCACGACCAGATCGAGCTGTCGAACAAGTTTGCCCGCACGCACGACAACAAGTTCGCCGAGATCGACCACATGATCCCGGAATGCGGCGCGCCGGTGCTCATCGGCGCGGCCGCACATTTCGAGTGCCGCAACGAGTACCGGCATTATGGCGGCGACCACATCATTTTCATCGGCCACGTCGAGCGTTACGCCTACACCCACAAGCCCACATTGCTGTTCTGCCGCGGCAAATACATGCGCGGCGAGCCGCTGATCCCAGCCTGAGGGCTTAGCCTAAATTCTTGAGGGTGAGTGCGCTAAAAGGACCTGCGCCGCCACTCGGCGCCGATCTGCGCCATGTCGGGCCTGCTCAAGCCCGAAATGAATGTGTGATCCAACTGTTCTTATTGGACTAACGCTGGCCGGGTGCGCCAATCGAATACAGGTTCCGGTCTATCGCGGCTAGTGCTTAGATGCATTTCGGATGAGTTAACCCCTTTAGCCTGTAGTATCCCTACACCTCCTCGCTGGTGAATCATGTGTTTGAGTCTGAACGCTAGCGTTGGATGTATTGAGAGGCCATCGTATGATACGCAGTTCTGATTATTATGCTACTAAGGTTCCTGAGGTTACACTTACCTTCTGGATCATCAAAATCGCGGCAACAACACTGGGCGAGACCGGTGGCGACTCGGTAACGATGACGCTGAATTGGGGCTATCTGACCGGAACGGCGATCTTTCTATCGCTCTTAGTGGTTCTGGTGGGCATGCAGATTGCCGCGAGAAAATTTCATCCGTTTCTCTATTGGGCAACGATTGTAGCCTCCACGACCGCCGGTACGACAATGGCCGATTTTGCCGATCGTTCTTTGGGTATCGGTTACACCGGCGGATCGTCGCTTCTGTTGCTCTGCCTCCTAGCGACACTCGGCCTGTGGTATTGGGCGCTCGGCTCCATATCGGTGGAAACCGTCAACACACCCAAGGTGGAAGCGTTCTATTGGACGGCGATCACCCTTTCACAAACGCTGGGAACTGCTCTCGGCGATTGGATGGCCGACACGACGGGTCTTGGATACGAAGGGGGGGCGCTCGTCTTTGCGGCCGGGCTGGCCGTGCTCGCTGCAGCCTATTACTGGACCGGCGTGTCGCGGGTTCTGCTGTTCTGGGCGGCGTTCATCCTGACCCGACCGCTCGGGGCTACGGTTGGCGACTTCTTGGATAAGCCGGTAAACGATGGCGGGCTCGCCTTGAGCCGTCCAATCGCCTCGGCGGTGATAGCCGCCTTTATTCTCGGATGCCTTGTCTTGCTGCCGCAGCGCGCCGGCAAACATCCGGGACAATCCTCAGCATCTTGAAAAGTCGCGCGACCGATCGCGACGGCCGCTCATCGGCGGCGCGACCCGAGGCTGCCGCTCAAGCATTAACCATCATTTACCTTATTCGTGCGTTGTAGTTACATTTTCTTACAAACAATGCGCAACATAAAAGCTACATAAAGGCGAATCAGTCAAAAACGCGTCAAAAAAGCGTTGACTATCCCGTTTCAACGGCTAATTTTTCGCACGCCGACCGCTATCTCGGCCGGTGCTCTCGACAACACTACGCGAAATGGGAGGACGAAATGCTTCAAGCGCATAGCGCCTTGCGCGCCTCGCTCAACAAATGCGTCGCATCGACTGTATTGGTGGCCGCATCGATGCTGGTAGCCGGGAACGCGCAGGCCGACAATAGGGGAACAAAAGCCGAGACCGCCGTCAGGCTGCTCTCCACGATACCCGTCCCGGTTGCGGCGACGAACACTACCGGTGGGATGTACGGCTTCGATATCAGCTTTGTCGACCAGACGAATCAAACATACTATCTCGGCGACCGTTCGAACGCTGCCGTTGATGTCGTGGACGCCAGCACCGGCACCTTCGTCAAGCAAATCACCGCGTCTCCGCCGTTCGCGGGGGTGCAACTGAACGCAACCGGCACTGCCGTCAACAACAACATCTCTGGGCCTAACGGCGTCGCAACCGACGGGTCGGGAACATGCCTCTTTGCCGGCGATGGCCCGAGCCGCGTCGTTTCCTTCCAGCTTCCCAGCGGGACGCAAGTCGGCGACGTTAATACAGGCGGGACGACTCGTGCGGACGAGATGGCCTTTGACCCGAAGGACAGGCTGTTGCTCGTGGTCAACAACGCGGAGACTCCACCATACGCAACCCTGATTTCGGTCGGCACCAATTGCGCGCTAACCCTCGGAAGCAAAATCGTCTACAACTTCGCTACGAACGGTGCGGAACAACCGGCGTGGGATCCGGGAACGCAACGGTTCTACGAATCGATCCCCTCGACATCCGGAACACTCGCCGCACCAGGCACGACTGGAGCAATTGCGCGCATCAACCCGCTGACGGCGAGCGTCGAAACCCTGTTTTCGGTGCCATTTTGCATGCCGGCCGGTCTTTCCCTAAATCCCAGGAATGGGACATTCCTGGCAGGCTGCAGCGTGGTTTACGACACCGGGGGCGTGCCGTGGTTCGGTGCAGATCCGGATAGCGCCAACCCGGTGCAGGTGATCATCGACGTCAATGGGATCTATGCTTTTGTTTCCGGTATCGGCTCGTCGGACGAAGTTTGGTACAATTCCGGCGATGATCATTGGTATACCGGCTCGCAAAATACGCCCTATTCGCCGCACTTGGCGACTTCGACTTCGGGCGCCCTTTCGAGCACGGATCAGGGTGCCGGCCTGCTCGGGGTGATTGACGGAACGAGCCAAACCCTCGACCAGATCGTGCCGACCTTCGACGTGCCGCTGGTAAGCCCGCCCTTGGGGCCGCCGCCCGGCCACCCCTCCGGCAGCGCGCATTCAGTCGCCGCCAACGCCTCCAACAATTGGGTATTTGTCCCGTTGCCGGCCAACAATGCGATCCCCGGCTGCTTGACCGGATGCATCGGAGTCTATGGCCGGAATGACGTCGACCTGACCAGTGCGAGAGACTAACCCCGATTGAGCTCTTGGGTGCGGCGGCCTGCAAGAGGCCGCAGATGCGCCCGAACACTCTCGAAAAACGCGGGCCCGTGCCCGCGTTTTTTGTGAGCGCGCACAGCAAGGCGCCGCCGCTTACCGGCGGTTGAGAGCTTGTCTGCACGGGGCCTTAACAGGCGCCGTCGATACTGCTCTAATGCCTCGCAGAAACGCACGACTTCGGATAAAGATGCCGAGAGCGCCGCTACCCCATCCGCCCTCATGATTTCCCTCGATCTCGCGGTCAACGCGATCGTCTCCGGCTTATTGCTCGGCGGGTTCTATGCCGCGGTCACGGTCGGGGTGACGATCTCCTTCGGCATGCTCGACATCGTCAACATCGCCCACCCGGCCTTCATTATGCTCGGATCCTTTGTCGCCTATATCGTCAATTCCAGTTTCGGCGTCGACCCGATCTTGATCGGCGTCGTCATGGCGCCCGCATTCTTTCTCGTCGGCATGGCGGTCTACCAGATCTACTACTACGCGTTCGAGCGGCGCGGCGAGGAGTTGATCCAGGGTCTCGCCTTCTTCTTCGGTTTATTGTTTGTCGGCGAGGTCGCGCTGATCCTCGTCTTCGGCGTCGATTACCGGTTTGTCGAAGCCCGCTATATCGGTCCGAGCCTGCATCTCGGCTTTGTCGACCTGCCCTTGCGCATGCTGGTCCCGTTCCTGGTCTCGCTATCGATGCTCGCGGTGCTGCAAGTCTTCTTGGGGCGCACCTTTATCGGCCGCGCCATCCTGGCGGTGTCGCAGGACCGGCTGGCCCTGCAGCTGATGGCGGCAAACCCGAGCCGCGTCAAGCGGATCGCCTTCGGCATCTCGATCGCCACCGCCTCGGTCGCCGGCGCCCTCTTGATCATCATTCAGCCGGTCGAGCCGTCGATCGGCCGTGATTATATCGGGCGGATCTTTGCGATCTGCGTGCTCGGCGGCATGACCAGCTTTCCCGGCATGCTCGCCGGCGCCATCCTGATCGGCGTCGTCGAAAGCATCACCGCGACCTTTTACGGCCCGTCCTGGGCGCCGGCCGTCGCGTTCGGCTTCCTGCTGCTGACCCTCGCCGTGCGCCCCGCCGGCATTTTGGGCCGCTGATGATTAGGGGTAAGCGCCTAATTAGCCCCTCTCCCGCAATGCGGGAGAGGGTGGTGAGCGCAGCGAGACGGGTGAGGGTGTCCCGGCAGTTCGTTTACAGATGGCCGATACCATACATCGATGCCCTCCTCGAAAGCCCGCCAACTGCGGCAAGCCTCGACCGATGCCGAGCGCCGCGTGTGGGCGGCTCTGCGCGATCGGCGTTTGTTGAAGTTCAAGTTTCGCCGCCAGCATCCGATTGGTCGTTTCATCGTCGATTTCGCATGCACCAAGCACCAGCTCATGATCGAAATCGACGGCAGTCAGCATGCAGACAGTCGGACCGATTTTCGCCGAACAGCTTGGCTGGAGAGCCAGGGTTGGAGAGTGCTCCGATTTTGGAACAACGATGTTCTCGGCAATTCCAATGGAGTAGTCGTAGCGATCTGGCGCGTTCTGGAATCCCAATAGACCCTCACCCCCCCAGCCCTGCGGGCTGGGCCCCTCCCTCTCCCGCAATGCGGGAGAGGGGCTGCTTCAGGTGAGGGCAGAGTGGGTACCGCCAGGTTTTGGATCGTCTCGTTCATTGTCGCCGTGGCGTTTCTGCTGCTGACGCGCGGGCTGATCGGCAACGAGTATTATTTCTTCGCCGCCTACCAGGTGCTGCAGTTCATCGTGTTGGCGACGGCTTGGAATATTCTCGGCGGCTACACCGGCTATACCAATTTCGGCACCGGCGCGTTTTTCGCCGTCGGCGCCTACACCGCCGTCGTCCTCCATAAGCTCACCTCCGTGCCGCTTCCGGTCATGATGCTGGTTGGCGGCCTCACCTCGGGCATTGTCGGTTTCGGCATGGGGTATTTGACCCTGCGGCTGAGGGGCGTGTTTTTCGCTATCGCCACCCTGGCATTGGCGATCGTCGCGCAGACCCTGATCGTCAACTGGGATTTTGTCGGCGGGTCGCGCGGCATTTATGTCATTCGGCCGCAGCAATCGCCGCTCTACGGCAGCTACATCCAGTATCTTTATTCGCTGATGCTGGCGCTGACCTGGATCTCGGTCGCGGTCGCGCGGACCATCGAGCGCTCGACCCTCGGCCTCGGCTTCAACGCGATCCGCGACGACGAGCAGGCGGCTGAGACGGCGGGGGTGCCGACATTGCGGCTGAAGCTGATCTCGACGACACTGAGCGGCGCGCTGATGGGCATGTCCGGCGCCCCCCTGCCCTATTACGTGACCTATCTCGATCCGGCCTCGAGTTTCAACCTCTCCTATGCCGTCAATAGCGTCGCCATGCCATTGATCGGGGGCATGACCAGCTGGATCGGCCCGATGATCGGCGCGGTGTTGCTCGGCACGATCCAGCAGCTCGCGACAGTGACCATCTCTTCGGCGCTCAACCTGCTGATCGTCGGCGTTCTGCTGATCGTCTTTGTCATCATTGCGCCCAATGGCATCGTCGGTTTGGTGCAGAGCCGCCGGCGCGCCAGGCTCCGTTGATGCCCGCGTCCATTCTCGAAGTCCGCGGGCTCGGCAAGCGCTTTGGTGGTTTTGTCGCGCTCGAGGGCATCAACCTCACCGTCGCCGCCGGCGAGCGGCTCGGCTTGATCGGACCCAACGGCTCGGGCAAGAGCACGCTGGTCAACTGCCTCTCCGGCACATTGCATCACGACAGCGGGAGCGTCGTGTTCGACGGGCGCGTCATCGACGGCATGCCGACTTACCGGCGCATCCGATTAGGGCTCGCCCGCAGCTTTCAATTGCCCAAGCCGTTCCGCAGCCTGAACCTCGTCGATAATCTGCGCATACCGCTCCTTTACACGGTGAATGCGCGTCACGGCGCGCATCTCTCCGGCGCCGACATCGGCGAGCGCTGCCGCGCGCTGCTCGCCGATGTCGGGCTCGCCGACAAGACGCTGCATCTGCCGCGCGACTTGACCCAGGTCGAGATGCGCAAGCTCGAGCTTGCCCGCGCCGTTGCCAGCGCGCCGCGGCTGCTGTTTGCCGACGAGGCGATGGCGGGTCTGTCGCCCTCCGAGGTCGAGGAGATCCTCCTCGTGCTGTTCCGCCTCAACGAGCAGGGCATCACGATCGTGTTGATCGAGCACATCATGCGGGCGGTGATGAGCTTCTCGACTCGGCTCGTCGTGCTGGTCGCCGGGCAGAAGATCGCCGACGGGTTGCCGCAGGAAGCGATCCGCAACCCCGAGGTCGAGAGGGCCTATCTTGGCGAGTAGCCTTTCCGTAACCGGCCTAGACGCCGGCTACGGCGCGGTGCGGGTGCTCGAGGACGTGTCGTTGTCGGTCGAACCCGGCCAGACGGTCGTGCTGCTCGGCACGAACGGCAACGGCAAGAGCACCCTGATGAAATGCGTAATGGGGATCGTGCCGCCAACTGCCGGGACGATCATCGCCGAGATCGACGGCGAGCGGCACGATTTGGTCGGCCGCTCGACCGAGGCCATCGTCGATCTCGGGATCAGCCTGGTGCCGGAAGGGCGGCGCCTCTTTCCGAAGCTGAACGTCGAGGAAAACCTCCTGTTGGGCGCCTTCCGCCCGCTCGCCCGCACGGCGATCGCGCACAATCTCGACTCCTCCTACGAGACCTTCCCGGTGCTCCGAGAGCGGCGGCGCCAACTGGCGGGCAGCCTCAGCGGCGGCGAGCAGCAGATGCTGGCCTTGGCGCGTGCGCTGATGTCGGCGCCCAAGATCCTATTGATCGACGAGCCGTCGGTCGGCCTCGCCCCGGTCCTCGTCAAGCGCACGATCGAGAAGATCAAGGAGTTGAAGGACCGTCACCAGCTGACCGTGCTGATGGCCGAGCAGAACTTCAACCAGGCGGTCCGCATCGCCGACCGCGGCTACGTGATCGTGCACGGCAAGATCGCCTTCGAAGGCGTCTCCGCCGACGAGCTCAACAACAACGAGCTGGTCCGCAAGTTCTATCTTGGGCTTTAGGCAGCGGACCTCACCTTCGACCGTTAGGAGATCCCAGCGGGCACCCGCAAAAATTAACCATTCCTTCAAAAAAGTGACCAATACAGGGTATTTAAATCGAGCTGAAGGGCGTGAACGTCCCTGGAAGGCGCAGATATTTCGCATGCAACCGACAAGGGTTTGGCTTAGCCGCGACACGGGGCCGCAGTCGGAAACCTTTAATTAGACGAGTCGTTTACCGGCCAATCTCCAAATAAGAGGATTACTCGTCAAAACACGGGTGAGTTTTGATATGACACCAATTGAAAAGGCTCTTGCGTATCTGGACAGGTTGGAGGCTGATCGGCGGGCGGCGCTCGCGCTCAGCGAACAAAAGGCCGATGAAGCCAAGCTGATCAAAGCCCGGCAGGAAGGGTTCAAGGCGGCAATCGAGATGCTCGGCACGGCAATTTCTGCCGGCGATGCCGCATCCGATCCCAAGGAGCCTGGCGGGCGACGCGTGCGTCGGCATATACCTCAACTGATCGTGCGCGAATTGTCGTTTTCCGGCCAGGCAATGACCGCAACCCAGATCGCCAAAGCCATTGATTACAATCCCGACGGAACGGAAACAGCGCTACAGCGGATGGAAGCAGCCGGCCAAGTGCTTCGGAACGCAGCGGGCCGATGGGCCATCGGCAATACAGCCATGGGTCAACTCAATGGCCACGCTGCCACTGGCGGTAACGGCAAATCGCGATCGACGGCGGACGCGGTTGACGGCTCGACATAGCAAGTCCAGTCGGAATCGTCGAACGGTTCCCGCCCGGAAATGGGGATGATCGGCTGCACCTGCGGCAGCTAGTGACTCGCAACTGAGTTACGACCAAGCTGCTTCCCCCCGCTGCGGAGGGAATTCTATAATTCGCCAGTTAAGCGTATCTGCCGCAGATCTGCAGCGGGATATCTAGTTTTGGTTGCAGGTGCTCCGTTAGCCGGCATCAGTTGCGGCCGTCACACCCTCTGCTTTCAACATCCTGTAGCGCCTAAGCCGCCCCGCCCGGCTCCCTCTGCGACAGCGCGGCTGCGATACATGGCTTGTTGTGATAGTGCTACCTCGGTCATGCTGGCGTGGGCGACGTGCGGATACACTACCTCTACCGGGGCAACGAGAAGATCTTCGACAAGTCGGCCGAGTCGGTAACCGTCGGTCGGCCGCGCCATGGTGTGCAGGTCGATATCGATTTGACGCCGGATCTGCGCGTTTCGCGGCCCCACGCGCGGATTTCGGTTGCCGAGGGCCATTACTGGATCGAAGATCTCGGCAGTGCCAATGGTACGGAAGTCGATGGGCAGCCGATCAAGGGAATAGGCAAAGTTCGGCTTGAACCCGGCCAGCGGATTCAGATCAGCGATACTGCATTAACGGTCGATATCCCGACCCGGGAATCTCACCCCGAGCCCAGCTGGGCCTCGGACGACCGGACCTTAGTCGATACGCATGATACCCGCCTCGACATCGCCGAAATGATCGATGCCGCGGCGCCCGTTTTCGAGCCGGGTAAGCCGATCGATCCGGATCGGGCGCAAGCACTGGCCCTGCTCTATGAATTGCCGCTGGAGTTCGGCGAACAAACCGAGCTCGACGCGCTGTTCCAAACGATCATCGAGCGGCTGGTGGCGATTATCCCGGCGGCGACCCGCGGCGCCCTATTGCTCGAGGACCACAAGAGCGGGGAACTGCTGCTCAAGGCACATGTTCCTGCGGGCCAGCCTTCGGTCAGCATGACCCTGGCGTCAAGGACAATGTCGCGGCGCCAAGGATTTATCTGGCGCGAAGGTTTGGATCCGAGCCAAAGCCAGTTTTTGAACCGGATCAAGGCCGGCATGTATGTGCCGCTGATCTGGAAAGGCCGGGTCCTGGGCGTGGCGTGCGTCGACAACAGCGACGGCGGGACGATTTTCACTGCCGACGATTTGCGCCTGATGCTCGCCGTGGCGCATTACGCCGCGATGGCGGCCATGCAGAACCAGCTCCAGGCCGAGCTCCGCCATCACGCCGCGCTGCTCGGCCGGCTGCTTACCAATTTTTCACCGAAGATCCGGGACGCGCTGTTGGCGCGAGCGGCTCACGGGCGTCTGCGTCTCGGCGGCGAGAGGTCGGAGGTGGTCCTCCTCGCGTCGGATATCCGCGGCTTCACGCTGCTGACCTCGGGGATGGATACCGACGACGTCATGGACTTGCTCAACGATTATATGTCTGCTTTGGTCGAGGCCATCTTCAAGCACGACGGGACTGTCGACAGGATCACCGGAGACGGCATCCTGGCGGTCTTCGGCAGTCCTGAGCCGGACCCGTTACGACACGAAAAGGCGGTGCGCGCGGCCCTGGCGATGCAGTCGGCAATGACCGAAGTCAGCGACAACCGCCGGCGGCGCGGGCAGAGGACGTGCACGATCGGGATCGGAGTTCACAGTGGCGAGGTGCTGCACGGGTTCATCGGCTCGAATGACCGGATGGAGCTGACGATCATCGGTGAAGCCGCCAATTGGACGGCGCGCTATTGTGCCGGCGCCGTAGGGGGCGAGATCTTGGTCAGCCCGGCACTGCATCAGCATCTGTGGCGGCACATCGACGCCGAGCCGACCACGATCGAGACCAAGCACGAAGGCAATCTGAGCGCCTACCGACTTAGAGGCCTCAAGAGCACTGCACCGATCTGAAGGCCGGCAAATTCAGCTCGCATACTCGACCACTACGGCACTGACGTTGTCCCGCGCCCCCTGATCGAGCGCTCGCTCGATCAGTCGATCGGCTGCCACTTCGACCGGGCACCCGGTCAATATGCCGGCTATTTCGGTGTCCTCAAGGGCGCTGCTGAGCCCGTCCGAACACAGCAGCAGAATGTCCCCTGGTTCGAGCCGGTCGCGCCTCTCTTCGAGGACCAGCGGGTCAAAAGCCCCGATCAGATTTGTCACGACGTTTGCCATCGGATGGCCGGCCGCCGCTTCCGGCAAAATCTCGCCGCGGTCCACCAGATCCTGAACATGGCTTTGGTCGCGGCTCAGCTGGCGCAGCTGGCCGGCGCGCATTCGATACAAACGGCTGTCCCCGGCCCACAGGCAGCAGCTTCGCCCATCGAAGATCAGCAGCACCGCCACCGTGCTGCCGATCAACGCATTCGAGCCAATCGTCGCCGCCTTCGCCCGCACCTCCCGGTTGGCTCCCGCAAGCCGTCCCTTCACCTGCTCCACCAACGAGAGACCAGACAGCACCGCGTCCACTTCGCGCAACGCCGCGATGATGCGGCTGCTCGCGTAGTCGCCGCGCTCGTGTCCTCCGGCACCATCTGCAACCGCCCACAAACCGATCTCGGGGCGTTCGAGCACGGCGTCCTCATTTCGCCGGCGCACCGTCCCCACATGGGTCCGTGCCGCGGAACGACAGGGCATCTCCGTCAAGCTTTCACTTTTGGGACTCTTGCTCGACCTTCAATCGGCAGGTGAAGTAATCCAGAACGCGAGCCTGCCGTTGCACTTCGGTCAGCGCAGACCCGCCGATATTGCCGGCAATCTGCCGCGCCTCGCTGAGGCGGTCTTTCAGCATCGAAACCGCGCGCGCGGTGGAGCCGTCAAACCCTTCCTGCAGATATTTTTCGGGAGTGTATTGGGTGGTTCCAATCCGGAAATCTTCGACATGGAAGGGGCACGCGGCGAAGCGATTCGAGCCCGGGGCAGCCGGCTGTACCGGCGCGACTGCAGCCGCTGGGGGAATCGGGGTTGTTGGAGTTGCTTCCGGCTTTTTCTCGCCCTCGAAGATGACTCGTGACGCTTCACCGCGCAGGCGCGTCAAAGCCGCCGCCGGGATTTTGCCGCCATTCACCAGATCGGCTGGTGGCAGACCGGTATCCTGCTGAAATTTGTGCCAGGCTCTGGTCGTCTGCGGGCCTATTACCCCATCTATCGGCCCCGGTTCCATGCCGAGACGGAGCAGCATGAATTGAATTTCGCGGACCAGCGAGGGATTGACCTCGAGGTCTTCGGCCTTGCCGGCCACCTCGGCGGCGCACGAGCCCGCAGACCACAGCTGCATCGGCAGCGTCACGACGGCCAGTGAGAAAATCGCGCAGCGCACGACGTCACGCCCGTTCATTCTTGCGTCCCAACTCGCCGGGAATCACTCTGCTCCGTGCGCATTGAGGAACGCCCTGCGCTCCCTTTCATCGGGGATATGGGTGGCCAATACCAGGCACAATTTGGCGAGAGACTTCGAATTTCCCCAGTTCTCGCTTCACGAGAATTCGGGCAATCGGGCCTATGTAGCGAGTAAGGTCGGATTCGATCGCGACGATGCTTGCTGGGTTCGGCCCTTTGGCGGGAGGAACGGACAATCGCTCGATGGTCTGCGCCGGTTTAGGCGGCGGGCGCGGCCGGCCGAGCCCCGCAGCGGCGCGCTGACGCCCTCTCGCCAGGAATTCGGCGCGGTCTTTCGGGTCGGCCACTTGCCTACCGAGCAACTCATATAATGCCAGCAGATCGCTCGCGTTTCTGACAGCCCGCTTCAAGGCGATCGACGCCATCGGGCCGATGAAAGTCGCCAGATCGCGCTCGGTCTCTCGCAGTAACTCAGCGGTGAAAGACACCTCGCCCGGGGTGGTTTGCGCCGCACTGGTGGTGAGTTGCGGCTCCCCCGGCAGGCCAGCCATCGCGTCGGCAACGGCCCTCGAGAATGCCGCAGCGTCGGCGTAGCGCTGCGCCGGCTCGAAGGCGACCGACTTGGCCATGACCTGCTTCATTGCCTCGGGGATTGCCGGGTTCAACGCCCGAATATCCTCGGGTCCCCGCGTTTCCATAAAGGACATGATCTCGGTAATGCTCTTGCCCCGGAACGGCTTCACCCCGGTCAGCATTTCAAACAGGATGACCCCCGTGGCGAACAGGTCCGTGCGGTGATCGATGGGACCTCCCGACAGCTGCTCGGGCGCCATGTAGGCGGGCGTTCCCAGTAAATCGCCGACGATGGTGAATTCGGAGACGTCGAGACGGGCGATGCCGAAATCGGCGACCTTAACTTGGTCGGCCGGCAAAACCATGATGTTGGATGGCTTGATGTCGCGGTGGACGATCCCGTTTGCGTGGGCGAACCCGAGAGCGCTCAGCACCTGGGTTATGATCGCGACGCTGCGAACTTGCGCGAGCGGGCCCGACGATTTGATGAGTTGATCGAGGCTTTGGCCCTCCACCAGTTCCATGACCAGAAACGGCATGCCGTTGTCATCGCCGAAATCCCAGATCGCGACGATGTTCGGGTGGAACCGGCGCCCGGCGGCCCTCGCTTCCCGCCGGAAGCGCTCCAGCAGTTGTTCGCCTCCGCTGCCAGCGACCAGTTCGGGACGAACGACCTTGATTGCGACCAGGCGATCGATTGCCGGGTCATGGGCGCGATAGACTTCACCCATCGCCCCCGTGCCGAGCAATGCTTCGATGCGATAGCGGCCTATCGACCGGACAGTGTTCATTTCTTCTGCATGAATGGCCGCACCCAGCAGGCAATCAAAGGGAAATCGTCATTGCCCCGGGGCCGTCCGACTAAGTCAGGTCTGCTCCTCCAGCATGGTCATCGCGTTCTGCAGGCTGCGCCTCATCCGGTTGAACGAGGCGGACAGCGAACCGATTTCGTCCCTGCTGTGGTGGACATATTCCGGGGTGTCAAGCTGTCCCATGCTGACCCTGTCCGCCATCTCGGAAATTTCGGCAACCGGTCGCGTCACGAGCACGCGCAACAAGGTATCGACGATGACGATTGTCACGATGAAAGTTCCGGCCAAGGCCAGCATGAACCAGAACAGCGCATGATAGGCGCGGGCTAGCGGCACGCCGAGCGGGATCGAGACGACCTGCGCTCCGACAATTTCACCCAGTTTCCAGCCGAATCCGTTTTGCGAGCCGTAGAGGGCGACCATCGTCGCGGGGGCATTCTCGGGCGTGCTGTGGCAGCTGAGGCAAACTTGGTTGCCAACTTTCAGCGGATGGGCGAGCGTCAGAAACTGCCCTCCCGGGGTGTCGCGGATCGTCACTGTTTCCGACCTGCTGGGATCGTCGCGAAAACCGTTGACGATATCGGCTTCCCAATCCACGGCCCGGTCGTTGACGTTAGTCGGGTTGAGCGTCGGCTCGCGATAAGTGTACTCTGGTAACTTCCGCCGCACCAATTTCAAAGTGGTTTGCGCTGCGAACGCTGAAACCGATTGCGGCAGAAACTGGATCTTTAGCTGCGGCTCGAGCAACGGCCAACTGTAGTCGGCCGTATAGCTGCGGATCGCCGACGCTCCTTCGATCATGATCCGCGCATTTTGCAGGCTGTCCTCAACTGCGTTCTTCGTGAGGATCGTATAGGCGCCGACACCGGCAATACCGAGCCCGACGAGAAAGGCGCCGGATATGGCCAAATCTATTTTCCAACGTATTTTCATGGCCGGTATTTCAGCAGTGCGTGTGTTCCGGGGAGTTCAAGATCCTACGGGTCTTCGGGGCATTTTCAACCGACATTCGCAGATATAGACCCCAGCTGCTCCTCGAATTGATCGCCGATCCGCCGCCCACGCTCCGAAAATAGCGGAGGGAAGCGTTAAATTGTGTGACGTAGGTCACACTTGAAACAGTTACCCTTAGTTCAAGTGAATACGGAGCAGAATTCGAGGTCGTAGCCGAAGGCGCGCGGCCCGACATGCTCGAGCCCGGCGGGGGTCAGGAACACCGGCGGGGCCGGGAGGGCAATGACCGAAACTCGCCGGCCGTAGCCGATCGTTTCGGTGCCGAAGGCCTCGCCCGAGACGGTGTCGAGCACGCAGATCAGATCGGGCGACATCGCGAGCGGCGCACCGTCGCGCCAGGCCACAACCCATTCGTTTTGAAATGCGATTTCGAGCCGCGACCCGCGGTCCTCGTCGAGACCGTCGACCACTGCGCGGCCGCGCAGGAATCCCTCTGTCGTGCGCCGGGCGACATCGATGACCTTGCCGCGGAACAGAAGCTTGCCATCGGCTTCGTCCAGGATCGCGGCGACCGGGTCTTCGTGCCGCCGCTGCGCCTCGCGCACCCGCCGGCCGATCGCGATCGCTTTCGCTAGCGTGAAATGGATGCCCCAATCCTTGATCTCTCGCCCGGTGCGTGGCGCCTTGCAAGTCGAGGCAATCGAGCCTAATTCGACGCAGATCTTGCGGCTGACCCGCTCCATCCACTTCCAGCTCGGCACCTTCCTCACTACCGCCTCGATGCCGCGCGGATCGTACAGCACACACGGATTGGGGCGCAGACCGCCGACAGCGACGCTCGTCATCTGCGCTTCGGGATAGGCGCGGCCCATTGTGTCGGCGTCGACCACCGGAAGCCCGAGATGGGCCGCCGCCATCAGCGGCTGAATGCCGTTGCCGCCGCCGATCTCGAGCGCCATTACGGCGCGGAACTTCGCGCCGAGCAGATCCTGTTGGATCTCGACGGCTCTCGCGATGTTGCGGCTGTCGGCGAGCCGCTCCTGGCCGACCAGCGGCGCGCCCATGTTAGAGACGACGGCCACCCAATCCTCATCGGCGAGGTCGAGTGGCGAGAGCACCGACACCCGGTGCCCCGCGCCATAGAGCCGGCGCATGTTGAGGAGCCCGAGATAAGGGCTTCCGCCCCCGCCGGTGCCGAGGATCCAGGCGCCTATCGCCAGCGCCTCGATGTCGTCGAGCGCGAGTTCTCTCATCCGGCCCCGATATCATAAGATCCGGGTTTGCCGGAAGAAGGAGACCGGATGTGTCAATAACGGGATTGCGCGTAGTCGATCTGACCCGCATCCTCGGCGGGCCGTTCTGCTCGATGCTGCTTGGCGACATGTGCGCCGAGGTGATCAAGATCGAAACGCCCGGCGAGGGCGACCCGGTGCGTCGGCAGGGTGTGATCCGCGACGGGCTTAGCTGGTATTTCGCCGGGTTCAATCGCAACCGAAGCACCATACCGTATCCGCCGACCCGCCCCCGACCTTGGCGCCGACACCGATGCGGTGTTGCACGAACTCGGCTATTCGAACGAGGAAATCGCCGGGCTGCGTCGGAAGGAGGTCCTGTGAGCCGAATGCATTACGGTATCGGCGGCCTGCTCGTGGCGCTCACCATTTCCTGCTCGCCTGCTCCGGACACCGGTTTCACCCTCGCCAGCGTGACGCCGGCTCCAGCCAGCACCGATGCCCGGCTGGCGGCGGTCACCGTCGAGCCGGCGAGCCGTGACCGCACGGTCTACCCGCTGCCGCGCAGCCTGACCCCACTTTTGCCGCTGTGGCAAGCTGCCCTGGAAGATGCGGTCAGGAGACAAGGCATCTTTCAACCGGCCGCGGCGCGGCGGGTGTCGCTCGTCGTCAAGGTCCTAGAATTCTCACTCTCGGGCAACATTTTGTCGGTGTTTGCCCGCTACCAGCTGTTCGATGTTCCCCCCGGCAACCCGGTCTTCAGCACCGACATCATGAGCAATGCAGGTTTGAGCGGTCTTGCTACCGGGGTGACGAGCCTCGACGACCCGGCGGTCGCGACTCAGAACCGAACTCAGGTCATCCGAGCGATTTAGGACAACATCACGCAGTTTCTCGACCAGCTCGCAGCCGTTGCGCGGCAGCCGCCCGGCGGCGCGCCTCCCCAGCTCTGACCCCGGGGCTCTGAGCGCCGGCAAATCGAGGCATTCTGTCCCGGTACCCATGGTTGCGCGCACTCCCGATGTATGTTAGGAACGCGCCGGTTTGGCGGGGCGTTTTTGCGCAGGCGCATGTTGCCTGCCGCGATCCGATGACGACGAAGAAGGGCTGCTGCGGGGCGTTTGCCTGAGCGGCCGATGAGGACGCATTTCCATTGGCTTCCGAGACCGCAGGCGTTTCCGGCTTGGCTGCGCGTTACGCGGCCGCGTTGTTCGACCTCGCCGACGAACGGCGCATCCTCGACGAGGTGGCCTCGGATCTTCGGCAGCTCCGGGCGATGGTGCAGGGGAGCCCGGATCTGCTGCGGCTGATCCGCAGTCCAATTCTGTCGCGCGACGAGCAATCCAAAGGGATCGAGGCCGTCGCCGAGGCCGCGGGTCTTTCTCCTCTGGTCAGGGATTTTCTAGCGGTCGTCGCGCGTAATCGGCGTTTATTTGCGGGGCCGGCCATGATCGAGGCATTTCTTGCAGAACTCGCGGCGCGCCGCGGCGAGGTTACAGCCGAGGTCACCTCAGCGCAGCCGCTGAGCGACGCTCAGCTCGCCGCGCTGAATGATCAGCTGCGCCGCAGTGTCAGCAGCCGAATATCGATCGATGTCCAAGTCGACCCGGGGCTGATCGGCGGGCTCGTCGTCAAACTCGGCTCGCGCATGGTCGACGGATCGATTAAGAGCAAGCTGCAGCGGATGCAGCTGGCGATGAAGAGTATTGCCTGAAGGGGTTCTTATGGAAATTCGCGCCGCAGAGATTTCGGCGATCCTCAAGCAGCAGATCGCCAATTTCGGCAATGAGGCGGATGTTGCGGAAGTCGGTCAGGTATTGTCGATCGGCGACGGCATCGCCCGCGTCTACGGTCTCGACAAGGTTCAGGCCGGCGAGATGGTCGAGTTCCCGAACGGTGAGAAGGGCTTGGCCCTCAACCTCGAGAGCGACAATGTCGGCGTCGTCGTGTTTGGCGAGGACACCCACATCAGCGAAGGCGACACCGTCAAACGCACCAACGCCATCGTCGATGTGCCGGTCGGGCGCGGCCTCCTCGGTCGCGTGGTCGATGCGCTCGGCGAGCCGATCGACGGCAAGGGCCCGCTGACCGGCGTCACCCGGGCGCGCGTCGACGTCAAGGCGCCGGGCATCGTGCCGCGCCAATCGGTGCACGAGCCGGTGCAGACCGGGCTCAAGGCCATCGACTCTCTAGTGCCGATCGGGCGCGGGCAGCGCGAGCTGATCATCGGCGATCGTCAGACCGGCAAGACCGCCGTCGCGATCGACGCCGTCCTCAACCAAAAGCAGATCAACAGCGGCACCGACGAAAAGGTCAAGCTCTATTGCATTTACGTCGCGGTCGGCCAGAAACGCTCGACGGTCGCCCAGATCGTCAAGACGTTGCAGGATTACGGCGCTCTCGAATACTCGATCGTCGTGGCGGCGACCGCCTCCGAGCCGGCGCCCCTCCAGTACATCGCCCCCTATGCCGGATGTGCGATGGGCGAATTTTTTCGCGACAACGGCATGCATGCGCTGATCATCTACGATGATTTGTCAAAGCAGGCGGTAGCCTATCGCCAGATGTCATTGCTGTTGCGCCGGCCGCCGGGACGCGAGGCCTATCCCGGCGATGTCTTCTACTTGCACTCGCGGTTGCTCGAACGTGCCGCGAAAATGAACGAGGACCACGGCGCCGGCTCGCTGACGGCGCTGCCGATTGTCGAGACCCAGGCCGGCGACGTGTCGGCCTATATCCCGACGAATGTGATCTCGATCACCGACGGCCAGATCTTTCTCGAAACCGAGCTGTTCTATCAAGGCGTTCGTCCGGCGATCAATGTCGGGCTTTCGGTCAGCCGCGTCGGTTCGGCGGCGCAGATCAAGGCGATGAAGCAGGTCGCCGGGCGCATCAAGCTCGAGCTGGCGCAGTACCGCGAGATGGCCGCCTTCTCGCAATTCGCTTCCGATCTCGATGCATCGACGCAGCGCCTGCTGTCGCGCGGCAGCCGATTGACCGAAATGCTGAAGCAGCCGCAATTCTCCCCGGTTCCGGTCGAGGAGCAGGTCGTGTCGATCTTTGCCGGCACCCGCGGCTACCTCGACACGATTGCAGTGCCGGATGTCGTCCGGTTCGAAACCTCGATGTTGCGCGAATTGCGTTCCACGCACCCCGAGCTGCTCGTGTCGATCCGAAGCGAGCAGGAGATCTCGCCTGCGATCGAGAAGGGGTTGAGCGAATACCTCGACTCGTTCGTCAAGACCTTCACCTGATCCCGAGGTCAGCCCACCGCGATGCCTAGCCTAAAGGATCTGCGGCTGCGGATCCGCAGCGTCAGGTCGACCCAGAAGATCACCGCGGCGATGAAGATGGTTGCCGCCTCGCGGCTGCGTCGTGCGCAGGAGCAGGCCGAAGCTGCCCGCCCCTATGCGCAGCGCATGGAGCGCGTGCTGGGCTCGCTCGCCGGCCGCATGGCGGGTGTGCCCGGTTCGCCGCCGCTGCTCGTCGGCACCGGCAAGGAGGCGACGCATCTGATCATTGTCGCAACTTCGGATCGCGGTCTCGCCGGCGGCTTCAACGCCTCGATCCTGCGCGAGGCACGGCGCCGAATTCGCGAGATCGAGGCAGCCGGCAAGAAGGTCATGCTGTTGATCATCGGCCGCAGGGGCCGCGATGGGCTGCGCCGAGACTACGGCAGCCTGATCCGCGACAGCTTGACCGACGTCGGCCGGCGCCGCCTTTCCTTCGACGAGGCCCGCGACATTGCCGAGCGCGTCCTGTTGCTCTATCAGGCTGGCGGGTTCGATGTCTGCACAATCATCTACAACCGTTTCCGCTCTGCCATAACTCAAATCATCACGGCTCAGCAGCTGATCCCCTTTGCAGCTGGAGCCGCGGAGCAAACCGACCCCGAGCCGGAAGTCGGCGTGCGCGCCAGTGCGGTTTACGAGTTCGAGCCGTCGGAGGAAGAAATTCTGGCTGAACTGCTGCCAAAAAACTTGGCGGTCCAGATTTTTACGGCGCTGCTCGAGAATGCCGCGAGCGAGCAAGGGGCGCGCATGACCGCGATGGACAACGCCACCCGCAACGCCGGCGACATGATCAACCGGCTCACACTCAACTACAACCGCACGCGCCAGGCCGTGATTACGAAGGAGCTGATCGAGATCATCTCCGGAGCCGAGGCGCTGTGAGCTGTCAACGTATTCGACCTAACTCCAAACCCCTTTGGCCGGGCTTGGCCCGGCCATCCACGCCTTCTTGCGGCGCGCCAGGACGGCGACGCAGACGTGGGTGGCCGGAACAAGTCCGGCCACGGGGAGGGATGTTCTAACGCATGGCAAGGAATTCTATCGGCACCGTTACCCAGGTAATCGGCGCCGTCGTCGATGTGCATTTCGATGGCGAGCTTCCGGCAATCTTGAGCGCACTTGAGATCAAGGACAGCGCCCGGACATTGGTGCTCGAAGTGGCGCAGCAGCTCGGCGAAAACGTTGTTCGCACGATCGCGATGGACACAACCGACGGCTTGGTGCGGGGCGCCGAGGTAGTCGATACCGGCGAACCGATCATGATGCCGGTCGGTCCGGAGACGCTTGGCCGCATTCTCAACGTTATCGGCGAGCCAGTCGACGAGCGCGGCCCGGTCGTCACGAAGCAGCGCTCGCCAATCCACAAGCCGGCGCCGGAATTTGTCGACCAATCGACCGAAGCCGAGATCCTGGTCACAGGCATCAAAGTGGTCGATCTGCTGACGCCTTACGCGAGAGGCGGCAAGATCGGCCTGTTCGGCGGCGCCGGGGTCGGCAAGACCGTAATCATCATGGAATTGATCAACAATATGGCCAAGGCGCATGGCGGCTACTCGGTGTTCGCCGGCGTTGGCGAGCGCACCCGCGAGGGCAACGACCTCTATCACGAGATGATGGAATCGGGCGTCATCAACATCGACGGGCCCGGCTCCAAGGCGGCGCTCGTCTATGGCCAAATGAACGAGCCGCCGGGCGCGCGTGCTCGCGTCGGCCTCTCCGGGCTTACTCTCGCCGAATATTTCCGCGACGAGGAAGGCCAAGACGTGCTGTTCTTTGTCGACAACATCTTCCGTTTCACACAAGCGGGCTCCGAGGTGTCCGCGCTGCTCGGCCGCATTCCTTCCGCGGTCGGTTACCAACCCACTCTGGCGACCGATTTGGGGACCCTCGAAGAGCGCATCACCAGCACGAAGAAGGGCTCGATCACTTCGGTTCAGGCCGTCTACGTACCAGCGGACGATCTGACCGACCCGGCGCCGGCGACCACTTTCGCACACCTGGACGCAACCACCGTGCTGTCGCGGCAGATCGCCGAGCTTGGCATCTATCCGGCGGTCGATCCGCTGGATTCGACCTCCCGGCTTCTCGACCCGCGGGTTATCGGCGACGACCATTATCAGGTGGCGCGCGATGTCCAGCGGGTGCTGCAAACCTACAAGTCGCTGCAGGACATCATTGCAATCCTCGGGATGGACGAGCTCTCCGAAGAAGACCGGCTGACCGTTGCCCGGGCCCGCAAGATCCAGCGTTTCCTTTCCCAGCCCTTTCATGTCGCCGAAGTGTTCACCGGCACCCCTGGTGTCCTTGTCAGCCTCGAAGACACGATCAAAGGGTTCAAAGGCATTGTCGCCGGCGAGCACGACGACATGCCGGAAAGCGCTTTCTACATGGTCGGCACGATCGACGAAGCAATTGCCAAGGCGCGTAAGATGGCGGCCGAGGCGGCCTGAGCCGGGCTGGTTGCGTCAATGGCCGAGCGCGTGCAGTTCGAGCTGGTTACGCCGGAGCGCCTGTTGCTCTCGGAAATGGTCGAGATGGTCGTGGTTCCCGGCACCGAGGGCAATTTTGGCGTCCTGCCCGGCCATGCTCCGCTGATTTCCTCGATCCGTCCCGGAACGATCGATGTTTACGAGGGGCAAACCATCGCCCGGCGTATCTTCGTCGTCAGCGGCATTGCCGAGGTGACGCCGGAGCGCTGCACCGTGCTTGCGGATGAAGCGAAGTCACCGGACGAGATCGATCGCGGCGCAATCGAGGCGGAGCTGCAGACCTTTCAGGGCAACCTGCCGAGCTTGCGCGAGCAAGTCGCCCGCGCTGCCGGCGCCGAACGCGACAATCTCCTCATCGAGCTCCGCCGCCTCGAACGCCAGCAAGATGTTCTCCAGGCCGAGTTGCAGGCGCTCAGCGAATTCGCCCGCTGATCCAGCCGCCTTTTATTATTCGCGGTTGACATTGACGCCGACAGTCGGCTCGCGCACCGTCACTTGGTTGCGTAATCCCACCGCCGGAGAAGGGTCGCGGAAATGCTGTCGAGCGCTCGCATCCAACAAAGACTGGCGCAGCGGTCAATCGCCTTGGTGCTCGCCGGCGGTCGTGGCAGTAGGCTCAAGCAGTTGACGGACCGGCGCGCCAAGCCCGCCGTTTTTTTTGGCGGCAAGTTCCGGATCATCGATTTCGCCTTGTCGAATTGCCTCAATTCGGGGGTCCGGCGGATCGCTATCTTGAGCCAATACAAGGCGCATAGCCTGTTGCGCCACCTGCAGATGGGTTGGTCTTTTCTGCGCCCGGAAATGAACGAGTTCCTCGACCTTCTGCCGGCGCAGCAACGCTTGGATGAAGCAACGTGGTACCGTGGGACCGCGGATGCCGTTTATCAAAACTTCGACATTTTTCGTGCTGCCGGGCCGGAATACTTTATCGTTTTAGCGGGAGACCACATTTACAAGATGGATTACTCGAACATGCTCGCCGATCACATCGACAAGGGCGCCGATTGCACGGTCGCCTGCGTCGAGGTACCGATCGAGCAGGCATCCGATTTCGGCATTATGGCAGTCGATAATTCGATGGCGATCACCGACTTCCTGGAAAAGCCTAAAAAATCGCCGGCAATGGCCGGCAAACCCGGCCGCGCGCTCGCCAGCATGGGCGTCTACGTCTTCTCCGCCGAGTTCCTCTATGCCGAGCTCGAACGCGATCACCGGCACCGGGGATCGAGCCACGATTTCGGCAAAGACGTGATTCCCCACCTGGTCAGCCGCGGCCTCGCGGTGGCCCATTCATTCGAGGAGAGTTGCGTCAAGACGACCCCGGAAGCCGAGGCTTATTGGCGCGATGTTGGCACGATCGACGCGTATTGGGCGGCGAACCTCGATCTCGTCACGCCGACCCCGTCGCTCGACATCTACGACGCGAACTGGCCGATATGGACCTATCAGCAGCAGTTGCCGCCGGCGAAATTTATCTTCGACGACGATGATCGGCGCGGCATGGCGGTCGACTCGATGGTTTCCGGCGGCTGCATCATTTCCGGCGCTACGGTGCGCCGCTCATTGTTGTTTTCGAATTGCCGCGTCAACTCATACGTCCAGACCTGCGAGGCGGTGCTGCTCCCCGATGTGCTCGTCGGGCGCCATGCGCGGCTCAACAAGGTGGTCATCGACCGCGGCTGCCGGATCAAGGAGGGATTGGTGATCGGCGAAGACGCGGAGCTGGACGCGCAGCGGTTCTACCGCAGCGAGGGCGGCGTGACATTGGTCAGTGCCGACATGCTGGCCGCCCTCAATTGACCAGAGCAGGAATTGAGCCTCAGAGATCGAGCCCGACCAGGCTGCGGGCATAAGCCCGGGCCTCGAACGGGCGCAAATCGTCGGCGGTCTCGCCAACCCCGATGGCGTGGATCGGAATCCCGTATTTTTCGGCCAACGACACCAGCACACCGCCGCGCGCGGTGCCGTCGAGTTTGGTCATGACGATGCCGGTGACGCCGACCATCTCCCGAAAGATTTCCGCCTGCGCATGCGCGTTCTGGCCGGTTGTCGCATCGAGCACGAGGAGCACCGAATGCGGCGCTTGCGGATCGACCTTCTTGAGGACGCGGACGATTTTCTGCAGCTCCGACATCAGATTGGCCTTGTTGTGCAGCCGCCCCGCCGTGTCGATCAGCAGAATGTCGCTGCCCTCGGCGCGCGCTCGTTCGAAGGCCTCAAAGGCGAGCCCCGCCGCGTCGGACCCGGACGGCCGGGTGATGACCCGGCAGCCGGTGCGCTCGCCCCAAATCTGCAATTGCTCGACACCGGCCGCGCGGAATGTATCGCCGGCCGCGAGCAGCACGTCGTGTCCAGCGTCCCGATATTGCTTTGCGAGCTTGGCGATCGTCGTCGTCTTGCCGCTGCCGTTGACGCCGACGACAAGAATGACAAACGGCTTGCGGCCCAGGTCGAGCCGGAGCGGTTTCATTACCGGCTCGACGAGCCGGATCACCTGCTCGGCAAGCGCGCCGCGGACCTCCTCGGGTGAGACCTCCTGGTTGAAGCGGCTTCGCCGCAGCTCCTCGGTCACTTCGGCAGCGATGCCGATACCCATATCGCTGGCAATCAAGAGCTCCTCGAGCTCGAGCAGCGCGGCATCGTCGAGCCGGCGCCGGGTGAAAATCGTATTGATGCCCGCATTCAGCCGCTCCGAGCTGCGCGCCATCCCCGCCTTGAGTTCGGGCGAACCAGCCGCGACGCTCCTGAGCTTCGGTCTTGTCAGGGGGAACGACGGCGGGCGCGGCCTCAATCGGCCCGGGCTCGGAGGGCTCTGCGGGTTCGGCTTGTTCCGGCTGCGCCGCCGGCACGCCGCGCCGCCAGAAACCGCCGCTCCAAGGCCCGCGCTCCTCCTGGACCGCATCGCTCGACGGAGCCTCGGCAGCGGAATTCTTCTCGGTCGCGTCGGGTTCGGGTGAAGGCGCCGGTTGCAGTTCTGCGACTGCCGTCTCCTCCTCCGGCTGACCGTTTTCCGTGTCTTCCACGACGGCATCGGCTGCCGGATCGGGTCCTGGAACCGGTCCGGGAGTAGGACGTCTCCAGAACCTCATCGAACGGCTGCTCCGATAAGGTTGCGTCCGCTGGCCCCGATAAGGCGCATGCGCCGGACCAACCCGACGGCGTCGGGGGCCGTGAAGCTCACCGCAGCATAGAACGGGGCGCGGCCCATGCCGGGGCGCTCGATCAGGACATCGGCTTCACTGCCGACCCGCGCGGACAGTTCTGCGGCGAGAGCGGCCTCCCCTGCTGCCCGCAGCCTCGCGGCACGCTCCTTGATCACTGCACCGGGCAGTTGCGGCATGCGGGCGGCGGGCGTCCCTGCCCGCACGCTGTAGGGGAACACATGGACAAAGGCGAGCCCGCATTCGCCGATCAGGTCGAGGGTGTGGCTGAACATTTCCTCCGTCTCGGTCGGAAACCCGGCGATCAGATCGGCGCCGAGCGCTACCTCGGGACGCAATGCTCGGGCGCGCTGCGCAACAGCTATCGCTTGATCGCGGGAATGGCGCCGCTTCATGCGCTTCAAAACCAGGTCGGCGCCGGCCTGCAACGATAAATGCAGGTGCGGCATCAGCCGCTCCTCTTCGGCCAGCAGCTGCCACAGTTCAATGTCGATTTCCGCCGGGTCGAGGGAGGAGAGGCGCAGTCGCTGCAGTTCAGGCACGGCGGCAAGGAGCCGTCTAACCATCTGCCCGAGGCTGGGCTTCCCGGGCAGGTCTGCCCCATAAGCGGTCAGATCGACACCGGTTAGCACGATCTCACGGTAATCGGCCGCGACCAGATGGCGCGCCTGATCGGCGATGACGCCCATCGGAACCGAGCGGCTGGCCCCTCGAGCATAGGGGATGATGCAAAAAGTGCAGCGGTGATCGCAGCCCTGCTGGACCTGCAGAAAAGCGCGGCATTTGCCCTCGAAACCGTCGACGAAATGCGGCGCGATTTCGATCGGATCGGACGGCGCAGTTTCCTCCGGCAGATAGCTCTCTGGCCGCAGCTTCGCCTGATTATCGAGTACGCGGTCGACTTCTGGCAGCGCGGCATAATGTTCCGGCGACAAATGGGCGGCACAACCGGTTACCAAAATTTTTGCCCCGGGGTCCCGCCGCCGCGCGCGGCGGATCGCCTGGCGCGCCTGCCGCTCGGCCTCGGCAGTAACCGCGCAGGTATTTACGATGACCGCGCCGGTCAGTCCGGCGGCGGCCGCGGCGCGACGAATGACCTCTGATTCGAACGTGTTCAGCCGGCAGCCAAAGGTGATGATCTCATTCTCATGCATGACGCTCAGCCCGCCGTCAGCAGATCCGAGTTGAACGTGCCCTCGAAGCTCAGCGCTGCCGGCCCGGTCATGATCACATGGCCATCTTCGCGCCAAGCTATGTCGAGTGTGCCGCCATCGAGTTCGACGATCGCGCAGCGCTCGGAGAGCCCGCGCCGGTGGGCGGCTACGAGCGCGGCGCAGGCGCCCGTGCCACAGGCTCGGGTGATCCCAGCGCCGCGTTCCCATACCCGCACCCGCATTGTCCTGGGACTGCGGATTTCCGCAATACCGATATTTGCGCGCTCCGGAAAGAGCGGGTGATGTTCGAGCGGCGGCCCGAGTGCGGCGAGATCGACGGTGTCAACGTCATCTACAAAAAAAGTTGCGTGCGGGTTGCCGATGTTCGTGCAGACCGCCTCCGTCAGCGGACCCCATGTCAAGTCGACCCGATCGGTGTCCATAGCGCGCGACAGCGGAATCTCGCGCCAAGCCGTTCGCGCCGGTCCCATATCGACCGCAATTGACCCATCGGCCAGCGCCTCCGCCTCGAGCAGACCCGCCGCGGTCTGGATCCGCACCCGCGAGTCCCGAGTTTCACGGTACAGCAGGTCGGCGACGCACCGTGTGGCATTGCCGCAGGCCTCGGCCTCGCTGCCATCGGCATTGCGGATGCGCATCAGAACCTGGGCCGCGGGATGGCGCGGCGGCTCGAGCAGGATCACCTGATCACATCCGATGCCGGTCCGGCGATCTGCCAATCTGCGCGCGGCTTCGACACCGAAAGGGATCGCGCCCCGGCGAAAATCAAGCACGACAAAATCGTTGCCGAGCCCATGCATCTTGAAAAACCGGACTTTCCCCATCGCGCCGCTTATATGGCGGCACGGACCGCCCTGTCCAACGCCGCAGAGAACCGGCGCGGACCAGAGCGTACGGTGGGTCAGTTCACCGTATAACGCGCCGCGCCAAAGCTCGCGTGTCTGGCGCGCGGTTTGCCATGCTTCCCGCTCGTCCTGAACGCTTTGCCGCCTCCCCCGCCCGCAGCGTGCGTCGAGTACCCCCTGCCCGCCGATCTGGCCGCTGCATGCGGGCCGGATCCTTGGCCAATGGCGTATCGGCCGCGCCGTCCGCTATGGGTGTGGCCCCAGCGGGCGCCCTCGAATGCCGGCCGCGCTGGGGCCATCTCATCTACGGCAGACCAGTCGCGGGGAGTTGCGTCCGCGGTCCTGGCGGACACTGGAGCGGTCTCGTTGGCGAAATAACTCGGCGTGTCGTCCGACGGGCTGAAATTCTTCGAACCGTAGTCGGGAAGTTCCGCGGCGACCGCCGGCAGGCACGCAAAGGTGAGCGCACCCGCGAGAAAGATGATCGTCAGCTTTAACATTGCAGATCCCCCTGCGTTCTCCATAGCTGCACGACGGGGAAACGCCAAATTCGTTCTCGTAACCCGCGGAATCCGTTACTGCGGATCGATGCCGGACCCGGGCTGTTTGAGAGAATCGATTGCCGAGGCCGCGTTTGCGTTACCGCTTGGTGGCCTCTCAGCTTTCGGGTCGCGCGGTCCATCATAACCTGATCGCCGGTCCAGACTCGGAACCGGGGTGGCGCAATTGACAGAAAGCCGCGGCGCGACTACGTTCCGGCTGCGCTTCCGAGGGAAGCGAGCGACACACCCGCTGGGATAGCCCGGGTCGCCAGTCCGCGAGTTTCGTGCACTGGCACTTTTGCCGTCGCAGCGCGTGTTGAGGGCCAGAATGTTCGACAGCCTCAGTGATCGCCTCACCGACGTCTTCGACCGGCTGCGCCGCCACGGCGCGCTGACGGAGGCCGATGTCGGGACCGCCTTGCGCGAGATCCGGATCGCGTTGCTCGAGGCCGATGTAGCGCTGCCGGTGGTCAGGGACTTCGTCGCCGCGATCCGCGAAAAGGCACTTGGGCAAGAGGTGCTGCGCTCGGTGACGCCGGCGCAGATGGTCGTGAAAATCGTCCACGACCATCTCGTCGAGGTGCTCGGGGGCGGCGAAGGCGCCGCCAGGACCAATGGCATTGATCTGAACGCTCCTTCCCCCGTCGTCGTCATGCTGGTCGGACTTCAGGGCTCGGGCAAAACGACGACAGCGGCGAAGATTGCCAGCCGGCTGAAGGCGCAAAACCGCAAGAAGGTATTGCTCGCCTCGCTCGATGTGCAGCGGCCGGCGGCGCAGGAGCAGCTCGCCATTCTCGGCCGTCAGATCGGCGTTCCCTCGCTGCCGATCGTGCCGGGCGAAAGGCCGGTCGCGATTACCCGCCGGGCATTGCAGACCGGGCGCACCGAGGGCTACGACGTCGTCATCCTCGACACTGCCGGCCGGCTGCATGTCAACGAGGAGCTGATGCTCGAAGTCGCGGCGGTGCGCGAGGCCGCGGCGCCGCACGAGACCCTGCTCGTCGCCGATGCGATGACCGGCCAGGACGCGGTCAATGTCGCGAAGGCCTTTGGCGAACGCGCCGGCATCACCGGGATCGTGCTGACCCGGGTCGACGGCGACGCCCGCGGCGGGGCGGCATTGTCGATGCGTGCGATCACCGGCAAGCCGATCGTGCTGATGGGGGTCGGCGAACGCATTGAGGCGCTCGAGCCGTTTCACCCCGAGCGCATCGCCGGGCGCATTCTCGGCATGGGCGACGTCGTCAGCCTGGTTGAGAAGGCGGCCGAGACGGTCGACCAAGAGGAGGCGGAAAAGCTCGCCGCCAAGTTGGAGAAGGGCCGGTTCGACCTCGACGACCTCGCCGCGCAACTACGCCAGATCCGTCGCATGGGTGGCATGGGCGGGATGCTGAAGCTGCTGCCCGGGATCGGCAAGATCAAGAAGCAGCTGGACGAAGCGAATATCGACGAGCGCATCATCAAGCGTCAGGAGGCGATCATCTCGTCGATGACCAAGGGCGAACGGCGCAACCCCAAGTTGCTCAACGGGTCCCGCCGCCGGCGCATCGCGTCAGGCTCGGGCACCTCGGTGCAGGAGATCAATCGGCTCCTGAAACAGTATCAAGATATGGCCGACATCACGAAAAAGATGAAGAAGCTCGGCCCCAAGGGCCTGTCGCGGCACGGGCTAGCGGGACTGCTGCCCGGCGGTTTACGGCACTAGATGAGGGTGTCAGGATGTCGTTGAAAATCCGCCTTGCGCGCGGAGGCGCAAAGAAGCGCCCTTACTACAGCATTGTCGTCGCGGATTCGCGCAGCCCCCGCGACGGCCGCTTTATCGAAAAGCTCGGGACCTATAATCCGATGCTCGACCGGTCACATGCCGATCGTGTGACTCTAAGGGCCGAACGGATCCGACATTGGCTGGGAGTCGGCGCGCTGCCGACCGAGCGCGTCGAGCGCTTCCTCGGCGATGCCGGGCTGATCGAGAAACCGCCGGTCCGCGAAACTCCGGTCAAATCTCGGCCGAAGGCGCGGGCTCAGGAAAGGCTGAAGGCCGCCGAAGAGGCGGCAGGCGCCGCCGTCGGCCGAAGCTGAGCCCACCGGACCCGCCTTCTGTGCTGGTCTGCCATGAACTCCCGTATACGCGAACCCATGGCGAATGCCCCTCTCTTTTCCCGCGAGCGGGGTGCGGGCCGGGATGAGGGACCTTCGCGACGGGTGTGCGTCGGGATTGTTACCAGGCCTCAGGGCGTCCAGGGCGCAGTGCGGATCAAGAGCTTTACCGAAGTGCCCGAGGACGTCGCCGGTTATGGCCCGTTAGAGGACGAAACCGGCCGCCGGCAATTCGATCTGCGCCTTTGCGGCGTCGCAAAGGGCGTATTGATCGCGCGCCTTCCGGGTATAGAGGACCGCGACCGAGCTGAGGCGCTGCGCGGGCTGCGTCTCTATCTCCCCCGCTCGGCTCTGCCGCAACCCGAGACGGAGGAATATTACCACGCCGATCTGATCGGCCTCGACGCCGTCCTCGGAGACGGGACACGGGTCGGGCGCGTGCGCGCGATCTACGATTTCGGGGCCGGCGACACGCTCGAACTGGCGCGCGATGGCGCGCCGCCCGTGCTGGTGCCGTTCACTCGGGCGGTCGTGCCGATCGTCGCGCCGGCGGAGGGGCGGCTCGTCCTTGACCCGCCGCCGGGGCTGCTGGGCGATGACGAGCCATGACCTGGCGCGCGACGGTACTTACGATCTTCCCGGAAATGCTGCCGGGGCCGCTCGCCTACTCGCTCGCCGGCAAAGCGCTGAAGGCCGGGCTGTGGCGGCTCGAAACGGTGGACATCCGCGCCTATGCGGGTGATAAACACCGCTCCGTCGACGACGCGCCGTTCGGCGGCGGGCCAGGTATGGTCATGCGGCCGGACGTGCTCGATGCGGCAATCGCCGGTGCAGACGGGGCGGGATCCTTGATCCTGCTGTCGCCGCGCGGCTGCCGGCTCGAGCAGCAGCGGGTGCGCGAGTTTGCCGAGATGCCGGGTGTGCGCCTGATCTGCGGCCGCTTCGAGGGTGTGGACGAGCGTGTGCTGGGGGCGCATGGCATCGCGGAGGTAAGCCTCGGCGACTTTGTGCTGTCGGGCGGTGAGCCTGCGGCGATCGCGCTGATCGACGCCTGTGTACGATTGTTGCCGGGTGTCGTCGGATCCGCCGAGGTGCTGGCCGAGGAAAGTTTCGCCGAGGGTCTGCTCGAATATCCGCAATATACTCGCCCGCAGCTGTGGCAAGGGCGAGCCGTGCCGGAGGTGCTCGTGTCAGGCGATCATGGACGCATCAGGGCTTGGCGCCGGGCCGAGGCAAAGCGCCTGACCCGCGAGCGCCGGCCGGATTTGTGGGAGCGCCACTTGGCGGCACAGGAACCGGCCGCCGAACGCGGCGGCAATAGAGATCGAGAGGTGGAGTGATGAACCTTCTGCAGCAGCTCGAGCAGGAGCAGGTCGACAAGCTCGCGGCCAGCCGGCCCATCCCGGAGTTCCAGCCCGGCGACACGTTGCGGGTCGGCGTCAAAGTCGTCGAAGGCGAACGTGAGCGCATCCAGGTCTTCGAAGGCGTTTGCATCGGCCGCAAGAACGCCGGGGTGAACTCCAACTTCACTTTGCGGAAGATCTCGTATGGCGAGGGGGTGGAGCGCATCTTCCCGCTATATTCGCCCCGCATCACTTCAATCGATGTGGTGCGGCGCGGCGTGGTGCGGCGGGCCAAGCTCTATTACCTGCGCGGCCTCACCGGCAAGCGGGCGCGCATCACTGAACGCGCCCGCGACAGCGGGCGGTCCGGCGCCAAACGAGCGGGCGCGAGCGTCCGACCGCAAATCGAAGAAACCAACCAATCGGAGTGAACGCAGCCATGACCCAGCCGCGCACCCTATACGACAAGATCTGGGAGAACCACGTCATCGCCCCGCAGGGCGAAGGCACGTACCTGATCTACATCGACCTTCACCTGATCCACGAGGTCACGACGCCGCAAGCCTTCGAAGGGCTGAAGCTCGCCAGCCGCAAGGTCCGCCGGCCCGACGCGACGATGGCCGTGGCCGACCACAACATTCCGACCACCAACCGGGCAGCCGGCGTCGCCGGCATCGCCAATGCCGAGTCGAAGCTGCAGGTCGACGTGCTCGAGCGCAACGTCAAGGAATTCGGCGTCCCCTACTTCGCGATCGACAGCATTGACCAGGGCATCGTCCACATCATCGGACCGGAGCAGGGCCTCTCCCAGCCAGGCATGACGATCGTTTGCGGCGACAGCCACACCGCGACGCACGGGGCGATGGGCGCCCTCGCCTTTGGCATCGGCACCTCTGAGGTCGAGCATGTGTTGGCGACCCAGACCCTGATCCAGGCGCCGGCCAAGAATATGCTGATCGAGGTCAACGGCGCGCTGGGCGCCGGGGTCAGCCCCAAGGACGTGATCCTGGCGATCATCGCCAAGATCGGCACGGCCGGCGGCACCGGGCATGTGTTCGAATATGCCGGCAGCACCTTCCGCGACATGTCGATGGAAGGCCGGATGACGGTGTGCAACATGTCGATCGAGGCGGGCGCGCGCGCTGGGCTTGTCGCGCCCGATGAAAAGACCATCGCCTATGTGATGGGCCGGCCCTTCGCACCCAAGGGTGCCGCCTGGGAGCAGGCTGTCGCCTATTGGCGGACCCTGCCCACTGACCCCGGCGCCAAATACGACAAGGAGGCGCATCTCGACGCCGCCGACATCGCGCCGCACGTCACCTGGGGCACCAACCCGGAGCAGGCGGCGCCGATAACCGGCCGGGTGCCCGATCCCGCCCGGATCGACGACCCTCTGAGGCGGGCAGCAGTCGAGCGGGCCCTGCAATACATGCAGCTGAAACCCAACACCCTGCTGAGCCAGGTGCCGGTGCAGCGCGTGTTCATCGGATCGTGCACCAACAGCCGCATCGAGGATCTGCGGGCGGCTGCGGCCATCGCGAGAGGACGCAAGGTCGCCGACGGGGTCACCGCGCTGGTGGTGCCGGGGTCGGGCCACGTCAAGCACCAGGCCGAGGAGGAAGGTCTCGACCGGGTCTTCCTGGAAGCCGGGTTTCAGTGGCGCGACGCCGGCTGTTCGATGTGCATGTCGATGAACGACGACAAGGCGATGAACGGCGAGCGCATCGCCTCGACCTCGAACCGCAATTTCGAAGGCCGCCAAGGCAAGAACGCCAAGACCCACCTAATGGGCCCCGCCATGGCCGCCGCCGCCGCCATCGCCGGCCACCTCGCCGACGTGCGCCAATTGGGCTGAACTGACGAATTGCGCGGCGGTCGCCCGCCGCTCCGGCGAATACACGATGCTGTATACGAACAGGACCCTGACGCCCGTAGAAGCCTCGAATACCATCGCAGCAGGCCAACGGAGGAAATTGTGGAGTCGCTGCGGCCGAGACCGGGTAACAAGGAGCAGTTGAGAGTGAAATCGGACGGACGCGTTTTTCAAGGCAACACCCGAATCTAGGTGTTGGAGGAACGCGGTTATCCGGTGGATGGTTTACCGCGGGACGAGATCCCATGAAAGCTCATCAAACTGTCACCGCAAACCGGCTTTACGGGCCGACAGTCCAATATGCCGATGGCACGGTGATGGCGGGGGAGCCGCTGGACGTCGAACACATACTCACGGAGTTTGAGCAAATGGGCGCTGACGCGAGAAGCGCTTTCTTGTGCATCTTCGCCCACGATCTCACAGTCGCCGTTCGGACGTTCCTCTTAGACCGCCCGGTTCCCGACGCCGATCTTAACCGGGCGTGGAAGATCAATGAATTCATGCACCAGCTGACCAGTTGCGCCAACCCGCGCGGCGAGTGGTCCCCGCGTGATGCCGCTCTCCTTGTTCGTTCAATTATCGATACGTCATTCGAGCGAGGTTTGGACCAATGGATTGGCCATGCTCTCGCAGTCGCGTCCGGGGCCACGATCGACAAAGCCGAGGAATCTGTATCCGCGACGTGACGCAGCGGTACATCGAAAAGGATCACCATGGAAAAATTCACGCAGCTGATGGGTGTCGCGGCCCCGTTGCCGATCGTCAATCTCGACACCGACAAGATCTTTCCCGCGATTTATCTGAAAACGATCAAGCGGACGGGCCTGTCGCAATGGCTGTTCCAGGAGATACGCTTTCGCGCCGACGGGTCGGAGAACCCGGATTTCGTACTCAACCAGGCGCCCTACCGCAACGCCAAGATCCTGATCGGCGCGGACAACTTCGGCTGCGGGTCGAGCCGTGAGCACGCCCCTTGGGCGCTCCTCGATTTCGGCATTCGCTGCATCATCGCGCCGAGTTTTGCCGACATCTTCTACAATAATTGCTTCAAGAACGGCATTCTGCCGATCGCCTTGCCCAAAGACATTGTCGAAGAATTGATGGAAGACGCCAGGAAAGGCGCCAACGCCGTGATGACGATCGACCTGGCAACCCAGATGATCACGCGGCCGGATGGCGAGAAGGTCCATTTCGAGCTGGATGCATTTCGCAAGCATTGCCTCTTGAATGGGCTCGACGACATCAGCTTGACCGAGCAGAAGAGCACGGAAATCGGCGCCTATGAGGAAAAGGCGCGGCTCGCGCGTCCCTGGCAGTTCGGCATGATCCGGGCCGGGGCCTGATCCGTGGTGCAGACCCGCGTGTCCAATCGCAAGGTGCTGGTGCTCGCAGGCGACGGCATCGGACCGGAAATCATGCGCCAAGCCCTGCGCGTGATCGAGTTCTTTGACCGGCGCCATTTAGCCAGCTTCGAAATTACCGAGGGTCTCGTGGGCGGCGCGGCCCTCGATGAAGCGGGGGTTCCGTTGAGCGACGAGACCTTGGCCCAGGCGGTCGCCAGCGACGCCGTGCTGTTCGGCGCCGTCGGCGGCGCGAAATGGGACACATTCCCCTTCGAGCTGCGTCCTGAGCGCGGCATCCTGCGTTTGCGCAAGGAAATGGATCTCTTTGCCAACCTTCGCCCGGCGGTGGTCTTTGAGGCGCTCGTCGACGCCTCCAGCCTGAAGCGTGAGATCGTTGCCGGCCTCGATCTGATGATCGTGCGCGAGTTGACCGGCGGCATCTATTTCGGCGAGCCGCGCGGGGTCGAGACGTTGCCGGACGGGAGCCGGCGCGGGATCAATACCGAAGTCTACACCGAAGCCGAGATCGAACGCGTCGTCCGCGCCGCCTTCGATCTGGCGAGAAAGCGCGACCGCCGGCTCTGCGAGGTCGACAAGGCCAACGTCATGGAATTGGGCGGGCTGTGGCGCGAGGTCGCGCAACGGGTTCGCGACACGGATTACGTGGATGTCGAGCTCTCCTTCATGTACGCCGACAACTGCGCGATGCAGCTGGTCCGCAACCCGAAGCAGTTCGACGTCATCGTCACCAGCAACCTGTTCGGCGATTTGTTGTCCGATTGCGCGGCGATGCTGACGGGGTCGCTCGGCATGCTGCCGTCGGCCTCGCTCGGCGCGCCCGATGCGGGCGGCCGCCGCAAGGCGCTCTACGAGCCGGTGCACGGCAGCGCGCCGGACATCGCCGGCAAAGATATGGCAAACCCGCTCGCCTGCATCCTCTCCTTCTCGATGCTGCTGCGCAATTCCTTCGACATGGCGGAAGAGGCCGACCTCGTAGAGGATGCGGTGCGGCGGGCGCTCGCCTCGGGTGTGCGGACCAGCGACATCGTGCAGCCGAATACCGGGCGCGTCTCGACGCGCGTCATGGGCGACACGGTCCTGCGCGAGCTCGAAAAGGCGGCTTAACCCGGCATCCGCTTATAAAACACCCCGTCTTTCATGATGTGGGTCAGGTGCTCGCCCTGGCCGTCGAGCAGCGAGATGTCGGCGAGCGGATCGCCGTCGATGGCGATCAGATCGGCGCGCGAGCCGGGAGCGATGACGCCGATCTCGCCGGCGCGGTTCAGAAGCTCGGCATTCACCATGGTCGCCGAGCGGATGATGTCGAAGGGCGCCATCGCCTCGGCGCGAATCACGAATTCCCTTGACTGGTAGCGGTGCATCGGCCCGAGCAGATCGGTGCCGAAACCGATCTTGACGCCGGCGCTCTGCAGGATCTCGAGCGAGCTCAGCCCCGCCTCGCGCACCTCGCCGAGCTTGCCCATGTTCACCTCGGGAAGGCCCAGCTCTGCGCCAAACCGGTGCAACGCGTCATAGGTGACGAGGGTCGGCACGACAAACGCGTCGGCGCCGGCGACATGCTCGGCGGTAGCGCGGTCGATCAGATTCCCGTGCTCGATCGAGCGCACCCCGAAATCGATCGAGCGGCGGATCGCGTCGGGCGAATAGGCATGCGCCATCACGTAAGTGCGCCAAGCCCGCGCCTCCTCGACGATCGCGCACACTTCCTCCTCGCTGTATTGCAGGTTCCAGATCGGGTCGTAGGGTGAGGCGACGCCGCCCGAGGCCAGGATCTTGATCTGCGTCGCCCCTTTGCGCAGCTCGTCGCGCGCCGCGCGGCGGCATTCGGCGACCCCGTCGGCGATGCGCGACATGGTCAGGCCTCCGGTGCAGCAAGCGCAAGCATCGACCGGCTGTGTGCGGGGTCTTGTGTCGCCATGCCCGCCCGTCTGGCTTAGCGCCATGCCCGACGGGAAGACCCGCGGCCCGCGCACGAGACCCTCCTCGACCGCTTCGGCGAGCCCGCCATCGGCGCCCGCGGCATCGCGGATCGTCGTAAACCCGCGCTGCAGCATCCCTTCGAGCACCTTGGCCGCCTGCAAGGTCAGCAGCATCACCGGCCGGTCCGAAAGCCGGGCGAGAACCGCATCCACGGCGAGCACATGGACGTGCGCATCGATCAGCCCCGGCATCAACGTGCGGCCGCCAAGCCCGATCGTCTCGGCGGAGGCGCTTTTGATAGGCTGGTCCGATATTGCGCGGATATGCCCGCCCTCCACCAGCACATGATGGTCCTCGCGGCGCTCGTTGCGGGTGCCGTCGAGCACGGCACAATCGGCAAAGATGAACGTGGTCATTACACCCCTCTCCGGGCCGAATATTAAGCTAGATTGCCGCGCTGGCGTTAGAGGAACATCTGCATGGCCGATCCAGTGGCAAATCTGGACGAGATCCGCGCTCTGCTGTCCCAACTCCCGGGGCCCGACCTTGCCGCCGGGACGGCAGCGGCGGCGCGCCAGGCGCAACTGACAAAGCCGGCGGGTTCCCTCGGCCGGCTCGAGGAGTTGGCGATCTGGCTCGCCACATGGCAGGCCAGACATCCGCCCCGCCTCGATCAGCCGCGGACACTGGTGTTCGCCGCTAATCACGGGGTTGCTGCGCGCGGCGTTTCGGCCTATCCCGCCGCGGTCACGGCGCAAATGGTGCAAAACTTCATCGCCGGCGGCGCCGCCATAAACCAGCTGTGCCGCGTCTTCGACGCCGGTCTGAAGGTCTACGAGATGAACCTCGACAGGCCGACCGGCGACATCGTCGTCGAGCCGGCGATGACCGAGGAGGAATGCGCCAAGGCAATGGCCTACGGCATGATGGCGGTGGAACCCGGCATCGACGCGCTGGCGCTCGGCGAGATGGGGATCGGGAATACTACCGCCGCGGCGGGGCTGTGCGCCGGTCTGTTCGGCGGCGCGGCGGAGCTGTGGACCGGCCCCGGAACCGGGGTCGCCGGCGCCGCGCTCGAGGCAAAACGCGCGGTCGTGGCGGAAGCCGTCGCGCGCCATCGCCCGGCGGCGAGCGACCCGTTCGATATGCTGCGCCGGCTGGGCGGGCTCGAATTCGCCGCCATCGCCGGAGCGGTGATGGCGGCACGGCTCGGCCGGGTGCCGGTGCTGCTCGACGGCTTCGCCTCGACCGCCGCGGCAGCGGTCCTCTTCGCCGCCGACCCCCGCGCGCTCGACCATTGCGTCGTGGCGCACCGGTCGTCCGAGCCGGGCCATTTGCGCCTAATCGAGCACATCGGCCAGCGCCCGCTCTTCGATTTCGGCATGAGGCTTGGCGAAGCCTCGGGCGCGACCCTCGCCTTCGGCGTCCTGAAGGCGGCGGTCGCCTGCCACACCGGGATGGCCACCTTCGCCGAAGCCGGCGTCAGCCGACCGAGTTAGCGCTCAAATGCATTTTAAGGTGCACAAATTCAGCGGGCGGTGTCACACGAGGTATGGCCCGCCTGGCTGTGTTGCTTTTGCAACGAGTTATCATCCATTAACATTTTTTTCTCGACAGAAACCCTGGCCCGCCTACGGTTCGACGAGTTAAAGAAAACCAAGTTCAACATCAAATCGCGGCCGTCTCCTGCATGGGAAGCCCGCGTCCGACGGTTCGGCACCCACGGCAAAGGCTTAAGTCTCAGCCAGCGCCCGCCATTTCAGATGGCGATCTCTCTCCAGGACCAGCGAGTACCGGTTCTTCATTATCCCGTGAGATAAACGCTATTGGACCCTTCCTGACCAGCTCCAGCACTTTGACGGCACCCGGGCCGAGCCTGTGACCCGGACATTGGGTCACCCGTGGCTGTGGCCGCAACATTGGCCTTCGGGCTGATCACGCGCCTATGGCCTGGCGTTGCTGATGGCGTCGAAATTTATCGGTGCGTTTCTCACAGACGTTGCGTGCCTCGCTGTCGATCTATGTCGTGTTCTTTGCGGCGATCGCCGCCTGCATTTTTCTGTCCGAAATCGTGCCATGGCTCCCAAGCACCTCTTTCCCGAAGCCGTCGGCTGTTTTAAGAACCCCAGTGGCCCGGGTATATCTGCCCGTGACCGGTATGGCCGAGGCGGCTGTTGGGTTAGGAAGCTCCTCCGGATAAGTGCATGACCACCTTACACGACTCGCTCACCGTCATAGACGGCCTCGTCGTCTCGAAATGGAGCCGCGCAGTCTTCGCCGATATGCGCAAGGGCGGATTGACCGCGGCTAATTGCACCTGCTCGATCTGGGAGGGGTTCGCCGACACGATGCGCAACATCGCGCAATGGAAACGCTGGTTCACCGACAATGCCGACCTGATCACGCCGGTACACACCACAGCCGACATCCGCCGCGCCAAAGCGGAAGGAAAAACCGGCATCATCCTCGGATTTCAGAACACCTCGGCGTTGGAGGATCAGCTCGGTTATATCCCACTCTTCAAGGAACTGGGCGTAGGTGTCATGCAGATTACCTACAATACCCAGAACCTATCTGGCGCCGGCTGTTACGAGCGCCGCGATACCGGGCTCAGCGGCTTCGGGCACGAGGTCGTGGCCGAGATGAACCGCGTCGGTGTCCTGTGCGATCTGAGCCATGTCGGCGCGGCCACGTCGCGCGATGTCATTCTCGCGTCGAAACGGCCGGCCGCCTACACCCATATCTTACCCGTAGGTCTGAAAGCGCATCCGCGCAACAAACCCGATGAGGAAATCCGCTTCATTGTCGACCACGGCGGGTTTGTCGGAGTGACCATGTTCCCGCCCTTTCTCGCCAGAGGAAACGACTCGACCGTCGAGGATTACGTCGCGGCGATCGATTACGTGATCGGCATCGCAGGCGAGGACCATGTCGGGATCGGGACCGACTTCACCCAAGACCACGACGATGCCTTCTTCGAATATCTGTGCCATGACAAGGGATATGGATGGCGGGTGACCGGTCCGCTGGGCGATGTCGTGAACCCCACGGGGATGCGCACCCTCGGCGATTTTTCCAATCTGACCGCCGCAATGGAATCGGCAGCCTGGCCGGAGGCCAAAATTCGCAAAGTCATGGGCGAGAATTGGCTGCGCCTCCTCGCCGAGGTTTGGGGTGAGTAGCTGAAAGGCTTGCGATACGCCTCAGTGAGGCGAAGAGTTCATGCCAAATGGCCTGCGGGAGGGGACGATGAGCTACGGACGGATGACGCGGCGGCGTGTGTTGCTGCTTGGTCTCGGCGGGATCGCCGGGCTCCGGCTCGGAGCGCAAACGCTAATCGGAGGACGCAAGGCGATGGCCCAAGGCACACCCCAAGGGACACCGGAAACGGTCGTTTATGTATCGAACGCGGGCAGCAAGGAGGTGTTCGTCCTGGCGATGAACCGGGCGACGGGCGCGCTCGATCTGATCGAGAAAACCCCGGTTCCGGGCACCGACAAGCCGTCGCCGGCCAGCCTGCCGATGGCGACCAGCCCGGACAAGCGTTTCCTCTACGCGCAGCTGCGCAGCGAGCCCTATCCGGTTTCGACCTTTGCGATCGACCGGACCACCGGCCGGCTCAGGCACTTGGCGGCAACCCCGCTGGTCGACCAGATGGCGTACATCAACACCGACCGCACCGGCAGGTTTCTGCTCGCCGCCTCCTATGTCGGCGCCAAGCTGGCGATCTACCCGATCAACGCGCAGCGCATCGTCGAGGCGAAAGCGACCCAGATCCTCGACACCAAGCCCAAGGCGCATTGCGTGGTCATCGATGCCGGCAACAAGAACGTCTACGTCCCGGTGCTCGGCGGCGACATCGTGATGGAGCTGAAGTTCGATCCGGCGACCGGCACAGTATCGCCAAACGGGCCGGGCCAGATCGCCACAAAGGCGGGCGCCGGGCCGCGCCACCTGACCCTCCACCCCAATGGGAAATTCGCCTACCTGATCACCGAGACGACGGCGACGATCGGCGCCTTTGCGGTCGACCCGGCCTCGGGGATTCTGAAGGAGCTGCAATTCGTCGATACCAACGAATACAAGGAGCAGCCTGCCGCCTCGGACATCCACGTGACGCCGGACGGGAAGTTTCTTTATGGCGCCGAGCGCAAGACCAGCATGCTGATCGGCTACAGGATCGACCCCGACAAGGGCACCCTGACCCAGATCGGCCGCTTCCCGACGGAGAAGACGCCGCGCGGTTTCGCGATCGACCCGCGCGGCAAGTTCCTGCTGTCCGTCGGCATGGATTCGGCCGGGATGACGGTCTACACGATCGACCAGGCAGGCGGCGAGCTGAGCCGATCGGCCATTACGCGATGGGGACGCAGCCGAACTGGATCGAGATCGTCGATCTGGCGTAGCCCTTCTCATGTTTCCGGGGCGGAATCGACCGACAGGTTCCCCCAGCTCGTCACGCGCTCGATGCGAATGGCAATGACCGGGAGGCCGGCGAGGTCCATCCCCTGATACTGGCGATAGCGCGACCGCAGCAGCCCCTGTGCCCGGTCGTGTTCGGCGCCATCTTCCAGGATCTCGACAGGGCCGCGCAGCATGACCCAGCCGAGCCGGTTCCAGTCCTCGTCCCAGCGGTCGGCGATAAAAGCGGCAACCGGATTTTCGGTGATGTTCCGCAGCCGCTTCAATGCCCTGACGTCGCCCTTCGGCTTCTGATCGATCGTGATGTAGAGCGCGCCCTCGTTGACAACAAAGCAAACCGGCACGAGATGCGGCATCGCCCGCGCATCTGCAGTCGCGAGATGACCGACCCTGCGGCTGGCCAGAAAGCGGGCTTGTTGCTCGGACAGCATCCCGGAATTTTGCATGACCTCGGCCCCGCTGGCCAGATGCCGCAAGTCGTGGCAAGCTCTTGATCTCCTCAAACCAACGAGGCCGGCCATGAAGATCGAGCGCATAGACCATCTGAACCTGACCGTCGCCGATATCGACCGCAGCGTGGATTTCTACAAGCGCGTGCTCGGCATGAAGACCGAGAGCATGGGCGAAGGCCGCGCGGCACTCTATTTCGGCCAGCAGAAGATCCATCTCGATGCTGCCGGCGGTGCTATGGCGATGAGCGGCGAAAAACGGATGCCGGCGCATATCTGCTTTATCACCGAAGCGCCGATGGGCGAAGTCACCGCCCATCTCGAAGAGAGCGGCGTGCCGGTTCGGATGCAGGGGCCGCGCGCCGGGGCGATCGGCACGATCCAATCGGTCTATATTGATGACCCGGATCAAAACTCGATCGAGATATCCAGCTACTGAGCCGCACCACACCGGGGTCCAAGGAGGGATTGATGGCAGAGAGGGCACCGTTTTTGAGCACAGCCTATGGCGCGTACCATCATCGCGAGCGGCCGGCGGACGACGAAGAGCTCACTCGGGTCGGGCCGGGCACCCCTTGCGGCGAATATTTGCGGCGGTTCTGGCAGCCGGTCATCCTATCCGAAGAGTTGCGCGACCTGCCGCGGCGCCTGCGCATCATGGGCGAGGATCTCGTCGCCTTCCGCGACCGCAGCGGCGCGGTGGGCCTCCTCGAGCTGCATTGTCCGCATCGCGGCACCTCGCTCGAATTCGGCCTGATTTCCGATAAAGGGATCCGCTGCTGCTATCACGGCTGGCTGTTCGATGTTGACGGCACGATCCTCGAAACTCCGGGCGAACCATCCGACAGCACATTGAAGGACCGCCTCTTTCACGGCGCCTATCCGGTGCGCGAATACCAGGGTCTCGTCTTCGCCTATATGGGACCGCCCGACAAAGAGCCCGATTTTCCGGTCTTCGATACCTATGATTTGCCCGGCTATCGGCTGGTCGCCCGGGCGCCGACCCTGTGGGAGTGCAACTGGCTGCAGGTCAAAGACAACAGCATGGACCCGGCGCATCTCGCGTTCCTCCATACGCTTCCCGGCAGCCAGGGATTTACCGAGGATCTCGGGGCACTCGGCGAATGGGATTGGATGGAGACCCCGGCCGGCATGGTCTACATCGACACGCGCCGGCAAGGCGACCGCGTCTGGGTGCGGGTCGCCGACTTCATCCCGCCAAACATTCACCAGTTTCCCCCGAACGCCGACCCGATGGCCAAGCGCACGGTGATCAACCGCCCGATGGCGACGACCTGGGCGGTCGCGCTCGACGACACCCACACGATGCAAATCGGCTTCTACCGTGCGCCCGAGGGCCAGGAGCCGCGGCGCGGTGCGGGTTTCGGGCAAGATGCGAGCCGGACCTACGAAGACCGGCAGCGGATACCGGGCGACTACGACGCACAAGTCAGCATCCATGGCGGCATCGCGCGGCACGGTCTCGAACACCTCGCCTCGACGGACCGGGGCGTGACGATGATGCGCAACATGATCCGGCGGGGTATCCGGGCGGTGCGGGACGGCGCCGACCCGGCCTATCCCGGCGCGCAGAACGGCGAAATGATCGCGACCTTTGCCCATGACCGGGTGGTGCCGGGGATTCCCCCGGCCGCCAACCCGGAAGAGGACAGCCGGCGGTTGCGCGAGGTCGCGCGGGACGTCGTCGCCGAGATGGTGAGAACCGGTTCCTAAACCCCCTCCCTGCGGCGCTACCCTCACCCACCAAGCCCTTCGGGCTTGGTCCCCCCTCTCCCGCGGTGCGGGAGAGGAGCTTTGAGTTGAACACTTGTAGCCCCTCTCCCGCACCGCGGGAGAGGGTGCCGAGCGCAGCGAGGCGGGTGAGGGCCTTGCGAACTGATCAGCGGGCCTCCGCCTGCATCTGCTGCCGGCGCAGCGCGCGGCCCGGCCGGTCGCCGGTGGGCTTGCCCTCGCTCCACACCGGGCGGCCGTTGACAAGGACATGCTCGATGCCGGCGGCGGGGGTCATCGGGGCTTCGAAGGTCGCGCGATCGGCGATGGTCGCCGGGTCGAAGACGGTGACGTCGGCATGAGCTCCGGCGGCCAGGATGCCCCGACCCGTGAGGCCGAACCGGGCGGCGGAAAGACCGGTCATCCGCCGCACCGCTTCTTCGAGGGAAAAGAGGCCGAGGTCGCGGCTGTAATGGCCGAGAACGCGCGGGAAGGCGCCCCACAACCGCGGGTGCGGGTGGGAATTGTGCGGCAACCCGTCGGAGCCAATCATCGTGTGCTCGAAGCGCAGCACCCGCTGCACATCGGCCTCGTCCATCGTCCAATACACGGCGCCCGCCGGTTGCAGCCGATCGACCGCCTCCTTCTCGCTGACACGCCAATCGGCGGCGATCGCCGAAAGCTCGCGGCCGGCCTGTTCGGGCGCGCTCTTCGACCAGGTGACGAGCACCTTCAGCGACCTCTCGGCCTGCGCCGCGCTGAGCACGGTCGAGGAGGCGATGTAGGGATAAGCGTCGAGCCCGACCTCCTGACGGGCGATCGCCGCGGCGATCACCGGCAAGGTCTCGGCGGTGCGTCCGAAATTTTCCCGTCCGATCGTCTTGTGGTGCGAGATCACCACCGGAACGCCGGCCGCGCGCCCCGCCGCGAAGCTCTCTTCGAGGCTGTCGAGAACGGCGCCGCCCTCGTTGCGCATATGGGTTGTGTAGAGCGCGCCGGCGGGGCGCAGTAGGCGCGCCAAGGTCTCGATCTCGGCGGAAGGCGCGCCCGCCGCGGGCGCGTAGGCGAGGCCGCTCGACATGCCGACTGCGCCGGCGTCGAGCGCTTCCTGCAGCCGCTCGCACATCCGAGCCAGCTCGGCGTCATCGGCCGGCCGGTCGAGCGCGCTCATCGCTCCGACCCGCAAGGTCGAATGGCCGACGAGGCAGGCAGCGTTAAGCGCCGGCGGCGACTGGTCAAGAGCGGCGAGGTAGTCGGAGAAACGCCCGTAACGGTAATCGGCACGGTCGCCGATCAGGTCGAGAGGCGGCGGCGGCGCCTCATCGAGCAGAAGCGGCGCGAGGCTGATGCCGCAATTGCCGGCCACCACCGTGGTGACGCCCTGGCTCGCCTTGGCCGCCATCTCCGGCGTGGCAAAGAGCGCGCGATCGTCATGGGTGTGCACGTCGATAAAGCCGGGCGCGACGATCTTGCCGCCGACGTCCAACTCGCGGGCACCCTCGACCCTGCCGACGTTCCCGATGGCGGCTATGCGGTCGCCGGCGATCGCCACGTCGGCGCGCCGGCGCAGCCGGCCGCTGCCGTCGATCACCTCGCCGCCGCGCAAAATCCAATCGGTCATTCGAGCCCTCGCTGCCTCGGTCAGCCGCCTCCGTCTATCGGAAGGCCAAGGCGGTTCGCCCGAGAAGCTCATCCATCGCAAGAGCCTCTGCGCGACCAACACCAGGCGAGCAGTTCCGCCAGCGAGGCAGAGGCGAAATCAGGCTCGTGCCCGTCCCGGAAACGCTGCGCGATATCCCCGATCTTCTGCGCGAATATGCCCGCCAGACCGTCATGGTCGCCCTCCGCGAGCTGCTCTTCGGGGCGCCGCAATTCAAGAATGTCGTCAAGCTCCGTTGTATCGGCAGCCCCGCCGCCCCGTCTTAGAGCGGCGGCGCACGCCGGATCGATGCCCGCCTGCACGAGGCAGTCGCGGACGACGGCACGAACGGTGTTCCAAGCCGTCGGCGTGCACTGGCCGAGGTCCGCGGTCGCATCGAAGCGCGTCTTCTCGATCTCCAGGCGAGCTAGTCGGGCATCTCGCATGCGCGGCATGAGCTTCTCCCAATTCCTGCAGCCGCCTTTCGTTCCGGTATCCGACCGGCGCTTGCGGAACCGGCCGTTGGCGTCCTGGCCTACCTGTTCCGCCTGTTTTATCAGGTCGAGATCAGGTATTCTCAACTCCTTCAGTTGACGATTGGCAGCGTACCGCGGCCACGGATCTCGCAGGACTACACCGCAACTATGGCGTGGTCGTGGCGCGCACCGCTGCGGTTTACTCCTCCGCCATGCCGGCCTTGCGCAGCCCGACGAAAAACGTGGCTTCGCGTAGTGCTTGGATCTTTGGCGCGAACCAATTCGCAGCGGTCCTCAGGCGGGCAATGCTCGAATAACGGTCATCGCCGCTCAGCTTCCGGGCTTCGGCCAGTTCAGCGGCGGCGCGTTCCGTCTCACCTTTAAGGGCATAGGCGGCGGCGAGGGCAGCGTGAGGAGGATAACGTGCGGGATTGGCGTTGCGCGCCTTTTCTAACCAGACGATCGCCTCGTCGGTGCGCGATTGCCAAAGATGCGCGATCCCAATTCGGCCATACATATTGCTGATTAATGGATCGCGGCGGCTGAGGCGGAGGGCTTGCTCCTGCAGCGGGATTACCTCCTCTATTGGCCCGGCAACCAACTTGCATTCGGCGAGAGCGGAAATTCCGGCCACCCAGTTGTTATTGGACGCGATCGCCGTCTGGTATTCGGCAATGGCCTCCTCGTATCGGCCTTGCACGCGCAGGACTTGGCCTCTGGCATAGTGCGCGAGCGGACTGCCGGGCGATGCCGCCAAAGCTTGCTGGGCCAGCCCCTCCGCGCGCTCGATATCGGCGGCGCGCGAGTTGGTCATTCCTTCGAGCACGCGGCCCCCAAGTGAGCTAGCCAACAAGCTCTGCGCCTCGACAGAGCCGGGATCAAGCGCCAACGCACGCTCGTACAGGCTGATTGCCTCAGCATAGTTGCCACGTGACAGCGGCTTCGCCAATGCAGCCCGTCCTCGGAAGATATAGTCCAGCGCATCGGGATGATCCGTCGCTCGGCTGGGTTCCACGCCAATCAGCTTAAGGTTGAGCGCAACCGCGATCCGGCCGGTGATCTCGTTTTGTAGGGCAAACAAATCGCCTATGTCGCGGTCGAACCGCTCGGCCCAGAGATGCGTGTCAGTCTCGGCATCGATCAACTGGAAGTTGACACGGACCCGGTTGCCGGATCGCTGGACGCTCCCTTCGAGGACATAGCGCACGCCCAGATCGCGACCAATCTGCTTCGCGTTGACGGGCTTATCCTTGTAGGTGAACGCGCTGTTGCGCGAGATCACGAGCATATCCGCGAGACGCGACAGATCGGTCGTCAGGTCTTCGGTGATCCCGTCGGCAAAATACTGCTGGTCGGAGTCATGGCTGAGATTGGCGAAGGGCAGCACGACGATCGACAGGCGCGGCGCGACGAGTGGCTGCGAGATTGAGGTAGCGGCTGCCACCTCCGGTGTCCGAGAGAGTTTCATGGTCGGCCAAAACCACCACACGCTGACGGCGAGGACCAGCGCTGCCCCGACGGCCGCCGCGATTGCAATGCCGGTGGTGGCGCGCCGGCTACGCGGTACCGCAATCGGTATGCCCGACGCCGGCAGATCGGCAATTGCTTCGGGCCGAAGCGCATAGACCCGTACCGGGGGAGCAATGTTTTTGACGCTCTGCTCGCCCATATCGTCGAGCAGGAAGGGGAGCTTGTCGCGGATCTGGTCACCCACGACCCCGGACACATTCACGGTCGACTTTGCCGCCAATCATTTTCTGACTGTGCAATTCGTGCTCGCCGGCAAAGGCGAGACTGGCCAGGCGATCGAAATCAAAACGGTGGTCAGCGAGCAACATCTTCCGAGCGGTACCCCGGTTGGGGATCTGTCGTGCCCCACCACACCTTCCACCGGCTGCGACCTCTTGGTTCAGATCCGCAGCGACGGCACAAAGCTCCAGGCCGGATTGGGAAAAAACCATTAGCCATTCGATCTCCTTGGATCGGGCCGGGCGAAAGACGACAGCCGGTGAGTATCAGCTCGCCTCACCGGCCCCCATCCGCAGGCCCGAAAGGAAAAGCTCTCGCTGCTCCAGTTAAAACACCGCTTTGCGCGCTCAACCACGACAGGCGTAATCGCGCGCAGCCGCCGGACAATGTCTCGCGCTTCCCCAAGGCGGCCCATATGCGCATAGCAGGACACGGTAGGTCACCGGAAAACCCGAAGCCAGTTCGAGCGACGCGAGTAGGTTTCGCGCCGCCTCGTCGATCCTCGCCACCTTCCCCCGCTCGCTTGCGAACGCCGCTGAGCGGGGCGGAGCAAGCGGGGATCAACGCGAATTAACTAAAATGTCATGCGTCAAATTTGGGGATGAAACCGATCGAGGTTCCGGATAACCCTTCAGTCCGAAGCTCTTTCGGGATCGGGTAAAATTCCCGTCCGGCATTGCCGGAGCGGTATCCATCATTACGGCACCGCCGTCCCCACCCACTCGGTTGTGTCGGATACATCCGTGACCTTCAGGCGGAGGCCAAATGGGAGATCGTCTTCGGCAGATCTTTTATGAGGTGGGTTGCGTCCGCCGTCGCGGCGCGGCTGAAACAGGACCGACCCCGAATGATCCGGCTGCCCTTTTAGCATCTCGCCATGTCCCCACCCTAGCATTGTGCAAGGGATCGCCCAATGGATTTGCCGGCAACGATATGACCCGCACGTTTGGCGATAACGGTGTGTCGCTGCAATGGCTGACATGAAAGTACCCTTTCCGAATGAAGCTCGGCAACTTTTCACCTCCTTTTGTTATTATCAGCCATTGGTTGGCCTGACGTCAATCTTAGATAATTTTGATTTCACCGACATTGATATAGTAGATTTCATTTATTCGGTTCTTGGCCGTGATCCAAAATCTTGCGTTCAGACGGCTGCATCGGATTATCCTCCGAGTAAATCTTTGAAAGAAGCCCTCGAATGCGAGGAATTTCAACAAAATATAGTGCGCCTGCTCCTCAACGCGTACCCCGAGAAAAGGCGATTGATCCATATCCACATTCCCAAATGTGCCGGAACTCACCTGAGAGCGCGGTTGGAAGTCAAATATCCAACAGTGTGCAGGGCCTTGGAAGCGACAAATTGGACTCATAAACCTTTGTTGTTCAAGGCATTAAAGGATATATCTAGCTCTATACCCTTTTGCGACACAATCTTCGTTCACGGACATACATCGATTTCCTGGTATCTTGAAAATGGATTGTGCCGGCCAAGCGACCTTGTGTTTGCGGTAGTTCGCAATCCTCAGGAAATCGTCGTTTCGCAAGTAAACTACATAATCACCAGGTTCCTTGAGGACCCAGGCTTTCTTGATCCGGATACCAGCGAATGGTCAGGCTTTCTCGGCATAGCGCCTACAGAATTCGATCGATCGCCGGAATGCTTGGCCAATTTGGCGCGACGGATTCTGCGAGAACCGTCGGTGCTTACCCGCAATCCACTTTGCGAATATCTCGGCAATGGTAACGTTGAATCCGCGCTCGACGCGATGGTGCGATCGAATATAGAGATTACCGATGTCGCACGTTACGATTTATGGTTTGAGCAGAAGTTCGGAATAGCTACCGGAGTACGGGAAAACGTTTCACAAAAAATCTTGAAGCTGTCAGAACTAAAAATTGAAGATATTGAGGTATTACAAGATATAACCAATGATCAAGATAAACGATTATATGAAATGATCTCTGCTGCTTTGGACAGATCGGGAGCATTGTCGGTGCAGGGCGCAGAGCTTCAGTCGGTTCGGCGGCTGCGGGCGGCGCGGCCATTGACCATGTGCCGGCGTTCGTCTCTGCTATGGCGGGGCCTGCGAGTGCGATTTTCGATTGTAGGCCGCTTTATCCGGAATTTCCTTAGCGCGTTGCGCAGAATTGACACGGGTTTTTCCGCGGAGAGAACCCGTTGCGGGACGCCCACGGCTCATCTGGGGTCCGACAGGTTGCGTTCGCTCGCCGCGAAAATGGCGTGCTCGCAACGAACACGCGGAACAGCTGCGAGCGGCGCAAAGGAATGAGTGTCGGCTATGACGCCCGGGCCGGCCACACGGGCTCGTTATGGCCGAGCGGGACGGACGGGCGGGCCCAGCGAGGCGGGGTCTCGGAGAGGCGCACGGTGGGCCCGAGATGGCGCAGCCGGCCGACCGGGGTGTCGCTCTCGATCGACCAGCGGTCGATGTCGGCCTTCGGGATCTCTTTTGGCACATCCCTCAGAGCGGCCTCCGAAACCTCGCCGCGGTCGACCAGCCAGCGGCCGGTCTGCGCCAGTGAGATGCGCACGAGCCAGCTGCCGCCTTCGCGGGCGCGGCGGGCCAATGCCACCATCGCGCCGAACGCCATCAGGTAGCCGGTCAGGTAATCGATTGCCGAGACCGGGTAAAATTGCGGGCCGGGCTCGGCGCCGGGGAAAAGCTCGCCCTGGCGGGTCGTGATCCCACTTACGGTCTGCACGACGGTGTCGAACCCGCGGCGCGAAGCCCACGGCCCGATATGGCTGAACGCGCACATCGAGATATAGACGAGGCCGGGGCGCAGTTTTAACAATTCCTCAGGCGAGAGGCCGCGATTGCCGAGCGTGCCCGGCCGGTACCCCTGCGAGAACACATCGGCCTCGCGCACCAGCCCGCGCAGGATTTCAAGGTCCCGCGGGTAACGAAGGTCGAGATGGGCCGACAGCTTGCCGTGCCCGGTGTCGTATTCCTGGTAGCCGATATTCGGCAGGTGCGGTGCAGTGATCTTCAACACATCGGCGCCGTGCTCGGCGAGCGTGCGGGCAGCGGTCGGTCCGGCGAGGACGCGGGTCAGATCGAGCACGCGGATGCCCGACAGCGGTCGGTCGCTTTCGGGCAGATTTTCCCGCGGGCTGTCGCCGATCTTCAAGATCTCCATCAACGGCAAAGAGGCGATCGCGGCGGCTTGCGGATGCTGCGCCCATTCCGCCATGCTGCGCGCCATGCCGCCCGCACCCTTTGCGGCGATGATCGCTTCTTCGAGTTCGAGCGCATCCCAGCTTGCCACGGCGCGGCGAACCGCGTCGCGGTCTTCCGGCACGCCGAGGACCTTGAGAGCCGCCTCGCGGTGGTTCGGAAAATTGGCGTGGATATAGCTCCAGCGCCCGTTTTTCGCCGGGTAGACGCCCATCACCTTGTTGCGCTCGGTCGACACGGAACCACCGTTCATCTGCATGTAATGCCCACTGCGCAGCGAGGCGACGGCCTGGCGCAGATCGACCCCAACCTTCTGTCGGCGTCCAGTGCGCAACTCCCAGAGATCGGCCGCGGCGAGGCCGGTCGCGGCGAGCGCGGCGGCGCCCGCCGCCCCGATGCGGAACGGCGTCGGCAATACCGGATCGGCGCCGCCGGTGATCTCGACCGTGCGCGCCCGCTCTTCGGGCCAGCCGGCGACAGGCAAAATCGTGCGCAGCGCGTCATGTGCCATGGTCGAGGTCTCCCGAATCTGCGGCCGGCGCTTGCCTACGCGCCAGCCAATCGCCGATGATGCCGCGGATTGGTCCCGGAGGAAATGCCGATGAGCCGCATCATGATCGTCGTCGAGTTCGAGGTGCAACCCGAGCACCGCGATCAGTTCATCGAACTGATCAAAGGGCACGCGCAACGCTCGCGCGCCGAGGAAGGCTGCCAGCAATTCGACGTGCTGTTACCGCAGGAGGATCACAACCGCATCCTGCTGGTCGAGGCCTGGCGCGACCAGGCGGCGCTCGACGCACACTCGAAGTCGCCGATGCTGGCCAAGACGCGCGAGACGTATCAGCCGTGGCTGGTCGGCCGCAAGGCGACGCGCTGTACCGCTGACTGACGATCGCGGGCCAGACCGAGACCAGGCTTGACCGCTATCGTCCGTTTCCGGCGGCATTGCCTCCGAACCCGGAAGTGTTGCGGGCGCCAAAACCACCCGAACGACTGCCTGGGCTGGTAGCGGCGCCGGCCGTGCCGCTCGTCCCATAGGCGCCGGGCAATTGGGTCGTTTGGCTGCGTTCGGTCGGGCCCGGTACGGGTCCGGCCGGGCCGAGGTCTTGAAAGGTCAAATTTCCCGGTGTCAGACTTCCGGGATCCTGAGTGATGCTTCCTTGAGCACAAGCGATCCCAGCCCCTCCGGCAAGGAACGCCGCGCTGATGACTGCCGCTTTGATCTGCATCCACATTTTTGCAACCTCCTCTGCTCCGATTTTGGATAACGCTCACCCGTTGCCGCTTGAGCCCCAGGCTGCTCCTAAAATTTCTCCGGCGCTTGCGGGTTCGAAGATTGGTCGGTCAGCGATGCGCGGCGTTGTACTACGAAGGCCCGGATAAGGCTGATGCCGAAGTCAAGGCCGATGCGGAATACGATGCGGATGTCGGGTCGTCCGCGACAACTGGAGTTCAAGACCGGATCCATCGGGTTCGAGCGACCGCTCTCACGCGGTTTCGGGTGCCCGAGGTTACCCGCTGCGAAGCGCCTCGCCTTAGCGGCACAAGTGAGTGAGATATGTGGTGAGCCCGTCGGGATTCGAACCCGAGACCTACTGATTAAAAGTCAGTTGCTCTACCGGCTGAGCTACGGGCTCGTCACGACGCGACAAGCATAAAATGGCGAGGCCAAGTGGGTCAACGCAGTATCCGCGTCGTGCCTCTGAAAGGCAGCCGGCGGCGGAATTGCGCTTCGGGTAAACCGTTACAAATCAAAACAAGATTTCACCGGCTCGCCATCGGGTGCCACGAGAGGGTTACAGCCCGGCCCTATATTCATTCTAATCGAAGTGCCTTGGCTGGCCGAGGCTGCAGACAAAAGGTGATTGTCGATGAGCGATTTTGCCGGGCTTCTGCAAAATGAAATTCCTCGGCTGCGGCGATATGCTCGGGCCCTCACCCGGGATGCGGCGCGTGCCGACGATCTCGTGCAAAGCTGCCTCGTCCGCGCGATTGCCAAACAGCATCTCTGGGAGCCGGGCACCGATTTGCGCGCCTGGCTCTTCACTATTTTGCACAATCAAAATGTAAACGAGGTTCGCCGCTCGGTGCGCGAGGGCATTACGGTAGCGGTGGAGGACGTCGCCCCGGTGTTGACGATGGCGCCAAGAGCGGGCGCCTGTTTGCAACTGCGCGACCTCGAAAGGGCGATTAGGCTCCTGCCGGAAGAGCAGCGGCAAGTCATTTTACTCGTGGGTCTCGAAGGGATGCGCTACGAGGAGGTCGCCGCGGTGCTCGACATTCCGATTGGCACGGTGCGCTCGCGCCTGTCGCGCGGGCGTGAAATGTTGCGTCGGTTGATGGATATGAAGCAGGACCCGGAAGTACCTTTCGACCGTCCGAACAGGCGTCAGAACTCCGATTACCCACGCGAAGCGGCCTGATGGTTCGGCCCTGAAGGCCGGTGAATTCGCGCTCTTGGCCCGCGGCCTTGCTCGATTATCGCAAAGCGCGTAGAAGGAGGTGGGCCTTCGTGGCGGGGCGTGGCTCAGCCTGGTAGAGCGCCTGCTTTGGGAGCAGGATGTCGGAGGTTCAAATCCTCTCGCCCCGACCACTTCGGGGGGCACCTTCGCGAAGATTAGAGCGGATCGGGAAGCACGTCGATGGCGCGAGCGCGAATTTCCAAACCGGCAAGGACAGCAATGCAATCCGGAGGGCGGGTGCCAAAATGGGTGCTTGCCTACGAACTGGCCACCCGCCGTCAGGCCGAGGCGCTGATGGGGTGGATCAGCGCCGAAGACACATTGAACGAGGTGCGGTTGCATTTCGAGACTATGGAGGAGGCGGTCGCCTTCGCGACCAAAAACGGGCTGGATTATGCGGTCATCCCGCCGCACGACAGCACCGAGAAGCCGAAGAGCTACGCGGACAATTTCCGCTACGACCGCATTCGCAGCTGACCCATTATGCGGTGCGTTGCCGGAGCGAAACATGCGCAATTCCGATGGTCTACTCGCGGCGAATGAGCCCCGCTGGACGCGAAGCGCGACGCCGGGCCTCGGTGCTCGGTATCGAGGGAACGGGGTTGGGATATGGGACACGCTGTGCGCTTTCTTCCGTCGGCCGAGGCGCGCTACATTAGCGGGCAAACCCTGGTTGTCGACTGCGGAGCCACGACCCGAGTGAGAAAGGCCGGGAGGACATCCCACGATGGCGCGTCTGCCCTATCTCGACAAATCCGATCTCTTGCCCGAGCACCAGGATCTTCTGGCGCGAAACCTCAACTTATACCGGGTTCTCGCCCACAGCCCGCGCGCCGCGCGCAGCCTCAACACGCTCGCGAGATACATCCGCGACGGCAGCCGTCTCGACCCCCGGCTGCGCGAGCTCGCCATTCTTCAAGTCAGCTATCTAGCGCGCTCGGCCTGGGGATATTCCCACCACCTTAGGATAGGGCGCGAGGTCGGCCTCTCCGCTGAGGACATCCACGCTGTCGCCGATGAAACCGCTGGGCGCCCCACCAGGCTTGAACCTCTTGCGAAGGCCGTATTGCGCGCCGCTCGCGAGATGACGACCGAACTGTCAGTTGCCGACAGCACCTTCGCCGCATTGCGGCACGAATTGGACGACGAGCGGCTTACCGACCTGATGGTTACAATTGCCTTTTATAATGGCCTTGTGCGCTTGCTCGCGACGATGAAGGTGGATGTAGAGGAGGATTACCTCCCCTATCTGGACGAGTTCCCGTTGCCGCGGAGCTGAGCGCCGCAATCGGCCGCTTCAGCGGCTGGCCAAGGCGCGGGCGAGCTGGCTCACGGCTTCCTGGTGTTTCTCGTTTCTGATTTCGGCGAAGTTGCGGGCAATCTCCAACAGCATCCGTTGATGGGGTGTGACTTGCCGCGGCCCTTCCTCACCAATTCCTTCGTAAAAATACGTTATTGGTGCGCTCAGCGCGCGCGCGATCTCGAACAGCCTTCCGGCGGAGACGCGATTGATGCCGCGCTCGTATTTGTGAGCCTGCTGATAGGTTACGCCGATCATCTCGGCGAGCTGCTGCTGGGTCAGCCCCAGCATGATGCGGCGTTCGCGGATCCGGCTTCCGACATGATCGTCGATCGCGGCGGTCGACCGCCCTCTCTTCGGTTTGGCCATGGTTCTCACCCGTGTAAGTATTCCCAACGTGCTGATCGTCGCCTGCTCATATCCATTAACGCGATAAAGCCCGGTTAATTCCAACGCTTCAACGCAGCGGCCAGAATAAAAGGATCAGAGGAACGCCCATCCCGACAACGATCAGCGAAAGCGGCAGTCCCAATTTCCAGTAATCCGCGAAGTGGTATCCTCCAGGTCCCATAACAAGAGTGTTTGATTGATGGCCGATCGGCGACAGAAAATCTGATCCCGCCCCGAGCGCCACTGCAATCAAGAAAGGATCGATCTTGTACCCCAAGTTTTGGGCCAGCTCGGCCGCGATCGGCCCCATGACCAGAACGGCGGCCGCGTGATGCAGGATCGGCGTCACCAGCATCGTCACCGCGAGAATTAGCGCAAGGACGCCGTAAGCGGGCAAATGCACGGCAAATCCAGAAATCAGGCCCGCGAGCAGGTCCGTCGTGCCGGTGCTCTTGACCGCCTCGCCGATCGGGATCAGCGCCCCGATCATGATCAGGATCGGCCACTCGACCGCGGTGTAGAGCTCGCTCAAGCTGAGCAAGCCGAGGAGAGCAATCGCAAGCGCCGCTGCAACAAAGGCGATCTCCGCCGGAACCAGTCGAAACGCCGCCGCGATCATTGCCAGAGCCAGGATCGCGACTGGCAGTACCAGCTGGCGGCGGCGCCCGAGCCGCAATTGACGCTCGGCCAGCGGCAGGCAGCCGAGAGTCGCCAGCGTCTCATAAATCACTGCCCGACGTCCCTGGAAGACGATCGCATCGCCGTGCTGGAACTTCAGGCGGCGCAGCCGAACCGCCGTTTGCCGTCCACGCCGGCCGATTGCGAGGACGTTGACGCCGTATCGCTCGCGCAAATGTAGATCCGCGGCAGAATGACCGATCAGCTCCGAATCCGCGGTGACCACCGCCTCGACCGTGGCGAGCCGGTTCGGATCCAACTCGGCCGGCACGAGAGCGGCATCGTGTTTCGCTTCCGCACCCTGGGCCTCGGCACCTTCAGGCGCCTGCGGCAGTTCCTTGCTGCCGACCACCTCGAGCTTGCCGTCGCTGATGAACTGCTCGAGGGCCTGCGGGTCTGCCTCGACCACGAGCAGATCGTCGGGAAGAACAGCCCAGCTTCCGCCGGGGACATAACGCCGGTATTCGTCTCGAACGATGGCGGCAACAGCGACGTCGCCGCCGGCCGCATTTTCGAGTTCGGCCACCGTCTGGCCGGCAAACGGAGAGCCCGGCGCGACCTTGAGCTCGCTCGTGTAGTCATCGATCTTGAACGCGTTATCGGCTGCCGCGGAGCGCCGCCCACGCGGTATCAGCCGCCAGCCGAAACTCAGGAAGATAACGCCGCAGAGCGCGGTGCCCAAAGCCACCGGGAAAAAATCGAACATGTGAAAAGGCGCGCCTTCGAGCTCCTGCCGCACGGTCGCGGTCAACATGTTCGGCGAAGTGCCGATCAACGTCATCGACCCGCCCAACAAAGATGCAAAAGCGAGCGGCATCAGAAATTCCGAAGGCGACCGGTTGTTTCGCCGCGCGACCTGAAAGGCGACCGGCATGAAAATCGCCAACGCACCGACATTCTTCACAAAGGCCGAAAGCGTCGCGACGCAAGCAACCAGCACACCGATTTGCAAGGAGGACGAGCGCAACAGCGGGGTCAGCCAGCGGACCAGGACCTCGACGGCGCCCGATCGGGCGATCGCCGCGCTGACGACCAGCGCACCCGCGATCAGCGGCACGACAGGGTTCGAAAAGCCGGAGAAGGCACGATCGGCGGGTACGATGCCGCCGAACACGGCGGCAAGCAGCGCCAGCAACGCGACAAGGTCGTAGCGCAGCCTGTCCCAGAGGAACAGGACGATCATGCCGCCCAAGACGGCAAGAGAGACGATTTGGTCGCGGCTCACCGGGCCGTGCTGGAACCGTCGAGCGTCTCGGCTGCCCGCCGGGTTATCATTCCCACGAGGCGTCCGCCTGCGTCGAGAACCGGCATCTGCTCGATGTGGTGCTCGGCCATGCGTTCGGCGATACTCTCTGCAGTGTCCTCCTCGGTGCAGGTGAAGAGCGAAGAGGACATCACCTGCGACACCGTTGTGGCGGTAGGATCGAGACCGGCAGCAACCAACCGGATCAGGATGTCGCGAATGGTCAAGACCCCGACGGCGCGGTCCTCGACCCCGATGAGGATGACCCGGCTGTCGATATCTGCGATTGCCCGCGCGGCGTTCTGCACGGTGTCCTCGGATGGAACGAGCGTCACATCCCGCAGCATCAGCTGGGAAACCCGCATTCACCCGACCTCTCGATTGCCCCGTAGGGTTAACACCGTGGCGATGGCAGTGTCTCAGGTCTTACTATCGCGACCGTCCCCAGGCTTGCCTCCGCTGCCGCCACGGCGGCAAGGTACCGGCTCCGGCGCTTTGAGAGGATACCATGACCGAACCGGTCGGCTTGGCCCGTGGCCTCACCAATTACGGCGACCCTGATTTCGCGCTCTATCTGCGGCGCTCCTTTGCCCGCTCGATGGGGTATTCGACCGATCTTCTGGCGCGGCCGGTGATCGGCATCGCCGATACCTATTCCGGCTTCAACAATTGCCACCGCCACTTTCCCGAGCTGATCGAGGCGGTGAAGCGCGGCGTGCTGGCGGCGGGCGGCCTGCCGCTGACCTTTCCGACGATTTCGCTCGGCGAGGTGTTTCTCAGCCCCACCAGCCTGATGTTCCGCAATCTGATGGCGATCGACACCGAGGAGATGATCCGCGCCCAGCCGATGGACGCGGTCGTGCTGGTCGGCGGCTGCGACAAGACCGTGCCGGCGCAGCTGATGGGCGCGATCTCGGCCAACCGGCCGGCTATCGGGCTCGTCGCCGGGCCGATGATGACCTCGCGCTGGCACGGCGAGCGGCTTGGCGCCTGCACCGATTGCCGCCGGTTCTGGGCGAGGTACCGCGCCGGCGAGATCGACGCCGCCGAGATCCACGAGATCGAGGGCAACCTCGCGACGACCGCCGGCACCTGCGCGGTGATGGGCACGGCGAGCACTATGGCTTCGATCGCCGAGGCGCTCGGCATGATCCTGCCCGGCAGCGCGGCGATCCCGGCCGTCCATGCCGACCGGCTGCGCGCCGCCGAGGCGACCGGTCGCGCGGCGATGCAGCTCGCCGGTTCCGGACTGACGCCCGATCGGATCGTCACGCCTGATGCGGTCGAGAATGCGCTGCGGGTGCTGATGGCGATCGGCGGCTCGACCAATGCGGTGCTGCATCTGACGGCGATCGCCGGACGGGCCGGCGTCGACCTCGACCTCGGCCGGCTCAACGAGATCAGCGAGACGACGCCGGTTCTGGTCGATCTGAAGCCGACCGGCCCGCACTACATGGAGGATCTGTTCGCCGCCGGCGGCATCGGCGCGGTGTTGCGCGAATTGCAGCCGCTGCTGCATCTCGATTGCCTGACGGTCGCCGGCGAAACCCTGGCGGAACGGCTTGCCGCGCCGGATGGTCCCGGTCGACCGCGCCGTCATCAGACCTTTGAGCGATCCGCTGCAGCCTAAGGGCGGGCTCGTCGCGCTGTTCGGCTCGCTGGCGCCGAAGGGCGCGATCTTCAAGCGTTCGGCGGCCGACCCGAAACTGTTCGAGAGGGAGGGCCGCGCCGTCGTCTTCACCTCGCTCGAGGATCTCTCGGCGCGCATCGACGATCCCGGGCTCGATGTGACGCCGGACGATTTCCTCGTGCTGCAGAATGCCGGACCGCTCAGCGCCTCGGGCATGCCCGAGGCCGGCTATCTGCCGATTCCCGGCAAGCTGGCGCGCGCCGGGGTCAAGGACATGGTGCGCATCTCCGACGCGCGGATGAGCGGCACCGCCTACGGCTCGATCGTACTGCATGTCACCCCCGACGCGGCGAGCGGCGGCCCGCTCGCCAAAGTCAGCAACGGCGACCGCATCCGCCTCTCGGTCGCCGAGCGCCGCCTCGACCTGCTGGTCCCTCCGGAGGAGTTGGCGCGCCGCCCTGTCGCGCCGCCGCCGGTTCCCCGGCGCGGCTACGCCCTGCTCTACCGCCGCGAAATGCTGCAGGCCGACCGCGGCTGCGACTTCGACTTCCTGCGCAAGCACCCGCTCGGCGAAACCTGATCGTTAAAGATCAAGCCGCCAGTTTCTGCCGCGCCTCCTCCAGGATCATGGCAGCGCCTTTTTCGGCGATCATGATCGTGGGCGCGTTGGTGTTGGTCGAGGTGACGGTCGGCATCACCGAGGCGTCGATCACGCGCAGGCCTTGAAGACCGCGCACACGCAGATGGTCATCGACCACCGCCATCGCGTCCGGGCCCATCTTGCAGGTGCAGGTCGCGTGAAAGACGGTCGATCCGTACTGACGCGCATAATCCAACAGCTCGTCGTCGCTCTCCACGTCGCTGCCGGGAAGGTTCTCGGCGACGACGTATTTCTTGAGCACCGGAGCGGCAAAGAGCCGCCGCGCCATCCGCAGACCGCCGATCACAGCGCGCCGGTCAGTCTCCTCGGAGAGATAGCGCGGGTTGATCGCCGGGGAGTCGGCCGGCCGGTTGGAGCGCGCCTCGACATAGCCGCGGCTCACAGGCCGCATTTGCCAGATGCCGGCGGTGATACCGGGCTTGTCGTCCAGCCGGCGTATCGGGCCCGGCGCGAAGCTTCCGGACGCCAAGAGGCATTGAATGTCGGGAGTTGCCGATTCCTCCAGCACCTTGACCGAGGCAGCGACCAGCGAGGCGGCGTAAGTCAGCATGCCGGTGCCGGCAAAGAGGTAGCGCAGCACCTCGCCGGCAAATGGCAGGCCACGCGACTTCTCGTTCAATGTCTTCGCGCCGGTCACGACGCAAGTCACCCGCGCGAGATAATGGTCCTGCAGGTTCTTGCCGACGCCGGGCAGAGCATGCTGGACCCTAATGCCGACGCGGCCCAAATGGTCGGGGTCACCGACACCCGAGAGCTGCAGGACATGCGGCGACCCGATGGCGCCCGCCGCCAGGATGACCTCAAGAGCGGCGTCGACCCGCTCCAGCTTGCCGCCCCGCGCGTATTCGACGCCGACCGCACGGGCCCCTTCGAACAGGATGCGGTGGACCAGAGCGTTGGTGACGACCTGCAGGTTCGGCCGTTTCAGTGCCGGACGCAGATAGGTGCGCGCCGCACTCTGGCGCCGCCGCCCGCGGCGGGTTTGCTGAACCCAGCCGATACTGTCGCCGGCGCCGGGCGGCAGATGGTTGACGTCCGCGTGGTATTCGAGCCCGATCTCAGTTCCCGCCTCGATCAGCTTCTGACACAAGAGCGGCTTGTCGGCAGTCCTCGACGTCAATAGCGGGCCGCCCTGGCCATGAAATTCGTCGGCGCCGCCCTCCCAATCCTCGGCTTTTTTGAAATAGGGCAGCACATCGTCCCACGACCACCCGCGATTGCCGAGCTGTCCCCAGTGGTCGAAATCTTCGGGCTGGCCGCGGACATAGATCATCCCATTGATCGAGCTCGACCCGCCCAATACCCGGCCGCGCGGGTAGAGGATCGCGCGGCCATTGACGCCGGGATCGGGCTCGGCCTTGAAACCCCAGGTCAAAGTCGGATGATCCATCAGCTTCATGTAGCCGGCCGGAATGTGGATCAACGGGTTCCAGTCGCGGCCGCCGGCCTCGATCAGCATGACCCGGGTCGCGGGGTTTTCGCTCAACCGGTTTGCGAGGACGCAGCCGGCAGACCCCGCACCGACAATGACGTAATCCGCCTGCATTTCCTTCTCCTCGCGCTCGGCTTGTCCAATCGGACTGCTCTCCGTCACTATCTTAACACCACCGCAACCAAGCGGTCGTCCAGTGCCGGCTCAGTTCCGAACGTTCTGCCATCTCTGTTCGGCGGCGGGAGCTTGTCCATGGGTCGCGGCAGCCCTTCGGCCGCCTACCCCGATTGCCCGAGCGTCCTCGCAAAAGCCGCCCGTCCGCGTGCTTCGCGCTGCAGTTGCTCGTCCTGTTTTATCACGAGATCAGGCTTCCCCAACTCCTCAAACCAAAATCGCCTCGCTTGGCGGCCGTCCGATGGCGCGACGCTACAATGCCAATGTGGCAATTTCACACTTTGCCATGTCGCAGCGCCGGCGCGGGCTTACCTCGCTACAATCGAGCCGAAACTCGGCGCACATCCCCATCATGGGCGGCAGACCATCGTGTCGACCAAGGGACAGGTCATCCTGCCCAAGGCCATTCGGCAGCTGAGGCATTGGGAGGCCGGCATCCGCCTGCTGGTCGAGGAGACTCCCGACGGCGTATCGCCGAAGGCGGCGCCGGTTTTTGCGCCGACGGGGCCGGAGGATGTCGCCGGAATGCTGCCTTATCGCGGGCCGCCGAAGACGCTGGAAGAGATGGACGCGGCGATCGCTGCCGAAGTAAAGCGGCGCCGTGCTCGCGGTAGAACCGAATGGGTGATGCGGCGCGGTTATCGATTCAGCCGCGAGCGAATCCTTGCTGCTCTGACGGCCTTTGCGGGACTGCCGCGGGTCACATTGGAGGAGCCCGCTTTGGCCGCAGAAGCATTGGAGTGGATGCGGGCGGGCTAGATTTCGCCGATGCGTTGCATGTGGCGAAGGCGGCGCGCTGCGACGCCTTGTCAGCGTCGACCGGTAGTTTGCGGCAGCGGCCAATGCGCTGAGCAAGGTAAAGGGTGCGCCTGCCTTGAAGAGAGGACGATAAATCGGCCGGCGGTTTGTCGCCGTTTCAAGATTTACCGCCTCGCGCCGACAGGGCATAAACTGAGGCGATGGCGTATCAGACATTTCGGGTCGAGATCACCCGCGACGAGACGCGTGACGGCGGGCGGGTCGGCATCGAGATTACCGCCTACATCGACCGTATGCCTGAGACCAACGAGGCCACGGTCGGGCGGCTGAGCCGGGCGTGGCGCGGGGTGTGGAACAGCCGGCTGCAATATACCGGCGATTTCGATACATTGGCGGAGGCGCTTGCCGCGATTATGGAGGCCTATCCCGAGGCCGACCGCATCGGCTGCTACGAACATTCCGTTGACGACGAGTTTGCGCGCGAAGTGGAGCCGCTTGTGCGATCGGAGGAGAAATGGCTTCCCGGCGCCTAGCTTGGGCCCTTACTTCTGCTGCTGTCGCGGCGGTTATCCCGGCTGCGGACCCATCCGTCGGCGATTATGCTCGATCGCGAAGATGTGGCTGTAGAGGGTCGCGGTCCATTGCTTACCTTCCATGGTCATTTGGAGATAACGCAGCGCGTCGCCGATATAACGCTCGACCTTGCTCCAATAGAATTGCGGATAGCGGTCGACCATGTCGGCGGGACTCCTGTAGCCGAGCTTGTCGGCAACGCCGGTTTCGACAAATTCGTGGTAGAGCGCGTTCAATTTGCGCGGGTAGAGCGGATCGCCCAACTGGCCGATCAGATCGCCGGCCCGGACCAAGCCCGCTTCCGTGTCGGTGGCGGCGTGGTCTTCGTCGTCGGGCACCGGGAAGCGCGTCAGCTCGATGGCCTCGGCGATACGCTCCTCATCGATGAAAGGAACGGGCGCGAAACGCTCGCGGACCACTATCTTCCCCCGCTCGACGTGATAGGGTGTCAGAAAGGCGTCGGAGGCGCCGCGCGACGGCGTTACGGTATTGCCGGCGCTATCGATGACGAAATGGTCGGCCGTGTCGCCGGCGCAGACGCCCCGCACATACCCGATGTCGTGGGTCAGCGCGGCCAATAAGGTATGGCCCCAATCGATCGGCGTAATTCTCCGCTCGAGGCGACGGCCGCGCAAAATGTCCTGGACGCAAAGCGTGACGAGTGCCGTGTGTTGGACATCGTGATAGAGCGCGTCGCTGCTGGCGATGCGCTCAATAACGAGTTGGGCGGCTTCATCAAGGCCGAAGGCAATGTGCGGCTCTTGGTCGCCATAGATCCTGCGGTAGGTCTCGGCGAGGTTCCGACCCAATGCATCAGCCAAAAGGCTCGTCGGGTTCAGCATGACAGCCTCCTTAACAAGCCGACGGGATCGCCTCAGTCAACGGCCTCGACCCTGCTCTGCGCGCTTACCGGCGCACGGCAAGGCGGAAGAGGGGTGGGTGGTCGGGCTGCGTGGTGACGATTGCGACCGGCGCCACGGGTTCCGTATCGGCGCGTTCGATATGGAAAACCCGGGTCATTGCTGCAAGGACCAGGGTCGCTTCGGTCAGCGCGAACTGAGCGCCGATGCAGACGCGCGGGCCCATGCCGAAGGGCAGATACGCGCAGCGTTCGGGCGGCGGCGCGCCCGGCAGAAACCGCGCCGGGTCGAACTTCTCCGGCTGGTCCCACAGCCGCCGATGCCGGTGCAAGACCCACGGGGCGATCAACAGCACCGCGCTCGCCGGGATCGCGATCCCGCCGGCGGTATCGGCAACACGCGCTTGGCGCGCCAGTGTGAAGGCCGGCGGATAGAGCCGCAGCGCCTCCTGCACGACTGCGCGCGTGTAGACCAGCCTCGACAACGCCTCGGCGGCCCCCTCCGGGCCGAGATCGAGCGGCGCGGCTTCCGCAGCGATCCGCTTCTCGACCTCGGGCGTCGCCGCGACGAGGTAGAGCGCCCAGAACAATGCAACCGCCGTCGTCTCGTGCCCCGCGGTGATCAAGGTCGCGAACTGGTCGGCCAGCCGGTCCGGATCCCGTTCCTCCGTCGACAGCAGGTCGAACAGATCGCTCGGTGCGCCTTCGGGTGCCCTCTCGCGGCGTTCAACGATCAGCCGCCCGATCAGCGCCATCCAGCGGCGGCGAAAGCGCCGCCGCGCAAATTCACGCGGGCTGGGGATCGGCAAGGGCAGCAGAAAATCGAGGAGGCTCGGCCGGCCGAGATGCTCGGCATAGCCGGCAAGGAGTGAGCGCAGCTCCGACGCGTGTCGATCCATCGCCATCGAGAACATCGACCGCCCGGCGATTTCGAGCGCCAGGAATTGCATCTCGGCGCGGAGATCGAGCGGGTGCCCGTCACAATTCGCCAGCCGCCCGATGAGCGTGCCGGTCGCCTGCGCAATGTGACGCGCCAATATCGGGATCGTCCGCGGCGTGAATGCCGGCGCAACGTTCTGCCGTTGATGCCGCCAATCCTCGCCTTCGCTGAGCAAGAGACCCTTGCCGAGCAATGGGCGCAGTATCCGGATGGTGGCGGGGGTGCGGCGGTAGTTTCCCGGGTTGTCGACGAGGATGTGGTGGATGCTCGCGGGCCGGCTGAGAATCATCCGCCGCCGGCCGAAGAAGCTGCGGACCACCACCTCTTCCTCAAAGGCCTCCGGCGGGAAAGCCAACAGCGCATTCTCGCCCAGCGCCCTTGCGATCCCGCGGGCCGAAGGCGCCTCGGCCGGAGCGCGAGCCGTCGGCGGGAACAGTGCCGGCTCCGCCATCTAACCCTCCAGGCCGCACGACGCGCAGAGTTCGGCCGCCAAACCGTGTAATCGCTTAAAAGTGCGCCCTCTTCATTACCGCAAGATGCCGGTCAGGTCATGCGGCTCGAGAATTGGACCGTCGTGGCGCGAGCGCGGTAGTCGGTCTTGACATTGACCAACGCCACCATGCCCTCGTCCACCTTTCTCTGTGCCCGCTCCAAAGCTGGGCGAATGTCCTCGGGCTGCTCGACATATTCGCCATGACAGCCGAGCCCTTGAGCCATGATATCGTAGCGGGTGTAGCCGAGATCGCGGCCCGGCTTGTTTCGTTCGGGATCGGCGGTCCAGCCGCCGTTGAGGCTGATGATGCACATCAACGGCAATTTGTGGCGCACCGCGGTGTCGAGCTCCATCGCGTTCTGCCCGAAAGAGCCGTCGCCGTGCAGGCAGATGACCTGCGTGCCGGGCTTGGCGGCCTTCGCGCCGACCGCGAAGGGCAGCCCGACGCCCATCGTGCCGAACGGCCCCGAATTGAGCCGATGACCGGGGGTGAATGTCGGGATCGACTGACGGCCGAAATTCAAGATCTCCTGCCCGTCGACGCACAGGATCGCGTCGCGCTTCATGAAGTTCTTGACTTCCTCGCAGAGCCGCAATGGGTGGATGTCGCCGTCGGTCGGGTAATTGGCGCCGGGTCCTCGGCGCTTGGCCGCCTCGCCCTCGGCCAATTTCTGCCGCCAGGCCTGGAAGCGGTCGGCGGTCTTGCCGTCGATCGCGTCGATCAATTGCTGCAAGACCGACTTGCAATCGCCGACGACCGGGATGTCGACATTGCGCGCCGAGGTGCCGAGTTCCTCGGGGTCGATCTCGATGCGCGCGATCGTCGCGTCCTTATTGAAACGCGGCGGTGCGGCGTGGCCGATCACATAGTTCATCCGCGTGCCGAGGATGATGATCAGATCGGCGTCACGAAACGCGCTGTTGCGCATCGTCAGATAGGAATAGGGGTGGTCGTCCGGCACCACGCCGCGGCCTTGCGGGGTCGTGTAGAATGGGATCCCGGCCTTCTCGACAAAGGCGCGCATCTCGTTCCAGGCCTTCGACCACAACACCCCGCCGCCCGAGCAGATGATCGGCTGCCTGGCCTTGTTGATCGCATCGACGAGCGCGCTGATCGCCTTCGGTTCGGCATAGGGACGCGCCTCGATGATCGGTCGGCCGCAATAGCTCCAATCGACGTCGGCCTCATCGACCTTGAGGTAGAGAACGTCTCCAGGGAAATCGAGATAGACCGGGCCGGGCTTACCGTTCAGCGCCTTCTGGAACGCGAAATTAACCTGCTGCGGGATGCGCTTCAAATTGTGCACACGGTCGGCATATTTGACGCAGGTCTTCAGCGCCGAGACCTGGTCTATTTCCTGAAACACCTGGCGGCCGGCCTGGCTGATCGGGCTCGACCCGCCGACCGCGACCACTGGGCAGCAGTCAATCAGCGCATTGGCGAGACCGGTGCCAAAATTGAGCGTGGCGGGGCCGCTCGCCGCCATGCAAACACCTGGCCCCTGGGTCACCCGCGAATAGGCCTGCGCCATATAGGCCGCACCCTGCTCATGACGCGTGTCGATCAGGCGGATGCCCTCCTTGATGCAGGACAGCTCGGCATCCAGCATCGGCCCGCCCATGATGAAGAAAAGATCCTTGGTGCCCTGCGCCTTCAGGCATTTTGCGAGAATTTCGTACCCCGCCATTTGCGCCATCTCGATATCTCCTCTCTCGTCGTATTCGATCAGATGACCCCTTCTTTGCGCAGCGCCTCGACGTCTCCGGCGTTCATGCCGAGCCAGTCGGCGAAGACTTCGCCAGAGTGTTGTCCGAGCAATGGCGCGGGCGCCAGTTTCGGCGGACGGCCGTCGAACCGCACCGGCCAGGACGGCATCTTGAATGGGCCAGACGGGTGCTCCATCGTTTGCAGGATGCCGCGCTCAGTAAAGCTCGGCTCGTTCATCAGCTCCATCGTGTCGTGCACCGCGCCGGCCGGCACCCTGGCGCCGCCGATGATCCGCATCGCTTCGTGCTTGTCGCGCCGACGCGTCCAGTCGGCGACCATATCATTGATCTCCTCGACGCGCTCGCCGCGGGCCTTCGGAGTATCGTAGTTCGGGTTGCCGATCAGGTCCTCGCGGCCGAGTACCTTCAGGAGGCGGTGCCAGTGATCGGGCTGACGGGCGAAAACATAGACCCAGTCATTGGGGCCGCCCGGCGCACAGGGAAAGATGCCGGCCGGCGCGACCGCCGTTGCGCTGCGCGAGCCGTTGCGCCGCGCCGCCTTGCCGGTGGCAGCCTGGGCCTGAAAGGCGATGCGGATGTAATGAAGCATCGCGTCTTGCATCGCCACCTGCAGGCGCCTGCCCTTGCCGGTGGCGCGGCGCTCGTAGAGGGCGCCCAGGATGCTGATCGCCATCGTCATGCCGGTGCCGGTGTCGCCGAGCGAGGGGCCCGGCTTGATCGGCGGCCCGTCCGGTTCGCCGGTGATGCTCATCGTGCCGCCGCAGGCCTGCGCAATCATGTCGAAAGCGAGGTTCTTCTCGTAGGGGCTGCCCTCGCCGAAACCCTTGACCTGGGCGTAGATGATGCCGGGGTTCAGCGCGCGGATCGACTCGTAGCCGAGCCCCAGCCGCTCGATCGTGCCGGGCGCCATGTTCTCGATCATGACGTCGGCCTTTTTGGCCATGTCTTTGACCAAGGCCAGGCCGCGTTCGGATTTGAGATTGACCGTGACCGACTTCTTGTTGGCGTTGAATTCGAGGAAATAGAACGAGTTAGGGCTGCCTTGCGGTCCGGCAAAGGCCGTTCGGCCGGGCTCGCCGGTGCTGGGGTTCTCGACCTTGACGACCTCGGCGCCGAGCCAGGCGAGCGCCTCGGTGCAGGAGGGGCCGGCTTCGAATTGCGTGAGGTCGAGCACCCGGACCCCGGCGAGACAATTGAGGGGCGCGCTGTTTTCATTCATAGCTACCGAATCCTCCAAAGCTGCCGCTAAATCTCACGATAGCGCAGGAGACACTCCAATGGCGAGCAATCAACCGAGCGTCTTTATCGACGGCGAGGCCGGCACGACGGGTCTCGGCATCCGAAAGCGGCTCGAAATGGTGCCGGAGATCGTAATGCGCAGCCTGCCCACAACGCAGCGCAAGGATCCGTCGGCTCGGCAGGACATGATGGCAAGGTGCGACCTCGTCGTGTTGTGCTTGCCGGATGATGCCGCGCGCGAGGCAGTGGGGCTGGCCGGGGCATTGGGCAACGACGCACCCAAATTGCTCGACGCCAGCACCGCGCACCGGGTCGATCCCGAATGGACCTATGGCTTTCCCGAGATGTCGCCCGCTCAGCCGGAGAAGATAGCGACGTCGCGCAAAGTCAGTAATCCCGGCTGCTATCCGACCGGCGCCATCGGCCTATTGCGCCCACTCGTCCAAGCGGGGCTCGTCCCCACCGACTATCCGATCACGATAAGCGCGGTCAGCGGTTATTCCGGCGGCGGCCGATCATTGATCGAGGCGCATGATCATGACGGCGGGCCAGCCTTCGAGCTATACGCGCTCGGTCTCGAACACAAGCACGTGCCGGAGATTGAGCGCTTCGCCGGGCTGTCGCGGCGGCCGATCTTCATGCCCTCGACAGGGCATTTCCGCCAGGGCATGCTCGTTTCCGTACCGCTCTACCTCGACGACCTGCCTGGGAGGCCCACCGGCGCCGAGATACGAGAGGCGCTGCGCGCCTTTTACCAGGGATCGGATTACGTAACGGTCGCGGTTGGCAATTGGGCGGACAAGCTCGAACCACAGGCGCTCAATGGGACCAACCGGCTCGATCTCCACGTCTGGGCGAACGAGGCGCGCCGGCACGCCGTGCTCGTCGCCCAACTCGACAATCTCGGCAAAGGAGCCTCGGGCGCGGCAGTGCAGAACTTGCGGCTGATGCTGGATCTTGACTCCGGAGCCAGCTCCGGTGTGTAGGACGGAAAAGCGAAAGCGCCTTCCGCCTCCTGCCGGTCGGACCGTGTGATGGCGGAAGGCGCTGCGCTTTTCCGCCCTACGGTCGCTCCGCAACCGGCGTCAGAGTGGGTTCGGGCGCGGGAACTACATCGAGGCTCGCAAGGGTGCGGCCGCGGGTTTCCGGCAACAAAAGCAGCATCACGACCATGATTGCGGAGGCAAAGGCGCTGAAGAGAGCGATCGTGGCGCCAAGCGGCAGGCTCTGGCTGACAAACCCGACTATAGCCGGAAGGAACGAGCCCAACGCCCGGCCGGCATTGTAGCAAAAGCCTTGGGCCGTCCCGCGGACCCCGGTCGGGTAGAGCTCCGTCATAAACGGCCCCATCGGCGGAAATTTCATCAGGAAAATCGTGAACAGCGGGATGCCCACGAACAACAGCGCCGTGTTGTCCATCGGCACGAACATGTAAATGAGGATCATCACAAATGACCCGATCGCGGACCACATAAAGGTCCATTTCCGGCCAATCGCATCGCTCAGATAGGCGCCCAATAGAAAACCGAACAATGCGCCGAGGATCTGGACCAGCAGAAATCCTCCAGTGCTGGTCGCCGACAATCCCCGCACGGTGCGCAGATAGGTCGGCATCCAGAGACCCAAGGCATAGCCGCCGCCCTGGGCGCCGGCGACCATCAGCGTGACCTTGATCGTGGTCCACAGATTCGGGCCTTGGAACGCTGCGAACAGATGGCCGAGGCCAACCGATGCACGACTGTGCCGGGCGTCGCGGAAGATCTCGGGCTCGTCGATATGCCGGCGGATCCAAAACACCAGAATCGCCGGCAACAGGCCAATCGCGAACAGCACGCGCCAGGCGATCGCCTCCGGCAGAAAGGCGTAGAGCGCGGTGTAGATCAGCGCCGAGGCGCCCCAACCGATGGCCCATCCGGTCTGGACGATGCCGACGCCGCGGCCGCGATACTTGTCGCGGATTACCTCGCCCATCAGCACGGCGCCGGCCGCCCATTCGCCGCCGAACCCGAGCCCGTGCAATGCTCGCAAAATGAAGAGCTGCTCGAAATTCTGCGCAAAGGCGCAGAGGAACGTGAATACCGAATACCACAGAATCGTGATCTGCAGCATGCGCACCCGGCCGAACCGGTCGGCGAGCGTGCCCGAGAACCATCCGCGCAGTGACGAGATCAGCAATGTCACGGTGCCAATGAGCCCGGCTTCGCCGCGCGACAGACCCCACAGTGCAATGACCGTAGGAATGACAAAGCTGTACATCTGCACGTCGAACGCATCGAGCGCCCAGCCGCCAAAGCAGGCGCCCATCGTGCTGCGTTCCTTTGCGTTCAATTCACCGAACCAGGCGAGCATCGCGTCCCTCCCTTTGCAGCGCTATTGCAGGGATCGTCGCCTGCGCAAGGAGAGGATGGCAAAGGAGTTTTACTGAGGCTTGGTATGCGTCAGCATCACAGCACCGATGACGGTCAATCCGCTGCGCGCACCTTGACGTAAGACCCGGGGGCGTCCTCGATCGGTTTGAGCTTGCCGTCGCCCGGATGCCGCGCCGGCATCTCGGCGCCGGCGTATTGTGAAATCCAGCGCTCCCATAGCGGCCACCAGGAATTGGGGTAGGCGGTCGCGGTGGCGAGCCATTCTTCCGGGGTCGGCGGGTTACTGTCGTTCTCCCAATGGCCGTATTTGCCGCCCGGCGGATTGACGACCCCGGCGATGTGCCCGGAGGCGGACAGCACGAATTTGACCGGCCCGCGATAGATCTGCGTGGCGGCATAGGTCGACCGCCACGGCGAGATGTGATCCTCGCGCGTCGACAACAGAAAGGTCGGCGTCTGTATCTTCCGTAGATCGATCGGCACGCCGTCCAGAGTGATGCCACCCGGCTTCACCAGCAAATTCTCCTGGTACATGTTGCGCAGGTAAAAGCTGTGCATTGCTGCCGGCATGCGCGTCGAATTGGCGTTCCAATATAACAGGTCGAACGGGAAAGGCGATTTGCCGAGCAGGTAGTTGTTGACCACGAACGACCAGATCAAGTCGTTGGCGCGCAGCATGTTGAAGGTCGTCGCCATGTCGCGGCCTTCGAGATAGCCCTTTGTGTTCATGCGCTCTTCGAGGGCGGAGAGCTGCTCCTCGTCAATGAATACGGAAAGTTCGCCGGCTTCGGCAAAGTCCACCATTGTCACGAGATAGGTGGCGCTCTTGATCCGGCCGTCGCGGTTGACGGCCATATAGGCGAGGGTGCTGGCGAGCAAAGTTCCGCCAAGGCAGTAGCCAATCACATTGGCGTCGCGCTCGCCGGTTGCCAGTTCCATGGCACCGAGTGCAGCGAGCGGGCCTTCCAGCATGTAGTCGGTGAATGTCTTGGCAGCGAGATGCTCGTCGGGATTGACCCAGGAGATCACGAATACGGTATGGCCCTGCGACACCGCCCAGCGGATAAACGAGTTGCTGGGCCGCAGATCCAGGATGTAAAATTTATTGATCCACGGCGGGATAATCAGCAGCGGCCGACGCTTTACTTTCTCGGTCGCCGGCTCGTATTGAAGGAGCTGCATCAGGTCGTTCTGATACACGACCTTGCCCGGTGTGACCGCAATGTTCTCGCCGATGCGGAAGGCCTCCGTATCGGTCATCTTGATAGCAAGGTGACCCTTGCCGCGCTCGAGGTCGTCGAGCAGGTTTTTCAGCCCGTTGAGCAGGTTTTCGCCCTTGCTATCGATTGTCGCCCGCAAGGCTTCGGGGTTGGTCATCAGGAAATTCGACGGCGCGAGCGCGTCGACGAACTGGCGGGTATAGAAATCCACCTTGCGGGCCGTGCGCTCGTCGATTCCCTCGACATCGCGAACCGTACTTTGCATCCACCGCGCCGTCAGGAGGTAGCTCTGCTTGATGAAGTCGAAGAGCGTGTTTTCGGTCCACGCCGCGTCGCGGAACCGCCGGTCGCCGGCGGACGGTTCAATCATCGGCTCGGTGTGGCCGCCGAGAAACCGCTGGGCCGTGCGCTGGCACAACGTCAGATAGTCGTTCCACAGCGACAGCTGCGCCTGCACGAGCCGAGAGGGGTCGGCCATCATGCGGGCCGTCATTTCCAAAAAGGCGGTACCGATCCCGACCGAGTTGGCCATTCCGACCCCCTCCTCGCGGCCCTGCCGCTTCAGGAACTCGGCGACCAGTTGCTGGCTTTTCCCGGCGATCTCAGCCATCTGTCGCGACAGCTCGGCGGCGTCGGGAAGCGCCTCGCTCTTACCTCCTTCAGACTCTTTAGCGGGCGGAGGCGCGGTGGGGCGGGAGAGCGGCCCAGACACATCGCTGGGTGCGCTGCGCGCGGTGTCCTGTTTCCGGCCCTTCTCCGCTGGCGTCCTACCCTTGCCGCGCTTCCCGAGAGGCATCGGCCGGGTTGCAGCGCCGGGTTTCCCGTCAATCGCATCACTCATTGCCGTTTCCTCCGGGCTGCCGCCCTTTGCAAAAGAGCCCGAAACTCAGGTCCCGAAGCTCGTGTCCTGCGGGGCGACCGGTTGTTTGGCTCCTCAAATGTAGTGACGCGCCAGCCCGGATCTAATACATCGTCTTCGCTTGGCTGGTGCCGCTTGTAGCGGATCCCGAACGGCCGCGGCGGCAACTGGGGGTCAATTCGTCGGGAACGCAGTGATGCTCATGGGCAAATCGTGTGCCGGCCGCGACAACGAGAGAAGCGCTAGACGGCCGGCTCGCCGGCTCGCCGTTCTTGCAGTGCTTCTCGGGCTTGCCGCCTGCAATCCGGTCGAGACCTGGCGTGACCTGACCGGGGCGAGCCAGAATGATCCCGATCCGGATTCTACGCCGAACACCAAAAACTTGGCCGCCGGAGAGGCGTCCGACTATCCCAATCTAGCAACGGTACCTCCGCCGCCGGTCCGAGCTTTGACCGCCGCCGAGCGGGAGAAGCTGACCCAAAGCCTGATCGCCGACCGCGCAAATGCGCGACATTCGAACGAGCAGCTGCGGGCGGGCTTTTCATCGGCGGCCGCACCGCCGCCTCCTCCGGGCGAGCCCGGGGCTCAGCCGGAGCAAGAGGCGGCCGCATCGCCATCCTCCCCAGCGCCCGTCCCGCCGACTTCTGCGGCAGCGTCCTCCGCTGCGTCGGCGAGCAATGGCGGCGCCGGAGAACAACCGGCCAAGCTCCTGCCGAGCCCGTCCACGCAACCGGCGCTTGCAAGCAATGGGACCGGCAGTGGCGCTGCCGGTGAAAAGCCCACCCTAGCGCCGGCGGCGGCCGCCCCTCATGCCGCACGCGCCGGCGGCAAGACGCCCGCCGAACCTGGACAGGGCCTGCGCAAGCAAGGAGAGCCGCCCGAGCCGGGGCCGATGGAGTTGAGCCTTGAGGTGCCCCAGGCGCGGGCGACGCCGGAACCCGAGCAGATCCAGCCCGCTCCGCCACCTCCCCAATTGCCACCCACCCCGAAAGTTGCGGCGACCCCGGCTCCCTTGCCGGGTGGCCTTGCTGCGGGTGGGGCGCTCGCCCCGATGCCGTTGCCCGAGGCTAAGAGCTCCGCCGGCTACGAGCCGCCTCCCGCTGCACCGGAATTGCCGTCGGCGGCGCCGACCCGCACTGCCGCGGCCGGTCCCGGCAAAGGCAATGCAAAGCCGCCCGCGCAGGTCGGGACTCCGGTTGCCGAGATCAAGTTCGGCGCCGATTCGACTACCCTGACCGACAAGGATCGGCAAACCCTCGAAACGGTTGTGACGGCCTATCAACAGAATCCTGGCAAGGTTCGCATCGTCGGCTATGCCGGGGCCGAAGGCGGCGCAGTCGAGCAGTTGGACAGTTATCGGACTGCTCTCGACCGCGCTCAGGCAGTCGCTGCCGCGCTGACCAAGGCGGGAATACCCTCCGACAAGATCCAGGTCGAGGCGGCGCCGCACGGTGAGAATTCCGGCGAAAGCCGCGCCGAGGTGCTGATCGAGCACTGAAGCGGGCCGCGCCGATTCGGCACACGGCGGATTTTTGGAACCCCTGCCCAGCTCTCGCGCTGGGTGGCTTTCAGGTGCCGCACCTGGAATGCTATCGAAAAATTGACGCCTGAGCGCTACAAGGAGCCGGGTCCGCCTGCTGCCGCTCGCGGCGGCTGTCGCGTTTCGCAAACCGCATCCGGGTTGCCGTCGTGAAACCGCCGTTCAAGATCGCCATCGCCGGTCTGGGCACCGTTGGGTCCGGCGTCCTGCAGTTGCTGGACCGACAAGCCGATCTGCTCACACAACGATCCGGCCGCCGCATCGTCGTTGTCGCGGTGTCGGCACGCGATCGGCGGCGCGATCGCGGCGCCGACCTGTCAGTAGTGCGCTGGTACGAGGATGCCGCGGCGATGGCGGCCGATCCGGAAATCGACGTCGTCGTCGAGCTGATCGGCGGCGCCGACGGCATCGCCCGCCAAGTGCTCGACACCGCCCTCGACCATGGCAAGCACGTCGTCACTGCAAACAAGGCATTGATGGCGCATGACGGCACGAGGCTCGCGGCGCGAGCCGAGAAGAGGGGCCTCATTCTCGCCTTCGAAGCCGCGGTCGCCGGTGGCATCCCGGTCATCAAGGGGCTGCGCGAGGGTCTCGCCGGCAACCGGCTGGAGCGCGTCTACGGCATCCTGAACGGCACCTCGAACTACATCCTGACGACGATGCGCGAAAGTGCCCACGAATTCGCCGAGGTCCTGGCGGAAGCGCAAAAGCTCGGCTATGCCGAAGCCGATCCGAGCTTCGACATCGACGGTATCGATGCCGCGCACAAGCTGGCGATCCTGGCGAGTGTCGGTTTCGGCCGCCCGGTCGATTTCGACGGGGTCTATACGGAAGGGATCCGGCACGTTTCCCGGCTCGACATCGACTTCGCCGAGGAGCTCGGCTACCGCATCAAGCTGCTCGGCATCGCGCGGCTGACCGAGGAGGGTCTGGAGCAGCGCGTTCATCCCTGCATGGTGCCGAGGGCGACGCCGATCGCCGCCGTCGAGGGGGTCTACAATGCCGTCGTCGCCGAGGGCGACTTCGTCGGCCGCGTCGTATTCCAGGGGCGCGGTGCCGGCGCCTTTCCGACGGCTTCGGCGGTTGCCGCCGATCTCGTCGACATCGCTGCCGGCCGCCACGTGCCGACCTTCGGGCTCCATACCGCCGATTTATGCGCGATCCCCGGCGTGCCGATCGAACGGCACCACGGCGCCTACTACATCAGGCTGATGGTGGTGGATCAGCCGGGCGTGATCGCCGATGTCGCCGCCGCGTTGCGCGACGAGCAGGTGTCGATGGAATCCATGATCCAGCGTGGCCGCGCCCCAGGCGAGGCGGTACCGGTGGTGATGACGACCCATCTTACCGTCGAGGCGGCGATGCGGCGGGCGCTTCAGAGGATCGAAGCGCTCGACACGGTGCTCGAACCGCCCCGCATGATCCGGATCGAGGATTTCTGAGCGTCGAAGCGTTATTTCAGCGAGAAATAGGCGATCCGGTCGCCGCGGAAAGTTCCGACGAACATGTCGTCGCCGATCTGCAGCCCGACGGTCGCATCGCCGAATTCCGGATTGCCCGCCTCGCTAACGACCGGCTCGATCTTCATCGCCGTGGTATCCCATTTGACGATGCGCCAAGGCTGAGTACAGCGCGTCTGATGGCTTTCGAAGCACTCGAACACCTGCTTTGCTCCGGTGTCCTGGCCGGCGACCATCAGCTTACCATCCGACGCCCACCGCAGATTGTCGGACAGAAAACCCGTCGGCAGCGTTTCCGGCTTGGCCGATGCGCCGCCATCCCGGGACAAGCGGACCACCGCCTTGTTGCCCCAGGCAGCGACATAGATCCACTTGCCGTCGTGCGAAACCTCGATGCCGTTGTTGCCCGACATTTGGCTGCCGGGGACCAGCGCGTAGCCTTGGTGCGCGTGCCACTCGTATACCGCGCCGGTATTCTCGCCCGCGGCCATCTTGTCCGAGGCTTTCGCGTCGCCGGGGTCGAACATGTCGGTGACAACCATACCGCCATCGGGCAGCGGCGCCACCGAGTTAGGCCAAGTGTGGGCCGGCATGACGGCGCACCCGACCCAGGTGACGGTGGGTGCGGCACCCTTGGCATCGAGCGCAAAGATCTCGATCGATTCGCGCCCGCCATGATTGACCACGTAGAGCGTATCCGTGCCACCACTGCCGGGACGAAGATTAAGACCGTGCGCGGAGAATTTGCTGAGGTCCGGCTCCCCGGGACAATCGCCGTATGTCGCCTTATCCCACTTTAGTTGCGGGCTGCTGCCGGGAAAAAGGGTCTTTGACGACTTATCCCGGGAATTGACCAGATGCAGGCTGCCATGCGTGCCGGCAGCGCCGCCATCCATGCCGCTGGCTACGATCCATTCGGTCCCCGTCACCTGCACCAGATCCTCGGAGTTCAATGGGCCGCAGACGAAATCGAGCTTGCCGGAAGAATTGCAGGGCTCGGCGGCCGCTGCCGGCGCCCTGCTGCCGATTGTGACCACGCCGGCGATAAACAAACCCACCGCCAGGAGCGTCTTCATCTCGTCTCTCCCTCAACTGTCTTATCGAACATCATACGAACTCGGTCCGGCTGTTGCCGTTCCAAGCCGGGCGGAGACTTTCAAGCGTATCCGCGGCCGCTGCTGCGCCGCATTGACCGCGCGGAACCCGACGCCTACCGTCCGCCGGTCGGTCGCCCGCCGAGGCAACCGCTCTGAGCTGATACGGTGGATTAATGGTTCGGCTCTAACAATCATCACTGCTCACAAGGAGGATGGCCGTGCCCGAGACGTCGAAGATGGATCGCAATCTTGCTTTGGAAGCCGTTCGGGTGACCGAGGCGGCGGCGCTCTCCGCCTCGCGGCTGATGGGGCGGGGCGATGAGAAGGCCGCCGATCAGGCCGCGGTCGATGCGATGCGCGAGGCGCTGAACAGCCTCGCGATCGCCGGCACCGTCGTCATCGGCGAGGGCGAGCGCGACGAAGCGCCGATGCTCTATATCGGCGAGAAGGTCGGCAGCGGGAACGGTCCGCCGATCGACATCGCGCTCGATCCGCTCGAGGGAACGACGATCACCGCGAAAGGCGGCGCCAACGCGCTGGCGGTGATCGCGATGGCCGATGCCGGCGGGTTTTTGAACGCGCCCGACGTTTACATGGACAAGATCGCAGTCGGCGGCGGACTGCCGGACGATCTGGTCGACCTCGACCAGCCGCCTTCGGTCAACCTGAAGAACCTGGCCCGGGCAAAGAAGGTCGAGGTCGTCTGACCTCGTCGTGTGCATCCTCGACCGGCCACGCCACGCCGAGCTCATCGCCAAGGTGCGCGAAGCCGGGGCCCGGATCACCCTGATCTCGGACGGCGATGTCAGCGGCGTCATCGCCACCTCCGAACCGGAGACCGGCATCGACATGTATGTCGGCTCTGGCGGCGCGCCGGAAGGCGTGCTGGCCGCCGCGGCGCTGCGCTGCATCGGCGGGCAGATGCAAGGCCGGCTGTTGTTTCGCAACGACGACGAGCGCGCCCGCGCCCACCGACTCGGGCATCACCGATCTCGACCGCAAATACAAGCTGCTCGATCTCGCCTAGGGCGATGTGATGTTCGCCGCGACCGGCGTCACCAACGGCACGATGCTGCGGGGGGTGCGCCGCTTTCCCGGCGGCGCCTCGACGCATTCGGTCGTCATGCGCTCGAAATCCGGCACGGTCCGCTACGTCGAGGCACGGCACGACTTCACGCGCAAGCAGACCTTCTCACCCTTCGCCCGCTGACCTGAGGTGATTCTCGCCCAAGCCACTTCACCTCGTCACTCCCGCGAACGCGGGAGCCCAGGGGCAACAAGCACCGCGCAGCCAGCCCTGGACCCCCGCCTACGCGGGGGCGACGATAGGAACAGCGGAGAGCTTCGGTTAGGATCTGATATGGATGACGGCGCCGGGGGCGCCGACGCCTTTGCCGGGGTGGTGTTGGGGGTCGAGCGGTCGGTGTGCGGCCGGCGCTGGCGCCTGCGCAATGGCGATGCACGAGCGGGAGAGACTATCGCCGAGCGGCTGGGGGTGCCCGAGATCGTCGGCCGGCTGCTGGCGCAGCGCGGCATCGATCTCGACCATGCGCCGGGGTTCTTGGCACCACGCCTGCGCGACCAGCTGCCCGACCCCTCGCATCTTCGCGACATGGGAGCGCGGTGGCGCGGCTCGTCCGCGCGATCCGCGACGGCGAGAGCGATCGCCATCTTCGGCGATTACGATGTCGATGGCGCGACCTCGGCGGCGCTGCTGACGCGGTTCTTTGCGGCGATCGGGACGCGAACTCGGATCTATGTCCCGGATCGGCTGCGCGAGGGCTACGGCCCGAATACCCCGGCTCTGCTGAGCCTGCGCGACGAGGGCGTGCGGTCGTCGTTACCGTCGATTGCGGCACGACGGCCCATCTGCCGTCTGGCGGATGCCGCGGAGGCCGGGATCGAGGTGATCGTCATCGATCATCACGTCGCCGAGCCGCTGTTGCCGCGCGCCGCTCGCGATCGTCAACCCGAACCGGCTCGACGAGACCAGCCCGCACGGCGCGCTGGCGGCGGTCGGGGTCGCCTTTCTGCTGGCCGTTGCGGTCAATCGCGAGCTGCGCCGGGCCGGCTGGTACGGTGCTGCCCGAACCGAGCCGGACCTGCTGCAGTGGCTCGATCTGGTGGCGCTCGGCACGGTGTGCGATGTGGTTCCGCTCGCCGGCGTCAACCGGGCTCTGGTCGCGCAGGGGATCAAGGTCGCGCGGCGCCGCGACAATCCCGGCCTCGCCGCGCTGGCCGCCGTGGCCGGCATCGGCGAGCCGATCGATGCCTATCATCTCGGCTTTGTGCTCGGCCCGCGGGTCAATGCCGGCGGCCGGGTCGGCGCCGCCGACCTCGGCGCGCGGCTGCTCGCGACCGACGATCCGGTGGTCGCCGCCGAGCTAGCGGCGCGTCTCGATGCCCACAACCGCGAGCGCCGCGACATCGAAGCGCGCACGTTGGAGGCGGCGATCGCGCTGGTCGAAGGATCGCCGCAATCGCCCGTCCTCGTCTTTGCCGCAGGGCAAAATTGGCATCCCGGGGTGATCGGGATCGTCGCGGCACGCCTCAAGGAGCGTTACGAGCGTCCGGCTTGCGTCGTCGCGCTTGCCGATGGGATCGGCCGGGGATCGGGCCGCTCGGTCGCGGGATTGCCGCTCGGCCCGGCGGTGATCGCCGCGCGCCAGGCGGGGCTGCTGATCAACGGCGGCGGCCACGCCATGGCGGCGGGTTTCACGGTCGCAGCGGAAAATCTCGGTGCACTGGAGGCCTTCCTGGTCGAGCGGCTGGGAGATGGGCTGAAAAACGAGCGGCTGCTTCCCCAGCTGCGTGTGGACGGGATGCTCTCCATCGCTGCGGCACAGAGCGAGCTGATCGACCACATCGCGAGGCTGGCGCCGTTCGGGGCCGCCAACCCGGAACCGCGCTTTGTTTTTCCTTGCATTCGCGTCCTCCACACCGAGGCGGTCGGGACCGGCCATCTGCGCTGCACCCTGGCCGATCCGCTCGACAATGCTCGGCTGCGGGGGATCGCTTTCCGCGCTGCGGGGACGCCGCTTGGCCAGTTCCTCGCCGAGACGCGAGGCATTCCGATCCACCTTGCCGGCCATCTCAGGCGCGACAGCTGGCGCGGCGGCGATGCGGTGCAATTGGAGATCGACGACGCAGCCCCGGCTACCGTCTGACTGTCTCAGGGCTCCTCGAACAAGTAGTGGCGCAACATATAATCGAGCCCGTGCTGCCAGGACTTGTCGGTATTGCCGCGAATGTCGATGCTCTTGACGAACTCTAATTTGCCGCTTGCCGCATCTTCCATGTAGAGGTTGATGTTCAGAATCAAGTTGCTGACCTTCTGTACAGTGCCCCAAGCGGCCCAGTTTGCGCCGATGCTTTTGGCATAGTCGCGCTCACAGCCGTTGCACCCGCTGATCTCGGGGCCGGCGGCGATCCTTTGCTGCGTGTCTGGCGGGATAGGCACGATTTTAAATCGGCCGGAATGGTCAAGCTTTTCCTGGAACAAATCATCGAGCATTTTAACGCGTCCGGCCTCGATGGGTGTCGTCGGCTCCAACGAAGTGTTGATCAGCTGAAAACCGAAAAAAGCAATTCTGGGGAGAGCGGCATCGTCGGTTGCTGCGGCGGCGCCAATAGGCAACGCCAACGCGAGCGCAATCGCCGCAGCCATCACAGGAAAGATTTTTTGTCGGCGCTGTCGGCGGAAGGTCATAAACCCCAATCTTCTCGTCAATTTTCCGCGGTTTTACATCATCAATACATTCGGAGAACGAGGACGAGTCGGCTGCGCGGTGAAAAACGGTCGATAGTGGCCGGTTGCATTGCTAGACCCTCAAGGGCATACCGGGTCACTTCACCCTCGCCATGAACATCGTGAAGCGTCTCGAAGAACGGTCCGACTCAGACTCGCCTCTGCAGCTGCAACAGCTCATCCGCAGGACGTCGCGGGGGGACAGGGCGGCGTTTGCGATGCTCTATGCGCAAACCGCACCGAAACTATTCGGCATTGCGCTACGAATCATCGATCGTAGAGCGGAGGCAGAGGAGATACTGCAGGAGGCCTTCGTCGCAGTGTGGGAGCGGTCGGCGGATTACGACGCGGCGAAGGGTTCGGCCATGGGTTGGCTCATCTCGATCGTACGCCATTGCGCGATCGATCATGTTCGCCGCCGTGCCGTTCGGCCGGAAAGCCGCAGTGCACCTGATGAGGTTTTGCTGGGTTTCGCGGCCGCCGGGAGCACGGACCAGGGCGCCGAACTGGGCGCGTTGCAGCGTTGTCTCGGCGAGCTCGAGGAGCAGCCGCGGCGGGCCGTCTTGCTCGCCTATCTCTATGGTTTCACGCGTCAGGAGATCGCGGCCGATTTCGCAGTGCCGCTCGGAACCGTCAAGACCTGGATCAGGCGCAGCGTTGAACGTCTGAAACGGTGTCTCGACCCATGAGGTACGAAGACCCCGAACTGCGCGAGCGGCTCGCCGCCGAATACGTGCTCGGGACGCTGCCGAGCTTGGCGCGGCGGCGGTTCGAGCGGCTGATGACCGAAGATCCGGCGCTGGCGAGAGTGGTCGCGGTTTGGGCCGACCGGTTGGCGCCGATCGACGCGGCAACTCCGGCCGAGAATCCCCCGGCACGTGTCTGGCGTTCAGTCGAGGCGCGGATTGCCGCCGGCCGGGCATCGCTCGCTCCGGGGCATGGCTGGTTCGGCTCGCTCGCATTTTGGCGCGGTCTGGCGCTCGTCGCCAGCGCCGCGGCGGCCGGCCTGATTATCTACGTCGCGGCGTTTACCAGCCGTCCCGGCCCGCCGGCGCCGGCGGTGGTCGCCGTGCTGGCCGATCAAAGCGGCGACCCCAGCTGGATCGCCCTCGCCGGGCCGCTCCGGGGTGAGGTCTCCCTCTCCGCAGTCCGACCGCAAGCTGAGGACCCCCGTCATTCCTTCGAGCTTTGGGGCATCGTTGGCGGGGCGCCCCGGCCCCTTGGCTTGCTGGGTCCGCAATCTGGCAATGTCTCAATAATACGCGCTGCCCAGCTGCCGCCACCGGGCGATCTGCTCGCGGTCAGCCTCGAACCGCCCGATGGATCTCCGACCGGCCTTCCAACCGGCCCGGTCCTATCCAAGGGCAAGGTTCTGATCCGGCCGCCGTGATCGCGAATGCAGCTGTCGAATTAATTTTCCCACACCCGCATCCAAAGCCGCCGCGGCTGCGTAGTAGGTGAAACGACTGACGGCAGCGGTCCCCACTGCTGCTCTCGAGAAGCCGATATCAGCGAGGATTGTGGCATGAACATCAAACTGGTGAGCGCCACGGCAGTGATCGCCCTGAGCCTCGCCGCCGGCGCTGTAGCGGCGGTGGACCCGATGGTCGGCGGCGCCCCTATGTATGACACCAAGAACATCGTCCAGAACGCCGTCAATTCTAAGGACCACACGACCCTGGTAGCGGCGGTCAAAGCCGCGGGCCTCGTGCCGACCCCCGAGGGAACCGGCCCGTTCACGGTCTTCGCGCCGACCAACGAAGCCTTCGCAGCATTGCCGGCAGGCACCGTCGACACGCTGCTGAAGCCGGAGAACAAGGCGCAGCTGACGAACATCCTGACCTATCACGTGGTCCCCGGCCGTTATGATGCGGCGACACTCGAGCATGACGTGCAGACCACACCGGGGGGCAGGGTTTCGCTGAAGAAGGTGGAAGGCGAGCCGCTGATCGTCTCCGAGAATGCGGGCACCTTGCAGATCATCGACGAAAAGGGCGGTACCGCCCAGGTCACGATACCCAATGTGTTCCAGTCCAACGGCGTCATCATGGTAATCGACAAGGTTCTGATGCCCTAGGCTAGCTCGATGCGTCAGTCGGGAGAACATTCGATCACAGATACGTGAACTTGCCGAGTACTGGGGAGCCGGTGATGATTGCAACACTCGTCCCTGACGGCTTCGAATTGGACCACACGGAGATGGACATGAGCATGGGTGGGAAACGCGCGGCATCGATCGGCGCGGCCAGAGTGATCGCGCAGAGATTGGCCGGAACGGGGATCGCGGCGGCGGTGTCTACCCCCGCCTATGCTTCGAGCCACCGCGAGGCGCCGGGGATCACCAAGACGCCAAGCAACTAAGTTACCAGGAGAGGAGACCACAGTGCCAAAGTTGACCCGACGCTCGTTTCTTCAGCAAACTCCAGTGAGCGCGGCAGCCCTTAGCTTGCTGCCTGCCATGCCGGCCCTGGCAGCCGTTCGCCAATCGCCGGAAGCGGCGGCGCCCCGGTTATCCGCCACGTCTACCGGCTCCATGGTCGTCCATGTCAACAATGTTGCCACGGGCGAGATGACTCTCATGGTGGGTGCGCGGCAGATCGTCCTCCGCGATCCCCGGATAGTTGCGCGCTTCATCGAGGCAAGCCGCCAGGGCGGGGACGCCAAATAAAGCCTCAGCCAATAGCGCAGCCGCTCGTTTGCAAGACTGAGAGGAAAGGTGCACATATGTCATCCCATCGTGAAGCCCCCGAAATTTCCAAGGACCCGGTAGCGGATAACACCGATGTCTACGCCTTTGTGAGCCCAGACAATCCGAACACGGTCACTCTGATCGCCAATTACATTCCTCTCGAGTGGCCGCCCGGCGGACCGAACTTCTATGAGTTCGGCGATGATGTGCTTTATGAGATCCACATCGATAATGACGGGGATGGGATCGCCGACATCACCTATCAATTCCTCTTTCAGACCACGCTGCAAAATCCTGGTACATTTCTGTACAACACCGGACCGATCAGCTCGCTGGACGATCCGAACTGGAATAAGCGCCAGTTGTATTCAGTGACCCGGGTGAAGCATGGTCAGAAGGCCGTCCTGGCCGAGATGTTGGCCTCTCCGCCCTGCAACATTGGCCCCTTTTCCACACCTGACTATGACACGCTTGCTCAAGAAGCTGTCCACGTTTTGCCCAGTGGTGAAACGGTGTTTGCCGGACAGCGTGCCGAAGGGTTCTATGTCGATTTGGGCGCGGTTTTCGACCTCCTCGATTTGCGGCCGTTCCAGGATCTGCATATCAATCCCATGGCCGCCGCCCCAGGTGTTAATGGGACGAACCGGCTCAACGTTCATACCATGGCCATCCAGCTGCCCAAGAGCATGCTGACCCGCGATGGCTCCACTCCCACGAATGCAACTGACCCGCGCGCGGTCATCGGCGTCTATGCTTCAGCGAGTCGGCAAACGGCGAGAATTCTCCTGCCGAATGCGCAGGTCGACGAGGCTGGACCATTTACGCAGGTTTCGCGGCTCGGCGATCCCTTGTTCAACGAAGTCATTATCCCGCTTGGGCTGAAGGACTATTGGAACACGCAGCCCCCCAGCAACGACAAGCAGTTCCTCAAGTATGTGCAGCAGCCGGAGGTCCCACAACGGCTGGTGGAGGTCTATCCCGGAGTTTTCCCTGATCTGGCAGCCTATAGCAAACCCCGAGCCGATTTGGTCGCCATTCTTCTCACCGGCGTCCCGGCGGGCATCATTCCCGGCTTCCAGAATTTCACGGGTCAAACGCTCGCGGATCTGCTGCGACTGAACATGGCCATTCCGCCGGCGACAACTCCGAACATCCTCGGGATTTTGGGGGGCGACCTCGCCGGGTTTCCCAATGGGCGCCGGGTGGTCGACGACGTCTTTACGATCGAATTGCGCGCCCTCGCCGGCGCCACCATCCCTCTGGTCGATCCGTCTTTCACCCCGGACGCGGCTGCCTCCCAGGTCACGGATGGCCTCGACCCGAGCACTATCAACTCCCCGTTCTTGGCGAGTTTCCCCTATCTGGGAATACCATACGCCGGATTCTACAACCCGAGTTAGCAGTAGCGGTTGCTCGATTTACGATCGCTCAGTAAGAACGACCGAGAGGAGATCAAAGCAAATGGCTGAGCAACACACTGACCGGATCCATTCCGAAAGTGTTGTGCTGGATATTGGGCAGGACATTGGGGCCCTGGTCATTTACACCGATGCCGAGCTGCGCGGTCGGGAAATCGAGGTCAGCCCACGGGGGAGCGTCGCGAAGCGCGTCCATGTCGAGGTCCTGGAACGAGAATCAATGACCGCCCGGTCTTCGTGGCGGTCTTTCCTGGGCTCCGTGCCGGCGACTACGACATTTGGGATAACGCCCCGAACCCCAGCGGCGCCGTGACGATCGTCGGCGGCGAGGTTGCAACGGTCGACTGGCGTTAATACTACGTGAGAAAGCCCCCTCACAGCCGAAAATGATGCCATGTCCCGCCGGCTCGGCTTGCTGAGCCGACCCCTTCGACAGCCCGCCGCCCTTCGGCGGCAAATCACTGCCGTCTACGCGCTGCTGATCCTCGCCAATCTGACCGTGTGGGCGTGGGCGGTGCTGGTTTTTAGGGACCAGCCGGTCCTGCTCGGCACCGCGTTGCTGGCCTATGGGTTCGGCCTGCGTCACGCGGTCGACGCCGACCATATTGCGGCGATCGACAACGCGACCCGCAAGCTTATGCAGGAAGGCAAGCGGCCGGTCGGGGTCGGCCTATTTTTTGCCATGGGCCACTCGACCGTCGTGATCCTGGCCGCGGCAGGCGTGGCCTTTACAGCGACGGCACTGGCAGGGTCCTTCGACCGGTTCAAGGCGGCCGGCAGCGTCATCGGCACCAGCGTCTCCGCGTTGTTCCTGTTCGCTATCGCAGCCGTCAACCTGATCGTCCTGCGCGGCGTCTGGCGGACCTTCCAGCACGTGCGCAAGGGCGGGCGCTACGTAGAGGAAGATTTCGATCTCCTGCTCAACAGCCGGGGCCTGCTCGCACGCTTGTTCCGCCCGCTCTTCCGGCTCGTCAGCGAGAGTTGGCACATGTATCCGCTCGGCCTCCTGTTCGGGCTCGGGTTCGACACCGCGACCGAGGTTGCGCTGCTCGGCGTTTCGGCAACCGCGGCCGCCAAAGGCCTGTCGATCTGGTCCATAATGCTGTTCCCAGCACTGTTCGCCGCGGGGATGTCGCTGATCGACACCACCGACGGCATTCTTATGCTGGGCGCCTACGACTGGGCGTTCATCAAGCCTCTTCGCAAGCTGTATTACAACCTGACCATAACTTTCGTGTCAGTCGTGGTCGCGGTTCTGATTGGGGGCATTGAGACGCTGGGATTGATGGGTGATCAGTTTGCGCTAAAAGGTGCGTTTTGGGATGACGTCGGCGCGCTGAACGGTAACTTCACCGGGCTCGGCGTAGCCATCATCGGCTTGTTCATCGCCGCCTGGGTCGGGTCGGTCGTCGTCTATCGCTACACCAGCCTTGACGAAATCCAGGTAACCTCCCCCGAGGGATAATCTCCTAACGGATCTGGCGGCGCCGAACAGCGCGCTGGCGTTCTCGTTAGTCAGCCTCAACCTGATCTCCGCGAGATCGACGATCGCGGCATAGCGGCCGGGTCCGATAACCCCTTTTCGGCCATAGCCATAAATGCGTAATCTGCGGACGGAGACTTTTTCGGCCCCGGGCCTTGACGGCATCTCGCGCGTCGGTCAGCGTCCGCCCGATCCAACTGGAGGAAAAGCATGAGCGAAATCGACGGCGCCACCTTGATGGCAAGGAGCCTCAAACAGCAGGGCATCGACCATTTGTTCGGAGTTGTCGGGTTTCCCGTCGGGCCGATCGCCGCGGCCGCGCAAAAGGAAGGCGTCGCCTATATCGGCATGCGCAACGAGCAGGCTGCCTCTTACGCGGCGCAAGCCTACGGCTACCTGAAGGGCCGCCCCGGCGCCTGCATCGTCGTGACCGGCCCCGGTGTCGTGCACGGCCTCGCCGGCCTCGCGAACGCACAGCAGAATTGCTGGCCGATGATCCTGATCGGCGGTGCGTCGGAGACCTATCGCGGCGGCATGGGCGCCTTCCAGGAAGAGCGCCAGGTGTTGATCGCCTCGCCGTTCTGCAAATTCGCGCATGCGATCGATACCGTCGCGCGCATCCCCTGGTATGTCGAGATGGCGACCAGGAACGCGATCTATGGCCGTCCCGGCGCCGCCTACCTCGATTTTCCCGACGACATGATCACCGGCAAATGCGACGAGGATAAAATCGTCCAGGTGCAGAAATGCCCGGACCCGCCGCGCTCGGTCGCGCCGCAGGAATACATCGACGACGCGTTGAACCTGCTCGAAAAGGCCGAGCGGCCGCTCGTCCTCGTCGGCAAGGGCATGGCCTGGTCGCGCGCCGAGGACGAGGTCCGCTCCTTTATCGAGCGCACGCAAATACCGTTCCTGCGTTCGCCGATGGGCAAGGGCGTGATGCCGGACGACCATCCGCTGTCGGTTGCGGCGGCGCGCACCTTGGCGTTGCAGAACGCCGACGTCGTGTTCCTGATGGGCGCCCGCTTCAACTGGATCTTCCATTTCGGCCAGGCGCCGCGCTACGCCAAGGACATGAAGGTCATCCAGCTCGACATCGCGCCCGAGGAGATCGGCCACAACAAGGCGACCGAGGTGGCCTTGGTCGGCGACGGCAAGGCGATCGTCGGGCAATTGAACGCCGCACTCGCCGGCCGGCAGTGGTTCCATCCCAAGGACACGCCGTGGCGCCAGATGATCACCAAGAAGGCTGAGGAGAATGCCGCGACAATCAGGCCGCAGATCCACGACGACGAGGCGCCGGCCAACTACTTCCGCGCGCTTCGCGACGTCGCCGCGTGGATGCCGAAAAACGCGATCCTGAGCGCCGAGGGCGCCGGCACGATGGATATCGGCCTCACCCAGTTGAATGTCGCCAACGCCCGCTCCTGCCTCAACGCCGGCACTTACGGCACGATGGGGGTCGGGCTCGGCCAGGCGATCGCCGCCGCCGTCGCGGAGCCTGACCGTCCAGTCATCCACCTGTCGGGCGACTCGGCGATCGGCTTCTCGGGCATGGAGATGGAAACCCTCGTCCGCTACAACTTCCCGGTCAAGATCGTCGTGTTGAACAATGGCGGCATCGGCCCCGGCATGCCCGAGATCCCGGAAAACCCGATGTTCAACATGAAGCCGAACTCGCTGATCTACGGCGCCCGCTACGACCGGATGATGGAAGCCTTCGGCGGCAAAGGCTTTTTCGTCGAGGACCCGAAGGACCTGAAGGGCGCCCTCGCCGAAGCGATGAACCACCGCGGCCCCGCCCTCGTCAACGTCGTGATCTCGCAAGGCGCCGCCCGCAAGCCGCAAGCGTTCCGCTGGCACAGCTGATTTGTTGCGGCGCAATCCCAACAAATCATCCCGGACTTGATCCGGGATCCCATCAGGGGCCGCCCCGCAAGGGGCGGCCCCCGTTGTCCAAGAATGATATGGAACGGTAGAACCTTGAATGCCCACACTAGCCGGACAGCGCGCTCAATTCACATACGCGCTCAATCAGTACAATCTATCGGACGACCCTGACACACGAACGAAATTCGTTCGAGCGATGGCGAAGTACATCGCTGCGGCGCCGAGCAACGGTTTTACCGCCGAACAAGTGAGTAAAGGCCAAACTTATCCCGTCGCCGAGGTCAGTGGAGTTATCGCTGCTAACGCAACAGAAGATCCTGGAATTACGGAAGAGCAGGCGCAGCGGACGGTAAATGAAGCAGTCGACGGCTCAGACGTAATACGGATCGGTGAGGGCGCGGCCGCCGTTTACGCCTACGGATACCGCGGCTATCCGGACCGGCTAAAGGTTGGCTCCACGGAGGCAGAAACAGTACAACGAATCGCCGCCCAAATTGGTACAGGCACACCGGACAAACCGGTTCTCCACGTTGAGATCAAAACAAATGACTGCCGCGCTCTTGAGCGCGCGATCCACGCTGTCTTGGAGGCGCGCGGCAAGAGGATCACGGGCGGCGGTGCCGAATGGTTCAACGTAACTCGAGAGGAAATACTGTCTATCTACGAATTCATTAAACCGCCGTAAGCAGCAAGCAAGCAAGTAGCAAGCAAGCAAGTAGGATGGGTTGAGCGGCGCGAAACCCATCATCGTTCACCGGACCGGGTCATTTCATCGCCGGGATCGCCGGCCCAATCCAGCGGATAGGCGCCGAGGCGCGCCCAGCGGCGAAACGAGGAAGATGGCCAGTCGCGCACGCGGACGGCGTGGCCGTGTTTCACCGGATTGAAGTGAATGTAATCGAGGCGCCGCGAAAAATCGTCCTCGTCGCGCAGCGTATGCTCCCAATATCGCCGCTGCCAGATCCCGCGCTCGGCTTTGGCGGCACGGCTGGCGGAGATCGGTTCACCCGACGGCAAAGCACGTGAAAAGCCGCTCTTGATCAGGCGCCAGCGCGTGGCGAAATCGGCATCGCCATCGGGCAGGGTCCAGATCGCGTGGAGGTGATCCGGCAAACACCACAGCGGCTTCGATCGCAAAGGAATGACGTGCGCGCACCTGGCGGAATGCCGCCCGCAATAAGTCAATGTGGTCGATCAGCAGTGCGCGCCGGCGATCGGCGAGATTGATCGTGAAGATATAATTGCCGCCCGGCAGGAAATTTCGCCGATAGTTTGCCATCCTGCACCGAGCCGGCCGATCCGATGGGTTTCGCTGCGCTCAACCCATCCTACGCTGCTACTGCTACACTGCTGTTCAACCGATCGGTATGTCCGTCGCAGTCAAACTTAAGGCTCGGCGCGTAGTCGAAGCCGGCATCTTAGCCGTGGTGTCCGCCTCCCCCGCCGCCATGCGGGCCACCGCCGTGCGGCGCGCCACCGCCATGCGGGCCGCCGCCATGCGGCGCGCCACCGCCATGCGGAGCCCCCATCGCGAAATGCGGGGCGCCGCCACCATGTGGGCCTCCCCCCATCACACCGCCGCCATGCGGGCCGGCCATCGCGAAATGTGGTGCTCCGCCATGCGGACCGCCGCCGTGAAATGCCGGACCACTGTGGAACGCGGTCGGGCCAGGGCGGAACGCCGCTCGGCTATGAGCTGCGGGCACGCCATGGAACCCCGCACCGCCGCGGAACGCCGCTTCCCCGCGGGATGCGGCAGCACCTCCATGGACCGCAGCCATCGCGCCGAAACGCCCGGCTCCGCCGCGGGCGGCCGCGCTCCCGGCGGCGCCGGAGCGCGCCGACGCCGTCAGGGCAGAAACGCGGGCAGGATCAAAGCGCGCTCTGGTCGCCGCGTTCGCATAGGCGACGCCGCCGCGATGGGCGGGGTCATGCACCCATACACTGCCCGAAAAGGCGGGGCGGCCGCCGGAAGCGAGCGCATAACGGCCGGAATCGACGGCGATGTCGTGATGCCCCCAATCGACCCAACCCCAGCCCCATAACGGACCGAAAGACGCCAGTTCGACGGGCGGGCCAAAGCCGATCCAGAACCCCGGCTCGTACGCGAACCCGACCGGAACCGGGAATGCAAAGGGCGGATACGCCGGATAGCGCCACGCCCCGTACACGACGGGGCTGTAGACCGGCACGCAGACCTGCTGCGGCTCGGCCGGCAGGATCGAAATAGTCTCGCCGCTGGTTTGGATCACACAGCGGCATTGCGGCGTCTGCTTGAGGGTTCCCGCCGCGATCGCTTCGTGGCGCAGGCTCTGCACCGCTGCCATCACGTCAGCCTGTTGGGCGAGGAAGACGTTGCCGAGTTCCTCGGTCCACTGGAGTTGGTTGCTCATATTCTCCAGAACCCGCGGGAACGGCACCAGTGCCTTGACGCTGGGGTCCCAGTTCTGCGCCTGGAGCGCGTTGGCCAGCGCATCGCCCTTTAATGCCTGGTTCGCCGGAGCGTTGACCCAGCGCGCGGCCTCGACCACCTCGAGCGGATAAGTCGAGGCCGTCAGAATCTGGGCGAGCAGCGGGTCGGGATAGAGCGCGATCGGCGCGACCAGCTGATCGAGCTGGGCCTGGGTCAGCAGCTGCGCCGGCGTCGCTGCCGGTCCCGCCGGCGGCACGGCCGCCGTGTTCGGAGCCGGCATGGCGGCCGTCGTCGACGGCGCCGGCTGCATGTCCTGGGCGACAGCAACGCCGCTCATGGCAATGCAGGCGAGGGAAGCGGCGATTCCTCGCCGAGAGATCCCGATCGTCCAGCCGCGCATTGTTTCCTCCGAGATCGAACTCGCGACCATAACGTTTCTCGACCGATAGTTGTTCCCGCATCGGATAGGTCAGCCGCAATGCTGACGTGCGGAATGATACCGAAGATAACGGAAAACGGGTCAAGCGCGCAGGGTTTACGGCGGGCCGTTGCGGCGATGCCCGGCCGCCGGGATTGCAGGCGATCGAGGCCAACCGGTCTTGACTTGAAACGTAACAAGAACATATCCGCCCCATGTCGCCGATCCGGTGGCTGCCGCGAACTTCGGCGATGCTCGAAATCAACAACCGATCAACTCGCTCCTCCTGTTATTCCCCTGTTCTCGAAATCGGAATCCAACAATGACAATAGATTGATCCTGATCTCTTTCTGGCTCGCGCGCGCCCGAGGAGATCGGCCACAACAAGGCGACCGAGGTGGCCTTGGTCCGCCCACGGGTCGGGCATTGGCCCGCCCGAGGACAGGCTTTGGCAAGCGATCGTCGGGCAATTGAACAAGGCGCTCGCCGGCCGCCAGTGGTTCCATCCGAAGGACACGCCGTGGCGCCAGATGACCGCCAAGAAGGCGGAGGAGAACGCGGCAATGATCCGTCCGCAGGTCCAGGATGACGAGGCGCCAGCCAATTACTACCGTGCACTGCGTGACGTCACCGCGTGGATGCCGAATAACGCGATCCTGAGCGCCGAGGGCGCCGGCTCGATGGATATCGGCCTCACCCAATTGAATGTCGCCGACGCCCCTTCCTGCCTTAATGCCGGCACCTACGGCACGATGGGGCGTGGGGCTCGGCCAGGCGATCGCCGCCGGGGTTGCGGAACCGAGCCGGCCAGTCATCCACCTTTCCGGCGATGGCGATCGGCTTTTCAGGCATGCCCCTTGTGATGGGGTCGCAAATGGACTAGACTAGATTGGTCTAGTTAAGGTGTCCCATGCTCACCGTCAACATACATGAAGCCAAGACTTCATCTGTCGAGCTTGCTTAACCGTGCCGCCAAAGGAGAGCCGTTCATTATCGCCAAGGCCGGCAAGCCGCTCGTGAAGGTCGTACCGCTCGATGCCCAAGAAGCCGGTCAGGTACGCCGGGTCGGGTTCATGGCCGGGCAAATCGAGGTCCCCGATGACTTCGACCGAATGGGAAGCTCCGAGATCGAACAGCTTTTCGGCAGTCGGCCTTGAAGCTGCTGTTGGATACGCAACTGCTGCTGTGGGCGGCTGGACAGCCGGAGCGCCTACCGCTGCCCGCCCGCAGGATGATCGAGGATGCCCGGAATCAACTGGTGTTCAGCGCAACGAGCATATGGGAGGTCGCGATCAAGTCCGGGCTTGGGCGCAGCGATTTTCGCGCCGACGCGCGGCTCCTGCGCCGAGGCCTGTTGGCCAATGGTTATGACGAGCTGGCCATTGCCGGCGAGCACGTCGTTGCCATCGCCGACCTACCGCCGATCCACAAGGACCCCTTCGATCGCCTGCTCGTCGCACAGTCGACGATCGAGGGCATCCTGCTGATAACCGCCGATCCGGTTGTCGCACGATATCCCGGCCCCGTGCGCAAGGTTGGAGGAACCGTGACGAGCCCGGTTTATGAGCTGTTCGCGCAAGCTATCGCCGACCGAAAACAGATCTCTTGCACTTACGAGCGCTTGCCTCGCGAGCTTTGCCCGCACATTCTGGGTCACACCAAAGACGAAGAGGTTGCGCTGACCTATCAATTCGGTGGTCAAAGCAAGAGTGGCTTGCCGCCGGGAGGAGAGTGGTGGTGCCTTTCCCTGTCGAAGGTCCGCAAGGTTCAGCTCCGCAATGGGCCCTGGCATGCCGGTTCCAGGCACACGCGGCCACAGCCCTGCGTCGAGGTTGTCGATATCGACGTCAACCCGTCCAGCCCCTATCGTCCCAGGAGAAAATCATGAACCGACGATGCTTTGCCTCGCAGGGTAGGAGCAGCGATGAGCAGAGAGACGAATGCAGCGACTGCACCCGCGCAGACACTGGCGCCGGCTAAGGGTGGCTACCACGCTGTGACGGACGGCGAGGACTGGGAGAGTTTGGCGATATTGTCGGCGGAGCGATTCGCCAGGCAAGTGCACGTCGATACCCTGCTACTCCGCCGCGATGGCGGGGCGTTCGCCCAAATGCTGCAGGCAGCGGTCGACCCAGAGCTTGGTCAGCTTTTCCTGGACGCCGTTTTGTGAGAGGCGGCGGCGCAGGGTGCGGAAATCGACGCGGTCCATTTCCTGGTCCTGGTTGAAGCAGGAGAAGACGACGGTCTCGGTGCCGGTGACGGGGTCGCGGTGGCGCTGCAGGCATTGCGCGCAGATCTCCTTCATCATGCACTGCATCGGCGAGTTGATCGACGCGATTGCGCGGTGGTCGGGACGGAAATAGCGCTTCAAGCCCGCCTGGCGCGCCTCGGCGACGGCGGCCATCATGCCGTCCGAGCCGATCGCGATGATGCGGTCGACCGCCGACAATGGGATCGTGACGGGCCCCAGCGCACCGCGGCCATAGGCCTCGATCGCCTCGACGATGTTGCCGACAAAAGTACGGTCCGGCGGGCGGCCCGGCGCAAAGCCGGGCGCCTCGTCGCAGCACCACACGACGCAGTCGGCAGCGTGCTCGATCTCCTCGACCTTGTAGCGGTCCTGCACGAGCTTGTACCCGGCGAAATAGAGCACGCGGGAGCCGCGCGCGCGAAACGCCGCGCCGATCGAGAACAGCACCGCATTGCCGAGACCGCCGCCGACCAGCAGCAAAGTCTCACCGGACGGCGTCTCGGTCGGGGTGCCGGTCGGCCCCATCAGGATCACCGGCTCGCCCGGCTCAGTCGAAACACTTTTCCTGTAGTCGGCTTGGCCGCAGGGCAGAAATGCCTTACTGCTCGGCGGATGACTGGAGTTGAGCTGCTGCGCCGATTGAGAGGGCTCGGTCAGCAGCGCGGGGTCGAAGTGCGGCTCGACGAAGTGAAAGGAAAGTGCAGCCATGCGGCGCTTTACTACGGCTCGCGCCGCACTACTCTGAAGGATCGCCGCAAGGAGATCGGGCCCGGTCTGCTGCGCGCGATACTGCGCAAACTTGGCCTCGCTCCGCGTGATTTGGAATAGGAAAACGACCCGGCGATGACGCGAACGCCTAACAGCTACCCGGCTCGGCTCGAGTCCGACGAGGAAGGGCGCCTCGTCGTTCATTTTCCGGACTTGCCCGAAGCGCTGACCGACGGCGCTGATGTGGCGGAGGCGCTCACCGAGGCTTCCGATTGTCTTTCTACGGCACTCGCCCTGGGCGTCGTCAATGGCGAAGACATCCCGCCTCCAAGCCGGCTGCGCCCGACGCAGCACTTAGTGGCGCCGGATGCGACGATGGCGCTGAAGGCGGCCCTCTACAGCGCGTTGCGCGGCCGCAACATTACTGTTGCCGACTTGCCCGCCGCCTCGACATCGATGAGCGAAGAGCTACCCGCCTCATCGACCCGCGTGCCCCCGGGAAGCTCGCCGACCTCGAAGCCGCCCTCGCGGCACTCGGATACGCTATTGCCATTGAGGTCCACGAAAAGCCGGCGGCGTAACCGCTGAGGTCAGATGTGAGTTCATATGAACATTTCTGCTGGTCGTATCGAGCGAGATCAATGCGCCAGCCGGCCGAGCCACATAGGAGCTCGACGGTTGACCCGGCGCAGTGTTATCGCGCTGCTTGGCGGGGCGGTAGCAGGGCCGCTCGCCGGACATGCACAGCAGCCGGAGCGCATGCGGCATGTTGGCGTGTTGATGCTTTGGCGCGAGACCGATCCGGTGGCGCAGGCCAGCATGACCGCCCTTGCGCGAGCGCTGGAGCATTTTGGGTGGGTAGAAGGCAAGAATATCCGGATCGACAACCGCTTCGCCGCAGGCGATCCGGCTCTCTTCAAGACCTACGCTGCCGAACTGGTCGGGTTGTCCCCGGACGTACTACTAACGACGGCCACGCCGGGGGTCGCAGCGATGCGGCAGCAGACGGGCACAATACCGATCGTTTTCGTTTTCGTGGCCGATCCCGTCGGACAGGGCTTTGTTCAGAGCCTCGCGCGGCCCGGCGGCAACATCACGGGGTTCAGCTCCTTCGACACAGCCTTGCTGGGAAAATGGCTGCAATTGCTCAAGGAAGTGGCGCGGGGCCTGACGCGGGTCATTGCCATGTTCGACCCGGATACCACGCCTTACGCATTTTTCAGTCGTGGGATCGCTCCCGCCGCCACGTCTTTGGGGATAACTGTGATACCTGCTCCAGTGCACGACGACGCGGAGATCGAGGAAGCCATCGCCGCGCAGGCGCGCGAGCCCGGTGGCGGCCTGATATGTTTGCCGGACAGTTTTAACGAAGCACATCGCGACGTAATCATCGCCGCAGCAACCCGTCACCGTTTGCCCCTGATCGGCACGAGCCCGTTCGCCAGATCTGGCGGCCTAATGTCTTACTGGACTGACCCAGTCGACCTGTGCGCTCAGGCAGCATCCTACATCGACCGCATCCTCAGGGGCGCCAGTCCGGCCGACCTTCCCGTTCAGTATCCGATGAAATACTCGTTGATCATCAATCTAAAGACGGCCAAGGCGCTCGGCCTGAGAATTCCGGAACGAGTGCTCGAGATCGCCGATGAGGTGATCGAATAGCGTGTCAGCAGCGGGTGGTGCTTTATTCCGCCGCGATCGCGGGGCGTTCACCGAGATGCTGCAGGCAGCGGTCGACCCAGAGCTTGGTGAGTTTTTCCTGGACGCCGTTCTGGGAGAGGCGGCGCCGCAGGGTGCGAAAATCGACGCGGTCCATCTCCTGGTCCTGGTTGAAGCAGGAGAACACCACCGTCTCGGTGCCGGTCACCGGATCATGATGGCGCTGCAGGCACTGCGCGCAGATTTCCTTCATCATGCACTGCATCGGTGAGTTGATCGACGCGATCGCGCGGTACTCGGGCGGAAATAGCGCTTGAGGCGCACCTGCCGTGCCTCGGCGACAGTGTCCGTCTAGACGCCGATTTTGACGGTGCGTAGCATAGCATAGCGGATGTTATTTGAGTGGGAGCCGCATGGCAGCTCGACCGTTATTACGACGTGGGGTTATCGCGTTGCTTGGCGGGGCGGCGGCGGCATGGCCGCTCGCCTTACATGCGGAGCAGCCCGAGCGCGTTCGTCGTCTCGGCGTGTTGATAGCTTTCCCCGAGAACAGCCCGGGAGCTCAAGCATATGTGACGGCGTTTGCGCAGGCGCTGGGGCGTTTCGGATGGGTCGAGGATAAGAATATCCGGATCGACTACCGCTATGCCGCGGGCGATCCAACGCGCTTCAAGACCTATGCGGCAGAACTGGTCGGCCTGGCGCCGGACGCAATTCTCGCCAGCACCGCGCCTGCCACCATGGCCCTCCGGGACCTGACCAGCACGATACCGATCGTTTTCGTAGTCGTCCCCGATCCAGTCGGGCTGGGTTTCGTTCAGAGCCTCGCGCGACCCGGTGGCAACATCACGGGGTTCGCCTCCTATGACGCGTCGATCGTAGGAAAATGGCTCCAATTGCTCAAGGAGGTAGCGCCAAATGTCACGCGGGTCGCCATCATCTTCAACCCGGACACCGCCTTCGCCCCATCGTTGAACCAGGTGATCGACGCCGCCTCGTCCAAGGGGATGATGGTAATTGCTGCCCCGGTGCACGACGCCGGAGCGATCGAGCAAGTCATCGGTGCCCAGGGGCGCGAGTCAGGAGGTGGCCTAATCGTGCTGCCGGATAGTTTCAACGTTGCACATCGCGATGAGATCATCGAGGCCGCGATCCTTCACCGTTTGCCGCTGATCTCGTTCGACCTATCTTCCAGAGCCGGCGGCCTTATGAGCTACTGGTTCGACTCGGTCGAATTGCACGCGGAGGCAGCATCCTACATCGATCGCATCCTCAAGGGCGCCAGTCCGGCGGACCTCCCTGTTCAGTACCCGACGAAATACTCGCTGATCATCAATCTCAAGACCGCCAAGGCGCTCGGCCTCACTGTTCCACCAAACGTTCTCGAGTTGGCCGATGAGGTGATCGAATAGCGTATCAGCAGCGGGTGGTGCTTACTCCGCCGCGATGGCGGGGCGTTCGCCCAGATGCTGCAGGCAGCGGTCGACCCAGAGCTTGGTGAGCTTTTCCTGGACGCCGTTTTGCGAGAGGCGGCGGCGCAGGGTGCGGAAATCGACGCGGTCCATTTCCTGGTCCTGGTTGAAGCAGGAGAAGACGACGGTCTCGGTGCCGGTCACGGGATCGCGGTGGCGCTGCAGGCACTGCGCGCAGATCTCCTTCATCATGCACTGCATCGGCGAGTTGATCGAGGCGATCGCGCGGTGGTCGGGGCGGAAATAGCGCTTCAAACACGCCTGCCGCGCTTCGGCGACGGCGGCCATCATGCCGTCCGAGCCGATCGCGATGATGCGGTCGACCGCCGACAATGGGATCATGACCGGTCCCAACGCGCCCCGGCCATAGGCCTCGATCGCCTCGACGATGTTGCCGACAAAAGTACGGTCTTGCGGGCGGCCCGGCGCGAAACCCGGCGCCTCGTCGCAGCACCATACGACGCAATCGGCAGCGTGCTCGATCTCGGCGACCTTGTAGCGGTCCTGCACCAATTTGTAGCCGGCAAAATAGAGCACCCGCGAGCCGCGCGCGCGGAATGCCGCGCCGATCGAGAACAAGACGGCATTGCCGAGCCCGCCGCCGACCAACAATACGGTCTCGCCCGACGGCGTCTCGGTCGGCGTGCCGGTCGGGCCCATCAGAATTACCGGCTCACCCGGCTTCAGGAGCGCGCAGAGGTCGGAGGAGCCGCCCATCTCGAGCACGACCGTCGACAGCAGCCCCGCTTCCATGTCGATCCCGGCGCCGGTCAATGCCAGCCCTTCCATTGCCAGGGTCGTGCCATCGACCCGCGACGCCAGGCGCTCGTAATTCTGCAGCCGGTAGAACTGGCCGGGCTTGAAGGCACGCGCCGCGATCGGCGCCCGCACGACGACCTCGATGATGTTCGGCGTCAGCCGGACGATCTCGTGCACCCGGGCGCGCAGCTCGTAATCGAGCCGCGCCATCAGCTCCACCGGCGCGGGTGCCGACGGGGTGAGCCGCGCGAGCATGCGGCTGATCACCGGATAGCCGAGGGTCGCGCCGCCCATCGCCTTGACGACATTGCCGGCAAAGCTCGGATGAAGGTCGCCGAAAAAGCTGACCGCGCGCAGGTCGGGGCGAAGATGGGTCAACACCCGCACCGCCGCGGGTTTGACGACCCGCTCGGGGGTCGCCGGATTTCCCTCTTCGTCGAGCGCGCGGAAATAGCGGCCGTCGAGCACGATGTTGTCGGGATCTTCGCGGCCGAGCACCGTGTTCGGCTGGGTTCCGGCAGCGACGAGGATCGTGCGCGCCGGCAAGATGACTTCTTCGCCCGGCCCCTGGTTCGGCTCGGGGCGATGGCCGCCGACCTCGGTCACGCTGTGCCGCGTCAGCCGCAATGCGGCAGCCTGGCCGAAGAGGTCGACCTCGACCTCGACGGGAGTGAGTAATTCCGCAAAACGGATACCCTCCTCCATCGCCTTCGCGACTTCCTCATGGTTGAGGGTGTAGCTCGGCGAATCGACGAGGCGCCGGCGGTAGGCGATCGTGACCCCGCCCCAAGCATCGATCAGGTTGGCGAAGCGCGGCGCGCGGCTTTCGCCGAGGGCGGCCTCGCGCTCGGCGCGGATCGCGCGGGCATGGTCGATGAATTCGACGGCAGTCTCGCGCTCCGCCGGCGTCCATTGCGCGCGCACCGCCTCCTCGCCGCGTTCGGCGACGAGGATCTCATACCGCGACAGGAACTTCTCGACCTGGAGCGGGTAATAGGCCAGCGACTCGGTCGCCGTGTCGATCGCCGTCAGACCGCCGCCGATCACGACGACCGGAAGCCGCACAGTCAGATTGGCGATGCTGTCGGTCTTGGCCGCGCCGGTCAATTGCAACGCCATCAGGAAATCCGAGGCCTGCCGCACCCCCGGCGCGAGGCCGTTCTTCATCGGGATCACCGTCGGCCGGCCCGCCCCGGCGCACAGCGCGACATGATCGAAGCCGAGATCGAACGCGCCGTCGATCGTAATTGTGCCGCCAAAGCGCACGCCGCCATACATTGAAAAAGTCGTTCGGCGCTCGAGCAGCAGGCGCACGATCTTCAGGAAATTCTTGTCCCAGCGAACGGTGATGCCGTACTCGGCAACCCCGCCGAACCCCGCCATGACGCGGTCGTCGAGGCCTTCGACCAGGGTCGCGACATCGCGGATCGGCTTGAAGGCGCGCCGCATGCCCTCCGGTGTGACGCCGCCGATCTCGGGAGGTAGCGGCTCGATCTTGAGCCCGTCGACCGCCGCGACGAAATGGCCGTCGTTCAACAGGTGGTGCGCCAAGGTGAAGCCGGCCGGGCCGAGCCCGACGACGAGGACCTTGTAGCCGGTCGCCGGCCTCGGCAAGGGCCGCCGGATGTTGAGCGGGTTCCAGCGGGTCAGCAGCGAATAGATCTCGAACCCCCAGGGGAGGCCGAGCACGTCCTTGAGGGTGCGGGTCTCGATCTGCGGGATGTCGACCGGGTCTTGCCGCTGAAAGATGCAGGCCTTCATGCAGTCGTTGCAGATGCGGTGCCCGGTCGCCGCGCAGATCGGGTTGTCGACGGCAACGATGGCGAGGGCGCCGAGGCTGTTGCCCCGAGCCTTCACCAGGTTCATTTCCGAGATCTTCTCTTCGAGCGGGCAGCCGGCGAGGGCGACGCCGAAAACGCTCTTCTTGAAGGCGCCGTCCTTCTCCTTCAGCCCCTTCGAGCAGCTGTCCTTGCCCTGGTTGTGGCACCAGATGCAGTAATTCGCCTGGTCGAGCGCGCCAGTGAGATCGGTGCCGGCGTCGGTCAGCGCAAAGCCGTCGCGGCGCCGCCACTCGTCCTCGGGCAGCCGCAGCATCGTGATCCCGTCGCGCTCGACGGTTTCGACCGGCACGAGGTGGTGCATGTCGAGCCGATGCGGGACCTTGAACAGCACGCCGCGCCGGTGCTTGTGCCGGCCTTCGGGGGCCAATGTCGCCCAGGCGGCATAACGCTGCGCGATGTCGAGCGCCTCCGCATTGCCAGCCTCGTCCTCGAGCCATTCAGCGACGTGCTCGGCATAGCGCCGCTCCCACTGTGGAATTGGTTCATCGGACGGCGCGCCCATGACCCGATTCAGGTCGCGGGCCAACCCGGGCCCGTCGATCGCCACGGCATCGCCTTCCTTGACGCCCTTGACGGCGCGCCGCTGAACAAACAGACGCTTGACCGCATAGAGCGGCGCCAGCTCGTGATGGCGCGCCTGCAGCTCTCGGACCTCGGGTTCGATCCCGAACAGCCCGCCGACAAAGTCCTCCAGATGCGGCGCGAGATCGACCAGCAGGTTGGATTCCTCGAGCCCCTCGATCGCGTCGGAGTCGCGCCGCGCCGTCATCATCCGTTCATGCAGAGCGACATCGCCCCCGGCCAAGTGGGAACAAACGCCCGATCGAGCCGCACGAGGCCGTCGCGATCATAAAGATCGGCGAAAGAGAGCCCGTGCTGGAGGATGAGATCGGTCATTTATCTCAAGTTGTAATTAAGCGGGGACCGACGGAGAGATCGAGAACGTATCGGCACACGAGGAGATTTGGGTCGGGGAGGCCTGAAATGAAGGGCGAAGGGCGCCCGACGGCAGGGTTCATCGAATTGTCACCGTCTGTTGCACGCTTATTGCATTATTCAACCGTAAACGCGGTTTGGCAGCAGGGGCGAGGGCATGGCTGGGGACGCATTTGACTACGATCTTTTGGTGATCGGTTCCGGGCCGGCGGGGCAGCGCGCGGCGATCCAGGGCGCCAAGCTCAACAAGAAAGTCGCGATCGTCGAACGACGGACCGTGCTCGGCGGTTGCAGCGTCAATCTCGGCACGATCCCCTCCAAGACCCTGCGCGAGGCGGCGCTCGAACTTTGCGGGTATCGCTCGCGGGAATTTTACGGCGCCTCCTATACCGTCAAACAGCACATCACGATGCAGGATCTGCTGTTTCGCACCGACCGGGTGATCCAGCACGAAATCGACGTCACCCGCCACCAATTGATGCGCAACGATGTCGAGCTGATCGCAGCGACGGCGTGTTTCGTTGCCCCCGACGCCCTTCGCCTCGACTATGTCGATGCCGCGACTTCCCGCACGGTCACGGCAAAAAAGATCGTCATCGCCGCCGGGGCGGAAACCACCCGCGACCCGAACATTCCGTTCGATGGCGAACGGATCTTCACCAGCGACGACGTCCTGCAGCTCGACCGGCTGCCGCGGACCTTGGCGGTCGTCGGCGCCGGCGTGATCGGATGCGAATATGCCAGCATCTTCGCCGCTCTCGGCGTCCGGGTGACCCTGATCGACAAGCGCGACCGGCTGTTGCCCTTCGTCGACCACGAAATCGTCGACGAGTTCAGCCATCACCTGCGGGAAAACCGGGTCACCCTGCGGCTCAACGAGAGCGTCGGCAGATTGGAGATCATCGAGGACGAGCACGGCCCACGCGTCAGGCTGCACCTCGACAGCGGCAAGACGATCATTGCCGAGAAGGCGCTCTACTCGGTCGGCCGCACCGGCGCCACCAGCAAGCTCAATCTGGCGGAGGCTGGCCTCGCGCCCGACAGCCGCGGGCGGCTGGTGGTCGATGAGCACTACCGCACCCAGGTCCCCGGCATCTACGCGGTCGGCGACATGATCGGATTCCCGGCGCTCGCCTCGACATCGATGGAACAAGGCCGCCTGGCCGCGTGCCACGCCTTCGGGGTCAAGGCGCAAAGCGTCCCGGAGCGCTTTCCGTACGGGATCTATGCGGTCCCGGAAATCTCGATGGTCGGCAAGAACGAAGAGGAGCTGAGCGAAGCGGCCATTCCCTACGAGATCGGCAAGGCCCGCTACAAGGAGATCGCCCGCGGCCAGATCCTCGGCGACGTCACCGGGCTCTTGAAGCTGATATTCCACAGCGAGACCCGCCAGCTCCTCGGCGTCCACATCATCGGCGAGGGGGCGAGCGAGCTGATCCATATCGGTCAGGCCGTCTTATCGTTCGACGGCAAAATCGATTACTTCATCGAGACGGTGTTCAATTACCCGACCCTGGCGGAATGCTATAAAGTCGCGGCGTTCGACGGCATCAACCGGCTCGGTATATTTGCCGAAGAGGTGTCGAGCGGGTGAGACCGGTCCGGTGGGCTATCAGGGCCTCAGGTATTGCTCGGCCACCAGGTTCTAGTCCGCGAGCCCCATCACGAACGCAAGCGCTACATTGAGCCGCGCCATGTCGGCAGCTCCAAGATGGCCGATCTGCCTTCCGATGCGCTCCCGGCGGATTGTGACCGGTTTATCGGCCATCACCTGCGACCTCGGGCGCAGCCCGGTTTCCGGACTGGGCTCGATCATGACTCGGAAGTCGGGCGCTACCACCAACTCGGAAGTCATCTGACAGATCACGATGGAGGCATGACTTTCCGGAAAGGCGTCAGTCTGGACAATCACCGCCGGCCGCGGCTTTCCGTAGTCGCCCCGTGCGGCGACGGTTACCACGTCACCGCGCCTCATTCGCATCGAACTCGGAAACCCCCTCGATCCACTCGAGCGCTTCGAGCTCACTGTCGCGGCTCAGGCGTGCTGCTTGCACCGCGATCCGGCTGCGGATTGTTTCCGAGCGCGCGTCCGGTACTATCAGACGCAATTCGCGCAGACACCGCCGGCGGCGCCGCTCGCGCATTATCCTCATTCGTTCCGCCGGTGCAGCCATCTCGTCCTCTCTGCGCGTGTGACGCATTTACACACAATGTACGCGTTACGATAAAACTAACTAACAAGCGCCCGCTGAGCGCTCTGACGCGGTCCTCCCTGCGTCAGGGGTGAGCCGCCCGGTCTTTTCATGTTGAAGAACCGGCGGCCCGATCGAGCACCGCGTTGAGCAGCACGTTGCAGCCGGCGGTCAGGTCTTCGGGCTTGGCGTCTTCGATCTCGTTATGGCTGATGCCGCCGATGCAGGGCACGAAGATCATCGCGGTCGGGGCGACGCGCGCCAGATAAACCGCGTCATGGCCCGCGCCGCTGATGATGTCCTGATGCGGATAGCCCTGTGCTTCGGCGGCGCCCCGCACCGCGGCGACGAGATCGCGGTCGAACGGGGTCGGCGGGAAATACCAGAATTCCTTGACCTCGACTTCGAGGCCAATCGCCGCCGCGGCGTCTTCGCAGGCCTGCCGCAGTTCACCGTCCATTGTGCCCAGCACCGCGTCATCCGGATGGCGGAAATCGACGGTGAAGAACACGCGTCCGGGGATCGTATTGCGGGAGTTCGGGGTGACCTGAACAAACCCGACCGTAGAGCAGGCGTAGGGGGCGTGAGTGTGGCCGATTCGGTCGACCGCGTCGATCATTCGGGCGGCGCCGACCAGCGCATCGCGGCGGCGCGGCATCGGCGTCGGCCCGGCATGCGCTTCCTGCCCGGTCACCGTGACTTCGTACCAGCGCTGGCCTTGCGCGCCGGTCACGACCCCGATCGGCAGGCCCGCCGCTTCGAGGATCGGCCCCTGCTCGATATGCGCCTCGAAATAGGCTGCGAGCGCCCGTCCGCCGACCGGCTCCGGGCCGGCAAAGCCGATGCGCTCGAGTTCGTTGCCGAGCGTGACGCCGTTCAGGTTGTCCGGCCGCGCGAGACCCTCGGCGAGGTCGAAGACGCCGGCGAACACTCCCGAGCCGACCATCGCCGGCGAAAAGCGCGAGCCTTCCTCATTGGTCCAGGCGACGATCTCGATCGGCGCCTCGGTCTCGTAGCCGAGATCATTGAGCGTGCGCACCAGTTCGAGCCCGGCCATGACGCCGTACGCGCCGTCGAATTTGCCGCCGGTCGGCTGTGTGTCGAGATGGCTGCCGGTCATGACCGGCGGGAGGGTTGGGTCGCGGCCGGGCCGGCGCGCGAAGATGTTGCCGATCCTGTCGACCCGGACGGAGCAGCCGGCCTCCTCGCACCAGCGGATGAAGAGCCGGCGCGCCTCGCCGTCGAGGTCGCTGGCGGCAAGCCGGCACACCCCGCCCTTCGGCGTCGCCCCTATCTGCGCCAATTCCATCAGGCTCGCCCACAGCCGCTCGCCGTTTATCTGCAGGTTCCGAGCGCGTGCCGGCATCGCAATCACCTCTTCCCGATCAGTCGAGCCCAAGGAACTTCACTAACGCCGTGCTGACGGCCTGCATCGTATCGATATCGAGGCGACCGATCCGCTGTCCAATCCTCGAACGAGGCACGGTGGCGGCTTTATCGATCATCACCTGCGATCGCTTCTGCAGTCCGGTACCCCCGTTCGCTTCGACGGTTATCCGAAACAATGGCCAGTCGTGCAGCTCACTGGTCACGCGCAGAACGGTGACGGAAGTCAATCGGTCAAAGGCATCGGCCTGGACGACAAGAGCTGGTCGGGGCTTGCCGTAGTCGCCCGACAAGGCGATCGTGACGAGATCGCCGCGCCTCATTTCCATTCGTCGGAGAACCCCTCAAGCTCGGCTTCCAATTCGCGCATCACGGCAGCCTCGTCGCTGCGCGGGTCCTGCGCGGCAGCGGCCGCTTCAAGCGATTGCCGCCGCGCTTCGGCCTCGAACTCTCGGCGCGCGCTCCGCTCGACACGGTCGCGAACGAGCTCGCGCAGCAGTTCGCCGAGAGGCTTGGATTCTTCTGCCGCGATCTGGGCAAAGGCAGTCTTCAAGACCGCATCGATGCGGAACGTGACCGTCTCCACCTTCCGGACGATGCTCATTTTCCAAGATCCTGACCGTATTACAATCTGAGTTCCTATATGTAAGACGGCTTGCTTCTGGAACAAAGGATGCGACGAGGACCAGTAACGTGTTCGGATCGAAGACGATCGACGCTATACATCCACAGAGGCATGGCCGAAGGAAGGAGTTGGATGTCGGGCGGGAAGAGAAATGGTGAGCGGCTCACGGTTGCCGGGATTGAGCTCGAGACCGTACGACGCGGTTCGGGCCGTCAAATCCTGATGCTGCATGGGTTTCAGACGATCGATCCCAACGAACCCTTTCTCGACTTGCTCGCCCGTCACGGCGAGGTCGTGGCGCCGTCAGGTCCCGGGTTTGGCCACTCGCCGCGGCCGAAGGACTTCGATACCGTCTATGACCTCGCGCATCTCTATCTGGAGCTGCTGGACACGCTGCCTGCCGACAAGGTTACCTTGATCGGGTTTTCCTTCGGCGGCTGGCTGGCGGCCGAGGTCGCAGCGGCATGCAGCCATCGGCTACGCAAACTCGTCCTCGTCGATCCGGTCGGCATCAAGATCAGCGGCCCTGATAAACCCGACATCCTCGACGTCTTCAACAAATCGCCGGACGAGGTGCGCCGGCGCAGCTGGCACGATCCCGACCGGTTTGCGCCGGATTTCAACGAGATGTCGGACGAGGCGCTGATCGTGTACGCTCGTAACCGCGAGGCGCTTTGCCTCTATTCCTGGCATCCGTATATGTACAACCCGCAGCTGCCGCGCTGGCTCGGCAGGATCAAGGTGCCGACCCTGCTGCTGTGGGGCGAGAGCGACCGGGTCGTGACGCCGGATTACGGCCGCGCCTACAGCCGGCTGATCCCGGGCTCACGGTTCGAGCTGATCGAAGGCGCCGGGCATCATCCCGAGATCGAGCGGCCCGAGGCCTTTGTCGAGCGGGTTTCCCGGTTCATCGAGGAGTAGCCGCATGCAGGCTTGGTATCACTGCGAGAACGTCTATCCCTTTGTCCCGCAGGAGGTCCTCGACCGGGCCGACTCGGTGCGCGCGAGCCTCCCCAACAAATACTGCGACCCGAAGATCGCGGCCGATTTGTTCGAGGAATGCCTCGACGAGCATCTGCTGTGTGACGATCTCGGCGTCAATGTCGTGTCGATCGAGCACCATTCCGGCATCAACAGCCTTTATGGCGCGAGCCCGATGATCCTCGGCATCCTCGCCCGGCAGACAAAGAAGGTGCGCATCCTCAGCCTCGGCACGTTGATAACGATCCGCCCCGATCCGGTGCGGATCGCCGAGGAATACGCAACGGCGGACGTCATCTCGCGGGGCCGGCTCGAGATCGGCTTCGTCAAATCCGGCGACAGCGAGATGGTGTCGGGGAACGTCAACCCGGTCGGCTACGTCGATCGCTTCTGGGAGGCGATCGACCTGATCCAGAAGACCTTGACCTCGCATGACGGGCCGTTCAGATGGGAGGGCAAGCACTATACGCATCGCCACATCAACATTTGGCCGCCGGTCTACCAGCGGCCACATCCGCCGATGTGGGCGGCGACCGGCGACCCGGAGACCTCGGCCGAGCTGGGCCGGCGCGGGATGATCAACGCGCTCGTATTGCGCGGCCCGGAGGCCAGCAAGCGCGCCTTCGACACCTACCGTGACGCACGGCGCGAAGCCGGTCTGCCGGCGCCCGGCACCGACCGTTTTGCCTATGCCGCTCTGTGCTATGTCGGCGATACCGACGAGGAAGGCATGCGAGTCGGCGCCAAGACCTTGTGGTTCCTAAACACCAGCCTGAAACAGGCGCCGCAGTTATCGCGGCTGATGCCGGGACGGCAGCCGCCGGAGGTAACTGCGCAAAACTACCGCACCCAACCGCGGCCCGGCGCCCAGGCGATGCGGCGCCCTGCCGATAGCCTGATCGGCATCAACGCCGAGCAGGCGATCGCCCGCGGTATTCTGTGCGCCGGAAACCCGGATACGGTCTACAAGCAGATCATGGACATCTACGACAAGGTGGGCGGGTTCGGCCATTTCATCTTTATCGGCCGCTCGGGCTTTCTCGACCACCAAGAGGCCGAGAAAGGAATCAGGCTCTTGGCAAAGGAAGTTCTGCCTCGCCTGCCCGCGGCAACATCGAGGCCTGAGGCCGAGCCGGCCCGCGCCGCTGAGTAGCCTATGGGAGAGAGAGATGAATGACGCGACACCCTGGATCGATCCCGAGCTCGTCGCTGCGGGGCAGCTGCTGCAGAGCCGCGGCCTCGTCGCGCCGGACCGCACGCAGGCGTCGCTTTCGGAGGTGCGCGCCGCGGTCGACCGCATCGGAGCGTTCCTCGGCGAAGGGTCCGTCCCGCTCCGGCGCGAGCGGGATCTGAGCTTGCCCGGGCCGCATGGCCAGGTGCCGTGCCGCCTCTATTTGCCAGACCATGCGGAAAAGCCGCCGCTGATGATCTACGCGCATGGCGGCGGGTTCATGCAGGGCAGCCTGTCGAGCTGGGATGCGATGCTGCGCGAGATCGTCCGTCAGAGCGGAGTTGCCGCGCTGTCGGTCGATTATCGCCTATCGCCCGAGCACCGCTTTCCAGCGGCTTTCGAGGAGGTGGTTGCGATGATCCGCCTCGCCGCACGCGAGGGGGATGGGCTCGGCATCAATCCGAAGCGGCTCGCCGTCGGCGGCGATTCCGCCGGCGCCAATCTTGCGCTGGCAGCGGCTGTCGCATTGCGAGATGCCGGTGAGCGGGCGCTCGGCTTCATGCTGCTGATTTATGGCTGCTTCTCTACCGACACCGAAAGCCAATCCTGGCAGCGGTTCGGGCGCGGCGCTGGTTTGTCGCAGACCCAGATGCGCTGGATCTGGGAGACCTATCTCGAACATCCGGATCAGCAGAGAGATTGGCGCGCTGCGCCGGCGCTCGCTGAGCTGTCCGGCCTACCCCCGGCACATCTGATCGTCGGCAATCTCGATCCGCTGCTCGACGACAGCCAGCGCCTCGCCGCACGCCTTAAAGCGGCCGGCGTGCCATCTGAACTCAAGGTTTATGAAGGCCTAAATCACGGCTTCATCCGCTACGGCCGGCTGATCGCCGCGGCACACCGCGCCGTCGGCGAGTGTGCTGCCGCCTTGTCCAAGGCACTGGGCACATAAACCCTCACCCACCGAGCCCTTCGGGCTTGGCCCCCCCTCTCCCGCGGTGCGGGCGAGGGGCTTTGGGCTGTCTTTCTTGTAGCCCCTCTCCTGCACCGCGGGGGACGCGGGTGAGGGCTGGTCACGGTCAGCGGGGCTTCGCTATGAGGCGAGGTGACGCCTCGCCTTGCGGCGGTCCGCGCGCTGTTGCGCAGGTCCCTGTGCGCGAGTCAGGTTGTAGGCGGTGTTGACCAACGCGACGTGCGAGAAGGCCTGCGGGAAGTTTCCGACCTGGCGGGAGAGGCGCGGGTCGTACTCCTCTGCAAGAAGTCCGACGTCGTTGCGCAAAGCCAGCAGACGCTCGAAAAGCTCGCGGGCCTCGTCGACGCGTCCTTGCAGGACGTAGTTATCGGCCAGCCAAAAGCTGCAGGCCAAAAAGGCCCCCTCTCCGGGAGGCAGGCCATCCACTACCTCTCCTGTGTCGTACCGCATGACGAAACCGTCGACGATAAGGCGCTGCTCGATTGCCTTCACCGTTCCGGCGATGCGCGGGTCGGTCGGGGGCAGAAAGCCGACGAGCGGCAGCAGCAGGAGGCTGGCGTCGAGCGATTTTGACCCATAAGCCTGCACGAAGCTGCCGAGTTCCGGGTCGAACCCACGCCGGCAGACATCATGATGAATCTCGTCACGTGTCCGCCGCAAGCTCTCGATCGGATCGTCGCCGCCGTCGACCTGCCCGCCGACTTGCTCTTGAATTTTGACGGCCCGGTCGAAGGCTACCCATGCCATTACCTTGGAATGGGTGAAGTGCTGAGGCGGCCCGCGTACTTCCCAAATACCCTCGTCAGGTTGACGCCAGATCCGCGCCAAGTGACCGAGAATATTGCTGCCGATCGCGACCGCGCGATCGAGCGTCGGCAGACCATGACAGTGGGCCACGTACAGAGCATCGAGGACCTCACCATACACATCGAGCTGTGTCTGCTGCACTGCCGCATTGCCGATCCGGACCGGCCGCGAGCCTTCGTACCCGGACAGCCATGGCACCTCCCACTCCGTCAGCCGCCGCTCGCCCCCAAGCCCGTACATGATTTGCAGTTGGTCAGGGCTGCCTGCAACGGCCCGCAGCAACCAATCCCGCCATGCCCGCGCCTCGTCATAAAAGCCCGCGTGCATCAAGGCCAGCAGGGTGAAGGTGGCGTCGCGCAGCCAGCAGTAGCGGTAGTCCCAATTTCGCGAGCCGCCGATCTGCTCGGGCAGCGAGGTAGTCGTCGCCGCGACAATTCCGCCGGTCGCGCTAAAGGTGAGGCCCTTCAGCGCGACTAGCGAGCCTTTGACGGCATCAGTCCAAGGACCGGCGGGAGAGCACCGTGACGACCATCGCCGCCAAAAGGTCTCGACCCTGCGCAAGGCCTGCTCGGCATCGATGGGCTGTGGCCGCGGAAGATGGGAGGGCCCATAGCTCATCACAAAAGGGATCGTCTCCCCGGCGCTAACTTCGAATTCGCCCAGAGTCTTCAGATCCTCGCCGCGGAGCGGCACCGGCGTGCGCAAGACCACTCTCTCGGGACCGCCGATGGCCGATATCCCGCCATCCGGGAGCCGCTCGACCCAAGGCACGACGGCACCGTACTCGAAACGTAGGATGAACTCGGTCTGCATCGGGACACAACCGCGCAGCCCTCGGACCAGCCGGACGATATCCGAGAAACCAGCGCGCAAACCGATGAAATCAACCACCTCGACCGCCCCCGCGGCAGTGTCGAACATTGTCGCGAGGATCAGCGAGCCGTTCAGATAACGGCGCTTGACTTGGTGCGAGGGGTCGGCCGGCGCGATCAGCCAGCGGCCATTTTCGGGCTCGCCAAGGAGCGATGCAAAGCATGCTGCCGAGTTCGAACCGGGGCAAACAGACCCAGTCGATTGATCCGTTCCGTCCGACCAGCGCCGCAGTAGCGCAGTTGCTGATCAGCGCATAATCTTCGATCCGCTGGTTTGCCGCCATGACCTTCCCGTGCTTTTCCCGCCATTAATAACGCAGAACAACCATCCGATGAAGCGGGCGGTTGCGCCTAAATCAGAAGATGCTCCGGATCAGCTCGGCGGAAGCGATGTGTGGGGCTCGGGCGGCCATTTGCTGGCGGCCCGCCCGAACCGGCCGCTCAGCGGTAATCGAGACTAGGGACTGCCGTGGCCGCTGGCCTTTGGGCCCGCATTGTCGGAATAGGGGCGCGCGGCAACATAAGGATCCCAATACGCCTTCGGGGCCGGAAACGCTGATCCGGCGTAGTAGTTGTAAGTCGGGTAGTTGTAGGCGTAGCCGTATCCGGGTTAACTATAATACCATGGGTGGGCCGAGTAGCTGGTCTGGTACCCTGGATAATTGTAAGGCGACCACGTATAGGGGTTCGGCGTTCCGTAATAGTTGTAGTACTGGGCTTGCCCGGTCGCCGCGGTTCCCGCGAGCAAGCCTAAGCCGACAACCGTTGCTGTTGTCAGTGTTCGCATCGATCGCTCTCCTGATCCAGTCTTTACTCGGCTCCTAAACATTGGAGCATCGGGAATTCGTTCAACTATCCATTTCAGAGGTCCTGATGGAAACCAAAAGGTTGAAGTTTGGATGCAGTATTCAGCGTTGTCAGTGAAAGAACGATCGGCAATCGGAGCTGATGTTAGTGCAACTTACAAATCCGCCTTACAGTAACTGATTGATCTTCTTTCCTATGTCGGCGATCGCTTTCGTAAATAGGAGGAAGCTTGAGCCGAAATGGTTGCATCGGACGATGAGTTGCCCTAACTCCTCATCTGACGAGCCGTGACGGCAGCAGGGGACAAAAATTTCCAAAAACTGCGTGTAGTGCTGTGCTCTCCGGGCCAGCGCCGGAGGGGTAGTGCAAGTTTATGAGGAGACGAGAAATGAGTAAGCGAAATATGCGAGATGCCTGTCGAGGCATAATCCTGAGCCTTTGCCTCGCATTGTTTGCCGCTATGGGCCTCATTACGCCGGGATCGGCGGCGCTTTCTAACCCAGATGACGCAGTGCGCAGCTTCTACGGTGTTTTGCTCGGCAACATGCAGCAAGGTCGAGCGCTTGGGGAAAGCGGGCGTTACGCCAGGCTGGCCCCGGTCGTCGATCGTACCTTCGACATCCCTTTGATGACACGGCTCGCCGTCGGCCCGGTCTGGGAGACCCTCTCTCCGGCGAGGCAGCAACAGCTGGAGGCGGCGTTTGGGCACTATATTGCCGCAACTTATGCCGATCAATTCGACAGTTATTCGGGACAACAGCTGCAAGTTACCGGCGAGCGGCCAACTGGCAACGACATCATGGTGCAAACCAGGATCGTCAAATCCAATGGCAAGACGACGAGACTTGATTACCTGATGCGCCAGGATCAGGGCTCGTGGCAGATCTCCGATGTGTACCTCGACGGCACGATCAGCCAGTTGGCGGTGCATCGATCGGAGTTCCACTCGATCTTGCAGCGGCAGGGTGTCGACGGTCTCGTGATGGCGCTGGACCGCAAGGTCGACCTGCTGGGGAGCGTCACCCGATCGTCGTGAACCGCCCGATCTCGTGAACCGCCCGATCGTCGTGAACCGTTAGTCGGCGCTCCCTCCGCTGCTCTTCTTACTCAGCCCGGTCGGGAGGGGCGAGGCCACGCTGATCGGCATTGGCGCAGCCTCGCTCGCCGGCGCCTCGAGAATCGGATCGAGCTGAGGTTCGAGGGCTTTGAGCAGCTGGACGGCAATGGCGCTGGTAAACTGGTACGAGCCGGCAATCGCGCCGGGGACATAAGCGGTGATGGTGCCGAAAAAGCGGTCGCCGAGGAAAAACACAAAAGTCGCGGTGCGGTCGACGACACGTTGCGAGATCAGCCGGCCGCCGCGGCCGAAGCGATCCAGGCGATTGTCGCCGGTCCCGGTCTTGCCGCCTACCGGCAGCAACCCTCCGTCCGGAGTATGGTAAGCGCCGCGCAACCGCGTCGCCGTGCCTTCCGCTACGACGCCCATCAGGGCCTGCCGCACGGTTCTGGCGACTTCCGGAGCGAGGACGCGCTGCGGTTCGGGGCTCACGGTCATATCCGTCTCGTACGGCGTGTCCGCGGCAAAGTGGAGGCGCTGGATATCGACGCTCGGGAGCCGGACGCCGTCGTTGAGGATGATGCCCATCAGATCGGCGAGCGCGTCCGGCCTGTCGCCCGAGCTGCCGATCGCCGTGCCATATGACGGGACCAGGTGTCCGAACGGATAGCCCTGCCGCCGCCAATCCTCGAGAATTCGATTGAAGGCGTCCTCCTCCAGCAGGATCCGGATGCGCGTGTTCTGTTTGTGCAAGTTGCGGCTCTTGAACAGCCAGCCATACACGTCCTGACGCGCGGCCTCGCTCGCCTCCATGACCGCGTCGTGGGATGCGTCGGGATGATCCTGGAGATAGGTGACGAGCCAGAGCTCCAAGGGATGAATGCCGGCTATATATCCGCGGTCCTGCAGCGAAAAACGGCCAGGCCCGTACTCCCGCCAAAGATCCCAGAGCTGATCGTCATCGACCGCGTTCGGCGGCAGATGGTGCGCCAAAAAGGCGCCGAGATCGGCCCGGCTCGCCTCGGGGAGCGCGGTGAGGTAGATCACGGCCAACCGGCGCGCCACCGGCCGCGTGCGGCGCGCCAGCTTGTCCAATGCTTCCTTGGGTGTCAGACCCCGGTAGTCGTTCCAGAATTGGCTGAGATATTGGAGTCCCTCCTGATCGGCGAAACGCCGCAGAAAGGCTTCCCGGTCCGGGTCGTCGCCGTCCGATAGGAGCTTCGCGGTCTCAATTCCGCTCTGCGCCTCATAATTGAGGACGATGTCGCGCATGATGCGGACGAAAGAATTATTGATCGAGTGCTCGAAGGCCTCGATGACAGTCGGGTTGGAGTGATCTTCCCATTTCTCGAAATTGGCGAAGACGTGCACGCCGCCGCCGGTGAAGAACGCCGAGGGACTGCCCGAATAGTGGCGTTGCATGGCTGCATCGATCATAGGCTGGAGACTGCGGTCGGCCGCCCGCGCGAGGTAGCCTGCCGCCCATGCGGTGATCGGATCCTCTTTTGCTTCTGCCGCCATGGCGGCGAGGTCTCGACCCGTCAAGGGGGCTAGACTGCGGTGCAGATCGGCGACGATGTCGAGATAAGTGACCAGAGTGCGAAGCTTGGCTGTGGAGCCGAGGATCAGCTTTGCCCCCGAGTTGATGTCGAAAGGTGTGTTCAGGCTCTCGGCACTGATCCGCTGATAATTTCGTTCAGCGCCGCGTTCGTAGAGCACGACGCTCCAGTTGACCCGGGCCGGATTCTCGCCTCCGAGCAGGTCGTGCCCGGTCAGCCCGAGCGATCTGACATAGTTGCGGTCGCCCAGCCGCGTCAGCACATCGGTGACCCGCTTCTGGGCGGCCGGGTCCACCGTCCCGTAGCCCGTCAGATCCAGCCGGTCGAGGGCGTAAAGGTCCGGCAAATGGAGCATCGACACGAGTTCGGCTCGCTGACGGTCGGTCGCCTTGCTCGCGACGAACGAGTCCGACTGCGGCGGGGGCAGCTGCGCCCGAAAGTCGCAGCTTTGCGGCAAGTGCCGCGTCGCACAGTTTGGCGTTGATGATCCCGGCCCCGGCCATCAACCGGAGATAGCCGTCGGTCAAGGCGGCGAGGGCCGAGCCGTCGCCGCCCAGATAGTAGGCGGGACGGCGGCCGGCGAGCAGCAAGGCGAGCACCTGACGGTAGATTTCACCCTTGTGAGCAAGCGCGGCCTTGGTGGTGGCATCCGAATTGAGCACCCGGGTCGCATCGGCGACATCGGTGCCGTACCAGATCCATAGCGCCTCGGGGAGACCGATGATCTCGCCATAGCCCGGCCGCGACGCCAGCGGCGTCGAATTCAAATACGTCTTGACGATGTCGCGGCGCGCTGCCGTCGTGTCCGGGCCATCGCGATAGGCGCGCATCGCTGCTGTGACCATTTGCCAAAACTTCTCTCGGATGCTCGGCGTGCGGCCACCCGGCGAATGGCGAAACTTCTCGATCTGAGTGGCGAGCGTGCTGGCCCCGCCTTCCCGGAAGCGGCGGTCGAAGACGCTGGCGACCCGTCCTGCCACGGCAAGCATGAAGCGGCCCCATTCGACCGCCGGATTGCGCCGCGGGTTTTGCGGATCGAGGACATCGTGGTCTTCGATGAACAGCAGACTGTCGACGACGGATGGCGGGATCGATGCGAAATCCGGGTACGTCCGTTCCGGATAGATCGCCTGATAAACCAGATTGCGGTCGCGATCGTATAATTTCAGCCCGGCGCGCGTTTTCTCGCCGTAAATTGCGTAACCTCCCTGGTCGACGAACCGCTCCAGCGGCTGCGACCATCGCGCCTGCCGCGCGATGGCGAAATGGCGGGCAGTCAGGGCTTCGATAAACGACGGCAGCTTCGCGTAGCCGAGCCGCTGGTCATAAGGCCCCGATTTGGGGAAGCGGATGTTTTCGCTGGGGCCCGGCTGAACCGTGAAGTTCATCTCCGCGGCCCAGCGCGACAGCAGACGCGACTGCAGGTACGAGGTCCGGACCTCGGTCGTGATGCCCCAGCCGAGCAGAAAACATACCGCGAGTGCGACGGCCCAGCGCAGCACCACGACAACGCGAAGCAGCCAACGGCTCCACCGGCCTGGGTCACGCTGGTGGCGTCGACTGATCGGGAGCAAACGTCCCCAGACCGCCTCGACCATCACCGCTGCTCCCGCGCTCTCAACCCTAGCGGTGACAAACGTCGGAGATGCTGGAAGTGATCCTTAACCTGGTTTCGAGGGAAACAGCATGCTCAAGACTTAAGCAAGGCACGTGGCGCGCCGGCCGAGACTAATGAAACCGAAATCAAATTAACGCGGAACAACGCATGTAGATTTTGGTCGAAAGAACGGCTCTGCGACGACAGCATAGCATCCGGGTCCGGGTGGAGAGAAACCGCTCGAAGACGCTGTAGCGCCCTTAGCACATCGCCCTGGCCACCCTCACGCGCTTGGGCGATCGCCTCTGCATAGGCTTGAGCGCCTTCACCTTTGACGAATGGGCGCCAATTGCCGGGTGACCGGTAACTGCGTCTTCGCCGGCGCCGGGCGGTCCTCGAGCTGCGATTGGGTGGCCGTCAGCTCGCGCTCCAGCGCTTCGATGCGGCGCCGCAAGGTCCTGAGCTGGTGCCGGGTGCGGTGGCCGGCCGTCCAGGCAATGGCCGAGCCGATCAGAGCTCCGATCATGAGGCTCGCGAAGCACAGCAGATAAAGCGGCACATCGGCCAGGAACGGCAGCGGCCAGAACCCGACCGTTGCCGTTTCGCGATTGGAGACGGCGAACAGGATCAGACCAATCGCGATGACGAGTAAGACGGCCCGATACAGGTTCCTCACTCGCCGGGCCTCAGGGTATCACAGGAGCATCAGGCTCGGCCCGCGCTCTGGTTCAGGCGGTCGCGCAGCTGCTTGCCGGTCTTGAAGAACGGGATGTGCTTCTCGGCGACCGAGACGCTGTCGCCGGTGCGCGGGTTGCGGCCGACGCGGGCATCGCGCCGCTTGACCGAAAACGCGCCGAAGCCGCGCAACTCGACCCGGTCGCCGCGCGCCAGCGCGGCGGCGATCTCGTCGAAGATCGCGGTGACGATGACCTCGACGTCGCGCTGATAGAGATGCGGGTTGGCCTCCGCGAGCCTCTGGACGAGCTCCGACTTCGTCATCGCGATCGTCGCTCCCCGCCTTGTGGCAGGCGATCAGCCGTGCCAAACCGCCGGCGAGCGTCAAGCAAGGCCGCCGCCTGCCGATCCTGCGCTCACCGCAGTGCCGGCCGGACCGCGTCGCCCGGAGACGACGCTGATGAGCGCTAGGTCAGTGTTCGTCCTCAGCTCTCCTCCTCGGCCTCGGCGGCGCGGCGGTTGATCGCGGCGCCGAGGATGTCGCCGAGGCTGGCGCCGGAGTCGGACGAGCCGAACTCGGCCATCGCCCGCTTCTCCTCGTCGACCTCGCGCGCCTTGATCGACAGCGACAGCTTGCGCGTGGCGCGGTCGATCGCGGTGACCTTGGCGTCGACCTTCTCGCCGACCGCGAAGCGGTCGGGCCGCTGCTCGCTGCGGTCGCGCGACAGCTCGGACTTGCGGATGAAGCCGGGCATGCCGTCGCCGAGCGTGACCTCGATGCCGCTTTCGGTGATGGCCGAGATCGTGCCGGTGACGACGTCGCCCTTCTTGACCTTGGCCATCCCGGCTTCGAACGGATCGGCCTCGAGCTGCTTGATGCCGAGGCTGATGCGCTCCTTCTCGACATCGACGTCGAGCACCTTGACCCGCACCATGTCGCCCTTGCGATAGTCGTGGATCGCCTCCTCGCCCGGCCGGTTCCAGTCGATGTCGGAGAGATGGACCATGCCGTCGATGTCGCCGGGCAGGCCGACGAACAGGCCGAACTCGGTGATGTTGCGGACCTCGCCCTCGAGCTCGGTGCCGACCGGGTGCTCCTCGACGAAGGCTTCCCACGGATTGGCCATGGTCTGCTTCAGGCCGAGGCTGATGCGCCGCTTCTGCGGATCGACGTCGAGCACCATCACCTCGACCTCCTGGCTGGTCGAGACGATCTTGCCGGGATGCACGTTCTTCTTGGTCCAGCTCATCTCGGAGACATGGACCAGCCCCTCGACGCCCGGCTCCAGCTCGACGAAGGCGCCGTAGTCGGTGATGTTGGTGACGCGGCCCTTGAACTTGGCGCCGGCCGGGTATTTGAGCTCGACGCCCTCCCACGGATCGGCTTCGAGCTGCTTCATGCCGAGCGAGATGCGCTGCGTCTCGGGGTTGAAGCGGATGACCTGGACCTTGACGTTCTGGCCGATATTCAGCGCCTCGGACGGGTGGTTGATGCGCCGCCAGGCGATGTCGGTGACGTGCAGCAGGCCGTCGACGCCGCCCAGATCGACGAAGGCGCCGTAATCGGTGATGTTCTTGACGACGCCGTTGAGGATCTGGCCTTCCTTGAGGCTGGCGACCAGCTCGGAGCGCTGCTCGGCGCGGCTCTCCTCGAGCACGGCGCGGCGCGACACGACGATGTTGCCGCGCGAGCGGTCCATCTTGAGGATCTGGAACGGCTGCGGCGAGCCCAGCAGCGGGGCGATGTCGCGCACCGGGCGGATATCGACCTGGCTGCCCGGCAGAAACGCGACGGCGCCGTTGAGATCGACGGTGAAGCCGCCCTTGACCCGGCCGAAGATCATGCCGGTCACGCGCTCATTCGCCTGAAAGCTCTTCTCGAGCTGGGTCCAGGCCTCCTCGCGCCGCGCCTTCTCGCGCGACAGCTGGGCCTCGCCGTTCTTGTCCTCCATCCGCTCGAGGATAGACCTCGACGGTGTCGCCGACATGGATCTCGGGCTGGGCGCCGCCGGCGGCGAATTCCTTCAGCGCCACGCGGCCTTCCGATTTGAGGCCGACATCGATCAGCACGGCGTCGTTCTCGACCGCGATCACCCGGCCCTTGACGACGGTGCCTTCGAGACCGTTGGCGACGCCGAGCGATTCATCGAGCAGCGCGGCAAAGCTTTCCTTCGCGGGCGCCTCCCGGGTTTGCAATTCGACTGCGCCATTCCTTCTCCTCGAGCGCACGCGCGACCAGATGCGCAGGCGCGCTCGAACACCTCATCGGCGTCGAGCGCCGTCGTGTCGATGATCATAGCGTCGGGTGCCGCCGCCAGCGGCGCCGCCCGACGCTCGCTGTCGCGCGCGTCGCGTTCCTTATATCCTGCAGGACATCCTCGTATATAGCGGGGGCGCCCTGCTCCCGCAACTCCCTGACCCGGCGCGCGGCGCGGGCCTCGGGCTGGCGGTGAGGAACAGCTTCACGTCGGCGTCCGGGCAGACCACCGTGCCGATGTCGCGGCCGTCGAGCACCGCGCCGCGCGCCGGCGCCGGCGGGTGCGCGGCGAAACTCCGCTGCATTGCGAGCAGGCGCGGCGCACCGCCGGGATCGCGGCGACGACCGAGGCCGCCGCGCGACCGCCTCGTCGCGCAGCCGCGGATCGACGAGCAGCCGCGGATCGAGCCGCCGCGCCGCTCTTTCCGCCGCCACCGGATCGGCCGGATCGCCGCCGCATCGAGCACGGCGAGCGCCGTCGCGCGGTAGAGCTCGCCGGTGTCGAGATGAGCGAGGCCGAAGCGCTCGGCGAGACGCCGCGCCAGCGTGCCCTTGCCCGACGCCGCCGGCCCGTCGATCGCGACGACCAGGGAGCGCTGCCCCTCGCCCTCCGGCTGCGCGGGCCCCTCCGTCTCCCCGCTCACGCGGGGCGAGGGGCTCGGCGATCGGCTCCCTCGCCCCGCTTGCCCGCGCTCACTATGCCTCGCCAATCGCGGCGCCGAGCCGGTTCATCAGCGGCGACGAACCCGGGAAAGCTCGTGGCGATCGGCGCGCACGTCGTCGATCCGCACCGGCTGCTTGGTCGCGAGCCCGAGCACCAGAAAGGCCATCGCGATGCGGTGGTCGAGCCGGGTCGCGATCAGGGCGCCGCCCGCCGGGCGGGCCGCCGGCGCCCTCGACGATCAGATCGTCGCCCTCGACCGCGACTTGCACGCCGCAGCCGGCAAGCCCGGCGGCGATGGCGGCCAGACGGTCGCTTTCCTTGACCCGCAGTTCGGCGAGGCCGCGCATCACGGTGCGCCCGCGGGCGCAGGCGGCGGCGACGGCGAGGATCGGGTATTCGTCGATCATGCGCGGCGCCCGCTCGGCTGGGATGTCGGCGCCGGTAAGGGCGCCGGCGCGGACACGCATGTCGGCGACCGGCTCGCCGCCCTCCTCGCGCCGGTTCAGAAGAGCGATGTCGGCGCCCATCTCGGTGAGGCATTCGAGAAGCCCGGTGCGCAACGGGTTGATCCCGACGCCTTCGATCGTCACCTCGGAGCCCGGCACGAGCAGCGCCGCGACCAGCGGGAAAGCGGCCGAGGACGGATCGCCCGGCACGATAATCGGCGCCGCCGCCAGTTCGGGCTGGCCCTCGACGGTGATCCGCGAGCCCGCCGCCCTCTTCGGGCTCTGTCGAGACCGCCGCGCCGAAATGGCGCAGCATCCGCTCGGTATGGTCGCGGGTCGGCTGGGGCTCGATCACGGTGGTCGCGCCCGGCGTGTTGAGCCCGGCGAGCAACACCGCCGATTTGACCTGGGCCGACGGCACCGGCAGACGGTAGTCGATCGGCATCGGGTCGCCGGCGCCGCTGACCGCCAGCGGCAGCCGGCCGCCTTCGCGGGTGACGAAGCGCGCGCCGATAGCGGCTCAGCGGCTCGGCGACGCGGCCCATCGGCCGGCCGCCGCAGCGATGCGTCGCCGGTGACGAAGGTGGTGAACGGGTGCGTCGCCAGCATGCCGAGGAGGAGCCGCGCCGACGGTGCCGGAATTGCCGAGATCGAGCAGATCTTCGGGCTCGGCGAGTGCCGCCGACGCCGACGCCGTCGACGATCCACCGGCCGTCTCCGCCCCGCGTCGCGCTCGCCCCGAGCGCATTCAGCGCCGCGGCCGTCGCAAGCACGTCCTCGCCTTCGAGCAGGCCGGTGATCTCGGTCCGGCCGACCGCGAGCGCGCCCAGCATCAGCGCGCGATGCGAGATCGATTTGTCGCCCGGCACGCGGATCGCCCGGCGAGCGGGCCGCAACGGCGTGCAACGGTCGGCGGTGCAGACGGCGGGACGGGGCGGAGTGAGCCATGGTGAACAAACGCCTCGCATGCGGAGAAATGCGGTTGCGGTCACGCCGTCGACGGCCCATATCGCGCTGCCGATCGGCGCGGCTTCTTCAATCTACTTTCCACAACTTTGCTTTTGACAGGGTGGCACCCTGTGGCAATGCCGCGCCCGCGAGACCTTGCCTAACTTTATTGGGAGCGAATGGTGGCCAAACCCGAATGGGGCACCAAGCGGATTTGCCCGAGCTGCGGCACGCGCTATTATGATTTGCTGCGCGATCCGGTGATCTGTCCAAAATGCGCCACGCCCTTCGATCCCGAGGCGTTCCTGCGAGTCGCGCCGCGCCCGCCCCGCGCCGCCGGTCGAGAAGGAGCTGGAGCCGGTCGGCGCCGACGAAATCGATGCCGAGGTCGAAACCGAGGAGGCGGAAGTCGCCGAGGAGGAAGAAGAGGCGGCGCCCTCGAAGAAGCCGAGGAGGAGGAGGACGAGGAGCTGATCGAGGACGCCTCCGAGCTCGGCGAGGACGAAGACGACATGGCCGAGGTCATCGAGAACGTCGAGGAGGAGGAGCACTGAACCTTCCTTCTCGCCCGGCTCGCGGGGAGAACTCGGGGCGAAGCACGATTTTTCTCTTGTCGCCGCGTCGCGCCGTTCCTAACTTCGCCAACGCATCCGTGGGGCCATAGCTCAGCTGGGAGAGCGCTACAATGGCATTGTAGAGGTCACCGGTTCGATCCCGGTTGGCTCCACCATTTGAAATGAGGGGTTAGCTGATCCATTGGCTAGCCCCTTTCTCTTGCCAAAGCCCCCCTCTCTCGCCAAAGCCCCCCGGAAGCACGCCGAGTCGATCCTGCCGCCGGAGTTGCCGAGATCCTCAATCGGGAAAGTTGATCCCCATATACGTGGTCTGAACCCGGAGAAATGCGATGTCGACGACTTACCGCTATGTGCTTCCGGTCGAGCAGACCGAGTGGAAGTTCGACGGCAACACCGAGACTTGTTTTACCTGGGAATACGACGAACCGCGCGAGGCCTTGCTGCAGCTCTACGCCAAGGGCAAGAAGCAGCAATGGGACGCCGCCGAGCGGATCGACTGGTCGCTCGACCTCGACCCGGAAAACCCGATGATGCTCGACGACCGCGTCATCCCCATCTTCGGCACCGACCTGTGGAACCGGATGAACGAGAAGGAGCGCCGGCAGGTTCGCCACCACCTGCAAGCCTCGCAGATCTCGCAATTCATGCATGGCGAGCAGGGCGCGCTGATCGCGACCGCGAAGATCGTGCAGACCGTGCCGGACCTCGACGCGAAATTCTACGCCGCCACCCAGGTCATGGACGAGGCGCGCCACGTCGAAGCCTATTCGCGGCTGCTGCACGAGAAGTTCGAGCTCGCCTATCCGATCACCCCCGGTCTCAAGGCCCTGCTCGAGGACGGGCTCAGCGACAGCCGCTGGGACATGACCTATCTGACGATGCAGATCCTGATCGAGGGTCTGGCACTGGCCGCATTCCAGCGCATCCGCGACCAGTCGAAGAACCCGCTCGCGGCGGCGGTCAACGCCTATGTGATGCAGGACGAGGCCCGGCACGTCGCCTTTGGGCGCCTCGCGTTGCGCGACTACTATCCGCAGCTCAGCGAAGCCGAGCGCAACGAGCGCGAGGACTTCGTCGTCACCGCCTGCTGGCACATGCGCGACCGGTTCAACCAACGCGAGGCGTGGGAGCGGCTCGGTCTTCCGGTCGAGGAGTGCCTCAGGATCGTCGACGAATCCGAGCCGATGAAGGTCTTTCGCAGCCGGATCTTCAGCCGCATCGTTCCGACCGTAAAGGATATCGGATTGTGGGGGCCGCAGGTCCAGGAGGCCTTCGCGGCGATGGGCGCTATCGAGTTCGCCAAAGTCGACGCCGGCGCCCAGTTGGAGAACGACGCCCGCGTCGCCGAAGACTTCGATGCTCGAATGCGGCTGGAGGAGACAGCGGCGCACTTACAGTCCGCCACACCCGTCTTCCCGGCGAAGGCCGGGACCCATATCTGACATGGGCACCGGCCTTCGCCGGTGTGAGGAAGCTGCACCTATTCCGGCAGGCCGAACACTTCCTCTGGCTCGAAGAGGCCGCGCACCGGGTGAAAGCCGAGCGAGACGAGCGGACGCGGGCAGATCCGGGCGAAGGCGCTCGAAACGAGGATCGGCCGCAATAGCCGCTTGGTCAGGCCTTCGATCCGCGAGGCGAGATTCACTGCCGGGCCGATGACGGTGAAGTCGAGGCGGTCCGCCGCACCGACATTACCGAATATGACCTCGCCGAGATGTAGGCCGATGCCGATTCTGACCTCGGGCCTGTCACTTTCCCGCCGTACCCTATTGATGTGGCCGAGACGCTCGAGCCCCTCCAGCGCGGCTTCCAGCGCCTGCATGCTGGCTTCCGAGAAGTCGTCGTCATCCGCGGCCGGAAAAATCGCGAGCACGCCATCGCCCATGAATTTCAATGTCTCGCCTTTGCGTGCACCGACGGGCGTGACGATCGCCTCGAAATAATCGTCGAGCAGCTCGATCACCTCCGCGGCCGGCAGCCGGTCGGACAAGGCCGTGAAACCGCGCATGTCGGCGATCATGATCACGGCCCGCAGCTGCTCCCCTTGCGCGCGCTGGATCTGCCCGGCGAGCACCCGCCGCCCGGCCTGCGGCCCGAGATAGGTGTCGAGCAGGTTCTCGGTGATCCGCCGGATGGCGCGAGGCTCGACGATCGCGGCGAGCGCCGGGTTGAGTTCTTCGAGCGCGGTAATTTCGGCGTCGCTGAACCCGCTCGGCCGGTCGGTGGCCCAAGTGACCACCGGGAAGCGCCGGAAGCTGCGGTTGAGCGCCAGCGCGAAATAATCGGTGACACCGAAATCCCTGAGCTTGGATAGCAACGGATGTTCCGGGGTGTCCTCGGCAAGGCGGCGGCGAAACGGCGTTCCGCGCTCGATCGTGGCGCGGATCGGGCTGCGCAAAAACTCGTCGGTCGCTTCGTTGCCTTGCAGGATCCGGTATTCCTCGACGACCTTGAGTGGGCGCAGCCAACGCACGCCGATGCCCCGGATCTGCGGATGCAGTGTCCCCGTGTGGAGGGTCGCGCGGAATAACGGCAAGCCGTTGCCGACCAGGCGCCAGCACAGCTCGTCGAACATTTCTACGTCACTGTCGATGTGCGGGCCTTCGCGCAGGAGCCAGCGCCCGACCTGCCCGCCCGGTATCGGTGCACCCAAGCTGGTATAGGCGCCTTCGGTGCGAAAGAATTCTTCGCCACTCAGCGTCGTGTCGGCCGGGACATCCAACGGCATGCTCGCATCCATTCGCGCAAACACCTGAGATCGGCACGCCCGAGGCGTCGGTTACGCGAGAATAGATAGGCGGCCCGGCGGCTATTGCGACGGGGGGGTTTGCTTGACGCGCACCACGCCCTGGATGAGCATTGCGGAACCATTTCGGAGAAACGCGATGCGCTCCTTCACCACCCGGCCCGAGATCCGCGGCACCTTTGGGGTCGTCGCCTCGACCCACTGGATTGCTTCCGCAGTCGGCATGAGCATCTTGGAGAAGGGCGGCAACGCATTCGACGCGGCGGCTGCTGCGGGTTTCACGTTGCAGGTGGTCGAGCCGCATCTGAACGGTCCGCTCGGCGAGGCGCCGATCCTCGTCTGGAGCGAGGCGAACCGCCGCTGCGACATGATCTGCGGCCAGGGCGTGGCCCCCGCCGCGGCGACGATCGCGCGGTTTCGCGAACTCGGCCTCGATCTGATCCCCGGCACCGGGCTGTTGGCCGCCGCAGTTCCCGCGGCCTTTGGCGCCTGGATGCGGCTGTTGCGCGATTACGGGACGATGCCGCTCGCCGAGATTCTCGGCCCGGCGATCGGCTATGCCGAGAACGGCTATCCTGCGGTCCATCAAATCGGCGTGACGGTCGCCACCGTCGCCGAGCTGTTCCGCCGGGAATGGCCGAGTTCTGCCGCGGTCTACCTGCCGAACGGCGCGCCGCCTCAACCGGGAAGGCTGTTCCGCAATCCCGCTCTCGCGGCGACCTATCGCCGAGTGCTGACGGAGGCCGCGGATGGCGGCCGCGAGGGGCAGATCGAGCGCGCCCGCCAGGCATGGTACCGCGGATTTGTCGCCGAGGCGATCGACCGCTTTTGCCGGCGCGAGAAGGTGCTCGACGTCTCCGGACGCCGCCATGGCGGGCTGCTGACCGGCGACGACATGGCGCGCTGGGTGGCTCCGGTCGAAACCCCGCTCACCTTCGACTATCACGGCTACACCGTGGCCAAGGGCGGGCCGTGGAGCCAGGGGCCCGTTCTGCTGCAGCAATTGGCGCTGCTCCAAGGCTTCGATCTCGACGATCTCGATCCGCTTGGGGCCGATTTCGTCCATATCGTCGTCGAATGCGCCAAGCTCGCCTTCGCCGACCGCGAGGCCTGGTACGGCGACCCGGATTTTGTCGACGTGCCGATGCTCACCTTGCTCGGCGCAGCCTACAACGATGCGCGCCGCAAGCTGGTCGCCGAGCACGCCTCGCTGGAATTGCGTCCGGGCCGCCCCGATGGCCGCGTGCCGCGCGTGCTGGTCGGTGGCTTGGAGGTGTGCCGGGGCCGGGATCGGCGAGCCGACCATCGGCGGGATCGGCGAGCCGACCGTCACCGAGCACGGCCTCGTCGCCGGCGACACCTGCCATGTCGATGTGGTCGACCGCTGGGGCAACATGGTCTCGGCGACGCCGAGTGGCGGCTGGCTGCAGAGCTCGCCGGTGATCCCCGAGCTCGGCTGCTGCCTCGGCACGCGGATGCAGATGTTCTGGCTCGAAGAGGGGCTGCCGGCGAGCCTCGCGCCCGGCAAGCGCCCGCGCAGCACCCTGTCGCCGTCGATGGCGTTCAAGGACGGCAAGCCCTATCTCGCCTTCGGCACGCCGGGCGGCGACCAGCAGGACCAATGGTCGCTGCTGATGTTCCTGCACCACGTCCACCACGGCATGAACTTGCAGGAGGCGATCGACTGCCCGGCCTTTCACACCGAGCACATGCCGAGCTCGTTCTACCCGCGCGCCGCGCAGCCCGGCGTCGTGGCGCTCGAGAGCCGCTTCCCCGATGCAACGCGTGCGTCGCTCGCGCAGCGCGGCCATCGCGTGCGCGTCGGCGACCCTTGGTCGGAAGGCCGTCTCTCCGGCTGTGCCCGCGAAGAAACCCCGGAGGGCCGGATCCTCAAAGCCGCCGCCAACCCCCGCGGCATGCAAGGCTACGCCATCGGCCGCTGATAGCTGTACTGCGGGCGCTAGGCGCCGGCGATGAACGAGCGCATCGAGCGGGCCTCGAACTCGACTTCGTCGAGCCGGCTCTTGACGACGTCGCCGATACTGACGATGCCGCACAGCCGGCCGTCCTGGACCACCGGGAAGTGGCGTATGCGGCGGTTCGTCATTTCCGCCATCAGCTGGTCGACGCTGTCCGACAGCTCGCAGGTCACCACCCGCCGGATCATCATCTCGGCGACGTTGAGCGACAGCAGAGCCGGCCCGTGGTCGGCGAGGCCGTGCACGATGTCGCGCTCCGAGATGATCCCGTCGACGGTTTCGCCGTCCTCGCTGACGACGAGGGCGCCGATATTGCGCGAAATCAGCTCCTTCACAGCAACGCCGACCGTCTCATCCGGCCGGATCGTCGCCACTGCACTCCCCTTGGCGCGCAGAATGGTCTCGACGTTCATCACGGGCCTCGCATGATTGGCGCGGTCGCACGATGCAACCGCCAAGCGCACCAGCTTAGGACAAAATGCCGCATCGGGGAATAAGTCTCGGCGAGCATCGGCCACGGGGATCACGATCATTCCGCGAGTCGGCCCGGGAAGAGGGACGGACATGGAACGCATCCAAATCGGTGAAGTTTCGATCGAGTTGCTGACGGTCGGAGAAGGTCCGCCGCTGTTGTTTCTGCATGGCGGCGACTATTTCGCGCAACATCGGGAATTTTTCGACAGACTGGCGCGGCACTGGCGAGTGGTTGTCCCGCGGCATCCCGGCTTTGGTAATTCCGAGCGGCCGGACGGCTTCCGCACCGTCCACGATCTCGCCTACCTCTACCTCGACCTGCTCCAGCGCCAGAATTTCGGCAAGGTGACGCTGGCAGGCGCGTCGCTTGGTGGCTGGATCGCGCTGGAGATGTGCGTGCGCTGCCTCGAACGGATCGATCGCCTCGTGTTGATCGACTCGGTCGGCGTCAAGTTCGGCGAGCGCGAAGAGCGCGACATCGCCGATATTTACGCACTGCCGAGCGAGGAACTGCTGCGGCGCAGCTTCTTCGATCCGGCGACCATGTGCGCCGGATTACTCCCTGCTCGACGATGACGAACTCGGTGCGGTCGCTCGGGATCGGCAGGCGACGGCGCTCTATGCCTGGCGGCCCTACATGCACGATCCCGGGCTTCGCCAGTGGCTGCACCGGGTGCGCGTGCCGGCCTTGGTGATCTGGGGCGAAAATGACGGCATCGTCACATCCAGATTACGGCCGAAGGCTCTGCAGCTCGCTGCCCAATGCCCGGCTCGAGGTGATCCCGCGGGCTGGGCACCACCCGCAGGTCGAGCGGCCCGACGAGGTTGCGGACGCGATCGGCCGTTTCGCGCGCGCGGAGGTGTTGTGATGCAAGTTTGGCATTTCAGCGAGATGGCCTACCACCCGGCTTGGCCGCAGCTCGGCGACTCCTATCGGGTCACGATCCCGAGCCGGCTCTTCGACCCGAAGGTCGGCGCCGATCTCTATCACCGTTATCTCGACGAATGGGCGCTGTGCGACGAGCTCGGCATCAACATCATGACCAACGAGCACCACGCGACCGCGACTTGCGCCGACTCGGTGTGCACGATCCCGATGGCGATATTGGCGCGCGAAACCAAGAAGGTGCGCCTCCTCGCGCTCGGCATGCCGATCGGCAATCGCAACGACCCGATCCGCGTCGCCGAGGAATATTCGATGCTCGACGTCATTTCACGCGGCCGCATCGAGATGGGCTTCGTCAAAGGCGTGCCGTTCGAAATCTCGCCGGCCAACACCAACCCCGCCGATTTGGTGGGGCGGTTCTGGGAAGCGCACGACCTGATCTTGAAGGCGATGACCAGCCATGACGGCCCGTTCAACTGGGAAGGCACGCATTTCCATTACCGCTCGGTCAATGTCTGGCCCCGGCCGTGGCAGCAGCCGCACCCGCCGGTATGGATGCCGGTCGGCAGTGCCGGCAGCGCGATGGAGGCGGCCGAACGCGGGATGACCATTGGCGTGCTCAACACCGGCTGGGTGCGCACGCCGCCGATATTCCAGGCCTACCGCAAGAAAGCGGCCGAGGTCGGCCGCCCGATGACGCCCGAGCGCCTCGCCTATATGGCGCTGATCGGGGTCGGCCATACCCGTGAAGAGGGCCGGCGCCGCGCCGACCAGATTTTGGGGTACAGCCGCACCTCGGGCATCGTCGCTCCGCAATTCATGAACCCGCCGGGCTACGCCTCGGTGGCGCAGAGCGCGCAGGCCATAAAGACGAGCGGCGCCGGGTTCCGCGCCGGCCGCATCCAGTCGCGGGACGGCCGCAATATCGATCCGCGCACGATGACGGTGGAAGACGCGATCGACGCCGGTCTCGTCTTCGCCGGCACGCCGGACGACGTGTTCGACCAGCTGCGCGCCTTTTACGACCAGGTCGGCGGCTTCGGGCACCTATTGATGATGGGCCAAGGCGGCTTGTTGGACCACGACGATACCGTCGCCAATCTCACACTCTTCAGCAAGGAGGTGCTGCCGCGGGTGGAGAACCTCGCGGTCGTGTAACGAGCCGAGAGTTTTCGGCCAAACCTCCGCCCCATAGGCACCTAGAAATCGCCGAAATGGGGGACAAATTTTCGCATGGCAAACCGAGCATTGGAGGAGAAAAGCCCATGTGGAAAGCACCCGCCTCTGTCCTCTGTGGCTGCCTGGCTGCGCTGCCGCTGATGGGTTGCGCAGGGCACGTCGCCACCTCGGGGCAAGCAGCGGCCGTGACGCCGGCGGCGATGGCCGAACCCGCGCCTTATTACGCTCCGGCTCCGCGCGTTTACGCCGTCGGCCCGGCGGCGCCGGCTGCGGTTCTCGTGTTGTGGCCGGGCGACGATAACCTCGCGCTTGATCCCGCGCTGTGGACTGCCCAAGGGTTTGATGTCGTGACGCCGCCGCCGGCGGACATTTACCAGCTGGTCGCCAACCAGCAGGCAGCGTTGGCGCGGCTCGTCGCTTCCGCGCACGCGCTGGCAGACGCGCCGGTCTGGGTCGTGGGTTCCGGTCCGGTAATCGCCGCCGCTCTGGCTGCGCCGCAGTTCGGGCGCGGGGTGTCGGGTGTAGTAATGACCTCCGTCACCTCGGGTGCCGGCAGCTGCAGCGAGAGTTCTCTTCTACTCCGACCCGGGCACCGGGGCGCCCCCCAAAGTCGAGGTCACACGGTCCGGCGATTGCGGTGCGGGCACGCCCGCGATTGGCGGGCGGCAGCCGTCAGTGCTTCCGACGCCGTCGGCTCCCCGGCCGAACCAGCCGCGCCTTATCGAGGCATCGGCGGTGGGGAAGAATTTGCCGTCGGCCGCAAAGGTGCGGGACCTCGCAGAGCTGATCAAATCAACGCCCCCCGGCTGAGAGGGACGGGCCCGGCGCTCGCTGCAAGCGCCGGACCCGTTTTTGGCCAGAACGGTTAGTATGACGGGTAAGGAGGCTGCTGTGCAGGCGGATAGCCATAGCCACCCGGAGCCGGCTGCGGCGGATACCCGTAGCCCTGGCCATAGCCGCTCTGCGCGGGCGCAGGCGGATAGCCGTAGCCCTGGCCGTAGCCGCCCGGAGCCTGCGGCGGATATCCGTAGCCCTGGCCATAACCGCCCGGCGGCGGTGACGGAGGCGGTGTCGTAGCCGCGCCGGTTACGGCGCCGGTGGCGCCCCCGACCGCTGCCCCGAGAGCGGCGCCATGTCCGCCGCCCACCGCACCGCCGATGGCCGCCCCTGCGCCGGCGCCGAGCAGGCCGCCGCCCACGGCGCGCTGTCCAGGGTCGTACGGGTTCGTACAACCAGCCAGCCCCAGGACGAGGGCCGCCGCAACAAGACCGGGAGCGATCAGTCGATACATCATGACTTCCTTTCGCAAAGGTCGGCGCAACAACGAGTTGGACGCAAAAATAGTTCCTGTTCGACATTTGTAACCTTCTTTGCGGGTCGCATCTTTCGATTGGATATTTAATTTTTAGCTAACGGGGAATTCTCATGGAACAGCGGGTCGCAATCGTGACGGGCGGCTTGCGCGGGCTCGGCCGCGCTATGGTGTTCGGCCTCGCACGGGAGGGCCACCATGTCGTCGCGGTCGGCCACATCGACGCGGATATCGCGGCGGTCGAGGCGGAGACGGCCGGCACCAAGCCGGAGGGGCAGATCCTGCCCATCGTCGCCGATCTGCGCCGGCCCGCCGATTGCGACCGCGTCGTCGCGATGACGCTGTCGCGGTTTGGCGGCGCGCATATCCTCGTCAACAATGCTGGCCTGACCTTCACGACGATCGACCCGGCCCGCTTTCGGCGGCCCGAGCCGCAGAAATTCTGGCAGGTGCCGGACGACATCGTGCGCGCCGTCATCGAGACCAACTACATCGCCGCCGACCAGATGGCCCGCCGCGTCGCGCCCGCCATGGTCGAGCAGGGCTGGGGCCGCATCGTCAACGTGACGACCAAGCTCGACACGATGAACCGGCCGCACACCTCGCCCTACGGCGCCTCGAAGGCGGCGCTCGAAATGGCGACCGAGGTGTGGGCGAAGGAGGTCGAAGGAACTGGCCTGACGATCAACATCGTCAACCCCGGAGCCGGCGCCAACACGCCGGGCATGGCCGAGGAGATGCGCGCGATGAGCCGCAAAGGCCGCGCTCCGCGCCTCGTCGAGCCCGACGAGATGGTGCCGCCGCTGCTCTACGTCGTGTCGCGCGAAGCCGACAGCGTCAACGGCTGGCGCTTCGACGCCAACCTCTGGGACCTGTCACTCCCGCTCGCCGAAGCAGCCCGCCGCGCCGGCCGCCCCGCCGGCTTCGAACTGCACCCCCAGCCAGCTTGAAGAGTCTTCGGTGCGTGAACGAGAGTTGCCGCTCACCCCGGTGAAGGTCCTCGCTGACCATGCTCTGTCCCCGATGCATCGATCACGCCCGTTCGAAATCGGTGCGTTCGGTGACGGGGAGGCCCTGCAGGTAGCGGCGCAAACAGTCGAGGCCGAGCTCGACGGCGCCGAGGCGCACCCAGTCGCGGCCGCCATAAATGCGCGAGCGCCGGGATTCCACTCCCTCCTCGGCGGCGATCGCGAGATGGATGCTGCCGCCGAAATCGATGCAGTCGGGGCCGTCATCGACCTCGATCAGCACCGCGAGAGCATGGGTCGCGCCGGTCTCCTCGCGCACTGCGCGCGCGACCGCCTCGGCCGTCTCGCGGCTCAATTCGCCTGAGATCAGCGCGCCGTCGAGGCCGAGCGCGGCGGCGATCTCGGCCGGGTCACGGGCGACGAGACCGCGGCGGAACACCTTTTCGGCACCGGGCAGAGGTGCAATGCGGCCGGCGATCTGCCCCCCGGTGAAGGTCTCGACGATCGCCAACGAGCCCTCGCGCGCGGTGAGCGAGGCCAGTACGACCCCTTCGAGCGTCCGATCGTCTTCGGCGATAATGAAATTGCCGAGACGGCGGCGCACCTCTTCCTGCACCGGCGCCAGCTTTGCCTGGATGTCGTCTATGTCGGCGCCGCGCACGGTCAGCTTGGTCTCGATCTGCGGATAATGGGTTCGGAAGCCGAGCTTAACGCTGCCGTCGGGCACCAGCTCCTCGACCCCGGTGAGGAGCTGGTCGACATGCGACTCGCCGAGACCGTAGGTGTGGAAGCGCTTGAGATAAATGGCCGTTGGCGACCCGCCGCGCGCCAACAGGCGCGGGATGATCTGCTCTTCGAGCATACGGCGGAGCTCGCGCGGCACGCCGGGAGTGAAGAAAAACCGGGCCTTGCCGATGTCGAGCGCAAAGCCGCAGGCGGTACCGATCGGGTTGTCGAGGATCTCGGCGGTCGTCGGCAACATCGCCTGCTTCCGATTGTTCGCCGACATGACGCGGTTGCGCCGTTGAAAGAATTCCTCCATGCGCTGGAGCCAGTCCTCGTTGAGGACGAGATCGACCCCGGCGGCGCGCGCGGCGATTTCCTGCGACAAATCATCGATGGTCGGCCCGAGGCCGCCATTGACGATGACTGCATCGGCGCGCTCGCCCGACAGCCGGAAGGCCGCGAGCAGTTCCGCGCGGTCGTCGCCGACGATCGTCCCCCAGCTAACCGAAAACCCGAAATCCTCGAGCTTCTGGGCCATATAGCTGAAATTGGTATTGACGATCTTGCCGGTCAGCACCTCGTCGCCGGTGCAGATGATCTCGATGCGCATGCCTTCCTCTCAGCTCGTCGTTCCGGGATGCCAAAGGGCAGGCCCGGAACCTATGAACTCCGACCTCCCCTGGGCTGATAGGCCTGTGTTCATGGTTTCCGGGCTCGCGGGCGCTGCCCGCGCTCCAGAACCACGCTCATACACTATTACTCGCTTTGCCGTGCCAGGATCTCACTTCCGTCCATCAAACTGTCGTAAAACTGTCATGTCACAGTCACCGACCGCCGCTATGTCGCGGCAGTGTGAGAACATCACTGAGCGCGACGGCACAGGCGCCGCCGGTCGCCCACTCCAGCTTGATGCTGCCACGTCTGGTGCATAGCCGCTCTCGGTGGCTCCCGGTCGCGGCCTTGCTCGCACCCGCCTTTACCTTTCTCGCCGCGTTCACCTATTGGCCGGTGCTGCGGGTGCTCGGCGACTCGTTCACGGTGGAAAGGTTCGCCGGCCAGCACGCGCTCGGTCTAGACAATTATCGCCGTCTTTTTGCCGATCTGCACTTCGCACGCGCCGCTTGGAACAATGCGGAATACGCCGTCGGCACCATAGTGCCCAGCCTCGTGCTCGCTCTGCTGTTTGCGCTGGCGTTGCGGGATACCAACCGCTTCACGACGGTGATGCGAACCTTCGTGGTCATGCCGCTGATGATCCCGCTCGTCGCCGCGGCTGCGTTGTTCAGCTTCATTCTGCTGCCCGGCGAGGGTCTTCTCGACTATTACCTGGCAAAGCTCGGGGTTCCCGCGATCAACTGGCTCGGCAACACCGATCTGGCACTGGGCTCGGTCGTGGCGATCACCGTGTGGAAAAACACCGGCTACTACATGCTGTTTTATCTTGCGGGACTGGCCGGTGTGCCGCAGGACCTGCTCGACGCGGCAACGATCGATGGCGCCGGTTTCGCAACGTGACGTTGCCGATGCTCGGCCCGACCTTCGCCTTTGTCGTGCCGATTGCGATCCTGAACGCGCTGACGCAGGTCGATCAAGTCGTCACGATGACACAAGGAGGTCCGGCGGACTCGACCAACTTGCTGCTCTACTACATCTACCAGCAAGCGGCTCAGAATTACGATGTCGGGGTCGCCTCCTCGGCGACGGTGATCAGCGTCGCGGCCTTGCTCGCATTGTCGCTGGCATCGTTCCGCCTGCTCGAGCGCGGATCCATTATGAAAGCTGAGTGGCGCCTCATTGGACTGATCGCCGCCAGTGTGGCGGCGCTCATCTGGGCGGTGCCGTTTGCGTGGATGGCGGTGGCCGCATTGCGCCCGGGCGTACCGGCCGACATCGCCTCATTGACGCCGGCCGGCCCGTTCGGGCTGCGCAATTTCCGCGAGGCCTGGCAAAGCGGCAGCTTTCCGCTATGGTACCTGAATACGCTCACCATGTGCGGCGGCATCCTTGCCGTGCAGCTGGTGACCGTTACCGCCGCCGGCTACGCCTTCGCCCGCCTTACTTTTTCCGGGCCGTGATTTCCTCTTTGCTTTGTTCTTATTGCAGCTGCTGCTGGTGCCGCCGTTGCTGATCGTACCGAACCTGGCGACATTGGTGTCGCTGCACCTCTATGACACACTGCTCGGGATCATGGCGCCCTATTTCGCCTCGGCTTTTGGCACCTTCCTGATGCGCCAGACTTTTCGCATAATCCCGCGCGACTACGAGGAAGCGGCGATGCTCGAAGGCGCCTCGGTCACGGCGCTGATCCGGCACGTGCTCGTGCCGCTGGCCCGTCCGGGTCTGGCGGCCTTCGCGATCGTTTCGGTGACCGCGCATTGGAACGAGTTCCTGTGGCCGCTGATGGCGGTCTCCTCGCCGTCGAGCCAGGTGCTGACTGTCGGCCTCGCCTCGTTTGCGTCCGGCGCCGAGGCCGGCTCGGCCTGGGGCATCGTCGCGGCGGGGACATTCCTTGTCGCCGGCCCGCTGCTGCTGCTTTTTCTTTTCTTTCAACGCCGGTTCGTTGCTTCCTTCGTCTTCTCCGGCATCAAGTAGAGGGGGTTCATATGGAGCCGATCACGCGCCGCGCCGCACTCGGCGCAGCCCTTGCCATCCCGGCCGCCGCTGCGCTGGCCGGTGCAGCGCGCGCCGCCAACCCGACCGAGATCGAGCTGTTCTTTCCGGTGCCGGTCCAAGGCATGCTCGCCAACAAAATGCGGGAGCTGGTCGACCGTTTCAACGCGGCGCATGCGGACATCAAGGTGACTGCGGTCTACACCGGCGGCTACGATGACACCAACCTGAAGACGCGCGCAGCAATCAAAGCCGGCAAGCCTCCCGGCGCGGTGATCATGTCGGCGAATTTTGTGCGCGAATACGTCATCAATGACGATGTCGCCGCGTTCGATCCATTGATCGAAAAGGCCGGCAAGAGACCTGACGCATTCATGGACGGATTCTGGCCCGCGTTGAAGCCCAATGCAGTGATTGGCGGCCGCGTCTATGGCGTCCCGTTCCAGAATTCGACGCCGCTGCTCTACTACAATGTCGCGGCTTTTACCGAGGCCGGTCTCGATCCCGACCATCCGCCAGCCACTTGGGCCGATTGGATCTCTGCCGCAAAGACGCTGGCCAAAGCGGAAGGCGGCCAGACCCAGCGCTGGAGCCTGATGTTCCCCGCAACCTACGACTATTGCGGCTGGATCGTTAGCGGGTTGACGATGTCGAACGGCGGCCAGTACTTCAACCATAATTATGGCGGGGAGGTCTATTACAATGCTCCGAGCACGCTCGGCGCCCTGAACCTGCTCGACGCGATGGTGAACCGCTTGAAGTTGTTCCCGCCGGGTGTCTCGGACGCCAATGCCTGCACTTCGGCGTTTTTTGCCGGTCACATCGGCATGATGGTTCTCTCCACCGGCTCCTTGAGCTTTGTGCGGGAGAATATGAAGACCCCCTACCGGGTCGCGTTCATGCCGAAGAATCTGCGCAATGCCGCGCCGATCGGCGGCGCCTCGCTGATCCTGCCGAAGGGCAACACCCCCGAGCGGCAAGCCGCCGCCTGGACCCTGATCGGCTGGCTGACGAGCTCCGAGATTGCCGGCGAATGGAGCCGCTTCACCGGCTATTTCGCACCGCGCAAGGCGGCCTACGACCTGCCCGAGATGAAAGAATACCTGCAGCAGCACCCCGACGCGAAGGTCGCGCTCGACCAGCTGCAATACGCCGTCCCGTGGTTCGACACCTACAACACCGTCGCCGTCCGCAAGGCGATGGAAGACCAGGTCCAGGCGATCCTCTCCGGCAAAACGACCCCCGCCGACGCCGTCCAGACCGCCCAGAAAAACGCCGATGAGCTGCTGCGCCCCTATGTCGAACAGACCGCGCTGAAGCAGCCGGCGTGACGCCTTAACGGTAATGCGAACCGAGTTAGCACAACACCTAGGAAAACTGGGTCCCCAATGCCAATTTAGCAGGATGGATCGGCAGGAAATCCTGGCCCGGCTGAGGGAGAACGAAACCGCCTTGCGTGCGCGGGGCGTCAGTCACGCGGCGGTATTTGGTTCGCGAGCGCGCGGTGACGGCCGCCCCGACAGCGACATCGATATTATGATTGAGGTCGATCCGGCGGCGCCGATCGGCGTCTATGAATATGTCGCGCTCAAGGATTACATCGCGGCACTGTTTGGCGGTCCGGTCGATGTTGTCAGCCGCGACAGCCTCAAACCCTACGTCCGCCCGGCCGCGACGGCCGACGCAATCTATGCCTTCTGACATTGCGACCCGGGCGCTTCGGGACATGGCACATCACATGGACCTGGCCGCAAGCTTCGCGGCCGGCTTCGACTGTGAGCGTTTCCGCGACGACCCGCGCACGGTCTACGCCGTGACGCGCTGCCTTGAAATCATCTCCGAAGCCTCGCGGCGCCTGCCCGATGACCTGAAAGCCCGACACCCGGTGGTTGCATGGAAGCAGATGGCCGCCGCCGGCAACATCTACCGCCACGATTACGAGGACGTTGCCGCGTCCTATGTATGGGTGACGCTTCAGAACCACTTGCCGCCGCTACGCGCGGTGATCGATCGGGAGCTTGCCGCCCTGAACACGTGACAGCTAGTCACCACCGGGAAACGCACTTGGAAAAAAGCACACTTTAGAGTAGACTGTCATTTTAATCTCCGATCGCTCAACGACGCATGGGCCGACACCACCTTTTCGCACGGCCGCCTGATGCTGACCGTGTTAGGCGGGCTGGCCGAGTTCGAGCGCGATTTGATCCGCGCGCGCACCAGGGAGGGCCGTGAGCGGGCCAAAGCGCGCGGCGTCAAGATGGGCCGCAAGCCGAAACTGACCGATCACCAGAAGCGCGAGGCGATTTGCCGGCGTGACATCGACGGCGAGCCGGTGCGCGACATCGCCCACAGCTACAATGTCTAGCACAGCACGATTTCGAGGCTAACAGGTTTGAATTCTCCTGATCCCCTTACCTGATGGTTCAAGGCCGGCGTCACATACCCGGTGATATCGAGCTTCGGGTTCTCAACCGGAGCCGCAGACGCTGCGTCTTGTGTTTCCAGCTGAACGGCGATCTTACGGAGAAGCACGGGCAAATCGCACATATCGACAAGGACCCGGCGAACTACAAGGAAGACAATCTCGCGTGGCTATGTCTCGACCATCACAGCCTGTTCGAACTCGCGGACGAGCCAGCACAAGAGAACTACACGCAGGCTGAGGTGAAAGATGCCCGCGCCGCCCTGTATCTGGCAATCGGACAAGGAAACCATTCCGCGCAGTCGATTGCATTGCCACAAGGGCGCAATGCTGACCGGCAGACGCTGGCTGCCATCATCGGGGTGATAGACAACAAGCCGGCTCTCATCCTGTTGCAACACCCCAACTTCGCGGGAGACGCGTATGAGTATACGAGGCTCGATTGCCTTGCATCGTTTTTGAGGAACCACAGTCAGCCACAGCATGAGTTTATCGACCCTGAGAGGCTGACCGAAAATGAATTGAGTGATTTCAGTCGGTTGTGGCATGATGGTTGTGTCAAAGCAATCATCGAGGCACAAAATGTGGACCAAAATCACTCGGCCAAAGTATGGACGAGAGGGGCGGCGCTACGCAAGCGATGTCACGGATGCGGAATGGGCGCTGATTGAGCCCCACATGCCGGCAGTAAAGCGTTTGGGTCGGCCGCGTGAGACCGAGCTACGGGCCGTGTTGGATGCGATCTTGTATATCGCGCGAACCGGCTGTCAGTGGCGCATGCTGCCAAAGGACTTTCCTCCGTTTACCACCGTGCAAGGTTATTTCTACGATTGGCGAGACGACGGCTTGTTTGAGAAGATCAATTTTGCGTTGCTGCTGGAAGCACGCGAAGCAGCGGGCCGTGAACCGAGCCCCTCGGCCGGGGTCATCGACAGTCAATCGGTCAAGACGACCGAGAGCGGTGGGCCGCGGGGGTACGATGCGGCCAAGAAGGTAAAAGGCCGCAAGCGCCACATTGTGACCGATACTGGCGGTCTGCTGGTCGGCGCCGAGGTGCACCCCGCCGATGTCCAAGATCGCGATGGTGCCGTGCTGGTCATTGAGGCCATCCACCAGTTGTTTCCCTGGCTACGCCATCTTTTCGCCGACAGTGTCTACAACGGCCCCAACCTGCGCGAGGCGCTCGCCAAATTCGGCCACTGGACCATCGAGATCGTCAAACGCGCCGCTGATGCCGCCGGCTTTAAACTGCTGCCGCGTCGCTGGGTCGTCGAACGAACCCTGGCTTGGCTCAATCGAAACCGCCGCCTGGCCAAGGATTTCGAGACTTCGATCGCCAGTGCCAAAGTCTGGGTTTACATCGCCTCCGTGCAGCTGCTCATTAGGAGACTCGCCTGACTTTGATGCAACCTATACGATTAAGATTCGGACACTGAGATTGAAGAGCTGCGGTCGGCGTTTCGCAATAACGTTATACAGTTCTTTGCTATTGCCCAAGCGTTGACGGAGCCGCTGGCCGACGATCTCAGTCGCTTTTCGCTCTCAACCACATTACGCCACGTATATCCTGATCAGTATATTTACCACGCCACTGTGCTTAACAATGCAGCGACCAAGACCTTTGAATCCTATCAACGGCTCATCCGCAGAGCACGGCAAAGATTTGAAGCATGAGGCTAAAATGGTTATCAAGATTTCAGGTTTGCCTCCTTCGTAGATTTCCTGACCGACCGCTCCCGGTTACCAGAATCGGCGTTTCGCGACACCTGCCGCCAGTGACGCGCGGCCTATGGCCGAAGTAGATCATTTCGAGGCTGTCTGGCGACGGATGCGCGACGCCTACCGCCAAGGAGGCATCCACCGACCGAGATTTAGAATACGCACTACCCCCGATCTCCACACGCCACAGTCATGTTGATCGCCCGCCCGATAATCTTCAAATGCAACTCGCGCAGGCGGCCTTTCTAACAAGCACCGCCAGAGGCTTGCTTCACGTTTCGCTCGTTCCCAGTCGTGCTTAAGAAGGAGTGCCATACGTTGAGCGAATTCATCAGCATTCGTCGTGCTGTCAGCGGCGGCTAGTAAAAGTAAAATTTGCTGATCATTGTCATCGTGTGGATTAAGGCGGAGAGACAACGTAAACCGTAACTCCTCAAGCTGCTTACTATCCCGACCTTCTTGAACAATGCCAAGTTTCTGGTACTCTTCTGCGGGTTCCCGGATATGGCTTATGCACGAGGGTCCGGTGGCTCTAGATGTTGTTTCGGGCTAGGCGGCTTTGCGGATCAGGACGAGGTAGGGCGCCGGAGCGGTGCGGGCGCCGATGCCGAGCAGGGTATCGAAGGCGGCATGGCGTGTGCTGCGCCGATTGAAGCGGAACACGAACTCATCGAGGTAGTGCTGCAGGTTGGTTTTCCGCAGACCGTGGTAGACGCCCAAGCCCCAACGCTTGAGGTTTGAAAACAGCCGATGGATCCAGGGCAGCGCGATGTGCGCGGCCATCGTGCCGATGGTGATCGCGTTGTGCCGGACACTGGGAAGGTTGTGGTAGGACGGCCAGTCGTCGGTGATCAGCCGGGTCTGAGGGGCAACCGCACCGAGCACGAAGGCATGAAGCTCGTCTTTGCCAAAGCCCTCGATCACCTTGAGCCGGGCGCGCCGGGGCTTGCCGCCGTCGATTTCGACCGCGCCGGCAACCAGCATTTTGCCGATTCCGCTGCGGCCGGCGGGCACAACGACCGGGTCGTTCTTGGTGCGGAACGGGATGATTGTCTCGTCGGCCTCGACCAGACCACCGAGCGGCTCGCGCGCGGGGTTGACCATGGCGCGGCGCAGCTTGGCGCATAACATCCAGGCGGTGCGGTACGAACCGAGAGCAAGCTGGTTTTGCAATTGCAGCGCCGAGATGCCGTTCGAGTGCGTCGCCATTAAAAACGCGGCCCAGAACCATATCGTCAGCGGCAGCTTGCTGGCATGCATGATCGTGCCAGCGGTCACCGAGGTCTGCCGACCACAGTCGGCGCACTCGTAGGTGAAGACTTTGGTCTTCAGCAGCCAAGCCCGGCCCCCGCCGCAACCCGGGCAGACAAACCCTTGCGGCCAACGACGCTCGAAGAGGTACTCCGCACACGCACCTTCTGTCGCAAAGCGCCCCTGGAATTCGATCAACGACCGCGGAAACCGTCGCTCAGATACAGGCACGACACTCCCCCTTGCTCATTCGATACCAATGAGCAGCCTACACCTGAGTTCTTGTTTTGTACACTAAATCTGGATCGGCCGGACGCTCGTGCATAAGCCATCAGCGACATATTGATTCGTGCATGGGAACTGATCAATCTTCGTATTTGCTTGTTATCACCACCGATAGGCAAGATCGCGATCAACTGATGAAGCTGAGAGATCCAAGGATACTTTTTGCCACCTGGGCCGACACATTTAAATACGTATCCATCCACCACCCAAACGATCCGAAGGACCTATTTTTATTCGATCAGTTTGCTGAATACCCTGAGTTGAGCGGCGAGGCATGGAGAGCGCGAATGCTTACCAAAGAGCTAATTTCAGCGCATTCTGTTTATCTCAGCAACTTAGAAAAGGAACAGTCGTTTTCTCAAGAAACCTGGAGACTGGTTGAGGCTTTAAGAGAGGCGTTGCTGCCAAGATTCTCCGATGAGATCAAGAGCGGGGAAACATACGCCCATTATGGAAGGGTCTGCGTCGAGACGGAGCTGGAGAAAGCACCCTACGGCCAATCGATCGTTTTTGGCATTTATCAAGAACCGCGAGATGGGGTCAAATTCAAGCGCCCGCACGAACCCGAGTTCGTTGTCTTTTGGATGATGGAGCCAAAGAATCGCGAACAGCTCAACGCTGTGCCGGATCTGGGAGCATCCATCGACGAGTTAAAGCAGGTGGGATTCGAATTTAACTTTCCCCGGGACGAACTCAGAAATCTGTGGCATGTCGCACGCTGGCAACAGAGCATGAGTGAATTCGTTGGTTACGACCTGTCAGAGCTATACGAGGTATTTTCCGAACGAATAACGGCGCTCATTGAGAGCCGCTTTTTCAAGCTAGCACGCGATACCCTGCCTGTTTGACCTGGACCGAAGGAGGTGCAAATGACAATATTACTCGACCCGACCTCGGAGCGAAGTCCGACGATCCGCCCGCGCCTGCCGCGGCCGGAACGGCTCGACGGACTAACGATCGGAATTCTCGATATCGCGAAGCCGCGCGGCGACGTCTTTCTGCACCGGCTGGGCGAGCGGCTCGCCGAGCGCGGCATCGCCGTTAGGCACTACGCCAAGCCGACCAATACGCGGGTTGCGCCTTTGCCGTTGCGGCAGCAGATCGCCGCGGAAGTCAACCTCGTCATCGAAGGATTGTCCGACTGAGGGTCCTGCATTTCGTGCTGTACGCATGACATGGCGGATCTCGAGGCACGCGGCATCCCAACCGTCGGCGTCGCAACGACAGAGTTCGTCGATGGCGCGGCCGCCGGAGCCAAGTCGCTCGGCATCGATCCGGCGATAGTGTTCGTTCCCCACCCGGTTCAGGACCGCACCGACGACGAGCTGAAGAAACTCGCTGACGATTATCTCGAACCGATCCTGGCCTTGCTGGTGAAGAGCTGAGCAGGTCCCGCTCGGCTCGGCACAACAGATTATCGCTCTCGCACGCGCGAAATATTAGCTGAAATCAGCTGCGCGTGCGAGAGCAGTTAAATTCGGGTTCTTGTCAATACTTACTAAAACATGATTTAAATACACGATCTCCTGTCAAAGACTCGGCTGCAACGCCGTCATCGAGTAGTCCAATCAGCTTCGATTCGTCGCTTCTCAACCGAGATGGCAGCGGTCCGCCGTTGCGCTACAATCGCCGGTGCCTTCAGCCGTACATAGGTAACGCGCCGATGGTGGATCTGGCCGAGGAAGTGAACGGGAGAGGCTTACCGTCGCCGGGCGACGCGGTCACATCTCCGCGCGATCGCGGGCCGCGGGAGGCGCGCCGGATCGCCGCGCAACACCGATTGCTGAAAGGCCTGGGGCCCGGGTTAGCCTTGATTGGGATCCCTTCGCTTCTGATCGCAGTAATCGAGGTCTACAGCGCTCTCAGTATTGTTCCCAATCTGCGGCACAGCCAGGCGCTGGTCGCCCATACCTTTCAGGTGATCGGGACGGCAAATGAGCTCGACCGCGCGCTGCAGGACGCGGAACGCGGGCAGCGGGGTTTCCTGATTACCGGAGACGACACCTATCTCGACCCTTACCGCGCCGGCGTGCAGGAAGCGCCGGTGAAGCTCCGGGAGCTGCGGCAGCTCACTTTGGATAACCCCGAGCAGAAAAACCGCAGTGATACCCTAGAGTTTCAAGTGCATCGCAAACTCGACGAATTGCAGCGGTCGATCGATGTGCGCCAAAAGCAGGGTTTCGACGCTGCGCGTCAGATCGTGCGGACGGATGTCGGTCTGCAGGCCATGCGCACGATAACAGCCGAGATCGATGCTGCCATCATCACGGAGAAAAGGCTGCTGGGAGAACGGGAGGCGCATCTCATCAACGCCGAGCGTCGCGACGCGAATATAAGCCTTGCCGTGGCCGCCCTTGCGATTGCCACGATGTTGCTGGGCAGCGCCCTGCTGACTCGCGCCTGGCTTCTCATGTCGAGATCGCAGGCATCATTGCAGCAAAGCGAGGAGCGCTTCCGGCTTCTGGTCTCGGGGGTGAGGGATTACGCGATCTTTATGCTCGATCCGGCGGGCACGATTGTCAGCTGGAACGAGGGGGCCGAGCGGATCAAGGGCTACCGCGCCGACGAGATCACCGGCACCCATTTTTCGCGGTTTTACTCGCCGGAGGAGGCCAGCGCCGGTCTACCCGAGCGCTTGCTCCGAACCGCCGTTGCCGAGGGTCACGCCGAAGCCGAAGGCTGGCGTGTTCGCAAGGACGGCTCTCGCTTCTGGGCTAACGTCATCATCACCGCGCTACATGACACCGACGGAAATCTGCGGGGGTTTGCCAAGATCACCAGAGACATCACCGAGCGGCGCCAGCAGCAGGTGGCCCTGGAACAGAATCGAAAAATGCTGGCGCAGCTTCAGAAGATGGAGGCCTTGGGTCATTTAACGGGAGGCGTCGCCCACGACTTCAACAATCTGCTTACCGCGGTCCTGGGCAGCGTCGAACTCTTGCAGCGGGGAGCTGGGCAGCCGGATGCGCAAAGAACGGCGCGCCTTCTCAGCGCGGTGCAACGTGCCGCGGAGCAGGGCGCGGCGCTTACTCACCGTTTGCTGGCGTTTTCTCGCCGCCAACCGCTTTCACCGCAGATCGTGGATTTAAACGGGCTGATCGGTTCGATGTCTGAAATGCTCCGCCGCACGCTCGGCGAGAGCGTCACGGTCGAGACAGTGCTCGCAGCAGGGTTATGGAGCACCCATGCCGATCCGAATCAATTGGAAAATGCCGTCCTGAACCTCGCGATCAACGCTCGGGACGCGATGCCCGAAGGCGGCAAGCTCACCATAGAGACTGGCAACACCTACCTCGACGAAGCATATGCCGCGGCGCACAGCGAGGTCGTGCCGGGACAATATGTCATGATCGCGCTGAGCGACAGCGGCGAGGGCATGTCAGAGGAGACTATGGCGCATGCCTTTGAGCCATTCTACACGACAAAGCCGGAGGGAAAGGGGACCGGTCTGGGGCTTAGTCAGGTCTATGGCTTTGCCAAGCAATCGGGCGGTCACATCAAGCTGTACAGCGAACTCGGGTGTGGAACAACCGTGAAGATCTATTTGCCGCGTTCCACGGCGGCCGGCCAGGCGCAGCCATCGGTCAGTCGGTCGAAGGCCGTTGCGACCAGCCAAGGCGAGAGCGTGCTGTTGGTCGAGGACGATCCCGGGGTGCGGATGTACAGCGCGGAGGCCCTGACAGCGCTTGGCTACGACGTCCTGCAAGCTTCAGATGCCGAAACAGCTCTTCGTCTTCTAGAAGAGAACCCGGAGATTGCGCTGTTGTTCACCGATGTCGGGCTGCCCGGTTTGAACGGGCGACGACTTGCCGAGCAAGCAAAGCGCCATGTACCCGATCTAAAGGTCCTCTACACCACCGGCTACGCTCGAAACGCGATTGTGCATCAGGGCATCCTCGACGCCGGGGTCGATTTGCTGCCGAAACCGTTTACCGTGGAGGCGCTGGGACGAAAGCTGCAACAAATGTTGCAAGGGACCTAACCTTCGGCGCGGCGCCGGCGGTTGACGACCCAGCCGCGCGGACATATCCGTTAAGGCCGCAAAATCGTAGGCGCCGGATGTGGCGCCGTGGGAGGAAATGATGCAGGCACAGAGTTCCGACAGTCTCTTGGCGCTATTTGACGCTGCGCCTCTCAATCGGCGCTATTGGGTGACCTTCGTCCTGATGTCGGGGGTTCTCGTCCTCGATTTTTTCGACTTCTTTCTGATCGCGTTTGTCATGTCGGTGATCGGGCGGGAATGGCAGCTCACCTATGGGCAGGGTGCGATCATCCTTTATGGCGCCGGCGTCGGCGCCATCATCGGTTCGCTCGTCTCGGGGTTCTCTCGGCGATCTCTTCGGGCGCAAGATGCAGACCGTCACCGGGACGCTCATCTGCGGGATCAGTGCCGGGTTGATCGGCTTTGTGCCGACCGGCGCCTGGGTGTTGTTGGCGGTCTTGCGCTTCTTTGTCGGCTTTGGTCTCGCGGCCGGGGTCACCCCCGCCTTGACGATCATCGTCGAGCTGACGCCGACGCGCTGGCGCACCGGAATAACGAGCTTTTTTATCGTATTCGCCAGCGCCGGCACGCTGCTTGCCTCCTTCACCGCGGCTGCGCTTCTCCAGGCGTTCGGCTGGCGCGGCGTCGCGATGACCGGTTTTGTGGCGGTCCTTGTTGGCCTGTTGGTTGGATCTTTGTGCCGGAATCGGTGCGCTGGCTGACCGCCAAGGGGCGCTTTGCCGAGGCGCGGGCGGAGGTCGCCAAGCAATTGGAGCTCCCGCTCGACCAGCGTGCCATTGCCGACGATCCAGCCCACTGCGCAACCCCGCGCCAGCCTGACGGAGCTCTTCACGGTCAACCCGCGGCTCTTCTGGCAAACGATCGTGATCTGGGGCGGTTCTGCGACGGCAGCCTACGGCTATTATCTTTGGGGGCCGACCATCGTTGCGCTCGCTCTGCACGTCGAGCCTGCCCAGGCCGCCAGATATTTCGTCTATGTCGCTGCTACCGGCATCATCGGCAAGATCATTGTCTCGCTGATCGCCCCGCTGTTGGGCCGGCGTGCGCTCGGCGCCCTCTTCGGCTTCGTTGCGGTTATTTGCCTTGCCCTGGCTGGGTATTACAATGGAATACTGGTCGGCGGGTTTCCGTTATTCGTGATCCTGATCGCCGCTTCGGCATTCTTTGTGGAGGGCGGGTTCTCGAATCTTGCGCCTTATACGGTCGAGCAATATGGAGTGCAGCCTTGGCTCGCGCTCCTCGGGTCTGGGGCAAGCGGCAAACGGGGTCGGCAAGATCCTCGGGCCCACTCGCTTTGGCCCTGCTGGCCGGCAGCGGCAACGTCATCGCGCCGAAAGCGACCGAGGCCGCGGTGTTGCCGGCCTTCATCTTCCTCGCCGGCTGTATGGCGTTGGTCGGCTTGTCGTTTGCTCATCCTCGGCGTCGAGACGCACGGGAAGGCGATGGCGCTCGGCGGGAAGGAGACCGCGGTGCGCCCGCGTCCTCACGTGCTCGGCACCGAGGCGCGCTAACCGGGACCCGAAGTCGCGCGACCGCAGCATCCGTTCAGACAGGGCGATTACAGCCCGCTACTTATTCCGCCGCTAATTTCGTAGGCCGGACCAGCTTTTCGCGCATTGTCACGAATTCCTCGGCGGCGCTCGGGTGGATGCCGACGGTCTCGTCGAACATGCGTTTCGAGACGCCGCATTTCACCGCGATCGCCAGACCCTGCATGATCTCCGGGGCGTCGGGGCCGAGCATATGGCAGCCGAGCACCCGGTCGCTGCGCGCATCGACGACGAGCTTCATCAGGGTGCGCTCATCGCGGCCCGACAAGGTGTTCTTCATCGGCTTGAAGTGGGCGCTGTAGATGTCGACCTCGCCGTATCGCCGGCGCGCCTCCTCTTCGGTCAGCCCGACAGCGCCGATCGGCGGCTGGCTGAAGACCGCCGACGGCACATTGGCGTGGTCCATCTTGATCGGGTTGTCGTTGAACAGCGTCTCGGCGATGGCGCGGCCTTCGGCGATCGCGACCGGGGTCAGATTGATCCGGTCGGTCACGTCGCCGACCGCATAGATGTTCGGGAACATTGCTGCACGACCATTCGTCGACGACGACCGCGCCGTTCTCGGTGGTCTCGACGCCGATCTCGGCGAGCCCTAGCCCCCGGGTGTTCGGCTTGCGGCCGGTTGCGTACATCACGATGTCGGCCGAAAACTCCTGGCCGATCGCCGTGTAGACCGAGTAGCCGTGGTCGTGTTTCTCGATCCGCGCGACCTGCGTGCGGGCGTGGATCTCGACGCCGCGGCCGCGCATCTCCTGCGCCAGCGCGATGCGGATGTCGTCGTCGAAGCCGTAGAGGAGCTCCTCGCGGCGGATCAGCTCGACGACCTCGGCGCCGAAACCGTTGAAGATGCCGGCGAACTCGACGGCGATATAGCCGCCGCCGACGATGACGATGCGGCGCGGCAAGGCGGGCAGGTCGAGCGCCTCGTTGGACGAGATCACATGCTGGATGCCGGGGATGTCCGGCACCGTCGGGTGCGAGCCGGTGGCGACCAGGATCTTGTCGGCGGTGTAAGCCCGGCCGTCGACCTCGACCGTGTGCGGATCGACGAGCACGCCCCGCCCCTCGATCAGCTCGACCTCGCTGTTCTTCAGCATGTTGCGATAGATCTGCGAGAGCCGCTCGATCTCGCGGTCCTTGGCGTCGATCAGGGCGGGCCAGTCGAAGCTCGGCACCGGCACCGTCCAGCCAAACCCGGCGGCATCGGCGAAGGCATCGGCAAATTGCGCGCCGTAGACCAGCAGCTTCTTCGGCACGCAGCCGCGGATTACGCAAGTGCCGCCGACCCGGCTGTCCTCGCAGATCGCGACGCGCGCGCCATAGCTGCCGGCGCGGCGCGAGCTGGCGACGCCGCCCGAGCCGGCGCCGATCGTAAACATGTCGAAATCATAGCGCGGCATCGCGGTCTCACTCCGTCATCTCGGGTTTGTCGATCTTCTGGTTGTCACAACATGGCCGCGCCGGCAAGCTTCGTAACTTATCGACCGGCGCCGGCCCGACTGGCGCCGGCCCATCAAGGAGGCGACCGGATAAGATGAAGGTCTTCGTCTTCGATCTCCTGGCCTATGGCGAACAGCTCGAGCATCTGAAGGTCGGCAACGAGCTGCCCTATCCGCTGCCGAAGAACCATTTCAAGCCCGAAATCGCGGCGCGCACCTATGCCGAGCATCTCGACGCCTGGGAAGAGCTCGACCGGCTCGGCTATGACGGCGTCGGCTTCAACGAGCACCACTGCTCGCCCTACGGGCTGATGAACTCGCCGAACCTGCTGGCCGCCGCGGCGGCGCAGCGCACCAAGAGGCTCAAGCTGCTGATCTACGGCAATCTGCTGCCGCTGCACGAGCCGCTGCGGCTCGCCGAGGAGCTGGCGATGCTCGACTGCCTGTCCAATGGCCGGCTGATCTCCGGCTTTGCCCGCGGCATTCCGCGCGAGTACCAGGTCCACAACGTCCCGCTGGCGCAGTCGCGCGCCCGCTTCGAGGAGGCCTACGACATCATCACCCGGGCCTGGACCGAGGAAGTCTTCTCCTATCAGGGCAAATTCTGGTCCTACAAGGACGTCGCGATGTGGCCGCGGCCGGTGCAGCAGCCGCATCCGCCGATCTGGATGCCGATCGTCGGCAGCAAGGAATCGATCGAGTTCGCCGCCCGGCACGATCTGCCGATCACGCCGGGCCTCGGCCGCTCGCGCGGCTTGCGCGACGACATCATCCGCTATTACGCCAAATGCCTCGCGCAAGCCGGGCCACCGCATCACGCCCGACCATCTGTCGCTCGGCATCAGCGCCTATGTCGCCGACAGCAAGGCCGAGGCGGTGCGGGAGATGGGACCCTACCACCTCTATTTCAACCGCACGCTGTTCAGCCACGGCAACTTCACCGAGACCGAATTGCAGCGCCAGACCGGCTATGCGACCGCCGCCTCGACCGATTACGTGCGGCCCGGAGAACCGGCGCGCCGCCCAATTCGCCCGCGAGGATTTCCGCAACCTGACGATGGCCGATGTCGAGCGGCAGGCCGAGCAGATGCCGTGGGGCACGGCGGACGAAGTCACCGAGCGCATCATCGAGGCCGCCGACACGGCCGGCGCCGACAATGTGCAGATCAGCCTCAATCGCGGCGCCCTGCCGCACGAAATGTTCATGGAGCAGATCCGCCGCTTTGCCCGCGACGTGCTGCCGGCCCTGCAGGCGCACGAGGTCGACACGCGTTCCGCTGGCGGAAGAGGTCCCAGCCTAACTCGGCAACCGCAGCACCATCTCGACATGCGCGACGCCGAAATCGTCATAGGGCTCGGAGGTCGTGGCAAAGCGGAAGCTCTCGTAAAAGGGCACGAGAGGGACCTGCGCGCTAAGCGCGATCGCTTGCGGCGGAAAGCGCTCGCGACAGAGGATCAGCGCCTCCTCCATCAGCGCCCGGCCGAGCCCGCCCCGTCTCAGGAACGGCGACACCGCGACGCGGCCGATCCTGACGGTGGGCGGCGGGCCGGTTGTCGCCGTCAGCCGAAGATAGCCGATCAGCTCACTCTCCAACCGGGCCAGCAAATGCCACGCGCTCCTGGTCGAGGCCGTCGAGGTCGGGATAGGGGGAGGCCTGCTCGACGACAAAGATGCTTTGGCGGAAGCGCAGCAGCTCGTAGAGCTCACCTGCCGTCCACTCCTCGAAACGCCGCCATTCCGTCGCGATCTCCGGCATGCTGGTCGGACCCGAATTGCTTGCGCGACGGAAAGGAGTGCCATGCGGCCGCGCGATTACGGTCCGTTTCCTTATACTCTTATCTTTTCGGATGCGGATTTCCGATGAGCCGCCGGGTGGCCTGATGTGAAGGCATCGCGTGGCGAAGGTCATCCTCCGGCGGGCCGGCGAAGAATGACTTGGCGAGCACGATACCTGCTGATCGCAGGAGTCGTCCTCGTCGCTACCCTCGGCCTGGCCGGGTGGCAATATTTCGGCGGGCGGGGCGAGGTATTGAAACCGGATGGCGGGCCGGTCGTGACCGTGATGGATTTTGGGCGCAGCTTTCCGCTCGATCCGCTCCCCTCCGGCTGGCGACACCGGAAATTCTGGACACGTCCGCAGATGACGATGGCGTTCGCGCTCAAGGACGGGGTGCCGAGCATGCGGTTCGAAACCCGTGACAGCGCGTCGATGCTGTTTCGCCAGGTCGATATCGATCTGCCGTGTATCCGATGCTCGCCTGGCGTTGGTATATCGAATTGCCGATCAAGAGCCCGCTCGACGAGCGCACGCGTAAAGGAGACGATCACCCCGCGCGGTTGTTTCTGCGGTTCGTCACGGATCGGGGCGACAAGCGCGCCATGGAGGTGATCTGGGGCAATCGGCTGAAACCGGGGGACTACAAATACATCGGCGGCTTCCCGCACTTTGTTGCCGACGCCGGCGACGACCGGGTCGGCCATTGGCTCGACGAGCGGATCGACCTCGCCCACGTCTATGCCGAGATCTGGAAGGATGCGCAGCCGGCCCATTTAGTCGATGTCGCCGTGTTCTGCGACAGCGACGACACGCACACCGCCACAGTTAGCTACTTCGCCTATGTCCGGCTTGAACGGCGGTGAGGCTTGACGACGGCGACTGTTGCCGGCCGCGCGACGGCGGCGGGGACGATCGAGACGCGGCGCTCCTGGCTCGTCGCCTGGTCCGCGCTCGGCATCCTCTCCGTCTCTTTCGGCGCCCCGCTGATCACCATCGTGGCGCTGAAGCCGATGCGGCCGAGTTCGGCGGCGTCCGCTCGGTGCCGGCGCTGTGCGTACTCGCTCGCCTGGCTCGGTTCGGCGGTCGGCGGGATCGCGATGGGCCAGATTGCCGAGCGGGTCGGCGTGCGCTGGACGGTCATGTTCGGGGCCGTGATGATCGCGGCCGGGCTCGTGCTGTCGAGCGTCGGCGAGCGGATTGATCTTTATCTCGGCCACGGGCTGTTGATGGGGGTTCTCGGCAACGCCGGGATCAATGCCCCGCTTTACGTCTATGTGGCCCGCTGGTTCGACCGCCGGCGTGGCACCGCATTGGCGCTGATCGCGAGCGGGCAGGCCGCCGCCGGGACGATCTGGGCGCCGCTGTTCGGCCACGCGATCGAATGCGTTCGGCTGGCGCCGTTCGATGCAGCTCTACGCGGTGGTTGTGGTTGCCGTGGTTCTGCCCGCCGCTTTCCTGGTCTTCGGAGCGCTGCCCGAGGCGGCAAGAGCCGGCGGGGGCCTGGCCGGAGCCGACGGCGGGCGCCCCGGTTCTCGGCTTCAACCGCGCACAGCGCTCGGCCTCCTTTGCCTGGCGAGCTTTCTGTGCTGCGTTCCGATGGCGATGCCGCAAGGCCATCTGGTCGCCTTTTGCAGCGATCTCGGCATCCCGGTCACGCAGGGCGCGCGATGCTGTCATTGCTGCTGGCCTGCGCCTTTCTAGGCCGTCAATTCTGGGGTTTTGTCGCCGACCGGATTGGCGGATTGCGCACCGTGCTCGCCGGCTCGGCCTGCCAAATCGCGGCGATGACCGGCTTTTTGCTGACCCAGGACGAAGCCGGCCTGTTCGCCGTCTCTGCCGCGTTTGGCCTGGGCTTCAGCGGCATCATTCCGGCCTATGTGCTGGCGATACGCGAGCTGTTCCCGGCCGCCGAGGCGTCGTGGAGGGTGCCGACCGTGCTGCTGTTCAGTGGCTCGGGCATGGCCGCGGGCGGCTGGCTCGCCGGCGCGATTTATGACTACGCCGGGTTTTATGCCGCGGCCTTCGCCGCCGGCATCATGTTCAACCTCGCTAATCTATTGGTCGTCGGAGCTCTGGTGTTCCAGCAAAGCCGCGCTTGCCCGCAATCAGGGTGGCGTCCAGATTTCAGGTAATGCGCGAGGAGCCAGCTATGACCAGTCCGGATCGCCCGAACATTATTTTCATAGTCGTTGACGACTGCGGGTACGCGGATCTCGGCTGCACCGGGCAGACAGGTTACCCGACGCCGGCGCTCGACCGGCTCGCCAGCGAAGGGGTGCGCTTCACGCAGGCCTACGCCAACGCGCCGCTCTGCACCAATACGCGCGTCGCGCTGATCACCGGGCGGTACCAGTACCGCCTCAAGCTCGGCCTGGTCGAGCCATTGCGCCCCGCCAACCGCGATGAGCCCGAGATGGGGATCCCGCCCGGCTTCCCGACATTGCCTTCCCTGTTGCGCGCGGCCGGCTATCGCACCGCGCTGATCGGCAAATGGCACCTTGGATTTCTACCCAAATACGGGCCGTTGAAAAGCGGCTACGCCGAATTCTTCGGCATCATGGGCGGATTCACCGGTTACTACACGCATAAGGGCGAGGGCGGCGGACCCGACCTTTACGAAGGCGAATTGCCGGTCGAGCGGGTGGGCTATGTCACTGACCTGCTGAGCGAGCGGGCCGCCGCCTTTGTGGAAGCCGCCGGCGCGGCACCCGCGCCCTACTTCCTCAGCTTGCACTACAACGCGCCGCACTGGCCGTGGTCGGCGCCCTCGATCGAGGCGGCGGCGCGGGAGCGGGAGGTGGACCGGGCGGAAATCATGGAGGGCGGCAGTCCGCGCATTTATGGCGAGATGATGCAGATCCTCGATGCCGGGATCGGCCGAGTTATCGACGCGGTGCGGCATTCCGGCAAGGACACTCTGGTGATCTTCACCAGCGACAATGGCGGCGAGCGGTATTCGAATATCTGGCCCTTCATCGGCCGCAAGTGGGACCTGCTGGAGGGCGGTCTGCGGGTGCCGCAGATTGTTTGGTGGCCCGGCCATATCAAAGCCGGCCAGGTCACCGACCAAGCGTGCATTACCATGGACCTGACCGCGACTTGCCTGGCCGCGGCCAATGTCATGCCCGATGCCGACCACCCGTTGGACGGGAGTGATCTGCTGCCGGTGTTGACTGGACAGGCGCCGCTCAGCGAGCGCACACTCTACTGGCGGATGGCCAACCGCAGCCAGCGGGCGGTCCGCCGCGGCGACTGGAAATATCTGAAGGTAAGGGACAGCGAGTACCTGTTCGATATCGGCTACGACCCGCGCGAGCGCGGCAACATGGCCCGCAAACGCCCCGATTTGCTGAACGAGCTGCGCAGTCTGTGGGAAGATTGGAACCGGGAAATGCTGCCGGTTCCCGACAACATGGTTCCGCCATTTTCGAATTTGCAGGAGATGCTCTGGTAGCCGCGGGCGGGCGGCCTACCGTCAGCGTGTCAGCTCGACTACCAAGGCAGCTGCAGCCGCGGCCACACGGGTCACGGCGTCCGGATCGACCGCATACGGCCAGCGGTCCCGCGGCAGATGGAACAAGGGATTGCTGCCGACCAGAGTGACGTAACGTCCACCTGCGCGGTGGATGTCACGGGTTTCACCGCTGGGCACGAGGGTCTTGGGAGCGACTACGTCAGGCGCTCGGCCGGCGCGAGCCAGTTCGGGCTCGGCCAGTTGGCGCAGGTCGTCGCTCGCCGATTGCAACGAGAGTTTTTCGTCGGCGGCGCCGATGTTTGCGCCGAAATGGATCCAGGTCGCGCCCCCTTCGGCAATCGGGCGTTCCCACCCCGGTCGGCGCGCCATGAAGTCGTCGAGACCGAGATGGCCGAGCTCATGACCGCTGTTTGCGGTGAAGATTACGTCACAGGCAGGCGGGGCCGCAATCAACGCGCGCAGCGATTCGAGCCAGCAGACCAGGCCACCGCCCCGCTCGGCGGTCGACTGCCACCACGAGCTGCGCGGCGTCATAACCACCACCGGGGGAGAGGCGCGACGGGAGCCGGCGATCGCCACGACCACATTGCGGGCAGATGCCGGCACGTATCGGTTTTCTGCGACGACGCGTGCGGGTGCAGCGCGTGCGGCACTGGCGAGCACGGTCTCGTTCGCCTCGCTCGACACATGGATCGTCGGCGCGCCGTAAGGATTTCGGAAGTGTTCGGCGTTCAGCAGCCCCATACCGGGACGCGCGCCGCTGCAGACGATCACCAATACCCATGCGCCGTGTCGCGGCGTAGCCTCTCGTATTCTCCGGTATAAACCGATCGCGGCGTCAGTTGTGCGACCAGGATGCCCCGGTCGTGGCCGCTAAGGCTGAGAGTGCCGGTCACGCCATTGGCGCCGGTAGCGGGAGCATCGAACGCCGGCACCCCCGAGATGCGCTCGCCATCCAGCTCCAGGTAGCAGACGACCGGGTCCAGCCGATCCAGTTCGAACACCTCGTTGCTCACTTCGACGCCGAGGCCAGCCGCCTCATGCGCGAGCCAGATAGCACCCGCCTCGTCGCCGCTCGTCGCGGTACGGTGAGCGCCTTGCAAGTCCCACGCGGTCAGCCACGCAACCGCGCGCGCTCTGGCCTCGTCAAAAGGGTGGAGGGTCCTCGGCAACATGGGGCGCAAGCCTTCTTGGAGCTGCGACACCGGCATTATGCGTGGAAACGCGCTGCCAGATCGAGCAACGCGCGCTCGGCAAAGGCGGGAGCGATCAACGAAATCCCGAAGGGGAGCCCGTTTTTGCGAAAACCCGCAGGAACCGCAATCGCCGTCTGATCGAGCAGGTTCACGAACGACGTGTAAAGACCGAGATTGGCATTGAGGCGGAACGGGTCCGCTGCAACTCCAGCTGTCTCGTAGATCGTGCCGGTGGTCGGCAGAACCAGCACATCGATCGATCCGAATATGAGATCGGCCTCGCGCTTCAGCCGCGCCAGCTCATATTGAGCGCGATAGGCGTCGAGTGCGCTGTAACGCCGGCCCTTCTCAATGATCGAACGGGTCACCGGCAGAATTGCATCCGGATCATCATCAAGAAGCGCTTGCGTTGCGTGCAGGCGCTCGGCCAACCAGGGACCACTGTAAAGCAGGCGGCCGGCATCGCGAAACGGGGCGAACGCTGCCTTCACCCGGGTTCCGCCGACCTGCTCGAGTTTGCTTATCGCCGCCGCAAATAGGGACTGGGCTTCGCGATCTCCAAAGAACTCGAGATCGCCCGGCAACGGCACGCCAAATCGCTGCTTCGGGCCAAAGCTGCGCAATTCCGCCGACGAAGCCTCACGGGCAAAAGGATCGTCGAGATCGAAGCGCGCTGCAACGTCGAGGACCACGAGGGCATCCTGCGCCGAAAGGGCAAACACCGAGACGCAGTCGAGCGATCTGCAGGCCGGGACGACGCCGCGGGTGCTGAGCAAGCCTCGCGTCGGCTTCAGCCCGACGATATTGTTGAAGGCTGCCGGAACGCGTCCCGACCCGGCGGTATCGGTGCCGAGCGCAAAGCTGACGAGCCCGGCGGCCACTGCCACCGCCGAGCCGGAACTCGAGCCGCCGGGTATGTATCGCGCATCGAAGGGATTGCGCGGTACCCCGTAGGGCGAGCGAGTGCCGACCAACCCAGTGGCAAACTGATCGAGGTTGGTTTTGCCGACCAGCACGGCGCCGGCAGAGAGTAGCTCGCTCACAACCGGGGCGGTTTCCGATGGGGTATAGGCGAAAGCCGGACACCCGGCCGTGGTCGGCAAGCCGGCGACATCAATATTGTCTTTCACCGCGAACGGGATGCCGAAGAGCGGCGAGCGCTTGATCAAATCGGGATCTGCAGCTGCCGCGGCATCGAGTTCGAACGCGCGCTGCCTCGGCGCTGTATCGCTCGTTCGGCTAATCCACAGGGCCGGATCGTCCCACTTTGAGATGCGCATCAAGACCCGCTCGATCAGCTCGCTTGCCGAAAGCTGACCGCTGAGAAAGGCGGTCCGCAGCCGCCCGATTTGCAAGGGATCTTCCACTATCAATCAGACGCCACACTCGCTGGCACAGCATTTGAAATAGTCGGGATCGAGCGTCAACAAATGGATACCGCCATGGCCGAACGGTACGTCGCGGCCGACCCGTATCCCTGGCCTTTCAATGGGGATCTGCGGCCCGAGAATACGGCTCTCATCGTAATCGATATGCAAATCGATTTCTGCGGCATCGGCGGCTATGTCGACCGAATGGGTTACGATCTGTCGCTGACCCGCGCGCCGATCACACCGATTGCAGCGGTGCTCACAGCAATGCGCCGCGGTGGCTTTCATGTGTTCCACACCCGCGAGGGCCACCGGCCGGACCTTGCCGATCTGCCGGAGAATAAGCGCTGGCGCTCACGGCGGATTGGCGCCGGCATCGGCGATCCCGGCCCGTGCGGCCGCATCCTGGTGCGCGGCGAGCCCGGGTGGGAGATCATCCCCGAGCTGGTGCCGCTTCCCGGCGAGCCGATCATCGACAAGCCCGGCAAGGGTTCGTTCTGCGCTACCGATCTTGAATTGATGCTGCGGCTGCGCGGCATCGCCAACCTCGTTGTGACCGGCATCACCACCGATGTGTGCGTTCACACCACGGTGCGCGAGGCGAACGATCGCGGGTTCGAATGTCTACTGCTCGAAGATTGCTGCGGCGCGACCGACCGGTCGAACCATGAGCACGCGATTAAAATGGCCAAGATGCAAGGCGGGGTCTTCGGCGCCGTCGCTGACTTCGACGGCGCTGCTGGCGTCACTCCGCGAGGCTCGGCCAGCTTTCACCCAAGGCGGCGATAGCACGGTCGGTTTTAAAGCATTCGCCTAAAAATACTGCAACATCCTTCGTCGCTGGGAGGGGGATTATCATGGGGATCATCAACGCGGAGCCTTATCCCTTCGATCTGATCGCGGCGCAAGCCGGCTTGGTGATCATTGATATGCAAAGGGACTTCCTCGAGCCGGGCGGCTTTGGTGCTGCGCTCGGCAATGACGTTTCGCTGCTGCGGCGGACTATCGAGCCTACTCGGCGCTTGCTCGATACGGCGCGAATGTCGGGGTTGACCGTGATTCACACCCGCGAGGGGCACCGCCCCGACCTCGCCGATCTGCCGCCGGCTAAGAAGGCGCGCGGCAGGCTCCCAAACGGCATTGGCGACCCGGGTCCGATGGGCCGCATATTGGTACGTGGCGAACTGGGACACGACATCATCCCGGAGCTCTACCCGGTGCCCGGCGAGCCGGTCGTCGACAAGCCGGGCAAGGGCGCGTTCCACGCCACCGATCTCGACGCAATGCTGAAGAACCGCGGCATCACCCAGCTCATTGTGTGCGGCGTCACCACCGAGGTCTGCGTCAATACCACGGTCAGAGAGGCCAATGACCGCGGCTACGAATGTGTGGTCGTGGAGGATTGTGTCGGCTCGTATTTCCCGGAATTTCAGGAGATGGGCCTGCGCATGATCAAGGCGCAAGGCGGCATCTTCGGATGGGTTGCTTCATCCGAGGCGGTCATCGCGGCACTTCCGAAATCCGGCTCGTGAGGAGAAGACCATGAATTCTTCATCCGAAGCGCCGCGCTGGTGGGTGCCAGGTGATTGGAACGGGTTTTTCGGTCTGTTCACCAACGTCGTTCTGAACGTCATCGTGCTGACCGGACTTTGTCTGCATGTCGTCAACCTCCCGGCGGACATTGTCTACGGCCGGATCCTTCCGGCTCTGGGTATCGCATTGCCGCTCGGAAATCTGTACTACGCCTACCTCGCTTGGCGGCTAGCCAAAAGCGAAGGCCGCAACGACGTGACGGCGATGCCGTACGGGCCGAGCGTCCCACACATGTTTATCGTCGTCTTCCTGATCATGTTGCCGATCTATTTGAAGACGAAGGATCCGCTGCTCGCCTGGGAGTCCGGATTGGTATGGTGCCTGGTAATTGGCGCCATTGTGCTCTTGGGCGCCTTCGTCGGGCCCACGGTGCGAAAATATACACCGCGTGCCGCGATGCTCGGCACCCTCGCCGGCATTTCGATCGCCTTTATTTCGATGCGGCCGGCCTTTCTTGGCTGGGAGGACCCTTGGCTGTTCATGCTGTCGCTGACCATTGTCTTGGTCAGCTGGATGGCCGGCATACGTCTACCCTATGGCCTTCCGGGCGGGCTTGCTGCGGTGGTGCTCGGAACGGTGCTTGCCTGGCTGGCCAAGCTGGTTCACCTCGACGATTTGATGCAGCCCGCCGAGGTCGTCTCCGCCTTTAGTCAGTTCGGTTTGCGGCTCCCGTACCCGTCGACCGACTTCGCCAAGGCGATCGGCGACATCGGCCCGTTACTGGTCACGGCCGTGCCGCTCGGCATCTATAATTTTACCGAGGGAATGAACAACGTCGAGAGTGCAGCCGCCGCCGGCGACGATTACAGCCTACGCCAAATCCTGTTGGCCGACGGCGCCGGCGCGATCGTCGGTGCGCTGCTCGGCAGCCCGTTCCCACCGGCCGTCTATATTGGCCACCCGGGATGGAAGGCGGTGGGCGGTCGGATCGGGTATTCGCTGGCGACCGGTGTCGTCATCGGCATCGTCTGCTTCCTTGGCCTGACGGCGCTGCTGCTCGCGGTCATTCCTTTGGTCGCGATCCTGCCGATCCTGCTCTATATCGGCTTGGTCATCGGTGCTCAGGCTTTTCAGGCGACGCCGCCTCGACACGCCCCCGCGATCGTGCTGGCGATTCTTCCGAATATCGCCGCCTGGGCGCAGACCCTGATCGACGGAGCGCTCGGCGCGGCAGGCACTTCGGCCGAGCAAATTGGCATGGCCAAGCTCGGCGCGACTGGCGTCGTCTATCACGGGATGGCTCTGCTCGGCGGCGGCGCCGTGCTCGCCGGATTGATCCTCGGAGCCATTGCCGCCTTCATCATCGACCGAAAGTTCGAGTGGGCCGCTCTGTTCGCCGGCGCGGGCGCCGTGCTGTCGTTTTTCGGCTTCATCCATGGCACATCGCTAGGCATCGGTAATTCGGCCCCGGTCGCGCTCGGCTATCTGATCGTCGCCGGCGTCTGCTACGCGCTCAGCAGGCAGAATTATCCGCAAGCGGTGATTTTAGCCGAGGAGCCCGCGCACGCCGTCGGAGAGGACTGATCGCCGCGCACTGCCGCGGTAAATCAACCTCGGACTGTCATTGCGAGTTGGGGACCGGCCGGCGCGGCCGACCGACCCTGGATCAAACCGTGCGTGTGCCGCTATCCCGGCGAAAGCCGGGACCCATGTCTGCAATGGGCACCGGCCTACGGGTGTGACGGGAATAGCGCAACTTATGGTGCGCGCTTAACCGAAATCTTCTGCGAGCGCGGCGCGGACCGGATCCGGCAGAACCGCCATGTGCCCATAATTCGGGTGATCGAAGCCGGCGATCACCCGAGCGCCGGGGGCCTCGAACCGCGCGATCTGGTCCTCGGTGAAGGGAAATCTGAGGAACTGCACCGATGAGGCCTTGCCCTCGGGGCTGGTGTTTTCGCGTGTCGGATCGGGCTCGCCCCGGATCCGCTGCCCATCGATCTCAAGGAACACCCGGTGTTCGATCCCGCCCAGGCTCGCCAGCACCGAGGCGCGGCGGGCCGGATCGTCGATCTCGAACATGACCGTGGCGACCAGCTCATTCCCCTGCGGGACAAGCGGGTTGTAGGCGGCCAATTCGTCCTCGATCTGCGCCTCGCCGCCCCGCTCGATATGCAGCATCTCCTGCACCTGGTGCCGCATCGTCTCGTGATTCTCGAAGTAAAAGGTCGCAAAGGGGCCGACTTCGACCCGGCGGCGCCGTTTGATCTCGGTAATCTGCCTGCGCTGTTCGCTTCGCATCGAAGCGTAATCGGCTGGCGGCAGAATATCCGCACGCGTCAACCGGCGTTTATGGCGAACTCGGGTATCAGTCATGATGTTCTCGCTTCTGTGTCAGCCCATGCCCCCGGGATGCCGTAGGCGCGGGCGACGAGTTCGATCGGATGTAGCGACCGCTGCGGGACGGATTGGCCGTCCGCCAGCATCTCCATTTCCTGCACGATGTGCATCCCAGCCAATGGACATTCGGAGGCCAGGAACGGTTTTGCGTTCTTGAGCGCCTGGCGGGCGACCGGCCGCCCGACCTTTAGGGCGGTTTCGAAGTTGCCCTTGAGCACGCCCCAGGATCCGCCGTGGCCCGAGCATCGCTCGATCGCGGCGACATCGGTCTGCGGTAGCAGGCGCAGCATCTCGGCCGCTTTTTGCCCCATGTTCTGCGCCCGCGCGTGGCAGGCGAGCTGAACCGTGACGCCGCCTCCGAGCGCCGATAATCCGTCAGCGAGACCCTCCTTGCGGGCGATGTCGACGATGTATTCGCTGACATCGAATGTCGCTTTCGCCAGCTTCGCGACCGCCGCGTCCTGAGGGACGATTAAAGGCCACTCGAACTTCAGCATCAGGGCGCAGGACGGCACCAGCGCGATGATGTCGTAGCCTTTGTCGATCCAGGGACCGAGAGACGCGGCGACTTGCTTCGCCGATGCCGCGACAGCGGCGAGGTTGCCCTGCTCGAGTTGCGGCATGCCGCAGCACCGCGGGTACACGACCGCGGTCTCCACCCCGTTGCGGGCAAGAACGGCGCGGGTCGCCTCACCGATGCTCGGATTGTTGTAGTTGACGAAACAGGTCGCGTAGAGCACAGCCTTGCGGCCGTAGGCCGGCGCCGCGCGGTCGATCGGCGGCGCCGAGCGCTTCGACCGCATCACGAAGGTCGGCCCGTGATATTTCGGCAATGCGGCATGGCGGTCGAGGCCAGCTACGCTTTCGAGAAGCGGGCGCGTCAGCGTGTTTTTACGGTCGCTAGCCCAATTCGCGAGCGGGGCGATCAGGCTCGCCAACCGACCGTTCCGGTCGGCCTTGACCAGCTCGCGCTGCCGGAGCGGAATTCTTCCCTCGCGTCGCTCGATCGCGCGGTAGCGCAGCATGACGTGCGGGAAATCGACATTGAACTCGTGCGGCGGCACGTACGGACATTTCGTCATAAAGCACATGTCACAGAGCGTGCAGGCGTCGGCGACTTTCTGGTAGTCGGCCGGCGCGACCGTATCGAGTTCGCCGCTTTGCGAATTGTCGATCAGATCAAACAGCCGCGGGAAGGCGTCGCACAGGTTGAAGCATCGCCGACAGGTATGACAGATGTCGAAGATGCGGTGCATCTCGGCTTCGGTCTTGCCTCGGTCCGTGAAGTCCGGATCTTCCCACGCTAGTTGATGCCGGGTGGGGGCTTCGAGACTGCCCTCTCTCATCGTTGCTCTCTCGTCTGCTTGCAAACGGGGGGCGCAGAAGCTCATGGCTCCTGCGCCCCCGGTATCTCTTGCGGGGCCAGCGCTGTCGGATCAGAGCGCGTCGAGGGCCTTTTTGAAGCGCCCGGCGTGGGACTTCTCCGCCTTTGCGAGCGTCTCAAACCACTCGGCAATCTCCTCGAAGCCTTCCTCGCGAGCCGTCCTGGCCATGCCCGGATACATGTCGGTGTATTCATGGGTTTCGCCCGCTACCGCGGCCCGCAAATTATCCGCCGTCGCTCCAATCGGCTTGCCGGTCGCCGGATCGCCGACTTCCTCGAGATATTCTAGGTGGCCGTGAGCGTGCCCGGTCTCGCCTTCGGCGGTCGAGCGGAAAACTGCTGATACGTCGTTGTAGCCCTCGATGTCCGCCTTCTGGGCGAAATACAGATAGCGGCGGTTGGCCTGGCTCTCGCCGGCGAACGCCGCTTTGAGGTTCTCCTCGGTTTTGGAATCCTTCAGTGTCGCCATCCGTCTCTCCGTCCTTTTCGTGATGGGGCCGCATAGTGCGGTTCACCCCCGTGCACCGGATATAGAGGGGCGGAGAGCGACTTCAATAGATTAGAATTGATCTAATCTGTCGCATGCCGGCGAATATGGTCTTATGGCCCGAGTGAGCCGATGCCCAGAATGCCGACGCATCGAACACGGAGGAACACCTCCTCGCGATGCGGAGCCTTCTCGATCTGCTTTGTCGAATCGGGCCCTGCGCTATGCCGGAAGTGGCGCCCCCGCATCCACATGAAGCGCTCAGTCACGTCATAAATCAGCCCGCGAAAGGTGATCAGCACCGGAAGCCCCGCTTCGGTGCCGTCAAAGCGCGCCAGCGTGTCTGCCGTGAAGTAGCGCCAGCCCTGGCCGGGGCGACGGCGGTGACACCGCCCCCGGCCAAGTGCCGTTCAGCCCTGTCCGGCGTTCAGGAACTTCCGGACGTAGGGTGAGTTAGGCCGTCCTTCGCGGCTGTAATGGCCGCTCGGGCCGTGGCCGAGAAACTCGGCAAACCACGCCCCGTGCTGACCTCCTCAATAGGTTAATTCTTATTCGGCGCTCGGCCGGACGCGAATGATAACGTCGATGCGGCGAATCTCGGTCCCCGAGGGAGGCGACGGCAATTTAGTGACCGCCAAATCTTCGCCCGGTATGTCCTGCAGCCTGCTGGTGGCCTCGCAGAAGAAGTGATGGTGGTCCGTCGTGTTGGTGTCGAAATACGAGCGGCCAGGCTCAACGACGACTTCATGCAAAAGACCGGAATCGGTAAACTGGTGCAGAGTGTTATAGACGGTAGCTAGCGAGACGCGAATGCCGGCACTCAACGCCTCGCCGTGAAGTTGCTCGGCGGTAACGTGGCGTTCGCCGTTTTCGAGCAGGAGCCGCGCCAAGGCGACGCGCTGTCGTGTCGGGCGCAGGTTTGCCGCACGCAGGCGCCGCAGAGCAAGTGATGTGGCGGGCGTCATCGTCATGCAGCAAATATAGGCAGAGTCATGTCGAAACCAAACAACTTTATTGCGACCTGCTGCCGTTCGGCCGGGTCAGATCGCAAACTCAGCGCGGTACCGTACGGTTCCCTGACACCGCGGGGCGCGTTAACAGCGGGCGCGGCATCCGCCCCGCCCGCTGTCTGGCAGTCGCCTACAGGTTGGCCTGGAAGTCGCTGTAGTCGCGAACCTTCTTGTAGATCTGCAGCCGGTTCCGCTGGCTGTCCGCGACGATTACGCTGTCGGTGGCCGGATCAAACTCAACCGCGGTCGGGAAGCAGAACCGGTACTGCGGTTCGAGGCTCTTTACCCGGCGCCGAGCCTTTGCCATGTCGGGATTGGCATCGACGGTCTGCTGGCCCCACTTGGACAATACTTGGGCATCACCGATCAGATTGCAGATCGGCCTTCCTTCGGAATCGAAGACGCAGACCCGATGGTTGCCCCAATCGGTGACGTAGATGTCGCCATCGGGATCGACGGCAACGTCGGTCGGGTGATTGAGCGTTCCCGGCTTCGGATAGCCGGCGGTCTCCGAGGATGGCGAGACATACGGTCCGAACATGGTTACGGCATAGGCACCCTCGGGCTCCTCAACCTTCCCGTATTGGCCGAACTTCATCAGGAATTTGCCCTCGGGGGACAGCTTCTGGACACGGTGGTTCTTCCAGTCCGCGACGTAGATGTTGCCGTCCTTGTCGAGGGTAATCCCCCAGGGCTGGTTGAACTGGCCATCGCCGCTGCCGGCCGAGCCGCACTTGCCGACAAACTTGCCGTCCGGGGTAAAGACCTGCAGGCGGTTGTTACCGCTATCGACAACGATGATATTGCCGTTCTTCTCTACGGCCAAACCGGCCGGGCGCATCAGCTCGCCGTCCCCGCTGCCGGTCTTTCCCCACTTCCGCAGGAATTTGCCGCTGCTGTCGAACACGGAAATGGTGTTCGTCCAGTCATCCGACACGTAGACATGGTCGTTATTGTCGACGGCAACCCCGAAGGGCCAGGTGCACTTCCCATCGCCTTCGCCGTATTCACAAAAATCGGCGATATGTTCTTCTTCGCCGGGACCGCCAAGCTGCACTTTGTTGACGTGCATCCCGAAATTATTCTCGTTGCCCCGGTTGGTGGCATAGAGAACGCCGTTCTTACCGAGACACATTGTTTGGACGTAATTGAAACCCGGACCACGAGCGGCATTACGCCCGACGGCATGGCTCCAATCATACACTCGGCCTTCGTGAACCGTTGTGAGCGGCATAGCGCTCCTCCTCTCTAACGACCCGTTTGCCTCAGCGAGCACCCCCTTCCCCGACCTGAGCCGAGGAAGGGGTGATATGTGACGATCTTTGTTAGTTCAGGAAGGCCGGCTGCTCATAGGTCCCGTTAACGATCGGCGCCGGATTGAGCTTCAGCCATTTGTCGAGGATCGTCGAGTAGACGCTGCGGAAGTCCATGTTCGGGTTCATATCGCCCTGCACCAGATGCTCGGGCTTCAGGGACGGCATTTCGCCGTAATGACCACCCTTAACCTTCTCGCCGAGGACGAAGGCGACACCGCCGGCGCCGTGGTCGGTTCCGGAGCCGTTGTCGCGAACGCGGCGCCCGAACTCCGAGAACAGAAGCATGATCACATTGTCGGCGTGGTCGTGTTCGCGCAGGTCCTTCATGAAGGCGTCGACACCCTCGGTGACCGCGCTCCACAAATTGCCGTGGCCTGGGTTCTGGCCGGCGTGGGTGTCAAAAGTGCTGTGATCACAGTAGAAGATACGGCTGCCCAGATCGGCCAGATGCGTCTGCGCGATGCCCTTCAGCTTGCGGGCGATCGGCGTGTTGGGGTACTGCACCGTCGAAGAATACTTCTGCGGCGCCACTTTCAGGATGTCCTCACCCTTCAAGGAATTGATGCCGGTGTCGGCCATGTAGTCCATGACCGCGCCGGTGCCGATCGCCGGTTTGTACATCGCCGCAAAGCGCTCGAGAACCTGCTTGCGCTGTTGACCCTGAATTGTCGGCAAGAAGCCGTACTTTTCGAGCGGCCCGCCGACGCATGCCACCGGCACGCCCGGCACCGCCAATGACCGCGGCAGACTTGGTCCGAAGCTGACGGTGGTTACGACGTTCTCTTTGTTCGGATCAAATTCGCGCGCGACACGCCCGAGCCATCCCTCAGTCCCGACCTTTTCCGGCTCGCAAGTGTGCCAGATGTCCATTGCCCGGAAATGGGACCGCGGCGACTCCTTCCACCCGACACCATGCAGGATGGCGAGCTTGCCGTCATCCCAGAACTGTTTGATCGGCGCCATGTAGTGCGGGATGCCGTAATCCTTGTCGAGGTGCATGATCTGATTGTCGGGGATCCCCACCGCCTTGCGATTATCGCGGTACAGCGGGTTGTTGTAGGGAATCACCGTGTTCAGATAGTCGTTCCCACCTGTGAGTTGCAGTACGACTATCACAGGGTCTTTTTGCGTGGACTGTGTTTCTGGCATGCGTTTTTACTCCCTCATCTGATAAGACCTAGACCTTAGCCGAATTGATACTCTCTGGTCGCCGCAATCAACTGCAGCATCTCGGCGGCATGCTGATCCGCGACTTTTGCGTTCGAGTCGCTGTCCCAAGTAACCTGGCCCCATTCGTTTGCCTGGGAAAGCAACTCTTGCTTGGTGTCGGCGCCGACCTCCACCGGGCCGATCTGGTCGAGGCAGCCATCGACGAGCTGCTCTGGGCTCAGGGAGCCATGCTGCTTCAGCCGGCTAATGATCGCTTGGACGCCCGGTAGCGAGGTATCGCCCACTTTCTCCGCGACAAAGTTGACGCGCGCCATCAGGGAGCCGCTGTTGATCCACTCCTTCCCAGTGTGCCAACCTTCGACAGAGGGCGGATTGAGCAGATCCTGGCCCATATAGGTGGGCTGCATCGAGAGGTCGCCAATGCCCGGCTTCGGGAGCTCATGACCACCGACGAGCCGCAACGTGCTGACCACAACCTCGGCAGGGGACTTCATATGCTTGAAGCGGGCGTTCTTGAAGAAGTCCGAGTTGAACAGCACCCGCAGCACGGGCTTCAGGTCGAACTTCGCGTCTCGGAAGGCCCCCACCAAGGTGTCGATAGCCTTCTGGTCTTGCGGCGGCTCGATCGGCCAAGCGGGTACTTGGGGCTCGTCGGCAACAAAGAAGTTGTACAGGTGCCGGCAGATGAACCTACCGCAAGCCGGCTGCTGCACGACGATGTCGATGATGTCCTCGCCGTTAAAGCGGCCCTTGTGCCCGAGGAACACCTTCTCGCCGTCATCGTGATCTTCGGGGCGATACTCGAACTTCCACGGGAACCGGCCATAGGGTGCGCGTGGAATTTTGGTCTCGAAAGTCCAGCCGGTGAAGGCCCGTGAGCATTCACGGACATCCGTCTCCGTGTAGTTGCCGGCGCCGAGGCTGAACAATTCGAGCAGTTCGCGGCCCCAATTCTCGTTGACCGCCGTGCCGTGGTTCTGCTGATTGTCTAGCCAGAAGATCATCGTCGGGTTTTTCGCGATGGTGAGCAGCAGGTCGCGGTAATTGCCCATGCCCTTTTCGCGGAACAGCTGGATCTGCTCCAGTAATTGGTCGTAATTGTCCACCTTTGAATTTCCGGTGGCAAAGACATGGTGCCAGAACAGGGCCATCTTTTCTTCAAGTGGCCGCTTGGTGTTCACTAAGTAGTACATCCAATTGACGTTGCCCATCGGCGGTTGCCCGCCGGGCAGCAACGACGCCGGCTGATACCGGAGCAGCTCATAGGCATCGACGGGCGGCTGGGTCTCGGGATGCAACAGCTCCTCTACGGTCGCTTCGTAACCCTTGGCGACGCGCGCTTCGATTTCGTCGCGACCCGCTCCGAACCCCGCGCGTCGCATCAGGTGTGCCATCAAAGCGATGTCATCTTGGTATGCCATCTTTAGGTCTCCTCCTTTGTTGGGTGAATCACTCTCGAATCAGTGGCATCGTTCGGCTAGGCAGGCCGGCAGAGCCGACAGCTTTGCCTTCTCCTCAAGGGAAATCACAGAGGACATCTGCCGGTTGATCGAATTGAGAGTACGCCATCCGTCCCTTAATGTCCGTGGAACGGGCGGTCGCAACAAGTGCGGCCGAGCCGATGGGATACCTAATAATTGGCGGGACTCGCGGTCGGAGTCAACTCCTTAGAAGCATACCAAACTAGACAGATAACTCGGCCCCCGGAAAACGCGTGCGCGGGCCGCTCGACCGCCCATATTCGCGCGGCAGCTGTCCATCCCGGACGCGACGAAAAGGGTCGGTTTCGAAATTCAGTCGCCGGTCTGCAATCGCTCGACCAGCTCCCGGACCGACGGCACGTAGCCGTTTGTGTAAAACGGGTCCGAAGCGAAGCGATAGGCGTTATGCCCGGCGAACATCAGCTGACACTCGACATCGTCGGAGTGCCTGATCGCTTGCAGTGTCTTTTGAATGCAGTAGCTGCGCGGATCGGCTTTCCTGCCCGTCGAGCGCGCCTCGTTTTGCGCCCAATTGGAGAACTGACAAGCGCTGAGGCAACCCATGCAGCCGATCTGGTCGGCGCGAATCTCAAGCGCCTTTTGCGGGGTGACAAAGATCAGCGTCGCATCCGGCGTGCGCAACGCCTCGGTGAACCCCTCGGCGACCCACCTCTCGGCGGACACTCTGTCCTGCGCCGTCAGGTAGACGGTGCGGCCTCGTGGGCCAACTCTGAAGGCTGCAACATGTTCACCCACGGGTTCGATAGTATAGGCGACCTGATGTTCCGAGCGCTGTTGCAGCTCGTTGAGAAACCGGTTGCGCACAGCCGAGGAATAAAAGCCGGTCGGACTGAAGTGATTGAGAGAGATGTCGCCTTCGCCCAAGGTCAGCAACTTACGCTTCCATGCGTCGGAAATCGGGCTTTCCTGGGTTAGGAGCGGCCGCGTCCCGAACTGAAAAGCAACCGGACCGAGTTCGGGATTGCCGATCCAATCGCTCCATTCGCGCAGATACCAGACTCCGCCAGCCATAAAGATCGGCGTCTCGGCGAGCCCGAAATCGACCATCAGGCTACGCAGCTCGGAAACGCGCGGGTAGGGGGGCTCGGGTCTCTGAGGGTCCTCGCTGTTGGTGATCCCGTTATGGCCACCCGCGAGCCAAGGGTCTTCATAAACGACCCCGCCGAGCCAGTCGCGGAATTTGTGGTAGGCCCTTTTCCACAATGCCCGAAAAGCCCGGCCCGAGGACACGATCGGGTAATAATGTACCTCATAGCGTGCGCATATTTCGGCGATCCTGTAGGGCATGCCGGCACCGCAGGTGACGCCGTGAATGAGACCCTTCGCCCCTTCCAGAACCCCGTGTAGCACCCGTTCGGCAGCCGCCATTTCCCACAGCACGTTCATGTGGATGCGGCCCTCGCCGTTGGAGCGCTCATGGGCCACTCGTGCCTGTTGAATACCGCCGGCGACGGCGTACGCGACGAGTTCCTCGTGCCGTTCCACCCGCGTCCGCCCGCGATAGATTTGCGGGATCGGCTCTCCGGTTTGGGTGTAGCTGTCGGCGTTGACGCCCGAGAATGTCCCGACACCGCCGGCGGCGGCCCAGGCTCCCGAGCTTTCGCCGTTTGACACCGAGATGCCCTTGCCGCCCTCGACCAGGGGCAGGACCTCGCGTCCCGAAATCACCAAAGTATCGAGCGGCTTCACTAAACTGTTCCCTGCCGCGGAGTCGCAGCCGAAGCCGAATCGGCCGCAATTTCCATACGCAAGCCGCGACTTGCCGCGGCGCCGCGAAGGCAGTGCGGGACATCGGAAAATACCGATCTGACGCCCCACGCGAACAACGTCTTCGCCCGTTCCGGATCGTTCACCGTATAGGCGAGAAACGGATAGCCCGCCCGGCGGATCTCGGATAGCACCGCCGCGCGAAGCCACTGCTGGTCGGCGTGGATCGTCGTGCAGCCCAATCCTGCAGCGATACTACGCCAGTTCTTTGGAATGCGGCGAAACAGGATGCCGCGCGCGATGTGCGGCGCGCCAACCCGCGCTGCGGCGAGGGCGCCTCGCTGAAAGCTCGAGATCAGCAGGTTTGCGGGATCGGCGGACCACGTCCGAGCCAGCGAATCAGCCACCAGCGCCCCGGTCGCCGCTTCGTTTCCGCGCGCGGCCTTCAGCTCGACATTCGCGCCGAGACCGAGTTCGGCAAGGAGCATCAAGGCCTGTTCCAGCGTCGGCACGCGCTCCCCGGCGAAGGACGAGTGAAACCATCTTCCCGCGTCATGGCGCCGGACCGCTGCGAGCGACAGCGCGCTGACCCTGCCGCGCCCGTCGGTCGTGCGCTCCAGCCGGTTGTCGTGGAGCAGAACCGGACGGCCGTCCGCTGTGAGCCGGACATCGAACTCGACCCAACGGCAGCCGAGCGCCTTTGCCTTTCGGAAACCGGCGAGAGTGTTTTCGGGCGCACAGGCGGCGGCGCCGCGGTGGCCGATTACCCGCGGCAGTACAGCCTCGATCCTCCCGCTCACTGTGGAAATTCCAGATGAGGCAGACCGCAAGTGCCGCGTCGTAGATGCGACACTGGCGGGAAGTTCGCAGCCGTCTCGCCCGGCATCGGATGTCGTCAGGTTGCCGCCTTCACCTGCGGTTCCTGGCGCTCGGGCCGACGCGAGCCGAGGTCCTCGCCGGTCTCCTGGTCGACTTGGCGCATGCTGAGCTTGACCTTGCCGCGATCGTCGAACCCCAGCACCTTGACTTTGACATTGTCGCCGAGCTTGACGATATCGGCGACCTTGCCGACCCGCTGCGGGGCAAGCTCGCTGATATGAACGAGCCCATCGCGGGATCCGAGGAAATTCACGAACGCTCCGAAGTCGACGACCTTCACGACCTTGCCATTATAGATGACGCCGACTTCGGGTTCGGCGACGATGCCGCGAATCCAATCGATGGCTGCCTGCGCCGCGTCTCCGTCTACGGCTGCGACCTTGATGGTACCGTCGTCGTCTATATCGATCTTTGCCCCGGTCGTCTCGGTGATCTCGCGGATGACCTTGCCGCCGGAACCGATCACCTCGCGAATCTTTTCCTTGGGAATGCTGAAGCTCGTGATCCGCGGCGCATTGTTGCTGACCGTGTCGCGCGCGCCGGTCAAAGCCTTCGCCATCTCTCCGAGGATGTGATTGCGGCCGTCCCGCGCCTGATCCAGCGCGATCCGCATGATCTCCTCGGTGATCGAGGTGATCTTGATGTCCATCTGCAAGGCGGTGACGCCCTGCTCGGTGCCGGCGACTTTGAAGTCCATGTCACCGAGATGGTCCTCGTCGCCAAGGATGTCGGACAGGACGGCAAATCCTTCCGGTTCTTTGATCAGCCCCATGGCGATCCCGGCGACCGACCGCGGCAGCGGCACCCCGGCGTCCATCAATGCGAGCGAGGCCCCGCACACCGAGGCCATCGATGACGACCCGTTCGATTCGGTGATCTCCGAAACGACGCGAAGCGTGTACGGGAAGCTGTCTTTGCTGGGAAGCAGCGGATGGATTGCTCGCCAGGCAAGTTTGCCGTGCCCGACCTCCCGTCGCCCGGGCGAGCCCATTCGACCGGCTTCACCCGTGGCATAGGGCGGGAAATTGTAGTGCAGCATGAAGTTTTCGCGATACTCGCCTTCGAGCGCGTCGATGACCTGTTCGTCCTGGCCGGTCCCTAACGTCGCGACGACCAGCGCCTGCGTCTCGCCGCGGGTGAACAATGCCGAGCCGTGCGCGCGGGGCAGAATGCCCACCTCGCAGGATATCGGCCGAACACTGCGGGTGTCGCGGCCGTCGATCCGGCGGCCGTCGCGCAAAATGGCGCCGCGCACGATGTCCTTCTCGATGTCCTTGAAGAGCTTCAGCGCGATCGCGTATTGCGCTTCGTCGGGAAAGAGCTCGGCCAATTTGGCCTTCGCCGCATCGAGCTGGTTGCTGCGGTCCTGCTTGCCTTGCGTGGCGTAGGCGGCCTCGATCAGCGGGCCGGCCGTTTCGCGCAGCCGCGCGCCGATTTCCTGGAGTTGCGGCAGCGCAGGCGGCAGACTCCACGGCTCGCGGGCGCAGGTCTCAGCAAGGTCGATGATCGCCTGGATCACCGGTTGAAACTCACGATGGCCAAAGGTCACCGCGCCGAGCATTACGTGCTCGGAGAGTTCCTTGGCCTCGGATTCGACCATCAGGACGCCCTCGCCTGTGCCCGCGACGATGAGATCGAGCTCGGAGCGCGACAGCTCGCTCACTGTCGGGTTCAAGACGAAGTTGCCGTCGATGTAACCCACCCGAGCGCCGGCGATCGGCCCCAAAAACGGAATCCCCGAGAGCGTCAAGGCCGCGGAGGCGCCGATCATCGCGACGATGTCGGGGTCGTTTTCTAAATCATGGCTCAGAACCGTGCACACCACTTGGGTTTCATTGACGAACCCCGGGGCAAAGAGTGGCCGCAAAGGTCGATCGATCAGCCGCGAAACGAGAGTCTCCTTCTCGGAAGGCCGGCCTTCGCGCTTAAAAAAGCCCCCCGGGATCTTCCCCGCTGCGAAGGTCTTTTCTTGGTAGTTGACGGTCAATGGAAAGAAGTCCTGACCGGGTCTTGCGCTTTTTACCGCGACCGCGGTGCATAAGACGGTGGTCTCGCCATAGGTAGCGAGCACGGCGCCGTCCGCCTGGCGAGCGATTTGACCCGTCTCCAGCACGAGGGGGCGACCGCCCCAATTCAGCTCCTTACGATAAACATGGAACATTCGGTATCATCCTTTTCGGAAATTTGGGTGACGGTATGGTGCGGCGCCCCGAGCGCCCGAACCGTCAGCCGTGAGAACAGCGCCAGCACAGGGATGCGGAGCTGTCGATAAACACACACGGGGCAACTCATTCGCGCGTCGCAGCGATGCGGCAGGCATGTCGTTGACCGGCGCGATCTCGCTGCTCCCTCTTCAGCGGCGCAGCCCGAGACGCCCGATCAAGGTTTCGTAACGTCCCACGCTCGATCGCTTGAGATAATCCAACAACCGACGCCGCTGGCCGACCATGACAAGCAGGCCGCGCCGTGAATGGAAGTCCTTCTTGTGGGTCGACAGGTGGCCGGTGAGATTGCGAATCCGCTCGCTCAGGATGGCTACCTGGACCTCGGGTGACCCCGTGTCGCCCTCCTTCGCGCCGTATTCGGTGATGAGCGCCTGTTTGCGCTCGGCAGTGATCGACATCGGTTCCGGTTCCCTTCAGCGATTGATGACTTGTATCGGGCGAAGGCAGCCGTCTTCGGTCCGGGCCAGCGCGACCAGAGCCTGATCGTGCCAAACACCGACGACCGCGCCGTCCCCGATGCGGTCGAGACGAACCGATATGCCGGGTTCGCCCGGTCTCACCCTCTGCCCGCCACGCAGTTGCGCAGCCTCGGTTCCGGTCAAGGCAAAAGCCGGGATGTCGTCCAGCCCAGTCTCGATCGGAAGCAGAAATCCACAATCGGTTGCTATATGCCCACGTTCGGCGATCAAATCCAGTGGTATTGCTTGCCTTTCCGTGAAGCGGCCCACCGAAAGGCGGCGCAGTTCGGCGATGTGAGCAAAAGTCCCGAGCGCTTCGCCGAGATCGCGCGCCAGCGCCCGAATATAAGTTCCCTTCCCCACCAGCGCCTCGCAATCGGCATGGTCACGATCAGGGATTGCGGTAAGCCGCAACTCGGCGATTTCCACCGGCCGTGAGGATGGGCTGGGCGGTTTGCCGGTCCGTGCGAGCTCGTAAGCCCGGCGCCCATCGATCTTGATCGCCGAATACGCTGGAGGCCGTTGCTGGATCGTGCCGGTAAAAGCGGGAAGGACCGCCTCGATCGCGTCACGGCTCGGCCTTGTCGGGGATTTGCCCGTGACCTCGCCCTCACGGTCGTCGGTTGCCCGGCCGATACCCCAGCGAATGCGAAAGCGGTAGCGCTTGCGGCCGGTCATTGCGTAGCTGGTGGTTTTTGTCGCCTCGCCGATGGCGATCGGCAGTACGCCGGTCGCGAACGGGTCGAGCGTTCCCGCGTGTCCAACCTTTCGCCCGGTGCGGCGGCGAACCACCTCGACGACCCGGTTCGAGGTCAGACCGAGTGGCTTGTCGATGACGAGCCAGCCATTGACCCCGCAACTACTCGTCATTGTCTGCGTCCTCGGACCCGGCGGCCCGCGGATCGAGGTCACGCGCCACTTCGGGCCGCGTCAACAAAGCGGAGATGCGGTCGGCCCGATCAAAGGAATTGTCGAGCGCGAAGGCGAGGTTCGGTGTATTGCGTAGCCGAACTTCCCGCGCGACGAGTCCTTTTAGGAAGGTGGCGCTCCGCTTGAGGCCGGCGACCACCTCGACTGCGTTCGTTCCGGCGAGCGGGATGACGAATGCGGTCGCGTTGCGCAGATCGGGGCTTATCCTGACTTCGGTGACGGTTATGCTCGCGTTCTCTAAGGTTGGGTCGCGGCATTCGCCTTCGCGCAGAACTCTCGCCAGCGCATGCCGTAGCTCTTCCCCGACGCGCAGCTGGCGTTGGCTCGTTTGACCCTCGACCTCGGCGCCGAGAGGCAAATGCTGCCGGCCGCGCCGCTTCTTCGTCCTATACAACTCTAATGCATCACGCGTGATAGGCGCTGCCGGGGAGCCGGCAGGCGCTACAAGGCACGCGCCACTTCCTCTACTTCAAAGCACTCGATAACGTCCCCGGTTTGGATATCGTGATAATTCTCGAAGGCCATGCCGCACTCGTAACCCTGATTGACCTCGCGGACTTCTTCCTTGAAACGCTTCAGGGTCTTTAGCGAGCCTTCGTGAATGACGACGTTGTCGCGCAGCAGGCGGACCCTGGCACCGCGTCGGACGCTGCCTTCCGTAACCATGCAGCCGGCGACTTTTCCGACCCTGGTGATGTTGAACACCTCGCGGATCGAGGCATTGCCGAGCAGCCGCTCGCGCAATGTCGGAGCGAGCAATCCGGACAGCGCCTTGCGCATGTCGTCGATCAGATCGTAGATGATCGAGTAATACCGAATCTCGACACCATCGCGCCGCGCCAGCTCGCGGGCTTGCGGGTTCGCGCGGACATTGAACCCGATGATCACCGCATTCGAGGCTTTGGCGAGGATCACGTCGCTTTCATTGATGCCGCCGACAGCCGAGTGCAGCACGCGCATCGAGACCTCGCTCGTCGAGATTTTTTCGAGCGAGCCGACGATCGCCTCGAGCGAACCCTGGACATCCGATTTAACCACGACCGGCAATTCTTTCGCCACACCGCTCGCGATCTGCGAGAACATCTGCTCGAGGGTTCCGCGCCCGCCTGATGCCGCGGTCGCGTCGCGCCGGCGGCGTTGCCGGAAGTCGGCTATGTCGCGCGCGCGGCTCTCGTTCTCCGCAACTACGAAATCGTCGCCCGCGAGGGGTGTCCCATTGAGCCCCAGCACCTCGACCGGGGTCGAGGGGCCCGCCTCGAGTAGGTTTTGCCCACGATCGTCAAGCAGCGCACGGACCCGCCCCCATTCGCTGCCTGCGACAAAGATGTCACCGACTCGCAGCGTACCGCGCTGGATCAGCACGGTCGCAACCGCGCCGCGCCCGCGCTCGAGTTTTGCCTCGAGCACGACCCCCTCGGCGGAGCGGTTCGGGTTGGCCCTGAGATCGAGGAGTTCGGATTGCAGCAGAATTGCCTCCTCGAGCTTGTCGAGGTTGGTCTTTTTGAGTGCCGAGACCTCCACATCGAGCACCTCGCCGCCGAGCTGCTCGACGACCAGCTCATGCTGCAGCATCTCCTGCCGCACGCGTTCGGGCCTCGCGTCCGGCTTGTCCATCTTGTTGATGGCGACGATGATCGGCACCCGGGCCGCCCTGGCATGACGGATTGCTTCGACGGTTTGCTCCATGATGCCGTCATCGGCGGCCACGACGAGCACTACGATATCGGTCACGTTGGCGCCGCGCGCGCGCATTGCGGTAAACGCTTGGTGACCGGGCGTGTCGATGAAAGTGATCTGCCTGCCGCTCCGAAGGCTCACTCGATAGGCGCCGATGTGCTGCGTGATGCCGCCGGCTTCGCCGCCCGCGACGTCGGTCTCGCGCAACGCGTCGAGCAGCGAGGTTTTGCCGTGATCGACATGACCCATCACGGTGACCACGGGCGCGCGCGGCTCGAGCGCTTCGAGCTCGTCCTCCTCGCCACGCAGGCCGATCTCGACATCGGCCTCCGACACGCGCCGCAGACGGTGCCCGAACTCGGTGACGATCAGCTCGGCGGTATCGGCGTCGATGACCTGGTTGATCGTCGCCATCACGCCCATTCGCATCAGTGCCTTGATCACATCGGCGGCGCGCTCGGCCATGCGGTTCGCCAATTCCTGGACGGTGATCGTCTCCGGGATGACGACTTCGCGCACGACCTTGATCTGTTCCTGCTCACCGTGATGCAGCCGTAGGCGCTCGCGTTCTCTTGCCCGGCGCACCGACGCCAGGCTGCGCATTCGCTCTCCTTCGTCGCCGGCGAGCGCGCGCGTGACCGTCATTTTCCCGGTACGGCGGCGGGCGTCTTCGCGACGGACCGGCGCGACGGGCTTCTTGACCTCCGGACGGGCGCCGCGCCGCGCCGTTGCCGCCTCTTCTTCCTCCTCGGCCGGAACAGCGACCTTGCCCGCCGCAGCCAGGGCCGCCACCTTCGCGGCTGCTGCCTTGCCGGCTCGCTCGGCCACCTCACGCCGCGAGTCTTCCTCTTTGCGCCGCTGCGCCTCGTCTTCCGACCGCTTGCGAGCCTCCTCTTCGGCGCGGCGGCGCGCCTCTTCCTCTTCCACCCTTCTGCGCGCTTCTTGCTCGGCCCGCTGGCGCGCCTCATGTACGGCGCGTTCTTCCTCCTGTCGCCGTCGATCCGCTTCGGCGAGTGCGGCCAGTCGGCGCGCATCCTCGTCCGCCTTGCGGGCATCCTGCACGGCGCGGGTGCGTCCCGCCCGTTCCTCCGCAGTCAGCGAGCGGGCAATTACGACCGGGCGGCGCGCCGGCTCTGTGGTTGCGGGCCTCGGCGCCAACTGCTCGCGCGCGACCGTCGGCGACGCCTCGGTCCGGCCGACCTCGGGCAACCCCGGGCTGATCGCGCGCTTTTTGCGCACCTCGACGGTGACGGTCTTCGAGCGTCCATGCGAGAAGCTCTGGCGCACCTGCGCCGTCTCGGCGGGCTTGCGAAGCTCCAGCCTGCCACCGCTGCGGCCGAGCGTCAGCGGCCGCTTCTGCTCTGGTTCCGTCGTATTCTGCTCTTGCTCGTTCGCGTCGCTCATCTCGTTCCAATACCGCCATCGTACTGCACCCGCCGCGATGCGGCGGGTTCCGCCCCTCGATCGACTAGCGCCCCCACGCGAAAGCCGGCGATCTTTTCCGCATCGGCGAGCAACCGGCGGCTCAGCCGGCCACCACCGAGCGCCACGTGTACCACATGATCGCGCCCGAATACCCCGCCCATCTCTACCGCCGTCAGCACGGCTGCAAGCGGCAGGTTACGCCCGAGCGCACGAATTTTGCTGCGGCCGCCCTCGGCTCCGTCCAGCGCTGCCAGCAGCAACCCAGCCTTTGCGGCGCGGACGGCCTCGCCAACCTTCTCGAAACCGGCAACGGCGAGACCGGCGCGGCGGGCGAGCCCGATCGCATCGCAGCAGCGCTGTGCAAGCAGTGCTTCGACATTATCTGAAAGCCCTAGCGGTAAGGTGACAGGCCGGCGCGCAGCGCGCGCAAAAAGCCTCTTAGCGATCGCCCGCTCGAGTATATCGCGGCGCGGCGTCAACCATAAACCTCTGCCCGGCAGATTGGAACCTACGTCGGGTACGATCTCTCCGCCCGGTCCCACGACAAAGCGCAACAGCCGCGCACGGTCGGCGATTTCACCCGTTGCGATGCAGCGACGGTGCGGGCCGGCCTTGGCGAGCCCCGCATCGCCTTGGATGACCGCGGCGTTTTCGATACTACCCGTCGCGTCTACTCCTGCGCGCCTGCTTCGACAGGCGTCGGCTCATCCGCGTACCAGTGCGCCCTAGCCCGCATGATCAAGTCGTTTGCCATGTCGAGATCGAGCTTGGCGCTGGCCTTGTCGGATTTTTCGAGCAGCTCGACGAGTTCGTCGCTGGCGAGGTCGGCGAAATCATCAAGGGTCTTTACCCCGTTTTCACCGAGAGCGACGAGCATGCCCGGGGTCAGTTTCTCGAATTCGGTGAGCTCGTCGCTGACCCCGAGCTCACGGCGCCGCGCCTCGTACTCCCGGTCGCGGCGTTCAAGAGATATGCGGGCGCGCTCTTGCAGTTCCGCGGCCACATCGGCGTCGAACCCTTCGATGTCTGCAAGGTCATCCAACACCACGTAGGCCACTTCTTCGAGCGAGGTAAACCCTTCGGTAACCAGCAGATGGGCGATCACATCATCGATGTCGAGGGCATCGATGAACATCTGGCTGCGGCTGCGGAACTCCTCCGTCCGCCGCTCGGACTCCTCGGCCTCGGTCAGGATGTCGATGTCCCATCCGGTGAGCTGCGAGCCGAGGCGGACATTCTGTCCGCGCCTTCCGATAGCCAGGCTCAGCTGATCGTCGGGCACCACGACTTCGACGCGGCGCTGCTCCTCATCCATCACCACTTTGGCGACCTCGGCCGGAGCGAGCGCATTGACCACGAACGTCGCCGGATCGGACGACCAGGGGATGATGTCGATCTTTTCGCCTTGCAACTCGCCGACGACAGCCTGAACCCGGCTGCCGCGCATCCCGACGCAGGCGCCAACCGGATCGATGCCGCTGTCGCGCGAGATGACCGCAATCTTGGCGCGGCTGCCGGGATCGCGCGCCACCGCCTTGATCTCGATTATTCCGTCGTAAATTTCCGGCACTTCCTGAGCAAACAGCTTTGCCATGAATTGCGGGTGGGTGCGCGACAGAAAAATCTGCGGGCCGCGCGGCTCCTGGCGGACATCGTAAACAAAGGAGCGCACCCGCTCGCCCTGGCGGAAGCTCTCGCGAGGCAGCAGTTCGTCGCGCCGCAGCATCGCCTCTGCCCGCCCGAGATCAACGACCACATTGCCGAACTCGACCCGCTTGACGAGCCCGTTGACGATCTCGCCGACGCGGTCCTTGAATTCGAGGAATTGCCGCTGCCGCTCGGCGTCGCGGACCCTTTGGACAATCACCTGTTTCGCGGTCTGCGCGGCGATGCGGCCAAAATCGATCGGCGGCAGCGGGTCGGTAATGAAGTCGCCGATCTCGGCCTCGGGGTTCAGCCGCTGAGCATCCGCCAGTGGGATCTGCGTGGCCTCGTTTTCGATGACATCGGCCACCTCGCGAAACCGCAGCAGCCGGATCTCCCCGTTGCTGCGGTCGATCTCGGCGCGGATATCGTATTCCTGGCCGTATTTGGAGCGGCCCGCCTTCTGGATCGCCTGCTCCATCGCCTCCAAGACTTCGTCGCGGTCGATCCCCTTGTCGCGGGCGACGGTATCGGCGACTTGCAGCAGTTCCGGGCGGGCATAGGTGACGGTGCTGTCCATCGTGTTCTCGAATTCTGTAGGTCAGTGGGTTTGGGACCGCGGCGTGGCAGCGATCAGGTCATCGGTGAGGACGAGTTTTGCTCGCGCCACCTCGGCGAGCGGCAATCTCACCTCGCCCGTTTCGGTGGCCAGACGCACGCTCTCGGCCACCGTTCCGAGCAGCCGGCCGCGGAAGCGCTTGCGTCCCTCGATCGGCTGGGCGAGCTCGATCCGCGCCTCGAACCCGCTGAACCGATCGTAGTCCTCTGGGCGAACCAGCGGGCGATCGATCCCCGGCGAGCTGATCTTCGAGCATGTAGGCGCCGGCGATCGGATCGGCGACGTCGAGAAGGGCGGAGACCGAGTGGCTGATTTGCGCGCAGTCCTCGACCGTCATCGGCTGGTCATCACGCCGCTCGGCCATGACCTGAAGCGTCGGTCGGCGGCCGCTGGTGATGACCACCCGAACGAGCCGATAGCCCATCGCCTCAAGCGACGGTTCGATCGTTTGCGCGATACGGTTGGTTTCCACCAAGAACCCCGACCCCTCCTAACCCGCAATCCCCGCCGGAATAGCGACAGCCGGGCGGTGCTATCCCCAAAGCCCGCCGGCCAAAACAAAAAGTGGGCCATCGGCCCACCCGCGACACGATCCGCAAGGCGGACCCTATGGATCCCCCACCATATAGTGAAGCGGTCTAACCCTGCAAGAGTTTTGCAAAGATCCGCGCGGCTCGTTTGGACCTCCAGCGTCGTCGTCCCCCCCGAAAAGCGTGGACGACGGAAGGATCACGAACCACGGAAGGATCACGAACCAATGAATGAAACCGCTCTCTCCAGAAAGTCCGGAACTACGCCCATGTGTTGGCGGGATCAGGGTAGGCGGCACCCGGCCAGGGCCACGTCTAATTAGCCACAAAAGAGTGGTACCGGAGATAGTCGGGAACCGCGGCGGGTGTAAGACCTTGTTGCAGCGCCATTCAACCGTTGAAAGAGGGTCCCGCTGGAGGCTCGCTGCAGGTGCAGCGAGGCGTCATAGACCCCTCAATCGTCGATTGTAGCCAAAAGCCGCCCGTGGCTGGCGTTTTATTCGGAGAAAGGCGGGGGACCGGCCGGCGGCCTGCGCCTTCTCCTCATAGCGGGTCGGCGGCCAATCGGGCGGGCGCTCGCGCCAGTCGGCGGGACGGCGGGCTAGCCATTCGAAGGCGGGGTGAGCGGTAGCGCGTTCGAGAATCCAGCAGAGATAGTCACCGTCATCGGTCGCCACGCGCAATTCGGCACCGTCAGCCATGATTTCAGCCAGGCTGTCGAGGGTCGCGCGCGACACGATCCGGCGCTTGTGCTGCCGCGTTTTGGCCAGGGATCCGGAAACAGGATGAATACGCGGCCGATCGAGGCCGGCGGCAGCGCCGCCATGACAAATCGCGCATCATCGGCAAAGATCCGAATATTTTCGAGCCGCCGCCGCTCGATCCGGGCAAGCAGCTTGACTATCCCGTTCTCGAATACTTCGCAGCCGATAAACCCGGCTTGCGGATGCTGCTCGGCCAGTTGCGCGAGATGCTCGCCACCGCCGAAACCGATCTCGAGCCAAATCGCGGGACGTGCGTTACCGAAAAGGGCATTCGTATCGAGGTGACCCGTCGCCGGGAGGTTTATCGCCAGCCGCGGCAGCAATTCGCTGATGAGAACCTTTTGTCCGGCACGCAGAGCCCGCCCGCGACGGCGGCCGAAGACCTGATGGCGCGGCTCCGGCTCGGAACCAGGTTCCTCAGAAGGCGCGCCGCAGCTCGTCCACCAGATCGAGCCTCTCCCAGGAAAAACCGCCATCGGGGTCGGGCCGGCGGCCGAAATGGCCGTAGGCGGCGGTGCGGCGGTAAATCGGCCTGTTGAGATCGAGATGCGTACGGATGCCGCGCGGCGACAGATCCATCAGTTCCTGCAGGACAGCGGCAAGTCTTTGCTCGTCCGCGGTTCCCGCGGTATCGACATAGAACGACAGCGGCTTGGCGACGCCGATCGCATAGGCGATCTGGATCGTGCAGCGCTCGGCAAGCCCGGCGGCGACGACGTTCTTGGCGAGATAGCGTGCGGCATAGGCGGCCGAGCGGTCGACCTTGGTCGGGTCCTTGCCGGAGAACGCGCCGCCGCCGTGCGGCGCGGCGCCCCCATAGGTGTCGACGATGATCTTACGGCCGGTAACCCCGGCATCGCCGTCGGGGCCGCCGATCACAAAGCGGCCGGTCGGATTGACGCAGAAAATGCTCTTCCTCGCACATCCAGCCTTCGGGCAGGGTTGCAACGACATAGGGGCGGACGATCTCGCGCACTTCGTCTGTGTCGATCCGGTCGGAATGCTGGATCGATACGACGATCTTGGCCGCCCGTACCGGCTTGCCGTCGACATATTGCAGGGTGACCTGGCTTTTCGCATCGGGGCCCAACAGCGGCGTTTTCCCGGCATGCCGCGCCTCGGACAGGGAGTGCAGGATGGCATGCGCGTAAAAGATCGGCGCCGGCATAAATTCCGGCGTCTCGCGGCAGGCATAGCCGAACATCATGCCCTGGTCGCCGGCGCCCTCGTCTTTGTTGCCCGATGCGTCGACGCCCTAGCGCGATGTCCGACGACTGACCGTGGATCAGGCATTTGATCGCCGCCGATCGCCAATGAAAGTTCTCCTGCTCGTAGCCGATCTCGCGTATTGCATCGCGCGCCACCTCGATCAGCTTTTCGCTGGTAATCGCCGCCGGACCGCGAATTTCTCCGGCGAGCACCACGCGATTGGTCGTGACCAGCGTCTCGACGCCGCAGCGAGCCTCCGGCTCGGCCGCCAAGATAGGTATCGACGATCGCGTCGGAGATGCGGTCGCAAATTTTGTCGGGATGCCCCTCCGACACAGATTCGCTGGTGAATACGTAATCCCGGTTGGCCAAAGGACTTGCCTTTCCCAAAAGCGTCAAAAAAACGGAAGGTAGTACTTCGGCGTTGATGCAATCTTGCTTGTTGGGCGTCAAGCCCGATTTTCTGCTCGGCCCGGCGGGCCGAGCAGAAGCGTTAATTTCCCGAAACTCGTTAGGCTCCGCCGGCCAAAGCCCTTGCGAGGTCGAACAGGCGGCGGCGCAGAGCCGGATCGTCGATCCGGTAGTAGGCGCTGACCAGCTCGACCGTCTCACGCCGGCGCAGCGGATCGGAGTCGAATGCTTCGGCCGCGGGCTCGGCAAACCCTGCCGGGATCGCCGGCGCGCGCACCGGGTCCATGTCGTCGAAGAAGAATGAGACCGGAACGTCCAGCACGCGGCTAAGATCATGCAACCGGCTGGCGCCGATCCGATTGGCGCCTCGCTCGTATTTCTGGACCTGTTGAAAGGTCAGTCCGATCGCCTCTCCAAGCTTTTCTTGGCTGAGGCCGAGCATGTTACGGCGGAGCCGAACGCGGGAGCCAACATGGATATCGATCGGGTTCGGCTTGTCGCCTTTTCGGCGACCCGGGCGCCGGGCCTGTGGTTGCATAGCCATCGGTGGAGCATCAGCGCAGGAAGCGGGAGTGATTGATAAGGCACGCGATCGATGGCGGTCAACAAGGAGTATTAACAGGAGACTAAAAGTTGCATTCGGGAAATCCGTCAGCCCAGCCGAAATGCGACCGGAAGAAGGCCGAGGCACAGCAGCGCGAGCAACGTCCAATCGCCGGCTCGCGCGTAGGGCGTTGGCGCCGATGTGTCCGCGGGCAATGGGAGATCGGCGTAGCCGACGGTGTTCAGGTCGATCCGCGCGACAACCCGGCCCACCTCGTCGACAATCCCGCTCACGCCGTTGTTCGCAACCCGTACCAGCGGCAATCCTTCTTCTACGGCGCGGGTCCGGGCGATCGCAAAGTGCTGATAGGGACCGGAGGTACGTCCGTACCAGGCGTCGTTCGTGACATTCAGCATCCACGCCGGGCGGTCGTGCTCGTCGACAATGGAGCCGGGAAATATGACCTCGTAACAGATCAGCGGGGCGAAGGGGGGAAGCCCCGGCAGCTCGATCGTTTTTGGCCCAGGGCCGGCAGTGTAATCGAGGCTTCCGGGCGTAATCTTTTGCAAAGGTAGGACCCCGCGCAGCGGCATGTACTCACCGAACGGAACCAGATGTGCTTTGTCGTAGCGGGCGACGATCTCACCATTGCCGTCCACCGCCGCCATGCTGTTCCAGACCTGCACAACCGGGCCCGGCGGAGGGTTTGTCCGCACCGCGCCGGTAATGACGTAACCCCGACCAGAGGCGACGGCGGCGATCTCGCGACGATGATAAGCATCGCGCCCGAGCAGAAATGGAGTAGCCGCCTCCGGCCATAAAACCGCGGCAAGCTTCCGGGCCCCCGGTGCGCTGCTGAGATCGATGAGGAGGCGGAAATTACGTTGGGCGGCGGACGGCTCCCATTTCATCGTCTGCGGGATCGACGGCTGGACGATGCGCAAGAAGATATCCGGTTTCGACAGTCGGTGTGCTCGCCAGTCGGAGCGCGCCCAGCAGGCTCGGTACAAAGACCAATAGACTCGCTACGATTACCGGGGCGAAGCGCCGGACGCGCGAAAGCGGGTTCAGCGAAATTGTCCCGAGAAGGGCAGGGAGCGAGGCGGCGAGCACCGTCAGGAAACTCAACCCGTAAATGCCGAACACCGCGACGCTCTGCAGCATCAGAATTGCCCCGGGAAATCCGCCCGACCAGGCATAGCCGATCAGGTTCCAGGGAAGCCCGGTGAAGGCGTGCCCGCGCACCCATTCGGCTGCGGTCCAGGCAATGGCAAAGGCGAAGATGCGGGCCGTGCCCGGCAACCGCAGATGCCTGACCGCGAGATTGGCGGCGAGCAATGCCGCCCCGATATAAAGCGCGAACGCCGCTGGGAGCCCGGCAGCGACGACCGGCACCAGCCACCAGAAGCTGGCGATATCGACAAACAGCGCGGCAGCGATCCAATAGAGGCCGCTGATGAAGAAACCGAAACCAAAGGCGTAACCCAAGCGAAAGGAGGCCCACAGGCCGGCGCTCCCGTCGTCAAGCCACAAAAGGCCGCGTAAAGGCCACCAGCAACAGCGGCGTCAAATCGATCGGCGGCAACGTTGCGGTGGCGCATACACCGAGCAAAAAGGCGAGCCCGTAACGGCGCCAACCGGAAAGGACGGCGAGGCGGCGGGCCAGATGGCAGAGGGGGGTCTCGATCCGGGAGCCGGGCCGGATCCGCAACACTGATGCTTCAGGCACCGGCTGCGTCGCCGCTTGCCGTAGGCGCCGGAGGTCTGCGCACCCGCAGGCGTTTGATCCTACGCGGATCGGCATCGAGCACTTCGAATTCGATGCCCAACGGATGAGCGATGACCTCGCCGCGCTTCGGCACACGTCCGGCAAGGCTGGAGACCAGTCCGCCCAGGGTGTCCACCTCTTCCTGGTCTCCGTCCGGGCGCAACCGAGCGCCTTCGTGCTCCTCGAGCATTTCTATCGGTGTGCGGGCATCAGCTATCAAGCTTCCATCGCTGCGCTCGACGAGGCTGGGGCCGCCGGCTACATCGTGCTCGTCCTCGATCTCACCGACAATTTCCTCGATCAGGTCTTCGATCGTGACCAGCCCGTCGATCCCGCCGAACTCATCGACCACTACTGCGATATGGGTTCGCGCCTGGCGCATCTGGACGAGGAGATCGAGGATCGGCGCCGACGGAGCGACGAACAGCACCTTGCGCAGCAGCGGCGCCAACTTCGTCTCACGGCGCTCGGCGACCGGGCCGAGCACATCTTTTACGTGCACGAAGCCGATCACGTCATCGAGGGTCTCGCGATACACCGGAACCCGCGAATGACCCTGCTCGACCATGCATCTGACGACTTCGGGGAACGGCGTCTCGGCATCGAGCGCCACGATATCGACGCGCGGCACCATCACGTCGGCAGCCGTCTGGTCGTGGATTTTGAGGACATTGCCGATCAGCAGCCGCTCGTGGCCGCTTAGAGAATGGGCGCGGTCCGCGGCCGGCTCCTCGATCATCTCGTCGATGGTTTCGCGGAGGTTCTCGCCGTTGCGCGGTCGGCGGATCAGGCGGAGAAAGTTGCGCAGACGCGAAAAGGACCGATCGTGCCAGGTTTGGCCGCTACTACCTGGGGGCTCGGAAGCGCTCATGGCTGAACCGCCTCAGGTTCGATTGACGACATCGTGTCGCGATAAGGATCCGGAACGCCCAGCTCCGCCAAAATCGACCTCTCGAGCGACTCCATGGTCGCCGCTTCGGCCTGCGTCAGGTGATCGTAGCCGAGGAGATGAAGCACGCCATGCACGGTAAGATGGACGAGATGGTCCCCAATCGGCTTCTCCTGCTCAGCTGCTTCCTGCGCCACGGTTTCCAAGGCGAGCACGACGTCGCCGAGCAGAACCGGCGCGGCCGGAGGGAGCCGGGTTCCTGCTTCCCAGACCGGAAAGGCCAGAACATTGGTCGGCTCATCCTGGCCGCGATAGTCGCGGTTGAGTTGCCGTTGGCCGGCAGCGTCGGAGAGGGTGATGCCGAACTCGACGGTGCCCTGCCACATCAGCCCCAACTCCCTCGTGGCGCGCGCCAGAGCAAGTTCGGCGGCGCCCCGCGCGAGACTTTCGGCGGTGGGACATAGTCCGGTCCAGCCGGCGCAGGGCAATGCAACTTCGATCGTGCAGGCTGGGTTCATCAGGACTTGCCCAGCCTCATGCCGTTGTCGCGCGCCTCGTAGGCGCGGACGATGCGGGCGACGAGTTCGTGCCGCACCACATCCCGATCGGTCAGCCGCACCGTGCCGATCCCGTCAACACCGCTCAGGGTCTCGAGCGCCTCGGCCAGACCCGAGCGCGCCCCCACCGGCAAATCCACTTGTGTTGGATCGCCGGTCACAACCATCCGCGACCCCTCCCCGAGCCGTGTCAGGAACATCTTTATTTGCACTGGCGAAGTGTTTTGCGCCTCGTCGAGAATGACAAAGGCATGCGACAACGTTCGCCCCCGCATAAAGGCGATCGGCGCCACCTCGATCTCGCCGGTGCCGAGGCGCCTCGCCAGTTGATCCGCCGGCAGCATATCATTAAGCGCGTCGAATATCGGCCGCAAATAGGGGTCGACCTTGTCGCGCAAGTCGCCCGGCAAGAAACCCAGCCGTTCGCCGGCCTCGACGGCGGGGCGCGAAAGGATAATCCGCTCGACGCGGCCGGTCATCAGCAGATCGACTGCCGCAGCAACCGCGAGATAAGTCTTGCCGGTGCCGGCGGGTCCCAAACCGAACACCAGCTCATTGTCGCGCATCGCCTTGATGTAGGCCGCCTGGCCGGGCGAGCGCGCCGTGATGCGCCGCTTGCGGGTGCGGAACGCCGCGTCTTCCCGCCAAAGGTCGAGGCTCTTGTCGCCAAGCTCGGCCTCTGCCAACCGGATAGCCGCCTCTACTGCAGGCAAATCCACCTCCTGTCCCCGCTTCAGACGCTCATACAGTTGAGATAGGGCGAGATGGGCTGCTTCGGTGGCCGAGGCCGAGCCTGAAATCGCGAGACGGTTGCCGCGCGTGACAACCGAAACACCGAGCTGCCTCTCGATGCGATCGAGGTGCTGATCGCGCTCGCCATAGAGCAAAGGCAGGAGCAAGTTGTCGTCGAACTCAAGATGGGCGCGCCCCTCGGCAAGCTCGCCGGTGACGGGCGACAGCTCGGTCATGCCGAAACCACCTCTGCCAGCGAGCCCGACAGACTGTTGGCGCTCGCCGCCGTGATCAGTGCCGGAACGATCTCGCCAATCCGTTCCGCTGCCGCCGCGACATGCACGTTCTGCAGATAGGGGCTGCGCCCAGCGAGCTGTCCCTCGTGTCGACCGGGCTTTTCCAAAAGTACTGGGAGAGTGCGGCCGATGCATGCCGCGTTGAAGTCGCGTTGCTGGCGGGCCAACAGCCGCTGCAACTCGCCGAGCCGCTGCGACTTCACGTCCTCGGGAACTTGGCATGCGGCCGAAGCCGCGGGCGTGCCCGGCCGTGGCGAGTATTTGAATGAGAACGCCTGAGCAAAGCGCACCTGGGCGACGAGGTCGAGTGTGGCGCGGTGATCTGCATCGCTCTCGCCCGGATGCCCGACGATGAGATCCGTTGAAAGGGCAAGATCGTTGCGCGCGGAGCGCAGCCGTTCGACAATGCGCCGATATTCGGCGACGGTATGGCGCCGGTTCATTGAGGCAAGAATACGGTCCGAGCCGCTCTGCACCGGAAGGTGCAGGAACGGCATCAGCTTCGGCACATCGCGGTGGGCGGTGATCAGCTCATCATCGACGTCCCGCGGGTGCGAGGTCGTATACCGGATCCGGTCGAGACCCGGCAGCTCCGCCAACCGTCGTATCAGCTCACCCAGCCGCCATTCTCGGCCGTCCGGACCTTCGCCGTGGTAGGCATTGACGTTTTGCCCGAGCACGGTGATCTCGCGCGCTCCGCCGCGCACCAAACGGCGAGCCTCGGCCACCACCTGCGTCACCGGACGAGAGTATTCGGCGCCGCGGGTATAAGGGACGACGCAAAAACTGCAAAATTTATCGCAGCCCTCCTGCACAGTGAGAAAAGCGGCGACGCCCGGTGGGCTAGCGAACTCGGGCAGGAAATCGAACTTCGGTTCCGCGGGAAAGCTCGTATCGATTACGTCTTCGCCGTTGGCGAGCAGGACGCGGGCGATCAATTCGCGCAGCCGATGATAGCTCTGCGGCCCGAAGATAAGATCGACGCAGGACGCGCGCCGCATCATTTCGGCACCCTCGGCTTGCGCCACGCAGCCGGCCACAGCCACGATCATCCGGCCGCCGCGCTCGGCTTTCGCCACTTTCAAACGACGAATTTTACCAAGCTCCGAATATACCTTTTCAGCCGCCTTTTCTCGGATGTGGCAAGTGTTGAGGATCACCAGATCCGCATCCTTTGCCGTCTGCGCCACAATAAAACCGAGCGGCGCCAGAAGCTCGGCCATGCGCGCCAAGTCGTAGACGTTCATCTGGCACCCGTAAGTCTTGATGTACACGCGCTTTGCCACGTTCGCTGCCGTCCTCGTGGTAATTTCGGTTTGCATCACCCGACCACCGCCTCGGGGATCGCTCCCGGGAGCTTCTCCTGAAATGAGGAGTGGGGAGTGGGGTTCGGCGGTCCCGGCATCGGCTGCGGTCGATCGTAAAGGGCCCCGGCGGCGCCTCCGGCGATCCGCGCATGACAATATTCCGCCAGCGCCTTTCGTGATCCGCAAACACTGAAAAAGGTCGGTGGATGGAATTCGACCACGACCTCAACGGTCCCGAGAGCCACCATGTGCCATAGGTGGGGCACCAGGTCGACCGCGCCGTACCATGCGAAGAATGGCCGATAGAGCCGCCCGATCGGTATTCCATCGAGGCGCGTATAGGCGAGGGAGACCGGCTGAACGAGGATTGGGGAGACGCCCTCCCTCTGCCGCGCGGCGCCGAACAATGCGCTCTTGAACGGAAGCACGCGATTGCCGTCTCCGCTGGTGCCTTCCGGAAACAGGATCAGCGCATCGCCGGCAGCCAGCCTCTTGCCAATCGAGTCCCGCTGGGTGGCGGTGCTGCGCACTCGGCGGTCGACAAAAACACTGCGCTGCAACTTGGCGAGCCAACCGAAGAATGGCCATCGAGCCACTTCGGATTTGGCGATGAAGGAGCCGGGGATTAGGGAGCCGAGGACCGCAATATCGGTGTAGGAGATGTGATTGGCCGCATATAGAACAGGGCGTTCGCTGGTCGGGGTGCCGATCATTCGAATTTGAAATCCAAGGATCCAACAGCACCAGCGGTGATAGAAGACCGGCAGAGTGCTCGTCCAATGGCAACGCAGGGCCAAACCGACCAACTGAACCGGCATCAGGCCGGCAGTCCAAGCGCAATAGAGCGCGAGGCGAGCAAGCCTCAGCGTCGGCGAACCCATGTCCTCAAGCGGTCCATATCTCTTTGGACTGCCGTTCGTAGTGGCGAGAGTACTTCTCGGTCACGAGATCGGTCTTGACGACGACGCAGACGTCGGTGGTGTTGAACTGTTCGTCGACGACGGCACCATCGCCGACAAAGCCGCCCAGTCGCAGGTATCCCTTGATCAACGGAGGCAGGGCCGCCATTGCCCGAGCCGCATCGATGGCGCAAGATCTGAGCCGGCACATCTCGACGTAGCGATCGGCGAGAGCCCGCGGACGCAGCGTAGCGGGTGCGAGATGATGTCGATGCAGAAAGGAAAGCGGCATGGCAAGAGCATCGGGATTGGTACCCGGCAGGCTGGCACAGCCGAACATCAGGACTACGTCGTAATAAAAGACATAAGCGGCAATGCCACTCCACAGTAGCTGCATCGCCGACCGATTCCGATAAGCGGGATCGACGCACGAGCGGCCCAATTCGAGAATCTCTCCGGGATGGAGCACGACAGCAGAAATGTCGAATTCCTTGGCCGAATAGAAGCCACCTAGCCGGGCTGCCGTATCCCGCCAATCAGCCGGTAGGTTCCGACGACGCTGCCGGTGCCGAGGCTGTGGTCGAGAACGAGGAGGTGATCGCAATTGTTGTCAAATTGGTCGACATCGCGCTGTCGGCAGGCCATTTCCGGAAGCGGTTGGGCCCCGAGCCGCTCATAAAAGATACGGTACCGGAGCGCCTGTGCAGCCTCGATATCCGCGCTCGTTTCCGCCAGCCGTACTTGCAGCGGGCCCGACCGGATATCGACGACGGTTCGATGCAATCGCGCTACGGCTGCTTTGGCCGGCAGTCCTGCCTCGATCGGGGGGATAGATTGCTGCTGGACCATGTTGCCGGCGGTCACCGGCTTTGTCTGGTTTTGAGGCAACCGCCGGTTCCCGGCAACTTAGCCGAAGTCGGCCCGAATGGACGCCGTTCAGGCGACAGCGAAACGGTCATTCCGTATCGGATCTCGGCTTGCCGCCCCGCGGAACCGCATATAACTCGAGGCGATGTCCGACCAATTCGTAGCCGAGTTGATCGGCGACGATCTGTTGCAAACGCTCGATCTCCTCGTTGCGAAACTCGATCACGCGACCGGACTGCAGATCGATGAGATGGTCGTGATGCGCGCTCGGCATTTCCTCGTAGCGGGATCGGCCATCGCCGAAATCGTGCCGGGCAATGATGCTTGCCTCCTCGAACAGCCGGACCGTCCGGTAAACCGTGGCAATGCTGATGCGCGAATCAATTGCGGTTGCTCGTCGGTACACCTGTTCGACATCAGGATGATCGGCTGATTCCGATAGCACCCGCGCAATCACCCGTCTCTGCTCGGTCATCTTTAGACCCTTGTCGAGACAGAGCTGCTCTAACCGTGAGGTCATCGCGTCTCCGTGATCACGAGGCTCATCGACCGATAATATATCCGATAGCATCGAATCCGCCTACTTGCCCGAAGGCGCATCGCATTGCATACCGCAAGGTGCGTAGCAGTCAGGCCCGAGACCGCCTTGCGCGGGTGCCCAGACCGATTTCCTTGGCGAGGCGCGAGCGCTGCCGCGCGTAGTTGGGCGCCACCATCGGGTAGTCGGCACTCAATCCCCACCGCTCACGATAAGCCTCGGGCGTCATGTTGTAAGCGGTCTTGAGATGCCGCTTCAGCATTTTGAGCTTTTTGCCGTCTTCCAGGCAGACGATGTAATCCGGGTTGACGGATTTCTTGACCGGAACGGCAGGCTGCGGTCGTTCTGCCGGCATCACCGGGACACTGCCGATGTTGGCCAGGGAATTATATACTTGGTTGATCAGCTGGGGCAGATCACCAACCGCGACGGTATTGTTGGAAACGTGCGCGGCAACGATCTCCGTCGTCAGCGTCAGCAAATCGTTGCCCTGATCCGAGTTGTTCATCATAATGATCCCGCGGTAAGTCTGTTTTCGAATATAATTAACAATCGGCAGCGAAGCAATCGGTTCAATGATCGATTTCTTCAAACTCGCATGCCTTCAAGAACATCCGTGATGATTCGCAAGAAGGCGACAGGAAAGGCAGGTGTAAGCAAATTCAAGTTGCCAGCGGGGCTGTCGGCAGCTGTACCCTCAACCTGAGCGCATCGGCCCATCGTTCTGCTCGGCGGTAGTAATTCCGACGATATCCGACGACAGTAAAACCGCGCCCGGCATATAGGGCGCGCGCCGCTCCATTGTCCGATGCGACTTCGAGCACGACGCCTTCGGCACCCCGCAATCGGGCCTCGCCGCATACCGCGTCAAGAATAGACGAACCAACTCGGCGGCGCCGATAGTCCGGCAACACGCCGAGCGACACGATTTCGGCTTCCTCGCCAAGTGCAAGAGCCAATGCGAACCCGACCGGGTCGGTTTTCGCCCACCCAATTAATCCAAAGAACCCCGGGATACCCATTATCTGCTCGATCGCTCCGGCGTCCCACGGATGGTCGGGAAAGCACACGCTGTGAAGCAGGGACATCGGGCCGGCAGCGCCGCGCGGGACCGGCTCGATGCGCGAGTTCATGTTCTGGCGCGGCTCAGCCTTTGCGGTTCATCGGGTAGTGTGACGTCGGGCGGACGAAGATAGAGCGGCCGCGGGACAGCGGCCGCTTTGCCGAGCCGCAGCTGGCGAAGTCCGGCTCGTAAAGTCCCAACCGCGCCCGGGGCCGAATCCGCAAAGACGGCGGTGTCCGGGCGTTGCGCCAGCGCCGCGGAGGCACGCGGCGCAGCGTCGCCGGCAATCAGCAACGGTCTCGCGCCGACGGTCGCGGCCACGGCCACGCCAAGCATAACTGGCATGATCGCCACTGCCTTATGGATCGGATCACCATGCGGGTCGAAGAATTGGACGTAAAGGTCTTCGCGGCGACTTTCGAGAGCGATCAGCAAAAAGCGAGTGTCCGAGAAGTCGCTCAGGGCGGCCGCCGCCGCCACCGCGTCAAAGCTGGTCACCCCGAGCAACCGCGCGCCTGTCGCCAGCGCTATTCCGCGTGCCGCCGCGAGCCCGACGCGAATCCCGGTGAAACTGCCCGGCCCGACTGTCACCACGACAAGATCGAGCGCGGCCGGCACTTGTCCAGCTTCGCGCATTGTCTTGTCTACCAAGGGCAGGATCGCTTCGGCTTGACCGTGCATCGTCTCGATACGCTCCTCGGCGACCACCATTTCGCCGAGACCGACGGCCACCGAGCAGGCCGAACCGGCCGAATCGAGAGCAAGGACAACGCGCGGTAAGCCCGTGTAAGCCATCGCAGCAGAAGCTGATGGCTGTCGATCCGATGCCCCTTCTCGCAGCCTAACTGCCCTCTGACAGAGTACGATTCAGGGCCTCAGATGGCGCGCACCTCGACCACCTCCGGGATGTAATGCCTAAGCATGTTCTCAATGCCCGCCTTCAAAGTCGCGGTCGAGCTCGGGCATCCCGAGCAGGAACCCTGCATATGCAGGTAGACGACGCCGTCCTCGAAATCATGAAAGATTATGTCACCACCATCCTGCGCCACGGCCGGGCGTACGCGGGTCTCCAGCAGCTCTTTGATCTGAGCCACGATTTCGCCTTCGTCCTCTTCGCTTGTGGCGGACGCCGCGGTCGCCGCTGGATCGCCGAGCAGAACGGGCCTGCCGGCGGTAAAGTGCTCCATGATGACGGCAAGAATCGCCGGCTTCAGCCGGTACCAATCCCCCTCCTCGATTTTCGTAACCGTCACGAAATCGGCACCGAGGAACACTCCCGTTACTTCCGGCAAGGAGAAGAGCCGTTCCGCGAGGGGCGAGATGAGAGCCGCCTCCTCGCTGGTGAAATTGGCGGTGCCCGAGGTCATCACCGGACAACCCGGCAGGAATTTCAGCGTCGCCGGATTCGGCGTTTGCTCGGTCTGGATGAACATTGCATGCTCCGATGGCAAAATGACGAAAGATGGGCTTTTAGCATGGGGCGCCGGCTCACCAAATCAACCGCCGGCTCACCAAATCAACCCTTGGCCTCTGCCCGGCATCGCTTCTCAACTGATCGAGTCGAGCTGTTCCATGGTGGCGCCGCCAGGGAGGATCGTGATCGGAACGCGCAGCCGGGCCGCAGGCTTTCCGGTCAGATACGAGATCAGCGGTCCCGGTCCCTCGGGACCGGTGCCGGCGGCCAGCACCAGGATCGAAATGCTCGGCTCCTCGTTGATCAACGCCAACAACTCGTCGCTGCGCACCCCCTCGCGGATATAGACAATCGGCATCGAGCCGGCGATCGGCGAAATCTCTTCGCATAGCCGACGCATCAGCTGTTCCGCTTCCTCCCGACGCTCTTCTCGCGCCAGATCCTCGATCGCGCGCCAATGCTGCAGCTCCGAGGGCTCGATCACGTAGAGCAATGCAACGCGTCCGCCCGTGTGAGCAGCGCGTCGTGCAGCATAATGGACGGCGATCTGAAGCTCCTCCGTCTCGTCGACCACGACAAGGAAAACGCGCTGCTGTCCGGTCTCTACCATCGATAGATCCTATGACGGGCCCCCAATTCTGATAGGATCAGCCGCCTCTGAACGGCAGACTTGCAAGCCATCCTGCCACTATGGCGGTCAGCACCGCAATCGCGCCGTAGAACCCGGGCTGACGCGTGGAGAATTCGAACACTGCCGCATCGACCCCGACCTTGGAGACCACGAGCGGGGTCGTTTGCCCGCTGACGATATCCTTGTCACGGACCAGAAAAACCTCGACGAGATAGGTCCCCGTCGGCACGTTTGACGGAAATGTAATCGTTGTGCGAAACAACCGTTCGCCGAGGAAATCGACTTTGCCCATCCGCTGCACGAACAGCCCCGCCTCTTGCTGGATGCGTTCGAGCGCGGTGCGGAACGCGTCAACGACAGCGGATGGCGCTGGGGTTGCAGCTACCAGCTTCAGATTGGCTATCCCGAGACGATAGAACGCCGCAGCCGCGGGCGACAGAATGTCGGCGATCGGCCGGCTCGCCGCAACGGCGTAGAAGCTTGGAAGATTCGCGAACGTCACTTGCTGAGTATTGACCCAGATGCCGGCGACGCGGCTCTTGCGGCGGACCGTCATCTCGCGCTCGGGGCCGCGCACGGCAACGATGACATCCCCGGGGCCGTCGATCGCGCCGAACAGCACCACCGAGGCGCCGGTAAACCCGGTCGTGATCGCGATCAGGTGACTGGTGAGGTCCGCAACGAGCCCCTCGGCCCGCGCCGCCGATCCCCAACACAACAGCGAAAGGACGAAAAGAACGCCTAGGGAACCTACCCCTCGCTTCATTCTCTCCCCGAAGCGATCGAATACAGGTCGGCCGGGCGCACCGTCATGTCGAAGGCCAGCTTCGCGGCGACCGCGAGCACCATCAGGGCCAACAGGAAACGCAACTGCTCGCCGCGCAGACGCGTCCCGAACCGGGTGCCCAACCGCGCGCCGACGACCCCGCCGACGAGAAGGACGAGGGCAAGCACGGCATCGACGGTATGGTTGGTATAGGCTTGCAGCACGGTGACGTTGGCGGCGACAAAGATGATCTGTAGCAGCGAGGTTCCCGGCACCACGGCGGTCGGCATCCCCAGCATATAGATCATCGCCGGGACCATGATGAAGCCTCCGCCGATGCCGAGGATTGCGCTGAAGACGCCGATCACAAACCCAATTCCAACCGGCAGCAGCGCGCTGATGTAAAGCCTCGATCGCCGGAAGCGCGCCTTGAGCGGTAGGCCATGCATCCAGGTGTGCTGATGGAGTCGGCGCCGCGAGGCTCCGGGCCGATGCAGCCGAAACAACGCGCGGATGCTTTCGATCATCATCAGCGCTCCAAGCGTCCCGAGCAGCAGCACGTAGCAGATCGAGATTGTCAGCTCGATCTGACCCAGGCGTTTCAGCAGCGTGAAGATCCACACCCCGAGAACCGAGCCCGCCAGGCCGCCGACCAGCAGAACGTATCCCATCTTGAAATCGACATTGCCGCGCCGCCAATGGGCGAGCACGCCGGAAACCGAGGCGCCAACCAGCTGGTTGGCCGAGGAGGCGACGGCTACCGTGGGCGGTACGCCGATAAAGATGAGCAGCGGCGTCAGTAGAAAGCCACCGCCGACACCGAACACACCGGAGAGAAATCCGACCGCCGCGCCGAGGCCGAGCAGGACAAACATGTCGAGCGACACCTCGGCGATCGGCAGGTAGATGTCCATGGTGCTCGAAGCGCCGGCTACGTGCTGTCGTTGCGCGCTGCTTGCCCGCGCAGCGCGCTTGCAGCGTCAACTTACAACCTGCTTCAAAGCGGGAAAAGCGTGAACCCTTCGCGGCGATGGAGCCCCGCCCGCCGGATACGGCTGGCGAGGGATAATTTCAAGGGCGCAAAAGACCGCTGATCTCCTGAGCCTCACGCAGGACCGGGTCGGCGATTGCCCTCGCGCGCTCGGCGCCGCGGTGCAAGATCCTATCTATATATCCCAGGTCCGCCATCAATCGGCCCATCTCTCCGCCGATCCTCCCTAGCACGTCGATCGCCAGCTCCGACATTGCGTCCTTGAATTCCGAGAAGTTCCGGCCGGCAAACCGGGCGAGTGCAGCTTCGCGCGAGAGCCCCGACAGCGCGGCGTATATGCCAATCAGATTGTCGGCCTCGGGCCTGCCTTCGAGGTCGGCAACATCATCGGGAAGGGGCTCGGGATCTGTTTTCGCCCGGCGGATCTTCAGCGCTATCGTATCGGCGTCGTCCGTCATATTGATGCGCGAGTAATCTGAGGTGTCCGACTTCGACATCTTCTTCGTGCCGTCGCGCAGGCTCATCACTCGCGTTGCCGCACCGAAGATCTGCGGTTCGGGCAACGGGAAGAAGTCGCGTTCGTAGCGGCGGTTGAATGCACCGGCGATGTCGCGCGCGAGCTCCAGATGCTGCTTCTGGTCTTCGCCGACCGGTACGTGGGTCGCTTTGTAGACGAGAATGTCGGCCGCCATCAGTACCGGGTAGGCATAAAGCCCGAGGCCGGCCATGTCGCGATGCTTCCCGGCTTTTTCCTTGAATTGTGTCATGCGGTTCAGCCAGCCGAGCGGCGTCAGGCAACCGAGCAGCCAGGCCAGCCCAGTGTGAGCAGAAACCATGCTCTGGTTAAAGATCGTGCAGCGTTCCGGGTCGATACCGGCGGCGATGTAGGCAGCCGTTACCTCGCGCGTCGAAGCGCGCAGCTCGGCGGGATCCTGCGGCTGGGTGAGCGCGTGAAGGTCGACGATGCAGAAAATGCAATCGAACTCGTGCTGCAACTCAACCCAATTGCGAATGGCTCCGAGATAATTGCCGAGATGCAGATTGCCGGTAGGCTGGATGCCGGAAAAAATACGGTTCATTTGATCTCATATAGATGACGGTGGCGGCGCCTGTTACCGCCGCAGCGCGGCGCCGGTCAAGCCGGTTGCCGGCGCAGCCGCCCCAGGAGAGTGCGCCAATCGGCGACCCCGAAGGCGAGCGCGAGAAGCGCGAAAGCGGCCAGACCCGCAGCAACCAGCGCCGTGAGCGCACCGCCGCGAACGAGAGGCGGCCCGGCCAATGCCGGGCCGAGGACGATCCGCAACAGCGCCAGCACGACCCCCATGCCCAGGGCGGCAATGCCCACCCGCGGCAGGTTACGCCGGGCGCGGCTGTCGAACCGGAAATGCCCACGCCGGAGCAACAGCCCGAGCAGGGTCAGCGCATTGACCCAGCCTGCGATTGTCGTCGCCAGGGCAATCCCGACATGGGCCAAAAACTGCATCAGAACGAGGGTCAGACAGAGATTGGCTGTCATCGCGGCGATCGCCACTTTGACCGGCGTGGCGGTGTCGTGGCGCGCGAAGAAAGCCGGCGCCACCACCTTGACGAGAACAAAGGCGGGCAGTCCGGCCGCGTAGGCGGCGAGAGCGGAGGCAGTGGCCGCCGTATCGGCCGGGCCGAAGGCGCCGCGCTGGAACAGCACCGCCAGTATCGGCGTGGCGAGCAACGCCAATGCCACTGCTGCCGGCAAGGTCAACAGCAGCGCCAGCTCGATCCCGCGGTTCTGGGTGTCGACGGCGTCAGCGGCAAGCCCGAGCCTCAGCTGGCGCGACAATGGCGGGAGGATCGCTGTACCGACCGCGATGCCGACGACGCCGAGCGGCAATTGGTTCAGCCGGTCGGCGTAATAGAGGTACGATACCGAGCCGCCGGGCAACAGCGAGGCGAGAGCGGTCGAGATCAGGAGATTGAGCTGCGTGACGCCGGCGCCGATCGTGCCCGGCGCCATCACGGCGAGGGTGCGCCGCACGCCCGGCGTCAGCCGCGGCACGGGCAGCCGCAGCGCCAGCCCAGCCCGCGCGCACGATGACAACAGCCAAAGGAACTGCGCGAGCCCCGCTCCGGTAACCGCCCAGGCCAAGGCGCGGCCGTCATGCCAGCCGAACCGGTCCATCATCAGTAGCGCGGCGATCAGGAACAGATTGAGCAGTATTGGGGTGGCGGCGGCGGCCGCGAAGCGGTCGACCGAATTCAGCACACCCCCCTGCAGCGCCACAAGCGCAATAAACAAAAGATAGGGGAAGGTGATCCGGGCGAGATCGACGGCTAGACCGAACTTGGCCGGATCCTCGCCGAATCCCGGCGCGATCACCGCCATCACCGCGGGCATGAAGATTTCGCCCAGCAACACAAAGCCGAGCAGCGCTGCTAGCAAGACGGCGAGCGCATCCTCGGCGAAGACCCGAGCCGCCTCTTTGCCATGTTCGGCCATGGTGCCGGCAAAAAGCGGGACAAAGGCGGCGCTGAACGCACCTTCGGCGAATAGGCTGCGGAACAGATTGGGCAGACGCTGCGCCACGAAAAAGGCGTCCGCCACTGGCCCGGCGCCGAGAATGGCGGCCGTCAAAACGTCGCGGATAAACCCGAAGACGCGGCTCAGCAGCGTGTAGGAGCCGACCGTCGCGACGGAACGAAGCAAGGTCATAAAAGGTGAGTTTCCGTCGCTTGCTGCCTCTCACCGCCCCGCTGACACGGGTCCTTCCCTCTCTCCGCTTTGCCCCCACCCTTCCCTCCCCCGCTCGCGGGGGAGGGTTAGGGAGGGGGCGGGGAGAGGGCTGGGGTGAGGGGCTGCTTCCAGCGTTACGGGATTTCCGTGTGGCGTTCGACGGTACGCCTCTGCCCACTCCTCTCTTCGTGCGAGAAGGGATGGGGCCGCGACGAGATTTTTTGCGGTGACTAGGCGTTCGAGCGCGGCGAGCCAATGGTGGTAATAGCGGGAGCCGTCATCGGGTTCACCGCGCCGGCTCGCGGCGGCGAGCTCCTCGGCGAGCGCGGTTGACCATTCGCTCCAGGTGAAGAGACCGGCCTCCGACAGCTTGACGGCGAGCGCAAAGGCGTGGGCTTCCCACGGTTCGGCAAAGACCGGCTCCGGATCGGGCATCGGGTTCACGCAGGCTCGAGATAGTCTTCCCAGAGATCGATGTAGACGGCATCGCGGGCCGATGCCGCCTCGCCCCACAGCTCGCGCCCGGAAAACCGCACGGAATAGAGGTGCTGCGGGTTCTCGCCGCGAAAATGGGCGTTGCTGTCCGGAAACACATGTGCGCCATGGATGCGGTCGACAACGCCGACATTTCCCCGCGCGTACCGCGGCAGGCGCGTGTGACCGGCCGGATTGATCTTTTTTGCCTGTACGGCCTGGCCGACCGCAAAACGCGGCGGCGCATTCACCGGACGCTCGAACCAGCCGCGCTCAGCGACCGGCGCTGCGACCTGCTCGGCCGTCAACGGCGGTGTCGCCTTAGGGGTCCCCGATGTCGGCTGGCCGCTTTCGAGTTCGGCGGGAGTAACGAGGCCACTCTCTTCAAGCCGCGTGACCAGCCCGACCAGCCATTTCTCGTAATAGCTCATACCGAGATAATCGGCGGGCCGGATACGCTCGATTGAATGCCTGCTCGCGTCGATATTCCATTTTCCGAGGGCCGCCGTGGCGCGGTTGAGCGCCAAAACGCGGCCCTCCCAAGGCTCGTGAAAGACCGGCTCGTCGGCTTCGGGCGCGACCGGCCCCATACCGTGCATGCCGCCCATATCGTGGACGCCGTTCACCGCGAAACTCCGGCAAGCGTCACCTTGGCTGTGCCGATCATTGCGTCGCGGGTGACCAACGCGGCGAGCTCGTCCTCGCTCATCTGTTCGGAACCCGCCGGGCGCTCCGGCAATACCAGGTAGCGCATTTCCGATGTCGAATCCCAGACGCGGATCTCGACATCCTCGCTGATCTCCAGTCCGAGCTCCCGCAATACGCCGCGTGGGTCGATAACGGCGCGCGACCGGTAAGGGGCGGATTTGTACCAAACCGGCGGCAGCCCCAGAACCGGCCAGGGATAGCACGAGCACAACGTGCAGACGACGAGATTGTGCCACTCCGGAGTGTTTTCCAGGGCAACCAGATGCTCTTTGCCATGAGGGACGTAGCCAAATTCGGCGGCTGCCGAGCCCGCATCGGCGAGAAGCCGCTTCTTGAATTCGGGATCGACCCATGCACGCGCCACCAGCCGGGCGCCATTGCGCGGCCCGACTCTTGTTCTCGTAAGTGTCGATCAGCGCGTCGAGCGCGGCCGGATCGACCAGCCCCTTCTCGACCAGCAAGGATTCGAGCGCCATACACCCGCAAGGCCGGGTCGGATGGTGCTTCCTGGTGATCGTGCTCGTAATCGTGATTTTCCATTACCGCCTCCGCGTCCGGCGACACTCGCCTTGAGTTTTATCGGGCAATCGGTAACCGTTCCAGCCTCACGAAAGGGAGGCACGCATGGCCGGGACCAAGATGGGGGTCGTCGGATGCGGCGGCCGGATGGGCAGGATGCTGGTCGCCGAGATTGCGCATACCGAAGGTTGTTCTGTCGCCGGCGGCAGCGAGGCGCCGGGCAGCGGCTATGTCAACCAGGACATCGGCGAGCTGGCCGGCATCGGCCGGATTGGCATCCCGATTGGCGAGACTGTCGAGAAGGTGATCCGCGACAGCGACGTCGTGCTCGAATTCACCTCGCCCGAGGCGACCGCCGAGCACGCCGAGCTCGCCGCTTCTCTCGGCACCGCGATGGTGATCGGGACGACCGGCCTCGGGATGGAGCAAGGCGACAGGGTAAGGGAGGCGGCGCGCAGCATTCCGATCGTGTGGGCGCCGAATATGAGCCTCGGGGTTAATGTCTTGTTGAGCGTGGTCGAGGAAGTCGCGCGCCGGCTCGGCCCCGACTGGGACGTCGAGATCATGGAGATGCACCATCGCGGCAAGGTCGATGCCCCCTCCGGCACCGCGCTCGCGCTCGGCCGAGCCGTGGCGGCAGGCCGCGGGGTGGAACTCGAACAGGTCGAGCAGCGCGCCCGCGACGGCATAACCGGCCCGCGCCGCACCGGCGATATCGGTTTCGCCGCGTTGCGCGGCGGCGATGCGGTTGGCGATCACCATGTAATCTTCGCAGGCGCGGCCGAACGTCTCGAACTGATCCATCGGGCGACCAGCCGCGTAATCTACGCAAAAGGCGCCATACGCGCCGCCCGCTGGGTGGTGGGGCGGCCACCGGGGGTTTACAGCTTGAAGGAGGTTCTCGGCCTTTGAGCCGCCTCGCGCCTACCGCCGGGCCGGGTTCAGGGAATTGCGCCAGCGGGCGAGCGCATCGCGCAATGTCACCGCGAGTTCGTGCCGGGCGGCGGGAGGCACAAAGTCGCCGATCACCAGGCTGCGGCCATGCGAGGCGACGAGCAGGCGGTTCGATGCATCCGGCCGCTCCTCGAGAATGACCCTGACCCAGAAGGGCTGGAACCGCCAGTTGCGGCGCTCGCCGCGCACGCCGACCCGCTCGACCGAGAACGTGTCGTCGGCGAGCCGGATCGTCTCGCTCTGGCGGGCGGTGCGATAGTTGAGCCGGAAGGCGAGGTAAACGAGCGCGACGTCGAGCCCAAAAAACCCGAACACCGGCCAGGCGCCGACGGCGACAAACCCGACGCCGGCGGCGAGGCTGATCAGGCCGAGCAATCCCATCAGCATACGAAACTTGCCCAACGTCAGGCTGCGATGCGGCAACAGCACGCGCTCGAAAAACGGGCGAACGGACGAGGCAGCAGGGTCGGCGCAACTGGGGCTCAGTGTCATGTACCGAAAACATAAGCGCTTGGCCGCCGATCCGTAAAGCGGTCGCGAATCAGGTCGCGCTGTTTGTCGTCGACGGCGAGCCCCTCTACATTGCCAGCAATGCGCGCTTTTTCGAAACGTGACGCACGGGAATTCTATCGCCGGCTGGCGGAGACGCGGCCGATCCCGCAGACCGAGCTCGAATTCGGCAACCCGTTCACCCTGCTGGTCGCCGTCGTGCTGTCGGCGCAGGCGACCGATGCCGGTGTCAACAAGGCGACGCCTGCGCTCTTCGCGCTCGCCGATACCCCGCCGAAGATGCTGGCTCTCGGCGAGGAGCGGATCGTCGAGCTGATCCGCACGATCGGCCTCTTTCGCACCAAGGCGAAGAACCTGACCGCGCTGAGCCGGATTCTCGTCGAGCAGCATGGCGGCGAGGTGCCGCGCGACCGCGCCGCGCTGGAGGCGCTGCCCGGGGTCGGGCGCAAGACCGCCAACGTCGTGCTTAACGTCGCCTTTGGCGAGCCGACGATCGCCGTCGACACGCACATCTTCCGGGTCGCCAACCGCACCGGCCTCGCCCCGGGCAAGACGCCGCTCGCGGTCGAGATCGGGCTCGAGGCGATCACGCCGGCGAAATACAAGCGCTATGCGCATCATTGGCTGATCCTGCACGGGCGTTACGTGTGCCAGGCGCGCAAACCCGACTGCCCCAATTGCGTCGTCGCCGATCTCTGCCGCTACGGTGCCAAGACCGGCCCCGCCGAGGTGATCGCGGCGCGCGCCGGCAGCGGCGAGCCGGAGGCCTCGAGCGAGCCGAGCTGAAGCAATGGAGGCGCAGGAAATTGCCGTCCGCCTCGCGGTGGCCATGCTGTTCGGCGGCCTCATTGGTTTCGAGCGGCAATGGCTGCAGCGCATGGCCGGCTTGCGGACCAACTCGCTCGTCGCAATAGGCGCGGCCGGCTTTGTTGTGCTCTCGATGAACGTGCCGAACGACAATAATCCAACCCAGGTCGCAGCTCAGGTCGTTTCGGGCGTCGGCTTTCTCGGAGCGGGCGTGATCCTGCGCGAGGGGATCAACGTGACCGGCCTCAACACCGCAGCGACCCTTTGGTGCTCGGCGATGGTCGGAACCTTTGCCGGCGCCGGGCAGCTCGCCGCCAGCGGGATCGCCGCCGGGTTCGTCGTCCTGACGAACCTGTTTCTGCGTCCGCTGGTGCGGCTCATCAACCGGCAGCCGCGCGGCGCCGCCGAGACCGAGACCCATTACTCCGTCGAGCTGCGTTGCCAGGGCGACCGGGAGGCGCACATCCGCGCGCTGCTTCTTCAAGCGACCTCCGCCGCCGGCCTCGGCCTGCGCCGGCTGACCAGCGAAAATCTCGAAGACTCCCCGCAAGTCACGGTCAGCGCCCTCCTCGTCTCGGCGGACCGCAACGACGGCGCCCTCGAACAGATCATCGGCCGAATCAGCCTCGAGCCGTTCGTCACCGCCGTGCATTGGCAGGCCGCGCGGACGGCGGCCGAGAGCTGAAGGGGGTCACGGTGCGAGATTGCCTTCGAAGCTTGCACCGAATCTCGTTTTCTCCAACCATAAATTTAATCGTAAATCCACTGTCGCTGAACCTGCAGCGAATCAGCAGCGAGATTTCGCCTTGAGATTGAATACCCCTCCGAAGCGGCACGTTCGCGATCGGATGCGTTTCGCGACAATGAGGCAGACCCCGCGCCGACGATCACCAGTTCGAAAGTATTGCGGGCCACCATCTCGTCTTCGCGCCAGCAGTTTCAGGAAAGTCCGATCAACACCAAGTATGCGATATGAAGGAGGCAAATTTAGGACGATCTTCGGCCAACCCAGTCGCTACCGGTTGGACTTTTTCGGGGTCTGCCGCTTCGGTGCAAGCACCCTATCCCCAGCCTATTTGGCTCTACCGTAAACCAATCCCCAGAGATTGCGGTGCCTGGACTGAACGTTTCCATTTGGACCCGGATTGGTTGCAAACGGTAAGAATTTGGTGCGAAATTGGTGAACGTTTCCGCGCGTAAAATAGCGCTTGTTATGTACAAGAATGTGGATCATATAGCCGATAGAAAATCGAATCTAGCTATGAATGGAGCCAGTGGAGGACCTCTGATGGACGGATCGTTGGCCGATGCCTCAGGGACCGGGACGAAATTATCTCGTGATAAGCGCGCCAAATTCGTCGAGTTGGCTGAAAGCCGGACGATCAACGCGATCCGGGCCATTCGGGTGATCGGGAAACTCGGCAACAAGTCGGCCTACGAGTATGACGATGCCGACGTGAAGAAGATCATCTCGGCCTTGTCGAAGGAGGTCGATGCGTTGAAAGCTCGGCTCGCTCAGAAGAGCGGCAAGGGCGGAGTGGAGTTCAAACTTTGAGCGTCTGGCATTTCGAGCAGAGAGATCCGGCCGGCGTCCAGATTATCCCGAAGGACGAAGAGCATTTTGCTGCCGTCAGCGGAATCGTCACCTCGCTGGTGCGCGAGACCACGCAGAACAGCGGCGATGCCTGGGCTGGTACCGTTCCCGTCCAGATGCACTTTCGGTTCGGCAAGGTCGATGCGATTCGGTTCGCAGATTACGTGATCGGCCTACAGCCGCACCTGACCCATTTCCCCATCCTACGCGAGACGCTGGCGAGCACAAAAACCGTCCGATACCTCGCCATCGAGGATTTCGGCACGCATGGTCTGCGCGGCGGGTATGGCCTCGAGGCGGGTGTAGAGAGCAGCTACGTCGCGTTCTGGCGTCGATACGGAGAATCCAGCAAGAGCGAGGATGCCGGCGGTCGTCACGGTCTTGGAAGAGCACGATCTCAAGCGCCTCGAAGCTGCGCCTGTTTTTCGGGGCGACAGTCCGCTCGGATGACCCGCAGCGGCATCTGCTCTTGCAAGGTCAGATTTCTCTCCGGCCGCATAGGATCGGCGACAAAATCTTCGATGCCTATGGCCTCTGGTACGACGACTCCCAGAAGACTCTGATGCCGTTCGTCAACAAAGCGGCGGCGCGGTACGTGCACGATTTCGACCTGCACCGTGGCAAGGAGCCCGGCCTATCGGTTATCATTCCCTTTCCTGACGACGACCTGACCCCGGACGAGATTATCAAGGCCGTAATCGAGAATACGTTCCACCAGATTATCACCGGGCATCTGATCGTCCAGGTCGAGGACACGATCATCGACCCGAAAACGATCTTTCGGCTGGCCGACAAAGCTGGCCTCGAAAAGCTCAAGTCGGCGATGACGCTGAGCGCCGACATCAAACAGAAAACCTTCCCGTCCTTCTCGCCGAGACCGGAGACGGCGACGCAACGGCTGAAAGCGGAGCATTTCAGCGATGCGACGGTCGAGGAACTTCGGAAGCGCTGGGCGACGGGAGACATCGTCGCGATCGATCTACCGGTGCGGATAGCTAAGAAAGGAGCGGCTCGGTCCGAGATGGGCTCCGTCCATCTCTTCGTCCGCCGAGAGCAGAACTCCGACTTGAGGAAAGAGACCTACGTCCGTGGTCGGGTCACGGTGCGCTTGCGACCCATCGCGAACCGCATCAACTGCGTCGCGCTTTTGGTTACCGATGCCGGCATCGCCTCTACCTTCCTCGGCGATGCCGAGCCGCCTGCTCACGATCATTGGTACATCAACCGCGTTCGAGCGGACTATCAGAACCCGAGACTGCCGTTGCAGCGGATTTTGTATTCCTTGCGCGATCTTCTCGACCTCCTCGAACAAGGCGAGGCTGATCAGCCGATCAAGGATGCTTTCGTCGAATATCTTTGGACCGTCCGACGAGAGGAGGAAAAAGAGCCGGAGCCGAGACCGAAACCGCCGCCTGCTCCCCTTCCGCCCCCGATCCCAGTGCCGCCCGCGACCGTCACGCCCCATCGCTTGCACCGGATAGACGGCGGGTTCGCTTACTCGTACCAGCCCGAGGACCCCGAGGCCGAGGACGCTGACGGCGCTCGCATCCTGGTGAGCTACCGTCGTCGAACCGGCAAGAAAGCGCCGAAGTCGGTTAAGTTCCGCGACTTCACAGACGAATTGCCGGTCGAGGAAACCGGCTCAGCCGACCTTGATCAAGTTCCTGAGCCCCGCCGAGTGCTGTTCAAGCTCGCCAACATTTCGCCGGGATACGAGTTGCGAGTGACAGGCTTCGATACGAACCGTGACCTCGAACTTCGTCTTGAGACGGTGACCGCATGACCCGGATCAGCCGACACTTCAACTACACGCATCGGGTCAGGATTCCCGCATCGAGAATCCACGTGGAGATCGAGCGCGGGGAAGACGGCAAATGCCGAGGCATCGTGAAAAAGCTCGAGTTGAGCGATCACGGCCGACATGCCGAGGACGTGTGGAAGACTGCCCACGTGATCGTGGAGGCACGCCGGGTCAGCATGGGCTTGTATCACAAGCAAAATCTCGGCACCGTTGCTGGAACTCAGCAAAAAAAGCCGATCACCCCGATCGAACTGGCCGAGTTTCCTGACGAGTCCGAGATCGTCTTCCGCTTCAAGGTTGTCGACCCCGACAAGAAGCTCCTGGGCGAAGTCGACGGCATACGGACAGGCGAGCGCGCCGAGACTGAGCGAGAACCTCTGATCCCCCTGATCCCGACCGATCTGAAAGAGGAACTCTGGCGGGTCGACACCAGCGACGAGGCCGTGGGACCGCGCGTTCTGGTCAACAAGCGCCTACCGAACGCCAGCGGGGTCTTGATGCGTGACCCTGTTGTGCGGGGGTTGATTATGCCCCAAATTGTTCGCCAAGTGCTCGCGGTGGTCGCCACGACAGAGCAATCCGAGCCTTGGGCGGCAAACTGGATCAGTTTTGCCGACCGGCTCGGGCACTCCGAGCTACCGAATGCCGAGGACGGCGAAGCCGTCCAGGGCTGGGTTGACGACGTCGTCGAGTTTTTTACTGTCAGCCTTAAAATGGCGAGCGCGGCCGAGACCCACATGCGCGCGGAGGAAGCATGATCACGTCAGAACTGCGTGCATTCACCAAGGAGGGTTTGGAGTTTTTCCGCTCCTGGCTGGATCGGGCCGAGAACAACGTCCCGAAGCGTCGGACCTCCGAACCCCCGCCAAAGGAGATACTGCTCGACGAACGATATTCCCGTCTTGTTGGGTTCGGTGGCTCGCTTGTGCAACGTCGCTTTCAGCGCAAGTACGACCTCGGTATGGAGGTCTGCCGTGCTCTCGGCCGGGAGAATGTCGAGAAGATCATCAATATGCCGAATGTCTGGGCTTGGCTCTCGCTGTTCTTCTACGAGACTACATTCCCGCAGGATAAGGACGGCCGTTGGTTCACGGGCGAGCGGTCTCGTCACTTCATTCAAACCATCCAGGGTCGGAGGCAGGACCAGAGCCACCGCCATCTGGTCAAGAGCGCCGTCACTAACGTGCTCCGATTCGGCGAGTATGCCGTGGTGCTGATGGGCACGGAGATCGGCCAGAGCAAAATCGAAGAACAGGTGATGAGCCGCAGGGTTGACCAGCCGCTTGCTCACCATAAAGAATTTGTAAAGACCCTCTATAGACTTTACTGCGACGCGGAGGCAGACGACCTGAAAAGCGGCGCTCGCGGCGAAGGGCCAGGGTCGATAATGCACATGATGGACCTGCTCACCCAATTCGACCTGACCTTTGACATTAGTTCGTTAGAGGTAGACGACTTCATGCGTCTTTTGCCGAAGGACTTTGATCGGTTCTGCAATCCGGATGGTAAGCCTCCGTCTAATCGGACATCCAGGAGGTCGTGGCTGCAACGCTTGCGTGGTGACCGTGGGGAGCCTTTGACCCCGTGATCGTGCACCGCCAATCTCGGCATCAAAGATTGATGCCGAAGGACACGGATGCGGGTCGCCGATTTATTTTGCGGCTGCGGAGGGCTGAGCAGCGGCTTCCAGGCCGCAGGCCACGATATTGTATTCGCCGCCGACACATGGTCCCGCGCCCGGCTCGCCTACGATGCGAATTTCGATCATGCGTCGAGGCGGCTCGACCTGTCGGACGTGATTTAGGCGGCGCACGCCGTCTCGCAGAAGTCACCGGAGATCATTGTCGGCGGTCCCCCTTGCCAGGATTTTTCGGTTGCCGGGCTTCGTACTGAAGCAGCAAATGCCGACTTGACCGTTGCGTTCGCTGAGGTCGTTAGAACGTGTCGGCCGTTGTGGTTTGTGATGGAGAACGTCCCGGCTGCTGCGAGCAGCCGTGCGTGGGCTATTGCTCGGCGGCGCCTCGGTCGGGCTGGATATGCGCTGACCGAGCTTACGCTGGACGCCTCGCTCTACGCGGTGCCCCAGCTTCGTAAACGCGTATTCATGATCGGGCGCACGGACGAAAATGAGGGGTTCTTGGACGAGGATGTCCAAGACCAGAAGGCCGATCGCCCCCTCACGGTGCGTGAGTATCTTGGCGACGAATTCGAAGTGGACTTCTACTATCGGCATCCCCGTCATTGGGGCAGGCGGGCCATTTACTCGATCGACGAGCCCGCCGCGACGATCCGTTCGACGAACCGGCCGATACCGCCGAAGTACAGGGCTCATCCCCTGGATGCCGCTCCGATCGAGGGCATCAAGCCACTGAGCTGCTTTCAGCGAGCCCGGTTGCAGACCTTTCCGCCTGATTTTGCGTTCGACAAGTCGTTGGCCCCTTGGGAGGTCGACATGATGGTTGCAAATGCTGTTCCAGTCCGCCTGGCCGAGGTTCTCGCCGACTGCATCGAGGATTACGAGGTGAAGACCGAGGTGAGCCTAGAGAAGGACTTCCGAGCTTGGCTGCGAGCGACGCAGTGCTTCACCGATCGAAGCGCCGGTAATGTCGTTTCGCGTCTGAAGCGAGTTCGCAAGTTGATAGGCCCCGTGCGGGGATTTCATGACGTGCTGCATGCATTGCACGCCCTGGAGAAGGTACCAGAGTTCTCTCGGTTCTCGTCGAGCGTGAAGTCTCAGTTAAGGAGAGCAATCTATTTGAACTCTGAGTTTGCGAGGCAAATGTAGCGGCTTGGCCGCATCCAATGCACATTTTATTTCTGCCAGCCAATTCAAATTCCGCAACTGACATTCCCATACCACCAGAACCGTCCAGCCGTTTTGTTCCAGTTCAGATCGGTTCTTGCGGTCTCTTGCCGTAGTTCTCTGAAATTTGGTGACCCAATAATCTTGACGCGCAATCGGCGTGCTTGCGCGTTTGCAATTGGAGTGTCGATGCCAAAAGCAGCCGTGCACAAACAGAGCTATTCGTCGCGACGGAAAGGTCAGGTCCGGTTTGCCGGGTAGTTGAGTGTCGTGCAGGCGATACCGATAGCCGAGTTTGTGAAGGGATGACCGAACCATCCGCTCGGGAGTGGTGTCCCAACTCCGAACCCGCGCCATGATCACGCTTCGCTCAGTAGGGCTGAACTTATCCTTCCCCGACATTTTTCTCATTCGCCGAGCTGAGGCCGAATTCCCGGACACCGCGCGCGACAACGCCGAAACGGCCAGACTCGACATCGTTTATGACCGTACCTGATACTGTACGGCCAGTGCGATGGGAAGCCAGCAACTCCAGACCGTCCAGCCGCGCTGTTGCCGACTTTTGCCGTCATCGCCCCATGACCAGACCGGCTGAGCTGATCGCAAAACGGAGCCGGCACCATAAGCCTGGTACCGCCCCATTCAGAGACGGCCTACCCCAAGCGGACGCCTGAATTTCTAAGCACGCGGGAGGTTGCGACTAAACGAAAGCCGAGCCTACGCCCGTAAAAACCGAGCAGTCCTCGCGCGAGGCACCGGCGGTGAGGCCGCGGGTCAGCTCGCGACGCGCACGCTCGGGACGTCCGCGATGGTCTCGCCGTGCTCGGCCGCGGGTTGGGCCTGGACATCGCCGGAGATCTGGCCGCCGCACTCGATCTCGAGTTGGCCGTAGCGAATTGTCCCGGAGACCCGCCCGCTCGCCTTGATCAGAAGCCGCTTGCGGACCACCAGATTACCCTCGAAGCGGCCCTGGATCTCGGCTTCCTCGATCGAGGCGGTGCCTTTGAATAGCCCACTCTCGGCGATCTCGACGTCGCGGCAGTTGTTGAGATTGGCCTCGACGCTGCCCTCGATGATCAGCTTGTCGCAGGACGTGATCTCGCCCGAAAGGGTGATCTCGCGGCCGACGGTCAGCTTGCGGATCTCGCCGTCGTTGCGCCGCGATTGGGTCGGTGGGTCGCCGGGGCGGCGAATCGGCTCCGCCGAGCGAATCGTCATCGTCTCGCCGGCGCGCGCCAGATCGGGTGAGCGCGGCGGCATTGTCGGAGGCCTGGCCGGACCATTGGGACCCGGCCCTGCCCCAGGTCCCGCCCCCGGGCCCATTGGGCGCGCGGGCTTCATCGGGATGCCCAGATCGTCAGACGCATCTGCCATTTTTCGATCCTCTGTCTCAGTTCTTTTCCTGCCAAACATGGATGGGACACCCGATCGACATTGTTGAAAGGATGGCGACGCCGCAGACCGGGTCAGGGGGTGCGGCCAAAGGGATGCACCACGGGGCGCGGCAGCGCCTCGAAGATGTGCAACATAAAGGCGGTAGCGATCACTGGCGCGACGAGATTGACGAGTGGCAGGGCGAAGAGCCCTGCGATCACGACTCCGCCCAAGAAAATGCGGCCGGCGAACCGGCTGCGCACCCTCCTGGCTTCCCCCGCATCGAGCCGTCTGAGCGCGACCAATTCGAAATACCCCCGCCCGAAAAGATATCCGTTCAGGGCGAGGAAGAGAAATAGATTTATCCCGGGCACCAGCAGATAAACCGGAAGCGCCAAAAGGTTGAACATAAGCGTTAGCAACGTCAACCGTAGCGTTATCGAGACGATCTCGCCCGCGGGCTGCCGGCGCGGCCGGCCGCGCCCGGGGTAGTCGACGGCCTCGACTGTGGCAGCCACCCGTTCGAGGTAGAAGCTCATGATCAAGGTGACGGCGGCCGGAAAGAGCAGCCAGGTCAGCCCCAGGACGGCGAGCCCGCCCAACAGGCCGACGAGCCAGTTCAATAGCCGCCAATCGAAGAGGGCGGTGTGGTAGAGAATGGCGGCAATGGCCAGCCACAGCACCGCGAAGGTCAGGACTGCGAGCGCAAAGCTCAGCCCGACGACCCGCCGCATCGGCGGTTCGGCAAGCGCGCCGATGGCACGAAAAAGCGCGGTGACCATCCGCGAGGGGTTCTAGCCTAACTGTGCGGGAGGTCCAACCGCCACATTCGGCAAGGCAACACAGCATTGTCGGCTCTGCCGTCGAATTCGGGCCGGGTGCCTGCGACATCGTAAGGGCTTGGATCTTGCCGGGCGCCGGTGCTGTTTACCCGGTGCGTTCCGCTGCGCCGGCTTATCCAACCAAGAAGGGAATACGATGGTCGCGATCTCCAAGAGCCGGATCCGGGAAGGCCTGCCGCACCCGCTCGGGGCCACCTGGGACGGCGAGGGGGTAAATTTCGCGCTGTTCTCGGCCAATGCGACCCGGGTCGAGCTCTGTCTCTTCGACGAGACCGGTGAGCGCGAGACCGCGCGCATCGAGCAGCCCGAATACACCGACGAGATCTGGCACGGCTATGTGCCGGACGTGCATCCCGGATCGATTTACGGCTATCGCGTGCACGGCCCCTACGAGCCATCCGCCGGGCACCGCTTCAATCCCAACAAGCTGGTGCTCGACCCTTATGCCCGCGGGCATTTCGGCGATCTGGAATGGCATCCCGCGGTTTTCGGATATCGGCTCGAATCCGGCGACGATACGACCTTCGACAAGCGCGACAGCGCGCCTTTCATGCCGAAATGCGTTGTCGTCGACCCGAATTTCGACTGGAAGGGCGAGGCCGGGCGCCGCAGCGTTCCATGGGAGCACACGATTGTCTACGAGCTCCATCTCCGCGGCTTTACCAAGCTCCACCCCGCATTGCCGAAAGAATGGCGCGGCACCTATAAGGGGCTGTCCAATGAAGTCATAGAATATATCAACTCGCTCGGCGTGACTTCGGTAGAGCTGCTGCCGATCCACACCTTCATCAACGACAGCATGCTGCTCGACAAGGGACTGACCAACTATTGGGGATACAATTCAATCGGGTTCTTTGCGCCTGATCCGCGTTATGCTCACGAGCGCGAGCAGACCCTGCGCGAATTCAAGGAGATGGTGGCGCGGCTACACGAGGCCGGTCTCGAAGTCATTCTCGATGTGGTCTACAATCATACCGCCGAAGGCAATCAACTCGGCCCGACCTTGTCGTTCAAGGGCATCGACAACGCTTCCTACTATCGCCTACTGCCCGATCAGCTGCGCTATTACATCAACGATACCGGCACCGGAAATACGCTCAACCTCGACCACATGCGGGTGATCGAGATGGTGACCGACAGTCTGCGCTATTGGGCGGGCGAGACGCATGTCGACGGCTTCCGCTTCGATCTCGGCACGATTCTCGCCCGCGAGGCCACCGGCTTCGACAATCAGAGCGGGTTCCTCAAAGCCTGCTGCCAGGACCCGGAATTGCGCACGGTCAAGCTGATCGCCGAGCCGTGGGATTGCGGCCCGGGTGGGTATCAGGTGGGTGGCTTCCCGCCGGGCTGGGCGGAGTGGAACGACAAATTCCGCGATACGGTGCGCGACTTCTGGCGCGGCGAGGCCCCGGCGAGCGCCATTGCTCCGCGGCTCTGCGCCTCGGGCGACATCTTCGATCACCGTGGCCGCAAGCCTTGGGCCTGTGTCAACTTCATCACCGCCCATGACGGGTTCACCCTCAACGATCTGGTTTCCTACAACGACCGTCACAACGAGGCGAACGGCGAGGACAACAAGGACGGCAATTCCAACAACCGGTCGTGGAATTGCGGCGTCGAAGGCCCGACCGACGACCGGGACGTCAATGCCCTGCGCGCTCGTCAGAGGCGCAACTTCCTTGGCACTCTGTTGCTGTCGCAAGGCACGCCGATGCTGCTCGCTGGCGATGAGTTTGCGCGAACGCAACAAGGCAACAACAACGCCTATTGCCAGGACGACGAGATCAGCTGGGTCGACTGGGACATCGGCGAAGAGGCTCAAGCATTAATCCGCTTTGTGCGGCAGTTGACGGCGCTGCGCCACAAATACCCGATCCTGCGCCGCAGCCGGTTTCTGACCGGCGTCTATAACGAGGAGCTGGGCGTTAAGGATGTGACCTGGATCAACGCCTCGGGCGCCGAGATGAAGCCCGAGGAATGGGGCGACATGAACATGGAATGCTTCGGCATGCTGATGGACGGCCGCGCCCAGCCGACTGGCATCCGCCGGCGGGGCGGAGACGCCACCCTCTTGATGGTGCTGAACGGTTACCACGATCTCGTCGGGTTCAACCTGCCGGAAACGGTCGGCGGCTGGCATTGGCAATTGCTGATCGACACTAATCTTCCCGAGGACGCCGAGATGGGCACTTTCGCCACCGGCGAGGTTTACGGCGTTACCGGCCGGTCCCTGCTGCTCTTCGCGCTCGAATTGGACGCCCTCGCGAGGGCGACTGGCTGATATCGCCGTTGATAGCGGGAAAAGAGGGAAGAATTTGCGGGCGAACTCGCGATATCTGCCAACGCGGCGCGTATTAATACTTTTTCCGCTCGTGTGGCAGAGAAGCCAGGAGTCCCGCCCCGGCGATCGCTGAAAGCACGGAACCGACGAGGACGCCCAGGCGCATGACCGCTTCACTATCAGTGTCTCCAAAGGCAAGCGTGCCGATGAAGAGGCTCATCGTGAAGCCGATACCGGTGAGAATGCTCGTGCCGTAAAGCGCTGCCCAGCCGCTGTTCGTGGGCAGTTCGGCCCAGTTCGCGCGTATAACCAGCACGGCGGAGGCAAAGACGCCGAGCTGCTTTCCGAGAAAAAGGCCGGCGGCGATTGCGATGGGCACCGGCTGCAGAACCGACGACAACGACAAGCCGGCGAAAGACAATCCCGCATTGGCGAAGCCGAACACCGGCAGGATGCCGAACGCTACCCAGGGCGCGAGCTCGTGCTCGACGCGCACCAGCGGCGAGCTTCCGTCCGGCCCTGCCTCGAACGGGATCGCGAGGGCCAGAGCCACGCCGGCCAAGGTGGCGTGCACGCCGGATTTGAGCACGAAGACCCAGAGCACGAGACCGACGAGCACGTACCAGACGACCCGCCGGACCCCGGCGAGGTTGAGCACGACGAGGACCGCGAGGGCCGCCAGGGCGACTCCCAGCGACACCCAAGAGAGCTCGTCGGTATAGAAAATGGCGATCACGACGATGGCCCCCAGATCGTCAATGATCGCGAGCGCGGTCAGGAAGAGTTTGAGCGCGTTCGGCACCCGGCTGCCGAGCAGCGCCATGACGCCGAGCGAGAACGCGATATCGGTCGCCGACGGGATTGCCCAGCCGGATGCAGCGCCCGGTACATGCCAAGTGATGCCGAGATAGATCAGCGCCGGCACTATCATGCCGCCGATCGCCGCCGCGGCAGGCAAGATCGCGCGGCTTCGCTCGGAGAGCTGTCCGGCCAGGACCTCGCGTTTGATCTCCAGCCCGACCAGCAGAAAAAAGATCGCCATCAGCCCGTCATTGACCCACAGCAGCAGCGGCTTCTCGATACCAAAACTGCCGAGGCGCACCGAGCCGCGCAGGCTCAACAGCAAGTCGTAAAAGCCGGCCATCGGCGAATTGGCGAGCACGAGCGCGAGGGCCGAAGCCAGCATCAGCACGATCCCGCTCGCCGCCTCGTGACGGAACAGCCGTTGCAGTGTGGCAAAGAGCATCGATCTCTCCGCTGTCGGTCCCCTGGCCCGAAGGGCACGGAGCCGTTAAGCTTGCCGATAACGGCACCCCAAAGGCGACCATAGACAAGGTGGACATGTACAACGGCATCGCGGGCATCGACCACGTCATTGTCGGGGTTCGCGATCTCGAACAGGCGCGGCTGGAATGGGGCCGGCTCGGGTTTGCCTTGTCGCCTCGCGGCCGGCACATCGGGCAAGGCACGGCGAATTATTGCATCATGTTTCCATCCGATTATGTCGAACTTCTCGGCATCGTCGATCCGAGCGATTTTGTTCAACGGCTCGACAGGTTTCTCGCACAACGCGAGGGGGTGATGGCAGTGGCGTTTGCGCCGGCGGATGCCCCCGAGGATGTGCGGGCGGCACTGCTCGGCCGGCAGCTTCATCCCTCCGAGCCGCGGCTGCTTGGCCGTCAGCTCGAGCTGCCGGAGGGCACCGCCGTGCCGCGCTTCAGCCTGATTTCCATGCCGGCGGACGAGACCCCGGGGCTCGACTGTTTTATCTGCAGCCATTTGACGCCGGAGCTGATGCGGCGTCCGGAATGGTTGCAACATCCGAACGGCGCCCTCGGTTTGAGGGGCATCCACGTGCTGGTCGAGAGTACGGCTGCGCTGCTGGGGCCATATGACCGGCTGTTCGGCATACAGCAGGTGACCACGACGGATGCAATCGCCAGCATTCACGTCGGGCCGCACCGGATCGTCTTCAGCACACCGGACGATTTCTCGACCATGTATCCGGCGCTCGACATCGCGTCGGATTTCGCGCTGCCCGGGATCGTCTCGGTCGAGTTTGGGGTCGCAAGGCGGGAAGATACAGCCGATTACCTGACCCGGCGGCAGGTCCCGTTTGAAGAACTGCCGGAAGGCAGCGTCGTCGTCCCGGCACGTGTGGCCAGCGGCGCGATCCTCTTCTTCTCCTAGGGCCGACCGATGCGTCGCACGCGGCTGGCCAACCAGCACAGCCCTCCTCACCAATGTCGACCGGCTGGGCGGCGTTCCTCTTTTCTCTGTTTGTGCTGCCTTTTGATTGTGGTGGGGGAGAGAACTGCGGCCGCCGAGCAGCCCGTGCAATCAGCCGCGCCGCGCGATGCGACAGCCGAGGCGTTGACGTATGAGCACTGCATGAAGCTGGCCCGGAAAAACCCTGATGAAGCCCGCGACCTGGCCCAGAGCTGGCATGAGCGCGGCGGCGCGCATCCGGCCGACCACTGCGCCGCCGTCGCGCTGATCGGCCTGAAGCAATACAAGGAGGGGGCGATTCGCCTCGAAGCATTGGCGCAGGCGATGACGACGGCGCCGGCCGGGTTGCGCGCCGAGGTGCTCGATCAGGCTGGGCAGGCCTGGGGCTTGGCCGGCGATCCGGTGCGGGCTTACGCCGCGGCCGGAGCGGCCGTTGCCCTGGAGCCGAACGATCCCGACCTGCTGATCGACCGGGCGCAAGCGGCCGCAGGGGTGGGGTATTACGACAAGGTGATAACCGATCTCGACCATGTCTTGAAGGCGGACCCGTCGCGCGTCGACGCGCTGATCTACCGCGCCTCGGCAAACCGCGCCCTCGATCGGCTCGACCCCGCGCTCGCCGATGTCGAGAAAGCAATTGCGCGGGCCCCGAATTCCGCGCCGGCGCTGCTGGAACGTGGCAACATCCGCCGCCTGAAGGGCGACAACGAAGGCGCCCGCCAGGATTGGGAACGGGTCGGCCAATTGGCTCCCGGCAGCCAGGCGGACATGGCTGCCAAGGCGAACATCGAACATCTGCAATCAAACGGAGATGTCGCTCCGGCAAAATCACGTGCTGGCCAATGAACTTCCCTTCACTTGTTGCTAAGCATCTTTCGTTAGTGTCGTGGCGTGGTAAAACCCGACCGTCTCCAGAGCCGACGTTTGCGCACCGGACCAGTCCGGTCGTTTGCGCGGATTGGTCTGCTCGTCGTCATCGTCATTACGGCCAACTTGACTGTTTGGTGCCGCGAATTGTTGTTCATCGTGCTCGGTACCCTTTGCACGGTGATTGGCTTCGCTCTGCTTTTTAGGAGGTTGGTCGCACGCTCCCGCTCGCTCGAAGGGTCCGAGGCTACTTTGCGAGAGAGCGAAGCAAGGTGCCGCGATTTCGCTCTGGCCTCATCCGATTGGTTCTGGGAGACAGATGAGAGTCATCGATTTACTTATGTGTCCGATCACATTCGTGCGTTTGGGCAGGATCCACAGACCCGCATCGGCCGGACCCGCAGAGAGCTGGCAACCGATGTCGTGAGCGAACCGGCCAAATGGCAGAAGCATCTGGCAGTTCTGGACCGGCACGAGCTGTTCCGTGACTTCGTCTATAAACGCAAGATTGGCGATGATCCCGAACGGGTGATTTCAGTCAGCGGCAACCCAATTCTTGACCATGCCGGAGGATTTCTCGGCTATCGAGGGACAGCGCGCGACATTACCGACAGGGTCCTGGCCGAGAGTGCCGTGCAAAGAGCCGCCGCGGCAGCCGCCAATTTGACCAAATCGCAGCTGCTGACCAATATGAGCCACGAATTGCGCCCACCCCTCAATGCGATCCTCGGCTTCTCCGAGGTGCTGGAGAACGGGACTGCCGGGCCGCTCCAGTCGCGGCAGGCCGAATATGTCGGTCTCATTCGCCAGAGCGGCGATCATATTTTGCGCCTGATCAATGAAATCCTCGATCTGGCGCGCATCGAGGCCGGTAAGCTGGATCTGAACGAAGAGGTCCTCGAGCCGAGGGAACTGGTCGCCAGCGCCATTGCTCTGGTCAGAGATCGCGCCGCCGCCGGTTTGCTCAAACTGGCCCTCGATGTCGAAGAAGATGTGCCTTCGCTGAGAGCCGACCGGACACGCCTGCAGGAGATCCTGCTCAACCTGCTGTCGAATGCGACCAAATTCACTGAGCTTGGCGGGGCGATCGACGTCCTCGTGCGGCGCACGGAAGAGGGCGGCGCTGCGTTCGTCGTGCGGGACAATGGCGGCGGGATGACCGAAGCCGAGATCGAAATAGCTCTCGAGCGATTTGGCCTGGTCAATGGAGGGATTGCCGGTCGGCATGAAGGCTGCGGTTTGGGGTTGCCGCTCGCTCGAAAGCTGGCCGAGCTCCACGGCGGCTCGCTGACGCTACAGAGCGAGAAGGGACGCGGCACGACGGCAACCGTGGTTCTGCCGCCGTCGAGGGTTCTTTCAGCGGAGCCGGCAACGGCAGGCCCCGACGACCAATCCGGCGAGCCCCGGAAAATTCGCCCTGCATACCCACTGGATTCTCGTTTAAACCGAACTTTGACCAATTTCTAACTGAAGCTGGTGAAAAGACCTGATATTCGTCGTATAAGCGGTCATGTAATCTGGTGATTCCGATTGACAGGCGTGTCGCTTCATGATCATGACGGCGCATGTATGTCGCCGTTGTCCCCAACCGAGGCTCGCCGCCGGCCATCCTGCTGCGGGAGAGCTACCGCGAGGCGGGCAAGACCAAGAACCGAACCCTCGCCAACTTGTCACGCTGGCCCGCCGAGCGCATCGAGCAACTCCGCGCCGTCCTGCGCGGCGACAAACTGCTGCCCGCCGCTGAGGCGGTGGAAATCGTCCGCGCGCTGCCGCACGGGCACGTGCTCGCCGCGCTGGGCACCGCGCGCCGCATCGCGCTCGATGCCGTGCTGCCGCGCCGGGCGCCGCAACGCCGCCGCGATCTGGCGCTGGCCCTGATCGTCGCCCGCCTGCTCGAGCCGGCGGCCAAGCTGGCGACGGCGCGGATGTTGGATCCCACCACCGCCAGCCATTCGCTGGGCGAGATGCTGGGGCTCGGCCGCGTCGCCGCCAAGGAGGTCTATGCCGCGCTCGACTGGCTGGGCCGCGAGCAGCCGTTCATCGAGGCCCAGCTGGTCCGTCGGCACCTCAAGAATGGCGCGCTGCTGCTCTACGACGTCACCTCCACCTACCTCGAAGGACGCTGCTGCGAACTGGCGCAGCATGGCTACAGCCGCGACCACCGTGGCGACCGGCCGCAGATTGTCATTGGCCTGATGTGCGCCGCCAACGGTTGCCCGGTCGCGATCGAGGTGTTCGAGGGCAATACCGCCGATCCGCTGACGCTGTCGTCGCAGATCGACAAGCTGAAGCAGCGCTTCAAGCTGCAGCGCGTGGTGATGGTGGGCGACCGCGGGGTGCTGACCAGCGCCCGGATCGAGCAGACGCTGCGCCCGGCTGGCCTCGATTGGATCACCGCGCTGCGCGCTCCGGCGATCACGCAGCTGGCCGCCGAAGGCGGGCCGTTGCAGCTCTCGCTGTTTGATGACCGCGATATGGCGGAGATCACCAGCCCCGATTATCCGGGTGAACGACTGGTGGTCTGCATGAACCCGTTGCTGGCCGAAGAGCGCGGCCGCAAACGCGCCGAGCTGTTGGCCGCCACCGAAAAGGAGCTCGCGCGCATCGCGGCCCGCGTGCAGCGGGCGCGCAGTTCATTGCGTAGCGCCGCGGCGATCGGCCAGGCCGTCGGGGCGGTGCTGGGACGGCGCCACATGACCAAGCACTTCCACATCAGCATCACCGACGAGGCGTTCAGCTTCGCCCAAAACCCTCTCAGCATTGCCGCCGAGGCTGCACTCGACGGCATCTATGTGATCCGCACCAACCTGCCGGCGGCACAGTCTGACGCTGCTGCCACGGTGCGTTCCTACAAAAGTCTCAGCGGCGTCGAGCACGCCTTCCGCTCGCTGAAGACCGTCGATCTCGCACTGCGCCCGGTGTTCCATTGGACCGCGCCGCGGGTGCGCGCGCACGTCTTGCTCTGCATGCTGGCCTATTATCTGGAGTGGCACATGCGTCAGAACCTTGCTCCGATGCTGTTCGACGAGCCCGATCCGGCCGCCCGCGAGGCACAGCGCACCTCACCGGTGGCCAAGGCGGAGCCCTCACTGGCGGCGCGACGCAAGGCCGCGCGCAAACGCACCGAGCCAGTAGATGGCGAACCGCTCCCAGTGCACAGCTTCCACACCCTGCTCGGCGATCTCGCCACGCTCACCCGCAATATCGTCCGTCTCGGGCGCGATCGCCTCATCACCATCCTCGCCACCCCTACCCGCACACAGCACCGCGCCCTCGACCTGCTCGGCGTTACCCTCACCGCGTAGACAGACCAGCACCCACCAGGGCTAACTATATCAATGGCTTGCGCTCAAAAGCGGGTAAAGTTCGGTTTAAAGGACGGTCAGCGGACCGGGTGCGAAGAGGGGCCGAGGGTCCCCTTTGACGAGTACTGTGCGTCGCCGTGGCGCAGCCTGAGCACCGAACCATCTGGCGCAAAAGCCGATCGCAATGGCAATATCGGGACGGCAAGGGCAGAGCGCGCCGACCGCGTGAGGAAACGAACGGTCGACGCAATTCAATAATTCATGAGTTGCTGCAAATTTGAACCATCCGAATAGGCGCTTCTGGAAGAGCACGGAAACCCCCGCCGGCGAATGCTGGATCGCCTCCCGCGCCGATGACGAAGCCGCCAAGCGGCATTGGACGACGCATCCGAAATAGCGGCTCTGGTTGGGGTCGGAAATCCAGAGCTGGGAATATCAGGTCGGCGCCGGAACCTCGACGAGTTCTAAGCGCTGCTCGACGCGTCTGAGACGGTGATCGAGATTGTCAATCCGTACCGACAAGTTGGCGAAGTCGACCTTCATCTCTGCGAAGCGGAGGGTCAGCGTTGCCACCTCGCGCTCTAAAGCACCGATTCGGCTGATAATTTCGTCCAGTTTCTCCCGCTGCGCCGATTGCTCGGCACGGATTGCCCGCAGCATGTTCAAATAAGGTCGGTCCGTTCGTCGCTCACGACTTGCTTGCTGTGACCAGAGCTCCCGAATGATTCGTTAAGCCGCGCTCGCCACCTGCTTGCCGACCATGCGGTCGTAATCTTCCCACATCAGCCGGCAGATTGTGCCCGGCGTGAAGCGGTAATGGCCGTGTTCGCCGATGATTTCGCCGACCGGGGTCACCTCGGCCGCCGACCCGGTCAGAAACACCTCTTCGGCCTTGCCGAGCTCCTCCGGCATGATGGGCCGCTCGACCACCTTGATGCCTCGTTGCTTTGCTAGTCCGATCACGGTCTGGCGGGTGATGCCGTTCAGGAAGCAATCCGGCGTCGGGGTGTGCAGCTCGCCGTTGATGACGAGGAAGATGTTGGCGCCGGTGCCTTCGGCGAGGCGGCCGCGCCAGTCGAGCATCAGCGCATCGTCGCACCCGTTAGCCTCGGCCTCGTGCTTCGACATCGTGCAGATCATGTAGAGCCCCGACGCCTTCGCCGCGGTCGGCGCCGTGTGAGGCGCCGGACGCGCCCATTTCGCCCATTGCATGCGGATTCCCTTGGCGCGCGCCTCCGGCGAGAAATAGGCCGGCCAATCCCAGGCGGCGAGCGCGAGGTGGATCTTGCTCGCCTGCGCCGAGACACCCATCTGCTCGGCGCCGCGCCAGGCGACCGGACGAACATACCCGTCCACGATGTTGTTCGACGAGATTACCTCTTGCGTCGCCCTTGCCAGATCGTCCATGCCGGCCGGCACCTCGAAGCCAAGGATCCGCGCAGAGTTGAGAAGGCGCTCGTTGTGGTCCTCCAATCGGAAGACCTTACCGTTGTACACGCGCTCGCCTTCGAAGACGCAGCTCGCATAATGGAGCCCGTGGGTCAGCACATGGAGCCTTGCATCGCGCCAGGGGACGAGGCGGCCATCGTACCAGATGAAACCGTCTCGATCATCGAACGGTATCACGGACATTGGGTCATCCTTGCACCTTCGAGTGGTCCGGCCGGTGCAAGAGGCGACACGGCCGGCATATATGTCGCTTGGAACTTTATATCCCGAAGGACACCTGACAAGTGTCAAAGGTTGCGGGATAAGTCAATATGTCTGACATAAATTGCCAAGCTGATCCGCCTGCTCTGGCCGAGGAGGAGGTGCGGCAGGGGATCGAGCTGCTGTTTTTTGCTTATCGTGATTTTACCTCGGAACCCGACGCGATTTTGGCGCGATACGGTTTTGGCCGCGCCCATCACCGCGTTATTCACTTTGTCGGACGCCACCCGCAGATCACCGTCGGCGAGCTGCTGGCAATCCTACGCATCACCAAGCAAAGCTTGAGCCGCGTTCTCGGGCAGTTGGTTCGGCAGGAGTTCATCCTGCAACAACCGGGTCCGCACGATCGGCGGCAGCGTCTTCTCGAACTGACGCCAAAAGGGCGCGATCTCGAGCGCCAACTTTCGGAGCTGCAGCGGTCGCGGATTGCCGACGCCTACCGGCAAGCCGGGCCCCGGGCCGTGGAGGGTTTCCGAGAAGTCATGCTGGGGATCATTGCAAGCGAAGATGACCGGCGCCGCTTCGCCCCCCTGCCGCCGAAGCAGCATTGACGTTGCATCCGTCGTATATTCCTTCGCGTGACGAGCGCGCCCGACCCCGATTTCTCAGAGCCTCATCTTCTTGTCGTCGATGACGACGCCCGCCTGCGCGAACTGTTGCGCCGCTACCTATCGGACAGCGGCTTTCGGGTAACCGCCGCCGCCGATGCGAGCGAGGCGCGCTCAAACCTGGCGAGCTTCGCCTTCGACCTCGTCGTGCTCGACGTCATGATGCCGGGCGAGAGCGGATTGGAACTGACCCGCGCGCTTCGGGCGGAAGGGCATATCCCGGTGCTGTTGCTGACCGCGATGGCCGAGCCCGAGGACCGCGTCAATGGGCTCGAGCAGGGAGCTGACGATTACCTCTCGAAACCCTTCGAACCACGCGAGCTCGTCCTGCGCGTCCGCAACCTTCTGCAACGCCGGCCGGCGGCCGATCTCGGATCCGCGGACATCCGCTTTGGCGGGTGCCGGTTCGACCTGGGGCGCGGAGAGCTGTACCGCGGCGGCGACCTGGTGCATCTGACGGCAGCCGAGGCCGGGCTGCTCGCGATGCTGGCCCAGAAAGCAGGGCAGGCCGTATCGCGCGAGGAATTGTCGATGTCACTGAGCGGCAACGTTCGCAACGTCGACGTGCAGATGACTCGGCTACGCCGCAAGATCGAGCGCGATCCGCGATTCCCGCGCTACCTGCAGACCGTTCGCGGTACCGGCTATATTCTCAAACCGGATTAACGGTCAGCGGGTCCGACAGTGGCGGCGCACGACATCGACGCTGATCTCTCTGGGTCGGAGCCTGAGGACGAGTTCGAGATCCGGCGGGATGCGTGGATCAAGCGGGTGCTGCCGCGCACGATGTTCGGGCGCTCGCTGTTGATCGTCGTGATACCGCTCGTCTTGCTGCAAGCGATCGCAACCTGGGTGTTTTACGACCGGCACTGGGCCGCTGTTTCCTGGCGACTCTCGGCGGCGGTAGCCGGCGATGTCGGCCTGCTGATCGACGCGCTGAAGCTCGCCGATTTGCCAGCCCAAACCGCCAAACTGCTGGAACGTGCGAAGGCGCAAACCGACCTCGACGTCGCGATCGAACCTCTCAAGTCGCTCCCTCCGATACCGCCCGCAACCGGCAGGCTCGTCGAGGACCAGCTCAATCAGGCGATGCAGAGCCGTTTAAACTATCCCTTTCGCATCGACTTGGCGGATGACGGGGGTGCCGAAATCAAGGTTCAGCTCTCTGACGGTGTGCTGTCGGTCGGGGTGCCGCGCAATCGGCTGTACAGCTCGACAACCTACATTTTCGAAATGTGGATGTTGGGTTCGTCGCTGGTTCTGTTGGCCGTGGCCACGGTTTTTCTGCGCAACCAGGTGAAGTCGTTGCGCCGCTTGGCGGAAGCAGCCGACAGTTTCGGCAAGGGCCTCCCCGTTCCGTCCTTCAAGGTCGAAGGGGCTGTCGAGATCCGGCGTGCCGCGATCGCCTTTATGACGATGCGTGATCGTTTGCAGCGCCAGGTTCGGCAACGCACCCAGATGCTCGCCGGCGTGTCGCACGATCTGCGCACACCCCTGACGCGGATGAAGCTCGCGCTGGAGATTCTGGGCGATGACCCAACAGTGGCGGAGCTGAAATCGGACGTCGCCGAGATGGAGCACATGGTGCACGGCTATCTCGATTTTGTGCGCGGCGAGGGGGCTGAGGCGTCTGTCGAAAGCGACATCTCACTCCTGATCGAGGACCTCGCCGCCGATTTGCGTCGCGAAGGAACCCCGCTGACGGTTACCCCGCCGCCCGAGTTTGTGATGCCGGTCCGGCCGAATGCGCTGCGCCGTTGTCTCGGCAACTTGATCGGCAATGCACGCCGTCATGCAAACCATGTCTGGCTAACCGCGACCGTGGCAGCGGACGGGATCGATATCCTGATCGATGACGACGGACCTGGCATTCCGCCCGCCAATCGAGTCCGCGTATTCCGGCCGTTTGTCCGGCTCGATGCATCACGCAACCCGCTGACCGGCGGCGTCGGCCTCGGCCTGACAATTGCGCGCGATGTGGCGCGCAGCCATGGCGGAGACGTCCGGCTGGAGACCTCTCCCCAGGGTGGTCTGCGCGCAAGGGTCCATCTGCCGCGGTGAACCTTCGGTCAGATCTGATTGTCAATCGATAGGTTCGAGTGGTTGGCGGCGAGAAATGAGAAGCGATGCTCGTGTTCGGGCGCTGACAAAATAAAGGCCGTGCTACAAATGCAGCACGGCCCGGCTTGTAGAGCAGTCTAGACTTATCGCGCGGCTTGCTGTTTTGCGAGGTCGCGGAACTCGTCGAGCCCCTCGGTTGCGCGCTTGCGCAACACGTCGGCGGCCTCGCTGCCGGCCTTAGTCGCCAGCATCGTAATTTCGCGGCCGTGACTGACGCTCTTTTCGAGCATCTGCTTGGCGTATTCGGTGTTCTTTGCGATCCGGTCTTCGGCCGAAGCAGGCTGGGCGAGATCGCGCAACAAGGCCGAGACGTCTTCTACCGCCTGGCGGGTAATCTCGATCTGACGCTTCGCGACGGCCTGCATGCCCTCGACCGCAAGCTGGTTGGCTTGGCTGAGCGCCTCGATATTACGGCGCTGGTATGCCATCAGCGCCTCGAGGTCGAACGGACGAAAGCGAAAATCGGCCATCATCTTGGTGACATCGAAATCGAAGAAGGTTGGGCGTGCTTCAGACATGAATAAGGTTCCGGTCTGGGGGAGTTTGGGATTATTGTGCGCTGCACAACGAGCGGTATATCGGTCCATGCTCAGGCGCCGTCAAGATGTTTTTTGCGCCGCAGCAATTCAGGCCGGAATTGGTTCCTCGCCGGAGCGTCGGCTGGGCGCGGATCCGAGCCATGCTTCGATCCTGCGCAGCCGAGCATCGAGCGCCGCCATGGTTCGGGCCAGATCCGGTGAATTGTCGCGCTGCCAGACGCCCATCGCCGAAAGGTAAGCTCCAGCGGCCAGCCTGACCGTGATCGCGCCCCGCACCCCGCCGGTTGGGATTTCGGCTGCTTCGAGCATCCATCGCATCGAGCGCAGCAGTGAGGCGCCGGCGCATAGGGCGGTCACTGGGTCGCCGAGCAATTCGCGGCGCAGCACATCGAGCGCCGGCTTGTAGGGTTGAAGCGCGTCGAATTGCCGCATCAACAGATCGAACAGCCGATCTCGCGGCCGCTCGTCCGGCTCGGCTGGCGGCGGGTCGACCAGCACGATCTGGTCGATCCGGCGATAGAGTCCGCAGAGGATAGCCTGTTTCGAATGAAATACCCGATATACCTGTAGGATCGGAAGCTCGGCTGCGGCGGCAATCGCGCTGAGCGACAATCTCCTCCACCCCTTGGTCGATATGAGGGCGAGGGTTGCATCAATGATCCGGTCGGCCTCGTTCCGCGCGTCGCCGGAGTTGCGCCCGCGCCCGCTTGTTCTGCGCGTTCTGGCCATGTCAGCTCGCGAGCTCGCGAGACCGGGCCGCCGCCGCCGCGATGGCGCGCCCGATCAACCGTTCGAGACCGTCGGCAGCCATCAGCACGCCGAGCGCGGCGCGGGTCGTGCCCCCGGGGCTCGTGACGTTCTCGCGGAGCTGAGCCGGGCTCTCTTCGGAGATGCGGGCCAGCTCGCCCGATCCTGCAACGGTCGCGCGGGCGAGCTGCAAGGCCAAATCGGCGGGCAAACCCTCGGCTTGCCCCGCTCGGGCGAGCGCTTCGATCAGCAGGAATACGTAGGCCGGGCCGCTGCCGGAGACCGCCGTGACCACGTCCATCAGCGCCTCGTCTTCGACCCAGGCGCTCTCGCCGATGGCGGCCAGGAGACGATCGCAGAGCTGCCGCTGATCGGTGGTGACATAAGGGTTGGCGCAAGCGACCGTGATGCCGCGGCCGATCGCCGCCGGGGTGTTGGGCATAGTCCGCACGATCGCGGCATGGCCGAGATGGCGGGTAAGGCCGGCCAGGGTCTTGCCGGCGATAATCGATACGAACAGTGTCTCTGGACCGGCCCAGGAGTGATAATTCGGCACCACTTCGTCCGCGATTTGCGGCTTGACCGCGAACACGACCGCATCCGGCTCCAGCTCCGTCGGCAGCTCCCGCGGCGACGAATACCAGAGGATTCCGGCTGTCGCTTCAAACTCGGCCGGGACCCCGGCCGGCTCGACCACCACACAGCTTGACGCCACTCCGGCCGCGACCCAGCCGCGCAGCATCGCCGTCCCCATTTTGCCGCAGCCGACGAGGACGAGACAGCGTGCCGGACCCCCACCATTCCGCACGCCAGAACGCCTCTCGCTCACGCCTCTCCAACCGGGTCGATCATCGCAGAGGCGATCGCCTGGGATGGCGACTTGCCGCCCCAGACGACGAACTGGAACGCCGGATAAAACCGCTCGCATTCCGACAAGGCGATATCGACGAGATCCTCAACTTGCTCCGCACTCGCCGCCGAAATGCCGCGCAACAGGACGGCATGACGGAAGGCCGGCGAATTTTCCTCGGCAGAGAGATCGAAATGCCCGAGCCACAGCTTTTCGTTGGCAAGGGCGAGGAGCTCGTACACGGCGCTGCGGCGGCCCTTCGACACCTTCATGTCGAAGCCGCAGGAGAAGTGCAGGGCGCAAAGCTCCTCCTGCCAGACGAAGTACATCCGGTAATCGCACCAGCGCCCGGAAATCTCGACGACGAGCTCCTCTTCGCTGGCGCGATCATGTGCCCAGTCGTTGGCGAGGACGATTTCCTCGACAAGGTCGATGGGGTTCCCGGAAAACGGCGTCGGTTCGACGATTGACACGGATGTCATCAAGCCCTCCTCGGGCGGCTCGACGGGAGCGTCACGCAGTCAAGCTGACGATGTGCAAACGATGACGCAAGCCAACATTTCGCTGCCTTTTAGCAGTCTCCGTAGTCAGGAGATATCGGCATGCTTTCGTCGGCAGTTTGGCTCGAACCGGTCTCTCGCGCGGCGAGCGCAGCGAGCTGCGAGTTCGAGCCCGGCGAGCCGCCTTTGCAGCTCTTCCTGCTCGGAGCGCGCCTTCGCCGCCATCGCCTTGACCGCCTCGAACTCCTCGCGGCTGACGAGATCCATGCCGGCGAGCACTCTTTCGAGCTGCTCCCGGATGCGCGTTTCGACCTCGCTCTTGACACCCGAAAGCGTCCCCATCGCGCCCGCGGCAACCCGGGCGAGGTCATCGAAGAACCGGTTCTGGCTTTGCATCGCCTTATCCTCTGCTTCCCGCCAGGCTTCGCGCTGACATATGGGCGGGCGCTAACACGAAGGGCACATGAACTAAAAGAATTTCGGCGCGCAAACCTCTCGATCCCTCCCGGAATATTTCAACGCCTGGCGCGTTTGAAAGCGGGCATCACCTCCTCGGCGATCCATTGGAACTGTTCGAGCATCGTTGTCTTCGGAGTGCCGATCGGGCTCGACAGGCTGATGTGCTCCATTCCGGGATAGTGTTCTTCAAAACCCTTCAATAAATCGACGAGCTGGCCCGGCGTCCCGGCGAACCAGGAGCCTAGATCCATGTAATGCTCGACCGTCGGCACCCCGGCGGCAGCCCAACCGCCGCGCCGCGCGACCGCGGCCACCTGCTCCGGGGTCAGCCCCGGCACAAACCCCAGCGGCGCAAACATTTTCACGTGTTCTTCGTAGATCGGCGTGATCTCGCGGATCGCTTGTTCGCGGGTTTTAGCGAGATGGATGTGCAGACCAAGCTGCAGGTTTTCACCGAGCTTTAGATGCTTGCCGGCCCGCGCCGCCGCGTCCTGGTAACCGGTGATCGGCCCGGCCTGCATCGTTGCCGCGCCGCCGCCGACGGCGCCCTTGATGCCGTGCTTGACCATGAAGTCGAGCCCGCGCGGGTTGGCGCTGACGATCGGCTGCCAGCACTCGACCGGCCGGTGAATCGGGCGAGGGACGAGAGTCAGTTCCTTCAGCGCATAGCCGCGGTACGGAACCTCGGGCGGCAGGGTGTAGTACTTGCCCTTGTGCGAAAATGATTCCTCGTTGAAGGCCTTGAAGATGATTTCGACCTGCTCCTCGAACAGCTCGCGATTGGCGTTCTGATCCAGCATCGGCGCGCCGAACGTCTCGACCTCGCGAGTGTGATACCCGCGGCCCACCCCGAAGATCGTCCGGCCGCCGGTCAGGATGTCGGCGGTCGCGAAATCTTCGGCCAGACGCAGCGGGTGCCACATCGGCGCGATGTTGAAGGCGCAGCCGATCTTGATCTGCTTGGTCACATGCGCGAGGTGCACCGCCAGCATAAGGTCGTTGGGGATGCATTCGTAGCCTTCGTGCTGGAAATGGTGCTCGGCGAGCCACAAGGTGTCGTAGCCGAGCGCATCCATCTTCTTTGCGATCGCCTCGGTCTTCTCGAAGACGCTCGCCAGATGCTCGTTCGAGTAGCGCCGCTCGTTGGCGGGAGTGGTGTCCTGCCCGCGGTCGGGGAGATCGACGTGGCCGGCATACACGGTCGTAAACTTCGTGATCATGCTGGGTCCCTCCGGATGGTGTTGCGAGTTGCCGGCAGTCTGTCGCAATTTCGCGCTCTTTGCTACCCAACGTCGCTCAAGCGAAGGGGTTCTATCGAATGGAATACGTAACGCTCGGCCGCACTGAGCTGAGGGTCAGCGTCGCCGGGCTCGGCTGTGGCGGGTTCAGCCGGCTCGGTCTCGGCACGGGCAAGAGCGAAGCGGAAGCCGTCGCCCTCGTCCGCCAAGCGTTCGATCTCGGGGTCAACCTGCTCGACACCGCCGCGGTTTACGGCACCGAAGGCGTCGTCGGTCAGGCGACCAAAAGCGTGCCTCGCGACAGTGTCGTGATCGCCACCAAGGCCTGGATCCCTCGCCGCGAGGATCGCTCGGCTGCGGAGCGCGCCGTAACGAGCCTCGACAATTCGTTGCGGCAGCTCGGTACCGATCATGTCGACATTTTCCAGCTGCACGGCGTTTCACCCGGGGCCTATGACCGGGCGCTCGATGTCATTGCACCCGCGCTCCTAAAGGAGCGGGAAAAGGGGAAGCTGAGGTATCTCGGCGTGACCGAGACAGGCTCCTCGGACCCCGAGCACGCAATGGTCCGGCGCGCCGTCGAGGACGGGGTGTGGGACGTGGTCATGGTCGCTTTCCACATGATGCACCAGAACGCGCGAACCCGGGTATTCCCGCGGACCATCGCCAATCGCGTTGGGACGTTGCTGATGTTCGCCGTGCGCAACATCTTCTCGCGACCCGAGCGCCTTGCCGCCGCTCTGCGCGAGCTGACGGCGAGCGGTCAGCTGCCGCGCTGGCTCGCCGACGCTCCGGACCCGCTCGGCTTCCTGATCCATGCAGCGGGAGCGAGCACAGTCACCGACGCGGCCTACCGCTTTGTGCGCCACGAGCCCGGCGTCGATGTGGTTCTGTTTGGCACCGGCGACGCGGATCATTTGCGGGCGAACATTGCGTCCCTGCTGGCGCCGCCCCTCCCCTTGGCGGACCGGCAAACTCTGACCCAACAGTTCGGCCATCTCGTCGGAGTAGGGCTCGACCCGCCCTACAGCATGCCCGGGCTCGGCTCCACGTAACCGCGCCCAAAGGCCGCCCGGCCGTTGAACCACCGTGAGCTGAGAACAGGTGTCATCATGCTGAAATAAAGTGGTGGTATCGAAACTGAAAATAGTTTCGGAACCTCTATGCTCGAATACGTGCATTTTGTACCCGGGCGATTACGGCTTAGGATCACCACACTGAAGAGCCAACGCAGAGCGGCCGAGGCCGAAGCCAATGTTGCCGCAATCCCGATGGTGACGAGGGCGGTAGCAAATCCGCTGACCGGCAGTCTCACGATCAATTTCGACCGGCAGCGCCTCTCAATTGGCGATTTGTGGGAAAAGCTGCGGACGCTGGGCTATGTTTCGGAACACCGTCCGGAGCCCGCCGCACCCACGGACACTCCCGAAGTGTATCGATTTGGGCGCGCGATCGCCGCTGCACTGATCGATGCCGTCTTCCAGCACTCGGCGCAGGCCCTCGTCCGCGCCTTGCTCTAAGCGTCGAAGCGCACGATCAGAGAGGTTTAGCGAACGCGGGCCTTTCGCGGCCGATTCGTTCAGGCGGTAGCGTGATGCTCCCGCGCCGCCTCGGCGCCACTCTCCTGATCTAGCTCGGCTGTCGCCTCGGCGACGAGATCGGTCGCCATTTCGCCAATCTCGCTCAGGGTTCGCGGTAGAAAACCATACCGCCTTTTATCAATGTCTTGGCTGCCGGCCGCAAAATGCGCCCCGCCGTCTGAATATGGTCGGCCCGAAAATTATGGCGCCGACCCGATGGCGAGACCAGCAGCGAGATTGCCTTTGAACAAGTCCTCGATCAGGGCCATTGATCCACCCTCATGCAAGGTCGAGCGGAGTCGGTCGCATTACCGTGACAGGCTCGCATAACAAAGATGATGCCGGGCCCACCCGATGTTCGAAATATCATCCGTGCTCCGTCCTCCATCGGCATGTCGGTAAGCGCACAGGATTTTCAGCGGCGCAGTCTTCGTCGAAATCGCCTGATTGCGACGATGCTTCTCGCAGCGATGGCGGCGCTGTTCATCTCCGCCACCTTGGCGCCGCGACCGGGGTTCTGGATCCTGCTGGTTCGGGCGACCGCCGAAGCCGCCCTCGTCGGCGGGCTCGCCGATTGGTTCGCGGTGACCGCGCTCTTTCGGCAGCCTCTCGGCCTGCCAATACCGCATACCGCGATCTTGCCCAGAAACAAGGATCGCATCGGAGAAGGGTTGGCAGCCTTCATCGAGCGTAATTTTCTGTCACCGGACATCCTGAGGGCGAAACTTCGGTCGATCGATCCGGCGTGCCTCGTCGCGGACTGGTTAGCGGCGCCGGCGAATGCCGATGCCATCGCTCGCCGTCTCGTGCGCATGCTGCCACATGTGATCAACACCATCGACGATCGCGATTTTCGCGCGTTTATCGGCGAGTCGCTGGGTCGGCATCTGGCGGAAATCGAAACTGCCCCGCTGCTGGGCCGGGCACTCGCCGTGCTGACAGCAAACGGATTTCACGAGATCCTGCTCGACCGGTTGCTCGATTTTTGCCGCGAATTTCTCGAACAGCGGGAAGAGCAGCTCTATATGGCGGCGGAAGCGCAACGCCGCCGATGGTGGATTCCGAAGGCCATCAACCGGCAAATTGCAAGGGCGATTATCGGCGGGGTAAAGGAGCTCCTCTCGAAACTGCAAGAATCGGGCAGCCCGGCACGCCGGAACCTGCTGAGGGAGGTCGAGCGCCTCGGCGAGCAACTCAGAACGTCGCCCGTTTACCGCGCGCGCGTCGAACAGGCAAAATTGCGGCTGCTCGAAGACGCGGAGGTCAAAGCATGGCTGGGGTCGGTTTGGGGTGATATCAGGGAGGTATTGCTGGCGGATCTCCCCTCTGCGCGATCACGCGCCGATCAGGCGTTCGGCGCCGCGATCTGTTCTCTCGGCCATCATCTGCTTGCAGATACGGCAATGCGCAAGCGCGTCAATCGCACGATCGAGGCAATGGCATTGGAAGTCGTGCCCTGGCGGACCGGATTGGCGCAATTCTTTATCGAGATTGTGCGCCAATGGGACGCCAGCAGCTTCACCAACCGGGTTGAACTCGTTGTCGGTAGTGACTTGCAGTATATCCGGATAAACGGAACCTTGGTCGGCGGTCTGGTCGGATGCCTCCTCTACCTGCTGTCGGCTGCTTTGGGGTGACCGCGAACTCGGATCCCGCAAGCAAAGAAAAATGGCCGGAACCAAGGTTCCGGCCAAGTTTGAACAGGGAGGCTTCACGTCTGGGAGACGTAAGGGTCCGCAGACCCTCTTCCCGGGCACAAGTCCCGGAAACTTGCGGCGATCAAATGATCGCGTCCCTTGAAGATGCACTATTGAGCGCACGCGCACCAGCCGGAATTTCTTCTGGCTCGTCTGCAAAAACCGCAACGCTCTGGAAAGGTTATACCGGGTTCTGCGACGGTCGAAACCGCGATTGGGCCAATCAGCTCAGCCGAGTCTCCGCTACCTTTCGCAATAGGAAATCACGGAAGACACTGATGCGTTTCGAGGTCCGCAGCTCTTCCGGATAAACAAAATAGGCCTCTACCGGCGGACCGATCAGCTCAGGCAACACGCGCACCAGTTCGGGGTGCTCGTTCGCAATGAAGTCCGCCAGCGCCGCAATTCCCAACCCACCTAGGACACCGCGCAAGATGGCGTAGAAATTGTTGACCGCGAGGATCGGCTTGCGCTCTTGCCCGGGCTTTGTGCCGGAGTTCGAGCAGCCAATTGACATTTTGCACCGGCGGGCGGGCATCTTCTCCGAAGACGATGAGCCGGTGTTTGTCGAGATCCTCGGGTTTCTGGGGCACGCCGTGTTTCTTGATGTAATCGGGCGCGGCATAGACATGGGTCGGGAGGCTGACGAGGTGACGCTGGATCAAATCCGGCTGACGGGGCGGTGACATGCGGATGGCCACATCGGCTTCCCGCATCGACAGATCCAGTTCGGAATCGTCGACGACGAGGGTGACCTGGATTTCCGGGTAAAGATCGAGGAACTCCCGGATACGCGGGGTCAACCAGGTGGAGCCGAACGCAACCGATGAGGTGATTTTGAGCGGCCCCTTCGGGCGGTCTTTCGATTCGGAGATCAGGCCTTCGGCCATCGACAGCTTGGCGAACACCTCGCGTGCCGTGCGGAACAGCAACTCGCCCTGTTCGGTCAGGATCAAGCCGCGGGCATGGCGATGAAAGAGAGGGACGCTTAGGCTTTCCTCGAGCGCGCTGATTTGGCGGCTCACGGCGGATTGGCTGAGGTTCAGCGATTCGCCCGCATGGGTGAAGCTGCCCGCCTCGGCGACGGCGTGAAAGACCCGCAACTTGTCCCAATCCATCCCGTTTCCCCTGGCAACGACTGGCCGCAGGTCGATTTGCCCGCCTCCCTAATCGGCCGCGCGCATGGTCGCAGCTTCCTCCTGCGCCGCGATAAACTTCTCCGCCTCGAGGGCCGCCATGCAGCCCAATCCGGCCGCGGTCACCGCCTGACGGAAAATCTTGTCCTTGACATCGCCCGCGGCATAGACGCCCGGGATTGCCGTTTCGGTCGAAATCGGGGCGCGTGATGGCATAGCCCTCCGGGTCGAGCGGCAGCTGACCGGCTACGAACCCGGTCACCGGCGTGTGGCCGATCGCGACGAAGACGCCGTCGCACGGGAGGTCGGACAGATGGCCGGTGCGCGTGTTGCGCAAACGCACCCCGGTCACCGTCGGCGGTTCGCTCACTCCCAGGATTTCCTCGACGACGCTGTCCCAGATGACGCCGATCTTCGGATTGCGGAACAATCTCTCCTGCAGGATCTTTTCGGCTCTGAGCGCGTCGCGGCGATGGATCAGAGTGACCCGCCGCGCGTGGTTCGTCACATAGATCGCCTCCTCGACCGCGGTATTGCCTCCGCCAACGACCACGACGTCCTTGCCGCGGAAAAAGAACCCGTCGCAAGTCGCGCAGGCCGAAACGCCGAATCCGCGGAAGATCTCCTCGCTCGGAATACCGAGCCAGCGGGCCCGCGCGCCGGTGGCGATGATCACGGTGTCGCCGATATAAACGTCCCCCAAATCGCCCCTAGCGACGAATGGCCGGCGCGCGAGGTCGATCTCGGTGATCATGTCGAGAATGACCTTGGTACCGACATGCGCGGCTTGCCGTTGCATCTGCTCCATCAGCCATGGGCCTTGGATCACCGCGGCGAAGCCGGGGTAGTTCTCGACGTCGGTGGTGATCGTCAATTGGCCGCCCGGCTGAAGGCCGGTCACGAGGATCGGGTGCAGGTTGGCCCGCGCTGCGTAAATCGCCGCCGTATAGCCGGCCGGTCCCGCCCCGATGATCAGGACCTTGCTGTGGTGACGCTCGGACATAGCGGCAACCCTAGAATTTCACACCTATTATATATAATATTTTTTGGAATATCTGCGTGAGGGGCTGCGCCCCGCGCTAGAATCCGAACATATGGTCGAGACTGAAGGCGCCATCGCCGCCCAGCAGCCCGTGATAGCCGAAGAGCCGGCAGGTCGTATCGCGCACGATGACGTAGGCTCCTGTCCCCGCCTGGGCGCGGGCCGCCCCCCCGAACAAGCTGCGATAATACCATAGCCGCGAGCCCGAGCAGGGAATGGCCAGGTGCGAGCGCGCAATCTCGCACCCCGCGCTGTCGTAGAGGATAATGTCCGTGTCGCTCGCCGGCAGCCACGGCCGGGACGCGGGGTAGATCAGATGGCAAAACGTGTCGTAAGCCGGTTCGCCCAGCCTCAGAAAGAGTCGGGTCGACAGCCCCGGAGGGCGCCCGGTGTAGGATTGCGGCTCGTCACGATAGGTCAGGATGGTATTGAAGACATGTGCTCCGAAACTGGTCTCGGCGGCATGACCGCTGTGCCGATGGCGATAGCGAAAGAGGGCATGCAGCCAGCCGTCTCCCTCGCCTCCGCCAGAGAAGTCATAGACCAGCTCGACATGGCCATAGCCGGGGCCTAGCGCATCGAGTTCTTCGATCTCGTCCAGATCGAGCGCGGTCGCATGAGCGCGCGGAAGCCGTCCGAAAGAATGCCTCAGCACCTCCCGGCCATCCGGATCATAAACCAGAGCGGCGATCGGCAGATCGGTTTGGCATACCGCCATCGGGGTCGGTAACACCAAGCTCTGCCACAACTCGCGCGGCATCAGAGGGGCCGGCAGCAGATAGCCCTTGCCGAGGACCGGCTCGAGCTTCGGAAGCTCCGGGTCGGGTCGCAGATCGCCGCGTTCGACATTGACGTGCGCGATGCGGCGGCGGCCGCGCTCGACAACCTCATAGCGTGGGCGGACCACGTGCTTGCCGGCCCGCAGCTCGATCTGTTTCGGCCATACGGTGTCGGGCAACAATTCAGAAACATCGACACCGCGCGTGGCAAAAGGCTCGACCGGGTCGCCGATCGGCGCGACGCGCTCCTCACCCATCGGAGTGAGGCCGATGGCACCCGGTGGGATCGCGACCGGATGGCTGTTCTGGACCCACAGCACTATCTGTTCGCCGGGAGCGGGAGCGGGAAGGCCGGCATACCGGTCAGCGGGCCAGGCGTTGGCGTCATGCGTGCAGGACAAGGTGCGGCCGCGCCCTCCCTTGGCGGGGTTGTCCGCGTCGACAACGTCGAGTGCATATTTGACGACGTCGTGCCCGGCTACGCCGGTAGCGTGCAGAAAAAGCTGTCCACAAAACTCAGGCAGCCGGAAGCGCTCGCGTATCTCTCGACTGTCGAGAATAAGGGTGTTCGCGGAACGCTTACAGCTCTCGCACCATTCGGCCAAAATCCTGCCGTCGCCGGCGAACAGTGTCATCCAGCAGCTGACCTGGCCAGCTCCGTACCCCGACCAGTAATTCGCCGTGACCAACCGCGTGTGCAAGCCGCCAGCGTCGCGAAAGAAGGCAAAGTTCGTGGCAAAATTCATCGGATCGAGATATGAGCGGCTGTTGGTCAGGCGATCCGCCGGAATTCGCATAGCATCGAGGCTGAACACCGTGGCCCCGTCGGGGAAGTAAGGCCGCATCTGTGCGATAATGCGCTCCGCGTCGAATGCAGCGACAAATACAGCGCGTGCGCGGCAGTGGGCGAGATCGGTGATTGGCCGCGCTGGGCAGCCAAGAACAGCACTGCCGATGCGCACCACTTGCTGGACGTAGGTACCGGTTATTTCGATCTGATCCAAATCGTAGATCGCGCTGAAGGCTTCGACGGCGCCTCCGGCGTCGTAAATGGCGACCGGGGCATGGTGTGCGAGCTTATCCAGAAGAGCCTGCGCCGGCCGAGCGGCAGCCGGGTGGGTCAGCGCCTTGTAGAGCGCGCTCCCGCCACGGGTGTTGTCGAACGTCTCGATACGCAGGGCCATGATTGATCAGCCGTTTCCCAGAGCCGCAATATTACATTCCGGTCGGGTGACACATGCAAACCAGTCCGCTTTCCCGCACCTCTGTTCGAAGAGCACGATCTACGTTCAACCGAATCGAATGCAGAAGCGGGAGTCCCTGGCCTGGGAAACGCGCGTCATCATTCCAGATTACGCTCCCGCTGTCCGAGCCTTTGCAGGACGAGTTTGCGCAAAGCCGCACCGGCGCGAGCCGTATCGTCCGGGATCGGGTAGCACCACGATTCGATCCGGCCGCAGAATGGTCGCGTGATGCCGGCCGCCCGCATCGCGGCGTGGAATCGGGCGAATTTGGCATTGCCGCCGTCGAGATCGAGGGTATGCACGGGATTTCCAGTCGCCGCCGCCTCGCTGATCATCGAGACCGAGTTCGGCTGTCACCAGAAAGGCGTCAGCCAGAGCGAGATAAGCGAAATAGGGGTTCTCCCCGCAACCGTCCCAGATCGCCGCGGGCAGGTTCTTCGAGCCGGTCGCGCAACAGTCCGATCCCGGCTGCCCCGGTGCGGCGCGACGGCGTCACGAGCGCCGAGCCGCCCTGGGTCCGCAGAATGCCGGCGACCGCATCGGCAATTTCGCCGAGCCGCCGAAGCGTCAGGCGATACGCCTTGTTCGCCCCGCCGATCAGCACCGACAGGATCGGCCGCGGCAGCACCGCGAGAGCCGGAAAACGGCCGCGCTCGGCTGCCAGCCGGGCGCTCGTTACGCGGTGGACGGCCCCGCGCGTCACGATTACCTGCGGGCCGCGCAGACGATCGTGCTCGGGGACCACAAGGAGGTCAAACTCGCCGCAACCGACCCCTGGATTCTGGATCTGCGCCGCCAGGGTGCGCCCACCGCTCGCCCGGCGGATCGCCAAGGCCGGCATAGCCGCGTTGCGGCCACAACCGATGACGAGGTCTGGCCAGGGCGGCGAGAGCGTCGCGTCGGTCGCTCGTGTCGCGGCCAAGGGGAGGAACCACAGCCTGGGTGGCACGAACGTCCAGGGAAAGCGAATATCGAGCCGCTTCTCAATGAACGAAAAATCGGTTGCCTCGGCCAGACCGAGTGCCTGGCTGGCCATCCCGGCCTTGCCGTCATGCAATACCCAAGTGACCGGCGACACTGCGCTAGTCCGTTATCAAAACAGGAAGACCATGTGCTCGTTTACGAGAAGCATTCGGGAACGGCAAGCCGGTGCGGCCTCCGCGCAACAAAATTGCGCACCCGCGGAAGCCTGCCTATGATCCGCCGATCGAGGGAGAGGGGACCGGATGCGGCGAATCAGACTCGATCGTATCGACCGCCGCATCTTGCGCAATCTGCTGACCGATGGCCGGATGACCAACGTCGAACTGGCCCGGCGCGTCGGCATCTCGGCGCCGCCTTGCCTGCGCCGGGTGCGGGCTCTGGAAGAGGCCGGAATGATCCGCGGCTATCATGCCGATCTCGCCCCAGAGCCCCTCGGGTACGCTGTGACGGTTTTTGCTCAAGTGGGGCTTTCCAGCCAAGCCGAGGCCGATCTCAGAGCCTTCGAACACCTCGTGGCGACTTGGCCGGAGGTACGCGAAGCCTACATGCTCGCTGGCGAAACGGATTTTCTGTTAAAAATAGTCGCACCCGACTGGGACAACTATCAGCGGTTCCTCAGCACCAAGCTCACCTCGGCGCCGAACGTAAATCACGTCAAATCGGCTTTGATGCTCCGCATGTCGAAAAACGAGCCGGGAGTCCCGATTTCCGAGCAACCCAGCCTACGGGAAGCGGAAGTGCCCCTGGCCGTGATCTGACGGCACTAACAACTTCCTAGCCCAGGAACTGCAAGTCAGGCTTGTTGCAACTCACCCGAAAGCGACGGTGACCACCTCGTAAGACTTGGCGCCACGCGGGGTTGTGACTTCGACGCTGTCGCCCTTGCCCTTGCCGATCAGCGCGCGCGCTAAGGGTGAAGTTACCGACAATCGACCGGATTTGATGTCGGCTTCGTCCTCCCCGACAATTTGAAAGGTCTGTTCCTCGTCGGTCTCCTCATCCGCCAGGGTCACCTTCGCGCCAAACTTGATGATCGAGCCCGACAGCTTCGACACGTCGATCACCTCCGCCCGCGCCACCTTGTCCTCGAGTTCGATCACCCTGCCCTCGATAAAGCTCTGCCTGTCGCGGGCAGCGTGATACTCCGCGTTTTCGGCCAAATCCCCGTGGTCGCGTGCCTCAGCGATGGCGCGAATAACGACTGGCCGGTCGACGGTCTTCAGTTTTTTCAACTCCTCCCGGAGCCGATTGAAGCCCTCGGCCGTCATCGGGATCTTGTTCATCGCGAACGCGTTTGGATCATGCTGTCGAATGTCAACTACGGCGGCAGGCGCCGCCGCGAAGCAATCAAAGGTATGATTGCAGCGGTGCAACTTCAAGGTTCCCGGCGCGCAACGCCGCGATCGCCTGGACCGCGGCGCGCCCACCGGCAACCGTCGTATAATATGGGATCGCGTTGATCAGGGCCGTGCGGCGCAGGCTGAAGCTATCGGCCATTGCTTGGGTGCCGTCGGTCGTATTGAACACCAGCTGGACCGCGCCGCTCAGCATACGATCAACAATATGCGGCCGGCCTTCGCGCACCTTGTTGACCGGCGTGACGGGCAACCCCGCGGCGCCCAGAGTTACGGCGGTGCCTCTGGTGGCGACCAGCGAGAATCCCATCTCGATCAGTCGCCGACAAGGCTCGACCAGCGCCCCCTTGTCCTGATCTCGCACCGAGACGAAGACACAGCCTTCGAGCGGCAGGTTGGTCCCGCTGCCAAGTTGTGACTTTGCGAAGGCGCGCCCGAAATCGCTGTCGAGCCCCATCACTTCGCCGGTCGATTTCATCTCGGGGCTGAGGATCGGATCGACGCCGGGAAACCGCGCGAACGGGAACACCGCCTCCTTCACCGCTACATGCCCGCCGGCCCGCAGACGCTTGCGTACTATGGCCTCGCTCCAGTTGTCGAGAGATGCGCCGGCCATGATTCGAGCCGCAATCTTGGCGATCGGCACGCCGGTGGCCTTGGCGACGAACGGCACGGTGCGCGAGGCGCGAGGATTGACCTCGAGGACGAAAATAACACCGTCCTGCACCGCGAACTGGATGTTCATCAACCCGACGACGCCAAGAGCGCGGGCCAACGCGACGGTCTGCTGTTCGATTTCGGCGATCGTCGCCAGGCTCAGGCTGTAAGGCGGCAGCGAGCAAGCGCTGTCGCCCGAATGGATTCCGGCTTCCTCGATGTGTTCCATAATGCCGGCGATCTCGACTTGCCGGCCATCTGCGACGGCATCGACATCGACCTCGATCGCGTTTTGCAAATAGCGGTCGATCAGGACCGGGCTGGTTCCGGATACCGAGACGGCATGGGTAATGTAGCGATGCAGTCCGGCCGCATCGTGGACGATCTCCATCGCGCGGCCGCCGAGGACATAAGACGGGCGGATCACGACGGGATATCCTATGTCGAGCGCAATCGCTTCGGCTTCGCTCGCCGAATGGGCCGTGCCGTTGTCAGCCTGACGCAAGCCGAGACGGGTCAGGAGCCCCTGAAACCGCTCTCTGTCCTCCGCCAGATCGATCGCATCGGGCGAGGTGCCAAGGATCGGGACGTCGGCGCGCTCCAGCGCCGCCGCCAGCTTCAGCGGGGTCTGACCGCCGAATTGGACGATAACACCGAGGAGCGTGCCGCGGCGCTCTTCGACGCGCACGATCTCGACCACGTCCTCGGTCGTCAACGGCTCGAAATAGAGGCGGTCGGAGGTGTCGTAATCGGTCGACACGGTCTCGGGATTGCAGTTGACCATGATCGTTTCGATCCCGGCGTCGCGCAGGCTGTAGGCCGCATGCACGCAGCAGTAATCGAACTCGATGCCTTGCCCGATCCGGTTCGGTCCGCCGCCGAGAATGATCACCTTGCGCCGGTCGCTCGGATCGGCTTCGCACTCCGGCGGCGTGAAACCGTCCCCCTCGTAGCAGGAGTACATGTACGAAGTCAGCGACGGGAACTCGGCGGCGCACGTGTCGATGCGCTTGTAGACCGGCTGCAGATAGAGGCCCCGTCGCCGCGCCGAGACGGCCTCCTCATCGAGACCCGCGAGCTTTCCGAGGCGGGCATCGGAAAAGCCCATCTGCTTTAACCGCAGGAAACCGGTGCGGTCCCGCGGCAGCCCTTCTCGGCATACCCGCTCCTCGACATCGACAATCTCACGGATCTGCTCGAGGAACCACGGCTCGAACCGGCACGCGGCGTGGATTTCGGCAGTGGTGAGCCCATGCCGGTAAGCCTGAGCGACCAGCAACAGGCGCTCGGGTACGGGTTTCGCCAGCGCCGCCTTGACGGCCTCCTTTCCTGCGCTCTCCACCCCTTCGATGGTGACCTCGTCAAAGCCGGTGAGGCCCGTCTCCATCGAGCGCAATGCCTTCTGCACCAATTCGGCAAAACTGCGGCCGATCGACATCGCCTCGCCGACCGATTTCATCGAGGTGGTCAGCAGGGCCTCGGTGCCGGGAAACTTTTCGAAGGTAAACCGCGGCATCTTCGTGACGATGTAATCGATCGTCGGCTCGAACGACGCCGGGGTGACCCGTGTGATTTCGTTGGCCAGCTCATCGAGCGTGTAGCCCACCGCCAATTTGGCCGCGACCTTGGCGATCGGGAACCCGGTCGCCTTCGAGGCGAGCGCCGACGAGCGCGATACCCGGGGGTTCATTTCGATGACAACGAGCCGGCCGTCGACTGGATTGACCGCGAACTGCACGTTGGAGCCGCCGGTATCAACGCCGATCTCGCGCAAAACCGCAATCGCGGCATTGCGCATCAGCTGGTATTCCTTGTCCGTCAAGGTCAAAGCCGGCGCGACGCAGACCGAATCGCCGGTGTGAACTCCCATCGGGTCAATGTTCTCAATGGAGCAGACGATGATGCAATTGTCCGCACGGTCGCGGACCACCTCCATCTCGTATTCCTTCCAGCCGAGGACCGACTCCTCGATCAGAACTTCTTGCACCGGCGAAGCACTAAGCCCGCCGCGGACGATTTCCTCGAATTCCTGGGCATTGTAGGCGATCCCGCCGCCGGTGCCGCCCAAGGTAAAGGATGGCCTGATGATGGCCGGAAGCCCTATCGCCCCGAGCGCCTCGACAGCTTCGGCGAGACATCCGACAAGATGGCTCCTCGGCGAAGCCAGCCCGATTTTATCCATCGCCTGCCGAAACTGCTGACGATCTTCGGCCTTGACGATTGCCGCTTCGCTGGCGCCGATAAGTTCGACGCCATGGCGCTTGAGGACCCCGGAGCGGGCAAGCGCCATTGCGACGTTCAGCGCCGTCTGACCCCCCATTGTCGGCAGCAGCGCCTGCGGCCTCTCACGGGCGATGATTTTCGCGACCATCTCGGCGGTGATCGGCTCGATATAGGTCGCGTCCGCCAGCTCCGGGTCGGTCATGATCGTCGCCGGGTTCGAATTCACCAGGACGATCCGGTACCCCTCGCTTTTCAGCGCCTTGCACGCTTGCGCGCCGGAGTAATCGAATTCGCAGGCCTGCCCGATCACGATGGGCCCGGCGCCAATGATCAGAATGCTATCGAGATCGGTGCGCCTAGGCATTCTCGTCCATCAACGCGACAAACCGCTCGAACAAATAGTGACTGTCCTGCGGTCCCGGGCTCGCTTCGGGGTGATGCTGGACCGAAAACACCGGTCTGCCGGCGATGCGCAATCCTTCGTTCGTATTGTCGAACAGCGAGAGGTGGGTCGGTTCGACCCCGGGCGGCAGCCTGTTCGCCTCGACGACAAACCCGTGGTTTTGGCTGGTGATCTCGACCTTGCCGGTCAGCAGATCCTTGACGGGATGATTGGCGCCGCGGTGGCCGCGCGGCATCTTGCGGGTTGTCCCGCCGAGCGCCAATGCCAGCATCTGATGGCCGAGGCAGATGCCGAAGATCGGCTTGCCCGAGGCGATCAGGTCACGCAGCACAGGCACCGCATAATCTCCGGTCGCCGCCGGGTCGCCAGGGCCGTTCGACAAAAAAATGCCATCGGGCCGATGGCGCAGAACATCCTCGGTCGAGGCGGTGGCGGGAACCACGGTCACCCGGCAGCCATGGGCGGCCAGCATCCGCAAAATGTTGCGCTTGGCACCGTAATCGACAGCGACGACGTGATGGCGAGGACTGCGTTGCAAACCGTAGCCGCGCTCGCGGTCCCATACCGTTTCGGCCCACTCGTAGGTTTGGCGACAGGTGACTTCCTTGGCGAGGTCCATGCCCTCGAGGCCGGGCCAATCGAGAGCCTGCGCCTGGAGCTCAGCAAGATCGAGGCATCCTTCGGGATGGTGGGCCAGGGTGCCGTTTGGTGGTCCGTGATCGCGGATGTGCCGGGTCAACCGTCGCGTATCCACCCCCGCAATACCGATCAGTCCATTATGCTTGAGCCAGGTATCCAGCGATTGGGTCGCGCGGTAGTTTGCCGGCGCGGTAATCGGGGTGCGCAGGACGAGACCACGGGCAGCGGGCGTCGTGGTTTCGACGTCTTCCCGATTCGCGCCGACATTGCCGATATGGGGGAAGGTGAAGGTGATGATCTGGCCGGCGTAAGAGGGGTCCGTGAGGACTTCTTGGTAGCCGGTCATCGCGGTGTTGAAACACACCTCCCCGACTGCCGTCCCGGTCGCACCGACGCCAATTCCCCAAAATACCGTCCCGTCCGCGAGGACGAGCGCGGCGTTGCAGTCGGGCGGTTGCGGCATGGGCTCGCGCATGCGGATCTATCCTGAGCGCAGCCGCAATCTGCCGGACCGCAAGAGGCGGCCAGGAGCGAACAGCAGGGCTGTTGAGAGATAATTGATCGGACCGAAGGGGTCAACCCAGTGCTTAGTGGAACTCTCGTTGTTTCAAGTAATCCCAACGCCCTCAATCCGGCGAATGGAGCGAATGCGATCAACCCGTTCCGAACTCGACCGCAGCGAGGCCACGCTCGACTGCGATAACGACAATGCGTATGCGGCCGAGCAGTCGGCCTTCGACTACGGCCTGACGGACTAGTTTCTCGAGTTTACAAGCGCCGCCGATACTCCGGCCAGCGACGATGAAGCCGCGTGTCCGGCCTCGATCGGCATGGGCTTCCACGACGGAAACACCGTCACGGCATTATGGAACTATGCCCAGCACTTCGTAATGAGCGATAATTTCTTTGATACCGAGTTCGGCACCACGGTGATGGGTCACTTCAACCTCGTCTCCGGCCAGACGCATCAGACTTACGAGCCAGGCAACTGTGCTGAAGACCGGCGCCAAGAGGTACGTCGTCTGCAACGGCTCGGTGATTGCCAATCTCGACTCCGCTCTTGAGGACTACCGCTCGGCGCCCGTCGTCGTCAACGGCGTCCCGACACCGGTCGCCTCAGTGCAGATGACGGGCCACAATGTCGGCGACCTGCTCAATGCAAAGGGGATCAGTTGAGGCTGGTTCTACGGCGACTTCACTGCACAGCCCGGCTCGACGGCGTCGCAAGCCGTTTGCACCACAGCCTGTGACGGGCATTACGACCCGTTCCAGTATTACCCCTCGACCGCCAACCCCCATCATCTGCCGCCGACCTCGAACAGCGCTGATCGGCCATTAAGGGGACCAGGCAAGCCACCAATACGATCTGGGCGCGTTCTGGCCGCGCTCAAGGCGGGCAACCTGCTGACAGTCAGCTTCCTTAAGGCAGCGGCAAACGAGACCGGCCATCCGATGACTTCGGATGCGCTCTCGGAGCAGACATTCCTGGTCGACACCATCAATGCATTGCAGCAATCGAGATGTTGGCCGAACAGGGCAATCATCGTCACCTATGACGACAGCGACGGCTGGTACGACCACGTCATGTCGCCGATCGTCAACCAGTCGAACGATCTCACGGTCGACAGCATCTGCGCCATCGTTCCGCCGCCCGCAACTGCGTTCAACGATCGCTGCGGCTATGGCCAGCGTTTACCCTTCCTCGTGATTTCACCTTATGCAAAGCGCAATTACATCGATCATGCAACTCTCGATACGACCTCGATCCTGCGCTTCATCGAGGATAACTGGCAACTTGACCGGATCGACTCGCTCGACTACCCGGGCGGAGCGCCGGCTGGTCAAGGCTCGTTCGACCAGTTCGCGGGCTCGATCGAGGGCCTGTTCGATTTTGACGACCGCTACCGCGACGACCTTCCCCTGCTGCTCAACGACAGCACCGGTGAAGTGGTATGGCCCCCAGCATGGCATTGACGCGGCGACCTGGCCCGATTGCCGCAGCTCCGAGGTTAGGCAACACATAGCGCGCAGATCGCGCCCCTCTTGCCTCGATCTGCGGATGACGCCTGCCTCGCCGTTCGCGTAAGATCCGCGTTCGGATAAGGCTCGCGCCGGAACGCGGGGCGACCGGCGTTCGATTTGTTTACGGAAAGGAGGCGGCATGCTGGCGATGTGGGTCAAGGTTCGGGTGAAGCTCGATGAGCGCGAACGATTCCTCAAGGCGATCGAGGTGGATGCCCTAGGCTCCGAGAGGGACGAGCCGGGCTGCATGCGCTTTAACGTCCTTCAGGACGCGCAGGACCAGAACGTCTATTATTTCTACGAAGTCTACCGGGACGAAGCGGCACTGGAGGCGCATCGGGCCGCACCCCACTACGCTGTCTGGCGCGCCGCCGCGGACACCTTGGACGGCGCGCCCGAGGCGACACGCTGCCAAACCGTATATCCCGCTGCGGCTGGGTACTGGGAGCGAAAAAGCTCCTGACCCCAGCCCGTTGACGGGGCCGGCGGTTCCGGAGGCAAAGCACGAACCCGACAGCGCATTCGGGCTGCTCGTCTCGCGGCGCTTTGGACCGCTGTTCGCGACGCAGTTTCTGTCGGCGTTCAACGACAATGCAGTGCGCAACGCGCTGGTGCTGATGATCGCCTACCGGGCGGATGCGGCGGGGCAATTTTCGGCGCAAATCATGATCCCGCTCGCCGCCGGGCTCTTCATGCTGCCGTTTTTCCTGTGCTCGGCGACCGCCGGCCAGATCGCCGACGAATCCGACAAGGCGTCAATGATCCGCCTGATCAAACTGATTGAGATCCCGGTGATGCTGATGGCCGCCGGCGGGGTCCTCGCCGGCAGTGCGGCGGTGCTGCTGGCGCTGCTGTTCACGATGGGGATCGTGGCCGCGTTCTTTGGCCCGCTCAAATATGCGATCCTGCCGGATCTCCTGGCGCCCGAAGAGCTGCTGCTCGGCAACGCGCTGGTCGAGGCCGGAACCTTTATCGCGATCCTCCTCGGCACGATCGCCGGCATGGTGATTGCGACACGGCACGGCTCGGCGGCTGTCGCGGGGCTGATCGTCGCGGTGGCGCTCGCCGCCTGGGCGGCCAGCTGGAAAATCCCGCGCACGACACCGGCGGCGCGCCGTGGCACGCCGCGCTGGAACCTGTTCGCCGCGACGGTTCGGGTGACCCGGCAGGCTGCCCGGGAAGCCGGCCCGTTCCGCTCGATGCTCGGCATCTCATGGTTCTGGCTGGCCGGCGCGACTTATCTGTCGCAGTTCCCGGCCTATGTCCGCTTCGTCCTCGGAGCGGAAGCGTCGGTCGTGACCTTGTTTTTGACGTTATTTTCGGTCGGCATCGCGTTCGGCTCGCTGTTGTGCAATCGCCTGCTCGCCGGCCGGCTCAGCGCGCGCTGCGTCCCGTGGGGGGCATTGGGGATCGGGCTGTTCTCGATCGATTTGTGGCTCGCCAGCCCGCCGCCGGCGGGGGCCGGAGAGCTCACAACCCTTGCGGCTTTTCTCGGCGACCCGCTGCATTGGCGAATTCTCGCCGACCTTTTCGGCATCGCCGCCTCGGGCGGGGTTTTCGTCGTGCCGCTCTACGCACTGCTGCAGGCGATGACCGAACGCGAGCACCGTGCCCGGGCTATCGCAGCGAACAACATCGTCAACGCCGCGGCGATGGTGATCTCGTCGGCTGTGACGATGGCGCTGATCGCACTCGGCATCAGCATCCCCGGGCTGTTCTTGTTGACCGGAAGCGCGACGCTCGCTGTCGCCGTGCTGTTTTGGCGCATGCTGCCCCGGCTCACCGTGGCCCAGTCAATGTGACGCAGGCGCGTAACAGACTCCAGGGAAGCGCGGCGATTTCGCGAAGAAGCGCGCTGGCCTGGCGCGTGGGGGAGCGCGACGGCACCGCGGCCCGCCCCGCGACCCGCAGCCCAGCGAGGCGGAACAAAAGCGCCGCACGCGGCAGGTGAACGCGGTCACTGACGAGCACCACAGAGCCCAGCCCTCGCGCGCTCAGCAACCGCGCGGTCTCGCGCGCATTCTCGACGGTGTTGCGGGATGCAGTGTCGATCAACAACGCCGTCGGCGGGACGCCATCGGCAATTGCCGCCCGCCGCATGAGTTCCGCTTCAGGCAAGGGTCCGGCGCCGCCGCCCGAGAGCACGAGCAGCGGGGCAGCACCTGCCTCGAACAGCCGGATGCCGATTCCCAGCCGTCGCTTGAGCGCCGTAGAACCACGGCAGCCGAGGACGACAATCGCATCGGCTTCAGAGCATCTGCCCGCCATCGACGGCGATGTTCTGGCCGGTGACCCAGCTGGCGAGCGGCGAGGAAAGGAACAGCGCAACCTGCGCGATTTCCTCCGGCCGGCCGAGCCGGCCGAACGGGATGCTTCCGAGGATGCGGCCATAGAGGTCCGGATTGTTGGCCTTGACCCGCGCCCAAGTGCCGCCGGCGAATTCGATCGAGCCGGGAGCGATGCAGTTGACCCGGATTCGCTTGGGCGCGAGCGCCGCGGCCTGTGTCAAGGTGTATTCCAGGATCGCGGCCTTGACGGCCCCATAAGGCGGCGTGCGGACCGAAGCTTTGAACCCCGAAATCGACGAGATGTTGAGGATCGAGCCTGCCTCGGATTTTTCGAGGTAGGGCAGCGCCGCCCGCGTCGCCCGCACCGTCGCCAGCAAGTCGACCGAAATGCTGGCGGCCCATCCGGCTTCGTCGTCGCTGGTCCCGAAGCCCGAGGCATTGTTGACGAGAATGTCGATGCCGCCCAGGGCGCCGGCCGCTCCCGCGATGTAGCGTGGAATGGCCGCGGCATCCGAAAGATCGCAGACCGCGGCATGCGCGACGCCGCCATGCCGGGCGATCTCGTCGCGGGTCGCATTGAGCGGCTCGGCGCCGCGCGCGCAAATCGACACGCCGGCGCCTGCCTCGGCAAAGGCAAGTGCGATCGCGCGTCCGATGCCGCGACTCCCTCCGGCAACAATGGCGCGTCTGCCGGCAATATCGATATCCATGCTTCCTCCTCAAGCTCACCCGGTGCAGCGTGCGCTACTGAATATATCAACGAAAGGGCTTAGCCGATGATCAAGGGCGTCTCGCTGCTGACCCGCAAGGCGGGGCTGTCGCACGAGGAATTCGTCAAGCACTGGCTGGAGGTGCACGCGCCGCTCGCTCACGCCGTGCCGGGCCTGCGCCGTTACGTTCAGTCGCATATTGTCGGTGAGCGGACCCGGCCCGACATTCCGGCGACGGATGTCGAGGTCGATGGAGTTGCCGAAACCTGGTACGACGATCCGGCCGCCATGGAGCGCGCCAATGCCTCTCCTGAAGCCAAGGCATTGCATGCCGACGGCGCCCTCTTCATCGGCCGGATAAAGAGCTTCATCACCGAGGAGAAGGTGATCATCCCGCGGGAGTGACCATGAAGGAAGAAGGGCTCCGTTATCTCAGCAGTTTTGGCAACGAGCATGCCACGGAGGCAGTGCCGGGCGCCCTCCCTGCCGGCCAGAACGCGCCGCAGCGGCCGCCGCGCGGTCTCTATACCGAGCAGATCTCGGGCACCCCATTTACGGCGCCGCGCGCCGAGAACCGGCGATCTTGGCTCTATCGCATCCGGCCCTCGGCGACGCATCCGCCGTTTCGCCGGATCGACAATGGGCTCGTTCGCAGCGCGCCCTTCGACGAGGCGGCGCCATCGCCGAACCGGCTCAGATGGAACCCGCTGCCCTTCCCGGACGAACCGGCCGATTTCATCGACGGGCTGGTCACGATGGGCGGCAATGGCGATGCGGGCGCGCGGTTTGGAGTCGCGATCCATATTTACCGCGCGACCAAGCCGATGGAGCGCCGCGTCCTCTATGATGCGGACGGCGAGTTGTTGTTCGTGCCGCAGACAGGCCGGCTGCTTCTCGCCACCGAGCTCGGCGTGGTCGAGGCAAAGCCGGGCGAGATCGCCGTGATCCCGCGCGGCATCAAGTTCCGGGTCGAGCTGCCCGACGGACGCGCAAGAGGCTACATCTGCGAGAATTACGGCGCGCTCTTACGGCTGCCCGAATTGGGCCCTATCGGCGCAAACGGCCTCGCCAATCCGCGCGATTTCCGCTCGCCGGTCGCCGCCTTCGAAGACCGCGACGAGCCCTGCGAGGTCGTCGCCAAATTCGAGGGAAACTTCTGGGTCGCCGAACTCGACCATTCGCCGCTCGACGTCGTCGCCTGGCACGGCAATTACGCCCCTTATGTTTACGATCTCGCGCTCTTCAATACGATCGGAACGGTCAGCTTCGACCATCCGGATCCGTCGATCTTCACCGTCTTGACCTCACCTAGCGAAGTGCCCGGCACCGCCAATTGCGATTTCGTGATCTTTCCGCCGCGCTGGCTGGTGGCGGAACACACCTTCCGCCCGCCCTGGTTTCACCGCAACTGCATGAACGAGTTCATGGGTCTGGTGCACGGCGTCTATGACGCCAAGGCCGAGGGCTTCGCCCCGGGCGGCGCCTCGTTGCACAACTGCATGTCCGCCCATGGCCCCGACCGCGCCACCTTCGAAAGGGCAGTGGCCTCCGAACTGAGACCGCAGAAGATCGAGGATACGCTCGCCTTCATGTTCGAGACGCGCCTCGTGATCCGCCCGACGCGCTTCGCGCTCGAGACCGACGCCCTGCAGCGTGATTATGATGCCTGCTGGGCCGGGTTCGAAAAGCTGTTCAAAGGATAATCACCACGGAGACACGGAGTTCAGAAAGCAAGTGCTCTTCTCCGTGCCTCCGCGGCAGCCTTTATTTCACCGATGAGAAACTCGTCGGCTGTAGGATGCTATTCTCTACTCTAGCGACGATTGCTCCATTTTTCTCGGTCTCGGCGCGCTTGGTGTGCCATTCCGGATCAGCCTGGAATGCGTTCCATTTTTTCTCGCGGTCAGCGAGCGATTCCCATTTCAGGAGATAGTAGAGGGCCTGGTTCGAAATCGCCGATCGCGGTGGTCCAAAACCCGGCCTGCTCGATCCCGTGCCGCTTCCAGATCCCCAAAGTGATTGTGTCGAAGCGCTTCAGCAAGTCCGGAAGGCGGCCCGGCACGCAGTGATAGACGCGCAGTTCATAGAGCATGACTTCCCTCTTTACCTTACCGACGAGAAGGTCGTCGGCTGCAGAATTGTGTTGCTAATCGAGGCGACGATCTGACCGTTCTTCTCGGTCTCGGCGCGTCCTGCGATCCATTTGGGATCGGCTTGGAACCCGGCGAACCGCTTCGCCCGATCATCGAGCGATTCCCATTTGAGCATGTAATAAAGATCCTGGTTTGACGGTCCGATCGCCACGGTCCAGAACCCGGCCTGTTGGATGCCGTGCTTCTTCCAAAGCGGCAAGGTGAGCGTGTCGAATCGCTTTATGAGGTCCGGAAGACGGCCCGGCACGCAGTGATAAACCCGCAGCTCATAAATCATCTTTCTTCCTCCTTTGAGTGGTTTCAGGAAAAACTTCAGTGCAGCCGGGCTTCGACCCAGGCCGCCGCGTCGAGCAAAGCTTCGTCGCAGAAGCGCTGACCGACCAGCTGGATGCCGAGCGGCAAACCGCTGCGGCCGTTGCCGGCGGGCAGGGTCAGGCAGGGCGTCCACGCCAATGTCCAGATCGCATTGAAACGGGCGTCGCCGGTCGAGCCGTGGCCTTTAGGAGCCTCGCCGATGGCGCTCGGAGCGAGCAGCACGTCAACCTCGGTGAAGACATCCTCGAGGTTGCGGCGAAACGCCTCCGCCGTCTCGATCGCCTCGATATAGGCGGCGAGCGGCAAGGCGCGGCCGGGCGCAAGCAGCCCGTCGCGCAAGGCCGGGCTCAACTTCTCGCTATGCACTTCATACTCGTAGGCGTAATTGCGCGCTGCCTCGAACTCGAAAATGCGGCGGTGGTGGTCGAGGATGTCCGCCGGGGTCAGCGCGACCTCTCGCACCTTGGCGCCGGCGGATGCCAGCACTTCGGCGGTTCGATGCAGCAGCGCATGGGTATCCCGGTCGGCATGCTCCCAGGCAGGGGTGCGGCAAAAACCGATCCGCGGGGCAGCGGATGCGCGGTCGACCCGGTGCGGCTCCTGTGCCAGCAGCACGCCACGGAGCAATGCGACGTCCTCGAGGCTGCGGCAGATGATTCCCAGGGTGTCGAGATTGTGGCACTGCATCTTGACGCCGACCCGGCTGAACTCGCCAAAGCTCGGCTTGTAGCCGATGACGCCGCAGAACGCCGCCGGACGGATCACCGACCCGCCGGTCTGGGTTCCGAGCGCCAATGGCACCTGAAAATCGGCAACTGCCGCGGCCGAGCCGCTCGACGAGCCGCCGGGGGTGTGCTCGGCATTGTGCGGATGCACGGTCGGCCCCGGGTGGCGGTTGGCGAACTCGGTCGTCACTGTCTTGCCGAGGATGACGCCCGAGGCGGCGCGGATCAGCGCGACGCAGGCCGCATCGGCAAAGGGCCGGTGGCGGGGGTAGATCGGCGAGCCGTGCCCGGTCGGCATGTCGACCGTGTCGATGATATCCTTGACCCCGACCGGAACGCCGGCCAGCCGGCCCTTGCGCCCGACGCGGTCGATCGCCCGCGCCTGCGCGATCGCCTGCTCCGGTTCGAGCCACGCCCAGGCCTTGATCTCGGCGCCGGCCTGGGCCTGATCGAGGCAGGCGCGAGTCAACCCCTCGGCGGTGAGTGTGCCGGCCCTCAGCTGGGCGACCGCCTCCGAGGCGGTCAGACGCTCCGGACTGTTCATCGGCGTTCTCCCGCGCCGAGCCGCTGTTCGACCCAGAGCGCGACCTGGAGCAGAGGCTCGTCCGCATGCCGTCGGGTAACCAGCTGAATGCCGACCGGCAGCCCATCCGGACCGCTTCCCGCCGGCAAAGTCAGACACGGCATGTAAAACTGGGTCCAGAGCGCGTTGAAAACTGCCGAGCCGGTATTGGCCAGCCCGCGCGGGGCTTGCCCTGGCGCCGGCAGGGTGAGAATCGCATCGAAGCCAGAGACCCAGTCTTGCGCGGCCCTCCGCGCCTTCTCGGCGCCGCGGCAGGCGGCACGGAAGGCGTCGAGCGTCAGCTCGCGGCCGAGTGCGATTTTTTCGCTGCGCAACTCCGGGCTCAGCAAGGCCTCGTGCCGGTATAGTTCAGGCATGTGGTTGCGCAAGCCCTCGAATGACCCGAGAACCCTCTGCCACTCGTCTGCTTGCGCGCATTCCGCCGGCAGCTCGGTCTCGCCGACAGCGGCGCCGGCGGCAGCGAGGCGTTCGGCCGCGCCCTCGAGCACGGCCCTACCCTCCGGCTGCGCGTCATTCCAGTGCGGGCCGCGGCACAGGCCGAGCCGTGGTGCGGTCTGCGGGATCGCCGGCGCCGAATAGGGGATCGCCATCATCGCCGCGCGGAACAGCGCGATGTCGCCGACCGAGCGCGCCATGATGCCGACCGTATCGAGGGTCTCGGTGTTGATCCTCATGCCGGCCGGCGGAAACAGCCCGAAACTCGGCTTGAACCCGACGACCCCGCAATAGGCCGCCGGCCGGATCACCGAACCGCCGGTTTGCGTCCCGATGGCGAGCGGCACCATGAAGTCGGCAACCGCCGCGGCCGAGCCGCTCGACGAACCGCCCGGGGTAAACTGGGGATCGTGCGGGTTCGTGGTCGGGCCGGGATGACGATTGGCGAATTCGGTCGTGACCGTCTTGCCGAGCAGCACGCCGCCGCCGGCGCGCGGCAATGCCGCGGCGCTCGCATCGCTCGCGGGCCGCCAGCCGACATAAATCGGTGAGCCATAAGTGGCCGGCATGTCGGCGGTATCGAAAATATCCTTGATGCCGAACGGCACGCCGCCGAGCAGGGTCTTCTGCCTCACCCTGTCGAGCTCGCGCGCCCTGGTCAAGGCCAATTCCGCGGCGAGGTGGCTCCACGCGCGCACCTCCGGCTCGCGTTCGGCAATCCGCTCGAGACAGCTCCGGACGACAGCCTCGGCCGTCAACTCGTCGCCGTCGACGAGACGAACCAAGCTGGTGGCGGAAAGACGATGCGGTTCGACTTTCGGCATGAAGGCATCCCCGAGCCGACAATGATAGAGCATTTAGCCACAATGGGAGATCAAGCGCATGCGGGAATTGCGGGCGCGTATTTGCCCGCTCCGCAGAGATGGGCCATAACTCCGTCCGCCCGGTCGAAAATGATGTCACAAGCCACAATCCCTCCCGATTTCCCGACGCCGCCACTGAGGGCCGGCAATTATTCAGCCGAAGTCGTCACAGGTCCTCGGGGACCCGTCGCGGTCTATCATTTCGCATTCGAGGGGCGGCGGGGCCGGCGGCTGCTCGTCCTGAAACTCGATCATTACGGCGACTTTCTGATCGGGTTGCCCGCCTTGAAAAGGCTGCGCGAAGCCTTTCCAGCGGATCACATAACCCTGGTTTGCGGGTCGTGGAATGCCGAGCTCGCGCGGCGGCTCGGCATCGCAGACGAGGTGCGCGCCTACGATTTCTTCCCCGAAAACGGCGCCTTGTGGACCGGGCAGCCTTTCGAAGGATTGGAGCGCTTCCGCGAAATCTGCAGCGGTGCCTTCGACATCGCGATCGATCTGCGGGTGGATGAGGACACCCGTTTCCTGCTCGACTATGTCGAGGCCGCGACGCGCTGCGGGATTGGTCTGCGAGCTCGCTACCCGTTTCTGGACATCGTGCTGCCGCCGCAGTTCGAGCGGCGCGAGAGTGCGGGCCGCTGGATCTCGATCGAGCCGGACCGCTTCGAATCGTGCATGCCGAAACGCACGCCGTTCTTTCACGAAAACGATTTCTCGGTCACCAACACGCATATCATTTTCGGTCCGTACATCCTGCTGCCACCAGGCAGATTTCGAGCACATTTTGGACTGCGCCTGGTGACTGCCCTCCCACGCCTTTCGCGGGTAAAGATAGTGATCGACGCGACCCGGGATGCGGGTTCCGAGACTGTCTCGACCGGGGTGGTCTCTTGGGCGCATAGCGGAGAGCCGCTCGGCGCGGTACTCGAATTCACCAATGACGCCCCTGAGGCCCTCTATGAATTCCGCATTCACGCGCGGGGGCATCCCATTCGCTGCCGTTTGCGGTTTTTCGGAGTGCGGATCGAGCGGATAGGCGGGTCCAGCGCGCGGTTCAGGCGCTCGGAGCTGCACATCGGCGAACAACTCTCGTTGCTCGTCGATTTGATCGAACAGCGAACGCGCACTCTGTATCCACGCGATCCGTTCGCTAGAACGCCCCGCGGATTTGAGATCACGGGAGGGGACGCAGCGGCAAAGCAGATCGTCGTTTCACCGATCAGCAATTCGGAGCTCCGCGACTGGGGGACGTCGAATTACGCACGACTGGTTTCACTGCTGCTCGATAGAATGGATTGCCGTATCGTTCTCGTCGGCTCGGGCGGGCAACATCGCCAACTCGAGCGGATCGTGGAGGAGAACGGACGGGATCCCCGCATCAGCAACATTGCCGGCGCCAGCGACTGGTTTGGAACCGCGGAAATCGTCCGAGCTGCCGATCTGGTGATTGCCAACAATTCGGGGGTCGCCCACCTCGCAGCGGCTTGCGGCACGCCGACCCTTGCGATCTACTCCGGCAGTCACCAACCGCAAGAATGGGGGCCGCGCGGCAATCGAGTCGACGCCATCATGGCGCTGGTGCCCTGCTCGCCCTGCGGGTACGACAAGGTCGAGGAATGCCCGAACAACCATGTATGCATGAAGCAGATCGCGCCAGAAACCATCGCCGACCAGGCCATCGTGATGCTGTCGGGCGCATCGAATAACCGGTCAAAGGGTCATCCGCACCCGGCGAACTCTGTAAGCGTTTGATTTCGGGAACGATGATGAAGGTGGGCAGATACGAAGTGCCCGAGGACTGGCCGGTCAAGGGCGAGGCCGGCCGCACCTTCAATGAAAAGCTCAGCAACGGCTTTTTTTCCACCTACATGGCGGGTGAAGTCACGATCGACGTGGGGTATCGCGGCGCCTTCGAAGACGCAGTCCCGATATTGCCCCATGCCATAGGGGTGGACCTCGACTACCCCGAATACGACGGCAAAAAGCTGCCGTTTCCCGACGAAAGCGTCGACACGGTCTACTCCAGTCACATGCTGGAGCACGTCGCCGATTTCCGAGCGACTATTTGCGACTGGCATCGGGCCGTCAGATCCGGCGGGTTTATCGTGTGCGTGGTCCCGCACCAATTCCTCTACGAAAAAAGACTCAGTTTACCCTCCTCCTGGAATGCCGATCACAAGCGGTTCTACACGCCGGCGTCATTGCTACGCGAGTTCGAAGCATCATTGCGGCCCAATAGCTACCGCGTCCGACATCTGCGTGATAATGACGAGAATTATACTTATGATACAGGACCGGAAATTCATTCGGGAGGAGCCTATGAGATCGAGCTCGTAGTCCAAAAGATCGCTCCGCCCGGATGGGATCTCGCCGGTCCTCCGGACCCTTTCCAGGACGATCCACAGACCACGCGGGACGAGGTATCCCGTCTGAACGCCGAGCGCGACGGGTTCTCCCGAGAGTGCGCCCGGTGGTTCGACGCAGCAATTCTGGCGAAAGCAGAGCAGATCTCTCGGACTCCGACCGCCGGCCGAACGCGACCGTTGCGGACCCTCGCTGGCCTGTTTCGCGCCGATCGCGCCTCCACCGCGGCGGCTGTTGCCGACAATGCCCGAAAGAGGGGAGAGTGGGAGAGAGCCGCACGGTTCTACCTCGATGCGCTCGGATCGGATCCGGCGGTCCCCGAGCTTTGGCTTCAACTCGGGGACTCGCTCAAAGCGGCCGGGAAAAGCCTGGAAGCCGAGTTCGCCTATGGCCGGGCAGCGGCGCTGCAAGCGGACTAGATCCAGCTCACCAAAGTCATGGCATTACGCGCCGGGCCGGGGCAGAGTTAATCGAGTGAAGGCCAATTTGGGAGGAGCCCAGCCATGCCTCAATCCGCGATCCCGCCGGGACGTCATGCGCCGGTTCGGCCGGAGTGGTTGAACAAGCGCCGCGAGGAGATCCTCGAACCGGATCTGCCGATCATCGATCCGCACCATCATCTGTGGGACCGGCCGGGCAACCGCTACCTGCTCCAGGATTTGCTCGAAGATGTCGGCAGCGGGCATAACATCGTCGCGACCTGCTTCGAGGAATGCCGCGAGATGTACCGGGCCGACGGGCCGCAAGAGCAGAAGTCGCTCGGCGAGACCGAGTTCGTCAACGGCGTTGCGGCGATGAGCGCATCGGGCAAGTATGGCCCTGCACGCTGCTGCGCTGGCATCATCGGCAATGTCGACCTGCGCATTGGCTCGCGCGCCAAGGGTATCCTCGAGCAGCACGTCGCGGTCTCCGGCGGCCGGTTCAAAGGCATCCGCAACGGCGCGACCTGGCACGAGAATCCGAGCCTTTCGATCTATTGCTCCGGCGCCCCTCAAGGGCTCTACCGCGACCGTAATTTTCGCGAAGGGTTCGCCGGGCTCGCCTCGCTTGGGCTCGCCTTCGACGCGTGGCTGTTTCATACGCAGCTGAGCGACGTCGCCGATTTGGCGCGCGCATTCCCACAGGCGACGATCGTGCTCAACCATGTCGGCGGCGCGCTCGCGATCGGCCCCTACGCGGGGAAGGGCGAGGAGGCGTTTGCCGAATGGCGCGACGGCGTCCGCCAGGTCGCGAGTTGCCCCAATACTTACGTGAAGCTAGGCGGGCTGGGCATGAAACTGACCGGCTTTACCTTCTTCGACAACGACGTGCCGCCCTCGTCGGAGGATTTGGAGAAGGCGTGGCGTCCCTATATCGAGACCTGCATCAATGCCTTCGGCCGGCAGCGCTCGATGTTCGAGAGCAATTTCCCGGTCGACAAAGGCATGTGCAGTTATCCGGTGATGTGGAACGCCTTCAAACGCATCGCCGCCGGCTGCTCCGCCGACGAAAAGACCGCGCTGTTCAGCGGCGCCGCGAAGAAGGCGTATCGGCTGGTGGTTTGACGGCAGGCGGAGCCGCGAATACCGGTGCTGCTGCTGCTGGGGTGCCGATGAGCGTCCTCTCATACGACAAAGAGGCCTTGGCGCGTCTGTGCCGCAGCCACCGTATTCGCCGTCTCGCACTATTCGGGTCGCTGCTGAGGGGCACGCATCGGCCCGATAGCGACGTTGACTTCCTGGTAGAGTTTGAGCCGGATGCCGTCCCGGGCCTTCTCGGATTGGCCAAGATCGAGGCCGAGTTGTCAGCGCTCCTGGCCCGGCCGGTGGACTTGCGAACCGCAAACGAACTCAGTCCGCATTTCCGCCAGGCGGTCGAACGAGCGGCCGAGGTCCAATTTGCCGCCTGAGGATCGGGTCCGACTGCTCCACATGATCGAGGCGGCAGAAACAGCGTGCGGCTTGGTCTCGGGCAGAGCGCGAGGCGATTTAGATGCTGACCGTACGCTGGTTTTTGCGCTGGTGCGGGCGATCGAGATTGTCGGCGAGGCCGGCAGCAAAGTGAGCACGCGGACGCGGGAAGCCGCTTCCGACATTCCCTGGCCGCTGATCGTCTCGGTGCGCAATCGGTTGGTCCATGCTTATTTCGATACCGATCATGAAGTCGTCTGGAAGACCGCCACCGAAGAGTTGCCGCGTCTCCTGCCAAGATTGCGGGCGCTGGTCGCAAAGGAGGACGACCAGTGATAGCGTTGCGCTCGCGCCTTCGCGAATTGGGCAGAGGTCATAAACCACCCTGTCCCCATGAACTTGACCCATAGGGGGAAACAATGCCACTGCCAAGACAAGAGGTGAATGCCACCACCCCCAAATACCTGCGCGACAAATATGCGATCGTCGGGGTGGGAGAGACCACCTACACCAGGGGTTCGGGCAGGACGACACGGGCGCTCGGTAGCTGGGCGGTCCGGAATGCGATGCTCGATGCCGGGCTGAAACCGGGCGACATCGACGGCATGCTGTCCTATCAGGGCGGCGATTTCGACGTCGGGGACCTTCATCTCCGGCGACCTCGGCATGCGCCTCAACTTCTACATGGACGTGTTCGGCGGCGGGTCGTCAACCGAGGCGCTGGTCGGCATCGCGATCGGCCTGATCGAGGCGGGATGCTGCAAGGTGGTGGCGATTTTCCGGTCGATGAACGGCTATTCGCAAGTACGCATCGGCGGCACCGGCGCGCGCTCCGCTGCACCGGTGGCCGGCGATATGCTGCACAACCGCGCCTATGGCTGGCAGAGCGCCGGGCAGAATTTCGCGCCCACGTTCATGCGCCACATGTACGACTACGGCACCAAGCCCGAGCAGGTCGCGGCGGTCAAGGTGGCGCACAGCCACCATGCCTCCAATAACCCGAAGGCGTATTACAAGAAGCGGTTCACGGTCGAAGACGTGCTCAACAGCCGGATCATCTGCAAGCCGCTGCATCTGCTGGACTGTTGCGTCGAGACGGACAATGCGACGGCGATCATCGTGACCTCGGCCGAACGCGCCCGCGACTGCGAGCAGCCGCTGGTGCTGATCCGCGGCGTCGTCGGCCGCTGCAACAAGCCGCGCCTCGACATGCACTACCAGCATGGGCCGATCTCGACCGTCGCCGGCTATTACGCGCGCCAGATCCTGTGGCCGAATGCAGGGGTGGGACCAGAGGACATCGACATCACCGGCTCCTACGACGCCTTCACCTTCACGACGATGCTGCAGCTCGAGGATTACGGCTTCTGCAAGAAAGGCGAGGGCGGCGAGTACGTCAGCAGTGGCGCGATCCAGCTCGGCGGACGGCGGCCCAACAACACCAGCGGTGGACATCTCTGCGAGGGCTACACCCACGGCATGAACATGGTCATCGAGAACACCCGCCAACTGCGCCACGCTGCCGATGATTCCTGCCCGATCGGCGCCGACGGCAAGCGTCAGCACACCTACGATTACCGCGAGGGCGGCTGCCGTCAGGTCCAAAATGTCGAGGTCAGCGCCAATCTCGGCTGGGCCAATCCGTCGACCGCCTCGTCGATGGTCATGCGCCGCGGCTGACAAGGAGAAAGATCATGGCTATACGCGGCGACTATCTCGGCATGACGCTCACTGTCGATGATCTCGATATCGAGAACCTCGAATATTTCCGCCATTGCGCGGAGCACGATTTCCATCTGCAGGCCTGCGTGCAGTGCGGCCGGCTGCGTTACCCGCCGACCACCGCCTGCCCATGGTGCGCAGCGCTGGAATCGACATGGAAGAGGGTCGAGGGCAATGGCACAGTGCATTCCTACAGCGAAGTGCACCACGCCATTCAGCCCGCCTTCCGCGGACACACGCCCTATCTGATCCTGGTCGTCGATTTGGACACTCAGAAGGGCGAACCGACCCCCGATGAAGCGCTGCGCGTCGTCGGCAACCTGTGCACGCCCGACGGACAGCTGGCGCCGGCCGACCAGGTGCGCCAGGTCGGCATCGGGACCCGCGTGCGCATGGTGTTCAGCGATGTCGCCCCTGGTCTCGCCTTGCCGCAATGGACAATCGACGCGACCGCGCCGGAGCCCGCAAGCGTTTGGCGCTACCCGCAGGAATAAAGCTGGGTCAGCGGCCGTACGCTCAATTGGCCATGGGCAGGCTGAGCGGAGAGATCTGCTCGGCGCTGCGGCCACGATAATCCTGCCGCGCGGCCGCGTCCAACATGCGGCGCTGCGCCCCCGGCGAGGCGGCCCGCTGCGTCATCCTGGTTCATGGTCAGCACATTGTGGTCGGCCACAACCTGCTGCCCGTCGACAAAGACATCGCACACGGCGCGGTCTGCCGCATGATAGATGAACGAGCGCAGCGGGTCGCGCACCGGCCTCATCTGCGGCACCGTCAAATCGACCAGAACGAGGTCCGCCTTGCTGTTCGGCGCGATCCGGCCGAGATCCTGCCGCATCAATGCCTGGGCGCCGCCGACTGTCGCGGCGTACAGCAGATCGGATGTCGTCACCGTCGCGACGTCGCGCGCGGCGATGCGGGCGAGCACAGCCGCCTTGCGCATCTCCTCGACCAGGTTGTGCGGCGTCGTGTCGGTGCCCAGACCCATATTGACGCCGGCCCTCAAATAATCGCCGAAATTCTCCATGATTTGGCCATAGCGGGCGAACGGCGTCGGGCAATGCGCCACTGAGCAGCCACTGTCGGCGATCAGCGCGAGGTCGGTCCGTGTCCACCAGCGGATCCAGGAGTGGGTGTCGAGAAACAATGCGTGTCCGAGAATGGCGTCGGGACCGAGGATGCCGATCTCGTGCGCCCACTGGATCGGGGTCTTGCCGTGGCGCCGGATCACCTCCTGCACCTCAGTGACACTCTGGGCAATGTGGACCGTGAACGGAATGCCGCGTTCGCGCGCCGCATCGCGGCTGTCGCGCAACAGCTCCGCAGTGCAGTTCTCGATCTGCATCGGCGAGACGACGCCGGAGAGCCGCCTGCTCGGGTGCCGCCCGGCGCGCTCAATCACCTGAAGCGCCGTTGCCAGGCCTTGGCGGCCGCGCGCTTCGTCCCAGGCGAATTTCAGCTCGAAATCATTGTCGAGCCGCCAGCGCGCCGAGGCGTAGCCGGGGGCGACAAAGCCGCGCATGCCGCTCTTGGCGAAGAGCTCGATCCAGCCGTCCCACGCGGGCGATATGTCGACCAGCGAGGTGACGCCGCTCAACAGCAGTTCGCAATAGGCGAATTCGGCGCTCGCCGCCCGGGCCTCGTCGTCCGGCGCGGAGAACGCTTGCGAGCGCTCGTAGAGCCCGGTCATGTGCATGTTGCGCACCCCGTGCTCTTCGCGCACCCCGCGATAGAGCGGCTCGTGCTCGGGATGCGAATGGATGTCGATGAGTCCGGGCAAGACCATGCGATCTTTGCCGTCGATTTCTCGGTCTGCCGGCCCGGTGTAGTTCCGTCCGACAAACGCGATCCGGTCGTCGGCAAAGGCGATGTCGGCATTCCGGCAATACGCATGATGCCCCGCGGCCTCGTCCCACGCAATAACCCAATCGGGGTTGCGAATTACGGTCGTCGTGGTCACGGACTGTCCTCCTCTTAGCCGGTGCCGAAGTGCTTGACCGCGGGAAAGCCAATCAGAGGCGCGTCGGCCCGGTCGAGTTGCGGCGAATTTCCGGCGCGACCTGCTCCATGAACAGCCGCAGGCTGCTGGTCGCCGTTTCGTGCGGCATCGGTCCGAGACGGAAGGATGCGATGACGCCGCCGATGCCGAGCTGGTCGATATTCGCCATCGCCTCGGCGACCCGCGCCGGCGAGCCGTGAATGAAACCGTGCTCGACCGTCGCGCGGGCGGAGGGCAGATCGCTCTCCGGCATCGCGATGCGCACCCCGGTCTCGCGAAAGATACGGTTGCGCAGCGCCGCTCGCGCCTCGACCATCGCCCGAAAAACCGGCACCCCGACGCGCTCGGCTTCGGCATCGGTCTCGGCGACAAACACATTCCGCCATACCCAGCAGTCCGTGAGGGTGCACGCGATCCGTTCCTCGCCGTAGCCTGCATCGCGCATCGCCCTGCGGTAGAGCTCGACGCGCCGGCTCGTCACTGGCATCGACTGCACGTTCATTAGAAACGGCCGGCCCTGGCGGGCGAGCTCAAGCATCGAGGCCTCGCCGGAAGCGGCGCGGATCAGCACCGGATGCGGCTTTGTATACGGCCGCGGCCGCAGCATCGGGACATCGAGATGCCAGAACTTGCCATGGTGGCTGAACGCCTCGCCGGTCCACGCGTTGACCAGGATCTTCTCCGCCTCCCCCAGGCGCTCCTGCGCCTCGTGATGGTCGATGCCGAAGCCCTGGTAATCGTAGATGTTGTAGGAGGAGCCGCGGCCGAGACCGACGACGAGCCGCCCCTTGGTGATGTTGTCGAGAAGCGCCAATTGCTCGGCGAGGCGGATCGGGTGATGCAGCGCCGTCTGCACGACTGCGAACCCGATCTTGCTGCGCCGCGTCGAAGCGGCCAGCGCGCCGGCAAAGCTGACCGGGTCGACATAGGCACAGATCCCGTCGAAGTGATGCTCGGCGAGCCAGATCACATCCATACCCAGCTCGTCCGACAGCCACGCCTCCTGCAAGGTCTCGTCGATCACCACGCCGTCGCGCGCCGGGTCGCGGCAGTCTGGAAACAGGAAATTGCTGAACTTCATGCAGGCTTCCTTTTACCCTCGCTGCATCACGGGGCGGTTCGCGGGGGCTGTCAAGCGACGCGAGCGCTTGTCATAAAAAGCATAAAAGTGTCTAGCGTTCCGCTCGGCCTGTGGTATCAGGCCGACCGGCTTCCGCGCCAACCTGCAGGACGTGCGTGACGACTGGCCGCAACTCTATGGTGTGCGGCGGGCGTGAGCCGGGCCGCGACCGGCTTGCCGTCGCGCAGCAGGCTTGCCGGGCGGCGGGGCGCTTCCCAATTATCCGCCCAACCAAATCGATCACGAGGAGGACGGAAATGGACCAGGACGCCAAGAAAACGGTGCTGCGCATGATTCCTTACGGGATTTATGTGCTGACCGCGGATGACGGAAAGGGCAATGTCGCCGCGGCGACGGTCAATTGGGTCACGCAGACCGCCTTTGCGCCGCCGCTCGTGGTCGTCGGCGTGAAGACCGATTCCGGCGCCTACCAGATCATCAAAGACCAGAAGAAGTTCGCGCTCAACATGCTCGGCAAGGACCAGAAGGGTGCCGCCTTCACTTTCTTCAAGCCGACCAAGCTCGAGGATGGCAAGCTGAGCGGGCAGGCGGTTCACAAGGGCGCGACCGGGGTCCCGATCCTCGATGCCGCACCGGCGGCGGTCGAGTGCCGCGTCACCAGCATTGTCGAGCAGGGCGATCATCACATCGTCGTCGGCGAGGTCGTCGAGGCTCACCTGCCAAAGCCGATATCCGGTCGCCCCGACGCGGCGATCCTCGAGATGAAAGATCTCGGCGACAACGTCTTCTACGGCGGCTGACCCCCGGCATGAATTCGGCAGCGATGCGTCCTCCTGCGATCGCGTCGAAAGCGCACGCCCATCCTGCGCGGTCTGGTCTGCGTACGCCCGCGCGCATTCGGCGCTTCCCTTATCGAATTGGGTGCTGTCGCCGATATAGCCCGACAACGATACGGCGGGGCGTCGGGTGCGCATGGGCGCGCGCAAGGGGTGCAACCGCGGAGCCGGCGTACAACGGCAGTGCTGCCGGACCGCAAGAATCAAGAATGATGATCTCCGGGTCGTAAATGGTTGGTGGGTGCAGCAGGACTCGAACCTGCGACCCGCTGATTAAGAGTCAGCTGCTCTACCAACTGAGCTATGCACCCGCCGCGGGGTGCGCTCTATACCAAGGTGTGCCCGGCTTGTCGATAACCGACACCCGAGTCCCAAGCGGGCGTGTCGCAATCAACTTATTGCGCGGCGCGTAGCGCAGGCCCTAACCTCCACACGACAAACTGACCGATCGTCGGGAAAGCCCGGATAACGGCCAGCCACGCGCCAGGGTCCAATGGCCCCGGCGCTCGCGAACAATGGAGCCGATCATGATCCAGGACGCCCAGGGACATCGCCTCTCCGGCGCGACGGCTGAATCCGTCACCGCATACGAGCAGGCAGTACGGGCGTTCAACCTAGTCCATGGCGACGCCATCGGCCTGTTCGACACGGCGCGTCAGGCCGCACCCGGCTTTGCCATGGCACATCTGGGAAAAGCCTGGGTGTTTGCCGTGGCCAACGACCCTGGCCTGTTGACCCGTGCCGAGAATCTGGTCGAAACCGCCCGGCCTTTGCTGTTGAACGAGCGTGAGCGAGCGCACCTGGCCGCGCTCTCCCATGTGGTCCAGGGCGCTCGGGCCGCCGCCGTCGCAGTGCTGGACCGTCACTTGATGCGGTATCCCTTCGACCTTATTGCGCATCAGGGAGCGGCATTGATCGATGGGTTTCTCGGGCGCTTCCCCTGGGTGCGGGATCGATCGGCGCGGGCGCTGCCATTGTGGTCCAAGGACCAGCCGGGCTACGGGACCTTGCTGGCCTTCCACGGCTTCGGGCTGGAGGAAGCCGGCGACTACACCCGCGCGGAGGACGAGTCGCGCGCCGCCGCCGAGCTCGAACCGTTCAGTTTCTGGCCGCATCACACCGTCGCGCATGTGATGGAGATGACCGGGCGCCCGGAAGATGGGTTGGGGTGGATGACGGCGCGCGAGGCGCTGTGGTCGACCCCCGGCCACATGAACCAGGTCCATATCTGGTGGCACAAATCGCTGTTCCACCTCGAGCTCGGGCAATACGACGCGGCGCTCGCGCTCTATGACGGCCCGATGCACGCCACGCAACGCCCTCTCGCCCTCAGTCTCACCAACTCGACGGCGCTGCTGTGGCGCCTCGACACGCTTAGCGGCGACATGGGCGGCTGCGACATCGGCGAGCGCTGGCAGGAGCAGGCGGCATTGTGGCAGGACCATGCCGACGGGAAATGCCTCGTCTTCACCGACGTTCACGCGGCGATGGCCGAGCTGCGCTCAGGCCATGAAGCGCTGGTCGAGCGGCGCCTCGAGGCGATGCGGGAGACGGCGGCCAACGGCATCGAAGCGGCCGGCCTCTATCGCACCGTCGGCATTCCGGTGGTCGAGGGCCTCGCGGCCTTCCACCGCGGCGCCTACGCCGAGGCGGTCGAATTGTTGCTGCCGGTCCGTTTCGATCTGTGGCAGATCGGCGGCAGCCACGCGCAACGCGACGTCGTGGACTGGACCCTGACCGAAGCGGCCGTGCGCGCCGGTCAGCGGGATATTGCCTTGTCGCTGGCACATGAACGTTTGGGAACCCGTCCACGCAGCGCGCCAAACCGTCGCTTTCTCCGCCATGCCGAGGCCATCGCCGGCTGATCGTAGGACCAAACGCAGCCTCTACTGGCTGGTCTGGCGGGGTCGCGGATCGATCTGCACGGTGGCGGTCATTCCGGCCGCCAGGACCACGCCCTCCGGCACCTGATCGATGTGGATGCGCACGGGGATGCGCTGCGCCAGGCGCACCCAGGTGAAGATCGGGTTGACGTTGGCGAGGCCTTGCCCGTTGGGTTGCGCGTTTTCGACGTTGATGCCGCGGGCGATGCTGCCGACATGGCCGCGAACGATCTGGCTGTACCCCATCAGCTTGATGCTGGCCGGGTCGCCCACCTGGATCGGCTCGAGATTGGTCTCCTCGAAATAGCCGTCGACCCAGAAGGAATCGGCGTCGACCAGCGAGATTTCGTTCTGCCCGACATTGGCGTAGTCGCCGAGCTGCGCCAATAGATTGGTCACATAGCCGTTGACCGGCGAGCGGATCTGGGTGCGCTCGAGGTTCACGCGGGCTTGGTCCAGATTGGCGACGGCCTGCTGATACTGAGCCTGACTGGCCACCGCGGTGCTGGCAAAGGTCTGCTTTTCTTCGACCGTGACCGCGAGTGACGTCAGCTCCTGCCGGCGCTTGGCCTCTCGCTCGGCGTTCTGCGCATTGACCTGGGCCTGCTGCACCGCGGCCTCGGCGAGGCTCACGGCGATCTTGTAGTTGGTCGGGTCGATGACCATCAGCAGGTCGCCCTTGTGCACGAATTGGTTGTCGGCGACCGGCAGCTCGACGATCTGGCCGGCGACTTGCGGCGCCATCGTCACGACATAGGCGCGCACCGTGCCGTCGCGCGTCCAGGGCGCGCCCATATAGGCATCCCACATCGCCCGCCCGAGCACTAGGGCGAGCGCGATCACCGCCAAGGTGATCAGCAGCGGAAGGATCCGGAGGCGCCGCCGCCTAGGCCTGTCGCGGGCAGGAGGCTCAGGCGACCAAACGGCTGCCGGACTGTCTGCCGCCGCTTCACGCTTCGCTTTGGCTTCGACCTCGGCCATGGCGAGATCAGCGCGCGGCGAAAACGAGGACCATCGACGAGAGCACGATCATGTAGACCGCGAACGCGAACAGCGATGGGTGCCAGACATAGCGCAACAAGCCGAAGCGAGCCGCGAACCGACGCAGCCCGATCGTGACCACCCAGGCGGCAACCAGCATCACCGAAATCGGCGCGACATAGACGCCGAACAGGTTGATCTCGGTGAACCTCACCCGGGCGCTCCTGCGTCGAAGTAAGCGGCATGTTGGGTGAGCGCCTCCGACATTGCAAGGATGCTGCCGCGGGCCCGGAGAGCGGCAGCGCCCGGCCGAGCGGCAAGCGCCTGGTCGAGCCGAGCGAGGCGGGCGGTCGCGATCCCGCAGTCGCCTCGCGCTATGGAGTCGAGCGCCGCATCGAGCTCGGATCCCAGATCCATCCGGCGAGCGATGCGGCGAAGCTGGATTATCTCGGTACCCACCGAGAACGCCGCCAGCAGCTGCGAGCGCTGTAACGGCTGCGCCTCATTCGGCAATGCCGAGAACCGGCCATACATGCGGCCCTCCCAATCGTCGGGCGTCCGCGGTATCGGACCCGTCGCGAGGCGGTGCAGATCGCGCAAACTCAGTTCCAGCAACCGGCGGGTCCGAAATGCGGGTGACAGAGGCGGCATCAGGCGAAACGAAACCGCCGCAGCGCCCACCCCTGCAACGATCGCCACCGCGGCGTTGTAGAACTGGACGGTGTCGTAGCTCATCGGGTTCGCGGGCGCGAGCAGCGGCACGAAATTTGCCGCCATGGCCGTAAACATCGCCGTCTGCCACGGCTGGGCCATCCCGGCGCCGGCGGGAACCAGGACAACGCCAATCGCGAGGCTGAAGGCGGCAAAGGTCTCCGAGTTTGGCAGCACCGCAAATGCGATGATCGCCGCGAAAGCTGCGGTGAGGCCGGTCCCTATCATAAACCCTATAGCTGTGGCGTAAGCCTGGTCGGCTCGCGGCGCGAACAGGATGACGCCGACCGCGGCGAAAGTGATCGCCCCCGCGCCGTTCGGCCATGCGGTGATGATCCAAAAGAGCTCGGCGGCGCCGATCACGACAAAGGCGCGACCGGCATTGACCAGAGAGGGAAGTAAATCGGGCACGCGGAGGCGGAAGCCGCCACGACGAGGAACGGGTCGGGCGGGATCGTCGACAAGCAATGCCAGCCCGTTGAGGGCGTGCGAAATGCCGGCGAGCACCTCCGCAGTCTGATCGGAGAGTAGCCGCAGCGATGGCGTGGTCGCCGGCAGGGCGATCAGCCTCCGTACTGCCGCCTCACAAATCTGGCGCAGGCCGACGGGGTCGTCAATCAAGCGTGCCGACTCGCCCTGCACTGGAGCTGATCGCAGCTCCTGCGGCACGGCCTGCAGAACGGCGTTCGCCTCTTGCCGCGCCTGCTCCTGCGAAACCCGAACGAGGTGACCCGCCACTGTGCGCCAGCCGGCCAGGGCAGCCAACAAGCCGTCCACCGCCCACTGCAACACCGGCGAATGATAGCGCAGTTGGGACGACTCGCCCAACGCCTCGTCGATGACCGGGTCGAGCGCGATGACCCGTCGCACGAGCTCGCGCCGAACCGGCTGAGTATCCGGGAGGTCGGGTCCGGCCAGTGCCAATGTGTTGGTAAACCGGCCCGAGATCTCGGCCGAAATGGCGCCGAACAGCGCGGCCACCCGACGCCGAGCGCCACCGAAGTCGGTTCCCGCAAGTACGACGCCGGCGCAGACGATGCCGATGCAGATCTCGCTGGCGCGGTAGACGGCGAGCATGAAGGCCTGACCATTCGGGCCGCCGGTCGCGCCGAGCTGGTCGCTCGCAATGATCGCGACCGTGTAGCCGGCGAGCGCCGCCGAATAGGCGGCGAAGTTGCGCAGCAAGGTGGCGACGAGAGCGCACCCGGCGCCCCACAGCGCCAGGCCCACGAGAAATGGGCCCCGGTCTTGCGGAAAGCACGCAGTCAGCACCACGACCGCCACGGCCCCCACGAGAGTGCCGATCATCCGGAACCACCCTTTCCGCAGCGAAGCCCCGAGATGTGGTTGACAGACGATCGCCGCGGTGGTGCCGGCCCAGTACGCGTTGTCCAGCTCGAGCCAGAACGCGACGTAGAGAGCGAGACACACCGAAGCCCACAGCCGCAAACCAAAGAGCAGCGGCGGGCCGGCCGCCTGGAGAACGCCGGATGCGGAATTTACCCACCGCGCGACCGGGCCGGGCCGGGCGGCCGATGGCTCAGCGCCGGTCATCAGCGTGAGCCCCCGCGCACAATGTGCTTCGAGATCCGATGTTCCTCCTCCCCGTTGGGATGCGCAAGCGCGCGATCCTTTTACGCCAGCAGGCGCCCGCAAACGGCAGCGCGAGAATCTGCACCTGTTTTGCCTGTTTTATCAGGACGAGATCAGGTGACGTCGCGGCGTGTGGGTAGCTATTGCAAAGAGCGTGGTTTCATCATAATTCGCAATTGCGAATATTATAATGATACCGTCCTGTCAACCCGGCCCGATTACGATGCGTCCCTTGGCGCCGGCTGCGACCATCTGATAGGCTTCGATACCGCGCTGAAGCGGCAGCTTGCGGTCGATCAGCGGCGCATCGAGAGAGCCGCTGTCGAACAGCGGCGCGAGCCGATTTAGGATAGTGGCGGACCCGACTAGGCCTAGCTTGCGGCTGTCGGTGCCGAAAAGGCGGCTCTCGTTGTGGTAGAAATCGAGGAGGTTGAATTCGACGCGTGGCTGTCCCGTGGCGGCGATCTCGATCAAGCGCCCTTTGTGCGCGAGGCAACCGACGGCCGTTTCGAACATCACGCCGCCCACGGCATCGAATACGACATCCGCGCCATGCCCGCCCGTGTGCATCCTGACTGCCGCCGCGACGTCGCCATCGGCGGCTACATAGGCGTCAATGCGGGAGGCGGCGGGCGATCCCTCGGCAGGCGGGCGCCGGTCGATGCCAATCACACGCGCGGCGCCAAGTGCTCGGGCGAGCTGCGCGACGGCACCGCCGACCCCGCCCGAGACGCCGACGATCGCGACGTCCTCGCCCTTTTGCAGCGCGGCGTAGTCGGCGAGACCAAGCCAGCCCACGACGAAGGTGACGCCAATAGAGGCCGCCTGGGCGTGATGGAGCCGGCTCGGCTTGCGTGACAGCGCGGCGTCGGGAATGGCGATCAGCTCGGCATGGCTGCCGTCCAAGGTGAAGCCCGCGTCGCCGCCAGTGCCCCACACCTCTGTCCCGATCCAGTCCGGCGGGCCAGCCTCGACGATGCCGGAGAAGTCGCGCCCGGGCACACGCGGCAGCACCGTTCCTTCCATCTGCCCTTCGACGTTCTTGACATCGCTCGGGTTCACTGCGGCGCCGTGAACTCGCACGATCGCCCAGCCCGGGCACGGCTGGGGGTTCGGCAAGTCAACGAGCGCGAGCTTTGTGGCCGGATCTCCGAAGGCTCGGAATTGCAATGCGCGCATAACGCCTCCCTCTGGCGGATGGGGCTGGCTGCCTTGCGTGGGCAACTTTTACGGAATGGGCGCCTTCGGCATTGTCGAGATGCCGGGTTTCAGCTGAAAGTCATATTGGAGGCGATATTCGCCGTCAACTTTGCGGAACTCGCCGATCATAGTGCGATCAGCCGTGAAAACCGGGTCCGCGTCGATAATGTCGTCCCCCTTCCGGAACACCTGAGTAATCAGGGTTTCATAATTCGGCGCCGATACGATGAAATGGATGTGAGCCGGACGGTAGGGTTGATGTTTGGCGAGCCTCATCAGTTCGCCTACCGGCCCGTCGATCGGCACGGGGTAGGGTGTGGGCAATAACGCCATCAGCTCGAAACTGCCGTTCTCTTTCGCCTGGAATTGACCGCGAAGGTTGTAGTCGGGTTGGTTCTCGTCCTGATTTTCGTACAACCCGTTCGTCGCCGCCTGCCACGCGTCCAGCATTGCACCGGCGACGGGCATATTGGTGGTCAAGTCGTAGACTTTACCGCTAATGCGGACCCGTTCTCCTTCGGTATCGTCACTGGCAATGCCTTCGCCGCGCTTTCGTGAGGGAGCGTTGGCCCGGTAGAAGGGGCCGACAAGGGCAAACCCCACGGCCGATTGCGGCCTCGCATGGTTGATTGCCTCGACGAGTTGACTGACGCCGACCACGTCGCAGAACAGCAGGAATTCGTTGCGTCGATCGCCGGTGAACTTCGCCATCTCCGCCATCAGGGCCCACGCAAGCTCGAACTCTTCGTCGGTTAGCTTGGTCTCCTTCACGACGGCGTGCAGATGCCGGATCAGGCTCGTCGCGAGTTCTCGCAGGCGGGTGTTCTCGATCCGGGAATAAGCGGTAAGCGCCTTTTCAGTTAGCGCATCCCCGATGTTGTCTTTATGCATAAGTATCTCTCCTTGATCAGAGTGGCGTACTACGCGATTGGGGTCCGTTCAACGGCCGCGACCTGCATCGCCCTTGTCTGTCCAGTCCGAGATTTGCGGCCTAGTGTCAATACAGCCAGCTCTCACACTGTAGCTCGAAAGAACGGATTTGCTTGGCGCCGACCCACTCAGGATTCCAAGCTACATCGACGTTAGTCGTCCAGGTATTTCCTACGATGCTATACGTGCGCATATAGGCAATGAGGGTGTTCAATAGTTCCGCGCGGACCGCAGGGAAGTGATCTCCGGGCGCTGCGCAATTTTCCGGCCGGGGCAGGCGGTCGCACGCGGTAACCCCTGGCGGGACGGGTCGACCTCAAGTCCTTATTCGAGCAGCAGCCGCTTTCAACGTCTCGGCACTGCGTTGCAGTGCTTGCCGCTCGTCTTCGGATATCTCCGGGTCGATTGTCTCGACCACCCCATCCCGGCCGACGATGCTCGGCACCGAAAGCGTGACTCCGTATCGAGGATGGTAAGAGCCGATCGGGATCACTGCCCGCTCGTCACCCAACACCATCTGCGCAATGCGCGCCGAGACCATGCCGATGCCGTGCTGACTTGCTCCAATGCCCTCGATTATCGTGATATTGGCGTAGCGTACCTCCTGCTCGATCTGGCGGCGGACTTCCTCGCGGTCGTGCGCGGACGCCGCGAGCAAATCAATTACCGGGACGCCTCCAACCCGGGCCGAAGACCACACGAACACCTCGGACGTACCGTGCTCCCCCAGGATCAGGGCATCAACATTGGCCGGGTTGACGCCGAGACGACGAGCCAGATGAAATCGGAACCGCAAGCTGTCGAGATATGTCCCTGTGCTGAGGACCCGGTCATGGCCCAGCATGCGCACTGCATCGGCCAGCGGATCCGGCGGGTCCGTGACGACGAGCACGAGCGCCTGTGGCGCCACTGCATGAAGCCGGGGGACGATGTCCTTGTACACATCGACATTGGTGTCGAGCAGCCGCAACCTGCCGGACGGATCGTTGCGGTCGGTGGCGCCGCCAGTCTTTTCGTTGGCGCCGGCGGTAATCATCACCAGCGAGGCGCCCTCTAGGTCGGCGTAATCGCCGTCCCGCAACTCGACAGCAGGAGAGAGCACGGCGCCGTATTGGACGTCCGTCACCAGCCCTCGCGCCTTCTTCCGGTCGCGGTTCACAACGACGATTTCGCGCGCACAGCCGCGCGAGACGAGTGCTGTGACGCACGTCGATCCGACGGCACCCGCGCCGATGATCCCTATCTTCATTTGCCGCTCGCTTTCTGCCCGGACCGAAAAGCCGCGGTCCTCAGCCGGTTTTCTCTAACAAGACGAACGCCCGGCGCCGGCCGGAGTTCTGAGCATCCGACAGCGCGCGCAATCACCCCTCGGCGCCGCCGGCGCCAAATCCCACATACGGTCGATGATCTTGACCGCCATACCGCGGGAGGAGCTGGACGAAGTTCTCGACCGCTTCATGGCCAAGCTGGAGGACCCCGTCTCGCGCGCGGTGTTTCGACGGATCCGCGCGACCTCGGCGGATCGCGCCGTCGGAGCGGCGGCCGAGCGGCACCGGCGGGCAGCACTTTCGCTAGCTCGCAGCCTGGGCATGGCGGTCCATGCTGATGGGGTCGAGTGCGCGTTTAATTGGGACGGGCGCGCGCTCAATAGCGCGACCGAGGCCTACGTCATTCTGCATGAGGCCGCTCATTTCGTGCTGGCCCCAACGGGGCGCCGGCGGCTTGTCGATTTCGGGCTCGGGCCCGGCCCGGATACTCGCGATCGCAAAGCGGCCGCGCGCGCCACGGTCGTCTCCCCGCTCGCACGCGAGGAGGATGAGGCCGCAGCCTCTTTGCTCGGGATCATCTGGGAGGAGGAGCTCGGCCAGCCCGCGCTGGCCTCCTTCCTCGATCAGAACTGGCTCGAAGGGCTCGAACGCTCGGCCCACTCCCATTTCGCCACGGTACTAGGTAAGTTGCAGTACCGTCGTTTGCTGGACCTTACATGGCCCGCCGTATTCGATAGAGCGGCGACGCATCGAAGCGGCCGAGCCGCCGCAGCCAGAACCGCAGAACCGGGTCACTTCGCTGAGGCTGCGGGCGAACGCGCGAAATTTGGACTGTCGCGTCGACCCTCGAAACCCGCCAGCATTCGGCGCGCCGGCCGACGCACCCATAACCCATTGCTGAGAGGCGGTTCTCCAGATCTTCCATCCGAACCTCCGAGCCAGCCGCCGGTACAACACCGGATCGGCATTCGGGTTCCTGGGGGATTGGGGGATAATGCGGCCACAGAGAAAGCGAGGAGGCGATGAACCCGTTCGATCTCGACGGACGGATCGTCATTGTCACTGGTGCGGCGCGCGGCAGCGGCCGTGCCATCGCCGAGCGGTTTTCGGCGTCGGGTGCAAAGGTGGGCTATATGGAATGTCGATGGCGCGGCAGCGGCGGCCACCTCGCTTGCCGTCGAGAACGCGACCTGCGATATCGTCGACGCGACCGACCCGGCCGGCCTCGCCCGGGCCGTCGAAGCGACCGTGTCCCGCCTCGCTCCGCCGTACATTCTGGTCAACAATGCCGGGATTTCGGGGCCGAACCTGCCGCTCGCCGATTATCCGACCGAGGAATGGCGGCGGGTCGTAGAAATCGATTTGATCGGCGTGTTCAACTGTTGCCGCTTGTCGCCTGGCTCGCCTCCGAGGAATGCTCGTTCTCGACCGGCGGGGTCTTCGACATCTCCGGCGGCCGGGCGACTTACTAGATTCGATTTCCGGTCCCGCGAGATTGACAGCCCAAGCGGCGACGGCTTTGATCCGCGGCTCTGGGGACGGAGGAAAAAATGGAAATACGCACGCTCGGCCGGACTGGGCTCAACGTGTCGCTTCTCGGGTTCGGATGCGGGGCGGTCGGTGGGTTGATGGTGCGCGGCAGCCCGCCCGATCAGGAGCGGGCGGTAGCGCGGGCGATCGAGCTCGGGATCAACTATTTCGACACCGCGGCGATGTACGGGAACGGCGAATCCGAGCGCAATCTCGGGCGCGTCATGAAGAGCCTCAGACCCGACATCCGGGTCGGCACCAAAGTGCGAATTCCGGCCGGGCAGCGCAACCGCATTGCGGCCGCGGTGACGGAATTGCTGGAGGCGAGCCTCGGCCGGCTCCAGCTCGATCACGTCGATCTCTTCCAGCTGCACAACCACATCACCGCGGAAGGCCCCGAGAGCGACCTGACGCCTGGGATGGTGCTTGGCGAAGTCGTGCCGGCATTCGAGCGGCTGCGCAAAGAAGGCAAGACCCGCTTCTGCGGCATCACCGCCGTCGGCGATACCCCGGCCCTTCACGAAGTGGTGGACGCCCGCGTCTTCGATACCGCGCAAGTCAGCTACAATCTGCTCAACCCGAGTGCCGGGTCGGCTGTTGCGCCGGGTTACCCGGCGCATGATTTCGGCAATCTGCTGGCGCACGCCAAAGCCGCCGACATGGGCGTGATCGCGATCCGCGTGCTCGCCGCCGGCGCACTGAGCGGGACCGAGCAACGGCATCCGCTCGGCTCCCCCAGCGTCGAGCCGATCGGCTCGGGCTCCTCGTATCGGATCGACGTCGAGCGCGCCCGGCGCCTCGAACCGCTGGTCCGCGAGGGTTTCGCCGACACTCTGATCGAATTGGCCGTGCGCTTCGTCATTTCCCACGAGGCGGTTTCGACAGCCCTGGTCGGCATTTCGACCCTCGAACACCTGGAACACGCCGCCGCCGCCAACAAGGGGCCGCTCCCCCGCGAGGCGATCGAACGCATCACCGCGGCGCAGAACAGTTTTGTCGGCGAGCCTCGGTGAGCAGCGCGAGAGTGGCCTCTCGCCATGAAGGGGGCGATGTACCGGTACATCACAGGCCCCTCCCTCTCCCCGCTCACGCGAGGCGAGGGGCTTGGTGACTGGCTCCCTCGCCCCGCAATGCGCGGGGCTGTCCGGGGAAACTTTAGGCATAGGTGAGGCTCAGCTGGTTTTCGGAGTTTTGGCATTGGGGACGACTTGGGTTGACGGGCGGGGGTATGTCGATCGCGCCGAGGTGGCGGCGTTCGAAGAGGCACGAGGCGACCAGATCGGTATAGCGCAGGATCGGGATCTTCACGCAGTGGCGTCGGGCGGCGATGCGCCGCAGCGCGTAGGCGATCATCGCGGCAAAGATCTGCAGGCGGATCGCGTTGTCGTTGTTGCCGAGGAAGCGGCGGATGCGCAGATGCTGCTTGATCCAGCGAAACAGCAGCTCGATCTGCCATCGGGTCTTGTAGAGGGCGGCGATGTCGAGCGCGGCGCGCTCGAGATCATTGGTCAGCAAAGTGATGGTTTTGCCGTCGGTTCGCCGGACCCGGAGGCGGCGCTATCGCATCGGCAGCTGCGAATCGCCTTTGCTGGCGAAGCGCATCTCGTGATCCTCGAGCACGGCAAAACCGTCACCGTCGGCCAGCGCGATGGGGCGCTCACCGACCAAGTCGAGGCGCATGCTGGTCTTGGGCGGGTGACGAAGACCGCGCCCTGCTCGGCGATCGCGGTCCACCAGGCGTAATGGCAATAGCCCTTGTCAAAGACATAGCTCGCACCTGGTTCAATCGCGATCGTGCGACCGATCTGGGCGTCGTTGACGTTGGCATCGGTGATGTCGAGGACGCTCGGACAGTCGGCCTTCGGGTCAAAGACGACATGCAGCTTCAGGCCGCGGATGCGGCCGTTCGATTTGGCCCAATCGCACAGCTTGCCGAGCGGAATGGGGGTCGCATCGATCAGCTTAACCATTGCCGCGCCGTCTCGCCGGGTCTGCCGATCCAGCTGGCTGGCCACCCGGCTGAAAGTCTCGGCGAAGATCCCAACGGGCCGCCGTTTGTTGGCATCGGACAGCGTCGAGCGGACCAGTGGACCACCGCCCAGATGGTAGTGATGCTGACGGTTGGCGTTCCAACCCGCTTCCAGCCCCCGCAGGCTGACCGCCGCGGAGAACTGGGCGTAGACCAGCGCCAGCAGATGGTTCCAGCTCGGAAACGATTTGATGTAGGCATCGCCAGCGTGACGCGCGACGAGCGTGTCGAACTGACGCCGTCTGATCGGTTCCAGCAGCTTGCCGAAGAGGCTAGCCCGGATTTCTCATACCGGTTGGGAATTTGAGGGGCGGCCGCGGCAGCTGCACGCTGACATTGTGGCGATGAAGGTTCACAACCTCCGCGAATCCCGGCGGACGCAGTGGTGGTGCTGCGATTGGCGGTGTCGAATATGATCGCTGGCTTTCTCTGTTTCGTCAGCGTGCCGCGGCGGTGATCAGTTGTGCGTGGGCGCGGGCGAAGTCGCGCTGGTAGGGGCAGCCCGAGGCCATCGCGAATTTGATGCGCCGCACGCTGGTGCGCACCAGCGCGCCGATCTTGAGCAGTTTGCGGCGGATCGTGCCGCAGGTCGCCTTGGCGAATTGGGTGTGCTGCAGGGCAATGCGCCGCAGCGCGCAGAGCAGGACGTAGGCCATCGAGGCGAACCACAGGCGCAGCTGGTTGGCGCGCATCGTCGCCGCTGAGGTACGGTCGGCGAACAGATCGAGCTGACATTCCTTGATACGGTTTTCCATGTCGCCTCGGGCGCAGTAAATCTCCTCGTAGAGCCGCTGGGGCTCGGCGCCCTCAGAGCTCAGCGAGGTGACGACAAAGCGGGGATTGGCCGCGCCTTCGGTCCATTCCGCCTTGGCAACGACCCGGCGCTGGCGGCTCCAACTGTCGCGCGTCGACCACTGGAACTCCTTGAACCGGCGTGCCGGCTGGCCGGTCGCTTTGCTGTCCTCCTCGGCCTCACCCAGCTCGGCGGTGATCTCGGCGACGAGACGGTCGTTCTTGGCCAGGCCAAACAGGAAATCGATCTCATTGGCCTCGCACCAACTCATCAGGGCCTCGCGGGCAAAACCCGAAGCGGCGCGCAGCACAATGCGCACCTCGGGCCAGCGCGCGCGGATCTGGGCGACGATGCGCGCCGTCTCCTCCACCGCTCCGGCGGCAGCATCGATGTCGGCGCGCCGCAACTTTGACGCCAGCAGATGCGACCCGCAGAAAATGTAGAGCGGCAGATAGCAGTAGCAGTCCCCCGGGTCCGGCTCCGCCGGCCCGAGGACAGGCTCCATAGCCGTGAAAGAACCGCCCTTCCTGATGCCCGTGCAGCGGGTCATCGGTGGCACCGAGATCGAGGATGATCTGGTTTGGCGGGTGTTGGTGCGCCTCCACGAACAGATCGACAAACAGCGCCTCGATCCTGGCGCCGTCCCAGGCGATGCGGTGATAGCGCGTCAGCTCCGCCCCGCCCCGCTCAAGCCGGTTTAGCGTGCTCTTTCCGGCCAACGGCGCACAATCCTTGCGCCGGGCCGACAGCTTGCCGGCCAGCACCGCCATCGTCGGGTCGTGACGCAGCTCGTCGTGATCCACCAGATCTTCATAGCCCAGCGCCAGCGCGAAGACCCGCTGCCCGACCAGCCGCACCACTTCGTGCTCGATCAGCTCCGGCGCGCGGCGGTCCGTAAAACAGCCGGCAAACCGCTCGACCAGCCGGATCGTCCGATCCGTCGCCCCCAGCAGCAAGGCACCCGCATCCGAGGTGATCTTGCCGCCGTCAAACCCGGCCACCACCGCACGCCCCTCAACGCGTGCAAAACCGAACAGATCCGCGCTACACTCTGTATGCATCGGGTCTCCCCCTTGGCCCTGAGACAAACCGTTGGTCCAACACGATTTTCTCAGATCCCGGAGCCCGATGCACCTACCCTGTGTGAGAAATGCGGGCTAGGTGGGTGAAGCGACAAATAGATGAGGCCGAAGCGAAGCCCCTTCGCCTGCGCAGTCTCATCGGTGTTCAGCTTCACAATACCCGGCGGGCCAGCCAACTCCGGGAATGCAGCTTGCAGGTCGTTAGATAGGGTTCGGCAAAAGTCGATTTGCCTGCGCCATTCGGCCCCCGATGATCCACATCCAAGAGGCCATTCGGGGGGCCTACTTTTGATGTAGGCCAGGGGCGGGAGATTTCCTCTTTGCACGACGGGAGGGACGCGCGCCCCGTTGCCCGCTGTCAGCTCCATAGCTCGGGACGCCAAGACGGTCTTTTTCCGCGATGGCTTGGTCTTTCGCCCTGCCAAAAGCGCGCTGGGCGATTTCGGCAACGGCTTCCGGGTTCGCCATAATAGGATCGTCCTCGTCAGTGATCGGCGGCTTCGGTGCGGTCATAGTTCATCCTATCTGTGTGAACGTTTCCGCCGTAACAATTAGGACGTTAACGTGTAGGTGCCTTCGGAGGTCTTGATTTTTGACGTGGGCAGCTCACGGGGTCGGTTCGTCACCCTTCGGTTTCTGTGGGGCTGGTACGGTCGGGGCGGTCAGCGCCTCTTGCAAGGCATTCAAGGACTCCCCCAAGGTGGCGTCCAGTCGCTCGTAAAGCAGGCGGTCGGCTCTCTCACTGCCGCGCCCGGTCTGTGCGTCCTGCAATGCGCCGATATAGGCAGGCCGGTCTTGCGGGCGCACGGCGACCGGCGGATAGCCGCCGCGCAAGAGAACGAGGTTCATCAAAAGGCGCGCCGTTCGCCCGTTGCCGTCATCGAAGGGATGGATTTCGACAAGACGGCGATGCGCCGTAAAGGCGGTTTCCGGCGTGGCAGGCGCGGTGCCGAGCCATTGGGCAAAGTCGCCCATCAGCGCCGGAACTTCTGCCGGCGAGGGAAAGTAATGCCGTCCGCTATCCATCTCGACGTAGCGGCCTTGACTGGCATAGCGCCCGGCCATGTCCGGGTCTGAGCGCTGCATCACGAGCCGATGCAGGTTGCGAATGTCGGTTTCCCGCAATGGCACCGTCTGCCGGGCGAGATCGCGCACATAGTGCAGCGCCTCGAAGTGATCGACGGCTTCGAGATGGTCCTTCAATGGTTTGCCGCCAATCGTAATTCCGTGCTCAATCACCATTCGCGTTTCTGCGGCGGTGAGTGTGTTGCCCTCAATCGCGTTTGACGTGTAAGTCAGTTCGATGTCGTAAGATTGGTTGAGGTTGTCGAGACCGTGCGGAGCCTGTGGCCGGAGCCGGTCAAGCTCAGCCTTCTTGGCAGCAATCCCCTCTAAAAGCGTGTCCTCGGTCATTCGGGGATATTACCATGAAACTATTGTGGAATCCTAGCGCTGGGAGATCGCTTGGCTAGGGAAAGTCTTGATTTTTGAAAACCGGCTATTTCGGTCGCGCGGCTGGCCGGAAAATCCGGCGCACCAAAGCGCGCGTTTCCGGTGCAACTCGCATCGGCTGGTGACCGGGCATCAGCCGTCCGTTCGTGTGCATGATCTCAACCAACTGGTCGTAGCTCTTGACGTTAAGCCACTCCATCGCGGCATGGTGCCCGATCTTGCCTTTCTCCAGCTTCTCCAGCACGTCGGCGAGGGAGTCGCCTTTCAGGTCTTCGTTCATCGTCCGAAACTCCGGTGCAGCCAACTCGACCGCACCCTCTCGGTTAGCCCGACTTTTTCGAACGGCACCAGTGGCGTTGCGCGGGTGCTGTTGATCTGCTCGACCAGTTCAATGCCTTCGGGCAGCAGCCCCTCCCGATGCAGCGTCAGCAGCCATGCGGTTGTGTTGAGCATGTGAACGCCGCGCAGCTGTGCAACGCGCAACTGCAACACGTCGGGGTCTTCAAACAATACCAGTGGAACGAAGGCCGGCCCCGTGTGGCGCGCCAATGAAGTTGCGTACTCATGGATGGCAATCTCGCCGAGGTCGCCGCTTGGCTCCTGCGGGTTGCGCGCGCGGCGGGTCTGGTTGCCTACCCCGACATTGGTCTCGACAATCTCAATCTGGTTATGCAGTCGCGCCGGTGCTGCGGCAACTTCCCCCTTGGGATCGTTCTCCTGTTTTCGATCTCGTAATCGACCTGATCGACAATTCGCACCGGCACCGTGAAGCTGCCGAGAAGGTCTATTCGACCGATGCGCGCGAGCGTCAGCACCGGGCTTGCGTCCGAAATGATGACGGCGACATCGACAGTTCTGCGCGCCACGATTTCTCCATCATTATGCATGTTGTATATGTAGATTATCACAGCGACACTCGCGACGCGAGGCCGCGCGCGGCCAAAGCGAGATGTTGTGTCACTCGTCCGTTTAAAGGATGGCGCGGAAGTCAGATAATGTTCTTTATCGAAAGCGATTTCAGAGTCTTCCACAAATCGAAATCAGCTGTTCCGAGTAAACTGGTCCACGCCATATACTAATCTCGGCCAGATGGCACCGGTCGTGCCGAGCTAGCCCTGGGCGTCGCCGATCGGCACCGCTCAGATGCGACCTTCCTGAAGCAGAGAGGCGCGGCGACGGAGGACGCGAGTGTCACTAGCCCGGCATTCTCCCGAGAGATCCCGGCGTGCCCATGCGCGTTCTGGGTGTGTGCCGCGCATCGACACCTAAGCCTCTTTTTGCTCGAGGTGCGTAGATGCGACCGCAGAAGCGCTAGCGAGGAAAGCGGCCTCCTCGGTAGCCTCTTTGCCGCCCGGGCAGGCTGCGGCTAATGCAGGCTGTAGAACCCCATCGCGCCGCCGGCCAATACCTGATGCTTCGCCGCGGGAGACAGCGGCTCGAGGCGCTCGCGGATCATCTGAGGCGCTCCTGGGAAAAACCCGTCTTGGTGCGGGTAATCGGTCGCCCACATGATCTTGTGCGGGCCGATATAGTCGGCGAGCACGACGATGCTGTTCTCGACCGGCTCGAACGAGATCCAGCAATTGCGCTGGAAGAGCTCGCTCGGGCGCATCTTCGGGGCGGTGTCGTTAAAGCCGTGGTCGTCGAAATGCCGGTCCATGCGGTCGAGCCAGGGCGCGATCCAGCCGCCGCCCGATTCGAGGAACGCGACGCGCAATCGCGGGTGGCGATCGACAACGCCGCCCCAGATAACGCTCATCGCCGCCAGCATCATCTCCATCGTGTGGCTGATCATGTGCCGCGCCGCGCGGTCGCCCTCGAAGCGGTCGACGCCGACGGTGGGCATCGCGGTGGTCGAGCCCTCGTGAAAGCCGATCGAGAAGTCGAGCTCCTCGGCCATCGCCCAGAACGGCTCGTAGATCGGGTCGCTGATTGATCTTGCCGTAGCCCGGCGTCCAAACTGCAGCGGCTCCTCATTAGGTGGCCCTCACCGGACGCATCGCTCCGGCGTGGGGCCGCTTCGACCACAGGCTCAAATAGCCGAGCCCAACGGCGAGAAGGATCGGCAGGGCACCGAGGAAGATAAAGACCAGGTCGCCAGGCAGCCGCAGCCATTGCAAGAGGCGAGGTAGCTCGCCGCCGAGATAGTCGAGGCTTCGTGCATGCCAGTAGCCGTTTTTCAGCACGTCGCGCACCTGGAGCAGGCCGGTTGGGAACAGGCTAAATAGGATCATCATCGCGAGGCCGATGTTGAGACCCCAGAAGCCGCAGCGGAGGTACTTTTCAAGCCGAGCCCAGAGAGAAGTCGTGAACTGTCTCGCGCAGGACGAAAACCATGAGTGCGACGCCCAGCATGCCGAAGACGCCCATCATCGCCGCGTGGCCGTGATTGGGCGTCAGGTTGGTCCCCGCCTCAAAATAGCTGACGATAGGCATGTTGATCAGAAAGCCGAATACGCCGGCCCCCGTAAAGTTCCAAAAGCCGACGGCCATCAGGAAGTAGAACGTCCATTTATGCCGAAACGGCTCGCCCACCTCGCCGCGCGTTACCGTGACGAAGTCCGCGGCATCGAGAGTGAGCAAGGTCAGCGGGACGACCTCGAGCGCTGAGAAGGTCGCAGAGAGCGCCATGTTGAGCTCGGTCTGGCCGGTAAAGTACCAGTGATGTCCGGTGCCGATAAGCCCGCCGCCAAAAATGAGAATGACGTCTAGATACACAACCCGCAGAGCCGTCATACGCTCCACCAGCCCGAGCTGATAGAAGATGATCGCGACGATGACCGTGACGAACAGCTCGAAGAATCCTTCGACCCAGAGATGAATGATCCAGAAGCGCCAGGTATCCGCGACGGTGTAGTGGCTCGATCCATCAAAAAACAGAGCAGGCAGGTAGAATACCGGGATCGCCGCAGCGGCGATCAAAAAGAACGTGATGAGACTGCGACGCTCCGGATCACGCCAATCCGGCGCCACGGCGCGCCACAGCAAGCCGAACCAGAAGACGAGGCCGATGGCGAGCAATATCTGCCAGAAGCGGCCGATCTCGAGATATTCCCAGCCCTGGTTGCCCAACCAGAACCAGGCGTCGCCCAGCCATTGAAGGAGCCCGGCCCACTCGCCGAGCAAGCTTCCAACGACGACGACGAAGAGAGCGGCGAATAATATATGAGTGGCACGCCGTTGCCCGGGGGGCTCGTTGCGGCCGAGCATCCCCGCGACGAATAGGGCACCGCCGACATATGCGGTGGCGATCCACAGGATCGCGAGCTGCAGATGCCAAGTGCGCAATAAGTTGCTGGGCAAGAGCCGTGCCAGATCGATGCCGTAGAAGCTCCCAGGATCGGCGCGGTAATGCGCGACACCACCGCCAATCAACGTCTGGCCGAAGAACAGGAGGGCGGCGATGGCCATGAATTTCGGGGTCGCCCGCTGCGCGTCGCTGACCGGCACAACCGCAGCGCGTGCGGCTACCGCAGCGCCGCGGTGCCAGCCAAGATAGTCGAACTTTCCGAAGGCGAGAAGCACGGCCGCCGTCCCGCCGAGCAGGAAGACGAGACTGAGCGCGCTGTAGATGAGCGCACCGGCCGTAGGGCTATTCCCGGCCAGCGGCTCGTAGGGAAAGTTGTTGGTATAGGAATGCGAAGTGCCGGGACGCATGGCCGCCGAAGCCCAAGCCGTCCAGCCAAAAAAGGCAGTCAACTGGCGTAGCTCCCGCGGATCGCTCACTGTCTTTCGGGCGAGGCCGCCATTTCTCTCGGGCTCGCCGAAATATTTCGTCCAGTATTCGACCAAGCCGTTGAAGGATTCGGCCGCACCCGCCGGCAGAGCCAGCGTTCCGTTCGCCGGATCGTAGCGATTGGCCTTCAGGTCGAGGGCAACGGCACCGTCGACTGCGGCCTTCTCCTCAAGTGTAAGGTCGGGGTAACCGCGACTGAGGCGCTCGCGCGCGATGCGATCAGCAAGGTCGAGGGCCAGGATGTGCAGGGACTGTGCGGAAAAATCGGGGCCGAGATAGCCACCGTGGCCCCAGATCGTGCCATTGTCCATCAGGCCGTGCTTCAAGAAGACCTGCTGCCCGGCAATGACGTCATCGGCGGTGAAGACCACGGCACCGGTGGGATCGACGAATTTATCCGGAATCGGCGGCGCGTTCTGGTAAGCCTTGACCGTAAGCAGAATAAGCACAGCGAAACCTGCCGCCATGGTAACGATAGCGGCGACCCTCCACCACGACGATAATGATTCCCTTGGACCTGTCACTGCATCCGCCATCGTCCCCTCCTGTCGACGTTATATTCATTTGCGCAAACGTTCGGTCCGTTTAGCCAGATGGTCAAGTTGCATCTTGGGGTCATCGTGTACGCGGCGCGATAACTCTGCTGCTTCAGCGATACGATCGGGAGTTGTCGCCCGGCGTGGGCGTGAAATGTATCGGCTGCGCGTCTTATTTTGAGATCGTGATCGGAATCCCGACGTTCTCGATCCGACCGATCGTCGTTTGAAACAAGATGCTAAGAATCAGGAAGGTCGTGCGGTCCCATACCGTGTCATTTACCGAGTAATAGTGACCTTCATAGTAAACGGTTGGGAGTCTTAGATCCGGTGGGCTATCCGTTATATTAATCTTCAATGTCGCTGTGGCCCCGGCTCCGGTCTCTTCAGTCGGCACGTTGGCGCTAACCGCGAACTCTGGAGCAATCCTAATACCTGTGGCGATAAAGTTAAGAATCTGAAACATGCTCCGTAACTTGATCGCGCCTTGAATTGGGAAATTTCCACCCGGTCCATTTGGCCGAATATCCAGATAGACAAATCCACTTGGGTTCTTCTTGATCTTTTCGGCGAGCTCAAAGCGCTGCTGATCGCTAAGCGCCATCGGGTCGAAATTCGCCACGACGACCCGGCCGCTCTGAAGCCGCGTTAGTTCATAATTCCCGTTCGGTTTCTGTCGCCATCGCAATCCCATGTTGAAGCCGTTGTTTATATCCGCGGCGCTCGGAGTGTTTTTGAAATCGGCGATCAGGGTTTCGTTAAAGACGAGAGGACGTACGAACAGCTGGCGATTATCGTTCAGCCATTGCAGACGAGCGGCGATCCGACGGAATTCCTCGTACTCTTTTGGTCGTTGTGGATCGTTTTCAATGAAGCGAACAAACCGGCCGTCTGTGGTCTGGACCTCTATTCCCGCGCCCATCAGACGCATGGCTTGGTCAATCTTGCCCCCTTGAAACACGAGAAACTCGAAGATCGTGTCTTGAAAGGGCGTTGCGACCCGCTCGGTAAACTCCTTGCCCGAAATGGGAGAGATGCTGAACGTCGGATTCTCCGACGCGCTCCCACCGATGTTGAGGTTAAGGAAATTGGTTCCCTTCGAACTCGGTGAGCTCACCGCTGGCACCCAGCGTTGTCGTCCAGTTGAATGTGGCGGCAATGCTCGAGGTCGACGTGAAGTGAACGGGTTCTTGGTTGGAGACGCGGGCGATGTTGAGAAGCAGGAGCTTTTCGTCGAGCGCCCTGGTGACTTCATCGTAGCCGAGCACCTGCCGCTCGAGCACCGGCGGTCCTAGGCACCCGCTGATAGCGACGGCAACCGCGCCGCTGAGGAGGTTGAGGCTCGCGCGACGCACGCGGTCACGGAGCTCCCCTTCGGAGCGCCGGGTAGCAGCGGGTTGCGTGGTCACGGATCTTCCGGTTCCGGGATGACGATCGAGGATGCTCCTCCCGCGATCGTATTCTGCAAACGAGACGGGTGCACATAATTGGGGGTGGCGTACGCAAGTCAATGTCTACACCTCGTCCGGGCCGAGGATCACGCCCCTTCTGATGCAGGCGAAGGGGCCGCTGATCCAGAAACACCCGACGTGACCGAGTGATCGATCAGAGGCAAGACGACCAGGACGAGGGCCTGTGATACGTTCGGACACGTTTCCACGAGACGGTTGAGACCGCGGAACAGTGTCCGGCACCAAAATAATCTGTCAGCTGAACCAGAGGGAATACGAGCGGGAGCCAGCACGGCTGAATGTCGCGGTTGCGTCGGCATGCGTCCCGGTGAAGCGCGGAATTTTTAGCGGAGGCCGACGTGGATACAGCCTACATTTCAGCTTTGTCTGCCCTGGGAGGGGCCACAATCGGCGGACTAGCATCGTTTGGGAGTTCGTGGCTGACACAGCGGACGCAACTTCGTTACTCGCACCACGAAACAATTAAGGCCAAGCGGGAGGCGCTCTATGCTGAATTCGTTGACGAGGCCTCGCGCCTCTATGGAGACGCATTGGGTCACCAGAAGGACGATGCCGCGGACCTGGCCAAGCTCTTTGCGCTGCTCGGACGGATAAGGCTCAGATCGCCCCGACCAGTCGTTACGGCTGCCGAGCGGACATTCGATACGATCATTGAGGCCTACCTTGGGCCCAATCGCACCATGCACGAGGTTTTGGACGATGTGCAGCAGGGCGGGTTCCATTTCCTTATTGAATTCGGCGAAGCCTGCAGACAGGACCTGGGGCGTGACTGAGCGATGGGGAACATTAGGAGCATCGCCGGGTAGACGTTGCGCAGGGACGAGGTGACGTGAGCTAGGGCCTCACCGCGAGCGTTAGGAATTACCCTGACCGCTCTTAGTGTCCGAATCTTAATCGTATAGGTTGCATCAAAGTCAGGCGAGTCTCCTAATGAGCAGCTGCACGGAGGCGATGTAAACCCAGACTTTGGCACTGGCGATCGAAGTCTCGAAATCCTTGGCCAGGCGGCGGTTTCGATTGAGCCAAGCCAGGGTTCGTTCGACGACCCAGCGACGCGGCAGCAGTTTAAAGCCGGCGGCATCAGCGGCGCGTTTGACGATCTCGATGGTCCAGTGGCCGAATTTGGCGAGCGCCTCGCGCAGGTTGGGGCCGTTGTAGACACTGTCGGCGAAAAGATGGCGTAGCCAGGGAAACAACTGGTGGATGGCCTCAATGACCAGCACGGCACCATCGCGATCTTGGACATCGGCGGGGTGCACCTCGGCGCCGACCAGCAGACCGCCAGTATCGGTCACAATGTGGCGCTTGCGGCCTTTTACCTTCTTGGCCGCATCGTACCCCCGCGGCCCACCGCTCTCGGTCGTCTTGACCGATTGACTGTCGATGACCCCGGCCGAGGGGCTCGGTTCACGGCCCGCTGCTTCGCGTGCTTCCAGCAGCAACGCAAAATTGATCTTCTCAAACAAGCCGTCGTCTCGCCAATCGTAGAAATAACCTTGCACGGTGGTAAACGGAGGAAAGTCCTTTGGCAGCATGCGCCACTGACAGCCGGTTCGCGCGATATACAAGATCGCATCCAACACGGCCCGTAGCTCGGTCTCACGCGGCCGACCCAAACGCTTTACTGCCGGCATGTGGGGCTCAATCAGCGCCCATTCCGCATCCGTGACATCGCTTGCGTAGCGCCGCCCCTCTCGTCCATACTTTGGCCGAGTGATTTTGGTCCACATTTTGTGCCTCGATGATTGCTTTGACACAACCATCATGCCACAACCGACTGAAATCACTCAATTCATTTTCGGTCAGCCTCTTAGAACCGCTGCTTGGGCAACTGCTGCCAAATTTGGATCGCGGTGGCATCGGCCGCGCCGGAACCGGCCGTTCGGAACGGCAGGCGCCCCGGCACGCGCCTGCCGTCACTGCAAGGCGTAGAAGCCCATTGCGCCGCCGGCCAATACCTGGTGCTTCGCCTCGGGCGACAACGGCCCGATCCGTTCGCGGATCATCTGCGGCGCGCCGGGGAAGAAGCCGTCCTGATGCGGGTAATCGGTCGCCCACATGATCTTGTGCGGGCCGATATAGTCGGCCAGCACGGCGATGCTATTCTCGACCGGCTCGAACGAGATCCAGCAATTGCGCTGGAAGAGTTCGCTCGGCCGCACCTTCGGGGCGGTGTCGTTAAAGCCGTGGTCGTCGAAATGCCGGTCCATGCGGTCGAGCCAGGGCGCGATCCAACCGCCGCCCGACTCGAGGAACGCAACGCGCAATCGCGGGTGGCGATCGACGACGCCGCCCCAGATGACGCTCATCGCCGCCAGCATCATCTCCATCGTGTGGCTGATCATGTGGCGCGCCGCGCGGTCGCCCTCGAAGCGGTCGACGCCGACGGTGGGCATCGCGGTGGTCGAACCCTCGTGGAAGCCGATCGAGAAGTCGAGCTCCTCGGCCATCGTCCAGAACGGCTCGTACATCGGGTCGCTGATCATCTTGTTGCCGTGGTACGGGTTCGGCCGCAAGAACCCGCCGCGCATTCCGAGCGCCTCGCGAGCGTAGCGCATCTCCTCGATCGCGAGGTCGACCGACTGCATCGGCAGCATCGCGACCCCGAACAGGCGGTCGGGATAGGGTTTGCAGTAATCGGCGAGCCAGCGGTTGTAGGCGCGGCACATCCCGGCGGCGAGGCCGGAATCCTCGACGGCGCCGGCGAACAGGCCGAGGCTCGGATAGAGGAAAGCGGCGTCGATGCCGTCGGCATTCATGTCGACGATGCGCGCGTGCGGGTCGAACCCGCCCTTCTTCCCTTCGGCATATTTGAGGGTGTCGGGCTTGACTGCGCCCTGCCGCACGCCGACCGAGCCGAGGCTGCCGATCCCTCGCGGGTTGCCCAGCAATTTGCCTTCGACCTGGAGGCGTTCCTTGCCGTTGTGGTCGATGACGAACCGCGGCCGGCGCTCGCGGAACTCGGGATCGATGTATTTGTCCCAGAGATCGAGCGGCTCCAGAATGTGGCCATCGGCATCGATGACGTTGTAGGCAGCGGCCATCACAAATCCTCCGTGGGAAACACGAGAGCCGGCTAGGACCGGCCCGGGGTAATCGGCATCGTCGCAATGCTGGTCCACGCGAGCGGCGCCCCGGCTTTCTCGGCCGCTTGTTCGGCCGGCATCCCGGCATCCCAATGCACCGCGAGAAAGCGCCGGCCGGTGACTTTCCCGGCGGCATCGGAGGCGAGCCAGACGAGAGGCGGCGCCATGACTTCCGGCTGGATGAGGCTGGCGCGCTCGAAACCGGCTTCGTCGGAGATCATCGGCGTATTGGTCACCCCGCCCGGAACCAAGACGTTGACCGTCACTCCGGTGCCGTCGAGGTCCTTTGCCATGATCGCGCTAAGCGCCTCGAGGGCGGCCTTGGAGGGCCCGTAGGTCGGGGAGCCGGCGTTCAACATCGTGCCGAGGCTGGTCGTGACATTGACGATCCGGCCCCAACCCTGGCGCATCATCTCGGGCACGACGGCATTCGCGAGCGCCAGCGGCGCTGTCGTGTGGACGGCAACAAAGAGGCGCCACTGATCGGGCGTGATCTCCCAGAATTTGAGCGGGCGCTGCCAGCTGTCAGGCCGGATCGAACCTGGGCCGATGCCGGCATTATTGACGAGAATGTCGATGCGGCCGAACCGGGCGCGCGTGGCTTTCGTGATCTCTTCGACCGCCGAGTTGTTGGTCAGATCGGTTTGGATCGTGAGCAGGTCCTCCGGCTTGCCCTGCTCGCGCGCGCTTGCGGCGAGCGCATCCAATGGCTGACGGTCTCGATCGACGCCGGCGACCCGGATGCCAGCTGCCAACAGTCCGCGCACCATGGCCCTGCCGATCCCGCCTGCTGCGCCGGTTACGATCGCCACTCTTTGGGTTTCAGTCATGTTGCGGTTCTCAGGCTGACTGGGTAAGGATAACGCCCGTCGCGGCTAAAGGCGATGCCCTTGGAAGGCGGGATCCGGGCGGGGTAGCCGAGCGGCGGCGAGCGCAGGGTGGGTGAACTCCGGCGGAAAGCCGGAGCCAACCTGCCGTGCCGCCCGCGAAACGAATGCTCTCCCTCGAACGACGTCTCGTTTGTACCATTTCGGTGGATCGTGTTTGCTATGACCGTTCTCAAAGGGTAAACGTGCTCTCAATGCCTGCCCCGTCGCGTCTTCTCGCCGTCGCGACCGCGGTTCCGCCATATCCGCTCGACCAGGACGACGTGACCGAACGCGTCAAACTCTTGTTCGGGCGCGCGCCGGACCTCGATCGCCTGCTGCCGGTGTTCCTGAACACGGGAATACACACGCGATACTCCTGCGTGCCGCTCGAATGGTACGACAGGACGCATGGCTGGCCCGAGCGCAACCGCATTTATCTCGCCTCCGCGCTCGATCTGCTCGAGGCAGCGACCAAGCAGGTGCTCTGTTCGACCGGCCGGCATAAGGACGACATCGACAGCATTGTCGTCGTTTCGACCACAGGCATTGCGACACCCAGCCTCGATGCGCTGCTGATGGAACGGATGGGGCTGCGCAGGACGGTGCAGCGCTTGCCGATATTTGGGCTCGGTTGCGCCGGCGGCGTCCTCGGGCTTGCCCGCGCCGCCAGCCAGGCCGCTGTCGCCCCCGGCAAGACGGTGCTCTTCTTGGTCGTCGAGCTGTGCGCGTTGTCTTTCCGGCGCGATGATTTGGCGAAGAGCAACATCGTCGCGACGGCCCTGTTCGGCGATGGCGCCGCGGCCGCGCTGCTGTCGACCGAGGGCGAGGGCCCGGCCCTGGTCGCCGCGGGCGAACACACCTGGCCCGGCAGCCTCGATGTGATGGGCTGGGAGGTCGCCGATGATGGCCTCAAAGCGATCTTTTCCCGCGACATTCCGAAGCTGGTCACGACGCGGCTGCAAGATGCCGTATCGGAGTTCCTCGCCCGTTATGGGCTTGCGATCGAGGACATTGACCGTTTCGTCTGTCACCCCGGGGGCGCCAAGGTGATCGCGGCGCTCGAGCACGCCTTTGGCCTCGGACAAGGCGCTCTGGTCGAAGCCCGGGAGGTGTTGCGCGACTACGGCAACATGTCGGCCGCGACGGTGATGTTTGTGCTCGAACGCGTGCTCGCCAAGGCGCGCGCTACCGGGGCACGGTGGGAGCGCGCCCTGATGAATGCCCTCGGGCCCGGCTTCACGGCAGGCTTTCTCGTCATCGACAACCGGTGACCGCGCTCTACTGGACGCTCGCTCTGGTCGCATTGCAGCGGCTAATCGAGCTTGCCCTTGCACGCAGTAACACCGCCCGGCTGCGCCGGCTGGGCGCTGTGGAGGCAGATGCCGGAGGTTACCCGCTCTACGTGCTGTTGCATGCCGGCTGGCTTCTGAGCCTTGCCATATTCGTGCCGGCTGAACTCCGCCCAATTGGCTGCTGATCGGCCTATTCGCGCTGCTCCAGCTGGGCCGAATCTGGGTGCTCGCCAGCTTGGGCCGCTACTGGACGACGCGCATCATCACTTTGCCTAACGCACCCCTCGTGCGAACCGGACCATTCCGCTATATACGGCACCCGAATTATCTGCTGGTCGCCGCCGAGATCGCCGTGCTGCCCCTCGCTTTTGGCGTCTTCGCGGTCGCCGCAACGTTCTCTGCTCTCAATCTGGCGCTGCTCGCTCGACGCATTCGCATCGAGGAGCGCGTTCTGGCGCCGCGACGCGCGGTCTAAAACCCGCGACGCGAAGATCCCAATCATGACTTTGATCCTGACACCCGAAGGGACCGCCGGGGCCAAGAGGTGGGTCGGGTTTACCGCCATGAGCATTGGCATGTTCATGGCAATCCTCGACATCCAGATCGTCGCGAGCTCGCTGCCGGATATTCAAGCCGGACTCGGCATTGAACTCAGTCAATTGAGCTGGGTGCAGACCGCGTATTTGATCGCAGAGGTTGTCGCGATCCCGCTGACCGGCTGGTTGACGCGCCTGATGTCTACACGCGGCGCCTTTCTCGCCTGCATCTGCGGGTTTACCGCCGCCAGCCTGGCCTGCGCCGGCTCCAATAGTTTCTGGTCGCTCATATTGGCGCGGGTGCTGCAGGGCTTCTGCGGCGGCGCTCTGATCCCACTGGTTTTTTCGGCGATTTTTTTGATGTTCCAGGGACTCGGGCGTACCCGGGCCACTCTCGTCGCGGGCTTGTTGGCAATGCTGGCGCCCACCCTCGGACCGGCCGTCGGCGGCTTAATCACCGACCGGTTTTCATGGCATTGGCTTTTCCTGATCAATGTGCCGCCGGGGATCGTTGTCGCGCTGTTGGTCGCATGGTGCGTCGACATCGATCGTTCGGATTGGCGCTGTTTCCGCTCTGTCGATCTTCTCGCACTGCCATTGCTGGCGGTCTTTCTCGGCAGTTTACAACTGGTTCTCAAAGAGGCCCCGCACCGCGGTTGGGGCAGCATCGAAGCGTTGCTGTTGATGGGTGTTTGCGTTGTCTGCGGCGGTGGCGTCGTCTGGCGTTGTTTGCGACATCCGGCACCCCTGATCGATCTTTGCGCATTCCACGATCGCAACTTTGTCGCCGGCTGCTGCTTCAGCTTTGTCCTCGGCATCGGCCTCTATGGGGCAACGTATCTGTTGCCGGTATATCTTGGTTTGGTGCGCGATTACGACCCCCTGGCGATCGGCGAGATCATGATGGTGACCGGTGCGGCTCAGCTGGTGATGGCGCCGGTTGCCACCTTCCTTGAACGGCGCGTCGATGCCCGGCTGCTGATCGCCGCTGGTTACGCCTTGTTTGCCGTCGGCCTGTTCGGCAACGGCTTCATGACGTTCGAGACCGATTTCTGGGGTTTGTTCTGGCAGCAGCTGGTGCGCGGCGCCGCCCTGATGCTGTGTCTGTTGCCGAGCACCGCCCTGGCGTTGAGCGGCTTCGACCCCGTCCAGATTCCGAGTGCCAGCGGCTTGTTCAACCTGATGCGCAATCTCGGTGGGGCGATCGGCCTGGCGCTGATCGACACCGTGCTCGAACAGCGCACGCCCGCCCATATCGCGTCGATCGTCGCGCGTCTGCAGGCGGGCGATGCGTCGACCGCGCGTCTGGTCGGCCTGCCGACCGAGCGTTTCACCGGCGTGCCGATCGGCGAGATCGACAAAGCGACGCGCGAGCTGGTGGCGCCGTTGGTCGAGCGCGCCGGGCTCGTCGCCGCCTTCAACGACGCCTGGTTGCTGCTCGGCGGATTGGTGCTCCTTTCAATGCTGGTATTGCTGGTTCGAGCGCCGTCGCGATCGGGGACCTCGAGTTATTTACCAGGCCGTCCAGCCGCCATCGACGAGGAGGCTCGACCCGGTTACGAGCGCCGCCGCGGGTGAGGCAAGGAAGACGACTGCAGACGCGACCTCTTCGACCGTGCCGAGGCGGCCCAACGGGATGCGGTCGAGCACCCATTTGCGGAATACCGGATCCTCGAAGAATGGCTCGGTCAGCGGCGTCGTGACGAAGGTCGGGGCGATCGAGACGACGCGCACGCCTTTGGGCGCGAGCTCGACCGCCATCGCCTTGGTCAGCCCCTCGACCGCGTGCTTGGTCATCACATAGACGGTGCGGTTCAGGTCGGAGCCGACATGGCCCATCTGCGAGGACACATTGATGATGACCCCGCCGCCATTGGCGACCATCAGCCGCGCCGCAGCCTGCGCTACGACAAACGCGGCCCTGACATTCAGTCCGAGAAGCAGGTCGAGCGTCGGCTCGGCGACTTCGAGAAAGGGCTGCGGCCTGTTTAAACCGGCATTGTTGACGAGGATGTCGAGCCGGCCGAGACCGGCGAAAGCGTCCCGGACCGCATCCGAGCGCGTGACATCGAAAGGCAGCGGCCGCGCCGTGCCACCGCCAGACGTGATTTTGCCAGCGACCTCGTCGAGTTCGCTCGGGGTGCGGCTCACCAGCACGAGCTCGGCTCCGGCATTGGCGAGCGCCAGCGCGACCGCGCGGCCGATGCCGCGCCCGGCGCCGGTCACCAGCGCAATCTTGCCGTCGAGCCGGAACGCGCTATCCGCCGATTTCGCCGGCATAAGATTCCAGTAGGCGCCACGTCGCCGAGCCGGCCTTTTCGCGCCAGCGGACGTAAAGATCCCCGAGCCTGGCGCGGAAGGTGTCGGTATCGGCCGTATTAACCTAAATCCGGCAGTTAGCCTTGGATCATCGGCTGGATTTTGTGGCTCCTCACAACCATAGAGAGAGTTCAGGCCTGAGCAAGGCGCCGCGGCGGGTCGAGTTGACGGCCCTTCAGATCACGCTTGAGGGCTTGGTTGAGGATGCGATGCCAGCGCTGCACCGGGTCCAACTGCTCCGCAGTTTGCCGCAATTGCGCCAGGAAGCCGGCGATCCGCAGGTCGGCTCGCCGGGCTTTGTGGGGTTCGCCGTGCGTGCTGGTGATGGTCAGCGTCACTTGCCCGGCATGCTGGGTGTGCCGGGCGATCGCCTGCATCAGCAAGGGACGGCTGGTGATTGCCTCGGGTCGATGGTCGGGATCGGCCAGACGGACGAACAAGCTCCACCAATTGAAGATCAGCGCAACGCTGCCGGCGAGCAGTCGGCAGCGCTTCAGGTCCTGCGTCGTAAAGCCGCCCCAGCCCCACTGGTTCTTCAGCTCATCGAAGGTGTTCTCACAATCGCCCCGATCGCGGTACAGTTGGCCCAGCGTGAGGATCGCGTCATCCAGCGAGGTCACCAACCCAGCGTATTCCCCCACCTCCCGATCGGGGCCCGACCTCGGCAAAGCCGCGGCTGCTCCGGCTGGGTGCGGTCGACAAGCACCAGCGGTCGATCGAGCTTGCGACCCACGGGTCCGGCCTTTGGCCGGCCCGAGGACAGGCTGCGCAGGACGACACGGCGTTGCCGGCTCCAGCCGACCAGTCGCAATGTGGTTTCCTTGCCCGGCCAGCCATGTCCGGCTGTCGTCCAGTCGCGCTCGGCCATCATCTTCACCAGCGCCCGCTTGACGTTTGCCGTCATGCGCCGGCGAAACAGATAGGCCAGCCCCTCCGGCTCGGCACGCGACATCACCGGTTCGACGCCCCCGGCGACGTCGCCGCGCAGCACAGCCGGCCAGCGGCTGCGCCCCAGGCGATGCAGCAGCGACCACAGTCCGGCCTGACCATGCTTGGGCGTGTGTTCGTCGCCCGGCTGCACCCCTGCTTTCGCAGGGGCAGGCTATCGACCCCCAGCACCAGCCGCAGGTTCGCCATCAGGTAGGTGTGGTAGCAGTGCGAGGGTCGCCCCGGCTTCTGCGGGTGGTAGCCCACCATCGCTCCTTCCTGCTGGCCATACAGCGGCTTGATCGTGCTGTCGATGTCCAGGACCCACGGCTCGCTCAGCAGCGGCGAGGCGCAATAGTCGAGATGCGCCTGCAGCCACGCCAGACCCGCCGCTTCGTCGATCTTCGCCAGACCGCGACGCACTGCGTCCTCGCTCACCACCTTCTTCATGCCCAGCAGCCGCGGGTTCACCGCGTCGCAGCGCCGCGCCGTGATATGGGCGTAGCGATAATGGCCCGACAAAATCGACAACAACACGGTTCCCAGCAGATCGTGCTTGGAGGGGGCGTTCGGGCTGCTGAAGCTCAGCGGACAATCCGCCACCCAGCCGGCGAACAGTCCAGCCTGCTTCAGATACTCAACGAAGAACGGCAACTGGCCCAGCGGCGTCACCAGCCCGTCGCTGTCCCACTCGACAGGCACACGACCGGCAAAGGTCTCCGCCGTCGCGGAAAACTCCTCTACGGATGGTTGTTCACCTTCCGGGTGAGGCAAAAGCGTCGAACGAGTTGTGTTCATGCCCAGCAAATGCGCCAATTCGGCCCATCTTGGCAATCACCCAACTGCCGGATTTAGGATTAACCGTCATGCCTCTGCTTGCGAGCTGTTCGGCGCCGGCGGCGTTGGCCTGTTCGATGTCCTCGCGCTGTAGCAGCGCGAATTTCTGGCATTGCGCTCGACGACTTGTTGGATTTCCTGCGGCAGCGCTCGCCATGCAGCAGCATTGGCGAGCAGCGTGAAACCCGACCACCAATGCGCTGTCAGGCTCAAATAGGTCTGCACCTCGTAGAGCTTCAGCGACAATACGACGCCGAGCGGGTCGCTCTGGCCGTCGAAGTTGCGCGCCTTCAGCGCATCGTACATCTGGCTGAACGGGACATATCCGGCTTCCGCCCCGAATGCCTCGAAGAAATCGCGCGCAATCGCACCGCCGGGGCTGCGGATCTTCAACCCGGCGAGATCGGCGGCGGTGTGGATCGGCCTCGTGCTGGTCGTCAGGTGATGAAACCCGTTCTGCAGACAATGACGGAAGGCATGGATCCCGTGTTGCGCCAGCTCGCCGCGGATCTGCTCGCCGAGAGCACCGTCGAGCGCCGCGAACACCGCCTTCGAATCCCGAAATGCGAAAGGCAGCAACGGCAACGCGCTGGTCGGCGCGCTCTGTTGATCATTGGGATGTATAGCCGCTAACAGATGCTGATAAAGATGCCCGCTCGCATCCGAGTCCAGTCCAACATTGCGGAACATTTGCTCGGACCAACACATCCGATCGTTTGTCAGGTCCCAATCCCAAACGCCAATTTCTCCCGCTTCCAGTGCCGACTGGAGGTCGAATTCTGGTGAGCTTGGTTGGTTAACAGTTGGCTTCGACAGAAGCTGCAACTTTTTCAATAGTGCCAACCTCGCTGGCGGCAACGGCCATAGCGGGCCTATTCCCTCCCTAGCTCTGGGGACCGGCGAATGCCGGACCGCCGCCATGTTAAACCGTTCTTCCTTCCGCGAAAACAACCGACGCCCCGAGTACGGTGGCGAGGCTCGGAGGATTTGGTCGGACGCGGCTATGAGCGACATCGTCAACATTTACGATGCGAAGACGAACCTCTCCAAGCTCGTGGACCGCGCCGCCGCCGGCGAGGAGATCGTGATCGCCAAGGCGGGCAAGCCGGAAACAAAAGCTGGTGCCGTATCAGCCGGCGCGGAAAAGGCGCCGGTTTGGGCAGAACCTGCTCGGAATCACCTACATTGCAGATGATTGCGACGGGCCCCTGGCGCCCAGCTGCAGAAGTATTTCGAGTAGGTCCGGGCCTCGCGGGCGATTACGCCGCCCGCTGCGCCTTGATCCGCTCCGCCTCTTCCGGCGTCAAGTGCCGGCGCGCCATCTTCAGGTCGTACCGGCTCTGAAGGTTCATCCAGAACTCCGCAGAGGTGCCGAAATACAGGCCCAGCCGCAGCGCCGTGTCGGCGGTAATTCGCCGCCGGTTGTTGACGATTTCGGCAATGCGATTGGGCGAGATGCCGACGGCCCTCGCCAGCCGGTTCTGGGACAGGCGATACTCTGCCAGGAACTCGTCCTTCAGCATCTCGCCGGGGGTGACCGGCGCAAATTCGTCTTCGCTCATCTCGTCTTACCCAGTCATCGATGCTGCTCTCATCGATGCTGCTCTCAGTGGTAATCCACGATTTGGACCTCGGCCGCGTCGCCGTCCGACCACCTGAAGATCACCCGCCATTGGTCGTTGATCCGGATCGAATGGAAGCCTTCAAGACCTCCTCGCAGTTTCTCCAAATGGTTCGAAGGCGGTACCGCAAGATCGCTTCTTCTGGTCGCGTCCATAAGGATGTACGAGCCGCATTGCAGTTCGGTGTAGACGCCGCTCGCGGTTTCGAACTCGAAGGTGCCGGTTCGGCGCCGGTGATGGTCGGGCAATCGATGCCGTGGCACGCCAAGAGGTCGCGGGTGCGGCCGGCCTTTTCGGCGCCCTCAGCGATCGCATGGCGCGACTCGTGCCAGCCGGACAGATGCTGGGCCGTTGAGGTGCCGGTGGGCGCCAAGAGCTGCCGTGGCCCTTTCGATTGCTGTTGCGCGACCGAGAAGCTGCCAATAGCCCGCGAGAACCAAACCGATATTTACGTGGGGCGACCGCCATTTTTTTAAAACATGTGATTTAGCTCACATTCCGACAACCGTGGGCGAGATACCATTTCTTCTGTCGAGAACGCTCTGCACTGTGCCTCTAGGGGAGGCTAGCGATGAGTATGTATTGGGCTGGGTCGGCGCCCCGCACTGCCCAAAGTCGGGCTCCCAACCGACAATGGGCAGCGGTTATCGCGGCTCTGATATTGACCGTATGCATCGCGCAACAGAGCGCAGCCCAGGTTACGATATTTGTCACTACGACTCAGCAAGGGGTGACCAACGGCCTATGCTCGCTGCAGGAGGCCATCTACTCATCGGAGTTCAAACTGAATACTGCGGTCCGTTCAACAGCCCCCGACACTTTCTATCCCACCCGATGCGTGCCAGGGAGCGGTAACGGCGACACGATTGTGCTGCCCGCTGGAGCCGTGTTCACGTTCGACCACTTCTGGGATGGAGATGCCCACAACGCATATGGGCCGACGGCCACGCCGGTCATTTTTTCGACCGTGACCATCGAGGGCAATGGGGCAACCCTGCAATGGATGGACCCGGCGGGGCCCCCCCGCGGCAACTCGCGTTTGTTTGCGGTCGGCAGGGTCGACGACCCGGGATTTGGCGTAGGCACCGGGAATGTCGTGCTCAGAAATGTTTACGTCAAGGGCTTCCATATCAAGGGCGGTAATGGCGGCAGCGGCGGCGGCGGGGGCTTGGGCGCAGGTGGCGCGATCTATGTCGAAGGTTTTCTCACAGTCGAAAACAGCACCTTCGAGAGCAACGGAGCAGTGGGCGGCAACGGTGCCTCTGGACTCGGAGAAGGAGGCGGCGGAGGACTGTCGGGCAACGGCGGCGACGGATGTCTCGGTAGCGGCGGCGGCGGCGGCGGTTCGCGCGGCAATGGCGGCCAAGGAGAATGCGGGGTGGCTGTGCAAGGTGGCGGGGGCGGTGGCGGGACGGTTTTTTCCGGCGGAAATGCCACTGGCGGAACGGGCGGCTCTAGCGGGTTTCACTGTGGCGGGAATGGCGGGGATGCTGGGAATGACGGCCATAAGGCGGCCTGTCCAGGCGCCGGTGGTGGTGGTGGTGGTGATGATACAGTCGCCCCCCCCTACCGCGAGGGAGATGGCGCCCAGGGTAGCTATGGCGGGGGCGGGGGCGGCGGCGGGGGCGATGGTGGAAATGGCGGTATCGGCGGCGGCGGCGGCGGGGGGGTTATGGGTTCTTCCATGTGTCCGGTGGAGACGGCGGATTTGGAGGCGGCGGCGGCGCAGCTGGTAACGGCTTCGTGTTTGGGTCCAGCCCGGGCAAAGGGGGTCCCTTCGGCGGCCAGGCTGATAATAACAACGGGGGCGGGGCGGGGCGCTGGGCGGGGCCATATTCAGCGACTTTTCCCAGCTCCGGGTGCACAACAGCACCTTCTTCAACAATTTTGTGACGAGAGGCGTGGCGGGCGGAGGACCGACCAATAGTGGCGATGGCGCCAGTGCGGGTGGCGCAATCTTCTCCTATAACGATTGGCCTTTGGAAATTACCGATTCTACCTTCAGTGGCAACCAAAGCACCGGCTCTGGAGGTGCTGTTGTGGCCTACTCATACATTCCGGACGCCTACGGGGGCCCGCCAATCATTTTCATTCTGAACAATACAATAATCGCCAACAATGGCGCTAATGAATGCTTCTTCAGGGGGACCATGAATATTGGAGGCATCCGTAACTTGATCATGAATAACGGCTCCGGAAGCGGACAATTTTCAGCTTGTCCCGGAGTGGTGGCAACGAGCGATCCTCAGCTGCTGCCACTGGAACTGAACAGCCCAGGCAATACGCCGACGATGGCAATTTTTCCCAGCAGCCCTGCGTTCAACTCGGCCGACCCTCGGACCTCTCTTTCGACCGACCAGCGAGGTGTCCCGCGCCCGCAGCTCGGAGGGTTCGATATCGGAGCATTCGAAGCGCGCGGAGACGGCCGATAATCGAGGCCGTGGGCTGAGGCCGTCCCAATCGTGGCGGGCGAAATGGCCGCCGAGGGCGTAAGTTTAGGTATCACCGTCCATCGCATCTCACGCATTGGCCGGCCATTTGGCGCGCGAGGCTACAGGCAGCATTTCGCGGGTATGGCGCAGTGGCTCAGGGGCTGGCCTAAGGAGCTCGTCGTCAGTTTGATCGTTCGCGCTTCGGAGCGTCAATACACTGCACCGCGGCCGTCGATCGGCCAGAGCTGCTCGACGCGGCCCTCGCGGATGGCGACATACCAGTCGTAGGGGTTGACGGTCGGGTCGCAATGGCCGGGAACGAGGCGGATCTTGTCGCCGAGCCCGAGCCGGTTGGTGGCGCCCTTGATGCCGAGGCGGCCGTGCTCGTCGGAGGCGCGCTCGTAGGTGGCGGCGGGCTCGTCGCAGACGAGCGGCGGACCCGAGTTGAAGGCGAGCGCCTTGAGGCCGGCGTCGACGATCGCGCGGTCCTCGGTCGGGCGGCTCATCACCGTCGCCCATACGAAGAGGCTCGAAGGCCTTGGTCGGGGTGCGTCGCGGTCGAGGTTGCGGCCGTAGTCGGCGTCCATTTAGGTCGGGAGCTGGAGGAATGAGGCTATCTCAGAGAAAGTGCCTCGGTGCCGGTTCTTCAGGAGCCGACCCGACGAATGCGCCCAGGGTTGACCGCGTCGAGAGCGGAGAGGATTGACGGCACTAGCGGCCTCAGATGCTCCATGCGGTTGGATGGGGCGTGAACGAGCACAATGCCAAAGGGCAATGTCGAGATGCGCTGCTGGAACTCGATGCTCCGGTCCATTGTGACAAGGACGTCGTAGTGACCACTCATTCGGCGCAGCAGCTCGCCGTTCTTGATCCCGCTCCAGCCGCGGCCGGAAACGGTGTCCACTACATGCCGGTAGAGTTCCGCGAAAAGGCCTATGGGTAGGTGCTCGTCAAGCAGCAGGCGCATCGGCCGCGAGGGTTTCACGCGCAAGGTCGAGTAATGCGATGGCCTGCTCCCGTCGCACCGACGGGAATTGGCGGAGGAACTCGTCGAGGGTGTCCCCTCCTTCCAGGTAGTCGAATAGCGTCCGAACCGGCACTCGTGTGCCGCGGAAGACCGGCGTGCCACCCAAGATGTCGGGATCCCGGTGCACGATTTGCTCGAGTTTCATCATCGCGATCGTTCCGCTGGTATGTCGAATTTTCAAAGGAATGGCCGCGCTCTGATCAGTAAACAGCGCCCCTTGCGGTGATCGGCCAGAGCTGTTCGACGCGGTTGCCGCGGATGCCGACGTACCAGTCGTAGAGGTTGACGGTGGGGTCACAATGCCCGGGGACGAGGCGGATCTTGTCGCCGATGCGGAGACGGTTGGTGGCGCCGCTGATGCCGAGCCGGCCGTGTTCGTCGGAGGCGCGCTCGTAGGTGGCGGCGGGTTCGTCGCAGACGAGCGGGGGACCCGAGTTGAAGGCCAGCGCCTTGAGGCCGGCGTCGACGATCGCGCGATCGTCGGTCGGGCGGCTCATCACCGTTGCCCACACGAAAAGGCTCGGCTCGAAGGCCTTGGTCGGGGCGCCGTCGCGGTCGAGATTGCGGCCGTAATCGGCGTCCATGAAGATGTAGGAGCCGCATTGCAGTTCGGTGTAGACGCCGCTCGAAGATTTCGAACTCGAAGGTGCCGGTGCCGGCGCCGGTGACGGCCGGGCATTCGATGCCGTGGTGCGCCAGGAGGTCGCGGGTGCGGCCGGCCTTGTCGGCAGCCTGGGCGATCGCCTGGCGGCGCTCCTCCCAGCCGCGCAGATGCTGCGCCGACCCGTGATAGGCCTGTAAGCCGCCAAAGACGAGGTCCGGCGCTTGCGTGATCTGCCGCGCAAGGGCGAGCGCCGGCTCGCCCGGCTCGACGCCGCAGCGGTTGCCGCCCATGTTGACCTCGACATAGACCGGCAAGGTGACCCCGGCCTCCCCCGCCGCGTCGTCGAGCGCGCGGATCTGGCTCGGATCGTCGGCGCACACGCCGATGCGGGCGATATGCGCGAGCGCAACCAGCCGCCGCAATTTTTGCCGCCCGACGATCTCGTTCGTAACGAGCACGTCCCGGACCCCGCCTTGGACCATCGCCTCGGCCTCGCCTACCTTCTGCACGCACACGCCGACCGCGCCGAGCGCGACCTGCTGCAATGCGATGACGGGACATTTGTGGGTTTTGGCGTGCGGCCGCGCCCTGACGCCGGTGCCGGCGATGCGCTCGGGCAAGCGGCGTAGATTGCGCTCGAACGCGTCGAGATCGACGATGAGGGCGGGGGTGTCGACCTCGTCGAGGGTCATGCCGATCTCGGCGGGCGGGCGGGTGGTCATCGCTAGGCCTCCTGAAGTCCGGGCCGAGGCTCGCGCAACCGCGGCCAAATTGCAACCGGCCGACCCGGCCGCAGGGGACGACCATCAAATTGCCGAATGGCATGGTTAGATGCTGAGATGGACTGTTCGCGAAGACATTGGTCGCCCCTGCGAAAGCGCGAGGGCGGGGCACTTGTAATATTGAGCATCCTGTTCTTTTCCTGAAAAAACAGGTGGAACAGGCTAGGTGTGGTCTGCCAGTTTGGCTCGCAGAGAGCGCGCGTCGACCGGGGCGCGGACCTTGGCGTCGTTGTCGAAATACACATAGACGTCGCGGGCGTCGCGGCGGGGTGCCGGCGTCTCGGGGGCGATCAGGCGCGCGTCGTTGGGAGCGAGACCTCGGGCCCACAGCTTGATCCGCGCCGCCCAGTGGTCGAGCGCCTCGTCCGAATAGCCGCTGGCGTAGAGCTCCTCGGAGCCGTGCAGGCGCATATAAACGAAGTCGGCGGTCAAGTCCTCGGCATAGGGCCACGCCACCGAGTTGGCGAAGACGAGCGCGATACGATGCCGGCGCAACAGCGCCACAAAGGCCGGGTCGAGAAAGCTCTGGTGACGGATCTCGATCGCGTGATGCAGCTCGCGCCGGCAGCCGGTCAGTGTCCAAGCGCGGCCGGAGAGGCGCTGGTCGTGCCGTTCGGCGAGGGCCGCCGCCTCCTCGGTGTCCCTCGGCAGCAGGGCGAAGAAATGTTCGAGGCGCGCCGGGTCGAACCGGAAGCGCGGCGAGAATTGCCACAAGAAGGGGCCCTGCTTCTCATCGAGGCGCAACACGCCGGAGGCGAAGAAATTGGCGAGCGGCGTCTCGATATCGCGCAATTGCTTCAGATGCGTGATGAACCGGCTGCCCTTGACGGCGAAGACAAAGCCCTCCGGAGTCTCGTCACGCCATCTGGCGAAGGATTTGGGGCGCTGCAGCGAGTAGTGGGTGCCGTTGATCTCGATGGTGTCGACTTGCCGGCTCGCGAAGGACAACTCATCGGCATGCCGCAACCCGGACGGATAGAAGCTCCCGCGCCAGCCGCCATAGGTCCAGCCGGAGATGCCGATCCGGATCTTCCCGGCGCGGCTCATCGCCCCTCGTCTCGGGGATGTGCTATGAGGCCGGGATGTTGACGATTTCCGGCCTGACATACCGCATCGGCGGACGGGTTTTGCTCGACCAGGCGAGCGCGCAGATTGCCGAGGGCAGCAAAGTCGGGCTGGTCGGGCGCAACGGCGCCGGCAAATCGACCTTGCTGGACCTGATCCGCGGCGTTCTGCAGCCGGACGGCGGGTCCATCGAGCTGCCGCGCGGGTATCGGATCGGTTTTCTGGCCCAGGAGGCGCCGGGCGGGCAGGCGAACGCGCTCGAAACGGTCCTCGCGGCCGACACCGAGCGTGCCGGGCTGCTCGTCCAGCGGGAGGCCGGAGCGGAGCCGCTGCGGGCCGCCGAAATCGAGGCCCGGCTCGTGGAGATCGACGCCCATTCGGCGCCGAGCCGGGCCGCGCGCATCCTGGCCGGGCTCGGCCTCGACGAGGCGATGCAGCACCGGCCGATCGCAGATCTGTCGGGCGGCTGGCGGATGCGCGTCGCACTCGCGGCGATCCTTTTCGCCGGGCCCGACCTGTTGCTGCTCGACGAGCCGACCAATCATCTCGACCTCGAGGCCGCACTGTGGCTCGAGCGGTTTCTACGCAATTATCGCCGCACCCTGATCTTGGTCAGCCACGACCGCCGCTTCCTCAATGCCGTGACAGACCTAACCCTGCATCTCCAACACGGCAAATTGACCGCCTATTCCGGCGGGTTCGACGCGTATTTGCGGGCCCGTGCCGCCGCGGCGCAGCGGCTCGAATCCTTGGCGCGCCAGCAGAGTTTCGAACGGGAGCGGATGCAGGCTTTTGTCGACCGCTTTCGCTACAAGGCGTCAAAGGCGAGGCAGGCGCAAAGCCGGCTCAAGGCATTGGCCCGGCTGGAGCCGATCATCCTTCCGAACGAGGAAGCGCCGGCGCGGATCGCCTTCCCGGATCCGCCGCAGCTTAACCCGCCGCTGATCGCGCTCGACCGGGTCGCGGTCGGCTATGTCCCGGGGGAGCCGGTTCTGTCGCGGCTCGATCTGCGGCTCGACCCCGACGATCGGATCGCGCTGCTCGGCGCCAATGGCAACGGCAAGACGACACTGGCTCGATTGCTTGCCGGGCGCCTGGCGCCAATGGCGGGATGCATGACCCGGTCGCCAAAGCTCGCCTGCGGCTTTTTCGCCCAGCATCAGATCGAGGAGATGCGGCTCGGCGAATCGGCTTTCGATCACCTTTCCGCACTGATGCCCGACCACCCGCCCGAGGTGGTTCGGGCGTGGCTCGGCCGGTTCGGCTTCGGCCAGGAAAAAGCGTTTGTCGCAGTAAGGGATCTCTCGGGCGGCGAGCGGGCACGGTTGAACCTCGCTCTCGTCACCTATGATGCTCCCGCTCTCCTGATCCTCGACGAACCAACGAATCATCTCGATATCGAGGCTCGCGAAGCGCTGGTGCAGGCGATCAACGATTTCGACGGTGCGGTAGTGCTGGTGAGCCATGACTGGCATCTGCTCGAACTGATCGCCGACCGGCTCTGGCTGGTCGCAGACGGGACGGCGCGGCCGTTCGCGGGAGATCTCGAGGATTACGAGCGTCAAGTCATGGACGGCGGCGGATCGGGGAATGGGACCCGTTCGGGCGAGCCGCAATCCGCCAGCCGCCGGGCTGCCCGGCGGCTTGCCGCGGAGCGCCGGCGTGAGATCGGGCCGTTGCGCCAAGTCGCGCGCCGGGCCGAAGAAAAAATCACCCGGCTGACCGAGGAACGCGAGGCGCTCGATCGCCTCTTGGCCCAACCGCCGGGCCTACGGGACAACGGCCCTGCGCTGATTGCCGCCCTAAAGCGCCGCGCCGAGCTGCTGCGCTTGATCGAGCAGGCGGAAATCGAGTGGCTGGCCGCGGAAGAAACCGTGGAGCGGGAATCCCGGTGAGGTTCGCTTCTGTCAATCATAGCGGCCGAGGGCCGATTCGTGGCAATTGTTCGGCCGCAGCTGGGCCTTTCGGCAACAAAATCACTGTTAAGCGAAGGTCAGACCCACGCTAGCGGCCAAAGGCCGCAGAGTGCGGCAATTCTCTGTTACACTTTGACAAACTCGGCTGAAACGGCCTATCCCCTTTCCTGCGGACGGGAGTTCTCCTCAGGTCGCGGAGCCCCAAGGAGATGAGACCGTTATCCGACGTACCGCCTTCCCGAACTAGGTTTCGCCATGGCCGACACTCCCGCGATCACCGATCGGAACCTCGAAGCGACAACGAACATTTCCCTCAAACGGGAGCCGGCTTGTTTCGCCTTTCTGTCGCCGCGCTCGATTTCCCCGCCGATGCCGATCGATTCGATCAACCTCGATCTTGCTTCGGCCGATTACTTTAGCGGACGTGCCTCCCTGTGGGCGGCGCTCGAAATGCGCTCTTCGGTCAGCGACGAGCGCCCGACGGCAATTCTCGGCTTTGACGAGACTTTTCTGCGTCCCTTTGCTCGCGCCCTGATCGAGGCGGCGACGACGCGCGCTGCCTACCGGATGTCGATCCTGCAGGAGTTGCGCACCTCCGAGCGCTATCGGGTCGTCGAATACGTAACCGGCCCCGGCAAAGCGCTCGAGGAGCTGATGCTCCAACCCTTCGACAATGTCGTTCTGATCAGCGCCGCCAAAGGCAAAGATGGCGACGAGACGCTCTTCCAGCTGCCGCGCACCGACAGTTTTCTGCGGGCGTTCGCCAAGATGGCGTATGTCGCCGACCAGGCGCTGCATGATTTGCTGGACGACATGGAGCGGGTGGCTCGACAGCGTAAACCGGTCGTCAACACCTGACGTACGTCATCCGGCGCACAGATCGGAGCGCGGCTAAGCCGGCATTCTGGCCGGACGACAATTCGAGTACTCGGCGGAAACAGCAAGGGGGCTGAGAGGCCCCCTTGCAATGCCTCCAGACGCAGCGAAACTCCCGAGCGGGTTTACCGCTATTGCACGGTGCCGTGAGTGGTCATGCGCGCACCGCCTTGCCCAGGAGGAGGCATCATGCCCGGGCCCGGAGGAGGGGCCGGCGGCATGCCCATGTTTCCTGACTGCAGACGGGCCAGCTCCTCCTGATTGAGCTGGTTGGCGGTACCTCCGGTCTCGTTTGCTTTACCGCGATGATACCTCGCCATCTCGTTATGAGCCGCCGCCATCTTTTTGTGGTGGTAATACGCCCGTGTGTGACGATGGCTTGGCGGCATCGCCGAACTGCTTTCCGACATCGAAGACGGCGGCATCGCCGAGGGAGCCATCGCCCCAGGCGGCATCGAGGGCGTCGTGCGCGGACCCGACAGCGCCGCTCCGCCTGGGTTCGGACCCGAGCTGTACGGCGTCAGTCCCGGTCCACCCGGGTTCGGGCCTGGCGTGCCCACAGGGTTGCCACCGGACGGACTAGCCGTTTGCGCCCACACGGGCGCTGAGAATGCGAGCGCGGCGACCACCGCCACACCGGTCAAAAGATGTTTCATGTCTGCAATCCTCTCTCTCGGTCCTCAGTTGGACATGGTCAGACGATTAACTTGGCTGCAGCTGGTCGAGTCCTCTCTTCCACGCTTCAGATGGTATTCGTAACTCTTTGTGCGAGTCCGCCGTGATAGCGACCGCTGGACGGCCGAGAGCCCTGCAACCGGGTCCCTCGCTCGGGAACCCGGGGGCCGCATCGAAGCCTAAGAAACGAATCTCCGCTCGTCTTCACAGCTTCGCCCATCATTAGCGACAAGGCATGTCGTTATGTTTCCCCACAACGCAATTGTCCCGCCTGATACCCCGCTCAGTTGGTTCGTATGATAAATCGGGAACCTCGCCTTGGCAAGCGCAACAGTAGCTTAGCAACAGACCGAATAACCCGAAAAGGCGAGGCGAATACGCGGAGTTTGAGGCCGGAAGCGTGGCAGTGAGCCTATGTCTTCTTTGCGGCATCGCAAAAGACGAGCGCACCGCGGTGTCGATGCCGCCGCGCTGCGAACTCCTCTATTTAAATGCAGGCGCTCCGCTGTCGAGACTCGAACCCAGCGTCAGGCCGCCGCCGTCGAGGCTGACCCTGACGGGTGACCCCGACCGCGGCGGTGCGGAGCGTCGAGAGACGCGGATTGCCGCGTCCGCATTTCCGAGAAAACTGCGCCAGCTCACACTGTGGCGAAGATATCTCGACCTGGCTCAGCTCGTCTGGGCTGTGGACGACTTCTTCGACTTCTTTTTGGCATGATGGGACTTGGAGGATCTCTTCTTCTTGGTCGTGGTCGTCGGAGCAGGTGATGTCGAGGTGTCCGGGGCCATCGTCTGTCCCGTCCCCATGGTTTGGGCATAGCTTTCAACGGGCAACGCGGTACCTGCAACAAATGTGAGCAACGCCAACGCTGAGATGAGCGCCTTCATCCGGGAACTCCTATGTCAAAGTAACGACGCACCGTTTTTCTTGCACTCTTGAGGAGTGCAATCAAACATTGCCGCCGCAATAGTTGCGACTTCCAGCCACACACTTACAATATCACGACTCGCGCGGAGCGAGGTAAGAAACATCGAAGAAATACCCATAAATGTTTGCAATTGGCGCCCGTGATCGGTCGAAAAATAAAAGCAACCCGGCGAAACGGGGCGCCGGCCAGATCAGTTACCCGCCCTAGGCGGCGCGTTCTTTCGACTAGATCTGACCGGTCGATTTGTCGCTCGGCCGGGAGCGCGGTTCGGGCTACTGATCTGCCGCAATATTGCAAAAGAAAACCGCCGCGGGGTTGGCCGCGGCGGCTGGCCGGGGGCCGAATGGAACCCCCGGAACACCCAAGTTAGGCGACCGCTCTACGGGAAGACGATCTCGACGCGGCGGTTCTGCGGCTCGCGTACACCATCCGGTGTCGGAACGCGCAGGTCGTTCTGGCCGCGGCCGGCGACCACCATGTCGCTGCGCGGGACGCCGAGACGTTCGAGCGCGGCGGCGACGGCGTTGGCGCGCCGCTCGGAGAGCCGCTGGTTGTACCCCTTCGACCCCGAAGTATCGGTGTAGCCGGTCACCTGGAGCGTCACGTGACCGCCCGCGTGATACTGGTTCGCCGCGAGCTGGACGATCTGCATGCCCTCCGGAGTAATGTTGTATTTATCCCAGTCGAAGAACACCAGATACACCTGGTGGGTCGGCGGCGGCGGCGGGGCTGGAGGCGCCGGCGGTGGTGGAGCCGGCGGCGGCGCGCCGAACTTCATCGTCAAGCTGGCGACGATATTCTGCGTGTTATAGCCGGCTTTGTATCTCGTCGTGTGCCCCGGGAAGCCGGCGTTCGGCGCATTGCCGGGCAGCGGGAATACGCCCTTGTTTGTGAAGGTCGGCTCCGTGGTCGCGAGGTACCGGTAGTCCACATCGAAGGCGAGCAATGGATTGATGTCATATCGGATACCGGCGATCCCCTGGTAGCCGAAAGCCCAGGTGTCGCCCTTCAGGATTGTACCGCCAAAGGTTGTCCCTGCCGGAACACGCAAGGGGCCCGCACCAGGAAAGTTGACGTTGAACGGCCCGACTGGGCCGACGGTGGTTAGGCTGATGCTATCGTCGATATGCACCGCGCCGACACCGAACCCGATGTGCGGGGTAACTGGCCAACCTACCGTGAAGTCGTAGATAAGGTTGGTCATAAGTGCGTCGGTATTCTTCTCTCCAGTGAACGCAGAACTACTGGTTAAACCGGCGAGGCTAAAGCTCGACAGGCCATTATGCCGATAGCTGTATTCTTCTTCGAGACGCCATGGTCCGTACTGAGCACCGAGCCGCGCACCGGCATTGAAGCCGCTGTCATACTTCGCGGTGCCGCCGAAACCGCTGAAGAAAGGACCTGTGGTATTGACGACACCCGCACTGTCCACTCTGAACGGTGGCGTGGCAATCGTGTTCTTCTGGTCACCAAGGCTAGTCCACCCGCCCTCCGGTCCGACGTAGAAGACGGTCGGGTACGGGCCCCCCATAAAAGCAAACTGCGCATTCGCCTCGGCGCATCCAAACGCCACGGCAAGCGCTGCGCCAGCACTTAGTAGATAGCGACTTTTCATCCCTTACCTCCGGCCGCAAAATACGCGTGTGACGATGGTCATCGCGCCACCGATGCCCGATCTTCGCTATCCACTGATCCGATGGCAAACGGTTTTTCTCTCAACGGGACCGCTCGTCCGCAAATCCGCGCAGAACGAGGAGCGATGCGGCATTTAGGCAACAGTTTGGCCATAGCTCCGCCAATTTCCGCCCATACTGCCGCGTCTTTTCCGCAACACCGCAAGGCCGATCTCGGCCGCTGACTAATTGGCCGCAGCTCGCCGGGAACCCGCGCCGCCCGGCGCGTGTGGCCGGCGCCCCGGGTTGTTCCAGCCGCCTGGGTTTCCGGCCTGCTCAACGTGCGGTGCAGTTACGCAGAGCAAAAATCAGGGATCGATCAGGACGCCGGGATTGAGCACTCCCTGCGGATCGACTGCGCGCTTCGCGGCGCGCAAGGCCGCTGCGAAAAGCTCGGGCCGCTGCTTATCGTACCACGGGCGGTGGTCGCGGCCTACCGCGTGATGATGGGTGATCGTCCCGCCTGCGGTGATCAGCGCCTCGCTGGCGGCGCTCTTGATCGCAAGCCACTGCGACAACAGATCGCCATGCTGGCCCAAGGCATGGAAGGAGAAATACGGTGCCGGCCCGTCGGGGTAGACATGGGTGAACCGGCAGGTCACCTGACCAGGCCGCCCGGTGGCCTCACGGATCGCCGCTTCGGTCGCGGTCTTGACTGTATCGTGAAAGGCTTCGAAGCGCTCCCAGGTGATCGCGGTTTCGAAGGTATCGGCGATGATCGCCCGTCCCACCAGCCGCTCGCGGGCATAGGGCATGCGGATAAAGGCGTTGCGCCACATCCCTGCCGCCCCTTCTCGATGCGCATCGGCCTTGTCCGGCTGTTCGCGCGTGCCATCATGATCGGCGCAGCATTCCAAGGCGCGGGCGATCCACCCATCGACCGGGTGATCGCCCGAACTCGAAGGCCAGCACCAGGATCGCCCATTTACCGTCTCCCGCTCCGGTATTGTATGCCTCCTGCGGGTCGAGGATGCGGCAATTCGCGGGGTAGAGGCCGGCCTGGGCGATCGCCCTTACGGCGCGCGCAGCCGAGAAGAAGTCGGCGAATTGCACCGCGCCGCCGGCGCGGAAGCGCGGCCGGTCCTGGAGCCGCATCCACGCCTCGGTGACCACGCCGAGAATGCCTTCCGATCCGATGAACAGCCGGTCGGGGCTGGGGCCGGCGCCGGAGCCGGGAAGGCGTCGCGTCTCGACGAGGCCGCGCGGAGTTACGATCCGCAGATTTTCGACCAAATCGTCGATGTGCGTGTAGAGGGTGGCGAAATGACCGCCCGACCGCGTCGCGATCCAGCCGCCCAATGTCGAATATTCGAAGCTCTGCGGAAAATGCCGCAAGGTCAGGGCATGGGGCTTCAGCTGCGCCTCGAGCGCCGGGCCAAAGACGCCGGCCTCGATGCGGGCGGCGCGCGAGGTACGGTCGATTTCGACGACGCGGTCCAGATGCCGCAGATCGAGCGAGATCGCCGCCCGGTACGCGGTGCCTTCGATCACAGGCTCGACGCCGCCGACAACGCTGCTGCCGGCGCCGAACGGGATCAGCGCGGCCTGCGTGCCGCCCGCCCAATCGGCGACCGCGGCGACCTCGCCTTCGTTGCGCGGATAGGCGACGACATCGGGCGCGTTGTCGTACTGACCCGCAAGGCCGCGCGCGTAGTCCGAGAAAGACTTGCCGTAGGTGTGGGCGACCCGGTCGTAATGCTCGCTGGAGCAGTGCGGCGCCAATGCCGGCGGCGGCACGATCCGCGGCGGCCGTAATTGGATCTCCGACAGCGCCGGCGGGCTGCGCTCCTCGAACCGGTCGACCGCGAACAGCCGGCGGTAGCGGTCGAGAGCGGACGCCTCCTCCTCGGCTGTCAGCCCCTCGCCTTCACGACCCCAGCCGAAATGTTTGAGCCGCCGTTCCGCCATCGCGCCCTCCCGTGTGCGAACGCGCAAGAATAGCGCGGCGGCAGCGCCGCCAGGTCATAAAACTTCGCCTCTCGCTCACCCTTGCAAGTCGTCGGCCTTTTTGTTGAGCGAGGCGATCAGGCCGTCGATGCCGCTGGTGCGCAGGATGTTTGCAAAATCCGATCTTCGCGTCGCCAGCTCGCTGATCGCGCCGGAGAGGTAGATATCGCGAATTTGCCAGGCAGTATCGTTGTCGTGGACGACGTAATTGATCGAGACCGGTTCACCGTTCGACTTGACAATTTGGGTTCTGATCAAAGTGCCGTGCTTGATCTGCTGCTGGCCCAGCACCTGGAACTTCTCGCCGGCATAGGCATCAAACCGGGTCGCGTAGATCGCCGCGATATAGCGGCCGTAGGCCTGCACGGCGCGTCGTTTCTGCTCGGCGGTCAAGGTCCTCCACGTCGGGCCCACCGACAGCCGCGCCATAAACGGCACGTCGAATGTCCCGAGCACTACCGGCTCCAGTTTCTCGTAGCGGCCCTTCGGTCCGAGCGCCGCAGCACGCTGCATTATATCAAGCAGCACGCCATAGAAATTCCGCACCACATCTGTCGGCGCCCCCGTCGTTGCCGGGGCTTCGAGTGACGGAAAGACCAGCCAGGCGGCCAAGAGGAACCCGAAGCAGACGGCTTTCCCGGGCCCCGACGGTCGGCATCTCGACATGTTCACCTCCCTCAAGTTTCACTCAGCGGCCGTACCAGCCGACCGCATTGGCGGACGCCGCGGCATCGGCATTTTCCAATATTTGCAGCCGCCTGTCGAAGTCGCTGGCATCGATCGCCCGAACGAAGGTATCGACCATCTGGCTCAGCTTGAACGCCTCGTCGGGCGTGATCGTACCTTGCGCTGCCGCCTTGACGATCGTCGCCATCGCCGCCGCAATGTCGGAAGCGCTGCGGATCGCGGGTATAGCGAGCTGGATCGGCCGTTCGCGGCGCGGCGCGATGATGCGGTCGAGACAGATCCGCAACGCTCCCTCGCTGCCGCCGAGAGCGAGCTCGACGGCCTTCCGGCTCAGTGCTTCGGCCTCGCTGTCGAAGAGCGCTTCGGCGGCGAGCGTTGCTTTATTGCGCGCGCCGCGAGGCCGCCCTCCCGGATTGCCCGACCGTCCCTTCTCGAAGGGCCGTCCCAGCCCCCTCGCTGGCTGTTTCTGCAGCGAATTTACAGCCATGCCCATCTCCTCTGTGGCGAAGCGGCCCGTCGCGGGCCGCCATTTCGCCGCAGGCTACGATAATAATTTGGCAATTTGATGATCGGGTACTCCGAAATAGCAATTGACCGGCTCGCGCTCCGGCGTGCAGCTGGTGCACCTGCGCGTCGCAGCGCGGACTTTTTCAACCCATCGGACGGATGGTAGGTTCGGCTGATGGCTACGTTGCACTTCATTTGCGGAAAGGCCGCGTCGGGCAAGACGACGTTGGCGCGCGAACTGGCGGCGCGTCACGCCGCGGTCCTGTTCGGCGAGGACGAATGGCTGACGCGTCTCGATGCGGAGATCAACAGTCTGGCCGACCATGTGCGTCATTCAAAGCGGCTGAAAGCCGCCATAGCTCCCCTTGCTGTCCGGCTGCTCCAGTTGGGTGTGCCGATCGTGTTCGATTTCGCCGGTAACGCGCCGAACGACCGTGCCTGGGTTCGATCGATATTCGAAAGCGCCAATGCCGACCATGTGCTGCATTATATCGTCGCGTCCAATGAATCGTGCAAAGCGCGACTGCGCTTACGCAATGAGACGAAGCCGGAAGGACTCTATTTCGGCTTTGTCAGCGACGACCGGTTCGATGAGGTTACGCGATACTTCACGCCGCCCCCAGATCAAGAAAACTTCCACGTGATCTACTACGAAGCCGATATCCCTTCGTCAAAGGGATAGATGAATGCGTATGAAATTTCAGGCAGCGTTCTCCAACCGGCTTTGTGCACAATTCAAGACATTTGAGAGGGTCGGCCCTTCGTAGACTTGGGCAACCCAATCGGAACAAACCCAGGATCAGCCTGTCGATCCTATGGAAGCGGCGAAGCGGCTGATGAAGCGACTGGCGGAAATACCACCGAAACCGCACGACGAGGTCCGCGTGCATCAAAAGCCGAATGAACGGCTCGCATCGAAAGGCCGTGTTCACAAGGGCAAGAGGCGAGGCTGAGCCAGCGTCCCGCTCATCACCTCCTGAGCAGACCAGGAAGCGTCCAGAAGTCCGTCATCTCGCCTCGGCGGTGAACGCTGATGTAGTTAACGGATCGTTCTCCAACGACTACGATATCGCCGTTGGTGAACAACACGCATCCCCATTCTAAATGAGCCGTCAGGGACAACGCCGTCTCCTTTCCCGGCTCCACTTCTTTGGACGCTCGCATGAATTTTTCCAGAGTTGCAGTGGTCGGGCAGGCCCAGACAGGGCTACGAATTGTAATGTTATCTCCCGCCACTTGAGCTTGCGCAGTCACGCAAGCGAAGCCAATGAAGATCCAGATCGAAACCCCTTGGAGACTTCTCATGTCCGGTCTCCCCTCACTTGGTTGGCGTTGTCCCCTTACGCGCTCGCTTCTCCAGTCCGCCGATAGGTGAGACGCTTGCCGCCGACGCGGCGCATAACCGCTCTGGTGCGATCCATGTCACCATAACCCAGCGCCGAACGGTGATTGTAGCGGAAATCGAATTCCGCCGCGTAACGATGCAGCAGGCGTAGGGCGGATGCAATCCGCCGTCTTACTTACCGGGATACGGGGCCTCATCGTAAGGTTGCTTGTCTCGGTTATCCGACAAGCGGGATTCCGATGAAGGCAAAAATGGCGGATTACATCCGCCCTACCCTTGCTGCAACGATTGTTGCACAAAACTGCGGGCCGAATATCAACAGCGCCCCGCCATTGTGAGGCACAGGTCCGTCGCCGTTTTTTTCTTTGCCGCCAGAGAAGCTTATGATTCTTATCACAGCACCTCCCACAACGCGGCGATGGCGGATAAATAGGGGTTATGGTCTCGGTGACTGACGAGGAGACGGCACTATCTGAGGTGAGGGCGGTTGCTGGGTTGGCGCTGGTTGCGGTTCGGGGAGCACAAAAATCTGAGGCTGCGCCTGCTTTGTGGCCGTGATCGAATTCGCGATGGCGCTGGTCTGAGCGGCCATTTCCGCGCGCATCGCGCGGAATTCTTCGGATAGGCGCTGGGGGATCGCGTCAATTTTTGCATCCAGGCGATTGAATTGGACGCCGAAGAAAGCAAAACCTATGGCCATCACCGCAGCCACCAATCCAATTGCTCCGCTAAGGATGGTAAAACTAGACCGTAAACCATCGAGCGCGCCCTTCAACTCTCCGAGTTCGGGTATCGACTGAGGATTTCCACGCTGCGTCCATACTCGAATCATGGGAACCGCTCCCGCTCGGCGCAACCTTCTCCGCAAGAAATTCGGCGATGTTATCCTCGCTTACGACACGCGGCGGCGTGTTCATTTTAGTTGGGCTTCCAGCCAGCGTTTGATGACTTCCGAGTCCAGGAATTTCGTGTTGCCGCAATTGTTACAAGACAATCTTAGAACGGAAGTAAGCGCCTGGCCAATAGTGTGGGTGGTCCCATCCGACGCAGGGATGAGCGACAGTGGTCGAGGCCTAAAATACCCCCAGATTGTCACCTGACGACATACTTCGCATTCCTCCATTCGCCACTTCGCAGCGAGGAAGCTCTCGATTTCTTCGTCGGTGAATTGATACCGGCCACGCGGCCCGGTGCATTGGGGTTCGTCGGACACGCCCCTCTAGCTCCCAAAGGGCGGAGCCGCATGCCCGGTTGAACGCCCCCGAGGGGGCATAGATAGCGAAACATCGTCCCGCGGCGGCTCGCAAGGTATCGCGGGGCGCGGAATGCCCGGAGTGGAAGCAGCCCCGGCCTCCAATATTTTTCTTCCCTATCACATATCTGATCGAATGCCGAGCCATCCGCGAGGCAAATCGAAACCCACCAACCAGAAGAGAAGGGATTGACCTTCAACCAGACGCTGGGACGCTTTTGAACGCTCTGCTCGTGTGATCAAGTCTCGTTCGATTGCATCCGCTGACGGGTCGGTCCCGTTTGACCGAGTTCAGTTATTCTCACAAACTCGCGGCGCGGGAATGAGGTCTTAACCATGAGCGACATTGGCCCCCTTTATGTCGGCCGCTCGCTGTTGCGGCGCGAAGACCGCCGGCTGCTCACAGGGCAGGGGCAATTCATCGCCGATCTCGTCCTGCCGCGGGTATTGCACGCTGTTTTGGTGCGCAGCCCAGTCGCGCATGCGCGCATTCGCTCGGTCGACCTGTCGCGCGCTGCCGCGGCGCCCGGCGTGGCGCTGGCTCTCAACGGCGCGGATCTGTTGCAGCTGCTGCCGCCGGTGCCGGAGGGGCAAATCTCGTTGCCGAGCAAATGGACCTCGGTCATCCAGCATAAATTCCTCAATCCGCAGCAGCCCCTATTGGCGCACGACAAGGTGCGGCATGTCGGCGAAGCGATCGCGATCATTGTCGCGGAGAGCCGTGACCAGGCCGAAGACGCGGCCGAACGGGTGATCTCGGACCTCGAAGAATTGCCCGCGGTCGTCGATCCCGAGGCGGCGTTGCGCCCGGACAGCCCGATTGTTCACGACCGCTTTCAGACCAATTTGATCGGCGCCTTCTCGGTCGGCAGGGGCGATGCCGCCGCCGTTCTGGCGGGCGCCCCGCACCGGTTGCGCCGCCGGTTTTATCACCACCGCTACGCCGCGGTGCCGCTCGAGTGCCGCGGCGTCGTCAGCGCCTATGATCCGCGCACCGACTCGGCGACGATCTGGTCCTCGACCCAGGTGGTTCACTGGGTGCGGCGCGAAGCCGCCGCGCTGTTGGGATTGCCCGAGGCGCGGGTGCGCTGCTTGGCGCTCGACGTCGGCGGCGGGTTTGGCGGCAAGGGGCATGTGTACCCCGAAGACCTGCTGGTCACGTTCCTCGCGCGCAAGCTCGGCCGGCCTGTGCGCTGGATCGAGGGGCGCAGCGAGCACCTGATGAGCGCGACGCATTCGCGCGACCAATTGCACGATGTCGAGGTCGGGTTTGACGATCACGGGCATATCCTCGCATTGTGCGACGATTACATTGTCGATTGCGGCGCCTGGAACCCGATCGGGTCTGGTGTCGCCTACAACACCGCCGTCCACCTGACCGGCCCTTACAAGATCGAAAATTTGGCGGCGTCGGGGAGGATCGTCGTCACCAACAAGGTCCCGAACGCCCCATATCGAGGGGCCGGGCGCCCGGAAGCCGCATTCGCGATGGAGCGGACCATCGATTTGGTGGCGCGAACCTTGAGCCTGGAACCGGCTGAGGTGCGCCGGCGCAATATGATCCGCGCCGATGAGATGCCCTATAGCGTCGGCATCCCTTACCGGGATGGCGAGCCGATCGTCTATGACAGCGGGGATTATCCCGCCGCCTTGCAGAAGGCGCTGGACGCGGTCGGCGGGGTCGAGGGGTTCCGCCGGCGGCAGAGCGAGGCGCAGAAAGCGGGCCGCCACCTCGGGCTCGGCATTGGCTGCTATATCGAGGGGACCGGCGTCGGGCCGTTCGAAAGCGCCTTCGTCCGCATCGACCCGACAGGCAAAATCTACGTCTCGTCGGGCGCCTGCCCGCAGGGCCAGGGTATGGAGACGATCTTCGCGCAGGTGGCGGCCGATCTTTGGAAAGTCCCCCCGGAAGACGTCGTGATATCCCTCGCCGACACGGCAACGATCGCGATCGGGTTTGGCACGATGGCGAGCCGCAGCACGGTGACTTTATCGGCGGCGATGCACCACGCGAGCGAGCGGCTCCGCGACAAGGTCTTCGCGATCGCCGCCAATCTCTTGGAATGCGCGCCGGCCGATCTCGAATTGCGCAATGGCGGCGTCGGTGTCGTTGGAGTCCCCGGGGGGGTCCCCGGCGCCACGGTGAGCCTCGCCAGGATAGCCCAGGCGGCGCGGCCGGGCTGGGACAACGAACGCCCGCCAGGCATCGATGCCGGCCTCGAGGAGACCTACTACTGGCAGCCGCAAACGGTCACCTGGAGCTATGCCGTGCATGTCGCGATTGTCGATGTCGACGCCGAGACCGGCCGCGTGGGCATCGAGGACTACGCCGTCGCGCATGATTGCGGCGTCGTCGTCAACCCGATGCTGGTCGAGGGCCAGATCATGGGCGGCGCCGCGCAGGGGCTCGGCGGCATCTTGCTCGAGGCGATCGCCTATGATGCAAACGGGCAGTTGCTGAGCGGCTCATTGATGGATTACGCACTGCCGACCGCCGGCGACATCCCGGCAATGCGGATCGTTCACCAGCACTCGCCGTCGCCGCTCAACCCGCTCGGCGTCAAGGGGGTCGGCGAAGGCGGCGCCGTCGCCCCGCCGGCAGCCATCGCCAATGCAGTCTGCGACGCCTTGGCCCCGTTCGGCGTCGAGGTGAATACGACGCCGATCAAGCCGGAGCAGCTGATAATTGCTACCCGAAGCGCCAGAGAGCTGGGCTGCACGTAACTCTAAGGGGCCACGGGATACTCGATCGGGGTTGCGGTTCCGGCGTTTCGCCAAGGGTTGCCGCCCAAATGCAGCCTTTCGGCAATGTCCATGGCCGACCAATAGAGGGGCACGGCGCGACCCTTGACCAACGGCAGCCCGGCAAGGTCGAAGCCGAGCCAGGGCAAGAATGGGTTGCGGCGCCCATAGGCCCATATCTCGACGCGAACCGATGGGCGGGCGCTAAGGCCGCGCGCGTGGAAGCCGACAGTGTCGGCCACCACCAGCGTGTTTTGCGGCACCGCAAAGGCCTTCGGCTCGCCAAGGCCGAGGCGGCGCACCGTCTCGGGCGTGATCCGCAGTGAACCTCGGGAGGCTTGAAAATCCGGGCTGCGCGCCGCCGTCATCGACGCGCGGCGTTCCCAGCTGAGGCGCCGGCGTGTCGGCCGATGCGACCCCGGCACATAGATAAAGGGCCCGTCTTCTTCGGCGACGTCCGTCAAAAAGAACCAGGCCTTGACCGAGGGGTGAAATGCGTCGGCGTGCAGCCGCGTCTGCGGGTCGGGCGGCGCCTGGCGCACATGCGAGAAGATGGTCTGGATATAGACCAGCGGTTCGAGCATATACGAGCCAACATAGCGCACGAGGCCGAGCCATTCCGGGCTTTCCACCAAGCCCCGCAAAGCCGGAAGACGGGCCAGGGTTCGGTGGTCTAGGGCGATGCGCCGGGTCAGCGCATCACCCTGGAGCTGATGCCGCACCGGTCCGCGGAACGACAAAACCTGTTCTTTGAGGGCCGCAAAATCGGGGGCGGGCAGAAAGTCGGGTTTGAGAATAAAGCCGTCGCGCTCGAAAGCCGCGCGATCGTCTCCGGAAATCAGGCTCGAAAGCCGCTGACGACGCCATTCGGACATCCGATGGGCCAGCCGCACGCGCGCGACATGCAATCCGGCGCGATTGAGGGTGGGGCTGCCGATCACCGGATTGTCGCGGAACGATTTCGCGCCGGTCGCCAACGCAGCGACGTGCCACGGCGCCAAGAGCCAGGGGAGCCGACCCGATCCCATCCCGGTTCTGTGAACTCGCGCCCAGCCCCTAGTCAAGGTGCAAAGATTTGAGCGCCTCGTAGATCACGCGGTCGATCGCGATCCAGTCGCCCAGCGCCTGTTCTCGGCTGCGGAAAGACCGCTAGGCCGCGGCGCGGATCGCGACTTCCTTGATCTCGCTGCCGACGAAGGGTTCGTATTCGCGGAAATTGGCCTCGAAGCGTTGGGTGAGGCCGCGCGCGGTCTCGTCATAGGCTTGCTTGTCGGACCAGGTGCCGCGCGGGTCGAGCACCTCGTCCGGCACCTCGGGGCAGCTTTCCGGCACGAGGAGGCCGAAATTCGCCTCCTTGCGGACCGGCGCCGCGGCGAGGCGGCCGTCGAGCGCGGCGCGCAGCAGGGCGCGGGTATGGGCGATCGGCATGCGCCGCCCGGCGCCATAGGTGCCGCCCGACCAGCCGGTGTTGACGAGCCAGCACTGCGCCCCGTGCTCGCGGATCAAGCTGCCCAGCATCTTGGCATAGACCGCCGGATGGCGCGGCATGAAGGGCGCGCCAAAGCACGTCGAAAAGGTCGCCTCGGGGGCGTTGCTGAGCCCCTTTTCGGTGCCCGCGACCCGCGCCGTGTAGCCCGACAAGAAATGGTACATCGCCTGCTCGGGGCTCAATTTGGCGATCGGCGGCATGACGCCGAACGCGTCGCAAGTCAGCATCACGACGTTGCTGGGATGCGGCGCAAGCCCGCGCGGATCGGCATTCGGGATGAAGTCGATCGGATAGCAGGCCCGGGTGTTCTCGGTCAGGCTCTGGTCGTCGACATCGGGCATGCGCGTTTCCGGATGCAGCACGACATTTTCGAGCACCGTCCCGAACCGGGTGATCGTCGCGTAGATCTCGGGCTCGTTGACCGGCGACAGGTTGATGACCTTGGCGTAGCAGCCGCCCTCGAAATTGAAGATGCCCTTGGGGCTCCAGCCGTGCTCGTCGTCGCCGATCAGGGTGCGCGAATGGTCGGCCGACAGTGTCGTCTTGCCGGTCCCGGAGAGCCCGAAAAAGATCGCGCAGTCGCCTTTCGGGCCGACATTGGCCGAAGCGTGCATCGGCAACACGCCGCGCGCCGGCAACACAAAATTGAGGTACCCGAAAACCGATTTCTTGATCTCGCCGGCGTATTGGGTGCCGCCGATCAGCACCAGCCGCTCGGCGAAATTGACCAAAATGAAGGTTTCGGAATTGATCCCGTCGATTTCGGGGATCGCCCGGAATTTCGGGGCGTGCAGGATAGTGAAGGCCGGCTCGAACCCCGGCAGCTCGTCGGCCGGCGGACGAATGAACATGTTGCGCGAAAAGAGGCTGTGCCAGGCGCCGTCGGTCACGACACGCACCGGAAGCCGGTAGGCCGGATCGGCCCCGGCGTAGAGGTCCTGGACGAACAGCTCGCGCCCCTGCAGGTAGGCGAGCAGGCGCTGATGCAGGCTGGCGAATTGGTCGGCAGAGACCGGCTGGTTGATTTTGCCCCACGCCACCGTGTCCTTGGTGCCCGGCTCCTCGACGATGTATTTGTCGCGAGGGGTGCGGCCGGTATAGAGCCCGGTCGAGACCGAGAAGCTACCGCCCAAGGCGAGTTCGCCCTCGCCCCGCCGGACGGCGTGTTCGTAGAGCACCGGCGCGGGCTGGTTCCAGTGCACGGTCCCGAGGTGGTGCATGCCTTGCCGATCGAGGCCGAAACGGCTGTTCTTTCCGGTCATCGGATCGTCTTCCTCATCGAACGCTTCCTCCTGGTACGATCTGGCCTTTTCGGCAATACAATACACGCCCAGATTAGCCCCGTACCATAACACGGGCGACCATGTCAAAATCCCTCAACGGGCACGTTATTATGGCGCCCTATCGGCGAGTTCTACGAGCGCTTGACGCGCATCCTCGCGGGTCAGCACCGGCGCAGGAAAGTCGAGCCGGGCAGTTTCGCCGTCGCGCTGCAGATCGGCGCCTTCCGCGTCGATGCCGGCGATCCGCCAACCGGCGCCGGCACGGCCGGGCAGACCGCGCGCACGAGCGACGGCGTCGGCATGATGCTCGTTCATGTGCCTGAGGAGCTCCGGCTCTGCCGCAGCGAGCGCGGCGGTGTCGGCGGCAAACAGCAGATCTCGGCCGTCGATCCAGTGGATCCGGCCGAAACCGGCGACCAGGTGCCCGCGTTCGACCGCGACCTGATAGAGCCGGAAATCGGCGAAACCCGAATAGACTGCACTCGTCGGGTGATGCGCGGTGAAGCGCGCGAGACGTCGCGGGTCCTCGACGGCTCTGGCCTGCCCGATCACAGTGAGGCGCGGCCCGGTCAGCGGGTCCCGGTAACCCGTCGTGCCGTCGAACAGCAGCGAGACCCGCGGGTCGAACGCGATGTTGCGGCTATGCTGCGCCAGGTCGGACAGCAGCAGAAGCGGGCTCGCATCGAGATCGGCGGCGATCAGGACGAGTGATGCGTAGGGCTTGCCGCGCATGCTCGTGGCAAGGGTTCCGCGCTGTTGTCGGCGCAGCAACCGCCGGCCGATTCTCGCGGGATCGCCGTCCAGTCCTGTTTCGCTCATTCCGCAAGTCAGCCGCCTCGGCGCGGCTGCGTCAAGCGGCGCCGCGCTGCGAAATGCGTCCGCTCCCATGCCCTGTATAGATAACTGAAGGCTCTTACCGGTGCATGTCGCAGGGATAGAGCGCCCGCCGCCTGACTAAAATAATAGCAGTGGGTTTGCCTTTGCCGGATTCGGGTCATATTTTACACTTGCGGGGAACAGCTCACCCATCGTCCTGCCGCGCAGAAGGATTTGGGGGATAAAAGGTGCCGAACACGATTGCTCTTGTCGACGACGACCGCAATATCCTGGCGTCCGTGTCGATGGCGCTCGAGGCGGAAGGGTTTGCTGTGCGGTGCTACAGCGACGGCACCGAGGCGCTGAAGGGATTGAGCGCCCAACCGGTCGACATCGCGGTGCTCGACATCAAGATGCCCCGCATGGACGGCATGGAGCTTCTCGGGCAGCTGCGGCGGCAGAGTCACATCCCGGTCATCTTCCTGACCTCGAAGGACGATGAGGTCGACGAGCTGCTCGGTCTGCGCATGGGCGCCGACGACTACATCAGGAAGCCGTTTTCGCAGCGGCTCTTGATCGAGCGCATTCGGGCCCTGATCCGGCGCGGCGAGCTCGCGCGCGAGCGGGAGAACCCGCATGGCGAGCCGGTCATCGTGCGCGGGCAGCTGATCCTCGATCCGGCACGGCATCTGTGCACTTGGAAGGGTGAACATGTCGAGCTGACGGTGACCGAGTTTCTGATCCTCAAATCCCTGGCGCACCGTCCGGGGCACGTCAAAAACCGCGACCAGTTGATGGATGCGGCCTATGGCGAGCACATCTATGTCGACGACCGGACGATCGACAGTCACATCAAGCGTTTGCGCAAGAAATTCAAGAACGTCGATACGGATTTCGCGCAGATCGAAACACTCTATGGCGTTGGGTATCGATACCGCGACCGTTGAGCCCGCCGCCGCGCCTGCGTCGCCTTCGGCGGTAGCCGAGCATCCTTTCGCCCCTCGTTCCCCGGCGAGAGCCCCGTCGAGTCTCCGCTTCGGGCCCCGATCTGCGGCCGAGCGCCGGAAGGCGCTGGACGGTCTCTCCACTGACCCGGCGCATTCTGGCTGTCAATGTCCTGGCGCTCGCCCTTCTCGCCGGGGGGTTTCTTTACCTCGGAAAATACCAGGCGAGCCTGATCGGCCAACAGATCGAAGCTTTAAAGACCCAAGGCGAGGTGTTTGCCGCGGCGCTCGGTGAGGGCGCGGTTTTCGACTCGGTCGACGAGGGGGAGATCCTGTTGCCCGACCTGGCTCGCCAGATGATGCGGCGGCTGGTCGAGCCGACTCATACCCGAGCTCGGCTGTTTGACGTGCGGGGCGACATTATTGCCGACAGTCGAATTCTGCGGGGGCCGGGCGATGCCGTGCAGGTCCACGAATTGCAGCCGCCAGAGAGAGAAGGTGCGGTTCTGCGGATTGCCGATCAAATCTACGATTGGATTCTCAATATTCTGCCGCGTCACACCAGCTACGCGGTTTATCGCGAGAGCGCTTCCCCGCGCGCCGAGGATTATGCCGAAGTAATGCGAGCATTGCGCGGCGAGACCGGCTCGGCGATCAGGAGCGACCCGCAAACCGGTGGCCTCGTATTCAGCGTCGCGATCCCGATACAGCGCTATAAGCAGGTGCTCGGCGCGGTCATGTTGTCGACCGGCAGCGCCGAGATCGAGGAGGAGCTGAGAACCGTTCGCCTCGAGCTGCTGCGCATCTTCGGGGTGGCATTATTGGTCACCGTGCTGCTGTCATTCTACCTCGCGGGCACAATTGCGCGGCCCATCCGCCGGCTGGCCGCGGCGGCGGAGCGCGCACGCGGCCGTCGGGCGCGGGTCGAGATACCCGACTTTACCGGTCGCGGTGACGAGATCGGGGATCTCTCCCGCTCACTGCGCGAGATGACCGACGCGCTGTGGCAGCGCATGAGTGCCATTGAAAGTTTTGCCGCCGATGTCGCGCACGAAATCAAAAACCCGCTCGGCTCGCTGCGCAGCGCGGTCGAGACCGCCGTCCGGATCGACGATACGGCAAAGCAGAGGCGGCTGATGGCGATCATCCTCAATGACGTCCAGCGACTGGATCGCCTGATCACCGATATTTCCGACGCCTCGCGGCTCGATGCGGAGCTCGGCCGCCTCGAGTTGGAACCGGTCGACATCGCGGCGATGCTGGGTACCTTGGTCGAGATCTATGAGACGACCCGGACCGACGGCGCGCCTCGTCTGGTGCTCGCGATCGCCAACAATGACCGTGAACTCGTCGTGCCCGGGATCGAAACGCGACTGTCGCAGGTGTTCCGCAACGTCATTGGTAATGCGGTATCGTTCAGCCCACCGCTCAGCGAGATCAGGCTGACTGCGCGACATCATGGCAGGGCGGTGGTCGTCACCGTCGAAGATCAGGGACCCGGTATTCCCGACGAAAAGCTGACGGCAATTTTCGACCGCTTCTACACCGAGCGACCAGTCGGCGAGCAATTCGGGACACATTCCGGGCTCGGGCTCTCGATCTCGAAACAGATCGTCGAGGCTCATCGCGGGATGATCTGGGCGGAAAACCGCAAAGACGCGCAGGGCATCACGATTGGCGCCCGGTTCTCCGTCAGACTGCCGGCTGGTGCGTGACGATAGCGATCCCAACCGCCCCCATTCTGGTCCATGCCACGGCAATCGCGATCGATGGGCGTGCGGTCCTGCTCCGCGGCCCGTCCGGCGCAGGAAAATCGGATCTCGCTCTGCGGCTGATTGATAGCGGCGCGCGTCTCGTCGCCGACGACCAGGTAGAGATCCGGCGCGCAGGAGAACGCGTTTTGGTCACGGCCCCGGCCGCGATAGCGGGCCTGATCGAAGTGCGCGGAGTGGGTATTCTTCGCGTCGAGTCATTGGCTGAGGCAACCCTGGCAATGCTGGTCGACCTCGTCGCGTCGGCCGAAGTCGACCGTTTGCCCGAAATTCTTTGCGAGGACGTGCTCGGGCTCGCGGTTCCGTCGATCGCTCTGTCGCCATTTGAGGCTTCCGCAGCAGCAAAGCTGCGCTTCGCTTTACACGCGTTTTCAGCCAACTCGGTGCCCGCTATAATCCGGCGATGACGACCCAGGGTGGTCACGCCGAAAGGAGCCCCGCCGCAAGCGCGGCGGCGACCCGTGTCCTCCTGGTGACCGGAATGTCGGGGGCGGGGCGGTCGACGGCGCTGAAGACGCTCGAAGATATGGGCTACGAAGCCTTCGATAACCTGCCGCTCTCGCTCGTTCCCGCTCTGATCGAGAGCATTGCGGCCGATGCGCGCGCGATTGCCGTCGGCGCCGATCTGCGCACCCGTGGCTTTGCGATCGGGGGCTTTGCGATCGAGAGTATGCTCGAACCCCTCGACGCGGTCGTCGGCCGGACCGGCCGCGAGCTCAAGGTGTTGTTTGTCGATTGTGATGACGAACCGTTGCAACGGCGCTATACCGAGACCCGCCGGCCCCACCCCCTCGCCGGCGACCGACCCGTAACGGACGGTATTCGGCTCGTACGCCGAGTGGTATCTGCCCTGCGCGACGGTGCTGATCTGGTGATTGATACCTCAAACCTGAGCGCCGCCGATTTGAAACGGCTGTTGACCGGCCATTTTGCCCTAGCGACCGGCGGTCTTCGCGTTTTCGTCATCTCTTTCGCGTATCGCCACGGAATTCCGCGAGATGCCGATTTGATCCTCGACGTGCGTTTCCTCGACAACCCGCATTATGTCCCCCAACTTCGCCAGCTGACCGGGCGCGATCTCGCTGTTGCCGCGCATATCGAACGGGATCCGGACCTTGCGTCCTTTCTCGTCGGATTATGGCCGCTTTTGGAACCGCTGCTGCCGCCCTACGAGCAGGAGGGCAAGACCTATTTGACGATCGCCATCGGCTGCACGGGCGGCCGCCATCGCTCCGTTTACGTGGCGGAGCGGCTGGCCGCACAACTCGGCGCCGCCGGGCTGCGGGTGGAGTTGGCGCACCGCGATCTTGTGCAATCCGCGTCGGTCGCGCCGGGCGCGCCTCCCACCGCGAGCTGAACGGCAGCGGTCGTTCCGGCAGAGGGAATCAATGATCGGCATGGTTTTGGTGACCCACGGGCGGCTCGCAGCGGAATTCGTTGCGGCACTCGAGCATGTCGTCGGACCGCAAGCGCAAATCGACGCCGTGTGCATCGGACCCGATGACGACATGGAACGGCGCCGCCAGGATATTCTGCGCTCAATTGCCGCAGTCGATACCGGAGACGGCGCGGTCTTGCTGACCGACATGTTCGGCGGCACCCCGTCGAATCTCGCCATCTCGGTCATGGACCGCGCCAAGATCGAGGTGATTGCCGGCGTCAACCTGCCGATGCTTATCAAGCTTGCGAGCCTGCGTCAGAGCGAGAGCCTCGAACGAACCGTCCTCGGCGCCCAGGAGGCCGGACGCAAATACATCAACGTCGCTTCTCAGCTGCTCAGCGACGCGCGCCGATGAGCGATCGGCCGGGCGATGAACCACTTGGCGACGAACGACTGACGCAGGATTCGCGCCCGCCCGCCGGGGCGGTGTGCCGGATTGCGACAATCTGCAATCAGCGCGGGCTTCACGCGCGCGCCGCCGCCCGGTTTGTCAAGACCGCCGGGCTCTTTAACGCCGAGATCTGGGTGCGCAAGAACGGCACCGAAGTCTCCGGCCGTTCCATCATGGGCTTGATGATGCTGGCCGCGGCGCCCGGCACGGTCATCCGGCTCGCGGCCACCGGTCCCGAAGCCGAGGCGGCGGTGACGGCCCTCGCCAAGCTCGTCGAATGCAAATTTGATGAGGATTGAGGAGGTCACCGGCTCTGCGCCGCAGAGCGGCAGCGTCGAACAGCGACTGCGGGGCTTGGCTGTATCTCCAGGAATTGCCATCGGCCCGGCTCACATCGTCGAGAGCGGCGATCTTCCGGTAGCTGAGAATCACGTCCCGCAGAGCGGGATCGAAGCCGAACGACAGCGGTTCGCCGAGGCTGTTGCGGTTTCGCTGAAGCAGCTTCGCAAGGTGAAGGCGAAAGCCGCGGGGCTGCCCAGCTCCGCCGCCGAGGAAGTCGGCTATCTTCTCGATGCCCACCTTGCCATGCTGTCGAACTCGCGCCTCGTCCGTGGCGTCGACGAGCGCATCGCCCGCACCCGGCTCAATGCCGAGCGCGCGGTGCAGATCGAGATCGACGAAATCGCCGAGAGCTTCGCCGCGATGCGCGATCCGTACTTGGCGGCGCGGATCGAGGACATCAGGGTAGTCGGCACCCGACTGATCCGCAACCTGATCAAGAAGCCCTACGTCGCCTATTCCGCCGTGACGGAAGGCGCCGTCATCCTTGCCGAGGAATTGACCCCGGCCGATACCGCGCTGATCGACCCGGAGCGCGTGGCCGGCTTTGCGGCGGTCTCGGGCGGCGCCGAAAGCCACACCGCGATCGTCGCACGAGCGCTCGGCCTGCCGGCAGTTCTCGCCGTATCCGGCCTGCTCGACCGCGCGCAGGCCGGCGTCACAGCGGTGATCGACGGGGTCGACGGCTGCGTGATCATCGACCCGTCTGCCGAGACGCTACGCGATTACGAGGCCCGGCGCGACGCTGTGGCACGCGAACGACGTGGTCTCGCACGCCTGCGCAAGCTTCCCGCAATCACCCGCGACGGGGTCGAGATCACCCTCGAAGGCAATCTCGAATTGCCGATCGAGCTGCAGCAGGCGCTGGCCAACGGTGCGATGGGTCTTGGCCTCGTCCGCTCGGAGTTCCTCTACATGAATCGCGACGACCTCCCGGGCGAGGAGGAACAATACGCGGTGTTCTCGGCGCTGGTGCGCGGCATGGACGGAAAGCCGGTCACGGTGCGGACCTTCGATCTTGGCGGCGACAAGATCGCGCGGTCGCTGAGCGGCCATAACGTCGAGCCGGCGAACCCCGCCCTCGGCTTACGGGCGATCCGCCTTTCGCTGCAGGATCGCCGCCTGTTGGACCCGCAGCTGGCGGCGATGCTGCGCGCCGCCAGCGAGGGGCCGCTGCGCATCCTTTTGCCGATGATTTCGACGGCCAGCGAGATCCGCCGCGTGCGCGAGGCGGTCGATCAGGTCGCGCGGCGGCTGCGGCGGCGCGGCGTGCGGCTGCCCAAAAGCCTGCCGCCATTGGGCGCGATGATCGAGGTGCCGGGTGCGGCGCTCGCCGCCGACGCACTCGCCGCGGAGGCGGACTTCTTCGCGATCGGCACCAACGATCTGATCCAATACACCCTGGCGATCGACCGCAGCGACGAGCAGGTCGCCCATCTCTACAACCCGCTGCATCCGGCGGTGCTGCGGCTGATCCAGTTCGCGGTCGAAGCGGCCTTGCGCCGTGGCATGCCGATCAGCGTGTGCGGCGAAATGGCTGGCGAACCTCGTTTCACGGCGCTGCTGCTCGGCCTCGGCCTGCGCAACCTGTCGATGGCGCCGCGCAACATCCCGCGCGTCAAGCAGCGCATCCGCAGCCTCGACATGGTCGCCGCGACGCGCCGCGCGCGGGCGATCATGGATCAGTCCGACACCGGCCGCATCGGCGCCCTCCTCGACGACTTCAACACCGTCGCATTGCCGCAATAAATAGCTGCACCGCGCAATCGTCGTCGGCCCCGCGTTTCGCTGCAGGCGGGGTAAATCAAGGCCGGCGACAATCCGAGCGAGCAAGCCCCGCAGTCAGGGCAACCGCCCGGCAATAGTCCCGACGACAAGTCCCACCAGCGAACTGCGCAATGCGGGCACACCGATTGCCTTGCGTTCTCGATAGGCTGTGCAGAAGTCCGCGGCTAATGCCGGCTCCTCACTGTTATGAGGCGTTTGGCTGGCTGCCTCGGAAAATTACGCTGTGGTCAATGACGGAAGCTCAGTCCGCTCGCCGAGAACTACCCGACAGTTCACGCCCTCGGCCGCGCCGAAGCGACCGTTACCACAGGCGGCGGACTCCATATCGATCGAACACCGTCTCGTTCGAGACGAGCATGAGGTCCGCCAGCAGTGCCTGTGCGGCCAGCATTCGGTCGAACGGATCGCGATGCGGGCCGGGCAGACTGCCGGCCAGCTGTCCGTGATGGAGGTTGATCGGCAACTCGCCAAAACCTTGACTTGCCGCTGCTCCGACGACATCAGCCGCGAAAATCGCTGCCGCGGGCAGCTTACCGATCCGATATTTCGTAGAAATCTCCCAAGCGGATACTGCGCTGATAAACACCTCGTTGTCGTCCTCGGCCATACCCGCCCTCGCATTCCGAGATAGCGCAGGATCGCCGAGGAGCCACCAGATCAACGTGTGCGTGTCCAATAGCAGCCGCACTCCCTATTGCTCCCACAGATCGAGTTCGTCGTTTGGGAGCGGCTCGAAGAATTCCGACCCGATACTGAACTTACCCCGCATTGCCCCGAATTCTCGTTTGCCTTTGCGGACGATTGGGACCAGCTTAGCCACCGGGGTCTTGCCACGAGCGATCGTGATGACCTCCCCAGCCTCTACTCGCGCGATAAGCTGCGAGAGATGGGTCTTGGCGGCGTGAATCGAAATGATGTCGTCCATGAGATACCTCAGCTTAGTCACCTAATTAGCTAAGGCCTCCTTCGCTGTCAATTCTTCAGTACCCTTGTGCCGGATCGACCTGATTCAACAACGGCCTGCCTGCTTCGAAGCGGCGGATGTTGTCGAGGATTATCGGGGCGGCGGTCGGGGGGTGGGTTGCGGCGGCGATGTGCGGCGTCACGACGATGCGCGGGTGATGCCAGAAGGGATGGCCGACGGGCAAGGGCTCGTCGCGGAAGACATCGAGCACGGCCGCCGAGAGCCGGCCGGAGGCGAGGGCGGCCAACAGATCCTCTTCGACCAGATGTCCGCCACGGGCGGCGTTAATCAGCGTCGCCCCCTTCGGCAGCATGGCAAGGGTGGCCGTGTTCAATATTCCTTCCGTCTCCGCGGTCAGCGGCAGCAAGCAAACGAGGATCTCGGTGCGGGCGAGCAAAGCGGGCAAGCCGGCACTCCCGGCGTAGCCGCGCAGCTCCTCGACGGTTTTGTGCCGCCGTCCCCACAGCGCGACATCAAAGCCCAATCGCTTGAGCTTGCGGGCGACATCCTGTCCGAGTTCGCCAAAGCCGAGAATGCCAACAGTGCGCTCGACCGCGTTCTTCTGATCGAGCTCCAGCCAGATCTCTGTTTTCTGCTGGGCGCGGTAATCGAGGTCTTGGCGATGCAGCCGCAGCACCTGAAGAACGATGTACTCGCTCATCGCATCCGTCATGTACGGATCGACGAGGCGGACAATCGGCACGCCGCGCGGCAAATAGGGGTCGCACAGAATGTGGTCGACCCCGGCGCCGAGGGAGAGGATCAGCTTCAGGTTCGGCAATGACGCCAGCAATCCGGATTCGGGGCGCCAGACCAGCGCGTAATCGATTTCCGCCGGATCGCCGATCTCCGGCCATATCCGCACCTCGAGTTCGGCGGCGAGCTGCGGTTTCCAGCGCGCCTCGGAATCGACTGAGGAACGGAACAGCAGTGCCATCGCAGTACCCCTCGCGGAAGATTGAGGCCGGTCGTCGTTGCCGGTGATAGCACAATGCCGCGACACCGCCACATTGCAGCCCGGTTCCTCGGTCATGACGGCTGAGGCATCACCGAGGAGGGGAGGCCGATGCGCTCGCTGTGGCGAATACTGGCCCTGCAGTGGCTCGGAGGAGACGGCTCGGAAGCGCTGACAGGGGATTCGGCCATCCTCGAGGGCTTGCTGTACGGCGGGAACGCGCGGCCGGTGCGCGCGTTCGATGTGCGGCGTGACCCGCAGGTTTCCCGCCACGCAATCCTGGCTACGAATCCCGAGCGCCGGTCGGGTCCGGAAACCGCTGCAGAAGGGGCTTTGCGCCCGGGGGCCACCGGCCGTTATTCTCGTTGATCCAGATCAAGGCGGGTTCACCGGTTTCGCGAAAGGTTCGCCGGCACATCCTGCGGCGGCGAGAGAGGCGTCGATGAGCTACAAGGATCTTCTGGTCGTCCTCGATGCCCAGCCGACGTCGCGCGAACGCACCGATTTGGCCGCCGTGCTCGCCGAACGGTTCTCCGCGCATCTCGTCGGGGTCTACCCGCTGCCGACGCCGCAGACGCCCCAGCATTTAGGCTGACCCCACTAACACTCGTCATGGCCGGACTTGATCCGGCCACCCATGCCTTCACCACCTAATGGTTCGGCGCGCCCGGAAGGCGTGGATCACCGGGTCAAGCCCGGTGATGACGACTTCCGATGGAGACAATCAGCAGTATCACAACCCGCTTCTCTAAACCGGACGGCCCCCATCTGGCAACTAGCGGCGGAAGGGATGATCGAAGATCGCGCGCTGCTCCGGCGTCAGCGCTTGGTAGAGCGCCTGGACGGCCGGTTTCGCCGCCTGCAACGCCTCGAGCCGCGTCGACAAGAACTGCTGCATCCGGTCGAGCCGGTCGGGTACGGTCGTTTCTTCGCGCGGTTTCAGGGAAGAGCAGAGCTGGCGTTCCTTCTGCTGCTCGGTCTGGGCGATGCTCGCCACCCGGTCCCACAGCGGGCGCTGCTCGGGCGTCAGGTCGAGCTTCGCCTCGGTATAGGCGCGCATCGCGGCCCGCCAGGCTAGCCGCTCTTCGCACCGTTCCTGCGGGTTCCGCTGCATCATCATGCGGTGCATCATGCCTCCCCGCCAGCTTTCCCTGCCCGGGCCGCCCTCGCCGCGCATCCAACGCCCGGGACCACCGCCGCGGTGCTCCTCGCCCGATTGCTCGCCCGCCGGCGCCGGCGGCGCCGCCTGGGCCTGCTGCGTCTCGGCATCCTGGGCCGAGCTGGCGATGATCGGAACCGCCATCGAGGTCGTTGTCGCCAGAGCGGCGGCGAGCAATATTCGTTTCACGAAAGACCTCCTCGAGTGTGGACTTGCCGGGAGCTCCCTACCAGCGACACAGTCTTGCATTATCGCTCCCGCGCATAGGATATGCGGGAGCGAACGCAACAATCCCCGCGGATTGGTCAGGCGCTTCGTTCGCCGCGGCCAGAAATAGAATCCGATAGAACTGGTTTCCTATAGGAGAAGACGATGCGTTTTGGATTGTTCGGCAGCGCACAAGCGAGGCGCAGCGGTCCCGATACCGACAGCAGCCAGGGTTTCCGCGATTTCATCGACAACAATGTCGAAGCTGAGGCGCTCGGCTATTACAGCACCTTTCTGGTCGAGCACCACTTCACCGGCTTTGGCCAGGTCTCGGCCAGCCTCAACCTGTTGACATGGCTCGGCGCCCGCACCCGCCATCTGCGGCTCGGCACGGCGGTGCTGGTTATACCCTGGCACAATCCGGTGCTATTGGCAGAGCAGGCCGCGACTCTCGATCTCCTCTCCGGCGGGCGGCTCGATTTCGGCGTCGGCAAGGGCTACCGCTACAACGAGTTTGCTGGGTTCTGCCTGCCGATGGAGGAGGCGGATTCGCGCTTCGAAGAAGTCGCTCGAAGTCATCACAAAGGCCTTCACCTGCGAGACGCCCTTCTCCCACCGGGGCAAATACTGGCAGTTCGACAACATTGTCGTCGAGCCGCCGACGGCGCAGAAGCCGCATCCGCCGTTCTGGATGGGGGCGGGCAGCCCGGCTTCGGTCCGCCAGGTGGCTGAGCGCGGCTACAATATGCTGCTGGGCCAGCATTCACTCGCCGAGGAGATCCTCGACCAGGTCGCCCAGTTCCGCGATGAGGTAGAGGCGCGCGGCCGCGGCTTTGACCCAATGCATGTGGCAGTCGCGCGCGCGGTCCATATTGCTAAGGATGCGGCCGACAAGGAGGCCGCGCTCGAGCGCCGGTACCAGGGGCATATGCGGATCAACGTGCTGGCGCGGCGCCCGGACGGGGAGGCCCGGGCACGGTTCAAATCGCACGAAGAAGAGGCCCGTTACGAGAGCGCGGAGAGCGCGCTCTTCGGCACCCCGGACGAAATCATGCGCAAGCTCGATGCCCTGCGCCGGGGCGGGGTCGACTACGTCATCATCAATTTCGGCGGCTCGCGCGAGAACATCCGCCGGTTTGCGCGCGACATCATGCCGGCCTTTGCCGGTGAGCCGCAACCGCTGGCTTTGGCCGGCCAGTGAGGGAACCCCAGAACCGGTCTCGCCGTCACTGAAATGCGACCGCGGAGATGAGGCCTATGGAAGTCGTCGACGACCGTACTGGCGCGCGCGCCTTCCAGGTCATGGTGGCGATGCGCGACGGCACCCGCCTCAACACCTTCGTCTTCCTGCCGGGGAGCGGAGGACCGTGCTGGCCGGTGATTCTGCACCGCACGCCCTACGGCATCACCGCGGCGGATGCGCGCGACAAGACCGACTGCACGAGGGCATGGCTGCCGAGCGCGGCGGAGCCGCTGCGCGGTTCTATCCTGCGGGGATGGCGCAATATCGTCGGGCATGGCTACGCCGCGGTCTACCAGGACACCCGCGGCCGCCACGGGTCGGAAGGCGAGGACCGGGTCTATGCCGATGACGCCTCCGACGGGCACGATACGTTGGACTGGATCGCCGGCCAGTCCTGGTCCAATCACATGGTGGGCATGTCGGGCTCCTCGGCCGGCGCCACGACGACCTTCGCCGCCGCCTCGACGCAGCACCCGACCCTGCGCGCGTTTTTCGCCCAGGCTGGCGCTTCCAGCATTTATGACGACGTCGTCTACGAGGGCCAGTCGATCGAGATGGAGCGGCTGTGGCTGTGGGTGGCGCGCAATATCCCGGGGTTATCGCCCTCGCATCGCGAGGCCGTCATGCAGCGTTTTGGCGTAAGCGCCGCGGAACTGGATGCGGCTGCGGCTTCTGCTGCGGCGCGATATGCGCGGCTCGATGCCGCACGCCACGGCGACCCGCCGTTCATCGACTCGCCGGATTGGATGCGGTTGCCGCTCAGCGGTTACCCCGATTTTGCGACCTGGCAGCCTTTTCTCGACGAGATCATCACGCATCCGGCGCCCGACGCCTTCCGGGGCGCGCACAACTTCCGCCGCACGATCGAGATTCCCGGCTTTCACGTCACAACGTGGTTCGATATTTTCCAGACCGGCGTACTGGCAGCGTTTAACGACATTCAGTCGCGCGTCGGCAATCAGAAGCTGTGGATCGGGCCGAACGAACACTATTTCGTCTACCATCGCAATTTTTGGCCGCGCGATCCGTATTTCGCGTGGTTCGATTACTGGCTGAAGGGCGAGCCGACCGGCATCATGGACGAGCCGGCGGTGTTCTATTCGCCGCGCGCCTGGGTCGAAGACCGGGAAGCCTATATCCCGAAGGACTGGCGCCATGCCGAACGCTGGCCGCCTCCGGAGGCGAGGCCATATCGGCTCTATCTGCGCGGTGACGGCGGTCTCGGCGCCGGTGGGCCGGGCGGGCCGCCGCGTCGCTACCGGTATGATCCGCGCCGGCCGATCCCGACCTCAGGCGGACGCAACATGCTGATCGATGCCGGGCTCCGCGACCAGCGCCCAATCCAGGCGTTGGCAGATTACGGCCTGATCTACCGCGCCGAGGTACTCCCCGAAGACCTCACCATTGCCGGCGAGGTGCGGGTGACCCTCTCCGTGCAGTCGAACTGCCCCGATACCGATTTTGTCGCCAAGCTGATCGACCTTCACCCCGACGGGGGCGCCATGCTGCTGATGGACGGTGTGATCCGCGCGATGTACCGCGGCCCGTCCGACGAGCCGCACCATCTTGCGCCCGATCGCGTGGAGCGGCTGACCATCAACCTCGGCCATATCTGTCACACGTTTGGCGCCGGGCACCGGGTCGAGCTCGACGTCACCAGCAGCAACTTCCCGCGCCGCGCCCGCAACACAAACAGCGGAAATCCGATACTGGCGAACGACAGCGACGCCGATATCCGCGTCGCGACCAACGCCGTCCACCACGCCGAGGCGACGCCTTCTTTCCTCGAGCTCCCGGTGCTTCGCCCCGGCGGCGCGAAGGCATACGCAAAACGAAATCCTGTGATCAGCTGCAACGAATAATCCATTGATATAGCTGTATTTAAACCGGAAACGGCACCGACGAGGCCGGCTTCTGCCAGGCATTGCGCCAAAAAACTGTTGGAAATAAGGACCAACCCATCTAGCGTGCCAGCGCGAAAGAATTGGCGCCGTAGAGAAAAGCGGCGCGACGCGTCGGACTATGAACGCGTTCTGAAATCACCATCAATGCAAAAGGTCTCATGAGAACAGGACAAAACAATCGACCGTATGGTCGCAATTACAGTAACAATTCCAACCGTAATCGGCAACAGATACCGCATCGAAGTCAGAATTTCGATAGTAACGGCCCGAACGTCAAAATTCGAGGTACGCCTCATCAAATTTTCGAACGGTACATTGCTCTCGCGCGGGAGGCGTCTTCTAGTGGCGATCGGGTCGCGGCAGAGAACCTTTACCAGCATGCCGAGCATTACTTTCGGGTTATGAACGCTGCTAACGATGCTCAGCAACAGCGTGTCGTGCGCCCCACCACGCCGGCCGATCTTCAAACAGAAGTATCGGCGGAGGACGGATCCGAGGGGGTTGGTTCGGCGGGCGCTACACCCGGCGATCGGCAGCCTTATTCCTCCTGACTTTTCCTGCGGCCCGAGGCTCTTCGTGAATATCTGATATCGGCCCGCTCCCGATCTCCCTGCAAGGGGACCGAGAGTTTGCCTCTCCCTTATTGAGGGGGGCATGAAACACCCTGTCGAACGCCGTCTCGCCGCAATTCTCGCGCCGATGTGCGGTCTACTCGCGACTGACGCGAGCGGACGAGGAAGCACGCTCGAAGGTTAAACCGCCAAATCGTCGACCCAACGATCCGAGAGTCGACGGCCCGGGTCTCTGATTGCTCCGCAGCCCGCTGAAACTCGTGAAACACGCCGAATTCCATCGCCGATCCTTCCGCGCCTCGCAAATCCGAGCGGCAGCCAGCTTGCTGGTCAGCGGATTGCGCTTTCATTGATGTCGGCGCTGGAACTGCGGTTCTGATCTGGATTCTCGCGGTATTCACGATGTTCGATGCTGTTCTTGCCTGGGCCTTTTGGGCTCCGAAAATCCGCGGCAGCGCCAAGAGTTAACCCGGCGAGGGCTCAGGCGCGGAATCGTGCTGAGGATCGGATTTGACCAGATCGGTCCGGCCGCTTCGGCCTAACACCGGCAAAACAAGCGGCGGGTTTTTGCCGGCCGCCTGCGACGGAATCGCAGTCCTCCGCGGGAAGGATGATTCTATACCGGCCAGCGCACTCTCACGCCCGCTTGGCCAACCCATCATTGATGCAGTTTAACCTCTAGGAGGCCTTTTGGAAAATCATTTTGGGCAAAACCGATCAAAAGCGGAAGCTGCCGAGATGAATGTCCGGGTGGTTAGGATCGTTAGGTACATCCAACGAGCCTGGAAAGATCTCGTCCGTCTCTGAGAACGAATATACATCGCGGTTAGCGAATGTAATTTCTATTACATTAGGAACGACAACGTTTGCAACATTGCTGACGCCCCCAAAATTGTTGGCATGCACGTGCACGACTGCATAGGCCTCCGACATCTTTTTGAAGACACGGGCATAGAGCCGTCGCCAGTGAAAGTCCGAGAAGCTGTTGAAAAAATGAAACTCAACTACAATCTGCGAGAATCTTTTTAACATTTCAGGCGGGGTCGCATCGAAGACCGCCCACTCGTCATTCTCTATATCGATCTTGAGCAGAATATTGGGGTGCACATTCTGTTTGTCGTATCGATTGATCAGCGACGGCACGCTTTCGCTGTCAGGGCCGACCTCCGTCGAAATCCTTTTTCTCGCAAAGATCAAGCGCGCATTATCGGTAACAGGCGCATCGACGGTGTGGTCGAACTCATAAATAGTCACGCCTTTTCTCGCGACGTCCAAATCCCACGATGCATTCTGCTCGATGCCGAAAGAAAACGCGGTGTCGACACCTCGGAAATCGTCGATAAGGACATAGCCGCCATCGTGGGCGTTCCCGAACCGCGCCTTACTAAATCCGTTGACTGCATAGGGCCGGAGCAGGCGCAAAATGTTCCTAACCTCGTCGTGTGTTTCGAACTCACCCGACAAGATCAACGATTCGTTATGACGCTGATAATCATTGAACCGCGTGTCCAGCTGGCTGATGCGATGCTCGAATTGGGTAAGGTGGGCGGCAAATTCGTCCAGCCGACTGTCAAACCGGACAAGACGATCTGCCGTATATTCATGGGCTAAGGCGGAAAATTTCGATGCCAATTCCGCGTGCTCTGTGGCCACGTAATAGCGGTTCGATGTGTCCTTGAACACGAACCGGTAACCTGCTTCCCGCACCAGCTGATCCCACTTGTAGTTGGTGGTGCTACACGGTTTTGGCTCAGAGGCCTTGATGACCAATACCCAAGGGCGAAACCGCGCGAAATCCATCCCCTCCAGCACCTCAGTCTCACGTCCCTCAACATCGATGTTCAGGAAATGTATGTCCTTCGGAGCATGCTCCTTGCACAGCTGGGTGAGGGTCACCGCCTTTACGGCAGACGGCTTGCCCGCGGACCGGCTCTCCGCAAACCCGTCCACCGCAGTGCCGGTTTGGTCACCCAGGATACCGTGAAACACTTCCTCGCCGGACCTGTTCGAAGCGACGGCCTGGATGTTGATGTCCCGCGTTCTCGTCTCGCTCAGCTGCGAGAACCGATCAGCGGATGACCCGATATTGATCCCGTGCCAGCCTCGTTCATAGAACAGCTTTGTGATGGAATCCTTTTCTGGATCATCGCTCCCAACGTCGATGTAGAACCCGGCGTCGGCCGGAACCTGCCTCAGCGCATCTAACAGCAGGACATCTTTGTTCGCCTGAGTGCAGCTGATGATCGCCATGAATCTTTCCTTGAGTGGTACCCTGCGCTTATTCCAGTTTCCACTGCCGTGCAAGGCTAAAGCATTTCATTCTCGAAACCGGATCGTTGCCGCACCGGCGATCTCACAAGTGCCGTTAGAGCAGGTTCATCACCGCGCCAAAAACTTCGTCCACGGAAATGTTGGTCACACAGACGAGGTCCTTCCCGCATTCTTCAGCGTCAGTGTCAATGTAAAGAAGGCACCCGGCACAAGGGACCTTGCGGCTGATGATTGCGCCACCGATCTCCTGGCCCCACTCGTTCCAGTTGATTCGTGCCGAATGAACACTGACCACGTTGGAACCGCGTAGCGCTGCGAGGTGTTTCGGCCCGGAGTCATTGCCGACAAAAACTGTGCAGAAGGAAAGCAGAGCGTCAAGATCATCGAACGGCAATGGTCCTTCCAGAAGTTGAAAGCGTTCGGAGCTATGTAGATTGGCCGTAAGGTTTTCGCGAATTGCAGAGTCGTCAGCCAACAGGAACACCTTAAGCTCCGTTTTTTCGAGGATGCGCCAGGCAAGTTCGCAATAACGCGGCCAGCGGCTCAATCCGCGGCCGCCTGCGTGCAGAACCGCAAATCGATCTATTTCCTTGATTCCGTAATCTGCCAGCCTGTCGCGCGTAAGGTCGGTTCTTCTTACAATCTGCGCTTTGCTGTTGAGCATCGCGCCGAGCCGTTCCACCAAGGCCAAGATTTTTGTCGAGTGAGGCACGATTTCCGCGTGGTTTTTCGGATCATGCGAGTTGCCTTCGAAACCGGCCGACAGCCACGGCCATTCTCGATCGTAAAAGCCGTAAAGAAAGCGGGCGCCGGATAGCAGAAGGAGCGGGCGCGACACGCCGCTGTCGGCTAGATCAATCGCCAAATCGAAGCGGTACGGCGCCAATCTTTTTCGCAGCTCCTCCTGAGCGCGGAGCGGCATGGTCCTGCGCCGCTCGATTTTATCGTCAGGAAAATCGACCACGATGATTTCATCGAAGAGCTCGAGAGTCTGGGCGAGGTCAGCGTTAGATGACGTCAGCACGCCCACAAAATGTGCTCTCGGCAGAATTTGTCTCAGGCGCCTCATTGCCGGGATCGACGCTACCATATCGCCGAGCTGATCTGTTCTGAGAATTAGGACATTACGTGGCGGCTCGGCGAACAGGGCGGGCTTGGGCGGTCTTATCACGCTCGGGCGCGAGTTTATCTGATCGTCAATGGAACGAGGATCGGTTTCAGGAAGGGAAATGGCGGAGTCAAAATCGGGGAAGTCGGCCTCCGTCACCGGAGCCGCTATAGCAATTTGCTCGCGGTGAACGCGCCCCTCCCGATCAAGCTCAACAAATTTGATTTCGATCTCGTAAGGACCGCATACGAAATGAGAGAAATCATACCATATGTTGAACACGAATTTGCGAATGTCTGGATTTTCTTTTTCGAGCTGAAGAGGATATCCGCCGCGCGGGGGGGCTCGATGGATAATCAGTCCATTGAGCGCAATCTGGACTTCCACAATTGGAACGGAAGATATGCAGTAGCCGCGGATGGCCTCGACACCGCGAAATGTTTGCAGCAGGCCCCATGCGCTCCGTTCCCGGCGCCCAAACCGGCGTAGTTGGATCAAGTCATGGTGCGAATGAAGCATTTCGTGCGGCTTCCGCGGCACGATTTCCGGCACCAGCCGGTCGATTGCTGTCGCAGCCTGCAGAGTCACCGCCTCATCGTCGAAGTTGAGACGCCACCGATCGACATCGCTTTGGATTTGCGGGCCCGATGTACTACCTCGCCATCCCGTCCGGTGTAGGTTGGCCAACTCGGCTGCCGGCTCCGGCCAGTCCGGCATGAGTTCAATCGCCTTCTTGTAAGCGGCAATTGCATCGCCAGTGCGGCCGGAAATTTTGTAAAAATGGCCAAGTTGCAAAGCAAGGTCAGGATCTTTTGGAATCAGAAGGATTGCAGCATCGTAATGAAGCTCCGCATTTCTTAGATCACCAGCCTCCTTGAACATATGCCCGCACTGGACGTGAATCGCGGCATTATCCGGCGTCAGGCGCAACGCTTCGTCGTACAGAACCGCCGCGTCACCGTATCGCCGGGCATCCCGCGCAGCATCGGCTCGCGATATCATGTACTTGACGATTTGCCGCAGCTCAGTTCGGCTCACAGCAAGGCGGTGGGCTGAGGCGTTCTCCTTCTGACGGCTGCGAACTGGAACAACTTTGCCGATCAAGCTTCACCTTCTGTGTGTCCGAGGGCGTTGGCACCGACGACGCGCTCCCCGCGTAACTGCCTATCAGCACCTGATGGAGGGGAACCTGCAGCATTCTTGGGATCACGGTGCGGTTGGACCCCCAGCCGGCAGACGGTTGAATGCTGCGTCTTCGCCATGTACGCTACGGCCGTGAAGCGACCGCGTTTTGCGCTGATAGGGTGGGCATGGCGGTGCTGAGAAATCTCTCGGGCGACGATCTCGTCCTAGTGACCGGAGGTGCCGGCTTTATTGGATCGAATATCGTCAGCGACTTGGCGCAGGCCGGGTTGCGCGTTACCATTTCGGACCTCTTGGGCTCGGGCGAGAAATGGCGTAACATTGCAATGGCCCGAGTGCACGACCTCGTTCGACCCGACCGGCTGTCCGATTGGCTTCGCCATCGCGGTGACAAGCTCGCCGCGGTCGTACATATGGGGGCTATCTCCTCGACGACCGAAACCGATGTCGATCGCTTCGTAACCAACAACATCCGACTAACGCTGGACCTCTGGGAGTGGTGCGCCGTCAACGCGACACCCTTCATCTACGCATCTTCGGCCGCGACATACGGCGATGGGAGCGCCGGCTTCACCGACGATCAGAACCCTAATGCCCTCGCCGCCCTGCGGCCGCTCAATGCCTACGGCTGGAGCAAGCACGTCATCGACCGTCGTATCATCGCCGACGTTGTCCGTGAGCGAAAGATACCCCCGCAGTGGGCCGGACTCAAGTTTTTCAACGTGTATGGCCCGAATGAGGGGCATAAAGGCGACATGCAGTCCGTCATCAGCAAGATTTACCCGGTGGTCAAGTCCGGTGGGACGGTGCAGCTCTTTAGGTCACACCATCCCCGTTATGGGGATGGCGGCCAATTGCGGGACTTTGTTTATGTGAAGGACTGTGTGGCCGCCGTCAGATGGTTGCTGCACAACCCGACGGCCACCGGGTTGTTCAATATCGGAACCGGTGTCGCGCGGAGCTTTCTCGACCTGGTCAATGCCGTCGGCGCGGCGGCAGGACGCCAACCCAATATCATTTTCATTGATACGCCCGCCGAGCTTCGCGCGAAGTATCAGTACTTCACTCAAGCCGACATCTCGAAGTTGCGCGCGGCCGGCTTCGCCCACTGTTTTCAGCCACTGGAGGACGGCGTCCGGGACTACGTGCGCTCGCTTGCCTAAGTCATCAATACGAGAGCGCGGACGCTGCGCGGCCATTCTCCACCTCACGACTTACTTCCCACAGCGCGCGAGGGGCAGAGGGACCATACCGGTCGCGTCCTCCTGGGTGCCGCTGGGTAATCGCCGGTTTATCGTCACCGGTCGGCCGGCCCGCCGACCTGAAACAGAGCCGGTGTGCAGATGCGCGCAATCTACGCGTTAGCAGCCCCTCGCTGCCGTGCCAACCGAACCAGCTTGCGTGTCTTTGTGGTTCCGAAGCCGCCGGTAACGCCGAACCGCCCGAAGCGTCCCGCCTGAAGAGCTTCAAGCCGCTCTTGCGCCCCTTGATGGTCCGGTTCGATGCTGAGAGTTGTCAGGAAGGCTGTCTTGGCTTCGTCCGCGTCCCCGTAAGTTGCTTCGATCTCGCCAAGAACAATCCATTCGATGCTTCTGTCAGGCAACCACCGCAAAACCTCTTTCTGTGCTGCCAGAGCAAGCGGGACGTCGCGGTTATCGAGCCCAGCATCCCGAATACACCACAATAGGCCTATGTCCGGACAAGCATCGGATTGTCTAACCATTCGAGCGTAGATGCCCCAGATCGCTCGCATCAAGCCCAGATCAGCCAGTTCCTCTAGGAATCCGTGTAACAACGATCCATGAACATGCTGGCATAACAGAATTGACCACCTTTCCAACACATCAGGTGGGAGCGTGCCATCAGCTTTGGCGACCGCCGCCAACTGGATCATTCCGAAGATATCGCGGCAGTTGCGAATAAGCCGGGCCATGTTGCTCAGGTAGGCACCCAGGCCCGCGCCATAGAGGCGAGCCGTCAAATGGAACAACTCTGCCGATCCGAACGGGACGAAGGCAAGGTCATAATTCGAGACAAAGAACGACCGAAGACTGTTGAAGGCCAAGCAAGCAGCCATAAACGGGATCGCGTCTATGTGGTTCTTGATGGCGAGAGGCGGCCTGCTCAATACCTCGTCTCGAATTCGTGCCAGCAATCGATCCAACTGCTCCCGCGAACAATCGGTTAGCGGATCCCGGAGCACTTTACACAACTCTTCACACAGATCGCCGACGCTGTACGCTATCGCGGATATAGCTGTTCGATCCCCGACCGCCTCGGCTGATGGCCCGGTAAGCCGCTCGACAATTTCCGCCTCTTGGGCCGATACAAAACCGCTTTCGGTTTCAGAATTGACGATTTGCTTCAATTCACCGAGTGCAATCGCAAATGGATGGCCGAATTGCGATTCCGAAGGGATCGGTGAATGCACCCATTCAGCGCCTTTCCACAGGCGCGTCCGCGACGCGATTTCCACCTGCGTCCGGCGGGCCGCCGCCCCAAACCCAAATCGGAGAAAAATTACGTTGTAAAGCGTCCGAGCCGACTCCGGCAGGTTTGCCATGAACAGAAGGTCTGCGCAGTCGATCTGGTGCTGGATAGCGTTAACATCTCGGGCGCAACGAAGTATCGATGCCCGCAAGAGCGGGGACATCGGGCTTTCAACCCGGCCCACGGCCCCTTGCAAAGATGTTGCGGCGCCGAGATAGGGACCGGTTAAAAGGCGAAAGTCTCCGTTCTCGATTGTAGAGCCGTTCTGGATTGTAGAGCCGTTCTGGATTGTAGAGAACGTGCCGCCGCTCAAAACGGCTTCTCCTCAAATAGGGAGGTCACCGCAGCTCAATGCTCCGGCTTCTTGAACACGTACCATGCGATTGCTATTCTTCATCGCCTAGTTCGTTCACAGGCGTCATGATCGGGATTAGAGGACCGCCCGCCGGATATCATGATCTTCAACGCTGGCCTGCGCAAGAAACTTCACGCGACTCGAGCTGCTGACGCCGCTCGTGCCAAGAAATACCGCAGGGCGGCGCTCTTGTACGAAAAGGTTTTGCGTCTGGCACCGCAGGACGCGGCTATCCATATTCAGTGCGGACATATGTTCAAGGAAGCTGGCGATTTAGCCAGGGCCGAGCCTCATTATCTTTATGCGAAACAGCTTACTCCGGACGATCCTGACCTTGCGTTGCAACTTGGGCATTTCTACAGGGTCGCTGGACGACCGAAGGAGGCAGAGCGTTCCTACGAGAGGGCTATAGATCTCAACCCCGGCTGGCCCGAGCCGGCACTACAATTAACAGAACTTTATCGGACCGGCTGGCGAAATAACGCGAATGGGAATATTGGAGATTGGATTCACCCCGACAACTCAGCTGGGTTCCGGTTGGATGCTGATGAAGTGGTTCTGGAGCTCGCTCCTCGCCCACGGCAGAGCAAATTCTGCGCCCACAACGATGAGATTTCCATCAGATCGCTCGGGTGCCCGGAACGAACCCGCTGGGGGGAAATACGCAGCACCCTTAGGGGTGTCAATGCGATCCGGGGTTTCTGCATTTCGGCCGTTCCTATTGTAGAATTGCGCGCGATGCTAAACGGTCTGCGCATCTACGGCGGCTGTCCGCAAAGTTTTCCGCTGAAATATGAAAATGTCAATCCTCAGAAGAAAAAATACGTCTTCAACTTGTGGTACGATTTTTCTGATTTCGCACAGGGCGTTTACGAGCTGGAATTACAGTTTCTTGATAAAAACGGAGGAATACGATCTCGTAGAGAATTGATCGTCATCGCTCCACCGTTATCTGAACAAGAGTATCCAGAACTCGGACCGCTTAGTTTCCGTGTCTGCGACCGATACGCGGTCGCCTGAAGAGCAGATCAATTCGCGACCAAGCATGATTCGCTCGGCCAAACGGTCGCGCTTTCCGGCGCCACCTCGGAATATTCTAATCGTAAGAATAGACCAGCTTGGTGATATGGTGGCTTCTATTCCAGCAATCCGCCGCATTCGAGAGCTTCTCCCCGAGCGCGCCTCGTCGGATTGCTCGGGTTCGCCAATGCCGAGCTTGCCAGAACCCTCAACCTGTTCGACGAGGTCATCGCCATCGATTTCCCGGACGACGAGTGGGAGCGGCGCAGGGTCATGCCGCTCGACAAACAGCTTGAGCTGCGGCGGCGATTGGAGCCGTTCAAATTTGATATCGCAATCGACCTGGCAGAGTCCCCGGTATCGCGGCCGCTGCTGCTGTTCTCAGGCGCTCCTTTTCTGTTCGGCTTTAAGGACGAGCGGGCTCCATGGCTTTCGGCCTTCTATGAGGGCTGGATGGTAGATCCGATAAGCAGGCTTCAGGCAGTTCCAATTAGCGTCAAGACCTTGGGACTAGTTGAGTGGTTCGGCGCGTTACTCGGCAACCCCTCGCAAATCGTCCGCCGGGATGACCTTCAAAGAGACCTGTTGCTGCCTTACGGATTAGCAGCAGAAGATCGATTTGCGGTACTGCATACCGGGGCACGCCTTAAATTCAGTCAATGGCCCCATTATCACAAGCTGGCGTCAATGATCCTCGATCAGACCGACCTCAAAGTGGTCATGATGACCGACGATCCGCTGATGAGGCCCAGACTGGCACCCGAGCTTGCGGCCTCTAAGCGCTTCCAATTGTTGGACAAGCGGCTGCCATTCGACGACTTCGACACCTTTCTATCATTCTGCACGGTCTTTATCGGCAATGATTCCGGCCCGAGCCATCTTGCGTCGCTGCGCGGCGCAAATGTCGTCAACCTCTTCCTGGCTCGGCACAATTGGAACGAATGGGGTCATGAGAATCGGGGGTACATCATCAGCCGCAGGGTCCCGTGTGCCGGATGCAACATCCATTATGATCCCGAGGAATGCGGGAAGGGGTTTGCCTGCATCGTGAATATCTCGCCGGAGGAGGTCTTTCGCAACGTTATGGAATTCGTCTGATCCCTGCCGATCTGGATGGGTTGCGAGGCTCGCATGCAGGGCAGTTTGCAGACCCGAGACCGGCTCTTATTTGAGGCCTCGGCGCTGCTGGCTCTAGAGATCGTTGTAAACCTGCAGCGCCAAGTCGATGTCGTCGAAGAGGTTGCCCCGCCCATGGTGCATGACCAGCGCCCGTGAACAATAAGATTTGATCACGTCGCCCATATGAGAGGCGAGGATGAGGGTGCGATCGGCCCTTTTTTCGAACAGCTCTTCGTGTGAGCGGCGTTGGAAGCGTTGGTCGCCCGCCGCGATCACCTCATCGATCAGATAGCAATCGAAATCGATGGCTAGCGATAATGCAAAAGCGAACCGAGCCCGCATTCCGATAGAGTAGATTTTGACCGGCTCCGAAAGATACTTTCCAAGCTCAGCGAAGTCTTCGACATACTCCTTGATTTCGTCGAAGGGTTTGTTGTAGATCCGCGCGATGAACCGCATATTGTCGTTGCCGGTCAAGCTGCCCTGAAACCCACCCTGCAGCGCGAGCGGCCACGAAACGGACATGGTCTGTTCGATCGTGCCGCTGGTCGGGAGCTCGACCCTGCCGAGTAGCCGGATCAGTGTCGATTTGCCGGCACCGTTGCGGCCGAGCACCGCCAGCTTTTCCCCTCTGGCCACGCTGAACGATACGTCGCTAACCGCGCGATGCACGCGTCCTTCGGTACGATACTCTTTCGTTACATTGACCGCTTCAATCATTCCGTCGACGACGTATTTCCGGCTTTCGCGCATCAGCAGCAACCCGATAAATGTCAAGACGGCGAGAACCATGCTGGTATAGGCTGGGTCGCCATATGTCTTGACCGCGTTGCCGAACATGCCCGCTCGGATCATTTCATAAGCCTGAAAGGACGGTTGAAGCAGCGCCCAGCCGCGTAGGTGCTCGGGCAGCCATGCCGCCATAAGAAAGAATCCTGAGAAAAAAATGTATAGATATGAATATGGTTGCCATATTTTCTCTGCCCACTCCGTGCGCTCGCTGATGCCGCCGATGATCAGCCCGACCGCCGACCGACCACCAGATCATAAAAAGATAGCCGAGGTAAAACATCGGCAAGTCGCGTGGCAGATCCACCCATCCTATACTGTAGAATAAGGCGAACGATGCGACGAGAGCCGCCAGGTTAGAGGCTATCTCAAGCAGGCAGCGTGCAAGGAAAATATCGAATATCGTGACCTGCCTGTGGTAAAGCAGGCCCGCATTGACCCGTACAAACAACAGCATCCGGGCGCCAACGTGCCGGAACAGCAAAAGTCGGTAAGTAACCGCTCCAGAGAAGCGGCATCATACGGCACACCGTACTCGTACGGAGCCCGTGCCACTGACCAAACCAACAAGACCGGAATGGCAAAGATCAAAGGCTCGAGAAGGATCCAGCCAAAACCAAGACCCTCGCGGCCAAACCGCGTATAGATTTCGCGTATCAGAAGAGCGCCGACGACGCGCCATTGGGTAGCAAAATCTTCGCGGAATTTGCCCATCAGCCGAACCAACGCTAGGCGGCGGAATGCTCACGAACGTTCGCGACGAGCAGCCAAGCCAGTCCGTAAACGAGCAGGCAGGTGGCGACAACGGTGATGAAAGAGACGATCCGCTTCGGAAACAGCGGATAATCCGCGAGGTTCGGCTGGGCAATCGTTTCGAGATAGAGCTGTTGCCGCTGCGCCTCGATGCGCGCCGCCTCCAGCGATGTGAAGGCCGAGGCCAGCGCCTTTTCGGCGAGTTCGTGCTGCGTGTTCAGGCGTTCGTATTCGGTCAGCGCCGAGACGACCGAGTCGCTCTCCCCGCTCAGTTTCGCCCGCTCTTCGGCGATCAGCTTATCGAGCGAGGCGATGCGGGTCTTGACCAGCGGGATCTGCGGGCTGCTCGGCGAATTGTTGAGGAGCTCGCCGAGCTGCGCCCGGGCGTTGGCCTGCGCCGCATTCATTTGCCCGAGCAGCTCCAACACGCCCGATGACGCCGATTTCGGATCGAGCATCTTCTGCTTGACGCGATAGGCCGTCAGCTCGGTCTGAATCTCCGCAATCCGCTGCTCGGCGCGGTCGACCTCGCGGCGCGCCGTGTCGAGGGCGTCTCGGCGCGCCCGCTCGTTGAGATCATTGATCAGCTGCTCGCTATAGCTCAACAGCGCGCTGGCGAGCGCGTGGGCATCCTCCGGCCGGTAAGCTTTGACCCGAAGGGCGGTAACACCGGTACTGGTGTCGGTTTCGACGGAAACGAAATGGTCATAGCGCGAGAACAGCGCTTCGAAATCTTTGCGCCAATACAGGATACCCGGAAACCGCGTAACGAAATCGCCCTCCGGCCGGCTGAAGAGCGTCCGCAGGTCATTTTTCTGCTCGAGTTCGCGAACCGCATCACGCGACATGATGAAGTCTTGGACGGCGCTGGTGTCTTCCGCTGCGCGGCCCAACCCGGTGGATTGAAGCAGCGCACCGATCCCACTCGTCTGCACCTGTTTCGGGCTGCGGACGATGAATTTGGCCTCCGATAGGTAGAGGTCCGAGGCGATCGCGAAATAGTAGACGCCGGCGATCAGGGTCGGCAGGCCGACAATTCCCCATAGCCATGGGTTGAACGCCCGGGACAGCCGGCGGAATCGCGCCACGCTGCGCGGCGGCGCCGTCCCGGCGTCGACCACGGCTGCGCGGCCGAGCGGCTGGACCCTATCCAGTTGTCTGATTTCTGCCATTTGGAACACCAGAGTGAACTTGAAACAAGCCGATCAGCCGATTTTGACCAACATAAGGCAACTATCGGAGCGAGCATTGCCCCGGCAGAAGCTGCTACTGTAACCCCCTGTTAAGGGGAATGAAACCGTAGAACACCCCGCTTTTTAATCATGCAGTTTATGCCGCGGCGTTTCAACGCAGCGCAGCGTAGACTTCCGCGACCCGCTCACGGTAGCGCTCGACCGAGAATTTCGCGGCTTGCAATGGTCCGCGGCGCGCGAGTTCGGTACGCAGATCGGCGTCGCTGACAATCGTCACAATCGCCCGCGCGATCTGATCGGTATCGTAAGGGTCCACCAGAAGAGCAGCCTCGCCGGCGACTTCGGGCAATGCGGCTTCGCGCGAGGCGACAACCGGCGTGCCGAGAACCATCGACTCGAGGACCGGCAGGCCGAAACCCTCGTAGAGCGACGGAAAGATGACGGCCCGCGCCCCGCGGATCAATGTCACCAGTGTCGCAAAGCTCACGTAATCGAGCCGGTGGATGCCGCGCCCGGAGCGTTTCCGCACCCCCTCGCACTCGTTCTGTTCGGCGAGCAGCCTCATTTCGGCATCGTTCTGCCAACCTCCGGCGACGACGAGCACCAAAGGGACATCGACGTCAGAGGCCAAATAGGCGTCGATTAACCGCCGGACATTTTTTTTGGGTTCCAACGCTCCATAAAACAGCAGGTATTCGTACAAGCCGAGGCCAAAATGCCCTTCCAGCTGGTTGGCGACCGCCGCCGCTGGCCGCTCGATCCATTCGCGAGGAAAATCCACCGTCTGATAGGTGTTCGAGATGCGATTTCTCCTCGACGCCGAGCAGCTCGATGATGTCACGCTTGGAGTTTTCGGAAACCGTGACGATATGGTCCGCCTCTTTGGCGACCTTTTTGAGCAGGCGAAAAAGCTGCCGCTTGTTGTCTTCGGTCGTGAACGGCAGCCGCAGCGGGACAAGATCGTGGATGGTATAGATGTTGCGCGCCGATTTGACCCGTAGAGGCAGCGGATAGGTGCAATGCAGGATATCCGGCCGCGGCTCGAAGGCGAGGTTGACAAATTCCTTGGTGCGCGAAAAATACGTCCGTGCGTTCGCGAAAAGATTGCGGGCGACAAAAACCCGATCATGCGCATCGAGCGTGCGCTTGAATTGCCGGGCGACAACGGCGCCGCTCAATTCGACCGGCAAGGGCTTGACGGGAAGGTGATACCGCGTCTGGTCGATGGCATGGTTAAGAGCCCGTCGCAAGGTAAGCTTTCGCTTCCCCGACATGCTCGGTCGCTTCTCGTCGAAGAACGCGATCTCGCGCAGCAGCCGATCTTTCGCCGGTGTGAACGGAGTGCTGTAGAGGACGCCGACCTCATGGCCGAGATCGTGGGCGGCACGCGTCAACATGCGCGTGTATGTCGCGATTCCTGTCCCTCTCGCCAGCGAAAGGTTCAAGCCATCAAAGATGATGCGCTGGGATCCCCCACTCGAAGCGAACGGTATCGCCGTCATTTCAAGCCGGACTTTCTCGTGCGCCGGCGCGATCGCCTGCCGCAGGATATTTGTTGCACCCAATAGAGCCCCTTATCTGCGGATCGAGGTTCTGCGCGTTCACCGGCAGCTGTCGGATATTGCGCCGCAGCGTAATTTTCGTGGACAGCGCCGGGCCGATTGTCAAGAGTTACCGACACTAGGGCAAGAACGTTTATACCGACGCGATGATCGGGGTGGGGATGCGGCAATGTGATCTCGTCTCCGCGACGGCGCCGACTTCGCTTGATGCCGGCTCAGACTTTCTGCGGTGTCCGCTGGTTCCGGGCTGCTCGCAGCGGGGATTGCGGCGGGAGAGACCAGGCGCTTACAGCGCTGTTTCCAGATTTTACGATCGGCCGGCGGCTCCCGGATCTTGCCGCCATCGGAGTGTCCGGGGTCGTTGGTTGGTCCGATTTACGTCACAGGGGCGGAGCGAGAAGGCGAGCCGCCGCACTCGGGGTTCCCTTTCTGCTGTTCGGCCCAGGCCTGCTGCGCGCTCCTCCGGGCTGGGGGGCCGCGACCCCGATCCTGAGCGTGACGGCGCATGAGATTACCGGACCTCGTTCGCCGGTCGACATCCTCAGCCCCGACCGGCTGCTCGCGAGCAGCGGTTGGGAGAGCCCAGTGCTTCTCGCGAGGGCGGCCGGCTTGCGGCACGAGATCGTATCGCGCCGCCTCGGCGGTCCGTGGTGGAATTCGGGAGCCGATCCCGGACTGCCGCGCGGCGGCCGCCATGCGTTGATCTCTGGGCGACAGAAATTCGGTCAGCGCCAATGGATCGACCGCCCTAGAGCTGCTCAACGCCATGCTCGTGGCGGCCAGGGCCGAAAACGCGTCGCAGGAAACCGTGCTTGTGGCTCCGGGCCTTGGAGGCCGTCGGAGTTTGCCGGCCTGGTTTCTTAGAGACGCCGCCGCGCGCGGGTGCACCGTCCTGACCGGAAGCGGTGGACATTTGGGAAGCGGTCGCCCGAGCCGAAGTCGGTCTACACGGCGGGTGGCGAGACTGGTTTTCTCGCGCTGCTGGCCGGAGCCAGAATCCGCTGTTTTGCCAATTCGTTCTATTCGGGTTGGGGCATCACGACGGACGAGCCGGGCGTATCGCGAAAACCGCTCCGCCGGACGGTGGATGAAGTATTTGCCGGCGCTTGCCTCCTCGCGACCCGCTATCTCGATCCGTACCGCCCGAAAGCCGCCTCTTTCGAGGACATTCTGGAGATCCTCGGAGAGTGGCAGAAAATCGAAGCCGTCAACCGGGATGTCGCGGTTTGCCTCGGAATGTCGTTCTGGAAGCGCCGTCAGGTCCGCGATTTTCTGCGGTCGAGTGCAGGCACGCCGGCCTTTCGGCGTACCAAGAATGCTGCGCTTGCGGCCGCCCGCCGCAGGCCGCGAGGCAGCATCGCCGTTTGGGCCTCGCGGGCGCCGGCGGGGCTCGCCGAAGCAGCCGAGCAGAGCGGTATCCCGCTGATCCGGGTCGAAGACGGGTTCGTCCGCTCGGTCGGGCTCGGCTCGGACTTCATACCCGCGGCCTCGCTGGTGCTCGACAGCCGCGGCATGCATTATGATCCGGGCGTGCGCAGCGATCTCGAGCAACTCCTCGCCGAAACCGAATTCGACGCTGCATTGATCGAGCGCGCCCGCGTTCTGATCGCTCGGCTCGTCGCTCGCGGCATCACCAAATATAATGTCGGCGATACGGCGCTTCCGATCGAATGGCCCGCCGGCAAGCGGCGTATTCTGGTGCCGGGACAGGTCGAGGACGATCTCTCGGTTCGCCTCGGCGGCGAAGGGATCACACGGAACCTCGATCTTCTCGCCCGCGTGCGCACAGCCAACCCCGATGGCTTTATCCTCTACAAACCCCACCCCGACGTCGAGGCCGGCCACCGCGAGGGAAAGATCGCCGACGGGGTTGCCACCAACTTCGCCGACGTCGTGATCCGCGATATCTCGACGGCGGTAGTCCTGGCCGAAATCGACGAGCTGCACACGCTGACATCGCTCGCCGGTTTCGAGGCGTTGCTGCGCGGTCGACGGGTCGTCGTTTACGGTCGACCCTTTTACGCCGGCTGGGGGCTCACCAGCGATCTCGCCGGTGTCGACCGGGGGCGGCGGCTCACCCTTGAGGAGCTCGTCGCCGGCGCTCTGATCCTCTATCCGCGCTACCTCGATCCGGTTACTCGTCTGCCTTGCAAGCCGGAGCTGGTGATCGAACGCCTGGCCAGTCCGGAGCTTTGGCGACCGGGTCTTCTCGTCGGCGCGCGCCGTCTGCAAGGGCTGTTGGTGCGGCGCTGGAGCGAAACTTTGGCCAGATCTGCTAAGCTTTTTGCGAAATCCGCTCCGTCATCCCGATCATGACGGCTTCAGGACATCGGTAGGTTCTAGGAATTCGGGGATGCGCGCACCCTTTAGCGTCGTAATCATTACCGGCGCTTCGAGCGGGCTGGGCGCGTCGCTGGCTAGAGCCTATGCCGCGCCGCGCGTTGCCCTCGGACTTCATGGCCGTGATCAGCAGCGGCTCGATGCCACGGCGCGCGCCTGTGAAGCAATGGGGGCAACGGTGAACACGGCCATCATAGACGTGACCGACGCCTCCGCCATGGCATCATGGTTGCGGGAGTTTGATGCCCGGCACCCAGTCGATTTATTGATTGCGAATGCCGGCACTTCGGCTGGGCCGGATCCCGACAGCCCCTCGGAGGGCGTTGAAACAGCAGCGCGGCAAGTCCGGGTCAACCTGCTTGGCGCCATAAACACCATCGAGCCCTTCTGCCGGCGCTGTGCGCGCGCAGACGCGGCCGCGTCGCCGTGGTCGCTCTCGATAAGACCGCTTACGGGGGCTTCCCTACAGCCCGGGGTATTGCGCAAGCAAAGCCGGGCTGCGCGCCTACGCCGAGGCCTTGCGGCCCCGCCTCGAACGTCACCGCATCGGTGTGAGCGTGGTAGCAATACAT
>CAVXLL010000012.1:0-21050 GCA_963762575.1 uncultured Alphaproteobacteria bacterium | reverse complement strand
GCGGGGAGTCAACTGCGAACCTGAGCTTTCGGTGAGTGCGCACCACCATTCGCGCCACAGCGTTAGAATAGTCAACATATGGCGGCAGGATAAAGGATCACCCGCCCTCTTCGTTGCGCATTGGGTGACCCGAACCACTGCCGAAGCTCGATGTGGTAGCCGTTTGGGGGGCAGATCTCTCAGTGCGGTTTCGAGCACGGTGGACTGGGCACCGGTCGGGCGCCGCGCTATCGCCGCCGAGTGGAAGGTGAAATAGCTGATCGAATTCTCGCCGAAATATCACGAGCCCGATTGTCGCCACCGAGATCGGCCGGAGCCTGGCGATATGTCAGCTTCGCCTACGCCCCGTTTGCCATGTCGAGACCAAATAGTGGATGTCAGTGTTTCTGCTTGTTGGAAATGTCAGAGGAGTTGGGCGGCGGGGCGGGCGAGAAGCCTTTGCATCGCGCCACTTCGAGACCGTCCGCCGGATCTCAGCCGAGCCACCCGGTCGCCACGCCCGCGAGCAATACCGCGCCGATAAATGCCCGGCAGGCGGCGAACATGCTGTCGGTTGCTCGCCGGCATAAATCAAGTCGATAGTCAGGCAGAGATGTCTGGTCGGAGGCCACCCCAAAGATCCACAGAAACTGTCATCGCCCAATCAACCGTAATCGAACTCATTCTCATTCCGGGACATACATTTTGGACCCAGACGATTTCGAGGGGATGATGCTCCACAACGGTGCCGAGCGCATCTTCCAGGACCTTCGTGTAGCATTTGAAAGCGGATACGTGAAAATATCACGTTTAATCCATCGGATTTGAGACGCGATCGTTCTTCAGCCGTGTGAGTCGCATCCATCTGGATAGCACTCCGGTTTGCCGGGCAGCGCGTATCGCTTCGGACAGCGCTGTCCGTCGGAGTACAAGATAAACCATCGCTTTACCGCTTTTTTCAGCCGGGGCTCAAAATAATTTCAGGCCACCGTTAACGATTGCTTGAGACCGCAAGACCGGAAAATTACCTGGCAGAAACCACGAGCCTGCGTCCTGACTTAGGTTCGCACGAGCGGCCGCTGGAGGGAGATGGATTTTGACCCTCGGCCTTTTACCCGAATCCGAGCGTTTCTGCGGGTTTACACCCCCGGTCGCAGCCAATCTGCACCCCTATAGTGCTCCACTTTGCACCCCTGCTTCAACGCAAATCCTGCAATCCAAACTTGTGCACCCAGAGTTATCCGTGGCTTTCGCGGGCGAGGGCTCCTGTAAGGATAGTCGCGGTTTCCCGGCCTGGAGATCCCTCGGCCCTTGCGCCGGAGCGATGGCCGACATGCGACAAGACAAGATGACACGGACGCGGCGCAGTGGTGCCGCCTGGTCGAGAGCGCCGAGCTTGCGTTCGAGCAAAGCCAAGTAATGCAGCGGGTCGAAGACAAAGCCGTCACGCTCATAGGAGCGCGGATGACGGGCGATCATCGCGGCTCCACAGGAGATCACCACCTCATGGACATAGCCGCGGATCACCACTCCCGGTGGCCATAGGCGGTCGGTACCGAGTAGTCGGTGCCGCGATAGCGCACCAGCGACTGCGAGCTGACCCGGGCCGCCTTCTTCTCGCAGGCGTCATAGGGTGCTGGCGGCAAGTCTTGGAAGGCTGCCAGATCCCGCACCAGGCGCTCGCCAATCGTCTCGTCGTGACCGCGCAGCCGATCGGCGAGCCGGCGGCGACAACCCTCGAGTAGATGCTCGTTCAGCGCCGTGAAGCTCGCCGCCCGCGGTACCGGCACCAGCAGGTTCCGGCGGATCCAGACACTAAGGGTGGACGCAGCGGTTGACCGGATAATATGGGTGAAATAGCCTCGGGGGCGACAGATCCCTGGAAATGTCTCTCCAAATGCACGAGTGAGTTGCAGTTCTGTCGGGTGTGTTCGGACTGGCACCAGTGCATTATTGGGACACAGATATCCGACATCCTGGACGAAGCATGAACGTGCAAGACTAGTGGGTGTCTGCTGTGCCTCTAAGGCTGCCCTTGCAAGGCTGCCGTCTGACACCGCCGGAAGTGCCAAGAGCTGCCGTTCGCTGGTCTGTGAGCGAACAGCCGGTGTCGACCCCTTAAGAGCCGTTCCTTCGCGCTGAACTTCTACACGTAAAGAGCCCATTACAGTCGCGATAATGCAGGGTCGCCGTGGAATATGCCTGCAGAGCCGCTGATTTGCGCTTACTCACCCCTCCGCGGCAATCGCCGGCTCAGTCAATTTGTCGAGCAGCGCCTTCGCCTCTTTCAGGTCGGCGGTGTCGAAGCCTTCGGTGAACCAGGCGAGATCGGGGCGAGCAGGGCGACCGCCTCTTGCGGCCGGCCCTGCTGGCGGCGCAGGCGGGCGAGGCTCGTAGCACCGCGCAATTCCCAGGACTTCGCGTTCTGCCGGCGCGCGATGTCGATGCCTTGCTGCGATGGCCGTCTCGGCCTCGCTCGCCGTCCCGGCGCCGGCGAGCAATGCCTCGCCCCTGAGCCGATAGAGCTCCGCTTCAAGCGGCGCTCCCCACGTCTTTTCGACCACCTTCAGCCCGGCGGCGACCGATGCAAGCGCCGCTTCGGGCTTGCCGATCGCCAATTGCGCATCGGCCTGCAACGCCAGCAGCATATGTTGGCTCCCCCCGACCGTAGCTGTCCACCCCTTGGCCAATTTGGGCCAGTCCCTTCTCGCTTTCGCCGGAGACGCCGAGCGCCCATCCGTTCACACAAAGGGCATACGCGTGATACTGCGCGATGTGCTGCTCCTCGCAGATCCTCAAAGCCCGTCCGGCATAGTCGGCGACCGCCGATGGCTCGTGGCGAAAGATGTGAACGAGCGCGGCCCAACACAGTGTTTGGGCGAGGGTGAAGGGGTGCCCGAGCGTCTCGGCGCTTCTTACCGCTGCCCTCAGCTCATCGAGGGACCGATCCGGGTAACCGAGCATCCAGGAGATCAGCGTCGGCCAGAACTGGCATTGCACGCCGGGGTGGGAACCCGGCCAATTCGGGAACTGCATGTTCGGATCGAACAGCTCGAAGCCCCGCCGAAAGTGCGCAAGCGCCGGCTCGAGCTTCCCCTGGAAGAACAGCGTCACGCCGAGCGCCATGTGCCCCCCGACGAGACGGGCCGCATCGTCAAGCCGTTCGGCGACACGCAACGCCTCCTCGGCAAAATGCTGCGCCTTCTCCATCTCGGGCAGGTTCAGATGGTGGAGCATGCAGGCCGCGGAGCGCCGTGAACTCCCGGGAGTGATCCTCGAGTTGCCGACAGAGCTCCCATGCCCGCGCATAGGCTCGGCCGATGTCGGGGTGGCTGCAGCTCTTGGTCGCGAACAGGGCGGGGCCAAGCGCCATTTGCAGTTCCAGCTCACGCTCGGCCCGCTCGCGCGCATCCGGTAGCGCTTCGACCAGTTCCAAGCCTCGGCGAAATTGGTCGATCGCTTCGAGGTTCGCGACCTGCTCGCCGCGGCCGCGCCGGCTTTGAGCCAGTACGCGATCGCCTGCGCCGGACAGTTCGCTTCGGTGTAGTGATGCGCCACCAGCTCCGGCTGCGTGCTCGCCACCTCGGGAAAGCGATCCTCCAGCAGCTTTGCCACCTGCTGGTGATATTGCTGGCGGGTGCGCTTCAGCAGCGATTGGTAAGCCGCATCCTGGATCAGCGCATGCTTGAACAGGTAGCGCGACCGCGGCGGGCGGCCGCGCTGGTAGAGCAGCTCGTCGACCACCAGCTGACCGAGACCGCTCTGCAGCATCTGTTCCTCGATCCCGGCCAGCGCGCTGATCATGTCATAGGCGAACTCGCGGCCCAGCACCGAGCCCAATTGCGCCACCTCACGCAGCCGCGGCGCCCGGTCGAGCCGCGCCATCAGCGAATCCTGCAATGTCTCCGGGATGTGCAATTGCGCCAGCGCGCCCGTGAGCACGTAGATGTCGCCGCGGGCCTCGAGCACCCCCGAACCGAGGATGGCCTTGGTCAGCTCCTCGACATAGAGCGGCACGCCGTCGGCCTTGGCGACGATATGATCGACCACCTCGCCGGGCAGCGGCCGGCCGCCGGCCAGATGACCGACCATCGTCTCGACCTCCGGCCGCTCCAGGCGGTTGAGCGTGATCGGCGTCATGTGCGAGCGTTGCGGCCAGGGCGGCGTCAATTCCGGCCGATAGGTCGCGACGACCAGCATCGCCGCGGTCGGCGCCTGCTCGATCAGCATGCCCAAGGTTTCCAATGTCGTCGGATCGGCCCAGTGCAAATCCTCCCACGCCATCAGCACCGGGGTGCCCTCGGCCAGTCTCGATCAGCCAGGCAACGATCGCATCGAGGGTCGCATCGCGCTGCTGCTGCGCCGTCATCGCAAGGCGCGGATAGCGGTCCTCGGGCAATGGCACGGACATCAGGTCGGCGAACAACCGCACGCTCTCGGAGAGGGGCAGGGTCTTGAAGCCGCCGAGCCCGGCTTCGAGCTTCGCCAGGTGCTGCGGCGCGGTATCCTCCGGCTGCCAGCCGAACACGCGCTTCAAATGTTCGATGATCGGATGAAATGCGCTCGCCGTGTGAAACGGCGAGCAGCGGATCGCCACCCAAATGTGGTCCTTGCCGGTCGCCTCCCGCAATCCTTCCACCAGGCGGGACTTGCCGAGCCCGGCTTCCCCCTGGATCAGCACGACCTGGCCGCGGCCGTGGCTACTGCCGTCCCAGGCCCGCAATAGCAGCCCCATCTCCTCCTGGCGTCCGACGAGGGGCGCCGAGCTCCCGGTCCGGGTTGCGGCAAACCGGCTCTCGACATCCCGCGCCGACAACACGCGCCAGGCCGGCACCGGCTCGGCGAACCCCTTCAGCTCATAGGCCCCCAGATCCTCGAGGTCGAAGTGATCGCCGAGCATCGCGCGCGTGGCCGCGCTGACGACGATCTGGTTCGGCTGCGCCAATGCCTGCAGACGCGCCGCCAGGTTCGGCGTCTCGCCGACGACCGCGGTTTCCGACGCCGTTCCTTCGCCGATCTGGTCGCCGACGATCACCGGTCCGGTGGCGATGCCGATCCGCACCGCGAGCTCGACCCCGGGCGGCCGGCGGATCGCGGCATTCAGCTCCGCCATCGCATCGACGATATCGAGACCCGCCCGCACCGATCGCTCGGCCTCGTCCTCATGGGCGCGCGGGTAGCCGAAATAGACCAGGATGCCGTCGCCCATGTACTTGGCGACAAAGCCGTCGTAGCGCCGGATCGCGGCACTGCACCGGCTCTGAAACGACGTGATGACATCGCGCAAATCTTCGGGGTCCATCCCGGTCGAGAGTGCGGTCGATCCGACCAGGTCGCAAAACATCACGGTCAGCTGGCGGCGCTCGGCCTCCGGTGCCGCGGCGATCGCGGCAGGCGCGACAGGCGCGGACGAAACCGGCGGCAGGGTGATCGGCGCGGCGACCGGTGCAAATGCCGGAGGCGGGGCGTCGCCGGTCTCGAAGAGGGCCGCGCCGACGAAGGCAAGCCCTTGTCCGCCCTCGTCGACCGCCAGGCGCTTGACGATCAGCTCGTGACGGACATCCTCGAGCGTCTCGTCGTCGAGCCCGAATTCCTTGCGCAGCCGCCGATAGCTGACCCGCTTCTCCAGGCACAACAGGCCTGCGACGAAGGTCAGGGTCTTCGAGAATGTTGTGATGGCGCACCCTTTTCGGAAACCAGGATCCCCCGGATGGACGGCCCAGACAGCCGCACCGACAAGCACTCGATCACCTTGAGCCATATGGACATCACAGGCAGCCAAATCAAGAGGACCGGAATCCACCTTCTGAGCCAATCAGATCGAGGACAGCGGAGGACAGCTTTGAATCAAGTAGACGAAGTCTGTCGACTGGTCAGAAATCGATTGTTAGTTCCGTGCTCATTCATGAGCTGACGTTCTGCGCCTTGCGGTTGAGCAGTTTCGTGGCGTCAGCTCGCAACTCCCCTTGGGACCAACGAAGCGGTAGAGCGTCTGGCGCGTGACGCCCAGCTCCGTGCACAGGTCGCTGACCTTGGTGTCACGCTTGGCCATTGCTGCCTGCGCCAGGCGGAGCTTGGCCGGCGTCATCGTGTAGGGACGGCCGCCGTTGCGACCACGGGCACGAGCCGAAGAGAGCCCCGCAATCGTTCTCTCGCGGATCAGCTCGCGCTCGAACTCGGCAAGCGCCGCGAAAATCCCGAACACCAGCCGTCCGCTGGCGGTCGTGGTGTCGATATTGGCACCTTGCCGGTCAGGACGCGAAAGCAAATCCTGTGTTCCATCAGATCATGGATGGTGTTGACGAGGTGACGGAGGTTGCGGCCGAGGCGATGAGTTCCAGACGATGAGAGTATCACCCTCGCGCAGCGCCTTGAGGCAGGCCTCCAGACCGGCCCGATCATCTTTCTGCCAGACGCCTGATCCTCATAGAGATGAGACCGCTCGACGCGGCCGCGATCAACGCGTCGCGTTGCAGATCGAGCACCTGCGACCCGTCCGCCTTTGATACGCGCATGTAGCCGATCAGCACGGTCCCCTCATGTCACTTATACGCTCGATTTTATGACGACCGCCCTCGCCACATTGAAGGTCGACAAATTAATCATACAACCCATCACTTAAACTAAGGATGGCAAACGGTCGTGTCAAATGATTACATGACGACCTTCGAGCCGAACCGCGGGGTCGACCATGCCGGCACGATTGTCGCTGACACAAGCGCAGCGGGACGCGCTGCTTCTGCTGCCGGACACCGAGGAGGCGTTCGTCCGCCATTACAGCCTCGTTGCCGAGGATATCGAGATCATCAGCGGTTACCGGACGCCGGAGACACGGCTTGCCTTCGCCCTCCAGCTCTGTGTGCTCCGGTATCCCGGTCGCGTTTTGCGGCACGGCGAGATCATGCCGATGCATCTGCTGGCATTCATCGCCGAGCAGATCGGAGTGTCGCCGGATGCGATCGGCGGATTTGCCCGCCGGCCGCAAACCCGATACGAGCATCTCGCCGCATTGCGAAAGCGCTTCGGCTTCTCGGATCTGGCCGATGCCAGCAAGGCCGAACTGAAGCAGTGGCTGGCTCCGATTGCGCTGAAAACCACGGACGGTCATGCCGTGCTCGTTGCACTCGCAGAGGAGATGCGTCGGCGACGCATCATCATTCCCGGCATCAGCGTCGCCGAGCGCATGGCCGCCGAAGCCATGCACGCTGCCGACAAGACTGCCGTCCGTCTGATCTGCGAAAGAGTTCCGGCAGAGGCCCGCACGCGTATGGATGCGCTTCTTACCGAGAAGGCGCACCGGCAGCAGAGCGAACTGAGCTGGCTGCGCGAGACAGACACGAAGATCAGCAGGCGCGGCTTCCTCGAGATCATGGACAAGCTAGACAAAGTGCGCGGGATTGGCGTCGGCGGGCTCGAGCTGCCATCCGATATCGGCGCCCGCGTCCAGCAGATGGTACGTGAGGGGCTGCGCTTCACCGCGCAAGCCTTCCAGCAGATGGGCGTCCAACCGCGCACTGCCATCATGATCGCAACCCTGCGGGATATGGAGGCAAGCCTCATCGATGCCGCGCTGACGTTATTCGAGGGATTGATCGGCCGCGCCTACAACAAGGCGAAGAAGCGCGTCGATGAAGCTCTCATCGAGCAGGCAGATGACGCCAAGCAGCGGCTGGCCCGTGTCGCAAATGTGCTCGACGCCATTCTGAAGGCGCACGAGCGCGACGAGAGCATCGAGGCGGCGATAGCCGCCGTCACCACCTGGGAGGCCTTGTCTGCCGACACTCAACTTCTCCGGCGGTCATCCCGAACCGGCATGGTTGATGTGCTGTCGGAGCTGAGGCGGGAGCATTTCGTGTTCAAGGCAATCGGGCCTCGACTTCTCAACGCCGTCACCTTTCAGAGCAGAGCGTCGGCCGCGCCTCTACTCGACGCTCTCGCCATCATCAAGGGGCTGTGCGACGACACGCGCAAGCCGCTGCCAGACAAAGTGCCAGAGACCATCGTCGAGCGGTCCTGGCGACCGCACGTGTTCAAGGATGGTGGCATCGATCGCCAGTATTACGAGCTGGCCGTTTACTTCGCTCTCGGCACGGCCCTGCGCACCGGCGACGTGTGGGTCACGGGATCGAAGCTGCATCGCTCTATCGAAGCGTACCTGTCGCCGTCGACGAGCACCGCGCTTGTGCCGGCGCGGTTGCCACCCAGTCCTACTCTGACTGCCGCCGCCTATCTCGACGACCGCACGGCGTTACTCGACCGGCGACTTTTGGAGATGGCGAAGAAGCTGGCGGCCGGTCAATGCGCCGGTGCGATCCTCGATCGCGATCGGCTGTCGCTGCCGAAGCCGGAGGCCAAAGATGATCCAGAGGCACGTGTGCTCGCCCGTCGGCTGTATGGACTGCTGCCGCGCGTGCGAATCACCGATCTCCTTGAGGAAGTCGACCGATGGACGGGCTTCGCCGAAATGTTCGGCCACGTGCAGACGGGACGCCCGCATCCCGAACGGCGCGCCTTCCTGGCCGCGCTGATCGCCGAGGCCACCAACATCGGGCTCGGCCGCATGTCCGAGGTCTGCAAGGCTGCGTCGCGCCGCACGCTGACCACGATCAGCATCTGGCACATGCGCGAGGAGACGTACCGTGGTGCCCTCGCGCGCGTGGTCGAAGCCTTGCATCGCGAGCCCGCCGCCGCATGGTTCGGCACCGGTCAGGTCTCCTCGTCGGACGGGCAGCACTTCTACCTCGGCGGCGAAGGCGAGACCGGCGGCACCGTGAATGCCCGCTATGGCCGCGACCCGATCATCAAGCTCTACACGCACATCTCGGATCGCTATGCGCCCTTCCATGTAAAGGTCATCACCGGCACCTCCGGCGAAGCGATCCATGTCCTCGACGGGCTCGTGAACCACGACAGTGCGATCGACATCCTGGCCCATCACACGGACGGCGGCGGCCTCAGCGATCACGTGTTTGCGATCATGTATCTGCTCGGCATCAGGTTCCAGCCGCGCATGTCGAGCCCGAATGACCGCAGGCTCTATGCGTTCGAGGCAAAGGGGCGCTACGGCGTGCTGGCGCAGACATAGGGGATGGCATTGATCAGTCCGATCGTGCCGTAACCTTCGGCGAGCTTGCGCACGATCTGTGGCTGGAACAGGACGATGCCGTAGCCGGCATAGGTGCCGCCGAAGTAGACTAAACTCAGGAGCAGCACCCGGCGGTTGCGCAATGCCTCGCCAAGGCTGTAATGGCGGATCGCCTCGCGCTGGGCGCGCTCCGCTGCGAGCCGCTCGATCAGCCAGCGGCGTTGCTCCGGCTCAAGCCATTGCGCGTGTTCCGGGCGGTCGGTCATAAATAGATAAAAGAGGACCCCAAGCACGACAGCCGGAGCGGCTTCCAGGATGAACAACCACTGCCACCCGGCAAGGTTAAGCCAACCATGGAGGTTTAATATCGCTCCGGATACGACCGACCCAATAATGTTGGAAATCGGGATCGCGGCCATGAACACAGCGGTGATCCGCGACCGGTAGAACGAGGGGAACCACCAGGTCAGGTAAAGGATGATCCCGGGGAAAAACCCAGCCTCCGCCAGCCCGAGTAAGAACCGAATCGTGAAGAACGAATACGGGCCGACTACCAAAGCCGTCAGGCCGGAAATGATCCCCCAGGTGACGAGTATCCGGGCGATCCAGGTCCGTGCCCCGACCTTCTCGAGGATCACATTGCTCGGCACCTCGAAAAGGAAGTAGCCGAGAAAGAAAATTCCACCGCCAAAGCCGAAGACCGCGGCAGAGAAACCGAGATCCCTATTCATCGTCAGCCCGGCGAACCCGATATTAACCCGGTCGAGATAAGCAACGAAGTAGCAGAGCATCAGCATCGGCAGAAGCCGGCGAGTGACCCGCACCATCGTCGTGCTCTCTAATGCTGTCTCGGTCGTCGTGGAATCTGAGATTGTTGCCGCCATGGGTCTCTTCAATTTTCTTGAAGCGGGTTTTACTGTGCGGACTATGGCTCAGCCTTCACGCGGGTGCTACCGGATATCGCTATCGAGCGGGATCACACGGACGCGGAAGCCCGCGCACATCATGGGCCACGTCGATGTTCGACAAATCCTCGAGCGGGTCGGCGCACACGGTGTGCTCGCCGCTGCACGTTCAGCGGCAATGGCGTTTATCGCCGATACGTTCGCCGTCGGAATAGCCGGCTTGGCGGCGCCGTGGCGCGGCGATATCCTCGATACCCGGATTTGCCGGCGTCGCGGATGTCGGTAAGCATCCCGCCCGGACCATCCCCCCGTTTTCGAGCGGTTCTAAGCGACCCGAGCGGTTTCGTGCGATAGGCGTTCTCGATGACAGCCGGAAATTGTCGCGTACGGAAATGCATCGGGCGGCTCAGCACGCCTCTCCCGTTCATCGCGGGACCGATAGTTCGAATCCATCTCCCTCCAGCGCGGAGTTAGCAACGAACCTTGTGGCTGCCGGGGGCGTCGCACGCGGGTGGGACCCAGAGTTCGGTGCCGTCGCGATTTGTGTTGGAATTTGATTGGCGCGGTCTCCAGTAGGGTGAGGATACTGGGTCAGGCAGCAAGGTCAATCGGCTTATCGGCGAGTTTCTGGGTGAGCGTGTGCCATCCGTCGACTTTGCGCATGGTGATCTGACCCGAGGCGAGCAGTGCCCAGAACAACATGGCTGCGGTCTCGGCCGAGGGCAGCACCGTCTGGGTCTTGATCCGGCGCTTGAACTCCTCGTGGAGCCGTTCGATCGCGTTGGTGGTGCGAGCGCTCTTCCATTGGCTGGGCGGCAGCCGGGTGAAGGTGAAGAGCCGATCACCGGCTTCCTCGAGGCTGTCGGCTACCGCCTTGCATTTGAGCCGCCATTTGCGCAGGAAGGTGCGGCGGCGCTCCTCGATCTCGGCGGCCGAGGTGGCGTAGATCATGTCGTTGTAGTCGGCTGAGACCTCGTCGTGCAGCCGCTGGGGCGCGTGGGCCAGTAGGTTGCGGTGCTTGTGGACGGTGCAGCGCTGGGTTGGCACATCGCCCCACAGCGCGGCCAGCGCCTGCTCCAGCCCGGTTCCGCCGTCGACCATCAGGAACTCTGGCCGGCGCAGCCCGCGCTTGCCAAGGTCGTCGAGCACGGCGCGCCAAGCCTCGCTGGTTTCGCCGCCCATGTTCTTGACGGCCAACAGCACCTTCTGGCCATCCTCACGCACGCCGAGCACGACCAGCAGCACGATCGAGGTCGCCTTGCGGTCGAGCCGGACCCGCACCACCGTGCCATCGAGGATCAAGCGGACGATCGGTTCCTCGGCCAGCGAGCGGCCATTCCAGGCATCCCAATCGCTTTTCACCTTCCGCCACACCCGGCTCACCGTGTCCTTGCTGACCGCCCCGCCAAAGACGGCGGCGAGCGCCCGGCGCACCCGACGCGTGTTGGTGCCCGAAAGATAGGCGCCCACGATCAGCGAATTGGCCTGCCTGGTTCGCCGCTGGTAAGCCCGCAGCGCCGTGCTCTTCCATTCCGTCGTCTTGCCCTCCGCGGTGTCGAGCCTGGCCCGCGGTACCGCGATTTCCACCCGGCCAAAGGTCCCCAGCAGCGAGCGCGATCGGTGACCGTGCCGGTGGCCAGTGACACTGCCCGCGCCATCATTCTCGGGATCCGCCTCGGGCTGGCGAGCATAGCGCGGGCGTGAGAGCACTGCCTCGAGCTCACTCTCGATCATCGTCTGGATCAGTTCGCGCACCCGGTCGCGCAAACCGGCCTCGATCGGATCAAACCAATCGTCGAGAAGATGGACCGCCGTCTCGGCTTCTGAACCCAGAACCGGCGACTTCGTGCTATTGTCGGGCATGGCGTGGTCTCCACCGGCGCACAACGCCGGCATCGTTGGGTTTTCAGCACCCGGAGACTACGCCACCTTTAATTCCAACCACACTCCGGACGGCACCCAGAGTTCGAATCCGCTTTGCTCCAGCAGAGAGTCGGTCTCTCTCCCACATCCGCTTTCGATCGTCGAGAACCCCGCTTTCCGCGCGGGTGTGCGCGGCTGGCTTGGCGACCGGGTCGGCAGAGACGCACAGGGTGTTTCGATAACGCGCCAACCGGCGGCAATGTCTCTGTCGGGCCATATTCCAGTACCGCGGCGCCGCTGATGGGGTTGTGAGAATGCCAAGCTGGTCCCGACACAGTCAGGCCTTCGTCCGGGTTAACGTGCGGTAGATCTTGAATTCGGACGGGCTCAGGCAAAGCCGAGCGCGATCCGCTGATCGTGCCAGGCAAGCGGCAGACGGGAGTCAGGCGATGGACAGTCTACCAACGGGTTCAATGCAGTCCTGGGTCATTGTGGCATCGGCTTCGGTTAGCCCCATGATCATCCTGTTCCTGGCCGATGCCATTGGCCGGCTGTTCCGTCACGGCAAGGGGAGAGCGAGCGATCAGCGCCCGCCAGCGTGGAGCGGGGTCGAGAACTGGGCCGGGGATTGACGGCCCAGGAGCGTTCCTAGCACATAGGGGCCAGCGTTGCGGCTCGAGGACGGCCCGCCATGGGCAAGGTTTCAATATCTGGGCGCAGTGGCTGATCGTCGCGCCGCGCGAGCTGAGCGCGGGCCGTATCCCGCAGCCAATACCAGGAGCCGCGGTATGCGGTACGAGGGCATTGTCAACTTAGCGGACCCAGGGCGCCTTTTTGCGGCCCTCTCGGTTAGAGCGGGGCAGCACGATAGGCGAGCAAAGGACCTTCCGACCCGAGCCGCCGCGCCACCGACACAACAAGCATACCATGGGCGTCTAAGTTGACAATGCCGTTCAGCACCACATTGAAGACCCTTCGCCGGCTCATGGGTCTATCTGGTGCCACGCGAGCCTGAAAACCGCGTTTCCACACGGTCTGCTTGACTTCTGCACCAACAGGCTATTTTGCCGTTCGCCGCCTGATTTCGGCGCGCATCTCGTCCTTGCGGGTGCGCACTTCGCTGACCAGCTCAGGTGGCCAGATGGACACGGCGAGCATTAAGCATTCTTCGAAGGCTGCTACCGCCTCTTGTAGCCGCGCGGTGCCGCTCTCCCGTCCCCCGAGCGTTGCGAGCGCGGCACCGAGATTGTATTGCGTCGCCGCCCACTGGAGCGGCACGCGCTCTCGGGTCCTCTCCTGCAGCGCCGCGCGGTGCGCCGCCACGGCCTCCTCCAGCCGCGCCGTCCCGCTCTCTCGCTCTCCGAGCATCCGGAGTGCGGTGCCGACGTTGTTCTGCGTCATCGCCCATTGGAGCGGCACGCGCTCGCGGGTGAACTCCTGCAGCGCTGCACAGTAGGCCGCCACCGCCTCTTCCAGACGCCTCCTCCCGCTCTCCGGTCCCCCAGCGTCCGGAGTGCGGTCCCGAGGTTGTTCTGCGTCATCGCCCAGTCGAGCGGCACACGTTCGCGGGTCCGCTCTTGCAACGCTGCACGGTAGGCCGCCACCGCCTCTTCTAGACGCCTCGTCCCGCTCTCCCGTTCCCCGAGCATCCAGAGCGCGGCGCCGAGGTTGGTCTGCGTTGCGGCCCACTGGAGCGGCACACGCTCGCGGGTCCACTCTTTCAATACTGCACGGTAGGCCGCCACCGCCTCTTCCAGACGCCTCCTCCCGCTCTCCCGTCCTCCGAGCGTTGCAAGCGTGATGCCGAGGTTGTTCTGCGTCATCGCCCATTGGAGCGGCGCGCGTTCGCGGGTCCATTCCTTCAGTGCCGCGCGGTGGGCTGACACCGCCTCTTCCAGACGCGCCGTCCCGCTCTCCCGGTCCCCGAGCGCTTGGAGTGCGGCGCCGAGATTATTCTGTGTCATCGCCCACTGGAGCGGCACGCGCTCGCGGGTAAACTCCACCAGCGCCGCACGGAAGGCTGTCACTGCCGCCTCCAGACGCGCCGTCCCGCTCTCTCGCTCGCCAAGCCTCGCGAGCGCGCTGCCGAGATTGTTCTGCGCCCTCGCCCAGTCGAGCGGCGCGCGTTCGCGAGTCCATTCCTCCAGCGCTGCACGGTAGGCTGACACCGCCTCTTCTAGATGCGCCGTCCCGCTCTCCCGCTCCCCAAGCGTCTTAAGCGCGATGCCGAGATTGTTCTGCGCCCTCGCCCAGTCGAGCGGCGCGCGTTCGCGGGTCCATTCCTCCAGTGCCGCGCGGTAGGCCGCCACCGCCTCTTCCAGCCGCGCCGTCCCGCTCTCCCGCTCCCCGAGTGTCTGGAGCGCGAGGCCGGTGTTGTTCTGTGCCGTCGCCCACTCGAGCGGCGCGCGTTCGCGGGTCCATTCCTCCAGTGCCGCGCGGTAGGCCGCCACCGCCTCTTCCAGCCACGCCGTCCCGCTCTCCCGCTCCCCGAGTGTCTGGAGCGCGAGGCCAAGGTTGCTCTGCGTCGCCGCCCACCGGAGCGGCAGGCGCTTGCGGGTGAACTCCTCCAGCGCTGCACGGTAGGCCGCCACCGCCTCTTCCAGCCGCGCCGTCCCGCTCTCCCGCTCCGCGAGCATCCAGAGTGCGGTGCCGAGGTTGTTCTGCGCCGTCGCCCATAGGAGCGGCGCACGCACGCGCGGCTGCAATCCGAGCGCGTGGCCATAGACCTTGATGGCCTGCCGCAATGCCGCATTGTCACCGCGCTCCTCACCTTGACGTCGTAGTGCGTTGGCTTGTCGCCCGAGCAGAACGCCTTTCTCGCTCGGCTCTCCGTCCGCCACCAGTGAAGCGGCCTCCCCAAACAGCCGTGCCGCCTCCAGATAGCCCAGTGCCGTCAGGGCCAGCTCCGCCTCGGCTACCACGGCCCGTGCGGCTTGGAGCATCTGTTGCGCGGCTGTCGCTTCCGCTTCCTGGGCGAGCCGCTGCGCCTCCTGGGCCGCGCCTTCCGCTGCTGCCCGCGCCGCCTGAAGATGACGCCGCGCTTCATCGCGATCACCCGAGGCCGCCGCCTCCGACGCCTTCGTCACATGCTCCTGCGCGACCGGGTTATCCAGCCGCAAGGCAGCGATGGCCGCGGTGGCCTTGCGGGTCTGCTCGAAAACCTTGGCTAGCTTCTCGACCAGATCGTCTGGGACGTCCGCTTCGCCGACGGTGGCCAGCATCATTCGCATGGCGCCCTGTGTCACGCCAAGCCGGCGACTTGCCTCGGCGACCCTCTCGTCTGCCCCTTTCGTCGCGGCTTCGATCAGAGCCCGCACCTGCTCCGCGGTGAAGCCGACCGTGACGCCGGAGATGGTGAGGTCGCCTTCGACGTCGACGTCTTGTAGAATTACGCCAGTGCCTGGCACCCTATGCCTTCTCGGGCAGCTCGCGTGGCGGCACGCCCGCGCGCACGCCACGAATATCGATGTCGCCAGTGAAAGTGCCGTGCTCCACCTTCACTCCCGTTCCGGATGCGGTGATATCAGCGAGACGCAGGTTGGCAGCCGCGACGTCCTTGAGGTCAACGCCGACGACTGACGCAGCAGCGGGGGAGTGCTGCTGGATCAGCTCGATCAGGGTTCGCGCCGCCGCGACCAACTCCGCATCTTGTCCGGCGCTGGAAACAGTCAGATCCTCCTGACTACCGCCCGCCGGTTTTTCAACTCTGGGGCCTCCTCAAGCTGATCAACCGAGACCTTCGGGTACCGCTTCTTGATCAGGTCTTTCAGAGCCGTATAGGCGTCCTTGACCACGGCGCTGACCACTTCCTTGCCTGCGAGTGCTCCTGCCCCGAGCGCGAGGCTGAGCGCGATTGCGCTGATCGGCTCCACGGGTCGGCTCCCTCCGTGTCCGGGCCACGACCCTAAGCCGGCAGAGCCGGAACCAAAGAGGGGATAGCATCGTCCGCCGGTGGCAAAGCTGTCGAGAGCCAGATGACGGGATCGCTCGCGGAGCGCTATGACGATCGGATCGCCGGCGTGCTGTCCTGTTACGACCGGGTGGTGGTGACCGGGACGCTTCCCACGGTGTGCTACGCGGCGGGCATGACGAAATTTCTCTACGCGATCGGGGTTCGCATCTTCGATTACCCGCGGTTTGCCTCGACGCTGCGCGACCGCGTGCGCGAGCGGGCGGCATCGCTGGCAGCGCAGGCGGGGATCACGATCGAGCACATCGCTAAGAGCCACATCCGCAAGGAAGCAGTCGTGGCGGAGGTGCTGAAACGACGTGGCGAACACCCCGGCCTGGTGCATGTCATCTCGGCGATGGAGGCGTGCGGCGCCTACCAGCCGTGGCACGACAAGCAGACGCACAAGACCTTCGTGCGGCCGGACAGAGGCAAGTGCCTACACTACTATTTCTATTTCATCGATGCCGAGCTTGGCCTGGTTTATCTGCGGGTGCCGACATGGGCACCGTTTCGCCTGCAATTCTACTGCAACGGTCACAGCTGGCTGGCGCGTCAACTGATGGCACAAGGCATCGGCTTCACCGCCGCCGACAATGCCTTCATTCGTATCGATGACTGGCAACGTCGCTAGGATCTGGCCGACCGGTTGTCGCCCGACCGGCTGCACCTGGTACTTGACCGCTATGCCGCGCAGTGCTGCCCGGTGCTCGACGTATTCCGGCATTCCTACCACTGGAGCCTGATGCAGGTCGAGTACGCAACCGACCTGGTGTTCCGCTCAGTCGGGACGCTCAGGCCGCTCTACGAACATCTCGCCCGCGAGTCGGTGCTGAGCGTCAGGGCGGAGCAGATCGCCAGTTTCTCGGCCGTCAGATCAGCCCGCAACTGGCCCAGGAGATCGGTTCTCAGTTTTCCACTCGCATCGAGGGGACCTGCATCAAACACCGGTTCGCCAGTTCCTCGATCAAGATGTACGACAAGTATGGCTGCGTGCTCCGCATCGAGACGACAATCAACGACGTCTCCTTCTTCAAGCACCACCGCAAGGTGGAACATCGGCAGGGGCCGCCGACGCGGGTCCTCGCCCCCGTCAAGAAGACCATCTACAGCCTGATCGACCTGCGTGAGATCATGTTCGGCTGCAACCGCCGTATCTGGCGCACCTCGCAGCGCTCGACGACTTCTCGGCCGGTGTCCGTGCCCTCGACCGCCTCACCAAGCCGCGCACCGTCGAGCAGAAGACCCTCAAGGGAATCAACTTCTTTGACCCGGTCGATAATGCCTTGCTGCACGCCCTACAAAACCCGCGGGTCAATATCGCCGGCATCCGCCGCGCCGACCTGTTCCCGCTGCTCGACCAACTCTCTCCAGATCGCCTCTCACGCCAGCTTCGCCGGCTCCGCGACCTCGGCGTAATCAAGCGGATCGCCGGAACCTATCGCTACTACCTCACCCGCATCGGCCGCGCCGCTACTGCAGCGCTCTGCCGTGTTACTCAGACCGTGATCATCCGGCGCTCGCATGAACGAAAAATCTGTGCAGGAAGTCTCAAGAGTCAGGTCGTTAGAGACTAATAGCCTACCGTTTTTTGGCCATGTGTCGCGGCACCGTGGATAGGAGATTTGATCTCTCGGTCCCAAGGACGAATGACCGAGCTTTTTCGAGACTGCCACGTATTCGACCTTGATCTCGCAATATCAGCGTGGCCGCTTTGCGCGCACGAGCTGTTCCGGCTTGATCGGCGTCGCATTCTCACTTCGACGCCGAACGGGGCCAAGGCGTCGCAGACGGCGTTGGCGATCGCAGCCGGCGCGGCGACAGCGCCGCCTTCGCCAACTCCTTTGACGCCGAGGGGGTTCAGCGGCGACGGCGAGTGCTGGTGAACGATTTGCATCGCCGGGATGTCGCTGGCGGTCGGCAGCGCGTAGTCCATCAACGAGCCCGAGAGCAATTGCCCGTTCGTATCGTTAGACGATCGCTTCGCAGAGGACGCCGCCGAGCCCCTGCGCGGCGCCGCCGAGATCTGGCCCTCGACCAGCATCGGGTTACGACCACGCCACAATCATGGGCGACCGCATACTTGTTGATGCCGACCCGGCCGATCTCGCGGTCGACCTCGACGATCGCGACGTGTACGGCATAGCTCCATGTGACCGTCGGCGGTTGCCAGTAGTGGGTCTCCTCGAGGCCGGCTTCGACCCCTTCTGGGTGGGGATTCTCCCAACCGGGCCGCGCCGCTTGTGCCACCTTCTGGAGGCTGACTGTCGCGCCGGGCACCCCAACGACACCGACGCTGCCGTCGCGCAATTCGAGATCGGCCGTCGCGCACTCCAATAAATGGGCGGCGATTGCAAAGACCTTATCGCGCAAGCGGGCACTCGCATGATGGATCGTCGCCGAGGCGGTGACGGTGCTGCGGCTCGCCATCGTGCCGGTCCCGTCGATCCCGTCTATTTCGACAGCCCGTATTACCCTATCCCGACGGCCCGATCGCGGTCGAGACCCTGCCAGTGATCGGGGCGGCAATGGCCGAGGCAGGCGTTGTCGGGCTTGGACGCCTCACGCTTAGCCGGCGCGAGCGGATGGTGATGGTGGAGCCCGAGGCTTGGAACGGTGCCATTCGCCCTTTGGCGAATTCTTGCCTCGGGAGCCGAGCTCCTCCCGGCGCTCCTCTTACCCGCGATCAGGTAGCACTCATGCAGCGCGACAACATCGCTTCCGCCGACCGTCCCGGCCTATCGAGCCTGGACATCACGCCGACGGAAGTCGAAACGCTGGTCTCTGCAGTCGTGGACCGGATTTGAGGGCGCAATCAGAGGTCGATTGCCCGTCCCGCCGATGGCTGATCGGCTCGGTCTCAAAATTCCCAATTGCGCCGCGGCGAGGTGTTGGTTCGAGGAACCGAGCACCCACCACCTGCTCGCGAAAAACAGCAGCACGACGGAACCGGCAAAGCTGCTTGCGGTCTTCAACTTCTGACACAGATGAACCTATTCGGGACCGTCTATTCGTGCAACGCCGTCGCCCTGATCATGAAGCAGCAGCGTTCCGGAAAGACATCACCGTCAGTTCGGTGGCCGGGACCGCACCATCCGCTGATGGCGGCTATGCCACGGCGGGTTCGTGACACACGACCCTCAGCGGAACCTTGGCGACCCGCGGTTGTACGGCTGGAATTCGCCGAGGCCGAAGTCGGCCGCGACGCGCCATCCCTGGGAAGCGAACATTGCCGTTGGCCGCGCGGGGATTACAAGACAGACATAGGCAAGCGCGACATCCATGCCGACCGCGTGATCAGCCGGACCGATCGTCCGAAATTAGCGATCTCGACCTGTTTCGTCACCTGTTGGCTGATTTACATGACGATCTCCCGGGGAAGATCGCCCGCTTTCGCCAACTCGTCGACCTGTCGGGCGCACTCGGATCGTCGGGGACGATGCTCTTCGGTGGCGAAACCACCCACACCGTTCGCGGGAAGCCCGCTGGAGTTCAACGACGGGAATTTCACCGACGGTTGTGCTTTGCCAAGGGCTAGCCGAGCACTGTTGGCGTCATTTCTCCATGCCGGCCTGCTAATCGACGACCTCCCAAGGCGCATTTCCTTTGCTGAGACCCTCCGGCGCTGCCAAGAACGCGAAGTGATCTCCGAACCCGACGCGACGGACCTGCGGCGCCTGATGGACCTCAGGAACCCGCTCTCGCACTTTCGCGACCTAAATGACGCGACAAACCTCTCGCGGAGAGTGCTGTCGACTATGGAGCCCGCCGTAGAGCATTTACGGCGCGACGCAACCTTCGCCATCGGGCTTGCGGTGCGGATGCTCGCGCTGCCGGCCTTTAGGCTCGGAAATAGCTCGATCGTACACCGCCGGTGGCCAGACAACGCGTTTTCCTATCCAGATCGCCGCGCTGCACGGTGACGTATCTATGGACAAACTGAAGAGCGATGCGGGCGATCCGAGGGGGAGCTCTGCGATTGGGCGTATACCTCGTGCCACAAACATGAGGGCGGCACCGTCAAGAATTTGGTATCCCGACGTACCGTTTCCGTTCTCGAATCCGTGGCTCGAGCCCATCTATTGACTGCGGCTTTGATGCCCGCGTTTCTCTTTCGAATCAACCAATCGCATTCGGTTTTGTACCTGAAGGCCCCCCAATTGATGTTCATCGTGTTGAGCGTCTCATCCGGAATTCAAAGGAGCGGATCGCGTGGTGATACCCGCAACTCTTTCAAGCACCGCTTCTCATCCACAACATCCCACCAGCGCTGTGGGCGCTTTTGATGCTTTTCATTCAGGCAATCGACAGCGAAAGCTGCGTACCTCCGTCATGCCCTCGTCCGCCGCGAGAAGTCCACCGCCCAGGCCGAAAAGAGACCTCGACCACGATTGCAGCGAACCATAATGTTGATCATGTTATCACTCACGCCTGTTGCACAAAAACGCGCATGCTAGCTTTCGTGCTGCATTGGCCAGTCTGGGGAAAGGATTTCAGAATGAAACAACTTGTCGGGTTGGCCGGAATATTGCTGGCAGCATCTGCCGGAGCCGGCGAGCCGGGTATGGTACCTTGCAACGCGCGACGGTTACCCCTCCGGGGGATGTCACGGCCGGGCGTAACGGTGCAGCCGGCCTGATCTGCGAAACCCGTGCGCGCCGTAAACCAGCTCCGGAATTGGAGGTGACGATCACTCCGCCGAAGGTAAAAATCCCTGACGATTTCAAGCGAGGAATGCGATTGGCCGAGATCGTGGTTCGGTGGAGCAATGGAGAGCCGTTTAGAGGTGAGGTCCGGCTGACAAAAAACCCAGGCGGCATCTGCCAATTGTCTGGCATGGAGCTGCAATTGGGTCGCGACACCACGAAAGCTGATGACTATAGGACGCCGGTTTGTACTGTGACGGCGATCAAACATTTGCATCATGTTGACGGCCCCTCTCGTCCATGATTTCGTGCATGTGCTCATCCAGTAGCTCGCTTATCGCGAGCGGTGATGTGGCTTGCCAGGGGAAGCCATCATTCAAGACCAGCACCTCATGCTATCACCATTTCCGGCATCGGATCACCGACGATGATCCACGCGGGCCGATACGGCGATTTGGGCCTTCTGGCACGGTTCGTTGCTAACTCGCCGCTGGAGGGAGATGGATTTGAACCATCGGTCCCTGTCGCGAGGGAACTGGTTTATATTGCGGAGGTGAATTGGGGGTCTTGACGGGGTAGGCAAAGAAAATTCTGCGCGGGACCGATCGGTTCGAATCCATCCC
>CAVXLL010000011.1:0-629468 GCA_963762575.1 uncultured Alphaproteobacteria bacterium | reverse complement strand
TGACCGGGACTCCCGGTGCCGGCGTCTGTGCCGCCGCCGCCGGCACCTCGGTGCCGTGGTTCAGTCGCCAAAGCACGACGACTGCCACCAGCGAAAGGATTACGACTGCTCCGATCGCACGCCTTACCATCCCGAGCGCCTCCCAACCTAAGCACCTATCGAGGCGCAACATCTATCATAGACAAAATATACAAGTCATCCGCGGCCACTATCCCTGGATTTTTTGCCGCAGGTTATCCCTGCCGAAGAGGTGCTATCGGCGCAAGGGCACCTCTATCGGGGCGCAATTCGTGCGCCCCGACATCAGGCAATCTTCGATGCGGGAGCGCTCTCTCAGCTCTCTGACGAGAACCACCCCGGCAATCGCCAGCGCCAGGATGATGATCAATCCGATCAGCGCCGCCGACCTTCGCTGGTCGGCTCCGTCCTCGCCGTGTTCGGATCGATTATCCATTTGCCTGCTGGCGAAGTTGCTGGCTGCGAGCCCCCGAGAATAGTCCCGCCCGCGGTCGGTCACAACAAGAGAGCCGAGCACAAGCGCCTGGTTGCGACCCCGACCCGCTCTACGCTATTGACGGCTTTCGCGTCGCAAAGAGGGTGACGAGCCATGGTTCAGTCGGGGCCGCTTTCCGGCATCACGATCGTCGATCTCTCCCGCATCCTGGCGGGCCCCTACTGCACCTTGCTCCTGGCCGAACTGGGGGCGCGGGTGATCAAGGTCGAGCCGCCCCGGCAAGGCGACGACGCGCGCCATTACGGCCCGTTCAACAACGGCAAATCGACCTATTTCGCCTCGGTCAACCGCGGCAAGGAGTTGATCGCGCTCGACCTCAAATCGCCGCAGGGCCGCGACATCTTCGAGCAGCCTGCTCGACAAGGCCGACGCGCTCGTCGAGAACTTCCGCCCCGGCACGATGGAGAAGCTCGGCTACGGGTGGGACAGCCTGCACCCGCGGTATCCCCGCCTGATTTATGCCGCCGCCTCGGGTTTCGGGCACACCGGCCCGTACTCGCATTATCCCGCCTACGACATGGTCGTGCAGGGTTTGGGCGGCGTCATGAGCATCACCGGTCACCCCGGAATGCCGCCGACCCGGATCGGCACCTCGATCGGCGACCTCGCCGGCGGCCTCTATACGGCGATGGCTCTCAATGCCGCTCTGTTGCATCGCGAACGAACCGGGGAAGCGACAAAGGTCGATGTCGCGCTGTTCGATTGCCAGCTGGCACTGCTCGAAAACGCGATCATGCGCTACACGACGACCGGCGAGATCCCCGGGCCGATGGGCGCGCGTCATCCCTCGATCACCCCGTTCGAGGCGTTCCACACCGAAGACGGCACATCTGATTATCGCGGCCGGCAATGACGGGCTCTTCGTCAAGCTGGCGCATGCTCTCGAGCGGGCCGACCTCGCCGAGAACCCGCTCTTCAAGACCAACGACCTGCGCAACCGGCACCAGGAGGCGTTGCGGGCCGAAATCGAGGGCGTGCTCGGAAGCGCCGGCACCGAGCACTGGATCGGCGTGCTGGAGGCGGCCGGCGTCCCGTGCGGCGCGATCAACAATGTCGCGCAGGCAATTGCCCACCCGCAGGCCGCGGCGCGCAACATGGTCGTTTCGGTCGACGACCCGGTCGCCGGTCCCCTGAAGCTCGCCGGCAATCCGATGAAGCTATCGGGTTTCGCCGATCCGCCGACCCGCTCTCCCGCCCCCGATCTCGACGCCGACCGCGACGCGATCCTGCGCGAACTCGACCTCTAGTGGCTGCCCCATCCCGTTCCCTCCCCCTTTGGCGATTTCCTTGGTGGGGCAGGGTCAGGGTCGGGGCAAGCCTCCTTGCGCTTCTGCTGGTCGTCCTCGGCGCCGGTTTCTATCTGTACCTTCGCTCGGCCCTGCCGCAGACCGATGGCCGCATCGTGCTCGCCGGACCGAAGGCCGAGATCCGGGTCGAGCGGGACGCCGATGGCGTGCCGCACATCATCGCGCAGAGCGACGAAGACATCGCTTTCGGCCTCGGTTTTGTCCATGCCCAGGAGCGGCTGTTCCAGATGGAGCTGCAGCGGCGTTACGGAGCCGGCCGGCTTTCCGAGATCTTTGGACCCGATGCGTTGGCGGTCGATCGGCAGATGCGGGTGCTGGGTCTCTATCGTGCCGCCGAAGCGGAAATACCGTTCCTGTCGGCGGCGATGAACCGCGCGCTCGAGGCCTATGCCGCCGGGGTCAACGCCTTTCTCAAATCGCATCGGGGTGCGTTGCCGCCCGAATTCCTGCTGCTGCGGCTTTACCCCCGAGCCGTGGCGGCCGGCGGACAGTCTGATCTGGGGCAAGCTGATGGCGCTTCAGGTCGGTGGAAATTATCGGGGGGAATTGCTGCGGGCTCGGATGGCGCGCACGATCTCGGCGACGGACCTCGCCTTTCTTTATCCGGAATACCCGCAAGGCGCGCCGACGACTCTGGCCGATATGGCGCCGATCTACAGCCGGCTGGCGCTGGACGATCTGCTACGAGGCGTTGCCCGCGGTGGTGGGGCCGAACTACGCCTCCAACAACTGGGTCGTCGATGGACGGCACAGCGCCAGCGGCAAGCCGGTCCTCGCGAACGATCCGCATCTGGCCTTTGGCACACCGGGGTATGGTATCTCGCGCGCCTCGAAGACACCGCAGCACGAGATCACCGGCGCCACCGCCGCCGGTGTCCCGCTGGTCGTGATCGGCCACAACGAACGCATTGCCTGGGGGTTCACGACGACGACCGCCGATGTCGAGGATCTGTTTGTCGAGCAGGTCGATCCCGCCGATCCCGGACGTTATCTGACGCCGCAAGGGAGCGCGCCTTTCAAATCTCGGCGCGAGACGATCATCGTCAAGGGCGCGGCCCCGGTCGAGATTACGATCCGCGAGACCCGGCACGGCCCGGTGCTGTCCGACGCCTTGCCGCCGGGCGCGGCCGAGCCAGGATTTGTCCTGGCCCTGGCGGCGACCTTCACGATCCCCGATGACCGCAGCGCCGAGGCGCTCTGGGAGGTCAACCGCGCAGCGGATTGGCCGAGCTTCCGGGCGGCGTTGCGGCACTTCGTCGGGCCGACGCAGAACATCGTCTATGCCGATGTCGACGGCACGATCGGCTTTATCGCGCCGGGCCGGGTGCCGATCCGCCGGAACGGGCAAGGCTGGCTCCCGGCCCCGGGCTGGACCGGCGACTATGATTGGACGGGGTTCATCCCGTTCGACGCGCTGCCGAGCGCGGTCAACCCGCGCATCAGGCCACTTTGTCACCGCCAACAACAAGATCGTGCCGGACAGCTATCCCTATTTCCTCAGCCGCGACTGGGACCTGCCCAACCGCGCCGAGCGGATCGAAGCCCTGCTCGCGGCGACGCCGGTGCAGACACCGGCGTCGAGCGCCGCAATGCAGGCCGATACGTTGTCGCTGATGGCCCAGCACCTGGTTCCGCTGATGACCGGTGCCGTCGCGCAAAGCGCCGCGACTCGGGAGGCGGTCGAGCGGCTGCGACACTGGGATTTTCGCATGGATATGGACAAGGTCGAGCCGTTGCTGTTCACCGCTTGGCTGCGCGAGTTCAGCCGCTCGATCCTGTTCGGCCGGCTTGGCGAGGCGGTGTCGGATTACTGGGATTTGCGGCCCCGGGTCATGCGAGGCGGTGTTGACCGAACGGCCGGACTGGTGCGACGACCCGAAGCGGCCCGGCGAGGAGACCTGCGGGTCGCGGCTCGCCGAAGCCCTCGAAGCGGCGCTCGCCCGGCTGCGCCGCGACTACGGCGCCGATATGGCGCAATGGCAATGGGGACGGGCGCATGTCGCCGTGTTTGCGAACCCGGTATTCAGCCGCATTCCGGTCCTGCGGGACTGGCTCGAGGTCACGATCCCGACACCGGGGGCTACGATACGCTCAACCGCGGCCCGAGCACGATCCGCGACGACGGCGAAGCCGTTCGAGCAGCGTTTCGGCGCCGGGCTGCGCATGATCACCGACCTGGCCTCGCCGAAGGACGCCAGGATGATTGCTACGCCCGGCCAATCCGGCAACCCGCTTTCGGCGCATTACGCCGATTTGTTGCGGCGCTGGCGCGATTTCGACTGGCTCGTGCCCGGTCGATCCGCAGCAGTCTCCACCCTCGTCTTGGTTCCCGAGCGATGAACGATTTAACCTACAAATGTCCCGCAGACAAGAGCCCTTTCCCCCTTCAGGGGCCCAACCGCCGGTCGGGAGGGTGAGGTGGGCGGGGCCGCGACAGCCTCGGCCCCTCACCCGCCTCCCCCGCCGACATTGCATGCGCGAACGGGCTGAAGCTAACCACCCTCGCGGAGGGCGGAGAGGGACTCCGGCGGGACGTGCGATGACCGACCTGCCGGTCACGATCGCGGAGATCCGGCAGGCCGCCGCGGCGATCGACGGTGCGATCGCGCACACGCCGGTGATACCGGCGCCGGCAATTTCCGAGCTCGCCGGCGCCGAGATCTACCTGAAACTCGAGACGCTGCATCGCACCGGCTCGTTCAAGGAACGCGGCGCGCTCGCCAAGCTGCTGACGCTCGACGCGAGCGCGCGGCATGCCGGCGTGGTCGCGATGTCGGCCGGCAACCACGCCCAGGGGGTCGCCTATCACGCCCGACGGCTCGGCATCCCGGCGACGATCGTGATGCCCGAGGGCACGCCCTTCATCAAGATCGACCGCACCGAGGCTTACGGCGCGAAGGTCCTGCTCAACGGCGACAGCCTCGCCGCCGCCCGCGAGGCCGCCGACGCGCTCGCGCGCGACGAGGGGCTCGTCCTCGTCCATCCCTATGACGATCCGGCGGTCATCGCCGGTCAAGGCACGATCGCGCTCGAACTCCTGGCCGACCAGCCGGATCTCGACACCATCGTCGTGCCGATCGGCGGCGGCGGATTGATTTCCGGGATCGCGGTCGCCGCCAAGGCGCTCAAACCGGACATCGAGATCATCGGCGTGCAGTCGACGCTTGTATCCGTCGATGTACCGGTTGATGCGCGGCGAAGATCCCGGGCCGCCGGCCGCAGCCGCAACCCTCGCCGAGGGCATCGCGGTCAAGGAGCCGGGCCGACTGACGCGCCGCATCGTCAAGGCGCTCGTCTCGGAGATCCTGCTGGTCGACGATGTGACGATCGAAGGCGCGATCGAGGTTCTGCTCGAGCGGCAGAAATTGGTCGTCGAGGGGGCCGGCGCAGCCGGTCTCGCCGCCCTGCTGGCGGCGCCGGAACGGTTTCGCGGCCGGCGGGTCGGCATCGTCATCTGCGGCGGCAATATCGACGCGCGTCTGCTCGCTTCGATCCTGATGCGCGGTCTGGTGCATGAGGGCCGGCTGGTCCGGCTGCGCTCGGAATTGCCCGACATCCCGGGCGCCCTCTCGCGCCTCTCCGGGGTGATCGGCAAGCATTCCGGCAACATCGTCGAGGTCCACCACCAGCGCCTCTTTCACGATACCTCGGTCAAACGCGCCGAGCTCGACGTCGTCGTCGAGACGCAAAACCGGCGGCATGTCGAGGTATTGATCGCGGCATTGGTCGCGGCCGGGTTCCCGACCCACCTGCTGCCGAACGGCGGGTTCGAGGGGGAGGAAGCCTAGGCCCCCTCGACCAGGAATACGCGGCCGCGCGAAGCGGATTGCCGGATTTTCAGCGCTTTCTGGTATTCCTCGGAGCGGTACCAGCGGCGGGCGGTCTCCGCATCCGGAAATTCGATGACGACGATCCGCTCCGGCTCGGGTTCGCCTTCGAGCAGATCGACTTTGCCGCCGCGCACGGCAAAGCGCCCGCCGAACCGCGCAATGCTGGCAGCCGCCAACGGCCGATACTGATCGTAGGCGGTGGGATCGGTCACTTGGATTTCGGCAATGATGTATGCAGGCATGGCAGACTCCTGTCGGAAGGCGAACGCGCCATCTTATCCCGAGCCTTGCCGCGGGCGGCGATGATCACTACATGCTGCGCCGTCTCCGCCGCACATGGTGCCGACTATGGCCAGCTTTGGCTACGCCTCGACCCTTTATGACGAGCGGGGAATGCCCGATCCCGCAGCCGTGCCCGAGGCGTATCAGGGCGTGCTGTGGCGCCGGACCTTGGCCTACTTCGTCGATCTCTGTGTGATCGGCGTGATCGCGGTGCTCTGCTGGTTCGTTTTTGCCGTGCTTTGGCTCCTCAGCTTCGGACTGCTGGGGCCGGTGCTGTGGTTTATCTTCGCATTGATCCCGCTCGCTTATCATACCTTGTTGCTGAGCGGTCCGCGGTCGGCCACCGTCGGCATGCGGCTCTTCGATGTCGAGCTGCGTTCGGTGACCGGGGAGCGGCCAGGGTTCTTGCAGGCGCTGATACAGACTACGCTCTTTTATATCACAGTCGGTGCGACCTGCTCCCTGATCCTGCTGCTGGTTCTGTTCAACCGGCATAAGCGCACACTGCACGACATGCTGGCCGGTACCGTAGTGGTGCGGCGTTTCCCAGTCCGCTGGGCCACCGCGCAGGACCCGTGGCCTGCCTGATCAGGTGGCCCCTTCCCGCCGGCTGATGAACCGGCGCCAAAGAGATCGTAGACGCGCTTGAGGTGAAGCCGCGATCTGCGCCGCGAGTAGTTCCCTCTCGCGAGATATTGCGTCCCTCTCGTAGCGCAGCCGGCCGACTTCGTCCATCAGCGGGGGAAGATAGTGGCTGATCGCGATCGCCTGCTCGTCAACCGCCTCCATGCGCCTGGCCAGCCCCGCGGCACTCTGGCGCAGTTCCTCGTTCTCGTGCGATCCCGCTTCGAGCTGCGCCCGAAGATCACGGATTTCGGTTTCGAGGCGCTCCCGTGCGGCAGCCCACTCGGGCTGCTGTCCCTGGAGCGCGTCGAGCGCATCCTGCTGCAGCTCTGATTGGCGGGCGGCATCCTCGATCTCGGCCCGCAACTGGGCGATTTGACTGTCTCGCTGAGCCCGTAGATCGACGGCTGAAGACAGCCGAGCCTGCGTCTCCGCGAGTTCGCCCTTTAGGGCCGTGTTGCCGGCTTGCAGCGCCGCCTTCTGCTGCAGCCATGTTTCGCGTTCCGCCGAAAAGCGCCGCGACGCCGCCGAGGACTGCGACTTCGCCTCGACGAGATCGGCTTCGAGGCGGGCGATGGTCGCGGTCGTTTCTGCGAGGCGCGCGCGTTCGGTTTCCAGGTCGCACGACGCGAGGCGTAGTGCGGCTGCGGGCGATTCCAGCTTGTACCCGCGCAACAAAGGCATGTCCGCGCGATCCCGATGCCATTTCGTGCCGTCGAAAACGGCGACCGGGTGCAGCATCAAGAATTGCAGATCTGCGGGATAGCCGCGGGCTGCCGAATCGCGAAACACACGTTCGATCGCGGGATGTGTGGCGACGAACGCCTCGTGGTTCCAAAACAGCTCAAACCGGCGCAGGCCGTCCTCCGATTCGAGTTCGCGATTGGCGTGTTCTTCAAGCCACCGCGCCGTTCCGCCCGGCTCACGGGCGGGGTCCATGATGTATATCTTTCTGTCCTGCGCCGCGCGTTTGCCGGCCACCGCTTCTCCGTTGCGCAGCGACTCCAGCACCTCGTAGAGGCCGCACGCATGGCGCAAGTTGAAGAATGCGTCCTGAACCTGCAGTACACCGTCGATGTCGACGATCGTGACGGTCTGGGTCATGGTTTCGGGGAAGCCGAACTGGTAGCACCAGGCGCGCAGACCGTGCTCGCTATAGGCTCGCCACAAAGCCAGCGCAGCACCCGCCGACGACACGCCCAGCCTGGCGTTCTCCAGGATTGCCGCCATGTCGGCATAGCACATCCGGTAATCGAGCTCGGCGGTGCGGTTTGCGGAAGCGACCGGCATCTCCCGATAGACCCGCCGGCGCAGTTTGTTTGCCCGTCGCGAAAGGTCCTTCAAGCCAAACCCCTCGTAGCCCAACCAGGGGCGGGCCGGGTTTGAAATTATCCCGGCGGCCGAGCAGTATCGGCGGCATGCCGGCTTCCCGACAAGCTTCCACCGCCCTCCTCTGCGTTGCCCTGTGCTCTGTTGTCGCGGCGTGTGCCATCCCGCGCGATGTCGGGGTCGCCGAGCGTTGTGCTGACATCATGCGGCGCGCGTATCCGAGTGCGGCGATCGATATCACGAAGAGCGAGGCGACGGCTACCAGCCTGACGGCCATCGTCGCCAAGGCCGAGGGAGTCCGCACCGATCTGCCGCCCGACTCGCCTTTGCCGCATGATCTGGCGGTCGAGTGCCGGTTTGACGAGAATGTTCTGATCGGATTTAAGTGGACGGCCGGACCGACGCATTGAATGGGTTCGCCCAGGGCTGTCGTTGAGGGCTGGCGCTTGCGGCGTGCTCTCGGCCATAATCGGAATACGAGCGAGCCGAGCGCGCAGCGCGAAGAGGAGACGGGGCGATGGATCTGAGGCCCGGGGCCGAAAACCGACAAAAACGCGAATGGCTCCGGCGAGAGGCGCGCTCGGCTTCGGCGAAGGAGGGTCCGCCTGCCCCGTTCCGGCAGTTTTTCGCGACTTCAGCGGTTACCTGCCCCTATATACCGGGGCGTGCCGAGCGCAAGCTGATTGTCGAGCTCGGCGGCAACGGCGCCGCGCTGTTTTATGATGACCTGTCCCGCGCCGGGTTTCGCCGCAGCCACGGCTTTGCCTACCGGCCGGCCTGCCGCGGATGCTCCTCCTGCGTGCCGGTGCGGATCGCCGTCGACCGTTTTAGCCATACCCGCTCGACCCGGCGCATCCGCAACACCAATAGCGACCTTTCCGGCCGCCTGCTGGCCGCACGTGCCACGCCGGAGCAATTCCGGCTGTTCTCGGCCTATCAGCGGTCCCGCCATAGCGACAGCGACATGGCGTCGATGAGCTATGCCGACTACCGCGGGATGATCGAGGACACGCCGGTGCGGACGGTCATCGCCGAGTCTCGGGATATTTCCGGAGAGCTCGTCGCAGCATCGCTGATCGACCTGCTCGATGACGGGGTCTCGGCCGTCTACAGCTTCTACGATCCGCAGCAACCGAGACGCAGCCTCGGCACCTGGAGCATCCTGTGGCTCGTCGAACAATGCCGTCGCCATGGGCAGCCTTTCGTCTATCTCGGCTATTGGATCGCCGAGAGCCCGAAAATGGCCTACAAGGCTCGTTTCGCGGCCCTCGAGCGTTTGGTCGATGGCGCTTGGACCGAATTTGAATACCGCTCACGCCAGGAAGGGACCCGGACAGCGGGAGGCTGAGGCGCAATGGCGATCAGCGCTCTCGACTCCGCGATCTTCGCCGACATGTTCGGCACCGCGCCGATGCGCGAGGTGTTTGGCGACGACACCTTTCTCGCGCGCTGCGTCGAGGTCGAGGCAGCCCTCGCGCGCGCCCAGGGAAGACTCGGGATTATCCCGGCCGAAGCAGCCGACGCGATCACGGACGCGGCGAATGCGCTGGCCGGCGGTCGCGAGGCGCTCGACTTGGCGCGCCTGAAGAACCAGACGGAGACCGTGGGCTACCCGATCCTGCCGCTCGTCCGCCAGATGGCCGAGTTGGCGGGCGAGTTGGGGCGCTATCTGCATTGGGGAGCCACGACCCAAGACATCATGGACACCGCTGCGGTGCTGCAGATCCGCGCCGGGCTCGCCCTGATCGAGCAGGATTTGACGGCGGCGCGCAGCCATCTCGCCGAGCTCGCGCGCAAATACCGCGACACCCCGATGGCCGGGCGCACCCACCTCCAGCACGCGCTGCCGGTGACCTTCGGCTACAAGGCGGCGGTCTGGCTCTACGCTCTCGACCGCCATGCCGATCGGCTGCGCGAACTGCGCCCACGTGTATTGCTCGTGCAGTTTGGCGGCGCCGCCGGTACGCTGGCCTCGCTCGGCAATGGCGAGGAGCCGCTCAAAACCCGCGCCGAACTCGCCCGCGAGCTGCGCGTGGGCGACCCGCCGATCACTTGGCACGTCGTTCGCGACGGCATTGCCGAGACCGTGCAGGTCATGGCGCTGCTGGCGGGCAGCCTCGGCAAGATCGCGTTCGATGTCATGCTGATGTCGGCTACCGAGTTCGGCGAAGCGGCCGAACCCTTCATTGAGGGCCGCGGCTCGAGCTCGACGATGCCGCAAAAGCGCAACCCGATCTCGTGCGAGCTGATCCTCGCTGCGGCCAAGGTGCTGCGCCAACACGCGGGGCTGGTGCTCGATGCGGTCGTCACCGATTTCGAGCGCGCGACCGGCCCTTGGCATGTCGAATGGGTGGCGCTGCCCGAAGCCTTCGGCTTTGCCGCCGGCGCCCTGCACCAGGCGCGTTTCATGCTCGGCGGACTGATCGTCGATCCCGGCCGGATGGCGAAGAACCTGGCGATGACGCATGGGCTGATCGTCGCGGAGGCGGTGATGATGGGCCTCGCTCCTCACATCGGCCGTAACGAGGCGCATGATCTGGTCTATGACGCGTGCCGGATCGCGATCGAGACCGACCGGCCTCTGTTCGACGTGTTGCACGAGACCCCTGCCGTCGCCGGACCGCTCGGCCCGGAGAAGCTGCGCACGTTGACCGATCCCGCCAATTATCTCGGCGCCGCCCCAGCGATGGTCGACCGCGTGCTGGCCGGCCACGCAGAGCGGAAGGGATCGTAAGCGACGCACGGAGTGGCTGTTTTCGCTGTTATCTCGCCGAAAAAGCAGCGGGAACCCCGGCTTCGCCGCCAAAATCCTCGTTCTTCACCTAAAGAGGCGGCGGCAGAACAGCGAAGAACAGCCATCAATAACAGCCAGTTCTCCTCTATTATTCACGGTATTCCGCTCGCGCGACCCGGCCGCTTCCATGACGATGTTTATCGATTTCTTCGGCACGGATCTCTTCCGGAAACCAGCTTTTTCTAGCCCGAACTTTGACCAATTTCTAACTGAAGCTGGTGAAAAGACCTGATATTCGTCGTATAAGCGGTCATGTAATCTGGTGATTCCGATTGACAGGCGTGTCGCTTCATGATCATGACGGCGCATGTATGTCGCCGTTGTCCCCAACCGAGGCTCGCCGCCGGCCATCCTGCTGCGGGAGAGCTACCGCGAGGCGGGCAAGACCAAGAACCGAACCCTCGCCAACTTGTCACGCTGGCCCGCCGAGCGCATCGAGCAACTCCGCGCCGTCCTGCGCGGCGACAAACTGCTGCCCGCCGCTGAGGCGGTGGAAATCGTCCGCGCGCTGCCGCACGGGCACGTGCTCGCCGCGCTGGGCACCGCGCGCCGCATCGCGCTCGATGCCGTGCTGCCGCGCCGGGCGCCGCAACGCCGCCGCGATCTGGCGCTGGCCCTGATCGTCGCCCGCCTGCTCGAGCCGGCGGCCAAGCTGGCGACGGCGCGGATGTTGGATCCCACCACCGCCAGCCATTCGCTGGGCGAGATGCTGGGGCTCGGCCGCGTCGCCGCCAAGGAGGTCTATGCCGCGCTCGACTGGCTGGGCCGCGAGCAGCCGTTCATCGAGGCCCAGCTAGTCCGTCGGCACCTCAAGAATGGCGCGCTGCTGCTCTACGACGTCACCTCCACCTACCTCGAAGGACGCTGCTGCGAACTGGCGCAGCATGGCTACAGCCGCGACCACCGTGGCGACCGGCCGCAGATTGTCATTGGCCTGATGTGCGCCGCCAACGGTTGCCCGGTCGCGATCGAGGTGTTCGAGGGCAATACCGCCGATCCGCTGACGCTGTCGTCGCAGATCGACAAGCTGAAGCAGCGCTTCAAGCTGCAGCGCGTGGTGATGGTGGGCGACCGCGGGGTGCTGACCAGCGCCCGGATCGAGCAGACGCTGCGCCCGGCTGGCCTCGATTGGATCACCGCGCTGCGCGCTCCGGCGATCACGCAGCTGGCCGCCGAAGGCGGGCCGTTGCAGCTCTCGCTGTTTGATGACCGCGATATGGCGGAGATCACCAGCCCCGATTATCCGGGTGAACGACTGGTGGTCTGCATGAACCCGTTGCTGGCCGAAGAGCGCGGCCGCAAACGCGCCGAGCTGTTGGCCGCCACCGAAAAGGAGCTCGCGCGCATCGCGGCCCGCGTGCAGCGGGCGCGCAGTTCATTGCGTAGCGCCGCGGCGATCGGCCAGGCCGTCGGGGCGGTGCTGGGACGGCGCCACATGACCAAGCACTTCCACATCAGCATCACCGACGAGGCGTTCAGCTTCGCCCAAAACCCTCTCAGCATTGCCGCCGAGGCTGCACTCGACGGCATCTATGTGATCCGCACCAACCTGCCGGCGGCACAGTCTGACGCTGCTGCCACGGTGCGTTCCTACAAAAGTCTCAGCGGCGTCGAGCACGCCTTCCGCTCGCTGAAGACCGTCGATCTCGCACTGCGCCCGGTGTTCCATTGGACCGCGCCGCGGGTGCGCGCGCACGTCTTGCTCTGCATGCTGGCCTATTATCTGGAGTGGCACATGCGTCAGAACCTTGCTCCGATGCTGTTCGACGAGCCCGATCCGGCCGCCCGCGAGGCACAGCGCACCTCACCGGTGGCCAAGGCGGAGCCCTCACTGGCGGCGCGACGCAAGGCCGCGCGCAAACGCACCGAGCCAGTAGATGGCGAACCGCTCCCAGTGCACAGCTTCCACACCCTGCTCGGCGATCTCGCCACGCTCACCCGCAATATCGTCCGTCTCGGGCGCGATCGCCTCATCACCATCCTCGCCACCCCTACCCGCACACAGCACCGCGCCCTCGACCTGCTCGGCGTTACCCTCACCGCGTAGACAGACCAGCACCCACCAGGGCTAACTATATCAATGGCTTGCGCTCAAAAGCGGGTAAAGTTCGGTCTAGCCCTGCAACCGGACCTTTACCATGCCAATAAGGCAGATTTGGGGTGCCTGCTTGCCGCGCGGCGACACAACCTTTAGAAGCATGGAGTTCAGTAAGCACCGGATTCTAGGGTCTGGGCTGCAGGGGAGCGAGGGAATGAACGTCACATCACGTCGCGGATTTCTGAAGCTGGCCGGCCTGGGGGCCATGGGCGCCGCCATCGGTCCGCGAGCGGGAGCTGCCGAAGCAAAGTCGCTCACTCTTCTGCACGAAAGCTCGTTCATCAAAACATTTGACGAATACATGCAGAAGACATTGGCGCCCGCCTATGAAAAAGAGACCGGCGTCAAAATCAATTACGAGCTGACGAGCGTCGGAAGCCTGCCGACCCGGATCAGCACGATCGCTGAGACCGGGTCGGGGGCAGATGTTACGATGATCTTTCTGCTCTATCCGTTCCTGTTCGACGAGAAGCTGCTGGACGTCAGCGACATCGCCGAGGAGGCCGGCAGGAAGCAGGGCGGCTGGTACGATGTCGCCAGAGAAGCAGGCTTTGTGAACGGCAAATGGAAGGCGGTGCCGTTCAGCAATATCGGCCAGCTGATGAACTGGCGCACCGATTGGTTCGCCGAGGTTGGGGTGAAGAAGTTTCCCGATACCTGGGAGGAGCTTTATGAGGTCGGCAAGAAGCTGAAGGCGAAAGACCACCCGTTCGGCTTTGAGCTGGGGCACGGCTTTGGCGACAATCACGGCTGGCTCTATCCGCTGCTCTGGTCGTATGGCGGGCACGAGGTTGAGGCGGACGGTAAGACTGTCGTCATCGATTCCGACGAGACTGCTCGCGCGGTCGATTTCGCCCGCAAATTCTTCCAGGACACGATGTTCGAGGACGTACTCGGGTGGACCGATCCGAGCAACAACAAGGCCTGGTATGCCGAACAGATTTCGTGCACCAACAATGCCGAAAGCATCTTGTGGCTCGCCAAGCGCGACTTCCCCGAAATCGCCAAGGTCACCGACCAGGCGCAGAACCCGATCGGACCAAAGGGCCGGTTCCATCTGATGAATTCCATCAGCCATTCGATTTTCAACTTCACCCGCGACCCCGTTGCCGCCCGTGCCTTTCTGCGCTGGCTGACCGAGGAAAAGCAGCTCGGCGGCTGGTATTCCTCGGCCAATTCCTATTACCAGCCGCTGCTGCATGGCTATGACAAGGCGCCGATGTGGCGGGTGGAACCGCGCAACATCCCTTATCGCGATGCGTTGGCGACCGCGCATCTCCCGGGTTGGCCGGCGCCGCCAAACCGGCAATTGGCGGAGAGCGTCGCGAAATACATCGTCGTCGACATGTTCGCGAAAGCCTGTACCGGTAGCTCAACGAAGGATGTCATCAAGAACGCCGAAGCGCAGTTGAAAGAAATCTACCGGCCGGTCTGATAATGCGGCATGTGCCGTTCACCCCGACCCTAACCCTCCCCCGCTCGCAGGCTAGGGGAGCGTGGGTGCAAGCGGGGCGAGGGAGGGGCCCGTGTCAGCGGGAGGCTGAGAGGCATTCGCCCGCACGGGCGCGAAAGTGACGATCCGCTCCGAGCCGCTCGCCGGTGTCGTCCGGCGGCCGCGCCAGGCGGCGTCGCTCAGCGGCTGGCTCGACCGCGAGAGCGTATTCAGCTGGTTGATGATGGCGCCGCCGCTGCTGTTTCTCGCGGCGCTGGTCGGTTATCCGTTCTGCTACGGCATTTTGTTGAGCCTGCAGGACCGGCCCGTCGCGCACCCCGGCACGTTTGTCGGGCTGAAGAATTTCGCGACCGATTTCAACGATCCGATCTTCTGGAAGGTGACGGCCAACACCTTCCTTTATACCGCTGCGGCGACGTTGCTGAAGATGGTCGGCGGCCTCGCTCTCGCACTGGCGATGAATCAGCAATTCCCGTTGAAGAACCTGGTCCGCGCGTTGCTGCTGTTGCCGTTCATCGTGCCGACGGTGCTGAGCACGGTCGCCTGGATGTGGATCCTCGACCCCGCCTTCAGCGTGCTCAACTGGTTTCTGCTGGCGCTCGGCGTGCCGAAGCCCGGTCCGTCATGGCTCGGCAACCCGGTGCTGGCGATGGCTTCCATCATCGTCATCAACACCTGGCGGGGACTGCCGTTTTACGGCATCACCCTGCTGGCCGGGCTGCAGACTGTGCCGCCCGAGCTCTACGAGGCCGCCACCATTGACGGCGCCAGCGGCTGGCAGCGCTTCCGTTTTGTGACCTTGCCGCTGCTGCAGCCGATCATCCTGATTGTGACCCTGTTTTCGGTCATTTTCACCTTTGCTGATTTCCAGCTCGTCTACGTGCTGACGCATGGCGGGCCGCAAAATGCGACGCAGCTGTTCGCCACTTACGCCTTCGACATCGCGATGGGGGCCGGCCAGCTCGGCCACGGCGCCTCGGTGGCGCTGGCGATGTTCCCGGCATTGGTTCTGCTGATCGTCGCGCTGACGATATACATGCGGAAAAAGTGATGGTCACCGGTCATGGCCCGGTCGAGCGGGCGGTGCGGTTGTGGCTGCCGGTCGGGTTCTTTCTGATCGTTGCCCTGTTCCCGTTCTACTGGATGGCAGTTACCTCGCTGAAGCCCAACGCCGAGTTGTACAACCGGCATATGATGCCCTTGCTCGTCCTCCATCCGACATTGAAGCACTATGTCGACCTGTTGACCGAGACGAGCTTCCTGTTGTGGACTTGGAACACGATGGTGGTGGCCGTCGTGTCGACCGGGATCTCGCTCGTCCTCGGCGTCATGCTGGCTTATCCGCTCGCGCGCATGCGGTTCGCCGGCGCCGGGTTGATCGCGATGACGGTGGCGGCGATTTACCTCGTGCCGCAGCCTTTGCTGTTCATTCCGCTCGCCGATCTGATCAACCGGCTCGATCTCGGCAACACGCTCTCCGCTGTGATCCTGACCTATCCGACAATGCTGGTGCCGTTTTGCGCCTGGCTGTTGCTCGGATATTTCAAGACGGTGCCCAAGGAATTGGAGGAAGCGGCGCGGATCGACGGCGCCAGCCGGCTGCAGACAATGCGGCGGATCTTCCTGCCGTTGTGCACGCCGGGGTTCATCTCCGCCGGTATCTTCGCCTTCACTTTGTCGCAGAACGAGTTTCTCTATGCGCTGATCTTTCTGACCAAGAGCTCGGTGCGAACCGTGCCGGTCGGGGTCATCGCCGAGCTGATCCGCGGCGACGTGTTCTATTGGGGCCAGCTGATGGCCGGCGCGCTATTGGGCTCGATCCCGGTCGCCATCATTTATTCGTTCTTTGTCGAGCATTATGTCGCAGGCCTGACCTCGGGCTCGGTCAAGGGATGAGGGTCACCCGGTGGAGATGGCGCGAAACAGCCGAGCGGTGGTCGCGCTAGGCGTGGCGCAGCTGAGAAGCCGGAGCGCGAACTGCGAAAAGCTGAGGTGCGGGTTGGGCTAGCCACCCCCTCGCTCTGCCCTTTTGCCGCAACAGCTCGTCAGACTGCTCTTGCCACATCGCGGCGAACCGCCTATCCGCTCGCCGGTGGCTGACATTGCGCCTGCCGAAGGAGCGGAACGGACCGATGCGCCCGTGGAACGGGCGCTCCCGGCCGAGCGGCGGCTGCGCGACAGCGAGCTGTTCCTACTCGCCCTCGCGTTGGCGGGCGGCGTCGCAGCCGGCCTCGGGGTGGTGTTGATCGATTTGCTGCTCGATGTTCTGCGTTGGGTCGCCTTCGCAGTCGGTTCCGACGAGCATCTGGTGGACATCGATCTCGGTCCGGCGCGGGTCTTGGCGATGCCAATCCTCGGTGGGCTGCTCGTCGGGCTCACGTCGACGCTGCTGCGGCGCTGGCGGCCGCGTGAGGTCGTCGACGCGATCGAGGCGAACGCTCTTTTGGGCGGACGCATGTCGATCTCGGACAGTCTCGGTCTGGTCGCAACGACCCTGCTGTCGGGTGGATTTGGTGCCTCGGTCGGAATGGAGGCCGCCTACACCCAGCTGGGCGCGGCCCTCGCATCCCGGCTCGGCAGAGCCGCCGATCTGCGCCGAGACGATGTCCGCACCCTCGTCGGATGCGGTGCGGCCGGGGCGATCGCGGCGGCATTCAATGCCCCGCTGACCGGCGCGTTCTATGCCTTCGAGCTGATCATCGGCAGCTATACGCTGCAGACCCTGGCGCCGGTCGGCATCGCAGCGCTGACCGGCGCGTTGGTCGTCCGGGGCCTCGTCGGCTCGACCCCGATTTTTGTCGTTTGGCACGAAATCAGCATCTCGGCTTCCGACTACCCGGCATTTTTCGGCCTTGGCCTGGCCTCAGCGGGGCTCGGCATCCTGGTGATGAAGGGAGTGACCTCGACCGAAGCGCTGTTTCGCTCGCTCGCGGTCCCGCGCTGGGCGCGGCCGGCGATCGGCGGCGTCCTGATCGGGGCCATTGCCTTGGCCTTTCCGCAAATTCTCGGCAGCGGGCATGGCGGGATCATGCGGGTGTTGCATTCCGGCTTCTTTCTTCCCTATCTCGCCGGGCTGATCATCGCCAAGATCGTCGCCTCGGCCGTATCGATCGGCTCCGGATTTCGCGGCGGCCTGTTCAGCACCTCGCTCTTCCTCGGCAGCCTCTTCGGCAGCTTTTTCGGCGCCGCGTTGGTGCGGTACGCCCCGCAGCTCGGCGCCGACCCGTTGGTCTATGCGATGGTCGGCATGGGCGCGGTGGCGGCTGCGATCGTCGGCGCTCCGGTCACGATGATTATGATCGTGCTCGAAACGACCGGTGAATTTTCGGCAATGATCGGCGTCATGGTCGGGGTCGTCACCGCGGCGATCGCGGTGCGTCATTGGTTCGGTTATTCCTTCGCGACCTGGCGCTTTCACTTGCGCGGCTTGAGCATACGCAGCCCCGAGGACGTGGGTTGGATCAACGAGCTGCTGGTCGGGCCGATGATGCGGCGCGATCCGGCGGTCATTTCCGCCGAGCTGCCCATCGACGAGCTACGCAAGCGGTTTCCAGCCGGCAGCACCAGGCAGGTTTTCGTCGTCGACGGTCGCGGCGGGTTTTGCGGCATTGTCGATCCAGGGGATGCGAGCGTCGCGAACAACGGAGAGGAGAGCAAGACCGTGGGTGAGCTGGTCTCGCACACGGCGCCGTTCCTGTTGCCGAGCGACGAGCTGCGCACGGCGCTCGATCGGTTCAGCCAAGCCGCGCAGGAGACCCTGCCGGTCGTCGACAATGCAAAGGATCTCCGGATCATCGGCTATTTGAGCGAAGCCTATGCGCTACGCCGCTATGCTCACGAGCTCGAGCTCCATCGCAGTGGCCGGCAGGATGATGCGGGTATCTTCAGTCCCGCTTCCGGAGATCTGCCGACCGGGCCTAAGCAACCATAAAAAGATGACGAAATTTCGCGTCGCTGCGTTTAGAATAGATGCGGCCCTATCGAGCCGAGTGGGTTGAACCGAGGGCTCGGGTTGGAGAGGAGATGACCTTCGCCCAGAAGGCGTACCGTGTTGAAAACAACGGTTCGCAGGATGACCGCCTTCGTGCGGGGGCCACGCCAGACATTGCGCGCTGGGCGGCGAACGGGTAACAACGCGACCGATTGGACCGCGTCCGGGATTTCACCCGGGGAAAAGGCTGCGGCGCAATTGGAATAGTTGGGTAGAGTTTCTGAAGTCAGAACAGGTGACGAGGGCAGCGCCCGGACGGCGTCACAAAGGGAGTTGAGGGATGGCTGACGTTGTAGCCCGCGATCTTAGCGTTCCCGCGCGGGGCGATCAGCTCTCGTTGCAAAAGTTCGCGCGCCTTCATCCCGGTGGCGATCCCCGAAAACAATGGCGGCGATGATCTTCACCTGTACGGTCTCGTGGGCGAACGCCCTGTATCCCCTCGCCTCACGACTTCAGCCGACCAGCTCGTTCTGCGGTCGGGCTCGTTACCACGCTGATCGGCGGCGATGTTTATGCTTAGGGACAGATCATCACCGGCGCATTGCTCGGGGCGGCGCCCCCGTTGATCATTTATGCGTTTCTGATGGACTACTACATCTCCGGCCTGACCGCCGGCGCCACGAAAGGGTAGAAGATGTCGCAAGTCGCGCTCCGCAACATCGTCAAGACATTCGACCGCACTCCTGCCGTCCAGGGGATCGATCTCGACATCTCCGACCGAGAGTTCATCGTGCTGGTCGGGCCTTCCGGCTGCGGCAAGAGCACGACCTTGCGCATGATCGCGGGGCTTGAGGAAGCGACCTCCGGCGAGATTTATATCGGCGATCAGCTGGTCAATGATGTGCCGCCCAAGGACCGGGACATCGCGATGGTGTTCCAGAACTATGCGCTCTACCCGCATATGACGGTGTTCGAGAACATGTCCTTCGGCCTTCGCCTCAAGAAATTCCCGAAGCCGGAAATAAGAGAGCGAGTGCAGAACGCCGCCCGCATCCTCGACATCACCGATCTTCTCGACCGCCGGCCAAAGCAGCTTTCCGGCGGTCAGCGTCAGCGCGTCGCGATGGGGCGCGCGATCGTCCGCAATCCCAAGGTCTTCCTATTCGACGAGCCGTTATCGAACCTCGATGCCAAATTGCGCGTCCAGATGCGCACCGAGATCAAGAAAATTCATCAGACGGTAACGACAACAACGGTTTACGTCACGCACGACCAGGTCGAGGCGATGACCTTGGCCGACCGGGTCGTCATCATGAACGGGGGTAGGATCGACCAGATCGGCACGCCGCACGAGGTTTATCACAAGCCGAGAACGCAATTTGTCGCCGGCTTCATCGGCTCACCGACGATGAATTTCCTGCCGTGCCGGCTCGTCGAGAACGGCGCCGGGCTGACTATTCGGCTCTCCGACTGGCTTGCTCTCCCGGTGCCGGCTTCGCGGGAGGCGCGATATCGCCCACGCGTCGGCCACGATCTGATCTTCGGGCTGCGACCCGAGCACATCAGGGAGGGGCGCGGCGACGTGCCAGCCGGTATGGCCGCCTTCGAGGCACGGCTCGATGTGGTCGAGCCGATGGGCATGGAGACGATGGTGTATTTTCTTGTCGACGGGGTCGAGGTTTGCGGCCGGGTCGACCCCGCAGCTGCGGGAACGGTCGGCGAGCCGATGCGACTGGTCGCCGATGTCAACCAAATGCACCTCATCGATCCGCGCACCGAGTTGGTGATCTAAGCATACGCCTGTTGATCGGAACGGGTTCGTGTTGAAACCCGCCATGAAGGCGGCGCCACTGCGCCTTGACGAATTGGTACAATTGCGTCATTGTCAAATCTCTAATTAACATGCTCGCATTCCGGCGCTCGGCGGGAACCTTGGTCTGGCTGGCTGATGGTTCGCTGCAAATAATAGCCAGCGTGTCACGGGAGCCGCTTAGTCAAATGGCCCAACTTTCGGGAGATGAGCCGATGGCTGACAGCACCACGGAATTAGCCGTTCGCGACAAGGTCGTTGTCATCACGGGAGCTGCGCGCGGGATCGGGCAGGAATTCGCTCGGAGCCTGTCGGCGGCAGGAGCGTTTGTCGTTGCAGCAGACATAACGACTGCTCGTCGACGCTCGACCTCATAAAGGCGGAGAACGGGAAAGCAATCGGCGTCACGCTCGACGTGAGAAGCGCCGCATCCACGTCGGACATGACCAATGCCGCGACTCGGGCGTTCGGGCGCGTCGACGCGCTGATCAACAATGCCGCGCTGGACGATTACCGGATGGAGAGCGCTGTCCTGGTGGTGCGGCTAGCAGAAATAGCACAAGCGCATACGTGGCCCGGTCTCGATGTGCTCCGAAAGCGCGGCAGTCAGCCGCGATTTGCCGATCCCCGGCCCCCGGCGAGGAGCACCACGCGTCCCTCGCCGGTGTTTGCCTGCTCCCAGCGGCGCAGCAGCAAATCGAGCTCCTCGTCCCGGCCGACGAGCGGCGTCATCCCCGAGCGCAATGCCTCGAAGCGGCTCGAAATGCCGGTTTCGCCGAGCACCCGCCACGCCGGTTGCGGCTCGGCAAAGCCGGCAAGCGCCTGCGGCCCGAGATCGGCGAGATCGAACAGACGCCGATCTGCCGTCGTGTGGCCTCGGCGATGACGAGTGTGCCCGGTCGGGCCAGTGTCTGCAGCCGCGCGGCGAGGTTTGGCGTCTCGCCCACGACCCCACGCTCCTGCGCCGCACCCGCGCCGATCAGATCACCTACTACGACAAGACCGCTGGCGACGCCGAGCCGCATAGTCAACGGTTCCGGCGTGGGAAGCCCGCCGACCGCGTCGATGACGGCAAGCCCGGCCCGGACCGCCCGCTCGGCATCGTCCTCATGCGCCTCCGGGTAACCGAAATAGACCAGCACCCCGTCGCTCATGTATTTGGCAATAAACCGGCGAAGCGGGCGACGCTGTCCGCGACGCAACGATGATAGGCCCCGATCAGCTCCCGTAAATCCTCCGGGTCAAACCGCGTCGAGAGCGCGGTTGAGCCAACCAGGTCGCAGAACATTACCGTCAGCTGCCGGCGTTCGGCCTCGCCGGAGACTGCGGCAACGGCGGGAGCAGCCTCGGTGAAGGCTTCTGCCGAGCCGCCGAAGAGCGGCGATTGCCGCCAATAGCTTGCGCCGATGGCCGATCGAAGTGATGCCGAGGGCGATGAGATCATCGGCTGTCAACTCGGGCAGCACCTCGGGGTCGATGTCATTGGCCGCGAACGCTTGTGCGTATTGCCCGGGACCGAGCCGGCGCAAGCAGACAACGACTTTGTCGTCCATTGCCGCCCTCCCTGCCGGTTCTCGTGCAGTTGGCGCCCCGAAATGAGTCTATTGTAATCCCGGTGAAGCCCGCTTTCGAGGTGAACTCGATCATGACGCAACCAAAGGGGTGTTTGACCGTCGTCGCACACCCGCTTGTTCAACATAAACTGTCCTTGATGCGCGACCACGAGACCTCGACCGCGGAGTTTCGTCGGCTTTTGCGGGAGATCAGCCTGCTATTGGCCTATGAGGCGACGCGCGAGCTGCCCCTTGAGGCCACCGAAATCGAAACACCGCTCGAGAGCGGGGCTTTCCCACTGCTAGCCGGCAAAAAGCTGTGCCTCGTCTCGATCCTGCGGGCCGGCAACGGCATACTTGACGGCATGCTCGACCTTCTGCCGTCCGCACGGGTCGGGCACATCGGGATATACCGCGACCCGCGAACGCTGCAGGCGATCGAGTATTACCTGAAGCTGCCCGACGATCTCGCGGAACGCGACGTGATCCTGGTCGATCCGATGCTCGCCACCGGCAACTCGGCGGTGGCGGCGATCTCGCGTCTGAAGGAGCTCGCGGCACGTTCGATCAAATTCGTCTGTCTGGTGGCCGCGCCGGAAGGCGTCGACAAGGTGTCCTCGATCTTCCCCGATGTGTCGATCGTCGCAGCGGCGCTCGACCGCTGCCTCGACGAGGTCGGCTACATCCGCCCGGGTCTCGGCGACGCCGGCGACCGCCTGTTCGGGACAAAATAGCGTTCGTGAGCCGCGTTCATTAGGCACGCTTCGATGTGGCGATGCGGCCTGTGCGGTCCGTTGCATGCAGACCCGGATCTCGTCAGAGTGGTTTCCATAGCCGCGCGAGAGCCCGCCTGATGGCCGATCTTACGATATATCTCGGGAACAAGAATTATTCGTCCTGGTCGCTGCGGCCTTGGCTCGTTCTCAAGCAGACGGGCGTCCCGTTCAACGAAGTTGTCATTCCGCTCTACGAGGCGACGAGCAAGGCGACGATCATGAAGTATTCGCCGTCGGGAACCGTGCCGGCCTTGCGGCATGGCGAGCTCGTCGTCTGGGACAGTCTGGCGATCTGCGAGTACCTCGCCGAGTTGTTCCCGACGTTTCAGCTATGGCCGCGGGACCACGACGCGCGCGCGGTGGCCCGCTCGGTCTGCGCCGAATTGCATTCGGGATTTCAGACCCTGCGCGCCCATCTGCCGATGAACGTGCGTTCGAGCTTCCCCAATCGCGGCGTCACCCCGGAGGTTCGGGCGGAAGTCAACCGCGTGATGTCTATTTGGCGCGACTGTCGCAAACGCTTCGGCGAACGCGGAGGCGATTTCCTGTTCGGGCATTTCAGTATTGCCGATGCGACCTTTGCCCCGGTCGTGACCCGCTTCCGGACCTATAAGCTCGAACTCGAGCGCGACGCCGACATCTATTGCGAGACGATCATGGCGCTTCCGGCAATGCAGGAATGGATCGCCGCCGCCCGCAACGAGCCGATGATCATCGACAAATACGAGTTTTGAGGAACGGCGCCGGCGGGCCACCCGCCCGATCCGGGTGGACCAGTCGGGCAAGAGGGCCTATATTGCGGAGGTAGCCGGCCGGGTTAAAAGGGGGCCGGGCCGGTTGCTCCTAGGCCCGGCTCACCGTGACGACGACGTGTAGGCTCCGCCAAAGGCGAAACCGGAGCACCAGGAGAAAGGGCATCCTCTTCATGCTCTTTCCTCCGTTGCGGCGAGCCGGAGAATTCCGGCTCGCCGTTCGCATTTTGGCGGCAAGCGGCTACCAGTTCCGAAACAGGGTCGAGAAGCGGCGCCGCGGGCGTCTGCCCGGCTGCGAGAGATTGCTATGCCCGAACGACAGACAGCGCCTTACGGTTCTTGGTCCTCGCCGATCACCTCTGACCTGATCGTCGCTTCGACAATCGGGGTCGGCGACATCCTGCTCGACGGCGCTGATGTCTACTGGCTCGAATCACGCCCGCAGGAGGGCGGGCGCTCTGTCATCGTTCGCCGCGCCGGGGATGGCGCTCAGGTTGACGTCACTCCGCCGGTTCTGGCTACCGGCGGGGCGGCCTTCAATGTCCGTACGCGCGTCCATGAATACGGCGGCGGCGCGTACATCGTGAGTGGCGGTGTCGTTTATTTCTGCAACGATGCGGACCAGCGTCTTTACCGCCAGGAGCCGGGGGCGGCGCCCGTCGCGATCACTCCGCAGCCGGTGGTGCCGAGGGGTTTGCGCTATGCGGATGGCGTGGTCGATGCCGAACGCGATCGCATGATCTGGGTGCGCGAGGACCATACGGCGGGTGGGCCGGAGCCGGTAAACACGCTGGTCGAAATTCCGCTCGACGGATCGCGGCCTCCACGGGTGCTTCAATCCGGATCCGATTTCTATGCCAACCCACGCCTCAGTTCCGACGGCCGGCGGCTTACCTGGCTTGCATGGAACCACCCGAATATGCCCTGGATGGGCTGCGAATTGTGGGTCGCCGAGGTGGCCGGCGATGGTTCGGTCGGACGCAAACGGCTGGTCGCGGGCGGGGATGACGAGTTGATCTTCCAACCCGAATGGTCGCCGGGCGGCACGCTGTACTTCGTTTCCGACCGCGCCCAGGCCGCGCTGAAGGAAAGGTGGTGGAATCTGTTCCGCGTGCACGGCGATGCACTGGAGGCCTCCACCTCGATCGCGCCAGTCTGCCCGCTGGCAGCCGAATTTGGCAGAGCGCAGTGGCAGTTCCGCAATTCCACTTTCGCCTTCGCCTCGGCGAGCCAACTCGTTTGCAGCCACGTGCAAGACGGGGTTCATCGGCTGAGCATGGTCGACCTCACCTCGCTGGAGATTCGCTCGATTGCTCAAGAGTACGACGACATCTCTTCGGTCCGCGTGGCCCAGGAACGGGTCTATTTCCGCGGCGGCTCGCCGACCAGCCCGCCGGCTGTGGTCGAGCTCGACCTGGCCTCCGGCCGAACAACAACCTTGAGGCGCTCGACCACCCTGGATATGGAGAGTTACCGCAAGTACCTATCGGTGCCCGAATCGGTGACATTCGAGACCGATAACGGCCTGCAGGCACATGGATTGTTCTATACACCGGCAAATGCCGACTTTGTGGCTCCCGCTGGTGAGTTCCCGCCGCTGCTCGTGCATTGCCATGGAGGGCCCACCTCGGCCGCTTCTCCGACCCTCAGTTGGGGGACGCAGTATTGGACCAGCCGCGGCTTTGCCGTTCTCGACGTCAATTACGGCGGCAGCACAGGGTATGGCCGAGAGTACCGGCTTCGGTTGCAGGGGAACTGGGGCGTCGTCGACGTCGCCGATTGCGTGAATGGGGCGCGCCACCTTGCGGCGACAGGAAGGGTCGACGCGGAGCGGTGGGCGATCAGCGGCGCCAGCGCGGGCGGCTACACCACATTGGCGGCATTGACGTTCCGCAAGGAATTCAAGACCGGCGCGAGCTATTACGGCATCAGCGATCTGGAGGCGCTGGCAAAAGACACCCATAAATTCGAGTCGCGCTATCTCGATGGCCTGATCGGGCCTTATCCCCAGCGCAGGGACCTCTATGTGGCCCGATCCCCGATCCACAGCGCGCGACTGCTCGCGGCGCCGGTCGCCTTCTTCCAGGGCGCCGAGGACAGGGTCGTCCCGCCGCAACAGGCCGAGGAGATGGTAGATGCGCTTCGCCGGCGTCGGGTCCCGTTTCTCTATCTGTTGTTTGACGGCGAGCAGCACGGCTTCCGCCGCGCCGACAACATCAAGCGGGCGCTCGATGCCGAACTTTACTTTTACGCGACCTTTCTGACGGATCAGCGGCTTGAGTTCCGCGTCTCGTAGGAACCGAGGTCAGCGCACGTTCACGAGCAGCTCGTCGAGTGTTTGGCCGAGCCGCGCGAGGTCGGCCTCGCGCGACAGCCGGTGGTCGCCATCCTTGACCAAGGTGACCACGACATCGCGGCTCGCGAGGCGCTCGGCGAGCGATAGGCTCGTCCGCCACGGGACGGAGGCATCGCTCATGCCGTGCAACAGCCGCACCGGGCATTCGAGTGCGATTGCTCGCGCGCATCACCAGATGCCGCTTGCCGTCCTCGAAGAGGCTCAGACGATAGGTATAGCCGGCCGGATCGTATTCGGAGGGCAAAGTCACGGCCCCGTGTCCGCGCAACCGCCGTTGCTGCACCGGATCGAGGCGCGGCCAGACGAGGTCCTCGGTGAAGTCCGGCGCCGCCGCGATGCCGACGAGCGCCATGGATCCGAGATGGCCTCGCGAGCGCGGCGAGCAGCATGATCCAACCGCCCATGCTCGACCCGACCAGCACCTGCGGCCCTTCGTTCAGCGAATTGATAACCGCAATCGCATCTTCCGCCCAGCGGCCGATCGTGCCCAGCGCGGCGTCGCCGCTCGATGCGCCGTGGCCGAAATAATCGAAGCGCAGATAGGCCTGCCCGCGGCGGCGGCAGTAATCCTCAAGATACAGGGCCTTGGTGCCGGTCATGTCGGACCGAAACCCGCCGAGGAACACGATGCCCGGGCTCGATCCGGCGAGCCGGTTGTAGGCGATTGTTGCGCCATCCTGACGTGCTAGATTAGCGGGAGAACTCATCGGGGATATCGGCCGGCTGGAATGAGCATCGACGATACCATTGTGCCCGTTGCGTCGACAGGGCGCCCCCCGGTGGTGCTGCAGATCCTCCCCAGTCTCGTCTCCGGCGGCGCCGAGCGCGGCACCGTCGAACTCGCGGGAGCGCTGGTCGAGGCGGGATGGACCTCCTATGTCGCCTCGGGAGGAGGCCCGCTCGAACGCGAAATTGCACGGGCAGGTGCAACGCATCTGACCCTGCCGCTCGCCTCGAAAAACCCGCTGGTCATGCGGCGGAACGCGGTGGCGCTGATACGCCTGATACGGCAGCTCGGCGTCGACATCGTCCATGCCCGCAGCCGCGCCCCGGCCTGGAGCGCCTGCGCGGCCGCTCGTGCGACCGGGCGTTGCTTCGTGACGACTTTTCATAACGCCTATGGCGCGCGCACTGCGCTGAAGCGGCGATACAATTCCGTCATGGCGCGGGGCGATCGGGTGATCGCGATCTCGGATTTCGTCGCCGACTATGCCGCCAATGTCTATGGCGTCGGCCGCGACAGGCTGCGAACGATCGCGCGCGGCGTCGATCTCGAAGTCTTCGATCCGACCCGAGTCGGCGGCAACGCCTCATCAACCTTGCCTGCCAATGGCGCCTGCCCGACGGCCTGCCGTCGTGATGCTTCCCGGCCGCCTCACGCGATGGAAGGGCGGGCTCGATTTCATAGCAGCGATTGCGAGCCTCGGGCGGCGCGATGTCTGTTGCGTCCTCGCCGGCGCCGAACAGCGCCCCGGGTTCCGCCGCGAGCTCGAGGCCGCAATCCGCGAGAATGGGCTCGCCGGCCTCTTCCGCATCGTCGAGGAATGCCGAGACATGCCGGCCGCCTACATGCTGGCCGATGTCGTCGTCTCGGCGTCGAGCGACCCCGAGGGGTTCGGCCGCATCATCGTCGAGGCGCAGGCGATGGGCCGACCAGTTGTCGCCACCGACCACGGCGGCGCCCGCGAGACAATCGTCCCGAGCGTCACCGGCTGGCTCGTGCCGCCGCGCGACCCCGCCGCGCTCGCCGACGCGATCGTCGAAGCCCTGTCGCTGAGCGCCGACGATCGGCGGAACCTGGCCCGGCGCGCGATGGCGCATGTGTCGGCTCGATACACCCGCGAGGCGATGTGCGCCCGCACCATCCAAGTCTATGAAGAGCTGCTGTTCCCCCAATCGACCGACGTCGATGTGGCGGCTCAGTGAACCTACCTCGGGTACCACCTGGCATGTGGGATCGCCAAATGAACGTCGGCCGCGAGACATTGCGGGTAGCTCCGTCCCTCGAACTCGCCGTGACCTGGCGACGGGAGATCTGTGCCGGCATTGAACGCATCTGGGAGAATGTCTTCGACTGGGAGCATCTGCCGGTACTGCACGAGATGTATTTCAATGCGGTCGAGCTCATCGAGATCGGCAACAGGGGCTGGCGGGTCGCGCTGACGAAGAACCCCGGCACGCCGGACCGGCGGATGGTTCTGGAGCTGCAGGCCGACCGGGAGAATGCCCGCTACCGCGTTCAGACCCTGTCGGGCGACGGGGCGGGGACCGAGATTTGGACATTGCTGACTCCCGCCGGGCCGCGTCGTACCGCCGTGGAAGTTCGGTACTACCTGCCGGAGCGGCATCCGCAACGGCTCGCAGCACTCGCCGACAAATACCGCACCAGCTGCGCGCGCCTGTGGGACGAGGACGAGGCGATGATGATGCGCCGTGACGAAATGACGGCGCGCGCTACGAAGTGGCGCCTGGGTTCCGGGGCATGCGTTTCGCTTGGCCCATTAGCCGAGCTGCGACGGCGCGTGCCGCTCCTGGTCGAGTTCGACGGCGAACCGTTCCGCATCCTCGAGTGCGAAGACGGAAGGCTCCTCGCCCATGCCACAGTTTGCCCGCATTGGCTCGGACCACTCGACGAGGCGGTGTCGCAGAACGGGATCCTGCGCTGCCCGTGGCACGGCTACCGCTTTGACATGCGCACCGGCGAGAGCGCCGACGGCCGCGGTTACCGGCTGGCGCCGGCGCCGTGTGTTGCGGTCGATCCGGTCACCGGCGAAGCGACCCTCGTCCCCTGCGGCCGGCCGATATTGGGCAACAGCACGGTAAATAGGCCGAGCAGCGGCAGGAAAGCGCAGATCTGATAGACGAAGTCGATGCTCGTCGCATCGGCCAACCGCCCGAGCGCCGCTGCCCCGATCCCGGCGATGCCGAAAGACAATCCGAAGAACAGGCCTGCAACCGTACCGACCTTTCCCGGCACCAGCTCCAGCGCGTAGACGATGATCGCCGAGGAGGCCGAGGCGAGGATCAGGCCGATAGCGACGGTCAGAATGCCGGTCCAGAAGAGATCGGCGTAGGGCAGCACCAGGGTGAACGGCAGAACACCGACGATCGAGCCCCACAAGACGTATTTGCGGCCGATCCGGTCGCCGACCGGTCCGCCGACCAATGTGCCGACCGCGACTGACGCCAGAAAGGCGAACAGATAGATCTGCGCGGTCTCGAGCCGAGACGTGGAACCTGCCTATCAGATAGAAGGTGTAAAAGCTGTTGAGGCTCGCCGTGTAGAAGGATTTGGAGAAGACCAGCGCCAGCAGGATCGCCACCGACCAGGCGACCTTGCGGCGCGACAGGTGGCTGCGCTCGACCGATTGGCGGGCGCCTGGCCGAGCCGGGCCGGTATGCTCTCTGCGGTACCAGTTTCCGACGCCAAACAGCACGGTCATGGCCAATAGCGCCGCCGACGAGAACCATGCAATGCTCGACTGGCCCCTCGGGATCACGATAAAGGCGGCCAGGATCGGCCCCAGCGAGGAGCCAATGTTGCCGCCGACCTGGAACAATGATTGCGCGAGACCGTGTCGTCCGCCCGAGGCGAGGCGGGCGACGCGCGAAGCTTCCGGGTGAAAGACCGCCGAGCCGACGCCGACCAGTGCCGCCGCCAGCATCAGGATCGGGTAACTGCCGGCGCTCGCCAGCAGCAGCAGACCGATCAGTGTCGCGCCCATCCCGACGGAAAGCGAATAGGGTTGCGGCCGGTGGTCCGAGAACAGTCCAACGGCCGGTTGCAGCATCGACGAGGTTACCTGCGTGACCAGGGTGATCAGCCCGATCTGCGCAAAGCTGAGGCCGTACGCGCTCTTCCACATCGGATACAGCGCCGGCACCAGCGACTGCATCATGTCGTTGAGAAAATGCGAAAAGCTCAGCGCCATGATGACCGAGAACACGGCGCCTTGCGCAATACGGCCGTCTTGGATGGGGTGAGCCTCGCGGGCCTGTGCCGATACGCTCGTGCTTATCATACCTTCCTTGCCCCAATGTCGGCGCGCCGGACTATGCACCCGCTCTGCCCAAATTCTGAGCGCATTTCCGCGATGGCAGCCATTCGGCTTGCCGGGCGTTTGAGGCCGGCCTAACTTGCGGGCACGTGGGACATCGGAGAGCCAAAATGATCAAGCTGACAGGCATCGGGCACGTCAATCTGAGGGTCGCCGACCAGGAGGCTTCGAAGCGGTTCTACCGAGACGTGCTCGGGTTCCGGATCGCCGAGGAGGACCCGGATCACGGCGGCGTCTTTATGACGTTGGGTGAGAATTTCCATACGCTCGACATCGGGCAGCATCCCTCGCCCGATGGTGCTCCGCGTCCGCAGCGCGGACAGATCGGGCTCGCCCACATCGCCTTCCAGGTCGGCAGCTACGCGGCGCTGCGCAATGCCTACGCTCACCTGGTCGAGAAGGGCGTCGAGATCCTCCGAGCCGCCAACCACGTTAACCAACGGAGTTTTTACTTCGCCGACCCCGACGGCACTGTTCTCGAGATTTATTACGAGATGCCCTACGCGCTGGAGCTGTTCTCCAACGGCCGCAGCGACGAGGACGAGGCACTCCCGGTCAGCGGCCCTGGCGAGCCGCTCCCGCGGTGGCTTCTCGAAGACTGGCCGGCGCCGGAGATGAAGGCCAGGATCGAGCATTTGCGGCATCGGAAAGAGACTGCGCCCGTCTGACCGCCCGCGGCGCGCCGCGTTTCCCGGAACTCCGCCATATCGGTCTTCGAAATCGCTGGACATGGTTAATATTAAACATAATTAGCGTTAACTTGTCCGCCCCAAGTATCCCTTCTGAATTATTCTTCGATGTGCGATCGTCGGATGTTCCGATCGCAAAGATTTCTGCTAATTTGACCCGGTCGTAGAAGTCGCCTAACGCGCGGGTTTCTGCGGCGTAACCAGGGTCCGCGCTGGGGTGGTCCCCAGCATCGCGAAAGGGAGAGAAATGAAAATTCAGCATTGGGTCATTGCCGGCGCCGTCTGTGGTGCCGTCTCGTCGACAGCAGGTTCGGCTGTTGCCGATGGTAATTCCATCTGTTCCGGCTTGCCGAGCCAGGCTGCCCTTCAATCCGCGCTCGACGGCGCGGTTGGAGTGACGGGCAATGGGGGGCTCGGCTTCAATATGTGGGGGACGATCGTTGCCAATGACGGCACCGTCTGCGCAGTCGCCTTCTCCGGCTCTGCTTACACCAGCCAGTGGCTAGGTAGCCGCGCCATCTCTGCGCAGAAGGCCAACACCGCAAATGACTTCAGCCTGGGTAAGGATGGGAGAAAAGGCGCCTTCGCGTTGTCGACAGCCAATTTGTATTCGGCCGTGCAGCCAGGCGGCAGTCTTTATGGGCTGCAGCACAGCAATCCGGTCGACCCGGAGGTCGCGTATCAGGGCCCCGCATTTTTGTACGGGACGCGGAACGACCCGATGGTCGGTAACCGGGTCGGCGGCGTAAACGTCTTTGGTGGTGGGCTAGCGCTCTATGCAAGTGGCGGCGTCAAGCTCGGCGGCGTCGGCGTCAGCGGGGATATGTCTTGCACCGACCACATGATTGCCTGGCGCGTTCGCAACACTCTCAATCTCGACCATTTGGGGACAGTCGGGGGGGTGTCCGGAGACCCAACACACCCCGACAATATTATTTTCGACATCACGCCGAACCCCGACGGAGGAACGGGTATCAGCGCCAGCGGCTTCGGCCATCCGACCTGTTCCCCTCCTCCCGATTTGACCACCCTTCCGCCCGTGCGGAATCCCTGAACGACTAATCGCCGACGGAAGCGGCGCAATGCCGCTTATCGGCGGTTCAACCGGCCACGATATCGAAGGTTCCGGCGCAGACCCTTTCGCGGTCGATTATGCGCTGCCGGCGTGCCGGCCGATGAAATCGAGGGTCGCTTCGCTGCAGCGCGCGGCATGGCTCGCGGCGACGTGGTAGGAGTTGCCCGGCAGTACGATGAGGCTCGAATGCGGGATCTGCTGCTGCCAGGCCCGGGTCTGGTCGATCGAAGCAAGCCCGCTCCCGTCGGTCGTGATGACCAGCGTCGGGCAGCGGATCTGCGGCACATCCGCCCGGATGTCGGCGCAGGCGATCGTTTTCATAAAGCCGATCTGGGTGGATACCGCGGTGCGGCCCATGAACTTGATCCACCATTCGACCCCTTCCGGCGGAAATTCGCTGCCGAGGCGGCCCGCCATCGTGCGGCGTGCCCAGTGCTCGACCCCGTTGGTTTCGAATTCATCGGCCAGCTCCGGGGCGCGCTCGGCGGCGCCTTCGCGCATTGGCGGCGGCGTGCCGACCACAGTCAATGTCATCACTCGTTCGGGACGGCGGGCGGCAAACGCGCGCGCAATCGTCCCGCCGATCTTGGCGCCGACCAGATGGAAATGGCGGCCTTCCAGCCTATCCATCAGGCTGGTGAAATCCTCGATCAGCCGGTCGAGCGTCCACGGATAATCGCGCGGCATCGCCGTCGAGGTGCCGAAGCCGCGCATGTCGGGGCGCACCACGCGATAATGGCGCGCGAAATGCGGAACCCAGCCGTACCAGGCAGCGCCGCTTTCGGCATTGCCGTGCAATAGCAGGACCGTTTGCGGCTTGCGCCAGGGGTCGGTGAAGTCGTCGATTTCGTAATGCATCGTCAGATCGGGGGTGGGCTGGAATGTCGGCATGCTGTCCTCCCTATGGAAAGCTTTAAGTTAAGGGGAAAGCCGCACCGTGCTGTGGGCGCTGCGGCCATCACCGTCGATGACGGTGAGATGGGCAAACCCGACGCCGTCGGGCTGCCAATAGATCGGCCGGCGCGGCAGGTTCGGCGGCAAGGGCTTGCCGTCGACCAGCCAGCGCAGCGGCCGCTTGCCGCCGGCTGCTTCGAGCGGCACTTCCTCGCCGCGCCATTCGATCATCGCGCCATCCGGCGGGTAGAGGATCTTCGGGCCCTCCGCCGCCGCCGCCCGCGGCAGCGGGCCGGCATCGAGCCGCTGCAGACGCGACGGCAGGTCCTTATTCGCTACGAGAAGCGCTCCCAGCGGCTGTCGCGCCTCGCTTCGCGGCATCGCCGGACCGAGCAGGTCGGCGATCTTGAAGAGGATCGGCGCCGCCGTCAGCCTGCCGCTGTTGCCCGGCATCGGCGTGCCGTCGGGACGCCCCACCCAGACGGCGATCGTCACCTCGGGATCGTAGCCGACCGCCCAGAAATCGCGAAAGCCGTAGGAGGTTCCGGTCTTGAAGGCGAGTCTCCGTCCGCGGCGGACCTCGGCCGGCAGCATGCCGGGCGGCGGCGGCGCCTCGGCCAGGATGTCGTTGACGTACCATGCCCCGAGCGGTCCGAAAATCGGGGTCCCCGCGACCGGCGGCTCGTCGCGCCGATACCTCAGGGGCGTCACCTCGCCGCCATTCGACAGCGCGACATAGAGCGTCGCGAGGTCGGCCAGCGTAATCCCGGCGCCGCCTAGCGCCACCGCGAGCCCCGGCTCGGTGGCCGGCTCGGGCAGATGCAAGCGTACCCCGGCAGCGGCGAGCGCTGCGGTGAACCGCGCCGGCCCGAGCCGGTCGAGCACCGCGACGGCCGGCACGTTCAGCGAATATTGCAATGCCTGGCGCGCGCTGACCTCGCCCTGAAAATGCCCGTCGAAATCGCAGGGCGCATAATCGCCGAAATGCCGCGGCCGGTCGTCGAGCACAGTCTCCGGGTGAATGATCAGCCGGTCGAACGCCATCGCGTAGATGAACGGCTTCAGCGCCGATCCCGGCGAGCGCACCGCGCGCGCCATGTCGAGCGTCCCGCGGCGACCGACGGCACCGAAATCGGCGTTGCCGACATAAGCGAGGACCCGCCGGTCGCGATTGTCGACGACGATCGCGGCGATCGAAGCCTCGGGATCGAGCGCCAGGACCTCGCGCTTCAGCAGCTCTTCGACCTGGCGCTGCAGCAACGGGTCGATTGTCGTGCGCTGGATCGAGGCGGCGGGATCTTCGTTGCGCAGTGCCCGCGCCAGATGCGGCGCGTGAAACGGCATGGCGAGCCGAACCCGCGGGACATCTTCGGCGCGCGCCTCGGCGAGAGCGACGGGCGAGATCACGCCCGCTTCGGCCATACGCAGCAGCACGCGGTCGCGGCCGGCGCGCGCCGCATCGGGATGGCGGTCGGGACGCAGGCGCTCGGGCGAACGCGGGATCGCGACGAGCAAAGCGCCTCCGTCGCCGAGAGGCGGGTCGGCTCCTTGCCGAAATAGGCGAGGCTCGCGGCCCGCACTCCTTCGAGATTGCCGCCGAACGGGGCGAGGGTCAGGTAGAGCCCGAGGATCTGGTCCTTGGCCAGTCGGCGCTCGAGCGCCAGCGCCTCGGCCATTTCGCCGAGCTTTGCCGGGAGCGTGCGCGGGTGACGTTCGAGCAGCCGCGACGACCTGCATCGTCAGGGTCGAGGCGCCGGACACGACATGCCTGCTCAGCGCCAGTTGAGCAGAGGCGCGCAGCACGGCGAGCGGATCGACGCCGGGATGTGACGCGAAGCGCGCGTCCTCGGCGGCGATCAGCATGCGGCGATAGAGCGGGTCGACCTTGTCGGGCTCGACCGGCAGCCGCCATTTGCCGTCGGCGGAGAGAAACCCGCGCAGGATCGACCCGTCCGACGCCAGGACCAGCGCCGACGCGTCACGTCCGCGGTCGAGCGGCGGCGCTGGTAGCGCGAGATAGAGAATAGTCGCGGCCATGCCCAAGACGATCGTGGCAAAGAACCATCGCAGCCAGCCCCTTACCCTCCCGCTGCGCGGGCCCCTCCCTCGCCCCGCTTGCCCCCTCCCTTCCCTCCCCCGCAAGCGGGGGAGGGTTAGGGTGGGGGTGAGGGGCTTACCGCGACACCGACGGTCAGCGTGCCGATCGCGGTGCGGCCGGAGGTCTCGGGCTCGTACATGTCCTCGACGACGAGCGCCGGGTATTTGAACTCGCCGGGCGTGACCGCGCGCACGACATAGGCGAGCGTGAATTCCGCCGCGCCGTTGGCCAGGTCGAGCGCGGCGATGTAGCGGTCGTCGCGCTCCTCGGTGTAGGTCGCGTCGGTGAGTTCCTGAAGCCAGGAATAATCCGCCGTGGACCGGCCCTTCGATACGGTCGCCGTCTCGATCTCGAAGCCGGCCGGCAACAGGTCGACGACCAGCGTCCGCGCCGGCCCGCGCCGCATCGTTGCGCTTGCCCTTGATGACGACGACAAAGAGATCGGTCTGCCGCACCTTGCCGAGATCGGCCGGCGAGCCGTCCGGGCGGAAGACCGCGCGGCTCACCGCATAGCCCTTGCTTTCGGCCGGCAGATCGGCGCTGGGCACGCCGGTGATCGAGACCGCGCGCCACGCGGGCGGTATCGCCCGATTGGCGACCGTCATCGGCGGCGCGCCGGCGCCGAGCAGCGCGGCGCAAATAGAGCGGCTCGCTGCCGGGTCTGCGGCGCGCCGCCGTCGCCGGCGACAGTCATCGTGCCGCCGCCGGCCTTGGCCGCCGCCTCGGCCGCCATCAGCAGCCACGCCTGCTCCTGCGTGCTGGTTCGATCGGCCCGGCGAAGAGCTCGGCGATCCGGTCGATGACGGCGGTCAGCCGCGGCTGATTGCCGGGATTGGCGGCGGCAAACGCCAGCACGCGCGGCGCTGTCGCGCAGATCGCTGCCGTAATCGACATAGCGCACGCCGGCCGGCCGCGGCGGCGGCACGAGCGCCGCGGCATAGGCGGCCGCGGCGCGCGTCGTGTCGCCATAGGGCGCCAGCGCCGCGGCAAGCTGCGCCTTGGCGAGCTGGGTCGGCAGTCGCGCCATCTGCGTGTCGTTGAAATAGCGCAGCGCGCCGAGATCGTCGGCCTTGGCCCGCGCCAGCACGTAATGCGCGTAGGCGAGCGCCGGCAGGTCCCCGCTCGTTGTGCTCCTGCCGCACATAGTCGCGCAGCCAGCCGACGCGCCGATTTGATCGCGAAATCGGGCACGGTTTGCCGTGCTCCTTGGCGCGCATCAGAAAATCGGTGGCATAGGCGTCGAGCCACGGCACCGTGTCGTCGCTGTCGCTCCACACCCCGAAGCTGCCGTCGGAGCGCTGCAACTCGACGATGTGGCCGATCGCCCGGTCGAGCGTCTCTGCCGTGCCGGAAGCCGGGATCGGTGCGCCACAACCGGGCGACCTCATCGACATAGAGCAGCGGCAACGCGCGGCTCGTCGTCTGCTCGAGACAGCCATAGGCATAGCGGTCGAGCGCACGCAGCAGGCCGGGAACGTCCCAATCGGGGCGCGGGCTGACGGTCAGCAGCGCCTCCGCCGTGCCGGGCAGGAACTCGTCGGCCGCGCCATCGTCGAGCGTGACGCTCTGGCCCGGCTGCAGCCGCCCGACAAAGCGGCGCAGCTGGTAGGACTGCGCCGGCCGCACCCCGATCGTGAAATCGCGCGCGATCTTCAGATCGCCGGGCCCGGTCAGGTCGAGATGCAGCGCGACATTGCCGATCGTCGTCGCCGACAGGATGAAGCCGCCGTTGAACTTGGCGCCGGCGGCGAGCTTCACCGTGCGGTCGACCGGCGCGGCGAACTGCGCGGCGCCGGTCGCCGATAAGGTCAGGCGATAGTCGCCGGCTGCGCCTTCGAGATTGTTGATCGTGACCCCGATCCGCGCGGTATCGCCGGGCGCGAGAAAGCGCGGCAGCGCCACCATCGTCACGACCGGGTCGCGCACCGTCATCGCGGCCGTGGCCGAGCCGACCTTGTGCGCCGAAAACGCCACCGCCATCAGCCGCAGCTGGCCCTGGAAATCGGGAATGTCGAACTGGATGCGGCGCCGCCCCGTCGCCATCGAGCCGGACGATGCCCGAGAACAGCGCGACGACCCGGCTGCTCTTGTCGGGCAGGCCGGCGACCGAGCGTTTGGCGAACTGGTCGCCGCCGCTGCGCAGCACGCCGACGCCGCCGCCCGCGCATCGATCAGCCGGCCATAAAGATCGCGCAATTCGACCCCGAGCTGGCGCTTGCCGAAATAGTATTTCTCCGGCGCCGGGCTGTCGAAATCGGTCAGCTTCAGCACCGCCTCGTCGACCGCGGCGAGGGTGACGTAGGCCTCCTCGCCGGCGCGAGACCGGCGACCTTGACCGGGATCTCGACCGGGCCGCGCGGCCGCACGACATCGGGCGCGGCCAGCGTCGCGCGCGAGCGTGCGCGGCGCTCGGATCGATGCCGAGCCAGGCGACCCCGACCGCCCGCCCCGGCCCGCGCTGTTGCGGCCCCGGCGCATCGGCGACGGGCGATAGGCGCTGACCAGCGCGTAGACGCCGCTGCCCCAAGCGGCATCGACCGGGATGTCGAGCGTGGTGCCGTCCGGCCGGCAGCGTCATCGAGCGCAGCGAGAGGACCCGGTCCGAGGCGATCGCCAGCTCGGCCTCGCCGGCAAACGGCGCCTTGATGAACAGCTTCGCGGTGTCGCCCGGCGTGATAGCTCGCCTTGTCGAGCGTCGCGTCGAGCTTGTCGGGCACATCCGGCAGCTCGGCCTCGACCCACCAGCCGACATGAAACCGCAGGCTCGATTGCGCGCCGCTGGCGGGTCCGTCACCTCCCAGCGATAGCGCCCGGCGGGCAGTTTCCGCGACAGGCTCGCCAGGCGCGCCGGCGGCGATGTCGACCGTGCCGGTCTCGATCGGCTGACCGCGCACCTGCCGTGTGCCGCCAGACGCCGTTGACCGAATACCAGTCGGTATTCGCCATCTCTCGCGCAACAACTCCCAGCGCAGCCCGTTGGCCGCGATCGCGCTTGCCTTGCGGTCGACGGCGATGATATCGAGCTTCGCCGGCGCCCTCGGGCACCGCGTCGTCGCCGGCCGGCGAGCGCAGCCCGATCGCCATCGGTCGCTGCCGGATCGGCCGGGTCAGGGTCTGCGTTGACCGCCCGGCCGCTCGGCTCGAAGACGCTGACCCGGATCGTCGCGGCGAGCGGCTTGGTCAGGTCGGGCAGATCGGTGAGGTCGACGGACAGGCTCGACTTGCCGGCCTCATCGGTCGCCGGCGCGTCGAGATCGCGTCGTCCCCGGTGAATTCCTCGTCGACGAGGCCGAAATGAAAGCCGGGCTGCTTCGGGAAGGGTTGTCGTCGAGAGCGATCACCGCCTCGGCCTGGACCGCCAGCCCGGCCCCCGGCGCGCCGTAATAGTAGCCGGCATTGACATCGACCGGGAATGCCTCGGCGGGGCGGATCGGCTCGTCGGCGGCCGCCAGCTCGACCTTGAGCTGCGGCGGCACGAAATCCTCGACCCGGAATTCGGCGGCGCCGATCGGCGGCGCCTTCGGGTCGAGCTGCAACTCGACCCGCCAGGTGCCGATGCGCGCATCGCGCGGCAGCGCGTAGCTTTGCCGGTACGCCCCGAGTTGATCCCCTGTCAGCTGGCGCTTCTCGACCTCGATCCCGTCCGGCCGCAGCAGGCGCAATCCGACCGGCAGACCCGACATCGCATCGGCCTTGTCGTCGCGCACCAGTGCGATCAGCTGGACCGTCTCGCCCGGCCGGTAGATGCCGCGATCGGTATAGAGATAGGCGTCGACCGGCCCGGGTTGCGGCCGGCCGCTGACGCCGCGGTCGCTCAGGTCGAAGGCGGCGCGGCCGATTTCGAGGAAATTGAAGTCGTCGTCGGGACCATAGGCCATCACCGCAAACGGCTCGTCGCCGCCCTTGCCGTGCAACAGGCCGCCGGGAAACTTCGCGATCCCGTCGGCGTCGCTGGTCGCCGTGGCGAGTTCGCCGTTGTTGCGCGCGTAGAGGCGCACCGTGACACCGGACATCGGCTTCGCTTCGGCGAGCGAGCGCACCGCGACCGCCATGCCCGTCCGTGCCGTTGTAAGCCGCCAGGCCGAGATTGGAGACGAGCACCCAATTCGTCGCCGGTTGGCATCTTCGTCCTGCAGCAGGTCGGTGCGTTCGACGACGGCGAGGTAAACCCCCGGCCCCTTTTCGTGGAGCATGTCCTTCAAGGGGATCGCGGTCGCGACGGCGCGGTTGCGCTCGCCGGCGATCGCCATCTCGCCCTGCCAGACGAGGCTGCCGGTGCGGTTGATGATCTCGTCGACATCATCGGACGAAAAGCTCATCGTCAGCTTGTCGGCATCGATGCTCGGGACGAGGTTGCGCTCGTTGACCCGCACCAGCCGCAATTTGACCTTGTCGAGATTGATCGTAGTCAGCGGCAGCCCGGCGCTGCCCTGCTTGGCAGCACATAGCCGGTGCCGGAAAAGCGGATCTGCGGCTTGCGGTCGGGAACGACGACGCGCGTCGTAACGTATCGCGCAGGCGTTCTCCGGTGCTGGCCGGAAAGCCGGCGAGCATTTCGACCTCGTAGACGCCGCCATGCTTCATGCCGTCGAGACACATCGTGTCGCCGCGGGCGGTGACGATGCCGTCGAGGGCCGGCTGGCTGCGCACAAAGGCGCCGTAGGAGACATCGCCTTTATGTTCGACGGTCTCGTTGAACCGCAGGCAGGCGCGGCCCCATTCCGCTTCGGCCTGAATCTCGACCTTGGTGACGCGGAAGGCGACGAGCCGGCGCAACTCCTCGGCGCGCTCGGCAATCCCGGGCAGCCGGGTGAAATTGAGGCCGGCGTCAAAGGCGGCGAGCGCCTCCTTCTGCTTGTCGTGCCGGTCGTAATCGCGGCCGATGACGAACAGCGCCACGCCGCGCTCGACCGGATCGGTCGATTTGAGATAGGCGTTGTAGGCGCTCGCCATCGCATGGTCGTCCCCGGCAGCGAGCTCGTTTTGCGCGAGGCGCAGCCAGACGAGGCCGTCATCGGCGCCATTGGCGATCGCGCGGGTCAATTCGTCGATCGCCGCCGCATAGCGCTTGGCCTGATATTCGGCGTCGGCCGTCGCCGCCAGCCGGCGATCAGCGCGGGCTGTTTCTTGTTCGCCGGGACGCTGTCGATCAGCTCCTGGCGCCAATCGCGCGCCGCATCGGCGAGCTCCTTCGATTGGTATTCCTGCGCCGCCGCCGGCGCAGCGACGGACACCAGGCACAGCACCAGCAACGCGCGCAGCATGGATCACCCCCCGGAGACGCCGGGTTTACGCTAGCACCTCACCGTCATGAAGTCGCCCCGGCTTGAGGGTTTGGCCGAAACTGTAGCAGTGTGCGGTTACGGCGGTTCAAATGCGAAGGAGGAGGAGTCATGAAGATCGGTTTTGTCGGGCTCGGGATCATGGGGCATCCGATGGCCGTCAACTTGATCAAGGGCGGGCACCAGCTTTTCGTTTACGGCAAGCGCCGCTTGCCGGCCGAAATCCGAGAGGCCGGGGCCACGGTTTGCGACACCTTGAAGGCGATTGCTGAGCAAGCCGAGATCGTGATCCTGATGGTGCCGGACACCCCCGACGTGAGGAGCGTGCTGTTCGATTCGGGCGGTATTGCCGAGGGGCTGTCTCCCGGCAAGATCGTCGTCGATATGAGCTCGATCTCACCGATCGAGACCAAGCTCTTTGCCGCGGAGATCAACAAGAAGGGATGCGACTATCTCGACGCGCCGGTGTCCGGCGGCGAGGTCGGCGCCAAGGCAGCGTCCTTGACGATCATGGTCGGCGGACCCGAGGGAGCCTTTGCCAAGGTCAAGCCGCTCTTCGATCTGATGGGCAAGAACATCACATTGGTTGGCGGCAATGGCGACGGTCAGACGACCAAGGTCGCCAACCAGATCATCGTCGCGTTGACGATCGAGGCGGTCGGCGAGGCCCTGTTATTCGCGTCGCGCGCCGGCGCCGACCCGGCCAAGGTCAGGCAGGCGTTGATGGGCGGGTTCGCCTCCTCGCGCATTCTCGAAATCCACGGCGAACGAATGATCAAGCGCACCTTCGATCCGGGATTCCGGATCGAATTGCATCAAAAGGATCTGAACCTCGCCCTGCAAGGCGCGCGTGCCCTCAGCATGTCCTTACCCAACACCGCGACCACGCAAGAACTGTTCAACGGCGCCGCCGCCCTCGGCGGCAAGGGCTGGGACCATTCCGGCCTGGTCCGCGTCCTCGAACACCTGGCCCAGCACGAGGTGGCGAAGGGCTAGAAACTCCTCGCCCGCCCCCTCCCTAACCCTCCCCCGCTCGCGCGGGAGGGAAGGGTGGGGGCAAACGGGGCTAGGGACGCGCGGCTGTTATGCCTTGCCCAACACGCGGTCGAGGGTGCGGACGGCGTTGTCGGGGCCGGATTCTTTTTCGGCTTCGGCCTCGGCGAGGTAGCCGTAGAGGCGGGCGATCGCGGCGTAGATGTCGCGGGACGGCGGGTTTTGTTCGAGAAAATCCGAGATCTCCTCCATCTCGGCGACCCAACGGTAGGCCTTGTCGTACATTCGCGGGATGCCTTCGCGAAAACGCGCGAGCATTTCGGGCTGGCTTTCAGTCAGCTCGGCGATCAGCGCCTCGGCGCACCCGAAGCGCGCGGCGCCCAGCAGCATCGCCGAGGCGATCGCGGTCGTCCCCTTGGTGATCCCGGCATAGGACATCTTCAACGCTGACGCAGCGCCGATCGGTCCGTCGATGACGCGCCAATCGATCCCCCAATCGCGCAGCACCGCGGTCTGCCCCGCCGTCGGACCCGAGGCGTAAATCGTCGGGCTGTAGCCTGGGCGGGGAGGCCCGCCAATGATCCCGGCATCGACAAAGTGCGCGCCGGTCGGGGCGACGATTTCATCGATGCGGACCGCGCTCTGCGGGCTGACCGCATTGCAATCGACATAGACCGGCTTCTTGTCGAGCGCCGCGAGGCTCGGCGCCAAATGCTGTGCCAGCGCCTCGGCCTCGCCGGGCGGCAGAATCGACAGAAAAAAATCGGCGTCGGAAAGAAGTTCGCGCTCGCTCGCGGCCGCGGTCATGCCGGCGGCCTTGGCGCGCGCGGCGCTCGCCTGGCTGCGCCCCGACAATAGAGTGCGAACTTCAGCGCCGGTCTCGCGCAGCCTGCGGCCGACGCCGGAGCCCATCATCCCTTGAGCGATCACCCCGATCACAGTCATTCTCACCTCTAAGGAGAACAGTTGGCGCTAATTCAAATACCGCTAAACCTGTTTCAATGCGCGCTCGATGTCGCCGAGCAGATCGGCCTCGGCTTCGAGCCCGGCTGAGAAGCGCACCAGCGCGTCGCTGATCCCTAGTTCGGCCCGCTCTTCGGGCTTGAGGCGCGAATGCGTGGTGGTCGCCGGGTGGGTGACGAGGCTCTTCGAATCGCCGAGGTTGTTAGAGATATCGATGAGCCGAAGCGCGTCCAGAAAGCGGAAGCAGGCCTCCTTGCCATCGGCCACGTCAAAGCACACGAGGCTGCCGCCCTGCTTCATTTGCTGGCGGGCGAGTTCGTATTGCGGATGGCTCGGCAGGCCAGGATAGAGCACGCGCGTGATCTTGGGGTGGCTTTCGAGATAGCGGGCGACCGCTGCCGCGGTGCGGCACTGCCGATCCACCCGCAATTCGAGGGTTTCGAGGCCCTTGAGCAGCAGCCAGCCGTTGAACGGGCTCAAGGACGGCCCGGTGTGCCGATAAAACGGGCCGAGGTCGTCCTTGATGAACTTCTCCGACGCCAGGATCGCGCCGCCGAGACAGCGCCCCTGGCCGTCGATGTGCTTGGTCGCCGAATAGACGACGACATCCGCCCCCAATGCCAAAGGCTTCTGCAGCAGCGGCGTCGCGAACACGTTGTCGACGACGAGAATGCCGCCGGCGCGGTGGGTCATACGCGCCACCTCGGCGACATCGATGATTTCCATCGCCGGGTTGGAGGGGCTCTCGCAAAAAGCCAACGCCGCGCCGCCGGCGAGCGCCGCCTCCCAGGCGCCGAGGTCGCGCCCGTCGACGAGGATTGTCTCGATGCCCCAGCGCGGCAGAAGATCGGCGACGATGTAGTGGCAAGAGCCGAACAACGCGCGGCTCGATACGACCCGCTGGCCGGTGCGCAGCCGGCACAGCAATGCCGCAAACACCGCCGCCATCCCGCTCGCCGTGGCGCGGCAGGCCTCGGCGCCTTCGAGCAACCGCAGCCGCTCCTCGAACATCGCGACCGTTGGGTTGCGATAGCGCGAATAGACAAAGCGTAAGTCTTCCTGGGCGAAAGCCTGCTCCGCCGCCGCAGCCGTGTCGTAGACAAAGCCCGAGGTCATGAACAATGCCTCGCAGGTCTCGTCATAGGGGCTGCGGGTGGCGCCGCCGCGGACCAGGATCGTCGCGGGATCCAGAGTTTCGGCGAGGTCGGGGGGCAGGACGGCCTTGGTCATCGGCGGGTTTCTCCAATGTGCGGCCGCGCCGATCCGGGCATGAAAAAGCCCCGGTCCCGCGCGGGCCAGGGCTCCTTTCAGAACTCCCGACCTTTTAGCGCTTCTTTAACGTGGCCGCAAGCCGGTCGGCTCAAATCCACCACGATGCCGCCTTACTACCGGGTCCTTCCGCCGCCCGTCAAGCCGCATTGGGGCCGTTCTCGCTGATAACGAAAGAGCCACTCGACGAGCGGCGCCGGGCATAAACGAGACTTACACACATTTGTCCAATTGATATCATCGTGCGATCAGGACGGATCGAGGATGGAAGTGGGACAGGTCATAATTCGCAACATCGACGATCGGGTGCTCGAGCGATTGAAGGCGCGGGCAAAGGCGGAGCGCAAATCTCTGGAGCAGGCATTGCGTGACCTCTTGACCGAAGCGGCCAAGCCCAGCCGCGCCGAACTGCTCGCCGATTTGGAGCGAATCCGGGCGATGACCCCGCCCCGTAAGCCCGGTACGAAATACCCTACCGCTGAGGAGATAATTCGCGAGGACCGCGACACGCGGTGACTCTCGTGGTCGATTCGAGCGTGGCGCTTAAATGGTTTCTTCCGGATGAACCCGGCGCCAGCCGAGCCATCACGGTCTTACGCGATGAAGCGAACCTGATCGCGCCGGATTTCTTGATTGCCGAGGTGTGCAATGGAGCATGGCGCTCGGCAAGGCTCGGCCGTATCAGCCATTCCCAATTGGACGAGATCGCCAACAATCTGCAGCGGTTCTTCGACGCACTCGTGAGTGCGACGAGGTTAGCACGCCGGGCGGTGGGCATTGCCGCCAACCTTGACCATCCTGTTTACGACTGCCTCTACCTGGCTCTTGCCGAGGCAGAGCGGGCCAGGGTGGTCACCGCGGATCTGCGCATGCTCACCAAGGTGCGCGGTACGTCCTGGGAGCAGTGGTGATCGAACTGACCCGCTTCAGCGAAGGATCATAAGAGGCGATGGAGATCGCGTATCCTTCGCCTCCGCGTCTTGCGAGCTCTTGCGCATAGCACGCTCAGAAGCTGGCCCGGGGCTGCCGTATCGCTATGATCGCGGAATGCCAACCGATCTGATGCCACGATTTCATTAATCGGTTGGGCCTCAACCAGCCCGCCCCCAGCGCAACCGCCAAGCGCCTTCAACCGTCAAGCGCCTTCAACCGTCAAGCGCCTTCAACCGTCAAGCGCCTTATTGAAATGGCGGAGGCGATCGGTGAGTAGACGGGCGGGCAGTTTCTCGTCGACGTCTTTCCCGAAAGCCGGCTCGGGCCCGACCCGAAGATGTTCGCCGATATGCGCAGCGGCGCGCTCGAATTCTTTATGGCGGGGGCGACGCTCGGCGAGGTCGCGGCGGCGTTCACAGAATTCCGCAAGCGTCCGGGTCCTAATGCGGGTCGAAGCCAGGCTCGTTTGGCCCGGCGACGAACCCCATTGGATTGTCTTTCTCGGCCGAACGGTACCCGGACCGAATGGGATGCCAACGCGCATGCACGGCATCACGATCGACAGCACGCGCCGCCGTCAAAACGAGGAGGCAAGTGCGACGGCATTGTCCGAGAGCGGGCGGCGATTGAGCGAGCTGAACGAAAAATTGCGCGAGCTTGCTGAGCGCCGCCAGCGCCAGCTCGGGGCCAGCCGGGCGCAGATTGAGGCTTTTTGATAATTCGCCAGATTGGCTGACGCTGTTCCGTGCCACCGCCGATGGCCGCTTCGTGTACGCCGATCTCAATCGTGCAACTGAGCGCGCCTATGATCTCAGGCACGACCAGGTCGTCGGCCGCACTGTAGAAGAAGTCCTCGGTCCGGAGCAGGCCGAGTTGCCGCTGCGCCTGATGCAAGCCTGCATTCGTACCGGTGAAATTCAGCGCTACGCCGCACGACGAACGATGGCGGGCATCACCCGGTCGATCGACGTGATGTTTGTGCGCGTGCCCGAACAGCTGGACGGCGATTACCACATCATGGCGACTGCCCGGGACATCACCGAGCGTGATCAAATAGAGGAGCGCCTGCGCCGCGAACGGCTGCTCTTCGAGCTGATTATCGAAAATACGTCGGAAGGCATAGTCGTCGTCGACAACGAAATGCGGCACCTGGTCTGGAACGCCGCTATCGAACGTATAAACGGCCAGCCCCGCAGCGCGGTGCTGGGGAAGACCGTCTTCGAGGTATTCCCGGAATTCTGCGATCATCCCATCGGGCACGCCTGGCGCGAGGCGCTGATGGGACGTCGAGCGGAGATGCGCGACTATCGGTTCCTTTCGCATGCCCGTCGCACCGAAATCATCTACGACGCTGACTACACACCACTCTTCGACCAGCTGGGCTCGATCGTTGGGGCCATTTGCATCCTGCGCGAGACGACCGAGCGCCACCGGATGGAGCATCTCTCGAAGCTGGAGACGGTGGCCCAGCTTACCGGCGGTGTCGCCCACGATTTCAACAACTTGCTAACGGCGGCGATGGGCTGCCTCGATATGATTCTCCGCGACGGCGAGAGCCAGCGCATCACCTCTCTTGCCGAGACTGCGCTTCGATCCCTAAACCGAGGAGCGCAACTGACCCAGCAGCTTCTCGCGTTCGCGCGGCGCCAGACGCTGCGCCCGGTTTCGGCAGACCTAAATACATTGCTGACAGAGATCGAGATTTTGATCCATCGCGCGGTCGGCGAGACGATCGATGTCGTCATCGACAGCGCCCCCGGGTTGCCCCGCTGCGAAGTCGATCCGGCCCAATTCGAAGCTGCAGTGATGAACCTCGTCATCAATGCGCGGGACGCCATGCCGAAAGGCGGTCGCGTGACGCTGACTACCCGCAAAGTCGATATGGGGCAGATGCCGGCACATATTGATCTTCGCCCGGGCGACGATGTCGCGTTCAGGGTTGAGGACGACGGCGAAGGGATGAGACCGGAGGTCGCGGCCCGTGCCTTCGAACCGTTCTATACGACCAAGGAGATCGGCAAGGGATCGGGGCTCGGTTTGTCGATGGTATACGGTTTTGCAAAACAATCGGGTGGCGGGCTTCACATCAAAAGCGCACTTGGCACGGGCACGTCTGTGACACTCTACCTACCGACCGCTCCATTCACCGCAGAAGACCCCCAGCAGGAGCGCGCGCCGGATGAGCCGCGGCCGGGTGCAGGCTCGATCCTCGTCGTCGAGGATGATGCCGAGGTTCGTGACGTGTCGATCGAAATTCTCCAGCACCTCGGATATCGCACATTGGTGGCTTGCAACGGCCAGGAAGCGCTCGAAGCGTTGCAGCGCCCTGACCGGATCGACCTGTTGTTTACGGACCTGGTCATGCCGGGCGGCATGTCGGGGGTCGCACTCGCCCGACAGGCGCAGATGATACGCCCCGGCTTGCGCATCCTGTTAACGACCGGTTATGCCGGGCTGGAAGTCCCCGCCACCGATGAGTTCCCGATCATCTCAAAGCCGTTCCGCTCGGCGGAGCTGAGCCTTGCGATTGCCCGGCTGATCGGTCATACCCCAGATTAGCCGTCGAACATCGACAGCACGGCTATTTTCCGGCTACCCCCTTTTCCTCGCGCTGTCCTGAATGGCAGTCACAAAGGCCGATGGTTCGACCGGTCCAGTGTCATCTCCCGCGGGTTGGAGGCGCGTCGCGCCGCCCATCAGCTGTTCGAGTTGGCCCGGAGACAACCATCGCCGAAGGGAGTTGAATTCGAACCCCGGCACCTTGCGCGCTAGAGCACGCAAAAGGCGCCGGATCATAGGAAAATCCGCCGGCCCGTAGAAAGCGATGTCGCATGCAAGGTCAACTTCGTGCTCGAGCGCGACGTCGAGCAAGGCGCAGAAGTCTTCCATCGTCGTCGCCGGCGCATCCCGGATTTCGGCGACGAGCGAATTGATATCGAGCAGGAGCCGCACTTGCCGCTCGCGCATTGGTGCGAGGTCGGCTTTCCTCTCCGGGGCGGCGTCGATTGCAATGGCGAGCTCATGGTGCTCGTCCTCGAGCTCAGCCCATCGCTTGTGCAACACGGAGGTTGAGGAGCGCAGGCATTCACTCACAGCTCATCTCCATTGTCCCTTAGCGGGATAACACGCACGACAGCAAAACCGTCGAGCCGATTATTAGGTGCCATTTGCGTGCAAAGTTAAAGTCCAAAGTCGCCAAATCCGAGGCGCCGATACGTGGATTGGGTTTAGGATAATCGCGCGGGCGCCCGATCGCCTCCGCTTGCTCACTCGCAAGAGATGATACTTTGTTCGCACGCGCCTATATATGGTTAACGCAACCCCGGCGTAGGGCGGGCCGGCAAAGGACCCGGCGCCCGAGATGGTTCCTCACTGTGTCATCCGGGAGGCCCGGAAAGGGCGAAGGCAGTGAAATCGGATCTTAGCCCGGCTGAAGAATACATCGCTCCTGCTTATGCAGGCGGGTGGGTGCCGCGGGCGTTGCCGAGAATTTATCTGGTCGGCACCATGCGGGCCATCGCGCCCGGCGGGGCGGATTTTTTGCCGCGGGGACGAAAAACCCGCGGGTTGCTGGCCTGTTTGTGCCTCGCGCAAGGCGAGCGCATATCGAGAAGTCGTCTTATCGGCCTGTTATGGGACCGCTCGGCTGACGCGCAGGCGCGGATGAGCTTGCGTCAATCGCTTTCGGAGCTCAACGGCATCGTCAATCGGCACGTTTCGGGCCTCGTGGAGATCGGTCGCGACAGCGTCCGCATCGATGTCCGGAAGTGCTGGATTGACGCGCTCGCCATCCTCGATGCGAGCGCCGACGCGACCGCGAACTCCAGTAACCTCGTCCAGCCCTATAGCGAACGTCTCCTCGAAGATCTCGACGGGATCACACCCGCGTTCGATCACTGGCTCGCAGGCGAGCGAACGCGCTTTGAGGATCGCGTGCGGAAAATTTTGGAGGCCGAGCTCGACCGTCTGACTGAACAGAACGCGAAACCGGAAGTGCGCGCGGCGGCCGCGCGCCGGCTGATCAACTTCGAGCCGACACATGAAGGCGCCGTGCGCAGCCTGATGAAGGCTTTTGCGCAAATGGGTGATCGCGCCCAGGCGATTCGCGAATTCGAGCGTTGCCGGCAGGCGCTGGTGACCGTGCTCGACTTGCCCCCCTCCGAGGAGACCGCTGCCGTCTACGAAGCCATACGCGTCGAATCGCCCCAGATGGCTTCCCCGGCGACCTTCGCGGGACCGGTCGGCGTCGAGTTCGAGCGAGACTACGGCGGCGGGTTTGCTTACGCCGCCTCCCGCGCGCTGGAACGTCGAAAAGCAAAGCGATCCCGCGGCCGCCCACGGGTACGACCCCGGGCCCGAGCGCCGGCGTGAACCCTCGATCGCAGTGCTGCCGTTTCGCAACATCACCGGCGATCCGGCGCACGACTTTGTTGCCGAAGGGCTCGTCGAGGATCTCATCGAAGCGTTGTCGCGCGTCCCAAATTTTTTTGTGATCTCTCGGCTGTCGACGCTGGCCTTCAGGAACCAGGATCGCCACCCGCGCGAGATCGGCAATGTGCTCGGGGTCCGCTACGTTCTCTCGGGCAGTTTGCGGGTACTCGGCGACCGGCTACGTTTGACGATCGAACTGACCGACACGCAGCTGGAAGCGGCGCTGTGGCTCTCGAGGCTGGATGAACGGTTTCTCGACCTCTTCGAGGTTCAGGACCGCTTGTGCGAGATGATTGTTCAAAAGGTCGCGCCTCACCTGCATGCAGCCGAGATGAAGCGCATTCGCGTCAAGCGGCCGGACAGCCTTGAAGCCTATGACCTCTTTCTGCGCGCCCAAGAGAACATGCACAATTCCTCGCGCCCGGTGTTCGAGACGTCGGAAGCGCTGTTCGAGGCTGCGCTCGCCAAGGATCCACATTATGCGGCTGCTCTTGCCTGGCGGGCTTATTGGCATGTGCTGCGCGTCGGACAGGGGTGGTCACCTGATCCGGCGAACGACGCGGCACAGGCCGACCACTTTGCGCGGTCGGCAATCGAATGCAACAGCATGGAACCGATGGCGTTCGCGGTTCACGGCCATATCGCGTCCTATCTGTACAAGGACTTCGATCTCGCATTCCGCCGTTTCGAGACTGCGCTGCGCATCAACGCCAATGCTGCCTCGGCTTGGCTGTGGAGCGCAGCGGCGCAGGCCTGGATGGGCAATGGTTCGCAGGCCGTCGAGGAGATCAACAAGGCGATGGCGCTCTCGCCCTACGACCCGTTGATGTATGCTTTTAGCGGCAACGCCGCAATGGCCTATCTCGCCGACGGCCAGTACGACCGGGCGATCGAGTGCGCTCTGCGTTCCTTGCGCGAGAACCGCACCTACACGTCAGCGTATCGACAGCTTGTAATGGCCCTGATGTTAGCCGGCCGGGAGGACGAGGCCCGCGCGTCGGCTCGGCGGTTGCTCGATCTCGAGTCGGGGTTAACTGTGGCAGGGTTCCGGCGGCGTTACCCCGGGAGCGCCAGCCCGCAGGCCGACCTTTTCTGCGATGCCCTGGCGAGGGCCGGAGTTCCCCTTTCTGATCAGAATGATGCGGTGACGAAGCGCAAATGAAATCTGAGTGTACGCCCTAGTCGGCGAACTCGGCGGGAGCTCGGTATTTTCGTCGTAAAGTCCTTGGAAGGCGAGAGCACGTGAGCGAGCCCAATCCCGCCGCGGCATTCCAAGCCGCGAGCGGGTTCTGGCGAGAAGTTCTCACTGCGCTCGACATTCGAAATGATCGGCTCGACGGTCGTAATTGGCCGCGAGCTGCAGTAGCTCCCTTCGCGCGCCGGGGAAACGACACTGACGGGCCAGCTTGCGGAGCCCGTGTGCCACCTCTCGATAGTGTGCGCCGTCAAGCGGCAGGTCGTTGCCCCGTGGGAAGATCATAGGCAGAGGCGGGGCGGTACTTCGTGACCGTCTCATCAGCTAAAGCCTCCCAGATGTCTGAAGCCGGCCACGAGGCTCACCGAGCGAGAGCTGGTATGCGAAACTACAGAGAGGGTAGCCCATCGTGAGAGGCTCGATTCAACTCGCGGGTTTAGCGGCGACGAGAGGGACTCGCGGACGACGAGTCCTGCGATATTGTTGAACGCGGGTCGCCCTCAAACCAGGGAGGCCGTGGATCTCGAACGCGCGTTCCCACGACAGGAGTTCTTCCTCTGACAGCTGGTAAACACGGCAAGCCTCCTCGATCGTGATCCCACCGCTGCGCAGCGCTGCGACCACCGCGGCCTTGCGACGTACAACCCATCTTTTTGTGTTCGGAGGTGGCAGGTTAGCCATGAGCGGCGTCCCGGCCACTGATTCGCTGGAAAGTGTTTCATCACGCGGCGCGGGGGACGCTGACGATCCGGTCTCGCACGGGCGAGGTCCACTGGTAGCCGATCTGGTCGGAAGGATAGCTGCATTTCCGCTGGTTCTCGGTTCCACCGCCCAACCCTCCGCGTGATTCCATTCTCGATCGTTTCACGGATTTTTCACGATTTCTAGCGTGTTTGTCACCCAATTTTTTTCATTTCTTCGAAGATCCAAAAGGGCTTCTCCCGCTTGGCGATTGAGCAGGTACCGCCGGAGATTAAGGGTGCTGGAAGTGCGCTCTCTGACGTGAGTCTCATGCAACCCTTATGCCGTCACAGATCCATTCAAAGGTGAATCGCCGATTCTCACGAATTTTTCACGATGAGAAAAAAATTTTTTCACGATGTCTTGTTGCGCTCTCTGAGAATCTCGCGCTCGTTAATGATGAGCAATTTTGCTCTACGTGCAATCTGGGAGAGACAAGATGAATTCGACTTCACAGCGAACCCGCGCATCGGTGACGACGGCCCTCCCGCTGCGGCAACCTCAGTCCGCGATCGCCGATCGCGGGGCCGTGCGGCTCGGCAGCGGCTGCATCACCGCGGTCTTCCCGCCGTTGCGGCAGCCGCAGCCCGAGATCGTCGATCGCGGCGCCGTGCGGCTCGGCAGCGGCTGCATCACCGCGGTCTTCCCGCCGTTGCGGCAGCCTCAGTCCGAGATCGCCGATCGCGGGGCCGTGCGGCTCGGCAGCGGCTGCATCACCGCGGTCTTCCCGCTGTTGCGGCAGCCGCAGCCCGAGATCGTCGATCGCGGCGCCGTGCGGCTCGGCAGCGGCTGCATCACCGCGGCCTTCCCGCTGTTGCGGCAGCCGCAGCCCGAGATCGTCGATCGCGGCGCCGTGCGGCTCGGCAGCGGCTGCATCACCGCGGTCTTCCCGCCGTTGCGGCAGACTCAGTCCGAGATCGCCGACCGTGGGGCCGTGCGGCTCGGCAGCGGCTGCATCACCGCGCCCTTCCCGCCGTTACGCCGGCCGCAGCCCGAGATCGCCGATCGCGGGGCCGTGCGGCTCGGCAGCGGCTGCATCACCGCGGTCTTCCCGCCGCTGCGGCAGCCTCAGTCCGAGATCGCCGACCGTGGGGCCGTGCGGCTCGGCAGCGGCTGCATCACCGCGGCCTTCCCGCCGTTACGCCGGCCGCAGCCCGAGATCGCCGATCGCGGCGCCGTGCGGCTCGGCAGCGGATGCATCACCGCGGTCTTCCCGCCGTTGCGGCGGCCTCAGTCCGAGATCGCCGACCGTGGGGCCGTGCGGCTCGGCAGCGGCTGCATCACCGCCAGCTTCCCGCCGCTGTATCGTTAGCACCAACGACCCGCAGGAACCGGAGCATCAATCATGTCTAAGCAGGTCGAATTGATCATCTGTAGATTCTACCGGCTCATCCCCGATGCTCCGGCCCCGCAGCGGGCCGATCGCTCCGCCGATGGTATGCTTCCTACCCGTGGATACCGCTATTGCGAGGCCCTGGCGTCTGCCTCGGCATTCGGGTGGTATATCTATCCGCCGCTGAATTTCAGCTTGGTATGGGATGGCGTCGAAATCGCCTGGACTTACGCGGGCGCCGAGGATTGGTACCCGTTGCGGGGGGCTCAGTTTCCGGGGTTTCGACAATTGTTTGAGGAAGCAGCGCCCGATCAGGTCAAGCCTCTGGCCCCGCCTTTTCTGGTCGTCGCGCGAGAGCCCGGCGTCGTACAGATCTGGAGCGGCTACCTAGCGCGGACGGCGCCAGGTTGGGCGTTGCTTTCTCGGGGTCCCGCCAACATCCCACGGACCCAAGGCTACGAGCATTTCGAAGGCATCATCGAGTCCGAAACCTGGTTCGGTCCGCTCTTTACCAACATCCGCCTGACACGCACGAACGCGCCTGTCGAGTTCCACGTTCGGTACCCGCTGTTTCAGGTGCAGCCATTGTTACGCCAATGTTACTCCGAGGCTTCCTTCGAGGTCGTCAGCCTGTCGGAGATGGATGCGGCCGATTGGCGAAGTTTTGAAGCGACTATGAAGCCCAATACCGATCAGATGCGAATGCTGGGGCATTACGCGGTGGGTACACGACGGCGCAGCCGAAAGAAGTCATGAAGGCGCTTTGCGGGTGGTTACCACAACTCCGACCACGACGATCCCGGTTCCCAGCCATGCCACCGCGCTCACTTGCTCACCGAGGATCGCCCACCCCAACAGCGTTGCCCAGATCGGCTGGAGATAGGCTACGAGCGCGGCTGGGACCGATGCCGTGCGCGCCAAAAGACGCAGATAGAGCGCCGTCGGCACCGCCGAGCAGATCACCCCGACGATCGCCAGCAATAGCCATACCGAAGCCGGCTGGCTCCACTCGCCTCGGGGCTCGAACAACAAAGAAATGACTGCGGCAACTGCGGCGCCGCAGGCTTGCTGACCACAGGCCAAAGCCGCAGGATTTGTCGAGGCGATATGCCGGCCATAAACGGTTCCGCAGGCATAACATAGTGCCGATAAGAGCATCGCTGTTATGCCGAGCAAGGACCCGCGGCCGCCGAAGACTCCGATTGGCCCGACGATCAGCAGGATGCCTGTCAGTCCGGTCATAATCCCGATGAATTGGCGGGGCCGGAAAGGCTCTTCGATAAAGAAAAAATGTGCCAACACCGCGACCATCAGCGGAACAGACGCTTGCAGCATCGCCACCACGGCGCTGTCGACGCGGCTGACTGCGACAGCGGTCAAGACATTGGTCAACCACCCGTTTGTGGTTCCCAAGACGATCATGTGACGGAAGTTCTTCCAACCAGAAGACCGCAACTGATCCTGGAAATGAGGAAACCGTCGACCCCACAATGCCAGCCAAACGAGCAGCGCCGACATGGCGATGAACCCGCGGGACGCCGCGAACGCGAAAGGATTCATCGACTCTGTGATAAGTTTCACGAAAACGAAGCTGCTGCCCCATGTTCCCGAGATAATGATCAAATTCGCCCATAGCCTCGAAAGCGGTAAGTTCCCCATGCGCGTACCCAAAATCGATTTCGATTGCTCATGGACGGTGCAGTATGGGGAAAGCGGTCGGACGGTCAAATACGATCGATTTGCATTATCAAGCCAGCCGCCGCGGTGCTCCTATACCGAGTTGCGATGCGGCTCCTATGACTTATGGACGCCGATTACCACCGAACCTCGACCGCGACGGCACGTCAACCCGCTCGTCACTCGACGCCCGCAATGTCGGCCAAGCCGCTGATCAGTGGCGTGGGCGGATAAACGTGCTTGATACGGTGTCTCTCATGGCGGTCAAGCTTACTCGCAGCCTAGTTCTTCGTCTGAAAGGTATAATTGCAACTCGGAGATACGATATGAGCGGTAAGGTTATTACCTTGGACGCGCCCCGTCATCTCTGCAAATCCCTTTCGCACGCGGGCAGAGGCTATGAAATTTCCATTTTCATCAACCTTCCCGCTTAATGTGGTGTCGAATCGCGGGACATATTTGAACCGAACTTCACCCCTGGATATTGTGAGCGGGTAGAGCGCTCCCTGCGGAGGCTGGGTGCAGTCATGGATTGCCTCATTGATTACCTTCGTCAGGGTAAGTTCTCCAGTGTACTGGCCATCGAATTCTGGCCGAGCCCTGCGCCCATGCGACGCTCCCAAGCCCCGTACCCAGCAGGACGCACACTCCCGGCCATCTCGGCATTCCGTCCTCCGCTAACGGCGCCGCGGGGAGGCATCCTTCGCCAATTGCGAGGTGATGTCGGCGAAAGTGACTTCGAGCGAGGTCATCACGTCGATGACGGTCGGGGCGCGCGCGGCGAGCGCCTCGCGCAAGGCCGGCCCGAGCGCCGTCGGATCGGTGACCCGCACGCCGCGGCAGCCCATCGCCTTGGCGATCTCGGCATGGTTGAAGTCGTTGAATTCGGCGGCGAACCGGCCCGAGCCGTGCAATACCCACCCCAGCGCTTTGTTGTTGAAGACGACGGTAATGATCGGGATGTCCTGCTCGATCGCCGTCATCAGCCCGTTCATCGTCATCGCGAACCCGCCATCGCCGACGACCGCGACGACCGGCCGGTCGGGATGCACGAGCTTGGCGCCGAGCGCCGCCGGGATGCCGAATCCCATCGGTCCCGAGCCGGCGGCCTGCAAAAATCCCTCATGCCGCTTCGTCTGATAGAAATGCGTCATCATGATGCGGTTCTCGCCGGCGTCGCAGGTGACGATCGCGTCTTCCGGCAGGTTGCGCTGCAATTCGCCGATCACGCGCTGCGGCAGGATCGGCTGGTCGTCGGCGAAATACGCGCGATCGTTGAAGTAACCGAGGCGCTCGCGATGGGCGGAGACGCGCCGCTCGGCCTGCTGCCGGCGGTCGCCGCTGCGTGAGCGGACCTCCTCGATCAGCTGATTGAGGACTACTGCGGCATCACCGATCAGCACATGCTCGGCTGGGTAGTTCCACGACGCGTTGCGCGGCTCGATGTCGAGCTGCACAAAGCTTTGCCGCGTCGGGTCGAGCAGGGCGCGGTTCTCCCAGGCCGTATCGCTCGGCGAGAGCTTGGATCCGATGACGAGGACGAGATCAGCCTCGGCAACGCAGGCATTCGCCGCTGCCGTCCCGAAGGTGCCGAACACGCCGAGCGCCAAGGGATGGGTCTCGGCGAAGCAGCCCTTGCCGGCCGCGGTCGTCGCCACCGGCAGGCCCGCCGTCTCGGCGAGCCGGCGCAACTGGCCAAAGGCGTGCGCGATCCGGACGCCGTTGCCGGCGATCAGCACCGGCTTTTGCGCACCCAGCAGGGCAGCCACGGCCGCTTCGACCGTCCGCGCCTCGGCCGGTGGGGGCGGAGAGGGGAGGTAATGGCGGGTCGGGTAGAGCATCGGCTGCGAATCCGGCATGACCGAGCCGGCCAGCGAATCATGGCTATAGAGCACCGCGACGGGCCCCGGCTGGCCGGCTAGCGCATGCTTGATCGCGAGCTGCGTTGCCTGCACGGCGGCGATCGGGTCGTGCGCCTGCATGACGTGCTTGGTGACGCCGCTGAAGGCGCGGCGCGCGTCCCAGCTGCCCCAGTCGCCGGTCGCCTGCTGATAGGGCGCATGCAACGCAAAGCGCGGCGCATCGCTGAAATCGGTCAGGAGCAGCATCGGAGAGCTCGACAGGTGAGCCTCGATCGTGCCGAGGAGGCCATTTCCGAGCACCCATGGGCCTTGCCCGAGCAATACACCCGGCCGCCGCGTCAGCCGGCCATAAACTTCCGCCATGACGCCGCCCAGCGACTCCTCGCGCACCAGCACAGTGCGGACCGAGTTCTGATATTGGCTCAGTCCCGAGACGATCCGGCCGGTGTGTCCGCCGGAAATGCCGAAGACCATCTCGATCCCGGCCTCTTCGAGGACCCGCGCGACCAGCGCGTTCGCCGGCGTCTCCTCGGTCAGCATAGGCTCGATCGTCATCGCATTCTCCTCCCTTGCGTGGGGCTCGACCGAGCTTGCATCGTCGGAGGTCGGAAGACAATGTCCGGGCCACCGGAATTTGGAGGTGGCGAATGGAATTGAGCCTGATCGTTCGCGGCCAGCATCCTGCTGGCGACGACATGCGCGCCCGTCTCGCAGACGACATCGACCTGGTCATGCGGGCCGAGGAGCTCGGCTTCAATGCGCTGGTCAAAGGCTCTCATTACAGCGCGCACCCGCTGCAATCCTTGCAGCAAATCCCGTTTCTGGCGCAGGCGGCAGTCCTGGCGCCGAGCCTGCGGCTCGTCTGCGGGCTCGTGCTATTGCCCTTGCATAAACCGCTCGACATCGCCGAGCAGCTGGCAACATTGGACATCATGTGCGGCGGCAAATTGGTATTTGGCTGCGGCATCGGCTACCGCGACGTCGAATTCAAGGCCTTCGGCCTGACGCGGAAAGAGGCGGCGAAGCGCTTCGAGGAGTGCCTCCTCGCCGTGAAGCGGCTGTGGACCGAAGATTTTGTCGACATGGCGGGCTCGCATTTCGTGCTCGACCACGCCAACAGCACAGTGAAGCCATTGCAGAAGCCGATGCCGCCCATTTGGATCGGCGCCAATGCCGATGCCGCGATCCGGCGCGCGGCGCGGCTCGGCGATTGCTGGTACATCAACCCGCACAGCACCTTGACGACGCTGGCGCGGCAGCTGGATCTCTACAAGCGGGCATTGGACGAGTACGGCAAGCCTTTCCCGGCCGAATTGCCGATGCGGCGCGAAGTCTTCGTCGCCGGCACCCGCGAAGAGGCGATCCGGTTGGCGCAGCCCTACCTTGAAGTCAAATACAAGACCTACCGCGAGTGGGGTCAGGACAAGGTCATGCCGGCGGGAGATGATTTCGACCACGGTTTCGACGAGCTGCTAGACGACCGTTTCCTGATCGGCTCTCCGGCCCAGGTTGCGGAGCGGCTGATCGACCTCCAGCGGCGCTTCGGGGTCAACCACCTCGTCGCCTCGCTCCATTGGCCCGGCATGCCCAACAGTCTCGCCCTCGAGCAGATGCAGATCCTCGCCGAGGAGGTCATGCCCTCCGTCCGCGGCGCCGCCTAGGCGCTCCTCGGTGCTGCGATCAATTCAAGAAATTCACAATGAGACGGTGAGGCACAGAGGATTTCTCACCGCGTCCCTGTGGCCTAAGATCGGCTCAGTGATCGCACGAGGCAATCAACCCGCCGGCATATCCTTATCTCATGGATTTGCTGGTGCTGCCGGTAAGGATTGAACTTACGACCTTTCCCTTACCAAGGGAATGCTCTACCACTGAGCTACGGCAGCACTGACCCTCGCAGATACACGACGCCCCTGAAATTGGCAAGCCGGGCGGGTTTCAGGCGGCGAGCGAGATCCCTAACGACGCGATGTCCGGCTCGATGCGGGGGGTGAGGACCCCGACCTTGCGCAGGTTGCGGACGAGGCCGGCGTGCAGATCGCGGCGGAAGTATTTGCGGAACGCAGTCTCTTCGCCGCCGGCGGCGCGTTCACGGCGCAGGAGCTTGATTTCTCCGATGTCGGCCCGGTCGAACCCCATCTCCTCATAGGCGGCGAGCGGGAAAATCCCTCGCAACGTGCGGTTCAATGCCCAGACCGCGAAGTCTTCCATCTCGCGCCGTTCCGCCGCCGACGCCTCGGCGACGACCGCCGGCAGTGAGAGCATGCCAAACCCCATATGGCGCGCTTCGTCCTGCAGGATCCGCCGGCAGACCTGGCGCAGGATCGCATCCTTCGACGACTCGGCGAGCATGCGGAAGAGCGACACGGCAAACGTCTCGGCGACGAGTTGCAGGCCGATCGTCTTCAGATACCAGGCCGAGGTGCCGAGCAGCGTGTCGAAGATTTCCCTGACATTGCCGGCAAGCGGGTAGGTCTCCCCGTCGAGGCGCAGCGTCACATAGCGCTGCAGCACCTCATTGTGCCGCGCCTCGTCGACGACCTGCGTCGCCTGAAACAATTTGGCGTCCTGCCCCACGACATTCTCGACCAGCTGACTGCACACCAGCATGGCGCCGTGCTCACCCGCCATCAGGGTCGAGATGCGCCATCGGCTGACGCAGCGGTTGAGCTCGACCCGCTTGGCGTCGGACAGCCGGTCCCAGAATTTCGTCCCGTGAATATCGACCAGATCATCGGCGATCAGCCCGCCGTCGCCCTCGAGCGGCTGCTCCCAATCGATATCCGTCGCGGCGTTCCACTGATCGATCTTGGCCTGCTCGTAGAGGCGCCGCATGTCCGGCTGTTCGCTGTCGTAGACATGGTGGAAATAGGCGATGTTGTGAATGTCGATGTGGTGCCCACGTTCCATGCCATGCCTCCCGAGCCGATCGAATGAATCATAGTGCATCCGTCCGCACTTGCAACAGCCGGCAGGGTGTTGCTCACCTTTCGGCCTCTCGATTTCGGCCGGCGCGCCATCAGCGCCGCCAGGATGCTGAGCCCGGAGAGCACGGCGAAGCACTGCAACGACAATTCGTAATTGCCGGTCCAGTCGTGCAGCGCGCCCGAGAGCAGCGGGCCCGCCGCCTGCGCCAGCACCTGCGCCGACAATGCGAGCACTGCGGATCGCCGCATAATTGGCGCGGCCGAAATAATCGGCCCAGGCGATCGGCAATAACGTCAGGAGGCCGCCGATGCCAAAGCCGAACAGCGCAGCGGCGACATACCCTGTCCGGACGACGATATTCCGACCATCAGTAATGTCGCGAGCGGTCAGGAGCACGCCGATGAGCGCCATCGGATAGCGGATCGGCAAGGAGCGCGGCAAGAACCCGCATGCAAGGCTCGCGACCGCCGACATCAGCGAGAAGGTGCTGACGATCGCCGCGGCGATTGTCGGCGCGATGCCGCGTTCGATCAGATGCGCCGCCTGGTGCAGGCTGACCCCGGCCTGCACCGGGTAGACCAGCACGGTGTACAGCAGCAGAAGCCAGAATGCGGCGGTGCCGACGGCCTCTCGGCGCGAGAAACTCGGCTCGCCGAGCTGCGGCCGACGGCCGGCGACGTCCGCGGCGGACTGCCGGTCGGGGAGCAATCCCAGATCCTCCGGGCGGCGCACCATGAAGAGCCAGACCGGCACAAAGCCGACCACCAGGGTCAGCGATCCGATCGCCAGCCAGCCGGAGCGCCAGCCGCTCTGCTGCATCGCCAGCTGCGCGATCAGCGGCATCGCGACGAGACCGGCCATCTGCGCCACCGTGGCGATCGAGGTGGCGAAGGCGCGGCGGGCGACAAACCAATTGTTTACGGCGCCATAGATACGCGAGATCGAACGGGCCGGCCCAAATCATCCGGGCAATGCAGAACAGCAGATAAAAGACGAGCAGCGACTGGGTCAGCGACAGCAGCATCATCGCGGCTGCGGTCGCGAGCACCGCGAGGGACAATGCCGCGCGCGAGCCGTAGCGGTCGACCAACGGGCCGATCAACGGCGAGATCAGCGCCGCCAGCACCCCGCCCAATGACACCGCCCCCGACAGCGCGGCGCGCGACCAGCCGAATTCGCGGGTCAGCGGTTCGACAAAGATCGACAATGTCGCGACCGCCGGCCCCTGCCGCGCAAAGCCGGCGCAGCACAGGCAGCCGAGGATGACCCAGCCATAAAAGAACGGCAGCCGCCCCGCCAGCAGGCGCGGCGGCGCCGGCCCGCCACCGCTGGCGTCGTTCCGGAGAAAGAGCTGTGAAAGAATCCCCATCCGCCGTTATTCCGGAGCGCGGGGCGTAGCCCGTGAGCCCGGAATCCATGAACACCGGCTTATGATATCCCGCGATCAGCTGATGTTCATGGATTCCGGGCCTGGCCCTTTGGGCCACGCCCGGAATGACGGTGACAGCGATCCGCGCTTGGCTTTTCCCGGCACTAAGCGTGGGGTCTCAGCTCGGCACCAGCCCGCCATCGACATTGTAGGCTTGGCCGGTGATGTTGCGGGCGCCGGGCGAGGCGAGGAACACCGCCATCGCGGCGATGTCCTCTGGCTGGTTGGCGCGGCCGATCGGAATGCGCGCCTCCGCTTCGGCCTGCAGTTCCGCGACCGTGATGCCGCGCTCGGCGGCCCGCTCCACGGCGTTGCGCGCGCCGAGTTCGGTGCGGGTCACCCCGGGGCAGATCGCGTTGACGTTGATGTTGTGGCGGCCGAGCTGCTGCGCCGCCATCCTGGTCAATGCGATGACCGCGCCCTTGCTGGCGGCGTAGGCGGCATTCGACGCGCCGGGATAGCCGCGTCCGGAGATCGAGGCGATGTTGATGATCCGGCCGCCGCTCCGTCGCTTCGTGCTGCCGGATCATCTCGCGGGCGGCGCGCTGCAGGCAGAAGAACACGCCCTTGGCGTTGACCCGGTGGATGCGGTCCCAATCCGCCTCGGTCAGGTCCATGATTTACGCATAGCGGGTAACCCCGGCATTGTTGACGATGACGTCGAGCCGGCCCAACTCGGCGACGGTGCGCGCGATCATCGCATCGATGCTCGCGACATCGCCGCAATCGGCCTCGATCGCGATCGCCCGCCGCGCATTGCCGGCCGCCTGGTCGACGGTCCGCTGCGCCGCGGCGAGATCGATGTCGGCGGCGGCGACAGTGGCGCCCTCTGCAGCCATCGCGAGCGCGGTGGCGCGGCCGATCCCCGCCCCCGCGCCCGTCACCAATACGATCTTGTCCTGCAAGATCGGCATGGTCCGCCCTCCCGCGTTTCCTCCAATACCGGCAGAAACACGCAACCTACCAGACGAAAGTCGCAGCCCAACATATAATCGCCGGAGCATCCGAGCATCGAGAGGACCGCCCGTGCTTGCCAATATTCCCCCCGACCCAGACCGTCATCGAGATCAAGGCGCCCGGCGGGCCCGAGGTGCTGGTGCCGGCGACCCGGCCGGTGCCCGAGCCGAAGGCCGGCGAGGTGCTGATCCGCATCGCCGCCGCCGGGGTCAACCGCGCCGATTGCCTGCAGCGCATGGGACGCTACCCGATGCCGCCCGGCGCCCCGGACATCCCCGGCCTCGAATGCTCGGGCACCGTCGTCAAGACCGGCGAGGGCGTCGCGCAGTGGCAGGTCGGCGACCAGGTCTGCGCGCTGATGATCGGCGACGGCTACGGCGAATACGCCGCGGCGCCGGCGGTGCAATGCCTGCCGGTGCCCGAAGGCGTCAGCCTCGTCGATGCCGGCGGTCTGCCCGAAACCTTCTCCACCGTCTGGACCAATGTCTTCGACCGCATGCATCTGCAGGCGGGAGAGGTCTTCCTCGTGCAGGGCGGGTCGAGCGGCATCGGCATTACCGCGATCCAGCTCGCCAAGGCGTTCGGCGCCAAGGTATTGGCGACCGCCGGCTCCGACGAGAAATGCCGGGCGTGCCGCGATTACGGCGCCGATGTCGCGATCAATTACCGCACCCAGGATTTCGTGCAGGTCGGCAAGGAGTTCACCGGCGGCCGCGGCGTCGATGCGATCCTCGACATGGTCGGCGGCGACTACATCCCGGCGCAGCTCGATCTCTTGGCGCGCGAGGGCCGGCTGTGCTTTGTCGCGCTGATGCAGGGCACCAGGGTCGAGGCCGATTTCGGCCTGATCCAGCGCAAGCACCTGACCGTCACCGGCTCGACCTTGCGCTCGCGCAGCGTCGAAGAGAAGGCCGCGATCATCGCCGCACTGAAAGAAAAGGTCGTGGCCGCTTTGGGCGGCGGCAAACTGCGCGTGTTCACCTATAAGCACTTCCCGCTCGTCGAGGCAGCCGAAGCGCATCGCCTGATGGAATCCAGCCGCCATATCGGAAAGATTCTGCTCGTTCCGTGAGGGCTATAGGTGAGGGCGAGCTTCCATGTTAAAAAATCATGACAACGGCTGAGACGTACGCGGTTCGGAGTGTTTACCTGAAAGCAGCGGCGTAAGCGGGGGCTGCCGGCAATGGACGAACGGAGACGAGAATGGCTCTGATTGAAGACATGTTCAAAGGCAATGCGCTCACGGGTGTCGCAGTTGGCGCCGCGGCCCTGTTCCTCGGTCCGACCATTCTGCCGACCCTCGGCCGGGCATTGCGCCCCGTCGCCAAGACCATGATAAAGGGCGGGATCGTGCTCTACCGGGAAACTGTGGCTGGAATTGGCGAGCTGACGACCGACCTCGTTGCCGAGGCCAAGAGCGAACTCGAGCACGATAACCACCCCGGGAACCACCCCGGGCTCGAAGGGCCGGCGAGACCTGCTGCTGCGCGCCACGAAAGCTCGCGCGAAAAGCATTGAGCATGGCGCAGCAGGAACCGGTTCCAAGCCGGCGCCGCTCAGGGCGTTTTGGGACGATTTTCGCCGCGGCGCTGGCCGGTGTTGCGGGCGGGCTGGTGGCGCCTCTGATCCTGCCGCGGCTGGAGCGCGATTTTCGGCCGGCGGCGAAGCGCTTGTTCAAGACCGGGATCGCGCTCTACGAGCGGGGCCGCGAGAGAGCGGCCGAGATGGGCGAGTTCGCCAGCGATATGCTGGCAGAGGCCCGTGCCGAGTACGATGCCGAACAGAGCGTGGGCGTTGCCGAGGACAACCCGGTCGCGGCGAATGAAGTCGTCAGGCTGCGCAACGGGCATGCCAAGGAGGCCGGCTCGCCGAATGCCTAGCTTGCCGGCGGCCCGCATCAGCCACTTCGCGCCTCGGCGATTGCGGATCAAGGTTGCGGAGAAACGGCGGGACAAGGCTTTCTTCGATACGGTCGCCGAACGGCTCGCGACATGGGACAGTGTCGAGGGGGTCGAAACCAACCCGCTGACCGCCAGCGTCCTGATCCATTTCTCGGACGCTGAGAGATTATTTCTCGAAGCGGCCGCCAAGAACGACCTGTTCGACATCGATTTTAGCGACGCATTCGGAGATCCGTCAGAGCCCGTCGTGACCCAAGCGGCCGTGCAATCATTCCAGACGGCCGACCATGCGCTGCGCAGCTGGACGCAGAACCAGATCGACATGCGCGGCGCGCTGTTCATGCTGCTGCTTGCCGGGGGCATATTCCAGCTGTTGCGACGCAGGCTCGACGCGCCGGCCCCGACACTACTGTGGTACGCGGGTGATCTGATCGGGCTGTGGAGCGATCGCCCGGCGGACAGGCCGGTTGCAACTTTGGCTGGACCGGTCCCCGGGCAGGCCGGGTGACCCGATTTGAACCAATCCGCCGTCCTGCCGATCCATACGGCGGTGCCTGGCCGTGCCCGTTTCAGTGTCGCGGGTCTAAAGAGCAATGACCGGGTAAGACGTGCCCTCGAGGGGAATTTAGCCGGCCGCGGCATCCACTCGGTCAGCGCCAGCACCTCGACGGGAACGGTGCTGGTGCTGTTCGAGACCGGGCACGATCTCGTCGAGATCACCCGGCGATTGGGCGAAACTGCAGAGCGCGCGCTCGACCCGGAAGCCCCGGATCACGTTTCCGCCCGCCCCTCCTGGCATGCGATGGATGCCGACAATGTGATCGGCGCGGTCGACAGCCATCCATCGGGATTGTCCGAAGCAGAAGCAAAGACACGGCTCGCGGAAACCGGCGCCAACGCGATAGCGCCGATATCCGGCCGCACGCAGCTCGAAATATTGTGCTCCCAGTTTCGCAGCTTGCCGATCGCGCTGTTGACGGCCGGCGCGGTATTGTCGATCGCGACTGGCGGGCTTCTCGATGCCGCGATCATTCTCGGCGTCATCGGGCTCAACGGCGCAATAGGCTTTATCGCCGAAGCACGCGCCGAAGAGACGATCGGCAGCCTCCGCGAGAGCCGCGCTCCGGTTTCGCGGGTATTGCGCAATGGAAAGGAATGCGACGTCCCGGCCGAGGAGCTCGTGCCGGGCGATCTCATCGAACTGCGCCGGGACGAGATCGTCCCGGCCGATGCGCGGGTCGTCATGGCCAATCGTCTGACCGTGAACGAGGCGATGCTGACCGGGGAGAGCGTTCCGGTAGTGAAGGCGGCCAATGCACTGGCACCGCATTCCGCCCCGATTGCCGACCGTCACAACATGGTATTCCGCGGCACGGTGGTGACGGGAGGCGCCGGGCGCGCCGTCGTTACTGCGACCGGCCCCGAAACCGAGCTCGGCCGGATCCAATCGCTTTTGGGTTCCGAGGATCAGCCGGCGACGCCTTTGCAACGCCAGCTCGACGCCCTCGGCCGGCAACTGGTGTTCGGATCGGTGGCGGCATGCGGGCTGTTCGCCGCAATCGGGCTGATCCGCGGGTTTGGGCTGTTGTCGCTGTTAAAGACCGTGACCTCGCTCGCGGTCGCGGCGGTCCCAGAAGGTTTGCCGACCCTCGCAACGACAACGCTCGCATTGGCAATCCAGGATTTGCGCCGGCGTCGAATCATCATCCGCCGGCTGAGCGCGGTCGAGGGGCTCGCCTCGGTCGAAATTGCCTGCTTCGACAAGACCGGCACGTTGACGCTCAACGATATGAGCGTCGTTCGCCTGTACTGGAACGAGACGCGCGCGCGTCTGGTCGATGAACAGTTCCGAACCGCAGCCGGATCGATAGTGGACTGCGCGACCGATCATGAGCTGGCCCGTCTGCTCGAACTCGCCGTCCTGTGCAATGATGTCGAACTGCTCGATGCAGCGGCCAGCGACGCCAACGGATCGGCTACCGAGATGGCCCTCGTTCGGGCGGCAATCCGCGCGGGTCTTGACGTGGAGGCCGTTCGCGCGCGCCGGGCGCGCCGCGCGACGCTCGAGCGGGCCGAAGACCGCCGGTACATGGTCACAGTGCATGATGCTGCCGCGGACCAAAAGCTGGTGATCGTAAAGGGCGATCCCAGCGAGGTGCTGGCGCTTTGCCGGTGGCGTCTGCACAACGGCAGCGTCGCGCCGCTGAAGGCCGAGGATCGGCGCACCATCGAGGGCGAAAACATCGCAATGGCAGAGGATGCGCTGCGTGTGCTCGGGATTGCCTACCGCTCGGCCGGCCTCGAAGACCATGGCACGCGCATCGAGCAGAATTTCATCTGGGCCGGTCTTGTCGGCATGGCCGATCCGATCCGCAAGGGCGCGCCAAGCGTGATCGACGCATTTCGCCGCGCCGGCATTACCAGCATCATGCTGACCGGCGACCAACGGGCGACGGCAGCCGCGGTCGCCACCGAGCTCGGGCTTTCAAACGGCAGCCGGGCGGAGATTTTCGAGGCCGCCCAGCTGGAGGAATTCCAGGCGGCGACCGCCGATGGCGATCTGCCCCCGGTCGATCTGCCGAGAGTATTCGCACGGGTCGCGCCGGGGCAAAAGCTGCAATTGGTCAAAAAGCTGCAGCGCAGCGGGCGGGTCGTCGCAATGATCGGCGATGGCGTCAACGATACGCCGCCGCTGCGCGCAGCGGACATCGGCATCGCTCTCGGACGCTCCGGGGGGGAGGCCGCGCGCGGCATCGCCGACGTCGTCTTGCTCGAAGACGATCTCGCCTCACTGACCGATGCCGTCGAGCGTGGCCGCACTGTCGCAATCAATATTCGCAAGGCCATTCGCTATCTCGTCGCGACCAACCTCAGCGAAATCATCTTCATGCTGGTGGCCGCGGCGGCCGGCCGCGCGCATCCGCTGAGCCCGATACAGCTGCTGTGGATCAACTTGCTGACCGATGTCCTGCCGGCACTGGGGCTCGCTATGGAGCCGGCCGCGCCCGATTTGATGACGCGGCCGCCTCGGGATCCGCAGGAACCGGTGATTTCGGCGGCGGAGTTCGGCACGCTCGCCCGCGACGCCAGCCTGATCGCCGCCAGCGCTTTTGCCGCTCAGGCCTGCGCGGCGCGGCTCGGCGGCTCCACGCAATCCGGTCAGACCGTCGGGTTTACCAGCCTCGTCTCGGCGCAGCTCTTTTACGCCTTCGCGTGCCGCTCCAGGCGTGGATCGATCCTGTCCGGTCGAGCGCACCCGCCCAACCCGTTCTTTTTCGGCGCCCTCGGCTGCGCCTTCGCGGCGCAGGGCGCGGCATTGTTCATCCCCGGCTTCCGCAACCTGTTCGGACCGGCGCTCGGCATCGCCGATTTCGGGATCTCGCTGGCCGCCGGCGCCGCGCCGCTGCTGGCGGTCGAAGTATTGCGGAAGGTGCAATCGCGCCCGACCTAGCCGGCAATCATCACACGGCCTCGTCGAGGCTCTCGCCGACATCGTCGAGAATGTCGCGCTGCCAATCGGCGTGCTGGTTCTTTGACCGGTTCACCGCCGCGCGTAACTTCGCCAGATGCTGCCGGTAGCGGCGCTGCCGGTCGTGCTCGTCCGCTCCCCATTGATGCGCACGGCGCCGGGCCCGGTGCTTGAAATGCTCGACGGTGCGTTCGACCGCCTGACGGGATCGCTGCGGGTCGGCCGGGCGCGAGACCTCCTGGCTTATTTGGGCCATCGTGCTCGATACCAGGGCATCGATCAGCTCTTCCGCCGCTTCCGCCTCGGACTCGGTGAACAGGTCGATCACGATCTTGACCGCCGTCCCGACCGCCGGGCCCATCTGGGGAAGCAATTTCGGCAGCACCACCGAGACCAGACCAAGAGTCAGCAGGGTGGCCAGATTGGGTTTGCCGATGTCCTCGAACATTTTCCGCCTCGGAACGATAGCTAATGCCCGGAAGTTTAGCAGACAGGTACTGCGCGAATACAGCAACTCGGGGAGGTAGCACGATGGCGGAGTTGGACAAGGATAGAGCGGTGGAGCTGTTGAACCGCATCCTCGAGGCCGAGTTGGCCGGGGTGGTGCGCTATACCCATTACTCGTTCCTCGTTTTCGGGCATAACCGGATCCCGATCGTGTCGTGGCTGCGGGAACAGGCGGCCGAGTTGCTCACTCACGCCCAGCAGGCCGGTGAGATGATCACGTTGCTCGGCGAATACCCGTCTCTGGCGATCGGCCCGCTCCTCGACAGCCATCAAACCGATATTGGCGCGGTCATGCGCGAGTCCCTCGAAACCGAAGCAAAGGCGCTCGCGCTTTATCGCGAGCTGCTGAAATGCGCCGAAGGGCGGTCGGTCATCATCGAGGAATACGCCAGGCAGATGGTCTATGCCGAGGAGCTTCACGCCAGCGAAGTCGACAAGATGCTGCGCAAACCCGGTGACGTCGCCGCCTTCAGCCCGACCCGGCAATCGAGGTAGAACGCTGGCCGGCAACTTGCGCCAGCTCGACGGAGGGGCGGTCAATGTCGTTCTTTCGGAGCAAACGTCGCAATGCGGGAGAGGGGGTTGAAGATCCTTTCGTTTCGGCAGGGCCGAGAGTTGAATCCTTCTCCCTCCGGCAGTTTCTCCGGCAGCGGGTCTGGTGCTAAAAGAGTTGCGAGGAGGCGCGGACGCTGTTGTCCAAAAGTGAGGCATCTCCTTGGAGAACGTATTTCAGAAGCTCTCGTCTATAGCCGATGCGCCTCACATGGTCGCGATACGTTTCTGACCTAAAGTCAAAGCCATCCCTCCACACTGTGTCCGGGCCAATGTACCGAAACACCGCCTTGTCATAAACGACAGCAAATTTATTGTTCCGCTGGTACGCCGGATCATGTTTGTTGGCCAACAGGGAAATGCCTCTACGCTGGCACTCCACAATTAATAAGTCAATAATTTCATTATACTCTTCGTCATGCGCCATTAAATCTCTGTGCCGATACCTAGTGTCTCCTACGTTGAACATGGGACGCACTTGCAGGGTAGTGATGTCGTAGTCGCTGTATTGATCGAAAAAATTACCCAACTCTGGGAGGTTTTCTGGATTGACCGTATAGTTGATACGAATCGCTGGCTTCGTTGCCCCATATTTTCGTTTCAGCTTGACAATGGTTCTAAGAGGCTGACCGAAAATGAATTGAGTGATTTCAGTCGGTTGTGGCATGATGGTTGTGTCAAAGCAATCATCGAGGCACAAAATGTGGACCAAAATCACTCGGCCAAAGTATGGACGAGAGGGGCGGCGCTACGCAAGCGATGTCACGGATGCGGAATGGGCGCTGATTGAGCCCCACATGCCGGCAGTAAAGCGTTTGGGTCGGCCGCGTGAGACCGAGCTACGGGCCGTGTTGGATGCGATCTTGTATATCGCGCGAACCGGCTGTCAGTGGCGCATGCTGCCAAAGGACTTTCCTCCGTTTACCACCGTGCAAGGTTATTTCTACGATTGGCGAGACGACGGCTTGTTTGAGAAGATCAATTTTGCGTTGCTGCTGGAAGCACGCGAAGCAGCGGGCCGTGAACCGAGCCCCTCGGCCGGGGTCATCGACAGTCAATCGGTCAAGACGACCGAGAGCGGTGGGCCGCGGGGGTACGATGCGGCCAAGAAGGTAAAAGGCCGCAAGCGCCACATTGTGACCGATACTGGCGGTCTGCTGGTCGGCGCCGAGGTGCACCCCGCCGATGTCCAAGATCGCGATGGTGCCGTGCTGGTCATTGAGGCCATCCACCAGTTGTTTCCCTGGCTACGCCATCTTTTCGCCGACAGTGTCTACAACGGCCCCAACCTGCGCGAGGCGCTCGCCAAATTCGGCCACTGGACCATCGAGATCGTCAAACGCGCCGCTGATGCCGCCGGCTTCAAACTGCTGCCGCGTCGCTGGGTCGTCGAACGAACCCTGGCTTGGCTCAATCGAAACCGCCGCCTGGCCAAGGATTTCGAGACTTCGATCGCCAGTGCCAAAGTCTGGGTTTACATCGCCTCCGTGCAGCTGCTCATTAGGAGACTCGCCTGACTTTGATGCAACCTATACGATTAAGATTTCGGACACTAAGGGCACGATGAAACGTTTCGAACGATGCACCTTGCATCAATTTCTCGTAGGTCTCTTTTCGTATCCCGTGCGTAGAAAGCGTGATTTCGTCAAGACCAGCCTCAATCATGAGACGAATATTCTGTGGCGTCAAAAGCTGACCATTGGTCGTAAGACTAATGAATGGAATCTTGTAGCTCTTCCCGAGCGTCACCAGGGACGGGTAGCTCTTGTATAGCGTAGGCTCCATGCTGGCGCCGATGTGAAGCTGCACAGCCTGCGGAAAAAACATGTCCGCCAACCGCCTAATTTCGCTTTCTGAAAATCTTTTCACAGGGTGTTTCTTGAGCCATTCATCGTCGCTGAAATGGCACATCCCGCACCGCAGATTGCATGCCTGGATAGGATCGAAATACAAAATCAAATGGCGCACGCGAAGAAGGTCGGCGGTCAACACCGCTAAGAATTTAAACCTGTTGCTTGGCATCAGGCGATTCAACCTAACCAAAATCTCGGACCGCATGGTGCCCCCTTCTGTCCAATCTCAAGCTGCATCGGCGCCTCAGGTTTATGTAGCGGACCTGTTGGCGAGGAAGGCACCCAGAACCCGCCGCCCTGTTGCTCATGCGATAACCTGGAGTAACCTCGCGAACGTGGGATGTAAATTCGTAGTAAATTCTTAGGGGCCCATTCGGGTGACCTTTGAGTCTCAGAACGCCAATTCGCTAGGCTCAAGGATTATTCTCTCTTCTGCAAGAAAAAAATATTTTGATTGAAGAGCGGAGGCTTGGTTGGTTAATATTGAGGTGAACCCACGTCGCGGGACCTAGCGACAGAAGGCCCAGTCCCATAAAACCATGCTGAGCAAATCGACGAGAGTGTGGCGCCTGGCAGCGAGGCGTGATTTCAGTCGGCTTTGGCCATTGGCAGAACGGCCGGTTTTTGCCATGATTCGCGGGACGGGATGGCGCAGACAGCCGCGGGTTCGGAATTCGGGACTAGCCATGGCGCATCAGCATGATCATCAAGGCGAGGGCGACACGCCGGCGCAGAATCACGATTGCGGCGGCCTGTTCGGCTGTGGCGACGAGAAGGGTACCGGGGTGCTCCGCGAGGACATCAAGGCCGCCGCTTTCGATAAACGAAGGGCAGACCGACTGCTGCACATGGACGACGTGGAGCAGGAGCGGCTCGATGGCTTTTTGAGCGCACGCGGTCGGGCACGGCGCGAATTGCTGCGGGCGAGCAGCTTCATGAGCGCGCTCGCCGCGGTCGGACCCTGGTTCGGCAAGCTAGCTCAGGCGGCGGGAACCAGCGATACCGGCACAGCGACGGCCGCCAGTGGTGGTGGCCCAATCCATGTCGTCGACTCGAACAAGGACACGGTGCGGCTCGGTGTGTTCGATGCGACGTTGCCGCCCACCCTGAGGGTCGAGTCCGGCGATTGGGTCAGCTTCCCGAACACCTGGTCGCCCTAACCCTGCCCCGCGGGCGGGGGAGGGAATGGGAGGCGGCTCGGTCCGAGCTGTGATGTGACTGGAGGGAACGGATGAGGCTGGAAGACAAGGTCGCGCTGATTACCGGAGGAGCTTCCGGGATGGGCGCCAGCATGGCCCGGATCTTCGCCCGCGAAGGGGCCAAGGTCGCCGTCGTCGATGTCCTCGACGAAGAGGGCAGGAGGGTTGTCGCCGATATTATGCAAGCCAATGGCGCCGCGATTTTCCGGCATCTCGACGTGACCAGCGAAGCGGAATGGAAGGCGGCCGTCGATGCTACGATCGCCGAGTTCGGCAAGCTCGACATTCTCGTCAACGATGCGGGGTTGAGCGGCAGCGCCGTCGAGGATCTGTTTGATACCGCGGCTTGGGACCGGCTGATGTCGGTCAATGCGCGCGGCGTCTTTCTCGGGATGAAATTCGCGATCCCGCTGATGAAGGCGGCCGGCGGCGGCTCGATCGTCAACATCTCCGCGATCTCCGGCATCACCGGCCAGCAGGGCATCCACGTCGCCTACAACGCCTCGAAAGGCGCGGTCCGCACCCTGACCAAGGCAGTGGCGGTGCAGCATGGCGCCGACAACATCCGCGTCAATTCGGTGCACCCCGGGCTGATGCCGCCGATGCGCTCGTCGGGGCGCACCGCCGACCCGGAAATCCGCGCCAAGATGCTGCAGCATGTGCCGATGCGGCGCGCCGGCCGGGTCGAGGAGGTCGCCAATGCCGTCTTGTTCCTGGCGTCCGACGAAGCCTCCTACATCACCGGCGCCGAGCTCTACGTGGACGGCGGTTCTCTCGCTACATGACCGATCAGCTGCGGCCGCAGGCTTTGCGGCCGAGCTCCAGCGCGGCGTAGGAATAGACCGGCGCCGGCATCAGATAGCGAAAGCCCTTTTCCAATAAGGCTTCAACGTTCTTGGTGTCGACATGCGGGTGTCCGCAAGGGACGTTGTATTGCTTGCAGATCGCGAGAATCTCGTCCATTGCGGCGACCACAGTCGGATGGTCGTATTGCCGCGGGAAGCCGAGGTCCTGCGACAGATCGCCCTCGCCGATGATCACGACCCCGATCCCCGCAACCTCTTCGAGCATCTTCGGCAAGTTTTTGATCGCGCGCACTTCCTCGCACATGATGGCGACCAGAATTTCGCCCTGCGGATTGTGCGGCCAGACATCGGCGCGGGCATAATATTCCTGCTGCGACAGCCCCCAATAGCGCGCCGCCGCGGCGGGCGCATCGCCTCGCTGACCCGCGGGCTCGAAATATTGCGCCGAGCGAGGCCGCGGATAACGGCAGGCGGTGACCGCGTTGCGCGCTTCGTCGACGGTGCTGACATGCGGCCAGACGATGCCGTAGACGCCTTGGTCCAATACCTGTTTGGCGACCCACTGGCTCGCCTCGCCGCCATTGGGCGGGATGCGCACAAACGGCGTCACGGCCGGAGCCAATGTCCCTCTTTGCAGGATCTGCCGGCGGTCCAACATGTATTGCAGGCAGTCGCGCAGGGCGCGGATGTCATAGGGACGATGCTCCATTTCGAACACCACGCCATCGTAAGACGCAGTATTCATCGCCTGCGCCACCCCGATTTCGGCAGCGCAGAAAGTGACGAAGGCGGGTTTGTCCTGTTCCAACGCAGCGATCACGCCATTGAGACGCGGTGTATCGGCCATTATCGTCTCCCTCCCGAGGAATAAGTCAGCGCATGTCCGCAGTCTGCCGAGCGTCAAACCGGGGCTCACGGCGAACCCCCAGCCCTGGAATCGGCGGACTTTCAGGCTCATATTGGCCAATCAATCGGGTCTCGGCAATCAGGGCTTCGACTGCGGCGAAATGATCTTGCCAGCTCGGCGGCCTCCAGCCCGAAAGCCGACGGAGCTGAGCGGCGCGCCGCGGCGAGGATGGCAGCGCATAATCGATGACGGCGCTGCGCCAACCGAGCCCGTCGAGCGGATCGAGGTACTCCGGCACGTCCCCGCCATTCTCGCGCAATGCGGCGAGATTGCTGCATAGGACCGGGACGCCGAGAGCCAGCGCCTCGACCATCGGAAACCCGAACCCTTCGGCGAAGGATGGCAGCAGCAGTGCGCGGGCTCCTTGAACGAGGCGCGCCGCCTCGTCATCCGGCACGTTGGTGCGTTCGAAGACGACGCCGCGCAGTGCCGGGCAGCGTTCAAGCATGTCGATCGCGTTTTCGGTTTCCCAGCCGCGTTGCCCGATCAGAACGAGACGGGGGGCGGCATCGCCCAGCTCCTCCGCCAGCTGGCGCCACAAGTTGAGCAGCAACAGATGGTTCTTGCGCGCCTCGATGGTCCCGACGCACACGAAATAAGGCGGCTTCACGTGTGATGGCTCGGTCGGCACCCCGGCTGTTAAATTGACCCCGAATGGCGCGACGACGATGGCCGGGGCTCGGCCGGCACGCGCCACATAGGGCGCAAATCCTTCGCGCGTCACGGTCGAGTTGACGATCACTGCGTCGGCCAACGCCGCGGCGGTCTCGATCCGCCTGCGGTGTTTCTCGTTTTGGCCGGGTAGTGCGTATTCGGGGAATTCAATCGGAATCAGATCATGGATGAGGCAGACAAAGGACGCCCGCATCTGCCGCTTCAGACGCGCGATGGCGCGGCGCTTTTCGAGATGGTGATGCGAGACGAGCATATAGACCACGCGGCTGGTCTCGGAACGGCATTGCCGGCGCAAGGCAGGTTCTCCGCGCCAAAGGGCGGCGGTGTGGAGGGTTCGCGCCAGCCGCTTTGCCTGCGGAATCCGCTGCGGCGAGCCGGCCTCCCCCCATGCCCCGGCAAGCACCTGGATATATTCCTTGGCAACCGCCTCCGGCAACATGCCGAAGCCACCAAAGGGCGTCATCATCGTAAAGGACACAGGAGCGCGGCCGGCAATCAGATGCTCGGCATAGGCGAGCTCGACGCGGTCGATCCCCGTCGGTGTCTCTCGTCCGGCGCGCGAAACCAGCCGCGACAGGTCGAACAGGATCACTCCGCGCCTCGCAGGGATTGAACAAAATCCCGAACACCCTCCTCCAGAGAGTGAAACGGCTGATCAAATCCGGCGGCGCGGAGTTTTGAGATATCGGCTTGGGTAAAGTACTGGTACTTGTCGCGCAACTCGGCGGGAGTGTCGACGAACCGGACTTTCGGCGAACGTCCGACCGCCGCGGCGACCGCATTGACGAGATCGAGAAAGCTCCGTGCGGCACCGCTACCGACATTGAACAGACCCGTGACCTTCGGGTTCTGCAATAGCCAGCCAACAGTGGCGACGCAGTCCTTTACATAAACAAAATCCCGCAGCTGCCCGCCATCCCGATAGGCCGGGTTGTGCGACTTGAATAGGGTGACAGTGTCGCCGGCCTCGATTATCGGGCAGACCTTGCCGACGACGGATTGCATGTCGCCCTTATGTGCCTCGTTCGGGCCGTATACATTGAAGAACTTGAGCCCGGCCCATTGCGGGGGGCTAGGCCGTCCGTGCACCACGTCCTCGACCACTCGCCGATCCACGACATGCTTGCTCCAGCCATAGGCATTGAGCGGGCGCAGCGCAGCCAGTGCGGCAGGGCTCTGCTCGTCCTTGAAGCCGGCGCCGCCATCGCCATAGGTCGCAGCGGAAGAAGCATAGATAAGGCGGGTCGCGTTGGCGCCGCACCACTCCCAAAGATCGAGCGTCAGGCGAATATTATTGGCGACGAACCGATCGATATCGATTTCGGTCGTCGAGGATATTGCCGCCATGTGCACGACAGCCGCCACCTTGCCGCGATGGCGCTCGAGCCACTCGAACAGCATGTCGGGTCGGACGAAGTCATGAAGCTGGGCCGAGGCGATGTTGCGCCACTTGTCACCGGATCCGAAAAGATCCGAGATCACGACGCGCAAACCGCCCTCGGCCAGATGGCTGGCAATATGAGAGCCGATAAAGCCGGCGCCGCCGGTGACGACGATCAGGTCGTCGCCGGACAGGCTCTGCAAGCTCGGCATGGCCGTCCTTTCAAAAGCGGGTCCCTGCCCGATGGCGTTACCCGGCGGCTTTATATGCTGAAATCGGCCGCTACGGTGCTGCGTTCTTGACGACGATCCCGGTAATGACAGGCCCGGTCAGGGTGTTCAAAAGCGTGAAGAATTTTTGTGCTGAAATCGGCCGCTACGGTGCTGCGTTCTTGACGACGATCCCGGTAATGACAGGCCCGGTCAGGGTGTTCAAAAGCGTGAAGAATTTTTGCAGCTCGTTTAGCCGCGCGTTGGCGACGTAGATTATGTCCTTGTCTTCGACGGGAAACCGCTGCGCCAGGAAATAGGAGTTCGCGTCACTCATATCGAGCCGGTAAACGACCGGAGAGGTTCGATCGGGGCCGATGCCCAGCTGGGGAGCATTGAGCGCGGCGACGACGGCCGGCGGCTCGAAGCGGAAGAGAAATACTCCCGCCGGATCCGAGCGCAGATCTTGTAAGCCACCGGCTTTGGCGAGCGCTTCGACCAGGGTAATCCGCTCTGCATTGAAGGTGATCTGGGCGTTCTGCCCGGTTGCGCCGAGCACCGAGTAGGTCTGCGGCACACGAACCAGGGTCAAAACGTCGCCGGGCTGTGCATAGATGTTCTCGGCCGGGTCCGACACCAGCCTTTCCATCGGCATCGTTACCGTGACGCCGTCTCGGGAAAGCCGTACGAACGTGTCATAGACAGCTGCTTTCGCGCCTCCGGCGAGGGCAATCAAGTCCAGCATGCGATCGCCGTTGACCGAGAGCGGCACCCGCGCGCCGTTGACCACCTCGCCCGACACGGTCGCGGCGTAGGTCACGCTCTTCGCAATCGTTACAATAACCTGCGGCTCGATTGCCTTTTCGGCCAGGCGCCGCTCGATTTCGTGCTGGACCTCCACCGTCGTCCGCCCGGCAACCGGGACGCGCCCGGCAAACGGCACGCTGATTCCGCCGTCCCGATCGACGACCTGTTCGGGAATCGTCACGTTGCGCGAGCCGGCCGAAACATGATCGGTCGGCGACGTCCCGAACAGACCTCCGCCCGCTGCTTCCCATATCGAAACCGAAAGCGTGTCGCCGATCCCGATCTTCGGTGCGGCCGACTTGCCATATTTGCCGAAGCGGGTTTGGAAGCTCTCCTCCGGCTGTGCCAACAGTGTCTCAACGACACCGGAATTGACGTCGACGACATCGTAGCGAATTTGGTTTTCCTGCACCCCCCGGTCGACTACCTCGCCGGCGGTCGGGCCGGAGGTCGGCAGATATGCGCACCCGACGACTGCGGCGCCAGTGAGCCAGACAAGCAGGACGGAAGACTTCATCAAACGCGGTAAGGTTTATACATCCGCTATAATATTCTACTGAAACGAAGATAAGGGCAAGCCTTGCGGCCGATCAGCACAGTTTGATCGCGGCCTCGCCGCCCGACCATCGGGTGCCGGGATGAGATGCAGACTAGACGAGTTGAAACTGCGTTGCGATCAGCCGCGATGCATACACCCCCATCCACCCGGTCGGGTCCAGCCAACCCTTCTCGTTGCGCGGCGGGCGAATGGCCCGGATATGGGCATCCGTGATCTCGGACAGATCGTTGATCGGACGGGGCGGGTCGAACTCGGTCGACCAGAAGAACCGCGCCGCTTCGCCTACCTGATGTTTGGCGACGAGACAATTCGGCGCGCCTCCAGCCCGATTGTAAAGCCCGACTGCGGAGTAGCGCTCCTGATGATTGACCATCATTACGCCTTCCGTTCCCGGAAAGGCGTATTTCATGGCTGAAAACCACCGGCACAGCGCAGCCAGCTCCGCTTCGGTGAATTCGTAGCTGGCCTGCGACCATGCGCTGTCCACCGCCGATCGGACACCCCTTACCGTCAGTGGGAAAGGCACAACGTTGGTCTGCTTCGACACCTTGTCGCCTCGCCCCGTCTCGGGCTGCGTCTCTGCAGCCATGCTCCCCCGAACGCGGCCAGACGCGTGCCGGTCTCCCGATCGCATCCCCTACCCCTTTCCAGACGAACCGGGAAAGCGAACGCTTAACGACTACTTGTCGCTTCCAGGCCGATACAGCCCACAGACCAAATTCGTTCTCTAAATACTATCGGAGGAGCGTCTAGAGTTAATCGAGGCAACGTGCTCCGTCAGGTTTTTTCACTGGGTGTGCTGCTTGGGCAACAGTGGCAAAATGGCGACAAGTTTGAAACTTGCGGTTTGGGCCATCCCGGCGGCTCGCGGCCGAATCCGTTGCTCGATTCCCGGTGGTTGACCGGTCGCTGCGAGTTTGTTACGGGTTCCTCAATGCATTGCCAGCGCCACGAGCTTCGACTTAGCCGCTCGGCGTCCTGAGGGACGCCGAGCCGCCGTCGTTGCCGTCCCAGCTCGGGAATTTGTGCGCTCGCTGATGTCTCTTTTTAACTTGGACGACTATTTGCCGGTTCCCGCCGTTTTCTCGGTCGACGCAGAGCTGGGTTTCGGTCGTCGACTTAGCGGCGGTCGGCGGCCTTGTCACCGCCGGCCGCGACCCCTTCACGATTTCAAACACCATACCACCGCGCTCGGTGTGAGCTGCGAGCAGGAGATTCCGATGACCAGCATGCCGATCCAGAAATACCGCCCCTTTCCCGCCATCGATCTGCCCGACCGGCGGTGGCCGATGCAGGTCATCGACCGCGCGCCGCTGTGGTGCAGCGTCGACCTGCGCGACGGCAATCAGGCGTTGGTCGAGCCGATGGGGCCGGACCGTAAACGCCGGATGTTCGAGCTGTTGGTAAAGCTCGGCTTCAAGGAGATCGAAGTCGGCTTCCCCGCGGCATCGGAGACCGACTTTGGTTTTGTCCGCGAGCTGATCGAGCAACAGCTCGTTCCTGATGACGTGACGATCCAAGTGCTGACCCAAGCCCGACCCGAGTTGATCGAGCGAAGCTTCGAGGCGATTCGCGGAGCCCGCCGCGCCATCATGCATCTCTACAATTCGACTTCGACCTTGCAGCGCCGCGTCGTGTTCGGCCTCGACAAGCCGGGCATCGTCGATATCGCCGTGACGGCGGCCAAGCTCATTCGCGAGCTGGCCGGGGCGATGCCGGAAAGCGAGATCATCTACCAATATTCGCCCGAGAGCTTTACCGGGACCGAGCTCGACTTTGCGGTCGAGATTTGCGAGGCGGTCATGGATGTGTGGCGGCCGTCACCCGACAAGAAAACGATCCTCAATCTCCCCGCCACGGTCGAGATGGCGAGCCCGAACATCTATGCCGATCAGATCGAGTGGTTCGGCCGCAACATCCGCGACCGCGAGTCCATCACCCTCAGCGTGCATCCCCACAACGACCGCGGCACCGCTGTGGCGGCCACCGAGCTTGCGGTAATGGCGGGCGCGGAACGGGTGGAAGGGACGCTCTTCGGCAATGGCGAGCGCACCGGCAATGTCGATATCGTTACCTTGGCGCTCAATCTGTTCAGCCAGGGGATCGATCCCGGGCTGGTGATCGCCGACATCGACGAGATCGTCCGCACCGTCGAACACTGCAATCAGCTTCCGGTGCATCCACGGCACCCCTATGCCGGCGAGCTCGTCTACACCGCTTTTTCGGGCTCGCATCAGGATGCAATCAAAAAAGGCTTCGACGCGCTCGCCAAGCGCAACGACCCGCTGTGGGAAGTGCCGTATCTGCCGATCGATCCGAAGGACCTAGGCCGCACCTACGAGGCAGTGATCCGGGTCAACAGCCAGTCCGGCAAAGGCGGCGTCGCGTATGTGCTGAAGGCCGATTACGGGCTCGATCTGCCGCGCGGTCTGCAGATCGAGTTCAGCAAGCGGGTGCAGGAAGTGACCGACCGAACCGGAAAGGAGGTGACGAGCGCCGGCATCTGGTCCTTGTTCGAGGAGACGTATCTGCAGCGCTACGGGATCCAGCTGACCGATTACAGCATTTTCCCCGAGCCGCGCGCACCCGAGCGCCGGCGCATCGCGGCGACGGTTAAGATCAACGGCGAGGAACGGCGGATCGAGGGCGTTGGCAACGGCCCGATCGCTGCGTTTGTGGACGCCCTGCAGCGCGCTTGCGACATCGAGCTGACCGTCGTCGACTACCGCGAGCACGCTATCGGCGCGGGGGCCGATGCGCAGGCCACGGCCTACGTTCAGGTCCGCGATTCCGGCGACGCGACACTCTACGGCGTCGGCATCGACGGCAACATCGTGACTGCTTCCCTGAAGGCCGTAGCGAGCGCCGCGACCCGCGTCTCTCAACGTCGGGGCAGGTAATAACGGCGCCGCGACCCTCGTTCCGACCTATGGGCGACCGCACGATCGGCGTCGTTATAGAGGGCGCGACAGGTCGGCTCGGCACGACGCAGCATCTGCGCTCGCTGATGGCGATCCGGGGTGAGAGCGGGCTGCCGCTCGCCAATGGCGACTGCCTCGTGCCAGAGCCGGTATTGCTTGGCCGCAACGCGGCGAAGCTCGCGGCTCTGGCGGCGGCAAATGGCGGCCTCAAATGGAGCATTGATCGCGAGGCCTGTCTCGCCGACCCGGACATCGCGATGTATTTCGACGCGAGCGCGACCGGAGGTCGGCCGGCACGCGCGGCAGCGGCGCTCGATTCCGGCAAGCACATCTATGTCGAAAAGCCGCTCGCCGGCACATTGGCGGATGCCCTGGATCTGGCGCGCCGCGCCGAGCGCGCCGGTCTCAAAAACGGTGTTGTGCAGGACAAATTGTTCCTGCCTGGGCTCACCAAATTGCGCAAGCTCTACGAGGCCGATTTCTTCGGCCGAGTGCTTTCGATCCGGCTCGATTTCGGCTGGTGGGTATTCGACGGCACGCCCTACCCGGCGCAGCGGCCGAGCTGGAATTATCGCAAAGCCACCGGCGGCGGGCTGATCCTCGATATGTTCGCGCACTGGCGCTACATTTTCGATCGCCTGCTGGGCGAGATCACAGCCGTTTCGTGCCGCCACATCACTGCGCTGCCCGAGCGCCGCGACGAGACCGGCAATCCTTACCGGGTCGACGTCGAGGATACGGCCTTCGCGATTTTCGAGCTGGCGGGCGGGGCACTGGCGCAGGTCGGCTCGTCCTGGGCGAGCCGGGTCAAGCGCGACGATCTCTTGCAGATCCAGGTCGACGGGACCGAAGGGTCGGCGGTATGCGGGCTGCACCGCTGCTTTGTGCAGCCGCTGGTCGCAACGCCGAAGCCGTTCTTCGATCCGGAACGCCCCCAGCCGATTGATTCGACGGGCAATGGCAGGAGATGCCGGATGTCGAGCCGGTGCGCAACGGCTACCGCGCCGGCTGGGAGCTGTTCCTTCGGCACGTCGCCGAAGACGCGCCATTCCCGTCATCGTTTCTCGAAGGCGCCAAAAGCGTCCAACTCGCCGAGGCCGGCTATCAGAGCAATCGCGAGCGGCGCTGGATCTCGCGATCGATCGTGCTTTTGCGCCGCACCTCGCTCGGATGCGCGGTCAATACCGGCACGACCATGGCGCCGGCAAAGAAGGCGGCGAGGCGCGCCGGCGGGATGCCCGCTTCACACGCGCGGGCGAGGGAATGCGCCATCGTGCCTTCGCGTGGCGTCGCGGCGCTCAGGGAATGGGCGCGGGTCCGTCGGATGTGGTGCTGATCCTCGGCGATATTGGCGAGATGGGAAAAGAAGCCGAAGGCGCGAATGATCTGAAGCGCCTCCTTCGGCTTCAGACCGTTCAGCGTTGCTTCGAGGTCGCGGCGCGCCGTCAGATCCTCGTCCCGCCGGAAGCGGACCGAGTTTTGCCGAATGTTCTCGACGGTCTCGAAGACGGCTTCCCCGCCCTGCTCGGGTATCGTGTCGCCAAGAATGCGGCCGAGCAGCCGGATATCTTCGCGAAGCGGCAGGTCCTTGTCTTCGGTCTCGATTGCCGGGCTGGTCTGCATGCGCCTCCCCTCTCGATCGCCGTCGTCGACGGATTCTCTGCAGGAAACGTGCCTTTACCAGCGGCGGCCTAGTCCCTCAAACCCTAGGGTGGTCTCTCAAATATTAGGATTACGTAAGCTGTCGTCATTCCGGGCGCGGGCGTGGCCCGCGGGCCCGGAACCATGCACACCGGCCTATAAGAGTGGGGCAAAGCCGGTGTTCATGGCTTCCCGGCCTGGTCCTGCGGACCATCCCGGAATGACGACGAGGGGCCCGGCTTCATAGAGGTAATTATCGGTCGGTGCTTCCGGCGTAATGCCAATTGAGGGACACCACACTAGGATGAGAGGCGTTCCCCGGCGATCTTCGCTGAACAGTACCATCACAAAAACTGCGACGAGCGCGCCGACACCAGGTGCCAGCACGCCGCCGCCGGTGATGACCAGCAGCAGCGGTCACGCGAGCACCAGCGCCACAACCGGCGAGTGCCCACAGCACCGCGGCCGGGGTGCGCTTTCCAGAATGGGGGTTATGCGTCTTTCGGACTGTGCGGCCCGGTATACCCAGGTTTAATGCTCTCAACTAGGCCAATGCGTGATGGTCGCAGAATTATTTCTATTACATGATTGCACGCAATGACGAGAACTGCGTGACCAAGACGCATATGCCGATATGCAGGTGATAAACCTCTATGTTGTAATTCTTCGAAGAACTCGCGTAGACACGTTTTATCAGAAACACTGGACTGCTGAACATAGTGCCCGACGGCGGTATTAAATTGTAAATTGAGCGGCCCAAGTACGTCTACCATTTTATTGAAACACTTCCTCTAACGTAAGAGTGCGTTCTGTTCCACTATTCACACGAGTAAGGTATATCTGAATTGCGGCAAAATGTTCAGCGGTGCGTATATATGTAGCTGCGTCGATCAGTATACAGTCTTCTTTGGAGAGTAATTCTGTTTCCACCTCATCAGTAGCGGCTTGCTCGGCGACATCGCCGGATACAGTTGAAGCTAAGTGAATGTCGTAAATCTTAAAAAAATGACACCAAACAAAATACAACAACGGTTGATACAAGTCCACAATTGCAGTAGCCAATGAATTGGAAGTTGACAACCGAGCTTAAACTCACGGTGATCATTGAACCGAGGCAGCCGCCCACCACGGAGTTAGAAAGTAATATTCCTCTATGTTTACGAGTTGCAGCGGACATACTCATCATCGGTCAAGCGTCTTCCTCAGATTACACCCCTACCATGGCATGCACGTAGAGCGCCAATGCTATAGATGCAAGGCCAATGATAACGGACATGATGGCCGCCCGACCTCTGCTGACCATTTTCGACCCCAGGTGATCGCTAGCTAATATGCCGTAACCCAAAGTAGCTAGCGCCCCAACCAAAACAAATCCACGCGTCTAGACCCTCTCCAGGACTGAATTGGTGGAGATCACACCACGTGACCGCTAATACGGCGGGGCTATAAAAGCAAATCTGGCCATCCTCGATGACTGCGGAAAAACTGGGAGGCCTTGCAAACAGCCATTGTATACCGATCACAATAGGAATCGCTAATAAAGGTACAATTAGATTAGGCACTGCGCACCACAACGTAATTACCCATTTATGCGGCATTCCTCCCCCCTGAGCTCTATCAAGAGTTTACCATGCACGCTGTGAACAAGGGTGTGCAGAAAGGCGCGTGCGAATAACAGCGTATGACGGAACGCTCTCTCTCTCGCGCGGGGTTTCAGGTGCAAAATCAAAAACATTCGAAACAGCGAGGTTTAGCCGGAAAATCAGCGACTTTTGAGCCGTTGATTTGAGTGGCTGAACCATTGAACCGTCAATTCCTCGTGCGGCTTGCCGTCTTCCCAGCTCAGTGTGATCCAGTTTGTCGAAGTAGGATAAGAGATCAAAATTCGGTTCGGCCGATATCGAGCGCCATGCAGGAACGGATATTTGTTCAGATCGTGCGCTTCGAGCAGCAACACGAAGCGAAAGCCCATTATGTTGATCGCCAAAGCTTCGATGTCGTCATGCTCGTTTGTCAGTGGCTGGAACTGGAAGCGCGGCGTGTTTTCGGTCACGTCCCCAGCGTCCATAGTGCAGTACAGCCCTGCCCCTTCCGGCCAGTGCCGGGAGTCATCGAGCATGTCGAGAATGGCTGCATCCCGCGAGAACGCGCCCGACAGTCGTTCCCGTCCACGCGCCAAATTCCGAGACACGGCTGCCGCTTTGGCGCTTTTTAGAAGCCAGCGTTCCAGATCATGCCCGGAGGTAATCGCGTGTCGCGACCCGGCATCGTGTTCGAGATACGACTTGAGCGGCGCGAAGAAGTAATACGCGGCGTCGTCGAGCAGGCTAAGCGCGCTGTTGTGTTTGGTACAAAGACAATTCGCTTGTGGCGGCGGAATGATTTTCACCTCGTCCGCTTCGAGCCAAGGAAGCCCGGAGATCGAAAACTCGCCGTCGCCCATCAATACCTGACAGACGGAGTTCGAAATTATGTGCTCGCCGGAGATTGGCGGGATACACGAACCCAGCTCCTTCATGTAGCATTTTTCGACGCGCCCGGTCGGGGGCAGCGTTCTCAGCCCAAGGACGGCGGGCGGTTTGTGCCAGTCGCGCCCGTTGAAGCAACAAAGGCGCGCAGCCTTTCCCGAGCCACACGGACACGGCCCGTTCAAAACGGCTTCCCTCTTTCGCTTCGCCTCACCCATGTGGGTGAAGTGTAAAGCAAAGTGTAATTGGGCGTACCCCCGAATAAGCCGGGGGCTAGGTGGCACCGATGACGTCAGAGCAAGGCATGTAGCGGCGGTATCTCCCTGCAAAATCAAGACTTTCAATCCAAAGCTAGACCGTTGAATTTACATCGATATTTGGTTACGTAAATAGGTCCAAAACTCCCTGCCCCCCGGCCCGCCTTCGACACCTTTTCGCCGCACCCATTCGCGGCGGCTTATAGTGTTTCAGCGGCGGGAGCGGCGTGCGAACCGGCTCCGGTCGAATCTTTGCGAGGATCGCCTTCAGCGTTTGAATTCGGGGCGAGATTGGATAACGGTCGTTGTCGATTGTGTCGCTCAGCAATCGCGCGAGCGCGTCGGTTTCTTCATCGCTTAGGTCAGGCTTCATGAGCTGCCAAATAAGGCTATTAACCAGCGGCGACGAGTCCCGAACCGCTGGCTGAGGGCTGGGTGTGTCGGGTACCTAATTCGGCCGAAACCCCTCGGCCATATCCGCCATGGCAGTGGCACGCCTCAGAGTGTGTAAGAAATATACATTTATCGCCATCAAAATATTGCCTTTTTCCTAAGGAATACTTCGGGCAACTGGCTCCGGTTCGGGGCCCGATTTGGATGAGGAATTTCATTGATGACGGATGTGCACTTGCCAAAACCGCCGGGGCGGCCACGCGGACGGCCGTTCGCAAAGGGTCAGTCCGGCAACGCAGCGGGGCGCCGGGCGGGCTGTCGCAACAAGGCAACGGAGGCGGCTGCGTTGTTGCTCGAGGGTGAAGCCGCGAGCTTAACACGGAAGGCGGTCGAACTCGCGATGGTCGGTGAGCCGACCGCGATGCGGCTTTGCCTAGAGCGCATTTTACCGGCGTGCCGTGATCGCACCGTGAAATTCGCGCTGCCGCCCATCGAGAGCGCCTCCGACATCGCCGCGGCAATGAAGGCGGTAACCTCAGCGCTTGCCGATGGGGCGATTACGCCCGGCGAGGCAGCTACGATCGCAGCGGTCGTCGACACCTTTGTCCGGGCGATCGAGACGAGCGATTTCGATCGGCGCCTGCAGAAACTCGAGAAGGAAGACGCTCCAGAGAGAAAAGCCACAGCCGGCTGGGGGTGGCAGTACAACCGGTAGAGGAATTTTGCTGTAAATTCGCTGCATATTTCTTAGGCTCGCTTTATGGGTCAATCTTTGATTGTAATCGCCTACTGATGGCGCCGCGACAGGCGTCGGGGGCGTCGGTTCCACCAACAAGTGCTATCGTGCGGCCGGTGTCGAACCGAGCTTGCGCACGGGAGATTGCTGGGATGAAGACGAGCACCGAACGGATTCTCACGACCCATGTCGGGAGCCTGCCGCGGCCGCCCGAACTGCTGGAGTTCCTGGAGGCGCGCGAAACCGGCCGGCCATTCGAGCAAACGGCTTTCGATGCTTGTCTGACCGGGGCGGTGCGCGAGATCGTCGAAAAGCAGGTCGCGGCTGGCATCGACAGCGTCTGCGACGGCGAACTCGGCAAGATCTCATATACCTTCTACGTCCGTCATCGCCTGTCGGGCATTACCGCGTTCCGCGGCAGCGAGGTCGAGAGGCCGCCGCAGACTGCAGCGCACCGCGACCTTCTCGACCACCCCGACTTCATGCGGCGTCTCAACGAGGCGCGCGGCGGCACCTCATGGTTCAGCCGCGAGGCGGTGCCGTGCTGCACCGGCCCGGTCGCCTACACAAACCGGGCGCCGTTGGAAACCGACCTTCAAAATCTCGCGGCGGCCTGCGCCGCGGTAAAGCCGGCCGAAGCCTTCATGAACGCCGCCTCACCCGGGGTGCTGACAAAATTCGTGCCGGACCGGTATTACCGGGACGAAGACGCCTATGTCGACGCGCTGGCCAATGCCCTGAAAGAGGAATACGAGGCGATCGCCGGGGCCGGTTTCATCCTGCAGATCGATGCGCCCGATCTCGGCTCGGCCCGGCACAACCAGTATCAGCACCTGTCGGATGGCGAGTTCCTGCGCATTGCCGAGCGCAATATCGCAGCGCTCAACCAGGCGACCGCCAATATTCCGCCGCAAGCGATGCGCATGCATCTGTGCTGGGGAAATTACGAAGGCCCCCACACCCACGACATCCCGCTCGCCAAGATCCTCGACGTGTGCATGCGGGCGCGGCCGGCCGGGCTGTCGTTCGAAGCGGCCAATCCGCGCCATGCGCATGAATGGGAGGATCTGCGCAGTGCGATGATCCCCGACGACAAGATCCTGATCCCCGGCGTCATCGACTCGACGACCAATTTTGTCGAGCATCCCCGGCTCGTTGCGCAGCGGATCTGCCAATACGCCGACATTGTCGGGCGCGAGCGGGTGATCGCCGACGCCGATTGCGGCTTTGCGACCTTCGCCTTCGTCAACAATGCCGTCGCGCCGTCCGTCGTCTGGGCAAAGCTGGCGGCGCTGGCCGAAGGCGCGCGCATCGCCACCTCGCGTCTGTGGGGCTGAAGCGCTCTATCCCGCAGCGAGCGCACGCCGGGCGGCGGCGAGACAATCCTCCGCCCGGCCGCCGGCGTCGATGCGCACCCAGTCGATCTCCTCCGTGTCGTGACGCAGCTGTTCGGCAAGAATTTCCGGGGATGCGTCGGACGCGTCACGAACCCGTTCGCGGATGCGGTCTGCCATCGCTTCCGGTCTCGCGTCGAGCCAGAGCCCCGAAAACGGGACGCCGGCGGCGCGAGCGACTTCGGCAAAGGAACTGCGTTCCTCCGCCGTCAGCGCCACCGCGTCGATTATGACCGTATACCCGGCAGCGAGCCTCACCGCTGCCTTCCGGCAGAGCGCGTCATAGACCCGGGCCGAGGTCTCGCGGGTATAGGCGGTCGGCGGCAGCCGTTCCTCCGGATCGACGCCCAGCAGCAGCTTGCGCGTCACGTCGCTGCGCAGCACGCGGGCGCCCGGGCGCAAACCGAGCTCGGGAGCGAGGCCGGCCGCCAAGGTCGATTTGCCGGTGCCGCTGAGCCCCCCGATCGCGACGAGGCGGCAAGGTTCCGGCTCGAGGAATCGGTGTGCCAGATCGAGATAGCGGCGCGCGTCGCAAGCCATGGCGCTTGCGACGGCACGGGCAGCGTGCCCCAGCGCGGTCGCAGTAACATGGGCGCGGATCGCTGCCCGCAACGACAGAAAGAACGGCATCGCTGCGAGGCCTTCATCTTCCTCGCTGCGGTCGAGGTAGCGGTTGAACACGCGATTGGCGAAATGCCCAAGGCCGCGATGTTCCATATCCATCAGCAGAAAGGCGAGGTCGTAGAGAACGTCGATCCTGGCGAGGGCCTGGTCGAACTCGAGGCAATCGAACAGGGTCGGCTTGCCATCGAGCAGACAGATGTTGCGGAGGTGCAGATCGCCGTGGCAATGGCGCACTTTGCCGGCCGCACGCCGTCGGTCGAGCAGCGCCGCCAAAACCGCGACCCGCTCTTGCCATTTCCGCAGAATGCTCTCCACTCGATCCGCACTGAAGCCAGCACGGTTCGGGGCTGCAAGGCAGCGATATTGCACCTCGGCAAGGTCGGCCATTTCCACCGCGCCGCCATGGTCGAAGTGCCGCTCGGCAGAAGCGTGAAACTGGGCAATATGGTCGGCGAGCTGATCCATTATGTGCCGATCGAGGCCACCCGTCTCGGCGAGCGCATCGAACAACAACGCCTGGTCGAAACGACGCATCACGACGACGCAATCGACAGGCTCGCCGTTCGGCGAGAAACCGACGGCGCCGTCAGCCCCGCGGAAGAGCCCCCGAACCTCCTCGTAAAGTGCCGGCGCGGTGCGCCGGTTGAGGACCAGCTCCGCCTCGCAGGCGACGCGGCGGAGATCCGCCGTCGAAAAGTCGAGATAGGGATACGCTACCTCGCGCTTCAGCTTGAAGACGCGGTCGCCGGCGATAAAGACCAACGAAGCATGCGTTTCGATGACCTCGACGCGGTCCACTGCCGGACCGTAGGAGGACGGGTCCTTCAGAAAGGCAATGACGTCTCGCTGATCTTCGCCCAACAGCGGATTTATAGCGTCTGAAAGCGCGCTCGGGCACTCCGTTCGATGGCGGCCGCGATCAGCCGGTCGATATTGAGGCGATCGCGGATCAGCTCGATGATGCGCAGTTCCTCCTGGGAAGCCTCGCCGTCGGCGGCGACGAGATCGCAGGCGATGGCATAGGCGGTTTCCCGCAACTTTGCCGGCAGAGCGGCCTTGATCGCCTTCAACGTCTCCTCGAGCCCGTGCTCCCGGCCCATCAGCTCGATGCAGTCATTCAGAGCCCGAGACAGATCGCGCCGATCGAAATCGCGGAAGACCGGGAAGTCCTTGACGATGTCGTCGATGATGCGCAGTTCCGCATCGGGCAGATCGCTGTCGGCCGCCGACACGATGACCATCGTGTAGATCAGCGCGCGGTGGTGGTCGAGCATGCGGGCTCCTGTCGCGGTTCGGCCTTCTCACAGATCAGGAGACACGCGCGGCTGTCAAGCCGTATCCGCCGTGTCCAAAAACCGGGCCGTCGCCTCGGCGGCCTCCGCCAGAGGCAAGCGGGCAATGCGGACCCCCTCGGGAAAGGCCGAGAGCAGGCGCGAAGGCAAGGCGCGATCGAGCATGACGAAGACGCCGCGATCGTCGGCGCGGCGGATCAGCCGGCCATAGGCCTGGCGCAGCCGCAGCCGGGCGATGCGGTCGGCGTACTGCGCGCCGCCGAAGACCGGCTTGCGGGCGCGATGCAGGATGTCGGGGCGCGGCCATGGCACCCGATCGAAGACGATGAGCCGCAGCGAGCGCCCCGGCACATCGACGCCGTCGCGTACCGCGTCGGTGCCGAGCAGGCACGAATCCTCCTCGGCGCGAAAGATGTCGACGAGGGTCGCCGTCGACATCGCATCGACATGCTGGGCGAGAAGCAGCAGGCCGCGCGCCTCGAGGGCGGGGGCGATACGCTGGTGCACGGCGCGCAACCGCGCGATCGCGGTGAACAGGCCGAGCGCGCCGCCGCGCGCCGCAACGAACAGCGACGCGAAGCCGCCGGCCACCTGGCCGATATCGTCGCGCGGAACATCGGTAATGATAAAGATCCGGGTCTGCGCCGGATAATCGAAGGGCGAGGCGATCCGGGCTGCGGCCGGGCTCGCCGGCAGATGGCGCAACCCGGTGCCGGCCTCGGCGCCGCGCCACGCCAGTTCGGGATCGGCCGCTCATCGGTCAGGGTCGCCGAGGTGACGACGAGGCCGTGCGCCGGCTGTGCGACGAGCTCGACAAATGGGATGCCGGGATCGACCCAGTTGCGGTTTACCGCGACGTCGGATTCGATCCCATCGGTCCGGTCGAGGGCGAACCACTCGATCGTATCGGCTCGGGGCGCTTCGACGAGATCGCGAAGCAGCCGGCTCCAGGCGCCGAGCTGCAGTCCGGCGCGGCGGTCGAGGCTGCGGATCGCCGCGTCGAGGCGCTGCCGCAAACCGGGCTCGGGCGGGTCGTCGGGATCTTCGAGCCGGGCTCGCAGCGCTTCCGACACCTTCAGCAGCGCGGCGGCGAGCCGTTCGAGGCTTTCGGCCAGCGACAGGCGGCCTCGACCAGCCCCTCGATCGGCGGCCGCGCCTCCGCCTCCAGGCCATAACCGCTATCGGCCAGCACGGCGCGCGCCAGCACCTGCTGGCGGACCAGCACGAGAAATCTTTCGAAGCCTTGCTGGCCGCGCCCTTCGGCGACGCGCTGCGCCCAGCCGTCGCCCGGCAGAACCCGGGCGGCGGCGAGAGCGTCGAGCAATGCCTTAGCGCCATCCTCGTCGCCTTCGACGAGATCGCCGATCCGGCGCCGCAGGCCTCGCGCGCGCGAGCGTCCGCCGGCTTCGGCGCCGACGATCCAGCGCCGCAACTCGCGCCCTTCCTGGCCCGACAGGCGCACCGAAAAGGCGTTGTCGGCCGCATCCAGCAGATGATGACCTTCGTCGAAGACATAGCGGGTCGGCACGGTTGCATCGTCGAGCCCGCCGAGCGCGGCCTGCGCCATGACCAGCGCGTGGTTGGCGACGACGATGCGCGCCTGCCGCGCCTGGCGGATGTTCTTTTCGACAAAGCAGCGGCGGAAATGCGGGCAGGCCGAGTGGATGCACTCGCCGCGCCGGTCGGCGAGCCAGCCTACCCGGCCGCGGCCGATCAGTTCGCCGAGCCAACCTGGAAAATCGCCGGCGACAAGATCGCCGGCCTCGCTCGCAGCGATCCAGCGGGCGATCAGCCCGAGATGCCCGGCCGGCCGGCCCGGCCGGCCCATCGCGGCGCCGACCGCGTCCTCGTAATTCAGCAGACAGAGAAAATTCTCGCGCCCCTTGCGGATCACGACGTGGCGCCGTTTGAGCGCGGGATCGGGATAGAGCCGGTCGAGCTCGCCGGCGATCTGGGTCTGCAGGTTGCGGGTATAGGTCGAGATCCACACCGAGCCCTGGTTCTTCTCCGCCCAGAGGCTCGCCGGCGCGATATAGCCGAGCGTCTTGCCGACACCGGTGCCGGCTTCGGCAAGAACCGCTCGGGGCTGGTCGGGCTGGTCGCGCGGAGCAAAGGCGGGAGCGACTGCCGCGGCGTAATCGGCTTGCTGCGGGCGCCGCTCGGCGGCGGCGCCGAGCAGCTCGGCGAGCCGCGAGCGAGCCTCCTCGGGGTCCACCGGCTCGTTGCCGGGCGGCGGCGCTGGGGCGGGCTCGGACCACTCGCCGAGCCCTATCCACACGCGCAGCCCGGCCGCTTTCCGCAATATGCCCGGCTCGGCGGCCGGCAGGGCCGCGAGCACCGCGGGGCCCCACAGCCAGCCGCCGCGATCCATCACCTCGGCGATCGCACGAAGCTCGGGATCGACCTCTTCCGCAAGCTTTTCGAGCAGGGCGCGCGCGACGGTGGCCAGGGTGACGCAAGCCTCCGGCGAGCTGCCCGGCGGCGGCAGGCCGAGCGCTGCAGCGAGACCGCGAGGCGTCGGCACGCAGAACCGGGCCGGATGGACAAATGCGAAGAGTTCGAGCAAATCGAGCGCAGGAAATCCGGGCATATCGAGCCGCCGTGCGGTAGCCGGGCCGTGGCACACCATCGGGGTCTCGCGTTCCACGCGGCTGCGCGCGTCAGCCGGGGCAAGCGTTTCGATCTCCCCGTCAGGGTGGAGCCACAGCACTTCCCGAAAACCGGCGACCAGTACCGGCGCATGTGGCACCAGCACCCGCCGCGGCGGTCGATTGGTGAGTCGGGACATAGGATATGGTCTATCACATCCGCGGCTCGGCCCTCACCCGCCTCCTGCGATCGGCGCCCTCCGCCGCATGCGCAGGGCTGTCCGCGAAAATTGAGCGCCATGAAAAAAAGTCTCTGCGGCGTACGACGCAAGCTAAACTTGTCGTGCCCGGCCTTGTGCCGGGCATCCACGTCTTTCGAACGGCGCAGGAATGGCGTGGATGGCCGGGACAAGCCCGGCCAAGACGATAAAAGCGAGTGTCACAGTCTATTCTCTGATTGGATTTCTTTCCCCGGACAGCCCTGCCGCGCGCGGGAGAGGGGCTACAACGTATTCGGCAGGGTTTCGGTATACAGTGCGGCAACTGCCATGATCGATTTATATCCGTTGATCCGGCCGGTTTTGTGCCGGCTCCCGGCCGAAACCGCGCATAATTTGACACTACGGGCACTCGAGGCGGGGTTGGGTCGGTTGATCGTCGACCGCGTCGCGCGAGAACCCGACCCGCCGATCTTGGCGCAGCGCCTGTGGGGGTTGGAGTTTCCGAACCCGGTCGGGCTCGCTGCCGGCTTCGACAAGGATGCCCGAGTGCCCGAAGCGCTGCGAAGGCTCGGGTTCGGATTTGTCGAGATCGGTACCGTTACCCCTCGGCCGCAGCCCGGCAATCCAAAACCCCGCCTCTTCCGCCTCGAAGAGGATCAGGCGATCGTCAACCGAATGGGGTTCAACAGCGGCGGCCTCGATGCCGCCGTCGAGCACCTTCGGCGGCGCCGCCATACCGGGATCGTCGGCGTCAATCTAGGCAAGAACCGCGATTCACATGACGCCATTGCCGATTATTCGGAGGGGATCCGCCGGGCATCGGAAGTTGCCGATTATCTCGTCGTCAATGTCTCTTCCCCGAATACCCCGGGTTTGCGCGATCTGCAGCGCCGTGCGAGCCTTTAAACATTGCTGGTCCCACTACTTCGAGCCCGTGACGAGAGCCGTCGCCGGGTGCCGTTGCTGGTGAAGATTGCCCCCGACCTCATCCCGGGAGAACGAGAAGACATTGCCTCGGTTGCTCTGGCTGCCGGCGTTGATGGCCTGATAGTGTCCAACACGACGGTGGACCGGCCGGCCGACCTCGTCAGCCCCTATGCAATAGAACCGGGCGGGCTCAGCGGGCGGTCGCTCTTTGCACCTTCGACCGCTCTCCTCGCCGACATGTACCGGTTGACACGAGGCAGATTGCCGCTGATCGGCGTCGGGGGGGTGGGCAGCGCCGCGGAGACGTACCAGAAGATTCGCGCGGGCGCTTGTCTCGTGCAGCTCTATACGGCTCTTATTTTTGCGGGCCCTGGTCTCGTAATCGACATAAAGAAAGGTCTTGCCGAATTGCTTCGCGCCGATGGCTTTGCCTGCGTTGCCGAGGCGGTCGGTGCGCCAGCGGCGCACTCGGGCGGCTCCTCGGAACGCGTCGGTGTGGCAGAGGCGCCGTCCTAGTCATCTTTTTCTGTTTCTGCCGCAACTGCGCCGTCAGCAGCTTCCGCCGCCCGGACGAGCTGCTCGAACTCGCTCTGTGTCTCACAAATGCGCACCTTGCAACGCGAATCGCGCCGCGCTTCGGCCGTTAAAGCGCGCTGGTCGTACCTCGCTGCGTCGACGCGCGGGTAACGAAACGAGCGCCTCAACCCCTCTGCCCGAGTGAAGGTGTCGTAACTGTATCCCCCATTTCGCTCGAGCAACGGTCCGATCAACAGTTCCATTTCGATCACTGCTCCTCCTTCAGCGGAACAAGCCCAGCAATCTTCGTGCCGAGCGCTCTCGCCAGAATTCCTATCAAAGCCAGCGTCTTTATCCTGACCCACCCGTCTGGCGCTTGCCCTCGACCGCTCCTCTATGGTTCAGATGGGCCAGTGCCGCTTTGCCGAGACCTCTGCCGAAAGAACGGGTCCCCCGAACGCATGTTCCGTTAAGATCGGAAACATTCAGTAAACGGGAGATCTTTTTGTCATGGTGGTAGTAAAATTTTTGCACGCGGATATTAATGTTCGATGTCGAGACATGATCGGCCGGTATTCGTGATCTCCAATTTGTCGTCCATATGCCGGTTCAGCTGATCGGCGGCCTGCGCGAGTTGGCGCCGCGCTACGACGGCTTCATTCTCGATCTGTGGGGCGTGATCCATGACGGCGTCGCGCCGATCCCGGCGCCATCGACTGCCTGCAGTCGCTGATCGACGCCGGGAAGCGCATCGTGCTGCTGTCCAATGCGCCGCGCCGGGCCGACGACGTCGTACGGCGCATCACCGCGGATCGGCGTGCCGGCCGGGACTCTACCATGACGTCATGTCGTCGGGCGAGGAGGCTTGGCAGTACCTCAAGCGGCGCGACGATCCGTTTTATGCCGCGCTCGGCCGGCGCTGCCTGCATATCGGCTCCGACCGCGACCTCGAGATCCGCGAGGGGCTCGGACTCGAATATGTCGATGCCCCTGAGGAGGCCGAGTTCATCCTCAATACCGGCCCGGCGGGATGGGACGACACGATCGAGGATTACGAGCCGCTGCTGCGCAACGCGCTCGGCCGCGGTCTGCCGATGGTTTGCGCCAATCCCGATCTCGTTGTCATGCGCGGCAGCACTCTGCACCTGTGCGCCGGCGCTCTGGCCAGCTGGTACGAGGAGGCGGGCGGCCATGTGCGCTGGCACGGCAAGCCGTACCGCTCGGTCTACGACTGCCTGCCTCGAGCTTCTCGGCATCGCCGACCGCTCGCGCATCCTCGCGGTCGGCGACAGTCTGCGCACCGACATCGCCGGCGCGGCCGGCGCGGGGATTGACAGCCTGCTGATCGCCGGCGGCATCCATGCCGAAGAATTCGGCACGACGGCGAGCGAACACCCGATCTCGGTCGCGTCGAAGCTGCCCTGCGCGAGAGCGGTTACAATCCGGTCGGCGTCGCCTGGAGCCTCTTCTGGTGACGGGCCTTCAGTGCGCCACTTTTGTGGAGGATCGTCTCGCGTAACCCCGTCTCGTAGTCGAGACCGAGCGGGGTAACGATCGCCACATTCGGGTACATCGAGCGGATCAACCCCTTCCGCTCCAGCACCACCCAGACCGCGGGATTGCGCAATCCGCTGGCGTCGCGGGTCGCGACCACGGCGTCGCCGAGGTGGAAATGATCACCGTGCGGATCGGGCGGGCGGACGGCAATGCCCGCTTCCTCAGCTGATCCGGAATTGCCGGTTACGCGCGCGAGCTCCTGCAGCAGGGTCAAAGTCTTGAGCTGCAGGGCGTTCAGGCCGAGCGGATTTCTCTTGGGAGGCATCAGGGTTGATTAGACCCCGCCGGTGGCCGACGCAAGGTCAAGAGCAACAGGAACCGCGGCGCGCCGGGGTCAGGACAGTCGCGCCTGGGCCTTTTCCTGGTTGATCGCCGGTCTCGACCGGCGCCGCGACAAGCCGGACCGCTCACACCGCCATGCCCCGTGGCCGTCCCAGCACAAATTGCCGACGAGCGGCAAGTGATCGGAGGCGAGGCGGGCCAGTGGGCTGCGGTAGACCTCGACGTCGCGGAGCACCGCCGGCCCGTCGGCGTAAATCCGGTCGAGCGCCAGCACCGGCATCCAGGAGGGAAAGGTGCGCTCGGCGGCGCTCGGGCCGAGCTGTCGGTCGAAGGCCCGGATGGCGCCGCTTCGGCCGCGCCACTCGTTCAAATCGCCCATCAGCAGCACCGCCTCCGCCTCGCGCCGGTGTGGTGGCAAGCTTCCCGCGAGCGCGCTCACCAACCGGTTCGCCTGTAGCCGACGCTCCGCGGCACGCAGACCGAAATGCGTGGCTATGACACGCAACACTCGATCGCCGAACAAGAGATCGGCGTCGATCGCCCCGCGGGGTTCCCAGCCACCGACCGTGAGATCGATAGAGCGGGCGGTAAGCACCGGAAAACGGGTGAGAATGGCGTTGCCGAAACGGCCGCACTGGTCACGGACGCCCGCTCCGAGGACGACCCGACACCCGGTCGCCTCACCGAGATAAGCCCATTGATCGGCATGCCGCCCGGTGCCGCGCCGGGCATCGACTTCCTGAAGGCAGGCGATGTCGGCACCGATTTCACGCAGCACAGCGGCGACCCGCCCGGGGTCATAGCGCCGGTCGACCCCGACGCAAGTGTGAATATTGTAGGTCACGACGCGAACCGAGAGGCCGTCCACAGCCTCAATAGATTGCCGTCGAATACCGGCGCGGCTGTCGATTCTCGCCCGCCCGCGAGCTTGGGCGTCCAATAATGATTGAAGCACGTTCTAATAACTCGTCATTCAGTGGCAACTCGGTACAAAGAACCTCTGGGGGCGCCCCAAATAGCGCATCGCGGAGACGGCTACGAGAGGGTGGACGCTTCTGTCGCAGACTGTCCGTCCAAAAACTGCCCGGCGGGCAGGGCAACGAAAGCCGCGCATGAGATAGGTTTCGGCCCCGCCCTGACTGTGGGGTGGCAAGCTGGCTTACCCCGCCCGGCCGCTGACCAGCGCCAAGCCGCGCAATACGTCCGCAGCCTCGCTGAGCTGTTCGTCAGTTGCCGAGCCGATATCGGCGGTCGCGAGCGAGGGAGCTGGCTTCGATGCGGCTGGATCGCTCAACTCCGGCACTGCTTTGCCATCCGATACCTCGCCGCCCGAGAACACCGGGTCGGTATTCTTCAACGCGCCGCGCAGATCGGCCTCGTGCAGCCGCTCTCCCGGGGGAAGTTTTCGCCAGTTTTACCGGCATCACGCCGAGATCGGGAGTGAGCCCCTTGCCCTGAATCCTTTGGCCGCTCGGCGTCAGGAACCGGGCGGTGGTGAGGCGGATGGCGCCGTTTCCCGGAAGCGGGATCAGGGTTTCGATCGAGTTCTCGCCGAAGGTCTTTGTTCCGAGCAGCACCGCCCGCCGATTGTCCTGGAGCCCGGCGGCGACCAGCTCGGCTTCCCGTGCGGTCCCCCCGTTGATCAAGGCGACGATCGGCACGCCCTGGGCAATGTCGCCGGGAGTAGCGCTGATCCGCTTGAGGCTGCCGGGCTTGCGGCCCTTGACGACGACGATGTCCCCCTTGTCGATGAAAGCGTCGGCGACAGCGACCGCCGCATCGAAACTGCCGCCGGGATTGTTTCGCAGATCGAGGATAAAGCCGATCAGCTTGCTGCCGGCCCCTTGCCGCAAATCCTGCACGGCACCGCTGAGCGCCGCGGGCGTTCCTGCGTCGAAGCCGGCCACGCGTATATAACCGATGTTCTCTCCTTCCAGACGAGCAGTCACCGTCTGAAGCTTATAGCGCGCGCGCTTGACCGCGACCTGGATCAGCTCGCGATTGCCGCGCCGCAAGCCCAGCTCGACTTTACTACCCGGCAGACCCCGCAGCTTTTGCTCGGCCTCTGCGAGGGTCAGGTCGTATGTCGGATCCTTATCAATCGCGTAGATCAGGTCTCCCGGCTCGATCCCGGCCAGTGCCGCCGGCGAGCCGTCCTGCGGGGCAATCACTTTCAGCTCCCCGTTTTTGATCGTTACTGCCAGACCGAGGCTCGCCTGGTCGTCATTGGCCGGCGTCTGCATCGCCCGGTACGCAGCCTCGCTGATATAGGCCGACCGGGCGTCGAGCCCGGACAACATTCCGGCGATCGCGGCGCCGACCAGTTTTCCTTCACTAACCGGCTCGACCGCATCCTGGCGGATGCGGTCATAGACTTCACTGAACAGGTTCAGCTGCTCGTAGCCGCCCCCCTTGCCGCCCTTTGGCTGCGGCAGGGCCGGGCCCGCCGCAAGCAAGGCGCCCATGACCAGCGCCGTGACCACCTTCCGCATTCGCCCGGATCTCCACACCAGCGGCCGCACACTAGCCCAGGTGCAGGCAGTTGTAATCCTTTCACCGATCTACGACGTTAGCGGCTCGGTGTCCCGTTCCCCTCGACCGCCATGCTCGACAAGAAGCACGTCGCCTTCCCCGGCCGCCTCGTCATCGTCGGCTTCGGCAGCATCGGCCAGGGCGTCCTGCCGCTGCTGCTGCGGCATCTCGAGATCGCGCCGGCGCGGATCACGATCGTCACTGCCGAGCCGCGCGGCCACGATGTCGCAGCCGAGTACGGCGTCCGTTTCATCGAAACCGCGCTGACCCGCGAGAATTACCGCGCGCTGCTCGAACCCCTGCTCGGCGACGGCGATTTCCTGCTCAACGTCTCGGTCGAGGTGTCGAGCATGGCGCTGATCGAACTGTGCCAGGAGCGGGGCGCGCTCTATCTCGACACCTGCATCGAGCCGTGGCCGGGCGGCTATACCGATCCCGAGCCTGCCGCCGTCGGCTCGCTCGAACTACGCGCTGCGCGAGAGCGCGCTGGCGCTGCGCCGCCGTTATCCGCGCGGCCCGACCGCGGTCCTGACGCACGGCGCCAATCCCGGCCTCGTCTCGCATTTCGTCAAGCAGGCGCTGATCGATCTCGCGCGCGAATGCCGGCCTCAATGGCGGCGTCCCGCGAACCCGCGCCGACTGGGCCCATCTCGCCGAGACGGCTCGGCATCAAGGTCATCCATATCGCCGAGCGCGACACCCAAGTCGCGACGCGTGCCCAAGATGCCGGGCGAGTTCGTCAATACCTGGTCGATCGACGGCTTTGTCAGCGAGGGCTCGCAGCCCGCCGAGCTCGGCTGGGGGACGCATGAGCGGCACTTCCCGCTCGACGGCCGCCGGCACGATTTCGGCAGCGGCGCAGCGATCTACCTGCTGCGGCCGGGCGCGGCGACGCGGGTGCGCAGCTGGACGCCGCTCGAAGGGCCCTATCACGGGTTTCTGATCACCCATGGCGAATCGATCTCGATCGCCGATTACCTGACCGTCGCGCGACGGCGGCACGATGCGCTACCGGCCGACCTGCCACTATGCCTATCATCCCTGCGACGACGCGGTGCTGAGCCTGCACGAGTTCGCCGGCAAGAACTGGCAGCTGCAGCAGCGCAAGCGGCTGATGATGGACGAGATCACCGACGGGATCGACGAGCTCGGCGTGCTGCTGATGGGCCACGCCGACGGCGTCTATTGGTACGGCTCGCGCCTGTCGATCGCCGAGGCGCGGCGCGTTGCGCCGCACAACAACGCCACCTCGCTGCAAGTGACCGCGGCGGTGCTGGCCGGGGTGGTCTGGGCGATCGAGCATCCGCGGCACGGCGATCGTCGAGCCCGAGGAGATCGATTTCGCGCGCATTCTCGAAATCGCCCGGCCCTATCTCGGCGATGTCGTCGGCGTCTATGGCGACTGGACCCCGCTCGCCGGACCGCGAAAGGCTCTTCCCGGAGGATCTCGACCGCGACGATCCGTGGCAGTTCAAGAACATCCGAGTCGCCTGACGCTCGCGGCGGTCACCGCTCGGCGTGGCTGGCGGCGCTCCTATTCTACGCGCTCGCGGCCAGCGGCGATTTCGCCTACCACCTGACCGAGGACCTGCGCACCGGGAACCGGGCGATCGAGCTCTCTCAGCTCCCCGTCGCCTTCTCGGCGGCGTTGTTCTGGCCCGTCGACTTGATCGCAATGTGGCTGCTGTCGGCGTAATGAGCCCGCACCTTCCGAACAGACCCTAAGAAAGGTGGGCGATGCTCGGCTAGAATGTGCCGGCAGAACAAAAATGCCAGCTGCCGCCATCCTGGCCGTAAAGCAGTGCCAGGCGCTGATCCGCGGCATGGGCGACGACGACGGTAAACCGTTGCCCGGTGCAGGACGATGCCGGAGTGTCGGGTTTTGGCATTTTCTTTGCCCCGGCGCAGCTGGCTGCGGCTTCCGGCAGGCTCGATGGAGCGGCGGCGAGCCGCTTGCCGGCGGAAGTCACGTAATAGCCGACCGGGTTTCCTTGCTTGACGTCGGCGCGCAATTCGAGGCGGCCATGGCGCGATTTGTACATGCCAGCCTGCTGCTCGCCATCGGGCAGGCCCGGCGGGAGCGGTCGAAAACTGATTGCCGAGCAAGCGGGAGCTGTCTTAGCCGGCGCCTTCGCCGCCCCGGCCGGGAAAGCCGCCAAGGCGAGTGCCAAGCCGATCCCGGCCATGATCGTTCTGTGCATCGTGCTCTCTCCCTGTTGCGCGGCCCTTGGGTTATACCTCCGACAGCCCGCCCGGAAGTAGAGTTAACGGCGATGGACGCCGACCCGGCAGGCCCCGACCGGGCTCGTCCGTTAGCAGCGAACCCGGTCAGCCGAGGTCGATCAAGGTTTTCATCAGATCGGCCGGCCAGACCAGGCTCAGTGGGGCACTGGCCAACGCCTCGCTCGACGGGTTGCTGCCATCGGGCAAGCCGACCATGTGATGACTGAAATGCGCCAGCACTCCGGCAAGGTAGAGAGCGGTGACCCATTTCCAGGCGTGCTGATGTTGCCGCGATCGGCTCCGTTTCGGCGCCGCAAACGCAAAGACCCGGCGCCCGTATTTCGGCAAACCCGGAGGGCCGATCATGATTTCACCCACGCCTTCACAGTCTTCGTTGACACCGTTCGCGACAACCAGCCACGTTATCCCGCAGAACGGGCGAAAATTTGGCTGCAACCCTCGCGTACCACAGCCAATCATACTCATTTTCGGTGCTCGCGTCACGGCTCTGCATGTTATTTAACGATCGTCGCGAAGCAGCGCCGAAATTTCTCATGGTTGGCGAGTGGCAAGACCGACACACGCGGCGATCGACGTATAAAGCCCGGCGACGGTGAGCAAGGCGATCGCCAAAATGGCAAAGCCGTCGGTGCCGATGCGGTCGCCGATCGGCCTCCCGACAAGGCCGCCGAGCAAGGCGACGGGCGCGAGAATGCCGGCGGCCAACCAGGTGGGGCCGGGGATGCCGATCGTCGCGGCATGGGACGCGACCGTCGCCGCGTATGACAATCCAAAGAATGCAAGAAGCGTCGCGCGCACAGTTTGCGCCGCGGTCCCGGCCAGCATGAGATAGATCAGCACCGGCGGGCCGGCCATCCCGACCAACGCGGTCGCAATCCCTGCGACGGCTCCGGCGGCAAGATCGCGACCCTGAGTTCCTGCCGAATGGCGCCCAAGGTTGACCCCCACGGCGTCGGAACACTGCCATTATCACCGCAAACGCAAGGATCGTGGCTCCAACTCCTACCCGGACCATCAATGGGTCGGCGTACCGGAATGAAAACAGCCCAATCGGCAATCCCGCGAGACTGCCAGCACTCAGGCGTAGCAACAGCGCCGGAGCTATGCTTCGCCGCAATGCCGGAACCAAGGCGAATGACAGCACTGTCGAGAGAATAATGGCAAGTTGAACGGCTTGCGCCGGCTCGAGCAACAGCAGGTACAGCGGAACCGCGAGCACGGCGAAACCAAACCCGCTTACCGCCTGCAGGAGTGCCGCGGCAAAGCTCGTCCCCGCCAGTCCGGCCCAGCCAAACAGGGGCATCCAATGAAGCTGTTGTAGGCGGGAGAAGGCCTCCTAACCGAAATGCCCGGCGATGTGGGCGTAGAGCGCGCGCAGCGCGGTGGCCTCGGCGCCTTCGGGGCGGCCGGGGCGAGTCTGCGGGTTCCACGCCATCACGTCGAGATGCGCCCACGGGATTCCGCGGCTCGACGAATTCCTGCAGGTAGAGCGCGGCGGTGATCGCGCCGGCATGCGGCGACTCCGAGACGTTGTTGATGTCGGCGATCTTGCTGTCGATCATCTTGCGATAGGGGCGCCATAGCGGCATCCGCCACATCGGGTCGTCCTCGGCCTCGGCGGCGTCGAGCAAGCCGCGGGCGAGCGTGTCGTCGTCTGCAGAAGAGCGCCGGCAGTTCGGGGCCGAGCGCAACCCGCGCCGCCCCGGTCAAGGTCGCGATGTCGATCAGCAGTTCCGGCTTCTCGGTCGAGGCCTCGGCCAGCGCGTCGCACAGGATGAGCCGGCCTTCGGCGTCGGTGTTGCCGATCTCGACGGTCAGCCCCTTTCGGGTGCGCACGATGTCGAGCGGGCGCATCGCATTGCCCGAAACCGAATTCTCGACGCAGGGCAATAGCACCCGCAGCCGCACCGGCAGCCCGGCGTCCATGATCGCCTGGGCAAGCCCCAGCACGATCGCCGCGCCCGCCATGTCCTTCTTCATCAGCCGCATGCCCGAGGCGGTCTTCAGGTCGAGCCCGCCGCTGTCGAAGCACACCCCCTTGCCGACCAGCGTCACCTTCGGCGCCGCCGGATCGCCCCAGACGATGTCGACGAGCCGCGGCGGACGCGAGCTGGCGCGGCCGACGGCATGGATCGTCGGGTAATTCTCGGCGAGCAGCTCATCACCGATGATGACCCGGTGCCGCGCGCCGGCGGCCTTGGCGACACGCACCGCTTCGCCGGCGAGCTCTTCGGGGCCGAGGTCCCCGGCCGGCGTGTTGGCGAGATCGCGGGCGAGAAACACCGCTGCGGCCAGCCGCTCGACCCGGCCGCGATCGGCGCCCTCTGGCCACACCAAGGTCGCGGCCGATCGCGGGCTTTGCGCTGTAGCGCGTGAAGGCATAGGTCGCGAGCGCCCAGCCGAGCGCGAGTTGCGTCGGGTTGGCTTCGCCGGGAACCGCATCGAGCCGATAGCTCGCTTCCGGCAGCGCCGCCGGCAAACCGGCGAGCGCCCACATCCGCCGCCTCGGCGTCGGGTCCGTCGCCAAGCCCGACCAGCACGCGGGCGAGCTTGCCGCTTTCCCCGGGAACCAGGGCATGCCTGCCGCGCTTCGGCGACAAAGCCGATCGATGCCAGCCAATTGCGCTCGCGCTCCGGCGCTTTGTCGAGCCAGGCCGGGAATTCGGTTGTGGTCAGCGCGGCGATCGGAACCGCGCCTTCGGTTTCGTGGATCAAGGAAAAGGCCATGTCGGTGCTCTTGCGACTGCGGGATCAAATCGCAGAATGGCCGGCCAGGCTATTTCGAGCAAGACCGAGCGGTTGGGCAGAGCTCCTCGAAGCGACGGCGAGGTCACCATCTGGCAACGCCTTTGCAGAGCATTGTAGAGATCGGAATTGAACGTATTGGCCACCGCCTGCCGCTGGGCCGGAGGGACGGTGTTCAATTGCCAGTCCGGCGGAGCCCAGATCGCCACCGTTCGAGCAGCACTTTGTCGTATGACGCGAAATTGGAGGTCGGACTACCATAAAAGAGAGCCGCCTGTCCGATACCACTGGTTCGCCTCGCCGCCCATGAAACCTTAGAAGTACTTGAACCCGCCGCCGCCGGTGGGCCATGCGTCGAACGGTCCGACCCGGCTTGTCTCCCACACTGGCACTTCATGGTGTTTGCCGAACTGCGCGGTCGAGTAGCCGTTGAGCTTCGGGGTCCGGGCAAGCGGCGAAATGGTATTGGGCGATACCGAGCTGCAGCCCGGCGCACCGGTGGCGATCTCGGTGATGCCGCCCATGCCTGCGGAATGGTGGTTCGAAGCGCCGCCCGCGTCGGGGAGCAGAGGGCGGTCGTATCAAACGGTTGTACTTCAGCCCGGCCGCCGCCAGCTTTTCTGCGTTCGGCGTCTGGCAGGGGCCGCCAAGGGCGCTCGCGAAGTCAAACCCGGCATCGTCGATCAGGATGAGCTGCACGTTGCGCGCGCCCTTGGGGGGCGCAATTGCTCGATCGGCGGAATTTGGTGTCCGGGTCCATGGTCTGATCTTACAAAGTGCGTCGCTCATCGCGAGGATCTCGCCTGACGAACGATGCAACGGAAACCGACATGGCTCGTCGAGGTATCAACCGGCTCGGCATGACGCGCGGCCGGGCGGTAGCGGCGGCAGTAATTTGGCGCACACAGGTGCGAGCCGCCCTTCAGCACCTTACGAGGAATTCTTGATTTCGGGCTGGCAGGGGTCGTAAGCTCGCGTGCTCACGACCGCCCCGCGGATTGACGGGATGCAGCACGCCTTGTCAGCGTCGGACTCGTGTCTGGGTGAATACCAGTCGCTGGTCCATTCCCACACATTGCCGATCATGTCGTAAACGCCGTAACCGTTCGGCGGGAATGAGGTCACCGGCGAGGTGCGCTCGTATCCGTCGAGCTTGAGATTCTCGCGCGGAAACGTGCCTTGCCATCTGCTTGCCGCCGGGGGTGAATTCATCGCCCCAGGCGAACTCGGCGCCGTCAAGCCCGCCGCGGGCCGCAACCTCCCACTCCGCTTCGGTCGGCAAGTCCTTGCCCGCCCATTCCGCGTAAGCCAAGGCGTCGCTGTAGGCGACATGAACGACGGGCTAGCCGGCCTTGAGCATGTCCGGCAGAGCGCCCGGATAGTCCTTCGGGTCCGGCGCGATCTCGGCAAAGGTGACGTGGCCCGTCGCTATGACAAACTCGCGGAATTCGCGGTTTGTCACCGGAGTGCGATCGATCCAGAAGGCGTCGACGGTCACGCGATGGACCGGCGCCTCCTCCGCATAATGCTTACCCGACCCCATGCGGAAGGTGCCGCCGGGAATCCAGATCATTTCGGCGCGGCGCGAGTTCGGGCGATCAACGTCTGGATTTCCCGGAAGATCTATCGCGACACCGGTCATAGAAGAATTCCGACGAGGCCGAATACGCCGATCGTAAGCAGCATGCTCGCAACCGTCACCGTAATCGGCCGCATCACATTGTAAGCGTGGGCCGTGTTGCGGCCAGCGGGGGCACCGCTCACTGCCGATGTCGCATCCCGCGCGAACCTCTGATTTCTGCTCATCGCCCCCTGCCGCGCTTTTGCCCCAGGAACCGTGTGACTGCGCTACAGACCTACGCTGGTGTGCATGATGCCGCCATCGGCGAAGATGGTGGTCGCGGTGAGATAGCTCGCGCCATCTCCGGCGACGAAGCCGACCACGCCGGCAATCTCCTCCGGACGCGCCATGCGCCCCAGCGGTATGGCCGCATCCAGCTGCGCGAGCTTGGTTGCATCGCTCGTCGTGCTGAGGTTGATCGGTGTTGCCACTGCACCCGGACCCACCCCGACAACAAGGATGTTGTGTTTGGCGAGCTCGATGCCCGCCGTGCGCGTGAGCATGCGCATGCCGCCTTTGGATAGGCAGTACGGGGTGTTGCCGGGCATCGGCCAGTCCTCATGGACCGAGGTGATGTTGATAATCCGGCCGCCGCCACCCTGCTTGATCATCTGCTTGGCCGCGATTTGCGTGCCGAAGAAGGCGCTCTTGAGATTGATCGCCATCACCTTGTCGTACTGGTCCTCAGGCGTGTCGAGGATCGAGGTGCGGGTTTCGACACCGGCGTTGTTGACCATGATGTCCACCCGGCCAAACTGGCTTACCGCCTTGTCGACAAGCATCTGCAGGTCGCCCAGTTTGCTGACATCGGCTTCGACACCAATCGACTGATCGCCGAGTTGACTGACCTGCTGCTCGAGCGCTTCCGTCGCCTCCGGATGACACACGTAGTCAATAACGATTTTGGCATGCTGCCGAGCGAGTTCGAGAACAATCGCCTGGCCTATTCCACTATTGCCCCCGGTGACAATGGCAACTTTGTCTTTCAATGACATTATAAACTCCCTCGATTCCCAGGCTCTTAGATTCTGAATAAGCTGTTAATCGTTCTGCGAGCTTGCCGCGTCGAACACGATCTGATCGTACTCCCACAGCCGCTGGATAAATTTCTGTGCCTGCTCATCGCCATCCGCGCCCGCGGCGCCCCGGAGGATTTCGTAGATAGAGCGATTGCCGTCGATCGCGGCGAAAAGTCGCTCCTGTGCCGCATCGATGGGGAGGGCGAGGTCGGGGTAGGTGTGGGCCCGGTTGATCAGGACGGCCACGGAACCGGGGGGCACTCGGTCCCGGATACACAAGGTCCATGGCAGACGCAGAGGAACGTAAGTCCGCCACGCATCGCCCTCGAACGTGATCGGTTGGCTCTCACCGAGGCGATCTTCGCGATAGGCGATGAAGTTGTGCTTGGTCATGGTCCCACGCAACAGCTCGACCGCGGCGTGCTGCAACGGCAACGACAGCGAGGCGAGACGCGCGGCGTGTGGAGTCCTCGCGATTGCCCCGCATTGCGGGAGATAGGGAGCCTGTTCGAGCCAGCGCCCGAACGATAGGCCACACCGCTCTAGCCAGGCATAGAGCTGCGGCACGGTGTAGGCACGATCTTGAGGGTGGAGCAGCGCATCAGCGAGCGCGTCTGGATGTCTGAAATCCTTCGCTCGCCGCAACACGCCAGCGATCGGATGGTCGGCAGACAGCGCACCGATCGTCGTGCCAAGCTCGCGCAACTCCGCCTCCGTGGCGCCGATGCCGAGCAGGCGGCAATACTCCTGCATCATGTAGATGCCCGCGCGCCCATATGTGCCGTACACCATCAGATGCATCGCGCCGCGAGGCGCAAGGACGCTGCGCAATGCCTGAAGGCCGGTATCGGGGTCGGGCAGGTGGTGGAGCACACCGGTGCAGACGATCTGATCGAAGCTTTGCCCGAGCTGCCCGACCTCTTCGATCGCGAGCCGATGGAGATCGAGATTTCGCAGCCCGTATTTTCGCTGCAGATCGCGCGTGTGGCGCAGGCTGGTCTCGCTGATGTCGATCGCCGTCACCCGAGCATCGGGCTCGCGCAGCGCATGGATCGCCGCCTGCGACGTTCCACAGCCGGCTACCAGGATCTCCCGGCTTGCCCGCGACTTCTCTGTCGGCCACAGCAGCAGGGACAGCGCCCGCCGCCGATCCGGGTTGCGATAGAGGTCGCGATGGCGATCGAGGTCGCCGATCGGCGCCGGATACGGGTGGCTTTCGTAAAAAGCGCGCACCACGTCCGCCGGATTCGCGGGCGCTGGTGCTCTCGTCTCTTCCCGAGCCATATGCGTCTGTCCGCCCCCTTCCTCCATCGGTCGCTCTAGCAATCGAACTGGGCGCCGGCCGGCGAACCCGACCGACCGGCACGCTCGAATCCGGTTCGTCTGGGTTATGTGTGGGTACTCTCCTGCAGCCTGCGGAGCACGTCATCGAGGTTGAAGCTGGCGGCCTTTTGGCGCTGCGGGTAGTCCCTGAAGGTGGCCAGGAATTCGCCGACGTAGGCTTGTGCCGGCACCAACAAGTAGGCGTGATCGACAAGCCAATCGTAGTAGGTGACCGACGTGATGTCGGCGCGCTCGAAGGGATCCGTGCGGAGATTAAAAATCTTTGGCACGCGAAGGGTGACAAACGGCTCGGACCAGACGCGCATCGTGCCGGGCTGCCGTTGTTCAGCGAATACCAGCTTCCAATTGTCGTACCGTAGCGCCACGACCTGCTGGTCGTCGTTGCAGTAGATGAACGAGACCCGTGGGCTCTTCTCCGCCTGGCCGGTCAAGTACGGCAGCAAATTATGGCCGTCGAGGTGGACCTTATAGGTCATGTCTCCGATCGAGTAGCCCTTCAAGAGCTTGTCGGTGACGTCCGCGTCGCCGGCCATAGCGAGGAACGTCGGCAGCCAATCGTGATGGGCCACGATCTCGTTCGACACGCTGCCCGGTTTGATCTTGCCGGGCCAGCGGACCACGCACGGCACCCGAAAGGCACCCTCCCAGTTGGTGTTCTTCTCGTTCCGGAAAGGCGTCATCGCCCCATCGGGCCATGAAAACATATTTGGACCGTTGTCGGTGCTGTACATGACAAAGGTGTTGTCGGCGATGCCGGCATCGTCGAGCGCCTTGAGCACGGTGCCGACGTTCTTGTCGTGATCGATCATCACGTCGTGGTATTCGCTTTGCCAGCGCCCCGACTGGCCCCTGCTCTCCGGCTTCACATGCGTGCGGAAATGCATGTGCGTGAAGTTCACCCAGAGAAAGAAGGGTTGGCCGGCCTGGGCCTGCCGCTTGATGAAGTCCACGGAACGGCCGGCGATGTCGTCGTCGATCGTTTCCATGCGCTTCTTGGTCAGCGGGCCGGTGTCGTGGACGGTCTGCTTGCCCAGCCTGCCGAAGCGCGGGTCGATCGTCGCGTCGTCGGTGTCGGTGGCCTTGCACTCCATGACGCCGCGCGGACCAAACCTCTCGCGAAAGTGAGGAAAATCCGACCCCTTGGGGTAATCGGGCAGTTCCGGCTCTTCCTCCGCGTTCAGGTGGTACAAATTGCCGTAGAATTCGTCGAAGCCGTGCACCGTCGGCAGGTATTCGTTGCGATCGCCGAGGTGGTTCTTGCCAATCTGCGCGGTCGCATAGCCCAAGGGCTTGAGCAGCGCAGCGATAGTGGGGTCTTCCTTGTGCAGACCAACGGTGGCGGCCGGCAGGCCGACTTTGGTCAACCCTGTGCGCAATCCGTGCTGGCCGGTGATGAACGACGATCGTCCGGCGGTGCAACTCTGCTCGGCGTAGCAGTCGGTAAAACGCATGCCCTCCTGGGCGATGCGGTCGATGTTGGGCGTGCGGTAGCCCATCAACCCGTCGCTGTAGCAGCTCAAATTGGTGATGCCGATATCATCACCCCAAATCACGACGATGTTCGGTTTGGCTGCTGTTCTGGATCTAGCCATCTCGATCTCCTTTCGTTGGTCGGGTGGTGTCGAAAGTGCTTATTGGTCTCGGCTGTTGGACCTTGGCGCTAGGTGAGGCGGAACAACACGGCAAAGAAGGCGAACAGGCCGATGAAGATGAGGAGGATGGCGACGGCAATAACCGGCGTTTGCATTCCCTCCTTGGTGACCCCGGCGATCGGCGTGAAGGGGTCGCCCCACAGATAACGAATGCCCCACCAGTACTGCCAAATCGAAACGAGGAGCGCCAGGATGCCGCACGAGATCAGCGCGAGCCCTAGATACTCCGGTGCCGTCGGAAGATAGGCGGGGCGCCCTCCGGGGATCGGTTGCAAGCGGTTTAAGTATTGGACGATCGCGAAGCCGAAGCCGATCAGCGCGACGGCGGTGCGCAGCCACGCCATCATGGTGCGTTCGAGGGCAAGGCGGGTCCGCAGCCAGGCGAAATGACTGTCTGCCGTGACCCGTACTCCGAACCTGCCAGCATGAGCGGCAGCGGTTTCATCTGCCATCCCCGGTTCCTCTTTGCTGACTAGCTCGCGGGATCTAGGGCGAGTCCCAGGCTTCCCCTTATATTCGTTTAAATTCGTTCAATTGGCCCCCGCTCGACAAAGAACATCCGCGCCAGTCGGCCTTCACCGAGCGCCTCCTCGAGGACGCGGAAGGCGCAATACGGCAGCAGCACCAGCAGCATGATCAGGTAGCCGGCGAGCGTTTCCTCGAGGCGACGACCAAAGAGGTCGCCGAGCGAGGCGGTGATCGAGCGGTGGTGGAAGAGGCCGACGACGGCTTCCTCGATGATCGTCATGATGATTAGCAGTACCAGCAGGCCGAACGCTTTCTGTAGCGTTGGCCAGATCAGCGGGCCAGTGGTGCTGCGCCCGCCGATCTTGATGGCCTCGCCGAGCAACATGAATTTCGCCAGCACCACGGCCTTGACGATGGCGATGCCCCAGGGGGTGTATTCGATACCCTGGGTGTGCAGTACCGCCGACTTCATCAGGATCACCGCTCCAAGGCTGATGTAGAGATAAAAAGTAATGAACGCGAGCTCCTTGAGCTCGAGCATGGCGCGCTGGTGCAGCGGGGCTTTCGCGGTGGTCTCGGTTATCACGATGATCTCCTGTCGCGTCCTTCCGGCTATGAAACTGTTTACCGCCAGCGTGCCGAGCGCATTTACTGCCGTGCCATGGCGATGCGGATAGCGTCCTCCGGCGCGACGAGGTGATCGGAGCTCTCAGCCGCATCGCCGATGGCGAGCTGTACGCCTTTGACCGTCCCGTTAAAGGCATTGCCGCGCGAGCCGTAGTCCTGAGATACCGGCGCCCCACTGTCCTCGCCGACGTCGCAGCCGTCGTCGGCGGAGAACACCATCGCCTGCGTCATTGGGATGGCTCCTTCGCCGACCTTCTCGCCGTCGACATAGAGCGTCACCTGACCGCCTTTGCCGAGACCGCCGCCGGCGTAGGCAAACTCCATGCGTACCTGGTGCTCGCCCGCGGGCAATGCCTGTCCGGCTTCCACGTAGAAGTAATTCACCCCCGCTACATTGTAGCAGTATTTGAGCTTGCCGTTCTTCGCGTAGAGGCTCCAGCCTCCGATATTCGCGCCTTGGGCGATTATCACGCCCTCCGCCTCCGTCTCCGGGACCTCGATCTCGGCGGTGACCGAGTGGGACTTGTTTTTGATGTTGAGGACGCAGTTCTCCGACAGCCGCCCCATGCCGCCGAACAGTAGCTGCGTCTTCCCTTTGATCAGCACCGGCCGGCCGGCGGTGTCGGGGTTCATCTTCTCGATGACCCGGTCATCGATTGGCAAGACGTTGTAGCGCGTCGCCTCGATCAGCCACAGTCGCTGCAGCTCCTGGAGCTTTTCCGGCATCTGCTTGGCGAGGTCGTTGGCCTGGCTCCAGTCCTTGCTGGTGTCGTAGAGCTCCCAGACGTCGTCGTCGAGGGCCACGGTCTTTCGGCCCACGAGCACCCAGGGTGTGCCGTGCTTGGTCACCGCAGTCCAGCCCTTGTGGTAGATGCCGCGGTTGCCGAACATTTCGAAATACTGCGTCTCGCGCCGCTCCGCGGCGTTGGCGTCGTTGAACGAGTACAACATGCTGACGCCCTCGATGGGCCGTTGCTGTACGCCGTTGACCGAGACCGGCTCGGGCAGCCCCGCCGCCTCGAGGATGGTGGGTGCCACGTCGATGACGTGGTGGAACTGCGAGCGGATTTCGCCTTTGGCCTTGATGCCGTTGGGCCAGTGCACAATCGTGCCGTTGCGGGTGCCGCCCCAGTGGGAGGCGACCTGCTTGGTCCACTGGTAAGGGGCGTTCATTGCATGGGCCCAGCCCACGGCGTAGTGATTGTAAAACTCCGGCCCGCCGAGCTTCTCGTACCGCGCCATGAGGAATTCCGGGGTCTCGAGGGCCGCCAGGCCGTTGAAGTTGGCCATCTCGTTGTACGCGCCGTTCAGCGTCCCCTCGGCCGAGGCACCGTTGTCGCCGATGATGTAATAGACGAGGGTATCGTCGAGAATGTTGAGCTTCTGCAACCCGTCGATCAGGCGTCCGACATGGTGGTCGGTGTACTCCATGAACCCCGCATAGACCTCCATCTGGCGGCGCAGGATCGGCTTTAATGCCTCGGGCATGTCGTCCCACGCCGGAATTTCGGTATGGCGCGTGGTGAGCTGGCAGCCTGCCGGGATGACGCCGAGCGCCTTCTGCCGGGCGATGGTCTCTTCGCGCAGCTTGTCCCAGCCCTCTTCGAACTTGCCCTTGTACTTGTCGGCCCACTCCTTGGGCACATGGTGAGGGGCGTGGGTCGCGCCGGGCGCGAAGTAGACGAAGAAGGGCTTGTCGGGTGCCAGCGCCTTCTGCTGCGCGACCCAAGCCATAGCCTTGTCGGTCATGTCCGCCATGAAGTGGTAGCCCTCTTCGGGCGTCTTCTTCGGCTCGACCGGTGTGGTGCCCTCGTAAAGCGTCGGATACCACTGGTTCGCCTCGCCGCCGATAAAGCCGTAGAAGTATTCGAACCCGCCGCCGCCCGTCGGCCATGCGTCGAATGGTCCGACCGGGCTCGTCTCCCACACCGGCACTTCGTGGCATTTGCCAAACTGCGCGGTAGAATAGCCGTTGAGCTTGAGGGTCCGCGCGACCGGCGAGATGGTATTGGGCAGCACCGAGCTGTAGCCCGGTGCGCCCGTGGCGATCTCGGTGATGCCGCCCATGCCTGTAGAGTGATGGTTGCGCCCGGTCAGCAGTGCCGCCCGCGTTGGCGAGCAGAGGGCGGTGGTGTGGAAGCGATTGTACTTCAGCCCGGCCGCCGCCAGCTTTTCGGCGTTCGGCGTCTGGCAGGGGCCGCCGAAGGCGCTCGCGGAGCCAAACCCGGCGTCGTCGATCAGGATGAGCAGCACGTTGGGCGCGCCCTTGGGCGGGCGCAACTGCTCGATTGGCGGGAATTTAGTGTCCGGATCCTTCGCATCATAGGTGATCAGCCCGGTTCGCTCGGGCGACGGGACCGGCAGATGTGAACGATGCTTCTTGTCTTCGCTGCTCATGGTCTGATCGTCCCCTTGCATGGTGCATCGGTTATCGCGACGATCTCGTCTGACGAACGACGCAGCGGAAACCGACATGACTGGTCGAGGTGTCTACCGGCTCGGGATGACGCGCGGCCGGGCGGTAGCGGCGGCAGTAATTCGGGGCACAGAGATGCGAGCCGCCCTTGAGCACCTTACGAGGGATCTTGATTTCGGGCTGGCAGGGGTCGTAGCTCGCATCCTGACGACCGCCCCGCGGGTTCGTCGGGATACAGCATGGCTTGTCGGCATCGATCTCGTGTCTCGTTGAGTACCAGTCGCTGGTCCATTCCCACACATTGCCGATCATGTCGTAGACGCCGTAGCCGTTCGGCGGGAATGCGGTCACCGGCGAGGTGCGCTCGTATCCGTCAAGCTTGAGATTCTCGTGCGGAAACGCGCCTTGCCAGGTGTTTGCCATCTGCTTGCCGCTGGGTGAAAATGCATCGCCCCAGGCGAACTCGGCGCCGTCGAGCCCGCCGCGGGCCGCAAACTCCCACTCCGCTTCGGTCGGCAAGTCCTTGTCCGCCCATTTCGCATAAGCCAACGCGTCGCTGTAGGCGACGTGGACGACGGGATGATCGTTGAGCCCACCCAGCGAGCTGCGCGGTCCGTAGGGCCGCCTCCAGTTGGCCCCGAACTTGAACGCCCACCACTGGCTCCAGTTGCGCGTGTCATTGATTGGACGTTTGGGTGGACTGAAAACCAGCGAGCCCGCCTTTAGCATGTTAGGCAGAGCCCCCGGATAGTCCTTCGGATCGGGCGCGATCTCGGCGAAGGTGACATGGCCGGTGGCCCGGACAAACTCGCGGAATTCGCGGTTGGTCACAGGACAGGGATCGATAAAGAAGCCATTGACCCGCACGTGGTGCGCTGGGGCCTCTTCCGGGTAGTGGGCATCGGAGCCCATCCGGAACTCGCCGCCCTCGATCCACACCATCTCGCGTGTCGGATGCGCAACGGCGGCTCGATCAGTGGCGTTCACTATAACCAAAGTCAAGTTCCTTAAATTACGCCTTTCTGCCGATTGCAAAGGCGTCTACACCGCAGCTGCTAAACCCTCAGTATGGGTAAGGATAAGGAGCATAGGGCGGCGGGTAATAGCCTGGATATCCGTAGGGTCGGTAAGGGGCGGTCGCGGCGCCATACCAATAGGCTCGTCGCGCCGCGCGCCGGGCCACGCCGGCAAATGACAGTGGCGTCAGGGGCATGCCGATGATGTCTACAAAGACTGCGGCTGGGCCGTCGGCGCCGCCCAAGTCACCCTCCAGCACGCGCACATCGAAGGTCAGCCGGTCGCCTTCGAGATGGGGGGTCCGCAGCTCGACAACGGCGTCGTGGGCCGAAACGCCATCCTTGCTGAGCACGGATACGGTGGCGTTCGGCGCGTCTTTGGCAAAGTCGCCCGTTGTCCATTCCTCGAGCAGGGCCTCCGTCGGCAGATGCCCCGCGGCCCTCACCGGCCGGTCTGCGAACACGATCGACGTCGGGCTTACGCCAGCCAATGTCAGGGTTTGGCCTTGCAGGCTGGCGCCATGCGCGTTCATGACGAACAGCGACGGCACCATGTCGACCTTGACCGACGATTTGCCCGGAGCGGACGAGTTCGGAGCGGACGCGCTCGGGGCGGGCGCGGTCGGCGTTTGGGCGCATGCCAACGTCGGCGCGCTAAGCAGGGCCGCAATTGTCAGCGCCTGCGAAATGGTGCAGTGGAGCCTCATTGTGGGTGCCTATCCTATCTTGAGCCGCTGGATCAGGTGCCGGGGCCGGCCAGGGTGAGCTCGACGCGGCGGTTCTGAGCCCGCCCTTGCGGCGTGTCGTTCGGGGCGACCGGGTCGGCTTCCCCGAGGCCTCGCTCCGAGACCAGGTTTGGATTGACCCCCTGGGAGATCAGGAAGTTTCCAACGGTTTGCGCCCTTTTGAGCGAAAGCTGCTGGTTGTTGGCGATCCCCTGCTGCTGCAGCTCGGGGCCGATCGGAACGTTATCCGTGTAGCCGGTCACGATGATCGTGGTCTGCACGAAGGGCGCGAGAACCGGGGCCATTTTGGCGATCGTCTGAGCGGCCGCGGGAGGCATCTGCCAGCTGCCCGAGGGGAACAGCAGATCGCTGTTCACGGCCACCTTGATCGCTCCCTGCAGCCGCGTGATGTGCACCTGCTGCGAGGCGATCTCGCCCGAAAGCCGCTGGTTGAGCTGGTTGTAGTCGTTTTCGAGCGCGTTGTATTGCGGCGCCGGCACGCAAGCCGAAAGAATCAGTCCGATCAAGGAAATCATAATCCCCGCGGACGCGACAACGCGAGACAGACGGTCCGTTATCATCTTTTCTCCCCCTTGCTGATGTGAGCGCTTACGATTTCCCACGGTACGCATCCCGTTATGGAGCGCCCCCCATCTGATCGCGCTAGTCCAGGGCGCCTACCTCCGCCCAACCTGGTGGAGGAGTAAATCGGGATCTGTGCACTTTCGACAGAAATGCCCAAGACGCGCCATCGGGCAAATCGCCGCGGAGCACCATCAATCTAAGGCTGCGAGCCCTGGAGCGGCATCCATCGCCGATCCCTCGCGCTCCGCCGCTGCGTCCCACATCAGCCGCGGGTCGAAGGTCTCGGCCGCGAACATGGTCAGGATCACGACGGCGCAGAAGGCGAGGGCGCCGGCGCCGGGCTCGATCGTGATCACCGAGCCGAACGCGACCAGCGCCCCGAGCAGCGACTCCATGAAGATATCGATCATCGACCAGCGCCCGACAAAGCGCACGATGTGATAGAGGCGGGTGCGGTCGCGCAGCCATCCCGTGCGGCCGGTCTGGATCGTGATCAGCATAAAGGAGAGGCCGAAGAGCTTCATCATCGGCACCGCGATGCTGGCGAAGAAGACCAGCGCGGCGAGGGGGTACTGGCGCGCCGTCATCAGCTCCTCGACGCCGCCGAGGATCGTGCTGGGCTGGCCGGCGCCGAGCTGCACGACCGACAGCACCGGATAGTAATTCGCCGGGATGTAGAGAACCGCGGCGGCGATGACCAAGGCCCAGGTCCGCGCCACGCTGTTCGGCTTGCGCTCGTGCAGCGCGCTCTCGCAGCGCGGGCAGCGCGGATCATCCGGCCGGGGCACGCTGACCAGGCCGCAGGTCTCGCAGCCGATCGCGCCCGGCAGTTCGGGCGAGCCGCCACAAAGGGGGCCTCGGTAGAGCCTCTCCCAGATCGCCTCGCGATCGAGGGCGGAGTCCATCCAGATAAGGACAAAGGTCAGCGCAAGAAGCGCATAAACACCCGCGGCGAGCCCGATCGTCACCAGGTCGCCGAGTTTTACATAGGCGACGAAGACGCCGAACACGAAGACTTCGAGCATCGACCACGGCCGCAGGCGCTCGGCCCAGGCAAAGACACCGCGCAGGTGCCGGGGCGGCGGCGCTTCGTGCAATCGGATCAGGACATAGAGCATGCCGACGAGCCGGATGAGCGGCGCGAGCACGGTCACGAAGATTATCACCACGGCGAGCTCGCCCATGTTCTGCCGAACCAGCTCTTCGGGCCCGGAGAACAGATCCGCAGTGCGCCTGATGCCGGCGGTCTCCACGCTCATCAACGTCGTCGAGCACATCACGACGAGCAAGACGAACGCTGCCAAGGTCAGCGCAATGATGTGTTCGATTTGATGAGCGCTGGTGCGGCGCAGAATGGTCGGGCAACGCACGCATTGCGCCGTCACCCCCGGGGCCAGAGGCGGCACTGTCTGCAAGAATCCGCAGCCCGGGCACTCCCGGAGTTGCGGCTCGGTCATTGACTGGTCCGCCGCGGAGCGCATCACCGGCCAGTGACCAGCATCGAAGAAATTCCGTCCGCGAGCTGCCCGACCGCCATGCTGATCGCGGTGACCTCGCCCTGGACACCGGGCGCCGGCGGCGTCACGACAAAACGGAAATTGCGCAGCGCCTGGCCGGGCCGCCCTTTGAAGCTGACGCTGGCCTGCGCTTGCAAGATGAGATCGCCGGCGGCATCCTCATCGAGCCGCTGCAGGTTGAGCTCGATCGTCGCGTCGGGCGAGGCCGAGACGGCGCCACTTTCCGCAAATACCGTGCTCTGCGGCAGGCGTTGACCCAATTCCTCGACCAAAACCCGGCTGAGCATGGCGCCCAGCGGCTCGCCCCACCAATCGTTCGACATCACATCGAGCCGATAGTTCTCCGACGAGCGCACGATCTCGGAGCGCTCGAGGAAACGCGCCGTCGAGATCTGCTGCAGCGCGATCACCTTAGGTCCCCCTGGAGGCCCCCCTGCCTGCACTCGCCCCGGGACCGGCGCAATCGTATAAAGCACCGGGCTAGGCGAGGAGCAGGCAATAAGGGTTGCCGCAAGCGCCAAAACCGCGAGCTTTGCGCCGTTCATTCGAGCGCCCCGGCGGGGCGGCCCTTGATCAGCGCCTCGGGATGACGCGCCAACAGATCGGAAAGCGCCCGGATCGAGCGAAGCGCGTCATTGGCCTGCGCAAGCAAGCGGTCCATATCGCGGCTGAACTTGGTGTTGTCGCCATAACCGCTGTCGAGCGACAGGACGAGCTTATTGGCGCTGGTCAATGTTTTCTGCAGCCCGGAAACGAGCTCCGGCAACTGCTTCGTATCGAGGTTCCGGATCATTGTCTGGGCCGACGCGATCATCCCCGCGAGATCGGTCAACGCCTTTTTCATCTGCGGTCCCTGGGCCATGTCATTGGTCGACTTCAGGATGCCGTCGAGGTTCTTGCCGATCTGCTCGAACGGCAGCGTATTGACCTTGTTGAGCAGCTCGGTCGCGGAGGCAGTGAGCCCCGCGAACCCGCTCCCTTCAGTCGCCGGCACCACATAATCCGGCCCGTCCATCGAGACCTCCGCCGGCGGCGCATCGGCGACGAAGTCGAGTGCCACATTCTGCTGTCCGGTGATCAGGCTGGCGCTCTGCAAGCTCGCCCGCAATCCCTGCTTGAGAAGCGCTTCCACCGACTCCGCGTCGGTCTTGAATACCCGTTTCCCGACGCCGACCACGCGTTCCGGCTCGATCTCGTACCGCACGGGAGCTAACACCGCGTCTTTGGTGGCATCGTAGGTGAGGCGCACATCGGTCACCTCCCCGACCTTCAGCCCGTGCACCGTGACCGCAGCCCCCGGTGCCAGCCCGCTGACTGAGCCCGAGAAATAAGAGATGGCCGGGATCTTGCGGGTATAGGACGCCGCGTTTGCTGTATCCCGGTTGTCGAACAGCGGAAAGACATGGTTTTCGGGTGTTTCCGCAGTGTGGGTGTCCGCTACCGCCGTCTCGAACGCGACGCCGCCGAGCAGCAGCGCCTTTAACAACTCCATCTGCACTTCGACCCCGGTTCCGCCGAGCTTGATCGAGACACCTGACGCGTTCCAGAAACGGGTCTCGTCGTGCACATAACTGTCATACGGCGCCCGGACGAAGGCGTGGATCGTCACGTACTCCGCCATATCCGCGATGTCCCAGCCGAGCACCTCGCCGACATTGAGATCGCGGAAGAAGATCGGCGAGCCGACCGAGACCGCGCCGATCCGCTTGGACTTGAGCAGGAAAGTGCGGCCTGGGACATAGGCTCCCAGCAGCGGCGGGTCTTCGCGCCCGACGAAGTCCCGCTCACTCTTGCCGACCTTGGGCGCGGGCAGCATGCCGACATAGGAACCCGACAACAGCGTCTCGACGCCGGAAATATTGCCGGCGAAGAGCCGCGGCTTGACCACCCAGAACAAGGTTCCCTCGGTCAGCAGGGGCTCAGCCTCGCGGGTCGTCGCGACCGTCACGATGACATGCGTCTTATCAGGGGCCAATGTCAGGCTCTTTACCGTGCCGAAGACGATGTCCTTGTATTTCAGCTGTGACTGGCCGGGTTGCAGCCCTTCGCCGCCCTCGAACGAGATCTTGATCCTCGGGCCTTCCTTGGAGAGCGTGTCCCAGGCGAGCCAAGCGCCGATCACGAGCGCGACGAGCGGCACGATCCAAATGATCGACACCCGGCGCGACCGGCGTGTCGAAGCTTGTGGAAGGGTCCGCTGCTCGACGAGATTAGACATGGCGAGTCTCCGTTCCGAGCCGTGTTCCGGCGATGTCATCGCCGATATTTTGCGTTCGGGTGTGTCTTACATCCTTAGAATCGGAAAGTCCCGGCGAAGATCGGCCCCCGCATGTGGACGTTGAAGCCCAGATTGCTGACGCTAGTCGAATAGTCGAAGTTGAGACTGCGATAGCCTACGTGAAGGTTGATCCAAGAGCTGAGGGCGTAGTCGACCGTGCCGATGAGTTGCCAGTCGGTGTGCGCGCCGACGCCGAACCCGCCGATATCGCCATAGGCAGTTAGGCCAAAACCGTTGCCGAAATCGAAGTGATAGCGTCCGGCGAGCAGCGGATCGCCCCACCCGGCGCTACGGTTGACGCTGACGCCAGAGAGCAGACCGGGATTGAGCGACAGATTGGCGTCAAATCCCCAAGCGCGAAAGCCGCCGCCGAGGTCGGCGTACTGGTTGGGCACGTCGAGCACGCGGTAGACCAGAAGCGCGGTCCCGGTATTCGTCGTCAGTGCTGCCTTGCCGCCTTGAAAAAACACATTGCGGGTCGTGATGGTGGTTTCGACCGGGACATGCAGCACGTCTCCCATCAGGCTGAAAGGCCCGTCGCGGATCTCGGCCGCCCCCATGAACGGCACGCCGTTGAGGTCGCCCAACAGTTCAAACGGGCCGACGCTCGAATTGACCTCGGGCAACCGCGCAAGCGGCGTCTGGGTCGTGGCGTAGACGCCGGAGAGCCAGAGATAGGGCGTCACGAAAATCTGCGTTCCGCCGGGACCGGTTGCCTCCTGCGCGCTGCTCGCGCGCGTTCCCGCTCCAATCACAGTTATTGCCAAGGCCAGGCACGCGAGCGCCGACCGGGCGCATCTGTAGGTATGTCGCATGATAACTATCCCGCCTTGTGCACGCGAGCGGCGCCCGCATCCTACCAAGAACAGACCCCTGTGGTTTGCGGACTAGTCGGACAGATCCTTCTCCAGCCTCGCAGCCGCATCGGCCTTGTCGTCGGCCTGCTGCTCCGCGGGGCTCGGGTTCTTGATGTCGATCGTCACCCGCTCGATCCGGCCGGTAAACTTGAACGGCACCTGGTAGTCCTCGCTGACGGGCGTTCCTTCCTTGAGGCCGACATCGGCGCCCTCCTCCCCGAAGACGCAGCACTGCGTTCGCTCGATACGGCCCTGCGCGACCTGCGCTCCGTTGATGAACAACCTCTGGGTTCCGCCGGCACCGGGCTTGCCGCCGTCATACGCGAAGTCGTAGCGGATCGTCGCCCGTCCCGCCGGGACCGGCTGAGCGCCGGCAATCGTGAAGCGCTGCCGCCCGAGAAAATTGTATGTGTAGACCGGCTTGTGATCCTTGAGATAAAGGCTCCAGCCGCCGAACCGTCCGCCCTGCGCGATAATCGTGCCCTCGGCGCCGCCATCGGGGATCGTCGCATCGGCGGTGATCGACAACGACCGGTTCTTGACGTTGATGAAGACGTTTTCGGGTATCCCGACCATCCCTTCATGCACCGTCAACGACGTGCGGCCGGCCATCAAATCGGGGCGGCCGGCCAATGCCGGATTGAACCGCTCGACAGTGCGGTCGTCGATCGGCAATACACGGTTGGTGACCGCCTCCTCAAGGAAGAGGTCCTGCATTTCTTTGAGCTTGGCGGGATTGGTAGCTGCCAGGTCATTGGTCAGGCTGAAGTCGTTGCGCCCATTGTAGAGCTCCCATTTGTCGTTCTCTAAGGTAGCGCGGGGGACATATTCCCACGGCGCCCGATGAACTGTGCCGGCCAGCCAGCCATCATGGTAGATCCCGCGATTGCCGAGGATCTCGAAATACTGGGTGTGGTGCCGGCTCACCGCGCCAGAATCGTCGAAGCTGTAGACCATGCTGACCCCCTGGATCGGGGTCTGCGCCGTGCCGTCGACGACGCGCGGCTCGGGCAAACCGGCCGCTTCAAGGATCGTCGGCGCGATGTCGATGACATGATGCCATTGCGGGCGAACCTCGCCCTTCGCGGTGATCCGCTTGGGCCAGAAGAGAACCAAGGGGTTGCGTGTGCCGCCATAACTGCCAGCAATCTGTTTGGTCCAGGTAAAGGGCGTATCGCCAGCTACCGCCCAGCCGGCGGCGTAATGAGGGTAGGTCAGCGGGCCGCCAAGCTCGTCGATGTGCTTCAGCATATCCGCGACCGTTTCGGGCACGGCATTGAAATAGGTGAACTCGTTGACGAGCCCGTTCATGCCGCCCTCGGCGCTCGCCCCGTTGTCGCCGACGATATAGACGACGAGAGTATTGTCGAGCTGCGCCATACTCCTGATGGCCTCGATCAACCGGCCGATCTCATGGTCGGTATATTCGCCAAAGCCGGCGAACACTTCCATTTGACGTGCAAAAAGCCGCTTTTCGTCGGCAGAAAGGCTCTCCCAATCCTTGATCGCCTGCGGCTTTGGTGCGAGCTTGGTATCGGGCGGGACGACGCCGAGTTGTTTCTGCCGCGCTAGCGTCTCCTCGCGCAATTTGTCCCAGCCCTGGTCGAACTTGCCGCGATACTTGTCGATCCACTCCTTAGACACATGGAACGGCGCATGCACGGCACCGGGCGCAAAATAGATGAAAAACGGTTTATCCGGCGTCAGCGATTTCTGGTACTCGACCCAACCGATCGCCTTGTCGGTCATATCCGTCATCAGGTGGTAACTGGGATTGCGCGGGATTTCGATCCGCGACATGTCTTCGTAAAGCGTCGGCGTGTACTGATTGGTCTCGCCGGCCATGAAACCGTAAAATTTGTCGAAGCCCGAACGCGTCGGCCACAAATCGGTCGGGCCTGAAGGGCTGACTTGCCAGGGCGGCGTCTCGTGCCACTTGCCGAAAGCCGCCGTGCTGTAGCCATTGAGCCGCAGGATCTCGGCGATCGGCGCAATGCTGTTCGGGCGCACCCCGGTATTCCCGGGAAAGGCGGTCGCGATCTCGGTGATCGCGCCCATATTGTTCATGTGGTGGTTGCGGCCGGTGAGCAGCGCCGCCCGCGTCGGCGAGCAGATCGCCGTCGTGTGGAACTCGTTGTAGCGCAGACCTTGGCCGGCCAGCGCATCGAGGGTCGGCATGTTGACCGGCCCGCCGAAGGCGCTCGATTGGCCAAAGCCCATATCATCGAGCAAAATGATCAGCACATTGGGCGCACCCGCCGGCGCCTTCACCTCGAAGCGCGGCGGCGGGGTGGCGTTACGCGCATCGAACGTGGTGATCGGCGGGTAGGCGGGCTGCGGGATCGGCAGGACCGTCCGGTCCATTCCCACCCCTCCTTCGGCGGGGCTCGTCTGCGCCAGCGAACCTGACACCGAGAGCAGCAGGATGGCTCCCGCCGCAAGGATTCTCTTCAAGATAATCCCCCTATTGCGTTTCGAGATAGGCGATACGCTACGTTCCTTTTACCAGCCGGAAGCCGACATTGGGTAGCGCACTGTCCGGCGACAATTTCATCCGAGCGGCCGGCCGGTAGCTGAAGCAGAAGGCCTCGGAGCACAGATATGAGCCGCCGCGGATCACGTGCTTGGGTGAGAGCGGCTCGTCCGGGTCGAAGCTGCTCGCCGGCCCGACCGGGTTGGAGACGACGCCTTCTTTGGCTTGCTCGCGATAGCTGTCGGCCCGGTACCAGTCGGAAACGTGCTGCCAGACATTACCGGTCATGTCGAAGAGGCCATAGCCATTGACAGGAAAGGAGGCGACTGGCGCTGTGCCCTTGAAGCCGTCCTCGCCGGTGTCCGTCTGCGGGAAAGGCCCTTGCCAGAAATTGGCCATGAACCTGCCGTCGGGATTGAGCTCGTCGCCCCACGCGAAGCGCTTGCCGTCCAGCCCGCCGCGCGCCGCGAACTCGTATTCGGCTTCGGTCGGCAGCCGTTTTCCCACCCATTTGGCATAGGCGACGGCGTCCTCCCACGCGATCTGGACCACCGGGTAGTCGTCCTTGCCATCGATCGAGGTGCCGGGGCCGCAGGGATGGCGCCAGTCCGCCCCGGGCTGCCAGTGCCACCATTCGCTCCAATCGCTGAGGTCTACGGGTCCCTTGGTCGGCTGAAATATGCCCGACCCTGCCACGAGCACATCATCGGATGGTTTCGGCGTTCCCGGCGGCAGCTGCTTTTTCAACTCCTGCCAGTCGGGCTTGCGCTCGGCGACAGTAACGTAGCCGGTCGCCTCGACAAAGCGCCGGAACTGGGCGTTGGTAACCACGGTCTTGTCCATCCAGAAGCCGTCGATGCGGACGCGATGGGTCGGCCGCTCATCCGCGCGGGCCTTCGGATCGTCACTGCCCATCGTGAACTCGCCGCCGGGAACCCACACCGTCTCCGGTGAGCTGGAGGAGACCGCGGCGGTGCCAGACCAGAAAGCGGGTACTGCGTAGGCCGCGATCGCCAGGCCGAGCGCGAACCCACCGGGAATTAAAACGAATGAACTTTGCATCTTGGCACGTCCCCAGCTGCTGACGAGCGCAGCGGGCCGGTGGCTCTAATATGGCTTGCGGACGACCGCTGCTCCGTGGGGTCCAACGCACCCCGCCCGATAGACCCCGTTGGCGCAGGCGACAGCTGGTCTGGCCCGATACACCGGGGCTGGCTTGCGGACGACCGCCGCCCCGTTAGGTCCGACGCACCCCGCTCGGTAAACCCCATTGACGCAAGCGGCGGCATGGCTCTGCGGGGCGAAGGCAACGGTGCCAGCCACAATCAAAACGGCCAATGCTACGTGCTTCATTCGCCACCTCCGGATGGTTGACTTTGAGCCGGGAAGAATAGGGCCGGAGGGCGGCGCGGTCTTGCGGCCATTTCGCGCGGCATCACCGCCCGATATTGGCGGCGACACCCGTCCATAAGCGTTGCACGACCTTACGCCGTACACGACGCCACGCCCAGGTGGAATTGCAAAAGCCGCGAAGTCCGCGGGTGAAGGTTACTGCCGCAAACCCCGCAGACGCGGTTCATCCCGGCCGGGGGATTCGTCCGGCTCGAAGCCGAAACGCTGCGCAACGGCGACGACATCGGCGAGGAAGGCGTCGTACCCCGCACGCGGATCGGGGTCGGCCGACACGGTCGCCGGGCTGTCGCGTCCCGCGTCTATGGTCCTTTCTTCCCGGCGGTGCGGCGCAAGAAAGCTGGCCGAGGCTGCCTCTCCGATCTGCTGGGTCGCCCGCTCGAAATCGAAATTCCCGGCGGCGTCCGGCGCCGACAGAATGCGAACGCCGCTCAGCACGGTGTTCGGCACGCGGCCGTTCTGCGCCGCATCGCTGGTGAAAACATCCGGCGGATAGATCTCTTTAAGCGTGCTGCGGCGGTGGATGTTGGCTTTGGGCATGGCACCCCGCTAACACGCCTCCCGCATCGGCTGTTCCCTAGGGCCATGACACGAGCGGCGGCAGCGACATCAGGATCGCCTCCGGATTGCCGCCGGTCTTCAGCCCGAACACGGTGCCCCGGTCATAGAGCAGGTTGAACTCGACGTAGCGGCCCCGGCGGACGAGCTGATGGCGGCGTTGCTCCTCGGTCCAGGTGAGCCGCATCCGCGAGCGCACAATGGCCGCGAACACGGTTAGGAAGGCCTCGCCGACCGAGCGGACGAAGGCGAAGTCGCGTTGCTGGTCGCCGCTGTCGAGATAGTCGAAAAAGATCCCGCCGGCGCCGCGCGGCTCGCCCCGATGCTTGAGAAAGAAGTATTCGTCGCACCATGTCTTGAAGCGACCATAACACTCGCTGTCGTACGATGCGCAGGCGGCGGCGAGCCCGGCATGAAACTCCTCGGCCGCGGCTTCGTCGGGATAGATCGGGGTCAGATCGGCGCCGCCGCCAAACCAGGCTTTGCTGGTGACGATGTGGCGGGTGTTCAAGTGCGCCGCCGGGACAAGCGGCGAGCACATATGGGCGACGAGCGAAATGCCGCTCGCCCAGAAGCGCGGATCCTGCGACGCGCCCGGGATCTCGTTGCGGAACTCGGGCGAGAATTCGCCCGACACGGTCGAGATGTTGACCCCGACCTTTTCGAAAACTTGCCCGCGCATCACCGAAATCGTCCCGCCGCCGCCTCCCGGCCGCTGCCAGTCGCTGCGCTCGAAGCGGCCCGGCGGCCGTCTCTCGGGACGTGCGCCGGCGAACTCGTCCTCGATCGCCTCGAACTCGGCGCAGATTCGGTCGCGGAGCTCGGCAAACCACGCCTCAGCCACGGCGCACTGGCCGGCATCGGGCGAAAAGGGAGGCTGTTCGGTCATGGTTCGGGCAACAATCCGGTTTGGCGCGATCCCTCGGCGAGCGCAATCGCCCCCGCGAGCGCGACATTCAGCGAGCGAGCATCCGGGCGCAACGGGATGACACCGCGCGCCGCTTCGGCTCGATGCACCTCCTCGAGCTCGCCGGCGCTCTCCCGGCCGAGAAGGATCGTGGCGTCCGCCGCAAATGTAAAACGATGCAGCGAGATGCTGCCAGCCGTCGTCATCAGGATCAACCGCGATTGTGCAGCCCGGCGGACGAGGAACGCCGGCCACGAGACATGATGGCAGAGGACCAGATCGGCCGCATAATCGAACACGGCACGCTCGAGCCGCCGGTCATCGAGCAGGAAACCGCATGGCTCGATCAGGTCGTGCGACGAATATCTACGCCGCTGATCGACGCCAAAGGGATACGCTGCTGCTATCACAAATGGCTGTTCGCGGCGGACGGTTTTTTGAGGATATGGTTCGCCTGAGAGGCGGCGGTCAGGCCCTCTCGAGCTGGCAGATTTCGTCCTTGATGCGGAGCTTTTGACGCTTCAGATCGTGGACCGCGTCCTGATTGGGAAGGGGACGCTTGTTTTCTTCATCGAGAGCGCGTTCGAGTGCAGCATGTTTCTCCTTCAGCGCCTCGATGCGATCCTGCAGCGACATGCACGGTCCTCCTGCTAGACAGTCACAGGTTGATGGTAGCGCCGGTGACATCAGCCCGCTATAGGGTCGTTGACCCTCGGACGGAGATATGACGGAACGATTGATTTGACAGAGGGTAGCATGGAAGAAAAACCGGGATGCCCCCGTCTGATCGTCGGGATCAGCGGCGCCTCCGGTGTGATCTACGGAGCGCGCCTCCTTGAGCTGCTGCGTCCGCTGCCGGTCGAGACGCATCTCGTCATTAGCCGGGCCGCCGAGGTGACATTGGCGCTGGAGACAGACCTCAAACCCGCGGTCGTCCGCAGCCGCGCCGATGTCGTGCATGCGATCGGCGACCTGGCGGCGCCGATCTCCTCCGGCTCGTTCAAGACTATCGGGATGGTGGTGGCTCCGTGCTCGATCCGCAGCATGGCAGAGATCGCCAGCGGGGTGACGACAACCTTGCTGAGCCGCGCGGCGGATGTCGTGCTCAAGGAGCGGCGGCAACTCGTCCTTATGGTCCGCGAAACGCCGCTTCACACTGGCCATTTGCGAACCATGACGGCGTTGTCGGAAATGGGTGCGGTGATCGCTCCGCCAGTGCCCGCATTCTATGCCAAACCGGCGACAATCGCGAAGATGATCGACCAGACCTTGGGCCGCGTCCTCGACCTGTTCGGGCTCGAAACCGGAGTGGTCAAACGCTGGGGCGAACCCTCCAGTACGGAAAGCACCTCCAAGCCGCGCGACGCGGGACACTAGGCGGTCCGGTCAAAGATCCCGGGCGAATTTGTCGAGGGCTTCTTCGAGGACCGTGGCTTCCCTGGCACCAATCCCTTCCACACCCAGATAGAGCGCAAGATTGGCATGGGCAGCGGCCCGCCAGCTCCTAGAACACGGTCTCGGGCACGCAGTCCCGGCTAGCCGGGCGAGGCGCTCTTGGACCAGCTTCTCGCCGGCGAGTTCGAGCGCCTTTACGCCTTCGCGTAACTTCTGGATATCGCCGTCAGGATGGTGGCGGAGTTTTCGGCGCAGGCTGCGGAGTGGTTCGACAATTTCGCTTCGGAGCGCGCCGGCAGCATGTTGCGCCGCAGCCAGGGCATCGACGCCGAGCGCTCCGCGCCCCGAGATGCCGAACCAGAGCGCAAACAGGATCAGGTTGACGTCAAAGCCGTCGCGATCCTGCAGCGCGATCAGCGCCTCGGCGACCCCCGGACACTCGTAGAAGGCGAGCGAGAAACGCCAGAACGCCTCGTCCTCCGACATTTTTCCGCCCTCATCCAAGCTGCGGATGTTCGCACAAGCCACGCCTTTTGCGACCATTTTCGGGTCAGATGGTGCCCGGCGCGCCGCGGGTGCTACAATGACCTCAAACCCTCCTGGCACGGCCATGGACCTCGATACCGAAGCTCTGAAGGCGAAGCTCGCCGCGCTGAAAGCCGAACATCGCGACCTTGACGGGGTGATCGCGCGTCTCGCCGAGCGCACCCCGCTCGCTCAACTCGAGCTGCAGCGGCTAAAAAAGCGAAAGCTGTTGCTCAAGGATCAGATCACCAAGATCGAAAGCGAACTGTTGCCCGACATCATCGCCTGAGCGGAAAACCGCACGTCCCTGGGGCGCTTGTGCAGGCGCGCACCGCCCCTATTATTACAAGGTGCGATACTATTTCCAAAGGGCGCTGAATGAACGGCACCGGTCGGACAGTGGGTATCATCATGGGGAGCCAGTCCGACTGGGGCACGATGCAGCATGCGGCGAGCACCCTCGAACGGTTGGGGATCGGCTACGAGACCCGGATCGTCTCCGCGCATCGTACACCCGACCGCCTCTTTGAATACGCCCGCGCCGCGAAGTCGCGGGGACTGCGTCTGATCATTGCCGGCGCCGGTGGAGCCGCTCATCTGCCGGGCATGACGGCGGCATTGACCCCGCTCCCGGTGCTCGGCGTGCCGATTGAAACCAGAGCTTTGAAGGGCCTCGACAGCCTGCTGTCGATCGTCCAGATGCCGGCGGGCATTCCGGTTGCGACCTTCGCGATCGGGCAGGCCGGCGCGGTCAATGCGGCGCTCTTTTCCGCGGCGATGCTCGCTCTGGGCGATGATGCCGTCGCGCAGGCTCTCGACGGCTGGCGGCAGGCGCAGACACACGGTGTGGCCGACCGCCCCGGCGGCCGGGAATGTTAGCCCCCGAGAATGGTAACCCCGGGCGCTACGATCGGCATTCTGGGCGGGGGCCAGCTCGGCCGGATGACGGCGCTGGCCGCCGCCCGGCTCGGCTATCGTTGCCATGTTTTTGCCGACGAGCCTGACAGCCCGACCGCGCAAGTTTGCGGCGCGGCCACTGTTGCCGAATTCGCCGACCGAGAAGCGCTCGAGCGGTTCGCCGGCGCCGTCGACATCATAACCTTCGAATTCGAAAATATTCCGGCAGAGGCAGTTCGCCGGGTGGCGAGCCTCAAGCCGGTGCTGCCACGCCCGGAAATTCTCGAAATCGCGCAGGACCGCCTTCGCGAGAAGGACTTCCTTCGCTCGATCGATGTCGAGACCACCGCCTACCGCGAAATTTCCGACCCGAGCGTGTTGCTCAGCGCGATGCGCGATTTCGGGCACACGGCGGTGCTGAAGACGGTGCGTCTGGGCTATGACGGCAAGGGTCAGGTGACTTTTACCCCGGAGATCAAGGCCGAGGACGCTTGGCGCCGAATGGGCGGGGAGAGCGGCATCCTCGAAGCTTTTGTCGATTTTGCCTGCGAGATCTCGGTCATCGTTGCGCGTAGCGCAAACGGCGCCTGGGCGACCTATCCGCCGGTTGAAAACCAGCACGTCAACCATGTCCTCGATACGACGATCGCGCCCGCGCGAATTCCGGCGGAGACCGCTATGCGCGCCGAGGCGATCGCGCGTCACGTCGCCGAAACGCTCGATCTCGTCGGGGTTCTCGCAGTCGAGATGTTCGTGACCGAGGGCGGTGCTATCCTCGTCAACGAGATCGCGCCGCGCCCGCACAATTCGGGTCATTGGACGATCGACGCCTGCTACACCAGCCAATTCGAGCAGCTTGTGCGGGCGATTTGCGGGCTCCCACTCGGCTCGGTCGAGCGCCACTCCGATGCTGTGATGAAGAACCTGTTAGGCGGCGATGTTGCCAATTGGCGAGATGCGCTCAATGATCCGCTGGCCAAGCTGCACCTCTATGGCAAGACCGAGATCCAGCCCGGCCGCAAGATGGGCCACGTGACTCGCCTGATCCCGCACCGGTGAACCCGGCGCGGAACCCATCAGGCCGCGCGCGGCGCTGCCTTGTCGTTCAGCCAGGCATGCATCGCCGCCGATGTTGCGTCCCAGGCCTCGGTCAACCCATCGGCGACATTCCCGGCGCGACCAGCGTTTCCGGCATCGCAGGCCGCCCGCAGCTCGTCGGCAAGCCGGCTGAGCCGTAACGCTCCGAAATTGCCGGCCGTCCCGAGCAGGGTGTGCGCTTCCCGGCCGGTCCCATCGAGGTCGTGGCAATCGAGGAGGCGGCGTATCTGGTTGATGCGCTCTGCCACGTTGACGAGAAATAGGTCGACAAACTCGTCCAAGGGCTCGCCCGCTGCCATGACCTCGGCGATCATCTCGAGGCGAGCAGCATCGATCGTGACGGGCGGCAGGCAATCGGCAGCTACCAGAGCTGGCCCTCGACCCCTTCCGACAAGCCCCGCGGCCACATCGTTGAGCCGCGAGAAGAGCTCCCCATTGTCGATTGGCTTTGACAAATAGTCGTCCATCTCGGCCGCGAGATATTCTTCCTTTGCCCCCGCCATCGCGTGCGCGGTCAAGGCGATGATCGGCACGGTGTTTTTGGGCGGCGGCAACGCGCGAATGCGTTTTGTCGCCTGGACCCCGTCGAGCACCGGCATTTGTACATCCATCAGCACGACATCGTAATCCGCATTGCGCACGGCCTCGAACGCCAATTCCCCGTTTTCGACGACATCAACCTGGTGCTCCGCCTTGCGAAGCAGCATTGTGACCAGCTGCTGGTTGATCTTGTTGTCTTCTGCGAGGAGGATTCGCAGAGACCGGCCTGCCGATCGCGGGGGCGGCAGTGGCGCGAGGGGAGGTTCCGTGCGCCGCATCCTCGCAAAGCCGAAGAGTTGTGCAAACGCGTCGAGCAGCGATTGCTCGCGGACCGGTTTGGTCAACACCGCATCGATGATGCCGGACGTGCTCTCCGCGAGGCCGTGCCGCCCGGCCGACGACGCAATCACAATCTTAGTCTCGGCGAGGCCCTCCGTCGCACGGATCCGCTGGGCCAACGCTTCACCAGACAAGCCCGGCATCATCTGGTCGATGATGACGAGATCGAACGGTTTGCCTTGGTGGAACGCCCGCTCCAGTTCGGCCATCGCGGCGAAACCATCATCGACCGACATTGCCTCAATGCCAAAGCCGGCCAGCTGACGTGCCAGAATGCGCCGGTTCATCTGGACATCGTCGACGATCAGGACATGAAGCCCCAACAGTTTGCCGGGCAATGCCCGGCGTTCGACGGTCGGGTTGACCGCCGGCCGCAGCGGCAGCTCGAACCAGAAGCGACTGCCGAAGCCGAGCGTGCTGTCGACGCCGATGTCGCCACCCATCAACTCGATCAGCTGTTTACAGATTGCCAATCCGAGACCGCTTCCGCCAAATCGTCGTGTAATCGAGGTATCGGCCTGACTGAATTTTTCAAATAGCTTGCCGCGAACCGCTTCCGACATTCCGATGCCGGTGTCGACAATTTCAAAGCGCAGGCGGCACAAATCTTGTGCCGGACCGGGGCACACCGCCACTTCCACGGAAACCCCGCCATGCTCGGTGAACTTGATGGCGTTGCCGACCAAGTTCAGCAGGATCTGACGAATTCGCATCTGATCCCCGCGAAAGCCGCCCCCGGCCGCCGGATCGACGAAAAGGCCGACGTCGATCCCCTTCTCGTAGGCTTTCGGGGCCAACAGGCCGACGGCAGCTTCGACCGTATCGAGGAGCTCGAAATCAATGACTTCGAGGTCGACCTTGCCGGCCTCGAGTTTCGAAATATCGAGAATGTCGTTGATCAGGGCGAGCAGCGACTCGGCGCTGTCGCGCACTGCGACCGCACATTCCCGCTGCTCCGGTGTCAAACCGGTCTGCAGCAGCAGCCCATTCATCCCGATGACGCCGTTCATCGGGGTGCGAAATCTCGTGAGACATATTGGCGAGAAAATCGGATTTGGCGCGGCTCGCCCTTTCGGCGGCTTCACGCGCCTGCTCGGCCTGGTGGCGCGCCGCGGCTATCTGCTCCTCGGCGGCCTTGCGCACGGTAATGTCGGTGAATGTCCTGACGGCTCCGCCGCCGGGCAATGGAACATTGTGGAATTCGATAAATCGCCCATTCGGCCGCCGCCGCTCGCGCACCTGAGGCTCTTCGAGAGCGCCGCCTCTCCTGACGATCTCTTTCAGTGTCTCGTCATACCCATATTCCTGCTTTCGCCACTGCCATGCGAGGACGTCGTCGAAATGCGGTTGAACCGCCATCAGCTCCGGCGGCAGATCCATAATTTCGATAGCGCGGCGATTGCAAAGCGGAACCATGCGGTCAGCATCGACCACCATGATGCCCTGGTCCATGTTTTCGAGGGTCGCTTCGAGAAGCTGCGATTTTTCAGTGAGGCGCCGTTCGCTTTTGCGCAGCGCATCGGCGGTCTGCTGCAATTCCTTAGTGTTCAGTTCGAGGCTTGCCCGATTCTCCTCGAGCTCGCGAAACTGAGCGCCAAGCTCTCGAAACAGAGCCAGGAAGCCGAGGACTGCGCATACCGCGCCGATTGCAATGAATGTTGATTGCCGGCGCCAATTCGCGAGAGCGGCATCCTCCGAAATCGTTACATCGACAACCAGCGGATAATCCACTAGCGGACGCACCGATTCGATGCGGACGATCCCGGCGGCATTCTCCTGAGAACGATATGTGCCACCGCTTTCGGCCAATCGATACCATGGTGATGCGGCCGGCATTTTCTGACCAATGATGTCTTCTTCAACCCGGGGATAACGCGCGAAGATGGTGCCGTCCTGCCGTAGGACCGTTACCCGTCCCAGCTCGGGCAGAGTGATCGCCTTGTAAAATTCTTCGAGATACCCGGTCCGGATCGTTGCGACGATGGCGCCTAGAAACTCGCCGCCGGGTCCGCTGATGCGGCGTGCGACAAACATCGTCCACCCGCTGTTGCTGCGGTTTTTTAGCGGTATTCCAAAGAAGCTGGTCGGCTCGTCGTGCTGTCGAAAATATTCGATAAAGTCGCGGTCCGAAAAATCGAGTGACGAAACCGACCAACGGCGTGCTGAATTGACTAGCTTGCCACCCGCATCGATTAGGGCGAGGGCATCGGCTTGAGGCAAATTCTTCAGCCGATTGGCCAGAAACTGGCGCCATTTCCTGACGGAGAGCTGCTGTTCGAATTGCGAGGGGCTTTCGATTCCGGAGCCGAGGACCCGGTCCTTAACCTGATCCAGAACGAGGTCGACTGCCTGCAGGGTGCGTGACGTCCGTTCGGCGAAGGCGACACCAAGATTTTCGATTTCCTCCGTATAGGTCTTCATCGCCTCCCGCCGCAGATCCCAAATCGTCAGGACGGCGCCCATTAGGGTCATGCAAACGACTGCAAGGCCGATCAAATTTAGGCGGCGATTGGATGGCGGGTGCCGCCGCAAGCTCGCGAAAAACTTCATTACGAGATTTCGCTCTGACGATGACGGCGGACCTGATCTCTACGGTCGCGACGGTAACCGCCCCTTGAGGTTAATTCGCCTTAGGTTAAGAATCGGGTAACGGCCGCGCCCCGCCCGAGCGCTCGGGCTCGAATGACTATTTCTTGTCGTATTCCGCGGAGATGTCCCGGTTCGTGTAATCCGGCAGCAGCGCGGCGGCGGCCAAGCTGATGATGGCACAGGCAAAGATATAGAGAGCGATCGCGTAGCCCGATTTGAACGCGGCGAACAGCGCCGTCGCGATCAGCGGTGCGGGGCCGCCGGCGAATACCGAGGCCAGCTGATAGCCGATCGAGGCGCCGCTATAGCGCAGCCGGCCGGTAAAGCACTCGGCGATCAATGCCGCTTGCGGGCCGTACATCATGTCGTGCGGGATCAGGGACAGCACGATGGCGAGAAAGATCCACCCCGGCACCAACGTGTTGAGCAGGGCAAAATAAATGAAGCCGAACACTCCGGTTACCGCGGCGCCCAGCAGATACATGCGTCTGCGGCCAATCCTGTCCGACAGATGACCTGAAATCGGGATCGAGAAGAACGACACGACCGAGGCGGTCAGCACCGCGACCAGCAGCAGATTGCGCGACACCCCGAGGATCGTCGTCCCGTAGGTGAAGACAAAGGCGGTGAAGATGTAGAACGGCGCCTGCTCTCCCATGCGCGCCAGCGCCGTCAGGAGAATCTCCTTGGGCTGTCGCTTGATAACCTCGAGCGCGGGTGTCTTCTCGACCCGGTTCTCGGCCACCAATCGCGCAAAGGTCGGCGTCTCGAGAATGCCGAGCCGGATATAAAGGCCGATCCCGACCAGGATGATGCTGAGGAAGAACGGGATGCGCCATCCCCAGTCGAGAAACTGACTGCCGGCGATTTGGCTGAATGCCAGCGCCGCCAAATTCGCCAGGAACAGTCCGGCCGGCACGCCGAATTGCGGCCAGGCGGCGATGAAGCCGCGATGATGGTCGGAACGCGCCCACTCCATCGACAGCAGCACCGAGCCGCCCCATTCGCCGCCGACCCCGACACCCTGGACGAAACGCAGAATGGTCAGGATGATCGCGCCCCAGACGCCGATCTGCGCATAAGTCGGCACGAACGCGACGAGAAAGGTCGCGATGCCCATCAACAGCAATGTCGCGATCAATGCCGCCTTGCGCCCGATGCGGTCGCCGTAGTGACCGAAGATCGCCGCGCCGATCGGCCGCGCGACAAAGCCGACGGCATAGATGCCGAAGGCCTGCAAAGTTCCGACCAGCGGATCCGATTGCGGGAAGTACAGCTTCGCAAAGACCAGCCCGGTCACGGTGCTGTACAGAAAGAAATCATACCACTCGATCGTCGTGCCGATCGTGCTGGCGATCACCGCGCGCCGCAATTGCACCCGGTGCTCGAGCTCGGAAAGCGCGTTCGCGGCAACTCCAGCTGCCGTCATCTAAGCTCCTCCTCATCAGCCACCGCGGGGGCTTTTGCTGGCGTCCTGCGGTAGAGCTTTTCCTATATTAGCCGTGATGGCGTCGGATATTGTACATGCCGCTTCTGCCCGACTTCATATAGCGGGGGCAGTTTCGGGATCTAGTTTTACATGGAGGTGGCGAGCAAAATGATGCCGCCGACAACCGATGCGCCGCCAGCGATCACTCCGAGCGAACGTTCCTCGAAGTGGCTGATCGAGACATCCCGGTGATGGTCGGATGGGAGGCGTAGGGTTGCAGATATCGCCCAGACCATTACGCCCAGTACAGCAAGCGCTGATCCGAGAGTCCTCTTGCGAACCCGCATTCGATATTGCCGGTTCATCTCTGACTCTCCTCTGCCGAGCGACCATTTCCTATTCCGAAAGTCGCACACAAGCAAATGGGTGTTGCGCTCAGCCTCGGCCTGTCAATAGCGCGTGAAGATGTCCGTCTTTAGCGATGCTGTTCGATCAGCGGCAGCAGCTTCCGCGTTGCATCGCGGTGAACGCATTATCTTGTAACGCGTTACCGTCTAATGGAGAGCGAAATGCGCCACTTACTGCAAGACGGACGGCGCTTCAGCTCTTTGTTGGGCGGGGTTGCCAACCTCGGTATCTTTATCGTCTGATGCTGAAGGGCGACGTGCCGGTTTGAAGGAGGGAGAGAATGCGCTGGATGCGCTACGAGGCCGACGGGCACCCGGTTTATGGGATCGTCGAAGGCGACATGGTCACCGAAGTGCGCGGCGACCCGTTCGCCGGTCACGAGAAGACGACGACGCGCCGGCCCTTGTCGTCGGTCAAGCTGTTGGTGCCGGTCGAGCCGCGCACCTTCTACTGCGCCGGGCTCAATTACGCCGAGCACGTCATCGAAGCGGCCAAAAAGCGCGGCGAGACGCCGAAACTGCCCGAGGCGGCCGATATAGGTTACCGCGCCAACAATGCGCTGATCGCTCATGGCGAACCGATCGTGATCCCGTCCGATGCGACCGAGCGCGTGCAGTACGAAGGCGAGCTCGTCGCCGTGATCGGCAAGAAGGCAAAGCACCTGTCCGAGAAAGACGCGCTGTCCTGCGTCCTCGGCTGGACGATCGGCAACGACATGAGCGAGCGCACCTGGCAAGCCGGCGACCGGACCCTGTGGCGCGCCAAGAACACCGACACCTTCAAACCGATGGGCCCGTGGATCGAAACCGATTTCGATCTCGATGCGGCGCAGACGATCATTCGCGTCAATGGCGGCGAGAAGATCCGTTTCAAAACCAACAGCATGCTCTTCGGCCCCGCCACTTTTATCAGCCGGATGTCGCAGTACCTGACTCTCTACCCCGGTGACGTGGTGTGGATGGGCACTGAAGGCGCGCCCGAAAATTTGAAGCACGGCGACACCGTCGAGATCGAGATCACCGGCATCGGCACCTTGCGCAACCCCGTGGTTCGCGAAGGGCGCTAATCTCAGGGAGGGCCGCCGGGCAGCTTCGCCGAGCCCGCCGAGCTGCTCGCCTTCGGCCAGATGGTGCAAAGCCATAACGCCTCCTATTTCACCCATATTCGCGACGAGTCGAAGAAGGTGCTCGAAGCGGTCGCGGAAGCGATCGATTTCGCCCGCGGCTCGGGGGTGCATGTCGAGATCGTGCATCTCAAATGCTCGGGGACCGACAATTGGGGGAAGGCGGCGCAGATCCTCGGAATGATCGAGGCGGCGCGGACCGCCGGCTGCGACGTCGATTGCGACGCTTACCCCTATACGGCCGGGGCCAATCCGCTGAAGAACCTGCTGCCGCCCTGGGTTCAGGTCGGCGGGTTGGAGGCGATGCTGGGGCGTCTCGCGCTGCCGGAAACCCGCGAGCGGATCCGGGTAGAGATCGAGCGCGACGGGCTCAACAACTGGGGCCGCCTCCCGTCCTGGGAATGCGTGCAGATCTCAGTATCGCCGCAGTTGCCGCAGCACGCCGGAGAAACGATCGCAGCGCTCGCCGCGGCCCGGGGCCGCGACCCGGTCGACCTGGTCTGCGACTACCTGATCGAGGATAATGGCGCGACGCGCGTGCTGATCACCTCGATCGCCGAGGAGGACATCCGCGAGATTGTGCGCTCGCCCTCGGCTCTGGTCGGCTCGGACGGCAATTGCGTCGCCGATTACGGGGTCGTCAGCCAAGGCATGCCGCATCCGCGGTTTTACGGCACCTTTCCGCGGATCATCGGCCATTATGTCCACGAGCAGCACCTGCTGCCGCTCGAGCAGGCCGTGCGCAAGATGACGGGGGCAACGGCGCGGGCCCTTCGGCTGCGCGACCGCGGCTTGCTCAAGAAAGGGTATCGAGCCGACATCACGATCTTCGATCCCGCCGACTTCAAGGACCGCGCCACCTACGCCGAGCCCCACCGATACCCGACCGGCGCCCGCACGACGGTGCTCGTCAACGGCGTCGTCGTCGTCGAAAACGCGCAACACACCGGTGCCACACCGGGAGTGGTCCTGCGCCGCGCCGCCGACGACAGCGTGGGTTGAGATCTAGGTCAGCCAGTCAAGCTTCGGTTCCTCTTCCAACCGCTGAAAGCGCTCGAACAATGCCGCGGAGTCACGCGCGCCGAGTGCTGTGCGGGTCAGGCGCAGGAATTTGTCTCCCAGCTCGCCGGGTTCGAGCATTCCGCTCTCGGGGCCGTGTTCGAGGCGGCGGCCATCGGCGAGGGTTATCGTCACCGTCCCGCCCTGCTCGCCGTTCGGCTCCGGCACCAGCCTGACGCGACGGCATAGGCCGCGGATCTGCGGGTCGGCCAATGTCCTCTCGTCCCAGGATTCGGGATCGCGCGCCTCGCGGCAGAGCGCCAGCGCGACCGAGAACGGGATGCTGTATTGCGCCAGCATCAGATCGGCGGGCTCCAGAATGTTGTGGCGCTCGACCATGCGCGGGGTGCCGGTAACGGTGATCGCCTCGATTTCGATCCCGGTAAAACCGTGCGCGGCCTGCAGGTCGCGCACCGCCTTGACCGCGGCATGCGCGGTGGCGTGGCACGGATAGCGCTTCAATACCGTGGTCGAGACGACAAACTCCTCGCCGAGGCCGCGGGTCAGCTCGGCCGTATCCCATTTCGTGCAGAACACCCGGAGAAACCCGAACTCGCCTTCGAGCACGGTGCGCGGCCCGGCGAAACCGGCCGCGGCGAGGCTCGCCGCCAGGACGCCGGCTTCCGAGGCGCGCCCCAAATGCAGCCGCTTGACCATGCCGCCGTCGCCGCGGGCGAACTCCAGCAATCCGCCGCACAGCGACCCGGCGATGCCGAGCGCGTTGGTCATCGCCGCCGGATCGAGCCGCAGCAGATGGCCCGCCGCCACCGCCCCGCCGAACGGGCCGGTCGTGCCCGGCGCGTGAAAGCCGCGCGCCTCGTTGGTGTGCCCGGTCGCGCGGCCGATCCGGATCATCACCTCGTTGCCGGCGACAAAGGCGGCGATCAACGCCCGGCCGTCGGCGCCGCGCTCCTGCGCGACCGCGAGAGCCGGCGGCAACACGGTCGCGCCGGGATGGGCGCCGGCGCCGGGCCGCGTCAGGCTGTCGAGCTCGAAAGCATGGGCGAGCGCGCCATTGGCGAGCGCCGCTGCCGGCGCCTGCACCGCCGGTCCGTTCCGGCCGAGGATGCGGCTTTTGCCGCCGGGCCCGGTGCGCTCGGCATAGTCGATGACGATGCGGCTCCACGGCAGAGCGCTGCCGCAAATGCAGGCCGCGACCGTGTCGATGATGCAGTCCTTCGCCTGCTGCACGACGACCGCGGGCAGATCCTCGTAGCGAAGTGCGGCGGCATATTCGGCGAGCCGGACGGTTTCCTGCGCCATGTTATTCTCTTTCGCGGAAAGCTGGTCTCGCAGAGGATTAAGCCATGGAAACGATCGGACGCGAAGAGTTCGACGTCATCGTCGTCGGCGCCGGCAATGCGGCGACTTGCGCCGCCTTGTCGGCGCAGGAGAACGGCGCCCGGGTGCTGATGCTCGAAATCGCGCCCGAAGAGGCGCGCGCCGGCAACTCGGCCTTCACCGGCGGCGCGTTCCGGGTCGTCTATCACGGCGGCGACGACCTCGCGCGGCTGATCCCCGACATGAGCGAGAACGAGCTCAGGGATGTCGACTTCGGCACCTACACCGAGGAGCAGTATTTCGACGATATGGGCCGGCTCACCGAATACCGCTCCGACCCCGACCTGACCGAAATCCTGATCCGCCGCAGCTTCGAGACCGGAGTGTGGATGCGCGGCAACGGGGTGCGCTTCCAGCTCGGCCTCGGCCGCCAGGCCTTCCGGGTCGACGGCAAGTTCAAATTCTGGGGCGGGCTCGCCTGCCATATCTGGGGCGGCGGCAAGGAATTGATGAAGGCCCTGCATGCAAGCGCCGCGCGCGACGGAATCACGGTGCTTTACGAGACCCCGGCGATCGGGCTTCTGCAGGGCGACCGCGGCGTCGAGGGCGTGCGGGTGCGCCATCGGGGCCGCCTCCACGACCTGCGCGCCAAAGCGGTGATCCTCGCCTGCGGCGGGTTCGAGGCCAATGCCGAGATGCGGGCGCGCTATCTCGGGCCGAACTGGGACCTCGCCAAGGTGCGCGGCACGCGGTTCAACACCGGCCAGGGGCTGAAGATGGCGCTCGAAGCAGGCGCGGCGGTCGCCGGGCATTGGTCGGGCGCCATGCCGTCGCCTGGGACCTCAACGCCCCGCCCTTTGGCGACCTCGATGTCGGCGACCGCTTCCAGAAGCACAACTACCCGTTCGGCATCGTCGTCAACGCCCGCGGCGAGCGTTTCCTCGACGAGGGGCTCGATTTCCACAGCTACACCTATGCCAAATACGGCGGCGAGATCCTGAACCAGCCGGGCATGTTCGCCTGGCAGATCTTCGACCAGAAGGTCGTCCATCTGTTGCGCGAGGAATACCGCATCCCGCGCATCACCAAGGAAAAGGCCGACACTTTCGAGGCCCTGGCCGAGCGGCTCGAAGGCGTCGACCCGCGCCGCTTTCTGGACACCGTGCGGGCCTTCAACGCCGCGCCCCGGCCCGAGGCACCGTTCAACCCCAACATCCGCGACGGCCTGGCGACGAGCGGCCTCGCGATCGACAAGACCAACTGGGCCCAGCGCCTCGACCAGCCGCCCTACGAGGCCTACGCCGTGACGACCGGCATCACCTTCACCTTCGGCGGCCTCAAGATCACCGGCAACGCCGAGGTCGAGGACACCACCGGCCACCCGATCCCCGGCCTCTACGCCGCCGGCGAAATCGCCGGCGGCCTCTTCTACCACAACTACGCCAGCGGCACCGGCCTCATGTCCGGCGCCGTCTTCGGCCGCATCGCCGGCAGAATGCCGCGGCGCGGTTTGCGAACGGGGTGAGAGAGGATTGATGCACTAAGGTCAAGCGCTAACTACAATCACAAATTGCATTGCCAATCGCCCGTTGCTGCACCTGCAGCGAAATCAGCAGCAAAATCTCGCCTAAGGGTTGAGGCGCTCCGCATCCCAATTCGCTCGCCGCCGCCCTTTTGGTGAAATCCGTCACATATCGAGACCTCCATGGTACAACGCGGCGCCCCGCTCAGGGCGTATGCGTTGGAACTATGCAAGGCAAAAAAGGCAATTCTAAGGTCTCATTATCGCAACGATAGACATCCCGTTCCGTCCTGTTCAAACATCGCAGGCTGATGAACCTGCCTACCGCTCCGCCTTGGGTATAGACGCAGCGCGGCTCTCTTCTAAAGACGCAAATGCGTGCATCGCGCGGCGCTGCCCGCAGCATGCTATATGCTGCCACCCGAACGGTTGTGGGGGACAATAGATCGTGCTCGTCGGAAAGCGCAAAGCGCTAGGTGCCTACTACACCCCCGTTGATCTTGCACAATACCTTGCGAGTTGGGCGATCGTTTCGCCGAAGGCCGCGGTCCTCGAGCCGAGCGTCGGCCGAGGTGCGTTAGTTACGGCGCTGGTGGAGCGTTTGGATGCAAGGAAAGGAGGGTTGGTCGTCGGTTGCGAAATCGACAAGGACACATTTCTAGCGGCGAAGGCGCAGTTTGAAGGTCACCCGGTTATTCTCCTGAACGGCGACTTCTTAGAGCTGACCTCCGCGGCGATCAAACCGGTTGACGCGATCGTCGCCAATCCCCCGTTCACGCGCAACCACCAACTGTCCACAATTGTCCGACAGCGGTTGAAAACCCGGTCGGGGTTCGGAGAGATCATCAGCGGAGCTCCGGGGCTCTGGGTCTATTTCCTGCTCTCCAGCCTTTCTTTCCTCAGACTTGGTGGGCGCCTTGCCTTCGTCGCGCCCGCGGCCATCGCGTTCGCTGACTACGCCATCCCAGTCCTTGGAGTTCTACGAGACCGATTCCAGACTGTTACCGTGGTGAGCATCGATGAGCGAGTGGCATGGGATGGGGCAGCAGAAGAGCGGGCTTCGTTGGTGCTTGCCGCTGACTTCGGCCTTGGTCCCGCGCCGGAAATTCAGCAACTCGCATTATCTCTTTCCACCGGCGAGACCTCCGTCGTCGCTGCGCCAAAACGATGGGCGATGACAACCTCCGCCACCGTGCTAGGAGAACTCGCCAGGATCGAAATTGGCGTGGTGACCGGTGCGAATGCCTGGTTCGTTCTGGACCAAGCCAGCGCTGCGGCGAGCGAGCTGCCACAGACAGCCTTGGTTCCCATCCTCTCACGTGCACGACAGGTGCGAGGCCTTGAGATTACTAAAGCCGAGGTCAGGGGAATGGCTGAGAAGGGAGAGCGAACGTTACTTTTCCGACCGGAAGGATCGGGGCAAAGAGGTGGTCCGATCAGGCGCTACCTTGCAAAGATCCTCCGGGCTAAGCGCCGGGGGGTTCTATGGTTCTCGAAAAGAAACCCCTGGTGGAAAGTGCAGCTTGGTCGCAGTTGTGATGCTATCTTGACCTATATGAATAATGCTGGCCCACGGATAGTACTTACGGAACGAGGGCTCAGGTGCACGAATACGCTTCATCGCCTTCGCTTCATAAACCGGGACCCTGTGCACGCCCGTTCGGTAAGCGCAAGCATGTTGACAACCTTCACACAGGTCGAGGCTGAACGAATCGGTAGGGTTTACGGAGGGGGCGTCTTGAAATTTGAATTGAAAGATGCGCGGAGATTGCCAGTGCTGTTGCCGGCCGCACCAATCAATTCGGCAGTCTTTGCACGCCTGGACGGCGCTCTAAGGGGTGGCGCACTGGATGTGGCCATGGATCTAGCCGACGGGGAAATTTTGCCCCATTTTTTCGGTTCCGCGTGGATGCGGGTGCAATCTGAAATGAGGGAGGAGCTAGCTGCTCTTCGTGCCCGCCGAGGGATAAAGCGGGGATTACGGGAAATAGAAACTTTTAATCAAGTCAGTTGATAATTCTTTCTGGCGTAGTCGTGACGAAGCCACATTGAGCCGTCGAGGAGTCGGGAGTAATTGAGTGGATAGGCGAGTAGATCTGCGCACCGCCTTAGCCGCTGAGCTGGCTGCGCCGGAACTGAACTCGGACCGGTTCGCTGAGCTTGCCGCAGCGCTAGTCGAACTCGGATCCGACACGGGCGCGATTTTCTGTCGATGCCGGGATGTTAGCACGGCTAGGGCGCGAGCTCGTCGTGCGTCACGAAACGGCGTTATCGGAGTTGGTGAAGAACGCATACGACGCTGACGCTCAGCGGGTGGTGGTCCGCATAATGGGGCCCTCGCACGGCAACTACATCGAGGTCGCCGACGACGGCTCCGGGATGACCCATGAAGCATTGCTACAGGGCTTTATGCGCTTGGCCACCAATGATAAAGTCGAGCATCCAGTATCGCCTAAATTCAAACGACGGCGTGCGGGCCGCAAAGGTATCGGTCGGTTCGCCGCGGAACGCCTGGGTAAAAAACTTATCCTGATTACGGCAACAGAAGCGGCGGAGTCGGCGCTCCGCATGGAGATTGAGTGGGAAGGCTTATCCCTCTGCATCCGGGACCACAAAATGTCGTAGCCGCGGAGGTGAGTTCGTGTTAGAACAAATCACGAACATAACCGCTTCCGGTGGTCACAATGACCGACTTTCCACGCTCCTTGATCGAGTTCCAACAGCGCTTCGGCAATGAGGCCGCGTGCGCTCAATATCTTGTAGCGATGCGCTGGCCCGACGGGTTTGTCTGCCCGGTCTGCGGTGGTGGTAAAGCCTGGCGGCTGCAAACCAAGGCCTGGACCTATGAATGCGCCAGCTGCGGTCGCCAGACCTCGGTCACCGCCGGAACCATCATGCATCACTCCAAACTGCCACTGACCGCCTGGTTCTGGGCGGCTTATCTGATGGCAACCCACTCCAACGGCATCTCGGCTCTGCAGCTGCAGCGCCAGCTCGCCTTCGGCTCCTACAAGACGGCGTGGCTGATCTGCGCCAAGCTGCGCAGCAGCATGCTCGCGCCCGGCCGTAGCTCTCTGGCCGGCCTCGTCGAGGTTGATGAAACCGAAATCGCGTGCCGCAGCAAAAACGACCCGGTCACGGGCGGTGGCGGGCGTAGCCATCAAGGCAAAATGCTGGTGGTCGGCGCCGTCGAGGTAGAGGCCGGCGGCCTCGGCCCCGGCCGCATCCGCCTGAGCCAGGTCGCCGATTACTCGGCTGCCAGCCTCCACGCCTTCCTCGCCGCCAACCTCGGCCCCGGTGCTACTGCCAAGACCGATGGCTGGTCCGGATATCCCGGCGCCGCCGGCGTCATCCACCATCCCCACGTCGTCGGCAAGATGGCCGCCCATATCGTCCTGCCCTGGGTTCACCGGATCTTCTCCAACCTCAAGGTGTGGGCCCTGGGCGTCTACCACGGGCTGCGTCGCAAACACCTCCAGTCCTACCTCGATGAATTCGTCTTCCGCTTCAACCGCCGGCGCACCCGGCATGCCGCATTCCGATCCCTCCTCGGCATCGCCGCTGCGCACCAGCCTCTCCCTTACAATATGTTGATCTCACCGGAAGCAAAGGCATAAGGCTTTGAGTGGGATAGGTTCGTTCCCGGTCGCGAATTAGCCGCGATTTCAATTCCCGTGAAATCTGTTCCAAAGCCCAAGCATCCAGGAACGGTTCTGCGAATGGAACGATTACGGGATACGTGGCCCCCAGCTACTATCCAACGGACCTTTGAACACATTGCCGAGCTGATCGATCTTGGCGACCAAACCAAATCAGGAGCCGCAAAGAGTTCTGACTTCACGGTAAGCTTTGTTAGCGACAGGAAAGACCTGGATGTAATCGACGCCCGGAGTCAGGTTGCAAGTCACGCGTATGCCACTATAGAGGCCGAGATTGACGAGGTTGGTCGGGTTACCTGGGGTCTTAGATGTCCATCTCTCAATATCGACTTTAAGGAGCGATCTCTTAGGATCGGTGAAAACGAAACTGATAAGCTTAAAATCGTACGGCGCGTTCGGATGCTGGCACAATACTACATACTTCAGTCTAATTATTTCCCTCCTACAATACTAAAGACAGTTCAGAAATATCTTGCGACCAATGGCGGTGTGCGCGTCTATCGGAATGGCTTCCGTGTGCCTCCTTATGGCCAGCAGGGCGACGACTGGTTAGGCTTGGATTTGCTTTCTTCTCGCCGGACCAGAACGCTTGCTCCAGTGCGCAACCGCAACTTCTTGGGATCAGTATCGCTTGATGACGATGCTGGTATTTTTGTGGAGACGTCATCGAGAGAAGGCCTGATCGGTGGAACTGCTTTCGATGAACTCGTCGCATCGATCTCTGCCGCGATCCTTGCCGGGGTGCGGGAAATTGATGCCGAGCGAAATCGCCGGGATCTTAAACCCGAACGGCTCTCGAAGGTCCTGGATCAGACAGCGGATCGAGCTCCAAGCTCTGTCGTAGCCCAGGAATTAACCAGGGCGTTGCATGAAGTGCGATCGCAGATCGGGCGCGAGGCCAGTGTGTCGCCCGCGATTAACGCGGCGCTTCATCGCGCAACTGCGTCAGCGCAGGAAGTAGTGCGACGGGCAACAGAAAGCGATGCCCTTCTGAGAGAGATCGACCTCCTTCGTGTGCTGGCTAGCATGGGTTTGGCGATCGGCCAGTTCACTCACGAGTTCTCGACCCTATCGGGCGCGATGCGGGCGAGTTTGGCTATTCTCCTCGAGAGCGGACGTTGTGAAGCTGAGCGCTCGGAGGCAGCGTCTGCCATTCGCGCTCTTCTCGATCAGGCCCGCGACTTCACCGGCCTGTTTAAATCGATGACCGAGGACAACGCGTTCCGCGAGCGACAACCTCTCGATCTCTATGAAGTCGTCACGTCGTTTCGCTCGGCCATGCGCACAATCTTACAACGAAACGGTGTCGTGATGGATATCGAAGAGGAAGGAGACGAGTTATTATCTCCCCCCATGCATCGGTCAGAACTCTTCGCAATCCTTTTGAACTTCACGACAAATTCGGTAAAGGCCATCAAGCGGGCTAATCGCGAGGGGCGCATTCTCGTCCGCTTGAGCGAAAGGTTTAAGGGAGCCGCGAAGATCGAGTTTGCGGATAACGGCGACGGCATCGCACCGGAAGTTGAAAACACCCTCTTCGACCCGTTCGTCACGACTACGGCGGCCAAGAGCGCCTTCGCGACCGATGAGGAAATGTCTATAGGGTCGGGCCTGGGCTTAGCGATCGTCCGGGATATTGTGGTCGCAGCCGGTGGCACGGTAACCCTTGGTCACGCACCAGCCTCCTATATTACCTGTATGGCCGTAAATCTACCACCCGCGCGGGCTGCGACTTGAGTACGCCCCATTACATATTTGTGGACGATGCTACGGGACCTGAGAGCGACAGTGAGCGCTATCGAAAGCTCTTAGCCAAAGATGGTGAACTGGGGGTTGACTTAGTTCGGCCGGATCGATCGAAGCTATTGGTCTCCGAGTCCGAGCTTCAGCCTGGGATTGACGGCTATATCCTGGATATTAATTTGCGCGACCAGGTTGACGAGCACGGGCAGCGATTTCTCGGAACAGGTGCTGGTCTAGCCCAGGATCTACGACTGCTTCAGGCGCGAGGCCCCAGTGAAGGCCAAAGGGCGCGTCCCATTGTCCGACTTTGCGCGACTCAGGTTTTTCAACAGTACTTGAAGGGCGACGATAGTACTGCTGATATCTTTGATCTCGGCTTTGACAAGGAAATGATAGGTGACATCGCTCCGCTCGCACGTGCCAAGTTAGCAGTCCTTCCGGAGCTTTACGCGGCGGTTCAAATTCCGCCGGAAGATCCAGGCGCGGCAGCTAAGCAGTTCCTTGGTGTCGAGATCGAGCATTACGACCGTCTGCATTCCCGCTTTCGCGCGGCCTTGGAGACCGAACTCACGCGCAAACCTCATGAGGCTGTCAGTTTTATCATTCGAGAACTTTTCGAGCCGCCGGGTTTGCTAATCCGCGAGGAGCTTTTGGCGATCCGTCTTGGGATCGACAAGGCTCGCTCTGGTGGTTGGGAGCGACTGAAGGAACATTTCGCTTCTGCACGGTATATCGGCGTCGCCTATAACGGATTCCATCGATGGTGGATGGATCTCGTTCTGTCTCTATGGGCGCAACCGGGTTCGCCGCCGCTCTTCAGGCTGTCGGCAGTTGAGCGTGTGGCGGCCCTCAACAAGGCTGGATTTGCTGATCTGGCGGCCCTTCTGCCGACACCGGAGAGCCCTGGCGATCGGCCCTGGCTGCTGTCACAATCAGACGATCCGGCCTTACGCCTGCCCGTGGACCCACGGCACGCCTTCATCTTGAGCACGCCAGTGTTTCCTTGGCTCGACGAGCCGGCCTGGTGTCTGGAGCAGGCGAAGCGCAATCGCAGATCACCCTCGCTGTCGCAGGACGCTCGCGATCGTCTGCGTACCGTATTGAGGACATCCGGCATCTCACCTGAAGCGACCTAGGTTCCGTGTCGTATGACCGCGCGTTGGCTGAGTTGCAGGATCTTCTGCAACGTGCAGACCTGCTGAAATCTTGGGACCAGGGCAGCGTTTATAAGGTCGATGACTGCCTCCGCGTTGATTTCAGCGCGCGAATTGCCGTTCGTGCGAATGCACACGCGAAGCCGGCTGGTGTGGACTTCACCGAAGCCGAAGTGGAACTCACCCTTGAGATGGGTGAGGGGGAGGGCCTGGAAGCAATACGCAGATGCACCGCGCAAGTGGTAATCGACGGGAAAGGCTTATCCCTCTGCATCCGGGACCACAAAATGTCGTAGCCGCGGAGGTGAGTTCGTGTTAGAACAAATCACGAACATAACCGCTTCCGGTGGTCACAATGACCGACTTTCCACGCTCCTTGATCGAGTTCCAACAGCGCTTCGGCAATGAGGCCGCGTGCGCTCAATATCTTGTAGCGATGCGCTGGCCCGACGGGTTTGTCTGCCCGGTCTGCGGTGGTGGTAAAGCCTGGCGGCTGCAAACCAAGGCCTGGACCTATGAATGCGCCAGCTGCGGTCGCCAGACCTCGGTCACCGCCGGAACCATCATGCATCACTCCAAACTGCCACTGACCGCCTGGTTCTGGGCGGCTTATCTGATGGCAACCCACTCCAACGGCATCTCGGCTCTGCAGCTGCAGCGCCAGCTCGCCTTCGGCTCCTACAAGACGGCGTGGCTGATCTGCGCCAAGCTGCGCAGCAGCATGCTCGCGCCCGGCCGTAGCTCTCTGGCCGGCCTCGTCGAGGTTGATGAAACCGAAATCGCGTGCCGCAGCAAAAACGACCCGGTCACGGGCGGTGGCGGGCGTAGCCATCAAGGCAAAATGCTGGTGGTCGGCGCCGTCGAGGTAGAGGCCGGCGGCCTCGGCCCCGGCCGCATCCGCCTGAGCCAGGTCGCCGATTACTCGGCTGCCAGCCTCCACGCCTTCCTCGCCGCCAACCTCGGCCCCGGTGCCACTGCCAAGACCGATGGCTGGTCCGGATATCCCGGCGCCGCCGGCGTCATCCACCATCCCCACGTCGTCGGCAAGATGGCCGCCCATATCGTCCTGCCCTGGGTTCACCGGATCTTCTCCAACCTCAAGGTGTGGGCCCTGGGCGTCTACCACGGGCTGCGTCGCAAACACCTCCAGTCCTACCTCGATGAATTCGTCTTCCGCTTCAACCGCCGGCGCACCCGGCATGCCGCATTCCGATCCCTCCTCGGCATCGCCGCTGCGCACCAGCCTCTCCCTTACAATATGTTGATCTCACCGGAAGCAAAGGCATAAGGCTTCGACGGGATTAACGCCAAGGGTGATATTGTTCAATTCGCCCTTCACTTTGACCGACATGATCCATCGGTCGGTGCGACAGATCTACACGCGCACTATCATTGGCAGGTGGGCGGTGATCGTCTGGATGCTCAGGAATTTGGAACTGTTTTGCATCTTGAAGGCCCGCGTTTTCCGTGGCATCCATTAGACCCCGTACTTCTGGTTGACTTTGTTTTGGGGCACTTTCACGGCGCAAAGCGCACGGAACTCATGGAAGCGGCTATTTTAACGCGCTATCCTCGCATTTTATATGCCTCGCAAAGATCGCTGGTCGTGCCATTCTTCACCGCGCTTTATCAGGCGCTGACCATGGACCCTTTCGTTGCGACACCGTACTGGCCCTTTCTTTGCGGCCCGCCAGATTAGGTTTGTTTGCAGGCATCCGCTACCTCGTAGAGCCAGCGGGGCACTGCGAAAGAGAACTGGAGATTGCCGAGCTTGCAGCAGCGAAAGAGTTTCGAGATTCGGGCGGAGTGGGACGGTCAGGTCTGTGTGTGGTGGTGCTCCAATGACGAACTGCCGTTGACCACCGAGGCGCCGACCTTTGAGCGGCTTGTCTCCCGCGTGATCGAAATCGCTCCCGAGATCGCGGCGGTGAATGGGCTCGCCGCCCCGGGCGACGAGATCCAGGTGCACGTGATCGCGGAGCACGTGCACTCTATGCTTGTGGTGGCCACGGCGTGAATGCCCGCGACGTTCGATCGTGAGCTACGCCGCATCCTGACCCGAGCCGGCTGTCACTTCGTCCGTCCTGGGAAGGGAAGTCACGAAATCTGGTATAGCCAGATCACAAATCGGCGCTTCGTGCTACCTGCCGCAATCGTCAGCCGACATACAGCGAACGGCGTCCTCAAAGACGCGGGGTTGCCCAAATCTTTTTGAATCTCAACCCCACTTAGCTTACGTGGCCGCTTCCAGCGAGATCACCGAATCTTCGTAGCGGCCGTGGCCCATCCCGCCTTCGGCGAAGATGCCGTGCCTTGCGATCCAGTCGACGGTTTCGGCGTGGGCTTCCTTGGTGTAGGGCTCGAATACCAGCCGCTCGCCGGGGCCCCAGCGGCGGGTGTCGATCAGCGGGTGGAAGCGCTCGGGGAATTCGTTCTTGTAGTAATGCGTGTAGCGGTCGGGGCGCAGGTCGAGGTCGCGCTGCGCGCGGCGTAAGGCTCGGAAGAATTTGCGCAGGTCTTCGGGGTCCGGGTCGCCGTGGATCATCGTCGCGATCATGAAGGTCGTGTCGATGATCTTGCGGAAGCCGAGCTGCTCGGCGAAGTAATAAGGCCCGCTGAATAACGCCACCGCCGGGGCCTGGCGGTCGACCAGCATCTCCAGGCGGCGGAACAACAGGCCCTCGGCGAAGGACAGGTTGATCTTGTCCGCCGGCAGATAGGGTTCGAGCGCCTGGATCGTCGAGTAGTGGCTGCCCGATTGCCAGCCGACCGAGATCGGCACGCCGGCGAGGTCGGCCAGGTCGCGGATCGGCGAGTTCGCCGCAACAAAGATCCCGGCCGGCGCTACCGAATAGAGGTCGGCATAGAGCCTGCCGTGACCGGCCGACGCCGCGACGTTGACGGTCCAATGGCAGGCGCAGCTGACGTCGGCGCCGCGGCCTTCCTCGAAGGATTGGTAGGCGCCGACCCGTTGGCCGCCCGTGTTGTGGTGCTGGCCGCCGGTCGAGCGGATCTTCTCGCGAAACTCGTAGTCGAGGCCTTCGGCGGTGAAATACCCCTTTTCCTCGGCGATCCACTCCTGCAGCCGGAAATGCGGCTCGATGACGAATTTGGGCATCCTCTTTCCTCCGGTTGCCGCATTGATCATCCCCGTAAGCGCCTCCGTTGGCCACAGCGGTGAGAGGTGAGTCCTGATCCGAGCTCGCCCCGACTCGCCTGATTGTAATCCCCGCGTTGCTCAAACTTCGGTAAGGTGATTGCAGTTCGGCCATTTCCGGCGGGATTCGGGACCGGGCATGCCATCACCCAGCCCTTCGCTGCGCATCCCTGTGCCCCAACGGGCATCTCGGGCTTCGCCTTCAGGAGATCGCCCAGCCACGACCTATGCGTCGTCGTGCGGGCGATTCGCACGACGCGCGAAATGGCCGAGGAGGTATGCATGACCGGCACCCGCCGAATTTCGACGCGCGACTGTCGGCGGTGAAGGGGACCGCCGCAGGGGTCGCCTTTCTGCTCGACGAGGTGATGCCGGCGAGCCCGGCATACCGCTGGACGGTCAACCACATAATGGGCGTCGACGACCCGCTCGAACTGTTCCCGACCTTCGTCACCGAAGCCGGCAGGTGATGGCGACGAGGCCGCTATCCGAGATCGCGAAAACGATCCGCTAGGGCTGAGCGGGGGCTCGCAAACCGGTGAACAGGCCCGACGACATGCCGAGCGCACCGGCGCCCAGCCCCTCCTCCAACAGCGCGATCATTTCGGCGAGCTCGGCGTGGCGCGGCGCGCGGTCTTCGAGCCCCATCACCATCAGACGCAGGGTGTTGTGACCGACCAGCATCCCGGTGTTGACCGCAACCGCGGGAAACGTATCGAGATATTCCGGAAACCGCATCTCTCGGAACGTCAGCCACGGCGCCCCGCCGCTCAGATGATCGGCGAGCAATTGCGCCTTACCCGGCAATACCGGCGCGACCGAGAACCCGCAATGGCCGATGATCTCGGTCGTGACTCCCTGGCGCACCTTGCTTTCGGCCTTCGGGTTGATCGGCAGAGTGAAATCCGAATGCGTCTTGATGTCGATGAAGCCGGGTGCCACCGCCAAACCCTGGGCATCGATCATCTTGGCCGCGCCCTCTGCCAAAGAGCGGCCGAGAGCGGCGATCCGCCCGTCGCGAACCGCGATCTCGCCGATCTCGCCGGGCCGCCCGCTGCCGTCGATCAGCGTCCCGCCGCGGATCAGGAAGTCGGAGGTCATGGCGGTGGGATCCCTTCGGGTCTTCGCAGCATCTGCGGCCGCAGTATAGGCCGGGACAAGCCGGCAGCCGCTATCCTCTTCCGGCTCCGCACTCGGTGCGTCATACACAAGTGGTGGATTGCGGGAAGCAGGAGCTACAGCATGAGGACAGGGGCGGAATACCGGCAGGCGTTGCGCGACGGGCGGCGGGTCTGGGTCATGGGCGAGGGTTTCGTCGAGGATGTGACGACGCATCCGGCGACCCGCGCGATGGTCGACGAATATGTCGCGTGGTACGACCTCCATCTCGACCCGGCCTGGCAGGAGATCGCGATCCGCCCGCCCGATGCCGAGAGCGGACGCATCCCTTGGGCCTATGTCGTGCCGAAGAGCGCTGACGACCTCGCGGGCATGGGGCGGTTCTTTTCCGCGACGACCTTCTTGAGCGCCGGCAACATCACTCATACCCCGTGTTACGGCCATATGATCGCGCTCGGCGTGCAAGCCTCGGTCGAGGAGCGCAACGTCTCCCCGGAGCAGATCGCCAATGCCGCCTGCTACCGCGACATGATCGCCCGCACCGGGCATTTCCTGACCTTCTGCGGCGGCGCCCCGACGATCGGCGCCCGCATGCGCGAGGATCCAGCCGAACGCACCGCGCTGAAGCTGGTGCGCGATACCGATGGCGGCATCGTCGTCCGCGGCAAGATCGGCATGCATACGAGCCCGGCTTTTGCCGAGGACGTCTATGTCGGCAGCCTTTGCGGCATCGAGGTCGACGGGCACCGCGCGACCTTCATCGTGCCGGTCAATGCGCCCGGCGTCACGACGGTCTGCCGCAAGATTGCGGTGCGTGACGAGAACCCTTTCGTCGCACCGCTGAGCAGCCGCTATGACGAGCTCGATGGCCAGATGTGGCTCGACGACGTGTTCATTCCATGGGAAAGGATTTTTCTGCTGGGTGAATCACCCGAGCCGGTCGTCCGCTGGCTGATCTGGCACCACCTCTACGGCTGGCTTTCAAAAGCCGAGTTCACCTTGGGCCTGGCGCTCGCTCTGACCCATGCGATGGGTCTGGTAAAGCACGACCAGACGATCGAGCATCTGGTGGATTTGGCGATCGAGGTGCAGACCGTGCGCAGCTGCCTCACAGCCTGCGAGCGCGACCCGCGGTTCACCGAAACGGGCTATTGCGTTCCCAACCACGCCCACCTTGCGGTCGGCGGGATCGCAATATTGAAGGCACGCCAGCGCATGGCCGAGATCCTACGCATCGTGCCCGGCTCGTCGCTGGTGGTTTGCCCGTCGGATAAGGATCTCGCCGCGCCCGAGGTCGCGGCCGGTTTAGCGGATTCCTTCGGCGGCGGCGGCTATACGGCATTGCAGCGGTCGGCCTTGCTGCAGATGGCCTGGGACCACATCTCGTCGGCGCTGGATGGCCGCGAATCCACCTTCGAGTTGCACGCCAGCGGCGGCATCCCGGCCTGGCGCGGCCGGCTGCGCCGCAGTTTCGAGCGCTATAACGAGCTCGCAAACGCCGTCGCCCGGCGGCTCGACATGCCGATGCCGGAGATCGACCTTGGCAGCCTGCGCGAGGTGCCGTGGGCGCCGCGCCGGACCGTGGCGCCCCCTCCCGCGCTGGGGAAAGGCTGAGAGCCTTACCCGGAACGGTTGTTCTCGCAGAATTAGGCTATTGCCCGCAATCTCGTATCTGCTCCTGATCATGATTGGATCAGCACGTAGTCTCGAGCGAGGACGCGATTGGTACCACACAACGGTGAAGTTGAAATCTCGCACGAGTTGGGCGGTCGTCTTGCACGCACGTTCAGCTCGTTCGACGAGCACGGCCAATTCCTCGACCACAGGAATAGGGGTATTTCCTTGCATACCGATTTGCTCACGTTGTTCAACGCGGGTTCGTTAATGAATCGGGCGCCCCGGACGCGTCCATCCGAGCGTCCGGGATTTGTCAAAAGTATTGCCTACTTGGCCCCTGATTGCTGTGCACCGGCTTGTAAGCAGGGCGGCGTTCGGCGTTAAATGCCGGCGGATGTGACAATCCAGGGGTCGGAGCTGTGGCGCCTCATCTTCCCATCGTCGGCATCGGCGCCTCGGCCGGCGGGGTGGAGGCGCTGGAGGCATTCTTCCGAGCCATGCCGGAGGACAATGGCATGGGCTTTGTGGTCGTCACCCACCTCCCGCCGGACCGCGACAGCTTGCTGGCCGAGATCATCGGCCGCGCTAGCCGCATGCCGGTGGTCAACGCACGAGACGACCAGTCGGTCGAAGCGGAGCACGTCTACGTTCTCCCGGCCGGCGCGGTTTTGACCATCCGTGAGGGGCGGCTCCGTCTCCGGCACACCGGGGCAGCGGAGCGTGAACGCTCCCCGATAGATGTGTTCTTCACCTCCCTCGCCCAGGACCAGGGAGAGCACGCGATAGGTGTCGTGCTCTCCGGCGGCGGCAGCGATGGGACGCTCGGCCTCAAGGCGCTCAAGGAGAACGGGGGGTTGACGATCGCCCAAGGCGCGAACCTAACGCGGCCGCGCTTCCCCGACATGCCCTCCAACGCGGTGGCGGCAGGCTTTGTCGATCTGCTGTTGCCGGTCGAGGAGATCCCCGAGCGGATTATCGCCTATGTCCGCAATTGGACCGCTCTCGAAGCGGAACGTTCGGATGAGGCGCTGAGCAAGATTTATATTCTGCTGCGTACGCGGACCGGGCACGATTTCAGCGAATACAAGGACCGGACTTTTCAGCGCCGCGTCCAACGCCGCATGCAGGTGGCCCAGACAACAAAGATCCAGGATTACGCCGATCGGCTGCAAGAAGACCCGGACGAGGTTCGCGCTTTATTTCGCGATCTATTGATCGGGGTCACCGATTTCTTCCGCGATGTCGAGGCCTTTCGCACGCTGGAGACCCGGGTCGTACCAAAATTGTTCGAGGGCAAGGGCGCGGGTGACGAGGTTCGCGTGTGGGTAGCGGGTTGCGCGACCGGCGAGGAGGCCTATTCGATCGCCGTGCTGTTGCGCGAGCATATGGATATCTTGGAGGCGCCGCCGAAGGTCCAGATCTTCGCCACAGATATCGACGAGACCGCGATGACTGTGGCCCGCACCGCGCGTTATCCGGCCGGACTGCTCAGCGAGGTCTCGCCCGAGCGGCTGAAGCGCTTTTTCGTTCAGGAAGGCGCCAGCTACAGTGTGGGCAAGGATTTGCGCGAGATGTGCATCTTCTCGAACCATAGTGTGATCCGCGACCCGCCTTTCTCACGTCTCGACCTGATCTCCTGCCGCAACTTGCTGATCTATATGAAGCCGGGCCTTCAGGGGCAGGTCTTTCCGTTGTTCCATTATGCCCTACGGCCCGGCGGGTATCTCTTCCTCGGGCTTTCCGAGAATATTGCACGATATACGGACCTGTTTCTTCAGCTCGACAAGGCGAACCGTGTCTTCCGACGCCGCGATCTGGTCGCGCGACCCCCGGTGCCGTTCCAACCTTTCCTGCCGCACACGGGTCGAAGAGGAACCGCCTTGCAGCCCGGCGATAGTCAAGGGCTGAGCCGCTCAGACCTGTTGCGCAAGGTAGCCAACACCATCGTCGAGCAATTTGGGCCGGCCTATGTCATTGTCGACGAATCCGGCCAGGCGCTTTATTTCTCTGCCGGCACCGGAAAATATCTGCAGGCTGCAGCCGGCCCCCCGAACCGCGACATCATCGCAATGGCGCGCCCAGGCCTGCGGCTGGATTTGCGGGCATTGCTGCACCAGGCCAAGCAAGCGGATCGACGGGTGACCCGTAATGCGATCGCAGTGCAGGTCAATGGCGGCGTCCAAACGATCAGCCTCGCAGTCGAGCCGATCAAGGAGGGCAACGAGACGGCTTACGGCATCGTGTTCATCGATCGCGGTCCGATCGAGACGGAGCATGAAAGCGCCAACTCGGAAATCCCGGAAAGCAAGGACATCACCGTCCGGCAGATCGAAAAGGAGCTGAACGAGACCAAGGAGCGCCTGCAATCGACGATAGAGGAGCTCGAGACAGCCAACGAGGAGTTCCGATCTTCCAATGAAGAGCTTCTTTCGGTCAACGAGGAACTGCAATCCGCCAACGAAGAGCTCGAAACCTCGAAGGAGGAGCTGCAATCGGTCAACGAGGAATTGCAGACCGTCAATAACGAGCTCAGGAGCAAGATCGATGAGCTGGACCGCGCGAACAGCGACCTGACCAACCTATTTCAGAGCACTCAGATCGCGACCGTATTCCTCGACCGGGATCTCGTGATCCGCAACTTTACGCCGGCAGTGACCAAGCTGTTCAGTCTCATCCCCGGCGACCGCGGCCGCCCGCTAACCGACATCACCAGCCGCATCGACTACCCGGAGCTGGAAAGCGACATTAAAACCGTATTCACCGGCGAAGTGATCGAGCGTCCAGTGCGCCTCGCCAGCGGGCAGGGCCATTATCTCGCACGCATCCTGCCTTATTGCACCGAGAACGAGATCGATGGCGTGCTGCTGACCTTTGTCGATGTCACCAAGATCATCGCTGCCGAGGAGCAGCAGAAGGTGCTCACGGCCGAGCTCAGCCACCGCGTCAAGAATGCTCTCGCGGTGGTATCATCGATTGCCGAGCGAACCTTGCCGGACAGTGAGGCCAAGAATGACTTAATAGGTCGTTTCCACGCTCTCGGGCACACCCACGATTTGCTGTCTCAAGCCGGCTGGACCGAGGCCTCGCTGCGGGAGCTCGTTCTGAGCGAGCTCGCCCCGCACATCGCGGGAGATGGTTCCAACGCGACGGTGAACGGGCCACCGGTTATGCTCAAGCCGCAAGCAGCCCTCCTCCTGGCGCTCGTTATGCACGAACTCGTGACCAACGCTGCCAAATATGGCGCCTTATCGGCCCCAGGGGGTCGCGTAAAGGTGAGCTGGGCGATTACCGGGGGCGGCCCTCAGCATCTCGAATTGATATGGGCCGAGCGAGGCGGGCCAAAAATCGACAATCTGCCAAAGCGCGGTTTCGGCACGGAACTGATCGAACGCGGCGTCCGTTTCGAATTAGAGGGCAACTCAGAGATCGGTGTCGTCGATGGCGGTTTCCACTGCAGGATAGTAATACCGGTAAATCCCCGACAAATTAGTGCCGGAACGCCGTCCGACGGATCGCCGATGGAGGAGGCTGCGGCATGAGGGCGGCGCTCGAAGGGATCAGGGTATTGGTCGTCGAGGACGAGTTCCTGGTCGCGACCTTAATCGAAGACATGCTGGTGGGCGCGGGCTGCGTGGTCGCAGGTCCAATTCCGCGACTGTCCGAAGCCCTCGATGCGGTGGGCGGCGGGACGTTTGATGCGGCGGTCCTCGACGTCAATCTTGGGGGCGATCGCGTATATCCGGTCGCCGACGCGCTGTCACGGCGCAATGTCCCGTTTGTATTTGTCACCGGCTACAGCACGGGTGTGCTGCCGCGCGAATACGCGGCGCGCCCGCGCCTCTGCAAGCCGTTCAAGATGGCGGATCTGCTCGACAAATTGTCGAGCGTCCTTGCCCCTTCTAGTCCTTCGGCGTGAGTCAGACCGACAGCCGTCAGCCCAAACAGGCGGCGACGAAACCGGGCAGGGCCGTCAAAACCCGAAGTGAGTTGTTGCTGCCGAGTTGCAAGACGAGCTTGGAAAGCTTATGTCTGGGTTTGTCGACCTCCCGTGGTTCGGCTTGCTCTCCCAAGCTCTGATCGAGCGCCGGACCTGCTCCCCGCACCGTGCCGAAGTTTGACCCACCGCTCGCCTCCGAGCGGTGGCAATTTTGTTCTTGAAGGAAGATCTATGACTATTGGAACCGTGAAGTGGTTCAACCCTACAAAGGGTTACGGCTTCATTCAACCTGAGGACGGTTCGCAGGACGTGTTTGTCCACATCTCGGCGGTCGAGCGCTCCGGTATCGGCAATCTGCACGAGGGCCAGAAGGTGAGCTTCGACCTCGAGCGCGGCGATCGAGGAAAGACCTCGGCCGTGAATTTGAAGCAAAGCTAGCTTCGAGCAGGGGAGCGGCGCGGTTTCGCGCGGCTCCCTCCTCTAGCCGGTATAGCAGGACGCAACAAGTCGAAGAGATAGCTGCTCATGCAAGTTTTCGTGCGCGACAACGACGTCAATTCGGCACTGCGGGTCCTGAAGAAAAAGATGCAGCGGGAAGGCACCTTTCGCGAAATGAAGCGTCGGCGGGCTTATGAAAAACCGTCCGAACGTCGGGTGCGCGAGAAAGCCGAGGCAATCCGTCGGCACCGCAAGATGCTGCGCAAACGGCTCGAGCGCGAGGGCTACTGATGTAAGCCAGCAGAATCCGCTAGGGAGCGACCCCATGGCGTTCAGAACGAATTACCGCTTCGAGCGCGCGGAGCGCGATCGGCTGAAGAAGGCCAAAAAAGACGAGAAACTGAAGCGGCAGCAGGAACGCGCCGCCTCGCGCGCGGACGACAGCACCACCGAGCAGACCGAAGGGAAAGAGGTGCCGGAGGATCTAGTTCGCGCTCATCGTGGCGGGCGCGGGCCCTCTTTGGGCCAGTCGCTCCGACTCACCTTCGTCCACTCAGTTTGGATTTCGCCTGGCCCGCCAGATCACCGGCACGACGATGCCGACGACGAACATGATCATCAGGAACAGCGCGATCTTCCAAGCCCACGTGACTGGCGCAATCGCAACAATCGCTATCCCCAGCCCGATCATACACAGGCGGACAATCGCATCATTGCCATCATTGATGCGGGCCTGTTCGCGCAGCCCCCAAAGCGGCTCGTCGATGAAAATGTGACGCCGTTCTATCTTTCGGCATGCCGATTGACCCTATGGCTCTGCTTCATTTGATAATCTGGCAAAATCGTCGAGCACCCCGGCTATCAGCTCTTGCCGGCGCGGGTCCCGTCCCTCGGGTGTTGCAGCGAAAAGTTGGATCAAATATTGCGCCTTTTCTGCAGCCTCTAGCCAGGTAGTCGACGGAGCGGCGATTGCATGGCGCTCGAATTCCTCTTGACGGCTTCGCAAGGCAGCTTGATCGGCCTTGACCTCATGGTTGAGGCGGCGAACTTCCGTCGATTTTTGCGCAGCTATGCCGCGATGTTCGTCTAATTGCACTGGCTTGTCCATAATTATGGACCTTCCCCGGGTTGCGCGATTACCATCGCACGATCCTGGCAAAATATATTCCTAACCGCGCCTAACTTAAACAGTATATGCAGCTGATGACATTAAATTCAATCCAGGTGACTTAAATATTTCGGCTCCCAAATGCTCTCTGGTCACTTGCGACAAATACAGTGCTGATCGGGCTCGGCCGTCGAGGACATCCTCTCCCCGACCGTTCGGGGGCGTGCTATAAACGGCAAATCGGCTTGGGAGGGCTCTATTGCCTGCCATTTATATTCTGAACGGTCCCAACCTCAATCTGCTCGGAGTGCGGGATCCGTCGATCTATGGCCATGATACTCTGGCCGACATCGAGGAGCGGTGCCTGGCGCGCGCCGCATCGCTCGACCTGCGGATCGAGTTCCGGCAGACCAATCACGAGGGCCAGCTCGTCGATTGGATCCAGGAGGCGCGCGAATCCGCCGACGGCATCATTCTCAATGCCGGGGCGTTGACCCACACCTCGGTGGCGGTGCTCGACGCGCTTCTCGCCGCCGAATTGCCGGTCATCGAGGTGCACCTGTCGAATATTTTCCGCCGCGAGAGCTTTCGTCATCATTCCTATGTCAGCTTGGCGGCGACCGGTGTGATCTGCGGGTTGGGAGCTCAAGGCTACGAACGCGCACTCGACGCGCTCGCCAACCTGATCGAGCGGGAACCGGAAGAGGCCGATCGTTGAAAATCGGCGGCCGCAGTCCGCCTTTTCCCGACGCCGACCTGATCCGCACGCTGGCCGCGCTGCTGACCGAAACCGGCCTAACCGAAATCGAATACGCGATCGGCAACCGCCGCGTCCGAGTCGCCCGCGTGCCCGGCGGATCGGGCTCGGCGTCAGCGCCAGCTGCCTCTCCTACAGCGGCAACCCATTCCGTGTCCGTCGAGCACCCCGGCTCGGTCAAGGCGCCGATGGTGGGGACCGCCTATCTCGCGCCTCAACCCGGCGATCTGCCATTTGTGCGGCTCGGCGATTCGGTCGCCGAGGGACAGCCCCTGCTGATCATCGAGGCGATGAAGGTCATGAACCAGATCCGCGCGCACCGCCCCGGCCGCATTGCGCAGATCCTGGTTGCCGACGCGCAGCCGGTCGAGTATGGCGCCGTCCTGATGCTGATCGAGTGATTACTAAGAATAGGACAACGCTCGCGCGGCGGCTGCGGCGGGATATGACGGAGGCCGAGAGGCGGCTGTGGCGAGAATTGCGCGAACTCGGGCCGCCGCATCGGTTTCGCCGGCAGCATCCGATCGGCAGATATGTGGTGGACTTTGCGTATCCTGCAGCAAAGCTCGTGATCGAGCTGGATGGCGGACAGCATGCGATCTCGCTCAACACGGATGAGTTGCGGACTCGAGAAATCGGCCGCCGAGGCTATCGGGTAATCCGGTTTTGGAACGGAGATGTAATGAACAACATTGCGGGCGTGTTGGAAACGATCTGCCGGGAGCTCGAAAGCTCCCTCTCCGCCCTCGGGGGCGGAGAGGGTCGGGGTGAGGTGGGGGATTCCGGAGTGCCTGCCGAGGCCCACCTCACCCTCCCCGTCGCTGACGCGACGGGTCCCCCTCCCTCTCCCCCCTAAAGGGCAGAGAGGGCGCAAGGGCGCCTGATGTTCGACAAAGTGCTGATCGCCAATCGGGGTGAGATTGCGCTGCGCATCCATCGCGCTTGCCGCGAGATGGGGATCAAGACGGTGGCGGTGCATTCGACTGCCGACGCCAACGCGATGAATGTTCGGCTGGCGGATGAGACCGTGTGCATCGGCCCGCCGCCGGCGCGCGACAGCTATTTGAATGTCGCGTCGATCCTGTCGGCCGCTGCAATCACCGGCGCCGATGCGATCCATCCCGGTCTCGGATTTCTCGCCGAGGATGCCGATTTCGCCGCGACGGTGGAGGAGCACGGGTTCACCTTCATCGGTCCCTCCGCCGAGCACATCCGGCTGATGGGCAACAAGGTCGCGGCGAAAAAGGCGGCGCGCAAGCTCGGGATCCCGACGGTTCCCGGCTCGGCAGGCGCCGTGCGCGACATCGCGGCGGCGGAGGCGGCGGTCCGCGCGATCGGCTATCCGGTGCTGATCAAGGCCAGCGCGGGCGGCGGCGGGCGCGGCATGAAGGTGGCGCAGAACGCCGCCGAACTGGCCGTTCTGCTGCCGATTGCGCAACATGAGGCGGCGTCGTTCTTCGGCTGCGGCGAGGTCTATCTCGAACGCCATCTCGAGCGGCCCCGGCATATCGAGATCCAGGTTCTCGGCGATGGCAAGGGCGGCATCATCCATCTCGGCGAGCGCGACTGCTCGCTGCAGCGCTCGCACCAGAAGGTGCTCGAGGAGACCCCTTCCCCGGCGCTGAGCTGCGCGGAGCGCGAGCAGTTGGGCGCGCTCGCCGTCGCAGCGCTCGGCGAGATCGGCTACCGCAGCGCCGGCACGCTCGAATTCCTATATCAGGACGGCGAATTCTTTTTCATCGAGATGAACACGCGCCTGCAGGTCGAGCACCCGATCAGCGAAATGATCAGCGGCATCGACATCGTCCGCGAGCAGCTGCGCATCGCGGCCGGCGTGCCGTTTGGCTATCGCCAGTCGGACGTCAACCTGTGCGGTCACGCGATCGAGTGCCGCATCAATGCCGAGAACCCCGCCACCTTCCGGCCCTCGCCCGGCCGAGTGACCGGTTATCATCCCCCGGGCGGGCTCGGCGTGCGCGTCGACAGCGCGCTCTACGACGGCTATGAGGTGCCGCCTTATTACGACAGCCTGGTCTCCAAGCTGATCATCCACGGCAAGAGCCGCAACGAATGCCTGATGCGGCTTCGCCGCGCGCTCGAGGAATATGTGATCGGCGGGATCGACACGACGATCCCGCTGCACCAGCGTCTCGCCGTCGCGCCGGAATTCATCGAGGGCGATTACGACATCCACTGGCTGGAAGAATTCGTCAGGCGGCCCCGATGACCAGAAGCGTGGCCGAGAGCATGATGGGAGCCGAGGCGCGTTGCGGCTGACCCCCGAGATCCTGCTCGCCGCCTATGCTGCCGGCATTTTCCCGATGGGCGAATTGGCGGACGATCCGGAGCTGTTCTGGGTCGATCCGCGGCGCCGCGGCATCCTGCCGCTCGACGGCTTCCACGTGCCGAAGCGGCTGCGCCGTGTCATCCGGCAGGGCGGTTTCGAGATCCGTTGCGACAGCGCCTTCGAGGAGGTGATTTGCGGTTGCGCCGAGGCGACCGAAAAACGCCCCAATACCTGGATCAACGACGAGATCGTGCGGCTCTATGCCGGGCTGTTCGCCCGCGGCGCGGCGCACAGCGTCGAAACCTGGCAAGGGGATATGCTGGTCGGCGGGCTCTACGGCGTCGCAATCGGCGCAGCCTTTTTCGGCGAAAGCATGTTCAGCCGCGCGACCGACGCGAGCAAGATCGCACTCGTGCATTTGGCCGCGCGGCTGCGGCTCGGCGGCTACCGCCTCCTCGACACCCAGTTTCTGACGCCGCACCTCGCGCAATTCGGCGGGGTCGAAATCCCCCGCGCGCGCTATCATCGCCTGCTCGCCGAGGCGCTCGCCTACCGCGCATCCTTCCCACTGCCTTTACCGGAGGCGAGTGCGTGGCGATCCGCTCGCCGTCCTGCAATCGAGCAAGGTTACGTCGTAGACCGGATGCTCGAGCGCCGACAACGCCGGGCTCGAAGCGAACATCCAGCCGCTGAACACCCGATTCCTGATCTCGCCTGGGCGGGTTTCGTCGATTTCGACGAATGCCGCGCTCTCCGGCGTATCCTCCGGTGGGCTCTTCTCGCAATCGCGGACACGGATCGCGAGCGTGCCGAATTGCACCGGGGCGCCGACCGGCGCCTCGAATTTCGAGACGCGCGCGGTGATCTTGTCGAGCCCCTCCATTAGCGCCACCGGCTCCGGGGTCATATCCGCTACCGCCGGCTTCGCTAGCGTTGTCGCCAGCAGGACAGCCGCGACAAGGTCATGCTTGGCAATCACTTGCGGTACGGGTTGACGATCCCGGCGACGATGCCGGCGAGAACCTCGCGCACCTGCCGCTCGTCGCACCCCATCAGCACCGCATCCTCGAGCGCCTCCTGCGCCAGCTCCTTCAGCTCGGCGAGATTTTCGTTCAGCACCTTGATCTTTTCGACGCAAGAGACCGGCTCGCCTTCCGGCGTGCGCCAGACCGGGAATTCGCGCTCGTTGCTGTCGGACATGCCCGAGCCCCCTATTTCGGAGCAGCGCCTTGCGGCGCCTCGCCCTCGCCCGGCTTCTTCTGTCCGCCGGGCGTCGAAAAGATCATCTGCCCGATCAGGTTTTCGAGGCTGACCGGGGACTGGGTAAATTTGATCTGCCCGCCCGGCGGGATCGTTCTGTCTTCGCCGCCGGGAACGAGCGACATGTATTGCTCACCGAGCAGGCCATTGGAGACGATCTCAGCCACCGTGTCCTCGGGCAGTTTATAGGCCGGGTCGATGCTCATTCGCACCGTGGCAAGAAATGTCTTCGGATCGAGGACTTCGGCCAGAATCGACCCAACCTTGACACCGGCGATCCGCACATCTGCGCCATCGCGGAGTGCGCCGACCCGCTCGAACTGAGCCGTCACCTGATAGCCCTGCACGGCCCTGACCTGGCTTGTCGTATACGCAAAAAACAGGAATACCGCGGCGACGACCAGCACGACGGCGCCCATCACCGTCTCGATCACATTCCCGGTCATATTCGCTGCAGCCGTCCTATTCCGGGATCCACGGCTCGTAATCCCCGGTGGCGCGGGCCCGGTGGCCGCCGCGCAGGATCGAGCCCGGCGGATGATAGGCATAGGGCGTGCCGGTCATGTTCGGCTGGTGCGGCTTCTCCCAGGAATAGCGGGGACGGTCGGCGCGCGGCACCTCGTTTACCGTGTGGTGCAGCCAGGCGTGCCATTCCGGCGGAACCTTTGATCCTTCCGGTTCGCCGTTATAGATGACCCAGCGCTTCTCGCGGCTGAACCGGCCGCCGCCGCGCCGCAACGGTCTCGCGCCGCGGTCGCGGTAATAGCGGTTGCCGTAATCGTCGGTGCCGACCAATTCGCCCCGCAACCAAGTCAACAAACGCGTGCCGAGCGTCATCACGCCATCCGTGCCTCGCCCTCGCGGCCGGGTTTATCGCACCGCTTCCGGGCGGGCGTAAAGAGCCGGTCTTAACGTTGCCGTGCCGCAACATATGGTGTGCTTCTGGCGAAACGCCACGAAATCAATTTGCCAACGTTGGTCTAGATTTAGTAGGTTCGGCCGGGCGAGCAACTACGTCTGGCAGCGGAGTTGGGGAGAGGGATGCACATCGCACGTCATTTTACCACGGCCGGTCAGGACCCCTATGAAACGGTGCCGTTCCGGACCGCGAGCAGCGAGATCCGCAATCCCGACGGCTCCGTCGTCTTCCAGGCCGAGGGGATCGAGGTGCCGGCTGAATGGAGCCAGGTGGCCTGCGACATCCTCGCGCAAAAATACTTCCGCAAGGCCGGCGTGCCTGCGCGTTTGGCGGCGGTTGCGGAGCAGGGCCTTCCGCCCTGGCTGTGGCGGCGCACCGCCGATAAAGCGGCTCTCGCAGCGCTGGCCGAGAGCGCCCGTCACGGCGGTGAAACAAGCGCCCGCCAGGTCTTCGACCGCATGGCGGGGACCTGGACCTATTGGGGCTGGAAGGGCGGCTATTTCGACGCCGAGGAGGACGCGTCAGCCTTTTACGACGAGATCCGCCTGATGCTCGCCCGGCAGATCGGCGCGCCGAACTCCCCGCAATGGTTCAACACCGGGCTGCATTGGGCTTATGGCATCGACGGCCCGGCGCAAGGCCATTACTTCGTCGATCACAAAACCGGCGAACTGCACGCCTCCGACAGCGCCTACGAGCACCCGCAGCCGCACGCCTGCTTTATCCAATCCGTCGCCGACGACCTCGTCAACCCGGGCGGCATCATGGATCTGTGGGTGCGCGAGGCGCGGCTCTTCAAATACGGCTCCGGCTCGGGCTCCAATTTCTCGAAGATCCGCGGCGAGGGTGAGGCGCTGTCAGGCGGCGGCCGCTCCTCGGGGCTGATGAGCTTTCTGCGAATCGGCGACCGCGCCGCCGGCGCGATCAAATCCGGCGGCACGACGAGACGCGCCGCCAAGATGGTCATCGTCGACATCGACCATCCCGACATCGGGACCTTCATCGATTGGAAGGTCGTCGAGGAGCAGAAGGTCGCCGCGCTCGTCGCCGGCTCCAAGCTCGCCGCCCGGCACTTGAACCTGGTCATGGCCGCCTGCCGCGAGGGAACCGATCCGGCGCAGAACCCGGCGCTGAAGCGCGAGATCCGCGCCGCCCGCCGGGCGATGATCCCGGAAAGCTACATCCAGCGGGTGATCCAGTTCGCGCGCCAGGGCTATACCGAAATCGCGTTCCGCACCTACGACACCGATTGGGAATTGGAGGCCTATCTGACGGTCGCCGGCCAGAACTCGAACAATTCGGTGCGGGTCTCGAACGATTTTCTCGAGCGTGTCCATAACGACGACACTTGGGAATTGACCCGGCGCACCGACGGGAAGGTCGCCAAGCGGCTGCCGGCGCGCGAGTTGTGGGACCGGATCGGGCATGCCGCCTGGGCCTCGGCCGATCCCGGGCTGCAATTCGATACGACGATCAACGATTGGCACACCTGCCCCGCGAGCGGCCGGATAAACGCCTCGAACCCGTGCTCGGAATACAATTTCCTCGACGACACGGCGTGCAATCTCGCCTCCCTCAACCTGATGGCGTTCCGGAGGGAGGATGGCAGCTTTGACGTCCCCGCCTTCGAGCATGCCGTGCGGCTGTGGACGATCGTCCTCGAAATCTCAGTGATGATGGCGCAGTTCCCATCGAAGGAAATCGCACGCCGCTCCTACGATTTCCGCACCCTCGGCCTCGGCTACGCGAATCTCGGCGGGCTCTTGATGTCGATGGGCCTTCCCTATGACAGCGCCGCCGGCCGGGCGCTCGGCGGCGCCATTACCGCATTGATGACCGGGTCGAGTTATGCCACCTCGGCCCAGATGGCGGGCGAGCTCGGCGCCTTCCCCGGCTACGCCGAGAATCGCGAGGCAATGTTGCGCGTCATCCGCAACCACCGCCGCGCGGCCCATGGCGAAGCCGCGGGATATGAAGGGCTCTCGATCCCGCCGGTGCCGCTCGATGCAGCGAACTGCCCGAATGCGGAATTGGCCGCGGCGGCCCGGCGGGGCTGGGACCGGGCATTGGCGCTCGGCGAGGCGCACGGTTTCCGCAACGCCCAGGCGACAGTGCTGGCGCCGACCGGCACGATTGGGCTCGTCATGGATTGCGACACGACCGGGATCGAGCCCGATTTCGCGCTGGTCAAGTTCAAGAAGCTCGCCGGCGGCGGCTATTTCAAGATCATCAACCGCGCTGTGCCACAGGCTCTGCAGTCGCTCGGATACAGCGCCGCCGAGATCGCGGCGATCGCGCGCTATGCGCTCGGCCACGGCACGCTTGATGGCGCGCCTCACATCAACCACGAGAGCCTCAGGGCAAAGGGCTTCGACGACCGGGCGCTCGCCGCCGTCGAGGCAGCGCTCGGCTCGGCTTTCGACATCAAATTCACGTTTAATAAATGGACCCTGGGCGAAGCTTTCTGCATCGACAGTCTAGGGATCGCGCCGGGCGCGCTTGACGATCCCGGCTTCGAGCTGCTGGCGGCGCTCGGCTTCGCCCGGGCCGAGATCGACGCCGCCAACAGCTGGTGCTGCGGCGCGATGACATTGGAGGGCGCGCCGCATCTCAAACCCGAGCATCTGGCGGTGTTCGACTGCGCCAACCCGTGCGGCCGCCTCGGCCGGCGCTCCTTGTCGGTCGACAGCCACATCCGGATGATGGCGGCGGCGCAACCCTTCATCTCGGGAGCGATCTCGAAGACCATCAACATGCCGAACGCCGCTACCGTGGAGGATTGCAAGGACGCCTACATGCTGTCCTGGCGGCTCGGCCTCAAGGCAACCGCGCTCTATCGCGACGGCTCGAAACTCTCGCAACCCTTGGCCTCAAGCCTCTTGGGCGACGAGGAGGAAGCCGATGAGTTCTTCACCGAATCGCCGGCCGCCCGCGCGCCGCTCGTTGCCGAGCGGATCGTCGAGCGCGTCGTCGAAAGGATGGTCGAGCGCGTCGTGCGGCAGAGCGAGCGGCGCCGCCTGCCCAACCGCCGCAAGGGCTACACGCAGAAGGCGGTCGTCGGCGGCCACAAGGTCTATCTGCGCACTGGCGAGTACGAGGATGGCGGGCTCGGCGAAGTCTTCATCGACATGCACAAGGAGGGCGCCGCCTTCCGCTCCCTGATGAACAATTTCGCGATCGCGATTTCGATCGGCCTGCAATACGGCGTGCCGCTCGAAGAGTTTGTCGAGGCCTTCACGTTCACCCGCTTCGAGCCCTCGGGCATCGTCGAGGGCAACGACGCGATCAAGATGGCGACCTCGATCCTCGACTACATCTTCCGCGAATTGGCGATCTCCTATCTCGACCGCGGCGACCTGGCCCACGCCCAGCCCGGCGACCTGATGCCCGACACGGTCGGCAAGGGCGAAGCCGAATCCAACCTGATGCGCCGCGCCGCCTCCAACGGCTTCGTGCGCAACAAATTGACGGTGCTCGACGGCGGCGCCGGCCGCGCCACCGCCCTCGCCGCCTTCACCGACCCCGACATCGACGGCCCCCTCGCCCTCTCACCAATGCCGGAGGGCGACCTCCGCCTCGAACGCATCCGCGCCGCCCGCATGAAGGGCTACGAAGGCGACAGCTGCGACGAATGCGGCAACTTCACCCTGATCCGCAACGGCACCTGCCTCAAATGCGACACCTGCGGGGCGACGAGTGGGTGCAGTTAATGACAACACCCAATAAATATCAAGCCAGCATTGCGGAAAACTTTAATGAAAGTAGCACCAGCCTTGTGCTTTTTGTTTTCTAGCCGGTGTGGAGGTAATAAATGAGTGGTGCGTCTATAGATCATGATGACGACTGTGAAGTATGTAAGTTAACTGGCCAAGATTATAGGAATGCTGGTCCGCTCGGTGTTCAGGTGAGCTGTAAACGATGTGGCACGTTCACCTGGAATCCATTGGTATTCTGCTCACCACCCAAATCGAGAGAACACCAAGTGCAGTTATCTGCGTTTATTCAAGACCAGAACGCGGCGGGGATTGTGCCACATTTAATTGCGGATCTGGTCGACCAAGTTAAACGCATACCCATACCTCGGCTTCAAGAACGGTCTTTACGCGCTCTAGCTGCAATGGCAGGGGAAGTCGGAAACGACATCCAACACATACACCGTTTTGGCCTAATGCTCAAAATCCAAGCTGTTTCTTACTGCGCTGATGAGGATGAACTTTGGTTTCTGACCTGCATTCTTGAGCAGGAAGGATTTGTGAAGCTCCGCGAGCACGGCTATGTCAACCTGACGATCAAAGGAATCCTCAAAGTCGAAGAATTATCATCGCGAGGAAGTCCCTACCTCCAGGGATTTGTTGCGATGTCTTTTGATGCCTCAATGGACGAGGCCTATACACTAGGCTTCGATCCAGGGATCAGAAAAGCAGGGTACGTGCCGCTTCGGATCGACAGAAAAGAGCACATCAATGGGATCAGCGATGAAATCTTGGCCGAGATTAGGCGTTCACGGTTTTTGGTTGCAGATTACACTCATATGAACAACGTGGTGTATTTCGAGGCAGGAGTGGCAGTCGGGTTAGGAATACCTGTTATTGGTACTTGCCGCTCTGATCTTATCGAAAAGGTACATTTTGATATCAAGCATATAAATACTGTAAAATGGGCGACTCCATTGCAATTGAGCAACGATCTGGCCAAGCGCATCTCGGCAGTTATAGGCGATGGACCGCTTCGGAACGCTTAGCCTTAAGCACAGGCACGTCGACGATGAGGCGCAGGCCGAGAGCGGCGAGCGCGGCCTCGACATGCTCCATTCGGGAAGCGTGACGCAGGTCGAGCACGCGATTGACTTGCGGCAGGTGCCAGCGTAGCCACCGCGCGAGTTCCGCGCGGCCCACGCCTTGCTCGCGCATTGCCTCGTGAAACGCGGTTTTTCGCCATCCCCAACGCCGAAAGGGGCACCATGACCTCGTCCGCCTCCGCCTCGAACGGCGCCGGCAGCGGCTCCTTGGCGGCAACATACATGGCGAGCGCCGATTCGAGCGCGTCCTCCGCCCGCAGCAGTGCCTCATCCCGTGTATCGCCTTCGGTGATCGCCTCGGGCACGTTGCGGAACGTGACGGTGAAGCGCCATCCGGATCGGGGGTCAACGCTGCGGGGTAGCTGCGCATGCCAATGAGCACCGCTCACTCAGCGTTTTCGACCACGATTTGGAGACGCTTTCCGATCGCGCGCAAGGCTGCTTCGCTCGAAGATATGCCGCTCGCGTGCTTCGGATCGAGCAGCCGTTGCACTTCCTTTTCGTCCTTTCCGAGCTTTGCGGCGAGCTCCGCTTGCGATAGCCGGGCCTCCCGCAATGCCATGTAAAGCGCGGCCTTCATCGCATAGAGAGCAGATAAGGTAATTGGCACCGTCCCCGCGTTCGGCAAGGACGGTCGCGGTATCGGCTCGCCTCGCTTTATGCGTCCGGCAACCGCTTCCTCCAGGCAGTCGCCGGCCTCCAATATTGCAGCGTTTAGCGATCGCGCATCGGTCGCCGCTTCGGGGAAATCCGAAAAGGTCACGAGATAGAACCCCGCCGAGTCCTGCTCGACCTTGGCGGGGTACTCGAAGCGCTGCTGCATTTTCCGCTACCTCAGATCACGACGGGCTCAAACCCCAAGTCCGCGAGCATGTTACCTATGAGGCCGGGCCCACACTCCTTGCGCCGATCTTTCACGACGGTGAAACGATCGCCGTAGTAGAGCGTGCCGTGACTTCCCTTTCCACGAGTCTTGTCGAAACGAACCACAATACCGCGAGCCGCGCCTAAGGCCTGTATCCGGCGGATGAACTCGCCCGCCGTCATTCACAGAGAGTTGGTGCCAGATGTACAGGCGTCGATAGACTTCGGTGGTGGTTTGCATTCAAAACTCACTTCAGCCCGAGAGTCGGTCACGTGGTGTTCCACCTGGCGCTTCCGGTACGTCGTAGCTCGCCAACAGATCGTCGGCGTATTGGTGGAACTCGTCCCACGGTGCTTCGCGGTAGTTGTGGTCGCGCACGATGAAAGAGGCGCCGGCGTAGAATTTCTCGTATTGCTGATGCCGGCCGGCGAATTCGGAACCGACCAACTCCCACACCAGTTTGAACAATTTCATGCGGTCGAGGGCCGGCGATTGCGGCGTTTGCCAATAGGTCTCGAACAGTTTCCTCAGCGAAGGGTCGTGCATCACGGTCGCGCTCGCCGGCATCTGGAACACGCCGCCGCCTGACAATTCGCGCAGTATGTCGATGAGCTCGGAATACATTTCGGTGCCCCAGTTGAGCGCCGCATACATGTAGCGCCGGTTGAAGGTCGCAAAGCCGTCCGGCCAAGGCTCCCATGCCTCGATCTGACCGTGGATCATGCCGCCGAGCGTCGCTTCGAGCGCGGCGAGCCGCCCCAGCACGTCGCGAACTGCAGGGACCTGATCGGCCCCGGTCGATTGCGCTACCCGGCTCGCCAGCCCGACGATCAGCCGCAGCTTTGACCAGAGCCGGACGTTGGACTGGTGATTGCCGTAGCAGTGGCTCGGCGTCCGGATGTAGATCTCGCGCGACAGTACCGCGTCGTCCATCACAAAGACCCGATCCCACGGCACCTTGACGTTGTCGCACAGCACCATGCTGTCGGTCTCGTCGAAGCGCCACGCCAATGGGCTGTCGAATTCGTTCTCGGCATTGCGTTCGAAGGATTTCCTCGACCACAAGGTGAGACCCTCGGCATTGCAGGGCACGGCGCAGGTCACCGCCTGCTTGATGAGGTCAGGGGCCAATGGCAGCAAATTGCCGATCCAGATCTCGTCGGCGAACACAGCCGCGGTCGCCAGCATCTTCATCCCCGAGATCACCACGCCGTCATCGTCCTCGCGCACCACCTGCAGGCTCGGGATCGGCAGGTTCTGCTTCTGGTAGAAGGCTGGATCGCGCGCCGCTTGTGGCGGCACCACGGCGTAGGCCGCATAGATGTCCTGCTCCCGCATGTAGCGGTAATAGTTGACGATGTTCTCGGCATAGGGCCGGCTGCCGGCGGCGAAGACAGCGGGGTTCATCGCCATCCCGGTCACAAAGCCGGCGACGTGATCGGGCGAGCGGCCAAAGAGCCCGTAGGTCATGTCGGCGATCATGCGATGCGCACGCATCCGCCGCCGCAGATCCTCCGGGGTCCGGGCCTGCAGGTAGTACATGCCGTAGCGGTCGCCGCCTTCGGCGAACGACATGATGTCGCGATTGGCGGGGTCGGCTTTCATGTCGTAGATCGCTGCAACGGTGCGCGCAGCGTTGCGGAAGGCGGGGTGGCTCGTGACGTCGTCCACCCGTTCGCTGCCGATATAGACGGTTCGTCCGTCCCGCAGCCGCTCGAGATGCTCGCTGCCCGTCCTCAGCATGGGATGCCTCCTCTGTCGCACTCTTCGGAATCAGAGAATTGCCATGATGGCATGGTATCTTGAAGTCATGAGGATGAAGGCTCACGGAATCTAGGTGGCGGCTGGCTCTTATGGCTGGCTGTTATTCGCTGTTAATGGCTTATGCACGAGCGTCCGGCCGATCCAGATTTAGTGTACAAAACAAGAACTCAGGTGTAGGCTGCTCATTGGTATCGAATGAGCAAGGGGGAGTGTCGTGCCTGTATCTGAGCGACGGTTTCCGCGGTCGTTGATCGAATTCCAGGGGCGCTTTGCGACAGAAGGTGCGTGTGCGGAGTACCTCTTCGAGCGTCGTTGGCCGCAAGGGTTTGTCTGCCCGGGTTGCGGCGGGGGCCGGGCTTGGCTGCTGAAGACCAAAGTCTTCACCTACGAGTGCGCCGACTGTGGTCGGCAGACCTCGGTGACCGCTGGCACGATCATGCATGCCAGCAAGCTGCCGCTGACGATATGGTTCTGGGCCGCGTTTTTAATGGCGACGCACTCGAACGGCATCTCGGCGCTGCAATTGCAAAACCAGCTTGCTCTCGGTTCGTACCGCACCGCCTGGATGTTATGCGCCAAGCTGCGCCGCGCCATGGTCAACCCCGCGCGCGAGCCGCTCGGTGGTCTGGTCGAGGCCGACGAGACAATCATCCCGTTCCGCACCAAGAACGACCCGGTCGTTGTGCCCGCCGGCCGCAGCGGAATCGGCAAAATGCTGGTTGCCGGCGCGGTCGAAATCGACGGCGGCAAGCCCCGGCGCGCCCGGCTCAAGGTGATCGAGGGCTTTGGCAAAGACGAGCTTCATGCCTTCGTGCTCGGTGCGGTTGCCCCTCAGACCCGGCTGATCACCGACGACTGGCCGTCCTACCACAACCTTCCCAGTGTCCGGCACAACGCGATCACCATCGGCACGATGGCCGCGCACATCGCGCTGCCCTGGATCCATCGGCTGTTTTCAAACCTCAAGCGTTGGGGCTTGGGCGTCTACCACGGTCTGCGGAAAACCAACCTGCAGCACTACCTCGATGAGTTCGTGTTCCGCTTCAATCGGCGCAGCACACGCCATGCCGCCTTCGATACCCTGCTCGGCATCGGCGCCCGCACCGCTCCGGCGCCCTACCTCGTCCTGATCCGCAAAGCCGCCTAGCCCGAAACAACATCTAGAGCCACCGGACCCTCGTGCATAAGCCATCGCTGTTATATCTCCGCCCGCTGTCATCAAAGGCCAGGATTTATGCGGCTATTCGAGCCCCTCCGGAAGCGAGGGCAACGGCTCGAAGAAACTGAGTTGAACACTACCCATGCAAGCGACATGGGCGGCTGTCGACTTGTGAACAGATGGCGGATACATCCCGGCAAGAGCTCGCCGGCGCGATCGTGCGCGACGCCATGCAACAGCAGATCTAGAGCCGGCGCGAGCGCTTGTCGACCGCCACTTCACTTTGGCCGGCTCCGTTGCGCTGCATCGCCGAGCGCTCGGCTGGGATCTGTTGCGGGCTCCGGCCAATCTGTTTCTCGCGGGGCCGGCGCTCACCGTCGAGCTCATGGCCTGGGCGGCGCGGCGGGCCGGCATGGAAGGGGTGGCGGCATGGCTTGCCGGCCGGCGGCTTCTCCTCCAGACCGCGGTCGGCCGGGAGATCCAGTGGTTGGTGACAACCGAACTGCTCGAATCCCGTGCCGGCGCCGTAATCGGGTCTCGTATGACGACGCCATCGCCGAAACGATACTCGCCGACGAGAGAGCGGCCGCACTCATCGTCGCTTCAGCCCGTGCCGAGCCAGATTTTCGCCGCGGGCTCGCCGCCGCGGTCGAGACCTATCTCGGGTCGCGCACCGCGACGGCCGAGATCGCAACCGGCTTTGTCGCGGCCGGTCTCGGTGCTCTGGTCATCAAGCAGGCGACCCCGGGTCTCGTGACCTTGAGCTCGGCTCTGGCGGGGATGATCGCGCAACAGATGGCGATCGCGGCCTTTCCGCTCGGCGCTGGTCTCGGCGGGTTGTGGTACAGCCTGTTTCCGGCTGCCCCCGGTCCCGGACTCCTCGCCGCCACGACCGCCGGCGTATTCCTCGGCGGCGCCATGCTGGCCGCCTTTTCCGGCGTGTTACCGCGACCCCTTGCCAGCGCCGGCTCGGCCTGCATCGGGTCAGGCTAGAGCGGCTTCTGCGGATCTTGGAGGCCGATCTGTGCGGCGAGCCGGGTCGAAATCGGCTCATGCGCGACCACTACGTCGCCCGCCTCATCGATATTTTCGACCTGATTGCCCTCGCAATGAGGGAATCGCGCGCCTAGATCCCGCCGATATTGCGCACGGGGCGACGCTTCGCTATATGCCGGAGCGGTACGGAGGACTGTTCGATGAAAGAAGGAATTCACCCCGAATATCATGAGATAACCGTCGTGATGACGGACGGCAGCTCGTACCAGACGCGCTCGACCTACGGCAAGGCGGGCGACACCTTGCGGCTCGACATCGACCCGAAATCGCATCCGGCCTGGACCGGCGGACAGCAGCGGCTGGTCGACAGTGGTGGACAGCTGGCGCGCTTCAATAAGCGATTTCAAGGGTTTGGCATAAAACGATGATGTTGTCCAGCCGGCGCTAATGCACCGGCTGACCCCTTGATCATTACCCGATATTGCCCATCTAAAGTATGCGCGGTCGCCGCTAAGGGACAGCGCGCCAGTGAATGGCATCCGGCCGAATTGGTGGGTGCCGAAATACCATGTTGCTCAAAGGAGAACTTGGTCATGGATCGTTTCGATTTCTCTCCGCTGTTCCGGTCTACTATCGGTTTTGATCGGCTGACCCGGCTGGTCGATGCCGCGACACGCGTCGATAGCGCTTCCCTCGCCTATCCGCCATACAACATCGAGAAGACCGGTGAAGACGCCTATCGCCTGACGATGGCTGTCGCGGGTTTTTCCGAGGATGAGCTGGACATCACCGCGCAGGAGAACACGCTCCTGGTGACCGGCAAGGCGAAAAAGGACGAAGACGAGAACCGCTACCTGCATCGCGGTATCGCGCGACGCGCGTTTGAGCGGCGCTTCAGCCTCGCCGACCACATCAAGGTCGTCGGCGCCAGCCTCGTCAACGGCATGCTGCACGTCGACCTAGTCCACGAGGTGCCGGAGGCGGCGAAGCCGCGCCAGATCCAGATCGGCACTGGACAGCCCGAGCAGGTGACTGCACCGCAGCAGGAGCAGGTGACCCAGCGTCAAGCTGCTTGACCGGCCCGATCTGAAAAAGTGAACGCCCCCGAATTTTCGGGGGCGTTTTCTTTTACCACCTTCAGAGAGGCTAATGCCGGCGAGGAACTACTGAGCGAATTGCCGTGTTCTCAATGCGAGTAAATCAAACAGAGGAATTGACGATGGATAAGGATCGTGTCGCAGGAGGCGTGAAGAAAGCCACCGGCAAAATCAAGGAGCAGGCGGGGAAAGCTCTGGGCGATGCCGGGACCGAAGCCGAAGGCAAGTCCGATCAGGCCGAAGGGCGGGTTCAGGGCGCGGTCGGCCACGCCAAGGACGCCCTTCGCGAGATCGCCGGCAAGAAATAGGTTCTCATCACCGCGAGGAGGGCGCCATGGGTAGAGGGTTGTTGCTTTGGCTACTCGGGATTCCGATCCCGATTATCCTCCTTCTTTTCCTGTTCCACGTCGTCTGACCGGCGGCATTCTCCGGTCCATGATGGACACCTCGGCAAGGTAACCCCGCCCGGGTTCCAGGCTACAAAACGTCCCCGGCTCGGTCGGGGGGGCGTTCTTGTTTTTGGCGTGGGCACTGTGCCGTCAGCGCGGCCTGGGCTGGTCGGAGGGTCGGAGGCCCGCTGGTTCATGGGGGCATCCGGCCTTGCGCAGCCGTCAAGCACGCCGGCAAATTTCTGGTATACTTGAGCCAGCTGGAGGAAGCATAGGGCCGCGAGATCCACAATACCTCGAATGTCCAGGCTGGCTCATGGGAAGAAACGATGGCGCGACAAATCGCTTACGGCGTGATCCCGATGCTGATGGTTTTCTTGGTTGCTGGCGCAGCGCTCGGACAGGGTATGCAGACCTTTAAAACCGAGAAAGCAGCGCAGCGGCATTGTCCGGCCGACACCGTCGTATGGCTCAACACATCGAGCGCAAATTATCACTTCAAGGGCGATCCGTGGTACGGTCGCACGCAGCGCGGTATTTATGCTTGCAGGGTCGAAGCCGACAAAGATGGCCTGCAGGCATGGACAAATCCCTACTAGCGCTTCGCTCTGCGCAGTTCCCCGGAGCGCCTGCCGGGTATCACCAACCCCTCTTCAAGAGGGAACGCTCGGTCCCCGATGTCTGTCTAGTGCCCCTCCCGTCCACTCCAGTAACTCGTGAATAGGGGAAGTCTGTTGTCAGGCGGCTGTCGATGACCTGGAGACGACGTGAGAAGTGCGCGATCCGTTTTTCGCCACCCGGAACCCATTGACCCGCATGCCGCGGTAGGTGAGCTGATTGAAGCCTTCGAGGAAGTCTTCGATCTCGGCCTCCATGCGCTCGCCTGCCTTGTTCCACGTCTATCATCATGGCCCGCTGGAAGTGCGCGCCACGGCGCCGGCTACGGCGTCGATGCGGTCATCGTGCGCCAGGGCGCCCCGATCGCACAGGTTTAGGCGAGCTGGTAGAGGAAGGAGTAGTCGCGGTCCTCGGTCGCCACGTCCTCCCGCAGGAAGCTCTCAGCGACCACTAGGCGGTGCTGGGTGAGCACTGCTCCAGGGCTCGATGATCCGGGTCTTCTTCTGACCTTGGTTGCTCGCTCTCCTGGACGGGGGCACCGCGTTTGGCCCAGACCTTCGCGAGGATGGGCTGAAAGGCAGCGACCCACATGCCCTGACCGGAGTTGGGTAAGCAGAACTCCTATCGCCTAAAGCTGATCTCCATAGCATCCCGGCTATGGCCGAAACCGGCGCGGATGTTACGCTGTTAATGCGCTGCCGCAATCGACGAGGTGATCCCTTGAAGCGCGTTCTGACCGCCCGTTTCATGCATGAGACCAATACCTTCAGCAGGGTGAAGACCGACATGGCGATGTTCCGCCGCCGCGATTACCATATCGAAAACGAGATCCCGGAGGCGTTCCGCGGCACCCGCTCGGCCTTCGGGGCGACCTTCGAGGCGGCCGACAAGTTCGGCTGGAGCCTGGTTCACCCGGTCTCCGCCAACCCCAACCCGTCCGGCATCGTCACCGACGAGGCGTTCGAGACGATCGCAGGAATGATCCTCGACGCGGTCGACGTCGAAAGGCCCGATCGACGGCGATGCTGCTGCATCTGCATGGCGCGATGGTCAGCGACACCCACGAAGACGCCGAGGGCGAGTTGCTGGCGCGGCTGCGCCGCCGGCTCGGGCCCGACGTGCCGGTTGTCGTCACGCTCGACCTGCACGCCAATGTGACGCGGCGTATGGCGGACAATGCGAACGCGCTGATCGCCTATCGCACCTACCCGCATATCGACCAATACGAGCGCGCCTGGCAGGGCGCCGAACTGCTCGAGCGCGCCATGCAGGGCGAGATCCGGCCGAGCACCGTGATCGCCCGCCGGCCGATGATGTACGGGCTCGACCGTGGCCGCACCCAGCGCGGTCCGATGGCCGAGTTGATCGCCCGCGGCGAGGCGCTCGAGCAGAGCGGCGAGGCATTGGTGGCCAGCATCTGCGCCGGGTTCAGCCGCGCCAATATCCGCGATGTCGGCCCCTCGGTGACGGTTACGGTCGACGGCGACATCGGCGCGGGCGCAGGCGATCGCCGAGAAATTTATGGACCACGCCTGGGAGACGCGCGACTTCACGACCGTCAAATTGCTGCCGGTTGCCGAAGCGGTGGCGCTGGCGCGGCAGGGCAAGCCCGGCGACAAGCCGCTGGTCGTCGCCGACTACACCGACAATCCCGGGCGGAGGCGGTTACGGCGACGCGACCGCGTTTCTGAAGGGCCTCGTCGAAGCCGGCGTCGACAGCGTCGCCTTTCACGCGATCTGCGATCCCGGGGCGGTGCAGGCCGGGATGCGCGCCGGGGTCGGGGCCAGAACGACTTTGACGCTCGGCGGCAAGACCGACCCGTCGATGGGCGGCGGCCGCTCACCCTGACCGGCGAGGTCGTATGCCTGACCAACGGCCAATTCATCGCCTACGGTCCGATGGGCGGCGGGATCGAGCGCAATTACGGCCCGTCGATGGTGTTCCGGGTCGGCGGCATCGACATCATCGTGATCACCAACAATGGCCAAGCCGTCGATCTCGCCCAGTTCACCTCATTGGGCATCGACCCGACCCGCTACCGCACCGTCGCGGTCAAATCGATGCAGCATTTCCGCGCCGCCTTCGAGCCGATCGCCCGCGAGGTCGTCCTCGTCGACACCGGCGCCTTGTGCTCCGAGATCTACACCCCGGAGCTCTTCACCAAGGTCCGCCGCCCCGTCTGGCCGCTCGACCCGATCCCCGACCCCCACGCTCGCTGAGATGGAGGGAGGTCGCTCGGATCAGTCGCGCAACATGAGGGACGCCGGACGCCTCAAATTGCGTTGAGTGGATTGAAGGACTCGACACCGAGCGGATCGAAATGGCGTAGATTTACAGTCAGGATTACGAGTTCCCGCGACTTGGCGATCGCCGCGATGGCGATATCGGCAAAGCCTGGATGGCGCCCCTCGGCCTGAGCGATGCCGCCGAGCGCGCCGGCGATCCGCGCTGCGGCGAGATCGAACGGCAATACCCGATCCGCATAACACCTCAGAATGCGTTCGAACCAGTCGCGAAGCGCGTCCGCTCTCCGCCCAGAGCCGGTCCGATGCAGCTTCGAGATGCCGGCTTCGATCTCGACCGCTGTGATCACCGAGAGGAAAAGCTCGTCGGTACGCTCTTCAAACCAAATGGCAACCTTTGGCGCAAGAGTTGGCTTGTCGGGCGCGAAGGCGCTCAAGACGTTAGTATCGAACAGCCAACCCGTCACAGATCGGCCTCGCGCAATGGCGAGGTATCGCGTTCGATCTCTACGGCGTCGGGAATTCTCATCAGCAGAGCAGCAAAGCTGGGCCGGTTGTTCGGGTATAGTCGCTTTGCCTTTTCTACCGGCACGACCACGGCCGCAGGCCTCCCGTGTTTGGTAATCGTCGTCGCCTCGCCACGCTCGGCCGCTTCGACGACCGCCGAGAGGGAAGCCTTGGCATCGCGCAAACGAAGCGTGTTCACGTCTCTCCCTATGTGACTACATGTAGTCACATAGGAGAGGAGCGCGATGGTTGCAAGTTCAGTTCGCGATATCGAGACCCAGATCGAGGATCGGGGCACTGTGGGTGATCCAGCCGCAGGAGATCAGGTCGACGCCGGTCGCGGCGACCGCAGGCGCGGTTTCGAGGTTGATGCGCCCGGAGGCTTCGGTGATGGCGCGGCCGTCGACCATTGCCACCGCCCGGCGCATCGTTTCCGGCGTCATGTTGTCGAGGAGCACGGCATCGACCCCGATCGCGAGCGCTTCGGCGAGCTGGTCGAGGGTGTCGACCTCGAGCTCGATCTTGACCAGATGCCCGGCGTGCCGCTTCGCGCGTTCGAGCGCCGGCCGCACGCCGCCGGCGAGCGCGATGTGATTATCCTTGATCAGCATTGCGTCATCGAGACCGAAACGGTGATTGGAGCCGCCACCGAGGCGGACGGCCTCCTTTTCGAGGGTGCGCAGGCCAGGGGTCGTCTTGCGGGTGCACACGATCTTTGTCTTGCTGCCGGCAATCGCGTCAGCGAGCGCCCGCGTCGCCGTCGCGACCCCCGACATTCGGGACAAAAGATTGAGCGCGGTGCGCTCCGCGGCGAGCACGCCCCTGGCTCGGCCTTTGATCCGTGCGACCAACTCGCTGCGCGAGATCCGGGCGCCATCTCCGCACAGCCGTTCGATTTGCAGTGTCGGGTCGATCAGCTCAAAGGCGAGCAACGCCGCGTCCAGCCCGGCGACGATACCCGGTTGGCGCGCCGCGATCACCGCCTCGATCTCGGCCTCTTCGGGCACGACCGCCTCGGTCGTGATGTCGCCGGCCCGCCCCAAATCCTCGAGCAAGGCCGCCCGGACGATCGGCTCGATGATCAGCCGCACCGCCGCCCTCCCCTCTTCTCACCCCAGCGCCAGCATGCGTTCGACCGTGCGGCGCGCCCGCTCGGCGATGCTGGGATCGACGGTGACCTCGTGGGTCATGGTTTCGAGCGAATGCCGGATCTTCGGCAAGGTGATGCGCTTCATGTGCGGGCAGAGATTGCACGGCCGCACGAATTCGAGATCGGGATATTGCAGCGCGACGTTGTCGCTCATCGAACACTCGGTCAGCAGCACGACGCGCGCCGGCCGCTGCTTGCCTACATAATCGGCCATTGCCGCCGTCGAGCCGGTGAAATCGCACTCGGCGATGACCTCGGGCGGGCATTCTGGATGGGCCAGCACGGTAATTCCGGGATGGGTCTCGCGCAGGCTTCTGATGTCCTCCGGGGTGAAACGCTCATGCACCTCGCAATGGCCCTTCCAGGCGATGATCTCGACCTTGGTCAGGGCCGCCGTGTTGCGGGCCAGATACTCGTCCGGCAACATGATGACGCGAGGCACTCCAAGCGCCTCGACGATCTTTTTCGCATTGCTCGAGGTGCAGCAGACATCGGACTCTGCCTTCACCGCCGCCGAGGTATTGACGTAGGTCACGATCGGCACGCCCGGATGGCGTTGTCGCAACAGCTGGATATCGGCGGCCGTGATCGATGCGGCGAGCGAGCAGCCGGCTTCGAGATCCGGGATCAGCACGGTTTTTGCCGGGTTCAACAGCTTTGCCGTCTCGGCCATGAAATGGACGCCCGCGAGCACGATCACGTCGGCATCGGTGCGCGCCGCCTCGCGCGCCAGCGCCAGGCTGTCGCCGACAATATCTGCGACGGTGTGGAAAATGTCCGGGGTCTGGTAGTTGTGCGCGAGGACGACCGCGTTCCGTTCCTTTTTGAGCTTTAAAATCGCCGCGATGTCGCCGGCCAGGATGGACCATTCGAACGGCGGAATGTGCCGCTCGACGCGTTTATAGAGCTCAGGAAACGGAGTGGTGACCCGGGGGGTGGGGTGAGCGGTCTGCAGCATCGTCATCTCCACGTAATATGCTCAAATTGAGTATTTCTACTCCCGGAAAAACCGGGCAAATCCGCCCGGCCTTCCGTTATGCTGCATATGAGAATAAGGCGTCCAAAACTGTCGTCAAGATGTCATCGAAACGGGCTGCACCGAAACCGACTGTCATGCGCAAGGACCACAGGGTGGTGGCTGGCGACGGGTTGAAGGCAAACTTTAAAGCGTTGCGAAACGAAGGTCGCGGCCGCTGAGTTGGCGGCCCAGTACCAGCTCCGCCCCCGCGGCAATGTCGCTGCTCGGGTTGGCGCGCTTCATCGCCTATCGCCTGCCCTCGGAACCGGCGCCACAGATCCGAACCGAAAGTTAACCTCTCAAAAGTATGAAAGGGGTGTGCATCACGGACCAACTCGGGATCGACATGCTTGCGCTGGCCGAAGAACTGCCCCCGAAGTTCTGTTCTCTCAAAGGGACTGCAATACGATCGCAGACAACAGCCTGGCAACCGCTTCCGGATTAACGTTGCGCTGGGGTTTGTCCAGGTGCAATTTGACCGCCAATCGGCACCGTCTTGATAAGGCCAGGTTTCCGGCGTTGCTGACATGCTCGGGGCGGCACGCTTTCGGCGGCCTGGCGCGGTGGCTTCTTATGTTGGTGCGGGTCAGAGCAAAATTTCACAGTCATCCGATTACCATAATCTCAGTCCCGAACTGAGATGATGCTCCCACACGGAGAGAATCTCGCTGAGGGCGCGCATTGCCCACTCGATGTTCTGGATCGCCTGGTCGCGCGGGGCACTGCAAATCCTGACCTTCGCCACAACGTTGTTGGTAGCGCGGATCCTTGTGCCTGCCGATTATGGCGTCATGGCGCTTGCCATGTTTTTCACTGGACTTGCGGGGATGATCGCAGAAATGGGACTTGGGTCTGCGATCATCCAATTTCGCGATCTCGACCGTCGGGAACTCGATACCTGCTTCTGGATCACGATGACCCTTGCTACGGCGGGCTTTGTGGCTCTCTCAACGGGCGCCCCGCTGATCGCGCGGTGGGTCGCGGTTCCGCGCCTCGCCGATGTGCTTCCGGTTTTAGCTCTGATTCTGCCGTTGACTGCCTGCCGCGTGGTTTCCGACAGCCTGCTGCGCAAGCGGCTCGCTCTAGACCGTGTGTCGCAGGCGGAGGTTATCGGCGCCGTGGTGACGTTACCCGTCACCATCGGTTGCGCACTCGGGGGACTGGGGGTGTGGACTTTGGTGATCGCAGCGCTTGTCGGCCCGGCGCTGCGCAGTGCCGCCACAATCGCTTTCGCGCCGTGGCTCCCGGGATTCCGGATCGGAGGAGAACGAGCTAGAGAGGTTGTCCGCTTCAGCCTGGCGACACTCGGCATCAAGTTTATGTGGTCCTTGCGGGAGAACGCGAATCCATTGGTCCTGGGGAAGATCACCGGACAAGCTGCCACTGTGGGCCTTTACACTATGGCCGAGGACCTGGCCCATTTGCCGGGAACCAAGATTTCCCCGGTGATCAATATGTTGATCTCTCCGGTTATGGCAGAGCTCCAGGCCAACATCGACGCCTTGCGCGAGGCACTCTATCGCACCGTTCGCCTGACCGCCGCAATCGTTGTGCCCATCTCAGTAGGAATTGTGCTCGTTGCCGAGGATATGGTCGTCGTGTTGTTGGGTCCGAAATGGTTGCCGGCAGTCCCGCTAATAAGGTTGATTTGTTTCTATGCTGCCGTGCGGGCCGTCGACGGCGTCCTGCCACCGGTCATGCTCGCGCGGCGCCGGGAAAGGTTCCTGTTCTGGTACTGTCTCGTGCTGGTGATCGTAATGCCGGGAGCGGCGGTTCTCGGGGTATTATGGGACGGGGCTGCAGGTATGATCGTGCTCTATACTCCGGCTTATTGCGCGGTGGTGATATTCTTGGCCAGGGAGGTCTTAGCCGAGTTGAAGGGGAAGTTTTCTGAGCTTTGGTCACAGACTTGGCCGATTATGGCATCCACTGCGGCAATGGCCTTGACCGTGCTCCTGGCTGGCAGGTTCGCCGCATCGGCGCAGATAGACGCGCCGTTTATCAGGCTCGTACTCCTTTCTACGATCGGCGCAGCCACTTATGGTGCTGTCCTCTTCGGGATCGGCAGCCCGGTACTGGGTGAGAGCGCTCAAGTGATGGGTTGGATTCTGCGCCGCCGGAGCGCCGACAGCTGAAGCGTGCGCGATTAGCTGCGCGCTGCCTCATCTATTGGTAACGGAGCAGCTCAAAGATGTAGATGCTTCTTCTCCCCAACTTGCTCGAGACGAGCAGCTGAGCACAACCGCTGCCTCTTTGCTTTAAGAATTCTTTAATTTTTGCAATGCTCGAGGAAGCTGCACAAAAAATCAGGTACCGCGGGCCGGGCGTTCGCAAGTGGGCGCTGATGATATTGCCAAGCACGATCTCCATAACCTCGTAGGTGAATGGATTATGAAAGAAAAAAATAGTAGGCTCATTCGGTATCGGGTAGTCGACTGCATCACAGCAACTGACTTGTACCGCAAAGCATCTTCGCCGAATCAACCGGGCATTCGCGAGGTTGTTGTCCGCAATCCGGCAAAGTATGGGCGAAAATTCGACACCGACGATACGGTCGAAGGAAAGGGCGAGAGCAGACAGCAGCACCTTGCCTTTCCCGCAACCAACATCAATGAAGGTAAATCCGGTGGCTCGAAGAGACCCAAGCCTCAGCGATCGGCGCAGCGTCCGCCAAGGCGCGGGATCATAGGGAACGGCTTTGTCGCGGTTCGGACTGACTATGTCGCGGGACTGAGCCGGCCAACCACTCCCAGTGTCGACATTATGAAATAAATCAAAGGCTATTCCCGAGCCCCGCTTGACCCACCACGCGAACCGCGCCGCGATCGAATTTTGCATGCCTTCGATCTCCGTTTTAACCGCTGGCGCCTCTCACGCCGGCAGCCCTTCTGGAGCGCAGCCGGACATCGACGGTAGTCGATGTTGTCAACGCAATTCCATGAGTTTTCCCCCGCCTTTTATGTTAACAGTTGAACGTAGCTGGTGTGCAGGTTACATTTACCATAATCCGGCGTTGCAAATCTTAGCTACGCTTCCCCGTTCCCAATAGACTTTCTTGGGTTGTCTCGGATGCACCAATTAGTCCGCGTCATGTGTCAGGCAAAGAGCCTCCGTCTGTTGGTATGGATCGTAGCCAAGAATGCGGTCCACCCGTTTCGTTCACTAATCACGAGCCACCTTCAGCGCCGGCACGCGCTGTTCGATCGCCGCGCCGGCGTCCAAACGATGGGACGAGTGACGGTTCAAGAGCTGGGCCTGTCCCCCGAGAATTCCGTTCGGTATGAGGCGACCCCGGTTGGCTTTTTCCATTCGGTGCTCTCCAAGCTCGCCGTCGACTACCGCAACACGGTGTTTATCGATTTCGGCTCCGGCAAAGGAAGGACGCTGCTTCTCGCATCCCATTATCCGTTCCGCTCGATTATCGGTGTCGAAATCTCACCAGCTCTCTGTGAAATCGCCATCGACAACGTCAACAGATACTTGGCGCATCGCGAAACGTCTTCGAAGATCTCGGTCGTCTGCAAAGGAATTGACGAGTTTGAGTATGAGTTGGGCATCTCGGACTACCTCCTCGTCTACATTTTCAATCCTTGTACCGGGTTGGTGCTGGCACCGGCGCTGAAAAAGCTGTCTCGTCTAGCGGCGCGGGGGATCTCAGTAACGATCATTTACCTGAACCCGATCTGGCTCGATGTTCTGACCAACGCGGCTTGGCTGAGGCAGGTCAAGTGCGGTGAAACGTTTGACGAGACCGGCAATTCATTCATGCCATACGTCGTGTTTCAAGGGCTCTCAGCACCGTGGAGAGAGACGACCGAACTGCTGACCTTTCAGTTCGGGCCGTGGGTGGTCGCTAGGTGGGCGTTCGCTTCGCTCTCCAATGCAAGCAGTCCGCTGATCGACACTGCCGTGAGCCGGCCACCCGTACTGACCCCGGTCACTCACCGGCAAAGGCGCGATGACGGCACGATTTCCCATACGTTATCTTTTGATGGCCACGCAATACAGTACGCATCCTATCGCGACAAACGATTCTTCATCGATCTGTCAGGTGGTTCGTTCGAGCTGTATCTCGGCAAATTTTCGGGAAAAACTCGGAACACCCTGAAGCGGAAGGTGCGGCGTTTTGCTGAGCATTCAAGGGGTCAAATCGACTTTCGCTGCTACACGACTCCCGAAGAAATGATCGAGTTTCGGCGACACGCCATCGCCGTCTCCCTGCTGACCTATCAACGAAAGATCGGGTGTTCGTTACCCGAAGATAACGAGTTCAAAGCTAGACTTATCGCGGAGGCTGAAGACGGCCGGGTGTGCGGCTTCCTGTTGATGCACGACAACGAGCCAGTCGCCTATGCCTTCTGCAAGATAGAATTGGACACCGTTATCTATGCCGTGCTTGGCCATGATCCCGGCTTTGCGAAATTTTCGCCCGGGACCGTGCTGCTATTCCTCGTTATTGAGCGGCTGTTCGCAGGACGCAAATTTCGCGTCTTCGACTTTGGCGGTATGGCGTTGGATTACAAATCCTTTTTCGCAACGGGGAGCGTTGATTACGTCAAGGTGACCTGGTTCCCGATCAACGCGAAAAACCTCATTTTGGTGCTGGCGCATTATATTGTGCTTCAAGCGTGGCGGGGGACGGCTGGGCTGAAGCGAGCCGTCGTGTCTGGTGTTTGCATCGCCGGCGCTATAATTTCTCGTCGTCTCCCGCGGCGATCCGCGAATATTCGCGGATCGACCACCCCGCGGATAACCAATGACGGGGCGGCGAGCAGGATGTCAAAGCGAGCGCGCCCTCAGTCGGTTCGGCAATGACGGCCGCCGCCGCGTCCGCCGATCGGGTCGCGCAAGCGCCGGCCGTGCTGAGCCAGGGCAGCGAATTGTTCCGGATTCTGCATTGCCGCCCGAGCGGCCCGATTGAAGCACAGTGGCGGAACTGCCTTTCCGATTGCGATTTTCCGACGCATTACACCTCGCCCGAGTTCTTTTTGGAGCCAATGCTGCGCAAGACGAATGGGTTTGCCGTTCTCAGCCTTATGGACGAGCAGGTCACCGGAATTTTAACAGGGATCCACGACGGCTATCGCGTCCAATCGGGCCTCGCCGTCCGCCCGCAAATTGCATTCTCTCGGCACGCCGATCACTCCCGTGCGATGGCAAATTTGGTCGCCGGCCTTGTCGTGGAGGCGGCGTCCGCGAAATTGGTGGATCTGTTCGTCTGGTCGGATATCGAGGCCCTCGTGGAGCCTCGGTTCCGGCGAAGACCATACGAAGGCGTCGTGATGCTTGAGCTTTTGCTGGGCCCGGATGCGCTTTTTCGTAAATTTTCGGCTAATAAGCGGATAAACATAAAAAAGGCGATCAAATACGGAGTGTCGGTCGCGCCGGCGAAGAGTGCGGACGAGATTTCTGCTTACTATAAAATCTGTGTCGACTGGTGCTGTCGCAAGAAGCTGCCAATCCCGTCAGAAGAAGAATTTCATGAAAACTTTAAACTAACCGAAAATAGGTTACTATTACTAGCACGCCATGAAGGCAGAATCATCGCCGGCGTAGTAATCCGCTTTTTTCCGGGCGGCGTAATGGAGTACGCTGCCAATAGCTCCTTGCAGAGTGCGCTCCACCTGCGGCCCAACGACTTGCTGCATTGGCGGGCGATCGAGTGGGGCTACAGGGAAGGCCTGACCAAATATAGCCTCGGCGGCGCCCACCTGTTCTTGCGGAAATTCGGCGGGCAAATTGTGCCGACCACGCGTTGTCGTCTTGATGTGTCGATCTTTCGCGGCCACACGGTGCGCGACTGGCTCGGCGAGAGGATTGATCAAGTCCGCATGTCACTACCCGAGGGCGTGCTCGCGGCTGGCCGCTCGTGGCGACGTCAGATAAGCATTCGAATTTCTACCGGCCGACGTTCCACCAATTAAGCCGCGCTCGCGGATTTTCTCGCGACATCCCGGCTCTCGGCCTGCGCACCGGAGCGGAAGCGCGAAACGAGGCTGACGCCGCGGACGGCGTCATCGCCAACCGCGCTGCGAAGCCCCATCAAATCGTAGATCGTTGGGGCGATATCGAGTATTGACTCCGGCTCGGTGTGTATTGCGTGTTCACCGGTTTGCACCCACAGGACGCCTTCCGGATGATGCCGCGCACTCTTGACGGCATCGATCGCATAAAGCAGGTCGAAAAAGTAAAGCCGCTGGCTGCGTCCGGGCACTCCACTGATCTCCCCATTGCCCTCGAGCTTGTCGTATATTTGGCAGCCGAAATGCATATTGGTGCCGGAAAGTCGTGCTGCGAAGACTGATTGCTCCCCAAACTTTAATTGTGTGAGAACGGCAAGCGCTTTCTCAGCCGCGGCACGATCTGCGAAACGGAAAAGATATTGATGGGTCATCACCGGCTCGACCGCGCGAGGCGCGATATCGAGCAATTCAAGAAAACGCGGGACATCGCGCAACCGATAAAAATGCTGTCCACCCCTCCCCTCGCGATTTAAAAAAGGCTGCTGGCTCAGCGCCGAGCACAGGATGATGGTCGTGTCCGCCTCCGCCAGCGCGAAGACCCGCCGGAGCAAGGCATCCATCGAACGATATCCGAACAGAACCGCGTCGCCATAGCTCTCGATCTCGTCGGTCGCCGGCTTCAGCGCAAACGCGTCGGGGTCCATGTGACGCCAATATGCGTGTTGCAGATGCGCGGTGCTATTGATGAAGAACGTCGCAAAATCGGGATGCATCCGGCGATAGTAGTGACGGAACAAATCGAACTGCAGGCGGTCCGCGAGCGCTACCCGCCGCCACTTGACGTCGGGCTGCGATAGCCGCTCACTGCCGAGCTGCGCCAATATCGCTCGGACCGTGTCAGCCGCGAGACCGTGGCGAAGCAAGAATGTGACGAAGGACAGCCACTCGTTTACGCCCAGTGCAACGCCCCTCGTGCTCTCCTGGACCAATTTGGCCATTACCGTTTTGAATACCTCGATTTCGGTCGGCCAGGCGGGCTGGTTGTTGCACCATGGATCAGGAAGATAGAACACGCCGGCGCCGGCCAGGGCTCCGGCATTCATGCTGCCGCAATTCATCACCGACTTGCCGAGGCCGTTGAGACGGCGCCAGATGTCGGAATGATCGGCTTTGGGACCGTCCGTCAGGTAAAAAACCCTATGCTCATGATAGGGCAGCCCCGTATGGATCGAATACCATTGAATCCACGGTTCGAGATAGTCGGGTTCAGAAACATCAGCTATGCTGGTAAACACTTGTGAGGAATTGTAGAGAGTAGAAAAATTTGGAAGCTTCCCCTGGTCCATCCACCTCTTCAGGAGCGGCGGGCAAATTTCGTTAAATTCCAGCAGAAGAACCTTCCGCGTCAGTCCTGCCCGACGCGACGGACTAAATTTTCTGGGACGGACCTCCCCCTCGCGCCGCGTGTCCCCGACGGCATCGATCGGATGAAGCGGGTCTGAACGCCGCTTGCTCCGCTGTGACCAGAATAGCGCAGGCAAGATTTCGGACCCCCAGCCCGTCAAAACAAGGTTAATAGGGGAATATAAACGCGTAGAGCGGCAAAAAGAAGTCAAAATAGATGCTCTGATAAAGGCGAAACGTAAGCGAGGGATTTAGGAAACATTGAGCTCGATCAGCCCCCATACTGCAGAAAAGTAGCAATTGTTGTAAAAAACAGGGAACCTTGCATTCCTGCTTCCATTCACGGTCAAATACGCAAGAAGTCGTCGCGCCGAGGCGTTATGCAGAAGCTGGTTGATCAGCGCAGAGGGGCGAACTTAGATGCGAAGGTGTGAACCAGAGCCTCGCCCGGCCGCAGCACCCGTGCACAGTTTTGCAAGCAATCCGGTCCCGGCCGCGGCTTCCGCCGTCTGCTCTGTCGCGATTTAATGAAGGTGATTCCGATCATCACTGCGATCGCCGGGCTCGCGGTGATCGGGGCACTCGTTGGGTATTTCGGGGCTGGCGCCGTGATTCGATCGCTGCGCGCGATCGGTTGGGGTGGCTTTTCGGCGATCTGCGCGATCCATCTCGGGGTGATCTCGCTAGAAGGAATCGCCTGGCGGCTGCTCGTTCCCGGGGCGCGGGTTCGGGCATTTATATGGGGGCGCTTGATCCGCGACGCCGGGTCCGAAGTGCTGCCGGTGTCTCAAATAGGGGGTTGCGTTCTGGGGGCCCGCGCCGTGGCGCTCGTCGGTGTGCCGGGATCCGTCGCCGCGGCGACCACCATGGTCGACCTGACCCTCGAATTTCTCGCCAAGCTGGCCTTTATGGCCATCGGTTTGATTTTGCTGGTTGATCTTCGGCCCGGTGCGCCAGTCACGCTACCGGTAACGTTCGGCCTTGCCGCAACCGGTTTCTTCGCGATCGCCTTTGTCATAGTCCAGCGGCACGGTTTCGCCTTCTTTGATCGATTCGCGCGAATGCTGGGACGGGGCTGGGCCGAGCGGACCGCTTCAGGGATGGCCGCCGTCCACGCGGCGCTGGCCGAGACGTATCTGCGCACTGCGGGCTTGTGGGGTGGATTTGCTCTGCACCTCGCATGCTGGATGCTCAGCGCCGTCGAGGTCTGGATCGCGCTGCGTTTTGCCGGAGCCCCGCTCGGCTTTTCGACTGTGCTGGTCATAGAGAGCTTGCTCTATGCCATCCGGACCGTCGCCTTTGCGGTCCCCAACGCCGTTGGCGTCCAGGAAGGGGCGTATGTGCTAATCGGCGCTGTATTCGGGCTGACACCGGAGATGGCGCTCGCCATCTCGCTGCTGAAGCGGGCCCGAGACCTCGTGATCGGACTCCCCGCGCTCGGGGCCTGGCAGGTTGCCGAGGGCGGGCGCCTGTGGCGGCGCAGAACATCCTGGTCCGATCGGAGCCGGCCTCGGTGATGGGGCGCAACTCGAGTGATGGCCGAGTTACCTGGCTTCGCCCAAAATCGACAGCAAGTTCGCTTCCAATAATGGCATCAGGTGGTCGGCGAATTCGGCCGTGAAATGGTTGCTATCTCGATACATCACTTGGCCGTCGTGCACCGACCAGCAAACATCCTTTTGGCAAACCTGATCGGTCAAATCGATGAAGTGAACATTTTCCAGATCGCGGGCTCCCAATTTCTCTGCTTCGAAGATTGCCGGATCGAGTACCTTGGACCTTTCCATCGCGCAAGACCCTCCCGGATACCACGAGTGGCGAATGGATCGCGCGAGACAGGTCGGAATATCAAAGGTGGAAAGCGGATTATCGCGCACGACGACGACCTGAAGGCCCGCCGCCGTCAGAGACTCCAAGGTCCGCCTGGTCCCATTCTGCCAATCAGCGAGGGAAACTCCGGGCCGCTTCACTTCCTGGTCCTCGCGCCTGATGTAAGAGCTTGCATTCCCGATGAACACGATATCGGGGTGCAGTGATACGATTTGTTCAATGGCGGCAGCGCGCCAGCGAGCGCAGGCATTCGCAAATCCAGAGCCGGTACCGGGGGTCATGATGTCCGCTGCAGGACAACCGGATTTCAGTGCGGTCGTCAGCTTCCACCCGTGAGCCGCCGACATCCGGAGCAACGGATCAAACCACTGCGCCGCGTGGGAGTCGCCGTAAAGGACGACATGGATATACGAGGATTTGTCGCCAAAGGTGCAGGTCTTGACATCTCCGGTCGCGCCAAAGCTCATGCATCGCTCTCTCGGCATGCTGCCATAGTCGGAAACTGCCGTGGTGATCGCCCTCGTCTCGGGCATATCCGCCAGATAGTCGGCGAACCGCATGGATAGAGCGGCGGCGCTCAATGAACACAACGTCATGCCGGCAGCAAGATAGATCGCAAAGCTAGGGCGCCGCGTCAGATAAGGATTAAACCGGATTGGATTTTCGAAGAAACGGTGCGTGACCGCGGCAATCAACAGAGCAGCAGCGGCAGCGGCAATCTTACCAATAACGGAAATGTTGGGGAAAAGCGCTATCGCCAAAACTAGGAACGGCCAGTGCCAAAGGTACCACGAGTAAGACAATGCGCCGACAGCCTGCAATGGCCGGGTGTTGAGCACGACGCCCACCCCGCGATCTGGCTGCGCGGCACCCGCGGCCAAGGCGACGGCGGTTCCCAGCACCGGAACCAGGGCAATCCAGCCAGGAAAATCTCCGCCGCCAAGAATGGAACCCGCCGAACCCAAGATTGTCAGAAAGCCGAGCCATCCCAAAGCCATCCAACAGCTCGGGGGCAACCTCATGGTGCTCCAAGGGAGCAGAACCGCCAGTCCCCCTATCGCAAACTCCCAGGCTCTCGTCGGCAATTGGTAGAAGGCGAATGTGCTGGCATGGGCGGTGAAATATGCCGATGCGCCCAGAGAGCCCGCTGCCAGGCCGTACAGCACCGCCAGCAACACCTTCCTCGATTGCATCCACTGCAAACTAAACATGATCAACAGCGGCCAGAACAAATAGAATTGTTCCTCGACCGCCAACGACCAGGTATGCAGCATCGGATTGGACTTTACGTCCGGTGCAAAATAATCTGCTGCATTGATCGAGAAAAAAACGTTGCTCATGTAGAGGGTGGTCGCGCGGGCGGCGCGCGCGGCGAAGGTCAATTCTTGAGGAGCCATGATAAGCGCGCAGACCATCAGAGTGATGATCAGGGTCAGTGTGGAGGCCGGCAGCAGCCGGCGAATGCGGCGCGCGTAGAATTGTAATAGGCTTATTTTTGTAGTCCTTTCAAATTCAGCGACCAGCTGTCCCGTAATCAGGTAGCCCGACAAAACAAAAAAAACATCCACGCCGATGAATCCTCCGGGAATTCCAGGAATTCCGCAGTGGAAGGCAACGACAACCAGTATCGCGAGCGCTCGCAGGCCTTCAATGTCTGGGCGGAAGGTGGACGATCGGAGGTTTGGTTTCAAATTCAGCAATGTCCGTTTGCAAGCCGGCCGCTGACGTTCAACATCTTACGGCGGCTCTATTTTAACGATTCCTTCTTCCCTCCGGAGGAGATGCACCACCTGATCGCCGAAATGGGCGCGCGTCAAGTTATCATCGGCACCGATTACCCCCGTCCGTGCACGGAAACGGCTTTGATCACTTTTTGCGCCACCACGGCTCAGCGAATCCGAACGCGCCGCTATCCCCGGTCGGACTGCCGCGAGCTTCCTCACATCAAGTCTGATGGATTCAGGTTGCGGGCTGGTCGGCTGCGCGCTGGGACGGGGCGCCGTAGAGGTCGCGTGCGCGTTTTTCGAAGGCCCCGACCATGCGGCGGACGGCCTCGCTGAACAGCACCTCGATCAGGCGCTGCATCAGGCGCGATTTGAATTCGAAATCGACAAAAAAGCCGATCCGGCAGCCCCCGGCGACGGGGGTGAAAGTCCAGTGGTTGTTCAGGTATCGGAACGGCCCCTCGGCATAGGTGACATCGATCTGCCCCGGCGGGCAGAGCGACACTCGCGAGGTAAACCGCTCGCGGAACATGCGAAACCCGATGATCAGATCGGCGACGACCAGATCGGGCCGGCGCTCTTTGACGCGGGCGCCGACGCACCAGGGAAGAAACTCGGGATAGCGCTCGATGTCGGCAACCAGGTCGAAGAGCTGCTTGGGCGTGTAGGGGAGCACACGCTCTTCCGCATGGGTCGGCATAGCGCTGGGCCTAGCCGCCGGCGGCGAGCCTGATGGCGCGCGCGGCGCGCAACCGCGCGAAATCCTCCCCCGCATGATAGGACGACCGGGTCAGCGGCGAGGCCGAGGCCAACAGAAAACCCTTGGCCGCCGCAAAGGTGGCATAGCTGCGGAATTCGTCCGGCGTCACGAAACGCGCAATGGCATGATGCTTCGGCGTCGGCTGCAAATATTGCCCGATCGTCAGGAAATCGACCTCGGCGGTGCGCAGATCGTCCATGACCTGCAACACCTCGCCCTTGTCCTCGCCGAGCCCGACCATGATCCCCGATTTTGTGAACAGCGCCGGATCGAGCCGCTTGGCATCGTCGAGCAGGCGCAGCGAGTGGAAATAGCGGGCCCCCGGCCGCACTTCGCTGTACAGCCGCGGCACCGTCTCGAGATTGTGGTTGAAGATGTCGGGCTTGGCCGCGATCACGGCTTCAAGCGCCCCCTCCTTGTGCAGGAAATCGGGAGTCAGCACCTCGATCGTTGTGCCCGAAGCAGCATTGCGGATAGCCGAAATCGTCCCCGCGAAATGCCGGGCGCCGCCATCGTCAAGATCGTCGCGGTCCACCGAGGTGACGACGACGTGCGAGAGGCCGAGTTTCGCGATCGCCTCGGCGACCCGCTCAGGCTCATGCGGATCGAGCAGATCGGGTCGGCCGGTAGCGACGTTGCAGAAGGTGCAGGCGCGCGTGCACACCCGGCCGAGAATCATCACCGTCGCATGCTTTTGCTTCCAGCACTCGCCGATATTCGGGCAGCCCGCCTCCTCGCACACAGTGTTGAGCGAAAGCTCGCGCATGAGCCGCCGCGTCGCCTGGTATTCCCGCGAAACCGGCGCTTTGACACGCAACCAATCGGGCTTGCGCGGGATCGGGCTATCAGGATTGCGGGCTTTCTCGGGATGGCGCAGAGGCAGCGGTGCCTCTCGGTGATGCCCGGACTTGATCCGGACATCCACGGGAACCGGGCGATGTTCCTGCCCTAGATAGGCAGATGGCCGGGTCGAGCCCGGCCATGACGAGGGAGGTGTTGACATACCTGACCGTTTTGACTGCTGGGCCTAGAAGTGGATGGCCCGGCCGTACGCGTCAAGCCAGCGTCGGGGCCTTCCCCGGTTTAGGCGCTGGGCCGTCGCATCGGCACTGCGAGGTAGCAGCCGAATTCCTTTGCGAAATCGACCGATACACGGGCGTGCACACGGCCCTGGCGGTCCAAGAGTTCGGCATGGTCGTCGAGCGGCACGATCGCGCCGTGCCAGATGTTCGGATGGATGTAGAGCCCGCGGCTGCCGTCACACCAGAACGTGACGAACCGCTCCGGTGTCACATCGTCCCCCGGCAAGGCGAGCGGCACGACGAAACTCTCGCCATGCAATGGATAGAACAGCTGGCCGCCATCGGGATGGTAGTTGGTGCGCCAGACCAGCGCCTGTTGCCGCAGTTTTGGCGGACCGTCGGTGGCCGCCTCTTCCGGCCAGTTGCTCCAGGCGAAGAGGTAGCTGTCGCCCACGGCGTTGTTCCGGGCGTAGAGGGTTTCGCCTTTCCACCAGAACTCGAACACGCCTTCGGCGACACCGCCCTGATCGCCCGAATTTTCGTCGATGGCTCGCCAGCCCTGAGCCGGCCAACGGACGATCTCGATCGAGAAGCTCTCCGGCGCATCGACGAGGCATCCGTACCCCCGGAGGGTATCATCGCTGGCCGCGACGAGCGGCGTCTCATGGACGCGACGCCCGCCTGTGGTCGGCACATAGGCGATCTCCGCCGGATCAAAATGCATGATGGGTGGCTCCATTGATCTCCCCTGTTCCACCTGTTTTATCTGGTCGAGATCAGGATCGGCAGCTCTTCAAACGCAATGCCGGACCGACTAACCATGCAGTGTGCAACACGAAAATGTCAATTACATGGCTTACATCCCTCAGCCGAGGCGGGCGCGGAGCAGCGCCGAGAGGCGCTCGGCAGCAATCACGATGACAAAGGTCACGATCAGCAGCAGCGAAACGAGCTGGTATTGAAACAGGCTCATCGCCGAAAGCAGCTCGAAGCCGATGCCGCCGGCGCCGACAAACCCGTGCACCAGCGACGAGCGGATGCTCTCGTCGAGCCGATAGAGCGCGATCCCGAGTAGCGACGGCAGGATGGACGGGATGATGCCGTGGGTGAAGACCTGCACGCGGCGCGCGCCGGTCAACGTCAACGCATCGATCGGAGCCATATCCATATGCTCGATCGTCTCGGCGAAGACCCGGCCGAGCATCCCGATCGAATGAACCGACAGCGCCAGGGCGCCCGGAAACGGCCCGAGCCCGACGGCGGTGACAAACAGCAACGCCCAGACCAGGTCGGGGACGGCACGGGCGAAGCCGATCACACCCCGCGCGGCATAATAGAGAAAGCGCGACGGCGTCACATTTGCGGCGGCGAGAATGGCCAATGGCAGGGCCATGATAATGCCGCCGAGGGTGCCGAAAATGCCAAGGTCGATGGTTTCGAGCGCCGGCCACCACACCATGTCTATCTTGCCGAAATCGGGCGGCATCGCGCGCCGGATGATGTCGGCCATGCCATAGGCGCCGGTTACCAAGTCCTGCGGCCGAGCACGGACGACGATCGCCGCCTGCACAACGATTGCCAGCAGCGCCAGCCCGAGCACGATGCGCAGCGCCAGGCTGAGCGCCTCGGTCCAGCTGCGCTCGGCGAGTGGCGGGGCAGCCGCATCGAGGCTCAAGCGGCCTCGCTGAGATAGAGCTGGCGCACTGCATCGCGCGACAATTCGGCGCAAGGCCGATCGAACGCGATCCTGCCGTCGCGAATACCGACGACGCGGTCGGCATAGCCATTGGCCAGCTCGACCTGGTGCAACACGCACAACACGGCGAGATGCTCGTGCGTCGCGAGATGGCGCAGCAGGCGCATAATGTCGTCGGCGGCTTCAGGGTCGAGGCTCGCCACCGGCTCGTCCGCGAGCAGGACCTGCGGCCGCTGGGCGAGTGCACGGGCGATTGCAACGCGTTGCGCCTGCCCACCCGAGAGGGTGCCGGCGCGCTGCCCGGCCAGCGCGGCGAGACCAACCGCGCTCAGATGATCATAGGCGGCGCGGCGCTCGACCGCGGGCAGACCGCCAATCGCCGTCCACAGCCCGCCATAGCGGCCGAGGGTGCCCGCGGCGACATTGCTCAGCACGCTGCGCCGTCGCACCAAGCTAGCGTGCTGCCAGATCATCGCCAGCGGCAGGCGCGCCTGGCGCAGCCGCTCACCCGAAAGCGGGGCCAGGTTCGTGTCGTTGAGCCAGATTTCTCCGGTGGTTGGAGAGACCATCCGTGAGATGCAGCGCAGCAGCGTCGTCTTACCGCTGCCATTGCCGCCCAACACGACAACGAGCTCGCCGGCCTCGATGCTCAGATCGAAGTCAGCCAGCGCCACCTTGCCGTCGGGGTACCGCATCGTCAGGCCGCAAACCCGCAGCATGACCGCCCTCCCAAGTGGCTGAGTGCCGTCAGCTCAACTTTTCGAGATCGATGTTGAGCGTCTTGACGAGGTCGCGGATCCCGTCGTAGGCGCCGTCGCTCTGCGGTACAAGCTGGGTTATGCCCGCACCGACCATGATCTTGCGATCCGCCGGATCAAGTGTCGAAAGATCGAGATTTTGCAGCACCTCGATCACCCGCTTTTTGAACTCCGGGGGCAGGTCGCCGCGCACCGCGAACGGATCGGTCGGGATCGGGTCTGACTTCCACAGGAAGACGAGGTCGCCATCCTTGTAGTGGCCGCGCTGTTTGGCTGATTCGAGCTGCTCGCTGTTGAGTTCGCCGGCATCGACCTTATGGTTGTAGAGCGCCTCGAAAGACGAGGTGTAGCTCCCGGCACAAATCGCACGGACATCCTTGTCGGGGTCGAGCCCGGCCTTGCGCAGCCCATAGGCCGGGAACAGATGGCCCGAGGTCGAGGCCGGGTCGGAGAACGCGAAACTGTGCCCCTTGACCTCGGCGACGGTCGTGATGCCCGACCCGGGGTAGGTAACGATGCTGGCCCAGTAGGTATCGGGCTTGCCGTCCGCGGTGCCGAAGGCTGCGACCGCCTCGGCCTTCGCCACCTGATGGGCGAGCACATAACCGAGCGGGCCGAATTCGCCGATTTCGAGCTTGCCGTTGCGCATCGCTTCGATCTCGGCGTTGTAGCTGGTCGCGACAAAGACCTCGACCTTGCAGCCGAGCTTCTCGCCGATCAGCTCGCCGACCTTCTTATAGATCGGGACCAGGCGAGCCGCCGTGTCGTATGGCTCGACGCCGAAGCGCACTGTCCCGCCGTCGGGGCAGCTGTTCTGCTCCGCAGCGATCGCGGGGGCGGCGCTCGCCAATGCCAGCGCTATCCCGCCGGCCACGATGCAGAGTTCCGTCGCATCCTTCTCTCCCCATTAGAGTAAGGCGGAGAGTTTAGGGCCTGTCAAAAAGCCGTTTGATGAAGGATATATGACGGTTTAATGACGCTTCTGATGCGCTTTGATTAGAAGTGGATGGCGCGCCCATATGCGTCGAGCACCGCCTCATGCATCGTCTCCGACAGGGTCGGGTGCGGGAAGATCGTACGAATCAGCTCGGTTTCGGTAGTTTCTAGGGTCTTGGCGATCGTGTAGCCCTGGATCAGCTCGGTCACCTCGGCGCCGATCATATGCGCGCCCAACAGCTCTCCGGTTTTGCTGTCGAACACTGTCTTGACCATCCCCTCGGGCTCGCCGAGCGCGATCGCCTTGCCGTTCCCAATGAACGGAAAATGGCCGATCTTGACCTCGTAGCCGGCATCGCGCGCGGCCCTTTCGGTCAGCCCGACGCTGGCGACCTGCGGGCGGCAGTAGGTGCAGGCCGGGATGTTGCCGACATCGAGCGGGTGCACGTCGTTGACCCCTGCGATGTGCTCGACGCAGATCACCCCCTCATGGCTCGCCTTGTGGGCCAGCCATGGCGGACCGACGACATCGCCGATCGCATAGATCCCCGGCTCGCCAGTGCGCAGCCACTCGTCGACAACGATGTGGGTGCGGTCGACGACGACACCGGTATTCTCCAGGCCGATGTCTTCGACGTTGCCGACGATGCCGACGGCCAGGATGACGCGCTCGAAAGTGGCTTCAAATCCTTTGCCGTCCGCCTCGATCCGCGCGGTAACCCCCTCCCCTTCGCGCTCGAGGGCCGCCACGGTCGCCGCAGTATGGATCTTAATCCCCTGCTTCTCGAAGGCCTTGCGCGCAAACGCGGAGATCTCCTCGTCCTCCACCGGCAGCACGCGGTCGAGGACTTCGACGACCGTCACATCGGCGCCCATGTCGTGGTAGAAGCTGGCGAATTCGATGCCGATCGCGCCGGAGCCGACGACCAGCAGGGATTTGGGGATCGCCGGTGGGACCATCGCCTCCTTGTAGGTCCACACTTGCTCGCCATCGGGCTCGAGCCCCGGCAAGGTGCGCGCCCGTGCGCCGGTGGCCAGCACGATGTTCTCGGCGGCGAGTTCGGCGACGGGGCTGCCGTCCTTTGTCACCGCAAGCCGGCCCTTACCTGCAAGGCGTCCGTGCCCGTCGAAGACCGTGACTTTGTTCTTCCGCAACAGATAGGCGACGCCGTTCGAAAGCTGCTTGGCCACGGCACGCGACCGCGCCACGACCTTGCCGGCATCGAACCTGATGTCTTTGGCTGAGAAGCCGAAATTGTCGAGGTGGTGCAGCAGATGGTAAATTTCGGAGCTGCGCAACAGCGCCTTGGTCGGGATGCAGCCCCAGTTCAGGCAAATGCCGCCCAGTTGGTCGCGCTCGACAACCGCCGTCTTCATTCCTAGCTGCGCCGCCCGGATCGCCGCGACATAGCCGCCCGGCCCGCCGCCCACAACCACCAGGTCGAAAGAACGCTCGGCCATCGGTGTTCCTGTTTCTCGTCAGAGCAGCATCGTTAGCGGATCTTCGACCAGCTTCTTGAGGGCGGCGAGGAACTGCGCGCCGACGGCGCCATCGACGGCCCGGTGATCGCAGGACAAGGTGCAGCTCATCACGGTTGCGATCGCCAGCGCACCATTTTTAACGACCGGCCGCTTTTCGCCGGCGCCGACCGCCAGGATGCCGCCATGCGGCGGGTTGATGACCGCGGCGAAATCGCGAACCCCGAACATGCCGAGGTTCGAAATCGAAAACGTGCCGCCCTGGAACTCCTCCAGCTTCAGCTTGCCAGCCCGGGCTCGCGCCGCGAGATCCTTGGTCTCGTTCGCGATTGCCGCCAATCCCTTGCGGTCGGCATTTTTGACGATCGGTGTGATCAGCCCGTCCTCGAGCGCAACGGCGACAGCGATGTCGACCGTATCCCAGAGAAGGATCGCCTCGTCGCTCCACGAGGCGTTGGCCGCAGGCACCTGCCGCAAGGCGAGCGCCGCAGCGCGGATCACGAAATCGTTGACCGAAATCCGGTAGGCCTCCGATTTCCCGTTGAGTTCGGTGCGGAATTTCAGCAGCTCGTCGATCTCGCAATCGACAGTCAGATAGAAATGCGGAACCGTTTGCTTTGATTCCGTCAGCCGCCGGGCGATGACGCGGCGCATCGCGGTGAGCGGCCGCTCGGTGTAGGGCGGATTGCCGGCGAGCGCCAGCACCCGCTCCTTGGACAGAGCCGGTCCCACAGCCGGCGCGACCGGGGGCGCAGATGGCGCCTGGGCCGCAGGCCGCGCCGGGACTGGCGCGGCCCGTTCGGCAGAGAGCGCCGCTTCGATATCGGCCTTGACGACGCGGCCTTGTGGCCCCGAGCCGGTCATTGCGGCGAGCTCCAGACCGGCCTGCTGCGCCATGCGGCGGGCCAGCGGACTGGCGAAGATGCGGCCGTTGCCCCTTCCCCTCGCGGGAGCAGGCTGCGCTTCTGGCGCTCGTTGGGCTTGCGGCGGGGGCGCCTGCTCGGGGGGCGCCGTCGGAGCAGTTTTGGGCGCGGGTACGGCAAATTTTTCGAGCGCCGAGGCGTCCTCACCCTCGCCGAGGAGCAACGCGATCGGCTGATTGACCTTGATCCCTTCGGCGCCTTCCGGGACGAGGATCTTGCCGAGGCGGCCGTCGTCGACAGCCTCGAACTCCATGGTCGCCTTGTCGGTTTCGATCTCGGCGAGCACGTCGCCCGAATGGACCTCGTCACCCTCTTTTTTCAGCCACTTCGTGACGTTGCCCTCGGTCATTGTCGGCGACAGCGCCGGCATCAGGATTTCGATCGGCATGCTCCCTCCCGCATCGACGCCCTGCCTCTCAGCGGTAGGCGACCTGATGGGCCGCCGCGACGATGTCTTCGACCTGCGGCACCGCGAGGCGCTCGAGGTTGGCGGCGTAAGGAAGCGGAACATCCTTGCCGGCAACCCGCTTCACCGGGGCGTCGAGCCAGTCGAAGCACTCCTCCATCATGATCGCGGCAACTTCCGAGCCGATGCCGGCAAACGGCCATCCCTCTTCGACCGCGACGATCCGATTGGTCTTCTTGACCGAGCCGACGACGGTTTCGATGTCGAAGGGCCGCAATGTGCGCAGATCGATGATCTCGGCGGAAATGCCGGCTTTTTCGAGCTCCTCGGCGGCCTGCATCGCCAATTTCACCATTCGCGAAAACGCCGTGATCGTGACGTGCTCGCCGGCCCGCGCGATCCGCGCCCGGCCGATCGGCACGATGAACTCGGGATCGTCCGGCACGGCGAAGCTTTCGCCATAAACCAGCTCGTGCTCGAGAAAGACAACCGGGTTCGGGTCGCGGATCGCCGCCTTCAGCAACCCCTTGTGGTCGGCGCCGGTATAGGGGGCGACGACCTTGAGGCCGGGACAGTGCGCATACCAGCTCGCATAACATTGCGAATGCTGGGCGGCGACACGCGCGGCGATCCCGTTGGGCCCGCGAAAGACAATCGGGCAGCTCATCTGGCCGCCCGACATGTAGCGGGTCTTGCCGGCAGAATTGATGATCTGGTCGATCGCCTGCATCGCGAAGTTGAAGGTCATGAATTCGACGATCGGCCTGAGGCCAGCGAAGCCGGCGCCGACGCCGAGCCCGGTAAAGCCCTGCTCGGTGATCGGAGTGTCGATGACGCGGCGCGCCCCGAACTCCTGCAATAGGCCCTGGCTGACCTTGTACGCCCCCTGGTACTCGGCGACCTCCTCGCCGATCAGAAAGACCTTGTCGTCGCGCCGCATCTCCTCGACCATCGCGTCGCGCAATGCCTCGCGCACTGTGATAGTCTTGGTTTTGCCGGTGTATTCGGTCTCGCTCGGTACGGCGCGATGCGCGACGGCCGAGATCGCCTGCGACGGTGAAGGCCGCGGCGCCTTCGGTATTTCCTGAGGCGCCTTAACGGCCGGAGCGATTTTTTCAGCAGCGCCGGCTTCCTCGCCGTTCCCGGCGATCACCGCGATCGGCGTATTGACCGCAACGTGCTCGGTGCCCTCCGGGATCACGATCTTGGCGAGCACCCCCTCGTCGATCGCCTCGACCTCCATCGTCGCCTTGTCCGTCTCGATCTCGGCGAGCACGTCGCCGGCCCTGACGGGCTCTCCCTCACTCTTCAGCCAACGGGCGATCTTGCCCTCGGTCATCGTCGGTGAGAGAGCCGGCATCAAGACTTCGGTGGCCATGGCTTTGTCCAAGAAAATCAGGCTTCGGCCAGCACGTCCGTCCACAGCTCGGCCGGGTCCGGCTCGGGGCTGTCCTGGGCGAACTGCGCCGCTTCCGCCACCCGATCCCTGATCTCGCCCTCGATTTGCTTGAGCTGCGCCTCGTTCGCGCCGTCCTCCAGCAAACGGTGCCTCACCTGCTCGATCGGATCGTGCTCAGTGCGCATTTTGTTGACTTCATCCCGGGTGCGGTATTTCGCCGGGTCCGACATCGAATGCCCGCGATACCGGTAGGTCATCATCTCCAGGATGATCGGTCCCTGACCCGACCGCGCGTGTTCGGCGGCGGCGAGCCCGGCTTCGTAAACCGCCAGCACGTTCATCCCGTCGACCTGCTCGCCCGGGATGCCGTAAGCCATGCCGCGATGGAACAGGTCGGTGCGGGCCGAGGCGCGGTCGATCGACGTCCCCATCCCGTACCGGTTGTTCTCGATCGCGTAGACCACCGGCAGCTTCCATAAGGCTGCCATGTTGAAGCTCTCGTATACCTGCCCCTGGTTGATCGCTCCGTCGCCGAGATAGGTTACGGAAATCAGGCCGTTCCCGCGGTAATGATGAGCGAAGGCGAGACCGGTGCCGATCGGCACTTGCGCACCGACAATGCCGTGGCCCCCAAAGAAGTTCTTCTCGCGGCTGAACATGTGCATCGAGCCGCCCTTGCCGTGCGAATAGCCGCTGCGGCGTCCGGTCAACTCGGCCATTACTCCCTTGGGATCCATTCCGGCAGCCAGCATGTGCCCGTGGTCGCGATAGGAGGTGACGATCGTGTCGCCTTCCTTGAGCGCCGCCTGCATGCCGACGACAACCGCCTCCTGCCCGATATACAGATGGCAGAAGCCGCCGATCAGGCCCATGCCGTACATCTGTCCAGCTCTCTCCTCGAAGCGCCGGATCAACACCATATCGCGATAGTAACGGAGCAACTCCTGCGAGGAGACGCCGAGATCGGCGAATTTGACCGAATCGGATTTGCGCTTGACTGCCATTTTGCTTCCTCCACGCAGCCGCCGCGAGCGCAGCCGCGAGAATTTGCCGGAGCATGGTGACAAATCCCCGCCGTTGCAACCTCGACCGGGTCAAATACTTGGTAGGAAAAAGAATAGCGGCGATCGGCGGTGCGCGACAACGACCGCCTGGAGACGATCCCCGAGGCCCGCTAGCGAGCGGCGGCAGGCTGCATGATGACGATGTCGTCCGGCGATACGAGGTTCAGGGTCGCGCGAATGCGTTCGTCGAGCAGGTCCGGATCGACATGCTCCGGCCGGAGGTTGGAAACCCTGAGGTCCAGGGCCGCACGCTGCGCGCGAACAGCATCGAGATTGGCCGTCGCCGTGCGGATCTCGCGGTTGAGGCGCAGCCACGCTTTAAACCCGCGCTCGCCCTCGACCAGATGGTATGCAAAATACCCGGTCAGCGCGATCCCAACGATCGGGCCGATGATCAAATGGACACGCCGCCGCAATGCGCGCAATACGCTCATGCGGCAGGAGGACCATGGAAGGGCCGAGCCGTCAACTGAAGCGATCGGCGCGGCTGAAGTTCTTGCCCGATTGCGCTATCGCCGCAACACCGAGCGGCCGGCATAGAATGCGAGATTCTCCGAGCTGCTCTTCGATCCGGATCAGCTGATTGTATTTCGCGAGCCGGTCCGAGCGCGACAGCGATCCCGTTTTGATCTGACCGCAATTGGTCGCCACCGCCAAATCGGCGATCGTCGTATCCTCGGTTTCCCCGGAACGATGCGAAAAAACCGTGCCCCAGCCCGCCCGCTGTGCGATCTCGACGGCTTCGAGCGTCTCCGACAAAGTGCCGATCTGGTTGACCTTGACGAGCAGGGCATTAGCGACGCCGCGCCCGATTCCGTCGCGCAGCCGCTGCGGGTTGGTGACGAACACATCGTCCCCGACGAGCTGGACCGAGCCGCCGAGCTCACGCGTCAGCTGAGCCCAGCCGTCCCAGTCATCCTCGGCCATTCCGTCCTCGATCGACACGATCGGGTAGCGCCGGACGAGATCGACCCAATACGCAACAAGGCCGGCAGCATCGAGGGTCTTGCCCTCTCCGGCGAGATGATAGGCGCCCTCGCGATAGAATTCGCTGGCGGCCGGATCGAGCGCCAGCACCACGTCGTCTCCGGCGTGATACCCGGCGGCCTCGATTGCCTGCATGATCATGCCCAATGCGGCATCGGTCGAGGCGAGGTTGGGGGCGAACCCGCCCTCATCCCCGACATTCGTGTTGTGCCCGGCATCGGCGAGTTTCTTGCGCAATGCGTGAAAGATTTCCGCGCCCGTGCGAATCGCCTCCGTGCACGAGGCCGCTCCGACCGGCATCACCATGAATTCCTGGATGTCGATCGGGTTATCGGCATGAACACCGCCGTTGATGATGTTCATCATCGGCACCGGCAGGGTGCGGGCGAAGACGCCGCCGACATAGCGGTAGAGCGGAATGCCGGCCTCTGCCGCCGCGGCTTTCGCGCAGGCGAGGCTGACACCGAGGATTGCATTGGCGCCCAGCCGGGACTTGTTCGGTGTGCCGTCGAGCTCGATCATCCTGCGGTCGATGGCGAGCTGGTCCTCAGCGTCAAAACCGGAGAGGGCATCGAAGATCTCACCCTCCACCGCTTCCGCGGCTTGCTGGACCCCCTTGCCGCCGAAGCGAGGCCCGCCGTCACGCTTCTCGATCGCCTCGTGCGCGCCGGTCGACGCGCCGGACGGCACCGCCGCGCGGCCGATCACTCCGGTCTCGAGGGTCACCTCTACTTCGACCGTCGGATTGCCCCGGCTGTCGAGGATCTCGCGTCCATGAATGTCGTCGATCGCAGTCATGTTTCGCTCCTCAACTCCCCCGCCGTAAGGGGTGCGCCTTGGCGAGACGGTCAAAAGCAGTCAAGTTTTCGAGGATCGTCGGCAACGCGCGCAGCGCAACCATTGTCGGGCCCTCGCAGGGAGCCCGGTCCGGATCTTGGTGCGTCTCGATAAACATTGCGGCGACGCCTACCGCTGCGGCGGCGCGTGCGAGAACCGGAGCAAATTCGCGCTCACCGCCCGACCGGTCCCCGAGGCCGCCGGGCTGCGCCACCGCGTGGGTCGCGTCGAAAACCACCGGGTAGCCAGTCCGCGCCATGATCGGCAGCGCGCGCATATCGACGACGAGGGTGTTGTAGCCGAAGCTCGTGCCGCGCTCGCACAGCAGGATCTGCTCGTTGCCGGTCGAGGCGATCTTTGCGGCGGCGTTCTTCATGTCCCACGGCGCCAGGAACTGACCTTTTTTGATGTTGATCGGCTTTCCAGTTTCCCCCGCCGCCAGCAAAAGATCGGTCTGGCGGCACAAAAAAGCCGGGATCTGCAAGATGTCGACAGCCTCCGCTACCGGCGCGCATTGTTCGCGTTCGTGCACGTCGGTCAGCACCGGCAGCCCAGTCTTCTCCCGCACCTCGGCGAGGATCGGCAACCCCGCTTTCGACCCAATACCGCGCTCCGACTGCACGGATGAACGGTTGGCCTTATCGAACGAGGTCTTGTAGACCAATCCGATCCCAAGTTTGCCGGCGATTTCGGCTAGCGCCGCACTCGTTTCGAGCGCGTGCGCGCGCGATTCCAGAGTATTCGGTCCCACGATGAAAACCAGCGGCAGATCATTGCCGATCGTGAGGCCGCCGATACGGACCTGCCGCGGCGAAGTACCGGTCATAGGATCCCGGGAAGAAAAGCCCCTCTCCGCCCTTCAGGGGGGAGAGGGACCCTCCCAACCCGCAGGGTTGGGAGGGTGAGGTGGGGGGCGCCGCGAACTCGGTGGGTCGGCCCCCCTCACCCTGCCCTCTCCCCCCGGCCGGCGGGGGGAGAGGGTAAAGTAAGCGCGGGTAGAGGCAAAACTCGGGGAAGGCATCTCACGCGGCTCCTCTAAACCAGCCGTGACTGATCGAGGGCGGCGCGGATGAACGAGGTGAACAGCGGGTGCGGCTCGAAGGGTTTCGACTTGAGTTCCGGGTGGAATTGCACGCCGATATACCAGGGATGATCCGGGATCTCGACGATCTCCGGCAGCATGCCGTCCGGCGACATGCCCGAAAACCGCAAGCCGGTGGCTTCCAGGGTCTCCTTGTAGCCGACATTAATCTCGTAACGGTGACGATGACGTTCGCTGATCCGCTCGGCGCGGTAGATCTCGGCCACCCGACTGCCCGGCGACAGCATCGCCGGGTAGGCGCCGAGCCGCATCGTGCCGCCGAGATCGTCGGTCGAATTGCGCCGCTCGACAGTATTGCCGCGCGTCCATTCGGTCATTAGCCCGACCACCGGGTGGCGGCACGGGCCGAATTCGGTCGAGCCGGCGCGGGGCAGGTCGGCGAGGTTGCGCGCCGCCTCGATGATCGCCATGTGCATACCAAAGCAGATGCCGAAATAAGGTACTCGGCGTTCGCGCGCAAAACGCGCGGCTTTGATCATGCCGTGAGTGCCGCGTACCCCAAACCCGCCGGGCACCAAAATGCCGTGCACTCCGTCGAGCTTGTGGACCGCCTCGGTTTCGGTCTCGAACACCTCCGAGTTGATCCAGTCGAGATCGACCCCAACATGGTTGGCGATCGCGCCATGGGTCATCGCCTCCGCTAACGATTTATAGCTGTCCGGCAAATGCATGTATTTGCCGACGACGGCGATTGTTACCCGCCCCTCCGGCCTGTGTATCAAATCGACGATTTCGCGCCAGCGGTCGAGGTCGGGCTCCGGAGCGTCCAGGCCGAAATGCTTGCACACCTCGCGGTCGAACCCTTCCGCGTGGTAGGCGCCGGGGACGGCATAGATCGTCTCGACATCGAGCGCCGGGATCACCCGGCTCTCCCGCAGATTACAGAAAAGGGCGATCTTCTTTCGTGCCTCAGGAGGGATCTGCCGCTCGCAGCGGCACAACAGGATGTCAGGCTGAATCCCGAGGCCGAGCAGCTCCTTCGCAGAATGTTGAGTCGGTTTGGTCTTTAGCTCCCCGGCCGAGGCGATCCACGGCACCAAAGTCAAATGCACGAACAGAACGCGCTCGCGTCCCAATTCGTTGCCGAGTTGCCGAATAGCCTCGAGAAACGGCAGGCTCTCGATGTCGCCGACCGTGCCGCCGATCTCGCAAATAACGAAATCCTCGCCGCCGAGGTCGGCCAGGATGAACTCCTTGATCGCATCGGTGATGTGGGGGATCACCTGCACCGTCGCCCCGAGATACTCGCCGCGCCGTTCGCGGCCGATCACCGTCGAATAGATCCGGCCGGTGGTGACCGAATCGCTGCGCCGCGCAGGGACGCCGACATAGCGCTCGTAATGGCCGAGATCGAGATCGGTCTCGGCGCCGTCATCGGTGACGTAGACCTCCCCATGCTGGTAGGGGCTCATCGTACCCGGATCGACATTGAGGTAGGGGTCGAGCTTTCTGAGCCTGACCTTGAACCCGCGCGCCTGCAGCAGCGCCCCGAGCGCCGCCGCCGAGAGACCCTTGCCGAGAGAGGAGACCACGCCGCCGGTAATAAAGATGAACCGCGTCATGGAACTCCAGTCTATAGCATCGGAGGCGCGCGTCACATGGTAAACAACAGACCCGGTGTCGAGGCGTCAGCGCGCGAGGGGCGCGCTGGGTTGAGCCGGCTCGGCCGGCGGGGCCGGCGGCTCTGGTGCTGCCGGAATGGCCGGAGCCGCGGGTGCGCTTTGCTCGAGAATCGAGTGCGGCGCGCGTTGGCGGTTGTTCATGACTACGAGCAGCACGCTCGTCGTCATAAACGCGGCGGCAAGAATCGCAGTCGCCCGGGTCAGCAGATTTGATGTCGAGCGGCCGGTCATAAATCCCGACATGCCGCCGCCTCCCATGCCGAGCGCGCCCCCCTCGCTCTTTTGCAGCAGGACGACGCCGACGAGAGTGATGGCGATCAGGATGTGAACGGCAAAAAGCAGAATGATCATCGGGCCTATCTATTCACTCTTCATGCCGCTGACCAGAACTCCCGGCATAGCTCACCGGCAACTCTGCGCAATCGCCCAGAAATCATCGGCGTTGAGGCTCGCGCCGCCGCAGAGCGCACCGTCGACCTCCGGGAGGCAAAGGATCACATCGGCATTCTTCGGATTTACTGAGCCGCCGTAGAGGATGCGAGTGCCGGACGGTATATGGCTGCGAATCTCGGCGTGCATTGCTGCTATGTCCTCGGTCGTCGCGGTCAGTCCGGTTCCGATGGCCCAGACCGGCTCATAGGCGACGACGAGTGAGACCGCGGTGGCGTCGTCAGGCATCGAGCCGGCGAGCTGTGACGACACGACTGCGTGAGCCTCTCCGGCCTGACGCTGCCGTTGCGTCTCCCCGACGCACAGAATCGCCGACAGACCCGCTCGCCACGCGGCGGAGATCTTGTCGCGAACCACAGCATCGGTTTCGCCATGGCCCCGGCGCCGCTCGGAATGGCCGAGGATCACGTAATTGCAGCCGATATCGGCCAGCATTTCGGCACTGATGTCGCCCGTGTAGGCGCCCTTCGAGGCGGCATGGCAATCCTGCCCGCCGAGCGCGATGCCGCTTCCGGCGAGGATGCCGCCCACGGTCGACAGGAGCGTCGCTGGCGGACAGACGAGCAGTTCGCAGCCGAGCGCGGTGGCGGCCGCGCCGGCTCGCTCCTTGAGCGCATGGGCCAGCATCGTGCCATCCTGGCGCAATCCGTTCATTTTCCAGTTGCCCGCGACGAGCTTTGTCTTAATCGCCATGTTGCGACCCCGCTGGCCGGCTCCTATCATCTAGCCGACACGATCACACCGGCGCTCAGGCGGGTCAATCGGCCTGGGCCGACAGAAAGAGGCTAGTTGCCTCCATGTTGCAAGCGATCCGCTCGAAAGCGGGATCCTTTGTCGTCAAGGCGCTCTTCGCGCTCCTGATCCTGACCTTCGGCATCTGGGGTATCGGCGATATTTTTCGAAATCGGGGCACGGACACGGTGGTCGCGACGGTCGGCGGCCAAAGCATCCAAGCCGACGAGCTGCAGACGGCGCTGCGGCGGGCGCTCGAACAGCTTAGCGCCCGCTTCGGCAGCGCGATCGATGCGCAGCAAGCCAAACAGCTGGGGCTCGTCGATCAAACGCTTGCCCAGCTGATCGACCGCAGCCTGATCGACCAGGAGGCAGCGCATCTGAAGCTCGACGTTTCGGATGATCTGATCCGCAATGTGATTACCGCCAACCCGAGCTTCAGGGGATCCGACGGGCGTTTCGACCGCAACCTGTTCAACTCGGTGCTTGCCGCCAACAACCTCACCGAGGACCAGTACGTCGCGTTGCTGCGCCATGACATCCCGCGCAACGACCTGCTGCACGCGGTAACGGCCGGGGCGGCAGCACCACAACCGGTCGTCGATCTCCTGTACCAGTATCGCAACGAAAAGCGCACCGCCGACATCGTCGCGCTGCCGGCCGCCGGTGCTCCTGATGTTGGGCAGCCGAGCGAGGACGAGCTGAAAGCGTTCTACGACAAGCATCAGGATCTGTTTCGCGCCCCCGAATACCGGGGGTTCACCCTTGTCAGCCTCAGCCCGACGGACCTCGCCAAGGGCATCGAGATCCCCGAGGCCAAGCTGAAAGAGGAGTACGATCAGCGGCAGGACGAGTTGCAGATCCCCGAGCGGCGCGACGTGGAACAGATCCTGGCGCCCTCCGAGGAAAAGGCCAAGGAGGCCGAGGCGGCGCTGGCCACCGGCAAGGATTGGCGGGAGGTCGCAACGACGATTGCGGGGCAAGACCCGGACACGATCGATCTCGGCCTGATGAGGCGCGAGGAGATGCCGAAAGCCCTCGGCGAGGTCGCTTTCGAATTGCCCTTGAACAAGCCGAGCGAACCGGTCAAGAGCCCGCTCGGGTGGCACATTTTGCGGGTCCTCAAGATCGAGCCGCCGGTCACGCAAACCTTCGATGAGGCCAAGCCCAAGCTCGAAGCCGATCTCGCCCAGCAGGAGGCGGTCGATCGGATCTACAAGGTTGCGAACAATGTCGACGACGCCTTGGCGGGCGGCGCGACGCTCAGCGACGCCGCCCAAAAATTCGGGTTGAAGACGACCACGGTCGAGGCGGTCGACAATGGCGGGCACGATCCCCAGGACAAGCCAGTGGCGCTGCCGGTGTCCGCCGGCGATGTTCTGAAGCTCACATTTGCGACCGATCAAGGACAGACGAGCCGGGTCACCGAGACGCCGGACGGCGCGATCTTCGCGCTGCACGTGGACAAGGTCGTCCCGTCCCAGGTCAAGCCCCTGGACGAGGTGAAGGATAAGGCGGTGGCGGCCTGGCAGGCCGACCGGCGGCGCGAGATCGTCGCCAAGGAGGCCGAAGAGCTCGCCGCCGCGGTCACGCCCGGGACGCGTCTGGCGACCGTCGCCGGCGAGAAGGGACTGAAGGCGACCACCTCGCCGCCGTTCACCCGGCATCCCGAGAACGACTTTGCGGTCGCGCCGCCGCTTGTCGGCAAGCTCTTCGCGGCAAAGCCCGGCGAGGTCGTCACCGCTTCGGACACGACCGGGTCATACATCGCGCAGCTCGACGAGGTGCAACGCCCCGAAGACGTTTCGCAGACCGCGGCGGCGGGCCTGTCGCACGAACTCGACACCGCGCAACAGGTCGACCTCGCCGAAGAATTCACTCGCGCGTTGCGCTCCCGCTTCCCGGTCGAGATCCACCGCGAAGTCCTCGACCGGCTCTTCTAAACGCGGGACTGCGACCGTATTAATACGGACTGCTCGACCTAGGCGCCGACCCCGCGGCTCCCGACCGCATCTCCTGCAGCGCCGCCTGGCCGCCCATCGTCATGAAGCGGTTGTCGCCGCCGACGGTGACGAAGGTGAAGCCCATCTCGATCATCTTTTTGGCATAGGAGGGCGCGCCGCAATGGATGCCGGGCTGCACCTTGTGCCGCTTGCAGCCGTCGAGCACCTTCTTCAGCGCCGCCATCATCCATTCGTCGGGCTTGTCGCCGCCCGGCGCATAGCCAAGCGAGATCGACAGATCCGAGGGACCGACATAGATCGCGTCGAGCCCCGGCGTCGACAGGATCGCGTCGAGGTTGTCGAGCGCTTCCTGGGTCTCGATCATACCCAAGGCGACCACAATGTCGTTGGCCTTGGCGTGGTAATCCGCCCCGCCGTAGAGCGAGGCGCGGATCGGCCCAGAGCTGCGGTAGCCGAGCGGCGCATAGCGGCACGACCCGACGAACTTCTCGGCCTCGGCACGGTTGTTGATCATCGGGCAGACGATGCCGTAGGCGCCGGCGTCGAGCGCTTTTTGGATGTGCGCCGGGTCGTTCCACGGTACCCGCACCAATGGCGTTACATTCGTGGTCGAGATCCCTTGCAGCATCGTCACCATCATCTGGTAGTCGATCATGCCGTGCTGCATGTCGACGACGAGAGAATCCCATCCCATGCTGGCCATGACCTCGGCCGAAAAGCTGCTCGGGATCCCCAACCAGCTATTGACGACCGCCCTGCCCTGCTGCCAGGCTTCCCGCACTCCATTTGGCCGCGCCATGTGATCCTCCTCGGGTTTCGCGACGATGACCGATCCCGCCAGCTAAGCAGACGGGTGTCAAGCGCCGTTGGCTGCTGGCACGTTCTCGCTGTTTCTGCAGCGAAAATACAGCCAGCCAGCCGCAGCCACCCGGCGCGGCCTGAAGCGCGACTGCCGCAACTGTGAGCAAGTAACACACCAATATGTCTTTGCCGCGGCGAGGGTGCCTCTTATCGCGGATACCGGCGGCGCCGCACAAAGACGAGAGCGATGATGCTGAGCGCGGCGGTGAACATTATGTAGAAGCTCGGCGACAGGCTGTTCCCGGTCACGGCGATGAGCCCAGTCGCAACAAAGGGCGTGAAGCCGCCGAAGATCGTCACGGCGATGGCAAAGCTCAATGACACGCCGATCCCGCGGACCCGGGTCGGGAAAAGCTCGGCGAGTTGCGATGGCAGCACCCCGCTATACCCGGCCTTGACAAGGCTGAGCCAACCGGCGGCGAAGATCGCCGTCGCGAGCGAGGGATGGGCGACCATCACGTAAAAAATCGGGTAAGTGGTGAGTAAAAAGAGCCAAGCCGTTCCCGTCAACAGGCCGCTGCGTCCGAATTTGTCGGAGAGGTGTCCGGCGAACGGCGAAACGACACCGAGAATGACGGCGCCGACGAAGGTCGCGATAAAGCCCGTTGCTTGCGGCAGGTGCAGCTGCTTCATCGCATAGGTCGGGATGTAGAGGATGATGTAGGCCGAGCTGTTCGAGACGACCGAGGCGCCCATCGCCAGGAGAACCTCGATCGGGTGCTCACGCAGCACGTCGCGCACTGGAGTGCGGGCCGGCTCGATCTCGACAAATTCCGGCGTCTCGTCGAGCCGGCGGCGGATATAGAGCCCGACTGGGCCAACCAGGATCCCGAACAGGAACGGGACGCGCCAGCCCCATTCGACGAGTTGTTCCGGCGACAAGACGCTCGTCAGCACAATCCCGAAACCCGACGCCAACGCGCCCGTGATCCCGGTGCTGGCCCATTGCCAGCTCGCGACGAAGCCTTTGCGCGAGGCGGTTCGTTCGGCAAGAAAAGTCACGGCGCTGCCAAACTCGCCGCCGACCGAGAACCCCTGCAACAATCGAGCAACCAGGATCAGGATGGGCGCGGCGAGCCCGATCGTCGCATAGCCCGGCATCACCGCCGTCATCGTCGTGCCGATGACCATCAGCAGGATCGAGAGGGTGAGCCCGGCCTTGCGGCCGGCGCGATCGGTATAGGCGCCGATCAGGACTGCGCCGATCGGGCGCACCAAAAACGAGACGCTGAAAGTGCCGAGCGTCGCCAACAGGGACGCTGTCTCGTTGGTGCTCGGAAAGAACACTTTAGAGATCGTGACCGCGAAATAGCCGTAAACGAGAAAGTCGAACCATTCGATCGCATTGCCCAATGAGGCGGCGACGATGACCCGAGTCAATGTGGGTCTGGCACGGACGGGCGGGGCAAAAGCGGCGGCGGTCATGGCGTCTTCCGATGAATTACGACAGCTTCTTGGTCATGTAGAAGCGCGTGTGACCGGGCGGCTCACACTCGATCCGGGTGGCGACCTCCCAGCCCTGCTTTTGGTAGAAACCCGGCGCCTGAAAGTAGAGTGTGGACAATACCGCCCTGGTACAGCCGCGCCGCCGTCCTTCATCCTCTGCCATGGCGAGAATCCGGCTGCCAAGTCGGCCGCGCCTCAAATCCTCCGGCAGAAAAAACCGCTCCACCCTCAAAAGACCGAGCGAGGTGCGGCCGAGTAGGCCGCCGACGACCTTCTTGGTATCGGGATCGCGGACGAGGACGGCGAGTGCACGACTGTCGGAGTATCCTGCCTGCGCCTCGTTGTAGGCGCGCAACCCGTCCGCGATCACCGCGCTCTCGTCGTCGTCCGGCGCATCGGTCAGTGTGATCGTGGTTTCCGCTTTACTGGCCACGACGTGTCCTCCCTGACTGAATTTGTATTGGCCGCCGGAACGCGCGGGTCCGGCCCGCGGCGAACCTCAGGCGTCCATGGTCGCCGCGATCTTGGCCGAGATCTCGGTGCGCCATTCCTCGATCGGCTTGAAGCCGGGCTTGGCGCGGCAGATGGCCTCGGTTTCGCGGTAGAGTTCGTCCTCGGACTTGTCGAGATCGATCTCGAAGCCCAGCGGCTGCGGCACGTACCACGGCGTGTCGCAGAACATCTCGATGCGGTTGCCTTCGGGGTCGCTGAAATAGACCGACCAGGCATTGCCGTGGCAGCGCGGGTCGATGACCTTGCAATTAGCCTCGCGCACCTTGCGGAAGACGCGCTGGACACTGGCGAGCGTGCCGACGTTGAACGACACCTGCTGCACCATCGGCGTCTCCTGATCGCCATTGCGGCCGCGCACCAGCACGACCTGGTGGTGGTCGCTGGGGTTGCGGCTGAGGAAGGTGATGCGCCCGTCGGGCGTGCCGTCGCTGACGACGAAACCGAGCACGCGGGTGTAGAAGTCGATCATCTTCGGCACGTCGCTGACATAGAGCCCGACATGGCTCAGGCGCGGCGATTGTTCTTGCGACATCGAGTGGTCTCCTTCCAGCTTTGGTTAGTCGAGCACTTCCTTGTTGACGACGTTATCGCGGACCGGCTTGCCGTCGAGGACGCTGAGGATGTTCTCGACGGCGGCGACGCCCATGCGGTCGACCGCCTCGCGGGTGACGCCGGCGACATGCGGCGCGGCAATGAAGTTCGGCAGGGTCAAGAGCGGGTTGTCCTGCGGGGTCGGCTCCTGGTCGAAGACGTCGAGCGCGGCGCCGGCGATGCGGTTGGCCTTCAATGCGTCGTAGAGCGCCTTCTCGTCGATGATGCCGCCGCGCGCGGTGTTGACGATAAACGCGGTCCGCTTCATTCGCGCGAGCCGCGCGGCGTCGAAGAGGCCGGTCGTCTCGGCGTCTTCGGGCAATGGATCGTGATGAAATCGGCGCGCGCGACCGCGGCGTCGAGGTCCTGCACCGGCTCGTAGCCCATGCCGTGGATCGTCTCGGAGTACATGTACGGGTCGTAAACCAGCACGTGGGTCTCCATCGCCGCGAAGCGCTTGGCCGAGCGCGTGCCGATCTTGCCGAAGCCGATGATCAGCACGGTCTTGCCGTAGAGATCGACCGGCATCTCCTTGTAGCGGTCCTGCCAGCGGCCCTCCCTGACCAGCCTGTCCATCGCCGCGCCGCGCCGCGCCAATGACATGATCAGGAATACCCCGGCCTCGGCGACAGTTGACCGAATTGGCGGTGCCGCCGATCATCAGCGGGATCTTGCGGCGGGTCAGCGCCGGCACGTCGACCGCGTCGTAGCCGACGCCGATGCGCGAGACGACTTCGAGCTCGGGCGCAGCGTCGAGCTCGGGGTCGCTGAACGGCTGGACACCGAGCGCGACCCCGGCGACATCTTCCAACAGACGGTGCAATTCAGCCTTCGGCACGGTCGGGCACGAAGGAGACCCCCTCGACATCGTCGCGTGCCTCGACGATCGCCCAGCCGGCCTTCGACATCGTCGTTGGCAGCAGCAGCTTCTTTCGGTTGGTTCCGGTGGTGCTGGTCGCCATTGTCTGGACCTCGGGTGGTTGGGAACTAAAGGTTGGAGAGTTGCCGGAGCGCCGCGACGTAACCGCGGTTCCAGGTCGGGCTCAGCATTACTTCGTTCATCGTCAGCCGCTTCGGCAACAGCGCGATGTAGAGGATCAGGTCGGCGCAATCCTGCGGCTGCACCATGCGCGCGCGCTCCTCGGGGCCGACCGGGTTCGGCCGCTGGTCGAGGATCGGCGTCGCCACCTCGCCGGGCAGGAAGACGCAAGAGCGGATCCCGTTGACGCATTCCTGCATGTTGATCGAATGGCTCATCGCCACGACGCCGTGTTTGGCGGCGGTATAAAGCGGTCCCGGGAACCCGCCGATAAAGCGGCCGGCCATCGAGGCGGTATGGATGATCAGCCCATCCTGCTGCGCCCGCATTAGCGGCAATGCCACGGTCACGCATTGCGCCGCGGCAGCGAGATTGCCGTCGATCATCAGCTTGGCGGTTTCCGGCGTCAGCTTGTCCCAGTGCCGGTCATTGATGTTGAGCCCGGCGTTGTTGACCAGGATATCGAGGCGGCCGAGCTTGTCGCCGATAGCGGCGCCGATCCGCGTGACCGCATGCGGGTCCGATCAAATCGCCAGGCTCGACATGCGCGATGCCGCCTTCGGCGCGGATGCGCTGGGCGACGGCTTCCAGCGGCTCGCGACGCCTTCCGGTCAGCACGACCGCGGCGCCTGCCTTGGCCATGGTGAGCGCCACGGCTTCGCCGATGCCGCTGCCGCCACCGGTCACCCAAACGATCCTATCCAGCAACCGCTGCTCCACCCCACTCCCCCACCACTCCCCGGGCAATCGGGCGACAACTTACAGCGTCGGCACCCTGGTAGACGAGAGCCTTTGCCTGGTGGTCCGTGCTAGCGTAGCGCCAAATCAGCGCCATCCCGGGAGAATCGTGCGATGCCGACCGAATTCGTGATGCTGCCGCCGCAGAATCGAACAAGACTCGCGACTGGGGTGCGCAGCTCGCTGCCGCTCTACCCGAGCTCAAGGTCGTGGTTGCCGAAAACCATACTCATGCAGCCCAAGTCATCGCCCATGCCGACGCCGCCTTCGGCGTAATCCCGCCCGATTTGTTGCGCCAGGCCCAGCGGTTGAGCTGGCTGCAAGCGCCTCAAGCGGCACCTCCCGCCGGCTATTACTATCCCGAGCTGATCGCCCATCCGGTGGCGATCACCAACTTCCGCGAAATCTACAACGACCATATCGGCGCGCATGTCATGGCTTTCGTGCTGGCCTTTGCGCGCGGGCTGCATCACTACATTCCGCAGCAGCTCAAACGCGAATGGAAGAAGCTGCCGCGGGATGCCGGCGTCGTCCATCTGCCGGAGGCGACGGCGCTGGTCGTCGGCGTCGGCGGCATCGGCAGCGAGGTCGCAAGGCTCGCCGCCGCATTCGGCATGCGGGTAATCGGCGTCGATGAGCGCCGCCGCGAAGCACCGCCGGGCGTCGCCGAACTGCACCGCGGCGACGAGCTCGATGCGCTGTTGCCGACCGCCGATTTCGTGATCCTCACTGTGCCGCACACGCCCGAAACCGAAGGCTTCATGAACCGCGCGCGGTTTCAGGAGATGAAGAAGACCGCATTTTTCATCAATATCGGGCGCGGCATGACCACCCGGCTTGACGACCTCGTCGAAGCATTGCGGGCCGGCGAGATCGCCGGCGCCGGCCTCGACGTCTACGAGCAGGAGCCGCTGCCCGCCGACCATCCGCTATGGACCACGCCGGGCGTGCTGTTGACGCCGCACACCGCCGGCTACGGCCCCTATCTCGACGAGCGCCGCTACGAGATGCATCCTCGACAATTGCCGCCGCTTCCTCGCCGGCCAGCCCTTGCGCAACCTCGTCGACAAGGCGAAGTGGTTTTGAAGGTCACGCGACCCGGCTGGCCGGTACTACCGGCGGCTCATTCGATGACTTCGTCGGCTCGGGCGAGGAGCAAAGGCGGGATTGTCAGGCCGAGTGCCTTGGCGGTCTTAAGGTTGATGACCAGCTCGAACTTCGTCGGCTGCTCGACAGGTAAGTCAGACGGTTTCGCGCCTTTGAGGATCTTGTCCACATAAACCACGCTGCGCCGAATGATATCCGCAAGATCCGCACCGTAGGACATGAGGGCTCCGGAATCGGCAAACACTCTGACGCCGGCATATTGCCGGCAATCGGTGGTCGGCCGCGAATTCCGCAATTTTCTTTCTAAGATCCACGGTGAGTGGATCTTCAACTGCGATCAGCGCATCTGCGTGCTGACCCACCGTGGCTCCGAGCGCGCCGTCGAGATCAGGGGGCTCCCGTATCTCCAGCGATTGAAGCTCGACCCCAAGCGTTCGGGCCGCGCCCGCCGTCTCCTTGAACACCAACGCGGAATAGGGATTGGCCGCATTCCAGAGGACGGCAACGCGAGAAATTCCGGGGAGAAGCTCCTTGAGCAGTTCCAGCCGCTTTCCGCCGAGGTCGGGTGCCATGAGGCTCATCCCGGTGACGTTGCCGCCGGGCTGCGCCAAGCTCGCGACGAGCCCGCTTCCTACCGGGTCGCCGGCGTCCATCATGACGATCGGAATCGTCGAGCTGGCCCATTTGGCGGCAAGCGGCGCCAACGTCCCCGCCGCCATGATCACGTCCACCTTGAGGCTCACCAGCTCCGCCGCGAGCTTGGGCAGTCGGTCGAGCCTGTCCTCCGCAAACCTGCGCTCGAATGTGAGATTTTTGCCTTCGACGTATCCCAGCTCGCGGAGTGCCGCAATCACAATGGATTTCCCCCCGGGTTCCGACGAGCCCGCGCTGAGAACGCCTATTTTGTAGACTTTCTCCCCTTGTTGCGCTCTAGCGGGGAGCGGCCACACGGCGCCCGCCACGCCGAATAGAGCGATGAATTCGCGGCGTTTCATTTCTCGTCTGAGGGCGACTTCCCTCTTGGTTTACCTCAAGCGGCACGCCTGCCAGCGGCCAGTGCCGAACTGGCTGCGGTTGACGATGCCGTGGTTCTGGTCGCTGGCGGCGCCGAGCATTGCGGTGCCGCTCATGCCGCCGTCGCGGATCTCGCCGTCGAAGAAGTAGCAGATCGTGCTGCCTTCGTAGCGTGACGTGAACGAGAGCTGGATTTGATCGCCGTTCAGCCAGCCGCTGACCGGGCCCTCGAAATGGGTCGAATGCTGATGGCCGGCGAGTTCGGGACCGCGCTGTTCGAGGTTGAGCCGGTGGACGCGCGAGCCCTGCAGGAAGTCGACGCGCAATTCCCAGTCGCCGGCGATATCGCTCTCGGGCGGCCGGGCCGGCGCCGGCGCGTGCCGGCAGGCATCGCGCAGCGCCGACGCGATCGCGTCGCCGACCTGCGCCGCCTCGCCGGGCTGCAATTGGAACGGGTCGATCGCGATCGAGTTTTCGGTCGCCGAATTGTCGTCGAGCATGATGCGCGGCTCGCCGTCGAGCACCCGCTGCCGCAGCGCCAGCCCGTCGAGCGGGTATTGCCAGCGGTCCCAGGAGACGCGCAGCCGCGGCACCCGGTCGACCCCGGCGGGCTCGATGAGCTCCAGAGCGGCGCCGTGCACGTCGCCGAGCCGCTCGCCGATGACCTCCAGATCATCGTACCATTGCTGCCGCTCGGCTTCGTGGTCGCGCTCCTCGAACCAATGCTCGACCGCGGTCAGCACGCCGATGATGTCCTCCTTCGATACTTTCATCGGGCGGCCCAGCGCCTGGTGCGGCGAGGCGTTGGACCAGGCCGCCTGCACCAATTGCTTCGAACCGAGCAGCAGACCGCTGGTCTGCGGGCCGCGCAGAAACTTGCCGCCGCTGTAGACCACGAGATCGGCGCCGCGGAGGAGCCACGGGCTTGGCCGCTCGAGGTGCTCGGAGGCGGCGTCGACCATGATCGGGATGCCGAGCGGCTTGGCCACCGCGGCGATCTCCTCGAGCCGCAAGCTGCCGAGATGCTCCAGCTTGCCGAGCACCACGACCATCGCTACCGGCTCGGCGAGCACCCGGTCGAGATCCTCGCGGGTCTCGATTTCGACGAGATGGCAGCCCGTCATCCGCACCGCCTGGTCATAGGAGAAGCGCTGCGTCTTCGGGATCACGACTCGGTTGACCATTCCCTCGGTGAAAGGCAGGCGCAGCATCTTGACCGGGTCGTTGCCGGCGACGCAGGCCGCCGTCCCGAGCGCCACGGCCGCGGCGCTGCCGCAGGTGACGATGCCCCATTCGGCGCCGGTCAGCTCCGCCAGGCGCCGTCCCGCCGCCTCCATCAATTCGTCGAGATTGACGAAATGCGCGCGACGCCTCGGCCATCGCCTCGCGGACCTGCGGCAGCATCAGGCTGCCGCCGTGCATCGTGCGCACGCTGCAGCAATTGATGAACGGCCGCACGCCGAGCATGAGATAGGGATTGGCGTTCATGACACCTCCGGGCCGGATGGGCTTCAATTATAGCACCGCAGGCCGCGGACTGCGCCGGTCTTGGTAAGCGCAAGGCGAGCAGGCCGTCGGGACCGTGTGATAGGTCGCGCAGAACCCGATGATCAGCCTCGCGGTCGCTTTCGCGATGGGTTATTTGCTGGCCACGATGACCCGCCGCTGAGCGGCGTGTTGATAGGGGCCGCCCGACACGCTATCTCGTGTCGGGTGGCCCAGCAAAACCTGATCGACACACGCCCGGAACGGGCGCTCGTTCTATTCTCCGGGGGACAGGATTCGACCACCTGCCTCACCTGGGCGCTGAGCCGCTTTGCCGCGATCGAGACGATCGGTTTCGATTACCGCCAGCGCCACCGGGTCGAACTGGAGTGCCGCGCCCCGGTGATCGAGCGCTTGCGTCGCGAATTCCCCGATTGGAACGCCAAGCTCGGGGACGACCACATAGTCGATCTGGGCGTCCTCGGCGAGATCAGCGATACGGCGCTGACCGGCGACACGAAGATCGCCTTCGCGCAAAGCGGATTGCCGAACACCTTTGTCCCCGGCCGCAACCTGCTGTTCTTCACCTTTGCCGCCGCTGTCGGGTATCGCCGCGGCGCGCGGCATCTCGTCGGCGGTATGTGCGAGACCGACTACTCGGGCTACCCCGATTGCCGCGACGACACTTTGAAGGCGCTGCAGGCGACATTGTCGCTCGGCATGGATCATCGTTTCGTCATTCACACACCGCTGATGTGGCGCGACAAGGCGGCGACCTGGGCATTGGCGCGCGCGCTCGGCGGCGATGCGCTCGTCGAGCTGATCCTCGAGGAAACTCACAGCTGTTATCTCGGCGACCGGACCCACCGCCATCCCTGGGGCTATGGCTGCGGGGATTGTCCTGCCTGTGAGTTGCGCCGGCGCGGCTGGGAAGCCTTTGCCGGGGGCCAGGCGTGAGCCGACCTTCGGGACGCGCCCGCGATGCGATGCGACCGGTCAGCCTCGAGCCCGGTATCGCCAAATATGCCGAAGGCTCGTGCCTCGCGAAATTCGGCGACACGCATGTGCTGTGCACCGCCTCGGTAGAAGAGCGGGTGCCGCCCTTTCTGCGCAATACCGGCAAGGGATGGGTTACCGCGGAATACGGGATGCTGCCGCGATCGACGGCGACGCGCACCGACCGCGAGGCGGCCCGCGGCCGGCAGAGCGGCCGCACGCAGGAAATTCAGCGGTTGATCGGCCGCAGCCTGCGGGCGGTGACCGATCTCGGGCAGCTCGGCGAGCGCCAGATCAAGATCGACTGCGATGTATTGCAGGCGGACGGAGGCACCCGTACAGCTGCGGTCACCGGCAGCTATGTGGCGCTCCATCTGGCGTTTCAGCGGTTGCTTTCGGCGGGCTTGTTGAAGGCGCTGCCATTGCGCGACAATGTCGCCGCGGTCTCCTGCGGTGTCGTGGCCGATATCGCCGTGCTCGATCTCGACTATGCCGAGGATTCGCAAGCGATGACCGACGCCAACTTCGTGCTGACCGGGATGGGTGGGATTGTCGAGATCCAGGCGACTGCTGAGGGCGCACCGTTCGACGAGCCCCTCTTCGCGGAGATGTTGCGGCTCGCGCGGCAAGGGATTGCGGACTTGACCCGATGCCAGCGGGCGGCGCTCGGGCTTTCCTGACGCGATGCACCAGCCATTCGCCGGTGACCGGCTGGTCATCGCCAGCCACAACCCGGGCAAAGTCGAGGAGATCGCGGCGCTGCTGGCGCCGTTCGGTGTCGAAACGATTGCCGCGGGCTCGCTCGGCCTCCCCGAACCAGAGGAAACCGGCAAGAGCTTCGAGGCCAATGCGGAACTGAAGGCCAATGCCGCGGCGGAGGCGAGCGGGCTGCCGGCGCTCGCCGATGATTCCGGCCTCGTCGTCCGCGGCGCTCGACGGCGCTCCGGGGATCTACTCCGCCCGCTGGGCCGGCCCGGCCAAAGATTTCCGGGTCGCGATGGAGCGGGTCCACCGCGAGCTCGGTGACAACGACCGCAGCGCCAGATTTGTTGCGGTCCTCGCCCTCGCCTGGCCGGGCGGCAACACCGAGCTGTTTCGCGGCGAGGTCGAAGGCACTCTCACCTGGCCGCCGCGCGGCGATCTAGGTTTCGGCTACGATCCGATGTTCATCCCCCAAGGCGCAACTTTGACCTTCGGCGAAATCGACCCGGTCGAGAAGCACCGCATCAGCCACCGCGCCCGCGCCTTCGCCAAGCTCGTCGAGCGCTATTTCAGTGGGAACTGAGCCGCTCGCCGTCTACATCCACTGGCCGTTCTGCCGGTCGAAATGCCCGTATTGCGACTTCAACAGCCATGTCCGCGACAGCGTCGATGCGGCGCGCTGGACGCGGGCGCTGATGCGCGATCTCGAGCGCCAAGCCGAGCTGACCGCGGGACGCGCAGTAGGCTCGGTGTTTTTCGGCGGCGGCACACCGTCGCTGATGCCCTCCGCAGCCGTCGCGGAGCTACTCGATGGCGTGCGGTCGCATTGGGCGGTTATGCCCGATGTCGAAATCACCCTCGAAGCCAACCCCAATTCTGCCGAAGCCGATCGTTTCCAGGCCCTTGCGGCGGCTGGGGTCAACCGGTTGTCGCTCGGAGTTCAGGCGCTCGACCCGGCTGCCTTGCGCCTGTTGGGCCGCGCCCATGACCGAGAGGAGGCGATCGCCGCGATCGAGCATGCTCGCGAGATCTTTCCGCGGTTCTCGTTCGATCTGATATACGCCCGCCCCGGCCAGAGCCTTGCGGTCTGGCGCAGCGAGATCGACGAAGCCCTGACCCTCGCGGGCGAACACCTCTCGCTTTATCAGCTGACGATCGAGCCCGGTACTGCCTTTGCAACGCTCGCGCGGCGTGGCGAACTCGCCCTGCCGGAAGAAGACAGCACGGCCGTGCTGTTCGAGATGACGCAGGACCGGCTCGCCGCTGCCGGACTGCCCGCCTACGAAATCTCCAACCATGCCCGACCCGGCGCCGAATGCCGGCACAACCTCGCCTATTGGCGCTACGAGGACTATGTCGGGGTCGGTCCCGGCGCCCATGGCCGGCTGACCCGAGCCGGCGCCAAATTTGCGACCCGGCAATACCGGCTGCCCGAGAAATGGCTCGCGGCCGCGGAAGCCAAGGGAACCGGAATCGAGGAGATCGCGCCGATCGACCGCGAGACCGCGGTCGAGGAAATGCTGATGATGGGCCTGCGCCTCGTCGAGGGCGTATCGCGTGCAGCGGCTTGAACAGATCTCGGGCCGCGATGCCGAGGACCTGTCCTCGGCCGCAATCTCGCGCTGCTGATCGAAGGCGGGTTTCTGACCCTCGACACCGAGCGCCTTGCCGCCACAGCCGCCGGCCGCCAGTGCCTCAACGCAGTGCTTGGCGCTCTTCTCTCCTAAACGAAACTCAGTAACCAACATCCTGAAAGCTCTGCGGCGCGGGGCTGACGACGGTTGTGCCTTGGGGCACGACTTCGAGCACCGCGAGGCCGCGCTGCACGAGACCACTGCGGCGTGAAACGAAACAACCCGTCGACGCCGGTGAACCCGCTCGGGTTGAGGATCGCCTGCTGCGAAAACGGCTCGCCGGCTTGGCCGCCTGCGAGCACCGCGGCAAGCGCCGCCGCATCGAAGCCGAGCGAAGCCAGACGCGGCGGGTTGTGGCCATAGGTGGCGTTGAACCGGCGCTCGAATTCCTGCCGGGCTTCGGGGGGAGACGAGGCGAACCAGCCGCCTACGAGCGCCGGATCGCCGCCGATGTCTGGGGTGTCCCACAGCCCGCTGCCGAGCAACTGCACGGGCTTGGCATTGCCGCCCGCAGCCCTGACCTGAGCGGCGATCTGCCTCGAGCTGGGCGCCGCCTTCCGGCAGCAGCAACGCGTCGAAGGAGGCAACCGGCGGCGATATGGGAGCCGGCTCGGGCGCTGCCCTCGGCACCGCCGCCGGGCAGCAGGCGCTGGATTGCAGGCGAGACGTCGCCTGCCCGCGGGTCGAAGTATTCGACCTTTGTCACGTTGCCGCCCGTCCCCGTTGCGGCTTCCCGCAGGGCGTCGGCCATCAGATGCCCGTAAGGCGAGTTGGGCGCGAGCGCGGCGAAACGGGCGAGCCCGCGTTCGCGCGCATAGCTGACCTCGCGCACGACCTCCTGCCGCGGCAGGAAGCCCATCAAATAAACATTGCCGCCGGCGAGGCTGGTTACCGTCGAGAAGGCGATGACGTTTACGTGGCGCCTCTTGGGCAACCGGCTTTACCGCCTCGACTTCGGGGGCGAGCAGTGGCCCCAGGATCAGCCGCGCTCCGTCGCCGACGACCGCGCGTGCGGCGCCGGCGGCGCCCGCCGCATTCCCGCCGGTATCACGCGGAACCAGGATCAGCCGGTCGCCGCCGGTCTTAAACAGTGCCAACTGCGCCGCGTCGAGGATCGCCTTACCGAGCTCGGCATTGGCGCCCGACAAAGGCACGAGCAGCGCCACCTTCGCGGGTCCCGCGCGGCGGCCGTGGTCGGCGCCGACGGGGGGCCGGCCGGAAATTGTGGGCGGAACCCGGCCGTAACCGTAATAGGGCGGTTGCGGGCGGGCGATCGGCGCCGATACCATCGTCGGAGCGCAACAGGCGAGCGCGGCCACAGCGAGGACGGCAAAGGGTGAGGCGAACCGCGAAAGCGACGGGCGCGGCAAGAGCGGGCTCCGGCAAGAAGGAGGGCGGGAGCCGGCACCCTAACCGCCGTCCGGAGGCAAGTAAACCCGACCCGAGGGCGCCGCCGGCTTCTGACGTGGCGGCCGGGGCGCAATCGGCGCGAGCTGTCCCTCAAACGGAGCTGGCGCCGGGACTCTACCTCGTCGCAACCCCGATCGGCAATCTGGGAGATATCAGCCTGCGCGCTCTGGCGGCATTGCACGGCGCCGACCGCATCTTCTGCGAAGACACCCGGGTCACCGGAAAGCTGCTGGCAAGGTACGGGATCTCGACATCGCTCGTGGCCTATCACGACCACAATGCCGAGCAGGTGCGACCCATCGTTCTGACGGCGCTGCGGCGCGGCGAGCGTGTGGCGCTGGTGTCGGACGCCGGCACCCCGCTCGTTTCCGATCCCGGTTACAAGCTCGTGCGCGCGGCGCTTGCCGAAGATCTGCCGGTCACCGCCGTTCCGGGTCCCAACGCGGCGGTGACCGCGCTGATCCTTTCGGGGCTGTCGCCGGACGTCTTCTTGTTCGCCGGCTTTCTGCCGCCGCGGCAGGCGGCGCGGCGGCGCGCACTGACGCGCTGGGCCGCGGTCGAGGCCACTCTGGTGTTTTATGAGACCACTCCACGGCTCGCCGAATCGCTCGCCGACATGGCCGAGGTGCTCGGCAACCGGGAGGCCGCGGTTGCGCGCGAGCTGACCAAATTGCACGAGGAAGTACGACGCGGGCGATTGGTCGATCTTGCCGCACATTACCGTCTCGCGGGGGCGCCGCGCGGTGAGGCCGTCATCGTCGTCGGCCCGCCCGAACACCAGGAGCCGGACCAGCCCGAGGTCGACGCGCGGCTGCGGACGGCGCTCGCCGAACTCGGCGTGCGCGAGGCGGCGGCAAAACTCGCGGCCGAAACCGGAATCGCCGCGCGGGAGACTCTATCGGCGCGCCTTGGCGATGCGCGACGGGGAGGAATGAGACCGGCACGGCAGACGCCTATGCAGCGGCGGCAGCGGGCGCAACGCCGCGGGCGGTTCGCCGAATGGCTGTGCCTGTGGCATTTGCGGCTGCGGGGATGGCATATCCTCGCCCGCGGCTGGCGTTGCCCTTCGGGCGAGATCGACATCCTGGCGCGGCGCCGCCGCGTGCTCGCGATCATCGAAGTCAAATCGCGAAACCATCTCGGCGCGGCGGCATCGGCGCTGTCGCCGCGGCAGCGGCGGCGCATCGCCCGCGCCGCAGAGGCCTTCCTGCTGTCGCGCCCCGATCTCGCCTGGCTCGAGCTGCGATTCGACCTGATGCTGGTAGCCCCACTCCGCGTACCCCGGCATTGGCCCAGCGCCTGGCGAGCCGATTAGCGAAGCGGCGAGCGCCGCTTCGAGCCCCTAACCGTGCGCGCCCCGCCGGTATTGGATGCGGTGCTCCTTTTGTCAGACAATGCCCATGGGGAATATCTGCGGGGGATCCAGCAATGTCCAAATTACGAGCCGTTCTTTACGTCGTCATCACGCTTGCTCTGCCGGTTGCGCTGGGCGGTTGCCCCGTAGCGATCGTCGGCGGGCTCGCCGCCGCCGGCGGGGCGGGCTACAAGGCGAACCAGGAACGCGGTGTCACCGGCGCATTCGATGATCTGACGATCAAGACCAACATCCAGAACGCATGGCTGCAGGTGAACCCGCTGATGCAACGCGATTTCACCATCAGCGTCTATGGGGGGCGCACTCTGTTGACCGGCATGACGCCGAGCCCCGAGCTGAAGGCTCAAGCGGCGCAGGTCGCAAGCCAGATCCCGGGGGTTCGCTCGATCTATAACGAGATCGAGGTGGCGCCGGGCGAAGGCGCCTGGGCGAGCGTCACGGACACCTGGATCTCGTCGCAGATCCGCTCGAACCTGGTTTTTGCCAGCCAGGTCCGCTCAGACAACTACACGATCGATACGGTGAACGGATCGGTCTACCTGATCGGTTCGGCCCGCACCCAGGCGGAGCTCGACCGCGTCACCGAGGCGGCGCGGAACGTTCCCAACGTGAAGCGGGTGGTCTCTTACGTCGAGATCCGGCCCGGCGAGCCCGTCGCCGCCCAGCCGGGAGCGCCGCCGCCACCCGCCAGCGCGCAGATGCCCGACGCGGCCCCTGGCGCCGCGCCGGCGGCCGCTGTCGAGGTGCAGAAACTCTGATATAAGGGAAGAATGATCCGGCCGCCGGAGCTATACGATCCAGAGACTTGCGCAAATTTTCTGCGCGAGCTCGGCGCTTCTGGCGAACGCATCCTGCCGATCGCCGAAGCGGCCCTGGCGCTCGCCTCGTTCGAACGCCCGCGAGTCGGCCCGGCGCATTACCGCGAGCATCTGCAGCTGCTCGCGCGCGATGTCGGCCGCCATCCCGGGGCGGCCGGCGATGTCGCCGAGCGAGCCCGCGCTCTCAACGAGATCATTCTTCTGAAGTACGGGTATTCCGGCGATGCGCTGACCTATGACGACCTACGGAACGCGAACCTGATGCGGGTCGTCGACCGCCGGAAGGGCCTGCCGGTCGCGCTCGGCATTCTCTACATGGACGCCGGTCGCGCCCAGGGCTGGGAGACCGTCGGGCTCGCCTTTCCCGGGCATTTTCTTGTCCGCCTATCGGACGGTCCCGAGCGGCTGATCCTCGACCCGTTCCACGGCGGCCGGATCTGCACCGCAGCCGAATTGCGCGAGCTGTTGAAGGCGACCGCCGGTCTCGACAGCGAGCTTCAGACCGAGCACTACACTCCGGTATCGGACCGTGACGTGCTGCTGCGCCTGCAGAATAACCTGAAGGTGCGCCTCATTCAGGCGGAGCATTACGAGCGGGCGGTCATGGTGGCCGAGACCATGCTGATGCTGGCTCCCGACCTCGCCGATCTGTGGCGCGAGGCGGGACTATTGCACGCTCGGGTCGGCAACATGCGTTCGGCCGCCGCCGCGCTCGAGCAGGTCGTCCTGCGCACCCCAGACGGCACGGCGCGGCATCAGGCCGCGGCGCTGCTGCAGCAGCTGCGGTCGAAGTTGAATTGAAGCGCCCGTCCCCTCCCCTGCAATTTTGCCCTCTGCGCCCTTCAGGGGGGCGAGGGAGGGGACCCGTCGCGTGAGCGAGGGGGAGGGGGAGGCGGGTCTCGCCGTGGCTTGGAGTTAGGGGAGAGGCCCCCACCTCACCCCGACCCTCTCCGCCCCCAAGGGCGAGTTTGTAGGAGGTCGGCATGGCTCTCGCCGTCGCAATCCAGATGGATCCGATCGATACGATCAACATCGATGCGGATTCGACCTTTGCTCTGGCCCTCGAAGGGCAAGTTCGAGGGCATGCCCTGTTCCATTATCTGCCCGACGCCTTGACGCTTCACGACGGGCGGCTTTACGCCCACGCGCGGCCGCTCGAAGTGACGCGGAGACAGGGCAACCACCACCGCTTCGGCTCGTTCGAGGAGCTCGACCTTGCCGGTGTCGATGTCATCCTGATGCGCCAGGATCCGCCCTTCGACATGGCCTATATCAGCGCGACGCATCTGCTCGAGTTGTTGCCGGAAAACGGGCCGCTCGTCGTCAATAACCCCGCCGCGGTGCGCAACGCTCCGGAGAAACTTTTTGTCCTGCGCTTCAAGGAGCTGATGCCACCCACCCTGCTGACCCGGGATCGCGACGCGATCCGCGCATTCTGGAGAGAGCATGGCGACATCATTTTGAAGCCGCTGTTCGGCAATGCCGGCGCCGGCGTGTTCCGGCTCCGGCCGGGCGACGAAAACCTGACGGCGCTGTTGGAAATCTACGAGTTGATCCATCGCGAGCCTGTCATGGTGCAGCGTTATATCCCGGAAGTGCGGCAGGGCGACAAACGCATCATCCTCGTCGAAGGCGAAGCGATGGGCGCGGTGCTGCGCGTGCCGCCGGAAGGCGAGGCACGCGCCAACCTCCATGTCGGCGCCCGCCCGGTCAAGACCGAGCTGACCACGCGCGACCGCGAAATCTGCGCGGCGATCGGACCGACATTGCGCGCTCAGGGGCTGGTTTTTGTCGGGATCGACGTGATCGGCGATTGGCTGACGGAGATCAACGTCACCTCCCCGACCGGCATCCAGGAGATCGCGCGGCTCGATGGCATCGAGATCGCACCGAAGATATGGGACGCGATCGAGACGCGCCTCGACGAGCGCGCCAACCGCACACCCGCATAGCCAACCTGATAGGGAACCAGCAATGAGCGAAGGACGCAACGTGTTCGGAGAGCCGCTCGCCGAATGCTGCACCAAACCGATGACCGGGTTTTACCGCGACGGCAGCTGCAACACCGGACCCGAGGATTTCGGGCTGCATACGGTGTGCACCAGGGTCGACGCCGGCTTTCTGGCGTTCTCGCAGGCAGCCGGCAACGATTTGTCGACGCCGGTGCCGGAATTCGGCTTTCCCGGTTTGAAGCCGGGCGATTGCTGGTGCCTGTGCGCCGAGCGCTGGAAGGAAGCATTCGAAGCCGGCAAAGCCCCCAAGGTCCGGTTGACCGCAACCCACGAGACGACCTTGGAGGTTGTGCCGCTAGCGTTGCTGAAGCGCCACGCGATCGACCTGAGCTGAGGCCTGGAACACCCCGCCCCTTGAGCCGTTGACTGGTGGAGATCGTGAAGCGCAGGGGATGCCTGGCTTAACGCAGCTCGTCAACGATGCGGGAAGACTGTGCAGGACCAGGTAGCCAAGGTGGGGGGCGCGCAGGTATTGCCGGCTAAGGGGCACGCGGCCGGGACCGTACCCTTGCAGCCGCTGCAACCCAGCGCGGCTCCGATGCGGCGCTTCGGCGCCGGCGTATTGTGCGCGGGTCTCGCGGCGCTGGCGGCAATCACCGTCTATCGCCTCCTCGAAAGCCCCCGCCTGACGGCGGCGGACCATCAGGACGAGCCCGAACATGTCGGAGCGGCGCGATGCCTCAACGGCGCCGCGGCGATCCTCTCCTTCAGCGTGCTGACCGACAGCGCAATGGAGCATTACCGAGGCGCCTATCACAATCCGGCGATGTATCTGCCGCCGATCGTCGCGGGCGCCTCGCTCGCCAACAGCCTGCACATGACGTTGACGCCGGCGCATTTCGGGGCCGCACGAACGGCGCTTTGCGGTCTCGCCCTGGCCACCGGCCTCGGCGGCTTCGGGTTTCACCTCTACAATGTCGGCAAACGAGAGGGGGGCTTCGATCTCCTGAACATGTTCTACGCCGCGCCGCTCGGGGCGCCTATCGCGATGACGCTCGCCGGATTGGCCGGGCTCGCCGCTTCGCGCCTGGTTCTGGAGGGCGAGCAAAAACAACCGGGACGCCTTCTCGGACTGCCCGCCGGGCCGCTTCTGGCCTGGGGCACGGCAGCGGGGCTGGTCGGCACAGTCGCGGAAGCGGCACTGCTCCATTTTCGCGGCGCTTTCCACAACCCGTTCATGTTTTTGCCAGTAACGTTGCCCCCGATGACCGCCGTCGCAATGGGGCTGGCCGCAATAAACCGTCGTTACACTGGGTGGGCCAAACCGATGCTGCAGGCGACCGCGGCAATGGGAATCGCTGGCGCTGGGTTTCATGCCTACGGCGTCTCCCGAAACATGGGCGGCTTTTACAACTGGAGCCAGAATTTGCTGAACGGGCCGCCATTGCCGGCCCCGCCGTCATTCAGCGGCGTTGCGTTGGCCGGGCTCGGCGCAGTCAAACTGATGGAAGCACTATGAGCGAGGTGTTTCACCATCGCTTCCCGACCTACGATGTTCTGGACAAATGGGATTTACCGTCCTGGAACGACCAGACACGGGCCGTCGTCAAGAAGCGGCTCGAGGAAGTGCCGGACCGGCGTTTTTTGAGCGAGACCGAGTGGGCGATATTGGCCGCTGTGTGCGATCGCCTGATCCCGCAACCCGATCGCGCTAATCGCTCTGTGCCAATCGTCCCGTTCATTGACGAGAAATTGCATAAAAACCAGGGCGACGGCTATCGTTATGAAGGGTTGCCGCCGATGCGCAAGGCGTGGCGGCAGGGCATCAAAGCCATCGACGAGGAAGCCCGCGCTCGTTGGGGCGGGAGTTTCCGAGAGCTGCCGGACAATCAGCAAGATGCGGTGCTGCGCGCGATCCAGCACAACGACATCCGCAGTGGCGCCTGGCAGGGTCTACCGGCCAAGCAGTTTTTTTCGAGCCTGCTGCTGCGCACCGCCGTCAGCATCTATTACGCGCACCCGGCGGCCTGGAGCGAAATCGGTTTTGGCGGCCCGGCCTCGCCGCGTGGCTATGTGCGGCTCGGCTTCGACCGGCGCGACCCCTGGGAAGCGGAAGAGCGCGATGACGGATAGCCCGCGGGCAAAGGACGGGCGAGCGCCTGACGTGTTTCGCCCGGGCGGCTGGATCCCGATGCGCTGTTATCGCGACGAGGACGAGATCGATTTTGCGATCGTCGGCACCGGCGCCGGGGGCGGCACACTCGCCTGCAAGCTCGCCGAGGCCGGGTTTTCGGTCGTGGCCTTCGATGCCGGTCCTTATTGGCGGCCGCTCGAAGATTTCGCCTCCGACGAATACGAGCAGAAAAAGCTCTTCTGGCTCGGCGAGCGCATCACCGGTGGCGAGGATCCGGTCCAGCTTGGCGACAACAACAGCGGCCAATCTGTGGGCGGCAGCACCGTGCATTTCCAGATGGTGTCGTTGCGCTTTCGACCAGAGCGCTTCAAGGCCCGCTCGCGGCTCGGCTACGCCGTCGACTGGCCAATCGAGCCGGAGGAGATGTGGCGTTACTACGATCTGACCGAAGACGCGCTGAAGATCTCCGGGCCGGTGAATTATCCGTGGGGTCCGCCGCGGGGGCGCTATCCCTACCGTCAGCATGAGATAAATGCGGCCGGGCTCGTGTTGGCGCGCGGCTGCGAAGCACTCGGCGTCAAATGGGCTATGACGCCGCTGGCCACCGTCTCCGCGCCGCGCGGCAAGTCGCATCCTTGCGTCTATCGCGGGTTCTGCAAATTCGGCTGTTCGACCAACGCCAAGCAGAGCGCGCTCATCACCTGGATCCCGTGGGCGATCAACGCCGGGGCCGAGATCCGTGATCTGGCGATGGTCGGCCGCATCGAGGTCGGGCAGCACGGTAAGGTCACGGGCCTCGAATACCATCGCGAGGGCCAGTGGCGCCGGCAGCGCGCAAAGAATGTCGTCGTCGCCGGCTACGCAATCGAGACCCCGCGTTTGCTGCTCAATTCCGCCTGCCCTCAGTTTCCCGACGGGCTCGCCAATAGCAGCGGCATGGTCGGAAGGTTCTTCATGGTTCAATCGAACCACGCCGTTTACGGGACTTTCGACGAAGAGATCCGCTGGTACAAGGCGCCGCCGTCATTGGCGATTACCGAGCATTGGAACTACACCGATACCGGCAAGGATTTCCCGGGCGGGTACGCCTATATGAGCCAGGGCCCTTTGCCAATCGAATATGCCGATACGATCACGGGACAGCGCGGTGTGTGGGGAATGGAATTGCGCAACGAGATGGCGAAATACAACCATCAAGCCGGGCTCAAAATCGTTGGCGAAGTATTGCCGCAGGAAAAGAACCGGGTCGAGCTGGCCGACGAAACCGACGAATACGGTCTGCGCATCCCCCGCATCACGTTCTCGTATGGCGAAGAGGACAGAAAGCTGTACCAGCATTCGATACGCTTCATGTCCGCAGCGTTGGAGGCAGCCGGCGGCAAGGACATCTGGTCCGCTGAGGACACCGCCCATCTCGGCGGCACCTGCCGGATGGGCACCAATCCAAACGAGTGCGTCACCAATGCCGACGGACGCTGCTGGGACATTCCCAATCTATGGATCTGCGACGGCTCGCTCTTTCCAACGGTTGCGGGCGTCAATCCGTCGTTGACGATCCAGGCGCTCGCCTGGCGCATTGGCGACCGCATCCGCGAGCTGGCGCGGCGCGGCGAGCTGTGAGGACCTCGTGATGGACCAGATCGAAAATTTGCGGACCAAGCCGCCGGCGATCGCTGGGGCAGCGGGGCAGCTACCGACAGGTGAAGGGTGGGAGAAGACCGCCTGGCGCGGCGCCACTCTGGCCGCTCTGGGGCTAGCTGTCGGCGCGCTGGCGCTGGCGCGCAGGCAGGGACCTAACGGCGGTTCGAGGGTGCCTCCGAGTTTTGCGCCCGCCGACAGGACTTTGGCCTGGGCTTCGCCTGCCGTGCTGGCCGAAACCCCGCAGCGCCGTTTTTACGCCGGCGCCAATCTCGACCATGCGGTCACGGTCGAGGATCTGCGGGCGATGGCGCACCGGCGACTGCCCGGTTTCGTGATCGAATATCTCGAAGCCGGGGGCGAAGACGAGGCGGCGCTGGCCCGCAACATTGCGGCGCTGGCGGAGTGGCGCTTCCTTCACCGATCGCTCGTCGATGTGTCGCATCGCGATATCTCGACCATGCTGTTCGGCCAGAAGGCGGCAATCCCGGTCGCGGTGGCGCCGACAGGCCTGAACCAGCTGTTCTGGCCGCATGCCGATCTGCGTCTGGCCGAGGCCGCGGCAGAGGCGGGGGTGCCCTTTGCTCAGAGCACGATGTCGAACGACGGGATGTCGCGCGTCGCTCGAGTGCCGGGCCTGCGGTATTGGTGGCAGCTCTACGTATTCGGGCCGACCGAGGTGCGCAACGCATTGGTTTCGAGAGCGCGGGACAACGGCTGTGAGGCACTGATCGTAACGGTCGATGCGCAGATATACGGCAATCGGGAATGGCACAAGCGGACAATGGCGGGCCCGACCTCGCTGAGCTGGAGCGCGCGATTTGATGCGTTGATGCATCCCCGTTGGCTCACCGCCGGAATTTTGACCCATGGCATGCCGAAGTTCGAGAACGTCATCGAGTTCGTGCCCAAAGACAAGCGCAGTTTCTTCGATAGCGCGCATTGGATCCGCTCGCAGATGGACCGGGCGCTCACCTGGGATACCGTGGCCCGGATCCGCGAGAGCTGGCCGCGCAAGCTGATCATCAAGGGCCTGCTGACGGTCGAGGATTGCGTGCGCGCGGCCGAGATGGGCGCCGATGCGGTCGCGATCTCGAACCATGGCGGACGGCAGCTCGATTGGGCGGTGGCTCCGCTCGATCTGCTTCCGGCAGTGCGGGAAGCGGTAGGGGATCGGCTCACGATCTTGGTCGATGGCGGAATGCGCCGCGGTACTGATGTGATCAAGGCGCTGGCGCTCGGGGCCGATGCGGTATTTGTCGGGCGGTCGGCGCTGTATGGCGTGGCTGCTGCCGGCAAAGCCGGGGCGAAACGCGCGCTCGATATTATCCGGGAGGAGATGGTGCGCGATCTCGGCCTGTTGGGCGTGCCCTCGATCGCAGAGCTAAGCCCCCGGCTCCTCGTCAATTCCACGCACGCGAGGGGCGGCCCTGGAAGTCTTGCGTGAGATTTCGCCGATCTCGTGGGCATAAATATTGAACGAGCATGAAAAATCTGAACCGGCTGCGGATCAGGCCGTCGCGGCTGATCACCTACGAAGGTAACGCCTTTCTAATTACCGATCTGGAAGGCTTTATCGGCAGCGGCATCGAGGGGTTCTATTATCGGCAGACCCGGTTTTTGTCGAAGATGCGGCTCGCGGTCGATGGTTCACAGCCAAGCAATGTCTCGGCCCATGCGATCGATACTTATTCCTCGATCGCCTATTACGTCGCGCCCTCGCCTGCCGGTGCCAAAGCCGGCCCGCAACCGGAGGGCGGAAAAGGCGGCGGCGAAATGGTCCGGCACGGTATCGAGTTACAGGTCAACCGTTTTGTCGGTGGCGGTCTGCATCTCGATGTCTACGTCACCAACCATGCTCTAGCCCCGGCCAATATCGAGCTGAGCTGGGATTTTGATGCCGATTTCGCGGACCGGGCCGAAGCCGAGCAAGGCGAGCGCCAGCAGAACGCTCCAGTAGAGCGCCGCTGGAGTTTGGAGGCAGGCCCCGGGGCAGCTCAGGGGAAGCTCAGTTTCAATTATCGGCATCCGAAGCTGTCGCACGCCACCGAGATCCGCTTCTCCGGCGCGCAGGATATGACTGAGCACGAGGGCACCGTTTCCTTGAACCTGCTGCTGCAGCCGCACCAGCCGGCGAGCTTCAGTGTCGATGTCGTTCCAGTATTTTGTGGCGAACGGGTCTCCCTGCGGCATGGCCGGGACGCGTTTGGCGATCCCTCGATCGGCATGCGATTCGATGGCGGCGTGCAAATGAGCGCCGGCAATCAGCAAGTGCAGCGCGCATGGGATCGCGCCGTCTCTGACCTCGCCTCACTGGCGCTGCTCGAAGGCGACGGCGAAGAGCGGCTGACCCCGGCCGCAGGCGTGCCGAAATACCTGGCGCTGTTCGGCAGGGATGTGCTGGTGACTGCGTTTCAGGCGAGCCTGCTCGCTCCCGCGATGCTGCGCGGCAGCTTGCGCCAAATCGCGCAATGGAATGCCAGTGAATACGACGAGCGCTTCGACAAGGAGCCCGGCCGGGTCATTCATCAACGTGAGCTCGGCCCCTTATCGCTTCTCGAAAAGAACCCGTTTCTCCATTATTACGGCGATTATTCCGCGCCCGGCTTGTTCCTGATCGACATGGCCTGGGATCTGGCGCTGACCGGCGACAAGGAGTTTTTCCTGTCGATGCAGGAGAAGATGCTCGCCACCCTCGAATGGATGGATCGGGATGGCGATGGCGACGGCGACGGGTTTTACGAATACAGCACCAAGGCAGGGTCCTGGGGCGAAAAGAACCAGGGATGGAAGGATTCGCAGGAGGCGATCCTTTACGAGGACGGGCGGCTCGTCGAAGACCCGATCGCGCTGGTCGAAATCCAGGGCTGCTATTACGCGGCAAAACAGCTTCTGGGGCTCGCCTTTGCTTCGCTCGGCGATGAGCGCCGGGCGGCTGACTTGCTCGCACAGGCCGAGCGCCTGAAGCGCCGGTTCAATGAAAAATTCTGGATGCCGGAGGAGCGATATTTCGCGCTCGCCCTCGACCCGGCGAAAAATCTTGTGCGAACCATCGCGGGCGATCCCGGGCAGTGCCTCGCCTATGGGATCATCGACGACGACAAGGCCGAAGCAGTCGCCACGCGGCTGATGATGCCGGATCTGTTCAGCGGCTGGGGAATCCGCACATTGTCCAACCGTCATCCGGCTTTCAATCCGTTTGCTTACCACCTCGGCTCGGTGTGGCCCGCGACCAACGCGGTCGCCGGTTTCGGATTGAAGCGCTACGGCTTCAATGAGCAATTGCATTGCCTGGCCAAGGCGATGTTTGACGCCGCGGAGCTATTCGATTTCGACCGGCTGCCGGAGGTATTTGGCGGCCATGCCCGCGACCATCGCCATCCGCATCCCGGTATTTATCCGGACGCCAATTCACCGCAAGCCTGGTCCGCCGGCGCCGCCGTCCTGCTCATCCACTCGATGCTCGGGCTGATCCCGGTTGCGCCGCGGCAAACCTTGATCATCGACCCGGATCTACCCGAATGGCTGCCGGAACTCACCTTGACGAACATTCGGGTCGGCAAGGCCCGGGTAAGTCTTCGCTTTCAGCGCGATGCCGCGGGCTATACCCAGCATGAGGTCGTCGAACAGCAGGGTAAGCTCTTAATCCACCGCCCGCTCGCCTGCAACACGGGGGCCGACTGGTTCGCGCGCTGCCTGAGCTGATCTGGACCAAATGCGCAAGCACCGTCGCTTGCACGAAGTGATCACCGGCCCAAGCGCGGGAGCAGGTCGCAGGGACGCTGCGCGGTCGGAGTTTCGCGCGGAACGGGTCAGCGCGGCATGTCCATCATGTTGGCGTTGAGGTTGGCGACGATCCAGACTGAGCCGGTGATGACGAGAAAGACGATCAGCAGGCCGAAGGCAAGGGCCAGAATATTGTTCGTGTTGTCGGGCCCGCTGCCCAGATGCAGAAAGAAGACGAGGTGGACGCCGATCTGCGCGAAGGCGAGCACGACCAGCCCGACCGGTATGCCCGGGGCCCACAGCAAATTCGTTTGCGAGACGACGAACGAAGCGATCGTCGCCAGTATGGCGAGCCCGAGCCCCGCCGTGTACGACAGAACGCTGGCCGTGGGCTCTTCGTTTTCGACGCCCGGTGTCCGGTCGCCGAAGACGTGCTCGTGACCGTCCATCACTGGAAGCCTCCTCCCATCAGATAAACCAACGTGAGTACCCCGACCCAGACGATGTCCAGCGCGTGCCAGAACAGGCTCCAGCACAAGAGGCGCCGGAGCACATGGGGCCGCAAACCCTTGAAGACGACCTGCGCCACCATGTAGCTGAGCCAGATCAGGCCGCTGGTCACGTGAGCGCCGTGCGTGCCGACCAACGTGAAGAAGCCGGACAGAAAGCCGCTGCGCGAGGGTCCCGCGCCCTTGCTGACCATGCCGGCAAATTCCGTGGAACTCGATGAAGAGGAAGGCCGCTCCGAGCACGAAAGTGCATGCCGCGAATAGCAGAAAGCGGCCGCGCTGCCGCCGCTCGGCGGACAATGCCCCGAGCCCGCATGTGTAGCTCGAGAACAACAGGCACATAGTCTCGATGAAGACATTGCGGAGATTGAACAGCTCGGACCCGGTCGGTCCGCCCGCGGTGTTGCCCGACAGAACCGCATAGGCCGCGAACAGCCCCGAGAACATGACAATGTCGCTGAGGATGAAGATCCAGAAGCCGTACGCGACGACAATGCGCGTCGGGGCCGGTCCGCCGCCGCCCCGCCCGCGCGCAAGCTCGGTAGGAACCGCGTCGATCGTTGCTACCGTCATGCGGGGGCGCCCCCCCGCCCCAGGCCCAGCCGGACCCGTTCCATCCGCGCAATTTCAGTGGCTGAGATCTCGCGCTCGCGATCCTCGCTCCAGCCGAACACCAGGACTCCAACTGCGGCGGCGAGAAGACCGAGGATAACGATCCACCAGATGTGCCAGATCAGCGAGAAGCCGGTAACCACCGCAAAGAAGGCGGTTACAAACCCAAGCGGGCTGTTGCGCGGCATCTCGATGGGTTCATAGGCCGGTTCGAACCCAGCCGGTCCGTTTGGGGTCAGTCCCCTCTGCTTCATTTCCCAGAAAGCGTCGATCGTCTCCACTCTGGGCAATACCGCGAAGTTATAGGCCGGGGGAGGCGACGAGGTCGCCCACTCCAAGGTTCGGCCGTTCCACGGGTCGCCGGTCAGGTCGCGGCGGTGCTCGCGCGTGCGGATGCTGACGTAAAGCTGCGCGATCTGGCAAAGGATGCCGCAGAAAATGACGATAGCCCCGGCTTCCGCGACCAGCAGCAAGGGCTGCCAGCTCGGGTCGGGAATGTGCTGGAGACGCCGGGTCATGCCCATCAGGCCCAGGACATAGAGCGGCATGAAGGCGAGATAGAAGCCAACGAGCCAGCACCAGAAGCTGGCCTTGCCCCACCGCTCGTCGAGGGTGAACCCGAACGCCTTTGGAAACCAGTAATTGTACCCCGCCAGCGCACCGAACACCACGCCGCCGATAATGACGTTATGGAAATGGGCGACCAGGAAAGTGCTGTTGTGGAGCACGAAGTCGACTGGCGGAACCGCCAGCAGAACGCCGGTCATGCCGCCGATCACGAACGTGACCATGAAGCCGACCGCAAACAGGACCGGCGTCCTGAACACGATCCGACCACGGAACATCGTGAACAGCCAATTGAAGACTTTGACGCCGGTCGGCACCGCAATGATCATCGACATGATGCCGAAGAAGGCGTTGACGTCGGCGCCCGCCCCCATAGTGAAGAAATGATGCAGCCAAACCATGAATGAAAGGACGCAGATCGCCAGGGTCGCGAGAACCATCGAACGGTAGCTGAACAGCCCTTTGCCGGAAAAAGTCGCGATCACTTCGGAGAAGACGCCGAACACCGGCAAAATCAGGATATAGACTTCGGGATGACCCCATGCCCAAAACATATTGACGTACATCATCTGGTTACCGCCGGCGTTGTTGGTAAAAAAGTGCATGCCGAGGTACCGGTCGAGCAGCAGCATCACGAAAGTCGCGGTCAGGATCGGGAATGCGGCCACGATCAACAAGTTTGCGGCCAGTGCGGTCCAGCAGAACACCGGCATGCGGAAATAGATCATGCCCGGGGCGCGCAATTTGAGAATCGTGGTCACGAAATTGACGCCGGTCAGCAACGTGCCGATACCGGAGATCTGCAGTGACCAGAGGTAGTAGTCGACGCCGACATCGGGGGAAAAGCCGAGCTCGGAGAGCGGCGGGTAGCCCATCCAGCCGGTGCGCGCGAAATTGCCGATGACGAGCGACGCGTTGATCAAGAGCGCGCCCGATGCGGTCAGCCAGAAGCTGACCGAGTTGAGCACAGGAAAGGCGACATCGCGCACCCCGAGCTGCAATGGCACGACGAAGTTCATCAAGCCGATGACAAACGGCATCGCCACGAAAAAAATCATGATCGTGCCGTGCGCGGAAAAGATCTGGTCGTAGTGATCGGGCGGCAGGTAACCCTGGGCGTCGCCGACCGCGATCGCCTGCTGCGAGCGCATCATGATCGCGTCGGAAAACCCGCGCAGCAGCATGACCAGCCCCAGAACGAAATACATGGCGCCGATGCGCTTGTGGTCAACGCTGGTGATCCATTCCTTCCAAAGGTAGGGCCACCAGCCCTTCACGGTGACGACGCCAAGCACCGCCAGGATGACAAAGAGGACCACAGCCATGCTGATGATCGGGAGCGGTTCATTGAACGGAATCGCCGCCCAGCTCAGCCTCCCCAGCATTTCAACCTCCCGCCTGCGGCGTCGGCGGACACCAGGCCGCGCCGGCGGGATTCTCGGGCCCCCCCGTCGTCTGGTCGATGATGCGCTCGAAGAGCTTGGGGTCGACGGAGCGATAGGTCGCCGGCGGCACCGCTTCGCTCGGCTTCGCCAATTCGGCGTAGCCGGCATCGTCGAGCGCAGACCCGGTGCTGCGCGCCTGCGCGACCCAGGCGTCGAAATCGCCGGCCGGCACCGCCTTGGCAATGAACCGCATTTCCGAAAAGCCGTCGCCGCTGAAATTTGCCGAAAACCCGGGATACTCGCCGGCCTCGGCCGCGAGCAGGTTGAGGTGGGTGGTCATGCCTCCCATCGTGTAGATCTGGCTGCCGAGCTGAGGCACGAAGAACGAGTTCATCACCGTCGCCGACGTCAGGCGGAAGTTGACCGGGGTTCCTACCGGCACAACCAATTGGTTGACCGCAGCAATACCCTGATCGGGGTAAATGAACAGCCATTTCCAATCGAGCGCCACAACGTCCACCCGAAGCGGGTCGGCGTTCGCAGAGACCGGCGCCCGCGGGTCCAATTGATGGGAGCCGATCCAATTGACCCCGCCCAGCAAAATCACAACCAGCGCCGGGATCGACCAGATAACAAACTCCATACGTCCTTCATAAGCCGGATCCCAGCTGTGGCTGGCGCGTGGGTTGGACGACCTGTACCACCAAGCGAACCCCAAGGTCGCCAGGACCACGGGAACCACGACCACGAGCATGATGCCCGTCGAGTTGATCAGAAGGAGCCGCTCCGCCGCCGCGACCGGCCCCTGCGGATCCACCACTCCGGCGGACTGACAGGAAGCAACCATCACCGCGGCGCATGCGACCAGCCAGCGAAGCGAGCCCGAGCGCTGAGGCCCAAGCCCCGCATTCGATGGGGGAGCGTGCGGTGCGTTACGCCGATCCTGCATGGAGGCCTCCGGGACAGAGGGGTGACACCGAAAACGCCGCTTGCGTCGCGCCAAATCTTAACCACCGAGTTCTAGGGAGAATGCAGCCGATTGCCAATCCTGCGGTTGAGCGATTCGGTGCTCCGATCGCCATCTCGCCGGTGGTGTTCCAATTTTGTGGCCGGGGAAACGCAGGAGGCGGACCTTAGCAAGTTCACGCCGCCCATCCCAGCGGTGTCGGTCAAGGGCGTCCCGGCGCCCAGCTCCCTCTATCGCAATACGGGAGGACGGAATTGCCGCTCGCGCTCTGGTCCGCGGGCGGGGGGCGTTAACACCTCGACCCCAGTCGCGGACGCCACAACAACCATCGAGCTGCGCCCGACAAAGAGTCCGCTTTCGACCGCGCCGACCGTCATGGCGATGTTTCTCTCGACCTCGCCTGGATCGGTGAGCGGGCCGAACCGGCAGTCGAGGATGTGATTGCCGCCGTCCGTCACAAAAGGTTGCTCACCACTCGTGTAGCGCCGCTCGGGGATGCAGCCGAGCTTGGCCAGTGCGACCGCGGTCGCCTGCCAGCCGAACGAAGTGACTTCGACCGGCACCGGGGTATGCTCGCCGAGCCGCTCGACGAGCTTTTCCTGATCGACGACGATGACCAGGCGACGGCTTGCTGCGGCCACAATCTTCTCACGCAGCAAGGCACCCCCGAGCCCCTTGATCAGATCGAGGGTGCCGAGTTCGACCTCGTCCGCACCGTCAACCGTCAGATCGAGGCTCTGATGTTCGGCAAAGGTCGCGATCGGAATGCCGAGTCGGCGGGCCTGGGCTGCCGTGCGCTCCGAGGTCGGGATGCCCACCACCCGGAGCCCGGCGGCAACACGCCGCGCCAGCCCCTCGACTACAAAGAAGGCCGTCGATCCGGTTCCGAGCCCGAGGACCATGCCGTCCTCGACTTCTTCGATAGCGCGTATCGCCGCTGCGCGCTTCAGCTCGTCACGGTTGGGGGTCATCGCCGCGGTCGCGCCGCCTCGTCGACAAACCAGATCAGCTCACCGACCGGGTGTATGCGAGCGGCAGGCAATGCTTGATCGCCCGCCAGAGCCCGAGACAGCGTCTCGCGCTTGTCCGCCCCGGCCACGAGAAAAGCCGTATGCCGGCTGCTCTCGAGCGCCGGGTAGGTCAGCGTGATGCGGGGCTCCGGCCGGCCGCCGATGACTTCGGCAACCCACCGATGCCGCTCCTGGAGCACGCTCGTTCCCGGAATCAGCGAGGCAGTGTGGCCGTCGGGCCCCAGCCCGAGGATCTCGACGTCGAACAGCGGTCGGGTGGGATCGAGGCTTTCTGTGCCGTAATAGGACTTCAGCACCCGTTCATACGCGGCGGCGGCATCCGCCGGCGTGCCGTTCGTGGGGATGCCGTGGATGTTGCCGGGGGGAGCGGGCACTCGCCCGAGCAGCGCGGCGTGCACCATCCCGTAATTGCTGTCCGGGTGGTCCCACGGGACGAAGCGTTCGTCGCCCCAGAACCAGTGGATGCGGTCCCAGGGCAGCGTATCGCGATACGGGCTTTCGGCGAGCAGCTGGTAGAACCGGCGCGGGGTCGAGCCCCCCGACAGGCAGAGCGCGAAGCGGGCGCCGCTGGCGGCGGCCAAATCGGTGATCCAGCCGGCGACCCGGCGGGCCAAACCTTCGGGATCCTTGGCCACCTCGACGCTTGCGGGCAGCTGCGACATTAGCGCTCCTTATGGGCGAGAACGCACCGACTTGCGGATCGACGAAATCGCCCGCGCGTAATCCGGCGCGTGAAAAACATGCGAGCCGGCGACGATGGCGTTTGCCCCGGCATCCAGGACCTGCCAGGCATTCTCGCCGCTCAACCCGCCATCGACCTCGATTACGGGGTCGAGACCGCGCTCGTCGCACAAGCGCCGCAGCGCGCGGATTTTGGGCAGCATTTCGGGCAGGAATTGCTGGCCGCCGAACCCCGGATTGACCGTCATGATCAGCACGATCGCGCAGAGGTCGAGCACATATTCGATCATCGCCAGAGGCGTCGCCGGGTTCAGCACGACGCCTGCGGTCTTACCGAGGTCACGAATCTGCCCCAGGGTCCGATGCAGATGGATCGTCGCGCTGGGCTCGCAATGAACCAACAGATGATCCGCGCCGGCCCGGGCGAAGTCTTCCACGTAACGCTCGGGCTCGACGATCATCAAATGCACATCGACTGGCTTTGCCGTCGCTCGCCGCACGGCTTCGACTACAACCGGGCCGATCGTGATGTTCGGGACGAAGCGCCCGTCCATGACATCGACGTGGATCCAGTCGGCCCCCGCCGCGTCGACGGCATGAACCTCTTCGGCGAGCCGGCCGAAATCCGCCGACAAGATCGACGGCGAGACAATGACTGGCCTGCTCATCCGATTGAGGCTCCGGATTTCACGCGATCGGGCGCCATTGGCGGCCGCTGCGCCAAAGCAGGTTGTCCGCGGCCTCCGGACCGGCGCTGCCGGCGGGATAAATCTCGAGCGGGACGGTCTTATCGTTCTGCCACAGATCGAGGATCGGCTGCACCACCTCCCACCCGGCTTCGACCCCGTCCGCCCGGTTGAACAGAATCGCGTCGCCGATCATGCAGTCATAGACGAGCGTCTCATAACCTGTGGTCGGCTCGGTGTTAAAATAATCCTTGTAGGAGAAATTCATCCTTACGCCGTCGAGCGCGATTTCCGGCCCCGGGATCTTTGCGCTGAATTGCAGCGAGGCGCCTTCGTCGGGCTGGATTTGCAAGGCCAAGACATTGGGCGTCAGGATATCGACCGGCGTATCACGGAAAAGCGCAAACGGCGCCTGCTTGAATTGAATTGCAATCTCGGTAGTCCGGCGGGTCATCCTCTTGCCGGTGCGCAGATAAAAGGGCACGCCCGCCCAGCGCCAATTGTCGATGCCGAGCCGCAGCGCAACGTAGGTTTCGGTCTTGCTGTCGGGAGCCACTCCCGGCTCCTCCCGATAGGCTTTGACCGGCGTGCCCCCGATCGTCCCCGCCCCGTATTGGCCGCGCACCGAGTTGCGGCCCACTTCGCTATTGTCGAGCAGGTGCACCGCCTCGAGCACCTTGTGCTTCTCGGTCCGCACCGCGTCGGCATCAAACGAGTTCGGCGGTTCCATCGCCGTCAGGCTGAGCAGCTGAAAGACGTGGTTCGGCACCATGTCGCGCAGCGCGCCGGTCGCCTCATAGAATTTGGCGCGGCGCTCGACACCGACGGTTTCGGCCACCGTAATCTGCACATGGTCGATGTGGTCGCGATCCCAAATCGGCTCGAAGATCCCGTTGGCGAAGCGCAGCACCATGATGTTCTGGACCGTCTCCTTGCCGAGGAAGTGATCCATGCGATAGATCTGGGGCTCCGACAGCACCTTGAGAATCCGTGCATTCAACGCGCGGGCAGAAGCGAGATCCCTGCCGAACGGCTTTTCGATGATGACACGGCGCCAGCTGCCGTCCTTTTCCTGGGTGAGGCCGACAGCGCCGATCTGCTCGACGATCGTGCCGAAGAGTTGCTCGGCGACGGCGAGGTAAAAAACCGCGTTGCCGCCGGTCTGGTGCTCCGCCGCCGTCTTTTCATGGACGTCGTAGAGCCGCGCGTAAGTATCGGGTTGCGTCAGATCACCTCCGAAGTGGCTGATGCGGCTGGCGATGAAATCCCAGGCCTCCTTGTCGAACGGCTCGGTCGCGGGTCCCGAAGCCGTGTCCGAAACAAAGCTCCGGATGCCGTCGGCCAGATAATCGCGAAAGGCTTCGACCGGTTTTGGCGTCCGGTCGACCGCGATGATCGCGAATTTTTCTGAGAGCAGCTTAGACTTTGCCAGATTGTAGATAGCCGGCATCAAAAGTCGCTTCGTCAAGTCCCCGCCGGCGCCGAAGATTACCAAGGTGCAGGGCGGCGCCTTTTTCGCCCGCGGCGCCGCCACCGGCTTGGCAGTCTTCTCCTCGACCCGTACGTCCATGGCTGGATCCTTTGCTCTGATCACTGCAAGGCCTGCTCGATGGCGCGGCTGAGCGTCGCGAGACCGGCATCGAGGTCACCGGTGATGTGCACGCGCAGCGCACGCCGGCCGCGCTCCGCCAGCACTTCGAAATCGCCGCGCGCTTGCGCTTCCTTGACGATGCCGAAGGTATAGGTCTGACCGGGTACCGGCAGGTCCTCCGGATCTTCACAGGTGATCTGAAGGAATACGCCGCTGTTCGGTCCGCCTTTGTAGGCCTGTCCCGTCGAATGCTGGAACCGCGGCCCGAAGCCGACACAAGTCGCCGCCTTGGTCCGGTCGCGAATGGTGCGCCGAATGCGCTGCAACATCTCGATATGGGCGGGGCTGCGCTCGATATAGGCGAGCAATGCCGCGTAATCGCCGGCACGGATACGCCCGAAATGCGCCTTGAGCGCGGCCGTGAGGCTCGTTGCCTGCGGCTTCAGCGCGGCCTCGTTGCGCGGATCGGCGAACAGCTTGATCCCGTCGCCCTCGAAGAATGCGTGCGCCTCGGGCAGCGCCCGGGCTTTCTCATAGGCTTCGGTCAGGTCACGGGTCTTGACCTTGGCCGCTTCGACGTCGGGCTGATCGAACGGATTGATGCCGATGATCGAGCCGGCGACAGCAGTCGCCATCTCCCAGCGGAAGAACTCCTGCCCGAGCTGCATCACGTCGGATACCGTGATCCGCACCACCGGGTGCCCGGCAGCCTCCAGAGCGGCTACGGCGCGTTCCTGCTCCGCATCCTGATCGGCGGCGAGCCGGAGATAGGCGAATAGGCGATCATTGCCGTAAACCGGCGGCGCGCCCAGCGGCTCGGCATCGACCGGTACGATTCCTTTGCCGAGCTTGCCGGTCGATTCGGCGAGAAGCTGCTCGAGCCAGGCGCCGAAATCTGAGATCCCGCGGGAGGCGATGACCGTCACCTTGTCGCGCCCGCGGCGCTGGGCGGTCCCGAGGATCGCACCGAGGATCACCCCCGGGTTCTCGACCGGTGGCGAGCTTGCCGCGCAAGATCGCACCATCTCGGCCGTGTTTTCGAGAAAGGCTCGTGTGTCGATGCCGATCGCGGCAGCCGGCATCATTCCGAAATCCGACAATACCGAATAACGCCCGCCGATACTCGTCAATCCGTGAAACACAGAGCGGAACCCTTCGTTGCGCGCCGCCTTTTCGAGCGACGAACCCGGGTCGGTGACGGCGACGAACCGCTTCGGCGCTTCTGCCGCGCCTACGGTCTGCTTGGCGCGCTCGTAGAAGTACTGCTTGAAGATGTTGGGTTCGAGCGTGCTGCCGGATTTGCTCGACACCAGGAACAAGGTCCGTCCGACATCGATGCGTGATTCGAAATGCCGAATCTGCGCCGGGTCGGTCGAATTGAGCACATGCAATTTAGGGAAGTCCGGCTTGCTACCGAACGTCTCGGCAAATACCTCGGGGCCGAGGCTGGAGCCGCCCATGCCGAGCAACAGCACATCGCGGAACCCGGAGCGCTTGACATCGTCGGCGAAGTCCTGAAGGTGAGCGATCCCCTTCAGCTGTTTGTCGACGATATCCAACCAACCGAGCCAGTTGGCCTCGTCCGCTTCGGTCCACAGTGAGGCGTCCGCGGACCACAGCCGCCGGACCTTGCCCTCCTTGCGCCAGTCCTCAAGAGCAGCCTGGACGTCCTTCTGCAACTCGTCCGGCAGCTTGTACGTCATCGAATTGAGCTTGGGCCCCAGCACCGTGCGGCGCTTCTTCTGAACCGCGGCGTAGAGCTGGTCGGCGGCGTCCGCGAACTGTCGCACGCCGTCTTGCACAAGCTTCGAGGTCACCGCGTCGATCGAAATGCCGGCTTTGGGAAGCGCATCCATCACCGCCTGGGCGCTATCGACATCCTCTTCGAGGCTGGGCCGCGGATCGCCGTGATCGCGGTAGGCGTCCATCGTCGCCGGCGGCATCGTGTTTACGGTGTCGGGGCCGATCAGCTCGTCGACATAAAGAACATCGCTGTAGGCCTTGTTCTTGGTTCCAGTGCTCGCCCACAGCAGCCGCTGGGTCTGGGCGCCTTGCTGCGCCAGTCGCTGCCAGCGCTCGTCGGAATATATTCGTCCATAGAGCTGATAGGCGAGCTTGGCGTTGGCGATCGCAATTTTGCCCTTGAGCTTTTGCAGCTCTGCCTTCGCGGCCGGATCGGAGGTTGCGGCGATTTTTTTGTCGAGCTCGTCATCAACCAAGGTGTCGATGCGGCTGACGAAGAAGCTCGCCACACTGGACACCTTGTGCGGGTCGCCGCCCTTCTTGGCGAACGCTTCGAGCCCGGAAATGTAGGCCTCGGCAACCTCGGCGTACATCTGCTGCGAAAACAGCAACGTCACATTGATGTTGATGCCCTCGCTGATCAGCGTGCGGATCGCCGGCAAACCCGGCTTGGTACCGGGGACCTTGACCATCAGGTTGCGGCGGTTGACCTCGTGCCACAGCCGGCGCGCTTCCTCGATCGTCTCATGCGTATTCATCGCCAGATAGGGCGAGACTTCGAGGCTGATAAACCCGTCGCGCCGCTGCGTCTGCTCGTAGACGCTGTTCAAAGTGTCGGCGCCCTCCTGGATGTCGCGAACCGCGAGATCCTCGAACAGCGCGCCGGGATCGAGATCCCCGGAGGCTTCCGCCTCGGCGATCAGAGCATCGTAATCATCACCGTGACCGATCGCCTTCTCGAAAATCGACGGGTTCGAGGTGACGCCGCGCAGCCCGTCCTCGGCGATCAGCCGGGCCAGTCCTCCGCTCTTCAACAGATCGCGGCTGACAAAGTCGAGCCATACCGACTGCCCGAATTCGTTAAGCGTTTTCAGCGGATTGGCCATGACCTCTTACTCCTTCCGCGAGAGCTGCTGCTTGGCAGCCGCGTAGACGTTTTCGCCGGTGAACCCGAATTTGACCAACAGCTCCTTCAGCGGGGCCGAGGCACCGAAGGTCTTCATGCCGAGGATCGTGCCGCGCAATCCGGTATAGCGCTCCCAGCCGAGTGTCGAGGCCTGTTCGACCGCAACCCGCCGGGTCACGTCGGGTGGCAATACCGCCACGCGATACTCTTCCGGCTGATGCTCGAACAATTCCCACGAAGGCATGCTGACCACCCGCGCGCCCACTCCCTCAGCCTTCAGTTTCTCATAGACCTCGACGCAGAGTCCCACCTCGCTTCCGGTGGCCATCAGGATCACATCCGGTTTACCATTTCCGGCATCAGCCAAGACATAGGCGCCGCGCCAGACGCCACTCGCCGGCGCATACCGGGTGCGGTCGAAGGTCGGCAGGTTCTGGCGGCTGCAGATCAGGCAGGCCGGCTCGTGTTTGAGACTCAGCGCGACGCGCCAAGCCTCCGCTACTTCGTTGGCGTCCGCCGGACGTAGGACGATCAGCCCGGGAATGCTGCGCAGCGCCGCCAGCTGCTCGACCGGCTGGTGCGTCGGCCCATCTTCGCCCACTCCGATCGAATCGTGCGTAAAGACGTAAACGACAGGGAGCTCCATGATAGCGCCGAGCCGGATAGGCGGCTTCATGTAATCGGAGAAGATCAGGAAACCCGAGCCGTACGGCCTGAGCTTCGATAGCGAGAGGCCGTTGCAGATCGATCCCATCGCGTGCTCGCGGATGCCGAAATGAAAATTGCGGCCGCTGTAGTTGTCGCGCTCGAAATCGCCGGCGCCCTCGAAGGTCAGCCGAGTCTTCGTCGATGGCGCGAGGTCGGCGGCGCCGCCGAGCAGCCACGGCAGACGCGGCGCGATCGCATTCAGCACGTGAGCTGACGAGTTGCGGGTGGCGATGCCCTTCGGGTCCGCCGGAAACGACGGAATGTCCCTGTCCCACCCTTCGGGGAGGTCGCGCCGTTGCATCCGCTCGCACTCATCGGCGAGCTTCGGATGAGCGCTGCGGTAGCGCTCGAAGAGCGCCAGCCACTCCGTACGCAGCCTCTTCCCTCGGGCACCGAAGTTCTCGGCGAAATGCTCGTAAACGCCTTCGGGCACGAGAAACTGCGCGTCCTCCGGCCAACCATAAAAGCGCTTGGCCAGCTTGACCTCGGCCTCGCCCAACGCCTCGCCATGAGCCCCCGAGGTGTCCTGCTTATGCGGCGCACCGTAGCCGATATGGCTTTCGACAATGATCAGACTGGGCCGATCGTCAATCCTCTTGGCGACGGTTATCGCTTCGGCGACGCGCTCGCGGTCGTTGGCGTCGCTGACCCGCTGGACATGCCACCCGTAGGCGAGAAACCGCCCGGCGACGTCCTCGCTGAAGGCGAGGGCGGTGTTGCCTTCGATCGTGATGTGGTTGCTGTCGTAGATCCAGCAGAGATTGCCGAGCCCCAAATGGCCGGCCACCGACGCCGCCTCGCTGCCGACACCCTCCATCATGCAGCCGTCGCCGCACAGCGCGAAGACATCGTAGTCGAACAACGGAAATTCCGGCCGATTGAAATGGTGCGCCAGCCAGTTGGCCGCGATCGCCATCCCGACGCTGGTCGCAATCCCCTGCCCCAACGGGCCGGTCGTCGTCTCGACACCGGAGGTCCAATGATATTCCGGGTGACCCGGGCACTTGCTGTCGAGCTGGCGGAACCGCTTCAGATCGTCGAGCGCGACGGTCGGCGTGCCGAGCCGCTCGTATTTTTCGTCGACCGATTTCACCCCGGTCAGGTGGAGCATCGAATAGAGCAAGGTCGAGGCATGGCCGTTCGACAAAACGAAACGGTCGCGGTTCGGCCAGATCGGATCATCGGGATCAAAGCGCAGGAACTCCTGCCACAGCGTGTAAACCACCGGCGCCATTCCCATCGGCGTCCCGGGGTGACCGGATTTTGCCTGCTGCACCGCATCGATGCACAGAGTGCGGATCGTGTTGACGCAGATTTCGTCGATCGAGCCGGTGGGGGCCATCAAATCGTCCCTCTCAGATTTGACCGAAGTCACCGCGGCTTCGTGCCGCCAGGTAGAGAACGCCGAAGATGCTATCGACGATCTCACGTTCCAGCCGAACCGTTTGACCAATTGCCGCCCGATAATGGACTTTCCGGCACCCGAAACCCCCATGACGATTGCGGCTACGGGACCATCACGGCATCGCCGCATGGTTCCTCACCGTCGCTTTCGCGGCCTTAATCATGCCGCCGCGGTGTCGCACACCTTATAACTGAGGCGCAACGCGCCTCGGGCAAGGAATTAGGAACGTTCTTTGAAAATTCACGCTGGGCGAGACCGCACTCAGCCCGCTCTCTCTAGGGTCCCCCGAAAGACCGTTTGCCCGCTCGGCCCGCGATTTGGCGAGCCGCCGGCTGGTTCGAGCGTGACCACGAGTTCGCCGGTGCCGGCCAACAGGCGCGCATTTTCGGGGGAGACTGCGATGCGTTTGCGCCCGGACGGGGGCAACAGGCCGAGCTGACGCGGCCCGGTCCGGTCCGCGACCAAGAGCCACAGCTGGTAAACGTGTCCTGGCGGAGCCGGCTCGTCCCGCAGCGTGTCGGCGGCAATCTGATGAGCGGCGCGGGCGAGCCGGATCGCCCAGACCGGATGCCGTTCGCCGTCGCGCACGACCGCGACAATCGAGATCTCGGAAAAATCCGGCGGCTCGCGGGCAATAATCGCAGCAACCAGCAACGCGAAGGAGAGCGTCGCCAAAACACCGGTCGCCCATCGCCACACGCGGATATCGGCCCACAACTTGGCAAGCCAAGCAATTTCGCGCGGTACTTCTGCAGCGGGTCTGTCGATCGTCATCCGTTCAGGCGGCGGATCTACCAAAGCAAAGGAGCAACGACCCTATCGTTCGGTTCAAGCTTCTTCCGTCAGCGTTCCGAGCGCGCGGGCACTGGTCGACATCTTCTCGTCAAAGCTGACAAGAGCTGCCCCGATTCTTTGTGCGATCGCGATATTGAGCGCATCCGGCGTTCGAAGGTTGAGGTCGAGCCGCCGCAGAAATGCCTCCGCGGCAGATACGTCCGCCGCTTTGGTCTGCTCCCGCCGTGTGGCCCGTGCCGCCCATGCGTCAAAAGTCGAAAACGCGAGGCGCGCCTCATCGGGGGTGATCCCTTCGGTGCGTACCCGGCGCGCCATCGCGGAGGCGAATTCGGCCGCGGCAAAATCACTGACGATTAGCGCCGGTGTCTTTGCCCGCATGAACGCATCGGCGCGAGGGGTAAGCGGGTCGTTGGTCAATAACGCGACAAGTACGCTCGCGTCGAGATAGACCTCAGCGTTCCTGCTCATCGCGCAGCTTGGTCAGCAGATCACCGGCATTCTCCGCTACTGACGCACGGCCGACACGACGTTGCGCCAGCCAGTCCAAATCGGCCGGGGACACCGGATGCACCGGCTCCGCGATCGCCTTGAGTTCGACCACGGGCCGGCCGTGCCGGGTAATTATCACGGGCTCACCCTTAAGGGCCCGATCGATCAGCTCCGATAACTGGTTTTTTGCCTCGACGACACTATGAGTGCTCATGGGCGATTATATGGCCAGCATATGGCCATATTGTCCAGCCCACAATATCGGCGCCGCTTTATCACCGCCGGCTTCTGCCCTTGACCGGCGTCACCAGTACCCGGTCGACCCGGCGGCCGTCCATCTTGACAACCTCGAAACGCCAATCGCCGGCGGAGATGCGGTCGGCTTCCATCGGGACGCGATTGAGGCGGGCCATCAAATAGCCGCCGAGAGTATGGAAGTCCGGGTCCTCACCGGGTAGGCGGGAAATCCCCAAGACCTGCTTCAGCTCGTCGAGACCGACCATGCCGTCGATCAGCCAGGTCTCGTCATCACGCCGCACGATTCTCTGATCGGCCGCGGGCGAGTCCGGGATGTCGCCGACCAAGGTCTCGAGGATGTCGCTCGGCGTCACCAGTCCTTCGAGATCGCCGTATTCGTCGACGATCAGCGCCATCGGCTCACCGGAGGTCTTGAACACTTCCAGCACACGCAGCACAGTGACCGTGTTGGGCAGATAGAGCGGCGGCCGGGTCGCGGTCCGCAGGTCGAATGGCTGCCCGGCAAGGCACGCGGCGAGCAGATCCTTGGCCTGCAAAATCCCGATGACCTGCTGTGAGCCGCCCTGCACCACCGGAAACCGGGAATAGGCGCTCCCGCGGATCTTCCGCAGGTTGTCCCCCTCGGAATCGTCGAGGTCGACCCATTCGATTTGCGTCCGCGGAGTCATCACGGCACTCGCCCGCCGCTCGCCGAGCCGCAATGCCATCTCGACGATCGCCGTCTCGGCGCGCGGGATGTACCCGGCCGCAACCCCTTCGCGCAGCATGAAGGTGATCTCCTCGTCGGTGACGGGGGCGGCACCCTGACTGCGGACCGGCAGCAGCCGAAGCACGAAATCGGTCGATGCGCTCAAGAACCATTCGATCGGTGCGCCCGCTCGGGCAATCGCTCGCATGAAGCGGCCGAGGGCAGCCGCAATCCGCTCGGGGTGGAGCAGCGCAATGCGCTTTGGGACCAGCTCGCCAAGGATCAGCGAGAAATACGAGATCCCGATCACGACAACCGCCATGCTAATCACATGAGCGTAGCGCGCGATAAGGCCGGGATAGGTCCCGAGCTGCCGCTCGAGCTCGTCGCCAAGAGTGGCTTCCCCGAAAGTGCCGGAGAGGACGGCGATCAAGGTCACCCCGATTTGGACGGTCGAGAGCAGCCGCGAGGGATCCGCCTTCAGTTCGAGCGCCGCCTGGGCGCCGCGGTTACCAGCCTCGGCAGACGGCACCAGTCGCGCCTTTCGCGCCGAAACCAGCGCGATCTCGGCCATCGCAAAGACGCTGTTGACGATGATCAGCAGGAGGACGATCGAGAGGTGCAGGATGGGCATCGCAATCGCCTGTGGAAATGGCGCCGTTCGACATGGCGCCCGGGGCAAGCGGGCGCGCCTCCATCAGTGTCGAACAGGAAGGCGATGGCGCAATGGAAAAAGCCGCGCGAGCGGGGGTGGAATTTGCCCCGCCTTTGCCGATGTATCCTCAGGCGGCCTTGGCGGTACGGCGCTGTTCGTCCCAGGCCCAGTCGAGCCATGGGAGGAGCGCTTCGACATCGGCCGTCTCGACGGTGGGTCCGCTCCAGATGCGCAGCCCTGGGGGCGAGGCGCGGTGGCTCGCGATGTCGTAGGCGGCGTCTTCCTGCTCGAGCCGCCGGGTCATCGCGCGCACGGTCTGAAAGCGCTCCTCGGGCGAGAGCCGGGTGAACCACGGCTCGGTTATCTTGAACTGCGGCGAAGTGCACGAGATCGTGGCCGGGTCCTCGGCGAGAGGATCGGCCCAGGCGCATTTCTCGGCCCAGGCGAGAAGCGCCGCCAGGTTGCGTTCGGACCTGGCGATTAGCTCGTCGAGACCGCCGACCGCCTCCGCCCATTTCAGTGAATCGAGCGCGTCCTCCACGCACAGCATCGACGGCGTATTGATCGTCTCGCCGCGAAACACGCCCTCAATCAGCTTGCCGTTGGAGGTCAGGCGGAAGAGCTTGGGCAGCGGCCAGGGCGGCGTATAGCTTTCGAGCCGCTCGACGGCGCGCGGCGATAGCGCCAGCATGCCGTGCGCGCCCTCGCCCCCCAGCGATTTCTGCCACGACCAGGTGGCGACGTCGAGCTTGTCCCACGGCAACCGCATCGCAAAGATGGCCGAGGTTGCATCGCAGATCGTCAGGCCCCGCCGGTCAGCCGCTATCCAGTCGCCGTTCGGCACCCGCACTCCCGAGGTCGTGCCGTTCCACGGGAAAACCACGTCGCGGGCGGGATCGACCCGGGAAAGATCGGGAAGCTGGCCATAAGGCACTTGCATCACCCGGACGTCTTCGAGCTTGAGCTGCGCCACGTCGGTGACCCAGCCTTCGCCGAAATTCTCCCAGGCGAGCATGTCGACGCCGCGAGCGCCGAGCAGCGACCACATCGCGATCTCGATCGCTCCGGTATCGGAACCGGCGACAATGCCGACCCGCCAATCGGCGGGGATCCCAAGGATCGCGCGCGACTGGTCGATCACTTCGACAAGCCGGGCCAGACCAACCCCCGAGCGGTGCGAGCGCCCAACCAGCGCCGCCTCGAGCCCCCCGGGCGACCAGCCCGGCCGCTTTGCGCAAGGGCCGGAAGAAAAGCACGGATTGGCCGGGCGCCGCGTCGGCTTCATCAAGCTGTTCCTCGCAAAAATAGATACGATCCCGAAGGCCGCATCGCGCGGCGATACTTATGAGCGAGCTGAACCGGCGTCAATGCGGCCTCAGGGGCAATTCCCAGTACTGCCCGACCAAATCACGGCCAAAACTGTGATGCGGCTCCTCACGCACCAAATGAAACCCGTTCGCCTCGTAAATCCGGCGCGCAGAGACCAGCACGTCGTTTGTCCACAAGGTGAGCTCGCGATAGCCCGCTCGGCGCGCGAAGCCGATACACTCGCCGACGAGCCGGCCTCCAATGCCGAGGCCGCGAGCCGTTGGCTCGACGTAGAGCAGTCGCAGCTTGGCGATTTTTTCGCCGTCCCTGACGAGCAGCACCGAGCCGACGATTTCGCCGTCTCGCTCGGCGATCCAGCAGCGCTCCCGACGGGCATCGAAATTCTCGATAAAACCCGCGGCGATCCGCGCGACCAACGCCTCGAAAGTCGTATCCAGGCCATATTCCTCCGCGTAGAGCACGCCGTGGCGATGGATGATCCAGCCCATGTCGCCCGGCTGGTGCGGGCGCAGGATGTACGAGAGTTCGCCCTCTTTGCCGCGCAAGCCGAGCAGGTGCTCGACCCGCTCCAGCGCTGCAACCAACTGCGCCTGGTGCAGAGCCGGCAGCTCCGCCAGGAGCGCCGCGACCTCCTCCCGCGACCGCGCATCTATCGTCGCGAACATCTCGCGGCCCTGGTTCGTCAGAGTCAGGATGATCTGCCGGCCATCGCCCTTCGAAGCATGTTTGGCAATGACACCCTTGGCCTGGAAGCTCTTCAGCATACGGCTCAGGTAACCCGAATCCAAACCGATCTCCTGAGCGAGCTCGGACGCCGTGGTCTGCTCGCGCTGCGCCAGCTCGTAAAGGACCCGACCCTCGGTCAGCGACAGCCGACTGCCGAGCAGGCCTTCTTTTAAAACGCCGATCTTGCGGGTATAGAACCGGTTGAACCGCCTGACGGCCCGGACCCGCTCTTCCAGCTCTGAGTTGGGCAGCTCCGCGCGCATAGTCATATCTGCCATCGTCAGGCAAATTGCTGGACTGAGTCAAGTATCTATTCCAGCCTCGGGAGCGGCCGCTGATATCGCTGATAATCCGAAAAAAACAGCCAGGGGGTCCGGTCTCCACCGCGGAAATCCTGGCTTTTCGACAGTACCGGAGAAAAATAACAGCCAGCAAACAGGGAGCGGATAACAGCCAGGAACAGCCAGCAGCGGGCATTCCGGGGATTGCGCGCGCAACCGTCCCTGGCAAAACCCCAGGCAAGACATACTCTTCGATTTAGGCGATTTTCGGGTCGACCATCCCGGCTGTGGGCCGGGCGTGGAAGAAGGGAGACAAGCGGCGTGGCGTCATCCAGACCGAACATTCTGTTCATCCTCGCCGACGATCTCGGCTATGCCGATGTCTCCTGCTGCGGCCGGCGCGATTTCACGACGCCCAACATCGATCGCATCGCCGCCGAGGGCGTGCGCTTCACGCAGGCCTATGCCAATTCCGCGGTCTGCACCGCCTCCCGCGTCGCGCTGATTACCGGGCGTTACCAATACCGGTTGGCCGTCGGGCTCGAAGAGCCGCTGAGCACGCGTGTGCCGCGCAAGCTCGGTTTGCCGGCGGACCATCCGACCTTGCCGTCAATCCTGAAGAAGGTCGGTTACCAGTCCGCGCTTGTCGGCAAATGGCATTTGGGGCGGCTGCCCGATTTTGGCCCGCTGCAGAGCGGCTACGACTATTTCTATGGTTTCCGCAGCGGCGCGGTCGATTACTTCACACACAAATCCGGTCCGCCCACGACCGACACCGATGATCTGTGGGAGGACGACGCCAAAATCCACCAAAGCGGCTATATGACCGACCTGCTGGGGGCCCGCGCCGCCGATATGGTCGAAACCTGCGCCGGAACCGGGCAACGCTTCCTGATCAGCCTGCATTTCAGCGCGCCTCACTGGCCGTGGGAGGCGCCGGGCGACGAGGCCGAGTCGCAGCGCCTGCGGAACTTGTTTCATTACGACGGCGGCACCCAGCGCACCTATCAGCGGATGATCCAGCAGATGGACCTGCAGATCGGGCGCGTATTGCAAGCGCTCGACGCGTCCGGCGCCGGGCAAAACACGATCGTCGTCTTCACCAGCGACAATGGCGGCGAGCGCTATTCCGACACCTGGCCTTTCACCGGGAGAAAAACGGAATTGCTGGAGGGCGGTTTGCGCATCCCGGCGGTGATCCGCTGGCCGGACAGGATTCCGTGCGGCACGGTCTCGGACCAGGTGACGATCGGCATGGATTGGTTCCCGACCCTGCTCGCCGCAGCCGGCACCGCTCCGGACCCGGAGTTTCCATCAGACGGGATCGATTTGCTGCCTGTGTTGACGGGAGCGGCGGCGCCGGTTCCGCGCAAACTCTTCTGGCGCTACAAATACAACGACCAGCAGGCGGCTCGCATCGGCGATTGGAAATACCTGAAGATCCTCGACAACACCTTCCTGTTCGATGTGGCGCAGGACCCGATGGAGCGAGCCAACCTGAAGGAGCGTCATCGCGACGTGTACGACCGGCTCGTTAAAGAATGGGACGAATGGAACGCAACCATGCTGCCGCTCGATCCGCAAAGCTTCACGGGCGGCTTCACCGGCGCGGAGCTCGCCGACCATTTCGGTGTGAGGCCGACCGATCGCGACAACCCTAGGGGCTAGCGCATCAGGCGGGCGCCGGGGGCAGCTGGCGCAGCTGCGCCTTCAGCCGGTCGAAATCGACCGGCTTGGTGAGGAACTCGAAGGCGCCGAGCTCGCCGGCGCGGCGGCGGCGTTCGTCGTCGCCATAGGCGGTCACCATCATGACCGGCAGATCGGGATAGCGCTCTTTGATCTCGCCCAGCAGCTGGAGGCCGTCCATCCCCGGCATGTGATGTCCGACAGGATGACAATCACCCCAGGATCGATCTCGCCGCTCAGCAGCTCCAGCGCCTCCTCGCCCGAGGCGGCGAAGTGCATCACGTAAGTGCCCTGGCGCGCCTCGCGGCGAAAGCGCTGGCGGAAGAGCTCCGCGACATCGGGCTCGTCATCGACAACAATGATGCTGGCGCTCACGCCGCCTTCCCGCGAGTTTGTTTCATCGTTCCACGGACGCGATATGTTAAAGCGCTTCCCGGCGGGAAGCCGGGGTCCACAGGAGGATCGGGACAGCATCTGACCCCCATCACGTCGATATGCCGGGATAGAGATCGATCCACTGCGGGTTATCCTGTTCGATCAGCTGGATCTTCCAACTGCGCTTCCAACCCTTGATCCTCCGTTCACGGATCATCCCCGCTTCCAATGTGTCGTGACGTTCGAACCAGACCAGCCGATCGACGCCGTATTTTGCGGTGAACCCTGGAACAGCCTTCACCTTATGGTCCCCACCCGCCGAACAAGATCGGAGGTGGACCCGATGTACAAGGTTCCGTGCGGTTTACTCGCGAGCACATATACAAAAAACATGGAATGATTTCGGGGTGGGTCCCGGCTTGCGCCGGGAAAGCGCGCTGGTACCTGATATGTTAAAGCGCTTCCCCGGCGAAAGCCGGGGTCCACCCTTCGAGCGCTCGGTAGGCGGATCGGTGGGTCCCGGCGTGCGCCGGGAAAGCGGTGGGTAACTCGCAATCTCGTTGAGCCGCTCATGCTGCGGCCTCTGCCGTTTGCGCCGCGTGCATGCGCGGCAGGCGGATTGAGAACTCGGTGAACTCGCCGACTTGGCTCTCGACCGCGATCGTGCCGCCATGCTGCCGGGTGACGATGTCCAAGCTGATCGAGAGGCCGAGCCCCGTCCCTTCGCCGGTCGGCTTGGTGGTGAAGAAGGGCTGAAACAATTTGTCCCTGATCTCGGGCAGGATGCCGGCGCCGTTGTCGCGGATACGGATTTCGACCGCCTCGCCGAGATCGAAGGTCGACGCTGTCAGGGTCGGCTTGAACTTGGGGTCGCCTCCCTCCCTCTGGCGCTTGGTGGCGGCGTAGAAGCCGTTGCCGAAGAGGTTGAGACAGACGCGGGTGATCTCCTGCGGCGCCAGCTCGATCGGCGCGATGCCCGCGCCGAAGCCGCGCTCCAGGGTGATGTTGAACTTCTGGTCCTGGGCGCGCGCACCATGATAGGCGAGGTTGAGCGCCTCCTCGACCAGGTTGTTGAGGTCGACCTCGCGGCGCTCGCCGCTCTCGCCGCGCGAATGTTCGAGCATGCTCCTGACGATGCCGTCGGCGCGCCGCCCGTGCTCGGCGATCTTTTCGAGATTGCCGGTCAGCATCCCGACGATCTCGTCGACCTCGGCGCGCTCGTCCTCGCCGAGGGCGGCGATCGCCGGTGCCGCCGTCTCCTTCAGCTCGTCGAGCAATTCGACCGAGAGGCCGGCAAAGTTGTTGACGAAGTTGAGCGGGTTCTTGATCTCGTGGGCGATGCCGGCGGTCAATTGGCCGAGCGAGGCCATCTTCTCGGCCTGGATCAGCCTGGCCTGCGCCGTCTTCAGCTCCTGGAACGCGGCGGCGATCGTGCGGCTCGCTTCTTCGGCCGCGTCGCGCGCCGCGCGGATCTCAGCTTCGCTCCGCTTACGCTCGGTGATGTCCGCATAGATCAGGACAAAGCCGCCCGACGGCACCGGGTTGTGGCGGACCTCGATCACCCGACCGTCCGGCCGGGTGCGCTCAACGGTTGATTGTCGGCCGGCGTTCTCGGTGTAGCGGCGCCGTTCCAGCTCGGGATCGACCGCACCAAATTCGCCGCGCTCGGCCAGTAGGCGGATGTAATCCCCATAGGCCCGAGGCTCGCCCAGAAACGCCTCGGGGACGTCGAGCAATTCCTGGAAATTGCGGTTCCACGCCGCCAGCCGCAGCTCTTCATCGAACATGACGACGCCGTCGGCCATGTTGTCGAAGGTGACCCGCAACTCGGCTTGGCGCTGCGCCAATTCATCGGTGCGGGCCTGCAATTTGCCGAGCAGCCGGGCGTTCTCGATCGCGATCACCGCCTGATCGGCAAAGGTGCGGACCAATTCGATCTGCCGCTCGGTGAACGGCTCGACGCGGAAGCGGCTCATAGAATCGAGCCGACCACGGCTCCCTCGCGCAGGAGCGGCACCCCAAGTATAGTGCGTCGCCCGGACGCCACAGCTTCGGGCAACGCGAAGTCCGGGTCGGCGGTGATGTCCGCGACATGGACTACGCTGCCTTCGAGCGCCACCCGTCCGGCGACGGACTGGCGACCGGGGACAACTCTTAGCTGGCGCAGGATCACCCCATACTCGCCGTCGACGGCGTAGGTCGACACATAGCGATAGTCCTCGCCCTCGCGCATCAAGATCCCTGCGGTATCGCTGGCGCAAAGCCGCGCGGCGGTGGCGACGATCGTGTCGAACACCGGTTGGATATCGAAGCTGGAGCCGCTGATGACCTTGAGCACGTCGCTGGTCGCGGTCTGGTATTCGAGCAATTCACGGAGCGCCTGCTCGCCTTCCTTGCGGTCGGTGATGTCGCTTACCGCCCCGACCAGCCGCACGGCCCTGCCGCTCCCGTCCCGCACCGGCAGGCCGTGGTCCTCCACCCAGCGATAATCGCCCGTGGTCAGCAGGATGCGGTATTCGCAATGGAGGCGCGTGGTGATCGCCTTGAAGCAATCGCGCAGCGCCGTGCGGTAAAGGTCGAAATCATCTGGGTGAACGTGTTCGTTCCAGTCTGCCGCACGCAGGGTAACGCCGGTAAGACCAAAAATCTCAATCAGCCGCGGCGACACCCAGAGCGCATTGTGCTCGATATCCCAGTCGTAGACGCCCTCGGCAACAGCTTGGCTGACGAGTGCGTACCGTTCTTCATTGGCGCGCAACGCGGCGTCGCGCGCGTCGAGTTCGCGCCGAAGATCGGCAACAGTCTGCCGAAGATCGGCTACCTCGTCGTCGAGGGTCACGGTCATTTGCTCACCCCGTTGCGCGCTGGTCCCAGCCGCATGCTTCTTTTGATTTTGCGCAGCACCCGCCGTCGGTCGGGAGCGGTTGCTGATCGGTGCACCCCGGCGGCGCGGGCGAAGATCGATGGCGGGACAGAGCCCGAGACCCGAAGGTGCGGCATCATCTCCCCTGGCAGGGGTGGCATCGCCCTCTACGAAGCGCCAACCCCTATATCCGACGATATACCCTTACCCTTCGCGCTACCAGCGGTAGTGCGCATTTCGGTGTCCAACCAAGCGCGGGCCGCACGAACCGCTGAGCCGGCTACAATGGCGGCCCTTGGCTCAGGGGGCCGGCGGCTCGGAACCGAGGATCGCTTCCTCCACGTCGCGCAGGCGATCCTTGCCGAAGAAAATTTGTTCATCGACGAAGAAGGTCGGAGCGCCGAAGGTGCCGCGGGCCACCGATTGCTCGGTGTTGCGCAAGAGCCGCTCCTTGACCGCCGGGTCCTGAATGCGCATGAGGATCTGCGCCCCGTCGAGCCCGGAAGCGTCGAGCGCGGCCCGGATCACCTCCGGATCATCCATTTTCTTCGGTTCCTCCCACATGTGGCGGAAACCAGCCTCGACATAGGCCGGCAGGAAGCCGTCGATCTCGGCCGCCACCGCGCCACGCATGATCTGCAATGTGTTGACCGGGAAGAACGGGTTGCCCCGAAACCGGGTGATCTGGTGCCGGCGAATAAATCGCTCGGTCTCCAGCCTCTCGTATTGCGGCTTGTTCTTGATCCCCTCGAAGGCTTCGCGCGGTGATCGGTTGTTCGTCGCCTTGAAGACGCCGCCGAGCAGGATCGGGACGTAGCGGAATTTGACGCCGGTGCGCGTTTCGATCGCTGGAATCACGCAGTGGGCGAGATAGGCGTTGGGGCTGCCGAAATCGAAATGGAATTCGACCGAAATCATCGGGCTCACCAGGGTTCGCGGGCGGGACGGATGTCGAGTTCGTGGGTCCAGCAGTCGCGCGGCTGCTGGTGGAGTTGCCAGTAGGTCTCCGCGATCGAAGCGGGGTCCACCAGGCGCCCCGGCTCGAGCCGCTCGGCTGCCTCGGCGCCGGCGCGCTCTTTGATGCGCTCACGCACCCAGGCGGTATCGACCCCCGCATCGATCACCAAGTGAGCGACATGAAGGTTCTTGGGGCCGAGTTCGCGCGCCATGCTCTGGGTGACGGCGCGCAACCCGAATTTCGCCGCGGCAAAGGCCGCGTAGCCGGCGCCGCCGCGCGTGCTGGCAGTGGCGCCGGTAAAGAAAATCGAGCCGCGGCCGTGCGCCAACATACAGCGGGCGGCTTCCCGACCGGATAGAAAGCCGGCATAGCAAGCCAATTCCCAAACCTTGCGAAACACTCGCTCGGTCGTCTCCAGCAGCGGGAAATTCACATTCGCGCCGATATTGAAGATCGCCACCTCGAGCGGTGCCGCGGCGTCGGCATCGGCGATAAACCTGGTGATGGCTTCTTCCCGCCGGGCGTCGAGCGTGCGGCCGACGCATGCCCCACCCTCGGCCTCGATCTCGGCTACCAGCGGGCCGAGCTTGTCGCCGTTCCGCCGGCCGGCATAAATGATGTAACCCTCGCGGGCGAAGCGTTTGGCGATCGCCGCGCCGATGTAATCGCCCGCCCCAATGACCGCGACCGTTGCGTCGCGCCGGCTCGGCGTTGCAGGCCGATCGAGTTCCGTCATTTCGAATCCCCTCCCGCTAGCGTTACGCGCTCTTCGCGAAGCCGTAGAGCGCTTCCGGGTTTTGCACCAGGATCCGGTTTCTGACCCGCTCATCCGGGGCCCAGTCGAGGAGCAAGTCGAACAGGATCGCGTCGTCCGGCTTGTTGTCCCGTTCGCTCGGATGCGGCCAGTCGCTGCCCCACACCAGCCGCTCGGGGGCCTTCTGGACATAGGCGCGCGCGACGGCGCTGGAGTCCGAATAGCTCGGCGGGCCGACCTTGGTGTCGGCATAGGCGCCGGACAGCTTGACCCAGGTCTTGCCTTTGTCGATCAGCGCCAAGACGACGCCGAACAGCGGATGAGCGGTGCCCTCCGGTTCGGGGATGTGCGCCAGATGGTCGAACACGATCGGCGACGGCACCTGGTTCAGGATGTCCTTGATCTCCATGATCTTGGCGGCCGTCGCGTTGATCTGGATATGCCAGCCGAGGTCGTTCGCCCGTTGCGACAGGGGCTCGATCATCTCCGGCGTTGTCGCTCCGGCTTGCGCGAGATTGAAGCGGATGCCGCGCACGCCGAGTTCGTTCATGCGCTTCAGCTCGGCGTCGGAGACCGTGGTGTCGACGACCGCGACGGCCCGCGCCGCCGGTCCGAACGCGGCCAACGCGTCGAGGGCGCAGCTATTGTCGGTGCCATAGGTCGAAGGCTGCACGATCATGTTGCGGCTCGTGCCGATGCGGCGCTGCAAGGCCCGATAATCCTCGACCGTGGCGTCACCGGGCCGCAACGTCGCGCGCGGATCAGCCGGATATTTGGAGTTATAGATGTGATGGTGGCAATCGGCGGCACCAGCCGGCGCCCGCAGCTTGGGCGCCTCGGTCCCGGCCGACCATTTGACCTGCTGTGCCGCCGTCGGCTGCGGCCGCGCTATGATAGAGCCCGCTGCGGCTGCCGCAGATATCGTCTTCAAGACTGCCCGGCGGTCTACAAGATTTCCTTGCATTGGCTCCTCCCATCTTCAACGAAAAAGAGCCGGCGCGATCACCGGCTCTTTTTGCTTCTAGGCTATTGGTCGAATGATGCAGCGGTCGTCTAGAAGAGCGCGAGACCTCCGAGGCCAGGATGCCATTGCTTGCGGACCTGCTCTTCAACCGAAAGGCCGGATGCCGTCACCGGGGGGTGGGTCGTCCCCCTTTCATCAGCTTTCGAATATACCGCGCGAACCAAATGATCGATGGTCGCCTTCTCTCGTACGTGCCGTCTCCTTGTGCGACGACGAGACGACGTGACTTTGGTCATCTCTGACCTCCCGATTGTGGGCGCTGTACAAAGATCCAGCCATCCGTGGGGGACGGTGGCTGGGGCCGAAGTGGGTGCGACATTCCAACCCACCTGCGGCAAAAAAAAGGCAGATTGCGGCCGGATTTGTCATATTTTGATACACAGCGACAAAAACCGACACTGATTAACCGAGACCGCAGCAATCGTGCGGATCGGCGCTCCCGGCAAATGCGCGGTTGGCCGCTTGCTCCGGATAAACTATTTTCGCCGAACTAGCAGCCAGGAGGTCCTGATGCAATACGGCCTGTTTACCATGGCTTCGCATCCGCCGGAGTGCGGCCTCTTCGAGGGTCATCGCTGGGACCTCCAGACCCTGCGCTGGGCCGACGAGCTCGGGTTCAGCGAGGGCTGGATTGGGGAGCATCACACGGCGCCCTGGGAACCGCATCCCGCGCCCGATCTGTTGATCGCGCAAGCACTGATGGAGACCCGCCATATCCGGCTCGCCCCCGGCGGGTTCTTGCTTCCCTATCACCATCCTGCGGAGCTCGCCAAACGGTGGCAATGCTCGACCACATGGCCCAAGGCCGGCTCAACTTCGGCGTCGCCGCAAGCGGACTGCCGAGCGACTGGGCGATGTTCAACGTCGACGGCTACGCCGGGCAGCACCGCGAAATGACGCGCGAGGCGCTCGACATCATTCTGAAACTGTGGACCGAGGAGGCGCCCTTCGATTACGCCGGCAAATACTGGAAGGTGACCAAGACCGATCTGATGCTGGAGAGTTTGCGCCCCCATATCCGGCCATTTCAAAAGCCCTATCCGCCGATCGGCGTCGCCGGGGTCAGCAAGGGTTCAGATACATTGAAGCTCGCCGGCGAGCACGGCTTCCTGCCGATGAGCCTCAACCTCAATCCCGGCTATGTCGCCAGCCACTGGGAGTCGGTCGAGGAAGGCGCTCGCCGCACCGGGCGCCGACCGAGCCGCGCCGATTGGCGCCTGGTGCGCGAAATCTTCATCGCTGACAGCGACGCCGAGGCTTGGCGATTGTCGGTCGGGGGAATGATGGGGCGGATGATGCGCGAGTATTTTCTGCCCTTGCTGAAAAACGTCGGCGTCATCGAGTTCCTGAAACACGATCCCGGAATACCCGACAGCGACGTCACACCCGAGTACTGCGCCCGGCACAACTGGCTGGTCGGCTCGCCGGCGACCGTCGTCGAGAAGATCGAGCGGATGTACGACGAAGTCGGCGGGTTCGGCTCGCTGCTTCTGTTCTGCTTCGATTACAGCGGGAACGCCGAGGCTTGGCACGAGTCAATGCGGCTTCTCGCCCACGAAGTGATCCCCAAAGTCGCCCATCTCACTCCGCAATCCGTGTGACGATGCCAAGTCTCCAAATCCTGACGGCATAGCGCCGCGCGGATCCCGTGCCACGGGAGCGGCGGCCCGGGCACTCGTTGGAACCGCTACTGTCAAAAACTTGAGCGCTTTCGGGCGAGCCGGCGGGGGCTTGTTCGCCGGAACCCGAAGCGACGACCAGCACCAGGGGATCGGATGAAAAGTCTTGCCGGCTTGCTTTTACTCGCGACCGTGCTGACCGGACCCGCGGCTGTTGGGCAGACGGCCTCCTCCAAACCGGAGCACCGCCTCGATCTGTTCATTCGTGCTCTTCGCTCGCCATCCGACGGCCCGGCCCCGGGCGGTGCGACCACATCGCAATCAAAGCTCGAGCAGGTACTGCGGATAGTCCCGCCGGTGAGCACCGGCCACGGCGGCGGCGCACCGCTGGTCCAAAGTTCGCAGGGCGCTGCTGCAGCAACCCAGGATTCGTCGATCTACGGATTCTGTTACGAAGCGTGCAGGACCGAGCGCGCCGTCGAAAGCTGCGGGATGCCGGCGCCGGGCCAAACGTCCCCGCCGATGCAGATGTGCCAACCGATCGAATTCAACCCGACCCTGAGCGCCGTCATCGGTCCCCAGCTCGGGACCGGGGCGAGCCCGTTTGTCGATGACAACAAGAGCGCGGATCCCGCGCAGCAGCCTGCCGGCTACACCTTTTTAGGCCAGTTTATCGACCATGACGTGACACGCACCCAGACTGCGCTGTCGGCATTGAACGAGCTGAACCAGCGCGCTCAGGGTGATGCCAATATCCGGGCAAAACTTGCCGCGGCCGGCATCACGCCGGACCAGCTGAAACAAGCGATCGCAGACGCCGCAACACCGACCTCGCCGCTGAGCGTCAACACCAGCAAGCTCGACCTCGACAGCGTGTACGGGGTCACCGACTTTGCAGCTCTGACCGGGATCAGCGCGCCGTGGTTCGAGCAGAGCAATGGCGCCTATACAGGCCGTTTCGCCGAGCGCCATGTTCAGGCCCCCGCCTCGCTCGGCACGCCGATCGACGGCTTCGACTACCAGCGCACCCCGGACGGAACGGCAGAGGTTCCCGACCCTCGCAACAGCGAAAACAAGCTCATTTCGCAAATCCAGAACCTCTTCGAACTGGCCCACAACAACTGCTTGGATCTTGTGCTCGGCCCCATGAGCGCACCGACCCAGCAGCAGATCGGAGCGGCCTTCGACGCGTGCCACAAGAAGGTGGTGTGGACATACGAGACGATCGTCGCCACCGATTTCCTGCCGCGTTTCTCCGCCGAAGCGAGCCTCGAGCGCGTTGCCCCCGGCGCGTTGCACGCCTACGAGCGCGGCACCTCGCCGACCTCGCAATTGCCGCCTCGGGACCGTGTCAAGACGTTCCTCTACAGCTGCCAACCCGGGCTCGGCAAGGACGCCGTGATCCGTATCCCGCACGAATTCACGGTGGCGGCGTTTCGTCTCGGTCATACCCTCGTGCGTGACAGTTACGTGCTGCACGATCCGGTACTCGACATGAACGGCAACTTTCTGACCGGTCAGCCTCGCCCAATATTCGCCGCGGCGAACGATCCGGAGACGATCGGGCTCGTCGGCGATAATCCGGTGCAGCCCGGCGACGTCATCGACTGGAGCCACTTTTACGACGTGTACGGCTTCGATATGACGGACGAGACCGCTCAGCCGGGACGTCCGGTCGACACCCTGATCTCTGACAAGCTATTCAATCTGCCGATCGCCGCGCTGCCGCCGGGCCCCGACGTGAACGGCAAGGATACCTCGACCGAGCGCAACCTGCCCCGCCGCAATCTCATGCGGGCGTCCGAACCGACCGCCCTGATCACCGGTTCGGTCGGCCTGGCGACGGGCGAGGAGATGGAGGCTTACGCGCAGCAACGCATACCGGGCCTTCACGATTCCACCAACGAGGTGCGCAAGGTCCTTGCGGACCGGTTGCAGAGCGCCGGCTTCGACCCGAACCTGCTGGCCCGGCGTACCCCGCTTTGGCTGTTCATCCTGGCCGAGGCGGAGAGCACTCAGGCCAGCCAGCGTTTGGGGGAGCTGGGCAGTCACATCATCGACGAATTCCTGCTCGGCTCACTGCACTGTGACCAGGGGTCGGTTCTCTATGCCGCCACCGGCGACATGCGAGGCTGGGGTCCGACGGAGACGATCGCGCAGAGTGGGCATTACTCGATGCCCGAGCTGATCGGGTATCTGCAAGGGAACGCGAAGGTCGACGGCCAGCCGATCCGGCTGTACGGCAACTAATTGCAATAGCCGCTATTCCGCCGGGACCGGCACCAGCGCGCCTTCGCCGCGGCTGCGGCCGATGAACAGCACCATCAGCGAGGCGACCAGGCAGAGCATGCCCGACAGCATGAATGCCTCTAGGTAGGTACCGAGGGTCACCCTCAACACACCGGCGGTGAAAGCGGCCAGCGCCGCCCCCAGCTGGTGCGCGGCGGCGATCCAGGCGAACATGATCGGGCCGCGCTCGGCGCCGAAGATCCTTGCGGCGAGGCGCACGGTCGGCGGCACCGTCGCGATCCAGTCGAGCCCGTAGAACATTGCGAACAATGACAGGCCATAAAAGGAAACGTCGAAGGCAAACGGCAGGTAGATCAATGACAGCCCGCGCAGCCCGTAATACCAGGCGAGAAGCCCGCGGTTGCTCCAGCGGTCGCTGAGCCAGCCCGACAATGTCGTCCCGACCAGGTCGAAGACCCCCATCGCGGCGAGCAGGCTGGCGCTCGTCACCTGCGGGATGCCGTGATCGAGGCAGGCCGGGATCAGGTGGGTGCCGATCAGGCCATTGGTCGAAGCGCCGCAGATGAAAAAGCTGCCGGCGAGCAGCCAGAAATCGCGTGACCGCAACCCGTCACGCAGCGCGAGCAGCGCGGTCGCCGCCGGGTTGCCGCGTGCGACCGCGACAGGCTGGCGATTGTCAGTGGCGCCGTAGGGTGCGAGGCCGATGTCGCGCGGCCGGTCGCGCATGAGCAGAGCCACGACCGGCAGCATCGCCAGCGCGACCCCGGCCACGGTCAGCGATACCGAGCGCCAGCCATAATTTTCGACAAGGCTCGCCAACAACGGCAGAAAGATCAGCTGACCGGTTGCGGTGCTCGCCGTCAAGACGCCGATGACCAGCCCGCGCCGGATGGCGAACCAGCGCGCCACGACGGTTGCCCCGAGCACCAGGGCGGTGGCTCCGCTTCCGGTGCCGACCACCACTCCCCACAGGATGATCAGCTGCCACGACCGCGTCATCAGCGGCGTCAAAGCAACTCCCGCCGCAATGCAGGCCAGCGCGGCGAGCATTGTTCGGCGCAGCCCGAACCGGTCCATGACCGCCGCGGCGAACGGTCCGATCAGGCCGTAAAGAAAGATGTTGAGCCCGATCGCGAAGGAGATCGTCGCGCGCGACCACCCGAACTCGGTTTCGAGCGGCACGATCAGAACGCCGGGGGTGGCGCGCAGCCCAGCCGCTACAAGCAAGGTCAGAAAGGTCACGCCGGCGACGATCCAGGCGTAGTGCAGCTTTCTTTGCCTTGCCATCCGCCCTACCCTTCACTATCTCAATTCGGCAAGCAAAAGTGGGAGACAGGTCTGTCTCTGTCAAGCCGAGCGAACGCAGGGCAGGAACGCGGCATGATCGAGGCGCAGGAGAAAGGGCCGGCGCGGCAGCGCATTCTCGACGCCGCCTCGGAGATGTTCTATCGCGACGGTGTTCGAGCGGTCGGAATCGATGCGATCATCGCGCGGTCCGGCGTCGCGAAGATGAGCCTTTACCGCAACTTCCCGTCGAAGGATGCCCTGGTCGCTGCCTGGCTCGAGGACCGCAATGCGTTTTTCTGGCGGCGCTGGGATAAGGCGGAGAAGTCCCGCGCCGGCGATCCGCGGGGCCAACTCGAAGCGATCCTCGACATGGTTGCCGCAACAGCCTCGCACTCGAAATGGCGCGGTTGCCCGTTCCTCAACACCGGTACCGAGTTTCCCGAGCCCGACCACCCCGCGCGCGCCGTGATCCTTGCCCATAAGCGCGCCGTCCGCGAGCGCCTCCGCGCGCTGGCTGACGCGGTGGGAGCGCGCGACCCCGACCTCCTCGCCCAGCAATTGCAGCTGCTGATCGACGGCGCCTATGCGATCGGCCAGTCGCTTGGCCCGGGCGGGCCGGCGAAAACCGTCGCCAGCGCCGGCCGCGCGCTGGTCGTCGCACAAGCCGAGCGAGCCGGCTGAGCACCGGGTGTACTTTTACGTTAAGGATTTGTCAGCCTTTTGGGGCTTCGCTTGAGAAGCTATGGCGGTCCGCGCCGCGACGAGTCGGCCTACCGATTTTGCCAGAGCGGATCACACCCGAGTATTGGGCTGCTCTTATGGCAAATTTCTACAATAATCGGTGGGAATCCCGAGGGAAGCCGGGCTTTATAGAGACGCTCGAAGCGCTCGGAAACGATTTTGCGCGGCCAAGCAGGTTCTTGTTATCGGTCGTGGTCCCCTGCTTCAATGAGCAGGATGTGGTGTTATTGACATATCGAAAGCTGGCTGACGTACTCGGCAATAGGGGTTTCGGCTTGCAGATCGTCTTCGTCGACGATGGCAGCCATGACGGCACATCCGACATAGTCAGCGACTTGGCAAAGGACGACCCGCGCGTCAAGACGGTGCTCTTTTCGCGCAACTTTGGCCATCAGGCGGCGGTCAGTGCCGGACTGGCCAACGCAGATGGCGATGCCGTGGTGGTAATTGACGCGGACCTGCAGGACCCCCCCGAGATTGTCGTCCAAATGATCCAAAAATGGTTGGATGGCGCAGATGTAGTCTATGGGATCCGCACAGAGCGCAAGGAGCACCTTCACAAGCGCATCGGGTATAAGCTCTTTTATAAAATCTTTCAGCTGCTGGCGTGTATCGATGCTCCTGCCGATGCTGGGGATTTCTCGCTCGTTGATCGCAAGGTCTTGGACGTAATCAATCAATTACCTGAGCGAAATCGCTTTTTCCGTGGCCTCAGAGCGTGGAGCGGCTTCCGCCAGGCTGGCGTCACCTACGAGAGGGCAGCCCGCGCCGCAGGATCGACCAAATACCCGTTGCGAAAACTGATCAGGCTCGCCAGCGATGGCATTTTTAGTTTTTCAACCGCGCCCCTGACGGTCGTATTTTTAGTTGGAATCACCATGTCGACCGTGTCCTTCATCGTGCTTCTGTTCGTCCTGGTATTGAGAACTTTTGAAATTCCAGTTTTTGGCATGCGCGCGTCGGATGTACAAGGTTTCTCTTCTACTATACTGACGATCCTGCTGATTGGTGGAATACAGCTGGTAAGCACTGGTATCTTGGGCGAGTACATCGGGCGCATTTATCACGAGACGAAGGGGCGCCCGAGCTATGTGATCCGCGACAAAGTGGTCAGGCCGGGTTCAGACCCGCCTCCAGCACAGACTTATACGGCCGTGGAAGCCTCCGCGGCTCGTGCTCGCCTGAGTGATCCGGTAACATGATCATCACCTGGTCATCGGGCATACCCGCAGAAAATATGGACGAGGAGATCTTAGTCGGCTTGTCCGACATCGTTTCTCGACACCCATGGTGGGCCGCTCGGAGCGATCTTGTCCTGGCGATGCTGGAAGAGCTTGGAATACTGCCGCCGGCCAGTATTCTCGAGACAGGGTGTGGCTGGGGCACCAATCTTCAAGCACTCGAAGCTGCAGGCTACGAAGTAACGGGCCTGGACATATCCCGAAGAGCACTCGAAAGGCTGGACCGGCCTCACCGACAGCTGATCGAAGCAGACCTCTCGCTCGGCTTGCCGGACAGCCTGCCAGGGTACGATTGCGTTTTAGCGCTCGATGTCATCGAGCACATCGATGAAGACAGCAAGGCAATACGGGAACTCGGCCGTTTATTAAAACCGGGCGGCCGAGTGATCGTCAGCGTGCCTTCGCTCCCCGATCTATATTCCGAGTTCGATACGATACAAGGGCATCGGCGCCGCTATACCGCCCAGTCACTGCGTGCGTGCCTCGAGGGTGCCGGTCTCGCCGTCGAGGACATTCGGTGGTGGGGACAATGGATGGTCAAACCGTTGCGGGCGCGGAAACGGCATAGCCGCAGCCGGCCCGGCGATGCCAGCGTTGATGTGTACAGGCGTTATTTGGCTCTGCCGCCGTGGCCAGGTGCCTGGGTGATGAGTATCATGTTCCGCATCGATCGCTGGCGGACGCTGCGCCATCGAAACGCTACCGGAACATCCTTGATCGCCGTTGCGGCTGTGTCATCGGCGTGACCACCTTTTTCACCAGTGATACACATTTCGGACATGGCGGCGCTTTGGGCCTCTATCGCCGGCCCTTTTCCTCCGTAGCGGCAATGAACGCCGCCCTTGTAGACGGGTGGAACGAGACGGTAGGACCTGACGACGAAGTTTGGCACCTCGGCGATTTCGCCATCCGCCAGAAGCCGGAGGTAGTCACGGAGATTCTCGCCCGGCTGGACGGCCGGAAGCACCTCTTGACCGGCAACAACGATCCGCCCCCTACAATAGAGCTCGACGGCTGGGAAAGCGTGCACCCCTATGCCGAGATCACAGTGGACGGCGTCTCACTGGTGCTGTGCCATTACCCGTTTCGGTCATGGCGCGGCATGGACAAGGGCTGGGTCAATCTGCACGGCCATAGCCACGGAAAGTTGAAGCCTCAGCTGCGGCAGTTCGATGTCGGGGTCGATGTGTGGGGGTTTCGCCCGGTGACCCTGTCGACCATCCTCGACAGCCGTTCCCGGCGTTCGGGTTTCACCCGAGGGTCATCTCGGGTAACGGCACGACCCGCACGCCTGCCGCCTCGAGACCTTGCCGCGCGGCGCGCGCGACGATGACCCCGCTCGGCTCGTCGCCGTGCACGCACAATGTGTCGAGCCGCACCTTCAGCGGCTTGCCATGGCGCGAGACGATCTCCTCGCTCAGCACCATCTTGACGACGCGCTCCTTTACCAATTCGGGATCGTGAAGGACTGCGCCCGGTATCTTGCGTGAGGTCAGGTTGCCGTCGTCATCGTAAAGCCGGTCGCAAAATCCTTCGCGGGCGACCGGCAAGCCCAGCTCTCGCCCCGCCTTCTCCATCGCCGAGCCGGCGAGCGCGACATAGATGATGTCGCGGTCGACCGTCTTGATCGCCCGCCCGATCGCCAGCGCCAGGTCAATGTCCTCGGCGGCCATGTTATTGAGCGCGCCGTGCGGCTTCAAATGCGTCACCTTGGCGCCGACATAGCAGGCCATCGCCTGCAGCGCGCCGATCTGGTAGGCGATCATGTATTCGAGCTCGCGAGAATTCATGTCGATGCGCCGCCGCCCGAAACCCCACAAATCGTTGAACCCGGGATGCGCGCCGATGCTTACGCCCTGCGCGGCGGCCTCGGTCACGAGCCGCTGCATCGTCACCGGGTCGCCGGCATGGAACCCGCAGGCGATGCTCGCCGACCGAATGATCTTCAGCAACCCGGCATCGTCGCCGATGTCATACGCCCCAAAACCCTCGCCCATATCGGCGTTGAGATTAATCTCTTTGGCCATGCCGCCTCCTCGCTTCGATCGGCCATTGCCGCTATACGCAGTCTACCAGGAAAGGCGGTGAAATTGCGTTTCCTGTCGGCTGGCGACCGAGCCCTCGTCGTCGAGTTCGGCGATCGCGTCGACCGGGCGGTCAGTGAGCGCGTGCTCCAACTCGATGCGATCATCCGTTCGAACCCGCCGGCCGGGATCGTCGAGACGGTACCGACCTTCCGCTCGCTGACGATCTATTACGATCCCTTGCTGACCAGCCGGGCCGGACTGCAGCGCGCCATCCAGCCTTTGCTCGACCTCGGAGACAACGCACGCTCCGGCGCGAGGCTGTGGCACGTGCCGGTTTGCTATGAAGGCGAATTCGCCCCCGATCTGGCGGAAGTGGCGCGCCTGACCGGGTTGACGCCGAACGATGTCGTCGCGTCGCACAGCGGCACCCGGTTCCATGTCTACATGCTCGGCTTCCTGCCAGGCTTCCCCTATATGGGCGATCTGCCGCCGCAGCTGGCTTTGCCGCGGCGCGCCGACCCGCGGCTGCGCGTGCCCGCCGGTTCGATTTCGATCGCCACCTCGCTGACCGCGATCTACCCCTACGAAAGTCCCGGCGGGTGGCATTTGATCGGCGGGACCCCGATCCGGATGTTCGATCCGGAGCGCAACAAACCGGCGCTCTTCGCGCCTGGGGACGCCGTCAGCTTCAGGCCGATCGATGCTGCTGAATTCGCAGCGATCCGCCGGGCTGTCGATACCTGCAGCTTCGAGGTCGAAAGCACGCCGGTCGCCCTATGACGCCCGGTCTAAAGATATTGTCGCCCGGCCTTCACACGACCGTGCAGGACCTCGGAAGGATCGGCTACCAGAATATCGGAGTGCCGGTCTCGGGCGCGCTCGATGGCTTTGCTTTGCGCCTCGCGAATGCGCTGGTCGGCAATCCGCAGGGAATGGCGGCACTGGAGATACTGATCAGCGGACCGATCCTCGAGGTTGCCGCCGACACCGCGCGCATCGCGCTCGTCGGGGCCGGAGCCAGTCTCGGCATCCGAGGAGAGAACCCAAGGGTCGCGGCCGCAGGGCAAAGCGTGACAGTGCAGCGGGGCGAAATCCTTCAAATCGCGCCCGGCCGCCAGTCCGCGTGCTGCTATCTCGCAGTCGAGGGTGGGATAACGGTGCCGCGCGTCCTCGGCAGTGCTTCGACCTATGTCCGGGCCGCGCTCGGCGGGCTGAACGGGCGTGCCCTGCAATGCGGCGACGTCATGCCGCTCGCCATGACGTGCGCCTCGGAGAGGTCCGAGCTGCGCGCGCCCGCGCCACCCCCCGCACCCGCGGAGAACCAGCCGATCCGCGTCGTCCTCGGACCGCAGCAGAAATATTTCAGGAAAGAAGCATTCGCGACCCTGCTCAACGCCGAGTTCCGCGTGTCGAAAGACGCCGACCGCATGGGCGTGCGGCTGGATGGCCCGCTGCTGCAGCATCGGCGCGGCTGGGACATCGTCTCCGACGCGATCGCCACCGGTTCCATTCAGGTGCCCGGCTCGGGCCAGCCGATCGTGCTTCTCGCCGATCACCAGACCACCGGCGGCTATCCAAAAATTGCGACCGTGATCTCCGCCGATTTACCGGTTCTCGGCAGGAGCCGTCCCGGCGATCCACTGCGTTTCGCATTGGTCGAACTGGAAGCGGCCGAAGAGATCTGTCGGGAGGCGGAACGCGAGTTCGCTAAGCTCGTCGCGGCACTCGAGCCGGCGCCGAGTGAAATTGAGCTCGATATCGAGTCGCTCTACGGCGAGAACTTGATCAGCGGCGTCACCACCGGGTTCGAATGAAACACTACACCTGCGCGAGGGCCATCGGCTCGCGGTCGAAGGCCGGCATGATTTCCTCGGCGAAGGTCCGCAGGCCCGCGACCGAGGCGCCGGGGGCAGCGAACAACACATTCTCGACGCCGCCGGCTTCGAGCCGCTTCAACTGCGTGATGATCTCCTCCGGCGTGCCGAGCAATGGCGCGTCGTCGAGCACGAACGAATCCTCGTCCTCCTTGATGTGTGCATAATGCTCGGCGCCGGGGCCGCGGGCGAGGTCACCGATATTCTTCAGCACCTGCCGACGGGTCATGATCGCCCGTTTGCGCTCCTCTTCGTTGTGCACGATCTGCAGCCCGCGGGTGACGCCGACCATCATCGGGTCGTAACGCCGCCCGACCCGCTCGCATTCATGGCGGAAGGTGGCGACGCGCTCGATGATCAGATCGGTCGGCGCGATCTGGTCGAGCAGCAGATTGTAGCCGTCGCTCGCGGCGCGGCGGATCAACTCGACGCTGCCGGCGCCGAGCCAGAAGGGCGGGTGGGGCTGCTGGATAGGGTACGGCTCGACGATGACGTTGTCGAAATGCCAGCGCTTGCCATGATGCGAAAACCGGCCCTGGCTCGTCCACGCCTTGCGGATCACGTCCATCGCTTCGTCGAACCGCTCGGTCGCCTCCTCGGGCGGGATGCAGAAGCCGGAGAATTCGTACGTCCGATAGCCCTTGCCGACCCCGAAATCGAGGCGGCCATTCGACAGCAAGTCGAGTGTTGCAGCCTGCTCGGCAACCAGGATCGGGTTGTGCCAGGGCAGCACGACGACCGCGGTGCCGAGCCGGATGCGCTCGGTGCGGGCGGCCAGATAGGCGAGCAGGCTCATCGACGCCGAGACCTGGCCAAAGCCGGTGAAGTGGTGCTCGACCAGAAAGACGCTCGAAAATCCGAGTTTCTCGGCCTCGACAACGTAATGGATGAAGTCGTGATAGGCGGAACTGTCGCCGGCGGGGCCGCCGCGGGCGCGCGCCCCACCGAAAAGCCCGAATCTCATGCCTCACCCTCCTCTGGTGTCGCAGCTCGAATATATGGCGCGATCCGAGCCGGGTCGATGATCGCCGCAGGAAGGTCAATCACCACAATGTGATGGCATGGCCGATATGGTCGCAGGGGTCTGCACGGGAGACGCGTCATACCTAATTGTGGTGCGGCGCAACATCATGAGGCAGACCATGATCGATGCCATTGAACGCGAGCGTGCGCAGCCGGCCGACGACCGCCAAATCGGAGGATGGCGCGTCGTGGCCGCGGCCTGGGCGGTCCTTTTATTGTTCCTGCTGCTGCTGGCCGGGGTCAGCGCTGTGGCGTGTCCGCGCGCCGATGCTGGACCGCATCGGCATCTCGCCTCGGCCGTTATTCCGCAGCACGATCCATGCGTCGCACCCGGCATTCCTTCCGCGCAGGGCGTCGACGGGTGCAAGACTATCCCGCTCGGCCAGAGCTGGGCCAGCTACGGCAATTACTGGTGAGGAGGAGACGGCGGCGCGGCGGTCGATAGTGCCGGGTTGTGCACGGCATCCACCGCGGCGAGCTGTGCGGTGATTTGGCTGCCGCTAATGGTGATCGTCTTTTCCGCCCCCGAATGTGCACTGAAGGTAACCTTCAGGCCTTGGGGATTAGCGCGCAGTTCGCTTTCCGGAATGTCGGCGGCGAATTCCTCCGTGTAGGAGCAGCCGCCATCGCAGGTGATCTCGTGGCGGGTTATCTCGAGGAAGCGCAACGCGCGTCCGCCGCCGTCGCGCGCAGCGTCCCAGTGCCGCTCGGGGCCCGAATAACTGTCCGACACATAAAGCTGGTCGCGGGTTTCGCCCGTCTGCCGATCGAGGAAGCTGCGCAGACAATAAAAGTTTGTTTCGGGCACGCCGAGAAACGGCGGCGCGTGCTGCGCCCTGGTGCCGATCAGGCCGACGAACCGGGGTGCGGTATCTTCGCGCGCCGGGGCGACGGCCGCGGCGCTCGGCTGAGCGGGAGCTTCCGCCGGTGGGGTCTGGGCGCAGGCGGCGAGCGCCAATCCGAGCGAGGCGGTGAGGATGCCGAGGCGACGAGCCGTCATATGGCCGGATCGACGATCTCGGGATTGTCCTCTCCAAGCCGCGGCGCCAGCTTGGCCAATGGCGGGCGAGTGCCGTCGAACGACAGCGGAAGTCCGACGAGCGAAATCGACCCCGATTGCTGAATGATGCCGAGCGCGGCGGTCTGCGCGTCGGCTACGACCTGGTCGACTGTCTGGATCGGCCCATTCGGGATTCCGGCGGCGTCGAGCCGCGCCGCCCATACTGCGAGAGGTTGAGTCGCGAAGAGGTCCGAGAGGATCGGGATCAGGGTTCGGCGATTGACGACCCGGTCGCCGTTGGTCCGGAAGCGCGGGTCCTCTGCGAGACCGGGCCGGCCGATCGCGTCGCACAATCGGCGGAACAAATTGTCGTTGCCAGCGGCGACCATGATGTGCCCGTCGGCGGCTGCGAAGGCCTGATAGGGAACGATCTGTTCGACCCCCGAGCCGTGCCGCGCCGGGATCTCACCATTGGCGAGATAGGCCGAGATCGGCAGGGTCATCCAGGCGAGCGTCGTCTCGTAGAGCGAGGTGTCGACAACCCCGCCGCGCCCGGTGCGCCCGCGTTCCTGCAGCGCGGCGAGAATGCCGATCACCGCCCACATGGCCGTCGCCATGTCGATGATCGAGACCGTGACCCGTACCGGTGGCCTGCCGTCTTCGCCCAACAGGCTCATCAACCCGCCATAAGCCTGCATCATCGGATCGTAGCCCGGCCGGTCGCGGAGCGGCCCGGTCGCGCCGAAGGCTCCGATATTGCAATAGACCAGGCTTGGTTTCTCGGCGGTCAGCGCGGCGGCGGAGAGGCCATATCGGTCGAGCGTACCGTATTTCAAATTGTGGATCAGCACGTCGGCGCGCTCGCGGATCAGCCGGTGCAGCTTTTCGACCTGGGCGGGAGCGCCGAGGTCGATCGTGATCCCCCGCTTGGCGCGGTTGAAGGCGTGGAACGCCGTCGCCGTCCCGTCGGTGAAGGGCGGCCCCCAGCCCCGGCAGGCGTCGCCCCCCTTCGGGATCTCGACCTTGATCACCTCGGCGCCGAGCTCGCCGAGGATCATCCCGGCATAAGGCGCCGCCACACTGTGGCCGATCTCGATGACGGTAACGCCCGAGAGCGGGCGGATGCTCGACATCGCTATCCCTGCGTTTCCGCAGACGCGCGCAACGCCACGAGATAGGCGCGGATGCGCGCAGCATTGACCCCGAAATCGCTGCGCCCGAGACGGGATGACGAGCGGACGTCGACGCGGCTGCCCGAGCCCGATGAGGCGACCCGAACGACGATGTCGTCGGTGAAGCCGAACCAGCGGCTCCTGTCGCTCGCTTCGATCCGGCCCGCCGCCTCGTCGGCAGCGACGATCGTCCATCCCACCCCCCTCGCGGCGTCGAGCGCCCGATTGAATGCGGCGTCCCGGGGGAGGGCCAGGTTCAGGGGCGCGATGTCCGGATAGGCTTGGCGTTGCTGCTCGGCAATCTTGGGGCCTCCATAAGCGACCGGGTTTCCGCCCTCGGCGGTTCGCGCCGCCACGACAGCGGCGAAGGCGGGAGGGTTGTCGGGATCGGTCGTGATGTCGTGGATCGGCGGCACGGCTTGGCGCAGCTGGTCGTAATGCCACGGGATGTAAGCGATCAGGAGACCCGCGGCAAACGCCACGATCGCGAGAGCGAGCCCGCGCCCTTCGATCCGCGAGCGGCCGAACAGCAAAGCCACCACCGAGACGGCCAGGGCGGCGATCCCGCAATAACCTGCCCAGGGCATCAATGTCTGAAAGGCGACACGAAAATGCCACCATCCGGCGCGCCAGCCGATCGGACCGAGCACGAGCAGCACCACCGCGCTCGCGGCGAGCGCCCCGGCCAAAACCGGCAGGTGCCGCAACGGCGATCGGCCGGCGCCGGCAGCCGTCGAAGGTGGAGGGAGCCCCTCGCTTCGAATATCTGCCATCGCGCCGTCCTCCCTCTCGTCCATCCCGGGATTCTGTCGCTGGGGTCACCCAGGCGTCAAGCGGCCGCTCCCGGTCATTTTCACCTACAATCTTCAATTGCACTGATGGTTATCTGTTGCTGATTCTTGGCAAACCGCCCGCGCGGGTCTCGCACTCCCTGTTCCTCCTGTTTTATCAGGTCGAGATCAGGCATCGGCAACTCCCTCAGTCGCAATCTCGCACCCGCTCACGGTACGATGCCCATGAAAGTACGACGAATATGGCAATTACATGATGTTCAGAATCACAACAACAACCTTTCTTGGCACGATTGGTCGCGTGCCGAATACTCCAGTCGCGGATGGCTTGACGTGGATGCCCGCGACGATCTAACCCGAAGCTGGGACTTCGGTGATCGGCGCCGGATGCGGTAGGGATGCCAGTCCTGTAGATGATCCGGCTTGCGCCCTCAAAAGTGGCGAAGGGCGCTTTATGGAAAATTCGTGTCGTTTGAGCTAGTACACAGCGGGCTTAGCCGCGACACCTGCAATGCTCGCAACTTTAGGCACCTTGCTGACATCCGCCTTTACCGCCGCCCTCGTGTCGGCTCTGGTCTCCGTGCTCACGTCGGAGAGACGCATAGCCGCGGAGAACATAATTCAGGAGAGGACAAAGTGAAGGGAAAAAATCCGGGAATGGCTTATGCACGAGCGTCCGGCCGATCCAGATTTAGTGTACAAAACAAGAACTCAGGTGTAGGCTGCTCATTGGTATCGAATGAGCAAGGGGGAGTGTCGTGCCTGTATCTGAGCGACGGTTTCCGCGGTCGTTGATCGAATTCCAGGGGCGCTTTGCGACAGAAGGTGCGTGTGCGGAGTACCTCTTCGAGCGTCGTTGGCCGCAAGGGTTTGTCTGCCCGGGTTGCGGCGGGGGCCGGGCTTGGCTGCTGAAGACCAAAGTCTTCACCTACGAGTGCGCCGACTGTGGTCGGCAGACCTCGGTGACCGCTGGCACGATCATGCATGCCAGCAAGCTGCCGCTGACGATATGGTTCTGGGCCGCGTTTTTAATGGCGACGCACTCGAACGGCATCTCGGCGCTGCAATTGCAAAACCAGCTTGCTCTCGGTTCGTACCGCACCGCCTGGATGTTATGCGCCAAGCTGCGCCGCGCCATGGTCAACCCCGCGCGCGAGCCGCTCGGTGGTCTGGTCGAGGCCGACGAGACAATCATCCCGTTCCGCACCAAGAACGACCCGGTCGTTGTGCCCGCCGGCCGCAGCGGAATCGGCAAAATGCTGGTTGCCGGCGCGGTCGAAATCGACGGCGGCAAGCCCCGGCGCGCCCGGCTCAAGGTGATCGAGGGCTTTGGCAAAGACGAGCTTCATGCCTTCGTGCTCGGTGCGGTTGCCCCTCAGACCCGGCTGATCACCGACGACTGGCCGTCCTACCACAACCTTCCCAGTGTCCGGCACAACGCGATCACCATCGGCACGATGGCCGCGCACATCGCGCTGCCCTGGATCCATCGGCTGTTTTCAAACCTCAAGCGTTGGGGCTTGGGCGTCTACCACGGTCTGCGGAAAACCAACCTGCAGCACTACCTCGATGAGTTCGTGTTCCGCTTCAATCGGCGCAGCACACGCCATGCCGCCTTCGATACCCTGCTCGGCATCGGCGCCCGCACCGCTCCGGCGCCCTACCTCGTCCTGATCCGCAAAGCCGCCTAGCCCGAAACAACATCTAGAGCCACCGGACCCTCGTGCATAAGCCATTGTCGCTGAATCTGATCGATATCCAGCTGCCGTCGCCATGTCTTATTTTCGAAGAACACCTTCACCGCAGCGTTGCCATGTTTGAGATCGATCCTACCGTCGGGATTTCCTTTGAGCCCACCGTGAAGCAACGAGACGACCAGCTCATCTGCTGGAACTGTTCTGGGCAAGCCTGCCTGCACAAGAAGCCCAACAGCGGACGCGATCTGGACGTGCTCAAGTAATGCAAGGAAATTGTATGTCAATTTATTCTCGGGATGCTCATAAGAGTTTAGAAATATATTTGTCGTTGCTAGAGCGCTGGATATAGCTAAATTGTCGTCGTCCCTATTATGGTTCAACTCCATCGTCGTGCTCCCTGCTAGCACCGCGCCCGTCACTACGATCTTACCTCTTTGGTGATGGGGAGGCTGCCGCGGGGACCGCCCGCGGACCAGCCGCCGATGATGCCGGAGAACATCCCGGCATCGCCGCCGGCGCGGACGATCATCAACCCGCCCGGACGGAATTTGTTGACGGTCTTGCCCGCGAGCGAAGGTGGCCCGCCTTCAGCGATGCCCTTGGCCCCGGCGACGATCTCGTCTCCCGGAATCTCGCACAGCCGATAGAGCTCTTCATAAAGCCGCGCCTTCGACCAGCCGGCATTCTTGAAGGTGCGGTGATGCTCGGGGCAGACCACCAGGAGCGCGTCGCAGGAAGGCGCGTGCTTGACGTTGCTGAGCGCCTTCAGCGATCCGGCAAAGCTCTTCGCCAGGCTCTCGGGGTCGCGCGACTTCTGGTCGACGATCCCCTGCAGACCGTACCCGGCGAATACCGTCACCGCCGACTGGCCCGGCTTCAGACCGCGCTCGACCGACAGCGGCTCCCAGCTCGACCCCTCTTCGTCCTCGGCAAAGCAATAGGTGTACTTGCCGGGATTGCCCAATGTCGCGCGGTCGACCTCCTGCGGCCGGCCACCGCCGATATTGCGGATCACCAATTGCAGGGCGCGGCCGATCGCGGCATTGGCGCGATTGCCTTGGCCCAATACATTGCCCTTCGCGTTCATGCCGATGCGGCGTCGAATGGGTCCATTGACGACGACGACCGGCCCGACGAACATCGTCGTCGCCAATACCCCGTGCATCGCGAACTGCTCTTCGAGCACCGCTTCGACCGCCGCCAGCACGACTGGAAGATATTCCGGCTTGCAGCCCGCCATTACCGCGTTGACGGCGATATTTTCGACGGTTGCCGATGAGAGGTCGGGCGGGACCAGCCCCAGAACCTCCTGCGGATCGCGCGCCGTGCCGTCGAGCATCCGCAACACCCGCTCCTCGGTCGGCGGCACCAGCGGAAGCCCATCCGACCAGCCGCGCGCGAACATCGCCTCGTGCTCGTCCTCGTCGCTTCCGATCTCGACGCGGCGTGATTTGAGGCCGGTCTCGTTGAAGCGGATCTTGAGGCGCTCGAGCACACCCGGCTCGATATTCTTGGCGCCGCAGCCGGGCCGCGCCTCCGGCAGATCCGGGCCGAGCCCGGCAATGCCGCTAAGCCGCTCCCATTCACCGCGGTCCCAGCCATAAGCGCGCCCGACCTCGCGACCCCCCTCGAAGCGGATCAACGTCGGCACGATTTCGACGTTGAGGCTATGCGAAACGTCAAGGCCAGTATCGTCAATGCGCGCCGCCACGGCCTCGGGAAAAGACGGGTCATCCTGGGTATAGACGGTCAACCCGCCCTGCCGGGCCAGCTGGCCGAGCACCGGCACCGCCATCATACAGGTCGGACAGTCGTGCTTTACGACCGCCACCAACCCGTCCGGCGGAAGGTTCTCCACCATCGCCCCACCCGCTGGCCCTGCTACGCGGTCACCATGAACCGAGCGACCGCCGGCGGCAAGCGGCGCCCGATCATTCTTTACCCCGTAACGCTGACTGGTATTCTCTCGAAAGCGCCCCAATAGAGCTGGCGCGCAGGGAGGCGATCATTGGCAGACATTCTCGCACACAATCAAAGAGCCGCGGCAACCTGGGGTTCTGCGGGCCGGGATTACGACCGGATCAGCGAAGCGGTTGCCGATGCTCTGGCGCATCTCGTAAACCGCATTGACCCGCTACCGGGCGAACGGTTTCTTGACGTGGCGACCGGCACGGGGTGGACGGCGCGGCTACTCGCAGCGCGGGGCGCGACGGTGACCGGCGTCGATATCGGCGCCGGCGTGATCGAGGCGGCAAAGGCACTGGCTCCTGACATCGATTTCCGCGTCGGCGATGCCGAAGCGCTGCCATTCGACGACGCCAATTTCGATGCGGTGACGTCCAGCTTTGGCGTCATGTTTGTCGCCCGGCCGGAACTCGCAGCGCGCGAGCTCGCGCGCGTTTGCAAGAAGGGCGGCCGCCTGGGTCTTGCGACATGGGCGCCCGACGGGACCATCACCGGGCTATTCCAGACGATGCGCCCCTATATGCCTCCACAGCCGTCGAACTCGCCGCCCTCTCCTTTCGAATGGGGTCGCCCCGAGCGGATCCGCGAGTTGCTCGGCGACACCTTCGAACTGCAGTTCGAAACCGGGACGACGACATTGCGGATGCCGGACGGCGCATCGGTCTGGGAGCTTTTCGTCAACGGCTACGGGCCCACGAAAGCCCTGGCAGCCAGCTGCGATGCTGACCGGCGGGACCAGTTGAGGGCCGATTTCATTGCACTCCACGAGCGCTATCTCGGCGATCTCGGCATCGCGATGCCACGCGATTACCTCGTTACCATCGGGTATCGAAAATAGCTGAGCGCCGCCACCGCTTGCACCACGGCCGCTCCGGCTGGCTCATCCCGTGTTCGGCGTGACAACGCAGGAGGACGTAGCATGCGGGTTGGCATTCAATCCGCCGCATGAAGCCTGATTGCCGGCACACAGGGCCCCCATGCTATCATTGCCGGCATCGATGGCAACCCTAGGCGTATGCAATGGCTAGTATGAGCGTGCGAAATATCGATGACGATCTGCTCGCCCGGCTCAAGCGCCGTGCCGCACGGCACGGGCGTTCCGCAGAGGCCGAAGTGCGGGATATCCTTCGCCGAACGTTAAGTGGCGAGGCTGATACCGACTTCGATACCCTCGCCGCCGAATTGCGGGCGCTCACTTCGGGGCGGCAGCACACGCCGGCTGAAGACCTGCTTCGCGAAGGGCGAGATGAGCGGTGACCGATCTGGTGATCGATGCCAGCGTTGCCATCAAATGGGTGATTGAGGAAGACGGCACGCGGGAGGCAATCTCGCTGCGGCGGCATAGACTGTTCGCACCAGAGCTGTTGGTTGCCGAATGCGCCAATGCGCTGTGGAAGAAGACGAGGCGGCACGAGCTTACCCGGCAGGAGGCGCGGTTCGCTGCTCGACTGCTTCAGCGCGCCGATGTCGAGCTGGCCCCGATGCGAGCCTTGCTCGAGCCCGCGACCGAGCTTGCGATCGCGATGGACCATCCTGCTTACGATTGTGCTTATCTGGCGCTGGCGGAGAGTCTGTCGTGCGATCTGGTAACGGCCGACCGCAAGCTCGGCGCCAAGCCGTTGCCGCTAGGCTATAAAACGAAGGTGCTCGGGCTGACGACGAGCGCTCTACCGTGACGCAACGCGGGAGGATGGTCATGCGGGTCGGGATTCATCTGCCGCATATCGGGCGCAAGGCGGGGCCGGAGGCGATCCGGCGCGCGGCGGTCCAGGCCGAGGAGCTCGGCTTTGCCGATGTCTGGACGAGCGAGCACATCATCATTCCAAAGGGCGCGCCCTACCCGCCTTCGGCGATCTTTTACGACCCGGTGCTGACCCTGACCTGGGCCGCGGCCTTCACGAAAAGGGTCGGGCTCGGCACCAGCGTGCTGGTGTTGCCGATGCGCCACCCGCTGCCGCTCGCCAAGGAATTGGCGACCTTGCAGAACCTGTCGGAGGGCCGGCTGATCCTCGGCGCCGGGGTCGGCTGGATGGAGGCCGAGTTCGCCGCGCTCGGCGCGCCGTTCCGCGAGCGCGGCCGGCGCATGGACGAGGGCATCGCGATGATGCGGGCGGTGTGGAGCCAGGACCCGGTCAGCTTTCCGGCGCGCCACATCCCGGCGGTCGATCGAGGACATGCGGATGCTGCCGCAGCCGGTCAAGCCGATCCCGATCTGGATCGGCGGCAGCTCCGAGGCCGGCGCTCGCCCGCGCCGTAAAGCTTGCCGACGGCTGGCACGGCTCGCGGCTGTCGCCCGAAGAGGCCGCGCCGATCGTGCGCCGATTGCGCGAGCGGCGGCCCGAAGCGGGATTCGCGATCTCGCTGCGCTACGGCTGGGACGGCAAGGACGATGGCGCACTCCGCGCCCGGCTGGCCGGCCTATGGCGCTGCCGGCGTCGAGCATGTTCTGGTCGAGCCCGCCGAGCGCGCGCTCGAGGACTGGCTGCGCGCCGTGGAGCGCGTCGCACGCGCGGCAGAGGGGGTCAACCAATGAAACTGGCCATCACCCTCAGAGTGTCGTCCGAGTCCGGTATCGACATGGAGCCGGTGTGGGAGGCCGAGCGGCTCGGCTACGAGGCGGTGTGGTGCGGCGAGGCCTACGGCACCGACGCGGTGACGCCGGTCGCCTGGGTCTTGGCGCAGACGAAGAAGATCAATGCCGGCACCAGCATCATGCAGATGCCGGCGCGCACGCCGGCCTGCGCGGCGATGACGGCGATGACTTTGCAGGCGCTTTCCGGCAACCGGTTTCTCTGCGGCATCGGCCCGTCCGGCCCGCAGGTGGTCGAGGGCTGGCACGGCGTGCCGTTCGGCAAGCCGCTGCTGCGCACCCGCGAATACATCGCGATCATCCGCCAGATACTGGAGCGCAAGGCGCCGCTCGAGTTCCACGGCGAGCATTACCAGATCCCCTATACCGGGCCGGGCGCCACCGGGCTCGGCAAGCCGCTGCGCAGCATCATCCACGGCGATCCGAGCCTGAAGATCTATACCGCCTCGTTCGCGCCGGCCGGGCTGCGCACCGCCGGCGAAGTCGCGGACGGCGTATTGCCGTTCTTCATGGCGCCGGAGAAGGCCGAGGCGATCACCGGCCCGGTGCTGGAAGGGCTTGCCAAGGCCGGCGACGGCAAGACCCTCGCCGATTTCGACATCGCGCCTTATGTCCGGGTGGCGATGGGCGACGATCTCGCGGCCTGCCGCGACAAGATCAGGCCGCAGCTCGCGCTCTATATCGGCGGCATGGGGGCGCGATCGAAGAATTACTACAACGACTTGGCCAAGCGGCTCGGCTACGAAGCCGCGGCGGTCGAGATCCAGGACCACTTCCTCGCCGGGCGGCGCAAGGAGGCCGAGGCGGCGGTGCCCGACGCGCTGATCGACGAAACCTCGCTGGTCGGGCCGAAGGAGCGGATCAGGGATCGTCTCGAAGCCTGGAAGGAGGTCGCCAGGGATCACCGGGTCGGCACATTGCTGCTGGTCGGCGCGACACCGGAAGCGCTGCGGGTCGTCGCCGAAGCCGTGTTGTGACCGCGGCTCGAGGATCTCCGATGGCAGAATTGCTCGCTCCTCTCGCTGACACAATCGAGCGCGACGGCTTTGCCTTTGTACGCGCGCCGGAAATGGGGCGACTGCTGGAAGAGGCTGGCCTTGACGATTGGGAGGGTTTTGCCGCGACCTGGGGCGATCTCGGTGTCGACGCCTACATGGCCGATGGCGGACGCTACCGCCGCCGCCGGTTCGGGGTCTTTCGCGCCGCACCGGCCGGGATCACCAGGAAGCCGCATCAGCCGCACTATCAGAGCCGCGACTACAATCCGCTCAATGGCGGCGTCGAGCGCTGGTTCGAACCGGTCACCGAGGCGGTCGCGCGCCACCCGGCCCTGACCGCGATCCTGCGCACCTGCCAGTCGCTGTTCGACCGGCTGACCCCGGCCGAGCTGCGGCCCGAGGCCTGGCATGTCGAGACGCATCAGTTCCGCATCGAGACGCGGGCCGGCCAAGAGGGCCGACCGACCCCGGAAGGCATGCACCGCGACGGGGTCGACTGGGTGCTGGTGCTGATGGTCCGCCGGGAGAACGTCGCAAGCGGCGAAACCACGATCTACGACCTCGTCAGAGCGCCCGCTCGGCAGCTTCACCTTGACCGCCCCGCTCGACTCGGCGCTGGTCGACGACAGCCGCGTCTATCACGGCGTGACCGCGGTCGTGCCGCTCGATCCCGCGCGCCCGGCGTATCGCGACGTCCTGGTGGTGACGTTCCGCCGGGAATAGCCGGGGCATGGCGGCGAACTGGTGACACCGAGTGGGGTTTGACGCTATCGTCGCCGCGACGGCCCACCACTCAGCAAACGGGAAAAGGAGCTTGCGATGCTCGATCTCCACTTTTGGCCGACGCCGAACGGGAAAAAGGTCACGATCCTGCTCGAAGAATTGGGTCTCGACTACAATTTGGTCCCCTGCAATATCGGGCGCGGCGACCAGTTCAAACCCGAATTCCTGAAGATCAACCCCAATCATCGCATGCCGGTCTTGGTCGACCACAACCCCAAGGCCGGTGGGGCGCCGATCAGCATTTTCGAATCAGGCGCGATCATGATGTATCTCGCGGAAAAGGAGGGCCGCTTCTTCCCACAGGATCTTCGCGGAAAATACGAAGTTACCCAGTGGGTGATATGGCAGATGGCCAACCAGGGCCCGAAGCTCGGTGAGTGCGGGCATTTCCGCCGCGCCGGCCCCGACGCCGGCGACCTGACCTATGCGATCCGCCGCTTCACCGACGAGGCCAACCGGCTTTATGGCGTGATGAACAATCGGCTCCACGATCGCCGGTACCTCGCCGGCAACGAGTACACGATCGCCGACATGATTTCCTATCCGTGGACCGCCAACGCCGAGGCGCAAGGGCAGGACATCGGCGAGTTCAAATACTTCAAACGCTGGTTCGACGAGGTCGGCAACCGTCCGGCGGTCAAGCGCGGGATGGAGACCGGCAACAATCTGCGCGTCGACCCCGCCACATTGAGCGACGCGGAGCGGGCGCAGATGCGCAAGATCATGTATAACCAGCGCGCCATCCCCGCCCCGGCGTGAGGTCCTGCATGGGGGAGGCTTAGCGTCGGGGCGCCAATTTCCGTTCCGCCAGCCTGACGAACAGGCTGGCGCCGAACGGCAATGCCATATCGTTGAAATCGTAGCCGGGGTTGTGGACTTCGCAGCCCCCGGTTCCATCGCCGTTGCCGATTTGGATGTAGGCGCCGGGCCGGCGATTGAGCATGTACGAGAAATCTTCCGAGGCCATCACCAGGTTGCCGTCACGGTTGACGTTGTCGGCGCCGACTAGTTCGGCGGCAGTCTCGGCGATGAATTCGGTCTCGGCGGCATCATTGACCAGCGGCGGGAACAGGATCCGGAAATCGAGTTCCGCGGCCGCGCCGAACCCGCCCGCGACGCCGCTGGCGATGCGCCGCATATTGTCCTCGATCAGCCGCAAGGTTTCGGGAGCGAAGGCGCGCGCGGTGCCGCGGATGAAGGCCTGCTCCGGGATCACATTATAAGCGTCGCCGGCGTGGATCTGGGTGACGCTGAGAACGGCCGTGTCGAGCGGCCTGACATTGCGCGAGACGATCGTCTGCAACGCCGTCGTGATATGGCTTGCGACAATGACCGGGTCGACGCCAACCTCGGGGCGGGCGCCGTGCGCGCCGCGGCCGGTGACGGTAATATCGAAGTAGCCGCCGCCCGCCATCATCGGGCCGGTGCGAATCTGAAACTTGCCGACTGCCAGCCCCGGCCGGTTGTGCATGCCAAAGATCGTGTCGCACGGAAAGCGCTCGAACAGCCCGTCCGTGACCATCGCCTCGCCGCCGCCGAGCCCCTCTTCAGCGGGTTGAAAGATCAGGTTGACGGTCCCGTCGAATTTGCGGGTCTCGGCCAGGTACCGCGCCGCGCCGAGCAGCATCGCGGTGTGCCCGTCATGCCCGCAGGCGTGCATGCGACCCTGATGGCGCGAGCGGTAGGGGAGATTGGTCGCCTCCTCGATCGGCAGCGCGTCCATGTCGGCCCGCAGACCGATCGAGCGCGGCGACGTGCCGGCGCGCAGCCGCCCGACGACACCCGTGCGGCCGACGCCGCGATGTACTTCGTAACCGAACTCGGCGAGCTTTTGCGCGACGAGATCGGAGGTGCGCTGCTCCTCGAACCCGAGCTCCGGGTGAGCATGGATGTCGCGCCGCCAGTTCGTCACATCGTCGTGAAATTCCGCAATGCGCTTGATGACGCCCATTGTCGCCTCTCCTTCTCACTCTCGCCCGAACGTCATAACGTGGACGCCGGCCAGTGTCAGCGAGAAAGGGAGCCTTGAGTGTTTGCTGCCGGCTGACACGGCCTTGACGACGCAGTACTGCGAAGCGATCGGGCTGCGGGCCTTTGCACCGGGTTGTCACCGAGCTGATCATCGGATGCCAATCGCCGTAAATAAACCTGCACGCGCGGTTTCCCCCCGTTTCACACTTTACGAGCAAAACCGGGTAGCGCGCTTTTAAGGGGCACCGTCCTAGTTTTGACTGCCGCAAGCTAACAGTTAATAAACAAATAAATTCCACGTTTTCCGAAGAATAGGTCTGGTAATTCGGGGATTTTGACCCTGTGGCCTGAACACCGCGGTCATCTTCTAATGTGCAGAAAAAAAGAGAGATAGGGTTGACACCAGCATTTTAGCCTGTTTAGCCTCGCATCGTCCTACCTGTCCTAACCGGTTTGTCGGGGACAATCCGGGAAGACACCGATCTGCATTCCCTCGTCCATCCCAATACGATTGGCATGGCGGCCGGACCGCTGTTGCCCGCGACAAGGGGGTGCCCAGCAAAAGGGGGCAACGCAATGCCAATGCGTCAAACGATCGGTATTTCGCTCGCGTGTCTGATGATCTCGACGGGTGCGATCGCCAAGACGCCGGGCAAAGGCTCATCGCCGCATCCCGGCCAGCTGCAGGGGAAACTTGTCAAAGCCGAAATATGGCACGGCAAAGCCCACTTCCCGTCCTGCGGCGCGGACGCTCACGCGCGCTCGCGCCATGCCGACTCCGATTCCACTGAGTTGGCCGGGGGTGCGGCCGATGCGTATCTAGGCCCCGTGCATACGATCGGAAAAAGCCAGATCGGCAGAGCGGCTTGGTACAACTGGGTGGGCTCCCGTACCGCGAGCGGCGAGATTCTCGATTGGGTCACCCCGACGGCGGCCCATCGTTCGCTGCCGCTTGCTTCCTACGCAAAGGTCACAAACCTCGACACCGGCCGCGCAGTGGTCGTCAAGATCAATGACCGCGGGCCCTATCGGCGACGTTTCATCATCGATCTTTCGCCCCGCGCCGCCGAAGAGATCGGTGTCGTTCGCAGCGGCATCGCGGCCGTCAGCGTCGAACCCCTTGCCGGCGGCGGGCGAGCGTCGAACAGCGCGACTGCTCCAGCCTCGGAGACGCGCGTTGCGCGCGCCGATTCCGAGGTAATCCCTTACACTCAACCGGCTTGGGTCGATCCGCGGCTCGATCGGCCCGCGTCGAAGGATGAGGCCCCCCTAACCACCGAGGCACACGCCGCGCGCGCCGATTTGGGGGCAATCTCCTACAATCAACCGGCCTGGGTCGATCCGCGGCTCGATCGGCCCGCGCCGAAGGATGAGGCCCCGCTAACCACCGAGGCACACGCCGCGCGCGCCGATTCGGGGGCAATCTCCTACAATCAACCGGCCTGGGTCGATCCGCGGCTCGACCGGCCCGCGTCGAAGGATGACGCCTTAACCACCGATGCCCACGTCGTGCGCGCCGATTTGGGGGCGATCCCTTACAATCAACCGGCCTGGGTCGATCCGCAGCTCGAGCAGCACTGAAACGAGGTCGATGGCCGGGCCGAGCGGCGGAATAATGGCGCGGGCGCGATCCTACGCCCCCGGGTTACCGCCGAAATAGGCGATGTCGTCGGCGCGCGGTTTCCAGTCGGAGTTGCTCGGCCATTCCTTGGTGCGGCCGGACATCTCGTCACCGTAGCGCACGCGGAACAGCAGGGTGCGCTGCGGACCGTTAGCGTATTCGTGTAGTTCGCCGCGAGGATGGATTACGAACGCCCCCGGTCCGATTTCGATCGTCTCGGTCGGAGTACGCATCTTGCCCCCGCCCTCGAAGCAGAAATAAATCTCGGTCGCATTCGGGTGGCAGTGATAAGGGCTGGTCTGGCCCGGTTCCCAGCAGGCGATCGTGACATCCCCCTCGCCGATCCTGCCGAGCACTCTTTCCATGTGTTTCTTGGGGTCGAACGCCTGCTCGGCCCTCAGATTGAAAACGTGCATTTGCCCCTCCGCGAATTGCGCTTTAGCCTTATCTTAGAGCGGCATTATCGGAGGAAGAGATGACGCAGGCGAGCCGTTTCCGCGCCTTGCTGCACCGGGACGGGATGGTAGTGGCGCCCGGGGCCTATGATTGCATCACCGCGAAACTCATCGAACAGGCGGGGTTCGCCGCGGTCTACAGGACCGGGGCCGGTACCGCGGCGACCCTGGGATACCCCGATTTTGGCCTCGTCACGATGTCCGAGATGGTGGCCAATGCCGAACGTATTGCCGCCGCCGTGGAGCTGCCCGTCATCGCCGATGCCGACACCGGCTACGGCAACGAGCTCAACGTCTTTCGCACGGTGCGCGAATTCGAGCGCAGCGGTGTTGCCGGGATTCACATCGAGGACCAGGAATTCCCGAAGAAATGCGGCCATCTCGAAGGCAAGCAGGTCATCCCTCGCGAGGACTACATCGCGAAAATCCGCGCCGCGGCCGCGGCCCGTCGCGACAAAGATTTTCTGATCATCGCACGCACCGACTCGCGTGCCATCGTAGGGTTGGACGAGGCCATCGCCCGCGCCATCGCGGCGCTCGCCGCCGGCGCCGACATGGCGTTCGTCGAGGCGCCGCAAACGTTGGAGGAGGTCGCTGCGGTGCCGCGTCTTGTCAACGGACCGTGCCTCCTCAATGTCGTACGGGGCGGCAAGACACCCGATCTCGATCTGCGGGAAGCCGAAGCGATGGGCTACAAGCTCGCGATCGTGCCCGGGCTGCTGATCAAGAGTATCGTCGGCATCTGCGATCGGATGCTGGCCGAGCTGAAGACGAGCGATCGCCACCCGACGCCGGTCGAGGAGATCACCGTGCCGGAGATGTTCCGCCGTTTCGGCGCCGACGAATGGGACGCGCTGCGCGACCGTTTCCGGACCGCCCCCGCGGCGCGCGAGGCGGCGGAGTAATCGATCGATGCGGCCGGGAGTTCGCCCCTCACCCTCCCGCTGCGCGGGCCCCCTCCCTCTCCCCGCTTAGGCGGGGCGAGAGATTGCAGCGCGGCTCCCTCGCCCCGCTTGCGGGGAGAGGGTTGGGAGGGGCAACTCGCCGATCGCGTCCTTTATCGCGATGGTCTGATCCTGGTCATCGACAAGCCGGCGGGGATTGCGGTGCACCCCGGCCCCGGTGGCAGACCAAATCTCGAAAGCAGGTTCGACGAGCTGCGCTTCGGCCTGCCGCACCCGCCGGCGCTCGCGCACCGTCTCGACCGCGACACCAGCGGCTGCCTTGTGTTAGGGCGGCACCCGAGGGCGCTGCGGCGGTTGGGCGCGCTGTTCGCCAGCGGGAAGGTGCAGAAAGTCTATTGGGCAATCGTCGAGGGCCGCCCGCCCGCCGCCGAGGGGCGAATTGAGACCGGGCTCAGAAAGCTCAATCGAGGCAGCGGCTGGCGCATGATCGTCGATCCTGCCGGACAAAGCGCAATCACCGACTACCGTGTTTGCGGCTTCGCGGACGGACGAGCCTGGCTCGAAATGCGGCCGTGCACCGGCCGGACCCACCAGCTGCGGGTCCATGGCGCCGAGCTCGGCTGCCCCGTCGTCGGCGACCCTGTGTATGGAAATGGCGGGAGCGGAGAACCGCTGATGCTTTACGCGCGCTCGATCAGTTTGCCGCTCTACCCGGCGCGACCCCCGCTCGAAATCACCGCCCCGGTGCCGTCCCATATGGCCGCAGCCCTGCATCGGTGGGTTGCGTAGAGGCGACGCCGGCATGATCCCGCGCTACAGCCGCCCCGAGATGACCAGGATTTGGTCGACGGAGAACCGCTACCGGATCTGGTTCGAGATCGAGGCATATGCCTGTGACGCGCAGGCGGCGCTGGGGATCATCCCCGAGAGCGCGGCTCGCGCCGTCTGGGAGCGTGGCGGCTTCGAGACCGAGCGCATCGACGAGATCGAGCGCGAGACCCGCCATGACGTGATCGCCTTCCTGACCAACCTCGCCGAGCATGTCGGCCCCGAGGCGCGTTTTGTGCATCAGGGAATGACCTCGAGCGATGTGCTCGACACCTGCTTTGCAGTGCAGCTGACGCAGGCGGCCGACATCCTGCTGGCCGATCTCGATGCATTGCTCGCGGTGCTGAAGCGGCGCGCCTTCGAGCACAAATACACGGCGACGGTGGGACGCAGCCACGGCATCCACGCCGAGCCGACCACCTTCGGATTGAAGCTCGCCGGGCATTACGCCGAGTTTTCGCGCAACCGCGCCCGCCTCGCTGCGGCGCGCAAGGAGGTCGCGACCTGCGCGATCTCGGGCGCCGTCGGGACCTTCGCCAATGTCGATCCTCGGGTCGAGGAATACGTCGCGGAGAAGCTCGGGCTAGAGCCCGAGCCGATCTCGACGCAGGTGATCCCGCGCGACCGCCATGCCCAGTTCTTCATGACCCTGGCGCTGGTCGCCGCGGCAGTCGAACGCCTCGCCACCGAGATCCGCCACCTGCAGCGTACCGAGGTCCGCGAGGCCGAAGAGTATTTCGCACCGGGACAGAGGGGCTCCTCGGCAATGCCGCACAAGCGCAACCCGGTCCTCGCCGAGAATTTGACCGGTCTCGCCCGCCTCGTTCGGTCCGCCGTGGTGCCGGCTTTGGAGAACGTGGCGCTCTGGCACGAGCGCGACATTTCCCACTCCTCGGTCGAGCGGGTCATCGCGCCAGACGCGACTATCGCGCTCGACTTCGCGCTGGCCCGGCTGACTGGCCTCGTCGATAGGCTCGTCGTCTATCCCGAACGCATGCGCCAGAACCTCAAATCCCTCGGCGGCCTCGTCGATTTACAGCGCGTGCTGCTGGCATTGACCCAGGCCGGGATGAGCCGCGAGGACGCCTACCGCGCGGTCCAGCGAAATGCGATGGCGGCGTGGGACGGCAAAGGCAGCTTCTCCGATCTCTTAAGACAGGACCAGGAGATCGCGCGTTACCTGGAACCGCAAACCATCGACAGCCTCTTTGACAGCGCCTATCACCTCAAGCACGTCGACACGATCTTTGCTCGGGTGTTCGGTCAGCAGGCGTAATAACGCCGGTAATTCGGGTCCCAACAGCTCCGCGGCGGGTTATACGGCGTGGACGGATAATAGGCCGGGGCCGGCGGGTAGTAGTACCCGTACGGATGATAATAGTAGGGGTTGTAGAATGGGTTCGCCGCCGCGCCGAGCGCGGTCCCTGCCGCGAAGGCCCCGACCCCGATCCCTACCCCGGCAGCGGGGCTGAGAGCATGCGCCGCCCGCGGCACGGTGGTCAATCCGACCGCAGCAAGAACCGCTGCCCCGATGGCCAAGCGGCGACCCGTTCGTACAAAGTGTTTACCAAGAGTCATTTGCCACTCCTGCAGTTGACCCCGGGCACTGGCAAGTTCACGGCCAGAGTCCCGGTGCTCTATCGGTGGTAAACAGTCACGGTCGCCGGGAATTCCAATCCCGATTGCTCAAGGATGCGTCGGCGCCAGCCAGATCGACGATCGAAAGTTTCGGAAATCACCGGGTTGCTCTAGCCCCAAGCGATCGAAGCCTGTTCAATCTAGCCAAAAACTCAAACACGTCGAAGCGATTTGCGCACACATGTTGCGCCCGATCAGTGGGTCCCGCCGACCGGTGTGATCCGGCGAGGTTGTGCTGCCCGCCATCTCGTAGGCTGCTTGCCATGGGTCGCGATGGCAAAATGCTCGCGGGCTCGGTATAATCAACGTAAGAAACCCAGCCGAAGGAGCATGACGATGGCGGACGGCACCTCTTCGATCGTACCGACCACCCCTGCCGAGGCGGTCACACCGCGCGGCATCAACCATCTCCTCATCAATGTGCGCGACATCGAGGAGTTGCACAAATTCTGGACCGAGACCCTCGGCTTTAAACAGGTCGCGTACTCGAAGCGCCGTAACGGCAAGATGCGCTTTTACAGCGGCGATCACGACGGCCGCATGAACCATCACGACATTGCGCTGTGCGAGAACCCGAACCTGCCGAAGCCGCCGGCGGACTGGTCGATGTTCGAGCAGTCGGTCGCGATCAACCACATCGCGATCGCGCTGCCCAACCGCGAGGCGTGGCTGAAGCAATTGGCTTGGCTGCGCTCGAAGGGCGTCAAGTTCGAGCGCCGCGTCAACCACGGCATGACGCACAGCCTCTACATCGTCGATCCCAACGGCTACGGCGTCGAGGTTCTCTACGAATTGCCCCGTGAGGTGTGGAGCGACAACATCCAGGGCGCGATCGACTACGCCGAGGGCCTGCCGACCGAAGGCGACGAAGCCTTCATCGACGACACGAACTACCCGACGTTCCGCACCGCAGAAAAAGCCGCCGATTAGCGCTGCAATCTTTGCGGCGAAGCGGTTCGTCCGGTTCGCACTACGTCTTTGATCGTGGGTGGCCGTGGGGCTATGTTTTACACTGGTAGTAGACGTCGGAATTTAGGAATGCCCACGGATATCGATGCCTACAAAGCCAAGACGCATCTGCCTGCCCTACTCGAGCGGGTCGCTCGAGGTGAGCGGTTCACGATCACTAAGCATGGGCGTCCGGTTGCGCGCCTCGTACCGATCGAGCGCACCGGTCCCGATCGTCGGCGCGAGCGATCAAGCGGTTAAAGCTATTCCGCGAAGGCCAAACCTTGGAACTTCCGATCAAGGAGCTCATCGGCGAAGGCCGGCGGTGACGGATCTTGTGCTAGACGCCTCCGTCGCCCTCTCTTGGTGGCTTCGAGAACGAAGCGACTGCCGCTAGCGATCGAGTGCTGGAGCGTCTTGCAGACGAGCCAGCTTCCGTTCCGGCAATATGGCATCTCGAAACAGCGAACGTGTTGGCTCTGAGCGAGCGCCGCGGGCGGATCACGCCGGTAAACAGCAGCGGATCATAGCCTGCTGGAAACCCTAGTCATCGTCATCGATGAAGAGACGCCGTCGCGCGCTTTTGGCCGAGTGCTCGATCTCGCGCGCGCGGAACGACTGACGACGTATGATGCCGCCTATCTGGGACTGGCGATGCGGCTCGGCATCCCGCTCGCATCGAAGGATGCCGATCTGTGCGATGGCGCCGAACACCTCGGCGTCAGCGTGCGTCGGGCCGCCTGACGAACGCCGGTCCAGTTTAGCAACGCTCCCGCTCTTGCAACGTCCGGCATAACGCCGTACATTAAGAGGCGAGGAGGGTTGCAGATGTCACAGGAACCGACCCGGACCGCGCGCATCGAAGCGCGCATCGCCCCCGAGGTGCTTGCCGTTGTCAAACGCGCCGCCGAAATTCTGGGGCGCAGCGTCAGCGACTTCGTCGTCTCCGCTGCGCAGGAAGCGGCCCACCGCACGATCGAGGAAACCCAGATCATCCGTCTGTCGGTGGACGACCAGCGCACTTTCGCCGAAGCCATCCTCAACCCGCCGCCGCTGACACCCGCCATGGAGCGTGCGATCGAACGCTATCGCAAGGTCATCGCGGCCTCGCGGTGATCGAAGGGCTGATAACCGAAGCTCTGAACTCTGGCCACGATCGCGCCGGTTTTTCCTGCGGCGTCGAAGCGCTCGACCGGTATTTTCGGGAACGCGCGACACAAGATGTTCGACGTCGAGTGAGCAACTGCTTTGTGACAGTCGGCCCAGCCGGTGTCATTGCGGCGTACTACACCTTTGCTGCGACCGGCATCCCGCTCACCGATTTGGCGCCCGCAGTGACCCGCCGCTTGCCGCGCTACCCGACCGTTCCGGCTGCTTTGATTGGCCGGCTCGCGGTCGATCAGCGGTTTCGTGGACAGGGGCTCGGCGCGGCACTGATCGTCGACGCGATGGCCCGCGCGATGCGCGCAGAGCCGGCAGTATTTGCGCTGGTCGTCGACGCCAAGGACGATACCGCATTGTGCTTTTATCAGCATCTTGGGTTTCAGCGCTTCGCCAGCCATCCGATGCGGTTGTATTTGCCGGTGGCCGAGGCGGCTCGCCGTCTCGCGGAGGAGGTGACATGAGCAGAAAGATGATCCCGGTAGAGGAGGCCTTCGCCGCCTGGCGCAAGGATCCCGAATACGAGAAGGCCTACAATGCCCTTGAGGAGGAGTTCGCGCTGGCAGCGGCAATGATCGAGGCGCACACCCGTGCCGGCCTCACGCAGCAACTGCTGGCCGAGCGCACGCACACGACCCAGGCGGTGATCGCACGCCTCGAAAGCGGCAGGGTGAAGCCATCGACGCGCACGCTCGAACGCCTCGCCGCAGCGACGGGGCTCCGCCTGCGGATTTCATTCGAGCCGGCGCCCGCGAGCCGAACCTTTCCGGCCAAGGGCTGCGCCAAAATCGACTTGATCTCTCGTACGCCGGACCTGTCAGCGACGATACGGCATAACCCGCGGGAATGGTCGCTCACGCAAGGGCCGCTCCTGCCCCTAAACGGTCGGTGACCGCGGGATTCGGAATTCGCCGAGCCACGATCGGGTGGTCCGTGGTCGCTCAGGGTGCGCTCGACCCGCCGCGCAGATGCACCTGGGCCTGCCAGAGAGCCATGCGCCCGTCCACAACCAGTTGGTGGAGATCGGGCCTCGCACGCCTCAGCTCTTCCATCTCTCGCTTATCCTGCGCTTGCCAGCGGCCGTACATCTGCTTCTCCCATCTGCGTTGCTCCAGCCAACCAGGAAGAGCAAGGAATGCCAGCAGGCCGATGCCGCCCAAAAACACACCAGCTGCTATCTCAATGACGAGTACCATCGCAAGGCTCGCACCTCCCTAGAGTTAGGGTACCCGCAGACGGACGCCCGAAAAAGGTCAGTGGAAGACGCGGTGCGGGACCGGCAACTGCTAGCTCCTTCGCCGCTCAGGGCGGTAAGGTGGGTCACAGCGACCAGCGTACGGGGAATAGCCCATGGCACGAGAACAGTTCCTCTGCTCTGCCGTCGGGACCGACACTGCGGGGAGCCAGAGGCGATTTAAGATCACCAAACTGCGGGGCGGCCCAGGCTTTAAAATCTACAACGACAAAGGGCACAGCTCGCTGTCGCATGGATCACTCGAAACAAACGAGCAAGATATCAAACGAGAGATTGGAACGGTCTACGATGTTGTGAACGTGATCCTCGATGAGCCCATCCTGCCGGGGCTAATGGCGGTTACGTGGCCGCTGTCGTGCCCAGGCTGTATCAGCTGTGGGTGCAAACCGACCCGCCGCCGTTACGGCGCATGCTTTAAGGGTCTGGGGTATTGCGTAGCCTGTTTCGCGATGATCCAGCGCCGCGAGGCAGCCAAGAAATGGGATAAGAATCAGCCTGACACTTGGAGATACATCTACATAGACGAGACCACAATAAGCAGTTATTCCCTAGCGGAATTTGAGATATACCGTAAAGAATTTATCCGCCAAGCGGAGCTTCGGATCTCTTATCTTCGGCAAGTAGAAGCAAAGAGAACGGGTATCGCTGGCGTCAGTGGTACAGATATCGAGGATATGCGAGAACATGTCCTTAAGAAGGCCTAGAGGAACGCCCGACTACAGCGCCATGACGGCGACATACACGAGCGTTTCAGCACCGAAGACCGTTGCGCAATTTATAACCTTTTGGCCGAGCTGCTTGACACAATTGCGTGGAAGTTCCCGTGGTGGGAAGGAATGGAAGCGGTCAGCCGCCACCTCACGCTCGCGAACAGGCCACTAGCAAGAACGACTTGAACCAGAATCAGACCATGCTAAGTGCTTGCTAGAACGAAGACGAGCTTTGGCGCGTCTCGCACATCGAGGGCTAACCGTGCCGGTCTTGCACTGATAGGGCAACGCCAATGCCCCGGGGCGACATTAGCCTTGCGCGTGCTCGCGGATCCCACGCCAGATGCGCTCGGGGGTGGCGGGCATTGGCATATCGGCGACGCCGAGCGGGGCGAGGGCGTCGAGGATGGCGTTCATTACGGTGGGGGTGGAGGCGACTGTGCCGCCTTCGCCGACGCCTTTGGCGCCCAATGGGTTTGTCGTGCTGGGGACGGGGCTGAAGTCGATGCTGATCGCTGGCAATGTGTCGGCGCGGGGGATGCCGTAATCCATCAACGTGCCGGTCAGCAATTGGCCGGTCTCGCGGTCGTAGACGATGTCCTCGTAGAGCGCCTGGCCGGCGCCTTGTGCGATGCCGCCCATGATCTGGCCCTTCGCCAGTAACGGGTTGATCACGGTGCCGCAATCGTCGACGACGGTGTAACGGTCGAGTTCGACCGCGCCGGTTTCGGGGTCGATCTCGAGCTCGCAGATGTGGCAGCCATTGGGGAAGCTCGGCATGTCGGAGGAGAAGGCGCCGTCGCCTTGCAGGCCGACGCCGAGCTCCGCGGGCAGGCCGACCGGGATGAACGACATCTGCGCGACCTGGCCGATCGGCATCGACCGGTCGGTGCCGGCGATCGTGAAGGCGCCGTCGGCAAAGGCGATGTCGGCGGCATCCGCCTCCAGGAAATGCGCCGCAAAGCGCTTGCCGCGCTCGACGACTTCGTCGGCCGCGGCGCGCAGTGCGCTGCCGCCGATCATCATGCTGCGCGAGGCATAGGTGCCGCGGCCGATCGCGACCTCGTCGGTGTCGGCCTGCGCCAAATGGATCTTGTCCTCGGGCACGCCGAGCCAGTCGGCGACCATCTGGGCATAGGTCGTCTCGTGCCCCTGCCCATGCGACAGGGTGCCGGCGAGGATCGTCACTTCGCCACTGGGGTCGAAGCGCAATTCCATGCGCTCGTTGAAGACGCCGGTATTGTCGACATAGTAGACGATGCTGCGGCCGCGATATTTGCCGGCGGCTTGGCTGCGGGCGCGGCGCTCGCCATAGCTGTCCCAGTCGGCCAAGGCCTGACACTTGGCCATTGCAGCGGCGTAGTTCCCGGTGTCGTAGACCCAGCCGGTGCGCGTCTCGTAGGGGTAGGCGTCCGGTTGGATCAGGTTCTTCCTGCGCAAACCGGCCGGGTCGATGCGCATCTCGTGCGCCGCCTGGTCGACGAGCCGCTCCATGATGTAGACGGCCTCGGGCCGGCCCGCGCCGCGATAGGGCACGGTCGGCGCGGTGTTCGTGAACACGAGGCTGCTCGTCACCGACACCGCCGGGATGTCGTAGACGGTCGAGGCGAGCTTCAGCGAGAAGATGATCGGGATCGCGCCGGCGCCCTCGATATAGGCACCGACATTGTGCGAGCCGGTCCAGCGCAGGGCCAGGAACTTGCCCTCGACGTCGAGCGCCAGCTCGGCGGCCACATTCTGGTCACGCCCGGCGTAATCGCCGAGCAACGCCTCGGAGCGCGACGGGATCCATTTGACCGGCCGGCCGACGCGCCGGGCGGCCCAAGGGATGATCGCCTCTTCGGGGTAGACATTGCCCTTCATGCCAAAGCCGCCGCCGACATCGCGGGCGACGACGCGGATGCGGCTTTCAGGGACGTGCAGGATGTGATGCGCCAGGGTCTGGCGAACGCCGTGCACATTCTGCGTGCTGCTGTAGAGCGTGTAGCGGCGGGTGCCGGGATCGTAATCGGCAATGCAGCCGCGTGGCTCCATTGTGACGGCCGTGAGGCGGTTGTTGTAGAGCGAGAGCCTGGTGACGTGATGCGCCCTCGCAAAGGCGCCCTCGGCCGCACCCTCATTGCCCATGCGCATCGTGAAGGAGGTGTTGTCGGCAGCGCCGTCATGGACCAATGGCGCATCCGGGCGCACCGCATCCTCGGCATGCACCACCGCGGGCAGGATCTCGTAATCGATTGATACCAGTTCCGCCGCATCGCGCGCCTGTGCTTCGGTCGCGCCGATCACTACCGCGATCCGCTCGCCGACATAGCGCACGCGGCCCTGCGCCAGCGGCGGGCGCTTGGTGCGGTACCCTTTGGGCCCGCCCATGTCCTCCGCCATCGCCTCCGGGTCGAGCGTGCCAAGCCCGTCGGCTGCCCAATCCTCGCCGGTCAGCACCGCAAAGACCCCCGGCATCTGCTCCGCCGCGGCCTTGTCCAGCAAGCGAATCCGCGCATGCGCATGCGGCGAGAACACAAAGACAGCATTGGCCTGGCGAACAAGATCGATGTCCGCCACATAGCGCCCCCGCCCGGTCAGAAACCGGGCATCCTCCTTGCGCGTAGCCGGTTGTCCAATCCCAAACCGCATAACCTCTCTCCTCGATTTGCGCGCAGCCTACAGCAGCGCGTGCCGAGGGTCGATGCGACGTCGGGCGGACCCTCACCCACTCAGCCTCCCGCGAGCGGGGGAGGGAAGGGGGGGCTGGGTGGAGCGAAGCGGGTGAGGGCTACCCCGAAGGGGCACTCAGGGATTTGCGGGAATGACCATCAGCGTGGCCGGCGTGACGTAGGTCGCGACATCCTCCGGCAGCAGGAAGCGCTGCGACACTAACGCATTGGCGGCAGCCGTCACCGCTGCTACGTAGTTCGCATTGGTCCCATCCGCGTTCCCGTAGCGCTCCTGCAGCGACGGCCGCTGGTCGCCCGTAGACAGGCGATGCGCCATCGTGTCCGGAAACGGTATATACTGGCCGCTGCCGTCGCAGCCGTCGATTATGCTCGCCGGGCCGCCGGGGTCGGAATTACTCCCGGCGCGCTGGGCCCATCCGGTATAGGTCGCGATCGGCACGGCGACGCTCGGCACGCGAACGCCGGCAATGTCGTTGCCGTCGCTGTCGGTCTTCGACACGAAAATCTGATAGGGCGTGCCGAGCAGGATGGGCGGCGAGATCGAGACGATGCCTTTGTAGAATTCGGGCCCGAAATCCCACAGATCGCCGGTGTGATGAATGCCGTTGTAATAGACGGTCGGGGTCACCGGCAGCGTTGGGTTCGGGATCGGTCCACTGGCCGAGTAGGTGAAGACGCCGGTAACGTTCGAGTTCGTCCCCCAAACGAGGTTCGGGATATTCGGAAAGCCCATGCCGGATTGCGGCAAAGCCGGCACCAGCGTTCCGCTACTGATGGTCGGCACTTGATTCGCCGGCGGCGCGGCGCCGTTGCTCACCCATTCGTCCAGATCGACCAGCACTGCCTTCTGCACCCAGTCAAAATTGAGCGGGTTTTGGAGTTGCCGGCAAATGCCCTCGGAGGTGCCGCTCCCGGTGCCGTGCTGGAAGCTCGCGAGCACGTAGTAGCGGACCTGCGGCGTTCTCGCGAGGTCGAGGTCGTGCCCTTGGCCGTCGGTCGTCAGCATCGAACCGCCCTTCGACCAGAACTCGTTCTCGGAATTCATTTCGAAGATCTTGGGACAGGTGTCGGTCGCCTCGCAGCGGTCCAGCCGACCGCCGGCCAGGTGAGTCACCGGGTCCTTGAACGCCACATCGGCCCAAGGGAACTGGAACTCCGGGTCCCAGCGCGCGATATGCTGGCGCGACGTGCGGGTCGGCTGGGCGAAACGGTAGTTCAAGTAAATCCCGTCGCCGCCGCCGATGTAGTTCAGCATGCCGTCGATCGCTTTTTCGTGATAAGGCGGGCGTAGCCAGAACTGGTTCCACCAGCTCTGATCGCCCCAGTGATGCTGGCTGGCGCCAGCCGGAACATCGGCGTCATTGAAGCCGAACAGCACGAAGTCGCGCGTCGTGCGGCAGGGCTGCGAAATGCAGGTCGTGTAGATGTATTTCACGTCGCTGGCGAGCGGGTTGGCTACCCCACTGTCATCGGTCTTGGCGTCGCGCAGAAAGGTCGCGAAATCGCGGATCGCGGCAAGCCCGAGCCCGGCGATGTTCGGATTCTGCGCGATATAGGTAAATTCGTAGAGCGCGGTTGGTCCAAATGTTCCGGAGCACCGAAATTACCCGCCGTCAACTTGACGCAAGTCGGAGAAAAGAAGGTGGTTTGGGCCGCGCATGTCGTGGTGTAGTACCAATCCGCAGCCGGAACCGGTTGCGGCGCGTCGCCATAATTTTCGCGCACGTCAGCATGGCTTTGGACTGGTCGAGGCTCGCCGGCGGATAGGTGAGCGGCAGGTCGGCCGGCGTCGAGCCAATGTCGACGACGAGTTCCTCGGTGGTCGGGCCGATGATCGCCGAACCGTCCTTGTGCGTCGCCACCGGCAGGGTGACGCCGAAGAGGCTGCCGCCTTGCGGTGCGGTGAGGTCCCAGCCGACCTCGACGACCGACCATCCCATGTTCATCAGAAACCCGGTGCCGGCCGCGCCCGAGCTCGGCGGGACAGCGGTGTTGCCGCCAGCGGTGGTGGCGGTGCCGGCGGCGGTTATCCCAGCGTTGAGGCTGCCGAGCGCGCCGGGGCCGCCGCGATTCGGCAGGTCATAAATCACCCGATGAGCCGAATTCGCCAAATTTGTCGGCCTGATGATCTGAAAATCCGCCGTGAAGCTGACCGTTCCATTGGAGTTTTTCGGGCCGCGCTCGATGTCGGTAATGACCGAATTGTGTGGGTCGTGGGGGTCGACCTCGTCGGTAAAGGTCCCGGTGATCACCTCATAGGTTCCCACCGATCCGAAGCCGGCGCCGCCAAAGGCAGGTTGGGTATCGTTGATTGTCAAGGTCGTCACGCGCGCGCTGGCGCCGGAGCCGGCAACGCACACAGCAACCAGCACTGACGCGAGGCGGCAATGGATTGCGCGGCTCAAACACCGAGAAAACTTCCGGTCCATGGTTCCCCCCTTGGATGACGTTCATTTTGATCAAAGACAGCCGGACTCTGCCTCGGTTCAATTGGTCCGACAATGTAGTGATAGCGCCGAGCTATGCACGTACGGGCTGGCTGGTATGCGGATCTGAGGGCACGATTCCTCTCCGAGCCGCTCTCAGTTGAGATACTTCACTGTTAACTAAAATTCGTCCCCGCCAATTCGCGCAAACAACACGATAAACGGAGGAGAGCCATGACGGACTTGCGGTACCAGTTACTCACGGCGCTCGCCAGCGCCCGGGTTGCTACCGTTGCGTTCAGCCTGGTTGCCGCGCTCGCCTTTGGTGCGCGGGCGGCATCGGTTCCTAATCCTACGGTAACCGGGCCCATTGCATCACCCGACATTCCGGGAACGCCGACCCACAACTACCCCTTTTTCTCCTCGAACCATGATCTGCCGACCCACGGTTTCGTCGAGCAGGAGTTTTATTTTTCGGGCACGGCCAACCGTTACAACACCCCATCGCTAGCAACAGGTTCGATCATCGACAGCGGTCACCCGTATTTGACGCGCATGTTAGTCCGCCGCCCAGCCGACCCGAAGCAGTTCAACGGCACCGTGCTCGTCGAATGGCTGAATGTCACGAACGGCTTCGATGCCGATAACACCTGGTTCTACTCCTGGGAACACATACTCAAGGAGGGGTACGCCTGGGTTGGCGTCTCGGCGCAGGAGGTCGGAGTAGCCAGCTTGCAGACCTGGAATCCGACCCGTTACGGTTCACTGGATGTGACCCAGGGCGGCACGATAACCGGCGACGCCTTGTCCTATGACATCTTTTCGCAAGCCGGACAGGCCGTCAGGCAGCCAATGGGCGTCGACCCGCTGGGAGGATTGAAAGCGCGGCATGTGATCGCGATCGGCGAGTCGCAATCGGCATCCCGCCTCGCTACCTACATCAACTCGATCAACCCTCTCGCGAATGAATATGACGGCTTCCTGGTGTTGTCGACGCTGGGCAACCTCATTCGCACCGATCTTACGGTTCCGGTGTGGAAGATCCTCACCGAGTACGATGTGGAGGCTTCGGAGGCTTCGGTTCGCCAGCCCGATACCGCACTGTTTCGCACCTGGGAGATCGCCGGCCAGTCGCATGTCGACCAACATTTGCGGCGGAGTCGCGAGCCGCTCGAGTTGCGCGATTTCAGCACTCCGACCATGGCAAGTTCGGTCGAGGCGATCTTGGCGCCGCAATGCGAGTTTCCGTCAATCGGTACACGCCTCCCGGCCTACTACATCGTCGGACACGCGTATGACCTGTTGGTCCGCTGGATAACCCAGGGTGTGCCGCCGCCTTCGGCGCCGCGGATCCAGATCACGACAGTCGGAGCGCCGGGAACGCCGTCGGTTATCGCCCGCAACAGCCTGGGGCTCGCGCTGGGCGGCATCCAACTGTCGGAACTGGCCGTCCCCACCGCCTTGAATGTCGGCGTCAACAGCGGCCCGGGCGCATGCGTGCGGTGGGGTTATTCGATACCGTTCGACGTCGACGAGCTCGAACTCGCTCTATCCCAGCCACGACGGCTACGTCGATCAGGTCATCGAAGTAACCAACGGCAATATCCGCAATGGCTACATCGACGCGGCTGACGGCCACCGCAGCATCTTAAGGGCGATTCATTCCGACGTCGGGGCCGGTCACTAGTGCGGCAAAGTTGGGAAAGGGAGGGAATGAACATGCGCCATAGCAAAAATAAGCTATTCACCTATCTACTTTCGGTTGCCGCCGACGGCTACCGTCAACTTTACGCCGCTTCCATTGGGCACCTCAGTCCCCGGCCCCGCAACGTCCTATACGATGTACCAGGGCCGGATATTTGGTGCGCTCGATCCTCATAGTTCCCATAATACGATCATTACCGATATCGACCACGCGCCTACAACGGCGGGCAAGGTTGGCTACACTGCCAACTTTCAGATTGTCACGCCGACTGACCCTGCCGAGCGCAGCGGACTGCTGATCTACGAGGTCTCGAACCGTGGGGGCAACGCGATCCCCACGACCGCGTTGATACAGGGTGCGACTTACGTGCAGAGCGGTTGGCAGGGCGACCTCTTGGCGGAGTGCTCGCTGCCCGCGCCGGCGCCGTATCCATGTGTTGATCTGAATACGGGACCTTATGGCACGCTGAATACCACAACCGGGGCCTTCACCCCTCCGAAGGTGCCTGTCATTCCGGGCACGACGCAGTTGACGAGTTATGTCATTCAGGTTCCGGTGGCGACCACTGATGGTAAGGCACCGAACGGAACCAATACCATCACCGGTCCGGTGTACTCGCACGTCCCGCCAGGAACGAGCGGCAGTACAGCGCAACTGATCATCGGCAATTCTCCCGACGCTGGCAGCGCGTTTACGCCGTATCAACCTGCAAGCTTGGACACGAGTCAATCTACCCTCTGGAGCGAAACATCTCAGACCCTTGCAGGCGTGGATATCGACAAGACGATTGTTCCGAGCAGCGCCTGGTCTTGGGCATACTGCCCGAGCGGGTCACCTGGTACGCCAAACACGACGTGGATTTGCTTGAACGGCGCCACGTTCGATCCAAACCGGTTGTATGAGATTGTTTTCAAAGCGGCGAACCCGTTGGTGCTTGGGATCGGCTATGCCGCGACGCGAGATTTTGTCTCGTTCCTTCACCACGAGACGATGGCGCCAGGCGGCGGTTCAAACCCGATCTCTGGAACGGTCACCAAGACCCTGGGCATCGGTTCGTCGCAGTCCGGCGCGTTTCTCCGGGCATTGACCTTCTACGGCATGAACGAGGATGAAAACCGGCGCATTGTGTTTGATGGCATTTGGCCGCAGATCGACGGCCGGATGCTGTGGCTGAACGAGCGCTTTGCGCAACCGACCGTTCTTCTCCAGCTCTACATGGGCGGCGAGGAAGCACCGGTCTGGTGGGCGGACTTCCCGAACGAGGCCCGTCATCTTCCGCCCAATGGCCTCCTCCATCGCTGCAGAATGACCGGTACCTGCCCGCAGGTCATGGAGACCTTCGGTGAGCTCGAGTTCTATGGTGAAAAGATGGGGCCGGATATGACGGGATACTGCGTCGTCTGCCGCGTCGATATCCCCAAGCCGGATAATGTCTACCGGTACTACTTCCCAGGGACCTCGCATGGCGGCAGCATTACCGCAGCGAGCTTTAACTGAAGTCCTCCCCCTACGATTTTGCCCTTCAATAGCGGCCAAATGTATCCCTCGAACCCCAATGGGGAGAACTACACTAACAATGCGTTGCAGGCGGCGTTCATCGCCTTCCTCATGAGCGGTACGCCAATGCCTCCGAGCATTCCGGGGGGCACTTTGAGCTGGACCCCGAAAATGAGACAGGTAGCTAAGGTGGAGCCCTGCCCCTAGAAAGCGCGGATAGCGCGGGAGCAGGACATGAAGCGGACACGGCAGAAGCACAGTGCGGGCTTCAAGGCTAAGTGTCCGAAATCTTAATCGTATAGGTTGCATCAAAGTCAGGCAAGTCTCCTAATGAGCAGCTGCACGGAGGCGATGTAAACCCAGACTTTGGCACTGGCGATCGAAGTCTCGAAATCCTTGGCCAGGCGGCGGTTTCGATTGAGCCAAGCCAGGGTTCGTTCGACGACCCAGCGACGCGGCAGCAGTTTAAAGCCGGCGGCATCAGCGGCGCGTTTGACGATCTCGATGGTCCAGTGGCCGAATTTGGCGAGCGCCTCGCGCAGGTTGGGGCCGTTGTAGACACTGTCGGCGAAAAGATGGCGTAGCCAGGGAAACAACTGGTGGATGGCCTCAATGACCAGCACGGCACCATCGCGATCTTGGACATCGGCGGGGTGCACCTCGGCGCCGACCAGCAGACCGCCAGTATCGGTCACAATGTGGCGCTTGCGGCCTTTTACCTTCTTGGCCGCATCGTACCCCCGCGGCCCACCGCTCTCGGTCGTCTTGACCGATTGACTGTCGATGACCCCGGCCGAGGGGCTCGGTTCACGGCCCGCTGCTTCGCGTGCTTCCAGCAGCAACGCAAAATTGATCTTCTCAAACAAGCCGTCGTCTCGCCAATCGTAGAAATAACCTTGCACGGTGGTAAACGGAGGAAAGTCCTTTGGCAGCATGCGCCACTGACAGCCGGTTCGCGCGATATACAAGATCGCATCCAACACGGCCCGTAGCTCGGTCTCACGCGGCCGACCCAAACGCTTTACTGCCGGCATGTGGGGCTCAATCAGCGCCCATTCCGCATCCGTGACATCGCTTGCGTAGCGCCGCCCCTCTCGTCCATACTTTGGCCGAGTGATTTTGGTCCACATTTTGTGCCTCGATGATTGCTTTGACACAACCATCATGCCACAACCGACTGAAATCACTCAATTCATTTTCGGTCAGCCTCTAAGGTAGCGCTGGCGGCGATCAAGGGCGACCGGACCATCGCCGAGCTGGCGGTGCATTTCGGGGTCCACCCGAACCAGATCCACAACTGGAAGAAGCAACTGTTGGATGGTGCGGTGAGCGTCTTCGAGAGCGGCGCGTCGGCGGAGGGAGCCAGCAATGAGGCCCAGGTCGATCTTCTGTACCGGCAGATCGGCCAGTTGAAGGTCGAAAATGATTTTTTGGCACGAAAGCTCGGCAACTGAGCCGGGCGGAACGGCGCGCGATGGTCGAGCGCATCAACCCCGCGCTGCCAATATCCCAGCAATGCCGGTTGCTGGTGCTGCCCCGCTCGTCAGTGTACCGCAAGCCCGCCGAGGTCAGCGCGGAAGATCTTGCGATTATGGCGCTGATCGATCGGCACTATCTGGCCCGGCCCTATTACGGCTCGCGCCGGATGGCGGCGTGGCTGGCAAGCCAAGGCCGTCACGTCAACCGCAAGCGGGTGCAGCGCCTGATGCGGCTGCTGGGACTGGCAGCGATCTACCAGCGCCCGAATACCAGCAAGCCGGCAACGGCGCACAAGATCTATCCGTACCTGCTGCGCGGGCTGGCGATCGACCGGGTCAATCAGGTCTGGTGCTCCGACATTACCTACATCCCGATGGCCAAGGGCTTTCTCTACCTGGTGGTGATCATGGACTGGGTGAGCCGCGCGGTGCTGGCCTGGCGCCTCTCCAACGCGCTCGACGCCGATTTTTGTGTCGAGGCGCTCAAGGAAGCGCTCTCGCGCTATGGCCGACCGGAAATCTTCAATACCGACCAAGGCAGCCAGTTCACCAGTGACGATTTTACCGGCACCCTGAAGCAGCATGGCGTCACAATCAGCATGGACGGCAAGGGCCGGTGCATGGACAATATCTTCGTCGAGCGGCTGTGGCGCAGTCTCAAATATGAGGAGGTCTGTCTCCATGCTTATGCGACAGTCGCCGAAGCCAAGGCCGGCATTGGCACCTGGCTGGATTTTTACAACACCGAGCGCCAACACCAGAGCCTCGGCTATTGCACGCCGCGGCAAATTTACCAGGAAGGCCTGTGGATATGTGGACGATCGGCGTTGCCGACCGGCTGCGCTTCCCCCGCTTCCCGAGCGAGCTCGGAAGGCGGGGAAATGCTCACCTTCGCCCACATACCCACAGGCACCACCGTCAACACAACGATTGATGTTGATCATGCAAAAAGCAGAGGCGTTGCACCAGCCACTGCACCGACAATGATCGGAGCCGACATCGAAACCGGCGGGGCTACACCTTAAGAAGCGGCTCTGGCTGTCTCACAAACGGGGTCCACCTCACTTATCCGACACTGTTCAGAAGGCAACTGGTGCCGAACACCCAGGCGGACGAGGGATTTCCGAACATCCCTCTGTTTGCGTTTGGCGGCAATAATGCCTGGCCTCCGATTGTCTATAACTTCGGGCCGTTCGTGAACTATCAAGAGGAGACGGGTGTCCCCACCATCCAGCCGCCGCAGGTGCAGCAGGTGCTCACGGCATATGCCCTGCGCGTGAATTCGGACGGCAACGATGACGTCGGCAGCATTCCCTCTGTGCTGTTCCAGGCGCCGCTGGGTACTTATGTGGGTTGGAATATCATCCCATCTCCCAGCCCCTATGCAGGTCAGCAAGACAGTCTCTCGGGAGGTTATTGGCCCTTCCAGCAGACGATTGCAGCGCGCCAGGCAGCAGGGGATCCGCGCCCGTCGCTTGAAGAGCGGTACGGCACTCACGCCGGCTATGTTTGCGTTGTCACGGCGGCTGCGAACAGCGCAATCGAGGAAGGCTTCCTCCTCGTGTCAGACGCGAACACGCTCGTCGCGGATGCGAGCGCGTCAAACGTGCTGGGGCCCTCCTTCACCCCGACGGCAACTGATACAAAGTTGGCCAATCAGCTGTGCTCGCTGCCGTCGGCGAAGGCGATAACAGCAACGGGCCGAACATATTGAACCAACACTTTGGCTGCCGACAAACTAATGAGTGGCGGATTAGAAGCCTAATCCGCCACTCCTCCTCTTTGTGGGCGCGTCACCCGTTTATGGGCGCGTCACCCGCTCAGGCGCCACTGACGTCAGTGGCTCTGGTACGTGGGGCGGCAACGCTTATCCAGCAACCGTCACGGACATCAAAGGGAACGTCAACTAAGCGCCGGCGAGGTCGGCGACATCCTGCGCGCCCTGTCCGCTACACCGAAACCGCCGCGTCTTCGGACAAGGCCTCCGTCTGCACGTCGCGCAGATGGCAGGCGACGTGGTGGCCGGGGAGGGTTTCGCGCATCTCCGGCTCCTCTTGCGAACAGCGGGCGAAGGCGTAGGGGCAGCGGGTGTGGAAGCGGCAGCCGGAGGGCGGGCTGATCGGGCTCGGCACGTCGCCTTTGAGGATGATGCGCTGCTTTGCCGCCTCGGGGTCGGGAACCGGCACCGCGGATAGGAGCGCCTCGGTGTAGGGGTGTTGCGGGCGGGTGAAGAGGGCGCGCGTGTCGGCGATCTCGACGATCTTGCCTAGATACATGACGGCGATGCGGTGGCTGATGTGCTCGACGACCGCGAGGTCGTGGGCGACGAACAGGTAGGAGAGGCCGAATTCGCTCTGCAGGTCGCCCAACAGGTTGATCACCTGCGCCTGGACCGAGACGTCGAGCGCCGAGACCGGCTCGTCGCAGACGATGAGGCTCGGGTGAAGCGCTAGCGCGCGGGCAATGCCGATGCGCTGGCGCTGGCCACCGGAGAATTCGTGCGGGTAGCGATCGAGCGCCTCGGCGCGGAGCCCCACCTTGAGCGCCAGCTCCTCGACCCGTTCGGCCAATTCGCGACCGCCCGAGACGCCGTAATTGACCAGCGGCTCGCCGATGATGTCGCGGACGCGCAAGCGCGGGTTCAGCGAGGAGTAGGGGTCCTGGAAGACGACCTGCAGCTGGCGCCGCCAGGGCCGCATCTGTTGCCGCGTGAGGCGGTCGATGCGCTCGCCGTTGACGCGGATCTCGCCCGCAGTCGGGTCGATCAGCTTCAGAATCGCCTTGCCCGCAGTCGACTTGCCGCAACCGCTCTCGCCCACGAGCCCCAGGGTCTCGCCCTCGGCGATGTCGAAGGAGATGCCGTCGACCGCATGGACCTGGCCGACCGTGCGCTGCAGCAGGCCTTTCTTGACGGGGAAGTGCTTGACCAGCCCGCGGACAGAAAGGAGCGGTTCGGCAGCGGTCATTTCGCGGCGACCCGGTCGGAATGGAAGCAGGCGGCGAAATGCCCGGGCTCCTTCTCGTCGAAAGCCGGCATTTCGTGGCGGCAGATGTCGGTCGCAAAGGCGCAGCGCGTCTCGAACGGGCAGCCCGGGAGCGGCTCCCTGAGCGACGGCACCGTCCCGGCGATCTCGGCCAGCCGCGGCGCGTGCTCATGGTCGAGCGAGGCGCCGAGCCGCGGCACCGAGGCGAGCAGCCCCTTCGTATAGGGGTGCAGCGGGCGGCGGAACAAACGGCCGACCGGCGCTTCCTCGGCCTTATGCCCGGCATACATGACAACGACCCGCTGCGCCATCTCGGCGACGACGCCGAGGTCATGGGTGATCAGCACGATCGCGGCGTCGATCTTCTGTTTAAGCTCGCGCATCAGATCGAGGATCTGCGCCTGGATCGTCACGTCGAGCGCGGTCGTCGGCTCGTCGGCGAGCAGGAGCTTCGGGTTGCAGGCGAGCGCCATTGCGATCATGACCCGCTGCCGCATGCCGCCCGACAGCTGGTGCGGGTACTCGCCAACGCGGCGATCGGCCTCTGGGATATGCACGAGGCGCAGCATGTCGGCGGCCTTGGCGAGCGCCGCCTTGTGGCCGAGCCCCTGGTGCAGGGTCAGGGTCTCGGCGATCTGGCGGCCGATCGTCAAGACCGGGTTCAATGAGGTCATCGGCTCCTGAAAGATCATCGAGATCTCGTTGCCGCGGACCTGGCGCATCTCGGCTTCGCTGAGGCCGAGCAGGTCGCGCCCGGCAAAATGGATCGCGCCGGAGACGATGCGGCCCGGCGGCGACGGGATCAGCCGCAATACGGAGAGCGCGGTGACGCTCTTGCCGCAGCCGCTCTCGCCGACGATCGCCAGGGTCTCGCCGGGGATGACGTGAAACGAAACGCCGTCTACCGCGCGCACCACTCCGTCGCGGGTGAAGAACCAGGTCCGCAGATCGGCGATTTCGAGGATTGGCTCGACAGCTGCGGCCGGGGCCTTTGGGACGGTAGCGACGTAGGCAGCCTCGGGCATGCGCTACATGCGCCGCGCCAAGCGCGGGTCGAGCGCGTCACGCATCCCGTCGCCGAGCAGGTTGATGGCGAGCACGGTAAGCGACAAAAACGCCCCGGGGATCAGGACGATGTAGTAGGCGACCTGAAATAGGCTGCGCCCCTCCGCCATGATGTTGCCCCAGCTCGGAATGTTCGGGGGCGTGCCGGCGCCGAGAAAGGACAGGATCGCCTCGACGATCATCGCCGAGGCGGCAACGAAGGTGCCTTGCACGAGGAGTGGCGGCAATGTGTTGGGCAGGATGTGCCGCCACAGGATGCGGAAGAATCCGGTGCCACTGGCATGGGCAGCCTCGACAAAGGGCAGCTCGCGCAAGGTCAACACCACGCCGCGGACAAGTCGGGTGACCCGCGGCACCTCGGCGACGGCAATGGCGAAGATGACGTTCTCCATGCTGGCACGGGTCAGCGCCATCAGCGCAATCGCGATCAGGACCGCCGGGATCGACATCAGCCCGTCCATGATCCGCATCACGATGGCGTCGGCCCACCGGCTGAAGCCGGTGACGAGGCCGATCAGCAGCCCGAGACTGATGCTCAACAGCGCGACGCTGATCCCGACGGTCAACGATACGCGACCGCCGTAGATCGTGCGGCTGTATATGTCACGCCCGAGCATGTCGGTGCCGAACCAATATTCCGCCGAAGGCCAGCGCAGCCGCCGGATCGGCGCCAATGCTTGCGGGTCGACCGTGCCGAGATAAGGGGCAAAGATCGCCATCAATGCCATCAGACCAAGCAATGTCGCACCGATAACGATTGTCGGGTGGCGGCGGATAGTGTCTCGAACGCCGCGTTTGCGCACGGACGGAGCGGCGAGAACGGCGAGATCGGTTGTTGCGACCGTCATGTCGGTACCGGACCTCAGTAACGGATGCGCGGGTCGAGAAAGGTGTAGCTGAGGTCGACGAGCAGATTGACCAGCACGTAGGCGGCCGAAAAGATGAGGATGATCCCTTGGATGATCGGATAGTCGCGGCGCAGGATCGCATCGACGGTCAGCCGCCCGAGACCCGGGATCGCGAATACTGTCTCGGTCACGACGACTCCAGAGATCAGCGAAGCGACGCCGATGCCGATGATGGTAGCGATAGGCACGGCTGCGTTCTTCAGCGCGTGGCCGATCAGCACCTTGTCGTTCGCCAAACCCTTAGCTTGAGCCGTCCGGATATAGTCCTGCGCCAAGACGTCCAGCATGCTGGCGCGCGTCATTCGGGCGATCAGCGCGGCAAAAACCGCGCCGAGAGCGAGGGTCGGCATCACGATATGCGAGAGGAACGGCCCCAAACCGCTGCCTATCGCGACAAAGCCCTGGACCGGCAAGAGATCGGCCCAGATCGCAAAGACGTAGATCAACAGGTAAGCGAGCACAAAGACCGGCACGGAAAAACCCATGACAGCGAAGATCATGACCACCCGGTCGATCCACGAGCCGGCCTTCCACGCCGCCAGCACGCCCATCGGGATCGCTGCGAGAATCGAGAAGATAAGTGTCGAGATCGTCAGAGTGATCGTCGGCTCGACCCGCTGCGCGATCAGCTTGGAGACCGGCAGGTTGGTGAAGATCGAGATGCCGAGATCGCCGTGCAGCAAGGCCCAGACCCAGGTTGCGAACTGGACGTAGAGGGGCTGATCGAGCCCCAGCTTCTGCCGGATACGCAAGATGTCATCCGCGGTCGCCGTGTCGCCGGCTATGATGGCGGCGGGGTCGCCGGGGCTCAGATGCAGCAGGGAGAAGACGAACAGCGCGACCACCGCCATCACCGGGATGGTCGCGAGGATCCGCCGGACGACGTAGGCGAACACGCCTTAGACCCTCATTTCTTCTCGACGTTCCACACAAAGGCGACCGGCGCGATGATGATTCCTTCGAGGTTCTTGCGGTAGGCGGTCGGCGCGACGAACTGGCCAGTCGGGACGTACGGGACGTTGTTGGTATAGGCCTCCACCTGGATATCGGCAGCGAGCTTGTTTTGCGCTGCGAAATCCGGCGCCTTGAACCAGGCGTCGATCAGCTCTTCGAGCTTCGGGTCGGTCGGCCAGCCGAACCACGCTTTCTCGCCGTTGGCGCGGAGCGGCAGGTTGACCGCCGGCGAGAAAAAGTCTGGCGCCGAGGTCCAGGTATGGAAGATGCTCCAACCGCCCTTTTCGACGGGCTCCTTCGAGGTGCGGCGGGTGATCAGGGTGCCCCAGTCGCTGGCCTGCAATTCGACATTGAGCCCGGCCTTGCGCAGCGCGTCCAATGTCACCAAAGCTTGGCCCTGCACGATCGGCTGGTCGGTAGCCGACAGCAGCACGATCTTCTCGCCCTTGTAGCCGGATGCTTGGATCAGCTGCTTTGCCTTGGCCAGGTTCGGCCCGTTGAGCAGGGCGTCTGCGCCGGCATTGGTTTCGAACGGCGTGCCGCAGCCGAATAGGGCGGCGCAGGTCTTCCAATATTTCGGGTCGCCGGCCGCCGCGCCCATGTAGTCTTTCTGGTCGACCAGGTTCAGCACCGCCTCGCGCAGTTTCAGATTATTGAATGGCGGCTGAATGTGATTGAAGCGCAGGATGCCGTGGTTGCCAAGCGGATCGACGGTCGTAACGACGATGTCCTTGTTGGCGGCGAAGACCGGGACGAGGTCAGCCGGCGGCTGCTCGTACCAATCCACCTCGCCGGCATTGAGCGCCGCGGCCGCGGTGGCGGTATCGGGAATGTAGAGCCACTCGACGCGATCGACCTTTGCCACCTTGCCGCCGGCGGCAAAGCTCGGCGCCTCCTCGCGCGGCACGTAGTCGGCGTTCTTGACAAAGACCGCCTTGTGACCGGGTTCCCACTCTTCTTTGACGAATTTGAACGGACCGGAGCCGATCGCCTCGGGGATCTGCTGGTAGGCGTCGGTCTTGGCCAGCCGCTCCGGCATCATGAACGGCACATTGCTCGACAGCTTGCCGAGCGCATCGAGGATCAGCGGGAACGGTGATTTCAGCTTTATTGTGAAAGTCTTGTCGTCGACCGCTTGCATCTCGCCGACGGCTTCCATCAGCTTTTGGCCGAGCGTGTCCCGCTTGCCCCAGCGTTCGATGGAGGCGATGCAATCGGCGGCGCGCACCGGCTGGCCGTCATGCCACTTCAAACCGTCGCGCAGGACGAAGCTGTAGGTCAGCTTATCGTCACTGGCATTCCAGCGATCGACCATTTGCGGCTGCGGCTTGAAATCCTTGTCGAGCGCGAACAGCGTATCAAAGACCAGATAACCGAAATTGCGCGTGACATAGGCTGTCGTCCAGATCGGATCGATGCTTCGCAAATCCGCCTGCGGAATGAACCGCAAGGTCTTTTGCGGAGCGGTCTGGGACCACCCTATCGAAGGGACGAAGAAAGCAACGATTACCGCCGCTGCCGCCAAACGCAACGTGTGCGTGAAGGAAATCATGCTTGCCCTGTCCGCATGTTGTTTGTCCGCATGTTGTTCCGGCGAACTTACGCGATCCATGTCAGGCACGACAATGCAAAAGCCGCGCCGAATTCCCTCCCCCGCCTGCGCAGGGCTATCCTGGGAAAATTTCGCTGCACGGATCACCGGTTGGAGACGCGCAAGAAATCGCCCCAAAATCGTCTTGCGCGGACTTGATCCGCGTATCCACGTCTTTGCTTCGGGCCTCCAAGACGTGGATGGCCGGGACAAGCCCGGCCAAGACGAAACTAGGGGCCGATTTCCTCCATTATCCGCCACGCAAGATTTGCGCGGACAGCCTTGCCATCCGCGGGGAGGGTTAGGGCGGGGGCTTGACTGGCCGCAGGCGGGGGAGGGAAATGGGCCGAGCGCATAGGACTTAGCAGGAATGGCCAGAGAAAACGATGTCGTTCACTTGTCGGGGGTTTCACTCCTCCACCTCTACCGCAGGAAGGAGTTGTCGCCGGTCGAGGCGACACGGCTGATCCTCGATCGGCTCGACGCGCTGCAGCCCAAGATCAACGCGTTCTGCGTGGTGGATCGCGATGGCGCGCTGGCGGCGGCACGCGAGTCCGAGGAGCGCTGGTTGAGCGGCGAAGCGGTCGGGCGGCTCGACGGCGTAGCGGTGACGATAAAGGATCTGATCCTGATGCGCGGTTTCCCGACCCGGCGCGGCTCGCGCCTAGTCGAGCCGGATCAGGACTGGTCGGAGGATGCGCCGGCGACGGCCCGGTTGCGCGAGGCGGGCGCCGTAATAATCGGCAAGACCACGACGCCCGAATTCGGCTGGAAGGCCTTGGGCGACAGCCCGCTGACCGGGATCACCCGCAATCCCTGGGACCTCTCGCGCACTCCCGGCGGCAGCAGCGCCGGCGCGGCGGCGGCCTGCGCTGCCGGGATCGGGCCGTTGCATGTCGGCAGCGATGGGGCAGGCTCGATCCGCATCCCGAGCGCCTTCACCGGCGTGTTCGGATTCAAGCCGAGCTTTGGCCGGGTGCCCGCCTATCCGCCCTCATCGATGGGGCTCTTGGCGCATATTGGGCCAATGACCCGAACGGTGGCGGATGCGGCGCTGATGCTGACCGTTCTGTCGAGGTCCGACCACCGCGATCCCTATGCTCTGCCGCCAGAGGACAGGGATTACCTCGAGGGATTGGAAGAAGGTGTGCGAGGCTGGCGGATCGCCTACAGCCCGACCCTCGGCTATGCCAAGGTCGATCCCGAAATCGCCGCGGCAGCGGCAGAGGCGGCGCGGCAGTTCGAGGCGCTCGGCGCAATCGTCGAACAGGTCGAGGCGATCTTTGCTTCGCCGCGTGACGCGCTCTTCAAATTGTGGGCGGCGGGCGCGGCAAAACTTCTCGCGGGGTTCCCTGCTGACCGGCGCGAAGTGATCGACCCCGGGCTGGTCGCGACGGCGGAAGAAGGCGAGCGGATCAGCGCCGTCGACTATCTTGGCGCCGATCTCGTCCGCAACACGCTCACTCGGCAGATGGCGGAGTTCCACCGGAAATACGATCTGCTGCTGACCCCGATGATGCCGGTCCCGGCCTTACCGGTCGGGCAGAATCTGAACGATCCCGCGACCGAGCGGCACTGGATCGACTGGTCGCCGTTCAGCTATCCGTTCAATATGACCCGCCAGCCGGCAGCCAGCATTCCCTGCGGCCTGACGAGGGCCGGGCTACCGATCGGCCTGCAAATCGTTGGTCCCCTCTATGGGGATCACCACGTCTTGCGCGCCGCTCGTGCCTTCGAAACGACGCAGCCCGAACGCCGCCCGCCGCTTGCGCTTTGAGAGGAAGAATGCTGGAAACCGACGAGAAGACGATACTCCGCGAGAGCCTTGCCGCGATCTTCGAGATCCTCGGCCCCGAGCTCGATACCCTAACGGTCGAGCGCGCGGTTATCGGCCTGTTCTTCACCGGGGTGAAGCTCGGCAACGGCATTGCCGGGGCGTGCGCGACCCCGATCAAGACGATCCCCGGGGCGGTCTGCTGTCCGACATCGGCGATGGCGATGCCGTTTCCCGGCAAGCTGCGCGGCCGCCCGGCATTCGACCTCGCAAAGGAAGCGCTCGGCGATCACGGCATTCGCCGCGCCGTCGGCATCGCGGCGATGAACGCGCTCGCCGATGCGTGCTGGCGCCGCCGCCCGCATCCGGAGACCGAGCTGCGCCTCGGCATCGATGCATTCGATGCGACCGAAATACGCCCCGGCGACAAGGTCGTCGTGGTTGGCGCCTTTGTGCCGTTCCTGCGTGAGCTGAAGCGCCGGCGCCAGCCTTTCCTCGTGCTCGAACAGGACCCGGCGACCCTCAAAGCCGAGGAGCTTCGGTTCTTTCGGCACGCCAAAGAGGCGCCAACGGTCGTTCCCGAGGCCGATGTGTTGCTGATCACCGGCACGACTTTGATCAACGACACGCTCGAAGAGCTGTTGCGTCTGGCGAAGCCGACGGCTCGGGTGACGATGGTCGGCCCGACGGTCAGTCTGTTGCCCGACGCGTTTCTGAGCCGCGGCGCCGACGTGCTCGGCACGGTTCGCATTACCGCGCCGGACGATTTTCTCGACGTGCTCGCCGAGGGCGGCTCCGGCTACCATTTTCTCGGCCGTTCCGCGCAGAAAGTCGTGCTCGTCAGACGCGCGGCGACCGAAGTTGCGGCCTAGCTCGAGCGGCCGAACGTGAAGAATACATACGCTGGTTATCTGCGCCTGCAGCAGCTCCTCTCGGCGCAGAAGCTGCAGACCGGCTCGGATGACGAGCTGCTGTTCATCATCATCCATCAGCAGCATGAGCTGTGGTTCAAGCTCGCCATTCACGAGCTCGACTGCGCCATCGCTTCTTTGATGAAGGAAGAAGCACAGGACGCCGATTGCATCATCGCCTTCAAGCGGCTGTCGCGGGTCAGCGCGATACAGCACATCCTGATCTCATCGTGGGACGTCATGGCGACTTTGACGCCCGACGAATTCTTCCTGTTCCGGGAGACGGTGGGCCGCGACGGCGCCTCGGGCTTCCAGTCGGTTCAGTACAGAATTCTGGAATACAAGCTCGGCCTCAAATACCGCTTCCTCGACTTCGAGCTGCCCGGCGGCCGCACGCAAACCATCGACGTGTTCGAGAACGCGCAGAGCGAAGAAGAAACAGAGCGATTGCGCAGCGCCTTGGCCGCGCCGGCCATTTACGACGCGGTGATGTCGTACATGGCGCGAGCGCTACCGACCTTCGGCATCGAGGACCCGCGTTCGGGAGACTACGCGCACCAGCACCGCAAAATTGCGGCGGTGTTCAGGGCGTGGAGCTATGTCTACCGGAACCGCGCCAGCGCGCCGGAGTTTTACCAGCTCGGCGAGAAACTGGTCGATTTGGAAGACGCGTTTCGGAAATGGCGTTTCGCACACCTCGCGACCGTGTCGCGGGTGATCGGCGCCAATACCGGAACGGGCGGGTCGGCCGGATTGCGGTATTTGCGGGCCGCCGCCAACCAGCTGTTCGAGCACCCGATGTATCCGGAGCTGTGGGACGTGCGCAGCGAAATGTTCAGCCGCCCACAGGAATTCGACCTCGCCGCAGCCGGCTACGGCTCCAGCGGCCCGACTCGAAGCTCATGAGGGAAGCCGCATAGAAGAATGCCGCGGACCAAGCAGCGCCTGCGTCAAATTCGTTTTTTGTCACGCAGGCGCTCCCGGCTATGCTGTCGCCGGTCACCGGATCGAAGTCCGGCCATGACGATTGAAGTCCGACAAACGCAAGCGCTGAGCGGCTACTGTGGAGTCAAATAAACTGTCACCGTAACCCCCAGAGCATGAAACGCGGGCGACGCCCTCTCGCGCGGGCCGTTTTGACATGGGCCGGCCCACCTAAGATTTTCCATAAGCGGGTGTTATGTGACTTCATTTACAGAAAACATGCGCCTACGGAAAAAATCGTTTTTCCTCAAGGGAGGCGGCGAGTTGCGCTCAATTGTTGCGTTCGTTCGCAATCGTCGGGTATTCCAACGAATTTGCCGAGTGAGAAGAAGACCGAAACGGGATTGAGGGATTTTGAAAATGTCGGAACCAGAAAACCCGCCTCCGTCCGCGTGGTCAGCACATTTGCTTGAAACATATAGAGGCCTGATCACGCTTGCTGTTGAAGTCTTGAAATCGATAATGATCATCAACGGTGCAGCAGCCATTGCCGTATTGACCTACTTTGGCAACATAGCGTCGCACTCATCACCGGAGCATCCATCGCACATCGCAGCCGGCCTCCTGAGATGGGCGCTGATGTTCTATACCTTTGCGATGGTACTTGCGTCGGGAGCGTGGATCTCCGCTTATCTTACCCAATTATCAATTTACGAAGACGAGCTCGTCAGGGGAGCGCCAGTGCCTACTGGCGAGAGATACGCTTCGCGTCTTTGGGCTACCGTTGGTTTAGTTATGGGGGCCGTTGTCTTTTTTTGGATCGGGTCGTGGACTGCCGCACGAGCAATATTTCGGTCATCAGGACTGGCGCCCGGCACCAGCAAAGCGGTCGAAACGGGCGGTTGACGGCACCGGACCGCCGACCTGGGCTGATTTGATTTGCTTGCATCCAGGGCGCACCACCTCCTCCCCTGTCGCCCCGTCCCAAGTCTGACCACGTGCCTCTCATGTTGGCGCGGGTGGTGCCCTGAGCCGGGCGATGGAGCGACAGGATGTTCGCAAAACATCTGTCGCGATGGGCAGAGACCCGTCGGTTTGCATTAATTAACAATTATGGGCACTTCACGTGGCTGTCAGGTGCGTAGCTTTGCGTAGCAGTTGCTATCTTGAAGCTCTCTTGAGGTCGCGAAGGTGGTGTGAGTGTCTTGGTGGGAGCCGTTCGCAGACGCGTGGAAGTGGTATTACGCAAACCGGGCCGACCTCACTCCAATAGGAGCTTTTCTGGGAGGCGTGGTTATCGCTTGGGCCGACCGACACCGGCACCGAGAAGCGGCGCGGCAGCACCCGATTTACGGACAAACTGGCGCGGATAGGTTCTGCAGCGGCGGCTGGGAAACGACTTCCGCGGCGTTGAAATCCTTCGTCTGCGCCACGTAGAGATAGCGTGGGTAATTATCTTGCCCCAATCCAATATTGAAGTTGACGGTTAGTCCAGCGGAGTTTGCGCATGTCCCCGGCGGTTGGGTTGGGTCTTGGGACAGCCCGGCCACGCAATACTTCATAGTGTGCCAGTACACATAATTATTATTCCCGGGAATCGAAGTGCCAGGCTGATCGGCTGGATCATTGTCCACGCCGGCGGTGACAGCGGTAAACGAAGCTGGCGCCAGGAAGGTGCCCGGCACACCATTGCTCTCAGGCGGCACCACGGCTTGGCCCATCCCTAAACTTCCGGGTGGCTGCCATTGATTTCCAAACCCGTTGAACAGGGGGGATGATGAGGTAAGCAGAGGGCGGTAGATTGCCTCGGACGGGCCAGGCGCGCCGTTAAACTGCCCAAGGTAGACTAGCAGGTTTGCTGGATTAAAGTTGAAGGTCGTATTCGATTGGTTCGTGATGCAAGTGATCGCAATATAGGGAATCAGATCTCCGTTCGCAGTGTATATCGAATCACCTGAGGCATCGTAATAGGATGTCCAATCAAATGGTTCCCGAGACCAAATAGTTACAACACCAGGGTTCGGCGTCGGTTGTGGCGGGGAACCGGGACATGCGGCTAACCCAATTGTAGCTAACGCAAGTAGGACTGCCTTTCTCATGGGCACAGAACTCCCGGTCAACAAATCTGAACCGCGATCATGGGAGTCCTTCCCGGTTCAAGGTTGCTCCAATTTAGGATGCAATCTCGCGGTCCCTATGTGAGCTGTCTCACACACCCCGACACTAAAATTCGAATATGAGGACTGGTCGACACCCCCGCCGCATGATCGTGGAGATCGCGCGCGCCGTCCCGGCCATCGGTATATATATTTGCAAAAATTATTACGACTTTCGACAAAAATCTTGCGCCTGCGATTTCAAGGGCTTATACGTGTCATAAGTTATGGTCGAAACTCATCCCGAAAATCGCCTCATCGGCTATGCCCGCGTCAGCACCTACGGGCAGACGCTCGATGCCCAGCTTGAGCAGCTGCGGGCGGCGGGATGCAGCAGCCGGAACATCTACCGCGAGAAGGTGACGGGCGCGCGGGCCGACCGGCGCGAGCTTAACCGGATGCTCGGCAAGCTGGCCCCCGGCGACGTGGTGACGGTGACGCGCATTGACCGGCTGGCCCGCAGCACCTTCGATCTATTCGCCATCGTCAAGCGCATCGCCGACGCCAAGGCGCAGTTTCGATCGTTGGCCGAACCGTGGGCCGACACCGGCACCAGCACCGGGCGCTTGATGCTGGCCGTTCTCGGCGGGCTTGCCGATGTTGAGCGCGATCTAATCCGCACCCGCACCGCCGAAGGCAGGAGCCGCGCCAAGCTCAAAGGAAAGCACATGGGCCGACCGCCTTCCCTGACATCGGCACAGCAGAAAGAGGCCACCAGACGCCGCGCGCAGGGCGCTACGTTGCAGGAATTGGCCGACAGCTACGACCGCAGCATATCCACCATGCGGCGCGCGACACGCGCGGCATGAGTAAAAATTCCGAAATTCGACGTAAACTCAACCCGCAAAGCCAAAGCACGAAGGCCTGGAAATGAAGCCTAACGCCGAAGCTGCAAGACAGTCGGGATGATGACGAGCGCGGCACCATTGGCCGCGCGCTGCTAGCGCCAGGGCTGGCAGGGCGGATTAGGTCCCGTGTGGCTTCGGCGATTGGCCCCGCGTCGGTGGTGGCGTCGGCAGAAGGCCGCCCGGAAGCTGCAGAAGCGCCGACGGCGCTTGCCAGTAAGCTACGGCATCTACTGGGCGGAATTGTACTCCAAACTCGGCCTCTGGTTTGCTGGGCTGAATGGGGCTGGATACGCCTTGGCGTGCGCGCTGATGATTGCAAGTTATACTACGGCGGCGGATACTTGCGCCTCGCAACGTGTGACCGCCGAAACACTCAAAGGAGGGGGTATATTCTGCTTCTTCTTCCTATCGGGCGGCGTCGCCAGTCTGATCGCGGCGAGCCTCCCTGGACTGGTCGGTTCGCTCCGAAATAGTCGCCGCGAGCAGAAAATTCGGCAACGACTTCGGCCCATCTCTATTGGACAGGAACTGCTCGGATTATCTGAGGGTCAGGTGCAGTGGATTACCAACGCGCAAAGCTTTTTTTTTGGTCGCGGCCCTGTTTCTCTTCTTAGCCGGTGCAGTCATCCCGCTTTATTACGGAACGAGCGTCACTCCTGACGGGTTCCGCGCATATTGGATTAGCGCCGAAAAAGCCTGCAAAGCGGAAGCGCCCAAGCCGCCCACTTGATGCGCAGATTTCCGCCGTTCTCACCGAGAAACGCGCCGGTTGACGCCAGCCCCTTGCTCCTCTCTGCAAAGGCGTGAATTTTCCAGAACGTCGATTCCGCGTCTTTCTTGTGTAGATCACCGATAGAGATGTCACGCTCGACGGTCGTCATGAGGCTTATCGAGGCGGCATCGGGTGACGGTGATCGCGATGAGCCGCAACGAGTTGATGCGCCTGCGGGTACTGGTCGATGTCGCTGACGGGCGGCTGTCGGTATCAGACGCCACGGGGCTGATCGGGGTTGGACGAAGGCAGATTTACCGTCTGCTCGATGCATTTTCGAGCCCGCGGTGCGACTTAGTCGTCATGGCCGGACTTCGATCCGGCCATCCACGCGGCGGCCACCGACTGGATCGATCGCGAAGGAGGTGTGGATCATCGGGTCGAGCTCGGTGATGACGATGTCAGATACCGATCGACAGCACTCTGGCGACAGGCCGCGGGTGAGCGATCGCAGCGAGGTGCGCCGGATCGAGGTGGTCGTAGAGCCTTGAGCGTAGATCATCACGCAATTACCACAATCGCATTATACAGTTCACGTGTTCGAGCCCTCGGCGGGTGCGAGATTTCAAATGAGGGAGTTGCCGATGCCTGATCTCGGCCTGATAAAACAGGCCGAACAGGGAGCGCGGGACCGGCGTGGATGGTTTTCGAAGGGGCGGTCGGGCAACCCCGCCGGCGGGCCGCGCGGCTGCGGCGACCACGTTACCCGCGCTGCACGGCTGTTGCCCGCCAGCGACGCAGCGGCACTGCGGTTAATCCTGCCGCGCTTCCTGGGCTCGACGGGTCGATTGCTTCGCTGCGCTAACAAGAAACAAGATAATTCAGGGATACGATAGCTCAAGACGCTTCCCCGGCGAACGCCGGGGCCCACCCTTCGAGCGCTCAGCAGGCGAATAAAATGGATCCCGGCTTTCGCCGGGAAAGCGCTCTGGTCGCGGTTTCATCGAGGGCGGGTCGGCCGCCCGGCCGGTGGTCAACTCGCAATGACCCGGCCGGCCGGTCGCAGAAGGGCCTCATCTTGACCATTGTGTTCCAAGCGTAGAGCTAGTATGCAGGGGTATGGTTTGGTTCGCGCAATCATCGACTTGGTGGTGGCCCGTCTAGCAAAGGCGGCCGCATTTCTATTCCGACTGAGGCCGCCCAGGGAGCACCGGGCGGCCTTCGCAATTGAGGGCGAACCTACCCGGACCCCCAGGCGATCCCAACTAGAGGGATCCCCATGAAGCCCACGAGCTACATTACCAAAGGCGGCATCCGCGTCACGCGGGAGATCCGCAATCACGACTATCAGCCGGCCGACACCGCGTTGGCCCGATCACTCGACGAGCGGCGTGGGGTTTTGTTTTCCTCGAGCTTCGAGTTTCCCGGCCGTTACACGCGGTGGGACATGGGATTTGTCGACCCGCCGCTGGTCTTCACCGCGCACGGACGCCGGTTCTCGATCGAGGCGTTGAACGAGCGCGGCCTCGTTCTGTTGGAGCCGGTTGCCGAGAGCCTCGTCGATCTGGCCGCAGTTCGCGTCGAGCGGGTCGGGCGCGATCGGATTTCGGGCGAAATCGAGGAAACGGACCATCGCTTCCCGGAAGAGAGCCGGAGCCGGCAGCCCTCCGTGTTCTCGGTTCTGCGCGCGTTGATCGATCTGTTCGGCAGCGCCGAGGACCAGCACCTCGGGCTCTACGGCGCATTTGGCTACGATCTGGTGTTCCAGTTCGAGCCGATGCAGTTGCGCCTGCCGCGGCCAGAAGAGCAGCGAGATCTCGTCCTCTATCTGCCCGACGAGATCCTCGTGGTCGACCACATGCGGCAGATCTCCCAGACGCTCCGCTACGAATTCGATGTGGGGAATGTCTCGACGCGCGATTTGCCGCGCTCGACCCCACCGGCTCCTTATGGCCTTCATCATCTGCCGGCCTGCCGCCCGAGCGAGAGCGACCATGGTCCCGGCGAATACGCCGCGTTGGTCGAACGCGCCCGAGCGGCTTTTATGCGCGGGGATTTGTTTGAGGTCGTGCCCGGGCAGCTCTTCGCCGATCTTTGCGCCGACCCGCCGAGCGTCGTCTTCCATCGCCTGCGACAGGCCAATCCGGCACCCTATGGCGCATTGATCAACCTCGGCGAGGGCGAGTTTCTAGTCGCCGCCTCGCCCGAAATGTACGTCCGGGTCGAGGGAAAGCGGATCGAGACCTGCCCGATCAGCGGCACGATCGCGCGTGGCCGCGACCCGGTCGAAGACGCCGCGCAAATCCGGGAATTGCTCAATTCCGCAAAGGACGAGAGCGAGCTCACGATGTGCACGGACGTCGACCGCAACGACAAGTCGCGCGTCTGTGTGCCGGGTACCGTGCGGGTCATTGGTCGCCGCCAGATCGAACTCTATTCCCGCCTGATCCACACGGTCGATCATGTCGAAGGCGTGCTGCGCGAGGAGTTCGACGCACTGGACGGTTTCCTCAGCCACGCCTGGGCGGTAACCGTGACCGGCGCGCCCAAGCGCTGGGCGATCCGCTTTATCGAAGAAGAGGAGCGCTCGTCGCGCCGCTGGTATGGCGGCGCTATCGGCCGCGTGACGTTTGACGGCAACATGAACACCGGCCTCACTCTGCGCACGATCCGCATGAAGGACGGCGTGGCCGAAGTCCGCGCGGGTGCGACGTTGCTTTACGACAGCGATCCCGAGGCGGAAGAAGCCGAGACCCGCTTGAAGGCGGCCGCGATGTTCACCGCGATCCGCGGGATGACGACAACGCCCGCCACCCGCGCGGCGACGGCAGACGAAATCGGCAGGGGTCGCCGGGTGCTGTTGATCGATCACGAAGATTCTTTTGTTCACACTTTGGCCAATTACATCCGCACCACCGGCGCCGAAGTCGTGACGATGCGCCCCGATTTGGCCCGCGCCGAGTTGGCTGCATACGGCAGTCACGATCTCGTCGTGCTGTCGCCGGGACCGGGCAGGCCCTCCGACTTCGCGATGGCCGAGACCCTCGATCTTACTATCCGACTCCGGTTGCCGGTGTTCGGGGTTTGCCTCGGCCTGCAAGGCATCGTCGAATATTTCGGCGGCTCGCTCGCGGTGCTCGATCCGCCGATGCACGGCAAGCCGTCACCGGTACGGGTTCGCGGCGGACGGCTGTTGCGCGGCTTGCCGGGCGAGTTCATCGTCGGGCGGTATCATTCATTGCATGCCCGGCGCGGCACCTTGCCGCCGGAGCTTTCGGTCACCGCCGAAACCCAGGACGGCGTCGTGATGGCAATCGAGCACCAAAGTCTGCCGATCGCCGCCGTGCAATTTCACCCGGAGTTGGTGATGACATTGCGGGACGAAATCGGCATGCCGATCATTGCCGCGGTCATGTCCGCACTTGCCGACTACCCGCCGATGGCGCCCTGCGTCTCGACATAGACCGAATAGACCGACTGGCTTGCCGCCATGAACAGCCGGTTGCGTTTGCGGCCGCCGAAACACACATTGGCGCAACGCTCGGGCAGCATGATGCGGCCGATCATTTTCCCGTCGGGCGCGAACACCGCGACCCCGTCTTCCACCTCGCCGCCGGACCATCCGCACCACAGATTGCCGTGCACATCGACCCGCATGCCATCAGAGCCGCCCGGCTCGGCGCTGTTGAACTCGCGCCGATTGGCGGTCGCAGAGCCGTTATCTACGACATCATAGACTTGGATAGTTCGCTGCCCGGGGCCAGGCGTGTCGATCACGTAGAGCAGCTTCTCGTCGGGCGAGAAGGCCAGCCCGTTGGGCCGCTTCATGTCGCCGACCGCGATCGTCATCTGTCCCGTCGCCGGGTCGAGCCGGTAGACGCGGAACGGCAACTCCTGCGGCAGCGTGTGGCCGAGATAGTTGCCGCGCGTGCCGGCCCCGTTGTCGCTGAACCAGATCGAGTTGTCGGATTTGACGACGACGTCGTTGGGCCCCGTCAGCCGCTTCCCGTCGAAGCTGTGGGCCAGCACGGTGATCGTGCCGTCATATTCGGTGCGGGTCAGGTGCTGAGTATCGTGCTCGCAGGTGATGAGGCGGCCTTGCCGGTCGCGGGTGTTACCGTTGGCGTAATTCGACGGCTTGCGGAACACGCTGATCGCGCCGGTTTCTTCCTCCCATTTCATGATCCGGTCGTTGGGGATGTCGCTCCACAACAGAAAGCGCCCGTCGCCGAACCACACCGGCCCCTCGCAGAAGCGGCAACCCCCGGCAATGCGCTCGACCGCGGCATTGCCGAGCATCAGGCTCTGAAAGCGCGGATCGAGCACCTTGAAGCTCGGGTCCGGGTAGCGGATCGGCTCCGCGGCATCGGCGTGAAACAAATTACCCCCCATGGTCAGTTCGGCCGCCGCGGCGGCGGCGGCGATTATCAGCGAGCGTCTTCCGAGCATCGCCTCCGATCCTCTCGGATCAGGAATTCGGACCGCGCTCCATCGACACCGGCTGCCAGCGCCGCAGGTCTGTCTTGGCGAGCACCGACGGGTTGACGCAGGACATCGGCCATTTGCCGCTCAGCACCAGCGACAATTCGAGACCGACGCGGCGGCGCCGAGCCGGGTCGAACCGGGAGGAGGCCGAGGCGACATGCGCGGTCAGGATCACATTGTCCATCTTGAGGAGCGGGTTGTTGCCTCCCGGCGGCTCCTGTTCGAGCACGTCGAGCCCGGCGCCGGCGATCCAGCCCTCGTCGAGCGCCTTGATCAGCGCCGCCTCGTCGGTCGTCGGCCCGCGGCCAGTGCTGATGTAGAGCGCCGTCTTCTTCATCTGACGGAAATGCTCCTCGCGCAACAGCCGGTTGGCGCTCTCGGTCGCGGGCGCGTGCATCGAGATGATATCGGAACGCTGCAGGAGTTCGGGCAGGCTGACTGGCTCGACGCCGTGGCCGATCGCGACCAGTTCCTCGATGAATGGGTCATAGGCGATGACATGCAGCCCGAAAGGCTTCGCCCGAGCTGCGACCGCACGCGCCACGTGGCCGAATGAAACGAGGCCTAGGGTCAGGCCCATCAGACGGGGGATTTTCGACAGCATCGGCCGGCCCTCGGCCCAGCGCCCTTCGCGCACCAGCCTGTCCTGCACGATGAGGCGCCGGAAGCTGGCGAGGATCAACGTCATCGCATGGTCGGCGACCTCGTCGATAAAGGTGTCGGGGCAATTGGTGACCGGGATGCCTTTTTGCGTCGCCGCCTCGACATCGACCGAGTCGACCCCGACGCTGCCGAGCGCGATGATCTTGCACCGGTCGAGACCCTCGATCATCTGCTTGGTGATCCGCCGTCCCTTGGCGTAGAGCGCGTCGGCGTCGCGGGCGGCGCTGACGAACTCGTCCTCGGACCCCGGGCGCACCTCGAAGATTTCGGCCTCGATCGGGGTCAACGCCTCCATCTCGTATCCGTAATCTCCGGCAGTCGTGAAGCTGGCGCCCGTCGGCGTCGCAATCCTGTACTTGGCCAATTGTCCCTCCGTTGCGCGAGTTCGATGCCCGGATCACACCGTCGCCGGGACCGCTTGTCAATCGCTGCGCGCCGGTGAGGCCGGGGGCGGGGTCAAGCGGAACAGCGATATCGCCATGGTGATGATCAGCAGCACGGACAATCCCGCCATTATTCCGGCGAAGCGGTCGAGCCCCGGAGTAGGAGAGAGCGGCGGGCCCTGACCCTGGATCATGCTCAACAGAAAGGCTATCCCGGCCTGGGTCCCGACATAGCCGATGCCCGTGCTGCCCGATTGGATCCGCGAGCTGAGCCAAACTCCGCCCATCAGCAGCAGCAGCCAAAGAAGAAAATCGTCGCCAACCCAAGGGAGGCAGAAGAGGCCCAGCGCAGCCCCGAGTGCACAGCCCAGGAGGCGATAGACGGCGCGCTGAACGATGGTCCGTGCATCGGGTTCGAGCACTGCCGTCGTCGGGACGGCCATCACAGCGACTGCGGTGACGGCCAGCGTGCTGGAACCGAGCGGCGCCAGCCAATTCACCAATAATGGCAACAGCATTACGGTGAGCCCGCCGCGGCAGGCGTGCAGCATCAGTGGCCAGATCTCGCGCAACCATCGATCGAACTCGGCGGCATGGCGGCGTGTCCAAAACAGCAGCGGTGGAGGCTTCGGCGGGGTCGGGGCCGGGCTCGGGACGGCAGTGTCCTCGGGGAGCAAAAAGGTTACGAGCAGCGCCGCCGCCGTGCCGATCGTGACCTCGGCAACCCGGTTTACCGCGATCGTGAATGTGATTTGCGGTTGATCGAGCGCGATCAGCATCACGAGATCGCCTGTTATTGCCCCGATCAGCCAGGCATAGCCATGACGCGATGTCGCGAACCCAAACAGGCCGACCCATGCCATCGCAAACAGGCAAAGGCAGAACGGCAGCGGATTATAGACGAACAAGCCGATCACGATCACCGCAATCGCAGCACCCACGGCGCTGCCGATAATGCGCATCGCTCCGCGTGACAGCGAAACCGCCAAGGGAGATCGCGGCACCATCCAGGCGGAAATCGCCGCCCACCAGGGCTCATCCGAATGCAACAGGAACGCTGTCACCGCCGCCAGAGACACCGACAGCGCGGCCGCCAGAGCCGCCTCGCCACGCGGGCCGCGAGGCTCGAGCGAACGCAGCTCTGTGTTCAGCGCGCGGGCTATCCCGCGGAACATGATCGGGTTTCAGTAAAACATGATCGCGCGTGCGTCGGCGCCCATGTGCAGCGTGACGTCCGGGCTCTGATCCTGCAATACCAATGTCACTGGAAAGCGCCGCTCCAGACGGATCCAGTCTGTCGTCGGCGCCACATAAGGCAATAGCTTGCGCTCGGTCTGCTCCCGGCTTATCCCGCGGGCAATCCCTTGGATTGTCGCGCGATGAATATGCCATGGGTAGGCGTCGAGCCAGACCCAGGCGGTATGACCAACCTTCATATGCCGGATGACACTCTCCTTGTAATTGGCGAAAATTCGCCAGGCATGCGCGTCGATCACACCGATCAGCGGTGTATTCTCTACTGCCTGATCACCGACCCGGAGCATGAGGTTGGTTATCGTGCCGTCGGTTGGCGCCAGCAGCCTTGTCTGGTCGAGCTGCCATTGCAAATAGGCGATTTCAGCGCCGATCGCAGCGATTGTGGCCTGATGCAGAGTCAACATCTGCTGCGCCTTTGCTACGGCGGCCTCTGCGTCGGCCACTGAGGCTTTGGCTTCCTGCTCCTTCGCCGTCGCCGTATCCAGCGCCTGGCGAGAGAGAAAGCCTTCGGCTGTGATCGGCGCAGCACGGCGCAGATTGTCACTCGCCAGCCGCTCCTTCGCCGCGGCATCGTCACGCTGCGCCTGCGTCGCGACGATGACGTCGCGATCGACCGCGAGCTGCGCCTCGGCCTCGGTCTTTTTGGCCTGTTTTTCGTTCAATGACAGCCGGAACGGTGTCGGATCGATCGTCGCCAGCAACTCTCCCCTTTTGACTGTCTGATTGTCGATGATGTTTACGCTAGTGACCCGACCACTGACATAGGGGGCGACGCTGACCAGATCGGAGGTTACATAGGCATCGTCGGTGTAGGCAAGGAAATAGCCCGATGCCCAGTAGAGCGCCAGCGCCAGCACAATCGAAGACAGCACCAGCAGGAACTCGCCGCCGATAACTGCCAATGCCCGGGTCCTGAGGCTCAGCCGTGGTCTCGGTCAGCGGCTTGCCGCCCTTTTCGAGCGGCGGGGCGGGGTGCTCAGGCTCGACCTCCGGCGGACGGGGCGCTCGCGCGACCTCCCGCAGGCGAATTGTTAAATCCTGATCCGTCATAACGTCAGCCGCTAAAGTCGGTGGACAGAGTCCATGCGAAGGATGGCCGATGATATCGACACTCGTGCCATAGCGCCACGGTTCCCAGGGTATTGCTAGCCATCATGGAACCGTCTTGGGCCGCTCGTTTGTCGGATACCGGGGCAGGTGGTCGGCGCTGTCGAACCAAGCGATCCGGCTATCGGTCCAAATGTGTATTGTCGGTGGGATGGCCTCTGGGTTGTCGAGACTGGGGATACTGACATCGACGAGCCGGGGGTTGTCGGCTTCGCGCCAGGTCAGCGGTGTGCCGCAGCTGCCGCAGAAATGCCGGAAGGCCTTCGCCGAAGAACGATAGACGACGGGGTTGCCCGTCGTCACCGCGAAGCCGTCGAGCGGTAGCGTGAGCCAGGCAATTACCGGCGCGCCATGCGCCCTTTGGCACATCCGGCAATGGCAGTAGAGCGCCTCGACGGGCGCTGCTGTAATGCGGTAGCGTACTTCGCCGCACAAGCAACCGCCGGTAAAATCTTCTCCCCACCATTTGTCTCCACTCAGGAAGCCACCAATGACATTCGACGTTGTCATGATCCAACCGCTGGTCGCGCTGATCGCAGGTATATTGATCCTTCTTATACCGCGCATTCTCAATTACGTTGTCGCGATTTACCTGATCTTTATCGGTTTAGTCGGCCTGTGGCCGCGCCTGTTCCATATTCCGCATTGAGGGCCTCCGGCGCCCAGCCGGTCAGGAAGAGGATCTCGAAAGTCGCGGGGATGCGGCCGTCGGGCAGGCCGAACCGCTCGCCATAGAGCGCAGCGGCGCGGGCGAGAGTGGCGCGGCGCAGCGGCGTGCGCCGGCGCGCCGTCAGTGCGTTAGTTTCTCCCATGCCGCGCAGGTCGCGCATCAGCGCCAGAGCGCCGGGGTAGGTGACCGTGATCTTTTCGGCGTCGGCGACAGGCATCGCAAAACCGGTGCGCAGCAGAAGGCCTGCCACATCGCCGAGCTCGGCCGCCGGCGATACGCGCGGGCTCGCTCCGCCTTCCTCGATCAACTCGGCCTCGATCAGCGCGGTGCGAAGCTCGACGAGGGTCGCGCCGCCCAACATTGCCGCGAGAAACAGACCGCCCGGTTTGAGGATACGGCGGATCTGAACAAGGGCCCCGGGCAGGTCGCCGGCCCAGTGCAACTCCAGCATGCTGGCGACGAGATCGAAGCTGCCGTCGCGAAACGGGACGAGATCGGGGTCGGCCGCGACCCGCATTCCGCCGAGTTGCGCCAGGAAGCCCAGGGATGAGTCGGCGGCTACCACCCACTCGATGTCCGGTCGGCAGCCGAGCGCGCGTGACAACGCACCGTGGTGCGCGCCGAGGTCGAACGCTACATGAAATTCCCGTTTGACATCGTCGAGTCGTTCGACAAGCCGATCGGCCACCTCCCTATGCAGGAACTCGACGCAGCCTTCGCCTGCGGCGCGATCGCGGCGCCGCCGCCGGGCGCGCCGATCGAACAGCATCAATGGGAGGTCGTCGGATCGGGACATTGCGGCGAAGCCTGCGGGTCTGGGTTGACGAAAGTGCCCGCTAGCTGATGATGTGCATCGATGCACGCATCGGCAACTCTCGCGAACTGGGCTTCCAGCCATTTGCGGCGGATCGGCAGAGCCGTCGTCGACGGGGTGTTGCCGCCGCGCTGTCTTGCGTGCGGTGAAACCATCGGCGAGCCCGATGCGCTGTGCGGCCGGTGTTGGCGAGGGATTACGTTTTTTGCGCCGCCGTGGTGCGCCGCTTGCGGCGCGCCGTTCGCCCACCCGATCGGCGAGAATGCGGTGTGCGGGGACTGTGCCAGCGAGCGGCGCAGCTGGGATCGGGCCCGGGCGGTGTTGCGTTACGACAAGCACAGCCGTCACCTGGTGCTCGGGCTGAAGCATGGCGACCGGACCCATGTAGCCAGGGCGTTCGGGCGCTGGATGCACCGCACCGGAAGTGAGGTCCTCGCCGGCACCGACCTGCTCGTCCCGGTGCCGTTGCATTGGACCCGCCTATTTCAGCGACGCTACAACCAGGCGGCGCTGCTGGCGCAGGCGATCCGCTCGGCCGGCGGTCCGGACGTCGCGGCGGACTGGCTGGTCCGCCGCCGCCGAACACCGGCGCAAGGGCATCTCGGGCCGGCGGCGCGCGAGCGCAACGTACGCGGCGCCTTCGCGGTCCAGGCCGGCCGCAGCTTCGCCGGGAAGCGGGTGGTGCTGGTCGACGATGTCATGACCACAGGGGCGACGGTCGAGGAATGCGCTCGCGTACTAAAGCGGTCGGGGGCCGCATCGGTCGGGGTTTTGACACTGGCCCGGGCGTTGCGGATGGGGGGATAGTCACCTCACAGCGGCAGGCCCCGGGGCTTGGTACCCTGACGTTGTCGTCTTAATTGAAGGACATGCGCGCGCCCGCGCGATCCCAACTTGGAGTTCCCGCCGGAATGGCTGAAGTCGAGCTTTACACCACAATCTTCTGCCCCTACTGCGCGCGAGCCCGCGTGCTGTTGGAGCGCAAAGGGGTCGCCTACACCGAAATCGATATTATCGAGGAACCGGGGCGGCGCGACGAGATGATCCGGCGCGCCGGCGGGCGTACGTCCGTACCGCAGATCTTTATCAATGGCGAGCACATCGGGGGGTCCGACGAATTGGTCGCGCTCGACCGCGCCGGCGAACTCGATGCCAAGCTCGGGAGCACAAAATGAGCGGCGCCTTCACTGTTTCCTGCATTCAGTTCACCTCGGCGCGGGATTACGAGCCCAATATCCGCATCGTCTCGGATCTCGTGCGGCGTGCGCGTGATGCCGGCGCCGATTTCGTTATGACGCCTGAGAACACCGGCCTCACCGAGCCTGTCGGCAAACTGCGCCGCGAAAAGGCGCGCGACGAGGCGAGCCATCCCGTGCTGGCCGCTTTGCGTGGGGTTGCGCGAGAAACCGGGGTTTGGCTGCTGATCGGCTCGCTCGCGGTCGACCTGTCGCGAGAACCTGGGACGGCGGAAGGCGAACAGCGCCTCGCCAACCGCTCCTACCTCGTCGATCCCGGCGGCGCGGTCGTCGCCCGCTATGACAAAATCCACATGTTCGACGTCGATCTCGCCGGCGGCGAAAGTTACCGGGAAAGCAACGCCTTCCGCCCCGGCGGCCGCGCGGTGCTGGCCGAGACGCCGTGGGGCATCCTCGGGATGACGGTGTGCTACGATTTGCGGTTCCCGCATCTCTATCGTGCGCTCGCCCAGGCCGGCGCCGAGTTTCTGGCGATCCCCTCCGCCTTCACGGTGCCGACCGGCAAAGCGCATTGGCATGTGCTGTTGCGGGCGCGGGCAATCGAGAACGGGTGCTTTGTGTTTGCTCCGGCGCAATGGGGCGAGCACGCCGAGGGCAGGCGGACCTATGGCCATTCGCTGATCGTCGATCCGTGGGGCGAGGTGCTGGCCGATGCCGGAGAAGGGGTGGGCATCGCCACCGCCCGTATCGACCCAGTGGCAATCGCCAAGGCGCGCCGCATGGTCCCCTCGTTACAGCACGACCGACCGTTTACAGAGCCGGAGCTTGCGGCCCGTCCTCTCGCTGCCGAGTAGCATCGAGCTCGGTGTCCTCGTAGACGGTGTCGAGGCTGATCTCGACCCCGATGAAGGGAGTTTGAGCTGATATCGACCAATGGCGGGGGTACGCTGTTATCGGGAAACAATCCCGGCGCCTGGGGCGACTATACGGAAAACGACGCCATGGTCGGCGCGGCCACCTCGGTCGGCGTCCCGGCCGCCTACGGCAGCGCGAAGGTGGCCGTGCTCGCACCGAGCCCCGGCACCGTCACCGGCTGCGTGATCGTCGCCTTGGCCGCGCCCGTGACCGCCTCGCCGAAGGTCATCACCGCCCCGGCCGTGCACCCGCCTGGGCCGATGTTGACGTCATAGCGCGTGTAGCTGCCGTTCCCAGCCGCCAGGTACGGCGAGGGGAGCGGCGGCCCCTGGCAGCCCTGGCCGGCGGTCACCTGGGGGCGGTCGCCGCCAGTGGGATTGGCGAACCCGCCGCCGCCAATACCAACCGAGAACACCTTGTTGACCGCCAGCGGCGCGCCCAGCGTCACCTGCAGCGCGCAGGCGTAAGCGTTGCCGCCCTGTGCCGAACAGCCGGTAATCTCGGCGGTCACCTTGCCGGTGGGTATCTGGCTGCTCGACAGGGTCAGCGGGGTGGCCGTGAACGGCGGCGTGTCGCTACTGGCACAAGTCGCGGTCAGCTGGTAGTCGCCGGCCGGGAAGTAGTCCTGCGGCACGGTCAGGCTGATCGTCTTATCCGACCCTTTGACGCTGAGCGGCTTTGGCGCGTTCTGTATTTGCGCCGCGAGGCTGAGCGTCGCCAGGCTCGTCAACTGCTGGTCGCGGTCGCAGTACAGGAATTGGTGCGTCTGATTGGTCCTGATGGTGAGGAGCGGCGGGAAGGCACTGGCGGGGACGGTGACCGTATGGATCGGGCCGCCGTCGAGGCTGCAATCGACTCTGACGTCGTAGTTGGCCCGGCGACTGTACGTCGCCTGCAACGTGGGCTGTCCCGCCGGGGCATCGAAGGTCTGGGCGTCCGGGCTGTTGGGGCCGGCCGAAGCCGGATAGGCGACGGCGTGGATCCCGTTCGCCTCGGGGGTCTCGGGGTTGGCACAGGTGATAGCCAACTGCAGGCCGCTACTGGGTGTGGCGCGCAGCGTCATGGGTATCTGGCTGCTGGACAGGGTCAGCGGCGTGGCCGTCCACGGCGGCGTGTCGCTACTGGCGCAGGTCGCGGTCAGCTGGTAGTCGCCGTTCGGGAAGTAATCCGGCTGCACGGTCAAGACGAGCGTCTTGCCCGTACCGGTGACGCTGAGTGGCAGGGTTGGCGGCGGCGCCGCGAGGCTGAGCGTCGCCCGGCTCGTCAACTGCGAGGCGCGGTCGCAGTACAGCCAGCGATCCTTCTGGTCGGCCCTGATGGTCAGGGCCGGCGGGAAGGTATTGGCGGGCACCGGGAGGCCCAGGACCCCGCCGCCGAGACTGCAATCGACTTCGACGTCGTAGTTGGCCCGGCGGCTATACGTCGCCTGCAACGTCCCCAGGGCATCGAACGTCTGGGCGTCCGGGCCGTTGGGGTCCGTTGTCGCATACGCGGTGACCTGGACCGGCTGGGTTCCCGCTACGAAGCAGGTGATTTGCAAGTCGACGGGATCAGCGGGTCCGGCGCCCAGCAGCGGCAGCGTACCGAAGGCGCTGAGCGGGATGACGATGCGACTGATCTCGGCGCCGCTCGACGAGCCCGGAGGGTCCAATGGCGAGCCCTGCCGCGTGCACGCGGCGACCAGGTAGCTGCCGTCCGAGGCGACGCCCGCTCCCGGGAAATCGTTGAGCGACACGCCGCCCTGCACACCAGGGTTGCCCTGGTCGGTGGTGAACGTCTTGACGTTCGGGCTCTGCGGCCCCTGCACCACCGGGTAGACGACCATCGTGGTGGGGCCGACGATCGTGGGGTTGTTGCAGCTCACCGTCACGGGCTTGGACGCGCCCGGGTGGAACGTCCAGCTCAGTGTCACCGCCCCTGGGGCCAACCACTGATTTAATGTCAGCGCAGTCTGCACGATCGGCCAGTTGTCGACCCCCTCGCCGGCTGGATCGCCCAGGAAGTCCCCGGATACGACGTTGAGGTTGGCACGGGAGGGATTGTCCGGGTCGTAGTTTTCCCCCAACCATTTGAGCTCTGTGAGCGGCAGGTTTTGCTGGGGCGCGAGGCTGCGGACGGAATCCAAGCAGTGAAGTTCCTTGGAGGGTGTCGCCTGGACGGCCAGATTGTAGGCTCCCGTCACCAGGTTCCCGCCGGGGTCCGTCCGAGCCTCCAGCTCCGGAGAGAGCTTGTCCCAGATCGCCCCGGCCCCGCACGTGTTGGCCCAGGTGCCGCCCTTCGTCATGGGGTCGGCGCCCGCGCAGCTGGACCAGCCGGTGACGATGATGTGCGGGTGGCCGGGCAGGGCCCAGATCTCGTTCATCGACATGTCGGTCAGCGCCGTGTTGGGCGGCAGCATGCTCGACTGGAGCACTTGGCCCGCAGCGAGTTCATGACCGAGGGTGGCATCGCAGATCGCCTTGCTCTGACTCTGGTCCTGGTCCTCGCGGTAGACTTGCATGTCCAACCAGACGATCTCCCGCTCGTGGCCGGGCTGGTTGACCCAGTTGTCGATGGCGCCCACGACCGTCGACATCCTGAGGTAGGACAGGTTCGGAGTTCCCGCTGTCGTCAGTGCCGTGGAAATTGTAGAAGTCCTTACCGCCATACCCTTCCTGGTCGCCGTAGCTGAACCGCAGGTCGAGGTAGCGGCTGCCGGCGTTGAGCTGGGCGGTGATGTCCTGGCTTTGGGCCTGGGCGAAGGCCGCCTCGATTGGACCCCCCGGCCAGCATTGGTGCCCCCCGTAGCCAATACCATACGGACAGCTGGAGTCGTCGTAGGTGGCGGCGTCGTGCGAGCCGGGGATGACCACCTGCCGCAGCGGGCGCTGGCCGATGATGTCCTTCTGATCGGCCATCCAATGGTCCTCGAGGGGGACCGCCGCGGCCGGCTGCGGGTGGGACCGGGTTAGCGGCGGCTCCCCGCCGGTGCACGCGGACCAGTCGGTCACCATCCGCGGCTGGGCTCTCCAAGCGCCGGCCAGCTCGTCCGGCGTCAGCTCGTCCAGCGCCTTGCCTGCGGGCAGGTCGCTCGCCTTGAGCAGGTACCGGCCGAGGGCCGTGGTGAAGGCCTGGCAGGCGGCGTCGAAGCGGGCCGGGTTGGCCGAGCGCGGGTCGGCCCGGATCCCGAGCCAGACGAGCTCGTGCTCGTGCCCGGGCGCGGCCAGCCAGTCGGCCAGCGGCGGGAACAGCTCGCGCAGCGGCTGGTGAGAGACGCCTTGCGCGCCGGCGAGGTTGTAGTCGAGCTGGCCGTTGCCTGCGTCCTGGTAGCGCGCCTGGAGCAGGAACAGGCGCGTGCCCTGGTTCGAGGGTGGCGGCGACGTCGAGCTGCTCGTCCGGCGCGCCGGTGGACTGGACGATGAAGTTAGGCGGGTAGTCCGTCGGCCCCGAGCTGGTCGGCGGGACGGCGCCGGCCAAGCCGCCGGCGGGCGCGGCCACGTGCGGTTGGTCGGGCTGGGCCGCCTGGACGACGGCCGGGCCGGCGGGTGCCAGGCTGGGGATGCCGGGCAGCAGCCCGAGCACGCTGGCGGCGACGGCCACGAGCATGCGTCGCGGCCAGCGACGCCGGGTAGCCGCGACGGCGGGCCGACCCTCGGCCGGGATGTGGTCGTGGCGGTACATCGGACGAACCTCCTGCGTGATCGGGATGTGCCGGTCGCGGCCGACCCGGTCGGGCCGGTCACCGGTCGTCGGTCTTCTCACTGGGCGCGCGTTCGGGCTGCTCGCGCTCCCAAGCAAGAAATTCGTCTAGCGACATCAGCTGTTCGGCACCATTCGGCATAATGGAAGGTTACTCCGTTGGAAGGCCATGTCCAAACCGACCGGCTTCGGCAGGCGTCCAACCGGCCCCGCAACTGCAGTGATGCGCTGGACAACGGCGGGCCGCGGCGCCGAAACTTCGCCCTGCTCGAAGGCGACCACCGTCAGCATCGCAAAGGCGTCGAGCAGTTCGCCAGGGCGCAGCAGGAAATCGGGGTTGTGCGGGCGCCCGAACCGCTCGCTGCCGCGCGCAAAGGTCTCGTAGATCAACACACCGCCGACTGCGAGGGCTCGGGCGATCGCCGGCAGCAGCGGGCGGTGCAGGTAATTGGTCACGACTATCGCGTCGTAGCCGGTACCGAGCGGCCATGGGGCGCCGGCCTCGAGATCGATCTGCCGCACCTCGCAGCCGGTTGCGGCCAGCGGCGGTAGCGCCGAGATGTCGCGGTCGACCGCGACAACCGCAAAATCTCTCTCGAGCAGAAGCCGGGTGTGCCGACCGCTTCCCGCGGCGAGGTCGAGCACCCGGCCGCCGCGTTTGATCAGCGGCACGAATCGTCTCACCCAAATAGAGGCTGGTGCTGAGGACTCCCGTAGCTCTGTGTTTATCGACATGTCGGCATACATTTGGACAAGCTCGGAAGGGCCGGTGTACAACTGCCGGCTAGGAGGTTGCCTCGATGATCCTGTTCACGTTGCGCTGTGCTCATGGCCACGAGTTCGAAGGGTGGTTTCGTGACGGAGATGGGTTCGAGGCGCAGCAGAAGGCCGGCGAGATTGCCTGCCCCGAATGCGGTCAAACCTCGGTCGAGAAAGCGGTAATGGCGCCGCGCCTCGGCCGCTCAAAGGAAACGTCTCCGCCGATGTCCCCGGCACAATTCCGCGCGGCGCTGATCGAGATGCGGCGACAGGTCGAGACCCACTGCGATTACGTCGGCGAGCGCTTTGCCGAAGAAGCCCGGCGCATCCACTATGGCGAAATCGATCCGCACGGCATCTACGGCGAAGCCAGCGAAGAGCAGTCGCGAGAACTCACGGACGAGGGGATCAGCTTTGGCCGCATCCCGTGGGTCCCGCATACTGATAGCTGAGCGGGGGACAGCTGGGCGGGGCGGCTCACTGCCGTACCGCCATCACCATGTAATTGACTTCCAGATCGCGAGAAAGCGACCATTCCCCGCGGATCCAATCATAGCTGACACCAGTCATGTCGATCGGATTCAGGCCGTTGCGGCGCAGTCCGAGGACGAGTTCGGAAGGGCGCATGAACTTGCGCCAATCATGGGTGCCGCGAGGTAGCCAGCCGAGCAGATATTCGGCGCCAATTATCGCCGCAGCAAAAGATCGGGGGGTGCGGTTCAAGGTGGCGCCCATAAAAGCCCCCCCTTGCCGGACCAGGGCGCCAACAGATCCGAGAAAAACAGCGGGATCGGAGACGTGCTCGATAATTTCGAGCGCCAGGACCGTGTCGAAGCGTTGCGCGGCGCCGGCCAGAGATTCGCCCACCATCCATTCGGGGGTGGCGATGCGATAGTCGATCAGCAGGCCGGTTGCTTCGGCATGGGCGCGGGCGACGGCGATTGCATGCTCATCCGCGTCGACCGCCGTAACGGCAAAGCCGAGACGCGACATCGGTTCGGCGACGAGGCCTCCACCGCAGCCTATATCCAGCAGGGTGAGCCCATCGAAGGGGCGCAATGAGGAAATGCTCCGGCCGAAATGCGCCGTCAGCTGTTGACGAATATAGTCGAGCCGAATGGGGTTGAGCCGGTGCAAGGGACGGAAGCTCCCCTCCGGATCCCACCACGCCTCGGCCTGCGCGGCAAAGCGTTCGATCTCCTGCGGGTCGACCGTAGCGCTGGCGACGCTCACTTTCGATCCTTCACCGTTGAATGGTCGCTTTACGGCCCGATAAGCAAGATAAGAGTACGTGGTGCCGCCCCGCCCGGCAATAAGAGCGTGGAGCCCTCAATGACAGATTTGCCGGACAGGTTTGAGAGAGGAAACATGGCGCGCGTTGTTCAGAAGTTCGGCGGCACCTCCGTCGCCGATATCGCCCGGATCAAGAATGTCGCGCGGCGCGTCAAGGGCGAGGTCGACAGCGGCAACGAAGTAGCTGTCGTCGTGTCGGCGATGGCGGGAACCACCAACCAGCTGGTAGATTGGACGCGCGACACGAGCCGCCTGCACGATGCGCGCGAATATGATGTCGTGGTCGCGTCGGGGGAACAGGTGACCGCAGGTCTGCTGTCGCTGGCGCTGCAGGATCTCGGTATCGATGCGCGCTCCTGGCTCGGGTGGCAGATCCCAATTCGCACGGACGGGGTGCACGGCAAGGCGCGGATCGAGGCAATCGACGCCGCCGAGATTCGCCGCCGCCTCGCACAGGGCCAAGTAGCCGTCGTGGCGGGGTTTCAGGGAGTGGGGCCGCGCGGTCGGATTACGACGCTGGGCCGGGGTGGGTCCGACACCTCCGCCGTGGCGTTGGCAGCCGCGCTCGAAGCCGACCGTTGCGACATCTTCACCGATGTCGACGGCGTCTATACGACCGATCCGCGCATCGTTGCGAAAGCCCGCAAGCTAAGTAAAATAACTTACGAGGAAATGCTGGAAATGGCGTCGCAGGGCGCCAAGGTGCTGCAGACGCGCTCGGTCGAGATGGCGATGAACCACCGGGTGCGCGTGCAGGTGCTGTCGAGCTTCACCGACACTCCCGGAACCCTGGTGGTCGACGAAGACGAGATCGTGGAAAAGCAAGTTGTGAGCGGGATCGCGTACAGCCGCGACGAAGCCAAAATCACCGTTCAGAAGGTGGCGGATCGGCCGGGTGTCGCAGCGGCGATCTTTGGTCCGCTCGCCGATCATGCAATCAATGTCGACATGATCGTACAGAGCGCTTCCGGGGACGGGCGCACCGCCGATCTCTCCTTCACGGTGGCGCGCGCCGACCTCGACCGGGCCGTGGCAGTGCTGGAGAAGGGGAAAAACGCGATCGGTTTCGCTGTGCTCAAACCCGATCCGAATGTCGTCAAAGTCTCGGTCATCGGCGTAGGCATGCGCAGTCATGCCGGGGTCGCCAAGCAGATGTTCCAGACACTGGCCGACAAGGGCATCAATATCCAGGTGATTTCGACTTCCGAGATCAAGGTCAGCGTCCTGATCGCGGCCGAATACACCGAGCTCGCCCTGCGGGCGTTGCACACTGCCTACGGGCTCGACACTGCCGGATGAGCGAGGGGATCGGCGCAGCGGAAATCCCACCGGCCGGAGCGCGCCCAGCCAGCGAGCGGGAAACTGAACGCCAGCGTTTCGGCGCCGAACTTCACCGATTGTGGGCCCGCGGCCGAGATGTTCTTGGCTGCGATCTCGCCATCATGGGCGGCGCGATGACCTGGGTCTCCGAGCGCAACCTGGTCGCCGCCATCTCGAGTGCCGGCGGGTTCGGGGTGATCGCCTCGGGATCGATGTCGCCGCAGCTGCTTTCCGCCGAGATTGACGCGACGACCGCGCTGACTCGGCGGCCGTTCGGCGTCAATCTGATCACCTTGCATCCGCAGCTGCTCGAATTGATCGAGGTATGCGCGGAGCATCGGGTCGGCCACGTCGTGCTGGCCGGCGGTCTGCCGAGCAGCGCTGCGGTGCACGCAATCAAGCGGAGCGGCGCTCGGGTCTTGTGTTTCGCACCTTCGCTCGGCTTTGCGCGCAAGCTCGTGCGCATGGGCGCCGATGCAATCGTCATGGAAGGCAGCGAGGCGGGCGGGCATATCGGACCGGTCTCGACCGGCGTGCTGGCGCAGGAGATCCTGCCGCATCTCACCGACGTTCCAGTTTTCGTAGCGGGCGGCATTGGCCGCGGGGAAGCGATGCTGGCCTATCTCGAGATGGGCGCCTCCGGAGTCCAGCTCGGCACCCGCTTTGTTTGCGCGCATGAGTCGATCGCTCACCCACGCTTCAAGCAGGCCTTCATACGGGCCGCGGCGCGCGATGCGGTAGCTTCGGTCCAGCTCGATCCGCGCTTTCCGGTGATTCCGGTTCGCGCGCTCGCCAATGCGGCAACCGAGCGGTTTGTCGCGATGCAGCGGCGAATCATCGAGCGGTGTGCGCGGGGTGAACTCTCGCAAAGGGAAGCGCAGCTCGAAATCGAGCATTTTTGGGCCGGGGCCCTGCGGCGCTCGGTGATCGACGGCGATATCGAGGGGGGCTCCTTGATGGCCGGCCAAAGCGTCGGCTTCGTCACGCGCGAGCAGAGCACCGGCGAGATAATCGAGGAGCTGGTCAGCCAAGCGCTTGCCGTTCTCGCGGCCCGCAGCCAGGGCAGGCGGCAACGGCAGCTCGTGTCCCGCGAGACTTTACCGGGGAGCCAGGCGCCCGCGGATGACTGAGGCTGGTGGCAGCGTCAGCGCAACCCGCCGCCTCCTGCGCCGCCTCTGCGACATAATGGCGGGCTCGGGCACTGCCCAAGAGCGGCTCGAGCGGATTGTGCGGGTCGTTGCCTCCGAGATGGTCGCCGAGGTCTGCTCGGCTTACATCTTGCGGGCGGGCGAAGTCCTCGAGCTGTTCGCCACCGAGGGGCTGCGGCCCGAAGCCGTGCACCGGACGCGGTTGCGGGTCGGCGAGGGCCTGGTCGGGGTGATCGCCGCGACGGCGCGGCCGCTCGCCCTGGCGGACGCGCAATCCCACTCCAGTTTTGCATATCGGCCCGAGACCGGCGAGGAAGTCTACCATTCGCTGATGGGTGCGCCGATCCTGCGCGGCAACCGGGTCCTCGGCGTCCTCGTCGTGCAGAACCGGACCTTGCGCCATTACAGCGAGGACGAGGTGGAGGTCCTGCAGACGATCGCGATGATCGTCGCCGAGCTCGCAGCGAGCGGCAACCTCGTCAACCCGCTCGAAATCGCCCAGAGTCACGGCGGGGTAGCGCTCCCCGCGAGGATCGTCGGGGTTCGGCTAAATGCCGGCCTGGCGATCGGACCGGCGGTGTTGCATGAGCCCAGGGTCATCATCCGCCAGGTCATCGCCGAGGACGCCGATGCGGAGCTGGGGCGTCTGCGCGGCGCCGTCAGGGCAATGCGCGAGGCGATCGACGAGCTGGTCGCGGCAAGCCGCGAGTTCGGCGACGGCGAGCATCACGACGTGATCGAAACCTATCGCATGTTTGCCGCCGATCGCGGCTGGGTGACGCGTATTGCCGACGCGATCCGCAGCGGCCTCACCGCCGAGGCGGCCGTACAGAAGGTCGCCGACGACACCCGCACCCGCATGATGCAGGTCGGCGATCCCTATCTCAGAGAGCGTCTATTCGACCTCGAGGATCTCGCCAACCGGCTGCAGCAGCACTTGACCGGACGGCCGCTAAGCGCGGCCTGGGCCGAATTGCCGCCCGAATTCATCCTCGTCGCCCGCGCGATGGGACCGGCCGAGTTGTTGGACTACGCGCGCCGGCGGATCATGGGTCTGGTGCTCGAGGAAGGCTCGCCGACTGCCCATGTCGCGATTGTGGCGCGCGCCTTCGACATCCCGGTTGTCGGGCGGGTCGGCGATGCGACGAGCCGGATCGAGGCGGCCGACATCGTCGTCGTCGACGGAGATCACGCCAATGTGCTGATCCGGCCCAGTGCCGACATTCAACAATCCGTCGCGACCGCGGTGGAGGCGCGAAGCCGTCGCCGCGCCTATTACGAGACCTTGCGCTCGGCCCCGGCGATCACGCGCGATGGCATCGCAATCAAGCTGATGCTAAACGCCGGGCTATTGCTCGATCTCGCGCAGCTCGCGACGACCGGCGCCGAGGGTGTCGGCCTGTTTCGCACCGAGTTCCCGCTGATGGTGCGGGATAGTTTCCCAGATGTCGAGGACCTCACCGAGTACTACAAGCGCGTATTCGATCAGGCGGAGCAGCGTCCTGTCTTCTTTCGCACCCTCGATATTGGCGGCGATAAGGTGCTGCCCTATCTGGCGCATGCGCCCGAGGACAACCCGGCAATGGGTTGGCGGGCGATCCGCATCGGGCTGGACCGCCCGGCGATGCTCCGGCAGCAATTGCGCGCTTTGATCCGTGCCGCCGGGAGGCGGGCACTGCACGTCAAATTTCCGATGGTGGCGGAGGTTGCCGAGCTCGAACATGCTCGTGCCCTGGTCGATATCGAGCTGGCGCGGGCGGCCGGGGAGGGACGCGAGCTCCCGAAATCGATCAAAATCGGCGTCATGCTCGAAGTGCCGTCATTGCTGTGGCAATTGCCGGCATTGTGCGGGCGCATCGACTTCTTGTCGGTCGGGACCAACGATTTGCTGCAGTTTCTGTTTGCCTGCGATCGCGGTAATCCTCGCCTGGCCGATCGCTACGATCCGCTCTCGGCGCCGATGCTGGCATTGTTCCGTGAGATCATCGCGCACAGCCGCGCCGCCGGCACTTCGCTGAGCATGTGCGGTGACATGGGCGGCAACCCGCTCGAGGCGATGGTGCTGATCGCCCTTGGCTTCCGGACATTGTCGATGGCGGCGACCGCGATCGGCCCCGTCAAGACGATGATCCGCACGCTCGATGCCGGCGCCGTCGCCGCCTACCTCGACGAGATCGGCAGCCGTCCCGATCATTCGCTGCGCCCCAAGCTCGAAGCTTACGCTCGCGACCACGAGATCGCGCTATAGCCCACAGACCCGGGCTGGGTTAACCTGGTGTTATAGCGGCGTGAGTTATGGCGTTGTTCCACCGGCTCAAAATGCCCCTTGCCGAAGAAGCGCCAGAAATCATTACCGAGCCTTTCGATCCGCGATCGGCCGGGGCCATGCTGCGTCAGCAGCGCGAAGCGCTCGGGCTCGATCTGGCCGATATCGCCGCCGCGCTGCGGATCAAGCCCGCTTACCTCGCAGCGCTCGAGGCCGGGCGTCCGGAAGACTTGCCGGGCGCGGTCTATGCGATCGGATTCCTGCGCGCCTATGCCGACCGCCTCGGTCTCGACAGCGGCGATATGCTGCGTCGTTTCAAGCAGGAATTGATGCTGCTCGCGGCGAAGCCGGGTCTCGCTTTCCCGATCCAGCTCGGCCCGCGAAGCATGCCTGGCGGGGGGATGCTGCTGGTCGCGCTGATCCTGGCGGTTTGCGCGTACGGCGGATGGTTCTACCTGTCGACCGGCGAGGGTCCGCGGCCGGAGCGTGTGGCCGAAGTGCCCCTCGAGTTGTTGCCGTACCGGGAGCCGTTTCGAACTCCACCAGCCGTCCCGCAGCCGGTGGAGGCGCAGGCGGCGCCTCGATCACCGGCTGTCCCGTCCAGCCCCACGCAGACCGGATCGGGTTCGGGGGGCAGCTCCGCTGCTGCTGGTTCGGCGATGGCCGCGGTGCCTGCAACGGCTGATCCGGTGCCAACCCCCCCGGGCGAGGTCGTCATCCGGGCTACCGCCGACAGCTGGATCCAAATCCGCGACGCTCGCCAGTCGGTGCTCCTGACGCGCGTATTGAAGGCTGGCGAGAGCTGCCGGGCCCCGGCTCGGCCTGGATTGTCGATGCGCACCGGCAATGCCGGGGGTCTGGAGATCACCGTGGACGGCGTTCCGGCGCCGCCGATCGGCCAAAGAGGAATGGTCCGGCGCAATGTCGCGCTCGACGGGCACGCCTTGCTCGCCGGCAGCGCGGTCCGCAACTGAGCCGCCAAGGATCCCTCGGCCGCCCTTTTGTGTGCCGCCGAAAACGTCTATATGCGTTTACGCCCGTGCCAACCACGCGAGAATTGACCCATGAGCATCCGGCCTTACCGCGACATCCACCGCCGTCAGTGCCGCAAGATTTACGTCGGCAAGGTCCCGGTCGGCGGCGATGCGCCGATCACGGTTCAGTCGATGACCAATACGGTGACGAGCGATGTCGAGGCGACGGTCGCGCAGGTGCGGGCGCTCGAAGAGGCGGGCGCAGACATCGTCCGCATTTCCTGCCCCGACCAGGAATCCTCTCTCGCCCTCAAGCACATCGTAAAGCAGGTGAGCGTGCCGATCGTCGCCGACATTCATTTTCATTATAAGCGCGCGATCGAGGCGGCTGAGAGCGGCGCCGCCTGTCTGCGCATCAACCCCGGCAATATCGGCTCGTCGGCGCGGGTACGCGAGGTCATCAAGGCAGCCCGGGATCACGGCTGCTCGATGCGGATCGGCGTCAACGCCGGCTCGCTCGAACGCGACCTGCTGGAGCGCTATGGCGAGCCGTGCCCCGAGGCTATGGTCGAGAGCGCGCTCAACCACGCCCGGATCCTCGAGGACAATGATTTCTTCGAGTTCAAGATCTCGTGCAAGGCCTCGGACGTGTTCCTCGCGGTCGCCGCCTATCAGCAGCTCGCCGAGGCCTGCGACTATCCGCTCCACCTCGGGATCACCGAGGCCGGCGCATTGCGCAGCGGCACGGTCAAATCCTCGATCGGGCTCGGCATGCTGTTGTGGTCGGGGATCGGCGACACGATCCGGGTGTCGCTGTCGGCCGATCCGGTCGAGGAGGTCAAGGTCGGCTTCGAGATGCTGAAGTCGCTGGGCCTGCGGCGCCGCGGCGTCACTGTGATCTCATGCCCGTCCTGCGCGCGCCAGCAATTCGAGGTCATCAAGACGGTCGAGCGGCTCGAGGAGCGCCTCGCGCACATCACGACGCCGCTGACCCTGTCGGTCATCGGCTGCGTCGTCAACGGCCCGGGCGAGGCGCGCGAGACCGACATCGGCTTCACCGGCGGCGGCAACGGCACCCACCAAGTCTACATCAGCGGCCTCACCGACCACCGGTTGAAGGACACCGACATCGTCGACCACCTGGTCGAGCTGGTCGAGAAGAAGGCGGCGGAGATCGAGGCTGCCAAGCAAAGCGAAGCGGCGCTCGCAGCAGCGCAGTAGCCGGACTATTACGCGGTCGGCGAAAACCGGGCAACTTCAGGTTCCCCCAGTCCCTTGAGCGGAAATTCCCGATTATTCCGGTAGGACCGGATTTCGGTACTCGCTGCAAATGGGACCGACCGAATGGACCGGATTGCCGTCGCGTCCTCGGACGCTCCATTGACCGTATATCCGTAGGTTCAGGCTGTCGATAAAATACGAGACACAAGCTATTCGAGCGTGGCACCCTCATGCGAAATCAACCGCTAGTTAAGCAATGTGAGCGACAACCGAGAAACGGGTGGCGGAGCGACGCGTATCCGTCGACCGTTTCCGAGCGGCGACGCGCTCCCCGGCTTTCCTAAAGCGCAAAAGTCGAGAGCGATGACACCGCGGCCGGGCGGAGGTCGCAGGAGCAGATGGAAGACGGACGACGGCAGGATCATAGAGCGCGACTATCTGGACGATACCGTTGAGCTGTATGATCCCTCGGGCCGAAGACATCTGGGCGAGTTCGATCCTTGGGATGGTCGACAGATAGGCGAGCCTGATCCGCCCCGTTCTGTGGAGCCCTGAGATGATCTATCGCATTGTGACATATGACAGAACTACCGACCGGATGAAGGGAAATTTGCCCATCCCCTCAAGCGTTCTCGAACAAATCAAACGCATTGCGGGTTTTGGTCCCAAGGACGACGGGCTGGGCGAATATCCGCTGGATGAGGTTCAGACGCGACAGGTTGCTCGTATCTTAGACTTTAACCCCGAACCAGATCGTTTCTATTATTACGTCGAGCCTTACGAGCCACCCGCGGATGATGACGGCTTACAACCGATCACCAAAGCCGCAGAGTAATGTTGTAATTCAACCTCCGGAATAATGTAGCAATGCACCTAATGGAAACACCCGGAACCCGATTGCGGCGATAATCCGGCATGAGGGAGTATCCCCGCCTCGGAGAATGGCGGAATGCGCTCCGCTGTTGGGCAAGTACCCAAACCAAGGTGAAAATTGGCAACTTCCGCTCTCGCTGTCCCGGCGAAAGCCGGGATCCATGCTTCTGCTGCCTGAACTTCTCAAGCGACGGCAAGGCCTTACCAGCGATTACCGGTTCGTTCGGTGTGAACGATGGACCCCGGCTTTCGCCGGGGAAGAAGAGTGGTTCGGTTTCCGAACGATTCTTGCTCAGCCTCTGCGCTGTTCGACCCTACGCTTGCTGCCGATCCTGCGCGCGCCCAGCGATTCGAGGTCATCAAGACCGTCGAGCGGCTCGAGGAGCGCCTCGCGCACATCACGACGCCGCTTACGTCTCGGTCATCGGCTGCGTCGTCAACGGCCCGGGCGAGGCGCGAGACCGACATCGGCTTCACCGGCGGCGGCAACGGCACCCACCAAGTCTACATCGGCGGCCTCACCGACCACCGCCTCAAAGACGCCGACATCGTCGACCACCTCGTCGAGCTGGTCGAGCAGAAGGCCGCCGAGATTGAAGCAGAGAAGCAGCCGGAGGGCGATGCCAGGCTCGCAGCGGCTCAATAACGCCGGCGGCCAAATACACAATCCTTCGCCGACTGGTGCTCAGAGGCGTCCTAATCCGCCGCCTGTGGCTGACTTCGATCTGTGAAGTATTTCCGACACCGATCGACGGCGCGGAATGGGGAATGCGTTCCGAGATCATTTCGGGCCTCGTCGGTGAAGCGCGCAGTAATGATCGCAAGATCCGTAGTAGTAATTTTTTTCCAGTCGTCAAGAGGTATTTTTGGAGATATCCCAGCCTTAACGGCAATCTGTTTTTCAGTGTGGGTGATCAGAGCGGTGAGTGTTGCTATCATTTCCTTTGGAGCGAGCAGTACGGCTCTTTGGGACGCTCGGTGCAGTTCCGAAATTTTCTCATATAATACCTGAAGCTGAGTTGTATGATCAGAAAGTTCTAAATACAATCGGCTTTCTTCAGCGGCGACAACCTCGCAGGCCCGTATGACATCGGTGTAGGCTTCCAAACAACGATCACGCCGCCATTGTCGGTCTTCTTTGAACCGAGTGAGCCGGCTACCGAGCCAAATACCGATAAGCGGTCCAACTCCAAGCATAATCGTTTGGATTATTGAGGTCATTATGGGTAATTATTTGGCGGCCGCATGCAATGAGCGCGCGCAGACTTCCTTTGCGTCATCGGTCAGCTCGATTCGGTTGTCTTCGCACGTAAGGGAACGAGCCCTTGGGCTCATGTGCTCTAGCGCATATGCATTAGCGTACTGATATCTGATTACCTGCACACGTGTTGCGTCGAAATCGCCGGCAAGCCCATTCCAAGCGCCGGGCACAATAGCGCTATAGAGAAGAATTGGCGCCAACAGCCACAGTGCAGGTTTTGCTATTTTATGAATAAGGATAACCGGGCCGACAGCCATTGCCGTGGCGACTGCGAGAAGAATGGCAACCGCCAACTCCTCTAAGGGCTCCATCAACGACGAATTCACAACTAACCGAACTTCGCCGATTGGAGCACTTTTAAGCGCCTAAGTGTCTGAGATCGCTGAGGTGGACCCCCGAAGGTCGGCACTACAGCGAGGTGGGTGGCGTCGGCGGGATGGCGGTGATTTTAGGTGGTGGTTGGGCGGGAAGCTCCAGTTTCAGCTTATTCAGCAAGAGGCTGAGCTCGGGTTCGGGCTCGGTATAGCGGGTGAGCAACAGCTCGCGGCCGTCGGTGGTCGGCAGGTGCACATCGATCATCTGCACGGCGGCGAACTTTTCCAGCACGCTGCGCGGCGTCAGCCCGGGCGCCAGCGCATGCAAGCGCCGCGCAAGAGTGACGTGCAGGCAATAGGCCAGGAAGGCGATGAAGACGTGCGCCTCAACGCGTGCCTCAATCTGGTGAAAGACCGGCCGGATCGCCAGGTCGCCCTTGAGGTTCTTGAACGCCTCTTCGACCGCCACCAGCAGCAGATAATGGCTCCACAGCTTGGCGGGGTCTTCCTCGACGAGGTTGGTGCGCAACAGATACCGGCCTTCGCGCGATCGTGCCTGCCGCAGCTTATTGCGATCGAGCCGATAGCTGAACGTGGCGCTGTCTGCGGCGACCTCGATCGTGACCAGACGCCAGGCGGCGCGGGACTGATCGCGCGCGGCACCGAGTTTCATGAGCAGCTCCTCGCGCGCGAGCGCCATTGTAGCGAGTTGCCTGAGCCGGGCCCACAGCCGCTTCAGCTGCCGCCGCCGCATCGCACGCTCTTTGGCGACGCGGTCGCGGCTCTGGGCAAGGACATAGAGTTCACCCTCTTGCGCCAACAGCTTGACCTGCACGCCGGGTCGCGCCTCTTGCCACGGCTGGGCAATCAGATGCTTCTCCAAACGCGTCAAGCGACCCTTCGGCGTGCCCACCAGGTAATGCACCGGCGGGTCGGCCGCGCGCATTTCGGCGAGCACCTCTTCGGTCGGCACGCCGCGGTCCATCAGCCAGACGCGGCGCGCCTTGCCGTATTGTCGCTCGATGTGGTCGAGAAACCCCCGCAATGTCGTCTTGTCCGCAGTGTTGCCGGCCAGCACCTCATAGGCCAGCGGCAGGCCTTCGGGCGTCACCACCAGGGCAATGACGATCTGCACACAATCGGGTCGATGATCGCGCGAGTACCCGAAGCGGCGCTTGTCGCCTTCCGGGAACGGTGGATCCGCCTCGAAATAGGTGCTCGTCAGATCGTAGAGCAGCACGTCGTAGCTGATGTTGAACAGATCGCGCCACCGTCCCACCAGGTGATCGAAGACCGCTTGCTTGTGCGCGAGCAGTCGGTCGTGACAACGATACAGCTTGTGGATCTCGGCGAGCCCGGCATCCTGGCCCAAGAGATCGGCCACGGCGCTGCGCTGAAACCACTCGCGGTGCAGGCGCCATTCGCTGCCCGGCGCCAGCAGGCGATAGGCGACCAGCACGAACAGGACCTGATCCCAGCGCGTCCCCTTGCGGCTCACCCCCAGCCGCTTCGACCAGAACTGATCGAGCTGCAGCTCACGCCACAGCATCAACGCCAGCCAGCACGCACCCCACTGCCGTGGCCGGCGCAACTGCAACTGCGACAGCTTGACGTGGACGATCGAGGTGTCCGCCAGCACTCCTGCGCCGCGGTCTTCCGGAAACAGCGACAGCGTCCGCGGTTGCGTGGCGCCTTCCTTGAGCACCTCGATTGAGCGCCGCCACGCCAACTCCTGCGTGTCGTTGATCTCGCCCAGGTACAGCACGTGCCGCTGCACCACGCGCCCCCTGGCGGTCCGCGTGTTCTCGACAACGCTCCAATAGCGATGTTGCTTGCCATCCTTCCGGCGAACTTTGCAGCGCAAGAACATGATGGCCGGCGATTATCGGCACATTGGCGGCCGAGAGAATAGACTTGGTCGGCACTACAGCCGATTTTCGGCGTTTTTGGCCCGCCGCGCTCCTTGTCGTTCAATGACTTGCCCGGCGAAAATTCCGGAACGGCGGGTCGAATTCGGCGAAGTTAGGCTAACTCAGTGCCGCTCCATCCGACTTGGCTTGCGCCAAGCGCACCCACCACCAGCGCAACGATAACAACCGGGGTCTTCCAAACCAAAGGCATGATCCGCATCGAGGGTGCCTTGAAATGTGCGCCCTAGGCTTAGCCACGAGGCGATTAAGATTTTATCAAAGATGCTCTGGTTTGGTATGCGGCGTTGAAATAGAGGGATTTGACGCCTCAATGGCTTCGCAAGCGAATATCAATCCCGAAGACCTCGGCAACCGACGGCTGGGGCTGGGGTGGCATTGGGTTTGGTTTCTGCCGATTGGTGTGTTGGTCTTGGTACTCGTTGAACGGCATACAATCATCTACGCTTTCGCAATCCTCGGACTGGGCTGGGAACGCTGGTCGTGGGGTGCCTTGTTCTCGCCTTCGGCGTTCTTCTGTCTTCATGTCATTGCGGCATCGGTAATCTGGCCGGTTTTCGGCCTAGGGTCTGTGGCTCTCCTAGTGGCAGCAAGACAGCCGTGGCGCTATTCGATGCTTCTAATACTTGGAATATTTCTGCTCCCGTTTGTCGCCGAGGTTTTGATGTGGGGATCATTCCCCTTCACATTTGACGATCCCGGAGTGGGACGATTGAGGATGATTCCTTTTATTCCATGGCCAAGTGGTCACTACGGCGAATATTAGGCGGGCCTCCTGTCTTCACACTCGCACGCAATGAGCGCGCGAGAATCGAGCGCCCCTCAGCAAGTGTAGGGCGGAACAGCGTAGAGGCTGGGCAAGAATGCGCTGCATTGGGCGCCGTGCGTGCTTCGAGACGCGTCCCGGCGGTGCCGGGTCGCTCCTCAGCATGAGGGCATGCTGTTGATAGCATTCCGAAAATGCCTCATCCTGAGGCGCCTCGCAAAGCGAGGCCTCGAAGGACGCACGACATTTTTCCAGTCCTGTGGAATTCTTGCTCAGCCTCGTAGCGCATTCCGCCTCGACCTGTGCCCGGTGCGCACCCCGCTGACGGAGTGCCGGTCGTGTCCTCGGCTTGTTTCCGCCGCTTAGCGTCAGAGCCTTTCGCCGGTCTGTTGCGGTTCATCGCTGCCGCCCCGTCACCCAACAGGATGCAACCCGATGTTGACGCACTGATGAAACGACGGATGCGGCCAATCCGCCGGGTGCGCGACGAGAGCGTGCTTGGCTGGGTTGAAGTGCGTGTGGCCCATGTGAGCCGCGAAGTCGTGATCATCGCGGATCGTGTGCTCCCAATATCACAGCTGCCAAATGCCGCGTTCGCCGCGGTTGGTCGTGGCCGGTCATCGCGGCTCGCCGATGGGCAACGATTTTGCACACGGGGTCTTGATCGCGCGCCACTGACCGGGGAGATTCGCATCGCCTCGTGGCAAGGTCCACAGAGGAGTGCGTGTGATCGGAAAGGACTACCCAGGCGTCGATATGGAAAGGTGCGCAGGCGCGCACTTGCCGAACGGCGTCGCGCAGCGCATCGATGCGCGCCACCAGCAAGTTCTACCGACGGTCAAGCAGGTTTACCGTAAAGAAGAACGTTCCACCCGGAACCCGATTGCCGCGATAATCCGGCATCAGGGAGTATGTCCGACCTCGGAGAACGGTGGAATGCGCTGCCGCGATTCCGCCCCACGCTTGCTATTTCTTAAGCGATCGGCGCGGCGGCACGGCATTCCGTAACGATCGCTTCTGTTCGGGCGAGACCGGCCGGGGTCAACTGATTGACCGCATCGACCAGCAAACGATACTTGATCTGGGTGACATTCACGTCGCGAAAGTAATTGACTAGATCCCCCCAGGGATCGTTCAGCCGCCCGATTCCCGAGATGAATGCGACCACACCGCCGATTTCCAGTCGGCTGGTATAGACCCACCATCCGCCAACCAGCAGTGCCGAGACGATTTGCAGGTGAGTGCAGATATTCATCAAAAAATTCATTGTAAACTTGAGCTTGAAGATCCCCATGTCGAGCGCAAAGGCCCGGTCGATGCGCCGATCGTCGTCGGCGCCACTGCTGCGGTCGATCATCGCAATGCCGAGCTGGCGCAGCACCCTGATGCGGGCGCCAGTGCGCCGGTTGACCGCACTCTGCAACAGCGGAACAAAGACCAGCTGGGGGATGACGAGGGCGAAAGCGGCCAGCGCCATCCACGGGTCAATGTGAATCAGATAAGCTAGCACCGAAAAGATGATGCCGATTTGCAGCAGCGGCTCCGAGACGCTCTCGCCGACGAAGCCGCCGATCGGCTCGACTTCGGCGACGATCATCGAAATCGTGATCCCTTGCGCTTCGGCCACAGGCGAGGCTGCCGCAGGGTTCTCAACTACAGTGTGAACCCGCCGCCGCAAGTCGCGCTTGGCCCGCTCGCCGACCCAGCCGCGATAGATGTTGAGCGCGAGCTTGGTCCCGCCCTGGAGGAGCACGATGCCGGCGTAGACCGCGCACAGGCCCACTACCCAGGAATAAGGCCGGTGCTTGACCAGGTCGTTGACGATCCGCCGCTGCAATTCTAGTGGGACGACTTCAAGCAGGAAGACGCTGACTGTCAGCAGCAGCAGAAAGAGCTGGTGCAACCCGCTCGTCCCCAGCACATAGCCAAAGACACTGCGCGGCAATGTACCCGCTGGGGTGTCATTTGAACTCACGGGTGGTTGCACGTCCGGTCTGACGCGGCACAGTGTGACAGCATTCTCGATGAATAATTCATGCAAAGGACCAAAACCTTCGGTTCCTACCACAATCTGATTCGCTTTGAACCTCGCGAGCAATCTTGTTGATATTCTCGGGCGATGGGACCGAGCTCAGAACGGTGTCGAACTTTAGACGGTAAAAATCCGCAGCAGGTCTGCGCGGCTCACGATACCGATCAGACGGCCGTCTTGCATTACCGGCACCCGCTTAATGCGATGCGTAGCTAAGAGCCGGGCGATCTCGATGTGTTCGGTTTTTCCAGTGATTGTGACGACCGGCGCAGACATGACATCGCCCGCGGTGAGCTTCGGGTGCCGCAAGCTCGCCAAAAAATCAGGATGAAGCGCTTCGCCCTCGGCGAGAAGAGACAACCACCAGTCGCGCCGTCCCTCCCGATCAACATCGCTGCGGCCGATGAGGTCACCTTCGCTGACCATCCCGATCACTATCCCCGAACTATCGATAACGGGTACCGCGCTGATCTTATGCTCGAGCAGCCGCTGTGCGATTTGGGACGTGGGGGTATCGGGCGAAACCGTTACCACGTCCTTTGTCATAATCTCGTGTGCCTGCATGTCCGCACCTACTCTCGAACCTTGGAATACGGTTTTGCCGAGGTGTGTTTTATCATAGGCTCGTTGCCTGAGACAGGCTCGAACAGCAAGCGTAGGGAGGGACCGCGTAGCGTGTTCCGCCTCGGCCTGTGGCTGGTGCGCACCCTGCTGACGGACTATCGGTCGTGTCATCGGCTTGTTAGCTGAAACCGCGTGCGCTGTGCGTGCTTCGAGACGCGCCCCGGCTGTGCTGGGTCGCTCCTCAGCAATGGGGCCATATCGTAAAGGGCGTTAAGAAAAATGCCTCATCCTGAGGCGCCTCGCGAAGCGAGGCCTCGAAGGACGCACAACATTCTTCCAGCCCTACGAGGGGTTCGGCAGCAACCCGCCATCATTCGAAGCAATAAAATTGCCGTAATCGTATCCTACTCTCGGGTCATCTTGCGATGCTGATCGCGTGTGCACAGAAAAAAGGATACGCGCCCAATGCCGCAAAAGCGCTTAGGTCCGAGTGCCGGAGGCGATACTCCAGACACCGCTGCGCGGCAGCTTTGTTGTTGTATAGGTACAATCAGGACGCGAATTCTCGCTGTTGATTTGCTACAGAAACAGCCAGCGCAATTAATCAACTCGCGTTTGGGTGGTTCCCGTGAAGCCTATGGCTCAGCCATTCCAGCACCTGCGTGGACGCTAGGGCGGGAGGTGTCCCGGCCGTTGTCGGATGCTGGTCGGGACTGCTCGACCAGGCGAGCCGGGTCACCGGGCGGCCAGCTCGGCTCTGCGGCGGATTTGAACATTTCGGGGATGCGGAAGCGGCTGAGATATTTCCGGTCGAAACCGGCGAGCGCCGAAAGCGCCTCGATGTCCTTGATGACCACGTGCTGGTGCTCGATTACGAGCAAGTCGTCGTTGCGCAACTGCCGCAAGGTTCGGTTGACGTGCGGGACGCTGAGACCGAGGGCGTCGCCGATCAACTCTTGCGTGAACGGCATCGGGTATGAATGCTCGTCGGCCAAGCCGATGATCTCCAACCTGGCGTGCAGCTCGAGCAGAAAATGAGCGACGCGTTCGAGCGCCGACCGCCTTCCGATGTCGGTCAGCCGCTCGGTGTAGATCGCTGCCTCGCAGGCGAACGACCAAAAGATTTTCGCGGCCAGCTGCGGGGAAGCTTCAAACAGCGCGACTATTCGGGTGTGCGGGATTGGGGAGATCACCGTGTCGGTCAGTGCAGTGACCGAGTACAGAGCACGCTCGAAAAAGCATCCGGGAAAACCAATGACATCGCCGGGCAACGCGAAATTCAAGATCTGGCGCCCGCCGTTTTTCAGAACCCGGCAACGTACGGCAAATCCCTCGACCAAAACAAAGATTGCATCGTATTTCCGGCCCTCGGTGACGATATCCCGATGCCGCCGAACTCCCTGTTTCGCCGACTGGAGATCCTGCAAAACCAAGATCTCATCGGGCGAGAGCGAGACAAAATGGGTTAGTTTCTTGACAAGCGGCATGGCCTACCTCACCCGTCAGCCACATTTGTCGCCCAGTCTCGGGGTTGGCCGAGGCGGGCGATTTTCACTTCAGAACGCAGGCTTTAACTCCGTCGTTCCCGGCTGTTCGCGCGTTTCGCAGAACGCGGTGATCGGCCCGCGGCCGTTGCTGAGGAGGTAGCCTCCCAGATGAGAGCGTGGCTGGTCGCGATCGGGCTCGTGCTCGTTGCAGTTGGTCTGCTGTGGCCATGGCTGGGGGAAGCTCGGGCTCGGTCGGCTGCCGGGCGACATCATCGTCCAGCGCGGCAATTTCAGCTTTTATTTCCCGATCGTGACCTGTCTGGTGGTCAGCCTCGTGCTGTCCTTCATCCTTTGGCTGCTCAACCGTTGAACCCGCGCGGTATATTCTCGGCGCGTTACTGACGAGGGGAGAGCGCCTTGGCCATCGACTACGAAAAGCGCGACGGGGTCGCCTACATCACGCTGAACAATCCCGAGAAGGCGAACATCCTCGACAAGCCCACGTCGGATGCGATTTCCGCAGCCTGGATCGACCTCTGGGAGGATCGCGACATCCGCTGCGCGATCCTGACCGGCGCCGGCGACCGGCATTTCTGCGGCGGGCACAATCTGGCGCCGCGCCCCAACATCACCGAGGAGGAACGCGAATATTTGCGCACCGAGCGCATTTACTGGCCGCTCGGCGGCACGGTGCACGGCCAGAAGACCGGGGTCGACGGCCGGATGGGCGACCACTACCCGCGGGTGTGGAAGCCGGTCATCGCGGCGGTCAACGGGTGGGCGGCGGGGGCGGGGCTCTACATCCTGCTCTCCTCGACTGATATCCGCATTGCCAGCCGCGAGCACGCCCGGTTCAAATTCGCGCTGTTGTCGCAAGGTTGGCTCGGTCACGGACCAGGCGCGAGCCTTTTGGTCCGCCAACTCCGTTACATCGATGCGATGAAGATCCTGCTGACCGACGATCCCTTCGACGCCGAGGAGGCCCTGCGGATCGGCCTCGTCAACGAAGTCGTCCCCCATGCGCAGCTGATGGAGCGGGCGGAAAAGATCGCCCGGCACATCGTCACCTTGCCGCCGGTCGCGGTCCGCATGATGAAGGAGTTCGTCGTCCGCTTCGGCGACCTGCCGACCGATCAGGCCTGGCACGTCCAGAACCTGATTAACTCCCTGCTGATCCAAACCACCACCGACGGCGAGGAGGGCCGCCGAGCCTTCAACGAAAAGCGCCCGCCGGACTTCACCGGCGCCCTGCGCCGCCGCGGCGACGCCTGGGAAGAACCGTCGTCAGAGGACGCCGAGCGCCTCGACGAGGCTTACCGGAGCGGCGAGTTCTAATGGCCGCGAATGGCCTCTGATTGGAGTTCGGTCAGACGATCGGCCAGGCGGTTCAGCTCCCACTCGCGCGCCAGGGCCGCCGCCTCGCCCCAGGTCGGAGTCTCGTCGGGCAGGGGAGGGAGGGGGGCCGAGGCGTCCATGGTCGCGATCGAGCGGTAGAGCCGCAGCTGTTCGGCCTGGGCTGCGAACTTGCCCTGCGCCAGCGCGGCTTCGAGCGAGCCGTAGCGGCGCAAGAGGCTCGCGGCGGTTTTCGGGCCGATACCCGGTGCGCCGGGGATCTTGTCCGACGAGTTGCCGCGCAGGGCGATGAAATCGGGCACCTGTTTGGGCTCGACGCCATAGCGTTCGCGCACTTCCGCGGGCCCGATCCGGGCCATCTCGCCGGCGCGCACCGGTTGCAGGATCACCGTCCGTTCCGAGGCGAGCTGGAAGGCGTCGCGGTCGCCGCTCGCTACGACCGCGGCGCCGCCACGCCGTTCTTCCTGCGCCACCGCGGCAGCGAGGAAATCGTCGGCCTCGTAGCCCGGCGCCTTCGCAGCGGTGAACCCGCATGCGGTAACGAATTGCGGCAGGACATCGAGCTGCTCCAATAGCTCGGCGTCGAAGACGCGCCCGCCCTGGTAGCCTTCGAGTGCGCGGTGCCGGTAGGTCGGCGCGTCGAGCGTGTCCCAGCCGACGAGCACCGCGCGGGGCTCTTCCTGCGCGTAGAGCCGCAGCAGGAAATTGGCGAACCCGACGATCGCGCCGCCGCCCTTGTTGCCGCGCCGCCGGATCGATTTCGGCAATGCGTGATAGGAGCGGTGCGCGAACGAATCGCCGTCGACGACGAGCAAAGGCCGCTTCATAATAGTGCGAACAGGTTTCTAATGCCGGCGGGAAGCTCGCGCCGAACTACACGCCGGAAGGCCGGGCGCAGTGCCGCCGCATCGAAATCGTGCTCGAGAGGCCCAGGGCCTGACCTGCGCGGCACGGCGGCTTTTTCCGAGCGACGGAGTGAACCGGCGCTAACCAGCCGGCTTCTCGATATGGCCGCCGAACTCGTAGCGCATCGCCGACAACAGCTTGTCGGCGAACTCGGCCTCGCCGCGCGAGGCGAAACGATCGTATAGCGCTGCCGACAGAACATGCGCCGGCACGCCCTCGTCGATCGCGGCCTTGATCGTCCAGCGCCCCTCGCCCGAATCCGAGACCCGGCCGGCAAAGCCCGCAAGCCCGGTGTCCTTGGCGAGCGCATTCGCGGTCAGGTCCAGGAGCCATGAGGCGATCACACTGCCGCGCCGCCACAGCTCGGTGATATCGGGCAGGTTGAGGTCGTATTGGTAGTGCTCGGGATCGCGCAATGGCGTGGTCTCGGCATCGATGGTATGCGTCTGCTTTCCGACATTGGCGGAATGCAGGATGTTCAGCCCTTCGGCATAGGCGGCCATCAGCCCGTATTCGATGCCGTTATGCACCATCTTGACGAAGTGCCCGGCCCCGTTTGGCCCGCAATGCAGATAGCCTTGCTCGGCTGTGCTGGCCCCCAATTTCTCGCGTCCCGGAGTGGGCTCGATATCGCCCTTCCCCGGTGCCAAGGTCGCGAAGATCGGATCGAGACGCTGGACCACCGGCTTTTCACCGCCGATCATCATGCAGTAGCCGCGCTCCAGCCCCCATACCCCACCGCTGGTCCCGACATCGACATAGTGGATTTGCCGCGGCATCAGCTCCTTGGCGCGCCGGATATCGTCGATGTAGTAGGAATTGCCGCCGTCGATCAGGATGTCGTCGGGCTCGAGGGCCGGCAAAATATCGGCGATGGTCTTGTCGACGGCGGCCGCCGGCACCATCAACCAAACCGCTCGGGGCTTTTCCAGCTTTTTCACCAAATCGGCGAGCGAGGCGGAACCAACCGCCCTTTCGGCGGTGAGTTCGCTGACCGCCTTCGGCGACATGTCAAAGACCACGCATTCATGGCCTCCCTTGAGAAGCCGCCGGACCATGTTGGCGCCCATCCGGCCGAGGCCGACCATTCCGAGTTGCATGGGGACTTCCTCCAAAGCAGAGTTACGAGGATTGCTTGACCAGAGTCGGAAAATCATAGTCGAGAAGCTCGCCGATGCGCTCGACGGTCAAATCCGCGGCTGGCAGCGAAGCGACGACCCGAGCGTCATTGGCATACTGGCCTTGACGCGGCAGCACGGTGGTCACCCGATCGCCCCAGATCTCCTTGACCGCCGCCAAGATCCGCGGCTTGTCGTCGACCAGGACATAATGGCGCGCCGAATAGCGCTGTTCCACGTCTTGGAGCTCCTGCTCCTTGTGGATGTAGATCAGCACATGGCCGTCGACCGCTTCCGCGATCCCGGAGCGCTCGACCTTGCGCGGCTGAAAGACGACGTCGCCATCGGACAAAATGGCGGTCGGCCCCCAGCTGCGGAAGCGCTCGAGAACATCGAGCGCCTGCGGATAGAGCCGGTTGGCGAACGGATAATCGACCAGGTACGATGACATCGATAAGAGGTGTATGTCTCGTGGGCGCTCGGCACGATATCGCTGCAGGGCGCCGAGATAGTCCCGGTAGCCTAAATCGGTGAACAGCTCTTCCAGGATCGCCCAATACCGGTCACGGGACGCTGCGCCGAATTCGCGTTCCAGATGGCGCTTTAGATCGGCCTGGATGTGGTCGTTATCGAGCAGCGTGTTGTCCACATCGACGAGGAATACAGTCGACTCTCGGGTCATCATATATGCAGGTCCCTTCGGGAAAGCCGTGCGGACGGTTTATAGATTTAATTCGTGGCGCGTGCCAGATGGGCGAGGCTCGACGGGGTTTATTCCGCGGGCTGCGGTGCGAGAATTGGGGAGGTGCCCCGTAAACGGCCGGGCAGGAACAATCCGGCGGCGGCGACAAACCCGGCGCAGGCGGCCAGGATCAACCACAGCGGCGCAAAGCTCCCGGCGCCATCATAGATAACGGCGACCAGCTTGACCCCGATCGTGCTGACGCCGAGCGCCAGCACAAACTTGGCGCCAAACGCGGTTGCTCGCCACTGTGGCGGGCTGTAGCGCGCGAGCAGCGCATTTTCTGCCGGCACCGACAGCACGCCGAGATAATTGACCGCCATCATGGCGCCGAGCAGCGGCACATTGCGCGCCTGCATGGCGATGACGAAAAGCGGGACCTGAGCCGCCCAGGCGAGCACGTAGACCGCCTTCATCGCAAAGCGGTCGGCGAGCCAGCCGCCGGCCAGCTGGGCGGTTGCCGCCACCAGAAAAACCAAGGTGACAAAGCCCCCGGCATCCAAGGTCCCGCCATCGGTAAGGCCGGTCAGCCCGGCGGCGAACGCCTTCGGCAAGGCGACCGTGATCGATTGTGAGATCGTGCCGTCGGCCAGCATCGTGAACGAGAGCACGATAAAAGTGCGAACCACGTCGTTGCGGGTGGCCTTCGGCTCGGGCCGGCGGTCGGCCGCGTCCGCGACAACATTTCCGCTGCGCATACAGCATAGCAAAACTGCGCCGGTCGTGGCGCACAGCGCTCCCGGTATGATGAAGGCCGCGCGCCAGCCGATCGCCTGCGTCAGTGCGCCGGCGACGAACGCCGCTGCGGCGAGGCCGATACTGCCGGCGATGCCGTTGACGCCGAGCGCCCGCCCGCGATTCCTGGCATTGCGGACCAGCCATGCAGTGCCGACCGGGTGATAGATCGAGCCGAACAGCCCGATCGCGGCGAGACCGAGCGCCAGCGCCACAGGCCCGTCGGTCAGGCCGGTGGCGATCGCCGCGCCGCCGGTGCCGATGAAAAAAATGACCATCATGCCCTCGGCGCTCCACCGGTCGCCGAGCCAGCCCGCCGGCAGCGCACCGAGGCCAAACAAGACGAACCCGCCGAGTGACAGCGACAGGAGATCGCCGTACGACATGCCCCACCGCCCTTCGAGCACGAGCAGGACGGTCGGGTAGAGCAGCATCAACAAATGCGCAAAGAAATGGCCGACGCTCGAAAAGCCGAGCGCGAAACCGGCGGACCGAGGGCTCATCCGGCTAAATTCTCACGACCCTCCGGCCCGCCGGCAACGGGGGGAGATAGCGCAGGAGCCATCACACCGGCGCAAGCGGGCGGTGCGGCTGCGCCGGCGCTTCGACCTGGATCGGGTCGCCGGGCCGCACCTCACCGCCGGCGATGACGACGCCCATGATGCCGGCCTTGCGCACCAGATTGCCGTGCTCGTCGCGGCCGAGGGTCGCCGCCATCAGTCCCGATTGAATCCGGTCGAGCTGCGCGCAAGGATTCCGCAGGCCGCTCACCTCGACGACCGCCGTATTCCCGAGACACAGCCGCGCGCCGGTCGGCAGACCGAGCAGATCGACGCCTCGCGTCGTGATGTTCTCGCCCATCTGCCCGGCCGACACGGTGAAACCGGCGGCGCGCAATTCGTCGTGCAGTTCGGCGTGGATCAAGTGAACCTGGCGCAAATTCGGCTGGGTCGGGTCGCGCGCCACTCGCGAGCGGTGCTTGACGCTGGCGCCCTGATGCGCGTCGCCGTCGACGCCGAGCCCCGGCAACAGCCGGATGCTGTCCTGGTTGGATTTGACCATGGTGTGTTTCGCGTTGCGGCTGACTGCCGCAACCACTGCGTTCATCGCTTTTCCTCAGGAAATCGGCACGCGCCGTTTCGCCAATTCCGCCTCATTGACCTGCAGTCCCAATCCGGGCGCCTGCGGGAGATGAAACAGACCGTCGACGGGCCGTGGCGGATTTTCAAACACTGCATGCATGCGCGGGGACGGGTCGTTCAGCTCGCACGGTTTCGTGGCGTGCAGCTGGCTCGCCGCCAGATGCAAATTGGCCATATGGCCTATCGTCGGCTGCGTCTGGTGCGGCACCAGCTCGACGCCATGCGCATTGGCCAGCGCGACGCAGCGCATCAGCCCGGTGACCCCACCCATTTTGACAATGTCGGGCTGCACCATCCGAACTCCGGCCGCGATCAGATCCGCCAGCCCTGCCAGGGTATAGGTCTGTTCCCCGGCGGAGACAGTAATGTCGAGCTTTTGCGCCACTTCGCCCATCGCCTTCACATGGTAGTGCTGCACCGGCTCCTCGAACCACCAATAGCCGAGTTCTTCGAGCACGCGCCCGAGGCGTATCGCGCCGCCGACCGAGTAGCCGTTATTGGCGTCGAAGGCGAGCGGCAAATCATCACCGACCAAGCGACGAACGGCGCGCGCCTTCGCAATATCGCCGGGAATGTCGATGTCCGGCCTGGTGCGGTCGTTGTCGAAGCGGATTTTCACTGCCGCCGGCTTGTCCTTCAGCCGCGCTTCGACAACCCGCAGCACCTCGTCGACATTGCGCTCGCCATTGCCGCCGATCGAGGCATAAAACGGCAAGCTGGTGCGCCAGGCGCCGCCCAGCAGTTTGTAGATCGGCTGATTGAACAACTTGCCTTTCAGATCCCACAGCGCAATGTCGAGCGCCGCCAAGGCGCCGGTCAGCGCACCCTCGGGTCCGAGCTTGACGAAGGTGTGCAACAATTTGTCGAGCAACACCGCGTGGTCGAGCGGGTCCTTGCCGATCAGCGCCGGCGCCAGATTGTGCTTGACGATCCCGAGCGAGGCGAGGCCGCCCTGCATCGGCGACGCCTCGCCGATGCCAGACGTGCCGTCGTCGCAGTGCACTCTGACCCAGGCGCTGCGTTGCGCCGGCTTGTCCTCGGATGCCCAGCTGATTTGAAACGCCTCGATATCACGAATTTTCACGCTGTGTGCTCCTCCCAACTTGGAGTGATCCGGAACTCTCGATCGGAAGTGGATCACGTCACCACGCCAAGGCCCAACCGTCGCGGCGCGGGTCGGAGCCGGCGAGCAGCGTGCCGCTTGCCGCGTCGCGGCGGATGATCTCGACACTGCACGGGCCGTCGAGATCGCCGACCGTCTTGACCGGATGACCGCGGCGCGCGAGCTCTGCGCGCACTGCCTCCGGAAAGCGCCGCTCGATGGTCAGCGCATCCTCGCCGTCATGCGGCCAGTTGGCGTATTGGCCGGGGACATTCGAAGTCCAGCGCGGCATTTCAGCCGCTTGCTGCGGGTCGAGCCCGAAATCGATCATTGCGGTCAGCACCTGCAGATTGATCTGCACTTGATTGTCGGCGCCGGGGGTGCCGAAAACGCACCACAGGGCGCCGTCCTTCAGAACCAATGGCGGGTTCATCGTATGCCTGACCCGGCGTCCGGGCTGCAGCCGATTGGGATGGCCGGGATCGAGATGCCAATAGCTCATCCGGTTGTTGAGCAGGATGCCGGTGTCGCCCGCCATGACACCCGACCCGAAGCCGCTGTTGATGCTCTGCACGCCCGAGACGGCGTTGCCCTCGCCATCGGCGGTGCAAAAATAGGTCGTGTCGCCGGCGGCAAGGTTCATGGGGCCGTTCGGGGCCGCGCGCCGCAGATCGATCTGCCCGGCGAGATGTGCCGCGTGGTCTGCGGACAACAGCTGCGCGAGCGGCGCTTCGATCGAGTGCGGGTCGGCGCCCCACCGCTCGCGGTCGGCGAAAGCTAATTTTTTTGCCTCGACCATGACATGGACTGCATCCGCGGATAGCAGGCCCATCGCCGCGAGATCGAATTGTTCGAGGATCTTCAATTCTTCGAGCAATACGAACCCGGTCGAGTTGAGCGGCGCCTCGAGCACCGTGAAGCCGCGGTACTCGATGCCGATCGGCTCCTGCTGCTCTGCCTCGAAGGCTCCGAGATCAGCGGCCGAAATCAGGGTTCCCGCCCCTTCGAGAGCGGCGGCCAACCGCCGCGCCAGGCGGCCGCGGTAGAAGGTTTCCGCACCCTCCGCGGCGACTTCTTCGAGCGTTCGGGCGAGGTCCGGCTGCACAATAAGCGCGCCGAGCGGCGGCGGCTTACCGTCGACGAGAAAGGTTGCGACGCTGCGGGGGTCCACCATCAGGGTCGCCCGATATTCATTCGAGAAATGGCTGTAGGCCCGGGTGGCGCCAAAGCCGTCGCGGGCAAAGGCGATCGCCTCGGCGAACAAGTCGCGCCACGGCAGCCGCCCATACTCTCGGTGCATTGCGCCGAGCCCGGCCACGGTGCCCGGAACCGAGACCGACAGCGGTCCGGTGCGCGGGATGCCGCCGGCGTAACGCTCCGGTGTCGCCGCGGCCGACGCTGGGCCGGTGCCGTTGAACACGACGGCGCGGCCGGCCGCCTGATCGTACACATGATAGAACCCGTCGCCGCCGAGCCCCGACATCATCGGCTCGACGGCCGCGAGCGTCATCGCCGTCGCGACCGCAGCGTCGACCGCGTTGCCGCCCGCCCGCAGCGCCAAAAGGCCGGCCTGGGCGGCGAGCGGATGATTGGCCGCGACGGCCCCGCGCGCCCCGATGATCACCGGACGGTAGGAACGCATTTCTGCAACCACTATCGTCTCCTTTGGTGGCATATTAACCGGATAAGGGCCTACCAGGCGGGAATGGGCAATAGGCGATGAAACGAAGGTGCTGGTTTGCCATCATTGGAGTTCGTGCTGGTGCTGTCGGCCGCGGGCTGCGCCGACACGGGCGCCGCGTCCGACAATGATAAGCACGGGGTGTTCTACGGCGGCGTCTCCGGCGGCCACACTTGGCCATGAGCGCACGCGTGACCAGCTGCGGAGTGCTTGTCACGGACGGAGAGCGAATTCTCCTTGGTCACACAACCCGCTCGCCGCGCTGGGACATTCCTAAGGGGGTGGCCGAACCGGGCGAAAATTTCGCCTGGACGGCAGCACGAGAACTGCTCGAAGAAACCAGCCTCGCGATTGCGCCAGAAGAGCTCACCGATCTTGGCGTGCATCCCTACCTGCGCGGCAAGGACCTGGCGCTGTTCATGTGGATCCCGCCGCGCCTCCCCGACCCCGAGGGCCTTAGCTGCTCGTCCCGTTTCACGCTTCCGAACGGAACCCAATTGCCGGAATTCGACCGCTTCGGTCTGTTCCCGTGGGAGGAGTTGCTGTCGCGCATCGGTAAGAATCTAGCGCGGGTGTTGGCATCCGTCCGGCAGGTCGTGATACGCTAGCGCGATCAGGCAAATGAGGAGGTCCCCATGCCCAAGCTGCGTCACATCGCGATCGCCGCGGAAGACCCGGAAAAGATGGCCGATTTCTATAAAAAAGCGTTCGACTTCAAGGAGGTCGGGCGGCCGAACGGGGTGCTCGCGGACGGCGTGTTCTTGAGCGACGGCACGCTCAACATGGCGATCCTCAAATTCAAGACAGACCAGCTCGGCAAGGGCCTAGATTACCGTGGCATCCATCATTTTGGCGTGCTGGTCGAGGACGTCGACGAGTTCTCGAAGAGGCTGGAGGGCCTCGGCGCCGAACACTACTTCGACCGCAACCAAGTGGACCCGCAGGCCGGCTATTTCGAAAAGAAATTCTATGGGCCAGAGCGCGTCTTGTTCGACATCGCCGAACACGCCTGGGCCGGCGCCGAGGCGCTCCCCGCCGAGGTCAAAGAGGCCGCGGAGTAATCACGAACACAACTATTACCCGTCATCCCGCGAAAGCGGGAATCCAGCGCCGGTGCTGCGTCGCACGCCCCCTGTTCAAGCCAGGGGCAGGCTCTGGACCCCCGCTTTTCGCGGGGGTGACCGCTACGGGAGAGAGATATGGCCAAGTTGCGTCACATCGCCATTGCCGCCAAGGATCCCGATGCGATGGCCGAGTTCTACAAGAAAGCGTTCGACTTCAAGGAGGTCCGCAAGACCGACGGGCCGCTCGCTTATGGCTATCACCTGAGCGACGGGACGATCGATCTGGCGATTCTGCGGTTCAAGACTGACCAGATCGGCAGGGGCCTCGACTATACCGGACTGCACCATTTCGGCATCCTCGTCGACGATGTCGAGAAGTTCTCGAAGAAGGTCGAAGCGTTGGGCGGGACGCATTACATGGACCAGGCCGGCGACCGCGTCGGCGGGTTCGAGGTCAAGCTTTACGGCCCCGAAGGCGTCCTCTTCGACATCGCCGAACACCCGTGGACCGGCACCGAGCCGCTGCCGGCCGAGAAGGCCGAAGCAGCCGATTAAGGCTCAAAGCGGGATCTCGTACCCGCTGCCGCGATCAGAAGTGAATTTCGTATTCGAGCTGCCAGCGGATTGTTTCGCGCGGCGCAGCGGAGGTCACCCCGAACATAACACCGGCATTCCAGTTGAGGGTGCCCGGCCCGAGATTCGAAATGGTGCCGAACAGTTGCGGACCGATGCGGTTGTCCTGAGGCCAGTGCGAGTTGAACCCCGCAAATCCGCTCGGCTGGCCATAGGCCTGAAAGCCCGGCTCGATCGGCGTGCCGAAGGCAAACCGCGTTTCCCAAGCGTACAAGAAGAACGGCCGCCCCGCGGAACCACTACCGACCTCCTTTTCCACAAAAAGATTTACGGTATTGATTGTCCCGAAAAATTCCTTGCGGAAGATTGGTCCCAACGTGAGTTCGTTGGGATTACTCTGGAGCGTGGACTTGCCGAATTCGGCAAAAAAGCCGGAATCGACCCAATACTGACCGCGTTCGGTGAACTGAAGGATGTTTTCCCAAGTAACCTGACTGAAATTGAACGATTGTCCGGGACCCGCGTTCCGTTCCTGCTCGAGCTCGAGCTCGGTGCGCCAAAAGCCGTTGACTCCGTATTCGAATTCCTCGGTGGTGCTTAGTTCGCCGCTGTGGGCGGGGTTCGGATCGTGTCCATAATCGCCGAGGGGCTCGATGGAGACCTCTCCGGTTTCCGCGTCGGGCATTTGGACTTTGAAATCCGCCGCGGCCGGAACCACGGTGACCAGCGTCAAGGCCGCGCCGGAGATCAAAGTCGTAATGCTAATGCAACGCATTCGCGTCTCCGCGCCAAGGGAAGCGAGTTAGCCGATCTGCGGAGGCTAAAGAGGAGGGGAGGGCGGGCTCAGCTCAAACGGGCGCCGCCGCGGCCGGCCGGCTTAGCACGTTCGGTGGCGCGCGCCCGATCACTCGCATCAAGGAACCGATGCCTAGAAGTGTGGCGAGGTAGAACACGACTTGGATACCGGCCGGCTGTGCCGAATAACCGATCAGTACATGCAACAACAGTCCGAGCATGCTGTTCTCGCTCAGGATCGAGGAAGTGTTCCAGAGGTCATTGCCGAGCGAGGGTAGAAGGTTCGCCTGCATCAGAAAGGCCGCGCCTTGCGAGGCCATGCCGGCGGCGAGCAGCAAAATGAGCCAGCTCGTCACCGTAAACAGCCGGCGCAACGGGATGGCGAGGAGGCCGAGATAAATCAGCGCGCCCATTGCTGCGCCGCCGGCGAGCCCGACAATCCCGCCCGTCAACATGCTCAGGCCGCCTGCTCCCGAGGCGATCGCGACCCCGTAGAGAAAGAGAACGATCTCCGAGCCCTCACGCAGCACGGCGATTTCGACGACCAGAGCCAGCGCATAGAGCGGCCGACTGCCGCCGACCACCGCCTTGCCGAGCGTGGCCGCGGCCGCTGCGAGCTCGCGCCCGTGCCGGTTCATCCAGATATTGTGCCAGCCCAGCATGGCTACCGCGGTAAACAGGATTGCGGCGTTGAACAGCTCCTGTCCGATACCGTTGACCGCCGCGGCAATCGCTCCGGCGCCAGCAGCGACGAGGGCGGCGCCGAGAACGCCTGCGGCGACCCCGCTGGTCACCCAGACGCCGCGGCGCGGCACGCCGCGGCTGGCCGCCAGCACGATGCCGACCACGAGCGATGCCTCGAGAACCTCGCGGAAAACGATTATCGCGGTCGCCAGCATCTTAGCCTCGCTATTTGACGACCAGGTGGCCGCGGGTCTCCGAGTGGAAATCGTCGAAGAACTCGTAACTGCCCGGATCGAGAGGCCCGACAAAAACAGTGATTTCCTGGCCGGGGGGCACGACTTTTTCGCGATGAAATTGGGTGCTCTCGAATTCCGAGGGTGTCGGGTTTTCGTTGCGCACGACGAGCTTGACCTTCACACCCGCGGGGATCTGGACCTCGCTCGGAACGAACTGATTGTTCTTCAGTAGAATTGGGAAACTGGGGTCATCGGCCAGGGCTGGCGCCGCAACCGCGAGAACCAACAATGCCGCAAACCGTGCTATAAGACTTATCGTGATACTCCGATTATTCCGCTCCGAGCGCGCCGAGCAGGAAAATGCCGAGCAGCGGGGTCGGGGTCCCTCGGCTCAAGTAGGCAACCGGCCGCGGCTTCACGGGCCTGCCGACAATTTGGGTCAAGAGCCAGATGGCGCTGACGGCCGCGAGATAGAGCACGAAGCATCTTCGGAATTCTTGGGAAGTGGCCTGATAAGCGAATGCGACTGAATCGCAGAAATATCCGGCTTCAGTCGCTCGGGCAAGCAAAATCTTTTGCCGATCCGAGGTTTAGCAACTGGAGGGGCTTGTCACCGCCGAGCAAAACCTAGGGGTATGCGCAAACGTCATAGCTCTCCTTCTCCCCTCGCAAGCGGACGAAGCTGGGGGAAGGTGGTCTATGGTGTCTTGCGCCACAGGCGCTGGATCTCGCGGTAGCCAATCGGCACGACGCCGATCGCCGCACACCACTCAGCGACAATGCCCGATGCGAAGAGGGCATATTCGTTCGTCCGCCACGGCGCGTGCTGCGGCGTGATCGCCTCGACGTCGCCCGGCGCGGCGCAGTGCAGGGCGAAATGCGTAACGCCGGCGGGAAGCTCTTCGACGAGTTTGCGGTAGCCGGGTTCGACGGCTTCAGCCGCGACCGGCAAGGTGCCCCGAATGTAATCAACGACCGGCAACCCCGCGCGTTCGAGCCACGCGACAGTCGCATCGTAGCTCGGCGGGTCGGGCGCAAAACGGATATTGCGGGGAAGGACCGGAACGAGCCCGTAGTCATGCCCGAGCCGGACGTGGCAGTCGAGCAGCTCGGGCAGCATCGCCGCTGCCATATGAGCGTCGATATGCGTCGGTTTGATCCCGGCCGACCGCGCCCGCTCGATCTGCGCGCGCAGCTCGGCTTCGGCGGCTTCCGGCACCAGACGCCGGCGCAGGCTCGCGACATCTCGCCAAAAGAAACCGTCGTCGTCGATCAGGCCCGACGCGCGGCTGACCGTCGAAATCGGGGCCCAGCGATAGTGCTCCCATTCGCTGGTCAAGGTCAGGTGCACGCCGAGGTCGAGCGCCGAATCGGCGGCAGCAGCCTCGGCGATCTCGCGGAACCACGGGCACGGCACCATGACCGAGCCGCAGGTGACAAAGCCGCGCGCGGCGAGATCGAGAAACCCGCGGTTTGCGCCGTGACACATCCCGATATCGTCGACATGGAAGATCACGGCACGTTCGATGTGGAGGGAATTGGCCAGGGTCATGGCCGAGGTTAGCATGGTCATCGGAGCCGCGGAAAGTCGAGGTCGCGCCGGCTCGGTGACCCGGGTGATGGCCTGGCGCGCCCGTAGACCGCGACAAATCTTGCCGAACCGAATAGCGGCGTCAGGCGTTCGTCGCTTTGGCGCCGTCGAGCGTTCGCCGCCATTTCGCCCGCAATGCGCTCGGCCGCTCGGGGTAGCGTTCGTCCAGGAACCCCGCGGCGATCACCCGGTCGGTCCGAAAGCTTCGGAAGTCTTGGCGCAGTTCGCACCAGGCGATCAGGTGGCGGACTGTCTCCATGTACCCCACCGTAACCGGCCAAATGATGCGCTCGCTCTCGCGGCCCTGTTCGTCGCGATAACACAGCTTGATTTTCCGGCCCGCATGAATCTGCGCTCGCACCCGCGCCATATCGAGGCGATCAGTCGCGAGGTCTCGCACCGGCGGCGTTTCGGTCACCGGCTCGAAAACAAAAGGCCGAAGCCGTTCCGGCACGACGGCGCCGATCTTGGCGATCAAATCCTGCGCCGCCCGCGCCAGTTCCGCATCGCTATGGCGCGCCACCCACTGGGCGCCCAGCACGGCCGCTTCGATCTCGTCGGGCGTCAACATAAGAGGGGGCAGGTCCAACCCCGGCTGCAACACATAGCCGACGCCGGCCTCGCCCTTGATTGGTACCCGCTGGCAGATGAGGTCAGCGATGTCGCGATAGACGGTCCGCTTTGAAGTCTCGAGCTCGGCGGCGAGGGCGCCCGCGGTTATCGGTTTAGGCGTGCGCCGTAGGATCTGAATGATTTGAAAAAGCCGGTCGGCGGGTCTCATGAGCCGTTGTCGCCCAGCAATGCTGACAGGACGGTGGCAGCAGAGTAGCTAGCGCGCGCACGATTCGTAACCAAATTTAATGCCGAGTGGCGACGGCATGGCGGTGACGTGGCCAAGGCGGGTGCGTCGGATCGGCAAGAGACGCGTGCGATTTCCGAGGCCTGTCGGGGTTTTCAGCGCAGTAATGCGGGATAGGATCTAAAATGAGCGAAGCCAAAAACCTGTTTCCGCTTTTACAGCAATCCGCCGACCCCGCCGTCGTGGGTGCGATCGAAAGGCTGGTGCGGGATGCGCCCGATCGCGACCTCTGCCGGGTCAACGTGTTGGATTTCGCGGCGAAGAGGGGCCTCGACGAAGAGAAATCGATCACCGCCTTTCTGCACGCCGCGCGCCTCGGTCTCTTCGAGCTGTCGTGGAACGTGCTGTGCCCAAGCTGTGGAGGCGTGCTCGACGCGGGCTCCACATTGAGGAATGTGAACCGCGAGGAGTACCATTGCGCCTGGTGTGCGGCAGGTTATGAGCCGATCCTTGACGACATCGTCGAGGTGACATTCACGGTCAACCGGAGGCTGCGCCGGATTGCGGCGCATGATCCAAACGAGCTACCGTTGGCGGACTACTTTCGCCAGGTGTTCTGGAGCTCGGCGATCGATCTGCCCGACGATTTGGCTCAGGTGATCGAGGAAGTGACCCTCGATACGGTCGAGCTTCCGCCCGGCGAGAAGGCCCTCTTATCACTGCAATTGCCGGCAAAACTCGTGATGCTTCTAGACCCGGTGACCCATATGACCCAATTTCTCGAGGTCAAGGGCGAGCCGACGCGCGAGCGCCAGAGCCTCTCGCTGTTTTTTGACAAGGTGACTCCGGCGACGGAAACCATCGAGTTGAGCCCCGGGCCATTGCGCCTGTCGCTCGAAAATCGCACCGACGCGCGCGTATTGCCGGGATTGTGGGTGGCAACGGACCGGCTCGGTGAGCTGCTGAGCCGGCGCAAGCCGTTCCTCAGCGCCAAGCGGCTGCTGACCAACCAGGTATTTCGCGACCTCTACGGCGCCGACACGATCGATGTCGACCAGCGTCTCAAGATCACCAGTCTGACGTTCCTGTTTACCGATCTCAGAGGTTCCACCGAGCTCTACGAACGAGTGGGCGACCTGGTCGCCTTCGACCTCGTACGGGCGCATTTCCGGCTTCTCAACGACATCATTGCCGGCGAAGCCGGGGCTGTGGTCAAGACCAGCGGCGATGCGGTCATGGCGACCTTTTCGACGCCCGATCGGGCGGTCGCCGCGGCGCTGCGCATGCGGGATGCGATGAACGGCTTCAAAGACGCGGGCACCGGCGATGGGCTGCTGCTCAAGATCGGCATCCACGAGGGGCCTTGCCTCGCCGTCGTTCTCGACAACCGCCAGGACTATTTCGGCCGCACCGTCAACATCGCGTCGCGCGTGCAGGGTCTGGCCAACTCGCGTTCGATCCTGGCGACCAGGTCGGTCGTCAAGCATCCCGGATCTTGCAAATTGCTCGAAACCAGCGGGCTCGAACCGGTCCCGCACCAGCGTGCGCTGCGCGGCGTCGCCGAGGAAATGGCCGTCTACGAGATTCCCTGACGATCCACCCGAATTGGCCTAGGAGCCTGAGATGAGCGAAGCCGGCAATTTGTTCATGCTTTTGCGGCAGTCGGCTGATCCCGAAGCTGCCGGGGCGATCGAGGAGCTGGTGCGGGACGCGCCCGATCGCGATCTCTGCCGCGTCAATGTGATCGATTTCGCGCGTCAAGCCCGGGTCGATGAGGAGCGCGCCGTCACCGCCTTCCTGCACGCCGCGCGCCTCGGGCTCTTCGAGCTGTCGTGGAACGTGCTGTGCCCCGGCTGCGGCGGCGTCCTCGATACCAGCACGACATTGAAGAGCGTCAACAAGGACGAGTACGACTGCGCCCTCTGTGCGGCCGGCTACCGGCCGACGCTCGACGAGATGGTCGAGGTCACGTTCACGGTCAGCCGGCGGGTGCGCAGGATCGCCGCGCACGACCCGCACGAGCTCCCCTTCGCCGAATATTTTCGTCAGATCTTCTGGGGCTCGGGCATCGATGTTCCGGATGATTTGGAGCAGCTGGTCGAGGAAATCGTTCTCGACCAGATCGAGCTGCCGCCTGGCGAAAAGGCCCTGCTGTCATTGCAATTGCCTGCGGAATTCGTGATCGTCATGGACCCGGTGACACACGGGACGCAGTTTCTCGACGTCAAGGGCGAGCCGACCCGCGAACGCCAAAACCTCTCGCTCGTCTTCGACAAATTGCGCGCGCCGACCGGAACCATGACCCTTCATCCGGGGCCGCTGCGCCTCACCCTGGAAAACCGCACCGACACCCGGCTCTTACCAGGGTTGTGGATCGCCGGAGACAAGCTCCACGAGCTGCTCGGCAGGCGCCGGCCGTTCCTGACCGCAAAACGGTTGCTCACCAACCAGGTTTTTCGCGACCTCTACGGCACCGACACGATCGACGTGGAGCAGCGGCTCAAGATCACCAGTCTGACCTTCCTGTTCACCGACCTCAAAGGCTCGACCGAGCTTTACGAGCGGGTCGGCGACCTGGTCGCCTTCGACCTGGTCAAAGCGCATTTCCGCGTGCTCAATGAGATTGTCGCGTCCGAGGCCGGCGCCATCGTCAAGACCATCGGCGACGCGGTCATGGCGACCTTTCCGACACCCAATCGGGCGGTCTCCGCTGCGCTGCGGATGCGCGAAGCGATGCGCGATCTCAATGACGGGCACAACCGCGAGGATTTGTTGTTGAAGATCGGCATCCACGAAGGCCCCTGCCTCGCGGTCGTCCTCAACGACCGTCAGGATTATTTCGGGACGACCGTGAACATCGCCGCGCGTGTCCAGGGTCTCGCAGATTCCCGCACGATTCTGGCGACCCGCTCCGTCGTAACCGACCCGCAAGCCTCCGCCTTGCTCGAAACCAGCGGGCTCAAACCGGTATCGCAGAGCCGCGCCCTGCGCGGCATCGCCGACGAAGTCGCGGTCTACGAGATCCCGTGATTTCGCACAGCCGTGCTCCGCGGGTCGTAACACTGCAGAATGGAGAAGCTGTCGTCATGATATCGCCGGCCGAATATGAAAGCCTGGAGGAAACCCTTCATCTGCTCCGGGATCCGGCCAACGCGGAACGTTTGTTACAATCGATCGCCGAGGCGGTGGCGGCGCAGCTGGCCGAGCATGATGTCGGCGAATGAAGCTCCTGTGGAGCGAAGCGGCCTGGGAGGATTACCTCTATTGGCAGAAAGCTGATCCGGACACACTCCATCGGATCAATACGCTAGTACAGAATATTAGGCGGAACCCATTCAAAGGATTGGGCAAACCCGAGCCGTTGCGCGGCGATCTCAGCGGCTGATGGTCGAGACGCATTTCAGGCGACCACCGCATCGCCTACCGCGCTCGTCGCGGTGCGGGCGACGAGCAGCGGGTCGAAATCGTGGCCTGCCGCTACCATTATTCGACCCGCCGGCGATAGCCGCGGGATTACGGCGACAGTTTACTCTACAGTAGCTGCGCTTGCCGCGTGGTGTCCCGCTCCACTAGCGGCTTTGGGCCGGGCTTGCCGGGTGCCAAAAGGGCGGCCGAGCCGGCGATCGAGCATCGCGATCCATTCAACTTCAGAACGTGCCGCGCGGCGTCGCTGATGCTTTGAAATTCGCCAAGCTCCGCCCATTACCGGATTTTGTTGTCACGCCCGCTGAGTTTCCACATGGTCAGTGTTTGCCAGTGACCGGACGCACTGTCAAAAAACAGCGTAATGGCCTATATGGAAAGTCGGGCGGTCGAGCCGCATAAGCCCAATTGCGCCGGACACGGCGGCGCATCCAGCTGATCTTTCAGGACCCGATTGCGTCGCTAAACCCGCGTCGCCGGATCGGCGACATCGTTGCCGAGCCGCTGCGGATCACCGGCGTCGGCGATCCGCCGAACCCAGCGGGGTCGCGTCCGCGAGGTGCTGAGCACGGTCGGGCTCGAACCCGAGCAGGTGGTCGATCGGTTGCCGCACGAATTTTCGGGTGGCCAATGTCAGCGGATCTGCATTGCCAGAGCTTAGGCGACCGAGCCCGAACTGTTAATCTGCCACGAAGCGGTCTCGGCGCTCGACGCGTCGAGCCGGGCGCAGAATTCTCAATCTCTTGGAGGCGATGAAGGCACGCTACAGGTTGACGCTGCTGTTCATCGCACATGATCTGGCAGTGGTGAAGGCCGTCAGCGACCGGGTTGCGGTGATGTATCTTGGGTGGCTGTGCGAAGTTGGCGCTGCCGAGCCGCTCTATCGGACCCCGGCTCACCCCTATACGGCGACCCTCCTCGCGGCGATCCCGGTGCCCGACCTGGCGCTCGGCTGCCGCAAAGCGTGCCCGTTGGGCGAGCCGCCGTCGCCGTTGGCGCCCCCCTCCGGCTGCCGCTTCCGGTCGCTTGCGAGAGGGCCGACCGGCGTTGCGCCGAGGTGATTCCCGAACTCAGGGAGGTCGTCTCCGGCCGGCAGGTCGCCCGCCATTACCCGCTGACCGGTGCCTGAACGCTGCAGCCACGCTCGTGCAACCCGGCGTGCGCCTGGCGGAAACCAGGACCCACGGTTGCCAATTTTATCGAGCGGTGCCGACGCGTGCCGCGTTCGCAGGAGCGACCGGATCGGCTGCCTGCTCTGTCGGAAAATCTTACGCTTCGTCGGTGCTCCGCCGGGGACAAAAGCGCGACCGAGGCGACGGCGGGGGCGTCGGGCCGCGCAATGTGTCGGAAAGCTTTACACTCAGAATGCCATCGAGCGACCCTGACGAATGCTGCAACTCATTGTTTATTCTAGCAAAGCTGAATTCGCCGGGAAAATCGCCGGTCGCGGCGTCGTCGGCGTCCTTTACATTCGGTGCCGCCTGAGACCTCGGGAAAACTTTATGTGATTGATTAACCACAGTTTAGCGCTTTGGCACGAATGTTGCTGTGGCTAACGAGCAACGCGCGGTTACCGCGGCGGGTCCAAATTGGGGAAAGTGGGGATGAACGTATTCAAGTCCGCTTTGCTGGGCAGCACCGCAGTGCTGCTGGCGGTCGCCGCGGTGCCGAGCGCCAACGCGAACCTCCTCATCAATCCCGGCTTTAGTGCCACAGTCGCCACGCCGGCTCTCATCGGCACTAGCGCCGAGTACGTAACAGGCTGGACCGACAGCTCGGTCGAAGACTTTGACCTGGTCGTCGGCCCCGGACAAGGCAATACGATCGGGGGTGGCTTTGCGCTCACGGTTCCAAGCGGATTCGCCGCCCCCGTCGCCGGCACAAATTACATAGCGATGGATGGCGACCCGGCCTTCTCCCGAGTGGGATTTCGCAGACCGTAGCCGGATTGGTCGCCGGCGATCAGTACACCGTGAGCTTCTATTTTGGGTCCACGCAAGAAGTTAACCGCGACACCACCACGACGGAACAAATCATCGCCAGCATAGATGGGACGGTTTTCGATACGCCCGTGCTCACCACCCCTGGCAACGGTTACAACCCTTTTCAATTAGAGAGCTTCACGTTCACCTATAACGGCGGCCCGGACGTGCTCACCTTCCTGGCCAGCGGAGGGCCGACCGGCGAGCCACCGTATTCGCTGATCGCCGACCCGTCGCTTACGTCGCTGACTTCGGTCCCGGAACCCGCGAGCGCGACACTGCTGTTGAGCGGCATGGCCGGATTGGGCTGGGTGCGGCGGCGCCGAGCCAGAAAAACCTGACCGCCGGGCTGAACCCGGGTTAAGATACGAGGGCCGGGCCGGCAGGCCCGGCCTGTGGCTTTTTTGGCTCGTCAGAATGCCCCCGCTTGCCGGCCATCACCTTCCCCCGTTCTTGATCGACGTGTTGAGGCTCTGCGTCTGGCTATTGATCCTCAGCGTGATTTTCGTGCCGCTGGAGCGCCTCTTCGCGCTGCATCCGCAGAAGATCTTCCGCAAGGCGATCGCCGTCGATCTGGGCTATTACTTCCTCAACAGCCTGTTGATCGGGCTGCTGCTCAGCATACCGCTGGCTTTGGTGGCGTGGACTGCCTATCGCGTTGTTCCGTGGCACGTCCAGACCGCGGTCGCGGCCTCGCCGCTGTGGCTGCGCATTCTCGCAACCCTGCTAGTCGGCGAGATCGGCTTCTACTGGGGCCACCGCTGGACCCACCAAATCCCGCTGCTGTGGCAGTTCCATAAGGTCCACCACAGCGCCGAGCAGCTCGACTTCATCGTCAATACCCGCGCCCATCCCGTAGATATGGTGTTCGTCCGCCTGTGCGGCATGGTGCCGATCTATGCCCTGGGACTGGCGAGCCCGGTGAGGGCGGGGGGAAATCTGACGCCGGTGTTGCTCATGCTGGTCATGACGCTGTGGGGGTTTTTCATCCACGCCAATCTGCGCTGGCGCCTCGGGCCGCTTGAGTGGATTGTCTCGACCCCCGGCTTCCATCACTGGCACCACACGCTGGCTGCACCGACCGACCGCAACTTCGCGCCCATGATGGCCTGGGTCGACCGGCTGTTCGGCACGTTCTATGCCCCCAAAGGCGAATGGCCGGCGGCCTATGGCATCAAGGACCAGGTGGCCGCTTCGTTTCGCGAACAGCTGCTGCAGCCGCTGCTGCAGAAACCTCCGCCGCGCGCCATATAGGCCCTCGCGCGCCCGTTTTGCCTCGTTGCGAAGGACTGAGGACCGGCGTCGTTCCGGGAAAGCAATCCCGCGACCGATGACGGGGTCTGAGTAGCAACGGAACAATTTTACTAGATAAGACACCCCTGGCCAAAAACCCCTTGGAATCGGCCTCGAAAAGCGGCCGGTTTCGGTTCGCACTTTTGTTTTCTCCATTTAATCGGGAGAATATCACAGTAAAAATATGGGTTATACTCTCGCATGTCAGACGCGGATTGGTTAATGGGTTAATTTCAGTCCGTCAAAGGCGCGAAATCGTGCTCTGACTGACATTGTAACTGCGGGCAGCGCTGCGCTGCGTCTCGGGGATTACGGTGACAGTTTACTCTACGTTTCATAGCAGCTGCGCTTGCTGCGCGGTGTCGCGCTCCACTCGCGGCTTTGGGCCGGGTTTGCGGGGCGCCAAAGGGCGGCCGAGCCGGCGCTCGAGCATCGCGATCCATTCCGGCCTCCCAAGCGGGCGGCCGATGGTGGGGGCCCGCGCGATCCGGGTCGTCGTCGCCGCGTCGGTCGGCATGGCGAGAAGCGCCGCAAAATCGGGGATCAGCGCGCGCAACGGCGCCGCCGTTGTGAGCTCGTCATCCTCGCCCGCGAGCTGCGCGCGAGTGCTCGACCATGGCCAGTCTTCGGCACGGCTCACCAACCCCGCGACCACCGGATTGAGAGCGATGTAACGGGCCGCTGCCAACAAATGCGGGTCGTCCATCACCACCGCGCCAAAGCGGCCCTGGAACAGATGGCCCGTTCAGCGGAACCGAGCGTTGATGGCCCCGGTGTAGCGCCGGTGCGCTTCGGCAAAGCTCGCCCGCAACCCGTCCGCGTCCGCCGGCGTCACGATCAGGTGGACGTGATTGGGCATCAGGCAATAGGTGCAGACTGCTGTGCGGGCGCGCCGCGCCGCCGTGGCGATCAGCCGGCGATAGAGGCGATAGTCGTCAGCCCCGAAAAACACCGGCTCGCGCCGATTGCCGCGCTGGGTGACATGGTGGGGCAAGTCCGGCACCACAACGCGCGCGATCTGGGCCACGCCCGTATTCCATTCAGCCGGTCCGAGAGATGTTCACAGCGGCGCGGCGGCATCTTGTAAACTGTCACCGTAATCCACCTGTCACTGAAATCCACCCAATCGCGGCTGGGCGAGCCGTCAGGGTTGCACGTCCGCGCCGCGTAGCGGGGTCAAGCCGGGCGGCAGCACCTGGGCAATGGTGTCGATAAAGCGGCTCGCTGTCGTGATGGCTGTTGCCGCCTGGTCGGCGGTGATCGGCGCGGCGGTTGGGCCAATGCCGTAATCTGCCGCCGCCTTAAGCTGGTAGGCGGTCGCCAGAAAGCGGGTAAGCTCGCGGTCGATGCGCAGTTCGCGCCGGGCCAGCCGGGCGAACTCGCTGCGCACGCCACGATGGGTGCTCGCGACCTTGCCGGTGTGTTCGAAGATGTACGCCTCGGCGGCATGAAACGCCGCGTAGTACGCCTCGCGGGCCGCGACATGCGGCAAGGGCAAGGTTGCAAATCTGCTGAGCATCGGCGAGCGTGGTGCGGGCCTTCGCCAGATAGTCGGCCGTCTCAGCCTTCATAGATCGACGCCGTCTTTGCGCAACTCGTGCATGAAGCCGCTGCGCTCCCGGTAGGCCCCGGCCGCAAACGGCGTGGCGCAAATTACGGCCCCGGTGTCTTCAAGAATGTCCGTGGTAATGGCGGCGAGCTGCCCGCTCTCGTCATAGAAACTTCCCGGGCCTTTGATGAAGACCGCAATATCATAGTCGGAATCTGGCTGGTGATCGCCGCGCGCGCGCGACCCGTACAAGACAACACGTTCCAGCCGGTCGCCGTAGACTTCGGCCACGGCGGCACGGAAGCGCTTCAACACATGTTCGTTTTGCGATTCGTCAGTCATACCATCCATTGTAGCACAACTGTTGCGTCCTCCGGGCTATACTCCCCCCAGCCCGCATAGGGCCGGTTGGCGAAACGAAGGGTAGAGAGAACATGAAGCCGACAAGTCGTCCGGATGGCGAGGCCGCTTCGGCGAACATCACCAAGCGGATTGAAGAGCTGGGGGATTGGAGAGGAGAGGCCCTCGCTCATGTCCGTCAGCTCATCCACGATGTCGACCCCGACATCCAGGAGGGGTGGAAATGGGAGAAGCCAAAATCCCCCGGAATCCCCGTCTGGTCCCATGACGGCATCGTCTGCACCGGGGAATCGTACAAAGAGGTCGTGAAGCTCACCTTCGCCCGCGGAGCCTCCATCGAAGACCCGAAGAGGCTCTTCAATTCCAGCCTGGAAGGGAACACGCGGCGGGCGATCGACCTCCACGAAGGGGAGAAGATCGACGAAGCTGCCTTCAAGCAACTCATCCGCGCCGGGGTGGCGGCCAACTCCGCAGCGCGCGCTCAACGGGCAGCCAAGAAGAAGTAAGCCCGGCTCTCACGGGTATTCGCAACAGAATGTAGAGCATTTTAGCTTGGCGGCGCGGCGCACGTCGCCGACAGAGGGGACGACCAAGTTCGGGGCTGCGCCGGTGAGCTAAAAATGCTCTACATTATGGGACAATTCGGGGACTGTTGCGAGAGAAACAAGGCACGGCATTCTACCTGAATTAACCAAAACCTTTTGCTTCATGAAAGTATTATTCCGCTTGCATCGTTAGGTTCAAACGCGTGGGTGAGCTTCTCCCAAATGGAGACTTTCGGGTTCTGCTGCCGTTTGCTGTGCGCCGCCGCGACCCGTTCCGCAGCGCTCCCGGAGCAAGGCGGCGGCTGGGACAGTCCTCATCAAAGGCGCATCACCATTTCATGTCATTGGAGCGCGAAAGGCCGCCCTCATGAATGCGAAAGAGACGCGTTCTTCCGACCCTGCACTGGCGCATCTCCCCGGCCTGCTCCCGGAATTGGAGGCGCTTTACACCGATGTGCACGCCCATCCCGAGCTGTCGATGCAGGAGACCCGGACAGCCGGATTGGCTGCGGAGCGGCTGCGCGCCGCCGGTTACGACGTGACGACGGCGATCGGCAAGACTGGCGTCGTCGGGCTCTTGCGCAACGGCGAAGGGCCGACCGTCATGCTGCGCGCCGACATGGATGCGTTGCCGGTCGCGGAGGCGACCGGCCTGCCCTATGCCAGCAAGGTCAGGGCCACGGACCGCGACGGGAAGACGGTGCCGGTGATGCATGCCTGCGGCCACGACATGCATGTCGCCTGGCTCGTCGGCGCGACGACGCTCTTCGCGCAAGCCCGCGATGCCTGGCGCGGGACCTTGATAGCGGTGTTCCAGCCGGCGGAGGAGACGGCGGAAGGCGCCCAAGCGATGATCGATGACGGGCTCTTCGACCGCTTCCCCAAGCCCGACATTGTACTCGGCCAGCATGTGATGGTGGGACCGGCCGGGACCATCGGCGGGCGTGCCGGGGTCATCACCTCCGCGGCCGACAGTCTGCAGATCCGTTTGTTCGGGCGCGGCGCGCACGGCTCGATGCCGCAGGCCAGCATCGATCCCGTGGTGATGGCGGCGGCGACGGTCATGCGCCTACAAACCATCGTCTCCCGCGAACTCGCCGCCGCCGAAGCCGCCGTGGTCACGATCGGCTCATTGCAGGCCGGCACCAAGGAGAACGTCATCCCCGACGAGGCCGTCATCAAGCTCAACGTGCGCAGCTTCGACGAGGGGGTGCGCAAGCGCGTGCTCGCCGCGATCGAGCGGATCGTCAAAGCCGAGGCCGCGGCCTCGGGCGCCCCCCGGCCGCCGGAGATCACGCCGCTCGACCGCTACCCCCTCACGGTCAACGAACCCGCAGCGAGCAAGCGCGTCGCCGACGCCTTCCGCCGGCACTTTTCCGCCTACCGGGTGCGCGAGACCGGACCAACGCCGGCGAGCGAGGATTTCGGATCGTTCGGCGCGGAGTGGCACGCGCCCTCCGTGTTCTGGTTCGTCGGCGGCACCGACCCCGACCGCTACGCGAAAGCAAAGGAAGCGGACCGGCTCAACGAAATCCCGACCAACCACAATCCGCGCTTTGCGCCGGTCATCCATCCGACCTTGCAGACCGGCGTCGAGGCCTTGATCGTCGGGGCGCTCGCCTGGCTGGCGCCATAGGGCGGCCGATCGGGCCGGTCCGGGATTGCAGAGCGGCGGGCCGCTCCGGCTTGAGGTGGGAGATCCCGGGATGGAAACGCTCCTGCTGGTGCTCGACCTGATCGGGACCTTTGTCTTTGCGCTGAGCGGCGCGACGGCGGGGGTTAAAAGCCGGCTCGATCTGTTCGGAGTTCTGGTCTTGTCGTTTGCGGCAGGCAACGCCGGAGGCATTGCCCGCGACCTGCTGATCGGCGCGGTGCCGCCAGCGGCGATCAGGGATTGGCGCTATCTGGCGGTTTCGCTACTGGCCGGGATCGTCACCTTCTCGCGGCCTTCCGTCATCGACCGGCTGCGCAGCCCGGTGCTGCTGTTCGACGCCGCGGGGCTGTCGCTCTTCGCGGTTTCCGGCGCGCAAAAGGCGCTCGCCTTCGGGCTCCACCCGGTCATGGCGGCGCTCCTCGGCACGCTGACCGGGATCGGCGGCGGCATGACCCGCGATGTGCTGCTTGCCGAGATTCCCACCGTATTGCGCGCCGATCTTTACGCCGTCGCCGCCCTGGCCGGTGCGGGCGTGGTCGTGATCGGCGCCGCGTTGCGGCTCCCGTCAACCGCGGTGACGATTGCCGGCGTAGTCCTCTGCTTCGGGCTCCGGTTCATCGCTATTCGCCGCGGCTGGCACCTTCCGGTCGCCGGCGAACCCGAGCAGCCGACCCCGAAAGCGCGTGCGCCGCACGATTGTGATCGGTAAGCAGGATCTCGGCGGTCTTGCTCCGCGTGAGGCGACGACTTAGGTGCGTCGCAGTTACGATTCCCGCAATCCCGCCACCCACAACGACGATACGGTGCATGCATTGTTTCTCCTGCCCCCAAGGTATATGGCGATGAAGCCGTAGAGGGGCCGCTTGCCACCGCCAAAGCGCAAATACCTCCTCGAAGCCGGCGGAATTCTGCGATGCCGCGGCTGCGGGCCCTCGCGGGATTGCCGTCGTGCCCTTGGGCCGCAGGTTTGCATTTCACCTTGGAGGCCTGACACATGAACAGCCAACGCGTTTTGGTGACGGCCGGGGCAGCCGGCATCGGTCGGGAAATCGTCCGGGCGTTCGCGGCCGGTGGAGCCGCCGTCTTCGTCTGTGACATCGATTCCAAGGGCCTCGGCGTATTGGCGGGTGAAGTCGCGGGCGTGAAGACTGGCACCTGCGATGTCGCCAGTCGAAAGGACATCGAGCGGATGGTCGGCGAAGCCGTCCAGGCCTGGGCGGGCTGGACGTGCTGGTGAACAACGCGGGCGTATCGGGTCCGACCGCCCCGGTCGAGGAGATGGATCCCGACGAGTGGGAAAAGGTCATGCAGGTGGACCTCACCGGCACCTTCAATGTCACGCGCGTTGCGATCCCGCACCTCAAGAAATCGAAGCCTGGCGTCATCATTAACATGTCATCCGTTGCAGGCAGGTTCGGGTATGCCAACCGGAGCCCCTACTGTACCGCGAAGTGGGGCATCATAGGTTTCACCAAGACACTCTCGATCGAGCTTGGTGAGCATGGCATCCGTGCCAATGCGATCCTGCCCGGGGCCGTCGATGGTCCCCGCATCCAACGCGTCTTCGAGGGGCGCGCGAAGCAAAGCGGCCAGTCGCTCGATAAAATCAAGCGGGAGGCGATGGCCGTCCAGTCCATCAAGAGGCTGGTCGATCCGCGCGACATCGCGGCACTGGCCGTATTCCTCGCCTCCGACGCGGCGAAGTCGATATCTGGTCAGATGCTGCCGATCGACAACGACATGCAGCAGGCATCCTGACGGGCGCTGCAGAGGAGCAGAGGAGGAGCACATGGCAACAGGATTGCGTGACCAGCTGATCGGCGCCTGGAAACTGGTCTCGTATGTGGAAGAGCCGGTGGACGGGTCCGAGCCCTTCCATCCGCTCGGGGAGCAGCCCCAGAGGATCATCATGTACACGCCGGACGGGTACATGCCGGCGCAGTTGGCGAGACCTGATCGGGGCCGGTTTGTCTCGGGCGACTGGTTCAAGGGGACCGATGAGGAGTATCGCGCCGAAGCGTCTTCGTACATCGCCTACACGGGGCCGTTCCACGTTGATGAGGACAAGAAGAAGCTGACCCACTCGATGTTCGTGTCGCTGTTCCCGGACTGGACCGGGCAGACCCAGCCCCGGGTCGTCAGACTTGAGGGAGACAACCTGCACCTCAGCACCCAGTCACCGATCAAGTCCGGCGGGAAGACTGTAAACTCGCGCCTTGCGTGGCGGCGCGCCGAGCGGCAGTGAGCGCGTCCCAAAAGTAACGGTCCCACACGGGCAACTGATGCGCTGCATTGTCGGATAGCTGCGATCGACCTGCGCGAAGGGGAGAAGATCAACGAAGCTGCCTTCAAGCAACTCGTCCGCGCTGCGGTGGCGGCCAACTCCGCGGCGCACGCGGGGCGGGCAGCCCAGAAGAAGTAACCCCGGCTCTCAGCAAGACGGTTATTGCTATTTTAGATATAATGTGCTATCATCATCGACATGAATGTATTGTGGTTTCCCAAAGCGGCCGCGCGATTGCAAACAGCCGATAACAGCCAGGATCAGCGAGCACGGCCGCTGTTTTTTTTGGCGCATGCAGTTGGACCTCAAGGATTTCTGCGGAGCAGACGAGATTGGTGGCTGATAATTTGATGGCAGAGCAGCAAAAGCAGCTAGGGCGCGGCCGCGGGCGGCCCTTCGAGAAGGGCCAGTCCGGCAACCCGGCCGGGCGGCCGCCCGGGAAGGGGAAACGCGCGACCCAGGCTGTGCAGCTGCTGCTCGACAGCGAAGCGCAGGCCCTGACCCGCAAGGCCGTCGAACTCGCCCTCGACGGCAATACGATGGCGTTGCGGATGTGCCTCGACCGCATCGGGCCGCCGCGCCGCGAGCGCGCCGTGCCGCTGAAGCTCCCGCCGGTGCGCGACGCCGCCGATCTCGCGGGCACGATGACCGCGATCATCACTGCGGCCGGGGAGGGCGCGATCTCGCCGGACGAGGGCGGCCGTTTGGCGCGGCTCGTCGAGATCTTCCTCAGAGCCGTCGAGACGCGCGACTTCGAGCGGCGCTTGAAGGTATTGGAGAATACCCCTCTAACCCCGCCTTATTGAGTCCCGCCAGGTCACACGTCGAGATTGGCGACGTTGAGGGCGTTTGCTTGGATGAAGTCGCGGCGCGGCTCGACGAGGTCGCCCATCAGGGTCGAGAAGGTTTCCTCGGCCGAGTCTGCGTGGCTGATCTTGACCTGCAATAACGAACGGATCTCGGGGTCGAGCGTCGTTTCCCACAATTGGTCCGGGTTCATTTCGCCCAGACCCTTGTAGCGCTGCACGTCGATGCCGCGGCGGCCCAGCTCCATAACCGCCTCGACGAGGCTGACGGGGCCGGTGATCGGCCAAATCTTGTCGCGCGCCGCGAGGGTCCCGGAGCCGTCGTAGACCTCGCGCAGCCGGGCATTGTCGGCGTCGAGCCGGCGCGCCTCGGCGCTGCGCAGCAAGGCCGCGTCGATCAGGCGCCGCTCGTCGACGCCCTGGCGGGTGCGGCGGAAGACCAGGCCTTCGCCGGCAATGACCTCGCCCTGCCAATTGCGCTCGTGCTCCGGAGCGAGGCGGTTGAGCCGCTCAGCGGTCGCATGGGCGGCCTCGATCGCGCGGTTCGGGTCGGCGAGCAGTGAGGCCGACAATGCCCCGGCGATCGCCGCCTGCTCGACGACCTCCATATTGCCGGCCTTGGCGCCCAAGGGCTGCAGCCAGCGGCGGTGAACCCGCGCCTGCTCCAACAGGTCGCGCAGGTCGAGGCCCGCGCGCTCGACGCCGTCATGCTGGGTGAACACCGAATCCCTCAGTGCCGCGTCGATGCAATAGGCTTCGAGCGCCACATCGTCCTTCAGATACACCGCCTTGGCATTGCCGCGCTGCAGGCGATAGAGCGGCGGCTGCGCGATGTAGAGAAACCCCTTGTCAATGAGGCTCGCCATCTGGCGGAAGAAAAACGTCAGCAACAGGGTGCGGATGTGGCTGCCGTCGACATCGGCGTCGGTCATGATGATGATGCGGTGATAGCGCGCCTTTTCGGCGTCGAAATCCTCGGCGCCGATCCCGGTGCCGAGCGCGGCGATCAATGTGCCGATCTCGGCCGAGCCCAGCATCTTGTCGAAACGCGCCCGCTCGACATTGAGGATCTTGCCTTTGAGGGGCAGAATCGCCTGGAAGCGCCGGTCGCGGCCTTGCTTCGCCGAGCCGCCGGCGCTGTCGCCCTCGACGATGAAGAGCTCGCTCTTCGCCGGGTCACGCTCCTGGCAATCGGCGAGCTTGCCGGGCAGATTGGCGATATCGAGCGCGCCCTTGCGCCGCGTCAGGTCGCGCGCCTTGCGCGCCGCTTCGCGCGCCGCTGCCGCCTCGACGACCTTGGCAACGACCTTTCTGGCCTCTGCCGGGTGCTCCTCGAACCACTGCGTCAGCTTGTCGGCGACAATGCCTTCGATGACCGGCCGGACCTCCGAGGAGACCAGCTTGTCCTTGGTCTGGGACGAAAATTTCGGGTCCGGGACCTTGGCCGAGAGGATGCAGGTCAAGCCCTCGCGCATGTCCTCGCCCGTTAGCGTGACCTTCTCCTTCTTGGCGATGCCGCTGTCGTTGGCATAGGCATTGACCGTCCGGGTCAACGCCGCCCGGAAGCCGGCGAGGTGGGTCCCGCCGTCCTTCTGCGGGATGTTGTTGGTAAAGCACAGCATCGTCTCGTGATAGCTGTCGGTCCACTCCATCGCGACCTCGAGCAGGATGCCGTCGCGCTCGCCGCGGATCACGATCGGCGGCGCATGCAATGCCTGCTTCGAGCGGTCGAGATAGCGGACAAAGGCTTCCAGTCCGCCCTCGAAATGCAACGTGACGGTTTTCGGCTCGACACTGCGCAGATCGCTCAGCACCAAGGTCACCCCGCTGTTCAGAAAGGCGAGCTCGCGCAGCCGGTGCTCCAAGGTCGTAAAGTCGAATTCGGTTTTGGTGAAGGTCGCCGTGCTCGGCAAAAAGGTGATTTCGGTGCCGGTGACCTGACCCTCTCGGGTCGAGCCCGCCGGCCAGGCCGGGGCTGGACCCACCTCGGCGAGCGGCGCCTCGGGCACGCCGTCGCGGAACCGTATGAACCACTCCGACCCGCCGCGATAGACGCGCAAATCGAGCCGCGCCGAGAGGCCGTTGACGACCGAGACGCCGACGCCGTGCAGTCCGCCCGACACCTTGTAGGCGTTTTGATTGAATTTCCCACCGGCGTGCAGGTGGGTCATGATGACCTCGGCGGCCGAAACGCCTTCTTCGTCATGGATGCCGACCGGGACGCCGCGGCCGTTGTCGGTCACGGTGCACGAGCCATCGGCGTTCAACGTTACGGTGACGGTGTCGCAATAGCCGCCGAGCGCCTCATCGATCGCATTGTCGACGACCTCATAGACCATGTGGTGCAGGCCGGAGCCGTCATCGGTGTCGCCGATATACATCCCCGGCCGCTTGCGCACCGCATCGAGTCCCCGCAAGACCTCAATCGATTGCTCGTTATAGATCGCATCCTCGCCATGCGCGGCGCCATTGCCGCTCGGCACGGCAGCAGTATCAGGCGGCGGCAGACCGGTGCTCGCCGCGCGCTTGCCTGCGGCGGGACCGAGGGGGTTGGATGCGGAAATGTTTGCCATGTTGTCCTTGTTCGAAGTTTCAGGGTTCACGAGGCCGCGGTCAGCTGCCCCTCGTGCACCGAGAGGAACTGGGCGTCGCGCCGCAATGGCGCGAACAGCGCCTCGTCGGTGCCGGTCAGCCAAGCCTGGCTGTCGAGCCGCAGCAGCGCATCGAACAACGCCGCGCGCCGGCTCGCATCGAGATGTGCGGCAATTTCGTCGAGCAGCAGCAATGGCGGCTCACCGCGCACCGCCTGCTGCAGCCTCGCGTGAGCGAGGAGGATCGCAATAAGCAAAGCCTTCTGCTCACCGGTCGAGGCCAGCTCGGCGGCAATTCCCGTCTCGGCCAAACTGACGCGCAGGTCGGAACGATGCGGCCCGATCAGGGCGCCGCCGGCCTGCGCATCGCTCTGCCGGTTGCCGGCGAGCGTCGCGGCGAACTCCGCTTCGACGGCCAGCGCGGGCACCGCTTCGAGCCACTTCTCGACCGTGCCGGCGAGAACCAGCCGGGCGCGCGGAAACGGGCCCTCGGCCTCGGCGCAGGCACCGTCGAGCCGTTGCACGGCCTCGCGGCGCCCCGCCGCGACCGCCACGCCCTGTTCGGCCATGACCTCTTCGAGGGCGGTCAGCCACGCCGGGTCTTTCGGGCCGTCGCGCAGCAACCGCGAGCGCTCGCGCAATGCTTGTTCATAGGCCGCGACACGCGACCCGTGCGCCGGGTCGAGACCGAGCACGAGCCGGTCGAGAAAACGCCGCCGTCCGCCCGGACCCTCGATAAACAGCCGGTCCATCGGCGGGGTCAGCCATAAGACACCGAGTCGCTCGCCGAGCGCTGCTTGGCCGCGCACCGGCTCGCCATCGATCCGCACAACCCGCCGCTCGCCTGCGGTAGCGTCGTGCCCGGTGCCGATGCGCAGGCTGCCGCGCCGGGTCGCGACGACCGCGGCGACAGCCCAGCCGCCGGTCGCGTCATCCTGCCCCGGTCTGGGCCGACGATCGATCTCGGCGAGTTTGGCCCCGCGCAATCCGCGGCCGGGCGCGAGAAACGACACGGCTTCCAGGAGATTGGTCTTGCCGGCACCGTTGGGTCCGGTCAGCACCACCGGCGTGGTGCCGACGGCAAGTCTCGTCTCGCGGTAATTGCGGAAGTCAGTCAGCACGAGTTCGCGTCACACCGACGCGATCTGCCGCGGCACCGGCCTCCTTCCGGGCTTGCTGTGCCTCGGCAAACATAGGAGACATATGGGGTCGAAGGCACCTGTTTGCGAGCATTCCGCGCCATTGGCGACGGCAGAGGGCGGACCGCGCAACCCTCACCCGCCTCGCTGTGCTCGCCACCCTCTCCCGCGGTGCGACGCGGTGCGGGAGAGGGACCACAACTCATTCGACTGGCAGCCCCTGTCCCGCACCGCGGGAGAGGGAGGACCAAGCCCAAAGGGCTTGGTGGGTGAGGGTAACATCGCCGATGGTCGCCTCACACCCGCATTGGCATCAGCACGTAGAGGGCGCTGCGATCGTCGCTGTCGCGCACGATGGTCGGCGAGCCAGCGTCAGAAAGCTCAAATTGCACGCCCTCCCCCTGGATTTGCTCGGCAATGTCCAACAGGTAACGCGAATTAAAACCAATTTCGAGCGGAGCGGCGGAATAACGCGCTTCGAGCTCCTCTTCGGCCTTGCCGTTTTCGGGACTGGTTGCCGAGATTTCCAGACCACCGTGTTCGATCTTCAGCTTGACTGCCCGGCTCTTCTCTGTCGAAATCGTCGATACCCGGTCGACCGCTTCGGCGAAGTCTTTCCGATTGACTTCGAGCGTCTTGTCGTTGTTCGACGGGATCACGCGGTCGTAATCGGGGAAGGTGCCGTCGATCAATTTCGAGGTCAGTGCTGCCTCGCCAATGGCAAGGCGGATCTTTGTCTCGCTGAGCCCGATCTGCACCTCTTGCTCGCTCTCCTCGACGAGCTTTCTCAGCTCGATCACGGTCTTGCGCGGGATGATGATGCCCGGCATGCCGGCGGCGCCCTCCGGCAAGACCATTTCCATCCGAGCGAGCCGGTGCCCGTCCGTGGCGACGGCGCGAATGACCGGCACTTCGTCGGCTTTGGTCGCATGAAGATAGACACCGTTCAGATAATAGCGGGTCTCCTCGGTCGAAATCGCGAATCGGGTGCGGTCGATCAAGGTTCGAAACTCGGTTGCCGACAGCGAGAAGTTGTACGGCAGCTCGCCGCTCGCCATCAGCGGATAGTCCTCCGGGGGGAGACAGGCGAGGGTAAACGTCGAGCGGCCGGAGCGCAGCACGATGGCGTTGCGCTCGCCGCTCGTCTCGATTTCGATCTGCGCGCCTTCGCGCAGCTTGCGGACGATGTCATAAAGCGTGTGGGCCGGTGCGGTGGTCCGGCCCTCGCGTTCGATCTGGCCCGGAACGCGCTCGACGATCTCGAGATCCATGTCGGTCGCGCTGAGCGCCAGCCTGCCCGGCTCGGCGCGCAGCAATACGTTCGACAGTATCGGGATCGTCGTCCGCCGTTCGACGACACTTTGTACATGGCCCAGCGCCTTCAGGAAGGCCGCCCGTTCGATGGTCAGTTTCATATTGGCTACACAAAGAGTTGCCGACCCCGGCCGCCGCCGCCCTCGGGTCATGCCCACAAGGCGGTCAGTGCCCCCGCCGCGTCATTCCAGCTCGACGGGATAGCACTATAGCACGATCGGCCGCCCGCCTCAGCACCCGCTTTTTGGCGCGGACGCCTTCAGCGCTCAGCCCTGCAGCATCCGCCGCAGCAGCTCGACATCCTCGGCGAGCGACGGGTCCGTGCGCATCAGCTCTTCGATCTTGCGCACCGCGTGCATGACCGTGGTGTGGTCACGGCCGCCGAACTTGTGACCAATTTGCGGCAGCGATCGGGTGGTCAGCTGCTTGGCGAGATACATCGCCACCTGCCGCGGGCGGGCGACGGCGCGAGCCCGACGGTCCGAGGTCATCTCGCCAAATTTTATATTGAAGTGCTCGGCGACCTTCTTTTGGATCTCGTCGATCGTCACTCGCCGCTCGCTTGAGCGGAGCAGATCGTGCAGCACCTCCTGGACGCTCTCGAGAGTGATATCGCGCCCGACCAGTTGCACATGAGCGGCGATTCGGTTCAAAGCCCCTTCGAGCTCCCTGACATTCGAGGCGATCTTGTGGGCAAGAAACTCCATCACCTTCGGCGGAATCCGAAGGCCGCCCTGCTCGGCCTTCGACTGCAAAATGCCGAGGCGCAATTCGTAAGTGGTCGGGTGCAGATCGGCGACCAAGCCCCAGCCGAGCCGCGAGCGCATGCGCTCCTCCATACCCTCGAGGTCAGAGGGCGACTTGTCGGCTGAGATCACGATTTGGCGGTTCTCGTCCACCAATGCATTAAAGGTATGAAAGAATTCTTCCTGGGTCAATTCCTTGCCGATAATGAATTGCACATCATCGATCATCAACAGATCGACCGAGCGGAATTGTTGCTTGAAGTCCATTGTCGACTTGAAGCGCAATGCTCGAATGAATTGATACATGAACTTTTCGGCCGAAAGATAGATTATCTTCCGACCGCAGGCATGCTTGCGGACGTACCAGGCCACGGCGTGCATCAGATGCGTCTTGCCGAGCCCGACGCCGCCGTAAAGAAACAGCGGATTGAACGGCACTGGGTTACCCGGACCTGCGCAAGCCTCGGCGACGCGCCGGGCCGCGGCGTGGGCGAGTTCGTTGGGCTTGCCGACGACGAAATTCTCGAAGACGAAGCGTTGATCGAGAGCCAAGAGCTGCGCCTTGTCGTCGCCGATTTCGAGCGGCGGCAAACGTCCGGCGGAAGCAGGCAAGGCCGGAGAGGCTTCCGCATCATCATCCGAGCCGGGGAAATGACTGCCGTTCACGGCGCCCGGACGCACGCTGACAACAACTGTCAGGCGCTTTACTCCCTCGTTCTCCGCCCGCCATAGCGCGAGAAGCCGATCCGCATAATGGCTCGCCACCCAATTGCGCAAAAAACGGGTAGGCGCCGCGATGACAGCCTGCCCGCTGTAGACGTGCTCCAGGTTGATCGGTTCCAACCAGTTGTGGAAGACGTCCTCGCCCACTTCGGCCCTGAGGCGACCGAGAACCGCTATCCACTCCGCTTGGCACGCTGCCGTCGTGTTGGTCGCACCTTCTTGAATTCCTTGCGCTTGAATTCCCTGCGTCACCCCTCTACCCCCATCAATAGAACAGACGCAATTCCGGCCGCCTGCCGACAGTACTCCATCCCGCAGAGACACACATCGTGGCTCTGCCATACTACTCAATACGGGAAGAGACGCTCTCCCTGTCGCTGATTACCGTCGGCTAGATGTCAAGGGCTTGACGTTTTCTTGACGTTCGCCGAGATTTACACGGTATAGCCGTACTTCCGGGCACCGTTATTGGAAGTTTACCTATGTGTCGGATTAGTGGCAATGGGATCGAAGAAGGAACGTGCTATTTTTTTTTTGCCGTGAGCGCCTGCCGTTCGTCCCCCAAACAAACCCTGGCAGGCCCTTGCCTGCGGCATTCCGCCGCAGAAACGATCGGTGCGATCTCTGGTCAGAGCGCGTTGATTCGCGCGGCCAGCCGCGACAACTTGCGCGACACCGTGTTCTTGTGGAGCACGCCCTTGGTTATCGCCCGATGCAGCTCGGGCTGCGCCAGCCGGAGGGCCGACTGTGCTGTCGTCTTGTCGCCGGTTGCGATCGCGGTCTCGACCTTTTTGACAAAAGTGCGAACGCGGCTCGCTCGGGCGCGATTGATGGCCGTGCGCTTGGCCGTCTGCCGGATGCGCTTTTCCGCTGATTTGTGATTAGCCATGCAATTCGCCGTGATCGAAGGAACAGACTTATATCGAGGCCTCGTCCGTGACGTCAACTTGGCGCGGAGAGCGGAGCAGCGATCCTGTTGTCCTACCAGCATCGCAGAACGATGTCCCTTTCATAAATGCCGTTGGAGCTGATCGCGCCGGGGCTGATCCCGCCCACGTCCGGGATCGAGGACAATCGTCGGCTGCCGCTGCAGCGGCGTCATCTCTCGCCGCTGCACCGATGCGTCTCTCGCATCGGAGTCATAAGCCGAGATCATTTCCCGGACAGGGGTGCCGGCGGATATATCCTATCTCGGTCGAACCATCAGCGGATCCGCCCGAATGATCCAAGAGAGTGGCACCCAAAAATTGCGCCCCGCATCGAATGTGCTGCATCCTTTGATGGTGCGGATCACGCACTGGCTCAATGCGGTCGCGATCCTCGTAATGATCGGCAGCGGGTGGCGCATCTACAACCAGGAGCCGCTGTTCGGCTTTACATTTCCAGTCTGGATGACATTGGGCGGCCAACCCGATATTTCACAACATTGGCATAACGAAACGGGGCTGGCCGGCGCGTTGCAGTGGCATTTCGCGGCTATGTGGCTGCTGTTTGTCAGCCTGATCGCCTATCTCGTCTACGGGCTCACATCGGGGCATTTCCGGCGCTCCCTGCTGCCGGTGCGGCCGCAGGAGGTGACGCGCGACCTGCTGGCGGCGCTCCGCGGTCGGCTGTCCCACAACATCGGCGAACGCAACGCCGTTCAGAAGGCGATGTATATCGGTGTCCTCGGCGTCATAGTCGTGGTTGTGCTTTCCGGCCTGTCGATCTGGAAGCCCGTCCAGTTCCAGGGATTGACGGCGCTGTTTGGCGGCTACGATGTCGCCCGCTACGTCCACTTCTTCTGTATGCCGGCGATTGTCCTCTTTTTCGCGGTTCACCTGTCGCTCACCCTCTTGGTGCCCAAGGTGCTGCCGCCGATGATCACCGGCCGGGCCGGCCGGGCAGGGGGCCTCTAAATGAGCGCAATCCTGAAGCCCGATCGCCGGACCCTCCTGAGGGGCGGTTTCAGCCTCGGCGCGCTGGCGATGCTGACCGGCTGCGACGTCACCGACAACGAGCCGGTGCAGCGCCTGCTGTGGAATATGTCGTCATGGAACGATCGCGTGCAGGCATGGCTGTTCAACCCGACGCGGCTCGCGCCGACCTATCCGGACAGCGCGGTCGACCGCGCCTTCCGCTACAACGCCTTCTATCCGGAGGAGCAGGCGCCGCAACTCGACGCAGCCACCTACAAGCTCGAGCTCAGCGGAGCGATCCGCGACAGGCGACCGTGGCGCGTCGATCAACTCTATCAACTGCCGCAGAGCTCGCAGATTACGCGGCATGTCTGTGTCGAGGGTTGGAGTTGCATCGGCAAATGGAGCGGGTGCCCGCTGCGCACCTTTCTCGAACGGATCGAGGCCGATCTCACCGCCAGATATGTGGGTTTCATCTGCGCCGACGGGTATTACACCAGCATCGACATGCCGACCGCGCTGCATCCCCAAACGATCATGGCCTTTACTTTCGCGGACCAGATATTGCCGCGCAAGTTTGGCTACCCGATGAAGATCCGGATTCCGACAAAGCTCGGCTTTAAGAATCCGAAATTCGTCGTGGCGCTGTCGGTGACGAACAATTATCCGGGCGGCTTTTGGGAGGATTACGGATACAACTGGTTCAGCGGCTCCTGAGAGCTCTGCGAATGAGGGGAGGGGCCGCCTTGCCTGAAGAACGCTGCGCGGTTGCGATCATGGCCAAAGCGTCGGTTGCCGGGACCGTCAAGACGCGCCTTGTGCCGCCGCTGACCCATGAGGAGGCCGCCGAGCTCAATACCTGCTGCCTTTCCGACACTGCCGCGAACATCCTGGAGGCGGCGGTGCAAATCCCGATCGAAGGTTTCGCTGCCTACCACCCGCTCGGCTCGGAGCAATTCTTCGAAGACCTTCTCCCCGATGGATTTGCCCTGCTGCCGCCCAAGGAGGCGACGATCGGGCGCAGCCTGTTCCACGCCGCGCAAGACCTTCTCGCCGCGGGCTACGGGTCGATTTGCTTGGTCAATGCCGACAGCCCGAGTTTGCCGACGGAGCTGCTCGTCGAGACGGTTCGTCGCTTGCGGGAACCCGGTGATCGCGTCGTCCTCGGGCCCGCTGCAGATGGTGGCTATTATCTGATCGGGCTGAAGAAATTTCATCGCCGACTATTCCAGGACATCGACTGGAGCACCGAGCGTGTCTTCCGGCAGACGATCGCGCGCGCCGGCGAAATTGGGCTCGACGTCGCCTTGTTACGTGAATGGTACGACGTCGATGACGAGGAAAGCTTGGCGGTCCTCGGCCGCGAGCTGCTGCCCGGCGCGTCGGCCACGCTCCGCCATCGCAGCTATCCGGCGCCGAATACGACCGCTTTTCTCGAGCGGCTGGCGATAAAAAACGCTGGCATCAAGCAGCTCTTCGGTGCTCCGAGCCGCCTCTCATTCCCTCCCCCGCCCACGGGGGAGGGTTAGGGTGGGGGAGCGCCCGCGGCGATCGACGTTTTTCTTCCTCGCCGGCCTGTTGCTGGCGGGGGAGGCGGTTGGGCTCGCCGCCCAGTTCAACCGCGATCTGCCGGCATTCATCGTCGCCGCATTGCTCCAAGGCGCGGCCTGGGCGGTGGCCGCAACCATTATTAGGCGCAGTCCCGGTCAGCGACCGACAATGGCCCTGATCCTGGCGACCGCGATCCTTTTGCGCCTCGGGGCGTTGACTGCCCCAGTCTTTTTGTCGGACGACATTATGCGCTACATCTGGGACGGGCGCGTCCAGGCTGCTGGAATAAACCCGTACCGTTACGTGCCGAACGATCCGGATCTGGCCGCGCTGCGCGACGAGGCTGTTTTCTGGCACATTAACCGCGGCAATTACGCGCCGACAATCTATCCACCGGTCGCGCAGATGTTGTTTCTTTTGGCGAACCGTGTGGGCGAGACTGTTCTGGCGGTAAAGCTCGTCTTTGTCATGACCGAGGCAGTCGGCATCTGGGCGCTGCTTCTGGTTTTGCGGGCTACCGGGGCGCCGAGAGAGCAAATTCTGCTCTACGCCTGGCACCCGCTGCCGGTCTGGGAAATCGCCGGTTCCGGACACGTCGACGCGGCCGTGGTCGGCTTTGTCGGGTTGGCTTTGGCGGCAGCCGTTACCAAAAGGCGCATCTGGTCGGCCGCGGCGCTCGCCGGCGCGACCCTGGTGAAATTCTTTCCTGTGGTTCTGGCGCCAGCCTTGTGGCGGCCCGCCAAGTCGAATCTGGGCGACTGGCGCTGGCCGGCAGCGTTTGTTGCCGTCATTGTCGCCGCCTATCTCCCGTATCTTGGGGTGGGCGCGCGTGTGCTAGGCTTTCTGCCGGGCTACGTCACCGAAGAAAACCTCGCCTCCGGCAGCGGCTTTTGGCTCTTGGACGTTGCTCGGCGTGCCGTTCCCGTGCCGCTCGCCGTGTATCTCGCTCTGGCGGTGACCGTGATGGCAGGGCTGGCCGTGGGTGCTTTGCGCCGCCCGCCGGATCCACGTGCGAGCCTGCCGTGGGCGACCGCGTTGGGCACCGCAGCAATGTTTCTCGCGTCGCCCCACTATCCCTGGTACTTCGTATGGCTCGTCCTGCTGTTGACCGCCGCCCCATGGTGGCCGGCATGGTGGCCGACTCTGACGGCGGTCCTCCTCTATTGGGACGCCAAAACCGGTCGCGTCCCGCTGTGGGTGGGGTGCACCATATATGGCGGCGTGGCCGTACTCTTCTGTGTCGATATGACTTGGCGCTTCTTTTTCGCTGCGAGGTCCGGAGCACAGCATGGCACCCAGCGCGCAATCTAGAGCGGATCCGCGGCGCTACTTTGAGGCCGTCGGCGACGAGCGCGGGCCGATTGCCGAACAGGAACCGGTCTGCCTTTATCTCGAAACGACAAATCGCTGCAATCTGCTGTGCGAGACTTGCCCGCGGACCTTTGAGGACCTGGAGCCGCCCGCGGATATGAGCTGGGGGCTCTTCACCCGAATCGTCGACCAGTTCGCGCAGATCGCGCGGGTCGTATTGCACGGGGTCGGCGAGCCGATGATGGTCAAGGCGCTGCCCCGCATGGTGCGCTATCTGAAGGAACGCGGCACTTACGTCTTGTTCAACACCAACGGCACGTTGCTGACGGAGAGGAAGGGCAGGGAGCTGATCGCCGCCGGCCTCGACGAATTGCGAGTGTCGCTCGACGCCGGCGAGCCCGAGGCCTTTCTGGCAGTGCGCGGCAAAAACATGTTTGATCGGATTGTCCGAAACGTGGGCGCCTTCACCGCGCTCCAGCGCGCCGAAGGCCTTGAGCACCCTGTGGTCTCGCTGTGGCTGACCGGGCTCAAAGAGACGATCGACCAGCTGCCGGAATTTGTGCGGCTGGCACACCGGATCGGCGTCTCGGAAATCCACCTTCAGCGCCTGGTCTTTACCCCGGAAGGAGAGGGCCTGGCGCGCGCCCGATCTGCGTTGTTCGAAAAGCTCGAAGGCGACGAGCCGAGGCGGCTCGAGGAGGCGGCCACGCTAGCCGAGACGCTCGGGGTCCGGTTCAACGCCTCGGGCGCGACCGAACCCGGCACCAGCCTGAAGCGCGCAGCCGAGGACCAGCCATGGTCGCTGTGCCGGCGGCCCTGGACACTGATGTATTTCACCGCCCACGGCCGAGCGATCCCGTGCTGTATCGCGCCGTTTTCGATGCGCGGCTATGATAACTTCACGTTGGGAAATGCAACCCAGGAGAGCCTTCGACAGATCTGGAACGGGCCACGCTACCAGGATTTTCGCCGCGCATTGTTGAGTGAGGCACCGCCGCCCGCTTGTGCCTCGTGCGGCGTCCGCTGGAGCCTGTGACGGGGTGTGCTCGGGGAGAGGTCGGGGTGAGGAGCGAGGCGCGCGCATCGCAGTAATCATTCCGGTTCTCGACGAGCAGGGGGCGATCGGCCCGGTGCTCGCGGCGATGCCGTACGGCTGGGTCGACCAGGTCATCGTCGTCGACGGCGGCAGCCGCGATCGCACCGTCGCTGAAGCTTGCGCCGCCGGGGCAAGGGTGCTCGTCGAACGGCAGCGTGGTTACGGCCGGGCCTGTGCCAAAGGCACAGCGGCGGCGATCGAAGACGGGGCGGAGATCCTCGTTTTCCTTGATGGCGACGGTGGTGACCGGCCCGAGGCGATCCCGAACCTGGTGCAGCCGATCCTCGCGGACAAACAAGATTTCGTGATCGGCTCCCGCACCCGCGGGGCGCGCGAGAAAGGCAGCATGGGGGCCCATCAGGCGCTTGCCGGCCGCGCGATTGGCGGTGCGATCGGGCTCATTTACGGCGTGCGCTTTACCGACATGTGCGCTTTCCGGGCGATCCGCGCCGATGCGTTGAGGCGGCTCGGCATGCGCGAGATGACTTATGGCTGGAACCTCGAGATGCAAATGCGAGCGGCGCGCGCCGGCCTGCGCGTATTGGAGGTCCCAGTGCCGCACGGCCGCCGCCTCGCCGGCAAATCCAAGGTCGCGGGAACCCTCCGCGGTACCGTCAAAGCAGGGTTCCGGATTCTCGCGACCTTCGTCCGCATCGTTCGCGAACCTCGCTGACGCGAAGTCGACCGATCACCGGCACGCGAATTCGTGGATCTTGCCGGCCGCCAAGCGCAGGCCGGAGAGGTAAAGCTCGCGGTGCTCCGGGTTCCGATACCGCGTCGCGCGCTCCACCACGACAGGGCTGATCGCGCGCAGCCGCCCGACGATCTCTCGCGCTTCGTCGAGCCGTCCCATATGCGCATAGCAGGCGGCGAGAACGCGGTAGGTCACCGGGAAGCTCGGAGCCAGGTCGAGCGAGGCCAGCAGCTTTGCGGCCGCCTCGTCGAACCGGCGACTGAAGAAGTGGGCTTCACCAATTCCATTCAGATAGGTTGCCATGCGATCACGCGGGCTGAGGCGCAAATAGGCCTCAAAATGCTCGAGAGCGAGATCGGGTTGACCGGTAAAAACCCTAAGCAAAGCGCTCCAACGATATATTCGTCGCGGTCGATGGCTCGTCGCTGTCCGTCATCGATACGGATCCGGGAGTCTCCATTTTCAGAGGCCCCCAATCAGCGGGTAGGGTTCGGCCAGTAGGGCCGGCACGCTCCTCAGCCAGCGTTGCAATAAAAACGTCAGCAAGGAATGCGCGGCGCTGGCTATGCGGAGAATCAGGCGGGAACCGGCACGTCGGTTCGCTCGGCTGCAGAGATGAACGCCTCATCCTTGGTTAGCAGCGGCAGACCGCGGCGGATCGCAAGCTCCAAATATGTCGCGTCGTAGGTCGTCAATCCTTCGGCCCTCGCGAGCGCAACGATCGCGCGCCAAGCGCGTGCAGTTGTTTCGTTGTCGGTCGCGATCGGCAACGCGGCGATCAAATCCAGGCGGATCGCGACGTCGGCCGTGGCGATCCGGCCACGCTTTTCCGCCTGTAGAAGAGCATTGGCGACTTCCAGATGCCAAAGTCCGGGAACGACCGCACCCTGGTCGCGAACCCGTTCGAACAGAGCGTCCGATCGCGTAGGGGCCTCGTCTTCGAAGCACCAGCTGAGCGCCGCGGACAAATCGATAACGAGAGTGCTCGCCGGCGTCCCGCATCCCGCAGCACCCGCCAGGAGAGCCCGCCGAGCGTGGTTCGCTTGCGCAACAGCTTGAGCTTTTCGGACGCGTCACTGACGCGTTCTCGATCGACCCGTGCCGCACTCACCAGCCGGGCCACCGGCTTCCCGTGCTTGGTTATAACCACTTCCTCGCTCCCAGCCACCCGATCGAGGAGGCTCGAAAGGTGCCTCTTCGCCCCGAAGGCTCCCACCGTAATGATTACACCAACCTAATTTGGGATACTAGCTGGATGACCTAACTAGTTCTTACCGTTTCGCAAGCCGCAACTTCGGTCAAACGCAGGACCACTGAATAGCGTATTGATCCCGAAGGATCCGTGCCGGTGATCGGGGCGTGCCACAGGCGGGCCCGTAAGGGTGGCCGGGACGGGATTGCGGACGCTATGATCGGCCCGATGACCACTCCCCGCGCCAAGGATAACTTGCATCTGACGGTATTGGGTCAGGCGCTGATCCAGCATGATTTGCGCGCAGATGTTTGGCCGGATTTTGCGGCGTTGGCGGCGATGTTCGGGCGGGCCGATGCCTGCTTTACGGATCTGGAGACGGCGATCCGCGGCCCCCGGGCCGGGGCGCCCACGCGCGAGGGGGTCTTCCTGCATGCCGCCGATCCGGTGGTGTTGGATTGCCTCAAAGACCTGTCGATCTCGCTATTGGCGACGGCCAATAATCATCTTTGGGATCTCGGCACTGGCGGGATCATTGGCGCGCTCGCGGAGTTGGATGCTCGCAGCTTTACCCATGCCGGGGCGGGTCCCAACCTCGCCACAGCTGCGGCGCCGGCGTATCGGCGCACTGCACAGGGCACGGTTGCGATCGTTGCGACGGCGAGCGGCGCCATTCGCGACGGCGCCGCCGCCACCGCTACCCGCGCCGGCGTCAATGAGCTGCGCCACGGCAGCGAGGGCGCGCTCGATGCAGGGGACATCGCCCGTACCTTTGCGGCAATCGCGGAGGCTGCCGCCCAGGCCGACATCGTGCTGGCCTATCACCACGATCACATCCTCGAAGAGGGTGGCCGACAAACGCCCGAATGGCAGCGTGGGTTTGCCCGGCAGTGCATCGACGCGGGTGCCTCGCTTTACGTCAGCCATGGCGCGCCGCGGCTGCACGGAATCGAGCTCTATCGCGGAAGGCCGATCTTCTACGACCTCGGCAATCTGATTTTCCAGACCGCGACGCCGCAGGGCTATTACGACGATGCCGTGTGGCAGAGCGCCGTCGCCGAATGCCGGTTTGTCGGCGGCCGATTGCGGGACATGACCTTGACGCCGATCCACCTGAATTCGGAAGGACTCGGCGGACCGGCGGATCTTGCCACCCGCGGCCGCCCCTCGATCGCGCGCGGGGCGGATGCTTGGGCGATCCTCGAACATATCGCCGAGCTCTCCCGCCGATTCGGCACCGCGGTCGAAATTGCGGGCGAAACCGCGCTCATTGGTGCGGGGTGAGGGGCACCACGCGACAACGCTAACGGCTGCCGAATTTCGCGGTGATGATCGCCTGCTTGCACGGGTCGGAGTACTCGGCGAAATGGTCCTTCATGCAGGCCTGGATGCGGCCGCCGCCGGGTTGAACACCCGGACACGTCCGCTGGACATCCGACTTGCAGGCCCTGACCACCGCCACGGTGCTCAGCAAGGCTTGCTTGCAGAGCTCCGAGAAGGCGGCGAAATTCTCTTTGACGCAGGCCCGTAGCCGACCCTCGCCGGGTTGTACCCCGGCGCAATGCTGCTGGATCTCCGGGCCGCAGGCCTGACGCACGGCCGCCCCCTGCGCCATGGCACCAACCGGCGCCATCAGTAAAACGGCCAGGACAGCGAGCCTCGGCATGGTAAGCATCATCGTCACTCTACCGGGATACCGGCCTCTCGCAAACCCGGAAAATAGGTGGCTTCGGCCAAGGCACGAATTTTTGGTTCGTCGTACCAGGTTGATTTCTCCACGTTTGCCAGGCTCGAATAGCCCTTGCTCAATCGCTGTGCCTCGGCGAGTTGTGCTTCGGCCCGTTCAGCGTTCCCCTCGAGAGCATAACCCGCCGCGAGATAGGCGTGTACAAAGGGCAACCGCGGATTCTCGCCATTGGCTTTTTCGAGCCAGACGATCGCCTGGTCGGTGTGCCCTTGGAGCAGCTGCATGACCCCCAGCCGGCCGTACCATGGGGCGATGCCGGGTCCGGAGGGGCTAAGGCGGATTGCCTGTTCGAAATAGGGGATCGCCTCGTCGACCGAGCCGGTCAGAAACTTGCACCAACCGACATGGGCATAAGCCGGCACTCGGCTGGGATCGAGCGCGATCGCCCTCTCGAACTCGGGAATGGCTTCCCGGCACCGCGACTGCGCACGCAACACCTGGCCCTTTGCGTAATGCGCGAGCGCGCTGTCCGGCGATCCCTCCAGAGCCTGCTCGGCCAGCCGCTTCGCTCGCTGCAGGTCGGCATCCGGGTCGGTGCTGAGCTCATCTGTGACGCGGACCGTCAGCGCAACCGACAGCCAGGCAGCCGCATCGACCGCTTTCGGGTCGAGCGCCAAGGCAGTCTCGAAAAGCTTTACCGCCTCGTCGTAGTTTTCCTTCGAGATCGGCCGCGTCATCACGGCACGGCCGCGCAGCAGATAATCGAGCGCGTCGGGATTGTCGGTCGGGCGGCGAGCCTCGGCGATTGCGAGCTGCAATTCCAGCGATCGCGCAATGCGTGCGGTAATCTCGTTTTGTACGGTGAACAGGTCGCTTATGTCGCGGTCGAAGCGCTCGGCCCACAGATGCGCGCCGGTGTCGGCATCGACCAGCTGGACGTTGATCCGGACCTGATTGCCGGATCGCTGGACGCTGCCCTCCAGAACGTAGCGGACGTTCAATTCGCGACCGATTTGCTTGGCGTCGAACGGCTTGCCCTTGTAGGTGAAGGCGGTATTCCAGGCGAGAACCTGGCTGCCCTGGATGCGCGCGATGTCGGTCGTCAGATCTTCGGTGATGCCGTCCACGAAATACTCTTGTTGCGGATCGTTGCTGAGATTCGCGAAAGGCAGCACGACAATCGACAATCGCGGCGCCGAAGACGGCTGAGCCGGCGCATTTGTCGACTCCGCCTGGAGCGGCTGCGGTGCGGAATGCCGGCCGGGCCACAACCACCACGCCGCCCCCGCCGCCGCAATCAGCGCCAGGACGGCGGGACCGGCCATGACGGCACGGATCGTCGCCCCTCGGCCGCGGACGGATGGCGGCGACCTTCGGCCGGGGGCTCCGCCGACCTTGAATACACGCACCGGCTCGGCAATGTTCTTGACCCGCTGCTCGCCGAGAGCTGTCAGCCCGATAGGCAGGCGAGAGCCGATCTGGTCGCGCACGGCACCGGAGAGGCAAATACCGCCCGGTTCGGCGAGCGCCTCCAACCGGGCGGCGATGTTGACGCCGTCGCCGAACAGGTTCGGTCCCTCGATGAGTACGTCTCCGAGATGGATGCCGATGCGGAACCGCATCTGCTCGCCGGCGGGGCGGCCCTCGTTTTCTTTTTCGATGGCGTCCTGAACCGCGACGGCGCACTCGCAGGCATCGACCGCACTCGCAAAATCGGCGACAAAACTGTCGCCGGCGGTATTGAAGATCCGGCCGCGATGGGCGGCTATCAATCGATCGAGGATCGCGCGGTAGGCTTGCAGCCGGCGCAACGTGCCGACCTCGTCCAGCCCCATCAGCCGGCTGTACTCGGCAATATCGGCCGCAAAGATCACGGCGAGCTTTCGTTCGACTACCTGGACTTCTGACACCGGCCCTCCTTGAGGGGCGCTGCTGCCGCGACTGAAACGTTCCACAGACGAATATAGCAATTATTCCCGCTTTGTTCGATGGCGGCGTTGTAGTTTCCGTTCACTGGGCCGAGAGCGGTCCGGCAAAGCCGGGACGGCGGCCCGCTTTTTCGATCCATTCTCCGTGGTCTCGGTGCGCTCTGTGATGATATCGATAAACAATGGCGCGAGAAGGTGACGGTTATGCGGCCGATATCCCGTATTTGCGGGACTTCAAACCGATGCTGGCGCCGGCTTGGCTCGATCATGTGGCGCTCGTCGCCGGGATCGAGGCCCCCGCACGGCAAGATGGTTTCGCGTGGTGCGATCTCGGCTGCGGCCAGGGGGTCACCGCCGCCATCCTCGCCGCAACCCATCCGGCGGGCGTGTTCCACGGCATCGATGCGATGCCGGTGCACATCGATCATGCGCGCCGGCTGATGGCGGCCGCGACGATCCCGAACTTAAGATTGCATGCCGTGGATTTTGCTGCGGCGATCGATCTCGAATTGCCGCAGTTCGATTACATCGTCGCACACGGCGTCTACACCTGGATCGGCCCCGAGGCGCAGCGCGCCGTGCGCCGATTCATCGATCGCCAGCTTAAACCGGGCGGCCTTGTCTACCTCAGCTATAATGCAATGCCGGGATGGGCGCGCGATCTGCCCTTTCAAGGTCTGTTGCGAGAGTTCGGCCGCACATTCCCTGGCGGCAATTTCGAACGCTTCACGGCAGCGGCCGAGCTCGCCCGCAGACTGGCCGGCGCCGCGTCGTTGGCGGCGAGCTTCATTGTCAAGGAATTGCAAGAGCGGCCAGAGGACTATCCGCCGGCCTATCTCGTCCACGAGTTCATGCCCCCCGCGTGGCAGCCGCTCTATGTCACCGAGGTCAGAAGAGACATGGCGACGATCGGCCTCGAGCCGGTCGGCTCCGCGACACTCAGTGAAAATTTCGACTGGCTGGTGCTAGACGAAGCGGCCCGCCAGACACTCGGGGCAATAACCGAGCGTGACGCCCGCGAGCTGGTGCGCGACTACTATCTCGACCAGCGGTTCCGCTGCGACGTGTTCGCCCGAGGCAACCGGCGGCTCGGCCTCGACGAGCGGGCCGGCCGCCTTCAATCGAGCACATTCTTGCTGGCCCGCCCGGTGCCGGCGATCCGCTACACGATGACCACTCCCGCCGGTTCGGTGACCTACGACAGCCCGGCAGCTCGGGCAATCGTGGCCAAATTGAGCGCGGGCCGGCTCGCGAGAACCGAGGATTTGAAGACGCTGCTGACGTTGTGCGCTGCTGGGGACATTATGCCCGCCGAGCCCGGACACGCCTCTGTAGCCGATCTGAACCGGGCCCTGTGTAGCCGCGTCGACGGAGCGGAGGAGATCCGCTGGCTCGCGCTGCCGTGCGGCACCGCCGTGGGAGTGGATCCCGCGTTGCTCAGGGCTTTGCGCGACGGTCAACCGCTTTATGACGGCTGGCGCGGATTTCTCGCCTCCCACGGACTCTAGGCCCCCGATTACCTCTAGTCTGACGTGCGCGGATCCAGCGCGTCGCGCAATCCATCTCCGATGAGGTTGATCGACAGCACCGCGAGAAAAATCGCCCCGCCGGCGAACAACGCCCAGTGCGGGGCGATGTCGAGGTAATCCTTGGCGTCGAACAGAATGCGTCCCCAGGTGGGAATATCCGGCGGGAAGCCGAGGCCGAGAAAGGACAAGGTCGATTCGGCAATGATGGCGGCGGCGACGTCGATCGTACCGGCGACGATGATGGGCCCCAACGAGTTCGGCAGGATATGGCGTATCACCAGGCGGAAGCTGCTCATGCCGAGAGCCCGCGCCGCTTCGACAAACTCCTTTTCGCGCAGCGAGAAAAACTGCGCGCGCACGAGCCGCGCCACCTGCATCCACCGGAAGCCGCCGATCACCACGACAACCAGGATGAAGGTGCCGGCCTCGAGCCCGACCAACTGCGTCAAGGGCTCGCGAAACAGGTAAATAATCAGCAACAGCAATGGCAACGGCGGCAGCGACAGGAACAGGTCGGTAAGCCACATCAGCGCCGCATCGACACTGCCGCGAGACATGCCGGCGATCGCACCGATGGTCGTCCCGACAATGACCGACACCAGCATGGCAGCCAGTCCGACCGCCAAGGATATGCGGCCGCCATAAAGCATGCGGGCGAGCAGATCCTGGCCGAGATCGTCGGTGCCGAATGGATGATTCCACGACGGGCCTTCGAGATGCGAGCTGAAATCGATGTCGTTGATCGGCACGCGCCACAGCAGCGGCCCGAATGCCACCGCCAGCGCCATCAACGCCAGAATGGCCGTGCTCGCGACGGCCAGTTTGTGGCGGCGAAAGCGTCGCCATATCTCGCCGGCGGGCGATGCGCGCTCGCCGAGGACGATGCCTTCCGGCATCGAGCTAGCGGTAGGCGATGCGAGGGTCGAGCCAGCCATAGAGGACGTCGGCAAGCAGGTTGAACAGGATCACCAGACAGGCGAACACAAACGTCACCGCCATAATGACCGGCGTGTCGTTGGCGAGGATCGAACTGATCAGCAGCGATCCGATACCGGGAATGCGGAAGATCTGCTCGGTGACGATGGCGCCGCCGAACAGTGCCGGCATCTGGAGCGCGACCAGAAGTCACTACCGGGATCAACGCATTGCGCACGACATGCTTGATCACGACCATGCGCTCGGGGAGCCCCTTCGCGCGGGCGGTGGTGACATAGTCGAGCCGACTTACTTCGAGCACCGAGGAGCGGACATAACGGGTCCAGGAAGCCGCCTGCAACAGGGCGAGCACCGCCACCGGCATCGCCGACTGCTTGAACTGCTCCCAGTACCAATCCCAGCCGGTGGCGCCGAGGTCGGTCCGGTAAACGAATGGCAGCCAATCGAGATGGATGCTGAACAGCAGAATAAACAGAAGACCGGTGAAGAATGTCGGCAATGAAAATCCGATGAACGCCAGCAGATTGGCAATCTGGTCGAAGATCGAGTAGGGCCGCACTGCCGAATACACGCCGACCGGTAGAGCGATCAGCAGCGCGAGGACCTGCGACGACCCGATGATGAACAAGGTGGCCGGCAGCCGCTGGAGGATCAGCGTATCCACATCCATCCGGCTGACGAAAGAAAAGCCCCAATCGCCGTGCAGCATAGCGGAAAGCCAGTGCAGATAGCGCAGCGCGATCGGGTCATCGAGCCCGAACTTCGCGCGCAATGCGGCCGCGACCTCGGGCGGGACATTCGGATTGCTCGCGAGCTCTCCAAACGGGTCGCCGGGCGCCAGCGCCAGAACCGCAAACAGCACGACGCTGATCCCGAGGAGGCTCGGGACCGCGATCAGCAAGCGCCGGAGAAGGTAGCGGCCCATTACCTTATGGCGATGCGGAGCGGGTCACGCTTCGCGATACCAGTCCTTCAGGTTCCAGAAATCATTGTCCCAGCCGCTCAAGGTTGCTTTGAGCTTGCTTGACATAACGGCCACCCAGCGGCGGTTCACTACCGGGATAACAGCTACCTCGTTCACGACCAAGTCGTTCATTTTAATGAACAGTGCGGCGCGTTTCACTAGGTCGAGCTCGCTTTGGGCGGCAAGAAAGGCCTTGTCGTAATCCTCGTTGCGCCAGCGTGTCGAGTTGGCCCCCTGCCACTTGTTGTCCTTAGAAGCGATCTCCCAAGACACGAATTGCTGCATGAACCGTTCCGGATCGGGAACGGACGGTGTGCCAGTTGTGAACATTTGGATATCCGCGTAAAATTTCCGTGCGGTATCGGGATTCGCCACATCGGAAGAAAAGTAGACCGAGGCCGTAACCGATTTCAGCTCAACATCGATACCCGCTTTTTGGCAGGCTTGCTTCACAATAGCCTGGGTCTTCTGGCGCGGCGCATTGATCGAGGTCTGAAATAGGAATTTGAGTTTCTTGCCATCCTTTCCGCGCATCCCGTCGGGACCACGCTTCCAGCCGGCCTCTTCAAGCAGCCGGTTCGCCTTGTCGATGTTGAACTCCCACGTCGTGTTCTTCGAAACATAGCGGTCTGGGTTGTTGAGAAAATTCCCCGTCGCGACTGCGGTTCGCCCGTATATGTACGCTTGCACCGACGCGCGATCGGTGAGGAGGCGAAGCGCCTGCCTGACGGCCGGATCGCTCAACAGTGGGTGGGTTGTCTTCAGGCTTCGAGCGCTCCCCGTCGACCTCGGTCCACGGGTCGGTGTTGTTTAGCTGGATGTGCTCGATTGCTCGGCTCAGGACGACCTCGGCGCGGCCCTTGGCATGTCCAGCGTTTTCGAGCCTAACGAGAATCTCGTCCTCGACCTGCATGTTCCATGCATAGTCATATTCGCCGGTCTGAATCACGGCGCGCGCCGCCGAGACCGCGTCGCCGCCCCCCTTCATCTCGATCGCGTCGAAATATGGCCGGTTCGGGACGTGGTAGGCGGGATTCCGCTCGCCTCTAACGAGATCACCTGGCTTGAACTCGACAAACCGGTACGGACCGGTTCCGACCGGCTTCAGGTTCCCCGGAGCATCGCGCGAATTAGCGCCCTTGTAATTGTCGAACAGATGCTTCGGAACGATCATGCCCGTGCTGCCGACGAACATACGGGTCCAGAATGCCGTCGGTTTCTCAAACCGTATGCGCACGGTCAGCGGATTAATCTTCTCGACCTTGGCATCTCGGTAATCGCCGATCGTCGTAGCCGCGGTTGCCGGATCCGAGGCGTATTCAAAGTTGAACACGACGTCGTCGGCGGTAAAGGGCCGGCCGTCGTGCCATTCCACACCTTTCTTGAGCTTCCAGGTAACCGACATGCCGTCGGGGGCGATGCCGCCATTCTCAATGTCGGGTATTTCGGCGGCCAGCACCGGGACCAAATTGCCGTCCGGGTCCCAAGCGGCAAGCGGTTCATAAAATATCCGTGCCCCTTCCTGATCCTTGGTGCCAACGGCGAAATGCGGGTTGAGCAGGGTTGCGCCCTGCCAGAACAACAGTTTGAGCGCCCCGCCGCCGCCGGCTTTGGTCGGCTTGTAGTCGGTTTGGGACGCGGTTTGCGCAAGGCCGGCATGAGCCAGGAGTTGGGTCGCAAACGGTGCGGGAAGGCCGAGGCCAATCATTTTGTGCACGAAGGCGCGGCGCGACAGGTGCCTCGTCTTTACTGCGGAAATGAGCTCCCGCAGCTCCCGCTCATTCATAAAACTCTCTCTGACCGGCGTCTCTTCCGGGCGCCGTCATGTCTCGCGGTACCAGTTCTTCAAGTCCCAAAAGACGTTATCCCAGCCGCTCAAAGTCGCCCGGAGCTGACGCGACATCGCCGAGACGCTCGGGCGGTACACGACCGGGATGACCGCCGGATCTCCCACGACCATGTCGTTCATTTTGATAAACAGCGCCGCCCGCTTGACCGGGTCGAGCTCGCCTTCGGCCGCATGAAAAGCCTCGTCATAATCGTCGTTGTGCCAGCGGGTGATGTTGCGGCCCTGCCACTTGTTGTCTTTGGACGCAATTTCCGAGGAGAGGAACTGGCGCATGAAGAAGCCGGGGTCGGGCTCGCTCATCGTGGTCGTGAACATCTGCATGTCGGCGTAGAATTTCGCGTAAGTATCGGGGTTCGCGATGTCGGAAGAAAAATACACCGATGCCGTCACCGATTTGAGCTCTACTTCGATACCCGCCTTCTGGCACGCCTGTTTGACGATCGCCTGGGTCTTCTGACGCGGCGCGTTGATCGAGGTCTGGAAGACGAGCTTCAGCTTCTTGCCATCCTTGGAGCGGATGCCGTCCGCGCCGCGCTGCCAACCGGCCGCCTCCAACACCTGGTTCGCCTTTTCGATACTGAACTCCCATTTCGTATTTTTCGAAACGAAGCGCGGCGGGTTGTTGATGAAGTTGCCGGTAGCGAGCCCCGTGCGTCCGTAGATGTGAGCCTCAACCGAAGCGCGGTCGACGAGCAGGCTCAGCGCGTGCCGGACCGCCGGATCACTGAACAACGGATGCTTTGTCTTGGCGCTCGAGCGCTCGCCGTCGATCTCGGTCCAAGGGTCGGTGCTGTTGAGCTCGATGTGCTCGATATTGCCGCCGGGCACGATCTCGACACGGCCTCTGGCGTTGCCGCCGTTTTCGAGCCTGAGGAGGATCTCGTCCTCGACCTGCAAGTTCCATGCATAGTCGTATTCGCCGGTCTGAAGCACGGCGCGTGCCGCCGATACGGCGTCACCGCCGCCTTTCATTTCGATCGTGTCGAAATACGGGCGGTTGGGGAGATGATAGGAAGGGTTGCGCTCGCCCCTGACCAGATCACCGGGCTTAAAGTCGACAAACCGATAGGGGCCGGTTCCGACCGGCTTCAAGTTCTCCGGCGCGGCGCGGGAATTTGCCCCCTTGTAGGGTTCGAACAGATGTTTCGGGATGATCATGCCGAAGTAGCCGACGAAGGCGCTCGCCCAGAATGGCGTCGGCTTTGCAAAATTCACTCGAACGGCGAGCGGATCCACCTTTTCGACTTTGACGTCCCGATAATTGCCGATCGTCGTGGCAGCGGTTGCGGGATCGGCGGCGTATTCCCAGGTGAACACCACATCATCGGCGGTGAAGGGGCGGCCGTCGTGCCACTGCACGTCTTTCTTCAGCTTCCAAGTCACCGACATGCCGTCGGGCGCCACGCCGCCGTTTTCGATATCCGGAGCTTCGGCGGCGAGCACCGGCGCCAAATTGCCGTCGAGATCCCATGCCGCGAGCGGCTCGTAGAAAATGCGCGAACCCTCTTGGTCCTTCGTGCCGACGGCGAAGTGCGGGTTGAGCAGGGTCGGGGCCTGCCAGAACAGCGTCTTGAGCGCTCCGCCGCCGCCGGCTTTGGTCGGCTTGTACTCGGGTTGCGTTGGGGTTTGGGCCAGGCCGGCATGGACCAGCAGCTGGCTCGCAAAAGGCGCCGTGAGGCCGAGGCCGACCATCCTGCGCACGAAGGTGCGGCGCGACACCCGGCCTGACTTCACGGCCGCGATGAGATCTCGCAAGTCTTGCTCGTTCATCCGGAAGTCCCTGACCGGCACTGCTGACGGCAAAAAGTCAGCGGCAATTTATCATCGTATTGAAGTCAAAGCCATTCTCGTCAGTAAAGCACCGACGGCAGATATGCGCCGGCGGGCTCGTTGTAGAGTCCGATCGTCATAAGCGTCAGTTGGTGCACGAGTTGCAGGTCGTGCTGCAGGCACCAGCGAAACAGGTCGCCGTTGCGTGTCGGCACCAGAAATCCGCCGCCCGGGAAAGCAGAGGCCGATCCGATCAATGCCCTCAAGCCGTTGTTGGTCTCGGCGACGGCGTGAGCGAAGAAGGCGATATCGGTGCAGTAGGCGGTGATCTCGCCCAGATGCTCGACGACCAGGGCCGACCCCTGCCGGATCGCATCGTCGAGCTCACCACCGCGGTGATGCCCGTGCACCCGCTGGCACAGCGCGTTGCAAGCGGGGATATCGCCTTCCACGGCCGGCCGCACCTCATAATCCGGCAAGCTGATCCCAAGCGGCTCGCCGTCGAGCTTCGACACCGTCTCGCGCGTCTCAAATCCGAGCTTCGTATAGAGGCAAAGCGAACGATTGTGATAGGCCGATTGCAGGAGCCGAACCCCGGCGACGCCACGGCGCGTACAACGCTCAATCACATCGAGCATCAGCCGGCGGCCGATCGACTGGTTTTGCGCGGCGGGATCGACCGTGATCGGGCCGATGCCGATAATCGGACCGCGCTCGTCGATAAAGTTGCTCCCAACCACCTTGCCGTCGCCTTCGGCAACGACCCCATAGACGCCGGGATGGGCCAACAGCATCTTCATGAGATCTGTCGCAATCTCCGCCGACGGGAAATCCGGCGGGAAATTGTGTGCGCTGGCGATCGACTTGAACGCCTCGAAGCAGATCACGCCGCACGCCGTCGCATCCGCGGGAGTGCCCTGCCGCAGGATTACACTCATCGCTTCCCTCTTTTTGGCGCTTCGATCGGCACTTCGTACCAGAACACCACGGACGGCGCACGGCTCCGCTCTTGTCCTCCACGCTCAATCGGCGGATTATCGCGGTCTGGCCGAAGGTTGGAAGAAGGAAATCACTGATGCTGACGCGCGAAGAGAACGAGCTGGTGACGCGGGTAGGACCGGGCACGCCGATGGGCGATGTGTTGCGGCGGTATTGGATCCCGGCCCTGATGTCGCGCGAAGTGCCGGAGGCAGACTGCCCGCCGGTGCGCGTGAAGTTGCTCGGCGAGAAGCTCGTCGCCTTTCGCGACAGCGAAGGACGCATCGGGCTCGTCGACGAGTTTTGCCCGCACCGCCGCGCCTCGCTGTGGTTCGGCCGCAACGAGGAATCCGGCCTGCGCTGCATCTATCACGGCTGGAAATTCGACGTTGAAGGCAAATGCCTCGAGCAGATGAATGAGCCGGAGCCGTTCTGTCACAAGGTTCGGCTGACCGCTTATCCGACCACCGAGATCGGCGGGGTGATCTGGGCCTATATGGGGCCGCGCGACAAGATGCCGGCGCCGCCGGCCTTCGAGTGGACGCAGGTGCCGGAAACCCACCGCCACGTCTCGAAGGTCTGGGAGGAGTGCAACTGGCTGCAGGCGCTCGAAGGCGGCATCGACACCTCGCATGCCCCGATCCTGCACCGCACGATCACCCCGAACACCAGCCGCCCGGGCATCCCGGTGCAGGGGCCGTTTGTCCGCGGCCGGGCGCCGATCCTCGAAGTCGACGTGACCGATTACGGCTATCGCTATGTCGGGATCCGGCCGCTTGACGAAGACAAGACCTATGTCCGTTCCTACCACTTCGTGATGCCGTTCACGCAGATCCGGCCGCAACAGCTCGGGCGCGCCCTGGGCGGCGGCGACCGGACCAACATCGCCGGGCACATCTGGGTCCCGATCGATGACGAGAACTGCATGGTGTACAACTGGATGTACAGCTATGGCGCGGAGGGGCTCAGCGAGGACGACCGCATGGAGCGCGGCAACGGCAACGGTCCCGATTATGTCGAGCAGTCGGGTGAGTTCCGCTCGCTCCGCAACGCCCGAAACGACTGGATGATCGATCGCCGGGTGCAGAAATACGAGACCTTCACCGGCATCGACGGCATCAACACGCAGGACCGCGCAGTGCAGGAGGGGATGGGGCCGATCGTCGATCGCTCAAAGGAATACCTGGGCCCCGCCGACCGCGCGATCATCGCAACCCGGCGCCTCTTGTTGCAGGCGGTCAAGACTGTGCAGGAAGGCGGCGTCCCGCCGGGCGTCGACACCAGCTACTACTCGGCGCGCGCAATCGAAAGGATCTTCCCGCGCGAGATGACCTGGCGCGACACCGTGCTCCCCGAGATGTATGCCGAGGACAACATGCCGGTCGCCGCTAAATAGATATCGCGCGCTCATCCGCCTCGCTGCACTCGGCACCCTCTCCCGCGGTGCGGGAGAGGGGCTACACTGTACCGGGCTCAAAGCTCCTCTCCCGCATCGCGGGAGAGGGGGGACCAAGCCCGACGGGCTTGGTGGGTGAGGGTCTTATCCTCAATGACTGCCTGCAGCGAGCGGAAGTGCGCCCCGGATTAGGCCGTAAAGGCTGAGGAGCAATTCGAGGCCGATGAGGCCGATGATGTACCATTCCAAACGCAGGCTGCGCTGGTTGTGCACGAGTTCGATGAGGGTGCCGGCGGTCTCGCTGATCAGGGCGAGCTTTCGCTCCATTGCACGGCTGCGCTCCACCAGCTCGTATTCGTCCTCCAATCGCGCATAAAGACGCTCGAGCTCGGGACGATCCCAAAGAACATCGGGTTTCTCCTCGACTTCTACGCGTCCGACCATGCGGTGTTGGGTCAACAGAACGTCGCCGATCTGCCGCAGCAGCTCTTTGGTCTGGGCGCCCGGCCGGCCTTTGCGCTGCAGTCCCACTGCGAGCGGCTCGATGCGGTCGAAGACGCCGGCGATGCTCGCCTCCGAATGCCCGAGAACCAGGCTCTTCGACAACACGTTGGCGATAATCTGGAGCCGCTCGAGCGAGGCCTCTGCGAGCGAGACGAGACCCGAGGGTTCGATCTGATCCTCTCCGGCCGGATTGACCCGCACCTGTATCTGATCGGTTTCCGGGATCTCGAGCGGATCGTGGACCCGGGCCCGCAACGAGCGCAGGATCTCGTCCTCCTCAATGGCCGATAGCTGGGTAAAGACGGCAACCCCATAGCGGAAAAGGAAAGCGGTGCCCTGGCGCCCGACGCGCAGGGTAAACGGGTTTGTCGCGAGGGTATCGTCGCGTTCGAGCCCGCGTGTCTCGAGCCGCTCGCCCAGCAGCAGCGCCCGGACAGAAAGGGTTTCCGTCATATCCATCTGACCTGCTGCGCAAGGTGTCGGCGGCGCTCCGCCCGCGCCATCAGCCAGCCGGCGAACGCGACCAGCATGAACACGGCGCAGAGAAACAATGTCGCGAGCGCGTTGACCTCCGGGCTTACCCCCAGGCGCACGCTCGAAAATACCGCCATCGGCAAGGTCGTCGCGGACGGGCCGGTGACAAAACTCGCGATCACCAAATCGTCGAGCGACAGTGTGAACGCCAAGAGCCAGCCAGATGCCAGGGCCGGGCTGATTCCGGGAAGAGTGATCCGCATCAGCACCGTCGAGGGACGCGCGCCGAGATCGAGGGCGGCCTCTTCGAGAGCGCGGTCGAAACCGGCCAATTGGGCGCGCACCAGCACCGACACAAAACAAGCGCCAAACGTCGCATGCGCGATCGTTATCGTCAGCATGCCGCGGCTCGGCCCGCCAAACCAGCTCTCGCAGGCGACAAACAGCAGGAGGAGCGACAGGCCGAGGATGACCTCGGGCACCACCAGCGGCGCGAGCAACGCGAACCCGAACACGAGCCGCCCGGGAAAGCGCGCAAACCGCGCCATGCTGAAGCCGGCACAAGTGCCGAGCGCGAGGGAAAGGGTGGCGGCCATCGTCGCGACTTCGAGGCTCGTCAGCGCCGCGGTGCCGAATGCTTCGTCATGGAATAGCGCACCATACCAATGGGTCGAGAACCCGGCCCAGACCGTCACCAACCGCGACGCATTGAACGAATAGAGGACCAGGAGCACGATTGGCGCATACAAGAAGCCAAAGCCCAGCGTCAGTGCTGCGAGCCCGAACCAGCCTGCTGTCCGGGGTGGCATCACGCGGCATGCCCCCGTTCGAGAAACCGCTGTGCCGCGAGAAGCGGGACCGCCAATGCCGCGACCAGCACCACTGCGACTGAGGCGGCGACCGGCCAATCGCGGTTGTTGAAGAATTCGTCCCACAATACCTTGCCGATCATCAAGGTATCGGGCCCGCCCAGCAGGTCGGGAATGACGAACTCGCCGATTGCCGGGATCAGCACGAGGAGCGAGCCCGCGGCGATCCCCGGCAACGTCAACGGCAAGGTCACGCCGAGGAAGGTCCGCAGCGGACGGGCGCCGAGGTCGGCGGCTGCTTCTATGAGGCTCCGGTCGAGCCTGGACAAGCTGCCGTAGAGCGGCAGGATCATAAACGGCAGATACGAATAGACGAGGCCGAGCTCGACAGAGAATTGGTTATTGAGGAGCGGCAGTGGTGTGGCGATCAAACTCAGTGCGATCAGACACTGGTTCACCAATCCGTTAGGCTCGAGGATCGCGATCCAGGCATAGACGCGGATCAGAAAGCTCGTCCAGAACGGCAGCATGACGAGGAACAGCAGCATTTGCCGCTGCGCCCCTGGCGAGCGGGCAATCGCATAGGCGATCGGATAGCCGATCAGAAGACAGAGCGCGGTCGCCAGTGCCGCATTGCCGAGCGAGCCTAGATAGGCGCGCAGATAGAGGCCGTCGCCGGCGATCAGCGCAAAATTCGCGATTGTCGCCCGAAATTCGAGACTGCCGCCGCGATTGACGAAGAGCGGCGTATAGGGCGGTATCCCGATCGTGCTCTCGGCCAGGCTGATTTTGACGACGATCAGCAGCGGCAGCAGGAAAAACAGCGTCAGCCAAAGAAACGGCACAGCGATTAGCGTCAGACGGCCGGTCCATCCCAAACCAGTCATTGCGTGAGGACCACGCCCTCATCGGGTGGCCAGGTCGCCCATACCGGCGTGCCGCGGCCAAAGGAACCCGCCGCGGCGCCAGGCAGATAGGCCTTGAGCGCCTTTTGCTGCTCCGTCGTCAGATGTACCATCGAGCCACCGCCCAAATAGCCGATCGACGACACAGTCGCGGCAATCGCAAACCCGGCGGCCGGCACACGAGACAGCACCAGCTTCTCCGGGCGCACCGCCAGGGCCGCCGCAGCGCCTTCGGGCAACCGTACGCCTGAGGGCAACGGGATCGGCTCAGGGAAGCCCGCTACGGCGAGCGCGAGGCTGCTGAACCCGCGGGTCAACACGCCTTCGAACAGGTTCACTTCGCCGACAAAATTGGCGACGAAGCGCGAGGCAGGCCGCTCGTAGATCTGGGCCGGGGCGCCGGTTTGGACGAGACGCCCCCGGTCCATCACGGCAACGCAGGTGGCCATGCTCAGCGCCTCTTCCTGGTCGTGCGTGACGACCAGGAAGGTGATCCCGATCCGTTCCTGGATGCCGACCAGCTCGAGCCGCGTTTCGGCCCGCAGCTTGTGGTCGAGCGCCGCCAACGGCTCGTCGAGCAACAGCAATTTGGGCATTTTTGCCAGTGCCCGCGCCAACGCGACGCGCTGGCGCTGACCACCGGACAACTCGTGCGGGCGGCGCCGCGCGTAGCCGACCATTTGCACCAATGCCAGCATCTCCCCGACCCGGGCTGCGATACGCCGGCGGTCCATCGGCTCCTGGCGCAGCCCGAAGGCGATATTGCCTGAGACATTCATATGCGGGAACAGCGCATAGGACTGAAACATCATGTTGACCGGCCGCGCATAAGGCGGCAGCCCGGTGACGTCGATCCCGTCAATGACAATGCGGCCGCTGTCGGGCGTCTCGAACCCCGCAATCATCCGCAGCAATGTCGTCTTACCGCAGCCCGACGGCCCGAGCAGCGCATAAAAGGCGCCGCGCTCGACGCTCAGCGATACATCATCGACTGCCGCAGTCGCGCCAAAACGCTTCGAAGCCCCGGCAATTTCCAGCAGCGCCATCTCAGTGATCTACTGGATGAGCGTCGCGGGCCCTTCGAGACGGCCGCGTCGCGGCCTCCTCAGGGCGAGGAGTTTTCCTTAATGCCATTAACAACATCCTCATGCTGAGGGACGCCCATGGGCGCGACTCGAAGCACGCACGACGGCAATACAGCACTTCATTGGCTATTTGGGGAGTCAGCGGCCGGATTTGAGGCGGGTCCAGGCGCGGGTGCGGGCCCGCTCGTAGGCGGCAGACGCCGGGAAATCGACGTAGAGCCGGCGGCGAATCTCCTCGGGCGGGTAGACCGCGGGGTCATTGCGGATCTCCGGCTTGACTAGCGGCGTCGCGGGCAAATTCGGGTTCGGATACCAGACGGCATTGGTGACATCGGCGATGACCGCCGGGCGCAGCAGGTAATCGATAAAGCGCAGCGCATTTTCGGGATGCGGCGCGTCGGCCGGGATCCCCAGCATGTCGACCGACATCATCGCCCCCTCCTTCGGCACGCGAAAGGCGATCTCGACCTTGTTGCCAGCCTCGCGCGCCCGGTTGCGGGCCTGGATCACATCGCCCGAATATCCGAGCGCGACGCACAGATCGCCCCCCGCGAGGTCGTTGATGTACTGCGAGGAGTGAAATTTACGGATGTAGGGGCGAATTTTCTCGAGAACGGCAAGGGCCTTGTCGAGGTCCCGGAGATCGCGGCTCTTGGGGTCGAGCCCCAAATAGGCGAGCGCCGCCGGAAACACCTCCTGCGGCGTGTCGAGCACCGAGATCCCGCACGGGGCGAGCTTCTCGGCGCTCGCCGGATCGAAAATCAGCGCGAGGCTGTCCACCGGCGCGGCCTCGCCCAATGCGGCGAGCACTTGCGTTTCATTGTAGCCGATCCCGGTGTCGCTCCACAGATAAGGCGAGCCGTGCTCGTTGCCGGGGTCGGCGGCGCTGACCAGCTTAAGGATATGGGGATCGAGGTTCCGCCAGCCGGGGAGCTTGGATTTGTCGAGCACCCGGTAGACCCCGGCCGCGATCTGGCGCGCCATGAACGGGCTCGCCGACGGCACCACGACATCGTAACCGGACCGGCCGGACAGCAGTTTCGCCTCGAGCACCTCGTTCCCGTCATAGACGTCGTAGGTAACCCTGATCCCGGTCTCGGCCTCGAATTTCGGGATCGTGTCCGGCGCGATGTAATCCGACCAGTTGTAGACATTGAGCCGCGGTTCTTCGCCGCCGGCGGGCGACGCCGCAATCGCCGCGGCCAGAAACCAGAGCCCGACCCACCGCACCTTCATGAGCCGGCATACAGCAGCCGAACCGACTGTTGTCAACTCCCGGTCACCGCCTGGGGCGGCGCCAAGAACCCGGCCGCTCAGCGCTCGAGGGCGGCGCGATCCCAATGGCCGAGATCCGCGGCGGCCGCGTACGTGCTCTCCAGGAATTCGAGCAAGAATTGGTCCGGCGCCGCTGCTTGGCAAGCGGCATCGTAAGGCAGAACAACTGCTTACGAGACTGCCCTTGCACGCTGCAGCACCCAATGGGCGCCCTGGTTCATCGTTCCGGCAGACCGTAAATGGTACCGCAACGCGATTGTCGCACGCATTGTCCGCAGCACCCTCGAAGCACTGGACTTGACCTATCCATTCGAAACGCCGGGGCTGGACAAGGTACGGATCGAATGAGCGATCACGCGGTCGCGGGGATGGTCGTTATCGTCTCTGCAGCCGGCCGGCGAGTGCCACAAGGATCCAGCCGAAGATCAGCGCATAGCCGACCAGCCACAACCTGATCGTTTGCGACCTCCTGTGTGAGATTGATGGCGTGCGCGGAAAACCGCGAGCGTGACGACCCCGCTCTGCACCGTTGCGGCGATGTCCGTGGCGTCGAGGTCCAGTTTAGCAGATCTGTCGAAGGACCCGAAAATCGCCACAATGGCCTGGCAATGTTTGGGGTGTGCGAATCTCCAAACACACGCGCGGGCATCTCCGCGGCATTTGTTTACAGCGGCGAAAACAGCCAGGATCAGCCAGGATTTCCGCTGTTATTCTACTCCTCCGCCGACCCAAACCCGAGGGAGACTGCGGCCGACCCTAGCTCCTCTGTTGCTTTTCTGGTCAAAATAACAGCGATATCAGCCAGCCCCGCAGCCTCCGGTTGGCATTGACGCCGCGCTGAAGCTAAATTTCGGTTGTCTGCCAGCGCACTCCGCTATCCACCTGAACGAAGTTGGGAGGAACCATCGATGCTCGTCATGGACGTGATTGCCGAGATCCTGAAGCGGGAGGGCATCTCGACGCTCTTCTGCTTCCCGACCACCCCGATCATCGAGGCCGCCGCGGCGGTCGGCATCAAGCCGGTCATCTGCCGCCAGGAGCGGGTCGGCGTCCATATGGCGGACGGGTTCGCCCGCGTCTCCAATGGCCGCCCGCCGGGGGTGTTCGCGATGCAATACGGGCCGGGCGCGGAGAATGCCTTCGCCGGCGTCGCGACGGCCTTTTCGGATTCGAGCCCGGTGGTGTTCCTGCCGCTCGGTCACCCGCGCGAGACCGCGCAATTGTTCCCGATGTTCAAATCGAGCCGTTCCTATGCCGCGATCACCAAATCGGTCGAAGAAGTGATCCTGCCCGAGCAGATCGCGAACGTCATGCGGCGCGCCTTTGCCCAAGCGAAGAACGGCCGGCAGGGCCCGGTGATGGTGGAAGTGCCGGCGGATGTCCACAGCCTCGACGTGAGTGTCGATCCGAACGAGTATCGGCCGGTTCCGATCACCCGATCGGCCGGCGACGAGCGCGACATCGACGAGGCGGCGCGCATGCTGCTCGACGCCTCCTGCCCGATGATCCTCGCCGGGCAGGGCATCTTCTACGCCGAAGCCACCGAGCAATTGCGGCAGCTGGCCGAGCTGCTGCAGGCGCCTGTCATGACGACTTTCGACGGCAAGAGCGCCTTTCCGGAGGACCACGCCCTGGCGCTCGGGCCGGGCGGCGGCACCTTTACCGGGCACGGGCGGCATTTCCTGCACAAATCGGATCTGGTGCTGGGAGTCGGCTGCAGCTTTACCAAGCATGGCATCGCCACCCCCGCATTGCCGCCCGGCAAAAAGATCATTCACGCGACCAACGACACGCGCGATCTGCACAAGGCCTTCGCCGCCGATCTCGGGATTCTCGGCGACGCCAAGCTCGTGCTCGGCCAATTGATCGAGGCGGTCGGCGATCGGCTGAACGGCAAGACGCGTCCGGATGCGGTCGCTCGGGAGATCGCGGGCAAGCGCGAGGAGTGGCTGGCCCGCTGGCAAGCAAAGCTCCGTTCTGACGAGCGGCCGATCAACCCCTACCGGGTGATCTCCGAGTTCATGCGGGTCATCAATCCGGCGGAGGCGATCGTTACCCACGATTTCGGGCAGCCCGCGCGAGCAGCTGAACCCGTTCTATCGGGCGACCCGGCCGCGCGGCTACCTCGGTTGGGGCAAGTCGCACCAGCTCGGCACCGGGCTTGGCCTCGCGATCGGCGCCAAGGTCGCCGCACCCGACAAATTCTGCGTCAACTTCATGGGCGACGCAGCGTTCGGGATGACCGGCCTCGATTTCGAGACCGCGGCGCGGTGCGGCATTCCGATCCTGACGATCGTGCTCAACAATTCGACGATGGCGATCGAGACGCATGCGATGGCGCTGTCGCACGAGCGCTACCGGGCGCGCGACCTCGGCGGCAATTACGCCAACATCGCACGCGACCTCGGCGGCTGGAGCGAACGGGTCGAGGACCCGGCGCAGATCGGCGACGCGATCCTGCGCGCCCGCCGCCAGACCGAAGACGGCCGCGCCGCTTTGCTCGAGTTCATCACCAGCCAGGAGCAGGGCTTCTCGCACCGCCGCGGCGCCGCGGAGTAGGTATGAGGATTGGACTTTGGCGTTCTCGGGAGTCAACACTACGAATTCGGGAGTGGCGCCAACAACCGCAGCAGAGGCGGGCCTGCGTCCGGTGGCGGCGTGGCTCTTCTTCTGCTGCGGATTGATCTTTCTGATGGTCGTGGTCGGCGGCATTACGCGGCTCACTCTTTCAGGGCTGTCGATCACCGAATGGAAGCCGGTCATCGGCATCATGCCGCCGCTGTCGGCCGCCGACTGGGCCGCGGAATTCGCGAGGTACCAGCAGATCCCCGAATACCGGGCCATTCATTTCGCAATGAGCTTGGACGGGTTCAAAAGCATCTATTATTGGGAATACTTCCACCGGCTATTGGGTCGGCTGATCGGCGTGGCGTTTGCCGTGCCGTTCATCTGGTTTCTGGCGCGGCGACGGTTGCCGCGGCGCCTCGCGCCGCCGCTCGCCGGCATCCTGCTGCTCGGGTTTCTGCAGGGCGCGCTCGGCTGGTACATGGTCGAAAGCGGCCTTGCCGACCGGGTCGAGGTCAGCCAATACCGCCTCGTCGCCCACCTCGCTCTCGCTCTTGCGATCTATGCCGCGATCCTCTGGACGGCGCTCGGCATCGTCCGCGGTTCTCCGTTTCCGGATGCGCGTCCTGGCTGGCGGCGGGCTAGCGAAGCCGTGCTCGCGCTGGTCGCGCTGACGATCCTTGCCGGCGGCTTTGTCGCCGGGACGCGCGCCGGGCTGACCTACAACACCTTTCCGCTGATGGACGGCAGGCTCGTGCCGGCCGGCTACGCCCAGCTCCAGCCCTTATGGCTGAACTGGTTCGAGAACATCGCGGCCGTGCAGTTCGACCACCGGGTGCTTGCCGTCACGACCTCAGGCGCTGTCTTCCTGCTGTGGGCGGCCGGGCTGCGGGCGAACCTGCCGAAACCGGCACGCAAAGCACTGCATGCGCTGCTGGCAGTCGCGGTGTTGCAGGTGGCACTCGGCATCTCGACCTTGCTGCTGGTCGTGCCGATCCCGCTCGCCGCGGCGCATCAGGCCGGAGCCGTTCTGCTGCTGACCGCCGCGATTGTTCTCCGGCACACCTTGCGCGGAACAGCTGTCATGGACGAGAAAGCGCCGGCGCCCATATAGTCTTCATCCGCTGCGGGGAGAAGACGATGGCAGAGGACGGCCCATTTCCGGCAAAGACCCTCGATGACTGGGCGCAGCTGGCGCGCACCGAATTGCGCGGCAAACCCGCCGCCAGCCTCGACTGGACAACACCGGAGGGCATCCTAGTCAAGCCGCTCTATACCGCCGCGGACCTCGAGGGGATCGAGCACGCCGGGGTGCCGCTGCGCGAAATGATGCCGGGGTTTCCGCCTTATCTGCGCGGGCCGCGGGCCACGATGTACGCCAACCGGCCGTGGACGATCCGGCAATATTCCGGCTTTTCGACCGCCGAGGAATCGAACCGCTTCTACCGCGATAATCTCGCGGCCGGCCAGATGGGGCTGTCGATCGCCTTCGATCTGGCGACCCACCGCGGCTACGACAGCGACCATCCGCGCGTCGTCGGCGATGTCGGCAAGGCCGGCGTGGCGATCGACTCGGTCGAGGACATGAAGATCCTGTTCGACGGCATCCCGCTCGACAGGATGAGCGTGTCGATGACGATGAACGGCGCGGTATTGCCGGTGCTGGCCGGCTACATCGTCGCCGCCGAGGAGCAGGGCGTGCCGCAGGAGAAGCTGAGCGGCACGATCCAGAACGACATCCTCAAGGAGTTCATGGTCCGCAACACCTATATCTACCCGCCCGGGCCGTCGATGCGGATCGTCGCCGACATCATCGAATACACCGCCCGGCACATGCCGAAGTTCAACTCGATCTCGATCTCCGGCTATCACATGGAGGAAGCCGGCGCGACCTCGGTGCAGGAGCTCGCCTTCACTCTGGCCGACGGGCTCGAATACGTGCGCGCGGCCTTGTCCCGAGGGCTCGCGATCGACGATTTCGCGCCGCGGCTGTCGTTCTTCTTCGGCATCGGCATGAACTTCTTCATGGAGATCGCGAAACTGCGCGCCGCGCGGCTGCTGTGGGCGCAGCTGATGCGGCAGTTCGCGCCCCAAAACCCGGCGAGCCTGGCCCTGCGCACGCATTGCCAGACCTCGGGCGTCAGCCTCACCGAGCAGGACCCGCACAACAACATCATCCGCACGACGATCGAGGCGTTGGCCGCGGTGCTCGGCGGCACCCAGTCGCTGCACACCAACTCGTTCGACGAGGCGCTGGCCTTGCCGACCCCCTCCTCGGCGCGGATCGCCCGCAACACCCAGCTGATCCTCGCCGAGGAGACCGGCATTCCGCATGTGGTCGATCCGCTCGGCGGCAGCTATTACGTCGAGAGCCTGACGCACTCGATTGCCGCGGCCGCAATGGCGCTGATCGACGAGGTCGAGGCGATGGGCGGCATGACCAAGGCGGTCGAGGCCGGCATGCCCAAATTGCGCATCGAGGAATCCGCCGCGCGCCGGCAGGCGCGCATCGACCGCGGCGAGGAGTCGATCGTCGGGGTCAACAAATACCGCTCGGCCGAGGCGGCCTCGGTCGAATTGCTCGACGTCGACAACGCCGCGGTGCGCGACCGGCAGATCGCGCGGCTCGAGCGGATCCGCCGCTTGCGCGACAAGGGCCGGGTGGATGCCGCGCTCGCTGCGCTGACCAAGGCGGCGAAGAATGGCAAGGGCAATCTGCTCGCATTGGCGATCGAGGCGACCCGCGCGCGGGCGACGGTCGGCGAGATCTCCGACGCGCTCGAAAAAGTGTTTACCCGCCACCGCGCCCAGATCCGCTCGGTGAGCGGCGTCTATGGCGGGCAATACCGGGATGACGAAGGCTTTCGCCGCGTCCAGCGCGAGATCGAGGGTTTCGCCCGCGAGGAGGGCCGGCGGCCGCGCATGCTGGTCGCCAAGCTCGGCCAGGACGGCCACGACCGCGGCGCCAAGGTCATCGCCACCGCCTTCGCCGATATCGGTTTCGACGTCGATATCGGCCCCTTGTTCCAGACCCCCGAAGAGGCCGCGCGCCAGGCCGTCGAGAACGACGTCCACATCGTCGGCGTGTCGACCCAGGCCGCCGGCCACAAGACCCTGGTCCCCGCCCTGGTCGAAGCATTGAAGCGCGAAGGCGCCGGCGACATCCTCGTCGTCTGCGGCGGCGTCATCCCGCCCAAGGACTACGATTTCCTCAAAAAAGCCGGGGTCGACGCCATCTACGGCCCCGGCACCAACATCCCCCAAGCCGCCGGCGAGATACTGTCACTGATCCGCAAGCACCGTCTCGCGGCGTGATTTTACGCAGCCGGCGGACACCGGCGCGTGTCGGCGTATATAAACTCTATGACGAAGCGGACCGAAGGGGCGCTCTAGCCAGGGATCTCGAGAATGACCTATTGGTTTAGTGTCGTAGCGCCGAAGGTATACGAGGAAGCTGAACGGACATATGACCTGAGTAAGCCACACCCATTTGGGTTTCCTTCGGGGCGGCTGAAGTCGGTCAAACGAATACAAATCGGTGACCGCATTATCAGTTACATGTCCCGGCAGCAACGATTTTTGCGATATCGGTAGTAACGAAACGGCACTATCACAACCCTACCCACGGAAGGTTTCCTGAGTGTGTAGAAGTAGAACGGATTATAGGGTTTCCGCCAAATCAGGGAATTTCAGTTCACGAAATAAAAAGCGATCTCAACCGCTGCAGAAAGCATCCTGATCTGAAAAATTGGGGCGGGTTGGTTCAGCGTTCGGCAGTTCCTTGGGATGATGTTGATGGCGAAACGATCCTTGCACGTCTAAAGGGCGCCGAAGGGTCGATTTTGAAGGATCGGTCCTCTGAGCGTTGACACTAACTCTCGATCATTCGGCGGCCTGCGTCGCCGGATACAGCCCACAATGCCCGTATCGAAGCCGCTGCGATTGAATGTGTACGAGAAAACTCCAGCCCTCCTTCGAGGGATCGCCCAGCAAGATAAACGCGGGTAGGATCTCGAATTTCTAGTAAAGGGCCGCACTCTGCGCGTATAAATAAGGGGCTTATCTGGTACTGAGATTTGCTGACGCCAAACGAGTTTACGTCGCTTCGACGACGGGTGGCAGATGGAGGCTTTACTGAAGGTGATTACAGGCTCGCCGTCGTAATCAGGCTCTGTCAGACCCTAGTCTCTTCCTGTTCGCCGACGATAAGGAAAAGAGTTGGCTTTCCGAGTGAACACAGCGCCGGATCACGGTCAGCGAGCGCACCGGGGCGCGTTCATCGGAGAGCTTCCAAAGTGGTTGACGGAGGAGCGCTCAGCGGTGCCGACCTCGGTTCACCTGTGCGCCGGAGCGCATTATCTTGGCCCGCTCTCCAGTGCTCGCCGCACGCCTTCTGGATCGTGGGCAATGACGGTGAGATAAGCACGGGCGGGCTGGTCGGGTTCCGAGCGGCCTTGCTCCCAATCGCGCAAGGTGCCGAGCGGGATGCGGTAGCGGGCAGCGAATTCTTCCTGGGTGAGGCCCAGCGCGCGGCGGAGTGTCTTGATGCGGGGCACCCGGCGCACCTTCGCGAACTGTTCCGCCGTCATCGGCCGCGCGTCGGGGTCTGCGCGCGCGGCTTCCTCGACCTCTTCCGGGGTCATCGGGCGCATCGGGATATCGGAGATAGGCCTCTCACTGTCATCGGCCATCACTTCGACGAGTGAACCGTTAGGGCGCATTTTCGCGATAGTAGTGGTCTTGCTCATGTCTCGTTGCTCTCCGGGCCGAGATTATCCGCGTTCGTTCGCTGCGCTGCGTGTAGGTGACGTGGAGAATTACGCCTTCGCACATTCCAAGCAGGTTGATACGCTCCTCGCCGTAATCCTCGCGATCGTCGATCCATTCGACCGCGAATGGGTCGCGTAGCGCCTTGGCGCCTTGCTGGAAGGTCGCACCGTGTCGACGCCAATTTTCTGCGGCCTTGGCGTTATCCCATTCGAGAGCGTCATTGTCCATTTAGGTACGGGGTATCAGTACTACTTTCAAGGGTCCAGTTTGCTTATGGCAACGCTTGCAGCGCATGTGGAAAGGGCCGCGTCGCGCAGCGTTCGATGTCATCGCCGATAAAGGTCGGAATCCCGTGCGCGATGTCGAGAGGCCCGCGGCGGACCCGGCCTTTCAGTCGGGCGCTGCCTGGATAGGCCTTAGGACATTCAATGCGTCTTCGGTGTATCCAAGAACAGCTTTCCAATAAACAATCAGGACTTGCTCTTTGATGTCGATCCATTGCCGCAGAAGCGCCCAATCGTGCGGATCGAGTTTGCCTCTTACTACCGGGACCGAGGGGCAGAGAGTGACAGCGACCATCTCGGAAGGTCGGACCCTCGGAGCGCGGGCGAGTTTGACCCGGACATCGTGCCTTGCTTCGCTTTTTTTGCGAAATGAACGCGACGAACGGCAGCCCGGTGCGCTCGGGCCGCAAATTAGCCATTTCGTAGGTGGCCTGGCCTTCAGGTTGGGGATCGGCACGACCCGGTTTCGCCGAAACTTCTCCGCGGATTGTCGCGGTGCCTCCTTTGGCACGCGTTCCTCAAAACTCCGGTGCGGCAAGAACATCACTTATCGGCCAGCGCAGCCTCTGCAATGGCCCCCGGCGCCGTCTGCCGAGCCGTCGCTCCCTTGGAATAAGAGCGCAGCAGCAGTGCGACCAGCGCAGTCCAGCCGGTCTGGTGCGAGGCGCCGAGACCGCGGCCGGTATCGCCGTGAAAGAATTCGTAGAACAGCACATTGTCGCGGAAATGCGGGTCCTTCTGCTCGATTGGCGAGTCGCCGAAAACGGGTCGTTCTCCATCCGGTCCGCGCAGAAAAATGCGGCACAGCCGGCGCGACAGCTCGGCCGCGACTTCGCCCAGATGCAGCATCGTGCCGGAGCCGACCGGACACTCGATCCTGAAATCGTCGCCGTAATAGCTGTGAAATCTGTAGAGCGACTCGATGAGCAGAAAATTCACCGGCATCCAGATCGGACCGCGCCAGTTCGAGTTGCCGCCGAACACCTCCGTAGCCGAGTCTCCCGGCACATAGCCGATGCTGAACCGGTGGCCGGCACGTTCGAACACATAGGGATGTTCTCCATAAAATTTGGACATCGAACGGACGCCGAAATCGGACAGAAACGCCGTCTCGTCGAGCATCCGGTTGAGCAAGCGTTTCATGCGGTGGCCGCGCAGCAGCGACAGCAGATGCCGCTCGCCGGTGCTTGCGTCATGCCAGCGCGACACCAGCCGCGCGAGATGCGGCCGGTGCTCGAGAAACCAATGCGCCCGGGCGCTGAACCTTGGCAGTCGAGTGAAGACCGAGGCGTCGAGCACCTCGACGGCAAAGAGCGGTATCAGCCCGACCAGCGAGCGCACGCGCAATGGGATCCGCTCGCCGTCGGGCAGGTGCAGCACATCGTAATAGAATTCGTCCTCATCATCCCACAATCCGATCCCGTTGCCGCCGATATTGGTCATGGCCTCGGCAATGTAGAGAAAGTGTTCGAAAAATTTGGAAGCGATGTCTTCGTAGACGTGATCGGTGAGCGCCAGCTCGAGCGCAATGCGCATCAAGTTCAGCGTGTACATCGCCATCCAGGCGGTGCCGTCCGCCTGGTTCATGTAGCCGCCGTTCGGCAGCGCTGCGTTCCGGTCGAATATGCCGATATTGTCGAGCCCCAGAAATCCGCCTTGGAAGATGTTCCTGCCCTCTACGTCCTTGCGGTTTACCCACCAGGTGAAATTGAGCATGAGCTTGTGGAATACACGTTCGAGAAAATCCCAATCGCCCTCGCCGCCGCGGTGCTCGCGGTCGATTTCGTAGACGCGCCATGCCGCCCAGGCGTGTACCGGCGGATTGACGTCGCCGAACGCCCATTCATAGGCGGGCAATTGGCCATTGGGGTGCATGTACCAGTCGCGCGTTAGCAGCAGCAGCTGGTTCTTGGCGAAGCTCGGATCGATCAGTGCCAGGGAGACGGCGTGAAAGGCGAGGTCCCAGGCGGCGTACCATGGGTATTCCCACTTGTCCGGCATCACGATGATGTCGGCGTTGTTCAAATGCGGCCAGTCCGAATTGCGGCCGTGCCGCCGCGCCACTGGTGGTGAAGGTTGCAGCGGATCGCCGTTCAGCCATTCGGGAATATCGAAGTAGTAGAATTGCTTTGACCACAGTAAGCCGGCGAGCGCCTGGCGCTGTACGACCCGCGCATCGGGGTCGGCGATGTCCTGCTGCAATTCCGAGTAGAATTCGTCGGCTTCTGCTCGGCGCTGGTCGAATACGCGGTCAAAATCGTCGAGATCGGAAGCGTGGTCGGCAGGGGTCAACCGTGCACGCAACCGGCCGCTTCCTCCAGGCGGCAGACTCAGCCGATGATGCACCGCGACTTTGGTGCCCCGAGGATCCGGGTTCACGGCCTCTGTATCGCCGTTCACGACATAATCGTTGATGCCATCCTTGAAGTGGTGGCCGGGTGCGTCGATCCCGTGCAGACGCCTGATATTTGTCTCGTTCTGACAGAATAGAAATTCCGGACGGCCGTCGCAGTGAAGCCGCATCTGCGGCAGCCCCGGGCGATCGATCGAGATCGAATGATCCTGGCGCGCGACGAGCTGCGGCCGCATCGAATCGGGTCTCCACGACCAGGTATTGCGCGCCCAGAGCTGCGGCAGCACGTGCAACATACCCGCCTCAGCCGCACGGTTGTGGATCGTAAACTGGATCAGGATGTCGTCGACATCGGCCTTTGCGTATTCGATCTCGACATCAAAATAACGCTTATCGGCAAATACGCCGGTGTCGATCAGCTCGAACTCAGGGTCTGCCCGGCCGCGGCGGCGGTTCTCTTCTACGAGTTGAGTATAAGGGAAAGCGGCTTGCGGATACTTGTAGAGCATCCGCATGTAAGAATGGGTAGGCGTGCCGTCGAGGTAATAATAGAGTTCCTTGACGTCCTCGCCGTGGTTGCCTTCGGAATTGGTGAGCCCGAACAGCCGCTCCTTCAGGATCGGGTCGCGGCCGTTCCACAATGCCAAGCCGAGGCAGAGCAGCAGCTGGTCGTCGCCAAAGCCGCCGATCCCGTCCTCGCCCCAGCGATAGGCCCGGCTGCGCGCCTGATCATGCGAAAAATATTCCCAGGCCGTGCCATGCTCGCTGTAATCTTCGCGCACCGTTCCCCACTGCCGCTCGCTGAGATACGGTCCCCAGCGCCGCCAATGTTTGCCGTGCCTGATTTCCTCGAGGCGCAGCGCCTCGGCGCTGCAAAATGTCCTGCGCACACCTTCTGCCATCGGCTCAGCTCCCTTTCGAGCGGGGCCTCAGGCTAATATCTCCGCTTTCCGATGACCAAAGGTGTTTAGGGGGCATGCATGGCAACAGCGGACGCAGCGGCAGCCGGCCTACGATGCTATCATCATCGGCACCGGGCAGGCCGGACCGCCGATGCACCGGGCCGGGTCATCTCAAGTCGCTTCGGCCGCCAGGATTCCGATCAGGTTCCGGCGCCCTTTCCACCGCTCGACGATCAGCGCGTCGAGGCCGAGGCTGCGGCCGTAATGGTGGAGGGCAAAGATCAGCTGGAGCACCAGGAGAAAGAAATAGGTCCAGGGCCACTCCCCCTCGGCATTGTAGAGCCCGAGCCACAGATTGAGGATCTGCAGCGCGCCGATCAATCCCCAGAAGCGTACGAAAATCCCCAAAATCAGTGATACCGCCGTTAGCACCTCTGCCGCGTAGACCATGGGTGCGAACAGATAAAAATGCGGCAATACGATATTGTTGACGAAGTCGGCCTGCAAGGGGATCGCGGCGGACCTCCCCATCAACTCCATCCAATAGGCAAGACCGGTCTGGCCGAAAGGTTGCCCCGGATGGTCGGTATAGAACGGCGGCAATTTCCACAAGGTCTGCTCCCACCACAAGCAGCCGATCAGCAACCGAAAGGCCCAGTTGCTTACATGCTCGATCGTGCGCTGCGTCGGCATGGTGCGATAGACATGGATCGCTACGGCGATGCTGCCGAGCAGGAGAAGCCAAAAAATCGCCGTCGTCCAAGCCGGCTGCAGCAGAAACTGGACCGCGTCGGAAATCGGGTTGTGGTTCATCGGATGGACCTCTCAGTCGACTCCTTTTCAAACTTAATGCGTTCGCTCCTCGATCGAAATCTCGATCTGTTATCGTTTCGATGCGGTAAGCGCGCGTTGCAATCGCCACCACGCCTCGATGACGCACGCGACCGACCAGGCCTGGGATGGCGCCCCGCGCGGAAGGTGCGGCGGCTCCGCTTCGAAGATTTCGCTGATGGTTCCCAGCCCGGCATCGAACAGGTGATCCCGCATGGCGCCGAGACGCTGCAGCGCCAAATCGGCATCGCCGCGCACGCGGTATTCCGCCAACGCGTAATGGCCGAGCAGCCAGGCCCACACCGTCCCTTGATGATAGGCGCCGTCGCGGTGCCGCGGGTCGCCGGTATAGTGCGGCTGGTAGTCGGGGTCACTCGCCGCAAGCGAACGCAGCCCGTAGGAAGTCAGCAACCGGTCGCCGCACAGCGCGACGATGCGTTTCTGCGGATCCGGCGCTAGTGGCGAGTGCGGCAGGCTGACTGCCAGGATCTGGTTCGGCCGGATCGAGCCGTCATTGCCGGCGGGACCGTCGATCACGTCGTAGAGCCCGCCGGTCCGCTCGTCGGCGAAGCGAGCAAAGCTGATACGAGCCCGCTCGGCAAGGTTGCGATACCCATCTGCAGGCCGGCCGAGCATCTCGGCAAAGCCGGCCATGATGCACAGCGCGTTGTACCACAGCGCGTTGATCTCGACCGGTTTGCCGATGCGCGGGGTCACGACCCAGTCGTCGACTTTGGCATCCATCCAGGTGAGCTGCACTCCAGGTTCGCCGGCGCTGAGCAGGCCGTCATCAGGGTCCACGCGAATGCCGTAGCGCGTGCCCTTGAGATGCCAGTCGACGATGTCGGCGAGAACCGGAAAGGCCTGGGCGAGGTTTTCGCGGTCGCCGCTCGCCTCGACATAGGCACGCCAGGCTTCGAAAAACCATAGGGTGGCGTCGGCGGTATTGTAGTCGGGCTTGTCGCCGGCACCCGGAAAGACATTGGGCAGCATGCCTCGGTCGACGAACCGCGCGAAGGTCGGCAGGATGTCGCGCGCCCATTCCTGCTTGCCGGTGGCGAGCGTCAGACCCGGCAGGCAGATCATCGTGTCGCGGCCCCAGTCGCCGAACCAGGGGTAACCGGCAATTACCGATTTGCCGTCGGGCTGGCCAGGCAGCCGCCGGCTGAAGATAAAGCTTTCAGCGGCGAGCAGCAGCTGCGCGATCCAGTCGGGCGGCGCCGCCATTTCGGGGACATGCCGGGCGGCCCGGTCGAGCACGCCTTGCTGCCAATTTCGCCGGCGTTCCAGCGCCGCTTCGAAATCGGGGGACGGATCGCCCTCCAGGCTGCCGACAACGCCGACCCACTTACCGGGAGCCAAATCGAGCCGAGCTTCCCCCACCTGCAGATGGTTGTCCCGGTCGGACAGACCGCGCTCGCGCTCGACCGGCAGATCGAAACTTTCGATCCACTGCCGAGCCGGCGTAATGACGCCGCCGCAGGCGCGGAAGGTCAGTGAAAAGTTGGGCCGGCATACCCGCAAGCCAGCCTCCTCGGCCTCCAGCACTGGGGCGAACTCTTCGGCTGTCGTCTGTCCGTGGTGGTCGCGGTCATTGACTATGACCCGAACGCGCATCGACAGCTTCCGCATACCCCGCTCGGGACAAGGTAGGAGCCGCCAGGCGACATAAGTCGTATCGGCATCCGGTTCGAGCCAGATCCGTGCCTCGACGCGAATGAGCCCCACGGCAAAGAGCCACACCGGAATGCCGCCGTCGAGACGAAAGGTCTCGATATGAACGTGACCGGCCGGACTGATCGTCCCGCCGCTCCAGCGGTTGGTGAACAGCGACCAGCTCCGCTCGCCGTCGACGAGTTCCGCGTCGGCTTTGGCCCAGACCAGCCGGCGCCCGAGCGGCGGATCCACCGGCGCAATCAGCAGTCCATGATATCGCCGCGTCAGGCTGCCGGCGATCGTGCCGGCGGCATAGCCGCCACGCCCGTTGGCGAGCCACCATTCGCGGCGCTCGGCCTGATGCAGATCGTCGCAGATCGCTCGGCCGAAACGGATCATGGGCGAAGAGCAGTCTCGCGGCGGCCGTTTGAGCGATCAGGATTCTTTCGGGGTCGGGCTCCCGCCGTTGATCTTCATGCAAGTACCCGCCGGCACGTAGATCCACGAATTGCTCTCGGCAGCTATCTTGGCCTCGCCGGCGCAGGAATGGCTCGCGGTCTGGCAGTCGTTCTGGCCGGCAGCGGCGATGCCGTAGCACTTCTCCGCTTTGAACTGAGGAGCCGGCGCGGGTCCGGCATTCGCCGGCAGAGGCAAAGACGCCGCAGCGGCGACAGCGGCGGCGATGAGCACGGAAGGTTTCATGCGGATCTCCATCGCAAGCGGCCTCCGTTCTGCAGCGCACTGCCGGGGGCGGCAAATCACTTTTCGGCGAGGACCGACACCGCAGTCCAATCCTCCGGGGGCGGAGACGCAAGATACTTTCGACAGCGCTCGACGAATATCTGCGAAGGGAGGTCGTCACCGCGATTGGCAATCGCGCTCTCGAACCGCTCGATCGCGTCCGCCCAGTCGCGGCGCGCATAGGCGTCGAGGCCGGCCTCGTAGGCTTTGACCCATTCCGCCCTTTGCAAAGCGCCACCGTCGGCCATGCCGAGCAGCTCGTAGACGGCAAGCCCTTGCGTGCGGCCATAGACGGCGACCCAATCGAGCCGCCGAACCAGGATCGCATCGCCCGCCGCTGCGCGCGTGTCCTCGCCGACCAGGATTTCGGTTCCGTAGCGTTTATTGACCGCTTCGAGGCGGCTCGCGACATTCACGGCGTCGCCGATCACCGTGTAGCTCAGCCGCTCATTTGAGCCGATGTTGCCGACCAGCATACGCCCGGTATTGATGCCGACGCGAATCCGCAGCGGCACCCGGCCGTTTCCTTCGCGCTCGCCGCAGTGCTGACCCAGGCGGCGTCGGAATTCGAGCGCGGCGGCACAAGCATCGACCGCATGCCGGTCGTTCGGCGTCGGTGCGCCCCAGAACGCCATGACTGCATCGCCAATGAACTTGTCGATTGTTCCGTTGCGCGTTGAAATTGCCGTCGAGGCGAGTTCCAAATACTCGCTGAGCACCGGCACGATTGCGTCGCCGAGCCGCTCCGAAAGCCCGGTGAAGCCCACAATATCGGTAAAGAGGACGGTCAGGACCTGCTGACGGCCACCTGGGCGAGCCTCGATGCCGCGCGCCACCAGGGTGCGAACGAGCGCCGTTGGAATGTATTTCTGAAACGACGCGAGGCCGCGGCTCATCTGCGTCAGCGCGGCGGAAAGATTGTCGAGCTCGCGTAACGGCGAACTCATCCGGGTAATCGCGTCGAGCTCGAAACTCTCGATGTGCTTCAGTTGACCGACAATGCGAAGAAGCGGCGCGCCGATCAGCCGGTTGGCCGCCAAGATCGCCGAGGACGCGATGACGAGCGTCAGCAACCCGAGAACCGCGAGCAGCAGCTTTGCGTTGCGCTCGATCGTCGCCAAAAAATCACCGGCCGGAATGATGGTAGCCACCACCCAATTGTCGAAACTCAACGGCGCGAACGTCAAAAAATAATCGCGGCCGTCTTGCGGGGAATTGAAGTCGACCTGGCGCGTGTCGGCGAGGGCGGCGAGACCCGCGTTGCCTCGGCCCAGATAGTCGCCGACCGCCCTCAACAGCGGATTGTCGCCGCTCGATCCGCGAAGGCTCGGCATCTCTCCGTTCTGTTGCCGCGCAATCGCGCCGGGATCCGGCGATGCCATGATGTTGCCGTTGCGGTCGAGCACGACCACCGTCCCGGACTTGCCGACCTCGAGGCTCGTGAGGAACTGCGACAGCCGCGCCAGATCGATGACGACATTGATTACGGCGACAAATTGGTTGTTGACCTCGAGCGGGGTCGAGATGCTGATCGCTTGCCGGTTGCTGCCGGGAAATTCGGATACCCGGTTCCACACCGGTGCATTCTTCTCTGTTGCGCGGCGGTACCAAGCTTGCGCCGTGGCGTTGTACGTGCTGGCGTCGAACTCGCGATTGTTGAACATAATGTCGCCGATCTCCGGCGTATAATAATCCGTACGCTGGCGCGCGGTTCCCGTAGCCGCGTCCCATTTGACCTCGATCATGTCGATTTCGGTGTCGCTGGCTTTGCGGGCTCCAAAAAATCCGCCATCGGGAAAGCCCAGGGATATCCACGAGAGGCTCGGCTGCGATCGCAACAGCGACAGAAAGACGAATTCTCGCTTTCCTTCGTCTGTGACTTTGATCGTGCCCTGAAAAAAGATCGAGCGGACGGCCTCCTCCATCGAAGACGCATCGTCGAGCACGCCATGCAGCTCGTGGTGTATGGATTCTATGATCTGCCGATTGAGCTGCCCGACGACGTCGCCGACATTGTGGCGCGCGGCGATTGACCAGAAGAGATGGATCAGCAACGCGGTCAAGACCACAGTGCTCAGCACCAGCGCGGTAAGCGCCCCACGCAAACCCAGCTTGTAGCCTTGCCTTCTCGGAACCCGCGGCGAAGCGTCCGCGCGTGAGACAGCGAGCCGGATCGAACGTGCCTGACGCAAAAGACGATCGACTGTTTTGGACACCGCGCGGGCTCTACTGATGCCGGGGGTTTTAGGCTCCATCATAGCAGCACTGCGGTGTCGCGCACCTCCCGACCCGAAATGGCGTGCGTGATATCGTCGTGATATTCGTCATCCCACAAAAACGGGGCCAGAGCCGTGATCGCTAGCAAGCCTCCACCTCTGCCTAACTGCAGTGCGGGAATCGGTCTGCGCGCGCCTCATGTCGCCGAGATTACGGCCGCCCGGCCCCGACTGGGCTTCCTCGAGGTGCATGCCGAGAATTACATGGCCGAGACGGCGGCGCTGGACCGGCTTCTCGAATTGCGCCGTGATTACCCCGTGAGCGTTCACGGCGTTGCTCTGTCCCTGGGCAGCGCCGAGGAACTCGACCCGTTTCACCTCGGCCGCCTAAAGGCGCTGATCGAGCGGGTCGAGCCGATGCTGGTCTCCGAGCACCTCGCTTGGAGCGCGATCGGCGGGGCTTACCTGAACGATCTGCTGCCGCTGCCCTACACCGAGGAGAGCCTCGACCTCTTCTGCCGGCACGTCGACGAGGCGCAGGCGGCGCTCGGGCGACGGCTGCTGATCGAGAACCCGTCCTCCTACCTGCGGTTTCGCCATTCAACAATCCCCGAGGCGGAATTCCTGGCCGAAACCGCCCGTCGAACCGGCTGCGGCATCCTCTGCGACGTCAACAACATTTACGTCAGCGCCAGGAATTTCGGGTTCGACCCGGTCGCCTATCTGAACGCGCTGCCGGCGAATGTGATCGGCGAGATCCATCTCGCCGGCCATCATGCCGCCGAGGACGTAGATGTCCTGATCGATGACCACGGCTCTCCGGTAGCGCAACCGGTCTGGGACCTCTACACCCGAGCGCTCCGCCGGTTCGGCCCCATGGCTACATTGGTCGAATGGGACACTAATATTCCTGCGCTAGACGTCCTTTTGGACGAGGCGCGGCATGCGCAAGAGCTGGTCGATCTCTGCCGGCATGTCGACACTGCTTGAACTGCAACTGCAGCTCCGCCGAGCGGTACTTGGCGGCGACAATGCTGCGCTAGTCGCCGCCATCCGCGGCGACGGCCTCGACCCGGCGGCGCGATTGCGAATCTATCGCAATCATGCCTTTGCGACGCTCGGCGCGGTCCTGGAAGGCACTTTCCCGGTCGTCTGCCGCGTTGTCGATAAACGCTTCTTTGCGTACGCGGTGCATGAATACCTGCGCGAACACCCGCCGCATTCGCGCTGTCTCGTCGAGTACGGCGTCGACTTTGCCGATTTCCTCGCCGGCTTTGCGCCGTGCAAGGACTTGCCTTATCTGGCGGACGTTGCCCGCTTTGAATGGGCCCTCAATATGGCTGCGACGGTGCGGGAGGTAGCCGCGCTGCCGATAGAGGCGCTCATCGCGGTCCCGCCGGAAAAGGTCCCCTGCATTTCGCTATGTTTTCAGCCGTCGGTGCGGTATTTCGCCTCCGAGCGGCCGATCGACGCGATCTGGCAGGCGAACCAACAGAGCGAGGTGCCGACGGTCGATCTCGCGAGCGGCGGTGCCTGCATCGAGATCCGCCGGGCCGGCGACGCCGTCGCCTGGAGGCGGCTCGACCCCGGCGCCTTCGCCTTCCGAACGGCGCTAGCCGACGGGCTCACGCTTGCTGAAGCGGCGGCGACAGCGACCGTTCAGGATCCCGCTTTCGACCTTGCCGAAGCGCTCGACGCCGTCTTCGCCGAAGGGCTGGCGATCGCTTTTCGGTAACTCACCGCATGTCCCGGCTGGTCACCACAACCCGAGCGCCTCGGCGAGGCCGAACAACGCGCCGCCGGAAAAGAACAACACCAGCGGATGAAGGAGCGGCCGGCACAAGATCAGGGCGGTCGAAACCGCTGCAGCGAGCCACACTGCGGGGCCACCGGGCGAAACCCGCAACACGGCGATCCCGCCGGAAAGGATCAGTCCGGCGGCGATCGGGGCAAGGCCGTGTTCGACCGCCGTATGCCAGACCGAGCCGCGCCAGCGGCCCCACAGCCGCGCGGCGCCGTAGACCAGGAGGGACGACGGCAGATATAGCGCGAAGGTCGCGGTCAAGGCGCCCGCCACACCCCCGACCTTCCAGCCGATCAAGGTAGAGAGCATTGTTCCGGGGCCGGGCGCGGCACGCGATATCGCGAAGAGATCGGCAAACTCGCGCTGCGTCGTCCAGGCATGAACGGCCACCGACTGGTGCTCGATTTCGGCGAGGAGGGCAGCGCCGCCGCCGATCGACAACAGCGACAAAGGGGCAAAGACGAGCGCCAATGCCAACAATGTCCTGAAGTCATCCGGCATGGCCACCGCGCCTGTCGAGGAGCGCCAGCCCGATGCTGAGCGGTGCGAGGCAGAGGACGACCGGTATCATCGGCCAGCGCAGCACACCGACACAGAGCACCGTCGCAATCGTAACCGCCAGAGGGCCGGCGCTTGCCCTCCTGAAGCGCAGGAGTTTTAGGCCGGTCGCGAAGGTCAAGCCGATTGCCGCCGCCGCAACGCCATCGAGAAAGGCGTGAAGCATCAGGTTCTGGTCGATCCGCGTGTAGCCGGCCGCCAGCGCCAACACAATGACCAGCGGCCCCGACAATAGCCCGAGCACGGCCACCACCGCGCCGCGGCCGCCACGCAGATGCTGGCCTACCTGGACGGTGAGATTAACCCCGCCCGAACCCGGCATCAGGCGCCCCAGAGAGGCACCCGACAAAAACGCCGTATCGTCGATCCAGTGCCGGCGCTCGACGATCTCGCGATAGAGCCAGCCCGCGGTCCCCCCGCCGAAGCTCATCAGGCCGAGCCGGAAGAACGCGGCGAAGAGCGCCGGCAAGCCGATCCTCCGGCTGCGTCTCGTATCTATCGTCTGCTCAGTCATTTCCTCTGCAACGAACTATCGCCTGGCTCCTCCTGCTGAATATGGAAGGAGAGAGCGAGGTTCTTTATGGTGGGAATGGATGACGCCCGCGGCGAGCAAGATAGCGCATTGCAGCCTCCGTGTCGGCTCGGCATGGTGAAGGATGATCGGACACGGTTCGAAGACCACTCTCGGCTCAGAAATTGCGGCCGAGGGCGCCCGCTACACGGTCACGGTGCGCGGGCTCATTTTGATGTGCAGCATCGGAATTCGCCCGAGCGAGCGCGGTCGCAAACAGCGGGTTCGCGTCTCGGTTGACCTCTCAGCCGCGGACCCGTTCCCGGGAGAGGATCGCCGGCGCATCATCAATTACGAGACAATCGTAGCCAGAATCCGCGAAGTCGCGAGCGCCGGACATATCGATTTGTGCGAGGGTTTCGCCGAGCGGATCTGCACGGCCTGCTTTGCCGATCCGCGTGTCGAGCGGGTTCGGGTCTCGGTCGAGAAGCTTGATGTCTTCCCGGATGCCGAAGGAGTCGGCGCCATCCTCGAGCGGGCGCGGCCTACGGTCCCGCCCGAGTGAGTTCGGCTCAATTTGCCGCGATGGCCTCCCACACGGCGAGCGCTTGGCGGGTTTCCGCGACGTCGTGAACCCGCAGGATTTGAACCCCCTGCCGAACCGCGGAAAGCGCGGCCGCGAGCGAACCCGGCAGGCGCGCGTTCGGCGGCTCACCGCGGCTCAGCCGGGCGATGGTCGATTTGCGCGATACGCCAAGCACGACGCCGCGGCCGAGGGTATGAAACGCGCCAATCCCGGAAAGCAAGTCAAGGTTATGCGGCACCAATTTGCCGAAGCCGATGCCCGGGTCGACAGCGATATTTTCGCTTGGGATCCCGGCGGCAATGCAAGCCTCTATGCGTGCTTGCAGGAATTCCAGCACTTCGATCAGCGGTGAATTGTAGACCGGGTGGCGCTGCATCGTCCGCGGCTGTCCGCGCATATGCATCAGCACCACCGACGCCGCGCGCCGGGCGATCAGGGCGGCACTCCCCGTATCGTGCGTCAGCGCCGAAACGTCGTTGACGATCCGCGCCCCGGCATCGAGCGCTGCCTCCATGACCGCCTTGTGCCGAGTATCGATCGACACGAGGGCGCCGGAATCTACCAGGGCGCGGACGACCGGTTCGACGCGGCGGATCTCTTCTTCTGGAGAAAGTTCACTGGCCCCGGGACGCGTGGACTCGCCCCCAACGTCGATGATGTCAGCCCCAGCCGTCAGGAGTGCCCGGCCGTGGGCGACCGCGTGCTCCGTATCGAACCACTGCAGGCCGTCGGAGAAGCTGTCGGGCGTAACGTTGAGGACGCCCATGACGAGGGGGCAATCCAGATCGAACCCAGCCCACGGTGGCCGCGGGGCCGACAGGAGTGCAAGCTGCTCTCGCACGCGCTGCGCGAAGCGCGCGCCGGTCCCGGCAATCCACACTTCGAACTCGGCAACCGGCGCCGTCACCGCGATCGGGCGTCGGTCGGACCCGAGACCTAGGGCCGCTATCAAACTAAACGCCAAGCCAGAACCGGTCAGCGGCCGGGCGTGGCCGGAGGCAACCGCCTCCACGGCGGCGCGGCCACTGATCAGGCCGAGCGGACGCAGCCACAGGCGGTCGGCGCTGACGCCGTCCAGCTGCTCCCAACCGTGCCTCATCGCTCGCTCCTTAGCGACATCGCATTGGTGACGGTAAACGCGCGGCCCAAAAAAGTCGCGGAGGTGGCGCTGGACGTCGGGAGGTTCGGAAAAACCGAGTCGGCGCGGAGCGCTCTGCGCGAAGAAGCGTTATAGTGCGCAATGGGAGCACCCTGCGTCGGGATCCCGAATATGAAGTTGGAGGTAGGTATGAGGCGACTAATCCTCACGACAGCGTCGGTAATTGCCCTCGGCGCCGGCTTGACTTGTGCCGGCACAATTCCGGCGAACGCTTGGAGCCACAATTCCGCGATGGACTCACGCGGGATGCACATGTCTAGCGCCGAGGTCCGGGACATTCAACAAAAGCTTCAGGCCGATAATCTCTACAACGGAAAGATCGACGGGATGGTCGGGCCGGAGACCCGGCGCGCTATTGCAGAGTACCAGAAGCAGAACGGCCTGCGGGTGACTGCCAATATCGATCGGCAGACGATGGATAGCCTGCTCGGCACCATGGGCACGGCTACTCCACCGGCACCGACGACCCGCATGACCCCGGCTCCGAGCCAGGGCGGGGCAAACGTCCCGACCCCGAACCAAGGCGGACCAAACAATCACGCCGCGCCGGGCGGCGGCAATTCAGCGACCGGCAGGTAGCCCGCCCTCGCCCTCTGCGCCCCGCCTCGAGCGGGGCGCTCGTTTCGCAATCGTTACGGAACTGCCATGTTGCCGATCGTGCCGGTGCAACCGGGCGGCGGCGGGTAGGTTTGCGTGATCCCCGCCGCTGCGCGCGTGGCGTAATAGGCGTCTCCAACTTCGGTTACCTGGGAAGCGTCTGGATAGCCCAATGCAGTCCCAAGAGAATAGCTGTAAAAGGGCGTCATCGGCGCTGCCGGCGGCGGCCCTCCGACAAAAACGTTGTTAGTCCAGGAAACGGGAGGGGAGGTCATCAGTGAGGGACCGGGCGATGGGCTGGCAGGGCCGATGTAGACGCCCCAATGGAAATCTCCGCCATCGTAGATGATGATGTCATTGCTCAGATTAAGCGACCACGTGTGCCCAGGTTGGGGCCCGGACTTGTAATCCATCGTCCAGCCGATCTGGTTTTGTTGTGGGCTGCCGGGGCCCTTGACGATCGTGCTGTTGGTGATGTTGCAGATCCGCCCTTCGGGGCAATCGGCCTCTTCGCTGTCGACGAAATAGGCGTCTTGCGTACCCCGCAACTGGTCGCACATCAACGTTGTCGTGAAGGCGCGGGATTTGATCTCGTGACCGTACACGGCTTTTTCGGACAGCGAGTAGCTCATCGTTACGGCGTTGGCCCCGTCGCCGAAATAGGCGTTGTGCTGCGGCCCGGTGGCGCCGCCACACTCGGACAGGTGCACGTTCTGCAGCACGTAGTTGTATTGGCCCGTGTTGCCGCTCAGGATGCAGTTTTCGCCGTCGTGAATGTACAGGTTGCGCATCGTCGCCGACCCGGTGGCTAGGTAGACCCCGCCCGTAGCGCCCGCCGTCGACCAATCTGCCAGCTCCAGATTGTCCAAATAGAGAGTGTCGTTGGTGCCGCCCCAATAGACCACCAGCCCCTTGCCTTGGCACAGGAACGCTGGATTATTCATCCCCTCGATGCGCGCAAAGCCGCCGCCCACACCCTTGATCCACAGATGCGGCGGGATGTGCCACAGACGGTCGGCGGTCGGGGCGGTGAACGGGGAGGCGTCGCCGAACTGCTGACAATCTTGATAGGTCCCCGTCTGCATCGTGATCAGCACGTTGTCGGCGGTGTTGCTCGTATTGCTGTTGGAGAGGCCGATCAGGGCCAGGCTCAACAGCGAATATTGGCACCCGGAAGGGCAGACCGTCAGGGTCTGGCTCGGCGTAAACGGCGGGCCGAGGGTGTTCGACGCGCTCGGCACGACATAGGCTTGGCTCGGCGTCACCAGCATGTTCGGGGTGCTCGCGCTGGCACCGGATTCTTGCCCGTTGTTCGGCGTCAGGAAAACATGGAGAAACTGATAATCGTCGGTCGGCGGGTCCGGCACGGTCAATGAAATGACAGCGTCGTGCGTCCCGGCGGAACCGACATATTGGAGATAGGGGGATGTGGTCCAGTTGAAATAGCTGCGCGGATAGGGCAGGGCGATCTGGACGTAATCCGTGCCTGAGGCGTTGGGCGTGTTCCGCACCGTCACATGGACGGTCGAGCCCGGTGCCGGGTAATAGTTGTCAACTGCCAGAAACAATGTCGAGGTATCGGCGATGTCCACGCCTTGCAGGCTGATCGGCGTGGAAACCGGCGAGCCTGTGACGCCCGGCTGACTGACGGTGATGACGATCGCGTAATTCCCTGCGGCAAGATCGCTGCCGCCGACGCTCACCGCGCCGGTGGCGGAATTGATCGTGAACTTGCTCGCGTCGGGGCCGCCGGTGATGGAATAAGTCCCGGCAAAGGCTGGGGTCGGCTGAAAAATCCCCGCCCCGATCAGGGTTCCGAGACTGCGGTTCGCGGACCCCGTTCCCGCGAGGAACTGAAAGACCGTGCCCGACTGCTGGATCATCGGGATCAGCGTCTGTACCGGGCTCCCGGCATGAGTGACGGTAATGTCGACATTCATCGACGTGGTCGAGGCCGCGCCCGCTGATGCGGCGAGCAGTATTGCGGCGAAAAACGCGATAAGTCTCGTCATGGTTGCGTCGCTGTCAGTGTAATGTGATCGGTGACCGTGCTCAAATTGGGACCGATGCCGGGGCCGCTCGGGCTGACGATGATGTTGCCGCTGCTGGGCGAGCTCGTCAGTGAGAAGATACCGCCGGCATCAAAATTGGGCGGCCCAAAGCCGATCGTGCCGACAAAGGGCGATCCGTCGCTCATCGCCACCGTGTAGGTCGCCACGACCGCGCCGACGGGGGTCGTGTCCGGTATTTGCGGGGTGTTCGGAGTTACGGTGATCACAACCGTCGGTGGTGGCGGCGGTGGTGGTGTCTCCGCCACAATCGTGAAGCTGGTGCGGGCCGTAACGGTGTAGCCATTGTTGGGATAGAACCGCGCTTCGTAGGCGCCGTTACCCGCGGGCCCCGTCATCGTTATTGTCGCTGATGTCACGCCGACAGCAGGCGGGGACTGCGTACCGCTAAGGTAATCCCAGGCAATATAGGAGGCATCGGGTGAGCCGGCGGCGGCCAGCCCAACCCAATCGGTTGTGTTTCCGGGGCCGTTGGCTACTGCTATCGCCAAGGCGGCGCCTTGCGTCACGACTGCGTTGCTGGAGCCATTCACCATGATTGATGTTGCCGGTGGTGGTGGTGGTGGTGGCGGAGGTGACGGCGGTGGAGGTGGTGGCGGCGGCGGTGGCGGCGCGGCTAGGCCTACAGCGACCGTGAAGGTCGCGGAACCACTGAATATCGTACTCGAGCCTATTGCATGAACACGGACTGAATAGTTTCCCGGCGCGGCCGGCATGCTCCACTCGGTTACGAGCTCGTCGCCCGCGATCCCGAAGTAACCGATAGACCCTTTCGTCAATATATAATTGCACGGAATAACGGTCCCCGATGCGTCACTCACAGTCAGGACGCCGATCGTTGTCCCAATTGGTACGTTATCGCCGACAGTAAGGTTGCTAATCGTTATCGCCATGAGTCTCTCTGCATTAATTACAATACGGGTCGCGGCGTGTGATAAATTGATGGCTGGCCTCAGTGACACCTATCGTCCGACGGGCCAATTAGACTTAAAGAATCGATGACAGGTTTAACCCCCAAGCTGCCCATGCCTTACGCCGACTTGCCCTGGCGGCGACAGGCGATGATCTCCAGGGCGAGCAAAACTCAGCTTCGCTGAGTCGGAGGAACCGGCTAACGAAATCAAACACCCCAGACCCATCCCATCGTGAATGGCGACATTTACCGTTTCAGTCTCAGCATGCTGCCCGGCAATTTAGCGAGCCAACTCGCTCAGCTGCTGGTCTCGTCATGTTTGCGCACTCAAAAATTTACGCTTTTATTCTTTAATTGTCAATTCGGAAGTTCGCATGGATCAGCTTTTGACGCTATGAGGCGGAACCCTATTTCGGAGGAAGGGCACCTCCGTCACGTCGAAGGCCTCCGTGCAGGGCACGGAGGCCCCGTCACGCCTAATTGCCCTTCTTAGGCCCTGGGGGGGTTGTCGCCTACAGCTCCGACCTTTTCCCGCTCCAGAGGAACATCAAATCAGATGAGCTGGTTGAGCTCGGCGGCGCTGCGCGCCTCGGGATTTGATGGATGGAAGGCTATGCGTTCCCAATAAGCCCCACGGGGCTGGCTAGCAAGGATCGAAGCGTGACAAACGATTGCGCCGAAAACCGAGTATCTCAGGTGCTAGCGACGGATGTCATTGTACGGCGGCCGGCACGCAGACGCAGACCAGGCGTCGGACGCTCGAGGAGGACCTCGCGACGAAAGCGCACAAGGCGTGCAGGCCGTCCCCCAGTCGTGGCGCTGATCCCGCCAGTCTCCTCAACTAGGCCCTGCTGCTCGACGAGCCGGCGAAAATTTTGCTTGTGCAGCCGCACTCCCGAAAGCGCCTCGACCGTACGCTGCAGCTGAAGCAAGGTGAACGCCGGCGGCATCAGCTCGAACACGACCGGACGATATTTGATTTTCCCGCGCAGCCGGCCGATGGCGGTCGCGAGGATGCGGCGATGGTCGGCCGCCATCGGCACTCCGAAGGTCGGGCGATCCTCCGATGGCGTTGGCTGTTCCAGATCCCGCATGCGTTCCTGGATGAGGCCAGCTTCGTAGAGCAGCTCGTAGCGTTCGAGCACTAGCTCTTCGTTCCAGGAAGCGGCAAAGGCGAGGTTGACCCTCTCCGCGCGCAGCCGACGCTCTGCTTCGGTCGCTCCCTGCCCGGCCCATAAACGCAAACGCTCCTCGACCGGGGCGAGCGCCACCGGCTTTCCGGAACGCCAGTCCTCCCACGGGAAAAAGCGGTACCAGTTTTGCCAGGGCGCCTCGGCGGCTCCGCTCGGCCGCGCTTCGCGTACCAGCGCGAGGTAAGCGACCGTCAGAGCCCGGCCCGGTTGCGTCTCATCGGTCTCGATGCGGTCGCGGTCGCCAAAGGTGTAGAGCTGCTCGACATAGCCCAACCTCTGCCTGGTCTGTCTTTCGACCCAGGCGTGCAGTCCGACTTCCAACGTACGGTGCTCGACTTCTAGCGGGCCGGAGGGCAATGCCTCGATCGGCTCTCGTCCGATGCGAATGGTCAGAACGCGCGGCTCGTCGACGGTCGCGCTCACGATGACTGCGCTGAGCCTGATCGACAGCGACGCTCCAAGACCACGGTCGGACGCGACTTCGGTGGCGCTCAACGCGTCTACGCCGGCACCGCTCCTTTCCATGCGTCGGTTTCACCTTTAGGCCGTTCTCAAGGCATTCTACCACATCATCTAAGTTATCACCCGGTTGCAATGACGCACTTTAGCTCGATCTCCGCAGCGAGCTTATCGCCCGACCGTCACGATGCCAGCTTCGGGTCGCCATGCCGGCAATTCAGGGTAGTATTTAGGGTTTCCGCAATTGCGATCCAGCACTGTCGTCACCTCGATGCCGTCGCAAACTGGTTCTTGGCGAAGGTTCGACCCTCCGGCAGGTTCATCTGTATACCCTCAGGGCTGATCGTAGTCGGCCGCAGCACGGTCCAGAATCCATTGGGACCGCGCTGGAAGGCGCCACAGGCAATCGGACCATCGGAGCCAACAACGCTTTGCGCGATGCCCGGATGCGCCGATACACAGCCGACGCATAGCGGTACGGCCGCAGCCGCTAGAGACAGGCGAAGCTTGTTCTCGCGAAGTGTCATCAAATTTACTCGCCATCAGGTGTAGCAGCGATCCGGCGGAAGCACGCAGGCATCGCCCGAGCAAGTAACGTCGGTGATTGTGCCGATAGTTCCGCGTAATGCCACGGTGGCTAGCTATTGATGAAAGCCAACAGATCGGAATTGATCGTGTCCGCTTCGGTAGTCGGCATGCCGTGCGGGAAACCCTTGTAGGTTTTCAGGGTTCCGTTCTGCAGCAGCTTGGCGGACAGCGGCCCGGCGGCGACATAGGGCACGATCTGGTCATCTTCGCTATGCATGACCAACACCGGGACGGTGATCTTCTTGAGGTCTTCGGTGAAGTCGGTTTGGGAAAAGGCCACGATGCCGTCGTAATGCGCCTTGGCGCCGCCCATCATGCCCTGGCGCCACCAATTCTGGATGACGGCCTCCGAGGCTTTAGCGCCCGGCCGGTTGTAGCCGTAGAAGGGCCCGGCCGGCAGGTCGCGATAGAATTGCGAGCGATTGGCGGCGAGTTGCGCCTGCAAGCCGTCAAACACATCCTTGGAAAGGCCCTGCGGATTGGCCGCCGTTTTGACCATCAGCGGCGGCACCGCGCTGATCAGCGCCGCCTTGGCCACCCGGCTTTCGCCGTGCCGACCCAGATAGTGCGTGACCTCGCCGCCGCCGGTGGAATGGCCGACATGGATCGCGTTTTTCACGTCGAGATGCGCCGTCAGCGCCGCCAGGTCGTCGGCATAATGGTCCATATCGTGGCCGTCGGCGGTCTGGGTCGAGCGGCCATGGCCACGGCGGTCATGGGCGATAACGCGATAGCCGTGCTTGAGGAAGAACAGCAGCTGCGCGTCCCAATCATCGGCCGACAGCGGCCAGCCGTGGCTGAACACGATCGGCTGGCCCGAACCCCAGTCCTTGTAAAAGATCTCCGTGCCGTCGTTGGTGGTGATGGTGGGCATGTAAACTCCTGTAAAGGGGCGGCTGCCGTTTCAATTAGAGCACATCCGATGTATCGCCGTCAGGGAACGAATTGAGCATTCGGCTTGCGGGCTAGATTGCCGCTCTGTCGAGGCCGGCGTCGGCCGCGCGCGACGTTTCGGTTGCCGTCTTTCCGGTGCCGGCCCATCATGAAGCGCCTCGACCGGCCCCGGAGGGATCACACCCCATGAGCCTCTCAACTCAAAGCCTCTCGCCGAACATGCCGCCCGACACGCAGCGCGAGATGCTGCGCCGAATGCTGACGATCCGCCGCTTCGAGGAGCGCGCCTCGGCCGACTATCTCGCCGGCAAGATCTACGGCGTCGTGCACTGCTACATCGGCGAGGAGGCGGTCGCCGTCGGGGTCTGCAGCGCGCTCGACCGCGCCGACCGGATCATCTCGACGCATCGCGGTCACGGCCACTGCATCGCCAAAGGTGCCGACCTCAACCGCATGATGGCCGAGCTCTACGGGCGGCAGACCGGCTACTGCAAGGGCAAAGGCGGCTCGATGCACATCGCCGATTTCGGCATCGGCATGCTTGGCGCCAATGGCATCGTCGCGGGCGGGATCGCGATCGTCACCGGCGCGGGCCTTGCGGCGCAAATGGAAGGCAAGGGCGGCGTCGCGGTCTCCTTTTTCGGGGATGGCGCGTCGAATGCGGGACCCTTCCACGAGTGCCTCAACATCGCGGCGACGTGGAAATTGCCGATGCTCTATGTCTGCGAGAACAACATGTATGCCGCGCAAACCGCCGCCGCCGCGACCCACGCGCTGAGCGATGTGGCGGCGCGGGCGGCCGGCTACGGCATTCCGGGGGTTATCGTCGACGGCAACGACATCTTCGCGGTCTATCAGGCGGCAAACCGCGCCGTCGATCGGGCGCGCTCGGGCGGCGGCCCGACCTTGATCGAGTGCAAGACCTACCGCCAGCGCGCCCATACCGAGCGCCGCGGGCAGCCCGATCTCCGCGACCCGGCCGAGGTCGAAGCGTGGAAGGGCAAGGATCCGATCGCGCGGCTCGAGCGCCAGCTGAGGGAGCAAGGTCACCTAGACGACGCCGGGATGGAAGCCATGGAGCGCGAGGTCATGGCCGCGCTCCAGGCCGCCATTGCCTTCGCCGAAGCCAGCCCCTTCCCCCTACCCGAGCAGGCGACCGAAGACGCCTTTGCGGCCTGATAGGAGGATGAGACGATGCGAGAGCTGACATACAACGAGGCCGCGCTCGAAGCCGTCGCCGAGGAGATGCGGCGAGATCCCAAGATCTTCTACATGTCGACCGACGCCCTTCCGCCGTTGCTCAAGGAGTTCGGTGCCGAGCGCATCAGGGCGACGCCGATCACCGAGGCGGCGCTGACCGGTATGGCGATCGGCGCGGCCGGCTGCGGCTTCCGCCCGATTGTCGATTGGCGACAGGTGACGTTCTGCTTTGTCGCGATGGATCAGATCGTCAATCAGGCCGCAAAGATCCATTACATGTTCGGCGGCCAGGTGACCTTCCCGATCCTTTATCGGGCGGCCGTAGGAGGCGGCGGCCTGGTTGCGGCGCAACACTCGCAGTCGCCCTATTCGATGTTCATGAATGTGGCCGGCCTGAAGATGTTCCTGCCCTCAACTCCCTACGACATCAAGGGGCTGTTAAAGACGGCGATCCGGGACAACAACCCGGTTATCTCGTTCGAGTCGAGCCGGCTGATGACCCGCAAGGGGCCGGTGCCGGAGGAGGACTACGCGATCCCCTTCGGCAAGGCCGACATCAAGCGCGAGGGCAGCGACGTAACGGTGGTCGCCCTCGCCTGGCTCGTGCACGAGGCGCTGGCCGCGGCCGAAGAGCTGGCCCCCGAGGGGATATCGGTCGAGGTCGTCGATCCGCGCACGCTGGTGCCGCTGGACACGGAAACAATCCGCGGGTCAGTGCAGAAAACCGGCCGGCTCGTGATCGCCGACGAAGCGGGACCCACGGCCGGCTTCTCGGCGGAGATCGCCGCTGTTGCAACCGAGGACGCGGCGACCTTCGCGCGGCTCCAGGCCCCGGTGAAGCGGGTCTGCGCCTTGCAGGTGCCGATACCCTATAGCCCCATCCTCGAAAATCACGTCTTCCCGGACAGCAAGCGGATCATTGCCGGAATCCGCGAGGTGCTCCAGGTTCGGAGGCCTGCCGCGGCGGCGTGAGGGGGGACTATGTGATGCATATCGTCGACGCCCAAATTCACCTCTGGGGAACCGGCTTGCCGAGCAACCTCTCGCATCGACAGGTGACGGCCTTTACCCCTGAGGAGGCCATCGTCCTGATGGAGGAAGGCGGTGTCGATGCCGCGGTCATTCATCCGCCGGGTTGGGACCCAAATTCGGCCGACATGGCCTTTGCGGCGGTCCGGAACTACCCCGGCCGGTTCGCGATCATGGGCGCGGTGCCGCTTGATCAGCCGGAATCGCGCGCCCGCATCGCCAGCTGGAGAGAGCAGCCGGGCATGCTCGGCCTGCGATATGGGTTCCTCGCCGATCCGGCGCGGCGGTGGCTGCACGACGGCACCCTCGAATGGCTTTGGACGGCCGCCGAAGACGCCGGTGTTCCGATCGCCGCGCTGGCGACGGATTCGCTGACGGAACTCGGCCGGATCGCCGAGCGCCACCCCGATCTTCGCTTGACGATCGATCACCTCGGCGGCAGAGGCGGTACGAGCACGCTGAAAGACGCCGCGGCCATGACCCACATGCCGCAGCTTCTGGCGTTGGCGAAGTTCCCCAATGTGGCGGTCAAAGCGACCGGAGTGCCGCACTATTCGAGCGAGGCATATCCCTTTCCGGCGACGCACACCTTTCTGCGGCAGACTTACGACGCCTTTGGTCCGCACCGTATGTTCTGGGGCACCGACATCACCAAGATGCCCTGTTCCTGGCGCCAATGCGTGACGATGTTCACGGAGGAATTGCCGTGGCTCAGCGACGAGGACAAGCGGCTCGTTATGGGGGAGGCGCTGTGCGCCTGGTGGGGCTGGGACCGGAGCGCCTGACAAACAACGAAGGGACCTTTCCGAAATGAAAACCAACACGAAGGGCAAGCAAGTCGCGGTGGTGATCGGAGCCACCTCCAAATGGCAGGCCGATGGCCGCAATACCTTGCTGGCGCACGGGCATCCGGTCGACGACAGCGACGTCGAGGTTGGTGTGCGCTGGGGGGGTGGCGGCGCCGTCGCCCAGAAATTCGCGCAAGAAGGCTTTTTCACCGTGCTGACGACCCGAAACGAGGCGAATGCGTCGGGGCTGGCGGCGGCGATCCGCGATGAGGGCGCCGAGTGCATGATTGTCGAACTCGACCTCGTTTCGCAGGACTCGATCGCGTCGGCATTCGCCACGATCCGACGCGAAGCTGGCGACCCCGAGGTACTGGTCTACAATGCGGGTTACCTCGAAGGCCGTGATCTGCCCCCGGAGAAGGAGCTGCTCGAATACGTTCCGGTCGAAATCCTCGATACTGGGCTGCACATTTCGGCCCGCGGGCCTTTCCTGGTGGCTAAAGAAGTGCTGCCGGCGATGCGCAAAAACGGCCACGGCTCGTTCTTTTTCTCGAACAATTCGAGCTCGCTTCGCGGGAAAAAGCGTCAAACTGGACAGTCGCTCTACTACCCGCGGGTCCTGATGCGCACTTTGGCGCAGGTGATGACCGAGGAGTATTCCGAGCACGGCGTGCATGTCGCCAATATCGTCATCGACGGTTCGATCGACTCGCCAGGGAGCCGCAAGCTGCCGCGCAACCAGAACCGTCGCGATCTGATCATCAACCCGGTCAAGATCGCCGAGGCATATTGGTACCTGCATACCCAGGACAAATCGTGCTGGACGCACGAGCTTCAGCTCACGCCATTTGCGGCAAAGCCGAGCTACTGACAGCGCGTCGCTGGAGTGGGCTCGGCTGATGCTTCGGCCTGCGTCGCCGTGAGCGAACATCCTCCCCCACAAGCAGCGCATTGGCCGGAAGGGGCTATTTTCACCGTCGGGCATTCTACGCTGCCGATCGAGCGCTTTATCGCCCTGCTGCAAACCTATGGCATGGAACGCCTCGTGGACATCCGCACGATGCCGCGTTCGCGTCACAATCCGCAATTCAACGACACCGCCCTGCCCGGCAGCCTGACAGCGCAGCATCTCGAATATGTGCACATTCAAGCGCTGGGCGGCCTGCGGCACGCCCGCAAAGATTCTCCCAATACCGGCTGGCGCAACGGCGGCTTCCGCGGCTACGCCGATTACATGCAAACCACGGCGTTTCAGGATGCGCTCGAAGCGCTCATTAACATGAGCCGCCAAAAACGCGTCGCGATTATGTGCGCCGAAGCGGTGCCTTGGCGATGCCACCGTTCACTGGTGGCCGACGCGCTCAGTGTGCGCGGCGTGCCGGTGGTCGAGATTTTGTCTGAGAGCAGCTGCCGCATGCACCAGCTCACACCTTTCGCGCAGGTGGAAGGAGTGCGAATTATCTATCCCCCTCAGCAAGCGGCACTGCTGTAGTGGTTCATGATGTTGTTCAGCCCGGATTTCCAGTCTCGAACGGTGCCATTTTGTCGCTTCCGGCACCGCCTGATTGATCCCGCCTCCGCTGGCGCGGTAGAGAAAGGTGGATGGCTTCGTGATTGAGAGTGTTGAGAAGGCTTTTTATCCGGGCGGGGGCCCCATGAACCATTTCGACTTTACTGGCTGCCGCGTCATGGTGGTCGGGGACTTGATGCTCGACAAATATTTGTCCGGCTCGGTCGAGCGATTGTCTCCGGAAGCGCCGGTCCCGGTGCTCCTGCGGGAAGCGGAGCGGGCTGTCCTGGGTGGGGCGGCGAATGTCTCTGCCAACCTCGCCGCACTCGGGGCCGAGGTCATCGTGGTTGGAGTGGTCGGACGAGACGAGGCCGGATCGCGCCTTCTCGACCTCTTGACGGCCTATCCAAAGCTCAATGCCGATCGCCTCGTCACCGACCCCGATCGCCCGACTACCTGTAAGATCCGGGTGATGAGCGGGGCGCACCAGATGGTGCGGATCGATGCCGAATTCGAGGGCGGAGATTGCCGCGGAGGTCGAAGAGGCGGTCGTCTCAGCTATCGAGGACTGCTTGCCGTGGGCGGACGCCGTGGTTCTTTCCGACTACGCCAAGGGTCTGTGCAATGACCGCATCATTCGAATGGTCATCGATGCGGCAGCAGCGGCCGACAAGGCCTCGATCATCGACCCGAAGCGCCGTGATTTCTCGATCTATCGTAATGCAACCCTGATCAAGCCGAACAGGCGCGAATTGAGCGATGCGACCCACTTGCCATGCGAGACGGATCAGCAGGCTGAAGCGGCCTCGCTTGCCGCGATCGCCAAAACAAACTCGGCCATTCTGCTCACCCGCTCAGAACACGGGATGTCTTATTTCGAACGCAATAAGAAGCCGCTGCATTTGAAAACCGCCGCTCAGGACGTGTTCGACGTGTCGGGTGCCGGTGACACTGTGCTGGCCCTCGCCGCCCTGGGCACGGCGGCAAAGCTGCCGGTAAGTGAGCTGATGCGCCTGGCAAATGCCGCGGCCGGCATCGTCGTCAGCAAAGTCGGCACGGCGGTCGTTTCCGCAAGGGAACTCGACGAGGCTCTCGAGGCGGGGTCGCACGGTTCGGACCCGAACAAAGGTTCAAGTTTGGACCTGGATGAAGCCGTGCGGCGGCGCGAGGAATGGCGCAAGCGCGGGCTCAGGGTCGGGTTTACAAACGGATGCTTCGACTTGCTGCATCCTGGCCACGTGTCCTTACTGAAGAGCGCGGCCGCGGAATGCGACAGGCTCATCGTGGCGATCAACAGCGATGCTTCGGCTAGGCGCCTCAAGGGGCCGACCCGTCCGGTGCAGGACGAAAGCTCCAGGGCTTATGTTCTGGGGGCGCTCAGCGCGGTCGATTTGGTCCTGGTGTTTGATGAAGACACACCGGCCGAGGCGATTTCCGCCCTCAAGCCTGACCTGCTTGTGAAGGGGGCTGACTATTCAGTGGAACAGGTGGTCGGCGCAGAGACCGTTCGCGCCGCAAGCGGCCGCGTTCTGCTGCTGCCGCTCGTGAGAGGTCAGTCCACCACATCGCTGATCCGCCGGGCAGCGACCTCGAAGAGAGCCGGTGTCAAGAGACGTTCCAGGCGGCAGATGGTTGACGCCTGAGCTTTGCCCTGCGGGAGTGGCGCTGCAAGTTTCCGTTACGCGTTCTCGGCCTCTCTCGGGAGTTCGGGCGGACAGCTCTCCCGAATGACCCTCGACTTAAGCAGTTCGGAGACGAAATGCGCGAGGTTGCCGCCGCGAAACAGATGGCTCGAAATCCCGGCCGCCGTAGCGGCGGCGCAATCCGATTCCTTGTCGCCGATCAGGAAACTGGCGGCGCGATCGACCGGCCAGCATTGGAGCAGATCCAGTATCATCCCGGGAGCGGGTTTCCGCCAGTCGCTGACGCGGCAGTACTCCAGTACCGCTGCTTGCGGGTGAAACGGACAGTAGCGGATGTCGTCGAGGTGCGCGCCGGCCTCTGCCAGTTCGATCGCCAGCAGCGCATGAAGCGACAGTAAATCGTCCTCCGTGAAGAGGCCTTTGGCGATACCCGACTGGTTGGTGACGACAAAAACGAAAAAACCCGCATCGTTCAGCAACTTGATGGCCGCTTTGGCTCCCTCGACCCAGCGGAAGCGGCTGCGGGAGCCGACATATCCGTCATCGTGATTAAGCACGCCGTCACGGTCCAGGAATGCGGCGGGCCGCCGCCCTTGTCGGATCATTCCGGTCCGGCCACGCGGGGGAACAGGCGGTCCTCGACGAGCCCGCAGATGATATGACCGGCGGTGATATGGATCTGTTGGATGAGCGGCGTCGAATCCGACGGGGCATGCAGGCACAAATCGCAGAGCGCGGCCATCTCCCCGCCGGTTCTTCCGGTAAACCCCACCACCGTGAGGCGTTTCTCGCGGGCGGCGCCGATCGCCCGCAAGATGTTCGGTGACCGCCCGGAGGTCGAGATCACGATCAGGACATCCCCGGGCGAGCCGAGACCGAGGACTTGGCGTTCGAATATCCGCTCGTAGCCATAATCGTTGCCGATTGCGGTCAACACCGAGCTGTCGGTCGTCAATGCGATGGCCGCGCATGGCGCACGATCATAGTAGAGCCGCGAGAGCATCTCGCCGGCCAGGTGTTGCGCATCACCCGCGCTGCCGCCGTTGCCGGCCAGAAGAAGCTTGCCGCCGTCGCGCAGCGCATTCGCCGTAACCTCCGCGATGTCGCGGATCGCGGCGGTAAAGGCGGGGTCGTCGATGCCGGCCTGAACGGCATCGCGAGATTGTATCAGGTAGTCGGTGATCGGGTTCACCTACGCCCCCCAACTCTTCCATTATGCTAAGTAAGGACTCTCCGGGTACAGGGTCGCTGTCAAGTCAATGCGCCGGCCGCGCGGCCACACCCATAACTGCGGTGAGGCGCTGCGGTTCCTCGAGCAGCTCGCGGCTGGCGCCGGCAAAAACGATCACTCCGCGATCGAGAACGATCGTCTCGGGGGCGAGTTCGAGAGCGAGACGCGCATGCTGCTCGACGAGCAGCATGGCCAGGTCATCCTCACGCTTCAGCCGGTCGAGCCCGGCGAGTAATGCATCGATGATAACCGGGGCCAAGCCTTCGAGCGGCTCGTCCATCAGCAGCAATGTCGGGTTGCCCATCAAGGCGCGCCCGATCGCAAGCATCTGCTGCTCGCCGCCCGAGAGCTGATTGCCGTGATTTCGGCGGCGCTCGGCGAGCGAGGGGAAAAACTCGTAGACTTTGCCGAGCGACCATTGCCCAGACGATTGCCTAGGGCGCTCGGCAACCGTCAAATTCTCCTCGACAGTCAGCGATGGAAAAATTTCGCGCTCCTGCGGCACAAAACCGATGCCGAGCCGGGCGCGCCGATAAGGCGGCAGCCCCGAGATGTCCCGGCCGGCAAAGCGAATGGTGCCGCCGTGCAATCGCGTATGGCCCATGACGGTGGCGAGCAACGTCGTTTTGCCGACGCCATTGCGCCCGAGGATCGCCAATGTCCGACCCGCTGGCAAATCGAGCGAGATGTCCTCGATGATTATAGTCTCGCCGTATCCCGCAGAGACATGTTCGAGCACGAGGCCGTTCACGTCGCCACTCGCTCTCCAAGATACACTCGTCGGACCTCGGGGTCGGCGGCGATCGCCTCCGGCGGGCCCTCGACCAGGATGCTGCCCTGGACGAGGACGGTGATCCGCTGCGCCAGCCGAAAGACGAGATCCATGTCATGCTCGATGATCAGCAGCGCAATGTCGGACGGCAATCGCTCGATGACCTCGATGATCGTCCCGCTTTCGCTCGACGGGACCCCGGCCGCCGGCTCGTCGAGCAGCAGGACCTTGGGCGAGAGTGCAAGCGATACGGCAATCTCGATCAGCCCCTGACGGCCGTAGGCGAGCATGTTTACTGGGCGCAAAGCGTCATCTTCGAGCCCCAGCTGGTCGAGCAAGGCATGCGCTTCCTCGATCGCCGCGCGATGATGACCGGCCGGGCGGAACAGGCCTCCGCCGACCCCCTGCCGCTCGCAGACCGCCAGGGTCACGTTTTCGAGGATGCTCAGGCCGCGGAAAAGAGCCGTGATTTGAAAGGTGCGGACGAGACCGCGCTTGACCCGGGCGGCCTGCGGCAGATCGGTGATATCGGCGCCATCGAGATGGATTTGCCCGTCACTCGGCTCCAAGGCGCCCGTCACCAACTCGACAAAGGTCGTTTTGCCGGCGCCGTTCGGCCCGATCAGAGCGTGCCGCGCGCCTCGCTCCAGGCGAAAATCCACGGCATTGGCCACAGTCAGCGCGCCGAAGCTCTTGTGAAGCCCGCGGGTCTCGAGCGCCGGTGTATTCATCGCCGCAACCGGTCGAACACGGCGAGCACGCCCCCGCGAGCGAAGACCACGATGAAAACCATCAGCAACCCGATCCAGAAATACCAATAAACCGGGTCGATTTCGGAGAAGCGGTTCTGTGCGATCATGTAAAGCGGCACGCCGATAAACGCACCATAGAGCCGTCCGACACCACCGATGATCAGCATAATCAGAACGGTCCCGGAGCGTTCGAGAGACAGAAAGCTCAGGCTGACGAACTGCGTCGTTTGCGCGATCAACGCGCCGGAGACGCCGGCCAGCGCCGCCGAGATCGTGTAGATGGTGAGGCGGCGGCGGGCGACCGGAGCGCCGATCGCGTGCATGCGCCGGACATTCTCGCGGATACCGGTCAGCGAGCGCCCGAACGGCGAATGGACGATGCTCCGCGCCGCCAACCAACACAGAAAGAGCGCGGCCAGGGAATAGAGGTAACTGGTGTGACCGAACAGGTCGAAGCGAAACCGCCCGAAAATCGGCCAGACCTCCATGCCCTGCAGCCCATCGTCGCCGCCGGTAATAAACGAGGCCTTGTTGGCCGCTTCGGCCACCATCGTCGCCACGACCAAGGTCTGCATCAGCAAGGCCAGACCCGTCGTGCGCAGCACGACGAGGCCGGATAAGAAGCCCAACAGGGCTGCCGCCGCCGCACCGGCAAAAAGCCCGCTGATCGGCTCGCCCCAGCCATGCGCGGCGAGAATCCCCGCGGTATAGGCCCCGGTGCCGAAAAACGCGGCATGGCCCAGGGTCACGATCCCGGCGTAGCCCAGCACCAGATCGGCGGACAGCGCGAAGAGCGTCGTCGCCAGGATCTGGGCGCCCAACGCCAGATAGTCGGGAAAGGCGAAATAGCACGCGACCGCCGCCAGCCAGGGCAGTGCCTCGAATGGATGGTAACGGTGCCTGCGGGCAAACGCGTCGACTGTACGGCTCGGCGTCATGCGCGACCGAACAGGCCGCGCGGCCGCCACAGCAGAATCGCCATTGTCAGCGCATAAATGAAGAACGCGCCGAATTCCGGGAGCAGGTATTTGAACCCGCTGTCGGCAATGCCGAGCACCAATGCCGCGACAAACGGCCCGCGAATGCTGCCGAGCCCGCCGACCGCCACGACAATCAGAAAATAGATCAGGTTTTGCGAGGCATAGCCCGGATTGATGGCCAGCAGGTCGGCGCCGAGCCCACCGCCCAAACCGGCGAGCCCGCTACCCAAGGCAAAGGTCGTCATAAAGAGGCGCGAGGTGTCGATCCCGACTGATTGCGCCATCCGCAAATTGTCGACCGAGGCACGCACCCGCGCGCCAAAGCGGGTGCGCTCGATGCCCAGCCACAATGCGGTCACCAGTGCCGCGCCGCAGAGGATCAGAAAAGTGCTGTAGGCGGGGAAGCTGCGAAGACCGAGATCGACTGCGCCATTCAGCCAGAGGGGCGGCTGCAATGGCTGCTGCAGCGGGCCCCAGACATAGGTCGCTCCCGCTACCGAGATGAAGACGAGCCCAATCGTCAAGAGCACTTGATCCAGTTCCTCGCCGCCATAAAGACGACGGTAGAGCAGACGCTCGATCGGAATGCTCGCCAGCGACACTGCTACCGCGGCGCCGAGGAGGGCCGGCACAAACGGCACGCCCCAGCGGCTCATCAGGCTCGTCAGCACATAGCCTCCGGCCATAGCGAAGACGCCATGCGCCAGGTTGACGAAGCCCATCAGTCCCATCGTCACCGACAGCCCGACCGAGATCAGGTAAAGCACCATCGCAAAAGCGAGACCGTGAAACCCGATGCTGACGGCGGCTAAGAGGGTGTCGCCCACCCTTGGTCCTCGTCGGCTATTACTTCGGCGGGTTCAGCTCCTTCCACGGATCCTTGACCATCGGGATCGTCGCGATTTCGACGTCGACGAGCTTGCCGCCCTGCTTTTCGACGCGCCTGATGTAGACATTCTGGACGATGTCGCGGGTTTGCGGATCGATCATGATCGGGCCGCGGGGGCTGTCCGGGTCCTTCCAGTGGGACAGGAACGCCATGGCCTGGTCGGCGGTGAAACTGCCCTTGGTCTCTTTGACCAGGCCATAGATCGCCGCCATGCCGTCCCAGGCATCGACCGAGAAAAAATCGGGAATGGACTTGTCGCCGTACTCTCGCTTCCACGCCGCGAGGAAAGCCTCGTTGGCCGGCCGTTTCGCGTCCGCCGAGTAGGTGCCCGACGTAATCAGGCCCAACGGCGTGTCACCCATCCGGGGCAGCTCCTCGTCCGGCAGCAGGTCCTGTGGAGCGACGACGTTGATCCCGGCTTCGCGCAAGCCGAGGTCCTGTATCGCCTTGATCATCGCGGTGGCCTGCGTGCCGGCGGGCACGAAGATGAAGACGACATCGGGCTTGGCGTCCTTGATGCGCTGGACGAACGGCGAGAAATCGGGGTTGGTCGGCGGAAACCGCACCGAGCCGATCATTTTCCCGCCCCCATCGGTAAAGGCCTTGGTGAAGGCGGCTTCGGCATCATGGCCGGGGATGAAGTCGCTGACCGCGGTATAGCCTGTCCTCCAGCCCTGCTCGGCGGCCCATTTGCCGATCGGATAAGACTCCTGCCACAAGGTGAACGAGATGCGCGCGACATAAGGCGAAAGCCGGGGTATCGAGGCGCCCGCCGCGGCGATGTCGAGAAGCAGCGGCACCTTCGCCTCGGCGGTCATCGGCGCCACCGCGGCGGCAACCGGCGACAGGACGATGCCGGTCAGAAGCTGCACATGGTCGCGGGTGATCAACTCCTGCGCCAGCCGCTTGCCGACTTCTGGATTGGAGGTGTCGTCGCGGCGCAACAGCTCGATCTTGACGCCAGGCGGCAGATCCTTCTCATGCTCCTTGACATAGAGGTCGAACCCCTTTTGACCTTGGTCGGCGGGTTGCGCGACAAACCCGGTATAGCTGTTGATCAGCCCGACCTTGACGGTCTGCGCCGCGAGCGACAACGGCAAGCTCGCGCCGGCAGCAGCCAGCAGGACAATCACCTTTCGCAACACTCGCGCCTCCCTGTCGATCGCGCACCGAGCTTACCACGCGATCGGGAAATACTTCGCGCTAGTAATTCCGATCCAGCCCCCACCGTAATGTCTGGATCAGCGCGCAAATAACCCCCGCCGAAAAGAGCACGATGGCGCCCCACCTCGCCCATTTCGCCAAAGGATATCGTCTGCGCGCCGTGGCAGCACGCCGGCACTGACGAACAGTAGGATGGTCAGATACAGAAGAGCCTGGAGTAAGCGATCGCCGGACACGGCAGCCCTTTCATCATACCGTCCGAACAGGACCGCTTACGCTGTCACTCCAACGACCACGAATAGCCAACTGTTGGCGCCCGCTTCCCGGAGTTTGTTACTCCGACAATCGGACCGGTGTAGGGCGCCGGTGCGGTGGGCTCGGTCGCCGGGTTACCCTGTTTGGCGCTGATCGGTTCTTCGCTGACGATTTTGCTCGCGATGTCCGATATGGAGTTCAGATTGACCGGCGAGGCGGCATCGACACACCGGAGAGAGCTTCCCACAGCACACGCACCTTTTGCAGCCGCGCCCGGCAATGTGGCTGCAACTGCGAACGCAAGAATGGTCGCGATCCGACGGCTCATTCGAACCTCCCCCCAAACGTGGATGACCGCCCCGAGGATTAATCTTGGCCGATCATAGGCCCCGTGTCCATACGCGCTCGCACGGCGCAAAATCAGCCTCACTCCACCGAGCCGCGATCGCACCCCGGGAAATGTACCCCGCGCCAGCGAAGTGTGCCTATCAGCGCGTCTAAGTGTTTTACCCTTGTAGGGTACCAATGATAAGTACTGACTTACTATTATAACAGCTTACGGGTTGGCCCAAGCCCAGATCGGCGTGGTTCGCGACAATTTGAACGCTCTCAAATCGAATTACCGGCAGGTTCAGGCGCAGATCAAACAAGCGCAGGACCAGGTCGCATTTGACGAGCTTCAGCTGCACCGTCAGCAAGTCCTCGAGCGGGAGCAGTTCGCGCTGCAGACCGCCTTGGATCAAGGCGCGGCTCAACCTGCAGACAGCACAGCAGCAGCTCGATCAGTTGAACCAGCAGGCCGCATCGATCAGCGTCCCAACTCGACGGCAATCCCGACATCCCGATAGACAAGCATCCGCAATATCTGCAGGCCGTGGCGCAGCGCGACGAAGCAGCTCAAGAGCTGCGGGACAGCGTGGTCCGGGCTCCCTATGACGGGGTCGTGACCAACGTCCCGCAACTGAGCCTGGGATGTATCTGACCGCCTCCACGACGGCCTTTATCTCGTTGATACGGATCACGTCTGGGTCGAAGCCCAGCCAAAGGAAACTGAGCTGACCTGTGTGCGGCCCGGCGAGCCGGCGACGGTCACGCTCGACACCTATCCCAGGCGGAAATGGCACGGCAGCGTCGCCAGCATCGGGCCGGCATCCCAGTCGCAGTGTTCACTGCTGCCGGCCGAGAATACGAGCGGCACTGGGTCAAGGTCGTGCAGCGCATCCCGCTGCGCGTGAAGATCGACACGAGCGACAAGACCAAGCCGCCGTTGCGCTCGGGCGTGAGCGCCGAGGTCTCGGTCCACACGGGACATAAGCGCGGTCTGCCGCATTTTCTGACGGCGCTGTTCGGCTGATGGCGACCACCGGCCACACGCAACGCGCGCCAAAGCCACCCAATCGCTTGGCGATCACCGCCTGCGTCGGGCTCGCGACGATCATGCAGGCGCTCGACACGACGATCGCCAATGTGTCGCTGCCCTATATTCAAGGGAGCGTCGCAGCCAATCAGGACGAGATCGAGTGGGTGCTGACCTCGTACATCGTTGCCGCGGCGATCATGACGCCGCCCACCGGGTTTCTCGCCGGCTGCTTCGGCGGATGAGGAGTTTTTGCGGGCGCTGGTGCGGACGGCACTGCAGGAGGTGCTCGAAGCTGAGATGGCGGAGGCCCTGGGAGCCGAAAAGAGCGAGCGGACGGCGGGCCGGCAGGGTTATCGATCGGGCTATTACGGCCGGAGGCTGATCACGCGGGTGGGCAAGCTGGAGCTGCGGGTATCGCAGGACCGCGCCGGGCGGTTCTCGACCGAACTGTTCGAGCGCGATCAGCGCTCGGAGCGGGCGCTGTTAGCGACGCTGGCGGAGATGTACGTGCAGGGAGTATCGAGGCAAGGTGAAGGCGATCAGCGAGGAGCTGTGCGGCGACAGCTTCTCGGCTTCCTCGATCAGTGCGATGAACCAGCGGCTGGATGACACTCTGGCGCACTTTGCCGGCGGTCCGCTGGCCGAAGCCTTCCCCTATCCGATTCTGGATGCGCGCTATGAGCGGGTGCGCGAAGCCGGCGTGATCGTCAGCCAGGCCGTGCTGATCGCGATCGGCGCGATCTCGCCGAAGCGCGCCGCGATCTGGCCGCCTGGCTTACGAAATGGTCGGGCAAATATCCCAAGCTCACCGGCTGGGTCGAAGAGAGCATCGATGAAACGCTGACGTTCTACCGGCTGCCGCGTCAGCATCATAAGCATCTCAAATCGACCAGCATGCTGGAGCGTCTGAATGAGGAGATCAAACGCCGAACTCACGTCGTGCGCATCTTCCCCAATGGCGAGAGCTGCTTGAGGCTGGGGCGCGCGCTCGCCGTCGAAACCCACGAGAACTGGCTCGAGCAGCATCGCTGACCCCAGACCCGTTCAGCCTAGCCCCACGGGTCAAGCCCGTGGGCTGACGACCCACGTGCTCGCTCGGTCAAGGACGCTGCGCCGGCTCCGCCAGTGCCGCCGCCTGCGCGGCGGCATCCTTGACTGCCGCTGCGCGCGGTGCTCTGCCAGACCGCAGGTCGGGACGAAGGGATGGCCGTATTCCGATCGAACAAAGGGATGTGCTCTGACCTGAATTCAACCGCGCTCGCTTACCATGCCCAATTTGCTGAACTTGACGCACACAACTACGTCGCCCGGCATCGGGCGGGCGAATGAGGGGATGGACCGATGCCGGCGAGGCCAGCGCCAACGACAACTGACCCGCGCTTCGGATCGGGCAGGAGCCACTCGAATTGCTTCGGTAATTCTTCCGCTTCTGGCACATCTCTGGCGCAGTGCTCGTCGCGCCGAATGTCCGGTGTGGGTCGAGAGAGCGGCCTTTGGGCTATCGAATATCGTCATGTTCATCGGAGACGAGGGCATCGGCGAAGTCCCAGTCAAGCTGTTGTTTTGCGGCTCGGCTGTGCTGCAGCTTTCGCGCCTCCGAATGATTGGGGTGATTGGGGCGATCACCATCACCCACACTGCTGCTCCCAAAACCAAACTACATTCTCGCCGGCTCCCGATCGAATACCGCGTCGTCGTGGCATTGCCCCCGGCCGGGTAGATTGCCGCGGGGCCAAAAGAACTCCCGGGTCTCGGCGACGCCGGCGATCGTCCTTTTTGGAACGAAAGAACACCGCAAGAATTGGATAGAGCGCAGCTAGGCAGTTTATTTAGATATCGCTCCGCCACATCGTGGAGGAGAAACAATGAGTTTCCGCATCACCGGCCTGCCGGCCGAAGACTTTGCCGATCTGTTCGCGCTCTCCGACGAAGAACTTGCAGCGCGAGGGGTGGTGCGGCGGAGCGCCGACGCGCGCATGCCCGGCTATCCCTGCCGCGTCAGTCTGACCGACTCGGGCCCGGGTGACGAGCTGCTGCTGGTCAATTACGAGCATCTTCACCCTATCGGATGCGCTTTGCGGTCTATGTGCGCAAGGACGAGAGGACCTACGACGCGATCGACAAGGTGCCGGAGCAGCTGCGGATTCGCACGCTCGCGGTGCGCGCCTTTGATGCCGATGCGATGATGCTCGGTTGGGAGCTTATCGAAGGGCGTCAGCTGGAAGCTGCCGTCGAACGACTCTTCTCCGACCTTCGAGCAGCCTACTTGCACGTCCACTATGCGGCACCAGGATGCCACGCCGCACGCATCGACCGTGCCTAAGGGCCGCAGCGGGCTTTTATTTCCGCTGTCCGTGAGCATCGCGTTCGTCAATCACGAATCCTGTGTTCGCTTACTACCGCTTTCAGCGGGGTTCGACGGCCTAACCTTCGCCGAAATAATAGCGGAGCGGCTGATCGTGGCTGCCGGCGTGCATACCGAGGACATCGCGAACTGGCGTCCGGTTTTGGCCGGTTTATGCGCCAATCTGGTCGGCATCGGCCTCGCCCGCTTTGCCTACACATCACTGATACCGGCGCTGATCGCCGCGCATTGGTTTTCGCCCTCGGCAACGGTGTATCTCGGGGCGGCGAACCTCGCCGGATATCTCGGCGGCGCCTTGCTCGCGCGTCCGATTGCGGCACGCGCGGGAACCGCAACGGCGCTGCGAAGCATGATGGTCGTGGCGAGCGCGGCCTTCTTTGCCTGCGCCTTTCCGCTCTCTTTCGGCTGGTTCTTTGTCTGGCGTTTTGCGTCAGGAATTTCGGGCGGCGCCTTGATGGCGCTCGCCACCCCGGTGGTGCTCCCGCACATTCCGCCGTCGCGGCGCGGGCTCGCCAGCGGCGCGATCTTCACCGGTGTCGGTCTCGGCATCGCCGCTTCGGGCACCCTGGTGCCGTTGTTGATGCATGCCGGGCTGGCGCAGACCTGGTTCGGCCTCAGCGCGGTCGCGCTGCTGCTGACCGCCATCTCCTGGGGCGGCTGGCCGCGCGAGCGGCTCCCTGGATTCCATAAGCCAACAGCGCGGCCAATCCCGCGCTCCGATCTCGCCGCGCTCCATGTCGAATACAGCCTGAACGCGGTGGGTCTCGTGCCCCACATGATTTTCCTGGTCGATTTTGTTGCGCGCGGGCTCGGCCGAGGCCTTGTCACCGGCGCACAAGATTGGGTCCTGTTCGGCATCGGGGCGATGCTCGGGCCACTGGCGAGCGGGCGGGTAGCCGACCGCATCGGGTTCGCAGCGGCCTTGCGTTGCGCGTTTGTTTTGCAAGCCGGGTTCGTCGCACTCCTGGTGCTCAGCGCGTCGCCGTTATCTTTGAGCATTTCCAGCATCGTTGTCGGCGCGATGGTGCCCGGGGTCGTGCCGCTGGTGCTGGGCCGTGTGCATGAGCTGATCCCGCACGACGCCAATCAGCAAAGAAAAGCCTGGGGTTTGTGCACGACCGCCTTCGCGCTCGGGCAAGCGACCGCCGCCTACGGCTTCTCCTACATCTTTGTCCACACCGAGGGCGCCTATCGCGTGCTGTTCGCCCTGGGCGCTATGGCACTCGCCACGGCGCTCATCATCGACCTGTCGATGGCTACCAAGCAGCGTCGAGCAACGTTCGGATGACCGCCGGCCCGTCGATCTTGCGCGGGTTCGTGTGAACCCAGCGGTCGTGTATCGAGTTCTCGGCGATCAGGTCGAGCTGCTCCGGCTTGACCCCGACATCGCGCAGCCGCGTCGGCAAGCCGAGCCCGGCGATCAATCCGGCGACGACATCGGCTGCCGGTTCCCCGGGCTGACCAAGGACTTCGCTGACCCGCGCCTGTTTCTCTGCGTTGACCGGGTGACTGAAGCGCAGCACGTGGGGCAGCATGACGCAGGAGGTGTAGCCGTGCGGAACGCCGGCGGTGCCGCCGAGCACGTGGCCGATCCCGTGGCTCGCGCCTTTGCTGACCCCGGTCTGCGAGCCGACCATCGACATCCAGGCGCCGATCTGGCAGTCGAGCCGGGCGTCCCGGTCCAGGGGGTCCGCCTTGACCCCCGGCAGGCCCTTTCCGAGGAGGCGCAGGGCATGATAGGCGGCACCTTCGGAGATCGGCTGGCCGTTGATCGAGCAGATGTCCTCGACGGCATGGTCGACCGCTCGGATGCCGGTCGACAGAAACAGCCATTCGGGCGTGTGGACACTCGCGTCCGGGTCGAGAATGACGGTGCGCGGCATCATCAGCGGGGGACTGTAGCTCTCCTTGACATGGCGCATGGTGTCGGTGCAGCCGGCCGACGCAGTGAACTCGCCGGCCGATAACGTCGTCGGGATCGCGATCGAGCGCAGGCTCGGGGGCTTGACTTCCGGTCGGCGGATGGTGCCGTCCGCCGCGATCTGGGCGCGGTAGTTGTCGAGGTCGGAGGAGTTTTTGACCCCGTCCCCGAGACAGAGCCCGACCATTTTAGCCGCATCGGTTACAGATCCGCCGCCAATTGTCACGAGCAGGTCAGCGCCGGCCTCGCGGGCCGCGTTTGCGGCTGCGACGACATCGGTCCGCGGCGTATGCGCGCCGATCTTGGCCCAGACTCCGGCGATCCTGTTCCCGAGGATCCGGCGGAGCCGGTCGATCGTATCGGTGGTTCGGGCGAGCGTGCCGCTCGCCAGGACGAAAACGGCGCGGGCGTCGAGCCGGTCGACCTCCTGCGCCAGCGCTTCAGTAAACGGTTTCCCGAATACGACGCTTTCCATCTGCGGAAAGCGATAGACGCCGCTCAGCATCGCCGCACTCCTTCTTCCCAGAGCTCACCTCCCTGACCCTCCCCGCGAGCAGGGGAGGGTCAGGGTAGGGGCGACTGGGGAGAAGAGGAGCCGAGCCTCAGGCTGGGTGGAAGACGAGCGTGCGAACCTCGATGCTTTCACGAGGACGCGCATCGGGTGGTGTCGTCGGGTCGGTGAACGAGGTGTGCGGCATAAAGCGGGCCGGGATGTCGGTCCGGGTGTCGGCAATCTTCAACAGCAGCGCCTCGTCGCGCCGCATTTCCGGCACATAGTACCACTGGTGCGCCGGGTTGTATTTCACCGAGTAGGTCTCGCCGACCCGTTCCTTGTAGACCAGGTCCGAGGGCACGAGGTCTTCGGCCGCGACAGTGCGGGAGTCGCATACTGCGAGCGGCGCGTCTTGCAGTGGGCTGAAAAGCGGGCGCCAGAAGTTGATAACCTGGACGCGGCCCTTCAGCAATTCCTCGGCCTCGTCGGGCAGCAGGTCGCGCACCCGCTGCGGACCCGATTTCGCGGTGTGGTCGACATGCACTCGGGTCGCCGGCTGGCGCGGACCGCCAGGCGCGCGGTCCTGCTGCCCGGTAACGCGGCGGCGCTGCAGATGGTCGAAGATGAAGACGCGGCTGGCGCCGGTCACCTGTTTGATGACGCGCTCGGCCTCCGGGTAGTAGATCCGGCGGACCTCGTTGTCGTCCCAGAAATCCTGCACCGCGCTGCGCTGCTCGACGAGCGCGAAACCCCGCGTATCGAGCGACACGTCGGATGAGATCGGCCGCATATCGTGGATGCGGATCTTGTGCGGATCGTAAGTCATGTTCGAGCGCTCGCCCCTCTCATAGGCGTAATAGCGCGGCCGCTCTGTCATCGGGCCGAGATAGTTCAGCTCGGCCTCGACATAGGGCAGGCTGTCGGTTTTGCTCATATTCGGTCCTCCTTTGGGGGCAGTGGGGTCAAAGGCTCAGAAGATCGGGAATTTGTAAAACTCCAGCGGGACTTCACCACCCTTGGGGTGCGGCGCCGGTTGCGTCAGCGCCAGTATAGCGCGGCGCCACCACGCGCCGATAGTGCTGCCCGCGATCGCCAACAAAGTCATTACTCCCTCCAGAACGGTTTGTTGCTCAGCAATTCGGCATCGGCCCGGGTGAGCCCGATGTCCTTCAGCATCCTGTCGTCGAGCGCAGCAAGTTCCCCGCGCTCACGGCTGCGCCGGCGCCATTCGCTCAGACTCGCGACGGCGTGGTCCCAAGCATCACCTAGTGCAAGAACCCCGTGACGCTGCCGGGGCCGGTCCCGGGTGGCATGCCAATGAATCGCTACCATATGAACTCTCCTAAACTCGGAGACCGACGTGACTATGCTCCCGTCGAACTCCCTTGTGCTGTAAATGGCCGCTATGGCGTGCGTCGACAAACGAGAGTTTCTCACCGACGGCTTAGATTTCCTCATCCGCGATGAATAATCATCTGCCCCCCTTAAGCGCGCTCCGGGCGTTTGAAGCGGCGGCCCGGCACATGAGCTTCAGCAAGGCCGCCGACGAATTGCATGTGACGCCGGCCGCGATCAGCCATCAGATCCATGCTTTGGAGGAGGATCTCGGGGTCAGACTGTTCCACCGCATGAACCGCTCGATCGAGCTGACCGCCTCCGCGCGAATTCTGCTGCCGGGCCTCACGGAAGCCTTTGCCGGCATCCAGTCCTCGGTCAGGCGGCTGCGGGCGCATAATGACACCGGGACTTTGACCGTTACCGCCTCACCGTCGATCGCCGGCAAGTGGCTGGTGCTGCGTCTGCACCGGTTTCAGGAGCAGCACCCCGAGGTAGATGTGCGGATCTCCGCGACCGATGAGGTCGTCGATCTGACCCGGGGCGATTTCGATATCGCGATCCGCTACGGCCGCGGCATTTACCCCGGGCTCGATGTCGACCTGTTGTTCACAAACGAGGTCTTCCCTGCCTGCAGTCCGAAATTGCTGACTGCCGGGCCGCCGCTACGCACCCCCGACGATCTCCCCCGCCATACCCTCATTCACGATCAGGCCGCGGAGCGCGATCCGCTGGTGCCGACCTGGCCGATGTGGCTTAAGGCCGCGGGAGTAAAGACGGTTCCGATAACCGCGGGCCTCACCTTCAACAGCATGTCGCTGGCGCTCGATGCTGCGATTGCCGGCCAGGGTATCGTGCTGGCCTACAGCACCATCGCCGCGGCCGACCTCGCCGCTGGGCGCCTCGTCCGGCTGTTCTCGCTCGCGCTGCCGGACCAGTTCGCCTATTACATCGTCACCGCGCCGGGCGCGCTCGAACGACCCAAAGTCCGGGCCTTCCGCAATTGGCTCCGGCAAGAGGCTGACCGGTAGCCACACCACTTGCGCCCTGCTAGCCTAGCACCAGATCGATACATTGCCTGGAGGGACACAGATGCAGTTCGGCTTTGGCGCGCCGATAAGCGGGCCGCTCTCGACACCGGACAATCTCGCGCGCATCGCCGTCGAAGGCGAGGCGATGGGGTACGACTACACGACGATCAGCGACCATGTCGTGATTCCGCGGGATATCGAAGCGAAATACCCCTACAGCGATACCGGAGAGTTTCCGAGCCGGTCCCGTGGCGACCGGCACGAGCAATTGACTGCGGTGGCGTTTATCGCCGGCAAGACCTCGCGGCTGCGTCTCGTCACCTCGGTCACGGTCGTGCCGCACCGCCCGGCGGTGCTGCAGGCCAAGATGCTGGCGACGATCGACGTGTTGTCGAATGGCCGGCTGACCTTCGGCGTCGGCGCGGGCTGGATGAAAGAAGAGTTTCAGGCGCTCGGCGTGCCGCCCTTCCCCGAACGCGGCGCGGTCACGGACGAATACATCGAGGCGTTCCGCGAATTGTGGACCAAGGATGAGCCGCGCTTCGAGGGCCGCCACGTCAAATTCGCCGACATCCTGTTCGAGCCGAAGCCGGTGCAGAAGCCCCACCCGCCGATTTGGGTCGGCGGCGAGAGCGGCCCGGCCCTGCGCCGCACCGCGCGGATCGGCGATGCCTGGTATCCGATCGGCACCAACCCGCAACACCGGCTCGACTCGATGAAGCGCTTCCAGGCGGGCGTGGAGCGGCTGCGCCGCCTGATCCGCGAAGCGGGTCGCGACCCGTCAAAAATGGGCCTCGCCTACCGTGTCACCAGCTGGGGCAAGTATCTGCCGGACCGCGCGGATGACGGCGAGCGGCGACTGTTCTCGGGCGAAACGGCGGATGTGGTCGCCGATTTGCGGACGTTCCGCGACTTCGGCGTCGGCTATATCGATTTGAATTTCGATGGCGCGACCGCCGACGCGATGCTCTCCAATATGCGGCGCTTCCGTGAGGATGTACTGGCGAAGGTCTAGCTTCTCAAAGGAGCAGCAATTGTTGAAGCTCGGATACAAGGCGTCGGCCGAACAATTCGGACCACGCGAGCTGTTGGAGTTTTCCTGCCTCGCCGAGGAGGTCGGGTTCGACTCGGTGTTTGTCAGCGACCACTTCCAGCCCTGGAAGCACTCCGGCGGACACGCGCCGTTTTCGTTTGCCTGGCTGGCCGCGCTCGGCGCCAAGACCCGGGGTGTCCAGATCGGCACGAGTGTCGCGACTCCGACCTTTCGCTATCACCCCTCGGTTGTCGCCCAGGCGTTCGGCACTCTCGGAGTCATGTGCCCCGACCGCGTCGTGCTCGGCGTCGGGACCGGCGAGTCGCTCAACGAAGTGCCGGCGACCGGCATGAAATGGCCGGGCTTCAAGGAGCGACAGGGGCGCCTCCGCGAGTTGATCGCCTTGATCCGGCGGCTGTGGACCGAGGAACGCGTCACGTTCGAGGGTCAGTATTACCGCACAGTGGCGGCGACGATTTACGACCGCCCGGAGAAGCCGGTGCCGATCTGGATCGCCGCATCGGGCCCGACCGCGGCGGCCATGGCCGGCGAGATCGGGGACGGCTTCATTTGCACGAGCGGCAAGGGAGATGCGCTCTATCGCGAGACATTGCTTCCAAAAGTCGAGGAGGGCCTCAAGCGGGCGGGGCGGCCGGGCGGCAATCTCGAACGGATGATCGAGGTCAAGGTCTCCTTCGATACCGATCCCAAGCGGGCGATTGAGGACACGCGGCATTGGGCGGCGCTCGCCCTGACCCCCGAAGAGAAGATGAGCGTCGAGGATCCGCGCGAGATGGAGCGGCTGGCCGACGCCTTGCCGATCGAGCGGGCGGCGAGCCGTTGGATCGTATCTTCCGACCCCGAGGAGCAGCTGGCCCAGATCCGGCCCTATGCCGAGCTCGGCTTGACCCACCTCGTCTTCCACGCCCCCGGCCCCGACCAGCCCCGCTTCCTCAAGCTCTACGCCGAACAGGTGCTGCCGTTGCTGAGGTCGAAGCTCGGCTGATGCGGGATTACCGGACATTCGTCACCCCCGCGAAAGGGGGGGTCCAGGGGCCGCGGACTTGGTCGCCTGAAGCTCTGGGCCCCCGCTTTCGCGGGGGCGACGGATCAGAATAGAGTGGCCGCCGACCGGCTGACCCTTCTTCCGCTTACCGGCATAAAGCTGGTCGAGCCGGGGGACGATCTCGGTGTGATCGCCGCCGCGGCCCTTGCAGCAAACGGGATCATCCCCGAAGCCGGCGATGTGCTCGTGGTGGCGCAGAAGATCGTCTCCAAGGCCGAGGGGCGTTATGTAGATGTGACGACGGTCGAGCCTTCAGAACGAGCGATCGCGCTCGCCGCTGAGGCCGACAAAGACCCCCGGTTTGTCGAGGTGGTGCTTTCGGAATCGAAACGGGTTGTGCGCCATCGCCCGGGGTTGCTGATCGTCGAGCACCGGCTCGGCTTTGTCATGGCGAATGCCGGCATCGACCATTCGAACCTGCCGACGCAGGCCGGCGGCGAACGGGTGCTGCTGTTACCCGAAGACCCGGACGGCTCCGCGCTCGCCCTTCGGAAGGAGCTCGCTAAAATTTCTGGGACGGATGTCGCCGTCATCATCAGCGACAGCTTTGGCCGGCCTTGGCGCAAGGGCACGGTCGGCATTGCGCTGGGCGCCGCAGGACTGCCGGCGCTGATTGACATGCGCGGTCAGCCTGATCTTTTCGGGCGGGAATTGCTGGTAACGGAAACCGGCTTTGCCGACGAAATCGCCGCCGCCGCGGGATTGCTGATGGGCCAGGCCGATGAAGCGGTGCCGATGGTCTTGGTCCGCGGGCTCGCGTGGTCCGCTCCGGAGGTGCCAGCCGCCGCCTTGATCCGGCCCACCGAGCACGACCTCTTCCGATGAGCGTGCTGGCGCTGTCGGGCGGGATCGGCGGCGCCAAGCTGGCCCTCGGGCTCTACCGCGTTTTGCCATCGGGAGAGCTGACCGTCGTCGCCAACACCGGCGACGATTTCGAGCATCTCGGCCTCGCGATTTCGCCGGATATCGACACGCTGCTCTACACGCTCGCCGGCCTCGACAACCCGGAACTGGGATGGGGCAGGCGTAATGAGACCTGGACCTTCATGGCGGCGCTCGAGGCGCTGGGCGGCGAAACCTGGTTCAAGCTCGGCGACGGGGACCTCGCCACCCATGTCGAGCGCACCCGACTGCTCGCAGCCGGGGAGAGCCTTTCGCAGATCACCGAGGATTTCCGGCACCGGCTTGGCATCTCAGCACGACTCTTGCCGATGAGTGATAACCGCGTCCGCACGCGGCTGCGAACCGACGAAGGGTGGCTCGACTTCCAGGACTATTTCGTCCGGCTTCGCGCGTCACCGATGGTCCGCGAGATTGCCTATGCCGGCGCGTCGAAGGCGCGGGCCAACCCCGATTTTCTCGCCGCGCTCGCCGACGATCTCGAACTGGTCGTGATCTGCCCCTCAAACCCGTTTCTCAGCATCGACCCGGCTCTCAGCTTACCTGGTGTCCGCGACGCGCTGCGCGCTTGCCGGGCACCGGTTGTCGCGGTCTCGCCGATCATTGGCGGCAAGGCGGTCAAGGGCCCGACCGCCAAGATCATGGCCGAGCTCGGTCTCCCGGTCGGCGCCGCTGCCGTCGCGCGGCATTACGAAGACATCCTCGACGTCTTCATCGCCGAAGAGGCGGATGCGAGCGAGGTTGAAGACCTCGGCATTCCGGTGAGACTGGCGCGCACATTGATGTCGACCATCGAGGATCGCGAAGCCTTGGCGAGGGCAGTGCTGGCGGTGGCCGGCCGCGGTGTTTGACGTGGGCGTGTGGGCGGTAGTCCCGGTTAAGGAGTTGGATCGGGCCAAGGAACGATTGGCGCCGGTGCTGCCGCCCGAGCGGCGGCGGACGCTGATGCTGGCGATGCTCGATGACGTACTGGCGGCGCTCACCGCGGCGCAAGGTCTCGGCGGGCTCGCGGTCGTGACCGTCGACGCCGCCGCGCGCCGGTTGGCGGCACGCTATGATGCACGAATTATCGAAACAGGCGCCCGCGACGGGCACACCGGAGCGGTTGCGGCGGCGGCAAGGCTCCTCGCCGCGGGGGGGTGTCCCGGCATGCTGACCGTGCCCGGCGACATTCCGCTCGTCACTCCTGCCGAGATCACGCAGCTTCTCGCCGCACATCGCCCGGCGCCGTCGTTCACGATCGCTCCGTCGCGCGACGAGCGAGGGTCGAACGCGATCATCTGCTCGCCGCCGGATGCGGTGCCCTTGCGTTTTGGCGAGGACAGCTTCTTTCCGCATTTGCGCGCGGCCGATGCATGCGGCATCCGCCCGACCGTGCTGCGCCTGCCGGGCATTGCGCTCGATGTCGATACACCGGAGGATCTGGCTGCATTAACGCTTGTGCCATCGGCGACGCGGGCGCATGCACTGCTGGACCTGCAGCCCGCCGCGGCAGGTATAGGAGAGCCTTGGGGATGACCACCGACGAGATCATGTCACGCGTCGAGGCCGGACGGCGTTTGTCGGCAGCCGAGGCGCTGGCGCTGGCCGACTACTCTGATTTGCAGTCGCTGATGAGGGTTGCGGCGGGGTTGCGCGACCAGGCGCATGGCGACGTCGTGTCGTATTCGCGCAAGGTCTTTATCCCGCTGACCCAATTGTGCCGAGACGTCTGCCATTACTGCACGTTTGCCCATCCGCCGCGCACGGGCGAGCCCGCCTATCTGAGCGCCGAACAAGTGCTCGGGATTGCCCGTGCCGGAGCCCGTGCGGGCTGTCATGAGGCATTGTTCACCTTGGGCGACAAGCCCGAGTTGCGATACGGCGCGGCACGCGAAGCGTTGGGGCAACTCGGGCACGAGACCACCCTTTCTTACCTTGCCGAAATGGCAGGGCTGGTGTTGCGCGAAACCGGATTGTTGCCGCACCTTAACCCCGGGGTGATGACACCCGCCGACATCGACCGACTTCGTGCGGTGTCGGTCTCTCAGGGGATAATGCTGGAGAGCGCCTCGGAGCGGCTGCGCCGCCGCGGCGGGCCGCATTTCGGTTCTCCGGACAAGGACCCGGCCCTGCGTCTCGAAACCATCCGCATGGCCGGCGAGGGGCCGGTACCGTTTACCACCGGCATCCTGATCGGCATCGGCGAGACCCGGCGCGAGCGCATCGAGTCGTTGTTGGCGTTGCGTGACCTGCACGACCGCTATGGACACCTGCAGGAAATCATTATCCAGAATTTCCGGGCCAAGCCCGGGACGCGGATGGCCCAAGCGCCCGAGCCGGGTCTCGACGATCATCTCTGGACCATCGCCGTCGCGCGGCTGATCTTCGGTCCGGAGATGAACATCCAGGCGCCTCCCAATCTGAACCCCGGCGCTCTCGCCGAAATGATCGCCGCGGGGATCAACGATTGGGGCGGCGTCTCGCCGGTCACTCCCGATCACGTCAACCCTGAGCGGCCGTGGCCGGCACTCGACCGGCTGGCCGAGCAGACCGCTGCGGCCGGCAAAACGCTGGTTCAGCGGCTGGCGATCTACCCAGCTTACGCGCGCGAAGTGGAGCGTTGGGTAGATCCCGCGCTGCGCACCGCGGTGCTTCGCGGAATCGATGCGGACGGTCTTGCACGAACCGACGACTGGGTACCCGGCGCCGATATCGAGCCACCCACCCTCACCCACCCAGCCCGGTGGGCTGGGTCCCCCCTCTCCTGCAGTACGGGAGAGGGTGCCGAGCGCTGCGAGGCGGGTGAGGGCAGGCTAGCTTCGGTGTTCGCTAAGGCGACCGCCGGAGAAGCGCTGGGCGAGGCGGATATTGCGCGGCTCTTCGCCGCTCGCGGGGCGGAATTCGATGCGGTGTGCCGGGCAGCCGACGAGCTGCGGCAACGGGTCAATGGCGACGAGGTCAGCTATGTCGTGACCCGCAACATCAACTACACCAACATCTGCTATTTCCGCTGCCAGTTCTGCGCGTTCTCAAAGGGGAAGCTCAGCGAAAACCTGCGTGGCCGGCCCTACAACCTCGACCTCCCCGAGATCCAGAGGCGGGTCGAGGAAGCCTGGGACCGCGGCGCAACCGAGGTCTGTCTGCAAGGTGGGATCCACCCGGAATATACCGGCGACACCTATCTCGCGGTCTGCCGCGCGATCAAGGAAGCGGTGCCCGATATCCACATCCATGCCTTCTCGCCGCTCGAGATCTGGCAAGGCGCCAAGACGCTCGGCCGTTCGGTCCCCGATTTCCTGCGTGAGCTGAAGGCGGCCGGGCTGAGCTCATTGCCCGGCACCGCGGCCGAAATCCTCGACGACGAGGTCCGCGCCGTGATCTGCCCCGACAAGATCAGGACCGGGCAATGGCTCGAAGTCATGGAGGCCGCGCATGCCGTCGGGCTGCGCAGCACCGTCACGATCATGTACGGCCATATCGATCGGTACGAGCACTGGGCGCGGCACCTGTTGCGCATCCGCGCATTGCAGGCCCGGACCGGCGGCTTCACCGAGTTCGTGCCGTTGCCCTTCGTGCCAATGGAGACGCCCATTTATCTGAAGGGCCGCGCCCGCCGCGGCCCCACCTACCGCGAGGCGGTGCTGATGCATGCGGTCGCGCGCCTCGTGCTGCACCCGGTCATCACCAACATCCAGACCTCCTGGGTCAAGATGGGCACCGGCGGTGCCGCCGCGTGTCTAAAGGCCGGCGCAAACGATCTCGGCGGGACCTTGATGAACGAAAGCATCACCCGCGCCGCCGGCGCGGTGCACGGCCAGGAAATGCCGCCCGAGAGCATGGAGGGATTGATCCGCTCATTGGGGCGCGAACCACGCCAGCGCACGACGCTTTACGCCGACGCCCCGGCAGCGCGCAAGGCCGCGTCCTTCGGCGCGGCGCCATTGATCGAACCGATCAACACACCGGCGCGGCACTACGAGCGGCACCACCATCACAGCGCCGCTGCCGACTGAATCCGTACCGGGAGGAGAACATGGAGATCGAGGCAGCCGTCTTTCGGAAGGTGCACGAGCCGCTGACGATCGAGGCGGTGGAGATCGACAAACCGTGGGGCCGCGAGGTGCTGGTGCGCACCGTGGCCACCGGCGTCTGCCACAGCGACCTTCACGTCGTCGACGGGGTCGGAAGGTTCCCGCTCGACCGGCCGATCGTGCTCGGCCATGAAGGCGCGGAAGTCGTCGAGGCGGTCGGCGCGGATGTGACCACGGTCAAGCCCGGGGATCACGTGGTGGCCTGCCTTTCGGGTTTTTGCGGCAATTGCCCGCAATGCCTTTCCGGCCATCCAAATCTGTGTACCGGCGGCATCGTCACGCGTCCCGACCATGCGGCCCCGCGGCTCTCGCAGAAGGGTCAGCCATTTCGCCAGTTCATCGGCATTTCGAGCTATGCCGAGAAGATGCTGCTGCACGAGAATTCGCTGGTGAAGATCGACCCCGAATTGCCGCTCGACCGCGCTGCGCTGGTCGGCTGCGGGGTGTTGACCGGCGTTGGCGCGGCATTGCGCTGCGTCAGGGCTCGAGGCCGGGCAGACCGTGGCGGTGTTCGGCTGCGGCGGTGTCGGGCTGTCGATCATCCAGGGGGCGCGGATCGGCGGTGCCCGCCAGATCATCGGGGTCGACATGTTCGAATCGAAGCGCGAGATGGCGACGCGCGCCGGCGCGACCGATTTTGTCAACAGTGCCGAGGACGACCCGGTCAAGGCCGTGCGCGCGTTGACCGGCGGCGCCGGAGTCGATCACGCCTTTGAGGCCGTCGGCAACGCCAAGCTGGTGCGGCAGGCTATCGAGAGCCTCGCAATCCGCGGCACCGCGACGATCGTCGGCGTATTGCCGCCCGACGCGATGATCGAGTTCCCATGGATGGCGATCCGCCCGGAATGCAAGGTGCAGACCTCGCGCATGGGCTCCAACCGCTTCCGCACCGACATCCCGCTCTATCTCGACTTCTACCTCCAAGGCCGGCTCAATCTCGACGACATGGTCACCAAGCGCGGCCGTCTCGGCGACATCAACGAAGCCTTCCGCGCGATGAAAGCCGGCGAAGTCGCCCGCACCGTCCTCACTTTCGATTAGCGATTACGGGATACGCCAGCCGGCCTTGGCGGCAAGGCTCTCGAAGAAGTCGAGATCGTAGGCGCGCTCCGGGGCCTCTCGGACCAATTCATCGATTTGGTGCGCATCGTTGCCGACCAGGATGCGCCAGTTGTCGGCCTTGACCCCGTCGAGAATGATTGTCGCGGCCTCGGCCGCGCTCGTCGGCGCCTCCTCGCGAAGCCGGCGCTCGCGCTCGGCTACCATCTTGCGAATGTCGTCGTCCGACAGGCTCGACACGTCTCGGCCCATCGAGGCGATGCGGGCCCGCGCTTGCTCGATCTGCCTCGCATCGATCTCGTCGGAGAGGTTGCCGCTTTGAATCTTGCGCGAGCTTAGCGGGATCGAGGTGCCGATATGGCCGGGCATGACGACCGAGCATTTGATGTGCGGCGCGTTGATCTTGAGATCGGTGATGAGCGCCTCGGTAAAGCCTTTCACCGCGAATTTTGCCGCCGAATAGGCGGTATGCGGAAGATGTGGTCCGACCGACGCCCAGAAACCGTTGACGCTGCTGGTATTCAGGATGTGGCCCTCCTCCGCCTTCAGCAGCATTGGCAGAAAGGCGCGGGTGCAGTTGTAGACCCCGCCCCAGCAGATGTTGAACGTCCTTTCCCACTCCTCGCGGCCATGGGCGAACATGCTGCCGCCGCCGCCGATGCCGGCGTTGTTGAAGAGGAGATGGATCTTGTCGGTGCTGTGGTGCTCGGCCACCTCATCACGAAATCGCTCGACCTGCGCCTCCTCGGACACATCGGCGAGATGCGCGGTAACGCGCAGCCCCTGCGGCAACCCCGCCGCCTCGCACAGCCGCCGGGTTTCCGCCATCCCCTCTTCGGAGACATCACACATTGCGACATTGCAGGCCTCGGCGGCCAGCTGGCGGACGAGCTCTCGTCCCATTCCCGAGCCGCCGCCGGTAACGACCGCGATCCTGTCTGCGAGATCCTTCATCTGCCGCCTCCGGGTTCGGCTGAGCCTGCTTGAGGTTAGCCGCTCCATCGCTCGGATGAAAGATGGCCTCAACGGATGAGAAGGATCTCAACTCCGACATCGACTCTCGCCCAGGCCCGGTCGGCTGTGACCACCGGGCATTCAAGGAGCAGTCCCAATGCCAAACAGGCGCGATCACCGAGAGAGAGCCCAGCCCGGCGTGTTCGCGCTCGCAGACGTGCCGCTAAGCGCGCCTGCGGCTCGTCGAAATCCGCTACCCGTAAATTCAATTCCGCGACCGCTTCCTCCGCTTCCATCTCCGTCAGGCCCCCGGAACAAAGCCTCTCCAGTACCTCGGATAAGTTCACGGCGCTGATCGTTGCCCGAAAGAGCCGCTGAGGATCCAGCTTGGAGAACGGCTCTTGCTTCAGCAATGCAAGAATGGCGGACGCATCCGCGATAGTGACGCCGTCATTCACGCTTTGCCTCTGCCCGTCGCTCGGCGATCAGCTCGGCGACAAGGTCGCGCTCTTTCGGCACGTGGCGCGCCACGATTGCCTGCGCCGCTTTGATGGCTTGCTCCGGGGTGCGCAGGCGCAATTCACCTTCGCCGATAGTCTCGATCAGCAGTTCATCGCCTGGCTTTAGACCGGCCGCGGCGCGGCATTCCGCCGGGATTACGATGCGACCCTGATGATTGATCCGAGCCCGAGCCTGCATGACACATCACCGACTACCTGTCATAGTGCAATGCATATGGCATTTCGGATGGCGATAGATAAGAGGAGCGGGCGATGTTGAAGACCACGCGTGACATGATCCTGCCGACGGCGATCACCGGGTCGTATCCCCGACCCCTCTGGTATGACGCGAGCCTTGGCGGGCGGTCGTTCAAGGCGGCGCTCGGCGACTCGCTGTTTCGCGAGCAATATCTCGATGCCGTCGCGGCAATCATCAATGCCCAGGAGGCCGCTGGGCTCGACATCGTCACCGACGGCGACAGCCGCTTCGACCTCGCGGTCGGCGGCAAGTCGTGGTTCTTTTACCCGATCGAGCGGTTGGTCGGCATTCACGACCACCGCAGCACCTCGCAGGGCTGGATGGCTCGCGGCACGACATCCGCCCCGGCAAGATCCTCTGGGAGGTGCAGGAGGCCTATCAGCCGGCGATCGTCAAAGAGAAGCTGACCCGCGGCCCGCTCGAATACGCGGCATTGTGGCAGATTGCGCAGCGCCTCAGCGACCGCCCGGTCAAATTCGGCGCGATCTGCGCGCCGGCATTGGCGAGCATGCTGTGGAACGAGCACTATGCCGACGACAAGGCGATGGTGCTCGATCTCTGCGACATCATGAACGCCGAATTGCGCGAATTGGCCGCCGCCGGCTGCCCGGTGATCCAGGTCGAGGAGCCGCGCCACCATGGCCTGACCACCCGGCCCGACTGCAGCGATGCCGAGCTCGAATTCCAGACCGAGGCGTTCAACCGCCAGCTGGCCGGGGTCGATGCCGAGATCTGGGTGCACACCTGCTGGGGCAATCCCAATCAGCAGCGCGTCTATTGGGAGGTGCCCAGCTACGAGCGCGCCTTGCCCCACCTGTTGCAGCTCGACGCCGAAGTCATCACCTTCGAATGCGCCAGCAACGACGGCAAGGACCTGCCGCTCTTCGCCAAACACAAGTCCGACAAGAAAATCGGCATCGGCGTCGTCAACCACTGCAACACCGTCGTCGAGCCAGCCGAGCACGTGGCCGGGCTGATCCGCAAGGCACTCGAAGTACATCCCTCCCGAGCGCCTCGTCATCACGACCGATTGCGGCTTTGGCCGCGAGGGCTGAGGTGGACCCCGTTTGTGAGACAGCCAGAGCCGCTTCTTAAGGTGTAGCCCCGCCGGTTTCGATGTCGGCTCCGATCATTGTCGGTGCAGTGGCTGGTGCAACGCCTCTGCTTTTTGCATGATCAACATCAATCGTTGTGTTGACGGTGGTGCCTGTGGGTATGTGGGCGAAGGTGAGCATTTCCCCGCCTTCCGAGCTCGCTCGGGAAGCGGGGGAAGCGCAGCCGGTCGGCAACGCCGATCGTCCACATATCCACAGGCCTTCCTGGTAAATTTGCCGCGGCGTGCAATAGCCGAGGCTCTGGTGTTGGCGCTCGGTGTTGTAAAAATCCAGCCAGGTGCCAATGCCGGCCTTGGCTTCGGCGACTGTCGCATAAGCATGGAGACAGACCTCCTCATATTTGAGACTGCGCCACAGCCGCTCGACGAAGATATTGTCCATGCACCGGCCCTTGCCGTCCATGCTGATTGTGACGCCATGCTGCTTCAGGGTGCCGGTAAAATCGTCACTGGTGAACTGGCTGCCTTGGTCGGTATTGAAGATTTCCGGTCGGCCATAGCGCGAGAGCGCTTCCTCGAGCGCCTCGACACAAAAATCGGCGTCGAGCGCGTTGGAGAGGCGCCAGGCCAGCACCGCGCGGCTCACCCAGTCCATGATCACCACCAGGTAGAGAAAGCCCTTGGCCATCGGGATGTAGGTAATGTCGGAGCACCAGACCTGATTGACCCGGTCGATCGCCAGCCCGCGCAGCAGGTACGGATAGATCTTGTGCGCCGTTGCCGGCTTGCTGGTATTCGGGCGCTGGTAGATCGCTGCCAGTCCCAGCAGCCGCATCAGGCGCTGCACCCGCTTGCGGTTGACGTGACGGCCTTGGCTTGCCAGCCACGCCGCCATCCGGCGCGAGCCGTAATAGGGCCGGGCCAGATAGTGCCGATCGATCAGCGCCATAATCGCAAGATCTTCCGCGCTGACCTCGGCGGGCTTGCGGTACACTGACGAGCGGGGCAGCACCAGCAACCGGCATTGCTGGGATATTGGCAGCGCGGGGTTGATGCGCTCGACCATCGCGCGCCGTTCCGCCCGGCTCAGTTGCCGAGCTTTCGTGCCAAAAAATCATTTTCGACCTTCAACTGGCCGATCTGCCGGTACAGAAGATCGACCTGGGCCTCATTGCTGGCTCCCTCCGCCGACGCGCCGCTCTCGAAGACGCTCACCGCACCATCCAACAGTTGCTTCTTCCAGTTGTGGATCTGGTTCGGGTGGACCCCGAAATGCACCGCCAGCTCGGCGATGGTCCGGTCGCCCTTGATCGCCGCCAGCGCTACCTTAGCCTTGAAGCCCGCACTGTGCTTCTGCCGTGTCCGCTTCATGTCCTGCTCCCGCGCTATCCGCGCTTTCTAGGGGCAGGGCTCCACCTTAGCTACCTGTCTCATTTTCGGGGTCCAGCTCAGGCCTCGGTTCGGAAAAATTTAGCGCCATCACTCGGCTGCCGGGGCGGTCTTAGGATACCGCTCGTGGCGACGCGGCCAGGGCGTGGGCAGGCTCGGCGAACGGGGCTGCGCCGAGGGAGGTGCCTTGCGCGCGGTGTGCAGCATGTGCGGCGGTTACCATGCCCATGGCGACCGGCATGCCACTACGTGATTGTGACGGCGCTCCCTGAGGCGGAGCGCATGCGCGGATTCCATCGACCGCGCGCTTTTCTAAGTTTGGTTGACTCGGAACGGGAAGCCCGCTCTTATGCTACCGTCGCAGTTGCGGACAGAGTCAAGGGGGTTCGTACCGGGCGCGGAAAGGTCGGCGATCGTCTTCGCTCGTGTAGATCTTTTCCGCGCCTGCCCTCCAAGTAATTCAAGGAGGTAACAAGATGAAAATACGAGATGCTGACCAACACGACTTCAGTGGTTGTGTAGCATGCTTTCCTCGAGAATGGCGGGGGCAGAACTTCGAAGCCCTTGAGGCGCGTCTGGGACATCAGCTTTTCAAGGACTACGTTTTCGTCGCCGTCGATGACGGTGTGGTTCAACATCCTCCCTCGCAGCAACAACCCGGCGTCCCGCCTCCCGGCGAAACGATCATGGGTTTCTCAGTCTGTGATGCCGATTTTTTCGACTCAGACGGATTTTACTTGCGTACGACCGTCGTAGGCCAACAGTACCAGAAGAAAGGCGTTGGAGAAGCGTTAGTTCGACATGCGATCACGTGGGCGTTTGTGCGCAATGTTCGGCGCGTTTTTTGCGACGTCATTGACCCCGCTCTCGCTAAGATCCTTCAGGACAGCGGCTTTGAAAAGGTCGGCGAGTGCAAACACATGCACGCAGAAGATCTCGACTATCAGATTTAAAGCCTTATGCCTTTGCTTCCGGTGAGATCAACATATTGTAAGGGAGAGGCTGGTGCGCAGCGGCGATGCCGAGGAGGGATCGGAATGCGGCATGCCGGGTGCGCCGGCGGTTGAAGCGGAAGACGAATTCATCGAGGTAGGACTGGAGGTGTTTGCGACGCAGCCCGTGGTAGACGCCCAGGGCCCACACCTTGAGGTTGGAGAAGATCCGGTGAACCCAGGGCAGGACGATATGGGCGGCCATCTTGCCGACGACGTGGGGATGGTGGATGACGCCGGCGGCGCCGGGATATCCGGACCAGCCATCGGTCTTGGCAGTGGCACCGGGGCCGAGGTTGGCGGCGAGGAAGGCGTGGAGGCTGGCAGCCGAGTAATCGGCGACCTGGCTCAGGCGGATGCGGCCGGGGCCGAGGCCGCCGGCCTCTACCTCGACGGCGCCGACCACCAGCATTTTGCCTTGATGGCTACGCCCGCCACCGCCCGTGACCGGGTCGTTTTTGCTGCGGCACGCGATTTCGGTTTCATCAACCTCGACGAGGCCGGCCAGAGAGCTACGGCCGGGCGCGAGCATGCTGCTGCGCAGCTTGGCGCAGATCAGCCACGCCGTCTTGTAGGAGCCGAAGGCGAGCTGGCGCTGCAGCTGCAGAGCCGAGATGCCGTTGGAGTGGGTTGCCATCAGATAAGCCGCCCAGAACCAGGCGGTCAGTGGCAGTTTGGAGTGATGCATGATGGTTCCGGCGGTGACCGAGGTCTGGCGACCGCAGCTGGCGCATTCATAGGTCCAGGCCTTGGTTTGCAGCCGCCAGGCTTTACCACCACCGCAGACCGGGCAGACAAACCCGTCGGGCCAGCGCATCGCTACAAGATATTGAGCGCACGCGGCCTCATTGCCGAAGCGCTGTTGGAACTCGATCAAGGAGCGTGGAAAGTCGGTCATTGTGACCACCGGAAGCGGTTATGTTCGTGATTTGTTCTAACACGAACTCACCTCCGCGGCTACGACATTTTGTGGTCCCGGATGCAGAGGGATAAGCCTTCAGATTTATTCTCTGAAAAACGGCGCACCAATTCGGCGGCCGGAGAAGAAGTAAGACGGACTGCTAACTGCCAAAAAGGAGGAGATCAAGACCATGAATAGGACGAAAGTTCTTATCCCTGAAACTGCACGCCCCGACGTAGTCGGAGCCATGATTAAGCAATTCAAACTTCGGGGCCAAGAAGGCTTCGGGGCTTCTGGTTGCAAGGAGGGTAAGGAGGGAGATAAAAATGATAAAGGTGGGAAAGACGACAAACTGCGGCCTACTGAGATGGGGGGTGACTTTGAACTGCCCCACGAGCACGCGGCGCTCTGAATTCCGGCTTGCGTTCCCCGCCGAATGTGAACCCGTCGGCCCTCTCTGGGGACAGAAGCTTTAAACAGCCCTCGGGCACACTGCCTCTGCTTCGAGTTCGGTGGTGAAGGAAGATGGCCACGGCGCTGGTTTGCGGTCCCGCCAACGACCTTCTTGCGAAGGATATAGCCGGCCTGCTGATTGCGAGGAGACACCGGGTTGTTCAACTGACTCGCTGGAGCGATGTCCGCCTTACCTTTGGCTACAGCGGCAACGCTGGCTTCTCTTCCCTCATCACTACCAGGGACCGGCAGGTCGTGTCGCTCGAAGAGATTTCGTTGGTGATTTATCGTGGAATACCGAGTGTCCACAGTCGGCTTCCGAGCCGTTCCCGACGGTATGCTCAATACGAATGGCAGGCAGCATTCTCGGTCGTAACGTCACTGGGCCACTGTCCGGTGCTCAACTCTCCCTTTCCGCTAACCCCGGGCGGTGATTATCACCACGTCACCAACGGTGGCTGGAGGGTACTGATCCAGAACCGCCTCGGACTGAAGAAGGCGCGCGCGGCAACATTATCCAACTTCTGTCCCTTGCGAGCAGACGGCGCGTTCGGGGTGATCGCTGAACGTCCAGCCAGCGTGTCCGACCTGGAGCTGGCCCAATCCGGTTTTGAGCTTCTCTCAATCGGACGCATGCGAACCGATCAAGTGCCTCTTTACTGGATCGTGGCGGAGTCGGTGGTCTCTGAGAAATGCCTCGATCTCGGATCTGGGTTTGTCGTCCCAGGCGAGTTTGGTTCCGAGTGCCGGAATTTTGCGGAAGCGTGTGCGCATGCGTGTAAGCTGCAGCTTGGCACGTTGTGGCTGTTTCCAGATGAAAATGACGCGTGGTACCCTGGCGGCTTTGATCCGTTTCCGCAGCAGCGTCATATCCAAGGTGATGGAGTGACGATTGCGGCCGCAGTTTGTGACCGATTTTTACATGACTAGAAGAATCCTCTGCGTGGGCTTTTCGTCGGACCCGACCTTCAAGTACTCGGTGTCCGCCTTCCAGAGGTTCTCAGAACACCCTCCGATGGTTGTCGACCTTTGCGAGGCCAGGAACGGGTTCTGGGCTCATTATGACGAGGGGGGAACGGAATGCTCAGTTGGAACGGCGGGAATACGGTTGTCAGTCCGTTTTGACGAGGTGAGCCTTTATCAACGAGTCATGCCCGTCAGCCACCTTTTCCGATCACGCACACGCGCTTGGCGTGGCTTTAGGATAGCTCAATATTTTTTCGAAAGGCTCCTGGATGAGCGCCGATTTCCGGTCGTTGTCAACCCCTGGATTGGCGGCTGGAGCAATAGCACCCGGCCGATACATTACCGCTTCCTAAGTCGGATTGGATTCCAAGTTCCCTCGTGGATAGTTTCGAATGATCCGGATACAGTCCGGCAATTCATAGCAGATTACGGGGGAGGAGTATTCGTAAAGTCAGTTAGCGGCGAACGAACGATTTCAAGTCGGTTCAGCAAAGAACACGCCCGAGATCTCGCTAGCTTACCTAATTCCCCGGTTTTATTTCAACAAGCAATTTCCGGGTCCGACGTACAAATCCATGTCCTTGGTTCCGAGTGTTTCGGTGTCCGCATCAGTTCTGAGGCTGAAGATTACCGCTATCCCGGGGATCACCCCGTCGTCTTTGTGCCCGAGGAAGTCCCGCCAGCAATCGCTCGCCTCTGCGTGCAAGCGACGAAAGAGCTAGGGCTAGTGATTTCGGGCATCGATTTTAAGATATGCGAAAGAACCGGCCGCTGGTACTGTCTCGAGGCCAACCCAAGTCCCGGCTATTCACACTATGACCTCCACTTGGGTGGCCGGATCGCTTCGGCGTTGCTCAGGTATCTTGAACGTCCTGGGACTAATGTGACTAAATCTCCACGAATTGCAAATGCCTTGGCCGACACCTGAATTACGGCCTTATCGATACGGCCGATAACATAAAATGGCAAGAGACTCCGATCTTGCAAGAATATTCCTGATCTTTTTTCAACTTCGATTGTTGTGTTCTACCATACCCGACTAGTGTTTTGCAGGAATTTGCGGTCAGTTTGGAGAACGCGTGTAATGATGGAAATTGAGATTACCTCCCCGGATGAATGCGATCGCGTGGTGTCCGCGCTGCATCGGTTGCGGAAACACTGGATTCCGCGAGGTGCTCAACATTGCCCGTTCTTCACTTTCGGTGCAGCCAGCTATCTCGACGACGCGGCCGAGTATCGACGCATTGTCCCAGTCTATAACCGGCTCCTGAAGCAACACTTCGGGGCTCTCATTGAAACTCTCTTGTCCACTCTCGCACGTGAATTGGAGGCACCGGTAGCTCTCGACGAGAGGCTGGCAATGCCGGGCTTTCACATCTGGCAAGGCCCCGGGATATTCACGACGCCCACTGCATCGACGCACTTCGACATCCAATATGAGCGGCTCGAATGGCCGAATAGTCCTCCCCCGGATTTCGATCGATCGATATCATTCACCCTTCCTCTTCGGCTCCCGCGAAGGGGCGGCGGACTGAACCTGTGGAACCTCACGCTTCCGCAGTACGTCGCAATCTGCCAGAAGGCCGGAGAGTGGGTCGACATCGAGGCGTTGGCGCGCTCGGAGGTCCCAAGGTATCACTCCTACAGCCCGGGCAGGCTGGTGCTGCATTCGGGCCATATCCTGCACCGGATCGCGCCGGTTGCAGACGTGGATCCGGACGATCAACGGATCACGCTTCAAGGTCATGGGCTGAAGTCTGGAGGAAAGTGGGTCTTCTACTGGTGAAGCGCGCGGCATAAATGCTTATTCACGGCTTCCCGAGCCACGGATTGCGTACTGTGATGCAGGAAGGAGATGTCTGATGAGTTCCCTGAACGATCCGACGAGATTCAAACCGTTGATGGTCTTGCTTGAGAATTGGCGGGTGATCCGAGACGAGTGCGCGAACTCTCGACCGCAACGATATATTAGATTTCGAGCGCGGCGACAGCAGCCATATGGAGGTTGCCAGCAAGCTGGTTGAGAATGGGCGAGCCCAGTGGGTCAAAGCATTGGGGAACATATAGAGATAGCTGGCTGAACTGGGGTTTCTCTATCTACGATCAGTATCTTCTGGGCGATGCTGGAGCGGCAAAGACTACGGGTCTGTTGCGGCACATCCGGGGTCTAAAGGTGGCCGCGCTGTCTCTCTTTAGACCGGGAGTACTCTTGACCGTCCACGATCACCCCGAGCTAAAAGCTGAAAATCTTCTCACGTTTCACCTCGGATTAGAGGTTCCATCGGAATACTGTTATCTTAACGCAGACGGGGAGTTTGTGCGCGAGGAGGACGGCAAGGCGATTGTTTTCGATGGGTCGCGTCCGCATTACGCGTTCAACGCGTCACCGGCCGATCGATTGATTCTATATTGCGAGTTTTCGCCAGAAAGGATAGAGTGGGTAGATTAAACATATTGGCGACCATTGGCGAGTGACGACACGATAACGTGCTCGGAAGTTAGTTGTCCATAAACTGGCCATCGTCCGGCCAATAACGGAGTACACGCCCGGCTCCCACCCCACGCCAAATCGCCGCGCTGGGTGTCCGATGATCCAGGTCGAGGAGCCGCGCCACCATGGCCTGACGACCCGGCCCGACTGCAGCGATGCCGAGCTCGAATTCCAGACCGAGGCGTTCAACCGCCAGCTGGCCGGGGTCGATGCCGAGATCTGGGTGCACACCTGCTGGGGCAATCCCAATCAGCAGCGCGTCTATTGGGAGGTGCCCAGCTACGAGCGCGCCTTGCCCCACCTGTTGCAGCTCGACGCCGACGTCATCACGTTCGAATGCGCCAGCAACGACGGCAAGGACCTGCCGCTCTTCGCCAAACACAAGTCCGACAAGAAAATCGGCATCGGCGTCGTCAACCACTGCAACACCGTCGTCGAGCCGGCCGAGCACGTCGCTGCGCTGATCCGCAAGGCGCTCGAATACATCCCGCCCGAGCGCCTCGTCATCACCACCGATTGCGGCTTTGGCCGAGAGGGCCTCAGCCGCCGCATCGCCTATTACAAATGCGTCTCATTGGTCGAAGGCACCAACCTCGTCCGTCGCGAACTAGGCCTCCCGGAAGCCCGCATCCGCGCCGCCGACCCGAAGCTTTACTTTGCCGGGGTTGGTGAAGGTTGACAACGAGCGTGCCGCCGCGGGCAAACCCCGCATCGGCCAGGTTAGCGCCGAAAAGTAAGCGCGTACCGTCGTCCTCCCTGCTTTGGACTGGCTAAAGCGGAGCGGGCGAGCACCAAGCAGGCATAGCGGCCTGCAACCATTCATTTGAAGCGCCAACTCGCCGCTGCTGCTTCCGCAGCAATCAGCAGCAACAACACCCGCGTCGGTTGCACCCTACATCGGCCCCGCGCAAGATGTACGCAGACGTTGCCGAACCGCCCGCACCCCTGATTTTCCTGTTTTATCAAGCCGAGATCAGGCTTATCCAATTCCTTCATCGAAAATCCTTAATTCGCTCACAGCGGCCACGCTCGTGACAATACAACGAGACTGTGGCAATTGCAGGGTCGTTAGCTGGAATTTGCCGGATTGGCGGCAGCGTTGGTCAAAAGAACATCGCCGATTGCGATGTTGCCGCGACCGACCACCTCCGCGTAGACGCCCATCAGATTGTGCCCGAAGCAGCGCTGCAGTGTGGCGACGATGTCGAGATCCCGCTCCGCCGTCAGCGGGTTCACTTGGGTCGCGGCGCACCGGGTGATGGCGGCGATGATCCGCAGCCGCGCGCTCCCGATCGAGATTTCGGAGCCGACCCAGCCGAGTTCGCTCCATGGCGGTGCGCCGTCGAAATACACATTTGCCCGGAAACGGATCGGGTCGACTGCGGCCCCGATTACGGATTCGAGGGACTCGATGCTCCCGAGGTTGATCAGCGAAACGTATTTGTCGGTCGTCGCGTTCGGCTTGCGCCGGGCGTCGGCAAAGGCATGGCCCTGCGCCTCGACGACGCGCAGAGGCCCTACGACCGTGCCGGCGAGGAAATCCTCGAGGAACTCACCGATCCGGCGGCCCCCCTCACGCTCGCCGATCGGCTCGCTGAGCAGCACCCGATCCTCCAGCGTGATCGACAGAAGGCCGCTTTCGGCATCAAGCCGGGTGTGCAGTCGGGCCAGGCTTTCGTCTCGCATCAGCATGACAAAATGGGTTTTCGGCAACCAATTCGGGCGATCGCGATCGAACAGCGTCGTGCCGAGGGCAATGGCAAACCGCCGGTCCTGCGGCAGGCATTCGCCGGGCGTCAGGGAGACCCGGTCCATCGCTTCGGCGCTCAGCCCCTTGACCGGGTAGCGGTAGATCGCCGCGACCGTCCCAAACTCCTGCAAAGTCGTCTCCTTGCCGCCGGCTTCGACGATCGGATGCGCCGCTCCAAGCTTCATCCGCCGCTCTACAGGAGGTCGGCGATTGCGTTCCAATAGCGGTTCATCGCCGCGAGGTGATCGCCGAGCGAGCGGCCGGCAATCCGATGGAGGTGGCCGCTTTCGTAGTAATTCGCCAGAGTCAGGTGGGTCACCCCGATCGATTTCCAGAACCGCACCTGCTCGCGCCATTCGGCCTCGGTGCCGGCGCCGGCCGAGACCCGCGTGTCGATGCCGATCGCCGCCGGATCACGGCCCGCCTCCTCGGCATAGCGGTGCAGGGTAGCAAAGGCGGCTTTCGCTTCTTCGCCAGGCGGATAGGCGAGCGGCATCCAGCCGTCGCCCCATTTGGCGCAACGCCGCAGCGTGACATCGGCGTGACCGCCATACCATAAAGGGATCCTGCGCCCTCTCGGTGGCGGATTGATTCCGGCATCCTCGATCGTGTGCCATCTGCCCTTGAAGCTGACGTGCGGCTGCGCCCATAACGCCTTCATAACCTCGACCTGCTCCTCCGAGCGGCGGCCGCGATTGTGAAAATTCTCGTTGAGGCCGACAAACTCGACCTCGTTCCATCCGACCCCGATGCCGAGCCGGAACCTGCCGCCTGACAGGACATCGAGACAGGCCGCCTGCTTGGCGACAAGGACGGTCTGACGTTGCGCGAGGATCAGCACCTGAGTGGAAAAATCGGCGATCTTCGTGCACCCGGCGAGAAAGCCGAACAGCACGAACGGGTCGTGATACAAATCGGTCGATCGGGCGCGCGGCTGGTTCCAACCGGGGCGGCTCGCGACGTTGATCCCCAGGACGTGGTCCGGCGCCGCAATCCCGTGGTAACCGATTTCCTCCGCCGCCTGGACAAACTCCCGCAGGGTTCCGGGCTCGCCGCCGATATCCACGATCGGAAGGGCCACGCCGAGTTTCATTTGCTGCTCCTTTCGATACCGCCTACTCGTCCAGCCAGAGGTCTTCGAAGCGCCAGCCATTGTATTGGCTGTTGACCATGATCGTCAGCCCTTTGACCTTGGGCTGCCAGCAGGTCGCCGCGCGGAAGTGATAGATGATCGGGCGCGCCCCATCCTCCTGCAATTTCTTGTCGATCTCCCAGACGAACTTGCGCCGCTTATCCGGGTCGGCTTCCATCGACTGCCGAGCGAACTGCTTTTCGAGCTCGGGGTTGCAGTAACCGGTGTAATTCCGCTCCGAGCCACAGCCATAATTCTCGTAGAATTGCTGGTCCGGGTCGTCGACCCCGCTGCCGGTATTGTTTTGGCCGATCTGGTAGTCCTTGCGCGCGACTTTGGGAAACCAGTTGGCGGTCTCGACAGGGTCGAGCGCCCCGTCGATATAGATGTCTTTGAGCTGGTCGATCAGGATGACCGCGGGGTCGCGAAAGATCGCAATGTTTCGCGCCGAGACCGTCAGCTTCAGCCGGTTGTCAGGCCCATAGCCGAGCTTCTCCATGATCTGGCGGGCTTCGGCGCGGTTTTTCTCCACGTCGGGATCATAACCCGGCACCGTCTTCAACAGTTCCGGCGGCATGCCCCAAATCCCGGCCGGCGGCGGCTCCATCGCCCCGCCGATATCGCCCTGGCCTTCGGCGAGAATATCGATGAAGGATTTGCGGTCGAGGCTCAGCATCATCGCCCGCCGGATGTCCGGATTATCAAAGGGCGGCTTGTCGCGATTGAGGATAAGGTTAGTGCTTGCGTTGCCCGGCGCCAGATCGCAGATCGCCTGCGGCGCCTGGGTCTTGATGTCCTTCAACAGCGGGATCGAGACCTCGAACGGAAAGGTCATGTCGAATTTGCCGGCAATAAAGGCGAGGATCGCCGTCGAGCGGTTCGGGATGATCGTGTATTCGATACCGTCGAGGTAGGGGCGGCCCTTTTTCCAGTAATCGGGGTTGCGCGCGACTACTATCCGTTCATTGGGTTTGAACTCGACAAATTTGAACGGGCCGGTGCCGATCGGGTGCGTCCGCATGTCGCGCGGCGACACATGACACGGGTAGACTGGCGCATAGCCCGAGGCGAGCAGCGCGATCAGCCACGGCTGCGGCCGCTTCAAGACAAAGGTGGCCTCGTGGTCGCCGTTCGTGGTGATCTCTTCGATGTTGTTGTACCAGGACTTGCGCGGATTGAGGCGGAGCTTCTCGCTCGACTTGCCGGTCAGCATGTCCCATGTGCATTTGACGTCGTCGGCGGTGAAGGGCTTACCGTCGTGCCATTTGACGCCCTGGCGCAAATGAAAGATCAGCTGCTTACCGTCTTCGCTCGTCGACCAATCGGTGGCGAGGTCCGGCACGATCGTCGACAGGCTGTTTTGTGCGACGTGCTGATCGTACATGACGAGGTTGTTGAACACCCCCATCATCGGGATCTCGGTCGAATTCGTCCCCTCCTCGAGGATCGACATGCTGGCCGGGCTGTCGCGGTGGTAGACCTTCAAAATACCGCCCGATTTCTGCGCCAACGCCGCGTCCGCGCCGAGGATGCTGGACAAAACGCAGCCAAACACGACGAATCCTCGAACAAGACGCTTCATGAGCCGTTCGGTCCCTGTGAATCGCTCGCACAACGGTTTCGCCGCCACGTCAGAGCGCGGCGGCCGCGGTTAGCAAGGCGAACAATCGCCGTAGCATGATCCAGCATCCGACGAAAGCGTACAGTGGCTAAATTTTGCGCACTGCAATATGAAAAGGCTAAGGTTTTGCAGATAGATTGGCAATTTTATATTGCATCGCAACATAGATGTCGATATCCGCAGCCTGGAGATGGAGGGATGCGTTCCAAAGAAAGGCGACGGAATTCGATCGAGCCGAAGGGTGAGCTGGCGTCGCGCACCCTGGCGATGCCCGCCGATTGCAATCCCAAGGGGGACATCTTTGGCGGCTGGATCATGGCGCTGATGGATTCTGCCGGAAAGATGTCGGCGACGCCGCATGCCGGCGGGCGTGTGGTTACCGTTTCCGTTTCGAACATTACCTTTCTTCAGCCGGTGCATGTCGGCGACACCGTCTGCTGCTACACCGAGGTGGTACGCACAGGCCGGACCTCGATCACGCTCGACGTCGAGGTCTGGGTGCTGCGCCAGGGCCAGGGCGAGCGGGTCAAGGTGACCGAAGCCGAGTTCACCTTTGTCGCCGTCGGCGAGGATGGCCGTCCCCGCGAACTGGCCAGCCCTGTCGTGCCGAGCTTCAGCAAAAAAGCGCGACAATCGGGCGCGTCGCGCTAATTTGTCCGGCCACCCAGCCTGGAGGGAGAGGCCGATGCCGGACCGCATCCTCGTGATCAACCCGAGTTCCACCGACAGCGTCACGCGCGCGATCGATGACGCGATGGCCCCGCTGTGCATCCCTGGCGGACCCGCGATCGATTGCATGACGCTGCGCGAAGGACCGCCCGGCGTCGAAAGCCAGGCGATGCCGATTTCCTCTCTTGTCCCGCCGTAAGATTTTCCCGGACAGCCCTGCGCTGGCGGGCCCAGAGCCCGGCACTTCGGTGAGAGTGACCGCGCTTGAACGCCTGTTCGATAGGGGAGTATCCGTTGAGGCGTTTGCGTTAGCTGCCGCGGGTTCGCGCCTCAACGACTTCATCCGGGGGACCCATGTTCGAGCCGAGCCAGAAGCGGGGTGGGTGGAGTTGGTGGTACCTGCTGCTTCTAATCCAATTCGCAGCTGTACTCTGGCCGCCCTTCTACAATAAAGCTGAGCCTTATTGGGTTGGCTTGCCATTTTTCTACTGGTATCAACTTCTTTGGATCATTATCGGGGCCGTGCTCACTGCGATTGTGTATTTTGCGACGGAAGATTAACGAAACAACATTGAGGGGGAGGGAGGAAGACGGTGCAGGACGTCAACTGGATTGCCCTGATCATTTTCATAGCTGTGTTTGGCTTTATCACGTGGCTGGGTTTTGCGGCGGCCAACTGGCGCAGGGGCGATCTCGACTTGCTGCACGAATGGGGGCTCGGCGGGCGACGCTTCGGCACGATCGTCACCTGGTTCCTGATCGGTGGCGATCTCTACACGGCCTATACTTTCATTGCCGTTCCGGCACTCGCCTTTGGCGCGGGCGCCGTCGCATTCTTCGCGGTGCCCTATACGATCGTCGCCTACCCGATCTTTTTCCTGGTATTCCCGCGGATCTGGCACGTCTGCCACAAGCACCACTACATCACGGCGGGCGACTTCGTGCGCGGCCGCTTCGGCAACCGGTGGCTCGCGCTGGCGGTAACGATCACCGGGATCGTCGCGACGATGCCCTACATTGCCTTGCAGCTCGTCGGTCTGCAGGTCGTGATCGGCGCGCTCGGCGTCTCGGGCACGGGCTTTGCGGCCGATCTGCCATTGATCATCGCTTTCGTGATCCTGGCCGCCTTCACCTATTCGAGCGGTCTGCGCGCGCCGGCCTCGATCGCCATCGTCAAGGATATCCTGATCTATCTGACCGCCTTTGCCGCCGTAATTGTCATTCCGATCGAGCTCGGCGGTTTCGGCAAGATCTTCGCAGCGGTCCCACCGCCAAAATTGCTGCTGGCGACCCTCGGACCCAATACCACGGGCGCCTACAGCGCCTATGCGACATTGGCCTTCGGCTCGGCGCTCGCGCTCTTCCTCTACCCTCATTCGGTCACCGGAATTCTGAGCGCCAGCAGCGGCCGCGCCGTCCGCCGCAATGCCGCGCTGCTGCCGGGCTATTCCTTCATGCTCGGCTTGCTCGCGCTCGTCGGCTTTTTCGCCATCGCCGCCGGGGTCGCCGGCCTTCCCGAATATGCCGCCGGCTTCAAGCAGTTCGGCAACAACTTCGCGGTTCCGGCGCTCTTTCTGCACAGCTTCCCGTCGTGGTTTGTCGGCATCGCCTTTGCCGCGATCGGGATCGGCGCCTTGGTGCCGGCAGCGATCATGTCGATCGCCGCGGCGAACCTCTACACGCGCAATATCCACCGCGAGTTCATCAATCGGAATCCGACCGACAAGCAAGAGGCGCAGATGGCGAAATGGGTGTCGCTGATCGTCAAATTCGGTGCCCTCGTATTCATCATTTTCGTGCCGACGCAGTACGCAATTTACCTGCAGCTCCTGGGCGGCATCTGGATCATTCAGACGTTGCCGGCAGTGATCCTCGGTGCCTATACGCGCTGGTTCAATGACTGGGCATTGCTCGTCGGCTGGGCCGTCGGGATCATCTTCGGTACCGCGATGGCCGCCGCAGTGAACCTCACCCCGACCTATCCTTTGCAATTCGCCGGCTATACCTTCCCCGGTTACACCGCTCTCTACACGGTGATCCTCAACATCCTCGTGACGATCGTCCTGACGCCGGTGTTCAATGCCTTAGCCGCGCAACGCACGTCGCTCGACGAGACTGTCGCCTCCGATTATTACGCCTGAAGACAATGAGTGAGTTTCAGGAGAAAGCCCGATGATAACCGCAATCGTTCAGTACCGGCTGCCGCCGACCATCGATCTCGCCGCCTGCGCCGAGCATTTCCGTAAGATCGCGCCCGGCTTCCGCCAGGTGCACGGGCTGATCCGCAAGCAGTTCATCTATGCCGAGGATGGCTGGGCCGGCGGCGTCTACCTGTGGCAGAGCCGCGGGGATGCCGAGGCCTTCTACTCCGGCCCCTGGCTCCAAGGCATCCGCGAGCGCTACGGCATGGACCCCGAGATCCGCTATTTTCACACCGCCGCGGTGACCGACAATTCCACAGAGGCGGTGCTGTTGCCGGACGCTGCGGAGTAGGGAGAAAAATCCTCCTCTCCCGAGCTAAACGGGCATTGTGCGCCGCTGGTGAGCCCGGCCGATCCGCGCCGTCTCCTCGCGGTGCCCGGCGATGACGCGCACGCCCTCGTCGAGCTTTGCGGCAATGTTCTCGGGCGAGCAGGTTTCGAGAAACGGCACGCGGTTCTCCCGGCAAGCGGCGAAGACGCGCTCGCGCGCCTGTTTCATCTCGGGCGGATACGGGTCGCGCGGGACCGACAAATAACCGAGCGCCAATCCCAGATCGCCCGGCCCCAATTCGGCGAAGCCGAGCCCCGGCACGGCGAGAATCTCCTCGCAGTGCGCGATCCCCTCCGGGCTTTCGAGCTTGACGCCGAGCAGGAGTTCGCCGTCGGGGTTGAGCGGCCAGGGATCGCAGCGCTCTATGTATTCCTCCGGCGCAATCCCCCAGACCGGAGCCGCAGTTGCCTCCGAGCCACGGCCGCGTGCGCCGATCCCGAGGCGGCCATTGCTCGCCTCTGCGGTCGCCCCACGCATTCGCTCGGGCGGGGAGGGCAGGGAGGGATCGACCCCCGCCGCCTGATGCGGATAGCGGCAGCTTTCGACAAAGGCGCGAACCGTCGACGCCGATTCCGCCTGGCAGAGCAGCACGCCGTGCACGCCGCGTCCGAGGATCTGGCGGAACTGCCATGCATTGAAGCGGACATTGGCGGCGTCGGTGCCGTTGACCGGCGCCTCGACGATGACGGTCGGCGTGCGGTGACCCGAGCGCGTCGGGCCGCCCTCGACGAGACCGCGCATGTATTCGGCGAGCCCCGCCATATCGAACGCCCCATGCTCCATGCCGACATTGATGTAATCGGCCCAGACATGCGCGTCTTCGCACCCCTGTGCATAGGTCAGCACATGGCCGCTATGACCGCCGGTGTAATAGATCGCCTGATCCTGCTCCAAAAGTTCGATGGCTCGGTTGATGCGGTTGGGCATGGCTTCCCCTTCCGGGTCTCGAGTGGGCGAGAAAATATCCGATACCGGACCGAGCATGTCCACGGATTATGCCCCCTCCGCCACCCCTCTTGACGCGGGTATTGGCGCCGCGGTCCTCGGAAGAACAGCACCTACGGCGAGCTGTGAGTTACCCGCGGCCGGGCGCGCCCCGCCCGGCTCTTCCGGTTTCGCTGTTCCCGCTGTTATTACCGAAAATAACAGCGGAAATATCGCCCTCGGGCGCAGAAATCCTCGGTTTCGGCCCGAACACTTCGCTGTTATCGCTCGCTGTTCCTGGCTGTTTTCCCGCTATTATTGACACGGCTTGCGGAACTCGCGCGCGAGCGAGCGCGGTGGCTTGTTGGCCGCCGCACCTCTCCATAATTGCTCGAATTTAAATTAACGCGTAGGATCCGGCCAGCCGGAGCGTCCGCCAGAGGAAATATCCCGCTCCGGCCATGTATACGCCAACCGCGGAATTCATCGACGCGCGAACCGTGCGCGAACGAACCCCTGCGGCCAGTCCTGCCGCGCGGTGCGCAAGGACGACATGGGCGCTCCCGATCAGGCAAACGCAGATATATACACCTTCCGCGCGTATAAGTCCAGAACAAACGACGAACCTTTGCCGTCAGACGCGCGGCGGCTGCGCACGCGGGTATTGAGGCCGCGCTCTTTGTCGAAGAGCTTGGCGAGGCGCTCGAGCCGCATCACCTGGCGATCGGTCATCAGCCGAATTGTCGTCGTTGGTCCCCTCCGAAAATCCCCGGACAGGGTCATCTCGGACGGGCAGAGGAGTGACATTTTGATCGGGCACCTACATCAAATGTCGGATAATCTGTTTTCTGGAAATCGTGGATACCTGTGTCGTGGAATGGGCGCTCTGGAAAAATCGCCTGTCACACCATATTTTAATTCAACGATGACGGGCACCGTATGCCGGCTTGCCTGATGTCTTCCCGCTTCGATCTGGCAAATTGCGTGATTGCGGCTCCATGCTGGCGATGGCTTCCAGCGCACGTTGTAGAGGTAATGAGCTAATGCGCCCTGAGTTCCAGCAATGGTTACGGCAATGTCCAACAATTAGTCTTCCTCCGGAGAGAGATGCGCTTGCTCGTTGCAGGCGCTTAGAAAAATCAGAAGGAGATCTCGAGCAGCACTTCTCAACTGACCGAATGGTAACCTTGCTCGCCCGGTTGGAATACTCCCGCGAAGACGAGCGATCAGGTCTAGCTCCACGACATTCAATTAAGTTTTCTGAAGGAGCGAATATAAAGGAAGGTACTAATTCTCTAGCCGCTGCAATCCGCCTATATCTTCGCTTTAGGGATGATTTGGTTTTTCAAACGCTCTTAAAACAACCCGATTCGTCAGGCGACATGAAGCCCGTCGCAGCGCCGCTGCCGCGCAGGACTGTATCTTGGCCGGAATGGAAATTACCAGGCAACGACGAATTGCTTCAATTAGCACGTATCACAATTCCCTACATACGGTTTCTGCATCCGGACATCGTTCGGGCAGTGGTCGAAGACAATGAATGCCGCCGTGAGGGGTGGAGTGATCGATTGAAGAAATCTGGCATCGATCCATCTCTCTACCTATGGGAGCATTCGCCCTGCGCCTTCCCCGGTGTGCGCCGCTACGTCGGAGCCACGGAGATCGCACAGTATCGACGCAAAAGGCCGGTGACAGCAGCAGGGTTCGCAAACGCTCTCGATGTGGATGACAACGACCATCCAAAGGCTATTTGGAGCTTCATCTTTCGGGGCAAGCCCTTCCAGAATTCAGGGCCACCCGGCTACTCTCTCGCGCATCTTGCGGATCACAAAAATTTTAAAGACAGAGGCGGAGACGAGTTTGATTGTAGTAACACACCAGAACTTCCGTGGAAAACGCTTTTCGGGCTATTCACCAGCGTTGCAAATTCGGTCTATACCCCTGATCACTTGATGCGCCCGACGGATTTTTCCTTTCCATTGCGCAATCTCATCCAGCGTAAGGCTGCTGATCTCTACGGAAGCTTCTGCAATCTATTGCCGCCTCTCTGGTCAATTCGGGCAAATGAATTGGGCGCATGGGCGGTGAATGCTTTCGGCTGGGAGCCACCCGTCGGAACATCCGAGCATGTACCGCCCTTTCTCAAGTATCGCAGTGAGGAAATGGAAAACCTTCTTTCCGAGGGATATTTGAGAAAGGTATACGGGGTTGATCGAAATGGTGGTGAGTAGCCTCGCCGTCACGGCGTGATCCTTGAAATCGTTGCTCGCCCGACATTGTAGCTTTTCGCCAGTTCCTTGAGCGTTGCCCCTTCGGCCCGCCGCCGCCGTGCTTCTTTCTGCTGCTGCGGCGTGAGTTTCGGCGGTCGGCCCATGTGCTGCCCGCGCGCCTTGGCCCGCGCGCGCCCTTCCGCCGTGCGGGTGCGGATTAGATCGCGCTCCACGTCCGCTAGGCCGCCGAGAACGGCAATCATCAATCGCCCGGTGCTGGTGCCGGTGTCGGCCCACGGTTCCGCCAGTGACCGGAATTGCGCTCCAGCGTCCACGATCTGCTTGACGATGGCGAACAGGTCGAAGGTCGAGCGGGCAAGCCGGTCGATCCGCGTCACCGTCACCACGTCGCCGGGGGTGATGGCTCTCAACAGCTTCAACAGTTCGCGCCGGTCGGCTCGCGCGCCCGTCACCTTTTCGCGGAAAATCTTGGCGCATCCTGCCTTGCGCAACTGCTCAAGCTGGGCGTCAAGCGTCTGGCCGTAGGTGCTGACGCCGGCATAGCCGATAGGGCGGTTTTGCGATTTTGTTTCGGGCATATCTTACGGGCCTTGTAACCCTTTGACAGCAAAGGCTTAACCGAAATGCCCGAAAGTCTTGATTAATGCAATACGTCGGCTCCGCTCCGCAGGTTTGCAATCGCGCGACTGCCGCGAGGGACAGCGAGTGCGATCAAGCCGCGCGGCGGCTGCGGACGCGGGTGTTAGAGCCGCGGTCTTCGTCGAAGAGCTCGGCGAGGCGCTCGAGCATGACGCCGCCCAATTGCTCGGCGTCGACGATCGTGACGGCGCGGCGGTAATAGCGGGTCACGTCGTGGCCGATGCCGATGGCGGTGAGCTCGACCTCGCCGAGGCGCTCGATGTCGTGGATCACCTCGCGCAGGTGCTTTTCGAGGTAGTTGCCGGGGTTGACCGATAGGGTCGAGTTGTCGACCGGCGCGCCGTCGGAGATCACCATCAGGATGCGGCGCTGCTCGGAACGCCCGCGCAGGCGGTCATGCGCCCAGATCAGCGCCTCGCCGTCGATGTTTTCCTTCAGGATGCCCTCGCGCAGCATCAACCCGAGGCTGCGCCGCGCGCGCCGCCACGGGGCGTCGGCCGGTTTGTAGACGATGTGGCGCAGATCGTTGAGGCGGCCCGGGTTGGGCGGCTTGCCGGCGGCGATCCAGCGCTCGCGCGCCTGCCCGCCCTTCCACGCGCGGGTCGTAAAGCCGAGGATTTCGACCTTGACGCCGCAGCGTTCGAGGGTGCGCGCGAGGATGTCGGCGCTCATCGCCGCGACCGTGATCGGCCGGCCGCGCATCGACCCCGAATTGTCGATCAAAAGGGTCACGACGGTGTCGCGGAAATCAGTCTCGCGCTCGCGCTTGTAGGCGAGCGGCAGGACCGGGTTGGCGACGATGCGCGACAGCCGTGCGGCGTCGAGCAGGCCCTCGTCGAGGTCGAATTCCCAGGCGCGGGTCTGCTTCGCCATCAACTTGCGCTGCAGTCGGTTGGCGAGGCGTGCGATGACGCTCTGCAGATGCGACAGCTGCTGGTCGAGCAGATGGCGCAGCCGCGACAGCTCGTCGGCGTCGCACAGCTGATCGGCCTCGACGACCTCGTCCGAAGCGACGCTGAAGGCGCGATAGACCGCGGTGTCGTCGTTGCGCCCGCGCGGCATCTGCCCGGGGCGGCCGGGCCGGCCCGGATCGTCGTCGCTCGAACCCGGCATCATCTCGCCGTCGCCGGCCTCGGCGGCATCCCGCGCGTCCTCGGCCGCCCCCTCCGCGGGCGAGCCCTCGTCGGAAGCCTGGGCGCCGGCGGTGGCGCCCTCGCCCTCGCTCTGGTTCTCGCTCTCCGACTCCTCGCCGCCCTGTTGCTCTTCGGTGTCCTCCGACTCGTCGGCTTCGCCGAGATCGAGGTCGAGGTCCTGAAGCAACTTGCGGGTGGCCCGCGCATAGGCGTCCTGATCGAGGATCGCGCGGTCGAGCTCGCCGAAATCCCTGCCGATCTTCGCTTCGAGCCAGGGGCGCCACAGATCGACGACACGCCGCGCCGCGGGCGGCGGGCGCTCTCTGGTCAATGCCTCGCGGGTCAGCAGACGCACCGCCTCGGCCATCGTGCTTTCGGTGCGCTCGGTGATCCGCTCGTAACCTTGTCGGCGATACTGCTCGTCGAGCATCGCTGCCAGATTTGAAGCGACCCCGGCCATGCGTCGGGAGCCCAGCGCCTCGACCCGCGCCTGCTCGACCGCCTCGAAGACCGCCCTGGCGAGGGGCCCGCTCGGCACGCGTTTGCCGTGTACCGCGTCGTCGTGATAGCGCAGCCGCAACGCCACGCTGTCGGCGGCGCCGCGCAATTGCGCCGCCTCCTCGGCCGGGAGGTCGCGCGGCGGGTTCGGCAGCCGCACCCGCGCACCGCTCTGGCCTGCCGGTTCCGGCCCGAAGCCTACGGTCACGTCGTCGCGCTCGGCGATCGCTCGCAACGTCGCTGCGGTGGCGCGCTTGAAGATCTCGGTCGGGGAGAAGTCTTGGGCCATCAGACTTATCGGCCCGGCCTAGATCAACGTCGCGTTGACGCCGGTTTCCGCCAGCTCGGTGCCGAAGCAGCGCTGATAGTATTCCGCCACCGTCGGGCGTTCCGTCTCGTCGCATTTGTTGAGGAAGGTGAGCCGGAAAGCAAAAGCGAGATCGCTGAAAATGCGGGCGTTCTCGGCCCAGGTCATGACCGTGCGCGGCGACATCACGGTCGAGATGTCGCCGTTGATGAACCCGGCGCGGGTCAGATCGGCCAGCGCCACCATCGCGCTGATCTGTCCGCCGGCCCTCGTCGTTGTCGTAGTCCGGCACTTTCGACAAGACGATGTCGACCTCGGCGTCGTGCGGCAGGTAGTTCAGTGTCGCGACGATGTTCCAGCGGTCCATCTGGCCCTGGTTGATCTGCTGCGTGCCGTGATAGAGGCCGGTCGTGTCGCCGAGGCCGACCGTGTTCGCGGTCGAGAACAGCCGGAAGCAGGAATGCGGCCGGATCACCCGGTTCTGGTCGAGCAGGGTCAGCTTGCCCTCGACCTCGAGCACGCGCTGGATCACGAACATGACGTCGGGGCGGCCGGCATCGTATTCGTCGAAGCACAACGCCATCGGATGCTGCAACGCCCAGGGCAGCAAGCCTTCGCGGAATTCGGTCACCTGCTTGTTGTCGCGCAAGACGATCGCGTCCTTGCCGACGAGGTCGATGCGGCTGATGTGGCTGTCGAGGTTGACGCGGATGCAGGGCCAATTGAGCCGCGCGGCGACCTGCTCGACATGGGTCGATTTGCCGGTGCCGTGATAGCCCTGGATCATCACGCGGCGGTTGAACGCGAAGCCGGCGAGGATCGCCAACGTCGTGTCGCGATCGAAACGATAGGCGTCGTCGAGATCGGGGACGTGCTCGCTCGCCTGGCTGAAGGCCGGAACCTGGAGATCGCTGTTGATTCCGAAGGTCTGGCGGACCGAGATCGTGATGTCGGGCTGTTCCAGAGGAAAGGCGGGGGTGGGAGCCGCCTGGCTGAACGGATGGCATTATTCGCTTTTGTCCCAGTGGTGGAGCAGGATGGGGTGGTGGAGCAGGATGGGTTCGAGGCGCGGCAGCGCGATGGTTCATGCGAAATAGCTGGCCTTCAAGGTGGCATAAGCCTGATTGATGATCTTGAGCTTCTCCTCGGCCGCCTTGTCGCCGCCATGGGCGTCGGGATGGTGCAATTTGACCAGGACCTTATACCGCGCCTTGAGGCGTACCAGGGTGAAGGGCGGCTCGATTTCGAAAACGGCGAGCGCCTGCTCGCGCGCCGACAGCGCGCGCCGGACGGGATCCCGCCCGTGGTCGCCCCCCTGTGGTCGCCATTGCGCCGGCTGCGCTCCCCAGCCCCCTCCGGGCCGCCGGAGAACACGCCTAAGGGTCGCGGATCCGCTCGGCGTAACCGGGGCCGTGACGATCACCCAGCCGCCAGCTCGGGCGTTGCCAGACGGTGTCGTGGCGGATCTCGGCTTCGATCTCGGCGTCGCTCATCCCTGCATAGTAATTCCACGCGGAGTTGTAGGCGCGCACGTGCTCGAGGCAAAACCAGTGATAATCGTGCAGATCGAGCCGGGATTTCGGCGCGCGGAAATCACCGCCGCCGACGCAGCCGGGGTGGTCGCACGGCCGCATCGGCGCGTTGGTCGCCGCCTCGAAAATCGGATCTGACAAAAGACGCCGCATCGCGATCAGTATGGGCAGGGCGCTGTCGGCTGGCAAGGATGCGGCGTGTCGTGGGGTCCGGCAGTTCGGCTGAGCAGAGCAGGGTTGCGGCAAGCGCAAACGGCGATTGCCGGCTACACCCGAGAGGCCTGGTCCGGCCAGTCGCCAAATTGCGCCCGAGGATCGGCCCAGCGCAGAATGGCGGCGCGCATCTCGCGCGGCAGGCGATCGAAGGCGGCGCGACACCGGTTCTCTTTGACCGGGGCGAATAGATCGAGCAGCGGCACCGGCTCCGGTTCCCGGGCGATAGCGATGCTGCCGTCGAGCAGCCTGGCGAGCCTGGTCCCGCCGATCGCCGCGACTTCGACGATCGCATCGCGCCAATACCGGTAGCGGCCGCCCGCAGCGATGACGAAGGAGCCGAGGATGGCGGTTCGCGGCCCACCCGAATTCAGCCAAGCGATCGTGCAGCGCGCCAGCTTCTCGTCGGCGCCGCAGCGCGTCAGGATGGCGATTTCGGTGCCTTCGTGGTGGTTCTCGGCAGCCGCCTGCGGAGCGAAGCGGCCGACCACGATACCGCGGCGGCAATAGCCGGATACCGCGAGATATTGTCCGCTGCTCGGCAGTTCGAGAATGCGCCAGCCGCGGTCGTGAAAAACCGTCGCCGGCGGACGTCGCCGTGCAATGGTTTCCGCCGCCGCATTGGCAAGGTTGCGTGACGGGAACGGAATGACTTCGCCCATTGGACCTCCTCGCTCCGGCACGCAAAACAAATGCCGGGGCAGGATTGATCCAATTTGGGCGTTATGCAACCCATCCTCGTGCTTAACAAAACCGCCCGCCTGCGGTTTCCCGCGGGCGGGCGGCTTGGCTCAAGCGATGAGCGGGTCTGTTTAGAAGTCCATTCCGCCCATTCCGCCGCCGGGCGGCATGGCCGGCGGGGTTTTCGGCTCCGGCTTCTCGGCGACCATCGCTTCGGTAGTGATCAATAGACCCGCGACCGAGGACGCATCCTGCAGCGCGTGTCGCACGACCTTGGTCGGGTCGATGATCCCGGACCGGATCATGTCGGTGAACTCGCCCTTCTGAGCGTCATAGCCGTAATTCGGGTCGGTGCTGTCGAGCAGCTTGCCGACGATGATCGACCCGTCGGTGCCGGAGTTCTCGGCGATCTGGCGGGCCGGGTACGACAGCGCCTTCTTGACGATGTCGACGCCCACCTTTTGGTCATTGTTGGCCGGTTTTAGGTTCTCGAGAGCGCGGATCGCATACAGCAGCGCGGCCCCGCCGCCGGCGACGACACCTTCCTCGACCGCGGCGCGGGTTGCGTGCATCGCGTCGTCGACCCGGTCCTTCTTCTCCTTGACCTCGATCTCGGTCGAACCGCCGACTCTGATTACAGCGACGCCGCCAGCGAGCTTCGCCAATCGCTCCTGCAGCTTTTCGCGGTCATAGTCCGAGGTCGTCTCCTCGATCTGCTGCTTGATCTGGGCGATGCGGCCCTCGATGTCCTCTTTCTTGCCGGCGCCGTCGATGATCGTCGTGTTCTCCTTTTCGACGCGCACGCGCTTGGCCTGTCCCAGCATGTCGAGCGTGACGTTCTCGAGCTTGATGCCGAGATCTTCGCTGATGACCTGCCCGGCGGTCAGCACCGCGATATCCTCGAGCATGGCCTTGCGCCGGTCGCCGAAGCCCGGCGCCTTGACCGCGGCCACTTTGAGCCCGCCGCGCAGCTTGTTGACGACGAGCGTCGCCAAAGCCTCGCCCTCGACGTCCTCGGCGACGATCAGCAAAGGTCTGCCGCTCTGCACCACCGACTCGAGCACCGGCAGCATCGCTTGCAAGCCGGACAGCTTCTTTTCGTGGATCAGGATGTACGGGTTCTCCAGCTCCGCGATCATCTTCTCGGCGTTGGTGACGAAATAGGGCGAGAGATAACCGCGGTCGAACTGCATGCCTTCAACGACGTCCAGCTCGGTCTCGAGGCTCTTCGCCTCCTCGACCGTAATGACACCCTCATTGCCGACCTTCTGCATCGCCTGCGCGATCATCTCGCCGACCTCGCGCTCGCCATTGGCCGAAATCGTGCCGACCTGCGCGATCTCTTCGTTGGTCGAGATCTTCTTCGAGCGCTTCTTGATGTCCTCGACGACCGCGGCGACGGCGACATCGATCCCGCGCTTCAGATCCATCGGGTTCATGCCGGCCGCGACCGCCTTCGCTCCCTCGCGCACGATCGCTTGGGCCAACAAGGTCGCAGTAGTCGTACCGTCGCCCGCCTGATCGCTGGTCTTCGATGCGACCTCGCGCACCATCTGGGCGCCCATATTCTCGAATTTGTCCGGGAGCTCGATCTCTTTGGCGACCGTAACGCCGTCTTTGGTAATGCGCGGCGCGCCAAACGATTTGTCGAGGACGACGTTACGCCCCTTCGGGCCCAACGTCACCTTGACGGCATTCGCGAGGATGTCGACGCCGCGCAGCATGCGTTCCCGCGCGTCGCCATGAAATTTGACTTCTTTGGCAGCCATTTCTCTTCTTCTCCTCAAGCGACCTTTTGTGCGGCGGCGCCGTGGTCGAGTACGCCCATGATGTCCGACTCTTTCATGATGATCAGCTCTTCGCCCTCGAGCTTGACCTCGGTGCCCGACCATTTGCCAAACAGCACCCGGTCGCCCGCTTTGACGTCCATCGGCTGGAGCTTGCCATCGTCGCCCCGCGCACCCGGACCGGCGGCGACCACCTCGCCCTCCATCGGCTTTTCTTTAGCCGTGTCGGGGATGATGATGCCGCCCGCCGTCTTCTCTTCGCCCTCGACGCGCTTGATTAGCACGCGGTCGTGCAACGGACGGAATTTCATGAATACCTCCTCGAGCCCAAACCAAAATGGAATTAGCACTCTCGCTCTGAGAGTGCTGCTCAGATAATTGAGTGCTCTCAGCTTGTCAAGCAGATACGATGCAGCGCATCCGGGCAAGCAGATGAGCTTCGCCTAAGACGGGCGCGGCCGGCGCAGCGCGGTCACGACGACGGTCTCGGGCAGCGCGACGCCGACCTGGTACCAGTGGTGCGGCTCGCGTCTTTGTGCCAAAAATAAAGGGGTCAGAAGTGAACGGTCAGAGTAAATTAAGCTGCTGCTGTTTGGCGGCACGCTCCCTACGCGGTCGACCTCTTGGCAGAGGCGTGACGCGCCGGCGGAGCGCTTCGGCGAGGTGGCGCTCGAAGCTTGCGTCGCCGAGCGCCCACCCACCATTGGTCGCAGCGCGCAGCGCATCCACGAAACCCGGCTGGAGTGCCGCTCGGAACAAGTCCCGTCAGGCCGTCTGGCGCGCCGTTGCCGCCGCGCCCCGAGGGCATGGTACAGCGCGCGGATCACCCGCTGCGGGTGATTCGCGAGGTTGCCAATACCGCGCTCAAATCGCTGACCGGCGAGTTCGCCAAGCTCTATTCGCCGCTCGGCCGGGAGTCGATCCCGCCGGAGCGGCTGATGCGCGCGTTGCTGCTGCAGGCGTTCTACTCGATCCGCTCGGAACGGCAACTGGTCGAGCGGATTGATTACGACCTGTTGTTTCGCTGGTTTGTCGGGCTCGGGATCGAGGACCCAGTGTGGGACGCCACGACCTTCACTAAGAACCGCGACCGGCTGCTGGAGGCGATATGGCGGCACAGTTTCTCGCCGCAGTATTGTCGCAAGACAAGGTCAAAGGGTTGTTGTGAGCGAGCACTTCTCGGTCGACGGCACGCTGTTGGAAGCGTGGGCGAGCCTGAAGAGCTTTCGCCCGAAGGATGGCTCGGGCGAGCCGCCCGCGCCGGGCCGCAACGGCGAGCGCGACTTCCATGGCGAGCGCCGCAGGAACGACACGCATGCGTCGACCACCGATCCCGACGCCCGTCTCTTCCGTAAAGGACCGGGCAAAGAGGCGCGGCTGTGTTTCATGGGCCATGCGCTGATGGAGAACCGCAACGGTCTGATTGTCGGCGCAGTGACTACGCGCGCGTCGGGCCATGCCGAGCGGCTGGCGGCGCTGGCGCTGATCGAGCCCCACGCCGAGCGCCCACAGCCGGTCACGCTCGGCGCCGACAAAGGCTACGATGCGGGCGAATTCGTTATGGAGCTGCGCGACAAGGCGGTCACGCCGCATGTTGCGCAGAACACCAGCGCTCGCCGTTCGGCGATCGATGCTCGCAACACCCGTCATCCCGGCTATGCGATCTCCCAGCGCATCCGCAAACGCGTCGAGGAGGCTTTCGGCTGGGCCAAGACGGTGGCCGGCTTGCGCAAGATGCGGCATCGCGGTCGACTGGCAATTCACTCTGTGCCATGGCCGCATATGACCTTGTCCGATTGCCCAAATTGCTCGCTTAGGATGTACCGTGATCCAGTACATCGATCTGACCGCGTACAATTGCCCCGTCCAACCCGCAATAAAATCACCGCGAAGCTCGCCCGCCACCGCACAATGATCATCACGGGAGGCAGAGCGCGCCAAAATTCGGCATTTTTCAGCACGTCGCTAGTTCCTTGAGCGTGGCACCTTCAGGGCCGCCGCGGTGCTTCTTTCTGCTGTGCGGGCGTAGCGAATAATCTCGCCCCGGGGCCTTCTGCGGATCGATCCCGCCCCTCATATATTTCCGACCATGGCTAGAGTAAAATTGGGGCATTTGCCATATCTGCCGCAAGTTCGGAAAACTGTCGTTCGACCATGTGCCGCCAAAAGCGGCCTCTAACGAGCACCGAGTTCTTCGGGTAAGCTACCAACAAGTCCTGACCAACCAGCACCCTGACGAATTTCGCGGCCGGCTATCAACAGCAAGGCGCGGGCTTTGACTTTGTGCGAGCAATGCAACAACAATACAGGGAGTTGGTACGGCCCGGCTTATGCCGATTGGGCCGCGCAAGCAATGCGAATTGTCTTGGGTACTCGCGGCAAACCCTCCCTAGAATACCCGTTCAACCTTTTTGGCTGCGCATCCTTAAGCAAGTCGTGTGCATGTTCTTCAGCGTGAACGGCCGCTGTTTCGCAAAAAGCAAATTGATCTGGTGAAATTTGTTTTTGACAAGCACTCGAAGAATTTCCCCGGCCATGTGCCGGTCTACGCATTTTACACCCTTTCCGACAGAAGCCGCGCAACGGGGATGAGTGGGGTCCTCAAAAGTCTGGGAAGCAGTCAATCAAGCGTGCACGTCTTTCTGAGGTCACGTTCCCGCCCTTTGGATTTGTGATGACGTTGGACAATTCGCCGTGGCTCCAGTCGGGATTTTGCGAATTTCGGGCTTCTCGAAGTTCGATTATCGCGATTGGCGCACCAGCATCACAATGAAGCCGCCTCTGATGCCGATCTATACGCTGTATCCGGGAGACTACCGGAGCCGCGAGGAGACCCTGGCGGAAGCCGTGCCGAGAGCAAAGCGGGGCTGACGGCGCGCCGCCGGTTTCGTGTTTCTGGCGAGCGTCGAGAGTTCGCCTTCGCCACGCACAAACCTGTTGAGCCGGGGACGGGATAGTTATACCCCTCATGTACCGAATCGATTAATCATATGGTATTCATTCTCTCCATGGATATTCGCGCCGTAGACCTCAACCTGCTCAAAGCCTTTGACGCACTGATCACAGAGCGCGCCGTCACCAAAGCGGCGGGCCGGATCGGGCTGTCGCAGCCGGCGATGAGCCATGCGCTGTCTCGCCTGAGGGATCTGTTTGCCGACGATCTGTTTGTCCGCACCCCCAATCGCATGGAGCCGACCGCCCGCGCGCGCGAGATCGCGCCTCTCATCTCGGCCGCTATCGAGCATATCGAGGCGGCGCTCAACCTGGGCGTTGGCTTTGATCCGGCCAAGAGCGCCGGCATCTTTACCGCCGGCATGGCCGAGTATGCCGAGGTCGCGCTCGTCGGGCGCCTTGCCGCGAGCTTTGCCCGACAAGCCGCCAAGGCGACGCTGCGCCTCACACCGCTGACCGGCATCGAAGCCGCCGAGCAACTCGATAAAGGGGCGATCGACGTCGCGGTCTCACATCTGCGCGCCCTGCCGGCACATCTCGATTCGATGGTGCTGCTGCGCGACCCGTTCGTGCTGATCGCTCGCCGGGACCATCCGCTGGCGGCGCGATCGCCGTCGATCGAAGCCTATGCGGCGCTCGACCACGTGCTGGTGTCGCCGCGCGGCGATACGACGGGCGCGGTCGACCGCGCCCTTGCGGATCTCGGGTTGAAGCGCCGCATCGCGCTGTTGGTCGCGACATATCTGGCGCTGCCGGCCGTGCTCGCAGCGTCCGATCTCGTAGCCACGGTGCCGCAACGGACCGCTCGGCAAATCGCCGCCATGGCTGATATCCGGATCATGCCGCTGGCGATCGATCTCTCCGCGACCGTGTCGATGGCGTGGCACCGCCGCGCGACCAGCGAACCGGCGCAATCCTGGTTCCGCTCGCTGCTGATCGAAGCGGCGAGCGATTGATCGGGGTGTCGCCATGCTGGACATGGTGCACTGCGCCTAGACCTAGAACGCGGCACACGAGTTGCGGGTGATGATGCCGACCGATTGCTGGTGGAACTGAGCCTTGTAGGCGTCGATCACCGCCGACAGCCGCCGCGCGAGATCGGGTTCTGGCTTGGATGCGACGACCAGGATTTTGGTCCGGCCGCCGGCGATCTGCCCGTTCCGCAGGTTGCGCCATTGGCCCTCGCCGTCGAAGACGGTGAAGCCGTTGGGGAAGTTGGGCGTGATGGTTTGCTCCTCAAATTCTGCCCATTCGGCATCGGTCACCGGCTGGCGCCCCTTGATGCCGCGGCCGAAGAACAATTCAGCGACGAGCATGTGCTGTTCGGCCGGCAGCAGACAGGAGGACGCGGGCGCTGGCGACTTGGCGCAGCCGGCGAGCAGCAATAGCCACGCCAGGGCCGGCATGGTCCAATTTGGCCGGCGCGGCAGCGGCTATTCCGCGGCCGCCCTGAGCGCCGCGGGTTCTACCTTTGCCGCGCAGAATTTGAATTCGGGGATTTTGCCGAAGGGGTCGAGCTGGGGGTTGGTCAGCACGTTTGCGGCGGCTTCGGCGTAGCAGAACGGGATGAAGACCTGGCCCGGTGCGACTGCGCTGTCGCTGCGCGCCTTGAGTTCGATCGTGCCGCGCCTGGTGGTGACGCGGACGCGATCGCCGGCGGCGATGCCGAGGCGGCGCAACTCGGCGGGGGCGAGGCTGGCGACCGCCTCGGGCTCCAGTTCGTCGAGCACGCTCGCCCGCCGCGTCATGGCGCCGGTGTGCCAGTGCTCGAGCTGCCGGCCCGTCGTCAGCACCATCGGGTATTCGTCATCGGGCTCCTCGGCCGGCGGCACGATCGCGGCGGGGACCAGGCGGCCGCGGCCGGAGGCGGTCGGGAACCCGTCGCCGAAGACGATATCGTGCCCCGGCTCAGTCTCGGCATCACAGGGATAGGTTACCGAACTCTCGCGCTCGAGGCGGTCCCATGTGATGCCGTTCAGTGATGGCATCGCTAGTTTCATCTCGGCGAACACGTCGCGCGGGTGCGTGTAGGTCCAATCGAGCCCGATGCGCCGGGCGATCTCCTGGATGATCCACCAATCGAGCCGCGCATTGCCGGGCAACGGCAAGGCGGCCCGGCCCATCTGCACCTGGCGGTTGGTGTTGGAGACGGTGCCGTCCTTCTCGGGCCAAGCCGAGGCCGGCAATACGACATCCGCATATTTCGCGGTTTCGGTCAGGAAGAGGTCTTGCACGACGAGATGTTCGAGCTTGGCGAGCGCTTCACGGGCGTGCGTGGCGTCCGGATCCGACATCGCCGGGTTTTCGCCCATAATGTACATGCCGTTGATCTCGCCGGCATGGATTGCGTCCATGATCTCCACCACGGTCAGTCCCGGCTTGTCGTCGAGCCCGGTGTGCCACAATGCCTCGAAGCTCTCGCGAACCTTGGCGTCGCTGACCGACTGGTAGTCGGGATAGACCATCGGGATCAGCCCGGCATCCGAGGCGCCCTGGACGTTGTTCTGGCCGCGCAGCGGATGGAGCCCCGTGCCCGGGCGGCCGATCTGCCCGGTAACGAGAGCGAGCGCGATAAGGCAGCGCGCGTTGTCGGTGCCGTGCACGTGCTGCGAGATGCCCATGCCCCAGAAGATGATCGCCGCCTCGGCCCGCGCGTAGGTCCGCGCGATGTGGCGCAAGGTCGGGGCGTCGACGCCGCAGATTTCGGCCATTGCCTCCGGTGAGTAATCCCGGACGTGCTCGCGCAACTTCTCGAAATCTTCGGTGTGCGCCTGGACGTATTGCCGGTCGTGGAGGCCCTCCTCGATAATCGTGTGCAGCAATGCGTTCAGCATCGCGACATCGCGCGCCGGCTTGAAGCGCAGCATGTGCGTCGCATAACGCGCCATGACCTGACCGCGCGGGTCCATCACGATCAGCTTGGCGCCGCGTTTGGCAGCCTGCTTGAAGAAGGTCGCCGCGACCGGATGATTGTCGGTCGGCCGAGCGCCGATGATGATGATGACGTCGGCGTCGGCCGCCGCCGTGAACGGCGCGGTGACGGCGCCCGAGCCGATCCCTTCCATCAAGGCGGCCACCGAGGAGGCGTGGCAGAGGCGCGTGCAGTGATCGACGTTGTTGCTGCCGAACCCCGTGCGCACGAGCTTCTGGAAGAGGTAGGCCTCCTCGTTCGAGCCCTTGGCGGAGCCGAAACCGGCCAGGGCACGCCGCCCATATCGGTCGCGGACGCGCTTCAATCCAGCCGCCGCGAGGTCGAGCGCCTCGTCCCAGCTCGCCTTGCGGAAATGCGTGTAGGGGTTGGCCGGGTCGATGTCGATGTCGTGCTTCGACATGCCCTCCTTGCGGATCAGGGGCTCGGTCAGCCTGTCGGGGTGGGCCACGTAATCGAAGCCGAACCGGCCCTTGACGCAGAGCCGGTTATGGTTGGCCGGCCCGTCCCGGCCGTCGACCGCGACGATCCGGTCTTCGCGGATGCGGTAGGTGATTTGGCAGCCGACGCCGCAATAGGGGCATACGCTCTCGACCTCGCGGTCCGGCGCGTTCGTGTAGACGCCGTTCGCGTCGACCAAGCTCGCCGGCATCAATGCCCCGGTCGGGCAGGCCTGCACGCATTCGCCGCAGGCAACGCAGGTGCTGTTTCCCATTGGGTCGTCGAAATCGAAAACGATCTTCTCGTGGTAGCCGCGCGCCGCCATGCCGATCACGTCGTTGACCTGCACCTCGCGGCAGGCGCGCACGCAGAGTGTGCACTCGATGCAGGCGTCGAGCTGCACGGCCATTGCCGGATGGCTGCGATCGGGTGCCGGCGTCGCGTGCCGCGGGAAACGGCTGTCGCTGACCCCGAGCTTGTCAGCCCATTGCCAGAGACGTGAATTGGGATCGTGCGCCGCGGCCCGCGACGGTTGATCCCCGACCAACAGCTCGAAGACCATCTTGCGCGAGAAGCGGGCGCGCTCGCTCGCGGTCTGAATCTTCATGCCGCCGGCCGGCTTGCGCACGCAGGAGGCGGCGAGCACCCGCTCGCCCTCGATTTCGACCATGCACGCGCGGCAATTGCCGTCGGCGCGATAGCCGGGCTTCGGCAGCCAGCAAAGATGAGGGATCTCGATGCCCTGCCGGTTGGCCACCTGCCAGATCGTCTCGCCCGGTTCGGCCGATACCTCGGTACCGTCGAGAGTGAACCGGATCGGATCGCTCATCTCAGGTCCTCGCGGAAATGCTTCAGCGCCATTTTGACCGGGTTCATCGCGGCTTGCCCCAGGCCGCAGATCGAGGCGTCGGTCATGACCTGCGTCAGCTCGTGCAATAACGGCTCGTCCCAATGCGGCGCCGTCATCAGCTTGACCGCCTTTTCGGTGCCCGCCCGGCACGGCGTGCACTGGCCGCAGCTCTCGTCCTCGAAGAAGCGCAGCAGGTTGAGCGCCACCGCCTTCATGTCGTCATTGTTGGACAGGACCACGACCGCAGCCGAGCCGATCAGGCACCCTTCGGGTTCGAGCGTGCCGAAATCGAGCGGAATGTCCGCCAGCGCAGCCGGCAGGATGCCTCCCGAGGCGCCTCCTGGAAGGTAGCCCTTGAATTCATGTCCCTCTGCCATGCCGCCGCAAAATTCGTCGATCAGCTGGCGCGCGGTGATGCCGGCGGGCGCAAGCTTGACCCCGGGATCACGCACCCGCCCGGAGACCGAAAAGGTGCGCAGCCCTTTGCGCCCGTTGCGGCCCTGGCCGGTGAACCACTCCGGCCCCTTCTCGACGATGTCGCGCACCCAGTAGAGGGTCTCGACGTTGTTGCACAGCGTCGGCCGGCCAAAAAGCCCAACCTGCGCCGGGAAGGGCGGCCGCTGCCGCGGCAACCCCCGCTTGCCCTCGATGCTTTCCAGCATCGCCGATTCTTCGCCGCAGATGTAGGCGCCGGCGCCGCGCCGCAAGTGAATACGGGTGTGACGCGCCAATCCCGCCGTCTCGACCGCGGCGATCTCGCTTTCGAGTATCGCTTGGCATTGCGGGTATTCATCGCGAAGGTAGATGTAAATCTCGGCCGCCTCGACGACCCACGCCGCGATCAGCATGCCTTCGATCATGCGATGCGGGTCGGTTTCGAGAAAATAGCGGTCCTTGAAGGTGCCGGGCTCGCCCTCGTCGGCGTTGACCGCCACCAAGCGGGGCGCCGGCTCCTGACGCACCAGACGCCACTTGCGCCCGGCCGGAAACCCGGCGCCGCCAAGCCCGCGCAGGCCGGCGTGTTCTAGGATTTCGATCAGTTCCTCCGCCTTCCGCTCTCCGGCGAGGCAGGCCGCGAGCAGGCGATAGCCGCCGGCCGCGCGATAGGCATCCAGACCGATGAAATCCGGGATCACCGATTGCTGTTCGCCTACGGAAACCGCGGCGGCGACGTTGTCCAGGGTAGCGTGCTCATGCAGCGCGTGCCCGATCGCAACGACGGGCGCACGATGGCACCCACCCATGCAGGGGGCACGGACGACCCGGACCCCATCGCCGAGCCTCCCGCGCAGACCTTCGATCAACTGCGCCGCACCGGCAAGCTCACAACTCAAGCTGTCGCAAGCCCGCACAGTCAGCGGCGGAGGCGGCGCCTCGCCGTCCATGACGATGTCGAAATGAGCATAGAACGAGGCGACCTCGTAGACCTCGACGAGCGCAAGCCGCATCTCCTCCGCAAGCGCCGCGAGATGCCGCGCATGCAGGCACCCGAAATGGTCTTGCAGCAGGTGCAGGTGTTCGATCAGCAGGTCGCGCCGGCGCTCGCGTTCGCCAAGCTGTTCCTGTACCTCGCCAAGCGCGGCGGGGTCGACCTGCCGCCCCTTCGGATGATCCGGCCCGCGCCGCCGGCCCGATCCCGGATGGATGCGCCGGTCGTGTTTTAGGGGCGCTGGCATAAGTGCGCTTCGAGCCCCTCTCCGCCCTTGGGGGGGGAGAGGGAGGGGCCCGCGCGCCGCGCGGGAGGGTGAGGTGGGCATCCGCCGTCGCATTGGGTCGCCCCCACCTCACCCCGACCCTCTCCCCCCCAAGGGGCGGAGAGGGAGAATTTGGTTCGAAGTCATGGCCGGTCTACACCGCCCCTTCTTTGTGGAACGCGGCGATGTCGTCCTTGCCATACCCGAGCCAGTCGAGGATCTCGTCGGTGTGTTCGCCGAGGAGCGGCGAGCGCTTCACCTCGACCGGCGATTCGGAAAGCTTGATCGGCGAGCCGACCTGCACGTAGCGGCCGCGCGTCGGATGATCGACCTCGACCAGAAAGCCGCGCTCGTAAAGCGACTTGTCTTCGTAAATGTCCTTCATCGACAGGATCGGGCCGCACGGCACATCGACGTCGTTGAGCGCCTTCATGACCTCGAATTTGGTCTTCGTCATCGTCCATTTCTCGATGATCGAAAAGCATTCCGGGATCTTCGGTAGACGCGCCTGCGGCGTCGCGTATCCCGGATCGGTGATCAACTCCTCGCGGCCGCAGAGCTTCATCAGGGGTTCCCAACTCGGCGGCTGAATAATTACATAGACATAGTCGTTCGGTCCCCCCGGAGCGGTCCGCAACGCCGCTCCCGGCTGTCCGCCGCCCGAGGCGTTGCCGGCGCGCGGCACCTCATCGCCGAGTTCCTTGTTCGGGTATTCCGGCAACGGTCCGCGCATCAGCCGCTGCTGGTCGCGCATCTTGACCCGGCACAAATTCAGCACGGCGTCGGTCATCGCGACCTCGACCCGCTGGCCCTTGCCGGTGCGTTCACGCTGATAAAGCGCCGCGAGGATGCCGGCAATCGTGTGGACGCCAGTGCCGCTATCGCCGATCTGGGCTCCGGTCACGGTCGGCGGCCCGTCTTCCCAGCCGGTCGTGCTCGCCGCTCCGCCCATGCACTGGGCAACATTCTCATAGGCCTTGCAATCCTGGTACGGCCCCGGCCCGAACCCCTTGATCGAGGCGTAGATGATCCGCGGGTTCAACTGCTGAAATCGTTCCCAGGTAAAACCCTGACGGTCGAGCACGCCGGGGCCGAAATTTTCAAGGACCACATCGCAGCGCCGGACCAGCTCCTCGATGACCTTCTTGCCCTGTGGCGACTTCAGGTTGACCGTGATGCTGCGCTTGTTGGAGTTCAGCATCGTATAGTAGAGGCTGTCGGCCCCCTTGACGTCCTGAAGTTGTCCGCGGGTGATGTCGCCGCGTCCGGGCATCTCGACCTTGATCACGTCCGCGCCCATCCACGCCAGCAATTGGGTCCCTGTCGGGCCCGCCTGGACATGGCTCAGATCGAGAATGCGAACACCTTCCAGAGCTTTGCTCATTCTTTTGCCTCGCTGCGGGTCCTCCGATCATTAATACATCGTCTGGCTCATCGTTCCCCACGTTTTCCGTCATCTCGGCGAGCAGCAGTGTAGGGCGGGTATAACCCGCCCTACACTGCCTCTTGCGCTTATTCGGCGGCGGCCAGGTTCGGTGTCGGCTCCAACGGCAGCCCCGGGTGACCGGTCAACCTCTCGCCTTCCGCCCACATCTCGAGCGCCTGCTTCTTCATCGCCGGAAGAACCGAGGCGATCTTTTCCATGTCGAGATCGGCCGCGATCCCCGGATAGCCGGCGCGCTCGATCATTGCGCGCAATTTTCCGGTCTCGAACTGCTCCAAGGTCCAGGCGAGCGGATCTTCGACCAATGTCCGGTCCCAATAAATGCGGTGGTTCTTGTTGCGGGGCCCATAGTGGTAGTGCGCGCCGTTCCAGAAGTGATCGAATGCCAGGAGCTCGGTTTCTTCCGTGTAGGCTTTGCCCGGCGTGCCGCCGATGTCGGCCAGGACATGAATCGCGAGGCCGCCATCGCCCATCGGCAGCCGCCGCATCTCGAGCCCGAACCGGATGTTGCCGGCTTCGAAGATGTGCGTGCCGCGGTTGTGTTTGACGGTATTGCGTTTGGTCGCATGGAGCTCGCGGGCGCAGGCTTCCAAATCGGGCAGGACATCCCGCACCTCTGACATATCGGTCGCCTGCGCCGTCTGTCGATAGCCGGCCCGCTCCAGCATTTTTGGCAGCTTCGTCCCGAGCGTCTTGATGGTCCAGCCGATCGGGTTCCCGTCGGTGATCGGGTCCATCCGGTAGACGTTCGTCAGGCTTGCGCCACCCAGCATCTCCGGCCCGGCGAGCTTCAGATCCGGATTTTCCGGCCCGTACTCATAGCTTTTTTCGAAGTCGAAGCAGTTGAACCGTAAGAGCGTCGTCGCTTTGTCGGCGACATCGGCCATCACGTCGATCGAGACGCCCTGGTCGGCATGGTCCTGGATGTTGCCGTCCCACAATTCGTGCCTGACGACAAACGTTAGGGGACCCGCGGTGAATTTCTGTGATGCTTGCATCATGTGGTACTCCTTTTTGGTTGGTGAGAGTGTAAAGAACTCGGGCGATTATTGCACCATTTAGACGGCGATCTTCGACGACCGCCCGTTCGATCGAACCGCTGGCGGGTGCCGCGCGGCGCCTTCTGTGCTTACGGAACAAGCTGCTAGCGGCGCAAGTCAGCCCGTTCTTTGGCCGGTCCTGATACTCCGCCTCGGCTTGCGACATTTTCCGCTGCGCCGCTGCGGGCGGTATCACCAGACCGAGGATCCCGCCCGAAAGCGCCGCCTGGACCAAGGTTCGCCGCAACACGCCGCCTGGGTCAAACCGCGTTGCGAACCCAGCCGTAACGCAGGTTGCTGCGCCCCGGGCCATTCCTGACATAATCGGCCTTGATCTCGGCAAAACGATCGGGCTTGGCGAGTTCGGCCCGCTTGTCGAAATTATAGAGCCGGGCCGTGTTTTCGGCGAAGATCCCGTTCTTGATCGGGCCGTCAGCCGGACCCAGCGGCTTGAACCCGTATCTCTTTTGCATGTCGTCCGGAATCTTCGAGACGGCGCAGCCCCTCGATCTGCCATTGCGGCGCGCCGGTCCACACCGCATCGGTGCCCCACAGTACACGGTCGGCGCCGAGCCCCTTAACCAGCATGCCCATCAGCGCCGCTGCGAGGCGCGGCTCGGCCACCGCAGTCCAGGCGAAGAGCTGCCCCAAATCGCCATAGACGTTGGTGACGCCGTATTTCTCTGGGATTTCGGCGAGGTCGCTGGTCCATGAGCTGCGGCCGGTCTTGTCGAACTCCGCCATGCCCTCGGCCGGGCTGGCGCCGATCCAGCGATAGCCAGAATGATAGATCAGGAAATTGAGCTGCGGCCAGTCCTTGGCGGCCTTGCCAACATCGCTAACATCGGCATAGGGCCGCAGGCGTGGGAATTTCTCCTCGACGGCCGGCGCGAACAGCCCCTTGTGGATGCAGACGTTCTTGATGCCCGACTTCACCGCCTTCTCGTAGAAGGGGTACATCAGCTTCTCGTCGTCGAGATGGTAGGGGTGGTTGGCGAGCTCCTTGTGGGTGTTGTCGCCGACCGTGTAGCCCTTCCATGAATTGGGCTTGTAGACCTCGATCGCCTGGTCGACCTGGTCGAGCCAGCCGGGCCAGCCCGGGGTGATCGTGAAATGCGCCATCATCCGCCGCGAGCCCGCCTCCTTGTTGACCTGCTCGCGGGTCTTGAACACCTGCTCCTGCGGGATGAACCAGTCTTCGGGCACCTCCGACGGAGAATTCGACAACAGCGCCACCTTGGTGTCGCTGTCCATGTAAATTTCTTTGACATAATTGGCGTATTTGAGATCGTCGATGGTCTGTTCCTTGTCGCCGATCTCCTTGTTCCAGCCGGCCTTGCCAACCGCCTCACGTGCCTTGATAAAACCCATCAACCGCGTGTCGTCACGGAGGAAATGGGTGTGGCCGTCGATGATGAACTGCTTCGACAGTCCCTCGGCGCGCTCGGCTGCCACATCCGGCGTCGCCGCTTCAGCCTCGCTGACTTTGAAGAGACGGCCGAAGACTTGGTTCATCACCAGGAAAGAGGCCGCCATGCCGGAGGCGGTCTGAAAGAACCGTCGACGCGAAATGCCCTGCCGATGGGCGAGCCGGTCGCTCAGCTCCTTGAGCCGGCCCTCGACTTCGCGCTGCTTCGGTGTTTGCGGCACCGGCATGTACTCGTCGCTGGAGACGATCTGGGTCGGCACCGGCGACGGGAAAGAAGAACTCTCGGCCGGTTGCAGCTCTTTCAACTGTTCGTCAGTCAGAAATTTCATGCGCCCCTCCGTAGCTAAGGATGCAGCCGCTAACCCGTCTCTCCGGCGAAGGCCGGGGTCCATTTCGGCTATGGATCCCGGCCTTCGCCGGGAAGGCGAGAGAGAGCGCCCGGACGATCATTGTAGCTTGCGATCGCCGGAATTTCCAGGTTGAGCAGCCGCGCCGCGTTGCGCCCCAGGATCGCGCGACGCTCGACATCCTCGAGCCCCGGGGCGGCTTCGATCATCCCGATCGGATCGACCTCGCCCATATCGGCCGGGTAGTCGGTGCCCATCAGGATGTGGTCGGCGCCGTATTGTTGGACGAGGTATTCCAGCTGGTGATGGGTGTAGACGAGCGCGTCGAAATAGACCCGCTTCAGATAGGTGCTCGGCATCCGGTGGATGCGCTCGCAGCAATCCGGGCGCGCCGAGGCGGCGTGGTCGATGCGCCCTGGATAAGCCGGCAGAAAACCGCCGCCGTGAGCGACCACAAGCTTCAGGTTGGGATTGTCGGCGAGGACGCCGCCAAAAATCAGATGATGCAGAGCCACCGTCGAATCGAGCGGGTTGCCGATCACGTTGTTGAAATAATGATCCGCAAGCCGCCTTGCTTCGGTAAACCCGTCCGGGTGCATGAAAACGAGGAGACCGAGCTCCTCGCACCGCGCGAAGATCTTGCGGAAGCGGTCGGCCGACAGATCCTCGCCGGCGACATGGGTCATGATCTCGATGCCGCGGAAGCCCAGCGATTTGTGCAGTCTATCGAGTTCGGCGACCGCAAGCTCGGGCGCCTGGAACGGCACAGTACCAAGGCCGACAAAGCGGTCCGGGTAGCGGCCGCAAATATCGGCGATGAAATCGTTGACGGCGCGCGCGGCTTCGAGCCCGACATCGCGGTCTGCGCCGTAATAGGTCTGGCGCGGCGCGGGCGAGATCGCCTGGATGTCGATCCCCGTCCGGTCCATATCCTCGATCCGCTTTTCCGGCGAAACGCTCTGCTCATTGGTGCGCTCGCCATTCGCCCGGTTGATGGCGCGGCTCTGCTCGTTGGCCTGGGTTTCGAGAAACCAGCGTGAGACATTCTGTATTTGGGCAAGCGGATCGGCGGCCTGATTGCCGACGATCAGCTGCGTCGCCTTCCCGCAGCGGACATGGCAGTGGATGTCGATCGTGAACCACTTGCCGCGGGCGTGAACGGGGCCCGGAAAGCGTCCGGCGAGCGGTTCCGTTCCCGGCGCCAGGCATTTGAACAGGACATCCTCTCCGGGGCGGCTCATTCCGGCCTCCTCGGAATCTCGACATTCAAGAGGCGCGCGGCGTTGCCGCCGAGGATCGCCCGCCGCTCGTTGTCATCCAGCCCTCGGCTGCCCTCGATAAATCCGATCGGATCGATCTCGCCCATGTCGGCAGGATAATCCGTACCCATCAGCACGTGGTCGGCGCCGTATTGCTCGACGAGGTATTCGAGCTGGTGGTGCGTGTAGACGATCGTGTCGAAATAGAGCCGCTTCAGATAGGTGGTCGGCATTCTGTTTATCTTTTCGCAGCAATCGGGCCGCGCTGCAGCCGCATGATCGATCCGGCCGGAATAGGCCGGCAGATAGCCGCCGCCATGGGCCGCGACCAGCTTGAGGTTGGGGTGGGCGTGAAGCACGCCGCCAAAGAGCAGGTGATGGAGGGCTACCGTCGTATCGAGCGGGTTGCCGATCACGTTGACCAGATAATGGTCGGCAAAGCGCCGGGCTTCGGGAAAGCCGGTTGGGTGCATGAAGACGAGGAGACCGAGTTCCTCGATTCGCGCGAAGACCTTGCGAAACCGTTCGGCCGAGAAATCCTCGCCTGCGACATTGGTCGCGATCTCGATGCCGCGAAAGCCGAGCGAGTTATGGATGCGGTCGAGCTCGTCGACCGCCAGATCCGGCGCTTGAAACGGCACCGTCCCGAGCGCGACGAAGCGGTCCGGGTGGCGGGCCACGATGTCGGCGAGATTGTCGTTGACGACACGCGCCGTGGCGATGCCGAGATCGGGGTCGGCGCCGTAATAGGTCTGGTTCGGCGAGGGCGAGACCGCCTGGATGTCGATCCCCATCCGATCCATGTCAGCGAGCCGCTTTTCGACCGAAGTGAATTGGATGCGGGTGCGCTCGGCCTGCTCGCGGTTGACTTGGCGCGTACGGTCGTTGGCGTACTCCTCCCGCGGATGCCGCGTCGCGGCGGCGTGGCCCGCGACCATTTCCGCGGCCTTCGGCGTCAGCACATGGCAGTGAATGTCGACGGTGAACCATTTGCCGCGCGCATGCACCGGCCCCGGGAAACGGCCCGGTATCTCCGCTCCCGGCGGCAAACATTTGAACAGCATCTCAGGGTTCTCCTCGGTTGGCTCAGTTTATGCCCTTGTACTGGCGACGCAGCGAGTAAGAGCTGGCAATGCAGGCATCCCGGAGGGAGCCGCAGCTGCGCCGGTTTCCGTGCGCGCGGCACCAACCCTGCAGGCTGATTCTCAAGGCATCATTCTCTGATGTATTGTATCTGGTGAACAGGACCCGTTTTCGTGCTGGGAGGTAAACTCATGCTGTCTCGTCGCTCTTTGCTCATCTCCTTGTCGACCACCGCCCTCGTCGGCGCTCTGGCCGCGCGTTGGCGTACGACCCATGCCGCCGACAAGACGGTCACGATCGGCATCAGCCTGCCGTTCACCGGCGCCGACGCGCATGACGCCGAGCTGATCAAGGACGGCGCCATGCTGGCGATCGACGAGGCCAACGCCACAGGGCGGGGTCGCCGGCTACAAGATCGACGTGCTGCTGCTCGACGACGGCACCGCGACCGCCGGCCAATACGACCCGGCGCAGGCGGCGACCAACGCCCGCAAGATGGTCGCCGACAACAGCGTCGTCGCCGCGATCGGGCCGCAGATGAGCGGCTCGGGCAAGGCGATGTCGCCGATCCTCAGCCAGGGCGATCTGGCGACGATCACGCCGAGCTCGACCAACCCCGACATCACCGACCCGAAATTCGCCGGCCAATACCGGCCCGAGGGCAAGGCGATCTATTTCCGCACGGTCACGACCGACGCCTTCCAGGGCCCCAACATGGCGAACTATTTCGCCGACACGCTGAAGGTCAAATCGGTCTATGTGCTCGACGACAGCGGCGCCTATGGGGTCGGCATCGCCGACGCCTTCCAGGCGCCAGGCCAAGAAGCGCGGCATCAAGGTGCTCGGCCGCGACCAGCTCAACCCGAAGGAAGCCGACTACACGACGATCCTGACCAAGATCAAATCGCTCAACCCCGACGCGCTCTATTACGGCGGCGTTGCGCCAGGCCGGGGTCAAGGTGGTCAAGCAGTCCTACGACATCATGCCCAAGATGATCAAAGGCGGCGGCGACGGCATGTACGGCGCCGAGATCCTGAAGGGCGCCGGCTTTCCCGGCGGCCGAGGGCTGGTATGCGACGATCGCCGCGCCCAACTCCTCGACAATCCCGACGCCAAGCCGTTCGTCGAGAGCTTCGCCAAGAAATACGGCCAGCAGCCCGAGAACTACTCGATCACCGCCTATGATGCGGCGCTGGTCATCCTCGACGCGATCAAACGGGTCGCCGCCTCGGGCAAGGAAGTCAACCCGCGACGCGGTGCGCGACGCGATCCAAGCGATCGCAGTCTAAGACCCTGCAGGGCGAGGTCAGCTTCGACGAGAACGGCGACATCACCAACCGGATCGTCAGCGTCTTCCAGATCATCAAGGACGGGAAATATCCGCTCGACGACGTGCTCCATCAGTACAAATACATGGGCGTCGCGCCGCAGAGCTCGTGAGCGGACGGCCTGATGCAACTCACCTCTGCCCCGTGGCCGGACTTGTTCCGGCCACCCACGTTTTGGCCAAGCACACCGCCGCGCGCACGGAACGCGCGGATGGTCCGGCCAAGCCCGGCCAAAGGGGTTTGGGTTGCGATCCGGCGCGCTGCACGCCGGACCGGCTATGATCGTGTCTGATTACAGCGTGCTGCTGCAGCAGGTGATCAACGGGTTGAGCCTGGGCGCGATGTATGCGCTGCTGGCGCTCGGCTTCACGCTGGTCTACGGCATCCTGGAGCTGATCAACTTCGCCCATTTCAACGTGTTCATGGTCAGCTCGTTTGTCGGCATGTGGGCGCTCGAGCTGCTCGGGCTCTCGGGGCAGAGCACGGTGCTGACCGGGCTGGCGCTGGCCGGCGCGCTCGTCTTTGCGTTTGCCGTGACGATGCTCGCCGGCGGCGTGCTCGGCGTCGCGATCGAGCGCATCGCGCTGCGGCCGTTGCGCGGGGTGCGCGGCACCGCCGCAATGATCACGACGATCGGCGTCTCCTACATCCTGTTCAACATCATCCTGCTGACCGTCGGCGCCGGGTCGCAGAATTACCCGAACCCGCTGCCGGTGGTGCGCTGGCAATTCGGCGAGGTCACCGCTCGAATTGCGCGAGGTGCTGATCTGGGGCGTCGCACTGGCGCTGATGCTGGCGCTGCACCTGTTCGTCAACCGCACCCGGCTCGGCAAGGCGATGCGCGCGACCGCGCAGGATGCCGAGGCGGCGCGGATGATGGGGGTCGATGTCGACCGGGTCATCGTCACCGCGTTTTTTCTCGGCTCCGCGCTGGCCGGCGCGGCGGCGCTGATCTTCGGCCTCTATTACAACTTCACCAGCTTCATCATCGGCTATACCGCCGGGCTGCGGGCCTTCACGGCGGCGGTGCTGGGCGGCATCGGCAGCGTCCCGGCGGCGATGGTCGGCGGCGTCCTGATCGGCCTGATCGAGACCCTGGGCGGCCAGTTCCTCGCGGTGCGCTGGACCGACGTGATCATCTTCTCGATCCTGGTCCTGGTTCTGGTCTTCGTGCCGACGGGCCTGTTCGGCCGCGCCACCCCGACCAAATCGTGAGGAGCGACCATTGCGAGCTTCGAACCGCATGCCTGGACCACCGTTCTCTTCGCCCGTCTGCGCCTCGCCGCCTCAGCTCGCGCGCATCTGCGCTCGCGCATCACTCTTGGTCTTCGCGGCGGCGCTGCTGTTTCCGCTGATCAACCGCAACGACGCCGACATCGATTCGGCGGCCAACGCGCTCGCCTTCGCCGCGCTGGCGCTCGGGCCTCAACATCGTCGTCGGCTTTGCCGGGCTGCTCGACCTCGGCTACGCCGCGTTTTTCGCGATCGGCGCCTATGCCTACGGCATCGCCAGCTCGTGGCAGCTCGCAGCCGGAGTGGAGCAGTTTCTGGGAGCCGTTCCAGTGGCTCGATCTGGTCGCCCGCTATCATCAGGCGGGCGGCGATGTCGTCCATTTCCAGGTGTCGTTCTGGCTGATGCTGCCGGTCGCGGCGGCGATCGCCGCATTTTTCGGCGTGTTGTTCGGCGCCCCGACCTTGCGCCTCAAGGGCGATTATCTGGCGATCGTGACCCTCGGCTTTGGCGAGATCGTGCCGATCGTCGCGCGCAACTACGCCGAGCGTCACCAACGGCGCGATGGGGCTGAACGGCGTCGCGGCGCCGCAGCTGTTCGGCTGGAGTTTCGGGGTCAATGCGACGCCCTATTACTATGTCGGGGTCGCGCTCGTCGCCTTCCTGATCCTGACCAGCCAGCGGCTCAAGATTCTCGCGCATCGGCCGCGCCTGGATGGCGATCCGCGAGGACGAGATCGCCGCCGCCGCGATGGGCGTCAACCGGGTCCGCTTCAAGCTCCTCGCTTTTGCCATCGGCGCCGCCTTTGCCGGCGCGACCGGCACCTTTTCGTCGCCAAATTGCAGACCGCGACCCCCGAGATGTTCATGTTTCCGGTCTCGGTCATGATCCTGGTCATGGTCGTGTTCGGCGGGATCGGCAGCGTCTGGGGCGTCGTGGTCGGCGCGCTGATCCTGCAGATCCTGCAATCGTGGTTTCTCGAAGATCTGTCGCAATGGCTGCATGCGCTGGGCCGCCTCGTCGATGTCGATTGGCTGCAGCAGGTCGAGCTCGCCTCGTCGATCGAGCTGATCTTCGGCCTGATCCTGGTGATGATGATGCTGTACCGCCGCGAAGGGCTGATCCCGGCGACACGGCCGGTGCCGGCGCTGAGCCTCGACGAGCAGACCGCGCAGGTCGGCGCGCGGCGGCTTCGACCGGCTTCCAGCCGTTGGCGGCGCCGTAGTGCTATCGCAGCCGGCGAGCCGCTGCTCGAGATCAACGATCTGACCGTGCGCTTTGGCGGGCTCGTCGCATTGCGCTCGGTCGCGCTCGACGGTGCCGGCGCATTCGGTGGTCGCGGTGATCGGGCCGAACGGCTCGGGCAAATCGACCCTGTTCAACGCCGTGACCGGGCTGGTCTCGGCCGATCGCGGCGACGATCCGCTTTGCCGGCGAAGAGATCGCCCGGCTGCCGCCGCATGTCGTGCTCGAGCGCGGCATCGCCCGCACGTTTCAGAACATCCGGCTGTTCCCGAACCTGACCGTGCTCGAAAACGTCATGATCGGCATGCATGCGCGGCTCGATACCGGCCCGGTCGGCGCGCTGTTGCGGCTGCCGACCACCGTCGCGAGGAGGAGGCGGCGCGCGAGCGCGCGCTCGAAATCCTGTCGTTGTTCGGCAACCGGCTGTTGCCGCGCGTCGACCACGTCGCCGGCGAGCCTCTGCTACGCCAATCGGCGGCGGGTCGAGATCGCCCGCGCGCTCGCCTCGCAGCCGAAGCTGCTGCTGCTCGACGAGCCGACCGCCGGGATGAACCCGGCCGAGACCCTGGAGCTCGCCGACCAGATCAAGAGCCTCAACCGGCTTGGCCTGACGATCGTGCTGATCGAGCACAAGCTCGATGTCGTCGTCATGCCTCGCCGACAAGGTCATCGTGCTCGACCACGGCGAGAAGATCGCCGAGGGCACGCCCGAGGCCGTGCGGCGCGACGAAGAGGTGATCCGCGCCTATCTCGGCCGGAGCGCCGCGATTGCCTGAGCCCAGACACAACGCGACAGAGAGAAGGACACCCACTCCCGTCACCCCCGGGCTCGTCCCGGGCGTCCACGTGGATGCCCGGGACAGGGCCCGGGCATGAGGACTGCCTCCGCGCCTCGTGGTGAGCTGCTCGAAGCGCACCCGCTGCTCGAATTCAACGCGGTCGACACGCATTACGGCGACCTGCATGTGCTGAAATCGGTCGATTACCGGATCGACGGCGGGCGAGATCGTCTGCCTGCTTGGGCGGCAACGCCTCGGGCAAATCGACGACGATGAAGGCGATCATGGGCGTCGTCGTGCCGAGCCGCGGCGATATCCTTTACGAGGGCCACTCGCTGCCGGGGGTCAGCACCGCCGAGCGGGTGCGGCGCGGCATCGCCCCGGTGCTCGAGGCGCGGCGCCTGTTCCCGCGCATGACGGTCTACGAGAACCTCGAAATGGGCGCCTATACGCGGCGCCGCGGACCCGAATTCGACGAGGATCTGGCGCGCGTCTTCACGCTGTTCCCGCGCGTCGAGGAGCGGCTGGACCAGCTCGCCGGCACTTTGTCGGGCGGCGAGCAGCAGATGGTGGCGATCGGCCGTGCATTGATGGCGCACCCCAGGCTCTTGTGCATGGACGAGCCCTCGATGGGCCTGTCGCCGGCCTTTGTCGAGCAGGTCTTCGACATCATCCAGACCATCAACGAGCAGGGCACGACGATCTTCATGGTCGAGCAGAACGCCAACATGGCGCTCTCGATCGCCGATCGCGCCTATGTGCTGCAAACGGGCCAGGTCGTGCTGAGCGGCCCCGCCGCCGAATTGCGCGAAACCGACTGATCCGCCAAGCCTATCTCGGCGAACTCAGAGTGGAGTAGTGGACCGTTTCTCCCGGGCTAAGCGGCCTCGGCCTCGGTCTCTTCGCCCTCGGCTCCGGTCGGGCCGGAATCTTTGCCCTTGGCTTCGGGATCGCGGTCCACGAACTCGATGACCGCCATCGCGGCGTTGTCGCCGTAGCGGTAGCCGGCCTTGATGATGCGGGTGTAGCCGCCGGGCCGGTTCGCGTAACGCTCCGCCAGGGTCGTCAGCAGCTTCTCGGCCAGGCCCGCATCCTGCAGCGCGGCGATGGCCCGGCGGCGGTTGGCGAGACCGCCATGCTTGCCGAGGGTGATCAGCCGCTCGACGATCGGGCGCAGATCCTTGGCCTTCGGCAGGGTCGTCTTGATCTGCTCATGCTTGATCAGCGCCGCCGCGAGGTTTTCGAACATCGCCTTGCGATGGGCGGATGTGCGGCTGAAGCCGCGGCCGTGCAGGCGATGGCGCATCGGTTGTGATCCTCAATAAGGCTCGTCGAGGCGCTTGGCCAATTCCTCGATGTTCTCGGGCGGCCAGTTCGGGATCTCCATTCCTAGATGAAGCCCCATCTGAGCCAGCACTTCCTTGATCTCGTTCAGGGATTTGCGTCCGAAATTCGGGGTCCGCAGCATTTCGGCCTCGGACTTCTGAACGAGGTCGCCGATATAGACGATGTTGTCGTTCTTCAGGCAATTGGCCGAGCGCACCGACAGCTCGAGCTCGTCAACCTTGCGCAGCAAGTTCTTGTTGAACGGCAGCTCGCTCGGGCGGACGTCTTCCGAAGGATGGCGCGGCTCTTCGAAATTGATGAAGAGCTGCAGCTGGTCCTGCAGGATGCGCGCGGCGAGCGCCACCGCGTCCTCGGGGGTTACCGTGCCGTTGGTCTCGACCCTGAGCGCCAGCCGGTCATAATCCGTAACCTGGCCGACGCGGGTATTCTCGACCCGGTAGGACACCTTGCGCACCGGGCTGAACAGCGCATCGACCGGAACGAGGCCGATCGGCGCGTCCTCCGGCCGATTTTGCGTCGCCGGGACATAGCCCTTGCCGTTCTCGACGGTCAGCTCCATCGCCATCCTGATCCCGCTGTCCAGGGTGCAGATCACGAGGTCGGGGTTCATGATATCGATGTCGTGGCCGGTTTCGATCGCGCCGGCGCGGACTTCGCCGGGTCCGGTGGCACGCAGCCGCATGCGCTTCGGGCCTTCGCCATACATCCGCAGATCGATGCTCTTGACGTTGAGGACGATGTCGGTCACGTCTTCGAGCACGCCGGGGAGCGAAGAAAATTCGTGCAATACTCCCTCGATCTGAATCGAGGTGATTGCCGCACCCTGCAGCGAGGACAGCAGTACTCGCCGCAGCGCGTTTCCCAATGTCAGGCCGAAACCGCGTTCGAGCGGCTCGGCGACGACCGTGGCGACGCGCTTGGGGTCGTCGCCGGGCTCAACCGACAGCTGTTTCGGTTTGATCAGTGTTTGCCAATTTCTCTGAAGCACGAGTTCTAACCTCGGTCCTTTAATGCGGTTTTCATCCGCAACATCAGCCGCCGGCCGCTAAAAGGCGTCCGCGGCTCTCTCGATTTGCCCGCCGCGAACGGCGGGCTGGCATTTCGCGTCAGACTCGACGCCGCTTGGGCGGACGGCAGCCATTATGAGGGATCGGCGTCACATCGCGAATCGAAGTGACCGCGAACCCGACCGACTGCAGCGCACGCAACGCCGATTCGCGCCCCGAACCGGGTCCCTTGACCTCGATGTCCAGGGTGCGCATGCCATGCTCCATGGCCTTGCGTCCGGCGTCCTCGGCAGCGACCTGCGCGGCATAAGGCGTCGATTTCCGCGACCCTTTGAAGCCCTGGCTGCCCGACGAGGACCACGCGATCGTATTGCCCTGGGCATCCGTGATCGTGATCATCGTATTGTTGAACGTGGCATTCACATGGGCCGTGCCCGAGGTGATGTTCTTCCGTTCGCGCCGACGCAGCCGCGGCGCCGCTGCCGCCGTTCTCGCCATGTATTCCTTTCCGCCGTTTGGATGGAGACGTCGTCTTTACTTCTTCTTGCCGGCGATCGGTCGGGCCGGACCCTTGCGCGTCCGCGCGTTCGTATGGGTGCGCTGGCCGCGCACCGGCAGTCCCTTGCGGTGACGCAGCCCGCGGTAGCAGCCCAGATCCATCAATCGCTTAATGTTCATCGCCACTTGCCGCCGGAGATCGCCCTCGACCGTGTATTCACGATCGATCAGCTCGCGCACGCGCAGTACCTCGTCATCAGTCATCTCGTGCACGCGCCGCTCGATCGGGACGCCGACCCGGCTGCAGATCTCGGTGGCCTTGGTCCGCCCGATGCCGTGGATGTAGGTCAACCCGATCGGGACCCGCTTTTGATTGGGGATATTGACGCCAGCAATTCGCGCCACCTGCGCTTCTCCTCAAAAGAACAAAGGTGTGAGTTGCTTCGCACTTTCGCAAGGGCGGGGAGTATAAGCATCTCGGCGAGGGCGTCAACCCTAACGCAGCGCAGCGTCGCTCCGAACACCGGAACGCCTCTATTGGGCGGCCACCCGCGGCAGGTTGGCGAATGCGGCGTCGAGCTGAGCCTTGTCATAGGGATGGTCCTCAAGCTTGCCGGCCTGGAAATCGATATAGGCCTGCATGTCGAAATGGCCGTGGCCGCAAAGGTTGAACAGGATCGTGCGGGACACCCCTTCCGATTTGCAGCGCAGCGCCTCCTCGATCGCCCCGCGCACCGCGTGATTGGCTTCCGGAGCCGGCAGGATGCCCTCTGTGCGCGCAAACTGAACGCCGGCTTCGAAGCAGCTTGATTGCGAGTAAGCGCGGGATTGGATCAGCCCGAGTTCCTGCAGGAGGCTCACCAGCGGGGCCATCCCGTGGTACCGCAGCCCGCCGGCGTGGAATCCCGGCGGCACGAAAGTCGAACCGAGCGTATGCATCTTTACCAGCGGCGTCAGATGCCCGGTGTCGCCGAAATCATAGGCATATCTGCCCCGCGTCAGGCTCGGGCACGCCGAGGGCTCGCAGGCGATGACGCGAGGCTTGGGACCGCCACGCAGGCCTGCGCCGATAAACGGGAAGGCGATGCCGGCGAAATTGCTGCCGCCTCCGGTGCAGCCGACGATGATGTCGGGATAGTCGTCGGCCATCTCGAGCTGCGCCATCGCTTCCTGGCCGATGACGGTCTGGTGCAGTAATACATGGTTGAGGACGCTGCCGAGGGCATATTTGGTGTCGGCGTGCTGCGCGGCGACTTCGACCGCCTCGCTGATGGCGATCCCCAGGCTCCCCGGCGTATTCGGATGTTCGGCCAAGTTCTGCCGCCCGGCATTTGTTTCATCGCTGGGGCTCGCGACGCATTGGGCGCCCCAAGCCTCCATCAGCGCCTTGCGGTACGGCTTCTGGTCGAAACTGACGCGCACCATGTAGACGCGCACCTCGAGCCCGAACAGGGCGCCGGCAAAGGCCAGCGCCGAACCCCATTGACCCGCGCCGGTTTCGGTCGTGAGCCGTTTGACGCCGGCTTGCTTGTTGTAGAAGGCTTGCGCTACGGCGGTGTTCGGCTTGTGGCTGCCGGCCGGGCTGACGCCCTCGTATTTGTAATAAATCTTGGCGGGACTATCGAGCGCCCTCTCCAATCGGTGGGCTCGATAGAGCGGTGACGGGCGCCACAGCCGATAGATCTCGCGGACCGGCTCGGGAATTTCGATCTTTCGCTCGGTCGCCACTTCCTGCGCGATCAGCGCCATCGGAAACAGCGGCTCCAGATCCGCAGGCCCGACGGGCTGCAAGGTCCCGGGGTGCAACACCGGGTCTGGCGGACGAGGCAGATCGGCCACGATGTTGTACCACTCCTTCGGCAGCCGAGCCTCATCGAGCAGATATTTCACGGTATCAGACATGGCCCTCCCCTTTCATCGACCGGAGCAGAGTAACTTCAGCCGCTTGACGGCGGCTTCCAGATGCCGCGCTCCTGCATCAGCCGGACTTGCCGGTCGATAACCTCCCGCTTGTACTCGGCATGCCGGCCGGGGATTTTGTCGAGATAGAGATTCTTCGGATAGATCGGCTGCTCGTAGATGATCTGCGCCAGTTCGGCGCGGATGTCCTTGGGCCAATTCGTCACCTGCGCCGATTGGCGATGATGCCGCAACGCCTCGATGTTGATCACCCCGGCGACGAAAGTCGAGCCGTTCGAGAAGAGCTGCTTGCCGACGATGGCGCCCCGATAGTCGACAATCATCGATTGTCCGCCCACGGCATCGATCGGATGCTCGCTGTCAGGATACAGGTAATACCCGCTGATATTGGGAGCGACGACATACATGTTGTTTTCGAGGGCGCGCGCTCGGTTAGAGATTTCAAAGAAGTCGTTTTGCGCGAACGGGGCGGGGAGCGAGGCGCGATAGACCACTTCAGCGCCGTTGAGCGCGAGACCGCGGCCGTTCTCGGGGTAGTTGCCCTCCATCGCCATCATGATCCCGAGGCGCCCGATCGCGGTGTCGGCGACCGGCCAGAACGCCTCCAGGGTGCGGCCGTACTTCTCGACCCACCAGTCGAACAGATCGTGCGGTGAGATCGAGCGCTCGCACGGCAACAGCGCCGAGATCTTGTAATGCTTCAGAACAACCGCGCCGTCCGGATCGATGACGAAGCCGATATTGAAGAAACGGTCGGGCCAGTCCTCGTGACGCGCCTTGGCCTGCGCCATGATGAACACGCCCCATTGCCGTGCGAGCCGCCCGAGGCGGTCGGTCTCCGGGCCGGGTATGTCGATCGCGCAGTTGCGTGCAAATTCGGTGTGATCGACATCGAGGACCTCGTCGTTGAACCCCTGCAACGCGCCTTCGGGAATGGCGACGAGGCGGACTGGAATGTCCAGATTGGAGAGCCAGAACGCGGCCTTGGTCAGGCTTTCGAGGTGCTCCAGGTTCTTCTCGATGTCTTCCCGGCGGCGAATGCCCCAGAAGCTCGGGATCAACCCCACAGCGGTGTAAGGTTCGATCATTCCGACCCCCATCAAGATGGTTGGCGGCTCACCCGATAATCTTGTCGATCTCTCGCGTCACCGCGTCGATGTTGGCCATGCCGTCGACCTGACGCAGAATGCCGCGATCACGGTAATAGGGCAGGATCGGAGCGGTCTGACGATGGTAAACCTCGAGGCGGGCCTTGACCGCCTCTGGCCTGTCGTCGGCGCGGCAGACGAATTCGCTGCCGCCGCATACGTCGCAGATCCCCTCACGGCTCGGCCGGTTGTACCGCTCGTGATAGCTCGCGCCGCACTGGGTGCAGGTGAATCGCCCTGACAGGCGATCGATCAGCGCCGCTTCGTCGACATCGAGCAAGATCACATGGTCGAGCTTCAGGCCGTGCTCGGCGAGCATCGCATCGAGCGCCTTCGCCTGCGGCACATTGCGGGGAAAGCCGTCGAGGATGAAGCCTCGGCCGCAGTCAGGCTGACGGATACGCTGGTCGATCATCTCGACGATGATGGCGTCGGGGACCAGTTGGCCGGAATCCATGATGGCTTTGACGCGGCGTCCGAACTCGGTGTCCGAGTCGGTCGTCGCGCGCAGCATGTCGCCGGTGGACAGCTGGACGATGCCGTGGGTCTGCTCGATCCGCTTCGCCTGGGTGCCCTTCCCCGAGCCCGGCGGCCCGAGCAGGATGATGTTCATCCGCGGCGCCCCCGCAATTTCGCCTTCCGGATCAGGCCTTCATATTGATGGGCGAGCAGGTGCGAGTGGATCTGCGCCACGGTATCCATCGTGACGCTGACGACGATCAGGAGACTTGTTCCGCCGAAATAGAACGGGACCGAATATTCCGAGATCAGGATCTCGGGGAGGATGCAAACCGCCGCGAGATAGGCGGCGCCGACGACGGTCAACCGGGTCAGGACGTAGTCCAGATAATCGGCGGTATTCTTGCCGGGCCGGATCCCCGGGATGAACCCGCCATATTTTCGCAGATTGTCAGCGGTCTCGGTCGGGTTGAAGACGATCGCCGTATAGAAGAAACAGAAGAAGACGATGAGGCCGACATAGAGCGCCATATAGAGCGGCCGGCCATGCGCGAGGTAGGCCGTGATCTCGCCGATCCAGCCAAAGCCCTGACCCGTTGGCTTCGAAATTCGCCACCGTCGCCGGCAGCAGCAACAGCGAGGAGGCGAAGATCGGCGGGATGACGCCCGAGGTGTTGATTTTCAGCGGCAAGTGTGAGGAGTCGCCGCCGAACATCTTGTTGCCCATCTGGCGCTTTGGATACTGCACGAGGATGCGGCGCTGCGCGCGCTCCATGAAGACGATGAACGCGACGACCGCAACCGACATCACCAGAAAAATGATGATGAAGACGGTCGAGATCGCGCCGGTTCGCCCGAGTTCGAGGGTGGAGGCGAGCGCGTGCGGCAGGTTGGCGACGATGCCGGCCATGATGATCAGCGAGATGCCGTTGCCGACCCCGCGCGCCGTGATCTGCTCGCCGAGCCACATCAGAAAGACCGTGCCGCAGACGAGCGTCACCACCGTCACCAGCCGGAAGAACAGCCCGGGATCGAGCACCGCGGACTGCGCCCCGGCATGCATCCCCTCCAGCCCGACGGCGATCCCGTAGGACTGCACCGCCGCCAACAGGACGGTGCCGAAGCGGGTGTACTGGTTCAGCTTCTTGCGCCCGCTCTCGCCCTCCTTCTTCAGCGCTTCGAGGGTCGGCGACACCGCGGTCAAAAGCTGGATGATGATCGATGCCGAGATGTACGGCATGATGTTCAGCGCAAAGATCGTCATCCGCCCGAGCGCGCCGCCCGAGAACATGTCGAACATGCCGAGGATGCCGCCGGCGTTGCGCGAGAACATGTCCTGCAGGATCGCCGGGTCGATGCCGGGGATCGGGATATAGGTGCCGAGCCGATAGATCACCAAGGCGCCGAGGGTGAACCAGATCCGGCTCTTGAGCTCGGTCGCCTTGGAGAAGGCCGAGAAATTTATGCTGGAAGCGAGTTGTTCGGCGGCTGACGCCATTTACCATTCCTCACCACATAGCCCAGAGCGGCGCCGCCGTGTTTAGGCCGAGGCGGTGTCCTCCGGCTTCTGTTCCTTCGCGCGCCCGGCGGCGGGAAGGATGACCTTGCCGCCGGCCTTCTCGACCGCGGCGATCGCCGCCTCGGAGGCGCCGGCGACCTCGATCGTGATCGCCGCGCGCAGCTCGCCCTTGGCCAGCAGGCGGACGCCGTCGCCGAGCCGCCGCAGCACCCCCGACGAGACGAGCGCCGCGCCGTCGAGCGTGCCATCGGCCTTCAGTCTACCACTATCGAGCGCCGGCTGCAGGCGGCCGAGATTGACGACCTTGTAATCTTTGCGGAAAATCTTGTTGTTGAAGCCGCGCTTCGGCAGCCGGCGATGCAGCGGCGTCTGGCCGCCCTCAAAGCCGTTGATCGCGACGCCGGTCCGCGCCGTCTGGCCCTTGCCGCCGCGCGCCGAGGTCTTGCCCTTGCCCGAGCCGATGCCGCGCCCGACCCGCTTGGCGCGGTAATGCGCCCCGGGATTGTCCCTGATCTCGTTGAGCTTCATCGCTTGATCAATCCCTTGGGCCAACCCTCACCCACCAGCGTTACGCGCTGAGCCCCCTCTCCCGCAGTGCGGGAGAGGGTGCCGAGCGTAGCGAGGTGGGTGAGGGGCCTTTCACTCCTCTTCCACGACCCGGACGAGGTGCTTCACCTTGTTGATCATGCCGCGAACCGCGGGCGTGTCCTCGAGAACGCGCCGGCGATGCCGCTTGTTCAACCCGAGACCCTTGAGTGTTGCTTCCTGGTCCGGCTTGCGCCCGATCGGACTTCCGATCTGCTCGACCGTGACCGTCCTCTTGCCCTCCATCACGCGTTCTCGCGAGGTTCGGCTGTCGCGCCGGCCGAGGATCTCGCCGACCTTTTTGCCGCGCCGCGCCGCGACCGCGCGCGGGCTGGTTGCCCGGCCCAACGCGACGAAAGTCGCCTTGATCATGTTGTGCGGGTTTGGGCTGCCGATCGATTTGGCCACCACGTCGTGCACGCCGAGCGCCTCGAAGATCGCGCGCATCGGACCGCCGGCGATGATCCCGGTCCCCGGCTTGGCGGCGCGCACGACCACCTGGCCGGCGCCATAGCTGCTGACGATGTCGTGATGCAATGTGCGCCCTTCGCGCAACGGCACGCGGATCATGCCGCGCCGCGCCTGCTCGGTCGCCTTGCGGATCGCTTCCGGCACCTCGCGCGCCTTGCCCGAGCCGTAGCCGACCCGACCCTTGCGGTCGCCGACCACGACCAGCGCGGCAAAGCCGAAGCGCCGGCCGCCCTTCACCACCTTGGCGACGCGATTGATGTTGACCAGCTTTTCGGTGAATTCGCTGTCCTCGCGCTCGCGCCCCTGCCGGTCGCCGTCCCGTCCGCGCCGGTCGCCTTGTGTGCGTGCCTGTGTGCGTGCCATGCCGATCCCTTCAGAAATCCAGCCCGCCCTCGCGGGCGGCATCGGCCAAGGCCTTGACCCGGCCGTGAAACAGATAAGCGCCGCGATCGAAAACGACCTGCTCGATCCCGGCCGCTTTGGCGCGCTCGGCCATCAGCTTGCCGACGGCACTCGCCGCGGCGATGTCGGCGCCGGTCTTGAGGCCGGTCTTCAGCCCGCCATCGAGGGTCGAGGCCGCCGCCAGAGTGCGTCCGGTCGTGTCGTCGATGACCTGCGCGTAGATGTGCTTCGACGAGCGGAACACCGACAGCCGCGGCCGGTTGTTGCCGGCGCGGCGCAGATTGCGCCGCACCCGCTGCCGCCGGCGCAGGAAGAGGGCTTTGGCTTTCTCGGACATCGGTTTACTTCTTCTTGCCTTCCTTGCGGCGGACGGTCTCGGTCGAGTATTTGATCCCCTTGCCCTTGTAGGTTCGGGCGGACGGTAGGCGCGGATCTCGGCCGCGATCTGGCCGACCCGCTGGCGGTCGGCGCCGCTGATGTCTGATCAGGGTCGGCCTTTCGCAGACGATCTTGACGTCACCGGGGATCGGATACGCGATCTCGTGACTGTAGCCGAGCTGCAGATTGAGCGTGCTGCCCTGCACCGCGGCGCGATAGCCGACGCCGTTGATTTCCAGGGTGACCGAGAACCCTTTCGAGACGCCGGTGACCATGTTGTTCACCAATGCCCGGGTCGTGCCCCACATCGCTCGGGCATGTTTCGTGTCGTTCTTCGGCGCGATCGTGACCGCGCCGTCGGCAATCGAGGCGGTGACCTCGTTGCTGACGACGAGGCGCAACGTGCCGAGACTGCCCTTGGCGCTCAGGGTCTGCCCCGACATCTGCACCTCGACCCCGCTCGGCACTGTGACGGGATGCTTGCCGACACGCGACATCGCGAACCTCAGAACACGCGGCAGAGGACCTCGCCGCCGACTTTGGCGGCGCGGGCCTCGTTGTCCGACATGACCCCTCGCGGGGTCGACAGGATCGAGATGCCGAGCCCGTTATAGATGCGCGGCAAGTCGATGATGCGCGAATAAATCCGCCGGCCCGGCTTCGACACGCGCGAAATCTCGCGAATCACCGGCTCGCCATCGACGTATTTCAGCTCGATCTGCAGCTCCGAGACGCCGGGCCGAATATGTTCGCGGGTAAAGCCGCGGATATATCCCTCGCGCTTCAGCACTTCGAGCACATTGGCACGGATCTTCGAGGCCGGCGAGGCGACGACGGCCTGCCGCGCCCGCTGCCCGTTGCGGATGCGCGTCAGCATGTCTCCGAGGGGATCGCTCATCGTCATCGGCCGCGCTCCCGCCTACCAGCTCGACTTGACCATGCCCGGAATCAGCCCGGCCGAGGCCAGCTCCCGCACCAGCAATTCGCGACAGCTTGAATTTCCGGTAATACCCGCGCGGCCGGCCGGTCAGCGAGCAGCGGTTGCGAACGCGCGTTTCGGAAGCGTTGCGCGGCAATTCGGCGAGCTTCAGCTGTGCCGCAAACCTGTCCTCGGGAGGCGCTGTCCGGTCGATCGCGATCGCCTTCAGCCTTGCCCGCCGGACGGCGACGCTCTTGGCGAGCTTGATCCGCCTGGCGTTTTTCTCGATTGAGCTCTTTTTTGCCACCTAGCTGAACTCCGGATTTCAATTGGCAAAGGGCATGTCGAAGGCCTTGAGGAGCGCCTTGGCCTCGGCATCGGTCTTTGCGGTCGTCACGATGACGACGTCCATGCCGCGCGTCGCATCGACCCGGTCGTAGTCGATCTCGGGAAAGACGAGCTGCTCCTTGAGGCCGAGGGCGAAATTGCCTCGCCCGTCGAAGCTCCTGCCCGATATGCCGCGAAAATCGCGAACGCGCGGCAGCGCCACGGTGATCAGGCGATCGAGGAACTCGTACATCCGCTCGCGGCGCAACGTCACCTTGCACCCGATCGGCATGCCCTGGCGCAGCTTGAAGGTTGCGATCGACCGCTTCGCCTTGGTGATCACCGGATGCTGGCCGGTGATTGCGGTCAAGTCGGCCGCCGCGGCGTCGGCTTTCTTGCTGTCCTGCACCGCCTCGCCGACACCCATATTGACCACGATCTTTTCGAGGCGCGGCACCTGCATCGGGTTCTTGTACCCGAACTCCTGCATCAGCGCCGGGCGGACAGTCGTCTCGTATGTTCATGCAGGCGCGCCCTGGCCATCCCTTCACCTGTCGATGACTTCGCCCGAGCGGCGGGCGAACCGGACCTTGCGGCCATCCTCGAGAAACTTGTACCCGATCCGCGTCGGCTTGCGTGACTGCGGGTCGACATGCGCGATGTTCGAGATGTGGATCGTCAACTCCTTCTCGACGATGCCGCCGGGCTCGCCCATGCGTGGCCGGGTATGCCGCTTGGCGACGTGCACCCCCTGGACGATGACCCGCTCCTCGCCGGGAAAGACACGCAACACCTCGCCGGTCCTGCCCTTGTCGCGGCCGCTGATGACGACGACGTTGTCGCCCTTCTTGATCTTCAGCTTCGGCATCTTCCCGCTCCGCTCCGCGTCCCTTAGAGGACCTCAGGCGCCAACGAAACGATCTTCATGAACCGGCGCGCCCGCAATTCGCGGGTCACCGGACCAAAGATGCGGGTCCCGATCGGCTCGCCCTGATTGGTGATCAGCACGGCGGCGTTGCGGTCGAACCGAATAGCGCTGCCGTCGGTGCGGCGAATTTCCTTTGCCGTGCGCACGATGACCGCGCGATGCACATCGCCCTTCTTGACCCGGCCGCGCGGGATCGCCTCCTTGACCGAAACGATGATCACGTCCCCGATCGTGGCGGTCTTGCGTTTCGAGCCGCCCAGCACTTTGATGCATTGTACCCGGCGCGCTCCGGAATTATCGGCGACGTCGAGATTTGTCTGCATCTGGATCATGCTGCACCTTCCGCGGGCTCGGCGGTTTCGACGCCGATATCCGGCGGTTCGAGATCCGCCACCTCGGACGCGGCCGCGATCGGCTCTGGGGTCCTAGGAGCGGAGCGGCGGCCCCGCGCCGCATCTGCCGAGCCGCCGATCACGACCCAACATTTGCGCTTGGAAATCGGGCGGCTCTCCTCGATCCGCACGACATCGCCCGAGCGGTATTTATTGTTCTCGTCATGCGCCGCGTATTTCTTGGAATGCGTGACGAATTTCTTGTAGATCGGGTGCATCACGCGACGCTCCACCCGAACGATCACCGTCTTGTCGCAAGCGTCACTGACGACCACACCCTGAAGGACCCGTTTCGACATTACATTCTTCCTTCGGGCGCAGCGCGGCGCCGTTGGCCCAGCACCGTCTTGATGCGGGCGATATCGCGCCGGACTTGCCGAACTCGGGCGGTGTTTTCGAGCTGGCCGTTGGCTCGTTGAAAGCGCAGATTAAAGATCTCCTTGCCGAGAGCGTCGAGTTCGCCCGTCAGCTCGTCCTCGGTTTTGGCCCTGGCATCGGTAGCCTTCATCAGACGACCTCCTCGCCTTGGCGGGCGACGAAGCGCGTTGCGATCGGCAATTTGGCGGCGGCGAGATCGAACGCCTCGCGGGCAATATCGGGCGGCACACCGTCGAGTTCGAACATGATGCGACCGGGCTTCACTCGGCAGATCCAGAATTCCGGCGAACCCTTGCCGCTGCCCATGCGTACTTCGGCCGGCTTCTGCGACACCGGCACATCGGGGAATATGCGGATCCAAACCCGGCCGGCGCGGCGGATGTGGCGCGTTATCGCGCGCCGCGCCGCCTCGATCTGCCGGGCAGTAATCCGCCCCGGATCCGACGCCTTCAGCCCATAGGCGCCAAAATTCAATTCCGTCCCGCCCTTTGCCAGACCGTGGACGCGCCCTTTATGGGCCTTCCGATATTTGCTTCTCTTCGGAGCGAGCACGATCGATTACCCCAGCGCTTCGCGTCGGCCGCGCTCATGGCTCGCTGGTTGGCCTTCGTTCAGCCGCTTGTCTTGCGCCATCGGGTCGTGAGCGAGGATCTCGCCCTTGAAGACCCAGACCTTGACGCCGCACACTCCGTAAGTGGTTTTGGCGGTGCCGTAGCCGAAATCGACATCGGCGCGCAATGTATGCAGCGGCACCCGGCCCTCGCGATACCATTCCATGCGGGCGATCTCGGCTCCGCCCAGCCGGCCCGAGCAATTGATCCGGATCCCTTGCGCGCCGAGCCGCATCGCCGATTGCACGGCCCGCTTCATCGCCCGGCGAAAGGCGACGCGACGCTCCAGCTGCTGTGCGATGCCGTCAGCGATCAGCTTCGCGTCGATCTCCGGTTTGCGGATCTCGACGATGTTGAGGCTGACTTCGCTGTGGGTGACTTTGGTGAGGTCGGTGCGCAGTTTTTCGATATCCGCACCCTTTTTCCCGATGACCACCCCGGGCCGCGCAGAATGCAGCGTGATACGGGTCCGCCGCGCAGCGCGCTCGATGACGACGCGGGAAAGGCCGGCTTGGCTGAGGCGTCGCTGCAGGAACTTGCGCAGGCCGAGATCATCGAGCAGCAAATTGCCGTATTCTTTGCGCGCGAACCAGCGCGAGTCCCAGGTCCGGTTGATGCCTAGCCGAAGCCCGATCGGATTGACCTTCTGTCCCATTATTCCGCCTCCTCGGCGCTCTCCCGGACGATCACGGTTAAATGCGCAAACATCTTTTCGACGCGTGCCGAGCGCCCACGGCCTCTGGTGTGAAACCGCTTCAATACGAAAGCCCGGCCGACCGTAGCCTCCTTGACGAAAAGGCGGTCGACGTCGAGCTGGTGGTTGTTTTCGGCGTTTGCGATCGCCGCCTGCAGGACCTTCCTGACGTCGCGCGCGATGCGGCGCCGAGAAAAGGTCAGTTCCGCGAGCGCGGCAGAGGCCGTTTTGCCACGGATCGCCTCGGCAACCAGATTGAGCTTGCGCGGGCTGGTCCGCAATCCTCGCATCGATGCCGCCGCCTCGGTCTCGGCGAGCCGGCGTTCGGCGGCTGGCTTCCCCATGTCAGCTCCTTCTCGCCTTCTTGTCGCCAGCGTGGCCGTAGAAGGTGCGGGTCGGTGCGAACTCGCCGAGCTTGTGCCCGATCATGTTCTCGGTGACAAGCACCGGGATGAATTTGTGCCCGTTATAGACGCCGAAGGTGAGCCCGACAAATTGCGGAAAGATCGTCGACCGGCGCGACCAGGTGCGGATCACCTGGTTGCGCCCCGATCCTCGTGCGTCCTCTGCTTTTTTTAGGAGATAGCCGTCGACAAACGGCCCCTTCCACACCGAGCGTGCCAAGCTGTTCCTCCGGTCGGCTAGCGCTTGTGACGGCGGCGCACGATCAGCCGGTCCGTCGCCTTGTTGTGCCGGGTTTTCTTGCCCTTTGTCGGCTTGCCCCACGGCGTTACGGGATGCCGGCCGCCCGAGCTGCGACCTTCGCCGCCGCCATGCGGGTGATCGATCGGGTTCATCGCGACGCCGCGCACCGATGGCCGGCGGCCCAGCCACCGGCTGCGGCCAGCCTTGCCGATCACGATGTTCTGTTGATCGGGGTTTGACACCGCGCCGATCGTCGCGCGGCATTCGGAGCGCACCATGCGCAGCTCCCCGGAAGAGAGGCGCAATAAGGCATAACCCTGATCGCGGCCGACCAATTGGGCGTAAGTTCCAGCGGAGCGAGCGATTTGGCCGCCCTTGCCGGGCTTCATCTCGACGTTATGGATGATCGTGCCGACCGGCATGCTGCGCATCGGCATCGTATTGCCGGGTTTGACGTCGACCCGCTCGCCCGAGACGACGGCATCTCCTGCTTTGAGCCGCTGCGGCGCCAGAATGTAGGCGAGCTCGCCGTCGCGGTAACGGATCAGGGCAATGAAGGCGGTCCGGTTCGGGTCGTATTCCAGCCTTTCGACGGTGGCAGGCACATCGACCTTCGACCGCTTGAAGTCGACGATCCGGTAGCGCCGCTTGTTGCCGCCGCCGCGCCAGCGCATCGTTGTGCGCCCGGTGTTGTTGCGGCCGCCCTTGCCGCGTAGCCCCTCGGTCAAGGACTTGACCGGCTTTCCTTTCCACAGCTCGCTGCGGTCGACGATCACCAGCTGGCGGCGCGACGGTGTCGTCGGATTGAATGTCTTCAGTGCCACGGCTCAGATCCCAGCGGTTCAAATGCCTGTCGTCACGTCGATCCGCTGACCTTCGCGAAGGGTCACGACCGCCTTTTTGTAATCGGAACGCCTGCCTGGACGGCCACGAACCCGCTTGAGCTTGCCCATGACCCGGATCGTGTTGACCGCGGTTACGTTGACGCTGAACAACCCCTCGACAGCCGCCTTTACCTCGCGCTTGGTGGCGGTCAACGGCACGCGAAAGATCACCTGGCGGTGTTCGGACACGTTCGTCGCCTTCTCGGTGATCACCGGGCCGCGGATGATGTCGTACATCTGCTGCCGCGTGAGCCGGGTGGCGGCCCGCGGAATCACCCGAAACCGGCTCATCTGAGGCGCGTCTCGAGGTGCTGCACCGCCTCGCGCGTCAGAACGAGCGTGTCGCGGCGCAGGATGTCGTAAACATTGGCGCCTTGCTGCGGCAGCACATCGACCCGCGGCAGGTTGCGGGCAGCGCGCATGAAGCCGTCGTCGACCACCGGTCCGTCGATGATCAGCACCGACTCCCAACCGAGCGTCCGGAAACGCGCCCGCAGCGCCTTGGTCTTGGCTTCGTCGACGCGGGCCGCATCGATCACGATCAACTTGCCTTCGCGCTGCTTTGAGGAGAGCGCCGTCTTGAGGCCCAACTTGCGGACCTTCTTCTGCAGAGAAAACTCATGGGAACGTACGACCGGGCCGAATATCCTCGCACCACCGCGGAATTGCGGTGAACGCAGGCTGCCCTGACGGGCGCGCCCGGTACCCTTTTGCTTATAGGGTTTCTTGGTCGTCCCCTGGATCTCGCTGATCCCCTTGGTCTTGTGAGTTCCGGCGCGGCGTTTTGCCAATTGCCAGTTGACGACCCGGGCGAGAATGTCGCGGCGGACCGGCAGACCGAAAACCTCCTCGGCGAGCTCAATATCGCCGACTTCCTGATTATCGAGATTGCGCACGGTGAGCTTCATCAGGAGGCTTCTCCCTGCGAACTCTCGGCTGCGGCCGGCCTCTCCCGCAAAGCCGCCGGGAACGGCAGCTCTCTGGGGGCCCTGCGCTTAACCGCGTCCTTGACCAGCACGTAGCCACCGGGGCTTCCCGGCACCGACCCCTTGATCATCAAGACGCCGCGCTCGGCATCGGCCGCAATCACTTCGAGGCTCTGCGTCGTTACCCGCTCGGCCCCGAGATGACCCGCCATCTTCTTGTTCTTGAAAGTCTTCCCCGGCGATTGCCGCTGACCGGTCGATCCATGGCTGCGATGCGAGACCGAGACGCCGTGGCTGGCGCGCAAGCCGCCAAAATTATGCCGCTTCATCGCCCCGGCAAACCCTTTGCCGATGCTGGTGCCGGCGACATCGACAAACTGGCCCGGCAAAAAATGCGCCGCGGTGATTTCCGCGCCGATTTCCAGCAAGGCATCCTCCGAGACGCGGAACTCGGCGAGGCGCGCCTTGGGTTCGACCTTTGCCTTGGCGAAATGGCCGCGTTGCGGCTTTGACACGTTCTTCGTCTTGGCGCTGCCGACGCCGAGCTGCAGCGCGGTGTAGCCGTCCCCGTCCTCCGTCCGCACGGCGACGACCTGGCAGTTGTCGACCTGCAGCACCGTCACCGGAACGTGCGTTCCCTCGTCGGTAAAGACGCGGGTCATGCCGAGCTTGCGGGCAACCAGACCAGTGCGCATCGCCCCATCCTCAGAGCTTGATCTCGACGTCGACGCCAGCGGCGAGGTCAAGCTTCATCAGCGCGTCGACGGTCTGCGGCGTCGGGTCGACAATGTCGAGCACGCGTTTGTGGGTTCGGATCTCGAATTGCTCGCGCGATTTCTTGTCGACATGCGGAGAGCGCAAAACGGTAAATTTCTCGATTTTGGTCGGGAGCGGGATCGGCCCCCGCACCCGCGCCCCGGTTCGCTTGGCCGTGTTGACGATCTCGCTCGTCGATTGGTCGAGCACCCGGTGATCATAGGCGCGCAGCCGAATGCGAATGTTCTGGTTGTCGGCCATCTTCTATCCCAATCCTACCACCGCGCGCCCGCTCTTCGGTTCGCCGCTATTTTATGATCTTGGCGACGACGCCGGCGCCGACGGTGCGGCCGCCTTCGCGGATCGCAAAACGCAGCCCTTCATCCATCGCGATCGGCGCGATCAGCTCGATCTCCATCGAGATATTGTCGCCCGGCATCACCATCTCGGTGCCTTCCGGAAGATGCACGGTGCCGGTCACGTCGGTCGTGCGAAAATAAAACTGCGGTCGGTAATTGCCAAAAAACGGCGTGTGCCGGCCGCCTTCCTCCTTGGTCAGGATGTACGCCTCGCACTGAAAGCGGGTGTGCGGCGTGATCGACCCCGGCGCGGCCAACACTTGGCCGCGCTCGACCTCCTCACGCTTGGTGCCGCGCAACAGCGCCCCGATGTTGTCGCCCGCCTCGCCCTGATCGAGCAGTTTGCGGAACATCTCGACACCGGTCACCACCGTCTTGGCGGTCGGCCGCAGCCCCACGATCTCGACCTCGTCGCCGACCTTGACCACCCCGCGCTCGACGCGGCCCGTGACCACCGTGCCGCGCCCCGAGATCGTGAACACGTCCTCGATCGGCATCAGGAACGGCCGGTCCTTCGCCCGCTCCGGCTGCGGTATATAGCTGTCCACCGCATCCATCAGCTCGATGATCGAATCATGCCCCTGCTCCGGGTTGCGGCCCTCCAGCGCAAACAACGCCGCGCCCCGCACCACTGGGATGTCGTCGCCGGGAAACTGGTAGCTCGACAGCAGCTCGCGAACCTCCAGCTCGACCAGGTCCAACAGCTCCGGGTCGTCCACCATGTCGACCTTGTTCATGAACACCACCAAGGCGGGGACCCCGACCTGGCGCGCCAGAAGCACGTGCTCGCGGGTCTGCGGCATCGGCCCGTCCGCCGCCGACACCACCAGGATCGCGCCATCCATCTGCGCCGCCCCGGTGATCATGTTCTTGATGTAGTCGGCATGACCCGGGCAGTCGACATGCGCGTAGTGGCGCTTCGCGGTCTCGTACTCGACATGGGCCGTCGCAATCGTGATGCCGCGCGCCCGCTCTTCCGGCGCCTTGTCGATCTGGTCGAACGGCACAAAGGTCGCCCCGCCCTTCTCCGCCAATACCTTGGTGATCGCCGCCGTCAATGTCGTCTTGCCGTGATCGATGTGACCGATCGTCCCGATATTGCAGTGCGGCTTCGTCCGCTGAAACCTTGCCTTCGACATTGCCTTCCTCTCCGTTCGATCCAGCCCGACTGGATTTCAAGCCTGGATTATCACGCCATCTTGGCGCGGACTTCGTCCGCCACCGCCTGCGGTACCTGCTCGTAATGGTCGAAATGCATGGTGTATTGGGCCCGGCCCTGGCTCATCGACCGCAATGTATTGACGTATCCGAACATGTTGGCGAGCGGAACCATCGCATCAATGACCCGCGCATTGCCGCGCGTGTCCAACCCGGTGACCTGGCCGCGACGACTGTTCAAGTCGCCGATCACGTCACCCATATAGTCTTCCGGCGTCACCACTTCGACCCGCATGATCGGCTCGAGCAGTTTTGGCGCGGCCTTCATGACGCCTTCCTTGAACGCGGCGCGCGCCGCGATCTCGAAGGCGAGCACGCTTGAATTGACGTCGTGGAAGGCGCCGTCCACCAATGTCGCCTGCAGATCGATGACCGGGAAGCCTGCGAGCACACCGGTTTCGGTCGAGGCTTTCAGCCCCTTCTCGACCCCCGGCACATACTCCTTCGGCACGGCCCCGCCGACCACGGCGTTTTCAAAGGCAAAGCCGGACCCCGGCGGCAATGGCTCGAACCGCAGCTTGACGCGCGCAAACTGTCCGGCTCCACCGGTCTGCTTTTTGTGGGTGTAATCAACTTCTGCGGCGCGGGTGATCGTCTCGCGGTAGGCGACCTGCGGCGCACCGACATTGGCGTCGACCTTGAACTCGCGCTTCATGCGGTCGACGATGATCTCGAGGTGCAATTCACCCATCCCCTTGATCACGGTCTGGCCGCTCTCGTGGTCGACGGTCACCCGGAATGACGGGTCCTCGGTCGCCAGCCGGGCGAGCGCCTGACCCATTTTCTCCTGATCGCCCTTGGTCTTGGGCTCGACCGCAATCTCGATGACCGGCTCCGGAAATTCCATTCGCTCGAGTATGACCGGATCGCTGGAGTTGGACAGGGTGTCGCCGGTAGTGGTATTCTTCAGCCCAGCCAACGCGACAATGTCTCCGGCGCGGGCTTCCTTGATGTCCTCGCGATGGTTCGCGTGCATCTGCAGCATTCGGCCGATCCGCTCGCGCGTCTGCTTGACGCTGTTCAGAACTTGGCTACCGGCGGTGGCGACCCCGGAATAGACGCGGACAAATGTCAGCGAACCGACGAAGGGGTCGCTCATGATCTTGAAAGCGAGCCCGGCGAACGGCTCGTCATCCGAGCAGCGGCGCACGACCGGCTCGTTCGAGCCGACCTTTACGCCATTTATCGCTGCGACATCGGTGGGTGCCGGCAAGTAGTCGACCACAGCGTCGAGCAGCGGCTGCACTCCTTTGTTCTTGAAGGCTGAACCGCACAGCACCGGAACAAAAACCCCGCCGATTGTCCCCTTGCGGATGCAGCGTTTGAGCACCTCCTCGCTCGGCTCCTCGCCGCCGAGATAAGCTTCGAGCGCCGCATCATCCTGATCGACCACGGCTTCGACCAATCTTGTCCGGAATACTTTCGCTTCGTCGGCCATGTTAGGCGGCACATCGACGATGTCGAATTCCGCACCCAACGTCTCATCGCGCCATTTGATCGCGCGAAGGCCGACGAGATCGACGATCCCGACGAAATCGCTCTCGATGCCGATCGGCAATTGCAGCACTACCGGCTTGGCGCCCAGCCGATCGTCGATCATCGCGACGCAGCGAGGGAAATCAGCGCCGATCCGGTCCATCTTGTTGACGAAACAGATCCGCGGGACGCCGTACTTGTCGGCCTGGCGCCAGACGGTCTCCGATTGGGGCTCGACGCCGGCCACCGAGTCGAACACCGCGACAGCCCCGTCGAGCACGCGCAGGCTGCGCTCGACCTCGATCGTGAAATCGACGTGGCCGGGCGTGTCGATGATGTTGATGCGGTGGTCGGCCCAAAAGCAGGTGGTTGCGGCCGAGGTGATCGTAATGCCCCGCTCCTGCTCCTGGGCCATCCAGTCCATCGTCGCGGTGCCTTCGTGCACCTCGCCCATCTTATAGCCGCGGCCGGTGTAATAAAGGATGCGCTCGGTCGTGGTTGTTTTTCCGGCATCGATATGCGCCATGATGCCGATGTTTCGGTACCGTTCGAGAGGTGTCGTGCGTGCCATGAAAGCAACTCCGCCGGCGCCACGCAAGGCGGGCGCCCCCAAAGAAAATTGTGTCTCGGTTGTGCTCTGCTTCGTCGCTTACCAGCGGTAGTGCGAGAAGGCCTTGTTCGCATCGGCCATGCGATGCGTATCCTCCCGCCGCTTCACCGCGGAGCCGCGATTGTTGGCGGCATCGAGTAGCTCCCCCGAAAGCCGCTCCTCCATCGTGTTTTCCGAGCGCCCGCGCGAACTCGAAATGAGCCAGCGAATGGCCAGCGCCTGACTGCGGTCGGTCCGCACTTCGACCGGTACCTGGTAGGTGGCGCCGCCGACACGGCGCGAGCGGACTTCCACGGCGGGTCGCACATTACCGAGCGCGTCGTGGAACACCCGCAAGGGGTCTTGCCCGCCGCGCTTTGCGATGCGATCGAAAGCTCCGTAGACGATGCGTTCGGCGACTGACTTCTTGCCCTCGTACATCAGGCAATTCATAAACTTGGTTAATACGCTGTCGCCGAACTTTGCGTCCGGCAAGACTTCGCGTTTGACTGCGGCACGACGGCGCGACATGACGGCCCTCCTACTTCGGGCGCTTGGCGCCGTACTTCGAACGGCGCTGGCGGCGGTCTTTGACACCCTGGGTATCGAGCGTGCCGCGGATGATGTGGTAGCGCACACCCGGGAGATCCTTGACCCGGCCGCCCCGGATCAAGACCACCGAGTGCTCCTGCAGGTTGTGGCCCTCGCCCGGAATATAGCTCGTCACCTCAAACCCGTTTGTCAGGCGCACGCGCGCCACTTTGCGCAATGCGGAATTGGGCTTCTTCGGGGTAGTGGTGTAGACGCGCGTGCACACCCCCCGCTTCTGCGGGCAAGCTTCCATCGCTGGAACCTTGTTGCGTGCCACCTCCGGCCTCCGCGGATTGCGGATCAACTGGTTTATAGTCGGCATCGTCACAACCCCGTCAAACACGACAATCGCCAAACACAACAAACGCCCAAGGCGATGACGCCGCCGGGCCGATGAGTCTTCGTACCTAAGTTCTTGCGCGCCCCCTCACAGGGGCACCGAGCCAGAAGCTGGTATAGGGGCTGCGTCTAGGTGGCTTCCTACGGCCAGCCCCGAGCGGCTATTACTAGTGACGCAAACCAACCCGGTCAAGTCCCCCATGCCAGGGAACGCATTGCGCTCCATGGACAAGCGGGACGCCAGGAAGGAAGGCCTTACGCCGTTTGTTTTTCGGCTTCGACGAGTTGAGCGGGCTCTTCGTTCGCAGCGATCGCAGCGAGTTCGCGGTCGCGCTCGGCCGCGACCTCGCGCAACCGAGCGACGACGCTGCCGGTCCCCGCCGGGATCAGCCGTCCCACGATCACATTTTCCTTGAGACCCATCAGCGCATCGATCCGGCCGGAGACCGCGGCCTCGGTCAACACGCGTGTCGTCTCTTGGAACGAGGCAGCCGAGATGAACGAGTTCGTCTGCAGGCTCGCCTTGGTGATGCCTTGCAACACCGGGCGCGCCTCCGCCGGCCGCAGGCCCTCGCTCTCGACTTTGGCGTTTTCCAGCTCGAACTCCGAGCGGTCGATCTGCTCGCCGGCCAGGAAGGTCGTGTCGCCTGGATCGGCGATTTCCACCTTCTGCAGCATCTGCCGCACGATCACCTCGATGTGCTTGTCGTTGATCCGCACACCTTGCAGCCTATAGACCTCCTGGATCTCGTTGATCAGGTAGCTCGCCAGTTCCTCGACCCCGAGGATGCGTAGAATGTCATGCGGCACGCGGTTGCCGTCCATCAAAAGGTCACCCTTCTCGATGTAATCGCCTTCCTGGACGCTGATGTGCTTGCCCTTCGGGATCAGGTACTCGACCGGCTCCTTATCGTCCTCGATTGGCGCGACGATGATGCGCCGCTTCGCCTTATAGTCCTTGCCGAATTCGACGCGGCCGTCGCTTTCGCTGATGATCGCGAAATCCTTCGGCTTGCGCGCTTCGAACAGCTCGGCGACACGCGGCAGACCGCCCGTGATGTCACGCGTCTTCGAGGACTTCGCGCGGGATGCGCGCAAGGACATCGCCAGCCTTGACGTGCGCCCCGTTGTCGACCGAAAGGATCGCGTCGACCGACATGAAGTAGCGCGCCTCGAGCCCGTTGGCCAAGGTGAGCACTTCGCCATCCTCGTCGCGCAACGTGATCCGCGGCCGCAAATCGCTGCCGCGCGGCTGCTGTTTCCAGTCGACGACCACTTTCGAGGAGATGCCGGTCGCTTCGTCCACCGTCTCGCGCATCGACAAGCCTTCGATCAGATCGACGTAATGGGCGATGCCGTCCTTCTCGGTGATGATCGGGATCGTGTAGGGGTCCCACTCGACCAATCGGTCGCCCCGTTTGACCTCGGCCCCATCATCGACGAGCAATCTCGCGCCGTACGGAACTCGGTGCCGGGCTTTCTCCCGCCCCGCTTCGTCCAACAGCACGACCTCGGTGTTGCGGCCCATCACCACCGGCACGCCGCCCGAGTTGATCACGACGTTTCGGTTCTTCACCTCTGCCCTGGCATCGAAGGCGGCCTCGACAGAAGACTGCTCGGCGCCGCGTTGCGCGGCACCGCCGATGTGGAAGGTGCGCATCGTCAGCTGCGTGCCGGGTTCGCCGATCGATTGCGCGGCAATGACGCCGACCGCTTCGCCGATATTGACGACCGTACCCCGGGCCAAGTCGCGTCCGTAGCACTTGCCGCAAACGCCGATGCGGGATTCGCAGGTCAACACCGAGCGGATCGGTACGGTATCGACACCCGCCCGCTCGATCTGATCGACGGCGTCCTCGTCGATCAGTGCGCCAGCCGGGAGCACGACCTCCCCGCTCAGCGGATCGAGAATGTCGACCGCTGCGGTACGGCCAAGAATGCGGTCGGCGAGAGGGGCGATGACTTCGCCGCCGTCGACGACGGCGCTCGTCATGAGCCCGCGGGTGGTGCCGCAATCTTCCTCGGTGATGATCGCGTCCTGCGCGACATCGACGAGCCGGCGGGTCAGATAACCCGAATTCGCCGTCTTCAGCGCCGTGTCGGCGAGGCCCTTGCGGGCGCCGTGCGTCGAGTTGAAGTATTCGAGGACGGTCAGCCCCTCCTTGAAGTTAGAAATAATCGGCGTCTCGATGATCTCGCCCGAGGGCTTGGCCATCAGGCCGCGCATCCCGGCCAGCTGCTTGATCTGCGCCGCCGAGCCGCGCGCCCCGGAATCAGACATCATCCAGACCGAGTTGACCGGCTCGCCGGGTTGCGGCTCGCGGATTTTCTTCAGCATTTCGTCGGCGACGCGGTCCGTGCACCGCGACCACACGTCGACGACCTTGTTGTATTTCTCGCCCTGGGTGATCAGGCCGTCCTGGTATTGCTGCTCATACTGCTTGACTTGCTCCTGCGCCTCGCCGACCAGGCGACGCTTCTCTTCGGGCACGATCAAATCGTCCTTGCCGAACGAAATGCCGGCCTTACAGGCCTGCTGGAAGCCCAGCGACATCAGATGGTCGCAGAAGATGACCGTCTCCTTCTGGCCACAGTGGCGGTAGACTTGATCGATGACGTTGCTGATCTCCTTCTTGGTCAGAAGAGTGTTGATCAGATCGAAGCCGATAGCCGGGTTCCGCGGCACGATCTCGGAAAGCAACATCCGGCCGGGGGTCGTCTCCACGCGCTGCACGACGGGCTTGCCGTCGGCATCCACTGTGTGGAAGCGGGCCTTGACGCGGGCATGCAGCGACACGGCCTTCGATTCGAGCGCCTGTTCGATCTCGCCGATGCTGGTGAACAGCATGCCTTCGCCCTTTTCGCCCGGGCGCTCCATCGTGATGTGATAGAGGCCCAGCACGATGTCCTGCGAGGGCACGATGATCGGCTTGCCGTTCGCCGGGCTGAGAATGTTGTTGGTCGACATCATCAGGACCCGTGCCTCGAGCTGTGCCTCGAGCGACAGCGGCACGTGCACCGCCATCTGGTCGCCGTCGAAATCGGCATTGAAGGCAGTGCAGACCAGTGGGTGGAGCTGGATCGCCTTGCCTTCGATCAGCACCGGTTCAAACGCCTGGATCCCCAGGCGATGCAGGGTCGGCGCCCGGTTGAGCAGAACCGGGTGCTCGCGGATCACCTCCTCGAGTATGTCCCAGACCTCCGGCCGCTCCTTCTCGACCATGCGCTTGGCGGCCTTGATCGTGCTGGCGAGGCCGTAGAGTTCGAGCTTCGAATAGATGAACGGTTTGAACAGCTCGAGCGCCATCTTCTTCGGCAGCCCGCATTGGTGCAGTTTGAGTTCGGGACCGACGACGATAACCGAGCGGCCGGAGTAATCGACCCGCTTGCCGAGCAGGTTCTGGCGGAACCGGCCCTGCTTGCCCTTCAGCATGTCGGACAACGACTTCAGCGGCCGCTTGTTGGCCCCCGTGATTATCCGGCCGCGCCGACCGTTGTCGAACAGCGCGTCCACAGCCTCCTGCAGCATGCGCTTCTCGTTGCGCACGATGATGTCGGGCGCGCGCAGCTCGATCAGCCGCTTCAACCGGTTGTTGCGGTTGATCACCCGGCGGTAGAGGTCGTTCAGATCGGAGGTCGCGAAGCGGCCGCCGTCGAGCGGCACGAGCGGCCGCAATTCCGGCGGAATAACCGGGACGACCTCGAGGATCATCCACTCCGGCCGGCTGTTGGATTCGATGAAGGCCTCGACAAGCTTCAAGCGCTTGACGAGCTTCTTGCGGCGCGCCTCCGAATTGGTGTCGCGCAGCTCGTCGCGCAGCCTTTCCTTCTCTTCGCCGAGATCGATGGCGGACAGCATCGTCCGCAGCGCCTCGGCCCCGATCGAGGCGGTGAACTGGTCGTCGCCGTAATCGTCCTGCGCCTTTAGGTACTCATCCTCGTTCAGCAGCTGATGCTGCTTCAGCGGGGTCAGCCCCGGCTCGATGACGACGTAGTTCTCGAAATAGAGGACCCTTTCGAGATCCTTCAATGTCATGTCGAGCAACAGGCCGATGCGACTCGGCAGCGACTTCAAGAACCAGATGTGCGCGACCGGCGACGCGAGCTCGATGTGACCCATACGGTCGCGCCGGACCTTGGAGAGGGTCACTTCGACGCCGCATTTCTCGCAAATGATGCCGCGGTACTTCATGCGCTTGTACTTACCGCACAAGCATTCGTAATCCTTGATCGGTCCGAAAATCCGAGCGCAGAACAGCCCGTCACGCTCCGGCTTGAACGTGCGGTAGTTGATCGTCTCGGGCTTCTTGATCTCGCCATAGGACCAGGAGTGAATGCGCTCCGGGCTGGCGATCGAGATCCGGATCTGATCGAAGCTCTGCGGCCCGCTGACCTGGCCAAAGATGTTCATCAACTCGTTCATCAACGACCCCTTTCGGTCACTAACACCGTCATGCCCGCCAAAGCGGGCACCCAGGCCACTGGCAGCGAACCAGACGCCCTGGACCCCCGCTTTCGCGGGAGCGGCGATTAAAGGCAAAACGACACACGCAGACGGTTCTCAGTAGCCTTGCTGTTCGAGCTCGACATTGAGGCCGAGCGACCGCAATTCCTTGACCAGCACGTTGAAGGATTCGGGAATGCCGGCCTCGAAATTGTCGTCTCCCCGCACGATCGCCTCATACACCTTGGTTCGGCCGGAGACGTCGTCCGACTTGACGGTCAGCATCTCCTGCAAGGTATATGCCGCGCCGTAGGCCTCCAACGCCCAAACCTCCATTTCGCCGAACCGCTGGCCACCGAACTGCGCCTTGCCGCCGAGCGGCTGTTGCGTGACGAGGCTGTAGGGGCCGATCGATCGCGCATGGATCTTGTCGTCGACCAGGTGGTGAAGCTTCATCATGTAGATATAGCCGACCGTCACCGGGCGGTCGAACGCCTCGCCCGTCCGCCCGTCGATCAGCACAACCTGGCCCGAGGACGAGAGCCCCGCCCCCTGCAGCATCGCAACGATATCTTCCTCCCGCGCACCGTCGAACACCGGGCTCGCCATCGGCACACCGTGAGCGAGGTTGCCGGCCAACTCGATCAGATCCCCATCCGGTAGACGATCGATTTCGGCCTTCTGTTCGCCCTGGTACATCTCGCCGAGAAGGCCGCGCAGCTCCCCGTCGGCCGCGCCGCGCTGCACATTGGCGAGGACCTCGCCGATGCGCCGGCCGAGCCCCGCCGCCGCCCAACCGAGATGCGTTTCGAGGATCTGACCGACATTCATGCGGCTCGGCACGCCAAGCGGGTTCAACACAATGTCGACCGGCGTCCCATCCTGGAGATAGGGCATATCCTCGGAGGGGACGATCCGAGAAATGACGCCCTTATTACCGTGACGGCCGGCCATTTTGTCGCCCGGCTGCAGCTTGCGTTTCACTGCAACGAAAACCTTGACCATCTTCATGACGCCGGGCGGCAGCTCGTCACCGCGCTGCAGTTTTTCGACCTTGCTCTCAAACCGCGCGGTGAGCGTTGCGACGGCATCCTCCATCTGCTTCTTCAAACCTTCGATATCCGCCATTCTTGCGTCATCACGGATGGAGATTTGCCGCCACAGCGCCGGGGGATTCTCGGCGAGCACCTCCTCGGTGATCTCGGTCCCCGATTTCATCCCCCGGGGGCCGCCGACCGCGGTCTGGCCGAGCAACAGTTCCTTTAGCCGCGCGGCGAAGCTGCGCTCGAGGATGGCGCGCTCGTCGTCGCGGTCCTTGGCCAGCCGCTCGATCTCGGCGCGTTCTATCGCCAGTGCGCGCTCGTCCTTGTCCACGCCGCGCCGCGAGAATACCCGCACCTCGACGATCGTGCCCGAGACGCCCGGCGGAAGCCGCAGCGAAGTGTCGCGCACATCGGACGCCTTTTCGCCAAAAATCGCGCGAAGCAGCTTTTCTTCCGGAGTCATCGGCGACTCGCCCTTCGGGGTGACCTTGCCGACGAGGATGTCGCCCGGTTTGACCTCGGCGCCGATATAGACGATCCCGGCCTCGTCGAGATTTTTCAGCGCCTCCTCGCCGACGTTCGGAATATCGCGCGTGATCTCTTCCTGCCCGAGCTTGGTGTCGCGGGCCATGACCTCGAATTCTTCGATATGGATCGAGGTAAACACGTCGTCGGACACGATCCGCTCCGAAATCAGGATCGAATCCTCGAAATTGTACCCGTTCCACGGCATGAAAGCGCACAGCACGTTGCGCCCGAGCGCCAGCTCGCCGAGCTGCGTCGAAGGGCCGTCGGCGATGATGTCGCCGGCCATCACCTGGTCCCCGACTTTGACCAGCGGGCGCTGGGTGATGCAGGTGTTCTGGTTCGAGCGCTGGAATTTGAGGAGATTGTAAATGTCGACGCCCGAAGCGGCCGTCGAGGTCTCCTCCGTCGCGCGAACGACGATGCGAGTGGCATCGACCTGGTCGATGATCCCCGAGCGCCGAGCGATGATCGTCACGCCGGAATCACGAGCGACCGTCTCCTCCATCCCGGTGCCGACGAGCGGCGCCTCGGCTTGGATCAACGGCACCGCCTGGCGCTGCATGTTCGATCCCATGAGGGCGCGGTTGGCGTCGTCGTTCTCCAGGAACGGGATTAGCGCCGCCGCCACCGAAACCAGCTGCTTTGGCGAGACATCGATCAGGTCGATATCTTCCGGCCGGGTCATGACAAAATCGCCGCCCTTGCGGCAATTCGTCAGATCGGCCGTTACCCGGCCTTCGGCATCGGTTTCGACATTGGCCTGCGCGATCGCGTAGCGGCCCTCGTCCATCGCCGACAAGTAGACGACCTCGTCCGTTACCCGGCCGTCGACCACCCGGCGGTAGGGACTTTCGATAAATCCGTACTGATTGACGCGGGCGTATGTCGCCAGACTGTTGATGAGGCCGATATTTGGGCCTTCCGGGGTCTCGATCGGGCAGATCCGCCCGTAATGGGTCGGATGCACGTCGCGTACCTCGAAACCGGCGCGCTCCCGCGTCAATCCGCCGGGTCCGAGCGCCGACAGCCGCCGCTTATGGGTGATCTCGGAAAGCGGGTTGGTCTGGTCCATGAACTGCGAGAGCTGCGAGGAGCCGAAGAACTCGCGCACCGCCGCCGCCGCCGGCTTGGCGTTGATCAGATCGTGCGGCATGACCGTGTCGATCTCGACCGAGCTCATGCGCTCGCGGATCGCCCGCTCCATCCGCAGCAAACCGACGCGATACTGGTTCTCCATCAACTCGCCGACCGAGCGGACCCGGCGGTTGCCGAGATGATCGATGTCGTCGATCTCACCCCGGCCATCCTTCAGATCGACCAAAACTTTGAGGATCGACAGGATGTCCGCTTTGCGCAGGGTGCGCACTGAATCGTCCGTCGAGAGGCCGAGCCGTGAATTCATTTTGACGCGGCCGACAGCCGATAGATCATACCGCTCCGGATCGAAGAACAGGCTGTTGAACAGCGCCTCGGCCGTTTCCAGGGTCGGCGGCTCGCCCGGGCGCATCACGCGGTAGATATCGATCAGCGCATCCTCGCGGGTAGCATTCTTGTCGATCGCGAGCGTGTTGCGGATGTAGGGACCGACGCCGACATGATCGATGTCGAGCACCGGCAACTCCGCGATGCCGATCGCGGCCTCTTGTGCAAGTGTCGCGCCGGTAATCTCGTCGCCGGCCTCGAAATAAACCTCGCCAGTCTCTTCATTAATCAGATCCGAGGCGAAATACCGGCCGATCAGCTCCTCCTCCGGAACGAGCACATCCGTGAGGCCTTCCTCGCGCACCCGCCTCGCGACGCGCGGCGTCATCCGCTCGCCTGCCGCCAAGGCGATCTCGCCGGTGCGGGCATCGAGCAGATCGTTCGCCAGCTTGCCTTTGAAATTCTCTTCCTTGAACGGCGTCATCCATCCCTGATCGCCGCGCCGGAAGGTGATCGTTCCATAGAAGTTGGAGAGGATCTCCTCCTTTGACATGCCGACGGCTTCACCCGGCTGCAGAACCCGGCTCTCGGAGCTGCGGCTTGCCCGCAGCTGCTCGGTCGCGGCATCGTCGAGCGCGAGCAGCAAGGTTGTCGCCGGGAGCTTGCGGCGGCGGTCGATCCGCACATAGACATGGTCTTTGGCGTCGAACTCGAAATCGAGCCAGGAGCCGCGATACGGGATCACCCGCGCTGCAAACAGAAATTTTCCCGAGGAATGCGTTTTGCCCTTGTCATGGTCGAAGAAGACCCCCGGGCTGCGGTGCATCTGGGAGACGATCACGCGCTCGGTGCCATTGATGACGAAAGTGCCGTTCTTCGTCATCAGCGGCATGTCGCCCATATAGACATCCTGCTCTTTTATATCGCGGATCGAGCGCGACCCGGTGTCCTCGTCGACATCCCACACGACCAGCCGCAACGTCACCTTCAGCGGTGCGGCGAAGGTGATGCCGCGTTGTTGGCATTCATCGACCTCGTATTTCGGATCTTCGAGCTCGTAACGCACGAATTCGAGCTGGGCGCGCTCCGAGAAATCGCGGATCGGGAACACCGATTTGAAAACCTCCTGGAGCCCGACATTGGCGCGCTGCTCCGCCACAACCCCCATCTGCAAGAAGTGATCGTACGAGCTCTTTTGAACTTCGATCAGATTTGGCATCGGCGCGACCTCGGCGACGCGCCCGAAGGTCTTGCGAATCCGCTTCTTGCCGGTGAAGGATATAGCCATGCGTACTCCTCGGTGAGGCCGCCATCCGGCGACCCGATTGCGTAAAAACGTTACCGAACCGGAGCAGCGGCTCGGAGCGGCAGTCATCAGCCGATTTTTCATCAGACCGCGTGGTCGCTATCCCAACGACCACACCTTCAGACGCCAAGACCCGGCGTGCGCGATGTGTTCGCGCCCCGGTTCGTAAACCTGGACCGACGTCCGCTCTAGAACGAACGCCCGCCCGAATGGATCAAATATCGTGATCAGCCTACTTTATTTCAACCGTCGCACCCGCGTCTTCAAGCTGCTTTTTGATTTTTGCGGCCTCTTCCTTGTTGACGCCTTCCTTGACGGGCTTAGGCGCGGCCTCCACGAGATCCTTGGCTTCCTTTAGGCCGAGACTGGTGATCGCTCTGACCTCTTTGATCACATTGATCTTCTTCTCACCGATCGCCGCGAGGATTACATCGAACTCGGTCTTTTCTACCGCCGCTTCGGGCGCGGCCGCGGCCGCGCCGCCGGCTGCCGCCACGGCAACCGGGGCCGCCGCCGAGACACCCCATTTTTCTTCGAGCATCTTCGAGAGCTGCGCCGCCTCGATGACGCTCAAGGCCGACAAATCATCGACCAGTCTTGTCAAATCCGCCATGTTGTACTCCCGATTTCCTAATACCAATGAATGCCTCTGAAAGATGGGATCGGCTAGGCGGCCTCGCCCTGGCTTTCCGCATGGGCGGCCAAGACCCGCGCAACCTGCCCGGCAGGGGCCTGCAGCACTCGCGCGAGCTGCGCCGCCGGAGCCTGAAGCAACCCGATCAGCATAGCCCTCAATGCATCGAGCGAGGGCAGGCTCGCCAACTCCCTGACCTCGGCAACATCGATCCTCCGGCCCGCCAGTCCGCCGCCCACGATCGTCAGCTTGGCGTTGCGGTTGGCATACCCGACGACCACCTTTGCCGCCGCGACCGGATCGTCGGAAAAGGCGATCGCCGTCGGGCCGGCAAACAGCGACAACAGCGGTTCGAACGGCGTGTCGGCAAGGGCGCGCTTGGCAAGCCGGTTCTTCGTGACCCGGTAGCGAGCCCCGGCGTCACGGACCTGCTGCCGCAACACCGTGACCTCCGAGACACTCAGCCCGGACTGGTGCGTGACAACGACGCAAGCCGTGCCCGCGAGGTCCTGATGCAGCGCCTCGACCACTCTTCGTTTTTGTGCTCGGTCCACTGCTATCTCCTACCGGTCGGCCATCCTCGCTCGGCGGCTAAGCCCGCGGCTCCTCGGCCAGCCCCGACAATTCAACTCTGACGCCCGGACCCATTGTCGAGCTGACGCTGACCTTCTTGACGTAGGTGCCTCTGACACCGCTCGGCTTGCCGCGGGTGATCGCGCCGACAAACGCGCGCACATTATCCGTCAATGCCTTCTCGGTAAAGCTCGCCTTGCCGACCCCGGCATGGACGATTCCGGCCTTTTCGGCGCGGAACTCGACTTGTCCGCCCTTGGCGGCTTGTACCGCCTCGGTCACATTCTGGGTCACCGTGCCGAGGCGCGGGTTCGGCATCAAGCCGCGCGGACCGAGGATCTTTCCGAGCCGCCCCACCAGCGACATCATGTCTGGCGTGGCGATCGCCCGATCGAAATCGATCTGACCGGCCTGGATCTTTTCAGAGAGATCCTCGGCCCCGACGATGTCCGCGCCGGCCGTCTCGGCTTCCTTTGCCCGGTCGCCGCGCGCGAACACCGCGACCCGCACGGTTTTCCCGGTGCCGTGCGGCAGCATTACCGCGCCTCTCAGGTTCTGATCGGGCTTGCGCGGGTCGAGATTGAGGTTCATCGCGACCTCGACGGTCTCGTCGAATTTCGCCGAGGCGCGTTCCTTGATCAGTTTGAGCGCATCCTCAAGCGGGCGCGCCACGGTCGGATCGATACCCTCGTACGCTTTCTTCAACCTCTTTCCGGTCTTCGCCATCAGCCTTGCTCCACCACTTCGAGACCCATCGAGCGCGCCGAGCCGATCAGCATGCGACAGGCGCCATCGAGGTCCTTTGCGTTGAGATCCTGCATCTTCTGCGCGGCGATCTCGCGGATCTGCGCCATCGTGACCCGGCCAACCGGGCGGCCCTTGCCGGTGGTTTGCGACCCCTTCTCGACCCCGGCAGCCTTCTTCAAAAAATAGCTGTTCGGCGGGCTTTTCGTCACGAAAGCAAACGAGCGGTCGGCATAAGCCGTGATCACCACCGGGATCGGCATGCCGGGTTCGAGGTTCTGCGTCGCGGCGTTGAACGCCTTGCAGAATTCCATGATGTTGAGCCCGCGCTGGCCAAGCGCCGGTCCGATCGGCGGGGAGGGGTTCGCCTTCCCCGCCGGAACCTGCAACTTGATGATACCGACGATCTTCTTTGCCATCTATTCCAATCTCTCGCGAGCGTCGTCACCCCCCGCGAAAGCGGGGGTGACGAGCCTGCCCCTGGCTTGAACCGGGGCCCACCGACCAACCGCCGCGGATTCCCGTTTTCGCGGGAATGACGGAGGAAGCGAGCCCGGGCGGACCGACCTATACCTTCTCGACTTGTGAATATTCCAGCTCCACCGGGGTCGCGCGCCCAAAGATCGATACCGCCACCTTGATACGCGCCTTCTCCTCATCGACCTCTTCGACAAGCCCGTTGAAAGACGTGAACGGGCCGTCGCTGACGCGGACCTGCTCGCCAACTTCGAAGGTAACCGAAGGCTTCGGCCGCTCGATCCCCTCCTGGACCTGGTGCATGATCCGCGCCGCCTCGTGGTCGCTGATCGGCGACGGTTTGACGCCGCGACCGCCGAGAAATCCGGTGACCTTGGCGGTATTCTTGACAAGGTGCCAAGTCTCGTCGCTCATATCCATCTTGATCAGCACATAGCCAGGAAAAAATTTACGCTCCGAGCTGACCTTGGCGCCGCGTTTGACCTCGACCACTTCCTCGGTCGGTACCAGGATTTCCTCGAAGTGGTCGGAAAGCCCCTTCTGCTCGGCCTGCTCGCGGATCGAGGCTGCGACCTTCTTCTCGAAACCGGAATAGACGTGGATCACGTACCAACGGCTCGCCATCTTCAGCGTCCCAAACCTAATGCCCCAGCCCGAAAATCAGCCGCACCCCGGCGGAAAACACCTGATCCACGACGAAGAAAAAAACGGCCGCGATGAACACCATTACAAACACCATCGCTGTGGTGACGACAGTCTCCTTGCGGCTCGGCCAAGTGACGCGGGAGACCTCCTGGCGGACCTGTTGAAAAAACTCGACCGGGCTCGTCTTCGCCATACCTGTTCACCTCGGGCGACTGCGCCGCCTCGACCCATATGGGGCCTTCCGTGATTACCTTCCAGGAACCCGGTCAAGTAGTGGCAGGAGTGGAGGGGCTCGAACCCCCAACCCCCGGTTTTGGAGACCGGTGCTCTACCAATTGAGCTACACTCCTAGATCGATGAAACAGAGATCGCCGAGGGCTCCGGTGCCGCCAAAATTGCCGCCGAAGCTGCTCGCCTAGGGCGTACATCGGCGGGCCTTATAGCAGATTTGAACGTCCTGTCGAGCCTTGCCGTATGGCTACGGCCGGGTCATCGCAAACCTGTTCTGTCGCAGCTTATGTTCTTGCGGCCGAAGCGGCCACCGGTAGGGGCGCCCCAGTTTCGAACCGGTGGCACACCGGTAGTGCATTCCACAGCGGAATTGGAAATAAATGTGCTAGAAAGCAAAGGCATGGTCCGACAGACGCCTTCGACAGAGCTGATCGCCGCCAGGTAGAGCAGGCGGCGGCTGTCACAGTTTAAACTCTTAAGGGAAAAGCGATCCGATGCGCATCGCAGTGATCGGGACGGGGTATGTGGGTCTGGTTTCTGGGGCGTGTTTTTCCGAATTCGGCGTGTCGGTAACCTGTGTCGACATGGATGCGGCTAAAATTGCGCGGCTGCGGCGCGGCGAGATGCCGATCTACGAGCCGGGGCTCGAGGCGTTGGTGGCGGCCAATACGGCGGCGGGGCGGCTGTCTTTTACTACCGAGCTGTTGCCGGCGCTCAAGGGAGCGGATGCGGTCTTCATCGCGGTCGGCACCCCGTCGCGGCGCGGCGACGGGCATGCCGACCTCAGCTACGTCTTTGCCGCGGCAGCGGAGATCGGCCGGGCTTTGGCCGAGGCCCGAGTCGGCGGCTATACGGTCGTGGTGACTAAATCGACGGTGCCGGTCGGCACCGGGCGCGAGGTCGCCGCAATCCTGCGCCGGGTCTGCCCGAGCGGTGATTTCGAGGTCGCCTCGAACCCGGAATTTCTGCGCGAGGGCTCGGCGATCGAGGATTTTATGCGCCCCGACCGGGTAGTGATCGGCGCCGATGGCGACCGCGCCCGGGAGGTCATGCGACAGCTCTACCGGCCGCTCTATCTGAGCGAGACGCCGATGCTGTTCACCGACATCGAGACCGCCGAATTGATCAAATACGCCGCCAACGCCTTTCTCGCGACCAAGATCACCTTTATCAACGAGATCGCCGATCTGTGCGAACGGGTCGGCGCCGATGTCCAGGACGTGGCTCGCGGCATCGGGCTCGACGGCCGCATCGGCCGCAAGTTTCTGCATGCCGGGCCGGGTTTTGGCGGCTCGTGCTTTCCGAAGGACTGTAAGGCCTTGGTGCGCACCGCCAGCGAGGCCGAGGCAAATCTTTCGATCGTCGAGACGGTGGTGCAGGTCAACGAGGCGCGCAAGGCCCGCATGGCCGATAAGATCATCGCCGCCTGCGGCGGCACGGTCGCCGGCAAGACGATCGCCGTTCTCGGCCTCACCTTCAAGCCCAACACGGACGACATGCGCGACAGCCCCAGCCTCGCCATCCTGCCGCGCCTTGCCGCGGCCGGCGCGGCGATCCGCGCCTTCGACCCGGCCGGGATCGACGAGGCGAGAAACCTGATGCCCGACCTCGTCTATTGCGAGGACGCCTACGACGCGGCCGAAGGCGCCGATGCGCTGGTGCTGCTGACGGAATGGAACGAGTTCCGCGCTCTCGACCTCGCCCGAATCGGTCGGCTGCTCGCCACCGCGCTGGTCGTCGACCTGCGCAACATCTATCAGCCGGCCGAAATGGCGGCCGCCGGGCTCTCCTATGTCAGCATCGGCCGCCCGCCGCAGCTCTCCCGAGCCTGAACCTCGTCATAACCCCGGATTTCGCATGAGTTCCGTCAGAAAGCGCGTTCTCGTCACCGGCGGCGCCGGTTTTCTCGGCTCGCATCTGTGCGAGCGGCTGGTGGCCCGCGGCGACGACGTGTTGTGCGTCGACAACTACTTCACCGGCCGCAAGGACAATATCGCCGGTCTGTTGGGGGTCCCGCATTTCGAGGCGATGCGCCACGACGTCACGCATCCGCTGTTTGTCGAGGTCGACGAAATCTACAACCTCGCCTGCCCGGCCTCGCCGATCCACTACCAGTTCGATCCGGTGCAGACCACCAAGACCAGCGTCATCGGCGCGATCAACATGCTCGGCCTCGCCAAGCGGCTGAAGGCCAAGATCTTCCAGGCTTCCACCTCGGAGGTCTATGGCGACCCGACGCTCCACCCGCAACCCGAGGCCTATCGCGGCAATGTCAATCCGATCGGTCCGCGCGCCTGCTACGACGAGGGCAAGCGCTGCGCCGAGACCCTGTTCTTCGACTATTACCGCCAGCACAATCTGCGAATCCGCGTCGTGCGCATCTTCAACACCTACGGCCCGCGCATGCACCCCAATGACGGGCGCGTCGTTTCCAACTTCATCGTCCAGGCCTTGCAAGGCGAGCCGATCACCCTTTATGGCGACGGCAGCCAGACCCGCGCCTTCTGCTATGTCGACGACCTGATCGACGGCTTCCTCGCGCTGATGGCTGCCCCCGACGACATCACCGGCCCGATCAACCTCGGCAATCCGGTCGAGACCTCGGTCGCCGAGCTCGCCGGCGTGATCATCGAGATGACCGGCTCGCGCTCCAAGATCATCCGCCGGCCGCTGCCCATCGACGATCCGGTCCAGCGTTGTCCCGACATCGCCGAAGCCGAGCGTATTCTCGGCTGGCATCCCAAGACGGCCCTGAAAGACGGCCTCGCTCGTACTGTCAACTATTTCGACAAGTTGCTCGGCTCGAACACTGGACGAGGACACGAGGTGTCCCCGTAGGAGGCGCTTTTGAGGGTTCTGGTGTTCGGGGCCGGCGGGCAGGTCGGCCATGAGGTTTGCCGCGCAGGCGGGCCGACATCGTTCAAGCTCGTACCTCTTGATCGGAACGCGGCCGACATCACCAAGCCTGCAGCTGTAAGCGCAGTAATCGCGCGGGAGAGACCCGATCTGGTCATAAATCTCGCGGCTTATACCGCCGTCGACCGTGCCGAAGCCGAGGCGGAAGCGGCTTGGGCGGTCAATTGTGCGGGAGCCGCTCACATTGCGGCAACTTGCAGCGAGGACGGGACGCCGCTCATTCATTTGTCGACCGACTACGTGTTCGACGGACGCAAAAGCGAGCCCTACCATGAGGAGGACGCGGTCAACCCGCTCAATGTCTATGGGCGCAGCAAGGAGGCCGGCGAGCGCGCCGTTCGGGCGGCGGCGCCCCACCATATCATCTTGCGCACCGCCTGGGTGTACGGGGCCTACGGGGCAAACTTTGTAAAAACCATGCTGCGGCTCGGGGCCGAGCGGCCGGTTTTGCGGGTTGTCGCGGACCAGCGCGGCTGTCCCACCGCCGCCGCCGATATCGCTGCGGCGCTGATCGCGATCGCCCGGCAAATAGAGCGCGGCGGGACGGAATGGGGGACTTTCCATTTCGCTTCGGCCGGCAGTATTAGCTGGTATGGCTTCGCCGAAGAGATCTTCGCTTTGGCACGGGTGCTCGGCGCCTGGCGGAGCGGATCGGGTCCGCGGGTCGAACCGATCACCACAGATCAGTATCCGACGGCGGCGCAGCGGCCGATGAACTCGGTGCTCGATTGCCGCAAGATCGCGTCCCAGGGCATTTCTGCGCCACCATGGCGGTCGAGCCTTCCTGCTGTGGTTCGAGAGCTGATCGGGGCAGACAGCCGATGAAGGGGATCATTCTGGCCGGTGGGCACGGCACCCGCCTCTACCCGGCCACCCTGGCGCTCAGCAAACAGCTGCTGCCAGTCTACGACAAGCCAATGGTGTATTATCCGTTGACGACCCTGATGCTGGCGGGCATCCGCGACATTCTGGTCATCACGACCCCGGCGGAGCTGCCTCGTTTCGCCAGTTTGCTGCGTGACGGCGGGCAATGGGGCCTCTCGATCCGATACGCCGAACAAGCGAGGCCCGAGGGGCTGGCGCAGTCCCTCGTCCTCGGGCGAAGCTTTGTCGGCGGCGACCACGTCGCGTTGGTTCTGGGGGACAATATCTTCTACGGCCACGGACTTCCCGCCATGCTCAGGCAGGCGGCGACGCCGCGCTTGGGCGCCACGATCTTCGCCTATCAGGTGCGCCACCCCGAAGCCTATGGAGTGGTCGAATTCGACGCCGGCGGCGCACCCATCGCCATCGTCGAAAAACCGCGGCAGCCGCGCTCTCATTGGGCGGTCACCGGTCTCTACGTCTACGACAATTCCGCCCCCGAGATCGCTGCCTCTCTAAAGCCCTCGGCCCGGGGGGAGTTGGAGATCACCGACCTCAACAATGTCTACCTATCTCGGGGAATGCTCAAGGTCGAGCGGTTCGGACGCGGCTACGCATGGTTTGATACCGGCACCCACGATTCGCTGTTGGAAGCATCCGAATTCGTCCGCACGATAGAGCTGCGACAGGGCTTGAAGATCGCCTGCGTCGAGGAGGTCGCCTATCGCATGGGGTATATCGATATGGACCAACTTCTTAGCCTTGCCCGGGAATTCAGCAAGAGCGGATACGGCAGCTATCTGGAGCGGCTCGTCGAGGAACCTTGCTGACCCGGCAGCCGCTCAAATGATCTTGCGGGCTCGCAATTTCTCTAGGATCTGCTCGGCAGCGGTGTCGGGTGTCACGTCAACCGTCGTGATTTGAAGCTCAGGAGCTTCCGGCACCTCGTAGGGGGAGTCGAGACCGGTGAAGTGCGGGAGCCGCCCAGCCCTCGCCTTCCCGTAAAGCCCCTTGGGGTCTCGGCGCATGCACTCGTTGAGCGGCGTATCCACATAGACTTCAAGGAAGGCGGTGGGACCGGTCAGCTCGCGGACCATACGGCGCTCTGCGCGAAACGGCGAGATGAACGAGCAGATCACGATGAGTCCGGCCTCCGCCATCAGTTTGGCGACCTCACCGACCCGTCGGATGTTCTCGACCCGGTCGGCGTCGGTGAACCCGAGGTCACGATTGAGACCGTGCCGAACATTGTCGCCGTCGAGCAGCATCGTGTGCCTGCCGAAGGCGAGCAGCTTTTTCTCGACAATGTCGGCGATGGTCGACTTCCCAGCGCCTGAAAGCCCCGTCAGCCACAGCACCGCTGGGAGTTGATCCTTTAGGGCAGCGCGTTGCTCCCGGCCGACGGTCAGCGCCTGCCAGTGAATATTGCTGGCCCGGCGCAGGCCGAAGGCGATCATTCCGGCTCCCGCAGTCTCGTTGGTGAAGCGGTCGATCAGAATGAAGGCGCCGGTGTCGCGGCAGATGGCATATGGATCGAACGCCACAGGCGCCGCGGTCGACAGATTGCAGAACCCGATCTCGTTGAGCCCGAGCGTCCGGTCTGCCAAATGCGCCAGCGTCTCCACGTCGATGCGGTGCTTGAGCGCGGTCATGGTGGCCGGCACGGTGCGCGTCCCAATCTTCAGCAAGTAAGAGCGGCCCGGGACGAGCGGCTGGTCGCTCATCCAGATCACATGCGCGGCGAACTGGTCGACGCATTCGGGCGGCTCGCGGGCGTCCGCGAGCAGATCGCCGCGTGCAATGTCGATATCGGTTTCGAAGGTAAGGGTGACCGCATCACCCTCCCGTGCACGATCGGCGGCACCGTCGAAGGTAACGATGTCCTTGAGCGTTGCGGTTCGACCCGAGCCCGCCAGCAAAACGTCATCGCCGAGCGCGATCGAGCCGGACACCACGGTCCCCGAGAAGCCGCGGAAGTCGCCGTTCGGGCGATTGACCCATTGCACCGGGAAGCGGAACGGCCGTTCGACGCAGCCGCCCGAAATATCGGCCGAATGGAGGTGCTCGATCAGGGTGGGTCCGCGATACCAAGGCATCCGGCCCGAGATCTCGGTGACATTGTCGCCGAACCGCGCCGAGAGCGGGATTGCCGTGACGGAGACCTCGCCGAGCCCCGCTATAAAGGTCGAAAGGCCCTTAGCGATCTCATCGAACCAGCGCCGCTCGAACCCGACGAGGTCCATCTTGTTGACGGCGAGCACGATCTGCCGGATGCCGAGCAGACAGCAAATAAATGCGTGCCGCTTGGTTTGCGGCAGCACGCCTTTGCGCGCGTCGACCAGGATCACGGCGAGGTCCGAAGTCGAAGCGCCGGTCGCCATATTGCGGGTGTATTGCTCGTGCCCCGGTGTATCGACGACGATAAAGCCGCGCTCCGGCGTCGCAAAAAAGCGATAGGCGACGTCGATCGTGATCCGCTGCTGCCGCTCGTCCTCGAGCCCATCGAGCAGCAGCGAGAAATCGAGGTCATCACCGGTTGTACCGAACCGCCGGGAGTTCGCGCTGCAGCGCGCCGAGCTGATCGTCGAGGATCGAACCGCACTCGTAGAGCAGCCGCCCGATCAATGTCGATTTGCCGTCGTCGACCGACCCGCAAGTCAGCAAACGCAGCAGATCCTTGTCCGGCCGAGCGGAAGGTTCGCAATGCGGACGGGACATCAGAAATAACCTTCGCGCTTCTTGCGTTCCATCGCGGCTTCCTCGTCGCTGTCGATCAGCCGGCCCTGCCGCTCGGAATGGCGCGTATTGCACAACTCGGCGACGATTTGGGCGGGCGTGGCAGCGGCCGATTCGATGGCGCCGGTCAGCGGATAGCAGCCCAAGGTGCGGAAGCGGACGCGCCGCGATTCTGGCCGCTCGCCGGGATCGAGCGGCAGGCGATCGTCGTCGACCATGATCCAAAGCCCGCCACGGCTGACTACCGGGCGCGGCTTGGCGAAGTAGAGCGGCACAACGGGAATTTCTTCTGCTGCTATGTAGTCCCAGATGTCCAACTCGGTCCAGTTGGACAGCGGAAACACGCGCATCGACTGTCGGTCGCGCAAACGGGTATTGTAAAGTCGCCATAGTTCGGGCCGCTGGTTCTTCGGGTCCCAGGCGTGATCGGCGCTGCGCACCGAGAAGACCCGCTCCTTGGCGCGGCTCTTTTCCTCGTCCCGACGCGCCCCGCCGAGTGCCGCGTCAAAGCCATGGTGATCGAGCGCCTGCTTCAGCGCTTCGGTCTTCATCACCGCCGTGTGCAATGCCGACCCCGAAGCGATGGGGTCAATACCGCGTGCTCGGCCCTCCTCGTTGGTGTGGACGATCAGGTCGACCCCAAGCCGGCGCGCGGTCTCGTCGCGAAACGTGATCATCTCGCGAAACTTCCAGCCGGTGTCGATATGAAGGAGCGGAAAAGGCGGCTTGCCGGGGAAAAAGGCCTTGCGGGCCAAGTGCAGCATCACGCTCGAATCCTTACCGATCGAATAGAGCAGCACCGGGTTGCGGAATTCGGCAGCTACCTCGCGCATGACGCCGATCGACTCGGCTTCGAGCCGCTTCAGATGTTCGGGCAGGAGCCGAGCGGACAGGGCTTGGTCGCCAACAATAGGCAAAAAATGTCCTTCAACAGTCAGCCGATAGCGCGGCCGGGCGAGCGGCGCGTCTTAGGGTCAATGCAGCTTCGGTGTCCTGAGAAACCGCGTCCGGTCTGCGGACAGGATGCGAACGGTCAATGTCTCGTCGTCGCGCACCACCTGCATCACCACCTCGCTGCCGGCGGGGCCCCCCGCCCACACCTTCCGCCACAAGCCGGCAAGGCTGGCGACCGGATCATCGCGCACCGCCAGAATGCGGTCCCCGGGGCGCAGCCCGGCTTTGCTAGCGGGGCCCTTCTCGGTGAGCCCGGCGACCACGATCGCGTCCTCCACCTCGGCAGCCAAGAGCCCGAGCCATGGGCGGGCCGGCCGGTTCGGGCGGCCGTATGTCAGCATGTCGTCGAGGATCGGGGGCAGCAGCTCGATCGGCACCACCATGTTGACATCGCGGCGCAGTTCGCGGCCGTTGGCGTGCTGAACGTGCAGCGAACCGATGCCGATCAGCCGGCCATCGGCGCCGATCAGCGCGGCGCCGCCCCAAAACGGGTGGGCCGGTGCCGTAAAGATCGCGCGGTCGAGGACATATTCCCAATATCCGGCAAATTCCTGCCGGGCGACGACTCTCGCCGACAGCGCGTGGCGCCGGCCTCCTTCGGCGGCCATGATGGCGCGGTCGCCGGCGCCGACCCGCACCCCGACGCCGAGATCGATCGGCGGCACCTTCAGCCGCCCGAGCGCCTGCACGAGACCAAAGCCGGTCTCCTGGTCATAGGCGAGGACATGCCCCTGCACGGCGCCACCGCCCTCTGAGGTGAGCCACATCGTCTCGGCTTCGGTGACCAGATAGCCGATCGTCAGCACCAACCCGTCTTCGCGGATCAGAACCCCGCTGCCGGCACGTTCGGTGCCGAGTGTCCCGGCGGTGAAGGCATCCTCCGGGACGGTCGCGCGCAAGCCGAGGACGGCGTTAAGCGCGCGGTCCAGATCAAAGGCGCAATCCGCCTGCTTCGGCTGGATCTCACCCGGTATTTCCCAATCTACGGTTCGCGACATCTTGGCGGCTCATTTGTAGCGGGTAGTCGTATCATAACCACAAACGACCCGGCTGGGTTCAGCTCTTTTCGACACGCTCCTTCCCATGAACCCCAGGCCGCCTCGTCGGTACCGCCCTTGTTGCGCCAGCTGCAATCAACAATAAAGTTGATAATCGCTTGTCGCTGTATCAGCAGCGAAGCTACAGCCAGAGTTCCTATCAAAGTTGAACACCTGTCGGCTCGAGCCATGCCATGGCGCAATGGTTGCCGTGGTACGGCAGCCCGTTCCGCGGCCGCCGGGATGCCCGACCGGCTTTCTCGAAGGGCCGTCCTGCGCTCAGCCCGGCGATCTGGTGAAGCCCATCAACCATCGCGTCTCGTCCATCGCGCCGGCAGCTTAGTGGCGGACATGCATCGACAGTAAGTGCCCGATGCGAGTTGGCAATATTATGATCATAAATGCCGCCACGCTCCGAAGCCATTGCGAAGAATGACTGCCCATTGCGAGAGATGTATGTTGCGCACAGCCGAGCTCGTCGGGGCAGTAATAAAGCTGCGTTGCCGAGGCGACAACGTCGTGGCCCTCGTCATAATATGACCAAGCCACCGTATCGTCATTCAGTAGCCGCTCTTGCGCGTTGCGCGCGAGCATCCGCTGATTGCGCTGACGGATCATGCGGTGGCGCATAGCCTTCGGCGTCATGCGGCCCGGGTGCAGTGTCATTCAAAGGTCGCAAAAATGCGTTCTGGAAAATCAGGGGATCACCCGCGGTCGCGCCGACTAAAGCGATAACAATATGCGGAGTATCCCCGTCCAGTTAGCACAGGTTCGCTTAATGTTCTTGCCCGTCATCTCCTGTTCAGCAACATCAAAGCCCGGCTCGTCGGCACCCATCACGGCATCAGCGCCAAGCACCTGCAGCGCTATCTTCGGGAATGGTCCTACCCGGTTCAATCGCCGCAGCTTGCCCGACGGGTTGGCGGTCACCTCATTCGGCGCGCCGTCGAATGCGCCACCATCACTTACGATCAGCTCAAGACCGGCGCCATGCGAGGCGGCGCAAATCGAGGCCGGCGGCTTCCCGCTGAGATTGTGCAACCTGCTTTAGCTCGATAGGGAGAATGCGGAGAAGCGCAGGAAACCATTCTCGTTTATTCGGCGCGGAATCCCCGAGTAATCTATATAATCTTTATATATTCCCAAAATACCAACATGTCGCCAACACAAAAAAGCAGGGCAACATCTGCCCCAACCTCATTAGCAAAGTCTTTCTCTATTAAGAATTAAGCAGCGGGTTGCGGCCTCCACCCTCTGATAGAGGGGGCGGGGAAAACAATTGTTTGAGAGCACTTTCGACGCGACGGTGCATATTTAAATCGTAGGCACAGGCGGCGAATGAACGATAAATGGTCACGAAGTCTCACTCCTGTTTTCAACATCCCCTCTCTTTTCACTTCGCTGAACAGCTATAGCGTTGTTCAATTTCTCTAAAATTTCCTCACGATACGTATTGTATTGACCAATGGTGATTTGGTGATCGTATAATTGTTTTAGCTTCTCATAGGGAGCGGGCTGAACCTGCACGATAATCTGCCACAGGCGGGGGTTCGCTGCAGCTATACCGTTCCGGCACTTCTCGTTGAGGGATTTGAAAATATCGAGAGAAGCTCGTTGCTCATCTGTGACATAGTGCGGGTTGCTTTGCATCTCCAAAGTTGGTGGCTCACCGAGGGCGATAATCCCGCGCAGAGGTTTGAGATGCGGGTCTTGGTACAATTGTTGGCAGGAAGCGGCAGCTTCTTTGGTTTTCTCCCCGGTCGTGGCGGTCTCGATCGACGCTCGCGCGGACGAGGCATTCAGCTTACAGCGAACGTACATTGACCGTTCGTAAGGATGTATCAGCGGTACGGATTCTTGAGTGGCGGTCACGATGTCATAGCCGCCCGGACAGATCTCTGCAGCGTGAGCAAGGCAGTCATCCATAGTATGCTGAATCCCACCACATCCGATAGCATAGCCTTGGCCGCCGCCGGGAAGGGCCATCGTTCGTGCAGTTGTGCACCCCGTAAGGGACGAAACTATTAGCCCAACCAATATAAGGTAGCGCCTCCCGGCTTTTATACTCGTGCAGAGCAGCATGCTAACCAGCAAAAACCTTTGCAGCATGCGGTTCATAAGGAGTGCTCCAAAGATGAAGTGCGGCAAATGCGACGGTAGCGGCCAATTCAACAACAGGACATGCGATGCTTGTGGTGGAACGGGTAGAGAAAACGTATCCGAGAACGGCCAGCCGGACGAGAGCAAGCCTACGCGACACCTAGTAGTGTGCCGTCTCTGAAACAGCATTACCTGCTGGCTGGAGCGCGGCGAGCGCCTGTCTGGCAGCATCGATCTTGCGCAGGATGTCTTCGCCCTTGGCTTTCCAGACGTAGCGCTGCGGATTGTCGTTGCGCGCCGCCAGGAACGCGATGATCGCGTCGGCCAGTTCTCGGGTCGAGGCAAAGCTCTTCTCGGTAATGAACTCGGTGAGGTCACGGAAGAAGCGCTCGACCAAATTCATCCAGGATGACGAGGTCGGCGTGTAATGCATGTGAAAGCGGGCGTGGCGGTCGAGCCATCGCGTGACCGCGGGATGCTTATGGGTGGCGTAATTGTCGGCGATGATGTGGATGTCGAGATCGGCCGGGGTCTGCTCATCGATGGTTTTGAGAAAGGCCAGCCACTCCTGATGGCGATGACGCGGCGCCAAGCGGGTGATCAGCTTGCCCTCGAGATAATTGAGCGCGGCAAACAAAGTCAGCGTACCATGTCGCACGTAATCGTGGGTCTTGGTGCGAATGTGGCCGATCCCCAGCGGCAAACCCGGTTGCGTGCGCTCCAATGCCTGGCATTGTGATTTCTCGTCGCAGCACAGCACCAGCGCCTTCTCCGGCGGGTTGAGATACAGCCCGATGACGTCCCAGAACTTCTCTTCAAAGCGCTTGTCGTTCGACAGTTTGAAGGTGCGCGAGAGATGCGGCTTGATGTCACTGGCCGCCCACAGGCGCTGCACGCTGGCCGGCGAGATCCCGGCGGCGCGGGCCATCGTGCGGCAGCTCCATCGCCCCAGATGAGCCGGCGGCGTCACCGCTTGCTCCACTACCTGCTGCACCGCCGCCTGCGGCAGCCATGGCTTGCGCCCGCGCCCGGCACGATCGTTCAACCCGTCCAACCGGTGCAGCGCAAAGCGCCCGACCCAGCGGTTCACCGCGACGCGTGAGATCCCCAGCTGCTCGGACGCGCCATAACCACATCCCCCCAATCGGCAGGCCAATATATCATCAGCACCAAATCTTGGAACGATATATTAGAGACGGCACACTAGTGCACCTTTTTGATCCGACGCGGGCGGATATCGACCGAGCGAATGGACAATATATAATTAATCGATTTGATAGATGACCGTTCGCGCTCTTGATTTTGGGGGTCAGCCGGGCGAAGCCCACTTCCAGGAGGAGAGCATGACATTACAGATCGGTCCGCAACTGTCGCATTGCGGCGTCTATGCCCGCGACATCGACACGATGGTTGCGTTCTATACGAAGACGATCGGGCTCGTGGTTTCCGATCGCGGCGTCGGCGGCCGCGGCGGCGAGCTCGCGTTCATGACGGCGGCGCCGGGGCACCATCACCAGCTGGTCGTCGTTTCGGGGCGCGAGCCGGAAGGGGTCAGCACGGTCAATCAGCTGTCGTTCAAAGTCGGCGATCTCGACCAGCTGAAGGAGACGCACCGCCGCGTCCGCGATGCCGGGGTCGGCGAGATCCGCCAGACCAGCCACGGCAACGCGCTGTCGATCTATTTCCCCGACCCCGAGGGGAACATGGTCGAGATCTACATGGACACGCCCTGGTACGTGCCGCAACCGCACAGCCTACCGATCGACCTGTCGTTGCCGAATGACGAGATCATGGCGCAGACTGAAAAGCACTGCCGCGAGACATCCGGTTTCATGCCGCTCGACGAATGGCAGGCCGAGGTCGAGCGCCGGCTTCACACTTCCCGCGAACACTGAGAGGAGGAACCTCGATGACCGAACTCAAAGGCTACCACGCCCACGTCTATTATGACGCCGCCACCCGGCCTACCGCCGAACGCCTGCGCGACGCGATTATCAATCAATTCGCCGTGAGGCCCGGGGCGTTCAGCGATGAACCGATCGGCCCGCACCCGATCTCGCAGTTCAGCGTCATCTTCGAGACCCCGGAGTTCCAAAAGATCGTGCCGTGGCTGATGCTGAACCGCGAGGGTCTCGATGTTCTCGTCCATCCGCTGACCGAGAGCTCCTACGACGACCACAGCAAGAATGCGCTGTGGCTCGGCACGCCGGTGCCGATGCGGCTCGAAATTCTGCGGCCGACCTATCGCACCGAGCTGCTGCCGACGGCCGCGGCCTAACGGGCTTCAACCGGAGCTGGCGGGGGCGGTCGATAGCCACCAGCCCTCGCCGGCGAGCCAGCATGTGTGATCCGGCTCCTCGGGGGCGCGCCGCAGCGATCGGATGGCGGTGAAATCGCCCCTCGCCAACGCCGCCGTCAATTTTTCCTCCGCTGCCGGATCTCGCCCGCCGACGCACGGGATGATCCCCACCCGGCCCGCGAACCGAGCGGCGTAGCGGCACGGCTCACCGCCCTGCTGGGTGATCATCAGAAAGCAACCCCACCGTTCGGCATTGGTCAGCGGGACGAGCAGGCGGCCATTCTCTGCCGCCAACATATCGAGCCAGACAGCAGAAAAATGCGTCACCCCGGCGTTGACGACGATGGCGTTGGCCGGCGGGTCGGGGCGGAAAGTGAAACCGTCGGCCGCGAAGACTGTCGCTTGTGGCCAGCCCGCGGCGAGATTCTCGCTGGCGCAGGGAGCCAGGGTCGCGTCGATCTCGATCGCGGTCACGCGACCGGTGCGGCCGACAATTTCGGCGAGGATGGCGCTGTAGTAGCCGGTGCCGGCGCCGACATGGACGACGTGATCGCCCGGGCTCAACCCCAGATGGTCATACATACGAGCCCAAAGACTGGGCTGTCCGTTGTTGAGGCGTCGCTCCTCGTCGATCGCGATCAGCACGTCGTGGTAGAGGTGGCGCGGATCGGCATCCTCCGTCGTCCAATACTCTGCAGGTGCCATCGGGCTGAGGATGCGCCAAGGCCCCGGTCCGAAGAAGCGTTCCCGCGGCACCGTCGCGAAGGCTTCGATGACCGCGTGCGAACGCAAGTTGGCCATGAACCGCAACTCTTCTGCGTAATGATGCCGGGCCGACTCGGTCGAGTCAGTCATTTCCCCACTCCTGCGCGTCTAGCGGCACTTCGTGCTGGACCATTATCGGGGCTGATAGCGCGCAAATTTTGCACGCGGTGCGCGATTTTTGTGTTGCCAAGGAAGCTGAACTGCTTGATGATAATCGAAACTCTCTCGGGAATCGGGGAATATCGGTTTAGGGATTGCCACACACGTCTGGAATGACATCGATCGAAAAAATCTCAGACCTGTGAGGGTAAGCAAGCAAATCTGAGCAGGAGCCCAAGTATGACGCCCCAAGAAAATCGGCTCACCGGTGTGCAGAGCTCGCGGCGCAATCTGGCAAGGATCGGCGCCATAGCGGCGTCCGCGATAATTGCCAAAACGACGCCAGCGGCTGCGGATCCCTTTCGCTGGTTGGAGGACCTCTTCGGTGGGGGCAGACATCGACACAGCCATGCAGAGGGCGGGGCGGGCCCATCTGACTCTCATTGTTTTCTGAAGGGCACGACGATCCGGACCGCGGATGGCGACCGGAAGATTGAAGAACTAGCCGTGGGCGATTTGCTGCCGACTGGTTTCGGCGGGGTCTGTCCCATTCAGTGGATCGGGCGCTATCGCTTTAAGAGGAGCGATCCGACCAAGGCATGGGTCAACGACGTGCTGCCCATTCGGGTTGCTCGGTCAGCCCTTGGTCCCGATGTCCCGCATGCCGATTTGTGTGTTACAAAGGCCCACGCATTGCTGATCGATGGCGTGCTGGTGGCAGCGGGCAACCTGATCAACGGCACCACGATTACCCGTTATGATGCGCGCGAACTCGATGAGTTAGAGTTCTTCCACATCAAGCTCGAACGCCACGACGTGATCTACGCAGAAGGAGCTCCCTGCGAAACTCTGCTGAACGTCGATGAGAATGCGGCCAACTTTGCCGAATATCTCCGTCAATACGGATCTTCTACAACCGAAGCGACCCCGTGTGCGCCTTTGCTTCGGTACAGCTACCGGCGGGGCGAAATAAAATCGTGTTTCCGCAGCGCGATCTCACCTTTGATTGACCGCCGACACACGGTTGACATCATTCGGGACCAGCTGGATGCGCGAGGGATCGCGCTCTTGCGGGAATCAGAACTGATCTTCTGATTCATAGACTGGGGGGCGGTTTTGAGTGCTTCGCTGCCGCCTTCCGCTACCACTTCCTGAGTTCGACCAAACGATACAGTTGCCGGCTGCACGGCGATAAGCCGCCGGTGCGCTGCCGCCGCGTCGGGCCGTGCGTCGCAAGCAAGCGCAAACTCCGCTTGGTGCATCTCGGGTTACGAATCCGTCCGTCGGGTGCCCTTGGCATCGCGCCCGCTGTATTCCAGATATCCCCAGCACCTGCGAAAGAGGCCGCGACCGTGCCAGAGTTGCTCCGGTGAGCGGCGGAAGAGTTGTCGCGACCGTGCCTGTGTCTTGTGCGCGGCACATCTTGGGAACAAGATCGACAGATAAGTCGCTGTCGAGGGTTTCAGGACCGGATTTTGCCGGGGCTTCCCTGTCCGGCAGGAAAAAGCGGGAGTAGCGCCGCAGCATGCTTGCAGAGATTGGCCACTTCGCTCTCGTGCTTGCGCTCCTCGTGGCGCTGGTGCAGGGCACCGTTCCGCTGGTTGGGGCGTCCGTGCGCAGCCGGCCGCTGATGGATCTGGGACGATCGGCGGCGTTGCTGCAGTTCGGGCTCGTCGCGTTCGCCTTCGCCATCTTTATGCACGCCCATATCGTGTCAGATTTCTCGGTGCGGAACGTGTTCGAGAACTCGAACACCGCAAAACCGATGCTCTACAAGGTGACCGGGGTGTGGGGCAGCCACGAAGGCTCGATGATGCTCTGGGTCCTGATGCTCACCTTGTTCGGGGGGCTCGTGGCGGCTTTGGGGCGGTCATTGCCGGCCACCTTGCGGGCGCGGACTTTGGCAATTCAGGGCTTGCTCGGCTTTGGCACTTTGGCCTTCATCATCGGGACATCGAACCCGTTCGATCGGCTATTCCCGGTCCCGGTCGATGGGCGCGACCTGAACCCGCTATTGCAGGACCCGGGTCTCGCCTTCCACCCGCCGTTTCTCTATTTCGGCTATGTCGGTTTCTCGATCACCTATTCTTTTGCGATCGCCGCGCTGATCGAGGGGCGGGTCGGCGCTGCCTGGGCGCGCTGGGTGCGGCCCTGGGCATTGACCGCGTGGTGCGGGCTGACGGTCGGCATCGCAATGGGCAGCTGGTGGGCGTATTACGTGCTCGGCTGGGGCGGCTGGTGGTACTGGGACCCGGTCGAGAACGCCTCCTTCATGCCATGGCTGCTCGGAACCGCGCTCCTGCACTCTGCCGCCGTGGTCGAAAAGCGCGAAACCCTCCAGCGCTGGACCGTCCTGCTTGCCATCCTGACCTTCGGCATGAGCCTGATCGGAACCTTCCTCGTGCGCTCCGGCGTTCTGACCTCGGTCCATTCCTTCGCGGTCGATCCGACGCGCGGCGTCTTCATCCTGGTGCTGATCGCGCTGGTGATCGGCGGCGGCCTCATGCTTTACGCGCTGCGCGCTCCCGGTCTCGAAACCGGCAACCCGTTCGCCCCGGTGAGCCGCGAAGGCGCCCTCGTCCTCAACAATCTGCTGCTCTGCGCCGGCATGGCGACGGTTTTTCTCGGGACCTTCTACCCGCTCTTCGCCGAGGTATGGAGCGGCGTCAAGCTGTCGGTCGGCCCGCAATTCTTCGACGCGACCTTCGTGCCGATCTTGGCCCCGGCTATCGTCGCCATGGTGATCGGACCGGTGCTGGCCTGGCGCCACGGCAAGCTCGTGGCGGCTCTCGCGGCGCCTGCTGCCTGCCCTGATCGGCGCGCTTCTCGTCCCGGTCATCGTCTTCGCCTTCGACCGCGCCGCACCACCGGCGGCATTGGCGGGCATCGCGCTCGCAGTCTGGGCGATGCTCGGCGTCTTGACCGATCTCGCCGACAGGAGCGGCGTAGCGAAGCTGCCGGCCCTGATGTCCTGGCGGCGGCTGCGCCATTTGCCGCGCGGAACTTGGGGCTACGCAATCGCCCATTTCGGGGTCGGCGTGCTGATCGCCGGCATCACCGTGTCGACCGCATGGCGCAGCGAGCGGATCGAGACATTGCGTCCCGGGGAGAGCATCGAGATTGCCGGCCGCACCCTGCGCCTGGTCGAGGTCACCGAAGGGGACGTCGCCAATTACCGCGCGCAGCGCGCGCAAATCGTCGTCGAGCGCCCCGGCAGCGCACCGATGACCCTCTACCCCGAGCGCCGCTGGTATCCGGTGGCGCGCAGCCAGACGACAAATACGGCGATCGCCACGAACGGGTTCGGCGACCTCTATCTCGCGCTCGGCGACCCGGATGGCCAAGGCGGCTGGGTACTTCGCGCCTATTACAACCCGCTCGTTCCATGGATCTGGTTTGGCGCGATCCTCGCCGCCCTGGGCGGGCTCGTCTCGCTGAGCGACCGCCGGCTGCGGCTGCGCGTGCCGGCGCCGAGGAGCTCACTTGCCGTCACGTCGGCGGGATCGGCCGACAACTGATGATCCGTCGGCTGGCCTTCGCGGTCGCGCTGGCGGCGGGTCTCGCCGGACCTTCGGCCCATGCGGTCGAACCCGCCGAGCGGCTGGCCGATCCGGCGCTCGAGGCGCGCGCCCGGACGCTGAGCCAGGAGCTGCGTTGTCTCGTCTGCCAGAACCAGTCGATCGACGAATTCGAACGCCGATCTCGCCCACGATCTGCGCGTATTGCTGCGGCAGCGCCTGATGGCCGGCGACACGGATCGGCAAGTGCTCGATTATGTCGTCGCCCGCTACGGGGTTTTCGTGCTGCTCGACCCGCCCTTTGCACCCGCTACGTACCTGCTGTGGCTGACGCCGCCTGCGTTGGTGCTGGGCGCCGGCATCTTTTTGGTTGTCCGGGCGCGGCGTCCGCCGTCCCGACCCCGAACTCCCGGCTTTGAGCGAGGAAGAGCGCGCCCGTGCGGCGTTGTTGCTCGGCGAACCTGGATGATCTGGTTCTGGATCATCGCGGGATTGCTGGTCCTGGCGGCGCTGATTGCGCTGCTCAAGCCTCTGCTGCGGGCAACCCCGGAGAGCGCGGATGAGGCTGAATCCGTCCTCGCGGTGTTTCGGCGGCAACTCACGAACCTCGATACCGAGATTGCACAGGGAAGGCTCACCACGGACGAGGCCGCGGCGGTGCGCGCCGAAATCACCCGGCGCATGCTCTCGGCGGCCGACCAAGAAACCGAAAACTCGCGGCTGGCCGTCTTGGGCTCGGCCGCGACCTCGTGGCGCATCGGCGTCGCCATCGGTATAGCGGCCCTGCTGCCGGCGGCGGCGCTTGCCATCTACTCGGCGGTGGGCGCGCCGGCGGCGATCGAACGGGGCGCGAGTGCCGCGGCAGCCCCTGCGACCGACAACCGGGCGAAACTCGCCGCCGCAGCCGAACAGCTCAAGGCCCGGCTTCAGCAGGAGCCCGAGCATGTCGAAGGCTGGGTCCTGCTGGCCCGCACCTTCGCCTCTCTCGAGCGCTACGCCGAAGCGCGCTCGGCTTACGCCCAGGCGATCGCGTTGGCGCCGAAAGAGCCGCGGTTGCATGCAGAGCTCGGGGAATTGATCGTGCTGGCGGCGGGGGGCGACGTCACTGCGGAGGCCGAGGCCGAGTTTGCCAAAGCCGGTGATGACCCGCGCGCCCGCTTCTATGGCGCAGAAGCCGCGTTGCAGCGCGGCGATCGTGAGGCAGCCAAGGCTACGCTGCGCGCACTGCTGGCCGACGCGCCGGCCGAGGCGCCCTGGCGCAAGGCCGTGCAAGAACGTCTAGCTCGAGATTGCCCCGGGGGAGCCGCCGCCCGAGGCGAAGGGGTCGGGGCCGACGACGCAGGACGTCGCCGCGGCTCAATCGATGTCGCCGGAGGAGCGGCAGGCAATGATTCGCTCGATGGTCGACCGGCTCGCCACGCGGCTCGAGCAGAATCCGAACGACAAGGAGGGATGGACCCGCCTCGCCCACGCCTATGATGTGCTGGGCGAAACGGAGAAAGCCGAAGCAGCACGCACCCGGGCCGCACAAGTGCCCGAGGCCGGGAAATAGCCTCGACCCGCCTGGCGCGTTCAGCATTACAACTGCGAGTAAATCTGCCGGTTTGCGCGAGCCACGATCGGAGCGGTTGAACTTCGGCGCTACCAGCCGTTAACCTCGAAGACAATGGCATCGCCGCCGGATTTGAGCCTCGTGACTGGAGCGACCGGGTTCGTCGGATCGGCTGTTGCGCGCGCCCTGCTGGCGCGCGGCCATCGGGTGCGCGTGCTCGCCCGGCCAAACAGTGACCGGCGCAACCTTGCAGGTCTTGCGGTCGAAATCGCCGAGGGGGCGATGGAGGATCCTCGCTCGTTGGCGCGCGCCGTCGCCGGGTGCCGATACGTGTACCATGTAGCGGCCGACTACCGGATCTGGGTACCCGATCCCGCACCGATGTTTCGCGCCAATGTCGATGGAACCCGGGATCTGCTGACCGCGGCGCTCGAAGCCGGCGCCGAACGGGTCATTTATACCAGCAGCGTCGCGACGCTCGGCCTGGTGCCCGGCGGCTCGGCCGACGAGGAAACCCCGAGCAGCATCGACGACATGATCGGGCCCTACAAGCGGTCGAAATTCGTGGCCGAAGAGGTGGCACGAGGGCTTGCACGCGAGCGCGGGTTGCCGGTTGTGATCGTCAACCCCTCCACGCCGGTCGGGCCGGGCGACATCAAGCCGACGCCAACCGGCCGGCTGATCGTCGAGGCCGCACGCGGCCAGATGCCCGCCTTTGTCGACACTGGCCTCAACATCGTCCACGTTGATGATGTCGCCGAAGGCCATCTCGCCGCGGCCGAGAAGGGACGGATCGGCGAACGTTACATTCTTGGGGGCGAGAACATGGCATTGGCTGAGATCCTCGCCGAGGTCGCGCAGGCGGTCGGCAGGCGCCCACCCTGGCTCCGGGTTCCGCACGGCGTGCTGTTTCCTGTCGCCTTCGGGGCGGAGCTGGCGGCCCGCGTTACCGGACGCGATCCCTTCGTCACGCTCGACGGTGTTCGAATGTCGCGGAAAAAGATGTATTTTACCTCGGAGAAGGCATCTCGCGAGCTCGGCTACGCGCCGCGGCCGGCGCGCGAGGCCATTGCCGACGCTGTCAGCTGGTTCGAGGCAAATGGATATCTGAAATGACGGCGATGCCGGACGAGCTTTCGTTGCACCGCGCCGAAAGCGTCGAAACCCCCTCGGGTAAGGGGCGCGGCGGCGAGAATTTCCCGGTCGGATCGTTTCTGATTCGGCGCGATTTGCGCGTGCACGTCCACGCGTTCTACCGCTTCGCCCGGAACGCCGACGATATCGCCGACAATCCCGACTTGACCGCCGACGACAAGATCGCTCGGCTCGATCGCATGGCGGCGATTCTCGACGGAGCCCCCGGCGGAGGATTCTCCCGCCGCCGCCGCGATACGGGAAAGCTTGCTCGAAACCGGCGTCACCACCCAGCACTGCCATGACGTTCTGCACGCCTTCCGGCTCGACGCGGTCAAGCTGCGTTATCGCGACTGGGACGATCTGATGGGATATTGCCGCTACTCGGCCTCCCCGGTCGGGCGGCAGCTGCTCGACCTGCACGGCGAAAGCCGGACCACCTGGCCGGGCTCAGATGCCCTTTGCTCGGCGCTGCAGGTGCTCAATCACCTGCAGGATTGCGTCGACGATTACCGGCGGCTCGATCGCGTTTACCTGCCGCTCGAGGATCTCGCCGTGGAAGGGACCGGCGTGGAGGCGCTGACGGCCGGTATGTCGAGCCCGGGACTGCGCCGCGTACTCGACCGCTTGCTGGACCGCACCGCGGCGCTGATCGATCAGGCCTGCGGCTTGCCGCCGCTCGTCGCCTCCCGCGGATTGCGCTGGGAATCCGCTGTCATCGTCGATCTGGCTGCGCGGCTTTTGCGCCGGCTGCGCCATGGCGATCCCGTCGCGGGCCGTGTCGCGCTGAGCAAATCCGATTTTCTCGCCGCCTTTGCCTTCGGCGTCTCGAGAGGCTTTCGGGTGTGAGTGACGCCGCGCTCGATGCCGCTGCCGATCGGCTGGGTGAAGACGCGCTGCGCGAAACTATCCGGCACCGGGTCGAGGCTGCCGGGACCTCGTTCTATTGGGCGATGCGGCTGCTGCCGCGGGATCGCCGTAACGGCATGTACGCGATCTATGCCTTCTGCCGTGAGGTCGACGACATCGCCGATGGCATGGAGCCGGTCGAACACAAGCTCGCGGCTCTGGCCGGATGGCGGGAAGAGATCGAGGCGCTTTACGCCGGGCGTCCGCGCCACCTCATGGCTCGTGCATTGTCGGGGCCGGTGCGAAGTTATGGACTTCGCAGAGAAGACTTTCTTGCGATCCTCGCCGGCATGGAGATGGACGCTCGGGGAGACATCAGGGCCCCTGATTTGGCGACCCTGGACCTCTATTGCGCACGCGTGGCGAGCGCAGTCGGCCATCTCTCGGTCCATGTATTCGGCGATTCCAGCGACCGCGCGCATGCTGTCGCAGAATCGCTCGGCCGGGCATTGCAGCTGACCAACATCCTGCGTGACCTTGCAGAGGACGCCGCTCGGCGACGTCTCTACCTGCCTCGCGAAATCCTCGATCGGCAGGGGATTGGCAGTAACGAACCCGCGGCCGTGCTGCGGCATCCCGCATTACCGGCAGCATGCCGCGACCTCGCGGCGATCGCCGAAGCCCACTTCGGGGAGGCCGCGCGGGCAATGGAGCAATGCTCGCGCCGCGCCATGCGTCCAGCCGCGGTCATGGCGGCAATTTACCGCGCGACGCTCTCGGCACTGCGGCGCTCGGGATGGCGCGACCCGACGGAGCGCGTCGGTGTGTCGACCTCGCTCAAACTGTGGCTGGTGTTGCGCCACGGCTTGATATGAGGGCAGCGGCGAGGCCGGGTTGCTTACACATCGTTGGTGCAGGCCTCGCCGGGCTCGCGGCGGCTGTCGCACTCGCCGATGCCGGCCACTCAGTGATCCTATATGAAGCCGCCCCTCACGCCGGCGGACGGTGTCGTTCCTATTTCGATGCCGAACTCGACTGCCGGATCGACAACGGCAATCATCTGCTCCTGGCCGGCAACCAGGCGGCGCTCGATTACCTGGACCGGATCGGCGCGTACGATTCTCTCGAAGGTCCCCTTGAAGCCGTTTTTCCGTTCGTCGACGCCGCGACCGGGGAGCGCTGGACGGTCCAGCCGAATAGCGGCGCTCTGCCCTGGTGGATTTTATCGTCGAAAAGGCGGGTTCCGCGGACGCGAGCGCGTGACTATCTCGCCGCATTGGCACTGCGATGGGCGGATCCGTCGGAAACGATCGCCGCCGTGCTCGACCCGCGGCTGAAATTGTTCAGCCGGCTGTGGGAGCCGCTCGCCGTTGCCGGCTTGAATACGGGCGTCGAGCAGGGATCAGCTGCGCTTTTTTGGCGCATGCTCGCCGAAACGCTCGGGCGGGGAGGTGCCGCATGCCGTCCGCTGCTTCCTCGCATCGGCCTGTCGGAAAGCTTCGTCGAGCCGGCGCTTGCCCGCTTGGGCGCCAAGGGCGCGGAAATCCGCTTCGGCGCACGTCTGAGGGCGCTGAGCTTTGGCCCCGAGAGGATTTCGGATCTCGTCTTCGACGCGGCTTCGGTCGTGCTCGACCGCGCGGATGGCGTGATCCTTGCCGTACCCGCTGCGATCGCCGCCCGTCTCGTTCCGGGGCTCATCGTCCCCGACCGGCACTCGCCCATCGTCAACGCACATTTCCGCTGCGTTCCACCGGCCGGCTCCCCGTTTTTTGTCGGGGTGATCGGCGGCGCCGCGGAATGGATCTTTCGCAAGCGCGGAGTGTTATCGGTGACGGTCAGCGCTGCTGACCGATTCGTCGAGCGAGCTGCGCCGGAGCTGCGCGATCTCTTCTGGGGCGATGTCGCGGCCGCCTATCGCCTTCCGGCGCATCCGGTTCCGCCGGCGCGCATCGTCAAGGAGCGCAGAGCCACGTTTCTGGCGAGCCCCGAGCAGCTGAAACGCCGGCCGCAACAAAAGACGGCCTGGAGGAACCTTCTACTTGCCGGCGATTATGTCGATACGGGCTTGCCTGCAACGATCGAAGGCGCTATTCGCTCCGGCTTTGCTGCAGCCGGCCTCGCAACCGATTGTCAGTCTCAGGCGTTTTATCAAACTGTTGCGAGCGGTGGCCGCGCCCCCGCGCAGTAACCACGGAAATTGAACAAGAACGGCACCGCGCCCTTTGATGAACGATCTACACACCAAAGAAGTGACGATGCTGCGCCGCCGCGTCGACGCAGCGCGCCTCGACGAGGCGATCACGCGAGCCGGCGAATTGCTGGTCGGCTTGCAGCACCCCGACGGACATTGGGTCTTCGAGCTGGAGGCCGACGTGACGATCCCGTCGGAGTTCATCCTGCTCCAACATTATTTCGGCCGCATGGAGCCGGAGCTGCAAGCGCGGATCGCAAGGTATATTCGTGCCATCCAAGGCGCGGACGGCGGCTGGCCGCTGTTCCACGGGGGCGCTCTGGATCTCAGCGCTTCGGTCAAGGCCTATTTCGCGCTGAAGGCGGCTGGCGATCCGGTCGACGCGCCGCATATGGAACGGGCCCGGGCGGCGATCCTGGCCGGCGGCGGTGCCCGGCGCTGCAACGTATTCACTCGCATCCTGCTCGCCTTGTTTGGCGAGGTTCCGTGGCGGGCGGTCCCGGTCATGCCGGTCGAGATCATGCTGCTCCCCGGCTGGTCCCCCTTTCACATCGCCAAAGTGTCCTATTGGTCGCGCACCGTTCTCGTGCCGCTTCTCGTCTTGATGGCATTGCGGCCGCGGGCCCGCAATCCGCTCGGCGTTACGATTAACGAGCTTTTCGTCGAGCCGCCCGAAGCGGTGCGGGATTGGATCGGCGGCCCGAACTCCTCACCGCTTTCCGTAGCATTTGGCATGCTGGACCGGCTGTTGCGAGTTGCCGAGCCATTCTTCCCGGCAGATGCGCGACGGCGAGCGATCGACAAAGCCGTCGCCTTTGTCACCGAGCGCCTCAATGGCGAAGATGGCCTTGGGGGCATCTTTCCAGCGATGGCCAACGCCGCGATGATGTTCGATTGTTTGGGCTACGATCCCGATCACCCCGGCCTCGCGTCGGCTCTGGCCTCGCTTCGCAAGCTGCTGGTGCTCGACGGCGACCGCAGCTACTGCCAACCCTGCTTGTCCCCGGTTTGGGACACGGCCCTTGCCTGCCATGCATTGATGGAAGTCGAAGACATCCGCCTGGAAGCGACGGTAAGGCGGGCGCTCGACTGGCTGAAGGCAAAGCAAGTGCTCGAGGTCGTGGGCGATTGGGCGGCCGCCCGCCCCGGCCTGCGGCCAGGCGGGTGGGCATTCCAGTTCGAGAACCCCTATTACCCCGATCTCGATGACACGGCGGCGGTGGCTCTCGCCCTCGACCGGTTCGGCTCGGCGCGTTATCGCGTCGCGATCGACCGTGCGGCCGAATGGGTCATCGGAATGCAGAGCCGGGGAGGCGGATGGGGATCCTTCGACGCCGACAACACGCATTTTTATCTGAACCACATCCCGTTCGCCGACCACGGCGCGCTGCTGGACCCCCCGACGGCGGATGTCAGCGGCCGTTGCCTGAGCTTCCTGACCCAAATCGGCTTTGGGCCCGACCATCCGGCGGTAGCTGCGGCAATAGACTATCTGCGAGGCGAGCAGGAAGCCGACGGCAGCTGGTTCGGCCGGTGGGGAACAAACTATATCTACGGCACTTGGTCGGTGCTCACCGCCTTGAACAGCGCCGGCCTCCCGGCGGATTCGCCTGAGATGCGGCGCGCCGTCGACTGGATCGTCGCTCGCCAGCACAAGGACGGGGGCTGGGGGGAAGGCGGCGAATCCTACTGGCCGGGGGCGCCCCGCGATAATTGGCCATACAGTACTTCATCGCAGACTGCCTGGGCTCTGCTCGCTTTGATGGCGGCTGGGGAGGTGGGTCATCCGGCGGTCGCTCGCGGGATCGCATACTTGATCGACAGCCAGGACGAGGAGGGCAACTGGGACGAGCCCTGGTACACCGCGGTCGGTTTTCCGCGCGTCTTTTATTTGCGCTATCACGGCTACCGTGCTTTCTTCCCGCTTTGGGCGCTTGCCCGGTATCGGCGTTTGTCGCGGGGCAACTCGCGTCAAGTCCCGTTCGGCATTTGACGCTGGATGGAACATGAGTGGGCCGCGTGGTTTTGTCCGTGCAAAAAACCCGATGGCGGCTAGCGGTTCGGGCAGTGCGATGGCGGAGGCTCGGTCTGCGATCACGTGATGCTCGCCCAAAAGTTGATGTATCAACTACTAGGCGAGGATCGGACTGTCAGCCCGGTCTGGAGCCTTCCGGCGGATCGGAGTTCAATGTGTCGCTGTATGGGAAGGTGCGGATGCACCGATTGTCGACCGTGCTCTGCACCTCCGGGCTCGCTGCCGAAGCGAAGATCGCGCGCGCAGCGGGTTTTCCCGTCGTGATCGGCGCTGGAGACCGGGAACGCACGGCTGCTCTCGTCGAGAACGCAGTCCAGCACGCCAACTGTCTGATGAGCTTCGGTATTGCCGGCGCTCTGGCACCGCATTTGCGGCCGGGTGACGTGGTCATCTCGGCCGAGGTCGTGTCGGCCGACCATCGCTGGACAGCCGCGGGGCCTTTCCAAGCCCGCGTGGCCGCTCTCGCGCAGGAAATCGGGGCTTTCGAAGGCGCGGTGTTCGGAGCGAGCGCGATCCTCGCAACAGAGGACGAAAAAAGCCGCGCTTGGCGCGACACAGGCGCCCTCGCCGTCGATCTCGAAAGCGACATCGTCGCCCGCATCGCCTCGCAGGCCGGCATTCCCTTTCTCGTCGCGCGCACGGTTGCCGATACCGTCTTTCGGGAACTTCCGCCGGCCGCCCTGATCCCGCTCTCCGAGGCCGGGACGCCGAACCTCGCTCGCGTGCTCGGCTCCGTGCTGCGCCGCCCGCGGCAGATCGCGGCTCTGATCGCGCTCGCTCGAGAGACCCGGATGGCTTTGTCGGCGCTAGCCGCTCCCGCTCACGCTGTCCGCGGGCTGGCGGGAGTCTCTTAGACCTGCCATCGCGTCCTCGACGTGCCGTGAAAAGACGTATCTCGCCGGCCGTTGCCGGTCGAGCGGGATTTCCGGCGCCATCTCGCCTTCGGTCCGAAACCCGCGGAGCGCCACCCCCGCCGCCTTGAGCGGGTGCCTCACCGAATCCATTACCGCCGTCGCCTCGTACCCGCTATGCACCATGCAATTGGCGCATTTCTCGTAATTGCCGGTGCCGTAGGAGTCCCAGTCGGTCTCCTTCATCAGCTCCTTGAATGTCTTCGCGTAGCCTTCGCCCAGCAGATAGCAGGGACGCTGCCAGCCGAAATAGTTCCGGGTCGGATTGCCCCATGGGGTGCAATGATAGGATTGGTTGCCAGCCAGGAAATCGAGAAACAGGCTCGATTGATTGAATGACCAGCGGCGCCGCGGATCGCGCTTGAAGATTTCGCGGAACAATTCCTTGGTGCGGCGCCGATTGAGGAAATGCTCCTGATCCGGCGCCCGTTCGTAGGCATAGCCGGGCGATACCGTTATGCCGTCGATCCCGACCTCCATGACGTCGTCGAAGAAGCGGGCGATGCGCTCAGGGTCGGCGGTATCGAACAGGGTCGAGTTGATGTTGACCCGAAATTTGCGAGCCTTTGCCAGCTTGATCGCCGCGACGGCGCGGTCATAAACCCCGCTCTGGCACACCGAGCGGTCGTGATCCTCTCGATCCCCGTCGAGATGGATCGTCCAGGCAAAGTAGGGGCTCGGCTCGAACAGTTCGATCTTCTTTTCGAGCAGCAGCGCGTTCGTGCACAGATAGACGAACTTCTTCTTGGCGACCATGCGCCGGGTAATCTCGTCGATCTCACGGTGCAGCAAGGGTTCGCCACCCGCGATGACGACCATTGGCGCGCCGCATTCTTCCGCCGCCTCGACACACTCGTCGACGCTGAGGCGCTGATTGAGGATTGCGTCTGGGTAATCGATCTTACCGCAACCGGCGCAGGCGAGGTTGCAGCGGAACAGCGGCTCGAGCATCAGGACCAGCGGATAGCGCCGGACGCCCTTGAGGTGCTGAGCGACAACATAGGCGCCGACCCGAATCGTTTGGCGCAGCGGAATTGGCACGGCGAAACCTCTTCACCTGAATTGGAGCGGGAGCCGACCTCAGCGGGCGACGTCGGCGAGTTGCGAAGGCATCCGGAAACGGACGTTCTCGGTAACGCCGGGCAGCACCGAAAGCTCGACATCCGTCAGCTCGCGCAACTGATTGATTACCTCCTCGACGAGTTCTGCCGGAGCCGAAGCACCGGCGGTGATGCCAACGGTTGTGACGTCTTCGATCCAGCTCGGGTCGAGTGCGCGAGCGTCTTCGATCAGATAGCTGGGGACCCCGCTTTCGGCCGCGATCTCCCGCAGCCGATTCGAATTCGAGCTGTTCGGCGCCCCGACGACGAGGACAACATCGACAATCGTTGCGAGTTCCCGGGCCGCTCTCTGACGATTTTGCGTTGCGTAGCAGATGTCCTTGGTGTCGGGGCCGACGATCGTCGGGAAGCGGGCCTTCAGCGCTTCGATGACGGCGCGCGTATCGTCGACGCTGAGGGTGGTCTGCGTGATGAAGGCGAGCTTGTCCGGGTCGGCGACCTTGAGCCGCACGACCTCTTCCGGAGTCGAGATCAGATGCACTCGGCCGTCAATTCGCCCCATCGTGCCAACGATTTCCGGGTGTCCGGCATGTCCGATCAAGATGATCTCGCGACCCTGGTTGGCATAGCGCTGGCCCTCGATGTGCACTTTCGAGACCAGCGGGCAAGTCGCGTCGATGACCGGCAACCCGCGGTCGGTCGCGCGTTCCTCGATCGCGCTGGCGACCCCATGCGCGCTGAAAATCGTGACGGCGCCCTTGGGAATTTCGTCGATTTCGTCGACGAAATGCGCACCCTTGCCGCGCAAGCGCTCGACGACATGGCGATTGTGCACGATTTCGTGGCGGACATAGATCGGCGGCCCGTATTTTTCGAGCGCGCGCTCGACGATCTCAATGGCGCGTTCGACCCCCGCGCAGAAGCCTCGTGGCTGGGCTAGCACTACCCGCATGACATCGCCTCGTTGCCGCGCCGCGAGCAGGCCGGACCCGAACTCCCGCCCGTACCCGCATGAGCCACTATATGAACGCGCAACGTCCCTGACACAATATGAACGCCCAACGTCCCTGACACAATCCGCAGCGCAATGGACGCGCTATCTAAAGCGGTCTTGCACGCGCAACTGGCTATGAGTGCTCGCAGCGAGGCTTGCAAGGGTAGTGCGCGACTTAGAAAGACGTTGCATGAGCTCTCGGCGAAGCTCAGCCTTATGGCCTACTGCGCACGGGACGGCAGGTGCTTCCACTCCCGCTGAGGCAGTTCAACTTCGGTAGACGGCGCGGCGCGGTCGTGAACTCGCTTGGTCATTTTCATCGCCTTCGCCCAAAGGGCGATTATATACCACCCCCATGCGCTGCTGCACCTTGCCCGGCACATCATAGTTGCGCATGACGGTGCGGCTGTCGCGCAGGCCACACGCCTCTCGATGCACCACGAACATCCAGAGCGCGTGGCCGGCTTCCATCACCAGGGCACGCCGTGCCTGCCGCGCTGACGCCGGCGCGCCCGCGCGCGCATAGGCGGCATCGAACTCCCGCAGCTTGGCGAGAGCCGCTTCGAGCGCTCGCCCCATCCGCCCGAGTGCAGCGGCCTGCTCCTCGAGGATCTCATAGTTGAGAACGTCGAAGGGAGTGCGATGGAGGCGAAGATCGCGGGACATAGGCTAGGCATAGCGCCCACGGTCGCATGCGCAACACTTGTTGGCTTGCCGATGACGGGTAAGTGTCCGGGTCTGGAACGCCCAGAAATCGATCACTGGTCCCAAGCCCCACCATCTGGTTGAGGAATTCTTTCGATGGCGTCCCAATCTGTCGCGCGCAGCGAATCCATTGCGGCCTTCGTTCCCGAGCTTGAACATCTCATCACGGAAGCGATGGATGAGTGGAAAATTCCGGGCCTCGCCGTTGCGGTGATGCAAAACGGGGAGGTGCCGCTGGTCAGGGCCTATGGCCGCCGTGATGTCGAAGCCGGCTTGCCGGTGACAACCGACACGCAGTTCCTAATCTGCTCGATCACCAAGTCGTTCACCGCCCACGGCTTGGCGCTTTTGGTGGACGAGCGGCGCCTCGATTGGAATAGAGCCGGTTCGGGATTACATCCCGGAATTCCGGCTGCATAACGCCGTCGCGACCGACCGCGTCACGGTGCGTGATTTGCTTTGCCATCATTCCGGGCTGCCGCGTCACGACTGGGTCTGGACGCCCGGCGATCTGTCGGCCGCGCAAATGCTGGCGGCAATGCGCTATTTGGAGCCGAGCGACGACATTCGCAGCACCCACCGATACCTGAACCTCTGTTATCTCGTCGCAAGCATCGTGACCGAACGCGTCAGCGGTCAGAGTTGGACCGAATTCACTCGCGCTCGGCTGACCGACAAGCTTCGCATGAATGTGACTTTCACGGTGGAGGATCTCGCCGCAGCCGCCCGATGCGGCCGTGCCCTACGCGATGCACGGGTACACCCGCCTGCGCGCGAAACTGTGGCCGATCCGCGCGACCGCCGCGGGCGGCATCAACACCTCAATTGCGAGCTTCGCGAACTGGCTTCGCCTGCATCTCGACAGGGGCGAGTTTGAGGGACAACGGCTTCTGTCGCCGACCTTGATACAGCAACTTCATACACCGCGCGTGCATGTCAGCGCACCCGAATTCGCCGAGTACGGTGATGTGCATTATGGTCTCGGCTTCCGCTCGCACTGGTATCGCGGAGAGCGCGTTGTGTCGCACGCAGGCGGCTGGATCGGCTGGAGTACGCTGATGACGATGCTGCCCGATCATGGCTTCGGTGTTGCTGTGTTCACTAATCGTAATCCAAACCCGGTTTCGGAAATGCTCGCCAATTATGTCTTCGACCGGGTGTGCGGCAAAGAGCCAATACCCTGGTTTGATCGCTATCGTGAACTGCGCCGCAAAGCGTTGGCGCAGATCGAGGTTGACCGGCAGGCCCGGAAGGCGACGCGGCGGCCAAACACCCGTCCGAGCCACGACGTCGCGGACTATGCCGGCGATTACGACAATCCCGGCTACGGCCGGATCACAATCACTCATGCCGAAGGCGAATTGAACTGGCGTACCGCGGCATGTCCGAGTCGCTCGCGCACCGGCATGATGATACGTTCGAGCTGCCCGAGGCGCCCGGCCGGCTGCTGCCCGACCGGCTCGCCATCTCATTTTCTACCGACCGAGAAGGTAGAGATTGCGGGTCTCGCGGCTCCCTTTGAGCCGCTGGTCAAGGACATCGTCTTCACCCGCACTGCGGCGGGCGCTTGCACAAATCCGGCCTTCCGCCAGCACTGCACCGGCACGTTCAGCCATGGAGGCACGACCGTCGTTGTCGGGCAGGACAACGATGGACAACTCACGCTCATAGTTGCAAGCCAGCCAGCCTACAAACTCCGCCCCTACCAAAGCCGAACCTTCGTCATCGACGAGCTCGAAGGCTTCGGATGGAGTTCCATCCCGGCCCGGACGGGCAAGTGGATGAATTGCTCTTTCATCAGCCGAATGGCACGTTCGTGGCTCGGCGAGCGTAGGGTGACCAGGAAGGAGGGGTTCGCCTACGGAAACTTTCCTCTGTACTATAACGGCTCCTCCGGAGCGTTCCGGCTGCTCAGCGAGACGCCGCAACCGATATTCCCCTGGATCTGGCTGACATCGATGATGTGGATGCCTGCCTTGGCGGCCAATAGCCGTAGAACATCGCTGCGGCGGCGCAGTCGTCATACTAGGCGCCCAGCAGGTCGGCGCAGCGCACGCGTTCGACATTCCACCGCCCGGGGGCGACCTGCGCCTCGGAAGTCACTCGCGGCGCGGCGGCGCCGCGGCTTGTTGCGGCGGTGGAGCAGGCTGTTGCTGCGCGCATGCGCCGAGGCAGCATGCCAGTGCTAGGGCCGCGAGGCATCTCTGCATTGCGGTCCCTATGTCCCCTGACGGAACTTCAGTAGCAGGCTCCCGCACTGCGCGCCGAACCCGACGTGCTGCATTACGAACAGCGCCGAAACCGGCCCCGATTGCGGGGCCGCGCCCGGCATTGCCCGAAATCGCCCCAATCAGGGCGCCGCCGGCCGCGCCTCGTGCCGCGCCCTGAAAAGGCCCCGACGTTACGGCCTCGCAAGACGGCCGGTAACCCGGCGGCGGGTAGCCATAGCCCGATGGCGGCGGATAATATTGCCCATAGGCAATCACCGAGAGATTGATCCAATCAAAGTAGCCGCGGGCAGCAAGATGATGCGGAAGCGCGGAGTTGACCGGCCGTTATTCCAAAGATGGCGGAGCAAATTGAGCAATGCCTGAGCATATGTGCCCGCCTCGGGGCCACAATCATTCATGAGGAGGTGTCTACGGCGCGCCCTAGGCTGGTCCGCAGAGCAAGGCGCAGCTTGCGCGTAGCATGAGCGCAAATCTTGTCATCGCCATTATTTTGATTCCCGCCTGGGCGTACCTGATCGGGGCGGCCGCAGCTGTCATACGGTTTGCCCGCCGCCCGTCGCCGGCAGTTTCGGATCAGCCGGCAGTCTCGCTGCTGAAGCCGCTGCACGGCGACGAGCCGGGCCTCTATGAAAATTTGCGGTCCTTCGCCGAGCAGGATTATCCGGCGCTGCAGATTGTGCTCGGCGTCAATCACCCGAAGGATGGAGCGCTGCCTGCCGCTCATACCCTGATTCGCGATCTCCCGGCCCGCGACATCGCCCTCGTTGTCGATGCGCGAGCCAGCGGCTCGAACCAGAAGGTCGCCAATCTCGAGAACATGCTCGAGGTGGCGCGCCACGACGTGATCGTGCTCGCCGACAGCGACATGCGCGTCGATCGGCGCTATCTCGGCGCGGTGATCGCGCCATTGCACGATCGGCAGACGGGGGTCGTGACGTGTCTCTACAAGGGTGTGCCAACCGGCGGGAAATGGTCCGAATTCGGGGCTATGCATATCAACTTCGGGTTTCTCCCGAGCGCGCTCGTCGCCGAATCCCTGGGATTGGGCGGGGGGTGTTTTGGCGCGACGATCGCGCTGCGCCGCGAGACTCTCGAACGCATCGGCGGATTTGCGCGTCTGCGGGACGAACTCGCCGACGACCACCGGATCGGCGACGAGGTCCGCGCACTCGGACTTTCAGTCGTCCTGTCCCCTTACATCGTCGAGGCTCGCGTCTTCGAGCCGAGTCTGGGCGATCTGTGGCGACATGAGTTGCGTTGGGCGCGCACGGTGCGGGCAATGGCGCCCGCCGGATTTGCCGGGTCGGTGCTGGCCCATCCGGTCGTGATTGCCGCGCTCGCCGCGGCAGCGGCGGGATTTGGCTTGACCGCCTGCAGCTTTCTTGTGATTTCCTGCGTCCTCAGATGGGCCATGGCGCGGCTGATCGCGGATGCGCTCGGCCTTCCGCCGGCCAAGCCCTGGCTGCTGCCGATGCGCGATGCCTTGTCCTTCGCCGTATTCGTCGCCAGCTTCTTCGGGCGGACGGTTTTCTGGCGGGATCAGGTTTTTCAGGTCGAGGCGAGCGGCCGCATGACAGCCGACGGAGATAAGATCCTATGATGAAGACCCTGTTCCTGCACCCGCCGTCCTTTGACGGCTTTGACGGCGGCGCCGGTTCGCGTTATCAGGCGAAGCGCGAGATCCGGTCGTTTTGGTACCCGACCTGGCTCGCGCAGCCGGCCGCCCTCATCCCCGACAGCAAGCTGATCGATGCTCCTCCGGCGCGGCTCAAGCTCGAGCATGTATTGCCGCTCGCCGGGGAGTACGAACTGGCGGTGCTCCATACCTCGACGCCATCCTTTGCTTCAGACGTTCGGGTTGCCGAGGCGCTCAAGGATACGAATCCGAGGCTCAAGATTGGATTTGTCGGCGCCAAGGTCGCGGTCGAGCCGGAAGACAGCCTCAGGGCCTCTGCGGCCGTCGACTTTGTCGCGCGCGAAGAATTCGATTTTACGATCAAGGAGATGGGGGAAGGCCTGCCATTCGATGCGATCGATGGTCTGAGCTTTCGCAGTTCGAATGGCGGCATCGCCCACAACCGCGACCGGGCGGTCCTGGAAGAGATGGACCGGCTGCCCTTTGTCACCGAGGTCTACAAACGCGACTTGCGGGTCGAAGACTACTTCATCGGCTATCTGAAGCACCCTTACGTCTCGCTCTATACGGGTCGCGGCTGCCGGTCGAAATGCACCTTTTGCCTATGGCCGCAGACCGTCGGCGGTCACCGCTACCGGGTACGCAGCGTGGGTCACGTCATCGACGAAATCCGCCTGGCGAAGAGCTATTTCCCGCAGGTGAAGGAGTTCTTCTTCGACGACGACACTTTTACCGATGACCGGCCGCGCGCCGAGGCGATCGCCCGCGAGCTCGGCAAGCTCGGCGTGACCTGGTCTTGCAACGCCAAGGCCAATGTGCCGCGCGCGACCTTGGAGGTATTGCGCGACAACGGGCTGCGGCTGCTGCTCGTCGGCTACGAGACAGGCAATCAGCAGATCCTCAACAACATCAAGAAGGGGATGCGCATCGACATCGCTCGGCGTTTCACGAAGGACTGCCACGAGCTCGGGATTACCATCCACGGTACGTTCATCCTCGGCCTCCCCGGTGAAACCAAGGAGACGATCGAGGAAACGATCCGCTTCGCTGCGGAAATCAATCCGCACACGATCCAGGTTTCGCTCGCCGCGCCTTATCCGGGCACCTATTTGCACCGGCAGGCGGTCGAAAACGGCTGGCTCGACGTCGGGCATGCCGAGCTGATCGACGACCGGGGCGTGCAGATCGCGCCGCTGCACTATCCGCACCTCTCACATACCGAGATCTTCGAGTCGCTCGAGACCTTCTACAAGCGGTTCTATTTCCGCCGCGGCAAGATTGCCTCGCTGGTCGCCGAGATGATCAAGAGCCCGGAGATGTTGCGGCGCCGCCTGCGCGAAGGGGTCGAATTCTTCCAGTTTCTGCGCAGCCGGGAGATGGCGAGCTGAGGAGCCTGATCGTCTGCGCGGACGATTTCGGGCTGGATCCCGCCGTCAACGAAGCTGTCGAGGAAGCGCACCGGCGCGGCATTCTGTCGACCGCGAGCCTGATGGTCGGCGCCCCCGCGGCGGCTGACGCCGTCGCGCGCGCCCGTGGCCTGGCGGACTTGCGGGTCGGCCTGCATTTGGTGCTCGTCGATGGGCATCCGACGCTTCCTTGCGCCGAAATCCCCGGTTTGGTGCGCTCGGACGGCCGTTTCGATCCGAATATGGGCCGCGCCGGCATTCGGTTTTTTTCTCTGCCTTGGGTTCGCCGTCAGCTCGCGATCGAGATCCGCGCGCAGTTCGAAGCATTTCGCGCCACTGGCCTGCTTCTCGACCATGTGAACGCCCACAAGCACATGCACCTTCATCCGACGGTGGCACGGGCGATAATCGAAATCGGGCGCGATTATGGTATGACCGCCGTGCGGGTGCCCTTCGAGCCGGTCGAGCCATTGCACGCCGCTTTCCCCGACGAGCACCATTCGGCGCCGCTTTACCGCCCTTGGATTGATTGGTCACGCCGCCGGTTGCAGGCCGCCGGTCTCCGCGTCAATGACAACCTTTTCGGCCTGGCTTGGACGGGTGGGATGGTGGAAGGGCGGCTGCTGCGGCTTCTCCCGCACCTACCGCAAGGGCTCAGCGAGATCTATTTTCACCCGGCAACCGTGCGCAGCGCAGAGCTGAGCGCTGCAATGCCGGGCTACCGTCACGAGGAAGAGCTCGCGGCGTTGTTGAGCCCCTCCGCCAAAAGCCTGGTTGCCGAACTCGGCATCAGGCTAGGCGGCTACAGCGATTTCGTGACGGCGGCTGGCGGCCGACAACTATGCGGGCGTTGACGCCCGATTGACGCTACCGGCGGGATAATAAAGGCCGGCGTGTATACGAATTGCCGCGAAAAATTCGATCCGCGAACACAAAGCGGACACGCTTTGCAGCCATATTGCGTACAATCGGACAGGTAAGGAGGGAAGTCATGGACGAGCGCTTTGAGTGCTGCCGCTATGAGCCGAGCCTCGAAGATCTGCTCGCGGACGAGGTGATGATGCCCGTGCTGCGCAGTGCCGGTCTCGAGGCGCAGGAGTTTCGCGAGATGATGGCGGAAACCGCGCGCCGGATCGAGGACCGGGCGCGGCAGCGGGACAAGGGATGAGGAGTTCGCGGCCGAGGCTTTACGTCGGCAGGCTCGTGAATTGCAGCCGGACCCGCAACCCAGGCCTGTTGTCCTCCAGCGTGACCGAGCCGTCGTGCCGCCGCGCAATCGCGCGCACGAGGCTCAGTCCGAGGCCGTTTCCGGGTGTCGTGCGGCTCGGTTCGAGGCGGACAAAGCGATCCAATACGCTCTGCCGATCCGCCTCGGGAATGCCCGGTCCGTGATCGGCTACTTCGAGGATCGCCTGCCCGTCTTTGTGGAAGACCCGCAGCTCGATCCGGCCGCCACCGGCATATTTGAGCGCGTTGTCGAGAAGATTGGCGAGCGCTTGCGATAAGAGGTGCCAGTCGCCGCTTATCCTGACACCAGGCTCGGCCACCACAGACAGAGCGAACCCCTGTTCCTCGGCGACCGGCTCGTAGAGTTCAGCCGCCGATCGGGCGACTTCCGACAGGTCTACCGGCGTGGTCTGATCGAGGCGCGCGCCCGATTCCAATTCCGCGATCCTGAGGAGCGCGTTGAATGTCGCGAGCAGGCGATCGGCCTCCTCGATAGCGGCGCGGATTGCCTCGCCGTGGCTCGCACAGCCGGATGGATCGGCCCCCGATGGATCGGACCCAGATGGAACTAATGCGCGTTCGAGCCGAGCACGCAGCCGCGAGAGCGGCGTCCTCAGATCGTGGGCGACGTCATCCGTGACCTCACGCATTGCCGTCATCAGCCGTTCGATCTGGTCGAGCATCCGGTTGAGGTTGGCGGCAAGCTGGTCGAACTCGTCTCTCGTGCCGTGCAGCGGCACGCGATCCGAAAGATTTCCGGCCATGACGCGTTCGCTCGTCCGGTTCACCTGCTCGACGCGCCGCAACAAATTGCGGCTCATCACGGTCCCGCCGATCAGACCGATGCCGAGCGCGATCAACCCGGCCCATAACAGGGTCGTTCTGACGCGGCTTCGAAACGCCGCCGCGTCGCTGATGTCGCGCCCGACCAGCAATCGATAGCCGCCCGGGATGACGAACAGCCTACCTCGCGCGGGATGAACCTCATGGCGACCGTTGATCGTTCGTTCGAGAGCGAAGGACAGCCAAGTGGAACGGGTCGGCACGCCGGCCGGCCACGCCGGCAATATTGCCGGCGAGCGGCTGTCCGTCGGGGTCGGTCACCAAATAAATCATCGCGTCGCCGCGATCGCCGGCGCTGCGCGCAGCCACGATCTGGATCAGCCCGCTCAAGCCTCTCTGCGCATATTGCTCGGCAAGCCCGGTGATCTCGGCGTCGAGCGTTGCCTCGGTCTGCCGCTCTACAAAGCCTGCGCTGGTCAAGTAGACGAACAGCAGAACGCCGAGCACCGAGGCCGCAAATACGAGGAAGTAAAGCGCGGCCAGCCGGAACGCATGAGTCCCGACGATCAGTCGAGCGTTGCGGAGAATTCGTGCCGGCCGACAAGTATCCCTCAGATGCGAACCGAGATTCTTCGATGACCATCGACGCCCGCCTCGCGGGTTACTCTGGGGAGCGCAGACAGTAACCGGCGCCGCGAACCGTATGCAGCAGCTGATGATCGAAGCCCTTGTCGATTTTCTGGCGCAGGCGACTGATGTGGACATCGATGACGTTGGTCTGCGGATCGAAATGATAGTCCCAGACATGCTCGAGCAGCATCGTGCGTGTAACCACATGGCCGGCGTTGCGCATCAGGTATTCCAGCAATCGGAACTCACGCGGCAGCACCTCGATCGCCTTGCCGCCCCGCCTGACATTGCGGGTCAACAGGTCTAGTTCGAGATCCGCGACCCGCAGCTTTGTCGTGGTTGTCGGCCCGGCGCCGCGCCGCAGCAGCGCCTCGAGGCGAGCGAGCAGCTCGCTGAAGGCGAATGGCTTGACCAGATAGTCGTCGCCGCCGGCGCGCAATCCCTTGACGCGGTCGTCGACGCTGCCGAGCGCGCTGAGGATCAGCGCCGGTGTGCGGATCTCGGCGGCCCGCAACGCGCCCAGCATCGAAAGGCCGTCCATGCTCGGCAGCATGCGGTCGAGAACCATGGCGCTGTAATCGCCGGAAGTCGCGAGAAACAGACCTTCGCGTCCGTCACCGGCGCAATCGACGGTATAGCCGCTCTCGCTCAGACCCTTGATCAAGTAGGTCGCAGTCTCACGATCGTCTTCGACGACAAGGATCTTCATCGAGCAAGGTGCGGTCTCTCTGGGATGAGGATCAGGTGGTATTGGCGCTGGAGCAGAGCAAGCGCTCCGTGGTTGATCCGGCTTGTCACGGCCAGGCACCAGATGCCTCGTCGTTTCGGCCTTGACCGGGGCGCATCGAGCGACGATCTATTAACGGACCAAATCGGTCCGAATTAGGTCGGGATCAGGCCCGCGCCAACGATGATCATCCTCAGCAAGCTCGCCGATTACGGCGTCATCGTCGCCACTCACCTGGCCGCCCACCCCGACCGGCAGCTTACCGCCGGGACGGTGGCGACCGAGACCCGGCTGCCGCAGGCCACCGTCGCGAAAGTCCTGAAGGCATTGGCGCATGCCGGCCTCGTCACGGCGGCGCGGGGCGCCGGCGGCGGATATCGTCTGGCGCGCAGCGCGACATCGATTTCGGTAGCCGAGGTCGTGGCCGCGATCGACGGCGATATCGGGCTGACCCAGTGCTCGGTCCATGTCGACGAATGCGCGCGCACCACCTACTGCCCGACCCGGCCGCATTGGGCGGCAATCAATCGGGCGGTGGGGGAGGCGCTGTCGGCGGTTTCGCTCGATGCCATGCTGACCCCGGCCGCGTTCGTGCCCCGAATTCCTCCGTCACCCAGTCCGTCACAACCTGACGAGCCCAGATATTCCGCATGACAGCCTCCACCGAAACCTTGCAGACCGTCCGCTCGCTCTCGCAAGAGGGCTACAAATACGGCTTCGTCACCGATATCGAGGCCGAGAGGCGCCGCCGGGTCTCACCGAAGACACGGTCCGCTTCATTTCCGCCAAGAAAGACGAGCCGGAATGGCTGCTCGAATGGCGGCTCGCGGCGTTCCGCGCGTGGCGGAAGATGACGCAGCCCGATTGGGCCAAGCTCAATCTCGCGCCGATCGATTATCAGGCCGCCACCTACTATTCCGCGCCGAAGCAGAATACCGGGCCGAAATCGCTCGACGAGGTCGATCCGGAACTGCTGCGCACTTACGAGAAGCTCGGCATCCCGCTGCGTGAGCGCGAGGCGCTCGCCGGGGTAGCGGTCGACGCGGTGTTCGACAGCATCTCGGTGGCGACGACGTTCAAGGAGGAGCTCTCGAAGCTCGGCATCATCTTCTGCTCGATGGGCGAGGCGGTGCGCGAGCACGCCGATCTCGTCCGCAAATATCTCGGCACCGTTGTGCCGCAAAACGACAACTTTTTTGCGGCGCTGAACTCGGCCGTCTTTAGCGACGGCTCCTTCGCCTATATCCCGCCCGGCGTGCGCTGCCCGATGGAGCTCAGCACCTACTTCCGGATCAATGCGGCGAAGACCGGGCAGTTCGAACGCACGCTGCTGATCGCCGATGCCGGCGCCTATGTCAGCTATCTCGAAGGCTGCACCGCGCCGCAACGGGACGAGAACCAGCTCCACGCGGCGGTCGTCGAGCTGATCGCGCATGAGGACGCGCAGATCAAATATTCGACCGTGCAGAACTGGTACCCCGGCGATGCCGAGGGGCGCGGCGGCATCTACAATTTCGTGACCAAGCGCGGCGCCTGCCGCGGCGCGCGCTCCAAGATCTCGTGGACCCAGGTCGAGACCGGCTCGGCGATCACCTGGAAATACCCGAGCTGCGTCCTCGAAGGCGACCACTCGGTCGGCGAGTTCTACTCGGTCGCGATCACCAACAATCGCCAGCAGGCCGATACCGGGACCAAGATGATCCATATCGGCAAGGACACGCGTTCGACGATTTTGTCAAAGGGCATCTCCGCCGGCCGCGGACAAAACACCTATCGCGGTCTGGTGCGCGTGCAGCCGAGGGCGCGGGGCGCGCGCAACCACACGCAATGCGACTCGCTGCTGATCGGCGACCGCTGCGGCGCGCACACGGTGCCCTATATCGAGGTGCGCAATCCCTCGGCCCGGGTCGAGCACGAGGCGACGACCTCGAAGATCAGCGATGACCAGCTGTTCTATTGCCGGCAGCGCGGGCTCAGCACTGAGGACGCAGTGTCGCTGATCGTCAACGGCTTCTGCAAGGAAGTGCTGAAAGAGCTGCCGATGGAATTCGCGGTCGAAGCGCAAAAGCTGCTCGCCGTGAGCCTCGAAGGCAGCGTGGGCTAGCTAATACTTTACTGAGCATTATGTATTTTTTTTCATAGCGCCTTAAAGGCCGAGGAGTATTCAATGGCTATGGAGTGGAGCCGATTGCTGTCCAGTAAGAGGTTGCGCGACGACAAAATCTGTCTGCCTGAGGACGGTCGATCACAGTTTCAGAAAGACTATGATCGGGTGATCTTCTCTCGTGCGTTTCGCCGGCTGCAAGGAAAGACGCAAGTTCATCCGATTCCAGGCAATGATCATGTACACACCCGCCTAACGCACACGCTAGAAGTAGCGAGCGTTGGTAGAACGCTAGGCACCCGGGTCGGAAGCAGCCTCGCCCGGAGCGGCAAATTACCGAACGAGGTTCGACCAGAAGACGTCGGGTCTATCGTGCAAGCTGCTTGTCTCGCACACGATATCGGCAATCCACCCTTTGGTCACGCCGGAGAAGCCGCGATCAGTGCCTGGTTTCAGAAACACCAGGAATATCTCAGCGACTTGGCTCCTGAAGAGAAGCTCGACGTTGAGTATTTCGAGGGAAATGCGCAAGGACTTCGCGTGTTGACGCAACTGGAGGGCTACGCATTCGATGGCGGGTTACGGCAGACATTCGCAACTCTTGGAGCGTTCATAAAATATCCTTGGTCGTCAGCCAAGAGATTTGGATCTCCTGATCGGAAGAAGTTTGGATTTTTCAATTCAGAAATGCAGATTATGGGGCAAATTGCCGACGAGCTTGGATTGCTTAAGCTCGATTCCGGGTTATGGGTTCGTCACCCTCTCGTTTACCTTGTCGAATGTGCAGATGATATCTGCTATCGCATACATGACCTAGAAGATGCGGTTGAAATCGGAATATTGAACTTCGCTGAGCTAGAGGACGCGTTGAACGCTGGTCTGAGCGAAACAGAGAAGGGCGAGTACGACGAAATACCGGCAAAAAATACCCAACGTCGAACATCATTTGTCCGGGGGAAATTGTTTGAGTATCTCATCCGCCAAACTGTATCTGCATTCGAAGGGAGGGAGGCGGAGATCCTAAGTGGCACTTTCAAAAAGGAGCTTGTCAACGACTTTGAAGACAAAGCTCAAGAAATTTTGAAAACAGCAAAGTCCGTCGCCGAAAAACGAATCTTTACTCATTCAAGGAAAGCTCAAATCGAGATCGGCGCATACTCAATAGTAGATGTCCTTTTGACTGCTTTCTGCGATGCGGTCGTAGAACACAGAAAGCGTCGTCCATCCTTCAAAGCCGTGCGAGCCTATGAACTGCTGGGCGAGGACGCTCCGGGAGAGAGCGACGATCTTTATTTATCTCTTATGAGAGTGACGGATTTCGTGTCAGGGATGACGGACCAATATGCGGTGTACCTAAGCAGACAACTGAATGGAACGGGATTCTGAACCGGTGCTCAAATTCGTTTGGCTCAGGATCAAAATCGAAACAAGGGTTAGCTCGAACTGATGCTCGAAATCAAAAACCTGCATGTGCGGCTTGTGGATGGCCGCGAGATCCTGAAGGGCATCGATCTCGCGGTCGGCGCCGGCGAGGTGCACGCGATCATGGGTCCGAACGGCTCGGGCAAGAGCACGCTCGCCGCGGTGCTCGCCGGCCGCGACGGGTATGAGGTAACCGAAGGCACGGTGACCTATCTCGGCCGCGACCTGCTCGCGATGGAGGCCGATGAGAGGGCGCGTGAAGGCTTGTTTCTCGCCTTCCAATACCCGGTCGAGATCCCCGGTGTTAACAACATGTATTTCCTGCGCACCGCGATCAACGCGCAGCACCGCCACCGCGGTGAGCCCGAAATCGACGCGGGTCAATTTCTCAAGATCGTCCGCGCCAAGCTCAAGCTTTTGGACATCGGCGAGGATCTGTTGCAGCGCGCCGTCAATGTCGGTTTTTCGGGCGGCGAGAAGAAGCGCAACGAAATCTTTCAAATGGCGATGCTAGAACCTCGCCTCGCCATTCTCGACGAGACCGACAGCGGTCTCGATATCGACGCGCTGAAAATGGTGGCGCGCGGGGTCAATCAGCAGCGCTCGCCCGACCGCGCGATCGTCTTGATCACCCACTATCAGCGGCTGCTCGACTATGTCGAGCCGGACCGGGTGCACGTGCTGCAAGGCGGCCGCATCGTCCAGTCGGGCGACAAGAGCCTCGCCTTGGAGCTCGAGCGGCGCGGTTACGGCGTCGTCGAAGACGCGGCGTGAGGAAACCGGAACAACCCCGATGAGCGCCGTCGTCGATTTCCCGGTCAAGCCTGAGGCGCGACCTTATCTCGAAACGTTCGGGCATACCCGCCACAGGGATGATCCGGACTGGCTCGCGGGTTATCGCAGCCGAAGTCTCGCTCGCTTCGCCGAGCTGGGGTTTCCGTCTCGGCGCAGCGAGGCTTGGCGTTATCTCGATCTGCATCGGCTCGAGCAACGGCCGATGTTGCCGGTCGGGAGTGGGACCGCGGTCGTCACATCCGCGGTGCACGAGCAGCTCACGGAAATCGGATTGGCCGAACCGACACATAGACTCGTGCTCGTCGATGGCCGGTTTGCCCCGGAGCTGTCTCGGCTCGATCGGCTTCCTTCGGGCGTGTGGCTCGGGCCGATGGCGGCGGCCATCACCGAGCGGCCGGATCTGGTACGCGCCGGGTTCGAGCCGCAACCGCAGGACCGGCCTTTCGCATCGCTCAATGGAGCTTTTTTCGCCGATGGCTTTGTGCTCGATGTGGCACCCGGTGTTGCCCTGGAGCGGCCGGTCGAGATCGTCCATCTGTCCGATGACAACACCGCCAGCTCGCTGCACACGCGCAGCCTCGTAGTCGCCGGTCTAGACAGCCGTGCCACGCTCGTCGAGATCTATGCCGGCGCCGGCGAGTACTGGCGCAACGATGTGGTCGAACTCCGACTCGGCACCCGCTCCGAGCTCGCCCGAATTACGCTCGTCGAGGAAGGCGCGGAAGCGCTGCATTTTGGCGAGACGCTGGCGGCCCTGGATGCGGCCTCTCGGCTTTCCAGCTTTGTCCTATTGCTGGGCGGCCGGACGGTGCGGCACGATGTGACTGTGCGCAGCGAGGGCGAAAGGAGCCGCTGCGATCTCAACGGCGCCTTTCTGCTGTCGGGCCGTCAGGAAGCCAACATTCTGACGGCGGTGGATCATATGGCGCCGGGCGGTGAGACCCGCGAAACCTTCAAAGGGGTAGCCGCGGGGCGGGCCCACGGCGCCTTTCAGGGCCGCATCACCGTGCGCCCCGGCGCTCAGAAGGTCGACGCCCATCAGCTCAGCCGCAACCTGGTGCTCGGCCCGCGCGCGGCGATCGACACGAAGCCCGAGCTCGAAATCTATGCCGACGACGTCAAATGCAGCCATGGCGCCACCGTCGGCGATCTCGACGAAGCGGCCCTTTTTTACCTGCGCGCCCGCGGCATCCCAAGCGACGAGGCGCGCCGAATGCTGATCGAGGCTTTCGCCCGAGAGGCGGTCGAGCTGGTCGAGCAGGCCGCGCTGCGAGCGCACCTGCACGCGCGCCTCGTCCGGCGCCTGGCGACATTGGAGGATTAGGCATGAGCGGGGCGAGTTTGCGGAGCGTCTATCCCGGAGCCCCCACTCCTCCCTCCCCTGCAAGCGGGGGAGGGGTAGGGTGGGGGTTTGACCCGCAAGTGTTGAAGCGCGAATTCCCGATTTTCGCGAGCAATCCAGGTCTCGTGTTTCTCGACAGCGGCGCCAGCGCGCAGAAACCGCGCTCCGTCATCGACCGGATCTCGAATTACTACAGCACCGATTATGCCAATGTGCATCGCGGCGTTTATCGGCTGAGCGCCCGCTCGACCGAGCTGTTCGAGGAGGCTCGCGAGAAGATGCGGGCGTTTCTGAACGCCGCCGATTTGCGCGAGATCGTCTTCGTGCGCGGCGCGACCGAGGGCATCAACCTCGTCGCGCAGAGCTGGGGCGCAACCTTCCTCAAAGCCGGCGACGAGATATTGATCAGCGAGCTCGAGCACCACTCCAACATCGTACCGTGGCAGTTGTTGCGCGACCGCATCGGCATCCGGCTGGTGGTGGCGCCGATCGACGCGACCGGGGGTTTGGACCTGGCTGCCTTCGAGGCGCTTCTGTCGCCGCGAACCCGGCTTGTCGCGATGACCCATCTCGCCAATGCGACGGGTGCGCTCGTTCCGATCGAGACGGTGACCCGGCTCGCCCACCGGCACGGCGCGAAGGTGCTGATCGACGGCTGCCAGGCGGCGCCCCGGCTCTCGGTCGATGTCCAGGCCCTCGATTGCGATTTCTATGTGTTTTCCGGCCATAAGACCTACGGGCCGACCGGTATCGGCGTGCTTTACGGGCGCTACGAGCTGCTCTCGGCGATGCCGCCCTGGCAAGGCGGCGGCGAGATGATCCTCAACGTTACCTTCGAAAAGAGCGAGTTCCAGGATCCGCCGCATCGCTTCGAAGCCGGCACCCCGGATATTTCGGGTGCGATCGGGCTCGGCACGGCGATCGACTTCATCGAGGAGCTCGGGCGCGACAACATCCTCGAACACGAGGAGGCGCTGACCGGCTACGGCGTCGACCGGCTGTCGCGCATTCCGGATCTGCGCCTGGTCGAGGCGGGCCAGCGCCGGCTCGGCATTCTCTCGTTCGACCTGGAAGGCGTGCATCCGCATGACCTCGCCCAGGTGCTCGATCAGCATCAGGTGGCAGTGCGCGCCGGGCATCATTGCGCGCAGCCGCTCGTCGAGAAGCTGGGCCTCGCGGCGACTACCCGCGCCTCGCTCGGCGTTTACAACGACGAGAGCGACATAGATCGGTTGGCTGATGCGCTCGGATCAGCCCGGGAGATGTTCCTGCGATGATGGATCTGCGCGAGCTCTATCAGGACATCATCCTCGACCACGGCCGTCACCCGCGGAATTTCCGGGCGATCGAGCATCCGACGCATTTCGCACAAGGCTACAACCCGTTGTGCGGCGACCGGGTGACGGTCTACCTGAGCCTCGACGGCGACCGAATTGACGATGTCAGCTTTCAGGGGCGCGGCTGTGCGATTTCTACCGCGGCGGCATCGTTGATGACCGAGGTGTTGAGGGGCAAGACCGTCGCCGAGGCCCGTGCTCTATTCGCGCAATTCCACGCGCGCGCGACCGGCGGCGACCCGGGACCCGACCTGCCGGAGCCGTTGGCCGAGGAGATGGAGCGGCTCGAGCCTTTGACCGGGGTCAAAGCCTACCCGGCCCGCGTCAAATGCGCGACGTTGTCGTGGCACGCGCTCGAAGCGGCGCTGAAGAGCCCGGGCGCGACGGTCAAAACGGAGTAGGCAAGACGGAGTAACAACGATGGACCGCGATCCGTTCGACTTCGATGCGAACCCGCCCGCTGCCTCCGACGACGTCGAGCGACCCCATGTGGAGCGCCCGGAGGGCGGCGAGGACGACCCGGCGCTGATGGCTCCGGTGCTGGAGGCGCTAAAGACGGTCCGGGATCCGGAGATCCCGATGGATCTCGTCGAACTCGGCCTGATCTACGAGCTGATCGTCAAGAAAGGCGGCATCGTCTTTGTCGAAATGACCTTGACGACGCCGGCATGTCCGGTGGCCGCCAGCATGCCCGGAGAAGTCGAGACCGCGATCCGCACCGTGCCCGGCGTCACCGACGTTCGCGTCAAGCTGGTCTGGACACCCCCTTGGGGACCCGAGCGGATGAGCGAAGAAGCCCGGCTCGAACTCGGGATGCTGTAATCAGCAGCTTGTCACGGCCGCAGTACGAGGCCCTCCTGGGCCACGACGGTGCCGGGCCGGGCTGCGGCGGCCTCTGCGGCGACCTTGTCCATGAAGTCGTCGTCGTGGCCAGGATCGTGGTGAAAAAGGACGAGGGTCTTCACCTCCGCCGCATCGGCGAGGCGCACGCCCTGCTGCCAGGTCGAGTGACCCCAATGCTTGTGGGCGGGAAATTCGGCATCGGTATAAGAGGCGTCGTAGATCATCACCTCGGCCCCCTTGATGAGCGCAAGGACATGGGGGTCGAGTTCGCCCGGCCGGTGTTCGGTATCGGTGATATAGGCCACCACTTTTCCGGCATACTCGACGCGATAACCGGTGGCGCCGTTCGGATGGTTGAGCGGCCCCGTGCGAAGGCGGATTCCCGCATGGGGCGTCAACACATCGCCGGCGGCAAAATCGGTGAACTCCATCTTGGCGGTGAAGATGCCCATCGGGATCGGGAACAGCGGCGCAATCATCATGTTGTTGAGGACCGCCTCGATGCCCTTATTGCCGTTCAGATGCCCGGCCCAGATGCGCATGTGGCTGCGCTTGTCATAGCACGGCGCAAAAAACGGCAATCCGCAGATGTGGTCGAAATGGGTGTGGCTATAGAAGAGATCGAGCTCGGCGGGCTCGCCGGCGGCCATCAGCTCATTGCCCAGCAAGCGGATGCCGGTCCCACCGTCGAAGACCATCAGGTGGTCCCCGCAGCGGATCTCTACGCAAGAGGTGTTGCCGCCATACCTGACGGTATCGGGCCCAGGGCAGGCTATACTGCCCCGCACGCCCCAAAATCGCACTGTGTAACCCGGATGGACCAAGGTCCAACCTCGCCCGGCTAATCCCCCCACCTCGCATATATCGTCGAGAAACGCGCGAAACGCTAGCCGAGTTGTGGGGAGTTCGCCGGCTTTTCTAAAACTTTTTTAGAGGTATTGCTCTAAACCCGTCATTAACCCGCCGCGCGCTATCTGAGGGGCACCGTTCCCCCAACGAGGAAGACGCGATGTCAAAGGCCGATTATGAAGCAGCGGTTGCCGCCTATTTGAGCACCAAAGAGGTGACGCGCTGCCCGACCGTATGTGCTGTTCCGACCCAGGCCACAGTGGCCGACGCTGACCGCGCGGCTTACCGCGATTACATCGCGGCACAGGAGACGGCGCGGCTGGAAAAGCTCAAATCAGCCCAGATGGTCCACTTTCCGTCGCTTCCTCCTATCTAACATGCGATGCCCGCTCCACCGGGCCCGTATCCGGTCGGGTCCGGCGCAGCGTGTGGGCGAGGTAGGCAGGAGATATCGTCATGGATCCCGAGGTTTCGGTCCGCTGCTGCATCGCCGGCGGCGGCCCTGCCGGCATGATGCTCGGTTTCCTGCTTGCCCGAGCCGGAATCTCTGTTCTCGTCCTTGAAAAACATGCCGATTTCCTGCGCGACTTCCGAGGGGATACGATCCACCCCTCGACGCTCGAGGTCATGTACGAACTGGGTCTGCTCGACGAGTTCCTGCGGCGCCCGCACCAGGAAGTCCGCACCCTCGGGGCGCAGATCGGAGACGACTTCGTCGAAGTAGCGGACTTCACGCATTTACCAACCCATTGCCGGTTCATCGCCTTTATGCCGCAATGGGATTTCCTCGACTTCCTGGCCGACCAGGGCAAGCGATTTCCGGCCTTCCAGCTGAAGATGGAGGCCGAGGCTCGCGATCTTACGGTCGAGAATAGGCTCGTGACCGGATTGCTGGCGACGACCCCCGGCGGAGAGATCAGGGTGAAGGCGGATCTTGTCGTCGCCGCCGACGGACGCCACTCCACGCTGCGCGAACGGGCTGGTCTCGATGTCATCGATCTCGGTGCGCCGATGGACGTGTTGTGGATGCGGCTGTCACGCCGTTCGGGCGATCCGGGGCAGACCTTAGGGCGGGTCGACACCGGCCGCATCTTTGTGATGCTCAACCGCGAAGACTACTGGCAATGCGCCTTCGTGATAGCGAAAGGCGGGTTCGACGAGATCCGTGCTCGTGGCTTGCCGGCTCTGCGGCAAGAGATCGCGGGCCTCGCTCCCTATCTGCGCGACCGGGTCGAGGAGCTAAACGACTGGTCGGGTGTCAAGCTGTTGAGCGTATCAGTCGATCGGTTGCGCGTATGGCACCGGCCCGGGCTGTTGTGCATCGGCGACGCTGCTCACGCGATGTCGCCAATCGGCGGCGTTGGGATCAACCTTGCCGTCCAGGACGCGGTCGCTGCCGCAAACATCCTTATCCCGCGCCTTCTCCAGGGTCGGGTTGCGCAGCGGGATCTCGAAGCGGTGCAGCGCCGCCGCGAGTTTCCAACCCGCGCGACGCAACGGCTGCAGGTCGTCCTGCAGAACCGGGTGATCGGCCGCGTGCTGGCGAGCACCGCAAAAATGTCGCCGCCATTCGCGGTGCGGCTCTTGGGGTGGGTCCCGTCTCTGCGGCGCGTCCCCGCCCGCCTAATCGGCCTCGGCTTTCGCCCCGAGCACGTAAGTGCTGCCGGCACGGATTGAGAGGACGAGATAGCGTTCCTCTTATCGTCCCTGGTATCGCGGCCGACGCCGTTCCTTGAAGGCTTGCACGCCTTCGGCGGCGTCCTCGCTGTTGCGCAGGGCGGCAAGATCGGCGGCGAAGCGGGCCGCCAGCTCGGAAGGGCCTTTCGGCAGGATATGGCCGGTCACGAAGCGCTTCATCGTCGCGAGCGCCAATGGGGCGAGATCGACGATCTTGTGCGCCATTGCGATCGCCTCGTCGAGCTCGGTCCCGTCGGGCACAACGCGGTTTGCCAGGCCGACCTCGTAGGCGCGCCGGGCGTCGATCGGCTCGCCGAGCAGCATCAGCTCCATCGCGATCTTGTGCGGGATGCGTGCCGCGAGGCCGGCGATCATTCCGCCGGGTGATGCCGACCTTGCCCTCCGGGTAGGAGAATTTCGCGCTCTCGGCGGCGACCATGAGGTCGCACATCATTGCCATCACCAAACCGCCGCCGATGCACCAGCCTGCGACGGCCGCATGACCGGCTTTTCGGTCTCGATGCCGACCGTCGGCACGCATCGCCACAGCTCGGGCAAGTCGGTCACATCGGCTCCCGCCGAAAAGGCCCGGCCGCCGGCGCCCGTTAAGATCGCGACCCGTTGGTTCGAGTGGTCGAACTCGGCAAAGGCCGATTGCAGGTCGAGTGCGACCTGTTTGCTGATCGCGTTCAGCTTTTCCGGCCGGTTGATGGCGAGAATTGTTACCGGGCCGCGCTGATCAACGGAAACCAAGCTCATCACTCCATCCGATTTCCCAGTGATAACGCCGGACCACGGCACGTCGAGGATGATAGCACGATTACGAAAGGCAGTGCTGCGACCGCGAAACGTCCGAGTTGCTGTTAAGAATGATGCGGCCGATTGACCATTTCGTGCTTTTCGTGTACGGCGTGACACTGGGTCGGGAAAGCAGCGTCAGCGCGTACCACCGGTTTCTGTTAACGAATGTGCTGATGCTGCGCGCTCTTTCTATCTGCTTCTATCTGCGGCTGATGGGCACGCTGGTGCTGGCGACCGGCTTGATCCTAATGCTGATTGAGGACGGCGAGGTTTGGGTTTGACTCTCGGCCGCGGCGTATTTCGCTTGAACATGTATAGCTGGCGAGGCGCCGCCCTCGACGATCGGATCTATTTCTTTCTCCTCTTGGCGATTACGCTGGGAATGTATTTCGCCCTCCCAAAGCGCGGCGACATCGATTGGCCGGACGCATCGCGCCACGCGTTGAACGGCGCTTTCGTCCTCGATTTTCTCCAGCAGCTGCCTTGGCGCCACCCGATCGAATTTGCCTACGACTATTATCGCCAGTGGCCGGCGCTGACGATCCTGTTCTACCCTCCATTATTTTATGGAGTGCTAGCGGCTGTCTATGCGGTCTTGGGCGTCTCCGAAGCGTCGGCGTTGCTGACAGAGCTGGCCTTTCTTTTCCTTCTCGCTTGGGGAGCCTTTCGCCTGTCGCGGCAATGGCTCGACCCACCTCCCGCGCTGGCCGTGGCGCTATTGCTGATCGGCGCGCCGGAACTGGCCTTCTGGGGCCGCCAGATCATGCTCGACGTCCCCGCATACGCCTTCCTGGTCTGGGCCGCGGTATTCCTGTTGCGCCATTTGAAAGGCGGGCAAAAGTGGGCCCTCTCTGCTGCGGCAGTCTGCACCGTGGCGGCAGCTTATACCAAATACAACGCGATCTTCTTCGTCGTGCCAATCGCCATTTCGCTCGCATACGCCTATGGCTGGCGCGTTTTTCGTGAGGGCGCAGTGCTGCAAGCGGCTGCGCTGGGTGGCGTATTGCTGCTGCCGCTCGTCGGCATCTTCTTTGCGTTCGGCAGCTACAATCTCGATCAAGCGGCGGGGCTCCCGGGTGAGGCGGCGTCCCGTTGGAGCATCGCGGAGCTGATCTATTACGCCCGCATCATGCCGTCGGTGATTTCGTGGCCGACTCTGGCCTTGGCATGCCTCTACGTGCTGGCATTGCCGTTCGCGCCAACCTTGCGGCTCCCGCGTGCAGATACCGTTTTCCTTGGCAGTTGGCTGCTCGTCGGATATGCGTTCTATTCGATGATTGCGGTGAAAGAGCCGCGGCACATCCTTTTCATCACTTACCCGCTGGCGCTTGCGGCGGTGCTGGGGATCGACAGAACCCTGGCCAGGTTCAGTCTTCGGTATGGCGTGTCTTTAGTATTTTCCGGGGCGGTGTTGGCGATGACGCTGACTACGAGCACCGTCCCTGCGGTTGCCGGCATGCGGCGAGCCGCTGAAGCGGTGGCGCAACTGGCGCCGCCGGAGACCAATGTCGCCTTTTGGGGGTCGCGCGACGGCACTTTTGTCTACGCGATGCGCGCTTATTCCGGGCGCCGGGATCTCGGGGTCGTCCGTCTCGACAAAATCTTGCTCACCGATGTTGCCGTTTATCTCGAGCACGGGTTCAAGGAAAACGAGATCAGTCCGGATGAGCTGACCGACACCCTTTACAATCTGCACGTCCAGTATGTCGTCTTTCAGACGCGCTATCACGACGACCTCGCCTCGGTTAAAGCGCTGCAAGAAACCCTTCGTTCGGACAAGTTCTCCGAAGTGGAGCGGATCCCGATGACCGCCAATTACGGAAAGGGCTATATGGCCGATCTGGTCATTTATCGGCTCAAGGCCGAGGTCCCGCGCGGGCGCGTCGCGCCCTCGATGCAAATCAAACTGCTCGGCCGCTCGCTTTGACAAGCCGGTCGGTCGTGGAGAAGCGGATGGATGATGTCGCAATCCTTGACGAGCAACCGAAAGGCCTGCCCTCCACAACAGTTACGACGGTCCTGAGCATCATCGTCCCGACATTGAACGAGCGCGAGAACATCGAGCCGTTGCTGTCCTTGGTGGCGGCAGCCTTGTCGGATACCGAATGGGAGGTGATCTTTGTCGATGACGACTCGCGCGACGGGACAGCCGAGCACGTCCGAGATCTCGCGCGTCGTAATCCGCGGGTGCGCTGCCTGCAGCGGATCGGCCGGCGCGGCCTTGCGACTGCTTGCATGGAAGGCGTGCTCGCCTGCGCCTCGCCCTATGTCGCGGTCATGGATGCCGATCTGCAGCATGACGAGAGGCTGCTGCCGCAAATGTTGGAGGTGCTCGACAGCGGCGCTGCGGATGTAGTGATCGGCAGCCGCTATGTCGCAGGCGGCGGGGTTGGCGAATTGAGCCGCGGCCGTGTCCGGATAAGCGGGGCGGCGACGCGCCTCGCGCGGATGGTTTGCAAGGCTGACGTCGCCGATCCGCTGAGCGGGTTTTTCATGTGCCGCCGCGAAATATTCGAAGCCGCGCTGCGCCGCATGTCCGGGCAGGGTTTCAAGGTCCTGCTCGACCTTCTCGCCTCGTCGCCCGAGCCGCCGAGGGTCAGGGAACTTCCTTATAGCTTCCGCGAGCGGCAGCACGGCGAAAGCAAGCTCGACACGATGATCGCGTGGGAATACGGGATGCTGCTCGCCGATAAATTGGTCGGCCGGTTCGTGCCCGTGCGCTTTGCCCTTTTCGGCCTGATCGGCGGGTTAGGCCTCGTCGTGCATCTCGCTACGCTGTGGGTCTCTCTCAACTCGTTGGCCTTCGGGTTCGCCGCGTCCCAGGCCATTGCCACAATGGTGGCGATGAGCTCGAATTTTGTCCTGAACAATCAGTTCACTTACCGCGACCAGCGGCTGCGCGGGCTGAAACTGCTGCGCGGCCTCATCGTTTTTTACCTGATCTGCGGGATCGGGGCGATTGCGAATGTCGGCGTCGCCTCCTACGCGTTCACCTCGAGCCACACTTGGTGGCTGGCCGGCGTGGCGGGAGCGGTTGTCGGCTCGGTCTGGAATTTCGCGATGTCATCCGTCTTCACCTGGCGCCCCCGCTAGTACCACAGTCCTTTATAGGCGGGTGGCGCAGTCTAGTGACAACGGCTATATTTGTGTATTACGCGATCTGGAGTAATGGTATGCATCTTTTTAAAGAGCACGGGGTCAGGGATCATCAAGCGGCTGCCGGTCAGATCCCGGTAATCGATTACGGGCTCTATTTCGCCGGCGCGCCGGGGGCGCTCGAACGTGCTGCTGCCGAGGTCGCGCATGCCTGTGAAAACATCGGCTTCTTTTATGCCTTGAACCACGGCGTTAGGGACGAGGTGATCGATCGGGCTTTTGCCGCCTCGCGCCGGTTCCACTCCTTGCCGCTCGAGCAAAAGCTCGCCCTCAAGCTGAACGAAAACAATATCGGCTATCTGCCGATCAACACCTCGGTGCAAGGCGCCTCGACCGTGCACAAGGCGACAAAGCCCAACCACAACGAGAGCTTTTTTGTCAGCTACGACCGCGGACCGGAGCACCCCGACGTTCTCGCCGGCAAGCCGTTGCGCGGCCGCAACCAGTGGCCCTCGGCGCTCCCCGGCATCCGCGCCGATATGATGGCGTATTTCGAGGCCCTCGGCGCCATGTGCAACCGAATGCTGCCGGCCTTTGCCGTGGCGCTTGGACTGCCCGGCGACTTCTTTGCGCCATTCTTTGCCGACGAGGCCCACGCCGTTCTCCGCTTTCTGCACTATTCGCCGCAGGAGACCATCGAGGACAACACCTTTGGCCAGGCGCCGCACACCGACAACAGCTTTATGACCGCGCTGGCGCGCGCCGATGTCCCCGGGCTCGCCGTGAGGCTCCCCTCCGGCGAATGGTTCGCTCCGCCGATCATCCCGGGGACGTTTCTGATCAATCTCGGCAATATCATGCGACGCTGGTCGAACGATCGCTTTCTATCGACCCCGCACGGCGTCCTCAACGAGTTGGGGACAGACCGGTACTCCATTGCCTACTTCTATAGCCCCAACCCGAATGCGGTGATCGAGTGCGCACCCACCTGCGCAACAACCGAAAATCCGCCACGTTACCCGCCCGCCGTCTATCGTGACTTGGTGCTCGAATTCTACCGCGCGAATTATTTCCACCAGAAGGGGCATCGCTCTGCCGTTGCCGCGCAAGCAGCTGCGTAGCGGGAAGGGAGGATACGGCGATGTTGGGCCTCGACCGCCGAACAACCGTTCGACATGGATAAAAACTTGCGACCTTCGAACAGGCAAACACCGGTCACGTTCTGACTTGAATAGGTGCCGCGCCGTTGACCCTCTGCGCACATATCCCTCGGCCAGACCTCACGGGTTCGACAAGCTAGTTATTGCCGTGGACATTTCAATTATCATTCCCGTTTACAACGAAGTAGAAGCTCTTCCGGCGTTATACCGGGAGCTGACGGATGTCTTGGGCGGGCTGGAAAAGTCGGCGGAGATCTTCTTCATCGATGACGGATCGAGAGATGGTTCGAGCGCTGTGCTCGACGAGTTGGCGCTTTCGGATGCGCGCATACAGGTCCTCCATCTCCGGCGCAATTACGGCCAGACAGCCGCGATGATGGCAGGCTTCCAGCACTGCACAGGCGATGTGATCATCCCGATGGACGCCGACGGTCAAAACGATCCGGCCGATATCCCGCGTCTACTGAACAAGGTTTCCGAAGGTTTTGACGTTGTATCCGGTTGGCGCATCGACCGGGATGACAGGTTTTCTCGGCGGCTGCCATCGATGGTGGCAAACCGGCTGATCTCATCCTTGCTCGGCGTGCCTCTCCATGATTACGGGTGCACGCTCAAGGCGTACCGGCGCGAGGTGATCGAGGATGTGCGTCTTTATGGCGAGATGCACCGCTTCATCCCGATCTATGCGGCATGGGAGGGCGCGCGAGTGACCGAGTTGCCTGTCACCCACCATCCCCGGCTGCACGGCAAATCGAAATACGGGTTCAGCCGAATTTCGCGAGTGTTTCTTGACCTTGTGATTTTATATTTCATCGACCGGGCGTTAGACCGGCCGATGCAGTTTTTCGGTAAGCTTGGTCTGGCATGTTGGGGATTGGCGTTTCTGGCGTTCGGATGGGCCGTGGTGTTGAAGTTCGGCTATGGCACAACCTTGATCCAGACGCCGCTGCCGCTGCTCGCCGCCACGATCGGACTTTCCGGGGTGTTGTTCATCCTGCTCGGGCTCATCGCCGAAGTCCTAACCCGGATCTATTTCGAGACGCGCGGCAAACCGCCCTACAAGATCGAAAGAGTATCGCAGCATTCCGCCGTCGCGCGCCCTACCGCGGTGGAGAGAAGGTGGTAGGCTGATGTGCGGCATTGCCGGGTTCACCAACCCGGGCCCCGATGCGCGCAATATCCTTGCCGGAATGAATGCCGCGTTGGGCCATCGCGGACCCGATGGGAATGGCACTTTTGTCGACCGAGGCATTGCTCTGGGCCATACGCGACTGGCCATCATCGACGTCAACGGCTGCGCGCAGCCGCGCGTCGACGAAACCTCGGGCGACGCCCTCATCTACAATGGCGAAATATACGGGTATCGAGCCCTCGCCGCCGAACTGAGGAGCCGCGGCACGCCGTTGCGCGACCATTCCGATACCGAAGTCCTTTTCCACCTCATCCGTCGCGAAGGCGTGCGGCGCGCCGTCGAGCGGCTCGATGGAATGTTCGCTTTTGCCTATCGCGACGGGGCCACCGGCGACCTTTTCCTCGTCCGCGACCGGTTCGGCGAAAAGCCGCTCTATTATGGTATCGCCGGCGAAGACATCGTCTTCGCGTCGGAAGTCCCGGCGCTGCAATATCATCCTGCATTCGCAGAAGCGGCGCTCGACAGGGATGCTGCCTACCGGTTTCTTCTATATGAATACCTGCCCGGGTCCGCGTCGGGATGGCATGGCATAGCCAAGCTCGAACCCGGATCCATCCTCACGGCCAAGCACGGCGACATCCGGATCGAGCGCTATTGGCGGCCCTCGATGCAGTCGGGCGCTCACGCCACTGACCGCGAGGAAGGGGCGATCGACCGGCTGGACGAGCTGCTTACGGCCTCGGTTCGCGAGCGCGTCATCGCCGATGTGCCGGTCGGGGTCTTTCTGTCGGGCGGCCTCGATTCCAGCCTGATCACCGCATTGGCAGCGAAAGCGGCGCCCGATCTCACCGCCTTCAGTGTCCGGGTCGGCCGGGACAGCTTCGACGAAACACCTCATGCCGTCGAGGTCGCTCGCCACGTCGGGGTCCGGCACGAGGTGGTGCCGCTGGACGACGCGGATCTGCTCGCCGCATTCGATGGCGTTACTGACAAGCTCGGCGAGCCTCTCGCGGATTTGTCGCTGCTGCCCACCTACCTCGTCTGCCGCGCGGCGCGTGGCCTGATGACGGTCGCACTCGGCGGCGACGGCGCGGATGAACTATTCCTCGGTTACCCGAATTTCATGGTCCAGCGCTTCGCTGGAGCAATGGCGCTAATTCCGCCCGCGATCGGAAGATCGCTCGAGCGCATGATCGACGCGCTGCCCGGCAATGACGCCTATATGAACCGCCGCTTCCTTACGGCTCAACTGGCGCAAGGTTTTGGTGCTGGGCCGGCCCGCCAGTCTGTGTTGTGGATGGCGCCTTTTGGCCCGAGCCGCATGGCGGCGCTGTGGCGCCCTTCGGCGATGCCCGAGGAGGCGGTCCTCGCCAGCTTGTTCAGCGAAATCGACAGCCGCGCCGCGGAAGCCGGCAATGTCGGCCCGATCGAGCGTTTGGCCTATCAGTTTCTGACGACCTACCTTCCCGATGACATCCTGACCAAAACCGATCGTGCTTCGATGTTCAACAGCCTCGAGGTGCGCGCTCCCTTTTTGAGCCGTGCTGTGGCCGAATACGCATGCCGGCTGCCGACCCGGTTGAAGCTGCGAGGCCGCGAGAAGAAATACATTCTGAAGCGGCTTGCCTGCCGCTATCTGCCGGACCGGATCGCCTACCGCAAGAAGCACGGCTTTGCCGTGCCGATCGGGCGGCTGATCCGCACGCTGTTCTGGACGCAGTGCCGGGACGTGCTGATGTCGACCAGCAACCCCGTCGCGGGATGGTTCAGCCGCTCGAGGATCGAAGATCTGCTCAGCGAGCACGCCTCGGGCCGGAACGATCACGGCAAAAAACTTTGGGCTCTTTATATCTTGTTCTGTGTTGCGGGTCGTCAGGCCAAAGAACATTCCGCAGTGCAGTCGGCTGCCCTGGTGGCGTCTTAATCTTGGCCGCGATGAGGGTAGAGACGCTAAAGCGCTCCCGACGCAGCTGTCTCGCCTGCGACCGGCCAACCGAACATGCTTTCCTTTGGGAAAAAAGCAGCAGCAGCGTTTTCCGCTGCACGGAATGCGGTCTGGGCAGCGCTACAAAGGGCGGCTTCGACCCTAAGACCTATTACGATGCGGACTTTTTCAACGGCAACACGGAAGGCGGTTACCCCGATTACATAACTAGTGAGAAGGTGTTGAGAGCGGAGTTTCGCACCGTTTTGGATCGCGTTCGACAACTAGTGCCGTCGGGCACCCTGATTGAAATCGGGGCCGCATACGGGTTCTTCCTGCTCGAAGCCAGAGATCATTACCAGGTTCACGGTGTCGAGATCGCCGACGAGGCGGCAGAATTCGCGAGGGAGCGGGGACTCGATGTTCGGACTGGTGGGCTTACGCGCTCGATCCTGGAAGAGATAGGGCCCATCGATGTCGCCGTCATGCTCGATGTCATCGAACATCTGGAAGATCCAAAAGCTGCGCTTGAACTGTGCAGCGAATTCCTCAGACCGGGCGGGGCCGTGGTATTAACGACCCCAGATTTTGCCTCCGCTGTGGCCCGAATTGCCGGGAAAAGCTGGCGCAACATGACGCCGCCCCAACACTTGTGGTATTTCACGCGCGACAGCATAACGAGAATGGCAGCGGCAGCAGGCCTCGAACTCTGCCATGTCTGCCACCCCTGGAAACGCGTCCCGATATCGCTGATCGTGCAGCTGATCGGCCGCTGGACGGGTCTCGAATCACCCCGGTCCACGCTTACAACACTGAGCAAGGTAGGATTGCCCGTCAATCTTTTCGACGCGATGCGGATTGTGCTGCGCAAGCCTCGAGCTGCTCGCTCGGTATCAGCCTAGATGCCCAATGCGGGGCAACCAACAAAGATGAAGATCCAGACTGGTTTCGTTAAAGTCGGCGTAGTCTCAGAGTTGGAGGGCGCCGGACAATTCTCCCGCTGGGTCGGCAATCACGACATCCTCGTATTTCGCCGGAACGGCGTGGTCCGGGCGTACAGCAACATTTGTCCACATTTCGGCGGACCGGTCGGTTATCATAAATTGGCAGATGGAAGGTTTACTTGCCTTTGGCATAACCTGCAGTACGATGCCCATACCGGACAGTGCTTATCCGTTGCAAAATTCAAGCTTCGCGAATATAAATTGATGATCAACGACGCCACTATATTTGTGCAGCTGGTGGAGAATCACGAGACCAGATGACCGAGCTTTACTCTAAATTTGCGGAAGAAGTCACATTCCCGCGAGGCCTCATCATCTGGAACTACTTTGACCACGAACATGTGGTCGGTACTCACTTCGAGCATTACCATCAGGTCCGGGTGCTCGCCGAGGAGGATAATTGGTGTTTCTCGCAGAGGAGCGCCACTCTGCCCTACATCCCGATCAAGATGTGGGCCACTCAATTCTCCTATCTGAAATCCGACAAGTGGATGAGATCCTTCCATTTCGGCCCGTTCGGGCTGTTGCTGGAGCAGGATTTTCACTTCGAAGATTTAGGACGGCAGGGTTGTCGTGTAACCGTCGAGAGCCGCGTGAAGGTGCCGCGCATTTTGCTATGGCTGCAGCCGTTCTTTCACAATCTGATGCGCCGCTGGTTCTATTCCGTGTGGGAGGAGGACACGGAAATGCGCGAAAGGCGGCTCAAGGTGTGGCAGCTTGGATTTCGGGATTTTGTCGGACTGAGCTACGTCAATAATAAAACAGCCTGTCCGGATCGACTGGATACAGAGCGGCCGTATCCAATAGAATTGCCGGTCCCCAAGATCACCGAAATTACGCGTGGTGGCGTAACCCGCCCATTCAAAAGCAGCAAAAAGCTGGGCTACGGACTCCCCCCGTTGCCGGAGTAATCGAGCCCATTGCACGCGTTCGGTTTGCTCCTCTAATTTCGCGTCGCAATCACAAGGGCTGAGACTCCAAATGGTGGCCGAAGTCGGGGTGCGGTTCTTACGTCGAACCGGAAGAGCATAGCGCGCGCGCGGTTGAGCCATGCCGTGTTGATCTGGCCCTCGCTGGCGATCCTGATATGCAGAACGTGCATTAGGCGCCGACAAATCAGGATCGGAATAAATAGCAAATAGTTAAAATAGAAATGGTGCTGCAGCAACAGATTTGCCGCTCGCAGCCTTTCCAGCAGCTGACTGAGCCGGTAACGACGCTTGTGATGGCTGACCTCGTCCCTGGAAGCCCCAGAGCAGGGGAAATGCGGGAACGGTCACAGCAGGGGGCGACCCCTCTTGAGAACGCGGCGGATTTCGCGCATACCCGAGACGTCATCCTCCACGTGCTCAATTACATCGGTCGCGAGGATCAAATCGAACCTCTCATCCGAAAGTGGTAGCGCGCAAACTTCGCCTAACCGCACCTCGCCTAGGCCCTTCTCCGCACAAAACCGAATGGCCTCGGGGCTCTGGTCAACCCCGGTCACCCGAGTAAAGCCGAGCTCTCGAAGCAGTCGAAGATTGGCGCCTGTTCCGGTGCCGACGTCCAGGATCTCCGCATCCTGAGAAAGATTGAAGCGCCTGATGATCTGGGAAGATAGGAAGCGACGGCCAGCGAACCACCAGTGATCCGCTTCGATTCCAGCCTCTACGGCGTAACCGGCGGTATCCATGGCTGCGCCGGTTCGGCGCCCTTCTAAATTGCGCTTGTGCCTCAATCCAATTCCCTATCACCAATGAATTAACGCAATGCTAAAACTGCCGCGCGCGATGTTGCCCGCGACATCGACCGCCAACCTGGCCCACAATAAAGACAAACCGCGGCACACGGGCCGAGCTAGCTGTAAATATGGGCCGTGCGGCTCGGCCAGAGAGATGGGTTTAAAGATTACGACGCTCGCGGCGTCCTGCTACTTCAACGGATAGCGGCAGGAGGACGGTCGTTCTCGCCGCTCAGCTTCAGTGCTCTCGCCGGCAACGGCTACTGCACGCGGTGCAACCCGTAATCGGCGAGACAGCCCTCGATCGGGTCGGTCTTGTTCTCGGTCTTTGCCCGGTCTTCGCAGGCGGCGACGACTGCCGCAAACTCGGTTTTCGAAGGCGGCTTTCCGGCCGCAGTCTGCCACTCGCGCAGCTCGGAAGAAGCCTTCGCAGGTGTCACGGCATTCCCCGTGGCGCAAGCGACGATGCCAAGGAGAACAACGAACGCTACCCCCCTCATCTCCGACCCCTAAATTATTCCACAAACTCTCCCCACCTGGACTGTACTCGATAAGCCAGGGATCCGCCACTCTTTTCGGATTTAACCCAGATGCCAGCGAAGAGGCACAAGACCCGGACGCAGCCGACGGCATCTACGCGCGGTGATCCGTCGGCTTATCTTAATGACAACATCGCATATGGCTTCTGGCGCAATCTGCTGGGAATGAAACGGCATCGGGTGAGAGACGCACTTGCGCTTACTTATCGGATCGACCGTTGTGCCGCAAAGGGCACTGATCGAGGCTACGGGCTCACAACGATTACATAGGTTGGTTCTACAACCAGTTCAGAACGCATTCAAAACCGGACCCTGGGTTGTTCCGGATGAGACGGGCAAAGGGCCAACCAAAGAGTTGGGGAAAGCTCACATCGAGATCCGCGAGACAAGCTGCGCATGGCGCAGTTCGCCAGAGCGATCCTAACCTACACTTAGGCGGCGCTGTGACCGCCGTCAACGTTAAGGCTATGGCCGGTGATAAACCTGGCTTCGTCCGAGGCAATGAACACGATTCCATCGGCGACTTCTTCGGAAAGACCAAGTCGACCAAGCGGAACTTCCGCGACCAGGCGTGCCTTGTTGTCGTCGGTGCCAGTGAAGCGAGTCGAGCATTCCGGTGTCTGTCGGGCCGGGAGAAACGCAGTTCACACGAATTCCATCGCTTGCGAGTTCAAGAGCAGCAGATTTGGTGATCCCTTCCACCGCATGCTTAGCAGCAACGTAGACGGAGGCAAATGCCGCTCCCTTGTGACCATAAATCGACGAGATGTTGATGATGTTGCCCTTGGTCTTGCCGCTGTTGGCTTGCATCGCAAGGATTTCGTGCTTCATGCTGAGCAACACACCAACGACATTCGTGTCGAACGTTGCAGCAACGGTTTCCGCAGTCTGAGCGGTGATTGGCCCAACTTGCCCTTCGCTGGCTGCATTGTTCACAGCGATGTCCAGCTTGCCAAACCGTGAAACCGTCTTTGCCACGAGGTTCTTCACTTCTTCTTCATTTCGAATATCTGCGTGGATGTAAACGGCCTCGGCGCCGAGCTTTTTCAGTTCGAGTGCAAGCGCTTCGCCGGCCTCGTCACGCCGGCCGGACACAACCACGCGCGCGCCTTTTTTTGCGAACGCGAATGCGGCCGCCCGGCCAATGCCTGTTAGGGCTCCTGTAATGAGAACGACTTGGTCTTTCATTTTGGATTCCTCAGATTTCATTAAGCTAACGACAGCCAATGGGCTCACTCGATTTCAGCGAACCCGAGCTGGTCGGCCAACCCGTAGCCCTCCGCCAAAGTGCGCAGCTTGTACCAGGTGGCGTCCTCGATCTCGACGCCGTTACTGCGGCGATCCTCTTCCCGGATGTGCTCGATTTCGCCTGGATAGTATACGCCGCTGCTGCCTTCAGCCGGCTTTGTCGCTTTTAAATATTGGACGAACTCGCCGATCTCCTTCTTGAACTGGGCGAGCGGCCGGAAGGCGTCGACCTTGAAGACGGCCATGAAGCAGCCGTCATTATGCCGCCCGGTCGGCTCGACCCCAAAGCCGAGGCCGGTCAACAGACCGCAGAGGATCTCGACCATCACCGAAAGGCCATAGCCCTTGTAGCCTTCGGTGCCGCCCACCGGCAGCAGCGCCCCGCCCTGACGCAGCTGGCTCGGGTCGGTCGTCGGCCTGCCGTCGCGGTCGATGATCCAGCCCGGCGGCACCGGCGTGCCGCGCGCGACCGAGAGCGCGATCTTGCCGGCCGCGGCCGCCGAGGTGGCCATGTCGAGGTAGAGCGGCCCTTCGAGATCGGACGGCATCGCGATCGAGATCGGGTTGGTGCCGAGCCGCGCCTCGCGCCCGCCAAACGGCGCCACTGCCTTGGGCGAGCGCCCGGAATCCGCGGTGATCAGCCCGATCATGCCGGTCTTCGCAGCCATCAGGGTGTAGCTCGCGAGCCGGCCGATATGGCCTTGGCGAAACACCGTCGCCGCCGCCACGTTCGATTTCTCGGCCTTTTCGATCGTCAGGCGCATGGCGCGCTCGTTGACGACGTAGCCGAAACCCCAATGCCCGTCGACGACCGTGGTGGTCGGCGATTCCTGGACGATTTTCCAGGGTGCGCCCGGCACGATGTGACCGACTTTGATGCGCTCTATATAGGTCGGGATCTGGATCACGCCGTGCGAGTCATGGCCGGCGAGGTTGGCGTTGACGACGTGCCGCACGACGATCTCGGCCTCCTCCGGCGGGGTCCCCGCCGCCACAAACAATGCCCGGCCGATCTCGGTCAGCCGCTCCGCCGGGATTTTCGGCATCGTACTCTTCCTCCTAATGGCCCGCGCCGAAGGCGGCGGGGTCGACTGTAATTCCGTAGAAGCGCTGCGGGTTGTCGAAGAAGATCTTGCGCTTCAGGGCGTCCGCGATGTCGGTGCGATCGGCCAGCGTCGAAACGGCGTCGGGGAACTGGCCGTCCCAATGCGGATAATCCGAGGCGAACAGGATATTGTCGGCCGGGAAGAACTCGGGCACGTAGCGCAAGGTCTTCTCTTCCGGCTCGCAGGACACGAAGACCCGACCGCAGGTCATGTATTCCGACGGCTTGGCCTTCAAGAGCGGCGCGTCGAACGCTCGGAACTCGTATTCCTCGTCCATGTGCTCCATCCAGAACGGGACCCAGCCGATCCCGGCTTCGAGGAACGCGACGCGCAGATCCTGATATTTCTCGAGCAGCCCACTGTAGAGGACCGCCGTGCACGCGATCAGCTGCTCCGGCGCATGCGACAATGTATGGATCTGCAGGAAATTCTCGAAATGGCACAGCGGGTCCATCGTGTCGCTGCCCGAGGCGTGAAACGCCACCGGCACGCCCTGGCGCGCGCATTCCTCATAGAACGGCCAGAAATCGCGGTGCGCGATATTGCGGCTGCGGTCGTAGGTGTTGACCATCACGCCGACATTGCCGAGCTTCGAGACGGCCCGCTCCATTTCGTCGATGGCGGCCCTGGTGCCGACATGCAACGGCACGAGCGCGACGGCCTTCAGCCGCTTGCGGTCGATCGCGCACCAATCGTAGAGCCAGTCGTTGTAGGCCCGGCACAACGCGATCGCATAATCGCGCTCGCGCACCCGCGTCAGCATCAACCCGCCGGTCGGGTAGATGATCTGCAGATCGATCCCCTCCTGGGCGTTGTCGGCGAGGTTCTGCGCCGGCGACGGCGGCCGCTTGGCCGCCAGCGCGCCGTTTTGCGTGCGGTCGAAATTGTCGGCCGGATAGATCGTCGCCCGGTTTCGGTATTGCTGCGGCAGCCTCTCGCGATAAACCGGCTCGTAATCGACGGCGTGCCCGTCGGCGTCGATGATCACCATGCCGTTCTTCATGCGCGAACCTCCTCGTCGGCTGGATGCCGCTTATACCATGCGGCGGCGGCCCGCGGTATCGGGAGCGGCACAAAGCCCCTCTCCGCCCTTCAGGGGGGAGAGGGAGGGGCCCAACCCGGAGGGTTGGAGGGTGAGGTGGGCGGCGGCGGCGCCAATCGGCCCCTCGGCCCCCCTCACCCCGCCCTCTCCCCCCGGCCGGCGGGGGGGAGGGTAAGACTTCGACTGACGTCCTACATCGTCGCTTCGGCGATCATGATGCCGCTGACCGGCTGGCTCGCCGGACATTTTGGCGTCAAATACATCTTTCTCCTCGGTCGTCGGGTTCACGATTGCCTCGGCCCTGTGCGGCGCCGCGACAAGTCTCACGCAGGTGGTGCTCTATCGCCTCCTGCAGGGCGTATGCGATCTATCCGCGCGAGCGTCACGGCTACGCCATGGCGATCTTCAGCACCGGCGCGATGATGGGGCCGATCATCGGCCCGACATTGGGCGGCTGGCTGACCGAAAACTTCGGCTGGCGCTGGTGCTTTTACATCAACCTGCCGGTCGGCGCATTGTGCGCGCTCGGCATCTTCGTCTTCATCCGCCACTCCCGCACGATGCGGCGCGACCCGTTCGACGGCTTCGGCTTTGCGATGCTGAGCCTGGGCGTCGGCTCATTGCAATTGATGCTCGACCGCGGGCAGCTCAAGGACTGGTTCCACTCGACCGAGATCTGGATCGAGGCAACGGTCGCGGGGTTGTGCTTCTACCTGCTCGCGGTCCATACGGCGACGGCCGGCGAACGCTCGTTCTTCAATCGCGAACTGTTGAAGAGCCCGAATTTTGTCGCCGGCAGCCTGCTGATGTTCGGGGTCGGGATGATCCTCACCGGCACCCTGGCGCTACTGCCGTCGATGATGCAGGTGTTGCTGAACTACCTGGTGTTCGACGCCGGGTGGATGATGGCGCCGCGCGGCTTCGGCACGATGCTGGCGATGTTCATCGTCGCCCGCATGATCAACTGCGTCGACAACCGGCTATTCATCCTGGTCGGGTTCCTGATGACCGCGGCCTCGCTGTGGCAGATGACCGGCTATTCCCTCTACATGGGGTCCGGGCCGATCCTGTTCGCCGGCTTCGCGCAGTGTTTTGGGCTCGGCTGCACCTTTGTGCCGCTCAACCTTTTGGCGCTGTCGGGCCTGCCGCATCACATCCTGACCCAGGGAACCGCATTGCGCGCACTGATGCGCATGGTCGGCGGCAGCATCGGCATCGCGATCCTCGAAACCGAGCTCAGCCAGAACACGCAGATCGTCCACTCCCGCCTGATGGAGCACCTCCGCCCGGACAACCCGCTGGCCCAATGGCCGTACCTATCCGCGCCGTTCAGCCTGACCGACCCGTCAGGGATCGCCGCCCTCGATCACGAAGTCACCCGCCAAGCCGCAATGATCGCCTACAACGACGATTTCGCCTTAATGCTGATCGTCATCCTCGCCTCATTGCCATTATTGCTGCTGGTTCGCACCCCGCGCCGCCAGCCGCTGCCCGCAGCGGCGGACGATTAGTCGGAGCCCCGGCGTTTGGGTGACCGCTCACCCGTTCACCGACAGGAGGGTCAAACGCAAGCAATGGGCCATATAGCCGACGTTCACCGGGCGTCCCCCAAACCGCCGCAGTCGACCCTTTCCCGACATTCGGGCCAGCCCCTTTCGGTCATTGAACTGGCGCGAAGTCCACGAACCCGTTCACGTTCTCACCATCGCCAAAAAACCCGACGACAGTACCGGCATTGTTGATCCCATTGATGGTAGTACCCGCCACGCCGAATTTGGTGGGTGTTTGTGACGAACCGGCGGCATCGTACTGGTGCCAAGTCATCCCGTCGAAGACAAAACCATGCACAGTCCCATCGATGGCGGTGAAAGATCCGACGATTGCTCCGTTGTCATTGCAGCCGAAAGGTGAAAGACTTTTAACATTCACGAGCGGGGGTTTGGGCGTGAGGGGTGCGACCACGTTGAATTTGTTGTTTCCCGCATTAAAAAACACCTGGAAACCGTGATTGATACCGTTGACATCGGTCCAAAAGCCGCACACCAGGTTGTTATTAGTGATGTCGCTGGTCTGGGTCGCGACGGCGGCGCCCCCCGTATCGTTAGATACCTGTTGCGGCGTAAGTTCTGCGAACGCCGAGTTGGGCGGCGGCAGAGCGGTGAGTTTGACAACGAAGCCATGCTCGTTATGAGCATTATCCGTCCAGAACCCCGCTGCCCTCAAAGCGTTATTGATGCCGAGCAGATTTTGCAATGGCGTATTGATGCCTTTTACACCATTGGGGTCGTCGATTGTTGATTGAACGCCGAAAGAGTCCAAGAAGCCGTGTGTAACCGGTGGCGTGGCGTTATCAGTGTAAAAGCCGACGATATCGGCGAAAGGCGTCGCGCCGGCCAAGCCCGAGGCCTCGTTGATCCCGATCGCCTGTGTCTGGGTGGGACAGGGAGACGGTGGAAACGGCATCGAAGGCAGGGCTGTGCAGTTCGCGACGTTGGTGAAGTTGTCTATTGCGTAGTGATTTGCCGGAACCAGCACATAGCCGTTATTAGCAACTGCCATGCCATCACCGAAATAGCCGACGATGACATTCCCGTTGTTGATAGCAAGCAACTGATTAAACATCGGGTCGTCTGGATTATTGAGCACAAAGAAAGTTTGGGGATCCTCTGCTTGTGCTCCACTAGCCAGGACAAATGCAGCTGGCGCTAATCCAATGACTGCCGCCGCTGTCGTCAGTGACGGCGCGTGAAGCCGGTTGGAACCTTTGGTTTCATACTCGCCACTCCTCCTGTTGCTCGTCGATCTCTCGACGGGTCGTCTTTCTTCGAGCTTTTTTTATTGAGCGTCTGATCAGCGTTTTAGGCTCAGTATCGTTAGTGTCGCGTATAAACCATAAAATTTAGCATAAAATCAACACATTTTTGCCGTGTTTCAACCGAGAGTTCTGATCTACTGGAGATTGTAATGGCGGGCGTCGAAATCGCCCGTTGCTCGGCCTGAAGGCATTGCGACTACCGCTCTTCTGCTTGCGGCTTGTTAGGCCGAATTCCGCTTGCCACCCGTCAGAGACATTTGCCTGCGAGACCAGCGATACCGGTTGGAGCCATAACCAGACATCCTCGCGCGCCACCGCGAGCCAGGCTTCGATCGCCTGCTCGATTTCGGCCAGCGCCTCGGCCGGGGTGTCGCCGAAAGCCGAACATGATTGCAGGTCCGGCACATCGGCGACCCAGGCGGCGTCCGGCTCCGACCAGGACTAGTTGACATGATATTTGGGAATCATTGTCGGTGCTCGATCCTCAGGCCAAATTCCCGAACCATGCCAAGGAATTGTGAAATTTGGTAAGCCTTGGCTTCCCGGTCTCGAGGTTGCAGGCTCAGCGGGCGCGGCATTTGCCGGTGCGTGTAAATATAACGGCTGCCGCTGACTGGCGTAGCCTAAAGCCGCGACTTCGGATGAGAAGCATTCTCCTCGCTAGGCGCATGATGCGATAGCATGAGATGCCAGGCCCGGCCGGGAAGGCGTCCTTGAGCTATACCGGGCATTGTCGCCCGACGGCTTTACGAATTTTGTGGACTGCGGAGAAATCCTCGCGGCCGAAGCCGTGAAACGAGGCAGTCCGGTAGACGGAATGGTGGTGCGTAGCCACATTGTAGTTTCCACATCACGGAGCGGTTCGATGGCCTCGGACACGGTTGTGCGCGCCCGCATCGACGGGCAGGTCAAGGAGAAGGCCGCCAAGGTTCTCGCCGATATGGGTCTATCGGTTTCCGACGCGATCCGGCTCCTGTTGATTCGCGTGGCGGCCGAGAGGACTCTGCCTTTCGAGATCAAGGTGCCGAACGGGAAGACTCGCGCTGCTATGGCAGAGCTCGAGCGGGGGGCGGGCACGTCATTCGAGGGCGTGGCCGACCTGATGACCGATCTGAATGCGGAGGATTGAGCGCTCCACCGCATTCAAACGTGACTATCGGAGAGCGAAGGCGATATCCCGCTACCGGGATCTTGACGAGCGGCTAGTTGACGTCCTCGAGCTTTTGGTCAACGACCACCCGCTACCGCCTCGGAGCCGCGACCATACCTTGTCGGGCAATTGGTCGGGCTACCGAGACTGCCATCTCTGGCCCGACCTCCTGCTGATTTATGCTAAGCCCGCGCCTGACGTTTTGCGGTTCGTCAGGCTGGGTTCCCACAGCGATCTGTTTGAGATGGTCGGTCCCAACGGCGAGCCGTTTGCGCCGGCCGCGGGTCTGTCTCCGCGGGACGCCTTATCTTCTGCCGGGCACACCGCGGGGTATGTTGTCGGCCGATTCCGGAGTTGTGACCGAAATGCGCGATGGACCCCGCGACGACGATTTGATGATCGTGCCGGCAGGCGGAACCGGGACCTCGACCCGATGAACACCGCCCCCTCCAGGCCCCCCGCGTCGCTCTATGTCGCCGGGCCGTTCAGCATGGGGTATGTCGACTTCTTCACCTTCCTGATCCCGCTCTATGGCCTGTCGCTGGGGTTCGACGCGGTCGAGATCGGCATCCTGGTGGGGGCGCGCTCGATCCTTGCCTTATTTCTGTCGATCCACATCGGCGTGTTGATGGACCGATTCGGTACGCGCCGGGTCACCTTGTTCTTCGTTTGGACGGGTATGGCTCTGGCGCCGCTATTTCCACTCGTGCCGGGGTTCTGGGCCTTATTGCTGCTACAGCTGGTGAACGGCGCCGCGGTTTCCTTTGCGTGGTCCGGCGCGCAGACCTTGATCGCCCAGCTCGCCGAGGGCGATGCCGGCTATATCGGCAAGTTCAGCTTCTTTGCCCGGCTCGGCTCGACGACGGCGCCCATTCTCGCCGGCATGGTTTGGGATTTCGGCGGGGCGTGGCCGGCTTATCTCTTGGGCGCCGCTTGGGGCGCGCTATTGACCTTTGCATTGCTGCGCACACCAGAGGCTGAGATTTTCGAACGCGACCATTTGGGGCGCGACCAGCGGATGGAACCGGACGAGCGCGGTTCCGCGCCCGCGACGCCTTGCCCCGAGCCTCGGACTATATGAGCTCGATCATGCTGGTCGCGATCCCCGCCGTCGCGGTGTCGATGGCGGTCATCTCGATGCGCAATACGACGTACAGCATCCAGACCTCGGTCTATGTCGTCGATCTCAAGCAGATCGGGCTCGTCGGCACGATAATCGGCGTCCTCTTCGCTGCGGCCGAGATTGCGAGTGGTTTCGGCTCGCTCTTTGCCGGGCGCGCATTGCGATTGGGCGATCCTCTGCGCACAATGCTGAGCGGCACGATGCTGTCGATCCTGCTGATCGCGATGACGCCGTTGATGGGCGGGATCTTCGCCTTGTTGCTGCTATCGCAGGTGATCCGCGGCTGGCTGGAAGGCGTCATCCAGCCCGTCATCTTATCAGTGCAGGCAAGAGCGGTTGGCCGCCATCAGCAAGGTGCGGTTGTCGGACTGCGGCAGACCGGACAGCGGCTCACCTCGATCGTGATCCCGCCGCTGATGGGCCTAATCGCCGACCATTGGGGGGTGAGCGAAAGCTTTTTCGTGCTCGGGGCACTGATGCTGCTGTTGTGCATACCGCTCGCGCTGCTCACCCGCCGCGCCATCCGCTCTGCTGCGCGGCCTAAAGCGGAACCCACTCTGGCCGACTGATGCTCTTAATCAAAACTGCAGCGGGTTTGATTGCTTGCTTCTCCTCTGCACCTTGAGGCAGCAAAACAGCCGGGCGGGGTAGGCGAGGGGGGCGCGCCTCTCGGGCTAGACCGGGGCGTCGTCGTTCGACGGCTTCAGGAATTTGTAGACCGCGGAGAAATCCTCTCGGCCGAGCCCGTGAGATGACGCGAGCCGATAGAGCTGATGCGCCGCCGGCGCGACAGCGACCGGGACCCGCTTCTCGCGCGCGGCGCTGATGGCGAGACCAAGGTCCTTCGCCATCAGGTCGGTCATGAAGCCCGGGGCATATTGCCGGCTCGAAGCGGCGCTGTCGACGATGCCGGGGACCGGATGCATGTGTTCCATGACCCAGGTGGCGCCCGAGGATTTGGCGATCACGTTAGTCAATATCTGCGGATCGACGCCGAAGGCCTCGCCGATGCGGAACGCCTCGGCGACCGCGATCAGGGCCGACCCGGAGATCAAATTGTTGCACAGCTTGGCGACTTCGCCGGCCCCGACCGCGCCGACGTGGATGATGTTGCCGCCCATCGCCGCGAGAGCCGGCCGCGCCTCTTCGAGATCGCCGGCATCGCCGCCGACCATGATCGCCAATGTGCCCGCCGTGGCACCGCCCACCCCGCCCGAAACCGGCGCGTCGAGGAACCTCAGGCCACGTTCCTTGAGGCGCGCCGCCACCCGCTGCGAGGTGCCGGGATCAATCGTCGACATGTCGACGCAGAGCCGCCCGGCGGGGGCGCTCTCGACGATACCGCCCTCGCCGAGATAGGCGGCCTCGACATTGGCCGAGGACGGCAGCATCGTAATCACGAGGTCGCAATTCGCCGCCGCTTCGCCCGCCGACCCTGCCCGCCCCGCACCCATCCTTACCGCAGCGTCGACCGCGCCCGGCACGACATCGAAGGCGACGACCTCGAAGCTCTTCTTGACGAGGTTGGCCAGCATCGGCTGCCCCATAGTCCCGGTTCCGATGAATCCGACCTTCATCGCTGTACCCTCCTCAAATCACCAGATAGCCGCCATCGACGGTCACCGTACTGCCGGTCACCCAGCGAGCCTCGTCGGAGGCCAGAAAGAGGATCGCCCCGACGATGTCCTCGGGCTCGCCCAAACGGCCGAGCGGGATCTGCGCGATCGTAGCGCGGCGCCGTTCGGGGTCGGCGTAGCTGGCGCGGGTGAGGCCGGTCAAAGTCGGGCCGGGGGCGATCGCATTGACGCGGATGCCGTGCGGCGCCAGTTCGAGCGCCATCGCATGGGTCAGCGACCGGCCGCCGCCTTTCGACGCGACGTAGGCGGCGCGCTCGGGGCGGGCGACCTCGGCGAGTTGCGAGGTGACATTGATGATGCTTCCGCCATCGCCCTGCCGCACCATCTGCCGGGCTGCGGCCTGCCCCAAATGGAACATCCCGGTCAAATTGACGGCGATGATGCGGTCCCAAGTCGGCGGGATCGAGGTCGAGAAAAGCGGCGGTCTGGCTGACGCCCACGCAGTCGAGCAGCACGTCGAGCCTGCCGAATTCGCGCACCGCCGCGTGCGACCGCGGCGTCGACCGCCGAGCGGTCGCGCACGTCGAGGCCGAGCGCCGCAGCACGGCCGCCGGCGGTGCGAATTTGCGCAGCGGCCGCCTCGGCCGCAGCGGCATCGATATCGGCACAGACCACCGCTGCGCCTTCACGCCCGAGACCGAGCGCGCCCGCTCCGCCGATCCCGCCGCCCGCACCAGCAACGAGCGCGACCTTTCCCTCGACCCGCCCCATTTGCCCCTCCATGTTCGATCGGCGACTATAGAGGAAACTCCGAACGCGCGTAGCTCACCGCTATTAAACTATCGCATTATGTATTTATGATCTGCACCAGGAATTTTGATCACGATGAAGTTGCCATTTCCTCGCCGCCCGACCCATAGCATCTCTCGGAAGCGAACATGAGAGCCGGTTGCTGAAAAAGAGCAAATTGTAGCTCTCGACGAGCTTTCTTGCTGCTGGCGCAATATCAGTGGCGGTGATCCACGCCAGGTCAGCCCGGGGACAGACCGGCACCGAGCGAGCAGTCGCGATCCGTTATGCAGTAGCGCAACAGCACTCTTTGATTGAGTAATCTATCCTTAGCACTCGTATTCCGTAATGACGGGCGGTTCAGTCCTATACGGTGAACGAGATGAAGCCGAGTTTTGCGCAAAACTGGTACAATGCGATCTTTGCCGTGGTGGTGGCGAGCCTGCCCGTCGCCGCTCAGGCGATGGGAGATGAGGAATTCGTCGGGCCATTCGCGAGCTGGGCGAACGTGAAGACCATTTACGGCGCCGCCGGGGACGGCGTTACCGATGACACAGCAGCCATCCAGAAGGCGCTAAACGCGCTCGGGCCTACTGATCCGACCCTCTACTTGCCGGCCGGCACTTATCGTATCACCCAGACGCTGACCCTGGCCGGTCAGCAAGACGTCAACATCGTCGGCCAAGATCCCGCCAACACGACCATCATTTGGGCCGGCTCCTCCGGCGGCGCGATGTTGTACCTAAACGGGATCGCGTATTCGCGCTTTGACCGGCTGACCTTCAATGGCCAAGGCAATGCAGGTGTCGCTGTCGATCAGTCCTGGGTAGGGTCGGGCAATTATTTCGACACCGGTAACGAGTACGCCGACGACGTGTTTGAGAATGTCGGCACAGGCCTTCGCTGCGGCAACCTAGGCTATGGCTGTGCCGAGACCTCGATGCTGCGCGACCAATTCATCAAAAATACCGTCGTTGGCGTCACGACAAAAAATTTCAACGCCCTCGATATGTTTATTTGGTATTCTCTGTTTCAGAACGATGCTGTGGGCGTGAGCAACAATCCCGGCGCCGGCAATTTCCACGTATTCAACAGCATTTTTGAAGGCTCGATAAACGCTGATGTAACGATAGGTAATACTGGAACCTTCAATTTGCGAGATAATTACTCCAGCGGGTCGGGTGGCTATTTTCTTGGTCCGAGCGAGGCCACGAATAATCCAGCCAATATTACGATTGAAGGCAACACGATCCTCGACACGGCGAATCCGATATCGGTCGCTGTCGGCAATTTGGGGCCGGTGGTTCTGCTCGACAATACGATACGAAGCCTGGCGGGAGCGAGCGGCCCCGTTGTGCGTGCGGCCGGGTGGAGCCCCACCGATCTCTTCTCGATGGGCAACACTTTCACCGTTTCGTCGCCAACCTCTGCCAACGGGCATTACCACTCGGTTCAGGATCAGGTCGTCGCCCGAAGCACAGTCAATCCGAGCCCACCGATCTTGCCGGGCACGCCGCCGAACAACCAGCGACAAATTTTCGAAGTGGCGCCCGGCGCGACAACCGCGCAAATCCAGCAAGCGATTAAAAACGCCGCGGCCGCGGGAACCGTCAAACCCGTTGTGCACCTCCAGCCCGGCTCGTACAGCATCAACGTGACGCTCGTCGTGCCCGCGGGTAGCGACCTGCAGATCATCGGTGACGGCTACAATTCTCAGCTCGCGTGGAGCGGCGCGGGGACCGGCCCGGTGATGCGGCTTCTCGGTCCCAGCAGGGCGACCTTGCGTGATTTTTCGGTGAACGGCAACCGCAATACCGCCGACGGCATCGAAGTGGACAATGCCGACCAGCCCGGCAGTCGCGTCTTCATGGAGCAATCGACCCTTACATGGTCTCATACCAACCTGTTTGTCGACGGGCTGGACTACACCAACGTCGAAATGCACGACTTCTATCACTATTACGACTTGAGCAACTGGTATGACGAGCGTGGTCGTGACGGGGGGACCGTCTGCCGCACAAGGTCTGTGGCAGGGTGGCGCGACGAACATCTTCGCCGGCGCGTCGGCCGGAAACAACATCAGCTATGGAGTATCGAACGGCGCGCATGTCGGCGTGCGGGATATCTGGTACGACAACGGCGCGGGCGGCGGCGAAGTCGCCAATATCACCGGGGCGAGCACCTTCACCTATGCCGGCTCGGCGGTGAACATGCCCGCCAGTGGCCAACTCGCCCTTTCCCTCAATAATTTCCAAGGCACGGCTGCCCTCGTCAATCTCAACACGAACGGCGATATCGATACCATCGGCAACGGCGGGACCGGTCAGGTGCTGGGTCTCGGATTGGTCGGCCCGTCCGCCACCTTCTTCAGCAACGCTTCGAGCCCTGCGGCCACCATCGAGTTCCTGAATGGCCAAACAACCGCGAACCCGCCGCCCGGTGCGGCCAGCTCGGAACTCCCCGAGCAGGGGGAGGCAAACGCTGCGTTTCTGACGGCGACGCTCAATCAAGTACGCACAGAGCAACCGAGCCTGCTTGCGCCGCTGCCGAGCGGCGTGACCGACGTTCGCTTTTACCGCGTGTTCGTGGATAACGCCAATAGCGGCATTCACCTGGAAGCCGCTTCCGTCGCGCTGCCGCCGCCGGCGCCAACCGCCTCACTTTCGGCTAATCCCATATCAGTAAACGCCGGAAATTCGTCGACACTTTCCTGGAGTTCGAGCAACGCGACGTCCTGCAACGGAGTCAATTTCACTATGTCGGGAACTTCGGGCTCGGCCGTAGTTACGCCCAGCGTGACCACCACCTATTCGATTACCTGTTCGGGGACCGGCGGGTCTGCTACAGCCAAAGCCCCTGTAACTGTCGTCCAGCGCCATCACCACGGATAGCGCCGCAACCATTTCATGGCGGCCAAGGCGGCCGGGGGATAGCTCTCTGCCTGTTCCCTGGCCGTCGAGTCATACGACCGCGTCGTCAGGATAGATGGTTTGCTCAGGCGGGGCGATGTAGTCGCAAGGACGGTCGACCGCCGATTCGGAGAAGGGCGTGCGGCTTTCGCGTTTTCGCGAAGTCAGCTGATCCGGAACGCGTAGCCGATAGAGGGACAGCCCGCTGCCTCCAAAATTATTTCGGCTATCGGGCCGTATCAAAACCCGCGCCTTAAACTCAGTACATCGGGCGAGCAATTAAAGTTAATGCTGGTTACGGTATTATGCGCTTGACACGAGTACCATAATTCCCAAAGGTCTAAGCACGTTTAACAATTTTCAAGGTGTACGATATTCCGCCTTTTCCTCAGGTTCCGACTCTCTGGGTAACACGCCCGTCCTCTTCAGAAGTACCGCCCGCGACCAGTTGAGGCCCGAGACCAGGGCCGCGATAGCCGAGCCGCTCCGTCGGCGAGTGGCGGTCAGTTTTAGCTGTGAGGAAATGTGAAGCCGAGCTTTGCGCACAATTGGTACAACGCGATCTTTGCCGCGGCGGTGGCGAGCCTGCCCGTCGCCGCTCATGCGATGGGAGATGAGGAATTCGTCGGGCCATTCCCGAGCTGGGCGAACGTGAAGACCAATTACGGCGCCGCAGGGGACGGCGTCACCGACGACACAGCAGCCATCCAGAAGGCACTCAACGCCCTCGGCCCTATTAATCCGACCCTCTACTTCCCGGCCGGCACTTACCGCATCAGCCAGACGCTGAGTTTGGCCGGTCAGAAATATGTGAATATTATCGGCCAAGACCCCTCCAACACGACCATCATCTGGGCCGGCTCCTCCGGCGGCACAATGCTCTACCTCAACGGGATCGCGTATTCGCGCTTTGACCGGCTGACCTTCAATGGCCAAGGCAATGCAGCTGTCGCTGTCGACCAGTCCTGGGTAGGGTCGGGCAATTATTTCGACACCGGCAACGAGTACGCCGACGACGTGTTCGAGAATGCCGGCACAGGGCTTCGCTGCGGCAATCTAGGCTATGGCTGCGCCGAGACCTCGATGCTGCGCGACCAGTTCATCAACAATACCGTCGCCGGCGTCGCGATGAAGAATTTCAACGCCCTCGATATGTTCATCTGGTATTCTCTGTTTCAGAACGATGCTGTGGGCGTGACCAACAATCCGGGCGCCGGGAATTTCCACGTCTACAACAGCATCTTCCAAAACTCGACCTCATCCGACATCGCGATCGGCAACACTGGGAGTCTTCAATTTCCGCAATAATTATTCGATAGGATCCAATCAATTCATTGTTGCCAGCGACACAAACAATCCGGCCAACATCACGATTGAAGGCAACACGATCCTCGACACGGCGAATCCGATATCGATCGCTGTCGGCAATTTGGGGCCGGTGGTTCTTCTCGACAACACGATACGAAGCCTAGCAGGGTGACGAGCGGCCCCGTTGTGCGTGCGGCTGGATGGAGCCCCACCGATCTCTTCTCGATGGGCAACACTTTTACCGTTTCGTCGCCGACCTATGCCAACGGGCATTACCACTCGGTTCAGGATCAGGTCGTCGCTCGAAGCACGGTCAACCCGAGTCCACCCATCTTGCCGGGCACGCCGCCGAACAACCATCGGCAAATCTTCGAAGTGGCGCCCGGCTCGACCGCCGCGCAAATCCAGCAAGCCATCAATAATGCCGCGGCCGCGGGAACCGTCAAGCCGGTCGTGCACATCCAGCCCGGCTCGTACAGCATCAACGCGACGCTCGTCGTGCCCGCGGGAAGCGACATGCAGATCATCGGCGACGGCTACTATTCGCAGCTCGCGTGGACCGGCACGGGGACCGGCCCGGTGATGCGGCTTCAAGGCCCGAGCAAGGCGACCTTGCGTGATTTTTCGGTGAACGGCAACCGCAATTCCGCCGACGGCATCGAAGTGGACAATGCCGACCAGCCCGGCAGTCGCGTCTTCATGGAACAATCGACCCTCGCATTGTCTCATACCAACCTTTTTGTCGACGGACTCGACTATACGAACGTCGAATTGCATGACTTCTATCACGATTACGACTTCAACAACTGGTATGACGAGCGTCGAAGTGACGGGGGGACCGTCTGCCGCGCAAGGTCTTTGGCAGGGCGGCGCGACGAACATCTTCGCCGGCGCCTCGGCCGGAAACTACATTAGCTATGGAGTGTCGAACGGCGCGCATGTTGCCGTGCGGGATATCTGGTACGACGCCGGCGCGGGCGGCAGCCAAGTCGCCAATATCACCGGGACGAGCACTTTCACCTATGCCGGCTCGGCGTTGTATCTTCCCGGCAGCGCCAGCTCGCCATCTCCCTCAATAATTTCCAAGGCACGGCTGCACTCCTCAATCTCAACACGAACGGCAACATCGATATCACCGGCAACGGCTCGAACGCGCGGGTGCTGGGTCTCGGGTTGGTCGGCCCGTCCGCCACGTTCTTTAGCAACACCTCAAGCCCCGCGGCCACCACCGAGTTCCTGAACGGCCAGACGACCGCGAACCCTCCGCCGCTTGTGGCCACCTCTGAACTCCCCGAGCAGGGGACCGCCGACGCATCGTTTCTGACCGCTACGCTTAACCAGATACGCACAGAGCAGCCGACCCTGCTTGCGCCGCTTCCAAGCGGCGTGACCGACGTTCGCTTTTACCGCGTGTTCGTGGATGGCGCTATCACCGGAATCCATCTGGAAGCCGCTTCCGTCGCGCCGCCGCCGCGTAACGAACGGCAGCTGCGGCGGGTCGAACGGGACGAAATTGACCAGGGCACCAACCACCGGCCTTTGCAGCGCAGGCACGGCTTCATCGGTCTCTGGCAGCGGCCCTTGGGCGTGGTCCTGTGAGGGCAGCGACGGCGGCTCGACGGCAAGTTGCTCGGCGCAGCTTGTGATCACGCGCCACCGCGATGCACGTTGAGATACTGCTCGGACTCCAACAGCCGCCCGCACCGAGTTTGAGGTTGCGGGCGGATTGATCCTGTACGGAACCGGAACGGCGTTCAAGATTAACGGGCCATGCTCCGTCCCTTCCGTTCCGGCTTCCGATCCGGCCGGCAACTTCAGCGACGTGTTCTCCTGGCCAACGGCAGTCGGCCTGGACGCTATCTCCGTTCGAGCGCGTCCGGGTGGCGGCTTTCCACACTCGTCTCGAAGATGGCGTCGTGATAGACGAAGCGATCGACGACGGCGAGCGTAATCCCTTAGTCGGGAAGGAAACTTGGCCCATTTGTCACGCATTTGGTTCCGACAATGGAATGACGCAACGATCGATTGCGATAGACTGGAAAGATGGCAAAGCGTGCACTGATCACTGGCGTTACCGGGCAGGACGGCTCGTACCTTACCGAGTTCCTGCTCGCGAAAGGCTACGAAGTACACGGCCTGATGAGGCGCGCCAGCCTCTTCAACACCGACCGCATCGATCATCTCTACCACGATCCCCATATCGGCGGCCCCAGGCTGACCTTGCACTACGGCGACCTGACCGACGGTACGGGACTGCGCCGCGTGCTCGAAACAGTTGACCCCGACGAGGTCTATAACCTCGGCGCCCAGAGCCACGTCAAGGTCTCGTTCGACATCCCGGAATATACCGCCGAGGTCGTCGCCATCGGGACCCTGCGGCTGATCGAGGCGGTGCGCGACCATGTCCTGCATGGCGGCCGCCCGGTGCGCTACTACCAGGCCGGCTCATCGGAAATGTTCGGTGCCGCCCCGCCGCCGCAAAGCGAAAGGACCCCGTTTTACCCACGGAGTCCCTATGGCGTCAGCAAGGTGGCGGCACATTGGTTTGCAGTCAACTACCGCGAAGCTTATGGCCTTTTCATTTGCAATGGTATTCTATTCAATCATGAGAGTCCTCGTCGCGGCGAGACCTTCGTTACGCGTAAGGTGACCCGGGCGGTGGGCCGAATTAGCCAGGGTCTTCAGGACAAGCTCTATCTGGGAAATCTCGAAGCGCAGCGCGATTGGGGCTTTACCGGCGACTATGTCGAGGCCATGTGGCTGATGCTGCAGCAGGAGAGGCCCGACGACTACATCATCGCCACCGGGGAGGCGCACAGCGTGCGCGATTTCGTCGAGCTCGCATTCGCGGCGGCTGGCCTCGACTGGCGGCGCCACGTCGAGGTCGATCGGCGCTATTTCCGGCCGACAGAGGTCGATGCGCTGCGCGGCGATGCGACCAAGGCGCGTGGCGTTCTCGGCTGGGAGCCGCGGGTTACCTTCGCGGAGCTGGTCGAGATGATGGTCGGGCACGACATCGACCTCGCGCGGCGCGAGCGGACCGTGAACCAGGCCGGGTTTGCCGACCCGGCCCGAGGCGCCGCCACGGCGGGAAGCGACTGAGAGCATGGCACCGCCGACGCTCTTTCCGCTCGGTGGACGGCGCATATTCGTCGCCGGCCATCGCGGGATGGTCGGTTCGGCGCTAATCCGCCGGCTGGCGCAGGAGGAATGCCGGATTCTGACGGTCGGCCGCGATGCCGTTGATCTGCGCGACCAGCCGGCAGTCGATCGCTGGTTCGATGAGCATCGGCCGGAGGCGGTGCTGCTCGCCGCGGCGCGGGTTGGCGGTATTCATGAGAACGACACCCATCCCGGCGATTTCCTTTATGACAACTTGGCGATCGCGACCAATGTGATCGAGGCGTCGCGTCGCACCGGCGTCGCGAAGCTGCTGTTTCTCGGCTCCTCCTGCATCTATCCGCGCCTCGCGCCGCAGCCGATGCCGGAAAGGTGCCTGCTGACCGGCCCGCTCGAGCCAACCAACGAGTGGTATGCCATCGCCAAGATCGCCGGCCTTAAACTCTGCCAGGCCTACCGCCGGCAGCATGGCTGCGATTTTGTGTCGGTGATGCCGACGAACCTTGTACGGCCCCAATGACAATTTCGACCTGCTCGTCCAGCCACGTCTTGCCAGCCTTGCTCGCAAAGATCGATGCCGCTGTGCGGGACGGCCGAGAAACGGTGGAGATCTGGGGCAGCGGCCGCCCCCGCCGCGAGTTCCTGCATGTCGACGACTTAGCCGACGCAGTGGTCTTCCTGTTGAAAACCTGGTCGGACGAGGAGCCGATCAATATCGGGACCGGCACGGATGTGACCATTGCCGAGCTTGCCAGGCTCATCGCCGATATCGTTGGCTTCAAGGGGGATTTTATCTTCGATGCATCAAAGCCGGACGGAACCCCGCGCAAGCTTCTCGACGTCTCCAAATTGACCGCACTCGGCTGGTGTCCGCGTATCGACCTTGAGGCGGGGATACGCCAGACCCACGAGTGGTACCGAGCTTCCCGCGCTGCAGAGCACTGACAGCAACACGTAACTCTGCGGAGGAGCCGGCCGATTTCCAAATCTCGCGACTAAGGACGCCTCGCTACGGCTATCATCGACTTCGCCAGCGGCGGGATACGCCCAACGCGGCGAAACCGGACTTCTTGAAACCTCAGCAAGATCTCCAAGTATTGTTAGACGAAAAATTACTCATGTTTCAGATTTTCGAGATCGGCGAAAAAGCAGGCGCAGATCCCGGCGGTGACGCATGTCGACGGTTCCGGCCGCCTCCAGACCGTCCACGCCACACCAACCCCCGCTACCCTTTCGAATCATTCGCCAACGGATTCGTCGAGGACAATGGGGCAAAGGGGAGAAAGATTTCTGTCTTTTATGTTGGCGGAGAAAGAGATGTCTCCCGCTACCAGGGACCAATGCGGCCACACCGTCAGCGACGGCTCGCGCACGTTTGCGAATCTCGCGAGCTGGACTTCCGACTGCAATGATCCATTCCGGCACGTTCTTGAATACGCTTGAGCGAGCGCCGATTGCCGCACCCTCCCCGACCGTTACGCCCGGAGCGATAAACACATCAGCCGCTATCCAAGCGTGATCGCCGATGACGATAGGAGCGGTGGTCAGGGTCATTTCGGCCGAGTTCGGGATCGTGACTTGCGGCACATAGAAAACTATACTGGCTGACTGTCACGTATGCGCCGATGCGGATCCTATCGACCGAATAGCAATCGACCTGGGGACCAAGGCAGCTATAAGAGCCCATCTCGAGGTTCCACGGCGCCCAGATCCTGGCCGAGGCGTCCACTCTAACGCCCCGACCGATGCGAGCGCCGAAACAGCGGAGCAGGATCCTACGCCAAGCGGGAAAGATTCGTGGGCTGGGTCGGAACAGCAGCAGCCATACGCCCCCCCATAACGCCCGGGCCAGTCGATTCGACAGGGACTGCGAGCTCGGCCGAAACGGTGCTCCCCCGCCCTGCCAACTCCTGAACGTCCGTACTGGAGGGGTGGGAGCGGTTACGGATTGAGAGTTCCGGAGTGGCGCTGACCGATGACGTAATTTCGGATGGGAGGTGCGGGGTCACGCGTATCTCACACACGCGAATGACTCGCGGCGAAGTGATTTGGTCAATCGAACCGGATCGTTGGCGGCGGCGTCCGCGCTGCGAGCGAGCCAAAGATAGACATCGAGCATGTCTTGGGCGACGTGATCCCAGGAAAAGTCCCGCGCCATCCATTCGCGGCCCTTGTCGCCCATCGCCTTCAACGCTTCGCGCGGCATCGCCATCGCATGTGCCAGGGCTGCGGCGAGAGGCTCGACCCCATGATCGATCCACCAGCCGCAGCCTTCCCGCTCAAGCCCGCTCCAGGGCGCGCCTTTGGTCGAGATCACCGGCGTTCCCGCTGCGAGCGCCTCCGCGACCGTCAGGCCAAAATTTTCGTTCAAGGTCGGCAGGACAAAAAGGTCGGCTTCCCGGTAGGCGGTGGTCTTCGCATCGCCGTAGATCGGGCCCTCGATGGTGACGCGGTTGAGGCGCAGTGAGATCGCTAACGCACGCAGGTCGTCGCCGTGCCCCGCCTCAGACGGCCCGACTATTCTTAGCCGCCACCCAGGGCATTCGGCCTCGATTTTCGACCAAGCATGAAGCAAACGAGTAAGGCCTTTTTTCGGGTGTATACGTCCGAGTGAGAGCGCAATACGCGTCGGCACTCGGTTCAGCGGGCCGATACCCAAACAATTCGGGTAAATCGATGCCGTTCGGGATAATCGCGACCGGATTAGTAAGGCCGAAACTGCGGATTTCTTCGTATTCCTGCTCGCATGTAGCGTGGATGCAGGCGGCGCCGCGGATTGCCGGGCCCTGTAGCAGCGCCCAGAACACTTGCTTCCTCAAGCGGGAAAAAGCCAGGGCTGCAGGGGCCAGCATACCGCGCGGCGAGATAACGAAAGGCGTTGGCCCGCTAGCAGCCGCCCTCGCTGCGCTAATGTTCGGCATCAACCACAGTCCATGGTTGTGGATGACATCAGTCGTCCGGGTGGCGCGGCGGAGTGCGTCCGACAGACCCCGAGAGTTCCGCAACCGGCGCAATACTGGCGTGTCGGCGTAATCCCACGCGAAGCGGCGGTCTCGGTAACCCTTGTCGCATACCTCGCGTGGGCCGGTCTCGTTCGCCGCGACCGAAAGCACCATTGTCTGCGCCCCGGCGGCGGCGAGCGCTTGGCACAGCCGAGGCACGCTGTAGGAGGGACCGCCATTTGCCGGATCGAGAGATGCGACGACATGAGTGGCGCGCAGCCGGCCCGTCGAGATCCTAGGCCACTCGTCCGTGTGGCCGCACCCCGATTGGGACATCGAGCAACCTCAGAGAGCTAACCAAATGCGCGACGAGGTAGGCCGCGACGCACGCCACCAGAATCTCGAGCAGATTGCCGCCGGGCTGCAGAAGCGTCAGCCCCGGCATTGCCCGTAACAGAAATCCCCGCGTATCGTTCGCGGTAAGCGAGCGCATGATTCCATGGTCTAGTCGCATCAGCAGATAGCCTAGTCCCAGAAACCCGAGCAGCACCCCTGGCGTGCCGAAGTTCACATAGAATTCAAGTACCTGGCCGGCTCCGAAGCTTGTGCCTTCGGCGAGGGGGATGCCGGTGAATTCGGTGACGACGTCGCCGCCGCCGCCGATAGCCGGCTTGTCCGGCCAAATGGCACGCGGGATCAATGCCCATATCGGTATGGTCGCACCATAAGCGAAATGCGCGCCTCCATCCGCATTGTATGCAGACAGCCGAGCCGACAAATGCGTTTTGATTGAGCCGGACGTCCAGTGCCTCGACCTGGTCGGGCGAAGTCAAATCGAGCAGTTCGAAATTGGTGACCAACGTCGAGACGCGGTTGAGCCGGTCAAGGAATCCCGTTTGTTCGTACCACACCACCTCTCGAATGTCGTTGCGCTGGCCCATATAGGTCACGAACAACGAGAGACCCAGGAACAGCGCCGGCGGCGTGCCGAAATAAAACCAAACGCGCCGTGAGGTGATCACAAAGAGGAAGGCAAGGACGCTCAAAACCCAATAGACCCCGTACCCGAGAAAGCCGCCGGTGACCAAGGTCGCCAAGGGCAGCAGCGGCAATAGGGCTAGCGTCGCCAATATACGGCGACGATTGGCGGATACAGCGGCGCCGTAGAGAACAAGCCACAAGCCGAGGATCAGCGAGGTCGCCAGCGACGCGACGAGGGAGGTCAGCGACGGGACAAAACGGGACAGTGGAAGCAGCCCGAAATAGGCGACAGCGCCAAATGCGAGCGCACGCCAACCAATGCGCTCGAACGCCTGCCCCCTCCAGTCGGGCGCCGCGTCGTAGACAGGGGGCGGTTGCCGACCGGTCCAGTTCGCCAACACGGCGCCGACGACAAAGGCGGCCATGCCGAGGATGGTCATTTCGAAGCCGATTTGGGTTTCCTGCTGGTCAATCGGCACCGCATCCGAGCCGAGAAACGGCAGCACCCCTGGCACGTGTATCAAAGACAGTCCGAGGAAGTAGGCGAGCGTCAACGCTCCGCCTCTACCCGGCCGCCCGATCGCAAATATGACGAGCGCTATAAGAAGCGCCACCCAGATGCCGAGTAGACCCTGCATTAAGCCAGCGAATTTATTTGGCGGTTATCTTCACGGACGAAAACTTCAGTGATGTTTTTCCAACTGATACCCAACTTGCACGCGACTAGGGATTCTGGGGTATTCGCATTTGGACATAAGTATCAAGTAGAAGACAATTGCCTCGCCGCGCTACAAGCTAGTGCTCAGAAACAAACAGATGATTTGCACATCCTATTCCGCTCAAATCGCCTCGGGTCGGTCTGGCGAGGACCACGTTGCAATCAGACAACGCCTGCAGACGATCGTTTTCCGCCAGCGGCCGCGGTGACCCTGCCGCATGTGGAATGAGCCGATCACGATTTAAGATCTGCGAGCGCCATGGCGTTGGTATTGTAGCGAAGAGCAATACGAAAATTTAAAGTTGAGGCGCGCCACACATAAAC
>CAVXLL010000010.1:0-55084 GCA_963762575.1 uncultured Alphaproteobacteria bacterium | reverse complement strand
TGCGCTCGTGGAAACGCACGAGATGCGGCGAAATGTAGGCGTGCACGCGGTAGCCCGCGGCCTCGAGACAGGCTCGCATCGTGGCCACGGTCGAGCCTTTTCCCTTGGTGCCGGCGACGTGCACGACAGGGGGAAGCTCGTCCTGCGGATTGCCCAGCGCGGCGAGAAGCCGCTCGACGCGGCCGAGCGACAGATCGATCAGCTTTGGATGCAGCCGGCTGAGGCGCTCGAGAACCCGGTCGCTGGTTGGCGCAGTCACTCTACCGCGCTCAGATCCGGCAGGGCTGCGATCGGCGGCTGGACCACAGCCGGCGGCTGCGGGTTGCGGAGCAGACCGAGAATTCGCGCCAATGTCGGGTACAGTTCGGCGCGCGGCACGACCTGGTCGATCATGCCGTGGTCGAGCAAATACTCCGCCCGCTGAAATCCGTCGGGCAACTTTTCGTAAATCGTCTCCTCGATGACCCGCGCTCCGGCAAAGCCGATGACCGCCCCGGGCTCGGCGAGCGTAATGTCGCCGACCATCGCAAAGGACGCCGAGACGCCGCCGGTCGTCGGGTCGGTCAGCACGACCACGTAAGGCAGGCCCGCTTCCTTGACCATCTCGGCGGCGATGATTGTCCGCGGCATCTGCACCAAGGACAGCACGCCCTCCTGCATGCGCGCGCCGCCCGAGGCCGGAACCACGATCAGCGCCGCCTCCTGCAAGACGGCGAGCTTGGCGGCCGCGAGGATCGCTTCCCCGGCGGCCACGCCCATCGATCCGCCCATGAAGGCGAACTCGAACGCGGCAACCACCGCAGGGACGCCGCCGATCCGCCCGTGCGCGACGACCACTGCGTCGCTGCGCGGACCGAGCGCCGCTTGCCCTTCTTTCAGCCGCTCCGTGTAGCGTTTGCGATCGCGGAACCGCAGCGGATCGACCGTTGTCCGCGGCAACTCGATCCGGGTAAAGGCGCCGTCGTCGAACAGAATTTTGAGGCGCCGCTCGGCGCCTATGCGGAAATGGTGGCCGCAGTTGCGGCAAACATGAAGATTGGCTTCGAGCTCGCGATAGAACAGCATCTGCTCGCAGCCTGGGCATTTGTGCCAGAGATTCTCCGACACCGCCTTCCTGGTAACGACCGCCCGGATCTTCGGCAATACGAAATTGGTCAGCCAGCTCATCGCCGGCTTGTAGCCGGGTGCCGGTGCCTTGTCGAGCCGCCCCCACCGCTCAGCTTCAAGCAGCTCCCGATCGGTTGGTGATGCCCTCGACCGCGATAGAATGCTTGGTCGCGCCGCCCTCTGTCTTCGCGCCGGCCGCAATCTCACAAAGGACGAGTGGGCTGTCACCTCGGCTCCGGAGACTCCCTGGCAGCCGAGCTGTTGCGACCTCCCCTCAAACTGGCGGACACCAAACCCGTAATCGGCCGGACCTCCGGTACCACATGATCAACAAGCATAGAGATGCGAAGAGGCCGCCCGTCGGGCGGCCTCTGTTGCTCGCTCTCAAGAGGCTCAGCGGCCGGATTCGCTGCGCGACTGCCGACCCGAGGTGGATGAGCCCGTGGAAGGCTCGTCCTGGCGGAAGCTGGCGAGGCACTGTTGATGGAGTTCCGGATCGGTAATCGGGCCGCACTCCTTGCGCATCCGCGCCTCCCGGAAGCCGCGATTGCTTTCGAGCAGCCGATCGTATTGGTGGCTCTCGATCACGTTTTGCCGCGCCGACCAGTTGGACGGCGGGGACCCTTGCGGGCCATTTGTCATGACCTCCGTCCCGCCCGGGGAGGACATGCCCTGAGCCGGCATGTTTTGCGGGGCGTAGTTTGTGCCGCCCTGGTAGCTCTGCGGGCCGGAATAGCCCGGCGGCGCGCCGCCCGGACCCGCCATCTGGGCATGGGCCGGGACGCTCGCGATCGCCGTTAAACAGGCTGTTGCGAAGGCCAGGCTCGTTGCAGTCTTCAGCAGCATGACATCACCTCAATGAGGTTGTTACCCCCATGGTCGAAAACGCTTGAACAGCTTTCCCTGTTCCGCGCACAGCGGTGTGGCAAAGCGCGGACACAAAGTGCGAGTGGCTTCGGAAGGCCGAGCTCATTCAACGCCGGCGGGTTTTTGAGTTCAGAGCGCTGGATCGGGGAGGCCGCGGCGGCGGTAAGCGGCGAGCAAAGTGTTGAGCAAGAGGCAGGCGATCGTCATCGGCCCCACGCCGCCGGGTACCGGAGTAATTGCCCCGGCGACCGCGCTGACGGACGCGAAATCGACGTCGCCGACAACCCGGTTGCGTCCTTCGGGATCTGCCGTCGGGCTGATACCGACGTCAATGACCGTCGCTCCCGGCTTCACCCAGTCGGCGTTGACCATCCCGGGCTGCCCGGCCGCGGCGATCAGAATGTCGGCATGACGGGAGATATCGCGGGCATCGCGGGTCTTGGAGTGGATCATCGTAACGGTGCAGTCGGCCCCGATCAGCAACGCCGCCAGCGGTTTTCCGACGATGTTCGAGCGACCGAGAACGACGGCGTCGAGACCGGTCAGGTCGCGGTGCACCGTGCGCAGCAAGCGCAGACAGCCTTGCGGCGTGCAGGGCGCCATCGTCGGAAGACCGTTCCACAATCGCCCGACATTGACCGGGTGGAAACCGTCGACATCCTTGGCCGGATCGATCCTACCCATCACGCGGTGCGGATCGATCTGCAACGGCAGCGGCAGCTGAACGAGTACCCCGTCGATTCGGTCGTCGTGGTTCAGTTTTTCGATTTCGGCGACGAGCCCCGCTTCCGAAACCTCGCTCGGCAAGCGAATGTCGAAGGCGGCGAGCCCCGAGCCGCCGCAAGCGCGGCCCTTGGCGCGCACATAAACCTGGCTCGCCGGGTCGTCTCCGACCAGGACGGTCGCGAGACCCGGCGCAGTCCCGATCTCGCTGCGCAGGCGGGCCGCGACTTCGGCGGCGCGCCCGCGCAGCGCGGCTGCGACCGCAGCGCCGTCGATAACGGTTGCCCGCCCCACTCCGATCTCCTCCTCGGCGGACCATCCCGCCGATCGAGACTACTCAACGGAGGAGATCAGTGTAAGAGACTGTCGGCAGCGTACAGACCGGAGCTCAGCGCTTGCCGTGATGGCGGCTGGCGTGGCTTTCGCCGTGCTCGCGGGCTTCAGCCGTCTCACGGCCGACGAGCTTGTTGAAATTGCTGCGCTGGCCGCTTGCGGTTTCCTCCTGGTAGAGAAGCGCTAAGTCCGATTCGTCGAACTTCTCGAAAAAGTCGTCCCAGGAGATCTCTTCGAGATTGTCGTCTTTCGCATTTGGGGCATCGGGAAATTCGATCCGGATTATCCCGGTAGCTTTCTTCGACTGCGTCGAACGAACGGCGGCAGGGCGCCCGCCGCGGGCCTCCGCCCATTTGCGGATCTCGTCGTGGTCCGTCGTGACCTTTGACTGGGCCATGTCCATTTCCTCTGCTGTTGTGCATGCGGGCCTCTCGTTGAGAACAAAGGCGGCAGGGGTCGAGTTCAGTGAGCCTCGTGCTGTCCGACTTAGGGAATGGAACGATGACGACCGCGAGTTACAATTGCCCCGCCTGCGGGCATGTCTACCGTGCCGACCGTCCCCTGTGGCGGTGTGATTGCAGGAGTCACCTCAATCTGGCGCCCGGCCGGGGCTTCGGGCGCGGTGAGATTGTTACGGCAAATGCCTCGCTTTGGCGGTACGCGGCGGCGCTGGCGGTGTCGGGAGCGCCGCGGGTCTCGCTCGGTGAAGGATGGACACCGCTCGTGCTGCGCGACTGGCGCGGTACAAAGATCCATTTCAAGCTCGAATCGCAGATGCCGACCGGCTCCTTCAAGGACCGCGGCACGGCGGTCATGTTCAACCATTTGCTCGAAGTCGGGGTCGGGCCGATCCACGAGGATTCCTCGGGCAATGCCGGCGCATCGATTGCGACCTATGCAGCGGCGGCGGGGATTCCGTGCCGAATCTACGTCCCAGCCACGGCGCCCCGCGCCAAGCTGGTGCAGATCGCCGCCGCGGGGGCCGATGTCCGGCCGGTCCCCGGTACACGGCAGGACGTTACCCAAGCGGCGCTCGCCGCGACCGGCGAGAGTTTTTACGCCAGCCACAATTGGCAACCTTTTTTTATCGAGGGCACCAAAACCCTCGCTTTCGAATTATGGGAGCAGCTCGGCTTTCGGGTCCCGGACAATATCCTCGTGCCGACCGGTTACGGCAGCAACATTCTCGGGCTCGAACGCGGCTTCGACGAACTCGAGAGAGGCGGCGAGATTGCTGCGCGACCGCGGCTCTTTGCCGTCCAGGCGGCGAATTGCGCAGCTTTTGCGGCGGCATGGTCGGCGGGCTCAGACCGGTTTGTGCCGTTCGCGGCACAACCGACCGTCGCGGACGGGATCGCCACCCCGAAACCGGTCCGCGTCGCCGAGGTCTTGGTGGCCTTGCGCTGCTCGCGAGGGGGTGTCGTCACGGTCGCCGAAGAGGAGATCGCGCCGGCGCTTGCCGCGCTCGGCCGGCTGGGGCTCTTTGTCGAGCCCACCGCCGCCACCGCCGGCGCGGCGCTGACCCAGCTCCTGTCCGACGGGAAGATCACGGCGGATCAAACGACGGTTGCCGTGCTGACCGGTTCTGGCCTCAAGGCGGCCGAACGCGTCGGCGAACTCCTCGCCATCGCCGTGGGATGAGCTGGCCCATCCGGGATCGGCTCAATACCTGAGGATCGCGGCGGAGAGACCCGGCGGAGGCAACGCCGCGCGCGCGACGAGCATCACCGAGCCGCCCTGACGCAGGGTCATCAGGGCGGCAAAGTCCAGGAGGTCGATGTCCCCGTCGACGGCGCTGCCGTGAGCGACGACGCGGTCCTGCGATTCATCGAACGATCCCCAAAGATGGTCGTCGCCCGCAAGGAACAGGATGTCGACACGTGCATAACGCGCGGCCTTGACAATCTCCTCGGGCTTGGTCGTCGCCTTGCCTGCCGGAAGCAATCCATTGAGGCGATCGAGCCCCGCGGCCCGGGCCTCGGCCAGTTTTGGCTCGACGAGCGTATAGGCGCGCCGATGCAGCTCATCTTCGGTCAGAGCATCCGGATTTTCGGAAATGCCGTCGGGCTGGATTTTCTCCGATCCGGCGATCTGCAGGAAATGCCCTTGAATTTCGGGGTGAGCGGCGAGGATGACCGGCGTAGGCTTTCCCTTTAGATGAGGCTCGACAGCCGCGGCGATGCGATGGAGGAACTCGATCAATTCGGTCTTGCGCAGCTCTTCCGGTGCCTCGCCGAAAGATTGCGCATGGGCGAACGTCCCGCGCCGGCCGACCGGGCTGCCGTAATGGGTCTCCTCGTAATCCGTCATCGCACGGATCTTACCGACCCCCTGCGGCAAATCGATCGCCGTGTCTTCGGCGAATTCCCACCGGGACCCGTGGTACAGGCGGGTGCGTTTGGCGCTGATCGTCAGCAGCCAGAATGAGCCGGCGTCCTCGAGCAGCGGAAGCAGCGGCTTGATATGGAGATGGTCGCCGAGCAAGATCTCCCCCGGAACCGGAATTGGCAATTTGTGGATGCGGTTGAAACCGGGGGCCAGAAACACAGCCAGCCCTTGCTGTTGGTGTCGCCAGAACTCTTCATCTCCGACTAGTGACTCGGCTGGTCCGAGGAAATCCTCGATCTCGGGCCTGCGCCACGTGGCGGCGAGCCGTTCCGCCGCAGAAGACAACAGGTTTTTGAGCCGGATCGGATCCTGCCGGATCTCACGGCCGGCAACGTGCGTCGGAAGATAAATCGAAACGGCCGGCCGCGCGTCCATAGCCACCAATTCGTCCAGGTCACTTCGGCTGAACATGTCGTCCTCGGTTCAGAAGGATCTGCACTTCCAACCTCGGAACCGAGCCGACCGTTCCCGTGCCCACATCGCCCCGAAGGCGGGCATAAAATCGCCACAGGGAGGTGATATTTGGGAGCCCAGTCGCAACCGGCGGTCGACAAACGAACACACGCGGCCGCAGCGAGCATCGGACCGTTGGAGGTAGGCTTTGGACGCCGCAGATATTTACGTACGCCAGCTAACGCCAGGGGACGCCGCCTTATACCGCAGCATCCGCCTGGAGGGCCTCAAGCAGAGCCCGGACGCCTTCGGCAGCACGTTCGATGCTGAGTTTACCAAGCCCTTGGCTTGGTTTTTCGAGCGCCTCAGCGGTTCCGTGGTGTTCGGCGCAATTAGTGATGCAAAGATTCTGGGGGTTGCCGGGTTTGCCGTTCGAGACGGAGAGAAGGAGGCGCACAAGGGCCTGCTCTTTGGCATGTATGTTCGCCCGGACGCCAGAGGGGCGGGGGTGGCGCGCCGATTGGTCGAGGCGGTAATCGCTTATGCGCGCCCGCGCGTCGAACTGATCCAGCTCAGCGTGGTGGTGGGCAACGAGCAAGCGCGGCGGCTCTATGCCCGCCTCGGTTTTGTCGAGTACGGGATCGAGAAGAACTCCCTGAAATTTCGCGGCAGGTATTTCGACGAGATCCTAATGGCAAAGCACCTCGGCAATTCGGATCACGACGCGGATCCCGAGGCATGCGCTGTCACTGCGGTCCGCTCGGATCGGGAGGAGATGTCCTCGCTCACCGCTTCGCGATAAAGCTGCGGCCGATGAACTGGCGGTGGATCTGGTTGGTGCCTTCCCAGATCTGGGTAATCTTGGCGTCGCGCATCAGCCGTTCGACGCGGTAGTCCTTGCAGTAGCCATAGCCGCCATAGAGTTGCACCGCCTCGGTCGCGATCCGCATCGCCAGGTCGGAGGCGCGCATCTTCAGCATCGAGGCCTCGACGCCGAAGTCGCTGGCGCCGCTGTCGACGAGATCGGCGACATGCCACAGCCACGCCTCGCACATCGCAAGATCCGTCGCCAGATCGGCGAGTAGGAACTGGATCCCCTGGAACTCGATGATGCGCCGGCCGGATTGGCGGCGCTCGTTGATGTAGGCGACGGCGTCCTCGAAGGCGGCCCGCGCGATGCCGAGCGCGTGCGCGGCGACGCTCGGACGCGACTTGTTGAGCGAGGCGAGCAGTAATGGCAACCCGGCGCCGGGCCCGCCAAGCAGGTTGGCGCGCGGGACCACGGCAATCATCGAAGGCGAGCGCCGCGGTCGACGAAGCGCGGTGCCCCATCTTGTCTTCCTTGCGCAGCACCGAGAGGCCCAGCGTGCCCTTTTCGATGATGATTGCCGAGATCGCCTTTCGGGCGTCGGCGATCTCGGCCCATTTGCCGAACACGAGGATCAGGTCGGCGACATCGCCATTGGTGATGAAGATTTTGCCGCCATTGACGAGGACATTGTCGCCTGCCGGGGTGAAGCGCGTATTCATGTGCGTCGCGTCCGAGCCCGCCTCGGGCTCGGTGATCGCCAGCGCGGCGAGCGCCCCGTCGGCGACGCGCGGCAAGACGCGCCGCCTCTGCTCCTCAGCGCCGAAATCGATCAGCGGCTTCATTGCATGGAAATTCGTCGCCCAGATGATGCCGGTCGAGGCGCAGGCTCGGCTGATCTCGCGGACACAGGCGAGATAGACGGCGTAGGAGAGCCCCGCGCCGCCATAGGCCTCGGGCACGAACATCGCATTGAGGCCGAGCGCGTTGATCGCCCGGATATTGTCCCACGGAAACTCGCCGCTGCGGTCGTAGTACTCGGCGCGCGGAGCGATCACCTCTCGCGCCAGCGCACGCACACTGTCCAGGATCTGCAGCTCTTCAGCCGATAGCGTTGGAATCGCATCGAGGCGGTCGAAGAGCTTCATGATCGTTCCCCCGCCCTCCCGTCACTCTTGGCGCACGCGTCCGCCAGTCCGTCGAGTAGCGCCTCTACGATGCACCGGGAGCCCCTCCCTTTCCCCGCTCGCAGCGGGAGGCTTGGGTGAGAATCTCAGCACGCCGAAGCCCGGCGTCTGCCATCTGAAATGAAACAACCTATGGTTTCGTTGCATCATTCCGGAAGCGCGGGGGCCTGCCGCAGTCAGCCATCCCGGAACGCGGGTTTGCGCTTTTCGAGGAAGGCCATCATGCCTTCAACGGCGTCGGTGGTCTGGAAGGCGAGGGTGTTGAGGTCCGCTTCGATTTCCAGGCCGTCCTTCAACGGGAAGGCCAGGCCGCGGTGGACGGCGTCGCGGGCCAGGCCCAGCGCCGGCAGGCTGTAGGCGGTCATCTCGCGGGCAAAGCCCGCCCCGGCCTCGAGCAGATCACCGTCGACGATGCGATTGACGAGGCCGATCCGCTCGGCCTCCTCGGCCTCGACGGTGCGGCCGGTCAGAATAATCTCGAGCGCGCGCGCTTCGCCGATCAGCCGCGGCAGGCGCTGCGTCCCGCCATAGCCCGGGATCAGGCCGAGCTTGATCTCGGGCAAACCGAGCCGTGCGCCCCGCACAGCCAGCCGGAACGTGCAGGCAAGCGCCAATTCGAGCCCGCCACCGAACGCATAGCCGTTGATCAGCGCAATCGACGGGATCGGCAGCACGTCGAGCTTGGCGAAGATCGCCTGGCCGAAAGCGGCGCCCTCGCGCTGGGCCCGCAATGAACGCCCCATCAGCTCCTTGATATCGGCGCCGGCGCAAAAGGCTTTGTCGCCGGCGCCGGTGACCAGCAGCGCGCGCGCATCGCCGCCCGCCACCTGGTCGAGCGCAGCCCCGAGATCGCGCAGCAATTCGAAATTCAGCGCGTTCAGCGCCTCTGGCCGGTCGAGCGTGACGAGCGCCAGCTCGTCGATGCGGGTCAGGTGAAGCGCCATCGCGTCAGGATCCCTCACCCCGCGACGGATCGGTCCAGCGGATCGGGCTTGGCGAATGCGGCCGTCGTTGCGCCCACTCGACCAGCTCGCGCTTCAGGATCTTGCCGCTGGCGGTCAGCGGGAACGCGGACATTGCCAGGAAATACTCCGGCATGTCGTAACGAGACAGGCCCTCGCTGTGCAGGTGAGCAAGAAGATCGTATGGCTCAACGGCCTGCGTCTTCGTGCAAGATTACCGCGAGACAGACCTTCTCGCCCAGCCGCTTATCGGCCACCGGAAAAGCCGCGCAGCGGGCGACCGCGGTGTGGCGCATCGCCAGATCCTCGATCCGCGCGGGATAGATGTTGTGGCCGCCGCGGATGATCAGGTCCTTCTTGCGGCCGACGATTTCGAGACAGCCCTTGCTCATCGAGCCGGCCGAGATCGCCGCTCATGAACCAGCCGGAGCGGTTGAACGAATCTTCGGTCGCCGGCTGATCGGCGAAATAGCCCAGGGTCAGGCAGGCGCCGCGGCCGCCGATCTCGCCGACTTCGCCGGGCGGCGCCTCGATATCGGGGTTGTCCTTGTCCCAGATCCGGATTTCGTAGGCGCGGCAGGCGCGCCCGCAGGTCGCGACGATGGTACGCGGATCGTCGGTGGGCAAGGTGTATTGGTGCGAGCCGTTCTCGGTCATGCCATAGACGTTCTGCGGCATCACGCCCGATGTCGAGAAAGGCCTGCGCGGTCTCGCGCGGAATCGGCGAGCCCGCCATGTAGAAGACCTTGACCGCGCCGAGCCGGTCGAGATGCCGGGCGCGCAGCTCGGCGAGAATGTCCATCGCATGGGTCGGCACGCCCATGACGTAGGTGGCGCCGGTCTCGATGATCCAGTCGAGCGAGGTCAGCCGGATGGCGGCGCATTGACTACCAGCTCAAGCCCCGCTGCCAGCATCTGCTCGACGGCGACGGCACCGATGTGGTGGCTCATCGGGCTGAGGCTCAACAGCACCGTGCGCTCGTCGTGATGCCAATCGGCGACCATCGCCCGGCCATTGGCCAGCAATGTGTTATCCGAATGCATGACGCCCTTGGGCGTCCCGGTCGTGCCCGAGGTGAAAGCAAGGTAGACGATCTTGTCGGGATCGACGTCGGCAGACGCCAGCTGTCGGGTAGAAGTCGCTGCGGGAAACGGTGCCGCCGCGCTCGGGCCGTCGCCCAGCGTGTAAATCCGCCGCATCGACGGCAGCGCGGCGGCTTGGGCGAAAATGTCGGCGATTTGCGCGTCGGCGCCATGACCCGGCTCGGCGAACAACGCCGTCGCGTGGATCCGGGACAACAGCTCGACGATCTCGCCGACCGTGTAGTTTTGGTGCAATGACGGGTTGCAGACATAACCCCGGCGCGAGCAGGCGAGCAGGATTGCGACGGCCTCGACTCGGTTCGGCAGCCACACCGATACTCGCTCGCCGCGTTTGAGGCCGGCCTGATCGAGATCGGCGGCGACCGCATCGACGACGCCGCGCAGCTCGCTCCAGGAGAGCCGCCGTTGTCCATCCCGCAGCGCGAATGCGTCGGGGCGCAGCCCCGCGTGCTCGCGCAACAAATTGTAGAGCGTATCCCGGCGCCACAGCCCCTCGGCATAATACCGCCGCGCCAAAGCCGGGTCGTGCAGGGTCAACAGCGTGTTGGTCATCGCCCGACGCGAGCGGTTAGGAAATCCCGGCCCTACTGCGGGCCGCCGCGCATCGATGCCGGGTGGCCAGGCAGCTTGATGCGCTGTGAGGTATCGGTCAGCTTGCCTCCCTCCACCCTCAATGCCCACAAATCCCCGTCGATGAAGTTGCCGACGTAGACGTACTGCCCATCCGGGCTGAACGCGACGGCTTCGGGCAGTGCGCCGACATCGATGCTGCCGATATTGGTCACCTTCTTGCCGTCGATCCTGAGCGCGGTGACCGCGCCGGCCGAATGATGAAAATAGGCAGTCTTGGGCATGTTCGAGCCGCGCGCCTCGACTGAGACCGCGAGATCGCCCTTCGGGCTGATCGCCAGGCCCTCGGGCGAATCCCCTGACCGTCACGTGATCGATTACTCGTGGCGGGTTGGCCTCGAGGTCGATGACGCTGACCGTGTCGACATTGCCGTCGGAGCTGCCGCTGTTGCCGTTGTCGGCGGTCAGCGCCAGTTTGCCATCGGGCGTCACTGCAACGTTGTACGGGAAAATGCCGGGCGGCAGGTCGCGCTTGTCGTAGGTCACCTTCTGGCCGTCGATCGACAACAGCGCGACCTTGTTCGCAGCGGCTTTAACCGCGAGCGCGCGCTTGCCGTCGGGCGTGATCGCGACCGCGGAAACCTGGTCAGCCGCGGCTCCGACCGGCACCGTATCGAGGACCAGAACGTCCTTGCCGTGGATCGACAGCACCGAGATCGTGCCATCGGCCCGATTGGCCACGAGCGCCAGATCGCCCTTCGCGCTGATGGCCATGCCCGAGGGCTGCTTGCCGACCGTGATCGTTCCGATGACGGCGGGCGGATTTGCCTTCAAGTCGATCAGGAAGACCTTGTCGTCCGGCTCCAGCCGGTGGCCCCATCCCTGAACGAGTGGCTCCAACGAGTTCGCAACGAGAGCAACGTCACCCGCCGGAGTGATCGCCAGGTTGGTCGGGGGCCCGACCACCGAATTCATCAGCGGTATGGAAGAGGCTATTCGCGGCGTGTCCGGTTTGGAAATGTCGATTACCGTCAGCGTGTCTTTGCCGGGTTCGCGAAAAATCGGCTTGCCGTTTTCATCCCACCCCTGCTTCTCGTCATTGCCGACGATCAGAATTTGAGCTGACGCGCGCGAAGAGAGCCCGGCAACCAGGCCGCCGATTACAATCGCAACGGCGACAATTCCGCCGAATCTCGATGAAACCATTTTCCCCCTCCATGATGTGCCGCGCTGACTCGCGGCGTATCCCGATGCTGCTCCGATCCGGCTCGGGCGACAAGCCGCCTCGGGCAAGATGCAACGGCGCCAAGCGCGCGCTCGTTACCGGTATTCGTCGCCGCAATCGCCGATTACCTGTGTCAGGTCGCGCGATTTCGCGAGAACCGCCTCGATCATGGCAAGATCGCCGGGGTCGAGCGCGAAGCCAAAGACGCGAGTATTCTCGGCGATATGCTGCGCCACGCCGAGCCGTGCGCCGACGATGACGCCGGCCACCGCCGGACGGTCCAGAATGTAGCGGACACCGACATTGGCGATTGTCACACGATGTTTGTCGGCGGTTTGTTTCAGTACCGCGAGCAGTTCCTGGAACAGGGTCCATCCGCCCCATGCGTCGATCATATACTTGTATTTTTGTAAGGAGGCGGTGTTGAGCTCGGGCCGCCGTGGCTCGGGGCGGCCCAGGTATTTCTCCGAGAGCAGCCCGCCGAGGAGGGTGCCGTAGGCAAGCAGCGTGATTGCGTGTTCGCGGCAGAACGAAGCCATCCGGACCTCGGCCCGGCGATCGATCAGCGAGTACTGAACCTGGTTCGAGACGATGCGAACACGCTCGGCTATCACGCCCAGACGCTCGGTATCAAAATTGGTCAGCCCGAGGTGACGGATTTTGCCTTCATGCTGCAGGTTTGCGAGGTGTTTGAGCGCGTCGAGGTAGTTCTCGTCGTTGTAATCCCACCAATGGAATTGCAGCAGGTCGAGACATTCCACGCCCATTCGCGAGAGCGAGACGCCGATCGCTTCGTCGACGACGCGCCTCGTCATCCGGCCGGGAGCCGGGACCCACTTGGTGAACGCCTGGATCTCGGGAAGCCGCTCGACCCCGTGACGGGCGGCGAACTGGCGCCGGAAGTTTCCGATGAAGTCCTCGGCAGGGCCGTAATGATCGGCGAGGTCCCAGGTGGTAAGCCCGGCGTCGTGATACGCGAACATCTCAGCGATTGCGCCGACGGGCTGGATAAAGCCGTGGGCGCCGGAGACCTGCCACATCCCATTCAGAAGGCGGCAGATCGTGAGATCAGGGGTGAACTGGAAGCGGCTCGAGTTGGCTGGTGTCACCTTTTCGTCTCCACGAGACCGCTGATGCGATCGGCGTCGCGCTTGTTTCGTATTCTAACACCGAAATCTCGTTCCTGCGCCGTCCCGAGCGGAGCGCGGCGCCCCGACCCTAAGCTCCGCGATCAGGCGCCTTTCGGCGGGACGACGACACAGGGAAGTTGCCGGTGGTTGAGCCGCGCGCAGGCGCTCGACGCCTCGCCGGCCGACAAATGAGCGAGGCGGGCGCGATAGAGGACCTTGCTGCCGAACGGCGCCGTCGGCTGTAGTGCCAGGGCGGCAGAGCGGAGCTCGTGCGGCGCCTGAGCGCGGGCGCCCTCCGCCACCGTGCGGGCCAAGCCCGGATTGGCGAAGGCGCCCACCTGGATCGCCCATGCTCCGCCCGGCTCGGCGGAACGGCTCGGCAGGGACCGCGGTGACGGCGCGGGGGGCCGGTGGATGGCCGCAGATACCGGCCGTGCCCTCGCCGGTGACGACGCGACGGTGCTGGCCATACTGGCGGCGTGACACGGCCTACCAGGGCTGTAGGCGGCATTCGGGTCGCAATTGACAGCCGACGCCAATTGTACCCGTGCCGGGGCAGGGTATTGGACCGGAGCCCGGGACAATACGGCGGCCGATTGCGCCGAAGAGGTGCAGGGATGGGCAGGATCGTAAGCGGCGTCCAAGTCGCAGCCGCCGGCCCCGACCTCGCGTACCACGGCCTCTGGGGCATATGCCTGTTGGATGGACGCCGGCTGCGCTGCGGCCCGCTCCAGAGACGTGCAGGGATGGTTTGGATCATACGCGGCGTTCACGTCGCATCCTGCCGCCAGACTGGCGATGGTCGGCCTCTGCGCCCGGCCAGAGCGGGCGGAGGCATAGACCGCAAAAGGCCCTGACCGCGGTACGTCTGTGCCGAGATTGGGCGTGATCGCGGCGAGATAGTTCACCGTCTCGTCCGGCAGGACGGCTTGTCCGGCCAGGTAGCTGTCGACCCGATCGGGACCGGCGTTATAGGCGGCCAGAAAGCCCGGGGCGCCGAACCGATCGTACATTTCTCGAATATAGGCGGTGCCCGCCAGAATGTTGTTGTGCGGGTCGTACGGATCGTCGCCGAGCTGGTAACGCCCCCGCAGCCCATCATAAGTTGCGGGCATGACCTGCATCAGTCCCATAGCCCCGACCGGGGAGGTGGCCTGTTGCTCACCACCCGATTCCTGATGCATCACCGCCCGCACCCAATGCCCGGGCACGCGGAATCGCGCAGCAGCCTCGCTGATATAGGGCCCCCATGGATCTTCCGGCGGGCCCGGAGGCGGATAGTAGCGCTGCGGCGACGCCCATTTCCAGCCATCCGCGCCGATTTCCATCCGCCCCCCGCCGGGACCATATGGGACCGGCTGGCCGCAAGCGGCGAGAAGCAGGATCGGCAGCAGGCGTAAGATCTTTCCAACGCCAAGCACCCCGAACAATCCGGGGCAAACGAACCGGTCAAACCTGTTCGAGCAAGCCATCCAGTGCCCACTCTTGGTTGATCACAAGAACACGCGTTAGCGGTCTCGAGGTCGAACGACAAGGTCTTCTGTTTCACCGCTCGGCAGATCTGGGAAAGGGAGCGGTCTGCCGGGCGGGCGAGGGCGCTTCGAACCCTGCACGAAAATGGCCGCGTTTAAGGCCGCCCGGCCAAATTACAAGATCGCAGCCGGAGACGAGATCGCGCTCGGGGAGGTCGACCGGCTCACGATTTTGAAGCCCGATCAGCCTCGGCTATTTTGGTCGCGCGATAGGATGAAATGCGAATTGCGGGTGGTACCGGGCAAGAGTAGAGGACAGCCGGATGGGCGCCATGAAGCGGCAGTTGCACCTCCACTTGCCGACCGTCGGATGCCGCCGGAGAACTCAATCCATCAGATCAGTGACGATCAGATCGCCACTGTCCGGGCCGCATGGTTTGAGGTTGAAGGCAAATGGCGGAACCTGCGAGTTGGTGATGAATTGCAACTGAATTGGCCAGAGCTGCGCCATCAGCAACGCCAGTGGGCCCGATCAGGGTCTATGAGGGGCTGAGCGTTGGCCGTGGGTAAGGAGCAATTGGGTCGGTGCAAACTCAAGAATTACACACCAATTCGAGGCTTTGCGCTCGTATAACTCCGATCATCCGGCGAGCCCGTTGAGAGCGGTCGGGAACAGTTCGGGGCGCGGCCGGTCGGCGGCGCGGGTCGGGCCCGAAAGTACTCGTACTCTCACACCTGCCGCCTCCAGTCGGGTTACCTCCGCAGCGGCGGATGCATCTCCAGCGACCAGACGGACGAGACGCCATCCTTGGCCGGCGAGCTGTCGAATGCGGACAAGTTCGGCCGGGTGGTGCAGACCCGATCCGTCGGGCTGAACGGACAATTTCTCGCGGAAGCAATTCGGCGAAGCCAGCTCCAGAACGCGATTGTCGATCGCACCGTCATAAAGCACGGCGTCCGCCGCGTGAAGAATGGCTTGGGCTGGCCAAGGCACCCGGGAGGGCTCCTCCGGGTCGGCCACGATCAGGAAGATCGAGGCAGGTTCCATAATTTCTGAAAGGCGCTTCACGCGACATCTCCTAAACTGGGATTTTGCATTACCGTGCTCAGCCAATCTGTCGTCCGGCGTGCGACCGCAGCGGGATCGATGCCGGCTTGTTGCCAATCGGCCCGCAGTGCAGCTACTCGGTCCAGCCGTCCCTGCCATTCTGGGCCGAATTGCGCCTCCAGCCGCCGCCGCAGCGCCGCGGCGAGCCCCGGGCTCTTTCCATTTGTCGAAATTGCCAGGGTTAGATCGCCGCGCCGCAGGACGGAGGCAGAGTGAAAGTCGCTGCGCCTGCGATCGTCTTCGATGTTGAGCAGGACACCCGAAGTGTTCGCGATGCGATTGACGCGAGTGGCGATTGGCTCGGGGACAGCGGCCAGAAAGACGAGCTGCGCCCGCGCGATATCCTTCGCCTTGGGCCAGCGCAACCGCAGCCGGCTCCCGGCCGTACGCGCCAGCCCAGGCTCCGGGTCCGGGGCATAGATTTCGACCTCGCCGGGATCGGCCTCATCCAGCAGCGTCAGGCGCCGGCGAGCAGCCGCCCCCTCACCGGCGAGGAGAACCCGGATACGCTTCAGATCGAGGGTGATCGGCAGCATCAGGCCGCCTGCTTCCGGTGGGAGGCAATCGCTTCCCGCACCGCGGCGTGTCCCAGGCGGTGGCAGAAATCGCCAAATCCTTCGGTCACGATGCGAGCGGCGGCGAAAAGCGAGAAGAGCGGTTCGAGAGCCGCACCAATTTCACCGAGCGCCAGCCGATCGGCCACCGGCTCGTTCAGCCGCGTGCCCGCGAAATCGCCCCCGACATAGAGCGAGTAGAAGCCGGGCATCCGCCCGACGATGCCGATGTCGCCGGTGTACGGCCGGGCGCAACCGTTGGGGCATCCGGTGATCCGGATGCTCAGCCGCTCGTCTCGCAGTCCGTAGCGCGTGAGCCGGGCGACGATGTCGGCGACAATCTCGTCGCGCACGCGCTCGGCCTCGGTCAGCGCCAGCCCGCAGGTCGGCAGAGCCGGGCAAGCCAGCGCCCAGCGCTCGGCCGGAACGAGGTCTTCGGTCAGGCGCACCCCGTGTGTGCGCAGCAGCGTCGTCACCGCTTCGCGGTCCTGCGGGCGGATTTCGCTGAGGATGATGTCCTGGCTCGGCATCAAAATCGGGTCGCACTGAAACCGGCCGACGATTTCGCGCAACGCGGTTCGCACGCGCATTTCCTCCCCATCGATCACCCGGCCGCTGGGGACCGGAATGCCCAAGTACAGATTGCCGTCACCCTGCTCGTGCCAGCCGAGGTGATCGGGAACCTCGAAAGCCGCCATCGGCCGAGCCGGCGCCAATGCATTGCCGAGATAATCCGACAGCTGCCGGCAGGCCCACTCCCCGCCGCGCTCGGCAATGACGTATTTCAGCCGCGCATGCCGCCGGTTGCTGCGGTCGCCCCAATCCCGGTGCAAGCGGACGACGCCGGCTGCCGCGTCGAGCAGGTCGCCCGGTTCGACAAACGCGACCGGGGTTGCGAGCCGGGGGAAGGTCTGCGGGTTGTTGTGCGTCATCCCGTGACCGCCGCCGAGCAAGAAATTGTACCCGGTCAAGCAATCGCCTTCGAAGAGCGCGACGATCGCCAGGTCGTTGGTCAGCACATCGATCGTGTTGTCCTCGGGAATCGCAAGCCCGATCTTGAACTTTCGCGGCAGATAGCTCTCGCCATAGAGCGGGTCGGGTGTCTCGGAGGCGCCACTCTCCGCGTTCCACGGTTCTCCGTCGACCCAGATTTCGTGATAGGCGGCGGTGCGCGGGAGCAGATGGGTCGAGAGGGCTCGGGCATCGCTTTCGAGACGCCGGTGCCGGGCATCCCGGATCGGAGCGGGCACCGTCGTCACGGTGCGCACGACGTCGCCGCATGCCGCCAACGTCGTCAGCAGGCTCGCGTTCACCTCGGCGATCGTTGCCTTCAACCCAGCCTTTACGACTCCGTGGAATTGGATGCTTTGGCGAGTTGTCACTCGCAGCGAGCCGTTCGCATATCCGTCGGCGAGGGCATCGAGCGCGAGGTATTGTGAAGCCGTAAGGCGTCCGCCCGGGATCCGGACCCGCACCATGAATTGCCAGACCTTGTCTTCTCCGCGCTGTTTGCGCTCGGTCGCCGAGTTGCGGTCGTAGCCCTGGTAAACGCCGTGGAACTTGAGGAGTGAGTAGCCCTCTTTGTCGAAGGGTTGCGCCGTATCGGCCAGATCGCGGCCGATATGGCCGCGCAGCTGCCGGCTGTGCCGCTTCGTCGCCTCCGGTTTCGAAATTGAATCGGTCGAGGCCATACCAAATTACTCCGGCAATGAATAAAGTCGCGCAGGATAGTTACACGATGTCGATCATCGGCTCAGGATAACTTGCCTCGGCAAAAGTAAGCCACAATACCACGACGTCAATAAGACGTGTTACTTATTAAGTTAGGGAAAATAGTGCAGCATGCTCCCGAAGGCACGTTGCACAGAAAGATTATTCTTCGTTATCTTCAGAACCGCGCCGATTGCGGAAGGCATGCGGGTGCAACGGGTACGCGCTCGATTGCTTCATCCGCTCCATGGCGAACCGCGAAGTGACGTTTTTCATCGGCGCCAGGGCTATCAGCCGCTTGTAAAAGGCGTCGTATTCGGGCATGTCCGCGACCGCGACCCGCAGCATGTAGTCGACATCGCCGGCCATCCGGTAGACTTCCATGACCTCGGGCATGGCGGCGACCCCGGCGCTGAACGAGCGCAGCCACTCAGGTGTATGCTCGCCGGCTTGCACCGCAACAAATACCGACAGCCCGACGCCGACGCGATCGGGATCCACGAGGGCCACCCGCCGCGTGATGACGCCGGACGCCTCGAGCTTTTGAATGCGCTTCCAGCACGGGGTCGGCGAGAGCCCGACACGTTCGGCCATATGCGCGATCGAAAGCGTCGCATCCTCCTGCAGGATTTGCAGCAATTTGCGATCGATCTCGTCCATGGTGGTCGCTCCGCCCGTCGGAGAACCTTTTTTACTGGCCGGCAGGCCGTGAGCGATGCTCGGGAAAGAGTTTAAGCAGCCCCTCGCGCGAGGCGGGGCAGAGGCCGCGCTCGGTGATCAGCGCGGTGACGAGGCGGGCTGGGGTTATGTCGAAGGCGTAATTGGCGGCGGGGCTGTCCGGTGGCGTAAGGCGGACGGCGACGCGCCGGCCCTCCTCGGTCCAGCCTTCGATGTGGGTGACCTCACGCGCGTCGCGGCGCTCGATCGGGATCGCCGCGCCGCTCTCGATCTCCCAGTCGATCGTCGGCGAGGGCAATGCGACGTAGAACGGGATGTCGTTGTCGCGTGCCGCCAGCGCCTTCAGGTACGTGCCGATCTTGTTCGCGACGTCGCCGCCCGCCGTCGTGCGATCGGTGCCGACAATGCAGAGGTCGACGAGGCCCTCGCGCATCAGGTGGCCCCCGGCATTGTCGACGATGACCGTATGCGGGACGCCGTGCTCGCCGAGCTCCCAGGCGGTGAGGCTCGCTCCCTGATTGCGCGGGCGGGTTTCGTCGACCCAGACATGGATCGGCACGCCGTCATTGTGGGCACGGTAGACCGGGGCGAGCGCGGTCCCCCAGTCGACAGCTGCGAGCCACCCGGCATTGCAGTGCGTCAGAACATCGATGCGACCGGCGCCGCGCTTGCGCCGCGAGGCTTCCGAAATCAGGCCGGCGCCGTGCTCGCCGATCGCGCAATTCATCGCGACGTCGGCTTCGGCGATCTCCCCGGCCCGCGCCATGGCCGCGGCAAAACGCTGGCTTTCCGGGACTTCGGACAATGCCCGCTTCATCTCGGCGAGCGCCCAGCGCAGATTGACCGCGGTCGGGCGCGTCGCAGCGAGCTTTGGAATCGCCGCCTCGAGCGCGCGGTCCGACGGGTCCACGGCGGCAGCGAGAGCCATGCCGTAGGCCGCGGCGGCGCCGATCAGCGGCGCGCCGCGGACCTGCATCGTGGCTATGGCACGCGCCGCGTCATCGAGGCTCTCCAGCCCGACAATCACCAGTTCGTGCGGCAATTGCGTCTGATCGATGATCTCGACCGTGCGGCCGTCGGAGGCGGGCCAGATCGTGCGCATGGCTCGGCCGCGGACGTTCATCACGCCTCCTGTGGCTCCAGCACGCGCCCGGCGACGGCATCGAGACGCGCGAGGATTTCGGGGTCACGTCGCTCGGGCGCGGTGATCAGCGCGTGATCGAGCGCCTGCTGGCACCCTTGCCGGCACGGCCCGGCATGCATCGACAGCGCGGGCACCACGTGCCTGACGAGCGCCTTCGCCCGTTCCGCATTGGCGAGCAGCACGCCGACGATCATATCGACCGTGACGGCGTCGTGGCCGGGATGCCAGCAATCGTAGTCGGTGACCATTGCTACCGTCGCGTAGCAGATCTCAGCTTCTCGCGCCAGTTTCGCCTCGGGCATGTTGGTCATCCCGATTACGTCGCAGTTCCACGACCGATAGAGCTCGCTTTCGGCAAGGCTCAAGAATTGCGGTCCTTCCATGACCATGTAGGTGCCGCCGCGCTTTAGCGCCATGCCCGCTGCGGGCCCGGCCGCGGCCAGCGCGTCGCCGATCCGGCCGCAGACCGGATGGGCCATCGAGACGTGCGCGACGCAGCCCTTGCCGAAGAAGCTGTTCGCCCGCGCAAAGGTGCGGTCGATGAATTGGTCAATCACGACAAAGTCGCCGGGAATTAGATTTTCGCGCAGGCTGCCCACGGCCGACAAGGAGACGATGTCGGTGACTCCGCAACGCTTCAGCGCGTCGATATTCGCTTGGTAATTGATCTCCGATGGCGGCAGCACGTGGCCGCGGCCGTGGCGGGGAACAAACACGACCGGCTGATCGTCGAGCGTTCCGAAACAGAATTCGTCCGATGTATCGCCGAACGGGCTTTCGACCCGCCGCCATTCGACATTGGCGAGCCCGTCGATCTGATAAAGCCCGCTCCCCCCGATGATGCCGATGACGGGCGCGGTCATCCCCTCAGTCATCCGACTGGCCTAGTGCGCGGCGGCCCAGATCTTGCGCTTGGCCGCGTAGAACACGCCCGCCATGATAATCAGAAACAGCATGACCTTGAACCCGGTGCGATGCCGCGGTTCGAGATTGGGCTCGGAGGCCCAGGTCAGAAAAGTCACCACGTCATGCGCCATCTGCGGCACAGTCGCCGAAGTGCCGTCGGCAAAAGTTACCGCGTTGTCGCTGAGCGGCGGCGGCATCGCAATCTGGTGACCCGGGAAATATTCGTTGTAGTACATCCCCGACAATAGGTTGAACCCGGGCGGCGGCTCCTTGTACCCGTTTAGGATGCCGAAAACGTAATCGGGCCCCCCGTCGCGGGCTTTGACGATCATCGACAGATCCGGCGGCAATGCGCCGTTATTCGCCGCGCGAGCCGCCTGGTCGTTGGGAAACGGGCCGGGGATCGGGTCCGAGGGCCGGCCCGGACGCTGGTACATCTGGCCCTGATCGTTCGGCTGCTCGTTGGTCACCTGGTAGGTCGAGGCGATCGCTTTCACCTCGTCTTCGGTGTAGCCGATATCGGTCAGGTCGCGGAAATAAAGGTGCTTGACCGGGTGGCAGGCGGAGCAGACCTCCTTGTAGACCTGAAAGCCGCGCTGCTCCGCCGCCCGGTCGTAGGTGCCGAAGACGCCATCGAATGACCATTGCTGGTGCGGCAGCGGAGGAGCCTCTTGGGCATTCGCGCAGAGCGCTGTCAACGCGAAGACCAGCACCGTCAGCGCGGCAAGGACAGGCTTCAGCATCTCAGGTCTTCGTCAGCGGCACTGTGGCGCCGCCAAGTCGAGCGCCGCCTTGCAACACCGCCGTGGCGATGCTGGCGGGCAGCGGTTTGGGTTTTTCGAGCCTGCCGATGACCGGGAACAGGATCAGGAAGTGGATGAAGTAGTACAATGTCGCGATCTGCCCGACGGTCACCACCAAGCCTTCGGGCGGGTTGGCGCCGACCCAGCCGAGCGCGATGACGTCGATGACCAAAAGCCAGGAAACCCACTTATAGACGGGGCGAAACCGCGCGCTGCGCACCGGCGAGCTGTCGAGCCACGGCACTAAGAACAGCAGAAAAATCGATCCGAACGCCATGATGACGCCGAGGAGCTTGTTCGGCACCGAGCGCAAAATCGCGTAATACGGCAAAAGGTACCATTCCGGCACGATGTGGTTCGGCGTCTGCATCGGGTTCGCCGGGATGTAATTGTCCGAGTTTCCCATGAAATTTGGAGCATAAAAAACGAAGAAGCTATAGATCAGCAGGAATACGGCCAGGCCGAACAGATCCTTGATCGTGAAATAGGGGTGGAACGGGAGCGTATCCTGCGGCCCCTTCATTTCGATCCCCAATGGGTTATTGGAGCCGAAGCGGTGCAATGCGATCAGATGGAGCAACACCACGGCCAGGATCACAAAGGGCAACAGGTAATGCAGGGCGTAAAACCGGTTCAGGGTCGGGTTGCCGACGGTAAAGCCGCCCCAAAGGAAGGTGACGATGCTCTGCCCGATCAACGGTATTGCCGAGAACAGGTTGGTGATGACCGTGGCCGCCCAGTAGCTCATCTGCCCCCAGGGCAGCACATAGCCCATGAAGGCGGTCATGATGGCCAGTATCAGAATGATGACCCCGAGGATCCACAGCAGTTCGCGCGGCTGCTTATAGGAGCCATAGTAGAGCCCGCGGAACATATGGATGTAGAGCAGAGCAAAAAACATCGACGCCCCGTTCATATGGGCGTAGCGCAGCAGCCAGCCGTAATCGACGTCGCGCATGATCCGCTCGACCGAGTCGAATGCGTATGCGGCGTTCGGGGTATATTGCATCGCCAGAAAAATGCCGGTGACGATCATCACCACCAGCATGATCCCGGACAGCGACCCGAAATTCCACCAATAGCTGAGGTTGCGCGGCGTCGGGTATTCGTACAGCTCATGCTGCAGCATCGCGACGAACGGCAGGCGGTAGTCGATCCAGCGGATAATGCGGCTCGTTGCGCTGAGGCGGGTCTGGGCCATGGCGCGTTGCTACCCGATCTTGATTGTCGTGTCGTGGGTAAATTCGTAAGGCGGCAGGAATAGGTTCAGTGGCGCGGGCCCTTGGCGAATTCGGCCCGAGGTATCGTAGATCGAACCGTGGCAGGGGCAAAACCAGCCCCCGTAGGGGCCGCGGGGGTCGCCTGCCTTCTGACCAAGCGGGATGCAGCCGAGATGGGTGCAAACGCCGATTACGACGAGCCACTCCGTTTTCTTGACGCGGGCCGAATCCGGCTGCGGATCACGCAGGTCGGAGAGGTTCACGTCTTGGGCGGCCTTGATCTCTTCCGGGGTGCGGTGGTCGATGAAGACCGGCTTTCCGCGCCACGCGACAGTCAGACGCTGGCCGACCTGCACGGGCGCGAGATCGACCTCGGTGGTGGACAGGGCCAAAGTGTCGCGCGCCGGGTTCAGGCTGTCGATGAATGGCCAGATCGTCGCAGCGACCCCGACGGCGCCGATGGCCGTGGCGGTCAAAATCAGAAAATCGCGCCGCGTCTCGCCGGTATGTGCTCCGCTGACATTACGCTGCGCCAGATCGGCCATCCAACCCTCATTATTTCGCGACCGCCGGTCAGGCGCCCCCGCTAGCACAAGCTATACTGTTGAGGAGAGCGAACTATGTGACAGACTGCCGCATAAATGGGCAGCAACCCGAGTATAGTCCATCACGCTTATACTGCGTCCAACATGTCCGCAGGCGAAGCATGATTCCCGCCGCAGCGTATTTGTGGAGATCGCGTGCGTCTCGCCTTGTTCGAGCATACACGAGAAGTCGCCCGGTCAAAAGCCGGCCCCTCGCAGACCCTGCACCGGCATGACTGTGCGCGGCGTGATGCGCTTACTCAATTATGAGCAAGGCCCGAATCCTGCCGCGTGCAGCAGCGGTTCGAGGGCCTTGCTCAACGCGACGGTTTGCCTCGCAACTACCCACGTTCTCATAAAGCCGGGAGAGGTCGTGTGTAACCGGCCTTTTTGTGTCCGGCCTCGACGGCTGCGTGCTGTCGGGGCGAGATCCGACGAGCCGTGGCCGCCTGGCATCGCATTGGGGAGGGCGCCACGCAGTGCACCTTAGTTTTTGCACGAATTGATAAAACATAATTCAACCAACCCCTAGCCAAATAAATGCCTAAATTCTCATTGACGCGGCCGGTCGCGGTAGGCAGGATCGTCGTTAAGGTTAAGCATTAAGCTTAACAGGCTCCGGCCTATCACTCTTCGGAGGGAGGAAATGCGGCGATTACCCGGACGGTCGTCCGTCCGTTACCGGCTGCGTTCGTCTATTCGCGGCCCGCCCGTCGGCCTGAAAATTTCAAAGCAGCGATCTAACGCAACTTCCCCCTTGCCTTGAGCAAGGGGAAGGGGAGGAAAGTCTAGTCATGGAACTCAAACGCTTATGCGCTATCACGGCGGCGTGCACAGTTGCGCCGCTCCTGGCGTTACCAAGTATGGCTGGGGCGCAGACGGTATCGAACCCGTCGACTGCGCCGGACTGCATGAACAACACTGCGTTCTTCAATCCGACCCTGCCGCCGTCCATCAATTTACCCTCTGGATTCACGGCGTCGGTCTTCGCCGCGGGCCTGAACGCCCCAACCGGTATCGCGTTTCTCGGGAATTCGAGCAGCTTCCAAGTGTACGTTCTGGAATCCGGGCATGGCCTGCCCAGCACGTGCAACGACGAAACGATGTGGCCGGGGGGTGAGTTCGCCACCAACAACCCGTTCACCCCCGACATCCTGGTGTTCAACCAAAACGGGAAATTAATCAGAGGGCCACTGGGTAAGCCGACCTCCGCCGGCGGCGGGTTCCAGCCCTCAGGACCGGCGATCGACATTGCGTTCGTCAACGGCCTCTCGGGCGGACCGCTCTTCGCGACCGATTCCAACCAGGCCACCCATCAGCACAACGGGCAAAACAACAGCTCGCGCATTGTTACCGTGAACCCGCTGACGGGGGTTGTCACCCCGTTCATCACCCAGCTCCCGACCGGTGACCACCCGACCGAGCAGCTGGCATTCAGGGGGGACGGGTGGATCTACTGGTCGCAAGGATCGACGACCAACAGCGGCGTCGTCGGTCTCGACAACGGCAGCGGCCAGAATCAGTCCGATATCCCGTGCCAGGATATCACGCTGAGCCAGAATGTGTTCTACTCGAGCTTGTCGCCGGTTATCGCTACGAGCGGCTATTCCCCCTTCGGCGTGCAACAGCCTGGGGCGACGATACCGGCGTTCTACAACTCGTTCACCGGACAGGTCCGACAGGGTGTTTGCGACGGAGCCATCCTGCGAGCACAACTGGGCAATCCGAGCAACATCCAGCCCTTCTCATGGGGGTATCGGAACCCATACGCCATCCGGTTCCCGCCTAAGGGCCATCCATTGTACGGGGGGATCCTCGCCGGGATGGACGGGGCCGACGAGCGCGGCGCCCGACCCTCCAACAACGCGCCGGAGGAATTTCACCTGGGTAGCCAGAACCCCGATGGCTCCCCGGACTATCACGGCTGGCCTGATCGCTACGGCGGGCTTCCGACGAGCCAACGAGTGTACAATCCGATCGGCGGGCCGCAGGATGACCTCTGCGTCGCGGATCCCACAAATCCTCCCAGCCTGTGCACGCCGGCGAGCCTCGCGAACATTCTGCAATATGATGTTCCGATCGCCGACGTGCTGGCGTTTCCGCCCCAGCAGATCACCTCGCCATTGGCGATTGAGGCGGCGGACGCGTCATTCACCGGGATCGACTTCGTGCCCGATGCTTTTGTGATTGGGCCGGTTCAGCCGGGTGCCGCGCTGTATAGCTTCGAGGGGGATTTCGGCTTCTCGCCGGATAACGGAACGCCCGAAGTCGGTCACGAGGTCAAGCTGATCAACTTCAACCAGGTGCCGGGCTCACCAATCGCGCTGAAGCTGCAGAACTTTGCCCTCAACAGCACCGGCGACCAGGCGTTCGTGACGAACATCAATGGGTTCAACCGCCCGACCGACGTCCGCTTTGGCCCGGACGGTTGCGCCTATATCGTGGATTACGGCGCCGTGCGTGACCTCAGCTCCGACTCGCATTACGTCGGAGCAAATAATGGCCCGCTGGTTCAGATCCCCGGCACCGGCGTGGTCTGGAAGATCTGCCCACAATAGCCGATCCACGCGGGCGTTAGGGGCGGCACAATTGCCGCCCCTATTCTTTTGATTCCTTCGCGCGCTCGCGCAATACGAATTTCTGGATTTTGCCGGTCGAAGTCTTCGGCAGCGGGCCGAACAGCACGGTGCGCGGTGCCTTGAAACGCGCCAGGTGGTCACGGCAGAAGGCGATGATTTCCTCCGCCGTTGCGATTGCTTCGGCCTTCAGGGTGACGAACGCGCAAGGCGTTTCGCCCCACATCGGGTCGGGGCGGGCGACGACCGCGGCTTCGAGCACGCACGGGTGCCGGTAGAGGACGTCCTCGACCTCGATCGTCGAGATGTTCTCCCCGCCGGAGATGATGATGTCTTTCGAGCGGTCCTTCAGCTCGATATAGCCGTCGGGGTGCATGACCGCGAGATCGCCGCTGTGGAACCAGCCTCCGGCAAAGGCCTCCTCGGTGGCGCGTGGGTTCTTCAGATACCCCTTCATGACGATGTTGCCGCGCATCAATACCTCGCCCATCGTCGCGCCGTCGGGCGCGAGCGGCAGGAGCGTCGTCGGATCGGCGACGGTCAGCTCCTCGAGGACCGGGTAGGTGACACCCTGGCGCGCCTTGAGCCGCGCCCGCTCGGCGGCGGGCAGCGCGTCCCACTCGTCATGCCACGCGCAAACCACGGCGGGACCATAGACTTCGGTCAGGCCGTAGACATGGGTGATGTGAAACCCGAGCGCTTCCATGCCCTCGATGACCGCGGCGGGCGGCGGCGCCCCGGCGGTCATCATCTCGACGCGGCGGTCGAGCGAGCGCTTTAGCCCCGGCCCGGCATTCAGCAAGAAGTTCATGACTACCGGCGCACCGCACAGATGGCGTGACACCCTCGCGCGCGATCGCCTCGTAAATCGCCGCAGCCTCGACCCGGCGCAGGCAGACATGAGTGCCGGCCATCGCCGTAATCGTCCACGGGAAGCACCAGCCGTTGCAGTGAAACATCGGCAGGGTCCACAGATAGACCGGGTGCTGCCGCATGCCCCAGACAAGGATATTGCCGAGTGCGTTCAGGTAGGCGCCGCGATGGTGATAGACGACGCCTTTCGGGTTGCCGGTCGTGCCCGAGGTATAGTTGAGCGCGATCGCGTCCCATTCGTCCTCCGGGCGTCATCTCCGAGAAAGCCGGGTCGCCAGTCGCAAGAAACTCTTCGTACCCCATCTCGCCGAGCCGCTCGCCGCCCGTTCCCATCGCATCGGCGATGTCGATCACGACGGGCTTGTGGTCGAGCTGCGCCAGTGCCTGCGCGACCACCGGCGCGAATTCGCTATCGGTGATCAGCACCTTGGCCTCGCCGTGCCGCAGGATGAAGGCGATGGTCGCCGGATCGAGGCGGATATTGAGCGCGTTCAATACCGCCCCGGCCATCGGCACCCCGAAATGCGCCTCGAATGCTTCAGGAATATTCGGCGCCATCACCGCGACGGTGTCGCCCCGCCCGACGCCGCGCGCCGCCAGCGCCGACGCCAGCCGGCGGCAGCGTTCGAGCGCCTCGCGCCAGCTGTACCGGCGCTCCCCATGCACGACGGCGAGCCGGTTTGGATAGACCGACGCGCTGCGCACCAGAAATCCGATCGGGGTCAGCGGCACGTAATTGGCCGCGTTTTTGCCGAGCCCGATATCGTAAGGGCTGGTTGATCTGCTCATAGTGCCTCCGCGGCCCGTGATGGGTTTCGCGTCGCTCACCCCATCCTACCACATCGCCCGCTCCGCGTAGGATGGGTTGAGCTATAGCGAAACCCATCGAATTGGCGGAGAATTCCGGCTGGACGCGAGGGAGGAGACTGATGACGGGCTATGCCGAGACCTATCGCCGCTCGCTCGAACGGCCGGAGGAATTCTGGGCGGAAGCCGCCGAGGCAATCGACTGGGAGCGGCGCTGGGACCGGGTGCTCGATCGCAGCCGGCCACCCTTCTTCCGCTGGTTTGCCGGCGGCAGGCTCAACACCTGCTGGAATGCCGTCGACCGCCACGTCGCGGCAGGTAGGGGCGAGCGGGTCGCGCTGATTTGGGATAGCCCGGTCACCGGTCAGATCCGTCATTTCACCTATCGCGAACTGCGCGAGGAGGTCGCGCGTCTGGCCGGCGTGCTGGCGAGCCTCGGCGTCGCCAAAGGCGACCGCGTGCTTATCTACCTGCCGATGGTGCCCGAGGCGGCCTTCGCGATGCTGGCCTGCGCGCGCATCGGCGCGGTCCATTCGGTCGTGTTCGGCGGGTTTGCCGCGCACGAGCTGGCGACGCGCATCGACGACGCGAAGCCGCGCGTCGTGCTGTCGGCCTCCTGCGGCGTCGAGGTCAGCCGGATCGTTCCCTATAAGCCGCTGCTCGATGCGGCGATCGCCGAGGCGCGCGCGAAACCCGAATATTGTGTGATCCTGCAGCGGCCGATGTGCCATGCCGAACTGCTCGCCGGCCGCGACCGGGATTGGCACGAACTTGCGGCCGCCGCTCAGCCGGCCGATTGCGTCCCGGTGCTCGCGACCGACCCGCTCTACATCCTCTATACCTCGGGAACGACCGGCGTCCCCAAGGGCGTCGTTCGCGACAATGGCGGCCACGCGGTCGCGCTCCACTGGTCGCTCCGGAACATTTACGGGGTCCAGCCGGAAGAGGTGTTTTGGACCGCCTCCGACGTCGGCTGGGCGGTCGGCCATTCCTATACCGTGTATGCGCCGCTGATCTATGGTTGCACCTCGGTCATGTACGAAGGCAAGCCGGTCGGCACGCCCGATGCCGGCGCGTTCTGGCGGGTCATCGAGCAGCACGACGTGCGCGTCTTCTTCACGGCGCCCACAGGATTTCGAGCAGTGAAGCGCGAAGATCCCGATGGGGTCTTGATCCGAGCCCGTGATCTCAGCCGATTTCGGGCGCTGTTCCTCGCCGGCGAGCGGGCCGACCCGCCCACTGTCGCCTGGGCGGAGCAGCATCTCCGGGTCCCGGTCATCGACCATTGGTGGCAGACCGAGACCGGCTGGCCGATCGGCGCCAATTGTCTCGGCATCGAACGGCTGCCGGTGAAACATGGCTCGTGCACGCGCGCCGTGCCGGGCTGGGACATCCGTGTGCTCGATGCCGAGGCCGAGGGAACGCCTCGCGAGCTCGCCGCCGGCGAGATCGGCGCGCTGGCGGTCAAGCTGCCGCTGCCGCCCGGCGCGTCGCCGACCTTGTGGCAAGCCGATGACGCTTTCGTCCGGTCGTATTTGAGCGCGTTCCCAGGCTTTTATCAAACTGCGGATGCGGGCTTAATCGACGCCGACGGGTATATCCACGTGATGACCCGTACCGACGATATCATCAATGTCGCCGCCCACCGCCTCTCGACCGGGGAGATCGAGGAAGTGATGGCAGCCCACCCCGATGTCGCGGAATGTGCCGTGATCGGCGTCGCCGACGTACTGAAAGGTCAGGTTCCGCTTGGGCTCCTGGTCCTCAAAGCCGGCGTTAAGCGCTCCGCCGGCGAGGTCGAGCGCGAAGCCGTCGCGCTCGTTCGCGACCGCATCGGACCGGTTGCAAGCTTCAAGACCGCGCTCGTCGTGGCCGGCCTGCCGAAGACCCGGTCGGGAAAGATCCTGCGCGGCACGATGCGCCGGATCGCCGACGGCGAGGACTATCCCTTGCCGGCGACGATCGACGATCCGGCCGTCCTCGGCGAAATCAACGCCGCTCTGGCAAATGCCGGCTACGGCAAGCGAGACAAGCTGTAGGCCTAACCCTCCAGTCGCTCCGACTCCTCGTTACCGAGCTCGTCGTTTGCCACAGGCCTTCGCGCGCGGGCTTGGTTGAGCGCCCGCTCGAGTTCTGCGAACGTGCAAAGACCGATCTCGACCGGGTGCCGGGGCTTGATGTTGGGGCTGTTCCAGTGCGTGCGGTCGCGCACCGCCGCGATCGTCGGTTTGGTCGTGCCGATCAGCTTGGTGATCTGGGTTTCGGACAGCTCGGGATGGCTCTTCAAGAGAAACGCAATCGCATCCGGCTTGTCCTGCCGCTTGGAGATCGGAGTGTAGCGCGGGCCCTTGTGCTTAAAGACTTGCGGGGGAAGGGCCTGCGGGGAAAGCTTGAGCCGAGCCTCTGCGTCGGCCTGGCAGCGCTCGATCTCCTCCGCAGTGGTCTGACCATTCGCCACCGGGTCGAGCCCTTGCATCTGGTTCGCCACTTCGCCATCGGCGATGGCTTGGATCTCCAGCGGATGCAGCTCGCAGAAATCCGCGATCTGGTCAAAGGTGAGCGAGGTGTTTTCAACCAGCCATACGGCGGTCGCCTTGGGCATCAACGGAGCGGCCATGCTGAATTCCGATACAACGGCGTGCGGACGGGCCAAAACGGTACCGGACACACTCGAAAAAGTTAATCATTATATAGTCGCACCGTCCCGCCCAGGGAAGACGAAAGGAGAACGGGAAGGCATGGACGAGTCGGATCTCGAACCGCGGCGCAAGCCGGCGCAGCCAAAAGATTTGACCCAGCTGGGGATCGCCGAACTCGAAGCCTATATCGCCGAACTGGAAGCCGAAATCGCCCGGGTACGAGTCGACATCGCGGCAAAGCTCGGCCAGCGCCGCGGCGCCGAGGCGCTGTTCAAACGGTGACCCCGACCGCACCGCAGGCGGTTCCCGGCTGCCGCGCTCGAGATTGATCTCGCCGGGAGCACGGATCACTTTCAGGAAGGAATTTAGGTCCGAGGAGAGGATATGTCCGGCAGCGCCGCGCAGCTTTATGAGGAAGACTTCGTCCGCTGGACCGAGCAGCAGTCTCGCGCGCTCCGGGAAGCGGCCCGGGTTGGCACGAACTCGCCTCTCGATTGGGAAAATCTCGCGGAGGAGATCGAGAGCTTGGGCGCCTCGCAACGTCGTGAACTGCGCAGCCGTATCGCGGTGATCCTGGAACATCTGATGAAACTCGAACACTCGCCGGCGAGCGATCCGCGCACCGGCTGGATGGAGACCATCAGCCGCGAGCGGTTGAACATCGAAGATCTACTGCAGGACAGCCCGAGTCTCAGAGGTGAGCTCGGACTAATGATCGAGAAATTGAAGCCGCGCGTGGCGCGGTTGGCCACCGTCAGCTTGTTTGGTTATGGCGAGACGGTCAAAGAACTCCCGCTTCCCCGTTATACCGAGGAGCAAGTGCTCGGCGACTGGCTCCCGGGGGACGCCCCTCTCCCCGCGGGCGGGGAGAGGGGGGAGCCTGCGTAGGGCGATCTATCCCAGGTGCTTGCGGAAGAAGGCGGCGACCGGTTCGAACGAGGCGCTGGTCGAGCGCTTTTCGTTGTCGACATAGACGATCTCGATGTCGCCGCCCGCCTTGCGGTAGTTTGAGACGAACCGCTCGGGCTCGTTGCCGGGGAAATTCGAATCGTCGTCGTGATAGTCGTGCACGATGTCGGGACGGCCCTGCACCCACAGCGCCGGCGGCATCGGCACCTTCTCACCGCGTTCGAGAAGCAGCATCGGGTTGCCCTCCCTCATCGCGTCTTCGGTCTTCCAGTAGGTGTCGTGCTTTTCCTTCATGCCGATCGCGAAGGCCGGTGGGTTCGGTCCCTTTTCCAGCTTCTGGGCATTGCGATAGCGCGACAGCGGGTTGATGACCGGCCATGACATCGCGACGGCGCGGACCGTCGCATCGACTTGCGGCGACCCCGCCGGCAACGGGGCCGAGGCATATCGAGAATCGTTCGGCCGCATCGCTGCGAGCATGGCGAGGTGGCCGCCACTCGACTGACCGGCGATGCCGATCCGGTCGGGGTTGACCTTCAGCTCGCGGGCATGCGCCTTTACCCAGCGGATCGCATAATTGATGTCGATCAGCGAATTCGGATAGCCGTCGGCGGCATGACGGAAATTCAACGAGGCGACGACAAAGCCGTTTTTCGCCAAAGTTTCGTCGAGGCCTTGGGTCCCGGTCAGGTCTCCGCTGTTCCAGGCGCCGCCATGGAGGTCGATGACCGCCGGGAACGGTCCGTCGCCCTTCGGCTTGTAGAGCCGGGCAATCAGCCGGGTGTCGCCATGGCGGACATACTCGACATCTTCGGTCGTGAATTCGTGAGTGTTATTCGGCATGTTCACTCCCTTCCGGGGTTGCTCTGCTGTATCGGCGACTCCGAAATCGAAGCCGACTTCACACCCTACTCGCTATATGCGGAGCGGGAAAGACAGCAGGCCCGGTAGGATGGCAAGCAAAGATCCGGTTTGGACCTGCCCGATGCACCTGCAGGTCCGGCGCGCCGGGCCCGGCAGCTGTCCGATCTGCGGCATGGCGCTCGAACCGATGAGGCCGGTTGGCGGGGACGCGGTTAATCCCGAGCTGCGCGACATGACGCGGCGGTTCTGGGTGTGCGTCGGGTTGTCGGTTCCGCTCGTCGCCCTGGCGAGGGCCGAAGATTTCGCGAAGCTCGGGCCCATTGCGCCATCCGCCGCGGTATGGGTGCAGCTTATGCTCGCTACGCCGGCGGTGCTGTGGGGCGGTTGGCCGTTCTTCGAGCGCGGCTGGAGGTCGATCGCCAGCCGGCGCCTCAATATGTTCACGTTGATCGCGCTCGGCACCGGAGTCGCCTATGCCTACAGTCTCGTTGCGGCGCTGATTCCCAGCATGTTCCCGGCTTCGTTCCGCACACCGGAAGGCGAGGTCCCGGTCTATTTCGAGCCGGCGGCCGTCATCGTAACCCTGGTGCTGCTCGGCCAGGTCCTGGAGCTGCGCGCCCGCACGCAAACCGGCGCTGCCATTCGCGCGCTGTTAAATCTCGCGCCTACGCACGCCCGCTTGGTCCGCGAGGATGGTTCTGAGACCGACATCCCGCTGGAAGAGGTCCGGCCGGGAAATCGCCTGCGGGTTCGTCCCGGCGAGAAGGTGCCGGTCGACGGCGTCGTGCTCGAAGGAAGGAGCGCCGTCGACGAGTCGATGATCACCGGAGAACCCGTGCCGGCGGAGAAGGCCCCGGGCGGCAAGGTGACCGGCGCTACCGTCAATGCCACCGGCACCTTCGTCATGCGGGCGGAGCGGGTCGGCAGCGACACCTTGCTTGCCCAGATCGTCGGCATGGTTGCCGAAGCGCAGCGCTCGCGCGCGCCGATCCAGGCCCTCGCCGATACCGTTTCCGGCTGGTTCGTGCCGGGCGTCATCATTGCCGCCTTGCTGACCTTCGCCGCTTGGTCACTCTTCGGCCCGGCTCCCGCGATGACTTTCGCGCTGGTCAACGCGGTTGCGGTGTTGATCATCGCTTGCCCGTGCGCGCTCGGTCTGGCGACCCCGATGTCGATCATGGTCGGCACCGGGCGGGGCGCGCGTGCCGGCGTTCTCGTCAAGAACGCCGAGGCGCTCGAGCTGATGGAGAAGGTCGACACCCTCGTCATCGACAAGACCGGGACTCTAACCGAGGGCAAGCCGCGCCTGGTCGCGGTTACCGCGGTCGGGCCGTTCGCCGAGGACGAATTGCTGCGCCTCGCCGCCAGCCTCGAACGGGGGAGCGAGCACCCGCTGGCGGCCGCCATTGTGCGCGGCGCGGAAGAACGCGGTTTGAGGTTCGGCGCAGGGGGGGATTTCACTTCCGAGACCGGGAAAGGCGTCGTCGGGGTCGCCGACGGAAGGCGGGTCGCCGTCGGCAATTTGGCTCTTTTCGCGTCGCTCGGCATCGTGCCGATGGGCTTGGCCGCACGCGCGGAGGAACTTCGGAAGGACGGCCAGAGCGTCATGCTGGTCGCGGTCGACGGCATCGCGGCTGGGCTCCTGGCCGTCGCCGATCCGATCAAGGAGAGCGCGACCGGCGCGCTGACGGCGCTGCGCGGCGATGGGATACGCATGGTCATGCTGACCGGAGACAGCCGCACGACGGCAGAGGCCGTCGGCCGCAAGCTCGGCCTCGACGAAATCGCTGCGGAAGTCCTTCCGGATCAAAAGGCCGCGGTGGTTAGAGACCTCCAGGAGAAGGGCCGGGTCGTGGCGATGGCCGGAGACGGGATCAATGACGCGCCGGCCTTGGTGCAGGCGCAAATCGGCATAGCAATGGGCACCGGCACTGATGTGGCAATGCAGAGCGCGGCCATGACATTAGTTAAAGGAGATTTGCAGGGCATCGTGCGGGCCCGTCGGCTCTCCCGCGCGGTCATGCGGAATATCCGCGAGAATCTGTTTTTCGCCTTCGTCTTTAACGGGCTGGCGATCCCGATCGCCGCCGGCGTGCTCTACCCGGCCTTCGGTCTCTTGCTCAACCCGATGATCGCGAGCGCCGCGATGAGCCTCAGTTCGGTGCTCGTCATCAGCAACGCACTGCGTCTGCGCAACCTACGCCTGTAGAATCGCCTTTAGCGCGCATATTGCCTGTATAGCTGAGGTACCTGCCTACCCGCGCAACGCCGCGTGTAAATCCGAACCTGCTTGTGCAGGTAGGGGTCAGCGGAAGTGGGTAATAAAGAAGCTCTCATTACCTCTTTACTCCCCTTGTTACCCCCTTTATGAACTCGCCCCGACCTTTCGCCATCTGGCACCTCGACCTCGACCGATGGCCTGCACGCGGCCAGCGTCACGCTCAACACGTAACACATGTCGCAACATATCCCACCCGACACTTGGGCAGCGCTGATGAAGTTCGGACGCAGTGAAATCGCCGATCGCCTGGCTAATGGCCTGTAGTACGAGTTGCGTCTTCACACCTCGCCCGTCACGCAAGTCGCCTACGTCGCGTATGAACTCATCATAAGCCGCACGCACCACGCTCAAGAAGTAGTTAACCCACGGCATCGGGTCGTGTTTCTCTTCATGCCAGCCCTGTGAAGATTGGTAAAGCGTCTCATAATAGGTCTCTCTGGTTTGCTCAATTAGACGTTCGAGCGAAATATATCGAGCAACCTCGTAATCCTCTCGATAGAGCAGAAGGACCGTCAATAATCGCACCATGCGTCCATTGCCGTCGGAGAAAGGGTGGATGCAGAGGAAATCGAGGACATACAGTGCCACCAAAATCAGCGCGTCGACTTCGCCTTCGCCCGCTGTGGCAAACGCTCGATGCAACTCGTCCATTGCCTCTTGTGTCCGCCAAGCAACTGTTGGTGTGAAGCGGATGAAGTTTGTGCCGTCCGAGCGCCTCTCAGTGATTTGATTATCGGTCACTTTCCACCGTCCTGCATTCGAGGCAGCGGCAAACCGAAATAAATCACGATGGAGTTGCAGCACGAGGTTGGGAGTTAACTCCATATACTCGTGCCGCTCATGGATCAGTTGCAGTACATTGCGATAGCCAGCGATATCAGCTTCGGGGCGATTTCCTTTCTGTGGGTCTTCGTTTCTGCGGATGAGAACCTCGATCGCGGTACGCGGTAAGGTAACCCCCTCAAGCCGGTTAGAGGACTCTGTGCTTTCGATGATCGCGACTTGACGCAAATTTTCCAGGACGTCCGGAGCGCGCTCTTTGAACAGATCCTGCCGCCCCTTGCCTTCGGCAATCGCGCGGATCGCCGCGATGACCTCATGTGTGAGCCGCAGATTGTCGATGATGGCAGGAGCAAAAGAACTCATAGGCGGAACCGTTCCGGTTCGGCATCAGGATTAGTTGAATATATAGGTATCATCGCGAAGATTGAGTTACGAACTTTTTTCCTACGTAAGGTTGTGGGCGGTACCAGGAAAACGCGGTTGATTACCTGGTGCAAAGTGCTGCAAACACCAAGGTCGAGCCCGACCCGGCCAAGATAGCTGCTCGGCGCGTCGCCAGGACGACGGTTCCCGATGGGCGCGGACGGCTTCTCTGACGCCCTGCGGTGCCTTTGATGCGGTGACTGGGACCGAGCGGCGGACGCACCCTAACGGCCGCACGCCCTGACTTCACGGGCGATAGGGATGATGTTGATCTTTGCGATAACCCGGCCAAGCCGGCCGGTTTTGCTGGTCGAAGGGCGTTGGAACTCCCCCGTTTCCCTCAGGATCGGTGCTCTCTCGGCGAGGCGACGCTCGCAGGCTCAATAAATCAGCGCCCCGAAGCTACCGGGGCCTCGCCTCTAATTTGCGTCTTTTTACTAACAACGCCTGGCCGCCAAGGAATGTCATCGGATCGAAACGACTTTGGATGTATGTCGCAATATGTGACAATTACTTAATGCCTTCACTAGCTAGTGGTGCCTACTCCACCGTGGTAATATAATCAATGGTAAGCAGAAGATTATCCTGCTCAGCGCATGTTTCCGGTGTGGCCGAGCGAATAGCGGCCGGGCTGCGGCCACACCGTCAGCCCGTGCGGTTCCAGGCCCACGGGAATGCTCTTTACCGAGCCGTCCGCCGTGTTGATGTCATAGACGACGTTGTCGAACCGCCCGGAAAGCCAGAGCTGCTTTCCGTCGACGCTGACATTGCCCATGTCGGGGCTGCCGCCGCCGGGGATCGGCCAGGTATGCTCGACCTTGCCGGTCGCGAAGTCGAGGACCACGATGCTGCCTTTGCCGTGCGGCGCGGCGCGGGTCGAGTGCGAGCCGCGGTTGGCGACATAAAGGTCCTTGCCGTCGCGGCTCGGATAGAGCCCGTGCGTGCCGATGCCGGTCGGGATAAAATCGGTCTCGGTAAAGCTGTCGCCATCGACGACGTAGACGCCATCAGCGTGCATATCGGCCACATAAAAGCGCGTGCCGTCGGGTGAAATGCGGATGTCCTGGGGCATCCCCCGCCTAGGAAAGCGCAGATAGCCCAGGACTTTGCGGTTGACGAGGTCGATCTTCACCAGCCCGCCGCCCCGGAACTCGCAGGTAAAGATCGCGTACCGACCGTCGATCGAGAAGTCGGCGTGATTGATGCCGGAGCAGTTCGGGGCCTCGATAGACTGCTGCAGCGCCATGGTATGCGGATCGCGAAAGTCGAGGCGCTTGCGCCGCTCGGCAACCACGATCGCCGCACCCCCATCCGGCGTGAAGTACAGGTTGTAGGGGTCGTCCACGGGAATGGCATTGCCGGGCTTGCCGGTGGTGGGGTCGATCGGGGTCAAGCTGCCGTTGCGGCGGCGCGCCCCGTTGTTGGCGACCCACAAGGTCTTCAGATCCCACGATGGCACGACGTGTTGCGGGCTGACGCCGACCGGAAAGCGGTCAACGATGGCAAATGTCGCCGGGTCGATGACGTACACGCTGTTCGAGCGCCGGTTCGGCACATAAACGCGGGACAGCGCCCCGCCGACCGCTGGGCTCAGACGATCGGGTGCCGTGCCGCTGTAGAGATTGCCCGCATCGAGCACGGGCGGCATTCCGGGCACCGCTTGTACCGGATCTCCCGGATTGGCGCGCACCTTCAGCAACAGGCCCAGCCCCGGCCGAGCTGCGCGTGCCACTGCTGAAGCCGCCGAACACAACGATCCACCCTCGCCTCCCGTCGGGCGAGAGGGCAAGGCCGAGCTGCCGGTCCAGCCACAAAGCGCGGCCACCGGACCGAGCCACAGGACCATGCGGAACCAATGAAAAAGGTGCCGACGCACGAATATCTCCCGAAGCTAAATGTTAAGGACGGCTGGTGGCTTTTCTAATCGCGTCAACCGTCCGCGTCACGATCAGATCAACCCCGAGCTGCCCGAGTTCGGCACTCGACCGGCGAGGATCGCCTTTGGCGCCGTCGCCGGGCTGCAGGCGATCGGTCCGCACCAGGCGAGGGTCGACGGCTAAGGTCAGCGAGGTATCGGCGAGGCCGGCGTGGGTTCCGACTTCCTCTTCGCGAAAACCCTTGCTCGTCAGCAACTTGCCGAATTCGCTCTCGCTCGCCCGGTAATATTCCTCGACACCGTGGACGCGGACCGGTTGGGCTGCCCATTCCTTGTTCAGCCGGTCAGCCACCGCTTTCTCGTCCTTTTGATACGAGCCGTGATCTCCGAGAAAGACGATGTCGTGGAATCCGGCGAGCTTGAAGCTGCGCGCCGCATATTCGAGGATTTTGTCGAAGGCTTCTTCCGGCACGGTGATCGTGCCGGGAAATCTCATATGCCCGGTCGGTGGGGCGAGGGCGCCTTCCGGCACATAGGCGATCACCGGCGCCACCAGCGCGTTGCCTAGCGCGCGGGCGATCTTTTCGGAGAGATAGCGCACCCGGAAATTGTGCTTCCCCAAAGCCATATGCGCGCCGTTCTGCTCGGTGCCGCCGATCGGGACAATGACCGTCGTCTTGCCGGCGCGGATCTGGTCGCGCAATTCGGTCCAGGTCAGCTCTTCGAGAAACACCGTGTCCGATGCCCGGGCGGCCGCCGCACCCAGCAACAGAAAACACAGGCAAAGAAAAAGCTTAGCCATGCGACATCGGAATACCGGATACGACGGTAGCGGCGACCGCGCCAAAGATCACAACCAGCCAGGGCGGCACTGCCCAGAACGCCAGCAGCAGGAAGCCCAGAATGCCGATCGCGAAATCGGCCGGCCCGAAAATCGCGCTCGTCCACACGGGCTTGTAGAGCGCCGCAAGCAAAAGACCCACGACCGCCGCATTGACGCCACGCAGTGCCGATTGCACGCCCGGGCGGCGGCGCAGCGTGTCCCAGAACGGCAACGCCCCGATCAACAGCAGAAATGACGGCAGAAATATCGCCACTACACAGATCACGCCGCCGAGCCAGCCATTGGGCGTTGGACCCATGACCGTGCCGAGATAGGCGGCAAAGGTGAACAGCGGCCCCGGCACCGCTTGCGCCGCGCCATAGCCGGCGAGAAAGGCGCCGTTCGACACCCATCCCGGCGGCACCACCGAAGCCTGCAACAGCGGAAGCACGACATGTCCGCCGCCGAACACCAGCGCGCCGGAGCGGTAAAAGGAATTGAAGAGCGCGAGCGTGTGCGACGGGACTGCTGCGGCGAGCAGTGGGAACCCGACGAGCAGTGCAAAAAAGCCGACGAGAGCGATCACCGACCAGAAGCGCGGCAGGTGAACCGCGAGCGAGTGTTGAGGCTGAGGTTGTGGTTCGCCGCGCAACAGTCCCCAGCCGATCAGCCCGCCGGCAGCGATCGCGCCGATTTGACCAGGAGCGGAGGGCATCGCGAGGGCGACCATGGCTGCACCGACCGCGATCGTGGCGCGTTCGCGGTCGGGACACAAACTCCGCGCCATTCCCCATACGGCCTGGGCGACAACCGCCACGGCGACGATCTTGAGACCGTGCAGCCAGGCCGAATCGGCCAGGTTGCCGAACGCCGTCAAACCGTAGCCGAAGAGCACCATCGCCAAGGCGGAGGGCGCGGTGAAGCCGAGCCAGGCAAAAAACCCTCCGGGCAGCCCCGCCCGCAAGATGCCGATGCTGATGCCGGTTTGGCTGCTCGCCGGCCCCGGCAGGAATTGGCAGAGCGCGACGATGTCGGCGTACGCCCCCTCGTCGAGCCAGCGACGCCGCTCGACAAACTCGACGCGGAAATAGCCGAGATGCGCAACCGGCCCGCCGAAGGACGTCAGCCCCAGACGCAGAAAGATGCGCAGCACCTCGATAGGTGAACCGCGCCCCGTGACTGGTAGCGCAGTGCCGGCCGCAGTGCTCACAGTGACAGCGGGACCATTCCCATCCAGAACATCGTCCTGGCGCCGACATCGACGTCGTATTTGCGGACGAAATCGAGCTTGCCGCTATCGTCGATCCGGAACACCGCCAGGCTCGCCGGCACGATGTGGATAGCTTCGCCCTGTCTGACCGACAACGCCATGATGTGTGCCGCGACCAGCATGCGGCCGCTCGGGTCGATGTGGAAGGTGCGGCAGTGGATGCCGCGGGTATCGATGTGCTGGATCGGAACCGGTTCGCCGGTGGTCATGTCGATCTCGTACACGGCAAACGTATTCTCGCCGCCCGCGAAGACGGATTTGCCGTCGACCTCGACTGTTGAGGACGCGCGGTTGGCGGCATAGACAAAACGGCCGTTCGGGTGGACGTGAACGGTGCCGGCAGCCTGGCGGCCACGGATGTTGCTGGGCTCGGCCAACGTCTCCTTTCGGAAGACCGGAGCCGCCGAAAGCTTGCCTTTGGTAATCTCGAATATGTCGAGCTTGTTCTGGCGCTCGAGCGAAACGTAGACCCAAGGCTTGGTCGGGTGGAAGTCGAGATGGCGGGGTCCGAAGCCGTAACCGCCGTTTGGCGTCACCGACACTTCGCCGGTCAGCAACCCGTCTCGGTATTTGAAGATCTTGAGCGCCCCCGGTTCTTCCGGTTTGCCCGCGGCGGCGTCATGACCGCGGGTGACGAGGATCGCCAGCCGATTGTCGGGGCTGACCCGCACCTGGTGCCCGTAGATGCCGGCATCGATCGGTCCGGGCTGATGCACTTCGTCACCGGGGGTCGCATCGCGATTGACGCGGTAGACCCTGATCCCGCTCGGATTGCTGAAGGCGACCAGCAGGTGCTCGGAGGGGACGTCGGTCGTCATATGGATCGGGCGGGTCGGCAACGGTATCGATTGGCCGTGCGGCGTCAGCGCACCCGAAGCCTCATCGACGCGGAACGCCGTCGCGTGATACCTGTTGCCCGCCGCTCCCGCCCCCGGCGCGCTGTCGCTGGAAGCGACATAGAGGTACCGGCCCGACGCATGCGGCCAGGCATAATGCACATTGGCCGGCAAGGTGACGGTGCTGCGCCTGACCAGCGCGGCGGCCTCGACATCGACATCATATTGCGTGAGCTCGGGCCCGACACCGGCGTAAAGCGCTACCCGAGCTGATGCAGATTGCGGCATGACAGTAATCCCCGAGGACGGATTTTGACCTCGAACCATATGCCCGGCGTCCGGGCATCCAGGCCCGGGGAACGGCCGTGAATAGCTCCAAACAGCCGCGGGAAAATCAAGGGCACGATGGCGCACCCGGCGAGATTCGAACTCACGACCTCTGCCTTCGGAGGGCAGCGCTCTATCCAGCTGAGCTACGGGTGCCGCGCGTAGTCTCGTACATTTGGGCGTGCTGGGATACAGCCGCTTCGCGGCGAGTGCAAGGTCCTTGCAGCTCGCGGGCAGCATGTGCGGTAACGAGCTGAGCCGGCGTTTTCATAGTTAGAAGAAACGTTGCTGTAGAAGCCGCAACGAGCGATGAATGATGCAAATTATGGTTGTGCTTGTCATATCAGATGCCACGCCATGCATTCGCCGCAATTTTCGCGGCAAGTCGGCGCCGCACCGAGCCCGAGGGGCGCGCGGCGGACGCGTCCAGGGGGATAAATGGATCTTCAGCTAGCCGAAAAGCCGCGGCATCGCCGCGGCCGTTCGATCGATCAGACCGTGCTCGAAAATTTGGAGGCGCGCCTCGGGCGGCTGCACGCGCGACAGCGGCTCGGCATCGAGGACGAGCGTGAAGGTCGGGTATTCGGCCGGGGCGTCGATGTCTTGCGTCTCAAGAAATGGTATCACAGCGCTACGATCATTCGGGCCGCATTAATGGCGACAGGCCTTTACTGGCGGGCCCGCAAAAACGCCGAAAACATTAAAATTCGGCGCCATGACATTCGCTCGCCCGAGGTGCCGGACTCGTTCGACGGGTTTACGATTCTTCATCTCAGCGATTTGCATGCCGACATGAACGACGGGGCGATGCGCCGCCTGCTGGAGCTGCTTCCGACAGTTTCCTACGATGTCTGCGTTCTGACCGGCGATTACCGCGGTAAGACCTATGGCCCGTATCTGGAGGCAATTGAGGGCCTGGTGCGGGTGCGGGCGCGCCTCGAGGGTCCGGTCTACGCGGTCTTGGGCAACCATGACACGATCCACATGGTCCCGAGGTTGGAAGAGATCGGGATTCGGATGTTGCTCGACGAGTCTGAGGCAATCGAGCGGGGCGGGGAGCACATCCACCTCGTCGGCATCGACGATGCCCACTATTACCGCGTGGATAATATCGAAAAAGCGGCCTCGGGCGTTCCCGCCGCCGAATTTTCAATCCTGCTGTCTCACACCCCGGAGATCTATCGGCAGGCCGCGCATGCGGGGTTCAAGCTGATGCTGAGCGGGCATACCCACGGAGGCCAGATCTGCCTGCCCGGCGCCATCCCGATCGTCCTCGATTCGGTGCTGCCGAGACGTATGGGGGCCGGAGCCTGGAATTATCAGGATATGGCCGGGTACACCTCGGTCGGGGTTGGCTCTTGTGTCCTCCCGGTGCGGCTCAACTGCCCTCCGGAAATCACATTGCATCGTTTGATGCGCGGTCGTCGGCCGCTGTAGTCCAACATCTTGGTTTAGTCCTGTTTTGACCGGGAAATTTTCCCGGTCTGCTCGGGAGCGGGGGCGGCGTCACCGGGACGATTGATCCGCCGCCGCTCGACCCCGAACTCCGGCAACTTAACTTGAGGTGCCGAGATCGAGATAATGTACCCGGGGGGCAATAATCCCTTATCAAAGGGCGCAGAGGACATTTCAATGGTGTTACCCCGCATTGGCGGCGCTTTCGGGCGCTAGTGGAGGCTTTAGCCGAACCTTATGGCAAGCTGCTGGCGACCTCACGAGGCGATCCGATTAAGTATGTGCGTATCAAAAGCAACAAGGCGAGCACACTCGTATAAATCATATAGTGGGAAAAGCGATATTCAGCCGACGCAGCAACCAGAAACAGCCCTCCCTCGTGAGCAAGACCGCTTGCTGCGATAAGGGCTATGTGCAAGCGCTCTTCGGTGATTGATAACAGGCATGCGCTGATGATCGAGATTGTTAGCACCAAGTAAACCCACGGTCTGAAGATTGGCTTCAGATGAACGAGCAACCATTTTACCTTAGTCTGCAACCCGTTAAGCTTTGGAGTAGAGACACCGTAAATTTTTCCCCAATCTACTGGGTGCTGTTCCATATAAACACTGTCGTATGGATTCCACCCGATCAAATAGTGGAATAGCGCCATTCTATGGGATAGCCACGCTAGAGGGTAGTGAATCACCAATGTTGACCATAACTTTATGAGAGAGGTTTTCTCATCTTTTGTCAATTCGAAACAAAGTGTATCGAAGACGTTGTTGGGAGGTGCCGAAGGATCTTCATCCATCGCGCAACCAATTGCTGGTTGTGGACCCAGAACCACCGAATTTCCGGCATTGCCACCGGCCCGCAGTATCAGCAGGTCGCCCGGGCCCCAAAGCATATTGTTGATGCTACGCGGATTATAAGTCTCTAACAGTCGGTCAAGCGAGCCGGGGCTTTGAAGTCGGGCGGGTATCGCGCGTAGAAGGTTTGCTGTTGCTGCCGGTCCGGTATTCTATAGATGATTCCCGCTACATCAAACACAACAGGATATGCCCAGGGGTTTGTTTTGTATGTGGCCAGATATTCGGTCGTTAGCCCGGCGCAGAATTGGAGCAGAACACAGACCAACAGGCCGATGACACCAGAAACAGCAATACGCTGCACGCGTGGACGTTTGCTGATCGTCCGCATAATAGATAATATCATAATGGGAACGGTAGCGAAACCAGCATTGTGGCGCGAAAGCATAGCCATAAGGAGCAGGTTTGCGATGATTGCGAGCTTTATGTAAGTCCACGATCGCCGTGTCGGTGAAACTCGTTCGAGCGATCCTGCGGTACCGATAGCCAGGATGAGGAACGCCCACATGAGATTATCTTTCCACAAGGCGCCAGAAATGCCGAACAGAGGAGGATAGAAGACGATCAAAGCTGGGAGCAAAGACAACGGTGTGAACTGGTCTTTATTGAACCAATACAGGGTCACAAGGAATGTTCCCAGCCATATTAATGCTGTTATAAGAAGCAGCATGCCAAACGGCCCCTGAATTATTTGGTCTGTAAAATGCCAGAGAAACGCCATAAACGGCGGGAACGTATCCGAATATACGCCATTTCTTGCTTCGATCAGCTGATTCGCAAAATCCCAAGACATAAAACCAGGAAAGTTAATAAATAGCGAGATCCCGAACCCGATCAAACAAATGAGCGCAAGAACTACTTGTCCATGCGGAATTCTTCTTGCAAGGAAAAGCTCATACCTTGATATAGAAGTCATGGCAGTGTCTTTCAGGCCATAGTCTCAGGAGCGCCTCAGCACTCGATAAGGACTCTATGCGAATTTAATTCAGGAAGCTTCGGCCCTAGTACGTTCAAAAACTACATAACGCGTTCTCTTATTCTCTCCCGCTCAATGCCGCCGTTCTGATTACAGCAGCGATTTCCGCTCTCATGCGCCGACCCAATCAGGCGAACGAGCGATCAGACGAGCCACCTGTCCCCTTTAATCGACATTCTCCAAATTCCTGACCCGCTGGGCGTGATCTTCCGTCGCTGGAAGCTCCGCGGCAACGAAATTCGATGGCAGCCGAACTCGGTGACAGCCAAGACGCGAGACGCTCGGCCTCGCGGAGCCCAGAACGCGCTGCGTTGCCTTCATCAAGGCGCACTTCTGCCGTTGCCGCCGGTCGCATCTGACGCCGGTCTCCCCGTCATGCTGGCGCGGGCGGTGCCCGCAGCCGGGCGATCAGCGACAGAATTTCCTGGAACATCTATCGCGGCACCGCGACCTCGGCCATCTGGAATGTGACGTAGCGGCCATGGCTAGCGACCTTGGCGGCGATCTTGATCAGGTTCTCGCGCAAGCTGGTCAGCGACCATGGCTCCGCCGTCCTCGGCATCGCCAGCGTCCGCATGAAATTGCCAAGGTTGTAGGCAAGAGCATGAAGCTGGAGGCGAACCGCCTTGGCGGCGAAGGAGCGGCACGACAGGCGCGTCCACTTGATCGCGCCCTTGCCCTCTTTGATGTACTGCTCGCAGGTGCCGCGGTGGTTGTAGAAGGCAACGACGCGCTCGTCCGACCGCGCCAGGTTGGTGACGATGAAACCGACGCGCGGATAAAGCTCGCCGGGGTGCCATTCGACCTTGGCCACCACTCGGCGGGGCTTGTTCCATGAGCCGGCCTGGTAGCCGAAGCTGGAATAGTAACGGCGCACCTCCTGGGACGGTCGCCCGACCGGACGCTTGAGCAGGTAGCCGATCTTGTCCTGCAACACCCGGTTGGCCGGCAGACGGATCGCATAAATCATCCTTCGGCTTCGAGGAACTCGTATATCTCCGGGTTGGCAAAGGCCGCGTCACCGCGGAAATAAAGGCGCTTCACTCTGCCCCGATAGCGGGCGATCACCGGTTCCAGCACCGCGCGCCAGCCTCGGCGCTGTGCACGTTGCCCGGACGCAGCGCACACCGCTCTAGATCGCCAAGCTGGTTGAACACGAACAGCGGGTGATAGCAAGTGCACCCGAAATGCCCGTTGTAGGCGCTGCCTTCCTGTTCGCCGTAGGTCGGGCTTTCGCTCGAATCCATGTCGAGCACGACGACCCGCGGCTGACGCCGCTGGTGCACCGCGTCGATCCACTGGCCCGGCAGATCAGCGAGGGTGGCGAGGTTCGCCGGACGGGTCAGCCATTCGGTCTCGAAGCGCCGCATCTGGCTGGCCGAGGCTGCCCGACCCATCGGTGCGCCGCCGCCGACTACCCAACGCATCGCCGGATCGCGGCACAACCAGATCGCCGTCCGACCCGCCGCCGTTCCTGCCGGTGCGCGCCTCGGCCAATCTCTCGCCGTCGGTTGCGGTCAGAGCGAGGACATCATCAACTCGCGATACGCCAGCAATCCGCCATCGGAGGTGATGGCAGAACCGCGGAACCGAAGCATCAGGCGGCGGTCGAAATCGAGCCGCAGCGCGCCCTCATCCGCTTCACCCGCCGGGTCTGCCATCGCCGCCCCATTCGATCTCGCACAACATGTTGTGCCTTATACGATAGTCAGGACCATTGCGCCGCAAAATACGGTACCATCCGGGGAATGCGGGTTAGTACGGCCGATCGCGAAGGCGGACGGCGTAGAGCAGGCGTGAGAGCACCACCTCCCCGATAACGAACATCACGACGCAAACCGCAATGTCGGCGGCCGTCAATCCCAGCAGATCGCGGCAGCCGAGCAACGGCAGAAGCGATTCCGGGATCTGGTCTAGACCGCTCGCCCGGCTGCTCGACGGCAGGCCGAGGCGGCGTTTGCAAAAGCTCGAAAAAAGGTCGCCTGCCATCGCGAAGCAGCCGACCAAAAGACCGATTTCCCAACCAAGGCCGATGAGGGGCGCGCCCGCCGTCGTGACCAGCACGGCCAGCGCGATGCCGCGTACCGTCTTCGAACGGCCGAACACCGGCCGGCCGTCGGCAAATGTGAGATGGCCATCGAGCGGGTAGAGATAACGGCCGCCGAGAATTTTCTTCGCGATCACCGGCGTGCCGTTGGCCAGCATCAGCAAGATCAACAATTGCAGGACGATGACCGGGTGCATCTTGTCAGCGTGCGTCGAGCGAGAGTTGGCTGCCGCCGCGCGAGAAAGCCTCCGCCGCGATGCGATCGGCGCCCGAGGGCAGCGGCGCGGCCGGCGCAAGCACCCAATTCGCGACATCGGCGGTCACGATCGGCCCTTCGAGATCGCGCAGCAGCATGTGGTAGCCGTCCTTGTACCAGGCGAGCTTGGCGCGGTGGCGGCACTCCGGCGGCAAGCTGCTTACAAAACGCCGGATCGGCGTTTTCGGCACGATTTCGTCTTTCGCGCCGTACATCACCAGCAAGGGCACGTCAAGCGATGGTGCCGAATTGAGCGCGGCATCCATCAGATCGACTAGGCCGTAGATCGTATCGACCCGGGTCTCCTTGATGACCAGCGGGTCGCGCGACAAAGCGCGTAGCATCGCAATATTGTCGGATGGCGTTATCTCGAGGCCGCGACCGGTCAAGGTGAGCCCCGGCATCAGGCGAACCCCGGCCCATAGCGCCAGCCGGGGCAAGAGATCCATCGTCGCGCGGCCCCACACCGCCGGCGCGGTCAGGATCACGCCGTCGACATCGGGTATCGGCGCGCCGCTCTCGCCCGTCATCGCCACCACCGCGACTGCGCCGCCCATGCTCTCCCCGAGGAGATAGACCGGCACTCCCGGGTAGAGGCGGCGCAGTATCTGAGACGCCGTCGCGGCATCGGCGGCGAGCGCCGCCCGACTCGGCCAAAACCCGCGCTCGGGGGCGGCGCCAAAGCCGCGCTGGTCGTAGGCGTAGGTCGCGATCCCGCGCTTCGCCCACGCCTCGCCGGGGCCCTCGAAGGCGTTGCTGTAGTCGTTGAACCCGTGCAGGGCGAGGATCACCGCCTTGACCTGCCCCCCGCCACTACCCGCTGGCGGCAGCCATTTGCGGAGCGGCAGCGCCTCTCCGTCGGCGGCGACAAAGCTCGTTCCGGTAAAGCGCGGCGTCGGGTGCGGCTCGGGCGCCGCCCGCGCAGTGCCGATGCCGGCGAGCCGGGCGTCCTCGTCGATTGTGGGCGCGCAGCCGGCCGACAGCAGCAACGCAGCAGCCACCCAAGCCCCACAAAGGCCGGAAACTATGCGTCCCCGGCCGCTCACGCGTTCTCGTCGATGCCGCAAGCGCGAATCTGCTTCCGGGATGGGATCGTTGATTGTGGAGCGGCAAAGCGTATCATCATGCACGTCAAAAGATCTGCCGAGCCGGGCCAACACCCACACCATTTCCCAGTCGCATATGGGCCCTTTCGAAACCATCTACATTAACGAGACGGTTGCTGCCTGTAATGGCGGCGGTGGGTCGCTCGGCCATCCCAGAGTCTTTCTCAATCTCGGGCCCGACGGGAAGGTCGAGTGCCCCTATTGCTCCCGTCTCTTTGTCAACCGCGCGATGCAAGAACCCGCTCCTGGGGAAGCGACTGCGCCGCCCCGAACGTCGGAAGAGCGCAATGCCTGAGTGAAGGATGCCGTGGACGACCTGATCGAACCCCTCCTGTCGGAGCCAAAGCCAATCACCGCCGCGCATCCCCTCTCGGCGGCGCCGCATCATGTGTTTCTGATCGACGGTTCGGGATTCATCTTTCGTGCCTATCACGCCCTGCCACCATTGTCGCGTTCGGACGGGACGCCGACCAGCGCGGTGCTCGGGTTCAGCAATATGCTGGGAAAGCTCCTCAGTGAGACCGATGCCGACCACATCGCCGTCGTGTTCGACGCCTCGGGCAGCTCGTTTCGCAATCGCATCTACGACGAGTACAAGGCGCAACGCCCCGACCCGGCCCCCGATCTCGTCCCGCAATTTGGGCTGGTCCGGCGGGCCACCGAAGCCTTCGGCGTCTGCCAGATCGAGCTCGACGACTTCGAGGCCGACGATCTGATCGCCACCTATGCGCGCCATGCCGTCAATGCCGGCGCGAAGGTCACCATCGTCTCGTCCGACAAGGACCTGATGCAGCTGGTGACCGACCGGGTGACGATGCTCGACCCGATCAAGAACCGGCCGATCGGCGCGGCCGAGGTGCGCGAGAAATTCGGCGTCGGGCCGGACCGCGTCATCGACGTTCAGGCATTGTGCGGCGACAGTGTCGATAATGTTCCCGGCGTTCCCGGGATCGGGGTCAAGACCGCGGCCGAGTTGATCAATACCTACGGTGATCTCGAGACTCTGCTGGCCAGGGCATCCGAGATCAAGCAGCCGAAGCGTCGACAAACCCTGATCGACAACGAGAAAAATGCGCGGTTGTCGAAGGAACTGGTCAAGCTCGACGACGACGTCCCCTTGCCGTGCCCGTTGTCCGAATTGGCGGTAAAGCCGTTCGAAGCGGACAAGCTGCTGCCGTTCCTGCGCGAAATGGAGTTCCGCGCACTAGCGACGCGCATGACCCAGCGGCTCTCGATGGCGGCAGAAATTGCCCCGGTCGAGCGGCCGGAGCCGGTCATCCCGGAGATCCCGCCCTTCACCGCGCCGCGCACCTATGCGCTGGTCGACACGGTCGAGGGCCTGGAACACTGGATCGAGGCGGCGCAGCAAGCGGGTACAGTCGCGATCTGGCCCGAGGCGAGCGCGGTTGCCGGTGCTCGCCCTGGGTTATGCGGGATTGCATTGGCGCTGGGGCCCGGGCTTGCCGCCTATCTCCCGGTCGGCCATCGCGCAGCCGAAGCCGAGGCTCCCTCCCTGCCACTTATGGGTGGGGCTACCAAGGCGGGTGAGGGCAAGCTGACCCTCGAAGAGGCGATCGACAAGCTGCGGCCACTCTTCGAGAATCCCGGGGTTCTCAAGGTTGGCCACGACGTCAAGACGGCGGCGCACCTGCTGTCGCGCTACGGCGTCTCTCTCGCTCCCTATGACTGCACGATGCTGATGTCCTACGTCCTCGATGGCGGCCAGTTCGAGCACACGATCGAGAATTTGGTCCGGCGCTGCTTCGAGCACGAGCTGACGCCCCTGAAGGAGCTGGTCGGCACCGGCAAGAGCCTGATTGCCTTCGCCGAGGTACAGCCGGAGAGGGCACGCGACTTCGCGGCCGAACGGGCCGATGCGGTGCTGCGCCTGCATATGCTCCTGACGGGTCGGCTCGTGCGCGACAGGATGAAAGCCTTCTACGAGACGATCGAGCGGCCGCTCGTACCGGTTGTCGCGGCGATGGAGCGCGAGGGCATCAAGGTCGACCCTGCGGCCCTCGCCGACCTGTCGCGCGATTTCACGCGCCGCATCGCCGATCTCGAGCATGCGATCTTCCGGGCCGTCGGAAACGACTTCAACATCGGCTCGACCAAGCAGCTCGGCGACGTGCTGTTCGAGAAGCTTGGGCTGCCCGGCGGCAAGAAAGGCAAGACCGGCGCCTACGGTACCGACGCCTCGATTCTCGAGGAGCTCGCGCCGTTGCACGAGGTGCCGGGGCATGTCCTCGAATGGCGTCAGCTGACCAAGCTCAAATCGACCTATGCCGATGCATTGGCCGAGGAGGTCGACCGCGACAGCGGGCGGGTGCACACCTCCTACGCCCTCGCGGTTGCGGCTACGGGACGGTTCTCGTCGAACAATCCCAACCTGCAGAACATCCCGATCCGCACCGAGGAAGGCCGCCGGATCCGCCGTGCCTTTGTCGCCGAACCCGGGCATCTGCTTCTGTCGGCCGACTACAGTCAGATCGAATTGCGGCTGGCCGCCCATGTCTGCGATGTGCCCGAGCTGAAGCAGGCCTTCCGCGACGGGGTTGACATCCACGCGTTGACGGCGAGCCAGGTGTTCGGCGTGCCCCTCGCGGAGATGGACGCCGCCACGCGACGGCGCGCAAAGGCGATCAATTTCGGCATCATTTACGGGATCAGCGCCTTTGGGCTTGGAGCGCAGATCGGCGTGCCGCAAAGCGAGGCGGGGGCCTATATCCGCGCCTATTTCGACCGCTTCCCGGCAATCCGCGCCTATATGGAGCGGATCAAGACTGATTGCCGCCGCGCCGGCTACGTCGAGACGATCTTCGGCCGCAAATGCTTCATCCCGGGGATCCGCGACGCCAACCCGGCCCGCCGCGGGGGGGCCGAGCGGCAGGCGATCAACGCGCCCTTGCAGGGCTCCGCCGCCGACATCATCAAGCGCGCCATGGCCCGCATCCCTGCTGCCCTTGCCAGGGAAAAGCTGCACGCCCGCATGCTGCTGCAAGTCCATGACGAGCTGTTGTTCGAGGCCCCGGAAGCCGAGGTCGGAGCGACCGCACAACTCGTCAAAACCGTCATGGAAGGCGCCTGCGCGCCGCACTGCGAGCTCTCGGTGCCGCTCGTGGTCGAGACCGGCTGGGCCGAAAGCTGGGATGAGGCGCATTAGCGCCCGCGCGCCGTCAACTCCTTCGGGCGATTTCAGCGATCCAGCCCGGTTACTCGAGTGATCGGCGGCAATGTCGACGATGCCGTCTCAGCGAAACACATCCCGATCGCCGCCGACAATCATCTCGCCGGCCCCGACGGCGTCGTCATCGATCCCGAAACCATTATTTCGTGGTGCTGCGGGTCGATTGTCCGGTGAACCCTTGATGGTCTTTAGGGCAGGCCAGCTGCGGCGACCTCGCGGCCGCGGCCGCCGTCGATCATCGCTTCTGCGAGCCAGGGTTCGCGTTCGAGCGCGCGTCGGTAATGCGCCCGCGCGGCTTCGACGATCTCGCCGCCACGGCCGAGGATCTCGTCGCCGAGTTCGAGAATGCGAAGATTGGGCCAGGCCCGCGGGCGCAGGCGGACGACTTCCCGCAGTACATCATCGGGCGGCCGGTCGGGGCACGTCTGCGCCATGACCAAGCTCGCCGCCGCCGTCGAGCGGGATACTCCGGCGTGGCAATGAATGAGGAGATGCACCTTCTTGGCCACGATGAGGTCGCGGGAAAAGGCAAGCAGCAGCTCGACGTCCCAGCGCTCCGGCGCGATCCAGCCGGGCCGCGATTCGATCACGTCGTGAAACCGCAGCCGCAATCGCCGGTTGATGTCGAACCGGCTCAAGGATTCCGGCTCAGGCCAGCCGGGATCGAGGATCGAGAGAACATGCGTTATCCCTCCTGCGCAATGGCCCTCCAGCTCTTCGATCCCGCAAATCGTCACCTGAAACGGCATCAGCTGCATTTCGGTCACCGCTCGGATTCTCCGTTTCGGCGCTCTTACGACCCTCAGAATATTGATGGTTGTGGCAATCTGTGCACGATCCTCATGCCGCTCGAAGCCACGATGTTCGTACCCGGGGATGTCGTGCCGCAATGCTCTGCTCGCGACATTGCGTCAAAGGGACGCTAAATCCGGTCTCCCGTCAGCGCGCCGTCTTATTCGGACGGATTCTGCTCTGGCTTACACCTTGGTGGCGACGGTGCTGAAGGTGCTGCTGAGGTGCGTACCGAGCAATGTGAAGGCGGCGATCGCCGCGACGGCAATCAACGCTGCGATCAAAGCATATTCCATTGCCGTAACCCCGCGACGGTCCTCGATCAGCCGGTAAACGGTCTCGGCGATTAAGTTAATTTTGACCGGACGCCGAGGCACCGGCTACTCATCGAGACTCCGATTCCATCTATTTCACATTGATCGCAGCATTTGGTTAAGAAGATTGTCAAAACGATAGAGATAGCAGCCGCCAGAGCCAAATCGCGACGCATTCGATGTAATCGTGTGTCAGGACCATGTGGCCAAGCGGCTCCCCAGCGGTCGGCGTGGGCGACTTCGGTGAGCGGCCGGCGGGTCAGCGGCCCGAACTTGCCGATCGGCCAGCCGACCGGCATCAGCGCCCAGGTCGGACATCCTCGGGAATCCCGAGCAGCGCCTTGACCTCGTCCTCGCAGCGGATGTGGTTGGTGGTGACACGGTGCCGAGCCCGAGACCACGGCAGGCGAGAATGATGTTCTGCACTGCAGGATAGATGCTAGCGCCGCGGATGCGCTCGGCATAGGCGAGCTCTTCCTGCAGCCCGCGCGCGATATCTGGCGGCAGCGCCTCGCGCGCGCGGCAGGACGGGGCGATGCGAGCAGGGATCAGGAGCACCGGCGCCTCACCCATATGGTCCCAGAGATACTTGCCGGCGGCCATCAACCGGGCGAATTGTTGCTCGGTCAGATGGGGCGGACGGCCGCGCGCTGCATAGACCGCCTCTGCGATGTCGGAGGCTTTGCGGTAGATGACGCCGAGTTGGCGCCTTAGGTCCAGGTCGCGCACGACGACAAAGGCCCAGCTCTGCGCATTGCCGCCCGACGGTGCGCGGATCGCCGCATCGAGGATCCTCGGTGATCAGCTCTTCCGGAACCGGATCGGGTTTGAGGCGGCGGATCGATCGTGCGGAATAGATCGCCTCAAATAAACCGATTTCCGGCAGTCCGACCGGCGACATCGCCATCTCCTTACTAGTCAACCGGGACCAGCAGCCGGGCGGCAGCTGCCCGGAGGTCCTCGCGGCAACGCGGCGGGCCGCCGAGTGTCGAGATCGAGCTGTACCCCGAATTGTCCGAGTCGCGCGCATTCAGCTCCGGTCGCGGGGTCGCACATCCGATGAACGAAGCGGATCGACGAATTGCCGAGATGCACGATGCCGGTTTCGACGAAGACCGGTTCGCCTGACTGCGGCGAGCCGGTTACGCGCAGGGCGAGCTCGAATGTCGAATAGCCGCGGCGCTCGGTCTTCATATAGGAGGATGTCGCGCCGATGGTGGCGAGCGCCTGGATGGAGCCGGCCGTGAAGCGATGAACGAACGCCGAGAGCGTGAGCCTTCCCGCCGAGTCCAAATCCATCGGCTTGATCCGATCGCGCACCGTCGGAATAAACCGTTCGATCGTCGTTGGATCAGGACGGGTTCGACGGCGGGTCCCGGCCAGGGCCAGGAGGCGTCCGCCGATAGCCTCGCGAAGGTCCCGCGGAATGCTGCGGCTCGCGGGGTCGAGTGTCTCCTCGACCCAGGCGGTGACTTCTCCGTTGGCGGAGTCGACGACCTGGTGACCAAGCCGAACCGAGGCTTCGTCGAGTGCGATAGGAGCGCTCAGAATGTGAAAGCTGGCGCCGGCCCGAAGCTCGCGGACAAACCGGACGTCGAAGCGACGGCGGGCGGAGTCGGCAGGATCGCGCAGGCCCAGGCTTCTCCGCCATCGTCACGGACGCATCCGCCAGCCGGTCGAAATAATAGGCGATCGTAAAATGTTCGGTGACGTCGCACTCCCAAGGGGACACGACGCTGCGACAGGTCTCGATCCAGGCCTCCATCGCACAAGCTCCTAAAACTAGGCTTTCGACTCCGCGCTTGCGGGGATGAGGTTATTCACTACGTCAATTTGTCCATTTCGGGATAGCGGGATGAATGGCAGCGGGTTGCGGGCGTGGCGACCGCGAGGAAGCGCGGCCGCCGCATGCAGGGGAGCTGTTGCGGATTTGCGGGCTTGCGGCGGTCGCCGCCTTATTCGAGCGCGATCCGCTGCGGGTCGAGCGGCTGTTCTTCGAGGACAGGATAAAGGGCGAGGTCGGGCCGTTCTGCGCACGCTGGCCCGCGCCCGCAAGCCCTATCGTCAAGTGGACAAGGCGGAGCTCACGCGCGTCGCCGGAACTCCCCTGCACGGCGGTCTCGTGGCGATCGCCGGGCCGCAGCCATTGGCCGAGTTCGACGAAACGCGATCGGTTTGGGCAAAGAACGGCAAACCGCTCCTTGTTCTCGACGGCATCGGCAACCCCCATAACCTGGGCGCGATCGCCCGCAGCGCCGCCTTCTTTGGGCTCGAGCGGATGGTCCTAGCCGACCGGCCCGAACAGGCGTTGCCATCGGGATGCCAGTTACCGCGTGGCGGAAGGAGGACTGGAGCATCTGAATTTGCATCGCGCCCCGCTCCCGGCCGCCCTCTTCGATATGCAGGCCGGTCTATCGCGTGATCGGCACCGCGCCCGGGCACGGTCCGGTGCCGGACGAGGTCGGGAACGGGCGCCCGGTGCGCTGGTCTTCGGTAATGAGGAGACCGGTCTCGACCCCGCCACGATCGCCGCCTGTGATCAGGTGGTGATCGATCCCGGCAGCGGCCGCGTGCAGTCACTGACGTGGCGACGCGGCGGCGATCCTGCTCTATCTGCTGACCCGGCTCTGATGTCGGGGTGCGCGGGGCGGTCACCCGCCGCTGGGTTCGGCCACCGCCGCCGACCACGGCGACATGACATCTGGTATACCGTGTGCCAGACCTTCGGGGCTGTGCAACACGAGATTGGGCGGGCGAAACGGTCCGGATGTCGACGGTGTGCTCGACAAGGGCCGCGCCGGGCCGGGAAACCAATCGCTCGATAATTTCCGCGGAAAGGCGGCAATCGAACCGATGCGATCGCCGCCGCTGACGTCGATCCGCGGATGGTGTGCTGCCGCCTCGGGGTCCATCCCGAAATCGACGATGAAACTCGCCATTTGCAGCACCGCACCGAGGATCCGCCGGCCGCCGGCGGCGCCGACACCGAACCAAGGGACGCCGTCGCGGGAACCACGACCGGGCACATGTTTTGTCAAAGCGCGCTTGCCCGGCCCGATCGAGTTCGGCTGCCCGGGACGCGGATAAACCACAACACGCCGTTATTCATCAGGATGCCGGTTCCTGGCAGACATAGTGGCTGCCAAACATCGACAGCAAGTTGTCGTCAGCGCGGCGATGTTGCCTTGGCGATCGGCGGCGGTAATGTGGGTCGTAGACGTTCCACGACCGGTTTCCATCGCCTCACTATCGAGCCGCCTCGTATAGGCTCGTTGCAAGGCCTCGGCCAAGACTTCGAAATAGGCGGCATCGGGGTATCGGAGAAGCGCTTCTCGGCAGCCTTCCGAGAACCTCCGCGAGGGTCGGTCCGGCTGTCATGCCGGGCTGGTCTGAACCGTTACACCGCGATAAGGGATATCGAGAGTCGGGACGATGCGCGCCCGGCAGCCAGCCATGTCGCTGGCCGACAGAAAGCCGCCCGCGCTCTGTGTATCGGCAATGATGGAGTGGGCCGATCTCGCCGGTGTTCAAAATCATCCGGTCCTGCCGCGGCGAGCTGTTCGAGGGTATCGGCAAGACGCCCGAGAGGCAGTCTTGGTATGTCGCCATCCGGCGGCAGACCGGCGGCAGCCCATCCGGCAGCCAGATCCGGCAGCTCTCCTCGTAGTGTCTCAGGTCGGCCGCTGCGTTGGCGACTTTGAGCGTCGTAAACCAATCGACGCGCAGACCGGACTGCGCCAACGAGATCGCCGGTGCACCAGTTCACGCCAAGGCATGCGGCCAAAATGCTCGACCGCTAGGGCGTAGCCGCGAACAGCGCTCGGTATCACAAAGGAG
>CAVXLL010000009.1:0-84683 GCA_963762575.1 uncultured Alphaproteobacteria bacterium | reverse complement strand
AGCAGGTGCCACCAAAAACCGAATATCGGCTCACAGATAACGGTCACAAGCTAAGGGAGCCGATCGCTTGGCTTTGCGAGTGGGTCATCGAGGAGTCGCGAGTTCATCGATAGTATCATCGAGGCCCGAGCGAGGACTGTTCTCATGCCGATAAGCCATGAGGGTAACCGTCCGCCGAAGCCCGCCTGACGCTTACGTCCGATCACCGAAACCTGAACGTCCGCTTTCGATCGCGGCCGATTGATGTTCTCGCCCGCAACGACTGGCTGCTTAGGGTCGCGAGGAGACCTCGGAGCCAGGTATCATTGGCAGCAGATCAGCCGCTCGCGCCGCTTGGGAATCTGACTCGGCGCCGTAGCTTGCGAGCGTGGCCGGTCATCCCGGCTCTGACACGCAATCTCAACGACCAGGCGCAACTCACGCCGTCGCGGCGCCGTCCACGGGAAGCGCCGCGCCGGAGACGAAGGATGCCTCGTCCGAAATTAAAAAGAGCGCGGCGTTGGCGATCTCCTCGGGCTTGCCGGTGCGGCCCATCGGGTTCTGCCGGCCGCGCAGCTGGACAAGCTCCTCCTTATCCCGGCCGGCGGTGCGCTGCTGATCGGGCCGGGATACGAAGATGCGCAGCATCGGTGTGTCGATCGGGCCGGGACAGATCGCATTGATGCGAATTTTGTCCGGCGCGAGCCGCTTGGCGAGCGAGCGGACAAAGCCGACGACGCCGAACTTGGCCATCGAGTAGACCGGGCTGAACGCCGAGCCTTGAATGCCCGAGGTCGAGGCGGTGTAGAGCAGAGCGCCGCCGCCGCGCGCCCGGATCTCCGGGATCGCCGCCTCGGTCGTCACCAGCACCGTGCGCAGGTTGAGGTCGAGCGCGATCTCGAAATCGGCCATGTCGATGCCCTCGATCGAGGCGGGACCGGGGTGGCCAACATGGTTCCACACAAAATCGAGCCCGCCGAAGGCGTTGGCCGTCCGCCGCACAATGCTGCGCGCGAAATCGTCCTGGCGCAAATCGCCGACGATGCCGAGCGCCCGTCCGCCCGCGGCGGTGATCTCGCCGACAGCGGCATCGACACCCGCCTGATCGATGTCGACGACGCCTACCGCCGCACCTTCGCGGGCAAACCGGATCGCCCCGGCCCGGCCCATCCCGGAGGCTGCCGCCGTCACGATCCCGATTTTATTTTCGAGCCGCATCATCCAACTCCCATAAATGGCGCAGAGCTGTCATTCTGCAGCGACCGCCGCGCGCGCAACAGCACGGGGCCGTCGCAACAGCAGCACCAGCGGCACACCTGCGATAACCATGATCATCATCAGCTTGAAATTGTCGATGTAGGCGACCATCGCTGCTTGACGCGTCGCCATGGCATTCAGCGCGGCGATGCCCGCTGGGTCGGTCAGGCTGTATGGGGAGGCCAGTTGCGATTGGGCTAATGGATTGTCCGGCCGCAAATGCTCGATAAGTCGAGAGTGGACGACCTGGGTATTCTCGGCCAACAACGCTTCGACGATCGCGATGCCGACACTGCCGCCGATGTTACGCATCAGGCTGAAAATCGCGGTGCCTTGAGTCAGCAACTGACGCGGCAAGGTCGAGAAGGTTACCGTGCTGAGCGGAGTGAAGACGAACCCTAGGCCAAACCCTTGCATCACGCCCGTCACGATGATCGGGCCCATTCCCATATAAAGCGAGAAGCCGGTCATCTCCCACATTGCGACCGCAGTCACTAGCAGACCTGTCAGAATAACCAGCCTGATATCCACCCGACCAATCAGGCGGGCGACCAACAACATGGCGACCATCGTGCCGACGCCGCGCGGGGCAGTCACCAGCCCGGTCGTCATGACCGGGTAGTTCATCAGATCCTGCAGCATTGTCGGCAATAAGGTCATGGTCCCGTAAAGCGGAATGCCGACAAGGAACATCATTACCGTGCCGACGATGCAGTTGGTGTCCTTCAGCAAGTCGCGATTGAGGAATGACCGATCGGTGGCCGTCGCGGTGTGTACGATGAACAGATAAATAGCGAGCCCGGAGATCGCCGCCTCGACGCAGATCTCGGGCGAGCCGAACCAATCCTTGAGCTCGCCACGGTCGAGCAGCATCTGTAAGGCGCCGATCGCCAGGCTCAACGTGGCGAAACCGAAGAAGTCGAACCCCTCACGGCGGCCGTGACGCGTCTCGCGGATGAAGATCAGGATTCCAGCGGCGGCGAGAACCCCCGCGGGCACGTTGATGAAGAACACCCAGCGCCAGTTGTATTGGTCGGTCAGCCAGCCGCCGAGCGCCGGGCCGATGATCGGGCCCAGTATAACGCCCATGCCCCACACCGACATCGCCTGGGCATGACGATGGGGTGGGTTGATCTGCAGCAATACCGATTGTGACAGCGGAACGAGCGCCGCCCCGCAGATACCCTGCAGCAACCGATAGACCACCATTTGGGCAAGGCTGGTTGCGACGCCGCACAAGGCCGAAGCCACGGTGAACCCGACGACCGAGATGAAGAACACGTATTTGATGCCAAAGCGCCCGGCGAGCCAGCCGGTCAAAGGCGTCATGATCGCCGCGGCGACGATGTAGGAGGTCACCACCCACGAGATCTGATCCTGTGCCGCGGAAAAGCTGCCTTGCATGTGCGGCAGCGCGACATTGGCGATCGTCGTGTCGACCCCCTGCATGAAGGTCGCCAACATGATCGAGACGGTGATTGCGCCCCGGTTCGCGACCGGGGCGCGCGTCTCATCCGTCACCGCTCCGCGGCTCGTGTCGACGGGCCGGTCAGCCAGGCAAAAATGCCCTGGACCCGATCGAGCCAGGGCCGGCGATGACGGGTGTCGACCTCGACGGTCGCGCTGAGCCCGGCCTGCAGCGGCGCATTGTGGTCGAAATGATCGAGGCTGAGGCGCACCGGCAGACGCTGGACGACCTTCACCCAATTGCCGGTCGCATTCTCGGCCGGCAGCAGCGAAAAGGTCAGCCCGGTGCCGGGGCTGAGGCTCTCAACCTTGGCGTGAAACACAGTGTCGGGGTAGGTATCGACCTCGACCGTCGCCTCCTGGCCCGGCCGCATATGGGTGAGCTCGGTCTCCTTGAAATTGGCCTCGACCCATATTCGGTCGGTCGACATCAACGAGAACAGCGGCGTCGAGGCGTTGACGTAGTCGCCCACCTGAAGCTGGTCGACTTTGGTGACGATCCCGTTCTCGGGCGCGCGGATTTCCGTATAGGAAAGATTGAGCTCGGCGCGGTCGAGCGCAGCTTGTGCATGCTGCACCATCGGGTGTTGCTCTAGAGGAATATCGGGATCGCCGCCGATGTTGGCGAGGGCGACGGCGACATCCTGCTGCTTCGACACGAGTTGCGCGCGCCCGGTTTCATAGGTCTGCCTGGCCTGATCGAATTGCTGCTGGGAGGCCGTGCCGGAAGCGATCAGGCGCTGCTGCCGCTCGAACTCGTGCTGCTGATAGTCGACCGTGGCTTCGGTCGCCCGGGCATCCGCCCGTTTCTGATGAAAGGTCGCCTTCATCGCGTGAATTTGGAACCGCACGGTGGCGAGCTGCGCTTTGGCTTCATCTACAGCGATTTGGAATGGGCGTGGATCAAGCCGGAAGAGCACCTGGCCAGCGTTTACTTTCTCGTTGTCCTTGACTTTGATTTCGACGACCCGGCCGGAGATGTCGGTGCTGATCGCAACCCGCGCGGCCTGTACATAGGCGTCATCGGTCGACACGTAGCGCCCGCCGGTCAGGTACCAGTAGCCGCCCGCGAGCAGCACTAGGATCGGTCCCGCGAGCATCAACGGCAGCCGCAACCTCTGGCGTAGGGGGCGGCGCCGGGCGAGAACCGCGGAGCGGCCCTCGAGCGGCGCCCGCAGCGCGCCGATCGTCGCCGCGTCGTTATCGGCGGAAGTCGTCAAGGATGGCCTCCGACCGGCGACAGTTCCGCTTGGCCACTTGGCGCGCGCTCGGCCGTCTCGTCGAGGTCGGCGAAGTCCGCCGCCAGTGGCAGAACGCGCTCCGAAAGATTGCCATGTACCCGCCGCAAGAGTTCGATCAGCTGCTTTCCCTCGGCTCTGGAAAGGCCGGCAAAGGACTCGGCACGGATCTCGTTCGAGAGGTCCAGAATGCGCGCCAGGATCGGTCGCGCCTTGTCGGTTAGAACGAGGCGACGGGCTCGCCGGTCACCGGGCTGGGGCTGCCGCTCGATCCAGCCGTCCTCCTCCATGCGGTCGATCTGCCGCACCAAGGTCATCGGCTTGATTTCGAGCAGGTCGGCGAGGCCGGCCTGATTGATCCCCTCGTTGCGAGCGAGGTACCCCAGCACCTTGCATTGGGCGCGAGTGAGCCCGAGGAAAAGCAGCGCCCTCTGATTGAACCGGCGCCCGAACAGACGGGCGACGTCGTGGACAAGAAAACCGAAGCTCCGGTCGAGGTCCATGATCATGACTGCACCAACAACTACCCGATGATGATAATAAGCTATAGCATCAAATTCCGCCACCGCCGCCACGTTCGAAGTCGCGCGCGGCAGGTAGTCGGGATTTCGATACCTTGTGGATTGGCGAGACCTCGTGCATCAGCGGGCCATCTCGGGCCGCAGCGCCGGGCGCGCTCGGCGGACCAGCAGCAAAAGCGGGATGAGCAGAAGCACGATCATCATCATCAGCGCGTAATCGTTGATGTAGGCCACCATTGCCGCCTGCCGGGTCACCTCGGCGTTGAGTGCGGCAATCCCGGACGGTGTGGTGAGGCTGAACGGCGGCGCCAACAACGGCGCCTGGGCGAGCGGGTTGTCCGGCCGCAGATTCTCGATCAGGCGCGAATGCACGACCTGCGTGTTCTGGATCAACAGCGCCTCGAGGACCGATATGCCGATGCTGCCGCCGAGATTGCGCATCAGGCTGCGCATCGCGGTTCCTTGCGTCAGGATGTGCCGCGGCAGGCTCGATAGCGCCATCGTATTCAAGGGCACGAAGGTGCAGCCGAGCCCGAAGCCTTGCAGCAACCCCGACACGATCACCGGCGCCATCCCCATCTGCAGTGAAAACCCGGTCATCTGCCATAGCGAGATTACCGTCAGCAGGAACCCGGTCAGGATGAGCAACCGGTTGTCGACGCGGTTGATCATGCGTCCGACGAGAAACATCGCGATCATCGTGCCGAGGCCGCGCGGCGCGGTGACCAGCCCGGTCGTAAATACCGGGTAATTCATTAGGGACTGCAGCATTGTCGGCAGCAGCGCCAAGGTGCCGCTGAGGATGCCGCCGACAAAAAACATCAAGACCGTGCCGGCCATGAAGTTGGGGCTCTTCAACAGGTCGAGATTGATGAAGGAATGATCGCTGGCTGTAGCAGTATGCACAATGAATAGATAGAAAGAGACGCCAGAGGCGATCGCCTCGACCCAAATCTCGGTCGAATTGAACCAGTCCTTCAGCTCGCCGCGGTCGAGCATCATCTGCAACGCGCCGATCGCGATGCTCAAGGTCACAAAGCCAAAAAAGTCGAAGGCCTCGCGATGAGTGTGTCGGGTCTCGCGGATAAAAACGAGGATCCCGAGGCTGGCGATTACGCCGACCGGCAGGTTGATGTAAAAGATCCACCGCCAGCTGTAATCTTGGGTCAGCCAGCCGCCCAGCATCGGGCCAAAGATCGGCCCCAGCATGACCCCCATGCCCCAGATCGCAATTGCCTGGCCGTGCCGCTCCGGCGGGTTGATCTGCATCAGCACCGATTGGGAGAGCGGGACGAGCCCGGCGCCGCACGCGCCTTGCAGCAGGCGGTAAATCACCAGCTGCGTGAGGCTGGTGGCGCTGCCGCACAAAGCCGAGGCGAGGGTGAACCCGGCCACCGAGAACAGAAACACGTATTTGATGCCGAGGCGCCCGGCGAGCCAGCCGGTCAGCGGCGTCATGATCGCCACCGCGACAATGTACGAGGTCAGCACCCAGGCGATCTGGTCCTGGGCCGCCGAGAGGCTGCCCTGAATGTGCGGCAAGGCGACATTGGCGATCGTGTTGTCGACTCCCTGCATGATCGTCGCCAGCATGATCGAAGCAGTGATCATCCCCCGGTTTGCAACCGGCGCCCGTGGCTCGCTCCTCACCTGCCCTCATCCGCAACGCAACAACTGTCCTTTATCGATGATAAGCAAGGCAGATGAGTTTGCAAAGCATCGATCGGAGCTGGCGCCGCCCGCCATCGCGCGGCTGATCATCGGAAATTCGATGGCTCGGCAGTGCCTTATGACAGGCGGTTGCTTAAGCCTCGGTCCGCATGCAGACTTCGTCGGGAAGCGGCGCCGGCCCGGGCTGGGCACGGTCGTCAAAGGGAGGGACAATGCGATGACGACGAAAATTCAAATTCCTGCAGAGGGTTGCTGCGATCGGCGTCGCTGCGCTGCTCGCCGCCGCGCCGGCGCGGCTCAGCGCGCAGCAGACCCCGCACTCTGCGGTCCGCGTTAACGAGCATGATCTGGGCGGGGTGGTCACCGGCAAAAACGGGCCCGAACGGGGCGTCTGGGTGATTGCCGAGACCACCGGGCTGCCGACGCCATTCGCCAAAATCGTCGTCACCGACGATCAGGGACGCTATGTGATTCCGGACCTGCCCCAGGCCAATTACGATGTCTGGGTGCGCGGCTACGGGCTCATCGACTCGCCGAGAGTCGTAACGACGCCGGGGAAGACCGTCAATTTGACGGCGGTGCCGGCGCCCAATGCGGCGGCCGCCGCGCAATATTATCCGGCGATCTACTGGTTTTCGATGCTGAACATCCCCGACGAGGGTAACTTTTCCGGCCCGAAGCGCGACGAGAACATGCCGGAGAACATCAAGAGTCACACGGCTTGGTTGAATATTATAAAGACGACGGGCTGCATCGCCTGCCACGGCATCGGCACCCTCGGGACGCGCACCATTCCGGCGGCGCTCGGCCATTTCGACACCTCGGCAGACGCATGGGCGCGGCGCATCCAGTCGGGACAGGCGGAGACCAACATGGTCAGTACGATCAGCCGCCTCGACCCGCAGCTGGCGTTCCAGTATTTCGGCGACTGGACCGATCGGATCGCCAAAGGCGAGCTGCCGTTTGCGCAACCTCCACGACCGCAGGGCATCGAGCGGAATATCGTGCTGACCTTATGGGACTGGAGCCGCGAGACGGCCTACATGCACGACCTCACTCCGACCGACCGGCGCAATCCGACCGTCAACGCCAATGGCAAGCTCTACGGCTCGACCGAGGACAGCACCGATTACACCCCGGTGCTCGATCCGGCGCACAATTCGGTCAGCGAGATCAAGCATCCGGTGCGCGACCCGAACACGCCGACCTCGAAGACCGCGCCGATGGAGCCGTCGCCCTATTGGGGCGCGGAGCCCATTTGGGACAGCGAAAGCACCACCCATAACCCGATGATGGACGAGAAGGGCCGGGTCTGGTTCACCGCCAGGGTGCGCCCGCCGGCAAACCCGGATTTCTGCAAGCAGGGATCGAGCCACCCCTCGGCGCAGGTCTTCCCGCTGCAAGGGTCCGGCCGGCATTTGTCGATGTATGATCCGGCGACCGGGAAGTTCACGCTGATCAGCACCTGCTTCCCGACGCACCATCTCAACTTTGCTTACGACGCCAACGATACGCTGTGGACCAGCGCCGGCGGCCCGCAGACACCGGTTATCGGCTGGCTGAACACAAAAATGTTCGAGCAGACTGGCGACGAGCAGAAGTCGCAGGGCTGGTCGCCGTTCATCCTCGACACCAACGGCAATGGCAAACGCGACGATTATGTCGAGCCCGATCAGCCGGTCGATCCCACCAAGGATAAGCGCGTCGTCGCCGGCCTCTATTCGGTCTCGGTTAACCCGGTCGACGGCACGATCTGGGGCACTTCGCTGGGATATCCCGGCTATGTGGTTCGCGTGAACCCGGGACCCGATCCGACCCACACGGCCCTGACCGAAATCTATGAGCCGCCATTACCCGGCTACGGGCCGCGCGGCGGCGACATCGACAGCAAGGGCGTCTTCTGGGCGTCATTGGCGAGCGGCCATCTGGCGAGCTTCGACCGCAGCAAATGCAAGGTGTTGAACGGCCCGACCGCGACCGGCAAGCACTGCCCCGAGGGTTGGACCCTCTACCCCTTCCCCGGACCGCAGTTCAAAGCCGTCAGCGATCCCGGCAGCGCCGAATCGAGCTATTACGTCTGGGTCGATCAGCACAACACATTGGGGCTCGGCAAGGACGTGCCAATCGCCACCGGCAACCTCAATAGCGCCTTACTGGCTCTCGTCGACGGCAAGTTCACGGTCCTGCGCGTGCCCTATGTGAACGACTATTTCACGAAGGGGATGGACGGCCGCATCGACGACCCGAACGCCGGCTGGAAGGGCCGGGCATTGTGGACGACCTATGCGCACCCGGGCGATGTTTCACCTCGAAAACGGCAAAGGCACCTTCCCGAAGGTCGTGCGCTTCCAGCTCCGCCCGGACCCGCTCGCCGATTAAGCCGGCGACGATCAGCTCTGGCCGGCTATGTTGCGGCGCAGCCGTTCCTGACTCGCGGCCGGCCAGACTTCCGGGATTTTGTAAAACGCCGTGAAGGCGGGTTTGTCCGGCGGCAATGCGAACCACGGCAGCTTGCTTCTGGTGAAGATGTGGACGTCGGGCTCGACCCTTTCCGGATGATCCAGGGTCCCGACCCTGACAAGCAGTGTGTCGCCGGGCGCTGCGTGGTACTTGCTCCACAGGCGGGTCGCGCAATTGCCGCAGAAGAACACCTCGTGCGGCTTGCCGCTGCCCGCCGTCAGTATGACGGATTTGGGCAGGCTGTGGTCCGCCTCGACGCAATTCTTCTCGATCCACATGTTGAGGACGAACGCGCTGCCGGTCAGCTTCTGGCAATCCCGGCAATGACAGGCGTGAACGATCAGCGGAGGCTCAGCCAATCGGTACCGTACCGCGCCGCAGACACATCCCCCTTCCAATTCCATCTCCGTCCTCTCCTGCACGACTGATTACCCTTTCTTCCGTAGGGCGAGGTCGATCAGCGGCAAGAGGGCGGGGGCGGTGGGCAGGTTCGCTTCCGACGATCTCGGCGCGAGCTGAGCCACGCGACTTCGTCGGCATCGTCGCCGGGGACGCCTTCGCCCGACTGCCAGATGCCGAGGACGGCGACGAGCGTGTAGTGGAAGCGCACCCGGCCCTCCTCGTCGCGGTCGATCGTGTCGATGACGGTCAGGGCCGGCCGGCTCGGCGACGACGCCGGTCTCCTCCAGAAGCTCGCGCATGGCGCCCTGCGCGACGGTCTCGCCCAATTCGAGCACGCCGCCGGGAAACCCCCAGCGCCCGGCCATGGGCGGGTTGGCGCGGCGCACGACGAGCGCGCGCTCGCCGCGCAACACCACCGCCAGCACCCCGACGATCGGCCGGTCGGGGTAACGGCGGCCCTCTTTGCCGGGAGGCCACTCCTGCGGAGCCCTCCCGCTCCCGCGCGGGGACATGGCCGGCGGGAGAGCTTCGCGCGCTCGGAGGCTCAATCCGCCGCGGCGCGCGGCTGGCCGTGCTCGTCGGTGTAGATCTCGGCGCCCTGCTCGAGGAAGGCCTTCGACTTCTCGGCCATGCCGGCCCGGGCGTAGTCGCGGATTTCCTGGGTGATCTGCATCGAGCAGAATTTCGGGCCGCACATCGAGCAGAAATGCGCGAGCTTGGCGCCGTCGGCCGGCAGGGTCTGGTCGTGGAACTTCTCGGCCGTCTCGGGGTCGAGCGACAGGTTGAACTGGTCGCGCCAGCGGAACTCGAAGCGCGCCCGCGACAGCGCGTCGTCGCGCTCGCGCGCGGCCGGGTGGCCCTTGGCGAGGTCGGCCGCATGCGCCGCGATCTTGTAGGTGATGACGCCGTCCTTGACGTCGTCGCGGTCGGGCAGCCCGAGATGCTCCTTCGGCGTCACGTAGCAGAGCATCGCCGTGCCGAACCAGCCGATCATCGCCGCGCCGATGCCGCTGGTGATGTGGTCGTAGCCCGGCGCGATGTCGGTGACCAGCGGCCCCAACGTATAGAACGGCGCCTCGCCGCATTCCTCGAGCTGCTTGTCCATGTTGATCTTGATCTTGTGCATCGGCACATGGCCGGGGCCTTCGATCATGACCTGGACGTCGTCCTCCCAGGCGAGCTTGGTCAATTCGCCCAGGGTTTCGAGTTCGGCGAACTGGGCGCGGTCGTTGGCGTCGGCGATCGAGCCGGGCCGCAACCCGTCGCCCAGCGAGTAGCTCACGTCATAGGCCCGCATGATCTCGTTGATCTCGCGGAAATGGGTGTAGAGGAAGCTCTCCTGGTGATGGGCGAGGCACCATTTCGCCATGATCGAGCCGCCGCGCGAGACGATGCCGGTGACGCGGACGGCGGTCAGCGGGATATAGGCGAGCCGCACGCCGGCATGGATCGTGAAATAGTCGACCCCCTGCTCGGCCTGCTCGATCAACGTGTCGCGGAAGAGTTCCCAGGTCAGTTCCTCGGCCTTGCCGCCGACCTTTTCCAGCGCCTGGTAGATCGGCACGGTGCCGATCGGCACCGGCGAATTGCGGATGATCCATTCGCGGATCGTGTGGATGTTGCGCCCGGTCGACAGATCCATGACCGTGTCGGCGCCCCAGCGCGTCGCCCACACCATCTTTTCGACCTCCTCGGCGACCGAGGAGGTGACGATCGAGTTGCCGATATTGGCGTTGACCTTCACCAGGAAATTGCGGCCGATGATCATCGGCTCGGTTTCCGGGTGGTTGATGTTGTTGGGGATGATCGCGCGGCCGCGGGCGATCTCGTCGCGAACGAATTCCGGCGTCACGTGATCGGGGATCGCGGCGCCGAACGACTTGCCGTCGACGGCGCCCTCCCGCCGCAATTTCTCGCGGCCGAGGTTCTCGCGGATCGCGACATATTCCATCTCCGGCGTGATGATGCCGCGCCGCGCATAGGCGAGCTGGGTCACCGCGGCGCCGCTCTTGGCGCGCAACACCTGGCGGCGGCCGCGGTCGAACAACGGCACCGCGCTCGCCTCGCCGCGCCGCAAGCCGTTATCTTCGGGCTTGACCTCGCGGCCCTGGTAGAACTCGACATCGCCGCGCGCCAGGATCCACGGCTTGCGCAATTCGGGCAGGCCGCTGTTGATGTCGATGTCGACGGCCGGGTCGGAATAGGGACCTGAGGTGTCGTAGGCGCGCACCGGCGGCTCGCCGGCCGAAGGATCGAGGTCGATCTCGCGCATCGCGACCGAGATCTCGGGATAGAGCCTGCCCGGCGCATGAACCTTGCGCGAGGCCGGGAACGGCCCGGTCGTGACCCGAAGCTCCTCGACCTTCGGCATGAGCTTCGCGGATGAGAGTGGAGCGGAATTCGGGCATCGTGGATCTCCGTTGCGCCAGTTGCACGAAGACCCGGGAAGCATCTGCGAAGAGGAGGGCGGCTTCTGCCGCGATGTTCCTGTCCCTACGCCGGCACGACCCGGATCAGGTTCGAAGGGTTGCCGCGCCCCATCTTCTCGGGCCGGCGGCGTCTCAGCCCCCTGTCGGGGCACCCCTTGGATTTGGCGATTATCCGCAGAGTATCCCGCCTGCGTCAAGGTTGCGGTTTGATGACGGAGGAAGCCGCGCGCCGCCGGCCGCCCCGGCAGTGAAAGCGCTGCGCTTGATCCAAAATTTCGTCAAATCCGATTAGAAAAGCGTGGCGGACAACTTTTTGACGTGCAATAGACGGCGCAGTGACTAACCGGGATTAAAGTCAGCGCTGTCTGGTGGCAGTCGCAATCCCCCGTTCTGCTCATTGGCCACCAGCGCGCAGTGCCGATATTTCGCAATCGAGGGAGGAGCTGGTGGAACACAGCTTCATATCGCAGCACATTTGCTCGGTCAATAACCATGCGCTGCTGCGCCAGCCGCTGCGGCCCGGCAGATCGGGATACGAAGTGGCCTGCGCCCTGACCAAAGAAGCTTTTTGGATATTGGTTCTATTATCTTCACTGGGTGTCTGGGCAGCCATCTGGGCGGCTGCCGCGTCATTGGCCTCGGCCTGGCTGCAATGACGAATACCGCCGTCTGGGGAGCGGACTGGATCTCCCCATAGTTTGCCTCTATTCTCAAGGAGACATCGATGCTTGTGATCTCCGACGACAACTGCGAGACAGTAATTGCCGAATACATCCGCACAAAAGGAGTGACACGCTGTCCCACTGCGTGCGTGGTGCCGACCCAAGCTTCGGTCACCGCAGCCGACCGCGCAGCTTTGGAGGAATACCGCAGCGAACGCGACCGGCAGCGCCGCGAAAAAGCCGCCGCTCGCGCCCGATTATTTTGGGGGATCGACAGTAGCTTCGGGTGACAACCCAGGTCGCGCGGCGGTGCCGCGCCGCTGTTGGGTACAGAGCCGGAATCAGCGGCGCCGCATTGTACCGAGGACGTGATCGACAGCTGCACGATAGGCCGGTGACGGGACGAGCGCGTCCCGGCGCAGGCAAGCTTCAGTGATTTTAATTACATGCTCGTCGCCATTGACGATAGCGCAGTCAATCAGTGTTTCTGGGTTTCGCGTGCAACGCTTGACGTCCTCCGCCATGGCTCTGGTGCCAAAGCATGCATAAAGCGCGCAGCCTGTCTGCCAACCATAGCGCAGCGCCGAACGTGCGATGGTTTCGTTGATGTAAGGGATCATACCGCCGAGCGTCGTCAGGCTAGTGATACCATGAATGAACACGATCGTGGTCAACACGTCGTGGGCATTCGTCAGATAGATCCGTGCGGATATTTCCGTCAGTTCCGCCAGCAGCGTTTCGATGTCGCCACTGACATCGATCAATCCGAGTACCGGCGCAAATTCGGGAAAATCATCAAGCATCGCCAGTGACGCGGTGATATTTCCCAGATTGCGCCGCTGATGCGGCGCAATCACCGGAACTTTCGCGATCGCCTCGCGGGGCGCCATCGGGCGGTCCGTTAAGCGATCGCTGGAAGGCAGCTCCCGATAGGTGGCCGCCCAACTCGCCAGGGCGTCGCCCAGCTCGCGCCTCCGCCACGGCGTCTCGCTGACCGAGAGGCTCCGGACGGCGTGACCGACACGGATAACGCCGTGCGTCGCAGCGGCGCAAAACCCGGGCATCAGCCGCCCCGCCCAGCGGTCGAGCACTTCGGGCCAGGGTGCCTGCCGCAGCTCTTCGCTCAAGAACTCCGCCCAATCCGCGAAGCGTTCGCGCTGGCCCAGCGCGCTGCGCCAAGTTTCGGCGTGGACAGCATCGCCAGCCGCAGGGCGAGAGAGCAGTCTTTCCTTATACCGGGACACCCACGGGATGACCGCCTGGGGGCGGCCCATCTCACACAATGCCTCCGCGACCATCGGGGCGTGATTGCTGTTACCGTTCTTCAGCGCAATATCGTATCCGGCCAAAGCCTCGAGCGCCTCGTCGAGTGACTCGTAACTTGAAGTCGCCATCGCACCACCTCGATCCCCGCGAAAAGTATAGCCTATCGGCTACTCGCGCCAAACGCCCCGGCCGGCCGCCTTTGCCTTCTGTTCAGCGCCGAGCAGCTGCCCCGAAGCGTTTGACGCGACTCGGCCGGCGCCGTTGAGCACCACCGCCTCTCCGAGGTCGATATCGCCGAGGTCGCAGCGGTATTGCGCGGTGCCGGGCGCGGTCGCCTGACAGACAACCTCGCGGCCTCGGATGTAGTGCTCGAGCTCATGTGCGAGCTCGCCTTTTTCACCCGCGACACCTTGCAGATGCGCAATGCCGTCTGGGAACACGAGTGTCGCCGTGTCGGCGACCTTCGGCACACCCCGCAACACGGTCGGAGGTTGCGCGGGCGCGGCTGGGGGCGCGGGTTGTGGTGCAGCAGGATGCGGGGCGGTGGCGATGGGCTTGGACATGATCCCCTCCGCCTCTTCGACAAAATCGTGCCAGATCTTTGCTGGAAGATCGCCGCCGACTACACCGTCCATCGGACTGTCGTCGTCGTTGCCGACCCAGACGCCGACGACGATATCGGACGTGAACCCGACGAACCAGGCGTCGCGATAGTCCTGCGTCGTGCCGGTTTTGCCGGCGGCCCGCCGGTCGAGCCGCGCCGCCCGTCCGGTGCCATTGCTGACGACCCCCTCCAGGAGCTGCACCAGAGCGTTGCGGTTCCAGTCCGGTCTTTCGACGACGGTGTCGGGACGGGTATACAACAGCGCCCGGGTCCCGGTGCGGATCTTGCGGATCGTATAAGGTTCGATTGACTTGCTGTCGACCGCGATCGCATCGATTGCCGCGGTCATATCCAGCAAAGTTATCTCGGCCGAGCCGAGGGCCAGGCTCGGGAGCGCCGGCAGTTCGGTGTGAATCCCGAGGCTCCTGGCCATATCGATCACTCGCTCCACCCCGACTGCCTGCGTCAGCTGCACCGCGACCGTGTTGATCGATTGGGCGAAAGCGGTGCGCAAGGTCACCGGCCCCTGATAACCGCTCTCGTAATTCTTCGGCTGCCAATCGCCGATCGTGACGGGCTGGTCGACGACGATGCTGTCGGGCGTGTAGCCGGCATTGAACGCGGCGAGGTAGACGAAAATCTTGAACAGCGATCCCGCCTGACGCTGTGCCTGGACCGCGCGATTGAACTGGCTCTGCGCATAATTCCGGCCTCCGACGAGCGCGAGGACCGCGCCGTCCGGCGCGAGCGCGACAAGCGCCGCCTGACCGACATGCCGACGAACCCCCTCTTGACCAAGCCGTTTGTCGATGACGCGTTCGGCCGCGTCCTGGAGGCGCGGATCGAGGGTCGTGTCGGCGCCGAGGTCCATCGGCGGCGAGCCGACCAGACGCTTCAGCTCGCTCTCAGCCGTGTCGACAAAGTAATTCTGCCCCGGCTCCGTTTCGGGCGGTACCGCGAGCCTGGCCGGGTGTGCCCGTGCCGCTGCCGCGCGCGCCTTGTCGATATACCCGGCCGCCACCATTGCTTCAAGCACCGTATCCGCGCGCCGGCGCGCCGCCTCCAGATTTCGCGTCGGCGCCAATTGCGTCGGCGAGCGAATGAGACCCGCCAGCATTGCCAACTCGGCAAGGTTCAATGATCCCGCCTTTTTCCCGAAGTAACGCTGAGCGGCGGCGTCGACGCCATAGGCCCCTGCGCCGAAATAGGCCGAATTGAGGTAGCGAGCGAGAATCTGGTCTTTGCTCAGCCGAGTTTCGAGCCACAGCGCGATGATGACTTCCTGCACTTTGCGCCGCAGCGAGCGTTCCGGGGAAAGGTAGCTGATCCGCGCCAGCTGTTGGGTTATCGTGCTGGCGCCTTCGAGCTCGCCATCACCGCGCAGATCGTGCCACGCCGCGCGCAAAATGCCGCGAAGATCGATCCCGTGATGCGAGTAGAAGCGCCGATCCTCGATCGCGATCACGGCATGGACCAGATCCGCCGGCAATCGGTCGAATTCGACCTTGTCGCCTTTGCCGGCGCCGCGGGCCGCAAAGACTTGGCCGTCAGTGGCTGCGAAGACGATCGCCGGACCGGGCTCGTCGGCGTTGCTCCCGCCCGAGACTGGCAGAGTGACAGCGCAATAGCCGATAAAGACTAGAACCAGCAGTGCCGCCGCGGTGCCCGCCCACCCTAAGCCGATCAAGACCCAACGCGGACTAGTTCGCACCGGGCTTTTTATATACCGATCGCCAGTTCGCATTCACGATCCACTGCAGCGGGCTTGTGGGCCCTCAATCGACAACGACCGCGGCTCCCAGGGTCTCGCCGATTGACCGGTTGACGACGAGGTCGGCGATTGCGTCGAGGCCGGTCGGCTCGCGGTTGATGATCACCAGGGTCGCGCCGTTGTGTTTCGCGAGTTCCGGGAAGCCGGCCGCCGGATAGACGACCAATGACGATCCGGCGACAATGAACAGGTCGGCGGCGTGGGTTTCGATTTCGGCGCGCCGCATGGCGTCCACCGGCATCGCTTGGCCAAACGAAACCGTCGCGGTCTTCACAAAGCCGCCGCACTCTTCGCAAACCGGCGCGCGTTTCGTCGCGCCCGAAGGCGATGCGCAGCGCGTCGAGCTCGTAGCGGATCTTGCAGTCGAGACAATGCGCATAAGTCGTGTTGCCATGGAGCTCGATGACGCGCTGGTCAGGGATGCCGGAGGCCTGGTGCAGACCGTCGATATTCTGCGTGATCACGGCAGCGACTGTGCCGCGGCGGACCAGCTCGGCGACGGCGCGGTGACCCCGGTTGGGGGCCGCGGCGCGAAAAGTCTCCTCCATCGCGAAGCGCCGCCGCCAGGTTTCGCGCCGCGCCTCCTCGGAGGCGAGAAAATCCGCGAAGTCGATCGGCGCCATGCGGGTCCAGATCCCGCCGGGGCTGCGGAAATCGGGAATGCCCGACTCGGTGCTGATGCCGGCTCCGGTAAAGACGACAGCGCGGCGCGCCCGCACGATCGCTCGGGAGAGGTCGGCAATTTCTCGATCGACTGCCATGCCGCGAGTTTGGCAAATTGGCCGCGACGCGCCAAGCCCGGCGTGCGATCTTGAGCCGTCATGGCTCGCACTGCCTACCTCGCCGCGGAGGGATTTGCCGACGAACTCGACCATGAGCTCGGTGGCACCGACACGAGGCACGGCCGCTTGTTGATCGCTTCGGGGCCGCCGCGCCCCGCGGCATGGGCCGCGAATGTCTGGCTCGACCCGCAGGAGATCGCGATCGCCTCGATTTCTGATGCGGCCGCGAAGCTGCGGGCACTCCAGCGCAATTGGGCGGTCTATGCGCCTCGCCTCTACCGGCGCGCGACGCTGATCCAAGAGCAGCTGCCGAGGGTTTCGGCCAAACCGCTCGCGTTCGGGGCATTGCCACCAGGGGCTCCGCTCGGCTCGTGGACCCTGCTCGATGCCGGGACGATGCTTGCGGCATCGCACTGCACGAGCCTCTTTCCCAATGGCGACATCCATTTCGTCGAGGATCGCACCGGGCCGCCGAGCCGCGCCTATCTGAAGCTGTGGGAGGCGCTGACCCTGATCGGCCAGCAGCCCCGGCCGGGCGAGATCTGCCTCGATCTCGGATCGAGCCCCGGCGGCTGGAGCTGGGCATTGCAGCAGATGGGCGCGCAGGTGATCAGCGTCGACAAGGCTCCGCTCGCCCCCGAAATCACGCGCCTGCCCGGCATCGAGCACCGGCGGGAGAACGCCTTCGCGCTCGACCCGAACACGGTCGGACCCGTCGATTGGCTGTTTTCGGATGTCGTGTGCTATCCGGCGCGGCTGCTAGGGCTGATCGAGCGCTGGCTCGCGGGCGGTTCCTGCCGGAACTTCGTCTGCACGATCAAATTCCAGGGCCCGACCGATCACGAGACCGCCGGCCGCTTCGCCGCCATCCCGGGCTCGCAACTCCGCCACCTGTTCCACAACAAGCACGAGCTGACCTGGAGCAAAATCGGGTAGAAACGGCTGCGCATGCCGGAAATGCTCTTCCACGATCTCGTCACGCTTTTCGTCGTCATCAACCCAATTGGCGTCGTCCCGCTGTTCGTAGCAGTGGCCGGCCACGAGAGCGCGGCTGAGCGACGGCGGATAGCCGGCCAGGCGGTCATCATTTCGGCTGTGATCCTGCTGGCTTTCATTGCGGCCGGGCAGATCGTGCTCGAAGCGCTCGGCATAGATCTCGCCTCCTTCCGTATTGCGGGAGGTCTCGTGCTCCGAGTGATCGCGCTGCGGATGGTGTTGGAAGAGACGCACCCTGCCGCAGGCGAGGCTCCCCGGATGCACGGCAATGTCGCGGTTTTCCCGCTGGCGATGCCATTCATTGCCGGCCCCGCCTCGATCATGGCGGTCGTATTGCTGAGCGACAACAACGTCTATACTGTCTGGCAGCAAGCCGAAACTGCAGCGTTTGTGCTGCTAGTGCTCGGGTTCACCTATGGCTGTCTCATAGGTGCCGATTTAGTGCAGCGGCTGCTCGGCTCGACCGGCGCCAATGTCGTGAGCCGGATTATGGGGCTGATCCTGGCTGCGCTCGCGGTGCAGTCGATACTGAGCGGTATGCACGATGTCCTGCATTGGTGAACTTGCAATCACCGACCGACTTAAATCAAATATCGGGCAGGATGCGAAAGAGGCCGAGGGGAGAATGGCATGGATCTGGGTTTGCGGGGACGTAAGGCGCTGGTGACCGGCGCGTCGAAGGGGATCGGGCGGGCCTGCGCCGAGGTGCTCGCCGAGGAGGGCTGCGATGTCGTGCTGGTGTCGCGCACTGCGGCCGATCTCGAAGCGGTCCGCGCGAAGATCGTCGGCCAGCACAATGTCGCGGTGCGGTTCTATCCGCTCGACCTCAGCGACAGCCGGAATGTCGACAAGCTCGCCGCCGAATGCGCCGACATCGAGATCCTGATCAACAATGCCGGCGCGATCCCCGGCGGCAATATCGACGCGATCGACGAGGCGCGCTGGCGCACCGCCTGGGATCTGAAGGTGTTCGGCTACATCAACATGACGCGGCGGTTCTATGCGCTGATGCGCGAGCGCAAGAAGGGGGTCATCGTCAACATCCTCGGCGCCGCCGGCGAGAACCCCGATTTCGATTATGTCGCCGGCTCCTCGGGAAACGCATCGCTGATGGCGTTCACCCGGGCAATGGGCGGCACCGCGCCGCGCGACGGGCTGCGCGTCGTCGGCATCAACCCCGGCCCGGTCATGACCGACCGGCTCGTCACATTGATGCGCACCCGCGCGCAGACCCAGTTCGGCGATGCCGAGCGCTGGACCGAGTATATGAAACCGCTGGCCTTCGGCCGCGCCGCCAAGCCCGAGGAGATCGGCTGGATGGCCGCCTTCCTCGCTTCCGACCTGTCGGCCTACACCACCGGCTCGATCATCACGATCGACGGCGGCGGCTCGAGCCGCCGCTCGGCACTTTAGCCGCCGAGCTATTCGTTAAGCCAGCGGCGGGCGAAACCGAGTAGCCCTTGCGGCATGAAAATCACCATCGCAATGAAGATCAACCCCAACGGTATGAGATAGTACTCCGTGAAGAATCGCGAGAAAGCCTCGCGCAATAACAAGAAAAAGCCGGCGCCGACGATCGGCCCGACCAACGTGCCGATGCCGCCGATGACGTTGTAAATGACGGTTTCGCCCGACACGAGGAAAAAGACGAAATCGGGCGCCGCGAATTGATTTTGAATGGCGTAGAGCACCCCGGCCAGTCCGGCGAACAGCCCGGACAGCATTACCGCCACGATCTTGTAGCGCTCGACCGGATAGCCGATGGCGCGGGTCCGCGCCTCGTTCTCGCGGATCGACTGCAGCACCATGCCGAAAGGCGACTGGGTTATGCGCCGCAGGACGAGATAAGACAATGTCACGACGGCGACCACAAACCAATGGAGCGACGTGGAGGTGAATCGCAGCGCGAACAGGCCCGGGATGGCCAACGGCGGACGGCTGAAGGTCAACCCGTTCTCGCCCCCCGTCACATCGGTCCAGGTAAAAATAATCACGTAGAAGATCTGCGAGAAGATCAGGGTCGTGATCGCGAAATAGATATCGCGCAGCCGCGTCGAGAAATAAGCGACGAAACCGGCGACTGCTGCAGCGGCCGTCAGCCCATAGAGTATCGCCAGCCAGAGACTGGGTGGCTCGACCGAGAGAAGGGCCGCCGCGGCGCCATACATGCCGAGCCCAAAAAACGCCGAATGACCAAACGACACCATGCCGGTGTAGCCGATCAGGAGGTCGGAGGACATCGCCAACAAGCCCCAGATCAGGATCTCGGTCAGGAAACGGCGCCAGAACTCCGGCAATACCAGCGGCGCCACGATCAGCAATATGAGGACGGCGGAAAACCCGCTCCAATAAAGGATCGAATGGCGCGACCTCATTTCGGGGTCGGGACGAACAGCCCGGTCGGCCGAAACAGCAAGGTCAGGATCAGCACGACAAAGGAGACGATGACCGCCTGCGCTGGACTGACCCACAGCGAGGCGTAAGCCTCCATCAGCGAGATGAAGATCGCGGCGGCGATCGAGCCCGCGAGATTGCCCATCCCGCCAACGACGACGACGATGAACGCCTTCAAGATCCAATCGACCCCCATCGCGTGGTCGACGCCGACTAGCGGTCCGAACAACACGCCGGCGGCGCCGGCCATCCCGGCGCCGATGGCGAAGACGCCGTCAGAACCCAGGGTACCGGAATGCCCATCGCCTGCGCCATGATCCGGTCCTGGGTCGTCGCCCGGATCCAGATCCCCCAGGTGCCGAATTTGAGGAACAGCCAAAAGGCGCCGATGATCGCGGCAGACAACGCGGCGATCAGCAGCCGGTAGAGCGGGTAATCGAGATAGAACAGCGTGATGTGGCCGCCAAACGGCTCTGGAATTTTGCGCGCCACCGGCCCGAATTGCCACAGTGCGTAATTCTGCAATACGAGCGAGATGCCGAATGTCGCAAGTATCGTCGTCAGCGGGTCGCGGCCGAGCAACGGACGCAAGGTCACCAGATAGATGACCGCCCCCAGCAGCGCGATCACCAGGCTCGCGGCGATTAGCGCAATCCAAAAATTGCCGGTTGCCGCAAATGTCACGACGCCGACATAGGCCCCCAGCATGAACAGCTCGCCATGGGCGAAGTTGACGACGTCCATGATGCCAAAGATCAACGTCAGACCGGAAGCCACCAACGCCAAGATCATGCCGGTGACGACGCCGTTGATGGTCTGGATCAGCAGCTGATCGAACGGAATTTCCATGACGAATAAAGGCTACGGTTCACTACACACCCAGGTACTGATGGATAACCGCGTGATCGACGCGCAGGTCGGAGGCCACTGCGCGGTGGCGAACCATGCCTTTCTCCATGATGTAGACTTGCCGGCAAGCATCGAGGGTCAGCGGAACGTTCTGCTCGACGAGCAATACCGCCACTCCATCGCGGCGCAACGCCTCGATGATCTCGCGGATCTGCGACACCATGCGCGGCATCAGCCCCTCGGTCGGCTCGTCCAACAGAATGATTTTGGGTTCGAGCATCATCGCGCGGGCGATCGCCAGCATCTGCTGCTCGCCGCCCGACAATGTGCCGCCGGCCTGGTTGCGGCGCTCGGCGAGGACCGGGAAGGAAGCGTAGACCTTGTCGAGCAGCTGGTGCTTGCGCGGCTTTGTCACGCCGCGCCGGTCGAGGCCGGTCCGCAAATTCTCGGTGACCGTCAGCAACGGGAAAATCCGGCGGTCTTCGGGAACGTAACCGATGCCCTCGCGCGCCAGCCGGTGCGCCGGCAGATGGTCGATCGGCCGGCCTTCGAACAAGACTTCCCCTCGGCTGGGGTGAACCAGGCCGGCGATCGCCTTCAACGTCGTGCTCTTGCCGACGCCGTTGCGGCCGAGCAGCCCAACCACCTCGCCGTGGCCGACTTCGAGCGAGACGCCGTGCAGGATGTGACTCTTGCCGTAATAGGTGTGGATGTCCTCGAGCTTGACGAGAGGCTCCGTCGCGCTGGCGCCCGCGCTCATGTCTTCAGATACACTTCCAACACGCGCGGGTTGGCCTGGATCTCCGCCGGCGTCCCCTCGGCGAGGATTTCGCCGTAGTGCAGCACTGTGATCCGTTGCGCCAACTCCATGACGACCTGCATATCGTGCTCGACGATCAGGATCGTCAGGCCGTTGGCGATATGGCGGACGAGTTCCATCGTCTCGTGGGTCTCGGCCGCGCTCATGCCGGCCGTCGGCTCGTCGAGGCACAGGAGTTGTGGCTCCGTCGCCAACGCGATGCCGATTTCGAGGTTGCGCTGCTCACCGTGGGAAAGATTGGCGGCGATCTCGCCCGCCTTGGCCCTGAGCCCGACCGCGTCCAAAGCCGCCTCGGCCTTGCCGATGACGTCGCTATAGGCGCGATGATGGGTGAAGAGGCTCCAGCCGTGGCGGCGCGACTGAGCGGCGATGCGGACATTTTCGAGCGCCGTCGCGTTCGGCAGGATGTTGGTGATCTGGTACGAGCGGGCGATGCCCTTGCGCGAGATGCGGTCCGGCGGTGCCCCCGTAATATCCTCGTGATTGAACAGAATGCGGCCAGAGGAGGGGCGCCGGACCCCGGTCAGGCAGTTGAAGAAGGTGCTTTTACCTGCCCCGTTCGGGCCGATGATCGCGCGCACCTCGCCGCGCTCGACTGCGAAATCCACTTGGTTGAGCGCGGTCAGACCTCCAAACCGGACGCTTAGCGCCTCGGTGCGCAGCAGCGGCGCGGCCGCGTCGGCCAAAGGTTCTGCAACGGAGTTTTCCAGAACGGCGGACATTCGCGTCGGCTTCAATTTACCACAGAGACACGGAGGTCACCGTGATTATTTAATTTTATCTCTGCGTCTCTGCGGTGATGATCTCAAGCAGCGGCGAAATGGCAGGCGGCAGGCACCACCGTCTTCTGCCACGGGATCGCCTCCTCCACGTGATAGGTGCCGTCCTTGATCACATAGATCAGCTCGCGCGTGAAGGCCTGATGGTCGTCTTTGCGCAGCACCTTGTCGCCGGTCGGGAAATCGGGACCTTCCCTCATCTCGAGCCCTTCGAGTGCGGCGACCAGCTTTGGCGAGTCGTCGCGTCCCTGGAAATGGGATTTCTCGATCCCGAGCTTCAGCGCGTTGACCGCCTCGAAGTTGGATTGCACGTAGCGGTCGGGTAACGGCCCCGACGGATCGACCTTTTTCAGGCGGGCGAGCGCCTCGTTGTAGAAGGCGTGCAGGTACGGCGTGTCGAGCGGCTCGTCGAACACCGGCAGATAGCGGTCGATGCCGACAAATCCCTCGATCTTCTTGCCCATCGCCGGCAGCTGGGTCGAGGTGGCGACGGCGCCGTCGCCGGCGAACTTGTATTTCTTGGCGAGGCCAAGGTCATAACTCTGGTTGACAAAGTTGATCGCATCCGGGCCGAAGAAAATAAGAAACAAGCCGTCGAAATCTCCGCTGATCTTCGACAGGAACGGCGTCATGTCGGCGGTGCCGAGCGGTATGCCGAGCGTGCCGACGACCTCGCCGCCATTCAGCTTGATGCCGGCCGCATAGGCGTCGCGGGTCGACTGGCCCCAGGCATAGTCGGCATAAGCGATGTACCAGCGCTTGCCGAGCTTATTTACCAGGTAGGGAGCAAACGCCTTTGCCTGCGCCGGCGCGAAGTCGAAGCTGCGGAACGTGTAACGGCTGCATTTGCTGGTGGTCAGCGTCGTGTCGAGGCAGACGCCGATCATGTTGACGATCTTGTTCTCTTCCCAGACCGGGGTGCAGGCGAGGCAGATGTTCGACAGAAATCCGCCGATATGGGCGTCGATATTGTCCTCGCTGACCAGTTTCTCGACGGCGCGGCGGCCGGTGTCGGGCTTCGATTGGTCGTCGCCGACAATCAGTTCGACTGGGCGGCCCATGATGCCGCCCGATTTATTGATCTGATCGACCGCCATTTGCACCCCGACCAGGGCCGTCTTGCCGCCCGAGGCGGCGACACCGGTCAGCGGCTGCACCGTGCCGAACTTGTAAGGCTTGGCCTCACCGAAGGCGGCGCGCCACGGCGCCGAGGCCAGCAGCGTCGCGCCGAGCCCGGCCGCGCCGCCCGCCGCGCTCCATCGCAGGACACGGCGGCGCGTAAGGTTGGCGCGGAAATAAGCTGGGTTGCCCAGATTGCGCGCATTCTCGCTATGTGACACAGCGGATCCCTTCCCTGTTAGTTGCCGCGGATCGGCGACGGCTCTTTCATCCACGCCGCCCGACCCGGCAACAACTACCGCAAGTTGCGGCAGCGCTGCAACAATCGGGCCGATCGATCTGCAGCTTCGGCTTTCAGCCGGCTTTGAGCCGGCGCGCCGCATCGACCGCGGCATAGGTGAGGACGCCGTCGGCGCCGGCGCGCTTGAAGCCGATCAGGCTCTCCATGACTGCGCGCTCGCCGTCGAGCCAGCCATTTTGCGCCGCAGCGTGAAGCATGGCATATTCGCCGCTGACCTGATAGGCGTAAGTCGGCATCCGGAAGGCCTCCTTGACCCGCCGGACCACGTCCAGATAGGGCATGCCGGGTTTGACCATGACCATGTCGGCGCCTTCCTGCAGATCGAGCGCGACCTCGCGCAAGGCCTCATCGCTATTGGCCGGGTCCATCTGATAGGTGCGTTTGTCGGCGCTGCCGAGGGCCGTTTTCGAGCCGATCGCGTCACGGAACGGGCCATAAAAGGCCGAGGCATATTTCGCCGCATAGGACATGATGCGGACCCGCGCAAACCCGGCTTCGTCGAGCGCATGGCGCACGGCGCCGACCCGACCGTCCATCATGTCGGAGGGCGCAATGATGTCGCAGCCCGAGCGGGCCTGAACCACCGCCTGCCGCTGGAGGATCTCGACCGTTTCGTCATTTTCGACATAGCCGTCGCGGATGACCCCGTCATGGCCGTGCGAGGTGAACGGGTCGAGCGCCACGTCGCACAATACGCCGAGTTCGGGCAGTGCCTTTTTCAGCGCCGCGACCGCGCGGCAAACGAGGTTGCCGGGATCGATGGCGTTGCTGCCTTCCGCATCCTTGAAGGCGTCCGGTACCGCCGGGAACACAGCGATCGTCGGAATTCCGAGATCGGCTGCTTCCCCGGCGGCATCGACTAACGCCGGGATCGGCAAGCGGAAGACATCCGGCATCGACGGAATCGGCGTCCTGTGTCCCTCGTCATGGACAAAAACCGGCCAGATCAGGTCGCCCGTGGTCAGCACGGTCTCGGCGACCAGCTTGCGCGACCAGGCATCGCGGCGGTTGCGCCGAAGACGCGTCTGCGGATAGGGAGCGAGGGGCGGGAGGAACGGCGTCACGGGATAAGTCCGAAGTTAAAAGCGGCAAAAGCCGCGAATCCCAGGAAAATAGCCCCAAGCGGCGAAGGTGACAACGCGCCGCGCCGCCGCCTACTCCAGCGGGTAATCGTATCGGATGAAGCCGTTGAAGAGGGCGATCCGATCGTAGAGCGAGCGCGCGGTGGCGTTGTCCTCCTTTGTCGTCCAGTAGAGCCGGTGGCAACCGCGGTCGCGAGCCGCCGCGGCGACCGCCTCGACCAGCCCCCGGCCAACGCCGCCGCGCCGGGCGGTGGGGTCGACGAAGAGATCCTGCAGGTAACAGACTTCCTTGGCCGTCCAGGCATGCTGGTGAAAGAGGAAGTGAGCGATCCCGGCGAGCGGCGCAGTCGCGCCGCCCAGCCGCGCTCCCAGACCGCGGATCGGGCCTTCCGCAGCGATCAGCCGCTGCCAGGTGTGGTCGTAAATCTCCGGCGGCAGGCGGGTCTCGTAAAAATCGAGATAGGCCCGCCACAGCTCAGCCCAGCGGTCCCGGTCTTGCTCGATGATCGGGTTAACGACGATTTCGACCAAGACGGCTCTCCCGCTTCCCGGCTCGCGATAGTACCATAGGCTGCGATTATCATCGGAGTTTCGCGATGTTGGTTTTCCGGCAGCTTTTCGATCCGCCGTCCTCCACCTATACCTACCTGCTCGCCGACGGCGGGAGCGGAGCGGCGGTGATCGTCGATCCGGTGTTCGAGCAGGTGCGGCGCGACGCGGCGCTGATCGAAGAGCTCGGCCTTCGACTCGCCTATGCCCTCGAAACGCACGTCCATGCCGATCATGTGACTGGCGCGTGGCTGCTGAAACAGCGGACCGGATGCCGGATCGCACTGGCGGCCAACAGTGGCGCCGAGGGCGCCGACCGCTATCTGGTGCAGGACGACGTGGTCGGGTTTGGCGATCGCAATCTCCAAGTGCGCCAGACCCGCGGCCATACCAATGGCTGCCTGACCTATGTGCTCGACGACCGCTGTATGGCCTTCACCGGCGATTGCCTGCTTGTCAGAGGTACCGGACGGACTGATTTCCAGCAAGGCGACCCGCGCGCGATGTACCGCTCGATCCACGAACAGATCTTCACCTTGCCGGATTCGTGTCTGCTCTATCCCGCGCATGATTATCGCGGACTGACGGTCACCAGCGTCCGCGAGGAGAGGCGGTTCAACCCGCGCCTGGGGGGCGAAATCGGAGAAGGCGATTTTACCGGCTATATGAAAAACCTGCGCCTCGCCCACCCCAAGAAGCTCGATGTGGCAGTGCCCGCCAATCTGAAATGCGGACGGCCCGAAAGCGGCATCGGGATGACGGCGGAGCCGAATTGGGCCGCGCTCAGATATTCGTTTGCCGGGATCTGGGAGATCGATCCGCACGGCCTCGAGGAGCACGCGCCGGCGGTCCAAATCGTCGACGTGCGCGAGCCAGAAGAGTTCGTCGGCCCGCTCGGGCACATTCGCGGCGCCGTCCTGATCCCGCTGGGCGACCTCTCCGAACGCGCCGGGGAATTGGCGCGCGATCGCCCGATCGTCGCGGTATGCCGCGCCGGAAGCCGCTCGGCACAGGCGACCGTGATATTGCGAGAGGCCGGGTTTACTGATGTCGCCAACCTCGCCGGCGGCATGCTGCGCTGGCGCGCCGAGGGCCACTCCGTCGAAGGCGGCAGCGCCTTGGAGTACATCGCCGAATATTCGATCTGAGGCTCGCTGTCGAGCATGTAGGACACGCCGACGCTCGACGCCTGTCAACACGCGGCCTGGCCGGGACAGATCCTGCGCGCCGCGGTGGGGTCCTTCGAGAGAGCTCCGCGCGCTCAGCGCTGTTCTTGGTATTCTCGGCGCTCACTGCGACATTGACCGCGAATCTCTCCCAACGGGAGCCCCGTCGTATGGACGTTGGCATACGCCGTCTTTGAGGCGATTGCGTCCACAAGCGCGTCGAAGTCGCCGGCCGAGACGTTCTGCCCCCGGGTCGGCATATGGCCGGGGATCATCCGGTCGGCGAACGCTTTCAGGTCGATCCCGAAGAGTTCCGCCCCACGCTGAACCATTGCTTCTTCACTGTCCCAAGCCGAGGTTTGGCCGGGTCGGGTGACTGGAGCACGTCCAGCAGCCGATTCCCGAACTCGGGCGGGGCCGTGTTGCGCAGAAGGTTTCGTATGCTGAACGGCGTGGAAAGGTGCACCTCGAATGCGGCTAGGTTTACCGGCTGACCAGGGGTTTGCGAGCGCGCAACAGTGCAAGCCGCTGGCTCCATGGCCTCCGTCGTCCCTCCCGGAAACAGCGTCGGAAAGTTGATCTCAGCGGGGTTTATCAAGGTGGTGAACGAGAGCTCTCCTTACAGACCGCCAATAACGAACTGCAAAATCTCCACGCCGTTGGCGCGTAAACCGAAACGGCCGACCCCGCCGACAAAGCCGGTCACGGTGCCATTAGAATTTACGGCGAAGGTGCGGGGGATCATGTTGGCCTTGCCGGAGATGCAGCCGGTGCTGGGGCACTGTAGGCCGCTGGCGAACTTGCCCAGCGACGAGTCGCCGTTCTCGACGCCGGGATCTGTATTTGCCGTGATGTCTTGCGTAGGCACAGCCTCCATCAGTCCTCGGCCGATATAGGGTGGTCCGGCAAGCTCGCCCACCGATCGCCGGAAGCCGCTCGGAGAGAGCCCCGTCGTTGGATCGACGGGACCTGAAGAGGTTCGCATCGAACTCGACCGGAGCGATCGGCGCCGGCACGCACGCGTCGACCGCGGGCCGGGTATGCTGAACCTGCCCGCCGAACGGTTGCGAGACCATCCCGGTCACGATGTTCGCAGTCGTCCCATCGAGCGGATCGTAGAAACCGATGCCGGTCGGGTTATTGGCTCCGTCCATGTGCAACGGGTCAAAATCCCCGAAGACAGTAAAGGCTGCCGTCCGCTCGGTGTTGTTGATTGCATCGAGGTTATCCGCCGGGCTGCCGCCTCCAGTGGCGGGGTCGAGCGAGGTGAACTCGAAATTGGTTGGCGTCGAACGCGCGGCTCGCGCGACATTGGACGCGCAGGTGGACCCCCGAATACACGTTTTCGGGCTCAACAGCCCCGGGCTGCGAACCCCCTCGGCCGTGTTCAAGTGGCAGCCCAGACAGAACGCCTGGTTGCTCATCGGTCCCAGGCCTTCGGCAGCGGTATGGGGCGTGGTGAAAAAAGTCAGCCCTTCGAGGAACTCCTGGCGCTCGTCGAGCGTGGCGTCGGGATATATCAAGGCACGCAGGTCCTGCAGCTGCAGCGGGAAGGGGCCGACGACCCCGAATTTTTCCCGCGGAACACGCTCCACTGGTCGCAACGCCGTTCCGGCCGGCGGGACTGCGATGTCGAAGATCCCCGACCCAGCCGATCCCGCTTCCTGCACCCGCTCGGTCAGCAATTGGGGGTCACTCGGGGCGTCAGAACCCAGCTCGGCGGAAACTGGGAGCGTGAAAATATTCAGCGCTGGAGGACGGTCAGTGGCTTAAGAAGCTTGCGCATGTTCCCCCCTTAGACTTAGAGAAGGTTCTGCGCCTGCCTCCGGACTGCCCGGTTACTCGCCGCAATTGTGGGCGTTTGCCGACCAAAGCAAAAGCTAAATTTCTGTGAAGCTCACAGTTTCGCCAAGCCTGCGACTCGGCCTGCCGAAAGGCGCCTTGTCCCGGCAGCTGTGAGCCCCTACCTGCCTCGCATACCGGGGCGCGACCCGGCTGGGACGTCGCGCGGTTCGAAACCGATAGACGGGCCGTGCGGCCGATGCAATTCTTATCCTCGTGTCCGACGACAATTCGCTGACCGGGCGCGTACGGCGCTACGCCCAGGTGTCGACTGCGATGGGTGGGCTCGCGGCACGGCTCGCCGGCGAGCGCTATCTCGGCCTCAACCTCGACCGCGGCCGGCACGCGGCCGAGCTGAAGGCGGTGCTCGGCGGCATCAAGGGGCCGCTGATGAAGGTGGCCCAGCTGCTCGCCACGATACCCGACGCGCTGCCCAAGGAGTACGTTCAGGAGCTGGTTCAGCTGCAGGCGAACGCGCCGGCAATGGGCTGGCCGTTCGTCAGAAGGCGCATGGCCGGCGAGCTCGGCGCCGACTGGCGCAGCCGGTTTCGCGAGTTCGACAGAACAGCGGCGCGCGCCGCTTCGCTCGGGCAGGTGCACCGGGCGACCGCGCTCGACGGAACCCCGCTCGCCTGCAAATTGCAATACCCCGAGATGGCGTCGGCGGTGGAAGCCGATCTGCGTCAGCTGAAGCTCGCGATGAGCCTCTACGAGCGCTATGACCGGGCGGTCACCACCGCGGAGATCCATGCCGAGATCGCCGACCGGCTGCGCGAGGAGCTCGACTACGAGCGCGAAGCCGCGCATATGCGGCTTTATGGCGAGATCCTGCGCGGCGAGCCCGGTGTCGCCGTACCCGTGCCGATCCCCGAGCTCTCGACCAGCCGGCTATTGACGATGACCTGGCTCGAGGGTGCGCCGATCCTCGATATCGCCGCCGCGCCGCTCGAACAGCGCAACGAAATCGCGCTGCGCATGTTCCGGATCTGGTATGTGCCGTTCTACTACTACGGCGTGATTCACGGCGACCCGCATCTCGGCAATTACACGGTCGCGCCGGACAACATCGTCAATCTCCTCGATTTCGGCTGCGTCCGCGTCTTTCGCGCCTCTTTCGTCCGCGGCGTCATCGACCTCTACCACGCGCTGCAGCGCGGCGACCGTGACCTCGCCGTGCACGCCTATCAGAGCTGGGGCTTCGGCAATCTGTCGAATGAGATCATCGACGTGCTCAATCGCTGGGCGCTATACGTTTATGGTCCGCTGCTCGATGACCGCGCGCGGCTGATCCAGGAAAAGGCGAGCGGCGTCTACGGCGCTGTGGTGGCCGAGAGCGTGCATAGCGACATCCGCCGGCTCGGTGGGATCCGGCCGCCGCGCGAATTCGTGTTTATGGACCGCGCCGCAATCGGGCTCGGCTCGGTCTTTCTCCGCCTGAAGGCCGAGATCAACTGGTACCGACTGTTCCACGAGCTGATCGAGGATTTCGACGAGGCCACACTCGCTGCGCGCCAGCACGCCGCCTTGAAGGCGGCCGGGGTGCCGGACGGCGACGTCCCACCCGCAAGCCGCGGGAGAGTAGGCCGCCGCCGGAATGGCCAAGAGTCGCTTTAACCCGGTCTTGCGTTGGTGGGCCTAGCCGGGCACAATCCGCAGGTCCAACCAGTGGTCGACCTGGCATGCGGCTATTCTTCGTTCTCGTGCTTCCCGCCGTGTTTCCCTGCGCTTGCACCCCGTTCATCCCGATCAAGGACGCGTTCAGCACCAGCGCGGTCATTCCGACCGGCAACATTCCCCCGGAATTTGCCCTGTTCAACCGTTACGACCCACAGGTCAACGCGGTCGTGAGCGGCCAGATGTGCGCCACTCCATACCTCCTGGACACCGAAAAGTCGCTGCGCGCCACGCCCGGCGAGTTTATCGCTTGGAGCGGGCGCTGCGAGCAGTACGAAATCCGGCTCAACAATTTGGCTCAACATTTCACCCCCTGACAGCTGCCCCGGGGTCAGCGGTAGGGCCGTCACCGCAGCAAATCCGCTACCCGGAAGAAAGGCGGCACGTGCTACGTTGTGGCTTTCCCAACGCGTCGGCGAAGCAGCTCCAGCATGTCAGAGGCGGTTTTGGTCACGGGCGGGGCCGGATACATCGGCAGCCACGCCTGCAAGGTGTTGGCGCGGGCCGGGTACCGCCCGGTGGTTTTCGACAATCTTTCGCGCGGTCACCGCGATGCGGTGCGCTGGGGGCCGCTGGTCGAGGCCGATCTCGCGGATCGCGGCAAGCTCGCTGATGCGCTCGACCGCCATCGCGTCTCGGCTGTCATGCATTTCGCCGCTTACGCCTGTGTCGGCGAGTCGGTCAGCGACCCGGCATTGTATTATGCCAATAACCTCGGCGGGTCCTTGTCATTGCTCGAAGCGATGCGGGAGGCCGGGGTCGACAAAATTGTATTCTCCTCGACCTGCTCGACTTATGGCACTCCCGCCGGAGTGCCGATCCGCGAGACCATGCCGCAGGCGCCGGTCAACCCTTACGGCGAGACCAAGCTCGCGATCGAGCGCGCGCTCCACTGGTATGGTGAAGCCTACGGTTTGCGGTCGGTGTCACTACGCTATTTCAACGCCGCCGGCGCCGATCCCGGGGGTGAGATCGGCGAACGCCACGAGCCCGAGACGCACCTGATCCCGCTCGTTGTGGACGCGGCTCTCGGAAAGCGGCAGCAAGTCGACATCTATGGAACCGATTACCCGACGCCCGACGGTACGGCGGTCCGCGACTATATTCATGTCCAGGATCTCGCCGAAGCGCATTTGCGTGCGCTGGAATATCTCGGGGCCGGGCGGCAGAGCGTGGCGCTCAACCTCGGCACTGGCCGCGGTCACTCGGTTCGCGAGGTGATCCGGACTGCCGAGGCGGTCAGCGGCAAATCCATCCCGTGCCGCGAAACCGCACGAAGGCCAGGCGATCCGCCGGTACTGGTCGCCGACCCGCGTCTCGCAGCCGAGCTGCTCGGCTGGCATGCCCAAGTCTCGGATCTCGACACAATCGTTCGCACCGCGCTGGCGTGGCATGTGAACGGCTCCCTGCAATCTCGACGCGTGGAACAAACCTCGTGATCGCCCGTTGTGAGAGCGCCGCCCCGCCCGCGGGTTGGCTGCCGCCGCAGGCATCCCTGGAGCTTCCGTCATGGCATTGCTCGAAACCGTAGAGGTTGCGGCGCGGCCTCTGGCGGCGGCAGCAGAGGGTCTCGGGCTTTCCGCTCCGGTTCGGGTTCGGGGCAAATTCTTTTTTGCCGGCAACAAAAAGCACTTCGTCAAAGGCGTCACTTACGGACCCTTCCCGAAGGGAAGTCACGGAGCGCAATTTCCCGAATATGCCGCCGTAGATACCGATTTCGCGCTGATGGCCGAAGCCGGCATCAACACCGTCCGGGTCTTTACGGTGCCGCCGCTCTGGCTGCTCGACGCCGCGCAGCACGCAGGTTTGAAGATACTGGTCGGGCTTGCGTGGTCGCAGCACATCGCCTTTCTCGACAGCGCGGCAATTCAGCAGCAGATCCGGGAGGCAGTGGCGGCCGGCGTCCGCGCTTGCCGTCGTCACCCGGCGGTCTTCGCCTATCTGATCGGCAACGAGATCCCGCCCGATATGGTGCGCTGGCACGGCGCCGAAGCCGTGCGCAATTTTCTTAGAAGCCTCCTCGCCTGCGCCAAAAACGAGCACCCGGAGGCGCTCGTCAGTTACGCCAATTATCCCTCCACCGAATACCTGACGGTCGATTTCACCGATTTTGTCTGCTTCAACGTCTATCTCCACGACCAGCCCACTTTCCGCCGATACATCGCGAGGCTGCACAATGTCGCCCTCGACCAGCCGTTGGTGCTGACCGAATTCGGTGTCGATTCGTTCGGCGAGGGAGAGGAGCCGCAGCGGCAAGTCCTGTCCTGGCAAGTGCACACTGCCTTCGAGGCCGGTGTCGCGGGCACCTTCATCTTCGCGTGGACCGACGAATGGTTCACCGGCGGTCATTTGGTCGAGGATTGGGCTTTTGGTCTGGTCGATCGGGATCGCCGGCCGAAACCGTCGTTCGACGAGGTGGTGCGCCAATACACCGGCAATTTGCCGCCGCCGTTACGGCATTACCCCCGGGTCTCGGTCGTTGTCTGCGCCTACAACGCCGAGCGGACGATGGATCAGTGCCTGGCTTCGCTCGCGATGCTCAACTACCCGGACTATGAGGTCATCGTCATCAATGACGGCTCGCGCGATCGGACCCTGGAGATCGCCGAGAGCTACGAATATTGCCGCATCATCAGTCAGGCCAATAAAGGGTTGAGCGCCGCCCGTAATGTCGGGGCAGAGGCGGCGACAGGCGAGATCGTGGCCTACACCGACAGCGACTGCGTAGCCGACCCCGACTGGCTGACCTACCTCGTCGCCAAGATGGAAGCAGGCAATCTGGCCGCCTGCGGTGGGCCCAATTTTCCGCCGCCCGAGGATAATCTGGTGCCGGCCGCCGTCGCCGTTGCGCCCGGCGGCCCGACGCACGTGCTGATCAGTGACGAAGTCGCCGAGCACATCGCGGGCTGCAACATGGCATTCCGGCGCCATGTGCTGCAACAGCTCGGCGGGTTTGATCCGATCTATCGCGCCGCGGGCGACGATGTCGACATCTGCTGGCGTTTCCAGGACGCGGGCTACACGATCGGGTTCAGCCCCGCCGCCGTGGTTTGGCACTTCCGCCGCAATACGATCGCGGCTTATTGCGCGCAGCAGCGCGGTTACGGCAAAGCCGAGGCGCTGGTCTATTCGAAGCACCCGTTCCGCTTCAACCTGTTCGGGCAAGCCAAGTGGCTCGGCAGAATCTATGGCGACCTGTCCACTGCGCTGCTGCTGTCGCGCCGCCCGGTCATCTATTCGGGGGTCTTCGGCCGCGGTTTGTTTCAGACCCTCTACGAACCGCCCTCCTCCTTGACCGCGTTCCTGCCGCTGAGTTTCGAATGGAGCGCCGCTTCATTGCCACTCGCCCTCGGAGGGATCGTCGGCGGCGGATGGTGGTGGCTGCTGACCGTTCCCCTTCTCGTCACCTGGGTCCTGTGCATCAACGGCGCCCGCAAGGCGCCGATCGAGAAGCGATTTACCGGCTTCAAAGCCCGATCCTTGGTTGCTCTGTTGATTTACCTCGGCCCTCTGCTGCGTGGTTGGGAGCGCGTCAAGTGGCGCCTGAAGGAAATGCGCGCGCCGGACCATCTCGGCACGGTCACGACCGAGCAGCGCGCCCGCATCTGCTGGGGGGTCGGCGCATTCCATCTCTCCTATTGGAGCGAAGCCGGAACCGAGAAGGAGGCGCTGATCGGCGGCTTGATGGAGTTTCTGGTGCCGCAGAAATACTTCGTTGTGCCGGATACCGGTTGGAGCAATTGGGATCTGAAGATCTCGCGTGGTTTGTGGGGCAGGGCATTGGTCCTCGTCTGCACCGAGAATCACGGCGGCGCAAAGCGGCTGCTGCGGGTGCGCTGCGCGATGCGCTTTTCTCGCTTTGCGTCGCTTCTGCTGCGTAGCTGCGCCGCACTGACGGCCTTCGCGCTGATCCTCGGCTGGCCCCTGACGGCGGCCGTGATCGGCGCCGCCGGGCTGATCAGCTCGGCAGCGATGGTTTGTCAGCTCGTCGGTTTCGGCAGGCTGATGCACCGGATCATCGAGGCGGTCGCCAAACAGGTGCAGCTGATCCCGGTCGAGCCGCTGGCGAGAGGCCCGTTGCCAATCCGCACTCGCCGCACGGTCTGATCTTGCTGACGAAACTTCTGCCGTATCTGCGGCCATATTGGTGGCGGGTCGCCTGGGCGCTTGCGCAGGTGTTCCTGATCGCGGGCTTCGAGCTCCTCAAACCTTGGCCGCTGCAGGTGGTCATCGACAATGTGCTCGGCGGCAAGCCGTTTCCGATTGCCGCATTGGCGTCGACGTCCCCGACGGGACTGCTGCTGCTCGCTTGTCTCGGCATCATCGTGGTCCATCTCGGCGCCGGAGCGCTGACCTTGCTGCACAACTACACGACGATCGGCGTCGGGCAGAGAATGGTCAACGATTTGCGCGGCGCCCTATACGCTCACCTGCAGCGGCTGTCGCTCGCCTTTCACAACCGGCAACGGGTCGGTGATTTGCTCTACCGGATCACCGCGGACAGCTTTGCCGTCCAGACAATGATTATGAACGGCGTGCTGCCGATCCTGTCGGCCGCCGTGCTGCTGGGCGGCATGCTCGTCGTTCTGCTGCCGCTCGATCCGACATTGACGCTGCTGTCGCTGACGGTCGTTCCTTTGCTGTTTGGCCTGATCTTGGGTTTCAACCGAAAGATTGTCGATATCGCGACGGAGGTGCGCAACACCGAAAGCCGCGTCTATTCGGTTGTGCAATGGGCGATGTCGTCGATCAAGCTGGTCCAGGCCTTCACCAAGGAGGACGAGGAGCATCGGCGCTTTATGGGCGCGAGCGGGGAGAGCTTGCGGGCGACCCTGCGGCTCTACAGCTGGCAAACTCTTTATTCCGGAGCCGTCAACGCGGTGATTGCCGGCGGAACCGCGCTCGTCGTCTATGCCGGGGCGCGCGCCGTCATGTCGGGGAGGCTATCGGTCGGCCAGCTGATCGTCTTCATCTCCTATCTCGCGCAGCTCTACGCGCCGATCAACCAGATCACCCAGAGCTGGGGGCTGATTGCCGGCGCCCGGGTCGGAGCGCGCCGGGTCTTCGACGTGCTCGACGCCGAGGCCGATCTCAAAGACGGGAGCCGCAGCTTTCCTGCGGAAGGAGCGCGGGGCGACATCGCCTGGTGCAATGTCTCCTTTCGCTACCGTCCGGAGACACCGGTGCTGAACGGCATCGAGCTCCAAGTGCGGGCTGGCGCCAAGATCGCCGTGATCGGCCCGACCGGCGCAGGTAAGTCCACCCTTCTCGGGCTGCTGCCGCGGTTTTTCGATCCATCGGCCGGAGTGGTGGAAATCGACGGCATCGACTTGCGTGAATACAAGCTCAAATCGCTGCGCAGCCAAATCTCCATGGTTCTACAGCCGCCCCTGATCTTTCCGCTTTCGGTGCGCGACAATATCGCCTACGGGCGCCCCGGCGCCCCTGATTCAGAGATCGAGATGGCGGCTCGGCTGGCGCGGATCCACGATTTTATCGCCTCGCTGCCGGACGGGTACGACACCGTGATCGGCGAATCCGGAGTGATTTTTTCCGAAGGGGAAAAGCAGCGGATCACGATTGCCCGGGCGCTGCTGCGCGATGCCCCGATTCTGATCTTGGACGAGCCGACCTCGGCGCTCGATGTCGCCACCGAGGCGCTGGTTATTGCCGGGATCGAGCGGCTCGTGGCGGCGCGGACGACCTTCATCATCGCCCACAGGCTGTCGACAGTAAGGCGTTGCGACCAAATCGTCGTCTTGCGCGACGGCGCCATCGTCGAGGAGGGCACTTGGCCCGAACTGCTGCGCCGGGACGGCACCTTCTCGGAATACTATCGCACCCAATTCGCGCCCGAGGCCGGGCACAACACTGAGATGCGCCTCGAGGCCTGACGAGTCCGAGCATTCGTTGCACGAGGTCGGAAGGGCGCATTGAATGCGCGACCCGCGAAAATGCACTTCACTATGAAACTCCAACACCCCGACGCTACCTATCACGCCGAGGAAAATCTGTTCGGTCCTCTCCCCGGCGCTTGGTCTTGACCGCTATCGATCAACCCACGCCTGGGGAATTTGTGCGGACGGCGCCGATCGCATCGATCCCGGCGCGCTAAATTAACGATTGATTGTTGCAAAGCCATGACCTACCCCCCTAGGGTAGTTATTGTCGAAAGCCGTTAACGGCGCACTTGACTTGATCTAGCCGAGACCTGGTCCCCTAAGTCTCAGGGGACACCCACGGTTCGGCGCTATGGGGGAAGGGGGAAATGGTCGCCGAGAGACCGAGCCGGGGAAGCAGGCGCTTCCCCGAAATCCGCATCAATTTGCGCACGCCCAGCCGATCGTGGCAGATCGTGTTGCCGCCGTCTGTGCAGGTCGCGGCAGCATCGGCCGTCGTGGCGTTTGCTGTCGCGGTTTGTTTTTTCGCACTCGCCCGGCCCGGCTATGAGCCCGCGCTAGCCGACAGGCAGGCGGCGATGGTCCGCGCGGCAACAGCCAACGCCAATCTGCAGGACGAAGTGGCGAGCCTGCGCGAGAAGCTTGCTCTCGCCGTGCGCGATCGCCAACAGGCGACCGCTGACCTGGACCGGGCCTTAAGCAATAGAGATCGATTACGGGCGCGGATCGCGGAAATCGAACAAGAACAGTCGCAATTCGATATCGCGCGCCGGCAGAAATGGACGGGCCTTTTCCGTCTGACGCAGGTGATCGAGACGGAACCCTCTCAATCTGCATCCGGTTTACCGCGTCCCGAGATGCTGATTACCGATGCGCCACCGGAGCCGGTAGACCAATCGCGCATCGCGCAACTCGCTCGCCAAGCCGTTGCCGAAGTTCGGCGCTTGCTCGCCTCGACCGGTCTGAATGTCGACCGCCTCTTCCCGCAATTGACCCAGGACCGCGGCGGCCAAGGCGGCCCGTTTGTAGCGCCTCCGAAAGGCGACCAGCCGAACGAAACGACCCCGGACAAGATGGCGGAGCTCCGCAGCTTGATGAAATCGCTGCCGTTGTCGGCGCCGCTCGATTATTATCAGCTCGAGAGCCCGTTCGGCCCGCGCCACGATCCGTTCAATCACCGCTCGGCCTTTCATACCGGGGTCGATCTGTCGGCGCCCTACATGTCCCCGGTTCATGCCACCGCAGCGGGGACCGTGATTTACGCCGGCTATCGCAGCGACTACGGCAAGGTGGTCGAAATCGATCACGGGAACGGCATCGCCACCGTGTACGCTCACCTTCACCGCTACATCGTGGCGGTTGGGCAAAAAGTTGCCGAGCATGAGCAGATCGGCTTTCTCGGCAGCACCGGCCGCAGTTCCGGCCCCCATGTGCACTATGAGATACGCGTCAACGACGAACCGCAGGATCCCGAAAAGTTCATCGGCCTGGCCCGCGTGATCCCGGCCGCGGAGAGATAGAAGAGGCAGCTTCGGGCCCGATAGCGGACCAGCGGACTGCGATTGGCGGTTTATGAGTACGCCTTGGCCGTAGCCGGCTCGGCAACGCCGCGCCGGCCGGCGCCGATGAACAGCACCATCAGCGCGGCGGCGATACATAAAAGGCCCGCCAATATGAAGGCTTCGAAATAGGTTCCGAAACCGATGCGCAGCACGCCAGCCAGATAGGCGACGGATGCGCCGCCGATTTGGTGGATCACGGTGATCCAAGCCACCATGATGCCGATCCGCTGCACGCCGACCGCATGGCCGAGGAGCCGCACTGTCGGCGCTGCGGTGGCGATCCAGTCGAGACCGTAAAATATGCTAAACAGCGACAGGCCGTAGAACGACAAATTGAAGGCGAAGGGCAAGTACAACAGCGATAGGCCGCGCAGTCCATAATACCAAAACAGCAGATATCGGTTGTCAAACCGGTCGCTGAGCCAACCGGAAGCGGTGCCGCCGATTACGGCGAAGACGCCGGTGGCAGCGAGCAGGCCCGCGGCAGTGACTTCGGTCAGGCCATGATCGACGCAGGCGGGGATCAGATGGGTGCCGATCAGTCCCATCGTCGAGGCACCACAAACGAAGTACCCACCTGAGATCAGCCAGAAATCCCGCACCCGCGCCCCATCCGACAGAACGCGCAAAGCCACCGCCACGGGATTGCCGCTGTGCCGCGGAGCGAGGCCTCGGCCAGTCGTGTCGCCATAGGCGACGAGACCGAGGTCCTGCGGATGGTCCCGCATCAGGAGGACGAGGGGCAGCACGGTGAGGAGAACGATGCCCGCCAGAATCAGCACCATCGCGCGCCAGCCAGCGTAGGCGATCAGGGCTGCGTTTGTGGGGAGGAAGATCAGCTGGCCGGCAGCATTGGCCGCGGTCAGGAGGCCGACAACCATCCCCTGCCGAGCGTGAAACCAGCGCGCGGCGATGTAAGCTGCCACATAAGCGCCGACAAAGCCGGTGGACAGCCCAACCACAAGGCCCCAAAGCAAGACGAGCTGCCACGGACTATACATCATCGGGCTCAGCGCGACGCCGGCGGCCGTTACCACCAGCGAAAAGGCCATCGTGCGGCGCACGCCGAAGCGATCCATCGCCGCCGCGGCGAAGGGCCCGACCAAGCCGTAAACGAGCAGGTTGACACCGATAGCGAAGGATATCGTCGCGCGCGACCAGTGGAATTCATTCTCGAACGGCACGATCAGCACGCCGGAGGTCGCCCGCACGCCGGCAGTGACCACAATTACGAGGAAGGTCAGGGCAATGATGACCCAGGCGTAATGCAACCGTCTCGCGGCGAGCCGAGCAGAAATGGCGATCACCGACCCCTCGAATTTTTCGCCATCATCAGAGCTGCCGCGGCGAATTTTGCATCTCAGGCCTGATCGGCATTTCGCGCCTCGGGTTCGGTTTTGCACGGCAAATGCGGGGTATCTCGGGCTACAGCGATAGGAGCCGGTCGAGCAGGGCCTTGTCATCGCGCAGCTCGGCGGCAGCGCTGGAGAAGCGGATCGTGCCCTTTTCGAGCACATAGACGCGGTCGGCCAGGGCGAGGGCGAAGTCGACGCGCTGCTCGGCCAGCAGGATGGTGAGGCCCTGCGCTTTGAGCTCGCCGATCTTGACGCGCAGGGTGTCGACGACGAGCGGTGCGAGCCCTTCGGAGGGCTCGTCGAGGAGCAGGAGCTCGGGATTGCCGGTCAAGGTGCGGGCGATCGTCAGCATCTGCTGCTCGCCGCCCGAGAGAAAGCCGCCGCGCTGGTCGCGTCGCTCGCGCAAGACCGGAAAGAGCTCGCAGACGGCCGCGATCGTCCAGCGTCCCGGCCGCCGCGCGGCGCGGGCGCCGACCTCGAGATTTTCCCGGACGCTGAGCTCGGCGAAGATGCGGCGGTCCTCGGGGACAAACCCGATGCCGGCGCGCGCCACCCGGTGTGGCGCCCAGCCGGCGATGTCGCGCCCCTGCCACATGACCCGGCCGCTCGACGGCGGCGTCAGGCCCATGACCGAGCGCATCGTCGTCGTCTTGCCGACGCCGTTGCGGCCCAAGAGGCACACGCATTCGCCCGCGGCAATCTCGAGCGAGATGCCGAACAGCACGCGGCTCAAGCCATAGGCGGTGTGGATGTTCTCGACCGCGAGCAGCGGCCTCATTCAATGCTCGCCGAGGTAGACGCGGCGGACCTCGGGATCGCCGCGCACTTCGGCCGGCGTCCCCTCGGCGAGGAGGCGCCCCTGATGCAACACCGCGATCTTCTCGGCGATTGAAAAGACGACCTCCATGTCATGCTCGGTGAAGAGGAGGGTGAGGCCACGCTCGCCGGCAATGCGCTCGAGCAGCCGCATCGTCTCGTGCGTCTCGGTCGCCGACATGCCGGCGGTCGGCTCGTCGAGCAGCAGCACCATCGGGTCGCTCGCCAGCGCGATGCCGAGCTCAAGCTGCTTCTGGTTGCCGTAGCTGAGCGTGCCGGCGACCGACTGCCCCTGGGCCGCGAGCCCGATCGAGGCGAGCAAGGCCGCGGTCTCCTCCCGGTAGAAACTCTCCGAATGCGACCAGAAATTGCGCCCCCGGCCGCGATGGGCGAGGAAGGCGGCCTGCACGTTCTCGAACACCGAGAGCCGGGGGAAAATGTTGGTGCGCTGGAACGAGCGGCCGATGCCCAGACGGCAGATGCGATAGGGCGGCGCGCCGGTGATGTCGCGGCCGTCGAGCATTACCCGGCCGCCGTCCGGAACCAGATGACCGGTGATCAGATTGAAGAGGGTCGACTTGCCGGCGCCGTTCGGCCCGATGACCGCCGCGATCTGACGGGTCTCGACCTTGAGGCTGACCCCGCCGACCGCGACAAAGCCGGCGAACGACTTGCGCAACTCGTAGACGTCAAGCATCGCCGCGAGCTCAGATGGCGTCTCGCCAATCGAAAGCCGGCAACGAGCCCGCCGACGATGCCGCCCGGGAAGGCATAGAGCAGCACCACCAAGAGGGTACCGAGCAGGAAGGGCCAGTATTCGGTATAGGCGGTGATCTCCTGGTTGAGCCAGACGAGCACCAGCGCACCGACTGGCGGGCCCCAGAAATAATCCATGCCGCCGAGGATGGTCATGATCATGACCTCGGCCGATTTCGACCAGAACACGTAGTCGGCAAAGACGCCGCGGCTGAAGATGCCGTAAAGCGCACCGGCGAGGCCGGCGAACGTGCCGGCGACGACAAAGGCGGCGAGCTGGTAGGCGCGGACATTGAGACCGATAAAGGCGGCGCGCTCGGGATTGTCGCGGATCGTCGTCAGCATGCGGCCGAACGGCGAGCGCACTACCCGGTGCAGCACCGCTAGCGACAACGCGATCAATATTATCGCTCAATAAATAGAAGCGATCGCCGGTGCGCAGATCGCTGAGCCCCGGGATCGCCGACATCCAGTCGAGATTGGGATAGGGGATTTCCGGCAGTCCCTGATCGCCGCCGGTCACGTCGTTCCATTTGTAAGCGATCGCCCAGATGATCTGCGAGAAGGCGAGCGTCAGCATCGCAAAATAGAGCTTGATCAGGCGCACGCAGAAAAAGCCCGATACGAGCGCGAACAATGCCGAGCCGAGCCCAGCCGCCGGGAAGGCGACGATAAAAGGCAGGTTGTAGGTCTTCATCAGGATGCCGCAGACATAGGCGCCGACGCCGAAATAAGCGACATGACCGAAGGAGACGAGGCCGGTCGTGCCGAGCAGCAGGTTGAGGCTGGCGGCGAACAGCGCGTCGATGACGATCTGCTCGGCAAGGAAGGTGTTGTAGCGCGAGCCGAGCCACGGCACCGCGCAAGCGGCGAGAAAGACGATCAAGGTCCATGGGATGCGGCGGACCGGGGCGGCGGCGCGAAATGTCAGGGTTGTCACAGCGGCCGGCCGAACAGGCCCCATGGGCGTACGATCAGGACTCACCGCCATCAGTGCGAATACCGAAAACAACGAGAAGCCCGGAAAGATCAGGATGCCGAAGGACAGCACCTCGCCATAGATCACCGAACCCCAGAACGTGCCCCAAAGCGAGCCCATGCCGCCGATCACGACGACGATGAAGGCCTGCACGATGATCAGCACGTCCATCCCCGGCACGATGCTCTGGATCGGCGTTACCAGCGCGCCCGGAAAGCCCGGCGAGAAATGCGCTGAACACGAACATGCCGGTGTAGATCGTGCCGACATTGGCGCCCAGTGCGTCGAGCATCTCGCGGTCCATCTGGGCGGCTCGCACCATCCGCCCCACTCCGGTACGGGTGAGGACCAGCCAGCCGCCGAATGCGATGGCCGGGCCGAGTCCGATGATGAACAGGCTGTAGAGCGGCTGCGTGGTGCCGAAGATCTGCACGCTTCCGGCGAGCACCGGCGGGGTCGACACCGAGAGCTGGCCGGTGCCCCAGATGAACTTGGCGGCGTCCCCCAGGATCAGTACCAGCGCATAGGTGAAGAGCAGCTGGTAGAGCTCCTCACGGCCGTAAAGCGAGCGGAAAAACAACCGTTCGACGACCGCGCCCAGAACGCCGACGCCACACGCCGCGAATAACGCCGCCGCCCAGAACCCGGCGCCTGTCGGGTGCAGCCACTGCAGCGCCTGCCAGGCGAGATAGGCGCCGATCATGTAGAACGAGCCATGCGCGAAATTGATGACGCGCATAATCCCGAACACCAGCGACAGCCCCGAAGCGATCAGGAACAGGAACATCGCGGTGGTCAGGCCGCCCATGAACTGACTGAACAGAAACGACGCCGCCACCGCTTATCAGCTTTCCGCGGTGCAGCAAACAGTCGTCATGGCCGGCCTCCGAGCCGGCCATCCACGCCTTTCGAGCGCGCGGCACAAAACGTGGATCACCGGATCAAGTCCGGTGATGACGATTATGGACTGCGCCCACAATCGTCAGTTCGTCGCCGGGAAAGACGTCGGCAACAACTCCGGATCCTTGATGACGGCGAACGGATAGGCCGCTTCCTTGGTCACCACACCCCAGTATTCCGGCGCGAACGTCTCGTGCGAGTTGACGCTGAAGGTGCGCTTGCCCACCGGAGTATCCCAAGTCAGGCCAAGCAACGCCTTGGCGACATCGTCGCTCTTGGTGTCGCCGGCCTTCGTGATCCCCGCGGCCAGCGCATAGATCGACTGATAGCCGACGATCGACCAGCCCGAGGCGTATTTTTCGTGCGTGAAATTTTTCAGGTCCTCGATGTATTTTTTGTGCTCGGGCGGTTCGTTGCTGGTGAAGATTACCGGGTCGTAGGCGTCGGCGACGATCCCGTAAGGGTAGTCGTTGCCGAGCGCCTGCGCCTCGTCGGTGGTGCCGACCTCGGCGCCGTCGACCAACCGGTTGTCGATCGCCTTGAAGTAGCCGAGTGGCGTCCCTTCCTTGGTGAACGTAACGAAATCGCCGGCGAACAGAGAACAATAGACCGCGTCCGGCTTCTTGCCCATCTGTGCGGTGATGAAGGGCGTGAAGTCCGCCTCGCCCAGTTTCGGCCATTCCTGGTCGACGATCTGGATGTCGGGGCGCAGCTTTTTCAGGCTGGTGATGAAGGCGGCGATCGAATCGCGGCCATAGGCATAATCGGGCGCGATCGTGGCGACGGTTTTGACGTCCTTCCAGCGCGCCATCAGGGTCGCTCCGGCGAGCCCCTCGACGTCGGTGTTGGAGGCGACGCGGAAGATGTAGGGATGGATGTGCTGAGGGTCGGTGAGGATCGTGCTCTTCGACGTCGGCGCTATGAAGACGATCCTGTTTTCCTTGGCGACGGTCGAGACCGCCGGCGCTTCCGCCGAGGTCAGGGTGCCGGCGAGGAAGTCGACATTGTCCTTGATGATCAGCTCGCGCGCCAAGCGAACCGCCTCATCGGCGTTGGCCTTGCTGTCGCGCGACAGCAATTGGAGCTTTCTGCCGAGCACGCCGCCTTTGGCGTTGATCTCGGCGAGCGCCATCTCGGCGCCCTTGAGGATCGGCTCGCCGTAGACCGCGGTCGGTCCGGATAACGGGATCGGGAAGCCGATCTTGATCGGCCCTTCGGCCGCGGCTCCTATGGGCGCGAGGGCGATGGCGGCGCCGGCCAGCGCCAGTGCATGACGGCGGAACATATCTGTCTCCTCCCAGCTCCAAGTATGTCGTTCGTCGCTTAGTTGCGCCATGGCTCGCCCTGGCTGTCAAGCCAGGTCTTGCCCTCAACCACACAGTTATCGCCAGCTCGCTGGCGGGTACGAGCCTGACGCGGCTACCGTCGAGCAGAGACCAGCAGAAACATCGGCCGCTGTCGTTCATCCCCGAGGGCTGGCCGAGCCGCGATCTGTTCGTCCGTCGGACCCCATTCCTCGACATGCGACAGCGCGAACCCCAGCCGCAGCAAGAAATTGAGATACGTCGCCAGCGTGCGATGCTGCTTGATTACGCCCTTGGCGAGCCAGTCCGTCCTGCGCGGTCCTTCGCAGAGATAGCTGTCGACGGGCCATGTCTTGCGGCCATCCACGCCGACTGACCAGCCCGGCTGGCTCGGTGCGGTGAAGATCGGGTGCTCGACGGAAAAGACGAGCTGCCCGCCCGGGGCGAGAGTGCGGTGCACCTTCGCCAGCAGCCCGCCCAGATCCTCGACGTAGTGCAGGGCGAGCGAACTGTAGGCGAGGTCGAATGCCGCCTGTGGCAGTTCGGCGCACTCCATATCGGCCTCGAGGTAGGTTATCGCCGCGTCCGTCGTGGCGGCTCGGGCCCGTGCCAGCATCTTCTCCGACACGTCGATGCCGAGGACCGCCGCCGCTCCTTGTTGCCGCGCCCAACGGCAGAACCAGCCGAAGCCACAGCCGATATCCACCACTCTGAGGCCCCGCACCTGTGGAACCAGGGCCCTGAGCGCGGGCCATTCGGCGGCGCCGTCCAGCCCCTCGACAGAGCGGCCCAATCGGCTATAGGCCTCGAAGAACTCCGGGTTGTCGTAGATGTTCTGCGTCATGTCCTTGCGGAAAGCCGGCCACCGGGAGAAGAGGCATGCTCAAATTTTGGGGGCGTCGCCGCTCGTTCAATGTTCCGAAGGGGTCTGGCTGATCCGCGGCCTGCCCACGCTGGGTGTGGAGACCCGCTTGCCGGCCGGGCGCAGGCATATGATGATCTCTCCGAAACTATGGGATGGACGCCGGACCGCCGATGAATCGACGCGCTTTTCTCGAGATCAGCCTGGCTGGAGCAGCCGCGGGCCTCGCCGCGCCGCAGATCCTGGGCGCCGAGGGTGCGAAGGTGATCAACTTCGTTCCGCATGCCGATCTGGCGTCCATCGACCCGGTGTGGACGACCGCCGACATCACCCGCAATTTTGCGCTGGCGGTCTATGACACGCTCTACGGCTATGACGCGCAGTTCAAGGCGCAGCCGCAGATGGTCGAAGGCCACACCAGCGCGAATGACGGCAAGCAATGGGATCTGGCATTGCGCGATGGGCTGAAATTCCACGACGGCACGCCGGTGCTGGCGCGGGACTGCATCGCCACGATCAGGCGATGGGCGAAACGCTATCCGCTCGGGCAGGCGCTGATGGCCCGCACCGACGAGTTGTCCGCAGTGTCCGACAAGATCATCCGCTTTCGCCTCAAAAAGCCGTTTCCGCTCCTGCCGGAGGCCTTGGCCGAGCCCTATTGCTCGATCATGCCGGAGCGGCTGGCGATGACCGACCCGTTTGAGCAGATCAAGGAAGCGATCGGATCGGGGCCGTTCAAATTCGTGCCGTCCGAGCGGATACCTGGCCAGCGCGTCGTTTTCGAGAAGAACCCGGATTATGTCCCGCGGGCCGAAGGCAAGCCGAGCTTCAGCGCCGGCCCCAAAGTCGTCTACGTCGATCGCGTCGTGTGGAATTTCGTGCAGGATCCCTCCACCGCCTCGGCGGCGCTCGCGCAGGGCGAGGTCGACTGGTGGGAGAACCCGACGATCGATCTCGTCCCGCAGCTCAAACGCGACAAGAACCTCGTGATTACGGTCAAGGACCGCACCGGTGAGATCGGCTGCCTGCGGTTCAATCAATTATTTCCGCCATTCGACAATGCTGCGATCCGCCGCATCGTGCTTTCCGCGATGGACCAGAAGGAGATTATGACCGCGGTCGCCGGCGCGGAGCCCAGCCTCATCAAAACGGATGTCGGCCTCTTCGTGCCGGGGACGCCAATGGCGAGCGATGTCGGCGTCGAGATCACCCGGGGCGCCAAGGACCTGGACAGGATAAAGAAGGAGCTGGCCGAGGCGGGGTATAAGGGCGAGCGGGTCGTGGTCCTCGCCGCATCGACGATCCCGACAATCTACGCCGAGGCGCAAGTCGCGACCGACGTGCTGCAGCGCATCGGCATGAACATCGACCTGCAAACGATGGAATGGGGCAGCGTCGTCGCCCGCCGCGCCAGCCGCGAGCCGCCCGACAAGGGCGGCTGGAACATTTTCTATACCTATCTCGGCGGCATGGGGAACATCTCGCCAGGTCCCGATATCGCGATCCGCGCAAGCGGCGCCGATGCCTGGTTCGGTTGGCCGACCGACCCGAAGATGGAGGCTTTGCGGGAGGCCTGGTTCGATGCGCCGGACCTCGAGGCGCAGCAAAAGATCTGCCGCGGGATGCAGGAGGAGTTCTGGCAGAACCCGTCCTATGTGCCACTCGGCATGTACGACCAGCCGTTCGCGTTCCACTCCTACCTGCAGGATGTCCGCGATGGCTGGCCACAGTTTTACGGCGTGCGGCGCGTCTGACTCGGTGCGGCAGCGACACCGCACGGCCCTACATTCTCCGGCGCGAAACGGATCAGATCGATGATCTGTCTGGCCTCTCTTCGTCCGAGAAGAGGCGCGCCTGTCCCGGATCAGCTATCGCGAAGCTCGATCCCGGTTCGGCCCCGCACATGACTTCACGCCGGCCGGCTATGCCGATGGCGGCTCCTACGATTCCATTTCCGCTACGGGAATGCCAGCATCGCGCGGTTACGCAGCCTTGACGTTGATCTCCGGCTGGGGCGCGCGGGCAGCGCGGCGGATCATGTCGGCGCCCTTTTCGGCGATCATGATGGTCGGCGCGTTGGTGTTGGTCGATGTGACCGCTGGCATCACCGAGGCGTCGATGACGCGCAGGCGCTCGATCCCGTGCACCCGCAATTCGCTGTCGACGACGCACATCGCACTCTGCCCCATCATGCAGGTGCAGCTTGCGTGGTAGACTGTGTTGCCGTTGCGGCGCCCGTAATCGAGCAGCTCGTCGTCGCTGTGCACCTGCGCGCCGGGCAGTTTTTCCGGTCCGACATAGCGCGCCAAAGCCGGCGCCGCGAAAATCCGGCGCACAAACCGCAAACCCCCGATCACCGCGCGCCGGTCGGCCTCCTCCGAAAGATAGCGCGGATTGATCGCAGGCGCGACCTGCGGGTCGGGCGATTTCGCCTCGACATAACCGCGCGACAAGGGCCGCATCTGCCACGAGCCGCCGGTCAGCCCGGGTTCCTCTTCGAGCTGGCCGATCTGGCCGTCCTTGAAGCTGCCCGGCGCGAATGAGCATTGCACATCGGGAGTCGCCGATTCCTCCAGCACTTTGACCGAGGCGGCGACCAGGGAGGCGCTGTAGGTCAGCATGCCCTTGCCGGTCACGAGGTAGCGCACAACCTCGGCGGCAAGGGGCAAGCCGCGGGCGCGCTCATTGGCGGTGCGTGCGCCGTGGATCGGATAAGTCATGCGGCAGACGTAATGATCCTGCATGTTCTTGCCGACGCCACGCAATTCATGGATCACCGGGACGCCGATCCGGCCGAGATGCTCGGGATCGCCAATTCCGGAAATCTGCAGGAGGTGAGGCGAGCCGACTGCCCCGGCCGAGAGGATGACCTCGCGAGCCGCCTCGGCCCGCTCGGTCCCGTCGCTGCGCGAGAATTCGACCCCGACCGCACGTTTGCCTTCGAACAGCACACGGTGCACCAGCGCATTGGTCACCAACTGCAAATTCGGCCGCTTCAGGGCGGGCCGCAGATAAGTGCGCGCGGTGCTGGCCCGGCGGCGGCCGCCGCGTGTCTGCTGGCACCAGCCGATGCTGTCGCCCGCTCCGGGCGGCAGATTGTTGACGTCCTCGCGGTATTCGAGGCCGATTTCCTTGCCGGCCTCGATCACGATCTGACAAAGCGGCGGCCGGTCCATGCGCGAGGTGAAGAGCGGGCCGCCCTTCCCCCGCACGTCGGTTTCCTCGCCCTCCCAGCGCTCGGCTTTGCGGAAATAGGGTAGGCAGTCGTCCCACGACCAGCCGCGGTTGCCGAGTTGCGCCCAGTGGTCATAGTCTTCGGGCTGGCCGCGAATATAGATCAGCCCGTTGATCGAGCTCGACCCGCCGAGCACCTTGCCGCGGGGGTAGAGGATCGCGCGCCCGGCCGTGCCGGCATCGGGCTCGGCGTGAAACCCCCAGGTAAAGGTCGGATGGTCGAGGAGTTTCATAAAGCCCGCGGGGATATGGATATAAGGGCTTCGGTCGCGTCCCCCCGCTTCGATCAAGATCACCTTCGCGCTGGGATCCTCGCTCAGCCGATTGGCCAAGACGCAACCCGCCGAGCCGGCGCCGACGATTACATAGTCCGCCCTCATGCCCTTCCTCCATCGCGCAGGCTCCATCGGCGCTGCTAGTCGTCCAGAGTCACCATTTGCAAAGCTAGCGGGTGCCGAACGCGACCGCAATCGGCCGCCGGACCAAGTCATCGCTTAAGACAATTTGTGGCTCGGTTTTTGCGCTAAGCCGCTCGGGTCCCCACCTGACGCGGTCGAGAACAGGAATAGCGATTTCGAAATGGGCTACGACGGTTGCATTCGATCCGGCGCGGGTCGGGGCGAGCATGACTGCGCGGCCCGATCGGCGTCCGGCCTTGATCTCACCGGCCGGCCCACGCCGCGCGAGGTAACTGAGTGCTTCTTGTTGTCGAACCGCTCCGGGTCCCGTGAGGGTCTCACCGCCATCGACGGACTGGCGCGCTAGGCCGCACCCCAGCCGAAGAGGGAGACCTTTGGCGGCCGCTGCGCTTCCGGGCCGCCGCTAGCCACGCGTTTCTCCAACCACTCGCCAAAGCGCTCCCGGCACGCTGTTTCGAGGTGCGCGCGAGCGGCGGCCAACCCTTTCGGGTTGCGCTCGCAGGTCCAGGCCGACACGGCATTCTCGAAGCAAGCAATGGCCCGCTCGCGGTTCTCCAAGCGGTTGCCGGCAAGGCGCTCACGGTAAGCAATGCCAAGCTTCGTGTGAGTGGCGGCCCATTCTTCTGCATTGGCCTCGGGGGTCCAGACCGACAGGGCGTCCTCAAGGGCGCCGATGGCCCGCTCCAGGTTCTCCGCCCGGTCCCCGATGGGACGCTCCAAATAGGCTGCGCCGAGCTTCATGCGAACGGCAGCCCACGTTTTCGGATCGGCCTCGCGGGTCCAAACCGAGAGAACATCCTCGAAGCCCCCGATGGCCAGCTCCCGGTTCGCCGCCTGGTCGCCGACAGGACGCTCCCAATAGGCGATACCGAGGTTCATGCGAGCGGCAGCCCATTCTTCTGGGTTCCTCTCGCGGGTCCAAACGGACAGGGCGTCCTCGAACGCGCCGATCGCCCGCTCCCGGTTCTCCGACCGGTAACCGGCGACACGCTGCCAGCAGGTAATGCCGATATTCATGCGAGCAGCAGCCCATTGTTCCGGATTGCGCTCGCGTGACCAGACCGAGAGAGCGCCTTCAAAGGCGCCGAGCGCCCGTTCTTGGTTTTCCCATCGGTGGCCGGCCTGGCGCTCCCGATAGGCGACACCTAGGTTCATTTTTACGGTGGCCCAGTGCTCCGGGTCGCGGCCGGATGTCCACACCGAGAGGCAGTCCTCGAAGGCGCGGATGGCTCGCTCCTGGTTTTCCTGCCGGTCGCCGGCATGGCGCTCCCAGTAGGCGATGCCGAGGTTCATGCGAGCGGCAGCCCATTGTTCCGCATTGCGCTCGCGGATCCAGACCGCGAGACTGTCCTCAAAGGCGCAGATCGCCCGCTCCTGGTTGTCCGGGCGATCGCCGGCAAGGCGGTCCCGGTAGGCGACGCCGAGGTTCATGCGAGCGGTGGCCCACTGTTCCGGATCGCCTTCGCGCGTCACCACCGAGAGCGCGTCCTCGAAGGCGGCGATGGCCATCTCCCAGTTCTGGGACCGGTCGCCGTTGTCCCGCTGTGCGTAGGCAAGGCCGAGGTTCGTGCGGGCGATGGCCCAGTCGGGGTCTTCTTCGGGCGCTTTTTCCCGACGGGGTGCGCTGTCGCGATTTGTCTGAGGCTCAAGTAGATCAGTAAGCTCTTGGAGGGCATCGCTCAGCCCTGCGAACCCTGGCCTTCTGTCTTTGTCTCTGACGTCGCGCGATTTCGGCAGAACGACCTCGCGATTGCGATCGCGCGCCGATACCGAGGAGGCGTCTTCGAAGGCGGCGAGGGCCAATTCCCAGTTTTGGGACTGGTCGCTGCTGGGCCGCTCCGCGCTAGCAAGGCCGGGCTTCGTGCCAGCGGCAGGACAGGCACTGCCGTCGGGCGCTTCGTCCCGATGAGGCAGGCCTTCGCGACTTCTCTGCGGCCCAAGTAGATCTGCAAGCTCTTGGAGCGGGTCGTGCTGTCTTGCAAACCCGCCTTGCCTATCCTTGTCTCTGACCTCGATCGATGTCGGCGGCACGTCGTCGTGGGTCGCGGGTTCCCCGGGAGTGCGCATGGCGGCTCCTGGCGTTTGGGGCGTTAACCAAACCACATTATCAGCCTGCGATGGGCTCTGCAGTACACGTTTCGGTGTTTTCGGGTCGCGCGGATCGCTGTCCGATAGCACGGCTGCGCGCGGTATGAGGGACCGAGGCCCCACCGGCGAGTCGCCTGCGAACCTGACTTCCTCGTCTTCGCCGAGCCCCGCTCGTGTAATGACCCGCGCTCTCCCTCGGCGGATCAGGATCGCGCACCCCAGTGAGCTCTCAAGACGCCATCGGGCCGCCATGCGGAGGTCAATCGAGGTGTACGCCGGAAATGCGGCCGCATTCGGCCAGCAACTCTTCCTGCATCCTGAGGTCGGCCGCGATCGGGTTCGGCGCACGAGGGCGCCGATGATAGAAATACCCGCCGCTCGATCGCGCGAACTCGTCCTCACTCGTGGCAAGCCAGGCCTGAGTTACGCACCCCTCTCGAAGATCGTCCGGCGCTGAAGGGCCACCCATCTTCGTCGCTACCCATCCAGGCTCCAGCGCGTTGGCTTTCACGCCTTTCCAGCGGCGAGCGACGGCGAACGCCAGCAAAACATCGCACAGCTTGCTTTCCGCGTAAGCTGACGAGCCACTCCAGGACCGCTTGGTCCAGAGCAGATCGTCCATATGCGGACTTACGCCGCGATGCATGCCGGAGCTCAGATAAACCAATCGCTTCGGTCTTTCGATGAGTGCCGTCAGAATGTAGGGGGCGAGCACATTGACGGCGAAGACGCTCGGAACTCCGGGCTCCACCTCCACCCGTCTCTCGCGATAACCGACGCCCGCATTGTGGATAACAGCGTCGAAGCGGCCGAGCTCGTTGACCTCGTCGGCAACTGTTCTCGCCCCAGCAATGGTCGAGAGGTCTCCCGAGACAACCCCGCCGGCGCCGACTGCCGCCGCGAGGGCGTCGCGACTTCGACGCTCGTTTCGCCCGTGCAGTACGACCTCATGGCCTTCCTCGATCAGGAGCCGGGCCGCCATGAGGCCGAGGCCGTCCGATGATCCCGTTATGAATATGCGAGCCATTCCCGTACCTCCTCTTATCGCACCCTTCCTCAATTCTTCCTCGGGCGCTGCGCCTGCCGCGGTGATTGGGCGTTTGCTTCTGCAAGTTCGATCCAGACGGGCGCGTGATCGCTCGCCCTTTCGCGCCTTCGCACATCGCGATCGACCTCGGCCGCGACGAGCCGCCCGGCAATGGACGGGCTCAGCAGCAGGTGGTCGATGCGCAGTCCGGCGTCGCGGCCAAAGGCGTTCCGGAAGTACTTCCAGAACGTGTAGATCCGCTCATCCGGGTGAAGATCTCGCAGCGCATCGGTCCAGCCCTGCCGGATAAGCTGGCGATAGGCCTCGCGCACCTCCGGCCGGAACAGGGCGTCATCGACCCAGCGCTCCGGTGCATAGACATCGAGATCGGTCGGCATGACGTTGAAGTCGCCGGCCAAAACGACCGGAGCGCCGGTGTCCAAAAGGGTCTTGGCGTATCCGGTCAGCCGTTCGAACCAGCGCAGCTTGTAATCGAACTTCGGGCCCGGCGCGGGATTGCCGTTCGGCAGATAGAGACATCCGACGATCGTGTCGCCGATCGCCGCTTCTATATAGCGACTGTGCGTATCGTCAGGATCGCCGGGTAAACCGCGCCGGGTCTCCGTCGGCTTGGCGCCCCGCGCGAGGATTGCAACGCCATTCCAGCTTTTCTGCCCGTGCCAGATCGCGCCATAGCCGGCGTCGCGGACTGCAGCGGCGGGGAATTTGTCATCAGGCGCCTTCAGTTCCTGAAGACAGACGATGTCCGGCGTGGTCTCTTCCAGCCAGCCGAGCAGATTGGCAAGCCGTCCGTTGATGCCGTTGACGTTGTAAGTCGCGATCCGCATCGAAATTGTCCGAACTCTGCCGATTGTGCATAACGCCGTTACACCAGCGAAGACAAGCCGGCGGCCGAAGTCCGCGGTCCGGTGCCATACCCCATACCCGCCACCGCGAAGCGGGGGTGACCGGAACACAAGGGTGTAAAACGGCATCGCTTCCTGAGCGGCTAGCCGGAGGCCGCCGCCGCGCTTTTTCGCGGTAAGCCTATTGCGATGAACTGCGCGGCTTGAGCAGACTGAACCCTGTTCAGCCATCAACACTGCCGCAGGAGCAATCCCGGTTCATGCGGGCTAGAACGCCCGTTCCGCGTGTGCCAATGTGGATCGTATCCTTCGAGGCGAATTCCGTGACGAGGACCATCATGTTGACGGACCGGTACGGACTCCCCTTGTCTACAACGTCGCCTGGCGCGCGGGACGCTTACGTAGAGGGCTGTGAGGCGAAGCTAACCATGTACCCCGGGGCGATCGAGGCATTCGATCGTGCCATCGCCGAAGATCCCGGCTTTGCCCTCGCCCATGCCGCCAGGGCGTTCGCGCTGCTGGACCGCGCGGACGCAGCAGCGGCACGCGCGTCGATGGCCGCCGCCAATTCCCTGGCCGCCGGTCTGTCCGCGCGGGAAGCCAGCCACATCGCATTTTTCGACTTGCTTTCGGCGGGCGACGCCGAAGCCGCACTTGCCGCGCTGCCCGCGCATCTGAATGCCTGGCCACGCGACGCCCTGGTACTCGGCACCACTGCGTTCACCAACGGTCTGATCGGCAGTTCCGGCCGCGCCGGGCAGAAACGCGCGCTGCTGCACCTGCTGGACAGGCTTGCCCCGAGCTATGGAGACGATTGGTGGTTCACAGCCCACCATGGCATGGCGCTCTCGGAGAACGGGCAGCGAGATGCCGCCCGCCCGAAGATCGATCGATCCCTCGCCCAAAACCCGAAAAACCCTTGGGCTGCGCATGCTCGCGCGCACCTCTCCTATGAGGAGGGCGATCCAAACGCGGCCCGCGCCTTCCTGGCGTCTTGGCTCACCACCTATCCGCGTAACGGCTTGTTATACAGCCACCTGAGTTGGCATCTCGCGCTCGGCGACCTGGAAGCTGGCGATGCGGCGGCAGCGTTCCGGCTTTTCAAGGAAGCCTTCTCACCCGATGTGCACAGCGGGCCTCCGCGCGGGAAGGTGAACGATGCGGTCTCCTTTTTATGGCGCTGGGAACTCGCTGGGCATCCGCGTGACGCCGAAGCCTGGCGCATGATGCACGACTTCGCGAGCAGCGCGTTTCCGCGCGCCGGCGTGGCCTTTTCCGACATGCACATCGCGCTCGCGGAAGTCGTGGCTGGCAATGACGCGGCGCTGCAGGCGCGCGAACGCCAGACGAACGAGCTCGCGCGCAACGATCGTTATCCATCCGGCCCCTTGGTTCCGGCGGTGTCGCACGCCTTCGCCGCTTTCGAACGGCGAGATTTTTCCGCCGTGATCGACGCGCTTGAACCGATTGCCGACGAACTCGAACGGATCGGCGGCAGCCGCGCGCAGCTCGACCTGGTGGAGTTCACTTTGTTGAAGGCCTATTTCAACGCGGACCGCCTGGAGGATGCGCGCCGGGTGCTGAGCATGCGGCGTCGAGGTTCCTCGGGCATTCCCGTTACCGGGTTAGAGGCTGTGCACTGATCGACGAAACCGCAGTGACTACGCATCCGGCAGGGTGAAGACGGCGCAGGGCGCCGCGATGCCGCGCAGCACTTGTTCGCCCAGAGGCACTAGCGGCGCGGTGGTCTCGGCGGCGACCGCGCCCGAGATCAGCACCGACCGGCCGAGCGGCCGGCACAGCCCCTCCAGCCGGCTGACCAGGTTGACTGCAGGGCCGATGGCGGTGAAGTCCAGCCGGTCGGCCGCGCCGATATTGCCCCACAGGATCTCTCCGAGATGCAGCGCCGCGCCGAAGGGCAGCGGCGGCAGCCCCTGCGCCTGCCGCGCCCTATCGAGATGGGCCATCCCGGCGCGGGCGGCGGCGACCGCGCGCAGCGCCGCCTCGCAGGCCGCGGCCGGCGCGCCGGTGACCGGGAAGATCGCCAGCACGCCGTCGCCGATGAACTTCAGCACCTCGCCTCCGAAGGCGTGCACCGCCCCGGCGACGCGGTCGAACCAGGCGTCGAGGGCGGCGATCACCGCCGCGGGCTCGGTCGCCTCGGAGAGCGCGGTGAAGTCACGCAGATCGGCAGAGAGCAGCACGGCGCGGATGGTCTCCCCGGCGCCGCGGCGCAGCACTCCAGCCTGCACCCGGGCGGCACTGCGCCGGCCGAGATAGGCCTCGAGCAGTGCGGCCCGCGCCGCCCGCGCGGCAAGGGCGGCTAAGGGCGCCGCGGCGAAGCGCGCGGCCCGGCGCAGCCGGCCGGCCTCGGCCGGGCCGAACGGCCGGACCCCGGCCCAGCCCAGCACCGGACTGTCCGGCTCTGGACTCGCAAGCCCCGGGCCGATCGTATCCTCCTGCACCGGGCCAAGCCCGGCCAGCCAGTCGCGCCCGGCTCGACCGGGCGGGCCGCCGGCGAAGCCCAGCGCCTCGATCACCGCCCCGGTCTCCGCCCGCCACAGCCAGGTGCGGCGGGCGATGATCGGATGTGGCACCGCGAGCATCAGGGCGCCGCCGGCCAGCGGCAGGCCGTCGTCCAGCAGCCGGCCGCCCAGCTCCGCCAGGAACCGGTCAGGGCCGGGCGAGGCGCCTGCCTCGTCCACCAGCCAGGCGAGGGGCCCAGGCAAATCCATTGGCTGATCCATGCCGCGATCATGCCGCCACGGCCCCTGGCCTGTCATCCGCGCCGCGGCAATGGCGCAGCCGGCCGCGCCGGTCTATCCTCGGGGCAAGTCCCGACCCGGCGCCGCCCATCCTTCGCCGCGGGACAGGCCGTCGCAGACTAACGGAGACAGCGATGCAAGTGGCCCTCGTCGTCCGCCGCGAGACGCACATCCCGGCGCCGCCCGCCGCGGTGTTCGCCCTCCTGACCGATCCGGAGAAGATCCTGCGCTGGATGGGAACGGAGGCGCAGGTCGAGCCGCAGCCCGGCGGGCTCTATCTGGTCAATGTCACCGGCGCTGGCTTCGCCCGCGGCTCCTTCCGCGAGGTGGTGCCGGTGCACCGCCTGGCCTACAGCTTCGGCTGGGACGGCAGCGACGTCGTGCCGCCGGGGTCGAGCCTGGTGGAGATCGATCTGATCGAGCAACCGGACGGAACGCTGCTGCGCTTGACCCATACCGGCCTGCCCAATGCCGAGCAATGCGCCGGCCATGCGGAAGGCTGGGCCCATTACCTCGGCCGGCTGGCCGAGTTTGCCGCCGGGCGCGACCCCGGCCCGGACCCCTGGCACGGCCGCACTGGCACGGAGTGACTGCGAGAGAGCCGATCGCCCGGCGTCACTATCTCGTCTGGCTTTCTCTTTCCGCTTGCGCTTCTTCGCCGCTTCTCTGGCCCTCCTTGACGAGCGTCGGATCATCGTCGGGCGCCGCCTTATCTAGCGCGAGGGTCCCTCCCAATCCCAATGCTCGAAATTGACGATGACCGCCAGAGCGACCCAGGCGCTCTCCGGCCATCGCAGAACAGGGCGAGCAACACATCGGTGACCAGGGATAGAAGTCCTGGTCCACGCCGTAGGCGCGCTTTGCGGGCATCGGTCGCTCCGGCTGCTTCGTCGGGACCCACTATGACACGCCGCGACCGATCACGGTGCGCCGCTTGCCGAGCCATACACTCACCTTCCCCTCGCCACACAATGGGGGAGAGGGATGCGCAGGGTTGGCAAGGCGGGGGGAGCCTTACCCGGAGCTGGGTGAGGGTGAACGCGCCCACATCGGCGAACACCCTCGCGCGTGCGCGAGAGGCGAAACTAGATCAGGAGCAACCGATTGAAATTCCTCAATTCGAGGTCGGAAAAACAGGGGCGAGCAGGACGCGGCAAGGCAATCGCAGCAATTGGCACGGGCAGGCCTCCAACGGCCGTGGTTTCGGCAAAGGAGCTCTGCCATGTGCGTTCGCCATACGTTCCGGTCAAGCCTGCACTGTCATCGACGCCAGTCCTCGGCGATGGCCAACTCGGCGCGCCGCCTTAGCCCGGATCCAACGCGGAAGCGTGCGTGATCCTCGTTTCTTGCCCAGATGCGAACCGGCTGGACGGCCTGGTGAGTGCGCACCATCTTAGCGATGTTTGGCCTCGAGAATTGAAAATGGTTGGCAGGGACCATCACCGCGCGCTCAAGACCGAAGTTGTTGGCCGTCTTAACGCAGGCCGCGCTCAGATGGCCTTAGCCGCATTGCAGGCAGGGAAGAGCGACAAGTGGTTCACCCTCCATGTAAACCCAACGTCATTCTCCACGGCCGGACTGCAACCAACCGACTGGCTGGCTTATCTTGGCTTTCGGCGAAACGACAAGTGCAATTTCACGGAATCCCAGCGCTGTTATAGCCGCGAAGTCCATCAAGAATTCGACCTCCAGCAGTTTGCCACCGCCTTCAATGCGGGCTTTGGATATCTCGAGAAGGCGCAAAATGGGCTTCAGGCTTGCGGTTTTATGCTGCCGCAGCCCGAAGGATGGGGATTTTACTTCGGCAGGAACGGAGGTTCAGAGCGACGCCGTTATCACACAATCTCCGGTGACGGCCATACGGCTACCAAGAAGGACACCATGAAGGCGACGGAGGATGAGCAATTCCTCTTTCGCTTTACCTTCATTGACACGGGGGCCGAGGAGGCGTTCGTCACGCACTATCGACCGAAGCACTCACCGATTTCGTCAGAGCTTCACAGCGCCTTGTCCCATCTCGGGCTAAAAGCTTTCGATGATTGCCCCGAGTTCGATTTTGAGCGCTGCTACTTTCGCACTCTGAGATTGGCAGCCCGCGACGATGCTCCATGGAGCGGAAATGTTGAGTACGCCCACCGTTGTTTTGACGCCCACCAAGCCCAATTCTCGCCTGCCATCGAGAACCTGCTAGCTGCCAACGCCGCGGTAGAAACCGTCGGGATTACCTTTCTGCCATTCGAAAAGGCCGGCGCACGCGTGAGTGCCGATATCGCCTCGAATGTTCGTCGCGCGGGAAAGCCCAAGCCCGCGGCGGCATCTTCTAAACTACCTGAACTCGTTCGACGTCGCGATCTCCTTTGCAGGCACCGAGCGCGCGGAGGCCGAGAAGCTGGCCGGAATCGTGCGCGGGGCAGGATACGATGTCTTTTGCGACAACTTCTACGCGGAGCAGCTCTGGGGAAAGAATCTCACTGTCTTCTTCGATGAGATTTTCCGCAAACGAGCCCGCTTCTGCATGATATTCGTTTCTAACGAGTATCGCGATCGCAAATGGACGATCCACGAGGCCCGCAGCGCGCAAGCGCGGGCACTTGAGGAGAGAGGCAACGAGTACATTCTGCCAATCCGGGTCGATGATATCGAGCTCGAAGGGCTGCTGCCGACCATCGGTTATGTTCCGCTGAACGCCGACATCGAGCGCATCGGAGAAATGCTCGTGAAGAAGCTGCAATCCCCGGCTGGCGGTCAATAATTTTTGCACTCAAAGCGACTGCTGAGCGGATCCATCGACCGCTGACAATCGCTCCGCTTTCGCCGCGAAGCCGTCATCATTCGACTACCGATGTTCGGCGGGTGACGTTGTTGGTGGATACGACCCGCCAGCGACGCTGACGTGCCGCCGAACGGGGGGTCCGGCGGCTGATGCCGTGGGTCTACTGCGCCGCGGCGGCGGTTCTGGTGTCGCGGAAGGCCGGGATCACCTCCTTTGCGGAGCTGCACGTCGAGCGGGGTGCCGAGCGGTGTAGCGCAAATGACGCGGTCGAGGCCGGGATAGCGCTTCTCGACCGCGTTCAGGGCCTCGATGATGTCCTCCGGCCGGCCGCCGAGGAAGCCGCCGGCCTTCACGGCGTCCTCAATGGTGCAGCCTCACGGCGCCGACCGGCCGCGGGTCGCGCATCGCCGCGATCTGCGCGCCGAATGCGGTCGTCGCCGAAGCTTAGAACTTGCGCCGATTCCGACTTGCCGTGAGGCTCAGCCTGCGCTCAGCGCGAGCACCGCTTCCGGCACCCGGTCGATCACCCGCAGAAATGCGCGGGCGGCGCCCTGCGGCAAGAGCTTCCCTTGTTCCCAACCGCGCACTGTCGCGACAGATATACCGATCCGCCGCGCGAATTCAGCTTGTGAAAGCCCGACTCGTCTACGAACGCGCCGCACCCAAGCCGCTGCATCTTCGGCCGCTTCGGCATCATCGAAGGCGGCCTGGCGTTCGATCTCCGCCTCGGTGGTTGCATCGACCCGCGCCAATCGGTTCGCGGCTCGACCGGCTCCCAAGGGCCGGCAAAACGCCGCCGGTTGACAGCCCCCTTCGGATCGAGCCGTGCTTCAATCCTCGCCATACAGGTCCCTCTCCCGAGCATTTGCCTTGCGGGCGGAGATGATCCGCGTCACCGTGTCACGCCGCGTGTGGGCGATCACGAACAGGCGTCCCGCGATGCGGCCGTAGAGCCTGAAACGCTCTTCGCCATAGTCTCGCCGATGGTCGCTCCACCCGTCTGTTCGGATCGAGGAACGCCGGTAGAATATCGGTAAAGCCGAACCCGCGATCTCGCGCGCAGCGCTCGTTTTTCGCATCATCCCACTCGAACCGGATATGGGGAGCGTCGGCCAATGGCCTAGCCTGCCTATCGCCTGATTTGTCGTGGCTTGAGCGATGAGGCCAGCCTGACCTCGCCACACTTCAAGCAGGGCTCGTCGGGGCCGATCGCTTCGTAGGACCGTTGCCGCCTATCGAGATGATAAGTCTCGCCAGGCGGCCGATCCCGGGGGTCTACTGCGCCGCGGCGGCGGTCCTGGTGTCGCGGAAGGCCGGGATTACCTCCTTTGCGAAGCGGTCGAGGTCTTCGAGCTGAACTTCGAGCGGGGTGCCGAGGGGTGTGGTGCAAATGACGCGATCGAGGCCGGATAGCGCTTCTCGACCGCCTCCAGCGGCTCAATGATGTCCTCCGGCCGGCCGGCCAGGAAGCCGCCGGCCTTCACTGCATCCTCGATCGTCGGCAATTTGACGGCGCCAATCAGCGGCGGGTCGCGCATCGCCGCGATCTGCTCGTCGGTCAATGCCCGCACGAGACGCAATTCGCCGAACATTTTCATGTTTTCTTCGTAATGCGGCGCGGCCTCGCGGCTCGACGCGATGTGGAACTGGTAGCCGAGCGCCAGCCGCTCGCCAAGTTCGAGCTTGACGCCCTCCGGGCATAGGCGGCCTGGAGACCGAGCATGTGCCGCTCGACCGCGCCACCTTCGGCCGAGCCGCCGCCGATCACGCCGCGGATGCCGTACTTCGCCATGAAACCGAAGGCGCGCTCGGAGCCGCTCTGGATCGGCTGCGAGCATTCGACCAGCAGCCGCTCCGGCGCCGGCACCAGCGTAATCTCTTGCCCAACTCGCGCTGCGAATAGCGACGGTCGTTGATCATGTGCGATCATGTGCCGAGCGGCGCTGGACGCCGCGCTTCGAGACGTTCGCGATCTACCAAAGCTCGCTTTGCGAATTCTCGAAGAAAAAACCGTCTGAGAAAACTAGATCGATGTAACGTTGCCGACCCGCAGACTCGGTTCACATAAATCGCCCCAACAGTGGCAAAATCAGCTTGCGCAGCGAGGTTGGACGTTGGAACTGATCGATGAAGCGATCGCTGGTGGGCGGCGCTATCCGGCGCCCAATTACGTTAATCGGGGAAACACGGCTACACGGTACGTCAGCCCGCGGACTGGCCAGTCGGTGGTTGTCGACGACCGAACCGGAGAAATTTTGCATGTCGGTGCACCAGGATACCCGATACTCGAGTCGGTGGTCTACGTTCGGCTGCTGGACGAAGGCACCGATGTCTGGCGGCCAGTCCGTGCGACGGCCTTGCCAGACGGAACCTTCCGGCTCCTAGAACCTAACGGTTACGATCCCATTGCCGAAACGTGGGAATTCCCGCCATCGACGAGGGTGCGTTGCGTCACGAGAAAGTTTACGGACGGTGGCGAGGGCCTCGTCGCGGTCGCACGGGGCTGACCGTTGGGTCTACTGCGCCGCGGCGGCGGTCCGGGGGTCGCGGAAGGCGGGGATCACCTCCTTGGCGAAGCGGTCGAGATCTTCGAGCTGAACGTCGAGCGGGGTGCCGAGGGGGGTGGCGCAGATGACGCGGTCGAGGCCGGGATAGCGCTTCTCGACCGCCTTCAGCGCCTCGATGATGTCCTCCGGGCGGCCGGCGAGGAAGCCGCCCGCCTTTACCGCATCCTCGATCGTCGGCAGTTTCACCGTGCCGGCCAACCGCGGGTCGCGCATTGCCGCGATCTGCTCGTCGGTCAAGGCGCGCACGAGGCGCAATTCGCCGAACATTTTCATGTTCTCTTCGTAATGGGGCGCGGCCTCGCGGATCGCCTGCTCGCGGGAGGGCGCGATGTGGAACTGGTAGCCGAGCGCGAGGCGCTCGCCGAGTTCGAGCTTGATGCCGCGCCGGGCATAGGCCTGCTGGAAACCGACCATGTGCCGTTCAACGGCGCCGCCTTCGGCCGAGCCGCCGCCGATCACGCCGCTGATGCCGTATTTCGCCATGAACTCGAAGGCGCGATCCGAGCCGCTCTGGATCGGCTGCCAGCATTCGACCGGCAGCCGCTCCGGCGCCGGCACCAAGGTGATCTCCTTCAAGGTATATCCGCGATACGGCACCTCGGGCGGGATCGTGTAGTACTTGCCCTTGTGCGAGAAGGGCTTCCCCTCGAATGCCTTGAACAGGACCTCGACGCCCTCCTCGAACATCTCGCGGTTGGCGTTCTGGTCGATCAGCGGCGCGCCGAAGGTCTCGACTTCGCGGGTGTGGTAGCCGCGCCCCACGCCAAAGATGACCCGCCCGCCGGTCAGGATGTCGGCCATCGCGTAATCCTCGGCCAGGCGCAGCGGATGCCACATCGGGACGATGTTGAAGCCGCAGCCGATGCGCAGGTTCTTCGTCACCCCGCACAGGTGCATCGCCATCATCAGCAGGTTCGGGATCAGCTCGGTGCCTTCCGGCTGGAAATGGTGCTCGGCCATCCAGAATGTGTTGTAGCCGCGCTCATCCATGCACTTGGCGTAGGCCACCACCTTGTGCAGCGCCTTTGCCAGCTCCGCCTTCGAATAGCGGCGGTGGTTGATCGGCGTGCCGGAATAACCGAGGTTTTCCATGTCGGCGGTGCCGTAATAAGAGCTGTCGAACTTCGTGATCATCGGGCATCCCTCGCGATTACCGCGCCATCATAGCCCAGACTAATTGCGGCGGCCCATTTTTCGGGGCGCTCTCCGGCGTCCATAGCGAGTAAGCGCGGAACAGCTCGCCGAAGCGCTCGTGTCCGCCAATCGTGGCCTCGACCAGTCCCGAGCGGTAACGGGTTTTGCCCGCAAATCCGCCGCGAACACTCTATCAGCGGACAGGAGAGCAGATCGGCCGGCATCGATATCCTGGATCAAGGGTTAGAGCCGTCCGGGAGGTATGGAAACATCGAAAACGTGTCGCGGGCCGGAAGCCGTAAAAGCTCGACATCGATAAGGGTGGCGCGGTGGGGCTTGAGATAGCGGGCCAGTTGGGCGGTGTTCAGTCGCATGCGCAGCGGCACGAAGACAATCCGCTGCGTCTTCGGGTCGATGCAATCGATCTCGAAATCCACACCGTTGACCTGCGCCAAGCGGTCCACCCAATCATTGCCGTCCCAGGCTTCCAGGCGAAGATAAAAGGTCGTCGTATCGGGCGAGGTCTTGTTCTGGTGGGTGTCCTCGAACAGCTCATTGATCAACAGCCGCGGCCTGGCGCCGCCCCCGAAGGAGTTGAAGTGGATAGAGCAATCGTTGATCGCGTTACCGTGCTGGTCGCGCACGCGCACGCTGACTTGAGCGTGGCGGTCATACTGCGCTTGGGGGCTGTGAATGAAATCATCGATGAGCCTCTTCGCGCCGTCGAATAGACCCGCGAGATGCTCGATGTGAGTGCCAGGGCGCACCTTGTCGTAAGTCCCGGCGGTCAGCTCGCCGAATTTGGCTGTCAGCGCGGCCTGGGCTGCGTGGTCGGGGCAGTTCAAAGCTTCCCGGATCAGCTCCAGCACCTCCTCGCGGGTCGCGGTCCCCGAGACGATGCCCATTTCTTCAGTGGAGTGGGCGCAGCAATAGGGGATCGCGAACGGCACCGTCGGGCGCGGCGCTCCTGCCGGCTGGGCGTTTCGGATCGGCGGTTCGTCGGGCAAGTTCTCTTCCAGCAGCGTATAATAATTTCCCGCAAACACCGCATCGGCATTCGCGAAATCAGCAGTATTGCCGCTAGCCGACGCCTCCACCGCGCGCTTGGAAAAATCCACCGCTTCGTCCCACTCGACATCTTGCGGAGCGCGCGACGGGCCAATTCGAAGGTAGTGATGGTTCAAATTGCTGGCCGCGACGCGGACCACCCCGTCCGAGCCGTCCTCTTTGCCATACCGAAACGGGACGATCAGATTGCGCGGCGGGGCCTGACTGCCGACGATCGAAAACTCCATGACCCCGTAATCCTCTCGCATCGCGGTGCCCGGCTGTAGAAAGTGGCGGTGCAGCTCGAAAGCCCAGTTGGAGCCGAGCTCTAGGCCGTCGAGCACGGCCAACCCCCGCTCGGCGCCGCCCTCGCCGATGAAACGCAGCCATTTGGCAAGCAGGGTCTCGCCGATATGCGCCCAGCCGCTGCCGAGATTGGCCCCTGCCAAGTGCACGATTCTCCGGCAGGGCGAAGGCCTGGGACTGCAGCGGCGGAGCCAATTGCGCAGCACCAGAGCCCCTGTGGAGTGAATGATTGCGTTGAAGCCGTCGGTATAGAGCTTGGGAAACTCGTTCCTCAACGCTCAGTCGAAAGCCAGCGTGATGTCTTCGAGGTCCACGCCGTCATCGAGGGAGACGTAGCGGCTGATGTTCACATCGAAGATCGGCGGGCCGAGCTTCTCTTTGAGGTCTTTGGGCAGATTGCCAAAGATCCGGGCGACGTCCACTTCGTCATCGCTGGCGCTTTCGGCGCTATAGCCGTGTACAAGGAGAACCGGTTCCATGATGCACCCCGTAAATTGTCAAATGTCCCACCCTGGGACTTAACTTAGATCTCACATCGTCATGTTAGCGTCGAAACGCACTTAAAGGAGGGACGGGCCTGGTGACGGTTTTTCATCTGCTGCGGCACGGCGAGCACGTGCTGCGGGGTAGCGTGCTCGCCGGGCGCACCCCGGGTGTCGGTCTGTCGGCGCGGGGCCGCGCCGAAATCGCCGCGGTCGCCGACCGCCTCGCCGAAGAAGAGATCGCCGCGCTCTGTTCGAGCCCGCTGCAGCGGGCCCGCGAGTCAGCGGAGATCCTCGCCGAGCGACTCGATCTGCCGGTCGAATTCAGCGAGGACGTGATCGAGCTCGATTTCGGCGAGTGGACCGGGCTGACCTTCGATGCGGTCAGGACGGACGAGCGCTGGCGATTGTGGAGCACCTGCCGCAGCATCGCCTGCGTGCCCGGCGGCGAAAGCATGCGCCAGGTTCAGGGGCGGGCCGTCAAGGCCTTGTTCGAGCTGCGCCAAGCACACTGCGACGGGACGGTGGTCGTCGTCAGCCACGGCGATGTGATCCGCGCCGCGCTCATTTTCGCGCTCGGGATGCCGCTCGATTTCTATTCCCGGATCGAGGTCGGCCTCGCCTCGATCAGCACGATCCAGATCGACGATTTCGGGATTCGCGTGCTGGCCGTCAACGAGCGGCCTCGGCTGGCTCTCTAACCTTATCAACCGATTGATGTTCTTCGCCCGGCTATCGCGCCAGTTTCTGTGCGGCGCGGTCGTGCTCGTGTCGGCTTTCGGGGGTGGCGCGGCGGCAGCGGGCACGCCAACTGTCGGCTGCGGCACCACTCGGATCGGCGAGATCACCGTGGCGACCCTGCACAACGCGCCGATCGTGACCCTCGTCGCCAATGGGTCCCCGCTGACCCTGCTGCTCGATACCGGCGCTGAATGGACGATCCTGACGCCGGCCGCCGCCAAACGCGTTGGCGCGCAAACCCCGCGCGTCGAATTTGACCGGCAGATACGCGGCCTTTCCGGCAGCTTGGCGACCAACGAGGTCGAATTGCGCAGCTTCACTGCCGGCAACGTGGCGATACCGTGGCGCCGGGTGCGCGTCGCCTCGCTCAATATGCCGAGCGTGTTCTCCGGCCCGCTCGATGGTGTCCTCGGCGCCGACACGTTGAGCAGTTTTGACGTCGATCTCGATCTGCCGCACCATCGAATGGTGTTCTATGGCAAGCAATCCTGCCCGAGCGCGGCGCCGGCCTGGGCCGAGCCCTACGCGACCATTGCGGCACGCCGGACCTTCAGCGATCACCTTTCCTTTCTGGCGCAGCTCGACGGCCGTCAGATCGACACCTTCATTGATACGGGTGCGCAATTGAGCGTGCTCTCCAGCAGAGCCGCGCTGACGCTCGGCGTGAGCGAGACAGCCTTGGCCCGCGATCGCGCCACGGTAACGCTTGGGGCCACGGCGGAGCGGCTGACCTCTCATCTGCACCGTTTCTCACGTATGGAAGTCGGGGGAGAGGTCGTCCGCAATCCCGCGCTGATCGTCGCAGATGTCAGCCTGAAAGACGCCGACCTCGTTCTCGGCGTCGATTTCCTCGCCTCGCGGCGGATTTGGCTGTGCTACGGATCACAGCAGATCTTCCTGTCGCGCCAGACTTAGGTCGCCTAGTCCGGCGCCCGCGGGCCGCCGCCATGATCGGCAACGGCCCTGTTATTCGCTGTCGCCATCCCAATATACTACCAATGATCGCCAAAGGCAGAGTAGCGATGACCCCAGCCGAACTTGCCGACGCCGCCCGCAACCTCGCCCATGCGCTCGGCATTACCGTCTATATCCGGGATGGGCGGATCTACCAGCACGGGCCGGGGGTCGAGGTCTTGCCGCCGCCGGGCGCCTGCCCAACCGCACCGGGCGCTCCCTATCCCCACGAAGAGGCGCCTCTTAACTAGAACCGATCGGGCGTAAGGGCTCGGTAGGACCGGATGCCGCCCATGCCAAAGACACACCCCCACGCCGAGGCGACATACCGGGTGATCCCTCTCGAGGACGGGTCGTTCGGCGTCGAGGTCAGCATCCCGGAGAATTATCCGACTACGGTCAAACCGTTCGGCACCGAAGCCGACGCCGAGGCATGGATCGCCGGGCATCGCGAACGCGTGCAGTCCGAGAATCTGGCGGGTCGCTGGTTCACCAGGCCTTCGGGAAACCGCCGCCGCTAAACCGGCGCGGTCTAGTTGCTGTCGCTGCTCGCCGATCGATGGTAGAATTGAACATCGAAAGGGAGGAAAGAGATGGCAATCGCGCGAACGGTTTTCCTGGCGCTGCTTCTGGCGCTCGGCGTGGCGCCGTTGGCCGAGGCGCAGAGTGGCACGCCGCTGTTTATCGCCGCCGATATGGTGCGGGCGCCTGGGGGAAGCGGTCCGGGCTGCGTCCTCAGCAATCGGTTTATGCGGAAAGAAGAAGTCGCCTGGCGGATCCGCGTGCAGGACGCGACCGGCCAACAACTCGACAACAAGGGCCTCAAAAGCGTCGTCGTCGAATTGTCCGACGGGCAGAAATTCCCGGCACGCTTCGGCGGCCACCCGCCGAAAGCGCCCACGGACCATCTCTGGTCGACCGCGTGGACGATCCCCGAGGATTACCCGACCGGAACCTTCAACTATAAGGTGGTCGCAACGGCATTGGACGGCACCACGCAGACCTGGGAGCCGGTTAACACCAAACCCTCACTGCTGACAATCGTCGCCGGCACTTTCGAACCCACCAAGTAAGCACCCAATGATCGGAGGTTTGGGGGCTTCGGCGCGCGGCGTTCTCTTAGCAGTTGCACTGCTGGCGCCCAATGGCGCAGCCGCGCAATTCGGCCGCGAGGCGCCGCTCGCTACGGCGCACGGTTTCGTCGGGCGGATGACCGTGTCGCCCGAGCATGGCCCGCCCGGGACGCCGGTTCGGGTCGCGGCAGAAGGGCTGCCGGCCGACACGGACTTCCAGCTCGTCTGGCGCACCGTCAAGGGCAGTTGGAAGGTGGCGCAGGCGGAATATCACGGCCGCGAATACGCGCCTGCCGCCTTCGAGATCGCCGCGGTCAGGACCGACGCATCGGGCAGGCTTGCGACGAACTTCACCGTGCCCGAGGATTTTGGCTTCCTGCATGACGTCGTGCTGCAGCAGGGCGAGCGCCTCTTCATCCAGGCCGGCTTCGCCATCGACATGTCGGTGAAGTTGGCGCTGGAGAGCGGCCCGGTGGGGACGCCGATCAGGGTTGAGGTCAAGGGCATCGGCTGGCGGCCGCTCGAGAGCAGCTGGATGCTGCTCTACGACAACAATTTCACGGGTTGGATATCGGCGGTCACGACGGCGGGCTCGGCGAAATTCACCATTCCGGCCGGCGGACGGCCCGGCCTGCACCTAGTTGAGATACTGCACGGCGAATTCACCTTCCCCTACCGGAATATGCAGCAGAGCCCCGAAGGCGACCGGCCGCGGTTCGCGCTGCGCTTCAACCTGACCCCGGGTGCGCCGGTATTGCCGCCATCCATAGAGGAGCAGGTGCAGCAGAGCGTGCGCGGGCTGCCGCCGTCAGGGGCGCTCGCGGTGGCGCCGCCTTTCGCCAGTGTCGGCCAGCCAGTGACGGTAACCGGGGCCGGCTTCGCTCCGGGCAATCGCTATGCGCTCGCGTGGACCACCATCATCGGCAACCGCGTCGGCGGGCATGGCTGGAACGAAGCTTCGCGACCCGTCGCCGAGGCGGTGGCGGATTCATCGGGCCGTGTCGAATTCCACTTCGCCGTTCCCGACGACCTCGGCGGCGCCCACGCGCTCTCTGTCGAGAACGGCGCTGAGAAGCAGACGGGAAGCTTGTGGATCAAGCCCACCGCGTTGCCGCTCGATGTCGAGCGTGGCCCGCCAGGTACGCCCTTCACCGTGCACTTGAAGGGCGTCGGCTGGACCGAGACCGCGAATATTTATACCGTGGTCTACGATAACAGCTACATCGGCTATGTCTGCGCCTTCAACAGCCAGGGCGATGTCGAGATTCCCTTGCTGGCGACGGGCGATCCGGGCTGGCATTTCATCGACCTTTATCCCGCGATCTACCGCGGTGAAGAGCAGCGGCCGCGGAACTTTCTGATCCCGCAGCTCACTTATGCGGCCGACCATCCCGGCGAGGACCTGCCGCGCTTCCGCTTCGCGTTCGAGGTGACGGAGGAGTAGCGCGGATACCGGAGTTACTGCCGATCGCGGCGCGGCGGCATCGCGAGGAAAGCGTGCACCGTGTGCCAGAGCTGATGGCGGTTGTGGCCGAAGACGAGCGCATGCGCCGCCCCTGGCAGGACGACAAACTGGCGATCGGGGTTGGGCAACTGCCGGAAGAAATCGAGCAGATCCTCTTCGCTCGCGATCCCGTCATGCTCGCCGCGCACAATCATGACCGGCGCCTGCACCTCGCGCGGATCGACGACCGGCAGGTTTGCCGTCATGTCCAGGTAGGTTCCGGTCGGCACCTGATCGCCGAAGACGAGCTCGGCATCGGCCAGCGCCTCGGCGACGGCGAGGTCGCTCGTTCCCGGGTGGTCGCGGGTAAAGATGCTGCGGATCATCGCCCGATCGCGCAGCCGGCGATTGTGGGTGCGGAAATAGTCGAGCTGCTCGGCGCGCCTGGCCAGGGTCGGCGAGTTCCGGCCGGTGTAGGTGAATGCGTTCAGCACAAGCCGGCCGACGCGTTCGGGCCGCCTCATCGCAAAGGCAGCCGCGCGCAACGCGCCTGAGGATTCGCCCATGAAATGCAGCCGTTTCTGGCCGGTCTCGCGGATCACCAGCTCGGTTGCGGCTATAAGGTCCTCAACGCCGCTGGCGATATCGGAATTGCCCGAGGTTCGCGACGAGCGCCCGTAATTTTCGTGATCCATCGTCCACACGTCGAAGCCGAGCCCGGCGAACACGTTCATTGTCGAGTATTCGCCGGCGCCGGGGACCGTCAGGTCGAAGGACGACAATGCCGAATTCGACGAGCCGTGGACAAGGAAGAGGAGCGGGCGTGGCCGCTGGTCCGGAGCCGGGTCGAGGCGCTTGCGGTAGACGGCGAGCGAGACCTCGCCCTTGTGGGCGGTATAATCGGTGCGTGACGGGATTGGGTGCTGATCGTCGGCCATCGGGAACCTTGACGTAATTCGTCATAGTGAGTGCCACCAGCATCGGCCCGCGGCACCGCTTTGTCCACCACCCGAGGAGCAGCAGGGATGACGGGATCACGCCAATTGCATCTCGGTGCCTTCATGCGTCCGGTCGGCATCCACACCGCCTGGTGGCGCTATCCCGGCGCCTACCCCGACGCCAATTTCAATTTGCAGCATCTGGTGCGCTTCGCTCAAACCCTGGAGCGCGGCCGGTTCGATGCGTGGTTTATGGCCGACCATCTCTCTGTGCTCAACATGCCGATGGCGGCATTGAAGCGCAGTGCCACGGTGACTTCGTTCGACCCGCTCACCCTGTTGCCGGCATTGGCGATGGTGACCGAGCATCTCGGGCTGATCGCCACCGCCTCCACGACCTTCGAGCCGGCCTACATGATCGCGCGCCGTTTCGCTTCGCTCGATCACATCAGCGGCGGCCGCGCCGGCTGGAACCTCGTCACGACCTCCAACCCGGACGCGGCGCTCAATTTCGGGCTGACCGAGCATATGGACCATGGCGAGCGCTACCGCCGCGCGCGCGAGTTCTTCGACGTCGTGACCGGCCTCTGGGACAGCTGGGCCGAGGACGCCTTCATCCGCGATGTCGAGAGCGGCGTCTATTTCGATCCGGAGCGCATGCATGTGCTCGACCACAAGGGCGAGTTCCTATCGGTGCGCGGCCCGCTCGAACATCGCCCGACCAATCCAGGGCTGGCCGGTCATCGTCCAGGCCGGGGCCTCGGATGCCGGCCGCCAGCTCGCCGCCGAGACCGCGGAGATGATCTTTGCCAGCGGCGGCAAGCTCGCCGACGCGCAGCATTACTACGCCGATGTCAGGGAGCGGGCGCAAAAGGCCGGGCGCGACCCGGACCACATCAAGATCCTGCCCGGCTGCCTCGTCGTCGTCGGCGAGACCGCCGCCGAGGCGCGCGACAAGCGGGCCTTGCTCGACAGCCTCGTGCACCCCGACAGCGGCATCGCCTCATTGTCAATCGCATTGGGCTGCGACGCCTCGAAATTCGACCTCGACGGCCCGCTGCCCGAGATCCCGGAGAGCAACGCCAGCAAGAGCGGCCGCGAGCGGGTCATCGAGCGCGCCCGCCGCGACAATCTGACGGTCCGCCAACTGGCCCAGATCGCCGGCAGCTACGGCGGCCTCGCCCTGGTCGGCACCCCCGCGACGATTGCCGACCAGATGGAGGAATGGCTCTACAGCGACGCCTGCGACGGCTTCAACATCATGTTCCCGTGGGTCCCGGGCGGCCTCGACGATTTCGTCGACCGCGTCGTCCCCGAACTCCAGCGCCGCAACCTCTTCCGCCGCGAATACGAAGGCAAAACCTTGCGCGAGAACCTGGGCTTGCCGCGGCCGGAAAACCGCTTCTTCGTGAAGCGGGGCTTCTAAGCCGAAGCGTCGCTGGCGCCACCAAAAATATCAATGCCTACCTTTCGCCCACCGGGAGACATTTGATTTCAAGTCCCGCTGCGGCTCAGACATCTGCGCGGTGGGAGTTTGGATGGAAACCTGCCATTCAGTTCGGCCCCAAATGTCAATTCTCCGGCTTTGTCCGTTACCGTGTGTCGCCCTGCAGGCGGAAACGCTTCAGGAAAAGGGTTTAGAATCTCCCGGAACATCGGCGACAATCACAGCCAACGAAGGTTGCCTAGCGGACGTGCCCTGAGAAGTCCCGCACCCGCGCAAATGGCCCAGTCCCTGTTGAGCGGGTGCGGGTGGTTTCCTGAAGTTTCCGAGGACTCGATGGCGAGCATCCCCACTGAGCCGATACCACCAACACCCGAGGCGACGCCACTGGTCTCGCCAGACCCCGAGTTCATTGAACCGGCAAAATTGTACTTCGACCTCGAGAATCCCCGGTTCGTCGAACACGAGGCTGCGAACGAGGAGGAACTTATCCAATATCTCTATGACCACGTCGATGTGGATGAACTGATCCAATCGATACTCGCTGCTGGCTATATCGACTTTGAGCCGTTGATTGTGCTGCGCAAGAGTAAAATAGTTGTCGAGGGTAACCGCCGCCTTGCAGCCCTGCGCCTGATTAGTGATCCTGGCCTTCGCACAAAATTAAAAATTAATCTGCCCAAAGCCTTATGCCTTTGCTTCCGGTGAGATCAACATATTGTAAGGGAGAGGCTGGTGCGCAGCGGCGATGCCGAGGAGGGATCGGAATGCGGCATGCCGGGTGCGCCGGCGGTTGAAGCGGAAGACGAATTCATCGAGGTAGGACTGGAGGTGTTTGCGACGCAGCCCGTGGTAGACGCCCAGGGCCCACACCTTGAGGTTGGAGAAGATCCGGTGAACCCAGGGCAGGACGATATGGGCGGCCATCTTGCCGACGACGTGGGGATGGTGGATGACGCCGGCGGCGCCGGGATATCCGGACCAGCCATCGGTCTTGGCAGTGGCACCGGGGCCGAGGTTGGCGGCGAGGAAGGCGTGGAGGCTGGCAGCCGAGTAATCGGCGACCTGGCTCAGGCGGATGCGGCCGGGGCCGAGGCCGCCGGCCTCTACCTCGACGGCGCCGACCACCAGCATTTTGCCTTGATGGCTACGCCCGCCACCGCCCGTGACCGGGTCGTTTTTGCTGCGGCACGCGATTTCGGTTTCATCAACCTCGACGAGGCCGGCCAGAGAGCTACGGCCGGGCGCGAGCATGCTGCTGCGCAGCTTGGCGCAGATCAGCCACGCCGTCTTGTAGGAGCCGAAGGCGAGCTGGCGCTGCAGCTGCAGAGCCGAGATGCCGTTGGAGTGGGTTGCCATCAGATAAGCCGCCCAGAACCAGGCGGTCAGTGGCAGTTTGGAGTGATGCATGATGGTTCCGGCGGTGACCGAGGTCTGGCGACCGCAGCTGGCGCATTCATAGGTCCAGGCCTTGGTTTGCAGCCGCCAGGCTTTACCACCACCGCAGACCGGGCAGACAAACCCGTCGGGCCAGCGCATCGCTACAAGATATTGAGCGCACGCGGCCTCATTGCCGAAGCGCTGTTGGAACTCGATCAAGGAGCGTGGAAAGTCGGTCATTGTGACCACCGGAAGCGGTTATGTTCGTGATTTGTTCTAACACGAACTCACCTCCGCGGCTACGACATTTTGTGGTCCCGGATGCAGAGGGATAAGCCTTTCTGCCCAATATCACTCCGGCAAGGCCACTGCCGTTGAAACTCCGTGTCCGATGGGTCGAGACGCGCCGAGAAGCTCGTGACTACATCGGCTTCAAGCACATCAACGGACCTTTCAAATGGGACGCGCTCGCCAAGGCAAAGTATGCAGCACAATGGTTGGAAGAAGGCGGTGACATCGCCGCGATAAGCCGTACGTTGGGCGACAACCACAACACAGTTCGGCGCTTGGTAAATGGCTGGTTTGCGCTCCAACAGGCACTTGCCGATGGCTTCGATCTCAATCAAATTTCAAAAAAGAACTTCGCCTTCTCGCATCTGTACACCGCACTCACTCGCGCATCAGTTCGAGATTTTCTGAGTCTGAAGGCGGAAGATCTCTCAGATACACCTCAGAAGAGTCCCATCCCAGCAGATCGTCGTGATGAATTTCAGCAACTCATGTCGTGGCTCTACGGTCAGGAGCAGAAGGGTGAGCCAACCCTGATCCAGAGCCAGAACCCCAACTTGAACCAACTCAGCAGGGTATTAGGTCACCCAGAAGCAAAAAGGATGTTGATGGCGAGCCGCGATCTGGCCGTGGCGTTCGAGAGGGTCGAGCCAGCGGCTTCTCGGTTCGAGGACGCTTTAATGAAGGCTGCCAAACAGTCGGAGGACGCGATGGGGCTGTCTGGGTTCTATGACGGCGATGCTACGCTTCTGCGAGTGGCGGATGGTCTTAGCAGAACGACCCGAAGCCTCCTAGTTGTCATGCGAGATAAGGCCGAGAAGAAACCAGAAGACAAATGACCGTTGTTCTCACGCCACCGACAGCAGCCGATACGCGCAGCTCATTGGCCGATTGGATGGAGCTTCTCACCTTGGCATCATCACGGGGCCGCACCGCAAAAGCAGCCCTGACCAATGTCCTCGACATTGACGAGGACGAAGCGGTCGAGCCCCCGGCAATCGACGAGGAGACGGGCGAGCCTCTCAATTCGGCGATTTTGGAAAATGAGCGGGGTCAGATAATTAGCGCGGCGTTTGAGGAACTCGACTATCGAGCAAGCACATTAAGCGCCGCTTATCCGTTTCGGGTCGACAGCAGGCGGCTAATCCTGGAGCGGATCGCCGACGAGATTACCCAGCCTGCCCACGTGGTGTATGTATTCTGTCTTCTCGCGTCCGCGATCCGAGAACGGAAGCTCCAGCCGCTCGCCGAGATCGCCGAAGCCGAGAATGGGATCGCTAACGTATTCCAGATATGCGCGTGTCTTGCGGCCGGCGGATACCTCAGTGGAGACGTGAGTTCCTTTGGCTTTCCAAGGGCGACCGGAGACGGATTTCTACCGGCGCTGCGGGGTGCCTTTGCGCGATTTGGCATGGGAGAAGTACGTACGGAGATTCCAGATGGGCTGCCTGTATCGTTGAAGGACGGCGGGATAGATGTCATCGCATGGCGTGACCATCCGGACAAAATGCCGGGAAAGATATACCTGCTCGGTCAGTGTGCGTCTGGGTACATATGGCAGGAGAAGTCGGTCGTCGAGTACATTGAGCAACTGCATGGAACCTGGTTCACCACTACCCCCGCGACGTACTCGATTCCCGCAATGTTTATACCATTCACGTTTCATCGAGATATGACCGAAGAACGAACAGGTCCATTTCTTACTGCAGTGAAAAATAGGTATTGGTTCGAGGAAAAACGGTATGGGATCATATTTGATCGGTTGCGAATTGCACATTTCGCCAGTTCATGTCTAATGGAGGATTACGGAACCCGGTATGAGATAGACGGGACGGATCGAATCGCCGAGGTGCAAACCTGGGTCAGTGGGACCTTGAAGCTTTCCGGGTTGGAGGTACGCCGGGAATGAGGCATCCCCTTCATTCCTTATGCCCGTATTTCGCAATGTTCCCCGAGGCCTTTGTCGCGAAGCAAGTATTCGCATACACGGAGCGAGGAGACATAATATTCGATCCTTTCTGTGGCCGGGGAACGACAGTGTTAGAAAGTTTACTTAACAATCGTCCTGCTTACGGTGTCGATATAAATCCAGTTGCTGCTTGTATTGCAGGTGCAAAGGTGGACGCTCCGACGCTGCCTGCTGTTCGTGCTCGCATTGAAGAATTATCCGATCAGTACGGAACTCACGAATTCTCCAAACCCAGCGGAGAGTTTTTTAAGTTGTGCTTTCATGAACGAACACTTAAGGAAATTTTACACCTAAGAGAAGCCTTAGACTGGCGGGGATCCCGAGTGGACCGCTTCATAGCAGCTATCGTTCTAAGTTGTTTGCACGGCGAATCGCACAAGTCTCAGAATTGTCTGAGTAATAGAATGCCCAGGACGATTAGCACTAAACCTGAGTACTCGGTAAAATGGTGGTCAGAGCGAGGGCTATTGCCACCCGACCGGGATACCTTCGACATATTGTCCCGAATGGTTGCCTTCAGGCTTTCCCATACGAAAGCGCCGCTACGCGGGACCGTGAAACTTCGGGACGCTCGGACGGCCGGTCGGGGTTTCCCAAAACTCTGTGGTCAGGTCCGACTGATAGTCACCTCCCCCCCATATCTAGATACTACTGATTATGCGGAAGACCAATGGCTGCGTCTTTGGTTTCTCGGTGGATCAGAACGCCCTCTCTTGAATAAGAACAAAGATGATCGGCACACAAGCATCGACCGCTACTGGAAATTTCTATCAGAAGCCTGGGCCGGGTGCGCAACCCTGCTACGAGAGGGCGCTGTCCTGGTCATTCGACTCGGAGGTACCCGGCTCGACAAAACCGCTCTGCTTGAGGGGTTGAGGGAGACGTTGAGAATCGGCTTCGCGGGCCGGAAAATTGACCCCTTACATCCCGGCGTTACCACCGAAATCAGAAACCGGCAGACAAACGTCTTCCGTCCGGGTACACAGCCGGGTCGGGTCGAGCACGATTTCGCATTCAGGATCGCATAGACTTATTACTCACGTGATGAGCCCGCTACGGAGATCTTAGCCTGGATATGCCGTAAATTTTACGGTGTGGTCCTAGCGTTCCGATCGCGGTTCGCTTAGGGTTCGAGAGCGGCCGGCAGGCTCTGCAAGGACCTTGATGTTAAATGGAGCCGAGCGCGTCAGCGGCGCCCCAGTCGAGCTGTCGTTTTGCGGCTCTGCTCTGTTGCGGCGTCCGCGCCTCTTTGCATCGTGCAGGGGCTTCGTGATGTCGACCGTATAGGGCGAGTAACCACCACTACGCACACGGAGTAATCAAAACAAGGTACATTCTCGCCGGCCCCATCGAACACGGCGCGTCGGCCTACCCGAACGCTGCCGGCAATTCAGCAATTTCTAGGTAACAACCCTGCAATTGCCACAGTCTCGTTGTAGCGTCGCGGGCGTCAGCAGCTTTGAGCGGGTTAGGGGTTTTCGATGAGGGAATTTGGTGATGCCTGATCTCGACTTGATAAAACAGGCGAATCAGGGGGTGCGCACGGTTGGGCGAGACCGATCTGTCGATCTCGAGCGGATCGACGAAAACTGCAACCAGTGCGGGCGATTTTGCTGCTGATTTGCTGCAGGAGCAGCAAGCGGTTAGGCGTCGCTTCAATGAATGGTTGTAGCCCGCCACGCCCGCTCGGCGTTCGCCCGACTACCATCCAAATCCTGCCAGGCTGCCTCGTGGTTGTCGGCGAGACCGCGGCCGAGGCGCGCGACAAGCGGGGCACTGCTCGACAAAACCGGCTTGTTCAGCAAGCCAAAGGGCTAATCGAGGCGCTTGTTTTCGATCTCCCGTTTCGCGCGCTCGCGTTCACGTAGATCCGCGGCGCGCTCCTCTTTGCTACGCCCGAAACGGACGCGATTTTCCTTTGCTTGGGTTTCGGCCTCGGCGCGACGGCGCTTCTTGCGGTGTTGGTTGAGGTTGACGATCATCGCCTCTGAAGCCTCCGCTCGCGGGCCGTGCTGCCTGACCCGGCGCGCACTTTAATCGGCTGCTGCCGCAGCGCAATCCCGCCTTCCGCTAACGCCCCGTTGAGGCATTTGTGGCAGGATGCCATTCTAGGGGCGATCCGATAGGCCGGACGCTCGTTTGACGAGGGCGGCGGCTAGGATCTCTCGCATCTTCAGGGTTCGCGCTCCGATGTTTGGAAGAATGCTGGGCTTGTTTTCCGCCGATATGGCGATCGATCTCGGCACGGCCAACACATTGGTCTATGTCAAGGGGCGCGGCATCGTGCTGAACGAGCCCTCGGTAGTGGCGCTCGCCAGCGTAAAGGGCCGCAAACAAGTCCTCGCGGTCGGCGAGGAAGCGAAGCTGATGCTCGGCCGCACTCCGGGGAATATCCAGGCGATCCGGCCGCTGCGCGACGGGGTCATCGCGGATTTCGAGGTGACGGAGGAAATGATCAAACATTTCATCCGCAAAGTGCACAACCGCCGTGGCTTTGCCACCCCGCAGATCGTCGTGTGCGTCCCCTCGGGGTCGACCCCGGTGGAACGGCGGGCAATCCAGGAATCGGCGGAAAGCGCCGGCGCCAGGCGGGTATTTCTGATCGAGGAGCCGATGGCGGCAGCGATCGGCGCCGGGCTGCCGGTGACCGAGCCGACCGGCTCGATGGTCGTCGATATCGGCGGCGGCACGACGGAAGTCGCGGTGCTGTCGCTCGGCGGCATCGTCTATTGCCGGTCGGTCCGGATGGGCGGCGACAAGATGGACGAGGCGGTCATCGCCTATATCCGCCGTAACCACAATCTCCTGGTCGGCGAGAGCAGCGCCGAGCGCATCAAAAAGGAGATCGGTTCAGCCTGCATGCCGGAGGATGGCGAGGGACGGGTGATGGAGATAAAGGGACGCGACCTGATGAACGGCGTGCCGAAGGAAATCGTGATCAGCGAACGGCAAATCTCTGAGAGCCTTGCCGAGCCGGTCGGCGCGATCATCGAGGCCGTCAAGGTTGCGCTCGAGCATACCGCGCCCGAGCTCGCCGCCGACATCGTCGATAAGGGGATTGTGCTGACGGGCGGGGGGGCCTTGCTGACCAACCTCGACCTGGTCCTACGGCATGCCACCGGTCTCCCGGTCTCGATCGCCGACGATCCGCTCAGTTGCGTCGCGCTCGGCACCGGCCGCGCTCTCGAAGAGATGAAGACCCTGAGAAATGTGTTGATCAACACGTGGTAGGGATCCGGTTCCAGCGGGTGATTTCGATGACCGTCCGGCTTGAGGCAGTATGATGCGGATCTCGCCAGCGCGCCGTGCCGCGATAGAGCGGATGTCCCTTACTCTGCTGGTCGTTATCTCGGCGGTGATGATCTTTATCGGCAAGGCTGACCAGGTGGCGTTTCAGTCCTTGAGGAACTCCGTGATGGATGCCGCCGCGCCGGCCTTGGAAATGCTCTCACGCCCGGCCGCAGCTCTGGACGCCGCCGCGGATCGCGTCCGCGGCTTCATCGAGGTCTATCGCGACAACGTCCGGCTCGCGGAGGAGAATGAGAGGTTGCTGGGCTGGCAACAGGTCGCACTCAGGCTTTCAGCGGAGAACGCCGAGTTGCGCGACCTGTCGAAACTGGTATCCGAACCAGCAATTTCATTTGTTACGGCACGGGTGATTGCGGATTCGGGCGGCCCCTATGCTCGCAGCGTGATGGTCGATGCCGGTCGCGACAACGGGGTCGCGCGCGGCCAGGCAGCCATGACCGGAGAAGGTCTGGTCGGCCGCGTTTCGGAGATTGGAAACCGGGCGGCGCGCGTTCTGTTGATTACCGATTTGAACTCGCGTGTGCCGGTCGTAGTCGATGGCACCCGACAACGGGCGATACTCGCCGGCGACAACACCGCTCGACCAAGCCTGCGTTACGTAGACGCGGGCGGTATGATGCGGATCGGCGACAGGATCGTAACTTCGGGCCAAGGCGGCGTCTTCCCGCCGGGACTTCCGGTGGGTGTCGTCGCCAGCATCGATAACGAAGCCATCCGGGTCGAGCCCTATGCGGCGCTATCCCGGATCGATTACCTCCGGCTCGTCGACTATGGTCTTGCCGAAGCCCTGCCCAATCCGCTTTCTGTCGCCGCGCGTAGCGGAAAGCGTGCGGAATCCGGACCCGGCGGCCCACCGCCGCTGCGACGCTGAGCGGGACGCCACGCCGCAACCTCGCTTGGACGCCGGGACACAGGCATGATCAACGTGCTGCCGATCGCAACAACGGTACTGGCGGCGCTTTTGTCGATCGAGCCGCTGCACCTTGACCGCCACGCGGCGCTGACACCCGCTTTCACCTTGATGGCCACCTACCACTGGACGATTTATCGGCCGGATTTGTTGCCGGCTCTGTCGCTGTTCCTGATCGGCACGATCCAGGACCTGCTCTCGGGCGGACTGCCAGGGGTGACCGCAGTCACGCTATTGGTCGCCCGGGCGATCGTATTGCGCCATCGGCATTATTTTATTGACCGCCCATTCCCGTTCGTTTGGGCGGGCTTCACTCTGCTGACCGGTGTCGCGATGCTGTTTTTATGGGCATTGCACTCTCTGCTTGCGGGAGAATTGCTGGATCTACGGGGGCCGGTTTTCTGCACGGTGCTGACGATTTCAGTCTTCCCGGTCGCCAGTTTTCTGCTGGGCCGCAGTCAACGTGCGCTGATCGGTGTGGACTGACCGCAATGCGGCGGGACGCGCTTCGCCACAAGCTGTTCACCAGGCGCGCAGCGGTGCTCGCCGGAGGGCAGGCACTGCTTCTCGCCGCCATCGGCGGACGAATGTACCAGCTGCAGATTTTGGACTCGCCGCGTTACACGGTTCTCGCGGACGAGAACCGCATCAGCCTGCGGCTGATAGCGCCGGTGCGCGGCAGAATTCTCGATCGCTTCGGGATCGCGCTCGCTGCCAACCAGCAAGACTATCACCTTGTCATCGTTCCCGAGGAGGCCGGCGATGTTGCGGCGGCTCTCGACGCAATCGGCGCGCTGATCGAGGTGAGCGAGACCGACCGCCGTCGCGTCTTGCGCGAGATCCGGCGTAAACATTCCTTTGTTCCCATCATCGTCCGCGCCAATCTTGGTTGGGACGAAATGGCGCGCATCGAGGTCGCAATTCCGGAACTGCCCGGCCTGTCGATCGACCAGGGCGTGACCCGCAAATATCCGTTCGGCGAGACCACGGCGCACGTCGTCGGCTATGTCGCCGCAGTATCCGAGCAGGAACTCGACGGCGATCCGTTGCTCGAACTGCCGGATTTCCGCATCGGCAAGAGTGGGGTGGAGAGGTCGCAGGACCTGGAGCTGCGCGGCACCGCAGGGACGAGCCAGATCGAGGTCAATGCCCTCGGCCGGGTCGTCCGCGAGCTCGCCCGCGTCGCCGGAAAGCCGGGGCAGGACGCGTTCACCAGCCTCGACATGACGATGCAGGAGTTCGTCACCCGCCGCTGCAGCACCGAGCAGAGCGTCGCGTGCGTGCTGCTCGATGCACTCACCGGTGATGTCTTGGCGCTCGTTTCGAGCCCGAGTTTCGACCCGGTGCCGTTTTCGACCGGGCTCACTTGGGCGATGTGGCAGGAGCTTTCCAATGATCCGCGCAAGCCGCTGTCCAATAAGGTGATCGCCGGCGCCTACCCGCCGGGCTCGACGTTCAAGCCGGTGGTTGCATCAGCCGCATTGACCGCGGGAGTTCTGACGCCCCAGACGTCGTTTACCTGCCCCGGATATCTCCAATTGGGCAATGCGACGTTTCACTGCTGGCGGCATGGCGGTCACGGCACCTTACGCTTGCGCGATGCGATCAAGAAATCCTGCGACGTCTTCTTTTACGAGACGGCGCGGCGGGTCGGTATCGACCGGCTCGCGGCGATGGCGCGCAGGTTCGGTTTTGGCAGCGTCCTCGGCATCGACATACCGGGCGAGCGGCCGGGCCTGATCCCGAGCCGCGAATGGAAGTTCGCGACCAGCGGCAGCGCGTGGACCCAAGGAGAGACGTTGATCGCGGGGATCGGCCAGGGCTCCGTGCTGGCGACACCGCTGCAGCTCGCCACGATGGTCGCGCGGCTCGTCACCGGGCGGGCCGTGACACCGCGGCTCGTTCGCTCCGAGGGGTTGATGCGGCCCGGCGGCAGCCCCGCGCCTGGCGATTTCCCCTCTCTCGGCCTCCACCCGCACACCCTTGCCCTGGTGCTCGACGGAATGAACGCGGTCGTCAACGAGCAGGGCGGCACCGCCTATGCCGCGCGGATCCACGAGCCGGGCCTTGCGATGGGCGGCAAGTCGGGCACCTCGCAAGTCCGCCATATCACCGACTACGAGCGATCGCGCGGCGTCCGCAGGGCCCGGCAGATCCCCTGGAAAGACCGCGATCACGCGCTGTTCCTCGCCTTCGCGCCGGTTGGCGCACCGCGGTATGTGTGCGCGACGGTCGTCGAGCACGGCGGCGCGAGCGGCGGGGGCGGCTCGGCCGTCGCGGCGCCGATCTGCCGCGATGTCTTGCTCGAGGTGCAACGGCGCGATCCCGCCCGGCGGGGTCCCGGCGCGGAGGCGGTGGCGCAGGCGAACGCGCCGGGCGGCTGAGCCGTGGCCGGTCTGACCTCCGATCTCGGGCACGAGCTCAGCTTTTTAGACAAGCTCTGCAGCATCAGCTGGGGGCTGGTGCTGCTGGTGTTCATCGCCGCGGCTTGCGGCATAGCGGAGCTGTACTCGGCCGCCGATGGCGATATGCAGCCCTGGGCAGCGACCCAGATGGTTCGTTTTGGCATCGCGCTCGTCCCGATGATCGGCGCGGCGCTCCTTGGCATCCGACATTGGTACCGGGCCGCGTATTGGATGTACGCAATTGCGCTGGCGCTGGTTGTGGCGGTCGATTTGCGCGGGTTTGTCGGGATGGGGGCACGCCGCTGGATCGACCTGGGGCTGATCCAGCTTCAGCCGTCATCCTTGATGAACATCGCGTTGGTGCTGGCTCTGGCGCGCTATTTTCATGCCCGCTCCGATGACGACATCGCCCGTCTGCGATACCTGATCCCGCCCGCGTTGATGGTTCTGATGCCCGCGGCGCTGGTGCTGAAACAGCCCGACCTCGGTACCGCGATGATGTTGCTGATAACCGGGGCTGCAGTGTTCTTCATAGCCGGGGTGCGCCTGCGGTTCTTCGCCCTGATGGCGCTCGGCGCCGCGGCTGGCGTGCCGGCCGGATGGCATTTTCTCCGCGATTACCAGAAGAACCGGATCTATACCTTTCTCGATCCGGAGAGCGACCCGCTGGGCGCCGGCTATCACATTCTGCAATCGAAAATCGCGCTCGGCGCGGGCGGTTTGTTCGGCAGAGGTTTTCTCAACGGCAGCCAGAGCCATCTGAGCTTTTTGCCGGAAAAGCAGACCGATTTCATCTTCACGACCCTGGCCGAGGAGTTCGGCTTTGTCGGCGGCCTCGGCCTCCTCGCGCTCTACACGCTGATGATCGCCTATGGGTTTGTCATCGCCCTGCGCTGCAGCAACCAATTCGGCCGCCTGCTCGGGCTCGGCATCGTGACCAATTTCTCGCTCTATGTTGTTATCAACACGGCAATGGTCATGGGCCTCATTCCGGTGGTCGGCGTGCCGTTGCCGCTGATCTCCTACGGCGGCACCGCAATGCTCGCCGTCATGTTCGGCTTTGGCCTGCTGCTGAACGTCGGCGTCCACCGAGAAGCCCGGCTCGGCCCCAAGGGCGAAACCCAGCCCGGTTAGTCCGGAATCAGGAGCCGGCGCATTGGGCTCAAAACTCGACGATCTGCTGCCGCATTCCCTTGGCGACGGCTTCGGCGCGTGACGCAACGCCAAGCTTTCGGAACAGCGATTCGATGTGGAATTTGACGGTGTGCGGCGAAATTCCGAGCAGCCGCGCCACCTCCTTGTTGGTCATGCCGTTGCCAAGAGCGCCAAGCACCTCGATTTCGCGCGGCGTCAACAGAACCGGCGGCTCCTCCGGCAACGAGTTGAAATTTCGAGTTTGTGGAGATGTCGCACGTACCGTCAGCCCCGCTGCGACGGCGCGCAGCGCGGCATCGACCTGAGCCGCGCTGGCGTCAGACGGAAGCCAGCCGGCGAACTCTCCGCCAACGGCGCCGACCGCGACGGCCGCAGCCGGCAGAACGGCCTCGGCGGCGCCGTCGGTCAGGACCGCATCGGGAGATGCCGCCGCCTCCACAAGCTGATGACCGCACTGTGCAACGAGTGTGGCGAGCCTGTCTCGCGCCGCCGCGTTCGACGCCAGCACTGCAACGCGAAGGCGTTGTGGGATCCCGGCCGCCGGGACACTCATCTGTCTGGGCGGATGCCGACAGTTATCGGAAGCGAAAAGGGTTTATCCGCCCGGATCAGATGCAGTTCGACCGTGCTTTCCGACCGAATCCGGTCCGAGATATTGGGCAACCGCCGAGGGGCTCGTGACGCTTTCGCCCGCGATCTTCACGAGAATGTCTCCGGCGTGCAGGTTCGCTCGGGCTGCGGGGCCGTCCTTTGAGACGCTCATCACCATCAGACCCTGCGATTGGCCGGCCTCGGCCTGCAGCGCTTCCGGCACGAGGACGGGCTGAAGCGCCAAGCCGAGCCAACCCCGTTCGACCCGTCCTTTCGAGAGCAACGGGTCGAGCACCGATTCGACCGTAGCGGCCGGGATGACCAGAACGCGCCCGCGGGGTCCCAAGGTCGAGATGCCGAGAAGACCGCCGCCGGGGTCGAGCACCGGCCCTCCCTCCTCCCTGGGGGTGACGCCAATATCGAGGGTAATGCGCCGATCGATCCGGCCGCCCGCGCGGCTGTGCCAGGCGGGGCCGACCGAGTGGACGACGCCCAGCCTAACCGCGATGCCGCTGTCATCGGCGCCGAGGGCGAGAGCGAGCCCGCCAGGCTGCGGCTCACCCGCCGGAAGCGGCGCCGGATCGGGCGCGCCGTCGAGCCTTAAGGCAACGACATTGGTGCCGGGATCGCGGCCGGCAACATGCGCTGTGAAGGCGCTTCCGTCGGCCAATGTCACTTTCGCGTCACCGACATCGGGGAATCTTTGTTCGGAGGCCACGACAACGTCTTTGCGCCAGAGCGTTCCGGAACGCATCCGGTGCCCCGGCGCGGCGATGCCTGCGACCAGAAGCCTGGAGAGCCTCACGCGCTCTGCCAGCGCTTCGGACAGGGTGATCAGAGGGTTTTCGGCGATATCGGGCATGTCTTTCTCCTTCTCGACAGAGTCGAGAGGATGGTCCCGCTCGAGGCCCGGCGCCACCGGCCGGATGGGGAGGACGACCCCTGCCGGGCTCTACCGGCAACTCACTAGCCCACTTCAGGGATCACAACTAAGCTGAGGCCCGGTTTGGGGAGTTCGGCAGGTTAGAGAGGTCGGAACATGAAATTCGGCGCTTTGATGTTTTTTACCGATTATGCGATCCCGGCGACGGAATTTGCCCGGGCGCTCGAGGCGCGGGGGTTCGAGTCGGTCTGGGCTCCCGAACACTCGCACATTCCGACCTCGCGTAAATCGCCCTGGCCGGGCGGTGGGGAATTACCCAAGGTGTACTACGAGGCAATGGATCCGTTTGTGTCGCTGACCGCGGCCGCGGTCGCGACCAAGACGCTCAAGGTCGCGACCGGCGTGTGCCTGGTTCAGCAGCGCGACCCGATCCAGACGGCAAAACTCGTCGCGTCGATCGATCAGGTCTCCGGCGGACGATTTTTGTTCGGCGTCGGCGGCGGCTGGAATGCAGAGGAAATGGCGGATCACGGGACGGAGTTCCGCACGCGCTTCAAGCTGACGCGCGAGCGCATCGAGGCCATGAAGGAGATCTGGACCAAAACTAAGGCCGAGTACCACGGCGAAATGGTCGATTTTCCGGAAATGATGGCATGGCCAAAGCCGGTCCAGAAGCCGCACCCGCCGATCCTCGTCGGCGGCGCCTTCCCGCACGCGGCGGGGCGTGCGGTCCGCTACGGCGACGGATGGGCTCCGATTGCCGGCCGCGGGCCCGACAGCGAGGTCGTTGAACTCCTGCCGCGGTTTCGTCAGATGCTGTCCGAAGCCGGACGCGACCCGCAATCGGTCCCGGTCACCCTTTTCGGCGTTACCGAGGATGCCGACCGGCTGGCCCGCTATCGCGACAAGGGTATCGCGCGGGTCGTCGTGATGCTGCCTTCGGCGAAAAGCGACGCAATTCTGCCGACCCTCGACCGTTGGGCCGAGCTGATCCGTCGCGTCGGTTAGGCCTGTCGCACAGTGGCGGGTCCGCGGGGAGGTCCTCAGCGTTGCTGATGCGGTCGATCAAAATTGGGATCGTTGCCGTCGGGCTGACCGCCGGCTCCTGCGGCGCATATTGGGGCGCGATCCAATACCAGGGCAATTTCCACACGGTAGAGGAAGGCGCGTTTTACCGATCCGCTCAGCTGAGCAAAGACGAGCTGCAGAGCGCGATCCGCCAGCACAAAATCCGATCCGTGCTCAATCTACGCGGCGCTCATCCGGGACAAGCCTGGTACGACGAAGAGGTCGCCCTGTCGCAAGCGCTGGGCGTCGCGCATTATGATTATGGTCTTTCCGCCCGCCGCTTCGTGACGAGGCAGCAGATCGGCGAGGTGCTCGGCGTTATCCGCAATGCGCCAAAGCCGCTTCTAGTGCACTGCAAATCAGGGGCCGATCGCGCGGGACTGGTATCGGCGCTCTACCGTTTTGCCGCGGAGGGGGTGAGCGCGGAGCAAGCGGACCGAGAGCTCTCGCTGGTCTATGGCCATTTTCCGTACCTCACGAGCCGGTCGAGAGCGATGGACGACAGTTTCTGGGCTTTTGTCGGAACGCAAGGCTCCGCCGCCCGGGGCGAGGATTGATATCTGACGAAGCGCTTGGGTGCGGCCTCCGGCGGCGGCAACTTCTCTTCGATCGGTCCTTCCGACAGAAGAGGCTTTCGACATGGTTGCGGGGGTAGGATTTGAACCTACGACCTTCAGGTTATGAGCCTGACGAGCTACCGGGCTGCTCCACCCCGCGTCAGTCGGGTCACACCGATCCGTGCGGATCGGGAAGGAGGATCGGGAGAGAGGGGGAATGCGGGCCTGGCGGCGACCTACTCTTCCGCACCTTGAGGTGCAGTACCATCGGCGCTGAGGGTTTTCACGGCCGAGTTCGGGATGGGATCGGGTGTTTGGCCCCTCGCCATGGCCACCAGGCCGGCAATTGGGT
>CAVXLL010000008.1:0-80633 GCA_963762575.1 uncultured Alphaproteobacteria bacterium | reverse complement strand
CGAAAGACTTGTCGAGAAGGACGTTGCGGCCTTTTGGCCCCAATGTAACCTTGACCGCATCCGCCAAAATATCGATCCCGCGCAGCATCTTCTCGCGCGCAGCGGTCCCGAACCGAACTTCTTTCGCCGCCATCGCTCCAACCCTCCGTCAAGCTGCCCGAGCCGAAGAATGCGCGTCCCCTTCGATCACACCGAAGACATCGCTCTCCTTCATGATCAGCCGATCTTCGCCTTCGATAATCACTTCGGTTCCGGACCATTTGCCAAACAGCACTCGATCTCCGACCCGGACATCGAGGGGCTGAACGGTGCCCGTCTCGTCCCGTGCGCCGGGACCAACCGCGAGCACTTCGCCCTCGATCGGTTTTTCTTTTGCAGTATCGGGGATGATGATGCCGCCCGGGGTCCTCTCCTCGGCCTCTATGCGCTTTACCAGAATTCGGTCATGCAGCGGTCTGAACTGCGCCATGCTTCGGCTCCTTGCCGTAATCTCGTGAGAATAACTGCGCCGTTTGGCGCTGCTTCACCTTGATGCCTGTCAATATTTGGGAAAAACTGGCGATCATGCGGCTATAGCGCCTCACGCGCCTTTTTGATGGCCGTGGGGGTCGCCGTCGGCGAGATGCTCGCAGAGGAAGAACACATGCATCTCGTTTGTCCGTATCACATCGCTGACGAACAGATCGTGTGTCCCCTCATCGCCATTCTGGCTCGCCTCCTTCGCCGCCCGGCGGGATTCGATGAGGATTTTTTCATGCGCATCGTCTTCAGCGCCGCTTCAGTGTCCCGATGCGCGCGCTATGATGGGCTGAAGACAACCGAAAGATACACGCGGGCCCCCAGCCCACCGTGACAAGCATCAAATTTTCAAAAATTGTCCAGGACCGGGTTTCGAAGCTGTAAAAATCTTCGCTGGCGATACTGTTCTAGACGCTTCGATCAAGTGTCGTAAGCCAGTGTCCTTTATTGTTCTGAGCGTTGATTTCAATATCGCAGGATCGCCGCGGCGAGCCCAGGCGGGGGCAATGCCGCCCGGTCAACGACTATGACGGATCCCCCGTTACGCAGGGTCATCAGAGAAGCGTAGTCGAGAAGGTCGACATAGTCTTCGGCAGCGCTGCCATGAGCCACCACCCGATCCTCCACCTCGTCGAATACTCCCCATAAATGCTCGTCGCCGCTCAGGAGCAAAGTGTCCACGCGTGCGTATCGCGCCGCCTTGACAATCGCCTCGGGCTTCGTGGTCGCCTTCCCGTTGCTGAGCCGCGCATTGAGGTGCTCGAGCGCGGTGTTGCGGGCTGCAATCTGCTTCTCTTCGACTAATGCATAGCCGCGCCGGTGCAGCTCCCGGTTGGTCAGAGCGTCGGGGTTTTCCGAGAGGCCGTCCGGATGTAATTCCTTCCAACCCGCGATCTCACGGAAATGGCCTTGGATCTCGGGTGAAGCTATAAGGATGAGCGGGACGGGGTTGCGCTTGATGAGAGGCTCGACCAGCTGCGCGATGCGATGCAGAAGTTCGATCAATTCCTCCTTGCGGATCTGGTCCGGGTCGTCACCAAAGGATTGCGCCTTGGCGAGCCCGCCGTGACGACCGAGGGGACTGCCATAGTAGTTCTCCTCGTACTCCGTCATAGCTTCGATCTTGGCGACGCCTTGCGGAAGGGGGAGCCCCGCTACTTCCGCGAAATCCCAACGCGAGCCTTGGTAGAGGCGCGTGTGCGAGGCGCTGATCGTCAAGACCCAGAACGGTCCGGCATCGTCGAGGATTGGCAAGAGCGGTTTGATGTGGAAGTGCCCGCCCATGATCTCCTCGGGGACCGAAATCGGCAGCTGGAAGAACCGGTCGAAATCGGGCGCCAGAAAAATTGCCAGCCCTTGCTGTTCCTGCTGATGGCTCCGCCAAAACGCTTCATCCTCGACAAGCCTTTGAGCAGGCGACAACCACGCGATGATCTCCGGCAACCGGTGGCTCGCCTTTAGGCGCTCGGCTGCTGCGGAAAGTAGGTTTTTGAGCCGGATCGGATCTTGGCGGATCTCCCGGCCCGCGACATGGGTCGGGAAGTAAAGCGAAATGGCGGGCTGCGCCTCTATCGCTACCAATTCTTCCAGGTCGGTGCGGCTGAACATGATGGCCTCTGTTTAGACAAGGTGTCTCTTTCCAAACCTCGGGATCAAGGGGGCCGTTCCTGATCTCTCGCCGACAGCGCACGTAACGGTATCCCTCGATCTTATAATTAGCCTACTGGGTGCGGTGTGATTGCGTTTGGCGGCGCACACCGACCTCGTCGAGATGACGAAGGAGATCGCTCGGGTCCTCATAGACGCGATACGCTCCCGCGCGTTCGAGTTCTTCCCTGCCGTACCCGCCCGAGAGGAGGCCCACGCCGAGTGCACGGGCGCGGCGCGCAGCCAAAAGATCCCACACGCTATCCCCGACCACGACAGCGTCGGCAACATCGACTGCAAGTTGCTTGCTCGCGGCGATGAAGAGGTCCGGATCAGGCTTCGCATGCTCGACCTGGTCTCGCGTGATCACCGGCGCACGCGACGGGTCGACGCCTATAGCGTTTAGGCTGGGCCGGGCGCTCGCCATTCGCCCACTCGTCGCTACCGCCCAAGGCACCTTGTTCGCAGTCAAATGTTCCAACAGCTCTTTGGCGCCTGGTAGCGGCCGAACCTGCGCCGAGCGGCGCGCGTAGGCATCGGCGTGTCCACGCTGTAACTCTTCGACAAAGCGGGCGCTGATATCGGTTCCGGTCTCGCGCAGCAGCGCGTTGATCAGCAATCCGCCGCTCATGCCGATGCGGCGATGAATTCGCCAGACGGAGAGCGCAATCCCCACCTGCTCCAGGGCTTCACGCCATGCCAGCACGTGCTCGTAGACGCTGTCGACGAGCGTCCCGTCGAGATCGAATAGGAACGCCGCTGGCCGAGCCGATGCCATCTGCACCTCCTCGACAGGAATATGATCCCGGGCCTGCGCTACGGCCTTGACGTGCGTCAGTTCGACGACCGATACCGTGCGCGGGAGCTCCTTTCTTTAGGTCCGTCAGCAGAATATTGGTCGGGCGATTTGCGCCCGATCAATTCCGATCAGAGGTCAGACGACTGGATTGCGTTCTCCATTGAGGAGAACGCGATTCGCCTGCCGCTGCAAATGACTTTCCGTCACGTTGATGCGTCACCCAGTGTCGAGGACCGAATACGTGAATATGCCGCGGAGCTCGACCGGTTTTTCGATCAGATCATGTCTTGCCGCGTCGCCGTCGAGCGTCAACACCGGCGCCACCATCAGCGCAACTTGATCCGGGTCAGAGTAGACATCACAGTTCCCGGGCGCGAAATCGTGGTCGGACGCGATTCGAAACCGGGGCGCTCCCACGACAATATCGCAGTCGCCATTCACGACGCGTTCGCTGCCGCCCGCCGCCAGATCGAGGATCACGCACGTATTCATCGGGGTGAAGTCAAACTGCATAGTCTACCCGATTACGGTCGCATCATCCGGCTGTTCCCGAAGGAAGATTACGGTTTCATTGAGACCGCCGACAGCGGCGAAGTCTATTTCCATCGCAATAGTGTCGTGGGCGGAGCATTCGACAAGCTCGCGATCGGCGACGAAGTGCGTTTCGTCGCGCAGCATTCGGAAAGCGCTGAGGGCTTGCAGGCGAGCACCGTATCCCCGGTCGGTTAGGACGACCGAGCCGATGTCAGTGCGGGCGATATTAACCCGGTCCGGTCACGACGGTGGTGATGAGGGGCCGGGCCCGGGCGAGCAGCTGGGCGAGGTTCATCGCTCCCGTGGCCCGGGCGAGTTCGCGCTCTCGGTAAAGAAGGAGGAGCGTCGGGTAGCGCACGACCTTTAGGCGCCCGGTCAGGTCCGAAAGCGTAGCGCCATCGATGCTTACCAGTCGGGCCCGGGGCTCGAGCACGGCCGCCGCCCGGTCGAATACCGATTGCAGAGCGCGGCTTTCTCCGGACCAGACCGTGTGGAACAGTGCCAAAACCGGAATATCGTTGTGCCCTACGTGCTTATCGAAGCGGCGTTCGTCGTCCAGGGGCACGGAACGCCCCTGGAACAGCGCATTTCCGCAGGCAACACAAGGCGGGGCGTTGCGCAGCCAATCGCTGGGCAGGCGGTTGTCGCGATCGCAGTTCGGACAGACAATTTGAACCACTCCTTCGAGCATCTCGCCTCCGAATCCGGCCTCCCGCCGGCCTCGGGCATCCGGCGCGCTCATGGCCTTTGCGGATAGTGTGGAGGCGGCGTCGGAAGTGCCTTGACGAGCGTCAGTTCTAAAGCAGCGCCGGTTGCCCGGTGAAGCATTCCGATGCACAAAGGAAAAGCTTGGGCACGTTCTGCGCAGCCTAGCGTTTGAAGCTAGGGGGCTGCGCAGCCTAGCGTTTGAAGCTAGGGGACTGCTCCTTCCAATAGGCGAGTCGTGGCACTTCGTGATATACTGGTCGGCATAAATGGCACCGCTGCTGGCAAGCGCCTCCTGCGATCGGCCCTCGGAGTGGCGCGAGACTACAAAGCCTATTTGGCCGCCGCTTATTGCATGGCGGTAGATCATGCGGCAACGGTATTGGCCGGTGCCCCGGTCAATCCCAGTCCCGGCATTTTCGTCGCTCCCGAGGTTTTGACCGCTCACGGCGACACGGCATCCGACCCCTTCCCGCAGATCTCCCATGAAGCACAAATTACGGAACGGGTTGAGCACGTCTTTTGGGATGAACTGCAGAAGGAAGGCCTGGATGGCGAGTGGCACCTCTTCGCCAGCAAGACCGTCGGCTTCATCGATCTCGCAAAGTCGTTCGATCTGACCATCCTCGGCCAGCTGTCGCCAGATGCCCAGTCAATCGGGTTTCCGCCGGGCGAAACCATGGCTGCAACCGGCCGGCCGGTTCTGGTCATCCCTTATGCCGAAACGATCGATAACCTTGGCAGACGGGCCCTTATCGCTTGGGATGGAACCCGCGAGGCGGTGCGGGCAGTGCACGGCGCGCTGCCGCTGCTCGATCGGGCCGAAGCCGTGACGGTAATATATGTCGGCGCTCAACAGGCAAGCCTGGAGCAACACCGCCATTTTCTAGAGTGGATTTCCAGTCATCTAAAACGGCACCGGATGCCCGCCCAACCCGCAGCAACCTTGCGGGGCGCCCTTTCGATATTGGAAGTTCTGCTGTCGCGCGCCCGCAGATCTGTCTGACGACCTCATTGTCTCGGGTGCTTACCACCATTCGCAATTGCGCGAGGCGCTTATCGGTGGCGTGAGCCGTGATCTAATGGAGCAAATGACCGTGCCGCTACTGTTTTCGCATTAGTCGCGCAGGTCGTGTGACCACGGCTCACGATACCGTCCCGAAGGGCTCGCGCAATCCGGGGATCCAACTCGGTGATTGACCCCAGGAGCGAGCGGGGGAAGCGTGCGACTACCGTACGATCAAGTACTGCCTCGACGGCGAAGCAGTGTTTACAATGTAAGCCGAAGCCGAAAAAATCGCGGGGAAGCAGCAGGTCGACGATTTGCCGCCTTCCATCTACCCTCGCCGAAAATCGCCGCGCCACGCCAGATTCGATCCGGTACCAGTACTCTACAGCACTATCTTTTTGTAGATCTGACGCCGCGGAAGTCCTTCAGATGCGCCTGTGGATGTTCGCCCTTCCGGTCCGGCGAGTAGAAGAACAGCGCCGCCGACGGCCGCGCGCCGGCAAACGGCCGCTCATCGCGAACGTAGGTCCACAGCCGGCCGGTCTTGGTCTTGCCCATGCCGGTGCCAGCACCGGCACCGGGGTGTCATCGACATGCAAGGTGTCGCTGGCCAGGACGTCGAGGCCGAGGGCATCCACCAGCGGCTGCAGCGCCGCCGCTGTGGCGCCGACCCAATCCGACAGCGTCGAGGTCTCCAGGTTCACCCCGTCGCGGGCGAAGATCTCGGCCTGACGATAAAGCGGCAGATGATCGTCGTACTTCGAGACGACAATATGAGCCAAGAGCCCCGCGCCGGCCCGGCCGCGGGCAATCGCGTGATCGGGCACCGGCGCCGCCACCACGGTGTCGCAAGCCCGGCACGACAGTTTCTCGCGAATGTGCCGGACCACTTTGAACCGGCCGGGCACGTAATCGAGGGTCTCGCTGACCTCGTCGGCGATCTTGCGCAACGCGCCGCCGCAATCAGGACAGGTGCACGGTGCGGGATGCCGCCGATCCTCTCTCGGCAGATGTGGCGGCAGCGGGCGCCCTGCCGGCTTCTGCGCCTCGGTCGCGGTCTCGACGGCTGCCGCCACTTCCGGTGAGGCCATTGCCAGCCGTTCGGCCTAGTCGGTCTCCAGCGCCTCGAGCGCCAGCTCGAGCTGCTCGGCCTCGCGCGCCAGCTTTTCCGAGGACCGGCCGAACTCGGCCCGTCGATATCGCGCCAGTTGGAATTTCAGCCGGGCGATCTCGGCCTGCGCAGACAACGCATCCTGCGCCATCGTGGCGATGATCCGCTTCAACGCGGCGAGGTCGTCGGGCAGATTGTCGGCTGTGATCGGCACGACAGTGGAGCCGTTTTGGTCAATAATTCGGTCGAGCGGCCGCCGCCGGCGCTGCAAAGCTCAGCCCGCCAGCTCTGGCCGCCAGGTTCGCTGCGGCATTCGCCAGTCGATCCCCTCCAACAACATCGACAGCTGCGCTCGGCTGAGCACCACCATCCCCTCCTCGCCCGCGGCCAGACGAATTGCCCGCGCTCCAGACGCTTGGCAAACAGGCACAGTCCGTCGCCATCCCACCACAACAGCTTGACCAGATCGCCGCGGCGACCGCGAAAGCAAAAAACATGACCCGAGAACGGATCCTGCCCGAGCACTGTCTGCGCCTGTGCCGCCAGACTGTCGAACCCCTTGCGCATGTCGGTGGCACCGGCCGCCAGCCATACCCGGGTGCCCGCCGGCAGACCGTTCATCGCAGCAGTTCAATCACCTGCCGCAGCGTCTCCGCGCTGACCTCGCCACGAAGGCGCACCCGGGCACCACAGCCAAACGCAATCTCGATAACCCCATCGCGATCCGTCCGCCGCGGCCGACCCTCATCAGGCACGACCGCGACCAGAACCATGACGCCACTGGCGACCACTGCTTTCGGCAACAGCTGCCGCCGCCACCGGAACAGTTGGTTGCTGTTCACATCATGACGTCGCGCCACGGTACCTGCGTTTCCGCCACCATCTGACGTTTCAGCACTTCAAAATACTGCCGACGCTTGGTCGCACCCGGCTGATGCTTCGTGTCCACTAACCCGGGAGTGGACACTGGTTCTGATCCTTCCGCCATCGCTGATATTTGCGCCGATCGCGGCTCAGCGGCAGGCGCTCCTCACCGAGCGCTTACATCTGGCTCACTCTGAGCACTGCTGATGCGGACCGCGGCGATCACGGGGGAAAACTGCAGATCTCGTTCGGAGCGCGCGGTAACGGATAGGCTCAATGGGCCATCAGCACTGGTAAGTTCATATCCCGAAGAATGTCCAGGGTGACGCCTCCGAGGATGATTTCTCGAAAACGCGAATGGCTGTATGCGCCCATGACCAGGAGATCGGCGTCGAGCTCGGCCACCTGGGTAAGTATCGTGTCGGAAACCGCCAGAGTGGCGAGATCATGCCGGATGACTTGCGTTTTGGCGTGCAGCCCATGCCGCCCGAGATGAGCGACCAGGTCCTCCGCAAGGTTGATATCGGCATCCTCCTCCGGATCGACGAGCAGGACGGTAACCACGCTCGATACGCTCATCAGCGGTAGCGCCTCTTGCACCGCCCTTCCGGCTTCGCGGCTGCCGTTCCACGCGACCAGCACATTCTCGCCGAGCCGGTCTGGCCGCCGGCCGGCATAGGGCACGACCAACACTGGGCGGCTGCAAGAAAGGATGACATCTTCTGGCCGGTACAGTCCGGTGTTGTGGTCCGGAATACGCTGGCCGAGGATTACGAGATCCGAACAGTGCGCCCAACGCGTGACAAAGGGCTCAGTAAGTCCGATTGCCATATGCCACTCGCCGAGAATCGCCTCGTTCAGCAGCATCTTTTCGAACCTTTCGCCGACCGCGGCTGCATCTTCGGGTACCACGCCGATCAGATAGGCTTCAAAGCGGTGGGCCAGGCTGAAGGCGATGTCGAGGCGCTCAGCGGAGCTCGCTGTCGGGTCGGCATAGACTAGGATATCGCTGACGGCCATAGCACTAGCTCCGATTTTGATTGGGTTGTTTCAGGCCGGTCGTCCTGAGCTTTGTCTGGCAACCCCGACGAAAGCCGGACGGAGTAGCCGTTCGTGGTAGGCATAGCCGGGCAGAACGACCTGGGCGACCGTCCCGGGCTCGCACCCGCTCCCCTCCACTTCGAACATCGCCTGGTGCTGGTTGGGGTCGAACGGCTCGCCGAGGGCGGGTTGGATGCGGATGATCCCGTGCTTCGCGAAAGTGTCTTGCAAAGCTCGTTCGCTGGCGCGGACCCCGGCCAGCAGGTTCCGTAGCGGCTCGTTCTGTTCCGGCAGACCGGGCGTCACGCTTTGCAGCGCACGTGACAAATTGTCAGCGGTTTGCAGTAGCTCCTTGACCAGTTCCGTGGCCGTGAACCGCACTGCATCGTCGCGCTCGCGTTCGAGGCGGCGCTGAAAGTTCTGTTGTTCGGCCAGCGCGCGCAGCAGGCGCTCCCTGAGTTCTGCCGGATCGTCTGCGGAAGGGCCGGCAGGCTCCTCTCCCCCCTCTTTTGGCGGAGCGCTTTCGGTCGTGTCGGGTATTGACGAACGGTCGGCTGAGACTTGCTCTGCATCGCTCGGCTGAGCCGATGCGGACTCCTCGGATGCGCGTGGCTTTTCCGCCGTGTCCGCGCCCGGGACATCGGCTCTGTTTTCTGATGCGGTCATGGATCACGCAAACTCAAATGCTGCGAGGCATGGCGCCAGAAGGCGCGACGGCATCGCGCCGGCCGCGGAGCCGGAAGGCGAGCACCAGCAGCGCGACACCGAAGAACAGCGCGTAGGCGGCTATCCACCAAGTCAGCACCACCGCCCCGATCAACGGCCAGATGATCAGAAGTACTCCCCAGATCACAGAGACGGCCCCGGCGAATGCCATAAACCATCGGCCGTGCGGGATGTTGAGCCGGAAACTCGCCCCGAGCAGCAGCGCCCCGGTTACGATCGCCCATGCACCCATCAGGAAAACAAATGCGACAATGGTTATCACCGGCCACACGACAGCGATGCCGCCCGCAATGAGGTCGAGGATGCCCTCGAAGATCAGCCATCCCCAACGCTGATGCCGCTGTGCCGCTCTGATGCCGGCGATGATCGCCAAGATACCGTCGACTACCATGTAAGCGGCAAACAGCAGCACAAAGGTGAGCAGCGCCGCGCCGGGCATGAACAGTGCAATGATGCCGAAAATGATCGCGAAAACGCCGCGTAATGCGATTAACCACCAGGTCTGCGCCAATAGGTTGCTCATCGCATGGTCGCTGGCGGGCCAGCCGGGTGTCATGCCCACTCGGTCGTTCATCGTCATTCCGTTTTTCTCCATAAAGCCTCGCGTCGGGGCCGGTCAGGATGCGCGGCGTTTGGGATCGTCGACATCTTCGAATTCGGCATCGACCACTTGGTCGTCCGCCGGTCCGGCAGACGCGCCGGCGCCGGCGTCCGCTTGAGCGGACCGCTGCGCCGCTTCGGCGATCCGCATTGCTGCCCTCGTCAGCGCTTCAATGCCTTGCCTGATGCGCCCGGCATCCTCACCGGACATCGCTGTCCGCAGCGCGGCGATCGCTTCTTCGATCGCGCGCCGGTCGGCATCGCTCAGCCGATCGCCGTGCTCCTTCAAGTCTTTTTCGGTACCGTAGATCAACGCGTCGGCTTGGTTCCGCGCCTCGATCACCTCGCGCCGCCGCTTGTCCTCCGCGGCATGCTGCTCGGCTTCGCGGACCATGCGCTGAATATCTGCCTCGGAGAGACCCCCCGAGGCCTGGATGCGGATCTGCTGCTCCTTGCCGGTCGCCTTGTCCTTGGCCGAAACGTTCACGATGCCATTGGCGTCGATGTCGAAGGTGACCTCGATCTGCGGCATGCCGCGCGGGGCCGGCGGGATACCGACCAAGTCAAATTGACCCAACAGCTTGTTGTCGGCGGCGAGCTCGCGTTCACCTTGGAAGACGCGGACCGTGACCGCCGTCTGGTTGTCCTCTGCGGTCGAAAAGATCTGGCTGCGCTTGGTCGGGATCGTCGTGTTGCGATCGATCAGTTTGGTCATGACGCCGCCCAGTGTCTCGAGACCGAGCGACAGCGGCGTCACATCGAGCAGCAGCACGTCCTTGACGTCGCCCTGCAACACCCCGGCCTGGATCGCCGCGCCGACCGCTACGACTTCGTCCGGGTTGACCCCCTTGTGCGGGTCGCGGCCGAAGAACTCGCGCACCGTGTCGGCGACTTTCGGCATACGCGTCATCCCGCCGACGAGGATCACCTCGTCAATATTCTGGGCAGTCACTCCGGCATCTTTGAGCGCGGCGCGGCACGGCCCGACTGTTTTCTCGATCAGATCACCAACCAGTGATTTGAGCTTGGCGCGGCTCAAGGTCATGGTCAGATGCTTCGGGCCCGTCTGATCGGCGGTAATAAATGGCAGGTTGATCTCGGTCTGCAGTGTGGAGGAGAGCTCGATTTTGGCCTTCTCCGCCGCCTCCTTCAGGCGCTGCAGGGCTAGCCGGTCATTGCGCAGATCAATGCCCTGCTGCTTTTTGAACTCGTCGGCCAGATAGTCGATCACACGCTGGTCGAAATCCTCGCCGCCGAGAAAGGTGTCACCGTTTGTCGACTTCACTTCAAACACGCCCTCGGCGATATCGAGAATTGAAATGTCGAAGGTGCCGCCGCCTAAATCATAGACCGCGACTCTGCCGGTTCCTTTCTTTTCGAGGCCATAGGCCAGCGCAGCGGCAGTCGGCTCGTTGATGATGCGCAGCACTTCCAGTCCAGCGATCCGTCCGGCATCTTTGGTCGCCTGGCGCTGCGAATTGTTGAAATAAGCGGGCACCGTGATGACTGCCTGCGTTACCTTTTCGCCTAGATAAGCCTCGGCGGTCTCCCGCATCCTGGTCAGGATGAAGGCGCTGATCTGGCTCGGGCTATAACGCTTGCCACGGACCTCGACCCAGGCATCGCCATTGTCGCCCCGGACGACTTTGTAAGGCACCAGGCTCTTATGCTTTTCCACCATCGGGTCGTCATAGCGCCGGCCGATCAGCCGCTTGATCGCGAAGATTGTATTCTCTGGATTAGTAATTGCTTGCCGCCGCGCCGGCTGTCCAACAAGCACCTCGCCGGAACTCGCGAAAGCGACGACTGACGGCGTCGTGCGCGCCCCTTCCGGGTTCTCGATCACTTTGGCTTTGCCGCCTTCCATTACGGCGACACAGGAAAAGGTCGTCCCCAGATCGATCCCGATGACTTTGGCCATTCAACACCTCCGGCACAGGAGCGAAGCCGCCCCAGTCCGGGGCGGCTCGCCCGTTCCTTATTGAACGCGATTATTCTGCTGCGGTTTCCTTTTCCGGCTGTTCCGCCCGGGTCTGAGACCCCGTCGAGGATGTCGCCGCCGCTGCCGGTCCGGCACGCGACACGGAAGGCTCACTGGGGCCGCTCGTGTCCTTTTGGACCTCGATCCGGTGTTGCTTCTGCTTCACCTCTTGCGGTTTGGGGATCGTGATGTTCATGACCCCATCTTTGAACTCAGCCTTTACCTGATTGGGATCGGGTGCAAAGGGCAGCGGTAGGGTGCGGGAAAAGGCGCCTTGCACGCGCTCTCTGACGTGGTAATTGCGGTCTTTGTCTTCGCGTTCCTCCTTCTTCTCCCCGCGAATGATCAACCTGTCATCTTCGAGCAGAACCTCGACATCGTTCTGATCTATGCCAGGCATTTCCGCAGTGACTTGGATCTCGTTGTCCGTTTCACTGACATCGATTTTCGGTGCCGCTGGCATCAGCCGGAGCGCGGGACCAAAGACGCTCGGCAATCCAAACCCGCTAAAGACGTCGTCGAAGAGGCGATTCATTTCGCGGCGCATTGCCAAGAAGGGATCCGTGTCCTCGCCCCACCGAGACGTCGGCATGTTGCGCGAAAACGGCATTAACGACCTGCTGGCCATTGGATTTCCTCCTTTGCTGAGATTTAAACACTGATGGTGATTCGGTTTTCCACTCGTCTGACGCCCGGAGCAGACCAAGCAGCTCGTTCCGCCTCCTGACGTTCGGCCCAGGCCCGCACCGTGCCTTTGAGGATCACCTCGCCCTCATGGGCTTCGACGGTGATCCGATTTGCATCGATTTCCGCACTGCGGCGGAAGGCTTCCTCGATCTTGCGCTTGATCTCGCTGGCCGGGACGCGCGGTTTGACCTGTATGGTGTTGGTGACCCCCTTCAGGCTTTTCACCCGCCGTACAGCACTTTCGGCCGCCGATCGTTGATAGTCCCACTCGACATCGCCTTCGAGGGTGATCCAGCCGTTGCGAACGAGCACTTTGATCTGTTCAGCGACGACCGGCAGCCGGCTCTTGATGGCCGCGATCGCGTCGCGGGCGATTTCGGGATCGGGCCGCTGGTCGAGGCTCGGCAAGCGTACTTCGATGTCATTGGCGACACCGAAAACGCCAGCCACCCGCTTTGCGGTCGCCTCCGCCTCGAGTTTGTCGCTGTAGCTGCGCGTAAACCCGGCGAGGGTGACGACCCCGCTCTTGACTGTTACGGCAATGTCGGTCGCGTCGAGGTCCGGATCCCACCGCAGCTCGTCCTCGACGTCTCGCTTGATATCACTATCTGACCTCATAACACCTCCCTTTTTGTGCCTGCCCTTCTGCGCCTGCCGGTCACCAGATCGAAGCTTCGTACTGTTTCGAATTGAAGCTTCGTACTGTTTCGAGGTGTCTAGCAGGCCGATGCAAACCCTGGCCGGACATCTCAGGGTTAGATATCGATGCCCTGGCCCGCAGGCGCATTGATACCTGTCAATTCCTCGATTCTTTTGCGAGCCGCTAGGCAGACCCCGGCTCGTCGCAGTCGGGAAACACCCGAATTGACCGCGGGGGTTGTGGGTTAGAAACCGAGGGCAAATTCTTGCCGTAGATCGCCGCAATGTCGTCGCAGCAGGCGCGCGAATGCTGGCGAGGTCGCCTGGCTGAGCGCTGGGACGGTCTGCGAATTAAGACGCATGATCTTGTCGGTAGTCGGCTGGTAAAGCGTGTGACGCCGTAACAGCCGTCGGCGATCAGCTCCTGGATCAGCTGGGTGCCCGAGGCCTTGTCCTCGACCAGCACGACCCTCGCATCGAACAGGCTCAGCTGCTCCCGCACCGCGCGCTTGAGCGCCGGGTACTCGAGCCGGCGGCGGAACACAGCGAGGAGAAAGAGATCCTTGCCTTTCACTCCCCACGTTGTGGACACCGAGAAGTCGCTGAGTTCGGTTGCCTTGTTGGCGGTGTCCAGCTCTGCACGATACGATCGAAGCACTCCGGGCGCTCGTTCTCGCGATAGCGCTTGAACCATTCGGCCTTGACCAGGCCGCCGCCCAACGGGGCGGGGGATTGCTGATACTGGCCGGCGAAGTTGTATTCGCCGATCGTTCGCCGGATACGGTCGAGGGTATCGAGCGGCTCGCGGTCGGGGTGCAAGGGTTCGCCTTGAGGGCGTCGGAAGCATTTCGGTTTCAAGATGGTCTCTATCCGGTGCTCCTCGTCGGCTTCGGCGATTGCCCGAAAGCTCAAGACTTCTCAGGGCTCCTGCCCGAGCACGTGCCCGACGAGGTCGTCTTCGTGCAGCCGCTGCATGATGATGATCACGCCATTGCGCTTGTCGTTGAGCCTGCTGTAGAGGGTGTGGTCGTACCACTCGTTGCAGGCTTGCCGCTGCGCCTCGGAGAGCGCCTCATCCGGCTTCAACGGATCGTCGATCAGGATGAGGTCGGCCCCGCGTCCGGTCAGCACGCCGCCGGTGGAGGTGGCGAGCCGGTAGCCTTGGCGGGTGGTGATGAACTCCCGCAAAGCCTGGCAGTGCGGCGCCAGGCGAGTTCAAAAGATCTGCCGATACCACGGGCTCATCATGATGCCGTGGCAATGGCGGGCGAGCTTGTCGGCGAGGTCCTGGGCATAGCTGACACAGAGGATCTGGGCCGAGGGGTCGAGGCCGAGCCACCAGGCCCGGAAAGGCGATCGAGGCCATCAAGGATTTCAAATGGCGCGGCGGCAGGTTGATGATGAGCCGCCGGATCGTGCCATCCCGCACCGCGGTCAGTTTGGCGACGATGACTTCGAGGTGCCAGTTCACCGCCAGCTCGGTCTTTGGATCGAGCTCGTGGAAGCAGCGTCCGGCGAAGCTGGAGAAGTCGTGCCGCAGCAGGACCTCGTACCCGACGCGGGTTAGGTTTTCGAACATCACTTTTCCGCTTTCGAGAAGCGCGCCCTGAGCTGCTGGATGACCTTCTCGTCCGCCTCGCTGAACGCGGAGGTCTCGGGAGATGCCGGCTCGCTTTGGCCTTCGATCTCGCGGAGGAGGTCGAGCAGGATCTTGATCGCGCGCCAATCGGCGGTGGCCGACTGGTTGACGAGCTGCTTGATGATCGCTTCGCGCTTCGTGACCTTGCGACGACCCCCGTTCTCGGTGACGATCACGCACTCGTTCAGCGCGTCACTGAGCAAGGTCTTCAAGTTTTTTGCGCCAGCCGCCCGGCCGCGGGGGTTGCCGGACTGGCCTTTCGTGAAACGGGTCGCGCGCGGCGGCTTGCCATAGCCCACTTCATAGTCGCGCTGATTTTCACGCGGCATTAGCGGCCTCCGCCTCGCGGGCGAGGTCGTCAAAGCTGCGGCCGCTGGGTGCATGACGCGCGCTGCCGCCGGTCAACCCCTGCCAGCGACGGACAACCGTATCGACATAGGCGGGGTCGAGTTCCAGTCCGCAGCAGCGCCGGCCGGTGCGCTCGGCAGCGATCAATGTCGTGCCGCTGCCGAGAAAGGCGTCAAGCACAAACTCGCCGCGCGCCGAGCAGTCGAGGATCGCATCGGCGACCATCGCGACCGGTTTGACCGTCGGGTGCAGCGCCAGCAGATTGCCCTCCTCGCCGCAGCGGGCGAAGGAGTTGGCGCCGGGGTAGCGCCACACATTGCTGCGGTTGCGGCCGAACTGGCCGAGCTGGACATTGTTGCGGTGCCCCTGGCGGCCATGTTTGAAGACGAAAACCAGCTCGTGCTGGCTGCGGTAGAGCGAGCCCATCCCGGCATTGTCCTTGACCCAGACGCAGAGATTTTTCGGCTCGCCATAGACGCCTCGGCCGGCGGCCAGCCGGTCTTCGGCATGGCGCCAGTCCATGCAGATGAAGTGCAGCGAACCGTCAATGCTGAAGGACGCGAGGTTGCGGAAAGCCTGGCCGAGAAAGGCGGTGAATTCGGTTCTGTCCATCTCACCCGAGGCCATCGGAAAGGGGCGATGGTGGATCGCGCCGAGACCGCTCGCGTGGCCATCGATCCTCACGTTGTAAGGTGGGTCGCTGAAGACCATCGCGGCCCGTTCCTTGCCCATCAGTTCGGCAAAGGCCGCGACATCGAGGGCATTGCCGCACAACAAACGATGGTGGTCGAGGAGCCACACATCGCCGATTTTGGTGATCGGCGGACCGGCCGCCGGTTCGGGCAAGATGTCGGCCGGGTCGTCGTCGGGCTCCGGCAGAGCCTCGAGCGAGGCGATCCGCAGATCGATCTCGCCGACCTCAAAGCCGGTGACCTCGATATCGAAATCAAGGACAAGCAGTGAGAGGTCCTTGAACTGCTGCGCCAGCAGCCGGTCGTCCCAGGTCGCGATTTCGCTCAGCCGGTTGTCGGCGATCATAAACGCGCGGGCCTGGGCCGCGGTCAGGTGATCGAGGCGGAGGCTCGGCACCTCGGTCCAGCCAAGCTCCCGGCAGGCGAGCAGCCGGCCATGACCGGCGATGACCTTGAGATCGGCATCGATCAGCACCGGCACATTGAAGCCGAAGGCCTTTATGCTGTTGGCGATCTGCCCGATTTGCTTCTTGGTGTGGCGGCGCGGGTTGTTGGGGTCCGGTTTGAGCTCCTCAATCCGGCGATAAGCGACAGACATCCGAGATGGAACGGTTGCGGTGAAATTTGAGGTAGCGTGGCTTTCCATTTAAATAAGCCTAAAACTTGGAGCACCAATTGCTCCACCCGCACAGTCTTATTCCTGCGAGCCCCAGAAGTGAAATTCGGCATATCGGCCGCCGTCTTTTTCCGGCGGCCGATTTCTGCTGGATTTTTATTTGACCGTCTTAGGTACTCGCTTGCCTTGTTTCTTCCAGTCCGCGGGCGCGAATTGGTTCCGCACCTGCCGTAGTCGGCTTCTTGTGATCCGCCCTGGAAATTGCCGCTTCGCCGCCTGCCAATCGGCCTCTCCGGAGGAGGCCTCGCCGCCCGCCGTCAGTTCCGCAACCCGCTCTTCATACCACGAGCGCAGATCTCGGTCGGACATTGGAGGGGCCGGTTTCGTCGATGATCCTATTTCGGCTGTTCCGCCTACCATCGCTTGAGAGACCTGGGCTAACTTTTGATCACCGATATCCGGTTCGCGTGGCGCGGAAGAAAATTCGCTACCGAAAGAGGCTTCTGATTTACCGTCGATAAGCTCTCGAGCGCAGACCAAAAGATCGTAGAAAATTGTCTCTCCCGTCCTCGGATCAACAGCATTGAGATCGTCAAGCTCAAGGCAAACAAATTCTGCTGGGTCGATGACCTCCAGGGGTAGATTTGTAGCTCTACGCCCTTTTGCTGTTACGCCATCAATCAGCTTGGCGTGAACCCTTCTTAAAGAAACAGCATAACTCCTTTCTGAGCTTCGGGGTTCGATCTCCTCTCTAATTTTCCGAAGCGCAAGTCGCATTTCCTCATCGCTTGCATCAGGTTCGATAGGGACCCTTCCAAGCGGCAGCAACAATGCCGCCTTGATCACCAGCAGTTGTGGGTCGCGCTCCTTCAGGCCTCTTGCCCGTTTTAGATCCCCGGCAGCCTCCAGCACGACGGCCTGGGGTATGTTCAACCATATCTCGGCCAAAACATTGCCTCTCACGCCAGGAGCCTACGATTGCCGTCGATCTGTCGACGCACGTCTCCCCTGCGCGAAGAGCAAGAAACAGTCAAACGAGAGAATGCGGCTCGGGGCTGGGTTCCTCCGTTAACCATGTGGATGCCGTAAGGAGGCTGCTGCCGGTGCCTTTTGCGTTATGGAAGGCCATCGGAACCGCCGGCGAATTGCTGCCGTCCCCGCCGATCACGCGAAGCCAGGTGGAGTTGATGGAGTGCGACAACATCGCGTCGCCTGGCACGCCCGGCTTTGCCAACCTGCAGATGGCGCCGCGATCGCTGGAGGAAATGCTTCCCCAGTTCAACCCTGATCGCGGCGGCCGGCCTCGGCCGGCGGCACCGTAGAACTCGGCGCCGCGGACGGTTCCCGAAAGCAAGGCCACGGCGGGGAACGGAAAGATTCTATGGGGCGGGCGGCGAGGAGGTGGCAACTTCGTCGCTGCATTTTAATCGATGGAGTGCCGCAATGCCCCAGCCGAACGACTTGAGCAGGTCCCTCGTCGCCCTGGACCAAAATAGCACGATCATTGCCGTCGTCGAGATGAGCCAGTCGAGCTGGCTGGTCGGCGGTTTCGTTCCCAGCATTGAGCGTCAGCCCTGCAAGAAGCTGGAGCCGAGCCCAGAACGGCTGCTTACCGTGCTGCATCGCTGGCGCGACGAGGCGGCCAAGGCCGGCCGCACAATCACGCGGATTGCGCTTGCCTTCGAAGCCGGCCGCGACGGCTTCTGGCTGGCGCGCTGGCTTGCGGCGCGTGACGTCGAGGCGCATGTGATCCATCCCTGGAGTGTCGCGGTATCGCGGGAGCATCGTCGGGCCAAGACCGACCGGCTGGACACCGAATTGCTGAAGCGCGGGTTCCTGGGGTGGCTGCGAGGGGAACGGGGCCATTGCAGCATGGTGCGCGTGCCGACGCTTGCCGAGGAGGACGCCAAGCGGCCCAATCGGGAGCGCGAGTGCCTGGTCAAGGAACGCACCCGGCTTGTGAACCGCATGAAGGGAGCGCTGGCCCGGCTCGGCATTCGTAACTTCAAACCAACCCTGCGCAACGCAGCGGAGCATCTGGCCGCCTTATATACCCCGGAGGGCTCGCCGCTGCCGCCAAATGTCGCAGCCGAACTGGAGCGCGACATCGCGCGGCTCGGTTTGGTGATCAGCCAGATCAAGCAAGTCGAGGAGGCTCGTCGACAGCGATTAGAAGAACAGCCTGAAAGCAGGCCGCACGCCATGGTTCGACTGCTGGCTCGGGTTGTCGGCATCGGCACTGAAACGGCAGATATGCTCGTCAATGAAGTGCTGTCGCGGCCACTGCGTGACCGCCGAGCTGTGGCGCGCTACGCCGGCCTGACGGGTGCGCCCGACGAGAGCGGCGCCAAGCGGCGGGAACAAGGGCTCGCCAAAGCCGGCAATGCCCGGGTCCGCCGCGGGATGATCCCACTCGCCTGGCGCTTTCTGCGGTTTCAAAAGGACAGCGCACTGGCGCGATGGTACCAGGCCCGCACTGCCGATCGCCGTGCCGGCACGCGCAAAACGATGATCGTCGCACTTGCCCGCAAACTACTCATCGCACTCTGGCGCTTTGTCAATACTGGCGAGACGCTGGAAGGTGTCGTCTTACGTCCAGCGGGCTGAAAGGGGTTTACCGGAACGAGCAATACCACGGAGCTATTCGGCGCTCGCGCTGGCTTTCAGCGCACTGCCGAATTGACGATCCGAGTGGCGGGAAGCCGTGATTCGAATTGGCTCTGATGCCGACTGAAAGATTGGCCCCGCCGCTTGGAGCTTCGCCGCCGATGCGCATGACTGCATCATGGTCAGGATCTCAACCAACCTACCGAATACAAGTTTGCGGCGTGAGGATACGCCCCAATGGCGAGCTCCCTCGGATCATAGGCAGAATAGCAATGTCAGACACCCAGCTTCGCAGAGAAAGCCCCATCTCCCGGTTCATCGTCCCTCCGCGTGCTCAGCCGTCAAGGCGCTGCGAAACACCAGCGCCGCTAGGCGGCAAGCCGCCAAGCTTTGCTAGCATTTCGGTCCCTTGACCGCTTCCGCGCGCTCCGGGAAACCTGATCGCAGGCGACGGGATGAAGAACGGCCCCTCCCGCTCCGAACAAAGAACTGGCAATAAATCGAAAACAACCACTTGACAGGGAAAAGCCCCATACAAGTTCGAATCCATCCCTCTCCAGCGGGGAGTTTGCGAACTTTCGGTTCCTCCAGCCGGTCGCGTTCTCTCGGAACGTCGCGCGCAACCACATGCTGTTGGAGCAGGTGGAGGCCGCGCGCGCACGGATCGGCGGACAGGAAGCAGGAGCAGGCCGATGAGTTGCTGCTGCGGTAGTCCGCTGAGTTGCGTGTTCACGCCACAGTGACGCGGCTGACGGCGCACGAGTTACCGGGTCCGGTGCCAGCGCCCGCGTAGCTGCGCCCCGTTCGCTTCTTTCCGCGACTATCGGCCGCCGACGGCATGCTCGCATCGATCTATTCCGACGCGGAACGTTCGATGCCTATCATACTAGCGCAGGGAGCGGTGTTCTTCACCACCCGCCCCGGTACTCGGCGATCTTCGGCTCGGTCAGCTCCCGAAGGTGCGCCATCAGCCGTTCGTGCGTACCCTCTTCATCTGCCCCCATCAGGCGCGAATACCCCGCCACGTCGGCGGCGAGGATCGCGGTGAGACGGCGAGTGGCGGTCATCGGTGGGACCCAACACCTAACTTTCGCGCCGAGATTAACCCAAAATCCTCCCTTCCTCACTCTTCTTCAAGGTTGGGCCGTTTGCGGGCGGCGCGGTATTTTGCGACAAACGGATAGATCAGCCTGGAACGCTGCTATTAGCCAGGAGGCAGCCATGCCCACCTACATCGTCGGCGATATCCGCGTAAGCGACTCTGCTTCCTATCAGGCTCATTTGCCGCGCGCGCTGGCGACAATTGCCCGCTTTGGAGGGCGCGTCGTCGCGGGTGGCGGCAAGATCGATCTTCTGGAAGGCGATCCAATGCCGGAACGAATCTTTATCATCGAATTTCCGACCGCCGATGCGGCCAGACGATGGTATCAGTCCGATGACTATCAGGAGACGTTGAAAGTCCGACTGTCAACATCGAGCGGCCGCGTATTTCTGATCGAGGGTAACGAAATATCTAGTGCGGTTCCCGTGGCCGGTTTAGACGCCGGGAAAAACTGAACCTGTTCCGCAGGCGACACCCTGGGCGGCCCTAGCACCAACGGGACGGCCGGCCCAGGCTTCGAGCTGGGGCTCATGGTCCGGCCCTCCGGTCAGTGCATTCCGCTAGTGTCGCGAGGATCGCCTTGCTGCTGATAAGGCGCGTTCGGCGTCTGTCCCGGCCCGACTGCCACGGGGGTGCGCCCGGTGAGCGCCAACGTGACGATGAACCCTGCAAGCCGTCGGTGCCAGCGCATTTCGCCGGAGTTTTTATCCCCTCGCGCGCGAGGGACAGCGCTTGCGGCGTGGTCCGCCGTGCTGCGCACTGGCGAGGTCGCGCCACACCCTTCGATTTGTCAAAAATGGTCCCGAGTCTTCGAGGAGCGGACCCTGGCGCTGGGCTATCAGCACCTGCACTTGCCGCGCTTCGTGCCGCCCGAAACCTTCGAATGGGCCCGGCTGACCCGCGCGGAGCAGACCCTCGACCGGCGCGTGACGTTCTCTCGACGCCAGCTACCTTCAGCGTGACCCCTGGTTCCCGGACGCGAATCTGCGGGCGCTGAGCGGACGCACGTGTCCGCGCCACGATCAGGCCTTTCTGCGACGGCTGATCGACTACGGCATCGCCACAGGCTATCTGCGCGGGCGAACGGTTCAGCGCACGTCGGGGTAGTGCCGCTCCAGCCCTTTGCGAAAGCCGAGCCCCCAGCGTGCTCCGACCTTGAGGTAGATCCAGTTCGCCCGCAGCGCGCCCCAGGCGGCGACCCGGTGATCGGAGGGTGATCACCACGCGGTTGACGAGGCGGGTTCGGCCGAGCCGGTGGAAGCGGATGCACAAATCCGCCTCCTCCATGACCAGCAGCGTGGGGTCGCAGCCGCCGACGGCCAGGAAATCGGCGCGGCGGAAGAACATGGCGTGGTCGCCGAATAGCAGCCGCACGCCGCGCAGGAAGAGTTGCGGCCGGAACAGCAGTGGCGCGTACCAGGTCTTGATCCAGTTGTGGAAGCTGGCCCCCCACGGACCTGGTCGGGCCCGCTGAGCAGGGGGGAAGCCGGCCAAGGCGGTCCCGGGATCCGCGAGCACCCTGCGCATCACGGCAACCGCGTCGTCGGGCAGCAAGGTGTCGGCGTGCAGCACGCAGATGATCGGTGCCGTGGCTTCCTGCACGCCACGGTTGATCGCCGCCGCCCGGCCACGGGTCTCGTGCCGGACGACAAGCAGCTCGGCCGCCTCCGCGATGGCGACGGAGGCGTCGGCGCTGCCGCGATCCACCGCCAGCACCTCCGCCGGCGGCGGCTCGAGCGCGGCGAGCGAGCGCAATAGCCGCGGCAGTCCCGCCGCCTCGTTCAGCATGGGGATGACGATGGCGACCCCAGTCATCGCTTTCGGCTCCCTCCAGCGGCCCGGGCCAGCGTGCGGCGGCCCCGGATTCGCGCTTCTGGCGGTTCGGCCTCCAGTTCTCCCTCGTTGGTCTCGGGGGCATGTAGCCGCCGTCGGTCTTCGGGTGTGACCCGCTCGACGCGATGCTCGATCCGAGGGCGTGCGTCGAGATCGGCCCCGCCCTTAGCGGGCGGACCGCGAGTTTCGTCGCCGCCTTGGTTCTCTGGCACCTCAGCCGACTATCCCAACACCGCGCGGCCCCCCCGCGTTATCGTTGGCCACAGCGAAGAATTCGGGCCTCTAGACCGGCTCTCAACAGTAATCGGAGTACACGAGCCGACGCGCATGGTACGGGTCCGTCGAGTGTGGTCCGTCGATGATCGCCAAGCAGTCATCTCCTGCTCCAGCAAGCGAATTGCGGTCGAGGATTTTGATCTGTCGGGTTCCGGTCAGCCGGATCACACCGCGGCGTTTCAGCTGAGTGAGAGCACGGCTCACCGTCTCCACTGAAAGTGCGAGATAATCGGCTACCTCCTCGCGAGATAATGGCAGCTCAACGTAAGCGGCAGGACCGCCCGATAATCGCTCAGCGATCTTGACCAGGAAGTGCCCAACCTTCTCCTCGGCAGTCGTCCGCCCGAGATTGAGAATCAACGCATGCAGACGCGACATCGCTTCGCAGGTGGCCTCGCGGAGCTCTCGGGCGACGCGGGGGTCTGACTCGGCAAGAGCCTCGAGGCGACATCGCGGGTAGCGGGTGATGACAGTACCTTCGAGGATCGCCTCCACGGCGAAGTAGTGTCTGCCGTGCGCACCAAAGCCGAAAACGTCGGCCGGAAGGAGCAGGTCGACAATTTGCCGTTTGCCATCTGCCCTCGTCGAAAACCGACGCGCGGCGCCGAATTCAACCCGGTACCAGCACTCTACCGGGCTGCATTCTTTATAGACCTCCTGGTTGCGAGCGTATCGCGTTCGCACGCCGAGAGAATCCAACCCACCCCAAGCGATTTTTGGGGTCGCGTCACACTGATGTGTCCAAATCGGCTCATTGACGCGGACATTCGACGAGTTCCGGATGATCATGCTCTTCCCCTCTCGCGCGCCACATCATCAGCAGCCATCGAACTTTGCTTTTAGAGGAGAAAATGGCCGTCGGTCGTGGGCCAGGAAAATTTGGGAGAATTACGTAACTTAGAACCGGCTATTCCGACCGATCGCCTAATACCGGAGGGCGATTCAATGCGGGGCGGAACCGCTAATCAACGGGTCGGCCCGACTCAGCCCCACTATTCCTTGGTCATCCGGGTAAATCTGATCGACTGGAATAGCGATAAAGTGTGTCGCAGACCCTGAGCATCGATGATCTCGAGCCCGGCCACCCCTTTTGGTCCCTCGTCCACGTAAAACGTTTGTGGGTGTTGAACCCAATGCTCAAGATCCTGGAGTACGATCTCGAAAAGGTCCTTTTCGGGCTCGTAGGCGATCCCGAACAGCCGCACCCATTGCGTGATAACCTCATGGTTGACGGCGAGAGACACGGTGGCAGATCGTGAACGACTGCCAACCAAATCTCTCGAAAGCCGGTCGCAGTAGGCGTGCCATTCAGATTTGTCTAGCTTTCGCAATGTCATCTCGGTTGGCCTTGATCAAACGATGCAGTGCGCGCCACGACGCTAAAACACGAACCATGGCCTATTGCCGACCGAACTTCAATCCAATGTCCGAGGCATTCGGCCGCCTGCCTGACAATGAACAACCCAAGCCCGAGGCCCTCGGAACGCGCAGTATCGATTCGGAAAAATGGCTCGAATATGCTTTGCAGCTCGCCCTGCGGGATTCCATCGCCAGTATCATGAACCTCGATCCGAACTATTGCTGCCCGCCGTCTGCAGCCGACAAGAACTCGCCCACCTGCCGATGTGTGATCGAGCGCGTTGCGCGCGAGATTTCGCAGAATGCCATCGAGCAGCACGGGCTGGCTCATGATCACTGTGCGTGTCGGGAGCGCGCGGAAATCGATCCCTTTGCGCTGCGCCAGCCCATTGAGCTGTAAACCGAGGCGGTCGAAAATAAGCTTTAACCGAACAGGCTGCGGTTCAATCCGGCCGGAGCGCCGGTAAAGATGCAAGGCATCTGTCAGCTGCTCCAGCTTCTCCGTCAACTGGGCGCTCGCTTCCGCACCGCGATCCAGATGCTCGCGCTCGGGTTTCTCGGTGATCCGTCGGGCGAGCAGCTCGAGAGCGCTGATAATAACCTGTAGCGGCTGGCGTAAATCGTGTGTCGCCATTGCGAGAATGGAAGCGTAAAAATCGACAGCCCGCAGGAGATCCCGCCCTTGCGATTTGCCTTCAGGCTCAGCCGTCCCGTTATTGTGACCGTCGCTGCCAGGACCGATGCAGTAGTTCGGCGAGCAAAGCCCCCCGGCCAGTCCTCTGTTTATCATGGTGGCCCAATCTCCTCGCTCGCGCGGACCCGCCTCCTCCGGCCCGTCCCAACGCGAGGCCGAATTGAAAAACCGAGCCGCGAAGGGCGCCTTGAGAACGATCAAATTCGAGTGGGATCGCGCGAATTTGACGATCATCAAGGTTTCCGGAGACGCCGAACGTCAGGATCGGGCGTAGAAGCGGCTCAACAGCCGAAAGCGAGAAGGAGGTGAAATGAAGTCCGATAGCGAAATCGAACGGGATGTCGAGGCAGAGCTTCAATCGGATCCGATCGTCGACGCCACCGACATTGCCGTGGCCGTCAAGAGCGGGGTGGTCACACTGACCGGTTTCGTCCGCAGCTATTCGGAAAAGCTCGATGCCGAAGCCGCTGCAAAGCGCGTAGCCGGCGTGGTCGGGTTGGCCAACGATTTGGAGGTGCGCCTCTCCGCCGCGGACGAGCGGACCGATCCCGAGATTGCCCGAGAAGCCGTCGCGGCGATAAAGGCTTACTTACCGTTCTCGTGGGAGCAGATCAGGGTTGTCGTCGACAAGGGATGGGTGACCCTTGAAGGGCACGCAAAGTGGAATCATCAGCGCGAGGACGCAGAACGGGCGGTTCGCCGTATCAAAGGCGTCAGAGGCGTGATCAACACGATCCAGCTCGAGCCCAGTGTCGCGCCGACCGAGATCAAGCACAAGATCGAGGAGGCGTTTCGCCGCAGCGCCGAGATAGACGCGAGCCGAAATCACCGTCGAAACGAATGGTGGTGAGGTCATTCTCAAAGGCTCTGTGCGGTCCTGGGCGGAACGTCAAGAGGCCGAACGCGCAGCCTGGAAGGCGCCTGGTGTTACCAGGGTGGTAAATCATATTACGATAGCCGTATAGCATTGGCGTCGATCGGAGGCCTTCAGGTGCGGAACGACCGACAGTCGTTCCGCCGATCGGCGTGAACATCTTTTCTCACAAGTGTTCTCAGACGCGGATTATTGATCATGGAGTTCGAGAAATACACCGACCGCGCGAAAGGGTTCCTGCAATCGGCGCAAACCATGGCATTGCGCCGAGGTCATCAGCGGCTGACCCCCGAGCATCTGTTGAAGGTCTTGCTCGAGGATCCCGAAGGGCTGTGCGCCAACCTGATCCGCGCCGGCGGCGGGGATCCGAAAGCGGCGCTTACCGCCATTGATGCGGAGCTCGACCGGCTGCCGAAGGTCGAAGGGTCGGGAGCGGGGCAAGTCTACATGTCACCCGAATTGGCGCGGGTCTTCGAGCAGGCCGAGCAATTGGCGCAGCGCGCCGGCGACAGCTTTGTGACGGTCGAGCGGCTGTTGCTCGCGCTGGCGGCGGCTGCCGGGACCGGCGCGGCCAAGGCGCTGGCAGCGGCGCGGGTCGATCCGCAGAGCCTCAACCGGGCGATCGAAGACGTGCGCAAGGGCCGCAAGGCCGACAGCGCCTCGGCCGAGGAGGGCTACGACGCGTTGAAGAAGTACACCCGCGACCTGACCGAGGCGGCGCGCGAAGGCAAGCTCGACCCGGTCATCGGACGCGACGAGGAGATCCGCCGCACGATCCAGGTATTGTCGCGCCGCACCAAGAACAATCCGGTGCTGATCGGCGAGCCCGGGGTCGGCAAGACGGCGATCGTCGAGGGGCTGGCGCAGCGCATCGTCAATGGCGACGTGCCGGAGAGCCTCAAAAACAAGAAATTGTTGGCGCTCGATCTCGGCTCGCTCTTGGCCGGCAGCAAATACCGCGGCGAGTTTGAGGAGCGCTTGAAGGCGGTATTGCAGGAGGTCACCTCGGGCGCCGAGGGAATTATTCTGTTCATCGACGAATTGCACACCTTGGTCGGGGCGGGCAAGGCGGAAGGCGCGATGGACGCCTCCAATATGCTGAAGCCGGCGCTGGCGCGCGGCGAACTGCACTGCGTCGGCGCGACGACACTCGATGAATACCGCAAGAACATCGAGAAGGACGCCGCGCTCGAGCGCCGCTTCCAGCCGATCTATGTCGGCGAGCCGTCGGTCGAGGACACGATCTCGATCCTGCGCGGCATCAAGGAAAAATACGAATTGCACCACGGCGTGCGCATCACCGACGGCGCGATCGTCGCCGCGGCGACCCTCGCCAACCGCTACATCACCGACCGCTTCCTGCCCGACAAGGCGATCGACCTGATGGACGAGGCCTCGGCGCGTCTGCGCATGACGATCGATTCGAAGCCCGAGGAATTGGACGAGCTCGACCGCCGCATCGTGCAGTTGAAGATCGAGCGCGAGGCGTTGAAGAGGGAGACCGACCCCGCCTCGCGCGAGCGCTTGCAGCGGCTCGAACAGGAATTGACCCAGCTCGAACAACAATCGGCCGAATTGACCGCGCAGTGGCAGGCCGAGAAGCAGAAGCTCGCCGGCGCCCAAAAATTGAAGGAGCAATTGGAGCAGGCGCGCATCGAATTGGAGCAGGTGCAGCGCCGCGGCGACTGGACGCGGGCCGGCGAGCTCGCCTACGGCATCATCCCCGACCTCGAAAAGCGACTGGCCGAGGCGGAGACCAAGGAAGGGCGCAGCATGATGGGCGAGGAGGCGGTTAGCCCCGAGCAGATTGCCGCGGTCGTCTCGCGCTGGACCGGCGTGCCGGTCGAAAAGATGCTCGAAGGCGAGCGCGGCAAGCTGTTGCACATGGAAGACGCCCTCAAAGCCCGCGTCGTCGGCCAGGACGAGGCGATCGCCGCGGTCTCGCAGGCGGTGCGCCGGGCGCGCGCCGGCTTGCAGGACCCGAACCGGCCGATCGGCTCGTTCCTGTTCCTCGGGCCGACCGGCGTCGGCAAGACCGAATTGACCAAGGCGCTCGCCGAGTTTCTGTTCGACGACGAGCGCGCGATGGTGCGCATCGACATGTCGGAATACATGGAGAAGCACTCGGTCGCGCGGCTGATCGGCGCCCCGCCGGGTTATGTCGGGTACGAGGAGGGCGGCAGCCTGACCGAGGCGGTGCGGCGGCGGCCCTACCAGGTGATCCTGTTCGACGAGGTCGAGAAGGCCCACCCGGACGTGTTCAACGTCCTCTTGCAGGTGCTCGATGATGGCCGCCTGACCGACGGCCAGGGCCGCACGGTCGATTTCCGCAATACATTGATCGTGCTGACATCGAACCTCGGCAGCGAGCACCTCGCGAGCCTGCCGGAAGGCCAGATGGTCGACGCGGTGCGCGGCCAGGTCATGGAGGCGGTGCGCGCCGCCTTCCGCCCGGAGTTCCTCAACCGCCTCGACGAGATCCTGTTGTTCCGGCGCCTCTCGCGCGACGACATGGTCGGTATTGTCGACATCCAATTGGCGCAATTGGAAAAGCTGCTCGAGGACCGCAAGGTCTCGCTCGACATCGACGCCGAGGCCAAGAAATGGCTCGCCAATGCCGGCTACGACCCGGTCTACGGCGCGCGGCCGCTGAAGCGGGTGATCCAGCGCGAATTGCAGAACCCGCTCGCCGAGAAGATCCTCGCCGGCGAGATCCGCGACGGCGACACGGTCCGCGTCACCGCCAGCCCGCTCGGCCTCCTGCTGCAGCGGACATCGAGCAACGAAGAGCTCGAAGCGCACCGCCAAGCCGCGCAATGAACCCGCCGCCTGGGAGCTCATCTATAGCGATGGAAAACCCAACTCAACCCGTCATCAAGGTCTATGGTACGCGTGGGTCATCGGCTTGCTACAATATCCGCGATTTTCTGCATCGCAGCGACGTGCCGTTCCAATGGATCGATCTCGCCAGTGACGAGCAGGCACGCGGCGAGGCGCAGCTGTCGGGGCGCGACGATCAGAGACTGCCCGTGTGCGAATTCCCCGACGGCACACGCATAGAGCGCGCGACAGTTCGTCAAGTGCTCGAAAAACTGGGCTGGTATAAGAACCCCTCGCGAGAAGAGTACGACCTGGCGATCTATGGGGCCGGGCCGGCTGGGTTGAGCGCGGCTGTCAATGGCGCTTCGGAGGGGCTGAAAACCGTCGTAATTGAACGTTATGCGGTCGGTGGACAGGCCGGCAGCAGTCCGAAGATCGAGAATTATCTGGGCTTTCCGCGAGGCATCAGCGGCGCGGACCTCGCCGAGCGGGCCCGCGAGCAGGCATGCCGGTTCGGCGCGGAAATTCTCGTCGCCCGCGCCGGTGTCCGCGGTGAAATCGTCGCCGGCAAGGGAGTCGGCTGTCTCAAGGATGGCACAAAGATCATCGCTCGCGCCTCGGTTTGCGCCACGGGGGTCGATTACCGCAAACTCGGCCTACCGAACGAGGACCGTTTGTTCGGAGCCGGCGTCTATTACGGCGCCGGCGCCAGCGAGGCTATGCTGTGCAGTCGCCAGGAGGTGTATCTGGTCGGCGGCGGCAATTCCGCCGGGCAGGCGGCGCTGCATTTCGCCCGCTATGCGGCGCGGGTGAACATGGTGGTGCGCGAGGATTCGCTGAAGGCTTTCATGTCCGATTATCTGATCAATCGGATCCGCGACGAGCCAAAGATCGATGTGCTGTCGAACACTGAGGTCACGGCGCTGCACGGAGACCCCACCTTGCAGACGATCACTATCAGAAACAACAAGACCGGCAAGGAATGGACAGCGCAAACCAATTGGCTCTTTCTCTGCCTAGGCGGCGTGCCGCAGACGCAATGGGCAGCGGAAGCGGGCGTTGTATGCGACAGTCAGGGTTACATAATCACCGGGCCCGATCTGCCGAAGAATGGCAAGCGCCCCAAGAACTGGACACTCGATCGGGACCCCTTCGACATGGAAACGAGCTTGCCAGGGGTATTCGCCGCTGGTGACGTTAGAGCTGGGTCGATAAAGCGGTGCGCGTCAGCGGTCGGCGAAGGCGCTAGGACGATTGCCTCTGTCCACCGGTATTTGGCGGACGCCTGACGTTTCCTACCGCTCACAACTGCGCCTGCGATAATCCCTGGGTGATGAACCGAAGGCCGCCCTGAACCGCCGGCCGAAGTGGGTCATGTCGGAAAATCCCCAACCATAGGCAATTTCGCTGATAGTCCGGTGGCCTTGCGATGGGTCTTCCAGCGCCTGCCGGCAGCGGACCAGACGTCTTGTTTGAATGAGACGCGTAATCGATGTACCCTCTTGCGCAAGCACGGCATTCGCGTATCGCACACTGATTCCGGTAGCAGTAGATACTGTTTCCGGGTCGAGAGCGGGGTCGGCAAGTCGCGCTTCAACCGCTGCGCGGAGGTTCACCAAAGCAAGCGACCGGGCGGATGAAACACGCGGCTTGCTCTCCATCGCGTTTGCAAACGACACCGCAATCAGGTCGAGCGCCTGATCCGCGACGATCTCCTCGGCCGCGGCGCCCAAATTGCCGGCATGGGTCGGCAGCATCGCTAGAAAGCTTGACGCTAAACTGCTTTCAGCTGCGATTGGTCGGATGCGGCGGGCGATCATCTGTCGCGTCTTGCCGGTGCGTGCCTCGAGCAGGCGGCGTGGAATTTTGAGAACGAGCAGCTTCGAACCCGAGAAAAACCTTCCGGCGTAGGGCAACAGCGGATCGAGCACCGTAATGTCGCCTGCTTCCAGAGCGACCTCGCGACTGCTCTGCTTCAACACGACCTCTCCGGCCATTTGCCGACAAACGAAAAGCTGGTCGGCCGTTGCACGATTGTTTGAAATGTCCATTGGCGAATTCTCGAAAAGGACAAGCTCGAGGCCGCCCAAAGTTCCCCACTGAAGCTCGGCTTCGAACGTCGCCCGACATTCAGGTCTGGAATCATGGTTGACGACAGTCTTGCAGGCAATGCTGTGCCAGCAATCAAAACGATCTCGCGGGTGAACATTGTTCGTCGAAAAGAGCGTCTGCACAACCACCTCCAGACCCATGTCTGGCAATCGAGAAATAGTGCCTGTTTGGCCAATTCAACAGCCGTTCGACAAGAAATATAGCGGGCGTGTGAAACGTTTTCTTGGAATGGTGTGCCGAATGTCCGATCCGCAAGGCCGTGTCGCCCTGATGCTGTGCGAGAGCCTCTTCCATCTGCTCGTGGAGGAAGGGGTCATCACGAAGGCAAAGGCTATGGAGGCCATCGAGGGCGTCGCAGATTTGACGCGCGAGATGGCGGAGGCCGGGAACCCATCGATCGCGAACAGCATCGAGACCGATCTCATCGAAGCGATCGCGAAGAGCTTTGCATTCCAACCCGTAGCGCGCCGGCGCTTGGGATGGGACGGCAGCATCTGGCGCGTAGCTTTGGCCCCCCTGCGGGGTGATCTGATATCAACGGTTGTGCACGCAACTGCTCGTGGCTGCATCTGCAGTGAATCTACAGCGAAAATTTCGCCTGGAGATTGAATATCCCTCCCTGCGGCGGGTGTGAACGCCTTCGGTGGTAGAACCGCATTTGCGTCGACGCGTCTAGGCTCATTCTCAAAACGTCATAGGTTTATTGTACGATGTCAATAAGGCAATAATTTGGTTATCCTGTTTGCGTCCCCCAGGCTTTCCGATATTGGACTTTCCGAGACCGCAGGCCGCGATTCACAATTGCGACGCAGAGAACGCGCGGAAGCCACCGACTCCAGATTGGCGTTCGACGGCGCGGAGTTTTGAAGAGCGAAGCTCGCGGCGAGGTCTTCGACGAGATCCACCGCGATTTGGCTGGTGACCGAGGGGGCGCTCTCAGCGATCTCGTGCGTCAGCTCGGCGACTGTCTCGATGGCCTCGATCGCCTTCGCCTTAGTGAGCACGCCTTCCTCGACAAGCAGATGAATGAGGCTCTCGCAGAGCATCAGGGCGACTTCGCAGTGGGGCTGAGGGGATCGCATAACTAGTTCCGTGCAAGAGTTGACAGTCGGTGATCGCACCGGATGCGGGGCACCGTTCACCTGCCAATCTACCTCGTTAAAACCGCCGAAGCAATTCTTCTAGCCTTTTAACTACTTGAATTCATTTAAGTATTTAGCTAAGAATGAGTGACGAGCCACTTTACACAAACGCATGCCGAGTTGTTTTCTGCCATCGAGGAAGCATATACCACCTTTAGCATCTTTCGTGCGAAGAGCGTTGAATTAGCTGAGCACGGCGAACTATATAAATGAGTAAGCAACTGGCGAGGAGGAGCGCGGCATGGCGGAAGACCTGATGAGACCGGAGCGGCTCCAGATCATGCTCAGCCCGGAAGAATTGACGGCCGTCGACGATTTCCGGTTCCAGAGCCGCATGCCGAGCCGGGCCGCGGCGGTTCGCGAATTGCTCAAGCGCGGATTGGCGGCTGAGGGATTCGAGATCGCGGTCACCGGAATGAAGTCGCAATCCTTCGGGGTACTGGGACGCAGCCCGAACGCCACAGCAGCGGCAGCGGCCCGCGACGGGACCGGCGGCGAGCCAAACCAAGATTAGCGGTGATAATTATAATACGTAGGTTAGCCGGTAGACTACTGCGCCGAGATCCGCGACTGCTCGTCTTGACGCGTGCTAGGCTCTGTTCCCGCTTGGCCCGGCATGGCGCGGGCTAATGGTGCACTTCTGACAGAGCTCATCGACAGCGGTCATTCCGCGGCGCCAGTGCAGCGGCAACCCCGGAAACCATTTTCCAGAGGCCGGTGTGTATGGGTTCCCGGCTCCGCCCTTCGGACGGCCCCGGAATGACCATTGCAGCTTCCGAGGCATTTGCGGCCGGGGATCAGCCGTGAGAATTGGACCGACTAGCTCGGGTTGGTTGCCATCTCGCTAGCGGGTATTTTCGGCGAGCACCTGCTCCAGATCTTCAGTGACGGAATCCGGTTCCGGTCCTTGCGGCCGACCGTAGAAGCGCGCTTTGAACGCCTCACCATCAGCATCTTTGTCAAACACGGTATAGATCGAGATTATATTCCCGAATCGGCGAAATGTGAAATTCGACGGCTCACACCTATGTTCGTCGAGCCATTTGCGCATCGTGGCCATTTCAGCAGAAAGGTCCATTGCGCGCACTCTGATCGCGATCGTTTGCATGTCCACTCCTCGATTATGAGGAGTGTAGAGCTACAGTGAGAGGGCATGCATTAACCTTGATCAATTCGGTGCCAGTAAAGCCCGTTTGGATGTTATTTATCGAGAAATTTTTCAGACCTTACCGGGCTGGGTAACGGCTATTTCGACAGCTCGGTTGCGGTGATTGGCCGGTGCCTATGGGTGGGCATGGATTCCGGCCTCGATCGATAGGCCGGAATAGGACGCAAGCTGATAAAAAAGCGACGACTTCGCGAGATTCTACTTCGGCTACCTCGCACGTATCGAGCGCGACATACAGACAGCGCATGAAGGCGCTGCGATGCTGACTGAGCCACGATGCCGGCTGATCTAAGCGCTTTCATGGCGCGCCAAGTCAGCGCGGTCGCGTTCCAGGCCATCAAAATACCGCAGGACCTCGGGCGGCGTGCTGTTGAGCTTGAGATAATCTTTCGTGAGGCCGGAAATCGCTTGCAGGCGCTCGATGTTGAGCAGAGTGAGTCGTCGCCGATCAAGCGCGATCAGCTCGTCCCGCCGGAACCCTTGCAGCACGCGGTTGGTGTGCACGGGGGTGAGGCCGAGGATGTCGGCCAGATCCGTCTGCGTAAAAGGCACGCGGACCGTGTGGTCCTCGGCGATGCCGATCGCCCGCTGCCGCCAAACCAGCTCGCAGAGAAAGTAGGCCACGCGCCCGCGCGCAGTGCGGCGCCCGAGCGCGACAATGCGCTCCCGCAACATTGCCTCCTCTTGCATCGCGCTCCACCACAGAGCGGCGCCGATCCGGGGGTGGTTTGCGATGATACCGATCACCGCCTCACGGCCGATTGCGGCGATCCGCGTCGGGCCGACGGCGGCGACGGAGTGGTCCATGGCCTTCAGCAGGAACCCGTGCAGGTCGAAGAAATCGCCGGGTATCAGGATGGTCAGGATCTGCCGCCTTCCGTCGGGTATCAGGCGGTAGCGGCACGCCATACCCCGAGTGAGAACAAACGCCGAGCGCGGGGTTTCACCCTCGACCACGATGTTGGCACCAGCGCCGAAGCGTTCTTCAGGCAGACACAGCATCTTGAGCAGGCCGACATCTTTGTCGGACAGCGGCGCGAATTGCGAGAGCTTGGCCACCAGCGGGTTATGGCGCCCGTCGATCACTTCTGGCCACTTGCGCGCCGACCAGCCATGCTGCGGAAGGTGGTGGATGGGTATACCCGCTGATCCAATCGACTAATTGAACATATAATAGCGGTATTTCCCGATCAGCCTCTGGTGATACCAATCCGGCCATCGCTTCAGTCGTGGCCATTGTCTTCCTGCCTTCTTGTTATCGGGACCCGAACGTCCTAACCGCCGTATGGCGAACGCGTAGGCTCTCACGCTCCGGGATGGGATGATATTGGGTCTTTTACGGGGTCCGCAGTGTCAAATGGCGATGAGGCGGTCGCGGATGGCGATGGCGACGGCCTGAGTTCGGTTTACAGCCCCAAGCCTTTCTAATGCCTGTTGGGCGTGCTCCTCGACAGTCCTTGTAGAGATGTTGAGTATTTCGCCCGTTTCCCACGCGGATTTGCCCGCGGCGGCCCAAGTAAGCACTTCTCGCTGACGATTTGTGAGGACCGGCTTTTGCGCTGATTGCGCGGCGCGAAGACGACAGATCCGATCGGCTGCATAAATCGTCATGAGATAGAACGCTCGCCTTTCATGCGCTCGCAAGTCCGGCTTCAGCCCCTTCAAGATCGCATAGCTCACATAGCCAGTCCTGCCACTTGAACCGAAGATCGGGACCGAAAGTCCGCTCGCGAACCCGAAATCCCTTCTGCGCTGCTTGAGCTCGACCGCTCGTGAGTCCGCATCGTAGGGGACCTCGCCATGCTCGAAGGGCATAACCGCATGCCTCAAGCGGCGCATGATGGGATCGACCCCAGCATACCGTCGGTCTTCGTAAATCTTGAGCCATTCGGCCATTTCGGGGGTCTGCCTGGCCAAAACCATCGTATCGAGGCGTTCGCCTGGACCTGGAACTCTGGCAAAAAAGCCAAACAGCTCCAGGCCAAATGGGGTCATGGTCCGTCGCATCGAATTCGCGACCTCGTCAGCATCGGAGAGGCGATCGATTTCTTCGGCAAATTCGAACGAAATGTGCCTACACTCGAGGCTCTCGGCCACGGATACACCTCTGTTTAAATTATAGATCGGCGCTCCTCGGCGGCACGACCCAAAGCGTCTGAGAGCCTGACCGGAACTGGTTCTCGTCAAATCTAAGCATGACCGTCTCAATTCGTCACCGCCTATGAGCCGCACCTCCCATCCGTCTTTGCGCATCAAGAGTCGAGACAGCTCGCGACAGGCTGTCTTCAAGGCGTGGCCCCGCCGCAACGAATGACTGGGGAAAGGGCACCTAAACGCTCTCGGGCCGGCCAAGTCCAGCTCGGTCGCGTTTCAGGCCATCGAAATACCGCAGGATCTCGGGTGGCGTGCTGTCGAGCTTGAGATAATCCTTGTGAGGCCGGAGATCGCTTGCAGGCTCTCGAGATCGAGCAGAGTGAGCCGCCGCCGTTCGAGCGTGATCAGCCCGTCCCGCCGGAATCCTTGCAGGACGCGGTTCGTGTGCACCGGCGTCAGACCCAGCATGTCCGCCAGATCCGTCTGCGTAAACGGCACGCGGATCGCATGGTCCTCGGCGATGCCGATCGCCCGCTGCCGCCAAACCAGCTCGCAGAGGATATAGGCCACGCGCCCGCGCGCGGAGCGGCGCCCGAGCGCGACAATGCGCTCCCGCAACATGGCGTTCTCCTGCATCGCGCTCCACCACAAAGCCGCGCCGATCCGGGGATGGTTGTCGATGATTTCGATTACCGCCTCTCGCGCGATTGCGGCGATCCGCGTCGGGCCGATGGCGGCGACCGAGTGATCCGTCGCGCGGAGCAGAAAGCCGTGCAGGTCGAAAAAATCGCCCGGTATCAGGATGGTCCCAGGATCTGTCGCCTTCCGTCGGGCATCAGACGAAACGACACGCCATTCCGTGAGTGACCACAAACGCCGGGCACGGCGTTTCACCCTCGATCACGATGTTAGCACCGGCGCGGAAACGTTCCTCCGGCGCAAGCACAGCGTCTCGAGCAAGCCGACATCTTTGGCCGATAACGGCGCGAATTGCGAGAACTTGGCCACGAGCGGATTCCCGGCTCGTCCACTATCATCGGCCCCTCCACTCTTTTCATTATCCCCCCCGAGCTACCAGCGGGTGCGCAACGGAGTTTTAGCAGCGCCCGGAGCAACATCATTAAACTGGATCAGTTATCGGCCGTGCTCGGCGCCTCCCACGCGGCCCTCGGCTCAGCCAGCGGGTGTCAGCCGGCTTGCCAGTTAAACTTACACTGCTAGACTAATCTTCGTCAACAAAAATGCTCCGCCGGTAGACCTATTATTCCTGATCTGCCGCCAGTAGAGCGTCCAACCACCTATAGATAGTTAAAGCTAGAAGTCAACGAACGCAAGCTTATGCCACTATTAATTCTTAATCTATGATAATGACTAGCTCATTGACGGAACGCTGGTTAACGATAATATGCATCACAGATTAGTGAAATCAAACGGTTGGTATTTGCCATTTGTGAGCGCATCAGCGCTCGAAAGACGGCCGGAGGGGTCGAATGGCGATGCTTCGTCGCCTCGATTATTGGCCCTCGCCCGCGGCCATCGTTGAATCCTCGAACGACGCTATCATTTGCACGGATTTGAGCGGTAAGATTGCATCCTGGAATCAGGCCGCCGAAACGATGTTCGGGTATCGGCCAGAGGAAGTCATCGGGCAATTTGTTTTTCTGTTGGCCGTGCCGGGCCGCGAAGACGAGATGCAGCTTATCCTCGATCAGATAAGCAAGGGGGAAAGGATACAGCATTACGAGACTGTGCGGCGTCACAAGGACGGCCGCCAAGTCGCCATTTCGCTGACCGTCTCCCCGATCCGAGATGACAGTGGCCAGATTGTCGGTGCCTCGAAGATCGCCAGAGATATTACCGATCGGCAAGGAGCCGAAGCCGAGTTGCGTCGGCTCAATGAAACGCTGGAGCAACGGGTCGCCCAGCGAACCGCCGAGCTCGACGAGGTAAACCGCAAACTGCAGGACGAGATTGCCGAGGGCGAGCGCGCAGATCAGAGGTTGAAGAACTGCAATCGGAGCTTTTCCATGCCGCGCGGCTCAGCGAGGTCGGCCAGATGGCCCCGACGCTGGCACACGAGTTGAACCAGCCTCTCTCCGCCGCCGCCAATTCGGTCAACGCGGCCCGCCGCCTGCTTGCCAGCGGCGAACCTCACAAGATCGAAATGGCCCTGGAAGTTATGGACGAAGCGGCGGCCGAAATACTCCGCGCCGGCCAGATCATCGGGCGCTTGCGAGCTTTCGTGGTCAAGGGTGAGACTGAGCGGCGGGTCGAAAATGTCGCACAGATGGTGGAACAAGCCCGCACCCTAGCGTTAGTTGGGGCAGAGGCGGCGGGTGTCCGGTCATTTTTTCGATTTGATCCAAACGTGGAACGGGTATTTGCCGACCGGGTTCAGATTCAGCAGGTGCTCGTCAATCTGATGCGTAATGCGATCGAGGCGATGACCGCAGGCACGCGCCGCGAGCTCGAGGTGAGGACGACTTTAGCTCAACGAGCAAACTATCGAGATCGCCATTGCCGACAGCGGGCCGGGCCTCACTGAATCAGTGGCCAATCACCTGTTCGAGCCGTTTGTTTCGACAAAACCCGGCGGCATGGGCCTCGGCCTCTCGATTTGCCGCTCGATCGTGGAGGCGCATGGTGGGCGCCTGAAAAGCGAACCCAATCCCGGCGGCGGAACGGTCTTCCGCTTTACCTTGGCGCCGCGCCAACAACGGGTGCGAGTGTTGGAAGCTGAACGCATTGTCCATGTCGTGGATGATGATCCAGGTGTTCGTCGATCACTCGAGCGGCTGCTCTATTCTGCCGGGTTCGAGCACGTCGCCTATGCATCGGCGCTCGCGTTTCTCGAGGCCGTGCCGGGCATCTCAGCGGGATGCGTACTGCTCGACGTCCTGATGCCGGAAATAAATGGCCTTGAGATGCAAGGCGAGCTCAACCACCTCGGCTTTCGTCTGCCGGTGGTCGTGATTACCGGCCATGGGGATATACCGACCGCTGTGCAAGCGATGAAAGCAGGTGCGGTCGATTTTATTGAAAAGCCGTTCGACGACGAACGCCTGATCGCCGCGATAGAAGCCGCGCTGGCAGACTTCGGGCGGGGGTTCGCAGATCGAGAGGCGGCGACAGAGGCGGTCGAGCGGATCGCCACTCTCAGCCCGCGCGAGCGCCAGGTGCTGGACGCCCTCGTGGCCGGGCGGCCCAGCAAAGTGATCGCCTACGATCTCGGGATCAGCGTACGCACGGTCGAGGTGCACCGCGCCCGCATGCTGGAACGGCTCGGCACCCGCCGACTCGCGGAGGCGATACGGCTCGCCGTGTTGGCCGGTCTGCCACCCAACGGCGCCCTGTATGGCGAGAGCCGACACTGCGGTTGGCGGCAACGTACGAGGAGCTAGCCGGCGTATTTGAACTCCGGCAATTTCTTCAGCGCCTCCTGCGTCGCTCCCGGCAATTTGATCTTGGCGCCGTTTTCGTCGAGAACGAGGCTCTGAAAGGGGACCGCTACCATACGCCCGCCGATGTGGAGAAATCCGCCGACCTGCAGTAGTGCGAAGAGAACTTTGTCCTTTCCAATGACGATGTCCTCGATCGTCCCGATCTTCTCGTTCTGGTCATTGACGACGCTGCTGCCGATCAGCTTGCTCGCACGATACCCTTCGGCAACCTCGTGCACGTCGACGACGACGAGCTGGATTCCTTGCGACAGTACGGGCATAGGCAACGAGGAAATCAGCATCGCGGAGATGAGCGCAGCCGCATAACGAAAGCTCGCGGGCAGAGCTCCAGGTAGTTCGTCCTTCCTCATGGGGTTTCCTTTTCTGCGTCGTGTTCCGGGCTGCAGTAGCATTCAGTAATTCGCCTTCACATTGACGGTCGTCAATTTTGTTCGTGCACCCAATTTCGACGCTGCTCCAGACCTCAGTTCCGAAAAAAACCCCGCCCGAGGCACTGGGCGGGGTTTGAGTTCGGGAGGAATCGCGCTACTGACGCGACGGGGATTATATTGGCACTACGGCACTCGCTCGGCTTTGACGCCGATCAACTTCGTTCTGAATTATGGGCTCACCGCAATTCGGTTGTCCACTCTGGTGACCCCTGGCGCCAGCCAGGCAGCGCGTTCGGCCTCTTCGCGTTCCGCCCAGGATCGCACAGTGCCTCTGAGGACGACGTCGCCGCCATGCGTCTCGACTGTGATACGGTTAGCATCGACCAGCGCGCTGCGCCGGAATGCTTCCTCGATCTTCTGCTTGATTTCCACCGGCTTCGGTTCGACCCGCGGCTGGAGGCGGATTAAGTTGCTGACGCCTTTCACCCCTTTGATCCAACGCACCGCCCGTTCCGCGTAGTCTCGCTGGTAATTCCACTCGACCTCGCCCTCAAGGGTCACCCAGCCGTTCTTGACAACCGCTTTGATGTGCTCCCACGAGCTGGGCAGCCAAATTTTGAGGTTTGCGACCACTTCGCGAGCAATTTCAGGATCCGGTCTCTCGTCGGTCTGTGGCAAGCGCACCTCGAGATCATTGGCCACTCCGACAACCTCCGCCACGCGCTTGACTGCGCGTTCTGCGGTGAATTTCTCTGCATAGCTCCGAACGAACCCGGTCAAGGTGACGACCCCGTTTTTTACCGCTACCGCAATGTCGGTCGGATCGACGTTCGGCTCCCATCGCAGCTCGTCTTCAACGTCGCGTTTGATTTCGCTGTCGGGCCTCATGGTACCTCCTCGGATGTGCATTGAGCCGATACTTCCAATCCGCACCTATCATGCAGTGCCGGTGGCTCCCTTGACCGCTGTCAGTTTTTCTAATTTTCCGTCCATGCCACGCTGGATCGGCTATCCGTCAAGGGCCTGCGATTAATTGATAACCGTCAATGCAAGCCCGTCCACGCCGGCGAATCTTGACGTCATACAGCGGTCGACGAATTGCCTCATAGGAGAGCGCAATGGCTTTGAGGAGAATCGCGGACAGCCGGAAGCGGCAGCTCGGGAGAGACGATGTCATCCAGGAGTTTGGAACGGTCTATCCGGTGCCGATCGGACTTGGTGAAAACGTACGGGCGGCCAGCACCGACGCGCTGAACCAGCTGCTGGCAGACACAATGGTGCTCCGTGACCTATACAAGAAGCATCACTGGCAGGTATCTGGTGCAACCTTCTATCAACTGCACCTGCTTTCAACTGCACCTGCTTTTCGATAAGCACTATACCGAGCAGGTCGAGCTGATGGACGAGTTGGCCGAACGCGTCACCTCGCTCGGCGGTGTCCCCCTTGCGGCGCCGCACGATGTAGCCGAGGCCAGTTCAATCCCGCGCCCGCCAAAAGGGCGGGAATCGGTGCCGGCGCAACTCTCGCGACTGCTCGATGCGCATGAACAAATCCTAATCGAATCTCGCAGGGCGGCGAAGGAAGCGGACCAGAACGGCGATGACGGGACAAACGATCTGATCGTCAGCGATGTAATACGGACAAACGAGATGCACGTGTTCTTTCTATCCGAGCATCTCGCCGACGGCGATCCGCACGGCCATCAAAAGGTAGAGTAAAGTCGGGCCGGACGCGGTATGGCGGCTCTGCTGTCAACTTTGTGCGAATATTGACGGCCATCTATGTTGGCCCACCCGGATTCGCCCATTTATCTTTGCAACATCACGTCAGAGGAACCGACGCATGGCGCATTTCAGACCGCTGCATGACCGAATTCTGGTGAAGCGCATCGAAGCCGAAGAAAAGACCCCGGGCGGCATCATCATTCCCGATACTGCAAAGGAAAAGCCGATCGAGGGCGAGGTGCTCGCAGTCGGCCCCGGTGCGCGTGACGAGACCGGCGCGGTTCGGCCGCTCGATGTCCGGGTCGGCGACCGCGTCTTGTTTGGCAAATGGTCCGGCACTGAGGTGCTAATCGACGGCGAAGACCGGCTGATCATGAAGGAAGCCGACGTCTTCGGCGTGATCGAAGGAGACGCGCATTCTTCAGCTAGAGCGGCGTGATGGAGGGCTGAAGCCATGGCTGCGAAAGAAGTTCGGTTTGGTACCGCTGCGCGCGAGAAGATGCTGCGCGGGATCGATATTTTGGCAGACGCGGTCAAGGTCACCTTGGGACCAAAGGGCCGCAATGTCCTTCTCGACAAATCCTATGGCGCTCCGCGGATCAGCAAGGACGGAGTTGCGGTCGCGAAAGAAATCGAGCTCGTCGATCGGTTCGAAAACATCGGCGCGCAGATGCTGAGGGAGGTCGCCGTCAAAACCGGCGAGCTCGCCGGGGACGGCACCACGACTGCGACGGTTCTCGCGCAGGCGATTGTCCATGAGGGCGCGAAAGCGGTGGTCGCCGGCATGAGCCCGATGGATTTGAAACGCGGCGTCGACATGGCCGTCGACGTCATAGTCGATGATGTGCGCAAGCGGTCGCGGAAGGTCGCGACCAATGAGGAGATCGCTCAGATCGCCACGGTCAGCGCCAATGGTGACGTCGAAATCGGACGGATGCTGGCCCAAGCGATGCAGAAGGTCGGCAATGAAGGGGTGATCACCGTAGAAGAAGCCAAATCATTGGCGACCGAGATCGAGGTCGTCGAGGGCATGCAGTTCGACCGCGGTTATATCAGCCCGTATTTTATTACCAATGCCGAAAAGATGATCGCCGAGTTTGAAGATCCCTACCTTCTGATCCATGAGAAAAAGCTGTCGAGTTTGCAGCCCCTGCTGCCGCTTCTCGAGCAAGTGATTCAATCGGGTCGGCCGCTCGTCATCATCGCCGAAGACGTCGAAGGCGAGGTGCTCGCCACCCTAGTGGTCAATCGCTTGCGCGGCGGGCTCAGAGTGGCCGCGGTCAAGGCGCCCGGGTTCGGCGATCGCCGCAAGGCGATGCTCGAGGACATCGCAGTCGTGACCGGCGGCCAGCTCATCTCGGAGGAACTCGGGATCGCGCTCGACAAGGTCCGTCTCGACATGTTGGGCCGTGCCCGGCGGGTGCGGATCGAACGCGAGAACACGACGATTGTCGACGGCGCCGGCAACAAGGAGGATATCCAAGCCCGTATCCGGCAGATCAAGCAGCAGATCGAGGACACCACCTCCGATTACGACCGGGAGAAGCTCCAGGAGCGTTTGGCGAAGCTCGCCGGCGGCGTCGCGGTGATCCGCGTCGGCGGCGCGACCGAGGTCGAGGTCAAGGAGCGCAAGGACCGAGTCGACGACGCCGTGCATGCCACCAAAGCCGCTATCGAGGAGGGGGTCGTCGCCGGTGGCGGCGCGGCGCTGCTTTACGCCACCAACGCGATCAACGGGCTCAACACCGAGAACCGCGATCAGAAAGTCGGCGTCGACATCGTGCGCAACGCCCTCAAGGCGCCGATGCGCCAGATTGCCGAAAATGCTGGTGCCGAGGGCAGCATCGTCGTCGGAAAGCTGCTCGAAAAGGGCGAGGTGAACTGGGGTTTCGACGCCCAAGCCAACGAGTACAAGGATATGCTCCAAGCGGGTATCATCGACCCGACCAAGGTCGTGCGCACCGCACTGCAGGACGCTGCTTCCGTGGCGGGCATGGTACTCACCAGCGAAGCGATGGTCGCGGAAATTCCCGAGAAGAAGCCAGCTCCAGCAATGCCGTCCGGCAATGGCGTGGACTTCTGAACCCATGCAAGAAGAACCATTGCTGCCCGGCAGCCTGGCGCCGACCGATGGTAGGCTGCCGCTCGCCTATATCTATCAACCCGCGCCATCGGCAATGCAATCGGTGTTAGCGGGGCGTCAGCCAGAATGGGTTCTCGAATTTGAGCCTTGGGATCGTAAGGAGATCGAGCCACTGATGGGGTGGACGGCCAGCCGCAACCCGTTCACTTCGTTTTATCGGCTACGCTTCCCCGACCGCCAAAGCGCAATCGATTTCGCCGAGCGCCACGGCTGGAAGTACGTCGCTCAACCTCCGCCGGTGCGGAGTTTTCGGATCAAGAGCTACGCCGACAATTTCAGGTAACGTTCGGCTTGCGGCTAAATCTAATCGCGCCCGGATGAGCGCCGGCGTGGCCCGCAATTGGTGGGGCATTGGCCTTCGCGGTGCGGCCGCGATCCTATTCGCAATCATCATTTTATCGCTGCCACCTCGGGCTGTCGCGCCGCTCGTCTTTCTGTTCGCGACCTATGTGGCAGCGGACGGCGCGTTTGCGATCCTGGTGGGGATGCGAGCGCCGCGGTGGGGATATCGCTGGCCGATGCTGATCCTCGAGGGCTCCGTCAATCTCGCAGCTGCGGCCGCTGTTCTCGTCTGGCAGGCGGTTGCCGCCGTTCCCCTGGTTCAGATCGCCACCGCCTGGGCGATGATTACTGGCGGGATCCTGCTCGCGGCGGCACCTAGGCTCTCCGGGAGCGAGGGTCGTTGGATCCTCGTGCTGGCCGGGGTCGTGTCGGCAAGCTGGGGTGCCTTGATAGCAGCTATCGGTGCCAGCGACACGCGGGCAATGGGACTGTGGCTGGTAGCCTACGCGCTGATCTTCGGCGGGACGCTCGCGGTCCTCGCCGGCGGTTGGCAACTGCGACAAGGCACCTCAACTACGAGCGCCGCCAGTGACTCGTGAGGGCTAGTCGATACGAACTTTGTCCAGCCCCCGCATTTCGGGCGGATAGGTCAGGTCCAATGCTTCGAGGGTGGTGCGAACGATGCGGGCAACGACGGCGTTGCGATACCATTTATGGTCCGCCGGGACGATAAACCAAGGCGCCCACTGTGTACTGCAGCGCTGCAGAGCGATCTCATATGCCGATATGTAGTCACTCCAATGCTTGCGTTCGGCGAGATCGTCTGGGCTGAACTTCCATCGCTTTGTTGGGTCCTGCAGGCGAGCCTCGAGCCGCGCTTTCTGCTCCTTCTTCGAGATGTGCAGGTAAAACTTGATAATGGTTACGTCATTCTCCACGAGGTGCTGCTCGAAGGCGTTTATCTGGCGATAGCGCGCCTCGATCCGGTCCGTCCGTGCCAGCCTATGCACGCGGGGCACCAGCACATCCTCGTAGTGCGATCGGTTGAAGATGCCGATCATCCCCGCCGGCGGCACTGATTTGTGGATCCGCCACAAGAAATCATGCGCCAGTTCGTGAGGCGTTGGCTTCTTAAAGCTGGTCGCGACCGCACCGACGGGGTTGATCGGGCCGAAGATCCGCCGAATGGTGCCATCCTTGCCGCTGGTATCCGGACCCTGTAGGACGACCAGCAGCGCATACTTGGCCTGCGCGTAGAGAACTTCCTGCAGGCGTTCGATTTCGGCGATACCGTCCGCTGTTACAGCTTCGGTTTCCGGTCGGGGGAAGGGTATGGCGTCGCAGTCCCGCGGGTCGATGGCTGAGAGCTCTCCTTTCCACTCCACCGGGACCCGATAGCGCTCTAAGGCGCCCAGATTGATCGCTGGAAACATCTCACCAACGTAGCAGAGCCGCCATTAGGCCGATAGAGGTCATCAAGCTGCGAGCCGCGCTACTGCGCACGATTTCCAATGCTGACTTTTCTCCGAGTGCGTGCTCGATCGCGAGCTCGACTACGTCCACCACAGCCTCGATCGCCTCACTGCCGCAGACCGGACATTTTGGCACCTTGTCCGCACGCAGCGAGCCGCAATTCATGCAATGGGAGCCGGGTTTGCAGAACCCGTCGTCGACGGCAAGCGTCATCACCCGCCCTTCCCAAAGCGCGTCGAGGGTCGGCTGTTCGAACGTCATCATTCATCCCGACCGGCACGCCGCTGGGTCGTTTGGCGCTTCCGAGGTCGTCGATGAACCGGCCCGCGATGGAAGATACCGCTCCGAGAAGGCGATCGTGTTCTCGGGCTACGACGGCACCCGCAGCATAGGCTTCTCCTACCACCCAGTTGGTAGACACGGGCGATCGGGGATAGGGATAGGGGTCATAGGGGACGATCGGCTATCCAAGGCAGCCTATACTCTCTATGGCCCCTATGGTTCTGCTACCAGAGAAAGTCGAATGTACTCGGCCTTGAAGACGATTTTCGGTTACCACCACACGCAGGCGTTGACCATGTAATTGTCGTACGTCTGTTGAGTGCCCAGAGTATAACTGTTCAAAGCAAGGTTAACAGAATTTCTCCAATCTACCAGATTGGAATAGCGCGGTCTAACGCTGTACATGGTTTTTTCAACATAAGCGTTAGCTGCCTGACCGACTGCCGCCTGATATTCAGTTTGAAGCTGATTGATTTTATTACCGTAATCGGCGCGGGTGTCGCACGCAGACGCGGCAAAAGAAACCACGCCCGAAGCGAGAGCGAGCGATACGAAGATAGGTAGACGCATGACTAGTCCCTTCCGTGTTGGCATCCCCCATTCGCAGCGATATCAGAACTCGTGTGCGTTAAAACTACGTGAAGGCCGCACGCTGATTTACGTTCCGTAGCACGCATCGTTGTGATCGTACGCGTGTACCTGGACGTCTATGATCGCCATCGCTTGATCCTCGCCGTTCGTGTTAACCGGCAAACGGCGCCATCAGCTCCCGTGCATCGGCCAGCGTTTCCAATCGGCCGATCGCCGTCAGCGCCGCATCCACGCTCGCATCGGATAGCGGCTGCACCGCATTGCGCGCACAATCGCGGAAAAGGATCAGAATTAGCCGCCGTTTCCGCCGTTCTCTTGACTACGCTCCCGCCTCGGGTCGCCCGATGAGGCTAGGCTTGGCGGCGGGTCACCGAAAGCCGGCGAACCCGAGGAGTTCGAATCCGGCTTCCTCCAGCGGCGAAGTCTGCGAACGCTCGGTCCGCTCGGGGAACAAATTCTCCACCGGCGCTCGAACGGGCGCGGTGCGTTCCTGCTGGCTTCGGCCCAAACGCAACGAGGATCTGTCGTCAGATCGAAGCCCATCCAAAGGCCGCCAGCAAGCAGGCTGCGCGCGGCCCGCGCTCAGCGTAGAAGCGCGCCACCCAACTATAGCCCGCAATCCGCACCGCGATTGGCGCAAGCAAGGCAGCACTACAAGCCCCACAGGCTGCGGATCAAGGTGTCGGGCTGGAAGCCAGCTGTGCCGCGGGCGCTGCCCGAGACATCATCGGCGGGTTTGCCGCTTTCCCCGGGTCGATGCCGGTAGTCTATCTGGGTCTGCGCGGCGTGACTAAGGCCGAAACCGCCGGCCGAAGCCGTGACATCGGTTTCCGCGCGTGCGCGTGATCAAAGATGGGCTTGGCACATCCCCCGCTAAGCCCGCCAGCGGCAGATCCTCGCCATGGAATTGCGCGAGGAAGTCGCGCGCCGGCAGCGGCCTCGATTTGATCCGCTGGCACCGGCAAAGCTCGCCCTGGCGCGGGCGCCCGACATCAGGGGTCTTGAGGACCTTGGTCGTGTCAGCCCTCGCTTCCGGGTCGGCGAGTTGGTCAAGGCCGCATGGTAACCTGCCCATCGCCCTCAATAGAAATCTGTTGGAAATTGACGAGCGTCAACGCGTGGCAGCAATGGTGTCGATACCGTTCGAACGCACCTTACGAGATTATTTCAACCCTCAGTTGGGAGACAAATGCGATGCGTGCGGCCGACATAATGACCACCGACGTTATTACAATTTCGCCCGATGCTTCGGTAAAAGAACTCGCGAAACTGCTCTCGGATCACGGGATCAGCGGCGTTCCTGTCGTCGATAGCGATGGTAAGCTCGTCGGCATTGTGAGCGAAGGCGATTTGATGCACAGAGCCGAACTCGGAACCGAACGCCGGCACCATCGGCGGCGGCGCTCCTGGTGGCTCGAGATGCTCGCTGCAGAGCGTGAGGAAGCCGCCCGCGACTACATCAAATCGCACAGTCGTACGGTTAAGGACCTAATGACGCGAGACGTGGTCACGGTAACAGAGGATACCCCGATTTCTGACGTTGCCTCACAGCTGGAAGAGAAGCGGATCAAGCGTGTGCCAGTCGTTCGCGATGGCAAGGTTGTGGGCATCATCAGCCGCGCCAATCTCGTACGTGCTCTCGCGACCGCGCCAGAGCTTCACCGGAAGTCGAACGAAACAGACGATCGGCATATTCGCGAAAGACTGCTCACCGAGCTGAAGCGGCAGGATTGGGCCAGGATCTGGCCGGAGGACATTCAGGTAACAGGTGGCGTGGTCCATTTCTGGCTGCCGGACGACATGCCGTCGGCCGAGATAGATGCTCTGCGCATTGCCGCCGAGAACATCCCAGGGGTGCGGGAGGTCAAAATGCATATGTTGTTCATACCAGTGATCCCCGGGTTCTGAGATTCTAAGCCCGCCGCCCAAGGTCTTGAATGCGGCTCGATGCACCGCGCCGACCGGCGGGCGGAGATGAAGCCGATCGTCAACGGCACGGGGCGATGAGCGCGAGCGGACAGTTCCGCAGGAGCCGGCTGTACGCCGGCATTGGTGGGCACGCCGATTACGCCTCGGCGACGGCTTGGCGCGCGTCCTGGAGGCGGATGTCGCGGCCGGCGACTGCCGCTTCCGCGGCGCCCGCCATTCCGTGGTCCGGGACGCGAGCGCAACGTTCTCGCGCGGCCGCACGAACTCGCAGAAGGGCCAGATGGCGATGCGACCTGGCGGGCCGGGTTCGCGCGGCTGGCGCCGCTGGTCTGCTTTCGCCTGTTTTTCGGCATTCCAGTAGTCGTTGAGCACGGTGGTGACGCCGGCGATTGCGCCGATCGACGCCTGGGTGAGCGTTCTGTAGTTGTCGGTTCCCGGGTCGTGCGCCAGCGCGTTCAGCGCATCCGCCGTCTGCTGCGTCGTCGGCAGACCGTAAGGTCCCGGCCCTTCGATGGGCGGCTCGGGCGACCGCATGGCGATCTGCTGGGCGGTGTTCGGCGAGGCGCCGGATTTGTCGATCGGTCTTGCGCCGCCGGCTCAGAACACATTGTTCCACGCCTGCCAATCGCTCGATTTCAACGACCTGGGCACCAACGATTGCGCTAATGTCGCGATCTTCCACACCTGCAAGGGCTCCAACAATTGCCGCGCGCAGGGCGGTTGCGGCTTTGTGCAAATGTTCAACACCGGCACCGCGCCGAGCAATTGCAGCAGCAAGCTCAAGGCCGAGACGATGCTCGAAGTGCGCACCTTCGGCGGTTGCAACCCCTTCGCCGACGGCCCCTATTCGGCGCCCAGCGACAATAAATGCGGCAGCTTCGGCGGCTGCGCGGTCCCGATTTCGGCTTATCAGCTCTATCCCAAGAGAGGCCACATGCAGCTCTTCGATTTCGTTGCAGCAATCGGACGGCGGCTGGCACGCGGTCGAGATCGATGGCGCACAGATCGACTTCGGCAAGGGCATGTCCGTCGCCGTGGCCTACAAGGCCTATCAGGAGGTGATGAAGCATCGCGGCAAGACGGCGCCGGCCGAACCGGCGCCGCCGAACACGTTGCGCCTGGTGTTCCCGCCGTCGACATGAGCGGGGGCGGGACGCCGCGTCCGTCCTCGGAAACCTGTCGCCTGGGCTTGCCCAACCTGGGCGACGGGGTGGGGCTGCGCCCCGCCCATTTCCCGCATCTGCTGCGCACACCGTCCGTCTCGTGGGGTGTCGACTGGTTCGAGATCATCAGCGAGAATTTCATCGGCAATTTCGGCTATGCCGCGCATGTCCTGGAGCATGTCGCGGCGCGCCGGCCGATCGTCATGCACGGCGTGTCGCTGTCGATCGGCAGCGTCGCGCCGCTCGACCATGACTATCTGCGCCAACTGCGCGACCTCGCCCACCGCGTCCGCCCGGTCTGGGTGTCGGACCATTTGTGCTGGACGGGCGTGGCGGGCATCAACACCCACGATCTCCTGCCGCTGCCCTTGACCGAGGCGTGCCTCACGCATGTCGCGGAGCGCGTGCGCGCGGTGCAGGATGTTCTCGGCCGCCCGCTGATCCTCGAAAATCCCAGCACGTATCTCGAATTCGCCGCCTCGCAAATGCCAGAATGGGAGTTCCTCGCGCGGCTTGCGGAGATGACCGGCTGCGGCCTCTTGCTCGACGTCAACAACGTCTATGTGAGTTCGGTCAATCACGGTTTCGACCCCGAGGCCTATATCGACGCGATCCCCGCTGAGCGCGTCGTGCAGATCCACCTCGCCGGGCACACCGACCGCGGCACCCATCTGATCGACACGCACGACCACCCAGTGGCGGCACCGGTCTGGCGGCTTTAACGGCGGCACCGCGCGGTTGATGATCGCAGTACGGCTGGTATTCCAGCTCGCGATCTCGCAGCTCATCTCCGGGGCTTGGTTCTTGATCTCCTTCAACAGCGATATCGGCACGAAGCCCGGTCCGGTACGATCGAACTGGTGGGCGCCGAGTGCCAGGACCCAAGCAGAGGCGTTCCGAATGATGGTGTACTCAATGCCATCGAGATAGGGCCGGCCCGGCTTCCAATATTCAGGGTTGCGGGTCAGCTTGATCAACTCGTTCGGCTTGAATTCGACGAATTTGAACGGGCCCGTGCCGATCGGGTGCTGCCGCATCTCCCGTGGCGTCACGTGGCACGGGTAGACCGGCGACCAACCGGACGCCAGCAGCCCGATGAACGAAGATTGCGGCCGTTTCAGATGGAAGCTTGCCTCGAAATAGCCGTTGATCGTTACCTCGGCGAGGTTCTGATACCAGGACTTGCGCGGATTGATCCTGAGCTTTTCCGTCCCCCTACCCAGCAACAGATCCCACGTGCAGTTGACGTCTCGGGCGGTGAACGGCTTGCCGTCATGCCATTTGACGCCCTGACGCAATTTGAAGGTCAAGGTCGTGCCGTCCTCGCTCCACGACCACTCGACAGCGAGATCGGGCACAATCGTATCGAGCCGGTTCTGCGGGATATGCTGATCGAACATCACGAGATTGTTAAACACGGCCATCATTGGCCCTTCGGAAACGATCGTCGATTCCTCGTGGATCGACATGCTGGCCGGGCTGTCGCCGTGGGGTATTTTGAGTATGCTGCCGGGTTTTTGCGCAACGGCCGACGCCGAAATCAAGGTGAGCGCCAGCGCCGCCCATACGGCCGCGACCCCGTGCAATTGCTTTCCCTATGAACCTCATCATCGGTTCTCCCCGCGCACTCGCTTCTCGCTACAGCTCGTCCTAGCACAAGGGACCACTCCGGTTCCCGACTCAGCGCTGGAGGGAAACGGATTCGAACTTCTGGTTCCGCGCCGGCGGTTCCGCCAGAAGAGCGGTTTGGGCCAGGGAAGGCCGACGATTGTTTTCCCGACAAGGAAAGCGTCCCGCCCCGCCTGTTATTCAATCGATCAAGCTCCAAAACGAACTCTTTCTTCGTGATGTCGCCGCGCGAGAAACCGCGATCGGAGGCGACAGATCAGCCATGGAACCTAAGCTGCTGCGGAGCTGTCAACTCAGGGACGGCGTGCCGGACCGAGCGACCTTTAAGCCGGCGCAATAACCGAAACTGCTTTTCCCCTAAAGGGCTGTCATGCCAACCCATGTCGACGCCATCGCTTTGCTCGAGGCCGACCATCGCAGGGTGGAGGCCTTGTTTGCTGAATTCGAAGCCGCCAAGAGCGCAGCCAAAAAACAGGCCCTGGTCGAGCAGATCTACACCGAGCTGAGCGCACATACCGTGATCGAAGAGGAGATCTTCTACCCGGCCTGCCGCGGCAAGGTCGAAGAGGACTTGCTGAACGAAGGATACGTCGAGCACGACGGTAGCAAGGTGCTGATCGCCGAGCTAATCGCGAGCGCGCCCGATGAGGAATTCTATGATGCCAAGGTCAAAGTGCTTTCGGAACAGATCGAGCATCACCTTCATGAGGAGGAGAAGCGCTCCGATGGGATCTTCCCTCAGGCCCGGGCTGCCGGTCTCGATATGACGGAGCTCGGCAATCGCATGAAGGCCCGAAAGGAAGCAGTCCTGGCTGAATATAAGACGAGCGGGATACCTGCGCCGGAGACTCGTACGTTCACCGGCCATGCGCTCGAACAGGGCGAGCCGGTCGGCGAAACCGAACCGCCCGCGTGAGCGCGACGCGCTCGAATGTCGCGGAAACAATCATCCTGGCTGCGCCTTTCCTTCAACCTCTGGCAGGCCGGCCTCGAAGCCCAGCAAGTGATTAGCTTGCGCCTCGCGCTGCTTGCGGCCGGTAGCGACTCCGCCGGAGCCGAGACAGCCCGCATGGTATCGGAAAAAATGTCCGCGGCGCTGGAAGTTCAGCACGCAGTGGTTACTGCCGCTATGACAGGCAGTCCCGGGCTCATTCCAGCACGAACGGTCGCGATCTATCGCCGGAAGATGCGGGCCAACCGCCGGCGCCTCGGACCTGCAAAAAAGCCGGCCGCGGGGCTCAGCCACCCGTCACGCTTATAAGTGCACCGTGGACCGGATGACACCGTGATGTGGTGCTAAACCGTCTGGACGATACGATCCTATTCCATCGCGGTTTCAAGGCCGGGCGTCTCCTCATGAATCTCTGCGTCCTTGCGGAGGACGAGGAGGCGGGGGAGCAGAAACACCAGAGGAACTGCGATCAACGTCGTCAGCGAATTGGCGAGCACCAGGCTGTCAAAAGAAAAATGATATTCGTCGAGCAAATGCGAGCCGAACCAGTCGGTCCCGAATAGCGCCAGATTGCGGACGCTGGACCATCAACGAAAAACCCAACCCCTCGCTGCCGGCAGGTGTCGCGCGCACGGCAAGATCCATCAGCGCCAGCTCGGCCAAGGTGTAGCCGAAGCCGTTCAATCCGTCGATCGCCTGCGCGCGGCCCGCCGAGCTGTAGAACAGATAGGCTAAATTGGCCGCCGTCGCGAAGATCATGCACCCGACCAGCAAGGTGCGGAGATTAAGGCGCCGGCACAGGATTCCGTAACCGACAGCGGCGAGCACGCCGCAATCACCGGCGATCAATTGCAGGAAGCCTTGGGCTTGCGTCCCGAGGTGCAGTTCGTTCTGCTGCTTGTAGAAGAGTGCCGTCGCAAAGCCCGGCGCGATGTAGAACAGCGCCATCAAGCCCGCGGCTCCCCACATCGTCCGGGCGGTGGCGATTTTGACGAGCTGGCGGCGGGCATTCTCCAGAAGGTGTCGCGGATCGGATCGTTGCCGCTGTTCCCGCAGAAACAGGATGGTCACCGGCACCAGCATGAACATGACGCCGCCGCACGCCGCGGTTGAACTCGCATTTCCCGGAGGGCGTTTTGAAATTCCCGTTCGCGTGTGGCGCCCGCTTGTCCGGATCGCCGACGTTCAGCCGGATGAATCCTTGCTCCTTAAGAAGCGGAAGCGTGATTCCTTTCAGCTGCGGAGAATTCCAATCATAGAACTCCTCCAGCATCTCATCATCGGTCATGTCCCAATAAGGATCGTCGAAGCCCATGGTCTTGGCGAGCCGTCGGAATAGCTCGACATTGGGCACACATTCCCCGGGCGCAGGGATCGCCGGCTGATTGAGCATCATATAGAGATGGCCCCATGTGACCATCAGGTCGTATTGCTCGGCCTGCATCGTGGCAGGAAGGAGTATGTCAGCGTAGCGCGCCGTATCGGTGATGAATAGCTCGCTCACGACCGTGAACAGGTCGTCGCGCATCAATCCGCTAATTATTTTGGATTGGGCTGGCGCCTGCGAAACCGGGTTGGAGTTGTATACAAACAACGACATGACCGGGGGATCGAGCCGCATCTCGCCGGTCAGCGCGGCCCCGAGGTCGAGTTCGTTGATGACCCGGGTATCCGGTTTGATCCAATCAGGCCTGCAAATTTTGTCGAACTTGAACGGAAATTCCCAGATCGGCATCTCGACGGTACCGCCTCCGACATGACGCCAGGCGCCCACAAGGGCGGGCAAGTAGGTGATCGCTCGGATGGCCTGGCCTCCCCCACGACTGCGCTCGAGCGCCACTCCTTGACGAATGGCCGAGGGTTGAACAGTTGCATATTCGCGGGCCAGCTTCCGAATATCACTCGCCGGCACCCCGGTAATTTCTGCGACCTTCTCCGGGGGATACTGGGCGGCGCGTGCCTTCAATTCGGCAAAGCCGAGCGTGTATTTCACAACATAGTCATGATCCACCAGATCTTCGCCGATAATCACATTCATCATCCCGAGCGCCAGTGCCGCATCCGTACCGGGTTTGATACGAATGTGCCAATCCGCTTGTTTGGCGGTGCGTGTGCGCACGGGATCGATGACGACGATCTTGGCACCGTTCTTCCTCGCCTTCAGGATGAAGGGCCAAGCATGGAGGTTGGTGTTGATCATATTCATCGCCCACACGATGACGTATTTCGAATAGGCGAGGCTTTCTACGTCGAGCCCGCCGGTGGGTCCGACGGTCATCATCCAGGCTGTGGAGGATCCGAGCACGGTCCAGCCATCACGGCGATAGGCTACGGCGTCCTCGTCAGACACTACGATGGTGCGATCCGGGCCGACATCGATGCGCCGGCCGGAGAAGGTTTGCAGCGACCCGATCCCGAAAGGCACCTGCAAGCGCACCCAGGAGACTCGCCGCTGGAGGGAACTGGATTCGAACTACCAGTTCCGCGCGACTCCGTTCGCGCTGAGCCAATCTCCTCGCCAGCTGCTAGCATGACCACTATACGACAATTCGACGGACAAGCTCGGAGACCGGGGATCGATGTCGTTCTTGACTTCGCGAGAGCAGGTCGCGCCGCAGGGGATCGGCAAGCCGGTTAGACGGCGCGAGGATGCGCGGTTGCTGACCGGCGGCGGGCGCTTTGCCGACGACACGAACCTCCCGGGCCAGGGCTATGCCTGTATGGTCCGGTCGCCGCACGCGCATGCGCTGATCGCGGATATCGATACCGGACCGGCCGAAGGGATGCCGGGCGTCATCGCGGTGCTGACGGGCAGCGATGCTGAAAGGGACGGCCTGCAGCCGATCCCGCACCGTCCTGTGCCGGCAAACCCGCATGAGGTGCCGCTCAAGAGTGGCGACGGCTCGCCCTTCTTCCTGGCGCCGCACCCGGTTCTGGCGGTCGTCAAGATCCGCCATGTCGGCGAGGCGGTCGCGGTTGTCGTCGCCGAAACGATGTCGCAGGCGACGGACGCGGCCGAGCGGGTCGAGGTGCGGTACGAACCGCTGCCCGCAGTCACCCGCTCGGCCGATGGCCTGGCGCCGGAAGCGCCTCTCGTCTGGGAGGAGCACGGCGCGAATTCGTGCGTCGATTCCGCGGCCGGCGACCAGCAGGCGACGGACGCCGCCTTCGCGCGGGCGGCGCATGTCGTGCGGCTTGAGACGGCGATCAACCGGGTCACCGGCGTGCCGATGGAGTTGCGCGCGCCGTCGGCGTCTACGACCCGAGCGCGCCGCGGTACACCGTCCACACAAGCGCCGGCGGCGGCGTGGTGCGGCAGCGCGACGACATCGCGGCCGTGCTCGGGGTACCGCCCGCCGCCGTCCGCGTCGTGTCGGGCGATGTCGGCGGTAATTTCGGCATCCGCAACAGCACCTGTCCCGAATTCGCGCTGGTTGCCTGGGCGGCAAGACGGGTCGGGCGGCCGGTCAAATGGACCTGCGACCGCCATGAGGCGTTCGCCACCGACTTCCACGGCCGCGACCTGACCTCCGCGGCAGAACTCGCCCTTGACGAGAATGGCCTCTTCCTCGCCCTGCGCGCCACAAACACCAGCAATCTGGGCGCCAGCGCGATTTCGTTCGTGCCACTCGCGAAGGGAATCGCGATCTCCTCCAGCGTCTACGACATCCCCTGCTCGTATATGCGCGGCCGCGCGGTCGTCACCAACACGGCGCCGACCTCGGCCTACCGCAGCGCCGGGCGCCCGGAGGTCGTGTTCGTCCTCGAGCGCATGATCGACATCGCCTGCCGCCGCCACGGCTTCGACCGCATCGAGGTCCGGTGGCGCAACCTCGTCCCGCCGACAGCGATGCCGTACTGCAATCCGCTCGGCCTCGTCTATGACAGCGGCGACTATCCGGCCTCGCTGCGGCGGGCGGCTGAACTGGGCGACTGGACGGGGTTTGCGGTGCGCCGGGCGGAGGCGCATCGGCGCGGCCGCTGCCGCGGCATCGGCGTCGCGATGTCGATCGAGCTCAACACGGGCGCGCCGCGCGAGCGGGCCGAGCTGACGATCGATCCGTCTGGCACCGTCGAGCTGGTATTGGGGACGATGTCGGCGGGCCAGGGCCACGAGACAAGCTTCGCGCAGGTCATTGCCGAATGGCTCGGCGTCGAGCCTGAGCGGGTCAGGCTAGTGACCGGCGATACCGACCGCGTGCAGGCTGGCGGCGGCTCGGCCTCGGCGCGCTCGATGCGCCTTGGCTCCTGGGTCATCGCCAAGGCCGCAGACGCCATCGTCGACAAAGGGCGCCGCATCGCCGGCGCCATGCTCGAAGCCGCCGAGCAGGATATCGAATTCGCACGCGGGCGCTTCGTCGTAAAGGGGACCGACCGCGGCATCGGCCTGTTCGAGGTCGCCGCCGGCGGGCTGGGCGACGGTATCCCGTCTGACTTTCGCGGCCCGCTGATGGCGATCTCCGACGAAACGCTGAGCATCCCGTCTTATGCCTATACCTCCGCGGTGTGCGAGGTGGAGGTCGATCCGGAAACCGGCCTGGTCGAGGTCGTCCGGTATGCTTCGGTCGACGATTGTGGCCGGGCGGTGAACCCGCTTCTGATCCATGGCCAGAGCCACGGCGGCATCGCGCAAGGGATCGGCCAAGCGCTCTGGGAGCAATGCGTCTACGACCCCCGATCTGGCCAGCTCCTGTCCGGGTCATTGCTGGATTACGCATTACCGCGCGCCGACGTGCTGCCCGGCTTCGATACGGAGATTAGCGAGGTGCCGTCGACGACGAACCCGCTCGGCATGCGCGGCGGCAGTGAAGGCGGGATCACGCCGGGCTCGCCGCGGTCGCGAACGCTACCGTAGACGCGCTGGCGGAGTTCGGCGTCGAGCATATCGAGCTGCCAGCAACAGCTGAGCGCATCTGGTACGCGATTCGCGCCGCGCGCCGAAATGGAGCCGAGCAGCCCGAAAGCCGCCGGGCATTGTGAAGCAAGGCTTCGCTGTCTCTGGTGACCCCCCTTGGGCACGCTACATGGCGTCAGGCCTGCTCCTCGGCGGGTCAAGGTATATCGCGATCGATCGGACCTTGAGGAGGGCCCGGACATGAGCCAATCGGGTCGGACGAGTTTCCTGGCGGACCCAGCGGCCCCAGCGCAGGCGCGAGAGGGACGCCATCCGGCCACCTTCGCCCCGGCGACGCTGATCCTGATCGTCGTGCTGTCGGTGTTCGGCGCGGTGATCGGCGTGCAGTTGATCGTGCAGCTCGGCGTCACGCCGAACACGTCGATCATCGGTGCGCTGGTCGCGATGATCCTGGCGCGGGTGCCGCTGGCGCTATTCGCGCGCTATCGCTCGATCCATGTGCAGAACCTGGCACAGAGCGCAATCTCGGCCGCGACCTTTGGTGCCGCGAACAGTCTCCTGCTGCCGATCGGGGTCCCGTTCCTGCTCGGCCGAGCCGATCTCATCCTGCCGATGCTGGCAGGTGCAGCGCTGTCGATGATGCTCGACGGGTTCATGCTCTACCGTATGTTCGACAGCCGGTTGTTCCCCGCCACGGGCACCTGGCCGCCCGGTATCGCCGCGGCCGAGGCGATCCGCGCCGGCGACAGCGGCGGCAAGCGCGCCGCGCTGCTCGGCTTAGGTCTGCTGGTCGGGCTCGCCGGCAGCTGGCTCAAAATCCCGATGTCGGCCTTCGGCGTCGCCTTCATCGGGAATGTCTGGGCATTGACGATGTTCGGCATCGGTTTGTTGGTGCGCGGGTATGCGTCGCCGGTCGCGGGGATCGATATTGCCAAGATGTACGTGCCGCATGGGTTCATGGTCGGGGCCGGGATCGTCGCGCTCGTCCAGGTGGGCTTGCTTATCGTCCGGCGCGGCACCGGCGACGCGATCGCCCGAGCGGCCGACGACACGCGGATGAAACGGGCGCTAGGGGCCGGAAGCGCGGGATATGTCGCGATCGCGGTCCTGATCGCCCTGCTCGGTGGGCTCGTCGGCGAATTGTCGCCGGGCATGCTGGTCGCGTTTGTCGTCTACGCCGCCTTTGCTGCCTTTGTTCATGAACTGATTGTCGGCATCTCGGCGATGCACGCCGGGTGGTTCCCGGCCTTCGCCGTGGCGCTAATCACACTAATCGTCGGGATTCTGCTCGGTTTTCCGCCGGTCGCCTTGGCCTTGCTCGTCGGGTTCAGCGCCTCGACGGGACCGGCCTTCGCCGATATGGGCTACGATCTGAAAGCCGGGTTCATCTTGCGCGGATCGGGCGCCGACCGTGCCTTCGAGCTCGACGGCCGCAGGCAGCAACTCTACGCCGCAATGCTCGCGTTCCTGATCGCAATTCCGACGGTGTATTTAGCCCATCCCGGCTACTTCGCGCACGATCTGGTGCCGCCGGTCGACCGGGTCTACATCGCCACGATCAAGGCCGGCGCCACCGCCGATGTCGCGAGAGCGCTGCTGATCTGGGCGATCCCCGGCGCCGTCCTGCAATTGCTCGGCGGGCCGCGGCGCCAGCTCGGCATATTGTTCGCGACCGGGCTGCTGATCCCCAACCCGCTGGCCGGGTGGGCGGTGCTGGTCGGGATCGCGATCCGCGTCGCGGTGCTCAAATGGAAAGGCGCCGAGGCCAGCGGCCCGATGGAGGTGCTGGCGGCCGGGTTCATCGGCGGCGACGCGCTCTATGGCTTCTTCGACTCCGTCATAAAGACCGCCGTGCTCAGGCTGAAATAGAGATGCGCACCGGAACCCTGGGCACGTTGACGATCGGGCAAGCGCCGCGGGCGGATGTCGTGCCGATCATCGACCGTCATGTGCCAGAACGGGTGCGCCGCATCCACCGCGGCGTGCTCGACGGGCTCAGCCACGCCGAGATCGCTGCCCGCTATCTCGCCGAGCCGGGGGAGGCCGCGCTGGTCACCCGGCTTAACGATGGGCGCGTCGTCGAATTGTCGCGGAGCCGGATGCGCGTCGGCGTCGAACAGGCCCTGAAGCGGCTCGAAGCCGACGGCTGCGACGTTATCCTGATCCTCTGTACCGGCACGTTCGAGGGTCTTCAATGTGAACGCGCATGGCTCGTCGAGCCCGACCACATCATCCCGGCCACGGTCGCCGGCCTGGTGGAAAAGCGGCAGCTCGGCGTCATCGTGCCGATCGCTTCGCAGATCGACTCCGAGCGCGACAAGTGGCGCCCGCTTGCCCGCGCGCCGCTGTTTGCCGCCGTCAGTCCGTATGGCGACGGACCGGAAGCCGTACTCGCGACCGGCCAACGGCTTCAGGCGGAAGGTGCCGAGGCAGTCCTGCTCGACTGCATCGGGTTTACCGAGCGGCACCGCGACAGTCTCGCCGTGCTCAACATGCCAGTCATCCTGTCGAACGCCATCGTCGCCAAGGCGGTCGGCGAACTCTTCGGCGGCTGAGGAGCGGGGCCGTGCCATACGTGATCGGCGGGGCGATGTTGTCCCATCCTCCCCCGCATGCAAGCGGACCGGCCCCGGTGATGCGTGAAATCACCCTCGACGACATCGAATCGCTGGCGGTCGGCGCCTGGATCCTCGGCACAGGCGGCGGCGGCAGCCCGTATCTCGGGTTGCTCAATATGCGCCGGCTTTACGCCGAGGGGCACCGGGTCACGCTGATGTCGCCGCTCGACTTGGCGGACGACGACCGGGTCGCGGTCGTCTCCAACATGGGTGCGCCACTGGTCGGGCAGGAACGCCTCGCAGATAGCCGCAATATCGCCCGCGCGGTGCAGATGCAGGAGGAGTATCACGGCTGGAAGTTCCGCGCCGTTATGTCGCTGGAGATCGGCGGCAACAACTCGATCCAGCCGCTGATGGCAGCGGCGCACCTGGCGCTGCCAGTGGTCGACGCCGACACTATGGGTCGCGCCTACCCCGAGGCGCAGATGACCAGCGTCGCGGTCGGCGGCCTCAAGCCGTACCCGTGCGCTCTCTATGACCCGCGCGGGATCGAGGCCATCGTGACGCAAGTGCCCGATTGGAAATGGATGGAGCGGGCGAGCCGGAAGATCTGCGTCGAGACGGGCTCGATCGCCTCGACCTGCAAAGCCCCGCGCACCGGGGCGGAGGTCAAGGAGTGGGGCATCCACTTCACGACCTCGAAGGCGATCGGTATCGGTGCCCGTGTGCGCGCCGCCCGGCGCGATCACACCGACCCGATCGCAGCAGTGCTCGACGAGGCGCACGGCAAGGTGCTGTTCCGCGGCAAAGTGGTCGACGTGGCCCGCGTTACGACCGAGGGGTTCCTGCGCGGCACCGCAACGATCGAGGGCCTCGACAACGACCGGGGCAGCCGGCTCAAACTCGCGTTCCAGAACGAATGGGTGGTGGCCTGGAGAGACGGCGCCTCGATCGCGATGTCGCCCGATCTGATATGCGTACTCGACACGGTCAGCGGGAATGCCTTTGGCACCGAGACGATCCGCTATGGCATGAGGGTGACCGTCATCGCACTGCCCGCGCCCGCCGTGTTCCTGTCGCCGAAGGGATTGCAGCATGTCGGGCCGCGCGCGTTCGGGTACGACATCGAGTTCAAATCGGTGTTTGCGTGACGGCAGCGACGCTTTCCCAATGCGTCATTCCGAGGCGCTGTGGCACAGCGGACCCGGAACCCATGACCATCGCCCTGCGGCGGCATCTTCATCGGGTGCCGGGTTCGGCCCGTTGGGCTGCCCCCGGAATCATAGCGCTGGCGGACGCTGCACCATGAGACGCATTGGCATCGATGTCGGCGGCACAAACACCGATGCGGTGCTGCTCGACGGCGCGCGCGTGGTGCATGCGGTCAAGGCCCCGACAACTGAAGACGTGACCGGCGGGATCATCGCCGCGTTGTCGCGCCTGACCCGGCACCCGGATATCGCCGGCACCCAGGTCGACGCGATCGTGATCGGCACGACACATTTCATCAACGCGGTCGTGCAGCGCCGATATCTGTCGAAGGTCGCGGCGATCCGCGTCGGCATGCCGGCAAGCGCGTCGCTACCGCCGTTTTGCGATTGGCCCGCCGACCTGGCCGAACTGGTGCGCGGCGAAGTGTTCATGCTGGAAGGCGGTCACGATTACGATGGCCGCCCGTTCATTCCGTTCGACGAGGCGGCAATGCGGGCGGCCGCGCGGGACATCCGCGTCAAGGGCATCCGATCGGTCGGCGTCGCCTCGATCTTCTCGCCACTCGACTCCGCGCACGAAGAACTCGCCCGCGACATCCTCGCCGAGGAATGCCCCGGCGCGGCTGTGACGCTCTCGCACCGGCTCGGGCGCATTGGGTTGCTGGAACGCGAGAACGCCGCGCTGCTCAATGCCGCGCTCGCCGGGCTGGCGCGTGACACGATCGCCGGGTTCCGCGCCGCTATTGCCAGCAGCGGCATTGATGCCCCGCTTTATCTGACCCAGAACGACGGCACTGTCATGTCAGCCGATACGGCGGTGGCTCTGCCCGTCATGAGCTTCGCCTCGGGCGGCCGCGGGGCTCAGCCACCCGTCACGCTTATAAGTGCACCGTGGACCGGATGATGGGTCCGACCAATCCTGTCCCTTGCAGGAGAGCGGTACTACCGTTGATGCTCGGGCGTGGTTGGGGGCGGATTGTCAATATCGGCTCGGCCTCGGTTTATGAAGGCGTGCCGGGCCAAGCGCACTACATCGCGATTTTCAGGCGGGACCGAGGGTTCGCAGACTCTTCCGCTGGAGGAAATCGGATTCGAACTCGTAGTCCCGTGTCGGGCGGCGAGCCGGCAAGGACCAACGACTTGTCCAGCCATCATAATTGCGGTGGACGATCGGAATTATCTCCAAACCTAATGAGAGATGAGCGTTTACAATTTCTTCCCCAGCACCGCCGCGACCCGGGCTAATCGCCTTTTCTCTTTTTCCTCCTCCGCCGCGATGCGGGCCAATCTCTCTTGCTCCTGTTGGGCCTCCCATTCCAATGATCCACGGGCGTAGGTGACTTTGGGTTTGTTTTGCTCGGCGATTTGCTCGTCCTCAGGTGGCTCGTTCTCGATCCATTCGCCGAGCTGGACCCAGCCGTTCCGGATGAACGGTTCCGCATCATCAGCGGAAAGTTCGAGCGTGCCATCCCACGCCACAATGAGATGCTGGCCCGAGAGGGTTTGTACTGACGTACGGGGGGTTCCCTTCAGGAGAACTCGATGGCGCTCGCGGTCCTTCTCCGGGTTCTGCAAGCGCTCATACTCCATCCGCAACCACTCGTAGTATCCCTGACCCGCGAAAGGCTTCTTGAACCAGTCGAGAAACTGCGCGGTCGAGTCCGCCTGGTCGTCGTGCTTGCCGTTGGGGAACACCGTCAACTCATGGAGGTATTCGGCGAGCCACGGAGCGTTCTCCGGGATGCGGACAAAACCGTTCTCGATCAGCGTCGTTTGCGCGTGCAGACGCATGACCTTGTCGGTCGTCGGCTGGTAGCGGGTGACGTTATGGCAGCCATCGGCGATCAGCTCCTGAATTAGCTGCGTGCCGGAGGCCTTGTCTTCGATCAGTACGACCTTCGCATCGAACAGGCTCTGCTGCTCGCGCACCGCGCGCTTGAGCGCCGGATATTCGAGCCGCCGGCGGAATACGCCGAGCAGGAAGAGTTCTTTGCCCTTCACGCCCCAAGTTGTGCACACCGAGAAATCGCTGAGCTCGGTCGCCTTGTTGGCGGTGTCCCAACTCTGCACGACGCGGTCGAAACGCTTCGGCAGTTCATCCTCGCGATAGCGCTTGAACCAGACCGCCTTGACCAGGCCGCCGCCCAACGGGGCGGGGGATTGCTGATACTGGCCGGCGAAGTTGTATTCGCCGATTGTCCGCCGGATGCGGTCGAGGATTTCGAGCGGCTCGCGGCCGAGGTGCAAAGCCTCGCCCTGCCGGCGTCGAAAGCATCGCGGTCCCCAGATGGTCTCGATTTCGTGCATCTCGTCAGCTTCGGCGATCGCCGGAAAACTGAGAACCTCCCAGGGTTCCTGCGCGAGGACGTGGCCGACGGGATCGTCTTCCTGCAGCCGCTGCATGATCATGACGATGGCACTACGGCGCTTGTCGTTTTGCCGGCTGTAGAGAGTGTGATCGTACCAGTCGTTGGCGGCTTGTCGCTGCGCCTTCGAGAGCGCCTCCTCCGGCTTCAGCGGATCGTCGATCAGGATGATGTCGGCACCGCGTCCGGTGAGCACGCCGCCGGTGGAGGTGGCGAGCCGATAGCCCTGGCGGGTGGTGATGAATTCCTGCACCGCCTGGCGATGCGGCGCCAGGCGGGTCGGAAAGATCCGCCGATACCACGGGCTCATCATGATGCTGCGGCAATCGCGGGCGAGCTTGTCGGCGAGGTCCTGGGCATAGCTGACGCAGAGGATCTGCGCCGAGGGGTCATGCCCGAGACACCAGGCCGGGAAGGCGATCGAGGCCATCAAGGATTTCAGATGGCGGGGTGGCAGGTTGATGATCAGCCGTCGGATCTTGCCTTCCCCCACCGCGGTCAGCTTGGCGGCGATGACCTCGAGATGCCAGTTCATCGCCAGTTCGGCCTGCGGGTTCAGGTCCTGGAAGCAGCGCGCCGCGAAGCTGACAAAGTCCTGCCGCAGCAAGACCTGGTACTCGGCCGGGGTGAGGTTCTCGAACATCACTTTTCCGGTTTCGAGAACCGCGCCCTGAGCTGCTCGATGACCTTCTCGTCAGCCTCGCTGAAGGCGGAGGTCTCGGGAGAGGCCGGCTCTGCCTGGCCTTCGATGTCCCGCAGCATGTCGAGAAGGATCTTGATCGCGCGCAAATCGGCGGTCGCCGATCGGTTGACAAGCTGAGTGATGATCGCCTCGCGCTTGGTGACCTTGCGACGCCCGCCATTCGCGGCGACGATGACAAGCTCGTTCAGCGCGTCACTGAGCAGCGTCTTCAGATTCTTGGTGCCGGGTGATCGGCCGCGGGGATTGCCGGACCGGCCTTTCGTGAAACGGGTGTGGCCGGGCGGTTTGCGGTAGCCCACCTCGTAGTCGCGCTGTTTTTCAGGCGGCATTTGTCGCCTCCGCCTCGCGGGCGAGGTCGTCAAAGCTCCGGCCGCTAATGCCATGAAGAGCGCTTCCGCCGGTCAGCGCCTGCCAACGCCGGATGATCGTGTCGGCATAGCCAGCGTCTAACTCTATGCCGTAGCAGCGCCGGCCGGTGCGCTCGGCGGCGATCACCGTCGTGCCGCTGCCGAGAAAGGCATCGAGCACGATGTCGCCGCGCGCCGAGCAGTCGAGGATCGCATCGGCGATCATCGCCACCGGCTTCACGGTCGGGTGGAGCGCCGACAGATTTCCCTCCTCGCCGCAGCGAGCGAAGGAGTTGGCCCCGGGGTATCGCCAGACGTTGCTGCGGTTACGGCCGAATTGGCCGAGCTGGACATTGTTGCGGTGCGAGTCACGCCCTTGTTTAAACACGAAGACAAGCTCGTGCTGGCTGCGGTAGAGCGAGCCCATGCCGCCATTGTCCTTGACCCAGACGCAGAGATTTTTCAGCTCGCCATAGACGCCGTGGCCGGCGGCCATCAGCTCTTCGATGTGTCGCCAGTCCATGCAGATGAAGTGCAGGGCGCCGTCACCGCTGAATGCCGCGAGGTTCCGGAAAGCCTGGCCGAGAAAGGCAATGAATTTCGGCCGATCCATCTCGCCCGAGGCCATCGGGAAGGGACGATGGTGGATCGCGCCGAGACCGCTCGCATGGCCATCGATCGGCTGGTTGTAGGGCGGGTCGACGAAGACCATTGCGGCCCGTTCCTCGCCCATCAGCGTCGTGAAGGCCGCGGCATCGAGGGCATCGCCGCACAAGACACGATGGCGGCCGAGGACCCACGCATCTCCGATCTTGCTGAGCGGTGGTCCGGCCGGAACCTCGGGCAACACATCTGCCGGGTCGGCGTCGGTTTCGGACAGTTCCTCAAGCGATGCGATCCGCAGATCGATCTCGCCCATCTCGAAGCCGGTCACTTCGATATTGAAGTCGAGGCCGAGCAGAGATAACTCCTTGAATTGCTGCGCCAACAGTCGGTCGTCCCAGGTTCCGATTTCGGTCAGCCGGTTGTCGGCGATCATGAAGGCGCGGGCCTGGGTGGGGAGTCAGGTGATCGAGGCAAAGCGTCGGCACCTCGGTCCAGCCGAGCTCAGCACAGGCCAGAAGCCGGCCGTGACCCGCGATCACGTTGTTGTCGCGATCAATCAGAACCGGGACATTGAAGCCAAAGGTCCGGACGCTGTTGGCGATCTGCCGGATTTGCTTTTGACTGTGGAGCCGCGGATTAATTGGGTTGGTCTTAAGTTCTCGAATCAGGCGGTACACGATCTTCAAAAACTTAGGATCGGCGGCTCCAGGCTTGTTCGGACTGCTGCTCGGCGATTTCATCGGTTCGCTCCGGTGTGTGCGGATCAACTCTGCACACCGGCGTACCAGAACCCGGCGAAGCTCTCGAGTTCAGGAACCGAAGAAAATTTAGAACCTAGCTGCTACGGCAAGCGAATTCTGATCAAGCTCTCCGGATCGAGGCGCAGAAATCGGCACTGCGTAAACAGAACGCGATGGTACTCCGCGGTGCGAATGACCAGCTCGATTACGCCGCGGCCGAGTAGCAGCGCCTCGTAGCCAATCGGTCCGATTTGTGGATCGCCGAGATGTAAAAGGAGCTGAAGCGCAGTGGCAAAATGGATGACCGGCAAACTCGGGCGCCAAATACGGGTTTCCACATTCTGAGGCTCGCTATAACCAGCGTCGTCGAGGACAAGCTCCGCGAGTTCGTTAATGGACAGCCGCTTTAGGCCCGCGGGAACCTGACCAGTCACCGCCTCCTTGAGGAACCCTATGCCCATGCGGCCGGCAATCATCCGATCGCGGATTCGGCGCTCTAGCGTCCGCAAGTCCCGACTGATGTCCTGTTGCAGGCGAAATGCATAAATCGGCTTCATCGGTTGTGGCACTGTGGCCAAATCTGGCTCCGACGCAGACTTTATTCTGAGCGCATAGTTGCAGAGGGACGCGTGAACCTGGGCCCATACCTCTTCCCTCTCGCGTGGGTAAGCGAGCAGCGTGATCAGCGACGCGCCCGCCTCGTAGACCTCAACACGATTCAAGTCGACCACACTTATATCCATGCCTCACCTATGTTCTCGATGTCCGCAACTTGTTGCCGCAACTTCGCCATCCATCGAAACCACCCCTTTTCATTTCGGCCTCCTGATCCGTCGGCATCTCATGCTTTGAGGGGAGACGGGCCAAGGCGATGATTGCGAAAGACGCTCGCTCAACAGAGCTGTCCTCAGCTTAAGGGGCCGGTACGCCGCTATCGGCCGGACGCCGAGGCACCCGATGCGCCTTGCGGATCGCCGTCCTTTCGATCGGTCAACGGCATTCCTTGCGCGTCGGACCCTGGGTGTAGACCGGCTCAGCGAAAGTTCAGAACTTCACGAATGCCTTCCCGAGCAGACGTGAGGGGCGAATTTTTCTTCGCCCTCGTTATGTTTCACTCGCATGGAGCCAAGCCGCCGATCAATACCCCGACTTGTCGAACCGGGTCAGGGCCGCGGCTTCGAGTACTTACACTATCCCGACGCTGAGCCACATATCACCTTGGGCGTCACCCTGCCGTCCCGTTAATGGGCTAGAAGCGCTGATTCCCTGATATTCGGCGTCAATGGACCGTCCCGCGGGGGCGCCTTGGCTTTCGTGAACGCGAGTGAGGCTGGGGTTCCAGATCAGCCGATGGCTCCGCTGTTATCTGTCACGGGCGTTAGTCCGAATTGCCGGAGGCGGCGCATGCGTGCGGTCCTCACTGCTCGGGCAGGTCGACGTGCGAGATCGGTTGGATGTCGCGGCCCGTGCGTTTTCCAGCGGATAATGTATCTGGCGGCTTTTTTCCTTATCGGTAACGTTCCAGATCTCTCGCGGGATCGGAATTGGTCGGCCAAAATAGCGGACGAGAGCGGAATTCCCTGATCAGGGCGGAATTTCCCTGATCGCCGATTTAAATTCCCTGCAAGGCCGCAAAAAATTCCCTGTTCGGATGCGTAGGGAATTGGCCCGTAAGATATTGATATAATGCTCGTTTTTTCTACTGTTGACGCGCGCCTGAGCCCCGAATCGATGAAATTCCCTGTATTTTCCCTGCTAGCAGGGAATTTCGGCTTCAGAGACGGGTTCGCTCGAGACTGCCTCCTCCAGCAGAGAGTCTACGAAATTTCGGTCCCTGGCGACGGACGCTCAACGACAAATGCCGTGGCGCGATCGTCATCATCACGCACCGGGGCTGCACGAGGACGACCTCGTCGGCCACGCTTTCGGTCAGGAGCCGTGGGAGGTCCTCAGCTTTCCGGCGATCGCCGAAGCCGACGAGGTGCACGCGATCGAGACGATCTGGGGGCCGCAATGCTTCACTCACCGTCTGGGCGAGGCCTTGCATCCGGCGCGAGCCGCTCGCCGTTCGGCAGAACGTCCGTCGCACGATTGGCGAGTACAACTTTGCCGGCCAATATCAGCAATCCCCGGCCCCCTTGGGCGGTGGCTTGGTCAAGGCCGAATGGTTCGTGTTAAGCGCCAATGAACCGACTGCTCACAGGACGTATGCGCACTATATACTCACGCAAGGAGCATCAGGCGGCCCACTGGCCCCCCGGACGGCCTGCGCTGACCGGTGTCTCCGGAGTTTAAGGACGAAGCGAGTGCCTCATGCGAACCGTCATTTCCCAATCGGTCGTCCTGCCGGCCCCAGCCGAAAGTCTCTTCGCGATGTACACCGATCCCTCGAAGCATACGGTGATCACTGGTGCGCCGGTCGCGATCAGCGTCGAACTGGGTTCGCCATTCCAAGCCTTCAATGGCGCGCTCACCGGTGCGACACTCCAGATCATCCCTCAACGGCTCGTGATCCAGTCCTGGCGCTCGACCAAATTCAACGACGGGGATCCAGATTCGACCTTGATCCTCGCCTTCACCCCGGAAGGAACAAACGGACGAATCGACCTCGTGCATCTCGACGTGCCAGCCCATAACTATCAGAGCGTGGTTGAGGGCTGGGAGACGCACTATTGGGGCCCATGGCGGCGTTATCTCGCCGGCTGACGGCGCCGGGGGGTCAGGGCGTTCATGCGAACCCCCTCGGGGTCGAACGTGTCGGCGGCGCTATTTCCAGAATTGACGTCCGAAACTTCGGCTGCGCAGTGGGAGCAGTGCCATGGGGTTCGGGCTGGGGTATTGCGCATGGATTCGCAACTCACTCATCGGTGGTCAACTCCGCCCCTCCTTTTCCAAGTCAGCTCGGCCTACCAGTTCGCGGTCGCTTCCTAGCAGGAACTCAGGCCCGAAGCCCCAACAAACAGCGGCGGCGGCGCTGGACCAGCATGTCGAGAAACTCGCCCTCGTGGTCGACGGCTCGCCACAGATACATCCGCTTCCGGCGATCCGCACGACCATCTCGTCAAGGTGCCAGCGATCGCTCGGCCGAGGGCGACGCTGCGCAGGCGTCGCGCCGATCGCGGGACCGAACTTCAGCACCCAGCGCCGCACCGTTTCGTAGGCCGCGTTCAGACCGCCATCGCCGCCAAAGTTTGGTTGGCGGGGAGTTGGAGCCAGTTTCAAAATAATCGTCCCTCTTACGGGGGACCGAGGGTTCATGTGCCGCGATCCAATCCGGCAGCCTCTGGCTCCGCACCCTCGGCGTAGGTGAAGCTCGTACCCGGGGCGCGTGACGCGCACGGTTGGAGAAAGAGCGCAGCGTCCGCGCCTTGCTTATTTCGGCGGCGTCGCCCGCCAGACGGTCAGTGATACCACTACGTGCGCGGGGAGCTTTTTCTACGGCCTACTGCTCTTAGAGAACAGCCCGGTCAAAAGCGCACCTCCTCCGGTCATGGAACCGCTCCACTCAGATGCCGCTTGTCCGATACTACTCGGCCCTCTTTCAGGACCAGCTGCAGGCGCCGTACATTGGTGATGTCCTCAAGCGGATTGGCGGCGACCACAATCAGGTCGGCGAGCTTGCCCGCTTCCACCGTGCCTAATTCGGCGCCGACGCCACACACCGCAGCGCCATGTCGCGTGGCCGCTACCAGCGTCTGCCAAGGCGTCGCGCCGTCGCGAACCCACAGCCCCATCTCGAGCAGCGCGGCGTCCTTGAGAGGGCGGATGTCGGAGCCCAATGCCATTCGTACACCGGCATCGAGCGCCTTGCGGAACCACGTGGCGTGCACGTCCGAGGCTGCCTCGGCACGGCAACAGAGCGCATGCGAGAGCCCGCGGTCGGCAACCCAAGCGGCTTCGAACCGATTGGTGGCCTGGCTGGCCGTAAGATGGCTGATGGCGAGGGTCGGCACGTACCACGTATCGTGCTCGAGCAGGAGTGCGATGCATTCGTCATCCATGATGTAGCCATGCTCGATGCTATGGGCGCCGAGCCGGATCGCATTCTTCACTGCGTCCGGGTTGGTGGCATGCGCCATGACCTTGAAGCCGCGCTTCCGGCAGATCTCGAAGGCCGCGCGGATCTCGTCGTCGAGCAGGAACGAATGGGTGTGGAGGTCCCATGCCGGCCCCATGATGCCGCCCGAGAGGTTAAGCTTGATATGGTCGACGCCATTCTTGATCTGCTCGCGGATCGCTTTCACCCAACCATAAGGCCCGTCAACCTCCAACGCATGACCCGAGGTCAGAAAATGTCCGCCCGTGGTGGTGAGGAAATAACCGCTGGCAAACAGCCGAGGGCCGACATGCTGTCCGGAGTCGAAGGCCCGCTTCCATGCGACGTCCATGAAGTGATGGGTGCCGGCGCAGCGCAGTCCGACAATGCCGGATTCGGTAAGCGCGGCCGCGAGCCGGTGGCCGAACAGGGTCACCTGATCGGCGAGCGGCATCTCGTCGAGGGACAGGTAATCGGGATGGATATGCACGTCCCAAAGCCCGGGCATCAGGTACCCGCCTTTGAGATCGATCACCCGCGCGTCGCCGGCGCCGCCTGCCTCTCCGTTTGGCAGGATGGCGCGGATGCGACCATCCTCGATCAGCACGGCACTATCCGGCCGTACCTCGGGCTCGACGCAGTCGATCAGGTTCGCATGAGAAAGGACTGTCTTCATGGCGGCCTACTCGGGCTGAAATCGGAGATACTCGGTTCAACACCGGCACCGAAGCGCAGATCGGTCTCGCCGGCAAGCGAAGCCTGTTTGTCGTCTGAGCAACCGGCCGGGATTGGCGCCCCGCCCCCGGTTCCCACAGAACGTAGCGTGCAGATTTCCAACCATTCGTCCTCCGATGTCACGGGCGAGAATGTCAGTGGCATGGATGGGCACTCTCTGGAATGCGAAGCTAATCGAGGCGCGCGACAAATGCGGGTGGCTGCTAGCATCGACATCCACCTATTTCTTGCGAAGCTTGCGCCGCCTGCTTCATCGCATCACGATCGAGAGTGTGCCACTGTCAAGCTAAGAGAGGGGCGAACAGTCATGCGGGCGATATTTTTCCGTCTTGCCCTGGTCGGCGCTATGAGCGCTGTCGCCCCGCTCGCTCACGCGCAGCTGCTGACCCACCGTGACCTCTCTTATTCGATGGCTAAGACGATCGCGGAGACGGCGATCGACAGCTGCGCGGCCAAGGGCTACGCCGTCTCGGCCGTCGTGGTCGACCGCGCCGGCGACGTCATCGTCGCGATGCGCGCCGACAATGCTGGCCCCCATACGATGGAGAACGCTCGGCGCAAAGCCTATACCGCGCGCAGCTTTCGCACCTCGACCACCGCCTACGCCAAACGCTTCGCCGACAACGACCCGGTGGTGCGCCAGCAGGTAACGTTGCCCAATGTCATCGCCATTCCCGGTGGGCTGCCGGTTAAACTCGGCGACGAGGTCATTGCCGGGGTCGGCGTCTCCGGCTCGCCCGGCGTCGACGAGCCGTGCGTCCAGGCCGGGCTCGACAAAGTCGCCGAACAGCTCAAATGAGCCGATCCGGCGGGCGGCGTGTTGCTCGCGTCTCGATGGACGGCCAGAGCGTTGACGCCCAAGTCCGCCGCCGACAACGCGGCGAGTGTTAGCTCGGTTTAGCCCGACATGGCTGAACGCCTGCTGGAAGGTCTGGTGACCTGGTGATCATCCTTCGAGCGAAACTCCGCTCGCCACATCTGGGATCGGCGCGACGCTCGCGGCTGCATGGGCGCGCTGGCCACAGTGGTCGTCCCGTGGTTTGCAGACCGCTATGCTGAGGCGCCGATTGGCGGGCAATGGCTTGGTGGGGATCCACGACCACCTTCCGTATAGCGAGCTGCAGTTCTTCCCAAAGCTCGCCGCCTCCAATATCGGGTGGCACGAGCGGCCAAAGCGCCGGATCGACAGCTTTATCAATCCGCGTGGCTGTCTGACGCGACCAGGGATGGAGAACCACGGGGGCGACCATTCCCAAGCTTTTTCCTTCTTCCCGTTGCCGCTCCGATGAGAACTCGACCACCCCGCCACCCTTAGCCCGCTCGCGGCAGCCCCATGATAACGATAACCTCGCGAGCCCGCTATTTCCTGATTGCATGCGTCGCGCTCATCGCTGCCGTCGGTCTGATCGGCTGGCACTTTTTCGGCGGGCAGGGTGAGCCTTTAAAAACCGACGGTGGACCGGTCGTGACCGTGATGGACTTCGGGCAAAGCTTCCCGCTCGATCCGCTCCCCTCTAGCTGGCGACATCGAAAATTCTGGACGCGTTCGCCGATGACGATGGCCTTCGCAGTCAAGAACGGGGTGCCGAGCATGCGGTTCGAAGCCCATGACAGCGCGTCGATGCTCTTTCGGCAGGTCGATATCCCACTAGGCGGTGTTGAGTGAAATAGCGATGCGCATCTTCTACTCCTGGCAATCCGACCTGCCTGAACCGGAATTTTATAAAGAGTTGCCTGCTAGAAGCCGGCGCTTAGGCGGCGGGCCGCATACGCGCGACGGGGACAAACGCTCGATCGATTGGCCCGTGATCCGCAATCTCTTTAGGCGCCCTGCCCGAGGAAGTCAGGTTCGCAGCTGACTCGCCGGTGGAGGGAGATGGATTTCGAACTCGTAGTATCGCGGCACGAGAGCTCGGGATTTCCGACGCACCCGGGTCGATCACTCTCGCCATAAAATCGCCGGCGGAACCGATGGTTCGCGGACTGTCTGGCCGCTGGAGCAAGCGGGATTCGCACCCTCGGTCCCCTCGGAGCAACGACGCGCGATAATTGGGGGCGGTCGCTAGGCGGCGAGGCGTTCGGGGACGAACGATGCGTCCGGCGCCATATCTGCGATATCCGCCGACGGCGCGGATCGTTTTTTCTGGATTTGAGCGAGCAGCCACATCCTCGCCACATTGGCTGCCCGCTCTTGCTCTGCATGATCGTCCGCGAGACGGCGGGCCTTGAGGATGATGGAGCGCAGCTCGGCGATACTGCCGCAACAGGAGTTGTTGAAGTGCACAAGCGGAAGGCCGGGCCGGGGCATCGCATCCTGCAGGAGTGCGATCGCCGGTGCCCGCGGCAGGCGATGCTTGCGGCTCAGATGCAAAAGAGCGCCGACCAGGCACAGGCCGCCGTTTCCGTCGTCATAACAGCCACGCGTCCAGTGGCCGTCGTCGGCAAAATGCTCGAGCATCAGGTCGAGCAACTCCACCGCTTGTGCGATTTTCGCTTCCGGCATTGGTTTGGGCTCCCGATGCGGCAACGAAGCACCGTATCACGCGCCGCCGCAATCCATAGCGCCGCTTTTCCGCGGCGCGACATCGCTATTGCAGAGTAACGGCTTCGATCAGCTCGCCGCCCTTTCGCTTGCGTGGAGGCAGGCAGAGCCTTTATGCCGATGCATTTGCAAGGAGTATGACATGCCGGAGTCATCCGGGGACCTGTTCGAGATCATCGCTACGACCCGATCAATGCGTCGGCTGAAGCCGGACCCGGTGCCGCCGGAGTTGATCCGCAAGATCCTCGAAGCCGGGACGGCCGCGCCGTCCGGCGGCAACATGCAGCGCTGGCGATTCCTCGTTGTTACCGATCCCAAGGTCAAGCAGGCGGTCGGGACGTATTACAAGCGGGCCTGGGACCAGGTTGTTTATCCCCGTTACAGCGCGGGGGACCCTGCTCCCGGGACGAGCCCAGAGCGCTTCCGGCGAATGCTCGACGCGGCCCAGTATCTCGCCGACCACATCCATGAGGCTCCCGTCTGGATCGTGCCATGCCTGGCGGGAGCGAACCCGTCCCGTACGGCCGGCTCCTCAATCTATCCCGCCGTGCAGAACATGCTACTGGCGGCGCGAGCACTCGGGTTGGGTGCGACGCTGACGACGCTCTATCTGACCTTCGAAAAGGAGGTGGAGAGTGCTCTCGGCTTGCCGGCCGACGTGCATTCATATGCGCTCTTGCCGATCGGCTACCCGATAGGCCGGTTCGGGCCGGTTCGGCGAGTGCCGCTTGCCGAAGTCGTCTACCGAGACCGATGGGGTCAGTCGTATTCGCCGGGAGCTTAGTGCCAGACAGGAGGGATATTATGAGATTGCCGCAGACCGGCGGCTGCCAATGCGGGAAGGTCCGCTACGCGATCACGGAGGAGCCACAATCGGTCTATACGTGTCACTGCACCGCTTGCCAGCGGTTGACCAGCAGCGCCTTCTCTATGGGGCTTGTCGTCGCGGAGACGGCCTTTCGTCTCAGCGGCCTGGAGCCCAAACCTCTGCAGCGCGTGGCCGATAGCGGACGGGTCAACACCCGGCTGGTGTGCCCGGAGTGCGGCTCCTGGATTTGCGGCCTGCCAAGGGACGGCTTCGTCCGCGTGCGCGCGGGCAGCCTCGACGATACCTCATGGCTGCGGCCGACCCGGCACATCTGGACCCGCAGCAAGCAGCCGTGGATCACATTTGCCGCGGGCGACGAAGTTTTCGAAGCGCAACCGCCCGCTTGACGACGTGGCGCGGGGAATTTGCTTCGAAGGGATGCCATGCCTGAGCCGCTCCAACCAGCACCGCCTCGGCGGATTATCCGCAACGCCACCTGGCTCGTCGCTTGGGACCATGCGGTGCAATCCCATGTCTATCGGCGCGATGTCGACCTGACGGTCGAAGGGGACACGGTCGCCGCGATCGGCCCGGCCGGGCCGGCCGACCACGCCGATGCGGTCGAGATCGACGGGCGCGGCTTTGCGGTTCTGCCGGGCTTTGTCGACATCCACGCGCACCCTTCCTCCGAGCCGATGCTGAAGGGCCTGACCGACGAGGTAGGCAGCCGCCAGCTCTACATGAGCTCGCTCTACGAATACCTGCCGCTGTTCGAGGCCGATCCCGGGGGCCGGCGGGCCGCGACCGAGGTCGCGCTGTGCGAATTGATGCAGAGCGGCGTCACCACCGTATGCGACCTGTCCGCCGCGCGCGAGGATTGGCTGGACACGCTCGGCGCCAGCGGCATGCGGGTCTATGCCGCGCCGATGTTCCGCTCGGGCCGCTGGTACACGCCAAATGGTCATGAGGTGCGTTACACCTGGGACGAACAGGCCGGGCGGGAAGGGCTCGACCGCGCGCTCAGAGTGATCGACCGGGCGCGCCAGCATCCGTCGGGCCGTCTCGACGGCGTGCTTTACCCGGCACAGGTCGACACCTGCACCGAAGCGCTATTGCGCGACAGCGCCGCGGTGTCGCGCGAACGCCGGTTGCCTTTGCAGATCCATGCGGCGCAAAGCGTCGTCGAGTTTCACGAGATCATGCGGCGGTGCGGCCGGACGCCGATCGAATGGCTGCGCGAGATCGGCGTGCTCGGCGCCAACGCGATAATCGGCCACGCGATTTTTCTTGACCATCATTCCTGGCTGCACTGGCCGACCCGCAACGACCTCGCCCATCTCGCCGAAACCGGCACCACCGTAGCGCATTGCCCGACGGTGTTTTCGCGCCGCGGCATCTTGCTCGAGGATTTCGGCCGCTATCGTGCCGCCGGGGTCAATCTGGGGATCGGTACCGACACCTTCCCGCACAATTTCGTCGAGGAGTTGCGCACCGCCGCGATCATGGCGCGCGTGGCCGCCGGCCAGGCGCATGCAGTGACCGCGGCCGACGTCTTCACCTCGGCCACGACCGGCGGCGCCCGCGCGCTCGGCCGCGACGATCTCGGGCGGATCACGCCGGGCGCCAAAGCCGACTTCGTGATGGTCGATATCACCCATCCGACGATGCAGCCGCTTTACGATCCGATCCGCAGTCTCGTTTATGCCGCCGGCGAGCGGGCGATACGGCATGTGTTCGTAGGCGGTCAGCAGGTCGTGCGCGAGGGCAAGGCGCTCGCTTTCGACTACGCCGATGCCGGTGCCCGGCTCGAGATGGCGCAGCGCCGCGCGATCGAGAAGGTGCCAGGCTTCGATTGGGCCGGGCGCAGCGCCGCTGAGATCATGCCCCCGACCTTCCCGTCGAAGTGAGCCTCCGCTCGCATCTGGATGGAGCTTGCGGATGCGGCCGACCGGCACTCCCACGGACCCAGATCACCTGTCTGGTGCCTGAGCGCAGGCGACAACCACGCTCCATGAACCATCAAACGGGCCGCTTGGCATCGCAGTGGCCGGGGCGGGGGTCAAACCTAGGGTTGCTAGCCAGCGCAAACTGAATGAATTTCGCATTGATTTCTCCCGAGGCGAATGGTGATGGGCGAGGATCCTCATAAGAGCTGCTTTTCCGCACATATAAATCGACGGACCGCATCGGATGCTTCACCTAGTCGGCGGGCTGAGCGCATCGGCGCATTCTGAGGTCGTGGCACCACGCGCCGGACGAGGTGGGACCACCAGTTCGAAATCCGCTTTCCTCCAGCAGCCAGTCTGTCTCAGCAGTGAACCCTGAGGCTATAGGCGAAAAGCCCCGCACTTTGGCGGCGGTCTGCGGGTGGCTGGGGACGTGAGAAGGGACGCGCAGGCTGCGAACCGGGACTCCTTCGCCCTTTCTCTCTGACGGGCATTGATGCAGTCCCACCTCCCGAAAGTTCTGACCGTTTGCAAACGACGCGCGGCCGCGGTGGGGCCGCGGCCTGGGGCATATCTGTCCGGAGTTGCGGTTTAGCCTGCGAGCAGTTTGTGCTGCTCCGTCCAGTCCAGCGGCAGATCGAGTTCGGTCAGCCGCGTCGCAGTGAGCGCGACGGGTTGCCGGCCCTGCAAGATCGCCTCGATCAGCTCCGGGCTCAAGAAGGCGAGGCCAATGAGACGGCGAATGTAGCGCCGGGAAATGCCGTCACGCTTGGCCAACTCCTGGAGCGATCGGGCGCGGCCGCTGACGAGCTCCTCAAACCACGCGCGCCCCCGCGCAATCGCCTTGATCAGCGCCGGATCACATCTCGAGCTGTGCTTCTGCGGCGCTAATCCGGGCAGAACCAATTTGGTTTCGGCACCGCGCCGCGTGAAGGCGGCTGTCGCCGTCAGCTCGACAGCGCTGTCACTTGCGGCCTCCGATGCGGATGACGCGACATCCTCGCCCAACAGAAGGCCGCGCCGCAGCTTGATGATGATCGTCTTCTCATCGACGATGATCTTCTCGACGAGCTCGCGAACGAGCTTTGCTCGTTCCCCCGGTGAGCCACCGAGCGCTGCTGCCATACCGGCCGCCCGACTGAGCAGTTTCCGAACCTGGTCGCTCGGCATGCCGGCGGCGCCAAACCGCTCGACCAAGCTCGCCGGGCTGGTCAGCGCGTCGGCCAGGATCCTGATCACCGCCTCCTCGATCTCCCTGGCGGCGAGCCGCCAGCCTTCGCGATCCGTTCCGGCATCGGTGATCAGTGCAGCGGAGACGTAGTAGCGATAGCGTCGGCCCTTCTTGACGGCGTGTGATGGCGTGAGCCGCTCCCCCCGAGCATCGACCAGCAGGCCGGCCAGCAAGCTCGGCTCGGCTGCTTTAGCCCTGCGCCGATGGTTGCTCGTATTGGCTGCGAGCTGGTCCCGAACAGTGGACCAGCTCTCATCGTCGATCAGGGCCGCCTGCTGACCGGGGTGGAGTTCACCCTTGTGAGCTATGTGGCCGGTGTAAATCGGGTTCGAGAGCAGTGTGTAGAGATGACCGCGCGAGAAGGGTTTGCCGCCGCGCTCGGTGCCATTCGTTGTCGTGCTGCATTTCGTCCGAAGCCCGAGACGGTCGGCCTCCTCCTTGACCCGGCGCACGCAGCCGAGCTCACGATAGAGAGCGAAGACGCGGCGTACCGTCTCGGCCTCGGCAGGGTTGATGACGAGCGTGCGCTCGCTCGCGTCATAGCCCAGCGGCACATTGCCGCCCATCCACATGCCCTTTTTCTTTGAGGCGGCGATCTTGTCGCGGATGCGTTCACCGGTGACCTCGCGCTCGAACTGGGCAAAGGACAACAGCACGTTGAGCGTCAGGCGCCCCATCGAGCTCGTCGTGTTGAATTGCTGCGTCACCGAAACGAACGACACACCCTGTGCGTCGAAGAGCTCGACCAGCCGGGCAAAATCGGCGAGCGAGCGGGTCAGCCGGTCGACCTTGTACACGACCACGATATCGATCCGGCCCGCCCGGATATCGGTGAGCAGGCGTTGCGCCGCGGGTCGCTCGAGATTGCCGCCCGAGAACCCGCCATCGTCATAGCGGTTTCTCGCCAACAGCCAACCCTCGTGCTGCTGGCTGCGAATGTAGGCCTCGCAGGCTTCGCGCTGCGCCGCGAGCGAATTGAATTCCTGCTCGAGCCCTTCCTCGGAGGATTTGCGGGTGTAGATCGCGCAACGTCTGCGGCTCGCGTCAGCTCGCGGCATCGCCGTCCTCTCCGGCTGAACGTGGTCCCCGCGAGGGCCTGAGAGCAGCGGTGCGGTTCGGCTTCAATCCGAAGAAGAGCGGTCCCGACCACGCTGTGCCGGTGATCTTTCCCGCGAGGGCGGAAAGCGAGCGGTAACTCGTGCCCTGCCAAGAGAAGCCGTCATCGAGCACCAGTACATCATAGGTTCGACCCTGCCATTCTCGAACCAGCCGAGTTCCAGGCTTCAGCTCGGGACGAGGACGTATCCGCACCTCTTGGCTCCCGTTGAGCTGCTGAGCAAATTGACGGAGCTGACGCTGCCGCTCCGGGCGGAGGCCGCCGAGAGCGACCTCCTGCATCCGGTATGCGACAGCTCGCAGCAGCAGTTCGCGGCTGAGGTACGGCGACGCCTCCGCTTTGTAGAGAACGCGCCACTGCTGCCGAAGCTCGCCGAGGCCGAGCTTGGGGAGGCGCAAGAGCGCCTCCCGGCAAGCCGTTGCATCGTGGATCGCGCGCCTCATGCCGGCTCCGGGGCGGCGATGCGATAGACCCGGCCGCGCTCCTCCGTCGCTGAGGCGAGGGTCAGCCCAAGCTTCTTCTTCAGAGTTCCGGAGAACAGCCCCCGGACCGTGTGCCGCTGCCAACCCATCACGCTCGCGACTTCGTCGACGGTCGCGCCCTCGGGTCGTTGCAGCATCGCGATCACCGCCTCCTGCTTTGACGGGCGCTTTGTGTCGGACGGTTGGTCCGGGTCCGGCAAGGCCTCGATCGCCGACCACAGCTGATCGATCAGCGTATCGCGGTCACCGACCTTCGTCTGCTTCTCGACACCCGGGAGCGCGTTCCACAGCGCCAGCAGGCGTTTGCCGCTGAGCCGGGCGGCGTGCAACTCCTCCCTTGAGGCAACAGCAACTTCGCCCTTGTTCACGGTGGCCGGAGGCTCGCGGCACAGGGTGATTCCGTCATTGCCAATGATGTAGATGCGCATGGGTGGGGTCTCCTGATTGACCTGCGCGGTTGCGCCGGTGACCCCACTCACGCTCTCTTCAGCGGTCAAAGCCAGTCTATTCGGGATAATGTCATGGCGTTGTTTGGCGCAATCCGAGCATGGAATTGCTCGGCCGCGAACTTGGCACGCACTGGGCGGATTTCGGCAATGTGGAACCGAATCCCAATAGAACGATGCCCTGGTCAGGTCGGCGTCTGCTATCCACTCGACTGCTGACCAGGGCTCAGTGGTAACATTGGTCTCACTTTGACCCAACCCGGTCGCGCTGGCCACCGGCCGGCCGGTCCGCTTACTGGGGTAGTTCGGCCTTTCTACTGGTGTTCTGTGTGTCTCAGCCGTTCAGCGGGAATAGATCAGTTCCGGAGCAGCTAACTCTTAATCAGCGGGTCGCAGGTTTCAAGTCCTGCTGCACCCACCAATCATTTCAATACCGTATAAGAGTGCCAAGCTCCGTGAGGTGCGAGCTTCTGCCTGCGTGGGTACCGTTTTCGGGTACCGAATGCGAGATTTCGCGGCACAGCCGCGTTTGGGAGAACCGCTCGAGGCTCTCAGGTGACGCCCCACTTCACATGCTCCCCTTCCCGAGGGGAGAGAATGCGCTCACGGAACCATATTCGGAGCTCAGTGAAGGTGGTAAGCGGGAGAGCGCTGCCAACTTACGCAATCGGACGTGCTATGATGAACACTCTACCCGAAGGACTCCCACGTCACAGCTCAGCCGCAACAAAATCTTTAACCCGCCGATGCACCGGTGATTAACCCACAACCGCGGGCCTAATCATGCCGATCGAGACGGTAAGCCGACTTTGCACGCCGAATGCGGTGGTTACGAGCGATAGCCTGGTCGAACAGGTGGCGCAGATCGAGGATTTTGCGTCCGGCAAGGTCGATGGCCGTGAGTTCTTCCAGCGCAATCATTTCACCGCAGGTCTGCAACTCCTGGTCGAACGCGGCTTCGAACGGCTGGCCGGAAGGAGCGATGACGGCGCGTTCTATCTCACCCAGGCGATGGGCGGCGGCAAGACGCACAGCCTTATCGCGTTCGGACTGCTCGCGGCTGACCCGACCCTGCGCCGCGAGATCGTCCCGAAGCTACGGAGCCGGCAACGAGTTCGGCGCGGCAAAAGTTGTCATTTTCAACGGCCACCAAAATCCAGAGACACCTTCTGTGGGGCTTTATCGCCGAAAAACTCGGGCGCGGCGATGTCATGGCCCCGTTCTGGCGTAACGGCGCCAAGACGCCTGGCATCGACGAATGGGTGGCCCTGCTCGGCGATGAGCCCGTTCTGATCCTGCTCGACGAGCTGCCGAGCTATCTGCAAATGGCCCAGGGCGAGCCGGTCGGGAACCGACACTCGGCGATCTCACTATCGGCGCGCTCGAACGGCTGTTCAACGCGCTGCCACGTTGCCCCCGCGCTTGCGTCGTCGTCACCAACCTCAAGGACGATATTTATCTCGACGGCTCCGGGCAGCTACGCACCTAATCGAGAATCTTTCGAAGCACTACGATCGAAACGCCCAGGCGATCACGCCGGTGCAGCAGAACACCGGCGAGGTGTTTGCGATCGTTCGCAAGCGCCTGTTTGATGAGTCTGCCGATCGGCCGACCGGGTCGATGAAGTGGCGCAAGCCTATGTTGCGGCGCTTCAGAAGGCGAAGCGGGTCGACACCATTCCGACCACGCCGGAGACCTTCATCGAGCGCATCCGCGAAACTTATCCCTTCCATCCTTCAATTCGCGATATCGTCGCCCGGTTCGCCGAGAACCGCGGATATCAGAAGACGCGCGCTCTGATCCGACTCCTGCGGCTGGCCGTGCGCGGCGCATGGCTCACAAATGACAATGCGTTTCTGATCGGTCTTCAGCATCTCGATTTCAACGATCAGGGGACGCTGGAGGAAATTCGGAAGATCAATCCGCATATGCAACGCGATCTCGCATGACGTGGCCGATAGGGGTAAGCCCTTGCCGAGAAGATCGACGCGGCCGACGGCAATTCACCGCATCAGCGGTCGCTAAAGTGTTGCTGATGTCGTCGCTTTCCGCGGCCGAGACGCCGTTGCGCGGGCTCACCGACGGCGAGTTGATCGAGGCCCTCGTCGATCCCCTGCTCGAAGTATCGGAGATCAAGGCGCGCGCTCGGCCGGCTTCAGGGTCAAGCCTGGTATCTGTTTCTGGGCGTCGACCATCGCGTATTCTTCGGGCAGACGGCAAATGTTACGGCCGAAATCACCGAGATTGCCGCAAACATCGCCGAAGAACAGGTCGATCAGACGCTTCGCGACAAATTGCAGGAAGTCTTCAAGCCGCGCACCGGAGCGCTCTATTCCGACCGCATGGCGATCCTGCCGGCGCTCGATGAAATTCAGCTTGACGATGAGCGGCCCACGCTCATCATTTTCGAACGGCCTGCCGAGCAATCTTCCTGCAGGACTTTCGTCGATTGGTGGAACAAGCAGGACCTTCAGAACCGCGTGCTGGTCCTTACGGCCGATCCGAACGCGGTCTCGACACTGCGCACCAGCGCCCGGCGTATGCGGGCCATCGAGAAGGTCGAGGAGCGGATCAAGGCGCAGCACGGCCCGAGTCGCCGCAAATGACGGAACTCCAGAGCGTAAAGGGCGCGAGGCAGCAGGCTTCACCAGCGCGCTGCGCGAAACCTTCAAGACGATCGTCTTTCCGACCGGCAGGTCGCTGCGCAAAGTAGACGATTTCCGCATGGAGTTTGACCGAAACGACTATTCAGGCGAGCAACAGATCGTCGATACGCTGACCAAGCGCGGCAAGTTCATTCCGACCGACAAGTTCGACGCACAGTTCGACAATATCCGGCAAGACGCCGAGGACTTCCTGTTCGACGCCGATGCGGTGCAGGCCTCCCTGCGGCGAAATGCTGCCGTTCGGCCCGGCTGGTTTTGGTTGCCGCGGGGCGGACTTGATCAACTTATTCCGAACCGCCGTCCAGCGCGGCTATTGGCGCGAAAAGGAAGGGCTAGTCGCCAAGAAATGGGAGCGGCGAACGCGGGTCACGCTCGTCAAGACGATTTTGCCCAGGACCCGATGGTCACCGGCCGGTTCCAGATTAATGTGACAGCCGAGGATGCGGACCTCGTCTATTTTTCGGAGAAGCGGCCGCCAGACCGCAGACGGCGGAGAAACTCGACGGCCGCGTCTACGAGACGACAGCGCCGGCCGTCTGGTTTCTTGGAGTCGACAGCCAAGGCGTCGCCGAAACCGGGATGTTTGCGAGTGGCGAGCGCCGATCCGTGTGAAGCCGGATGTGAGGCGCGTCTCGGACGGATATCGGGTTTCGGTGCTCGCCATCCCGCGCGGGGCAACGATCCGGGCGACCTTTGACGGCTCTGATCCCAAAGGACGGGCCGCCAATATCTGGCGAGATGAAGGCACCCGCCGGCGCGACGCAATTGCGTGTTATCGCCGAAGTGAACGGTCAATATTCGAAAGGAAGAGGAATGGACCCCTCGGGTTGGGTGGCGACTGCGCCCCTGGTGCCCGAGAAACGCCTGAAGCTCAACGCGCAGCGCACACCTGACCGCGCGATTCAAGCCGAAGGACACCGCTGCGGCTTTTTCCGCGCTCGATCGGCTGGCGAAAACACCGGGTGCAATCGTCCATGGCGGATCGGTCGAACTGAGCGG
>CAVXLL010000007.1:0-39541 GCA_963762575.1 uncultured Alphaproteobacteria bacterium | reverse complement strand
CGCCGACCAGATAGCGGCCGGGCTCGACCAGGATGCGGGGCCGGCTGCCGCCGAACTCGGCGGCGAGCGCCGTTTCGATTGCCTCGGCGTACGCCGAGAGCGGAGGTATCGGCGCCCGGTAATGGGCCGGCAAACCGCCGTCAAGGTTGAGCAATTCGAGAGCCGGCCCGCGACGCGTGCAAGCGTGGAAGGTGGAAGATCCATGCCGCATGTGCGATGGCAGCGCTCCATTGGCGGGGGTCAGTTTGCTGCGATCCGACATGGGACGAGACGCCGACAGGGTGCAGACCCCGCTGCTTGGCCGCGACAAGAAGGTCGGCGGCCATGGCGACTCGCAGCCGAACTTGCGCGTCAGCGGCCATTCCGCACCCTTGTTCTCGACCAATAGGCGGCAGAAGACGCGCGCACCGGGCGCCCGCCAGCTTGTCGAGTTCCGCGGCGCTGTCGAAGGCAAACAGGCCGACCCCTTTCGACCAAGCTGCGGCAATATCGCGCTCGCGCTTTATCGTGTTGCCAAAGGAGAGCCGCTCGACCGGGCTTCCTAAGCCTAGACAAATGTCGAGCTCGCCGGGGTTTGCGAGATCGAAACTGGCGCCGAGCGCCGCCAGCGCAGCGGCGATCTCGGTGGCCAGGTTTGCCTTGACGGCGTAATAGATCGCAGCAGCCGGCAAAGCCCGTAGCAACGCGGCATAGCGGGCGCGGACAATGTCGAGATCGAGCACGATAAACGGGGTCGGCGGAGGGGTTTTGGAGAGAAATTGGTCGAGACGCGCCGTCGGCATTCCAATCCCCGCGCCATTACTGAAATCGCCTGACTGAGCGGATTGGACAGGTATCATTAGCGGCCGGCTACCGGTTCGGGGGCGACGTCGGAGCGGACACTCTGCGAACCTCCGGCCTGCCCCCGATCTCCCCCGTGCGATCCCCGCCCCGTTGCCACTCATCGATAGCTGAGAGTTCAGCGTGCGGCAGTTCCGCAACGATATCTAGCCGACCGAGCATGACCTCGCCGGTTTCGCCATCAAGGGAAATCCAGTCACCTTCCTCGATTCTCTTTCCGGCAATTGTTCCGTAACGACCTTTCTCGTCGATGTTTAAATCGCGACAACCGACCAGACAGACCTTGCCGAGTTGGCGCGCGACGACCGCGGCGTGGGCGGTCCGGCCTCCGACTGCAGTGAGAATGCCGGCAGATACCGCGAAACCGGCAACATCATCGGTCGACGTGTCGTGCCGCACAAGAATCACCGGTTGTTTTGCGGCCGCCAGCGCCTTAGCGCGGATACTGTCGAAGGCGGTGCGACCGGTGGCGACGCCGGGAGAGGCAGAAAGCGCGGCGGCGATCGCCGGAACCTTGTTGGCGAAGCGGGTGATGCGAGCGCGTTCAAGATCAATCTCTGCCGCGCGCGACAGCGCCGTTCTTGGATCGAGAAGTCCTTCACGAACGAAATCGACAAGAACGTGCAACGCCGCCCGCGGCGTTCGTTTGGCCGAACGTGTCTGGAGGAAGAACAGCTTCCCACTCTCCACTGTAAACTCGATGTCTTGGATGTCGTGGAATTCGCGTTCAAGGAGAGCGGCACCGTCGGCGAGTTCTCTCGCTACTTGTGGAAGCCGCGCCGTCAGCAGATCGGCATTGCCGGGCATTCGCCGGCCGGCGACCACATCCTCGCCTTGAGCATCCACGAGAAAATCGACATAGAGCTCCTTCGCGCCAGTTGCTGGATTTCGCGAGAATGCGACGCCGGCGCCGGATTTTCCGCCAGCATTGCCAAAGACCATCGCCTGAATCGGTGACGGCAGTGCCATCGAGCCGGTCAAGTTTGTAGAGACGGCGGTATTCCTCTGCCCGCGGGCTCTCCCAGGAGCGATAAACGGCGCGCGCTGCGCCCTCGAGCTGCTCGATGGGATTGTCGGGAATTCCGCCGCCGCGACCTTGGCTGCCAAGGCCCGAAAATCGTGCGTCAGCCGCTCTAGGCTTCCGAATCAAGATTGCTCTCGGTTTCGACGTTCTCCGATCGCATCAGTTCCGCCAGGCTTGCGGCAAAGACCGTCGATGGCGCGCCATTCACGATTTCGGAATAGGTCTCAATGAAGCGCCGATAGCTGTCCCAGGCAAGGCGGGGATTGCCGGTCAGGCCGATCAACCCGCGAACACTCTGCGCATTAAGGCCCACATCGAGAATGGTCGCCAACATGCCGGGCATGGACTTTGCTGCGCCAGACCGCACCGAGACGAGAAGCGGCGCGCGGTCGCCGCCGAGACGACGGCCGGTTGTCTCCTCCAACCGGGCGATCCCGTCTCTCAGCCCTTGGTCGAGTGCCACGAGGGCTTGCGGATCGTTCCGATTGACCGGTGCGCAAAGCGCGGTCGGTAAGACGAACGCCGGCGGCACGTTCAAGCCCAGCCGTTTCATTTGCCAGATCAGTGCAGCCTTTGACCCGGCCAGTTCGGGCGTCAGTTCTTCGGATTGGCCGGCTGCGCCGATGTAGAGCGGGGCGTAACGGTTCATGCCGATAACTCCTTGAGAACGCGATCGCGGAGCGACAGCGCCGAATGTGATAGGTGATCGGTTGCTTTTTCGAGTGTTCGCGCGATCTCGAGGCCGAGCACCAAAGGCCGCGCATCGCTGCGAGCGGTAGCCATGAGCGCGGCGAAGGTATCGCGCTCGGCGGCATCGGCACTCCGCTCCGCATTAACCACCGCGTCGATCGCTTGGAGCGAGGCGACCGCATCGGCGCGCTGGCCTGCGGGAAGCCGCGATGCGGCCTCGACGGCGCGAACCAGATGACCGACACTGTCGGTCACGATCTCGGAGAGCTGGGCCAGCGGTGCTACGGCGAGCACCGATGCTTCCGCTTCAGGCACGAGGCTGAGAAGAAATGCGCAATCCTCCAAGGCATCGGTCGTATTTTCGATTTCGTCGACCACCGGTCGCAACATGCCGGCTTCGCGGATACGGGCGGCGATTTCGCGCGCCGATACGGTCAGGCGATCGCCTTTCTCTTCGAGCTGCTTCGCCCGCTGGGCGAGTGGCATGCCTTTCAGCTGCCGTAACCGAGCCCGTTGCGGTGAGGACATCAGAGATCGCGCTGGCAAGAATCCGCGACAATCCGAGATGACGAACGAGCACCGTGAGGACGGAACTCTCGGCTGTTTCGAATTCTGCGCGAAAGATCAGCCCGGACTTCGTCACGAATAAGCCGTGCGGTGCGTCCCGCCGAAAGCCCTTGGCTGGTGTCGCGCAGGACACGCTGCAGAAATTCCACGCATTCGGTCGCACCCAGGGCTTCATCAAGCCGTACGCCGTAGGGAATGCGCCCAGCCGCGGCACGATGGACCGCTTCGAAAACCAGTTCCGCGCCACCGAGATCGACGAAGGCTCGGTGCCCGAGATCGTGTCCGGCCGCCCAGATCAGCAAATCGATCGCTGCGTTCTTGCCGACGAAAGTTTGGAGCGCTTTGCGCGCCTTGTTCCAGTCGATCAGGAAGACGATCCGTGAGCCGAGAAACTCCAGAAAGTGCTCGACCGCAACCTCGTCTTCGGAGACGTGACGGCCAGTCAAGAGATAGAAGACGTCCTCGCTGAGCCCCTGCGCGTTCTGCTCGGCAAGAGGGCTCCACCCGACGCCTTGGCCGTCGAACAGAGAAATGAAAAATTTGGTCCGCGGCCGATGGATGTCGGTGTAGGTGACGGTCAGCGTTTTGTCTTCGACATGGACGACCAGCACGTGCGCATCCGTCGTGCCAATGTCGTTCTGGATCGTAAGGTGCCCGTTCGCACTCACCGCCGTGGTGCCGAGCCCGGGATGACCGAAGGCCAGTGGGGCAGTGCGATTTAGCCCCCGCATGAATGCCTTCACTCGGGGCGCGGTCGCGCTCATCGAGATGGTGCACGCGCGCTCCATCGAGGGTTTCGAGCGCCGTATCCGCGGCGACACGGTTGAGCGCCTTATGCAGATCCATGACGAGGAGGTGGACGCTATCTCGGTCGGTACAATCGGCTGACGCCAGGGCGTCGATCTCGGCCAAATCGAGCTGATCGCCCTCGGCCACGGAAAGGGATTTTGCCAATTCCTCCGCCCGACCGAAAAAGGGTCGGCTGGTCTCGCTGTCGACCGCTTGGAGAGGAGCGAGCATAGCCGAGAGGTCAGTCTTCATGCCGGCGAGCAATTCGTTTGCCCCTGGGATGAAGACACGTTTCGGGTCGAGCGCACGAGCACCCGCGACCAACAAGTCGAAATCCGGTGCATCGAGACGAGCGGCTTGGCGCTCGGCGCGGAACGAGCGTGGCTCGCGGTTCGGAGTTTGCGCTTGCGCCGCGGCCTCTTGAAGAAGGCTCAAGCGGAGCTTGATGCGATCATTGGCAGCGAGCGCCTCGCCGATGAGCGAAGGCAGCAGTACAGCCTTCTCCCCCAGGAGTTCGACCACTTCGGTTTTTGCTATCATATCTACCCTCGCCAACATGCCGCCCGCGGCAGATGAGCGAGTTAGAGCGAGAAATCGAGGCGTGTACCTTGCGCTAGATCAATCATGGAAGTGTCACAACCGTGTCGGTAGCGAGGCTGGGTACCTGCCTTGTAAGCTTGCTAAAGCAAGCCGACACCGAGCACGAGGCAATATCCACCAACGGTCGCGGCTGAAGCCCGTTTGTACGAGTGGACTGTCCGGATTGGGTCATCTCCGGCTGTGCCGGCCCGTCAGCGGCGCGGCAGGTCAACCTCAATAAGCGGACCCCCACCCCGCGAACCCGAGCGAGCCTACCTAGCGATCCGTCATCCGCCGGCCGGATGACGACGTGTTGGACTTGCTCAGTTGACGCATTCAGGCGCGCTTTCAAACCCGCTGCGCGGCGAACAACCTACCGCAGAGCGTGCGGTCTCGGCCGAGTAATTCCATGCTCCGATCAGGCCGAACAACGCCATAACATTATCGGGAATAGAGTGGCTTTGGTCGGCGAAGAGAGCGTGAGTGGGGTCACGGCGGAACCGCCGCCGGGTCAATCAGGAGCACCCACTCATGCGCGTCTATATCATCGGCAACGACGGAATCACGCTGTGCCGCGAGGCGCCGACGGCAGTCAATGACGGCGAGATTGCCGTTGCATCGAACGAGGAGCTGCACGCTGCCCCGCTCAGCGCCAAGCGGTTGCTGGCGCTGTGGAACGCTCTGCCCGGTGTCGAAAAGCGCAAGAAAGTTGGCGACCGCGATGCGCTGATCGATCAGCTGTGGTCGGCAATCGAGGCCTTGCCGGACCCGGAGCCGCAACCCGACCCGAAGCGCCCCTCCAAGCAGGACGTGGTGATTGCGATGCTGCGTCAGCCCGAGGGTGCAACGGTCGACGAGGTGGCGAGCGTGACCGGCTGGCAGCGTCATACCGTTCGCGGCGTCTTCTCGGGAACCTTGAAGAAAAAGCTCGGGCTCACTCTTGCCTCGGCCAAAGAGGAGCGTGGCCGGGTCTACCGCATCGCCGAGCCGGCCAACCTATGAGACCTCCTGTCCACGGTGCATCGGCTCGCCAGCACTCTGGCGAGCCGTCCTCGGGTCTCGGTCCAAACGGCGGCCGAAACGACCGTCTGCGAGGCCCGGACCTGGCCGGGCTTGATGGCGAAATCGCCGGGTTGGTCGATCGGTCGACACAGGAGCTGCGGCGTGCCTGGCGGACATTGCATCACACCGGACCGCCCCTGGGCCTCAGTCGCGATCTGATCATCAGGGGGCTCGCCGATAAGCTGCAACAGCGCGCCCATGGCGGCCCGAGCCGCGCATTGCAGCGCCGCCTTCGGACTTTGGCGGCAGAGTTCGAGAAAGGCGCTCGTTCCTTCGATCCCGGCAGAGTGCTGAAGACCGGCGCGACCTTGGTGCGGCAGTGGCGCGGACACACCCATACCGTCCTCGCGCGCGAGGACGGGTTCGAATACGAGGGCCAGCGCTATCGGTCGCTGACCGTGATTGCCGAGCGGATCACCGGGGCACATTGGTCGGGCCCCCGGTTCTTTGGTCTCACCAAACGGGCGCGTGCATTCTAGTCGCCGAGGCCGGACAATGAAAAAACCAGGAACCACAACGCGGCGGAACGGAACCGTCCGCTGTGCGATCTACACCCGCAAGTCGTCCGAGGAGGGGCTCGAACAGGAGTTCAATTCGCTGCAGGCGCAGCGCGAAGCCTGCGAGGCCTTCATCGACAGCCAGCGGCACGAAGGCTGGGTGTGCCAGCGCGCGGCTTATGATGACGGCGGGTTCTCCGGCGCGACGATGGATCGGCCCGCTCTGCAGCGGCTGCTCGCCGATATTCAGGCGGGGCGGGTCGACACCATTGTCGTCTACAAGATCGACCGGCTGACCCGCTCGCTCGCCGATTTTGCCAAGATCGTCGAGATCCTCGACGCGAGGGGCGCGTCCTTCGTTTCCGTGACGCAGCAGTTCAACACGACAACCTCGATGGGGCGCTTGACCCTCAACGTGCTGTTGTCCTTCGCGCAGTTCGAGCGCGAGGTCATCGGCGAGCGCATTCGCGACAAGATCGCCGCCTCGAAGAAGAAGGGGATGTGGATGGGCGGGGTGCCGCCGCTCGGCTATCAGGCGCAGGACCGCAAGCTCGTCATCGTCGACAGCGAGGCGGAAATCGTGCGCTTCATTTTTCGCCGCTATGCCGAACTCGGCTCTGTCCGGTGGTTGAGAGACGAGCTGGAGGCCCGGAGCATCCAGAGCAAGTTGCGGACGAGCGGCTCGGGCCGCATCTCGGGTGGCAAGCCATTTGCCCGCGGTGCGCTCTACCTGATGCTGCAGAACCGCATTTATCGGGGCGAGATCGTTCACAACCAACAATCCCATCTTGGCGAACACGAGCCGATCATCGATCAGCCGCTCTGGGATGCGGTCCAGGCGCAGCTTGCCGGCAACGCCGCCCAGCGCAACGTGCGGAAAAACTCGGCAGCCGAGCCTCCTCGCCGGCATGCTGTTTGATGGCGACGGCAACCGGATGACGCCGAGCCATGCCGTCAAGAAGGGCACGCGCTACCGCTACTATGTCTCAGGCTCGCTGATCACGAAAGATCGGACCGAGAACTCCGCCGGGCTGCGGATCCCGGCGGCGGAGATCGAGCAGCTCGTGAGCAGCCGAGTGCACCGATGGCTTCTCGATCCCGGCAGCATCTACAAATCGACTTCGGCACGGCTCGCAGACGCATCAATGCAGCAGCGGCTTGTCGCGCGGACCGCAGAGATCGGCAAGCACTGGCCCGAGTTGCCGGTGGCACGCAAGCGTGCTGTCCTCACTGCCCTGATCGAACGGATCGAGGTGAGCGTCGACCAGATCGACATCCGTCTCCGCCCGCCTCGGCTCAGCGCGCTACTCGATGCTGCTGCTACACCATCGCAAGGCGTGACCGACGACGAAACCGAGATCCTGTCCGTGCCAGTACGGCTGCGCCGCGCCGGGCGGGAGATCAGAATGGTGATCGACGGCACCGATCCGTTTGCCGCGAAACCTGACGCGCGATTGATCAAGCTGCTCCTCAGGGCGCGCCGGTTCAACGCGACACTCGCCGAGAGCGAAGGCATTCCCTTTGCTGTACTCGCCCAGCGGGAAGGTGTCAGCCGGTCCTATTTCACTCGTCTCGTCCGCCTCAGCTATCTCGCGCCGGATATCACCCAAGCGATCCTCGATGGGCGGCAGCCGCGCAATTTGACGGCAGAGAAGCTCCTCGAGCACTCCCGTCTGCCGCTTGCCTGGCACGATCAGCGGACCGCGCTCGGCTTTGCCTGAGCTCCGATCCGAATTGAGAGATCTACCGCACAATATAAGCCCGGTGAAGGCCCGACTTCGTTGGGTGCAGCGCGGCATTCTCGCCGACCCCATCAGCGGCACTGCGGTACTGGAATATGGCCCGACAGAGATATTGCCGCCGGTTGGCGCGATATCGAAACACCCTGCGCGTCTCTGCCGACCCGGTCGCCAAGCCAGCCGCGCACACCCGCGCGGAAAGCCGGGGTTCTCGACGCTCGATAGCGGATGCGGGCGAGAGACGGACTGTCCGCTGGAGGGAAGTGGATTTCGAACCGTTGGTACCGCTGCGATGGATGGCCTGTGAGCAGAAGGCGGCCTCCATCTGAGCGTGCGCGAGTTCGTCGATCCGCTGAGAGGTTGGCTGTTCAAGCAGGGGCGGCCAGCCTCGTCACGTCGAAATTTGACACGCGGGCGGTGTTGCCGCCGGCGATCTTGGCCTGTTCGTCGTCTGGTACGCCGGCCAAGATCTCAGCCAGGATCTGCCGCGATGGCGGAAACGTCGACTCGCTGTGCGGATAGTCCGAGCCCCACCGATAACGTCGCGCAGGCGGATGCCGATGGCGTCCTCCTGGAAGCTCAAGACGACGTTTGGAAAAAATCGCTCGGGAGCATGCCGTTCTTGAACCGGTAGATCGCCTCGCCGTGGCGCTCGCGGTAGGTGTAATCCATGGAGGTGAGCACATTCGGCGCCCCAGGACAGCTCGAACTCGACGATCGCCAATGTCAGGCGATGGTGACGCTCGAAGACGCCGGAGAAGATCAGATCGCACATCGACAGCGCCGGATAGAACGCCTTCGTCGCGCGGCTGCTGGCGTCCCGCAGCGTTCCTGGTGCGGACAACAGCGCCGCGACTTCGAATGGCTGCTCGCGCATTGGCGTCCAAGGAGTTCGTGGGCCCCAACCGACAGTTGATCACGTTACGTTGCCGTATGAACGAATTGGCTACGCAGCAGGTACGGAGGGGATGCCCGGTTAGGCGTCGGCGACCCCGAGCCGGACCGCCAGCCCCGCGAGCCGATAGACCCGCATTTTTGCCCATTAGGCCAGGGCAAAACCCGGGTCGGGTGCTGCAGGTCATCGGCTCGGTATTGATGCTCGGCGGCTCGTTCGTCACCCAGACCAAACCCGGCAAAGCATCAAGAAGATGTCGGCGGTGTTGCCGGCCGCGACGCCTGGTGGGTTTAATCCTGGTGTCACTCGACACCGACGTGCTGACGAAGCTGTTGAACCTCCCGCCGTCGCTCACCGATTTCCTGCGCTATCGCCTGGCGCGTGGATGATCAGCTACCCCGTCGTTTCTTGCCGCGCCATAGGCTGTTAGCGGATGGCCGGGCCTCAAAAGGTTGAAGGTGTGCACGACTGCAATCGGCGCATCCCGCCTAATGCGTCGCCTCTCGGCGAACGTCGCGTACCGAAGCGATGGCGGCCGGTCGACGAATAGAGTGGACCGCTCTTCGTGCCCGTTCACGGAGAGAGCACGTCGGCTCTCGCTAACCGCGGCGCCGATTAGGAAGGCGCGCTCGACAATGCTCTCCATTCCAGGGCTCAACCGTCCTGGAACTGATGTTGGATAGAGTACGTCGCCATCCGACTTCTCCATGCTCATCAGGTGATCTGTTCCACGCCGGTAGCGGCGGCATCGATCAGCGCGGCCGCGGCATTGATTTGCTCCTCATCGAGCGGGCCGCGCGAGAGGCGCAGTCGCAACGCGAGCTTCAGGTTTTCCATCGCTCGCAGAATTTGCGGTGCGGTGCCGCTGCCGTGGGCGCGGCTGATCTCGCCCATGCGGGTGAAGAGAACATCGACTGTACGACGGTTGGCATCGAGAAAAGCCCGACCCTCCGCGGTAATCTCGTGCGGCTTCTTCGCGCTCTCGCCGGTGCTGACCGTCACGTAACCAAGCTCCTCAAGGAGCGTCAGCGTCGGATAAATGACCCCTGGACTGGGGCTGTAGGCTCCGGCGACTTGCTCCTCAATCGCCTTGATAAGCTCATAGCCGTGCCGGGGCTTCTCGCTGATGAGCCGCAAGATGACCAAGCGAAGGTCGCCATGGGCGAAGAAGCGGCCGAGGCCTCCTCCGCGTCCCAGCCGACCATGCGTACGGCCGTGGTGGTGTTCGTCTTGGCTGCGTTCGACACGGCCGAAGCGACGGCCGTGGCGCTCGTTATGGGAATGTCGGTGGTGCATTTTTCTCCCGAGTGTATTTAGATATAACGGAATATCAGATATATCTAGACTTACCTGATGCAAGAGGGCCCATCGAAAAAAAGCCAAGACGGGAAGCCAAGACGGGAACCCGGCCTGTCGCTAGGAAGGCGGTCAGCCAACCCGGAACGGCCATCTGTCGAGGTCGCATCTTTCGCCGCCAGTGTCGGAGAGTGACCTCCGGCGGTCGCAATCAGTCGACCTCGCGCCCGACAACGTCGGCCGCCAGTGCGGGCAGCCGATTATCGCGCCCCCCTCGGGCCAGCGGTATTCAATCGCCAGATTTCTCCCTCGACCTAGCCGGCTTCCATCGATCCCGAGCGGAACGCGACGACATACGTGTATAGGGTCCGGGCGATGCGACGCCCAGGAAGCCGATCGCCGGGATCGCCTTTTGCTACGGGTGAATGGAGCCTCGGACCCGATCGAACTCTTCCCTTTTTCTTGACCCGAATAAAATCGGCTTCCCGTCATGCCGGCGATGGCCGAGGCCGGGTTTCACGCGGTCGCACCCGACCAGCGCGGCTATGGCCGCACAACCGGCTGGAGCGCCGATTTCGATCCCGATCTGCGGCCGTGGCGCACGCTCAACGCCGTGCGCGACGCGCTCGGCCTCGTCGCGCCCCGCCCTGCGGATCAGTTCGGTTGTCTTGCGATCGAGGTAACAGCCCCCGCCGATCCGTTTCGAATACGGCGTCAACCGATGCTCGCAAACACTACTCGGCTGTCCTGTGACGATCCGTGTTCGACGAGGGTGATAAACGCGGAAGACGGACAGCACCTAACTGATCGTCCGCCAAGAAGTCCCGTAAGCAGTCGTTTACACCGCGGTGCTAGGCTAAACGGCGCCACAACTTAAATCGGCCGAGATCATCTCCATCACTGCTTAAGAGCGAATTGCGATTTGGCCTCGGGCAGAGACACGCACGTGAGGAATTCGAAGAAACTGGCCCTGATCGGCATCGGCTACGTTCTCTCGGTCGCCGTCGGCTTTGTCGCCGCCGCTGCTAATGACGCGCTCATGCCCGAGGACGTGGCCCAGGGTTCACCGGGGATGGTCGCTTTCGGCGACATGATCCTGTTCATATTTGTCACCGGGTTTTTCAGCCTCGCGCCAACGTGGTTCTTGCTGAAGCTGTTGGTCGCGACGGCGCCGCGGACCCTGCTGACCGCCGAGCTGCTCATCGCCACGATGGGGCCGGTGAGTTGGCTCGCGATGACCATTATGGCGGTGACAATGCCGCCCGGCGGACCCAGTCTCCAGAACGTGCCTCAGGCCGCGGCGCAACTATTTGGCCTGTTCCTCGCCTTTGGTGCCATTCCACGCATGATCCTTGGTCCGGTCGTGGTGGTGATTGAGGGAGTGACCCTCCTTCTGTTCCGTGGCGGCGTCGCCCGCGCACTGCTGGCGGGGGCGATGTTGATGGACGTTGTTCCTATCGCCCTCTACGCGCTGCATTTTGCACGTACGGTCCACTATTAAAACATCTGCCAGCGATTTTCGGCGGACGACTTTCCTTCAGTTCCGGTTCGCACAAGACTCTTCCCTGGCATCAACTCGCCGCTCCGCCCGCAAGCATCCGGTAAACTGAGCGCTCGCCGACGCCCGCCGATAGTGCGCCGGAGTTCGCTCGACTCGCCGGTACTCTCCGTTGCAAGAGGGGGAACCGCCGTGACCGATATACCTGCCGACGAAATCGACAATGTCACTGCTCGTGTGCCGATTACTGGGCGCAGCATCGCGACTATTGCGGCACGGATCGATCGTCTGCCAAGCACGAGATATATCTGGCACCTAGTTCTGCTGCTTTCGCTTGGCGGATTTTTCGATGTATTCGACAACGGCCTGATCGCCTACATCGCTCCCGGGCTATTCGAAGCAAAGATTTTCACCCCGACCACGTCGGGGTTCTTTGACATCAATGGCTTTGCTAGCCTAGTCGCTTCGACCTTTATTGGGATGTTCGTCGGGACCCTGTTGTTCAGCTCCCTCTCCGATCTCTTCGGCCGACGAACAATTTTCACTTTCGCGCTGGTGTGGTATTCGCTCGCCACGCTGATGATGGCGTTCCAGTCGACGCCGCTGGCGATCAATTTGTGGCGTTTCGCTGCCGGTTGCGGCATCGGTGTCGAGCTAATTACGGTCGACACCTATCTATCGGAGCTGATGCCGAAGGAACGGCGCGGCCAAGCTTTTGCCTTCAACCAATCATTTCAGTTCCTGGCCTATCCGTCGGTCGCGTTTCTCGCCTGGGGGTTGGTTCCGACAAATTTGCTCGGGCTGGAGGGGTGGCGCTGGGTCACGATCATCGCCGCTGCGGGTGCGATTTTCGTATGGTGGATTTGGCTCGCCCTGCCTGAATACGGTCACCATTTGCACAGTCATTGCGCAATTTCCCCACGCGGGTGTACTCGACCAAAAAACCCTTTACCAGACTTGAACGGGTGGCGTTCAGCGGCGATGGCGTCGCTGCACCGGAGCGGACGAGCCCAGCAGTCACCGTGGTAACCGCAGGCGGGCCAGTTCAGCGCCAAGAAACCGGGCCAGCGTGGTCATAGCCGATCGGCCGGCGCGGTTTTCCGCATCGGCGTTATAGTTCGTGTTGGTATTCACATCATAGGTGTAGGCAGTGCCGCTGGCGTCGACGATGGACTCGATCCCCGCTACCTCGATGTCGTTGGTCGCGAGAAACGCTTCGTATCGCGCCTTCAGGCCGGCATTGATGTTGTTGATGATTTTGAATTTCGCGCGAGGCTCGTCACCGATCGGGCAGAATGCATCGTCGATCGTGCAGACATCGGCAGGGCACAATTCGAAGCCCTCGGTGGTATCTACCTCGACCGCATAAACAAATTGCCCGCCGATAAACTCGGCGCGGGTGATCAGCGGCTGCGGTGCCCGGATGTATTGCTGCAGCAAATGAAGACCATCGACGGGGGGTTCGTAATCAGCGCTGTCGAGATAACTCGCAAGCGCGTCCGCCGTAAGGAACAGCCGGACACCCAACCCCTTGCCGCCACGGTTCGGCTTCAGGATGACCGGACCGCCGTCGAAATAGCGGCGTGCCGCCGCAATGAGATGCCGCTTGCCCGCAACCAGCACGGTTTTCGGGGTGCGGATCCCAGCCGCTTCGAGCGCCGCATATTGCCGGGTCTTGCTGATCTCGAGATCGAGTGCTCGCGGTCCATTGACGATGCGCCGCCCGTGCGCCGCCAGCCAGGCCAGCACTGACGCGGTCAATTCGGCCGCATAGCGATGATCGCGGGTGTGCGAGGAGGCACTCATCCGGTTGTAGAACACGCCCTCGGGCGGTGACTGCGACAGGTCGAACATGCCGCGATCTAGAAACCAGTCGCGCCATGGCAGGGTCTCGGCATCAAGTGCTCGCGCCAAGGGCTCCAGCCAGGCCGGGTTCTCATGAATGACGTGGATGTGCATCGCAGCTCATTCCGCGGCAGCGCCTGATCGAGTGTGGACATAATGACGGCGCCGAGGATTTCGAGTTGTTTCCCCCGGGGCGGCGCGCAACCCTGCGCTTCCTGTGGGCCAAGCGGGCGAGGATGTGATCGACGCCGCCCTTGAACCTCTATCGCAACCCGGGCGGTGTAATTTGGAAGCGCCCATCCCGTCAGATCGCTTTACCCCCACCCTGGGGAGAGGCGCTGATGCCCGCCGCCCTCGGGGTCGCCGGAGAGGATATCACCGCCAGCGATGTGTGGGCCGCGACCGGAGCCGATGGGCAAACTGCCGGCGTCCTTGCGCTCGCGCCCGGCGATGAGCCGGGTGGGCTGGGGAATTGGTAGCGCAATTGTACTCGGGTTGCGGGAGGAAGGCTGTTTCGAACTCCGATGTCGCTCCGATCGTTCCTCCGGCAGAAAGCCCGGAACTTTCGCTACCGCTCGATCGAGAGACGAATTTTACCACCTCATCGCCACGAGTGAGCCGAGCTCCGGCCGCCTGCGACGAGCCCGGCAAAGCCGGGCGAGATCGCCAAAACTTTACCGGTTAGCGGATTGAGCGACAGATTTTGCTACCTCGTCGCTCGAGGTGGGTGGGGGTGAGCGATCATCCGCGGTGGGTCCGGATCGAGGGTCAAGGTTTCGCTCTCGCCTCGGGCCCGCCATTGGTTTCCGCGCACGGTTCCGCTAGCTCGGAGAGGCACTGATCCGGAGAGGGACGAAACGTTCGAATCCGGCTTCCTCCAGCAATGTCAGACACTTAGATACTCAAAACTGGCTCCAATCGGCGAAGTTAGCCGAACTTCGCCGATTGGAGCACTTTTAAGCGCCTAAGTGTCTGAGATCGCTGAGGTGGACCCCCGAAGGTCGGCACTACAGCGAGGTGGGTGGCGTCGGCGGGATGGCGGTGATTTTAGGTGGTGGTTGGGCGGGAAGCTCCAGTTTCAGCTTATTCAGCAAGAGGCTGAGCTCGGGTTCGGGCTCGGTATAGCGGGTGAGCAACAGCTCGCGGCCGTCGGTGGTCGGCAGGTGCACATCGATCATCTGCACGGCGGCGAACTTTTCCAGCACGCTGCGCGGCGTCAGCCCGGGCGCCAGCGCATGCAAGCGCCGCGCAAGAGTGACGTGCAGGCAATAGGCCAGGAAGGCGATGAAGACGTGCGCCTCAACGCGTGCCTCAATCTGGTGAAAGACCGGCCGGATCGCCAGGTCGCCCTTGAGGTTCTTGAACGCCTCTTCGACCGCCACCAGCAGCAGATAATGGCTCCACAGCTTGGCGGGGTCTTCCTCGACGAGGTTGGTGCGCAACAGATACCGGCCTTCGCGCGATCGTGCCTGCCGCAGCTTATTGCGATCGAGCCGATAGCTGAACGTGGCGCTGTCTGCGGCGACCTCGATCGTGACCAGACGCCAGGCGGCGCGGGACTGATCGCGCGCGGCACCGAGTTTCATGAGCAGCTCCTCGCGCGCGAGCGCCATTGTAGCGAGTTGCCTGAGCCGGGCCCACAGCCGCTTCAGCTGCCGCCGCCGCATCGCACGCTCTTTGGCGACGCGGTCGCGGCTCTGGGCAAGGACATAGAGTTCACCCTCTTGCGCCAACAGCTTGACCTGCACGCCGGGTCGCGCCTCTTGCCACGGCTGGGCAATCAGATGCTTCTCCAAACGCGTCAAGCGACCCTTCGGCGTGCCCACCAGGTAATGCACCGGCGGGTCGGCCGCGCGCATTTCGGCGAGCACCTCTTCGGTCGGCACGCCGCGGTCCATCAGCCAGACGCGGCGCGCCTTGCCGTATTGTCGCTCGATGTGGTCGAGAAACCCCCGCAATGTCGTCTTGTCCGCAGTGTTGCCGGCCAGCACCTCATAGGCCAGCGGCAGGCCTTCGGGCGTCACCACCAGGGCAATGACGATCTGCACACAATCGGGTCGATGATCGCGCGAGTACCCGAAGCGGCGCTTGTCGCCTTCCGGGAACGGTGGATCCGCCTCGAAATAGGTGCTCGTCAGATCGTAGAGCAGCACGTCGTAGCTGATGTTGAACAGATCGCGCCACCGTCCCACCAGGTGATCGAAGACCGCTTGCTTGTGCGCGAGCAGTCGGTCGTGACAACGATACAGCTTGTGGATCTCGGCGAGCCCGGCATCCTGGCCCAAGAGATCGGCCACGGCGCTGCGCTGAAACCACTCGCGGTGCAGGCGCCATTCGCTGCCCGGCGCCAGCAGGCGATAGGCGACCAGCACGAACAGGACCTGATCCCAGCGCGTCCCCTTGCGGCTCACCCCCAGCCGCTTCGACCAGAACTGATCGAGCTGCAGCTCACGCCACAGCATCAACGCCAGCCAGCACGCACCCCACTGCCGTGGCCGGCGCAACTGCAACTGCGACAGCTTGACGTGGACGATCGAGGTGTCCGCCAGCACTCCTGCGCCGCGGTCTTCCGGAAACAGCGACAGCGTCCGCGGTTGCGTGGCGCCTTCCTCGAGCACCTCGATTGAGCGCCGCCACGCCAACTCCTGCGTGTCGTTGATCTCGCCCAGGTACAGCACGTGCCGCTGCACCACGCGCCCCCTGGCGGTCCGCGTGTTCTCGACAACGCTCCAATAGCGATGTTGCTTGCCATCCTTCCGGCGAACTTTGCAGCGCAAGAACATGATGGCCGGCGATTATCGGCACATTGGCGGCCGAGAGAATAGACTTGGTCGGCACTACAGCCGATTTTCGGCGTTTTGGCCCGCCGCGCTCCTTGTCGTTCAATGACTTGCCCGGCGAAAATTCCGGAACGGCGGGTCGAATTGGCGAAGTTAGGTTAGGCTAGCGTCAGCTGGTGTCACACATGGCGTTTGGGCGAACATGTCGCCAATCTCGAAATCCAGATCAATGGTCTGGTTGGTGGCGCTCCTCTCCTTAACTTGGAGAGGTCGCATTTAGACCGTCGAATTTCAGAATGAGTCACTACCCAATTTGACGGTCGGCTGACGGATCTCCCATACGTTTGTATGGTGGAAGGCCAAATCAGGGCTGAGGACGAGATCAAAAGGGCAGAGCAATACGAGGCTCTCAAGCAGTCTCTATTGCGCCTGCTCGATGATCCGCAGGTTCAACAGAAAATCGTCATCTTACTACGTCGCCGGTTGGGAGCAGATCCAGGGAAATAAGCACTCCTCAGTCAAGACCCACCGTTATGGAGATTGGAGAATACAGAATGCCGGAAACCACTGAGATGCAACCTCAAAAGGTCGATCCGCATCTTACCGCCAGAATTGTCCGGAGTTATGTCCAACACCATACAGTCGGAACTGGTCAGGTTTCAGAACTCATTACATCGGTACATCGAGCACTTGGTCAGCTTGGACGGCCCGCTCAGCCCGAGGAAGTTCTCACTCCCGCTGTGTCTGTGCGGCAATCTGTACGCCAGGACTATGTGGTCTGCCTCGATTGCGGCTACCGAGCCACGATGCTGCGTCGGCATATCAGTACACGGCATAGTCTGAACCCGGATGAATATCTGAAGCGATGGGGATTGCGGAGAGACCATCCTTTGACCGCCCCCGCCTATTCGGAGCAGCGTTCCACGATGGCAAAGCAACTTGGGCTTGGCCGCAAGCCGAAGGCGCAGGTCGCCACGGAAGCGACACGAGCAGCGCCGGTTTCGGCAGATGCCGATCCGAAGACCAGGGCGAAACCTACGCGCAGTCGGGTCACCCGTTCCGCAGCGAAATCCAAGGCGGTGACAGTAGCGGCGGCAGCGCCGACGCCCACGAGGAGCAAGCGATCACGTTCTCGGGCTGCGTCGCCATAGCCAGAGCCAATTCCCTGGCCGAGAGCAGAAATCGATCTTGAGCGGCGGTTCAATGTGCTGGCGAGCCTAATGGTGCTCCGTCGCACACGTCAACTCTACCGCAGCCAAATCGACGCTCTCATCCGGTACCCGGTTTTCAGGTCGAAGCTGTGGATACCGGCTACCTGCGTTTCCACGCGGTGAGCACCGCAGAGGTGAGCTATTTGGCGGGTTTGATCGATGGCGGCGCACGGCCGGCTGTTCGTTCGTCGATGATGATCTGACGCAAGTTCTCGATGCCGTCTTCGGTAAAGGCGGTGACGCCATCCTCCCCTGCGCCGCACACCCAGAGGCGACCGTCTTCCGGGAACATGTCGATCGACAGCTCGTGCAGCCAGTCTTCGTCCTCGCCGAGCAGGTTTCCGACGTAGCCGATCGTGAAACCGGCGAACAGCCATGATTTTCTGCCGAGGGCCATCGCCCGGTCATTCTGCCCATATCGGGCAGGAGGTCGAGGTCCATTACCGCTGGCACGCACTGTATGGGCGCCGCCTTCGCCGCCAGTATGTCGAGCGGCGCGCCGGCGGCGATGTCGTTCATGTCGAGGTAATGCCCGGCGTAGTCATCGTGGTCGCGGCATGGATGCTCGACCCTGCCGCCTGCGCGGGAATGTCGCTCGGTGCGCCGCGCGTCAAGTTAGCGGCGTTGGCTGAGCTGCATCAGCTGCTGGTCGAGCACGGTTCAGACGAAGCTCCCGGGACGATCCGACTATCGTCCAAGAGGAGCAACATGAAGAACTCACCCGCAACCCCGCAACGGCAGTGCTATCCGTGGCCCCGCGCCAGCTCAGCATTGCATTCGATTCGGCAAGGCTTCGGGGGATGACCTTCTCCGAGCGCCGGATCGCGGTCGCCCGGCTCGCCAGTCTGCTGTTGGAGGCCGCCAACATTGCGGCCGAGGAGCTTGAAGATGCCCAGCGCTGAGCTTCTGCCTGCGGCAGTGCTGAAGCGCAAAGCGGTGGTCTATATTCGGCAGTCTACCCAGGCGCAGGTCCAGACCAATCTCGAGAGCCAGCGGCGGCAATACGAACTTGTTGATTGTCGCGCGGCAACGGGGCTTCCACGACATCGAGGTGATCGATGACGATCTCGGCCGGTCCGCCAGTGGGATGGTGGCGCGGCCCGGCTTCGAACGGCTGGTTGCATGGCTGTGTGCCGGAGAGGTTGCGCTGTGCTGTGCTTCGACGCCTCCCGGCTCGCTCGTAACGGCCGCGACTGGCACCATCTGCTCGCGAAGTCTACCGAGACAACCGACAAGGCCATCAGTCCGTTACGCCGGCGACTGATCGAGGACATGACGATCCGCCGGCTCAACCCCAAGACGCACTACCAGTATATCCGCCACGTCAAAAACTTTGCCGATTTCCTGGGCCGGTCTGCCGACAAGGCCACCGCCGAGGATGTCCATCGCTATCAGTTATGGCTGGCCTCGATCGGGACATCGGTGGGAACCGCCAACGTCGGCGCCACCGCACTGCGGTTCTTCTTCAAGATCACACTGAAACGCCACGATCTTGCCGAGGAGCTCATCTCGACCCGCGAGCCTCGCCGCCTGCCCGTTGTTCTGAGCCCGGAGGAGGTCGGTCGGCTGCTCGCCGCGGCGACGAACATCAAGCACAGGGCGATCCTGAGCTTGGCTTATGCCACCGGCCTGCGAGCCTCGCAGGTCGTATCGCTCAAGCTCACCGATATCGATCGTGACCGAATGCTCATCCGGGTCGAGCAGGGCAAGGGCAAGAAGGATCGGTACGTCATTCTCTCGCCCATCCTTCTTGAGATATTACATCAATGGTGGCGCGTCGCGCGCAAGAAGGGCTGGATGTCTCCCGGTCAGCCCTGGTTGTTTCCCGGCTACCGCGGGCAGCATACGAGTGCGCGCCAGCTGCATCGGATCGTTCGCCTGGCAGCCGGGCGTGCCGGCATCACCAAGCGGGTCGGCGTTCATACGCTGCGGCACTGCTTCGCCACGCATCTCCTGGAGCAGAAGACCGATATTCGGATAATCCAGGTTTTATTGGGACATAAGAAACTCGACACGACGGCGCTCTACACCCGCGTCGCCATCAGCACGATCGGCCAGCGTGTCTGTGGCGGACGGGCCTTCCTCAGGCGCTATCCGCTCGAGTGCTACGCACGCGATGCGCGGGCCGCCGCGCTCATGCGCCCGTGGACTCAGGAGATCGCGATGCAGCAGGCCTGAGAGGCCGCGCTTGGCTTGGACGGGCAGCGGGACGCTGCCGCAGGGGCGTGACCGTACCTCCGTCGGTTGCGAGAGAGACGGCGCAGCTGTCGCCGGTGATCGCGACTCCACGCGTAGACACCGTTGGTTCGCCACAGGAACAGCAGCCCCGCCCCGCGTGTGCTTTGAACCGGCGCCACCGCTGAGGGACCGATGGTTCGCAGACTCTCTGCTGGAGGGGGGTGGCTTCGAACTTTCAGTTCCGCCAATCCTCATCATGTTGCGCAGCCCGACCTTTCTGAGACGGATCAGTGCACGACTGAGCAAGGAGTTGGACGGGTTCCGCGTCCCCCGCGCTCGTCAAGGCCATCGGTAGATAGCACCAGCGTGACCTCAGGTCTCGCTGGTTTCGATCCCGTTCTCCGCGCACCACTCCCGTAAAGCCCAGGCGGGACCGAGAGTTCGCAGACTTGCCGGTGGAGGGAAGTGGATTCGAACTCGTGGTCCCGCTTTGAGAAAACCCCGACCAAGACACGCCACAAGGCTCCGTGTCCTTTGGCCGGCGGGAGCGGCCACCACTCGGAGGGGGATCAAAACTTAGAACCGGCGTCCTTCAGCGGCGTGGCAAGTTTTACGTCGCGCGTACGCCTCAGACACCAAGTCCGCCCCGCCTACTCTCCACCATGGGCAGGCCGGCACCTTCAAGAACAACTCGAGGCGGCCCGTCGCCGTTTGTCCCGACCGCGCTATTCGCCGTATATGAAGTCGAGCTTGCCGATAGCCCTCGATTGCTCCTCAGTAGGCGCCGGACAGCAAAGCGCCTGCGCCGGGACTAATCGGGTCCAGATCAAGGGCCTTGAGCATGGCGTAAGTTGTCGCGATCGCGGCGGTGATAACCGGCTTACCGGTAAGCGCCTCGACCTTCGGAACGACAGATAAGGACGGCATCTGCACGCAGGCGGACAAGACGATTACGTCCGCGTCGGCGAAATTCATACCTTGCATGATGCCGGGCAGCTCATTTTGTTCATGCCGCGCCACGTTGAGGTTATTCGGGATCTCCAGCGCTATGTAATCGAGAACGTCGTAGCCCTCGTTGGCAATGTAGTCGACGACCAGCTTGGTCAGCGGCTTCATGTAGGGAGCCAACACCACTATCTTGCGTGCGCCTATTACCTTCAGACTATCGACCAAAGCACCAGCGCTGGTCACAACTGGTGTCGGTGAGTTGTTCTCGCGGGTGCGGCCCTCAAGACGCTCCTTTGAGACTCGATGGTATCCCAAGCCCATCGACATGATGGCCACCAGGCAGGCATAGCCGAGCACGTCAACATGGGCGTCGCTGAGTTCCATCGCACAGCGATCGGACTCGCCATCCATTGATTTCAGCTCTTCCTGAGAGACGGTATTCATACGCATCCGGCTGGAGTGAAAGGCAAAGCGCTCGGGGCGAATAAGTTGGCGGGCCTGCAGCATTGCAGGAATTTCGGTTTCCATCGTAACGTTGGAAGACGGCACGATTTGGCCGATCCGGTAGAGCGTTTTCATGAGCGGTGCCTGTTTCTGGGAACGAGGGAATTCAGGTAGTGCAACTCGGCACTGAACTTCTCAATTTTCTGGACCCTATCTGAGGCTTGAGTGCCGAAGGTCAACGCCGAGCTGCTTCGGCTGCTTGCGCGGGGAATTTCGCGCTCGGCACCGGCTGGGAATGATCGCGGCACGTAAGTTGGCGGCGGCTCAGCCCGAGAGCCGAACTGAGGATCGATCCCGAGAGTGGGGCGCGTTGTGCGATCGGTGACAGCAAGGAGCGCGCCATTCCCTGCCATTCCGGCGTATAGCCCTCGGCGTCCCGGTAATAGCCCTGGATGAAAGTCCTTCGCGAGTGCCGTTGGTGCCGGATTTTGGCGGACATGGTGGCGGGGGATGGCCGATCAGACCCAGGCCGTTACCCCGATCACGATCCGACGACGTATCAAGACCGCTACCAGGAGGCCTTGCGGATCGTTGCGCTGGGTCTTTCGGTCGCGGCGAGATCCCAGAGCCCACGATGTCGGGATCGGCCGGGACCTCGTCGACGATGGCGCACCACTCGTGCTTGATATAGAGTCCGGCGGCCGGCCGGATCTTCCAATTGCCGCCGAGCAGCCGCTGGCCATTGTCATCGGAGGGCCATGCCCGCCTCGACTGTCGAGTAGGCAACACTAAATTCACCTCCACGGCCTAGCTGTCGAGCGCGAAAACGGGGTACTCATGAGCGGGGGAACGACACGTTCATCGGTATCAGGACGGCTGCTGTCATACGGCCCTTAGTCAGGAAGCTGGAGTGATCGCCCCGGGATGCGTCGGAAACTCCGAGCATTTGTCCCCTGTACCAGAAGTTCGAATCCATCTCCCTCCAGCAGAGAGTTCTGCGAACCTCCAGTCCCGCTTCCGGCGCAGGCCGTCCGGCGCTCGGCGGTGGTGGCGACCGTTCTTACGGTCCACATCGCTGAATAGTAACGACCGCATTATGGTCAGAGGCTCAGAGGCTGCCCCGTGTGTCCGACCTGTAGACCGGCGAAGTCGCTGCTTTAGCGAGGAAGCGAATGCCGCTTAACGACTAAAATCAATTGGAGGCCAACGGATTGTTTGAAAATCGTTCAAGCAGGCCGCACCGAAATCTGCTTCAACTCGCTCCGCCCACGCAATCTTACCGCGAACATGGTGGTAGAGTGTAGATACGGACATCCTTCGCCTGCCGGCGGAGCGGCGGCGGCATGCAGCGAAGCCGGCGATTATCACCCTAGGACGGATCGGCGTGCCATATCACCAACCGCTTTACGCACCGGGATAGATCGGGATTTTTGACAATTCGGCCTCGGAGCGGACCCTGAAATGTCTGGCAAACCACCGGCGCAATAACGCACCTCGGATAACCCGTTCTATAAGACTCCATCGCCGCCCAGCGGATGGCGGAGAAGCTGACCCAGCTTTCAGTATCTCTAACAAATTTGGCGTTCGTACCGTAACCTCGTTCATCGGGGCGCCTCTGCATGATCTGGGTTAGCAATATCACTCGATTGGTCGACTTTCCCCGTCTGGGACATTCCCGATGATATGTCCGTGAGTCATAGAACTCGTGTGAGCGAGATCACACTGAGCAGCCGCCTTTCTGCGGGCCGGCCTAATCGAGGAGCTTCGCTCGCCGTTGAGGTAATACCCACAGCGGCTTGCGCGGCGCGCTGCTCCACTTTCGGTCATGGTTCCGGACTTTGCGGACAAGAGCGCCGTGCGCCAGTGGGTCTGGGAGAGGCTTCGCGCTGAGGGCGTCGCGCGCTTTCCGTTCCGGCCGCACGGTCGCATCCCGAATTTCGCAGGCGCCGAGGTGGCGCCCGCACGCCTCCTTCACATGCTGCCGCCGGTACCCCGGTGCAGCGGCTGGGCGTAATCCTCGCTCATCTCACCCGGCCGTAGCAGCCTTCGATTCAGCGGTCGGGTCGGCCTGCACATCGACCTTTTCGAGGCTTGCTCGGCGTTCACTCGCGTTGCGGCCTGCACACTCGCGCGGTCACCAAGTCGTGACCGCTACTCGAAGGCTTCAGCCATTTCGTTACCTCCATGACTGCTCCGATTGCTTCCGGCTGGAGCGAATTGCCGGGTGGGCCTTGCACCCACTGGAAAGCGCCACCTTGTCACGGCGCACGCCGATTCCGGCCATTGGCACCGGCGCCCGCCAATGCTAACCGAGGACAATCGCTTGACAGCTTTTTCTGATCGTGAGGAAATGTCTTTTCTGGTTTAAGTGCGGCGACCGTCTCAGTCACGTCAAGTACAATGGGAGGAAATGAACATGCGCCCGAAGATAAGCAGGGTGTTCCGGTATCTCGTATCGGCTTTCGGGCTCGGTGCAGTGATCGGCTGGAGTTCGCCGAGTGATGCCTACATCCAACAGATCGTCATCGACCAGACAGCCACCGTCAACTTTACGCCGATCATTTTGGGAACCTCGACTCCCGGCCCCGCGACATCCTATACGATCTACACGGGCCGGATATTTGGTGAACTGAAGCCAAATGATCCTGACAACAAGATCATCACAGATATCGACCTTGCGCCCAAGAATAAGGGCAGGGTTCAATACATTGCTAATTTTGAGATTATCACACCGAGCGATTCAGCACAGCGCAGCGGACTAATGATCCACGAGGTGCCAAACCGTGGAGGCAACGCGATCAAAGCCTTATGCCTTTGCTTCCGGTGAGATCAACATATTGTAAGGGAGAGGCTGGTGCGCAGCGGCGATGCCGAGGAGGGATCGGAATGCGGCATGCCGGGTGCGCCGGCGGTTGAAGCGGAAGACGAATTCATCGAGGTAGGACTGGAGGTGTTTGCGACGCAGCCCGTGGTAGACGCCCAGGGCCCACACCTTGAGGTTGGAGAAGATCCGGTGAACCCAGGGCAGGACGATATGGGCGGCCATCTTGCCGACGACGTGGGGATGGTGGATGACGCCGGCGGCGCCGGGATATCCGGACCAGCCATCGGTCTTGGCAGTGGCACCGGGGCCGAGGTTGGCGGCGAGGAAGGCGTGGAGGCTGGCAGCCGAGTAATCGGCGACCTGGCTCAGGCGGATGCGGCCGGGGCCGAGGCCGCCGGCCTCTACCTCGACGGCGCCGACCACCAGCATTTTGCCTTGATGGCTACGCCCGCCACCGCCCGTGACCGGGTCGTTTTTGCTGCGGCACGCGATTTCGGTTTCATCAACCTCGACGAGGCCGGCCAGAGAGCTACGGCCGGGCGCGAGCATGCTGCTGCGCAGCTTGGCGCAGATCAGCCACGCCGTCTTGTAGGAGCCGAAGGCGAGCTGGCGCTGCAGCTGCAGAGCCGAGATGCCGTTGGAGTGGGTTGCCATCAGATAAGCCGCCCAGAACCAGGCGGTCAGTGGCAGTTTGGAGTGATGCATGATGGTTCCGGCGGTGACCGAGGTCTGGCGACCGCAGCTGGCGCATTCATAGGTCCAGGCCTTGGTTTGCAGCCGCCAGGCTTTACCACCACCGCAGACCGGGCAGACAAACCCGTCGGGCCAGCGCATCGCTACAAGATATTGAGCGCACGCGGCCTCATTGCCGAAGCGCTGTTGGAACTCGATCAAGGAGCGTGGAAAGTCGGTCATTGTGACCACCGGAAGCGGTTATGTTCGTGATTTGTTCTAACACGAACTCACCTCCGCGGCTACGACATTTTGTGGTCCCGGATGCAGAGGGATAAGCCTTCGCGATCAATACAAGTGCGCTGATACAGGGTGCGACTTATGTTCAGAGTGGTTGGCAGGGCGACCTTCTGACGCAATGCTCGCCGTCTCCGGCGATCCCATATCCCTGCTTTGACCTGAACTCTGGACCTTATGGCAGCCTGAACACCACCACTGGGGTCTTTACTCCTCCTCAGGTATCTGATGTGGCGTCAGGCCTCAAGAGTTTGGCGAGTTTTGTCGTACAGGTGCCGGTGGCAACCAATCCGAACGGAAAGGATCCTATTACTGGTCCGGTGTACAGTCACGTGTGCACTGGTACCAATGGGTGCGGCATAGCAGTCGGAAGTGCGCCGACAAGCACGGCACAATTGGAAATTCAGGGTCCGGCATTTTCCCCTTACCAGCCGGCAAGCATGGACACGAACCAGGCTGAGTTCTGGACCGTATCGTCTCAAACCTTTGAAGGCGTGGATAGCAAAAAGACGCCTATCCCAAGCGGCCAGTGGGCCTGGGCATACTGCCCCAGCGGCTGGCCCGGCACGCCAAATCCCAACTGGATCTGTTTGAATAACGCCACGTTCAATCCAAGCCTCCTGTATGAAATGGTCTACACGGCGAAGAACCCGTTAGTGCTTGGGGTCGGATTTGCCGCGTTTCGAGACCTCGGCTCTTTCCTCCGCTACGAGACGGCTGCCCCAGGTGGAGGTTCAAACCCGATCTCCGGCACCGCCAAAAGGACATACACGGTTGGTTCGTCGCAGTCGGGCGCATTCCTCCACGGCTTCATCTTCTGGGGCTTCAACAAGGACGAAAACGGCCGTACTGTCTTTGACGGCGCATGGCCGCAGATCGACGGGCGGATGATGGTTATGAACATCCGTTGGGGTCAGCCGAATAACCTCATGTACCTGTACATGGGGGGAGACGAAGCGCCGGTCTGGTGGGCGGACTATCCTAACTTGGCCCGTCGCCTCCCGCCAAACGGCATGCTCCACCGCTGCGCGAAGAGCAATACATGTCCGCAGATCCTGGAAACGTTCGGTTCGGCGGAGCTCTATTCTGAAAAGTTCTCGGCAAGCCTGTGCGGCTTCACTTGCATTGCGGACATTCCGCTGCCTTCGAATGTCCATCGGTACTACACGCCGGGCGCTACGCATGGCGGTGGCAATGGCAGCTTCACCTGGGCTGCCCCCGGTACGGTGACCATACCGGCCGGACAGTCGCTTCCCAATGATCCAATTCCGGAGACGTTTACCAACAATGCGTTGACGTATGCTTTCATCCAGTTGCTCATGTCCGATACGCCGATGCCGCCAAGCGTCTATCCCACGCTCGCGCGTGGAGAACTCGTGCCTAACACCGCGGCGGCCGAGGGATTTCCCAATAATATCCCTGGTCTTCCGTATTTAGGGGACCAGGCTTGGCCGCCGTTTGTCTATGACTTCGGACCCGGAGAGAACTACGACCAAGAGAGTGGCGTACCAACTATCCAGCCACCAATCATTAAGGGTGTGCTGCCCGTCTATGCGACGACAGTGAATGAGGACGGCAACGAAGACGTCACTGGCTTGCCAACTGTGCTGGGAGAGGCTCCTTTGGGTACTTATGTGGGTTGGAACTTGGCCACAACCGGCTGGTATGGGCCCAATGCGAGTAACGGCCCGGGAAGCGTCGGCCAGGTCTTTGCTGGCGCGGGCAACAGCGGAGGCTATTGGCCCTTCTGGGACACCAAGTCTAATCGCGAAACAGCCGGTGATCCGCGTTTGTCACTCCAGGAGCGCTACGGTACCAATGCCGGCTACGTCTGCGTTGTAACGGCGGCTGCGAATGCGGCTGTCCAGGAGCGCTTCCTTCTCGCGTCGGACGGACAAACGCTGATTTCTAATGCGGCTGCATCGAACGTGCTCGGGCCTCCCTACGTGCCGACGTCGGCAGATATCACCCTGGCTAATTCTTTGTGCTCGCATTAAGGTAAGTTTCCTCAGCGACAGAATACTGGATGGCGGCGGCCGGAGCGGCTCGGGTTAATGGCCGGAATGGGGGTGCGCCGTGACAAGACGGCGCTTTCCAGTGGGTGCAAGTCCCACCCGGCGATTCGCTCCCGCCGGAAGCAATCGGAGCAGTCATGGAGGTAACGAAATGGCTGAAGCCTTCGATTAGCGTGTCACGAATTGGTGACAGCGCGAGTGTGCAGGCCGCAACGCGAGTGAACGCCGAGCAAGCCTCGAAAATATCGATGTGCAGGCCGACCCGGCGCCCCTTCCGGGGAAGGCTGACACGGCTGGGTGAGATGAGCGAGGAATACGCCCAACCGCTGCACCGGGGTAGTGGCGGCAGCATGTACACAAGGAAAGCGCGCGCAACACGGGAAGCCCCAATGCGTGATCAGGGATGATCAACCGGACGCCCGTGAGGGACAGGACGGGCGCGGTGGGAGTACATCCGCTCGCACGACCTGCAGAACCCAGATAACCGCCGCGAAATCCTGGCGGACGACAAGCTCCGAAGGGTTTTCGGCAAGGACAAGGTGACCATGTTCGAGATGAACAAGCACCTCGCTGGCCATTTGAAGTGACAAGCGATGCTGTTCTTTTGCGAGGAAAGCAATGCCGGGAAGGCATCTCGCGCGATCCGTAAGGATCCGCTACTGGCACAGAGCCAAGGCATCAATGTCAGCGCCTCGAGACTTTGCGCCTCGGGGCGCTCGATCCCCGCCTTAGCAGTTCCAGCATGCGCTCCGGCGTCAACGGCACGCTGATCTCGGCAACCCCGAGCGCGTCGGCGACGGCATTGGCGATGCAGACCGGTGTGCTCATCGCATTGCCTTCCGCTACGCCCTTGGCGCCGAGCGGCGTCACCGGCGAGGGGCTCTCCATATGCAGGATCTCCAGCTCCGGGATCATCGAGGCGGTCGGCACGGCATAATCAGCGAAGCTGCCGGTGAGGAAACCGCCGTCGTCAGCATAGACGAAGCGCTCGTATAACGCCGCGCCGATCGCCATCGCAAAACCGCCGCGCACCTGGCCGTCGAGCAGCGCCGGGTTCAGGATCCGGCCGGCATCGTGTAGGCTCACGTATTTGTCGATGCAGATAACGCCAGTGTCGCGGTCGACTTCGACCCCGCAGAAATCGAAGGCAAAGCCGTACACAGCTGAGCTGTTGATCTCGTCGGCCGTATTCGGTGCCTCGAGCACGGAAGGGCTCCAGAACACGGTCTCCCACAGCGCGGTCGGCTCGAGAGCGGGTAGACTGCCGGGGGACCAATGGCTTGCGGCGGCTACCCTGGCAAAGCTCAGCGAATTTTCCGGGTTCGAGGTGGCGAATACGCGCCCCCCTGCAAAGCACAGATTCTCCGGCCGTAGATTTCAGCTGCGCCGCAGCAACGCGGGCGAGCCGTTCTCTGAGGCGGATTGCTGCGAGATAAGCGGCGCCGGCTGTGGCGCCGGCGAACCGGCTTGAATAATTGCCGGCAGCGATCGACCACGCATCCTTAGCAGTATCGAGGCTCGCACCAACCTGGATTGCGGCAGGGGTGAGTCCGAAGACATCCGCGATGATCTGCGCCGTCACAGTGCGATGGCCTTGGCCCTGCGGCACCGAGTTGATCGCGACCGAAACACCGCCGAGCGGGTCGAGAGCCACCGTAGCGGCCGCCTGCGCGCCGCCTTTCGGGCCGGCCTTCAGCCGCTCCAGCGGGCTGAGCACGGTCGTGATGTAGCCCATGTTGGAGATCGAAGGTTCGACCACCGCGGCAAAGCCGATACCGTAAATCCGGCCCTCGGCTCGCGCCATGTCGCGCCGGCGCCGCAGTTCGGCGAGCCCGCCACGTGCGGCGGCGACGTCGACTGCGGCGCGATATTCGCCGGAGTCGAGGACCGCGCCGGCAGGACAGCGATACGGAAATGTCTCGACGAGATTGCGCCGGATCACCTCCAGCGGATCGAGGCCGAGGGTCATGGCGATGCGATGCATCAGCCGCTCGAGAGTGAAATACACCTGCGGCCCGCCGAACCCGCGGACGAGCCCACTCGGGGTCTTATTGGTCAGCACGACGCGATTGCGGATCGTCAAATGCCGTACCCGGTAGGCGCCGGTCATGTTGCCGTGCATGCGGTAGAGCGTTGCCGGTTCCGGCGCGCGCAGATAGGCGCCACAATCCTCCAGCTGATCCCAGGCGAGCGCGGTGACCACGCCGCCCTTATCGACCGCGGCCGACAGCGTCGTCAGGCGGTTGGTCGCAGAGGTCGCCGCGACGAGATGCTCGAGCCGGCTCTCGACCCACTTGATCGGCCGGCCGGCTTTGCGCGCGGCCAGCGCCAATAGCACGATGTAAGGGAACACCGCGTGCTTGACGCCGAAGCTGCCGCCGGAATGCGCCGGCGTCCGCAGCCGCAGCCGATTGCCTGGGACATCCAGAGCCATCGCCATGACCGGGTGCATGGCAAACGGGCCCTGGAAATTGGCGATGACCTCGTAGGCCTCTTCGCCGGGGAAATACTCGGCGATCACGACAAAGCATTCGATCGGCGTGGCGGAATTGCGCGGGTAGTTCGTCGTGATCGAAATCCGATGCTCGGCTTCGGAAAAGGCGGTCTCGGGATCGCCGTAGCGGAACGCCCGTTCGCTGATCACATTCGAGCCGACCGCCGGATGGAGCAGCGGCGCATCCGGCCAGGCCGCCGCCTCGGGATCCACGATCGGCGGCAACGGCCGGTATTCGACCGCAATCTGCTCGAGTGCGTCCTCGGCAATATCGCGGTTGCGCGCCAACACCACCGCAACCGGCTCGCCGACGTAACGCACCCGGTCTATGGCGAGGCACCATTGCTCCATTGCCGTCTTAACGGCCACGGCGAACGGTCGCGTCCAGCGACGGGCATCCTCGCTGGTAACGACGCAATCGACCCCCGGCACAGCGAGCGCGCCGGCTACATTCACAGACAGGATCTCGGCATGGGCATGAGGCGAGCGCAGGATCGCAGCATGCAGTGTGTCCGGCCGAACCGGGAGATCGTCGCCAAAGCGCCCGTGGCCTCGCAACAGATCAGCGTCTTCGAAGCGGCGGACCGCACGCCCGGTATAGGAGGGCTCAGGCGCTTCGCTGCCCCGGTTCACGGCGCCGCTCGTCGACGTCGTCGACCCGGACGTCATTTTCCGCGAAACTCCGGCCTGCGCTTCTGGTGAAAGGCCTCGACGCCTTCGCGGAAATCGTCGGAGCTGCGCAGCCTGCCGTAGCACTGGCCTTCGAGCTCGATTGCGAGCGACAGGCCGGCATCCTCGATATCGTTTATCAGCTTCTTCGCGCTGCGTTGCGCCAATGGCGGAAAGCCGCGCAGCTCTTCGGCCAGCCCATCGCTCGCCACTTCAAGTTCGTCATCGGCGACGCAGTCGGTCGCAACGCCCCACTCATACGCTTGCCGACCAGGAATGCGCCGCGAGCGCATCACAATGTCCTTGGCCCGCGTGATGCCGACCATCTTCTGCAGGCGCGCGGCGCCGCCCGAACCGGGGATCTGCCCGAGACGCTGCTCGGGAAGGGAATAAAGGCAGGTTTCCGAGACCAAGCGGAAATCGCAGGCCAGCGCCAATTCGAAGCCGACGCCGAAGCAATAGCCGCGGCTGGCCGCAATGACTGGCTTACGGCAGCGCGCCGGTGCCGCGATGTTCCAGGCGAGGCGCGAGACGTGCTCGGGCGAGGCATCGAGAAAGCCGCGGATCTCGCCGCCGCTCGAAAAGTGTTCCCCGTCCGCCCGCAATACGATGATGCGGACCCGCGCATCGGCGTCGAGCGCCTCGAACACGGCACGCAACTGTTCGCGCTCGGCCATCGTGATGACATTGAGCGGCGCACGGTCGAGAATCACATCGGCGCGCTCCCGCGCGGGATCGATCTCGAGGCGGAAGCCGTCGAAAATATCGGGGAGCGCCGGCAACAGGGGCGCAGGATCGGTCATCTCATTCCCTCCGATACACGCCGGCCACGAGAAGCCGCCGCAGGATCTTGCCGACCGGCGATTTTGGAATCTCGGCGACGAACACATAATCCCGCGGTCGCTTGTAATCGGCGAGACTCGACGCGCGGCACCAGGCATCGAGCGCCGCCGGCTCGACCGCAACGTCAGCATTGGAGGCTCGCTTGACGAAAGCGGTGATGCGCTGACCCCAGCGCTCGTCAGGCAGTCCCGCGACCGCCACCTCGGCGACCGCCGGATGCAAGGACAGCACGCTCTCGATGTCGGCGGGCGACACGTTCTCGCCGCCGGATATGATCATGTCGTCGACCCTGCCGGTAACGAAGAGATCGCCCTCGGCATCGAAATAGCCGGTGTCGCCGGTGAAATACCAGCCGTCATGCAATGCACGGGCATCGGCGTCGGGGCGTCGCCAATAGCTTTCGAATGCCTCGTCGCTCGCTCCGTCGGCGATGATCTGGCCCTCCTCGCCAGTCGCCGCTCGCGCATCGGGACTGTCGGCGCCGAACTTGATGATCCGGATCCGCTGGTTCAGCCCTGCCTTGCCGGCCGAGCCCGGCTTCGCCGCGGCACGCGGCTCGGTCGTGAAGGTGTAGATCTCGGAGGAGCCGTAATGGTTGACGAACAAAACCGGGCGGAACGCAGCATCGACGCGCTTCAACAGCCCATCCGGCATGGCCGCGCCGGCAAAGCCGAGCTTTGTGACCGAGCTGGTGTCGCAAGTAGCGAAATCGGGGTGGCCGACCAGATCGTGGTATAGCGTCGGCACGAGATAAAGGCTGGTGATCCGCTCGCGCGCGATGTGCCGCAGTGCCGCCGCCGCGCCGAAGTGATGCTGGCAGATGAACGCGCCGTCGATGAGCGCCATCGCCAGCAGTGAACGCACGCCCATCGTGTGATAGAGCGGCATGACACCGAGCGTGCGCTCGCCCCGGCAGTAGAGGTTCTGAGCGACGTGGGCGAGCGCCGCGGCGCGCTCAACGCGCTGCCGGCGCGGCACACCCTTCGGCCGCCCGGTCGTGCCGGAGGTGTAGAGCAGCATTGACAGATCCTCGGGCCCGGCCTGCGGCGAAAGTCCGCTGGCGGCACCAGCCAATTCCTCGAAGCGGCAGGTACCGCCTTCGGCGCCGCCAATCGCGATCCGCAGCAGTCGGCGCGCCGCCACCGCGCCGGCGACCGAGGCAGCGGCCACCTCGTCGAACACGATGGCACCGGCGCCGGCATCGCCGAGGCAGTAATCCAGCTCTTCGGCCTTGATGCGCCAATTGAGCGGGGTCACGACGATCCCGACGAACTGACACGCCCAGTGGAGCGTAGCCATCTCCAACCGGTTCTGCAGGATTACAACTAGGCGGTCTCGGCGGCTGAGGCCGAGGGCGGCCAGCCCACCCCCCACGCGGCCGATCTCACGATACCACGCCGCGTAGCTGAGTCGCCTCTCCCCGTCGACGATCGCCAGCGCGTCGGGACAGCGCTCGACCACCGCGAGAAGGGTACGGCCCAAATCAAACATGGTCCATCTCGATGCGCCCGTGCTGCACAGTGTTTCAGAACCGTGCGCCGGCCGCTACTTTTTGGAGCGAAGGAGGGTGGAGACTGGGATGATGGTGCCGCTGATCGGGGAGGTCGACCACTTCTCGGGCCGCCCGGCGGTTGAGCCCCGCCGCCATCCGGCGCGAGCCGTAATAGGGCCGGACCAGATATTGATCAGCGCCGTAATCGCAAGATCTTCCGCCCTGAGGTCGGCCGGCTTGCGGTGCACTGACGAGCGGCGCGGTTCTCTTCGAGACGTTGGAGGTTGATCCTCTCGACTTCGTGTTTACGCATCCGGATGCTTCAACCACCGATGTGGACGCGTTACCGCTTGGCTCGGCGCGCCGTGTTTGAGTGCGCCTGATTAGCTTGCGCCCTCCACGACGAAGGCGCGTCCGGTCGCGTTATTGAGCCGGCCCGGCAGAATTTTCTGGTATTCCGGCGAATTGTACCAACGGTTGAACGCGGCTGTGTCGGCGAATTCGAGGATGACGATGCGCTTCGGCTCCGGCCCGCCCTCGATCAGTTCGGTCACGCCGCCGCGGGCTAGGTAGCGGCCGCCATATTGCTCGATCGTGGCGGGGACCGCCGCGCGGTAGGCCTCCATCCCGGCCGCGTTGGTGGTTTCGAGTTCGACGACGAAATAAGCCGGCATCTCTGCCTCCCTTGGTGACGTTTTCGGGAGCCAGCTTACGGGACGAATGCCCTGGAACCAAGGGCACAGGATCGCCGAACCGGAACCTCGGAGCAGCGGCAAGAGAAGGAGGTAAGCGTAGTATTCGGGGTTGACCTGCAGCACGGCGGGGTTATCGAACACCGTCGCCGGGATGGAGGTGACGCTGATCGGCCGCGGCGGCTCGATGCCTGGCGGCAGATCTTCCCGCTGCGGCAGGTCGCGCAACAACTCTTCCGTCCACCGTTCAGGTACCCAAAGTTCGTAGAACTCTTTGCTGGAGGGAAGTGGATTCGAACCGTTGGTACCGCTGCGATGGATGGCCTGTGAGCAGAAGGCTGCCTCCATCTGAGCGTGCGCGAGTTCGTCGATCCGCTGAGAGGTTGGCTGTTCAAGCAGAGGCGGCCAGCCTCGTCACGTCGAAATTGTACACGCGGGCGGTGTTGCCGCCGGCGATCTTGGCCTGTTCGTCGTCTGGTACGCCGGCCAAGATCTCAGCCAGGATCTGCCGCGATTGCGGAAACGTCGACTCGCTGTGCGGATAGTCCGAGCCCCACATCAGGTTGTCGACACCGATGACGTCGCGCAGGCGGATGCCGATGGCGTCCTCCTGGAAGCTCAAGACGACGTTGCGGTGGAAAAAATCGCTCGGGAGCATGCCGTTCTTGAACCGGTAGATCGCCTCGCCCTGGCGCTCGCGGTAGGTGTAATCCATGGAGGTGAGCACATTCGGCGCCCAGGACAGCTCGAACTCGACGATCGCCAATGTCAGGCGAGGGTGACGCTCGAAGACGCCGGAGAAGATCAGATCGCACATCGACAGCGCCGGATAGAACGCCTTCGTCGCGCGGCTGCTGGCGTCCCGCAGCGTTCCTGGACCGGCCCCGCGGATCTTGCCCTGCCTTCGCGTCGCCGTGTGCAGGCTTAAGGGCAGGTCAAGCGCGGCAGCGGCGGCCCAGAACGGCTCGTACTCGGGTTGGTCGTAGCGCCGGTCTTCGATCGGATGTTCGGTGATCATCGCGCCGGAGAGGCCGAGGCGGGCGGCGCGCTCCAGCTCTTTTATCCCGTCCTCGACGTCGTCGATGTTAATCATCGCGATGCCCTTGAGGCGGACGGGATCGGTGCGGCAGAACTCGGCGAGCCAGTCATTGTACGCGCGAAAGATCGCCGACATTAAAAGCGGGTCCGCCACCTTGAAATAAAAGAGACCTTGCGAGGGATAGAGGATTTCGCCGGCCACCCCGTCGAGGGCCATGTCCTCGAGGTGTTGCGCGGGGTCGTACCCGCCGCGGTGCACATCTTCGAAGCGGCCCTCGGCGGAGATCGTTTCGGGGGCCGCGAACCTAATGCCGGCGTTCGAGATCAGGCCGATCCCGGAGAGGATCTGATCCCCCTCGATGACGATGTAGTCGCCGCCGTCAATCCGCTCGATCCGCGGCGCCCGATCGCGGAACGCCCGGTCGATGCGCGTCTGCCACAGATCGGGTGGCTCGAACACATGAGAGTTGGACGAGAGAACCAGCATCGGCATCTCCTTTCTCACCCGACCGCGGGCAATACCTTTGGCGAACGGCCCATCGCCGTCAAGCCAGGCGGGGTTAGGCTCGCAGTTCTTCGATATCGTGGGCTTGAACGATCGGTTCGAGCTCATCCACCACCCGACAGGTGAAATGCCGAGCTTCAGCTGCCGACAAATTCTCGTAATACCGGCGCGTAAACTGAAGGTCATGACGCAGCGAATTTGTTGCGTCTGGCGCGTCCACGCCGAGTACCAGCACGGGCCGGGACTGGCTTGTAAAATTCTTCCTGCCGCGATGTATCATCAGTGCGGTGCGAGCTGACATATCGCCGATCTGCGGCAGCTTCATTTCGGCTCTCGCCTAATAGCGCGTGTAGAGAGAGCGAGGTGGGAACATCTCGTTGCCTTCCCAGCGATCCCACTGCGTGCCTGGAGCAATCTCGAACGGGCACAAATCTCTGGTGCAATCGACTGCAGTAATGTTGAAGGCCAGGGAATTCAGCCGGCGCCCCCGAAACGATGCCTCCGGCGATGGAAAATCCCGATGCAGTCGAGCGGCAAATCCAGTTCCGTCAAGGTTGCAGTGGGCTGGTCGGATTGCCGACCCTGTGCGATCGCTTCGACCAGCTGCGGGCTCAAGAACGCTAGATTCGACCAGGCGTCGGATATAACGGATCCGGCGCGGCGCGATCAAACGCTCTTCGTCGCCTGCCAGTGCGCCAGCGCCTCGTGCGGCTTCGAGATCGCCGGATCCATGATCTCGCCGTGCTTCCCCGTGCTGGCGGCCATTTCGATGACATAGCCGTTGGGATCGCGGAAGTAGATCGACCGGACAAAGCGGTGGTCGACCGGGCCGCGCACCTCTCGACCCTCGGCCTTGGCCTTCTCCAGCATGGCATCGAAGATCTCGGGCTCGACCCCGAGCGCAATGTGCAAATCCAGCGAGTCCTGACGTTTGAAATCGAAGGGTGAGCCGGGCACCTCGAAGAACGCGAGGCAGGAGCGGTCATCCATCTCGAAGAAGGTATGGAGCGCGCGACCTCCGTTTATCTCGAAAGCGCTGACCATCCGCAGGCCGAGGAAATCCTCGTAAAAAGCCCGCGTTTCCTCGGAATCCTTGCAGCGATACGCATTATGGTGCAGACCCCTGATCATTTGATCCTCCTACCTCGCAAAGCGCATCGATGATAGCATTGATTACGGAAGCCAGAACCGGTCTCGTTCACTCGCCGGTGCCACCTGCGATGCCCGGGATGTCCAGAAATCCGCGTCTTTCGTACCGCGGTACTAAGAGTTCGAATCCATCTCCCTCCAGCAGACAGTCTGGGTCTCACCCAGACTCGGCCCGTTACAGGTCGAAAAGCCCGCGGTTCCGCGCGGGTGTGCATTGGCTGAGGTCGGCAGAGATACGAAATAGTGTCGAAAGTGCGCAAACCGGCGCGGTTATCTCTGTCGGGCGATATTCCAGTACCGCAGTGTCGCTGAGTTAGTCCGGGTATTCCTGGTTCTTTCCCCGGCAAAGCTGGCGCTGGGCGCAGATCAAGCAAAGCCGAGCAGCATCCGCTGCTCGTGCCAGGCTAGCGGCAGACGTGAGTGGGCGAGCAGCTTGTCTGCCGTGAGATGGGGTGGCTGACGGCCGTCGAGCACGGCTTGCGTGATGTCGGGGGCGAGATAGCTGAGCCGGACCAGCCGCGTGAAATACGACCGGCTCACGCCTTCCTGCTTGGCCAGTGCCGCAAAGGGCAGGCCGGGGCTGCCGATCAGTGTGGCATGGAAGCGATGCGCCCTGATCAGCAGCTTGACCAGGCGCGCATCGGGCTTCGCGACGGCAGATGGATCGTTGCTGTCGATAAGCATCCTGATCTCCCGTCCGTAGCAGCGAAGCCGTATCGGCACGGACAGGATCTGGATTTCGTCATCCGTCGCGCTCGGCAACAACGTTGAGGCTCCGTCGAGGAGCGCGCCCAACCATCTTGGGCGGATACGGATGTCGATTTGGTCGCTTCCGACGTCGATGCGCTCGATGAGCGCACTAACGGCGGCGCGCTGGCGTGGTTGTGGCAACTCGGGCCAGATCTTGCCGATTTCCGCGGCTCGCGAAATGAGCCGGCGCTGCGCTGACGCATCGAGAAACCGTGTCGCCTGATAGATGCTGGCCGGATCGAGAAGCCATTGGCGCATGCGGCTCGTGACGAGCTGCTCGACCTCCGCGGCTGGAATGCGCAGCCCGGGGGACCTCTCGCTCTGATCCTTGGTGATCAGCGGGCGGGAGACATAGTAGCGGTAGCGTGTGCCTTTCTTGACGGCGTGGGTTGGCGTCATCGGGTTGCCGTCGGGATCGAACAATAGGCCGGCGAGCAGGCTCGGCTGACGAGTTCGTGTGCCGGAGCTGCGCTCGGCAGCATTGTCGGCGAGCTGAGAGTGAACGGCATCCCAGAGCGGCTGATCGACGATCGGCGCATGTTCGCCGGGATGGGATTGTCCCTGATGAACGATCTCGCCAAGATATGTACGGTTCTGCAGCATCAGGTAGAGCGCGCCGCGCGAAAATGACTTGCCGCCAATCGGGCGGCCGGAAGCGCTCGTCCACGATTTGCTCTTGATGCCGCGGGCGTCCAGTTCCTGCTTCAATGACCGGACCGAGCCGAGTTCGGCATAGCGGCGGAAAATCGAGCGCACGATTTCCGCCTCGCTGTCGATGACGAGGAGTTTGCGGTCCTCTACCCGATACCCGAGCGGCGGCACGCCGCCCATCCACATACCCTTCCGTTTCGAGGCGGCGATCTTGTCGCGGATGCGCTCGCCGATGACCTCGCGCTCGAACTGGGCAAACGACAACAGCACATTGAGGGTCAGGCGCCCCATCGAGGTCGTCGTGTTGAATTGCTGCGTGACCGAAACAAAGGAGGCGCTCCTCTGATCGAGGATCTCGACGATCTTGGCGAAATCGGCGAGCGAGCGGGTCAGCCGGTCGATCTTGTAGACGACCACGGTATCGACCCGCCCCGCCGTGATGTCGGCAAGCAGCTGTTGCAGCGCCGGCCGCTCCATCGTCGCGCCGGAGAACCCGCCGTCGTCATAAGCCTGGGGCAAGCACACCCAGCCTTCGTGCCGCTGGCTGTTGATGAAAGCCTCACAGGCCTCGCGCTGCGCCTGCAGTGAATTGAACTCCTGCTCGAGCCCCTCCTCGGAAGATTTGCGGGTGTAGATCGCACAGCGGACCCTTTCGATCCGCCGTGTTCCGGTAACCACTGATCTCCGCATCAGCCGGCCCCCGCGGCGGCCGAAGCGGTCGCTAGCTTAATCAAGCCGAAGAACCGCGGCCCCGACCAATGCGCCCCGGTGATCCGCTTGGCGATTACGCTCAACGAGCGATAGGGCTGCCCCTCATACTCAAACCCGTCATCGCGAACGAGCACGGCGTGGGTGTGTCCACGCCACTGACGGACCAATGTCGTGCCGGTTTTGAGCGCGGCGCCCAGATCGGAGGACGCGCCGCGCTTTTCGCGCTCTCCGCTCAAGGTCTGCAGGCGGCGCCGCAATGCCCGGCCGGTTCCGCCATAGCTTTGCTCTTGCAGCTGATGAACGAGGGCTCGGATCAGCAGATCGCGACTGAGCCCTTCGGGTGGTTCGACACGATGCAATCGGCTCCAGGCAAGGCGAAGATCGTGCGTCGACCGATGCACCAATTCGGCAATTTGGCTGTCGACCTCGGCCATAACTCCAACCCCCGGATCAAGCTTCGGGTTGCCGCCCCGACCGGGAACGGGCGACGGCCCGCCAGAGTGCTGACGGGCCGAAGTGTCATGGCATAGCGGTTTCATGCGCTCGCCGGTCCGGTGATGCGGTAGACCCGGCCGCGCTCCTCTTGCGCCGAGGCGAGGGTAAGCCCGAGCTTCTTCTTCAGGGTTCCGGAGAAGAGACCGCGCACGGTGTGCCGCTGCCACCCCATTGCGCTTGCAACCTCGTCGACGGTAGCCCCCTCGGGGCGGCTCAGCATTGCGATGACCTTATCCTGCTTCGACTGCCGCTTCGCGTCGGGTTCCGGTTCCGGGTCGGGCAGCGCCTCGATTGCCGACCACAGCTCTTCGATCAGCGCTGCGCGATCCCCGAGCTTTTTCCGCTTCTCGACACCGGGCAGTGCATTCCACAATGCCAGCAGCCGCTTGCCACTGAGCGGGGCGGCCTGCAGTTCCTCCTTCGAAGTGACGGCGATCTCGCCCTCGCTCACTGTGGCCAATGGCTCGCGGCACAGCGTAATTCCGTCATTGCCAATCACGTAGATGCGCATGGGTGGGTTCTCCTGCCTTATCCCCGCGGCCGGTTGCCGCTGGTGACCCACTCACGCTCTCTTGGCCGAGCAAAGCCACTCCATTCCGGATAATCTTGTGGCGTTGTTGGGCGCAGTTTGAGCATGGAATTACTCGGGCTGAACGCTGCAGCTCGTACTGGCGATGACAGGCCACAGTCATAACGAACTGATAACCGAAGCGTCCGCTGTCGAGTTGAATGCTGACCGAAGCTGAGCGGGAAGGCGGGTCTCAGTTTGACCCGATTCGGACATAGGCATTGCGCGCCTCAGGGAGGCTCGATCTCGCCGCTAATGATCTTTACCACCTGTGATGCTTCCGCGAACTCCGTGGCCGCCATCGCAAAGGTGACGCTGACAAGATTGTCCCTCTGACGATCGAGCTCGATTGACAACTTCTGCGGCGTGAAACCCACGCGGCGTAATAGAAAATGACCGCAGTATTTTTCATCATGCATTTCGATGTAGCACCGATTGTCATCTGGATCTTCGAATTGCCTTTGGATCAAGACATAAGGGCTGTCAGGGTCATCCGTATCTTGCTCGGCTTCGAACGTGGCTTGATAGTAGTCGCCATCGCCGAAGACAGAAGTGGATACGTAGTTGGCATGAAAGTTCATGATCCCCCTCAACTACACAGCCGATTTAAGAAAGCCTATGGCGATCCCGGTTGATTTGAACCGCGTTACCGAGATTCCGACTTGGCACACATTGCGGCGGACAGCACGTGATTTTTCTGGTTGTAGAGGTTGACTGGAAGCCTCGGTGGAAAGCCTTCAGGCCATCTCCACCCGAAGCTGCCATTCGCGACGACTGCGGCGAACGGCCGAGAT
>CAVXLL010000006.1:0-28017 GCA_963762575.1 uncultured Alphaproteobacteria bacterium | reverse complement strand
CATTACCGGCTTTGCCCATAAGACAGGTAATGGGCGTCGCCCATTACCTGCCGCAACCGGCATTGCCCCAAGTGCCAGGGCGCGGCGGCGCGGGATTGGCTTGCCGCGCGCGAGGCCGACCTGCTGCCGGTCGGCTACTTCCATTTGGTCTTCACCCTGCCGGCCGAGATCGCCCCGATTGCCTACCAGAACAAGTCGGTGGTCTACGATCTGTTGTTCCGCACGGCGTCTGAGACATTGCTCACCATCGCCGCCGATCCAAAACATCTCGGCGCCCGCATCGGCATCACCGCTGTGCTCCACACTTGGGGCTCGGCGATGACCCAGAACCCTCACTCATGATGCCTGGCATTATCATCTCCTGCATTTTCAATGAACAAGGCGAGCTGATCCTCCGCGCAGCCCCCTTGCAAGATTAGTTTGCCAGTGCGGTGGAGGCGGTCAATAATCCCGCGAACGGGTTCGGCATCCAAATCAGTGCGGCGAATTTCCCAGGGTGCACGAGGAGTTACTTGTTCGCACTTTAACAGACCGGCCTCCACCAGCCGTTCGATCGTGCGATGACTGACGCCACATATTCGCGCGGCTTGGCTCAAGCTAACTCTCTCCGGATCAGGCAGAGCCCGCTTTTGCCCGGCAATGGAATGGTTGCGCCTGGCCGTCGCCACGCGAATTTGATTCCATCGCATCCCTTTGCCGGTAGAATAGCCGCGTCGGTTCAACACAGAGGCAATCTGGTCATCGCCGTAGCGAACAGCCATACGACGAATGATCTCCAGTGCCTCCACAGGCGTGGCGGTTTCCGTTGCGGAACGCGGCCGCTCCATCGCGAGTTGCGTATGCACGCCTCCCTTCCAGTGAATCACCAACTCAAGGCTCTTTTTATCCTGGTCTGTGCGCACGATGATCTCTTCTAGGGCTGTGCGGAAGATCATCTTCTTGAGTGTCGGAGGACAGTGGTCACTCTGCCAGACTTGAGCAAAGTGATCACCCATCGAGCGTATTCTGATTTCTTCTTCAGGCGACAACGAATAGCGTTGTGCATCCAAACTGGAAAGCTGTTGCTTGACTGCCTCGATTTCTTCCAGCTTTTCGTTCCACCGCCGCTCCAACTCGCTGGCTGCAAGCCAATTCCGAGCATCCACCGCGTCGTACTGTTCGAAGGCTTTCTTTGCCTCATACGCCAGTTGCTCCAGCTTGCTGGACAGGGCGGCACGTAGAGCGGCGCCGCCGGCGCTCAGTTCTTCCAGCGCTCGCAGACTGGCGTCCACCCCCAAAGGCGCGATCACCTTTAGGAGTTCTTGCCCCACCCGGCGGTCTACCGAGCTACCGCCAAAGCCGATGCAATACTGCCCGCCATCATCATAGTCGCCCTTGCAAAGGTAGCGTGCATTGGTGCCGCGACCACCCCAATACCGGACATGCAGCTTGCGTCCACAATGTCCACAGCGGAGGAGTCCCTACCAGAAGACCCTGGCCAGCGCGTATCGCCGCCATCGACTCGTCCCCCTCCCAGTTCACGGAATTACGCCGCATCATTCGTCGGTTCTCTTCGTATGTGGCCCAGTGAATATAACCTACATGATGATCGCGCATGAAGACGCGGCACTCTTCGGCGGGGCGCATCGCGCTCTGACGTTTTTCAAGCCGGCCGTCCACCAGCAACGTCGTTACCGGACGCCGTCCCCAAACATACGCGCCAGCATAGAAGGGATTGCACAAAATGTCGCGGATCAGGCTCTGCGAGGGAATCTTCCAGACCAGCCGCGTTCCCTGAATGGGGTTGGCCGGTAGCTCCACGTCGTGATCACGGAACCATTGGAATGTCTGACGCACGCTCCACAGTTCTCGAAACTTGGCGAACACGAGTTGTATCGCTTCGCAGATCCGTCGGTCGGGATGAAACACAATCTTTCCCACGGGGTCTCGGGCATACCCAACCGGGAGCCTTTTGAACAGTTCACCGCGGCGCGCTTTGGACTCCTGTCCCGCCAGCAATCGTTGGCGTAGGACCTTGAGTTCGACCACGCTGAGTGTCCCTTTGATGCCCAGCACCAATTGATCGTCGAGAAAATTCAAATCGTAGATCTGTTGCTCGTCAGCGATAAGCGTTCCAAAGATCTGACACACCTCGAGCAGCCGACACCAGTCTTTGTCGGTGCGGGATAGCCGCGATAATTCCCGGCTGCCGACGATTCCGACCTCTCCCAGTGCCACCAAGCTGAGGACACGCTCGAAGCCTTCCCGCTGGGCGGAGGCAATGCCCGCGCTCGATCCCAGGTCACTATTGATGATCTCGACCTGCTTCCAGCCCAGAGCACGCACTCGTTCGGCCACCGCATACTGCAGCTGTTGACTTTCCTTATTCTGTCGCACTTGTCTTTCGCTGGACTGCCGAAGGTAGACGATCGCCTTCCGAGCCAGGTGCTCCGGTTTGATCTTGGCATTGTACAAAACCTCGGTCATTGACGCTTCCCCCCTCCTCGTGAAAGACCACTACCAGAACGCGGGCCATGAGATCGATCAGATCGGCGCGTGTCGCTGCGTCGATTGGCACGACATCGCATTCCTTTGGGATCATCAGGTCCAGAAATTGAAGTTGCACCACGACCATCTTCCTCGCATGCGTTAACAGTCGTTTGCAGGAGGTTATCGTGAACAGGGTCTTTGGAGTCGAGTTGTGAGGTGATCAATGAAGCGAGAGATAGGAGGGCTTCCTTACCCAGATGCGGTCGTTGCGAGATCTTGATCTCGGTGCACTCTGGCAACAGCATCCAAACGGGAATCTTCAGTCGCCTCCCAGCTGGGTCCATGACACAGACCGCCCCATCTCCCCGCTTCGGGCTGCGAAGGATCTCCAGGGTAGCACCACGAAGCGGGTGAAAGGGGTAGAAGACCTGAACATTCGTATTACCCGCGCTCAGGGTATTGTGAGCGTGGGTGCCATCATCCGCATCTCCACATGATCGTGCCGGGCGGCGGGATATCGCTCGATGGTACGCACTGGGTGCACTGCAGACCCGGCTTCCTCTTACCGGTGCGCGTATTGTCCCGCCTGTTCCGGCGGCTCTTCCTGACGCGGCTCGCCGACGCGCACGCGGCGGGCCGGCTGGTGTTCTTCGGCGAGCTCGACGGCCTGCGCAACCGGACGGCCTTTGCCACCTATCTCGCGCCGCTGAGGAAGAAGAAGTGGTTTGTCTATGGCAAGCCCCCTTTTGCGGGGCCCGAGGCGGTGCTCGCCTATCTCGCTCGCTATACCCACCGCGTCGCCATCTCGAACAGCCGACTGATCGGCCTCGATGACCGTGGCGTCACCTTCCGCTTCAAGGACTACCGCCGCAACGGACGGGCACGGTACTGCACGATGAGGCTGGCGCCAGACGAATTCATCAGGCGCTTCCTGCTCCACGTCCTGCCCAAGGGGTTCCATCGCATCCGCCACTACGGACTGCTCGCCAGTGCCACCTGCAAAGCGACCATCGCTCGCGCCAAAGCGCTGATCGCCGCGCCAGTAGCGGAAATCGATCCGTCAACCGAGCATGACGACGCCGACATGGCCACCGGCGCCGCCGTGGACCATCGCCCGCCATGCCCCTGTTGCGGCGGTCGCATGATCATTGTCGAGCGCTTCGGGCGCGGCGGCGAACCGCGCGCTCCGCCGTCGTCCCAGGCCGCAGTCAGGACCGCGACACCATGACGCCCGTCACCGCCTCATCGCACCTCCTGCCTGCCGCCGAGCCTCGCTTCCGGCATCGCATCAGTCTCGCCCCGCCGGCTCCGAAGCCACCTGCCACACTGTCGATCACGCCAAAATTGCCCCGTCCACCGCCGCCGCAGCGACAAACTCGCTACCGCGATCGTCGGTCCGCCGCCCGCCACACCAGCCAGCACATCCCCTACTCAAGCCGCCTTCTCGTCAAATCCCCATAGACCGCAACCGCCCGTGCGACGGCCCGCGGGTTCCTTCCTGGGAGGCTTTCGGACGCCGGCCCTCAGAGCGCGCGCGGATAGCCACGACGGGCCGGCATCCGAAACCCTTCACCAGACCGGACGACGGTGGTTCCCTTTCAAGAATTGGATCCGCCGTATTGAGGCGGAAACGACCCCTCCACGACAAGTTCGCGCACGCGCTGCATTCGTCCGTACATGAGCGCGAGATGATCTGCGATCGCGGCTCGGCCGTACGAGGAAGCATGACCTCCCGGGATGTCCGCGCCACCAGCCGGGCATATGTCGCCGGACTGGAACGGCATAAGATGGAAGAATGGCGAACGAACGCGGCAAGTGGTCCGAGGTTGGGGGCAAGTTCAATGACCAACCGACTCTACTCATCCCTGGATGAAAGACGGGGCTCAGGTCATTCCCAACTTCATTCTCAAGCGTCGCTTCCCGCCTATTTCTTAGCCGGGCGCGGCATCGGCGTCACCCCGACCTGCTCCTCCGCCGTATACGGCGCTCCATAATACGGAAAATCCTTGCGAATGCGCCCGCGGTCGGGAGCAAGTCCATCGACAAGTGGCGTGTTGGCCGCCAGCGTCAACATCACATCCAGCGCATCGTCGCCGAGCGCGCGTCCATTGAAGCTGGCCACCTCAAATGCGGCGGATGTTCCAAGCTCGTAAGGCAATGTGTTGGGACAAAGCCGTGCAGCGATCAGCTTCCCGTATTCACCCGGGTCCGCCGCCGAACCGGCATAGGTCGTCATCTTCTCCGCAAAATCCGCGATCGACTTCGCGAAGCGCTCTAGATCTTCAGACGGAACCGACGCATTGAATTGTTCTTTCACCTCTTGATCGCTCGGGTCGTTCAGGAAGAGATGCGTAACCATAGGCAGGCCCCAACGCGAAACTTGTACCTCCGGCGCATGGCCAAAGAGGGAGATCGTCGCCCATGCGTTGATTTTTCCCTTCCCAATCAGTTCGCTCGGCACTTCCAGCACAATCGCCGTAACATTCCGCCTCGCAAAGGGATTCTGCTGATGCAGAAAGGCGTCCCCATCGAAGCGCTGGTCCTTATAGAAAGCAGTCATAAATGTGCCGAATCCAGCATTTGCCGCAAATAGCTCTGGAGCAATCCCAACATACGCACGAAGATCCGAATCAGTCGCGACTGAACCGGTTTCACCCTCAACCAGACTCTCTCCGGCGTCACCACGAAGAGCATCGTCACCCGTCGCCTTCCGCACCACAAACGGCTGAATGTGAGTATGCTCACTGCCATCTCCGTGTCGTGGTTCACCAAACCTGAACTTGAACGTAACCTCTTCCCTCGCATCTCCGTTCAGGTCGAACCGGAACGCGTAGAGCCCTTCTGGATGAAGCGTATCCGGAGCCGATAATCCCACATCCGGATTCACGGTCATCGCCATCACCGTCTTGCCCGAGGGACCGTCAAATAAATAAAAGTCGCAGAGGTTGAGGCTCGGATCTTCCTTCGCCAGTTTGGTATCGAAATGATGTGACATACAGGATCTCCTCTGCGGTCAGCCGCGAAGAATGGGGGCTCCGAAGGGAGCGCCCGTCAGTCCGCCATCCACCATCAGCTCGACCGCGTTGATGTACGACGAATCGTCCGAGGCAAGAAAAAGCACAGCCTTGGCCATATCTTCCGGCTCGCCCCAACGGGCAAGTGGAACCGTGGAAGAGAAGAAGTCGGAAACTTTTGCGGATTCCTCTGCCGTGGCATTGGCGCGCGCCCCGCGCTTCCAGATGGGAGTTTTCGTCGCTCCCGGGGCCACCACGTTCACGCGAATCTTGCGCGGTGCAAGGTCTGCGGCGATGGATCGCGCCATCGAGACGAGTCCGCCTTTCGTGGCAGCGTAGGCAGCCACGCCTGGTTGACCGAGATAATTGTGCACCGATCCGCTGAAGATGATGCTGCCGTTGTCGTTCATGAGAGGAGCGGCTGAATTGACGGTAAAGAAAGCACCGTTGAGGTTGGTGTGGACTATCTTCTCGAAGATGGCTTCGTCGGTCGTGCCAGTCGGCGTCCTGCCAGAAATGCCCGCATTAGCGAAGACGATGTCAAGTTTGCCAAAGTCTTTGGCGAGTTCAGCGAAAAGCTTCTTGCGGTCCTCCGCAACCGTAACGTCAGCGCGATAGCCGTGCGCTTTCGATCCCAGCTCGGCGACCGCTTCATCCAGTGTCTGTTGATCGCGACCCGAAATTGCGACTTCCGCGCCTTCAGAGATGAAAAGGCGGGCTGTGGCCAGGCCGATGCCGCTGTTGCCTCCGGTAATGAGAGCCTTTTTGCCTGCGAGCTTCATGATTCCTCCTCGCTGACCGACTGATCGCTATCCTAGCCCCTGGCATCGGGACAATCCAGGCGACGGCCCGTGGTCGAGCGAACGACTGCTCTCGGCGCAAAAGCGAGATCCGACGTGGGACGGCAGATCGTCGCTTCGCCACCTCAGAAGGTAGAATCCAAAATTCGGGTCGAAATCTCAGATTGCCTACACTGAACCAAGAAGCGAGATGTGGTCATCCTCCCTCGCGCCATGCGCTTATCCCCGCTACGGGGTTTCTGGCGTTTCCCGAGCTTGTGCACATGGGGTGCAGCGAGACGATGACGAAACCCTGGGTTGGTCGCGTTATTATTAGATTGACAAATTGAATAACTAACAATACAATTGAAGTCTGACAAGTCGGGCCTGGAAGCGCTGGCTGTTGATTGGCTGCAAAAACAGCGAACGCGCGTGCGAGGTCAACCGCTGGGTTCGGGTTTTGCGAATGAGAACTCGAGGCTAACGCCCATGCAGCCAGTCTTCGATCAGGCGGCGGGCTATCAAGTCGAGGCGGGGCATGCGGAAGCTGTCGTCGTCGGCGTGCGAGATCAGCCAGTCGCGGGTGAACCAGCGGGCGTCTTCGAGCTCGCCGTAATCGATCGTGATCTCGGTCGTCCGCGCCTCCGCGTGAAAGCCGAGCATGATGTTGCCCGGAAAGGGCCAGGGCTGCGAGGAGTGGTAATGCACCGCCGCGACCTCGACGCCGGTCTCTTCTCGCACTTCGCGGGCGACCGCGTCTTCGAGGCTTTCGCCCGGCTCGACAAAGCCGGCCAGGGTCGAGTACATGCCCGGCACCGGGAAGTTCTTGTTGCGGCCGAGGAGCGCGCGCTCGCCATCGGTGACCAGCATGATGACGGCCGGATCGGTGCGCGGGAAATGCATCGCATTGCAGGCGGAATCGGTGCAGCGGCGCATGTGGCCGGCTTCCTCGCTGCGGGTCGGATTGCCGCAGAGGCCGCAATAGCGGTGCCGCGCGTGCCAGAACATCATCGCGCGGGCGAGCGCCAGCAGCGCCCCCTCGTGCCGATTTATGCGCGGCCCGACCTGGCGCAGATCGGCGAACCGCACCGTCGTGGCCTCGACACCCGATGCGGCCAGCGCCGGGGAACGCAGCATGTCGAGCGGCGCCTCGACCGGCGACAGGTCGAGCGCGAAATGCGCCCGCTCTTCGATGACGCCGAGAAACACCACCTCGCCGCAGGCGAGCCGCTCCTCACTCACGCCAAAAATCTCGGGGATGCTGGCCGACCGGAGCACCGCCGCGCGCGGCTCGCCGCCTTCGAGCTCGATCACGAGGTTCTGGTTGCGCCATACCGGCACAAAGAGGCTGGCGGGATCGGTAATCCGCTCGACGATCCATGCAGTATCGCGGCGGCGCAGGCCGGCGCGCTCGAAGCCGGCATGGGAATAGAAATTGGGCGCTCGCATTCGGACACACTGGCACAGTCGTCCGCGCGGCGGCAAGACCAGCACCCGCCAGCGCCGTCTTTGGAGTGAGCATGCCTAAAGTATTCGCCGTTCTGAGCCTGCTTTTGCTGAGCGTCCTGTCGCCGCCCGCAGCCGGCGCGGCCGGTTACCAGGAGGGGTTGGCACCACCCGGCATCCCCGCCGGCGCGTTTCCAGCGCCGAGCCGGAGGGTTGCCGGGATCGTCACCGACACATGGAGAGACGAGCAATCGCGCGACCAGGCGGGCGAGGCCGAGCGGGTCATGTCACTGCTGGGCGTAAAGCCCGGCCTCGACGTGGCCGATATCGGCGCCGGCAGCGGCTATTATACGGTGCGGCTGGCGCGGCGGGTCGGGCCGCAAGGACACGTTTTCGAACCGGCAAATCCGGACGTCCGCCCGGCCTCACCGTCGGCGATCCGCCCTTGCTCGCCCGGTCACAGCTGATCGCGCCGCAACGGCATGACGTTCTCCGGCTCGCCCGAAGTAACCCCTTGAAGTGCGGTCTGAACCGCTTCGGCCAAGGTTTCCGACTTGAATGGTTTCTTGAGCAGGGCGTGACAGCCCAGGTTGCCCCCAAAGCGCGACAGATCCGCATAACCGCTGGCGAACAGCACCTTGAGGTCGGGCCGGGTGCGGCGCGCCAGGCGCAAGGTGTCCAGCCCCGAGAGCCCGGGCATCACCAGATCCGTGACCATCAGGTCGCAAGGCGTGTCTCGCTCGAGGATCGCCAACGCGGTGCGGCCGCTATCCGCCTCCGTAACCGCATACCCGATCTCCTGGAGGTCCTGAGCGATGATCCAGCGGACATCGGGGTCGTCGTCGACGACCAGGATGTGAGCTTCTCCCGCGGCGCGAGGCGGCATCGCGCGGCCAGCGCTGGATGCCCCAGTCTCGCTGGCGCGGGGCAGATAGATCTGCACGGTCGTCCCCTCGCGCGGGCGACTGCGAATATGCACTGCGCCGCCCGATTGCCTGACGACGCCGAATACCATCGACAGCCCCAGCCCCGTTCCCTTGCCGACTTCCTTGGTCGTAAAGAACGGCTCGAACGCCCGCTGCAAGACCTCGGGGCTCATTCCGGTTCCGGTGTCGCGCACCGACACCAGAACACAGTCCTGGCCGGCGACCTCTTCCGGCAATTCCTGGCTCGTCGAGCGGATGTTCGCCGTCTCGATCAGCACCGTGCCGCCGCCCGGCAAGGCGTCACGCGCGTTGAGGGCGACGTTGAGGAGCGCCGTCTCGATCTGACCCGTATCGACCAGAACCGGCCAGAGTTCGGTCGCCAAAATATGCCGAAATCTCGATATTAGGGCCGATGGAGCGGCGCAGCATCTCGGTCATCTCGACGATAATGGAGTTGAGGTCGGCCGGGATCGGGTTGAGCCGCTGTTTGCGGGCGAATGCTAGCAGTGACTCGGTGAGTTTGGCGCCCTGCGAGGCGCCGCGCTGCGCGGTGCGCAGCAGGCGCAGGCTTTTATCGTCCGAAATCCGCGGCTCGAGCAGTGCCAAGGACCCAAAAACCGCAGTGAGCAGATTGTTAAAGTCATGCGCTACACCGCCGGTCAGCTGGCCCATCGCCTCCATCTTCTGGGTCTGCAACAGCGCCGACTGCGCCTGCTCACGAGCGTCGATCTCGGCCCGGAGCCGTTCATTGGCTGCGGCAAGCTCCCTCGTGCGCCCCGCTACCGTGCTCTCGAGCTGTTCGCGGTTGCGCGCCAGCGCTACTGCGGTGTTGCGAAGCTCATTGCCGACCTCATCCAGTTCACGAACGCCGCAGCTCAATGGATCCACAGGCTCGCCCCTGCCCAAGGCCTTGGTGGCGGCCGTTAGCGCTTCGACCGGCCGCCGGATCGCCTGAGCCATCCACCAACCCAAGACAAGACTCAAAGCGAGGACTGCTTCTCCGCCGCCAAAGGCCAACAATCGCGCGCGGCGAATAGGGGCGTCGACAAATTCCCTCGGCACGCCGATTGCCACGGTCCAGCCGGTTATCGGCGAGCGCCGGAATGTCGTATATACGGAGATGCCTTCACTCGTGACACTGGGGAACCAGTTCTCGGGAGGCTCGCGCATTGCCTGCAAGAGCGTCGGCGAAACCGGCTTGCCGAGAAATCGGTCCAATTCCCGATTGCGCGCCACGATGATGCCCTTGCGATCGAAGATCCCGGCCGTCCAATCAGGCGAAAGATTTTGATTCTCCAGCAAAGCCGACAAAATCTCCGGGCCGAGCCCCATCGCTAATACGTAAACGACCTGCCCGTCCCGAAAAACCGGTACCCCCACCACCAGGATCGGCCGACGCAGAACCGCGCCGATGAGCAGATCGGAGATCTGGGGCTGACCGGTCGCAACAACGCGGTCGTGCATTTCGGTATTGGTCGCGCGCGGGAGCGGTTCGCCAAACGGCCGGTTTGTGCTAAGGAGTTGCTGTCCTTTCGTGTCGTGCAGGACGATCGATGTTCCTCGGATCTTGAGGGCGGCACGCATCTGCTGGTCAAAAGCCGAGAAGTCGCCGCTCCGCAGGCTCGGCGATACTGCGAGGACCTGAAGCTCGGCTTGTATCGCGCTGATCTGACGGTCGACCTCGCCAAGCAGGTTCTCCACCTTGCGCCTGACGTCCTGCTGGATCTGCGCCCGCTGATCATCGACCATGCGGAGGATGGCAAAACTGGCGAGCATGACGAACGGCAGCGCGGTCGCGACGGCCAGCATCGTAAGCCGTGCCTGGATGCCGAAACTGCGGCGCCGCACGAATAGCCTCATTAAAGACCTCCGCGCATCATCCCGCGCCGGCTGAAACCGATCGGCGCGCTCCCCGTGCCATTACGTGATCGCGATCGTCAAAAACGCGCCCGCTAGTTCCTCTCGGCTAAGCTATTTGAGCCCCCAGGAATACCGCCATGCGCTCCCAGGCCTGGTTGGCGCAGGCCAGGTCGTAAGCAGGGCTGCGCTCGTTGGCGAAGGCGTGGGCTGCGTCATAACGGTAGATCTCGTGGCGGACGCCGGCCGCCTTCAGTGTCCTTTCGAGATCGTCGACCACCGCGGGGGTGCACCAGTCGTCCTTGTTGGCGAAATGGGCTTGCAGCGGCATCCGGATCTTGGCCGGGTCGGCGAACGCCTTCGGCGGGATCCCGTAAAAGCACACGCCGGCGGCAAATTCTGGGACAAATACGGAGGCGGCGACGGTCAAGGCTCCGCCCATGCAGTAGCCCATCACCGCCACCCTTGCGCTTTGCGTTTGCAGGTGCAGCGCGGCGCCTCGCAGGTCCTGGTGCGTGGCGTCGGCGAAATCGAGGCCGGTCATCAGGTGATTGGCTTCGTCCGGCTCGGTGGTGAGGCGACCCTTGTAGAGGTCGGGCGCCAGCGCGTTGTAGCCGGCTCGGGCGAAGCGGTCAGCGACGCCGCAGATCTGGTCGTTGAGGCCCCACCATTCCTGGATCACGACAACCCCCGGCCGCCCTTGGCCGGCTATCGCCAGGTACCCCTTGGTCTTGCCACTCTCGGGGCGCGCAAACTCGATCATTGTGCCCATTGGTGATCCTTCCTATCAGGCATCGGCAAAGGCCGGCATCACCTCGCGCGCAAACAGCTCGACCGATTTCATGACCTCCTCGCGCGAAATCGTGCCGAAGGCGAAATCGCACACGAAATAGGTGGCGCCCGCGGCCTCGGCCTGGCTGGCGATGTAGTCGCGTACCTGCGCCGGCGTGCCGGCGATGGCGTGCCCGTGCGCCTGCAGCGGATCCCATTCCTCGGGCAGCCCGTCCTTCAACGGGAACGGCACATCGTATTTCGCCCACAGCAGCTCCATGTGCCGGCGCCACGGGCGGTAAGCGCGGCGGGCGATGTCGCGCGCGGCGGCCTCGGTCTCGGCGACGACGATGTGCCGGTTGATGCCCATCAAAGGCAGCTCGGATTCGGGCCGGCCGTGCCGGCGCCATTCCGCCTTGTAGAGATCGATGATCGCGCGCGCCTGCGTGGTGTCGCGCAACGTCACGATATGGGCGCGGTGCTCGGCCGCCCAGGGAATGCTGTCCGGCCGGCTGGTACCGTACCACAGCTCGGGGTAGGGCTTCTGGACCGGCTTCATGACGATCGGCACATGGTCGAAATCGTAGAATTTGCCGCGATAGGTCAACTCGTCTTCGGTCAGGCCGATACGGATGGCGTCGAAGGCTTCGCGGAACTGCTGCATTCCGGTATCGAACTCGACGCCGTAGAACCCGACCTCGATCGGCGAGATGCCGCGCCCGACCCCATAGAGAAATCGCCCGCCGCTCATCTGGTCGAGCATGCAGATCTCGTCGATCAGCCGCAGCGGATGGTAGAGCGGCAACAGGTACACCATCGGGCCGAACCGCAGCTGCTTGGTGCGCTGCGCGACGGCCGAGAGAAAGATGCCGGGCGACGGCGCGTAGCCCAGCGGCGTGTTGTGATGCTCGGCGAGATGGTAGCCGTAGAACCCCGCGCGGTCATAGGCCTCGATCAGCCTAAGCCGCTCCTCGAAATGCCGCGTCAGGGGCAGCCCGCTGTCGTCCAGATGGTCAAAAACCCCAAAGCGCATCGTCCTCTCCTCTCGCTGTCATTGCGAGCGGAGCGAAGCAATCTCGCGCCGCTCGGCCTCCTTGTCGCGAGATTGCTTCGTTGCTGCGCTCCTCGCAATGACATTTACGCCGCTGCGAGCATCATGTCGGCGATCTTTTCGGCGGTCATCAGGGTCGGGAAATTGGTGTTGGCGCACGGCACCGCCGGGAACAGCGAGGCATCCACAACCCGAAGCCCGCTGACGCCGCGGACCCGACCCTGATTGTCCGTCACCGCCATCGGGTCGTCGTCGGCTCCCATGCGGCAGGTGCACGTGGCATGCCAGACGCCGATTGCGGCCTTGCGGATGAAGTCTTCGAGCGCCTCGTCGTTGCGCATCAGCTCGTCGAACCGATAGCCCTCGACGATGACTTTCTCGATCATCATTCGCCGCAGCCAGGGCGGCCCGTCGAGCAATTTCGCGATCACATCTGTGATCATCTTGTTCTTGGGGCTGACGACGCCGATCTTGCGGACGCGCTCGGTGTAGCTCGCCGGAAACGGGTCGCTGGTGGCCTCGCGGAGGGCAGCGCTGATCTGCATCGCGCCGAGCCGCCGAAAGGCGTCCATCAGCCGCTCGAGGTCGCGGCGGTCGGACAGCAGGTTGAACTCGACGACCGGCTCGGCCCGCCAGTCGCGCGAGGCGAGTTTGACCTGTCCGGTTTCCGAAAACGTCTTGTAAACAGCCGCGAGCAATGAGCCGATCTGCTCGCCAACCGCGTGCCAGGAGGATTTGCTGACACCGACCACGAACATGTCGCCCGCCGGCGCGCCGCCGATCCCCGAGGAATAGCGCAGCGCCAAAAGGATGTGCCGGCGGGTCAGGCCGTTGAGCCGATAATCGGATTTGATGAAGGACGAGACCGATATCGCCGGGTGGTCCATCAGCCTTTGCCCGACCCCCGGAACGTGCGCGACGACCTCGATCCCGAGATCGCGTAGGTGACCAGCGGGCCCGACACCGGCGCGCAACAGATGCGCTGGCGAGTGGATGGCCCCCGACGAAACGATGACTTCGCCGCCGCGGAATTCGGTCTCACGGCCGTCGACCAGCGCCTTGACACCAAGGCAGCGGGTCCCCTCGAGCAGCAGCCCTTTGACCTGCGTCAGGGCCGAGATCGTCAGGTTGTCGCGCAGTCGGGTTCCCGGATCGAGATAGCCTATCGCCGCCGAGACGCGGCGGTCATAGAGGTTTGAGATCGTGATCGGGAAATAGCCGTCCCTGAACTCGGCATTCTGGTCTTGGATAAAGGGGTATCCGGCCGCCTCGAATGCCTTGGCGATAGCCTTGGCGTGGCCATTCCACATATCGGGAAAGATGCGGCGGACCGGGATGCGGCCGTCCTTACCGTGCCACGGCCCGTCGAAATCCATGTCGCGTTCGACTTTTTTGAAATAAGGCAGCACTGCGTTCCAGTTCCACCCGGCAGCGCCGCGCGCCTCCCATTCGTCATAATCGGTCGGAGCGCCGCGATTGGCGAGCTGGCCGTTGATCGACGAGCCGCCGCCGAGTACCCGCGCCTGCTCGTATTTGCGCAATGGCGGGCGGTTCTCCTCCGGCCGGTTGTGCGAGATGACCTCGGTGTGGACCTTGAGCTCGGTCCAGTGAAAGCGCGGGTCGAAATAAGCCGTACCGGGGTAGCTGTCGAGAATTTCCGGTGGCACGTTGCCGTGTGGCGTATCCTGGCCGGCCTCGCACAGCAGGACCTTGTTGCCGCTTTTAGCCGAGAGCCGGTTGGCCATGACCGACCCGGCCGATCCGCCACCGACGATGATGTAATCGAAGTTCATCTCCCTCCCTTTCGGGCAGATCCACGACTTTTTTCTGCAGATGATGTAATGCAGCAGCGCGTGGCCGCGTTCAAGCTCGGCCGTATGCGAGGCTTCTTTGACCGAAGAGCGATATTTCGAGGACTACATTCCGGGCACGGTATTCGAATACGGGGAGATCCGGGTCGACGAGGCCGAAATCCTCGAGTTCGCCCGCCGCTTCGACCCGCAGGACATGCATGTCGACCCGGAAGCCGCGGCCCGCGGCCGCTTTGGCGGCCTGATCGCGAGCGGCTGGCATACCGCAGCGATGATGATGCGCCTCGTCGTAGAGAATTTTCTGCCGAAGAAGGCGAGCCTCGCCTCGCCCGGTATTGACGAATTACGCTGGCTGCGGCCGGTTCGCCCCGGGGACGTGCTGCGTCTGCGAGTGACCGTGCTCGAGGCGACGCGCTCGCGCTCCCGACCCGATCGTGGCGTCGTGCGCACCTTGATGGAGGTGCTCAACCAAGAAGGAGAGGTCGTCATGAGCTTGAAGCCGATGAACATCATCGCCAGCCGGAGCGCTTGTTGAAAATCGGCATCGTCTCCGACGTGCATTGCAACCACGCCGGCTTATTGCGGGCTTTGGAAATACTCGACGATGCCGACGAGCTGATCTGCCTTGGCGACAGCATTTACGAATACCGCTTTTCGAACGAGGTCGTACGCCTTCTGAGGGACCGCCGCACCCACACCATTCTCGGCAACCACGAGGAAGGTTTTCTCGGCCCGCACGGCGCCCGCGCTCGCCAGCCAGACTGGATCGACCGCTCGCTGCTCCAGTGGCTCGCCGAACGGCCGAAGCGACTGGAACTCGAAGTCGGCGGAAAGAAGCTGCTGCTCGTCCACTCGACCCCATGGGAGCCTCAGGGGGCCTACGTCTATCCCCACGACTCCCAGCTGGCCCGGTTTGGCGAGGCCGAAGCGGACATCGTGCTGTACGGCCACACCCACCATCAGCTGGTGCGCCGCGTCGGCAAGGTGCTGGTGATCAATCCAGGCTCAGCCGGCGAAGCGCGCGACCAAGGCAACGGCCGGCAACTGAGCTGCGCCGTGCTCGACACCGTCAGCGAAGAAGTCGTGGTGACCGACTACCCGGAAATCCGAGGATAAAGTTCACCACGGAGACACAGAGGGCACGGAGGAGGATTATGCATCCCTCAGTGTCCTCCGTGTCTCCGTGGTGTATTCTTTCAGGCGGACCCCTTGCGGCTGAGAAAATCCTTGAACCCTTCGCGCGGGTGGCCGGCGGCGAGCCAGGTGGCGCGCGCTTGCTCTTCGTTGTCGTAGCGCTCACGCCAGCCCATGCCGAGCTGCTGGTGCAGCAGGCGCTTCAGGCCCTGCACCATGCGCGCGTCGTTCTTGGCGATCATCTGGCCGATCTCGATGCAAGTATCCAGCAGGCGTGCAGCGGGAACGACCTGATTGAGTAGCCCGATGCGCTCGGCCTCCTCGGAAGCGACGATCCGTCCGGTGTACAGCAGCTCCTTGGCTTTTGGCAGACCGACCAACAGCGGCAACGACCAGCTGGAATTGACCCGGCCATAACTCGCCGCCAAGAAACGAAACGCGGTGCGCTCGCAGCCGATCCGCAGATCGAGGGTCGAGCTCAGCAATGCAGCGCCGCCGTAAGCAAGCCCGTTGATTGCACCGATCAGCGGCTTGGCAAAGGTTGCGATGTGCCAGGTGGCGCGGCCGCGCACCTCGCCCCGAGCCGCCAGTTCTTCAGCGCCGAGCCCGGCCATCTCATGGATGTCGGCGCCCGCAGAAAATGCCCGGTCCCCGGCGCCGGTCAGGATAACAGCCTTGATGCCGTCGTCCGCTTCGTATTGGGTCAGCGCCCCGTCGAGCTCCAGCACTAGCGGCAAGCTCAAGGCGTTGAGCTTGTCCGGCCGATTGAGCGTTATCACGGCAACCGCGTCGAAACGATCGGTCAGTATGTATTCATAGGCCATTGCTCGCCCTCCTGCGCGGCTCCGATTGTTTGACACTACGCGGGAGCAGGTGTTCACTCAACCGTGACGCAGGTTTGGGAGGTGGTCATGGCTGGGGCCCTGGAGGGTGTGCGGGTGCTCGAATTGGCGCGGTACCAGGCGGGTCCGCGCGGCGGCATGATCCTCTCCGACCTCGGCGCCGAGGTCATCAAGATCGAGAAATTGGGCGGCGAGGAGACGCGGCGGTCGGAGCCGCTGGTGCGCGGTCAGAGCGTTTATTTCTCGGTCTACAACCGCGGCAAAAAGAGCCTTTGCCTCGACATGCGCACAGCCCGCGGCAAGGAGGTCTTTGCGGCGCTCGTGCCGACCGCGGATGTTGTGCTCGAAAACTTCCGTCCCGGCACGATGGTGCAGATGGGGTTCGGTTACGACCAGCTGCGCGCGCTGAAGCCGGACATCATCCTCGCCTCGGTGTCCGGGTTCGGCCAATACGGCCCCTATCGCGAGCGCCCGGCTTTCGATCCGCTCGGTCAGGCGATGAGCGGGCTGATGTCGCTGACTGGCGCGCCGGTCGGCACGCCGCTCGGCGCGGCAACCTCGCTGGTCGACCGCTACACCTCGCTGCACGCGACAATCGGCACGCTCGCCGCGCTGCACCATCGCGACCGCACCGGCGAAGGCCAGCTGGTGGATTGCTGCCTGATGGATTCGGCGCTGACGATGGTCGAGATCCCGACGTCGTACTACCTCGCCACTGGCGAGGAGGGTGGCGAAGCCGGCCGGCCGCCCTTCAAGGCGAAGGATGGCCATGTCGTGATCTCCGCTTCCGGCAGCGCAATGGCGACCCGGCTCATGCAGATCGCGACCGGCAACAAGGAGGCCGCGGCCGAGGGCTGGACAAGCCGGGTCGGCCGCGGCGACGCGCGCCGGAAGATGGTCGAGGCGTGGTGCGCCGAAAACACCGTCGACCATATCGTCAAGACCCTGCTCGACGCCGAGATCCCGGTCGCCCCGGTCAAGACGATCCCGCAGGTCGCCGTCGACCCGCATCTCTGGGAACGCGAGATGCTTGTCAAGATGGAAGACCCGATCGCCGGCGAGATGTACCTGCCCGGCGCGACGATCAAAATGTCGAAGACGCCCGGCCGCATCGGCCCCGTCCCTACCCCGGGCCAGCACACCGACGAGGTCCTCTCCCGGCTTCTCGGCTACGACCGCGCGACCCTGGAGGAACTGCGGCACACTGAGGTGATCGCGTAACCGGGCAATTGCGAGATGGACCCGCGATCCCGATCTTAAAACGGAGGTACCGGAAGGGAGGCGCGGCTATATGGCGATGATGCTCTCAAAGACCTACGACGCGCTAATTTCTGCTGGCGCGCCCGAGGAGAAAGCCCGCGCCGCCGCCGAAGGGCTCGCCGCACACGAGACCCGGTTCGCCAAGATCGCACAAGATCTCGCGATCATCAAATGGATGCTGAGTTTCGTGATCGCCGGCGTGGCGTCACTAATCATCAAAGCATTTGCCTAACCCCGGGCAGCGGCCCCTTAGCTGCGGGAAATAAGGCAGCAGGTTCTGTATCGCGGTCGGGGCAGTAATCGTGTACACCAGTGGGACAGGATGAAATCTCAGGTTGCACGATCAGCACCCTGGCGAACGCCGCGGTGTGCCTGCTGATCGCAGCCTCGGGATCGATACGCGGCAGCGGGCGCAGCGCTTCGTCGAGCGTCAGGTTCCCGTGGTTGTGGGGGTTGCCGGGCAACGGCCGGTAGGTGCCGGCCCAATAGGGCAAGGCCGCGGGCGAGTTCGTCGATTTGCAGACTGGTCGGATTGCCGCCCTCCGGAAAGGACCGCACCGCGTGGGTGTTGCGGATCAGCCCATGCGTCAGCCCGCCTAAATAGCCGGAGATCAGGATCGGGACCCAATTCCCGACGGCCTCCCGCCAGGGCTGGTCTTTCAGCTCCTTCCGAAAGAACTCCAGCCAATCCGTTGTTCGCGCGTTCGAAGCGCCGGCTGAGGAGATGTGCGGCGCCTATATTGAAAAGCGACGTGCCGATGCGGGCGCGCCGGCTGAGCCGCAGCGAAGCTTAGGTCTGCTCGATTGCGGCGTCGGGCTGGCCCGCCCATTGCCGGATGAGGCCGCTGACATACCACTTTTGCGCGAAATTCGGGTTGAGCGCCAAGGCACGCTCGACTAACGCAATCATGGCACCGATGTCCTCGCCGAAATAGGCCAGCGCGAGAGCGGCATTCGCCAGAATGCCCGGGTCGTCGCCGGCGACCTCCAGGGCTCGCCTGGCCAAATCGGCGCCCTTCAGACGGTCCGCCTCCGGATCTTCGCTCCGATTGTCATGGACCAGCCGAGCACAGCAGTTCGCGGCCCAGGCGTGGGCGGGCCCGTAGCGCGGATCACGCGCGATCGCCTGTTCAAGCGAGAAGCCGGCCAGATGGGTCAGCGGATAGCTCTGCCAGCTCGTGCCGCCGATCTGCTCGTCGAAATGCGCGTCGCCGTCGGTACAGATCTCGAGCCTGGCGGTCTCCTGCGCGCGGAGATAGACCGAAACGGCGTCTTCGTACTGCTCGCGATAACACAGGTTCATCATCGCCTCAAGAAAGCTTTGTGAACCAAGGCCCGCGGTGTACCAGCTCGGCCGCGGCAGGGATCCGATGATCGAGGTCGGCAGGGTAATCCCGGCTGATGCTTTGTCCATGACACCTCCCTTTCTGGTGCTTGCCGATTGCGGCAAGCGGGCACATTTTTATCAAAGACTGCTAGGAGGCGCTCTTGACCATCGTCCTCGACCACACGATCGTCCCGGCCCGCGACAAGGAAGAGTCGGCACGGTTCTTCGCCCGGATCTTCGGCCTCGAATACCTGGGGCCGGTCTCGCATTTCGCTCCGGTACGGATCAACGAGACATTGACCATCGATTTCGACAATTGGGACGGCTTCGAGCGGCACCACTATGCCTTTAAGGTCAGCGAGGCGGAGTTTGACGGGATCTTCGACCGGGTCCGCGGGGAGGGCCTTACCTATGGCAGCGGGCCGCGTTCCGCGGAGAACATGGAGATCAATCATCGCAACGGCGGGCGCGGGTTCTATTTCCGCGAGCCGAATGGTCACCTGCTCGAAGTGCTGACCGCCTAGGCCCCGCCTTTGATTACACTCGAACGAAGGGATAGATCATGTCGCAGACTGTCGATCAGAGGCCGCCGGTGGCGGTGGGCCATGTCCGGCTTCCGACCACCGATGTCGCCGCTGCCGAGCGGTGGCTCCAATCCGTCGGCCTGCGCCCGATATTCGCCGACGACGGCCTCGCCGTTCTCGAGCTTCGCGGCGGCACGCATGTTGTCGTCCGGAAGTCGGAACAGCCGCCGGCGACCGGTTCCGCCGCGCCCTTCGACCTGATGGTGGACGATATCGAGGCGGCGCGCGGCGATTATGCAGCGAAAGGCCTCGGGCCCTCCGACATCAGCAGGGGCCGGATCCACGACTCCTTCCACCTCACGGGACCGGACGGGTACGACTTCACGGTCACCTCGTCGCATGCGGGGGGAAGGGCCGTCTAGGCAGCTGTCGCTGGCCTCTCCGCGACTTGCTCGGGTGGCGCAAGGATTCGTTCAGCCTCTTCCAGCCGAACGAGGATTTCTCGCGCCCGGCGCAAAGCGCGGTCGGGCCGCAGAAACACCTCGCGATACCCGTCGTCAGGGTAGTCGAACATCGCTTGCTGCTTTTCGAGCGCCCAGCGGTCCTCGGCGATAACGGCGGGAAAGGTTTCCATGAAGCGCCCGACCGCCGATCTCGTCGGGTCGGATTTGCATCTCTGCCCGGCCGGCATGTTGATGATCAGCCGCCACACGTGGTTGCGCCGGTCGACCGGCGTGTGGGTGTGGACGATGACGTAGCCGCGCTCGGCACTCTTGTCGCCATGGCGGCCCGCCGGCCACACGCGCATCTCCACGCGGGTTACCGCCGGGCTCAGCATGTAATGCGTGTGGTCACGATCGACGATGTCGTATCCGAGGTAATCTTCGAGAAAGGGCGGCTGCCGATAGCCGCGGGCCTCGCGGATGGTCCCGACGTAAGGGTTGCCGTCGCGGGTCCCTTCGTCGAGCGTGACTGAGATGCGGCTGTTCTCGACATCGCCGATATTGCCGTCGTGCAGCGGGTAGAAATGCGAGATGTCGAGCAGGTTCTCGATCAGCAGCAGCGAGTTGGCGGGCACTGCCATCGGCCCGGTATCGGCCGTTTCCCATGCGGGGTCGGCAATCTCCGGCAGGCGCGGCGGCCGGACGGCCTCGGCTTTGGCCGGATCGCCGGTCCACACCCAGACGAGCCCGTCCTGCTCGATTACCGGAAACGGACGCAGCCGCGCCTGCGGCGGGATGCGGCCGTCGGGATGCGACGGCACCCGGACGCAGCGGCCGGCGGCGTCGTAGCACAGGCCGTGATACGCGCATTCGAGCAGGTCGCTTTCGATCAGCCGCCCCTCTGACAGCGGCATCCGCTTGTGGCAGCAGCGCTCGTCGAAGGCGACGACAACCCCCGTCGCGGTTCGCCACATGACCAGCGGCTTTTCCGCGATGACCTGACCCTGCAGCTGCTGCGGCGGGAATTCGTGCAAAAGCCCGGCGACGTACCAAGCGTTTTTTACGAGGACGTCGGCGCCCATGATCTGCATCCTTCGAAAACCCGTCGATCGCAGGATGAGTTGCTTACCCCGACCGGTGTCAACAGTATTTCACTTTTCTGGAGTTGGCCGCGGGGCTTGCATCGCGTTACAGTCCGTTGACAGCTCTAGAGTAGCTCATGGCGAGATTTCGAACCCTTGACGACATCGATGTGCACGGCAAGCGGGTGCTGTTGCGCGCTGATCTGAACGTGCCCGTCAAGGACGGCGTAGTAACCGACGCGACCCGCATCGAGCGACTCGCCCCGACCATCGAGGCATTGATCGGCAAAGGCGCCAGAGTCGTCGTCATATCGCATTTCGGGCGCCCGAAGGGTAAGCCTGACCCGGCCTTCTCGCTGCGGCCGCTGGTCGGGCCGTTGGAAGACGCGATTGGCGGCGGCAAGGTGACCTTCGCCGCCGACTGCATAGGCGAGGAGGCCAAGCGCGCGGTCGCCGCACTCCAGCCCGGGCAGGTCGCGCTCTTGGAAAACCTGCGCTTCCACAGAGGCGAGGAGGCGAACTCCCCCGATTTTGCCTGGGCACTGGCCGAACTGGGCGATGTCTATGTCGACGACGCATTCTCCGCAGCGCATCGCGCGCATGCTTCGATCGAAGCGCTCGCGCATCTGCTGCCGGCTGCCGCCGGCAAGCTGATGGAGGCCGAGCTCAACGCGCTGACCGCTGCTCTCGACAAGCCGGCGCGGCCGGTGCTTGCCATGATCGGGGGTGCCAAGGTGTCGACAAAGCTCGACCTGTTGCGCTTCATCATCGGGAAGGTCGAGCTCCTGGCGATCGGCGGAGCGATGGCAAACACCTTGCTGTTGACCCTAGGGAAGGAGATAGGCCGTTCGCTTTGCGAGCGCGACATGGCCGAAACGGCGCGCCAGGTGCTTGCTCTCGCCAGCCAACGGAACTGCCGCGTCATTCTTCCCGAAGATGCCGTCGTCGCCTCCGAGCTGGCAGCCGGGGTCATGACCCGCGAGGTCGCGATCGATATGGTGCCGCACGATGCGATGATCCTCGATATCGGAACAAGAACCGTGGCGCGCATCGGCGCCGCCCTCGACGAGGCTCGCACTCTCGTCTGGAACGGACCGCTCGGCGCTTTCGAGACAGCCCCTTTCGGTCGCGGGACGGCCGCGGTTGCCAAGCAAGTCGCTCAATTGACGCTCGCCGGAAAGTTGCTCAGCGTCGCCGGTGGCGGGGACACCGTCGCGGCGCTTGCCGCGGCGGGAGTGATCGACGAGCTGTCCTATGTCTCGACCGCGGGCGGGGCCTTTCTCGAATGGCTGGAAGGCCGCGAGCTGCCCGGAGTTCGCGGCACTCAGCGACGCCTCCAGAGGAGCCAACAAATGAAGGCCTCGGATGTGATGACCCGCAACGTGGTCACGGTCGGACGGGAAACATCGGTGGCGCAAGCCATCCGGCTGATGCTCGACCACAATATCAGCGGGTTGCCGGTCTTGCGCGACGGCAAGGTCGTCGGGATTCTGACTGAAGGCGACCTCCTGCGCCACAGCGAGACGGGTACCGAAAGGCATCGGCCGCGCTGGCTCGAAATCTTGATGGGGCCCGGCCGGATGGCCGGCGAGTATGTCAGGACCCACGGCCGCAAAGTCGAAGAGATCATGACCACCGATGTGATCAGTGTGGCCGGGGACGTGCCGCTCGACGAAGTAGTCGGGTTGATGGAACGCCGCCGGATCAAACGTGTGCCCATCATCGAGGGCGACGTGCTGGTCGGCGTTGTCAGCCGCCTGGACTTGCTTCGTGCCCTATTGCGCGCGATCGAGGCGCAGCGTTCCGAGCACCGCAGCGACGACGACATCCGCGAACATATCCTGGCCGAGCTGGCGAAGGCTGCATGGGTTCCGAAAGACGGGCTCTCGATCTCAGTGAAGGACGGCGTCGTCGATCTCAACGGTGTCATCCTCGAGGAGAAGGAACGGAAGGCGCTGCGTGTTGTCGCCGAGAACGTTCCGGGAGTGAGTGCCGTCGAGGACCATCTCGTCTGGATAGATCCGGTTTCCGGGACCGTCTTCAATTCCCCACAGGATCAGTGAACGCCCACACACCGATAATCGAGAGGAGACATCTATGCGTAGTTTTGCACTGGGATTAGTTGCTACTTTGGCTCTTGCTGCTGGGTTGCAGGACGCGGGGGCGACGCCATCGCTGCAGAACAGCGATCCGGCCACCCATGTCTCACAGAGTTTGGTCCTGGTTAAACATCATTGCGGCAAGGGCCAGTACTGGGTCGCCGCCGGTTACGCAAAGCACGGCAAATACCGGGCTGCCCACTGCGCCCCCAGATGATCAGGCGGCGCTGATCCTCGGACGGTGAACTGCCGCTGTCGACTGGGCTGTCTCGATCGCGTGCAGGACACGATGTAGATCGGAAAAACGGAACGGCTTTTCGAGCAACGGCGGCGGCCGAGACACTTGGTCGGGGAGAAAATCGCGCCCACTCAAGGTGAAGGTGGGAATACCGAGCGCAGAGCAGCTTCTGCTCAACGTGACCCCTTGCTCGCCGCGCAGCATGAGGTCGGTGACCAGCACATCGATCGGCGAGGTTGCCAGCCAGACCTCCGCCTCGACGATATTCTCGCACGCGACGACATCGTGGCCGAACTCGTTCAAAATGCCTGCGATCAACCCGCGAATTGCTCGATCAGGTTCGGTCAGAAGAATGCGCGCCATCGCCTTGGTTGATCTCACAAATCCATGCTAGGGTCATCGAACCTCTTATGGTTTAAGAACGCGTTAAAGACACTTGCGGCTCCGGTGTCACGGCGCGGGAGGGCTCGATGCGGCCTGCGGTGAAGCAAAGCGGTGCGGCCTGCGGCGCGGAAATCGGCTTCGATCTCTCGCAGGACATCGACGATCCGACATTCCGCCAGATCGAGCGGATCTTCCACGACAATATTGTCGTCGTCTTTCGCGGACAGCAGCTGACAAACGAGCGGCACATCGAGTTCAGCTCTCGGTTCGGAGAGCTCGAAACCCACATCGTCAAGAAATATCTGCTCCCCGGTTTTCCGCAGATCCTGCGGATTTCCAATACCCGCGACGAGGCCGGCGAGCATATCGGCTTGGCGGATGCGGGCTTCACCTGGCACACGGACACCTCCTATCGCCGCCGGCCGAGCCGCTGCTCGCTGCTCTACGCCAAGGGGGTGCCATATCGCGACGGTGAACCGCTCGGCGACACGGTCTTCGCGAACACGATCGCCGCTTACGAGGCGTTGCCGGAATCAATGAAGCAACGCATCGGCGGACTGAAGGCAATCCACCGTTATTCGGCCCGCCGGCGGGTCGCCGACAGCCCGCGCCCCAAGCTCACCGCGGAGCAGCTCGCGGAAACCCCTGACATCACCCATCCGATTGTCCGCACCCATCCCTATACAGGCCGCAAATCGCTTTACGTCACGGCCGGCGAGTGCGCCGGGATCGATGGCATGCCGGAGGACGAGGCGATCGACGTGATCGCCGAACTGGATGCCCATTGCGTGCGGCCCGAATTTCTTTACCGCCACAAATGGCAGGTCGGAGATTTATTGATGTGGGACAATGCCACATCTATGCACGTGGCGATCTGCGATTATGCACTGCCGCAGCGCCGCCTGATGCATCGCACGACAGTCATCGGCACGGTCCCCTTCTAGCGTGAGAACGAGAGATGTTCTCGGAAATGCGCCGCGCCGCCATGACCCCGGTTTGGATCGCCCAGCTGGCGACCGGGACAAAATCCTTTGAGCGCAATGCCGTCATCGGCAGCCGGCGCCTCAATGAATGGGGCCTCCATGCCGCCCGCGTCGGGCTCGCCTACCGGCTGGCGCAAGCTCGCCGCCGCAAGCTCGCCGGTCTCGTCTCCGAGGAGGACCGAACGGCGTTTGACCGGGACGGTTTTGTGCTCCGCCCGAACTTTCTGCCGGACGATCATTTCGCGGCGCTGGTCGCCCAGGTTCGGGCCTATCGCGGTCCGCTTCGGGAGATCACCGAAGGCGACACAATCATGCGCAAGATCGCGCTCGACGGACGGGCCCTCGCCGCGCTCCCCGCGCTCGGCGCAGCACTGCAGTCGAGACAATGGCGCGGGCTCATTCGCTACGCCGGCAGCCGCGATGCCGAGCCGGTGGTCTGGGTGCAGAGCATCCTACGCCATGCCTGCGCAGGCCCGGCCGATCCGCAGACATTCCTCCACGCCGACACCTTTCATCCGACCGTGAAGGCGTGGCTGTTTTTGACCGACGTCGCCGAGGATGCCGGGCCCTTTACTTACGTTCCCGGCTCGCATCGGCTGACCGATCGCGGCTCGAGTGGGAACGGCGGACGAGTTTTTCGCTCGCCTTTCCCCGAATGCCGAGGACCGGGAAGGGTCCTTCCGCATCGACCCCGCCGAGCTCGCGTCCCTTGGCCTTCCGCAACCGCGTAGCTTCGCGGTTGCGGCCAACACGCTGATCGTCGCCGACACCTTCGGCTTCCACGCGCGCGGCCCGAGCGAGCGCCCGTCGTTGCGCGTCGAGATCTGGGCCTACGGCAGCCGCCGCCCGTTCCTGCCGTGGGCGGCGCTCGTCCCATGGACGACGAGCGCGTTGGGACGGCGCAGCGTCTGGTCGTGGAAAGTCGGCGACGCCCTCGAAAAGGCCGGGGTGAAGAGCAATCGCTCGCGGGCCCGCACCGGCGTATCGGCTTTCGATCCGTCTTCGGGGTAATCCGTTCAAAAATATTGCGCCAGATTGGCATGTATCCGGACCAATATCGAGGTGTCCGGCGACGGCGGCTCAAAAGTCTTCCCGGTAATTCTTTCGTAGGCGTCGATATAGATCCGAGCGGTCTCAAGGATGACGTCGCTCGGGATCTCCGGTATCGGGTCGCGGTAGGGGTCGCAGCGAGCGCTCACCCAGCGGCGCAGGTAATCCTTGTCGAGCGTATCTGGCGGCTCTCCACCTGCGAAGCGGCGGTCGTAGGTGTCTCCAATCCAATACCGGCTGCTGTCCGGCGTGTGAATTTCATCGGCGAGGATGATCCGTCCGTCTCGGGCAGACACCGAATTCGTATTTGGTGTCGACGAGGATCAGACCGCGTTCGGCGGCGATGGCGCGACCTCGCGCGAACAGCGCCATTGCCAGCTCGGAGACATTTCGCCACTGCTCTCCTGTCAGCAGGCCACGAGCGACGATCTGATCCGGCATCACCGGCTCGTCGTGCTCTCCCTCGGCCGCTTTAGTGGTCGGCGTAAGGATCGTCGCCGGCAGCTTCTGGTTCTCGCGCAGCCTGTCGGGGAAATGGATGCCGTAAATTTCCCGCCGGCCTGCCCGGTACATCGGCCAGATCGAGGTGCCGGTCGTGCCGGTGAGGTAGTCGCGGACGACGATTTCGACCGGGAGGATGTCCAGCCGCCGACAGACGACGACATTCAGGTCCGGATATTCGATGACGTGGTTGGGGCAGTCTTCGCGCGTCTCGTCGAACCAAAATCGCGCGATTTGCGTCAGCACCTGACCCTTGCCGGGGATCGCCGTCAGGATCCGGTCGAAGGCGCTCAGCCGGTCGGTTGCAACGATGATCCGGCAACCGTCGGCTAAGTAGTAATTGTCGCGAACCTTCCCCCGGTAATGGTTTGGCAGTTCGGGGATGATCCTAGCTTCGGCCAAAACATTATGCATTCGCGCCGCAAGAACCTCCTTAGACACCGCGCGATCGGGGGTACCGTTATCGGTGACCGCCACCCCCGCCGCCGCCGTGAAAGCCGCCGCCGCCATAACCGCCGCCATGGAAGCCCCCAGCGTAACCGCGGCCACCGTAACCGTAACCACGTCCGTAACCGTAACCGCGTCCGTAGTAACCGCGACCACCCCACCAGCCGCGTCCGCCCCAGCCCCAACCACCCCAGCCCCAACCACCCCAGCCCCACCACGGGTAAGCGTAGGCGTAATAGGGATAGTAGTATGGATAATACGGGTAGGGGTAGCCATAGCCATAGCCATAACCTGGGTATGCCGCCCCGTAGTACTGCGCCTCGGCCTGCGGCAGCGTCGCTCCAAAGGTCAGCACAGCGGTCGCGAGAACCGCCCCCGGCAAAAGCGACGCGCCGGAACCAGTTTTGCTTGGCGCGAACGAACATTGCTGCCTCCAATCGCTCAAGGCCTAGAACGGAAGATAACGCGCTATATGGATATGCGAATCCGCGCGGCAATGTCCCCCGAGATTTTGGAGCGAGCATGGGATCGGACGTAGAGCGTGACGAGGCGAGGCTCGAATTCGCCGAGGTTGGCGCAAGGATGCCGCTGGTGCGCCTAATGGCAGTGCCGGCGGACGCCAACCCGAACGGTGACATCTTCGGTGGCTGGCTGCTCTCGCAAATGGATCTCGCCGGCGGCGCGGTGGCCGCGCAACGGGCCGGGGGCCGTTGCGCGCGACGGCGGCGGTCTACGGCATGGTGTTCCATGAGCCGGTCTTTTGTCGGAGACGAGGTCAGCTGTTACGGGGAACTCGTGAAGATCGGGCGCACCTCGATGACGGTGCTAATCGAGGCGTGGCGGCGCCATCTTCCGTCGGACGAGGCGCGCAAGGTTACCGAGGCAACCTTCACCTATGTTGCGATCGGCGAGAACCGCCGGCCGCGCCCGCTGCCATTGGTGCACGCACCGTAGCCGCTGCCGCTGCGGGGGCCATCTGCTCGAAGGTGCATTGGCCTGGCGCCTTGTCGGGCCGCCAGCGTAAGAGCCGGGTACCGTGGCGGAACCGACCGCCGGTGACATGATCGTAGCGAACTTCGACCACCAATTCCGGTCGCAGCGGTTGCCACTCGCCGGAGCGCTCGGTGCTCCATCGGCTGGGGCCTCCCGGCGCGTTGCCGGTAAAACCAGGTGGCATGATCAGCGCTTCGAGCTGTCCCGTCAGCGCTTTGCGGTCAAAGTCGTGCAATGTCGCGGTAAACCCGACATGATCGAGCTTGCCCTCATTGTTGTAGAGGCCGAGCAGCAGCGAACCGACGAGGCGCGAGTTGCGCTCGTGGCGGAAACCGCCGACCACGCAATCCGCCGTGCGTCGTTTCTTGACCTTGAGCATGGCGCGCTTGCCGGGCTCGTAAACGCCGTCGAGCCGCTTGGCGATCACACCGTCCAGTTCGCCGCCGCTCACCTCCAGCCATCCCCGCGCTTCCGCGATGTCGCGTGTATAGGGTGAAAGCCTCACGGCACCTTCGGAGCCGATCGAACAAAAAAAATTATCGAGAGCCGTACGGCGTTGCGGCAGCGGCGTTTGCAACAGGCTTTC
>CAVXLL010000005.1:0-49259 GCA_963762575.1 uncultured Alphaproteobacteria bacterium | reverse complement strand
CGCGGGCAAGCGCCACCCGAATATCGGCCCGCATCGAGGGACGTGGTGGTATCGTTCGCCAAGGCGCGCGGATCGGGTTAATCTGTCGTCCAAACAAACAAAACGGATCGGAGGAACCAATGGCCAGTGAAACTCAAAACTTTGACGCTGTCGTGATCGGCGCGGGTTTTTCCGGCATGCACATGCTGAAGTCGCTGCGCGACAAATTGGGGCTGAAGGTGCGGGTTTATGAAGCAGGTGAAACCGTTGGCGGCACCTGGTACTGGAACCGCTATCCCGGCGCGCGCTGCGATTCCGACGCCTACATCTACTGCTTCACCTGGGACAAGCAGTTGTTGCAAGAATGGGAATGGTCCGAGCGCTATCCCGAGCAGCCCGAAATCCTGCGCTATCTCGAGCATGTGGCCAAACGCCACGACTTGAAACGCGACATGCAATTCAACACGCGCGTTACCGGTGCGGAATTCGACGAGGGACCAATCTGTGGAGGGTGCGCACCGACAAGGGCGAAGAGGTCACGGCACGTTACCTGATCGCGGCCGTGGGCAGTCTTTCGGCCACCAACATTCCGCAGTTCAAGGGCCTGGAGACATTCAAGGGCAAGTGGTACCACACCAGCCGCTATCCCCATACCGGCGTCGACTTCACCGGCAAGCGCGTGGCGGTGGTCGGCACCGGCGCCACTGCGGTGCAGGCCATTCCCGAAATTGCGCAGCAGGCCAAGCAACTCACGGTGTTTCAGCGCACCGCCAACTACTGTGTGCCGGCGCGCAATGGCAAGGTGGACCCCGAATTGGTCAAGGCGCGAAAGGCGGACTATGACGGCATGGTCGAGCGCATCCGCAGAATCGTTCTTCGGCCAAGAGCATTACTTCATTCCGAAATCGGCGCTGGAAGCCACGCCCGAGGAGCGAGAGCGTGAGTTCGACAGGATGTGGGACGCCGGCGGCTTCGCCTTCTGGCTGGCCAACTACCAGGACATGTTCTTCAATCAGGAGGCCAATGACCTGTGCGCCGACTACATCAAGCGTAAGATCCGCAAGACCGTAAAAGACCCGGTCGTAGCCGAAAAGCTGATACCCAAGGGCTACGCCTACGGCACCAAGCGCCAGCCGCTGGACACCAACTACTACGAGACCTTCAACAAGGATAACGTGCTGCTGGTCGATGCCAATGCCGACGGCGCCATTGAAGAAATCACCGAAAACGGCATCCGAGCCGGCGGCAAGGAATACGAATTCGACATCATCGTTTTCGCGACCGGTTTCGATGCCATGACCGGTCCGCTGAAGGCGTTGAACCTGAAAGGCCGCGGCGGCCGCACATTGGATGAGCAGTGGGCGGACGGTCCGCACACCTATCTTGGCATCTCGGTCGCCGGCTTCCCCAACTTGTTCACCATCACCGGCCCGCAAAGCCCGTCGGTGCTGTCGAACATGCCGGTGTCGATCGAGCAGCATGTGGAATGGATCACCGACTGCATCGACAACATGCGCAAGACCGGCAAGACCACCATCGAGGCGACGCCCGAGGCGCAGGATCAGTGGGTTGCCCATGTCAACGAGATCGTCAACCAGACGCTGATGACCGGCGCCAACTCCTGGTACATGAGCGCCAACATCCCCGGCAAACCACGCGCCTTCTTGCCGTATCTGGGGCCGGAAGGCGTCGGCGGTTACCGGAAGAAATGCGACGAGGTCGCGGCCAAGGGCTACGAGGGATTCGAATTGGCATAGCCGTTACCAGATTTGCCGCGTGCAGTAAAACGCTGCGACTGGTCATTCCGGGCCGCGGGATTTCCACGCGAGCGCGGAATCCATGGACTCGGGCTTAGAGAATCGAGGTCTGGCCAGTGCTCTAGATCCGGGCCCGCCCCTCGAGGGGCCGTCCCGGAACGACAGCAGAGTGTTTCCGCGCGGTGTCAGGGCCGCGCAACGGACAACACCTGAATAACCCAATCCAACAGAATCGGGAGGGGACGATGATCAACAACAGCTACTACTCGCAGGATCTGCACGGCCCGTACGAGCTGCACGACATCGGCAATCTCGAGTTGGAAGAAGGCGGCACCATTCGCGGTTGCCAGCTCGCCTACGCTACTTTCGGCACGCTCAATGCCGCCAAGGATAACGCCATCCTGATTCCCACCTGGTACTCGGGCACCAACAAGATCATGGAGCAGGTGTATTCGGCAAGGGCCGCGCGCTCGATCCCGACAAGTATTTCATCCTCATCGTCAATCAGATCGGCAACGGTCTTTCCACTTCGCCGCACAACACGCCGGCGCCGGCCGGGATGGGGAATTTCCCGCATGTGCGCATCGGCGACGACGTGCGCGCGCAGCACAAACTGGTCACGGAAAAGTTCGGCCTGAAGAGTTTCGCGCTGGTCGTCGGCGGCTCGATGGGCGCGCAGCAGACCTACGAATGGGCGGTGCGCTACCCCGATATGGTGAAGCGTGCCGCGCCCATCGCCGGCACGGCGAGAAACACCATCCATGATTTCCTGTTCACCGAAACGCTGGTCGATGCGATCACGTCCGACCCCGGCTTCAACAAGGGTTTCTATACATCGTCGGCGGACGTGCGAGAAGGTTTGTTGCGCCACGCGAAAATGTGGGCCGTGATGGGCTGGGGCACGGAGTTCTTCCAGGAAAACCGACATAAGGCGTTGGGCTTTTCGTCGATGGACGATTTCATCATCAACTTCATGTTGCGCTATTTCAGCGTGATGGATCCGAACGATCTCCTGTGCATGGCGTGGAAATGGCAGCGCGGCGACGTGAGCCGCCACACCGGCGGCGACTTGCGGGCCGCGCTGGGCCGGATCAAGGCCAAGACCTTTGTCATGCCGATGTCTTCGGATATGTTTTTCCCGCCGGCAGATTGCCAGGCCGAGTGGCGGCTCATCCCCGATGCCGAGTTCCGGCCGATCCAGACCATCGATGGGCATCTCGCGCTGTTCGGCGCCGATACCAATGCAATCGGCCAGCTCGACAAGCACCTGACCGAGCTGCTTGCGACAAAAATTTAACGGGCCATATTTCCCGGATGACGGTTTTTCTGACAATCCTGCTCGTTCTCGCGATGCTCGGCACCCTGACCGTGCTCGGCTTTGGCGTCGCGAGCTTGCTGCGCGGCGGCGACCCGCGCCGCTCGAACAAGCTGATGCAGTCGCGCGTCATCATGCAGGCGTTGGCGCTGGTGCTGCTGGCGATGCTCATGCTGCTGGCGCGGCATTATGCCGCTGACATGGTGCGGCTGACCCGCATCTACACGCGCGGTGGCGATACCGGCCAGACCTCGCTGGGCGACGGCAGCCGGGTTCGACAAGGACGATTTGCGGGTCGAGGCCTACGGCACGGTCGACGAGGCCAACGCCGCGGTCGGGATCGCGCGGCTGCACGCGGGCGCGCCCGACATCGATGCGGTGCTTGGCGCGGTCCAAAACGATCTGTTCGATCTCGGCGCCGATCTGTGCCCGGGGTTTTCGGCCGGGGCGCGGCGGATGACGGCAAGCTGCGCGTCGCCGACGGCCCCAGGTCGATCGCCTGGAGCGCGAGATCGACCAGCTCGATGGGGGCGGGCTGGCAACCGCTCCAACCCGTTCGTGTTGCCGGGCGGCCACCGCCCTGTGCTGCGGCGCTGCATTTGGCGCGCACCGTGACCCGGCGCGCCGAGCGGCTGGTCCGCGGCGCTGGCGCGGCAGCGAGACCGTCAATCCGGTCGCGCTGAAATATCTCAACCGGCTGTCGGACCATCTGTTCGTACTTGTCGCGCTGGGTCAACGACCGCGGCGCGCAGCGACGTGTTGTGGGTGCCGGGCGCCAACCGCTGATAATCCATCTCCGGGTTACGCTGCACTGCAAAAAATTAAGTTGCGGAGTTGCACCCAACATGACTTCGACCAGGGCCTGTGCACAATCAGATGATCCGGCGGCGGCGGGGCCATGCATGGCGCCGGGGTAACGGCCAGGACGACGAATGAAAGCCCTGGTCGCGGTCAAGCGGGTCATCGACTACAACGTCAAGATCCGCGTCAAGGCGGACGAGACCGGCGTCGAGACCGCGAACGTCAAGTTGTCGATGAACCCGTTCGACGAGATCGCCGTCGAGGAGGCGGTGCGACTGAAGGAGGCCGGGAAGGTCAACGAGATCGTCGCCGTGTCGATGGGCGCGCGCAATGCCAGGAGACCTTGCGGACGGCGCTCGCGATGGGCGCCGATCGCGGCATCCACGTGCTGACCGATGCCGAGCTGCAGCCGCTCGCGGTCGCCAAGCTGCTGAAAGCGATCGCCTGCAGGAGCACCCCGAGTTCCTGATCCTCGGCAAGCAGGCGATCGACGACGACTGCAACCAGACCGGCCAGATGCTGGCCGCGCTGCTCGGCTGGCCGCAGGCGACCTTCGCCTCCAAGCTCGTTCAGCGACGGCGTCGCCGAGGTCACGCGCGAGATCGATGGCGGCTTCGAGACGGTCTCGATCAACCTGCCCGCCGTGATGACCACGGATCTGCGGCTCAACGAGCCGCGCTACGCCAGTCTGCCTAATATCATGAAGGCGAAAAAGAAGCCCATCGAGACACGACGCCTGAGGCTCTCGGCGTCGACGTGACACCGCGCTTCGTCGTGCTCAAAGTCGAGGAGCCCGCAAACGCCAGGCCGGCGTCAAGTTCGGCTCCGTCGCCGAGCTGGTGACACGCTGAGGACCGAGGCGAAGGTGATCTGATGGCTGCTCTGGTCATCGCCGAGCATGACAATCGGCGCTGAAGCCGGCGACCTTGAAGGCGGTTGCGGCTGCAGATCGCCGCCCCCGTGGGCGAGATTCGTGGTGGCGGGCAAAGATTGCCGCGCCGTCGGCGAGCCGCGACCAGGATCGTCGGAGCGCGGAAGTCCTATTGGCCGACGACGACCCCTACGACGACGGTCTCGCCGAGCCCCTGGCGCCACTCGTCGTCCAGCTGGCCGAACATCACTCGCATCTGCTTGTCACGGCCACGACCTTCGGCAAGAACTTGCTCCCGAGGATCGCGGCGCTGCTCGATTGACGCAGATCTCGGACATCGGCGCAGTTGTTTCGCCGGACACTTTCGTGCGGCCGATCTATGCCGGCAATGCGCTGGCGACCGTGCGTTGCGCGGACCCGATCAAGGTGATCACCGTGCGCGGCACCGGCTTCGCGGCCGGGCGAGGGACCGGCGGTTCGGCCTCGCTCGAGCCTATCGCGAGTCCGCCGATGCGACGGGGCCGTCGGATTTCGTCGGAGCGCAGCTTTCGAAATCCGACCGGCCCGAGTTCACCAGCGCCCGCATCATCGTTTCGGGCGGACGAGGCATGGGATCGGGCGAGAACTTCCATCCTTGAGAGGGTCGCCGATCGCCTCGGAGCTGCGGTTGGCGCCACCCGCGCCGCTGTCGACTCCGGCTTTGTGCCCAATGACTATCAGGTCGGCCAGACCGGCAAGATCGTGGCGCCCGAACTCGACGTCGCCGTCGGCATTTCCGGCGCTATCCAACATCTGGCCGGCATGAAGGACTTCAAAGTCATCGTCGCGATCAACAAAGACGAAGAAGCGCCGATTTTTCAAATCGCCGATTACGGCCTGGTCGCCGATCTGTTCCAGACCTTCCCGAACTCGCCGACGAGCTCGAGTGAAGCAAGTGAGCACGGCCCCAGTCGCAACGGCCAATTCGCTCGACCCGCATCGACGAATCGGCGTTATCGGCGCCGGACAAATGGGCGACGGCATCGCCCATGTCTGCGCGCTATCCGGCATCGAGGTCGTGGTGACCGACACGACGAAGAGCGCTGCAAAGCCATCGGCAGGCGATCGAGCGAACCTGTCGCGTCAGGTGAGCAGCGGCACGATTTGGGAAGAAACTGGACGCGGCGCTGGCTCGAATTCCAATGGCGCGCGATTACGCACTTTTCGCCGATTGCGAGTTGGTGATCGAGGCCGCCACCGAGAATGAAGCGATCAAGAACGAGATCTTCGAGAGGCTGTCGCCCCACTTGAAGCCCGAAGCGCTGATCGCGACCAACACCTCGTCGATCTCGATTACCCGGCTCGCCTCCGCGACCGACCGGCCCGGCAAATTCATCGGCATGCATTTCATGAACCCGGTGCCGGTGATGCCCTGGTCGAGCTGATCCGCGGCATCGCCACCGACGAAGAGACCTTTGCGGCGACGTGCGAGCTGGCCCTGAGGCTGGGCAAGACCCCGGTCGCGGCCGAGGATTTTCCGGCCTTTATCGTCAATCGCATCCTGCTGCCGATGATCAACGAGGCGGTCTACACGCTCTATGAGGGTGTCGGTTCGGTCGAGTCGATCGATACGGCGATGAAGCTCGGCGCCAATCACCCGATGGGGCCGCTGGAACTCGCCGATTTCATCGGCCTCGATACCGCCTGTCGGTCATGCAGGTGCTCTATGAAGGACTGGCCGACAGCAAGTATCGCCCCTGTCCGCTGCTGGTGAAATATGTCGAAGCCGGCTGGCTCGGCCGCAAGACCAGCCGCGGCTTCTACGATTATTCGGCGAGAAGCCGGTTCCGACCCGCTGAGGTCCATACTCGCCGCGAAATGTTGTCGGGATTGGGCGGATCCGCTATCAAACCGTCATAATCGCCTGCTATTCCGCCCGCGAGCGACGATACGGACGGGTGCTTCGTGACGGTTCGTCTGGTCATTGCCCGGCTCTGGTGCTGAACGCCGACTTCCGGCCGCTGAGCTATTTCCCGCTGTCGCTGTGGTCGTGGCAGGACGCGATCAAGGCGGTATTCCTCGATCGCGTCTACATCGTCGACCATTACGACGCTTGTGTACGCAGCCCCTCTTTGGAGATGCGGCTGCCGAGCGTCATCGCTCTGAAGGAATACGTGCCAGCCGCCCGCAATCCGGCGTTCACCCGGTTCAACGTCTTCCTGCGCGACCGGTTCACCTGCCAGTATTGCGGCGAGCCTTATCCGTCGCACGATCTGACGTTTGATCACCTGGTCCCCCGGTCCCGGGGCGGGGCAAGATCTGGAGCAACGTCGTCACCGCCTGCGCCACCTGCAATCTGTGGGAGGGCAACCGGCTGCCGCGCGAGAGCAGGATGTATCCGGGCCACCGCCCGGTCCAGCCGAGTTCCTATATGCTCCAAGAGAACGGCCGCGCCTTCCCGCCCAACTATTTGCACCAGAGCTGGCGCGACTATTTGGACCGGGACACCGAGCTGGAGCAGATCTGACCCGGGGGGGCTGCCCTCTTATAAAGGAAGAGAGGGGGAGAACTCCTCTCGTATCCCGCGAAGCGGGAATCCAGGGGCGGGGGGGCCGGTGCCTCGTTTTGTCGGGAGTCTGGACCGGCTTAGCGGGTGAGACCGAGAAGAGGGGGATTTGCCGCCATCTCCCCGGCTACCCGCACGCGGACCCGCAGCGCGTTGCCGGGCAGATAGGCGAGCGGCATGTCCTCGATCTCGATCGTCTGCAGCGTGTCGCGGTCGGCGCCGGCGGCGACCGCGCGCTCGTTCGCCTGCGCTTCGGCCGCGGCGATCGCCTCGCCGCGGGTCAGGTCGCGATAGACCTGGTCGGTCTCGCCGCTCACCTGGGCGATCGCGGCGCCGACCGCGTTGGCGCAGTCGCCATGCGGCACGCGGATCACCTCGCGACCCCGGCCATGCGGTCGGGCACCAGAAAGCGCCGCCGCCGACCGCGATCAGCGTCACCTCGCCGGCCTCGGTCTTCATCCGGTCGATCGCGTCCTCGATCTTCGCAGCGCGCCTTGTCGAGCACCGCTCGGCCGAGTCGCGCGGCAGCGTGGCGACGCCCGCTGTCGCCGATCTCAACGATCCCGGCGGCGACCGCCACGTCGGTCGCGGTCACCGTGGCGCCGCCGAACACCAGCGCCTCCTCGATCAGCCGATAGCCGACGCTTTCCGGCCCGACCGGGAGCGGCGTCGGCCTGAACGATGCTGCCGCCGCCGAGCCCGATCGAAAGAGATCGGGCATGCGGAACAGCGTGCGCACACCGCCCACCTCGACGACCGAATTGGCCTCGCGCGGAAAGCCGCTGCGCAGCTGCCCGACATCGGTCGAGGTGCCGCCGACATCGATGACCATCGCGTCCTTCGAGCCCCGAGAGGAACGCCGCGCCGCGCATCGAGTTGGTCGCGCCCGAGGCGAAGCTCATGACCGGCAGCGCCATCGCCGTCTCGGCCGCCATCACCGTGCCGTCGTTCTGGGTGAGGTACAGCGGCGCGTCGATGCCGCTCTCCGCGATCGCCTCGACGAAACCCGGCGATCGTCGCCCGGGCGAGGTCGCCCAGCGCGGCGTTGAGCAGCGCGGCGTTCTCGCGCTCCAACAGGCCGATGCGGCCCAGCTCGTGCGACAGCGTGACCGCGGCGTCCGGGGCATTCCTCGGCGAGGATCGTTCGCCGCCCGCTCCTCGTGCGACGGGTCGAGCGGCGAGAAGATCGCGGCGATCGCCACCGCGCGGATGCCCTCGTCGCGGATCTGCCGCGCGGCCGCCTGCCGCATTCCGGCTTCGTCGAACGGCATGATCGGGCGGCCGTCGTAATCGTGGCCGCCTTCGAGCATGAACACCTCGCCGCGGACCAGCGCCGCCAGATCCTCCGGCCAGTCGCAGAACGGCGGCAACGAAGCGCGCGCCGGCATGCCGATCCGCACCGCGGCGACCCGCGCCAGCTGGCGGCGCTGCACCACGGCGTTGATGAAATGCGTCGTGCCGATCATCACGCCGTCGATCCGCCCCTGCGCGACCTCGGGTTGCGCGGCGCAGCGAGACGAGCGCGGCGACGATGCCGCGCGGTCACATCCTCGCGTGGTCGGCGTCTTGACCGCTATGGACGACCCGCCCGTCGTCGAGCAGCACCGCATCGGTGTTGGTGCCGCCGACATCGATCCCGATCCGCCGCATGTCACTCCCGGTGGTGGAAGCGCCGCGGAGTTTGCGCTTGCGGGCGGATTTGCTCAATCGGGCGAACGGAAGCGAGCATCGACGCTCGCAGCCGATCCGGCTATCGTGAGGCTCAGCCTTTGACGCCGCCCATGGTGAGGCCGGCGCTCATGCGGCGGCGGAAGGCGAGAATAAATCGCAACCGGCGGCAGCGCGTAGATCACAGCGGTCGCCATCATGTAATTCCACGGCGACTTGTCGCTGTTGAGAAACTGGGCCTGCGTGATCGCCAGGGTCACGTTCCGCGTCGAAGACAGCAGCACGATCTGATAGAGATCTCGTTCCATGCGAGCAGGAACGGATAGGCGGCGACCGCGACGAGGCCGGGGTCATCAGCGGCAGGTAGATGCGCCCGTATACTCGGAGCCGCGAGGCGCCGTCGAGCCGGGCGGCCTCGTCGAGCTCGATCAGAATGCTCGCGCCGTAATTGCAGAAAGATGAAAATCGCATAGGGCGCGGCGAAGGTGACCAACGCCGCAATCACCGCCGACAGGTTGTCCGCCAACCCATACATCCGCATGATCCTATAGAACGGAAATCGCCAGGAAAGAGGCCGGCACCACGTAAGTGAGCAGCGCGGCGTTGGTTAACAGCCAGCCATGGCGGAGCGCATGCGGCCCATCGCGAAACTCGCCAGCGAACCGATCAGCAATGTGAAGAACATCGTCATTACGCCCATGTAGAGGCTGTTGCCGAACTGGCGCCAGAAATTCTCAAGATACCAGTAGCCTTCCGTCACGACGCCCCAGAAGCCCTCGAGCGACGGCAGGGCCGGCCAGATCCGGCTGATGAAGGCTTCGCCATGCCGTTCGAGCGCGACCAACACCATGTTGTAGATCGGCAGCAGCGACCAGATCAGCAGCACGATGCCGAGCGCGATCGCGCCGGCCTTGGCGGCGGCCCGCCGCGGCCGGAAATCGCCGCCGCCGCGCCGGGCGGGCAGCGGCGCCGCGGCGCTCACAGCTCGCCCTCGCTCGCCCGCGACTTGCGCATCAGCACGATTACCGGGGATCAAAAACGGCAACGCCGACATCGCCACCGCCACCCCGAGAGGGGGCAGCGCACGCTCGAACGCATCGTGGAAGCCGAGCGTCGTCAACACCTGCGACGCGTGAGGCCCGCCGCCCGAGACGAAATAGACGGTGGTGAAATCGCCGAGGGTCCACAGCGTCGAGAGCAGCGTGCAGACAAGTAGAGGTTCGCCAAGAGCGGAAAGGTGACATGGATGAACTGGCGGATGCCGGTGGCCCCGTCGACCTTCGCGGCCTCATAGAGTCCAGCGGGATCGCCATCCGGCCGGCGAGCAGGATCAGCGTCCAGAACGGCATCCACTTCCAGATATAGGCGGCGATGTCGCTGCCGAGCGCCAGCCAGCGGGTCGTCGAGCCAGCCCGGGCCGTCAATCCCGAAGACATCCCACAGGATGTCGATGAAGGCCCATCGCCTATTCAGCATCCAATGTATCGACATGAAGGCCTGGATCGCACCGGTACCGCCCACGGCAGCATGTAGTCAGCGACAGGCCCTTGATCCACCAGCGCGGCGCATAAAGAAGCCCGACAGCAAGAGCGCCCGAACATCTTCAGATTCACGCCGACCCCGAGGAAGATCACCGTATTGACGACCGCACGCGATAGATCGGATCGGCGAATAGCTGCCCGTAGAGCCTCGGCCGCTGCCCCATCCACAGCGCGTACCCGACCGGATAGACGACAAAGGCTAGAAACACGCGATATAAGGGATGCAGAAGGCGATGGCCCAAGTGTATTCCGAACCTTGCAGGTCACCACGCCAAACGCGCAGACGCGATCGGCGGCCCAGAACGGGGCGACCAACTTCGAGTACTGATGCCTCTGCCATGATCGCCTCTCAGTCTACTACTCGAATTAGCGCCGCCTAAACGAAGGTGGAGGTTTCATTTTAGGCTCGGCGCTCAGGCCTGCGCAATCGGATATTTAGCGAAGATCGTCTCGAGCCTGCTTGAACGCCTTTTCGACGGCATCTTTTGCCGACATCCCGCTCCTGATCACGTCAAACTCGGCCACCCCCAGACCTGCTCTGCGATGAACACGGCAATCCCCGGATTGAAGGCCGAGTAATAGGGGAAGGTCGGCTTCAACAGCCCTTCTCGACATAGTGGCCGATGCGGATCCTTGGGATCGAGCCAGAACGGGTCGCTCTTCACGACCGAGGGGTACGGCGGCAGCCAGCGGCCCAGCCCCGCCTTGAGATACGCGTTCGCTACCTTCGGCTGGATCACGTATTTGAGCAAATCCTTGGCCGCCTCGACGTTCTTCGCCCCCTTCGGGATGAAGCAGCCGCCCGACGCCGATCTGCGCCGGCATCGGCTTGCCTTCGTTATCGTCGGGCAGACCCATGGTCACCACGTCGTCGTATTTTTCCTTTCGTGATAATCGCGACCTCGGTCGACATCGTGCCGTCGAAATCCATGATGATTTGTTTCGCATGGAACGCGTTGTTGTCGTCGGCATCGTTCCAGCCGAGCACTCCTGCGGCACGTAGCCTTCCTTGTAGGCCGTGGCGATCTAGGTCAGTGTCTTGATCACCGCCTCTTTGACCTGCGGATCATCGAATGCGCGCCTGCCGTCCGGGGTCAGGATATTCTTGCCGCCGTTGGCGATCAGGAACCCGTAGAATAGGTTGTTGCCGTCGGCCGGCCCGGGGTGGTCAGCTGCAGCCCCAGGCATAGATGTTGCGCATGCCCTGCGCGCAGCTTCTTCTGCATCGGCTTGAAGAAGTCCCAGATGCATCCCAGGTCTTTGGGGCGTCCGACAGCTTGAAGCCGGCCTTCTCGACCAGCGACCCCAGACATGGAACGGGATGCACGCGCTTTTGGACGGGGCCGTAGAAGCGGCGCTGTTTCGTTACGTTGTTGTAGTATTGAGCGCGACAGTGCGGTCTGTGAATTTCGATTTCTGGGTGTCGACGACGTCGGTGACATCGAGGAACTTGTCGTCCCAGGCATTCTGCGGGACGATCGTATCGTCGGCAGCGTCGTGTGAAATGACATCCGGCACGTCGCCGGTGGTCAGTCCCGAGATGATCTTCTGCTCAGCGGCAGAACGGCGTCATGCTGAGTCGATCGTGTTACCGCTCGCCTTCTGTAGTCCGCGACCATGCTTTTTGAAACCGGCGTCCTCCTCCGGGATGAATCCCTGGACCCACCAGACGGTCGCGGTCTTGGCCGCCGCGTTGGCGATGTAGGGCCGCGCCAAGACGCCCGCCGCGAGGCAAAGAGCCAGAAGCACCGAACGCCTGCTCAGATAGCTCATTTGCTCCTCTTCCCTGACCCCGCGGAACTCGCATCGCGGGTGTCGCGTTCTTCTCATCCCCAAAGCGGCATCGGGTGAAGATCGTTCCCCGGATTGGGATCGGTAGAAGTCAAGCGAATTCGCCGCCGGGCAGTCTTTTCCCGGCCATGACGGAAATCACAAGAGCCGCTGCAACGCCGCGGCTCTCACGAGCCGGGAAGCTCACGCACCGAAACCTCCTCAGCCCTTGACCCCGCCCATGGTCAGGCCGGCGGTCATGCGGCGGCGGAACATGTAGTAGATGGCGATCGGCGGCATCGCATAGACGATCGCCGTCGCCATCATGTAGTTCCACGGCGCCTCGTCGCTGTTGAGGAACTGCGCGAGCGCCACCGGCACCGTCATGCTGCGCTGTTCGACAGCAGCAGGAACTGGTACAGGTATTCGTTCCACGCCAGCAGCAGCGCATAGGTGCCGACCGCGACCAGTGCCGGCGCCATCAGCGGCAGATAGATGCGGAAATAGATCTGGATCGGCGAGGCGCCGTCGATCCGCGCCGATTCGTCGAGCTCGATCGGGATGCTCCGGCCGTATTGCTGGAAGATGAAGATCGCGTAAGGGGTGGCGAAGGTCACCTCGCCGCGATCACCGACCAGAGGTTGTTGCGCAGCCCGTAGCTCTGCATGATCCGGTAGAACGGGATCGCCAGGAACGACGCCGGGATCACATAGGTCAGCAGCGCCGCATTGGTCAGCAGCCAGCCGTTGCGGATGCGCATCCGGCCGATCGAGAAGCTGGCCAGCGAGCCGATCAGCAGGTCAATGAACGTCACCATCGCGCCGAGATAGAGGCTGTTGCCGAACTGGTGCCAGAAATATTCGAGGTACCAGTAGCCCTGGGTGAACACGATCCAGAAGCTGTCGGCGGACGGCTTTCGGCGGCCAGAGTGTCGCTGAACACGTCGCCCTGCGCTCGAGCGACGACCATGACCATGTTGTAGATCGGCGCGAGCGTCCACACCAACAGGACGGCGCTGATGACGCGGCCCCCGCGTTGGTCAGGTAACGGCGCGGCGCGCGGCGCGCCGCATCCGTTCCGCGGGCCGACGTCGAGGCCGACGCCGGCCGCGGTCGACCGTTATCGTGCTCACAGCTGCACCTCCGCGGCTTCCAGCTTGCGCATCAGCATGATCACCAGCGGGATCAGCAGCGGCAGCGCCGACATGCACCGCCGCCACGCCGAGCCGGGGTTGGCGAGGTCGAAGGCGTCGCGGATGCCGAGCGTCGCCAGCACATGCGTCGAGTTCGCCGGCCCGCCGCCGGAGACGAAATAACCGTGTTGAAGTCGCCGAGCGTGAAGATCGTCGAGAGCAGGGTGCAGACCAGATAGAGGTTGGCGAGCAGCGGAAAGGTTACGTGGATGAACCTGCGCAGCCCGGTCGCGCCGTCTACTTTGGCCGCGTCATAGATCTCCTGCGGGATCGCCATCCGGCCGGCGAGCAGGATCACCGTCCAGAACGGCATGCCATTTCCAGATATGGGCGCAGATGGCCGAGCCGAGCGCGAGCCAGCGCGAGTTGAGCCAGGACGGGCCGTCGACACCGAAAATGATGTATAACGCGTTGTTGAGCAGGCCCCACTCGCCGTTCAGCATCCAGTGGATCGAGATGAAGGTCGGGCAGTGCCGGCACCGCCCAGGGCAGGACGAAGATCATCAGCAGCCCTTTGACCCACCAGCCCCGGCGCATGAAAAAGCCCGACAGCAGACAGCGCGAAGAACATCTTGAGGTTCACGCCGATAGCCAACGAAGAGCAGGGTGTTGACCACGGTCTGCTGATAGATCGGGTCGGAGAACAGCTCGGCATACAAGCTCGGCTCGCTGCCCATCCACAGCCCGTAGAAGACGGGATAGACCACGAACGCAAGAAACACCCCGACATAGGGCACGCAGAAAGGCGAGCGCCCAGGTGAACTCCGAGCCTTGCAGGCCGCCCCGCCAATAGCGCCACAGCGATTGCCGCCGGACTGCCGGGCGGCCGAACTCGATAGCCGATACGGTGGTCATGATCGCCTCTCAGCTCGATGCAATTGGATATTTAGCGAAGATCTCCTCGATCCGCCTGAATGCCTTGTCGATTTCCGGCTCCGGCGCGGCACCGCTGTTCATGACAGCAAACGCCGCCGTCATGATGACGTGTTCGGCGCCGACCTGCGCCATCGCCGGATTGTACGCCTCGTAGATCGGAAAGGTCGGGCCGATCACCGACTGCGTCATGTACGCCGTGCGGTGAGGGTCCTCCTTGAGCCAGAACGGGTCGCTCTTGACGATTTCGGGGATCGGCAGGGCCCAGCGGCCGAGCCCAGCTTTCAAATACTGGTTCAGCACCTTCGGCTGAATGACGTATTTGGCGAATTCCTTGGCCACCGTCGACATTTTTCGCCCCTTTCGGGATGACGGGGCCAAACACCGCGACTTGGCTCGGCAGCTCCTTGCCGTCGTTGCTGAGCGGCAGGCCGTGGGTCAGGATATCGTCGTATTGCTCCTTGTCGTGATACAGCGCGACCTCGGTCGAGATCGTGCCGTCGAAATCCATCACCATCAGTTTCGAATGGAATGCGTTGTTGTCGTCGGCGTCGTTCCAGTTGACGCAGCTCGGCGGCACATACCCGTCCTTGAACGCGGAGGTCAGGCTCTTGATCGCCTGCACCGCCGCGGCCTTCACCTTGGGGTCGTCGGTATGCAGCTTGCCGTCCGGCGTAACGAGATCCTGGCCGCCATAAGCGACCATCCACGCGTTGAAGGTGTTGATCGGGTCGACCCCGTTGGTGGTCAACTGGTAGCCGAGCCCGTAGACGTTGCGCTTCCCGGCCGCCCGCAGCCCCTTCTGCACCGGTTTGAAAAAATCCATGAAGGCGTCCCACGTCTTCGGCAGATCGGAGATCTTGGAACCGCCCTTTTCGACCAGCGACTTCCAGATATGAAACGGGACCGCCGCGATCCTCACCGGCACCACGTAGTAAGCGCGCTTCTTCGTGACATTGTTGTAGAAATAACAGCAGGACAGCGCGGTGGGGATGAACTGCTCTTTTTCGGGCTCGACGATGTCGTTGACGTGGATCAACTTGTCGTCCCACGACTGGATCGGCGCGAGTGCGAAGTCGGCGACCTCGATCATGTCGGGGACCACGCCGCTGGTGATCGCCGAAATGGCCTTCTGGCGCAGCGCCGCGTAGGGAATGAGGCTGTGGTCGACCTTGTTGCCGCTCGCCTTTTCGTAATCGGCGGCCATCGCCTCGAAGGCAGAAGTCTTCCTCGGGGACAAAACCCTGGGCGAACCACACCTCGATAGTTGTGGCGGCCGCCTTGGCGATATAAGGCCGCGCGAGCGTCCCGGCCGCAGCCAGCCCCAGAGAGCTGCGAAGCACCGAGCGCCTGGTAAAGATCGTCATACCCGCCTTCCTTCCCCGTTCTCGCCGCGAACCCAAGCGGACACGTTCTGGTTGTTGTCGCCCAGCCCAATATAGAACGCGGCCCTGGTATACTCAAATGTTAATCGCTGCCACCACCTCGAACTCGCGATACCGTGATCAACGCCTCGACTCCCACTTCGCCGCGCCGCTCGACCGGCATGGCCGGACGGGGTATGAGACCCACGAATAGGCTGATCCCGGCCGCTCAGCCTTGCGCGATCTGAAATTTCGCGAAGATCTCCTCGACCCGTTTGGATGCCTTGTCTGCCGCGGCCTGCGGGGTCATTCCACCCGTCGTGATGTCGGCCCACCCCGTGGGCCAGACATGCTCGTTCTGAACCTGGGCATAAGCCGGATTGAAGGTCCAGAACGTCGATACGGTCGGGCCGAGCAGACCCTGATGTACGTAAGGACCCCGGTGCGGGTCCTTGGGGTCGAGCCACCACGGGTCGTCTTTCACGATTGTCGGCATGCACGGGATATTCCGGCCGAGCCCGGTTTTCAGATACTCGTTGAGGACCGGCGGCTGGATCAAATATTTGAGAAAATCCTTGGCCACTTCGACGTTTTTCGCCCCCTTCGGAATCAACCCGCAAGCGGAAGGGGCCTGGCTCGGCACTCGCCTGCCGTCGTTGCTGAGCGGCAAGCCCATCGTGACGATATCCCGGTAATCCTGCTCGCTGTGGATGACGGCGACCTCGGTCGAGATTGTGCCGTCGAGGTCCATGACGATCTGCTTGGCGTGAAAGGCGTTGTTGTCATCAGCGTCGTTCCAGTTGATCGCCCCCGGCGGCACATAGCCTTCCTTGTAGGCCATGCTCGGATAGGTCAGCGTCTTGAGCACCGCGTCACGCACCTTCACATCGTCCAGGTGCAATTTGCCGTCCTTGGTGACGATATCCTGCCCGCCATGGGCGATCAGGAAATAATCGAACAACGCGTTGCAGTCGTTGCCGGTGGTGTTCATCTGGAAACCGAGGCCGTACACCTTGCGCTCGCCTTGGGCGCGCAATTTCTTCTGCACTTCCTTGAAGAAATCGTAGAAGGCATCCCAGGTTCGGGGCAGGTCTTCCATCGTATAGCCGGCCTTCTCGACCAGCGGCCGCCAGATATGGTTCGGTCGCACCGCACATGTATAGGGTACGCCGTAAAAGCTGCGCCGCTTCTCGACGCTGTTATAGCAGTTGGCGGTGAGAAGCGCGGTTTCGTTGTACTGCGATTTTTGGGTCTCGATGACGTCGGTCACGTCGACCAGCTTGTCCTCCCACGCGTAGAGCGCAATGATCTCGGCCGGATTGTTCGTGAATAGATCCGGGACGACGCCGCTGGTCACTGCCGAGACGATCTTCTGGCGTTCCGGCGCATAGGGGATGATGCTGTCGTCGATCCGGTTGCCGCTCGCCTTCTCGTAATCGGCGAAGATCTTCTTGATCGACACATCCTCTTCCGGGGCAAAGCCCTGAACCCACCACACCGTCGCGGTCGCCGCCGCGGCCTTGGCGACATAAGGCCGCCCCAAAGTTGCGACTGAAGCCAAGGCGACGGAACTCCGAAGCACCGATCGCCTGCTTAGAAGTTGTCATGCCCATCTCCTCCTCCCGTTGACGAATGGGCCGATTTACGGCCGCGTTCGGCATTCTGCGGCCCTCCATCAAGCCGCGCGACGCGCGGATTGGCCGCACGATCTATGCACGGGGCGTGGCAGCTTCGATTTTGCTCACCCCTCAGCAATCGGGTATTTCGCGAAGATCTCCTCGACCCTCTTGAACGCCTTTTCCGCCGCCGCCTGCGGGGTCATGCCACCCTGCATGATGTCCGTCCAGCCGATGCTCCAGACATGTTCGCTCTGGACCTGGGCATAGGCGGGGTTGAAGACCCAGAAATTCGGCACGGTCGGGCCCAGCACCGCCTGTCGAACGTAGGCCACTACATGCGGGTCTTTGGGGTCGAGCCAAAACGGGTCGCTTTTTACGACCGACGGCATCGCCGGAGTGCTCCGGCCCAGCCCCGTCTTGAGATACTCGTTGTTTATCTTGGGCTGGATGAAGTATTTCAGAAAATCTTTCGCCACCTCCACGTTTTTTGCCCCTTTGGGGATCAGGCAGCAGCCGTTATCGGCCTTGCTCGGCACCGGCTTGCCGTCGTTGCTGAGGGCCAAACCCATGGTCAGGATATTATCGTAGTCCTCCTTTTTTCCCTGTGAGAGCACCGCGACCTCGGTCGAGATCGTGCCGTCGAGATCCATGACGATCGACTTGGCATGGAAGGCGTTGTTGTCGTCGGCGTCGTTCCAGTTGATCGCCCCGGGCGGCACAAACCCGTCTTTGTAGGCGGTGGTCGGGTAGGTTAGCGCCTTGATCGCCGCCTCGCGCACCTTGGGATCGTCGAGATGCAGTTTGCCGTCTTTCGTGACGATGCCTTGGCCGCCATAGGCGATCAGGAAATAATTGAACACATTGTTGGGATCGTTGCCGTTGGTGGTGACGTTGAGACCGAGGCCGTAGACATTGCGCGTACCCTGGGCTCGCAGCTTCTTCTGCACGTCCTTGAAGAAGTCGTAGAACGCGTCCCAAGTCTTCGGGATGTCCTCGACCTTGTAGCCCGCCTTTTCGACCAGCGGCCGCCAGATATGGTTCGGTAGCGCGTTTTGCGTATAAGGTACGCCGTAAAAGCTGCGCCTTTTTTCGATGCTGTTGTAGCAATTGGCGGAAAGCAGAGCGGTCTCGGTGTATTCCTCCCTTTGCGTCTCAATAACGTCAGTCACATCGACCAGCTTGCCTTCCCACGCGTGCAACGCAATCAGCTCGGTCGGGGTGCTCTGGTAAAGGTCCGGAACAACACCGCTGGTGACTGCGGAAACGATCTTCTGGCGCAGCGGCGCAAACGGCATGATGCTGGAATCAATTTTGTTGCCGCTGGCCTTCTCGTAATCAGCAACGATCTTTTTGTATGCTACGTCCTCCTCGGGCACAAAACCTTGGATCCACCAAACTTCCGCGGTCTTGGCCTGCGCATCGGCAATATAGGGCCGCGCGAGGCTTCCGGCTGCAAGCAAACTCGCCGAACCTCTGAGCACTGAGCGCCTGGTAAGATGGCTCATTCGCATCTCCTTCCCGGTTCGCGCCGACCTGTGGTTCGGATCGCTCCAAAGATCGAGGCGATGTGAAATCTGGTCAGCTCTGCTCGATCGGGTATTTCGCGAAGATCTCCTCGACCCGCTTGAAGGCTTTGTCGGCGGCGTCCTGCGGCTTTGTTCCGTTCTGCATGATGTCGGCCCAAGCCGTTTGCCAAACGTGTTCGTTCTGGACATGGGCGTAGGCGGGGTTGTAGGCCCAGAACACCGGCAGCGTCGGGCGCAGTAGAGCCTGCGTCGTGTAGGCCTTGCGGTGCGGGTCCGCCATCCACCACGGGTCCTTCTTGACGATCGATGGCATCGCCGGCACGCGGCGGCCGAGGCCCGTTTTCAGGTATTCGTTGCAGACGTCCGGCTGGATCAAATATTTGAGGAAGTCCTTAGCCGTCTCGACGTTCTTCGCGCCTTTCGGGATCAGCCCGCAGACGCTAAACGCCCAGCTCGGTACCGGCTTGCCCTCGTTGCTGTCCGCCAACCCCCAGGTCACGATATCGTCGTAATCCTGTTTGTTCGCGATGATCGCGACTTCGGTGGAGATCGAGCCGTCGAGGTCCATCACGATCGTCTTGGCGTGGAAGGCGTTGTTGTCGTCGGCGTCGTTCCAGTTGATCGCGCCGGGCGGCACAAAGCCCTCCTTGTAGGCGGTCGTCGGATAGGTCAGCGCCTTCATGGCCGCCTCTCTGACCTGCGGGTCGTCGAGGTGCAGTTTGCCGTCCTTGCCGACTATATTCTGGCCGCCATAGGCGATCAGCCACTGGTCGAAAAAGGCGTTCGGGTCGCCGCCGTTTGTGGTCAGCTGGAAACCGAGGCCGTAGACGTTGCGCACCCGCGCCTCTCGCAACTTCTTCTGCACGCCTTTGAAGAAATCGTAGAAGGCGTCCCAGGTCTTCGGGATGTCGTCGATCTTGTAGCCCGCCTTTTCGACCAGCTGCCGCCAGATGTGGTTGGTGAACACGTCGATCGTATAGGGGACGCCGTAGATGCTGCGCTTCTTCGCGACATTGTTGTAGCAGTTGACCAGCGCCAGCGCGGTATCGGCGTATTCCTCGCGCTGCGTCTCGACAACGTCGCTGACATCGACGAGCTTGTCCTCCCAGGCGAACAGCGCGGTGATCTCGGGTGGGTTGTTCTGAAAGAGATCCGGCACGACGCCGCTGGTTACCGCGGAGACGATCTTCTGCCGCCCCGGCGCGTAGGGGATGACCGTCGCGTCGATCGTGTTGCCGCTTGCCTTCTGGTAATCGGCGACGAGCTTGTTGAAGGCGATGTCCTCTTCATGGGCAAACCCCTGGACCCACCACACGGTGGCGGTCGTCGCCGCCGCATTGGCAATATAGGGCCGCGCCAGGGTTCCGGCGGCAGCGAGACTCAGAGAGCCGCGAAGCACCGAGCGCCTGGTCATTCTCGTCATGGTCGTCCCTTCCCCGATCACGCCGCGTACCCGGCACTATAGACCGGCAGCGCGCCCGGCTCAAATGCCGGTCGCCGACCCGGGGTTGCAGACGCTGAGGCGAGCCTCGGCGAGAGCCGGCTCGTAATTTTCGATTAGGGCAATTTTCGATTAGGACTGCGCGATCGGGTATTTCGAGAAGATTTCCTCGACCCGTTTGAATGCTTTGTCCGCCGCCGTCTGCGGGGTGATCCCGCCTTGCATGATATCGGCCCAGCCCGTGCCCCAGACATGCTCGTTCTGGACCTGGGCATAGGCCGGGTTGAAGGACCAGTATGAGGGCACTGTCGGGCTGAGCAGGCCTTGCTTGGTGTAAGCGGCCCGATGCGGGTCGGCGGACCACCACGGGTCATTCTTCACGATCGAGGGCATGCATGGAATATTGCGGCCAAGCCCAACTTTCAGATACTCGTTATTAACCTTTGGCTGAATGAAGTATTTCAAGAAGTCTTTGGCAACATCGACGTTCTTCGCCCCTCTCGGGATCAGGCCGCAGGCGTTGACGACCTGGCTCGGCACCGGTTTGCCGTCGTTGCTGAACGGCAGCCCCATCGTCGCGATGGCGTCGTATTCCTCTTTTTTGTGATAGAGCGCCACTTCGGTCGAGATCGTGCCGTCGAGATCCACCACGATCGTCTTGGCATGAAAGGCATTGTTGTCGTCGGCATCGTTCCAGTTGATGGCGCTCGGCGGCACAAAGCCTTCTTTGTAGGCTGTCGCCGGATAGGCCAGCGCCTTGATTGCCGCCTCCTTCACCTTCGGATCGTCGAGGTGGAGCTTGCCGTCCTTCGTGACAATGTCCTGCCCACCATAGGCGATCAGGAAATAGTTGAACGTGTTGTTGGGGTCCACGCCGTTGGTCGTTACCTGAAAGCCCAGGCCATAAACGTTGCGCACGCCCTGTTCGCGCAGCCTTTTCTGAACTTCCTTGAAGAAATCGTAGTACGCGTTCCAGGTCTTCGGGATGTCCTCGACCTTGTAGCCTGCCTTCTCTACCAGCGACTTCCAAACGTGGTTTGGCAATACCGCCGTTGTGTAGGGGACGCCGTAAAAGCTGCGCTTCTTTTCGACGTTGTTGTAACAATAGGGGGAGAGAAGGGCAGTGTCTGTGTATTCCTCCCGTTGCGTGTCCACGACGTCGGTCACGTCGACCAGCTTGTTGTCCCAGGCGAACAGCGCAATCACTTCCGCCGGATTGTTTTGGAACAGGTCCGGGACTTCGCCGCTGGTGATCGCCGAGATGATCTTCTGACGCTCCGGCGCGAACGGGATAATGCTGTAGTCGATCGTGTTGCCGCTGGCCTTCTGATAATCGGCGACGACCTTCTTGAACGCTTCATCCTCCTCCTCGACGAAGCCCTGCGCCCACCACACCGTCGCGGTCGTCGCGGCAGCATTTGCGATAAAAGGATGCGTCAATGTCCCAGCCGCAGCCAACCCAAGAGAGCTGCGAAGCACCGATCGGCGGCTCAGGTTTCCCATCTCCGTCTTCCTTCCTGCTCTGGCGCCCCGCGGCCTTTCCGCGGGCGCGATTTTTTTCTGTTGACAGGCGCAGCTTGGACCCACCCGACGATGGGATCAACTTCCTTATCAGGGTTGTGGCTGAGCAGGCTTTACGCCTCCCCACATCCCGGCTCAGCGGGGAGGCTGGTTCACTCGGACGACGCGCCAGCCGTGACCCATGCCGGGGCCGTCGATCCGGTCGATGCAGGTGATCGAGCAATTCTCGATCGTGAAGGCGAGCGCGGCTTCGGGATCGAGGTCGAGCGCCAATGCCAACGCGGCGCGGATCGTGCCGCCATGCGCGACGGCGATGATGTCGCGTCCGGAATAGGTGTCCACCAGCCGCTGAATTGACCGTGAGACCCGCTCGATGACCGCGACGAAGCTCTCGCCGCCCGGTGGGGTCTCGTGGGCGGGTGCGTGCCAGAAGCGGTGGAAATCGCCGGCGCGGGACCCTTGCAGCTCCTCATAGGTCAGGCCCTGCCACTCGCCGAAATCCTGTTCGGCGAGCTGCGGGATCATGAGGGCCTCGGGACCGGGGATGGGGCTGCGGTCCGGGGAGACCGGCGCGGACGATCGCCGCCGCCGTCTCATGGGTGCGCCGCAGGTTGCTGGTCACCCATATCGCGCTGCGCGGCAGTTTTTCCGCAAGGCCAGTGAACAATGCCGTTTCGGAACAGTCGCAGGAAAGATCGGTTTGACCGTAGATCCGGCCGCCATGCGCCACCGGCGCGTGTCGCACCCACCAGAAGCTGGTCGTAATGTGGCTCATGGTTTCCTGAAGCACCCCGAGGACGCCCGTCCGTGTAACCCCCGATACGGCGTTGCGCAACTTGGCCATAATCTACAGCGCCGTTGCCGATAGGCTGGCGGCCAGGCTAACGTCGGGACGGGCAATCCGGCCAGCTACAGGGAGGCAACACCGATGTCGACTTTGATCCTCGGCGGGACCGGCTTTATCGGCCGACGTCTCGTGCCCCTATTGGCGCAGCGCGGTGAAGAAGTCGTGTGCATGGACCTCAACCCCGGCACCGCGTCCTACGGGCAACTCGTCAACCAAGTCCGGGTCGTGCGCGGCGACGTCACACAGTTCGACGACGTCATGGCGGTTACGGTCGCGGCCAAACCGTCGCGCGTCGTCAATCTGGCTTATTTTCTCGGCAGTGAGCACGCCCCGCATGTCGCGACCAAGCTCAACATCGTCGGCATGGACAATTGCTTCGAGGCGGCGCGTCTGTGCGGGGTCAACCGGGTGGTGTTTGCGAGCTCCTTGGCGGTCAGCGGGGAGCAGCACTTCTACGGCGACCGCGTGGTTACCGAGGACGATTTCCGCCACGGCCACGTCCAATACGCGATGCACAAGATCTTCAACGAATGGCAGGCGCAGGACTACCGCGAGAAATACGGCATGGAGATCACCGCGATCCGCCCAGCCAACGTCACCGGCCCCGACAAGATCGTCGGCTCGGTCGACCACGTCAAATGCATCACCTTCCCCGCGCGCGGGGAAGCGATCTCGTTCCCGTACAAGGACGCGATGCGCTGCCCGGTCCAAGTCGACGACATCGCCGAAGTGTTCGCCCGGGTGCTGCTGACCGACAAGCCACGGCACCCGGTCTACAATACCGGTGGAACCGCCATCAGCCTCGGCGATCTCGCCAACCTCGTGCGGGAGTTCCTGCCGGGCACGCAGATCACTTTCGAGCACGAGACCGGCGGCAAGCAGACTTCCGGCAACTACCTGATCGACAACACCCGCCTCATCCAGGAATTCGGGCTGCAATACCTGCCTTACCGGCAGCGCGTATTGCAGATCATCAACGACACCCGCCGCGAAGCCGGCCTGCCCCCCGTCGCCGACCGCTGAGGGCGGGACCGAATTTGCCTTTGCGATAGCCAGCGCAGAAGACAAAGAACGACCCGCTCCTCGTCATTCCCGCTTAAAGCCGGGATCCAGGGCGGCTCGCTCCTGCGGCCGGTACTCTGGACCCCCGCTTTCGCGTGGGTGACGAGAGAAAGCTGGATCACTCGTTCGTGGAGGACGGCATGGAGACGGTAGGGCTCGGTTTCTACTTCGAGGATTTACCGGTCGGACGGCAGTTCAAGACGATCGGACGCACCCTCACCGAGGCAGACATCACCAATTTCGTCAACTGCACCGGCATGGTCGAGGTGTTGTTCACCAACCTCGAATTCCTCGCGCAGGAATCGGACATCAAGCAGCGGCTGGCGCCGGCGGCGCTGGTCTACGCCTTTGCCGAGGGATTGCTGGTGCAGTCGACAATGCAGCACACCGGCTTTGCCTTCTTGCACATGGAGCTCAATGTCGAGAACCCGCTCTTTGCAGGCGACACGATCCATGCCGAATGCGAGGTCGTCGAGGCACGGCGCAGCAAGAGCCGCCCCGACCGCGGTCTGGTGCGCACCCGCATCCGCGTCGTCAAACAGGACGGCACGGTGGCGCTGACCTACACGCCGCTGCGTATGATCAAGCGCCGCGAGGTCTCGGCCTAGCGTGCGGGCCGTCAGGTCAACCCCATGCGCTCGGTTTGCCGGCCTCGTTGGTGTTGAAGGCGGCCTCCCACACCGCGATCTTGCCGTCGCGCATAATCCAGATTTCGACCCCGCGCCCAGCCATCTTGGCGCCGGTCACCCGGTCTTCCCACTCGCCTTCCCAGTAGTTGGCGATCGTGTCGCCCGTCAGCGCACGAAGCTCTTTGCGCAGCCGATAGTTCTTCTGCCGCTCGCTGCGAGCGCGAAACAGCGTTTCGAGCGGCGCCTTGCCGCGGAACTCCGGCATGTCGCCGAAGCGGACAACGCAATCATCGGTAAAGCCGGCGAGCAAGCCTTCGATATCCCATGGCATGAACAAGGATTCGACACGGGAAACGAATGCCCGCGCCTCTTCTACCGTACGAGGATTGCTGTCCGGCATTTCCGCCCTCTCGGATTCAGGCGCGCGCGACTTTGCGGATGCGGTGGTTGTTGGTGTCGCCGATATAGATCGAGCCGTCGGCGGCGACCGCGGCGCCGTGCGGCCGGTCGAGCTCGGCGGCGCGGGCCGGGCCGCCGTCGCCGTCGCCCCCTTGCCGGCCGCTGCCGGCGATCGTGGCGACTGTTCGGGTGCGCAGGTCGACCCTGCGGATCGCGTGATTTTCGGTATCGACGATCAAGAGATTGCCCTCGCGGTCGATCGCCAGTTCCTTTGGTGCGTTGAAGGAAGCGGCGAGGGCCGGCCCGTTGTCGCCGCCATAGGCCCTCTCCCCGGTGCCGGCTGCCGTGGTGATGATGCCGCGGTGCGGGTCGACGGCTCGCAACGTGCTGCCTTGCCGCTCGAGGATGTAGACGGTCCCGTCGGCCGCGACTTTGACTGCGCGGGCGCCATAAACTCCGGCGGCGCTCGCCGGCCCGCCGTCGCCGCTGTGCTCGGGCTCGCCGGTGCCGGCGAAGGTCCAAATGACTCCCGAGGCGAGATCGACGACGCGTACGCGGTGGTCCGCGACATCGGTGATAAACAGCCGGGTCTGTGCGGGGTCGAACGCCAGGCCGTTCGGCTCGATCATGCCCCCGCGCGAGGCCGGTCCGTCATCGCCGCCGAACCCGGAAGAGCCGTTGCCGGCAAAGGTCGTGACAACGCCCGAGCTGCCGTCGACCCGTCGAACACAGTGGTTATGCCGGTCGGCGACATAGATGCTTCCGGCGTTGTCGACCGCGATGCCGTAGGGCTCGTTGAAATGGGCGCGGGTAGCGGGACCACCGTCCCCGGAATAGCCGGCCTCGCCGCAACCGGCGCAGGTCGTGATCACACCCGTGCGCGCGTCGACGCGCCGAATGCAGTGGTTGAACGTGTCGGTAAAATAGAGGTTGCCGAGGGGGTCGAATCCGACGTCGAACGGGCCATTGAGTAATGCCCGCGCCGCCGGCCCGCCTTCGCCAGCATAGCCCTTCTCGCCGGTTCCCACGGCTGTCGTAATGATCCAGGACTGCTCCGGCATCGGCTCGAGCTCCCCGCGCTGCGTATCTCGATCCTAGCACCGCAGAAGGGGCTCAAGCCGCGGGAAATCGGCATTTCTGCGATGCTCTTTCCGGGCCGCCAAGGGGCGAGTAGAGTTGTGTCATGTCTGTTCTCGGCATCTCGCTTCGCCGCACGCTTACCGCAGCCGCGTCACTGCTCGCGGCGTTGATGATACTCGGAACCGCCCCACCCGAGCATTCGGATGCGACTTCGCTCGCCGGGCGATTGCTGATCGCGGCACCGACGATCGGCGATCCGCGTTTTGCCCATACCGTCATTCTGATGGTACGGCACGACAAGGACGGCGCCTTGGGAGTCGTGATAAACCGCCCGGTCGGCGAGCGCTCGATCGCGGCCCTGCTGGAGGCCACCGGTCATGATGACGCCGACGTAGCGGGTATCGTGCGCGTCTTCGCCGGCGGTCCGGTGCAGCCGGAGCTCGGCTTTGTCGTCCACAGTGCCGAATATCGGCGCGCCGAGACCGTCGATATCGATGGACGCGTGGCGATGACCGCGAGCCGCCAGATCCTCCTCGACATCGGTCACAATCAGGGCCCCGAAAAGAGCCTTTTCGCGCTCGGCTACGCCGGCTGGGGACCCGGCCAGCTCGAGGACGAGCTGGCTCGCAACAACTGGTTCACCACGCCCGAAGAGTCGAAGCTCGTCTTCGACGAAGACCGCGACAAGCTGTGGGACGAAGCTATGGCGCGCCGCACTCGGGAGCTGTAGGCGGCAAAAAGGAGAGTGTGTCGATGTCGCAGCATCATGTGTTGCGGGCGAGCCCGGAGACCTGTCACTGGGGTTTTTTCGATGCCGGGCTGAAGCCGGTGCTGACCGTCGCGTCGGGCGACACGGTGACAATGGATTGCGTCTCGGGCGGGCCCGATGTGCTGCCGCAGGAAGGCAAATTCGAAATTCTGCCCGATCATCTGGCAATTCAGCTCGCGCTCGAGCCGCGGCTCGGCGCGCATATCCTGACCGGGCCGATTGCGGTCGAAGGCGCCGAGCCCGGCGATGTGCTCGAAATCCAGATCCTCTCGATCGATCCACGGCAAAATTGGGGGCACACGCGCATCAGACCGCTCGCCGGCACCCTGCCGGAAGATTTTCCGATCCGCCGGATCTGGCACACCGCGATCGACCGCCAGCGCGGGATCGCCACCGTTCCCTGGGGGGCGGAGATCGAGCTGGCGCCGTTTTTCGGTGTCATGGGGGTGGCGCCGCCGCCGGTTTACGGTGCGGTAACCTCGATCGTGCCGCGCGAGTTCGGCGGCAACATGGATCTGAAGGAACTGGTCGCCGGCACGACGTTGTACCTGCCGGTGTGGGCATCGGGAGCGCTGTTTTCGGCCGGCGACGGCCACGGCGTGCAGGGCGACGGCGAGGTCTGTGTGACGGCGCTCGAAACGGCGCTCTGCGGTACCTTCCGCCTGGTGTTGCGCAAGGACCTGAAATTCGACCTCCCGCGAGCTGAGACGCCGTCGCACCACATCACGATGGGTTTCAACGAGGACCTCGACGACGCGGCGAAGACGGCGTTGCGCGAGATGATCACGCTGATCGGCGAGCGGCTCGGCCTCTCGCCGGAAGACGCCTACATGTTCTGCAGCCTTGCCGTCGACATGCGCGTGACTCAATTGGTCGACGGTAACAAGGGCATCCACGCGATGCTGCCCAAGCGCTACGCGAATCAACCGAATTAAAAAGCAAGCGGCGGGTAGAGCGAGACACTCCTCTCCTCCATCTTGGGGCTCATCAATATGCGGAGGAGATGAAGATGTTGGATTTCGAGGATTGTTGGGCGGCGCTCGAGCGGCGCGACGCCGCCGCGGACGGCAAATTCTATTACGGTGTCCGCACGACCGGGGTCTATTGCCGCTCGGGCTGCACATCGCGGCTGCCGCTGCGCAAGAATACGATGTTTTTCGAGACGACGGCAGCGGCCGAGGCGGCAGGACTGCGGCCCTGCAAGCGCTGCCGGCCGACTGACGGTACTCCTGCTTCGCGGCATGTCGCGGCGGTCGAGAGGGCGTGCGCGTTGTTGCGGAACAGCGACGCGATCCCGAGCCTCGCCGAGCTCGCCGATGCCGCAGGGATCAGCCCCTTTCATTTCCACCGGGTTTTCAAGCAGATCACCGGCGCGACCCCGCGCGACTATGCCCGGACCCATCGGCTCGGCCGTCTCGCCGACAAGCTCGAGAACGGTCAGCCGGTCACCGAAGCGATCTATGCCTCGGGGTTCGGCTCGAGCTCGCGCGCCTATGACTCGGCCCCGGCAGGGCTGGGCATGACACCCGGGGCGCGGCGGCGCGGCGGCGTCGGGCAGACGATCCGCTTTGTCACGGTCGAGACCCCTCTCGGCTGGGCGTTGGTCGCAGCGACCGAGCGCGGCATCTGCATGACTGCGCTCGCCGATGATCGCGAGAGCATGGAGGCCAATTTGCGGCAACGCTTCCCCGCCGCGCAGCTGATCGCCGAAGACGGCGGGCTCAAAGACTGGGCCGACCGGATCGTGCATTTCATCACCGCTCCCGATCGGAACCTCGACCTGCCGCTCGACATCCAGGGCACCGCGTTTCAGGCGCGGGTGTGGCGCGCATTGCAGAAGATCCCGCTCGGCAAGACGGCGAGCTACACCGAGATCGCCGCGGCCCTCGGCCAGCCCAGGGCGGTTCGCGCCGTAGCTCAGGCTTGCGCCGCGAACAAGCTCGCCCTGATCGTGCCGTGCCACCGCGTGATCCGCAGCGACGGCGATCTCGGCGGCTATCGTTGGGGATTGGAGCGCAAACGCGAGCTGCTCGCGCGGGAGCGCGCCGCAGTCGCGCCGGAGACGGCAGATGAGGCGGCAGCCTAAGGAGAAACCCGCGTCCGATCCGGTCGATTGGCATGAAATCGCCGGTTCGCTCGACGAGCGGGGCTACGCGATCACGCCATCATTGCTGACCACGGGGGAGTGCTGCGAAATCGCCGCGCTCTACCCGCGGGAGGAGATTTTTCGCAGCCGCGTGATCATGCAGCGGCACGCTTTCGGCCGCGGCGAGTATCAGTATTTTAGGTACCCTCTGCCGAGCGTGGTCGAGAGGCTGCGTCAGGCGATCTATCCGCATCTCGCGGCGATCGCCAACCGCTGGCGGGAGCGGCTGAACGAAGAGGGGCGGTTTCCGCCGTCGCTCGCCGCCTATCTCAAGCAATGCCACAAAGCCGGCCAGGAGCGGCCGACGCCGCTCCTGCTCAAATACGGACCCGGCGACTACAACTGCCTGCACCAGGATTTGTACGGCGATCTGGTGTTCCCGCTGCAACTGACGGTGCTGCTCAGTGACCCGGAGGCGGACTTCACCGGCGGGGAGTTCCTGCTCGTCGAGCAGCGGCCGCGGGCGCAATCGCGGGGCGAAGTCGTGCCGTTGCGGCAGGGTGAGGCGGTGATCTTCCCAGTCCACCATCGACCGGTCGAAGGCACCCGCGGCCCCTACCGGGTGACGATGCGCCACGGTGTCAGCCGCCTGCGCTCCGGCCAGCGCTACACGCTCGGCATCATCTTTCACGACGCCGCCTAAGCCGTGTCGCTAGCACCTACGGTCTGACCCATTCGACATTGTCGTCGAGCGGGATGACCGGGCGCGGCAGCCGCTTCCATTCGAAGCGGTTCAGCATCGGCGAGGTCAGGCCGGGCAGATCGACCTCGACGATCTGGTCGGGGCCGAAGAACTCGTCGAAGCCGCCGCGGAAATGGCCGCGCGACTTGACGACGACCGAACGCGCCCGGCCGATGTCGAGCCCCATCATCTCGAAAAAGATCGGGTCGGCGCATTGCACGCGGTGCGAGATGACGACGACCGTGACGCCCGCCGACCGCGAGCGCGGCGCAGGGCCCGAGCTCGAGCCGCATCCCGGCGTAGATGCCGCGCCGGCCGACGCATTTGCCGTCGGTCAGCGCGACGACCGTCGCCGGGGCGGCCCAGGGCTCGGAGAACTTGGTAGTCTCCGATCGGTTGAACCGCGCCTCGAACGCGGCGCCGACCCCGTGGCGGTGCGCCTCGGCGGCGAGATCGGGGTCGAAAAACGACGCCGAGCAGCGCGCCGCCGACCCCGGCCTCGTAAAGGCGCGCAGCAGAAAGGTCGTGTTGCCGCGCCCGCCGCCGCCCGGGTTGTCGGCGACGTCGGCAAAGGCGAGCGCCGGCAGCGAGCGGTCGCGCCCGACCGCGAGCGCCTTCTCCACCGCCTCGTCGAGCGAGGTCAGCCGCGGATAAAAACGCGCCCGGTTGGCCCAGCCGAGTTCGGCGATTTCGCGGGCGAGCGTCTCGGCGGCGCGCTTGTCGCGGCGCGCGGTCACGACCACGGTCAGCCCGTTTTTGGCGGTGTCGGCAAAGGCAAACCCGCCCATCACCGAGACGTTCATGATCTCCGGGGTCATCCGGCTGCTGGCCGAAATCGATCATCTCGGCATAAGGGCCGGCGGCGGTCAGCATCGTCACCGTCGGCGGCACGATCGGCAGGCGGATAAAGGCGCGCTGCGGCTTGACGCCGGCCAGCATCTCGCGGATCGCCGCGGCCGCCTCGGCGCCGCGCTCGCGCATGTCGAGATGCGGGTTGGTGCGGTAGCCGATAAAGGCGTCGATCGACTGCACCATGCGCTCGGAGACATTGGCGTGCAGGTCGAGCGTCGCCGCGATCGGCACGTCGGGGCCGACGATGTCCCGCACCAGCTCGAACAGCACCCCGTCGGGGTCGTCCTCCTCGGTCGTCAACCCCGCGCCGTGCGAGCAGATATAGACGGCGTCGACCGGCATCGCCGCCGTCAGCCGGCGCTCGATCGTGTCGAGCAGTTCGACAAAGAAGGCATGCTCGACCGGCCCGTTGGGCTCGGTCATCGCCAGCGCGATGCCGACCGGTGTCCACGGGCCCGAGGCGTCCATTGCCGCGACAAAACCCGGCGTCTCGGGCAGCATGCCCGGCGTCGGCGCGCGCGCCTCGGCGACGATCGCGTCGCCTTCGAGATAGGTGCGCGCGAGAAAGTGCGCCTTGGTCGCGACCGGCGCGAATTTGTTGCACTCGATCGAAAAGCCGAGCAGCGCCACGCGGGGTCGGCGAGCGGATCGGGCATGCGCGAGTTATCCACAGGCGGTTTCCGTCGCCCGCGATCCTAGGCTAGTCTTCGGCCGATCGCCACGGCCGTGAAAGGAGCAAACAACATGCCGAGCCATCGACGGAGAGCGCGTCGTCGCCGACCTCAATCGGCTTGCCGAATTCGGCCGCTACAAGACCGGCGTCCACCGCCCGACCTATTCGCCGGTCGATGTCGCGTCGCGGCATTGGCTCGCCGACAAGTTGCGCGAGGCCGGGCTCGACCCGGTGATCGACGGCATCGGCAATGTGATCGGCCGCGATCCCGGGGCGCGGCGCCGGCTGCTGGTCGGCTCGCACAGCGAGACCCAGCCCTATGGCGGCTGGCTCGACGGCGCGCTGGGCGTGATCTACGGGCTCGAACTGGCCCGCGCCTTTGCCGCCGATCCGGATTGCGCCGGGCTCGGCATCGAGGTCGCCGCCTGGGCCGACGAGGAAGGCCATTACGGCAATTATCTCGGCAGCCGCTCGTTCATCGGCGCGCTCGGCGAGGACGAGATCGACCAGACCCGAGGCCGCGACGACGGCACGCCGCTGCGCGAGGCGCTGGCGCGCGCCGGGTTTGCCGGCCGGCCGCGCGAGCGGGTCGACCCGTCGCGCTATGTCGGCTATCTCGAAGCGCATATCGAGCAGGGCGACACGCTCGACACGGCCGGGCTGCGCATCGGCGTCGTCGAGGCGATCGTCGGCATCTGGAATTTCCGGGTCGCGCTTGATCGGCGAGCAGAACCATGCCGGCACGACGCGGATGATCCGGCGCAAGGATGCCGGGGTCGCGATGGTGCGGCTCGCGACGCGCATCCACGACCGCTTTCCCGAGATCGCCGGCCCGCGCACGGTGTGGACGATCGGCCGCATGCTGCTCGAGCCGAACGCGCCGTCGGTCGTCCCCGGCCGCGCCGAGATGCATGGTCCAGTTCCGCGACGCCGACATCGACCGTCTCGCCGCGCTGCGAGAAGACCTTGCAGCGAGCTGGTCGCCGAAGCCGACCGCGCCGGCCCCTGCGCGTGCGCGATCGAGCCGATCGCGCGCACCGAGCCGCGGCCGATGGATCCCGGCTTTCAGGATCAGATCGAGGCGGCCGCCGAACGGCACGCGCCGGGCAGGCACATGCGCATGCCGAGCGCCGCCGGCCATGACGCGCAGATCCTGTCGCACCGGATGCCGTCGGGAATGATGTTCATCCCGAGCCTCCGCGGCATCAGCCATCACTGGTCCGAGGACACCAAGGAAGAGGACATCGTGCTCGGCGCGCAGGTCTTCGCCGACGCCGCCGCGCGGATCCTGTGCGCGGCGAAGTGACCAAAATGGCGATCGCGCTCCAGGAAACGCTGCGCGGTTTTTCTATGCTCCGTTTTACGCGGCGCTGGCGCTCGGCGCCTACCGCAGGGAAGGGGTGGAGGTGGGTTGGTCAGCGCACCTGAGCCGGGGGCAGCGCCAAATGGGCTGTTCGACGGCACGGTCGATGTCGCCTGGGGAGGGCCGATGCGGGTCAACCAGATCTATGACCGCCGGCCCGATTGCGACCTCGTCTGCTTTGGCGAGGCGGTGACGCGCGACCCGTTCATGCTGATCGGCCGAGCGCCGCGCCCGGATTTCACGCTCGCCGACCTCTACGGCAAGCGGATCGCGACGGTCAGCGAAGTTCCGACCCCGTGGCTCTGTCTGCAGGAGGATCTGCGTCGCGCCGGCCTCGACCCGGACGCATTGCCGCGGGTCGCCGATAGAACGATGGCCGACAACGCGGCGGCGCTGCGCCGCGGCGAGCTCGACGTCGTGCAGCTTTTCCAGCCCTTTGCCGAAGAGCTGATCGCTGCCGGCGATGGCCATGTCTGGTATGCCGCCGCCACCCGCGGGCCGTCTTCCTACACGAGCTTCTACGCCCGGCGCACGACGCTCACTGCGCGGCGTGAGGAGCTGAAGAAGGTGGTGCGAGGTCTTTATCGGACGCAGAAGTGGCTCCACGCCAGCCCGCCCGAAGCGCTCGCCAACGTGGTGCAGTCCTTCTTCCCGGCGGTTACGGCCCCGCTGCTGCGCGCCGCGATCGCCCGCTATCACGCGCTCGGCATCTGGGGCCGCAACCCGATCCTGCCACGCGCCGGCTATGAACGCCTCCGGTCTGGGCTGATCTCCGCCCGCTTCGTCAAACAGGCCGCCCCGTTCGAGCAAGCGGTCGACAACACCCTGGCCGAGGAAATCCTCCGCGAAGACCCGCCTGCGTTACCTGCGTAGCATTGTACGGCAATTGGCGGGCTCCCATTGAACCACAACCTCGACAGACTTATAGTCCTGTCGCAGAGATGATTATCTTAGCAGGAGAATACTGAATGGTAGTCGGCGGAGCACTTCGAGAATGGGATGAGTTAGATTTCTTGGCTGCCGGTGGAATGCTTGTTGTGACTGGCAGTGTGGTCGCATCCCTATTCCCTACCCTTCGAAGAAGAGCAATTCTATTGCCAATGGCAATAGGTGCGGCAATGATGGCGATGGCTGCGTACGGCGCTCGTCAAAGGTGATGACTTAACCCTTCTTCTCGCACTGCATTGTATAAATCGGCGAATGTCGCAGCCAAACCGCACTGTCATATCATAATCACTCCCGCGCGCAAGCGGAACTCCAGGCCGGCGGGAATAGCCAGGGACGATAACCGTTCCCTAATCTTGGGGGAGGATCAATGTCCTCATGTGCTCCTCGGGCATAGTTTTTGCCTCAGAGAGCCCAGGGCGTTCCCCCAGGTGATGTTCGGAGGTTAGCTATGGTTCCCTTTTCGATGACGGCCTGCGCTGCCCATCGCAAATAACCAAGAATTGACGGGGTCTCGATTGGATGCCGATGAACTTTAGCGGGGGTGATTCTGCGGCACGCCTGCCATCCGCGTTATCCGACACGCCGTTGCGCGATCAGGACATCGAGGAATTCAAGGCGACCGTCCTTGCCAAGCTGACCTTGGCGGTCGGCAAGGATGCGGCAAGCGCGACCGACCGGGATTGGTTTGTCTCGACGGCACTCGCGCTGCGCGACCGAATCATTCACCGCTGGCTGACGGTCGATCGCGTCAGCGCGGCGAAGGGCAGCAAGCGCGTCTATTACATGTCGCTGGAATTTTTGATCGGCCGTCTGTTCAATGATGTGGCCGGCAATTTGCGCTGCAGCGAACTCGTCAAGGTTGCGCTCGGAGACCTCGGCGTCGATCCGCACCGGATGCGCGGCGCCGAACCCGACGCCGCCCTCGGCAATGGCGGTCTCGGGCGGCTCGCCGCCTGCTTCATGGAGAGCATGGCGAGCCTCGGCATCCCCGGCTGCGGTTATGGGATCCGCTATGATCACGGTCTTTTCCGGCAGGTGATCAAGGACGGCTGGCAGCAGGAGCATCCGGAGCACTGGCTGTCTTTCGGCAATCCGTGGGAATTCGAACGCCCCGAGGTGATTTATGACATCCACTTCGGCGGCTGGGTCGAGAAGAAGGTTTTGCCCAAAGGCCGCTCGCAATGCGTCTGGCATGCGGAAGAAACGATCAAGGCGGTCGCCTACGATACTCCGGTCCTCGGGTGGCGGGAGCGGCACGTCAATCCGTTGCGGCTCTGGTCCGCCCGTGCCGTCGATCCGCTGCACCTCTCCGTGTTCAACGAGGGCGATCATCTGGGCGCCTTCTCGCCGCAGGCGCGCGCCGAAGCGCTCTCCAAGATTCTTTACCCGAGCGACGACACGGCGTCAGGCCGCGAATTGCGGCTGCGCCAGGAATATTTTTTCGTGTCCGCCTCGTTGCAGGACCTCGTGCGGCGCCACACCCGAACCTTTGGCAGCATTTATGCGCTTCCGGAACGCGCAGCGATTCAACTCAACGACACACATCCGAGCGTGGCAATCGCCGAGCTGATGCGCATTCTGGTCGATCTGCACAACGTGCCCTGGGACGAGGCCTGGAGGATCACCGTCGAGACATTCGCCTACACCAACCACACGCTGTTGCCGGAAGCATTGGAGAGCTGGCCGGTGCCGTTGTTCGAACGCCTTCTGCCGCGGCATCTCGAAATTATCTACGCGATCAATGCGCGTCACCTCGATGCGGCGAGGCGGACGGGTCAATTCGACCACGATCAGCTTACCGAGATATCCCTGATCGACGAGAGCGACGGGCGACGGGTCAGAATGGGGCACCTCGCTTTTATCGGCTCGCACCGGGTCAATGGCGTTTCGGCGCTCCACACCGAGCTGATGCGCACCAGCGTGTTCAGTCATCTGCACCCGCTCTATCCGAACCGCATCGTCAACAAGACCAACGGCATCTCGTTTCGCCGCTGGCTGCACCAAGCCAATCCCGGGCTGACCAGCCTCTTGTGCGAGGCATGCGGTGCCGGCGTCCTCGACGACCCTGCGGCCTTGGGCCGCCTCGCCGATCAGGCCGACGACAGAGCGCTGCAGGAACGCTTGGCCGCGGTCAAGCGCGCCAACAAGGTAGTGCTCGCCCGGATCGTCCGGGAGCGCCTCGGGCTGAACATCGATCCCGGCGCGCTGTTCGATGTGCAGATCAAGCGCATTCATGAATACAAGCGCCAGTTGCTCAATATATTGGACGCGATCACCCGCTATCGTGCGATCCTCGCAGACCCGGGCGGCGACTGGGTCCCGCGCGTCAAAATATTCTCTGGAAAGGCAGCCCCGAGCTACTCTCGCGCCAAACTGATCATCAAGCTGGCCAATGATGTCGCCAATGTGGTCAATAGCGATCCCTTGGTCGGGAATCTTCTGAAGATCGTGTTTCTGCCGAACTACAATGTCAGTCTGGCCGAACTGATCATCCCGTCGGCCGATCTCTCCGAGCAGATCTCGACCGCCGGGATGGAGGCTTCCGGCACCGGAAATATGAAGCTGGCGCTTAACGGCGCCCTGACGATCGGGACATTCGACGGCGCCAACATCGAGATCTGCGAGCATGTCGGTGACGACAAGGTCTTTATTTTCGGCCTACGCGCCGCAGGGGTCGCGGAGCGACGGCGGCGAGGTCTCGACGCTACCGCGGCCATCGCCGCTTCACCCGACCTCTCGGCAGCCCTCGACGCTGTGGCAACAGGCGGCTTTTCTCCCGAGGACCCGCACCGCTTCGCCGGATTGGCCAATATGCTGAGATATTCGGACCCGTATATGGTGGCCGCCGATTTCGACGCCTTTTGCGAGGCGCAGCGCGGCGCCGACGAGCTTTGGCGGTCACCCGCGAAATGGTGCCGGGCCGCTCTCCTCAACATCGCCGGAATGAGCTGGTTCTCTTCCGACCGCGCGATCGCCGAATACGCCGAGGAGATCTGGGATATTCCAGTACCGGGCAAACTCTCTTAACCCTAAGCCGCCTTGGCGTCTTCAAGGACCATGGCAGCGCATTTTTCGCCGATCATGATCGAGGGTGCGTTGGTGTTGCCGCCGGGAACCTGCGGCATGATCGAGGCGTCGGCGACGCGCAACCCCTCGATCCCATGGACCCGCAACCGCGGATCGACGACCGCGTCGATCTCGCGCCCCATCCGGCAAGTGCCGACCGGGTGCAGGTTGGAGACGCCGCGCACGCGGATCTCCTCGATCATGTCGGCTTCGCTCTCGACCTCGGGGCCGGGCAGCACCTCATCGGCCACGAACGGCTTCATAGCCGGCTGCGCCGCGATCTTACGGCTCAATCGCATTCCGTAGATCAGCGCCTGGAAATCGTAATCGCTGGCGAGGAAATTGAACTGGATCCCCGGCGGCGCAAGCGGGTCCGGGCTCTTGATCCGCACCCAACCGCGGCCGTCGGGACGCAGATGCACCGGGCTGAACGTGAAGGCCGAAAATGGGTGCGGCTTGATCCCGGTGCGGAGCCGCTCGATCGCGCTCCATCCCGACATGTTGATCTGCAGATCGGGCTGCTCCAGCCGCGGGTCGGTACGGACCAGGGCGCCGGCATAGATCCCGGCATTCGACAGATGGCCGGAGCGGCTGACCGCGTACTGCACGGCGGCTTTGAGCTTCAGTGCCGGGCTCATCGCCATGTCGTTGACCGTGATCTTCTGCGGGCAGCGGAACACCAGGTAGGTGTTGAAGTGGTCGTGCAGGTTCTTGCCCACTCCGGGCATGTCGCGGACCACAGTGATGCCGAACTCGCCCAAGAGTTCGGCGGGGCCGAGGCCGGAAAGCTGCAGTAGCTGCGGCGAGCCGTAGACGCCGCCGGAGACGATGATCTCGCCTCGCGCCCATGCCGTCTTTGGCCCATCCGGCGTACGGTATTCGACACCGACCGCGCGGCCCCCCTCGAACAGGATGCGGGTGGCGTGCGCATTGGTCGCGACGGTCAGATTCTGACGGCCGCGCGCCTGGCCCAGATAGGCCCGCGCCGAACTCCAGCGCCGCCGGTTGGTGGTCGTCGTCTGGTAATAGCCGACACCCTCCTGCCGGGCGCCGTTGAAATCGGGGTTGGCTGGGATGCCCGCCTCGATCGAGGCGGCGACCATCGCGTCCCCGAGCGGCGAGCGCACCGGGTTCGAGACGTGCAGCGGTCCGCCGACGCCGTGAAAATCGTCGGCGCCGCGCTCCTGATCCTCCGCCTTCTTGAAGAACGGCAATACCGAGTCCCAGTCCCAGCTTTCGCAGCCGCGCTGACGCCAGTTGTCGTAATCGGCCGGGGTGCCGCGCATATAGACCATGCCGTTGATCGAGCTGGTGCCGCCCAGCACCTTGCCGCGCGGCTGGTAGAGGGTGCGATTGTTTAGCTCCTTCTCGGGCTCGCTCTCGAACATCCAATTGACCCGAGGGTTGGTGAACGTCTTCGTGTAGCCGAGCGGGATATGGATCCACGGATTGCTGTCGCGCCCGCCGGCTTCGAGCAGCAGCACGCGCCAGCGCCCGGATTCGCTGAGCCGCCCGGCCACGGCGCAACCCGCCGATCCCGCGCCGGTGACGATGAAGTCGAAGGTCTCGTTCGCACTCGTCGTCATTCTCTGTTCCCCAAGATGCGCGGGGAACGATAGCGAAGCCGACCGGCATCGTGAAGGGCCGGGCGGGTAACGTCAGAGGATTGCCGGGACCGGCGGGGCGCGCCATCTAACGGCGCATGTGTGGCCGGGCCCGTCTCTCCTCCGATGTCAGCGAGATCAAGCTGGCCTTTTCGATCCCGCCCGAGCGGCCGACCCCGAACATACCGGCCAACTGGAACGCGGCGCCGACTGAGGATTTGCCGGTGGTCCGCTACGACACCAAGGCCGGGCAGCGCGCTCTGGATGTGATGCGCTGGGGCCTGGTGCCGTTCTGGGCGAAGGACATCAAGGTCGGCTTCGCCAACATCAACGCCAAGGCCGAGGGCATCGATACCAAGCCGGCCTTCCGCGAGGCCTTCGCGCGGCGGCGCTGCCTCGTCCCGTTCGACTGCTTTTACGAATGGAAAAAGCTCGGCAAGGACCGGGAGCCTTACGCCGTCGGGCTCGCCGATCGGCGCCTGATGGCGCTGGCCGGCCTCTGGGAAACCTGGCGATCGCCGGCCGGCGAGCGGGTACGCAGCTTTGCGATCGTCACGACCGCCGCGAATGCCCTGCTCGCCCCGGTGCACGACCGTATGCCGGTCATTCTCGCCCCGGAAAATTGGCCGACATGGCTCGGCGAGAGCGCGGCCGATCCGGAAAGGCTGAAATCGCTGCTCGTTCCTTATCCGGCCGAGGACATGGTCATCTGGCCGGTCGACAAGCGAGTCGGGAACGTCACCAACAAAGACCCGTCATTGATCGAGCCCGCGGCGGTGGCCTGATGACAAGCGGCGGCGCCGCGGAGACGGCCTTCCCGCTGCCTTTGGATTTGCCGCCGATGGAGGCGCGGCTCGTCGATGACCTGCCGGAGGGGCCGGACTGGCAATTCGAGCCCAAATGGGACGGTTTTCGGTGTCTCGCCTTCCGTGCCGGAGACGAGGTGGAGCTGCGCGCCAAATCGGGAAAGCCGCTGGGGCGCTACTTCCCGGAAATGGCAGCGGTGTTGCGGCGGTTGGAGCCGAGCCGCTTCGTCCTCGACGGCGAGCTTGCCATCCCGGTCGGTGAGACGTTCTCGTTCGACGCGCTGCAGATGCGGCTGCACCCGGCGGAGAGCCGTATCAGAAAGCTCGCCGCCGACACACCGGCCGTCCTGATCCTGTTCGACCTGCTCGCGACACCCGGCGGCGAAAGCCTGTTGCAAACGCCGCTGCCGCAACGCCGTACGGCTCTCGATAATTTTTTTCGTTCGATCGGCCCCGAAGGTGCCGTGAGGCTTTCACCCTTTACACGCGACATCGCGGAAGCGCGGGGATGGCTGGAGGTGAGCGGCGGCGAACTGGACGGTGTGATCGCCAAGCGGCTCGACGGCGTTTACGAGCCCGGCAAGCGCGCCATGCTCAAGGTCAAGAAACGACGCACGGCGGATTGCGTGGTCGGCGGTTTCCGCCACGAGCGCAACTCGCGCCTCGTCGGTTCGCTGCTGCTCGGCCTCTACAACAATGAGGGCAAGCTCGATCATGTCGGGTTTACCGCGACATTGCACGACTTTGACCGCAAAGCGCTGACGGGACAGCTCGAAGCGCTGATCATGCCACCTGGTTTTACCGGCAACGCGCCGGGAGGCCCCAGCCGATGGAGCACCGAGCGCTCCGGCGAGTGGCAACCGCTGCGACCGGAATTGGTGGTCGAAGTTCGCTACGATCATGTCACCGGCGGTCGGTTCCGCCACGGTACCCGGCTCTTACGCTGGCGGCCCGACAAGGCGCCAGGCCAATGCACCTTCGAGCAGATGGCCCCCGCAGCGGCAGCGGCTACGGTGCGTGCACCAATGGCAGCGGGCGCGGCCGGCGGTTCTCGCCGATCGCAACATAGGTGAAGGTCGCCTCGGTAACCTTGCGCGCCTCGTCCGACGGAAGATGGCGCCGCCACGCCTCGATTAGCACCGTCATCGAGGTGCGCCCGATCTTCACGAGTTCCCCGTAACAGCTGACCTCGTCTCCGACAAAAGACCGGCTCATGGAACACCATGCCGTAGACCGCCGCCGTCGCGCAACGGCCCCCGGCCCGTTGCGCGGCCACCGCGCCGCCGGCGAGATCCATTTGCGAGAGCAGCCAGCCACCGAAGATGTCACCGTTCGGGTTGGCGTCCGCCGGCACTGCCATTAGGCGCACCAGCGGCATCCTTGCGCCAACCCCGGCGAATCGAGCCTCGCCTCGTCACGCTCTACGTCCGATCCCATGCTCGCTCCAAAATCTCGGGGACATTGCCGCGCGGAATCGCATATCCATATAGCGCGTTATCTTCCGTTCTAGGCCTTGAGCGATTGGAGGCAGCAATGTTCGTTCGCGCCAAGCAAAACTGGTTCCGGCGCGTCGCTTTTGCCGGGGCGGTTCTCGCGACCGCTGTGCTGACCTTTGGAGCGACGCTGCCGCAGGCCGAGGCGCAGTACTACGGGGCGGCATACCCAGGTTATGGCTATGGCTATGGCTACCCCTACCCGTATTATCCATACTACTATCCCTATTACGCCTACGCTTACCCGTGGTGGGGCTGGGGTGGTTGGGGCTGGGGTGGTTGGGGCTGGGGCGGACGCGGCTGGTGGGGTGGTCGCGGTTACTACGGACGCGGTTACGGTTACGGACGTGGTTACGGTTACGGTGGCCGCGGTTACGCTGGGGGCTTCCATGGCGGCGGTTATGGCGGCGGCGGCTTTCACGGCGGCGGCGGGGGTGGCGGTCACCGATAACGGATCCCCGATCGCGCGGTGTCTAAGGAGGTTCTTGCGGCGCAACTCGATAATGTTTTGGCCGACGCCACGATCCCCGAACTGCCAAACCATTACCGGGGGAAGGTTCGCGACAATTACGACTTAGCCGACGGTCGCCGGATCATCGTTGCAACCGACCGGCTGAGCGCCTTCGACCGGATCCTGACGGCGATCCCCTGCAAGGGTCAGGTGCTGACGCAAATCGCGCGATTCTGGTTCGACGAGACGCGCGACATCTGCCCCAACCACGTCATCGAATATCCGGACCCTAATGTCGTCGTCTGTCGGCGGCTGGACATCCTGCCGGTCGAAATCGTCGTCCGCGACTACCTCACCGGCACGACCGGCACCTCGATCTGGCCGATGTACCGGGCAGGCCGGCGGGAAATTTACGGCATCCATTTCCCCGACAGGCTGCGCGAGAACCAGAAGCTGCCGGCGACGATCCTTACGCCGACCACTAAAGCGGCCGAGGGAGAGCACGACGAGCCGGTGATGCCGGATCAGATCGTCGCTCGTGGCCTGCTGACAGGAGAGCAGTGGCGAAATGTCTCCGAGCTGGCAATGGCGCTGTTCGCGCGAGGTCGCGCCATCGCCGCCGAACGCGGTCTGATCCTCGTCGACACCAAATACGAATTCGGTGTCTGCCGAGACGGACGGATCATCCTCGCCGATGAAATTCACACGCCGGACAGCAGCCGGTATTGGATTGGAGACACCTACGACCGCCGCTTCGCAGGTGGAGAGCCGCCAGATACGCTCGACAAGGATTACCTGCGCCGCTGGGTGAGCGCTCGCTGCGACCCCTACCGCGACCCGATACCGGAGATCCCGAGCGACGTCATCCTCGAGACCGCTCGGATCTATATCGACGCCTACGAAAGAATTACCGGGAAGACTTTTGAGCCGCCGTCGCCGGACACCTCGATATTGGTCCGGATACATGCCAATCTGGCGCAATATTTTTGAACGGATTACCCCGAAGACGGATCGAAAGCCGATACGCCGGTGCGGGCCCGCCAGCGATTGCTCTTCACCCCGGCCTTTTCTAGGGCGTCGCCGACTTTCCACGACCAGACGCTGCGCCGTCCCAACGCGCTCGTCGTCCATGGGACGAGCGCCGCCCACGGCAGGAACGGGCTGCGCCTGCCGTAGGCCCAGATCTCGACGCGCAACGACGGGCGCTCGCTCGGGCCGCGCGCGTGGAAGCCGAAGGTGTCGGCGACGATCAGCGTGTTGGCCGCAACCGCGAAGCTACGCGGTTGCGGAAGGCCAAGGGACGCGAGCTCGGCGGGGTCGATGCGGAAGGACCCTTCCCGGTCCTCGGCATTCGGGGAAAGGCGAGCGGAAAAACTCGTCCGCCGTTCCCACTCGAGCCGCTGATCGGTCAGCCGATGCGAGCCGGGAACGTAAGTAAAGGGCCCGGCATCCTCGGCGACGTCGGTCAAAAACAGCCACGCCTTCACGGTCGGATGAAAGGTGTCGGCGTGGAGGAATGTCTGCGGATCGGCCGGGCCTGCGCAGGCATGGCGTAGGATGCTCTGCACCCAGACCACCGGCTCGGCATCGCGGCTGCCGGCGTAGCGAATGAGCCCGCGCCATTGTCTCGACTGCAGTGCTGCGCCGAGCGCGGGGAGCGCGGCGAGGGCCCGTCCGTCGAGCGCGATCTTGCGCATGATTGTGTCGCCTTCGGTGATCTCCCGAAGCGGACCGCGATAGGCCCGAACCTGGGCGACCAGCGCCGCGAAATGATCGTCCGGCAGAAAGTTCGGGCGGAGCACAAAACCGTCCCGGTCAAACGCCGTTCGGTCCTCCTCGGAGACGAGACCGGCGAGCTTGCGGCGGCGAGCTTGCGCCAGCCGGTAGGCGAGCCCGACGCGGGCGGCATGGAGGCCCCATTCATTGAGGCGCCGGCTGCCGATGACGGCATTGCGCTCAAAGGATTTTGTCCCGGTCGCCAGCTGGGCGATCCAAACCGGGGTCATGGCGGCGCGGCGCATTTCCGAGAACATCTCTCGTTCTCACGCTAGAAGGGGACCGTGCCGATGACTGTCGTGCGATGCATCAGGCGGCGCTGCGGCAGTGCATAATCGCAGATCGCCACGTGCATAGATGTGGCATTGTCCCACATCAATAAATCTCCGACCTGCCATTTGTGGCGGTAAAGAAATTCGGGCCGCACGCAATGGGCATCCAGTTCGGCGATCACGTCGATCGCCTCGTCCTCCGGCATGCCATCGATCCCGGCGCACTCGCCGGCCGTGACGTAAAGCGATTTGCGGCCTGTATAGGGATGGGTGCGGACAATCGGATGGGTGATGTCAGGGGTTTCCGCGAGCTGCTCCGCGGTGAGCTTGGGGCGCGGGCTGTCGGCGACCCGCCGGCGGGCCGAATAACGGTGGATTGCCTTCAGTCCGCCGATGCGTTGCTTCATTGATTCCGGCAACGCCTCGTAAGCGGCGATCGTGTTCGCGAAGACCGTGTCGCCGAGCGGTTCACCGTCGCGATATGGCACCCCCTTGGCGTAGAGCAGCGAGCAGCGGCTCGGCCGGCGGCGATAGGAGGTGTCCGTGTGCCAGGTGAAGCCCGCATCCGCCAAGCCGATATGCTCGCCGGCCTCGTCGCGGGTATTGGAAATCCGCAGGATCTGCGGAAAACCGGGGAGCAGATATTTCTTGACGATGTGGGTTTCGAGCTCTCCGAACCGAGAGCTGAACTCGATGTGCCGCTCGTTTGTCAGCTGCTGTCCGCGAAAGACGACGACAATATTGTCGTGGAAGATCCGCTCGATCTGGCGGAATGTCGGATCGTCGATGTCCTGCGAGAGATCGAAGCCGATTTCCGCGCCGCAGGCCGCACCGCTTTGCTTCACCGCAGGCCGCATCGAGCCCTCCCGCGCCGTGACACCGGAGCCGCAAGTGTCTTTAACGCGTTCTTAAACCATAAGAGGTTCGATGACCCTAGCATGGATTCGTGAGATCAACCAAGGCGATGGCGCGCATTCTTCTGACCGAACCTGATCGAGCAATTCGCGGGTTGATCGCAGGCATTTTGAACGAGTTCGGCCACGATGTCGTCGCGTGCGAGAATATCGTCGAGGCGGAGGTCTGGCTGGCAACCTCGCCGATCGATGTGCTGGTCACCGACCTCATGCTGCGCGGCGAGCAAGGGGTCACGTTGAGCAGAAGCTGCTCTGCGCTCGGTATTCCCACCTTCACCTTGAGTGGGCGCGATTTTCTCCCCGACCAAGTGTCTCGGCCGCCGCCGTTGCTCGAAAAGCCGTTCCGTTTTTCCGATCTACATCGTGTCCTGCACGCGATCGAGACAGCCCAGTCGACAGCGGCAGTTCACCGTCCGAGGATCAGCGCCGCCTGATCATCTGGGGGCGCAGTGGGCAGCCCGGTATTTGCCGTGCTTTGCGTAACCGGCGGCGACCCAGTACTGGCCCTTGCCGCAATGATGTTTAACCAGGACCAAACTCTGTGAGACATGGGTGGCCGGATCGCTGTTCTGCAGCGATGGCGTCGCCCCCGCGTCCTGCAACCCAGCAGCAAGAGCCAAAGTAGCAACTAATCCCAGTGCAAAACTACGCATAGATGTCTCCTCTCGATTATCGGTGTGTGGGCGTTCACTGATCCTGTGGGGAATCGAAGACGGTCCCGGAAACCGGATCTATCCAGACGAGATGGTCCTCGACGGCACTCACTCCCGGAACGTTCTCGGCGACAACACGCAGCGCCTTCCGTTCCTTCTCCTCGAGGATGACACCGTTGAGATCGACGACGCCGTCCTTCACTGAGATCGAGAGCCCGTCTTTCGGAACCCATGCAGCCTTCGCCAGCTCGGCCAGGATATGTTCGCGGATGTCGTCGTCGCTGCGGTGCTCGGAACGCTGCGCCTCGATCGCGCGCAATAGGGCACGAAGCAAGTCCAGGCGGCTGACAACGCCGACCAGCACGTCGCCCTCGATGATGGGCACACGTTTGATCCGGCGGCGTTCCATCAACCCGACTACTTCGTCGAGCGGCACGTCCCCGGCCACACTGATCACATCGGTGGTCATGATCTCTTCGACTTTGCGGCCGTGGGTCCTGACATACTCGCCGGCCATCCGGCCGGGCCCCATCAAGATTTCGAGCCAGCGCGGCCGATGCCTTTCGGTACCCGTCTCGCTGTGGCGCAGGAGGTCGCCTTCAGTCAGAATCCCGACGACCTTGCCGTCGCGCAAGACCGGCAACCCGCTGATATTGTGGTCGAGCATCAGCCGGATGGCTTGCGCCACCGATGTTTCCCGTCCGACCGTGACCACGTTGCGGGTCATCACATCCGAGGCCTTCATTTGTTGGCTCCTCTGGAGGCGTCGCTGAGTGCCGCGACTCCGGGCAGCTCGCGGCCTTCCAGCCATTCGAGAAAGGCCCCGCCCGCGGTCGAGACATAGGACAGCTCGTCGATCACTCCCGCCGCGGCAAGCGCCGCGACGGTGTCCCCGCCACCGGCGACGCTGAGCAACTTTCCGGCGAGCGTCAATTGAGCGACTTGCTTGGCAACCGCGGCCGTCCCGCGACCGAAAGGGGCTGTCTCGAAAGCGCCGAGCGGTCCGTTCCAGACGAGAGTGCGAGCCTCGTCGAGGGCGGCGCCGATGCGCGCCACGGTTCTTGTTCCGATATCGAGGATCATCGCATCGTGCGGCACCATATCGATCGCGACCTCGCGGGTCATGACCCCGGCTGCCAGCTCGGAGGCGACGACGGCATCTTCGGGAAGAATGACGCGGCAGTTCCGTTGGCTGGCGAGAGCAAGCACCTGGCGCGCCGTTTCGGCCATGTCGCGCTCGCAAAGCGAACGGCCTATCTCCTTCCCTAGGGTCAACAGCAAGGTGTTTGCCATCGCTCCGCCGATCGCCAGGAGCTCGACCTTCCCGATGATGAAGCGCAACAGGTCGAGCTTTGTCGACACCTTGGCACCCCCGATCATGGCAAGCACCGGCCGCGCCGGCTTGTCGAGAGCAGCGGTCAGCGCGTTGAGCTCGGCCTCCATCAGCTTGCCGGCGGCAGCCGGCAGCAGATGCGCGAGCGCTTCGATCGAAGCATGCGCGCGATGCGCTGCGGAGAATGCGTCGTCGACATAGACATCGCCCAGTTCGGCCAGTGCCCAGGCAAAATCGGGGGAGTTCGCCTCCTCGCCTCTGTGGAAGCGCAGGTTTTCCAAGAGCGCGACCTGCCCGGGCTGGAGTGCGGCGACCGCGCGCTTGGCCTCCTCGCCTATGCAGTCGGCGGCGAAGGTCACCTTGCCGCCGCCAATCGCGTCTTCCAACGGCCCGACCAGCGGCCGCAGCGAGAAGGCCGGGTCAGGCTTACCCTTCGGGCGCCCGAAATGCGATATGACGACGACTCTGGCGCCTTTGCCGATCAATGCCTCGATGGTCGGGGCGAGTCGCTCGATGCGGGTCGCGTCGGTTACTACGCCGTCCTTGACGGGCACGTTCAGATCAGCGCGCAACAGCACCCGCTTGCCGTGCACATCGATGTCGTCAAGGGTTCGAAATCTCGCCATGAGCTACTCTAGAGCTGTCAACGGACTGTAACGCGATGCAAGCCCCGCGGCCAACTCCAGAAAAGTGAAATACTGTTGACACCGGTCGGGGTAAGCAACTCATCCTGCGATCGACGGGTTTTCGAAGGATGCAGATCATGGGCGCCGACGTCCTCGTAAAAAACGCTTGGTACGTCGCCGGGCTTTTGCACGAATTCCCGCCGCAGCAGCTGCAGGGTCAGGTCATCGCGGAAAAGCCGCTGGTCATGTGGCGAACCGCGACGGGGGTTGTCGTCGCCTTCGACGAGCGCTGCTGCCACAAGCGGATGCCGCTGTCAGAGGGGCGGCTGATCGAAAGCGACCTGCTCGAATGCGCGTATCACGGCCTGTGCTACGACGCCGCCGGCCGCTGCGTCCGGGTGCCGTCGCATCCCGACGGCCGCATCCCGCCGCAGGCGCGGCTGCGTCCGTTTCCGGTAATCGAGCAGGACGGGCTCGTCTGGGTGTGGACCGGCGATCCGGCCAAAGCCGAGGCCGTCCGGCCGCCGCGCCTGCCGGAGATTGCCGACCCCGCATGGGAAACGGCCGATACCGGGCCGATGGCAGTGCCCGCCAACTCGCTGCTGCTGATCGAGAACCTGCTCGACATCTCGCATTTCTACCCGCTGCACGACGGCAATATCGGCGATGTCGAGAACAGCCGCATCTCAGTCACGCTCGACGAAGGGACCCGCGACGGCAACCCTTACGTCGGGACCATCCGCGAGGCCCGCGGCTATCGGCAGCCGCCCTTTCTCGAAGATTACCTCGGATACGACATCGTCGATCGTGACCACACGCATTACATGCTGAGCCCGGCGGTAACCCGCGTGGAGATGCGCGTGTGGCCGGCGGGCCGCCATGGCGACAAGAGTGCCGAGCGCGGCTACGTCATCGTCCACACCCACACGCCGGTCGACCGGCGCAACCACGTGTGGCGGCTGATCATCAACATGCCGGCCGGGCAGAGATGCAAATCCGACCCGACGAGATCGGCGGTCGGGCGCTTCATGGAAACCTTTCCCGCCGTTATCGCCGAGGACCGCTGGGCGCTCGAAAAGCAGCAAGCGATGTTCGACTACCCTGACGACGGGTATCGCGAGGTGTTTCTGCGGCCCGACCGCGCTTTGCGCCGGGCGCGAGAAATCCTCGTTCGGCTGGAAGAGGCTGAACGAATCCTTGCGCCACCCGAGCAAGTCGCGGAGAGGCCAGCGACAGCTGCCTAGACGGCCCTTCCCCCCGCATGCGACGAGGTGACCGTGAAGTCGTACCCGTCCGGTCCCGTGAGGTGGAAGGAGTTGTGGATCCGGCCCCTGCTGATGTCGGAGGGCCCGAGGCCTTTCGCTGCATAATCGCCGCGCGCCGCCTCGATATCGTCCACCATCAGGTCGAAGGGCGCGGCGGAACCGGTCGCCGGCGGCTGTTCCGACTTCCGGACGACAACATGCGTGCCGCCGCGAAGCTCGAGAACGGCGAGGCCGTCGTCGGCGAATATCGGGCGCAGGCCGACGGATTGGAGCCACCGCTCGGCAGCGGCGACATCGGTGGTCGGAAGCCGGACATGGCCCACCGCCACCGGCGGCCTCTGATCGACAGTCTGCGACATGATCTATCCCTTCGTTCGAGTGTAATCAAAGGCGGGGCCTAGGCGGTCAGCACTTCGAGCAGGTGACCATTCGGCTCGCGGAAATAGAACCCGCGCCCGCCGTTGCGATGATTGATCTCCATGTTCTCCGCGGAACGCGGCCCGCTGCCATAGGTAAGGCCCTCCCCGCGGACCCGGTCGAAGATCCCGTCAAACTCCGCCTCGCTGACCTTAAAGGCATAGTGGTGCCGCTCGAAGCCGTCCCAATTGTCGAAATCGATGGTCAATGTCTCGTTGATCCGTACCGGAGCGAAATGCGAGACCGGCCCCAGGTATTCGAGGCCGAAGATCCGGGCGAACAACCGTGCCAACTCTTCCTTGTCGCGGGCCGGGACGATCGTGTGGTCGAGGACGATGGTCAAGAGCGCCTCCTAGCAGTCTTTGATAAAAATGCGCCCGCTTGCCGCAATCGGCAAGCACCAGAAAGGGAGGTGTCATGGACAAAGCATCAGCCGGGATTACCCTGCCGACCTCGATCATCGGATCCCTGCCGCGGCCGAGCTGGTACACCGCGGGCCTTGGTTCACAAAGCTTTCTTGAGGCGATGATGAACCTGTGTTATCGCGAGCAGTACGAAGACGCCGTTTCGGTCTATCTCCGCGCGCAGGAGACCGCCAGGCTTGAAGTTTGTTACCGACGGCGACGCGCATTTCGACGAGCAGAATGGCGGCACGAGCTGGCAGAGCTATCCGCTGACCCATCTCGCCGGCTTCTCGCTAGAACAGGCGATCGCGCGTGATCCGCGCTACGGGCCCGCCCACGCCTGGGCCGCGAACTGCTGTGCTCGGCTGGTCCATGACAATCGGAGCGAAGATCCGGAGGCGGACCGTCTGAAGGGCGCCGATTTGGCCAGGCGAGCCCCTGGAGGTCGCCGGCGACGACCCGGGCATTCTGGCGAATGCCGCTCTCGCGCTGGCCTATTTCGGCGAGGACATCGGTGCCATGATTGCGTTAGTCGAGCGTGCCTTGGCGCTCAACCCGAATTTCGCGCAAAAGTGGTATGTCAGCGGCCTCATCCGGCAATGGGCGGGCCAGCCCGACGCCGCAATCGAGCAGACCTAAGCTTCGCTGCGGCTCAGCCGGCGCGCCCGCATCGGCACGTCGCTTTTCAATATAGGCGCCCCACAGTCTCCTTCAGCCGGCGCTTCGAACGCGCGAACAACGGATTGGCTGGAGTTCTTTCGGAAGGAGCTGAAAGACCAGCCCTGGCGGGAGGCCGTCGGGAATTGGGTCCCGATCCTGATCTCCGGCTATTTAGGCGGGCTGACGCATGGGCTGATCCGCAACACCCACGCGGTGCGGTCCTTTCCGGAGGGCGGCAATCCGACCAGTCTGCAAATCGACGAACTCGCCCGCGGCCTTGCCCTAT
>CAVXLL010000004.1:0-36922 GCA_963762575.1 uncultured Alphaproteobacteria bacterium | reverse complement strand
GCCCAGCGATTTCACACGCTGTGGCGAGGAGGGCGGTAAAATACGGAACCTGCACCTTAGTCCCGGTGAGTCGGAAGGCGTTCAAACCGCGGCGCAGGAAACACATTCCCGCCGTCACATCACCGCTCTTGACCTTCACCCACCCGCGATAGATCGTTGCTATGGCACTCCAATAGGGAAAACCCTGTTTGGCTCCTAGCGCAATCAGCTCATCAGTCCACTTATCCAGGGTTGCATCATCTCCGAGGAGCGACAGCAGTCTGGTAGCGATCGCCAAGCTGACTGCAAGAGAGGGCAGATGAGCTAACTTCCGGCTTTCAGCGTGCGCAGCATTGCACCGTTCCGCCGCCTGATCGGGGAAGCCAAGGCAGAAGAGGCTCATCCCCAAATATGCCAGTGAGCCGACATGGGGGTGGAACTCGGCCTCAACGACAAGCAAATCGCAGGGGACCAAATCATAAAACGCAAGCGCCTTTTCCAGATGCGAGCGGGACGGCGCAAACTGGCCGATAAACATCAGATTTACCCCAAAGGCGTTGTGACCCAGGACAAGCGCGGCAGAGGCGTCGCGGTCATTGCCCAAACGCAGCAAGTCCTCAGCCGCGCGCTGCGCCAGATCGAATTCGCCACGGAACCTATGATAGCGAGACTGCCCATAGAGCGCCTGAAAGAACTCTGGGGGTGATCCCAGCCGTTCCCATAGCTCGCGCGCGCGACCATATGCGTAGCCAGCTTCCCGTGCAGCCGTCGCCACGAGAACTTGATAAACTGCTCCTAGGGCGCTGTAAAATTCGAGTTCCTGTCGTTGGCGGTCAGGAATGTCAGGCAGCAGCGTCAGCTGGTCCAATCCTTTTTGAAATTGCGCCACCGCTTCCGCCATCGCCGAGCGGGCAACGGAGCTGTGACCGGCCTTGCCCCAATACCTGACGGATTTTTCGACGAGGCCGGCTTCGGCGTAGTGCTGGGCGAGAAGCTCTGGATGGCTTTCTATGAGCTCGGGGGAAGTCGATTCGAATGCTTCGGCGATCTGTGCGTGCAATCGCTGTCGGGCATTACGCATTAGGCTGCCGTGCGCCGCGTCCTGAACAAGGACATGCTTGAAGCGATAGACAGCATCGGGCGGAACGCCGCGCTGCGACACTAGCTCGGACGCAACGAGGCGCGTCAGGGCCGCCTGCAATTCGTATTCGGGCAAGCGGGAGACAGCATGCAGCAAAGCATAGGGAAACTGGCGGCCGATCGCCGCGCCGATCTGCGCCACATGCCGCACCGATGCCAAGCGATCGAGCCGCGCCAGCAGCGAGGCATGCAAACTCGCCGGGATCGCGAACGGCGGCAGCGCACCATCGAGCACCCAGTGGTCCGTCTCTTCGCGCAGCAGACCACTCTCCAATATGTGTTTTGTCAATTCCTCAATGAACAGCGGCACGCCGTCGGTGCGGTCGATGATCTGGGCGATGACCTCGTTGGGCAACCGCTTGCCATCGGCGATCTGCTCGATCAAGACGGTACGGTCATTGCGGTCGAGGCGATTGAGCGCCAATGCGCTGACCTGCTCCTGCCCGGTCCAGGGCGGCTCGAACTCGGGACGGAACGTCACAATCAGCAACACCGGCAGGCTGCGGACACGCTCGATCATCAGATCGAGCAGTTCACGCGAGGTCGGGTCGATCCAATGCGCGTCCTCGAAGACCATGACGACCGGTTGGTGGCGCGCCAAACCCTCGACTTGCCGGATCAGCGCCTCCAAGGTCCGCTCCTTTTTCTGCTGCGGACTGAGGCTCGGCAGAGGATGCCACCCCGGCAACGACAACAGATCCGCGAGGAGACCCACATCCTCGTCGGGCGGCGCGGCGTGGGCGAGCAGCGCCTCGAGCTTCTCCCACTTGCCTGCGGGCGTATCCTCGCGGGCGAACCCCGCCGCGTGCGCGAGCTGCTCGATAAACGGGAAAAGTGCGCTGTCCTGGTGATAGGGAGAACAGAAGTACCGCAGGCGGACATGCGGCTCGGCTCGGAGCCGCATCTCCAGTTCCGCGGCGGTGCGCGACTTGCCGATGCCGGGCTCACCGGAAACTAGCGCAACCTGTCCGCCCCCTGACTTGGCGCGCGCCCAGCGCCGCAGCAGCAGGTCGAGCTCCTCGTCGCGGCCAACCAGCGGGGCCAGCGCCGATCCGCGCAATGCCTCGAAGCGGTTCTCGACGATGCTGTCTTTCAGCACCTGCCAGCGGCGGATCGGCGCGCCGCCGCCGGCGGCTTCGAGGGCGCCGAGTTCGCGGCACTCGAACAGGTTGCCGATCAGGCGCCGGGTCGCAGGATCGATCGCCAGCATGTCGGGCTGGGCCGATAGCGCCAGCCGCGAGGCCCGGCTTGGTGCGTCACCGACCATGCCTTCGCCCCGAGTCTCCCCGGTTCCCAAGGGTTCTCCGACGATGACCATGCCGGTCGCAATCCCCACTTGGCAGTGCACCGGCGCGTCTCCGTCGGGTCGCAGGGTCCTGACCGCCGCGCACAATTCGAGACCCGCGCGGATCGCTTGCTCGGCGTCGCGCTCGTGAGCCTCCGGGTAACCGAACAGGGCAAGCGCGCTGTTGCCAAGCACCCTGCACACAAACCCTTGGTGCCGATTCGCCGCGTCTGACACGCAGCGCTGAAAGCCGTGGACCGCCTCGCGCAGGTCTTCAAGAGACACACCGTCCGCTTCCGGCGCCCCCCCGGCCAGTTCACAGTGCAGGACAGTAATTTGGCGACGTTCGGCTTCATGATGCTGGCTCAGCAGGGGGTCGTGTGGGGGATCGACCCGCAGCGGGGGCGCTGTGATTCCACTATATGCGGCGCTCGCCAGCCGCAAGCCGGACAGGAAGAGGTCGCGATGCTCGGAATTCCGCATATAGCCGGCATCCGGGATCAAGATAGAGCTGATGGCGCGTAGGCGGGCTAGGATTTCTCGCGCCTCGGCGAGGCGTCCCATATGCGCATAACAGGCGCAGAGATAGCGATACGGCACCGGGAAGCTCGGATCCTCTTGGATCGCGACGAGTAGTTTCGACACGGCCTCATCGAAGCGCCGCGCAAAAAAATGCGCCGCGCCCATTACTGTGAGCGACGTACCCACCCGGGCGCCTGGGCTGAGCCGCAGCGCGGCCTCGACATGCGCGATCGCAGTATCGGGCTGTCCTGCGTTCAGCCTGAGGGCGGCGCTGCTGTGCCAACCGCGTGCAAAATTCGGATTGAATGCGAGGGCACGATCGACCAAGGCGATCATGGCGCCGATATCCTCGCCGAAATAGGCGAGTGATTGGGCGGCATTCGCCAGAGTGCCCGGATCGTCTCCGCCAACCTCGAGGGCTCGTCGGGCGAAATCGATACCCTTCAGACGATCGATCGCCGGAGCATCGCTCCGACCGTCAAGAAGCAACCGGTAACAGCAAAACGCGGCCCAGGCGAGAGCGGGTCCGTAGCACGGATCGCGCGTGATCGCACGCTCGAGAAGATCGAGCGCCTCAGGGATCTGGCGCGCCGACGACCAGACCATCGCGTGAGCGCGCAAATAAAGGTCGTAGGCGGTGAGGTCGTCTGTCGGCCGGCCGGCCGAATGTGCCGTTTCAACCGCCTGCAAGGTGGGTTCGATGACCCCGGCAACGCTCGAAGCGACTTTGTCCTGAAGATCGAAGACATCTTCCAGTGGCCCGTCGAAGCGATCGGCCCACAAATGCGCACTGGTGCCGGCGTCGATCAGCTGAGCGGTGATGCGCACCCGATTGCCGTTTTTGCGAACCGAGCCTTCGAGCACGTAACGGACACCCAGTTCGCGGCCGACCCGCTTCACGTCGACGTTCTGGCCCTTGTAGGTGAAGGTCGAATTACGGGCAGTGACAAACAGCCAACGGATGCGCGAGAGGGCGGTGATGATCTCCTCGACCATGCCGTCGGCGAAATATTCCTGTTCCGGGTCACCGCTGAGATTGTTGAACGGCAGGACCGCGAGCGACGGTTTGTCCGTGTGTTCTGCGAGGCCGGAGACAACTTTTTCGTCTTGCGCGTCGACCGGCCCTACAAAGCGATAGCCGCGGCGAGGCAAAGTCTCGATCCAGCGGTCCCCGCCGGGCGCCTCGCTCAGCACTCGCCGCAGCGCGGCAATTTGCACGGGGAGATTGCTCTCCTCGACGGCGAGCCCGGTCCATGCCGTCTCCATCAGCGTATCTTTCGATACGGGGACACCGCGCCGTTCCACCAGCACGCGCAGTAACCCCACGGCGCGCGGCCCAAGAGCGACCGGCTCGCCGCGACGAAAAAGGATCGCCGCCTCGCTGTGGAGGCGGAATGGACCAAAGGTGTAACTCGGCAACTCTGGTTATCTTAACCGTCTTTCAGAAATCTTTTCGAACTTTTTTATGAATGATTCAGGACTCCCGGGCGAGAGCGGTCCAGGCTCCGATCCAGCAACAGGGGCGGCCATATGCGACGGGTCTGGGCATATAGCCCTCGCACCATGCGGGCCCCCGAAAAAGGGAGGATATCGATGGCACACAAGACGTTCACGGTTTCGAACGGAAGCGACGTCACCTTCGCGATCCGCGCGAACTCGATGCGATCGGCCCCGACGCGGTCTCTCCGGCTCGCCGGGCGAAGGTTAATATCGGTTCGGGGAAACACAACCATAGTCAGGGAGGCCGGGCATGGCGGCTGGGGCTGGGGTCGTTACCAAGCCAGCAATCTTCCCGTTCGCACCGCTGTTTCGCGGCGCCAGACCCTTCGTTCTTCGACCTAGCCAGAGCACTGCGTCATCGGCCCTGCCGGTCCGGCGCGTGACTTTGATCCCGGGTCTGCAAAGCGAAATGCCTCCACGCCAGATATTGGTGGACGGGGCGATACTCCCTTCAAGCTCGTGGACCTTCGATGCGATGGGCCACGCCTTGTCCTGGGAGTTGCGCCAGAGCGGCACGCGTTTTGCTGGCCGGTTGCAGCTTGCACCGGACCTCTCTCGAGCACAGGGAACGCTCACCATCGATGACAATGTCGTCGCAGTGGCGGCCGACCTTCCGCCGATCACCTATGCCTGCGCCGTCGCACGCAATACCGGCACCTATGTGACCGGTGTCGCCCCCGCACTGCAGCTGCATTGGGACCTTACATCCGCTGACTGGAACGGCGCCGACTGGCAGCAAAACGTGTTGCAATTCACCTACCAGATGCAGCCGCAAACGATTGTCGGCCAAACCTTCTACGATTTCTCGGTAAGCTTTAGGGACGAGCAGACTGGTGCCACTTGGAGCCCCGCGGATGGCACATTCGGTTGCTTGATCGATCAGAATTTTGTTTTCGCGATGACACTGGCAAGCGGAAGCCCGCCGCTAGACAATCGCCTCTGGCTGGCCGGCGAAGCCGGAAAGATTGTCACCGTGTTTCCGTATCAGATTGCGTTTCAGCTCTCGGCGACCGCGATCGATCTGCAGGGCGCGGTGCTGACTGTGGCGAATGCCCAGTATGGCGTCACGCTCGGCGTCAGCGGCTCCACGGCGAGCCCGTCGATCAATGGATATTATGCACAGGGCGGATCGGAAAGCAACTTTGCCGTCCATAACAGCACGCTCTATGTCGCGGGTTCGCCGGTTATGGGATCGCGGCTCGTGGGAACCAAACTCTCCTGGCAGGGGCTTGATGCGAAGGCACAGCAGGCGAGCGGACTGCCGCCTGCCGGCACATTGCTATTCGATACTGCAGGCGAGCGATTCATCCTGGCGGAAACTGGCACTGGCGGAGGGCGCATCGTCGACGAAGCTGCCGAAGCACTGATCGCGCGCGGCGCTGTTTGGGGAGGCATGTAAGCCGATGGCGACGCCGAAGGGTAGCGGTATCGGCGGCTTCGATCTGGGCGACTGGCGGGACCAAGTTTTCGCCTTTGACTACGATGGCACTGGCAAACTCGATCATCTGGTCTGCTACCGGCCCGGTACTGGCACTATTTGGATTCTGAAGAAGGTCAGCGCCAACCACAGCTCAGACGCATTCACAGCGGTCTACCATCAAGAGCCCGCCCAAGGGATTGCCGGCTACAACCTTGCCGACTTTAAGGACCGAGTTTTCGCCTTCGATTACGATGGCACTGGCAAGCTCGATCATCTGGCGTGCTACCGGCCCGGCACAGGCACCATTTGGATCCTGAAAAAGCTCAACGACAGCGACAGCCCGGACGCGTTTGCAGCGGTCTACCATCAAGGCGACCCCGGCCAAGGGATCAGCAGCTACAACCTTGCCGACATCAGGGACCGAGTTTTCGCCTTTGATTACGGTGGTACTGGCAAACTCGATCATCTGGCCTGCTATCGGCCCGGCACAGGGACCATTTGGATCCTGAAGAAGGTCAACGGCAACGACAGCCCGGACGCGTTCTCTCGCGTCTACCATCAAGGCGACCCCGGCCAAGGAATCGCCGGCTATAACCTCGCCGACATCAGGGACCGATGTTTTCGCCTTTGACTACGATGGCACGGGCAAGCTCGATCATCTGGCCTGCTACCGACCCGGCACAGGCACCATTTGGATCCTGGAGAAAGTCAGCGACAACGACAGCCCGGACGCGTTTGCAGCGGTCTACCATCAAGGTGACCCCGGCTCATGGGATCGGCGGCTTTGACCTGGGCGACTGGCGAGACCAAGTTTTCGCCTTTGACTACGGTGCTACGGGCAAGCTTGATCATCTGGTCTGCTACCGGCCCGGCACCGGCATGATCCGGATCCTGAAGAAGGTCGCGACACTGACGGCCCGGACGCGTTCACAGCGGTCTACCATCAAGGTAACCCCGGCAGAGGGATCGGCGGCTTCGACCTAAGCAATGGTGGCGACCGACTTTTCGCCTTTGACTACGGCGGCACCGGCAAGCTCGATCACCTGGTCTGCTACCGGCCCGGCACCGGCACGATCTGGATCCTGAAGAAGGTCAGCGACAACGACAGCCCGGACGCGTTCTTGCCTGTTTATCCGTCGAATGCGGTCTTGCCTGTTTATCCAACGTTAACCGCGAAGGTTTCAGCGCTGTTTGCTGCGCTCCCCGATCAGAACTTCAACGTCGCCGGGAATTCGGCACGCGTCGCGCTCGTCAACCGGCTGAAGGGCTGCACGTCAGGAACGTTCGGCATTGATTCAAGAGCCGCACCTGGCGGGTCTCTCTATACGCTCTCGTTTCGCGATCAGTTCTTCTACGCGTTCACTCCGGATCCGAATGCCGGGTCCATCACACCGGCCACGGGTCTGGGTGACGACTGGTGGACGGCTTTTAATGTTGTCGTCATCTGCCAAGCGATCTACTACGTTACTTCCAATACCCGCAACGCCGTCCGTCAGCCTGATGTTAATAATCAGGTTGCTGCGCTGAACGGCGCGCTGCAGTCGGCGCACGTCAATTTTTTCTATGCCGGTGTTCTCGCCGAAACTGTCGGCACCCGGGTACAAGCCGTCTTCGCGCAGATCGCCGCGTCCGACAGAGCGCAGGCCGCCAGGATGTACGTCAGCCTGCTCGAAAATCCCGCCTGGATCTCGGCCAAAGTCGGCCAGGCCGCGAGCGGCCAATGGACAGACCAGCTATGGGAATTATTGCACCATTGGCTGAAGCTTTACGCTCTCGGGATGACAGCCCGCGCAGATCGACGCCGTCATCAACGCGCTGGTCGCGGCCGGGCTTCCGGTGCCAAGCAATGTTGGCGCGGGCAATTGGCCATCCTTCGCGCTCTGGCTCACACCTGAAGCGATCGACTGGAACGACATTCATACCGAGGTGACGGTTGGGATGCTCGATTTCGGACAGGGCAACCCGGAATGGAGCCAATATGGCATCGATGGCGAATTTGCCGCGCGCTCGTTCCTAGACGGTGAAGGTTCCAGGTGGTGGAACGGCACAATGCCTTCCAGCGGCAGTTGCTTTGCCGCCGGAGCGAAAGTCCTGATGGCCGATGGCGCGTTCAAGAATATCGAGGCGATCAGGCCGGGCGAAATGGTGCAGTCGATCACCGGTCCCCGTGCCGTCACCACCACCGTTTCACTCCGCCACCGAGGCGACGGGCTGTACAGCTTCGCTGGAACCGATATGCGTTTCAGCGCAACGCATCCGTTCCTCACGCATGCAGGCGCCTCGGGGCAATCCGGTCCGGCCATAGCGGGCGTCGAACCGACGCGCCTGATGCGAACCATGCCCGGTCTGTCGTCGCGCGGCGTCGCACGCCTTGGGGTCCTCTTGCCCGCCGCTCGCGGGATTTGCCGGCGGCGTCCGCCCGGTACAGCCCGGCCCATTGCAGGAACACAAGGTTACGCCAGGCACCGAGATGATCTATGACCTGGTGACGGCCTTCGATGCGCAAGGCGAGAGCCACTATTGCGTCGGCGACGGCCACACCACGTTCGCGGTGACGTCGGAAACGGCGCGTTTCGCGACCGCCCCGGCGGCAGCCGCGGCGATCATGGACATCATGGCCGCCGCCTGGCCGACCATTGCACGTGCGATGCAGCCAATTGCGGATGCCCAGTGGCATCGAGTGCTCGACCACGCACTGCAAAGCGTCGCCTTCAGACTGTTTCCGACAGTCGCGCTCACCGATGCTGCGGCGGTGCCCCTCCTGATCCCGGAGGCATGGAGCACCGGAGCGCACCTCGCCGCAAACGCGCATGGCCTCGCAGCCGGGCTGATGATCCGCGGACTGCAAACCGCCAGCGCCGTCAGCTATGACAACGATCGTGGCGCGTGTCTCGCTGCGATCGTCACCGTTTTCGGCAATCTGGTGCGCGACGCGGTCGCGACGGGTTGGAGGGTGTTCCTGGGCGCGGATGCGACCGAGGCACCCCTTCACGCAATATCCGCACTTTCGTTCGAAGTGACGGGCGAGGCCGCGCCGCGCGGCGTGGGCGCGCTAAGTGCGGAGAATGGTGATCGGTGAAGGCGCATCTGCGACGCGCCACGTGCTGCCCGCGTTTCCATCCAATGGGCAACCGGTCTTCTTTCACCAGATCGCCGATGTTGCCTACGTCCCGCGCCTCATCGCGAAGTCTGGCGCACCAATTCCGCTGCGCGTGATTTTCCGCGACGGATCCGGAAACAGGCTCTCCCTGCATGGCGTCACCTGGCTCCCGGACATGACCCGGCAGACATACCGCCACATCAGCGCGCCGTTATTCGAGGCGGGAGGCACTTCCCTGATCGTCGGCCAATTCCTGATCGACGTGCGCGCGGTCGATGACGCATCTCACGCTGCGGAAACGGCCGCTCGTGCGGCATGGACGTCCGACAAGGCGACGCAGTTCGCGCACGCACTGGGTCACCGGATTGGTACACGGCTCATCGCAGATTTTCCGAAAGCCGCTATCGGCAAGACCTGACACGTCCACCACCGCAGATCTTTGGAGGAGGTTAGGATGCCCGCATTCGCACTGCCCCAGGCCGTCTCGCCGCGCGTTGCCGCCACGCTGTCGCGCTTTGCGCATTATCCCGTTCTCGACCGGGTCTACCAGCGGGCGCGCACCTACGACATCACGCCGATGGCGCAACCGGCGGCACGCGCGCCAAACCACAAGGTCTTCCGGAACAGCTGACGCTGATTTTCGATGGCCGCGACCGCAGCAAGCCGACGCAGCTGCATTATGGGCGCCTGCCGGTTCACCCGCGCTTCTGGTCCTATGACGCCAACCGCGGCATCCTGTCCTACAATTTCAAATCCGATGGCGTCGACCACGTCGGCAGTCTGACCTTTGTGCATGCAGCGTCAAGTGCCATCGGCACGCTCTCCGTAGACGACCAGCATGTCGGGGTAAAGGCGGTGCTGGCGCCGGTCAGCTACAGCTGCGACGTCGCCCTCGACACCGGCGCCTCTGTCACCGGGGTGGCGCCGGCGCTCAACCTGCACTGGGACGCGAGCGATCCGAAGCTGGTCGAGCGCGACCTGGATCAAGGATGCGCTGACCTTCACCTGGCAGGTGACCGGCCAGGTCGTTGTCGGCCAGCCGACTTACAACATTGCCGTCTCCTTTGCCGACCAGCAGACGGAGACGCCGTGGACCCCCGCCACGGGCGACATCAGCGCCCTGCTCGACGCCAATCTGACTTTACGATGACGCTGGCGGGCGGCGACAACCCGCCGACCGACGACCGCAGCAAGCTGCCCTCGCCCGCCTCCGGTATTGCGTCGGTGTTTCCCTACGTGCTGGGCTTCACGGTGTCGAACGACGGCTCGGAGATTACCGGCGCGCTGCTGACGCGACAGGCCAGTCAGACGGGAACCGTGCTGGGTCTGCGCGGGACGGTGGTCAACCCGTCGGCGGCGGGTCTCTATTCGACCTCCGCTGCGAACAGCGCAGCCGGCGCAATCGCGGTGTATGGCGGCCGCCTTCACATCAACGACACGCCGATCGAGACCTCCTCGCTGACCGGAAACCGGCTGACCTGGAGCGGGCTGACGGCGGCCCAGCAACAGCATTCCGGGCTGCCGGCATCGGGCGCTGTGATGTTCAGCGCCGACGGCGCGCAGTTCCGCGCGGCGCAGGGCGGTATTACCGGCCGCCGGCTTCGCCCCGAACAGGTCGCACGGCAGTATTCTGGAACGCCGATTGTCGATCACCCCGCCATTGCCAATGCCAGTGCGCTGTCTGCGACGCCGACGCTCGGCCCGCAGGCGCTCGGATCGATGACGCAGTTCGCATTTGTCAACAACGCCTGGGTCGACGTCGTCCAGCAGGCGACAATGAACGACTTCAACCAGATTCTGCTGTATTACATGCCGAGCGACATGCGTCAGACCTATTATAACGTGTCGCCGCCGATCCTGCCGACCTGGCTGCAGGCGATCGCCGCGCAAGCTCCGCAAGGGATGGACCCCGCGGCGGCGTACCAGTCGCTGGCGACGGCCTATCTCACGAATATCCTGTCTCACTTCAACGAGGACGGAGCCAACCAGCTCAACGCCGCCCGCGCGGTGACCTGGCTGAAATCGCAGACCGCGACGGATCCGGTGTTTCAGCAGCAAACGACCGCGATTTACGCCCAAGAGTTTGTCAACAAGCCGGAGAACGCCGCCCTGCCGCAATATCTGCATGGATCAGGCGAATCCACCAACAACCTACGCCGGCTATATACAGCAAGATGCCCAGCAATGGCTACAGGAGCTGCAACAGACGATCCAGGATCCGACGTCACTGGCCACGATGCAGCAACTGGCTACGAACCTCTCTGAACTGGCGATCAACGCGAACCTCTACTGGGCCTACACGTTTTTCCGGTATCTGACGACGCCGTCGCAGCTGCTGATCATCCAGATGATTAGCTTGGGAAGCACCAGCGACCTGGACGGGTCGGCCTTCATGCGCCAGTACCAGACCAATGTGGCAATTCTCAGTCAACTGGATCCCAGCGGTCAATTCGCGCAAGAATATGTAGACGTGATTCAAGCTCTTCCAGATTGGGAATGTGCTGCCGACGCTGTTTGATATTAGTGGCACCGATACCGACGACTTCGTGTTCGACATCCAGCTCGTCTTGAACCAGATCGCGAAAGTTATCAAGGCAACAGCGATCCCGACGTCGCAGCCGCGGTAGCCCAGGCCGAGGCCCTGTCGCAGGGACCATCAGCTGGGAGACTATGTCGAGCTGGCCCAGAGCATCGCCGCCTCGAATGCGGGCCTCGCCGCCTGGGACCAGTTAGCGCCGCGCATCGAAAGCACACTCGCCGGAAAGATCGGTGCGGTGGCGACGCGGCTGTTCATGACGGCGCTCGCAGGCGTCGGGGTCCTCGGCATCGTCATGGGTTCGATGCAGTGGAAGTCGCTCAACGACACTCAGAAGGCGATGCTGGGTACAGGTGGCGCAGCACTGGCCATCGAGTTAGTCTGCGCAATTGCCAAGCGCGGAGTTGCGGTTGCTGCTGTTTTGGGTGAACGGTCAATCGGGCAATCCTCAAGGGCCTGGGGACCGGTGGCATCGTCGATGGAAGCGTATACGGCAAATTAAACAACGGTTTCGGGAAGTGGATTGTCGGCGATGATAGTGATTGATCCAAACGGGTTGAAACGCTGCGCCACCGTCCTGAACGCCGGCGTCGACAGAGGAGATGTCGGCCTTGAGGCCGAACGTCCTAGCCCGAGCGTCGTCGAGAAAATCTTTGGCGGGAATCTCGACGAGTTCCTGGCGCAACGCGGCTCGCTGCCTTTGTAGCTGTCGTCTTTCTTGTGGTCTCCATTGTCGATGCCGTCAATGCGGGCGATCCGTTGGAGCGCATGGCGGACGGCTGGATGGCGGCGGCGGCAGGGCTCGACCTGATTGCCGCGGTGGCCGGCTGGGCGCTCGGAGCGGCCGAAATTGCTACCATCGGCGGTTTCGCGGTTGCCTCGATCTGCTCGGCGATCGGCTTTCTTGGGATACTCGCGGCACTCGTCGGCGTTGCGATTTTGCTCTATATGATCTTCCGCCCGCAGAAGAACCCGGTGCAGCAATTCGGCAGCGACTACGCGGCGCCTGCGGGCTTCTTCATGCCGTACGGGTCGGAAATCGACTACTTTAACGGATACACACAGGGCGGCGCGGAACCGGCGCGGCTCGGTTGCTCGTTCGTGGTCGATGCGAGCACGAGACCGGAAACCGTGCTGTCGGTGGCGAGTGACGGCATAACGGTCGAGGCAGCTTCGCAATCCTTACGGCTGCAATTCCGTCTTCGTCATCTCGACCAATGGAACCGGGCAGTCCCGGGTCATCGCCCTCGTGCAGAACAGTTCCGGCAGCCTCCAGACGAAGGTGTTGACCTGGGCCGCGGACAACACGGTCTCGTTCCAACCGTCGCTCAAACCGACCGACACGAATTACGACACGCAGCTCTGGAGTATCGGGATGCAGGCGTCGCCGCAAATGGACGGCTCGTTCCCTGCCGGGGCGCCGTTTCGTGTGACCGCGTGGGGAACAAGCAGTGCACTTGTCTGGAATGGCAACGAGCCTCGTGCTCGGTTCCGGACCCAACTGGACGATCGCGCAAGAGCCAATGGCGCCGGCCGGGCTTTCGATGAACAACATCAAGCTTTACACGTTCTCGCGGGGCCAGTCGTTCCGGCCGAGGCTCACGCAGGATGGCAGCCTGCCGCAGACCTGGAGTGCGGAGCCCGACCTCCCATCATTCCTGACGCTCGACGCGGCGAGCGGGCGGATCTCCCAAACCGCGACCACGAAGAATCTTACGCCAATCTCGGCGGCGAAATACCAGATATCGGTCACGAACGGCGTGGGCACAGCGCCGGCCCCGACGGCGTCGTTCACGATCGAAGTGGACACGTTTAGCCTTTCCGGTGGAATCGGCACGCTGCCGGCCGGCGATGGCGGGGTCAAAGCGCTGGTGGCACCGGTCAGCTACAGTTGCGACGTTGCGCTCAATACTGGCGCCTTTGTCACCGGGGTCGCGCCGGCGCTCGACCTGCATTGGGACGCGACCGATCCCCATTGGTCGAGCGCGACTTGGATCAAGAATGCGCTGACCTTCATCTGGCAGTTGACCGGTCAGACCGTCGTCGGCCAGCAGACCTACAGCATTGCCGTATCCTTTGCCGACCAGCAGACGCAGACACCGTGGGCCCCTGGCACGGGCGAGATCGGCGCCCTGCTCGACGCCAATCTGAACTTCACGTTGACGCTGGCGGGCGGCTATAACCCGCCGGCCGACGACCGCAGCAAGCTGGCCTCGCCGGCCTCTGGCATTGCGTCGGTGTTTCCCTACGTGCTGGCCTTCACTGTGTCGAACGAGGGCACGGAGATTACCGGCGCGCTGCTAACGGGGCAGGCCAGTCAGACGGGAACCGTATTGGGTCTGCGCGGAACGGTGGTCAACCCGTCGGCGGCCTCTTCATAGATGCGGCGCAACGTCGTCCATAAGTCTGAGAGATCAAGTTTTGGTTGTCATTGCGAGGAAGCAATCTCGATCGGCCGGGCGTGACGGGCACGAGATTGCTTCCCCCGGAACGGCCCGCCAGGCCCACGGGACTGTGCCCGTGACTGAAGGCCTATTGATCTCAGGAATTCGGCGTTCACCGCAACCGCTCCCCACCCAATCCTTTGCAGGAGGTTAGCATGCCCGCATTCGCACTGCCCCAGGCCGTCTCACCGCGCGTTGCCGCCACGCTGTCGCGTTTTGCGCACTATCCCGTTCTCGATCGGGTCTGCCAGCGGGCGCGCACTTACGACATTACGCCGCTGGCGCAGCCGGTGGGACGCGGCAAACCACAAGGTCTTCCGGAACAGCTGACGCTGATTTTTGATGGCCGCGACCGCAGCAAGCCGACGCAGCTGCATTACGGGCGCCTGCCGGTTCACCCGCGCTTCTGGTCCTATGACGCCAACCGCGGCATCCTGTCCTACAATTTCAAATCCGACGGCGTCGACTACATCGGCAGCCTGACCTTTGTCATGCTGCGTCAAGTGCCATCGGCACGGTGTCGGTCGACGGCCAGCATTTCGGGGTGAAGGCGGTACTGACGCCGGTCAGCTACAGCTGCGACGTCGCGCTCAACACCGGCGCCTCTGTCAGCGGGGTGGCGCCGGCGCTCAGCCTGCACTGGGACGCGAGCGATCCGAGTTGGTCGAGCGCCACCTGGATCAAGGATGCGCTGACCTTCACCTGGCAGGTGACCGGGCAGGTCGTTGTCGGCCAGCCGACCTACAACATTGCCGTCTCGTTTGCCGACCAGCAGACCAACACGTCCTGGAAGCCAGGCCCGGACACCGGCGACATCAGCGCCGTGCTCGACGCCAATTATGACTTTCACGATGACGCTGGCGGGCGGCGACAACCCGCCGGCCGACGACCGCAGCAAGTTGCCCTCGCCCGCCTCCGGCATGGCGTCGGTATTTCCCTACCTGCTGGGCTTCACGGTGTCGAACGACGGCTCGGAGATTACCGGCGCGCTGCTGACGGGACAGGCCAGTCAGGCGGGAACCGTATTGGGTCTGCGCGGGACGGTGGTCAACCCGTCGGCGGCGGGTCTCTATTCGACCTCCGCTGCGCATGCGTGCGCAGCCGGCGCGATCGCCATGTATGGCGGCCGCCTTCACATCAACGATACGCGGTCGAGACCTCCTCGCTGACCGGAAACCGGCTGACCTGGAGTCGGGCTGACGGCGGCCCAGCAACAGCATTCCGGGCTGCCGGCCTCGGGCGCTGTGATGTTCAGCGCCGACGGCGCGCAGTTCCGCGCGGCGCAGGGCGGCATTACCGGCCGCCGGCTTCGCCCCGAACAGGTTGCGCGACAGTTTTCTGGAACGGCGATTGCCGATCACCCCAGCATTGCCGCCGCCCGTGCGCTGACGGCGACGTCAACACTCGGCCCACAGGCGCTTTATGGCATGACGCAGTTCGCATTTGTCAACAACGCCTGGGTCGACGTCGTCCAGCAGGCGACAATGAACGATTTCAACCAGATTCTGCTGTACTACATGCCGGACGACGTGCGGCAGACCTATTATGGCCAGCCGAAGCCGATCCTGCCGGCGTGGCTGCAGACGATTGCCGCGCAAGGGACCGATCCAGCGGCGGCATACCAGTCGCTGGCGACGGCCTATCTCACGAATATCCTGTCGCACTTCGACGAGGCCGGGGCCAACCAGCTCAATGCCGCCCGCGCGGTGACCTGGCTGAAATCGCAGATGGCTGCAACTCAAGTGCTGCAGCAGCAAACGACCGCCATTTATGGGGTAGAGTTTGTCAACCAGTCGCAGAACGCAGCGCTGCCGCAGTATCAGGCGGATCAGGTCGCCAATGCGTCGACCTACGCCCAGTTAATCCAGACTGACGCCGCGCAGTGGCAACAGGAGCTGAAGGCCACGATACAGGACCCGAAGTCACTGGCCGCGATGCAGCAACTGGCTACCGACCTGTCTACCTATGCGAGCAGCCAGAACCTCTACTGGGCCTACTGGTATTTCAGGTATCTGACCAAGCCGGCGCAGCTGATGATCATCGAGGCGATCAGCTTGGGAAACACCAGCGACCTGGACGGGTCGGCCTTCATGCGCCAGTACCAGACCAATGTTGCAATTCTCAGTCTGCTGGATCCCAGCAATCGCTTCGCGCAAGAATATGTAAGGTGCATTCAGCTCTTCCAGCTCGGGAATGTGCTGCCGACGCTGTTTGATTTCAGTGGCACCGATGCCGACGACTTCGTGTTCGACATCCAGCTCATCCTGGCGGGGATCGCGGAAAATTACAAGGACAGCAGCGATCAGGATATCCAGGGATGCGGTAGACGCGGCGGCGTCCCTGGCGAAGGACCAGAAGCTGCGCGACTATGTCGAGCTTGTCCAGAGCATAGCCGCCTCGAATGCCGGCCTCGGCGCCTGGGACCAGGTTGCGCCGCACATCGAAAGCAGACTGGGCAAATTGATCGGTGCGAAGGCGACGTGGGTGTTCATGACGGCGCTGGCAGGCGTCGGACTCTACAGCATTGTCGATGGCTACGAAGCAGTGGAAGTCGCTCAGCGATCGTCAGCGGACGATGCTGATTACCGGTGGCGCCGCATTGGCCATCGAGTTCGTCTGCGCAATTGTCAAGCGCGGGGTTGCGATTGCTGCTGTTTAGGGTCAATCGTCAATCGGGGCAATCCTTAAGGGCCTGTGGACCGGCGACATTTTCGAAGAGGCGTATGCGAAATTAAACAACGGCTTCGCAAAGTGGATTGTGGCGAATACGTCGACCCCCACTGGATAAATCTCTTTCGACTTGGAACTGAGAGCCACTCGAGAGTCTTCCTGTGAACAAAACCTCGTGGAGAAAATCTTTGGCCGGAATCTCGATGAGTTCCTGGCAACACGGGTAGCCGCCTTTGTTAATGTCATCTTTCTTGTGCTTTCCATTTGGAATGCCGTCGATGCCGGCGATCCATTGGAGCGCTCGGCGGACAGCTTGATGGCGGCGGCGGCGGGCTCGACCTGATCGCCGCGGTGGCCGGCTGGGCGCTCGGAGCGGCCGGCATTGGCGCGGTCGGCGGTGTTGCGGTTGCATCGATCTGCTCGGCGATCGGCTCTCTCGGGATACTTGCGGCACTCGTCGGCATTGCGCTTTTGCTCTATATGATCTTCCGTCCGCAGAAAACCCGGTTCAACAATTCACCAGCGATTACGCGGCGCCTGCGGGCTTCTTCATGCCGTACGGGTCGGAAATCGATTACTTCACGGGGTACGCGCAGGACGGGGAACCGCAGCGGTTGGGTTGCTCGTTCGTGGTTGATGCGAGCGAGAACCCGGAAACTGTGCTGTCGGTGGCGAGCGACGGCACAACAGTCGAGGCAGCTGCGCAATCCTTCGGCTACAATTCGGTCTTCGTCATCTCGACCAATGGAACCGGGCAGTCCCGGGTCATCACTCTCGTGCAGAACAGTTCCGGCGGCCTCGAGACGAAGGTGTTGACGTGGGCAACGGACAACACGGTCTCGTTCCAATCGCCGCTCGATCCGAAGAACGAGTTTTTCTACACGCAGCTCTGGAGCATTGGCGATGCAGGCGCCGCCGCAGATGGACGGTTCGTTCCCTGCTTCGGGGATGTTTCGTGTCATCGCCATGGGGGCAAGCGGGGCAAACAACGCGCTTGTCTGGAATGGCAAGAGCCTCGTGCTCGGTTCCGGATCCAACTGGACGATCGAGCAAGTGCCAATGGCGATGGCCGGGCTGTCGATGGAGAACATAGGGCTCTACCCGTTCTCAGAGGGGCCGCTCGTTTCGACCAACCCTCGTACAGGATGGCAGCGCGCCGCAGACCTGGAGCATTGATCCCGCCCTCCCATCGTTCCTGACGCTCGACACGACGAGCGGCCGGATCTCCCAAACCACGACAACGAGCGATCTTCCGGTAACGCCGCCAACGCAATACACGATATCGGTCACGAACGGCGTCGGCACAGCGCCGTCCCCGGCGTCGTTCACGATCGAGGTGGACAAGTACGTCCCTACCCTTCCGTAGAGTGGGCGCAGTTCGCGCACGCGCCCCAATACGGCATCAACGCCGCCCAATAGACCCGTTTCGTACTCACTGAACAAATCGCCATGCCTCCTTGCGCCAGTTCCAGCGCTTATTCAGACGTTCCCTAGGGAAAGACGAGCCGCATCTGCCGGCTCGAGGGCAAACCAATTCTGGTTAGTGCGATCTACTTCGCCGATCGATCTGGTGGCCGGCTTCGAGCATGAGAACGACGCACGTCGCTTCCTCGATATCGCGTCCGCTATAGTCGGCATGATAATAGCAATGACCAGCATCTGCGTTGCGTTCATCGCGATGCCGCCGATTACCAGTGCCGAATAAAGCCCGAGCCCGTTGCGAAAAATCAGACTGGCCCCACCGGCGGCGTAGGGGGGCGCTCAGTAATGGGCGTCCCTTGTACGTTGCGGCTTGATTGGCGGGTAGCAATATCTCGCTGATCAGCAAGGAAAGCGGCGAGCCTCAGGCGTCCCTACGGTCAACGAACCAGTGCGGTAGATTTGGCCCCGCTTCTCCAAGCTCCGCTGTTCATGCCGAACGGTATCCAGGGACGCGGCATGCCGCTGATCCCGCGTACAAGGTCGTCCGACGCGGAGCTTTGCCGTACTCGTCAACTATAATGGTAGCAAAAATGAGTGATTCCATACTCGGAATCGACGTGTCCAAGGAGACCTTGGACGCCTACTGTGCAAGAGGCCAGAGGAAACAGGGCAGGACCTTCGCAAACAGTCCCGATGGCTGGAAGCTGGTGCGAGCCTGGCTCAAGGCTATGGGCAGCAAACAAGCCCATGTCTGCATGGAGGCGACCGGCCGTCACAGCCTCGGCGTGGCGCTGGCACTGCACGAGGCGGGCCACGTCGTCAGCGTCGTCAATCCGGCACAGATCCGTGACTTCGCCCGCACCAAGCTCGGTCGCAACAAGACCGACAAGGTCGATGCCGCCCTGATTTGCGAATACGCCGAGTTGTTCAAACCGGAACCATGGACACCGCCGTCGCCGGCGATGCGGCGGCTGTGCGAACTGCAGACCATGCGCGCCGGCATTATCCGGAGCCGGGCAGAGTGGAAGAATCGCATCGGCAGCGGTCTCGGTGACAGCACCGCGACCAAGCTGGCCGCCGCGACGATTGACCATTTCACCAGCCAACTCGAGGCGATCGACAGGGCCATTCGCGAGACTATCAAGCAGGACGCCGAACTGCGCGGCAGACGCGACCTGCTGCTCAGCGTCATCGGTGTCGGCGAGACGCTGGCCGCCTCGCTGATGGCGGAGATGCCGGAGCCAGGGGTTTTGCGTCGAAGCGGCGAGATGGTCGCCTATGCGGGGCTCAACCCCAGCCACCACAGGTCGGGGACCTCGATCGACCGCCCGACGCGCATCTCCAAGATCGGCAATGCCACGCTGCGGTCGTCGCTCTACATGCCGGCGCTGTCCGCGATGCGTTTCAATCCTGCTGTCGCGATCCTCGTTGCGCGCCTGAAGAGCGCGGGTCGCCTTAAGCCCAAGCAGATCGTTGTGGCCGCCATGCGCAAACTACTGGTCCTCTGCTTCGGCGTGCTGAAGACAGGCAAGCGGTTTGATCTGGCCATCGCCATGCCAGCCTGAACGTACAAAATCAACCATTCCTTGGTGAGACTGAAAGGACCATTCCTCGGAGCCGACCTGCATCCCGGATCGCCGGGAGCGCAGGGCAGGTCAAAGGCGCGAAGCGGGACCGGAGCCACGCGCAGCGAAGCGAGCATGGCGAGGACCGACCCTTTGACCCGCCCGAGCACCCGGCGAGAATTGCCCAGCGGGCGGGTCGCATTTGATGAGGTCCAGCTACCGCTTCTGACGACCTATACGAGTGTGCCGGCATGCTCACCCAGATCGAAGGTTATTTTAGGGCTGGACAACCAACACGGTATCTACCGCAATCGCGAAAGGGCCACCGATTTGAGCTTTCCCTTTTGTTTATGTCCCTGAAACCGACCGCGTTCTATCGCAGAGATTCACCCTGCTAGGGGCCGGAGGTTCGAAATCCCCGGCTAGGCCAATGAGGCGAACTCCCGATCACTGGAAAACGTCCTCGCCTCGGCCGAACGGCCTGATGGCGCGTCCGGGAACCGAAAGTTCGGATCCTTCTTGCTGCCCGCCGGGAAGTCTTGCCCCGGCGCCCCTAGATTCTTCTCGATCAGGCTGTCCTAATCTCGGGGGGTCCCCAAGTGAAACGCCGCAGCGTCCCGGCGCCCACGAGCTTCAATGTGTCATCCAGGACGGACGGAAGTACGTTGTCGAGCTTACGAAGTGCGTAGTCCAGGTAGCCTCATGCAAGCCAATCGGCTCACATCCGAGCACGCCCTCAATCCGAGACGGGCATATTAAGGGGCAGTGATCGGCGGCTTGCCCTCTTCCGGCGGACTTCGTTGATGATCTGCAATACGCGCTCGCGGTAGGGGCGGTACTGCATGCCGAATTCCGTGCACGACCCGGCTGTTGTCGATCATGAAATTGCCGGATAGCTCCCTGCCGCCGGTCTCCTTCTCGAAGGTGATCTGCGCGTCGGGCAGGAACTCGCGCACGATGTCGGCGATCTCGCCAAGGCTGATCGTCTGGCCGCCGGTGTTGTAGACCGCGTGCTCGGGCTTGTCCTTCATGACCACGCGGGCGAAGATCTCGGCGATCTCGTCGACATGGACCGGGCGCGCATCGCGTCCTTGTACGGGAACTTGACCGGCTTGCCGCGCGCCGGCTTCGGTGATGCAGAACACGTGATCGACCGAGCCGACAATCTTGTCCGGGCCGGTGACGTTGGCCGGGCGGATCGTCGGTGATCTCCATGCCGTGCTTCTCGCGGTAATCCTGCGCCTGCCACTCGTTGAAGATCTTGTGCATCGCGTATTGCACGTGGCCGTGGCGGAAATCGTCCTCGTCGACGATGCGCTCGCCGTAGAATTTCTGCTCGCCCGCTGACCGCCACCGAACTGGCATAGACGACCCGGTTGCACCCCGGCGAGGCGCGCCGCCTCGAAGCAATTGTCCATGCCGAGGATGTTGAGCTTGAACGCGACGCGCGGCGGCAGTGTCGCTGCCGATGTAATAGGCGAGGTTGATGACCCGGTCGGGCTTCGCCTCGGTCATCGCGCGCCATCACGTCGTCGAACTGGCTGACATCGCCGCGCACCACCCGCACCTGCTTGCCAAGCGCCGAGTAATCGGCGGTCTGCGGGTTGATGTCCATGACGACGATTTCCTCGCCGCGCTTTGCCAGCAGCGGGATCAGCCGCCGGCCGATAAAGCCGGTGCCGCCGATGATCAACGTCGTCATGTGCGCTTCTCCCCTTTTGCGAACGGCGTGGCGGACGTGTTGGCGAAAGCGTAATCCCGCCTCGCGCGGCGGCGCAACCGCCAGCGCCGTAATGCAGGGTCCCGCTAGCCGGCTCGGCGAGTTCACACGTGACTCTCCGGTGGAGGGGAGTCGATTCGAACCACCAGTACCGCGTTTCATGAGTAAGAGTTTCGAGATGGAGTGGATGGGCTTAGCCTCTCCGCGCTCGGCCGCTAATATGCGGCGGCAGCAGGGGAGGAGCGGGCGATGCGTGAGATCCAGCCGATCAGCGGGGCATGCGTGTGGCACGGGCGCAAGATGGCGAACTCGCCGCGCTGGCGGCGGCGGCTCAGCGACGCGCAGTTGGCCGAGATCGAGCGCGCGGTGCGGCAGGCGAGCGCCCGCGGCCTAGGCTGGCAGACGATGACCGCCGACGACTTCCCGCTGCCCTCCTTTGCCGCTCTCGCCGAGGACATCCGCGCCGAATTGGAGGACGGCAGCGGCCTCGTGCTGCTGCAGGGGCTCGACCCGTCGCGCTACAGCCTCGACGAGCTGAAGCTGCTCTATGCCGCAATCTCGCGGCAGATCGGAACCTTCGTCTACTCCAACCGCGCCGGCGAGATCATGCGCGAGATCCGCGACGTCGGCCGCGACGGCGGGCGCGCGGCGGTGCAGCGCTACGGCGCGCTGCCGGAACGGGAGGGGGCGTTCCTGTCGTCCTACGCCCGCACCCTCTCGAACGGCTCGCTGCGCTTCCACACCGACCGCTGCGACGTCGTCGCGCTGTTCTGCGTCCGCCAGGCGGCGCGGGGCGGCCTGAGCCAGCTGTGCTCCTCGCCGGCGGTGCACAACGCGATGCTCGAACGCCGCCCCGACCTGTGCGCCGCGCTCTACGAGGATCTCTGGCGCAGCCGCTTCGGCGAGGAGGACGCGGCCAACCAGTCGGCCTACCCGCTTCCCGTGTGGGGGGTGCGCGACGGCAAGTTCACCAGCCACTATTCGCGCACCTATATCGAAGCGGCACAGCGCCAGCCGGAAAGCGAGGTGCCGCGGGTCAACGACGGGCAATGGCAAGCGCTCGACCTGCTCGCCACACTTGCCGAGGAGCTATGTTTCGAGATGAGCTTCGCGCCGGGCGACATCCAGTTCGTCAACAACCACGTGATTTACCACGCTCGCTCCGCCTTCGAAGACGACGACGCAGGGCCACGACCGGCTACTAATGCGGCTGTGGCTGTCGATGCCGAACAGCCGCGCCCTCCCTGCCGGCCACGAGGTGCTGTGGCGCGCGATCGAGGCCGGCGCCCTGCGCGGCGGCATCGGCCAAAGCGGCGTTCCGGTATAGCAGCCGCTTGCGTTCCGGCCAGCCAGACACCTGCTCCGTCTGTGTCTGCTAGGAAGCATTCGCGCGGAATGCCTCTTGTATCGCCGCTGGACTTCAACGCCAAGATACCCGGGCACCGGCGTTGGCCCGGGCCGGGCGCACTGGGGTGGCGGAGAGGCTCGCAGTACCGCTGAAGCCGAGTAACGCCGGGGGAGGGAAGGGGCCTCAGTTCAAGACCGACGCAAGACGTGGTGAGGGACCTGGAGATTGGGCAACCTAGCAACTCCGAAAAGTGTTCAGAAACTGCAGACGGCGTTACACGCGAAAGCGAAGGCGGAAGCCGGCTATCGCTTCTACGCTCTGTACGACAAGATCAGCCGCGACGACATTCTGGCGCATGCCTATGCCCAGTGCCGCTCTAACAAGGGCGCACCGGGCGTCGACGGCCAGGACTTTGCGGACATCGAGGCGTATGGGGTCGAGCGATGGCTGGCTGAACTGGCGCTTGCGCTCAGGCAGGAGACTTACCGACCAGAGCCAATCAGACGCGTGTTTATACCGAAGGCCAACGGCAAACTCAGGCCGCTGGGCATCTCGACCGTGCGGGATCGGGTCTGCATGACAGCGGCGATGCTGGTGCTGGAGCCGATCTTCGAAGCCGATCTTCCACCGGAAATTACGCCTACCGCGCCGGGCGAAACGCCCAGCAGGCGGCCGTCGAGGTGGAAGAGCTGCTGTTTCGTGGCCACCCGGAAGTCGTCGATGCCGACCTCGCGGACTACTTGGATCCTGCTGCATAATGCCCCCTGGTTCATGAGGTTGGCTGGAAGAGCCCGAGCTGTCGGCCTATCACATTGATGCGCAGGCCTTTTTGCTTGCCGCGCATGACGTGGACGGCGGCTAGTTCGCCGCGCTTGACACGCTGCAATACGGTCTGGCGCGACACGCCGAGGACGCGCATTGCCTCGCGCATCGGCAGAAACCCCTCGCCGGCTTCGCCGTTGAAGCGCGCCTTGAGGTCATCAGTGAGGCGGATACGCCAAGGGGCACCGGCTGTCAGCTGCTCGCCGGCGATGATGCCGTCATTGAGCAGGCGATGGATGGTCGATGGGGCGACGCCGAGCACGGCGGCGGTCTCCTTGATCGTCATGAGCTCGCCTTTGGGCGGGCAGGCGGTCGTCTCGCAGCGCGGAATGCCCCAGTGGCGGCGAAAATTGCCGACGCGGCCGGCGGTGAAGCGATGGCCGTAGGCCGTGGCGCGCCCTTGCCGATTGAGGATGCCGGCAATGACGCCGTCGGGATAGTGGACCGCGAGGCGGCGCACCAGCGCGATTGTGTCCTCATCGGTGCGCACGATGGCCGGCCGTGAGCGCGGCAGGGCGATCTCGATCTCATTGAGCGCGCCGCCCTTCCAGCGCAGGATCAGCCGGCCGGCAGCCTTATCGCGATCGACGCTGATCGTGACCTCTTCGATCAGGGTGCGCAGCAGCTCCTTTCTGTCGCGCGGTGTGGTCGTGGGTGCGTTCCAGACGGCGGCGAGATCGGGGCCGAGGTCGAGCAGGCGATTGCGCTCGGCCTCTGAGATCACCCGCGGCCGCTCTCGTTCTCGGCGCTCGAGTTCGGCCTTTGCGGCATCGAGTGCGCGCAGCCGTTCCTCCCATTCGCGTTCGAGGCCGCGCGCCACCAGCCGGTTGTCGGGGTCGACGGCGCGATAGCGACGTTCGGCGCGTTGCGCTTCGTAATTGGCGCGCTCGACCCCGAGCCGCCACTGCTTCAAGGCGGCCTCGCGATCGCTTCCAGCCGCTCGGCGGCGGCAAGGGTGGCGGCAAGTCCGGCCGGTTGCAGGGCGGCGAGGAAGGCCCGGTGACGGCTTCGTCGATTTGGATGCCGCCAATGCTGAGGCAATACACACCGCGGCCCTCGGCGAGAACCTTTCCGGGGCAATGATACCCGGGCGAGGCGTTGCGGCCGCGATAGTGGGTGTGCAAGCGGCGGCCGCAATGGCCGCAGCGGGCGAGCCCTTGCAGTAGCGCAGCGCCCTCGCGCACGGCGCCGCCCTCCTTGTGCGGACCGGGCCTCGTATTGTGAGCGAGGCGTTCCTGGTTTGCCTCGTAGGTCTGCCAGTCGATGTAACCCGGATGATGGTCCGGGATCAGCACCTGCCATTCGGCGCGCGGCAGGCGGCGCAGGCGCTTCTTGCGGCCGCCGGTAGCATCGAGGACGATCTCCCGGCGGGTTTTCCCGTAGACGTAGGCGCCGGCATAAACCGGGTTGGCGAGCACGTGGTGGATGGCGGTGTAGCTCGCCTCGACCCATCGGATCTCGCCGCCTTGATGCATCCGCAGCGGGAATTTGAGCCCCTCCGCACGGAACCACAGCCAGACCCGCCGGGCCGAGCCGGTCTCGGCGAAGCGGGCAAAGACCTGGCGGATAGCGGTGCAGACGGCTTCGTCCGGGTGAAACCGAACTTCGCCGTCTTCCTCGCCCCAAACAAAGCCCACCGGCAGGCCGCGTCGCAGTTCGCCTTTGGCCGCCTTGTTGCGGATGCCCCCATTGAGGCGGGCACGCAATATATGCAACTCGGCTTCGCACATCGTGCCCTTCAACCCCAGCAACAGTCTGTCGTTGAACAGCGCCGGATGATAGAGGCCGTCGCCATCGCCGATCAGCGTGTCGGTCAGACCGGCGAGGTCGATGAGGCGATACCACTCGGCATTGTTGCGCGCCAGACGCGAGACTTCGAGACCGAGCACGAGGCCCACCCGCGCCAGCGCCACTTCGGCGGTCAGCCGGGCGAAGCCGGAGCGGGCCGCGGTGCCGGCGCCAGAAAGACCGAGGTCTTCGTCGATGATGACGATCCGTTCGGCGGGCCAGCCGAGTTCGCGGGCCCTCTGGCGAGCGCGTATTGCCGCTCAGTCGATTTGCGATTGTGCTCGACCTGAGCCGCACTCGACTGCCGCAAATAGACGATTGCCAGGCGCGCGAGATGGCTCGCCGTGATCTTGGCGCGCTCATTCATCGCTCGCCCCGTTCGCGGCTGCCACCAGCATGCGGGCGATCAGCAGCGCGAGGAGGTCGAGGGCCGCGCAGCGCGCCGCCGCGTCGATCCGTTCCCAGGGTCCCGGGGCAAGCCGCGCCCCCGGAGGCCCCACCGGTGGATCGGGCGGGTCGAGAAACGCCAGTTTCAATTGCACGGTGGCTCCCCTGCTGTCGGTGCCGACCCGACGGGTCGGCCGCGGAGAGCGTCGAGGAGATGGCGCAACCGAAGCAAATCGCCAAGGCTGCCCAGAGCACGCGAGCCGACGTTAGCTTCCCGACACGCGCGCACGCTGCCACAATGGCCTTCGTCCCAGTCAGTCCATTGGGCCGGGATCAGCGCGCGACTGCCGTCGGGCAGGCAGGCCAGCACAAAAAGAACACCGTGGCGGCGAATACTGCCGATGACGGCGAGCGCACAGCCCTCAAAAGGATGGCGCTCGCGGGTGATAATCACCGAATCGGGAAAATCCCGGCGATGGGTAGTCTGTCGTCCCTTCTTTTGGGAGCATACCCCATACCGAACTAATGAAATCGGTAGCGCGCCGGGTTGTAGACCGGCGTGTGCTGCACCTGATCAAGATGTGGCTGGAGTGCGCCGTGGAAGAAACCGATGACCGAGGACGAAAGCGACGCACGACCGAAGCACGCGATAACGGCAGCGGCATCCCGCAAGGCTCACCGATCTCACCGCTGCTGGCGAATCTCTACATGCGCCGGTTTGTGCTGGGATGGGAGAAGCTCGGACTGGGGCAACGCCTCGGCAGTCGGATCGTGACCTATGCCGACGATCTCGTGATCCTGTGCAGAGGGGGCAAGGCTGAAGAAGCATTGCACTGGATGCGCAAAATCATGGGCCAGCTGAAGCTGACGGTCAACGCGGAAAAGACACGCATCTGCAGGGTTCCGGAAGGGGAGTTCGACTTCCTGGGGTTCACGTTCGGACGGATGTATTCACCGAGAACCGGCCAGGCCCGCCTGGCGCTACGGCCATCGAAGAATAGCATCCGGCGCATGATCGAGACGATCCATGAGCTGACGATCCGAAGCGGGGCATGGCAAGAGACCACAGGGCTGGTGGCCAAGTTGAACCGCGCGCTGCGCGGCTGGGCGAACTACTTTGACGTTGGCTCAGTCAGTAAGGCGTATCGGGCGCTCGACAACTACAGAGCTGTGCGGTTGCGCCGGTGGTTGCGCTACAAGTACAAGGTCAGGCGACGCAGGGGCGGGACGTATCCACTCTCGCACCTCTACGGGCATTACGGTCTCGTACGCCTGACCGCGCGTGGGCGCAGCGAGCCGTGGGCGAAGGCGTGACGTCTTGTCCGAGAGCCGGATGCGGGAAATCTGCACGTCCGGTTCGATGAGCGGGGTGTGGAAACAGAGCCACGGCCGAACCGGTGAGGCACCGCCAAACGAAAGGGGCGGCAACAGATATGTTCGGCCTACAGCCACTGCGCCACATCTCGACTCTACCAAACTTGAGACCACTCTGAGCGCTGAGCCGTGGTCAGCAGTCCTGTCCATAGCAGACACGCAACCGACCAGAGCATCGTTTCTTCGGAACTATGGCTGCTGATGCGCTCAGTGCAACCGCAGTTCCCAGTCGAGCAATTCCATGCTCCGCTGCGCCTCAACAACGCCATAAGATTATCCGGAATGGAGTGGCTTTGGTCGGCCAAGAGAGCGTGAGTGGGGTCACGGCGGAACCACCGCCGCATCAATCAGGAGCACCTACTCATGCGCGTCTATATCATCGGTAACGACGGAATCACGCTGTGCCGCCGGGCGCCGGCGATACTCGATGACGGCGAGATTGCCGTTGCATCGAGCGAGGAGCTGCATGCTGTCCCGCTCAGCGCCAAGCAGTTGCTGGCACTGTGGAACGCTCTGCCCGGTGTCGAAAAGCGAAAGAAGGTTGGCGACCGCGATGCGCTGATCGATCAGCTGTGGTCGGCAATCGAGGCCTTGCCGGACCCGGATCCGCAACCCGACCCGAAGCGCCCCTCCAAGCAGGACGTAGTGATCGCGATGCTGCGTCAGCCCGAGGGTGCAACGGTCGACGAGGTGGCGAGCGTGACCGGCTGGCAGCGCCATACCGTTCGCGGCGTCTTCTCGGGAACCTTGAAGAAAAAGCTCGGGCTGTCTCTCGCCTCGGCCAAAGAGGAGCGTGGCCGGGTTTATCGCATCGCCGAGCCGGCCAACGCTATGAGATCTCCTGTCCACGATGCTTCGGCTCGCCAGCACTCTGGCGAGCCGTTCTCCGGTCTCGGTCCAAACGATGCCCGAAGGGACCGGCTTCACAACCAGCGCCTGGCCGAGGTTGATGGCGAAATCGCCCGGTTGGTCGATCGTTCGACGCAGGAGCTGCGGCGCGCCTGGCGGACATTGCATCACACCGGACCGCCTCTGGGCCTTAGTCGCGATCTGATCATCCGGGGGCTCGCCGATCAGCTGCAGCAGCGCGCCCATGGCGCCCCGAGCCGTGCTCTGCAGCGCCGCCTTCGGATTTTGGCGGCAGAGTCCGAGAAAGGCACTCGTTCTTTCGATCCCGGCATCGTGCCGAAGACCGGTGCGACCTTGGTGCGGCAATGGCGGGGGCACACCCATACCGTTCTCGTGCGCGAGGACGGGTTCGAATACGACGGCCAGCGCTATCGGTCGTTGACGGTGATCGCCGAGCAGATAACCGGGGCACATTGGTCGGGCCCGCGTTTCTTTGGCCTCAGCAAGCGAACGCGTCCATCCTAGTCGCCGAGGCCGGCCGATGAAAAAACCGGGAACCACAACGCGGCGGAACGGAACTGTCCGTTGTGCGATCTACACCCGCAAGTCGTCCGAGGAGGGCCTCGAACAGGAGTTCAATTCGCTGCAGGCGCAGCGCGAAGCCTGCGAGGCCTTCATCAACAGCCAACGGCACGAAGGGTGGGTGTGCCTGCGCGCGGCTTATGATGACGGCGGGTTTTCCGGCGCGACGATGGAGCGGCCTGCTCTGCAGCAGCTGCTCGCCGACCTCACAGCGGGACGGGTCGATACAATCGTCGTCTACAAGATCGACCGGCTGACCCGCTCGCTCACCGATTTTGCGAAGATAGTCGAGATCCTCGATGCGAGGGGCGCCTCCTTCGTGTCGGTGACGCAGCAGTTCAACACCACGACCTCGATGGGGCGCTTGACCCTCAATGTGCTGTTATCCTTCGCGCAGTTCGAGCGCGAGGTCATCGGCGAGCGCATCCGCGACAAAATCGCCGCGTCGAAAAGAAAAGGGATGTGGATGGGCGGGGTGCCGCCGCTGGGCTATCGGGCGCAGGACGGCAAGCTCACCATCGTCGACAGCGAGGCGGAAACCGTGCGCTTGATTTTTCGCCGCTACGCCGAACTCGGCTCGGTCCGGTTGTTGAAGGACGAGCTGGAAGCCCGCGGCATCCACAGCAAATTGCGGACGAGCGCCTCGGGCCGTATCTCGGGTGGCAAGCCCTTCGCCCGCGGTGCGCTCTACCTGATGCTGCAAAACCGCATCTATTTGGGTCAGATTGTTCACAATCACCAATCCTATGCCGGCGGACACGAGCCGATCGTCGATCAGCCGCTATGGGATGCAGTCCAGGCGAAGGTTGCGGGCAATGCCGCCGAGCATAGCGATGGCGGAAAAACTCGGCAGCCGAGCCTCCTCGCTGGCATGCTGTTTGATCGCGACGCCAACCGGATGACGCCGAGCCATGCAGGTAAGAAAGGCACGCGCTACCGCTACTATGTCTCAGGCTCACTGATCACGAAGGATCGGACCGAGAACTCCGCCGCGCTGCGGGTTCCGGCCGCGGAGATCGAGGAGTTGGTCAGCGACCGAGTGCAGCGATGGCTTCTCGATCCCGGCAGCATCTACAAATCGACTGCCGCGCGGCTCGCTGACCCATCCATACAGCACCGGCGTGTCGAATGGGCCGCAGAGATCGGCAAGCACTGGCCCGAGTTGTCGGTGGCACGCAAGCGTGCCGTCCTCACTGCCCTGATCGAACGGATCGAGGTGAGCGTCGACCAGATCGACATCCGTCTCCGCCCGCCGCGGCTGGGCGCGCTACTCGATGGTGTTGCTACGCCATCGCAAGGCGTGAGCGACGACGAAACCGAGATCCTGTCAGTACCGGTACGGCTGCGCCGCGCCGGGCGGGAGATCAGAATAGTGATCGACGGGGCGGATCCGTTTCCCGCTAAAGCTGACGCGCGATTGATCAAGCTGCTCCTCAGGGCGCGCCGCTTCAATGCGACGATCGCCCAGGGCGAAGGCGTTCCTTTTGCCGCACTCGCCCAGCGGGAAGGTGTCAGTCCGTCCTACTTCACGCGCCTCGTCCGCCTCAGCTATCTTGCGCCGGACATCACCCAGGCGATCCTCGATGGGCGCCACCCGCTCGATTTCACGGCGGAGAAGCTCCTCGCGCATTCACGTCTGCCGCTTGCCTGGCAGGATCAGCGGATCGTGCTCGGCTTTGCCTGAGCCCGATCCGAACTTAAAGATCTCCCGCACTTTAAACCCGAAGGCCCGACGTCGTTCGGACCGGCGTGGATTTCTCGCCGGCCCCACCAGCGGCACTGCGGTACTGGAATATGACCCGGCAGAGATATTGCCGCCAGCTGGCCCGATATCGAAATTCCGTGCGCGTCTCTGTCGACCCAGTCGCCAAGCCGGCCGCGCACGGCCGCGCGGAAAGCCGGGGTTCTCGACCTCGAAAGCGGATGCGGGAGAGAGACTGACTCTCTGCTGGAGGGAAGTGGATTCGAACCCTCGGTCCCCCGTCATGGGAGCCGCAATTTTTGTCATTCGGCGAAGAGACACAACGGCTTCTAAGGTCGCGAGAAACCTGGTGGCGCACCACGGAACGGCCTCTCCCTTTGCGGCGGAACGGAGAGTTCGAATCCACTTCCCTCCAGCGGCGAGTTGGGTGCGAACTAGGTCGTCTGGCGCGCTTGTCAGCCACGGGCTGGGACTTGGTCGGCGAGGATGAGCAGCTTGGGGGTAACCGGCTGTTTCTCCGCCTCGCAAGAAAAATCGCAAGTCATGTGACGCAATTCACACGTTTTCGGCGCAGGCGGAGCGATCTTGGCCTCACCCCGGCTTGTGCTCGGGGCGCGCTCGAATACTTCGGCGCTTCGCGTTCGTAGCACAATACGAAGAGGAGCAGTAAATGGCACGACATCCACTCAAGGGCAGCGAAAGTCAACCATTGCCGGGTGCGAAAGCCGTCGGCCCGGCCGATCCCGACCGAGCGGCTGGAGGTCAGCGTTCTTCTGCGCCGTCGCAACGCCGATGCGTTGAGGAGCGGGTGACGAAGCTCGCGCGCGATCGGGCAGACGGCCATCTCTGACGCGAGGACTTCGCGCGACAATTTGGCGCCGACCGCGCCGATCTCGCGGCGATCAGGCAATTCGCCACCGCGCAAGGGCTCGCGGTGGTGCAGGAAGACGCCGCTCGGCGCACCGTCATCCTGTCCGGCACCGTCGCCCAGTTCAACGAGGCTTTCACCGTGGAGCTGCAGCGATTCGAGCACGACGGCGGTTCCTATCGCGGCAGGACCGGGAGCCGATCCAATTGCCGGATGAGCTGCAGGGTGTCGTCGAAGCGGTGCTTGGCCTGGACAACCGGCCGCAAGCCAAGCCGCATTTCCGGGTGCGCACCGGCCGGCATGTGCCGGCGCGCGGCCAGCGGCGGCGACCTCCTTCACGCCACCGCAATCGCATCGCTCTACGATTTCCCGCCGGAACCGGGCAGGGCCTGTGCGTCGCGATCATCGAGCTCGGCGGCGGCTACCGCCCCGCGGACCTGAGCGCCTATTTCGCGCACTCGGCATCAGCCCGGGTCCGACCGTCACTGCCATCTCGGTCGACCACGGCAACAACCATCCGACCGGCGACCCGAACGGACCGGACGGCGAAGTCATGCTCGATATCGAGGTGGCCGGCGCGATCGCGCCGGATGCCAATATCGCCGTCTATTTCGCCCCGAACACCGACGCCGGATTCCTCGATGCGATCACCACCGCGATCCACGACGCCACGAACAAGCCATCGGTCATCTCGATCAGTTGGGGCGGTCCGGAATCGTCCTGGACCCAGCAGGCGATGAGCGCCTTCGACGCGGCTTTCCAGGCCGCGGCGGCGATGGGCATCACGGTCTGCGTCGCCTCGGGTGACAATGGGTCGAGCGACGGCGTGACCGACGGCGCCGATCACGTCGACTTCCCGGCGTCGAGCCCGCACGCGCTGGCGTGCGGCGGCACAAGCCTGCGCGCGGGCAACGAGATCGTGGCGAGATCGGTCTGGAATGACGGTGCGCAGGCGGCCGGGCGGTGGCGGCGTGAGCGCCTTCTTCGCGCTTCCGGCCTGGCAAGACGGGCTGCAAACGACAAAGACTTCAGGGAGCATCGGGCCGCTGACGATGCGCGGCATGCCCGATGTTTGCGGCGATGCCGATCCAGAAACAGGGTAGGCGTCCCTATCCCGACCAACTCCCTGCGTAGAGCCCGATGAAGACCAGGGCAGTCCCGGCGGTCATGAGGCCGATGCTCAAACCCTTACCGGCCTGCCCCATCCGGTTCAGCGTCAGCGTGAGCCCCATCACGACGAAGCCAGCCAGGCTCAGCATGTTCATGCCGAAGAGAATGTCTCTGGTGAGCACCGCCCCTGACCTCGGTCGGGTTTCTTCACGTCGGTAACGAAATTACCGCGATTTCAACGCCGCGGCACCGGGTTCACTCGGCTAACGGGCGCGCTCCGGCCCAACTTTGGCCCGCCTGGCTAGGCAAGCCGGTCCAACTTGCCGGTGCTGGATTGGACAGATGCGCGGGCGGTGCTCGCGGGGGTGCCGGGGTGGCGGCGGAGGATATTCGTGTTCACGATCCCCCCACCTTGCCCCCTTTGGAACCCAGTGGTAACCCATCTGCATGGCAACTGGCACCGTCTTACGGGAGTTGTACGAGGGAGAGAGCAGGCGTGCAGTCCGGTTCCGATACGGGCTCCTGCTGTTCGATCTTTCGACGATCTTTTACTTGGCGGTAACCTCGTTCGTCGGCGGGAGCCCCTTCCTCGAACTCATCGACGCGGCCATTGGGCTCGGCGTACTTACGGAGTTCCTTGCTCGCCTATCGGTGAGCCGCCGGCCTTTGCACGACCTGCTCCACCCGCTCGGCCTCGCTGACGTAGCAGTGATCATCTCGTTCCTGGTCCCGATCGGCGGGTATAGGCTTGGCTTTCTTCGGCGCTCCGGGTGCTTCGCTTGTTTCGCTCCTATCTAATCGTGAGCCGCATGAAGCGCGACTTCCCGTTCGTGAGGCGCAATTACGATACCATTGTCGCGGGAACCAACCTCTTCGTCTTCCTCTTTGGAATGACGGCGGTCGTTTACGAAACACAGCATCGGCACAACCCGGCGATCGGGAACTATCTCGATGCGCTTTATTTCACTGTCACGACGCTGACCACGACCGGGTTCGGCGACATCACGCTTACCGGGACGGGGGGTGATTGCTCGCAATCGTGATGATGATCGTCGGTGTCAGCCTGTTTGTGCGGATGGTGCAGGTGCTGTTCCGGCCCAGGAGGGTGCACCAGAGGTGCCCCTCGTGCGGGCTTTCCGAGCATGAGAGCGATGCGGTCTACTGCAAGCGTTGCGGGACGCTGCTCACCTCCCAACGGAGGGCGGAACCTGGTGACCTACCTTGCACGACTGGTTCGGGCTAAGCCGTGGTGTCAAAAGCGCTGGAATACTCGCCGGGGGACCCGCACCATGCCCTGGTACTCGCCGATCTCGACCCCGAACTCCACCGCCTGCCGCTCGGCATTCCAGCGGGCGTCCTCGGGGAAGGTGAAGAATGCGCGAGCTTCCGATCCCGATCGGGCCACTCCTCAGAGATCGACAGTGGGATTGCTATGCGCACCGGCAAAAGAAGCTCGCCAGTTGGCAACACACCCACCATATTCAAGAAATCGTTGACAGACCGCCCTCGGCGTCAACGGCTGAGAGATATGCGTGCTCCCGCCTATCCAGGAGCCGCGCTATGCCACTCACTAAGGGTCTATTGAATGTTCTCCTCAGCCACCCGTGCCCGCATTGCGGCCACAAGCATGAAAAGAAGGGCGGTTGGTTTCAAACTATAGGCCAATATACCTGTTCGTCCTGCGGCCAAGGCGTGCGAATGGCCTACAATGATAAAGTCCGTCTTTTCGAGGCGAACGCTCATCGGGCGATCTTTTAGCCTCAGCCGATCGCCGGACTGAGGTAGGCACGCTGGATCAGGGGCCGTCCCGAGGAAGTGATGAACTGGCGTATCCCGCTCGCCGTGCTCTTCGCCGTCTTGGCGTTCGCCGGTTGCGCCCCGGCGACAGGCGAGCCGGGACAGGCACCGAACGCTCCCTATCAGGAACAAGATCCTCGCGACACCAGCGGTATGCACTGACCGGAGAACGGGCGCGAGCCCCAGGTCGGAGCTGCGCCGGCCGTTCCCATTGGTGCTAGGGCCGCCCAGGGTGTCGCCTGCGGAACGGGTTCAGTTTTTCCCGGCGTCTAAACCGGCCACGGGAACCGCACTAGATATTTCGTTACCCTCAATCAGAAATACGCGGCCGTGTGATGCTGACAACCGGGTTTTCAACGCCTCCTGATAGTCATCGGACTGATACCATCGTCGGGCCGCATCGGCGGTGGGAAATTCGATGATAAAGATCCGTTCCGGCATTGGATCGCCTTCCAGGAGATCGATCTTGCCGCCACCAGCGACGACGCGCCCGCCAAAGCGCGCAATCGTCGCCAGCGCGCGCGGCGAATGAGCCTGATAGGAAGCATGGTCGCTTATGTGGATATCGCCGACGATATAGGTGGGCATGGCAGCCTCCTGGCTAGTAACTGCGTTCCAGGCTGATCTAACAGTTTGTTGCAAAACACCGCGCCGCCGCAAACGGCCCCTTGAAGAAGGAGTGAGGAACGGGGGATTTTGGGTTAATCTGGGCGCGGGAATTAGGTCTGGGTCAACGATGACCGCCACTCGCCGCCTCACCGCGATCCTCGCCGCCGACGTGGCCGGGTACTCGCGCCTCATGGGCGCGGATGAGGAGGGGACGCATGCGCGGCTCAAGGCGCATCTTCGGGAGCTGGTCGAGCCGAAGATCAAGGAGCACAGGGGCCGCGTACCGTAAAGAATACCGGCGACGGCTTCTTGGCCGAGTTTGCGAGCGTGCTGCGCGGCAAACAGGATGAGAAGAGCGCGTCAATCGGGATGAGGAAGTGTCGCCGGATGCGTGACGCAGGGAGGGCGTAGCCCGACCGGAGTTGCGAATCTGGCGACCGGCGCGGCCCCGCAAGGGGCCGTGTTTTCTGGCGATTGCGGTCGGCCGATAGGAAGCGGGTTCTTCACGCCAATGAGGAACCGCAGCTTGCCCGGCCGCCACATCACCGACTGCCAGATGAGGCTGTATGCGACGGTGCCGGTCGTTTGGACAGCTTCCGGGGAGAATAAGCTAAGGCTGGTAGCCGGCTGCTGGTTTCACGATTCCCCGAAATCAAATTCATCCTGTCTTGCTGCGGGATGCTGTGAAGCTTGTGGGCAGCCGCCGACCTGTGGGCAAGGTGGGGGAAACGCGTAGCGTTTTCCCCGGCTTGTCCATAGGGGACCGCGCTTGCGCGGTCAGGCGGGGATCGGCGCAGCCGACTGTCCACAAATTCACAGCACCTCCTCGGCATCGCGTCAGGCGGCCAGTGCTGTCGCAGCCGTCGATTGGCCGAGGTAAGCCTCGTCCGGTGTTCGCCAGCCGAGCGCCTGATGCGGACGTCGCAGATTATACCAGTCGAAAAACTCGCCAAGGCTGCGCTTCTGTTCGATGCCGTTGGCGGCGGGGCGCAGGTAGACCCATTCGTGCTTCACGGTCCACCACAAGCGCTCGACGAAGATGTTGTCGTGGCAGCGTCCGCGTCCATCCATGCTGATCGCGATCGCGTGATCCCGCAGCACCTGGGTGAACTCGTCGCTGGTGAATTGCGCCCCTTGATCGGTATTGAAGATGCCGGGATTGCCGAACCGGACGAGGGCCTCGCTCAGCGCCTCGACACAGAACCCCGCCGTCAGCGTGTTCGATAGCCGCCACGACAGCACCCGTCGGGTCGCCCAGTCGATGATCGCGACCAGGTACAGAAACCCTTGCTGCATGGGTATGTACGTTATGTCAGCTGCCCACACTTGGTTCGGCTGGTCGATCGTTCTGCCGCGCAGAAGGTACGGATAGACCTTGTGCTCGGGATGCCGCTTGCTGGTGTTCCGCTTCGGCCTGACTGCCCACAGCCCGAGCTTCCGCATCAGCCGCCGCACGCGTCGCCGGCCGACCGAAATCCCATCCCGCAAAAGCGCGACCTGCAGCCGGCGGCTGCCGTAGACCGGATTGTCGGTGAAAATCCGGTCGAGCCGCTTCAGAAGCTCGAGTTCCACCGCAAATTCCGGCCGAGACCGGTAATAGAAGCTGCTGCGCGCAACCCCGAGCAGCGCGCATTGCCGGATTACGGACAGCCCCGCCTCCGGCGCGATCATCGCCCGCCTTTCAGCACTCGGGAGATGGCGGGCTGCCCGGCAAGAAAATCGCACTCGACCTGCAGCTGCCCGATCTTCCGGTGCAGATCGTCGATCACCTTCTGCGCATCCGCGGCCGCCGGCGCCTTGCTGCCGCGCCCGAACAGCTCCCCGGCACGCTTCACCAGCTCCTGCTTCCAGTTGCTGATCATCGTCGGATGAACCCCAAACTGCGCCGACAGCTCCGCCAGGGTCTTCTCCCCCGAAACCGCCGCTATCGCCACTCGCGCTTTGAACTCCGCGCTGTGCTGCTTCCGCTTTACGCCCACTTTCTCACGCCCCTTTTGGACCGGTCAGCCTTTAGCTTATCCCGCTGTCCAAAATTCCGGAGCCGACGCAGTATATGGTTTCCGCCGAACCGAGACGCCGAGCGTTGCCGCGGCCGGCGGAGGGCCGTTGCATTACCGACTGATCCGCATTGTCCCCCCCGAAACAAGTTGTGGCGGTCGGCGTACCTTCACTGAATTCGGGGCGGCAACAAATAAAGCGTCATGGCGAAGATCATGTAAACCAGGGATAGGCCGGGCGCTCTGGGGTGGCGGAGAGGTTCGCAATACCGGTGAAGCCGGGTAACGCCGGGGGAGGGAAGGGACCTCAGTTCAAAACAGACGCAGGACGTGGTGAGGGACCTGGAGATTGGGCCCTGGGTGAAGTTCGCACCTGACTCTGTGCT
>CAVXLL010000003.1:0-43517 GCA_963762575.1 uncultured Alphaproteobacteria bacterium | reverse complement strand
CAGCGGCGAGTCGCGTGCGAACCTGAAGACGACGTCGGCATTCCGATGCCGCGTGGAAACTGCCCGAAACCGCGCGATGGCTTTTCGGGGCCACCTATTGACCCGGCTAGGAAAGTACCGAAGGTTACCCAGCCGATGTAAGGCGCGGTATGCAACAGGTTCGCCGCTGGAGACGGGACGATGAATTCGGAGCCGAAGCGCATCCGTGACTTCTGGTTGTGTGATGTATCGGAGGATCGGGTCAAAACGCTTGAAGAGCTTCGGGCCGTGCATACCAATCCGGCGGTTAAGCCGAAGCGACGTGTCACGGTCCTAGCGGGCGATTTCAACGAACGGCGTTTCCGAAATTCTGCAATCGGGCCAAATCACGGAAGCTGGCCCCTCGTTTGACGGACAGCTCAGAACGCTGCCGTCCCAAGCGGCGCCAGCAGCGTCACGCGGTTCCGTCGCCGAACTCTCCCGTGCCGCCTCGACGACGGCTGCGGTGTTCGCCTGCAGCTGGTTGATGCCGAGAATGCGGCCGACTTGCCACGAGGAGCCGGCGAAGCAGGCGGAAATTGCCGCCGGTATCATGATGTCCGGAAAGGCTGGACTGCTGACGGCAATTCGGACACGATGATTGTCGGACGAAAAAGCGGACAGGCGCCCCGTGTCACACATTGGCTACGCCCGCGTTAGCACGCTCGATCAGGATCCGGCGCTGCAACTTGATGCTCTCACCGCCGCGGGATGCTCCAAGATCTTCGAAGACCGCATTTCTGGTGCTCGCGCCGATCGACCCGGCCTGCGGCAGACGCTCGACTACGCCCGCGACGGCGATGTGCTAATCGTCTGGAAGCTAGATCGGCTCGGCCGCTCGCTGCCGCACCTGATCGAAACCGTGGCGGCGCTGGAGAAGCGGGGCGTCGGCTTCCGGTCCCTCACCGAAGCAATCGACACCACCACGCCCGGCGGCCGGCTGGTGTTCCACCTCTTTGGGACGCTCGGGCAGTTCGAGCGCGATCTGATCCAGGAACGTACTCGCGCCGGCTTGGCAGCGGCCGCCGTGGGAGGTCGCAAGGGCGGTCGCAAGCCGGTCGTCAACGCCGATAAGCTGGAGCGCGCACGCAGCATGATCGCCAAGGGTCTCACAGTGCGGGAGGCGGCCACCCGGCTGAAGGTCGGGAAAACCGCGCTCTATGAGGCGCTCCGGCTCGCTGCCACGACGCATTCGGGCCCGCGATGCGATCCTTCGCCGGTCATGTGATGTGGAGATTGCGACTGCAGCTGACGCAGGGATCTTCCCGCCGAGGACCGTTATGGCGGTGTTACGCGCGAAGGATCAGCATATGGATGTAGCGGCGTGGCTGAAAGGTTTGGGGCTGGAGCGCTACGAGGCGGCGTTCCGCGATAATGAGATCGATCGGCAGGTGCTGACGAGCCTAACCGCGGACGACCTGAAGGAAATCGGCATCGCGGCGGTCGGGCACCGGCGCAGGTTGATCGAGGCGATCGCCGCCCTGCGCGCCGCGGCCGAGCCGGCGGCGGAGCCGGCGCCTGTCCCGCCGCACACCGCAGTCGCCGAACGCCGACAGCTGACGGTGATGTTCTGCGACCTGGTCGGCTCGACCGCGCTTGCCACGTGCCTCGATCCCGAGGATCTGCGCGAAATCATCGGCGCGTATCACCGCGCCGTCGCCGAGATCGTCCCCGGGTTCGATGGTTTCGTCGCCAAATATATGGGCGACGGCGTGCTGATTTATTTCGGCTACCCGCGAGCGCATGAGGACGACGCCGAGCGGGCGGTCCGGGCGGGGCTGGGCTTGATCGACGCTGTCGGTCGTCTCGATGTCGGGTCCGTCAAGCTCCAAGCGCGCGTCGGGATCGCCACCGGGTTGGTGGTCGTCGGCGATCTGATCGGCGAAGGATCGGCGCAGGAGCAATCGGTCGTCGGCGAGACGCCGAACCTCGCCGCCCGTCTGCAAGCCTTGGCCGAGCCGGACGCGGTCGTCATCGCCGCGGGCACGCGCCGGCTGGTCGGTGATCTCTTCGAGTACCGCGATCTCGGCGCCGTCGAGGTCAAGGGCATCGCCGCGCCGGTGCCGGCTTGGCAGGTGCTGCGTCCGAGCGTCGTCGCGAGCCGGTTCGAGGCATTGCGCGGATCGGCGCTGACCCGGCTGGTCGGCCGCGACGAGGAAATCGACCTGCTGTTGCGGCGCTGGGCGCGCGCCAAGGCGGGCGACGGCCAGGTCGTGCTAATCTCGGGCGAACCCGGCCTCGGCAAGTCGCGCATCGCCGCGACATTGGAGGAGCGCCTCCACGCCGAGCCGCATCTCCGCCTGCGCTATTTCTGCTCGCCCTATCACCAGGACAGCGCGCTCTCTCCGTTTATTGACCAGCTCGGCGGGGCATCGGGGTTCGCGCGCGACGATCTGCCCGCTGCCAGGCTCGAAAAGCTCGAGGCCTTGCTCGCCCACGCTGCGCCGCCGGACGAGGATGTGGCATTCCTCGCCGATCTCATGTCATTGCCGGGTTCGGAACGCCACCCGCTGCCGAACCTCAGCCCGCAGCGCAAGAAGGAGAGGACACTGGAGGCGCTGATCCGGCAGCTCGAAGGCCTGGCGCGCCGGCAGCCGGTCGTCATCGTTTTCGAGGACGCGCATTGGATCGATCCGACCTCGCGCGAGCTGCTCGACCTCACCGTCGAGCGTGTGCGCAGCCTGCCGGTGCTGCTGATTGTGACGTTCCGCCCCGAGTTCCAGCCGCCCTGGACCGGCCAGCCGCAGGTCAGCATGGTGGCGCTCAATCGCCTGGACCGGCATGACCGGACCGCCCTTGTCGCGCAGATCGCCGGCGGCAAGGCATTGCCCGATGAGGTCGTCGCCCAGATCGTCGATCGCGCCGACGGCGTGCCGCTGTTCGTCGAGGAATTGACCAAGAGCGTGTTGGAGAGCGGCGTGCTGCGCGAGGAGGCGGACCGCTACGTGCTCGATGGGGCATTGCCGCCATTCGCGATCCCGACGAGTTTGCACGAACTCGCTGATGGCGCGGCTCGACCGCCTGGCGTCGGTGCGACTGGTGGCGCAGATCGGCGCCGCGATCGGACGCGAGTTTCCTTATGCGCTGCTGTGCGCCGTCTCCCGTCTTCCCGAGGATGAGTTGCAAGCCGCTCTCGCTCGCCTCGTCGCGTCCGAGCTAGTGTTCCAGCGCGGCATACCACCCGACGCGGTCTATAGCTTCAAGCACGCGCTGGTGCAGGACGCGGCGCACGGCAGCCTGCTGCGCAACTCTCGGCAGCAATTGCACGCGCAGATCGCCGAAGCGCTCGAAACCCATTCCCCCGAGCTGATGGACACCCAGCCCGAACTCTTCGCTCAGCATTATGCAGAAGCCGGGCTGGTCGAAAAATCGGTCGCCTATTGGGGCAAGGCCGGTCAGAGGTCCGCCGCCCGCTCGGCGATGGCGGAAGCGGCGGCGCAATTGCAAAAGGGGCTGGACCAGCTGGCGCTGCTGCCGGACACCCCCGAACGCCAGGGACGGGAGCTCGAATTTTGGAGTGCCTTGGGCGCGGTGTTGCAAGCCGTCAAAGGGCAGGCGGCGCCGGAAACAGGCCATGCCTATGCCCGCGCACGAGAGCTGTGGGAGCAGCTCGGCTCCCCCTCGGAGTTCCTTCACATTCCCTATGGGCAATCTCTCCATCACGTGTTCCGCGGCGAACTCGATTTGGCGCAGCGCTTGGACGAGGATTTGCTGCGTCTAAGCCGTCAACGCAACGATTCCACCGGGCTCGTTCTGGGTCACTTTTCCTCCGGTCGAACCCTGATGTTTGCCGGCGGGTTTGCTTCATCCCGGTCGCATTTCGAAGAGGCGCTCGCGCTTTATGATCCGATCTTGTGCCGCTCGCTTGCCCGTCAAGCCGGACCCCACCCCCAGGTGTCAGCGCAGGGGTATTTGGGGATCGACCTTCTCTGTCTCGGTTATCCGCACCAAGCATTGGCACAGAGCAGCGCAGCGATCGCTGAGGCTCGGAGGCTGGCTCATCCGCCGTCTTTGGCTGCGAGCTTGGCGCTCGGCGCCTTGCTGCTTTCGCTCAGCGGAGACAACGTAGCCCTGGATAAGCGGGCAGGCCAGCTGGTTGCGGTGGCGACCGAGCAGGGTTTCCCCCGCTGGCATGCGCAGGGAACGATCTGTCGCGGGTGGGTCAAGGTCAAGAATGGCGATGTGGCGGAGGGGATATCGCTCCTGCGCAGCGGTTCGAAGGCTTACCGCGCCACCGGATCGCTTTCGTGGATGCCCCATTATTTCGCCCTCCTGGCCAGGGCATATGAGATCGCAGGGCAAATTGAAGAGGGCTTGACGCTGTTGGATGATGCATTGCAGATCGCGGAACGGACAGGGGAACGCTGGCTCGAGGCGGAGCTGAACCGGCACAAAGGCCAGTTGCTGCTGCGGCAAGGGCATTCCGAGGCCGCCGAGGAACTGTATCGCAAAGCCCTGAGCATCGCCGAGGAGCAGGAGGCCAAGCTCTGGGAATTGCGCGCCGCCATGAGCCTCGCCCGGCTCCGCCGCGACCAGGGCCGCCACGCCGAAGCCCGCGACCTCCTCGCCCCGGTCTACGGCTGGTTCACCGAAGGCTTCGACACCCCCGATCTGAAAGAGGCAAAGGCGCTGCTCGGCGAGCTTAGCTAGAGCGCCGCTCCAATTCGCTGGCAAGCGGACTAAGCTGGCGGAGCTGTTGATCCGGCGAATACCGCGATGGTGCCGAACTGGGTGGTCAGGGGACGTTCGCCAGATGTCGGCAATTGGCACCAAGCGCAACTGCCTGCGGGGCACACGACATTTCCGGAGCTGAGAGCAGACAGGCCGTACCATCGACCTGCCGACAACAGCCGCCCGTGACCCATAGCGATCATACGTACTCGTGCCGAGGACAGGCGATCGGCGCAGCGTTGCTCCGCGCCTCCCGACAGGGCCGCGTTGTGTGCCACCGGATCGGGCGCTTTTCCGTTCGGATAAGACTATGTCTCGGCCGTCTCCGCTCAAAGGGTCCTTTTCGGCAAGGTAGCGCAACACCGCCGCGCATAGCCTTTCGGGCGAGCTGTTCACCTACTGACAGCAGCGTTGAAATTTTGGCACACTCGCTGCCGTTCCGCTGGTGATCAGCAAACACCAGCTTTTCAGAAGCAACGCATAGAGGAGGAAACGATGGATAGACGCGTCTTCTTGGGGGCGATGGCGGCCGGTGCGACGGCCACAGCCTTGCAAGCCACCGCCGCCACGACCGAGCGACCACTCGGGGAAACCGGAGTTCCGCTCCAAGGCGAGCGAGCCCTTGCCGTTGGGTCCGCTGCCCGGCGGTCGTTATCCGGATCCGCATGTCGAGTCGCTCAAAAAGCCCAAGGGCGCCTTCGGACAAAGCGGGTTTCCGGGCTTCGCGGGCACCATGGCGGTCGAGCGCATCGCCACCGGCATGCGCTGGGCCGAAGGCCCGGTGTATTTCCCGGCCGGCCGGTATGTACTGTTCAGCGACATCCCCAACAACCGCATCATGCGGTACTGTGAGGACGACAGTCACCTGAGCGTCTTCCGCCAGCCGTCGATGAATTCGAACGGCAACACGATCGATCGTGAAGGGCGCCTTATCACTTGTGAGCACGGCGGCCGGCGCGTCACACGGACCGAGCTCGACGGCTCGATCAGCGTCATCGCGGACAAGTACAATGGCAAGAAGCTGAACTCGCCCAATGACGTCGCCGTCGCCTCCGACGGCTCGATCTGGTTCACCGATCCGATCTATGGCATCGGCGGTAACTATGAGGGCATCAAGGAGAAGCCCGAGCAGGAAAAGCACAACGTCTACCGCGTCGATCCGAAATCCGGCGACATCAAAGTCGTCGTGGATGACTTTGTGGAGCCCAACGGCATCACCTTCTCACCCGATGAAAAGAAACTCTACATCATCGACACGGGCTTCACCGATGGTCCGGACAACCCGTCACATATCCGCGTCTTCGACGTCGATGTCGGAGCCGGGAAGGTTTCGAACAGCAAAGTGTTTGCCGAGATGCCCAAACCCAGCATCACCGACGGCATGCGCGCCGATACCGAGGGCAATATCTGGTGCTCGATGGGCTGGGGCGATCCGAACGAGGACGGCGTCCGCTGCTACAACCCAGCCGGCGAGCTGCTTGGCAAGATCCACATCCCGGAGACTGTCGCCAATCTGTGCTTCGGCGGCATGTTCCGGAACCGGCTCTACATCTGCGGCTCGACATCGCTCTATGCCGTGTATACCAGCGCGACGGGCGCAATGAAGCCCTGATCGGGCAAGGCTGCGTTCTGTTTGGGTGAAGCCGGACCGCGGGGCGGCTCTCGTGAGCCGCTCTTCTCTTTACAGCCGGATGATCAGGCCTTCCACGAGGGCGCGCCGATGGATTCCATTTGATGTATTGACGAATTCTGGTGCTCCGGAATATTTCGCCGAGCTGACCAAAGTCCGAGGCTTCTGACCAGCCGGCTGTTAAAGCCGAATGTCGGCGAATGGCATATTTCGGCGCGAGGGCCATCAATTGGCTCTTCCGCTGTTGAGGGAAGAGCTGGCGTGTCTGAGACAACCAAACCGGTGTCGAACGGCAATTGGCGAGTCAGAACTGACCGCATCTCAGCGATGTTCTTTACTCGACATAAATCGCCGATCCAATCCATTGCATTCTAATGTTGTACTGTGTGGATCGTAGTGATAGATCGCGCCGTCGGCGCAGGCGACGGCCGTGGGCAGGTTTGCCGCTATTTTCGGCCATTGCTAAGCCCTAGCCCTAGAGACTAGCCGCGTCCCTTTTAGAAAACATTGAGGGTGAGGGGCACCCTCTACCTGTCCAGCCACACGTCCTCGAAGCGCCAGCTGTTGAAAACGCTGTTGACGACCAAGTTGAGGCCCTTGACGCGCGGCCGCCAGCAGGTCGCGGCGCGGGTGTAGAAGATGATCGGGCGCGAGGCGTCGCGCGCCAGGCGACGCTCGACCTCCCACACCAATTGCCGCCGCTTCTCGGGATCGGGCTCGCTCGACTGCCGGTCGATCAGCGCGTCGACCTCCTTGTCGCAATAGCCGGTGTAGTTGCGGTCCGAGCCGCACGCGTAGTTCTCGTAGAGCATCTGGTCGGGGTCGTCGACCGCTGTCTCGCTGACATTGACGCCGATCGTAAAATCCTTGCGGATGACCTTGGGGAACCAGTTGGCGGTCTCGATTGGCTCAAGGTTGCCGTCGATGTAGATCTCCTTCATCTGGTCGATCGCGATGACGGCCGGGTCGCGGTAGCCGGCGGTGTTGCGGGTCGAGACGGTGACCCCGAGCCGATTGTTCGGGCCATAGCCGAGCTTTTCCATGATGGCGCGCGCCTCGACGCGGTTCTTCGCCACGTCAGAATAGTAGCCGGGCAACTCGGCCAGCTTCTCCGCCGGCAGGCCCCACGTGCCGTCCGGCGGCGGCTGCATCACCCCGCCGATCAGGCCCTGCCCCTCGACCAGGATGTCGACGAATGCCTTGCGGTCGAGCGACAGCGACACGGCGCGCCGCAATTCGGCATTGTCGAACGGCGGCTTCACCGGGTTGATTATCAGGTTGCGAGCGCCGTTGTCGGTCGTGATCGTGCAGATCGCCTCTGACACTTGGCTCTTTATGTCCCGCAACAGCGGCATCGAGACGCCGTAAGACAAGGTCATGTCGACATTGTCGGCGATGAACATCAGGTTGCGGGTGGCGACACTGGCGACGATCGGGAATTCGAGCCCGTCGAGATAGGGCCGCCCGGGCTTCCAGTAATCCGGGTTGCGGGTCAGCCTGACGGATTCGTTCGGTTTGTACTCGACGAACTTGAACGGACCGGTTCCGATGGGGTGCTGGCGCATCTGCGCTGAGTTGTCTCCGGGGACATCTCCACCATCGCTGGGCCAAAAGCAATTGCCGACGAGGTTAACAAGCTCGGCCGCTTCGATGCTGTGCGGGCGTCGGATATCGGGGGGCGGGTGGAAATGGAGCTCGGAGTTCCGAGCGTCTTTGCCGTCAATGTGCTCGCGCCCTACATTCTGACGCCCCTGATCGAAAGACCGAAGCGACTGCTCTAACTGAGTGGCAGTATCATGGGGGACCGTCACAGTAACCACGCCAGCGAGATCTGGCTCGGCGTGGCGCTGCGGCGCTGAACAATCCGGGCGAGCGGCGAATTTGCGCTGGCAACCCGGCCCGCCGCGAGCGGGTACCAAGGAATAAATGCGATGCCAGCGGCGCTTCCAGTCTGGCTCTCCGCTAGCCGCTATTTCAGCTTGGCGAATTCAAACGCCGGCGCATTGGCGAGCTGCTCTCTTGTCAGGTTGGTCATGAACCGCGCCTCGGGCCCGATCCTAATCTGCTCCACGGGAACCGCCACCAGCTTATCACCGATCCCGAGAAACCCGCCGACGGAGAGGATTACTCCGGTTACACTAGCACGGTCGAGACTGACCAGCACGTCCTCGATCTGGCCAATAGACGTATCGCCCGTGTAGACCTTGCTTCCAATCAATTTGCTGGCCCTGGCGCTACCAGCCAATGCCGTATCATCAATATCGGGTATTGGTGTAGACACCCCCGTTCCTTTGGAACTGTCAGGTTGTGATTGCTGAGCATGGACAGAGGCGGCACAAAGAAGCACGACTAGCGCGGCAAATGACCTGGCTCTCATCAACTCGCCCATCGTATCCCGGTATAAGCCGGCAGCTCCAAGCAGTGTCCTGAAAGATTGCACATCGCCTTCCGTATACGCGATTGGTCGTACAGCGCACTGACGGGTTCAGCCCTAAGCAGTTGTGTTACCGCCCCGCGCGTGCGCGCGGCGCGTTAAAAAATGGCCTTGGTTGCCAGGCGTCTCGCCCTGAGTTTAGGCACAAACGTGGCGATAAGTATAGCCGATCACCGCCCCGCCGCCCGGATGGGCGGCAGTACTTGTCGGAGCCTGGTAAGGGATCAGCGGCGGGATCGAGCGAGCGAAATCACATTGCTACTTGCGGGCTGTCGGGCCTGCGGAGATGGGGCTGAATCCAGCGTCGCCTCGAGCTCATGCAGACGGAACGGTTTCTTGAGAAGCGCCACGTGCCGCGGGTCCTCACCGAGCCCGTCTGCTTCGGCGTACCCAGTCATCAGCACGGCCGGCAAGTCAGGGCGCGTCAGTCTTGCCGCCCGGATCACCTCCGCGCCCGAAATACCGGGCATGGCGTAGTCGACAAGAAGCACGTCCACGCCCGCCCCTCGGCTACCCTCCAGGATATCGAGCGCCGCGCGACCATTCGCCGCCTGTACGATCTCATAGCCGAGCGACATCAGGTGGATCGCAGCGATTTCTCGTACCTCCTCCTGGTCGTCGACGATAAGCACCCGCCCGCGGCGACGGACCGTGGCCGCCGCCATCTCTGATTCCGCCTGCGGCGGCTCGGGTTTGGCGGCACCGAGCGCCCGCGGGACATAGATCTCCACCTCGGTCCCCACACCAGGCTTGCTGCGAATCCGGACAGTGCCGCCCGATTGGCGAGCGAGACCGTACACTTGGCTGAGACCAAGACCAGTGCCTTTGCCAATCTCCTTCGTGGTGAAGAAAGGCTCGAACGCCTTAGCCAGCACCTCCGCCGTCATGCCCTCGCCGGTATCGGCCACGCAGAGGACGACGTAATCGCCGGGGGCGAGGTCATCTGAGCAATTCCTCTCGTCAGTCCGCACGTTCTTAGTCCCGACGAGTATCGTGCCGCCGGCGTCCATCGCATCGCGCGCATTGATCAGGAGGTTGAGCAGGGCGACTTCGATCTGAGTCTGATCGATGAGGGCAGGCCAGAGATCGGCGGCGAGCTCGGTCCGCAACTCCATTCCGCCGCCGAGGGTGCGTGCCAGCATCTCGGACATGCCGCTCACGGCGGTATTGAGGTCGATCGGTTGTGATGCGAGGTGTTGCCGGCGGGAGAAGGCCAGGAGCTGCTCGGTCAGCTTGGCGCCGCGTTGCGCCGATCGCGTTGCCGTCTGCACCATCTTGCGGAGCTTCTGGTCGGTCCCAAGCCGCATCTCGACAAGTTCAAGATTGCCTAAGATCGCAGTAAGCAGGTTGTTGAAGTCGTGCGCGAGGCCGCCGGTTAATTGCCCCAGGACCTCCATTCTCGAAGCCCGACTGAGCGCATCCTCAGCCGTCTTGCGCTTCCTTTTCTCTCTTGTTAGCCGCTCGACTGCGTCGGCAACATCACTGGCCATCCGGGTAGCCAGGGCGAAGAAGCTAGTGATCTGCTCCAAAATCCTAACGTCGTTGGCATCGAACTGCCGCTCCTCATCGTGTGCGACGATCCAAATCGTGCCGACCGGCCGCCCATCGGCATCATGAAGCGGCAGGACCAATCCTTCGATAATGGGTGCCGACGCGTCGTTGAAATACTCGAACAGGCGTGCCGGGCGCGAGACGAGGATCGCGGTATCGCGGTCGAGGCAGAGCCCGCAGGGACTGAAATGGCGCGGCGTCGTGCCGCCGATATAAGGCGCGAATTCACCCGCCAACGCCGTCCACCGAAAAAGTGGTTGCCCATGTTCCCCTTCTTCCAGCATGCTGATTCCAGCGGACCCGGCGCGACACAGGTCGAGCGCCAATTCGACGAAGCGGCGCTGCAAGGCGTCGGGTTGCCGAACCATGCCACGAGCAAGCTCGTTGATCACCTCGATTTCGCGGGTAAGATCGCGCCGTTGGGCGGGCCGATTGTATAAAGCCTCGGTAATGAGAAGCTCATCGACGGTAATCGTCATCTTGCCCGAAGTTTTCTGGATGCCACGCCGTCGAGATTGATGCGCTGCCCGTCCCCACCAGACAGGCGAACAGAATGATTGCCCTGGGAGTTCAACGCGCGAGGGCAATTCCGGCTTATCCGACGCTTCTCCCTTCCTAGCCTCTCGCGGGGGCTTACTTGCTCGTGGCTGTCGGTTTGCCGTGTCCTCGGTTCGCCCCAGAGCACTTTTGCCGGCAGCTTGCTGCCGGATACAAGGCTGATAGAACCAATGTCGAAGCGGATTGGAACCTTCACCGTTGCGGCGGGACCGAGAGACGCTATGGGGCGGGCGGCGAGGAATGGCAACTTCGTCGCTGCATCTAACGATGGAGTGCCGCGATGCCCCAGCCGAACGACCTGAGCAGGTCCCTCGTCGCCCTGGACCAGAATAGCACGATCATAGCCGTCATCGAGATGAGCCAGTCGAGCTGGCTCGTTGCCGGCATGCTTCCCGGGATTGAACGTCAGCCGCGCAAGAAGCTCGAGCCGAGCCCAGAACGGCTGCTTGGTCTGCTGCATCGCTGGCAGGATGAGGCGGTCAGAGCCGGGCGCACGATCACGCGGATTGCGGTTGCCTTCGAAGCCGGCCGCGACGGCTTCTGGCTGGCGCGCTGGCTTGCGGCGCGTGGCGTCGAGGCTCACGTGATCCATGCCTCGAGTGTCGCGGTATCGCGGGAACATCGCCGGGCGAAAACCGACCGGCTCGACACCGAGTTGCTGAAGCGCGGGTTCTTGGGGTGGCTGCGTGGCGAACGGGGCCATTGCAGCATGGCACGCGTGCCGACGATTGCCGAAGAGGACGCCAAGCGGCCGAACCGCGAGCGCGACTGCCTGGTGGGTGAACGCACGCGGATTGTGAACCGGATAAAGTCGACCCCGGCCCGGCTGGGCATTCGCAACTTCAAACCAACCCTGCGCAAGTCGGCCGAGCGTCTTGCAACCGTGCACACCCCGGAGGGCATGCCGCTGCCGCCCAACACCTTGGCCGAGCTACAGTGCGATATGGCGCGGCTGGGCTTTGTTGTCAGCCAAATCAGAGAGATCGAGGACGCTCGTCAGAAACGATTGGAGCAACAGCACGAGACCGGGCCCCACGCCATGGTTCGGCGGCTGGCTCGCATCGTCGGCATTGGCGTCGAGACGGCTGATCTGCTGGTCCATGAGGTGCTGTCACGGGCCCATGCGTGACCGCAGAGCAGTGGCGCGCTACGCCGGCTTAACAGGCTCGCCGGATGAGAGCGGCGCGCGCCGTCGCGAACAAGGGCTCGCTAGAGCCGGCAACGCCCGGGTCCGCCGCGCCATGATCCAACTCGCCTGGTGCTTTCTGATGTTTCAGAAGGAGAGCGCGCTGGCATTGTGGTATCGCGCCCGCACCACTGATAGCCGTAGTGGCACGCGCAAGGCCATGATCGTCGCGCTGGCACGCAAGCTGATCATTGCGCTCTGGCGCGTTGTCACGACTGGCGAACTACTGGAGGGCGTCGTCTTACGTCCAGCTTCCTGAAAGGAGCTTGATCGGAACGAGCTTACCACTTAGCACCACTTTCGGCGCTCGCGCTGGATTCAGCACGACTGCCGAATTGACGATCCGAGGTGGCGGGAAGCCGTATGGGCGAAGCCGATTTCGTTATTGTGACGACGCCGAAGACGCCGGACACCTTGGGATTGTTCAACGCCAGGCGGTTCTCGCGGATGAAACGCGGGGCTTACTTTATCAACATCGCGCGCGGCCGTTGCGTCGTGACGCAAGATTTGATCGCGGCGCTGCAATCCGGCCAGCTGGCGGGCGCCGGCCTCGATGTCACCGATCCGGAGCCGCTGCCAGATGACAGCCCTCTATGGGACATGCCCAACGTGCTGATCACGCCGCATGTCGCGATCCTTGGCACCCCGTATCGCCGGAAATGGGAGGAGATTCTGCTCGAAAACTGCCGGCGTTTTGCCGCCGGTCGGCTGCTGCTCAACGTCGTCGACAAGGAAAAATGGTACTAAATCTGCGGGGTATATGCTGCGCCAAGGCGGCCGAGGGATGCTCGGATGTCGGGTCAGGCTTCAGGCGGCGACTGGGTCAGAATTACGCCGAGGCGGGCCGCTGGAGGGAGATGGATTCGAAGTCTCGGTCCCCCGTCAGCGCACCCCTTTCTCGCGAGCTCGCGGATGCGGCGCCAGACGGCCACCAGTGGCTGCACGAAATCAAATACGCGACGCAGCAGGTCTACCAGATGGCCCGCGCCGCCGGGCTCAACAAAGAAGACGGCTCATCGATCATCAAGGTGTTTGAGCGCATGACCGGAATGACGATCGGCGGCGACGACGACTGAGATTACACCGCCAACCGGTGGAACCGGGCGGCCGGGTACGCACTCGGTCCAGCGTTCCTTAACGGCGGCGGCGCGGCGCCTTGGTGCTGCAACGCTACGCCCGCCGGATGATCCGCGCCCGAACGATGTCATCAGCGACGCTCAACGGGGTGGCGCCGGTCGCGGCGGCGCAGCACAGCACGCCCCGGGTGATGGCGCCGATGCGCGCGACCGAAGCGAGCACCGCGTCGGGCTGGTCGTCGATGGTTTCCTGGTGGAAGTCGATAACGCCGCCGGCATTCGCCAGATAGTCCGGCACGAACACGATGCCGCGTACCGCCAACGCCGCGTCGTGCCGCGCCTCCGCAAGCTGGTTGTTGGCACCGCCGCAGACGACGCGGCAGCGCAGGCCGGGGATGGTCGCGTCATTCAGCACCGCGCCGAGCGCCGCCGGCACGAACACGTCGACGTGCTGGGCGTGGATTTCCTCGGGTGCCGCCAAGGTCGCGCCGTAGGTGGCGGCGGCCTGCGCGCATCGGTTCCCGTCAAGATCACTGACCACCAATACCGCCCCCGCCGCCGACAAGTAGCCGCACAGTGGCATACCGACATTGCCCAGCCCCTGGACGGCGACTCGCAGCCCCTCCAAGTCGCTGCGGCCGAGGCAGACCTCCGCAGCGGCGCGCAGGGCCTCGAACACGCCGAACGCGGTCGCGGGCAAGGCTTGCTGCGCAGCCGCCGTCGCTCCTGCAGTATGGCGCGTCACTTCCCGCATGATGATCAAGTCCGCGAGCGTTGTGCCCACGTCGTCGGCGGTGATGTAGCGGCCGCCGAGGCCCTCGATGATGCGACCCATCGCGTGAAGCAGCGCCGGTGTCTTGTCGCTGCGCGGGTCGGCGATCATCACCGACTTGCCGCCACCATAGGGCAGTTCGCAGATCGCCGCCTTGTAGGTCATGCCGCGCGAGAGGCGCAGCACGTCGGTCATCGCGTGCTGTTCGCTGGCATACGGATACATGCGGCAGCCACCGAAGGCCGGGCCGAGCGTGGTATCGTGGATCGCGATCAGCGCCCGCAGGCCGCTCGCCGCATCCTGCGTGAACAGCAGCGCCTCATGGCCGTCGTAGTCGGGGTGACTAAACATCTCTTACCGTGCCGTAGGCGCGCGGCGGATGAAGGCAAGCGCCACGAGACGAGATCGGCCTTGCGAAGGAGGAGTCAAAGCGCCGGATAGAGGCATCGACCTTGAGCAACTGGTTCTTTGCAAGCAATCCGCCAAGCGATAGCGGTGGCTCCGCACGTAAGGACCAGGTGAGATTGCGATGGGGCGTGCCGAAGCAGAAACGACACTGCGCGGCGTACGGCGGGATCAGTCACCAAGTGATAATCGTCCAGAAACACAAAGACTTCGTTATCGATGTCGGCCAGGTCATTTATCAGCATCGCACGATAGTATGCGCATGGACCAGGGAGGTCTCCAGCATTAGACCGATCTGCGCTTCGCCCGATCAGAGCGTCGGTGCCGAACTCCTTCTTGCCGTTCTGCACCAGCCATGCGGCAGCAGGACCCGCCACGTAGAGGTGTTCCGGTGCCAGCCGATATTCCACGCCGACAACGGCCTGACCCGTGTTGTCAGCGATCCGCTCCAGCATCGGATCCTGCCCCACGGGGGACCGAGGATTCGAATCCATCTCCCTCCAGCGGAGAGTCACGTGCGAACCCTGATTCGTCGCCTTCCGACGGTAACCCCTTTATCTGCTGCCCAATGCCAACCCGGCAGGAACCCCCGCTTAGAGCTGCTTAAGGAATTCGATCACGGCCTGCTGGTCTTCGGAGCTCAACTCGCGGAACCGCCGAATGACCTCGCGAGAATCACTCCGGTTGTTTTGCGAGTTTGTGCTGCTATAGGCGGGGCAGATGTCGGCGGCCGTGTCGGTCACGTTGGTGGTCTCCTGCGGTACTGGACACCCCGCGCCAGGCGTGCTCGGCGTCCTTTCATCCGCACCGCAAAGTCATCATCCCCCTCAGGTGACACATCAGTGGTGCGAGAATTGGCCGGGCACTGCGCGATTGACGGCCTTTTCTACGGAGTTTCGCACCCGACCCTTGCGCGTCTTCGGTCGCTGAGGGGTCGTATCCGAACCGAGGGCCCCGAACGTCCCTACCGGGCTGGAACCATCGACGTCGAATGCGTGAAACAGCCCGGATAGATTACCAACTCCGACGCGGCGACCGGGCATTACACGCTGTACGCCGGCAGCGGCCGTGGTATTGCCAAAGTTGAGGCTCTATCGCGAAAAGCGGAGACGACGTGGCCACTTTAGCGCTGTATCGGGCTGCTAATGGTCGGCGAAAAGTGATCGACCGCGTCGTAGGACAGGCCAAGGCAACGATCGCCGAGCCTTTCCGGAGTGCTGCGGGACTGCTGTCCTTTTGGCGCGACGCCGCCGCCCATGGTCTTGCATCCGCAATATCCGAGATCGAGGCCCATGAGGCTCTTGCTCGCCTCATGCGCTTTGCGCAGTTTTCTACGGAGAATTGGGACGACCTCACTCGTCAGTGATGAAACCCTATCGCGGCCCCCGATGACGCTCGAAACGGCCGCTAGGCCAAGCTCCAGCTTCCGGTCTGGTACTGTGGTCACCGGAGTGAACCTGACACGGCCGAGCAAGGAATGGGGACGCGCAGCTTGGGTAGGCGATTCCCTCGAATGGCCTACCGTGGACGACATGCCGCTTTCGATGGCGGTTGGCACCCGCGGCATTGGGGATCGAGCCGTCTCAATGGCGGTCGCTTCCTCTAGGCCATGGCGGTTGGCACCCGCGGCATTGGGATGGAGCCGTCTCAATGGCGGTCGCTTCCTCTAGCCAATGGGTCGGCCGGCAAGAATGGCGGCCGGATACGCCTCGTCGAGATATTCGAGAATAGCAAGCGACTGAAACAGCTTGATATCACCGTCGATCAAGGTTGGACCACCATCTGCGGATTGATAGCGCTGAAAAGAACGGCACTCTCTTGAAGAATTCGAAGAAATCTTGTTCGGAAAATTTGCTTACCTGGTCTCCCAACTCTCGGAGGAATGAACGATGAGCATCTCCAGTGACGTGATCGAGCGGCTGCCGTAAATTACCTCGCGCCGATGGCGGAAAGCCGATGAACCTCACCTATGACCCGCCGCCCGGAGTACCGCGGTCGACTGGCATTCCGGAACCGCCGGAACCGCATGTCATGCTGATTCATAATGCACGGCCTGTCGCGAGTCGCCTCACGCTCGACGGTGAAGGGTTGGCTCATATCGAGCATCGCAGCGCGGTCAAGGACCTCTATGACGAGGACGAGTTGCGCGGCGTCTATTATCCGGAAGCCATACGCCTCGTCGCCGAGGCAACCGGCGCCAGCCGGGTGCTGGTATTCGACCATACGATCCGGCGTCGCGTCGCGGGCGGCATCGATCGCTCACCTGGGACGCCGCGCCAGCCGGTGACCAGTGTCCACAACGACTATACGGTAAAATCCGGCCCGCAGCGGGTCCGCGACTTGATGGGGCTCGCGCGCGCGAGGCCTAGATACCCCGATGTGCAAAACGGTGTCACGCCTGCAGCTCCGTCAAAATCGATATTTCCCGCGCCATCAACTGGCTAAAGGTAGCTTAGACTTTAACATAACCCATGGGTTCCCCCCAAGGACCCAGACGACCCATGCTGCCAGCAAGATCGGTCCAAAAAACCGGATAGCGACGACCAAGAGCCCAATAGGTGTTGGCACACCCTTTATGTCCTCAAACTCAAACACAAGGCGAGTTATCCAGTGAATTTTCGCACGTAGAGGAGCAGCTTTCTGGTACTGCTCTTCCGTTACAGTTAAAATATCAAATAAGCTTCCGATGAGATGAGCACCCATCCAAAAGAACGTAAAATTTATAAACATCAGGTACACGGCCAACTCGATGGCTTTAGGTTGGCTTAACGCCTCTATAATAAAGACAGTCAAGGCTATGGCTTCGAGCGCACCAACCAAGACGCCACGCACCATGGCCCGTCCGAAGCCATGAGAGCCGAGGCGTATAACCATCCAAGCTCCGGCTAGACCGAACGGACCAATTATAGCTTAGCCCCGCCAAAACAAACCATTCATCTACGCGGCCAAGCTCGTTCAGCCGCGTCATGATAAGATAGATCAAGCACGGGAGGACAAAAGTGCGTCGACGTGATCATCCTGCCGCGTATGTGGCGTACATCATAATCGAGCTCATTCGACCCAGTACGTCCTGTTCGGAAGTTCGCAGGCCGGAAGACCCGAATCGGTTCTCGTAATTGTCGGTTGGCCTGCGGTGTCTCATCACTCGTATTCGCTTTGACCCAAATTGGGGCGAGGCGGCAGAATTCTAACGCACTTGACACACGGCCAGTCTATGCGTGCTCGGAAAACGGCCGAATGACGCCCCGAACGCCATTGGGCGCGGGAAAGCCGCCGGCGACAGGGGACCCGAGCACCCGATTCGGTCCCGATTCCGAGCGCCCGAGGGTACCGCCGCCTTTGAGACGGGCCGCATTGCGGTAAAGTGCCACCCGGTACCGTTCATGGTACGTGCACGATCCAGCAGGCGGCGAGCACACGGGGTAGCGCGGGGCCTCGACGACGGCCCATGCCTCCCGACGGCCTTGTCAGGATAACTGGATGGCCAGGGAGGGCGGTGCGAGTAGGCTGACCGGATGATGGAACTCTCATACCGTCGTCACCGGTTTCCGCCGGGTGTCATCCAGCATGAAACGGTCCGGAGCTGGGTGCTGAAGTTCGGGCCGGTGATAGCACGGCGGCTACGGCGGCGTCGTCCCCGGCCGAGCCATCAATGGCATCTGGACGAGATGGTTGTTCGGATCGCCGGCAAGCGGATGTACTTCTGGCGTGCCGTCGACCACGAAGGCGAGGTCCTCGACATGCTGGTCCAGAGCCGTCGCGACAGCCGGGCGGCGATACGGTTAATGCGCAAGCTTCTCAGAAACCAAGGGTTCGTGCCGAAATTGCTGGTAACTGACAAGCTGCGCTCCTATGGCTCAGCGTTCAGGCAGTTACATCTGACCTGCCCTCATGAGCAGGGGCTCCGCAAGAATAATCGCGCCGAGAATTCGCATCAGCCTGTACGGCGACGAGAGCGCAAGATGCAGCGGTTCAAATCAGCTCGATCTGCCCAGCGCTTCCTCAGCATGCACGCCGCGGTCCACAACACCTTCAACTTTCAACGCCATCTCGTCTCGCGATCAACGCTGCGGATCTTCCGAGCCGAAGCGGCGAGCGAGTGGCGGAATGCAGTCGCGGCAGTGTGATCGCCCGTCCTGCTTTCAGGCTTCTCTGATCGCGATAAGTTAACCTGACAACACGGCCCAATCCAGCACTGGCACGTTGGACCGGCGTGCCTAGCCAGGCGGTCCAAAGTCGGGCCGGAGCGCGCTCGTTAGCCGAGTGAACCCGGTGGCGCGGCCTTGAAAACGCGGTAATTTCGTTACCCACGCGAAGAAACCCGACCGAGGGCAGGGGCGGTGCTCACCAGAGACATTCTCTTCGGCATGAACATGCTGAGCCTGGCTGGCTTCGTCGTGATGGGGCTCACGCTTACCCTGAACCGGATGGGGCAGGTCGGTAAGGGTTTGAGCATCGCCCTCATGACCGCGGGGACTGCTCTGGTCTTCATCGGGATGTACGCAGGGGGTTGGTCGGGATAGGGACGCCTTCCCCGCCCGATCAAGGTTTCACTCGGCCCTACGAGATCTCATACCGCGGTTTGAAACTTCCAGGGTTTCTGCCGCTCTTAGACGATTTATCTGCGGCGTGGAGCGGGTTTGCCGCAGGTGGGCTGCCGGTCTCATCAGCATGATGCGCCCGCATGGGAACAATTTCTTTGTGCTGATGTTTTCCAAGCTGCCGCTAAACCGTGGGAGGAAATCGTGAACGGCTTAATCTACCTCATTGGCCTGATTGTGGTGATCCTCTTCATTCTTTCATTCCTCGGGCTCCGTTGAACGGCGCCTTTGGGAAAGGGACAACAAACGTGGCAATCTCAGAGCGGACTGAAATTGTGGCCGTCGGAACGGCGACGTCTTTCCTGCAATGGACCCCGGTTTTCGCTGGCGCGCTTGTGGCGTCTGCTGTTTCGCTAGTGCTGATTGCGTTTGGCACGGCCGTCGGGCTTGGCATTGTCTCTTCATCGCCGACCTGGAGAGACACCTCGCCGGCGCTGACAATGGTTTCCGGATTGTATCTGCTGCTTGCAGCTCTCGTGAGCTTTGCGGTCGGGGGCTACGTGGCTGGGCGGGTTCGGGAGCGTTGGGACCCTTCTGCGCATAGCGATGTGGTCGAGTTCCGGGACGGCACGCACGGGACTGTAGCGTGGGCTCTTGCTGTCGTAATCACCGGGGTGGTTGCCGCGGCGTCTGCCGCCAGTTTCGCATCCAAGACAACGCCGCCGGCTACTTCTTCGGCGACAACAGCCGGCGAGCCTCTCATCGCTTTTGAACTCGACCGACTGTTCCGGGGCGATCGCCGAGCGGTTGAGGGTGATATCACCTATGCCCGGGCCGAGGCCGCGCGCATTCTTCTCGCCGCGACAGGACGGCGAGGGATCACAGCCGACGACAGGGCGTATTTGGCGAGGCTGGTCGCTGCAAGGACCGGGATCGCCCTGCCCGATGCCGAACGGAGGGTGGAAGACGCGATTACCGCAGCAAGCACCGCGGTGCACAATGCCCGTCGGAGCGCCGTCATCCTCGGCTTTGCCACAGCCGCATCTCTATTGGCTGGGGCGGCTGCTGCGTGGTACGCCGCGTGTGCCGGCGGGCGCCATCGCGACAATGTCGCTCCACCCCTAACATGGCGTTGGCCGCAGCGCGCGTAAAACCCCGCGCTGCCGCGCAGGGCTAAACCTCGCCTACTGACATTTCGCCGCCAGCACAGGATCGACGGGTTTCGCGACTATGACCCGGCCGGGCCAAAGCCGAGCTGGGGTCGGCGTCGAGATCATCCCCCAACCCGGCGCCGCTCCTTCCCGAAAGTCGGGGAGCCCGCCCTGTCCACGTCGGGTCTCAACGACCCCGGCACCGCTCTAGCCGTAACCGGCCGCGGCGGTACCGAAATAAATCAGGCTCAGCATGAGCACGCGCGGATGCTTCAGCGCCTCCCATAAGGAGTGGTCAGATACACTCATTATTCGCTCCTTGTGTTCGGACACAATCGAATTCCGATCGTGTCGTGGATGCGCGAACAGGCAGCCGAGTCGCTGACCCATGCCCAGCAGACAGGGGAAATGATCACCATGCTCGGTGAATATTCCATCTTTGACAATCGGCCCCCTGCTTGACAGCTATCACCACGACGTCGACGCAATTATGCGGGAGTCGCTGGAGAGCGAAGCGAAAGCGCTCGCCCTTTACCGCGAACTGCTCAAATGCGCTGAAGGACACTCGGTCGTTATCGAGGAGTATGCCCGGCAGATGGTCTATGCCGAGGAGCTTCACGCAAGCGAAGTCGACAAGATGCTCCGCAGACCTGGCGAGGTTGCCGCCTTTCGTCCCATCGACCATCTACCTGGGAACCGCGCATGAGGGAAAAAAGCCGAGTTAGCCGGTATCCGTCCGTGCCTCGAGCGGCTTCGAGCAGATGACTTGCTATCAAGGTAGCAGAAGGGGTCAGCCACGCCGATCTCGTTGAGCGGGTGGCAGTCCCGTCCGCAGCATTCGCTTTCGGGACTGCCGGCTCGGATCGCTCTTTCTAAAGGGGGTGGTCTAGCCGGCGGCGGCTCGTCTTCGCAGGTCGACCTCAGAGGCCACGGATCGGCTCGGCTTCTCGGAACGCTGACACCATTTTGACACGATCGGCTGACGGGGTGAGCAAGCCCTGCCGCAAGTACCTCCGTATCCGCCCGGCAAGTCTACAGTCATGCGCCCGGCTGAACCAAACGCAATCGTGGCATGTTGGCAAATTAGGTCAGGGGGAGGGCGAGGAGAGCTAGTCGGGAGGAGCCGATGGAAAGCGATGTCTTACGCCGCGGCAATTTCCCCGCTGATTATGCGCGGCGGCAGCGAAAATCGCGCCCTGACCGAATTCTAGATCAGAACAATTTGCCGCTTAACCCGCTTGTAGGCTGGAGCATCGCCCTGCTCGTCTCGGCTGGGCTCTGGTGGGGCATCGAGGTCGCAGTCTCGTCATTATTTTCGGTAGTGCTCTAGCAGTCCAGCATTCGGGAGGGAAGGGCCTTTCGCGCTACAAGCGGATGGGAGGACATCGGATGCACGATCCCAATTCTTTACGCGAACAGGCACGCAGATGCCGCGCTCTGTCGAAAACCGCTGTTGAACCGGAAGTTATCGAGCAGCTCAAAGTATGGTCAGTTGAGTTGGCTGAGGAAGCCGATGAGGCAGAGTGGCGAGCGTCCGAGGGTGAGGTGCCGCGGATCTCGAACTAGTATCAGCCGCGCGGACTATACGGCACCCGGAGCCGCGGATCTCATACTCTTAGGAGGAAAGGAGTGCGTAATGCCGTACTGCATCACACTTCGTTCCAGAACGGTGCGAAGATCACCGGCTGGTACGCCGGAAAAAATTGCGTGTGGTCGACTGATCGTACGCGGCAAAAACGGTTCGGCAACCCCCAGGATGCCAGTGCCGCATGCAATGAACTGCGCAGCCGGTCCCCGCGTAATGCTAAAGTCATCAACATCGAAGTCACCCAGGACGACGATCAGCTTGGCGGGGTGCCAAGTCTTGCGCTTTTGGCCTAGACCCGATGTTCGTTGAGTGATCGGCGGCCCGCCGCTCGGCATGCACAATTCGAGGGTTGTGCCGGATGGCCGGCACAGAGCCTCATGCATGGGGGACGGGCCGAATGGACGATATCACATATGTTGGGTTGGATGTGCATAAGGCGACGGTTTGCGTGGCAGTCGCGGAGAGCGGGCGCGGTATTGAAAAGGTCGTCGCGCGATTGCGGCGCGGTAATCGCGGGTCGCGTTAGGTTCGCACTGGACTCCTCGCTGGAGGGGAATGGATTTCGAACTGCCAGTTCCGCTGACGCGGTGAGCCCGCCGCATGGCAAATGATATCGCGTGTCATGGCGTGGCGAGTTGCCGGGTCGGGATGTGTTCAAGGCGCCGATCGTGGCCGAGCAACAGTACGACGATCGCCGACAATGCCGGGCCGAGCGCGATCGCGATCAGGCCCAGCGTGAAATTGCCCGCCGCATCGCGGACAGAGCCCCCGGATGCTTCGGCAGGTGTCTGCTATTTCGGAAGAAAACGGATAGGCGCGGCGCGATCGGCGCACGATGTGTCGGGTGACTGCGCGGGGTTGTCGATGAAGTCTGCGGCGATTTTGGCGCCGCACGGACTGAACGCCCTGACGTTGTGACCGATACGGGGAAACTCGACCCAGCGCGCATTGGGACCGATCAGTGCCGCCACATGCTGGCTCTGGGATGGCCGCGTGACGGGGTCGAATTCTCCCGCCAGCACCAGCGTCGGCACGGCGGTGCCGATCGGCACGAGCGGCGCGGGCCCGATTTCCGACCAATCGTCGCAGAGACCGTAGAGCTGTAAGCGGTCGAGCACGCTCGCACCGGCCGGAAGCGGGTCGCGATAATGCGGACGATCGCGGCATTCGACGGCAATGTTCGTCGAGCGGTTCACCTCCGCCGCCATGGCCGCATACGCGGACGCAAGAACCTTTCCGAGCCCCTGGCTGTCGCGGTCATGCACGGTCGCGATCAGGCGCGGCAAGCTCGGATAGGCCGAGGGATAGTAGATGAGACGGCTGACGAGAGCCTCGAACAGGGTCGAAGTGAGGCTCACCCGATCATCGGGACGATGCATCTCCGGCGGCACGGTGACGATCAGCGGCGCTCGAGCGAGCCCGGACACCGTCTCTCGGTAGGTTGCCGCGAGGTCGGGATATGCGGCGGCGCAGGCCTGATCGCCGGCGCAATATCGGAAGAACGCATCGAGCGCGTCGGCGACGTTGGTCGACTGCATCGGCCTCGGGTCCGGCGGATAGATCGAATCGAGCACGGCGGCGCGCACGGTCTCGGGATGCAACGCGACCAATGTCATGGCGACGGTCGTGCCGTAGGATTCGCCGTAGACGTTCCAGCGCTCGATCCCAAGCGCCCGCCGCACCCACTCAAAATCGGCGACGGTGACGCTGGTGCCGAAATCCTTCAGATCGAAGCCGTGCGCGGTCGCCTCGGCGCGGCACGCCGCATAGACGGTCCGACGCTTGGCCAAGGCGTCGTCGCTCGGGTCCGTGGCGACGGCGAGGGCGGCATCGAGGAACGCGCCATCGAGGTCCGGGCAGAGGTTCGGCTCCGATCGGCCGGTTCCCCGTTGATCGACGAGGATGAGATCGCGGCCCGCGGCGTATGGGGTCCGGGCCTGATGGTCGGCGTAGATGGTGAGGGGACTGCCTGGGCCGCCGTTGATATAAACGACGGGGTCCGGGAAGCGCGGGCTGCTGCGCGCTCCTGACGACGACGACCGCCAGCTTGAACCGGCCTGCGCCGGGGTTATCGTAACTCCGCGGGACGCTGACCGTGCCGCAGCGCAGGCGCGGACGGATCTCCGGCGAGACACCGGGCAGATCGCAAGCTGTCTCGTCGAAGACAGGTTGAGGCGGCTCCGCCTGGCCGCTGGCATGCCCCGTCGAGCGCAAGTCCGATCACGAGCAGCAGGACGCCGATCGTCCCGACGTATCTCAACGAGGCCCGCGCGCTGAAGCACCGCAATTGGGCGAGCCTCGCCCGGTAGCTCGCCAGGAGGCCGCCGAACGCCCAGCGCAAGGCGGCCCTATCGTCCGCGATATAGTCGAGCTCGTGCCGCATCGCGTCGGCCCATGGGCCTGCGCCGGGAAGGACCCGTGACGCATGCTGCGCAAGCCTTATCGCCAATCGCCGCCACGAGCTCGGCGCGGCATTCATGCCGTGGCTCCGGCGCGATCGCTCGCGAGCCGCTTCCATCTCCTGCTCATGAGCAAGCGCCAGCCCTCGCGCGGTCAGCCTGTAGACATGGCGAGGCGGCAGGCCCGGGCGCTCGCGGCAAGGTTCCGAACCACCAAGTCTTGACCTCCCCGTCTATCGCATCGAAGTAGCCCGCGACCTCAATCGCCCTCGTGGCGCCATCCGCGTTCCGCAATACCCCGCGATGCGACGGGGCAAAACGTGGGTGCAAGATTGAGAATTGGAGAAACCCGCCGGGACGCATACCCGGTGCGCCTCTCGCAGCGCACAACCCTGGTCAGGCATATCCATCATCGACATGAAGGCGGTCACGAAATCGAATGAGTTGTCGGCGAAGGGCAGCGAAAGCGCGTCGGCGACTTGAAAGATGATGCCGAGCGGATCGGTCGCTTCCGTGGACTGTGCGTGGCGAATGAAGGTCGGCGCGATAGCGCTGGCATGCATCCGGGCACCGAGACGGGCGAGTTCGCGAGTGTTCGGTGAAGAGGTCTGCCAACTCACGGATCGCGAAATTAGCAAGTCCTACCAAAACTCTACCCTCGACCGCAGTGCCCGTTACGACGCCGCTGGGCAACCTTGGCTCGCCGAACAGGAGCGCCGGTCAGTGATATGTGATCGGGACCGGTGCCTGCGGTATCGTGCGCCGAACTCCGGGTCATGGCCGAAAAAGATGTACGCCCCACTCCGTTCCAGCGCTGCCAACCGGTCCAGCGAGGCCAGCATCGCCTCGCGGTCATACATGTTGCGCGGCAGGCGGCGCTCGCGGAGAGTCTGACAAAAGTAGCAGGCGTCGGCGGCGAGTACGACCTCACCGGTCTAAAGATGATCTCGATCCAAGCCAGATGTCAAAGTTTGCACTGGACTCGCTGCTGGAGGGAAACGGATTCGAACTTCTGGTTCCGCGCCGGCGGTTCCGCCAGAAGAGCGGTTTGGGCCAGGGAAGGCCGACGATTGTTTTCCCGACAAGGAAAGCGTCCCGCCCCGCCTGTTATTCAATCGATCAAGCTCCAAAACGAACTCTTTCTTCGTGATGTCGCCGCGCGAGAAACCGCGATCGGGGGCGACAGATCAGCCATGGAACCTAAGCTGCTGCGGAGCTGTCAACTCAGGGACGGCGTCCCGGACCGAGCGACCTTTAAGCCGGCGCAATAACCGAAACTGCTTTTCCCCTAAAGGGCTGTCATGCCAACCCATGTCGACGCCATCGCTTTGCTCGAGGCCGACCATCGCAGGGTGGAGGCCTTGTTTGCTGAATTCGAAGCCGCCAAGAGCGCAGCCAAAAAACAGGCCCTGGTCGAGCAGATCTACACCGAGCTGAGCGCACATACCGTGATCGAAGAGGAGATCTTCTACCCGGCCTGCCGCGGCAAGGTCGAAGAGGACTTGCTCAACGAAGGATACGTCGAGCACGACGGTAGCAAGGTGCTGATCGCCGAGCTAATCGCGAGCGCGCCCGATAAGGAATTCTATGATGCCAAGGTCAAAGTGCTTTCGGAACAGATCGAGCATCACCTTCATGAGGAGGAGAAGCGCTCCGATGGGATCTTCCCTCAGGCCCGGGCTGCCGGTCTCGATATGACGGAGCTCGGCAATCGCATGAAGGCCCGAAAGGAAGCAGTCCTGGCTGAATATAAGACGAGTGGGATACCTGCGCCGGAGACTCGTACGTTCACCGGCCATGCGCTCGAACAGGGCGAGCCGGTCGGCGAAACCGAACCGCCCGCGTGAGCGCGACGCGCTCGAATGTCGCGGAAACAATCATCCTGGCTGCGCCTTTCCTTCGACCTTTGGCAGGCCGGCCTCGAAGCCCAGCAAGTGATTAGCTTGCGCCTCGCGCTGCTTGCGGCCGGTAGCGACTCCGCGGAGCCGAGACAGCCCGCATGGTATCGGAAAAAATGTCCGCGGCGCTGGAAGTTCAGCACGCAGTGGTTACTGCCGAGGGAAATTTTCCGCCTTATCAGGGAATCCGCTCTCGTCCGCTTTTTGGGCATTTGCTTTGCCGACAAATGCGATCGTCCCGACAGACCTCGTCGTTGCCGGAGAAGGCGAAGAGGGCACCACCAGATGCTCGAAGCCGCCGAAGCCGATCTCGCCCTCGAAGCCGGTTTTTGTCCAGGTGAAAGGCGCGCCAGCGCATTCCCGGAAATTTGGTCGCCAAGTTCGGGTAGGCAGCGGAGAATCCGGTGCGAACTCGACGCCGCGGGTTCGGCGGCCGACTTCCGGCAAGCGAACTCACCGCATTCGCTCCTTACGATAAGCTTTCCCTCTCATCCGAGTTATGACTTGGAACCCTTGACAATGTTGATGTCGAGGTTCTTGCAAAAGAAGATCCGATAGTGGTCTGGCGGGTAATCGAGCCGGGCGTATTCGCGATAGCCAAGCTTCGGGTAGAACTCCGGCCCCTGGAACGTGAAGGTATCGACAAAGGCGGAGTGGCACCCGAACTCGCGGCCATGCCGCTCGGCTTCCGCCATCAAGCGGCTCCCGATCCCGATCCGGCGTAGATCGGCGTGCACCCACAGCAATGCGACGAAGAGCCAGCCCGTAGCAATTGCCGATCAACCCGGCGCCATTGCGTTGGCCTCGTCGCGAATAAAAATGCCGAAATACGAGTAGGGTGGGTTCCGCAGAAACGGCGCGTTGTACGCACCGAGTGCCTCCTCAACGGCCTTGCGATCCTGCGCGGATGGATTGTCTTCGAAGCTGAGGCGAAGCGCTGGCGGCAATTCCATTTTTGGGTCTCAACGGAGCAAGGATTGGCGCATATGCTATCCTAAGCGGGATTGGCTTGCGAGCTGTTGATGGATGCGGACCCGGTCCGGACATTGTCGCAATAGATGGAGCGCAAGCAGCGTTCCGCTGAAACCCGCGCCGACAATCGCTACTGCCGGCGGTGCTCAGCATCGTGCTGATCGTCGCCGGGACCATCCTGACCCTGCGCGCCCGACCGTGACGATCCCGGGCGTTAGGGTATGATTGCGGCGAGTACCGCCATCAAATGGAGGATCATCAATGAAGCTCGTCAGCTTTGCGGCGTCGGGGCGCAACTCTTACGGCGCCGTCGTCGGCGATGGTGTCTTCGATCTGGGGCGTCGGCTCGGCGATCATTATCCGACCTTGCGCGCGGCGATCGCCGGTGATGCGTTAGGCGCCGCCGCAGTCGAGGTAAGGAGCGGAGCGCCGGATATCGCGCTGTCGCAAGTCACTCTGCTGCCGCCGATCACCGACCCGGACAAGATCATCTGCGCCGGCCGCAATTATCGCGCCCACGCCGCCGAGGCCGGCGGCGTCCCGCCGGAGAACCCGTCAGTCTTCTTGCGGCTCGTCAATACCTTGGTCGCGCACAATCAGCCAATGGTGTGCCCCAAGATCTCGGGCGATTTCGACTACGAGGGCGAATTGGCGCTCGTCATCGGGAAGCCGGGCCGGCACATCGCTAAAGCCGACGCCTTGGGCCACATCTTCGGCTACACTTGCTTCAACGACGGCTCGATCCGGGACATCCAGTTCAAGCACTCGATCGCCGCCGGCAAGAACTTCCACGCGACGGGCGGCTTTGGGCCGTGGATTGTCACCGCCGACGAGATCCCGGACCCGACGCGGCTCCATCTAATGACGCGGCTCAACGGCAGAGAGGTCCAGCACACCGGGATCGACGATCTGATCTTCGACATCCCGACCCTGATCTCGTACTGCTCGGATTGGACGCCGCTGGTGGCAGGCGACGTGATCTCGACCGGTACGCCGGAGGGGGTCGGCTTTGCCCGCAAGCCGCCCTTGTGGATGAAGCCGGGCGATGTCGTCGAGGTTGAGATCGACGGCGGCATCGGCGTGCTGCGCAACCCGATTATCGGCGAGGGATGAAGGCGATCCTGTTGCGCCGCCCTGGCGGCCCGGAGGCGCTCGAATATGTCGAGGTGCCGACCCCGGTTCCCGGCGAGGGCCAGGTGCTGGTCAAGGCCGACACGATCGGCGTCAGCATGCCGGAAGTCCTTGTGCGCCGCGGCACCTATGCCTGGATGCCGCCGCTGCCGGCGATCCCCGGCATCGAGCTCAGCGGCACCGTCGTCCGGGAAATCCGTGCAATATCGGCGCAATAGGAACCTCATCATGACGCAATCCATTCAGCCGGGCCGGTTTGGTCATAGCGGCAAGCCCGACGATGCGTGGCTCTCAAAACAGGAGAAGGAGCCGATCCTCGAACCGGAGCTGCCGATCATCGATACGCATCATCATCTGTGGGACCGCGGCGGCTGGACTTACTTGCTGCCGGAACTGCTCGATGACCTCAACACCGGCCACAACATCGTCGCTACAGTCTTCGAGGAATGCCGCTCGATGTATCGCGCCAACGGGCCGGTCGAGATGCGTCCAGTCGGCGAGGTCGAGTTCGTCGCCGGCATCGCCGCGATGAGCGCAAGTGGCGGTTACGGCCCGATCAAGGTGGCGCAAGTCATCGTCGGCTTCGCCGATCTCGCGCTGGGCGATCGGGTTGAGCCGGTGCTCGAGGCACTAATCCGCGCCGGCGGCGGCCGGCTTTCGGGCGTCCGCTATTCGGTCGGCTACGATGCCGACCCGACCATCGGCAACAGCCGGTCCGAACTCGGCGCCCCATATCTACGCCCGGCCCGAAGTCCGCGCCGGGGTGGCGCGGCTCGCCGCGCACGGGCTGGCGCTCGATGCCTGGTGCTACCATCCGCAACTCGCCGATGTCATCGTACTGGCGCGCGCAGTGCCGCAGACAACGATCGTGATGTGCCACGTTGGCGGCGTGCTTGGCTACGGCGCATATGCCGGCAAGAAAGACGAAGTCCACGCCGCGTGGCGAACCAACATGGCGGAGTTGGCCACGTGCCCGAACGTCTCCGTCAAACTCGGCGGAATGCTGAACCGCGGCGCCGCGCTCAATTTCCGCGAGCTTCCGGCGCCGCCGAATTCTGCGGCCTGGTCGGCGGCCTGGCGGCCCTATGTCGAACCTTGCATCGAGTTGTTTGGTGCCGAACGCTGCACTTTCGAGAGCAATTTCCCCGTGGACAAGATGGGGACCGGCTACGCTGCGCTGTGGAACGCGTTCAAGCGCATCACCGCCGGATGCTCATACACTGAGAAGCTCGCCCTCTATAGCGGCACTGCGAAGCGGCTCTACCATCTCGACTGAGGCGGGCGGAATTGCCGAACTGCGTTACTCTTCCCGAAAATTCGTCGCCACGCTATGCCTTCACCACAATCTCGACGAATACCTCATTGGCTATCTCGACGACGACGGGCTAGGCGACGATCCGAAGGGCCGCTGTTCCGCACGATGGGCCGCGGCACCGGCAAGCTCACGGTGGGTGCTGAAACGGACTGAAGAGCTGAGGGGTCACTCACCGGTCGACATGGAGGGGCGCGCTGAGCGCATCGGCGCATTCTGAGGTAGTGGCACCACGCGCCGGACGAGGTGGGACCACCAGTTCGAATCCGCTTTCCTCCAGCGGGGAGTCAGGGGAAGAACCGTGCGCTCGGAGTACAACAGGGGCTGGAGCGATCACGTAGGAAATTTTCTTCAAATTCTGCGGGATGAAGCAGTCGGGACGGATCTAAGAGGCTGACCGAAAATGAATTGAGTGATTTCAGTCGGTTGTGGCATGATGGTTGTGTCAAAGCAATCATCGAGGCGCAAAATGTGGACCAAAATCACTCGGCCAAAGTATGGACGAGAGGGGCGGCGCTACGCAAGCGATGTCACGGATGAGGAATGGGCGCTGATTCAGCCCCACATGCCGGCAGTAAAGCGTTTGGGTCGGCCGCGTGAGACCGAGCTACGGGCCGTGTTGGATGCGATCTTGTATATCGCGCGAACCGGCTGTCAGTGGCGCATGCTGCCAAAGGACTTTCCTCCGTTTACCACCGTGCAAGGTTATTTCTCGATTGGCGAGACGACGGCTTTTTTGAGAAGATCAATTTTGCGTTGCTGCTGGAAGCACGCGAAGCAGCGGGCCGTGAACCCGGCCCCTCGGCCGGGGTCATCGACGGTCAATCGTCAAGACGACCGAGAGCGGTGGGCCGCGGGGGTACGATGCGGCCAAGAAGGTAAAAGGCCGCAAGCGCCACATTGTGACCGATACTGGCGGTCTGCTGGTCGGCGCCGAGGTGCACCCCGCCGATGTCCAAGATCGCGATGGTGCCGTGCTGGTCATTGAGGCCATCCACCAGTTGTTTCCCTGGCTACGCCATCTTTTCGCCGACAGTGTCTACAACGGCCCCAACCTGCGCGAGGCGCTCGCCAAATTCGGCCGCTGGACCATCGAGATCGTCAAACGCGCCGCTGATGCCGCCGGCTTTAAACTGCTCCGCGTCGCTGGGTCATCGAACGAACCCTGGCTTGGCTCAATCGAAACCGCCGCCTGGCCAAGGATTTCGAGACTTCGATCGCCAGTGCCAAAGTCTGGGTTTACATCGCCTCCGTGCAGCTGCGATTCAGAACCGCCTGACTTTGATGCAACCTATACGATTAAGGATGCGGACACTAAGAACGAGGGAATTGATCGCGATCGTGGTCGCGACTAACGATCCGCCAGATGCATAGCCTGCGAGCGCGCCGGGGTAGAAGGTCAGCGCCCGCTCACTGGCTATACCAGCGACGGTGCAGACCGCCGCGCGAACACGCGGCTTATCGCCGCGGCGAGCTGGGGTTCGGTGAACCGCCCGATGCGGTCAATTCGCCTCGCATCGAAGGCATTGGCGATAACCTGGAGCCTGCTGGCGATGGTGGCTCTCCCGCATCAGCGGTCGAACCATGGCCAGTCGGCGCCCCCGGCATGCGTCACGGCGCCCTTGTTGGCTTGGCCCACCTGGGCGGCGTATTTGGCGAGAAGGCCCGCTTTGTGGCGGGGCGCCAGCGGCACAGCCAGGCGGCGCGGCGGGCGGCGATTTCCGCGGCCTCAAGGCGCAGGTCCATGCACCGGCCTGCCGCGTCGATGCGCACCATGTCGCCGTCGCGCGCCAGCGCCGAGGTACCGACCGTCAACGTCAGTGCCACTGCCCTGCGGTTCTTCTTCAAGGTCACGCTGAAGCGCCACGATCTTGCCGAGGAGTTCGTCTCGACCCGCGAGCCTCGCCGCCTGCCCGTTGTTCTCAGCCCTGAAGAGGTCGGTCGGCTGCTCGCCTCAGCGATAAACATCAAGCACCGGCGCTGTTCAGCCTGGCTTATGCCACCGGCCTGCGAGCCTCGGAGGTCGTATCCCTCAAGCTCACCGATATCGATCGTGACCGGATGGTCATCCGGGTCGAACAGGGCAAGGGCAAAAAGGATCGGTATGTCATTCTCTCACCCATCCTTCTCGAGATTTGCGCGAATGGTGGCGCGTTGCGCCAAGAAGGGATGGGATGTCTCCCAGTCACGCATTCGATCTCCTCCGTAGACTGTTAAGTAAAGGCGCCCCTCCCTTGAATGGAGGGCTGCTCAGCACTACTGAGACCAATGAGGAGACCGCGACTCCCGATGCTCCACAGAGCCCGGCCGAGACGAGCAGTGCAATGCTCCAGCCTACGATCGGGTTAAGCGGCAAATTCTTCTGATCTTCAAGTCGATCGCGTTTTCGCTCCCGCCGCAGGTAATCAGCGGGGAAATGGCCGTTAAGTAAGATATCGCCTTTCATCGCCTTCTCCCGATCTAGCTCTCCTCCCCTCCCCTGACCTAATTTGCCAACATGCCCCGCCGCGTTTGGTTCAGCCGGCGTATGGCCGTGACTTGTGGGCGGATACGGAGATATTGCGATAGGCGCTCCTTGGGCCCGCGTCAGCCGATCGTGTCAAAAAGGTGTTCGAGGAGCCTTCGAGCCCCGAGCGTGATGGATAAGCCCAACGAAATCCGGCTTGGAGCGAGACATGGTCCAAACCCGAGCCGCCAACGATTTCGCGACCATCCGCGCCGGCGTGGTGGAATTGCGCCGCTAGCGCGAGCGGGCCGAAAGCGCGAAAGCGATATGAAGCGGGAGCCGCCAATGCGCGCGCCCAAACCCTACGCTGGTTGCCCCTAGAAGTCGGCGCAGGGCAGAGACGGGCGGCTTCTCGTAGGCGAAACGAAGTAGGTTAGCGCCCAAGGTCACGGTCGGGTTTTCGGGCTGGGTCAGGCGTTGCGGGCAATGCCGTCGAGCCTAATTGTTCTACCCTCGGCTCGACCTGTAGGCATGGACCTGTCGCAATCTCGAAGTTGACTTTTAAGCAAGGCGTTGCACGCGGTTTTCCGTACCCCTCGCAGAGCAAGGCTCCCTTCTGCCCTCTTTCAAAGCACCACTTCTCGGCAGGGTCGGGCTGCGCTTGAGCGAGGAGTATGGTGGCTGCCGGGAACATGAACCACATGGGGCACCTCCCCTTTAATCATAATCGTATTTGGCGGGGCGTTTGTTCCCTCATCTCAGAAGAAAAGTTGCCGCGCTCAGTCCGGCCAGCCAACCTCTTGACCGCCGCCGGCCAGACCGCCTCATTTCGGAGGGGAGCAACCCGAGCCGCCGGCCCATCTCTATCGCTGAAACTCACCGATATCGATCGCGACCGAAGCGTATGTCACGGAAACCCGATGTCGGAGCCAAGGGCGTATCGGATAGGATGTCGGCATGGCTCCGCTCTGCTACCGCCGTCATCGCTTGGCGCCTGAGATCATCCAGCACGCGATCTGGCTGTATCTCCGCTTCACCCTGAGCTATCGCGATGTCGAGGAACTGCTGGCCGAACGAGGGCTCGGCATCTCGTACGAAACGGTGCGGCGATGGGTGCTAAAGTTCGGTCCGGCGATCGCGCGACGGGCTGCGCCAGCGTCGTCCTCGGCGAAATCGCTGGCATTGGACGAAATGGTGGTGCGCAACGAATTATCCTGTTTTTCACCATGTCCGCTCCCGGATGTGCGACGAACACCCTTGCCGCCATCACCGCCAAGAAAAGCCGGTTTCCGCTCGCTCCCCATGTTCGACCATCGCTCCCATCCGGACCAAGCACCCGACCAGAGCCGGGGCGAGACGTCGAGGTACTGTCCGACGTCGGGCTGAAAGTTTCGGTCCCTGCAGACAGCCCTGCGACGCCTCTACGGCAGCATCCCTCCCGAGGCTTGGGTGAACCAGGCGGTCGCGTTGCTGATTGCGCCAGCGGCATCCGAGGCAAGCATAAGGCGTTGACTGACCAAGCTATTCACTGCTGCCGTAACGGCGTTGACATAGCCCGCAGTGTTCGCATACCGCTCCTGCAGCGATAATCGCGGATCGCCGTTCGCAATTCGCTGCGCCTTTGTTACGGCGAAGGGGATGTAGCCGCCGGTGAGATCGCAGGCATCCCCCTGACTGAAACCGGCCGCCCGGACGTTCCACCCGGTGTAAGTACCGAGCGGTGCCTGAACTATATGCGAGCGCAGCCCGTCGATGTCGTTCCCGTCGACATCCACTTCCGGCACAAGCGCCGGATATTCGGCCAGCGCAATCGGAGGTTCTATCGAGATGATGCCCGAGAGGTCGTCGCTATCATATCGCGGTCCTCGATAGTAGGCAAAGCGCGTGTTGAAGATCTCAGCCGGACCCGTCACGCCTGGAATGTTCAGGAAAGTTGATTCGCTGAAGTGGTACCAGGCTGCCGTGGTCGAGCCTCGAATATTCGCTCGCCGGGGGCAGCGTGTCGTTGCCTACCCACTGCTCAAGGGCCACGAGCACTGCCCGTATACTGTAGGTATATGTGTTTGCATCCGGCAACTGCTCACAGATGCCCGTCGAGGTGGGTAGCGGCGCAACCGGTGAGAACCCACCATGCTGCGCGCTCGAGAACTGGTATATTCGTACGTTGTTCGGAAGCCGAAGGTCGCGCCTGCCGAGCGGGTCGGTCGTATCGCCGGCACCCGAAGCTTCCCAGTACTCGATATCGCTCATAGTGTGAACGATCTTGGGGCAGGTATCGGTGTTCCTGCAGCGATCGAGGATGCCGCTGGTTTCGCCCGTGAAGGGATCAAAAGTGGGCTCATAGCTTCGGGGCAAGTCTGGACCGGGATATTGCTTTTCCGTGTGCTAAGTCCCGGCCAGCCGGCCCGGCTGTGAAAAGCGAACATTGATGTAATTTCGCACCGAGCCGATGTGGGGATGCATGCCCTCAAAGACTTGGTGACCGCTCTCGTCCTCATTGAAGCCGAGGTCTAAAAAAGGTCCGGAGCAGGCGGCCGCTCTGTGAATCGCCGCGTAATATGGTGTGGGCGATCTGCCCGGCCAGCGGATTGGCCGTGCCATTATCATCCTTGGCCGCATTGTGGAAGAACGCGGAGACATCGCGCAGCGCAGCGAGCCCCAACCCCATCACGATCGGATCTCTCGCCGTGTAGATCAGTTCATAAATGTGATTGGTGTCGAACCCGTTCTGTAGACAGACCTTCTGCGGATTAGGAGCGCCAGGAAAGGGCGTGCTGGTGCAGTCGGCGAAAGCCCACTGGCTATTGGGGATCGGCACCTTGGGATCATTTTGGTGAACCCGCTGGGTGAGCGTGAGCCCCGCGTTGTTAGTGGTTATACTGGCATAGCCGGGCGTATTCGAGCTTAATTCGGCGAGTATGTTTAGGGTGCCGGGGGCGCCGGTCGGCGTGCTCACGGTCCATTCCGACCGCACCACTCCGGTGATCGACTGCCCCCCGTGGTGATGCGCGATTGGCGCCGACATGGTGATCAGACCAGGATTGGTTGGTGGTGCTACGAGATCCGCCTGCCAACCAGCGAAAACCAACGTGAGCCCCTGATTTTCGAGGAATCCGTCGCCTTGTGGATTGGCGGTTGAGGTTCCGATATTAAAAGTTCCCGGACTGGTTTCGTTACCGCGATTGACCACTTCTGAGAGCATGATGTGATTGCCCTTGCTCTCATCGACCGGCATGAGGATCTGGAACTGGGTCGAATACTCTACCAAGCCTTTCGCATCGAGCGGCCCGAGCTCAATATCCTGGATAATACCATTTCTCGGATCCCTCGGGTCGACGGCGCCATTGGCAACCCCCGTGACGAATTGATAAGGGCCAACGGAGCCGAATGAGACACCGCCATATGCCGGGGCGATGCTGTTGATTGTAATACCCGTAATGCGTGCCTCCGCGCCTTGCGCAAGGCCGCAGGCGATGCTCGCTCCGGTCAGTAACAGGTAACCAGCTCGAAAATTACTCGCCTTTGTCTTCAAGGTTTGTTCCTCCAACATGGCTCCATCTTTCAAATTATTGAAGCACATTGCTTGCCTGCGCAGCCGCAATGATACTGTCGGCATCGGCCGACAGCAGCAGGCGGTCTGCAACGAGATCTTCGGCCGCTTCCGTGACGGCGTCGACATATCCCTGGTGATTGCCATACCGCTCCTGCAGGGACAGACGCGGATCGCTGCTCGCGATCCGCTGGGCCCTGGTGGTAGCGAAGGCAAAGAAGCTGCCGGACAGATCACAGAGATCGCCCTCCCCGAACCCGCGGCCCGGTAGTTCCACGGGACATTCGTACCGATCGGTGCGCTTATGGCGACCGAGCGCACGCCCGCGACGTCCAGGCCGTCCATGTCGACGCGAGGCAAGAGCACGTTATAGGTGTCCACTTCAATCGGCGGCTCAGTCAGAATTCCAGACATGTCGAGGAAGTCGAATTTCTGGCCGCGATACAGAAACTCCCGTGAGTTGTACAATGCGGTGAAACTCACGCCCGGGATCTTCGGAAAACCGATGCGGCCCGCCGGGGCTAAGGTGCCTCGGCTACAGTCGGATATCGGCTGGACGGCGGGGGTGTCCCATTGACGACCCACGCCGTTAAATCGGTCAATAATGCCCGCGTGTTATAGATGTATGGGTTGATATTGAGAAAATATTGACGGTCAGACTCGTATCCGCCTCCGGAGTCGCCGTCACGCTGGCGCCTCCGTGCTGTGTACTAGACAGATAGAAGATGCGGATATTCGATGAAATCGGCAGATCATGACGAGCCGAGAAATCAGTAGTGTCATTGGACATCGCACTTTGCCAGTACTCGGTCCCGCTCACAGTCTGAAAGATCTTAGGGCAGGTATTCGTTGCGAGGCAGCGATCGAGGATACCGGCGTTCTCACCAGTAAGCGGATCGCGACTGTCTCCCCAGGACAACGGTAAGTCCGATCCCGGAAATTGCTTTTCTTGGTGTTGGGTTCCGGCCGCCCGGCCCGGAGCGCCAAAGCGAACGTTCAGCGCAATCCGGGCCGTTGCGATATGCGGATTCATTCCGTCGAACACCATCTTATGGTCCTCGTCCTCGTTAAAGCCGAGGTCGAGAAACGTGCGCACGGTACGGCCGGTTTGCGATACGCCGTACATGATGGCGTTTTGAATAGCCCCGGCCAGGGGGTTCTCTGCGCTCGTATCATTGCGCAGAAACGAGGCGAGATCGCGCATTGCTCAAAACCGAGTCCGAGAACCGTCGGGTTTTTCGCGGTGTAGATCAGCTCGTAGATGTGATTTGTGTCAAACCCACCATTGAGACAGATTTGGGTGGTGCTGGGAGTTCCTGGAAAGGGCGCCGTAGAGCAGTCCGCGAAGGCCCATTGACTGTTGGGAATCAACTGGCGCGGGTCGTCTTGATGCACGCGCTGCGTCAGGACGGCACCCGAGTTGTTGAGGGTGATGGTCTCATAGCTTGCTGTCGTCGTGCCGGTATAGGGGCCGCTGCCGAGGTTTTGCGTTGTTGCGGGGCCGGCGGTGAGGCCGTATTCGGTGCGCACGCGCCCGATGATGGTACCGCCGCCCGGGTAATGCGCAACCGGCACCGTCATCGTCAACCGGCCGCTGCCGGGGAGCACGTCACCCTGCCAGCCGCTCGCCACTATTATGAAACCTTGGCTATGCAGAAAGCCGTCACCGGCGCTTGTAATGGAGCCACCGATGTTGAACCCTCCCGGCAATAACCTATTACCGCGATTGGGGACGTCGAACAGCATGACATGATTGCTCTTGCTGAGGTCAGTCGGCATCAAAATGGTCACGTCCATTGAATATTGGACGAGACCACCAACCTTTGGCGCCAGCTGAATGTCCTGAATGATGGCATTGAGTGGGTCGGTGGGATCGATCGCGCCATTGGCCGTGCAGGCGAGCTGCTGATAAACACCGGCTGTCCCAAATGACGTGCTGCCGTAAGGCGATGTGGTGGTACAGTTGGTCAGACCAGTTATCCGCGCGGCGGCAGACGGTATATTAGCGATCAGAAGAGTACTGCACCCAGCGAGTAGCACACCCATCGAACGCAACAGTGGGAACAGATGTTGAAGTCTCACGGCCTTTCCTCCATTTAAGGGGCACCGGATTTTGATTTTTTCCCGTAGCACTAATTCTAATACGCTCTGGTTCAAGCATGAGCGCGCATCAAGCCTAGTCTCATGATGTTCGTCGAAGAATGTATTTTCGGGGCTGATTGTTTAGCCAATGCTCAAAGCACAGCTTTGGGCAGATTGGCGTCTGAATTGGCAGGACCAGCCCAGGCATGTTTCCCCCACGCGCCGCTTTTACCCCCGTGTTCAGTCAGTTACTCGGAACTGGCTTTTACAATCTAAACCCGGAAGTTGGCCGCAACCAAAACTGGACCCGAAAATTAACTATCTGATCGGATTTTTCAGCATATCAGCTTTGCGAAATTCACGCTTATCCGGGCAACCCAGCGCGCTTGTTCAGTGCTGTTCTGGCGTCCTACGCCCGCGGTAAGTCAGGCCCAGCTTGATGAGAGAGATCGTCGGCGTTGGGCGGTCGGATCAAAGAGGCATTGTTATACGGTGTTAACTGGAGAGATATCCCTGCTGGGTCAACGCGGCCGACTTTGCTGACTTGATGGCGAAATCGGACCTGTTCGCGAGCAGACGATTAAAGCCGAGCTGGGGAAAATGCCCCACGCGTCGCTGGTCGGGCGCAAGCAGGGCGCGTGGAGGTATGCCAGCGCCGTGGGTGTAACCCCCGATCCCTATTCAGGTGCGGCGGCTCCGGAATTTTGGACAGCGGGATAAGCTAAGGGCTGACCGGTCTAAAGGACGTGAGACGTGGGCGTAAAGAGGAAGCAGCACAGCGCGGAATTTAAGGCGCGAGTGGCGATGGCGTCGCTTTCGGGGGAGAAGACCCTGGCGGAGCTGTCGGCGGAGTTTGGGGTTCATCCGACGATGATCAGCAACTGGAAACAGGAGCTGAAATCCTCGAGTGTTTCGCCCGGTTCAGGAATCGGGCAACGTTTCCGCATGGCCTAAGAACGTGACGCTCACCGCATCCGCAGACCGACCTGATCAGATCTAGCTGTTGACCTGCCGCATGATGTTCGTCCACCTGTCCGCGATCGGCAGCACCGTGTCCGCCTTTTCGGGCGGGAACATCGGCACCACGCGGGCAACGCCCATCTCGGCGAGACGCTGCACCCTGTCAAGATCCTCGCCGAGGCCGAATGCTCGATCAGGCGGATGCAGCTGAGCGCTATCGCCTGGCCACCGCGCAGATCATCCATGCCGAACGCTGCGGCTTTGATTCCGCATGGGTGGCGCAGCACCATTTTCACGAGGACGAAGGCGGCCTGCCCGCACCGTTTGTGTTTCTCTCCCAGGTCGCTGCCCGGACGACGCGAATCCGCCTGGGGACCGGGATCGTGACGCTGCCGCTCGAGCTCCCGGTCAGAGTGGCGGAGGACGCCGCGGTACTCGACCTGATGTGTGGCGGTCGGCTCGAGGTCGGGATCGGCCCCGGTGGCAACCTGTCGGCATATGACGCCTTCGGTCTCGACAGCACCGAGCGCACGGCGCTGCTGGTACGGCATCACCGCGTTCTGGTCGAGGCTTGGTCAGGGCGCGCGCTGCCCGGTGGCGACCGGCTCTATCCCCCCAATCCCGGGCTGGCCGATCGGATATGGCAGGCAACGTTCAACATCGAGGGCGCACGGCGTGCCGGTGCGGCGGGGGATGGGCTGATGCTGTCGCGCACGCAGCCGCGGCCGGCGGGAAAGCCGCACCTGTCGCTGCCGGACATCCAGAACCCGATGATTGACGCCTATCTCGCTTCCCTGGCGCCGGATCGAGCGCCCCGCATTCTCGCGTCACGTACCGTTTTCGTCGCGGACGATCGCGCCGAGGCGCTGCGCCTTGCCGAGATCGGTCTCGCGCGCCAGCGGGTCCGCTACGCGGCCATTGGCCGCGCGGTCTTTGTCGAAGGCATGTCGGTGCACGATCAGATCGCGGCAATGGACATCCATATCGGCGATCCGGATGATGTGATCGGGTCGTTGCGAGCGGACACGGTACTGGCCCGCGCCACCGATCTGACCGTTCAGTCGCATTCGATCGATCCGCCTCATCCTTTCATCCTGCGGTCGATCGAGCTGGTAGCCGAGGTCGTCGCGCCGGCGCTGGGCTGGATGCGGACCGGCGCGGCGGCCGCGCGACATGGTTGATTGGAAAGCACGCGGAGGAGGGCGATGCCGCCGGCACTCACGGATGTCATCGATGCGCTGGCCGGCATCAAGCCCGGCTCCGCGCTGGACGCGGTCCGCAATCGGCGGCCGCAGGCACGCGAGCAGGTAGAGGCCAGCTTTCGCGCGCTTTTCGAGCCGGAGTTCTTTGCCGGGGTCAGCGCCACCGAACGCTTCGCGTTGGCCGTGTTCGTCACCGGTCTGCATGGCGAGGCGGTGAGCGCGGCGTTCTACGCCGAGCGCCTTGCTGCGACCGGGCCCTCGCCGGAGGTACCGGCTGCGATCGATGCCGCGATCGCCGCCGCCACCGGTCAAGGCCCTTATGGCCGCTACCCTGCGGGGCCGCTGAGCCGCGAAGATACGCCCGGCCCAAGCTATCATGTCGCGCCCGAAGCGCGTCGAACCTTGGGGGCGCGCCTGGCCGCCGCCTTCGATCACGCGCACTTCCTGGTCTTCCATCCGCGCGATGCCGCGCCGGCGAGGCTGCAAGCGCTGCTGGATGCCGGCTGGTCCACCACCGACATCGTGACGCTGTCGCAGGTCATCGCCTTCCTGTCGTTCCAAATTCGGGTGGCCGCCGGGCTGCGGGTCCTGGCCACCGCCTGACATAGGAGCCCTCGATCGTGCCCGACAAGATCGTCGAACCGCCGCTTCAAACGGCTCTCGCTGTCTTCACCCGTGCGCTGCTCGATTGGCGGCCGTGGCTCAAACCACTCGCCGAGGAAAGCCTGACCGAGCGGCAAATAGCAGGCCTAGTCGACGCGGTTCGGGCCAAATCGCCGTATTTCCGGCTGCTCGCTCGCGATCCGGACGCGTTGCGGGCCCGGACGCTGACCGACAAGGACATCTTCTACAACCCGGAAGCAGGGCTGCCGCGGAGTGAGCGCGAGTTGGCGGCTGCGGCGACTTCGCGTTTCAACGGCTGCATCTACTGTGCCTCCGTTCATGCCCGGCACGCGGCGACCTATTCGAAGCGCGCGGATGACGTGCAGCGGCTGCTGGACGTAGGCGTCGCAGCCGATCTCGGCGAGCGTTGGAATGCCATCATCGCTGCTTGCGTCGCCCTCAGCGCGACGCCGATCGCGTTCGCGTCGGAGCATGTGGACCGGCTGCGTCACGCCGGGCTCGACGATCTGGCGATCGCCGATGTCATCCATGCGGCGGCCTTCTTCAACTGGGCCAATCGGCTGATGTTGTCGCTTGGCGAACCCGCCCTGCCGGCAGAGGCATAGCAATCTGACTCCGCGCCGCTACGGTCCTCTTGCCTATGGGCCGATCACCCGCCGCCCGAAGCGGGATGCGGCGCATCAGAACGAGCGGGTGCCGCGCGTCATGGCAATAGCCGTGCATCCCTTCGTGACCGGCCAGCCGCATCGATTGGCGCTCTGGATGCCGCGCTCGAATACATCTGCTCGCACCCCGGCATGTGGCGCCCCAACAGCCGGAACATCGTACAGCATTTCCTGGCTCAGCAACTGGGACGAACGGCGACTGCCCTTCTATAGACGCACCATCCCGAGCCTGCCCAGTGCCGGCAGCTTCAGCGCTGGCCTGACCGGGTCGACCCCAAGACTGAGGCCGAGCAGGTTCACCTCAAGACCCTCGCGGGCGGCGAGCAGGATACCGAAGAGCCCATCGAGCGATAGTTGAAACCCGGACCCGCTGGGTGCGGCGGCGAACAAACCGCCGCCCGGCAGGAAATCCTTGCCGACCGCATTCGACGGGAGCTGGATCGCCAGGTCGGGGACTTGCCGGGCGATGTGGGCTAGGAAGGTATTGCTGTTGGGCCCGGGCCAGGGACGATAGCTATTGGGATAGGGATAGCTAGCCACCGCGGCGCGCACCTGCGCGATCATCTCGTCGACACCCGCGCCGCGGCGGTCAAGCAAGATCTGCGGCCGAGCCCCGAACCAGTAATTGTCCGGTCCCCTCCGGTCGATCGGTACCGCCGGCGCCCCGTTCGCGACACCAAACCCCAGGACCTCGTAACGAGTGAAGCAGGGTGCTCCGGTAGGCTTCACGGCAATCCAGGTGTGGACCGAGAAGAGACCACGCCACGGCCGGGGCTCCAGCTCAATTGACCCCGCCTCGCGAGTTTGCTTCAACGGAGGCTCAATAAGCCGCTGTCGCGCCTCCGAGGCCGGCTCGATCCTACCCTCTCTTAACCAGGAAGAGTAACGAGCCGGTATCAAACCGACAGGTCAGCCAGCCGCGAGCATCTCCTGGACGCATTTCAGGAACACGTCCGGCGGAAACGGCTTTGATAGGTACGGTTGTCCGTCGCCGTCAAACTCGATGATGCGATCGGGGCTTCCGGTCATCATGAGAAGTCTTTGCACCCGCTGCCGCGGCCTGTTGCACGAGGTTCGAGGTCTCCTGGGCCGGCTCAGGTACGGATCATTTGCAAACTCACCGCTGGAGGAGACAGTCCTCGGCGAACCCGTCTCTGCGCCAAATTCCCTGGTAACAGGCAAAAATACAGGGATTTTCAACATCGGAGCCTCCGAATACGACTGGTAGCTCGGAATCCCGAGCCAAATCCAGTCGTTTAAGACCCGATTCCCTACGCCTCGGAACAGGGAAGTTATTTTGGTCTAGTAGGGAATTAAACCGGGTCATCAGGGAATTAATTCGCCTGATCAGCGAACTCCGCGATTTGGCCGTGATTTCAATCTTACATAAACCGAGTGCCCGAACAACTCGTGCACGACGAGCAAGTGCCGGAGGAAGACGACCTTCACGCATCCGGAGGGGGATCGCTGGCTCGCCGAGACTTGCCGAACGCCTCTACGCCGGCGCGCGCTTCGCGACCGGGTGCGCGAGCACGCGGCGAACCCGATTTCGGCCGGCCCGGGTCACCGGTTGGACGATGGCGCCTAGGGGTTGACCGCGGCGAGCTGGGGTTCGGTGAACGGCCCGATGCGGTCAATTCGCCTCGCATCGAAGGCATTGGCGATAACCTGGAGCCTGCTGGCGATGGTGCACTCCCGCATCAGCGGTCGAACCATGGCCAGTCGGCGCCCCCGGCGTGCGTCACGGCGCCCTTGTTGGCTTGGCCCACCTGGGCGGCGTATTTGGCGAGAAGGCCCGCTTTGTGCGGGGCCCAGCGGCCGGCAGGCGGCGCGGCGGGCGGCGATTTCCGCGGCCTCAAGGCGCAGGTCCATGCACCGGCCTGCCGCGTCGATGCGCACAATGTCGCCGTCGCGCACCAGCGCGAGAGGGCCGCCGACCGCCGCCTCCGGCGCGACGTGGCCGACGCAGATGCCGCGCGTCGCGCCGGAAAACCGCCCGTCGGTGACGAGCGCCACGGCCTCGCCCATCTGCTGGCCATAGATTAGCGCCGTCACTCCGAGCATCTCCTGCATGCCGGGACCGCCGACCGGCCCCCTTCGTTGCGGATGACCAGCACATCGCCCGCCTTGTAGGCGCGCCGCGACCGCACGGGCGCAATCGCCTTCGCTTTCGAACACGCGGAAGCCCGGCGAGCTTGATCAGCGCGCAGTCGGGGCAGAGATTGCCCTTGAGCACCGCGACGCCACCGTAGTGGCGCGATCGGTTCGCCGGCCGCGCGCACCACTGCCCGTCCGGCGGCGCCGCGTCGCCGTAGGTCTGCGCCAGCTCTCGCCGGTTCCGGCGCGCCAGAGCCGTCGATCACACCCGTTTCGATGAGCGCTCGGATGGTCACGGCGGTGCCGCCGATCCCGTGCACGTCGCGCGCGGTAAAGCGCCCGCCGGGGCGCAGATCGGCGATCAGCGGCGTGCGGGCGAGCACCGCGGCGACATCGTCGAGGTCGAAGGCGATGCCGGCCTCGTGCGCGATCGCCGGAATGTGCAGTGCCGAGTTGGTTGAGCCGCCGGTGGCACCGACGACCGCGCAGGCGTTTTCCAGCGCCTTGCGGGTGACGATGTCGCGCGAACGCGGCCCGCCGTTTGCCACCGCCCGCATGACGATCGCCCCGGCGCGCCGCGCGAAGCCGGCGCGCTCGG
>CAVXLL010000002.1:0-646279 GCA_963762575.1 uncultured Alphaproteobacteria bacterium | reverse complement strand
GAGCGAGGATCGTGGCGGCGTCGAGCCAGAACGGGCCGGCTTGACGAAACTCGGGCAGCACCAGCCACCACTTGTCGGCGATGCGGCTGATCAGCATCAGCGAGCATACCGTCGCGACGACGACGCGGCTCCGCTTTCCCGGGTGCGTCAGCAGCGCGAAGAACGGTAGAAAAAATCCGAACCCGACGGAGACGAAGAGTGCTCCTTTCCAAGGGCTGGCGAGCCGGATCAAATACCAGGGGATCTCCGATTTGAGATTTTCCTCCCAGATGATCAAAAATTGCATGAAATCGACGTAGGCCCAGAAGATCGTCGTCGCGAGGAGGATGGCGGCAATATCGGCCATCTGGTCGCGATGTCTTCCTCCGAGAGGAGGGCTTACGGCGACCGCGAGCAGCACCAATGCGAGTCCCGTATTGAACCAGCCGGATCCGGCTATCATCGGGAAAATCGACGACCAGAACGATGGCTCCAGCGACAGGATCCAGTCGATCGAGGCGAAGGCTGCGGAGAAAGCCAGCAGGATAAGCCCCACGCCGCTCAGCCAGGACAGCGCGGGCGCAATCGGCTCGCCCTCCTGCCGCGGCCCCCACAGCGCAAAGGCGGCGAGAATGTTCCACAGCACAATGTAGACGGCATAGCGCAATAGAAAGGCGTCGGGATTGAGGTAGAAGGTATTGCCGAGGCTCGGCGCAGGATGCGTCCAGCTGTAGAGCTCGTGCAGCCCGATAAAGGCCGGAATCCCGGCGAGGCTGGCGATCGGCATCGTCGCGATCGCTGCGTTGAGCACGGGTCTGGCGGTCGCCATCCATTCCCCGCCGCTCAGGTCATGGACCAGCACCAGGGTCGCTCCGGCCAATGGCACCCCGAGCCAGAACAGAAAGGTGCAGAGCCAAGCGCGGAAGAAGCCCGTCACATCGATGGCGGCGCCGACCGCGCAGCCGATTACGCCGAGAACGAGCGCGCCGAATGCGGCGAAATTGAGCCGGGTCCAGGCACGGTCCGCGGTCATTGGAGAGCCTGCCGCTTACCGGGCGGAACATCGGCGATCTGGGCGCCGGCGCTCGCCTGCAATGCCCGAATATAGGCGATGATCGCCCAGCGATCCTCCGCCCCTACGCGATCGGCGTAGGAATACATCACGCCGTAGCCATGGGTGATGACATCGTAGAAATGCTGGTTCGGCGCGTCGCGCAGCCGCGCGATATAGTAGGAGGGCGGAGCCGGAAACCCGCGCTCTACGATCATGCCGTGGCCGTCGCCGACCTGGCTGTGGCACGGCGAGCAATAGATGTCGAAGCGCTGCTGCCCCCGCTCGAGGAGCGCCATCGTGACCGGCGGGACCGGTGCCGGCTTCTCGTCGCGGTCGACGATATCCGGCGGCGGCAGCGCCGGCCAATTCGCCTCGGCGCCATAGGGCAGCTCATAAGGCAGCCGCTTCGGCTGATTGGCCATGTTGTCGCAAGCCGCCAACGCGATCGCCAGGCTTGCGACAGCAATAGTGTGCCTCAGCTTCACGCGGACACCTCGGCGACGCTCTCGGCGCCATTCCGCTCAAAGATCCGGCGGATGCGCTGCGGCTCGAAGCTGGGGTCGCGCGCCCCACACAAAGAACAAAACGGTCCACCGAGGCCCGCTCGAACTCCACGGCGGAAAAGATCGGATGATAAAGACGCGGAAGGCGGCAGAACGCCAGCAGCCCAAGAAAACCAGCTGCTATGGCGCACAGCACCATGAACTCGAAGGTCCCGACCGTAAAGGCCGGCCAGCTGTTGTACGGCCGCCCGCCGACATTGAGCGGATAGTTGAGCGCTTCATCCCAGTACTGGATGAAATAGCCCCAGACCGCGCCGAAAACGGCGCCAACGAAGATCACCAATGGCAGCCACATACAGCGGCCCGGGCGCAGCACCTGATCGAGGCCCTCGACCGGGTAGGGGGTGAAGGCTTCGACTTCGCGAAAGCCCAATGAGCGGAGTTGCTGCGCCGCCGCGGTCAGGGCTTCGGGGGAAGCGAAGCTGCCGGTCAGCCCGAACAGCCCGCGCTCGCTCATTTCGTCTCCCCTTTTGCGATGATCTCGCGCACTTCCGAGATCGAGACCATCGGCAAGAACCGCATCATCAGGAAGAACAGGGTCAGGAACAGGCCGATCGAGCCCGCCAATGTCGCCCAATCCCACAATGTCGGGTAGTATACCCCCCAATAGGACGGCATCCAGTCGCGGGCAAGGTTCGGTATGACGATGTCAAAACGCTCCAGCCACATGCCGACGATGACGCCGAGCGAGATCAGGAACAGCAGGATTTCGCTGCGGCGCACTAGCGGCAACCACAGGAGCTGCGGGATTATGATGTTGAGGCTGACCCTCGCCCAATAGGTCGGGGCGTAAGTGCCGAAGATGGTGTCGAGAAACGCAGAGCGGTCGGCAATGTTGTTGCCGTAAATCGGTCCCCATCCCTCCCAAAAATAGGAGAAGCCGAGCATCACGCTGCCGGTCAGCATGACCTTGGCCATTGCATTGAGGTGATAGGCAGTAATGATGTTCTGGAACCCATAGCCGTGGCGCGCCATGATCGTCAGCATTATGATCAGCGCCAGCCCGGAGATGACGGCGCCGAAAAAGAAGTAGGGTGGGAACTGCGTCGAGTGCCAGCCGGTGGTCAGGCCGCCGGCGAAATCCAGGCCGACAACGCTGTGCACCGAGATGACCATCGGCGCCATGATCGCGCACATGATCAAATAGACGCTCTGGTGGTTGCGCCAATGCCGCACCGAGCCTCGCCAGCCGAGCGCCAAGATGCCGTAAACCATCTGCTTTCGGCGATGTTGCGCCAGGTCTCGCACAGTGGCGAGGTCGGGCAACAGCCCGGTGTAATAGAACATTAGCGACATCAGGATGTAGCAGAGCAGGCAGATGAAGTCCCACCACAACGGACTGCGGACCTGCGGCCACACCCCCATGACCGTCGAATACGGGAACAGCCAGTAGAAGAACCCGTGTCGGCCAAGATGCATGATCGGCATGATGCCGGCAGCACGCCGCCGCGCTCAGCATCATCGTCTCGGCGATGCGGTTGGTCGCCGAGCGCCATGGCGAGCGGGTCAGATAGAACAGCGCCGAGACGATCGTGCCGCCGCTCGCCAGCGCGATCCACCAGACGTATTCGGCGATCGCAAAACCCCAGGCGACCGGGATATCGACCCCCCAGACGCCGATCCCGTTGATGAACAGCCACGCCATCGCGACGACGAGCGTCAGCAACAGCGCAAGCGAGATGCCGAAGCCGATCCACCACCAGCGCGGCGCCTGCGGACGCAGCACCCGGCCGCTGACCTCCTCGCTCAGCGAGCGCAGAGTTACGCTCGGCTCGACGACCGGCGCGTCGCTCGGGAGATCGATGACGGTTCATGCCTTCTCGCTCTCGATCGCCGGATTGGGATTGCGGATCACCGCGGCGTAGCTTGTGCGCGGCCGCGTGTTGAGCTCTTCGAGCAGCACGTAATCGAGCGGGCTGGCCTTGCGACGAGCGACGGCGCTCTGCGGGTCGTTGCGGTTGCCGAAGATGATCGCCTGCGTCGGGCAGCTCTGCTGGCAGGCGGTCTGGATCTCGCCATCGCGGACCAGGCGATCTTCACGGTCGGCGTCGATCTGCGTCATCCGGATGCGCTGGATGCAGTAGGTGCATTTCTCCATGACGCCGCGGCCGCGCACCGTCACTTCCGGGTTCCACGATTCCGCCGGCCGGTCATTTTTGCTGGTGTAGTCGAAGAAATTGAACCGCCGCACCTTGTAGGGGCAGTTGTTCGAGCAGAACCGCGTGCCGACGCACCGGTTATAGACCATCAGGTTGAGGCCTTCGTGATCGTGCACGGTGGCGTGCACCGGGCAGACCACTTCGCACGGCGCATTCTCGCAATGCATGCAGGGCATCGGCTCGAATGCGACGTCTGGGTTGTCAGCCGACCCGGAATAATATCGGTCGATGCGCAGCCAATGCATGACCCGCTGATCGAGCACCAGATCTTTGCCGACCACCGGCACGTTATTCTCGGCCTGACAGGCGACGACACAGGCCTGGCAACCGATGCAGGAGTTCAGATCGATCGCCATTGCCCAGGCGTAGCCCGGGTAGCTGTAGCTGGGGTACAGCGATTCCTCGTTTCTCTGTTGCTCGAAAAAATGCGGGTTCTTCTGGTACTCGGCGAGCGTGCCCTCATGGATCAGATCACGCCCGGCGACTCGGTCATGCCCTTGTGTCGTCGCGAGGCGCAACGTGTCGCCGGTCTTGCTAGAGTCTGACCTGCGCGAGCCAGGGCGACTCGATGCTGCGCAATTGGTACGCATCGAAGCCGACATCGACAGCGAGCCCGCCGGCGCGCCGGCCAAAGCCGAGCGGTAGGGTGATGCAGTCCGGCGCCTGGCCCGGCAGAACAAAAAACGGCGCGCGCACACTGTGCCCGTTGGCCCCGATCGTCAGCACGTCCTCGGTCTTTATGCCGAGCCGAGCCGCCGTCGCCGGCGCTATCAGCGCCGCATTGTCCCAGGTCAACCGGGTGAACGGGCGCGGCATCTCCAATAGCCAGGCATTATCGGCAAACCGACCGTCCCAAACGAGCGGGTCGGGACGGAAAAGCACGGTAATCGCGGCTTCGGCCGGCGCTGGCGGCGGCAGGCCGGCCGCAAAATCGGATTTCGGAGCCGCCGTGATCATCGCGGCGGCACTGTCCTTTACGACGCCACTGCGGAGAGATTCGTGCCAGAACTCCTCGAAATTACCGTTCCCTTTCTGCTGAGCCTCCTGCTGCCAATAGCCGCGAACCAGCGTGTAGTCATCGGGTGACGTGTCGGCCAGCAGCACCGCCAACAGCTCCTGCGCCGAATGGCCGCCGTAGAGCCTGCGGACCTGCGGCTGCTGAATTGTCACGGTGCCGTCGAAGGCGCGGGCATCGCTCCAGGCCTCGTATTCGTGGGTTGCCGGGATCAGCCAGGTGCTCGCCGCGGCCGTCTCATCCGCATAAAGGGCGAGGCTGACTGATAGCGGCACGCGCTTCAGCGCGGCCGCGAAGTCGAGATCGACGGGTGCGCTGTAAAGCGGATTCGTCCCCAGCATCAGCAATGTGTCGACCCGGCCCGCTGTCATGTCGGCGACGAGCTCCTGCAGCGATTGCTGCTGCGGCATTGGCGAAACTGCAACCGGCTCGATCGGCCCGATCGTCTTGCCGAACGCTCCCAGCGCCCCGTTGATGGCATCGGCGATGAGGTGCACCTCGACCGGCTGCTCGCGCCCGGCGTGGACCAGGGCACGGCCCTTGTGTTGCACAAGGTCCTGCGCCGCCGCGGTGAGCCAGGATGCGTCCTTTGCCTGCGGCTGGGCCCATTCCTGCGGCCCGGTGCCGAGAGCAGCGGCGAGATGGCGCATCGCGCCCAGGATCTCTTCCGGCCGCATCGGCAGCCGATGATCGGCCTTGGCGCCGATCAGGGTCGGCGTGCTTTCGATCGCGTAAACCCGGCTCATCTGGCCGCCGGTTTCGTCCGGGCGGCGTCGCGCGGCAAATTGGCGGGCGTAGGCCAGCCAACCCGGCACGGCGGAAATCAGATCGCTCTCGACTGCAAAGATCACGTCTGCGGCGGCGACATCGAAGACGCGCTCGACTGGCCGGCCGAACGCACGCTGCGACGCGGCAAACTCGTTGTCGCGATGCAGAGGCTCCCATTGATGCCACCGCATCGCCGGGAATTGCTGCTGCAGCGCCGCGATTTGCGCAGCCAGCGAGGGGGAAGTTACGTTGCCGGTCAGTAGCCGCAACCCCTCGCCGCCGCGCCCGAGAAGCCGGTCACGGCGTTCATAGAGCGCCGTGATTAAACCCTCCCACGTATCGATCTGCCCATTGCCGACGATCGACTGCGCGCGGCGCGGGTCATAGAGCGTCAAAATCGTCGCCTGCATGATCCCGCTGGCAGCGCCGAGGCTGGCCGGATGGTCGGGATTGCCCTCAACCTTGATCGGCCGGGCCATCTGATGGGCCACCAGGACCCCGGTCGCATAGCCGTCGCGGGTCGTCGCCGTCGCGTAGTAGCGCGAGCGCCCGGGCACGATCCCGGGCGGCTGCTCGACATAGGGGAGCAGCTGGCGCGGATTGGGCTCGGGGCCGCAGGCCGACAGCCCTCCCAATGCCATAGAGGCCGCCATGAGCTGCAGAAAGCGGCGCCGGTCAAAAGCGCCGAGCACGTCTCGGAAACGCGGCACCTCGCGTTCGACGGCTGCCGCGAACTCCGGCGTCTCCACCAGTTCCTCGAGACTGCGCCAATAATTTCGGCCGAGCCCGCTCATCGGTGGCACACCCCGCAATCCGACAATGTCTCGGGATGGATGTGATATTCCGCCATCAGTTTTTCCCCCGAGGGAGTATCGGCGGTACGCTGCCAATGCGGGTTGAACACCTGATCCTTTGGGCGCAGATGCGGCGCCGGATCGCGGTGACAGGACAGACACCAGCTCATGTAGAGCGTCGTCGCCTTTCGGGTCAGCGGCATATCGCCAATCGGCCCGTGGCATTCGGTGCAGCCGACGCCCTTGGCGATATGGATGCTGTGGTCGAAATAGACATAATCGGGAAGCGTGTAGACTTGGGTCCAACGCAGCGGCTTGTCCTCGGCCAGGCTCTGCCGCACCGGCGCGAGGATTTCCGCATTGGTCCAGATCTGCGAGTGGCAGGTCATGCACGTATGGGTCGGCGGGATGCCGGCATTCTGCGAAATCTCGACCGTCGTGTGGCAATAGCGACAATCGAGGCCGAGGCCGCTGACGTGGTGCTTATGGCTGAACGGCACCGGCTGCGGCGGAATGTATCTTACCTGGTCGTTGTACCCCATCACCGGCACGACCCAAATCAGGATCAACAAAAACACAAACACGCCTGCCGTTGAGAGCAGGGCGATGTTCATGAACAGGTTGGCTCTTGGGCCGAAAATCGCCACCAGATGCTCCGCAACCAGCGCTCTCAAACGCGAGCGAGGATCCTTTGTTCCCGAGCATCGAGATATTTGCTCGGGGGCGCTGTGTTGCCCCAGTCGCCGAGCGGGTTAGTCTGAGGACAGACGAGTCTTGGCCAGTGGACGGCCTCCAACCAATAAAGTCATGGCGAACGCGGCAACAACAAGTGTGCCCGCTATGAGCGCGCCCCGATGCTCCGTCGCCCACAGCTGCAGACTGTAACTCTCGGCCCTGCTATCGAAGCGCCCATGCGTGCCGGGATCGACCGGAACCGGGCTGAACAGATTATCGGACCGCTGGGGATCGGCCGGGGCGTCCGTCAGCTGGCTGGCATAACCCTTCTTGGCAAGATACCGGTCGAGCAATCCCGGGAAGAGTTTGTTGGCGGCGATTGCCTTAACGCTCGAGCGCCCGACCCAGACCTCACGGCGGCGCGAATGGGCCGCATAGTAGATCGCCTCGGCAGCGACTTCGGGCTGAAAGATCGGCGGCACCGGCTGGGGCCGCCGGCTCATCTTGTTGCGCGCCCAGTTGAACTGCGGGGTATTCAGCGCCGGCATTTGGACCATCACCAGGTTCACGTCGACCCCGTCATGCATCAATTCCGTCCGCAGGCTGTCGGTGAACCCGCGGATCGCGAATTTGGCGCCGCAATAAGCCGATTGCAGCGGTATCGCCCGATAGGCCAGGGCGGAGCCGACCTGGACGATCGCGCCGCGGTTGCGCGGCCGCATTCGCTTCAGGGCGGCCATCGTGCCATAGACAAAACCCAGATAAGTCACCTCGGTCGCGCGGCGATACTCTTCGGGAGAAATGCGATGAAACGGGGAGAAGATCGTCGCCATCGCGCAATTCACCCAAATGTCGATCGGGCCGAACTGGTTCTCGACGCTGTCGGCCGCCGCTTCGACGGCATCTGGATCGGCGACGTCGAGAGGTAGCGCCAGCGCCTTCCCGCCGCGCTTTTCGACCTCCGCTGCTGCGGCCTGCAGCCCCTGGGTGCCGCGCGCGATCAGCCCAATCTGCGCCCCTTGCGCGGCAAAGGCATGCGCCGTCGCGCGCCCGACCCCAGCCGATGCCCCGGTGATGACGACGGTTTCCGGCACCATGCTCTCCTATTCGCGGGGGTAGGCCGACTGCGGCAACGGACGAAAAACACTCGCCCATTTTGATTGTTCCGGCGGTAAAGCGCGGCGCGCGCATATTCGGAAGTCGTCGCGCTTTGCGCCATGATCAGCCTTCAAAAATTAAGCAGGTGGTTGTCCCATGGGCGAGCAAGCGCTCCTTGCTGTCCGTGACACGTCCTTCCGCGGTTCCGATCCGGCGGCGCGGCTGATCACCGTGCCCTGAGCCTTGATCGGGCCGGTCTCCGGCGTGATTGGCCGGACGCATCAAATTTTGAACTCGAGGGTCGTGGAGTCGACGCCCTTCTCCAAGGTCGATTGGATCGCGAGCCCCATGCAACTATCGAGCATTGTGGCTGCAAGACCACCATGCACCGTGCCAGCCGGATTTAGGTGGATGTCTTTCGGCTCCGCGGTAACGACGACGCGCCCGCTCTCCGGGGGACCCGGCTGGATCCTAAAGCTCCATCGCACGGACTTCCGTACGCCACAAACCGACGCCATTCTTGTCCACCGCGATGCCCCCTCCCTGACCCTCCTCCGCAGGGCGGGGGAGGGAAGGCTGGGGGCGGGGCTCGGGGCCTATGCTTGCCTTGCGGGGCCTATGCTTGCCTTAATGATGATGCGGGGCGAAGAACGAGAGGTCGATTGCTTCGCCCATGGCCGTGTAGCCGGCATGATTGGGATGGAGATAATCCCAGGGCAGCTGGGTGAATTGGCTGTTGGGCAGATATTCCGCCATCATGTTGCCGGTCGAGGGATCGAGCGTCGCCGCGTCGAAATCCACCACTCCGTCAAAGAGCCCGGAGGTCCGTATATAGGTGTTGAGGATCATTCGAGCGGCGTCGACCACTGGGCCGTTGTCCGCGCTCCCGGTATAGCCGGGATACCAGCCCTCGGCGGGATTGACCATGCCCAAGGCTGAGGTCATGGTGGCGCCCATGACCTTGATGCCGTTCGCATGGAGCGTGGCGACGATGCTCTGGTAGCCCGCTTCGATGGCCGGCACGGTATGGCCGCCGCCCAGGTCGTTGATGCCTTCGAGCCAGACCACATGGGTGAGACCGGAAAGCCCGAGCACATCGCGGTTGAGCCGGTCGGTCGCGGCTTGGCCCGAGGTCGCGGGGAAGACCACCGGGTTGACCACGCGGTTGCCGCCGATTGCCTCGTTGACCACGCTCACCCTGTTGCCATAAGCGTTGTGCAGGCGGCGCGACAGCACGTTCGACCAGCGGTCGTTGATGTTGAACGTGGTGTGCGTGCCATCGGTGATCGAATTGCCAAAGGCGCAGACCACGATGGTGTCGGCGGGCGCCAAGACGTCGGCCGCGTCGATGAAGAACCACGAGGCTGTGGTGAACTCATAGGCAAAGACATCGAGATCGGCGGTGTGGTCGCCGCTGCCTTCCGCGGTGATGAAGGAGGTCTGGTTGGCGCCGCTGTGGAAGGTCATGGGCCCGCTATCGCCGGCAATGGCATAGGAGACGGCGAGGTTCCGGCCCTGCAGGTTGGGATCGTCGCCGTCGACCCATAAGAGCCTGGTCGCGTCGCTCCAGATTTCCTGGCCGACGGGGATGGTCACCGACCCGCTGCCGCCGAAGGTCACCGGCACCATCGTGCCGTCGACGACATTGCCCGAATACTCCTGCAGGCCCACGGTGACGGCGCTGAAGGTCACGGGCTGAGTGCCGAAGGTATTGGAGAAGCGGAAGCGCATGGTGTTGCCCCAGAGATCGGGCTTGATGATCGAGCGGAAGGTCTGGTTGTTGGCGGTGCCGCCGGTGGTGGCGGCATCGGGGAAGGGGAAGATGAGGTCGGGCTGGATGGTGGCCGGGGCGAAGGTGGTGGGAGCGCCCGGCGGATAGACCGGCGGCACCGGTGCGGTATAGACGAAGAAGGTCGCGGGCGAGGTGGCCCAGGTCGCGACCCAATGCTTCCCGCTATCGGCGAACGACGGGACGGCAAGCGTCGTCCCCAGGATGACGAACGACGCGAGCGCAAAACTTCGAGACATAGCGTTCCTCCTCAGGGTTCAGGCGTTCGGTCTAAAGCCCATGACGCTTCAGTTAACCTTAAAGTTTCGCCCCACCCCTGTCAATTCTCGCTCACGTCGCGGGACGACGCGCGAATGTTGACGAGGCGCTAACCGCTGCGCTGACATCATCGGGCGCCAGTGCGGGGTGCAGGTCGCGGGCCGCCCGAATATTGCTTTCCAACTGCAGGGGCGCGGCTAGATCCTAAGTTGTCAGTCCTTGACCAGCGGGCATTGGTCGGGGCCGGGCAGCTTGAAGGCTTCCTCGCCGGGGATCACTGCGGTCTGCTTGTAGTAGTCCCAGGGACTTTTTGATTCTGAAGGTTTCTTGACCTCGAATAGATACATATCTCGGACGAGGGTGCCGTCCTCGCGGATCTTGCCGTTCTTGGTCATGAAGTCGTTGACCGGGGTCGCTTTCATCTGTTTGACGACGGTCGGGCCATAGTCGCTGCCGGTCGCCTTGATTGCAGCCAGATAATGCATGATCGCGCCGTACACCCCGGCTTGGACCATTGTCGGCGAGCGCTTCATCTTGTCCATAAAGCGCTTGGACCACGCGCGGGTTTGGTCGTTCTGGTCCCAATAAAAGGCCGAGGTCAGCTGCAGCCCGTGCGCCACCTTAAGCCCGAGGCTGTGAATATCGGAAATAAAGACGAGGAGGCTGGCGAGCTTTTGCCCGCCCTCGACGATGCCGAACTCGCCAGCCTGCTTGATCGAGTTGATCGTGTCGCCGCCGGCATTGGCGAGGCCGATGATCTTGGCCTTGGAGTTTTGCGCCTGCAGCAAGAACGAGGAGAAATCCGCGGTATTCAGCGGCGCCAGGACCGAGCCCAGCACGTCGCCGCCGTATTCCTCGACGACCCTTGACGTATCCCGTTCGAGGTTATGGCCAAAGGCGTAATCCGCGGTGATGAAGAACCAGGTGTCGCCGCCGGCTTGGACGATGGCGGCGCCGGTGCCGTTCGCCAGTGCCCGCGTGTCGTAGGTCCAGTGCACCGAGGTCGGCGAGCAGTCCTTGCCGGTCAGGTCGGAGGCCGCGGCGCCCGATATCAGGAGCACCTTGTTCTTATTGCGGGCGACCTCCTGCACGGCGAGCGCCACGCTCGAGTTCGGCACGTCGACAATAGCGTCGACGCCGTCACTGTCGAACCACTGGGTGGCGATCGCGTAGCCGACATCCGGCTTGTTCTGATGGTCGGCGCTGATCAACTCGATCTTCTTGCCGTTGACGCTGCCGCCAAAATCGGCGATCGCCATTCGCGCCGTCGCGACCGACCCCGGCCCGCCGATATCGGCATAAAGCCCGGACATGTCACTGAGAACTCCGATCTTGACGACGTCGCCCGACATCTCGGCGGAAGCTGTCGTGGACAGGACCAATGCGGCGGTAAGACCGAAAATTGCTGAAAGCTTCATTGGATTTGGCTTGGCAACATTCGAAACCATTGCAATACCCGGCGGCCCCTCGAAAGCGCTAGCGCATGCACATTTCGCGTCAATTCTGGGATGACAGAGAAATAGCATCTCCCTCTCCGCCCCTGGGGGCGGAGAGGGTCGGGGTGAGGTGGGGATTCCGAGCGGTCGCCATCGCCCCACCTCACCTCTCACGCCGCGGCGTGGGCCTCTCCCTCTGCGCCCTAAAGGGCGGACAGGGATTCCTCACCGGCCCGGCGAGATGTGTGCATGCCCTACGATGCTGCCTTTCCCCGGTATTGTTTTTATTACCTCACTACCCTAATCCGGTGATGCGACAGGGACAACCAGCTGGAAGGGACGAGGCAGGTGCAGGATCAGATCGAAGATGCGCTGACCGCGATCAGGTTTGGCGCCGACGGTCTCGTGCCGGCCGTCGCCCAGCAATACGATACGGGAGAGATTTTGATGCTGGCCTGGATGAACCGCCAGGCGGTGCGGGCGAGCCTCGACGAGGGCCGCGCCTGCTATTGGTCGCGGTCGCGCGCAAAGCTCTGGCGAAAGGGTGAGACTTCCGGGCAGGTTCAGCTCCTGCGCGAGCTGCGCCTCGATTGCGACGGCGATACGGTGCTGCTGCTGGTCGATCAGCGGGGCGTCGCCTGCCATACCGGGCGTCGCAGCTGTTTTTTCCGCGCCTGGCGGGACGGCGGCTGGACAATTATCGCCGAGCCTGAAATCCCGCCGGAGATTCTTTATCCCGCGAGGACGGGAGTGTGAGGGGCAACAGGCGAGCCGCTCTGATAGGAGAGAATTATGTCGGACGCTGCACGGAATTATTCGCTCGAGGAAATGGACCGGCAGAGCCTGATCCACCCGGCGACCTCGATCGCCGATCACCTCAAAAACGGCCCGACGATCATTGCCGGCGGCTCCGGGGTCAGGGTGAAGGATCGGCAGGGCCGGGAGCTGATCGATTGCGGTGCCGGATTGTGGTGCGTCAACATCGGCTACGGCCGCGCCGAGCTCGGCGAAGCGGCGGCGCAGGCGATGCGCGATCTCGGTTATTACCACACCTTCGGCTCGCACTCGAACGAGCCGATCATCCGGCTGGCCGACCGCGTGCTGAGCCTATTCCGCGAGAAGGCGGGCGCCGGGCATCTGTCGAAGATCTTCTTCGGCACCTCGGGCTCGGACGCCAACGACACCAATTTCAAGCTGGTGCGCTATTACAATAATCTGCTCGGCCGACCGCAAAAGAAGAAGGTGATATCGCGGCTCGGCAGCTATCACGGCTTGACCTATGCCGCCGGAAGCTTGACGGGCATCCCGGCCTTTCACAAGGCGTTCGATATGCCGATCGAGGGGGTCCTTCACACCTCCTGCCCCCATTTCTATCGTTTTGCCGAGAAGGGCGAGGACGAGGAGACCTTCACCGCCCGCATGGTGGGCGACCTCGAGGCGCTGATCGCCCGCGAGGGCGCGGAGACGATAGCCGCCTTTATCGCCGAGCCGATCATGGGCACGGGCGGCGTATTCCTGCCACCCAAAGGCTATTTCGACCGGGTCCAGGAGCTTCTCGCCGAGCACGACATTTTGTTCATCGCCGACGAGGTGATCACCGGGTTTGGCCGCACCGGCTCGTGGTTCGCGACGGGTCTGTTCAATCTGAAGCCGGACATCGTAACGCTCGCCAAGGGCATCACGAGCGCCTATTTCCCGCTCTCGGCATCGGTGATCTCCGAGAAGATCTGGGAGGTATTGCGCGACGCTTCGCCGGAAATGGGACCGCTGATGCACGGCTTCACCTATTCGGGGCACCCGGTGGGCGGGGCCGTCGGATTGGCCAACCTCGACATCATGGAGCGCGAGGGCCTGATCGAGAATTCGGCAGCGATGGGCACTTACTTGCGCGACCGGTTGCGCGAGCGGCTCAGGGACAACCCTTTTCTCGGCGACGTGCGCGGCGCCGGCCTGATGGTCGCGGTCGAATTCGCCGCCGACAAAAAGACCCGCCGGTTTTTCGACGCGCAAACCCAACCCCATCGCATCGTCTCCCGCAAGGTGCTCGAAGAGGGTGTGCTGGTGCGCGCCCTGCCCTACGGCGAGATCGTGTCATTCTCGCCGCCGCTTTCTATCACGCGCAGCGAGATCGACGAGGTCGTCGACCGCTTTACCCGCGGTTTGGAACGCGCAATGCCCGAGCTGCGGCAGCTGGCCCAGTAATCGCCCGACCCAGTGGTTTCGGTCGCGCGCGCGGGGCTTTTCAAGCCAGCCGTTCCTGCGGTCGGCCGAGCACCGGCAGCCGGGTTGCGATCCCGACCACGAGGAAAGTGATGATGAGGAGCGTGATCCCCAAAACGGAGATTGCACCGAGGTCGCCGCTTTCGTTGAGGTCGTAAATGATGACCGAGACGACCTTGGTTTCGGCAGTGGTCAGCATGATCGTCGCCGACAATTCGCGAATGACGCCGATAAAGACAAAGCACCAGGTTGCGATCACGCTGGTGCGAAGCAATGGCGCGGTGATCCGCCACAACACCCGAAGCCGGGTGGCGCCGAAGATTCGGCCGGCCTCTTCGAGTTCCGGATGCAGGCCGCGAAACGCGGCTTGCAGTTGCTGGTATCCCGCCGGCAGCTCGATCGTGAGAAAAGCCAAGAGCAGAATCCACAAGGTGCCGTAGAGCACCAGCGGCGGGCGGGTATAGCTCAGGAAGAGCCCGACGCCGAGGACGATCCCGGGAATGGCGATCGGTGCAGTCGCCAGAAAGCCAAGAAACCGGTGCCCGGTGACGAGGCCGCGCTGCGTGACGTAGCTGACGGTCAGAGCGAGGAAAGTGCCGCCCGTTGCAGAGAGAACGCCCAAAAGAACGGTGTTCCAGAGAGCTTGGCGCGTCTGCGAGAATTCGAGAAATACGAAGCGGATATTGTGCAATGTCAGAGTGTCGAGGGTCAGCGGATCCGAAGGCGTGCGAACGATTGCCGTCTTTACCAACGCCGCATAGGGCAGCAGGATCGGCAGAGCGAGGACCGCTAGCGCAAAGGTCAGCGCTGGCCATCGCCAAATACCGAGCCCGATCAGACGCGGCGCGCCGCTCTTGCCGCCAATGACGGCATAGTTGCGCCGGCCGAGCAGCCATTGCCGTCCTTGCAATAGCAGTATGGTCAGCAGCAGCAAAGGCAATGCCGCGGCCGCCGCGAGATGGGGGTCCGGGGGGTACTGGAAGAGCGACCAGATCTTTGTCGTGATGACATGAAAGCCCGCCGGCAAGGCGAGGATTGCCGGGGTGCCGAACTGGGTCAACGCCTGCAGAAACGCGACAAGCGAACCGGCGAGCAGCGCCGGCAAGACCATTGGCAATGTCACATGTCGCAATGTCGCCGGCCGCGTCCCGCCGAGGATCGCCGAGGCCTCTTCGAGCTCGGCGGGAATATTGTCGAGAGCGTTTGTCAGCAGCACGAAAATGTACGGGAAGCTGTAGCACGCCATCACAAATACCAGGCCCTCGGCGGTATAGATGTCGAACAGATGTTCGTAGGGCCCAAGCTCTAAGATCGCGCGGTACCATTGGTTGAGGATGCCGCTGTTCGGCGCAGCGAGGAGTTCCCAGGCGATCGCACCGAGAAAAGGCGGGGTCACGAAGGAGGCGGTCACGAGAGCGCGGATCGCGCCGCGCAGCGGCAGATCAGTGCGGGCGACGAGCCAAGCAAGCGGTATCGCCAATACAGATGCACCAGCGGCTACACTCGCCGCTATGTCGAGCGCCGTGAGGTACGGGCCAATAAAGGTCGGATCGGTTGCCAGGCGCGCAAAATTGGCCAGGCTCAGGGCGCCGTTGGCGTCGGTGACGCTGTACCACCCGAGCCACCCCAATGGCAACAGCACGAGCCCGCACAGAAACCCGCCGAGCAACAGGAATAGCGGCGCCGACAGATCGAGATGCCACCGCCGGCGTGCGCTGGGCTGCATGGCGACTGCCGGGTACTCAATCTAGGGCTGGCGCCTCGTGTCAAAGCCCGAAATACTCGGCGTATTTTTTCTTGATCTCGTCCACCGCCTTTTCCTGGGCGGCGGGGTCGGCCGTCAGGACCTTGATTTCGGAGAGCGGTTTCATTCCGGCTTTGAGCTTCACGTCGGGGTCGACGGAGCGCAGCCAAGCCGAATTCGACGAGCAGCTGCTGCCCCTCGCGCGACAGCAACCAGCTGATCAACAGTCGGGCGGCGTTGGGGTGAGGCGCGTCGACGATGACGCCGGCGCCCCCTGGGATCGATGGCGTGCCTTCGCTAGGATAGACCGGCTCGATCGGGCCGCCCTGGTCACGGATCTGCAGAACGAAATATTCGCCGCCGTCCGCCCCGATCGGGCGCTCACCCTGCGCCACCTTTTTGGGCGGCTCCGCTGCCGACTGCACCTGCATCACGCGTTGCTGGCCGAGTTTCTTCAGATAGTCCCAGCCGAGGGCGCGGCTCAGCTCGAAAGTCACCGTCATGATCACGCCGCTGTAGCTGGGATGGGCCTTCACAATTTTGCCGGTCCATTTCTTGTCGAGCAGGTCGGCAAAGCTTTTTGGCGCATCCTCGGTCTTGACGAGTTTGGTGTTGTACATAATCGGCGACAGCGTAAACCGCTCGGTCGCGAAATAGCCGTCGGGATCGCGCTGATCGGCCGGCCATTTCTCCGCCACGTCGGCCGGCACAAAGGGCGCCAGCCAGCCCTGCCGCTTCCAATAGAGAAGCGCGGTCGTATCCGAGCACTCGATTGCATCGGCAACGTGAATATTACTGCCGCGTTCCTCGGCGAGACGCTGGAACAGACGCTCGCAGCCGTTGCGCTCGACCTGCACGGAGATGTCGGGATAGGCTGCCTCAAAGGCCCTGCCGATTTTCTCGGCGGTCTGCAGCTCGATCGACGTATAAAAAATCACCTTGCCTTCCTTCTTGGCGGCATCCACGAGCTGTGGCGTGATGGCGGTCGCGCTCGGGGCGGCCGACGCCGCTGCCGACAGCGCGGCGACAGACATGAAAATTGCCGACAAGTATCGAATTGCGCTCATGACCCTTCCTTCCCTTCAGCTGCTCAGTTGGCCAGCGCTCGGCAGCGCTCCGGCGGAAAACGCAACCTGACGCTGCCGCCAACCGGCACATTGACCTGCATCGGAGCGACCACGCGGACCTGCTGCCCGCCACCGAGGGCCACCAGGTAATCGCGCTGGGCGCCGAGATAGGCTTGACGGAGGACGCGGCCGGCGGCTTCGTTCGGCCGCTCCTCGGCAGGATCACCCGCATCGTTCTCGGTGAAACCGATGTCGTGCGTCCGCACCGAAATCGCCGTCTCGCCCGCGGCAGCATACTCTCCCTGGCCGCAGCGCAGCACGAGGCCGCCGCAATCGACCAGGTCGCGGCCGATTTTGCGGCCGCGAAAGATATTGGTGCCGCCGAGAAACCGCGCGACGAATTCCGAGCGCGGTTGCTGATAGATCTCTTCGGGTGAGCCCATCTGCTCGACCCGTCCCCGTTGCATCACGACGATGACGTCGGCGGTAGTCATCGCCTCCGCTTGGTCGTGAGTTACATAGACGGTCGTATATTTGTAGTCGTCGTGCAGACGCCGGATTTCGAAACGCATCTCCTCGCGCAAATTGGCGTCGAGGTTGGAGAGCGGCTCGTCCAACAGCAATGTCTCCGGCTCGACCACGAGCGCGCGCGCGAGAGCGACACGCTGCTGCTGACCGCCGGACAGCTCACTCGGATACCGGCCGGCGAATTCCGCGAGATGGGTCGCTTCGAGGATGGCCGCGACGCGCCGGGCAAGCTCGGCCTTGCCCACTCGACGCAAGGTCAAGCCATAGGCGATATTCTCGAAAATCGTCATGTGCGGCCAGAGCGCATAGCTCTGGAAGATCATGGACATGTTGCGCCGCTCCGGCGGCTGGCTGCGGCCCGGCGCCGAGATCGTGCGGCCCCCGATCTTGATCGATCCGGCATCAGGATCGACAAAGCCGGCGATCAATCGCAGGGTCGTCGTCTTGCCACACCCCGACGGCCCGAGCAGGCATACGAGCAGGCCGTGATCGATGGTCAATGACAGATCATCGACGGCGGCGACCCGGCCAAAGCGCTTGGTCAGCGATTCCAGTTCGAGAACCGCCATGATCCCGTTCTACAGCATCGCGCCGAGGACGCGGTCCGGCGGGCGGTGGCCGTCGGCGAAGGTCTTGATGTTGATGATGACCTTCTCGCCCATGGCGAGCCGGCCTTCGATCGTCGCCGAGCCCATATGCGGCAACAGCACGACATTGTCGAGGGCGCGCAGTCGCGGGTCGAGCGCCGGCTCGTGCTCGAACACGTCGAGACCGGCACCGGCGATTGCGCGGGTCTCGAGCAGCCGGACGAGCTCCTCCTCGTCGACGATCTCGCCGCGCGCTGTGTTGACGAGGATTGCCTGCGGCTGCAGCAGACGCAGGCGGCGCGCCGAGAGCAGGTGGTAGGTGGCCGGCGTGTGCGGGCAGTTGACCGAGACGATGTCCATGTGGGCGAGCATCTGGTCGAGGCTCTCCCAGTGCGTGGCCTCGAGCGCGTTCTCGACTTCCTCCGGGACCGGACGCCGGTTGTGGTAATGAACCGATAGGCCGAACCCCTTGGCGCGGCGTGCCAGCGCCATGCCGATCCGGCCCATGCCGACAATGCCGAGCCGCTTGCCCCAGATGCGATGGCCGAGCATCGAGGTCGGGCCCCAACCGGTCCAGCCGCCGCTGCGGATCAACCTTTCGCCTTCCGCGAGCCGGCGCGACACGGCGAGGATCAGCGCCATTGTCATGTCCGCAGTGTCCTCGGTCAGTACACCGGGAGTATTGGTCACGATGATGCCGCGCCGCTGCGCTGCGGCGAGGTCAACATGATCCACCCCGGTGCCGAACGAGGCGATCAGCTTGAGGGCGGGGCCGGCTGCGGCCAGCACCTCGGCATCGATTCGGTCGGTCACGGTCGGCACCAGGACATCGGCCCGCTCCACGGCGGCGATCAGCTCAGGCTTTGAAAGGGGTGTGTCGTCCAGGTTGAGCCGGCACGCGAACAGCTCCATCATCCGGGTCTCGATCGGGTCCGGGAGCTTGCGGGTGACGATGATGAATGGCCGTTTCGAGCGCATGGCGACAAGTTCCGCAGAGGGCGGTGTCCGCCATTAGCAACAGTCGGGATGGGATGTCCAGGCGGCAGACGCGGCTTCCGTTAGCGGCATGTCTGCTCGGGTTCCTGGCGGCGTCATTTATCGTCGCGGCGCTTCCCGTTGCGGCGGCAGAGAGCGAGGCGGGCCAAAAGCTGCCGCGCTTTGTCAGCCTGCGCTCCGACCAGGTGAATTTGCGGGTCGGGCCAGGCGAGAATTACCCGATCGAGTGGGTGCTGACCCGCAAGGAAATGCCGGTAGAGATCGTCAAGGAGTTCGAGAACTGGCGGATGATCCGCGATTGGCAGGGCACCGAGGGCTGGGTGCATGAAAGAATGCTGACCGGAAAGCGGGCTGTGGTCATCAAGGGCGGCATCCGCACCTTGCGTCGCCAGCCCGATCCGGCGTCCCCGGCGGTTGCCCGCGCGCAGCCCGGCGTCATCGCGCGGCTCCTCGAATGCCGCGGCGACTGGTGCCGCATCGACGCCGCCGATCATGCCGGCTGGGTCCAGCGCGGCGACCTCTGGGGCGTCTACCCCAACGAAACTGTGCAGTGATCCGCCGTACTCGCAATACGGCGGTCACCGAAATGTGAGATGCGGGCCGCGCGATCTGACGGCATGCTGGGGCGCGATCATTAAATGAAGTTGCAGGGAGGAGTTTGGCATGCGCTGGCAATCGTTTCTCGCCGCCGTCTTCGTCGCAGTCCTGACGTTGCCGGCTGTTGCCCAGAACCCGCCGGCGAGCCCGCCGACGCGCATCCGCGGCACGGTCGAGAAGCTCGACGGCCATGCCCTGACGGTCAAGTCGCGCGACGGTCAGCTAGTGACAGTCACGCTCGCGCCAAACGTCTCCGTCGCCTATCTTGTCAAGGAGAACCTCGGCGACATCAAGGCCGGCGACTTTGTCGCTTCGACTTCGATGAAAGGGACCGACGGCAAGAATCACTCGGTCGAGCTGCGCATCTTCCCCGAGGCGATGCGCGGCCTGGGCGAGGGACAATACGCCTGGGACCTCGCCCCGGAGAGCCTCATGACCAACGCCACCGTGTCCGGCGTCACCGGCGCCCCGCAAGGCCAAACCCTGAAGGTCACCTACAAGGGTGGCGAGTTGGAGCTCGTCGTCGGACCCGATACGCCGATTCTCAGTTATGGCTCCGGGGACATGAGTCTCTTAAAACCCGGCGCGGCAGTTTTCATTGTGGCTCAGAAGCAACCCGACGGCTCTCTGACCGCCGCCCGGGTGACAGCCGAGAAGAATGGCGTCAAGCCGCCGATGTAAGTCATTCGACACCGTTTAGCGCGAAATCGAAAATGTCGTAATTTCGCAGCCTGCGGGACCCGGCGATGCGACGGTATTCGGGCGTCAGCGGCCGCGAAAGGATGAACGGCACTACCTGCTCCCCGAGCCCGCCATGCGAGCGCAAACGATGCCCGGCGAGCCCCGAAAGGTCGTGCTCCTCACGCGAGGCGCCGATCGCGGTGTTGGCGTCGCCGAGCACGATGAAATCGCCCTCCCGGTCGAGCGGCAATTCGAACCGCTGCGCGGCGCTTTCGGCGCCGAGCACCAGAGCAACCCCTGGCAATGCCGCGCTCGCAGCCATCAGCGCGGGGACATCCGCCGCGCCTTGGGCGTAGACGCGGACAAACGACCCGAGCGCGCCGTGATGGCGCACGAACGGGTCGGTAATCGGGCAGATCACGCGTACCGCTCCGGCGCCGAAACGGCGGTTGAGCTCGTCTTCGAGGAAAATCACATTGGGCCGCCCGTTCGGCAATGCCTTGTCGTTCATGCCATGGTCGGCGACGAGACCGACGACGGCCTCCAATTCGACAAAGCGCCGGACGCGATCGTCGATCGCTTGGTTGAAAGCATCCGCTTCCGGAGCTCCCGGCGCGTGCGCGTGCTGCACATAGTCGGAAAGCGAAAGGTAGAGCAGCCGGGCCATGCCGCGCTCGAGGAGCGCAACCCCGGCGTCGAGCACGAACAGCGACAGATCGGCCGAATACATATCGGGCCGGGCGCGGCCGACGAGCGCCTCGACCTCGCCGTCGGCATATTCGGATGAGAAGCAGATGCCGTCGAGATTCTGCCCGAGCAGCTTGCGCAATTTGTCTTTGGCGGTGACCGCCGCTGTGCTGACGCCGGCCCGCGCCATCAGCGCGAGGATCGTCTCGCTGCGCATCAGGCTCTCGTCGGTCATCATGATCTCGCGCCCGCTCTCGCGATCGAGGTAATAGTTGCCGGCGATGCCGTGCACCGAAGGCGGCGCCCCGGTCACGATCGAAACATTGTTCGGGTTGGTGAAGGTCGGCACCACAGCGTCCGCCGTTGCGACGTAACCCTCCTCGCGGAAACCACCTATTGTCGGAAAGATGCCGTCCGGAATGCCGCGCTCGAGATATTCGGGGTCGCACCCGTCGACGCAGATGACCACCGTCGGCCGCTGGGGCTTGCGGTACCGCCGCCCGTTCAGCTCGATTGTCTCCGACATTGCTATATTGTCCTCAGTTGCACGAACCTACCCCCTCGCCCCGCGTGCGGGGAGAGGGTCGGGGTGAGGGGCGCCGCGATGACGACCGCCACATTCTCCTCAACATACCGCGCTAGCGACGGAGCCGCCTATGAGCGTTTTCTCGGGCGGTGGTCGCGGCTGCTGGCCGGCCCTTTTGCGGAGTTCGCGCAGCCAGTAGATCGTGGCCGCGTCCTCGACGTTGGGTGCGGCACCGGGAGCCTCGCCCTCACTTTGGCCGAACGCGGAGCGCCGGATCGCGTATCCGCCATCGATATCGCCGCCCCGTACATCGGGTTCGGGCGGTCGCGTCCAGGCGCCGCCGGCATCGGTTTTGCCGTCGGCGATGCCTGCCACCTCCCCTACGCCGGCGGCAGTTTTGCGGCGGCTCTGGCGCAGCTTGCGCTGAATTTCGTCCCGGGTGCGGCGCAGGCCGTGCGTGAAATGCGGCGGGTGGTGCAGCGGGGCGGCGGCGTCGCGGCGGCGGTCTGGGACTTTCGCGGTGGGCTCGTCTTTCAGCGCCTTTTCTGGGACACCGCGGCCGGGGTCGACCCCGGGGGCGGGGCGGCGCGGGATCGGCTGTTCTCGGGTCCGCTCGCCCTACCCGACGGGCTGCCGGTCCTGTGGCATGACGCCGGGCTCGCCGCGGTCGAGCGCGGCTCGATCACGATCCGCATGGAATACGCCGATTTCGCCGATTACTGGGAGCCGCTGCTCGGCGGGCAGGGACCGGTCGGCGCCTATGTCGAAGGCCTGCCGCCCGAGCGGCGCCGGCTGATCGAGGAGCGCGTGCGCGCCGCCTTTCTCTCTGGGGCCCCCGATGGTCCGCGCTCGCTGACCGCGACCGCATGGGTGGTGCGCGGGGTCGTACCCTAACGCCGAAACCTGCTATCGTCCCGCGTCATAGAGGAAGGAGACATTCGCATGAGCTCGAACGGAAAGGTCGCCCTCGTTACGGGCGGAGGCAGCGGGATCGGCAAGGCGGCGGCGATCGCCCTGGCCAAAGAGGGTTTTGCAGCGGTGATCGCTGGTCGACGTCCGGACCGGCTGGAAGAGGTGGCGCGCGAGATCGAGGGCGCCGGCGGCCAGGTGCTGGCCGTGCCGACGGATGTCACCGATCCCGGCTCGATCAAGAACCTGTTCGCCAAGACCAAGGAGCGTTTCGGCCGGCTCGACGTGTTGTTCAACAATGCCGGTTTCGGCGCGGCGGCGCCGATCGAAGAACTGGCCTTCGAGCGCTGGAAAGCGGTCATCGACACGATCCTGACCGGCTCCTTCCTGTGCACCCAGGAGGCCTTCCGGATCATGAAGGACCAGCAGCCGATGGGCGGGCGGATCATCAACAACGGCTCGATCTCGGCGCACGCTCCGCGGCCGAATTCGGCTGCCTACACCTCGGCCAAGCACGCGATCACCGGCCTCACCAAATCGACCTCGCTCGACGGCCGCAAATACGACATCGCCTGTGGCCAGATCGACGTCGGCAATGCGCTGACCGAGATGACCCAGCGCATGCAGCGCGGCGTGCCGCAGGCCAACGGCACGGTCATTGAAGAGCCGACGATGGATGTGCAGAACGTCGCCCGCGCGGTGGTGTTCATGGCGACCGTGACGCCGGAAGCCAACGTCCAGTTCCTCACCGTCATGGCGACCAAAATGCCGTTTGTCGGGCGCGGGTAGGGCACCGGCCAAAAAGCCTCGAAGCAATCATCGGCGAGCTCGAGATTGCCGGCTTCGCGACCGGGTGCCCCGAACTCCAGGTATTGCTCAATTATTCGTCCCCAGCCGTAGCAGCACATTCGTCCGGCCAGTTGGGGCGAACCCGAATTTCGCATAGAAGCGGCTGAGGTTGTGAGCGGCTTCTCCTTGGGGTGTTATCGTCACTCCAACCGCTGAACAGCCGAGCGAGCTACACCACGCAATTGCCGCTTGCACGAGAGCGCGCGCAACGCCGCGCCCTCTCTCTTCCGGGAGAACGTAGAGGTCGCCGATCTCGCCAAGCCGCCCCCACTCGACATACAGCATGGTCGTCACGGTCACTATGCCCACGACACTATCTTCCTTGGCCGCGGCCGCGGCCCAATGATGGCGGTCGCGGCGCAACGCATCTAGGTTTGCCGCAATCATCGCCCGATCCCCGGCAAAGCCTTCCTCACGGAAAAACCGATGAAGGAGGTCGGTCGCGCCGGTTGCATGACCATCATCTATAGAGATGACCCTCAATTACTCCTCCTCTTCAGAGATGACCCTCAATTACTCCTCCTCTTCAGAGATGACCCTCAATTACTCCTCCTCTTCCTCGATCGCGCTTTCGTGCCAATGGCGCAGCAGTAGGCGCGAGAGCGCGTCGAGGAGGAGGTAAATGACTATGCCGGTCATCGACAGCAGAAAGAGCGCGGCGAAGAGGCGCGGTATTGCGAGGCGATAGCCGGCTTCGAGGATGCGGAAGGCGAGGCCGGTCTCGGTTCCTCCAGTGCCGGCGACGAACTCGGCGACGACGGCGCCGATCAAGGCGAGGCCGCCGCTGATCCGGAGCCCCGCGAGAAAATAGGGCAGCGCCGTCGGCAGTTTCAGGTAGCGCAATGTCTTGCCGGTCGAGGCGCCGTAGAGCCGGAACAGCGCCAGCAAATTGCGGTCGGCGCTGTTGAGCCCGACCGTCGTGTTCGCGACCACCGGGAAGAATGCGACGATCCAGGCGCAGACGAGAAGGGCGAGAAACGGCTCGCGAACCCAGATGATGATCAGCGGCGCGATCGCGACGATCGGCGTCACTTGCAGGACCACGGCATAAGGAAAAAGGCTGAGCGCGACGATGCGCGAGAGGGAAAACAACAGCGCGATCCCAGCGCCGAGAATCGCCGCCGCCGCCAGCGCCGCCAGAGTGATGCGCAGGGTCACGAAGAGCGAGCCCATCAGGCTCGGCCCGTCGGTCCACAAGGTCTGCGCGATCAACAGAGGGCCGGGCAGGATGTAAGGCGGTATGCCCTCAGCGCGGACAACGAGTTCCCACAAGGCGAGCAGAACCAATCCCACCGCGAGCGGCGCGGCGATGCGCGCTAAGCGGGACCGCCGTCGCTGCATGATTATTGGATGCGGCCCCGCAAGAACTTGCCCTCTCCGCCCGCTGGCGGGGGGAGAGGAAGGGGGCCCGTCGCAAAGCGATGGGGAGGGCGAGGTGGGCTGGGCCGCGGCTCCGACACGATGCACCCCCACCTCACCCCGACCCTCTCCGCCCCCAAGGGCGAAGACGGAGAGATGACCGGCGAAGTGGAGCGGCGGGCCATTTTATGTCACTGCCATCGCTCTTGCGAGTTGCTCCGACACCGTCGCGCAGAGCGCGGCGTAGCGCGGGGAGGTGCGCAGCGTGCGCTGGCGCGGCTGCGGCAGGTCGACCGGCAACTCGGCGACGATATGGCCGGGCCGCGGCGTCATTACTGCGATGCGGGTCGAGAGATAGACCGATTCGAAGACACTGTGGGTGACGAAGACGATGGTCGGCCGGCGGCTCTCCCAAAGGCGCATGAGATCGTCGTTGAGCGCCATCCGGGTGATCTCGTCGAGTGCGGCAAAGGGTTCGTCGAGGAGGAGCAAGTCGGGATCGGTGACGAGCGCGCGGGCGATCGAGACGCGCATGCGCATGCCGCCCGAAAGCTGCCGCGGATAGGCCCGTTCGAACCCGACAAGGCCGACGGAGCCAATCTCCGCGGCGACCCGCTCTCGCTCGGCAGGCCCGATGCGTCCGGCGAGACGGAACGGCAACAGCACATTATCGACGACCGTGCTCCACGGCATCAGGGTCGGGTCCTGGAATACGAAGCCGATCCGCCCCGCCGGGACGTGCCCGGCGCGCTCCGTCTCCAGCAACAGGCGCCGGACCCCGGAACTCGGATCGCTGAGCCCGGCGATGATGCGCAACAACGTGCTCTTGCCGCAGCCGGAGGGTCCGAGCAGGCTCAAAAACTCGCCGCGATAAATTTCGAGATCGATCCCGTCGAGCGCCGTCACCCCTGAGGCGTAGCGCTTGGCGACTCCGCGCAAGGCGACCAGAGAATTCGTTACGCGGGATTGCGTCAGCTGGCTCGGCGACAGCGTTTCCGTCAGGGCTTCATACCCACTTTCTTGTCGACGAACTGCAGGCTGAAGGCCTTGTGGAAGTCGAGATCCTTGGGATAGATGCCGGCCTTGGCCATCGTGTCGAAGAATTCGCGCCAGCGCGCCTCCTTCATCGCCCCGATGCCATTGGTCTTGGCGTCCCCGCTGTCGACGATGCCGTATTCCTTGATCTTGGCGATGCCATAAGCCAGCAATGCGTCAGTCATCTCCGGGTTGTCGCGTTTGATCAGCGCGTTGGCCGGCGCCGGATCGCCATAGAGATAGCTGTACCAGCCCTCGATGCTGGCATCGACAAAACGCTGCACGAGATCGGGCTTTTCCCGCACCAGCTTTTCGGAGGTCTGGATCAGCGATCCATAGCTCGAATAGCCGGCATCGGCGAGCAACAGCACCACCGGCTTTACGCCTTGGGCTTCGATCGTGAACGGCTCGCTCGACAGATAGCCCTGCTGAATCGCCTTGGGATCGGCGAGGAATGGCGCGACGCTGAAGGTGTAGGGCCGGATCTGGTCGTCGGTGTAGCCAAACTTGCTCTTGAGGAAAACCCAGCTGGTGATGCGGGTATCCGAGCCGATCATGATCGGCTTGCCTTTGAGTGCGGCGAGGCTGTCGTTGCCCTGGCCGGGATGGGCGATCAGCACAGAGGGGTCCTTCTGGAAGATCGCCGCGACCGCGACCAGCGGGATGTTCTCCTGCACGAAATTCAGCGGAATGAACGAGTTTGGCGCGAGGTTGAAGTCGAGCCGCCCGGCGGCGAGCAGTTGCGCGTGGTTGACCTGCGGTCCGCCCTGCCGCAGCGTCACTTCGAGGCCGTGCTGCCGGTAGATCCCCGTGGCGATGGCCTGGTAGTAGCCGCCGTGCTCGGCCTCCGCTTTCCAATCCGTGCCAAAGGTGATTGTTTCCGCGGCTGTCGCGCCGCACGCCAGGGTCAGACCGGCCGCGACCCACATAAAAACCCCGATCACAACCCGCATTCCCGCCAACTCCGATTGCCGCGCGCCCGCAAGTCTAGACGGGAGCACGCCGGCCGTCACCCGGCTGCTATCGCAAAAAATGCGGCAATCGTGTATCGTTCGTTAAAGACCCCGCTCCGATCGGGGCGGGCGAGGGCAGTGGAGCGCGCGATGAAGAACTTGCTGACCGTAGTCGGCGACGGCAACGCCGGGCCGGTTCTCGATACCGCTTTGATGGCGGCGCAACGCTTTAACAGCCATCTCGTCGGTTTGCACAGCCTGACGACCGAATACGCCGTGGTGTTCGGCGGTGAGATGGGGTTTTCGATCTCGTCGGAGGTCGATCGCACCCTCGAGCGGGAGGGGCACGAGCGCCGCGACCAGGCGCGCCGGCTGTTTCGCGACTTCATGAACGCAAAAGGCGTCCCGCTCGATCCGGTGCCGGCGGGACACAATGGCCCGAGCGCCTCCTGGCGCGAGGAGGACGGGCGGCAGAACGCGGTCGTCGGGATGATCGGCCGGGTCTTCGACCTGATCGTGGTCGAGCAGCCCGAAAAGCTCGCCTCGATCGCCGAGGCCACCCTCGAAGATGCCGTGTTCGAGAGCGGCCGCCCGGTGCTGATGGTGCCAAAGCGCAGCCTGCCGACCCTTGGCGAGGTCGTCGCAATCGCGTGGAACGGCAGCACCGAGACCGCCGTCACGGTGGCGATGGGGATGCCGTTCCTAAAGCAGGCGCGCAAGGTCGTCATCGTTTCGGTAGGCCCGCAACATATGCCTGAGCCGGGCCCCGAGGGCGAAGAACTGGCGCGTGCCCTCGAGCGGCACGGCATGGATGTCAGCATCCGGACGGCCTATGGCCGGCAGAAGACCCAGGGCGAGTCGTTTCTGAAAGAAGCGATGGCGGCTGGCGCCGATCTCTTGCTGAAGGGCGCTTACACGCAGAGCCGCATCCGCCAGATGATCTTCGGCGGCGGCACCCGGCACATCATCATGGAAGCGCAGCTCCCGGTTCTGATGGCGCGTTAAGTGGCCTTCCCTCCTTCACGGGATAACGAAAAGCGGGGTCGAGGGCGTGAGTTCGGCTTCCGAGTGAAGCCGCAATTTTGCCACAGATAAGAGAAACAACTTTAGCAAATTATGGGTGATAGTATAAATGGTGATATTGTATGCCGCCCGGAGAGGATTGTCTTGAGTGAGCCCTTAATAGATATGGTCGTCCCGGTGTTTAACGGCGCCGGCACCGTGCAGGCCGCGATCGAGAGCATCCAGGCGCAAACCCTGACCAACATTAAAATCCTCGTTGTCGACGATGGTTCCACCGACGACACCCCGCGTTTACTCGCGAAGATGGCGGCTGGCGATCCACGTCTTCAGATTATGCGTCAACCTAATAGCGGGATCGCCTCCGCACTCAATACGGGGCTGGCCGAGTGTCGAGCAGAGTTCGTCGCGCGCCAAGACGCAGACGATCTTTCCGATCCGCAGCGATTGGAATATCAGTTGAATTACATGAGGCAACACCCAGAATGTGTTGGTGTCTCTGGGGCGGCCCGGTTAATCGACGAGCATGGTCGATTTTCGGGTGTAGTCACCCGGCTGCTTTCACCGGATCTAGCTGCCGATGCCAACTGGATACCGGCAAAGGAACCATATCTAATGCCGTTCCCAATGGCGCGACTTTCAGCATTGCGCGCCGTGGGCGGCTACCGATATTTCATCGTTTCGGAAGATTCTGATCTCTATTGGCGGATGCAGGAGCACGGTCGTCTGCACAATATGGATGTGGTACTGGGCGAATACAGAATGCATAGTACGAGTATATCAGGCAGTTCCATTGGTAACGGCCGCACAATGGCTTTGAGTTCCCAGCTTGCTGCTATTTCAGCCCTCCGAAGAAGAACGGGCAGGGTAGATCTTACCTTTCCGAAGGAGGCCATCCCGCGCTACCGAGCGGCCGCGTCATTAGCGGAAACCTTTGAACTCGGGTGCCGGGGTCTTACTCCGTCGGAAATAGAGCATCTTGAGATAACGATAGCCGCCAAGCTTCTGGAGCTGGCGGATTATCGGCCCTACGAGATCGAGTTGGCTGACTGCAGGTTTATAAGAACTGCGCTGGCCAAGGGAATGCGTACCGTGAGCCCCACTAATCAAAAGGAGCTTACGCGTATGACTTTGCGAGCAGCAGCGCGTCTTCTTCGCAAGGGGTTCATTAAGGAAGCCTTCATTGTCGTTCCACCTTTGCTGTATCCCAGGGCAGCTGGGCGATTGGCAAAGAGATTTGCATCAGGGCGTTTTGGCCTTCAAATGGATCCGTATCTTCATTAATGTCTCATGTGCAGCGGCAGAACCGAATTTTTGTAACTCCTCAAGAACCGGCTACACATACCTATGCGATACCCTTAAACGGGGTCAGGCGATGACCGCCTAATCCCTAAAGGAGGATCTTGCGAAAGTGCGCGAGTCAACTGCGCATGACGCTCTATGGCTTGACGACTTGCTCGTGGGGGCAGAACTGATGACTAGGCCCATCAGCGGCGACGCACACAAGGCCGGGTCACCGATTATCGGAATGGACTACGCAGCGATCGCGAGCGCCGCCGGTCGCCGATGTGGGATGTTAACTTTTGACGGTGAGGCTCACGACCGTTCTTGGGGCAGTAGAGCGAAACGCTACCATAAATTGCCGAAACGATCATGGGAGTAGATGCTAAAATGGGCAGAATTGATCTCAAACGTTTCGTGGAACTAGTAGAGGCCACTCCAGCCAGATTCCGGAACAGGCGTACGATTTCGTTCTCTCAATACGGAGAGGACGCGATCCTCTGGCATCTAAAGCCGCAGCCGCGTGGCTTTTACATTGATGTTGGTGCGTTTCACCCTCGAATTCTATCGAACACCTATAAGTTGTACCTAAAGGGCTGGAGTGGGATTACCATCGAACCGAATCCCGATTCCGTCGACACGTTCCGGCGCGTGCGACCCCGCGACCTACACTTAAATATTGGTGTTTCTCGCACACCGTGCGATCTGACCTACTACCGGTTCGAGCTTTCGGAGCTGAACAGCTTCGACAGGGAGCAGGCATCTCGGATGCGAACCGACGTATCGAGCTGCCTCGAAGTAAGTTGCTTACCCTTGTCCGAAGTCGTGCAACAACATGCTGCCGCCCGTAGAATAGATCTCCTATCGGTTGACTGCGAAGGGCTGGACTTGAGTGTACTAGAAAGTTTAGATTGGACACTCACCCGACCCGTAGCGGTGATCGTTGAAGATTTTGAGCAATTTGGTATCAACAAAGAGCCGGGCGGGGTGAGCCAGATACAGCGTTTCCTTACGCGGCAAGATTATGCACAAGTGGCACAGGCCATTTTCAGCTTTATCTACGTGGACCGGCGAGCTTTTTTCGCTCCTGTGTGCGATGAAGGATTCCGGCTTGATCAGTCCCAGCTTGTTGGGATCGCGCATCAGCGCTGCTCAAGCGACAGCGGCAACCGAGTATGATTTAAGCACTGAGCCCTCGGGAACCGGGCGCTGCACTGGCTCGTTCGCTTAGTATAAGTATTAACGAATCAGGCATAAAATGGAGACCAAGATTTCAAAGCGCCGGCCAAAGGAAACCTCGAGCCAGCAGAACGAGGGCGAAGGAAACAAGACTGCGGCCTGGCAATACAACGAGGCACAGCGGCAATTCTTGCATTCCGGAAAGGTCGACCAACGGGCCAACGCAGCGGAAAAAGCGCTCGACAGCGCCGAACGAAGCGAACTCGCACAGGTCGGCAAGAGCCACGCCCGCGCAGAAGACCCGGCCGTCAAAAAGCACTGAATTCCGATCGCCACAGAGACCCGGCGCCGAAAGGTACCGGGTCTCTGTGTCGCAGATTATTTGACCGGCTTTGCGGATCGCCGCGAGGCGAGAACTGGCGCAGGTCGCGCCGAACCACTCTGCTGTGCCAATCGCCTCTGGGGTTCCGGCTGGATTCCGAAATGCGCCATATATCTCGCGAATTGCTCGCGCTCGAGTGCGGCGTCCAGACCATATTCCTCGAGCCGTGAGCCGTGCGCGCCATAGCCGCCGTTCGGCTTGGCCTCCACTAGACGGCCGATTCGGGTCGCGGCGTCGGGGCGCAGCGTGTCGCCGAAATGACCGTACAGTGCCGCCACGGTGCCGACCGGGTCCCGAATCAGATCAAGGTACTGCACGTGAAAGATCGGCTCCGCGAAGCGCTGCTCCCGCGCCGCGGCAATCATCAGTTCGGTCGCCGCCAGCCAGCGGTCGCTGTCCTGCCGGCCGATCTGCACCTTGTCGATGCTGCGGGTGAATGGCCGCCTCAAGGTCTCGGTCAAGCGGGCAACCGACAAGAGGACCGCGAGCGGGTCCCGGTGAACAAAGACCAGGCGAGCGTCCGGATAGACCGCCCGTATCGCGTCGAGTGCGAAAACATGGTCGGGACACTTGAGCACCCAGCGCCCGCCATCCGGTGTCTGATGCTGGAGGTGCTGCAAAAAGCGCTTGTGAAAGCGATAGGCCTCGAGATGTCCGGTTTCGTCGAGCCAGTGGCGGTAGCTTGGAATACGATAAGTCGTGTCGAAGCGCAGGCTGGCGAAGACATGTGCGGTGATCTCGGAACACTCCTGCGGCGAGCATGCGTCGATCGGGTGCATGCGGCGGAAATCCGGCGCCAGCAAGCCGAAGAGCCGCAGCTGGCGGCCGACACGCCGCGTCCGGTGATCAGACCCAGATCCGGCATTTCTGGGCGGATAGGGTTGGATCAGCTGCCAGACGCGGGGTACCAGGTTGCCCGGATCCTCGGCCAACAAGCTGTGCAGAAAGGTCGTGCCGGAGCGGGGAAGCCCGGAGATGAAGATCGGTCTCGCGATCGGCTGAGCAAGTATGTCGGGCGCCCGCTTTTCTTCCTCGACGAGCCGAAGCTGGTTCGACAAGAACCGCACCACGTCCCAGCGGGTAACGATCCGTCCGACCAGGCTCAGATTTGCGTCCTCGAAACAGGCGCGCAACAGCTTCCGTAACGGAGCCTGAAAAGGCGTTTCGCCAAAATCGGTGAGCCCCGACCGGCGGTGCGCCACAGCGATCAGCTCATCGGCTCTCATAGGTTGGTGAGCGGACGCAAACGCGTCCCCCACCATGTCAGCGATCTGAAAATAGGCGGATATTGGCGGCATCACTGACCTTTCCGGCCGAACACGCCCCCGGACGGCGTCGGACACGATAGATCCGGCTATGTATATGATTCCATGGCCATTACTATGCGACCGAACCCCGCGGACCACTTGCCACTAACGCTCGGGACCCCGCGTGGTGCCCATCGCCGTCAATTTTGGCCCTTTACTGCTCCCCGGGCACAGCGGCCGATCTACGATAAGTCGATCTCGACACGCCGGTTCTGCGGTTCGCGCACACCCCGCGGGGTCGGCACGCGCGGATTATTCTCGCCGCGGCCGGTGACCGCCATGTCATTGGGCGCGACGCCCAAATTCGCCAGGGCATTGGCGACATTGTTGGCGCGTCTCTCCGAAAGCCGGAGGTTATAGCCGGGGGAGCCCGAAAGATCGGTGTAACCAGTCACTTGCAGACGTACCGAACCGCCGGCCTTGTAGGCGTTCGCCGCCAAGCGCACGACTTCCATTCCCGCGGGGGTCACATCGGCGCGATCCCAGTCGAAAAACACCAGAAAAACCTGAGGCGCCGGCGGGGATGGCGCGGGCGCTTCGACCGGAACCGGAGTCGGGGGCGGCGGTGGCGCGAATTGATAAATCAGGCTGGCGACAAAATTGTTGGTCCGGTAGCTGGTGCGGTAGTGAAGATTGGTGTTGGGGATGTTCAGGGTCGGCTGGGTGGTGGCGACATAGCGATAGTCGAGATCGAGCGTGAAGGTCGGGCTCAGGTTGTATCGGATCCCGGCTATCCCCTGATAACCGAATTGCCAGCTGCTGTTGTTGAACAGCTGACCGATGCCCGGCAGCTTTAGACCATCGAAGACGTCAACCGCCCCGACCCCGAACCCGAGATGCGGCGTAATCGGGTAGCCGAGAGTAAAATCGTAGAGCACATTGGTCATGATCGCATTGGTGTGCCGGTCGCCGCCGTTCCCGTTGATGATGAAGTTATTTCCCACCAGGTCGCGGGCGCCATTCTGGCGGTAGCTGTATTCTTCTTCGAAGCGCCAAGGGCCGAATTCCCAACCGCCGCGAACACCGGCATTAAAGCCGCCATCGAAGCGCGCCGTGACGGCGGTCACGCCAGAGATCGAGTCGGTCCGGTCGGGAAGCCCGGTCCACCCACCTTCGGCGCCGAGGTAAAGCTGCGCGCGCGAATCGGGAGCGAACAGCATCGCAGCCAATGCGATGCACCCGCCTATCCTTGCCCACCGGAAGACTAGCCCCCAACTTAAAAGCCGCCGTATCTGCATTTCCCCCACCAAAACTTGAGCGTCCTATGACATAGTATCAATTCTATCTAACAGCGACGATTGCTCCCCGCAAGACACCCCCGAGTGGATGGCTGGGAGTAGACGGATTGCAGATCGCTGATTATGGTGATTTGAGCTAATAGATAGGGAAACTGCGTGAAGCTCAGATATGTCGTCGGCCTTCAGGTTTTGCTTGCGGGCGGCATGATCGCCGTTCTGCCGCTGACGTTGCCCGCATTGCACGCCGCCACTCAAGAAAAGAAGCCGGTCATAAGCGAGGAAGCGAGCGCGGCCCTAATGCGCATGGGCCAGACCCTGCGCGGCGCCGAGCAGTTCTCGTTTCAAGCCCGGACGATCCGGGTATACGCCGATGCCAATGGTCAGCCGCTGCACATCTTTCATACATTGAAAGTCGTCGTGCATCGGCCCAACCGGATGCTTGTCGACATCAGCGGAGACGACGGCACCAGCAAGCTGGTTTTTGACGGCAAGACCGCCATCATTTACTCAGCCGCTGAGAAGAAATATGCGAGCATCCCCGTGCCCGAGGGCACAATCGAGGCGATGATGAAGGAAGCCATGGGCCGCCTCGGCGTCGACTTCCCGTTGGCAGACTTCCTGACCGAAGCGCCGGGCAAGGCATTTCTCACCGGTATCACCTCGGGCAGAGTGGTCGATACGGTGACGATCGACGGCTCCCCGTACCTTCACCTTTTCTTCTCGCAACCGCCGGGCATCGAGCTCGAGCTCTGGCTGGCAAAGGATAATCAGCCACTGCCGCGGAGATTGATCGTGACTTACCGCGATTTGCCGGGTCAGCCGAATTTCATTGCCGAGTTCTCGGACTGGAACCTCGACATCCATCCCTCCGACGCGGAGTTCGCGTTTCAGCCGCCGCCGGATGCCGAGCAAATCCAGCTGAAGCCCGCCGCGGCTGCCGCGACCCCCGCCAAGGGCAAAGGGAGGTAAGCCGTGAAACCGCTGACCGTCGTTTGTCTCAGTGTGTTGTTGGCTTCATCGCTTGCACCGGATGCGTTCGGCTGGGGAGCGGTGTCCGGACCGCGCGGGGGCGCCGCATACCGCGGCCCGATGGGCGGCGCAGCCGTTCGCGGCCCGGGGGGAGCGGCCGCTTATCGCGGCCCAGCGGGTGGCGGCGCCGTTCGCGGTCCCTATGGGGGAGCCGCGGCTCGCGGACCCTATGGCGGGACCGCCTACCGTGCGCCCGGAGGTGCGTATTATGGCGGAACGACAGTTTATCGCGGGGGCGCCTATTACGGCGCGGGAGCCGGTGTCGCGGCGGGTGTAGCGGTCGGCGCCGCCGCCGGTGCGGCGGCTGCGTCCTCGGCCTATGCGGCACCGCCCTATTATCCGCCGCCCTATTACTGCCCTTACGCCTCTACCTATTACTGCCCGCCTCCATAGGAGGCCGAGCTCGGCAGTCTAATCAGGAGACCGCGTTGCGCAGCTGACGGACGCGATCATGGTGCTGTCTGACGCCTTGGTATTGGCGTTCGACGGTCGACCGTATGTCAGCCGGCAGATCCTTCGCGAGCGCCTCCTCATAGGCCTTTTTCGCCGCGTCTTCGCCGCGCTCGCATTCGGCCAGAACGCCGGCTTCGTCCATTCCCGTGATCGTCGATTTGATGTCGACCCAACCGCGATGCAGCGCGCCGGAGACCGAGCCGCGTCTTTCCGGGTCTCCCCCTAAGCCGCGCACTTTGGCTTGCAGTTCGCTAACCGCCTGCCTGCACCGGACGGCGGCCTGCTCGAACATCTGTTTCAGCTGGGCATTCTTTACGCCGTCTGAGCAAGTGCGAAAGCCCGCCTCGCCGTCCCGGCTGGTTTCGATCAGGTCGTTCAACGTCGCGATGACATCATCCTTGTCCATGGCGAATTTTCCTCCGACAAACCGCCCGGACGGATAACATCGGCCCGCTGCGATCATTCCCATGGGGACAACAAGGGGCTTCGAGATGACCGATCTGTTGGAAGCGGTAGAAGACGGAATCGCCTGGTTGACGCTCAATCGGCCCGACCGACTCAACGCGTTCTCCCCGGCGATGCTGCAGGCCCTCGGCGAGGCTTTGGCGCGCTTGGGCGGCGACGCCGAGGTCGGTGCGATTGTCGTCACCGGCGCCGGGCGCGGCTTTTGCGCCGGCGGCGACGTGAAGACGATGGGGACGCGAGCCATCCAGGGGTTTGAGGAGCGCGTCGAGGGGCTGCGGCGAATGCATCAGCTTCCACTGCTGCTGCGGACGATCCCGAAGATCGTGATCGCGATGGTCAACGGCCCAGCAGTCGGCGCCGGGCTGGGGCTCGCCATGTCATGCGACCTGCGCATCGCCGGCCGTTCCGCGCGCTTCGGGACCGGCTTCGCCGGGGTCGGCTATTCCGGCGACTTCGGCGGGTCGTGGAGCTTGACGCGGCTGGTCGGCACGGCAAAGGCGCGCGAACTCTATTTTCTCGGCGAGATCATCGACGCCGCGGCGGCGGCCTCTCTCGGCCTCGTCAATCGCGTCGTCGAGGATGAGGCGTTGCACCGCGAGACTACCGCCCTCGCGCGCCGCATCGCCAACGGGCCGCGCGTCGCCTACGGCTACATGAAGCGCAATTTGTTCGCAGCGGAAACGGAGCCACTGGCCGCGGTGCTCGAAATGGAGGCCGTGCATCAGGCGCGTACCGCAATGACCGAGGACCATATGGAGGCGAGCCGAGCTTTCGTCGAGAAGCGCCGGCCGGTGTTCAGGGGCAGGTGAGCGGGATCGGCGAGCCCGATCCTATTTTGCCGTTAACCCCGCGTCGCGGGCGTGCAATCATGTAGGCCTCAACCAACCAACCGAGGTCGTCATGGCAAAATACATGCTGGTCAGTTTCAAGACCTGCCCTTGGGTGCAGCGTTCGGCAATCGTGCTGCGCGAGAAAAACACCGAGTTTGAGCTCCGCCACATCGAACCGGACAATCGGCCCGATTGGTTCCTCGCGATTTCGCCACACAAGAAGGTGCCGGTGCTGCGCATCGACGATAAGGTCTCGCTGTTCGAATCTAATGCCATCAACGAGTACCTCGACGAGACGATCTCGCCGGGCCTGCATCCCGAGGATCCGGTGGAGCGCGCCATCAACCGCGCCTGGACCGATTATGTGCCGACTTTCGCCAGCACGGTGACGGCGACCGCCTACGCCGACACGGAGGCCGATTACAACAAGGCGGCCGAGCAGATCCCGGTGCCGTTCGAGCGCCTCGAAAAGGCTCTGGAAAAGCAAGGCGGCGGCCCATTCTTCAACGGCGCCAAGTACTCGCTGGTGGACGCGGCCTATACCCCCTTCCTGCAGCGTTATGCCTTTCTCGACCGGGTCAAGAGGCTCGGCCATATCGACAAATTCCCGCGGCTCAAAGCATGGTGCGAAGCGCTGCTCAATCGCACCTCGACGCACTCCTTTCCGCCCGCCGAGTTCGAGGCGATGTATCGGGAGAACTTGAAGCGCCGCAACAAGTGGATCGCACAGTTCATCGAGCCGGTCAGGGCCGCCGCGGAGTAACCCGGCGACCGCCGCCTCAGGGTTTTGCGCAGATGGGGCGAGAGACTCTCGTCCCATTTAGCGACAGCGGAGATTTCAGATTCGAAGTGATCAGAGCGGTCAAGCGCTCTGCAGCGCCCCGGTAATCGCCTGCGAATTACCGGCGGCCAAAGCCGACCGGTTGGCCCGCCGCTGTACCCTCGTTCATCAGCTGCTCGAATTGGCCGGGCGACGACAACGACCGCCGCAGCGAGTTGAATTCGAAGCCCGGCACCGTTCGCGCGAAAGCCCGCAGCAGCCGCGTGATCATTGGAAAGTCTCGTGCGCCGTAATAGGCAATGTCAGCCGCAAGATCGATTTCATGCTCGATTGCGACGTCGAGCAAGACGAGATGGTCGTGCAGCGTGGTCGCTGGCGCTTCACGGATCTGGGCCACGACCGCACTGATGTCGAGCAACAGGCGAGCTTCTCGATCGCGCAGCAGCGTCACATCGGCGCCGCCACCGCGTGCCTCCTCGATAATGATGGCGAGCTGATGGCACTCGTTCTCGAGGCTCATCCAAAGCTCGTGCAGTTCGCAGATTGTAGCGTGTGCGCCTTGGGTCACCGCCCGGTCTTCCTCGCTGACGCCCCCGCACGAAGACTAGTGCGCGGTAGTCCAAGCTGACTGTCCAAAAGGCGTCAAAACAACTCGGGCGCGCAACGCCGATCACTCTTGCGCATCGGGGACGTCGGATCGACGGGTGCGCCGAGCCCGAACCCGACTGGCGCGCAGCCCCGGGAGGCCATGGGCCTCGAACGCGCGCTGCCAAGCGAGCAGCTCTTCCTCGGAAAGCGCGTATCGGCGGCAAGCCTCCTCGATGGTGATGGCGCCGCTGCGCAGAGCTGCAAGAAGTTCAGCCTTGCGGCGAACTACCCATCTTTTGGGGTTCGGCGGCAGATCAGCCATTCGTCACAGACAAGTCCCTAGCGGCAGCCCGCCATCGCGTGCTGCTTCTGACACTACTAACCCCCGGTCCCATGTAGAAGTGGAGAGCCAATTTGTGAGTAATCGTGGTTAACTCGGGTGGGATCGAGCGGGCCCAGGCGCGGGCCGGCTATTCGCGGCGAGCAGGGCAGATCGGCGCAGCCGAGGAATTTCTTGAAGCCCGAGGACGAGCTGCAATAATCCAGCCGCGCAAAAGTCGGGGACGCCAAAGAAGATGGGCCGGACAAGGCTGATTTTGATCGGAGCGGGCGTGCTCCTCAGTCTCGGGATGGGAATACGCCAGAGCCTCGGTCTGTTCCTGACACCGGTAACGCGCGACCTCGCGTTGACCGCGGCCGATTTCACGTTAGCCGTGGCGGTTTAGAACATCGTCCGGGGATATCGCAACCTCCGGTCGGTGCGATTGCCGATCGTTTCGGTCTCCGCTGGACGATGATGGCGGGCGCCGCGATCTACGTGCTCGGGCTCGCGGTAATGGCGGCGGCCGGAGGCGGGCGGCGCTGATCGTCTCCGGCGGGTTCATCGGCGTGGCGCTGTCTTGCACCGCCTCCTCGCTGGCGATGACTTCGGTGGCGCGTGCGGTTTCGGAAGAACAGCGCAGCAAGGTGCTCGGCATCGTATCGGCTGCCGGGTCGCTCGGCACGCTGCTGGTTCCGCTTACCACCCGAGCTCTGCTCGCTCGGCAAACCTGGCAGATCGGCGTGCTCTTCTTCCTCATTCTTGCCGCCGTGATGCTGCCGGCGGCCTTTTTGGCCGGCGGCGCCGACCAGTTGCCGGGAGCCGGCTTCGCGAAGACGACGATGCGCGAGATGATCGGCCAGGCGGCACGGCACCGCCCTTTCCTCGTGATGTCGGGGGGCGTATTTCGTCTGCGGCCTGAAATCTGGCAATTTGCGGCCAAGACCTATGCTGAGCGCCGAAGCTCTCGCGGTAATCGGCGGGATGGATGCATCGGCTCGCTGTTGGCCGGTTAGCTCGGCGGGCGCGCCGCGAAGCATATCCTGCTCGGCCTCCTCTACAGTCGGCGCGCGCTGGTGTTCACGGCCTATTTCGTGATGCCCCCGACGCCGGCGAGCACGCTCCTCTTTGCGGCAGCGATGGGCCTTGCTGTGGCTCAGCGTGGCGCCGCTGGTCAGTGGCCTGGTAGCCGAGATGTTCGGAATCCGCTATGTGGCGACCCTCCTCGGGATTGCCTTTGTCATGCATCAAGTCGGATCTCGCTCGGCGCCTGGGGCGGCGGGCTGATCTTCGACAGGACGGGATCTTATGATCGCGCTGCCGGACCGGCGCGCTGATCGGCTTCGGCGCCGGTGTCGTCCAGATCCTCGCCGGCGGTCCGCCGCGCCGGCGCAGTGAGCAATCGAGCCGCGCCTCGCAACCACCTAGAGCGAGCGGCACCTGCAGGCGGCGGCTCAAGACCGCCGAGCTAACTTCTAGGTCGAGGCGATTCGCCGCTCGCTCAACGGCTCGTCTGGGACGATCAGCCGATCGCCGCGGCCGGGCGCGGCGGAACCACGAACTTCTCACCGGATTTAACGGCCATCGTTGGCAGCGTCCCGATATTGACCGAGAGGAGGTCCTCAGTCCGGTTCGCTCTCAGCGTCCAACTGCCTACGTAAGCTTTAGAGCTTTGCTGGGCGCGTCAGCGCCTCTCTCAGCTGGCGGACACGGCCGAGCCCCTCCCATATCATTGCAAAACAGGTAGTGAGCCACGCAGTAAAGGCGAGCCAAAAAAATACTTTCGGAATAGCGTCCAGGAAATCGGCACCGATGTCGCGGCCGAAAGTCCAGGTCGCCGCGGAATACATCCCCAGCGGGAACACCATCGACCAGTATTCGACGCGATAGGAAAGCGGGATCCCGCCAATCGTATGGCGCCACACCATCAGCGCCAGCAACAGCGGAATCCACCAGGTCGCGACCGTCCACGACAGCACCGTAATAGCGATTATCGCCGGCCTTAGCTCGGCTAGCAACGGATCGGTGCCGGCAATTGCTTGCAGCCGCGCCCCGGCGAGGGTGAGGATCGCCACCGCCCCCATATTGATCCAGTAGGGCGGTGTCCATTGCATGGGGTGCATCGGCTCGAACAGCCAGCGATACAAGATCAGGGTGATAATGACGGAGTAGAACAACCCGCCGAGCAGAAACCAGCACAGGCTGAGATAGGCGACGATCTCCGGCCGGGCGAATCCGCTCGCCACATGGGTTCCGAGGATCGTCAGCGACTCGGTCGCGACGACGACGAGCAGCCAGCTTCCGTCAAGTCCAATCTCAAGCGGCGGTTTCTTTGGCTGTATTGTCAGGCCGACCAAAAACATGTAGACCAGCGCGGCCCACAAACCGCAGGCGGCGAGCCATAGACCCGCGGTGACTTGCTGATCCGAAGTCAGCAACGCAATTTGATTGCCGAGGATGCCGGTGCCGGCGACGATTGTCAGATAGCCGGCACCCGTCTGATGACCAACAACCTCGCCAAGCACGGCGGCCGGCGACCTGGCGAGGCGAACCAAGCTGACGAGCAACAGAGCCGAAAAGGCGCCCGCATTGATCGCAAGCAGGATGAGCGCAAGCCAGTGGACCCCCTGCAGCTCGGCGGCGATCGAGACGATGCCGGTCGCCATGACGAACGCAAAACTGCCGCCCGGAAGTTTGGCGGCGAGATCGAGGAGTGCAGCGTAGCGTCCTGCAGCGGCGAATTCAGCGGTCGGCATTGCCGTTTGCCGAGGTTTCGCTACCCATCCAAATATCCTGCCTCGGCGCGACTTGACTTTGAATTGGATCGTTGCCCCGATTTAAGGAGACAGCTCGCCGAGCGGCGCATATTTTAGCTGCGGCATGGTCCCCGAACAGCGGCAGACGACTGGCCCCGAGACCCAAAAGGGGTGGGGCCACGATGAGGAAAACGCGATGGCAGCTAAGCCAATCATCGGGACGACGAAAATTTCTGCAAGCCATGTGCTCGGACGCAAGCTCGACAGCATCCCATTCAGCGCCTATCACGTGGTGTTGATTTTGGTGCTCGGGTTTGTGGGGTTCATCGAGGGGTATGACCTCGCGCTCTCGGCTCGCTTCTCGTGCTCGCCAAAGGGCCGCTCCATCTCACCCCGGGGGAGATTTGTCTGCTTGCCGTCGGGCCGACTTTCCTTGTTGTCCTGGGCGGCTTCGCCGCCGCGGCTATGTCCGACCGTATCAGCCGTTTGACGGTAATGCAGATTGGCGTGATCATCAGCACGTTGTGCACATTATTGATTTTGCTGGTGCAGAATGCCGAGCAGCTGATCATCCTGCGCCTGCTCACCGGGATCGGGTTGGGGTTTACAATCTCAGCGCCCTTTCCAATCGCAGCCGAGCTGATGCCGGCACAGCACCGTCGCACTTATGGCGCGATCTATGAAGTTATGCTGGCGAGCGCGTTCACGCTGCTGCCGTTCGTCGGCTTTGTGCTCTCCGATCACCCGAACGGCTTTCGGCTGATCGGCTTGCCCGGCGGCGTCACGCTCTTTATCGCACCGTTGCTGGTCTATTTCTTGATCCCGGAAAGCCCGCGCTGGCTGTTGCGCCGGGGCCGGGTTTCTGAGGCGGTGGATGCGGTAAACCTGATCATCAGGCGCGCTGGCGGTCGCGTGGCGAACATGGCCACGGCCGATCTCGGGCCGGAGCTGGGGACGGCGCGCGAGCAGTTACCGCCCTTCGCCGCGCTGTTCCGTCCGGGCCAGCTGCGCTGGACTGGTCGGCATTCTGTGCGCCCTGTGTGGAGGCACCGCCTATTATCTGATTGCGATCTTGCTGCCCAAAGCGCTGGTCGATCAGGGTACCGCAGTTGCCTTGAGCTTCGGACTGAGCTCGCTGGTATTTGCTGCGAGCATACCGGGCAAGCTCTTCAACGGGTACATCATGGAAATCATCGGGCGGCGATGGACAATCACCGGGGCCTTCGCCCTGTCCGTTCCCGGCATTCTGCTGATGATGCTGGCGCATCGGGCGGGGTCGGCGGCCACGCCCGTCTTCATCATCGGCACGCTGGTCACTGGATTTACCGTACTGTCGTGCTTTCCGGCGGTGCGGGTGTACCTTTCCGAGCAATTCCCCACGGCGCTACGCGGGCGCGGTCACTTCTTCGGCGAATTGTTCGGGCGCGTGTTTGCCGGCGTGCTCGTGCCCTTCCTGCTGGAGCCGCACACCGCGTCGCCAACGATCTATTTTGGCACGATGGTGATCGTGGTGGCGGCTGGCGCCTTCATTCCGGTGCTCTTCGGCAGGGAAACCGTCGGACAGCTGGAAATGGTCACAGAGACGGTTCCCGGACTGGCCTGACCGATCGGCGCCTATCGTTGTACCGAGCGGTCCAGCGCATAGCCGGCCGAGCGGACGGTCCGCACCACATCGACGGCGTCATCGACGTTCAGCGCCTTGCGCAGGCGGCGGATGTGAACATCGACAGTCCTCGCCTCGACATAGACATCATGGCCCCAGACGGCATCCAAAAGTTGTTCGCGCGAGAAGACCCGCCCGGGATGGGTGATCAGATAACGAAGCAGCCGAAACTCTGTCGGACCGAGATGGATTGACTTACCCGCGCGCGACACCCGATGCGCGGCCGTATCCAATTCCACATCGGCGAACTGCAACACGTTTTGGGTGCCGCCGGGCTGGGTGCGCCGCATCACCGCGCGCAGCCGAGCGACCAATTCGCCCGGGCTGAACGGTTTGACGACGTAGTCGTCGGCACCGCTGTCGAGCCCGCGCACCCGGTCGGTTTCCTCGCCGCGCGCGGTCAGGATGATGACCGGCAGCGACCGGGTCTCGGGAGAGCGCCGGATGCGACGGCAAACCTCGATCCCCGAGACCAGAGGCAGCATCCAATCCAGCAGCACGAGGTCTGGCTTGCGTTCGGCAATCTGTACCAGCGCCTCCTCGCCGTCACCGGCCTCACAAACCAGAAAGCCTTCCTTTTCGAGGTTGTACCGCAGCATCGTGACGAGCGGGACCTCGTCTTCGACGATCAGAACCAGCGGCTTGTTCATTGCGGGGCGCGATCCGGCGTCACGACCTCGAGGCTCGACATGTCGCCCTTCGGGCGCGCCTCCTCCAAGGGAGTTCCATTCACCAAGTAATATAAGTTTTCCGCAATATTGGTTGCATGGTCGCCGATTCTCTCGATGTTCTTCGCCATGAAAAGCAGGTGAGTACACGAGCCGATGCTGCGCGGATCCTCCATCATGTAGGTGAGCAGTTCGCGGAACAGACTCGAATACATTTCGTCGAGCTCGGCGTCGCGCTTCCAGACGGAATATGCCTTGTCGGCGTCGCGTTGCGTGTAGCTGTCCAAAACGTCCTTAATCTGAATTTGCGCCAAATGCGCCATGCGCGGCAGGGCGTAGACCGGCCGGACTGCGGGTGTCTGGCTGAGGGCGATCGAACGCTTGGCGACGTTGGCGGCGTAATCACCGATTCGCTCCAGGTCGCTCGCGATCTTCAGCGCCGAGAAGATCTCGCGCAGATCGCGTGCCACCGGTTGCCGCAGGGCTAGGAGCCGAATTGCGAGATTGTCGAGCTCGCGCTCGAGCTGGTCGACCTTGACGTCGGCTTCGACAACGCGCGCCGCAAGCTCGGTATCGCGCGTCATTACCGCCTCGATCGCCGTGCCGAGCTGGCTTTCAGCAAGTCCGCCCATTTCGGCGACGGTGTTATTTAGCCTGCGCAGCTCTTCGTCATAAGCTCTGGTAACGTGCTCGGAAGCCATCGGCAAACCTCTCGCGCCTTCGATTAAATCAACCGAACCGGCCCGTAATGTAATCTTCGGTATGCTTTTCTTTCGGATGCGTAAAGATGCGTTCGGTTTCATCGAACTCGATCAGCTCGCCGAGATACATGAACGCGGTATAGTCCGAGGTGCGCGCCGCCTGCTGCATGTTGTGCGTGACAATCGCGATACAGTAGTCCGCTTTCAACTCGGCAATCAGTTCCTCGATGCGCTGCGTCGAGATCGGGTCCAACGCCGAGGCTGGCTCGTCGAGCAACAGGATCTCCGGCCGCACCGCTATCGCGCGCGCGATGCACAGACGCTGCTGCTGGCCGCCCGACAGACTGAGCCCGCTTTGTTGCAACTTGTCCTTGACCTCCTTCCAAAGGGCGGCGCGACGCAATGCCGATTCGACCCGCTCATCGAGCTCGTGCCGCGGAAGGCTTTCATAGAGGCGAACTCCGAATGCGATATTGTCGTAGATCGACATCGGAAAGGGCGTCGGCTTCTGAAAGACCATGCCGATCCTCGCCCGCAGCAGATTGAGATCCAGTCCCGGCGACAGAATGTTTTCGTTGTCGACCATGACCTCTCCGGTTGCGCGTTGGCCGGGATAGAGTTCGTAAATTCTGTTGAGCACGCGAAGCAGCGTTGACTTGCCGCAGCCGGACGGGCCGATGAAAGCGGTGACCCGCTTGTCGTGCAGCGGCATCGTTATGTTCTTCAAAGCCTTGAACGCGCCGTAGTAAAATTCGACGTTGCGGATCAGGACCTTGTGACGGGGCGCAGGGCGTGCTTCCGTCCTCTGCAGATCGGGTGACGACATCGGCATTGCTTGCCGCGCAGTGGCTGGGCTCATTTCTTAAACGTGCTCCAGGAAGCAAGGGCTCGGGCGCTGATGTTGAGAACCAGGACCGTGATTGTGATCAGCAGTGCACCGCCCCATGCCAGCGTCTGCCAATCGGCATAGGGGCTCATCGCAAACTGGAAGATGACAACCGGCAGGTTCGCCATCGGTGCATTGAGGTCGGTGCTCCAGAACTGGTTGTTGAGCGCGGTGAAAAGCAGCGGCGCCGTTTCGCCGGCGATGCGCGCGACCGCGAGCATGACGCCGGTCACCATTCCCTGGATGGCCGCGCGGTAAGAGATCGTCACGATCACCTTCCACTTCGGCGAGCCCAGAGCCGAAGCCGCCTCGCGCAGCGAGTTCGGGACCAGGTTGAGCATGTCTTCGGTGGTCCGCACGACGACCGGGATCACGATAATGGCGAGCGCAACAGCCCCGGCCCAGGCCGAGAAGTGCCCCATCGGAACGACCATCAGCTCATAGACGAAGAGCCCGACTATGATCGAAGGTGCACTCAACAAAATGTCGTTGATAAAGCGGACTACCTCGCCAAAGCGGCTGCCCCGGCTGTACTCTGCAAGGAAGGTGCCGGCCAGAATGCCTGTCGGCGTCCCGATCAGCGTCCCGACCAAGGTCATGACTACGCTGCCGAAGATCGCATTCAGTAAGCCGCCGGCGCTGCCTGGCGGCGGGGTCATCTGGCTGAACAGCGCCGGCGTTATCGCGGCGATGCCGTTCTCGAGCAGGGTCCACAGGACGAGAATGAGCCACAGGAGGCCAAAGGCGGTTGCCACCACCGCCAAGCTCATCACCGTCCCATTGACGAGGCGCCGTCGCGCATAGACTCCCATCGCTCAGTTTCCTGCCCGCTTCTGCAGCTCCAGGAGCATGAGCTTCGCGATCGCCAGTACGATAAAGGTGATGACGAACAGAATGAAGCCCAATGCGATGAGAGACGACAGGTAGATATCACTGTCGGCCTCGGTGAACTCGTTCGCCAGCGCCGCCGAGATCGTCGTTCCCGGCTGCAGGATCGAGGCGCTGATGCGATGCGCGTTCCCGATGACGAAGGTAACGGCCATCGTCTCGCCGAGTGCGCGGCCGAGGCCGAGCATGACGCCGCCGACGACGCCGATGCGAGTGAACGGCAGGACGACCCGCCAGACGACCTCGGCCCGCGTGGCGCCGAGACCGTAAGCGCTCTCCTTCAGCATCGCCGGCACGGTCTCGAAGACGTCGCGCATGATCGCAGAAATGAACGGCAGCACCATGATAGAAAGGATAAAACCGGCGGTCAGCACACCGATGCCGAGCGGCGGACCGGCAAACAAGGCGCCGATACCTGGGATCTGTCCGAACGAAGCGATGATTGCCGGCTCGATATATTCCTGGACGAAGGGTGCGAAGACGAAAAGTCCCCAGATGCCGTAGATGATGCTGGGGATCGCCGCCAACAGCTCGATCATCGTTGCGAGCGGCCGTTTCAGCCACAGCGGGCAAATCTCGGTGATGAACACTGCCACCCCGAACGCCACCGGGATGCCGATCACCATCGCGATGGCCGATGTGACGAGGGTTCCGTAGATCGGGGCGAGCGCCCCGAACTTTTTGGTCACCGGGTTCCAGACTTCAGTGACCGCAAAGGAGAGGCCGAAAGTCCGCAGTGCCGGCAACGCTCCGTCGATCAGCGCAACGATGACCCCGCCGAGGATTAGTAGGACGAGCAGAGCGAACAGAAAGCTCAGCGCACGGAATACGGCATCGCCGACGGTGCCCCCGCGTTCGCCTCGGGCCGCTACACGAATGACTGCTGTCTCAGCCGCCAATAAGTGTCTCCCGGATCGTGCCTCCCGCCGACAAGCTCAAGACGATTTCCCGTCCCAGACCGGCTTGCCGTCGGGGCCAACGATCTGTTTCCAGCTATCTTCGAAAATCGCCACCGCGTTTGGCGGCATCGGGATGTAGTCGAGCGATTCAGCCAGCTGCTGGCCATTTTTATAAGCCCAATCGAAGAAAGTGAGCACCTGTTTCGCTCTCTCGGGTTGATCTTGCTTCTTGTGCATCAGAACGAAAACCGCGCCCGTGATCGGCCAGCTCTCCTTGCCGGGCTGATCGGTAAGAACGAGGTAGAAGTCCGGCGCGCTCTTCCAGTCCGCATTGGCCGCGGCCGCCTGGAAGACATTGCTGCCGGGCTGCAATGTCGCTCCGTCGCGGTTGATCAGTTTGGTGTGAACGAGTTTGTTCTGCAACGCATAGGCATATTCGACATAGCCGACCGCGCCCATTGTGCGTGCCGTCAATGCCGCGACGCCCTCATTACCTTTGCCGCCGATCCCCGCCGGCCATTCGACGGAGGTCCCCTCGCCGACCTTGTCCTTCCATTCCGGGCTCGCCTTCGAGAGATAGTTGGTGAAGATGAAAGTCGTGCCGGACCCGTCGGAGCGGTGGACGACGGCGATCGCCGTATCGGGCAGCTTAAGCCCGGGATTGAGCTTGGCGATGGCGGGGTCGTTCCATTTGGCGATCTTGCCCAAATAAATATTGGCGATCGTCGGGCCGTCGAGCGTCATCTGCCCTGCTGCGATGCCGGGCAGGTTAACCACCATCACCTCGCCGCCGATGACCGGCGGAAATTGCATGAGACCGGCCTTGTCGAGCTCCTCCGGCTTGAGCGGCATGTCCGAAGCGCCGAAATCGACCGTTTTGGCTTTGATCTGAGCGATGCCACCACCCGAACCTATCGACTGGTAATTCATTTTCAGACCGGTCTTTGCCGAATAGGCTTCCGCCCATTTCGCCAGGATCGGGTAGACAAAGGTCGATCCAGCCCCGGTAATCTCCGCGGCCTGTGCGGCGAAGCCGAATGCCGCAGCGGCAACGACCCCGAGTAGAAGCATGCGATAGGCTTTCACGATTGCGCTCCGTCGGCAGGGTTGCGACGGCTGTTTGTTAACCCGCCAGCAAAAACTTTTTATGGCAGTTATGTTGCAGTTAAATGACAGTTGCCGGAACTTGCGCCCTACGGATCGCTGTGGGGTCCCCCGACTATGGTAGTGACATTCGAACCGTCTTCGTAGTAGGGCGACGCGTGCCTCATGCGGTCCTCCGGTATCGCCGGCGCGATGTTCGAACCTCCGGATGAGTGATGCTGAGCCGGTATGTGATCGAGCGGGGGATAGCCGCGCTCTTTTGGGCGGTGGTTGTCGCCGGGCTGATGTTCGTGGGAGCCTTGTGGCTAGACATGAGCGAGCCGGCAGAGATGGCTGTACTGGGGGGCATGGGAGCAGCGGTCTACGTGCTATTTTTCAAATAGCAATGCCGATCACCTACCCCGATAGCGCGACGTGCTGCGCCGTCCGGAAGCTGCCCATTCCCGCCCGCCGCCGAGATCGTTCAGCCGGCCGATCGCGCTGTTCGGCTTCCAGTCGGCCGCGGCCCTCGCCACCGTAGTCGGCGTGCTCGTCGAGGTGCCGGTCATGCTATCTGTCGTACGGATCGTCCTTCGTACGCGCGGGTGGTACGAGCACCGCGATCCCGCGCTCAAATCTGATCACGCCATCAACCCGAAACGTACTCCTGGGACTTGAAGCTCAGATGGCGGGTGACCTCGGGCGCATCGGCGATCTTGCGGATGTTGGCCCAGGTTTGCTTGTAGTTGGGGATAATCAGCTCGTTGACGCCTTTCGACACGACGTTTCCCATCGTCCCGGTCGGGTAGGCGAAGAGCATGAAGGTTTGCTTGCGCTTCGCGGTCGCCCGCGGCTGCGCCATCGCCTGCGTCGAGCCGGTGTCGTTGTAAACTTCGACGAGATCGCCGGGGTTGAGCCCAAGCTCCTTCATATCATCCGGGTTCAGTTCAAGGAACGGGAGCGGCCAGCGGCCCATCACGAAATCGTTGTATTGATCGAGGTAGACCGACTGCCAGACGTGATTGGCCCGCCCGTTGTTGATCGAGATATTGAAATTTCTCCTTCTCCTGCTGTTTGCCCGGCGCTTCGAGCCCGCGCCACTGTGTCGCCATGAACTGGGCCTTGCCTGATTTGCCGAATTTTCCGTCGGCGTAGAGACGCTTGGTGCCGATAATCTTGCCGTCCTTGAAGTCGACGGCCGGCTCCTGAAAGCCGTTCGTTCCCATCGCGCGGAGCCGATCGTAGGTCACGAACTTCCCACCGTCGGCGTGCTGGTGATAGCCGTCCATGAACGCGTCTTCTTCAGTCTTCCAGTCGTAGCCCTTGAACTTATCGGCGATGTCGTTCTTGCCGGCATTACGCCACGATTTTTCAAGCGCCTGGGCGAGACCGGCGACGATCAGGCAGTCGGGTTTCGCACTCCCCGGCGGATCCATATAGCGCTCGGTCGAGCCGCATCCGCCGCTCTCCGTTCATCGAGGTGAGGTTCATCTCGCCCGAGGTCGCGGCGGGTAGCACAAGATGCGCGTCCTGGCCGATCTTTGTGGGCACGATATCGACATCTACGCTGAAGAGACCACCCTGCCGGATAGCACCCATGATCGCCTCGACCATGCGATCACGATCGCCGTATGGGACGTCGTTCATCGCGTATTTCACGAGGTCGGTCCGCTTCTTGTAGACGCGCCCGAATTCCATCGCGTTGAGTGTCGTCTTCAAGTGGTCGCACGCCCAGATGTGGTGGACGCCACCCTTGCCGCCGATCAACAGTTGATCGACGTAAGGTGCCGGCTTTCCGCCGGGATAGTCGGGCCTGACATAGCCTTCCTGATGGCCGCCCATGCGGACGCATCCCCCGCCGGGGCGTCCGATATTGCCGGTCGCCAGCGCGATATTCACGATAGCGCCATTGGCCCGGTAATTGTCGTTGCCCCAGATGAGGCCCTTCTCATAGGCGAACATTGTGCGCCTTCGCGCGCCGCCCTGTTTGGGCTCAGCGATCCAGCTCACCGCTTTGCGGATATCCTCGGGTTTGAGGCCCGTGACCCGAGCCGCCTCGTCAATGCCGACTTTATTGGCGGCGAGCATCTCGTCAAAACCGGATTGTCGACTTCCCGATGAAATCACGATCGATCCATCCCTTCGCCGCGATCTCGGTCATCAGGGCGTTGAGGAGGATCAGATCGGTGCCGAACTCGAGCGCCAGATGAAGGACGTTCGCCTTTCCGGCGCCATCTTCGCAAGCATTGACAGTGACCGTACGCCTCGGGTCGATGATGACGACCCGCGTCGCCTCATGCGGCTCGTTCGGAAGCTGCTGGCGCTTTTTGTCGGCCGTGGTGCCGCGCAGGTTCGTCAGCCAGTGGTTGAGGAAGTAATTCGTCTGGGTCTCGAGCGCATTTGTCCCCACCGCCACAATCGTGTCGGCTAACTCCGCGTCCTCATAGCAATTGTTGAGCTCGCCGACACCCATGTCACGCGTCGCATGGACTTCGGAATTGTACGCGGGACGATTGTGGATGCGGATGTTCTGGATTTTCATGCTCTCGAAATAGAGCTTGCCGGTGGCCCAGGTGTTTTCGTAACCGCCGCCGGCGCCGCCATGGTCGAAGGCGGAGACGATCAGGCCGTCCTCGCCCTGCTCCTCGATGACGCGGCGGGTCACCTCGGCGGCGAGCCACAATGCGTCATCCCAGGAGGTCGGAAGCATGCGGCCATAGCGATAGACGAGCGGCTCGGTAAGCCGCTGGCCTTGCGTGCCGGTGATCGTCGAGAAGGAGAGTTCCCCTTGCCGGGCGCCGCGGATCGAGCCGAGGCCCGAATTTACCTCGCAATCCTTGTCGGGTTTGATGACGAGATGCACCTCGCGGCCGTTCTGCTTGACGATGTTGTATATCGACGGCGAGAACCAGTTTGCCGTCTCCGCCTCCTGCTGGTGAGTAAGGTCGGTGCCGAAAAAGTTGTCGGTCGCCCTCGCTCCGCCCTGTTTGTCCACAGGCCAGCTGATCGCCTTGTAACCGCATCCGACAATGCAGAACGGGCAGGTGACATTCTGCACTTTGGCGTCTTTCGGCGGGATCGGCAGGCGGTCGATGTTGCGCTTGTAGGCCATCGCTCGTCTCCCTCCTCACGCAGTCAAGGTATTGCTGAGGCGGCCGTAGATCAGCTCGTCTACGCCCTCGGCGTAGATGTCGCCATTGCTCGCGACGCGTAGCCGAAACTGGGCCAAGTTCTGCGTGGCGTGACCCCAGATCTCCTCGCCTCCGTTCTCGCAGTCGAAGCGCGAGTAGTGCCCCGGACAGTTCAGCGTCTTGTCGGCAGCGACATAGCCGAGCGGATAACCCTTGTGCGGGCAAAGCGTCGAGAACGCGACGATGTCGCCGTCGGAGCCGACGCCACCCTCGACCTTCCGTCCGAGCTTGATGATGACCCCCGGCGAGCCCTTGTCCGGATATTGGATCTGCACCGGGGCGTCGGCTTTCAGATCTCTAACGTTGGCTAATCTGTTGCTCAGATAGTTGATGCGCGCAAGGGCTGGCGTGGCCTCGGCGTGGCGCGGCATCACTCCGGAGGCAACCGTCGCAACGGCGGTCGTGGCACCGCCCCTCAAGACTGGCGACGGCCCAGCTCGGCAACTCGATCACAGCTCTTCATGGATTCCTCCAGGGGTCATATCCGTCTGTTTGTAGGGACGGTTCGATATTTTGGTAAGATATCGTCTCGAAGTAATCGCGCAACACGTCTGATGACAGTTTTATTGCAGACCTACAGCCACCGGAGCCGTGACCGGAGGTTCGAAGCCTTGTCGATCCGCAAAATTGCCAACTTCGCGGAGCATAGTCTGCGCCAAACCGGTTTCTGGAATGGAGCCGGCAGGAATTGGAAGCGGATAACGATGAGGATGGACCCTCAACAAAAGTGCTGAAACTGGCGCTTGTTTGCGACGAGCGGCAGAGGCTATTCTACCATAGGGAGAAATTTTGCTGCTGATTCGCTGCAGATACAGCGTTCGGCACCGGCGAGTGGTGCATGATTGCGATTGAAGGAGTTGCCGATGCCTGATCTCGACCAGATAAAACAGGGGGAACAGGCGAAAGATGGGTTCCCCTAATGGGATCGTCGGCACGTGGTTCAGGACGCGTCCTCCGATCGGGGAGCCGGTGGTGCGGCCGGATGTGGGCGCAAGAACACCGTGAAGACCGACCCGATCCCGGGCGTGCTTTCGACTTCGAGAAATCCGCGATGGTGGTTGAGGATGTGCTTGACGATGGCCAGGCCGAGCCCCGTGCTCCCCATTTCGCGGGAGCGTGCGGTGTCGATCCGGTAGAAGCGCTCGGTCAGCCGGGGCAAGTGCTCGCGCGGTATTCCCTCACCTTGGTCGCGCACGGCTACGCAGACCATCGCGTTGTGCGAGCCGCTGCTTTCTCGGGCTGGCGGCAAACCGGTTGCCGCCCGGATCATGATTTCCGTTCCGGCGCGCCCGTACTTGATCGCGTTGTCGATGAGGTTCTGGAAGACTTGGGCGAGCTCGTCGCGATCGCCGAGCACATCCGGGAGATCGGGCGGCGCCGCCAGCCGTATGGACCTGTCGCGTTCGGCAGCGCGCAGCTCCAAGGTCTCGGCGATCTGGCGCAGCAACGGGCTTACCGCGACCCGGTCTCTCGGCATCAAATGCTCGTTCAGCTCGATCCGGGACAACGACATCAGATCCTCGACCAGCCGGGCCATGCGCGAGGCTTGCCCGTGCATGATCGCGAGAAACCTCTCACGGGCTTCCGCGTCCTCGCGAGCGGGCCCGCGCAACGTCTCGATGAAGCCGATCAAAGTTGCGAGCGGAGTGCGCAGCTCGTGGCTCGCATTGGCGATGAAGTCGGCCCGCATCTGCTCGGCCCGCTTCAACTCCGTGATGTCGTGCAGGGTCAATACCGCGACTGCGCCGTCGGGCGACGGATGGTCGATGCGGGCAAAACGCGCCCGGAGCTGGCGCTCGACGGGAACCGTCAGCGAAAAGTCGATTACCCGAGCCCTTTCGCCGCGCAATACCGCATCGGCTGCGGTCAGCACCGCCGGGTTGCGCAACACGCCAGCAAGATCGCGCGGCTCGGGCGCGACACCAATAAATGCCCCCGCCGGCGCATTGGCGCGCACGATCCGCCGCCGCTCGTCGAGCAGGATCAGCGGGTCCGGGACCGCTGCGATGACCGCCTCCGCGGCCGCCAGCTTTTCATCGGAGATCCGGACGCGCTCGCGCCAGACCCGGCTGAACCTGGCGATCGCGAGCCAGATTTCGCGCGCTATCGGAGCGAGCCCGCGAGCCACATCCCGGGCGACGGCCTCGCTATTCTCGTCCGGGCCGAGGCTGTCGACCGCGTCGCGGACGACGACCAGGCCGGCAACCGACCGGCCGATGACGAGCACCGTCGAGACCCAAATGACGGCGAAGGCGATCACCGCCGCATCGACCGGAACCAAATTCCATTCGGCGAGCGCACCAAGCACGATCAGGCTCGGAACAGAGACCGCAGACGCCACCGCAGCGGTCCGATAAACGCTCCGCGGCCGCCCGGTGATCACCTTTCGCGGCCCCGATCGCTTCGGCGGCCGTGCGCCGATTTCGCGATCAGCGGATCGCGTCGTGCGCCGAGAGGGCGGCGAGATTGACGAGGTCGGACACCGTCGCCCCCATGTTGGCGATCTGGACCGGGTGCGACAGCCCGCGGAGAAGCGGGCCGACAGCTGTCCCTCCGCCGAGCTCGGGCAGCAGCTTGGCCGCGATGTTTGCGCTGTGCAGCTCGGGCATTACGAGAATGTTGGCCGGGCCGCCGAGCCGGCAGAAGGGATAGAGCTGGTGCATCAGCCGCTCGTTGAGCGCGACGTCCGCGCTCATCTCGCCGTCATATTCGAAACCGACACCGCGGCGGTCGAGCAACGCCACGGCGTCTCGCACCCGTTGGCCGTCCTTGCCCATCGGATTGCCAAAGTTCGAGTACGACAGCAGCGCCACCCGGGGCGCGAGGCCGAGCTCGTGTGCTTTGGCCGCCGCTTGTACGGCAATGTCGGCAAGCTGTGCCGAGCTCGGCACCTCATGGACGAGTGTGTCGGCGAGCAGAACGGTGCGCTCGCGGGCGAGCAGAACGGTCAGGCCAAACATCACAGACCCGGGCTCGACCGCGATCACCCGCGAAATCTCGTCGAGAGCATCGAACGAGTTGCGCGTGACCCCCGTCACCATCGCGTCCGCATCGCCACAGGCGACCATGCAGGCGGCAAAGACGTTGCGATCCTGGTTCACCAGCCGCTGGCAGTCGCGATACAGCATCCCCTGGCGCTGCTGGCGGGCATAGAGAAAATCGGTGTACCGCTTGTTGTGGTGCGACAGTCTCGCATTGTGAAACTCGAGACCCTGCGGCGAAGTCAAACCCATCGCGGCCATCGTCGGTTTGATCCGTTCCTCGCGGCCCACCAGCACCGGCGTGCCATAACCGCTTTCGGCGAACAGCAGCGCGGCGCGGATCGTCTTCTCCTCTTCGCCCTCCGCAAAGACGACGCGCTTTGGCGCGGCGCGCACACGTTCGAAGATCAGCTCGAGCCCCGCGGCGGTCGGGTCGAGGCGAGCGCGCAGACTGCGCTTGTAGGCGCCCATATCGAGAATCGGCTTGCGCGCCACGCCAGAATCCATCGCCGCCATGGCGACCGCCGACGGCACCGCCCAGATCAGCCGCGGATCGAACGGCGCCGGGATGATGTAGTCGGGCCCGTAACGCAATCGCTCGCCGGAATAGGCGGCGGCAACCTCGTCGGGCACATCCTCGCGAGCGAGCTCGGCCAATGCTTCGGCCGCCGCAATCTTCATCGCATCGTTGATCGTCGAGGCGCGCACGTCGAGGGCGCCGCGAAAGATGTACGGAAACCCCAGAACATTGTTGACCTGGTTGGGATAATCGGAGCGCCCGGTGGCGATGATCGCGTCGGAACGCACTGCCCGCACCTCCTCGGGGGTGATCTCCGGATCGGGATTGGCCATCGCGAAAATGACCGGCTTGTCCGCCATCGAGCGAACCATCGGCCGGTTGACCGCCCCCTTGGCGGAGAGGCCAAAGAAGGCATCTGTTCCCTCGATCGCCTCGGCGAGAGTGCGCGCCTTCGTCTCGGCCGCATGGGCCGATTTCCACTGGTTCATGCCCTCCGTGCGGCCGTGATAGATGACGCCCCGCGTGTCGCACAGCACGACATTTTCCGATGGCAATCCCATCGTCTTCAACAACTCGACACAGGCGATCGAGGCGGCGCCGGCGCCGTTGACCACCATTTTCGTCGTGTGGAGCTCGCGGCCGGTAAGATGCAGGGCGTTGATCAAACCGGCTGCGGCGATGATCGCGGTGCCGTGCTGGTCGTCATGGAACACCGGAATATCGAGGAGCTCGCGCAGCCGCTCTTCGATAATGAAGCATTCCGGCGCCTTGATGTCCTCGAGATTGATGCCGCCGAAGGCCGGGTGCAGAAAGCGCACGCAATTGACGAACTCGTCGACATCGCGCGTATCGATTTCGAGATCGATTGAGTCGATATCGGCAAAGCGCTTGAACAATGCGCATTTGCCCTCCATGACCGGCTTGGCGGCGAGCGCCCCCAGGTCGCCGAGCCCCAAAACCGCGGTGCCGTTCGAGATCACCGCGACGAAATTGCCCTTCGAGGTGTAATCGAAGACCGCGCCGGGCTGGCGCTGGATTTGCAGACACGGGAACGCGACTCCGGGCGAATACGCGAGCGCCAGATCGCGCTGGGTGGTCAGAGGTTTGGTCGGCGCGATCGATAGCTTTCCCGGACGCCCGCTGGCGTGGAATTGCAGGGCCTCGTCTTCGGTTGCGCGAATAATGCCGGTGTCCATGCCTTGGACGCTCCTCGTCAAATGAAGCCCCGTTTCATGCCGGCAGCCTCAGATCGTCGAACATTCTAAAGAGCGCGCCATGTGCCGTCAAAGCTGCGCCGGAAGATGGTTGACAGCACAAATCGCGAACCTATATTGCGCGGCTCGCGAACGGGGTGGCCCCGTCTGGCGCATACGTGCGCCTAGCGCGGCAGAATATATCGGCGGGTATCATGTTCGCAGTCATCCGCACCGGCGGCAAGCAGTACAAGGTCGCCAAGGACGATGTCATCTCGGTCGAAAGACTGTCGGTGGAGCCCGGCGCTACGATCGAGCTGAGCGAGGTGCTGATGATCGGCGAAGGCGCCGAGGTTGCGTCTGGAACCCCACTTCTTGATGGCGCTTCGGTCAGCGCCACCGTGGTCGAGCAGACCCGGGCAGCAAAGATCATCGTCTTCAAAAAGAAGCGGCGGCACAATTATCGGCGTAAGAAGGGGCATCGCCAGCAGCAGACCGTATTGCGCATCACCGACATCAAAGGCGCGAACGGCTCGCCGCGCGAGATAGGAGCAGCAGATGGCACATAAGAAAGCGGGCGGTTCTTCGCGCAACGGGCGCGACAGCGCCGGCCGGCGGCTCGGCGTCAAAAAATTCGGCGGGCAGATCGTCATCCCCGGCAACATCATCGTGCGACAGCGCGGCACCAAATTCCATCCCGGCGCGCATGTCGGGATCGGCCGCGACCACACTCTGTTTGCGACTTCGCGAGGCGCGGTCAAGTTTCACACCGGACTGGCCGGACGGACCTACGTTTCGGTCGTGCCCCCGGAGCCGGCGGCAGAAGCTGCCGAATAGCCGTTCCACCAAGCAACCGGAGCCAGAGGGGGAGCGGTCCGGCTGTTCCCCTTTTTTATTGCTTTCAGATGCAATTCCTCGATCAGTGCAAGATCTACCTGAAGAGCGGTGACGGCGGCCGCGGCGCAATGAGCTTTCGCCGGGAGAAGTTTATCGAGTTCGGCGGCCCGAACGGCGGGGATGGCGGCAAGGGCGGCGACATCGTCTTTGTCGCGGCCGAAAACCTCAATACCTTGATCGACTACCGTTACCGGCAGCATTTTCGCGCGCAGGACGGCCGGCCCGGCGCCGGTCGCCAGTGCACCGGTGCAAACGGCGAGGATCTCGGATTGCGCGTTCCGGTCGGCACCCAGATCATGGATCAAGAAAATCGGATAGTGCTGTCCGACCTCACCCGCCCCGGCGAGAGGCTCGTCTTTCTGAGCGGCGGCGACGGCGGTTTCGGCAATGCGCATTACAAGAGCTCGACCAATCGCGCACCGCGCCGCGCCGATCCCGGTTGGCCGGGGCGCGAGGCCTGGGTCTGGCTGCGCCTGAAGCTGATCGCCGATGCCGGTCTTGTCGGCCTGCCCAACGCCGGCAAATCGACCTTCCTCGCCGCCGTCAGCCATGCCCGGCCGAAAATCGCCGACTACCCTTTCACGACGCTGAAACCGCAGCTCGGCGTCGTCCGACTGCAGGACCACGAGTTTGTCCTGGCCGACCTTCCCGGACTGATCGAGGGAGCGAGCGAGGGGGCCGGCATCGGCACCCGCTTTCTCGGCCATGTCGAGCGCTGTGCCGTCGTTCTTCACCTGGTGGACGGGACTCTCGACGATGTCGCTGGCGCTTACTGCACGATCCGCGAAGAACTCGCCCAATATGGTCATGGCCTGGCGGAGAAAACCGAGATCGTCGGGCTCAATAAGAGCGATGCACTCGATCCCGAGGCGATCAGCGCAAAATGCGGCCAGCTGCAGCAGGCGGTCCGGCCGGGCACTGAGGTCCATCCTCTGTCTGGGGCAACCGGCGCCGGTATGCCGGATTTGATAGCGGCGGTGCTGGCAGCCGTGTCGGCGGAACGCGCAGATAAGGATGAAAGCATGGTGGAGGCGAGCACTCTCGTTCATCCATTGTGAGCGCAGCGGCGCAAGACCCTCCTCCCAGTCCTGCCCAAGCACTCGTCGCGGCACGGCGGCTCGTTGTAAAGGTCGGATCGGCGCTCTTAGCGGCCGAAGACGGTGAGGTGCGACGGCCATGGCTTGATGCGCTCGCCGATGACGTCGCCCGCTTTCGATCGCGCGGTCAGGAGGTGATCCTCGTTTCGTCGGGGGCGATCGCTGTAGGGCGGCGGCATCTCGGGGTCGCTGGACGGCGGCTCCGGCTCGAGGAGAAGCAGGCTGCCGCAGCCACCGGACAGATCCGCCTCGCTCACGCTTACCAGGAGGCGCTCGCCCGCCACGGCATCACCGTCGCGCAGATTCTGCTGACCCAGGACGATACGGAAGAACGCCGCCGCCATCTCAACGCCCGAGCGACCTTTGCCCAGCTGCTGGCGCTCGGCGCGGTTCCAGTCGTCAATGAAAACGACACGATCGCCACAGCCGAGATCCGTTTTGGCGACAACGACCGGCTCGCCGCGCGCGTCGCGCAGATGACGAGCGCCGATATGCTGGTGCTGCTGTCGGACATCGACGGGCTCTACACCGCCGACCCGCGCAATGATCCGAACGCGCGGCACATCTCTCTGGTCTGCGAGATCGGGCCCGACATCGAGGCGATGGCAGGCGAGGCGCCGGTTGGCTACAGCTCGGGCGGCATGGTGACAAAAATCTCAGCCGCCCGCATCGCGATGAGCGCCGGCTGCCGCATGCTGATCGCCAAAGGGAAAACCACCGGGGCCGCGCCGGGGCCGCTCGCCGCCCTCGAGGCGGGCGACAGAGCGACCTTGTTCCTGCCCCGAGGCGAGCCGCGGTCGGCGCGCAAAGCGTGGATTGCCGGTGCGGTCAATCCGTCCGGCGCGGTGATCGTCGATGACGGCGCAGCCAGAGCGCTGCAGCGCGGCACGAGCCTTTTGCCGGCTGGCGTGATCGCGGTCGAAGGCATTTTCGAACGCGGGGACGCCGTGATCATCCGCACCCGGTCGGGCATCGAGGCCGGACGTGGCCTCTCGGCTTATTCGAGCGCCGATATCCGGCGCCTTGCCGGTCACAAGAGTAGTGAAATCGCCGAGATCCTGGGGTACCGTGGCCGCGATGAGATTATCCATCGCGACGATCTGGTGGTGACCGAACCCCGATGACGACCGAGACGCTAAGACGCGAGCGGACCATCATGGCTGAGCCGGATCTGTCGGCCGTCATGACCGAGATCGGGCGGCGGGCCCGCGAAGCCGCGACCGCCCTGAGCCTTGCGGCGGTCGGGGATAAAGTCGTGGCATTGCGCGGGGCCGCTGCGGCGGTGCGGACGCGATCCGAGGAGGTCATCACTGCCAATGCCCGCGACCTCGCCGAGGCTGAGGATCGGGGCCTCGCCCCGGCGTTGCGCGACAGGCTCGCCCTCGACCCCAAACGCGTCGAGGCGATCGCCGCCGGCCTCGACATGATCGCGGCATTGCCCGACCCGGTTGGCCGCATTCTCGCGGAGTGGACGCGGCCGAATGGTCTGGCCATCCAGCGGATCGCGGTGCCTTTGGGTGTCATCGGCATCATTTATGAGAGCCGGCCAAACGTCACTGCGGATGCCGGCGGGCTCGCCCTCAAATCGGGCAATGCCGCAATCCTGCGCGGCGGATCAGAAAGTTACCACTCGTCGCGGGCGCTGGTCATGGCGCTCGCCGAAGGCCTGCGCGCGGCCGGTCTGCCGGAGGCGGCGATCCAGCTGGTGCCGACGCGCGACCGTGCTGCCGTCGGCTTGATGCTCGGCATGAGCGACTGCATCGATGTGATCGTGCCGCGCGGCGGGAGCTCGCTGATCGAGCGGGTTCAGCGCGAGAGCCGTATCCCGGTGATCGCGCATCTCGAAGGCATCTGTCATACCTATGTCGACAAAATGGCCGATCCGGACAAGGCGCGCGCCATTGTGCTCAACGCGAAAATGCGCCGGGTTTCGATCTGCGGAGCGACGGAGACCCTGCTGATCGACCGGGGGGTCGCCGCGGATCAATTGCCAGCCATCCTCGCCGAGTTGCGCGCGGCGGGATGCGAGTTGCGCGGCGACTCGGAGACCTGGGCAATTGATCCGGCCGTCTTGCCGGCGACAGAGGAAGACTGGCGCACCGAATATCTCGACGCGATCCTGTCGGTTCGGGTCGTCGATGGGGTAGCCGGAGCGATCGCGCACATAAACCAATACGGCTCCCACCACACCGACGCGATCGTGACCGAAGATCGGCACGCAGCCGAGCGTTTTTTGCGCGAGGTCGACAGCGCGATCGTCTTGGTCAACGCTTCGACCCAATTCGCCGATGGCGGTGAGTTCGGCATGGGCGCGGAGATCGGAATCTCGACGCAACGCCTGCCGCCCCGCGGACCGGTCGGCGCCGAGCAGCTGACGACATACAAGTACCTGGTGCGCGGCACCGGGCAGGTGCGCCCCTGACCGGTCAGCCGCAGGTGCGGCGCCCTGCCGCGCGGCATCGCCGGATCGCGCTGCTGGGAGGCTCATTCAACCCGGCGCATGGCGGCCATCTGCACATCAGCGTACTGGCGCTCAAACTCCTCGACCTGGACCAGATTTGGTGGCTGGTCTCGCCGCAAAATCCACTGAAGCCGGTCCACGGCATGGCCCCGTTCGCGGTCCGGTTGGAGGGGGCTCGCCGGATCGCCGCAGCAGACCACCGTATCCTCGTCACCGACCTCGAAAGCCGTCTGGGACCTTCGCGCTACACAGCCGACACGGTGAAGGCGCTTCGGCGCCGCTTCCCCCGGCTGCGGTTTGTCTGGTTGATGGGCGGCGACAACCTCGTTCAGATCCCCCGATGGGAGCGCTGGCCCGAGATCTTTCGGACTGTGCCCATTGCCGTGTTCGACCGCCCTCCCTATTCTCTAAAAGCGTTTTCCGGAGCGGCTGCGAAGCGGTTTGCCCGATACCGTGTTCCAGCTTCGGACGAACGTCGGCTAGCCGAAATGGAGCCCCCGGCTTGGGTGTTTTTCCACACTCGCCTAGATGACCGCTCGGCGACTGGAATAAGGTCGGAGCGCAACGAAATCTCATCTCATAGACACGCGGAGCAAAAAACCGAATTGTCGACCGTAACCGCCCTGTTACCCCGCACCAAAGCCATAGAACCCCACGAGACAATCCTCGGTCTCATCGTCCAGACGCTCGAGGACGGCAAAGCAGACGAGATCGTCACGATCGACCTTGCCGGCAAAACGACGATCGCCGACCACATGGTGATTGCCAGCGGCCGCTCGACGCGTCAGGTGCTGGCGTTGACCGAGCACCTCGATCAAGTGCTCTCCCGGCGCACCAGGATTTCGATCGAGGGAAAGACACAGGGCGACTGGGTGCTGATCGACGCAGGCGATGTGATCGTGCACCTGTTCCGTCCGGAAATCCGCAGCTACTACAATCTCGAAAAGATGTGGGGTGCGGCCTGGGCCGACGCCGAAGCCGTTCGCCTGTAACCCGGAACACCCTCGATCCGCTTTCGCCTTCTCGTCGTCGGCAGGCTCCGCGGCGGTCCATTCAAGGAATTACAGGCGCTTTACGCCGCCAGGATCGTGCCGCTTCCGACAATTGTCGAAGTGGAGGAGAGGCGCTCTCTTCCTGCGGGGCCACTGAAAGCCCGCGAGGGCGAATTGATCCTCGGCGCATTGCCGACCGGTGTGCCTTTCGTCGCCCTCGATGAGCGCGGCACCCAGTGGTCGAGCCGCGCACTGGCCGAGCGGATCGCCGCCTGGCGTGATCGGGGCTCGCCCGAGCTGGCCTTCGCGATCGGCGGCGTCGACGGTCTCCACTCGATGGTTCTCGAGCGCGCCGATCTGACCCTGTCCCTCGGATCGATGACCTGGCCGCATCTGCTCGTTCGCGGGATGCTGCTCGAACAGCTCTATCGCGCCCAACAAATTCTCGCCGGTCACCCTTACCATCGGGGTTAAACACGTTGGGAACGCTACCTACTCGCGGTCGGTTTCGCGTATAGAGATAGACTTCCCTTGTCCGAGGCTTCTTCGCGATGAATTCCCGCTTCCGTCCCCGCCCGCTCGTGCTGTGCATACTCGATGGATGGGGCGAGCGTTCGAAAGCCGAAGACAACGCAATCGAGAGCGCCCGGGCGCCCAACTGGCACCGCTTGACGGCCCGCTGGCCGCATGCGCGGCTGCAAGCGAGCGAGCATTTTGTCGGACTGCCCGACGGACAGATGGGGAATTCCGAAGTCGGTCACACGAATATCGGTGCTGGACGCGTGGTGTTGCAGGATCTACCGCGAATCGATGCGGCGATCGCCGAGGGCAAGCTCGCCACTATGCCGGCATTGTGCGATTTCATAGGCAAACTGAAGGCGAGCCGCGGGACGGCTCACCTCATAGGGCTGATGTCGCCCGGTGGGGTTCATTCGCACCAGCGCCAGATCGCCGCCCTAGCCCGCGTTCTCGCCGATGCCGGTGTGCCGGTAGCCGTCCACGCCTTTCTCGACGGGCGTGACACGCCGCCCAAATCGGCTGCGTCCTATCTGAAGCAGTTTCAGGAAGACGTTGCCGGCCTCGACGATCTGCGGATCGCCACGCTCTGCGGGCGCTACTACGGGATGGATCGCGACAAACGCTGGGACCGGGTCGAGAGAGCTTATCGGGCGATCGTCAGCGGCGCGGGCGAGCGCGCCGATGACCCGCTGCAGGCGGTCGAAGCCGCCTATGCCCGCGGCGAGACGGACGAATTCGTGGCGCCCACCGCGATTGCGGGTTATGCTGGAATGCGCGACGGCGATGGTCTGCTGATCGCGAATTTTCGCGCCGACCGGGTGCGCGAGATTGCCGCTGCTTTGCTCGATCCCGAACTCTCCGGCTTCGCGAGGGAAAAGCGGATCGCGTCTTGCGCCGCTCTCGGCCTTGTCGAGTATTCGACGAAGCTCAACCGATTTCTTGCAACGCTGTTCCCACCCGAGAACCTCGACGATAGCTTTGGCGAGGTGATCTCGCGGGCCGGATTGACTCAGCTGCGCATCGCGGAGACCGAGAAATACGCGCATGTCACGTTCTTTTTCAACGGCGGGCGCGAATTGGTCTTTCCGGGTGAGGAGCGGATTCTCGTTCCCTCGCCAAAAGTTGCGACATACGATCAGCAGCCTGAGATGTCGGCACCCGAAGTCACCGGCAAAGTCGTCGAAGCGATCCGTTCGGGGCGGTTCGACGCGATCATAATGAACTATGCAAATGCCGACATGGTCGGGCATACCGGCCGTATCGACGCCGCTACCAAAGCGGTCGAGACCATCGATGCTTGCCTCGGCCGACTGGCCGAGGCCGTCGAACAGGCCGGCGGGGCGCTCGTCATCACCGCGGACCACGGCAACGCCGAGATGATGCGCGACCCGAAAACCGGCGAGCCGCATACCGCGCACACGCTGAACCCGGTGCCTTTTGTCGTGGTGAACCCGCCGGCAGAAATCGGCCACCTCGAAAACGGCCGTCTTTCGGATATCGCCCCGACCTTGCTCGATATTCTCCATCTGACGAAGCCGGCCGCTATGACCGGTCACTCGCTGATCTCCTCGGGCGCAGGACGACAGGCGGCAGATTGAACCGCACCAATTCGCCGCGGCGGCTCGGCTTGATCGACGCCCGCGCTGCCGGGTATCTTACGCCAAGTGCATCGTGCCGATCGGGCGCGAGAAATAGGGTGAATGGATGAAGCGTTCGGGTCTCATGGTGGCAGTGGCTGCCACAGTCCTAGTATTCTCGCTGCGCCAGGATCTCGGCGCGGCACCGCCGACCAACTCGGCGGAAACCTACAAGCAGCTCAATTTGTTCGGCGAGGTCTTCGAGCGCGTACGCGCCGAATATGTCGACGACGTCAGCGACGACACCCTGGTAGAGTCGGCGATCAACGGCATGCTGACATCGCTCGATCCCCATTCGAATTACCTGAACACAAAAAATTTCAACGATATGAAGGTCCAGACCCGCGGCGAGTTCGGCGGGTTGGGGATCGAAGTTTCTATGGAGAACGGCCTCGTCAAGGTTGTTTCGCCTATCGACGATACACCCGCGGCGCGCGCCGGCCTGAAGCCCGGCGACCTGATAACTCACCTGGACGGGGACCCCGTCCAGGGGATGACCCTTCCGGAGGCGGTGGAGAAAATGCGCGGCCTGATCGGCAGCGAAGTCAAGCTGACGATTCGGCGCGAGGGAAAGGACCCCTTCGACGTCAAGTTGACCCGCGCGACGATCAAAATCCAGTCGGTCCGCTCTCACCTCGAGGACGACACGATCGGCTACATTCGGATCACCAGCTTCAACGAGCAGACTGATGTCGGCCTCAACAATGCAATGAAGAACTTAAAGCAGCAGGCCGGCAATAAGCTCTCAGGGGTCATCCTTGATCTGCGCAACAATCCCGGCGGGCTGCTCGATCAAGCGGTTGCTGTTTCGGACGCCTTTCTCGACAAGGGCGAGATCGTGTCCACTCGCGGCCGGCGCAGCGAGGATGCGCAGCGCTATGACGCTCGCCCTGGCGACATCGCGAGCGGTCTGCCCATGGCGGTATTGATCAATGGCGGGTCTGCTTCGGCCAGCGAGATCGTCGCCGGCGCTTTGCAGGACCACCACCGCGCGATCCTTCTCGGGACGAAATCCTTTGGCAAGGGATCGGTGCAAACAATCATCCCGCTCCCGGGTCACGGTGCGATGCGGTTGACCACGGCGCGCTATTACACGCCTTCGGGACGCTCGATTCAGGCGAAGGGAATCGATCCGGACATCGTCGTTGAAGCCGCCAAAATCGAGAAGACACCCGAGAAAGGCGAGAAGGGCGACAAGGTCGCCACCGCGACGGATCTGAAAAAGGAAGATTCCGGAGACGTCCCCCCCGAGCAGACCTCCGTCGATCCTTCGATCATGGGTACGCCCGCCGACTACCAGCTGGCCAGGACGGTTGACATGCTGCGCGGCATCGCGATGTTCAATGGCCGCGTCGTCAACTGACGACATCGTAGTCGCGGCTTCGGCGGTATAGGGTGAACAAGGCCGACAAGTACGACGAGCCGGCCGATTATCGTCTTGCAGTCGGCATCATGCTGCTCAACGCCCCGGGAGAGGTGTTCGTCGCCCGCCGTCTCGACATGCCGACAATGCCGGCATGGCAGATGCCGCAAGGTGGGATCGACCCGGGCGAGACCCCGCGCCAGGCGGCTCTAAGAGAACTGGAGGAAGAGATCGGCACGGCCAAGGCCGAGATCATCGGGGAGAGCGGGGGCTGGCTGCACTACGATCTCCCGATCGAACTCGCCGGCAGCGTATGGGGCGGGCGCTACCGGGGCCAGCGCCAGAAATGGTTTGTCATGCGCTTCACCGGTCGGGACGGCGACATAAACCTCGCCACCGAGCATCCGGAGTTCGACGCCTGGCGATGGGTTGCGCCATTTCGCCTGCCGGAGCTGATAGTCCCGTTCAAGCGTCAGCTTTACATGGACATATTGACCGAGTTTCAGCAGCACTGCGTGCCCCTGGCCTAGCCGGGCGGCAAGCTCGCCATTGCCGCGTCAATTGCCGCTGAACTCGGCATTGCGGTTTGAGCGCCGCGGGCGAGGCACGCAAGGCCAGCGGCGGCATTTGCCCGCCGCAACGCGGCTTCGAGGCTCGCTCCCAAATCGAGCGCCGCAGCGAGAACCCCGACGAACGTGTCACCGGCTCCTGTCGTATCGACCGCCTCGATAGCGAGCGCCGGCAAATCGAGCCGGCTGCCGTCGGCGAAAAACGCACTGACTCCCGCCGCGCCACGCGTCACTACGAGCCCCCGTCGCAGCTGGCGGGCGATCCCCATCGGATCAGCCGAGATCATCGCAGCCTCGCTCGAGTTCGCGACCATAAGATCGATTTCCGGCAACAGCCCGAGATCGATCGGCAGCGCCGGCGCCAAGTTGAGCACGCATCGGCCGCCATGCCCCCGGACGCGTCTGATCAACGCTTGAGTTTCGCCGGGCGGGACTTCGAGCTGGGCGACGAGGGTCGTGTCGGCCTCGAGCAAATCCTCGGGCACCCAGTCGCATCGCACGCCCATATTGGCGCCGGGAGCCACGGCGATAATGTTTTCGCCCGCGGCCGATACCATGATCAAAGCACAGCCGGTCGGGAGTTCGAGCTCGCGCACCAGACGCGTATCGACGCCCTCGCCGCGGAGCGAATCGAGCGCGATCGCGGCAAAGCTGTCGCGGCCGACGGCGCCGGCGAATATGACCTCGGCTCCGGCCCGTCGCGCCGCCAGCGCCTGATTGGCACCCTTACCACCCGGTAGAAGTTCATAGGATCCGCCTAGCACGGTCTCCCCTGGTTGCGGCAACCGTGGAACCGGGACGATGAGATCGGCATTTATTGACCCGAAAGTGAGGATCATATGACAGCATCCTCGCGTAGAGCGACCGGCCGGAACTCCGAGTACAGCGGTTGGTTGTAGTCTGATATAATATCAGATCGCAGTGACGGAGAAGGCGTATGAAGGGCTTCGAGACACGCCAAGTGGGGCGCACGCCCCTCAGATTGACGGTCCTCGGGCTCGGCACCGGAACTCTCGGGGGACACCGGATCCCGGTCACTCGAGACGAGGGAGAGGCGGTTGTAAAGGCGGCGTGGTCGGCCGGTGTTCGCTATTTCGACACTGCGCCTTTCTATGGTTTCGGAAGGGCGGGCCGAATTGTCGGCGATGCCCTGCGCGAGTTGCCGCCGCGCGAAGATTGGGTGTTATCGACCAAGGCAGGGCGGCTGCTGCGGCCGCTGAAGGACGCCGGAACCCCTGGTGCGCTGCAGCACCCGATGCCGTTCGAGGATGTCTTCGATTATTCCTACGACGGAATCATGCGCTCGTTCGAGGACGACTTACAGCGCCTTGGCCTCGCACGGATAGATATCCTTTACGTTCATGACATCGGTGCGCGGCAGCACGGGAAAGACGCGCATCACGGGATCATGCGAACGTTTCGCGACGGCGGATATCGGGCGCTCGAGCGATTGCGGTCGTCCCGCCAGCTGGGGGCGATCGGGATCGGGGTCAACGAATGGGAAGTTCTGCTCGAGGCGATCGATTGGGGTGATTGGGACGTCTTTCTGCTTGCCGGCCGCTACACGCTCCTCGAGCAGACGCCCATCGATGACCTGCTGCCCCGATGCCTGCGATCCGGGATATCGGTGGTAATCGGGGCACCGTTCAATACCGGCATTCTCGCCGGCCGCGATACGTGGAACTATCGGCCCGCGCCTCCCGAGATCGTCGGCCGAATGAAAAGGATAAAGGTCATCTGCGACAGCCATCGGGTGCCTCTCGTCGCCGCGGCGCTGCAGTTCCCACTCGCTCATCCAGCCGTCACGGCGATCCTCCCCGGGCCGCGCAATGTCGATGAGTTCGAAGCTAACGCGAAGCTCCTGCGCTACCCGATCCCGCCGGCCCTCTGGGCGGATTTGCGGAACGCCGAGCTGCTCCATCCAGATGCGCCAACCCCGGCCTGATCGCATGGAGCCGCGTCGGCCCGGCAGCCCCGGGCTTCGACCGCGCCGCTCTAGCCCGCCTGGCTCAATCCGACGACTCGATCCGCTCCATGTCCTCGTCGCTGAAGCCGAAATGGTGGCCGATCTCGTGGATCAGCACGTGGCGCACCAAATGCCCCAAGTCTTCGCCGCTCTCGCACCAGTAATCGAGGATCGGCCGGCGATAGAGAAAAATCATGTCGGGATCGGGCCGCGGATCGCTGACGCTCTTATGCGGCAGCGCCACGCCCCGATAAAGACCGAGAATGTCGAACGGGCTTTCGAGGCCCATTGCCGCTTCGGTCTCCTCATCGGGGAATTCTTCGACCTGGATCACGACGCGCCCGAGCTGACGCTTGAGGTCGCCCGGGACGGTGCCGAACGCGCGCTGCGCCAATTCCTCGATTTCGGCGAGCGATGGCGGCAGACGGTCAGGCATGGTACTGCTCGCGATAACTGACGGAGGGTGGCATGGTCGAGAGGCTGGTCGGAGCGGCGCGCCAGACGGCGCTGCACGAACTGCATGGCTGGATCGAGGTCGAGGACCGCGACGCGATCCGCAAGAGCTTTCACTTCGAAAACTTCTCCGAAGCCTGGGGCTTCATGTCGCGAATGGCGCTCCTGGCGGAAAAAATGGATCACCATCCCGAACTCTTCAACGTCTATAACCGGGTCGAGGTCGTCCTGTCGACGCACGATGCGGATGGCTTGAGCGAACTTGATATCAAGCTCGCGCACGCGATTGACGAAATTGCACCCGAACGGGACCGCCGCCCTCCGCGGCCTTGAGCCCGCCCGGAATTTCACCGCGGCGCCATGCGCAAGGCGCCATCGAGCCGAATCACTTCGCCGTTGATCATCGGGTTTTGGCACAGATGCAGCACCAGCGCAGCATATTCCGCGGGCCGGCCGAGCCGGCTCGGAAACGGCACGCTCGCGGCCAAACTGTCCCGCACGTTCTGTGGCAGGCCCTCCACCATCGGTGTCTCGAAGACCCCTGGAGCGATCGCCACCACCCGGACGCCATAGCGCGCCAGCTCGCGGGCCGCCGGCAGGGTCAGTGAGACGATGCCGCCCTTCGATGCGGCGTAGGCCGCCTGACCGATCTGACTTTCGTAGGCCGCAACCGAAGCGGTCGAGACGATGATCCCGCGCTCACCCTCGGCCAGCGGATCGAGCGCGATCATTTCCGCGGCGGCGACCCGCAGGAGGTTGAAGCTGCCGATCAGATTGACCTCGATGACGCGCCGAAACGCGTCGAGCGGCAGCGGGCCGGCGCGTCCCGCGATCCGTCCTGCGGTGCCGACGCCGGCGCAATTGACAGCGATGCGTGCCGGTCCGTGCCGCCGGCGCGCTGCCGCAACCGCGGCTTCCACTGCGGCTGCGTCGGTCACATCGCAGCCGATGGCGAACCCGCCCGTCGCACGCACCGCGGCGGCCCGCCGCCGGCTCGTTGATGTCGAGGATTGTAACTTGACTCCCGCCGCGGCCAGCGCCTCCGCTGTTGCCCGACCGAGACCGGAGGCCCCGCCGCTGATGATTGCCGCCTGCCCTGCGATCTCCATGCGTTCCTCCTGCCGATAGCCCGCTCCCGGATAGTTCATCACCGCGCTCAGATCGGGGCGCGCCTCTCGCCGCGGCGCGCCAGCCTGGCGACCCGGGCCTCGCGATACGCGACGTAGATCGACGATCCGGCGATGGTGGCGGCGCCTAGCCAGGTCCACACATTGGTGACTTCACCGAACCATACAAAGCCGACCAGCGCCGCAAAGGGCAGACGGGCGAACTCGAAGGGTGCGCAGGCGCTGGCGTCGGCCGCCGCGAGCGCCCGCGCAACCGAAAGATGCGCGATCGTGCCGAGACAGCCGAGCCCAACGAGCGCGCCAAGGGTCGACGGCTCCGGCCAACGCCAGACGAACAGTGCCGGGATCAGCGACAACGGCGTTAGTAGAGCATGAACAGAGCGACGATTCTGCCCGGCGGCTCGGTGCGCGCGAGAAATTTGACGGTGATGTTGTTCATCGCCGCGCTCGCCGCCGACAGCAACAGGATCAAGAGGTTCGCGTCGAGCCGCTCGCTGCCCGGCCGCATGATCACGAGCACGCCGACAAAGCCGATGACGACTGCACTCCACCGGCGAAGTCTGACGTCCTCATGGAGGACCAGCACCACCGCTATCGTGGCGAAGAGGGGCGCCGTGAAGTTGACGGCCGTGGCGGTCGCCAACGGTACGACGGTGATTCCATAGAACCAGGTGAGCATGGAAAAGAGCCCTACCGCTGCGCGCAGCAGGTAAAAGCCGCTGTTTCGACTGCGCAACAGAGCCGGACCGCCCTTGATGACCATGGAAGCAGAAGCACGAGCCCGAAGAGGCAACGGAAGAAAGCGACTTCGAACGGGTGCATCGATTGTGCCGCGACGCGGATCAAGACATTCATCATCACCGCGCAAATTCCGCTGAGCAGAATCCACAGCGCGGCGCGAGTGGTCGGCGCCAGGCGCGGCATAGTGATCAAAGACATCAGAGATCAATCCCCGCCGCCCCGGGGCGACGTCGTGCGCAGACTCGAGATCAGTGAAGCGGCACGGCATAGACAAGCAGCAAAGCCTGTTCCCCCGGGTTCTGCTTGGTCAGGCCGGCATTGGAAATGTGATAAAAGGCGACACCAAGGCGGCTTCGGTTCGCGAAGCGGTAATCGAACTCGGCGCCGCTGCGAAACTCCCACCAGGAGCCCAGATTAAGGCCGCCCCCGCGGTACCAGTATCCGCCGGCGAAGGTTGGAGTCACAACCCAGTTCGTGCCAAAGTTCACGTCAAAACCGAAACCGGCATAGCCGTAAAAGGCGCCGGCGGTGGTACCCATCAGGCCGACGAACGGTGCGACAATCCATAGCACATCGCCGAACCGGTATTCGCCCTGCAGTTGGGCGTTGCGCGTCGCGTCGGCTTTCTTCATGTCGGGGTTGATGTCGAAAACTCCGGCGCCGGTCCCGATGCTCGGCTGATCCGCGGGGGACCCCAGAGTAACAAAGGAGCCCAAGGGGATTTGCGCCGTCGCCGGCGGCGCGGCTGCGATCCCAAACGCGAGCAGCAAGATCATTCCCACCCGGTTCATAGACTTCTTGGTCACTGTTTCCCCCCACACGGATCGCGGCTGTCAAGACGCGGCCCTTGTATCCTAAAACGCAAGCCATGCTGTGCAAGTAAAGCCAGTCGGCAACTCAGATCTGCTTCATTCGTTCCGTCGCCAGGACCAACTGCTCGCGAATTCCCGGTTCCATTGCCGAATGGCCGGCATCGGGAACGATCACATAGCGCGCTTCGGGCCAGGCGCGAGCCAGCTCGTCGGCGCTGCCGATCGGGCAGACCATGTCATAGCGACCTTGCACGATTATCGCCGGCAAATGCCGGATCTGTGCGACGCGCGCGATCAGATCACATTTGCCGGTGAAGAGATGCCCGCTGAAGAAATGCGCTTCGATTCGCGCCAAGCCAAGAGCAAGACGATCCTCGCCGAAAGCAGCCACCGTCTCGGGGTTGGGCAACAAAGTCGAGCAAGCGCCCTCATAGACGCTCCAGGCACGCGCCGCCGGCATGTGGACGCGCGGATCGGGATCTCGCAAGCGGCGGTAATAGGCGGCGAGAATATCGCTGCGTTCGGCCTCGGGAAGAAATCCCGAGAAAGCGCGCCAAGCCTCGGGAAACACCCTGCGAACGCCGTGAAGAAACCACTCGATCTCGTCCTGCCGGCACAGAAAGATGCCGCGCAGCACGAGACCGATACAGCGCAGCGGGTGGATCTCGGCGTAATGCAGCGCCAATGTCGAGCCCCAGGACCCGCCAAAGACCAGCCACTTGTCGATGCCCAATGCCGAACGCAGATGCTCGATGTCGGCCACGAGGTGGGCAGGCGTGTTGTCGTCGATCTCGCCGAGCGGCGTCGAGCGGCCGGCGCCGCGCTGATCGAAAACCACGATCCGCCAATATTCGGGATCGAAGAACCGCCGATGCACCGCGGTCGCCCCGGCACCGGGACCGCCGTGTAGAAACAATGCCGGGACGCCGCGCGGATTACCCGACTGCTCCCAGTACATCGTGTGACGGGCATCGAGCCGCAGAGTGCCCATGCGGTATGGCTCGATCGGCGGGAACAGATCGCGGCGGTTGATCATCACAGGGCAGTCTAAGAGGCCCTGCGCGGATTACATAGTGACGTTAACGAGCTTCTCCCTCGCCCGGCGCTATTCTGACTTAACGGAGCGACGACACCTGCCGTTCATCGGTGGCACGCGCGACGTCGATTTCTTTTGCGAGCTTTTGCGCCATCGCGTCGGCGAAAGTATTAAAGTCCTTTACGGACAACATAAAGGCGTTCGGTCCCCCGACGACGTTCTGCTGGTAATAGAGCGGCAGGCCGCCCGGGGGCTGCGTGTGGGCAGAATAACCCAGATTCGGCTTCTCGTTGATGATCGCCAATCCGTTGATCGTCACGCCTTGCGCGATGGCCTGGTCCCGAGCCTCGGTGATGGGACGGCCGGAATTATTTGTGCCGTCGCCGGAAATGTCGATGATCCGGCGCTTGGCCTGCCATTTCGACGTCGCAAAATGCGCCATTGCGAAATCGATCGCGGCGCTGATCGACGTCCGCCCCATGAACGAGCGGGGCGCGGCGAGGATCGCCGCGGCCATGCTGCCGGCGTCTTCCTCGTCGCGGATTTCGGTCCAATCGACGACCACCTGCTGGTCCTCGTCGCCCGACCACTCGATGAAGCACACGCCAATCGCCGCGCCCGACCGGCCGTGAATGGCCGCGAGCACGCGCGGGTCGGTCAGCGCCGCGGCGTAACCCTTGCGCTGCAGATCGAATTCGGCGTCGTCGATGCTGCGCGAGACATCGGCCGCGAGGATCACCTCGAGATCGACACCGGCGCTTCGCGCCTCCTCGCCGAGGCAGAGGAGCGCCACAAACGCAATCGCGGCGATGGCAGGTCTCATCGGACTTTCTCCCATCCGGTGCTTTTTAGGATAAGGCCAGATCTCGGTCTGGGGAAAGGGGTTCGCAGACCCTGTCCTAGAGGCCCAACAGGTTCAAGCGGTCCGCCCTTGCCACTCTGGCCCCGATTTACCAACTGTCAGATTATTAACGCCGCCGCAAACGCTGCGCCCCGGCGTCCGCGCATTTTGAATACGGAAAGGACGCTATCCCATGACGACTTGCTCCGCCCCCACCCATTCCGACCATGCGCATCAGCACGGCCCCGGCTGTGGACACTCCGCCGTGCGTCACGGCGGCCACACCGATTACCTGCACGATGGTCACCTCCACCACCCGCACGAAGGTCATGTCGACGAGCACGTGATCGAGGTGTCACGCCAGAACCCCGACAGCTGCACCTCCGACCATCGCTGCGGTGGGCACGATTTGGGTCATGTGCACGGGCCCGAATGCGGCCACGATGCGGTGCCGCACGGCGACCATGTGGATTATCGGGTCTCCGGCCATCTGCACCACCCGCACGGCGATCACTGCGACAACCACGGTCCCTTGGCGTCTGCCTAGAGAGGAACGCCTCTCGCGGCATCGTCCGGGCGGCTACTGACCGCGCACGCGCAGTTGGCCATTCGGCCCGAGGGTGACCCCAGGGAGTTGTCCAAGCGACTGCGCCAGGCTGCGGTTCTCGTCTTCTGGCTGATCGAGTAGACGGCGACTGTCGAGCGTGTACGTCGTCGCGCCGAGGGGCGGGGCAATCTCCTCGCGCGCCTGATCCAGTCGGGCGGCGGCCCCGGCCTAATCGGGCCCCGGGGCGGCACAAGCGGCAAGGGCGGCGGTCGCACCCATGATCGTTGCAAGTCTCATAACTCGCGAAGCTGGGACCAGCCCTCGACAACTTCAAGCGGACCCGCAAGGCAAGAACCCCCTTACCATTCCCTCAACCCTCAATTGGGGGAGAGGGTGGCGGAGCTGGGCGAGGGGGCTGCCCGGCGGTGACTAAGGGGATCGGCGCACGCGCAGTGACGGCGAAACCATTTGGTTGAAATCTGCTCTAGTCACGATTTCCCGGGGCCGTTATAGTATATCAATCGGGTGCCGAATTCGGCGGCCGGTGCGGGGACGTGTAATATCGAGATGCGGGGGGCCGCTCGACGATGGTCCTGATCGGTCGGGCTCGAGGGATAGGGCGCCGGGTTGCCGCGCTGACGGGCGCGTTCGCGATCCTGGTCCAGGCTGTCCTCTTCGGCTGGCATCATCATGAAATTCCCTTTAGCCAGCACGCCGCCTTCGGCCTCATGCTGGCGACGCCGACCTCCCCGGCCATGCCGGCCGCAGACCACCACGATTGTCAGATTTGCTTCGCGCTCGGCCACCATGGCGCGGTCCCGGTAGATTTCTTCGCGCCGAGCCTGCCTGACCAGACACGGCTGCATCAGCCCCGACTGATGGCGATTGACGCGCCTCTCGCACGCTACTTCTTTTTTCGGTCCCGCGCGCCGCCTCGGGCTTGACATCGCCTCTGCCGAACTGATCAAGCGCCGCGCCGTCGGTGCGGCGTGGGTCCGAATCACAAAGGAGAAACCCGATGGCCAAGCCGGTTCCTACCGGGGCGCAGCGCGTGCCTGTCGTCCTTTCCATAGCCCTTATGTTGCTCTTCGTTGCCAGCGCGGTCACCGCTCAAGAAGCACCGGTCCTGGCGCCGCCAGCAACGCCAACGCCTGCGACAGGGGAAGTGCCGACCCCGACGACAGGGGAAGCACCGACCCCCGAGGGCGGCATTTCGCTCGACCTCAACGTCATCGCCAAGCAGCTCGATATCGCGCGCTATAACATCCAGCCGAGCCTCGGGGCCACGGTCTACGATTTCAACCGACAGGCGATCGAAACTCAGCCGCAGGGCGACAATCAGCCGTTGAACCGGCTCCTGCTACAGGCTCCGGGGGTCGCGCAAGATTCGTTCGGCCAGCTCCATGTGCGCAACGACCACGCCAATCTTCAATTCCGCATCAACGGAGTTCAGCTACCGGAGGGGATCAATGTCTTCGGACAATCGCTGCAGACTAGACTTGCCAATTCCGTGTCGCTGATCACCGGCAGCCTTCCGGCGCAATACGGGCTGCGCACCACCGGCGTCATCGATATCCAGACCAAAACCGGGACCCTCGATCCGGGGGGCTCGGCGACGCTCTATGGCGGGCAGCAAGGCACGTTTCAGCCGAGCGCCGAATGGGGCGGCCGGGTTGGGCAGATCGATTATTACGCGACCGGCGAGTACTTGCGGAACAACGAGGGGATCGAGAACCCCGCCCCAACCTTCAACGCGATCCACGACAACTCCAGCCAGCCAAAAGGGTTTGCCTATGTCTCCGGCATTATCGATCCGACATCGCGGTTGACCGCCATTCTCGGTGCCTCGCGCAGCCAATACCAGATCCCGCAAGTCGCCGGTCAGACCCCGAGCCTCGGGCTCACTGTAAACGGCGCCAGCGACTTCGCCTCGGCCTCCCTCAACGAGAACCAGCTGCAGATCAATAATTTCCAGATCCTCGCCTGGCAGAAGCATGTTGACGATATCGATTTCCAGATCGCGGGGTTCAACCGCTTCAGCAGCGTCTACTTCTCTCCGGGGGATCCCACGGGGGACCTTCTGTTCAACGGCATCGCCCAGACCGCGTACCGGCAGAACTGGGCGAGCGGCGTGCAGGGTGACGGCAGCTGGCGGGCTTCGCCCGACCACACGGTTCGCAGTGGCTTTTACATCCAGCGAGAGCGCTCGCCGTTCAGCTCTACATCAAATGTTCTGCCGGTCGACCAGAACGGCGTGCAAACCACCGACGTGCCGGAGACGATCTTCGATTCCGGAAGCAAGACCGGATGGATCTACAGCTATTATCTGCAGGACGAATGGAAAATAATTCCGTCGTTGACCCTAAATTTCGGCGCGCGCTATGACCAGTTCGCCGAGTTTGTCAGCGAGCGGCAGCTGAGCCCCCGTGCGAATTTGGTGTGGCAGCCAACCGAGGCGACAACATTTCATGCCGGCTATTCGCGTTACTTCACGCCGCCTCCGTTCGAGCTCATCGCGTCACCGACGATCGCGCTCTTTGCCAATACGACCGCCGCTCCGGCCGTCACGCTCAACTCGGTCGCCAAGGCGGAACGGTCGCATTACTTTGATGTCGGTGCCACGCAAATTGTTCTGCCCGGGCTCAAAGCCGGCATCGATGCTTATTACAAGCTCGCCAGCGACCTGATCGATGAAGGGCAGTTCGGGGCGCCGATCCTCTTCACCCCGTTCAATTACCAGAAGGGATGGGTCAAAGGCGTCGAACTAACCCTCAGCTATGATATAGGCAACTGGTCGTTTTACGGCAATTTCTCCGCGTCGCAAGAGCTCGCAAAGAACATCATATCGAGCCAGTTCAACTTTTCCGCAGAGGACTTAGCCACAATAGCTACGAATGCTATTCACACCGATCACGACCAGACCTACACATCCTCTGCCGGCATCAAATACAGGGTCCCCACCTGGAACACTCTCTTTTCGGTCGACCTTACCGCCGGCAGCGGTCTCAGAGCCGACAGCACCTTACCCAACGGGGCCGCTCTGCCGGGTTATCAGCAGGTTAATTTCAGCATCGTCCAGCCGGTCGACACCGGACTCTACAAGGGGCTGGAGCTGCGCTTAGATATCATCAACCTGCTCGATGAGATCTACCAAATTCGCAGCGGCACGGGGCTCGGCGTCTTTGCGCCGCAATACGGCCCCCGCCGCACTATCCTTGCCGGGGTGACCCAGCGCTTCTAATGCCGCGGCAGCGCCACATTCTTGCTGCTTCAAGCTCGCTTTTATCAGGTGAAGTTTAGAGGCTGATCGTGACCGACCCCGCCGCGACCCTTTCGATCGTCAAGCTGTTCATGAACGCCGACCCCGTGGTCAAGGGCGTGCTTCTGTTGCTGCTCGCGGCCTCGGTGTGGAGCTGGGCGGTGATCATCGACAAGCTCTGGCGGCTCGGCGCGGCGAGCCGAGCCGCGCGCGAGCACGAGGCCCGGGCCGCCTCGGCGCGCTCGCCGCAAGAGCTGTCCGCGACAGAGCGGCGCGACCCGGCCGGCCTCGTCATATCCGCCGGGCTCGCCGAGAGCGCGGCCGAGCCGCGGCCGCAACCCGAGACGGCCGGCGAACGTCGCGAGCGCATCGAGCGCGCGATGCGGCTCGCCCTCAACGCCGAGCTGCGGCGCCTGGAGCTGCGGCTGCCGTTCCTCGCGACCCTCGGCTCCGCCGCGCCATTCATTGGCCTCTTCGGCACGGTCTGGGGGATCATGCGCAGCTTCGAGGGGATCGCGGCGGCACACAGCACCAGCCTTGCGGTCGTCGCGCCGGGGATCGCCGAGGCCTTATTCGCGACTGCGATGGGTCTCGCCGCGGCAATCCCGGCAGTGGTCGGCTACAACAAGATCACAGTGGATCTCGGGCGCTTCGCCGGGCGTATGCAGGGGTTGATCGGGCGATCCGGCGGCTTGCTCGCCCGCGCCGGCGCGGAGGCCTGAGGATGGCGTTGTCACTGCCGCCATCCGGCGAAGCCGGCGAGGAGCGCTACGCGCCGCTCGCCGAGATCAATGTGACCCCGATGGTCGACGTGATGCTCGTACTTCTCGTCATTTTCATGGTGACGGCGCCTTTGCTTAGCGTCGGCGTGCCGCTCGACCTGCCCAAGTCGCGGGCGGCACAACTCAGCGAGCCGAAGAAGCCGGTCATCATAAGCCTCAACCGCGACGCCGAGGTGTTCATCGGCGACGATCGGGTCAATTCCGACGAGCTCGAGCCCCAACTCGCCGCACTGGCCGCGGAGGATCCTAACCGCATCGTGTACGTCCGCAGCGACAAGACGAACACCTATGCACAGCTGATGGACGCCTTGGGCCTGGTCAATCAGGCTGGGTTCTCGAAGGTGTCCCTGATCGCCGAGGCGGCCGGCCCGAAGTGAGCGGCATCAAGCTCCCACTGGCGCTGTCGCTCGCCGGGCACGCCGCTTGCCTCGTTGCGCTTGCGCTGTTCCTCACCGGCAAGTCCGCTCCATTGCCGGAGCCCATTGCGAAAGGCGGGATCGAAGTTGTTTTCGAGCCGGCTCCGCCAAAACCCGAGGCTGCGGCGCCGGCCGAAACAACGCCGCCCCCGCCGGAGCCGGAACCGGTTCCACCCCCGCCCGAGCCGCCAGTCGTTGCGGCCGAACCGCCGCCTCCCGAACCTCCTCCTCCCGAGCCACCTCCTCCCGAGCCGCCGCTACCCCAGCCCGAGGCGCCTGTCGCGGCGAGTGAGCCGCCGCCCCCTCCGCCTCCGCCGCTACAGAAGCACGTCGTTAAGAAGGTGCCAAAGCCTCGGCATCAGGAGATGCCGCAGCCGGCAGAGGCTTATAGGCCGCCCATCCCGGCTCAGCCCGTAGCGCGGCAAGCCCCACTCGCGCCAGCCGTCCCGCCGCAGACGGCAATGGCCGCGACGCCGGTGCCGGCGCCGGTCCCGTCCCCCGAGGCAGTCGCCGGATACCGCGCCTTGCTGAGCGCCTGGCTCGAAAGTCACAAGCACTATCCCGACACCGCCCGCGAGCACGGCGAGGAAGGGCACGCGGTGCTCCGCTTCTCGGTCGACCGCAGCGGGCGGGTGCTCGACTACGCCGTCATCTCGAGCTCGGGCTACTCTGACCTCGACCAGTCGGTCGAAGAGATGATGCGGGGCGCCAGCTTGCCGCCCTTCCCGGCGGGAATGCCCCAGCGGGAAATGCAGATATCGGTGACGATCCGCTTCAGCCTGCGGCGGTGAACCGTGCCCGGTGCCTAAAGCGTCGCGTCCACGAGCTTGCCCGGCACGAGATAGGCTCTGTCCCAGCGCGACCATCGCCCCGGGACCGGCCGCCCGGGATTGCGGTCGCTGCGCCAGCAGATATCGGCCCCAGGCGGCGCCTCGATGAACTTGGTGGCATTGTTGGGCATCGTGAATTCGAGGGTCGAGACGTAGCCATCGTCGCGCGCCGCGCAGTCCGGATTGGCGGTGATCACCGCTTCCACGTTGATCAACCCGAAATTGGGGTTGCTCAGCTGCAGCCTGCCGGGCACCGGCGGCTGCGGCGCGCAAGATGCGGCGCAGAGCAAGACCATGGCCAGAAGGGCCAGCAGTTTTCGTGCTGTCGACAATGAGATCCCCAGAATGGAAGGTGCCGGGTTTTGAGCTTTTTCCGCAACCTGCGATCAGCTTATCATGGCCGGGCCCGGGTCAAGGAAGGACGAGATCATGGACAAACGTATTGCGGTGATCGGCGCCGGTGCAATCGGCGGCTACACCGGCGGTCATCTCGCGAATAACGGGTTCGACGTCACATTAATCGACCCCTGGCCCGAGCATATCGCGACGATCCGCCGGGACGGGCTCGCGATCGAAGGGGTGACCGAGGAGGAATATGTCTGCGCCAAACCGAAGACGATGCATTTGACCGAGGTCCAGGATCTCGCAAAGCATAAACCGATCGACATCGCTATGGTTGCGGTCAAGTCCTATGACACGGAATGGGCGACGATGCTGATCGCCCAGTACCTGGCGCCCGACGGATACGTCGTATCGTTGCAGAACTGCATGAACGAGGAGCGCATTGCCGGGATCGTCGGTCCCGAGAAGACGGTCGGCGTCATCCCGGCGCTGCTAGGCGCCGAGCTCTACGCGCCGGGCCGGGTGCGCCGCACCGCCGCAAAGGGGTCCTCGCCCTACGAGGTCTACCGCGCCGGCGAGCTGCATAGCCGCATCACCAGGCGAATCGAAGAGCTGGCGGACATGATCGGCACGATCGACAGCGTCAAGGCGACGACCAATCTGTGGGGCGAGCGTTGGTCGAAGTTGTGCGTTAACGGCATGGCCAACGGCGTCGCGGCCGCCACCGGCATGTCCGGCAACGACATGAACCGCGACGACAAGATCCGGCGCCTCAGCATCCGCCTCGCCGGCGAGGGGGTGCGCGTCGGCCAGGCGCTCGGCTACCAGCTCGAGCATATCCGCATGCACGAGCCCGAAACCATCGCCCGCGCCGCCGAGGGCGACCGGGCCGCGCTCGACGAAGTCGAAATCGGCGATCCTCGCCGCCTTGCAGTCGAACACCCGCAACGAATTGGCTCGGCCCTCGATGGGTCAGGACATGCTGAAGGGCCGGCGCACCGAGATCGACTTCATCAACGGCGTGATCGCCACGAAAGGCCAGGAAGTCGGCGTCCCCGCCTTGACCCACGTCAAGCTCGTGGCAGCGGTCAAGCAGGTAGAGCTCGGCAAGATCCCGGCCAAGCCGGAAAACCTCTACGCGATCTGACCCTCCTTCGCACGAAAACCACCACGTAAGTGAACTCGAACAACACCCTCACCTATCAAGCCTTTTTGGGCTTGGTCCCCCCTCTCCCGCGGTGTGTAAAGGCTGGGGAGATGGTGGACAGGTGTTCGGGGACATAGTGGACAGGTTGGCACTGGCGCAGCTCGTCCCGGTAGTCCGCAGGAGGGACCCGCGCGCCCGCGGAGCGACCGCCACGAGTCTGGCGCAGCGGCGCGCGGGAGGTCCCTGTGGACCCACCGGGGCGAGCGTCTCGGCGAGCCGCTCACGGCCGCCTGGCGCAGCTCGAGGGCGCCGACCTGATGAGCGCAGAACAGGACATCGAAGCAGCCCTCCTGGTCGGCCGGTGGCAGCGCAATGCGATGATGGGCAAAGGCGCGGCCGAGCTTGAGCGGGCGGTTGCGGAAGCTCAACCAGCCGTCCTCGTCGACGCGCCGCACGATCGCACCGGGGCCGTAGTGAAACGGCTCGATCGTCTCGGGAAAGGGACGCGGGCTCGGCGCGTAGCGCGCCGCCGGGATCGCCAGTTCGAGCGCTTCGTGCGGCCGCTGGGTGTTGTACAAAGCGACGAGATAACGCCCATAAGATCGAGGAGCTTGAGGTCCTCTACCCGTGGCATCCGTGGTTCGGACGGGTTGTTCATGTCCATGAGGTGATCGAGCAACGAGCCGGCGGCGTCCTTCACTGCAGTCCGGATGGCGACGCTTCACGGCGTTGGCTTGAGCTGCCGCAGTGGATGTTCGACCGTGCGGCATGCTTGGCGATCCGCATGGCGGCCTCACCGCGTGTCGATACCACGGCGCTCATCGCCTTGAAGACGTGTCTTGCGGACGCGTCGGATGCTGGCTTGTGCGGCGGCCCTCTATCGAATGCCTCTGCTTCTGGTGCAGGGAGGAACTCCTGCGACCGGAATCAGGGAGCTGCCCGTGCGACACAAGTACCGACGTCCACCCAGCCATCAGGCCGCCGTCAAGCAGTTAGATCTATTCGGTCTGCCAGGCGCGAAGCACCCGACCCCGGTGTTAGAGTGGCAGCAGCTGCCGGAGGAGACCCGCCAGATGGTCACCGGGCTGATGGTGCACCTACTCGTCAACCACCAACGCCGCGATCGCGAGCCCAGCTCGACAGGAAGGCGCGGTGATGTCTGACAAGATCAAGCCGCACCATCTGGCACGCAAAGCGCTTCTCTATGTGCGGCAGTCTTCGACCCACCAGGTTCTGCACAACCGCGAGAGCCAGGCGCTGCAGTATGCCATGCGGGATCGGCTCGTGGCGCTCGGCTGGTCCGAGGTCGACACTGTGGACGACGATCTCGGGCGATCCGCCGCGGGCGGCGTCACGCGCGTCGGCTTCGAGCGGATGGTAGCCGAGGTCTGCCTCGGCAAAGTCGGCGCGGTAGCGGCACGCGAAGTCTCCCGCTTCGCGCGCAACAGCCGCGATTGGCAGCAGCTGATCGAGATGTGCCGCGTGGTTGACACCGTCTTGATCGACCAGGAGATGGTCTACGCACCGCGCCAAGGCAACGACCGATTGTTGCTCGGGCTCAAGGGAAGCCTCAACGAGTATGAGCTCGATCTCTTACGGCAACGATCATTGTCGGCCCGCTACGAAAAGGCGCGGCGGGGTGAACTAATCGTTGCCGCGCCGGTCGGCTTCGTGAAGGTGGGCGACCATCTCGAGAAGGATCCAGATCGCCGGGTACAGGGAGCGATCGAACTGGTCTTCGACAAGGTGGCCGAACTGGGCAGCGCGCGCCAGGCGCTCCTGTGGTTGCGCGAACACGGCCTCAAGCTGCCCGTGAAGCAGAGCAACGGTGAAGTCGAATGGCGCAGCCCCCGCTACGCCAGCATCCATCGGATGATCACCAACCCGATCTATGGCGGTGCCTACGCTTACGGAAAGACCAGCGTCACCGTGCACTACGACGGCATCATGGCTCGTGCCAAGAGCCGACGCAAGCCGCGCGAGGAATGGCTAGCATTGCGCCCAGGCGCCCATGAGGGCTATGTCGACTGGGAACGCTCGGAGGCGATCCGCAGGATGGTCAGCGACAATATCCCAAACAGCCGGCATCACGGCGCTGCCAAGCACGGCGACGCGCTGCTCGCGGGTCTGATCAGGTGTCACCGGTGCGGGCGCAAACTTACGATCCGCTACACGGGCGCAAAGCACAATATCCCTCGCTACAGCTGCAACCGGGGCTGGCTCGACAATGGCGAGCCGCGTTGCATCGCCTTTGGCGGCTTGCGGGTGGACGATGCCATTGAAGCGGCGATCCTGAAAGTTGTTGAACCAAGCGCCATTGCCGCAGCGATCGAGGCCGATGCGCAAGACGCGTCGCGTCGCGACGAGGTCCGCGATGCCTTGGTCCGAGACCTGGAGGCGATGCGCTATACCGCCGATCGCGGCTTCCGACAATACGACGCGACCGATCCCGCCAATCGTCTGGTAGCGGCAGAGCTGGAACTGCGCTGGAACCGGGCCTTGACACGCGTCAGCGAGATGGAGGCGCGCATTGCCGCTCACGATAGGGCGGCGCCCCCTCGGTCGGAACTCTCAGCGGTCTCTTTCGTGACCCTCGCCGATGACTTGCAAACGGTGTGGCAAGCGCCGACGACCGATGTGCGGTTGAAGAAACGGATCGTCCGCGCGGTGATTAAGGAGGTAGTCGCCGATGTCGACGCCGAGGCCGGCGAGATCATTCTGTTTCTCCACTGGATGGGTGGGATTCATACGGAGTTGCGCCTGCCCAGACGTCGACGCGGGCAACGTGATAGCACGTCACAGGACATCGTCGCCGCCGTTCGACAGCTTGTCCTGATCGCCAATGATGAACTGATTGCCGGTATTCTCAATCGCAACAAGCTGACCACGGGCCGTGGCAATCGCTGGACCCGGGAACGCGTGACGGCGCTGCGATCGCATCACAAGATCCCGGCCTATTGTCCTCCTGAGCAAGGTCAAGAGCCGTGGCTCAATCTGAGCAAGGCCGCAGCGTATCTTCAGATCAGTTCCAAGACCTTGCGCTTGGCCGCCGAGGGCGGCGAAATCGACGCGCTACACCCCTTGCCGGACGGACCTTGGATCCTCAGCCGCGCCGTCCTCGACAGCACCGCGGCGAAGGTCGTGGTCCGTCGCGCTCGGAACCGCGCAAAACACCCCTCGGGACCGCATCCTGATCAACAAAATCTCTTCTCTTCAATGGCATAGATAGATGGGTGTGATGAAGCGGGGTTGTACACCACGCGCCACGCATCAAACCGACGCTGGCACTCGGCGAGATCGGCAAAGGCGCGCCGCCCGATCACCTCGGCCGTCAGGGTGCGGTGAAACCGCTCGTCCTTGCCCTGGGTCTGCGGATGATACGGTCGGCCATGGCTGACCGCGACGCCGAGCTCGAGCAGCCATACGGTCAGCCAAGTGTGGCGGTGCAGCGCATCCGACCCCCACGGCGAACCGTTGTCCATCAACATCCGCTCGGGCAGGCCGTATTGCCGAAAGATCGCGGTCAGCGCGGCTTGCACCGTGCCGCCGCGTTCGTCGCCGCAGGCCCGCAGCCCGACCGCATAGCGCGAGTGGTCATCGACCACGGTCAGCGGATGGCAGCGCCCGGCGCGCGTCGCAAAATGCCCCCCTGTTCGGGCCAGGGGCAGGCTCTTGTAGTCCATCTGCCACAGCTCGTTCGGCGCCGCCCGCTCAAACCGTTCAAACGGTTTGTGGCCGGCCTGCGCCGCACCGGCGATGCAGCCCTGCCGGTGCAAGATCGCGGTGATCGTGCTGGCGCTCGGCACTGCCGGGTGCTTGAGATCCTGCAGCCGGCGGCGAATCTGCGGCCACCCCAGGCGGGATGCTCCTCGCGGACCGCCAGGACCAGGGCTTCCATCGCCGCCGAGCTGCGCCCCGGCGAGCGCTGCGGCCGACGCGAGCGGTCCGCCAGACCGGCATGCCCGTCCTGCCGATAACGCGCCCACAGCCGGATAGCCAACCGTCGGGCTGATGCCAAACCGCCGGCACAGCTCGCGGCGGTTCACCCCTTCCTGCTCGAACAGCATCACAAACTCATGCCGCTGCGACATGACCGACTTCTCCGACCACGGCACCCCAGCCCCTCCCCAACAGGCCAAAGATGCCGATAGAATGCGTCAACCATGTCTCCGAACACCCGTCCACTATCTCTCCGGTCCATACACGGTGCAGGAGAGGAGCTTTGAACCGCATGCCTTGTTGCGTCCTAGCCCCTCTCCCGCACCGCGGGAGAGGGTGCCGAGCGCAGCGAGGCGGGTGAGGGTCTACGCGCGGGATCGGTCATTGGAGGAGGGCAGGTGATGACGAGAATGACGGGAGGCGGAGCACTGGTCGAGATGCTGCATCGCCATGGCGTGAACACGATTTTCGCGCTGCCCGGCGTGCAGAACGATGCGCTTTTCGTCGCCTTCTACGACGCCGGCGAAGCGCTTCGGGTAATCCACACCCGCCATGAGCAGGGTGCGGCGTACATGGCCTATGGCTACGCCCGGGCGAGCGCCAAGGTGGGCGCCTATGCCGTCGTGCCGGGACCGGGGCTGCTCAACACCACGGCGGCACTCTCCACCGCTTACGCCACCAACACCCCGGTCCTGTGCATCAGCGGCCAGATCCCCTCCGACCTGATCGGGCGCGGCTTTGGCCTGCTACACGAGATCCCCGACCAGCTCGGGATATTGCGAACCTTGACCAAATGGGCGGCTCGGATAAGCTACCCGACCCAAACGGGGCAACTGGTCAACCAGGCGTTCCTGCAATTGCGCGACGGCCGCCCGCGCCCGGTCGCGCTCGAAATGCCGCTCGATGTCATGGCGCTCGATACCGAGGTCACGCTGCCGGCGGCTGGGGACTCGCCGGCGATCACGATGCCCGATCCGGAGCAGATCGACAAAGCCGCGGCATTGCTTGCCGATGCGAGAAAGCCGTTGCTCTTTGTCGGCGGCGGCGCCGTTGGCGCGGCTGAGGAGGTGCTCGCGATCGCCGAGATGCTCGAAGCGCCGGTGGTCAGCTACGCCGGCGGCAAGGGCATCGTCAGCGACCGCCACTATCTCGCCCAATCGGCGCTCGCCGGCCACGAGCTGTGGCGCGAGGCCGATGTCGTGCTGGCGGTCGGCACCCGCCTGCACCAGCCGCAGATGCGCTGGGGTGTCGACGCCGATTTGAAGCTCATCCGCATCGACATCGAACCGACCGAGATCCCTCGCATCCTCAAGCCGTCGCTCGGCATTGTCGCAGACGCGAAGCCGGCGCTTGCCGCCCTTCACCATGCGCTCGACCGGCGCAACCCGAAGCGAGCATCGCGAAAAGAAGAGCTCGAGGCGCTGAAGTCGCGCAGCCTCGCCAAGCTCGCCGACAATTTGGGCCCGCAATGTGAATATCTCCGGGCGATCCGCGCCGAATTGCCCGATGACGGCATTTATGTCGAAGATTTGACGCAGGTCGGCTATGTCGGGCGCGTGGCGTTCCCGATCTACCATCCGCGCACCTACATCCACAGCGGCTATCAGGGCACGCTTGGCTCCGGCTTTGCGACGGCGCTCGGCGCTAAAGTGGGGCGCCCCGATCTGCCGGTGGTCTCGGTTTCGGGCGACGGCGGGTTCATGTACAACGTCCAGGAGCTCTCGACCGCGGTCAAACACGGCATCGACATCGTCGCGATCGTCTTCGCCGACGGCGCCTACGGCAATGTCCGGCGCATGCAGAAGCAGGATTACGGCAACCGCCTGATCGGCGTCGATCTGCACAACCCTGACTTCCCGAAGATGGCCGAAAGCTTTGGCGTCGCCGGGGTGCGCACGACGACCCCCGACGGCCTGCGCCGCGAGCTGGCGGCGGCACTTAAGCGGCGCGGCACGACCCTGATCGAGGTTGCAGTCGGCGAAATGCCCGATCCATGGAAGCATCTGGTCCTGCCGCGCGTGCGCGGCGGCCGCGCTAGCTGACGAGCCCGATGTTCGACAAGACGAAACTCGAGACATTGCGCGCCAAGTACGAAGGCGCGAAGGAAACCGAAATCGGGCCGGTCGAGTTTAGAAAAGCGCTGTCGTTGGTATTCGGCACCAATTACCGGCGCGCGATGCCGTTTTCCGGGGTCTCCACATTCCTGGACCTGCCGTACCGGCCCGAGGTGGCTGACTTGCCTGATTTTGGCGGGCTCGACGTCGCGCTGGTGGGCGTGCCGATGGATCTCGGCGTCACCAATCGGGCGGGCGCCCGCTTCGGGCCCCGTGCGGTGCGCGATACCGAGCGCATCGGTCCCTACAATCACAGGCTCGGTGTTGTCCCGCGGGCCGAGTGTAAGGCGGCCGATATCGGCGACGTGCCAATGCGCTCGCGGTTCGGCCTCGACAGTTGCATCGAGGACATCGAGGCCTTCTGCAGACGCATCCAGGCGGCCGGGGTGCGGCCGCTATCGGTTGGTGGCGATCATTCGATCACCTATCCGATCCTGAAGGCGTTGGGGCACGAGCGCCCGGTCGGCCTCGTCCACATCGATGCCCATTGCGACACAATGGGCGAGATCGACGGGTCCAAGTTTCACCATGGCGGCCCGTTCCGCCAGGCGGTGCTCGCGGGCGTGCTCGACCCTGAACGGACGGTCCAGATCGGCATCCGAGGCCCGGCCGAGATCTTCTGGGGCTTCTCTTACGAATCCGGCATGACCGTTTTGCACATCGAGGACATCGACCGGATCGGCATCGACGCGGTCGTCGAGAAGGCGCGAGAAGTCGTCGGCGACGGCCCGACCTACATCTCGTTTGACGTCGACGGTCTCGATCCCGCCTTCACCCCCGGCACCGGGACGCCGGAGGCCGGTGGTCTGACCCCGCGCGAAGCCCAAGCGATCCTGCACGGCCTCAAGGGCATCGAGATCGTCGGGGGCGATGTGGTCGAGGTCGCCCCGCAATACGACCCGACCACCAACACCGCGATGGTCGGCGCCCAGATGCTGTTCGAAATCTTCTCGTTGATGGTCCTGGCCCCCAAGTCCCCGCATCGTTGACTTCCCGCTTCAGCGGATGCGCTACACCAAGACCGCGCTGCTGGCGTTCGGTTGCGGCCTGCTGCTCGGTCTAGTCGTCCTCGGCACCGAGATCAAATCGCCCGAGCGCGTCGCCAGCGGGCTGATGGCGCCGGGTATTGCCGCGATCCCCGTCGGCATGGTCGCGGATTGGCGGCGCACCATCAAGATTGCGCGAGGTGCGCCGAGACCGGGGTCAAGACCGCGGCGAGACGGGCCTCGCGCACCGCTCGCCGGCCGCGAAAATCGGTTTCGCCGAAGCGATAGGGTGACGCCAGCGCACCAGCCGTACTAGGATCGGCGGCGGAGCGCGCGGCGAGCGGTGCCGCAACCTCAAACGGGAGAAGACGTAATGGCGAAGAAGATAGCGATCGTCGGCGCAGGAGCGGTCGGCTGCTACGCCGGGGCGCATATGGTGCAGGCGGGCGAAGACCTGACGTTCATCGACCCGTGGCCGGAGCACGTCGAGGCCATGCGCGGCGACGGGCTGCGGATCACCCATATCCGCGATGTCGAGCCGTTTACCGTCAAGCCGCGCGCATTGCACCTCACTGAGGCGCAGCAGCTTGCCAAGGAGGCGCCGATCGACATCGCCTTTGTCTGCATGAAATCTTACGACACCGGCTGGGCAACCGCGATGATCAAGCAGTACCTCGCGCCCGGCGCGTATGTCGTCTCGCTACAGAATTGTATGAATGAGGAAACTATCGCCGGAATTGTCGGTTGGGGCAAGACGTTGGGCTCGATCGCCAGCTCGATCACTGTCGAACTGCACGCGCCCGGCCAAGTGCGCCGGGCCGCGGGCAAATCGGGTTCGCGTCACACTGTCTTTCGGGTCGGCGAGGTCCACGGCCGCAAGACCGACCGCGCCCAAGAGGTTTGCCAGCTGGTCAGCTATGCCGACAGCGCCATGGTCACCGAAAACCTCTGGGGCGAACGCTGGTCGAAGCTCGTCACCAACGTCATGGGCAACGGGCTGTCGGCCTGCACAGGCATGATCAGCCGCGACATGACCAAGAATGACGCGATCCGCCATTTTTCGAACCGGCTCGCCAGCGAGGCGATCCGTGTCGGGCAGGCCCTCGGCTATACGTTCGACGAAGTCAGCCACATGGACCCGGAGACCTTGGCCCGCGCCGGCGAAGGCGATCCGGCGGCGGAAAAGGAGATCGACGATCACCGCCTCGCCGAGGCCAATCGCCCCGGTGGCGGCGAGCACCGTCCGTCGATGGGCCAGGACATGGTGAAGGGGCGGCGCACCGAGATCCAGTTTCTCAACGGCTTTGTCGTACGAGAGGGCGAGAAGGTCGGGATCTCCGCGCCCACTAACGCGGTGCTGACCGACATCGTCACCCGGGTCGAGCGCGGCGAATTGAAGCCCGACCCGAAGCACATCACCGATCTGCGGCTGAACTGACGTCCACGTCTGTAGACCCTCACCCACCAAGCCCTTCGGGCTTGGTCCCCCCTCTCCCGCGGTGCGCAGGGCTGTCCGGGGAAGCCGAGGGGGTGAATCGATTTGTCGCAAGCGCATGCCCCGCAAGACGGAGGTTTTCCGTCTACTTTCTGGTTTACGAGACTCAGAAAGAGGACGGGGCATGCGCTTCACACCTAGCCCGCATTTCTCACACAGGGTAGGTGCATCGGGCTCCGGGATCTGAGAAAATCGTGTTGGACCAACGGTTTGTCTCAGGGCCAAGGGGGAGACCCGATGCATACAGAGTGTAGCGCGGATCTGTTCGGTTTTGCACGCGTTGAGGGGCGTGCGGTGGTGGCCGGGTTTGACGGCGGCAAGATCACCTCGGATGCGGGTGCCTTGCTGCTGGGGGCGACGGATCGGACGATCCGGCTGGTCGAGCGGTTTGCCGGCTGTTTTACGGACCGCCGCGCGCCGGAGCTGATCGAGCACGAAGTGGTGCGGCTGGTCGGGCAGCGGGTCTTCGCGCTGGCGCTGGGCTATGAAGATCTGGTGGATCACGACGAGCTGCGTCACGACCCGACGATGGCGGTGCTGGCCGGCAAGCTGTCGGCCCGGCGCAAGGATTGTGCGCCGTTGGCCGGAAAGAGCACGCTAAACCGGCTTGAGCGGGGCGGAGCGGAGCTGACGCGCTATCACCGCATCGCCTGGGACGGCGCCAGGATCGAGGCGCTGTTTGTCGATCTGTTCGTGGAGGCGCACCAACACCCGCCAAACCAGATCATCCTCGATCTCGATGCCACCGATGACCCGCTGCACGGGCATCAGGAAGGGCGGTTCTTTCACGGCTATGGAGCCTGTCCTCGGGCCGGCGGAGCCGGACCCGGGGGACTGCTACTGCTATCTGCCGCTCTACATTTTCTGCGGGTCGCATCTGCTGGCGTCAAAGTTGCGGCGCGCCGCCATCGATGCTGCCGCCGGAGCGGTGGAGGAGACGGCGCGCATCGTCGCCCAGATCCGCGCGCGCTGGCCCGAGGTGCGCATTGTGCTGCGCGCCGATTCGGGTTTTGCCCGCGAGGCCCTGATGAGTTGGTGCGAGGCCAATGAGATCGATTTCCTGTTTGGCCTGGCCAAGAACGACCGTCTCGTCGCCGAGATCACCGCCGAGCTGGGTGAGGCCGAGGAGGACAGCAAAGCGACCGGCCAGCCGTGGGCCTTCAGCCCACGGGCTTGACCCGTGGCACGCCGGTTCAAGGAGTTCCAGTGGTCGACGCGCGACAGTTGGAGCCGCCAGCGCCGGGTCGTTGCCAAGGCGGAATGGACCGAAGGCGCGGCCAATCCCCGCTTTGTCGTCACCTCGCTGAGCTCTGAGGGCGCCGAGCCCCAGCGGCTCTACGAGGAGATTTACTGCGCCCGAGGCGACATGGAAAACCGTATCAAGGAATGTCAGCTCGATCTGTTCGCCGACCGTACCTCAGCGGCGACGATGCGCGCCAACCAGCTGCGCCTGTGGTTCGCCTCGATGGCCTACGTCCTGCTCTGCGCGCTGCGGCGCATTGCCCTGCAGCACACCCAATTCGCCAAGGCGACCTGCGGCACGATCCGCCGCAAACTGCTCAAGATCGGCGCGCTGGTGCGCACCAGCGTGCGGCGCATCAAATTCGCGATGGCCTCGGGCTGCCCCTACCAGCGCGACTTCGCCCGCGCCCACGCACAACTGATCACCGCCGCGGCACGCTGACGAAACAGAGAAAGCCAGCGATCATATTCGACACCGCCAATCGCAGCACCACCACTGCGTCCGCCGGGACTCGCGGAGGTTGTGAACCTTCATCGCCACAATGTCAGCGTGCAGCTGCCGCGGCCGCCCCTCAAATTCCCAACCCGGTATGAGAAATCCGGGCTAGTGTCGTGTCTTCAAAATGCACTTACAAAACTGCGCGAGGAGTGAAGCTCAAACTCCCACAGTGCCAAATATTCCTGAAGCCCTCTCCCTTGATGGGGGAGGGTTGGGTGGGGGTGATGTGCACCAGATCGCCGCTCGCGACCCGCGAGTGTCGGAAATCTGGTCCATTCGTGAGCAAACGGCTTGCTGGGATCGGATGTCCTTCTTTGCGGCGCCTTCGCAGCGGCACCGTCACCCCCACCCAAACCCTCCCCCCATCGAGGGGGGAGGGTTGCTGCGAGCGCGGTATGTTACCGGCAATTGAGATACACTGCACTAGGTTATCCGCGCTGCGGGTGAGCGAACGTGTCCAAAAGGGCGGACATGACGTTGATCCCGCCGCCGTGATCCGCCGCTACCGGCGCTCCCATCGACAGTTAAGCTGGTTCGCGCCACGTGCCGACTTTCTGATGATCTTCGATAACAGCGACAGGCGCGCAGGCACGCCGCCCTTGCTGCTGGCGCACCATTATCCGGGCAGGCCGTTTCAGCATGTGCGGCCCGGCGTGAACCGCGCCGTAGACCGGGCGATATCCGCCTTTGTGCCAAACGCGCCGAAACGGTGACCGACCGCCAACGCAACCCGCACCATAAATTAAGAATCTGCAACGAAATTACGCCGCTGAAACGATTGGGCTTTTCGGTCGCAGAATATATGGTCATAAACCGCCAGGATGGTGATAGACCGCACTGCGGCCAGCGCGCCTGTCCGCGAGCGGCGGGCGCGATAGCCGGCACCGTTTACCCTTGCTGTCGGCACTCATCCGTCCGCGACCGGGAGGCGCGCGCCGATATCAGCGCGACGAGGAAGGCAAATTGGCAGCTGATGAAATCAAAGCTCAGCGCCGGAAAGGGGAGCGCCGCGGCGTCGGCCCGCACCCAGGCGACGTCCGGCGACTTGGGCCAAGCCTGCCTCAGCATGCCCAACGATCGGTCGCCTCCTACCATGGTAGCATGAGGCACAGCTGTACGGTTCGCGATGAGCTGGTTTTCCGGTGCCGCAACCGATATCCATGATGGACAATACATCCGAAGATGCACGATTTTCGATGAATGCCAAGAGCTCCGGATCGGCCACTTTCGACCGGGCGGGCCCCGAAATCATACAGAGAAGCAATGGCGTCGTAGTCTGCGCGCTGCGATCCGGTCGACCTCATCTATGCCGGCTTGATGGCCAGGAGCTTCTCTGCGGTCTCTCCGAGGATTGCCACGCGCTCGTCGTCGCTCAAACCCGGGGTGCCGAGGATGTGGTCAACCGCCGTCTGGGTCCAGGGAAACGGGTAGTCAGTCCCCAAGACGATCTGGCTCGCGCCGACCTCGGCGACCAGGTGGCGCAAACCTTCCGGGGTGAAGACCATCGAGTTGTAATAGAGCTGTTTCAAGTATTCGCTCGGCTTCTTCTTCAGCGTCTTGGTGCACCGCGCGGGGAAGGTTAGGCAGCCTTGATCCGAGCGGGCGGCATAGGAGGGCAGATAGCCGCCGGCATGAGCCGCACAGATCTTGAGCCCGGGATAGGCATCGAGCGTTCCCTCGAAAATCAGGTGCGACAGCGCGATCGTCGTCTCGAGCGGGTTGCCGATAACGTTCGCCAGCACGCCGTTCCCTTTGAGCCGACCGGAAGCGGTGAGCTCGGCCGTGCCTTGCGGATGGATAAAGATCAGCACGCCGAGCTGTTCGGCCTTGGCCCAGAACGGATGAAATTTCGAATCCGACAGCTCCTCGCCATTGACGCTGCCGCCGACCAGTGCGCCGCGCAATCCGAGCTGCTTGACCGCATATTCGAGCTGCTGGGCGGCGAGATCCGGGTGCTGCAGAGCGACCGACGCCAGACCGACAAACCGGTCCGGCTGCGCCGCGCAGATCTCGGCGAGCTTCTCGTTTTGCAATTTGACGACCTGACCGGCGAGTTCGGGCTCGGCCTTGTACCAAAAGATCGGGTTGATGCTGAGCGCTTCGATGTCGATGCCTTGCTCGTCCATCGCCTTGATGCGTTCCGGCGAGACCACGAGCGACTGCGGTTGTACCTTCAATCCCATCAACGCATTCGCCTCGGGCACATGGCAATGCGCGTGCACGTCGACCGTCCGAACGCGCTTTCCATTGACGACGACCTCGCGTCGCCGCTGCGGCGCCTGGGCCAACGCAGGGCTCGTTAGACCGCATCCGATGAACGCGAGACCCGTCAGCGCCCCGGCAGCATGGCAGAGCATGTCTCTTCGGTTTGCCATCATCTCCGTTCCTTAAAAAAAGGGCTTCAGGCGCGAAGAGCTATTCGATCGGCACGAAAATCGAATGCCGGATCTTCCCCTCGACGTGTTGTGACAAGTGACCCTTGCCGGTGGTGTCCTCGACCAGGATCACCTCGCCGACGGCGATCACCCGGCTCTCGCCGTCGCTGGCGGTTATCTTCACCCCGGCGTCGAGATTGATGATGTATTGCCGGCGCGGCGCGGGGTGCCAGTCGACGTCATGCTCGGCTTGCGTCTCGCGGAAGATGATCCCGGCGGCCGGCAGGCGCTTGGAGAGCTTGCTGCCTCGGCGCTCCTCGACCCACTCCACTTCGATGTCGCGGAAATGCGATTGGCCGCTCGCATCGGTATACAGGTTGTGTATGCGCATAGGCGTCTCTCCTCCAAGGCTCTAACTTGGCCAACTGAACCCGTTATCCATAGCACGACAGATCGGGGATCGCCGTGACAGAATTGCCGATGACCAGCCTGACGCCACACCGAATTGCCGCGCGCAGTCTTGGGTTGGGGCTTCTCGCGATGGCTGTGGCGCTCTGCTGCGCCGCCTGCGCGCACCCGCCTGAGATCCTGGTAGCCTTCCGGACAGAACAACAGGCCCAAGCGCATTGCCCAAAGGATACCGTCGTCTGGGTGGACCCCCAAAGCGGCGGCTATCATCTCAAGGGGGGAGCGTCATATGGCCATGAAGAACCAGGCCGCTACGCTTGCCGCGGCGAAGCGGAACGGGCCGGCATGCGCGAGATAGCGAACTGACCGTGACCGGGCTTTTCGAGGGACGTCGTGATCAGGAGGCAAAAGCCGATTAGCGGCCGCGGAAGTGTTTGTAGAAGTCGACGACCTCGGGGCTCTGCTGAAAGCCGAGCAGGACGTTGAGGTCGGAACCTTTGCGCCCGTCGAGGGGAATGGTTTGCTCGATATGGTCGGTGACGCCGGCGCGTTTCTGGGTGCCCTCGAAAACGATGCGGACCGCGAATGGCCGCTTGCTGATGATCGATTGATCGGGTCCGGTGACGGCGACGAAATAAGGGAGGTCCACCACGTCTCCCTTCGCCGCCGGCCCGCGTTCAGCGACGACAACCGTGTCGAGTAGCGATCTTCACGTTGCCGCCGCTGTACTCGCATTTGAGGTCGGCTTCGCTGAGGAGCCCGTAAAAGGCGACATTGTCGGGGCGGCGCTCCGGGGCTGATCCGAACACGGCCGTGTTGGAGAGCGGCCGCAACACGACCGCGCTCGGGCAAGCCTCGGCTTGTTTCGACGAGGATGACGAGAACATACCACAGCCCGACAGAGCGAGAATGCCGAGGAACGCTGCCCCCTGGGCAGGCCGCAAGCGGCTCACAGGGTGTTGTGCGTACCGTCGCAGAACGGCTTGCCGTCGGTCGCCTTGCACCCGCAGAGCCAAACCTCCTCGGTGACCTCGGCGGTAAACGGGATCGGGGTCAATCCGGTGCCCTTATGCGATCCGTCGCAGAAGGGCTGCGAGGCGCTGCGCCCGCAGGCGCACCAGAAGTACCGTTGGCCGGCCTCGACATTGACGCCGTAGGGCTCTTTTTGCGCGGGTATCGGATTTTCCATACTTTCTCCCCTGCCTCTGCCCTTGCAAGTGTCATAGTGCTGGGCGGCGGTTCGCCGCTGCCTGGACTGTATGCGAGCCACGCCGAGCAGACAAGCCGGCCGGGCGCCGATTACCGGTGAATGACGCAGTAAAAAAACCGATGGCCGTTTATACCGATGTTGCCGATGACGAGCTCAGAGCCTTTATCGCGCTTTACGACATTGGCGAGGTGCTGTCGTGCAAAGGCATCGCCGAGGGCGTCGAGAACTCGAATTTTCTCATCACCACCGAGCGCGGCAATTTCATTCTGACGCTCTATGAAAAGCGGGTTGCGCCCGAGGATTTGCCGTTTTTCATCACTTTGATGGAGCATCTCGCGGCACAGGGTGTCGCCTGTCCGACACCGGTCAAGGCCCGGGACGGCATCGCTCTGCGCGAGCTGTGCGGCCGCCCGGCGGCATTGGTGACCTTCCTCGCCGGAATGTGGCCGCGCCGCATTCAGCCTTTCCATTGCGCCGCGGTCGGCGCCGCGCTCGCCGGGCTGCATCGCGCCGGCGCCTCGTTCGGAATGAGCCGGGCGAACGATCTCTCGGTCGCCGGGTGGCGGCGGTTATACGAAGCTTGCCGCTCCCGCGCGGCCGAAGTGCAGCCCAAGCTCGCCGGCGAGCTGGAGAGCCGAGCTTGCGCTGGTCGAGGCGGAATGGCCGCACGGCCTGCCGATCGGGGTGATTCACGCCGACCTTTTTCCGGACAATGTCTTCTTCCGAGATCGCGAGGTTTCCGGGCTGATTGACTTCTATTTCGCCTGCACCGACTTTCTCGCCTATGATCTGGCGATCTGCCTCAACGCTTGGTGCTTCGAAGCCGACGGCAGCCTCAACGTGACAAAGGCGCGGCTGCTGCTCGAAGGCTATCGCCGGGCGCGGCCGCTCTCCTCGGCTGAGCTCGATGCCTTGCCGTTGCTGGCGCGCGGCAGCGCGCTGCGCTTTCTGTTGACCCGCCTATTCGATTGGCTGAACCAGCCGGCGGGAGCATTGGTGCGCCCCAAGGATCCCCTCGAATATCTGCGCAAGCTGCGCTTCCACCGCGGTGTCACCGATATCGCAGGCTACGGGCTCGATGCCTGAGCTGGCCGATGTCGAGATCTTCACCGACGGGGCTTGCCGCGGCAACCCGGGCCCGGGCGGCTGGGCCGCGATATTGCGCTATCGCGAGGTCGAAAAGGAATTGAGCGGCTATGACCCGCGACACGACCAACAACCGCATGGAGATGATGGCCGCGATCGCCGGGCTCGAAGCGCTGAAGCGGCCGTGCCGCGTCCGGCTCTACAGCGACAGCCAATATCTTCGCGACGGCATCACCAAATGGATACACGGCTGGAAGCGGCGGGATTGGCGGACAGCCGACAAGCAGCCGGTCAAGAATGTCGATCTTTGGCAGCGGCTCGACGCTGCGGCGGCCCGGCACGTCGTCACTTGGGAATGGGTGCGCGGCCATTCCGGCCACCCCGAAAACGAGCGGGCCGACGCTATCGCGCGGGCCCGCATCGCCGAAGAGAGCTGGGGAAAGCAGCGCTCCGCGCTGACCCGCGGGTAGAGCGACCGTCGAGCCGGTCCTAAAGCGCCCGCAGCATCGCCTCGGCGCCGGAGCCTTCGACCTGGCCCGGCTGCTGCTCGACATTCAGCGACTTGACCACGCCGTTGTCCACCAGCATCGAATACCGTTTCGAGCGGGTGCCGAGACCGCATCTTGGAGAGGTCGAGCTCGAGCCCGAGCGCGCGGACGAAATCGCCGCTGCCGTCGGCCAGCATCCGCACCTTGCCCTCGGCCCTCTGCTCCTTGCCCCATGCCGTCATGACAAAGACATCGTTGACCGCGACGCAGACGATTTCGTCGACGCCCTTGGCTTTGATGTCGGCCGCCTTCTCGACGTATCCGGGCAGGTGGCGCTGCGAGCAGGCCGGGGTGAAGGCCCCGGGCACGGCGAAGAGGGCAACCTTCTTGCCGCGGAAGAGTTCGTCCGTAGTGATGTCCTTCGGCCCCTCCGGGGTCATCTGTTTGAGCGTCGCCGATGGTATCTTGTCGCCAACCTGGATGGTCATTGGAGAATCCCTCGGGTGGTGTTCGGGGGCGGAGCGATAACACATGAAGCCCGGCCGGGCAAACTGCGCTGGCCATTCGCCTGAGCCCGACTTTTTGAGCGCGAACCGGCAACAAAAGGACGCTGTAAAGATGTATAGCTACCGGAGAGCAGAGCGCGTAACCGGCGGTCGCTTGCGTTGCGAGGCAGGGCTATGTCGCTGACGGGCCAGCTTTTATTGGCGATGCCGCAGATGCTGGACGAGCGCTTCGCGCGGTCGGTCGTCTATATTTGCGCGCACAGCGGCGAGGCTGGAGCAATGGGCCTCGTCATCAACAAGCCGCTCGGGTCGCTGACGATGGGCGAGCTGTTCGCCCAGCTCGACATCTCGCCGAGCGGCGCCGCCGGTTCGCGGCCGGTGCATTACGGCGGCCCCGTAGAGGCGGGCCGCGGCTTTGTCCTGCACACCACCGACTACAACGAGGACGCGACCCTGGTCGTCAACGACAATATTGCGCTCACCGCCACTCTCGACGTGCTGCGCGCGATCGGCCAGGGACGGGGTCCGCGCCGGAGCCTGTTCGCCCTCGGCTATGCCGGCTGGGCCCCGGGTCAGCTCGATGCCGAGATCCAAGCCAATGGCTGGCTTTCGGTCCCAGCCGACGACGCGATCATTTTCGATCCCGACCACGACCAAAAATGGCAGCGGGCGCTCGCCAAACTCGGCGTCGATCTGACGATGCTGTCGAGCGAGGCGGGGCACGCCTGATCCGACCGCGCGGACGCGGCTTTAATTCGCCGGCTTTAATTTGCGGGGGCGCTGCGATCGCCGCGCAGGATCGCGAACAACAGATGGTCCTGCCATTTGCCGGCGATGCAGAGATATTCGCGGGCATAGCCTTCCTGCTGAAACCCGGCCCGGGCGAGAAGCGATCGGCTCGGGATATTGCTCGGCAGGCAGGCGGCCTCGAGCCGATGCAGCCCGAGCCGTTCGAAGGCAAAGTCGACGACGAGCGGCAGCGCCGACGTCATGTAGCGCTGCCGCGCGAACGGCTCTCCCACCCAGTAGCCCAGGCTCGCCGTCTCCGAAACGCCGCGCCGAATATTCGACAGGCCGATGCCGCCGATCAGCGTCTCGTCATGGGCGAAGATGAAAAAATTATAGGCCTGGTCGGTGCGCCAATCTTCGGCGTAACGGGCCACTCGCGCCCGAAAATTCGCTCGGCTCAGCGCGTCGGGCGGCCAGCTCGGCTCCCACGGCGAAAGGAAATCTCGCGAGCCGGCGCGCAAGCTCGCCCATGCCTCGTAATCGCCGCGCTCCGGCGGGCGCAGAAAGACGCGATCGCCGGTCAGCCGATACGGATCGGCGCGGGACAGAAACAGTCGCGGAAAGGTTTTCCGTTGCGGCGCCATCTATTCTCGGTGCCTGCTAAGCGACGAGGCGCGCCTGCAATTTGTCGTAATCCTCCAATCGGCTCAACGGCCCCAGCGCTGCGACGGTCGGCGGGGCCGAACGCCAGCGTGCCACGACCCGCCGAATTGCAGCGTCATCGACCGCCTCGATGCGCCTAACGACCTCGGGCGGATCAAACGGTGTGCCATAGATCAAGAGATGCTGGGCCAGCTGTTCACAGCGGGCCGAAGTGCTCTCCAGCGACATCAGCAGCCCCGCCTTCATCTGCGCCTTGGCGCGGCTCAGCTCGATCGCCGTCAACCCGTCTTGCAGCTTCATCGCCTCTTCGCACAGCGCGGGCACGAGCTCGGCCGCCTCGTCTTCGCCGGTGCCGGCATAGATCCCGAACAATCCGCCGTCGCGATAGCCGTGGACAAAGGAGTGGATCGCGTAGACCAGCCCGCGCTTCTCGCGAATTTCCTGAAACAGCCGGGAGGACATGCCGCCGCCGAATGCGGTCGACAAGACCGAGGCGGCGTAATAATCGGGATCGCCGAGCGTCACCCCCGGAAAGCCGAGCACCAGGTGCAGCTGCTCGAGATCGCGGTCCTCGCGCCGATCGCCGCCGGTGTAACGCGCCGGTTCGGTGGTGACGGCACGCTCGGCCGGCAGGCTCGGAAAGCAGCGTGTCGGCGAGATCGACAAGGCGCTCGTGCTCGAGGTTTCCCGGCCGCCGCGAGCACCATCCGCCGCGCGCCGTAATGGTCGCGCAGATAAGCGACCACCGCATCGCGGGCGAGGCCGCGGATAATCTCCGGCCTTCCGAGCACGGGCCGCCCCATCGCCTGCTCGGGATAAGCGCATTCCTGAAAGTGATCGAAAATGATGTCGTCGGGCGTGTCGTTGGCCTGGCCGATCTCCTGCAAGATCACCGTGCGCTCGCGCTCGAGCTCCTCCGGGTCGAAGGTGGAGTGCTGCAGGATGTCGGCGAGGATATCGAGAGCGAGCGGCACATCCTCCTTCAGTACCTTCGCGTAATAAGCGGTGCTCTCGCGGGAGGTGTAGGCGTTGAGGTGACCGCCGACTGCCTCGATCTCCTCGGCGATGTCGCGGGCGCTGCGCCGCTCGGTGCCCTTGAAGGCCATGTGCTCGAGAAAATGCGCGGCGCCGTTGATCGCCGCCGGTTCGTGCCGTGTGCCGACATCGACCCAGATGCCGAGCGACACCGTATCGACGGTTTGGACCGTGTCGGTGGCGACCCGCAACCCGTTCGCCAGTCGCGAAACCCGGGCCCTCATGCCGCGGCCCCGGCCCGCCGCGCATGAGCGCGAATGAAGCGGCGTCACCGCGCCGAGCTCGTTGGGCAGGACGACAATCCGCTCGGGCCTTTCGAGGAGATCGCCGAGCGGCGGCGGCAAACCCGGGCGCAGGCCGGTAGCGCGCTCGACCGCATCGGGAAACTTGGCCGGATGGGCGCAGCCCAGGGCGATCATCGGTGTGCCCCTCCCGATGGGCGGCGATTTCGGCTTGCGCGGCGGCAACGGCGACCGCCGTGTGCGGGTCGATCAGTGCTCCCGATCGGGCGTAAGTCTTCGCGATGGTTTGCATGGTCTCAGTGTCGTCCACCTTGTGAGCAGAAAACAAGCGGCGCGCGGCGCGCCAAGCCTGATCGTCTTCGGGCAACGAGCCGGTACGCCGGAAATCCCGCATTGCCTCGCCGACAGCGGCGCCATTACGGCCTTTCAGCTCGAACAGCAGCCGCTCGAAATTGCTCGACACCTGGATGTCCATGCTCGGGCTGAGGCTCGGCTCGACAGCGGCGAGCGCCATTCGCCCGCTCGCAAAATACCGGGCGAGAATATCGTTGCGGTTGGTGCCGATTACCAGCCGATCGATCGGCAGCCCGATTTGGCGGGCGACGTGTCCGGCATAGACATTCCCGAAATTGCCGGTCGGCACGCTGAACGAAACCGATCGCGCCGGCGCGCCCAGCGCTACTCGCGGCGGCGACGTAATATACCGTTTGGGCGGCAATTCGCGCCCAGTTGATCGAGTTCACCGCCGACAAGTTCAGCTCGCGCCGCAGCTCGGTATCGGCGAACAGCGCTTTGACGAGATCCTGGCAGTCGTCGAACGTACCCTCGATCGCGATCGCATGCGCATTGGCCGCTTCGAGTGTCGTCATTTGCCGGCGCTGCACCTCGGAGACGCGTTGATGCGGGTAGAGGATGAAGATGTCGATGGCATCGCGATCGCGGCAGGCTTCGATCGCGGCGGAGCCGGTATCGCCCGAAGTCGCGCTGATCACCGTGAAGTGTTCGCCGGCCCGCGCCAAGACCGCATCGAACATCGGCCCGACCAGCTGCAACGCCAGATCCTTGAAGGCGAGGGTCGGCCCATGAAACAGCTCGATGAGCCAGAGGCTCTCGTCGAGCTGCACCAACGGCGCCACCGCGGCGTGGCGGAACCGGGCGTAGGCCGTGGCGGTGAGCTGCTGCAATTCGCCCGGCGGGAAGGCGTCGCCGGCGAACAAGGCGATGATACGGGCGGCGATCTCGGCATAGGGCAGACCGGCAAAGCCGGAAATGCCGGAGGCCAGCCCGGGCATCCGCTCCGGTACATAGAGCCCGCCATCCTCCGCGAGACCGGCGAGCAGCACCTCCGCAAACGAGCGGATCGCGGGCGCGTCGCGAGGGTCGCGGGTGCTGCGATAATGCACAATACCGGATCCTGTCAGTGTGCCCGGAGCCTATCCCTGCGTTGCGGCGTTCGCAACCGGGGACATTCGCGCCGGCCCAGGCGAATTGTTGAGGATTGGCCGCTATTTCGGCACATAAAAGGAGCCGAAGGTGGAGCGCCGCCCGATTTTGTAATACCGATCGATCGCGTAGAGCACTTCATCGGTAAAGCGATTGACCTTTTGCCGATAATGCAGGATGTGACAGGATGGCGTCAGGGGATCGTCACAAATATCGGCGCGAAGCTGAATGACGGCAAATTCGCGGGCGGCAATTCGCCGAATCAACTCGCCTTGATCGAGCCTGCCGGACAGCATGTATTGCCGCGAGTTGAACGGGTCCAGAATGAAGGGCTCGCCCGCCTCATAGCAGAGCAGCAGACTTTCGCAAATTGCCGGTCCTTGCCTGTCAGCAACATATTTGGCATCGGCCAAGAACATCTCTTGCCTCTTGCGGTCGGCATGTAAGAGAGCGCGGCCGTGATATGCTCGAGCGGCGGCATCGGGGGCTGTCGCCAAAATCGGCTGGGCGGCGACGAAGGGCAAGGCAGTCACCAGCACCTGGGCCGATCGGCTGCGGAGGTCGAGTTTGCGCAATTCGAACAGGATGATTCCGGCGGCAACCCCTAGGAACACCGCGGCATCCTGAAACATGTTGTAAGAGGTGCCTTCAAAGCCCGAGAGGATAGTCGCGCTGACGATCGAGATCAGGCCCCAGGTCGCCAGGATCATCCTATCACCGCTTAGAAACAGCGATGCACTCAACACGATCACAGTCAGCGGGAATTTGAACAGCCGCAGATATTTCATCAGGTGGTACCGTGCGCCGTACCAGCGGAAGATCCGCGGCGACATCAGATGACCGATGAAGTCGCCGCCGGCGACGATGTGCGTCAGGCCGAGAAAACCTGCCACGAAACCGGCGCACGAGGCGAGCCACAATGGCAGCCGCCGCGGCGAGCGAAAGGCCAAATCGAGGGTTATCGCGATCGGGATCGCTACGAGGTTGTGCTTGGTGAAACCGCCGAGCACGACGAGGAAAGCCGTGCGCAGCAAGTTAAGGCGATCGGGCGGGCGCGCGATGTAACTGACGAGAGCGCCGAGCATGACGGCTTCGCCCAAAGTCTGCGGGTCGTCGGCGATCACCCAGGCGGGAGCCATCAGGTAGCAAAATCCCATGGCGGAACCGGCGCCAAACACCGCGTCGGTCCGTCCCCCGCCGAAGCGCCGGACTGCCATCGCCGCGAACACCCCGATCGCTACGAAGGAGACCAGCGCGACCAGTCGTCCGCTCAATAAGAGATTGTGGACCAGAAAATCGACGCCAGCAATAATTAAGAATGAAGCGATTGGGTAGTTGTCTATCCTCCAGTAATTATCGTCATAAATGATCACACCATGGGCTAGCCTGAAGACATTATATACGTTCCATCCTTCATTATAGTTGATTTCGAACGTGTATCCCAGGGAAAATAGATTCCCAATCGGCAGCAGAACTGCACAAACAAGCACGAAAAAGGCGAGAACGGCGAAAAGAGACGCTCGGACGAGGTTCTGCTTTGCATCGACCAAACCGCGCCAACGCGGAAGGCGTTGCGCCCACTCGCGATGGTTCGGGACCGCAATTTGCTTCAATGAGGACGGCAGAGGTCTGTCGTGGGCCCGCGCCTAGCGCAGCGAACTGACGTCGTCCGGGTTGACGAGGTCGGGCACCGTCCAGCCGTCCAGATCGTACTCGGCCATGCAGCTGTCGGCGAAGCTTTTCCAGCGCGCGTATTGGCCGGAGCCGATCGACGCACGCAGCGCGTCGATGCGGATTTCTTCGTGGCTGCCGGCGTAGTTGATCTCGTACAGCTCGTGGCGGGCGCCGAACTCGGTGCCGACGGCGTCCCATAGCAGCTTCATCAGCTTTACGCGCTCGACCGCACCGACGCCGCCGGAACCGCGAACATAGCGGTCGAGGTATCCGCGCAATTCCGGCGTTTTGAAGTCACGGGCATGCGAATTGAGGTAAATGAGGCTGCTGGCGACGGTCTTCTCGATGATCTGCTTGATTTGGACATAGGCCTCCGGGGCCAGGATGCGGTAAGCCATCGCCGGCTCGATCGCCGGCAGCACGCAGCCCCCAGCCCACGGTTCGGCACCCTTGGCCATCGCGTCGGATAGCCCCCACATCGTGTTTCGCCACGCGATCACCTCGCCGATATTGGCTTCAACTCCCCGGAACCCGCGGGTGCCTGCGATTTCGGTCGCCTTAACGAACAGGCCGATGATGAAGTCGAGCTTGACCGCTAGGCGGGTGCAGCCCTGCAGCATGGCGCGCGGCAGAAACCCGCTGTTGGGGAAGAACCGGTTAGCCTTGTCGATGTCGGCATAGACGAACACGTCCTCCCACGGCACCAGCACGTCATCCATGATGAAGATCGCGTCGTTCTCGTCGAGCCGGCTCGACAATGGGTAGTCGAACGGGCTGCCGAGCACCGCGGCGCGCTCCTCGTTCGATACGCGGCAGACGAATTTGATCCCCTTGGCATTGCTCGGGACGAGAAAGACGATCGCGAAATTCTTGTCCTGCACCGGTAACACCCCGGCATGCGCGACAAAAGTGAAGTGCGTCAGTGCCGAGCCGGTGGCGACGACCTTGGCGCCGGTGACCCGAATCCCGGCATCCGTTTCCTTGGTCACATGCGCGTAGACATCGGTGGGGCTGCCCGGAGCGCCGGGAGCCATGTTGCGGTCAACCGGCGGCTGGACAATCGCGTGGTTGACGAATGGCACCCGCTCCTGGCTGAAGCGGTACCAGCGCCGTGCATTCTCCTGATAGGGGTCGTAGAACTCCGCATTGGCGCCGAGAGTGGCGAGGAACGCCGCCTTGTAATCGGGCGAGCGGCCGAGCCAGCCATAGGTCAACTGCGACCACGCGGCAATGGCGTCGCGGGCAGCAACCTGATCCTCGGCGCAACGCGGCGCGACAAAATATCGGTGAGTGAAACTGCCCCACTCGGTTGGGCAGGTCAGCACATTTTGCTTTTCCGCGTGGTCGCGATGCAGCGCGTCGTAGAGCCGGGCGATCATCCGCGCCGTGTTGCGGAAGGCCGGATGCTCGGTGATGTTGTTGACGCGCTCCCCGTAGATCCACACCTCCCGCCCGTCGTTCAGGCTGTCGAGAAATTCCTTGCCGGTGTAGGGAAGCAGGCTTTCCATGTTGGATGTCCCCCTGTCGAATGGCGATGCTAGAGTTGGAGAAATCGGCCGTCAATTGGACACCGGCCGCCGGGACTGAGGGGTAAGGTGCAGACACCGAATACATTTCGTGGCGGGCCGGACGAACGAGGCCATTTCGGGATCTATGGCGGGCGCTTTGTCGCCGAGACTTTGATGCCGCTGGTTCTCTCGGTCGAGCAGGCTTACGCCGAGGCGCGCCGTGACCCCGGCTTTCAGGCCGAGCTCGATTATTACCTCGAACATTATGTCGGCCGGCCGAGCCCCTTATACTTCGCGGAACGGCTGACCCGTCATTTCGGCGGCGCCAAGCTCTACCTGAAGCGCGACGAGCTCAACCACACAGGCGCGCACAAGATCAACAATTGCCTCGGGCAGGTGCTGCTGGCCCGCCGTATGAAGAAGCGGCGGATCATTGCCGAAACCGGCGCCGGCCAGCACGGCGTCGCCACCGCGACGGCATGCGCGCTCTTCGACATCCCCTGCGTGGTCTATATGGGCCACACCGACATCGAGCGGCAAAAACCCAACGTCTTCCGCATGAAACTGCTCGGCGCCGAGGTGGTCCCGGTGCATTCGGGGACCGCGACCCTGAAGGACGCGATGAACGAGGCTTTGCGCGACTGGGTCGCGCATGTCGAAGACACGTTCTACGTCATCGGCACGGTCGCCGGGCCGCACCCCTATCCGATGATGGTACGCGACTTCCAGTCGGTCATCGGAAACGAGACGCGGGCACAAATCGAAAAGGCCGAAGGCCGTCTACCCGATACTCTCGTCGCCTGCATTGGCGGCGGCTCGAACGCGATGGGGCTGTTCCATCCTTTCCTCGACGAGCCTGATGTCGCGATGATCGGCGTCGAGGCCGGCGGGCACGGCATCGAGACCGGGTTGCACGCCGCTTCCTTGACTGGCGGCGAGCCCGGCGTGTTGCACGGCAACCGCACCTACCTGCTGCAGAACGACGACGGGCAGATCCGCGACGCGCATTCGATTTCCGCCGGTCTCGATTATCCCGGCATCGGCCCCGAGCATGCCTGGCTGCACGAGCTCGGCCGCGTGCAATACGTCTCGATCACCGACGATGAGGCGCTCGAGGCGTTTCAGCTGGCCGGCCGGCTCGAAGGCATCATCCCGGCGCTCGAGCCGGCTCATGCGCTGGCCCATGTCGCCAAGATCGCGCCGACCCTGCCGCGCGACCACCTGATCGTCATGAACATGTGCGGCCGCGGCGACAAAGACATCTTCGCCGTCGCCGACCATCTCGGCGTCCGGTTGTGAGCCGCGACATCCTCGTAACAGCCGGTGGCGAACGTTCCCTCTCCGCCCTTCGGGGGGAGAGGGAGGGGCCCGCGAAGCGGGAGGGTGAGGTGGGGCTCTCGGCTTGGCAGGCGTCCCCCACCTCACCCCGACCCTCTCCGCCCCCGAGGGCGGAGAGGAGAATATCGGCGAGGGCCGATTGTGAGTCGCATCGAGCGGCGCTTCGCGGCGTTGCGCACTGAGAGACGAGCCGGGCTCGTCACCTATCTGACCGCGGGCGATCCCGATCCCGACACCTCCGCCCAGCTGTTGGCTGGCCTCCCAGCCGCCGGCGCCGATCTGATCGAGATCGGCATGCCGTTCTCCGATCCGATGGCCGATGGCCCGGTGATCCAGCAGGCAGGGCAGCGGGCCTTGAAAGCGGGCATGACCTTGCGCCGTACCCTGGCGCTCGTGCGCGAGCTGCGCCGCGCTGACGAGGCGACCCCGATCGTGCTGATGGGCTACTACAACCCGATCTACCGCTACGGACCGCAGAGTTTCGCGCAGGACGCCGCCGCCGCCGGGGTCGACGGGGTCATCGTCGTCGATCTGCCGCCGGAAGAAGACGCCGAGCTGACCGGGCCGGCCCGCGCCGCGGGCCTCGATGTCGTGCGCCTCGCGACCCCGACCAGCGACGACCACCGATTGCCGCGCATCGTCGACGAAGCCAGCGGCTTCATCTATTACGTCGCGGTAACCGGCATTACCGGCACCCGCTCGCCCGACGCCGCCGATGTCGCCGCCGCAGTCACCCGGCTGCGCCGGTTCACCCCATTGCCGATTGCCGTCGGCTTTGGAATCCGCACCCCGCGGCAAGCCGGGGAAGTCGCGTGCGCCGCCGACGCCGCTGTCGTCGGCACGGCTCTCGTGCAGCGCCTCGCCCTCAACCTCAACCCCGACAACACCGCCAAACCGGGGCTCATCGACGCCGTCCTCGCCGACGTCCGCGCGCTCGCCCAAGGGGTGCGCGCTGCGCGTCGAGACTGATCCTTAAGGTGGCCGCGTGTATCTCCTAGAGGACCAAATAGGTCATGTACTTTTGAGGCACACCGATGAAGCCTGAATATCGAAATTGGCTTGTCCAACAGCAATACGACGCGGGCACCATCACTGCCCAACTGCATCGAGCCAATCGAGTTGAAAAACATTACGGGGATCTGGACGATCACTATGCTGCAGATCGTCTGGAGAGCGTTATCGACGCGCTCCGGTATACGACCGATGATAAGCGCCATAACCGCCCTAATACTAGCAAGATTCCTTTTGACGGGGATGTTTATAACAACCTAGCTTCGTATCGTGACGCTGTGTCCCGCTACCGTCGGTTTCGGGACAGCGGTGATGGCAGGGTCGAGCCCACGGTAATCCTGGGGACTCGAGCCGGTGTTACGGCGATGGTCGGAGACGAGGAGGTCGGGCAACGAATAGGCCTAGAGCGCGATATGCAGGCGGCGCTGAGGGTCGATATCAGCCAGCTCGAACCTGGTTTGATCATTATCGATGAAGGTGCCGAACGGTCCGTCAATTCTGGGTTTATCGACATAACAGCTCGCGATGCATCGGGGGCGACCGTGGTGATCGAACTGAAAGCCGGTCCCGCCGGCCAGCGCGCCGTGGGACAAATCCTTAGCTACATGGGGGATGTTGCGGCAGAGCAGGAGAGCCAAGCCGTTCGCGGCATTCTTATCGCTTCAGATTTTGATTCCAAGGCAAAGGCTGCGACCCGGATGGTACCAAATCTAATTCTTCGCAAATACAGTGTTAGATTTCAATTCTCTGACGGGCACGTTTAATGTGGGTCCTTGGTGCCCTAAAATGATCCCCTTCCCATTGTAAACTCGAGGTGAAGGGGGCGGGCTGGCGAAGAGGCAGCGCGAGGGGCTGACGGATCGACTGACAAGCAGCTAGGCGGGCGGGAATAGCGCGACGAACAACCCGAAAAGTGCCGTAATGGGGTGTGAGAATATGCTGAGATTGAGGACACGCTGGCGCTCCGCCTGTATTCCCATTGCAGTATCAGGACGCGGGTGGAGGGATTGAGTTTGGGATGCACAAACACGGCCGGGATTGGGCAGCCGGTGCGGCGGCGGGAGGATTTTCGGTTGCTGACCGGGAAGGGCTGCTACAGCGACGATTTCAGCTTCCCCGGCCAAGCTTATGCGGTGATGGTGCGGTCGCCGTATGCGCATGCCCGCATTCGTTCGATCGACACGAGGGTTGCGGCTGCGGCGTCCGGGGTTCTCGCGGTGCTGACCGGACGGGATATGCTTGATGACGGATTGCAGGCGATACCGCATTCGGTCGGCACGCGACACCCCGCCGATATCACGCTCGAAAACAAGGACGGCTCGCCGCCGTTCATCCCGCCGCATTTCCCGATGACAACGGAAGAGGCGCGTCATTGCGGAGAGATCGTCGCAATGGTCGTGGCGAGGAGCGTCACTGCAGCCAAAGACGGCGCCGAACAGGTTTCTGTGGATTATGAACCCTTGCCGGCGGTGACCCATTCTGTGACGGCAGTCCAATCGGGTGCACCGAGCGCGCGCGCCGACGCCAGCTCCAACATCTCGATCGATGCCGAAATCGGCGACCCCGCCGCCACCGATGCGGCTTTTGCCAGAGCGGCTCACATCGTCAAATTCGAGACTTGGGTGCAGCGCATTGCCGGCGTGCCGATGGAGCCGCGCGCCGCGACTGGCGCCTATGACCCGGAGACCGGGCGCTACATGCTCTATGCCGGGATTGGCGGGGCGGTCCGGCCAAAGCAGGAGCTCGCCAAGATCCTCGGCATTGCCGAGGAGAAGGTGCGGGTCGTCATGCGCGAGGTCGGCGGCAATTTCGGGACGCGAGGCTCGTTCAATCCGGAATTTGCTCTGGTAACCTGGGCCGCCCGCAAGGTCGGCCGCCCGGTCAAGTGGACCTGCGAGCGCAGCGAGGCGTTCCTCTGCGATTACCAGGCGCGTGACTTGGCCGTAGAGGCCGAACTCGCGCTCGACCGCGACGGCAAGTTTCTGGCAATGCGCGGCTCCAATATCGCCAATGTGGGCGCCTACCCGATCTCCTACGGACCGCTCGCCAAAGGCGTCGAGATCATGTCGAGCATCTATCACGTGCCGGCAGTGCATTTCCGCGCCCGCGCCGCGATCACCAATACATTGCCGACCCGCCCCTACCGCAGCTCGGGGCGCCCCGAGGTCATCTTTGTCATGGAACGGCTGATCGACCTCGCCGCGCAGCAATGCGGGTTCGACCGGCTGGAACTGCGGCGGTGCAATCTGGTGCCGGAATCCGCGATGCCGTACCGCAACCCGTTCGGCATGGTCTACGACAGCGGCGCCTACCACCGGGTCATGGAGCGGGTCGTCGCGCTCGGCGACTGGGACGGTTTTCCGGCGCGGCGGGCGGAGGCCAAAAGGCGCGGCAAATACCGCGGCATTGGCGTCAGCAATTACGTCGACACTGCGACCGGAACGCCGCGCGAGCGTGCCGAGGTTACCATATTACCGGAAGGCGTCGTGGAAGTCGTCGTGGGGACCGTGTCGAACGGCCAGGGTCACGAGACCAGCTTTGCGCAGCTGATTGGCCAGTGGCTCGGCGTGCCGATCGACACGGTGCGGCTCGTGACCGGCGACACCGACCGCGTGTCGGTCGGCGGCGGTTCGCATTCCGGCCGCGCATTGCGTCTCGCCAGCATTGTCATGCTGAACGCCTCGCGCGACATCATCGCCAAAGGCCTGCAGATCGCCAGCCATGTATTGGAGGCGGCGCCCGCTGATCTCGAATTCGCCGATGGCCGGTTCCGGGTCAAGGGCACCGACCGCTCGCTCGGGATCTTCCAGGTCGCGGCGCAGGCGCTGCAACGCAACGATCTGCCGGACGAGCTGCGCGGCCCGCTCGCAGGCGAAAGCGACGAGACGAATAACCTCGCAAGTTTTCCCTATGGCTGCCACGTCTGCGAAGTCGAGGTCGATCCCGACACCGGTGTCGTCGAAATCGTGCGCTACAACGCCGTCGACGATGTCGGGCGTGCCGTCAACCCGCTGATTGTGCACGGCCAGATCCATGGCGGCATCACGCACGGTCTGGGTCAGGCGCTGAGCGAATACTGCGTCTACGATCGCGAAACCGGCCAGCTGTTGTCCGGCTCGCTGTTGGATTACGCGCTGCCGCGCGCCGACCGATTGCCCTTCTTCAATACCGAACTCAGCGAAGTACCGACCCCCACCCACCCGCTCGGGATCCGCCCAGCCGGCGAAGGCGGCACGACCCCGGCGCTCGGGGTCGTGATCAATGCGATTGTCGATGCGCTCGCCGAGTTCGGCGTGACCCACATCGAGATGCCGGCGACGCCAGAACGCGTCTGGCGCGCGATCCAACGCAACGGCAACGCCGCTAACGCGCGCTCACCCGGGTGAAGCCGTCAGCGCTCCATTCTTCGCTGCCCGCCCCGTGATGCACGAAGAAGAGCCCTGCGGGGTCGTATTTCTTCTTGATGGACAGCAGTCGAGGATAGTTTGGGCCCCAATACGAGGTCTGCCAGTCGGGCTCGAAGAAATCGCTTTCGGCAAAATAAGAGCCCGCCCCAGGCGCCACGCTTTTCAGCTCGCTCATCGCCTTGCCGATCGCGCGAGCATCTCGGCGGTCCGCCTCGAGGTCCGGCTGATGACCGGGAAGCCCGGGAAAAGCGGGCGGGTCTTCGCCGCCGATGATCGCAAGCGCGAAGGCGCCGAGCACGTCCCGGTTCATCGCCGTCTCCCTGGTGGCGGACACCGCCTCTTCCGATCCCCCGGCCAGCCCCTTCTGGATATGTAACTCGACCGGCCAATGCCTGGCGGCAGCGAACAATGCGTCGGCGAGCCCGCTCCGCCGGTCCGATCCCAGCAGCGAAGCGGGCAGCCACAGCGATTGAAAGCCGGAGAGAAGATGCCCCACCTCGGCCAGATTTCCCGACCAAAAGATATTGTCGCCTGGTGCTCCGGGCCGGTCGTCCGACAGCACGGCGCTGGGAAAGTGATTTTTGAGAAAAACCGGGTCCCAGAGATTGCGAGCCGGCACTGCGATGATCCTGGGCGTGAGCTGATAGGTAAAATCTTGTGGTGATCCGTTGACCCAATGGAAAAACGGCTGCCAGACCGTCTGAGCCTGTTGCTGGTTGAGCCCCTGGAACACCATCCGGATCTCGAGGCGATTGCCGAGCCGCAGGTTGACGATCTCTCCCCAGTGGGGATTGAAGAGATTGTCGGCATAGAAGTCGACGAACTGCCCGATCAACCGGCGGAAGGCGTCGTCGGAAAAGGCGTGGATCGTTGCCGAAACCGCGCCGAAGAACGACGGCAGGTCATGCGTTTTGAGGGTGAGCCTGGTGACGACGCCGAGGCTGCCGCCACCGCCGCCTTTTAACGCCCAGTACAAGTCCGGATTGGTGCAAGCAGTGGCGATGTGGACCTTACCGTCGGCGGTGACGATCTCGGCTTCCAATAGCCCCGCCGCAGCCGTGCCGAAATTTTTCGAGAAGCTGCCAAAGCCACCCGCCTGAACCAGCCCGGCCACCCCGACCGTGCCGCAGCCGCCGCCCTGCACATAGCGGCCACCCTTGGTCGTCACCTCGTTGTAGGTGTGCATCCAGATGGCGCCCGGCCCAACCGTGACGGCGGGTTGCGGCGGTTGCCGTGTTGCGCACCCTTGCGGAGTGAAATTGTCGTGCAAGGAGATGGCGTTCATATGCCGGGTCCAGATCAGCAGAGAATCCGGCGCATTCGATCTGCCGAGATAGCTATGGCCGCCGCCTTTGACGACCAGCCGCAGATTATTGTCGCGGGCAAAATTGACCGCAGCGACGACGTCACCCGTCGTCTCGGCCGCCACCGCATAGACGCTCGGCTGAGATTCCCAGGCGTCTACCCAGCCGGCGGTCTGCGTCAGAGCGACGTTATCGCCGATGTAGTAGGGATTTTTCAGCTCCTTGAAGAGATCGCCGCATGCTGCCGCATCGGGCGCTTCGCGACAGACGCTCAGCGGCGAATTGACCCTGATGAGCCGGCCGCCAATAGCCTCGTTCAGCTTTGTCCAGCTCGCTTCGCTGGGCCACGCCGGGTCCGATGGTCGCACGCGGCGAGCCGGCGTGTTCTCAGCCAACGCAGCACGCACGTTTCTGGGCAGCACCGACAGGGAGGCAAGCGCTGCAGCACGCCTGAGCAAGGTTCTTCGATTCATCGCAAACATTTCAATAGAGCAGCGGGATCAGCGCGGCCGTCTGTTGGCGGTATCGGGAATATTCCGGGAAATTCTCCCTCATGCGCTTCTCCTCGACCTGGATCTTCCGGAGAAATCCGATCAGAGCACAGATGACCGCTACGACCCCTCGCCACTCGCCGATCGCCGCGGCAGTGCCGATCAAAGCGAGCAGCAAGCCGGTATAGATCGGATGTCGTACAATTCGATAGGGACCGGTGCGTATCAGCGCGTGATCCTTTTTCACCGTGACGATGCCGCTCCAATTGCGCCCGAGGTGAGCGCGCGCCCATACGGCCAACCCAAGGCCTGCCGCGACCATAATCGCTCCTAATACCGGAAGCAGATTGCCTGCCGGCACAAACCGCACCGACAGCACCGGCGGCAGCCATCGAGGTTTCGTCAGCAGCACGACCGCCGCGAGCAGCGGGATCACGTGCGACGCCCGCGAGCCGATGGATTCTCGCCAACGTGTCGCCTTCGTGCCGAACGAGGCGACAATCCAGAATGCGGCCCAGACACACCACATGGCCGGAATGAGAAAGCGAAGAGAAGCAGCCAAGGTCAGCCTCAAGGCATTGCTCGGATCAGGAATGGCAGACGAGCGGACCCGCGAATACCTCAGCGAAAGTGCACCTTAGCGCCGTGTCGACCTCCTCCAGGGTCGCGGCGATGCCGAGCTCGGCAAGAGAGGTCACGCCATGCTCGGAAATCCCGCAAGGAACGATCCCGCGGTAATGCTCGAGTTCGGGGTCAACATTGAGCGCGAGACCGTGATAGGTAACCCACTGACGCACGCGCACGCCGATCGCGGCGATCTTTTCCTCATTCCCCGAGGGCCGCACGACCCATATGCCGACGCGGCCGTCGCGCCGTTCGCCGTGCACCGCGAAGCGCGCGAGTGTCCGGATGACCCATTCCTCGAGCTGGTGCACATAGCAGCGCACATCCTGCCCGCGCCGGCGCAGATCCAGCATCACATAAGCGATCCGCTGGCCGGGCCCGTGATAGGTATAGCGGCCGCCGCGGCCGGTGCGATGCACCGGTAGGCGCCGCGGCTCGAGCAGCTCATCATCGCGCGCGCTGGTCCCGGCGGTATAGAGCGGCGGATGCTCGAGCAACCAGACGAGCTCGGCAGCCGCCCCGGCACGGATTGCAGCGACGCGCCCCTCCATTTCCTCGACCGCGGCGGCGTATTCCATCGGCGTTTCGCTGACCCGCCACTCGATCCCGCCCGGCTGCATTACCATCTCAAGCTCCATGCGGCTTGATATAGTGGGCCGGATTTGCTAATCACGCCGGCCCTGTCGTGCGGTCGTGGCGGAATTGGTAGACGCGCAGCGTTGAGGTCGCTGTGGGGGAAACTCCGTGGAAGTTCGAGTTCTTCTCGACCGCACCAGCCGCAGCCACCAGCCGCTGACCTATGCAGAACACGCGGCTTTCGTCCCTCGATTTTGACCTCGGCCCGGAGATCGACATGCTGCGGGCGACGGTTCGCGGCTTTGCCGAGGACCGGGTCGCGCCGCTCGCCGCCGAGATCGACCGAACCGACCGCTTCCCGATCGAGCTGTGGCCCGAAATGGGCGCGCTTGGGTTGCACGGCATCACGGTCGAGGAAGAATATGGCGGCGCCGGAATGGGCTACCTCGCGCATTGCGTCGCGATGGAGGAGGTCAGCCGCGGCTCCGCTTCGGTGGGTCTTTCCTACGGCGCCCATTCGAACCTCTGCGTCAACCAGATCCGGCGCAACGGGAGCGAAGCGCAAAAGCGCAAGTATCTGCCGAAGCTGATTTCGGGCGAGCATCTCGGCGCATTGGCCATGAGCGAGCCGGGCGCCGGATCGGATGTCGTCTCGATGCGGCTGCGCGCCGACAAGAAAAACGGCCATTATGTCCTCAACGGCAGCAAGCTGTGGATCACCAACGGTCATTACGCCGACACCTTGGTGGTTTATGCCAAGACGCGCCCCGATGCCGGACCGCGCGGCATCACCGCCTTTCTGATCGAAAAGGGGTTCAAAGGGTTCCGACCGGCCCAAAAGCTGGACAAGCTGGGCATGCGTGGGTCACCCACTTCGGAGCTGGTCTTCGAAGATTGCGAAGTCCCGGCAGAAAACGTACTCGGCGCGGTCGACGAGGGCGTGCAGGTGCTGATGAGCGGCCTCGATTACGAGCGCGCCGTCTTGGCCGCGGGTCCGCTCGGCATCATGCAGGCCTGCCTCGACGTGGTGATCCCCTACATCCACGACCGCCGGCAGTTCGGCCAGGCGATCGGCGAATTCCAGCTGATCCAGGGCAAGATCGCCGATATGTACACGACAATGAACGCCTGCAAATCCTATGTGTACGCGGTGGCGAAAGCCTGCGACCGCGGGCCGACGACGCGTAAGGACGCCGCGGGCGCGATCCTCTACGCCGCCGAGAAAGCGACGGCCCTCGCGCTCGACGCGATCCAGATCCTCGGCGGCAACGGCTACATCAACGACTACCCGACGGGCAGGCTGCTGCGCGACGCCAAGCTCTACGAGATCGGCGCCGGCACCTCAGAGATCCGCCGCATGCTGATCGGCCGCGAAATCTTCAATGAAAGCGCCTGAATGTCGCATTCCGGCCGGGAAGGCGAGGTATTGGGAACTGATATGCGCCAGCTGATCTCCTCCGGATCGCCGTTCGAGGCGGAGGCCGGATACAGCCGCGCAGTGGTCGACGCCGAGTGGATCTTCGTCGCTGGCACCACCGGGTTCGATTACGCGCAAATGACCATAGTGGACGATCCTGCGGAGCAGGCGCGCCAGGCCTTTCGCAACATCGAAACGGCGCTGGCGGAGGCGGGCGCTAAACTCGCCGATGTCGTACGGGTGAAATATTACCTCCCAGACGCCGCGGACTGGCCGGCGATCGTGCCGGTTCTGGGCGAGGTGTTCGGAGCGATCCGCCCCGCAGCGACGGCCTTGATCTGCGGCCTCGTCGACCCGCGGATGAAGATCGAGATCGAGGTGACCGCCAGACGAGACAGTACATCACCATGAAACTCACCGACGAGCAGCGCATGTTGCGCGATGTCGCCCACGACTTTGCCCGCACGCGGCTCGCGCCATTCGCCGCGGAACGGGATCGCGAGGAGAAGTTTCCGGCGGAAGCGGTGGCCGAGCTCGGCAGGCTCGGCTTCATGGGGATGCTGGTGCCGGAGGAATTTGGCGGGGCGGGCGCCGACCATGTCGGCTATGCGCTGGTGATGGAGGAGATCGCCGCCGGCGAGGGTGCGGTCGCGACCATTCTGAGCGTGCAAAACTCGGTCGGCTGCGTGCCGGTGCTGCAATACGGCTCGAACGAGCAGAAGCGGCGGTTTCTCGAGCCGATGGCGAAGGGCGAGATGCTCGCGTGTTTCTGCCTGACGGAGCCGCAGGCCGGCTCCGACGCCGCGGCGATCAAAACCCGGGCGCGGCGCCACGGCAACCGTTGGGTGCTGAACGGCACCAAGCAGTTCATCTCCTCGGGCAAGAATGCCCGGATCGCGATCGTCTTCGCGGTGACCGACCCCGAACGAGGCAAAAGGGGCATCAGCGCCTTTCTCGTGCCGACCGACTCCCCCGGTTTTCGGGTAGCCAGGGTCGAGCACAAGCTCGGCCAGCGTTCCTCCGATACCGTGCAGCTCGTCTTCGAGGACATCGAGCTGACCCCCGATCTGATGCTCGGCGCCGAGGGCGAAGGCTACAAGATCGCGCTTTCCAACCTCGAAGGCGGCCGCATCGGCATCGGCGCCCAGTCGGTCGGCATGGCGCGGGCCGCCTATGAGGCCGCCCTTGCCTATGCCCGCGAGCGGGTGGCTTTCGGCAAGCCGATCATCGAGCAGCAGGCGGTGGGCTTCCGCCTCGCCGACATGGCGACCCAGATCGCCGCGGCGCGCGGCCTGGTGCTCGACGCCGCCGCACGGCGCGACGCCGGCGAGCCCTGCATCAAGGAGGCCTCGATGGCCAAGCTCTTCGCCTCCGAGATGGCCGAACGGGTCGCCTCCGACGCGATCCAGATCCATGGCGGCTACGGCTATGTCGCCGATTTCCCGGTCGAGCGCATCTACCGCGACGTCCGCGTCTGCCAGATCTATGAGGGCACCAGCGACGTCCAGCGGCTGGTCATCGCCCGCGAAATCGCCAAAGGCTGAAGCCTCGGAAACAGCGAACATCGGCAACCTACCCCTTCCGTTCGATTGAAAATCGACGGAGTCGGAACGGAACGTTGTCAGCCCCTTGCTGTTTTTTTAGGCAATCGATCTTTGGAGGACGCAACCGTGGGTGCAATCCTGTTATGGCTTCTGGGGATTCCGATCCCCATCATCATCATTCTGTTGCTGCTCTGGCACTAACCGGAAGGGCGAGGGGACCATGCAAAGCTCGAGCGATCTGGTGCGAGACGGGCAAGTTGGCACAGCCCGGAGCGGTGCCGTCGAAAGCGCCATTTCAGCGGTCTCATGGCCGGCGATCATCGCCGGCGCGTTCGCGATCGCCGCGGCCGCGCTCATATTGCTGGCCCTCGGGTCTGGTTTTGGCCTGGCTTCGGTGTCGCCATGGTATAATTCCGGGCCCTCGGCGACCACATTCGGCGTCTGGGCGGCGGTTTGGCTGATCGTTGTGCAATGGCTCTCGGCCGCGTTGGGCGGCTATGTCACCGGTCGGTTGCGGACCAAATGGGTCGGGGTTCATACCGACGAAGTTTACTTTCGCGACACAGCTCACGGCTTTCTCGCGTGGGCCGTCGCTGCCGTGATCATGGCGGCGGCGCTGTCGTCTGTCGTCTCCTCCGTGGTCGGGAGCGCAGCGCGAGGCGCGGGCTCGCTCGCCACCGCCGCGGCCCAGGGCGCCGGCGCGGCCGCAGGTCAGTCGGGCAACGCCGATCCGACGGGCTACCTGGTCGACACATTGTTCCGCTCCGACCACCCCGACGCCAACGCCAGCCCACAGGATGTCCACGCCGAAGCTACCAGAATCATTGTGTCGGGATTGCGCAATGGCGACGTCCCACCACCGGATAAGACCTATCTCGCCCAGCTTGTCGCCGCCCGGACCGGGATCAGCCAAGCGGACGCCCAAAGGCGGGTCGATGACGTCATCGCCAAGGCCAAGGATGCCGAAGTCAAGGCCCGCCAAGCCGCCGATACGGCTCGCAAGCTAGCTGCGACCGGCGCGTTTTTTACTGCCTTCTCAATGCTGGTCGGCGCATTTATCGCGGCGGTAGCCGCGACGATCGCCGGCCATAGACGTGACGAGGTTCTGGCGCGTCGCATTGCTTAAAGCATCGGCGCCGCGTCTTCCTCCGCCAGCACTTCGGCGAAGAGGGTGCGGTCGATGTTGCCGCCGGATTGGATCACCGCGACCCGCTTGCCGGCAAGGCGACCCCGTTCTTGCAGCGCCGCGGCGAGGGCTGCGGCGCCGGCGCCCTCGGCGACGTTGTGCGTGTCGCTGAACAGGATGCGCATCGCGCGGCGCATCTCGGCCTCAGAGACGGTGAGGATGCGAGCAGCTCCGCGGCCGATGATGTCGAGCGCCTCCGGGTTCGGCACCCGCACGGCAAGGCCGCCCGCCATCGTGTCGGCGGAATTGGTGCTGACCGGCGCGCCGGCGGCGAAGGACAGCGCGTAGGTCGGGGCATTGGCGGCGACGACGCCGGCTATCTCGGTGCGAAGCCCCATCGCATCGCGCGCCGCGATCACCCCCGAGATGCCGCTGCCGAGCCCGATCGGGACATAGACCACATCGAGGTCGGGAACCGCGCGGAACAGTTCGAGCGCGTAGCTCGCGACGCCGCGCACCAGCAGCGGATCGTAGGAGTGGACGAAATGCCGATTTTCGCGCTCGGCCAATTCGGTCGCGTGCTCGAACGCGGCCTGGAAATCGTGCCCGGCCTCGACGAGCCGCGCGCCGAACCCGGCCATCGCCCGGTTCTTCTCGATGCTGTTCCCGTGGGGCACGACGATCGTCGCATCGACCCCCAGCCGAGTGGCGGCGAGCGCAATGCTCTGACCGTGATTGCCCGTGGTCGCGGTCACGACGCCCCGAATATCGGGCTGTGACCGCCTGACCGCGTCGAGATAAACGAGGCCGCCGCGGATCTTGAAGGAGCCGATCGGCGTGTGGTTCTCGTGCTTGACCCACAGCTCGGCACTGATCCGCCGGGACAGCAATGGCCAGCAATATTGCGGGGTCGGCGGCACCACTCGATGAACCAGCGCCGCGGCGGCCTCCAAGGTGTCGAGATCGATCATCATCGCGGGGGCTTTTTCGCCTCGGACCCGGTGCTCTCGGCAGGTCCGCCGGCGTGCTCGGCGGGCGGGCCCTTGTAGGAAATCCGCCAGATCGTGCCGCCGGTGTCGTCGGCGACGAGCAGTGAGCCGTCTTTGGCCACCGCGAGCGCGGCGGGGCGCCCCCAGACCTCGGCGCGCTGTTCACCCGACACCCAAAAGCCGGTCGCAAAATTCTCGTAATAGCCTTCGGGCCGGCCGTCCTTGAACGGCACCCGCACGACCTTGTAGCCGGTCGGTATCGAGCGGTTCCACGAGCCCTTCAGCGCGACGAAGAGGCTGCCCTTGTATTCGGCGGGGAACTGGTCGGCCTCGTAGAACACCAGGTCGAGCAGCGAGGAATGGGCCTGGAACAAGAGATCGGGCGTGATCGTCGCTTCGACCTTGTCGGGCGCGAGCTGCGCAAATCCCGGCTGCGGGTGCTTGCCGATATAGGCGTACGGCCAGCCATAGAAGCCGCCCTGCTGCACGCGGATCAGGTAATCGGAGGGCAGGTTGTCGCCGAGTCCGTCGCGCTCCTGCACGACCGCCCACAATTCGCCGGTATCGGGGTGGAAGGCGAGCGCCGTCGGGTTGCGCGTGCCCGAGGCGACCGTCGTCTGGTTGGAGCCGTCGGCGTCGAAACGCTGGATTGTCGCCTTGGGCTCGGGCTCGACGCCGATGTTGCCCGCCGAGCCCACCCCGACATAAAGGGCGCCGGTCTTCGGGTCGATCGCCAGATGGCGGTTCTGGTGGCCCTGGACGATGCCGAAGACGCCCTTTTTGGTCAGCAGCTCCGCGCCATAGGCGCCGGGCACCGGCCTGCGCTGGTCGGGGGGCACTTCGTCGGCCTTCTGCGGCGGAACCGGGCGGCCGGCGCGCAACGCACCGACGACGTGCGGCACGCGCCAGATCGCGTCCTGGTCGGCGACGAGGATTTCGTCGCCGCGCAGCGCGAGACCATAAGGCCGGTTGAGGTCCTCGACGTGGCGGTCGATCCATTTGGCGCGCCCCTCGCCGTCGTCGCGCAATAGGGTCAGATAGCCGGCGCTCTGCTCGGCGACCAATACGTCGCCGTTGGGCAATACGAGCAGCCGCCGCGGGTTGACGAGACCGGTCGCGAACGGCGCCGCGGTGAAGCCCGGCGGCACCTCCAGCGCCTGCCCGTTGAAGGGCACGACCAGCGACCGGTCGGTGACGATCGGCCCGGTCTTCGGTGCTGGCAGATCATTGGGGTCGATATGGAAGCGATGCCCGATCTCGTGCTCGGCCTGGAAATTCTGCGCCAGCTCATCCTTCGTAACCGAGCCTTGTCCCTGCGCTGCCGGTTGCTGTGCGGATACCGTCGACAGCGCCAGCACGGCGGCGGCGCTTGCCGCCAGGGCAATCAATGAGATGCGCGAATTCATTGCCATGATTGCTCTCCCATAAGCTCCGGACAGAACGCCTAACCTATCAGCAAACGATGCGCTGTCGAAGTTCGCCGCGCCGATCACTCGAACGTGACGGCGCGCCGCCGTTGGTGTGCAGGAGCCAACCGCGTCGCTGATGTCGCTGTTAAATGCAGCGAGAGAACAGCCAAATGCGCCGAGAACGCCGCGGAATCCTTGCTTTCTGGCCGTACTGAAGGCGATTTAACAGCAAACCCGATCGCTGATCCTGGCTGTTCTCCGCCGTACTAACAGCAAATCGCGTTGACCGCATCGATCCCGCCACTCTTTAGTCCGTCTTCTCTCGATGCAACCTATACCATGGCATTACGGCGATTTTGCGGTCCGGCGTCGGGATTCTCATCGGGCGGCATTTGCTGTCGATCCGACAGGTAAAAGGTAGGCTGCCGGGATGGGCGCCACCGTTGCCGCGATCTACCGCTACCCGGTAAAGGGCCTGAGCGCCGAAAGATTGGACCGCGTGGCGCTCATCCCAGGCGAACGCCTGCCGCACGATCGGCGCTTTGCGATCGCGCTCGGCTCGACGCCCTTTGATCCGCAGCACCCGGAATGGCTGTCGAAGATCCATTTCATCATGCTGATGCGCGACGAAAAGCTCGCCCAGTTGCAGACCCGCTTCGACGCGAAAAGCGGTGTCTTGACGATTGCTGAGAACGGCCGGGTGTTGTTGCGCGCGCGGATTACCGAGACCGAGGGGTGCAGGCTGGTCGCAGAATTTTTCGTCAATTTCCTCGGGCCCGCCGTGGATGGACCGCTGCGCGTCGTCGAGGCTCCCGGGCATGCCTTTGCCGATGCGCGCCGCAAACCGAATGCGGCGACCGACAAATACATCTCTCTGATCAACCGCGCGAGCATCGCCGCGCTCGAAGCGGCGATGGGCGCGTCGGTCGATCCGATCCGGTTTCGCGCGAACGTCTATTTCGATGGGGCGTCGGCGTGGCGCGAGCACGACTGGATCGGCTCCGAAATCACCCTGGGAGCCGCGCGGCTACGGGTTGTCTCGCCGATCACCAGATGTGCGGCAACCCAGGTCAATCCCGCCACCGCGGAACGCGACCTCGACATCGTCGCCGCCCTCGGACGCGCCTTCGGCCACATCAACATGGGCGTCTACGCCGAGGTGGTCGCAGGCGGCGAGGTCACCATGGGCGATGCGCTGCTCGCGCCGAGGGTCAGCGCGACCGGCGGCTGACACGGTTGTATCCGAGAGCGTCATTGCCGACCTACCCCGTCCCGCTCGAAAGCGCGGCGGCATTAACAACCCATCTTGTCCGACCGATTGGCCGTAGGCGCTTCCCGAACCATCTTCGAGCGCAATCTTAACAGGCAGGTTTGCCTGGGGTGCCGGCATCGCGTACCTCGAGTTCGAGGGCGTGAAATATCGTGAACGTCGATGACGCCGGGCACGAATTTGGCGGTGGCGCGAGCTCGAAGGGAACGGTCGGCTCGCGCGCACCTCTTCGAGAGGGACGCAAGAAGCCCATGCAAACCGCGTCTGGTTTCTGCTGAGTCGGACCGAGCGAGATCTCCAGATCACCTCGCCGAGGACCTGCGATGAACCTATTGGGACTATTACGGTGCCGCGGGTGAGAACCCATGATTGGTGACGGTTGCCGCGCGGCAAAGACATGTTGGTGGCACTGCTCTCGCACCGTTCACAGTCAATCCTATATTTAGTCAATTCCAAATCATAACGGTCGCGGCAACGATATCGACGAGCCTAACAATACCTCGGGTATTCGCCTGTCATGCATCTGAGGACAAAGAGCGGTTCGTCATATCGTTCGCCACCGCGCTTCGCAGTAGAGGGATAGACGTATGGGTTGACCAGTGGGAAATCTGCCCGGGGGATAGCCTAGTTCGTAAAATATTCGACGAGGGCATTGGTAGTGCGGACGCAGCGATGATTGTGCCGTCGCCATATAGCGTCATTAAGCCATGGGTACGCGAGGAGTCGGATTCGGCCTTTGTAGCTCGGGTGGAACGTCAGGTTAGGATCATTCCCGTAATAATCGAGAACTGCGATATTCCGCTTCCGATACGTCATCTGAAGTATATCCGAGTGAAACAGTTAAGTCATCCTCAAGAAGAAGCCGATGAAATCGAACGCATGCTATTCAACTCCTCGATCAAACCGCCGATCGGCTCGGCTCCCGGATATGCCAGGTTACCAGACCTCCAATACCTGGACTCGCGCAGACGGACAGCATCGTACTCCTCGCTGTCGGAGATCGGTTCATTGAACAAGGCCGCAACTTCGCCGGTCCTGAGGAAATCGTCACCCGCCTATCTGATTTCGGCATTACGCCTCAGTCTTTAGCTGAAATCCTTAGATGTTTTAGAACGAGAAGGGTACATTCGAGGTTTTCATGCTCAAGCACGCAAGTTCGTAGTTATCAATTTGTGCTATCGTGGTATAGACATGGTAATGAGGAGGAGATTTAACAACTGGTCAGAAATTGAGCAGAGAGTCTCCGTATACATCGTAAATAATGTGCGATCTGATAATAAGTCGATCTCCTGGGGGCTTGGTTTTCCGATAGCCGTAGTCGATCATGTACTTCAAGGGCTGGCAGCAAGAAATCTTCTCACTTTAGCAGGCCAGTCTCTAGGCGGTTTAGTTTGCGTACTTGATGTCTCCACACAACTGAAACGCGCTGTCAGAGGATAAAGCAGCGCGGGCTGTGCATCAAATATCGTGCACGTCGATGATGCCGGGGAGGGATTTGACGGCGGCGCGGGTTCGGGGGTCGACTTTGAAGCCGCCGGGGATGGCGATTTCGACCTCGCGGGCCGGGAGGTCGAGGACGACGGTGACGCGGCCGCGGCCGCCGGCTTCGCGGGCGATGACGCTTTTTAGGGTGGAGAGCGCGCGGGCTTCGCCGACGAACACCCGCAGGCCCGCTGCCGCGAGGGCGACCACCGTGTCGAGTGGTTCGATTTTCTGCACGGTCAGACGCAGGTTTTCTTCTTCGCTGCGCACATCGACCGTGACGACCAATGGCTGACCGGAATCGAGCAGGGCGCGGGCCTCCCGCAATATTTCCGAGAACAGCGTTACCTCGAAGGTGCCGCTCGGATCGGACATCTGCACGAACGCGAAACGGTTGCCGCGGCCCGAAGTGCGCTCCTTGCGGCCGATCACGATGCCGGCCAGCCGGAAGCGGTTGGTCGGGTTTGCCGCGAGGCCGGCCGGCAGATCGGTCCAGCGAATGATGCCGGCGCGCTCGAGGCTCTTGCCGTAGGGGTCGAGCGGATGGCTCGATAGATAAAAGCCGATCGCCGCGAATTCGTGCTGCAGCCGCTCGACCGGCGGCCAGTCGGAAACCAATGGCAATGACGGGCGTGGCGCAAAGCTCGGATCGATGCCCGCGAAAAGGCTCTCCTGGCGGCTCTCGCGCTCCTCGGCCGCGAGGCTCGCCTGGCGCAGCAATTGCTCCGCCGCGGCAAAGGTCTGCGCACGGTTCGGATTGAGGCTGTCGAAGGCGCCGGCCTTGGCGAGGCTTTCGAACTGGCGGCGATTGAAGCTCTTGGCGTCGAGGCGCCGCGAGAAGTCGGCGAGATCCTTGAAGCGGCCGCGTGCGGCGCGCTCGGCGACGAGCTCGGCCATGGCCTGCGCACCAACCCCCTTGACTGCGGCGAGCGCATAGCGGATCGCGGGTTTGCCAGCCTTGGGATCGAGCTCGACCGCGAAAGTCACTTCCGAGCGGTTGACGTCCGGCGGCAAGAGCCGAATGCCCAGCCGGTTTAATTCCTGCCGGAAGACATTGAGCTTATCGGTATTGCCCAGGTCCAACGTCATCAGCGCGGCGAGGAACTCGACCGGGTAATTGGCCTTCAGGTAGGCCGTCTGGTAAGTCACGAGCGCGTAGGCCGCGGCGTGCGGCTTGTTGAAGCCGTAGCCGGCAAACTTAGCCATCTGATCAAAGATCAGTTCGGCCCTGGCGCGCTCGACCCCGCGCGCCGCCGCCCCTTCGAAGAACAGCTGGCGCTGCGCCTCCATCTCAGAGGGGATCTTCTTGCCCATCGCGCGGCGCAACAGATCGGCGCTGCCGAGGCTGTAACCAGCAAGCACCTGGGCGATCTGCATGACCTGCTCCTGGTAGGTCATGACGCCATAGGTTTCCCTGAGAATCTCCTCGAGCGCCGGGTGCAGGTAATCGGGCTCCTCTTCGCCGTGCTTTACCGCGATATATCGCGGGATGTTCTCCATCGGCCCCGGCCGGTAGAGCGCATTGGCGGCGACGATGTCCTCGAACCGGTCCGGGCGCAGCTTTCTCAGCATGTCCCGCACGCCGGCGCCTTCGACCTGGAACACCCCGACCGTGTCGCCGCGCGCCAGGAGCTCGTAGGCGGCGGGGTTGTCGAGCGGCAATGCCGACAAATCGAGCTCAACGCCGCGGGCAGCGAGCAACTCGAGGGTCCGCGCCAACACCGTCAGGGTTTTGAGGCCGAGGAAGTCGAACTTTACGAGCCCCGCCAGCTCGACCCATTTCATGTTGAACTGAGTGACCGGGATGTCGGAGCGCGGGTCGCGGTAGAGCGGCACGAGCTCGGTCAGGGGGCGATCGCCTATCACCACCCCGGCGGCATGCGTCGAGGCGTGCCGGTAGAGGCCTTCGAGCTTGAGGGCGATCGTGATCAGCCTGGCAACGCTCTCGTCGGTGTCGCGCTGCTGCTGCAGAGCCGGCTCGGCGGCGATCGCCTCTTCGAGGGTGACCGGATGGGCCGGGTTGTTCGGGACCAGCTTGCACAGGCGATCGACCTGGCCGTAGGACATCGCGAGCACCCGGCCGACGTCGCGCAATACGGCGCGGGCCTGCAACTTGCCGAAGGTGATGATCTGCGCGACGCGGTCGCGGCCGTATTTCTGCTGGACGTAGCGGATCACCTCGTCGCGCCGGTCCTGGCAGAAATCGATGTCGAAATCCGGCATCGACACCCGCTCGGGGTTTAAGAACCGCTCGAACAGGAGGCCGAAGCGCAGCGGGTCGAGATCGGTGATCGTCAACGCCCAGGCGACGACCGAGCCGGCGCCCGAGCCGCGCCCGGGACCGACCGGGATGCCCTGGCGCTTCGCCCATTGGATGAAGTCGGCGACGATCAGGAAGTAGCCGGCAAATCCCATTCCGATGATCGTATCGAGCTCGAAGTCGAGCCGCTCGCGGTACGGCTTGACGGATGCCTCCTCTTCCACGCCCAGCGCCGTAAGCCGGGCGTCGAGCCCGGCCGCGGCGGCGCGGCGCAGCGCCGTCTCCTCGTCGCTGTCTGCGTCGGTCGTAAAGGCTGGCAGGATCGGCTGGCGGGGCTGCGGGATGAAGGCGCAACGCTGCGCGATTACGAGCGTGTTGTCGCAGGCCTCGGGCAGGTCGGCAAAGAGCTCCCGCATTTCCGCTGCGGGGCGGAAATAATGGCGAGCGCGTCAGCCGCTTGCGGTCCGCATCGGCCACGACGGTACCCTGCGCGATGCAGAGCAGCGCGTCATGAGCCTCGTAGAAGTCGCGGTCGGGGAAATAGACATCGTTGGTCGCGACCAATGGCAAACCGTGACGGTACGCCAGTTCGATGAGGCCCGGCTCGGATCGGGTCTCGTCGGCGGTGCCATGGCGCATCAGCTCGACATAGAGCCGGTTCGGGAATGCCGCCGCGAGTTCGCGCAGCATCGCCTCGGCGGCTTCGGCCTGCCCCTCGGCGAGAAGGCGCCCGACGGGGCCCCTCGAACCGCCCGCCAGGCAGAGCAGCCCATCACTGGCTCCGGCCAGGTCGCGAAGGCTAATCGACGGCTCGCTCGGCGATTCTCCGGCGAGATAGGACTGGCTCACCAGCCGCAGGAGGTTGCGATATCCCGCCTCGCTCTGCACCAGCAGCACGATCCGGTCGGGCTCGGATAGCGCGCGGCCGAGCCGGCTGCCTCCCTCCGGATTGTCGCGCTCGAGCGCGACCTCGCAGCCGATGATCGGCTGTATTCCCGCGGCGCTGCAGGTCGTGGCGAATTCGAGCGCGCCGAACAAGTTGCCGCTGTCGGTGATCGCGACAGCCGGCATCCGTTCGGCCTTGCACAGGCCGGCCAGCTCCTTGATCCTGATCGCACCGGCTGAAAGCGAATAGGCGGTATGAACGCGCAGGTGGACGAAATCGGCGAGCGGCATCCCGCCAGCATCGCATATCCGGCGATGCGCGTCAGCCCGGCGGCCGAAAACTCAAGAAATGAGCCACTGATTGTCGAGTCGAGCGGCTGTGGCTCGAAGCTTGGATTCGCCGTCACCCGCATCGCCGCGCTCGGCACCCCTGGCGCATCGCAGATTGCGCCCCGCCGTTAACCGCCCGCTTACCGTTGCCTGCCATGATGCCGGCGGGCTTGGCTCTCGTCTCCCGGCCAAGCCGAATGCAGCTGCGGCGTCGAGGATTCATTACTGCCTCGGCGCCGCTCTTTTTTATTCCAGTTCAACCGAGCGGGTGCAATCTCCCGTCTTCGAGCGCGACGATGCGGTCGAGGCGGCGCGCGAGTTCGAGGTTGTGGGTCGCGATCAGCGCCGCAAGGCCGGTATGGCGCACGAGGTCGAGCAGTGTGCTCATCACACTGTCGCCGGTCGCGTGGTCGAGGTTGCCGGTCGGCTCGTCGGCCAGCAGGATCTGGGGGTCGTTGGCGAGAGCGCGGACGATCGCAACGCGCTGCTGCTCGCCGCCCGACAGCCGCGCCGGGCGATGGCGGATGCGCGGCGCGAGCCCGACGCGGTCGAGCAGCTCCGCCGCTTTGCCGCGCGCCCGGCGGCGCGCGACGCCGGCGATCATCTGCGGCAGCATGACGTTTTCGAGCGCCGAGAATTCCGGCAGCAGATGATGGAACTGGTAGACGAAGCCGATCGTCCGAGCGCCGCAACAATGTGCGCCGCTCGTCCGGCAGAGCTGCCGCAATCCTCGCCGCCGATCAGCACCGCGCCGCCATCGGGCCGCTCGAGCAATCCGGCGACATGCAGCAATGTCGATTTGCCGGCGCCCGAGGGACCGACCAGCGCCACGATCTCGCCGGGCCGCAAGGCGAGATCGACGCCGTTCAGCACCGGCAGCTCGGTTCCGGCCTAGCCGGAAGACGCGGCGCACATCCCGCAGTTCGAGCGCCGCTCCGGCCGGCATTGCAGAATCACTCGTAGCGCAGAGCTTCGACCGGATCGAGCCGCGCCGCGCGCCAGGACGGGTAGAGCGTCGCGAGAAACGAGAGGGCGAGCGCCATGATCACGACGGCGGCGACCTCGCCGGTGTCGATGCGCGCCGGAATGCGGGTGAAGAAATAGATCTCGGCGGAAAACAGATCGGTGCCGATGATCCTTTGGATGAATTGGCGGATCGCTTCGATGTTGTCGGTGAAGACGACGCCGAGGATAAAGCCGGCGACGGTGCCGATGACGCCGATGCTGGCGCCGCTCAGCATGAAGATGCGCAGGATCATGCCGCGCGAGGCGCCCATCGTGCGCAGGATCGCGATGTCGCGCCCCTTGTCCTTCACCATCATGATCATGCTGGAGATGATGTTGAACGCGGCGACGACGATGATCAGTGTCAGGATCAGGAACATGACGTTGCGCTCGATCTCGACCGCGTTGAAGAAGCTCGAATTGGCCTGCTGCCAGTCGACGATGCGCACCCGGCCGGCGAGTGCCGCGGCGATCAGCCGGCGCTGCTCGCGCACCCGGTCGGGGTCGGCGACGAAGACTTCGAGGCTGGAGACCGCGTCGGGCAGGCGGAAGAACAGCTGCGCCGCGTCGAGCGGCATGTAGATGAAGCTGTTGTCGTATTCGTACATGCCGACATTGAACAGCGCGACGACATGGTAGGTCTTGATCCGCGGCATCGTGCCGAAAGCGGTGGCGGTGCCCTTCCGGCGAGAGCAAGGTGATCGGGCCGCCGACGGCGACCCCGAGCCGCCGCGCCAGTCGGTCGCCGACCGCGACGCCATCGTCGCTGAAATCGGCGAGCGAGCCCTGGATGATGTGGTCCGCCAGCAGCGGCATGAGCGCAAATCGTCAGGCCGGATGCCGCGCACCAGCGCGCCCGCCGCACCGGCCTGCGAGGTCGCCATGACCTGACCCTCGACGATCGGGGTGACCCGTGACGACCCCAGGTATCTCGCGGACCTTTTGCGCGGCCGTATCGAAATCGGGGAGCCCGCCGCTCGCGCGTAAACCCCGAGATGGCCGTTGAGCCCGAGGATGCGGGCGAGCAGCTCGGCGCGAAACCCGTTCATCACCGACATGACGATGATCAGGGTCGCGACGCCGAGCGCGATGCCGAGCAGCGAAAAGATCGCGATGACCGAAACGAACCCTTCCTGCCGCCGCGCCCGCAAATAGCGGAACGCCACCATCCGCTCGAACGCGCCGAAGATCACCGGACCTCCACTAGGCGAACCCCTTCTTCGCTCCGCTTGCCTCCACCCTAACCTCCCCCGCAGGCCGGGGAGGTTAGGGAGGGGGGTGAGGGGCACTCAGCTGATTAAGGGCCGCTTCGGTCGAGACGTCGCGCCGTTCGCCCGAGCGGCGATCTTTGATCTCGACCGTGCCGGCGGCAAGGCCGCGCGGGCCGATGACGAGTTGCCCCGGCAGGCCGATCAGATCCATCGTCGCGAATTTCGCGCCCGGGGATTCGTCGCGGTCGTCGTAGAGCACCTCGACCCCGGCGGCGAGCAATTTGCCGTAAAGCTCGTCGGCGGCCTCGCGGCAGCGCTTGTCGGCCGGACGCAGATTGATCAGGCCGACGCGGAACGGCGCGACGCTCGGCGGCCAGATGATCCCGGCATCGTCGTGGTTCGCCTCGATCAGCGCGCCGACGAGGCGCGACACGCCGATGCCGTAGGAGCCCATCTCGAGCGCGACCGCCTCGCCGTCGGGCCAGTGACCACGGCGCCCATCGGCCTCGAATACTTGGCGCCGAAATAGAAGATCTGGCCGACCTCGATGCCGCGCGCTGCTCACGATCTTGTCGCCGGTACTGCGCGGCGGCATCGCCGGATCGTGCATTTCGTCGGTCGCGGCATAGATGCCGGTGTAGTGGTCGACGACTTGTTGCAGAGCAGACGCTTCCCAGCCGACGCTGTCGAACTCCTGCCAATCCGTGTCGATGAAATCCGCATGGACATGAACGGCGCTTTCGCCGGTATCGGCGAGGATGTGGAATTCGTGGCTGAGATCGCCGCCGATCGGCCCGGTGTCGGCGCGCATCGGGATGGCCTTCAGCCCCATCCGCGCGAAGGTGCGTAGATAGGCGACGAACATCTTGTTGTAGGAATGCCGCGCTCCGGCGAAGTCGAGGTCGAAGCTGTAGGCGTCCTTCATCAGGAATTCGCGCCCGCGCATCACGCCGAAGCGCGGCCGCACCTCGTCGCGGAATTTCCACTGGATGTGATAGAGGATCTTCGGCAGGTCGCGATAGCTCTTGATCGCGGCGCGGACGATCTCGGTGACCTGCTCCTCGTTGGTCGGCCCGTACAGCATCTCGCGCTCGTGCCGGTCGCGGATGCGCAGCATCTCCTTGCCGTAATCGTCGTAGCGCCCGCTCTCGCGCCACAGCTCGGCCGGCTGCATCGTCGGCATCAGGATCTCCTGCGCCCCGGCGCGGTCCTGCTCCTCGCGCACGATCTGCTCGACCTTTTTGAGGACGCGCAGGCCGAGCGGCAGCCAGGAATAGATGCCGGCGCTCGACTGGCGGATCATTCCGGCGCGCAGCATCAGCCGGTGCGAGACGATCTGCGCCTCGCTCGGGTTCTCACGAAGCAGCGGCAGGAAATATTCGGAAAGACGCATCAAACCTCACCCCGGCCAACGGGCGGCGCACTCTAGGCAAGAGAACGGGGCGTGTCCATCGACCCGCCGGCCGGTTCGCGGAAGCGGCGGTCTCCCCACAAATTTCCTTAAAATTCGCGTGACGGCGGCCCACCCGCATGAGTATGATCAATTTTCGTGCAGGCAGGGATGCCGGCCCGAGTTTAGGGAGGAACCGACTATCGATAAAGAGGCAGGCGTCACGCCTGCCTCTTTGGCTTTTGGTAATACCAGTCGCTAACCCTGAGCAGGACGCGGGTCGGACGCGCCCGCCGTATAAGAGGCGGCGCACGGAAAGGAACTGGAGATTGAAGATGCCGGTCAGTCGTGGGTACCATTTCTATCAAAATCCCGGGCCGACCAACATCCCGGAACGCGTCCTGCGGGCGATGGATCGCGGGGCGATCGACTTCACCGCTGCGCAGTTCAAGGCGATCGCCGAAGAATGCTTTGCCGGATTGAAGCGGGTGTTCAAGACCGGCCAGACGGTTCTCGCCTACACCGCCTCCGGACACGGCGCCTGGGAGGCGGCGCTGGTCAATCTGTTCTCGCCGGGCGACAAGGTGCTGGTCGTCGAAAGCGGCTATTTCTCGCTGAACTGGGGCATGCGCGCCGAAGCATTCGGGCTCGAAGTCGAAACGTTGGCCAACGACTGGCGCAGCGCCGTTAGCCCGGCGAAGCTCGAAACCCGGCTGCGCGAGGACCGCGGGCATGCGCTGAAGGCGGTGCTGGTGGTGCACAACGAGACCTCGACCGGCGTGCTCAACGACATCGCCGGCTTGCGGCGCGCGATCGACGCCGCCAAACACCCGGCGCTGTTTCTCGTCGATGTGATCTCGTCACTGGCGTCGATGGATTTCCGCATGGACGAATGGGGCGTCGACGTCGTGGTCGCCGGCTCGCAGAAGGGGCTGATGCTGCCGACCGGGATGGCCTTCACCGGGGTCAGCACCCGCGCCGTCGCCGCCAGCGCCGAAGCCAAGCTGCCACGGGTCTATTGGGATTGGCGACGCCTACTCGGCGAAGCCTCGCAGGCCTATTGGAACGGCACCGCGCCAGTGCACCTATTCTACGGACTACAAGAAGCGTTGCGCATGATCGAGGAAGAGGGCCTCGACAACATCTTTGCCCGCCATCACCGGCTCGCCGAGGCAACGCGCCGTGCAGTGCGCGTCTGGCGGCAGAACGACGGACCGGAGATCTTCGCGATCGACCCGCGGGCCCAATCCGATTCGATCACTGCCGTGCAGGTTCCCGACGGCTATGACGCCGACAAAGTCCGCCAGCTCTGCCTCGACAAGTTCAACGTATCGCTCGGCGGCGGGCTCGACCGGCTGCGCGGCCACGTCTTCCGCATCGGCCATCTCGGCGATCTGAACGAGCCGATGATCCTCGGCTCGCTCGCGGCGGTTGAGATGGCGCTCGAACTCTGCGGCGTGCCGCACGGCAGAGGCGGGGTCGCCGCCGCCATGGATTACCTGGTGGCAGCCGAGTAGATCGCCGCATTGGTGCGATCGCCGCGGCCAGTATACCGCGCGTTTCATCGAGCGCTTCTCGGTAACGTACCGTTCGCTGTTCGAGGAGGCGCGCCCTCGACAACTTTGCGGCGGCCAGCCGAGGACCGACAGTCCGAAGAAATCGTCGGTCGTCTTTCGAATTTGCCAAATCTGCATAGTCGTGCGGGCGGGCCCATCTATGGTTGCGATCGGCAATTCGCACCTTTCGGACCTTGCGAGGGACAGATGCCCGGATGCGGCGCGCGCACGCATAGTGGGCGGAAAACGCCGCGGTCTAGGCTCGCGATCTGGGCAAGCTTCGCCCAGTCGCAATCGACTCATTCGAGACAGAGCCATGAAAATAGATTTCGCAGCCGCTGCGCGGGTTGTCTCCCTCACCGCGCTGATGTTGGGAGCTTGCGTTTCCCAGAGCGCTTACGAAAAGCAGGGACAGGAGGCTTCGGGCGGCGCGCGCCCGGTCGGCGACTGAGCAGTCCCAGCTCGCCAAGATGCAGCGGGAGCAAAAATGGGTTCTCGCCGGCGACGTGTTGTTCCCGGAAGGCGGCTATCAGCTCAGCCCCGACGGGAAGCAAGCGCTTAACCAATACGTCCCCAAGCTGCAGAATCTGCGGAACGCAAAAGTCGTCGTTTACGGCTATACCGATAACCTGCAGGTCGGGCCTGCGTTGCAGAGGGCGGGGATTGCCAGCAACATCGACCTGTCTTCACGCCGCGCCGATAACGTCGTCGCGTATCTCGAGTTCCCAGGGTGTCAGCCCCAACATCATCTCGGCCAAGGGGTTCGGCGATACGCATGCAGTCGCGCCGAACGACACGCCGGACGGCCGGGCGCAAAACCGCCGCATCGAGATCGTGCTGGAGGCCCCGGCGCCTGACCCCAAGCCGGCCGAAGGCGAGGTTCGCTGGCGCTCTCACGCCAGTTGAGTTAAATCGATGACGCTTCGTCCGGGGTGGCGAATCAGCGGCTGGTTTCCCAGCAGTCAATTTCCTTTGGAATCGCTGCATAACCTGAACGTCTGCTGCCAGACGGCCGTCTCCCGCAACTGCTGGGCGGCCAAACCTTGATCCCGAGGTGATTCGATATGAAATACGTTGTACTCGCCGTCACGGTTGGGCTTGGCACCCTCGCTCTCGCTCATCAGAGCCACGCCGCCGCTTGCGCCAATGGCGTCTATCGAGCGGGATGCGTCGGCCCCAATGGGGCGGCTGTCGTCCGCAAGCCGGCCCCACGGTACCACGCCAAACCCGCGGTCACCTGCGCCAAGGGGGTCTACCGGGCGGGATGCGCCGGGCCGAATGGGGCCGCAGTCGTCCGCAGACCATACTAGCGCCGGGCTGATAGCACTGGGCGGGTACCCACGAGTGGGCCCGCCATTCAGCCAATATAAGGGAGACATGAGGCGAGCCCGGATTTGAATTCGCGTTTCCAGACGGGGCAAGGCAGTCTGGGAGTCACTGGCCACCCAATTCCGTGGCACCACGCGGCAGGAGAGCACAATGGCAACCGAAGCAACCGCGAAGGCGACGCTGGGACAACGGGCCGTGCACGAATTCAAGGAACTCGCGATCCTCACCGCTTACCTCTACGTCACCCTTGGGGCGGTGATCCTATTGAAGGCCGCGGTGCTGCACGGCGCGGGCGTCAGCTTCGTCCCGTGGGGCATTGCTATCGTCAAAGCCCTTGTGCTGGCGAAATTCATGCTGATCGGCCGTGCCGCGATAGGCGAGCGCTTCAATGACCGCCCGCTGATCTGGCCGACGCTGCACAAATCGTTCGCTTTCCTTGTGTTGCTGATCGTCCTGACCATCATCGAGGAAGTCGTCGTCGGCCTGTTCCACCACCAGTCGGCCGCTACCTCGCTCGGCGAACTCACTGGCGCCAAGCTGTACGAGACCCTCGCCGGCTATATCATCATGCTGCTGGTGCTCATTCCTTATATCGCTTGGGGCGTCCTCGACGAGGCGATCGGCGAAGGGAGGCTGCCGCGGATGTTTTTTGTCGATCGGGGGTGGGCTAGTTCGCCATCCGGCGTCTCTACGGCTCGACGCAGCGCTTCCTGAACCAGCAAAGAGGGGGAAATCCGTGTCCGAGGATACTCCGCCGCCGCGGGGCGCGCGCCGCGGATTAACGCGGCGGCTCTGCAAGCTTGCCCGAGCAGCGCTGGCGGCCTTTGCCGTTAGCTTGGCCGTGATCGGAGCGACAACCCATCCCGCCGGAGCGCAAGATTTGGACGGCCTCGGGCATCCCCAGATCTTTGTCACGCCCTACCTTTGGCTCGGCGGCGTCTATGCCACCACCGCGACGCCTCTGGCGCGAATACCCGAGGTCAATTCGAGCGTCGGCCCCTTTGAGCTGTTGGGGCACCTCGACGGGGCGCCGTTCATGGGGTCGGCCGAGATCCACGACGGCCCCATCAGCCTGCTGGGCGACGTGTTTCATATCCCGGTCAGTACCAACATTACCACCCGCAATGTGCTATTCCAGGGCGGCAAGGCGGAGCTGCAGACCAATTCGGGGACCGCATTAGTGTTGTACCGCCTGCTCGAATTGCCGACCCAGTTCGCGGATTTGGGCGCCGGCTTCCGAGCTTGGGGATTTGCAGCAAATCTGGAACTGAACCCCGGGCTGCTTGCCGGCCAGAGCGTGGACCGGAGAGCGGGCTGGGGCGACCCGCTGATCGGCGGACGATATCACTTCGATTTCGGCAACGGGTTCGGCCTGAGCGCCTATGGCGATGTCGGCGGTTTCGACCTGGGGGCGCATACCGACTGGCAGGTGATCGGCACAGTCGACTACGCCCTCAACTCGTGGATCAACCTCCACCTGGGTTATCGCAGCCTCAACTTTGACTATACGTCAAGCAACGGCAATCTGGGCTTCAACGTCCATATGAGGGGGCCGCTCTTCGCCGGCACCTTTCGGTTCTGACGCCCAAGGCCTTACCCGATGGGCTCGCTGACTTCCGAACTCGATAGGCCCCGTTTTTGCCGAAATTGGATAGCCGAGCCCCCGCTTCCCCTACAGACTTGATCCCCATGCCGGCCCTGTAGCTCAGCGAGCCCGGCTGCAGGCCAAGCAGGGTGAAGAAAGATGCCGGGTAGCGTTACCTCGGTATTCAGCGAAGCGGAGGATTTCGAGGCCGCGTTGCGCGAGGAGGGCTGCCTCGGCCTCCTCGTCACCGGACCCGGCGCGTTTCGCGCGCGGCTGACCCAGGTCGCCTTGCATCGCCTCCGGCTGTCGGCTGCCGAGGAATACCTGCCGCGGATCGCGCTCGTCGCCGTGCCGGCCGACATGATCCTGGTTTTAGTGCCGTACGGCAGTGGACCACCCCCGATTTGGGGCGGGATCACAATGCGAACCAGCGACATCATGACCCTCGGGGCCGGTCAGAGCCTGCACACGCGAACCGACGGGCCCAGCCGCTGGGGCTCGATCTGGCTGCCGGTCCCGGAGCTCGTTCGCTATGGCCGCGCCTTGACCGGGACCGTATTTACTATCCCCTCGGCCGCTCGATGGTTGTTGCTGCGGCCGGCGATGAGGAGGCATTTGCGCCACCTCCATTCGGTTGCCATCGGCGCGGTCGAAAGTCGGTCGCCGGTGTTCATCGGTGCCGAAACGGCGCACGGGCTGGAGCAGCAACTGATCGAGGCCCTGGTCGAGTGCCTCTCCAAAGGCTCGGCGATCGAGGCTGCGGCTGGCACGCGTCAACACCAGGCTCTCGCGATCCGCTTCGAGGCTCTGCTGGAAACTCAGCCGGATCGGTCTCTTCGGATGGCCGAAATCTGCGCGGCGCTCGGCGTGTCGGCGCCAGCCTTGCGCATTTGCTGCAAGGAACAGCTCGGCATGAGCCCGACCGAGTATGTGCGCCGCCGGCGGATGCAGCTGGTCCATCGCGCGCTGCGCAACGGCGACCCCGATGCGGCGAGCATATCGGCGGTCGCTCGGCGCTACGGGTTCCGCGGCTTTGGGCGTTTTGCAGCCAACTATCGCGTGCTGTTCGGCGAACTGCCATCCGCCACCTTGCTGCGGAGTTTACGCCCGGGAATGGCCCATCTCGCGTTGGACCGGCCACCCAGGCGCGTGTGAACTTTCTGTGATATTCGCTGCCGTTGTTGATCAATGAAGAGGTGAAACGGTAGGCTATTGAATAAGTTCACGGAGCCGTGCTCGATCGGGTAGGCCACGGGCTTGTCGCCGAGATGCCACTTGCCCGAAAAGTACGTCGTGTAGCCGTTCTTCTGGAAGAATTCGGCGATCGTCGGCGTCTCCCCTTTCGCAGGTAGTTCTCGTCACCCGGGGCCACCACGATCGACAGCGCCGAGCGGATGGGAAGGCGCCCGGTGATGAACGAGGCGCGGCCCGCGGTGCAGCTCGCCTGTCCGTACCAGTTCGTAAAGACGGCACCCTCCTTGGCGATTTGATCGACATTCGGCGTCGGATGGCCAAGGCTAGCGCCTCCGCCCGAATAGGCGCCGAAATCGTTCCAGCCGGTGTCGTCCGTCATCAGCATGACAATGTTCGGTCTTTGCTGCTGCGGTTGCGCCGGGCTGGGAGCGGGAGCTGGAGCCTGCGCCAGCACCGCGGACGCGGTCAGCGAGAACCCAGTGGCGATTACGCCGAGCCTCCCGATCTGGGATGTCGTGCCTTCATCTGTCATTTCCCCTCAACGAGTGCGACGACTGCTCTCTGGCACGTGCCGAAGGCCTGACAATTGTGGTGGCAGGCTAGATCGGGGGTCTATTCAGTTTTGGCAGAAATGCCAGAAATGCGACCGCGGAGCCCCATCGCTACTCCGGCGGGCGATGGAGCGTGGCGGACGGCGCTTCCCCGAAGAGCGCCTTGTACTCGCCGGCGAACCGTCCGAATTGCCAGAAGCCATATTGCGCGGCGATCTCCGTCACCGTTCTCGTGCCAGGGGAGCCGTCATGCAGGGCCCGCCGGGCGAAATGCATCCGGCGCAATAGTAAATATCGCTTTGGGCTCATCCCCAGCTGCTCCTGACAACAAAGCCGCAACGTCCGGTCCGAGACCCGGATCGCCGCACAAAGCTCCGGTATGTAAAGCGGCTGATCGGGGTCTTCCTCCACGGCTCTGCGAAACCGGCGCAAGATCAGCGAATGGTGCCGCCCCCAGGTGACCGACGACGCCGTCAAGGAGATGTCCCACGCCCTTGATGAGTACGGGGCATCGCCGCTGCGCGCCGAAATCGTGCAAACCCGGAAAATCGGCGAGCAGACCTTCTACGTCGTGAAGTTCGTTTTCCCGCGCGGGGACGCTACCAGCCTGCTGTTCGGCTTCGATAATGCGGGCAAGGTCACCGGCGTCGGCGTCGGAGGAATGGCGGGCGACTGACCAGGGAAATTCTAAGCGTTCACATCAGCAAAGAGGAGAAGAATGATGAGGTTACGTCTGAGCCGCATTGCCGCCACTGGGTGACTGCCATCCCCCTGATCGCACTGGTCCTGTCGGCCTGCGTGCCGGCGCAGCAGTACAACGCACTCGAAAACGATTACAACCAGCTCAATCAGCGGCTCTCGGGCGAGATCGCGTCGCAGCAGGTGCACATCACCCGGTTGCAGGGAGCGATCAAAGTCGCCGTGAACAGCGATCTGCTGTTCCCGTCCGGCAGCTGGCAGATGCCCCCCGCGGCGGCCCAGACGATCTCCGAGATGGCCCCGGTCCTTGCGCCCTTCGTGCAGACCACGATCATCGTGACTGGCTATACGGACAACGTTCCGGTCGGCCCCGAGCTACGCCAGCAGGGGGTCGACAACAACCAGCAGCTTTCGCTGAAAAGGGCTCAGACCGTCGCCAATTTCCTAGTCTCCCACGGGGTCAATCCGACCCTCGTCTCGGCGCGAGGCCTTGGCGATGCCGACCCGGTCGCTCCGAATGATACGCCGCAGGGGCGCGCCCAGAACCGCCGCGTCGAGCTTACCTTCGCCGGCCCCGGCACCTGATGCTGAGGCGGGCTCTGAGCCAAGAAGGGCCCAACTTTTAAATCCCAAGCGGGAGCGACGCTGGCGGGCGAAAGAGGGAGCAAGTAGTGACCGAAGAACGTATTGGGCGGTTCGCTCTGATCGTAGGAGCCATGGGTGCACTTCTCGTTGGATGTGCCCAGCCCAATCCGGACACTGCGGCCAGTAGCTCGGACATCGCCGGACTTGAAATGTGCCCTGTGTGTGGTGACGAACCTCGGTAATTACTGGGCGTGCCACGCAATCTGCGTTCAGCGCGTGGAAGATGAAGCAGCTTATCTGAAGGCGATCGGGCGGTAACTGCGCCAGATTGGCGCACGCCGATCAACGTCGGGCTGCAGGACCGCGTTGGGCGCTTCGCTTTCAGGTTCAACTTCTCTTTCCGCGATGAGCGGCCTTGGAGGACCCCGATGAGTGAATTATACGGTTATGTGTGGCGGTCATCGGCGTCACATCAGGTTGTCCTGATCATCGTGGCGATCATCGCTGCCGTGCTGGCGACCGCGCCGCTCGAACTGCAGCGTCATATTATAAATACCCTCGCTGGGCACGAGAGAGCCGAGCGCCTGGCTTGGCTATGCGGAGGTTATCTGATTGCGGCACTGGGCATCGGTGGCCTCAAATACATTGTGAATATCAAAAGCTCAGGACTCGGAGAGTCCATGATCCGGTCCCTTCGCGAAGAAATCTTCAGCAGCGGCTCGCCTCGCGGGCGAAACGAAACGCTCGGTGAGAAAGCAATAGACAGATCGGGAACAGTAGTTACTATGATCTCCACCGAAGCGGAAGTGGTGGGGAAGTTTGTCGGTGACTGCATTTCAACCCCAATAGTCCAAGCGGGGACTCTGCTCAGCGTATTAAGTTACATGCTGTACACCGAGCCTCGTCTCGGGCTGGTCGTCTTGTTCATCGCCGTTCCGCAGGTTGTCATCGTCCCGCTGATCCAGCGCCGCATAAACGCACAGGTCAGGGAGCGTGTGCGAACGTTGCGCCACGCCGGTGACTTGGTCGTCGACAATATCCGGGGCGGCGGCGAAGCCGACAGTTCTCTTAAAAGCCAGGCCGGCAAAGCATTCGAAACGATTTATGGTGTGCGCCGGCGGGTATTTAAGCTCAAGTTTGGGCTGAAACTTTTGGTCAGTTCAATGCAGTCGGTGGGTGTCTTCGCACTGCTTTTCGCCGGCGGGATCATGGTCCTGAACGGAAAAACCGAGATCGGTATCGTGGTGGCCTTCATCACCGGGCTCGATCGCGTCCTCGACCCTTGGCGTGAACTGATCGCATTCGTGCGATCAACCTCCGCTGCGAAGGTCCAATTCGACCTGATCGAGGGCACCTTGGGTAAGAAACTTTGAAATCGTCGACGGGCGAGATCACCGCAGGCACCGCGCTTGATCAAACGCCCATTTCTCCATGCAGTCTTCGTGTTGATGCTAACCACGTCGATCCTCGGACCGATGCCGACGGCCTGCTTCGCCCCGCATCATAGAAGAGGACGTTATGCTGACGAGGCTGCCATGAAATGGCATTTCCGCGTTCTCTTCGTTTTCGTGCTTGCGGCCACCGTCGGTCTCGCGCCAGGCACGCGGGCTCTCGCGCAAACCGATCCGCTCCCCTCATGGAACGATGGTGCCGCCAAACAGGCGATCGTCGAGTTCGTGAACGCGACCACTGACCAGTCGGCGCCGCAGTTCGTGCCGTCGGCGGACCGCATTGCCACCTTCGATCAGGACGGCACACTATGGGTCGAGCACCCAATCTACAGCAGGTGGTCTACTGCCTGGACCGGGTGCCGGCGGTCGTGAAGGCGAAGCCGGAGCTCGCGAAGGTCGAGCCGTTCAAGACCGTGCTGTCAGGCAACCGCGAGGCGATCGCGAAGCTCTCGATCGACGATCTCGTCAAGATTGCCGCCGCCACGCTGACCGGGATGAGTGTCGACGAGTTCCAAGCCGAGGTTAAGACGTGGCTCGATACCGCCAGGGACCCCCGCTGGAGGCGGCCCTACACCGAACTCACCTACCTGCCGATGATCGAGGTGCTGAAATACCTGCGCGCTAACGGTTACAGGACCTACATCGTCACCGGCGGCGGCCAGGATTTCGTCCGGGTGTACTCCGAAGAGGTGTACGGCATTCCACCCGAGCATGTGGTCGGCAGCGCCGGCGGCACAAGCTACGGCTATGATAAGAGCGGCCGGCCATTTCTGACCAAGGATCCGAAGCTGCTGCTAAACGACAACAACGCCGGCAAACCGGAGGGCATCCACCTGATGATCGGACGCCAGCCTTATGCCGCGTTCGGCAACTCGACCGGCGACCGGCAGATGCTGGAGTACACGAAGGCCGGCAACGGCGCGCGGCTCGCGATGCTCGTGTTGCACGACGATGCAAAGCGCGAATACGCCTACGGTCCGGCGCTCGGGCTGCCCGACACCAAGGTCGGCACCTTCACCCAGGCCTTGTACGATGAAGCCATGAAACAGGGCTGGGTGGTTATCAGCATGGCGAACGACTGGAAACGTGTCTTTTCGTTCGAGTAGCCATTGGTGCAGCTCTTGCCCCGGTGAAGGACCAGCCCTTGTTTCAAGGAGACGCCATCATGCGACAAACCCGCAAACTCGTCCTTGCGATCATCGCAAGCATTGCCGGAATTGCGTCCGGGCTGCATGCGGCCTGCGCGCAAGACTCGGGCAGCCTCGGGCATCCGCAGGTCCTTATAACGCCCTATCTTTGGCTCGGCGGCGTCTATGCTACCACCGCGACGCCGCTGGCGCGAATACCCGAGGTCAATTCGAGCGTCGGTCCTTTTGAGCTGTTGGGGCGCCTCGACGGGGCGCCGTTCATGGGGTCGGCCGAGATCCACGACGGCCCCATCAGCCTGCTGGGCGACGTGTTTCATATCCCGGTCAGTACCAACATTACCACCCGCAATGTGCTATTCCAGGGCGGCAAGGCGGAGCTGCAGACCAATTCGGGGACCGCATTAGTGTTGTACCGCCTGCTCGAATTGCCGACCCAGTTCGCGGATTTGGGCGCCGGCTTCCGAGCTTGGGGATTTGCAGCAAATCTGGAACTGAACCCCGGGCTGCTTGCCGGCCAGAGCGTGAACCGGAGAGCGGGCTGGGGCGACCCGTCAATGCGGTAAGCCGGTCTGGGCCGGGCATTTCTCCGCGATCGTGCGCCAGATGCGCGCCCAGACCAGAAGCGCGGCCCGGTTGCTGTGCCCGAGCATCAGATCGGCGTATTTGACGGCCTGGAGCTCGGCATTGTCGCCGAATTCGTGCACCATCTGGTCTGCGGCACGCAGGACTTCGTGATCGGACAACATATTTCCCTCCTCAGTTCGAATCGTCAGATCCCGCCTCGAGCTGGGCATTGGACCGCATCGGCTTCCCGTATCGGGAGAGGCGACCTTAGGTTCAAAAATTTAAAATCCCCGCGAAATTGGTGGTTAAGTGAGCAAAATTCGAAGTTAATGCCGGAGATGCGGCTCAGAGCTAAAACCGGCTCGTCTCGGCCATCACGGATCCGCCGTTTACCCTTCCATACGAAACCGGTAATCTGCGGGCGGCGCATTTGAACGGGGCGCTTGTGTTTTGAGGAGGATCAGATGGCCATATTTACGCATGTTACGGTGGGAACGAACGACCTTGCGAAGGCGCGCTCCTTTTATGACCGCGTGCTGGGCACGCTCGGCTACAAGCGTTTGAACGATCTGGGCGACAACGGCTCGATCTGGGGCGAGTCTGCTCCGGAATTCTTTGTGCTGAAGCCGGCCAACGGACAACCGGCGAGCTTCGCCAACGGCGGCACGATCAGCTTTGTCGCGCCGAGCCGTGCGGCGGTTGCAGAATTCCACAAGGCCGCCCTCGCGGCCGGCGGCAAGGACGAAGGCCCGGTCGGGCCGCGCAGCTGGCATCCCAGTGCCTATGCGGGTTATGTCCGCGACCTCGACGGCAACAAGCTCGCGGCCTACTGCTTCAAGCCGGAATAGCTCGGTATCATCGCCAGGCTGGCCCGGCCGACACGCCGGGCCAGCATCCTTTTCGCATCAGGACAGTTCGTTGACGCATTCGCGGCTAGAACCCGCCCCTGCGGATGAGCATGGGGAAAGTTCAGCGAATGGAAAGACGCATTGTCGCGCGTTCCGGCGTATGGGTCGCAGCCGTCGTATTGGCGACAATGCTGCAAGGATCAGCCGTGCGGGCGGATGAGTACGATCAGATCCTGCGCGGCTATCAGATTGCGCCGGTGCCGCTTAACCTCGCCGGAAAAGACTGGAAGTTGGTCGGTCTCGGCAGCTACATCGTCAATACCACCGGTTGCAACGACTGCCACACCTATCCGAACTGGGCAAACGGGGGCAATCCCTATTTGGGGCAACCGGAACAGATCAATTCGGCGCAGTATCTGTCCGGGGGGAGAGTCTTTGCGCCGACAATTGTTTCAGCGAACATCACCCCCGACAAATACGATAGGCCGGCGGGACTGACCTTGGCGGGATATCTCGAAGTCATGCATTACGGCCATGATCCGAGGGATCCAAAGGGCGATCTGTTGCAAGTCATGTCATGGCCGCTGTACCGCTGGAAGACCGACCGGGACCTGAACGCAATATACGAATATCTGCGGGCGATTCCTTCGCTTCCGGACAACCCCAGCCCAGGGTCGTAGCTCAGGGCTATATTGCGGCGACCGCGGCGGGGTCGAATTCGTAGAGCCAGCGCAGTGCGTCGGGCGAGCGGTCGCCGGCCTTGGCCCATTCGGCGTCGCGCGCCTGTTGCGCCGGGCCGTCGCGCAGATGAAAGCGGGTCTTGTTGGCGCGCGACATCTCCTGCAGCCGGGTGACGCGCGGCAGGCGCAGCCGCTCGTAATGCCGCAGCGCCTCGGCCGGGTCGGAAATCGCGCGCAGGCAGGCGGCGAGCGCCGCGCCGTCCTCGATCGCCATTGCCGCGCCCTGGCCCATGAACGGGTACATCGGGTGACAGGCGTCGCCCAGCAAGGTCGTCCGGCCGACCGACCAGCGCGGCAGCGGATCGCGATCGAACAATGCCCAGATGAAGCAGGTCTCGGCCGCGGCGATGATCGTTCGGATCTGCGCATGCCAGCCCGCGAACGCGGCGAGCGCCCGCGCGACCGTGGCGCGGTCGGTCCAGTCCTCGCGGTTCCATTCGTCGTGCTCGGTCCAGCCGACAAAATTGAGCAGCCGCCCGCGCGAGACGAAATAATGCACGAAATGCCCGCCGGGGCCGACCCATGACTGCGAGCCGAGCTCGAGTCCGAGATCGGCGATGCGCTCGGCCGGCACCAGCCCGCGATAGGCGACGCAGCCGGCAAAGGCCGGCGCCTCCTCGCCGAACAGCGCGGCGCGCACCGCCGAGTGGATGCCGTCGGCGCCGACCAGCACGTCGGCGGTGATCCGCACCCCGTTGTCGAACCACGCCTCGGCGCCGTCGCCCCGGTCGGCAAGGCCGACCAGCCGATGGCCGAAATGGACGCGCTCGGCCGGGAAGCCCGCGGCAATGACCGACAGCAGGTCGGCGCGGTGGATGGTCATGTGCGGCGCGCCGTAGAGCTCCTCGCACAGCGGATTGAGCGGCGCGCGCTGCAACGTGCGGCCGTCCTGCCAGCGCCGCTGATGAGTGCCGACCGGGCGTACGCCCTCGCGGTCGAGCCCGCCGGCGAGACCGAGCCGGCGCAGCACGCGCGTCGCGTTGGGCGCCATGTTGATGCCGCCGCCGACCTCGGTCAGCTCGGGCGCCTGCTCGTAGACTTCGACCTCGAACCCGGCCTGCAGCAGCGCCACGGCGGCGGTCAGGCCGCCAATGCCGCCGCCGATCACCGCGATGCGCAGCTGCGCACCCGTCATTTGCCCCTACGCGCGGCCCCACAGCCGCTTCGAGGCGATCGCGGCGCCTTCGGCCATCGCGCGCAGTTTCTTGAACGAGATGTCGGGGTCGAGCTTGCCGTAGCCGGCGAAGGTGCCGAAGCCGCAATCGCTGCCGGCGATGACGCGCTCGCGGCCGACGATGTCGGTGAAGCGGCAGATGCGCTCGGCTACCAGCTCGGGATGCTCGACGTAATTGGTCGAGGTGTCGAGCACACCGGGCACGAGGATCTTATCGTCGGGCAGCTCCGTCTCCTGCCATACCGTCCATTCATGCGCGTGACGCGGGTTGGCCGCTTCGACGACCAGCGCCATCGGCTTCGCCTTGACCAGAATGGGGGCGACTTTCGCAAACGCGATGTCGTGGTCGTGCGGCCCCTCGTAATTGCCCCAGCAGATATGGATGCGTGCCCGGTCGGCCGGCACATTGCGCAACGCGTGGTTCAATACCTCGACGTGGAATGCAGCGCGTTTGAGGAAATCGGTCTCGCTCAGATCCTGGAACGTGGTGTGGTGCGCCATCGCCAGATCGGGGCAGTCGAGCTGCAAGACAAATCCTGCCTCGACGATCGCCTCGTATTCTTCCTGCATCGCTGCGGCGATTGCTTCGACGTAAGTCTCGTGGCTCGGGTAATGGCGGTTGGTCTGAAACACCGGCACGAGCCCGGGAGAAGCAGCGGTCATGAACCCTTCGGCGACCGTTACCTCGGCGAGTGCGGCGCGCAGATTGGCGAGGTCCTGAGCGAGCGGTTCGCGGTCGCGGACGGCCACTGGGCCGACGCAGACGGCGCGTCTCGCTACATTGGCGCCGGTCATCCGTTCATAGGCGGCGACGAAGTTCGGGTGCTCCCTGGTGTCCAGGCGCGGCTTGGCGGGCTCGTGGCCCGAGAACCCAGAGAGCCGGTCCGCGACATACGTCGAATAGCCCGGCTTCGACATCTCGCCGTCATTGACGATGTCGACGCCCGCCTCCGCCTGGCGGCGAACGATGTCGACGACCGCCTGCCGGGTCAGGCGATCGAGCTCGGTCTTGTCATAAGGCTCGCCCTGGTCCTTGCGCACCAAGAGCTGACGCAGCTCGGGCGGCCGCGGAAGGCTCCCGACATGGGTAGTCAGGATGCGGTCCTGGTTGGTCTTCATTGGCATCTCCCCTTTCTAGAACCGGATGTCCTGCGGCGGCAGCCCGAACTCGGAGCGGGCAAACACGAAGGCAGCGCGCTCGGGATTGTTGCCGGCGTGCGCCCGCATTGCATGCACGTCGCGCCAGGCGCGTTGGATCGGGTTGTCGAGAAAGATGCCGCGGCCGCCGCTTGCCTCGAACAGCCAGTCGACCGCCTTGACGCTCCAATCGATCGCTTTGCCGGCGTCCCATTTGCAGCGGGCGCGCGCCGTCAGCGGAATTTCCTCGCCGGCGCGGGCGAGGCGCATCATCTCGGCGAAATTGCCGAGCACCCGGTCGCGCGCCGCGCCGATCGCGGCGGCGGCTTCAGCCAAGCGGTATTGCGTGAACGGATCTTCCGCCACGCGCGACTGGTCGCGCACATTGATGCGCCTCAGCGACTGGTCTCGGAACGACTCCAACGCACCCAGTGCGGCGCCAATGGCGGGAGCCGTAATGCCGTTCGCAAAGACAAGCCCAAAGGGCAGCCGGTATAACGGAGCGTTGTTGATTGCGGCCCCGGGATGCTTCAGGTGAAAGGCATCCTCGTATGAATGCGTGCGGTATTCCGGCACGAATGCGTCATCGACGACGAGGTCCTTGCTGCCGGTGGCGCAAAGCCCCATTACATGCCAGTTGTCGTCGATCCTATAGGCGCTGCGCGGCACCAGGAAAACGCGCGCATCGGGGGGCTGGCTCTGCTCGACCGACGGCACAATTCCGCCGAGCACGGCCCATTGGCAGAAATCGCAGCCACTCGAGAACGACCACCGCCCACTGAGACGGAATCCGCCATCGACCCGCTGCACTGTCCCGGTCGGCGCCAGCGAGGTTGAGAGCTGGATGCTGGTGTCCTCGCCCCAGACGTCTTCTTGCGCCTGCGGCGGAAAATCGCCAGGTGCCAATTATGGACCCCGATTACCCCGAGGATCCAGGCGCTCGACCCACATACCGCGCCGACCTCCATGACAGCCTGATAGAACGTGCCGGGATCGAGTTCGTAGCCGCCATAGCGCCTCGGCTGCAATGCGCGAAAGAGCCCTGCCTCCTGGAAATCCGCAAAGGTCTCCTCGGGCAGCCGCCGCAACTGCTCGGCACGCGCCGTGCGTTCGCGCAATTCGGGCAGCAATGCGCGAGCGCGCCCCAAATACTCTTCGGGCGTCACTAAGGGCTAGCCCAACGGGCCTTGGAACACCTGGTCGACGTAGGTGTCGGAAAGCGGCTCCAGTGCCTGCGGCCATTGGCCGTTGACGCGGCGCCGTTCGGAGGCTGGGCGGACACGGCCATCCCAGCCGATCTGCTCCATATAGTAATAGAGCTGGATGCAGTGGCCGTCCGGGTCGAGCGCAAAGGCCGAATAGTCTATGCCGGGATAGAGCTCAGGCGGGATCGAGTCGATGAAGGTGACCCCGTGCTCCTTCAAAAAGGCGACTGCTTCGCGCAGTTGCGCGTAGCTCGCGACCTCCACCCCGAACGACATGCAGGTCGTGCGCTCGCTGAGGCCCAGTGTGCGCCGCAGCTCCTTCGGAAAGAGCCCCACACTGTGGTGTTCGGCGCCGCAGCGCAGAAAAACGCAGCGGCCGCCGTGATAGACCGCTTCTTCGCTGCGAACAAAGCCGAGCCGCTCGGTATAGAAATTCTCGGCTCGCTCGACGTCTTCGACAAACAGGCTGACCGGGCCGACTTTGGTGATCTTGAACGGGCGCGGCAGCAGCACCCCATCCACATCGTATGTCGCGGTCAATCTCTCCGATGGGCGGTGCCCCGAGAACACGTCGATGCCCTTCTCGACCGCTTCGGCCAGCTCGGCCGCTTCGGACATCTGCGGCAAGCCCGGCTTCTCGTTGAAGCCGCGGTAATACATGTCGCGTGGCTTGCTGAGGCGGTTCCAGCCAACCTGCTCGATGCCGTAGTAGAACTCGTTCGTGTGACCGTCGGGGTCGTAGACGTAGACGTGCCAGTTGCTGCCCGGCATGTCGCGCCCGACCCGCTGGATGCGGACCTGCTGCTCCTCGAAATAGCCGTGTGCGTCGACGACTTCCTTCAGGCTGCCGCATTGCCAGGTGATCTGGTTGATCGTGATCTCGGGCGCGAATTTGCGGTCGGCGCGATGATCCATAACCCGCTTCGGGAACAGCACAAAGGCATGATGGTCGGTCCCATAGCGCATGAAATAACCGCGCGGATCGCCGAGATCGGCGTCCTTTGGAAACCACGGCGCCCGCGAGAAATCCAGCGTATCGGAGGCGGTGAAGCCGAGCAGGTCGCCATAGAATTCCCGGCCTTCCGGCAATTTTTCGACATTGAAACCGAAATGGCCAAGGCGGCGAATCTTGAACGGCCGCTGCAAGTAAATCCCGCCGACATTGTACCGCTGTGTTGTTGCTGGCATTTGCTGCTTCCCTCTTCTAGATGGCTTGCGGCTACTTGGGCGGCTCGGCTTGCAACTGGATGTAGTTTTCGCGCCCGATCTTGCCAATCAGCTCCAGTTGCGTCTCGAGGAAATCGACGTGCTCCTCCTCGCCCTTCAAAATTTCGCTGAACAGGTCGCGCGTGACAAAATCGCGAACGCCTTCGCAATAAGGGATCGCTTCCCGCAGTTGCGGCATCGCCAACTGCTCGAGGCGCAGATCGCATTCCAGGACCTCGGGCACGCTGTTGCCGATCAGCAGCTTGTCAAACTCCAGACGCGGTTCGCCGCCCAGGAACAGCAGGCGTTTGATCAGCATGTCCGCATGCTTCATCTCATCGATCAACTCCTCGTATTCATGGGCCCCGAGCTTGACGGCACCCCAATGATCCAGCATCCGGGCATGGAGGAAGTATTGATTGACGGCGGTCATCTCGTTCCTCAAGACCGCGTTGAGGTGCTGAATGACGGTCGCATCGCCTTGCATGCCGGCCTCCCTAAATGTCGCCGAGGGCATCCCGAGAGGATGCAATCCCGCCCGCGCTCCGATGTCAACGGCCTGGGTCAATGGCTTGGCCTAGCCGGTGGTACCCGATTGGCCATCGGTGTAGGGTCACCCCGGTATTCCGGGAGGGAAGGAGGACCCAGATGAGCCAGGCTTTAGAGGGTATTCGCGTGATCGACTTCACGCACGATCAGGCGGGCCCCTCCTGCACGCAGATGCTGGCCTGGCTCGGCGCCGATGTGATCAAGATCGAGCGCCCGCCGCACGGCGACCGGGCGCGCCGGCTGTGGAACATGGACAACCCGGACCTCGACAGCTTCTTCTTCCTGCTGCTCAACAGCAACAAGCGCAGCACCGTCGTTAATCTGCGGACCGAGGAGGGCAAGGAGATTGCCCGGCGCCTGATCCAAAACGCCGACATCGTCGCGGAGAACCTCGGGCCGGGAGTTATGGAGCGGCTCGGCCTCGGCTGGGAGGCGGTCAGGGCGCTCAATCCGCGGGCGATCTACGCCTCGGTCAAGGGGTTCGGCTCGTATGGCCCCTATAGCGGCTTCAAGTGTTTCGAGCCGGTGGCGCAGGCAACCTCCGGCGCGATGAGCGTCACCGGCGAGGTAGGCGGCCCGCCGATGGTCAACGGCGCCAATATCGGTGATTCCGGCACTGGCATGCATCTGACGATCGCCATCCTCGCGGCGTTGGTCCAGCGCGAACGCACTGGCCGCGGGCAGCTCGTCGAGGTCGCGATGCAGGAGGCGGTGCTGAACCTGACCCGGGTCAAATACACCCAGACCCTGGCGACCGGAAAACCGCTCGAACGCAGCGGCAACCGCTCGGCGACGGGAGGCTGGTCCGATCTGTTGCGCTGCGCCGGCAGCGGGTCGAACGACTACGTCTATATGATCATCCCGCCTGACAATCCGGAGATGTTCGAGGCGATGGCCGAAGTGATCGGGCGACCCGATCTGCGCACCGACGACCGCTTCGCGACCCCGCCGGCGCGCGCCCGCAACGGCGCGGCATTGACCGCGGAAATCGAAGGCTGGACCGCGCAGCGCGAGAAGCGCGAGGTCATGAAAGCCTTCGCCGGACGCGGCATCGTGTGCGGCGCGGTGCTCGACACGGCCGAAGTGCTGGCCGACCCGCATCTGCGCGAGCGCGAAACCATCTTCGATCTCGAACACCCGACGCGCGGCCGCTTTTCGGTGATCGGATGCCCCGTGCGCCTCTCGGATTCGCCGGTGGCCGCCAAGCGCGCGCCGCTGAAAGGCGAGCACACCGAGGATGTCTTGCAAACCCTCGCCGGCTACACGCCCGACCAGATCCAGCGGTTCCGCGACAACAATGTTATCTGAGGAACGTCTCCCTCTCCGCCCTCGGGGGCGGAGGGGTCGGGGTGAGGTGGGGGAGCCGCGTTCCCAACGGCCGCCCACCCACCTCACGCCTCCCACGCCTGCAGCGTGGGCCCCTCCCTCTCCCCCAGAAGGGGCGGAGAGGAGCTATTTTCGGGAGGACCGAGAGTTGAGTGAACACGGATCGATGAATGGGGCCGAATGGCTGGCGCGGGCGCTGGCCGGAGCGGGCACTACGCATGTTTTCTTTGTGGAGTCTGTCCTGCGCCGGACGTTGCTGCAATTGAAGGACCTGGGGGTCACCCCGATCCTCGCGCATTCCGAAAAGGCCGCGGCCTACATGGCCGACGGATACGCCAGGATTGCCGGGCGGCCGGGGGTGTGCATGGCGCAGGCGGTCGGCGCCGCCAACCTGGCGTCCGGACTGCAAGACCCCTTTCTGGGGCGGACCCCGGTGGTCGCGCTGACAGGCCGCAAGCCGCCGTCGTTCCAGCACCGCAATGCATACCAGGAAATTCCTCACGCGCCGCTCTTTGCCGCGGTGACCAAGTTCTCGACCACCGTCGACCAGACCTCCGAGCTGCCGCGGCTATTCCGCCATGCCTGGCGCGCGGCCTTGGCAGACACACCGCGGCCGACCCATCTCGACTTCTCCGGCCATCAGGGGGACGAAATCGAGCTCGGCCAGACTGCCGAACCGCCGGTTATCGATCCCGAGGCGCGCCGCATCCCCGCACACCGGCCGATGGCCGACGCTACCGACATCGACCGCGCTGCCGCAGTGCTTACCGCCGCTCGCCGCGTCGCGATCGTCGCCGGCGACGGGGCCGCCGCCTCGCAGGCCGGGCCGGAGATCATCGCGCTCGCCGAGGCGCTGCAGGCGCCGGTCGCCACGACCCTCGGGGCGCGCGGTATCATCCCGACCCGCCATCGGCTCTCTGTCGGGGTCGCCGGCAGCTATTCCGCGCCGCCGGCCAACCGCATCGTGCACGGCGCCGATCTGGTCCTGTTTATCGGCTGCGATACCGGCGACCAGGTCACCTTGAACTGGACCGTGCCGCAGGTGGACACAAGAGTCGTGCAGATCGATGCCGATCCCTTGGAGATCGGCCGCAGCTACCCGAATACCACGGGGCTTGTCGGCGACCCGAAAGCGACACTGGTTTACCTCAACCAGGTAATCGGGAAACCGACGCGCGATCCTGGTTTCGCCGAAGAGGCCGCGCGCATCGTCGCCGACTGGCGCGCCACGATGACCCCGCTATTTGAGAACGACAGCGCGCCGATCCGGGTCGAGCGGCTGTGCGCCGAAATAACCCGGGCATTGCCATCCGATGCAGTCCTGGTTGCGGACACCGGTTATTCCGGGATCTGGACCGGCACGATGATCGAGCTGAATGGCGTCGGGCAGACCTATCTGCGGGCGGCCGGGTCGCTCGGCTGGTCGTTTCCGGCTTCGCTCGGCGCCAAATGCGCGGCGGGGGCTCGGAAAGTCCTGTGCTTCACCGGCGACGGCGGGTTCTACTACCACCTCGCCGAACTCGAGTCGGCGCGCCGTTGCGGCATCGCCGTCACTGTCGTTGTCAACAACAATTCCGGTTTCGGCCAGAACTTGACCGGCGTGCGCCGCGTCGCCGGCAACCGGCCGGGCCGGGGAGAGGAGCTGATCCGCTTCGGACCGACCGATTTCACCGCCGTGGCGAGAAGCTTTGGCGTCCGCGGCATCCGGGTGGAGCGCCCACGCGAGATCGCCCCCGCGCTCGCCGAGGCAATGGGTGCGGGCGAAACTGTCGTGGTCGATGTCGTGACCGATCTGGAACCGCGCGCGCCGGAGCCTTGGGCGCCGGGAAGGAACGCATAAGAGGAGAGCCATATGGCGACGCTTTTGGTAGTCGGTCTGTTCCATTCGAGTGGGATCGCCGAGGACGCGGTCCACCGGCTGATCACCGAAGGAGTGGCGCCGCAGGATATTGCGCATCGGGTACTGAAGGAGGTCGGTCCTATTCCTCCGACCCTGCGGCCCGAGCTCGCGGCATTGGAGGTCGATCCATTGGTGATCGGCAATGCCCGCGAGAGTTTTGTGCGGTTCATCCGCAACGGCGAGACAGCGGTATTCGTTCGCGCCCTCGACGACGAGCAGGTCGAGTTCGCCGCCGATGTCCTGAAGCTGTACTTGCCGATGGCGATCGAGGTCGTCCCGCCTCTCGCCGAGGGGCCGGACGCGCCTACCTCGCTATAGCGCGCAGCCTCCCGCTAAGTCCAGCCGTTGTTGACGGTCAACATGGCTTCTTTTAGGGTTGAGCCGACAGGACAGTTGCAACTCCGGAGGACATGATGGACGGCTCGGTAGTCGCGGATCCGAAGACAGTCGTGGCGCCGCTCAACTTCCTCGTTCCGATGGCGGAAAAGCCCGTCGCCTACAATTACGAGCCGCCTCCCGGGGTTCCCGCCAGGACGGGCAAGAGCGAAGAGCATCAAGTGCCGATCCGTGATGCGCGGCCGCTGATCGGCCGGCTCTCCCTGGACAAAGAGGGCTTCGTACTGCTGCACCGCCAGACGGCAGTAAAGAATTTCTACGACGAGGACGAAATCACGTCGGTCTACTATCCGGAATGCGAGCGCGTCATCAAGGAGGCGACCGGCGCCGCGCGCGTCGTCGCCTTCGACCACATCGTGCGCAATGCGGCGATGGCGGCGCGCGAGGGGAGCTGCGTCAAGATCCCGGCCAAGCGCGTCCATAACGACTACACCGCATGGTCCTCGCCGCAGCGCGTGCGCCAGCTGATGGACGAGGAAGCGGAAGAGTTGCTGAAGCATCGCTACGCAATCATCAATTTGTGGCGCCCGATCCGCGGGCCGGTGCTGGAATCGCCGCTGACCTTGTGCGACGCGGAGAGCCTCTCCGAGGAAGATTTGGTCGCCAGCGACCTCAAATATCCGGACCGCACCGGCGAGACCTATTCGATCACCTACAATCCCAATCAGCGATACTACTACTTCCCGAAAATGCAGGCTGACGAACCGGTGTTGATCCGCTGCTTCAACTCGGCGCGCGAGGGAGCAGCGCGGTTTTCCGCCCACACCGGCTTCGACGACCCCACTTCGCCGCCGGACGCGCCGCCCCGCGAGAGCATCGAGGTGCGCACTCTCGTATTCTTCCCGCCTGAGGCTTGACCCTCACCAGCAAGTTTCCCCGAAAAACAACGCGGTGTGGAGGCCAGTTATGGTGGTGGCTCCGCGCCGCAAAGAGTGCCGTTGATCTGGCATTGCGGCGTAATTCCCAGCTGTTGCTGCGCAGCATTCAGCCCGGCAATCTCTCCCTGCGTATCCGGATCAATGTCGGTCCCGGCACTCGCGCAACCGCACACTTGGCTTGCACAACAGCTGCAGTGGTCGATCTGTTCGAGCGCCAAGATAGCCCGCAAACCGCTCTGCCCGGCCAAGCCGCCGCACGCGTTTTGCAGCAAGTTGACTTTGGCTAGCGGATCGATCTGAGCCGGCGAGCTCTGCCCATTCCCGAGGGTTGTACACAGCGCCGCGTCGCAGCTGTAGCCAACCTGGATGTTCGTGGCCGACCCGTTCGCGTCCGTGCGGGTATCGTTGCGATAGGCAGCACACACCTTCTGGCAGAGGGGGCTTCCCTGGACCACGGGATATTGCGTCATCGGAGAATAAAGCGGACAGGATTTCTGACCCGGCACATCGGGCAAGCAACCGGACGCCGGGGGATCGATCGGCTGGTGATTTTGCCACGGATTGTGGGCCGCCGACCAGACGTAGACGGGTGGAGTTCCCGGTCCGCTCGAGTAACGGGCATCGATCAGAGCCTGGAGTTGAGCCCAGGCGGCGAAATTATCGGGAGGTTCGAAAACGCTGCTCTGATCGCCATACGACTGCTCGGGGGAGTAGCCCGTTCCCTGACTCGGGCTGGTGAAATCGGAATACGCCTGCTGTTGAATCGCGGGAAAGAATGTCGCGATGAAATTCTCGATCGTCCCGGGGTCGACACCGACCGCGGTCAATATCTGCGTGGCTGTCGCAGAGTCGAGTTGTCCCGCGCTATTCTGTTGCGTCTGTTGCGGGGGCAAATTCGGCCAGGCAGTCGGCAAGCCTGGGGTGAACCCGAGCGAGACGGTTCGCGCCGCCGGCGGTGTCAGCTCGTTTGCGTCGCACGGCACTCCGGCTTGCCCCAGTTCGAAGGGGCCTTCGTAAACAGGACAGTTGCATTCCACGAGTGGATTGCCGGCACTGTCTGTTTTGCCGGTATGGTAGCATGGCGCCGTCATGCACCCGGCATATTTGCCGGCTGCGCAGGTTGTCGTGTTCTGGGTTGTGCTGGTGGCGTAGTCCGAAGTCTTGACCGTGGAAAATACCGAAAGCAGTTCGGCGGTCGGAATGACGTTGTTGGTGTTGACCGCGCGACAGATCGGAGCTGCATTCCACCACATATGGTCGCGGACCGGCGCCTGAGAGCCGCACAGTTCGCCGTCGTGGCCGCAGGCGGCGATCGTGCGCAGATATTGGTCGAGGTTGAGGATCCCATTGATGTTCACAAAATAGGGCACAACAGGCGGATATTGTTCTGTCTGTATCTCATAACATGTGCAAGTTGCCGACTTGCCGTCCGGCGACAAGATGCAAGGCAATGGCGGGTTGGCAGAAGCGCCGCCGCCTTCGGTCTGGATCGGAGTGGCGATGGCCGGGCCGGAAAAATAGCAGAGTGCATAAGAGAACTGCTGGTCAACCGGCGGCCTGCACGCCAGGAAATTTTGCTGGGCGGTCCAAATATCTGCATAGGCAGGGCCGAAGGGTGTCGTGTAAAGATCGTTGAAGCTGAAAGTGGCGGGGTCGATAGAACCCGGAGGCATAGTCTCTCCGGGTTGCCCTGTAAGCGCAGGAAGACTTGCCGAGAATGCCCCTAAAAAGACCCACAATGCCAAATGTATCTTCACTCGAATGCCCCGCAATGCCAGTACACAGTTTTCGAACACTGGCACGCAACTTAGGGGATTGCGCGTCCAAGAACCGTCAAATGGCCGGTCTTGAGAAGCCGCCCTAATGCAGCAAGCGGGAGGAGAGAGCTTCCTCAGGCAGATGCCGGAGTGACGCGGCGTAATGCTGGCAATAGCTCGTCGCTGATCAGGCGCATGCTGGCCAATGCGTGACCGAGCGGCATCCCGCTCCAATGGGTGCGGAACATCAGGAAATTCGCGCCCGTCTGCTCCCAGCACGGACGCAGCTGCTCGTAGCAATCATCGGGGCTGCCGAGCACGAACCGGTCGCGCAGCAGCTCCTCGAAAGGCTGGCGGAAGGTGTCGTCTCCCAGCAACACCTCGTCCTGTCCCCATTTGGCGTAGGTCTGGTACTTTTCCGACAGGTAAGGTCCGGCCATTTCGAGCGCAGTGGCTCGGTCCTTGGCGCAATAGATCTCGCGGGCATAGGGCAGCTCGCGCGGAAACGGCTTGCCGAGACGCGCCAGCTCCGCGCGGTAGAGAGCAAGCTGGCGGGTGATCTCGGGGATCGTGGCGTGCGGATTGACAAACCAGCTGTCGCCGAGGCGGGCGGCGCGCTTCACGGCGCGGTCGTTGTTGGCGGCGAACCAGATCGGCGGATACGGCTGCTGGATCGGCCGGCTGGTCATTGTCACGTTGGTCAATTTGCAGATGTCGTTCTCGAAGCTGACATTGTCCTCTGTCCATAGCCGCTTGACGATTTCGAGGCACTGCTCGAAACGGCGCACCCGCTGGCCGCGCGGCACGCCAAAGGCGTCGAACTCGACATCGCGGTAGCCGAGACCCACCCCAAAGACAAAATTGCCGCGCCAGATCGCGTCGAGGGAGGCAATGTGTTCGGCGACTTCGACCGGGTTGTGCAGTGTCGTCAGCAGCACACCGGCAATGCCGGTCATCTCCCCCGCCTCGGCCGCCAGACGCGCCAGGAACGGCACCAGCTGGATCTGGCGCACCCCTTCGCTCAAGTAATGCTGGCCGGTGGCGACGGCATCCCAGCCGCGGTCGCGCGCCAGCCGTGTCATGACATATTGGGCCTCGAGGGCGGCGACCATGTCGCTCCCCGGCGGGTATTGGCAGGTGAGAAAGATCCCGACCTTCATGACATCTCCACGCTTGACCCGATTGCTTTCGACCCGGGAGGTCGTAGATGATCGCCCGAAGCGAGGCAAGGATGGCGAGGTTCCGACGTGGACGGCTTTACGGCGAGCGACGGCATCAGGCTCGCCTATTGCATCGACAACTTCACCGATCCGTGGAAAGGAGCGCCGGTTCTGCTGCTGTTGCACGCCGCAATGGGCAGCGCGCGCCGCTATTACGCCTGGGTCCCGCCGCTCAGCCGGCATTACCGTGTGGTGCGGATGGATCTGCGCGGCCACGGCAGCTCGGAAATCCCACCCGCCGATCGCGAGCTTACTCTGGACCGGCTGGTGCGCGACGTGATCGAGCTGCTGGACCATCTGGGTTGCGCCAATGCCCACATCGTCGGCAATTCGGCGGGCGGCTATCTCGGCCAGCAACTGGCAATGAACCATAGCGAGCGAGTGCGCAGCCTGATGCTGTTCGGCTCCACCCCAGGCTTGAAGAACAGTCAGGCGCCGAGCTGGATCCCGCAGATCCAGGCCAAAGGCATGCGCGCCTTTCTCGCCGAGACGATCGCCGACCGCTTGCCGCTCGATCAGGTCGATCCGGGGCTCGTCGAATGGTTTCTCGACGAGGCCGCCAAGAACGATCCGGCCTATATCGGCAAATTCGTCTTGCTGATGGCGAGCTATGACTGGAGCGACCAGCTGCATCGCATCCTGTGCCCGACCCTCGTCGCCGTGCCGGGCGCCGAGCCGATCGGCTCGACCGCGAATTACGAGCCGTTCCGCCAGCAGGTCGGGGATGTCGAGGTGCGCGTGTATGAAGGCGCCCCGCACAACATCTGCGACGCCTTCCCCGACCGCTGCTCCGGCGATGTGCTCGACTTTCTGGCCCGCCGCTTCGGCCCAGGGGTCTGATCTGGGCGTCTGACGTCCCGCATCGGGAAATCGTTGCTGGCACTCTGTTAAGAATGGCAGCACAATGCGCCCAACACTTCCCGAAGGAGAGAGCATGAGCGCGCGCAAAGAGTGGCACCCTGAAAAGGTCCGTTCCGGGCTCACCCATCCGGTCATCGACGCCGACGGCCACTGGATCGAATACGGGCCGGTCTTCGCCGAGAAGGTGCGCAAAGCGGCCGGCGACAAGGCGGCGGATGGGTTGCTCCGGCACATGCGTCGCATTCCCGACGCGCTGTCGCTATCGATCGCCGAGCGGCGGCGGCGCGGCATCGCGATGGAAGGTTATTGGGGGCGGCAGTCGACCAACACCCGCGACCGCGCCACCGCGATGATGCCGCGGATGCTTTACGACCGGCTCGACGAGCTGGGGATTGATTTCGGCATTATCTATCCGACGGCGGGGCTGGGCATCGCGCGCATCGACGACGACGAGACCCGGCGCGCGGTGATCCGCGGCTTCAACATCGTCACGGCCGATTATTTCCGCGATCTGAGCGACCGCCTGACCCCGGCGGCGGTGATCCCGATGCACACGCCCGAGGAGGCGATCGAGGAGCTCGAATTCGTCACCCGGCAGCTCGGCTCCAAGGTCGGCATGTTCGGCAGCGGCATCAAGCGCACATTGCCGGCCGCCCAGGGGCTCGACCCCGATGTCGCCAAATTCGCGGTGCATTTCGACCAGATCGGCCTCGACAGCGACTACGATTACGACCCGGTCTGGCGCAAATGCCTGGAATTGAAGATCGCGCCGACCTTCCATACCGGCGGCCGCGGCCTCGGCCTGCGCAATGGGCCAAGCAACTTCACCTTCAACCATATCGGCCATTTCGCCGCCGCCGGCCATGCGGTGGCCAAGGCCATTTTCCTCGGCGGCGTCACGCGGCGCTTCCCCGATTTGCACTTTGGTTTCCTCGAAGGCGGTTCCGGTTGGGCCTGCCAATTGTTCGCCGACCTGATCGAGCACTGGGAGCGGCGCGGCAAGGACGGCCTCGAATACATGGACCCGAAAAAGCTCGACCGCCCGTTGCTGGCGCAGCTGGTCGAGAAATACGGGTACAAGGACATCGGCGACGAACTGCGCCGCCGCGGCGGCTGGCCAAACCCGGGCGATGACGAACTCGACGGCGGGGTCCCGGTGCACGACGATTATGCCGCGTGCAAGATCACCAAGAAGGAGGACTGGATCGAGCTCTATGCGAAGCCGTTCTTCTTCGGCTGCGAGCCGGACGACCGCTTGAACGCCGTCGCGTTCAGCAAGCTCAACCCGTTCGGTGCCCGGATCAACGCGATCTTCAGCTCGGATGTCGGCCATTTCGACATCCCCGACATGCGCATGGTCCTGCCCGAGGCCTGGGAATTGGTCGAGGACGAGCTGATCACCAGAGACGACTTCCGCGACTTCACCTTCGCCAACGTGGTGCGCCTCTTCGGCACGCAGAACCCCGACTTCTTCGAAGGTACCCCGGTCGCCGACGCCGCCGCCGAAGTGCTCGGCAAAACGCCGGTCCGCGCCGCGGCGGAGTAGCCCCTCACCCGTCTCGCTGCGCTCGCCACCCTCTCCCGCACTGCAGGAGAGGGGCCACGACCTACTCGCGTAAAGCTGCTCTCCCGCACCGTGTAAAGGCTGGGGAGAGGGGGACCAAGCCCGTCGGGCTTGGTGGGTGAGGGCAGCATTTCGGCATTGGGAACAATACGATGGGAGGCAGATTCATGCGAAGGCAGATTGGGTTATTTTCGATCGTCGCATTTGTCTCCTCGGTGGCAGCCGCGGATGCGCAAGCTCCACCGCCTTCCGCCGGAGCGGCATTCGACGGGACCTACCGGCTTGTCTCTTCGGCGAGAGTCAATCAAACGTTCATGACGAGGAAAGCGCAGGTGGGCCAATGCCCGGACCGCAGACCGGGGCCGCTCACCATCGTGCAGGGTCAGGCGAGGTATACCAGCGCCACCGGCTATCCGCTCGCAGGTACGGTCGGGCCGCAAGGCGAGCTGGCAATGCGAGCCTCCGGGCCCGGCCAATCCCAGCCAATCGAGATCACCGTCAGCGGCACGATCGACCCCGCCGGCACGGTACGCGCGCGCCAGACCAGTAATGCCTGTAATTATGATTTCGTCTGGCAAAAATAATCTGAGGGAGAAGGCACCGCCATGCCGTCCACGCGGCAGGGAATCCACGCGATACCGCGGATCGAGTCGCGGCTGTCGCGCGGCCTGCCCGCGGAATTGCCCGACGGACCTTGGGAAACCCGCCCGCTCCCGTCTCCTCTTCCTCCTGTTTTATCTGGTCGAGATCAGGCATCGGCAACTCCTTGCAATCGCAATGTCGCACCCGCTCACGGGCTGCGGATGACCGATTGTATGATGCGATTGCGACATTTACATGTTTGTTTTTTCGCAATCCCGGGGCGCCGCGGGGAGTGCCTATGTTCTCCTGACCAAGTGCAACTGACGGGATGAACGGTGGTCCCGATGAACGTGGATGCCAACGGCGGATGCGAGCGGGCCTTTTCACGGGCCGCTCATCGACGGCATAGGTTGGTTCCTGAAAGCCGGACCGGATCCCATATCGAACTCAGGACAGCGTTCAACCGGCAATTAGAGTTTGTTAAGCAGGGCAGAGAAAAAAACTACCAGAAACTGGCTGCTCATGGCCCATGTCCCTCGTCAACCGTTCGTTAAGCACGCCAGATTACGGCACGCGAGTGCTAAGGATAGGTTACTCAACTACCGCGGTGGTATTCCGGGCGACCCGTCGTTCGTGAGGACTGTTCCTTTTTCGAGATCGTTGAGCAGTCAGCTTCGCTTCGGGGGCATGCAACCTGTACAGGATGAACTAGCCTAGCCGCGAAATCGTCGCGCGCCGAACATGTAAGTCTCTGCCAGTTCTTTGAACGTGGCACCTTCGGCCCGCCGCCGTGCTTCCTTCTGCTGTCCCGGTGTTAGCCCGAAAAAGCCCGAAAATCTCTTGACTTTCGCACAGGAAGTCATCGGTCCGGCACGGGACGGAGAAATCCGTTCGATCAACCGGCATTTAGCCGACGCGAACGAATCCGTGTCTTCGGGTTCGAGTGAGCCAAATCATCGGAATGAGGATCGCCACGACGAGCAATGCAGCCGCCACCAAACCGGCGGGCGTAGCTCGGGCCGTCGCCTTGATCGTGACAGACCTGCCGATAGTGAGGTCGACGGTGGCCCTCATCTCCTCGGGGTGTGGGGCCGCGCTATCCGCTATGTTCTCAGGTTCTGAAGTGGGCTCGGCACTACTTATCGACACGCCAATCCTCCCTCTCGATTTCGAAGGTTGAGGTCACGACCAGCAACGGCAGATGTTTGCCAAAATTTCAGCATGGTAGGGTGATGTCGCCTATGATCGCCCACGCTATCGAATTTGTCCTGCGCAACCTGCCCGCCCTGCTGCTCGTCGTCGCGCTCGTGATCGCGGCAGCACGACGTGGCGACGAGCCTGCCGCTGAGCGGTTCCTTTCGTGGATACTGCTGCTCCCCATCGGGGTTACAGGGGTGTGGGCCGGGGCCTTTCATGTGTTCCTTCCGGTGACGGCTGCTGCCCTGATTGGCTGGGAAGTGAGCCCGTTCCAGCTCGAGGTTGGCATGGCCGACCTGGCCATCGGCGTGACCGCCTGCATCTCCTTTTGGCGCGATTTGAGCTTCAAGGCGGCGGCAGTCAGCGCCGCCTCCGTCTTCCTGCTCGGCGACGCCGTAGGACATGTCAGACAGATGCTGACTGCCGGGAACTTCGCACCGGGCAACGCGGGCGTCCCGTTTTATACGGACATCATATGCCCTCTGCTCGCTATCGCTCTTTTGCTCGTCGCCAGCCGACGCAGAGTGGCGCAGAATTCTTGACTTCTGCACGCCGGGCCGTAGTGCGGCTTTCGTCAAGTATATATTGTCAGCTTACGAAGCACCGAGGTGGGATTGGCGATGATTTTTGTCGTCCAGATGCTGGCCCATACGCCGCTCTATGTCTTCGTCTTGCTCGCCTACCTCGTCTGGCAGGGCGTGCTGTCGCTGCGGACGCGGCGGCAATCCGTATGGCGGATGCTGATTGTTCCGGGCGTCTTTATCGCCTCGGGCCTGCTCCTGCTCGAACCGCGGGCCTCTTCAAAATTGAGGCGCCGAGCTTCGGTCGGGGTGATAAAGCCGAGATTCTGGATGAAGAAAACGCGCTTCTGATAGATCGTTTCTATCACAGCGGTGGCGGTTGACGCGGTCCCGTCCTTCAGCTACAAAGCGCCGATGATTTGCGCATTCCCACACCTTATGACGACTACCGACTCGCGCGGCTTTGCCGTGGGGCCTGAGGGTATGCGCGTGTACTGAATACGATCAACACGCCACCATCGGGGCCCCGCCGGTACCGGTCGGGGCCCTTCCTTTTTTTGGGTCTCTCTCGGACATCGGCGTCGCCGCCGTGACGGAGATCAGAGAGAGCCAGATGCAACCGGTCGATCGAGTCGATCAACGGCTTCGCGGTGCTGTAGGGTCCGGCATTGCCGCGGAGCTGCGTGCGACCCTGGCCCTCGCGGCGCCGCTCGCCGCGGGCAATCTCGCGTTTATGGCGATGGCTGTCACCGACATGGTGATGGTCGGACGTCTCGGCGCCCTGCCGCTCGCTGCCGCGGGTCTCGGCGCGATGCTCTATTTCACCGGCGGGGTCGTGCTGCAGGGAATCCTCTCCGCCGTGGCGCCGCTCGCCGCGCATGCGCTCGGTGCCGGCGACCGCGCCGCGGCCGGTCGGATCGGCGGCGCCGGGCTGGCGCTCGCCCTCCTTCTGGCGGTGCCCTTTGTGGCCGCGCTGACGAGCTTGGATCGAGTGCTCCAATGGCTCGGCTATGACGCCGCGCTCGCCGCCGAGATCGGCCGTTTTTTGCGGGCGATTGCCTGGGGCGGGCCGGCTATTCTCGGGTTTGCGGTGATGCGCAGTCTGCTCTCCGCCCTGTCCCACACGCGCCCGGTGATGGCGGTGCTCCTCCTCTGCGTCGCCGGCAATGCGGGGCTGAACTGGGTGCTGATCTACGGCCATCTCGGCGCCCCTGCCCTCGGCGTCGCGGGCTCCGGTTATGCAAGCGCCACCAATCAGTGGCTGATCTTGGCGGGTCTGGCGCTGTGCGCCCGCATAATGCCCGGTCCCGCGGGTTTGCGCGTGCTGTGCAACGCCTTTGCCCCGAGCTGGACGCCGATGGCGAGCATCCTTCGTCTCGGCCTGCCGATCGGTGGGATCATGGGGGTGGAGGTCGGCGTATTTCTTGCCGCCGGCATCTTGATAGGCCTTTTGGGCACGGCTGCGCTCGGGGCGCACCAGCTCGTCCTCAATTGCGCGGGGATCAGCTTTATGGTGCCGCTGGGTCTCGGACAGGCCGCTACGGTGCGCGTCGCCTACGAGTTCGGCGCCGGCCGGGTGCTCGCGGCGCGGCGGGCTGGCTTTGTGGCGCTCGCCCTCGGGATCGGGTTCATGAGCGCGACGGCGGTCGTGTTGTGGACGGTTCCGGACGCCATCATCGCGGTCTATATCGACATCGCCGATCCCTTCAATCGCGAGACCGTCGAGATCGCGCGGCGTCTCCTCGTGATCGCCGCGCTGTTCCAGGTGTTCGACGGGATGCAGACGATCGCCGCCGGCGCGTTGCGCGGCTACAAGGACACCATGGTCCCGATGCTGCTCGCCGGCTTCGGCTATTGGGGCGCCGGCTTCGGGGGAGGCTGGCTGCTCGCCTTTCCGCTCGGCTACGGTGCCGTCGGCCTATGGTGGGGCCTTGCGCTCGGGCTCGCAGTCGTTGCCGTCATGCTGACCTTCCGGCTGCATCTGCTCGCGCCGCCGATCATCCGGGCAGAGGGAAGCGAATTGCGTTCTAGTGCGGCTGCGGGACGATGCGCAGATAGGGGCGGGGCGCCTGCCAGCCGCCGGGATATTGCTGGCGGGCCTGCTCGTCGGTGACCGAGGGGGCAATGATCACATTGTCGCCCGGCCGCCAGTTTACCGGGGTGGCGACCCTGTGCCGCGCAGTGAGCTGGCACGAGTTGAGGATGCGGAGCACCTCGTCGAAATTGCGCCCGCTGCTCATCGGGTACGTCAGCATGGCCTTGATCTTCTTGTCGGGGCCGATCAGGAATACCGAGCGCACGGTGGCGTTGTCGGCCGGCGTACGCCCCTGGGAGGTGTCGCCGGCTCCCTCCGGCAGCATGTCGTAGAGCTTGGCGATGTTCAGCTCGGGATCGCCGATCATCGGATAGGTGACGGCGTAACCCTGGGTTTCCTCGATGTCCTTCGCCCAGCGCGCATGGTTACCGACCGGGTCGACGCTGAGCCCGATGATCTTGCAATGGCGTTTTTGGAACTCCGGCACCAGCCCAGCCATATAACCGAGCTCGGTCGTGCAGACCGGCGTGAAATCCTTAGGATGGGAGAACAGGATCGCCCAGCCGTCACCGATCCAGTTATGGAAATCGATGGTGCCCTGTGTCGTCTCCGCGGTGAAGTTCGGAGCCTCCGAATTGATCCGGAGTGACATTGCCCTAATTCTCCCTGCGCGATTGCGGCGGCAGGTCACATAAGCACGCCGGCCGGTCTCACAAGGAGCTAGCTTCTGCCGTAGCTGTCCTCAAGGCGGATGATGTCATCCTCGCCGAGATAGCTTCCAGACTGCACCTCGATCAGGTGCAACGGGATCTTGCCCGGGTTTTCGAGCCGATGCGCGGTGCCGATCGGGATGTAAGTCGATTGATCCTCGGACAGCATCATCTCCTGGTCGCCGCGGCGGATCATTGCGGTGCCCTGGACGACCACCCAATGCTCGGCGCGATGGTGGTGCATCTGCAACGACAGCTTGCCGCCCGGCTTGACCATGATGTGCTTGACCTGCACGCGATGGCCATTGTGCAGGGAGGTGAAGTTGCCCCAGGGGCGGTGCACAGTCGGCAGCGCATCGGCTTCGTCGCGGCGGTCTTTGACCAGCCGGGCGACGAGCTTTCTGACGTCCTGCGTGCGATTGCGCGGCGCTACCATGACCGCGTCGGCAGTCGCGACGACTACGAGATCCTCGATGCCGATCGCCGCCACGAGCCCGGCCTCGGACCGCAAATAGCAATTGCGGGCATCCTCGACGACGACATTCCCTGCGATCGAATTACCGTGCTCGTCCTTGGCGCCCATTTCCCAAAGCGCATCCCAAGAGCCGACATCGCTCCATCCCATGCTGACCGGGACAACGGCGGCACGCCGCGTGTGCTCCATGACGGCGTAGTCGATCGAATCACTCTCGCAGGCGGCAAAGGCCTCACGCCCCAGGCGGATGAAATCGCTGTCGCGCTGCGCCGTTGCCAGAGCCTCCCGACAGGCGGCGACCATGTCCGGCCGCAACCGCTCGACCTCATCGAGGTAGACCCCCGCGGGAAATAAGAAGATCCCGCTATTCCACGAATGCTCGCCCGAGCCGACATAGATTTCCGCCTGTTCCGGGCCGGGCTTCTCGACAAATTCGGCGACCGCAAAAACGCCTTCGGCGCCGTCCAGCTCGCTGCCGCGCCGGATGTAGCCGTAGCCGGTCTCGGCCCGCTGCGGCGCTATGCCAAAGCTGACCAGCGCACCGGCGCGCGCCGCGGTTGCGGCGCGTTCGACGGCATCGGCAAAGGCAGCGAGATCGCCGATCATGTGGTCGGAGGGCATGACCAGCATCAGCGGATCGGGTTCCGCTTCGGTCAGCGCCAATGCGGCAATGCAGGCGGCGGGGGCCGTGTTGCGGCCAACCGGCTCGAGCAGGAGGGCGCGTGGAACGGCCGCGATCTCGCGCAATTGCTCGGCGATGATGAAACGATGCTCTTCATTGGCGACCAGCAAGGGTGGGGCGAAGCCCTGCCGGTCGGAAACCCGACGAACCGTTTGCTGCAACAGGCTGTCATGGCCGAGGAGGCTCAGCAGCTGTTTCGGGTAGAGCGTGCGCGACATCGGCCAGAGCCGCGTACCCGAACCGCCGGACAGAATGACGGGGTGAATCATGTGACTTCCTCGTGGCCCAAGGGACGAACGCGCTCAACCCATTGCAGGAACGCTGACGACATACACGGTTTTTGCAACTGCGCAAATGCTGCCTCTTCTTGCAGAAGAAAACCTTAACCGCGCGGAGTTTCCGGCCGCCGGCGACGTTAATGGCACGAACCGGCACGGAGAATGGCATGGCAGAGTTGACACAAAAGGGACCGCAGACCACAAAAGAGGCCGAGCGGCCAATCGAAGACAACCGTCGCGGCGCCGCGAATGAACAAAATCTTGGAGGCGGCAGCCAAGCCGCCCCGGGGCAAGCCGCCCCGGGGCAAGCCGCCCTAGGGCAAGCCGCTCAAGGGCAAACCGAACGCCTTGGCGAGCTCGGGCGGCAGGGGGTGCGGCAGGCGGCCGAGGCTTCGACGGCCGCCGTGGGCGCTGCCCAGCGGTCGGGCTCGGCATTTAACGAGCGCACGCAGGAGATCACGGCAGCATGGGCGCGCTACGCCGAGGAGGTGATGCGCCATACCTCGAAGCCGAGCCAGGACCTGCTGCGGGCCCGAACCTTCAACGAGATGCTGGAGATCCAGGCCCGGTTGTTGCGGGACAACATGCAAGCCTTTCTCGATCAGAGCGTCAGAATTGCCGAGTTGGCGAGCCGCATGGCAACCCGGCCCCTCGAGGCAATGAAGGAGGCGAGTTCGGAGCAGACCCGGAGGTAGCTGCCGCCCGGCGGATCTAACTCGCCAAACCGGCTCTGCGAACGCGTTCCGGTTCGACGACTACCGGCTCGCTGCAATGTTCTGCGAGTGCCTTAACTTCGAACGGGGTGGCCGCCTGCCCGCCGACCTCCTCCGTGAAAAAATTTAGATACTGCTCGATCCGCTCCAGGAAAGCATGAAGATCCGCCTCGCTGCGCACATAAGGCGTATTACCCGGCGCGAGCGAGGGACTGTGATAGGTGAAACTGAAAACGCGGTGACCTTTGCGCAGCAACGCGCGGGTGAGCCGACGCTGCTCGTCGAAGGAAATCCCCTCCGGTGTCAAGGTGATGCGCTCGACCAAGCCGAGCCGCGCGAGGATGCCCGGCACGTGCAGCGCCTTCAGGCGCTCGTTCGTCGTCAAGGTATAGGCGATGCTTCCCGTGTCCGCGAGCAAGCCGGTGTAGCCGATTGAAAGAGGGATTTCGAGCAGCTCCGGTTTCTCTCCGAACCAGTAGGGACTGGCGCGGCAATGCCTGAAGTCGGGGCCGAATTTGCAGGTGAGATTGGTGCCTGGAACAACGCTTACATCGATTTCGTAGCCGAGCTCGGCGAGGATGCCGGCAGTTGCTCGCCCGACGCCGTATCGGCCCGCTTTGTAGATGCGCGGGCGCACTCCGATATTGGTTTGGATACTGTGCGTCAGTTGGATAAGCTTTTCCCGTTCGAGCTCGAACGGCAGGTTGCCGGGATAGGAGTTCTCGTCGGTAATCTGCTCGACCAGCGGGGGATTGTCCCAAGGCTGCAGGTGGGCGCCGATTTCGCAGGCGCCGGAACGATGCAGATCGCGGATGAACTCGAAGGCTTCCGGTGTGCTGCTGACCGGAAAATCGAGGACGAAAGTCGGCCGCACGCCATATCTTTCGAAGATCCGCTGCGCGCTATCCTGGCATTTGACCGAGGTGACACCCATTGCCCGGCGCGGCCGGGCCGCCTCCCAGTCGAACTCGGCTTCGGTATCGACGACGACGACCAGCATCGGCGTCTGCTCGGCCGGCCAGTGTATCGTCCTCCAGGTATCAGGGTCGAGCATGCCTCAGCAGTAAGGTTCAACAGTTTGCGGCTGCTCCGAGTGCGGCCGTTCCGAATCCGGGCGGCGCAAGCGATCGGTGGAAGCGCCGAGAGCTTCAAAAAAAACCGCGGTGGTAACCGAGCGATAACACTGCAGTCTCAACTATGCCACATAGCGAGCCATACCTCACATGGCAAAACTTGCCGTATAATACTTAAAGGAGTTAACATTCCGGCCACAGCAGCAAAATTTCCGCGGCACTTGCCTGAGCCCGACCCCGACCCAGCGCGAATGTTCGCCGTGGAGACGCGTCGGCAAGCGGTGAGCACCGCCGGTTCCTCCCTGACTTGCGAGCACGTGCTGCACGTCTTCCCGAGCTTTGGGATCGGCGGCGTGCCGCTGCGCATGGTTCGCATAATGAACCACCTTGGCAAGCGATTGCGTCACACCGTCATCGCGTTGGACAATACCTTCGACGCTGCGGCGATGGTTTCCGGCGATCTCGACGTCACGATCTCGCCGGTGCGAGGTGTCAAACGGGGTGTGCTGCACAACTTGGCCGCCGCCTCTCTGGCGCTGCGCCGCCTGCGACCGGATCTCTTGCTCACCTACAATTGGGGGGCGATCGAATGGGCCGCGGCCGGCCGCTTCTCGCCGGTTTCTCGGCATCTGCATCTGGAAGCCGGTTTCGGCAGGAGCGAGGCGGATGCGCAGATCCGGCGCCGCGTGCTGTTCCGGCGATGGGCGCTCGCACGCTGCGCACTCATTGTTGTCCCCTCCCGCCAACTCGAGGATTTGGCATGCCGAGTTTGGCGATTGCCCGCGTCGCGGGTCGCCTATATCCCGAACGGTGTCGATACTGCCCGTTTTGCCGCCCCCATTTCTGATAGCGTGCCCGGCTTTATCCGCCGGCCCGGTGAAATGGTGATCGGCACAGTCGCCCCGTTGCGTCCGGAAAAGAACATCGGGCGTCTGCTCCGCGTTTTCGCGATGCTCGAATACTCGCATCCATTGCGCCTCGTCATTGCGGGCGACGGGGCCGAACGGGTCCCGCTCGAACGGCTGGCTGCGGAACTCGGCATCGCCGAGCGCGTCATCTTCACCGGGCAGGTTGTTCCCGAGGCGGTTCTTGGTACATTTGACATCTTTGCCTTGTCGTCGGATACAGAGCAGATGCCGAATGCATTGCTGGAAGCAATGGCGGCGAACCGCGCCATTGCAGCAGTCAATGTCGGAGATGTGAAAAATATCGTGTGCGAGGCTAACCGGGAGTTCATCGTCGACCGCGATGACGCCACGGCCTTCGCCGAGGCGTTCACCCGTCTCCTAAGTAATCCCGAAAAGCGCCAAGCGCTCGGATATGCCAATCGTCGGCGAGCGGTTGGAAAGTTCTCGCAGGAGCGAATGTTTTCTGCGTATTCGCGGATTTTTTTCCCCGCCCTAGCGCCCTGAGGGGGAACACGCCGGCGAATGGGCGGCTTTGTTCTCCTGCATACAGCTCCTGGCGAGGACCGCTCGCCGGCGCAGGCTGCCGCGCTCGCGGTATTTGCCCGAATGGGGATGCCCTCTCCTCGTCTAGTGCGGGGCGCAAATTTTCTGTTGGCGCTTTATCCCAAGCGGCAGGCCAGCGAGCCCGCGTTCCAGCAATTTCCCAATGGCGATTTCGTCTGCGCGTGCGGCACGCTGATCTATGACGATAAGATCGGCAAACCGGCTGCAGCCGCGTTCTACCGCGATTGCCGTGGACGATCCGCACCGCGCGAGCAGGCGCTTGGCCATTATGCAGTGATCCTGCACAAGGACGGCAAAACCGAAATCGTGCCGGACGGCTTCGGCGGCTTTCTCGTTTTCTACGACGAGGCACGACGCATCGCGTCGTCCTCGTTCCTGGCAATAGCCTCGGTCCTCGACCGGGTAACATTGGGCACTCAAGGCGCTTGCGAATACGTCTTCAACGGCGTGGTGTCCGGCAACGCGACCGTGTTTGACGAGGTGCTGCTCGCACCGGTAAACGCGACGATCGCGGTGGGCAAGGACTGCCTGGAAATCCTGCCTCGCGGGCTCCCTACGCCGGCTACAGTCTCCACAGAGCCGTTCGAGGCGACGATCGAGCACAGCATGCAGCTGCTCGACCGCTATTTCGCGGCGGTCGCGGCTGGTTTCGGCGAACGCGTCACCTGCGCTCTTTCGGGCGGGTACGATTCGCGGCTCATCTTGGCATTCCTCCGCCGTCACGGAATCAGCCCGCGGGTCTATGTGTATGGCCCGCCCGGCGACAAGGACGTCAATCTGGCGCGTGCCATTGCCGAGGGAGAAGGTTTTGCTCTGGAAATCGTCGACAAGGACAAGCAGGTGGCCTTCACCCCGAGCGAGTTCGGGGCGGTGGCCTACGACAATTTTCTCGCGTCCGACGGATATACCTGGAGCGGCATTTTTACCAACGGAGCCGAACGCACTCAGCGCGCCAGCCGAGTGAACGGCAATGCCGTGGCGCTCAATGGCGGCGGCGGCGAGATTTGGCGGAATTTTTTTTACCTGCTCGACCGGAATTATACCCCGCGCGAGATCCTCTGGTCCTTTTACAGTCAGTTCGATCCGGAGAGCTGCACTGCTGCCTTTGACCAGGAAGACTATTTCCGTCAGCTCGAAGGCAAGCTCGAAGCGCTGATCGGCTGCCCGCAGCCTTCGCTACCGCGCCCCTTGGTCGAATGGCTTTATCATTATTTCCGTTGTCGGGCCTGGGACGGGCGGATCAACAACATCAACAATTCTTACGGCTATGTAGCATTGCCGTTTCTCGAGCCGGCGGTGACCGCGCATGCGAGCGTCATTCCGATCGCCTGGAAAAATCATGGTGCATATGAAGCCGAGCTGATCCGCCGGACCGACCCGCGGCTCGCGGCGTATCCGTCGGGTTACGGCCATGACTTCAGTGGACCGCCGCCGCTGGTTCGCCGGCTCACCGACTACGCCACCTATCTGCGCCCCCCTTGGCTGCGGCGCTTTGCTTACCGCGTCAAGAACCGGGTGCGGCGCCCCGCGGAATGGCCGGACTATCTGCAAAAGGAATATCGCGACGCCGCATTACCCGGCGGCGTGCAGATAATGACCGAACTGTTCCAGCTCGACCGGGTTACCGATCCGGCACAAACCGCGCGGATCCTCACTCTCGAATATCTGATCAGGCAGTTCGAGGGACGCGTCAGGGTCGATTTCCATCATTCAGCTTTACCAGGCTACAATAAATGTGCGGCATAGCCGGAATTTTCGATTTCCGCGGGCCCGGCGATATCGATCGCGCCCTGCTACGACGGATGACCGATGTCCTCGATCATCGCGGACCCGATGGCGACGGTTTCCATTATGCGCCGGGGATCGGGCTGGGGCACCGCCGGCTCGCCATTGTCGATCTGGTGACCGGTGACCAGCCGCAGTTCAACGAGGACGGCACGGTTTGCGTCGTTTACAACGGCGAGATCTATAATTTTCAGCCGTTGATGACGGAGCTGACTGCGCTCGGCCACGTTTTTCGGACGCGCTCCGACACCGAGGTCGTTGTCCACGCCTGGGAGGAGTGGGGTGAGGCCTGTCTCGACCGCTTCAACGGGATGTTCGCCTTTGCGCTCTGGGACGCCAGGCGTAAGGCACTGTTCCTGGCGCGCGACCGGCTCGGCGAAAAGCCGCTCTATTACACGACGCTGACCGACGGCCGGCTGCTGTTCGCGTCGGAACTGAAGTCGCTGGCATTGAGCCCGGACATCGACCGGCGACTCGACCCGCAGGCGATCGAAGAGTTTTTTGCCTATGGCTACATACCGGATCCGCGGTCGATCTATCGCGGCGTGAAGAAGCTGGCGCCGGCGCACTCCCTGCTCGTCAGACGCGGCGAGCCGCCGCCGGAGCCGCGCTGCTACTGGGATGTGCGCTTTGTCGACGGCGGCACGATCCGCCGCGAAGAGGCCGAGGAGGAGCTGATCGCGCGGCTGCGCGAATCCGTCCGCATGCGGATGATCGCCGATGTGCCGCTCGGCGCTTTTCTGTCAGGCGGCGTCGATTTCGAGCGGCGTCGTGGCGATGATGGCGGGGCTGAAGGCCGAGCCGGTCAGCACCTTCTCGATCGCGTTCGGAGCGAAGGGCTGGGACGAATCCGCCTATGCCGCCGAGATCGCCCGACGCTATCGCACCGAGCATCACGTCAGAGAGGTCGATCCCAATTCCTTCGAGCTGCTCGACCGGCTGGCGACGATCTATGACGAACCGTTCGGCGACAGCTCGGCGATCCCGACCTTCCGGGTCTGCGCCATGGCGCGTGAGGACGTCACCGTGGCATTGTCCGGGGACGGCGGCGACGAGGTGTTCGCCGGCTATCGCCGTTATCGCTGGCATTGCTTCGAGGAGCGGGTGCGCCGCGTGGTCCCGTCTAGTTTGCGCCGTCCGTTCTTTGGTATGGCCGGCGCGCTCTACCCGAAGCTCGACTGGGCGCCGCGCCCGTTGCGCGCCAAGGCCACCTTGCAGGAGCTCGCCCGCGATGCGATCGAGGCTTATTTCTCGTCCGTCTCGATCTGCGGCGCCGAGCTCCGCCGACGGCTGTTCAGTCCCAATCTCGCGCGCGAATTGCAGGGCTACGATGGCGTCGAGGTGTTGCGCTCGCATATGCGGCAGTGCGGCAGCGAGGACCCGCTGTCGCAAGTGCAATACGCCGATTTCAAGACCTATCTCCCCGGCGACATTCTGACCAAGGTCGATCGCGCCAGCATGGCGAGCTCGCTCGAAGTGCGGGTTCCGCTGCTCGACCACACTCTGGTCGAGTGGGCGGCGGGGCTGCCCTCGCAATTGAAGCTGCATGGCCGCGAGGGGAAGCACATCTTCAAGACGGCGCTCGAACCATATGTCTCGAAGGAAATCCTCTATCGCCCGAAACAGGGCTTCGCGGTGCCGCTGGCCGCTTGGTTCCGCGGCCCGCTGCGCCGGCGCCTGCGCGACGCCTTGCTCGGACCGGTGCTGCGGGAGTTCGGGCTTGTTCGATACCGGCACGATCGCCACCCTGCTCGACCAGCACCAGTCGGGCGAGCGCGACCACAGCGCCGCTCTGTGGACCTTGTCGATGATGGAATTGTTTCTGCGGCAGGTAGAAGGCGCCGGCCGCCCCGCCGAACCGGCGCCGGAGCCCGTCCCCACGCTGGCCTGAAGCCGTCCGGCTGGCGCAAGCTGCCCCGCCGGAGTATTTTCCCTCGTGGTCCCCGTAGCTCAGGCGGATAGAGCAACAGTTTCCTAAACTGTGGGTCGCAGGTTCGAGTCCTGCCGGGGACGCCATATTTCTTAGGGTGATCCGTTCGGCGGGATCGATGGATAAGAGAGAGTTCAGCGGGCGCGAGATCCTGGCCGGCCGGGCGCCGCAGGACATGCCGGTCACGATAAAAGGCTGGGTGCGCACGCGGCGGGATTCGAAGGCGGGCATTTCGTTCGTGCACCTGTCGGACGGGTCGTCCTTCCACCCGGTGCAGGTCGTCGCGCCGAACACGTTGCCCAATTACGAGGGCGAGATCCTGAAGCTGACCGCCGGCTGCGCGGTCGAGACGACGGGGATGATCGTGCCGTCGCCGGCCAAGGGGCAGCCCTTCGAGATGCAGGCGAATGCCGTCAACGTGATCGGCTGGGTCGAGGACCCCGACACCTATCCGATCCAGCCAAAGCCGCACACCTTGGAATACCTGCGCGAGGTGGCACACCTGCGGCCGCGCACCAACGTGATCGGCGCGGCGACGCGCGTGCGCCACAGCTTGGCGAAGGCGATCCATCGCTTCTTCGACGAAAACGGGTTTTTCTGGGTCAATACGCCGATCATCACCGCCTCCGACGCCGAGGGGGCGGGGGCATTGTTCCGGGTATCGACATTGGATCTCGCCAACCTGCCGCGCACCCCCGAGGGCAAGGTCGATTTCGCGCAGGATTTCTTTGGCCGCGAGGCGTTCCTGACGGTTTCGGGACAGCTCAATGTCGAGGCGTACTGCCTGGCGCTTACCAAGGTTTACACCTTCGGGCCGACCTTCCGCGCCGAGAACTCGAACACCAGCCGTCACCTCGCCGAGTTCTGGATGATCGAACCGGAGATCGCCTTCGCCGACCTCTCGGACAATGCGGCATTGGCCGAAGCATTGCTGAAACACACCTTCGCGGCGTTGCTGAACGAGAGGCAGGAAGATCTCGGGTTTTTCGACCAGCGCATCGAAAAGGGGCTGGTCGCGAAACTGGAGGGCATCGTCGGCTCGGAATTCGTGCATATGGACTACGGCGAGGCGATCCAGGTGCTCGAGAGGGCGAACGAAAAATTCGAATTCCCGGTCAACTGGGGCGTCGACCTGCAATCGGAGCACGAGCGCTATCTGACCGAAAAATTCGCGAAAAAGCCGGTCATCGTGATGAACTACCCGAAGGCCATCAAGGCCTTCTACATGCGCGTGAACGACGACGGCCGGACCGTCGCGGCAATGGACGTACTGGCGCCCGGGATCGGCGAGATCATCGGCGGCAGCCAGCGCGAGGAGCGGCTCGAGGTCTTGGACCGCAGCATGGCCGAGCGCGGCATCGACCGCGAGCACTACGCCTGGTACCGCGATCTGCGCCGCTACGGCACGGTGCCGCACGCCGGCTTCGGCCTCGGCTTCGAGCGCACCCTCGCCTACGTCACCGGCCTCGCCAACGTCCGCGACGCCATCCCCTTCCCGCGCACCCCCGGCAGCGCTCGTTATTAAACGCGTTGTCGACCGGCCGCGTCGCCTTCGACTGCAACAAAAGTGACACGTCATCGCAACAATAACGTAACAGCGGCTCCCTAGCATCGCCGCAAACTCGCGAGGGAACAGCGCACATGAAGGCGATTGGAAGGACATGCTTGCTCAGCCTTGTGGACCTCGCGGCGAGCGCGGCCGTGGTTGCCGCGGCGCCGGGCGGGAGCACGACGCCGATCCAGCATCTTGTCGTGATCTTTCAGGAAAATAATTCCTTCGACCATTACTTCGCGACCTATCCGGTGGCGCTCAATCCGCCGGGAGAGCCGCCCTTCCAGGCCCGGGACGACACGCCTACGGTCAATGGGCTCGGCACTTTGATCGACGGTCAGCCGCAAGGCGTCTTGCTGAGCGACAATCCCAACTTCCTCAATCCTGCGAATAATTCGAGTACATCGACCGCGATGAACCCGTTCCGGCTCGACCGCAGCCAGGCCACGCTCGATTGCGACAACGACAATGCCTATAAGGCCGAGCAGCAGGCCTTTGACCACGGCCTGATGGATGAGTTTCCGCTGTATACAAGCGCCACCGCTGCTCCGGCCAGCGACGATGAAGCCGCGTGTCCGGCCTCGATCGGCATGGGTTACTACGACGGAAACACCGTTACGGCATTGTGGAACTACGCACAGCACTTCGCAATGAGCGACAATTTCTTTGACACCGAGTTCGGCACCACGGTGATGGGCCACCTCAACCTGATCTCCGGCCAGACGCATCAAACTTACGAGCCGGGCAACGTGCTGAAGGCAGGATCCACGACGAGCTATGTCATCCGCAACGGTTCGGTCATCGCCAATCTCTCGTCCACCCTCGACGATTGCATCTCGCCGCCGGTCGCGACGGTGCAGATGACAGGCCACAATGTCGGTGATCTGCTCAACAACGCCGGGATTACCTGGGGCTGGTTTTATGGCGATTTCACCGCACAGCCAGGCTCGACACCGACGCAAGCCGTTTGCAACTCTGAGTATGACGGGCATTACGACCCGTTCCAGTATTACCCCTCGACCGCCAATCCCCATCATCTGCCGCCGACCTCGACCGCGCTGATCGGCCACCAAGGGGACCAGGCGAACCACCAATACGATCTCAACGCCTTATGGGCCGCGCTCAACGCCGGCAACCTGCCGGCCGTCAGCTTCATCAAGGCGCCGGCAAACGAGACCGGCCATCCGATGACTTCGGGTGCGCTGTTGGAGCAGACGTTCCTGGTCGACACCATCAATGCATTGCAGCGGTCGAGATACTGGCCGAACATGGCAATCATCGTCACCTATGACGATAGCGACGGCTGGTACGACCATGTCATGTCGCCGATCGTCAACCAGTCGAACGATCCTACCGAAGACAGTATCTGCGGCACTGTTCCGCTGCTCCCGGGCGCGTTCAATGACCGCTGCGGCTACGGCCAGCGCTTGCCGTTCCTCGTGATTTCGCCTTATGCCAAGCGCAATTACATCGATCATGCAACTCTCGATACGACCTCTATCCTGCGCTTCATCGAGGACAACTGGCAAACTGGCCGGATCGACTCGCTCGACAATCCGGGGGTCACGCTGGTTCCTGGCCAAGACTCGTTCGACCAGCTCGCGGGCTCGATCGCGGGCCTGTTCGATTTCGACGAGGGCTACCCCGCTAGTCGCGACGACCTCCCGCTGCTGCTCAACGACAGCACCGGTGAAGTGGTATGGCCACCAGCATGGCGTTGAACGGGTTCTCGAGCTACAGCGACAGGAGCCGGTCGAGCAGGGCCTTGTCTTCGCGCAGCTCGGCGGCAGCGCTGGAGAAGCGGATCGTGCCCTTTTCGAGCACATAGACGCGGTCGGCCAGGGCGAGGGCGAAGTCGACGCGCTGCTCGGCCAGCAGGATGGTGAGGCCCTGCGCTTTGAGCTCGCCGATCTTGACGCGCAGGGTGTCGACGACGAGCGGTGCGAGCCCCTCGGAGGGCTCGTCGAGGAGCAGGAGCTCGGGATTGCCGGTCAGAGTGCGGGCGATCGTCAGCATCTGCTGCTCGCCGCCCGAGAGAAAGCCGCCGCGCTGGTCGCGTCGCTCGCGCAAGACCGGAAAGAGCTCGCCGACGGCCGCGATCGTCCAGCGTCCCGGCCGCCGCGCGGCGCGGGCGCCGACCTCGAGATTTTCCCGGACGCTGAGCTCGGCGAAGATGCGGCGGTCCTCGGGGACAAACCCGATGCCGGCGCGCGCCACCCGGTGTGGCGCCCAGCCGGCGATGTCGCGCCCCTGCCACATGACCCGGCCGCTCGACGGCGGCGTCAGGCCCATGACCGAGCGCATCGTCGTCGTCTTGCCGACGCCGTTGCGGCCCAAGAGGCACACGCATTCGCCCGCGGCAATCTCGAGCGAGATGCCGAACAGCACGCGGCTCAAGCCATAGGCGGTGTGGATGTTCTCGACCGCGAGCAGCGGCCTCATTCAATGCTCGCCGAGGTAGACGCGGCGGACCTCGGGATCGCCGCGCACTTCGGCCGGCGTCCCCTCGGCGAGGAGGCGCCCCTGATGCAACACCGCGATCTTCTCGGCGATTGAAAAGACGACCTCCATGTCATGCTCGGTGAAGAGGAGGGTGAGGCCACGCTCGCCGGCAATGCGCTCGAGCAGCCGCATCGTCTCGTGCGTCTCGGTCGCCGACATGCCGGCGGTCGGCTCGTCGAGCAGCAGCACCATCGGGTCGCTCGCCAGCGCGATGCCGAGCTCAAGCTGCTTCTGGTTGCCGTAGCTGAGCGTGCCGGCGACCGACTGCCCCTGGGCCGGCGAGCCCGATCGAGGCGAGCAAGAGGCATTACGGTGACGGTTTACTTTATGCCGTCAGCCCACCGCGCGCAGCGTTCGTCGCGGGGTCTGACGATCGCCGAGGCTCGACCTCAGTTCCTTCTTCCGCAGAGCCGGGTAAGCTTTTATCTTCCATAGATGACTAAGCTTTTGGAGCAGGCGATCGAAGCTGTGCGCCGGCTACCTGCGGAACTCCGAGGATGACATTGGCTGCGCCATTCTTCACTTGGCGGGGAGTGAGGCAGAGCCTGAGCCGGTCGATCCGGCCCATTTTGGCCGCGGTGCTCGAAGGGCTGGGCCAAGCAAAGCGACGCGAATATGCCATGGATGACGAAGTCGAGGCTGCTTTCCGCCGCTTCGATATGCGCGGCCGAGGAGGCCTTATGAACGACACGGTCGACGTGGTGATCCCGGTCGACGCCGAGGCAGCCAAGGCACTCGAGAATCCGGCCCGTTTGCGAAGCGATCGGTCGCTAGCTGAGCGGTCTGCTGAAAGGCGGGCGCGTCCGTGATGTCCTTGCCGAGGCGATCGCCGAGACCAAGCGCGAAGCGCGCGCACACGGCCTTACAGACGAGGAGATCGACGTCGAACTCGATGAATGGCGGCCCGAGCGGCAGGCTTGATTGCCGTCATCTACCCCTCGACCTTCGTACCCGCTGCCCTTCCAGCAGGCCGCCTCCCGGCGCGGTCGATCCACCCAACCGGCTTATCCTCTCCGTACCGTGAGGTGATCTTCCGCCCGAAGTTCGACCGCTTTGTCTTCGTTGAGCGGCGCCAGCGGATCTTTAGACATTGTCGTGCTTGCGGCCGAGCGGATCAAGCCCACTGAAACCGTGCGGGAGTGCCGCGATCCAAAGGACGACAAGTACTTGGCTCTGGCTGCCGCCGGTAGGGCCGATGTGATCGTGAGCAGCGACGCCCGTCACTTGCTCTCGATGGATCCGTGGCGCGGAATTCGCATTCTCTCCCCGGCAAACTATCTCGGCCTCGGGTGACCGCCGCAGGGCAAGGTCGCGCACGACGCGATCCCCTTTCCGCGCACGCCGGGAAACGCCAACTATTGGGAGTGTAGCCGCCGATCCAGCATCTTGTCGTGATTTTCCAGGAAAAACAATTCCTTCGACCATCATTTCGGGACCTATCCGGTGGCGCTCAACCCGCCGGGCGAGCCGCCTTTCCAGGCCCAGGACCAGACGCCCACGGTCAATGGGCTCGGCACCTTGGTCGACGGAGAGCCGCAACAACACTTACGCGTGCACGTGCGGAATTGCCGCGGCAGCCAAAACCGGTTAGGCTTAAAATTGGTGGCATAGGGGGCGGTAACGATGCTGCGTCAGGCCTTCAGAGACCGGCTGAAGGACGCAATGAAGGCCAGGGATTCGCGTACGGTTTCGACTGTTCGATTGATCCTGGCGGGTCTCAAGGACCGGGACGTGGCCGAGCGCGGCCAAGGAAATCCCGAGGGCTCATCCGAAACCGAAATCCAGCGCATGCTGCAGGCGATGATCAAGCAGCGTCGCGAAGTCGATCGCCCTTTTTCGGCAAGGCAACCGCCCCGATCTTGCGGAGCACGAAAACGAGGAGATAGCCGTCATCGAGAGCTTCCTGCCTCGTCAGCTCGACGAGGGCGGGATTGAAGCGGCGGCGAAGGCCGCAATCGGTGAGACCGGCGCAATGACCGCAAAGGATTTGGGAAAGGTAATGGCGGCGTTGCGGGAGCGTCACGCCGGCGTCATCGATCTCGGCCGTGCGGGAGCCATTGTGAGGCGGCTGCTCGGATGACCCAGTTCGGACTGGAGCGGGGACCATAGGTGGCGTTTCCGCCGGGCTTTCTCGACGAGCTGCGTAATCGAATCTCGCTTTCCGGACTGATCGGCCGCCGGGTCAAGCTGGTCCGCCGGGGGCGCGAGTTTGCTGGATTGTGTCCGTTTCATCACGAGAAGACGCCGTCTTTCTACGTCGTCGAGGACAAATCCTTCTTTCATTGCTTCGGCTGCGGCGTCCACGGAGATCTGATCGGGTTCGCTATGCGGTCCGAAAATCTCGACTTCATCGAGGCCGTCGAGAAGCTGGCGGGGGAGGCGGGGCTGGCCGTCCCGCAGGCGACGCCGCAAGAGCGGGAACGGGCGCAGCGGCAAAAAACCTTGCTCGAAGCGACAGAAGCGGCCGCGGCTTTTTACGAGGACCGGCTGTGGGCGCCTGCCGGGGCCCGCGCACGCGAATATCTGCAAGGGCGCGGGCTCGATCCGGAGACAATTCGGCGCTTCCGTCTAGGCTGGGCTCCGGATGATCGCCAGGCGCTGCGGCGCGCCCTCGCGCCCGAATTTTCCGATCCGCTGATGATCGAGGTCGGGCTGCGGCGTCGACCCGCAGAGGGGGACCCCTCGGACTATTTCCGCGGCCGCCTGATATTTCCGATCAGCGACCGCGCCGGCCGGGTCATCGCCTTTGGCGGCCGGGTGCTCGGCGATGGGCAGCCCAAATATCTGAACTCGCCGGACAGCGCGCTCTTCGAAAAAGGACGGGTGCTGTACGGTTGGTCGGCGGCGCGGGCGGCTGCCATCCGAGACGGCGAGGCGGGCGGCGCAACGGCGGGGGCGATCGTCACCGAAGGCTACATGGACGTGATCGCGCTCCATCAGGCGGGCTTCGCCACGGCAGTGGCGCCGCTCGGAACCGCCCTGACCGAATTCCAGCTGCACGAGCTTTGGCGCCTGACGCCCGAGCCGGTGCTCTGTTTCGATGGAGACCCAGCGGGACAGCGTGCCGCCATCCGGGCGCTGCGGCGGGCCCTGCCGCTGTTGAGCCCGGGTCAGAGCCTGCGCTTTGCCAGCCTTCCTGCGGGAGAGGATCCCGATTCGGTCATTCGCCGGGCAGGGCGTGGTAGTTTCGACCAAATCCTCACCGCGGCACGACCGCTCTCGACGGTGCTCTGGGAGAGTGAGCTGGGCGCGAGCCGGCTCGACACGCCGGAGCGCCGCGCCGCTCTCGAGCGCCGCGTGATGGACCAAATCGGCCTGATTGCCGATCGGACAGTCCAGGCCGAGTACCGGCGATTTCTCCGCGACCGGCTCTTCGATCTGGGAAGACCGGCCCGCCCGGGCACACGGCATATGCCCCGTCCTCGGCCGAGTTTCGTGCGCGACGGACCGGAGCCTCCGCCCCGCTCCGGAGGACGAATACAGCGGGAAAATCTATTCCGCATGATCTTGCATTTCCCTTCTTTGATCGATCAAGTGGCCGAGGAACTCGCAGCACTCGAAGTCCCCGAGCCGGAGCTCGGCAGCTTGAGACGGCAAATTTTAGAGCTGGATGCTGTCGGATCGGGGCTTGACGCCCACGCACTCCAACAACACCTTGTTCAGAACGGGCTTGCGGCGACCGTTGAAAAACTCCTCTTGTCTTCGGTCGACACAACTTTCCTGGTCCGGTGCTCCGACCCGATCTCCGCGCGCAAGGAGTGGGTTCGCGTGACCAGGATGCTCACGGGAGGTGATCGCTGCGCTTTGGCCGAAGCCACGGACGACCTGATCAGCGATATCTGCCCGGAGAGCTGGGAGCGATTTCTGGCTGCCAGAGAAAGAGCCTTGCATGAGGGATCGCGGGTGGAGGACGAGACCTGACCCGACGGCGCCCTCGCAGAACATTGTCGGCCGCCCTGGATCGGGCGGCTCTCGTATTCGCGCCCTGACTTCCGGGGCGACTGTGAAATCTCTTTAGGGACGGTGGAATGGCGAGCAAAGCGGCAAATACGGCAGAAGTCGCAGAAACCCGCGAAGAAGCGGCGGAGGCGCCGCTCCTGGACAGCGTGGCGGCGGCAATCAAGAAGATGCTGGCGCGCGGCAAGGAGCGGGGTTACGTGACCTATGACGAGTTGAATGCCGCATTGCCGCCCGACCAGGTGTCCTCGGAGCAGATCGAGGACACGATGACCATGCTCTCCGAGCTCGGTGTCAACGTGATCGAGAACGAGGAGAGCGAGGAGCCTGCGGCTCCCGACGCGGATGAAAGCGATGGCGAAGTCCGCGGCAATCTGGATGACGACGATATCGGCCGTACCGATGACCCGGTCCGCATGTACCTGCGCGAAATGGGATCGGTCGAGCTGCTGTCGCGCGAAGGCGAAATCGCCATCGCCAAGCGGATCGAGGCCGGTCGCGAAATGATGATCGGCGGCATCTGCGAGAATCCAATGACGATTCGCGCCATCGTCGCCTGGCGCGATGCCTTGAACGAAGGGAAAATGCTGCTGCGCGACATCATTGACCTCGACGCTACTTACGGCAGTGGCGTGTTCGGGCCGGTGCCGCCCGAGATAGTGGTCGTTGTTCCGGAGGGCGGCGGGACCGAGGTCAAAGCCGGTGGCGAAGGGGTTGATGGCGCCCCAAACGGCGCGGAACCGAGCGAAAATGGGGATGCCGGCAACGGCGAAGATGTTGCGAAGGAACTCGCCGAGATCGAGAGCGAGCTCGCAGTCGAGGAGGCCGAAGCCGAGGAAAGCTCGATCTCGCTGGCCGCGATGGAGGCGCAACTGAAGCCCAGTGCGCTTGCAACCTTTGATGCTATCGCGGAAACCTATAAGAGACTGCACCGACTTCAGGACCAGCGGATCAATGCCCTGCAAAAGGGCGAGCCGCTGCCGCGCGTAACCGAGCGGCGCTATGAGAAGCTCAAGGCGGAGGTCATCGACAACGTCAAACGCGTGCGCCTCAACAACACGCGCATCGAGTACCTCGTCGACCAGCTTTACGAAGTCAATCGCAGGCTCGTCGCGGATGAAGGCAGGCTGCTGCGGCTGGCGGAGAGCGCCGGCATCAGGCGCTCCGAATTTTTGCAGCAGTATGTCGGAAACGAGCTCGCCAGCGATTGGCTGGAGCGTGTTGAAACCCTGCCCGGCCGAGGCTGGCCGCGGCTGATCGAAAAGCATGCGGCAGACGCGGTCAGGCTGCGGGCCAACATCGCCCGGATTGCCGCCGAGGCCAAGCTGCCGATCAGCGAATTCCGGCGCATCGTACAGACGGTCCAGCGCGGCGAGCGCGAGGCGGGCCGGGCGAAAAAGGAAATGGTCGAGGCAAACCTGCGTCTCGTCATTTCGATCGCCAAGAAATACACCAACCGAGGGTTGCAGTTCCTTGACCTGATCCAGGAGGGCAACATCGGGCTGATGAAGGCGGTCGATAAATTCGAGTATCGCCGCGGCTATAAATTTTCGACTTACGCGACATGGTGGATCCGCCAGGCGATCACCCGTTCGATCGCCGATCAGGCACGCACGATCCGCATTCCGGTGCACATGATCGAGACGATCAACAAGCTGGTGCGCACCTCGCGCCAGATGCTGCACGAGATCGGCCGAGAGCCGACGCCCGAGGAGCTCGCCGAAAAGCTCGCCATGCCGTTGGAAAAGGTGCGCAAGGTGCTGAAGATCGCGAAGGAGCCGATCAGCCTCGAAACGCCGATCGGCGACGAGGAGGATTCGCATCTCGGCGACTTCATCGAGGACAAGAACGCGGTGCTGCCGCTCGACGCCGCCATCCAGGCCAATCTGCGCGAGACCACGACGCGCGTCTTGGCCTCGCTGACGGCGCGCGAGGAGCGGGTTCTGCGGATGCGGTTCGGAATCGGCATGAACACCGACCACACGCTCGAGGAAGTCGGCCAGCAATTCTCGGTGACCCGCGAGCGGATCCGCCAGATCGAGGCCAAGGCATTGAGAAAGCTCAAGCATCCGAGCCGCTCGCGCAAGCTGCGCAGCTTTTTGGATACGTAACTACGCCAATCCGACGTGCCGAGGGGCCCGTAGTTCAGTTGGTTAGAACACGCCGCTCATAACGGTGGAGTCGCAGGTTCGAATCCTGCCGGGCCTACCAATTCGGGGCAGCAGCCGCGTTCCACCCCCTTGCCAATCAAATCGTGGCGGTTTCGTCGACCAATGACACTGGTTCCACTGGCGCGGTTGCATCGACCAAAGACGGAGCGGCGATCGGCGTTTCACCCATTTCCACCTCTTCCGCTGGCATCTCGGCGAAGCTGGCGGGTGTCTCAGGTTGGTAGCTGCGCCGGCGGAGTAAAAAGAGCCAGCCGAGACCGGTTGTGATCAGGGCTAGCGGAATCGCGTACGCCCAGGTCTGCGTGCGGAAAGAACCTGGCGCCGGCTCGAGGGAGCTGCGCAACAGCTCCGTGCTTCTTTCGAGCACCTGGCGGGGGGCAAGTTCCCGCTCCAGAGCTTCAATCGTGGCGCTCAGCCGGACACGGGTATGCGCGATGTCTTCCTCTATCGCGTGCGGAGGCTTGCTCGCGTCATAGGCAACGGGCCGAATTGCCGTGGTGCGATCCATCGATTGATCCATGCCGCATTCCTTCAACTCGCGGAGCTTGCCTGGACTAGCAATTGTTCGCCCAGTCTCCCTATCGATAGAACGCCGACCCGCCGGTCCGGTTCCGGTGCCGATCGGATCGGACGAGCGGCGGGCGAGTCTCCGCGCACCGGCGCGGCAGCCTCACGAGACCTGGGCGATCTCGCGCACCCGGCTCGACTGCGTGGCGGCGAGGTGATCCTTCGCCAGCACTGTGTAAACGGCCGGCAGGACAAAGAGCGTGAACAGGGTGCCGACCGACATCCCGGCGACGACCACCACGCCGATCGAGAAGCGGCTGGCAGCCCCGGCCCCGGTCGCGATCAGCAACGGCACGAGCCCGACGACCATTGCCGCCGTCGTCATCAGGATCGGCCGCAAGCGGACCCGAGCAGCCTGCTCGATCGCACGCCGGCGATCGAGCTTCTCGCGCACCTGCAGCGTATTGGCGAATTCAACCATCAGAATGCCATGCTTGCTGATCAGGCCGATCAGAGTGACCAGACCGACCTGGGTGTAAATGTTCATTGTCGCCAAGCCGAAAAACAGCGGCAACAACGCGCCGCATATCGACATCGGCACGCTGACGAGGATCACCAGCGGATCTCGCAAGCTCTCGAATTGCGCCGCCAGAACGAGAAATATCACGATCAACGCGAACACGAAGGTGATCGTCAGCTGATTGCCCTCCCGCACGTATTGGCGTGTGTCGGAGAGGTAGTCGTGGCTAAATCCGGCGGGCAAATCCTTGGTCTGACTTTCGAGAAAATCGACCGCCTGGCCCATTGTCACCCCGGGCATCGGCACTGCCTGGAACGTCGCCGAGTTCAGCTGATTGTATTGGGTCAGCGAATTGGGCTGGGTATCCATCACGACGCTCACGAGATTGGACAGCGGCACCGGCTGCCCTGACGGCGTGGTAACGTAGTAACGCGTTAATGTCTCCGGCGTAAGGCGGTCCGCCCTTGGCACTTGCGGTATTACTTCGTAAGACCGGCCTCCGAGATTGAATCGGTTGACGTAGTTCTCGCCGACCAGCAATGCCAATGTATCGCCGATCAATTCCATGGTCAACCCGAGCTCGTTGACTTTCGAGCGGTCTATCTTCACTTGTATTGTCGGCTGGTTGAAGTCGAGATCGCTGTCGGTGACGATGAACAGCCCGCTCTTGCGAGCCGCCGCCTTGATCTTATCCATCGCCAGGTAGATGTCCTTGTATTCGCCGGTCGAATAAATCACCATCTGCACCGGAAGGCCGCCGATCGATCCCGGCAATGGCGGCAGCGAGAAGACGAAGGCGTTCATCCCTTCGACGGCCGCTGCCTTGCGCTGCATCAAAGGCTTTAGCTGCTGCGCCGAGCGCGAGCGCTCGCCCCAAGGTTTGAGGATCGCGCCGGCAATGCCTTGGTTGGGTCCGAACCGGCCGTTGACGATGAAGCGCAGATCCGTCTCGGGGAATGAGCCGAACGCTTGGTCGAGCTTGTCGGTATAGGCCTCCTGGTAATCGAGATTGGAGTATTGCGGCGCCTTGGTCAGTGCGAAGAGCACCCCCTGATCCTCTTCGGGCGCGAGCTCGGACTTCGTATTCATGTACATGAAGACGAGGCTGGCAAAAACGGCCGCGGCGAACACCGCAGTCACCGGGCGATAATCCAGCGAGCGCTCCAGCTTGCGCCCATACCACTCGGCCAAACGGGAAAAGACGAGGTCGATCAGGTGAACAAAACGGCCCCGCAGCATCTCGCGGGACAACAGCAGCGAGCACATCATCGGCGAGAGGGTCACGGCGACCACGCCGGAAATGATGACCGCGCCGGCCAAGGTGAACGCGAATTCGCGAAATAGCGCACCGGTGACGCCGCCGAGAAAGCCGATCGGAGCATAAACCGCAGCCAAAGTCAGGGTCATCGAGATGACCGGGCCGGCGATCTCGCGGGCGCCGATCAGAGCGGCCTGTGGCGGGGTCAGCCCCTCCTCGATATGGCGATAGACGTTCTCGAGAACGACGATTGCGTCGTCGACGACGAGCCCGATCGCCAGCACCATCGCGAGCAATGTCAACAGGTTCAGGCTGAAGCCGAGCGCCGCCATGATGATCCCCGCGCCGACCAGCGACAGCGGGATCGTCACGACCGGGATCAGCACCGCACGCAGGCTGCCGAGGAACAGGAAAATCACCCCGATCACAATCACGACCGCGGCGGCGAGTGTCGATTTGACCTCGTCGATGGAGGCCCGAATGAATTTGGTCGAGTTGTAAGCGACCTGCATTTTTAACGAAGCCGGCAGGTTGCGTTCGATTTCGGGCAGCAATGCCCGAATTCCTGCCACCAGGGACAGCGGGTTGCCTGTCGGGGTCGCCTGGACGCCGATGAACACGGCGTGCTGGCCGTTCATCTCGATACTCGAGGTCCAGCTTTGGGCATTGAGGTCGACGGTCGCGATGTCCTCCATCCGCACGACCGCGCCGTCCTTTGCCTTGACCACCATCTTGTTGAACTGCTGAACGTCGGCAAGACCGGTATCGGCATTGACGTTGGTGATCGTGAAGTAGCCTTTGGCCTGGCCCGGTGCCGATTGAAAGTTATTGGCGCGGATTGCTGCGGCGACGTCGCTGGCGGAGATCCCGCGCGCCGCCATCCGATCCGGGTCCAGCCACAGCCGCATCGCGAAGGTCTGGCCGCCGAGAATGTCGGCCGAAGAAACGCCGTCGACGGTAGCGAGCAGCGGCTGCACCACCCGCGTCAAATAATCCGAGATTGCTGCACTGGAGAGTTCCGGGCTGGCGAAGCCGATATACATGACTGCCGTAGTCTGGCCGGTCGATTTGGTGATGATCGGGTCTTGCAACTCTTTCGGAAGCAGGTATTTGACCTGCTGCACCTTCGACATGATGTCGGTCAGTGCCTGGCTCGGATCGTAGTTGAGCCGGATGTAGGCCGTGACAGTGCTGGTCCCCTGGATCGACGAGGCGGTCAGGTAATCGATCCCTTCGGCCGTCGCCACCGCCTGCGATATCGGCGTCGTGATGAAGCCTTGCATCAAATCGGGTGAGGCGCCGGGATAGATCGTCGTGACTGTAATCGTCGTGTTCGACAGCTTGGGATACTGACGGATCTGCAGTCCGGTCATCGCCTTCAGACCGATCAGCAGGATCAGCAAGCTGACCACCAGGGCCAATACAGGCCGGCGAATGAAGATGTCGGTGAAGGACATGTTGCAGTGCCCTTACGCGGAGGCGGCGATTGCTATTGCAGGCACCAGATCAATTCCGTGTCAGAGCGGCTGGCGGCTGTGGCGCGGGCTCGTCACTGATCGCGACTTGGGAGCCGTTCTGGACTTTCACCTGACCTGCGGAGATGACCCGCTCGCCGGGTTCGAGGCCCTGCAGTATCACCACCTTGCCGCCAATCCTCGCCCCGGTCTTGACCGGAGTGCGCACCGCCTTGAGTATCGGATGGCCGTCGGCGTCCTTGCCGTCCTCATGGACAACGTAGACGCTGTCGCCGTATAGCGTGTATTCAACGGCGGTTTCGGGCAGCACCACCATGTCGGGCTGCGGCGGCAGGACCACGGCGGCATTTACGAACATGCCGGGCAGCAGAGCGTTTTCGGGATTTGGCATCGTTGCCTGAACGGTCATCGTCCGGGTATCGGCGCTGACCTGAGGCTCGATCGTCGTGATCTCCGCGTCGAAAGTGCGGCCGGGGTACGCGTCGGCAGTGACGTTGACCCGCTGCCCGACCGAGATCTGCGGACGCATCTGCGATGGCAAGGTGAAGTTCACGTAGAGCATCGACAGATCCGTCAGTGTAACGATCCGGGCGCCTGGAGTGAGGTATTGCCCCAGTTCGACCTGTCGCGTGCCGAGTTGGCCGGAAAACGGAGCTCGGATCAGCTTCTGTGCGATCACCGCCTCGGTCTTGATGATCTGAGCCCTGGCCTCGTCGAGCTGGCTCTGCTTCTGATCGACGGTTTCCCGCGCCTCGAACTGCCGCTGAGCGAGCTGGCTCGAGTGCTCCAACGTGATTTGGGCATAGCGCGCCATCGCCTCGTAATTGGCGAGGTCGCCGTGCTCCGGCGCGTCGTTGAGCTGGACGAGCGGATCCCCGGCCTTCACCGATGTACCAGGCTCGAAAAAGATCTTCGTCACGCGCCCGCCGACTTCGGGATTGATCGTGACCTGGTGCACGGCGGTGATCGAGCCGATCCCGGTGGCAAAGCGGGGAATCGCCTCGGTTTTGACTTCGGCGGCGCTGACATGCGCGGGAGGCGGCTTATTGTTCGCGAAATAAGTCGCGATCGCCTGTTCGCGGAACCGGTTGAAACCGTAAAGCCCGCCGAGCACAACGACCACTAACAGCCCAACGGTGATGAGCCAAAGAAACGTCCTCGGCCTGCGGGTCGTCGCGCGCCCAACACCGGCTCGGTCGTGCAGCAGTCCTTCCGCCGGTACCATCTGTTCGCCGTCCATAGGCGTGCTCCACTAAGAGGCGGGTGCGAGTTGGAACGGGACCTGGGCAGCGGCAGCCATTGCCGAAGCAATCGCCGCGTCCCTCACTCCGATGCCGCGCAAAATAAACCAGCTCGCTTCCTCGGCCAGGGCTGTGACCGACCCCTGATAAGGCACCGATGCTCGGCCCGGCAGAGACACGAAGGCCACCATCGCGGCGACATGATGGCCGAACCAAAAGCGATTAGCCGAGGCGATCGGTTCAGCCCTGAGGTCGCCCGCGGCTGCAGCCGCTTCGACGGAAGCGACAAAGAGCGGATGGACCCGTTCGAAGATTGTATCGAACAGCTCACGGGCGTACTCGCCGTCTTCGAGAAAGCTGTGCAGCACAAGGCGGAGGCGCGTGTCGAGCTCGATTTCGTCGACGCCGCCGAGCAGAAAATAACGCACCATGAACGTAATCATATGAACGAGAGTTGCCGTCGACGGCTCGAGAGCAGCGAGACGCTCAAGCGCCGGATCGCCTTCGCAACCCAGCCGCAGGATCTCGCCGTAAAGATGCTTCTTGCTAGGAAAATGCCTGAACAGCAGCGCTTCGGAAATGCCAGCCGCCTCGGCCAGCTCCTTGGTGGTGGTGCCCGCGAACCCTCTTCGGGCGAAGAGCGGCACCGCCGCGGCAACGATCATCTTGCGGCGCTCGTCGCCGTCCAACCGGGTGATAGCCATCGCCGCGGCAAAGTAAGTGCTTACTTACAACCCGTCAAGCGGCCTTCCTCGAGACGAAGGCGCTGACGCGGGCATAACCGATGCGGCGGTTTTGCGGGTGAGTTTCGATCACATCTAACGGCAAACGTAACCCTTGATCGGACAGGGCAAGCAAAGTTGCCGAAAGTCTTGAGTTTCGCACGCCAAGTCGGCAATGGGTGGACACCCGTCCCTTGCCAGGACGCGCTCGAACAACAAGGAAGTGCCGAAAGCGATCGTCGGTTGCAGGATACCACCGGTTTCAATCCAGGCTCGCTTAGTTCGCCATAGCGACACTCCATCCCTCGCGCGCTATTGCGCTGGTTGCCGGGCAAGATAGCTTTCAACCAACGGGCCCCAAATCTGCGAGCCGCCCGTTCCGAAGAAGAGGCGATGGCCGTCATTGCCATATGGACCGACCTGCACGAACTCCGCCTTGCCACCGTTTCGCGTATAGGCGTCGTAAAGCGACGCCGCGATCGGCGGTGCGAAACAGCTGTCGTTTTCGCTATAGACCCAAAGCATCGGCGTCGTCGCGGTCTGTCCGAAACGTCCGACGGCATCGATCAGCAAGTCCGGCCGCCAAACCCCGAGTTCGGGCCGCCGAACCCCGTTTTCCGTGACGGTCTGTCCGCGTCCGCCGGCCATGCTGATAAGGGCTGTCACGCGGGGATGCGGGATCGAGTTGTAGGCAACCGTTCCCCAACCGCCCCCTGAAACGCTAATAACGACCGCTGCCTGCGACCGCGCAAAGGGGAGCGCAGTCGCATAATCGACCGTAGCCGCTATGTCCCGTGCGGTTTCGAGTTCGGGACGAAGGTAATCATCGCCTGGTTTGTGGCGAATGCCCTCGACCCAGTCGCCGCCGGTCGCGCCATAGCCGCGCCGCAAGGCCATAACGACGATGAATCCACGGTCGAGAAACCACCGCATCGCCTCCGCCTCGCACCATCCGGGCTTGGCGTTTCGATTGTTTGGGAATGTGCCATGCGCGATGACCACGGTCCGCGCCGGCATCTCGCCCGGTGGACGACAGATGCGCGCCTGCAACAGATGCTGACTGCCGGCAGCGTCGACCATCGGAATCCAATGGATTTGCTCCCGCCAAACGCCCTCCGGGCTGCCAACGGGTCCTGCCGTCGGCTGAACCTGCGCCTGACCAACCAAAGCAGGAACCAAGATTAGGTTGGCAGCAAGGATCGTAAGAAGACAGCCAGCAATAATGACCGCGAGGCTTGAGGCGCGGCGGCGGTTTGCCCGATCCGGCGATCCAGTATGCATGACGTGCTTCCTGCTCGGACAAATCTTATACCGAGTACCGTCGGCGCGCACGACCAGCGAAGGTCCTCTTCCCATCCGAGCCGCCGGTTTGCCCCGGCTACCCTGAACGTCGGTTAAGGGGCATGAAGAGCCGTTCAAGATGAAGTGAACGGCGAAGAAGGGTCGCTAGAGCCGCCGCCCCGCCGGCGTTCCGAAAGTCTTGATGAGTTTTGAACTGATCTTTGCCGCGGCCTGCACCGGTGTCATACATAGGGTATGGCAGAGGCAGAGCATGACGCGATAGGAGCCGTTTACCGTCGCTTTGCAGAGGAAGAGGTGCGAGGCCGGTCACCTCTGTATGAGGCGCTCGCCCGCAGCATCGCAGATGATGCCGATCTGCTGAAGCTTCTTGCGGGAATGCCTCCGCCCAAGCGTCAGCCCAATCTGCTGTTCGCCGCGGTTCGTCATATCGCCGGCGTGCCGCATGACTGGACGGCCTTCCGCTACGCTATGTTGACAGATTGGAGCGAGATCGAGGCTCTCATGCTCAGCCGTTCGACCCAGACCAATGAGCCGGGCCGCTGTGCAACTTTGCTGCCGGTTTTTGCGCGTTTGCCTCAGCCGCTCGCCCTAATCGAGGTGGGTGCATCTGCGGGGCTTTGCCTGCTGCCAGACCGCTATGCCTACAGTTACGGGGATCATTCCGTACGGCCGAATGACACTCGTGCCGATGTGCCGATATTTCCGTGTCAGGCAAGTCCCAACACCCCTCTGCCACATGTAGTTCCCGGTATCGTCTGGCGGGCCGGACTGGATCTCAACCCGCTCTATGTGACGGATACCAAGCAGATGACATGGCTGGAAACCCTGATCTGGCCGGAGCAGACTGGCCGGGCCGAGCGGCTGAGGGCTGCTGTACGGATTGCGCGAGTTGATCCACCACGATTGCTACAAGGCGATCTACGCGATGGCATTGCCAGATTGGCGGCCGAAGCACCCATGGATGCGACGCTAGTTGTGTTCCACACGGCCGTGCTTGCGTATGTCTCCAACCAGACCGAGCGCGCCGCGTTTGCGGCGTCAGTGTCCGCTTTGTGTGATTATTGGGTATCAAACGAGGCTCCCCGCGTCTTACCGGATGTCGCGGCACGATCACTCGCCCATCCGCCGCCTAACCGGTTCATTTTAGCAGTGAACGGCGCGCCCGTTGCTTGGACCGATCCGCACGGAGCGGCTCTAGAATGGATCGGCGAGGAAAGCCTAACAGCATAATTGGTGCAGAACTCTTGATTTCTGGTGCGCCGGGAAGACCGGCAAGGAGTAGAGAGTGCAAGTCTCTTACAGTGAAGGTCTAGCGAACCACACTGGCCCCGAGTTCATGCGTCGGTATTCGCGAGGATGCCGGCGAAGCGTTGACAGGGGAGCGCATAGGCCAGCCATCGAGCCGCGAAAGCTTGATATTTCCGGACGCCGACGTGGTCAGAATCACGGAAGGCAACATGGGAAGCGCGATAACGCGAGCGCCCGCCCAGTCCGGCGTGGTCGAAGACCCTGAGCATGTGTGGAAGCTCTTTGCACGGGAACCGGGAGGCCTCGGGTTTGGCCGGCGGGTGGACACCGTCGGTCCGCGTCGGGAAGACGAGGAGTTGTAGCCGACGATGCACGGACCCGAGGAGTTTGATTCCGTTATAGTAGCCATGAAGCCGACGAACAAAGCGGAGCAATCCGTAGCGGAGCCGGTGGAGCCAAGGACGGAAACCAAGGGAAACGCCGACCAGCAAAGCACGCGCCGGGCGCAGGACCGGGCAAGCGTGTCACAGGCGCTGGAACGCGTACGGCAAGCAGCAAGGCAAAGGAAAAAGGAGCGGTTCACGTCGCTCTTGCACCATGTCGATCCCGCCATGTTGAGAACAGCGTTTTACGCGATGAAGCGTGACGCTGCCCCCGGCGTGGACGGCATGACACGGGAGACCTACGAGCAGGACCTCGATCGTAGGATCGAGACACTGCACGCGCGGGTCCAAGCAGGAACGTACCGGGCGCTACCGTCCCGTCGGAGCTACATTCCGAAGGAAGACGGAAGCAAGCGCCCGCTCGCGGTCGCGGCGCTCGAAGACAAAATCGTCCAGAGAGCCGTGGCAGCGGTGCTGAGCGCGATCCACGAGGAGGATTTCCTCGGGTTCTCGTATGGGTTCCGACCAAACCGCAGCCAGCACGATGCGCTGGATGCAATGATCGTCGGAATCAGCAGCAAGAAAGTGAACTACATACTGGACGCCGACATCCGATCGTTCTTCACGGAAGTTTCCCAGCAATGGGTTGTCCGCTTCCTGGAGCATCGGATCGGCGACAAGCGCATCATCCGGCTCGTCCAGAAATGGTTGCGATCCGGCATCCTTGAAGACGGGATCGTGACGATTGAGGAAAAAGGAACGGGGCAGGGTTCGGTGATTTCGCCGCTGCTCTCGAACATTTATCTTCATTACGTCTTCGACCTCTGGGCCGAACGCTGGCGACGGCGCGAGGCCACGGGTGACATGATCATGGTCAGGTACGCCGATGACACAGTCGTGGGCTTCCAGCATGAGAGCGACGCTCGCCGCTTCCGGGACGCGATGCGCGACAGGCTGCGGGAGTTCTCGCTGTCGCTTCATCCGGAAAAGACCCGCCTGATAGAGTTCGGTCGCTTTGCGGCGCAGAACTGCAAGAGGCGCGGACGTTCCAAACCGGAAACCTTCAAGTTCCTCGGCTTTGTGCTCATTTGCGATAAGTCCCGACGAGGCGACTTCCGGATCAGGAGGAAGTCACGTCGCGACCGCATGTGCGCGAAGCTCCGGGAGATCAAGGAGGGGTTGCGGCAGCGAATGCACAGGCCAATTCCTGAAACTGGGAAATGGCTCGCGCAAATCGTCGCCGGCTATTTCGCTTACCACGCCGTGCCGACCAACAGCCCGGCGCTGAGCGCGTTTCGATACCACGTCCTCGTTCTCTGGCATCGGCAGCTATGTCGGCGCAGCCAAAGAGCAAGAGTGCTATGGACGCGCATGACGAAACTGGCCGACGAGTTCCTCCCCCCGCCGCGAGTTCCTGCATCCTTGGCCGAGTGTGCGCTTCGCCGTCAGACACCCGAGGTAGGAGCCGAGTGCCCGAATTGGGCTCGCTCGGAACTGTCCGGGGGGCGCTCGGAAACGAGCGTCCCTACCGGGAGCATGGGGAGCTGATCAGTGGGATTCCCCGGAGACCTCTATACAATCTTCATCGCTCTCGAGGGGTTCGAAACGGCTCTTAAGGACTTCGAACGGGTTTCGGGCAATGAATAGGCTGCCTTGGAGATCGGTGTTGCGCTTTCCAATTCGTCGCCACGACTCATCATCACCCTCTGGCATGCCTTGGGAAAACTGGAATGGTCTGGGGCTGCTGCTCCAATACCTCTGTGGACCCATCTCGGCCTGATCACGTCGGATGGAAAGAAAATATCGAAGCGCGACCGCGCTGCGTCGCTTCTCGAATACCGTGACCGTGGCGTCGATTCCGACGCGATGTTCAACTGGCTGCTCCGGCTGGTCTGGGGACCGACGATACACGACAAGACCACGAGCACCATCGATAGAGATCGCGCTGTGCGTCTCTTTTTGGATGGTGGACGAATGCGAGCGTCTCCCGCAAACATGGACCCGATGCTCTTGAGTGCGATGGACAGGAAGTACAAGCGTGCGCGTTCGAGAGCCGCGAAGTCGCGACAATGTCGCATAAGCGCCATTATGTACAATTCTGCAAAGTCCCTGTCTTAACAATTAAGACTTTCCCAACCTCGCGCAACTTGAAGACAGGAGCCTTCCGGGCCGATACTGGATTGCAGGCTCAAGGCGAGTGTGGTGGTGTGATGAGGTTGTACAGCTTTTTCCGGTCCTCTGCTGCGTTCAGGGTCCGCATCGGTCTCAATCTGAAGGGGTTGGCTTACGACACCGCAGCGATCCACCTGCGACGCAACGATCAGAGCACGCCCGATTATCGCGGCGTCAACCCTCAGGGGCTGGTCCCGGCGCTCGAAGACGGCGGACAGACCTTGATTCAATCAATGGCGATCCTGGAATATCTCGACGAGCTCCACCCCAAGCCGGCGTTTTTGCCAAAGCAGCCGGCCGACCGGGCGCGGGTTCGGGCGCTCGCCGACATCGTCGCCTGCGACATCCACCCGATCAATAATTTGCGCGTGCTGCGTTACTTGATGCGAGAGCTCGGCCATGACGAGGCGGCGATCGCCAAGTGGTACAATCATTGGATCGCCGTGGGGTTTCAGGCGCTCGAGCCGCTGCTCGCCCAGGACGCCCGGACCGGCTCGTTCTGCCACGGCGACTCACCCGGTTTGGCGGACATCGCCCTGGTGCCACAGGTAGTCAATGCCGAGCGCTACCAGCTTGATCTCGGGCCGTATCCGACCTTGACCCGGGTTTACGAGAACTGCATGAAGCTCGGGCCGTTCATCGCTGCACATCCGAGCAAACAGCCGGATTACGAGCCGTAGTCAGCTACCCCTTTCGCGCTTCGGCTACCATTTTCCGCAGCGCATCCAGGTCGATCGCACCGGGTACGATGTGCTCACCGACGATGAACCCGGGGGTCCCGCGGATGTTGAGCGCATCGGCGAGCGCAAGGTTCGTTTTTAAAGACCGCCCGATTTCCGGCGCGCTCATATCTTGCTTGAGCCGGTCGACATCAAGCCCCACCGAACCGGCTACCTTATAGACGGTATCGTCGGTGATCTGACCTTTTGTCGCCATCATAGCGTTATGAAAGGCCTCGTATTTGCCTTGTCGCTGGGCAGCGAGGGCAGCATGCGCTGCGGTGACCGACGGCGGTCCGAGTACCGGCAGTTCTTTGTAGACGAAGCGCAGATTGTGATCTTCTTTGAGCAAGGTCTGCAGTGAAGGCTGCACTTGCTTGCAATATGGACAGCGGTAGTCGAAGAACTCGACGATTGTCACATCGCCCTGCGGGTTGCCGCCCACCGGCGTTGCCGGGTCGTCAAAAATCTCGCTCCGCCGATCGCTCAGAACCGTTGTCGCCTTGGCGTCGGCCTCGCGATTTAGTTTGTCTTCGGCCCCGCGGATCGCCTCGATCAAAACGTCGGGGTTGTGGATCAGATAGTCGTGGATAATTCCCTCGATCGCTTGTCGCTGCTCAGGTGGAATTTCGGCAGCTCTTACTGATCCGTAATGCAGAGCGACGAGCAAACCACAGACCAGAGCAAAGGCCACCAACGGCATGCGATACGGCATCACGTCGAATACTCCCGCAAGAAAAGGACCAGAAAGGGAACTAGGTGGCGATCAACGCGCGTTCACGACGCCGCCCGCCGACTCCTCCATGTGCTCCGCCTCAAGATGGATGTTTTCGGCGCGACTGTAGCCGGCGGAGTTTTTAGGCAATAGCGCCTTGGCCCGAATGGCCTGCTGTTGGGCGTCCTTCTTCTTACCCGCTGCGAGGCCCTCCTCGGCCAATGCCAAGGCGGCCATGCCGATCTGACTGTCGCGCCCGTAGGCGGTCGCCAGCAGGTGCCAGCCCTGGGTTTCCTTGTCCTCGGTGCGCATGGCATCGTTGAGATAGGCGATAGCGCGCTTGTTCACCTTCGGATCATTCGATTCGATGTAGACTTGCGCGAGCGAAATGCGCAGCAGCGGCGCGGTAGGCGCGAGCCGAACGGCTTCCTCGTAAGGCTGAACTGCTTCGGTGATGCGGCCGTTCTCGAACAGCATCTGCCCCTTGAGCTCGCGATAGTAGGGGTCGTTCGGATAATCCCGGATCAGTCCGTCGATAATCGGCAGAGCCTTTTCCAGCTTTGGAATTCGGTAATAGGCGATCGCCCGTGCATAGCGCGCGAGAACGGACTGATCCTTCTCCGGATAGGCTGCAAGTGTTGACGAAGGCGGCGAGATGAAGGCGTCGAGCTTGACCTTTATCCGTTTCAACAAGTCGATATTGGTCTGAGAATCCGGAACATTCGAGAACCGCGAGTGCTCGACGTGGCTGCGGACGTAATCGATGCGTTGCGCGGTCAACGGATGCGTGCGCAGATACGGATCCTCACGGATCCCGGCAAGCATCTCCTCGCTCTGAAGGACTTCGAAGAACTGAAGGAGCCCGCGCGCCGACTGGCCGCTTGCATCCAAAAAGGTCATGGCCGCGTGATCGGCAGAGGCTTCCTGCGTTATCGAATATTGCATGAAGGCCCGTTCCGCGACACCTTGGGCCCCGAGCAAGGCACCGCCGCCTCCGCTGCCCCTGCCGAGGACGGTGGCCCCAGCGGCGAGCACCATCGCGATGATCCCTTCGATGCTGGCGTTTCGTGCCGCCTCTTGGAAACGCGTCAGATGCCCCCCAGCAATGTGGCCGGTCTCATGCGCCAGCACCCCGATCAGCTGGTTCGGCGTTGCTGCGCGCATGATCAATCCGCTGTTGATGAATTCGTTCTGGCCGCCGGCGACGAAGGAATTGATCTGTTTGTCTTCGACGAGATAGACGTGCAATGCGCTCGGCTCGAGCCCCGCCGCCCTCCAGATCGGGGTCACCATGGTCCGTATGTCGGCCTCGATCTCGGTATCGCGGATAATGCTTTCGGCCGCGGCCGCCGCTTGAGCAAAGACAAGGGACGCCGCGAGGCCGATTGCCGCGCTTGAACGGAAGATACGAGAAGTCACCGGCGCCGCCTTCAAGACCTACGGGACCTGCCGCCCATGACGGGTGTCTCGGCATGAGCAGCACACATCGACCCACAAATTCACTTTCATGATAGAAATGCGGCGAAGGCGGGGCAAGCGCGGCTGGGGGACTAGGACTGGATCAGTCGCTGCCACCAGCCGCGACGCGGATTTGCCGGCTTTTCGATTACGGTCTCCACCGGGTGGGCCGGCTCCGGCTTGTGCTGCGGCTCCGGTTCGGCGGATGCCGGTTCGAGTTCCTGTTCCGGCTCGCTCATATAGGGAACCCCCTGCTCGGCCTCGGCGGTGGGCAGCGATCCTGGCCCACTCTCCTGCTCCGCATCCGGCGTTTCCCGCGACGTGTGGGGATGCGGTGCCTCATACCCGGCCCCTTCGACTGGCCCGCCCGCGCCCGGTTCACTCTCGCCTGCCGCAGAGATGTTTTCGCTGACAGGCTGCTGACCATCACCGGCAAGGGCCGGCAGGCTCGCCGTTTCGATTGCTACAGCGCCGATTTCGTCGGGCCAGCTCGCGCGCGCCTCGACCAGCGACGGCTCGCTTTCTTGGACTTCCGGAGTTGGTAAAATCTCGACGGTATCAACGGCCGGGCGTGGTTCTTCGAAAGTGCTTTCGACGCCGCCTTCCCGCCGTACGCGTCGTCTCCCGCCGCGCCGGCCGCGCCGCCGCCGGCGACGCTCGGCGTCACTCTCGTCGTCGCCGTCGGTTTCCTCGCTCTCGCTTGGACCGTTCTCGCCGGCGGGATCGGCCTCGTCCTCCGCCATTCCGTCGCCGCTCTGCATTGCGGGCCCCGCAGCCTGCGAGGCGGGTTCTTCTTCGTGACGCCGCCGACGCCGCCGACGCCGGCGGCTGCGGCCCTGCCCGTCGCCGCTCTCCTGTTCGGCGTCGGAAGCTTCCGCGGCCTCCTCGATCTCCTCTTCGTCCTCATCCGAGATCGGGGTTTGGGTAAGAGGTGCGGCAGGCAGAGCCGGGGGCTCGGCTGCGCTATACGCGCGCAGCCGCTCCAGCCTAAAGGCGGGCGGGATCAGCGCATCGTCTTGCGCCACCAAGACTCGAATTGCGTAGCGCGCCTCCAGCTGCACCAGCGAGTTCGCGTTTCTGGTTCAGGATGTAGAGCGCGACCGAGTTTGGAACATGAACACAGATCTCGGCGGAGCGCCGCCGCATGCCCTCCTCCTCGATCGATCGCAGTACGTAGAGTGCCGTCGATTCCGTCGAACGAATGAAGCCGGTGCCGCCGCAATGGGGACAAGGCTGCGTGGAGGTCTCGACCAGCGATGGGCGCAGACGCTGACGCGACATCTCCAACAGGCCGAACGCGCTGATCCGCCCGACCTGGATGCGTGCGCGGTCGTTCTTCAACGCCTCCTTCAGCCGCCGCTCGACCGCCGAATGATTGCGGTGCTCCTCCATGTCGATGAAATCGATCACGATCAACCCTGCAAGGTCGCGCAATCTGAGCTGTCGGGCGATCTCCTCGGCAGCTTCGAGGTTGGTTCGGACCGCCGTCTCCTCGATGTTGCGTTCGCGCGTCGAGCGGCCGGAATTGACGTCGATCGCGACCAATGCCTCGGTCTGGTTGATCACGACGTAGCCGCCGGAGCGCAGCTGCACGATCGGCGAATGAATCGCGTCGATTTGGCTCTCGATTTGAAAGCGGTGAAGCAAGCCGATCTGAGGATCGCGATAAGGCTGAACCCGCTTGGCATGGCTCGGCATGACCATTTTCATGAATGCCTTCGCCGTGCGGTAGCCTTCTTCGCCTTCGACTAGGACCTCGTCGATGTCGCGCGAATAGAGATCGCGGATGGACCGCTTGATCAGGTTGCCCTCTTCATAAATCAAGGCGGGCGCGGTCGAGCGTAAGGTCAGGTCACGGATCTCGTTCCACAGACGCAGCAGGTATTCATAATCCCGCTTGATCTCGGCCTTCGAGCGCTCGGCCCCCGCAGTGCGTACGATAACCCCCATGCCTTCGGGGATATCCAGCTCCTCGAGGATATCCTTTAGGCGGCGGCGGTCGGTGATGCTGGTGATCTTGCGCGATACTCCGCCACCGCGCGCCGTGTTCGGCATCAGCACGCAATAGCGCCCGGCAAGCGAAAGATAGGTCGTCAGGGCGGCGCCCTTGGTTCCGCGCTCCTCCTTGGTGACCTGAACGAGCATGATCTGCCGGCGCTTGATAACCTCCTGGATCTTGTAGTGCCGTATCGTCCGCGAGCGCTGGTGCTCGGCTTCCTCGAGTTCATCCTCGCCGAGCGTCTCGACCGCCTCGCTCTCACCCTCGCTCTCCGCGAGAGCGGCGGTCGTGCTCTGCTCGGGGGCGCCGAGCATGTCCGGCTGTGCCGCCTCAGGCAGAAATTCGACAGCCGACGCGACCACATCGTCCAATCCGACCGAAGCCGCCGCGATCGTGAACGTGTTTGCCGCGCGGGGCTCGGGCGTCGTTGCGTCCTCTGCGTCGGCCTCGGGCTCGCGGGGCACGTCAGCGGCTGCGGCCGGCTCCTCCGAACCGTACGTCCCCGCTACGATCGGGATCGCTGTAGGCGTTGCGGGTTCCGGTGTCGCCGCATCCTCCGCGGCGCCCTCCGGCTCCCGGAGCGCGGGTTCCCACGGCGCCTCGGCCGGAGGCTCTTCGAGGCGAGGCCTTTCGGAAACCGTTTCTTCCGCGTGCGCCTCGGCGTGGTGCGGCGGCAGATCCGGAGGTTCGCGCACTTCCAATTCTGCGGTCTCCGATCCTTCGTCCTCACTGCCGTCCGGGGTGGCCGGGACCGGAACCGGCTCGGGCAAGGCCGCCGCTAGTGAAACGCCGTCTTCGCCCGCGCCTTCGGGCTCGGCGTCCCGCGTCTCGACTTCCTCGTGTCCCGGATCGAGGCCGTTCGGCTCGCGGTCACTAACCGGGATCTTGTAGTAATCGGGATGAATCTCGCTGAAGGCCAGGAAGCCATGTCGATGATTACCGTATTCGACAAATGCCGCCTGCAGCGAAGGTTCGACGCGGGTAACCTTGGCGAGGTAGATATTACCCTTTACCTGCTTCTTCGTAGATGATTCGAAATCGAACTCTTCGAGTCGATTGCCGTTGAGCACCACCACCCGGGTCTCTTCCGGGTGGGTGGCATCGATGAGCATGCGTTTTGCCATTCTGGCATAACTCCGAGGCACGCTGCCGCAGCCGCGCGAAAATCGGCCGGCGGCGCGCTCCTGTCTGCAAGGAAGCCACAGGCGCCTGAAGCTATTCCACTAAGCGATGAAGAGAAATCGGCCATGGTCTTGTCAGGGGAGCCTTTTAGCGGCTTCGGTTTCCTACGGGTCCGTATCGCCCGGCGCTGCGAGCCAGCGCGGCGGCAGCCAAGCAGCTGTCGTTCCGCGGGCTTGTGTCGCATTGCCCCACCGGGCGCGGCGCCCGGTCGGCGAACGGCGGTTTTTTCGCGATACCGACTGTATAGAGTAAAGCGGCCCGCCACAATCGTTTCGTCCGATCGGGCGTTTCGTCCGATCGGGCCTTTTGTCGATCGGCGATCCTCACGCGCGGTCGACCACCGCCCCAGCAGGTCGCAACGCCTTCGTTAAAACATGCTTGGAATGGTATCGCCAATAGCGCATATGAAGGCCCGGCCGCACGGGCTCATCGCGTGAAGGTGGTCCGGCGGTCGCTTGCACGGAGATGGTCGCAAACCGCAGTAACATGATTAAGATTTTTCGGTTTCTTTTTGTCTGCGCGGTGTTGCTGGCGATCGTGGGCTGTGGATTTGTCGGGATCACACTTTGGTATTTTGGTCGTGACTTGCCGGATTACCAGCAGCTTGCGCATTATCAGCCGCCGATCATGACCCGAGTGCAGGCGGGCGATGGACGGCTTCTCGCAGAATATGCCACCGAGCGTCGGATCTTCGTGCCGATACAGGCGATCCCGAAGCCCGTCATCAACGCCTTTCTGTCTGCCGAGGACAAAAATTTCTACAACCATCACGGGGTCGATCCCGTTTCGATCCTACGCGCCGCGATCACCGATGTGAGCCGGTTCCGCGCCAATCGCCGCCCGGTCGGCGCTTCGACGATCACCCAGCAAGTCGCCAAGAACATGCTGCTGTCGAACGAGGTTTCGATCGAACGCAAGATCAAGGAGATCCTGCTCGCGACCCGCATCGAGGCCGCGTTGCCGAAGGAGCGGATCCTCGAGCTATACCTGAACGAAATCTATCTCGGATCCGGTGCTTACGGTGTTGCCGCGGCAGCGCTCACCTATTTCGGCAAACCCCTCGACGAACTGACCCTCGGCGAGGCCGCTTTCCTCGGCGGTCTTCCGAAGGCCCCGAACCGATACAACCCGGCGCGCTTCCCGCAGACTGCAAAAGCTCGCCGCGATTGGGTTCTGGACAGAATGGTCGAAGACGGAGCAGCCACCCAGGCGGAGGCGGCACAAGGCGAAGCACAGCCGCTCGAGATTCGCCATCGCCAGGAGGCGGAAGAGGTCAGAGCTCCCTATTTCGCCGAGGAGGTTAGGCGCGACCTGCTCGCCCGCTATGGCGAGAAGGTGCTGTATGGGGCTGGGCTGTCGGTGCGCACCAGTCTCGATGAACGGCTGCAGGCGGCTTCGGACAAGGCGTTGCGCACCGGGTTGATCGCCTACGAGCACAGTCATGGCGGGTGGCGCGGCGCTATTGGCCATATCGACCCGAAGGGGGACTGGGCGGCGCATCTCGCTGCCGTGCCGGTGCCCGGCGTCGCGGTCGATGTCGGATGGAATCTCGCGATGGTGGTCCGCAGCGAGCCGGACGGCGCGGCCATCGGCTTTGCCAACGGCGCCAGTGGGCGCATTCCGTTCTCCGAAATGCGCTGGGCTCGGCCGCGCTACGACAATGGCACGTTTGGTCCCTATCCACGCAGTGCAGCCGATGTCGTCAAGCCCGGCGATGTGGTGATGGTCGATCCCGCCAACGCCGCGAAAGCCGAGGCGAACGGCGGCAAGGCTGCCGGCCTCTACACCCCCGGCCTCTACACCTTGTGCCAGGTGCCGGAGGTCTCGGGCGCCCTTGTCGCGATGGACCCGCACACCGGGCGCGTCCTCGCGATCAGTGGCGGGTTCAGCTTCGCAACGAGCCAATTCGACCGGGCGACCCAGGCAAAGCGGCAAACCGGGTCCACGATCAAGCCGTTCATCTTTCTAACCGCGCTCGATCACGGATTTACCCCGTCGACCTTGATCGACGATTCGCCGATATCGCTCCCGCAAGGCCCGGGACTGCCGATGTGGACACCGCGGAATTATACCAAGGAAGGCCAGGAGGTGAGGTATCGCGGGCCAACGCCGCTGCGCATCGCCATCGAAAAGTCGATCGATACGATGACGGTCAGGGCGGCAGTGATGGTCGGGATCGAGCCCATCGCCGATACCGTAGAGAGCTTCGGCATCATGGATCACATGCCGCGCGAGTACTCGATGGTGCTCGGCGCCGGCGAGACGACCCCTCTGCGGATGACGGCTGCCTATGCGATGCTGGTCAACGGCGGCAAGCGCATCACGCCGACCTTTATCGACCGCGTGCAAGACCGCAACGGAGCAACCATCTTCCGCGCCGACGAGCGGCCGTGCGACGGCTGCGACAACGTCGATTGGCAGCAGCAGCCGGTGCCGGTCATCCCGGATGAACGGGAGCAGGTCGCCGATCCCGGTTCGGCCTATCAGATCGTCACGATGCTGGAGGGCGTGGTCGAGCGCGGCACTGCCACCCTGGTCAAGGCGGTCGGCAAACCGATCGCCGGCAAGACAGGCACGACGAACGACTGGCGCGACGCCTGGTTCGTCGGGTTCACACCCGACCTAGTGGCGGGCGTCTATGTCGGCTTCGACGATCCGGACAGCCTGGGCAACGACGAAACCGGCGGACATGTCGCAGCCCCGATATTCCGCGACTTCATGATCGCGGCTTTGAAGGATGCTCCGGCAACGGCGTTCCGTACGCCGCCCGGGATGCGGATCTATCGGGTCAGCGCGGCGACCGGCTTGCCGGTCGGCGGCGGCGAAGCGGCCATCTACGAGGCTTACAAGCCCGGAACCGAGCCCGGCCAGAATCGCCATGTCGCCGCGCAGCGCGAACCCGGCGAGGACGACACGCCGCTCGCCTCGACCGGCGCGGCCGAGGACGGCGGCGAAACGATGCCCGCGCCGCCGCCTATGCGCGGAGCTCCGGCGAGCGGGACCGGCGGCCTATATTAAGGCCGACACGACACGGAGTGGACGATGCGAGCCGAGATTCAGGCGGCCGCCGACGACATCGACAAGTCGTTGGCGCTGCTGAGGAGGCATCTTTGACTGGGAGACTGCCAATCGCCGTCTCGCCGAGCTGAACGCGCAGGCAGAGGATCCGCGCCTGTGGGATGATCCCGCCGCGGCACAGAAGCTGCTGCGCGAGCGCACCAGGCTCGACCAGGCGATCGGCAGTTACCGCCGTATCGAGCGGGAGGTCGCCGACACCCTCGAGCTGATCGAGATGGGTGAGGCCGAGGGCGAGGCGACCATCGTCGCCGACGCCGAGGCGGCCCTCGAAAAGCTGCGGGCGGAAGCGGCGCGGCGCGAGCTTGAGAGCCTCCTCTCCGGCGAGGCCGACGCCAACGACTGCTATCTCGAAGTGCATGCCGGGGCCGGCGGCACCGAGGCGCAGGACTGGGCCGAGATGCTGCTGCGGATGTATGTCCGCTGGGCGGAGGCGCATGATTACAAGACCGAATGGATCGAAGAGAGCGGCGGCGAGGAGGCCGGTATCAAATCGGCGACGGTCAGGATCAACGGCCCCGACGCCTATGGCTGGCTGAAGACCGAGAGCGGCGTGCATCGTCTGGTGCGCATCTCGCCATTCGATTCGAACGCACGCCGCCACACCAGTTTTGCGTCGGTGTGGGTCTACCCGGTGGTCGACGACAAGATCGAGGTCGAGATCAACGACAAGGATCTGCGCATCGACACCTACCGCTCGTCGGGCGCGGGCGGCCAGCACGTCAACAAGACCGACAGCGCGGTGCGCATCACCCACATGCCGAGCGGCATCGTCGTGCAGTGCCAGAGCGAGCGCTCGCAGCACCAGAACCGCGCGCACGCCTTCTCGATGCTGCGCGCCCGGCTCTATGAGGCCGAGTTGCAGCGGCGCGAGGCGGCGACCGACGCAATGAACGCGACGAAGACCGACATCGGCTGGGGCCACCAGATCCGCTCCTACGTGCTGCAGCCCTATCAGATGGTCAAGGATCTGCGCACCGGCGTCGAAACCTCGAACACCGGCGGCGTCCTCGACGGCGACCTCGACCGCTTCCTCGCCGCTGCCCTCGCCTCCCGCATCGAAGGCGCCGACGCAATCCCGACAGGGGTGTGAGCGCCATGTCAGATCAGATATGCCGATTTAGAATATTCGCAGCCTGCTCGAAGAACGCTCGGCGATATTGATTGCTTCACTCGGGGGAAAAAGCCCCCGCAAGGCCGGCAAAATCTTACTTCTCAAGGTGCGACATCGACAGCGTGGGTGAGTTTTGCCGTCTTTGGATCGTATATATAGTCGGTTATGGTGCCGTCCTTGATCCTTTCAACCGCCTCATCGACTGCAAAAATAGGGACGAGGAACCATTCTCTTGGGGTGATCGGATTCCCGAATTGGTCATCTACTTCAATATCCACACGGGCGCGGCCAAAAATTCTATGGATGAGGTTTTCAAGCTTCGTGCGGCTGATATTGAACAGGTCGTAGGTCGCTACAATCTCGACATCCGCCATTAGAAACGTGGGCTCAAGGTGAGCGTTCGTTATCCTCCGTTCGATACTTCCACCCGTTACCCCGATTTTGTGCAGAACATCGCGATTGGCAGCGACGATCGGGTGTTCTGATCTACTTCTAAGCACATAGATGGTGCCGCTCGCTTCATCCCCTTCCTGATTCTGATTGCTGAAGAGAGGGCCCGCTGATGGTTCGATAATCCGCCGGCCGGCGGGGTCCTGTTGCAGCGCCTTTTGCAGAGAGCGCATGAGCAGGTCGCTCTCCGTCCCATTGTCGAAGATCACCCGAAGACGGGCGTCTATCTTGCCCTGCTCGTTGGTGAACGGCTCTTCCGTTGTCGCGACGTAGGCTTTCTGGCCGCCCAGGATATAGAACCGTCCCGGAGCGATCTCGGACTTACGCTCGAACCGCCTAGTCTGCCGCAGACCCGCGCCGAGTTCCTTCTGCACCCGCTCGAAGAGCGGCTTGAAGCTGTCGAAATCTTCGCATTTCTCGCGATTGGCGATTTCCTCGGCCGCACGCTTTTCCGCAGCCGAGCGGACATGCCGGAGTTCTGTGATGTCGGCCGGCGCCGGAGCCTCCACCCCGAGCTGGGCCAGAAGCTCGTCATCGTCGAGTTCCTCGCCGGCGCTTACCGGGGCAGGCGCGGGGCCCGCGAGAAGCCCTTGATGGTCGAGGACCTCAAGCAGGGCGCGGCAGTCGGCCAGCGCGCGAAGGCGATGGAGACGCACGGCGTATAGCCGCTCGAAGATATCACGCCCCTCGCCATGCTGCGGCACGCGGCCATGCCGCTCGACGAAACGCTGAATCTCCTCGAACCCGGCGATGATCCGCTCCTCGCGCGGCGTCCGGCTTGCGCCCCCGTTTGTCTCGGTCGCGACGCCAAGCTCTTCGAGAAGCGCCTCATCCTCTTCGGTGAGCCTAGGCACGCGCGGCCTCCGCCCTCATGCGGGCAAGGAAGGCCACACCCTCGGCCATGCGCTTTTCCCAAGCGTCGGGCGACGTGATCGAGGGCAGACGCCCGCGCTCCTGCTTGAACTTCAGAGCCCGCTTGGCAAGTTCCCGCGCTTCCTCGATCGTGAGGTTGATGCGCTTGCCTTCGATCACGGCGTGGACTTGCTTCAGGCTCTCCTCGCTCATGGTCTTGGCGAGGATGGCGTAGGCTGCCCCGAAGGGGTTGATCCGGTCGATCAGGTCGATGTCCAGATCGCGCACGTCCATGGCGAACTTTCGGACGCCCTCGATGAACGCGGTATTCGCGTTCTTCTCGTCCTCGCCCTCGGTTCCCCGCAAGGCAACCTCTTTGGCCTTCTGCGTGAGGTTGAGAGCGGCGACGGCGTGCTGGCGCACCGCTTCCTGATCCTCTTCGTCCAGTTCGGGGTACCTGTCCTTGATGATCTTGCCCATGCGGACCTGGGTCAACTCCTCCGCCACCAGCTCCTTATCGAACAGACCGCGCTCGATGGCAGTCTTGTCCTGGACGAAGGCGGCGATGACCTCGTTGAGGTCCCGCTGGCAGATGCGCTGCGCCTCCTCGCTCTTCGGCGCGACAAGGCCCTTGATCTCGATCTGGAAACGACCGTTCTCCTCGTTGAAGCCGACGTTGCACTTGTTCGGGTCGTAGCCCGCTTCCCCATAGTCGAAGCCGGGGGTTGGCCCGGTGTTCGGGTTCTTCGGTTTGAACTCGAAACGCGGCGCCAGCACCTGCTCCATCAATAGGCTCGCCGCGATCGCCTTCAGGGTGTCGTTGACGGCCTCGGTGACGGCCTCTTCGGAGGCGTCGGGCTCGGCGATCAGGTTGGTGAAGCGCGCGCGGGTTTTGCCCGGCGCGTCGCGGGTCGCGCGGCCGATGATCTGCACGATCTCGGTCAGGCTGGACCGATAGCCGACAGTCAGCGCGTGCTCGCACCAAATCCAGTCGAAGCCTTCCTTCGCCATGCCAAGGGCGATGATGATGTCTACATGGTCGCGATTGTTCTTCTGCGCCGGGTCCTTCAGCGCAGCGGAAACCCGGTCGCGCTTGGCGGGGGCGTCGTCAACCAGGTCGGCGATCCGCAGGACGCGGCCCTCCTGCGTCTTGACCAGCTGGAAGCCGGTCGCGGGGTCGGTCCCTCGCCATTCGCCCAGCTCCTCGATGATGTGCTCGACTTCCTTGATCTTGTCCTTGGTGCTTTCGCGCGCGTTGACGCTTGGAATGTGGACGATTGTCTTCTCGGCCGGATCGAGCACGTTCAGAATGTCGTCGACATAAGAACCGGCGTAGAAGAAATAGCCGATATCGAGTTGCTTCAGATATTCGTAGCCGTTGAGCTGCTCATAATAGGTGTAAGTGACGGTATCGAATTTTGCCTCGTCCTGCGGCGCGAGAACCGCCTCAGCGTCTCCCCGGAAATAGGAGCCGGTCATCGCCACGACATGCACCCGGTCGCGGGCGATGAACTGGCCGAGATGCAGGCCGAGCTTGTTGTCGGGGTTGGCGGAAACGTGATGGAACTCGTCCACCGCGATCAGCCGGTCGTCGAAAGCCTCGACCCCGAACCTGTCCACGGCGAAGCGGAAGGTTGCATGAGTGCAGACCAGCACCCGATCGTCGCTTTCCAGGAAGGCGGCGACCGCATTGACCTTGCCGCCATTGTCCGCGCCGGGCGCATCACAAAGGTTCCATTTCCGGGCGACGGTCCAGTCCGCCCAGAAGCCGAATTGGCTCAACGGCTCGTCGTGGAAGCTGGCGCCGATCGCTCTCTCCGGCACGACGATAATGGCCTGGCGGAGCCCTTGATTTTGGAGCTTGTCGAGGGCGATGAACATCAGCGCCCGGCTCTTGCCCGAGGCCGGCGGCGACTTGATCAGGAGGTATTGCTCGCCCCGCTTCTCGTAGGCGCGTTCCTGCATCGGACGCATGCCGAGCGCGTTGGCTTTAGTCGAGCTGCCGTTTTGCGCGTAAGTGACTGAAACGGCCGGTACGGCGAACTTCCTTGTCGAGCTGCCAACCAGATGCGCACTCGCTCCTGAAAGGGCAGACCGGCCCGGCACGGTGAGCTTCGCCTTCTTGAAGAATTCTTCGTCGGCCTCGGGAATATCCGAGGTGTCGATGTCCTCGTCGAGGATCGCTGCGATTTCAGCAAGCCGCTTTTTCGAGATAGGCATCAAAGTATTTCCGTTCGTTCCTGGTCGCTTTGCGCGCGCTGATGATCCGCGTAGTGCCATCCCGATCCGTATGGACAACGCAGGCTACCACGACCCCACCAATGAGACCGTAGCTCCGCTCTCTGACTTCGCTCTGGTGCCCTTCGTCTTCAAGTGTGAGCACAGGACCGTCGAAGATCGTGGAGGCTTCCTCAAAGCTGATTCCATGCCTGCGCCGATTGGTGAGGTTCTTTTCCTCGTCCCACTCGAACCGGCTCATACGGCGGTCTTCTGACCCATCCCATTACGAGGGCTTTTCTTGTCAGTGGACATTGCGATGTAAAGCTCGAACAGCTTTTCCAGCCGCTCGGTGTCGTTGCGGAACCGCCGGCCGATATAGATGCGCTCAAATACCTCGTCATTGCGCTCATGCGCCTCGCGCAAGTCGGCCGGCATCTTCTCCGGGTCATAGAGATCGGCGATCGTCGCCGGGAAATGCGCCTCGCGCGCCAACAGCATGTCCTCGGCGCAGCTCGTCAGGTCGGCCTTGTTCTTCTCGGTGAGGGTGGGGATAGGAAACGTGTTCCAGCCGAGAGCATTCGAGTATCGAAAATCCGTTTTCAGCTTTCCACATACCACGGCAATCCAAACTAGATGTAATCTTGATACAATAAAAGAAAGATTCCACAATGGTGCATCATAAATACCAAATAACAGGTCGCTTATATAACATTTTTATTCAAGAGATCGACAGGTAGATAATTTCTGCGCTCAGACGACACGCGCGCGACCGCAATCGTCCATTTTTTTCCGCTTCCTTGGATTTGCAGGAAACGGTGTGTGCCCCCCGTGAAATCGCGAGTTGACTTGGCAGGACTCTTGAGCCGCATTTCGCGAACCTTCTCGATCCGCTTTGCGATTAACGGGATTTTGCACGCTTCTTCCGCCGTGTTATCCTCAATCCAAAGACATCCTCGGGTCTTTCCGTTTATTAATTCGTCAGAGCCTATGTAGTGACGCAGGAATGGAGCGATGTCGGGTATGTCGTGTGTAACTCGACGAAATTCGTCTGCGCTGAGTACGAGATTGCCGCCATCTGTTGGCATATTTCCTCGTATCATCGCTCCCCGCTCATCAGGTGACGTGAACACTGGCGTGACGATGACATTAGGACCAAGTACAAGATAAGGGTTTATGTTGGAGCCTCGACGGACTACGGTTGCTCCGGCCTCGTCTTGTTCGTACAGGTGCGCTTCGCGAGCCGTTCTTCCCAGGCCCACGACTGCAACGGTTACGCCCGCATTGCGGCTTGCGAGGTTCGACCACCTAAAGGAAGTGTGGGCGAAATGAATTGATTGGCCCGCACCGTATATGATGGGCCAAAGAATTGAAACCTGCTCTCCTTGGCAGATTGAATTGGTCGTGACGAAGGCGCTGCAGGAATTCGTGTAGAGAGAGTACCACGCGGCCTTTGCAAACCAGCCTGCAACGTAGTCAAGCGATTTCCATGACGTGGTATGCTTGGAAAAAATGTCTCTGACGTCGAGCTTCTGCTGATCTGTCTGCCGAGCGCTGCCAGCATATGGCGGATTCCCGCAAATGTACGTCTCGCCGCCTGCGTTCTCGAAGTCGATCTGCGCCTGGTCGAGCGGCGTGTGAAACAGGTCGTCGGCGTGATGCTTGACGCCGGTCCCGGTGGGCGGGCAGATGCCGAGCCAATCGAGCCGCAGGGCATTGCCGCAGGTGATCCAATTCTCGGCATTGAGGGGCAGGAACTCGGCGAGGGCCAGCTTCTCGCCGCGATACAGCACGTCGCACTGATACTCGGCAATGACAAGCGCCAGGCGCGCGATCTCGGCCGGGAAGTCGCGCAATTCGATGCCCCGGAAGTTGGTCAGGGGAATGTCGCAGCGCCGGTCCGCCTCGCCTCGCCGCTTGTTGATCCCGTGCTCGATCGCCCGCATCTCCTTGTAGGCGATGACCAGGAAATTGCCGGAGCCGCAGGCCGGATCGAACACCCTGATCCGCGACATGCGTCGGCGCAGGTTCAGCAGCATGCGGGAGTTGTCGCCCGCCTCTTCCAGCCGCGCCCGCAGGTCGTCGAGGAACAGCGGGTTCAGCACCTTCAGGATGTTTGGGACGCTGGTATAGTGCTGGCCGAGCGCGCCGCGCTCCTCATCCTCTGCGACGGCCTGGATCATCGACCCGAAGATGTCCGGGTTGATCTTCCTCCAGTCGAGACCGCCGATGTGGAGGAGGTAGGAGCGGGCGATCCGAGTGAAGCGCGGCACGTCCAAGCTGCCGGAAAAAAGCCCGCCATTCACATACGGAAACACGTCAGCCCAAGGCCGCAGGTTCGCCGCGGCCCGATCCTTTATCGGCGTGTTCATTGCCCGGAACAGCGCGCCGATCACCTCGTGGGTGTTGGACGAGTCGCGCGCGCTCATCTGCTCGATTGTCGCGGTGAACAAACCGGTGCTGTTGAAGATGCCGGTGTCCTCAGCGAAAAAGCAGAAGATCAGCCGCGCCATGAAATGGTTCATGTCGTGGCGCCGCGCGGCCGTGCCCCATTCGGGATTGTCCTTCAGCAGCTCGACATAGAGCTTATTGAGCCGGCTGGTGGCCCGGATGTCGAAGGAGCTTTCGCGGATCGGTTTTTCGGTGGTGATGCCGGCGAGCGGCAGGAAAAATCCGAAGCGGTTCGGGAAGTCGGCATAGGCGCAGGCGACCGTCTCGCAGCTCGCCAGGTCCTCGGCCTCGAACGTCTCCCCATCGGTCGCCAGGATGAACTTCGCCTTGGCCCTGGCCGTCGCCGGGCTGGCCCTCAACGCGGCAAGGGTCTTCGTGACCTCACCGGGGGCGGCGACGGCGATATGGATGTTGTTGGTCTGCAGGACACCACTCAGGTCGGACCTGTTCGACTCGCCTTTGCGCAGGCGCTTGAGGGTCGTTTCCTTGTTGCCGAAGGCTTGCAGGAAGGCGAACGGGAACTCGCCCGCGTCGAACGGCCGCTCGGCGAGCGCAGAAATGGCTTCTTCAATCTCAACTCCATTCATGCCGAGTTTCCCTTCGCTCGGCGAGGGCATAAAGCCGAACCAGTAGTAGTAATGCGGGCGTCCTCCTTGGTGTCCACCACCGCAGTGATCATACGGTTTGCGGCGCTAGGCGACCATTGTATTCGCCTATTGGTGAATCAATCCTTCGTCCTCAGACGACCTAGAAATTGCCTTCTTCGCATCGTATAATGCGCGCCGTGCGAAAGCATATAAGAGCGAGCCAGGAAGCGAAGCACTCTGCAACTTAAAGGAGATTTTGCTATTAGATTCGCTGCAGATATCAGCAATATCAGCAAAGGAAGTTCATTTGAGACACTATTTGGTTGTAAATGGCTCGAGGAGAGCGGCGGCGAGGAGGCCGGGATCAAATCGGCGACCGTCAGGATCAACGGCCCCGACGCCTATGGCTGGCTGAAGACCGAGAGCGGCGTGCATCGTCTGGTGCGCATCTCGCCATTCGATTCGAATGCGCGCCGGCACACCAGCTTCGCGTCGGTCTGGGTCTATCCGGTGGTCGACGACAAGATCGAGGTCGAGATCAACGACAAGGATCTGCGCATCGACACCTACCGCTCATCGGGCGCGGGCGGCCAGCACGTCAACAAGACCGACAGCGCGGTGCACATTACCCACATGCCGAGCGGCATCGTCGTGCAGTGCCAGAGCGAGCGCTCGCAGCACCAGAACCGCGCGCACGCCTTTTCAATGCTGCGCGCCCGGCTCTATGAGGCCGAATTGCAGCGGCGCGAGGCGGCGACCGACGCAATGAACGCGACGAAGACCGACATCGGCTGGGGCCACCAGATCCGCTCCTACGTGCTGCAGCCCTATCAGATGGTCAAGGATCTGCGCACCGGCGTCGAAACCTCGAACACCGGCGGCGTCCTCGACGGCGACCTCGACCGCTTCCTCGCCGCCGCCCTCGCCTCCCGCATCGAAGGCGCCGACGCGATCACGGCCAACGGTTGACCGTCAAAGGGTGGAAACAAGCACTTCAATCCGAGCACACCGAATGGCAAAGAAGCGCCGAAAGCAGCCGTTTCTGAAATGCCTTTGCGCGCTATCAGCGATTTCAGCGATCAGCGTATTCTAGGATCGGTAAATATCTTCGGCCCAAAAGGATATGCCGGATGCTGATCGTAGATGGCCAGATTCATCTCTGGGAAAAGGGTACGCCGTCCCCGCCACATCGCCAGGAGCCGTACTCGGCGGAGCAGGCGATCGCCGCGATGGATCAAGCCGGTGTGGACCGGGCGCTGATCCACCCGGTGCTGTGGGACCCCGATTCGAACGAATTGGCCATCGAGGCGGTGCGGAATTACCCCGACCGCTTCGCCATCATGGGGTGGTTCTATCTCGACGACCCGAATGGCCCTGACCTCGTCGCGCGTTGGAAAGAGCGGCCGGGCATGCTCGGCCTGCGCTTTTATTTCAACGAACGGCACAAGCGGGAGTGGATGACCGACGGGAGCCTCGACTGGCTATGGCCTGCGGCCGAACGGGCCGGCGTGCCTGTGGCGCTGGCCGCCGCGTTGTTCCTGCCGACCCTCGGCCAGATCGCCGAGCGTCACCCGGGGCTCAAACTGATCGTCGACCATATGGCCGTGCCACCGGGGAGCCGCGGCGCATCTGCCTACCGCTTCCAGCCCGAGCTACTGGCCCTCGCCAAATACCCCAACGTCGCGGTCAAGGCGACCGGTCAGCCCGGCTACGCGGAAGACGCGTATCCGTTCCGCAGCTTCCATGGCCACTTGCACCGCTGCTTCGACGCATTCGGTCCCGAGCGAACGTTCTGGGGCACCGACATCACGCGGATGCCCTGTTCCTGGCGGCAATGCGTGACGGTGTTCACCGAGGAGCTGCCCTGGCTCAAGGGCCGCGATCTCGAGCTGGTCATGGGCGAAGCCTGTGCAACTGGGTGGGCTGGCGTCTCCCCGGCTGAGCGCGGCTTGCTATAGGGGACGCGAATATGAAACCTTATGTAATCTGCCACATGAACGCGAGCGTCGACGGCCGCATTCTCGGCAGCCGGTGGCGGCCCGCCGAGAACCGCATGGCGGGGCTGTTCCAGCGCCTGCATGAGCGGCTCGGCGGCGGCTCCTGGCTGATCGGCCGCGTGACCGGCAGTGAATACGCCAAGGCCGAGGCCTACCCCGATCGCACCGACCAGACCTATCCGCGGGAACCTTGGTTCGCCCGGCGGGATGCCGCCGCCTACGCCATCGCGCTCGATGCGCAGGGCAAGATCGCCTGGGGACGGTCCGACATCGGCGGCGACCCGATTGTCGTGGTGCTGACCGAGCGGGTCTCCGACGCGCATCTGGCGGGCCTGCGCCAGGATGGCGTCTCCTACATCTTCGCCGGCGAGCTGGAGCTCGATCTGGGATTGGCGCTGGAGCTCCTGAACCGCGAGCTGGGGCTCGAACGCCTGCTGCTCGAAGGCGGCGGCGGCTCGAACGGGGCCTTTCTGCGGGCCGGCCTGATCGACGAGATCAGCCTTGCGATCTGCCCCGCCGTCGATGGAGCGAAGGGCGCGCCGAGTATCTTCAACTCCAGCGAAAAGGATGCCCGCACCGCAGCGCCGATCCGCTCAATGACCTTGGCGAGCACCGAGGTACTGGAGGGCGGCGTGGTATGGCTCCGCTATCGGCTCCAAAATTGCTGATGCCCCGGGGCGGGGTCATTAAACTGAATCCCAAAGCCCGTTGGGCTCATCCACCGACCATCCGTTCATTCACCGAGGGGGATGTTTAATGACAAATTTGAGCCGACCCGATGTGATCCGCCTTTTTGCCTTCAGCATCCTGCTGGTGCTCCTCCCTGCGACGTCTTGGGCGCAGCAGCGCCCGCCGATTGCCGAACAGATGGCCAAGACCTACGGCCTCGATTCGTTCGGGCAAATCGAGGGAATCCGCTACACCTTCAATGCGGAATTGCCTGGTGTCGAACTTTCTCGCACCTGGGAATGGAACCCGAAGACCGACACAGTCTCTTACGAGGGGAAAGATAAGGAAGGCAAACCGATCAAGGTTACCTATCAGCGCTCGCAGCTCAGTAGCCAAAGCGATGCCATAAAGAACGAAATCGATCCGGCATTTCTCAACGATCAGTATTGGCTACTCTTCCCGTTCCACGTCGTATGGGACATTAGCGCGACGGTGACCGATGAGGGCATGCAAAAACTGCCCTTAGGGAACGGTTCCGCTGAACGGGTCGTGGTGAAATACCCCTCGGAGGGTGGCGACTCGCCTGGCGACACCTGGGAACTTTACGTTGGCGCCGACAAGCGGATCGAGGAATTCATCTTCCACCGGGGCGGAACCAGGAAGCCCAGCGTTGTGATCGCGACGTGGGCTGACCACAAGAAGGCTGGCCCACTCCTCATTTCAACGGATCACCGCGGGACGGCGGACGGAAAGCCGCTGCGGATTTCCCTTTCAGACGTGTCGGTTAAAGTGACCGGATCAGAAAATTGGATCAAAGCGCAATGAACACAGGGGGGCCGCCCGGAACAGGGCGGCCCTCCACGTCTTGCCGTGCGGTAACTCAGGCAGCCGGCATGCGATAAAGCCCGACCAGCTTGTTGCCGTCGGGATCGCGAAGGTAGGCGAGGTACATCTGCCCGGCGGCTCCTTGGCGCACGCCCGGCGGATCTTCGATCGACGTGCCGCCATTCGCGACGCCGGCTTTGTGCCATGCCTCGGCCTGTTTGGCATCGCTCATCGTGAAGCCGATCGTGCCGCCATTGGCATGGCTGGCCGGCTTGCCGTCGATGGGTTTGGACACCATGAAGCGCCCGCCATTGTGCGTATAAGCCAGCCGGCCCCTGGCGTCCTCGACGCCGGGCTGAGCGCCCATCGCGACAAACAGGGCATCGTAGAATTTCTTCGACCGGGCGATGTCGTTGCTCCCGATCATAATATGGCTGAACATCCCGTTCTCTCCTCATCAGATCCACATGCGCCCGCCGCCTCCGCTCCATGAGCAGAACACAGTTTGCAGGCTGGGCTCAGTATGACAGGGCGATGATCGGCAAAAGAGAAAAATCTGTCCCCTCCCCATCGCCAAGAGGCAGTCCATATCGGAAGGTGACCCGCAGTTCGGGAAGGCGATGGGTTGAGGATCTAAGTTTTGATGAGCAATTCCTTCGGTGATCTAGTTTCTCGTGGCCGGGACCGGTCTGAATGCCCGTGGATCAATGCGACAGGAGGTATTGAGCGCGTCGACGACGAACCGTGAAATTGCATCTTTTACAATGTACGCTTTTGACAACGGCTAGGCTGAAAGTGCGACGGGCCAAAAAGGGCCGCGCTCGATGCGTCGGGCCGGGCGGGCGCAACCCCGATGCGAGATTTTGCTGCAGCTGCTAAATGGGCAATCACTGGCGCGATTAATGATTGTCACTTTGCGTGGTCCAGCGCCGGAACAAGGCGGGAACTTGCGGCAGCGCTCCTCTTCGATGTTGCGGGACCGGACCGTAGCAGGGGATCGGGAACAATCCTGGTGCTTAATAGAAATTGAAGATGCTTCGGTCGCCGGCTACGTCATTTGTGAGTTTCGCGTTCCGATGGGTTAGTTAGAGGACACGATGTTTAGGCGATCGAAAGAATATTCACTCGAGGAGCTGCTCGAGCATCCGATACTTGGCGTGCAAATGACGAGTGAAGGCATCGATCGCCGCTGCCTCGATCTGATGTTCGATACGGCAAGCGGAGCGCAACGTTTCGCAGAGGCCGAGTACCGCGAACGATTTGCCGGTTCATTTCTACCCTGAAGCTCGACGCAGGCTAATTCCAAGTTCTTCTCCTCCGATAACTCCGGAACGCCGCCCCCGGCGAGGGTGTTGGCAGAACCGACCCTGCCCACCCTCTAGGCGAGAGATTTAGTTGGCTGCCCGGAACCAGGCTTGCGAAACGGCATCGACCCTAAAACAGACAAATGCGATCGCCGCGCTCGAGGCGGCGCTCGATCCGTTGGCGGCAGCAAAGCTCGCCAAGCTGCGGCACGTCAGCGACGATATGCCGGGGATCACCCGGCACAAGGCGCGAAATGGCTTCGATTACCGCCTTCCCGACGGGCAGCTGGTGCGTGATCTCGATACGTTGAAGCGCATTCGTTCGCTGGCGATCCCGCCCGCCTGGACCGCGGTGTGGATCTGCCCCCACTCAAACGGCCACATCCAGGCGATCGGGCGGGACAAGCGCGGCCGCAAGCAATATCGCTATCACCCGCGATGGCGCGAGGTCCGCGACGAGTCGAAATACGGCAAGATGCTGGCGTTTGGCCGTGTTCTGCCGGCGATCAGGGAGCGGGTCGAGGCCGATCTGAGGCACCGCGGGTTGCCGCGGGAGCGGGTGCTCGCGGCGGTCGTGCGCCTCATGGAGACGACCCTGTTTCGCGTCGGCAACGTCGAATACGCCAAGGCGAACAAGAGCTACGGTCTGACCACCTTGCGCGATCGGCATGTCGCGATCGACGGCAGTCACATCCATTTGGACTTCCGCGGCAAACACGGTATCCGGCACCAAACGGACATCAATGATCGCCGGCTGGCGCGCATCATCAAAGACTGTCGCGACCTACCCGGCTACGAATTGTTCCAATACCTCGACGAGGAGGGAAACCGCCATACGATCGACTCGGCTGACGTCAATGATTACTTACGCGAAATCAGCGGCGAGGAGATTACGGCGAAAGACTTTCGGACCTGGGCGGCGACCAATCTCGCCGCACTCGCCCTGCAGGAATTCGAGCTGTTCGACACCGAAGCAAAGAAAAAACGGGCTGTCGTCCGCGCCGTCGAAAACGTGGCGAAGCATCTGGGCAATACACCCGCGATTTGCCGCCGATGTTATATTCACCCGGCTATTTTCGACGGCTATCTCGACGGCACCCTGCTGACTACTCTGAAAGACCAAACGCAGACCTATTTGGCCGAAAACGTGGCCGGGATGAGCGCCGAGGAGGCGGCGGTGGCGGCGTTCCTGCGATTGCGTCTCGGCGAGTTGGAAAAGGAACAGAAGGAATCCGGCAGCTCCGCGGGGAGTGGCAAGAACAGCCGTAGCCGCCGCTCGCCGCCTGCGGATCCGGCGCGATCGTCGGAATTGTTGCACAACCAGTTGAACTGATTGCGTTCTGCGCTGTTCGCCTGCTGACGCCGATGCGCCTCTCGGTTGCGTGCGGCACCAGCAGGAGGAGCAGGTGGCGAAGATCAGGGTCGCCCTCGTCGGCGTCGGAAATTGCGCCTCCTCTCTCGTCCAAGGGGTCGAATTCTATCGCCGCGCTGCCGGGCACTCTGCAATCCCGGGGGTCATGCATCTTGAGCTCGGCGGCTATCACATCGGCGACATCGAGTTTGTCGCTGCTTTCGATGTCGCCGCGGGCAAGGTGGGTTGCGATCTGGCTCAAGCTGTTTTTGCCCCGCCGAACAATACCGAGCGGTTTTCGATCGTACCCACCACCGGAGTGGAGGTACGCCGCGGCCCGACTTATGACGGCATCGGCCGATACTTGAACGGCGTTGTCGTCGAGTCGCCGGCAAAGCCCGACCATGTCGCGAAAACCCTTCGGGCGACCGGCGCCGAAATCGTCGTCTCATATCTGCCGGTCGGAGCCGAGATCGCCTCGCGGTGGTATGCCGAGCAGGCGCTGGCGGCGGGCTGCGCCCTGGTCAACTGCATCCCGGTTTTCATTGCCAACGACCCGGGGTGGCGCGCCCGGTTCGAGGAGCGCGGGCTGCCGCTGGTCGGGGATGACGTCAAGAGTCAGGTCGGAGCCACCATCGTTCATCGCGTGCTGGCCAATCTGTTCCGCGAACGGGGTGTTCGGGTCAACCGCACCTACCAGCTTAACTTTGGCGGCAATAGTGACTTCCAGAACATGCTTGAACGCGAAAGGCTCGAGGCGAAGAAGCGGTCTAAGACCGACTCGCTGACCAGCCAACTCGATGAGAAGCTTTCCGACGCCGACGCGCATATCGGGCCGAGCGACTTCGTTCCGTGGCTGACGGATCGAAAATGGGCCTACATCCGCATCGAGGGCACGAGCTTTGGCAATCTTCCGTTGAACTGTGAGCTGAAGCTCGAAGTCTGGGATTCGCCGAATTCGGCCGGGGTGGTGATCGATGCGATCCGCTGCGCCAAGCTGGCTCTCGACCGGCGCATTGGGGGTGCCCTGATCGGGCCGTCGAGCTACTTCATGAAGAGCCCGCCCGAGCAATTCACCGATTACGAGGCGCGGGCCAGGACCGAGGCTTTCATTCGCGGTGAGCCGGAAGGGTGAGCAGGAACGTCAGCCCGTCCCATAGTGTAAAATCCCGGGTTCCGGCGCACTGGATCGTGAACCCGTTGAGGCCGGCCAGCCGCTCGACGTCGTGGCGATCGGCGGCCGGGTCACCGCGGTAGGAAAAATTCGAGATGACGAGGGCCCCACCCGGCCGAAGAACCCGGGCGGCATCTCGCACATGTCGGGCGGCGATCTCGGGATCCGCGGCGAACAGATACGGAAACGAGTTGACCGCCAGCACCAGATCGAAAGACCGGTTATTGAAGCCGGAGAGATCACGCCCGTCGCATTGCTCGAAGGCGACATTCGCCAGATCCCGACACCGCCGCCGCGCCTCCTCGATCATGCCCGAGGAGACGTCGATCGCGGTGATCGCGCCGACTCGCGGCGCCAGAGCGCGCTCGATGCGTCCGATGCCGCAACCGATATCGAGCATCGTCGCATCGGGTCGCAACAATCCCCATTGGGCCAAGCGGGCCACGATCTCGGTCGTGGCCCGGTCCAGGATATCGGCAGAGCCGAGAGAATAGAGCGCAACCGAGGCTTCCGGCGCGACAGCTACTGCCTTGTCGAATTGCTCACGGATCGCGTCAACCGCATTGCCATCATCGGGGGGAAGATTCACCAGCCGGTATTTCGCCAGAGCCGTCACCTGCCCGAGATGATCCATGTTCGTCTGAGCCAGTCGGAGAAGGTCGGCCAGCTCTTTGCGCTCCGGCGCCGCGCGGGAGAGGGTTGTCAGTAAGGGGCCCAGTAAGCCGGCACCGCCGAATTGCAAAGCAAAGTGCATCAACGTGATCTCGCCGGAAGCCTCGCCGTCGAGATAACGGGCCAGCGGAGCACGAAGCGATGGGGGACACTTCGCTATGAGCTGAGCCGTCAGCATTTCCGTCTCAGGGTAAGGGCCGTGTTCGGCCGGTCCACGGCGCCCCAGGCATATTTGTAGGTTTCGCCGCCGCGCAGGAAATGGAATTCGTGCGCGCCCTCCCGAATTGCTTCCTCGATCGCGTGAGCGACGATTTGTGTGCCCGGGCTCAACTCCGCGAATTCGGGATCGAAACCGCTCAAATACGCATAGGCAGTGCGCTTTGCCGTGAACCCGTAATAGGCAGCGGCAGTTGAATTTCCGACCCGCAGCAGATAGAGGCGGAGCATGCCGGCATCGAGCATTCTTTGCGCTGCGGTCAGGTGGAAGTCCCGGACCACCGGGTCGGCGCAGACGCCGTGCCCAGCGATGGGCTGCCACCGGCCCTCATGCAGCCGGAAAAAATCCTGCATGAACCCCGAAACGGTGCTTGCGTCCGCCCGGAGCGCCGCGACCGCGCCGGCCGCAGCGGCGCGGCGGCGCGCCTGCCGCAAATCCCGCAATGTCTTGCGGGGAACCACCTCCGGCAGCCCCGCTACCGCGCTGGGCAAGGCGAGAACGGGGCAGGTCTCGCCCGTGCCCCGGTGTTCCATGAGCTGCGCTGGACGTCGAGCTGCAAGCAATGCCGCTCCTGGAGGAAGGTCTGGAATGTAGCATTCCTCCCAGCGCGGCAGTTCGACGAGCGAGCCCAGTAAAGCGGCGGCCAAACCGGAACGGTCCGAACTCCACCAATGCGTCGAGGTAGTCGGAGAGGCCGATCCCAATCGGCAGCAGCTTGCAGCACTCGGGTTCGTCGTGACGATAGAGCGGCAGTACGCCGATCAATCGCCCGTTCTCGCGAGCGATCAGCACCAACGGCTCCCCGTTACCGAAAAAACCCCACCAGGATAACAGCCATTCCGGGGACTGGAACGGCGTCGCCTCAGAAACCCTTTGCCACAATGCCTGCCATTCCGGCACGAGCCGATCGATGGCAGCCTCTGACGTGACTTGCTCTACCCGCATCATCACGCGGTTGCCGCATAGCGCGGTATGGCAGCCAATCTCCGGTAATATCCAAAATAGCTTTCGACCATTCGCTTCAGCGAAAACCGCCGTCGAGCCACCTCCCGGCAACGCTCGCGATCGATACTGCCGCTCGCGTGAATTGCCTCGGCCATTTGCTGCGTATCGTCGACGAGAAAGCCGGTAACGCCCGGCTCGATGAGGTCGGGCAGTGCGCCCACTGGGAACGCCACCACCGGGGTCCCACAGGCGATCGCCTCCATCGCCACCAGCGAGCTCGTCTCGGCGATCAGGCTCGGCATCAATAGACACCGCGCTGTGGTCAGGTAGCGGCGCTTGCGGGCAAAATCGAGGTTGCCCAGAAAACGCGCTTGCGGTCCGAGCCGCGGCCGGATCTTCTCGGCAAAGTACTCCTCATGGTCCGGGTAGGGAAACACCCGCCCGGCAATCAACAAGGGCACACGCGCCAGAGCCGCCGCGTCGAGCGCATGGTGAAAGCCCTTCTCGGGGCAGATGCGCCCCAAGGCCAGCGCGAATTTCCGCTTGGCGTGACGACCCTGCAACTCTCGAACGGGTACACCGTTCGGGATTTCCGGCAGCATTGCCTCATTTGCCGGGAAACTCCGCCGATGCGAGGCCGAGACGCAGTTGAAATATCGACCGGGACGGCGCTCTGACAGTGCCGCGCGCGGATAATGGTCGACCGGTAGATGCAAAGTCACCAGGGTCGGGACGCTGGGCGGCGGCAGATACTCGGCGAAATCGTGGCCATGGCAGTGCACGAGATCGACCGGCCATTGCCGCAGCGTCTGCTCGATCCGCTGCCGGTGCTCCTGTTGAGCCCGGTGCCGCAGTTCCTCGGTGAACTTCGCTGGAAGCGGAGCGGTCGCGAGGAGCTCACCGGCCGTTTTGGAGCCTGCACAGGCGATGACCAAAGAGCGGTGGCCCGCCGCCACCAAAGCTCGGTCGAGCGCCGCAAGCACCTGTTCCGCGCCTCCGGCAGTATCGGGGCCGACCGGCGCGAAAACGTAAGCGACGTTGAGAATCGTCAAACCCATGGCGGTGAGCGCCAGCCGAGCGCCTCGAGTGCCCCTCGGGCGTGACGCCGCCAAATTTCGCCGGTGATGCCCCACCCCAGCCTCTCGTAATGGAGCTCCCCCGGATGCGGCGGCTGCAAAAAATCACAGTCCGGCGCCTCGCGGAAGCGCTCCACCTCGGTAGCGAACCCGGCCAGCAAGTCGTGTTGCGATGTGAAGCAGTCGATCATCCGGCGTTTTCGCAACCGATCCGCTGTGCCCAGCTCTATCGTTGTGACAGGGCGGTCGGCAGCCAGGAAGTCTCCGGTCGCAAGCCTCGGCCCGTCGGCATGGTATGCGGTCATCTCGACTATAGCCGGGGGCGATCTGCCATCGGACGCGATCAGCCGGGCGGCGGCTGCCACACCAAATGCAGCGGCATCGTGATCGGGATGGCCGCCCTCATAAGGTTGGACGAAGATCACTTCGGGCGCCTTCTCCCGCAGCCGCCGGAGGATGCGCTCGGTCAGCGTTACGAGGTTGAGACAAGCCTCTTGATCGGGGATGCCGACGACCTCCGTCCTGACGCCGCCTGCTTGCCCCGCCTCGAGCGCCGCGCGCAGCTCGACCCGACGCGCAAAAGCGTAGTCCGCGATAGTCGCATAGCCGTGCGCCATTGCATCACGCCCATCGCGCGGCGCACCGTCGGTGACCTGCAGCAGCAAGGCATCGCGAAATCGGCACAATTGCGCGCCCATGCCGATCGTTTCGTCGTCGGGATGCGCCACGACGATCATTGCCCGTTGTTCGAGTGTACGGCCTTCGGCCAGAATTTGAAGGATCGCATCGGCTCGCCCGGTCATCCCAGGGCCGTCGGCAAGCCCCGCGGCGCAAACCCGCCGCCCGCTCGCCAATAACGCCGCAGCATGCGGCAGCAGAATTCCGCGAACTCTTCTTCGACCAGCGGCGGGCTCGTGTGATGCGGCTGCAGCCCTCGGTGCTCGGGCGTAAAGCAGAATGTGACCGTGACGTCGAAATCTTCGAGCGCCCGCATCTGACGATCGAACCATGCCTCGGCATTGGGGCGAAACTGTCGGCCCAACTGAGCCCGGTGCGCAAGTAACGAACCCCGAGCCGCTTCAACCATTGGGCCGCGTCATCCAGCCGATGGTCGTCGAAATGAAACCATTGGCAGATGCCTAGCTCCGGCGCGCAATCTGCAAAGCGGGCGGCGGCGCGTTTCGGGGTGCCATCCTCGCGTAGCAAGCCCATGTAAAAATGGCGGTAGTAGGATGAGCCCTCGGCCTCGCGGTGTCGTGTCGTCGCGGGCCATGCCTTCGGCAGATCGTAGAGGCTGTACCAGTGGATGCGGGGCGCACTGCCGATCAACAGCTCGGCAGTCCGTTGCAGACCGAATTCCTGTACCTCCTCCGCTCCGAAGCTCGACGCCCCAACCTCGGAAACCCATACGGGAAGACCGCCGGCGGTGGCGATCTCGGCAAGCTTCGCCGGCCACTCGTCGATCATCCAGAGATTCCAGTCGAGCGGAAACCCGTGCACCGCCACGACATCGATCCGATCCAATGCGCCTTTGCCGGTGAGATTGGCGATGAACAGCGGATCGATCGGCGAAATACCGCCCAGTACCCGCGTCAGACCAGGCGCCTCTGCCGCAATGGCGTCGCCAGCTAATCGCGTCAATCTGGCGAAGCGTTCCCAGTCTGGATCGAGATCGAGATCCCAATGCGATTTGTTGTTGGGCTCGTTCCACAGCATTGCAGCTTCGATCATGCCGCTATGGTTCCTTTAGTCTGTGGATGAGCTTTGGCCGGATAGACCGCACCGAAGGCGGTCGGCGACCGGGTCGGCCGGCAGACGAATACCTCTTCCTCCGGATTGGCTTCGATCAGAAAACCGGCGCTGCGCAGCATCGCCGCCGTGCAAGCGCGGTTCGGGACCCACCAATTGGTGTCGTCCCCGGCATACCGGTGCTCGATGAAGAACAACCGCGGAAAGCTCGGCCGATCGAAAATCGACCTCTCAGAGAATGGGTAATCCTCGTCGAGTGGACCTTCGCCGGGTTCACCACGCTGCATCGACTGACAAACAAAAATATCGCGGACCACGTGCTCGCGGATCAGATCGAGCGCCAAAAGCGGATGCCGCAGATGATAGAGCACGCCCAGAAAAAGCACGATGTCGAACCGCTCGCCAAGCAATCCGATGTCATAGGCCGACATCTCGGCGAACTCGATGTTTACGCCGATAGTTTCCGCGGCGAACCGCGCCTGCCGCAGGTAATCGGGATCGAGATCGATCGCGAGAACACGAGCAGCGTTGCGCAATTTCATTTGGATCGAATAGAAGCCGGCATTGCAGCCGATATCGAGGACCGTCTTGCCGCTGAGATCGGCCGGGATCGCATGGGCGAACCGCCGCCATTTGACCGCGGGGTAGTCACCGAGGAAATGGTCCGGCGCGGTCATGACCCCGCCCAGATCGATGTTGTGAAACCAAGGTCCCAGGGCGGCTGCGGCTTCCCGCAATTCATCGAGACGTTTCTTGCGGCTCATCGCGCGCTCCTCGCCGTGAACCTCATCGGCATAACCGTAGAGGGATCCTGGTTCTTGGAATCTCCAAGGAGTCGCATCGCCTCGCGATAGCCGCCCAAAGTCCCGACATCGACATAGGCCGTGCCGGACGGCACCGCCAATGCATCGCCACCCGCCGCCAAATAGGCATTGACCAGCGTCCCGACATATTCGTCGTGCGGGTCGCGTTCGCACCATAAACTGTGAAGATCATGCAATACTGCACCAGGCAGCTTGAAGGCGCCCCAGACCCAGCGTGATGCCGCACCGCGCCGCTTTACTTGAATTTCCCGAACATGGCCCTCGTCATCGCTGACGACGGCGTCGAACAGCTCCGGCCGATCCACAGGGAAGGTCAGAAAGGTGAGCCGGTCATCGGGAAGGCGCGCCAGGGCGTCCTCCGGCAGCCAGATCGTATCGGGTAAACCAATCAGCACCAGATCATCGCGCTGGATCAGCGGCAGCGCTCGGAAGATCGCGTCGCACAAGCCCGCGGGCTCGGGCTGCACGACATAAGCGATTGCGGCCGGACCGATCACGCCGCCGTAGTACTGCAGGATGTCGGATTTCCAGGGCGAAATGACAAAACAGATCTTGTCGGCGCCGGCTTTCAGCATCCGCTCGATGAGATATTCGCTGACGGCGCGCGGACGCTCGGTCGCACCATCGAAGCGGCTGCCGACCGGCAGCAGTTCCTTGGAGAACGCCAGCGGCTGAATGCGTGTGCCGCTGCCGGCGGCAGGCACAATTCCCCACATTGCAACTACTCCCCGAACTGCGACAGGAGCATCTCGAGCTCTGTGGCGCGGCGTGTAGCGGTGTGTGCCGTGAGAACCCGCTCCCGTGCCGCGGCGCCTATCCGCGACAGCTCGGCATCACTGAGCTCGAGCGCCGCCAATACATCCTCTGTCGTCCGAACGACGATGATCTCGCGTTCAGGCGCGAAGAACTCGTCGAGGCCCTCCCACCAATCGCTGACGATCGGCGTGCCGCAGGCAGCTGCCTCGAACAGGCGCCCGGAGGGACACCAGCCCAGCGCGGCCATTGCTTGTCGCGTCACGTTGAGTGTCGACCGGGCGGAGGCGTAGAACTTTGGATGCTCGTGTGCAGCGACGTGGCGCAAAAAAAATACATTGCGGGCCCACGGGAAATCGGCGGGGTATTGTGCGCCGCCAATCATGAAACGGTCATGCGGCCGACGCCGTGCGGGCTCGACGAACAGTGTTTCGAGGGCAGCCTGACGATCATTAGCGTAGGTCCCGAGATAGGACAGTGCGGCCTGCGACGCCTCCGGCGCAGCCGGCCGGTAGCGGTCCGGATCGACGCTGCCATATAACGGCGCTACTCTCTTGGCACCGAGCCGGTTGTGCAGCCCTGTCAACGCCACACCTCCCGTATAGCTCAGCACCAGGTCGAACCACTTGAGCCTGTCCGGTCCGATATAGGGGACTTGGCGACCCGCGGCGAGCTGCGACAAGGTCACCGGTGTGTCCAGGTCATAAAACAGATGAAGTACCGGCGACTCTAAAACCAAATCGGTAGCGGCGAGTGCATCAGGGCAGTACGAGGTGACCATGCCTGCGTCGGCTCCGGCCAGTTCTCGTTTTGCCTCGGGCAGCATCGCTTCCCAGTCGTCGTACAAAACCAGCCGGCCGCCTTCGAGGACTGTGAGGTCGCGGTTTTGGGCGTAATAAGGCACGTCGCGCTCGAAGAAGAGGGTGTGGTGGCCAAGCGCGCCAAATGCGCGGATCAGGGCCCGCCACAATACGGCGTGGCCGTTACCCCAGGAGGAGCTGACCGCCAGACCGAAGATCACCAGTTTCATTGCGATGCTGGCAAGCTATCCCGCGGCGGCGACCCGGCGCGGCTCTCGACGCCCGAGCAGGCCCTCGACGTAGCCCTCGAGAGCGGCGGCGCGGTGAGCTGCTGTGTGCCGCGCGAGCACATGTTCGCGCGCCCGGATCGCCAGCTGCCGCCGTTCGCGGTCTGGAAATTCGCGGAGGATGCGGAGGACCTCGTGCGACGACTGCGCGACGAGGATATGCCTTCCCGGAACGAAAATCGTTTCGAGACCCGGCCACCAGTCGGAGATGATGGGGACACCGCATGCGGCCGCCTCGAACAGTCGCACGCTCGGGGAATAGCCCATGCGGGTCATGTCGGCTCGGGTGACGTTGAGAGTAAAGCGCTGACGTGAGTAAAACCACCCGTGCCGGTCGGGACCGACATGCTCAATGCGCTCGACATTGGCGGGCCAAGATATTTCGGCCGGGTAGAGGGGGCCGGCCACTGCGAAAAGCTCCGTCGGGCAGCGGCGGGCGGGGCCGCACATCAATTCTTCGAGGGCCGGCTGGCGGTCGGCACTATAGGTGCCGAGATATCCCATATCCCACGTCGGTTCCATGGCGATCGGCATGTGGCGGGCGGGATCGACCGAGCAATAGAGCACTCGTGCCGCGCGCGCACCGTACCGATGTTCGAGCACTTGCAAGGCACGGCCGCCGGTAAAGGAAAGGTAGAGATCGAAGCCGGGCACCAGCGCCGTATTAAGGTAAGGGCAATCACCCTTTGCCAGGCTCGCCAACGTGACCGGCGTATCGATGTCGTAAAACGCGATAATTCCGGAGCCGATCGACTGGGCGAGCATACCGACCCTGATGCCGTCGGGAACATAGGAGCCGATGACGACGAGGTCGGCATCCGCCAGTGCGCGACGCCAGTGCCCGTGGAGCTCGTCGATGGTGTGATAGAGATGAACAGATGCGGGTGGGAGATCGACCGCATCACGGTTGGTCCGGTACCAAGGCGCGTCGCGTTCGAGGAACAGCACGTCGTGACCGCGTTGCGCAAGGGCTCGCACGAGACTGCGATAGGTGGTCGCGTGGCCGTTGCCCCAGGACGAGGTAATCGACAGACCGAGAATGACGATGCGAAGCCGTCGCATTGGCGGCGGCAGTGCTGCGAAAATCACCCCGATCTGCCCTCCAATGCCAATTCCAAGAGGTCGACGCGCTGTTCGTAGGTATGCTCGGCAAGAGCGCGGGCTAGGGCAGCCTCACCGATCCGCCGCGCATCCCGCGGCGTGAGCTTCGCCAGGATCTCTGCGACGGCCGGACCATTGGGAGCGGCCAGAATCTCTCGGCCCGGCTCGAAAAATTGGCTGATGCCCTCCCACGCATCGGTGATGATGCAGGAGCCGGCGGCTGCTGCCTCGAATACCCGGGTTGCGGGGCTGTAGCCGTAAGCCGCCATGCTGTCCCGACTGACGTTCAGCACCGCGCGCGCGGATGCATTGAAGGCGTTGTGGTCACGCGTATAGATGTGACCGAGATAAGCAATATTGGGGGGCAACGGCTTGTCCGACCAGCCATTGCCGCCGAGCACGAACCGCTGCTGTGGTAGATCGGCTGCTACAGCAAGAAAGAACTCCCCGATGCGCCGCTCGCGATCCGGCAAGCGGTTGGCGATCAGCCCGAGATCGCAGGCAAATCGTGGCTCGGCCGGCACCGGATGGTGGGTCGCCGGGTCGAGACCGTTGTAGATCGGCACGCAGCCCCGCGCACCGAAGCGCAGGTAGGCCGCCACCACCGGCGGTCCGCCGCCATAGGTCAGGATCATGTCATATGCCGGGATCAGCTTACGAAACGGATCCTGGAGATCTGCCCCAACCCGATCCAGCGTCGCCGGCGCGTCGACATCCCAGAACAGGGCGCGCGCACCTGGCCGCTTGATTGCTGGTATTCGCTCCTCCAGCAATCGGTCGAACACGCCGATGCCACTGGCCTTTACGATCAGGTCACAGCGTCGGGCCTCGTCCAACGCACGCAGCACGCCATCGGTACCGTCGACCCTATAAACCACCACCCGCGCCCAACTGGGGTCGGGAATGTCCCGATGCGCCTGGCGGTCAAATGCGTCGGGCTCGTAAAACGTGATGCGGTGGCCGCGAGCGGCGAGCGCCTGCAATATGCCGCGGTAATAGGTCGCCGCCCCGTTCCAATAGGCCGATACCAGGCTCGAGCCAAAGAATGCGATCGACAGTGGTCTCATTGCGCTGCAGCAGCCTGCGTCGGACGGAGATCACGCCCGAGCGTGCGGCAGATCGCCAGCAGATCGTCGACGCGGTGGGCGCAGCTGTGACGAGCCTCGATGGTCGCGCGGCCATGTCTGGAGAGTTCCGCGGCGAGTTCCGGATCGTGACGGATTGCGTCGAGGCGACCGCGCATCTCGGCGCCGTTGCGGGCGACCAGAAAGTCTTCGCCGGGCGTGAACAGCCCCTCGGTGTCTTGCCACGGTGCGCAGACCAACGGGATCCCGCAGGCCAGCGCCTCGAACACGCGGATCGTCGGAATCCCGGGCAACCTCACAGCATATGGCCGCCGTGGGATATGGACGGTTGCGGCAGCTGCAGCAAACGCATCGGGGACCCTGAAGTTCGGCAGGTAGCCGGCGAATTCCATGCCCGCTTCGGTAAGCGCCTGCCGCGCTTTCGGGGGATAGCGCACCCCGTGCACGCGTGCCGATTGGCCGAGCGAAGCAACCGGCCCAATCAGAAATTTCTGCAGCTCTGCGGTTCGCTCGTCATCGCCCCAATTGCCGATCCACACGAGGTTGCGTTCGGGCACGACGTCCGGCCGCGGCCCAAACACTCGAAGATCGGCGGCTTCGTGCCAAGTGAAAGCGTGTTGCGCCCAGCCCCGCCGGATATAGGCCTCGCGCAGGACCTCTCCGAAGGCCAGCACCCCATCGAAACCGCCGAGATCCATGGCGGCCATGGAAGCCGGCGCGCTCACCACGCGGTGATGCGTGTCATGGAACAGCAGCAAATAGGAACTGCTGGACTTCCGGTGGGCGGCGATGCGGGCGACGAGCTTCGGCTCGTTCCATTCGTGGACCAGAACGAGATCCGCCCCCTCCAGTGCCCGATCGAGATCGAGCCGCCCGAGTCGTAGATTATCAACGGCAGCGGCGGGTAGGTCTCGCGCCAGGCTTCGAGAGCGGCCGGGCCGTGATCCTTCACCAGATTTTGGGCGCTCCAGCCATTGGCCGGCTCCAACGCCAGGACTTCGAAACCGCGATGCCAGCACTCGCTCAATACACCGCGCAAAAAATGCGCGTTGCCATGATTCCAGTCCGAGCGCAGTGATTGGCAAAACAGAACCAGCTTTGGCATCAAGCGGTCTCCAGACGGGCGGAGCTCCGCATCATATCGTGGTACAACGCTGCATAGGCCCGCGCCATGCGATCCGCTGTAAAGCGGCGCGCGCGGCATCGGGCGGCGGCCGCAAGCCGGGCCCGTTCCTCCGGATTCACAATCAGCGCGTTGATGGCGACGTGCAGTTCCGCCGGACATTCGGGGTCGACAAACAGGGCCGCCTCGTCCCAGTTCTCGCGCAATGAAGCAATCTCGCCGAGGACCAGGGCGCATCCGGCTGCGGCTGCTTCGAGGATGGTTAGGCCGAATGGCTCGTACCGAGCCGGTGCAGCAAAAATTCCCGCGCTGCTGAGACGGCATGCCATTTCCGCTGGCGTCAAGCGTCCGAGCAGGCGAACATTGTCATAGCTCGCAACGCCGCCATCCGGATGTTCGAGTTCGCCGGCGATTTCGACTGGCCACCCAAGACCCGGCGCCACCGCGTCTAACACGACAAGGTTTTTCGCGACGTCCCACAACCGGCCGGCCGCCAGCACTACAGGACACTTATCGAGCGCGGGAAAGGCTGCCGGGTCGACCCCATTGGAGATAACCACGGCGTTGCTCGCCAGCGCCGTGTAATGGCGTTGGAGATCGTCCAGAACCGCGGCGGTCGGTGTGACGATGCGGGTGGCCGCGGCAAGCCCGGCGATTACCCGTCTGCGATATCCGGCCCATTCCGGCGGCGCGGCGGATTTGTGAACCGCTTCCCACCACGACAGCACGTCCGAATGTGCGACGACGACCACGGGGCAGCCGACGCCAAGCCGGGCATGGGCATATCCGTTGACGTGGACGACATCGATCTGATGGCGTCGGATCAGGGCAACGAGCCAGTCGCGGCTCTCCGTGAAATCAATTCCTCCGTCGGCCATCCATTCGAGGCGATAGTCGCTCTCGACCAGGATCACGTTTTCGAGCTCGCGAATGGCATCACGCTGAGCCTGATCCGGACGCGGCCCCATTGTGGCCAGCACGATCCGGGTTTCGGGCAACGACCGGCACAAGCCCACCGAATACGACCAGACCCCACCGACCGCATCTGCCGTCATCAGCACCGTCGGCGGCCGATCCCTAGTCTCGGGCCGTTTGATCATTATCCGGAATGCGCCTCGAGAGCGGCGAGCCGGTGCGGGCGCGCATCCTGGATCTCGCTCAATGTGGCGTACCGGTCGAGATAGTAATCGACCGCACGCTCCCAGGCATTATCGTCAGGCACGCCCCAAAGGCGACGGTAGTCCGGCGAGCCGGGATACGGGAACAGGGGCACCGGATCGTTCGCCCACACACCGGCATTACGTAGCTTGTCGCGCCAGCGCTGCACCATTGCTGCGTCGTCGCCGCTAGCGATCAGATTGGCCTGGACAAACGGTACCATACGTTTGGCAAAGATCAGCAGCTCGGTCAAAGACGCCGTGGAGAGCTTGCAATGCTTTTCCAGCCAATCGCGTCCTTCGTGGGTCAAGCTCTCGACACCCGCCTCGACGGAAACGCACCCGGCAGCGCCGAGAAGATCGAGCATCTCGTAACTCCAAAGGTCGATGCGCGTCTGCACCCCGAACCGGACCGGGCGGTCCACCATGGCCTCGAGCAACTGGCGCCACGGGAGAAAAATTTCATCGATAAAATAGACGTAGGTCACCCCGGCGGCGATCAACCCGTCGAGCTCAGCCAATATCGTGGCCAGTGGGCGGCGCCGGTATCTGTCGCGAAAATTTTCTTTTGCGCAAAACGTGCAGTGGTATGGGCAGCCGCGCGACGCCTCGATTTCGGCGCCCGCGCCGGACGGCGTCGCATCGAACCGATGGTGATGATGTCCGTGTCTACCAAGCGTCTCGGCCGGCCAACTGAGCGCCGGCAAGTTTGCCAAATCTGCGGCCTGAGGGCCGCCCTGCACAATGATCTCGCCATGATTTTCGTAGCAAAGGCCGGCGACTTCATACCACCGATCGCGCGGCAATTGGGCGAGACGGAACAAGGTCTCCTCACATTCGCCCATCACGACCGCATCTACGCCGAGCTTGCGCAAGGTCGCCCGGGGAGTAGTGGAGCCATGCGGCCCGACAGCAATCTTGGTTGCGGTAATTATGTCAAGCGCCTCCAGGCTTTGCTGCGGCACTCGTAACTCGGGAGGAGCACAGCGCCAAAACAGGTAGCTGGGGGCGGTCGTGATGACAGTCATGTCAGGGGCAAAATCCGCCACCCGATTCGCGAGAATCCTCGCGTCGATTGTTTCGGCATGCGCGTCGAAAATCTCGGCCGTGTGGCCCGCGTGCGTCAACAAAACCTTTGCGTAGCCATATTCCAGAGGCAAATGCGGCTCGCGGCACCCGAAATAAATACTGCCCTCGAAGGTCCAGTTGGGGTTTATCAGCGCCACCTTCATGATCCAACCATCCGCGCCGCGTGGGCCGCCCGGCGATTGAGGGCAATCCACTGCTGGAGCTGCCGAATGCCCTGCACAATGAAACCGGCGCCGCCGGTGATCAGAACAGGCCGGCGGCTCGCTGGGCGGACAAGCGAAACGGTCATAATGTGAGCCCGCGGGCAGCCAGCGCCGCTCGCGCCTCGCCCACTCGATCCACGGCGACCCGCCCCTTCAGCCAACCCACCAGTTCCGCCAGTCCGGCATTGAGCTGTGTTCTCGGCTGATAGCCGAGCACCGAACGCGCTGCGCCGATATCGGGGAAACAATGCCGAACATCGCCGACGCGGCACTCTCCGGTGATCTCCGGCTCGATCGGAACAGCCAATGTGTCGGCAAGGAGTCGAGCCACTTCCTTGATAGTGACCGGCCGGCCGCTGCCGATATTGAAGGCGCGGCCGATCGCTCCCTCGACCTCCATGGCCAGGCGGCAGGCCTCGGCGACGTCGCCGGCATAGACGAAATCGCGGCGCTGCTCCCCATCCTCGAAAATTAGCGGAGGGCGCTCATTGAGCAGCCGCGCAGCGAAGATGGCCAGAACTCCGCTGTAGGGGTTCGACAGCGCTTGATGCGGCCCATAGACGTTGAAGAAACGCAATGCGACGGTCGGGATCTCGTAGGCCCTGCCGACCATCAGGCAGAGACGTTCTTGATCGTATTTCGATAAGGCATAGACCGAGAGGGTCGACGGGGTTTTACTCTCATCGGTCGGTACCGCCTCGATCGGTCGGCCGGCGCTGTCCGTCGGCTCCCAATAACCTTGCTTGAGCCGAATCGGGCTGCGCTCGACGTTGGCCAATAACCGGCCGTCACTTGCTCGGTAGCGCCCCTCGCCATAGATGCTCATGCTCGAAGCCACGACAAGCCGGTCGAAAGGGCGGCGTTTTGCCCGCTCGATCATCGCTTCGAGCAACACGGCCGTCCCGCGGCTGTTCACGTCGGTGTAATCGGCCACCTCGTACATGCTTTGCGCGACCCCGACGCGCGCCGCGAGGTGCAGCACCACATCCGTATCGGTCAGTGCGCGGCGCACCGCCTTTGGCGAGCGGATATCCCCGACGAGCAGCTCGACGCGGCGGTCCAGATAATTGGGTGGCTCACGCTCCGTGCCATGAACCTGCGGGTCTAAATTATCGAGGGCCCGGACGCGGTAGCCATGGCGAAGCAATGCGGCGGCACAGTGAGAAGCGATAAAACCGGCTCCCCCCGTGATCAGAACGGTTTTTGCCATCGCGGATCGCGAAAGTTGTTGTTTTCTCGCGGTTTGAACACCGCACCCCCGAAAAGGTTCAAACGTTTGACGACAATCTTTACCTTTTCTAAAAACCTCCAGTGAGCGCCAGCCCCAAATTCCAGGCGTAGGTTCTTGCTCTCCTAAGCGTGGGAAAGAGGAGCGGCGGTGATGCGCGACAATCCGCCTTCCATGGATTTAGCTGACCCGGGCGCGGCCGCCTTTTCCATCGCCAGCATCGAGTTCGATTGCCGCGACGGCATCGCGCAACGAGAATGCGAGAGCCTGGGCCGAAATCGCTCGCGTCGTCTCTTCGATCGCCAGCTCGCGCGCGGGAGCTCCCCAAAGCCCGACCAACACCCGTGCGAAAGGAGCGCGGCGTCGGATACGTCTGACCAGGTAACGCGCACGCGCGGGTGAACTGGTGCTGATCAGGGATAGACAAACCACGGAGGCGTCCTTGAACAGCGGCAGGTAGGCCGCGTCAGCCGAGAGGGCGTTCGCAGACAGGGGTGGTCCGAGTTCCAGGTGATGCTCCAGACGCATCATGTGGACCAACAACAATGCCGCAGCTTCGTCGAGCTCATTACGGCCGGCTACGCAGACGATTCTGGGCATCCACTCCGGTTTCGGACCGGCTGCGCGCTCCGGGGCGGAGGCGGCATCTTCGTCTTCGGACAGGTTTTCGACCATTGTCTCGATGGCATTTTTGAATGTGCCACGGCTGTCGGCAGACAGCACTGCGCGGTCGCTGTCGGCCTGCGCTCGTGCCAAAGCAGGCATCGCAACCTCGTCGAAAAATTCGGGCAAAGACCGTTCCTTCGCGAATTCTTCGGCCTGTTCCGTCGCTTCCTCGGGATCGTTTGCGAGGATGCGCTGGTAAAATGTCTCCTTGGGTGTCAGAACCGGCTCGTTTCCGAGCAATACATTGAGGAATTGCAGCTGCGGCACATGTCGGCCGAGGACAACCAGACACACTGTCATTGGCGTGGACAACAAGAGCCCGATCGGCCCCCAGAGCCAAGTCCAGAAAGTCGCCGCTGCGATCAGCGCCACTGAGGACAGCCCAGTGGTTCCGCCGTATACCAGCGGCTCGACTATGTTCGAAACGACCAGCTCGATGCCAACGAACAGCAGAGCAGTCCAAACAAGCAGCGTCCAGTCGGGAGCGACCGCGATCGCCAGGGCGAGCGGAAACGCCGCGGCGATGACGATCCCGAGATACGGGATGAACCGCAATAGAACCGTCATGATTCCCCAAAGCGCCGCGTTCGGGATGCCAATCAGCGTCAGCCCGATCCCGATCGGCAGCCCGCAGCTGATATTGACGATTAATTGAGACAACAGGTATCGGCTGATCCGCTGGGCCGCATCGTTCATGGCCTCGGTGGTTCGGTGCAAGTCGTGCCTTCCGGCGAGCCGAAGCAGCCGATCGCGTAGATCTTCCCGCTCGAGCAAGATCATTATAACGAAAACGATGACCAACCCGCCCGCCGCCATTGGCTGCAGCAAGGGTCCAATAATGCTTTGGACGATCTGCAGCGCCCCCGGTTCAGGCTCCTGAATCTGGACGGGTATCGGTTTTGTCAGCGGTGCGGAAGCAACCGTGTTCGCCGCACCTTGCGTTTCCTCTTTGGAAAGCTCGGTGCCGAGCTCACGGAGCATGTTCGTCGCTTGGCTGAAAATCCCTCGCCCGGGAACCATTCCGGGCAGCGATCGGATTTTGGTTTGCAGATTGTATCTGTATTCCGGGAGTTGGCGCGCCAGCGAGGATACCTCCCCCACCACCACAGCGGCGAATCCGGCGATTGCCAGAAAAGCGAACAGTACCGTTAAGCCGACCGCGATCACCCGGCCCACCCGCAACCGGCGCAGCCATCGAACCGCAGGGGCCAGCAGGAAGCTCAGCAGAATCGCGAGCGTGATCGGGACAAAAACTTCGCGAGCGAAGTAGAGGATGGCGATGACGGTCGCCGTCACTAGGACCGCCAGCATCGCGAACACGCCCGGCGGCAAGTCACCGCGGCTGCGGCCGTCAAACTCAGGAGCCTGATCGGCCATTTTCGTTACCCGCAATCGAGTTAGGGCGGCGGCACGGTTGCCCGCCCTGATCGCTCATTGGCCGCCGCTCCGCACCTATCGGGCTCTACGCCTCCTGGGCGTCGACGCGAGCCCGCTTCGAAAAGCAGTTTAGCGGCGGTGGATCAAGTAAGCGAGGCCGTAACCAATTGCGCCGGCGACGAGCAAAGCCGTCACCGGTTGCTCGGCTGCATATTGGCTTATGAAATCACCGGCTCGGGAGCTCTGCTGGTAGAGGTTGGTCGCCGCTTGCGTCGCTTGGTTGCCGGCTTCGCGCGCGGCACCCTGCACCACTTCCCCAGCTTGAGCCATCGCTTGTCTGCCGGTTTCGGAGGCCTGGCGCGCCAATGTGGCGGCGCTGGCCTGGGCGTCCTGCAGGATCGCCTTGCCCTGGTCGAGCGTACCTTGCATGCTAGCGCCCGCCTGCTTTGCAGCATCGCCAGTCATCGTGCCGATCTTTTCCGCCGTCTCGGACGCGCGGTCCTGAATTGGCCGTTGATCCATTCTCTCCTCCAACGCGCATGATATCGTCCCGCTATACAACAGTGGGCGCGGCGAAAGGCTCCGCCGGACTCGAACTTATTCCGGGCTCAAACTGATGTCTCGCCTCACCTTATGGGTGCAGGGCGCGTTCGAGCTCGTGCTTATTCATTTTCGAACGCCCAGGAATATCCCGACGCTTTGCCTCTTCATAGAGCTGCGTTCGCGTAGGTTCCCGCTGGTTCCCTTGCTCGCTGCGATCCTTGTCGGTTGCACCTCGCCGCTCGCGCACCTTCGTACGCTTCAGATTCTCGCGGTTCTTCTCCTTGCTCTCGTATTTGGAGGCGCCCGCCTCGTGCAGCCCAATCGCGACCGCCTGTTTCGGGTTCTTGACCTTTTTGCCGCGGCCGGTTTTGAGCTCCCCATGCTTGAACTCGTGCATGACGCGCTCGACGGTTTCCTTTTGGGCCTTCGATTGGTGAGGGGCCATCGGCTGACCTCGCTATATTAGATCCTTTGTGGAAATCGTCGTCCGATAATCATTAGTTCCAGAATTCATTGGAAACCACCCGATGCTAATTGGGAACCGTCGCGCAATGCGGTTGTTGGCGAAACGTCAATCAACGGTAGAGGAGTAATGCCGTGTCGAAAATCCATTTAACTGCAGCGGTGGCGTTGGCCCTGGCGGCCGCGGCCCCTGTAGCGCACGCACAAACTGCCGCAAGTCTTCACAGCATCCAAACGGACGAGATCCGCGCCAGCAAAATGATCGGCAGCGCGGTCTACGACGTACAGAACCGCAAGATCGGCAGCGTCTCCGATTTGGTCCTCAACAAGGACGGCAAAGTCGACGCAGTCGTCATCGATGTCGGCTCCTTCCTCGGAATGGGAGGCAAGGACGTGGCGGTCCTACCCAGTGACATCAAGACCGACAACAACCGGCTGACGCTCGATCGTACGAAAGAGCAGTTGCAGCAGATGGCGAGTTATAATCTTACGAATCAGAATACCGGCGCCGGCACTACGACATCACCAGTGCAGGGTGGCAATCTTCACAACGGTACCTCCACCGGCCGTTGACGATCCACGGCGTAACGGCGTGGACCGGGCGGATCTCTCTGCCCGGTCCATGGCTTTATAATGGCAGGATAATGGCAGGGAACCGGTGCCGGGTGGGCACGTTATCGCCTTAGGCAATCAGCAACGGGCGGTAGAACGAGTTATGTCGAGCGAGAACCTGCACGCACCGCGCGAGCGTCTGTCGCAACAGACGCTCAATTTGCACTTCGCGATTGTCTCGTTGATGGAAGAGCTCGATGCGATCGACTGGTATCGCCAGCGCGCCGACGATGCCGAGGACGAGACCCTGAAGGGACTGCTCCTCCACAACATGCGGGAGGAGATGGAGCATGCCTCGATGCTGCTCGAATGGATTCGCCGCCGCGACACCGATTTCGAACGGTTTCTGAAGACTTACCTTTTCACCGAAGGCTCGATTCTGCAGGAGGAAAAAGCCGCGACCGCCGAAGGCGTGGGCAAAGGCGGGGCCGAGACGAGCCGAAGCCGTGCCCACACCGGCTTCACGATCGGCTCCCTAAGGGATGCGTAGCCCGATGGACTACCTCCATCGCGGTCAGTCGCATCTCCCCGACGCGATCTGGCGAGAGATCGACAAGGCTGCGGCCGAGGCTGCGCGCGACCAGCTTACCGGCCGGCGATATCTCGAGCTACAAGGGCCTTTCGGTGCCGGTCTTACCTCGATCGAGGCGGGTAACGACGATTACTGCCGCCAGCCTTCGGCCGACGAAGCCGGCGCAGTCATGGGGCGCGCCATTTCCGTGCCGATGCTGCGGCGAGCGTTTCGCCTAAGCGTTCGGCGGATTGCCGGGTATCTCGAAAATGGTCAGCCGCTCGACTTGACGCCGGCGCAAGACGCCGCCGAAGCCGTCGCCAACCGCGAGGAGGAGTTCGTCTATCGCGGCCAACCGGATTTCCAGCTTCCAGGGCTCTTGACGCATGAAGGCCGTCAGCAGCTCGATGGCGGCGACTGGGCAGCCGTCGAGCGGGCGCTCGGCGACGTGCTCGCCGCGGTGACCCAGCTGGATGACGCCGGGTACCGCGGGCCATATGCCTTGGCATTGGCTCCGCCGCTCTACAATGGGCTCTTCCGACTTTATCCCGGCACCGACGTCTCGCAGATCCAGCATCTGCGGCATCTCTGCACCCGCGGCATCTACAAGGCGCCGATCGAGGGCGGCGTGCTCGTCGACCCGCGCGTCGGCGCCCTGGTGCTGGGGCAGGATTTGCGGGCCGGCTACATCGGCCAGGACGGGGTGCATTACCAGCTTTATCTGACCGAGAGCATCGTATTGCGGATCGACGAACCGCAGGCGATCTGCACGATATCGGCCACATCGAGCAGCTTGCGCTCCGGCACGACCGCGACGCCGACCCCGGGCTGAGCTACGAGGCTGACCATGCGTTCGAAACTGCTCAATGCCGATCCCCCGATTACTTTTGCGGTCGTGCTCGATACCGGTGACGAGGTCATCGGCGAACTCGGCAAATTCGTGCGGGAGCAAGAGGTCGAGGCCGGCTCGCTCACCGCAATCGGCGCATTCAGCCGCGCCGTGCTCGGCTATTTCCAGTGGGAAACCAAGCAATACAAGAAAATTCCCGTCGACGAGCAAGTCGAGGTCTTATCGTTGCTCGGCGATGTCGCGGTCGGTGATCAGGGCCCGACGCTGCATCTCCATGCCGTTCTCGGCAAAGCTGATGGCAGCGTCGTCGGCGGCCACCTGATCGAGGCATATGTCCGGCCGACCCTGGAAGTGATTCTGATCCAGCCGCCGAGCTATCTGCGCAAGCGCAAGGATCCCGAGACCGGCCTCGCCCTGATCGACATCGCCTGATCGACTTCGGCTCAGCAGCCGCAACATGAGTTATTGCGCGTCCTGCCGTGTTAAGATTCCTCGACTGCCGACGCGCCTGAACCGGGCTGCGGCCGGACCGAAGGAGGAGGGCGATGGCGAAAACGCGCGGAACCGGATTGCTGATGGTGTGGACCGACATTGACCCCCAATTCGAGGCCGAATTCAACCGTTGGTACGACGAGGAGCACCTGCCGCGCCTGCTCGAGGTGCCGGGTTTTCTCAGCGCTGGGCGCTACGTCGCAGTAAAGGGGGCGCCGAAATACCTCGCCATGTACGAGCTCGAGGACCACGACGTACTGCGCAGCACGGCCTATCTCGACGCGGTCAAATACCAGCCCTCGCCGCAGCGGAGCAGGATCGGGACGAGCCGGATCGGGCGCAATTTTCTGCGCAACCTATATCGGCAGATCTTTCCGGTGCACACCGACCCGATCGAGCAGACCGTCGAAATGGCGCCGTTCCTGCAGATGGGGCGCATCGACACATCGGCCGCCATCGAGGAAGAATTCAACGCTTGGTACAACACGGCTTACATCCCCGGATATCTGGCGGTGCCGGGGTGTCTCGGCGCCCGACGGTTCGTCGCAGTCGAGGGACAACCCAAATACCTGACGGTCTATGAATTCGAGCATGCCCGGGTATCGGAGAGCGACACCTGGAGCCGCGCCCGGGTCAGCAACCCGTGGACGAGGCGAGTGCACCCCCATCTTCGGCATGACGAGGGTTCACCCGGCGTCTATCAGCGCGTGTACCCGAAATAGCGAGCGGCGCAGATCAGTGCGCAGTTTGGCGGATCAGCTCGGCCCAGCGGTCGAGGACCGGGAGGGTTTCGTCGCGATTTGCCGAAGGCAGGCTCACCACGGCGCGGGCGATCCCCTGATCGCGGTAGCGCTTGAGGCGATCCGAATTTTCCGGGACGCCCCATATCGTCACTGAAATAGACGCCGGGTCGCGCCCGGCCGAGGTCGCCATCTCCCGGAACTCCGGCAAAAACTCGGTCACATCGGCGTAGTGCGCCCGGCTCGCATTGGGGATCCAGCCATTGCCGTACCGGATCGCGCGGCGCGCGCTGTGCGGGAAGGCACCGCCGACGATGACCGGCGGGTGCGGCTTCTGCACCGGCTTCGGCCAGGTCCGCATCTTCGGGACTTCGACGATTTCGCCGTGATATTCGGGCTCGGATTTGGTCCAGATCTCCCTCATCGCCTCGACCTGCTCGCGCATCTTCTTGAAGCGGCTGGTGAAGGCGGTGCCATGGCTCTCGATCTCGTCCTGGTTCCACCCGCCGCCGATGCCGAACAGAAATCGGCCGCCCGAGACCTGATCGATCGAGGCGACGAGCTTGGCGGTCTGGATCGTGTCGCGCTGAATGACGAGGCATACCCCCGTCCCGACCTTCAGGGTTTTTGTCGTCATCGCCGCGGCCGTCAGCGTGACGAACGGGTCCATCACGTCATAATATTGTTTGCCGAGCTCGCCGCCGCCGGCCGGCGGGGTTTTGCGCGTGCTGGGAATGTGCGAGTGCTCGGGCGCCCAGACCGAACTCGAAACCGCGCGCCTCCAGCGCCTGGCCGAGCTCGGCCGCGGTCATCGAGTAATCGGTGAAAAACATTGCCGCGCCAAAATCCATCATCCCTCTCCCGTACCGGTGATGTTGCGAGCCTGGTCAATCAATGTAGCTTTCTTTTCTGGATCGACCAACGGCAACCCGTGTGGATGGCGAGGATCGTCCGCCGCCTGAAAAACTCAGCCGCGATCACCGCCATCGTTTCTCTTTGAGAAAACAGGAGGCATGGGAGCGCGCCGGCCCGCCCGACGCCGATTGTTTGCCCCGCGCCGAACCGATAGGCTGCGCGCCCGCACCGCTCGTTGACGGCGAAGACTGTATGGTACTCGATAATTCCCCAGGATCGCCGCAACTCGAAGCCCGCCTGCGGCGTGAGGTTCGCGGCGAAGTGCTGTTCGACGCGTTCAGCCGCGGACGGTACAGCACCGATGCGTCGATCTACCAAATCGAGCCGCTCGGGGTGGTCGTGCCGCAGAGCCGCGAGGATGCGGCGGCGGCGATTGCAATTGCGCACGGGGAGGGGGTGCCGGTGCTGCCGCGCGGCGGCGGCACTTCGCAATGCGGGCAGACGGTGGCGCGGGCGCTCGTCGTCGATTGCAGCAAATATCTGGACCGGGTCATCTCGGTCGATGTCGAGGCGCGACGGGCGCGTGTCGAGCCGGGGGTCGTGCTCGACCGGCTCAACCGGCTGTTGCGCAAGGACCGGCTGTTCTTTCCGGTCGACCCGTCCACGGCGAGCCGCGCCACGATCGGCGGCATGACCGCGAACAACAGCTGCGGCTCGCGTTCGCTGCGCTACGGCAACATGGTGCACAATGTGCGCGGCGTCGATGCGCTGCTCGCCGACGGGACGACGGCGTGGTTCGGCGAGGTTCCCGGCAACCTCGATGGCGGGACGGTGCCCGAGCGCTATCGCGAGCTGGTCCAGCGCATGCGTGCGCTGCACCGGCGCGAGGCCGACGAGATCGAGCACCGCTTTCCGAAAGTGCTGCGGCGTGTCGGCGGCTACAACATCGACAGCATCAGCGACAGCGGCCACAACATGGCGCGCCTGCTGGTCGGCTCCGAGGGCACGCTCGCATTTTTCAACGAGATCGAGCTCGAATTGCAGCCGATCCCGGCGCACCGGGTGCTCGGGATCTGCCATTTCCCGAGCTTCTACGGCGCGATGGCCGCGACTCGGCGGATCGTCGAGCTCGGCCCCAGCGCGGTCGAGCTGGTCGACCGCACGATGATCGACTTGTCGCGGGACATCCCGATGTTCCGCCCGATAGTCGAGCGTTTCGTCCGGGGCAAGCCGGCCGCGCTGCTGTTGACCGAATTCGCCGGCGACGATCCGCCGGAAAACTTGCGACGCCTGAACGCCCTGGTCGAATTGATGGGCGATCTCGGTCTCCCCGGCGGTGTCGTCGAGGCAATCGACCCTGCCTTTCAGCAAGCGGTTTGGGAGATCCGCGCGCAAGGCCTCAACATCATGATGTCGATGAAGGGCGACGGGAAGCCGGTTTCATTTCTCGAGGATTGCGCAGTGCGTCTCGAGGATCTCGCCGACTATACCGACCGCCTGACGCGGATTTTCGAGAAGCACGGCACTTACGGTACCTGGTATGCGCATGCCTCGGTCGGCTGCCTGCACGTGCGGCCGGTGCTCAATCTGAAGCAGGAGCTCGAGGTCAAAAAGATGCGGGCGATCGCCGAGGAAGCGTTCGCGATGGTCCGCGAATACAAGGGGTCGCACTCGGGCGAGCATGGCGACGGCCTGGTGCGCTCCGAATTTCACGAGGCGATGTTCGGCTCGCGCATGGTTCACGCTTTCGAGGAGGTAAAGGACGCCTTCGACCCGCAGGGCCTCTTCAACCCCGGCAAGATCGTGCGGGCGCCGAAGATGGACGATCGCAGCCTGTTCCGTTTCAAGCCGGACTACGGTCCATTGCCGGTCGAGACTGCGCTCGACTGGTCGGAATGGGGCGGCTTCGCCGCAGCGGCCGAGATGTGCAACAACAACGGCGCCTGCCGCGCCCGCGACGCCGGCGTCATGTGCCCTTCCTACCGAGCGACCGGCGACGAGCAGCACCTGACCCGCGGCCGCGCCAACACCTTGCGGCTGGCATTGACGGGGCAGCTCGGGCCCGAGGCTCTCGTTTCCGAAGACATGCGCGAGACTATGGCGCTGTGCATCTCGTGCAAGGGGTGCAAACGCGAATGCCCGACGGGCGTCGACATGGCGCGCATGAAGATCGAGTTCCTGCACCATTATCGGAACCGGCACGGGCTCACCCTGCGCGACCGGATGATCGCGTATTTACCGCGCTATGCACCGTACGCGTCGCGCATTGCGCCCCTGATGAACCTGCGGAACCGCGCCCCGATGCTGGCCAAGGTCGGGGAGAAGCGGTTCGGGCTCAGCGCGCGCCGTAAATTGCCGCGCTGGTCCAGCTGCGCCTACCGAGGGACCTCGTCCGGAAACGGGCGCGAAGTCGTGCTGCTGGTCGATACCTTCAACCGCTATTTCGAGCCGGAAAATGCGCGTGCCACCGAGCGGGTGCTGCACCGCGCCGGTTATCGCGTCGTCACCCCTGACCCGGCAAAGGGCCGCCCGCTCTGTTGCGGCCGGACTTTTCTCTCCGCCGGTCTCGTCGAGGAGGGCCGCCGTGAAGCGCGGAGAACATTGGATGCGCTCGCCCCGCACGTCGAGGCCGGCATGCCGATCGTCGGGCTCGAACCCTCGTGCCTGTTGACATTGCGCGATGAATTTTCGGCGATCTTGCCGGGTGCACCGACCAAGGCGCTCGCCCAGCGTGCCCAGCTTTTCGAAGAATTCGTTGAAAGCGAGTGCGCGGCGCGCCGCTTCCAATTGCCATTGACGCCAATGCACGGCCGGACTGCGTTGCTGCATGGGCATTGCCACCAGAAAGCTTTTGGAACCATCGGGGCGGCGGTGAAGGCCCTGCAGCTGATCCCCGGCCTCAGCATCGAGACGTTCGATTCGACCTGCTGCGGCATGGCCGGGTCGTTCGGCTATGAGGCCGAGCATTACGAGATGTCGCTGAAGATCGGCGAGCTCGGCGTATTGCCGAAGATGCGCGCGGCGCCGCCCGGCACGCTTCTCGCCGCCAACGGCACGAGCTGCCGGCACCAGATCGCCGATGCCGCCGGCCGCGAAGCGCGCCACCTCGTCCGCATCCTCGACGACGCCTCTGCCGGAGCATGACGGTGGAAGAACTCGAGATCGTCTTCGATCCGCTGCCGCCGGAGGCGCTGAGCCGCTTCGTGACCGAGAGTCTCGCCTCCTTCAATATCGCTGCGACTGGCCTCTCGGCCTGGTACCCGGTGGGCTTCTTCTTAAGGAGCCGGAATGGCGAATGGCTGGGCGGGCTGCTCGGCAACATCTGGGGCGGCTGGCTGCACGTCACGCATCTCTGGGTCGCCTCGGCCGTGCGCAGGCAACGGCACGGCACGCGGCTGCTGCAGGCCGCCGAGGATTACGCCGTCGAGCGCGGTTGCATCGCCGCGACTTTGGAAACGACCAGCTTCGAAGCGCGCCCATTTTATGAGAAGCGCGGATACGAGGTCTTCGCCACCTTGGACGATTATCCGCCGGGGCATTCGAAGTTTTTTCTTCGCAAGCGGCTGACGGCTCCGCCGCCCGACCGGGCGAAATCGTTGCTGGATTTCTGGTTCGGACCGCTGGGCGACCCCGATCGCGAGCGGGATCGGGAGATCTGGTTCAAGAGCACCGAGGAATTCGATACGGCGCTGCGCCGGGAGTTTCTCGCCGACTACGAAGCGGCGGCCGAAGGTGAGCTGGGTTCGTGGGAAGGCTCGCCGGAGGGAGCGCTGGCGCTGGTACTATTGCTCGATCAGGTCCCGAGGAACATTTTCCGCGGCACGGCGCGCGCCTATGCCACCGACCCGGCGGCGCTCGTCGCAGCGGACCGCGCGCTCGAGCGCAGCTTCGATCGGCTGGTCCCGCCGGCCTGGTGCAAGTTCTTCTACATGCCCTTCCATCACAGCGAAGACCTCGCCGACCAGCGCCGCTCGCTGGCGCTGTTTGCTGCGCTGCCTCCCGATCCCGAGCGCTCTGGTGGCTTGGGCCGTTACGGGCGGCCGTATATCGAAGTCATCGAACGGTTCGGGCGCTTTCCGCACCGCAACGAGATCCTCGGCCGGCCATCGACGCCGGAAGAAATCGCATTCCTGGCCCAGCGGGACCAACGCTCCTAGCTTTTTGGGCGGCGCGCGAAGCCGAGCAGGCGGGCGGACAGTCCGACAGTCCAGCCCTGCACGACCAGGGACGCGATCACCACGATGAAAATGCTGGCGAAGAGGCGTTTATCGCGGTCGGGATCGGCGAGTCCCGGTATGATGCTGAGGTAGATCGGCACCGCCCCCCGCAATCCGACCCAGGAGGCGAACACGGTCTCGCGCACGGTGAATCCGAACGGTATTAGGCAGGCGAAAACAGCAACCGGGCGCGCCAGCAGGATCAGCACCGCCGCTCCGATGATCGCACCCGGCAGATAGGGCACGAGGTCATGCGGCGTCACCAGGAGCCCCAGCATCAGGAAGAGTATAATTTGTGCGAGCCACGCCATCCCTTCGAAGAAGTGCTCGACCTCCTGCCGGGCGCGGTGCTGGGTCGCGCCGGTGACGATCGCCGCGAGGTAGGTTGCGAGGAAACCGCTGGTGCCGAGCAGCTGAGCCAGCCCGAAGACGGCAAGTCCGCCGGTCAGCACCAGCACCGGCGCAAGCGAGCCTTCGAGCGCTAGCCGCTTCAGAAGCTGCGCGAGGACCCAACCGCCCGCCAGGCCGATCACCGCACCCCCGGCCATTTCCTCGAGGAACAGCAGTACGGCTTCACGGGTGCCGACCGAGCCGGGCTCGGCAATGAGGCGTAACAGCAGCAGCGTCAGAAAAACCGACATCGGGTCGTTGAGCCCGGACTCGACCTCGAGCAGCGCGAGCAGCCGCTCCGGGAGCGCGGCGCCGGCGCGCCGCAACAGCACTGCAACCGCTGCCGCATCTGTCGGTGCTGCGGCGGACCCGGCAAGAAGTGCGGGGATGAGCGGCAGGCCATCCACCAACGAGACAAACACGCCGAGGATCGCAGCGGTCACTGCAACGCCGATCGTGGCCAGCACAGCGGCCGGCCAAAATGCCAGCCGCAGCATCGAGACCGGCGTTTTGAGCCCGCCCTCGAGCAGGATCACCGCAAGCGCGATGCTGCCGATCAGATAGGCCGAGGTGAAGTCGTCATACGGAATTCCGAGGACGCCATCCTCGCCCGCGAGCATGCCGAGGGCGAGAAAGACGAGCAGCATCGGAGCGCCGACGCGCCGCGAGATCAGCCCGGCGATGATGCTCAGGAGCCCGAGCACGCCGCCCAGCAAGATCAGCTCGTGCGCCCTGGCGATTGCCGCGTGCCCCAGAGCGATCAGCTCGGGCCCGGTCATCTCAGAAGCATCATCGGTCGTTGCCTATCCTGGCCGCGGGATGAGAGAAACGGGATTTCGCGCGCGCCACACCGCCAATACACGAGGAGACACCTGGAATGCATGCACCAACGTCAACAGTAATCGGCCGGCTCTCAGGTCTTTTGGTTTTAGTGATCTCGTTGGGCTTGGTCAGCCCGGCGGTTGCCCAGCAACCGAGCCAGGCGCAAATCAGCGCGATCAGACAGGCCTGCCCTGCCGACTACCAGACTTACTGCTCAACCATCCCGACCGGCGGTTCCGCGTCGCTGGCCTGCCTCAAGCAAAATGCGCAAAGTCTTTCGGAGCCATGCCGGCAGGCGGTGGCCGCCATCGGCAGTCCGGCGCCCGGGGCGCAGTATCCGAGAGCCGCGACTGCACCATCAGCGCCGGCTGCACCCGCCGCCCGGACATATGGGCCACCAATGTCGCGACGGCAGGAAGCGATTCTGCTGCGCCGCGCCTGCGGCATGGATTACCGGACCTACTGCAGTGCGGTGCCGCTCGGGGGCGGCCGGGTCATCGAATGCTTGAGAGAGAACGGCCCCTCTCTCTCACGCCAGTGCCGCTCGGCATTGATGTCGGCAAGACAGGGACGCTAGTGAGCTCGGAAAAATCTATTTAGCGACCATCACGTCAGAGGCCTTGATGACTGCGATCGCTTCGTCGCCGACGCGAAGTCCGAGTTCGTCGACAGCTTCGTTGGTAATCGAGGAGGTAACGACCACGCCGTTGCCGATATCGATCCGAACATGAGCGGTCGTCGTGCCTTTGCGAACTTCGACCAGCTTGCCCTTGATCTGATTGCGCGCGCTTAGTTTCATTGCCGGTATTCCTTTGACTCTTTTTGGAGATCAACAATCGAGCGGGAATTTGAGCGTCACCGCAGCGAGGGCGTCAAGATCGGCGGCAGCGGCGGCATGCGCCTTTGCCTCGATAGTGCGATACCGCTGAACGACACGATAGCCAAACGGCGTGAGCTCGGCGCCACCGCCGCCCGAGCCTCCGTGTTTGGCATCGATGACGGGCTCCTCGAAAATATGGTTGAGCTCGTCGATAAGCAGCCAGGCGCGCCGATACGACATTCCCATCGACCGCCCGGCCGCGGAGATCGAGCCAAAGTCGCGGACGGCTTCGAGCAATCGGATCTTGCCGTGGCCGATCGCTCGTCCAGGCCCGAAATCGAGACGCAACGTAAGCCTCGCCATTGCGGGAGTTTAATCGATGCGGCCGGTGCGCGCAGCCGCTTCGGGGATAGACTGTCGGTTTGACGGCGATAGATAGCGCGGATCGAGTCAACCAATCCGCTAGGCATTTCTGAGAATATGAGGGCGCGCCGCCAGAGCTGCTTGACGCTAACCGGCCTGGTTCCTATGATAGCGATGTATCCTATTGGATATATCGCTGATGCAACACTCCAGAAATTCTACGAGTACCCGGCTCTCGCTGGTTGCTGTTCTCGTACTGGCGTTCCTCGCGCCTGCCTCGGCTCGCCCCGTTGTCGACGCGACGGGACGCACCGTAGAAATCCCGGACAGGATCGAGCGGGTGATGCCGGCCGGCCCGCCTGCCGCTGTCCTCTTCTACACGCTCGCGCCGGAGAAAATGATCGGTTGGCCGCATGCGCTCAGTCCAGCGGCCAAAAGCCTCCTCGGGCCGAGCTTTGCCGATTTGCCGCAACTTGCGCCGCTCGTTCGCGACGGCAAAGTTCAAACGGAGCAGATCCAGGCCGCCAGGCCGGACGTCATCCTCGACTATGGCTCGACATCGCCTCGCTACGTCGAGCGCGCCACGATGGTCCAGGAGGCGACCGGGATCCCCGTTCTCCTGCTGGACGGAAAGCTCGAGCGCACGCCGGAGATCTATCGGCTGCTGGGAGAGATGCTCGGGGCTGAGGAGCGAGCAAATGATCTAGGGGGCGCAGCCGAGCGCCTGCTCACGATCACCCACGAGAGGGCTCAGGCGCGGCGTGAAGCAGGGCCAATCCGGGTCTATTACGCCCGCAGCGCGGACGGGCTGACGACTGCGACTTCCGCCTCTTCCCTGGCCGACGTCCTCCGGCTGGTCGATCTCGTGAATGTCGCCGACGGCGCCGGCACGGGCGAGCTCTCGCACGTGACACCCGATCAGGTTTACGCCTGGAACCCCGACACCGTCGTCACCAACAATCCCGAGTTCTGGAAGGCCCGCAAGGGGCCGGAATGGGGGGCCTCCCGGCGGTCGCGCAGGGCCGCGTCTATCTCGCGCCGGCCCTGCCCTTCGGCTGGATCGACGAGCCGCCCTCGGTCAATCGGCTCCTCGGGCTGCTGTGGGCGGGTCATGCGCTCTATCCTACCGTCTACCCGGACGATCTGCGGGCAGAAGCCCGGGATTTATATCGCCGCTTCTACCGCATCGAGCTCGACGACGAGCAGTTCGAAGCGCTGTCGCAGTGATCGCGATTGGGGAGAACCACATGCGCGTCCCGATGAAGTTTGCTGCCGCAGTCGTGACAGCGCTGATCGCATTCGGCGCGGTTCAGACAGCACACGCGCAGGATGTGGTCGTATTCGCGGCCGCTAGCCTGACCAATGCACTCGATGAGGCCGCCAGGCTGTTCGAGCAGCAGGGCGGCGCACACGCGAAAATTTCCTTTGCGGCGAGCTCGACATTGGCAAAGCAGATCGGCAATGACGCGCCGGCTGACATATTCATATCGGCGGATCTCGACTGGATGAATTACCTGGAGCAGCGGCATTTGATCCAACCTGCGACCCGACGCGACCTGCTCGGCAACCGGCTCGTTCTGATCGCGCCGGCCGACAGCGATGTGCATGTCGAGATCAAGCCGGGGTTCGATTTGGCGGCGCTCCTCAACGGAGGGCACCTCGCGATGGCCGACACCGACTCTGTTCCGGCGGGCAAGTACGGCAAGGCCGCCCTCGAAAAGCTCGGGGTCTGGAACAGTGTGCGGTCCGCTGTCGCGCCGGCAGAGAATGTGCGCGCCGCGCTGCTGTTCGTGTCACGCCGCGAAGCCCCGCTCGGCATCGTCTATGCGACCGACGCGGCGGCCGATGCGCGGGTCAAGATCGTCGGGTTGTTCCCCGAGGATACCCACCCGCCGATCGTCTATCCGGCGGCTCTCACCGCGGACAGCAAGAACCCGAACGCGGCGCGGCTGCTCGATTTTCTCAGTTCGCCGACGGCGAAGCCGATTTTCGAGAAAGCGGGTTTCACCGCTCTGGCGCAGGGTGGAGGCGCATAGCCCGGTTTCACTCGCCCATCTGCAGCAGCGCACCGCGCCGGCGTGCGTTATGAAAGGCGACGAAAAAGACGGCCGCGCCCAGCCCCACATAGACGATGTCGAGCACCAGCGCGGTGAAGAAATAATCGCTCCGGAAAACCCCGGTGAACAGCACCCCGCGCAGCCCTTCGAAGACATAGGTCGAGGGCAATGCCCAGGCGGCATGTTGCAGCCAGCCCGGCAATGTCGAGACCGGGTAGTAGACACAGCTTATCGGCGACAGGGTAAACACCACCGTCCAGGCCAGCCCCTCTGCTCCCATGCCCTGACGCAGGATCAGCCCGCAGATTGCCAGACCCAGTGCCCACCCCATGATTAAGAGCGCGGCGAAGAACGCGAGGAGTGGGAGCCCCATCGCGAAGATCGAATAATGATAGAAAGGGATCGCCAGCAACGTCGCCGGCAGGATGCCGAGCAAGACGCGGATCATGCTCATCGACAACAGCGATAGGACCCACTCATAGGGGCGCAGCGGAGTGACGAAGAGATGCCCGAGATTGCGCGCCCACATTTCCTCGAGAAACGACATCGACAAGCCGAGCTGGCCGCGGAACAGCACGTCCCACAGCATGACCGCGGCGAGCAGCACCCCAAAGGCGCGGAAGACATAGCTGCTGTTGCGGTAGAGGAACTGGCTCATGAACCCCCAGATCATCATCTGCAAGGTCGGCCAGTACAGCAGCTCCAGGGTGCGCGGCCACGAGCTGCGCAGCAGATAGAGGTAGCGCAGCAGCATCGCCCACACCCGGCCCGCCGAATATCGCAACTCACGGCTCAATTTGCCGGTTCCAGCTCGATCCGCGGCTCGCGCGCGATGTGCAGAAAAACCTCTTCGAGGTTGGTTCGCCCATAGCGGTTGATCAGTTGCTGCGGGCTGCCCCGGTCGACGATATGGCCCTCCTTCATCATCAGGACCTCCGAACACAGCCGCTCGACCTCGCCCATATTGTGGGAGGCCATCAGGATCGTCGCGCCGGTGCGCGCCCGCCACTCTTCGAGATAGCGGCGCACCGAATCGCCGGTGTCCGGATCGAGGGAAGCGGTCGGCTCGTCGAGCAGCAACAGCTCGGGCTCGTTCAGCAGCGCCTTGGCAAGCGCGACGCGGGTTTTTTGCCCGGCCGAAAGCTTGCCGGCCGGGCGCTCGAGAAAGGCCGAAATCTGCAAATCGCGGGCGAGGTTCTCGATTCGCTCGCGCCGATCCGGCAAACCGTAGAGCCGGGCATAGATCAGCAGGTTCTGGCGCACCGTCAAGCGATGCGGCAGGTCGACAAAAGGTGAGGAGAAATTCATCCGGGGGAGGGCGCGATACCGGTGGCGCAGCATGTCCTCTCCGAGGACCTCCACTTTTCCCGAACTCGGCAACAGAAGCCCGAGCAGGATCGAGAGGGTGGTCGTCTTTCCAGCGCCGTTGCCGCCGAGCAACGCCGCGGTGACCCCGCGCGCGACGCTGAAGCTGATCCCGTCCACCGCGACGGCGGTCGGGTAGCGCTTGACGAGATTGTCGACTTTGACGGCGGGCGCGGCCATCGCCCCTATATGACTCGTTACCGGGAGTTCGGCCAGTATGGGACCAACTCGGAACAGCGAGACCGGGCGAACGAGGACAACGAGACGAGGTCATCAGGTGAGCGACACCAGCCTCATCATAGCGAGCGAGCCAATTACCGGCTTTGGCCGGATCAGCCTGCGCACACTGGTCCCGATCCGCTGGGTCGCGATCGCCGGACAGGCGCTCACCATCGTGATTGTGCATTACGGCCTCGGGTATCGCCTGCCGCTTTTCCCGGCCCTCGCGGTCGTCGCCGGCTCGGTTCTGCTGAACGTGGTATTGATCCTGGTGCGCCAAGCGGCGGCCCGCCTCGGCGAAAGAGACGCCGCGCTGTGCCTCGGCTACGACATCCTGCAGCTCGCCATCCTGCTGCACCTGACCGGCGGTCTGCAAAACCCTTTCTCGACTCTGATCCTCGCGCCGGTAACCGTGGCCGCGACGATCCTGTCGCGGCGCCCGGTTATCGCGCTCTCGATCCTCGCGGTGGCGGCGATCACCGTGCTCGCCCTGTGGCACATGCCTCTGCCCTGGCGCACCGAACCGCTGGTGTTTCCACCCGAGCTGGTGTTCGGCATCTGGATGGCGCTGGTGCTCGCGACGGTTTTCATCGGAGGCTATACCTGGAGCGTCGCGCAGGAGGCGCGGCGCCTGCGGGACGCGGTGGCTGCGACGCAGCTGGCGCTCGCCCGCGAGCAGCGAATATCGGCGGTCGGCGCGCTGGCCGCGGCGGCGGCGCACGAGTTGGGTAGCCCGCTCGCGACTATCGCTGTCGTCGCCAAGGAGTTGGCGCATGATCTGCCGGAGGACAGCCCGCATGCCGAGGACGTGGCGCTGCTGTTGAGCCAATCCGAGCGCTGCCGCAGGATTCTCGCGGAGCTCGCGCGGCAGCCGGAGCACGACGGCGGCTCCCCCTACACCCGGCTGCCGATTTCGGCCCTGGTCGAGACTGCCGGTGCGCAGCATCAACACGAAGGGGTGAAGCTGATCTTCGTGACGGCGGGACAGCCCGGCCCCGAGGAGCCACTCGTGCGGCGCAGCCCCGAGATCATGCATGGGCTCAACAACCTCATTCAGAATGCGGTCCAGTTCGCGCGCCGCGAGGTCAGCGTCACCACGTTCTGGGACAAGGCGGCAGTCACCGTCGAGATCGCCGATGACGGACCGGGGTTCCCGCTGCACCTGCTCGGCCGGCTCGGCGAGCCGTATATCTCGACGCGGGCCGGCGCGACGGACCACATGGGCCTCGGCATCTTCATCGCGCAGAGCCTGCTCGAGCGCAGCGGAGCGCGGCTGATTTTCGATAATCTGCCGGAAGGCGGCGCGCATGTTGCGATTTTCTGGAATCGTGCCAATCTGGAGATGGTGGAGAAACTTCGTCCCACCGCGGCGACCCCTCATACGCTTCGCCCGCCGAAAGTGAGCCGCGGACGGCGCCAAAGGCAAGATCATGGAGACTAGCGACCGACCGAATCGCCCTTCCGCGACAGACGCGCTCTCTGCGGGTCTGCAGGGGCTCCCGGAGTCCGAGCGCACGTTGTTGATCGTCGACGACGACGCGCCGCTGTGCCAACGGCTCGCGCGCGCAATGGAGCGTCGCGGCTTTGTCGTGGCGACGGCCGACAGTGTCGCCGGTGGGATCGCCGCGGCGACCGATCAGCTGCCGGCTTTCGCCGTCGTCGACATGCGGCTGGGTGACGGCCGCGGCTTCGATGTCGTCAGCGCATTGCAGCAAGCCCGTCCAGGCGCACGCATCGTCATGCTGACCGGCTATGGCAACATCGCGACCGCGGTCGCGGCGGTCAAGGCCGGGGCGATCGATTATCTGCCGAAGCCGGCCGACGCCGACGCGGTCGAGCGGGCTCTCCTCGCCCAGGAAGACGGGACTCCGGAACCGCCCGAGGACCCGATGTCGGCCGACCGGGTGCGCTGGGAGCACATCCAGCGGGTGTTCGAGCTTTGCGACCGCAACGTCTCGGAAACCGCCCGCCGCCTCAAGATGCACCGCCGCACCCTGCAGCGCATCCTGTCGAAGCACGCGCCGCGAAACTAAGGAGGTGACGCCGGTTCGCTAACCAGTGCTGCGGCAGGCTTGCTCGGCATCCATTCGGCGACGAACCCGCTGATCGCATCCAGCCACCGGTTGCGAATCGGATCTTGCTCGAGAAACGGCTCGTGTTTCGAGTCCGGGAACTCGATCAAGGTGCAATTGCGGAGCACATGCGCAGCCCGGTGATGCGCCGCGGTGTCGACAAAAGCCTCGATCCCCGCGCTGGCGAGCAGGATCGGTGTGCGGATCTCGCGGAGAAACCCGGGCCGGCTGATCCTCCGCACGAGGCGAAGCGAGGCGTCGAGCCAGGCATAGGTCGGCTGATCGACGCGCAATTCGGCGCACGCCGAAAACCAGCCATATTGCAAGCGGCAACGTTCGGGATCGCTCGATACGCGGCTGATTTCGGGCGAGGGGATGCGATCGGGACGCCAAGGGCCCGCTCCGGGGACGAAGCAAAGGCCGAGACCCGCGGCGCGCGCGGCGCTGGCGATGCAGCGTGCGACAGGCCGCGGAATGCGCCCGGTGCGGATCCCGAGCATCGGCGCCGACAAGATCGCCGCGTCGAACAGGTCGGGGGATTGCCGCAGGCAGACGAGCGCGATTGCGCCTCCCATCGAGTGGCCGATCAGCAGACGCGGATGACGGGACGGCGGCAGTGTCTTCGCGAACAGCGCGAGGTCGCTCGCGTCGCGATCGTAGCGGCGCGGGCGCGGCCGGCTCGGCCAACGCCGCGGGCGCTGGGAGCCGCCCTGCCCGCGCCAATCGAGACACCATACCGACAGGCCGCGGGCCGCCAGATCCGCCGTCGTCTCAAAGTATTTCTCAATGCACTCGGTGAAACCACCGACCATCACGCATTCGGCGCGGGGGTTGGCCGCTGGCAAATGGCCCCAGCGCAGCTTTGTCCCATCAGGCGCCGCAAAACTGCCCCAGACAAAACCGTGCGGCTCGAGGAATCGCGCCGGCAGCCGCGGAAGTCCGGCCATCTCCTCGGCCAACCGGCTCGAGCCAGACTTGCGCATTTCAGCGCGTGGCGCTTCGACGAGATCTGTCGGAGGCATCGACTCATCTGACCACGTCACCGCTCTATCCCCCCCGTCTCCCCGATCGCCGACATGAATGTGCCATATCCTGCGCCACTGATGCCCTGCTTGTCGTCGCACCAGACGAATTTTGCGCGAGGTAGTTACATTACCGCTTCAACGTTAAGACGGTATTGTCGGGCCGAGCGCCGTTGAAGGAAACGGCTCCCGGCAGCTAGGGCGAGCAATTCAACGGTTTGAGACGACACATTTTGTTCATTAACCGCAGGCGGTCAACGCGGCCAGCACTATCGAAAGGAATCACGATACATTTTGAACTCGAACTAATGAAATGCGATGCGTAACCGCTCGGCGAGGTGCGAGTAGCTCAAGCCTTTTCTATTTTCTATCGCCTCAGGTGCGCTATCGCCTCACGCGAGAGCCGGAACTCGTTCGGTGACCGTTTCGAGTTGCCCCACGGTCTCGCGGCCAAAGATTAGCGGTATGAAGGCGCCGATCGTCACCACGACCAATATCGTGCCAAAAAAGATCGTCGGCGAGGCCGTGTACGGTGCCATCAGGAAGGGCGCCAGCACTCCCGAAAAGATTCGTCCCGTCGACTCGCCAAAGGCATGTCCGCGCCCGCGCAGCGCCGTCGGGAACTGCTCGGAGAGATAGACCCGGAAGGCAGTCGCAGCCGACAGCGCGGTAAAGCCGGTCATCAGCGCGCCCGTGACCAGCACTACCGTCGCGTACGGTCCTGCGCGGTGCGCCATCATCATCAGGAAAAGGCCGGGCAGCGAGCCGGCGAGGGCATAGAAGATCGTCCAGCGCCGGCCGATGATCTCCATCAAGAAACCGGTGAAGCCCTTTCCCGGTATGCTCGCGGCGAATACCAGCGAGGTCACGCCAAAGCTCAACGTTACGGCGCCGCCCTGATCGACCAGAGCCTTCGGCAACAGGACCGAGATCAGAAAAAATGCGGTGCCGGCGAAGACATAGCTCGAAATCCCGATTGCCGTCCAGCGCAGCTGCCCGCGGTGGAACAACGCCCGATAGGGCGGCAGCTCTTCGCGCGCCGTCTGGGCGTTGCCCCCGAGCCCTGCGACCGCCAGGGGCGGAACCCGGCTGCCGGCCCCACGGATGATCCGGTTGACGGTGTCGACCGCCGCCTCGGCGAGCCCTCTGCGCAAATACCAGCGCGGGCTCTCCGGGATCAGGAAATAGATCAGCGCGGGCATGACGAAGAAGGCGAGCCCGCCGGGCAGCGCCATCAGCCGGAAGGCGTTCGGACTGTCGGCAAGCACACGGCCTACCAAGGGCAGCACGGCGAACGAGCAGGCAAGCGCCATCTCATAGACGGCGCCGAAGGTGCGCCGATGTCGCGCGGGCATCAGCTCGGCGGCGATTGGAAACGGCGCAAAGACTGCAAAGCCGCCCGCGAGGCCGGTCAGCAAACGGACGATGATCAGCTCCTCGCCCGTTTGTACCAGCGTGAGCAGCAAGGTGCAGACGGTTAACCCGGCCACGCCGATCAGCATGATGGTCTTGCGGCTGTAATGGTCGGAAATCGCCGAGGCGATAAAGCCGCCGACGCAGATCATCATCGTCGACGCGATCGCGAGAAACCGGATCTCCGACGGACCCAGGTGCAGTGGCTGCTTCGCCAGCACGAGCAGCGAGCCGGTCATTACGAGGTCGTAACCGTCGACGAAGCCGACGAGGGCGAGGACCGCGATCAGCATCATGTGGTAGGGACTGAACGGGATGCTGTCGAGCTTGCGCCCCAGCACATGGCCGGCCGCCGATGTCGGTCGTCCAACCGGGGGGATTTCTGCCATCGTTTCCTCCCGATTTGGCGGCAGCTTTTTCCGCTCGCCTCGTTGCCCGATCGCGCGTCAGGCCAGCGCCGGAACTCCTTCAGTCACCGTTTCGAGCTGGCCGACGGTCTCGCGGCCGAAGGCCAGCGGGATAAAGGCGCCGATTGCCACGACGACCAAAATCGTACCGAAAAATATCGGTGCCGAGCCGGTGTGCGGTTCCATCAGAAACGGCGCCAGCACCCCGGCGAACAGCCGCGCGATCGACTCGCCGAAGGTCTGGCCGCGCCCTCGCAACGCTGTCGGGAACTGCTCGGAGAGATAGACGCGGGTGGCGGTGAAGGCCGACAGCACGGTGAAGCCGATGATCAGCCCTCCCGCGACCATCGCCACGCCCGCATAGTCCCCCGCGCGATGCGCCAGCAGCATCAGCGCGAGGCCCGGCAGCGATCCGGTGAGCGCATAAGCGATGGTCCAACGCCGCCCGATGATCTCCATCAGGAAGCCGGTGAAACCCTTCCCAAAGAAGCTCGCCGCATAGACGATAGAGGTCAATCCTAAGCTCGCGCTCAAGGCAAAGCCCTGATCATTCAGCGCCTTCGGCAGCAGCACCGAAATCAGGAAATAGGCGGTCCCGGCGCAGACGCCGCTCAGAATACCAACGATGGTCCAGCGGATTTGACCGCGTGCGAACAACGCCCAATAGGGCGGGAGCTGCTCGCGGGCGGCTTGGTGGTGATCGCCGAGCGCGTCCACCGTCAGCGGCGATACCCGGCCGCCGGCGCGACGGATGATCAGGTTGACGATGTCGACAGCGGCCTGCGGCCGGCCTTTGCGCAGATACCAGCGCGGGCTTTCCGGGAGCACGAAATAAATCAGCACCGGCACGACGGTGATCGACAGCCCGCCTGGCAATGCCAGAAACCGAAAGGCGTATTCGTTGCCGGCGAGCAGGCCGCCGATGAACGGCACCACCGTGAAGGAGGCGGCCAGCGCCATCTCATAGATGGCCCCATAGGTGCGGCGGTGCTGCGCCGGCATCAATTCGGCGGCGATCGGAAACGCCGCCGAGACCGCGCTGCCTGCGCCAAAGCCCGTCAACAGACGCACGATGATGAGCTGCTCGGCGGTTTGCACCAGCGGGATCAGCAGTGTGAAAAACGTTGTGGCGATCACGCCGATCATCATGATCGTCTTGCGGCTCCAGTGATCGGATACCGCCGACGACGCAAAGCCGCCGATGCAGAGCATGAAGGTCGGGCCGACTGCGAGCCAACGGATGTCGGTGTCGGTCAGGTGCAGCGGCGCCCTTGGCCAGCACCAAGAGCGAGCCGGTCATCACCAGATCGTAGCCCTCGATAAAGCCGACGAGGGCAAGCACGGCGATTATCAATATGTGGTAGCCGCTGAACGGGATGCTGTCGAGCTTGCGTCCCAGAACGTGACCGGCCGGTAGTGTCGACCCGCCCACCGGGCGAATTTCTGCCATGGCGACCTCCCAGATCGTCAAGGGCGGTTTGTTCCGCTCTTCTTGTTCCCAATATGCCAGCCTAGCCGGTCGGCCGGCGCTTGTCATCCGGGAAAGCTGTATCGACCCGAAATTGCTGCGCTATTCGTCTTTCCGTTTGCGCAGCAGGAATTCGCGGCCGGCCTTGACCATCGGCACGCCGTCATAGGCGATGATGTCGGCCGTGGCGTAGGTCTCGCTCCACAGCTCGGGCAGGTAGGAGCCGGTGCCGATCACGTCGATCGGCGTATTTGCGGCGGCCATCATCCGGCATTTCGCCGGGCCAAAGCCCGAGCTTGCCACGATCTTGACCGCCGTGAACCCGGCCTCATCCAAAGTCCGGCGCAACAGCCAGATCGCGGCGGCGGACACCCCGGTGCCGACGAGGTGGCGCAGTTCCTCCTCGGTGCGGTAGCCGCGGATCGCATGCGGCGCATGACGCTCCAGCACCTCATAGGAGCGCGTCGGGTCGAGGCCCTCGCAATAGCGGCTCCCGGGAGTATCGATGCGGACGGCGAGACGGCCGGTCGCGGCGAGATCCGGAAAGCGCCCGGCAACCGCGACCGCGTCCGACAATTCATGGCCGAAATAATCGACCAGCACGGTCATCGGCTCGTCCGGGAAGACCTCGCGGAACATTTCCGCCGCGCGCAAGGTCGAACCGGCATAGCCGATCAGCGCGTGCGGCATCGTCCCGACGCCCCTCTGTTGCCCGAAAAACCGGGCGGTCGCATCGGCAGCGCAGGCAACAAAACCTACTGCGCCTGTCTCGCGCTGCGCTGCCGCCGAGCCGACGCCAGCGGTGTAGGCCATCACGGCGCCAGCGCAGTGCCGCCCATCCATCGCCATGAAGGCGACCTTCGGCAAGGGCCCCTTCGCTCGTGGTCGACGCCGGGTCCTAAGCTCCAGTAGTCACGATGCCCAACGCGCACCTCGCCTGCGCCAGCTTACCTGCCGGTGTAAGGCATCTCCTGCGGCATGCCGCTATCGCTCCGCCCATACGGGGGGCACGGGAAGACCGCTACCTATACTTCAGTTCGGCAGATTCGCAAGGTCACCGGTCTCCGCGTCGATCAGGATGTTCTTTCGCTCCTGACTGATGTCCTTAACGAAGCCAGTCGTATCCCTCACGCACTCATAGCTGCTCGCTTGCGTAGCATCGCCGCCGACGTAGTTGATGACCTGCGGGTAAGGGCACAGCGGCAGCTCCCGCTCCACGCCATTCGCCGCAGTGTCGTTTACGTATTTGGTCGAGATCAATTTCGCCGGCGGAACGCCGCGTTCGACCCAGGCCTCCAACGCTGCGAGCACATCCCGCTGGGCATTGATCTCTGTCGGCGGCGTGGACCCGCCGATCGTGTTGGGGCCAGGGCCGCCGCCGCAATGGCTCATGCCAGGAGCCATGAAGAGCCTGTAAAAGTTCAGCGTTGCGGCCAGCGATTGCTGGTCGATAACCACGCTATTGAAATATTCGATTGGCAGCGTCTGGGCATTGAGAGCGTCGGCCCAACCCTGTGTTACGATCAGCTTGCCGCCGTGGCTGCTGAGCCCGTGCAGGTCCGGGTTGGTCGCGTTGATCAGGGGGCTGAGTTTTTTGTCGACCAGGAAAGCGTCGCTGTCGAAGTTGAAGGTCGTCCAGTCCCAATTCGGATTGTCGAAGACGGCATTTGCAATCAGCGGTTGCGCGAAGGCGCCCACCAGAGCTCCTTGGATCAGCGACCAAGTTTCCTCGCCGCCGCGCGCAAACCCGGGATAGAGCTCGAGGCCTGTGACCGGATCGGTCACCGGCGAATAGAGCATTTCCGCCTCCTCGACTTGTGGTTGAGTGAGGCAAGTCGCCGGGTTCTGCCCAGATTGGCACAGGAGTTTGGTCGGCTCATATTGGCAGGTCCGGGGGTCGAGGAGGAAGCCGTCCGCAACCGCCTGCGCTCCGCCACACGCCTGTAGAGCAGCGCTGTTGAGCAGGTTCAGCGCACTCTGCGGCAATTGTGCGGATGCGTTCCGCGCCGGAAGAAGGCCGCCCCAGAAGAAGCTCATCATGAGATGGCTGTAGTCCTGCCCGGGCGAGCCGGCGTGGATGCCATCGTAATCAGAAGGATAGAAGTCCGCCTCCTCCATGCCCTCCGCGCCGCCGGTGGAGCATCCATCGTAGTACGAGTACAACGCGTTCCGACCGTAGAAAGCGTGCACGATCTGTTTGGCGCTGACTGTCATCAGATGGATCGAGGTGTGCCCCCAATCGTAGAGCGTCACCTTGTTCTGCGCCCAGGGTAGGGCTTGCCCGATCTGACCGGACCCCCCGCCAGTGTGCCCGGTATCGGTGTTGGCGGTGGCGAAGCCGCGCTCAATTCCCTCAGCCAGTGCGGAATAGACGATCGCCCCGCCGAAGCCGCCATTGCCCGTTCCCTCGAATCGGCCGTTCCAGGCACTCGCCGGCAGCCAGACCTCTGTGCCGACATCTTCGCCCGGCCGGGTGCTCACCGAGGCCACCACGCGGCAGAACGCCGGAAGGTCGGGGATAGGCGTGGTCGTCCCGGGCGGCGTGAACGAGCCTGCTGGGATCGACTCAGCCAAGGTGATTGTCGTGTTAGGGACCGCAGCGCTCGCCAAGCTTGCGCAGCTTGCCTGCGCTGCTGTCGCCGTCTGGACCGTTACGCTCGAAACCAGCAGCACGGTTGCCAGGGTACCCGCAGCCCTTGCCCATGACGCCGCCGGCCGAAGCCAAATGCTGTGCGATCCGGTTATTTTCCCGTGAGCCATGATTTTCCTCCCTTTTTGGCCATTCCAGACCGTCGCCTGGGTGACCGTTCACCGGCAGCAAGACGCATGCGTTCAGCGTCCTCTGAGCTGGCGCAAGAAATCGATCTATCGGCCCGAGTGCTTATTTGTCAATCAAAGCCGCTGTATATATTGATGCTCAATGCGTATGAAACCCACGCCACAGCAGCTACTTGCTTTCCTGCGCTTGGTCGAGACCGGGAGTTTCAGCCGGGCGGCACGTGCGCTCGGGGTCTCACAACCCACTCTCAGCCGCACGATCAAAGCGATCGAGTATGCGATCGGGGCACGTCTCTTCAATCGCGACACGCGGAATGTCGAGCTGACATCGGTAGGCGCGGAGCTACGGCCGATCGCGGTCCGGCTAGTCAAGGAATTTGACAGCGCTTTCAGCGAATTAAGCCAGTTTGTGGAGGGCCAGCGCGGTTCGATAACGGTCGCGGCTCTTCCCTCGATCGCTGCCGTGCTGCTTCCAAGTGCGATAGCCCGCTTCCGCGAGACGAACCCGGGAGTCGACATCGCTGTCCGGGACAGCTTGTCACAGCAGGTGCTGAACAGCGTTTTCGAAGGAACGGCGGATTTAGGGATAACCGTGCATCCGGCACCCTCGGCGAGGCTGGCCTACAAGCCGCTCGTGGCGGACGAATTCTGCCTCGTCTGTCGGAAGGATGACCCCCTGGCCCGCTCGGAAACGGCGGCTTGGTCGGTGTTCAGCGAGTATCCGTTCGTTGCGATGTCGACGGCAAGCAGCGTGCGCACGATGACGGATGCGGCCTTCCTGCAGGCAGGACTCGCGCTTAAGCAGCTATACGAATGCGCGCATCTCGCCACTGCGGGAGGCTTAGTCGCTGCCGGGCTCGGCATCACCGCCCTGCCGCGTCTCGCCCTCCCGATCATGGGCGAAAGCCTCTCATCCCGAACGCTGATTGGCCCCTCTCTTAAGCGCTCAATTGGTGTGGTCACGCGGGCAGGAGAGCCAATGACGCGAGCCGGCTACGCCTTTCTTTCGGCTCTAGAAGCGGAGGTCCCGCTCTTAATGCGTCCTCAAAGAAGCCTCCGGCCAGCTTCACTGACTGCCGACCCGCGTGCGTAATAAAAACTCGCGGCCGGCTTTGACCATCGGGACGCCGTCATAAGCGATGATGTCGGCCGTCGCGTAGGTCTCGCTCCACAGTTCGGGGAGGTAGGAGCCGGTGCCGATCGTGTCGATCGGCGCATTTGCAGCGGCCATCATCCGGCATTTCGCCGGCCCGAACCCCGAGCTTGCCACGATCTTGACCGCGCGGAACCCGGCCTCGTCCAAGGTCCGGCGCAACAGCCAGATCGCAGCGGCGGACACCCCGGTGCCGACGAGGTGGCGCAGTTCCTCCTCGGTGCGGTAGCCGCGGATCGCATGCGGCGCATGACGCTCCAGCACCTCATACGAGCGGGTAGGATCGAGCCCCTCGCAATAGCGGCTCCCGGGAGTATCGATGCGGACGGCGAGACGGCCAGCCGCGGCAAGGTCCGAGAAGCCCGCGGCAACCGCGACGGCGTCCGACAATTCGTGGCCGAAATAATCTACCAGCACGGTCATCGGCTCGTCCGGGAAGACCTCGCGGAACATTTCCGCTGCGCGCAAGGTCGAACCGGCATAGCCGATAAGCGCGTGCGGCATCGTCCCAACGCCCCGCTGCTGCCCGAAAAACCGGGCCGTCGCATCGGCGGCGCAGCCGACAAAGCCGACGGCACCTGTTTCGCGTTGCGCCACCGCCGAGCCGACGGCAGCGGCGTAGGCCATCATCGCCGCCATTTCGGCGCCGGCACAGTGCCGCGCATCCATCGCCATGAAAGCGACCTTCGGCAAATCGGCGCACATTGCATAGGCATTGTACGCGGCGACGCAGGTGGGGCCGAGCCTCTGCAGCAGCACGGTTTCGAGATCGACGAGATGAAAGAACGAGCCGGTCACGTAAAAGACGGGATCGCCGGCGCCTATCCAGGCACCCTCGGGATGGCTGAGCTCGATGTCGAATTTCTCGCCGCGCGCTGCCGCCATGCTTTCGAGAAACTCGATCGCGAAACGCGGGGCGAAAATCACCGGCCGGCGCATGAACACCGCGTAAGTCGCCGGGCGGTCGCCGAAATGCCCGACTATCGCCTTAGTCTTCAAAAAGTAGCTGTCGGTCTGCGCCGCAACGGCGGCCTGCTCATCCGATGCCAACCCCGCCTCACAAGACCGCGGCGAGCCGGTTCGTGACGCGATCGCCATTGCCTTGCCGCTCGCGCTTCAGCGCCTCGGCAATCTCGAAGGCGAGCTCGAGCGCCTGCGTCGCGTTCAGCCGCGGGTCGCAATGGGTCTGATAGCGGTCGGCGAGCGAGGCTTCGCTGATCGCTTGGGAGCCGCCGATGCATTCGGTGACGTTCTGACCGGTCATCTCGAAATGCACGCCGCCGGCATAGCTTCCCTCGGCGGCATGGATTGCGAAGACGCCATGCAGCTCGTCGAGAATGCGATCGAAGGAACGGGTCTTGTACCCGTTCGAGGAGGTGACGGTGTTGCCATGCATCGGATCGCAGCACCACACGACCTCGCGGCCCTCGCGCTGGACCGCGCGGATCAGGTAGGGCAGCCGCGCCTCGACCTTGTCGGACCCCATGCGGGTGATCAGGGTCAGCCGGCCCGCCTCGTTCCGGGGTTGAGCCGGTCGATCAGCCTCAACAGATCGTCGGGCTCCAAGGTCGGACCGCATTTCATGCCGATCGGATTTTTGATGCCGCGCAGAAATTCGGCATGGGCGCCGTCGACCTGCCGAGTGCGGTCGCCAAGCCAAACAAAGTGCGCCGAGCAATCGTACCAATCGCCGGTCGTCGAATTGATCCGGGTCAGCGCCTCTTCATATGAGAGGAACAGCGCCTCGTGCGAGGTATAGAACTCGGTTTCGCGGATCTGCGGCGTCGTTTCCGAGTTGAGCCCGCAGGCGGCCATGAAGTCCAATGTCTCGGTCAGGCGATCGGCGAGCGCCCGGTAGCGCTCGCCTTGCGGCGAGTCGGCGACGAAATCCTGGTTCCACGCGTGGACCCGGTGCAGATCGGCGTAGCCGCCCTGGGCGAAGGCGCGCAACAGGTTGAGGGTCGCGGCCGACTGGCTGTAGGCCTGCACCATGCGCTGCGGATCGGGCTCGCGCGCCCTTTCGTCGAATTCGAGGCTGTTGATGATGTCGCCGCGATAAGACGGCAGGGTGCGGCCGTTCTGCGTCTCGCTGTCCGAGGAGCGGGGTTTGGCGAACTGGCCGGCGAGGCGGCCGAGCTTGACCACCGGGCACCCGGCGCCGAAGGTCAGCACCACCGCCATCTGCAGCAGCACCCTGAACATGTCGCGGATGTTGTTCGGATGGAATTCGGCGAAGCTTTCGGCGCAGTCGCCGCCCTGCAGCAGAAAGGCTTTGCCCGTCGCGACCGCGGCGAGCCGCTCCTTCAGCCGCCGCGCCTCGCCGGCGAAGACCAGTGGCGGAAACCGGCGCAAAGTCTCCTCGACGCGGGCGAGTCCCGCCTCGTCCGAATAACCGGGCACCTGCCGGATCGGCAGACCGCGCCAGCTATCGGGTGACCATCCTTCCATCATGCCGCACCTTGTACTTGCCCGCTGAGCCTCAAACCAGCGATTATATCGGCTTTCGCCCGGCGAGGTCAAAAGCTGGCAGTATACCGGCGCGCCGCGTTCACGCCTGACGGTCGTGGCCGCTTTCGCGGCAGACGCCGATGCGGCGCGCGTTCTTGGCCCAGTAGAACAGCGGCGTCTCGCCCTTGGCGGTGCCGCCGTGCAGCGCGATCGCCCGGGCCAGCATGAACCGCGTCACATCGCGAAACGATTCGAGCGGATGTTGTCCGACCCGGTACCAGCGGACATCCTCGAGCTCTTCGCTCGACGCCGGCTCGCCGAACACATTGGCGCCGTCGCTGAGGAAGAACCGGGTATTGAAGCGGCGGTTCGAGTGAGACGGGGTGATAGCCCGCCCGACATAGGTCAGCAGGTCCAATGCCGCGACGAGGCCGCGTTCGCGATAGGCTCGTTCGATTTGCCTGGTGGCCGGCAGCGCGGAGTGCGACCCGGCCGGTCGGCCCACCAGCACCCCGACTTCTTCCCAGGTTTCGCGCAATGCCGCACGCGCAGAGCGCGCAAGCCGCGCGCCCAACGCATCGCTGCCCGCTTCGACACTCCAGGCGACCCGGTCGGGTGGATCGATCGCACCGCCCGGAAAGACGTGCACCCCCGGCATGAATTTGACATGCATGGGACGGCGGCCGGCGAGGACTTCGAGATCCCGGCCCTCCCCGCGCAGCAAAATCAAGGAAGCGGCATCGCGCGGCCGCACCACCGGATTACGCGTGCCGGCCGGCGCCTGCACCACATCGTTCATCGTAAAAATTATAGGTTCGGTCGAGCCACTTTGCGAGCCTGAGCCGGGTGGGCGGTCCGGGCATCGGCGATCAGGCAATCGAGTCGAGCAAGGAGCGCGGCTTCGATTTCCGGGCCACCATCGAGGTGCTTCAGCAGCAGAGCGGCGGCTTCCAGCGTTGAGAGCGCCTCGCGGCGCGGCTCGCGGCGCACCCGGCCAAAGCGCGACCGGTGCCGCGGGTTGAGAACGAGGCGGCGGAGCCTCAGGAGCCACGGGTTGCGCCACCACAGGGTCTTGGCCTCGCTCCAGCTCCCGTCGAGCAGCACGACGCCTTCGAGGCCGCGCAGCATCGCATCCTGGTCGGCAACCGGCATTCCCGCTCGGTTGAGCACGACGACCTCCCGCTCCAGGCCGAAGGCCGCCGGCCGCGCCGAGCCGAGATAGAGCGCCGCCCATTGCCTGGCATCTGCGGGACGGCCGAGCGCGCGCTCCAGGTTCGGCCACGACAGCCCGACAACAAGCGCCGCGCTTCGCAGCGCAACGCAGGTTGCCGATGCGGTCGCCAGCACCTCCCTCTTCTCCTGCGGGTGCTGCAGCACCAGCAAAAAGAGCCGGTTTTCGATCGGCTCGGCCTCGGCTGTCCCGCGCATTTTGTTTTCAAGCACCGGCTTCTTCGCCCTTCATGGTAATGTCTCGGTCAATCCGGCGTTAATCCCGTGCCGCCATTATACGCTCCGGTAGGCGAGATCTCGTGGCACATGAATTGCTCGGATCTCCCGGGGGCCACCCAATCGAGGAGTTCATGCACAAACCTGTCCGCAAGGCCGTTTTCCCGGTCGCCGGGTTGGGCACCCGCTTTTTGCCGGCGACCAAGGCGCTGCCCAAGGAGATGCTGCCGATCGTCGACAAGCCGCTCATTCATTACGCCGTCGAGGAGGCCAAGGCGGCGGGCATTGAACAATTCTTTTTTGTCACGAGCCGGGGCAAGAGCGCGATTGACGATCATTTCGACCGCGCTTACGAGCTTCAGGCCACGCTGCGCGAGCGGGGCAAGGAGGAGGTGATCGAGGAGCTCGAAGCACGGCTGCCCGAACCGGGGCAGATCGCCTATACGCGGCAGCAGACCCCGCTCGGCCTAGGCCATGCCGTCTGGTGCGCCCGCGGATTGGTCGGCGACGAGCCCTTCGCGGTGCTCCTCGCCGACGATTTGATGGTCTGTGAGCAGCCCTGTCTCGCACAGATGGTCGAGGCCTACGCGCGGACCGGCGGTAATCTCGCGGCAATCATCGAGGTGCCACGGGCGCACACCGCGCGCTACGGCGTGCTCGACGTCGTCTCCGACGACGGCCGGCTGGTGCGGGCGAGAGGGGTGGTGGAAAAGCCCGATCCCGCCGAGGCGCCTTCGACGTCCACAATCATTGGCCGCTACATCATCCAGCCCGAGGTTTTCGGCCACCTCTCCAACGCCGAGCCGGGCACCGGCGGTGAGATTCAGCTGACCGACGCTCTCGCCAAGCTGATCGGCGAGGGCCAGGTCTTTCATGGGTTGCGCTTCGAGGGCCGTCGCTTCGATTGCGGGGACAAGCTCGGCTTTCTCGAAGCGACGGTCGCGCTCGGATTGCAGCATCCCGAGCTCGGGCCGGGGCTGCGCAAGATCCTCGCCTCCTATCTCTGATCGGAACGACTGATGCCCCATCATTTCGACCCGACGATCCTGCGCGAATACGACATTCGCGGGATCGTCGGGCAGACCCTGTCGGCCGCCGACGCGCGAGCGATCGGGCAGGCCTATGCGGTTACCCTCCGCGAGGCCGGGGGGCGCCGCGTCGCGGTCGGTTATGACGGCCGGCTCACCTCGCCGGAACTCGAAGTGGCACTGGTCGACGGCCTCGCGATGGAGGGCGCCGATGTCCTGCGGATCGGCCGAGGGCCGACGCCGATGCTCTATTACGCGGCCGCGACGCTGGGGGTCGACGGCGGGGTCATGGTCACCGGCTCACACAACCCGCCCGACCACAATGGTTTCAAGTTCGTCTTCCAGGGCAAGTCGTTTTACGGGGCGGCGATCCAGAAGCTCGGCGAGACGGCGAGGCGCCTCGGGGCTCCGAGCGGCAAGCGAGGAAGAGTTGAAGAGCGCGCGATCCGCGAGGAGTACGTCACGCGACTGGCGCGCGACTATCACGGCGACCGGCCGCTGACCGTCGCCTGGGACCCCGGAAACGGCGCCACCGGCGACGTCGTCCAGCAGCTCACCGCGCGTCTGCCCGGCACTCACGTCCTGCTGAACGAGACGATCGACGGTACCTTTCCGGCTCATCATCCCGATCCGACGATCCCGGAGAATTTGGTTCAACTGCAAGAGGCGGTGGCGCGCGATCGCTGCGATCTCGGCATTGCCTTCGACGGCGACGGCGACCGCATCGGCGTCGTCGACGCGCAAGGCCGGATCCTGTGGGGCGATCAGCTGATGGTGGTGCTGGCGCGCGATGTGCTGAGCCGGCATCCGGGCGCGCCGATCCTTGCCGATGTAAAAGCGAGCCAGGTGCTGTTCGACGAAATCGCGCGCCTCGGAGGCCGCCCGGTCATGGCGGTAACCGGGCATTCGCTGATCAAGGCAAAACTCGCCGAGATGGGGGCGCCGCTCGCCGGCGAAATGAGCGGCCACATCTTCTTTGCCGACGGCTATTACGGGTTCGACGACGCGGTCTATGTCGCCGTGCGGCTGCTGTCCATCCTGTCGAATGCCCGGCCTAGTCTCGCCGATATGCTCGACCGGCTGCCTTCGGTCGTCAACACGCCCGAACTGCGGTTTCCGTGCTCGGAGAGCCGCAAATTCGAAGTCGTGCGCGAGGTCCGCGAACGCTTGCGTCGGATCGGGGCCGAGATGACCGACATCGACGGCGTGCGCGTGCGCACCGCCGACGGCTGGTGGCTATTGCGCGCCTCGAACACCCAGGCGGTCCTCGTCGCCCGCGCCGAATCCGCGACCGCAGAAGGCCTCGCCCGGCTCAAACTGGAGCTCGCCGCCGAACTCGCCGCCAGCGGGGTGCAACTGCCGGATTCCTGAGCCTTTCGAACGAGGCTCAACCTAGGCGCGGCGACTGAGTGCTGTTGCTGTCGCGGCGGCCCCTCACCCCAGCCCTCTCCCCGCGGTGCGCAGGGCTGTCCGGGGAAGCCGAGGGGGTGAATTGATTTGTCGCAAGCGCATGCCCCGCAAGACGGAGGTTTTCCGTCTACTTTCTGGTTTACGAGACTTAGAAAGAGGACGGGGCATGCGCTTCACACCTAGCCCGCATTTCTCACATAGGGTAGGTGCATCGGGCTCCGGGATCTGAGAAAATCGTGTTGGACCAACGGTTTGTCTCAGGGCCAAGGGGGAGACCCGATGCATACAGAGTGTAGCGCGGATCTGTTCGGTTTTGCACGCGTTGAGGGGCGTGCGGTGGTGGCCGGGTTTGACGGCGGCAAGATCACCTCGGATGCGGGTGCCTTGCTGCTGGGGGCGACGGATCGGACGATCCGGCTGGTCGAGCGGTTTGCCGGCTGTTTTACGGACCGCCGCGCGCCGGAGCTGATCGAGCACGAAGTGGTGCGGCTGGTCGGGCAGCGGGTCTTTGCGCTGGCGCTGGGCTATGAAGATCTGGTGGATCACGACGAGCTGCGTCACGACCCGACGATGGCGGTGCTGGCCGGCAAGCTGTCGGCCCGGCGCAAGGATTGTGCGCCGTTGGCCGGAAAGAGCACGCTAAACCGGCTTGAGCGGGGCGGAGCGGAGCTGACGCGCTATCACCGCATCGCCTGGGACGGCGCCAGGATCGAGGCGCTGTTTGTCGATCTGTTCGTGGAGGCGCACCAACACCCGCCAAACCAGATCATCCTCGATCTCGATGCCACCGATGACCCGCTGCACGGGCATCAGGAAGGGCGGTTCTTTCACGGCTATGGAGCCTGTCCTCGGGCCGGCGGAGCCGGACCCGGGGGACTGCTACTGCTATCTGCCGCTCTACATTTTCTGCGGGTCGCATCTGCTGGCGTCAAAGTTGCGGCGCGCCGCCATCGATGCTGCCGCCGGAGCGGTGGAGGAGACGGCGCGCATCGTCGCCCAGATCCGCGCGCGCTGGCCCGAGGTGCGCATTGTGCTGCGCGCCGATTTGGGTTTTGCCCGCGAGGCCCTGATGAGTTGGTGCGAGGCCAATGAGATCGATTTCCTGTTTGGCCTGGCCAAGAACGACCGTCTCGTCGCCGAGATCACCGCCGAGCTGGGTGAGGCCGAGGAGGACAGCAAAGCGACCGGCCAGCCGTGGGCCTTCAGCCCACGGGCTTGACCCGTGGCACGCCGGTTCAAGGAGTTCCAGTGGTCGACGCGCGACAGTTGGAGCCGCCAGCGCCGGGTCGTTGCCAAGGCGGAATGGACCGAAGGCGCGGCCAATCCCCGCTTTGTCGTCACCTCGCTGAGCTCTGAGGGCGCCGAGCCCCAGCGGCTCTACGAGGAGATTTACTGCGCCCGAGGCGACATGGAAAACCGTATCAAGGAATGTCAGCTCGATCTGTTCGCCGACCGTACCTCAGCGGCGACGATGCGCGCCAACCAGCTGCGCCTGTGGTTCGCCTCGATGGCCTACGTCCTGCTCTGCGCGCTGCGGCGCATTGCCCTGCAGCACACCCAATTCGCCAAGGCGACCTGCGGCACGATCCGCCGCAAACTGCTCAAGATCGGCGCGCTGGTGCGCACCAGCGTGCGGCGCATCAAATTCGCGATGGCCTCGGGCTGCCCCTACCAGCGCGACTTCGCCCGCGCCCACGCACAACTGATCACCGCCGCGGCACGCTGACGAAACAGAGAAAGCCAGCGATCATATTCGACACCGCCAATCGCAGCACCACCACTGCGTCCGCCGGGACTCGCGGAGGTTGTGAACCTTCATCGCCACAATGTCAGCGTGCAGCTGCCGCGGCCGCCCCTCAAATTCCCAACCGGTATGAGAAATCCGGGCTAGCCTCTTCGGCAAGCTGCTGGAACCGATCAGACGGCGTCAGTTCGACACGCTCGTCGCGCGTCACGCTGGCGATGCCTACATCAAATCGTTTCCGAGCTGGAACCATCTGCTGGCGCTGGTCTACGCCCAGTTCTCCGCGGCGGTCAGCCTGCGGGGGCTGGAAGCGGGTTGGAACGCCAACCGTCAGCATCACTACCATCTGGGCGGTGGTCCACTGGTCCGCTCGACGCTGTCCGATGCCAACAAACGGCGGCCCGTTGGGATCTTCGCCGAGACTTTCAGCCGGGTGGCCAGCCAGCTGGATCGGCAGACCCGGCGAGACGGCGCGGCAATGGTTAAGCTGATCGATGCGACCCCCATTCCGCTCGGCAAGCTGTGCGATTGGGCCAAATCGAACGGCCGCATCCGCGGCCTGAAGCTGCATGTCGTCTTTGACCCGAAGGCCGACTGTCCGAGCGTCCTCGACATCACCGATGCCAACGTCAACGACGCCCAGATCGGTCGCACGATCGCGATTGAACCAGGTGCGAGCTATGTCTTTGACAAGGGCTATTGCCATTACGCCTGGTGGACCGCGATCGCCGAGCAGGGCGCGGTCTTCGTCACCCGCCCCAAGACCAGCATGCGCCTCGACTTGGTCGGTGAGCGCCCCATCGCGCTGGCCGACGGTGACGGTTTTGCCGTGCTCGAGGATCACGAGATGCGCTTCGCCAGCAAAGGCGATTCGCAGCTGCCGATGCGATAGCGCCGCCTCCGGGTCCGGCGAACCGACGGCAAAACCATCACTTTGCTGACCAATGATCTCGAGCGCGCCGCGCTCGACATCGCCGCCCTCTACAAGACCCGATGGCAGATCGAGCTGCTGTTTCGCTGGATCAAGCAGCATCTGCGCATCCGCCGCTTCCTCGGCAACAACGACAACGCGATCCGCCTGCAGATCTTTGCCGCGATGATCGCCTACGCGCTGCGGCGCATCGCCGCCCGACGCCACTGCGTGAAGATCCCGATCCTGCGCTATACCGATCTGGTCGCCTCGTGCCTCTTCGAACGCCGCCACCTCGGCGCGATCGACATACCCCCGCCCGTCAACCCAAGTCGTCCCCAATGCCAAAACTCCGAAAACCAGCTGAGCCTCACCTATGCCTAAAGTTTCCCCGGACAGCCCTGCGCATTGCGGGAGAGGGTGCTGAGCGCAGCGAAGCGGGTGAGGGTCGACCGGGAGAAATCGAATGTTGGCCGTAGTCAGTACCCCCGAAGGTGCCTCGCCGGTCGAATTGCGCGAGGTGCCCGAGCCGCAGCCGGCGCCGAACGAGGCGCTCGTCGAGGTGCGGGCGTTTTCGCTCAACCGCGGCGAATTGCGGCTGTTCCAGATCCGCCCCGAAGGCTGGCGGCCGGGCCAGGACATCAGCGGAGTGGTGGTGCAAGCCGCCGCGGACGGCAGCGGCCCCCGAGCGGGCGAACGCGTCGTTGCGCTGACCGACAATGGCGGCTGGGCGCAATACGCTGCAGTGCCCATCCACCTGATGGCGGTATTGCCGGATAATGTCCGCTTCGAGGACGCAGCGGCATTGCCGGTCGCCGGGTTGACGGCATTGCGCACGTTGCGTTTCGGTGCACCGCTGCTCGGCAGGCGGGTTCTGATCACCGGCGCCGCCGGCGGCGTCGGGCACCTCGCCACGCAGATCGCCGCGCGGTCCGGAGCCCGGGTCACTGCCGTGGTCGGCAACCCCGAGCGCGGCCGCCACGTGCGCGGCGCCGATCAGCTCATCGAAGGCATCGATAAGGCCCAGGGCCAGTTCGCGCTGATCCTCGAATCCGCTGGCGGACCCTCGCTCGCCGCGGCTATCGCGCATATCGAGGCTAAAGGAACAATTGTCGTCTTCGGCAATTCGTCGGGTGAGCCGACCCCTTTCAGCTTTCGCGATTTCGCCGAGCATCCGAACGCGCGCATCCAGGGCTTTTCTTACTTCACGTCCGAGGCCGAGGAGCGCTTTGCGCCCGATCTCGCGCTGCTTGTCTCGCTCGTCGCCGACGGTTCGTTAAAGCCGCACCTCGTGGAACGGAGCTGGCGCGATCTCGGTCAGATCGGTCCGCAGCTGCGCGACCGGCGTATCCAAGGTAAGGCCGTATTCCGCGTAGAGAACGCCTAATCTGCATCCATTCCGAGAGCCAGGCGGCAGTCCGGGCTCGTTTCAGGTTAAGGCGACGCCCGAAGGATCGCCCTGGCGCGCTCAAGATCCGGCCTATTGAAACCTTCTGTAAACCAGCCGTAAATTGGCGTTAGCAGATCACGCGCTTCGCCAGATTTGCGCTGCTCGCGCCAGACGCGGGCGAGGCTCGTCGCGGCGCGCAATTCCCACAATCGCGCCTCCTGTCCGCGTGCGACGGTCAACGCGCGTCGGAGTTCCACCTCGCCCTCGGGCTCGTTCCCAAGATCCAAGAGCGCCTCACCCCGCAGCCGGTGCAACTCCGCCGCGAAAAACTGCTCTTCGGTTTCCCGCGCGATTCGGAGCGCCTCGTCCAACAGACCGAGGGCGACTTCCGGCCGGCCGATGCTCGTGTGCGCCGCGGCAAGGTGACCGAGATGCAGCGGTCGTAAAAAGACCGCATTGATTTTTTTCGCTGCGTTCATTGCATCGTGCATTGCCTCGATCGCGTTGCGCGGATCATCGCTTCGCGTGAGTGTGACGCCCTGACAGAAGCGAGCCCAGTGCTCGTAAGCCGTGACGCGATGCTCGATCGAATAGGCGACGGCATCGTCGGCAGACGTTGTGAGTGTCTCGCCCTCGGCCCCGAAAACGGTGCCGAGAAAGGCCTCGATGAAAAGGACATAGGCAGTCAGGTGCACGTGACCGGTGCGGCGCGCCCGACGCACACCCTCCTGTGCCGCGGCGACAGCCTGCTCCGGGTAGCCCAGCGGCCACAACGTCCAGGAGAGATAAGATAGGGCGGCGACAGAGTTGTTATGAGAAAATCGCGAATCGATTGTTTCTTCCTTATCGGCCGCCGAGAGCTCCTGGATCCGCTCAAAATGGCGTCGGCTGTCGACAAACGCGCCCATCGCCCAGAGCGAACAACCCATCAGCATATTCGCCAGAACGGGCGCGTCCGTGTTCCGATGGCGGTCTGCCAACTGGAGACATTGGAGGGCCATCTCGCGTGCCGCGACGTGTTCGGCACGCACGTAGTGAACGCTCCAGAGACCGTAAAGAACCGTATTTCGCTCGTTGACTGTCGCTCCTTCTCCAAGAAGATCGCGGGCCCGCTCAAAGATCCGCAAAGTTTCGGGTGCGGCGTAACCTTCGGTCGCCCGCATCATTTGTCCAAGAGCCAGATGAAGGTCGAGTTCTTTTCGATTGCGATCGGGCGTTGCCGGCAAGGATCGGATCAGCTCGATGGCGCGGGTCAGATGCGTGACGCCCTCGACGTTGGCCGAACGCCGCAGAGCGCGCTCGCCCGCTTTGCGCCAATGGTCGATGGCAATATCGGCGAGGCCGGCCTCGGTGTAGTGATGGGCCAGAATCTCCGGCCGCGTCGCGACGATCTCGGGGAACTGCGCCTCAAGCACGTTTCCGATGCGCGCGTGCAGATCCTGGCGCGGCCGGCGCAGCAGGCTGCCGTAGGCCGCATCCTGCACCAGGGCGTGCTTGAAGATGTAGGAGTCCTGCGGCGGCTGGCCGCGGCGGAAGACGAGCCCGGAGCTGACGAGCTGGTCAAGCGCATCGTGTAGCTGCTGATCCGTGCGCCGGGAGAGCGCCGCGATCAACTCGTAGGAGAATTCCCGGCCGACGGCCGCGCCAATTTGCGCCACCTCCTTGACCGGCGAGAGCCGGTCGAGGCGCGCCATCAGAGAGGCGTAAAGGCTCGACGGTATAGCGACCGGCGGCAGCGGGCCATCGAGAACGTAGCGGCCGTCCTGTTCGTGGAGCAGTCCGCCTTCTAAAAGCGCCTTAGTCAGCTCTTCTGCAAACAAAGGGATGCCGTCCGCGCGTCTGACGATCTGATCCATGAGGTCGGCTGGCAGCAGCTTATCTCCGGCCACACGCCCGACGAGTTGGGCTGCCTCACGCTCCCCAAGCCGGCTCAGAGCGAGCGTCGTCACGTGCGCCTGGCCGGTCCATGGCGGCTGGAACTCCGGCCGGAACGTCATGCAGAACAGCATCGGCAGATGCGGCACGCGACCCGCAATGAAGTCGAGAAGTTCAAGCGATGTCGAATCGATCCAGTGGATGTCTTCGAAAATCAAGAAGACTGGGCGTTGGCGCGTACGCGCTTCGACCTGTCGGACGAATGCCGCCAGGGTCAGCTCGCGCTTGAGCTTGGCGTCGAGGGCGAGCTCCGGGTACCGGTCCGCGGTCGGCAAGCCCATCAGATCCGCGAATAACGCCCGCTCTTCGGGCGGGCTTTCGCCGGATTGCAACAAGAGGGCTTCGAGCTTGTCGAGCTTGGTCTCTGGCGTGTCTTCACGAGCGAAGCGGGCCGCCCGCTCGATCTGTGCGATGAGCGGATAGAGCGTGCTGTCTTGGTGATGAGGCGAACAAAAGAACCGCAGCCGGATGTGCGGCTCTCCCCGCAGCCTCTCGTCGAATGCAGCGAGGATTCGCGATTTGCCTATCCCGGCCTCGCCGGACAAGAGCACGGTCTGGCCGTCCCCGACTTGCGCCCGGCGCCAGCGTCGCAACAGCAGCTCGAGCTCGTCCTCGCGGCCGATGAGCGGGGTCAATGACGATGTCCGCAGCGCCTCGAAGCGGTCGTCTACACTGCTTGTGCCGAGCACTTGCCAGACCTGCACTGGCCCGGCAAAACCTTTCAGATGCGCCGCGCCGCAGTCGCGAAAATCGAACAAGTCACCGACAAGCTGACGCGTGCTCGGGGCGACCACCACCGTGTTCGGCTCGGCCAAGCTTTGCAGACGAGCGGCAAGGTTCGGTGTTTCGCCGACGACCTCGTGCTCTTGTCGATCACCACCCTCGACGAGATCGCCGACAACCACGAGCCCGGTAGCAATTCCGATGCGCGTTTGGAGCACGCCAAACCGGACCTCCAGCCGACTGATAGTCTCGACGAGGGCGAGCCCCGCCCGTAAGGCTCGTTCGGTGTCGCCCTCCTGGGCCTGCGGGTAGCCGAAATATACGAGGATGCCGTCACCCAGAAATCTCGCAACGAACCCGCCGAACCGCTCCACCACCTCCGACGCGCGCGCGGCATAAGAGGCAAGGACCTCACGCAAGTCCTCGGGATCCAGCCGGGTCGCAAGAGCAGTTGAGGCGACGAGGTCGCAGAACATGACCGTGAGCTGCCGGCGCTCGGCACCTTCGGTCCGAGGCAACGCGGAGCGAGCACCGGCGGACGGAACGATTGCATTCGATACTGCTCCGCTCAGCGCGGCTATGGCCCTAAGCATCTTCTTGCGGTGCCCAAGAAGAACACCAAGCTTCTCAAGATCCGCTTCATTCAGTTCCGGAAGCGTTTCGAACTCGATGGCGTTGTCCCTGAATGCCTGCTCGTATTGCGGCAAATCAAGATCCCGCAGCCAACCTGCTATCGGTGAATTCGCGGCCATTGCGTCTCTTCCCACCTGCGCCCCGGTGGTGATCCCCGGAGTTGGTTCAGTTCAGGGGATAATGATGACCATAGGCGTAGCCGCCGGGAATACCGCCTTTCGAGAAAACCAGCTGCCAGACGCGCAGCCGTTCGAGACGGAAAGCGCCGGCACAGCCCTGCAGGTACAGCTTCCACATTCGGTAAAAGTCCTCGCCGTATTTTTCCTTGATACGGTCCCAGCCGGCATCAAACCGTTCGAACCAAGCCATTAGCGTCTTGTCGTAATGGCCGCCTTCCCAGGTATGGAAGTTTTCAAGCACCAGATCAGTGCCCGCCGCATCGACGATATTGGCGAAGGTGGGAAACTCGACACCGGGCAGGATGTATTTCTCGAACCAGGGATTCGGCCCCTCCTCCTTCAAGAACCCGATCGTGTGGAGCAGCAGGAGCCCAGAAGGCTTCAGGCAGCGCTCACAGCTGGCGAAGAAGTCGCGGTAATAGCGGTGGCCGACATGCTCGAACATGCCGATGGAAACGATGCGATCGAAGGACTTGTCGAGATCGCGGTAATCGATATGGCGGAACTCGATCGGCAGGCCAGCACTGAGGCGTCTGGCCAGCTCGATCTGTTGCTGCGATACCGAGATGCCGAGGACCGCAACGCCGTAATGCTCGGCGGCGTAGCGGGCAAACGAGCCGAAACCGCAACCGATGTCGAGTACCCGCTGGCCCGGCTTCAGCTCCAGCTTGCGGCAGATCAGCTCCAGCTTATCCCGCTGCGCGGTCTCCAGCGTGTTCGCCCGCCGCCAATAGCCGCAGGAGTATGTCATGTACGAAGTCAAGCATGATCTCGAAGAGATCATTGCCCGTATCATAGTGCCGCTCGCCGATTTCAAACGAACGCGAGCGCGATCCGAGGGGATTGAGCCTCAGCTTGAGGGCCTCGAGAACTGCCGTCCGAACAGAGATTTGCTGCGTCAGATCGGCGCGATAGACGCGCTCTGCCATCAGGTCGACTCGCTCGCAGTCCAGCCAGCCTTCCATAAACGCTTCGCCGAAGCCGATCGTCCCATCGCGCAACATGCGGGCGTACACCCGCGGGTCGCGCACTTGGAGATCCCAAGGGCGATCGCCGTCGATCGAGATCCCGGCCTTGCCGAGCAGATCTCGAAAGAATGCCTCAGGGGACATCACGCCTCCTCGTCTCGGTTTTCGCGGCAGCCGAGGCCTTTTCGCAGGCGCTTCGGTCGGCAGCTGATTATTTTAGACATATTTTAGACATATAAGGTAATTTTTTGCCACGCTGGATCGCCTCGATTGCGATCTCCATTCGATCGACACGCAGCACGGACATGGATGCCGCCGTTCTCCCCGATATTAAGCTCCTTTCGCTGCGGCATCTCGCGTTCGTGCTGCCCTTGATCCTCGTTCATCTCGGGTGCGGCGGTGGGTTCATCACGGGTGTTAGCGGGCCGGCCTTGGCCATATTTTTGCTCTCGAGCGGAATTCAGCTCTTCGGCATAACAGCCGGGTACCATCGCCTGCTGGCGCATCGCTCGTTCAAGACCAGCCGCCAATTCCAATTCGTGCTCGCTCTCTTCGGCGTGCTTGCCGGCCAGAATGGACCGCTGTGGTGGGTCGGCCACCACAGATACCATCATCGACACTCCGACCGGGAGCAAGACCCGCATTCACCGGCCCGGGGCTTCTTCTGGAGTCACATGGGGTGGCTCTTTTCACCGTATTGTGTCCGGGTGCGACGCCGGCTCGTGGGTGATCTGGCTCGCTTCTCGGAGCTGGTCCTACTCGAGCGCTACTCTTACGTGGTTAATCTCGCTTACGCGACGCTTCTGTATATCGGTGGAGAGGTCTGGCGCGTTGCCAATCCCTCTGCCGGAACCAGCGGGCTTCAGCTCGTTGTTTGGGGCGCTGTGATCAGCACGGTGTGCGTTTATCACGCGGTCTGGTCGGCTAATTCATTTTGTCATCGGTATGGGTCGCGCCGCTATGTGACGGGCGACGAAAGTCGCAACAACTTCATCGTCTCTCTCGTTACCTTTGGGGACGGTTGGCATCACAACCATCATCACTGCCCCTACTCGGCGCGCCACGGTTTCCGCTGGTGGGAAATCGATATCAACTTCGCGATGCTCAAGCTGCTGTCGTTCTTGGGCGTTGTATGGGACCTGCGGTTGCCGGCCGCGCGGATTGCGCGGCAGCCGCCCTTGCGCCGCGCCCGAGCCTGATCGGGTTGATGCGTCGGCCGCGATATGATGGTATTCGCCGGGTTGTGGTGATTTGATCCGGAGGTCGAACGATGACGATCAAGGTAGGCGAGAAGGTTCCGTCGGTCACACTGCGCTATCTGACCCCGGAAGGCGTGAAAACGGTCGGCTCGGATGAATTCTTCGCTGGCAAGAAAGTCGCTTTGTTCGCGGTCCCCGGCGCCTATACGCGGACCTGCTCGCAGCGCCATCTGCCCGGCTACGTTACGAATGCCGCCGAGATGAAAGCCAAAGGCGTCGACACGATCGCCTGCCTTGCGGTCAACGACCCGTTCGTCATGGGTGCCTGGGGCAAGGAGCACAATTGCGACGGCGACATCGTTATGCTGGGCGATGGCAGCGGCGAGTTCACTCACGCCATCGGCCTCGAGCTCGACCGCAGGAAGGAAGGCATGGGGATGCGCTCGCAGCGTTATTCGATGCTGGTCAACAATGGCGTCGTCAAGGCGTTGCACGTCGAGGAACCGGGTGTATTCGACGTCTCGAGCGCCGAGGCGATGCTGAAGGCGCTCTGACGCGCAATGTACTACGGCGTCCTCGCTGCCGCCCTCGTGGCGGTACCTGCCGCAGTGCCCGCAGTGGCGCAGCAGCTGTGGGCGCCACTGCCGCACCCGACAGACAGCGGCAAGCCGGTCATTTTCGATCCGCAATTCTCGACGAAAGCGGACGATGACCGGCGTCTGGGCTGCGCGCCCGGATCGCAGTGCCGATGGCAGCTATTGGGCGTGATACAGAACAATGGCGCGGTCGAGCTGCGGGCTACCGCCCTGACCTGGTGAGTTTAGCAGCAGTGACGAAGCGGCGCACCTTGTCGAGATCTTTGCCATTGCCGTCGACCCGGTCCGTCTTGGTTTTCGAATCGACGCCCGCCGGCCGCACTGCGGCAATGGCCGCGGCGACATTGTCGGCGTCGAGGCCGCCGGCCAGAATGGCGGACACACCCACCTCATCAACAATGCGTCGGCTGATTGTCCAGTCGTGCACGCGGCCGCGAGCGCCGATCTGGTTGTCGCCGCGATCATGGCTGTCGAGCAGCAGGAAGTCGACGACACCCCGATAGTCCTTCGCATACTCAATACTTCCTTCGTCGACAATCGGGATCGCCCGCATCACCAGGATATCGGGGAACGCGGTCTTCAGCGCCTGCGTGTCTCGGACGGATAACAGCTCGATCGCCGCCCCAATATGGATGATGTCCGGCTGGGTTTGCTCGATAACCCGCCCAATCTGCGAGGGATCCGCCGAAAGCGACAACGCCACCCGCTTCGTTCCCGACGGCAGCGCGGCGTATATCGCGCTCGCGCGGTCCGCCGACAATTCGCGCGGAAACGCACCGTCTCCAACCAGCACCCCAATGTGGTCGACCCCGATTTGCGCCAGGGCGACGGCTTCCTCTAGTGTCTGGACTTCGTAAATCTGCACCAGCATACCGACCATTCTCTCCTATGGGCGCGACGGACCTCGGCTTGTTTATTGCAGTCTGTCGGCCGATCCCACTCCTCGGAGGCTTGACATGCCAAATGACGACATCAATGCCTTTGTGCCCGGCCCGCGCGTCTACATCGAGGGGCGGCCGGGGGGGCCGCTTTCCGGTCTGACCTTTGCGGCCAAGGATCTGTTCGATGTCGCCGGGCATCCGACTGGCGGCGGTAATCCCGATTGGGCGCGGTCGAACCCGGTGCCGACGCGGCACGCCTGGGCTGTGCAGCGGCTGCTCGACGCCGGCGCGACCTTGATCGGCAAGACGATCACCGACGAGGTCTCTCTCGGGATTGTCGGCGAGAATGCGTTCTATGGGACGCCGGTCAATCCGCGGGCGCCGGGACGCGTGCCCGGCGGCTCCTCATCGGGCTCGGCCGCTGCAGCCGCCGCCGGGATTTGCGACACAGCCCTCGGCACCGATACGGGCGGCTCGGTGCGCGTACCGGCGAGTTTCTGTGGCCTCTACGGCATCCGGCCGACCCATGGCCGGCTCCCCGTGGCGGGAATGCTGCCGCAGGCGCCGAGCTCGGACACGACCGGGTGGTTCGCGCGCGACGCCGCCACCTTCGCCAAAGTGGCGAGCGTCATGCTCGACGAGCCAATCCCGTCGGCGTTGCCCGACAGGCTGATTGTCGCCGTCGATAGTTTCGCCTTTGCCGATCCGGAAGTCGGCGCCGCATTGCAGCCAATGGTCGAGCGGCTGCGAACGATGGTCGGCCAGACGCGAGAGGAAGTCATGGCGCCGGCGGGCATCGTGCAATGGGGGCGGGCGCAGCGTACCTTGCAGCCCTCCGAGGCTTGGCTGACCTTCAAGGATTGGATCGAGCGGGACAACCCGCGCTTCGCTTACAGCGTCGCGCGCAACATTTTTACCGGATCGCAAATCCCGGAGATCGAGCGTCAATGGGCCCAACTGGTGCGGCACGAGGCGCGCGGACGGATGCGTCATCTGCTGACGCCAGGCACGATCCTCTGCCTCCCGACGACGCCGCTCCCGGCGCCCAGGCGCGGCGAGCCGCTCTCGGCCGCAAGCGCCCAGCGCGACCGGATTCTCTGCCTGTGCGCCCATGGCGGGCTCACCGGTGTGCCGCAAGTTAATATTCCCGGGGCTGAGGTCGATGGCTTGCCGGTCGGCCTGTCGATTGTCGGAGGTCCCAGCACAGACGCGATGCTCATCGCGGTCGCTGCCGCCATCACGAGAATGTGATCCACCCGTTCCGACCGAGCCGCAACGACTTTACAATTTTTTTGTTGCGTGCCTATCGAGGATTACGACAATAAGGTAAATTTATTTTCGCTTAGGGAGGAAGGACCATGAGGCGCTCGCTTTGCGTTCTCTCGGCTGCTTTTGTCGGATTCGGGCTATCGGCATCCGCGGCCAACGCGACTCCGATCAGCGGCTATACTCAAACCAATCTCGTCTCGGACCTGCCTGGGGTCGCCGCCGTCCAGGATCCCAACCTGCAGAACCCCTGGGGTGTTTCGGAGAGCGCGACGAGCCCTCTCTGGATCTCGGATCAAAATGCCGGTGTCGCAACTCTTTACACGGTGACCGGGTTGAGTGCGACCCCGGCCGGGGGAACGCCCCCTCTTGTAGTCCCGATTCCGACAACGTCGACTGGACCGCAGGGGCCCACCGGCCAGGTCAGCAATTCGATCGGCGGTGTTGCCACCACGTCCTTCGTGACAAGTCAAAGCGGTACTCCCACGGCCGCGCATTTCATCTTTGCCAGTCTCAACGGCAACATTTACGCCTGGGCCGCAGCGGGGAATCCGGCGGCGCTGGCAGCGACGGGTCCGGCGGGCGCCTCTTACACCGGTCTAGCCATTGCGGGCACCACCTCGGCGCCGCTCCTCTACGCTGCCAATAACGCCGCGGGGACGGTCGACGTGTACAACGGCTCCTTCCAGCTTGTGAACAGATATACCGACCCCAGCCTTCCCAACCTCGTCCCGTTCAATGTGCAGAACATCAACGGTACGATCTACGTGACCTACGCACCGGCCGGGCATTCAGCCGAGACCACGGCCACCTCGGGGGCTGTGGCGATACTCAACCCCGACGGGACCTTCACCACATTCAGCACCAGCAGCCAGCTCGCCGCGCCATGGGGCGTCACTCTGGCCCCGGCCGGTTTCGGTGCGTTCAGCGGCGACCTGCTGATCGGCAACTTTGCCTTTGGCAACCTCAGCCCCCTCGGTGGCGAAATCAACGCCTACGACCCGACTAACGGAGACTTCCTCGCCACGCTCGACAGCAACTCGGCCTGGCAGGGGCTCTGGTCCTTAACCTTCGGGAATGGCGGCAGCGGCGGCAACCCCGACATCCTCTATTTTACCACCGGTCTCAATGGTGAGACCGATGGCCTGTTCGCCGCTCTCGCCGCCGCCGTGCCGGAGCCGAGCACATTGGCCCTCTTAGGCGCCGGGTTGAGCCTTTTCTTGTGGCGGCGACGCTCCCTCCGTACTCGCGACGAGGGCGCCGAGTAGTTCGGATGCTCGCTCGCCAGCAAACCCGAGAGCGTCAAGTCGCGAGGACGGCCGCTTAGGTCCACTGCCCCTCGACCCACATCCAGCCGCCGGGCCCCTGCTGCCAATAATCGGGGATCCAGTTGGCGGTCGGCGAGGGACGCTGGACATAGTGCCCCGGCATCCAGACATATCGTTGCCCGTGCCAGCTCCAGTGGCCGAACTCCCAGAGGGCCTGAGGCGAGGGCGCCGGCGGCGGGATCTCGGCACGTCTGGGCGGCGGAGGATGGGGAGCGACGGCCGCGGAGGTTTGCGCTTCGATGGAGGCGGCCGACGTCATTTGGCCTGGCGAGGCCGGTGGCGAAGAGCAGGCCGACAATACAGAGATGCTCAGCCCGGCCGCGGCAACGATCATCCGATCGACTTGCTGCATTCGATCCTCCCACTGCTCCTGCGGCGCGGGTTGACCCCGAGCCCTGTTTGCGCACGAATGGTACCCTAACGGGGTTGCCTTGGACAAGCGGCGGCCGCTTCCAGAAGCCCTGTGCTAAACCGGGGAGATTGCCGGCGGCGGGACGCAACAAAGGTGTAGCGATGTGGGCTGACCGATGGCTTTATTGGATGACGGTCGGGCTATCCGCGCTGGCCGGCGCCCTCGTGGTCGTCTACATCTTCCTCGTGCAAGACAACCGGAAAGCGCAGGCGGACGTCAACCGGCGGCAACAATTCATCAATCAGAGCATCCAGCTCGGCCGCATCAACGAGGCGCTGATTCGTGCGCTCGCGACGGCCGCGGTGAGCAACAAGGACGACAATCTGCGCAATCTGCTGGCGGATAACGGGATCACTATCAATGCGTCGGGGGAGCCGGTGCCCTCGGTAAGCGGTCCGGGCGAAAAAACCGCCCCTGCAGCAAGCGGAAAGGCCCCGTGATGATAACCCGCAGCGGTCCCGGCGCTCCGGCGACAGAGGAATGGTGGCTGCCTATCGTCATTGTCGTCGTGTCGTTTTTCGTATTGATGGCGTTCGAGACAGGTTACGCAATCCACGACCGTGACGGGCTGGCGGAACAGACGCGGCTACAGGAACCGGCCGTGCAGGAAGCGATGAAGCTGCGTCAGAGGCTCGAGGCGCTCGCCAGCAAGACCGCGCAACTCGCCGCCGACGGCGACGAGGGCGCCAAGTCCGTCGTCGATCAGATGAAGCGTCAGGGCATCACGCTGTCCGCGCCAAAACAATAGGCCCGGAGGCTGACGCCAAAGGCGGTTGCCGAGCGTCTCGGGCCTTGACAGGGGCCGAGCGAGGCGCGGAGATGCCTCTAAGGTGGAAATGCCCTGAGGAGGAACCGACCATGCTCGACGGCTACATCTACAATGCCTTGCGCACACCCTTTGGCCGCCACGCCGGCGCCCTCGCCCGGATGCGGCCCGACGACATGCTGGCCGCGGTGGTCTCCGAGGTCGTCAAGCAAAGCCCGTTCGACCCGGAAAAGATCGAGGATGTCGTCGTCGGCTGCGCCAACCAGGCCGGCGAGGACAGCCGCTGCGTCGCGCGTCATGCCGGGCTCTTGGCCGGATTGCCGATCGAGGTCGCCGGCTCGGTGCTGCAGCGCAATTGCGGCAGCGGGCTCAACGCGATCGTCATGGCGGCGCAGGCGGTGACTTGCGGCGAAGGCGAGGTCATGGTCGCCGGCGGTGTCGAGAGCATGAGCCGCGCGCCCTTTGTCATGAATAAGGCCGAGACCCCGTTCAGCCGTGATGGCCGCGTCTTCGATTCGACGATCGGCGCACGCTTCCCGAACCCGAAGATCGAGCGCCAGTTTGGCGCCGACACGATGCCCGAGACCGCCGACAACCTAGCGCGCGATTACCAAATCACCCGCGAGGCGTGCGACGTGTTCGCCGCGGCTTCCCAGCGCAAATACGCCGCCGCCAAGGCCGACGGGTTCTTCGAGGCCGAGGTCCTGGCCGTCGAGGTGCCGGGCGGCCGTTCGGGGCCCGTCAAGGTGGCCGAAGACGAGCACCCGCGGCCGCAGACCGATCTGGCCGCGCTCGCCCGCCTCAGGCCGCTGCAGGAGGGCGGCGTCACCACCGCCGGCAACGCTTCCGGCATCAATGACGGCGCGGTCGCCATGATCGTCGCCAGCCGCAAGGCCGGCGACGCCGCCGGGGCCGAGCCGCTGGTCCGCGTCGTCGCCAGCGGCGTGGCAGGAGTGCCGCCGCGGATCATGGGCATCGGCCCGGTCGAAGCTTCAAAAAAGGCGCTCGCGCGCGCCGGCCTCAGCCTCTCCGACATCGACGTGATCGAGATCAACGAAGCTTTCGCCGCTCAAGTGCTGTCTTGCCTGCGCGGCCTCGAACTGCCGTTCGACGACAGCCGGGTCAACATGAACGGCGGAGCGATCGCGGTGGGCCACCCATTGGGCGCCTCCGGCCCCCGCATCGCGCTGACCGCCGCCCGCCAATTGCAGCGTACCGGCGGCCGTTACGCGCTCGTGACGATGTGCGTCGGCGTCGGCCAGGGTATCGCCGCGGTGCTCGAGCGGGTCTGAGATCCTTCCACGCGAGCATGGCCTCCCCAGATAGGAGGCCATGACCTCCATACCGACTTTTGCCACGCGGCCGACCTTTCTCGGCCTTGAGCCTTCGAATGCCGACGCAGCAATCTGCATCGCCGGCATTCCTTTTGATCTCGGGACCTCGAACCGGCCGGGGGCGCGGTTCGGGCCCGCCGCGATCCGCCAGGCGAGCCGCATGCTGGTCGATGGCGACCACCCGGCGTCTTGGGCCGAGATCGAAAAGCTGGATCTCGCCGATGTCGGCGACTTCCGCATCGCGCATGGTGACATCCAAGGCACGCTCGCCAAGATCGAGGAGCAGGCGGCGGCATTTCGGCACCTCGTCGCGCTCGGCGGCGATCACACGATCACGCTCGCCTTACTGCGCGCGCTCGCCCGCAGCAAAGGCCCGGTCGGGCTGGTGCATTTCGACGGCCATGTCGATACCTGGCCGGAGAGCTTCGGGCTCGTCTTTGGGCATGGCTCGCCGTTTTACCACGCGATCGAGGAGGGCCTGATCGACCCGCGCCGCACGATCCAGATCGGCATCCGCTCGCCGCTGCACCGCGACATTTTCGACTGGACCGTCGGCAAGGGCGTAACGATCGTTTCGGCCGAAGAGGTGCACGAGACCGGGCCGCAAATCGTCGCCGAGCGGATCCGCAAGGTTATTGGGACCGAGCGGGCATATTTGAGCTTTGATGTCGACGCGCTCGACCCTGCTTTCGCGCCGGGAACCGGCACGCCGGAAGTCGGCGGGCTCGCGACTTGGCAAGCGCGCGCAATCGTGCGGCGCCTCGCCGGCCTCAATTTCGCCGGGATGGACGTGGTCGAGGTCTCCCCACCCTACGATATCGCCGAGATCACGGCGCTCGCGGCTGCGACAATGGCCTGGGACTACATCGCCCTGCTCGCGCCACACGCTACGCGATAGACGCGGCAGCGCATATCGCCTATATCATGGAGGTAGTCGGCTGACGAGGCGTCCGCCGACCGACTGCTCCTGGGCCCGGCTCAGGCTGTGCGGACCACACGGCTCAAGCTGGCAGCGACAGGGGGCGTGAACACCAGGAAGCCTACGGTCGGTGCCAGCGGCAAGTGGAGACCCGCATCGCGGGTTGCCTCGTTGGTCCAGCGGCCGGCACAATTCACGACCATGTCTGCCTCGTATTTCGTGCCGTCGGCGAGGCGGACGCCGGTCACACGATCGCCGACCATGGTCAGGTCAACGACCCCGCACCGCAGATGACTTTCGCGCCAATCGGCGCCGCGCTGTCGACAGCTGATCGCCTTAAAATGGCAACTTCCTACCGCTAAAGTGCCTTGCACGATCCGTCAACACTCGTCGGGGAACAGGCTCCTGCCGCAGGCACAAGGGCCACGGTGAAACGCGACACTGGTATCGGTTGTCGGGGCGGGTCGCTCGGGCAGCCTCTCCCGCCGCAACTCCCAATGCGGGTCCGGATCGTTTCGAAATCGTCAGCAGCTCGGGACGCTGACACGCGTTTGACCGCTCATTCGCGCAGCATCGCCGCGACCTGGTCGAGGCTTCGAATGCGTGCGTACATTTTCATCGCCTTGTCGAGGCTGTAGGCGTGCGCGGCGGGGTCGCCGCTCCAGCAGCATTCGCGCACCACGACGGACGCCAGGTCGAGGTTGAAGGCCTCGCGCACGCTGGTCTCGACGCCGCGATTGGTGGCGCCGCCGCCGATGATGATGGAGTCGCGCCGCAGCATGTGCAGGAGTTCCGCGACGCCCGTCCCGTAGAAGGCGCTCGGCCGGCGCTTGAGGAAGACGTAATCCTCGCGCCGCGGCGCGATCTCGCCGGGGAAGCCGGCCTCGGCCGTGCCCTCGACAGCGTTGGTGAGCGGCGGCATACCGGTTTCCGCCGATAGGTCGGTCGGCAGCATGACGACGTCGGCGCCATCGGCGCGGCTGACCGGCGTTGTGTAGATCACCGGCACGCCGGCTGCCCGCGCGACCGCGATTATCTGCACCCAGGCGTCGAGCACAGGGCCCATCGCAGCGCTGCGTGCAGGATCCGACGGAGCCAGCGCGCGCCGACAGACGTCGTAAGCGATCAGTGCCGCCCGGCGCCGATCGATGCGTTCGGGTTCGGACATCGCAACCTCCTCAGGTGAGAGGGAGGGAAAACGGCCATTCAAAACTTGCACGATCCGTCGCACTCGTCGGGGAACAGGCTCCTGCCGCAGGCGCAAGGGCCACGATGACCCGCAACGCTGGTGCCGGTCGTTGCGGTGGCTTGCGCGGACAGCTTCTCCCGCCGCAACTCCTTCATGCGGATACGGATTCTCTTGAAATCGTCAGCTGCTCGTGGTTGTGACATCAAACCCTCCAGACCCCGCACTAGCATGCGTTGGTACCGTTCGACAATTGCGTAAATTAGATCTCCTTTGGCCCGCGCCCATGGCTCGCCGTGCGGGACATACTCGCATTTCGGCGCTGCACCCAAAACACTGCTGTAGATCATGTTCGATCCGGTCTCGAACGATGGCATTGCGCGACGGCACATTTACCTGGCCATCAGCGACTTCGCTGAGGCTGTGCCCGATGCCGGGTAAACTCACCACAACTTACCGGAATTTACCTCACTTCACTCGACCGCCGCGTAATGGGGTGCGAAGTAGTGGCTATCGAACGCGCTCCACCACGGCTGATGCCGCACCCCTCCAGGAGAAGTCGAATGCCGAAACTGCTGTTCGATCCTGTCGCATACCAGTTCTATTATCGCTGCCGCACGGAGGATAGCGCGCCGGCAATAGCTGCGGGGTTCGGTTGGGATCCCATTCGGCGTCGGTATTATACTGAGGACCCCACGGTAGCGCTGGTTTTGGCGGGCCGCGGCGACGGCTACGTCAAGCTGCTGTTAGCCGACGCGCTCGAGGCCACAATGTCGCACAAGCCTCCTGAACGCGCCCGCAGATCATCGAGTTGGGTGCCCGGGACAAACAGCACGTCCACCCGGTCGAGCGTCTTCCACTGATGCGGTAATTCGATACAGGTGACTCCTTCCCCGCAGGATCAATGGCAAATACAGACGTGAAGGGAGTGAAAGGTCGAACCATGAGTAAACTGATCACACCGTCTCCTCGGAGAGGCAAAATCGCAGTCCTTTGCCTTTCCCTATTGCTCGCGACAAGCATATTCCCCGTGGCCACCGCGGCGCTTCCGGCGAACCCGCAGGACAGCGTTCGCAGCTTCTATGACGCGTTGCTGACCACGATGAAGGACGGTCGGACGCTTGGGCAAAGCGGACGCTATGCGAGGCTGGCGCCCGTCGTCGGCAGGCTGTTCGATGTTCCTTTGATGGCTCGGCTCGCCGTTGGCCCGTACTGGGCGACACTCTCTCCGGCCCAGCAGCAGCAGGTGACCGAGGCTTTTGGACACTACATTTCGGCGACATACGCCGACCGGTTCGACAGCTATTCGGGCCAGCAGCTGCAGGTCACCGGCGAGCAGCCCTACGGCGCGGAAGTCATTGTGCAAACCCAAATCACCCAATCGAAGGGCGATTCGGTGAGCCTCAATTATCGGATGCGCGAGAACGCCGGCTCGTGGCAGATCTCCGATGTTTACATGGACGGGTCGATCAGCCAGCTCGCGACGCAACGTTCGGAATTCCATTCGATCCTTGAGCGGGAGGGCGTCGACGGTCTGATCATGGCATTGAACCGCAAAGTCGACTTGCTGACCCGAAACCTCGCCAAAGCGTCATAACTCACACCGGGTTGCTCAGGTCGCAATCCAGCGGCCTTCTGGGTCTGGGCCCTCCGGGCAGCGCATCTCGAGCTTCATTCCCGAAGCCCCGAGAGGTTGGCGAGTAATCGGGGATTCCTGAGCCGGAGGACACGCCAACCGCAACTTCAACCTCGATTAGCCGTATTGGGCACTGCTCATCGTTCTCGTCGTCTCATAGCCGCAGCACAGCGGGCTGATCCTTGCGAAGGGATGGCGTCTCGCCAGTGAATGGTAGGGCCAAGCTCAAGTCCCAGGCGTCATCCACTGGGTCGAGTGAAGAGGGGTGAATTTCGGTAAGTTGTGGTGAGGCAAGCGAGGCTCCTACGCGTCACGGTAGAGGGCCAGAGGCGTCATCATTCCTTACCACCCGCCTCAGGGCCCCCGAGGGTCGAACGAATGCACGCGAGCAGGTCGTCCTCGCTGAACGGTTTGGTGAGATAGCAAATCACGCCGGCTTGCAAAGCGCGCTCGCGCCACCTTTCGTCGGGAAAGGCAGTGATGAGAACGGTGGGAATGGGCTCACCGGACGCGACCAGTCGATTATGGAGCTCAATTCCGGTCATCCCCGGCATTTGCACGTCTGCAATCACGAAGGACACGTTGCGGCGGCGTCTGGATTTCAGAAGATCCTCGGCGCATTCAAACGCCATTGCAACATAGCCCAGCGACCTGACGAGGCTCGTCAGAGCCTCTCGCACCGACTGATCGTCGTCGACGATCGCTATGACGGCTTTCCTTGGCAATTTCGGTTCCCTAATTCGAACCAGAAATAATGTGCCGCATGGGTTTGCGCCATTGTCCTAGAGTTGGTTCCGGTCGCTGAAAGGAAAGATCGGCCGGCGGAAGGGCCTATCGCGATTATACTTGAGTATAAGCCGACTAGACGTTCGGAAGGTCTTCCGCACCGCGCCGGTTACGGCCGCGATCGTTCCGGGCTCGCCGCGAATTTCTCGTCGACCGGCAATGTGAAGCGAAAGAGGGCGCCGCGAGGGTTATTCGGCGCTGCCGAGAGCCGTCCGCCATGGGCCTCGGCGATCGAGCGGCTGATCGCGAGTCCCATGCCGATCCCATCGGGCTTGGTGGTATAGAAGGACTGGAACAATCGGTCGAGTTTCTCCGGATCGAGCCCCGGACCGCTGTCCTGCACTTCGACCACTGCGTCGTTTGCATCGTCTATGCCGGAGAGGATCGTAAGCTCGCGTGGTCCATCGCCGGCGCCGGCCATCGCTTCGATGGCGTTGATGATCAGATTGATCATAACTTGCTGCAGCTGGACCCGATCTGCCGAGACCAGGGGCAGGGCGTCGGCGAGCCGGCTCTGCAACCTGACGGCATTGCGCTGGGTCTCGGTCTGGGTCAGAGCGATGACTTCGCGAATCGCCTCATTGACGTCCAAGAGTTCTCGGCGCGGCGGCACTTTCTTGACCAGGCTGCGAATTCGGCCGATCACCTCGCCGGCCCGAGTGCCGTCCCGAACGATACGACCGAGCGCCTGCCTGGCTTCTTCCAGCTGCGGTGGCTGTGCGCCCAGCCAGCGCAAACCGGCATGCGCGTTTGTCACTGTCGCGGCAATCGGCTGGTTGACTTCATGCGCGATCGAGGCCGTCATCTCGCCCAGCATCATGACCCGATTGAGGCGCGCGAGATCCGCCTCGGCCTGCCGCAAAGCCGCCTCCGCGCGTTTGCGATCGGTGATGTCGACGATAACTGAACCACGGAAAGCCGGCGTGCTGTCTGTTGCGGGAACCACAAACGAAGTGACATCGGCCCATAGGACCTCGCCGTCCTTGCGTCGGTAACGCTTCCGTTGCAGACTGCCGACAGCACCGGTGGCGATACGCTCTTGCATCGCGGCTCGATCGTCCTCGTGAGTAAGCTCCAGGGTGGTGAGATTTCGCAGCTCCGCCTCGGTATAGCCGGTCATCCGCTGGAAACTCTTGTTCGCTGTCAGGTACCTTCTGCCGTCAAAATCCATGGTTGCGATGCCGACCGGGGCGATCTCGAACATGCATCGCCAACGTTCCTCACTGGCCCGCAGAGCCGCCTCCGCACGTTTGCGATCGGTGATGTGCCGGCCGACGCCGCGGTAGCCGATAAAGCGCCCTGTCTCGTCAAATACCGGCAAGCCCGACACGGAGACGTAGCGCTTTCCGCCGTCGGGCGTGGGCCGCGCGTGCTCGAAATCACGGAACGGCAGGTGAGCGTCGAGCGCCGCCCGGTGCTTGCGCCAAGCCTCTTCGTCAGGTTCCAGATAAGGCACTTCCCACCTGGTCTTACCGATCTCGGAGCCGGGCGGCGGCGCGTCGCTGAGGCCGTCGGCGAACTCCTGGCGAGTGAAGCGATGCTGCGCGTCGCTCTCCCAGTACACATCGAATGAGAATTGCACGAGGGTGCGAAAACGCTCCTCAGCTTCGCGCAGCGCGTCTTCGGCCGCTTGCGCTCGGTGATGTCGACAGCCACCACGGCAAGAAAAGCCGGCGTGCCCTCCGTCGCGGGAATGAAAAAGGTATTGACGTCGGCCCATAAGATCTCCCCGTCCTTGCGTCGGTAACGCTTTTCAATTCGATAGTTACGCTGCGGCCCAGCGATGATCTCATCAATACGCTCTCGCGTCGCTGCCCGACTCTTCTTCGGGAGTTATATCCAGCACGCGTAAGATTTCGCAGCTCGTCCCCGGTGTAGCCGGTCATTCGCTGGAAAGCCTCGTTCGCCGCCTCATATTTTCCTTGCAAATCGGACGTCACAATGCCGACAGCTGTGTTCTCGAACATCGGCTCGCCAACGCGCCTCGCTGGCGCGCAACGCCGCTTCGAACTGGACGCGCTCGGTGATGTCCATATAAACCGACTGCAGAAAGGGAGCGGCGGTTTCGGTTCCCGGCACCAACGTCGTCGTGATGTTCAGCCAAACCGGGCTGCCGTCCGTTCTTAGGTATTTCTTTTCCATGTGACGCTCGGTTAGCGAGCCGCTCCTGTATCTCGCAAAAGCCTCCGCAGTTGCCGCCCGTTCATCCTCGTGATTGAGTTCGAGCACGTTATGCCCGACGATCTCTTCCTCGGCACGGCCAAGCATTCGCTGCAACGCCGGGTTGGCGGCTGTAAAGACGCCGTCGAGCCGATTCAAAGCCATGCCTGCGGCCGATGTCTCGAACAGCCTGCGCCAGCGCTCCTCGCTCGCGCGCAACGCCGCCTCGGCGCGCTGGCGCTTGATGAACTGGCCGATCTGGCTGCCGATCGCCGACAGTGTGGCAAGCTGCTCTTCGTCGCGTTCGCGAGCCGCGCGGCTGAAGAACTCGACGACCCCGAGCGCTTCGGTGTCGAGCAGAATCGGGAAAATGACGGCGCCGTGCAGCCCTGATTTCACCGCCGCCGAGGTGCGCAAGAATCCGGGTTCGGTCGTAGCATCGACCATCCAGATCGGTTTTGCGGTTCGCCAAACCTGCCCGAGCCAGTCCTTCGCCGGCCGCGAAGCTCCATTCGCGGCTGACCGTCTCGAATTCCGCGGTCTCGATGTCCGGCACGTGCCAAAGGCAATCGCAACGGAGCGGGGCAGCCTCCTGCTCCCGCTCCCGATCGAAACTCCAGAGAGCGCCCCAGTCCCATTCCAGGTTCTCGCCGATCGCCCGAAATATCTCCGGAGCCGCGGCAGCAAGGTTGTCGGCTTCGGCCAGCACGCGGGTGACGGCATACAGCGCGTCTCGCCGCTGCTCGGCTCTCCTGCGCTCGGTGATGTCTTCGCACGCAATCAAGACAATCGCATCATCGCCAGACCTGCCGCACCGCCTTGGCATTTTCACGAACCCAAAGCACGCTGCCATCCTTGCAGATTTTGCGGATCTCCCAGCTATGCGAACGGCCGAGTTCTTCTAGGCAGGTTGCCACGTGACTTTTGACGAGCTCTCGATCCTCCTCAAAAAAGACGTTCAGCACGGATTGTCCGACCAGCTCGGCGGCGGTATAGCCGAGTTGAGCGGCGCCAAAAGCGTTCACCGATAGTACTGTCCCGCTTGGACCGACCATGAAATACATCACCGGATTATGTTCGAAGACTTCCCTCCACTGCTCTTCGCTCTCTCGCAGCGCTTGTTCGGCACGCTTGCGCTCGGTAATGTCGTTGCTGGTCACCAGGATCACTGCCGGCCGCCCGCGCCGGTCGCGCTGTAGCGACCAGCGGCTGGTCACGGCGACCGGGGTTCCATCGCGCTTTCTATTGACGAATTCGCCTTCAAATCGGCCGACGCGCAGCAGCTCGGCCTTGATTTGGTCAAGCGGCACAGGAAAATTGGTCTTCACGAGTTCGAAGCCGACCTTACCCACCGCTTCGGCGCGCTGCCAGCCGTACAATTCCTCGGCGCCGCAACTCCAAAAGGTGATCACATCATCGTCGAAGCGGCGGGCGACGATGGAATTATGTGTCAGATCGAGGAGGCTGGCTCGCTCGCGCAGCCTCGCTTCCGCCGATTGGCTTCGCAGCGCGAGAAAGGTCGCCAGCCCGATCACCGCGAGCACCGATCGATCGCTTTGATGCCGCTGGCCTCCGCCCCGCCCGACGTAAACCCGGCAAAAAGTAGGCCAACACGGTCAGACCCACGCATCCGGCGCCAACCAATACGAGGCCTCGCGTATTGCAGAAACGTGCCGCCAACAGCACCACGACGACGTAAAATAATGCGGCCGTCAGTTTCTCCGACGTCCTCACTTCGGCAACGAAGATCGCGGCTGCGAGTGCGGCGGTCGCGACCGGGAGCAGGGCAGATGCGTCGCGGGCGTCGATGCGTCATCTTGGCTCTGGCTCGATCTTTACGCTGTCTCCGGCTAACATAGCAGCTCGCAACTTTATGCCGGGCACGAGGTCCTCGCTCGGGCGTGTGCGGCGCGATCGGCTCACAAATGTGCCTTGTCGCTCGGGCGAGTTGCTATATTAAAGGCGTCCGTAGCTGCTCGCGAGGCAACCTCTAGGATCGCTCCGGTGCCGCGCTATCGCTGCCTCGGCCGCGCTTGCCGCGCTTCGCCCCGCCGGCACAGGCAGGATCGTCGGCAATCCTTGGCGGTCCCGGAGAGCTGACCATGGCCGAGGCGACACCGACCGTTATCGTCATCGACGATGATCCCGCAATCCGGGAGTCGATCGGCGGCCTGCTCCGATCCGTCGGGCTGCAAGCGAAGCTGTTCGCTTCGGTGGATGAATTCCTCAAGGCCGGCCGACCGGACGGGCCCGCCTGCCTGGTGCTCGATGTCCGGCTACCCGGACGAAGCGGCCTTGATTTCCAGCGAGAGCTCGCCGCCGCGAACATCCACCTCGCCGATCATCTTCATCACCGGATATGGCGATATCCCGATGTCTGTCAGGGCGATGAAGGGTGGCGCGATCGAGTTCCTGACCAAGCCCTTCCGCGATCAAGATTTGCTCGACGCGATCCAGCTCGGGCATCGCGCGCGACCGCGCTCGGCTGGAGGATGAAAAAGCTCTGGCCGGGGTGCGGGCGAGCTTCGAGACCCTCACCCCCCGCGAGCGTGAGGTGATGGCCTTGGTGGCGGCCGGCCGCCTCAACAAGCAGATCGCCTACGAGATCGGCGTCAGCGAGATTACCGTAAAAGTCCATCGTGGCCAGGTCATGCGAAAGATGCAGGCGGCTTCTTTGCCTGACTTGGCCCGGATGGCCGACAGGCTGAACCTCACCAGGGAAAAGTCTCAGGGCTGCTAGGTAGCCACAACCGGCGCGCCTCCGCCGAGATTGCCTATTTCGGTCGAGCCGCGCTCTTCCAGCGCGGTCCTATACCAAAGTCTAACAAGAATGATTCTGAAGCGGCATTCATTAATCCGCCGATGCAATAGCGCGCTCTAAAGCGCTCCCTTAGCTTTGATCACGACATTCAACCCCTTTGTTGGAAGGCGGTCATGCAGCGACGCAACCTACGCACGAACCCGCACCAAATCGCCAACCGCGCGAGGCGACACAACCCGAAGCGATGGGCTGCGATGAAGACAAATACTCATCCAGAGCCCGGCCTCTGGAGCGAAAACCCGCTTTCGCTAAGTGCGAACCGGTCGAGCCCGGCAACAGCCGACGAGGCTATCGAATTCGGCCGTTTCCGCGTCCTGTTGCGCCAGCGGCAGCTGCTCGCCGACGGTGTTCCGGTCGAGCTCGGCACGCGCGCCTTCGATCTCCTTCTGGCCCTCTTGGAGGCCGACGGCTTGCTTCTGACAAAAGAGAAGCTCGTCAGCCGGGTGTGGCCGGATGTCGTGGTATCGGAAGAGAACCTCAAGGTTCAGGTCTCCGCATTGCGCAAGGCGCTGGGCGCGGACCGCGATGTCATCCGCACGGAATTCGGCCGCGGCTATCGCTTCACCGGCGTGCTCCGCTCGAATGCCGGCCTCGATGCGTGCCAACCTCCGACACGAGCAAAGCTGCGGTCGGGGCGGGCTTTCTTTCCCGAGAACCGTTGGCAATCGCTCCGGTGCACTTTCATTTCGAGCTAGCGACCGAGCGCGGCAACCGAACCGCCCAGCAATGGTGATGTCGTCACAGCCAGACCTCGCCGCGATGCGAGATGGCACGGTTGATTTGCAGCCAGCAATCAGAATTAGACTGACCATCGCTGCCAGATTTGGCTCTGCTGCACCACAATAATTTACTGCGATTTACCGCAGTTAATGGTGCCTCAGATGCAGCGCCGATTAAGTTAAGGACAATAGTTGGTGACCTCAAACTGCGGGAGCGCAACGGGTGACGCAGACAACTGGTTTGGACGCTCTGGAAGCAACTGCGAAACAAGCGGACCGTAGTGGTTCTGCAAGGAGGTGGGCCGGTCTGCCAATACCGGTTTTTGAGGATCAACATCTGCGCGGAGAAATTTCACGCTTGATCCCACAACTAAAGCGTTACGCGCGTGTTCTAACGCGCGATGTCATCGCCGCTGACGATCTCGTCCAGGACTGTCTTGCCCGCGCACTCGAGAAAATCCACCTGTGGGAGCCAGGAACCGATCTTCGCGCCTGGTTATTCACAATTCTGTATCGCGCACATATCAGCCACATGCGCCGAGATGCGCGGCAGCGCGATCATCTCGAGCTGCAGGAATCTGACAGAAGTTTAGTCATCTCGCCCAATCAGACCGCGCGGCTCGAGCTTCGCGACTTGGAACGCGGTCTCGCCAAACTGCCTGAGGAGCAACGGTCGGTAATTCTGCTCGTCGGATTGGAAGGCATGGATTACGCCGAAGCCGCGGCAGCCGTGAATACCCCGCTCGGGACGGTACGTTCGCGAATTGCCCGCGGCCGCGAGAGCTTGCGTAAGGCGACCGGACTTTTTCCCGCTCGCCATTCCCGGAGAAAGGATTTCCCGCCTGTCGGTAGACAGGCCTCACCTGCGCCCAAATCACAGGAGGTCATCCAATGAAATTGCTGCCCCTCGCCGTCTTGGCATGCCTCGCGGCAACCCCCGTTGGAGCTCAGGAGCGCGAAGTTGGCCCGATGCCACAGCTGCATGCGGTAAACCCCAGCATATCGCTGTCGGCGCCGACGAACAATCCGCTGCAAGAGCAGATGCGACAGGACTACGACACTCAGCTCATGGGGGCGCAGCAAGAGCTCCTCCAGCAGAACCCATCGGGCCTCGGCCGCCAGGAGCAAGCGATCGGTCGGGAGCTCAACGGCTACACGCCGCGTTAGCCGCGAACCGTCTCCCCGGCTGCCATGAAGGCAGCCGGGAGAGATTGCGCGCCGGGTCAGCTCGCTGGGACCGCCTGCCAGCCGGTGTTGCATTGCGTTACGTACGGGTAATAGCCTGCCGGATCGGAGCAGTAGTACCAAGTTTGGCTGGCATAAGGCTGGCTGTAGTCGTAGTAATCGTCATCCGGATAGTAGCCCCACCCCGGATAATCATAATACGTCCACGCCAGTCCGGGGCCGCCCAACCACCAACCGTAGCGTCCGTTGTGCCAGCCATGGTACCAGTTTCCCCCGTGCCCGCCGGCGCCGTTGTGCAAGCCCGCGAAGCTGCCGTGGTATCCGCCTCCTTGGAATGCGCCGGCGTGAAATCCGCCGCCATGGAAACCGCCGCCATGAAACCCGCCAAAACCACCGTGGAAGCCGCCGCCGTGGAAACCACCGCCGCCGCCGCGGAAACCGCCTCCACCCCCGTGCGCTGCGTGGGCGAGATCTGGCTGGCAGAGAACAGCCGCGCCCAGCAATGCAGCTGCAATGCTCACCAAACGCCGCCTTTTGCTGGACCGGGCTCTGTTATTGCCTAATTCGCGCATCGATAACTCCTTATCGTACCTAGCCGCGCAAGGGACAATGACGACCCAGCCGGCTTCATGGGCGGATATGTGTTGCTGATGCCAGCTGCGCCAATTACTCTTGGTAAATTTCGGTAAATACAAGATCGCAAAAATGGCGCGACCTAGCCTCGATCGTTCAGTTCTTCGCAGGCGAAAGAGCACCGCGGTTCGGCATTTTTACCAGATTTTACTCGCGCTGGGTCACCGCACACCTAAATCTGCGAACTTGAAGTTTGCCCAGGAGTGAGCGGGGGTATTGCTTTGGGGATCGTTCGCTTTGCGCTGAAATACCCGCACACCTTTTATGTGGTCGCCGCGCTGATTTTGTTTCTCGGGGTGACTGCTGCCGTCGAGATGCCGACCGACATTTTCCCCGAGATCAACATCCCGGTGGTCTCGGTGATCTGGCAGTACACCGGCCTCGACACGACCGAGATGGAGCAGCGCGTTACCACCTACAGCCAGTATGCGATCAGCTCCAACGTCAACGGCATCAGAGACATCGAGGCCGAGACCGTCAACGGCATCTCGGTGCAGAAGATCTATTTCCAGCCCGATGTGAACCTCTCTCTCGCCATCTCGCAGATCGTCGCCGGGACGAACGCGATCCGCGCCTTGCTGCCGACCGGGATCGAGCCGCCCATCGTAGTGCAATACAGCGCGTCGGCTGTGCCGGTCCTGCAGATCAGCCTCAGCTCCGACAGGCTCAGCCAGGCGCAGCTCTACGATTACGGCATCTATCGGTTGCGGCAGATGCTCGCACCGATCCACGGCGTCACTTTGCCGACGCCCGCCGGCGGCAAATATCGGCAGATCATGGTCGATATCGACCAGACCAAACTTCTGGCGAAAGGCTTGACGCCGCTGCAGGTCGTGAATGCGGTCAATGCGCAGAACCTGACCCTGCCCGGCGGCGATGAGAAGATCGGCAAGACCGATTACACCGTCCGCACCAATTCGATGCCGCCGACGATCGAGGCGCTCAACGACATCCCGGTCAGCTATTCGAACGGCGCTACCGTCTTCCTCAGGGACATCGGCCATGTGCGGGACGGCAATCTCGTGCAGCAGAACATCGTGCGGGCCGACGGCAAGCCCTCGGTCCTGCTCAGCATCATCAAGAACGGCAATGCTTCGACATTGACGGTCGTCAATGCGGTCAAGCATGTGCTCGACATCGCGCGGAAAGCGGCACCCACCGGCATGGTCATCAAATCATTGTTTGATCAGTCGGTATTCGTCACCTCCTCGGTGGTAGCTGTGCTGCGCGAAGGGGCGATCGCCGCCGGGCTCACGGCGCTGATGATCCTCCTTTTCCTCGGCTCGTGGCGCCCGACGATCGTCGTGATGATCTCGATCCCGCTCGCGATGCTAACCTCGCTCGTCGTGCTGTACTTCCTCGGCGAGACGATCAACACGATGACCTTGGGTGGCCTCGCGCTCGCGGTCGGCATTCTCGTCGACGATTCGACGGTAACGATCGAGAACACCTACCGGCTGCTCGATGAAGAAAAAATGCCGGTGCCGCGCGCGACACTGCACGGCGCCGCCGAAATCGCCGTGCCGACGCTGGTCTCGACACTGGCGATCAGCTGCGTCTTTACCTCGGTGGTCTTTCTCGAAGGGCCGGCGAAGTATCTGTTCACGCCGCTCGGCCTCGCCGTCGTCTTCGCGATGCTCGCCTCCTACGGCCTGTCGCGCACTTTGACGCCGATCACGATCGGCCAGCTACTGAAGGGCCAGCCTAGTGGCGGATCGGCAAAAAATTCCGGCGACGGCTTCTTTTCTCGGTTCCATGCCTCCTTCGAGCGTGGCTTCGAGCATTTGCGCGAGGGGTATGTCGGGCTGCTCACAACTCTGCTGACCCGCCGCGCCATCGTCCCGATCGTTGCCGTGCTCGTCCTCTCGCTCGGCGCCGTGATGTTCGCTTTTGTCGGCCGTAATTTCTACCCGGCGATCGATGGCGGCATGATCCAGCTCCATGTCCGCGCGCCTCCGGGCACCCGCATCGAGGTGACGGAGCAGATTTTCCAGAACGTCGAGGACAAGATCCGCAAGGTCATCCCGAAGCAAGACCTCGATCTGATCGTCGACAATTTCGGGGTGCCGGCGCGCTCCTACAACTGGGCTTTCTCCGACGGCACGACGATTGCCGTCAATGACGGCGTGATCATGGTATCCCTCAAAGACGGCCACGCCCCGACCGCCGACTACGTCGCCAAATTACGGCAAGTACTGCCGGCGACGTTCCCAGAGGACATGTTCTATTTCCAGCCCGCCGATATGGCGACGCAGATCCTGAATTTCGGCCTGACCGCGCAGATCGACGTTCGCGCCGTCGGCTACGACCGGGTCAAGAACCTCCACATTGCCGAGGATCTGCGGCGCCGCATCGCAGCTATCCCCGGCATTGTCGACGCCCATCTTCAGCAGGAGGTTCACGCGCCCGACTTCTACGTCCAGATCGATCGGGCGCGGGCTCTGCAGTTCGGTATCAACGTGAGCGACATCGGCAACAACATCACCACGAGCCTCAGTTCCTCCGAGCAGGTCCAACCCAATTTCTGGACCGATCCGACCAACGGCATCCCGTATTACATCGCGGTGCAAACACCGCAGTACCTGGTCAGCTCGCTGAACGACCTCGGGAACACGCCAGTCAGCACCCTGACTGCGCCACCGGCAACGCAACCGGTTCCGGGCGAGCTAGGAAATGTAGCGACCTCCGCGCCGGTCAGCACGACGACCGCGCCGGGGGCGACGCTACCGGTTCCGGGAGAGCTGAGCAATGTGGCGACCTTCGCGCGGGATTCGGTGCCGGGCAGCGCCAACCAGGCCAACATCCAGCCGGTCTACGAAGTCTATGCCAGCACCCAGGGCCGCGATCTCGGCAGCATCGCCGGTGACATCGACAAGGTCACGACCGACTTCAAGAAACAGCTCGCGCCCGGCAACACGATCCAGGTGACCGGACAAATCGACAGCATGAACCAGGCCTTCCGCGATATGACGATCGGCCTGTTGTTCGCGGCGGTGTTCGTCTATCTGCTGATGGTCGTCAACTACCAGAACTTTGGTGACCCATTCGTCGTGATCCTGGCATTGCCGGCGACCTTCTGCGGCATTGTCACGATGCTCTACATCACCGATACGACCCTCAGCGTTCCCTCGCTGATGGGCGCGATCATGGCGGTCGGCGTCGCGTCGGCAAACTCGATCCTGCTCGTCACTTTCGCGCGCGAGCAGCAGCTCGCCGGCAGCAAGGCCTTCGATGCTGCGATCTCGGCCGGGCACACCCGAATCCGGCCGGTATTGATGACCGCGACCGCGATGATCGTCGGCATGGTCCCGATGGCGATCGGCGGCCCGGGCGAGGAGCAGAATGCAGCGCTCGCACGTGCGGTCATCGGCGGACTGCTGTTTGCGACCCCGACCACCCTGCTCGTCGTGCCGTACCTGTTTGCGATGCTGCGCAAAGGCAATGACGGCAAAGCGGCCCGCGGCGTCTTCGAGGAGGTTCCCGAATGAGTGACCTCGAACAACCACCACTGCTGAAAGGGCCGCCGCCCCAGCCGCTGCTTCCGGCGCCCGATCGCAATACCCCCGAATCGCCGCCAAGCGGGCCCGCACAGCGGGGCGGGCCCGGGCGCCGCTTGCTTGGCCTTGGCGTGCTCTTGCTGTTTACATGCGCACTCGCGCTGGGCGTATGGCGGCATTACCAGCAGTACCGGCAGGTCACGGATACCGCCCACCAGCAAGCGAATTTCGTCCCGAACGTGCGCGTCGAGGATGTAGCGCAGCATTTCGGCAGAACTCCACGTGACATTGCCGGCAACAACGCTCGGCTTCGAGGCAGCAAATATTTATGCACGCGCCAGCGGCTATGTGCTGAAGCGCTATGTCGACATCGGCGATCACGTCAAAGCCGGGCAGCTCCTCGCCGAGATCACCGCGCCCGAGGTCGAGGACCAGATCGCGCAATATCAGAACAGCGGTGCAGCAGCTCAGGCCACAACGCTCCAGAATCAAGCCCAACGCTCGTTGGACCAGGTCACCTGGGCGCGCGACTCGGTGCTCGTCAGGCAAGGCTGGGTGACGAAGCAGCAGGGCGACGTCGATGCCTACACTTTACAAGCGCAGCAGCACGCGACAAATGCGGCTCACTACAATACCGCGGCGACGCAGGCACAGCAGAGCTATTACAATCAGCAGAAGATATATCAGCAAGTGGCCGCTCCATTCGATGGCGTGATCACGCAGCGCAATATCGATGTCGGCAGCCTGATCACGGCCGACGCGGCCGGCGGCACGTCGATGTTTTCGATGACCCACAGCGACGTGATCCGCGTCTGGGTTTATGTGCCGCAAGATGCCACCTTTGGCGTTAAGCCCGGGATCGAGGCCGTCATTCGCGTGCCGGCGATGCCTAACCTCACATTCCATGGCAAAGTGACGCGGATCGCCGATGCGCTGCAGCCGGGGACGCGGACTCTGCTGACCGAGGTTGACGTACCCAATCCCGATGGCACGCTGCAGCCAGGAGCCTATTGCACTGTCGAACTGAAGATTCCACGCCAGTCACAGGCGCTTATCGTGCCGGCCTCGGCAATCATCTTCAATCAGAACGGCATGCAGGTCGCAGTGGTCGAAAACGACGTCGCCCATCTGCGCAAAATCGCGATCACGACCGATTACGGCACCGAGGTCGAGGTCAACACCGGGGTCCAGAACGGCGACCAAGTGGTATTGCAGCCGCCCGTGAACTTGGCTGACGGCGACAAGGTGCAGATCACCCCGGAACCACCGCAAGCGACGCCCTAATCGCATCAGGAGAACGGATCGAATGAGGCGAACGATCATTCGCCTGATCATGGTCGGCCCAATGCTGGTGCTCCCGGCTTGCGCCAATGCGATTGACGTCATCTGCCCTCCAGTAGGCCAGTGTCCAAACGTGCGTTCGTGGCATGGAGGCGGCTATTGATTTGCGACGCTTGACGACGCTTTACTTCGGATAGCTGTGACCCGCCTATAAATTGCCGGCGAACGGCAATGCTTGTACCCAGCGAAAATTCAGATCATCATTTACAGCATGTATGGACATGTCTATCTGATGGCGGAGGCGGTCGCTGCCGGGGCCCGCGATGCCGGTGCCGAGGCGAGCCTGTGGCAGGTGCCGGAACTCGTCCCCGACGAGATATTGGAAAAGAGCGGCGCAGCCGGGGCCGGCGCGGCCTTCGCCCATGTGCCGGTCGCAAATCCAACGCGATTGGCGGAGGCCGACGCGATCATCTTCGGCACTCCGACCCGCTTCGGCAATATGGCCGCTCAAATGCGAAACTTCGTCGATCAAACGGGCGGGTTGTGGGCACGGTGCCCTGATCGGCAAGGTCGGGAGCGTCTTCACCTGTACCGCATCGCAGCAAGGCGGCCACGAGACTACGCCGGTCAGCTTCCATTTCACCTTGCTGCACCATGGCATGATCGTCGTCGGCGTGCCCTACACCGAGCAGCCGCTGTTGAATATGGCTGAAATCACCGGCGGCACCCCTTATGCGCCACGACTTTGGCCGGGATCGATGGCTCACGCCAGCCGAGCGAAAACGAGCTCGCCATCGCCCCGCTTTCAGGGCAGGCATGTCGCACAGATCACCAATGCACTGATCGCCGGCCGCAAAGCAATGGGCTAAGCCCGGGCTCATTGGTCATCGGGGAGAAATACTATGTCTGAAGACAACATCGGGGATGCTCTAACTGAAAAGGCCCTTACCGCGTATTCCCGTATCGGGAACACTCGCCTCCGAGAACTGGTGAGAAGCCTGATCCGGCATCTGCACGCCGTCGCGAAGGAGACCACGTTAATCGACGAAGAGTTCGATGTTGTGTGGACCCTGATGGCCGAGATGGCGAAGTTTCACCGGCGATCAGCGCAACGAATTCCTGCTGTTCTGCGACGTGATCGGCGTCAGCCAACTCGTCGAGGCGATCAATCATGCGAGGCCGCAATCGGGCGGTCGGGTTTGCCCTTGTCGGCCCCTTCTACCGGGCCAACGCTCCCTTACGAAAGCGGGGCGAATGCCAACCCGACTACAACCTTCGCGGTCGATTCCAGGCGAACGAGAACGGTAGTTTCGGACCGGTAACTGGAGATCTCCTACTCGGCCTCAGTTTTCTATCCAGGTTTGGCACATAACACTCGACAACGTGGATCCTGCGTTAAATCGTCAGCATCCGGATCCAGACCAGCGACTGGAACTGTGGTGGGGTGATAATCCCGAACCACAAGCGCAAACCGTTCGAAGACGTCCGCGTCCGGCGCGCCCTGACCCTGGCCATCGACCGCTGGGGCAGCTGTCCAAGATCGCGGTCGTTCACGGTCGTTCACACCATCGGCGGCCTCACTTTTCAAGACTTGCCGCTCGCCCCGACAAAGGAGGAGCTGCAGCAGATCGCCGGCTATTGGCCCGACATCGAAAAGTCGCGGGCCGAGGCGCGGCGCTTGCTGAAAGAGGCCGGGGCCGAGAGGCTGCAGTTCGAATTGCTGAACCGCAATATCGACCAGCCCTATAAATATTACGGGATCTGGGTCGTCGACCAGTGGAGCAAGATCGGACTGCACGTAACCCAGCGGGTGCTGCCGATCGGGCCGTGGTTCGAGGCGTTGCGCAGCGGCAACTTCGACGTCGGCACCGAGGGGTGACTTCCAAAACGTCGTCAATCCGCTCGCCGATGTCGGCAAATACCTGCCGCATTCGGTGTGCACCTCAAACTACGGGCGGTTTGACGATCCGAAGGAAGTCGAGATGTACAATCGGCAGCTGCGCGAACTCGACAAGACCAAGCAGCACGCCGACTTGCTCGAGTTCAACAAATACGTCCTGGACGAGCAGGCCCATCCGATCTACCTGCTGTGGACGCGTGGCAGGCGGCGACGAACGGGTTGTACGAAAATCAGGACGAGAACCAGCATCGCACCGGCGGCGGGCATATTGGTGGCCAAGTCGTAGACTCTGCCGCTGATGCGGACCCGTTCTCCTTCCGTGTCGTCACTGGCAATGCATGCGCGCCCGTAAACGGCGCAAACCTCTTCATCGACTTCGGCACGTGGCGCGAGCGGCCATGAAAAGTTACATCGAGCCGAGCCGGAACGCATTGTCGACGGATACGCTTGCTGCGTTGGCATCACCTTTTTATAAGGCAGCCGCTTTTCGCGAGATGCGCGCATTCGATCCGCCGCCCGACCCTTCTGCGGTAAAGCGGAACCTCGTCAGCGACAACCCTGTTGGGAGACTTCAGCCGCGCGAAAGCGTTCGTGCGGTAGCCACTGCTTTTCCCATGAGGGGTCTCCGATGTTCTTCCACCGCAAGGAACTGATGTATGACGTCAAGGTCCAAGGCGCCGACCCGCGCTTTGGCGAGATGCTGCTGGAGCAGTTCGGCGGCGCTACCGGCGAGCTCAGCGCCGCGCTGACCTACTGGACGCAGTCCTTCCATGTCGAGGATCCCGCGATCCGCGACATGCTGCACGACATTGCTCTCGAAGAGTTCAGCCATCTCGAGATGGTGGGACGGATGATCGAACAGCACACCGAAAAGAGCAACGCCCGGGACGCCGCATACAAGAGCACACTGTTCGCGGTCCGCGGCGTCGGGCCGCATCTCGTCGACAGCAACGGACAGGCCTGGACTTCGGCCTATGTCAACGAGGGCGGCAACGTGGTGCGGGATCTGCGCGCCGACATCGCCGCCGAGGCGGGCGCCCGGCAAACTTACGAAGCACTGATCAAGCTCTCGCCGGACGAGGGCAGCAAAAAGGCGCTGACCTTCCTTTTGACCCGCGAGATTTCGCACACCAACATGTTCATGAAGGCGCTCGAGTTGCTCGGCAAGCTGACCGACCCCTATTTCGGCAATGTAAAGCCGGACGAGACGGTCGATCTCTACTTCAACCTGTCCAAGGACGGCCAGCTCGACGCCCGGGGTCCCTGGAACAGCGAGCCGGCCTTCAAATACGTCAACGAGCCGACGCCGCAAGGCAGCGCGCCTGCTGAAGTCAAGAACCCCGACGACGAACGCCGTACCGCAAGAGCAGCCGAATAGCGCGTATCTGCGTAGTCGCCGGGAGCAGCGAGGACCATGGTCTTCCTCGATCCGTCGCATACGGACCAGGTCCTCGCGCGCACTCGTGCATTTTTCGGAGCGCCGAGACGGGCGCCGCTCACCGAGCGGACGGTGGCGGCAGCCCGTCAGGTACTCGACAGGCACCGGCTGGGCTGGCAGCGCTATCTGGCCTTCGCCGGCCCCGCCGTGGTGGCGTCGATCGCCTATATGGATCCGGGCAATTTCGCGACGAACATTCAGGCGGGCGCGAAATACGGCTACGGCCTGCTCTGGGTCGTGCTGCTCGCCAATTTGATCGCGATGCTGTTTCAGGCGCTTTCGGCCAAGCTCGGCATCGTGACCGGCCGGAATCTCGCCGAGATCTGCCGCGACGAGTTCCCCCGGCCCGTCGTCCTGGCGATGTGGGTGGTCAGCGAAATCGCCGCGATGGCGACCGATCTCGCCGAATTTCTCGGCGGGTCGATCGGCCTGGCATTGCTGTTCAACATGCCTTGGTTGAGCGGGATGGCCGTGACGGGGGTTGTCGTTTGGGGCGTCTTGCTGTTCGAAGGACGCGGGTTCCGTCCCCTCGAGCTGATCATCGGCGGGCTCGTTGCTGTGATCGCCCTCTGTTACCTGGCCGAGATGTTCATCGCGCCGGTCGACTGGCGTTCGGCCGCGCTGCATATGGTCGTCCCGCAAATCTCCGATGGTCAGGCGCTCGTGCTGGTTGTCGGCATCATCGGCGCGACGGTCATGCCGCATGCGGTCTATCTGCATTCCGGGTTGACGCAGGCTCGCATTCCGCCCCGCAACGAGAGCGAGAAGCGAAGACTGGTCCGGATCTCTAATCACGAGGTGATCGCCGCGCTGACCGTCGCGGGGCTCGTAAACATCGCGATGGTGTTGATGGCGTCGGCCGCCTTCCATTCGGGACACCCCGAAGTCGCCGAGATCGAAACGGCCTATCACACGTTGATCCCGCTGCTCGGCGGGGCCGCGGCCGGGGTTTTCCTCGTGTCGCTTCTTGCCTCCGGCGTCTCCAGTTCGACGGTCGGGACGCTCGCCGGGCAAATGATCATGCAGGGGTTTGTCGGCTTCCGCATCCCGATCTGGCTGCGCCGGCTCGTCACGATGCTGCCCGCCTTCGGCGTCGTCGCGCTCGGCTTCGATACAACCATGGCGCTCGTCATCAGCCAGGTCGTTTTGAGCATTACGCTTCCTCTACCGATGATAGCCCTGATCTTGTTCACGAGACGCCCCGACCTCATGGGACGCTGCGCCAATCGCTGGCCGACCCAAGCCGCGGCCGCCATCGGCGCCGCCATTGTGCTGACGCTCAACGCATTGCTGATCGCCGAGACATTCGGCATTTCGCCAATCGGGTAGTTAGATATCGACAGACCGACATGCGAGTGGGCTACTGGCCGACGCGGCCGACCGCCCCGGATGAAACCGCTATCAGAGCGCTTTCCCGGCGAAAGTCGGGACCCGCGTACCCGCAGCTCGTGCCGCCGAGAGATGGACCCCGGCTTTCCGCCGGGGAAGTGTCCAAGATTGTCTCCCGTCCAGGCAGGCCGGGCATCCGCCACCTCCAGCGCGCAAGTGCGCTGGAACTCCGTTGCCTCGACGGCGCGGACATAGGCCCAATTGCATCGCCTCACGCGGGGGTCAGCGCACCCTCGGCCGCGGCGTCGGCGACCGCGCCCATCGCACCCGCCAGATCGGCGGCGCCCCGAATTGCCAGGATCGTGAATTCGACGGCCCGTTCGCCACCGCCCGACGATACGTTCGAGACACAACCGCCGCCGCGTCGCCGATTGGCCTTGCGGGTCAGCGCCTCGCCCTCACCGGAGAGCAACGGCCTGGCCGCGCGGTTGACGTGGTCGAGGCAGCCGCACGGCCGGCCGGATTGCCGGCCCCAGGCGAACCGCCCGCGCCGATCCCGCGTCACCTGTTCCTCCTGTTTTATCAGGTCGGGATCAGGCGCCGCCAACTCCTTCAATCGCAATCTCGCACCCGCTCACGTGTGCCGATGCCATGAGGGTACAATGTGAATATGACAATTGCATGATTATCTAATTTATTGACCCCGCCGAGAACTGGCACCCGCAATTTCGATTTCTGTCGCATATGATCAATTATGGAAGGATCGCACCATTGCAGAGTGAAGCAACGGCGGCGTTCAACCGGGAATTAACCGACGTGATCGCCACGCTTGGTGAAATTTCTTGAGATGATTCCAGCTAGTGGCAATTGATTCACGCGAGCGGGCGGCGGACGCTGCCGCGCTCTTGACGTGAGGGACAGCACCATGCCCAGAAATAAGGTACTCGATATCATCGATGAATTTATAGCCAAGGCGAAAATCGCCGATACGGATGAATTGGGGGAGGCCGCAATCAATGACGCGCTTTCAAAAGGTGCAACGCCGCCGATGCTACGAACTGCAATTGCTTCGCTCCTTATCGACGGCCAGAATCTCAAACGCCCTCTCGGTGAGGAAGCTGCCCGTGTAGCGAATACACAGCAAAATCGCAATTTAGATGAGGTCTCCGAAATGCTACGTCGCTTCTGAAGACCGTACTACCTGAACTCAATTTGCACGAGCCGATGATGTTGCAGATCGCCCTCTACGTACTCGGTGCTGTCCTCACTGTTAGCCCAACCGTGGGCGAAGACATGGAGGCGACTTTGAACAACATGGGCAAAGTGCCAATCGAGATCAGGCAAAAATTTGGTGTTTGTGCATACCGAACCATCGCCGAGAAGGTGGAAAGCGGACAATACCCGACAAACTGGCTCAAAGACCCGTCTCACGGCGGTGACTTCTTCCTCGCCGTTGAGGCATCCTGTGGTGAGCAAATGGTGGCCTTCGCGAAGGATGCAAAAAGCCTAGGGTTGTCGCCCAAGGACATTTCAAACATGATAGGTCTGGTAACTGCCTGGGCGGCTACGTTTTATGCCGATGCTCAGAAATCCCGTTGAACGCAGCGGGTGCCTCCTGCTGCAAATCATTTTCACCCGTGTTTTCCACGCCCAAAGCCACTTCGCGCGGATCGACATCGGTACACTTCTGAGCAAGGTAATTAGCCAATCTTTGTGCTAAAGCAAGTTCGGCATCGTGTTGCGCCTTCGAGTACCGAATTTGGATTGCGAAGGCTGGCTTGGTCGGCATTGGATATCGCCCGACCCACATCAGATATTCCTTCAACTCGCCCAATAGACATTTCTCAGGTCTCGTGATGGTTACGCCGGACACGCTATCAGCGAATTGCTGAAGGTTGTGGTGTCTCAGTCTTTTACTGAGCTCGTTATCTTCGATTGCTCCGTACCCTTCAACAATCACAATGCCTTTTAGCAGGTTCTCTATCGAAAACGCGATCAGCATGCGATATATCGGTAAATAGCGCCAATTGCCGAAGTCATGTCTTTTGGTCCAGAGATTGGACGCCGTATGATGTAGAGCCACGGCCATCTTCAACCAATTGTCCGGCTCCTTGGATTTTACGAAGAATGTTTGGGGATCAAAGTCGTTGGGGTCGGATGTCATTGCGCGGTTTTACGCCGTCCTCGTCCGGGCCGACGCGTCCTAAACTCCACCTCAAGGTCGATTGTTGTATTGGTCTGGTTCTCAACCTTGAAAGGCGTATCGCCGAGCGCTGCGGCAAATCCGGCATTGGCAGAGAGGCGAAACTTCATCTTCTTTGCCCCGACCTTGCCACCAGCTTCAATTAGAGCAATCAAGTTACGAATTTGCTCTTCTATACTCGCTTGCCCAGGAAAGAAATGCTGGAGAGCTTTCAACCCCAGAAATCGGAATGGGCCACCAACGGCGATCACGGCCCATTCAACCGGACCCATACCATCCTGCTTTGCGACCATCTTAGTCAAATCGACGAGTGGATGGGGGTCGTTTAAGTTCGAATCCTCGGACACGGCATTTGCTCCGAAAAAATGTGCGCGATGTTGAGAGTATTCCGCCTAGCAAAGGCGTGAAATAGTGCTTTTTCCTACACCGTAGCTGCGGGCCAGTTCGATGAGGGTCGCGCCCTCCACCCGGCGGCGGCGGGCCTGTTTCTGCTGCGCTGCTGTATATTTCGGGGGACGGCCCATATGCTGCCCGCGCTTTTGCGCTCGGCTGCGGCCCTCGGTGGTGCGGGTGCGGATAAGATCGCGCTCCACGTCCGCGAGTTCGTCGAGAACGGCAATCATCAAGCGCCCGGTGCTGGTGCTGGTGCCGGTATCGGCCCACGGCTCCGCGAGTGACCGGAATTGAGCCTCGGCGTCCACGATCTGTTTGACGATTGCGAACAGGTCGAAGGCGCTGCGGGCGAGGCTGTCGATGCGCGTCACCGTCACCACGTCGCCGGGGGCGAGGTGTTTGAGCATATCGAGAAGCTGGCGGCGGTCGCTGTGCGCGCCCGTTACCTTCTCGCGGTAAATCTTGGTGCAGCCTGCGGCGCGTAGCTGCTCAAGCTGTGCGTCTAGCGTCTGCCCGTAGGTGCTGACGCCGAGACGGCGGGTTTGCGGTTTATTTTTGGTCATATCTTACGGGAACGGTAGCCCTTGATCCCGCAAGGGCAAGAGAATTTCCCGAAAATCTTGATTTATGAGCGCGGTATCGCCGCCACTACAGCAAATTTTGAACAAATTGGCGCTGTCACTGCGAGATGCGCCTTGCGCGACACAGGAATCTCGACCGGTCGACCACCCTCAGCGGCCCGCGATTGCCTCGCCGTGGGTCAAGCCCGCGGGTCGCAATGACGCTCGAAATTCGTGCTAGCCGGCGATGCTGCCCGCGAAACGGACGATGCGGCGGCCTGCCTCTGCGAGCCGCGGCTCGGCAGCAGTCAAGGAGATCCGCAGGTGTCCGGCGGCGCTCGGCCCAAAGCCGTCGCACGGCAGGACGGCGACATGCTCTCGTACCAGGAGTTGGTGCGCGAAGGTTTCGGCGCCGAGACCTGTGCCGCGGATGTCCAACAGCACGAACATCGCGCCCTCGGGGGGAGTCACCCGGCAATTCGGCGCCTCAGCGAGGGTGCGCGAGAGCAATATGGCGCGGTCGCGGTACGCTTCGCGGAGCGCGGCTACCTCGGGGAGGTCATTTTCGAGGGCGGGCATCACCCCGTCCTGGATGAAGGCCGGGCTGCCGTAGATCATAGCGACCAGCAGATTGAAAAGGTGTGGTGACAGCGCCGCCGGCCCGATGATCCAGCCAAAGCGAAAGCCCGGCACCGCATGCGATTTCGACAAGCTCGAGACGACGACAGTGCGCTCGGCCATGCCGGGCAATGACCACGGGCTGACATGCGGCCGGGCGAAGGCGAGATCTTCATAGACCTCGTCGGAAAGCAGCCACAAATCATGGCGGCGGCACACCTCGGCGATCCCGGCAACCTCTTCCGCCGTGAACACGACGCCGGTCGGGTTGTGCGGGCTGTTGATCCAAATCACGGTGGTGCGCGGCGTCACGGCGGCGGCGATCGCATCGAGATCCGGGTGGAAACCTCGCTCGGCGCGCAACGCCACCGTCACTAGCCGGGCGCCGCTCGCGCCGACCACTGGCCCGTAGGTGTTGTAGATCGGCTCCGGCACGATGACTTCGTCGCCGGGGCCGGCGAGGCACTGCAGCGCGCAATAGACGCCGCCTTGGGCACCGGGTGTTACGACGACGTTATCGGCGCTGCACGGACATCCGGTGCGCCGCTGGAACCGCGCGGCAATTGCGTCGCGCACCCTGGGATAACCGATGATCGAGGAATATCCGGTGCGATGCCGGCGCAGCGCATCGATGGTGGCGTCGATGACGGGCTCCGGCGGCGCCTGGTCAGGATCGCCGACCGTCAAAAAAATGACATCCTGGCCCTGGTCGCGCAGCCGTGCCGCCTCCATGTGGATGCTCCAGGCATCGGCGCCCCGCGCGGCGATGCGGTCGGACATTGGTGAGAACCGCACCTTCCTTTTCTCCGCAAAGCCAGATTTGTTTCAGGAAATGGTGTGAAGGGGTCTGCCATGACAGGCCGACCTCTTCACGTTGTCATCGCAGCAGCCGACCAAGGGGAATACCGAGCAAGATGAGTGTGAGAGCCGAGATGGTCCGAGCCGGCCTGCGCTGGTTGATCAAGCATCGCAATCATCGCGAGCTGACCGTCGAACAACATCGGCGGTTTGTGACTGTTGCCGAGCGCTTGGTTCCGGACCCGCCCTCGCACACTCGGACCTTCTCGGTCGATGCCGACGGGGTCAGGGCGGACATGATCGCTACCCCCGGTTCCGAAGCCGATCGCCACGTCCTCTTCTTGCATGGCGGAGCCTTCATCATCGGCTCGCCAAACCTCTACCGGCATCTCACTTGGCGCATTGCATCTGCGGCTCGCTCGCGTCTGCTGGCGGTCGATTACCGCCTTGCGCCCGAGCATCCGTTCCCGGCCGCGCTCGAAGATGCGTTCACCGCCTATAACTGGCTTCTGACGCAGGGGACCGACCCGAGCCGGATTGCGGTGATGGGCGATTTGGCGGGCGGCGGGCTCGTCTTCTCGCTGATGCTGAGACTGCGCGATGAGGGATATCCGCTGCCGGCCGCCGCCGTTGCGTTGTCACCGTGGACCGATCTCGCGCTGACCGGGGCTTCGCTGCGGGTGAACGCCGCCTTTGATCCGATGCTCAGCGCCGATGATCCGCCATTGTTCGTCAATGACTATCTCGCCGGCGCCGATCCGCGCGCCCCCTATGTCTCGCCGCTCTACGGGGATCCCGCCGGGCTGCCGCCGACGATCATCCAGGTCGGCAGCGACGAGGTATTGCGCGACGACGCCGTGCGGATGGCCGATCGCATGCGCGCCGCGGGGTGCCAGGTCGAGCTCGAAATCTGGCCGCGGATGCCGCATGTCTGGCACATCTTCGTGCCGCTCATCCCCGAAGCCCGCCGCGCCATCGAGCGCGTCGGGGCGTTCGTGCGGGAGAGGACACAGGCTACGACGGTGCGACCCCCCTTGGCCGATCCGCCCCGATTATCTGACCGATGGGCGGAAGGCGGCGAAGCGCGGCAACCATTCCCCAGCTGAGGAACAGGGTGCCTGCGAACACCACCAGTCCCTTGATGACGGCCGGGAGCGCCATTCCGAGCAGCGCGAACTGGAGCCATACGACAAACAGGTAATGCACCAGATACATGCCGTAGGCGCTGTTTCGGAGCCCGGCAAGCGACTGCAAACGCCGTGATATGAAGCGCAGCGCGACTGCCAGAACGGCAAAGCAGCTGGCGAAACACGCGATGACAAAGCTCAGATCGGCGAGGGTCTGCAAGCCGAGCGAGGCCCAGGCGCCGCCCTCCATAGTGAGCCCGGTGAGCCCCATCCAGGCGAGCAACGACGCCACGGCGCCAATGACCCAGACCGGCCAGCGGCGGACCAGCGGTCCGTCCGCTTCGAGAAGGCCGCGTTCGACCCCGCCGGCGCCGAGCCCGAGGCCGGCAAAGAAATAGAGGGCATAATGCAACGGGCGGCTGAGCTGGAACGCGAAGGGTCCCTGCTGGAACCAAGCCGCGGGCGTGAAGGCGAGGGCCAACGGCACATAGGCGAGCGCCGATGCGAAGACAAAACCGGTGAAATATCGGGCCGGATGTGCCTCGGCGGCAGATGAGAGGCGGATCAGCAGATTGCCCAAGCCGGGCGCGAGGCGATGCACAGCAGCGGCCATGAAGTCGGCGGCCAATAGCATCCACAAAAACCACATCGGCCCGCATGGCCAGAAGGGCAATGCGAGCCAATGCCGCCAATAGGCGGAGACACCCGGATCGCTCGCCGTCTGAAGATAGGTCGCATAAAGGGTCGGGGGCATCAAAATTGCCACGACTAGGACAAACGGCACTCCGAGCCGCAGGATGCGGCCGTGGAGGAAGCTCGCGGCCCCTCTGCGGCCGAGGCTCGGCCAGACGAAAAGTCCCGAAAGAAAGAAAAACAACGACATCAGAAAGACGTCTTGCCACGCGCAGTAGAGATCGAATCCGAGGAAGCGATGGCTGTCGACAATCGGAAAGGCGCGCCACAGATAGGGCGGGCTGTCGAATGGAAAGGGCGTGGCCGGGAGGAATTGCAGGTAGGCCAGAACCGAGTGGAACGACAGCACCAGCAGGATCACAAAAGCGCGTAAATTATCAAGCGCCAGGCTTGACCGGCCCGTCATCATGTCCGTTTTGGGCAGCCGGTTATTTCTCGCGCGCATCCCGAGACGCCTGCATCTCCTCCAACTCGCGCTCAGCACGCCAAGTCTCGACTGCGGTGCGCGGCCCAGCCTGCGGCACGACGCCAGCCGGGGCTTCGCGACGGACAACCCAGCTGCTCTTGATCCGCGGCCGTCCCATCAGCGCAGGCTGGAACAGCACGGCCGCCGCCATTGTGCAGAGGAGTGCCAGCGCCATCAATTTGCCCATGCTGGAAGTGGCGGGATCGCTGGACAGCCACAAGCTGCCAAATGCGCTCCCAGTAGCCATGGCGCTGAATATCACGGCTCGCGTCAAGGTCGACTGGACCAGCGAGGTTTTTCCGCTGCGCCAGGCCATGATGTAATAGATCTTAAAGGCGACGCCGACCCCGAGCAGCAGTGGCAGCGCAATGATGTTGGCGAAGTTCAACGGGATGTCGAGAGCGACGCAGAGCTCCAATGTCACCACCCCGGCAACGAGAAGCGGCAGCAAGGTGAGGAGGACATCCGAAATCCGCCGCAACGTGATCCACAGCAGGACGGCAATCGCCGCCAGCGCGAATATCCCGGCTTCGACAAAGGCCCGCACCACGGTATTGCCGGCTTCGAACATCATCACTGCCGGGCCGGTCGCCGCGGGCTCGACCCTCAACACCGCAGTCACGAACTGACGCAGCGCAGCGGTATCGTCCGGGTCGCCCTTGGGGAGAACCTCGACCTGTGCACGCCCGTCCGGCGCCAGCCACTGCCGTTTGATTTCGGCGGGAATGCTCGCCACGGTGATCCGCTCCGGCCGCAGCTCCTGCCGAAGCTGGTCGAGCGAGAATTGCAGAGAGCCGGCGACCGCGTTTTCGACATCGGCGCGAACCGAGGGGTCCGCTTTCGCCAGTCGCAACAGCAGCCCCGAAAGGCGCCGCGCCGCCTGCGCGCCGGATCCATGTCATCGTCCGCCATATCCGACAGCGTCTTGGCGGTCGTCGATAAGGCGTCGACGGTCTGCGCATCGGTCGGTGGCGGAGCAGTTTGGGCGGGATTGAGCGAAGGTTCGATCGTCTCGGCGGCGTCCCCGATCAGCTTCAGCTTTTGGTCCTGATCGGCAGGCACCAGGCTATCGAGCGTCATAGTCCGCGCGACTTCGGGCAGCGGTGAGAGGCGCTGTGCGATCGCATTGGCAGCACGCAGATCGGGCGCCATGACCTCGATCGCATTTGCCCCGGTTGCTGCATCGTGCCGCAGGTCAAGGAATGTCGCGACTGACGGAGAATCAGGGTTTCGGACGTGGAGCGGGTTGAAATCGAACGGCAGGAACGCCAGCAAGGGTGACGCGGCGGCTACCAGAAATATCGTCGTGCCGATGACCGGGATGCGGTAGCGCTGCAGAAACCAGTCGACCGGCGCCAGCGCGGCAAACCCCATCGGCCGCGGTTCGGGAGGCGGCTTCAGAACCGTCAGAAGAGCCGGCAGCAAAGTGATGCTGGTCAGGAACGCGACAATCATGCCGCAGCCGGCGATCTGCCCGAGTTCTGAGAGCCCGCGGTAGGATGTCGGCAGGAAAGACGAGAACCCGACCGCCGTCGCCGCTGCGGCGAGCGCCAAAGGCGCCCCGGCCTTGCGTGCGGCGCTGCGCAATGCGGCGCGCAGATCGCCGTATTCGTGACGTTCGGCGCGGTAACGCACGCTGAATTGCAGCCCGAAATCAACGCCGAGACCGATGAACAGCACGAAGAACGCGACGGAGATCACGTTTAGCGCGCCGACCATAAGAAGGCCCAAGGCTGCCGAAATCGTCAGTCCCACGATCAGGCAGGTAATAACCGCCAGGATGATCCGGACCGAGCGTAATGCCAGCCATAGGATCACGAGAACCGCGCCAATCGAGACGATCGCGTTGAGTGCGGCATTGGCCTTTATGGTCGCGAACTGGTCGTCGTTCATCGGCACCAGCCCGGTCAACCGCACGCGCGCCTGATAATCGCCAGCCATCTGGAGTTCCCGCGCGGTCTGCATGACCGCATCGCTTGCGGCGCGGCCTGGCTGCAGCGCTGTGAAATCGAGCACCGGCTCGACCTCGATGAAATGGCGTAAGTCTTCCGGCGTCTGCGCTTTGCCGCTAGCGAGAGCGCGCCAGGAGAAACTCGCCGGCCGGCGGGCAAGCGCTTCCTGCACGGTGTCGGACGCCATCGTCATCGGCCGCGCCAGATCGTCCAGCTGGATCTGGCCGTATTGCACGCCCATCAGGCCCATAGACAATCCCCCGAGGGCGCCCCTGAGGCTCGGATCGGCGGCCAATGTCTGGAGCAAGGGATCGGCCTGGACGAGACCGTCGGTCAACCGCGCCACCTCGCTCGATGGCAGGTACAACAGCCCGTTCTGCTCGAAAAACGGGCCGCCTTGCATCTGGTACACCGCCCGGAAACGGTCGGCGCGACGGGCGAGCGCCTCGGCGAGCTTCGTCGATGCCTGATCGACAAGCTCCGGTGTCGGCGCATCGACAACGACGAGCATTTCCGGTTGCGGAAACGCTTTCATGTATTCGTCAGCCCGCTGCGTCCACGGCAGATTGTGAGGGAAGAGGTCCTTGACGTCTGTTTTGATGGCGAAATGGCGCACCGTATAAACCGATGACGCCGCCGCCAGTGCGACTCCAACCACTATGACCCACTTTGCATAGCGATTGCAGAAATCGACGACCCGCAATATCGATGATCTGAGCATGTTCTTGCCAACCAGCCTGCACGAGCCGCCTACTCTGGGATAGCGGCGTTAACGGGCGGTTGATCGCCGAGCGGCTAACTCGCTTAACGCTGCGAACCGCAGCCAACTACGGTCTGACTGTAAAACCTCCAGGGAAACCCCCGGTTCCCGGGTCTGACGGCGGCAAGGTGTGGCAATACTATGGTATACGCGCCGTTAGTATCCGGCCGCAGCGCCGGCTGGCAGCCGTCTGTCGCTGGCGCCGCGGAGCCGGCCATTGGCGATCTCGATCAATTCGACCGCGCCCCACGGCCGTTGCTCGACGAGCTTGTAGCCCATCTCGGTAAGCTGCGTGCCCACCTCGGGAGACATGCCGGAGCGCTCGAAATAGACATCTTCCGGCTGCGATTGGTGGTGGAGGCGGGGCGCGTCGACCGCCTCCTGTGCTGCCATGCCGTGATCGACAATATTCATGATCGTCTCGAGGACGGTAGTGATGATACGCGGGCCGCCGGGGCTGCCGAGCACCACAACGACCTTGCCGTCCTTCTCGACCAGGGTCGGGGTCATCGACGACAGCGGCCGCTTGCCGGGCGCGATCGCGTTGGGTTCGCCCTGGACGAGACCATAGAGGTTTGGCGCGCCCGGCTTCACCGTGAAGTCGTCCATCTCGTTATTGAGGAAAAAGCCGGTGCCAGGCGCCACGACGCCAGCCCCGAAAGAACCGTTGATCGTGTACGTGACCGCGACGGCATTGCCTTCACCATCGACGACCGAATAATGGGTCGTCTCGGATTTTTCGCGCGGCACGCCTCCTCCTACTCCCTTCTCGGCATCGCCGCGGGCGATTTCGGCGCGGAATGAGGCGGCGTAGTCCTTGGACAGGAGCCGCTCCAGCGGGTTCGCGACGAATTCGGGGTCGCCGAGAGAGGTGTTGCGGTCGCGATATCCGCGCCGCATCGCCTCGATCATCAGGTGCACTGACTTGGCCGAGCGAAATCCCAACGCGGCGATGTCATAGCCTTCGAGAATGTTGAGGATCTCGCACATCGTGATACCGCCCGAACTCGGCGGCGGGGCCGATACGAGCAGATAGCCGCGGTAGGTGCAGGTTAATGGAGCGGTTTCGGTGACCGTGTACGCGGCAAAATCCCCGGCGGTGAGGATCCCGGCATTCTCTCGGCTCGCCTTGTCGACCTCCGCCGCAACCGGGCCTTTGTAGAACGCCTCCGGACCCTGCTGCGAAATAAGTTCCAAGGTGGCTGCGAGATCCCTCTGCACGAGACGATCGCCTGGCTCGAAATCGCCGCCGTCGGGCCGCAGAAAAATTTTCGCAGCCTCCGGGTCCTGGCCGAACCGGTCCGTCCTCGCATCGAGAATGTCCGCGTCGGCGCGGCTCAGCACAAAGCCGTTGCGCGCCAACGCAATCGCCGGCGCGATCAGCGCGGCGCGCGGTAGCCGGCCGTATTTGGTCGCGGCATGGTCGAGCCCCATGACCGTGCCAGGCACCGCGGCGGCACGGTATCCGTGGCGGCTGAGATCGTCGATCTGCTTGCCTTCGGCGTCGAGGTACATCGTGGCGGTCGCCGCCATCGGGGCGGTCTCGCGGAAATTGATGAAGGTCTCCTGCCCGTCGGCGAGATGGACGGTCATGAATCCGCCGCCACCGATGTTGCCGCAGCAAGGGTCGACGACGGCAAGGGCATAGCCGACCGCAACCGCCGCATCGATCGCGTTCCCGCCGTCCTGAAGCACGCGCACCCCGACCTCCGAGCCCAGCCGGTGCGCGGACACCACCATGCCGTGCTCGGCCACGACCGCGGCAGGAAACGCAGCTCTCGCGATCGACAGCATGGCCAACAAGGCGATGCCGGTGGTCAAGCCCCTCTCCGCCGTTTTGCGGGGAACAGGGAGGGGCCCGCGCCCCACGGGTCCGCGCGTAGCGCGGCCCGAGGACAGGCTCCGGCGTGGGAAGGTGAGGTGGCCTATTGGCGGCTCCGATGCTGCGGCGCGCACCCCCCTCACCCCGCTCTCTCACCCCGCAAGCGGGGGGAGAGGGAAATTCTAAGGTCGGCAAGCATTGCTAACGAACCGCTTGGTACAGCCGCTCGTCGTAGAGGGCGCCTTCGAGCGGCGTCAGCTTGTCGCGGAACTGCTTGTTCTGCGGCGTCGTCACGCCCGCATCGAAGGCTTTGCGGTCGCGCCAGACCTCGACCAGAGTGAAATGATTGGCGTGGCCGTCCCACTGCAGCACGTCATAGCGCAAATTGCCGCCGTCCTTGCGGGCGGCCTCCGCCTGCCCTTTGACGAGCTCGATAGCTTGGTCTTTGAAATTGGGAAATACGTCCACATGGGTCAGGACATAAAGCGCCTCACGAGGAACGCGCGCCTCCGGTGACGCAACCGAGAGGCCGCCATGGGGCCGAACCCCGAAGCCGCCGATCAGAATCGGTTGAAGCTTGCCGCGAAACGCGGCCGCGGCCGCTCCTGCGTTGTGGGCGTCGGCAGCGTTCTTGTCCCGCCAGGATTCGAGGATCGCAAACCGGCTGGGGCGGGTGACCTCTTCGAACACCTCGAACTCTCCATTGCCGTTCTCCTTTCGGCTCGCCTCGGCGTATTGCCGTCCGGCTGCGGCGCCCTGCGCCGCCGCCCCCGGGGCAACCTCGAAATAGGTGACGAGATAGACTGGGCCGCTCACGGTCTCCTCCGCATAGACCGGCCGCACCGTCGCGAGACAGGTCGCCGCCAGAACAAAAAACAGGTTTGAAAAACGCATCTCCAGAGTCCTCCTATCCTACACAGCCGCGAGGCGGAAGCGGCAGTCCTCGTCGCGGGCGATCTGGTTGACGAGATCGATTTCCCAGGCGAGATACTCGCGCATGTAGCGCTCGCGGTCGTTCGGCCGGTCGCGCGCGGACAAAGCGATGTCGTCGGGCTCGCTGGCGAGCGGCCCCATGCCGGTCTCGAGCGGCAGACCCGCGGCCTTCCACGCCGCGGTTCCGCCGGCCAGCGCCTTGACCGGGCGGCGAGAGCCGAGCTCGGCGGCGGCATAACGGGCGATCGTGCCGTCGTCGCTGGTCAGCACCAGCTCGCCTTGCGTCGGGAGCTTATCGAGCTCCTCGGCGAGACGAGCGCGGATCGCGAACCAGGCGCCCGGAATGTGACCCTGTCGATGCTGCCGGCTCAGCGCCAGATCAACAACGACGGCCAGGTTCGCGTGCAGCTCAGACGGTGAAATCATCGCTGGTTCGAGACCGGAGAGCGGAAAGATGTCGCTCTTCACTGGCGGCATGCCGCGCTCCAGCTCCACTCCCCCGAGCCCACCATCGAGCACCACCGCATCCCAGCCCATGCGGCGCAGCCACGACGCCGTCATGCGCGCCCTGACGCCGGTGTCATCGACGAGCACGACGCGAGCGCCCCACACGCCGAGCCAGCTGTCGGTCTCCTGAACCAATTGGCCGCCGGGAGCCATCGCCGAACCCGGCATATGCCCGGCGCGGTACTCGGCAGGGTCGCGGACATCCATCACATAGAGGGTGCGGCGGTCGGCCTCGCGCTGCCATTCGGCGAGGGTGGCGCGGTCGATGACCGGCACGCCATATCGCCGCGCTACGGCCTCGGCCCGCTGCCGCGCTGCGGCAAAACCCTCGGCTGAGACCTCCGGGGCGCGTCCGGTGGCGCCCGACACGACCCCGAGCCCGGCGAGGTGCCACGCCATCGTGCCGTCTTTCAATGAGACCACACGGTTCGGCACGCCGGCGTCAATCAAGGACTGCGCACCGATGATGCTGCGCGTCCGCCCGCCGCAATTGACAACGACGAAAGTGTCGGGGGACGGCACCAGCTCCCGGAAGCGATAGACCAGCTCGGCCCCGGGCACGCTGATCGCGCCGGGGATTGTGTTCGAATGGTATTCCTCGTAGGACCGGCTGTCGAAGATCGCCATTGGCTCGCCGCGCTTCTGGCGCTCGGCGAGTTCCTCGGCGCTGATCCACGGCGTGCCGTATTCGTGCTCGACCACTTCGGCGAATGCCTTACTAGGCACGTGGACGCCGCTATAGACCGGGAAACGGGCCGCTTCCCATGCTGCGACCCCGCCGGCGAGCACCGAGACATCGCTATAGCCGCCTTCGATGAGCCGCGCCGCCGCGCGCTCGGCCAAGCCCTCGCCAGCATCACAGACGACGATCGGCACCGAGCGGCGCGGCAACAGTCCTGGCGCGATCAGCTCGAGCCGCGACAATGGTAGGCACGAGGCCATCAGCAGGTGCCGCTCGTGAAAGCTGCCCTCCTCCCGCGCATCGACGATCGAGATCTCGCCTGCCGAACGAAATCGACCGCGCAACTCCGCCGCCGTAATCTTGCCCGGTATCTTCGCCATCGTGGCCTCCCTCGCTAACGGTTCCATTCCGTTTGCCCGAATTCGCGGCGGGCGTCAAAGCCCGGCGATTTTTGTCGAGGTGCGATCCAGCTCACGTGCTGGACCCCAACTCCTGCCGGGGCGGTGGGGCCTCGGTTCCGATCGCCAACGCATCTCGATCGCGCTAATTTCTGCGCAACGAAAATCGGCTAGGAGGAGATGATGCTGCAGATGGCCGGACGCACGGGTGTGCTGGGGACCGAGACTGCCTTCGAGGTGCTGGCCCGCGCCAATGCGCTCGCCGCAGAAGGCCGCTCGATCATCAATCTCGGCATTGGCCAGCCGGATTTCCCGACCCCCGAGCATATTGTCGAGGCCGGGCGCAAGGCGCTCGCTGACGGTCATCACGGTTACACGCCGGCGAACGGCATCCCGCCGCTGCGTGCGGTGGTCGCGGCCGACCTCTTGCGCCGCCACGGGGTCGAGGTTTCGCCGGACCAGGTCCTGGTCGTACCCGGCGGCAAGGTCACGATGTTCTTCGCGATCCTGATGTTCGGCGAGCCGGGCGTCGAGATCCTCTATCCCAACCCTGGATTCCCGATTTACGAGAGCGTGATCCGGTTTTCGGGAGCGGCGCCGGTGCCGATCCCGCTGGACGAGGCGGCGGGCTTCTCGTTCAGAGCCGACGAGGTCCTCGACAAAGTCACGCCACGCACCCGGCTCATCATCATCAACAGCCCAGCCAATCCGACGGGCGGCGTAGTGCCGCGGGACCAGCTCGACCGGCTGGTCGCCGGGCTCGAGCGACACCCGCAGGTCGCCGTGCTCAGCGACGAAATCTACGGCGAAATCCTCTACGACGGCGCCGAGCACGTCAGCCTACTTCGCTACCCGTCGCTGCGCGACCGGCTGATCCTGCTCGACGGCTGGAGCAAGACCTATGCGATGACCGGGTGGCGGCTGGGTTATGCAGTTTGGCCCAAGGCGTTGCTCGGTCATGCCGAGCGGCTCGCGATCAATTGCCATTCCTGCGTCAACGCCGCCGCCCAATACGCCGGGATTGCCGCGCTGACGGGGCCGCGCGAGCCGGTCGACCGCATGGTGAAAGCATTTGCCGAGCGGCGCGAGATGATCGTCGCGGCGTTAAACGGGCTGCCCGGCTTTCGCTGTCAGCAGCCGGGCGGGGCCTTTTACACTTTCCCCAATATCACCGGGACCGGTCATAACGCGCGAATATTGCAGGCGCAGCTGCTCGAGCAGGCCGGGGTGGCTGCGATCGCCGGCACCAGCTTTGGCGAATATGGCGAGGGGTATTTGCGGTTCTCTTACGCCAACAGCCGAGAGGCGATCGGCGAGGCGATCGATCGAATTCGAAAATTCCTCGGCAACGTCTCGACGCGCTGAGCCGTCCGATTAAGAGTTCAGCAGATTCTTGGCGCAAAAATAGGCAAGCCCTTATAAGGGCGCCCGGACTTTGGATTTGTCCTGTCGCCGACCGACACTGGCATAGGTTATGCTCTGAATGCGCCGAGGTCGTCGGTGCCTTGGCTGAGAGAGACGAGAAGTCGATGAAGAAGATCGAGGCGATCATCAAGCCGTTCAAGCTCGACGAGGTGAAGGAAGCTCTTCATGAAGTCGGGATAAAGGGAATCACCGTCACCGAGGCCAAAGGCTTCGGTCGTCAGAAAGGGCATACCGAGCTCTATCGCGGGGCCGAGTATGTCGTCGACTTTCTGCCGAAGGTGAAGATCGAGGTGGTCATGGAAGATACGCTCGTCGAGCGCGCGGTGGAGGCGATTCAGCAGGCCGCCCACACCGGCCGGATCGGCGACGGCAAGATCTTCGTCACGACGATCGAGGAAGCGATTCGCATCCGCACCGGCGAGCGCGGTCCGGACGCGATCTGAGTTACGCCGTAGTAGCCGCTGCGACGGTCTCGTGCTCCTCAACCCTGTTAAACATCGAACGGAAAGTTGCAATGGCTGATACCCAAAAAGTCATGGATATGATCAAGGAGCACGACGTCAAATACGTCGACTTCAGGTTCACCGATCCGCGCGGCAAATGGCAGCATCTGGCGCATCACGTACGGACGATCAGCGAGGATTTCCTCGACGGCGGGGTGATGTTCGACGGGTCGTCGATCGCCGGCTGGAAAGCGATCAACGACTCGGACATGATGCTGGCGCCCGATTGTTCGACTGCGGTCCTCGACCCGTTTGCCGCCCAGACCTCGCTGATCATCTTTTGCGATGTGCACGAGCCGATGACCGGGCAGCCCTATGCCCGCGACCCCCGTTCGATCGCAAAGAAGGCTGAGCAACACCTCGTCGCGACCGGCATCGGCGACAAAGCCTTTTTCGGGCCGGAAGCCGAATTCTTTATCTTCGACGATGTTCGCTATTCCGCCACGATGAAAGGGGCGATGTACGAGATCGACAGCGAAGAGGGCCCCTACGTCAGCGACAGGAAACTTCCCGACGGGAACACCGGCCACCGGCCGCCGATCAAGGGCGGCTATTTCCCTGTGCCGCCGGTGGACAGCCAATCGGACATGCGTGCCGAGATGTTGTCGGTGATGCACGACATGGGGCTCGCGGTCGAAAAGCATCATCATGAAGTGGCGCCGGCGCAGGCTGAGCTTGGAGCTGAATTTGCCACCCTGGTACGCACCGCCGACAATATGCAGATCTACAAATACGTCGTGCAGAATGTCGCCAACCAATACGGCAAGACGGCGACTTTCATGCCGAAACCAGTGATGGGCGACAACGGCTCGGGCATGCATGTGCACCAGTCGGTGTGGAAGGGCGAGCGGCCGGTCTTTGCCGGCAACCTCTATGCCGATTTGTCGGAGACGGCGCTCTACTACATCGGCGGCATCATCCGCCACGCCAAGGCGATCAACGCCTTCACCAACCCGACGACGAACAGCTACAAGCGGCTGATCCCCGGCTTCGAGGCGCCGGTGCTGCTCGCTTATTCCTCGCGCAATCGTTCGGCCGCCTGCCGCATCCCCTATACATCGAGCCCAAAGGGCAAGAGGGTCGAGGTGCGCTATCCCGATCCGGCCGCCAATGTCTATCTCGGCTTCGCCGCGATGCTGATGGCCGGGCTCGACGGCATCCAGAACAAGATCCACCCCGGCGACCCGATCGACAAAAATCTCTACGACTTGCCGCCGGAAGAGTTGACCGACATCCCGGTAGTCTGCGGGTCATTGCGCGAGGCGTTGGGCGAATTGCGCGCCGATCACGCCTTCCTGTTGAAGGGCGACGTCTTCAACATGGATCAGATCGAGGCCTACATGGAATTGAAGTGGGAGGAGGTGTACGCCTTCGAGCACACGCCTCACCCGATCGAATTCCAGATGTATTACTCGGTTTAGGCGGAAAACCGGCTCAATCGAGACTTTTATCGAGTGCATTCGAGCCGTCTGAACGGCCGTTGCTCCCCGTGGCCGGGCTTGGCCTGGCTTGTCCCGGCCACCTACCTCTTCGCCGCACACTCTGACGAGCGGCAAAGAGGCGTGGATGGCCGGGCCAAGCCGGCCAAGAGAATCGGGCCTTGTGCGAGGAGAGCTGCGTACAACCGAGTCTTTTTCTCCAGACGGCCCTGCTTTCCCGCGAGCGGGGTCGCGCACCGGCGCAGCTGACCCCGCACCGATCCAGCCCGGAATTTCAAAGCGAAGTAATCGCGTGGCTAGTGGTTGTACCAATGGCATCGACACGGGGTTCGTCGCCCTCGGCTATGCGAAGGTGGCCCTGTTGGGCGTCGTTCAAGGCATCACCGAGCTGATGCCGATCTCCTCGACGGCGCATATGCGCATTGTACCCGCGCTCTTGGGCTGGCCGGATCCGGGGTCCGCCTTTTCGGCGGCTATGCAGCTCGCCGCCCTGGCGGCCATCATCAGCTATTTCTGGCGAGACGTTCGGGACCTCGTCTTCGGGTCGTTGGCGGCGATCGCACGCCGCGACTACTACAATCGTTCATTCGTACTCGCTGTCGGCATCGTGATCGGCACCATACCGATCGGGATTGCCGGGCTTGCGCTCGCTAAGACACTCAATGCTTGCGGCTCGCCGCTGCGGAGCCTCGTCGTGGTGGGTCTGGCTTGCATCGTCATGGCGCTGCTGCTCGCGATCGCGGAGATCGCGGCGCGCCACCAGCGCCCCTTCGAGCGCGTCGGGCTCCTCGACTGCCTCGTTGTCGGCATCGCGCAGGTCGGCGCCCTGATCCCCGGCGTCTCGCGCTCGGGCTCGAACTCTACCGGGGCCCTCTTCCTCGGCTTCAAGCGCGACGACGCCGCACGCTTCTCCTTCCTGCTCGGATTGCCGGCGATCGCGCTCGCCGGCCTCAAGGAATTGGCGGAGCTGCGGCACGCCGGCCTCGATGCGCATGGCTGGTCGGTGCTAGTCTTGGGGCTCGTCGTCGCGAGCCTCTCGTCTTTTGTCGCGATCTGGGGGCTCTTGCGCATCCTCGAACGCTTCGCAGCCTGGCCATTCGTCGTCTACCGCGCCTTTCTCGGCGCCGTATTGCTCGCGGGCCTTGCGACCGGCTGGCTCGGTTGACCAAGCCTCGCTCCCCCGCACCTCCCGCAAATCGCGAGAGTGCGGGATCATCTCATCGCAGGGCCTTGGGGCCAGCTGCGTTCCCGCCCATCAGGTAGACGAGGTACTCGATCGCATTCCGCTGCTCTCTAAAGGGGCGGATTTGCGCCGCTATGCTGTTCCCGACCCAGTCGCTGTCATCCAGAAAATTAGGATACCCGACCCGGCGGGCACATTGCGGCGCTTTCAGCACGCACCACAAGCGCACCGTATCCACATAACTGATGTCGTTTTCGAGCGCTTCCACATTGTTCACGGCAGTTGGATACATACACCAATAGTTTTGATAATTTTCAAAATATGCCTGCTGGCGGTTGACCAATCCGCGAAAGCACATTTGACCATCGTAAGAAATAAAGAATTCGGCGTATGGGTCGATATATCTGACCCCGCTATCGATGTACCGGATCGTATCGAGATAACCGGGCTGGCCGGGTAGCGGCGGTCGTATGGCATATTCCGGAGAGTTGATCGCCTGCGGGTTGACCTTGGCCTGCTGCTCGACCTCGCCTGAGGCCGATGCCATCTGTGGTCCGAAATATTGCGGCGGTGTTTGCGCACACGCCGCCAACAGCATCGCTGCGGCGAGTGCCCCGATAATCGATTTCACGATCATTCCTGTCAACCGTAGGATGCTTTTCCAGCCTAGCAAACGGGATCGGCCGCCATCTCTCACCCCGCATCCAAACCCAGCAGCCGGCGTGCCAGCGTCAGGTGGGGCTTGTCGACCATCTTTCCGTCGAGGGCAATAGTCCCCGCTTCGGGGTTTGCCGCAAATGCTTGGACAACCTTGCGCGCCCAGGCGAGTTCTTCATCGCTGACGGCGAACGCGTGGTTGATGATCGGGATCTGCGCCGGATGGATCGCCATCTTGGCGGTAAAGCCGGACCGCCTTGCGGCAGCGCACTCGGCGGCGAGCCCGGTCTCGTCCTCGAAATCGGTATAGATCGTGTCGATCGGGATGACGCCCGCTGCCGCCGCTCCCAACAGGCATAGCGATCGGGCCAGCCGGTAAACATCGTCATAGACACCCTCAACTCGGCGGTTGTTGCCGCCGATGCACGCGGCCAGATCTTCCGCCCCCCAGGTGAGTGCTTCGAGGCGTGACGACACTCCGCCATAGCCGCCGAGGGTAAACATCGCGGCCGGGGTTTCGGTGGCGATGGCGATGACGCGGATGCTTCCCGGCGGCAGCGCCGAAGCTGCCTCCAGGGCCGATAGGTAGTGATCGAGCGTCCTCAAATCCTCGGGCACGCATTTCGGCAAAAGTATCCCATCCGGCCTCCCGGGCACTACCGCACCCAAATCATCGAGAGCGGGGCCGCTCGAGAGCGGGTTGATCCGAACATAGCGGCGGAAATCGACGGAGCCGGTGCAGGCGAGGAAATCGAGGCACTGACGGCGCGCCAGCGGCCGATTCGCCGGAACCACCGAATCCTCGAGATCGAGGATCAACGCGTCGGCGCCGGATTGCGGGGCACGGGCGAGCTTGCGTTCGCTATCGGCGGGAACAAACAGCAGAGAGCGCATTCACCCCTCCGTCGAACGACACTTCATCAACCCGGCGCGCCGGCAGATCGCGACGGTTTCGCCGCGCTGGTTGATCCCTTGATGCTCGAACTCGACGATCCCGGCGTCCTTGCGCGACTGGCTGCGCCGTTTCGACTTCACGATGGTTCGCGCCCGCAGCGTGTCGCCGTGGAAGACCGGCTTCGGAAACCGAACATCGCTCATCCCTAGATTGGCGACCGTCGTGCCGAGCGTCGTTTCGCCGACGCTGATGCCGATGAGTAGACCGAGGGTGAACAGGCTGTTGACGAGCCGCTGGCCGAACTCGGTCTTTTTGGCGAATTCCTCGTCCAAATGCAGTGGTTGCGGGTTCATCGTCAATGTGCTGAAGAGCACATTGTCCATTTCGGTGACGGTGCGGCTGATCGCGTGTTCGAAGACCTGACCCTCTTCGAACTCCTCGAAGTACAACCCGGCCATCGGTGTTCTCCTCCCTTCTGCTCGAACCATCGATCTCGGAGACGGACTTCCGGTTACGCGGGAATTCGCTCGACCGGGAACATGGAAAACCATAGCATGCGCGCGTCGAAAGTGCATCGCGGGCGCGCTCCAGCTACGGCCCGGGGCGGTTGGATAAAGCAGGAAACTGGGTCGGGAATGGATATCAGCCGGCTGATCGCTGAGAACGGCGACTGTTTTTATCTGATTGCTTTCATTTGGACCTTTCTCGAAGGTGAAACCTTCGTTCTGTTTGCTGCCTTTGCCGCAGCGCAGGGTGTGCTCAACCCAACGTTGCTGCTCATAGCCACCTGGCTCGGCAGCTTCGCCGGCGATCAGACCTATTTCTGGATCGGTCGATATTTCGGGCTGCGCCTGCTCAATCGGTTCCCGAAGTGGCGACACGGCGTCGAATTGGCTCTGTATTGGCTCGAGCGATACAACACCGGCTTTATTCTCTCTTTCCGCTTCATCTATGGCATACGCAATTTCTCCTCATTTGCGATGGGGCTGAGCGCGGTTCATTGGAAGCGGTTTTTTATATTGAATTGCCTTGCCGCTGGTCTGTGGGCTGGGTGTTTCGTCGCCCTCGGTTATTTCGTCGGACACGCCTTCCGCTCTGTGCTCGGCCACCTCGTGCGCTCGTTCAGCCTCGCCATGCTGATCGCGTTTATCGCCTTCACGGTCGCCGTTTGGCTGTTTCACAGGTTGCAAAGACGTCGCCAGCTCAGGGTTCCGCCGGGCGCTAAAATCGTCAGCCCGCGGCCTTGAGAGCGGCGTCAGCCGCTCATGGGAGGATCGCTACCGGGGTTCCTATGGCGAGGCCGAGCGTGGCATCCGCCCGTCCGGCATTCACGGCGATCTCGGCGAGCCCGTTCGAATTCTCGTACCAAAAGGCTTCACCCTCAGCGACGTCCGAGAATGTCCGCCTGCGCGCCAGAACCCGTCCGGCAGCGGCAAGTCTCGCGCGTTCCGGGATCAGCGCCGCCCGCAGGCCCATGATCGCGTTACCGAATCGGTCGATGTAAACGACTTCGGGAAGGTCGTCCGGCCAATCGGGACGCCGGAGAATCCCCTCGGGACGGAGCCGGCCGGCCGGCGGGTCGCCGCGAGCGAGCCGCCCTGCTGCCGGAGCAAACAGATCGCGACCGTGGAAGCTCGCCGATAGGGCCTCGGGCCGCACGGAGATCTCCCAGGTTCGGGTCCGGTCGGCGCGCCGCGTGACGAGCTCAAACAAGCCGTTATCCGGACCGACATACCAGCGGGAGTCGGCTTCGACGACGACCGCAGCACGTTCCCCGCCCACCCCGGGGTCGACGACTGCGAGAATGACCGTGCCCGCCGGAAACCATCCGCCATAGGGGGCAAGCAGATAGGCTGCCGGCTGGGGTTTTGCCGGGGGAAGGTCGGCAAATAGGTCGACGACCGGGACTCCGGGTGCGATCCGGTGCAACACAGTCTTGACCTGGCCGGTATAGGGCCCTTCGAGACCAAAATCGGTGAACAAGACGATTATCCCAGCCATCCTCGCCTCTCGACAGATCGGGATTCTGATGCTTAACCAGCTCCAGCGCCAGGTTTGCAAATTCCTGATCTTCTGGACACAAGTTCTCGCTCGGCACTACCATTTGGGTAAAGGCGCACCCAATCCTATCCAATCATCGGTTGGGTGATATCGTCCCTTATTTACGTGCAAAGAATAAACCCCTTTGTACTTAAGATTTGTCGAGAGTCGGCTTTGTTGCTCTTGAAATTGAGAGAGCTCCTTGGCTATGTTGAGCTCGCGGACATCGTTGGGGGAATTGCGATGAAAAAAGTTGTTTTCGCTGCCGGCCTCCTGGCCGCCGCGTCGGTCGCGACAGCGTCGGCCGCCGACCGGAATTGCTATTCGCCATTGGATGTCGAGGCGGAGCAGGCGCTACTGTTTCAGACAAATCTGATGGTCATCAGCTCGGCTTGCCGGGACACCGTTTATGGCCAATTTCGGGCGCGCAACACCGGCGCGATCTTGCGCTACCAGAACGCAATGATCGACCATTTCCGCCGCACTGGGGCGCGCAACCCGAAGAGCGCCTTCGATACCTGGCAAACCAGTCTCGCCAACGAGGCGGCGCGCAAGCAAGCCGTTATTCCGACCGGGCAATTCTGCCAGCAGTCGGCCGAGATGCTGAAGCTGGCCAGCACGCTCGACACGAAAGCATTTCACGATTACGCGGTTACCCATGCGGTAGACGGTGTCCATCCGAGGTGCTCGAAGTAGTTAGAAGCGCAATAGCGCTACCAGTTCCGTTGATCGGTTGCCCGGCGTAATGCAACGGCGCCCACCAATCCAGCCGCGGAGAGCACGGCCATAAAAGAGTAGGCGGCTCCTCCATAGGCCGCATAGAGCGCTCCTGCGACTACCATTACGAGGCCGCTGCCGAGGCCCGATGACAATGCAGCATAGAGGCTTTGCGCGCTTGCCGCTGCCGAGATCGGCACGGCTCGCGACAGGAAGTGCATGGCTCCGAGGTGGCTCGCTCCGAACGTGAAGGCGTGCAGAAGCTGCAGGGCCGCGATGAACGGGAGCCAGGTGAGCGCACCGGCGAGGCTCCAGCGCAGGATGCCGGCGACGCCCCCGAGCACCATCAATCCGAGCGGCCCGAGCCGGGCGAGCAACCGCCGGCCCTGCCAGAAGAGCAGGATTTCGGCGAGGACTCCTTCCGCCCAAAGCCAGCCGATCGTCGTGTCCGAGAGACCCAGCGAGCGCCAGTAGAGAGTTCCGAAGCCATAATAAACCTGGTGGCTCGCCTGCAGAGCGGACGCGGCAAGGATAAAAATCCAGAACCTGCGATCGCCGGCGACGGCGCGGCGCCCGCGATCCGCGCCGCACCCCCAGCCGAGCGGATGGTCGGAATATAGAGGCACGCGAGCAGCACGAGCCCAGAGGCGCCAAGCACTAATGGAAGCACCCGCTCTCCCGAGGACGAAGCGAGCACCGTTCCGCTTGCGATCGACGCCAGAATAAAGCTCACCGAGCCCCAGAGGCGGATCCGCCCATAATCGAGGCCTCTTGCGCGGGCCGCGGCGAGGGTGATCGTATCGCCGAGGGGCATCAGCGCCGATTGTGCAGTCAGCGCGACGAGATTGAGCGAGATCAGCAGCCGGAGGCCTCCCGCAGGCAAAAGTCCCGCGTAGGCGGCAAAAGCGACAGCCGCGAGCGCCCCCATCAGCATTCGCCGCCCCCCTGTTTTGTCGGCAAGGGCGCCGATTAGCGGCGTCGCAATCACCTTCGCCCAGATCGCCGCGGCCAATAGGACGCCGATCTCTCTCGCGGTCAGGCCGCGCGAGGCGAGCCAAACCGGCCAGAACGGCAGCTGAATACCCGTCACCAGAAAGATCGCGGCATAGAAGGCCGAAAGGCGCGTCACCAGGCGCAAATCAGCTGCTCTCTACGTTGTGACGGTCTCGACGGTGCGCGGGTCAGTGATTATGTGGCGAAGGTGCTGATCGGCGTTAATCAACTGAGCACACTGCTGTCGGTAGTCATCATCGACGTGGTGCTCGCCGGAGACAATGCGATCGTCGTCGGAATGGCGGCGGCGGGTCTTCAGGCCGAACGGCGGCGGAGTGTCATCGTGCTCGGTATCGCCGCCGCGACCGTCCTGCGGATCTGCTTTGCGTATTTTGCCGTGCAGCTGCTCGCGGTGATTGGTCTGACTTTGGCGGGCGGCGTGCTGCTGCTCTGGGTCTCCTGGAAGATGTATCGTGAAATCCGCGAGACCCAGACCAATAACCAGGCCGGTTTGGGCGGGGCAGAGTGCTGCGGCAACCGGCTCCGCATGGACCGAACGTCCTCGACGGAGGCGCTCACTCGGATCGTCCTGGCCGATGTTTCGATGTCACTCGACAATGTATTGGCGGTTGCCGGGATCGCGCGCGATCACTTTTGGCTGCTGGCGTTCGGGCTTGTCCTTTCGGTGGCGCTGATGGGGCTCGCCTCGACCTGTATCGCCAAGCTCCTCGATCGCTTTTTCTGGATCTCCTGGGTTGGGCTCGGGATCATCACCTTTGTCGCGCTGCGGATGATCTGGGATGGCTCGACCGAGATCCTCAAACAGACCGCGGCATTAACTCTGTCCTGAGGCCGTCCCTGAATGATGCTGCCTCACCCGCGGCTGCAGGCGCCGCCGCCGAGGACGCAGAACTTGGCGCAGTGCGGGTGATTGAGCGGCACGGCGCCGCTCGCCGCGGCAAGGGTCCGGCCCAGCTCGAACCGGGAATCATAGGGAAGCAAGGTGCAGGCAAGGACGACCGGATGCGTTTCGCCCTTGCGCTTCACGACCATTCGTGAAGTCGAGCACATGACGTTCTCCGGCGATTTTCCTAGAATGCCCCAGCACGCTTCGGTGATCTCGGGAACATCGGCGGCGGCATCCATTTCCGGAAACACCGTGAGCGCCACCGGATCCGCGGCATCGATAGCGACGCCGAGTTCGGCGAAAAGCCCGGCAAAGCCGCTGCGTATCGCCGCTTCCGGCTGTCCCGAGAGCCGGCGGCTGGCAACATGCGGCGAGAAGCCGTTGCGCGCCAGCCACAGGAGCCCCTCGATCGTCGGTCGCCAGCTGCGTTTGCCCCGTTCCAGCTCGTGCACCTGCGGCCCGTAGTGGTCGATCGAGACCCGGATCGTCAGCCGGTCGCCAAAGCGGTCCCTGAGCTTCAACAGTGCAGGCTTGCATTTCGCCATCGGCTTCATCGCATTCGTCAGAACCAGCGCGCGGAAACCGCGGGAAAGGACATCCTCGAGCATTCCCGGCAGCTCGGGATTTATAAAAGGCTCGCCGCCGGTAAAGCCGATCAGCGACGTCGGGAAACCGCCCGTTTCGATCGCGTCGAGATATTCGGCAACTTCAGCAGCCGTCAGGTAGGCCAGCCGGTCATTCTTGGGCGAGGACTCGATGTAGCAATTTTGGCAGGTCAGGTTGCACAGCGTACCGGTGTTGAACCACAGCGTGTCCAGCGATTTGAGGGCAACCTGCGCCCGCCGCTCGCCCTTCGCGGTCAGGAAGGGATCCTGAAACTTGCGCGGATCCAGTTGCGAAGGCAACTCAGTCATGGGGACCATCGCCGGAACTGAACGAAAACAGATCTAACTTAGTATGCCGGAACCGATTTTGGAGGTTCTTTCGACCCTCTCACACCATTGTGAGGCGAGCCGCCCCCGAGTTGCGGGCTGTTGATAACCCCGTTTCGCTCTCCATTTTTGATCTTTCCCGCGTGAAAAGCCCATGGAGCACTCCGCACCGCGTCATATCCGCCTGACTTCGCATCCTGGAACCGCTGGCCGCGGTGCTATTCCACTGTGTTGGGGCGCGTCCACGCCAGCCGAACGCGGGCCGGTCGTGGCGAGCCCCGCCGAGCCGCGGTACCGCAACGGTGTCGGTTCCTACTCCGGGGCTTACGCAGTTTATCGCGCGCTTGCCGTGGCGACGCGCGCCTTGGCGCGTGACCATCGGCCGGATTTCACCGATACCGCGCCGGCGACGCTGATCGGACCGCATCCCCAATGGGGCGATCCCGCGAAAATCGTCTCGTTCGACCCGTGGGGCCATCTCGTCGGCGAGGTCTTTGCGGAACACATCCGTGCCGGCATCGACGTACGTCCGACGATCGCGGTCACTCGCGCGCGAATTACGACGCCTGAGCTGCGCCCGCTTCTCGCCGACGGGACCTTGCTGCCGGACGGCGAGGTTCTGCTCGACAATGGCGAGATCCGCGTCACCAAGGCCGCTATCGATTCGGTATGGCATTTGCCCGGACTGGCCGCCCGCTTCGGGGTCGCCGAAGCCGATCTGCGGCGCACCCTGTTCGAGGAGACCGGGGGGATGTTCCCCGAGCTCGTGACCCGACCCGACATCGAGGTTTTGCTGCCGCCGATCGGCGGCATGACCGTCTATTTCTTCGGCGAGATCGAAGAAGCTCGCCGAGCCCGGCACGGTCATAGCCTGTCGTGTCCATGACGAGTGCAACGGCTCGGACGTATTCGGCTCGGACATTTGCACTTGCCGCCCCTATCTCGTCCACGGGATCGAGGTCTGCGTCGAGACCGCACAGCAGGGCGGGATCGGGATCATCGTCTACAACCGCAAAGAGGGGCGGGCGCTCGGCGAAGTCACCAAATTCCTCGTCTACAATGCCCGCAAGCGCCAATCCGGCGGCGACCGCGCGGACACTTATTTCCGCCGCACCGAATGCGTAGCCGGCGTGCAGGACATGCGGTTTCAGGAGCTGATGCCGGACGTTTTCCACTGGCTCGGCATCCGCCGGATAGACCGCTGGGTGTCGATGTCGAACCTGAAGCGTGACGCGCTGACGGGACAGGGAATAGAGGTCGTGGAGCAGGTCGCGATCCCGGACCGACTGGTGCCGCTCGACGCCGCGGTCGAAATCGAGGCAAAGAAAGCCGCCGGCTACTTTGCGCCGGCGGGGATTCCCGACCCCGAGGAGCGCAGCGGCATCAGGGGTCGTGCTCTCGACGACTGACGAACCTTCGGAACTGCTGACCGCGGCGGCCGTCCGGGACCGCTGCGGCATGGTCCTTGCCGCTGCCGAGTGCGGCGAGACCCGGCATTTTCGGCTCGTTATGGCGCGGCTGGACGAAGCGGTCCGCCGCGTCGTCGAGGTCACGCGACGGCGCCATCCCGATCTCGATGTGCCCTACCATAGCCGATGGCGGCATTTCTCGGCCGGAGGGGTCGACCGGGCGGCGCAGGCCGCGCCCGGAGTCGCGCCGGACGAGGTGGCTCGGGCCCAGATCGATTTGGCCGTCGTCTCCGTGCTGCTCGATGCCGGAGCGGGCGCCCGCTGGCGCTTTCACGAGGCGGAGACCGGCCAGATCCTCTCACGTTCCGAGGGCCTCGCGGTTGCGAGCCTGCGCGCGATGCAGGCCGGGCTTTTTTCCGCGGATCCCGCCGATCCATGGCGGGCCGATGCCGGAGCGCTGTCACGGATCACCCCGCAGGACCTGGCCCCGGCTTTCCAGCACGCCTCGGGAAACGAGCTCGCCGGGATCGAAGGACGCGCGGCCTTGCTGCGCCGCGCGGGCGAGGTCTGCGCTGCCAACCCTGCCTTATTCGGGACCGCGGCGCGCCCGGGGCACCTTTACGATTACTGGGCAGCCCGACGCGAAGAGTTGACCGCCCCCGAAGTCCTGCGCACCCTGCTGCGGGTATTCGGGCCGATTTGGCCCGGACGTATCAGTCTGGAGGGCGTTCCGCTCGGCGATTGTGGCCGGCATCCAGCAGTACCAGGCGAGGGGCTCGTACCGTTCCACAAGCTCACCCAATGGCTCACCTATTCGCTCGTCGAGCCGCTGACGGCGGCAGGGCTGCGGGTCACCGACATCGACGGCCTCACCGGCCTCGCCGAATACCGCAACGGCGGCCTCTTTGTAGATTGCGGCATCGTCGAGCCGCGCGACCCGACGCTCCTGCGGCGCCCCCTCGAGGCACCGAGCGAGCCCGTCGTCGAATGGCGGGCGCTGACCGTCGCGCTGCTCGACCGCCTCGCTGTGGGGGTGCGCGAGTGCCTCGGCAAAAGCGCCGAGGAGTTCCCGCTCGCCCGCGTCCTCGAAGGCGGCAGCTGGGTGGCCGGACGGGAAATCGCGCGCGAACGCCGCCCCGACGGCGCCCCACCGCTCTCGATCTTCAGCGACGGGACCTTATTCTGATATTCGGGCTTTGCAAAGCCGCAATTCATTGCGGCCACCGCTTAGCGCGACGATGCAATCTCGTTCGCCTTGGCACGTTCGCCCGTGGTTCCGTCGGCTCAAGGTGCCCTTGTGCCGGAGCATCCACCGAACCGGGCAACGCTTTGCGCGTTCTATGCCGACGCCAGCACCAGCGCTTTCGCCTCCTTCAGATCGGGCGTGTCGAACCCTTCGGTGAACCAGCCGTAGACCGGCGCGAGAAGATCGCGGGCTTCGTCGCGGCGGCCCTGGTCGCGGCGCAGCCGGGCGAGGCTCAGCGCGGTGCGCAACTCCCAGAGCTTGGCCTCCTGCTCCTGCGCGATGCTCAGAGCTTTGCGATACAATTCCTCAGCGGCCTCGGAATGCTCTTGCCGGAGCAGCAGCCGGCCTTTGTGCCGGTGCAGCTCCGCTGCAAACCAGCGCTCCCCCGTCCTTTCGACGACCTGTAATGCCTCATCCAAAGGGTCAAACCCTCTTCAATTTGCCCTGCGATCTCACATGCCCCGGCTAGGAGGGGCGATATTATGGGGCACAAAAAATTCCGCGCCCGTAGCGCGGAAGACCGCAGTACCGCTGCGCAAGAGAGATATTACGTCCGTCACATCGCCTTTCCTGACCTTGACCCAGCCGCGAAAGATCGTTCCCGCCGCACGCCAGAAGGGGAAACTTTGCTCGGTCGCCACCGCAATCAGCTCGCCGCCCGCTCATCTAGGGCTGCATTTTCTCCGACAAGCAACAGCAGCCTCGCGCCAATAACCAAACTCCCAGCCCAACAACGGCTGGTGAGCCAGTCTCCGAGCCTCCGCGATTGCTGCATTGCTCTGTGCCGAGGCTTGATTGGGAAAGCCCAGACAGAAGAGGACCATTCCTAACCAAAATGTAATACGACGTGCGGGTGCAGTCCGACCCGATGGACAAGCGAACGGAGGGAGGATGGATCGTAAAGTGCAATCACCTCTTCCAGATGCGATCGGGAAGACGCAAACTTGCCCGCAAGCATCAGGCTCGCGCCAGAGGAGCTGTGACCGAGAACGAGCTCGCCGAAATCGTTGCGCTGATTGCTCAGACGCAACAAATCCTCGGCTAAACGCTGCGCCAGATCGAGTTCGCCCCGGAACATGTGATAGCGGGACAGCCCTAGGGAACCTGAAGGAACTCCGAGGGAGAACCCAGTCGCTCCCACAGCTCGCGAGCGCGGGCTTAGGCCTGGGCTACTCCGGCGCGGCGTCCTTTGACGGCGAACAACACTGCGCCCAACTCACAGCAAAATTCGAGTTCCGTCGCCGGCGTTCCGGGGTATCGGGCAACAGCTTGTCCAGCCCCTTTTGCAATTGCGCGGCCGCCTCCATCAACGCCGAACGGGCGGCGGACCTCCGACCGGCCTTGCCCCAATAGTCGACAGATTTTCGGCTAGTCCGGCCTCGGCGTAATGCTGCGCAAGGAGCTCGGGCTGGCTGTCCGTAATGTCGGGGAAATGAGTTTCCAGAGCTTCGGCAATTGGGCATGGAGTTGCTGCCGAGTGCGACGCAACGGGGTGCCGTAGGCGGCCTCCTGCCCGAGCGCGTGCTTGAACAGGTACTCGGCCGTCGGCGGCGCTCCGCGCTGAAAGACCAGGCCGGCATCGACCAGCCCTCGGAGTGCCTCCTGGAGCTTTTCTTCCGAGGTCTCGCCGACCGCCGCCGCCAGCTCGTAGGAGTATTCGCGGCCGATTGCGGCGCCCATCTGGGCGACGCCCTTTGCCGCCGAGCCGAGCCGGTCGAGGCGGGCCATCAGCGAAGCTTGCAACGTCGCCGGCACACCCATCCTGGCCGACGGCACCGACACTGCGGTCTCCCGCCGCGCGCGATGCCGGCTCGAGCACCGCCTTGGTCATCTCCTCGACGAACAGCGGCGCGCCGTCGGTGCGCACACGATCTGGGCTATCACATCCTGGGGCAGCGAGGAGCCTCGTCGGCGAGCCGCTGGACCATCGCCGCACCGTCGCTCCGTCCGAGCCCCTTCAGCACTATTACCTTGACATGGGGCTGGCCCACCCAGGGCGGCTCAAACTCCTGACGGAAAGTAGCAACCAGCAGGACCGGCAGATGGTCGATCCGCGCGAGAATGAGGTCGAGAAGTTCGCGTGAGGTTGGATCGATCCAATGCAGATCTTGAAAGATCATCAGTACCGGTTGCGTTCGGGCCAATCCTTCGAGCTGCCGCAACAGCGCCGCCAGTGTCCTCTCCTTCTTGCGCTGGGGCGTCAGATCGAGCGGGCGGGAAGCGCCCACTGCCGGGTAACGACAGCAGCTCAAGAAGCAGGGAAATGTCGCCGATCTCTGCGGCTGGCCCAAAGAGTGTCGCGAACTTGTCAAGTTTGGTCTCGGGCCGGTCGTCCCGCGCGAAGCTGGCGGCGCGTTCGAGCTGTATGGCGCACTGCGCGGCGGACGCTTCGACGCGATAGCCGAAGCGGATTGGGACGCCGCCATGGCGGTTGATGTCAACGGGATTTGGAATTGCTGCAAGGCAGTGGTGCCAGCGATGCGGCAAGCTGCAGGCGGCAGCATCATCAATCTCGCCTCGCTCGCCGCGACTTACGGCATGCCGTTCGCACTCCACTATACGACTTCGAAAGCGGCGGTGATCGGCCTGACCCGGGGCTCGCCCGTGAGCTCGGGCGGGATGGCATCCGCGTCAATGCCCTGGCGCCCAGCGCGGTGCTGACCGACGGCACGCGGGAGTTCTTTGGCGACAAGGCCGGCCGCGCGCTCGAGGTCATCAAGACCGACAGTCAATCCAGCGCAACCTGACGCCGCCCAACCTCGTCGGCGCCGTGATTTGGCTGGTCTCGGATGCAAGCCGCTTTGTCACCGGCCAGACGATCGCGATCGACGGCGGCACGGTGATGCTTTAGCCGCCCGGATTAGGACTCGGATGAAGCTCGACGGCAAGGTCGCGCTCGTCAGCGGCGCCGGCGGCGGTATCGGTCGGGCGATCTGTCTCGCCTTCGCCGAAGCCGGCGCCCCCATAGCCTGCTGCGACATCGATGCGGCCTCGGCGGAAGAAACCGCGCGTCTCGCCCGAAATGCCGGAGGAGTTGCAATCGCCCAGCCCTGCGATGTTTCCGTTCAGGCGCATACCGAAGCTGCCGCGGCGACGGCGCACCAGGCGTTCGGGCGGGTCGACATCTTGGTGAGCGGTGCCGCTCCTCACGATCCGAGCGGCACCGTCCTCGAGACGAGCCTTGCCAATTGGGATCGCGTTTTGGCGGTGAACCTGACCGGCGCATTCCTGTTGAGCCGCGCGGTGCTGCCGCACATGATCGAGGGGGGCGGCGGCTCGATCATTTTTATCGCTTCACAGCTCGCTCGCGTCGGCAGCGCGGGGCGCGCCGCCTACTGCGCGACCAAAGGCGCGCTGGTCCAGCTCGCCAAGGTCATGGCCATCGATCACGCCGTACAGAACATTCGGGTCAACACACTCTCCCCGGGAGGGGTGGAGACGCAGAGAACATTGCAACGCTGCGGCAGCTTTGAGACGGGTCGGCAAACCCTCGGCCCGAAGCATCTGTTGGGCCGCCTCGGCCGACCGCAAGAGATTGCTGCGGCCGCGCTGTTTCTCGCCAGTGACGCGTCGAGCTTTGTTACCGGCAGCGATCTGCTCGTCGATGGCGGTTATACGGCGGTCTGAGGTGCCGGAAGGCCGACCCGAGACTTAAGAGCGCATCACGCCTCGGCGATGTCGACGAGAGCACCGTCGAGGCCGAAACAGGCAGCGATCAACCCGCCGCCCTGGCCGGCGCCGCCGTCCACGGACACGGCAAATTCGCGTTCGACGACACCGCGGCGGTCGGGGTCGACTCCTCTGACGACGCGCCTAAACCCCTCAAACGGAGACCTCAGTTCGAGGATGTCCTCACGCCCCCACCAGAAGGCGTCTCCCTGTGAGGCAAGTGGCCGCGACGGGTCGACCGCGGCGTGGACAAAGAGAAGACCGCGATCCTCCGTCAAGGCGCCGTGCCGCAGGGCGGTAAACAGCTCGGTATGACCCGGCGACGCATTCATCGCGCTGCGCAAGGCGCTGGTCCACCGGGTGATCGTGCGGGCGCCGTCGCGGCACGCCGCAAACCCTTGCCGCAGGTCACCGCCATAGGCCCGAAATCGTCGTCTCCATGCCCGCTCGGACCATCCAATGCAGGAGTTCGCCCGGGTTGGGCGAAAACTGGAGCTGAAGCAGCTTTTGCCACATCTCTTCTTGCGCCCCGCGCAGAAAGACGACATCGCAGGCGCCGCCAGCCGGGCGTCCGAGAACGCGGCGCCGAAAGTCGAGGAGCTCGTCTATGGTGTCGAGCACCGCGCCGTCACGCCCGAGATAATTGCCAAGATATACGACCCGGTCGCCCTCATGGAAGCGTTCGCTGATACCGTCGTGCAGCTGGGCGAGGCGCCGCGCCTCACCATGAATGACGGCGATAGCCCAGACCCGCCCGGCGGCCCGCAACGGGGCAAATCTTTTGTCCGGCCCAGATGCCCCTGCTCCGCGGTCCGGCGCGGACCTCATCACCCTTGACGTTCAGGCCGTCAGCAGTTGCTCGACCCGCTGGGTTGCAGTGGACTCGTCGATGCGCTCGACGGCGGCAAACTCGCGCACCAGGCGGTCGAGAGCCGCTTGATAGATCTGCCGTTCGCTGTAGGATTGCTCCGGCTGGCCGGTGTTGCGAAAAAGATCGCGAACCACCTCGGCGATGGAACCAGGGTCTCCGGAGGCGATCTTCGCCTGGTATTCCTGGGCTCGCCGGCTCCACATCGTCCGCTTGGCACGCGATCGCCCGCGCAATTTCCGAAGTGCGGCGTCCATTTCCTTGTGGCTCGACAACCGCCGCAGGCCGGACACCTTGGCTTTGGCGAGCGGCACCCTCAGGGTCATTCGGTCCTTGTCGAAATGCACCACAAACACACTGAGCGTGTGACCCGAGATCTCCTGCGTCTCAATCGCAACTATCTTGCCGACCCCATGGGTCGGATAGACAACGAGATCACCGGTAGCAAAGGGGGCTTTCTCAGAATTCATATCCGTCTCTCACAATCGACCCACTTGGCGCTGCCGGGACGCTTCTGTTGGTCGCTAGACTGGGCGACGGTCACACCCGCCACTCGATCACGAGCGCGGCACGCATGGTCAACGGGCAACAGCACCACGATTTCAATACCATGAAAAAGGGGCCTCATACCAGCCGGTGGGCGCATATCCCCTCCGCAAATCCGCGGTCGCTCCCGATCGCCCATGGCCTTAACAACGCGATGCCGTCTTCAGCTTCCGCCGGGATTGGGGCTAAAGTATTTGTCGTACTTTTCGGTGACATCCTTGAACTCGTCAGCATCTGCCGGAAAGGCTTTCTTTCGAGTGATGTTCGGCCAGCTCGCCGCGTACTGGCGATTGAGCTCGAGCCATCGCTCTGCCGGCGGCTCGCTATCGGGGATGATCGCTTCGACCGGGCATTCCGGTTCGCACACCCCGCAGTCGATACACTCATCCGGGTGGATCACCAACATGTTCTCGCCCTCGTAAAAGCAGTCGACAGGGCAAACCTCCACGCAATCCATATATTTGCAACGGATGCAGGCTTCGGTGACAACATAGGTCATGGTCTTCGATTCTTCTCCTGAATTTCGGGCGCCTTCGCCGCGGGAACGGATCAGAGCGCCTGGTCGAGGCCGAGCCGCTTCAGCACACGCAGGCGGGCCTCGCCGCGCTCGCGGTCCGGCACATAGATGAGTCCGCCGATGCGGCGCAACAGGCTGTCCTCGTACTCGTCGAGCACTCGATCCGCATAGGCAACCTCCCATAGCATCTCGATGAGCTCGATCCGCTCCTCGAATGAGAGCCGCTCGTTGATGATCCGGGTGAAGTGGAACAGCTCGGCGGATTCGGAAGCGGCGGCCTGTCCGGCCGCGAGCAGCTCATCCGCGTCGGACCGGGACAGGCTGAAGCGCCTTTGCAGCAAGCGCGCGATGATGCCGCGCTCCGCCTCGTCAAATCGGTCGTCGCTGTTCGCCGCTTCAACCAGCAGAGCCGCCAAAGCGAGCTGCAACGCCTCCTGCCCGCCCGTTTCCTCCCGGTGATCCGGCCAACTGCCGCTGATCCACGCCCGGATGCTGTCGATCATCGTTCTGCCTAACACGTGGGTCGCGTCGGGGCAACCCCAGGCAATTTGGGGTTTCCCCAAATACTTTCAAAGGTTCAATGACGCAGATGGAAGGCACCTGCCGAGCCGACCGTTGTCGGCGAACTACCCGAAACCGCTTTGCGGATGCGATCGTGACCAAGCGCGGCGACATCATCGTTCTGCATTTTGCCGGTCAGATGCCGCTGGCCGGCATTGCCTGGCAGGCCATGCACTACTTAGTCGGGCTCGAACGGCTCGGATACCGATGCTGGTACATCGAGGATGGCGGCGCCAATCCCTTCGACCCTCATGCGAACAGCGTCGTCATGTCGTGCGACTACAACGTTCGTTTTCTAAAGCAGGCGATGGAGGAATATGGGCTCGGTCGGCGCTGGTCCTATTGGGACGCAATTCACGATGTGCATTACGGCTTGTCGCACAGCCAAGTGCGCGCCCTCTATCGGCAAGCAGATGCTCTCATCAATCTCTGCGGCGCGACGCGATTGCGGGACGAGCATCTCGCCTGCCCGATTCGGATCATGATCGACACTGACCCCGTGTACGAGCAAATCAAATACGCGACTGCCGATCGAGAATCGCGCGCCTATTTGGATGCGCATACTCATTTCTTCACCTACGGCGAGAATCTCGGCTCCCCCGACTGTCCGGTGCCGTTGTGCGGTGTTTCATGGCGCCCGACCCGGCCTCCCGTGGATGTCGACCTGTGGCCTGAATCGCACGACGCACCGTCCTGCTTCACGACCATCGCCACCTGGGAGAACAAGGGCAAGAATATCGAGTACGGCGGCTCGAGCTATATTTGGTCGAAGCACGTGAACTTTCTCAGATTTCTCGACTTGCCGAGACATCGGCCGGGAACCTGTTTTCGTATGGCCATGCTGCCGCCGGATGATGGGGTGCGCGCCGTCGTCACTACCGGCGGGTGGGGCCTCGTCGATCCGCGCCCGATTTCGGCCGGTATGCGGTCGTACCGCAACTTCATCGCCGGTTCCCGCGGCGAGCTTACAGTGGCGAAAGATATTTATGTGAGACCCAACAGCGGGTGGTTCAGCGATCGTAGCGTCTGCTATCTCGCGGCTGGCCGGCCGGTAATAACCATGCGCACGGGTTTCAGCAAATTTTACCCGGTAGGGGTCGGTTTGCTCGAGTATTCCAACTATGAGGAGGCACTTGCCGGCATCGACGCGGTTGCCGCGGACTATCCAGGCAACAGTCGAGCCGCGCGCGAACTGGCCAGGGAATATTTCGCGGGGGATCGCATTCTTGGCGCGCTATTGGCGGATTGCGGGTTGTGAGCCGATCACCCCTTGGCTTGCCAGCCGGGGCCAGCCAACTCTCGGATGCTCCGCGCAAGGGAGAGCGGCCTAGCGCGAGAGTGGTCCGCACGACGCCAAGGGCGGGTCTGGCAACCACGCACTTAGCAATTCCATTTCCGACCAAGCTCTACAGCGGCGACGCGCCAGGAACCGGAGCATGGGCGTTTTGACAACCAGGCTCACTGCCAGACTTACTGCCAAGCACGTTGCCAAGACGGGTCTCGCCGATCACGCGCCTTCGTTCCAGCAGATCGACGCAGCAGCATTGTGGGACCTGCTGTCTTTTGGTGTCGTCTTGGTCGGCATCGCCCTAGTGCTGTCCACTTTCCGCGACTACGGCGTCACCTGGGACGAGGATGTCCACAACTGGTACGGGAATTTTGTCCTCGACTATTATGTATCCTTCTTCGGCGACAAGACTGCGCTGCACTGGCGGGACCTCTATAACTACGGCGCAGTGTTCGACATGGCCGCGGCAGCGCTGAACCGTGTCTCGCCAATAGGCGTGTACGAGACCCGGCATCTGCTGAACGGCTTGGTGGGAATCCTAGGATTGATCGGGTGCGGAAAGCTAGGCCGCGAGGTAGCCGGCCCTCGCGCCGGGTTTATCGCCACCCTGCTGCTGATTTCGATCCCGAATTATTACGGGCAGATGTTCAATAATCCAAAAGACATACCGTTTGCAGTCGGCATGGTGTGGGGCACCTACTACATGATCCGGATCGTCCCGACGCTTCCCCGGCCGCCGTTACGGACGCTGGCCAAACTCGGTGCGGCGATCGGTATGACGATGGGTGTGCGGATCGGCGGCCTTTTGCTGATGTGCTATTTAAGCCTCCTGCTGGCGGTGGACGGGACTTGGCGCGCCGTCGCCGCCAACCGGATCGGCGTGCTGGCTGGCACCGCTTGGGTCAGTTTCTGGAGAGTTCTCCTCCCGGTCGTAGCCGTTGCCTATCCTGTCATGTTGTTGTTCTGGCCGTGGGCACAGACCGACCCGATCGAGAATCCATTGCGTGCTCTTGCCTTCTTCTCACATCAGAGTTTCCCGTTTTACACGTTGTTCGACGGCCAGTTTGTTCCAGCGAGCGACCTGCCGTGGACTTATCTTCCGACTTACATCGCCCTCGCGCTGCCGGAACTCGTTCTAGTCTTGTTAATTTGTGCGCCCATAGCAGCGGTGGTCGCAATTTGGCGCGATGATTTCCGCTTGAGCAGGCAGCAGGCGCTCGCGAGCTTCGTCCTCGGCATCGGGGTCGTCTTCCCGGTCGCGTATGCTATAGCCATCAAGGCCGTGCTGTTTGACGGCATGCGCCATTTCATCTTTGTACTACCACTGATAGCCGTGGCGGCGGCAGTTGCGGCTGACAGGGGTCTCGTGTGGTTGTCACGGTTCCCGTACCGACGGCCAATCTGGGGCGTGCTCGCTCTTTATGGCTGCGCGCATATTTCGATCATGGCGATGCTGCATCCTGATCAATATGTCTACTACAATGCCTTCGTTGGCGGGGTCGAGGGCGCCCAGCGCAAGTTCAAGCTCGATTACTGGGCCAATTCTTATGCCGAGGCGGTGCACGGGCTCGAAGATTATTTGCTCGCCGAGTACGGCGCAGATTTCGAAGAGCACGAATTCTCGGTCGCGGTCTGCGGGCCGCCGATCTCCGCGGGCTATTATTTCCCCCCGAATTTTCGGTTCGTCCGCGATCGCGCCCGTGCAGATTTTTTTATCGCCTTCACTAAGGACAACTGCGAACGCTCGCTGCCTGGTCGGCCGGTTTACCGGGTCGAGAGAATGGGTGCCCTCCTCTCTCTGGTGCTGGATCGGCGCGATCTCGTCGCGGAGCAACAGGCCGCCAAGCAAGTATCGGCGGCATCGCCCTCGAGGACGGTCCACGGATCACCGCTGCCGATAGGTTCGCAATCTTCGCCGTAGAAAAAGAACTCGAGTGAAACCCTCCGAATACGACAAGCTCTACCGCATCGAAGACCGGATGTGGTGGTTCGCCGCGATGCACGCGAACCTGCTCATCGCTGCGCAGAAATCAGCGCTCGATAAGCTCGATCTCCCCATCCTGGACGCCGGTTGCGGGACCGGGGGGTTGCTTTCGCGATTGGCGGCTGAGTATTGCGGGAGTCCCGTGGTTGGGCTGGATCTCGATCGCCTGGCCTGTACACGTGCGGCTATCAAGAGCGGTCGGCCCGTGTGCGCGGGCTCGATCAACGACCTGCCGTTCGCCGATGATGCTCTTGCAGCCATCTTCAGCGCCGATGTCCTATGCCACGAAGGGGTCGACGAACGTCGTGCTCTGCGGCAATTTTATCGCTGTCTGACTCGGAACGGCTGGCTCATCCTCAATCTACCCGCCTATCGCTGGATGCTGTCGCGGCACGATGTAGCAGTGAGCAATATTCGGCGCTATACCGCGACGGGTCTTCGCCATTTGCTAACGGCGGTCGGGTTCCGTCCGGTGTACATCTCCTACTGGAACGCTGTGCTGCTCCCGCTGATGGTTATCGCGCGCAAACTTGTTCCTCGAGATCATGGAGTGATCAGCGACGTCAGGCTGTACCCGAGTTGGGTCGAAATGCTTTGCCGAGCCGCGACGGCGCTAGAAAGCGCACTACTGCGCCGCGGCGCCAGATTACCTTTCGGCGGCTCAATTCTCGCCATCGCGGTAAAGGGAGGCGACGGTGTTGACTAAAAAGGAACAGACGGTCTTGAAAAGCGCCACGCGGCGACCGGCTCTCTCGATCGTGATCCCGGTGTACAATGGAGCCGGCAGCATCGCCGCTCTGGTTCACGCGCTGGAAGAGCTGCCAATCGAGGGCGGCCACGAGATCATACTCGTCAACGACGGCAGCCCCGACGACAGTCTCGAACTATGCCGCACTCTCGTCGACGGCGCCCGTGTGCCGATTACGTTGGTCAATCTCGCGCGAAACTATGGGGAGCACAACGCCGTCCTGGCGGGGCTGCGTCATGCGAGCGGGGCGCATGTAATCACAATGGACGACGACTTACAAAACCCGCCGGAGGAGGTCCAGCGACTGCTCGCCTTTGCTCAGGATAGTGGAAAGGAGGTGGTCTATACCCGCTATGATGAAAAGCAGCATCCGATCTGGCGGAACATCGGGAGCCGCTTTGCCAATCGTGTCGCCAGTTTCGTGCTCGAAAAACCGAATGGCCTTTATCTCTCCAGCTTTCGCTGCATCAGCGCCTTTGTCGTTCGCGAGATCACTCGCTATGAAGGGCCCTTCCCATATGTGGACGGGCTAATCTTGCAGGTGACCTGTGACATCGACCATCTGATCGTGCGGCATCTGCCGCGCGCAGCTGGGTACAGCAACTATACCCTGCGCCGGCTCCTGCGACTTTGGATGAGCATGTTCGTCAATTTCTCGGTTATGCCGCTGCGCGTCAGTACGATAACCGGGTTCGTCCTGAGCGGCCTCGGGGGCTTTGCCGGCGCAATGGTCATCGCTGAAGCGCTGACTTCATCCCCGCCAGCCGGCTGGGCTTCGTTAATGGCGGCGTTGCTGCTGCTGTCCGGCGTGCAACTGGTTATTCTCGGCATCGTCGGCGAGTATCTCGGCCGGCTTTACCTGACGGCCAACGGAAAACCTCAATCGGTGATCAGGGAAGTGCGCCGCAGCCCAGCCTCGCGCGCCGCCGACGCGCCTCCGCCGGTCTGGCTGCGCGAGACCGCAGGAAGATGATGTCGGTCTATCACGCGAGTCTCGTGGCGGCTATATGCTCTTCCCTGCAGGACAGATCGAACTGGCTCTACCGAAAAAACGCCGGATTCCGACGATAACCCGATCCACCGCCTCGTCTGAAAGCTGCGGGTACATCGGCAGGCTCAGTATCTGAGGCGCGGCGCGCTCGGTTACACCCAGACCTGATGGACCGCAGGCGAGACGGCCACTATAGGTAGGCTGCTGGTGTACGGGGACCGGATAGTGGATTCCGCTGCCGATCCCGGCGGTATGCAACGCCTCTCGCAACGCATCGCGCTCGGCGAGCCGGATCACGTATTGATGGAACACGTGCGTGGTTTGTGGCCGGCGCGCCGGAAGCGCCAGCGGCAGCCCGGTGAGACCCCTGTCATAACGGTCCGCGACGGCTTGCCGGCGAGCATTGTCAGCCTTCAGCGAGTTGAGCTTGACGCCAAGGACGGCAGCCTGGATCGGGTCAAGACGCGAATTAATGCCGCCGCGCGCACTGACATACCGCTCGCGCCAGCCGTACTCCCGAATTTCGCGCAGCGTCGTCGCGATTACGGAATCATTGGTAACGACTATGCCGCCGTCACCGAGCGCGCCGAGGTTCTTTGTCGGATAAAAGCTGAAGCAAGCGATATCACCGAACGATCCCACCGTCCTACCGCGATAGAGTGCGCCATGGCTCTGCGCGCAATCCTCGATCAGCCGCAAGCCGAATATCCGGGCGATCTCGGTGAGGGTAGCCAATTCGGCGGGCTGGCCGTAGATGTGCACCGGCAGGACCGCGGCCGGCCGGCCGGCCGACGGCGACTGCAAGACACGCAGGAGCTCGCGTGGAGCCATCGTGTAGGTACCGGGCTCCACATCGACCAGCACCGGCATTGCGCCGGCGCGCTCGATCGCCGCAATGGTCGCAACCGCAGTGTGGGACACGCTGAAGACGAGGTCTCCCCAGCCGATCCCGCAAGCGCGCAACGCGATTTCTATGGCGTCCGTCCCGCTGGCGACGCCGATCGCGTGCGCAACCCCGACGTAATCCGCAAATGCGGCCTCAAAAGTCTCGACCTCTCCGCCGAGAATATAAATACCTCCTTCGAGGACGCGGGCGATGGCGGCGTCGATAGCGGTCCGTCGCGCCAGATACCCCGCTCGGGGGTCGGTCTGCGGGATGGCAAGAGCCGGTCGGTCAATGGTCATAATCTAATGGTCATAAGCTGTCAGATGTAGCTCCCCAGATAGCTGCGATAATACTCGAGGCAACGGCGCAGACCTTGGGCGATGCCAACGCGGGGGCGCCATCCGGACAGGGCCCGGAAACGTTGGTCGTCGATCAGGAAATCTCCGACATCGATCCGCTTGCGCTCCGGCGGAAACTCCCGGATGTCGTACTTCCCACCGCCATTCGCTTCGATCATCGCTTCTGCCAGGGCCGCCAGGCTGATCGGGGCGCCGCCGCCAACGTTGAGCGCCAGCCCCTCGGCCTGCGGCGTCAGCGCGGCGGAGAGGAATGCGTCGGCAGCATCATCGACATAGAGGAGGTCGCGGCGCTGCTCGCCGCCCCATACCTCGAAGGGCTCGCCCTCGATGACCCGGCGCAACCAAATGCCGAGGAAGGTCTGGCGGGCATCCTTGATACGCATTCCGGGCCCGTAGACATTGGTCAGCCGAAGAGAGCGAGTCTTGGTGCCATATACATCGCGGTACAATAGGTGATAGGCCTCGCCCGCCATCTTGTTGACCCCGTTCACGTCGACCGGGCGCAACGGGTGGCGTTCGTCGACCGGGAGATATTCGGGCCGGCCATAGATCTGCCGCGTCCCGGCATGCACGATCGCGATCCCGGGATTGACCGCTCTGCAGGCTTCCAAGAGCTGCAGTTGCGCCGTGCAGTTGATCGCGAGGTCGTCTTCCGGCGACGCCATCGAATTGAGATGGCTGGTCTGCGCCGCCAGGTTGAACAGGAAATCCTGGCCGGCGAGCAGATGCGGCAGGGCATACCCGCCGCGGATGTCGGCGATGTTGACCGTCACCCGATCGCGTATATCGGCGATATTGGCGAGGTTACCGCCATATTCCGGGATCATGCTGTCAACGAGCAAAACCTCGGCGCCGCGCGCGACGAGGCGTCGGGCGATCGCGGAGCCGATGAGGCCCAACCCACCGGTAATCACCGCCCGGGCGTCGGCATAGGCATCGAGGCCCGAATCAGTGCTCCGAGCCACCCTTCCTCGCTCGGAAGTCAATAGGTCCCCCTTAGCGCGTCCTCAGCAAACCAGCTCGATACCGCAGCGCCCGGCGGCAGTCGATAACGCGGTCCGCTTGTCGGCTATTCCGAATGCCGAAGCGAATTCCGATCTCGTCAATCCCCTTCCACTACGTCGCCGCGCCGCGAATTGACCGTGAGCGGCATAGGATGGGATACAAACATCGAAATTCTGTCGTTGCGATGGGTTGGGTTCTGGTTCGTCGCCTTTTCACCGGATTCTCACGCCGTCAGCCGGCGGTATGTCGGATTTTTGGGTTAGGAGGTCCGAGCGCCGCAAAACTCACATTCTGCCGGCGCAGGCTTAGGCTCTCTGCGGTATGCCATGCACCGCGCGCCACCGAAGCTAATCTATTGTGGAGCGTGAATTGTCTATAGCAGCAGCCGTATTCGGTGAAGCCAAAAACGAGCATCAGGAATTTTGCCGCCACGAGCGCGAACTCGATAGCCGTGGTGCCGCCAGCGCGACACGCCCTAAGTTGTACTGTTGGGGATCAATCGTGCGGTCTCCAGAGATGTCGCAATGTTCTGAAAGATCGTTTTTATGGTGGCGTAGTTGTTCTTCGAGGGACAGGGAGAAGCCGTGCCGTCAGTGGAGTAGAACTTCGCCGGGTCGTTGACATAGGTACCTGTTGTCGTGCCCGGGGCGTTGGCGATTTTCTGCAATGTATAACACGCGCCGTCAGGTGCTGCGCCGGCGTAGCTCCCTGAATCATTGGGGCAAGTGCTGCTCGTTCCGTTGTCGTCATAGTATACCGCATACACCTTAGTCCCTGCCGCCGCCGCGGTTTGCGCGGCTGTGACCGCCGCCTGACACTCATTGCTGGTGGATTTCAATGTGCCCATCTGTGTAGACGACGAAGACGCGTTACCGTCGCTCAGCAGGACGATCACGTTGGTCCCGCCCTGTCCACCAGCGGCGACGCGGGCCGCCTGTTCCGTAACGAGGGCGTTCTGCGCTGCGCTGATCGCATCGGCGTAATAGGTTCCGAGCCCGCCGGGCGTTTTGAGGCAGCCCGACCCGGTTATCTTCACGATGTTCGAGCTGGTGTTCAGAGAGGCTGTATCGGAGGTGCGATAATCGTTAGCGAAGCCAACGATCTGGTAGAGGGGCGCCGCGATGATCGTATCGCCCTGGAGGATGCCTGCGCCGGTCGGACTGGCGCTCATCACTGCGGTCGTGGGAAGCGTCACCGAGCTGATGGTTGTGCCGGTCCCCCACCAGGGCCAGCTCCCTGTGCCCGCCGGAATGCTTGTCCCGAACGTGATCAAGTCACCGCTGTTGACTGTCGCGGCCACGTTTATCGACAACGTAATGGTAGTGCTGCCCGTTGTGCTCGAAACGGTCGTACCCGAGGAAATCGCGCTGGGATTCGTCGTGTCCCGAACCGTCAGGCCTGTGACGGCCGATGTTATTACGCCGCTTGGGAAGGTCAAAGTCTTGCCGGACGTCGTCTTCGCGTTCGTCGGTGTGCCCGCGTCGGTTACCACCGCCCAAGGGGACCCGGTATTGAATTCTGTGGCAGCAGTCATGCTTGTTTTCAACGACAGCGTGCTGGTTGTCGTGGCAGCGCTAGTGGTGTTCGAGACACCCGAGTAGCTCGTCGCGATTTGAGGGCTTGTGCAGCTGATATCGGCCGCGGCTTGAGCGGCGTTGGTCACTGGTGGAAACACAAAGAGTGCGGCCTCGTCGACGGAGGTACCGGAGGTAGCGCCGGCTTGCCAAGGCCAAAGCTCGCCCAGCAGGGTCTGAGCCCCGTCCACCGCGCACGCGATAGCAGTGCTATAACCCGAACAGGCGGTCGCGGCGGGTCCTGTCGCGGCATTCCCCATCGACGCGGTCGTATCGACGATTATAGCCATGTTAAGCGGTGTCGGCACGCCGCCCCTCATGCTCGCGCTCGCGGTTGCCGAGATATTGACCGTATCGATCCCAAAAATCCTCGCGAAGAATGTCGGTACTTGGGCTGTCTGGACCACTTGGATACCGTTTGCCCCATTTGTGCCCGCGCAGTTGGGAGATGCTGCCGCGCACGACGGTGTCTGATTTGTGCTGCACGCGAGCCCAATGCTCGTAAAACACTTGAGGGTCGTCGTGACTGTAGCATTGGTGAGATTTGCATTGTTGTTAAGGGTCCCCGATGCCCCATACGCGGCCGCCTCGGTAATTGCCGTTCCACCTGTGCCAATGACCTGCGCTCCTGCCAGCGCCGCCGCATCGGCCGAGGCCTGGAGCGCTCGCTGAGCAGAGAAGACATAGCCGGCATCGACGCCGAGCGCGCCGAGCCCGATAAGGGCGGGGAACGCAACCGCCACCAGGATAGCCACGGCGCCGCTTTCGTTTCGAAGCACCCTACGGAAAAAGGAGTTTCCGTCTCAATTCATTGTACACCCTCTGTCATGGTTGATGTCAGTTGGCAAGTTGACGTCCAAAAGTTATACCATGTCAACTGTGAGCCGCACGGGTACGCCACTGTGACTGCCGCAGGTTGTAGAGAGCCGCCCGACGATGGTGCTGCGGCCGTCAGCGCCGTCGAACAAGCTGAGTTGGTCGCACACGCCGTCCCATTAACCGAAAGGGTAATCGTCAGACTTGCTGGAGTCAGGGCCGGCGCCGCTGTTTTGATCGCGCTCACGGTGTCGGTATAGGGGGTCGTGTCCGAGCGGCTGATCGCGAACTGCATTGCACCGACGCTCGCCGCATTTGTCAGCATCACGTAGTTTCCCACGGTGAGCCCGAACTGGACCATCCCCAGTAACCAAAGAAACATCACCGGAGCAATCAGCGCAAACTCAATCGCTGCTACGCCCTTCTCCCCGAGGCTGCCGTTGTTGCGGCGTCTTCCGGCTGCTAGTGCTTTGATCGCTATCGCTGGCCTCTCTTCGTTTCTTGGTGTTCGTGATCGAAAGCCGATATCTTGTTGATCCGGACCTATGCCGTCTCCGCCGGCGGTTGAATGATGGCAGGACGAGTGCACTGCATCGGCATCGTGGACTAGTCTTAGTTGGCAGTCTTTGTCGTGATAGCCCCGCAGGGCACGGCCACAGGGGTGTTCGAGCCGTTCGCGCAGCCGCCGGCGGTTATTGCGGCTGCGCTGCTGACAGTCTCGCCCGTCCCGCTGCCATTCAACGCGGTGATGCAGGCGGAAGCGTCGGCGTCGACCTCGGCTCAGGCAGTGGCGCTGACCGGCATCGGCTCGCCTATTGCCAGATAGGTCCCGGAGCATTCCAGGCGATCTCCGCATCCATCAGAAATTACTCGACCCTTGGAACTTATGCGCCGGCGGTAAACATCTCCTTAATTACTGAAGATATTAGGCTTGTCCGCCGGGGAAGCGCCGGTTAGTCGGGCCTGAGAGGCTTCCGTTCGGGAGGAGCGCCGTTCGGCCCAGATGAGTGCACAAGCGGCTTACAAGACCTGTTCGACGGGAACTTGCCGCAAATCCGATAGCTCGGGCTTACGTGGACATCGATCGAACTGGAATGTAAAGTGGCAAACCGAATATGCGCTGTTCCATTGATCGCGATCACGCCATTTCCGCTTTTACGGAACTGGGGGCCGATCTCATCGGCGCCTTTAGCTATGTCGCCACGCAAGTGTGACAGTATCCCGATGGCGTGCCTCGGGCATCAGGTTATACTTCAATATCCAAATTTCTGCAGAGCCACGATAAACCTTCGTTCTGCTGCTCGTCTTCGCCCACCAGCAGCGGAGTCCACACCGGAAGCAGCTCTGACCGATGAACCGGAGCCGCAGCTTCTTCGTACAGGAGCTGCGCTTTCTTTGCCGGGCCGCGGCGCGCACCGAGAGCCAGCACTCGAACGGTCCGGCAGAGAGCGCCCTGTGGCACGGCGACGGTGTCGCCGATCCGGAGCAGGTGGTTGGCCTTTCTCTTGATTTCTCCGTTGACTGCAACCGCTCCTGAGGTGCATAGGCGTGATGCGAGGGAACGGCTTTTGACGAAACGTGCGAACCAGAGCCATTGGTCAAGTCGCCGGCTCGTCAGTTCCAGTAACGCGTTACCGCTTTTCAAGCGAACTTCAGCTCCCGCAGTTTGGCGAAAGGATGGCCCCCAGTCGCCCGGTCGTCTCGGCGGCCACCCACCTTCCTTTCACGGCGACGGCGTGGCCCCGGTATGAAAGCCTCCTCGCCGGCATCACATGTGACGCGGTAGCCGAGCGCCGCTAGCAGCCGGCGCAGCGCCGCCGAATCGAGACCTGCAATCGCCGTAAGCTCAGCTCCCGCCGAGAACGGACCGCCTCGAGCCAGACGCCGCGCCGCGGCGGCAACCCTTTCCAATCTGTCCGGCCGCAATGCGAGCCCGGCAATTACGCGCAGGCCGATCGCTTCATAGAAGGAAGCCGGCACGCCTGGATCGATTTCGATCGGCTTGGCAACACGACGTGCCGACGGCGGTCTCGGCACCGGTCGGCCTTGCCATATCCCCCAGAGCAGCGCCTGAAAACGCATCGAATCGGTGCGCAGAAGCGGCTCGAAATAGACGCTTTCGGTGCCGAAGCGAATGCCAAGCCGACTCAGCGCCTTTCTGTCCGCTGGCGGGACGGCGGCGACTCGGCCCTCAACGTTGGTCACAGGCAGGCATCCGAGCGCGTCGACGAGTTGATAGACGAGCCCTCGCCCGAGAGGACCCAGCGGCAATGCTTGTGCGGCAAAAAGCGGCGCGAGCCGGCGCTCGATGTCGTTGCGCAGAAATTCCTGCAGACGTCGGCGCACATTCTCGCGCACCTCCCCATCGAGGAAGTCGCCGGCAAGCGGCTCCGCCCTCGGTGCCAGCAGCTTTTCTCCGGCAACCATTCGGCCGACCACCCCGCCGCGCCAACGCAACTCCCCGTGGGCGCCGATTGCAAACGCGTCGTCGGCATCCGCGGCGAGAAGCCGCGTGCGGGCGGCGATCTCGCCGCGGAGAATGCGGCTGGCGGCAGCGATCAACATTCGCATCTCGACGCCATCGACCGAATCGGGAACAAACCGCAAACCCTCGATACGGCCCACATAAGCGCCTTCGACGAAAACCTCACCCGCCTTGGATACGGCGGCGATCAGCTCATGTTCGGAAGCCAGCTGGCGGACCAGGAACGCCGATCGCCGGTCGACAAAGCGCTGTGTGATGCTTTCGTGTAGCGCGTCCGAAAGCCGATCCTCGATACCGCGGGCGCGCTCCTGCCACTCCGCTGAAGCCTCGACCCAGTCACCGCGATGGGTGATGTAGGTCCAGGTGCGAATGTGCGCAATGCGGGCCATCAAAGTGTCGATGTCGCCATCGACGCGGTCAAGGCTCGCCATCTGGCGGGCAACCCATGGGATGGGAAGCCGCTCGTCGGGTCCTGCGAGATGCACGAAACAATGGGCAAGCAGCCGAGTATGGTTCTCGCTCATGACCTTGCGAAAATCGGGGATCTGGCAGACCTCCCAAAGCAGCCGGACGGCACCCGGATGGGTGGCCAGTTCGCCGATATCCGGGTTACGCGCGAGCGCCTGCAAGGCGCGGTGGTCGTCTGCTTCGCGGGCCTGCACGAGACCGGGTACGGACGGCCGCTCGTCGAGGCTCTTCAATAACGCCGCGATCGATCCGAATTTCAACCGGTTGTTGCGCCAGTTCAGACGAATCAAAGGCTCGAAACTATGCGTTTCAATTGCTTCGACGATTTCCGCGTCGAGCGTACCCTGCTCGGCGGTGGTGCCGAAGGTGCCGTTGCTCATGTGCCGCCCGGCGCGGCCGGCGATCTGGGCAATCTCGGCCGCCGTCAGCCGCCGCGGGCCACGCCCGTCGAATTTGCCAATCCGGGCGAAGGCGACATGGTCGAGATCCATGTTGAGACCCATGCCGATCGCATCGGTCGCGACGAGATAGTCGACCTCGCCGGCTTGGAACATGCCGACCTGCGCGTTGCGCGCTCGCGGGCTCAACGCCCCGAGGACCACCGCGGTGCCGCCCCGCTGCCTGCGGATCAGCTCGGCGAGCGAGAAAACGTCGGATATCGCGAAAGCGACGACAGCACTGCGCGGCGGCAGCCGCGTCACCTTTTTGTAGCCCGTATAGGACAGCGTCGAGAAGCGTGGCCGGCTCACGTGCTCGACTTCGGGAACTAGCCGCCGCATCAGCGGCTTTATCGTGTCGGCGCCGAGGAACATTGTTTCGTGCGAGCCGCGCGCATGTAATAGGCGCGCGGTAAAGACATGGCCACGCTCAGCATCGGCGCACAGCTGGATTTCGTCGACCGCCAGGAAATCGACCTGACGGTCGAGCGGCATCAATTCGACGGTGCAGACGAAGTAGGACGGATTAGGCGGCAGGATCTTCTCTTCGCCCGTGATCAGCGCAACCGAGCGTGCGCCCTTCAGCTTGACGATCCGGTCGTAATTCTCGCGGGCGAGCAGCCGCAGCGGGAACCCGATCATGCCGCTGCGATGGCCGAGCATTCGCTCGATGGCAAGATGGGTCTTGCCGGTATTGGTCGGCCCAAGGACCGCGACGAGCCGCGGAGCGGGGCGGAACATGGCCATGCCCTAAAGGTATCGTGTGGAACGCCCGCCAGGGCAAGGGCAAACCGACCAAAATAACCGATGCGATGCTGCACGTGAGGGTCGGACTAAGCTTCGATGGCCTCTTGTTAACCGCTGGTTAGGGAGATTCTGCTCAACTCGGCATGCCCGACAGAATTGGGCGCTGTAAAGGCTTTCCAGGGGGGCGATGGGATGCTGCTAGAGAGCTACTGTTCCCGGCTGGGAAGCTTGGTCGAGCACCGGTACTCCAGCCTCGCCCTCCTCGAGGCGATACAGCAGGCCGAAACGGCCGCCTCTGCTGCGCATCAAGCGATGTTGAAGGCAAAGGCCGCCGACCGTGCCAAAAGCAAATTCCTTGCTAACATGGCCCACGAGCTTCGGACTCCTCTAAATGCGATCATCGGCTTTTCCGAAGTCATCAAGCTCGACCAAATTCAAATGCGAAATAGTTATCCGGAATACGCCGGATATATTCACGACGCGGGCAAGATATTGCTGGATATAATAAACGACATTCTAGATCTCGCACGAATTGAAGCAGGTCGGGTCGTACTTCAGGAAGAATTTATTGCACTTGGTGAGTTGATCCAATCATCCATCAACACTATTAGGCCAATTGCACAAAGGAAATCTATAGAGATTTGCTGCGGTATCCAAGAGCCGTCGACGATGGTTTATGTTGATCCGACCAAATCCCAACAAGTTATGCTAAACATTTTATCAAATTCCGTTAAGTTCACGGAACCGCGAGGTCGTATTCAGGTGGACGCGGTGTTCCACAAGAGCGGAGATCTGGTGGTATCGATAAGCGATACAGGTATCGGCATCCCCGGCGAGCACATCCAAAAAGTTCTCCGACCCTTCGAGCAAGTAGCAGATCACCTGACCCGCGAACATGAGGGTACCGGTCTAGGCCTGCCGATCGCGAAGGCCTTGATCGAGCTACACGGTGGCGAGCTGGTTCTGAGCAGCCAACTTGGTGTGGGGACAACCGCGAGACTTCGGCTGCCCGGCGCTCGAGTGCGAAATAATGCAGCTTCTGGTGCAGCGCAAATTACCGCCGACTCTCCTACCAGCTGAACGAGGGGCAAGGCCATTCCCGACGCCAAACTTAGCAGGTTTGCAGACATGGACGGCTACACTTCGGCCCTATATGAAGATCAGCATTTGGGGCGCGTTATTGCCGTGTCGGCTTGTCAAGCGATTGCATTACTCGAAAGATCGCATCTCTCAAGTTCTTCAGACCAGGATTTGCCGCTCGAGATGGGTACCCTGGTTAAAATGCAGACGCGGGTCTCGGTTGCTTACGGCATGGTGACGGGCCTCAGAGTACCGCTGCCGAGTCTGGAGGCCTCCGATAAGGATCTGAGACTGGTCGAGCTCGATCTTGTCGGCGAGATTCGAACCACAGACGTAGCCGCCGACTTTCAACGCGGGCTGTCCGCCTATCCGGCGCTTGATGAGCCGGTTTATCTCGCCTCGGCACAGGATGTTGCCCGGGTTTATGCCCGCCCCAAGGTTGTGACTACCCCGGTCGGCACAATTCACCAAAATGGCGCGGTACCGGCCTATATTCTTGTCGATGAGCTGTTTGGCAAACATTTCGGCATTGTCGGCACCACTGGATCGGGAAAATCCTGTGGGCTCGCAACCATTCTCAGCGCAGTCATCGGTCAAAGCCCGAACGCTCATGTCGTATTGCTGGATCCCCATAATGAATACGCTCGAGCCTTTGGTGATCGTGCTGTAGTACTCAGCCCGGGAAGTGGCTTACATCTACCCTATTGGTTGTTTAATTTCGAAGAACTAACTGAAATAGTAATCGGGCCAGATCGCAACCTCGAACAAATCAAAATATTTGGAGAAGCAATACTGGCTGCTAAGCATTCGTATTCCACCAAGACCGGCCTGGACAAATCCGGAACAGTGGACACCCCGGCTCCCTATCGTATGTCGGACGTGCTTCGTGCATTAGACACGGCGATGGGCAGTCTCAACCGGCCTGACGGCATTCCCTCCTATCAAACCGTCAAGGCAAGGATCCTCGCGCTTCAGAATGATGCTCGTTATGGATTTGTGTTTGGCGGTCGATTGACGATGCGTGACGAACTCACTGAAATTCTTGGCCAGCTATTTCGAATCCCGGTAGCCGGCCAGCCGGTTACCATCCTCGACCTTTCCGGGATCCCATCGGAGGTGGTCAATGTGGTCGTCTCGGTGCTCTGCCGGCTCACCTTTGACTTCGCGATCTGGAACGAAACGCCGGTTCCGCTGACGATCGTTTGCGAAGAGGCTCACCGTTACGCCTCGCGTGATAAGCAGCTGGGTTTCGAGGCGGCGAAACGCGCGCTGTTCCGGATTGCAAAAGAAGGCCGGAAATACGGGGTGTCCTTATGCGTAGTGACTTAGCGGCCGTCCGATCTGGCCCCCGGTCTGCTTTCGGAATGCAATACCATCTTCGCCTTTCGAATGACCGCTCAGGAGGATCAGGAGATCGTCCGACGCGCTCTTCCCGAAGCCTCGCATGGGCTGATGAACTTCTTGTCGGCCTTACGCAATGGGGAGGCGATCGCGGTTGGTGAGGGCGTGTCGATGCCAATGCGGGTGTGTTTTACGCCTCCACCCGACGAGTGCCGGCCGAAGAGCGCCACCGCATGCTTCGCGAGTGGCTGGTCGAAGGAGGTAGACGGCTCGGTTGTAAAGCACACGGTCGAGCGTTGGCGGCGCGGCATGCGATAGTGGGCCTCCGCGATCCTGGCTGAAGGTCTTGTAGAGCCAAGAATTTCGCCACATATCCTCGGCGCGTTCCCGGCAACCTCGACGGCAGCGATGACCCAGGAAACAAGAAGCTTCCAGGCGGAAGTTAGCCGCCTGCTCGAAATCGTCGCGCACTCGCTTTATAGCGAGAAAGAGATTTTCTTACGCGAGTTGATCTCTAACGCTTCCGATGCTTGCGACCGGCTGCGTTACGCCGCGCTGACCGAGCCGGCTCTGGCGGAAGGCGATACCGAATACCGCGTCACGCTGATCCCCGATAAACCCGCCCGCACCCTTACGATCGCCGATAACGGCATCGGCATGAACCACGAGGAGCTGATCGACAACCTCGGCACGATCGCTCGGTCGGGCACAGCCGCTTTTGTGGACCAGCTGTCGGGCGACGCGCGCAAGGACATGAGCCTGATCGGACAATTCGGGGTCGGCTTCTATTCGGCCTTCATGGTCGCCGAAAAAGTCGAGGTCGTGAGCCGCAAGGCCGGCGAAACCCAAGGTTGGCGCTGGATATCGGACGGCAAGGGCGAGTTCACGGTCGAGCCGTTGCCCGATGCCGAACGCGGGGCCAGGATCATCGTGCATCTGCGCGAGGGCGAGGAAGATTATCTCGACCCGGCAAGGCTGCGGCGGACCGTCAAAACCTATTCGGACCATATCGGATTGCCGATAATCCTCAGCGAGGGCGGCAAGGTAGAGAGTATCAACACCGCCTCCGCCTTGTGGACCCGCCCCCGGTCGGAAATCACCGCCGAGCAATATAAGGAGTTTTATCATCACGTCGGCCACAGCTTTGACGACCCGTGGCTGACTTTGCACAATAAGACGGAAGGCGTTCTCGAATACACGAGCCTTCTGTTCGTACCCTCGAGCAAACCGTTCGATTTATTCGATCCGGAGCGTAAAAGCCGGGTCAAGCTGTATGTCAGGCGAGTATTCATTACCGACGAAGCGACGGACCTCTTGCCGGCTTACCTGCGGTTCCTGCGCGGCATTGTCGACAGCGAGGACCTGCCGCTCAATATCAGCCGCGAGATGTTGCAATCCAACCCGATGGCTGCGCGAATTCGCCAGCAATTGACAAGGCGAATGTTGAGTGAACTCACGAAAAAAGCCGGCGACGCGCCCGGCGAGTACGCGAACTTCTGGGATAATTTCGGCGCAGTCCTCAAGGAAGGTCTATACGAGGACCGTGATCACCGCGACGAGCTGCTGGCGCTCACTCGGGTTCGCTCGACGAACCGCGACGAGCTGGTCTCGCTCGACGATTACATTGCAGCGATGAAGCCGGGGCAGGATGCCGTCTACACGATCCACGGCGACAATCTCGACGTGATCAAAAAAAGCCCGCAACTTGAGGGTTTTCGGGCGCGCGGCGTCGAGGTGCTGCTGCTGACCGACCCGATCGACGAGTTCTGGGTGCCGGCAATCTCTCGGTATAAAGATAAACCGTTCAAATCGGCGACCCGCGGCGGTGTCGATCTCGACAAGATCCCCTTGTCCGAAGCGCCCGAGGAGAAGGGTGCCGCAGCCCCCGGCGAAACTCACCAGTCTCATTGCGATTTTCAAACTGGCGCTTGGCGACGCGGTAAAGGATGTGCGCAGTTCCGAGCGTCTGACCGATAGCGCGGTTTGTCTGGTCGCCGACGAGGGCGATATGGACATGCACCTCGAGCGGCTGTTGAAGCAGCATCGTCAGCTCGACACCGCCTCCCGACGCATTTTGGAGGTCAACCCGCGGCACAAGCTGATCGAGCGTCTGGCTGCGAGCGTCGGCGAACAGGGCGCATCCGACCAGCTGTCGGAATTCGCGTGGCTGCTTCTGGACCAGGCGCGGATCGTCGAAGGAGAGCAGCTCCCCGATCCGCCTGCCTTTGCCCGCCGTCTCGCGGCGCTGCTCGAGCGCGGTTTGCCGCAAGCAGCATAGGGTAGAGAACCGCTATTCTGGAAAGGGCGGGGGCGTTCCCTCGGGCACTGCGACCTGGAAAGCGTTCAGCGTGTTGCCGATGAGCGTGTAGTAGCCGATGATCGCGATGATCTCCGTCAGGCCGGTGTCCCCCAATGTCGTAACCGCTTCGTTGAAGGTCGCGTCCGAGAGGCGCCGCGTTTTGAACAGCTCGGTGCAGACGCGATAAACGAGCGCTTCGTCTTTCTGATCAAAGCTCGGCGTCTCGCCATGGCGGATGGTCTCGACCGCTGAAGCAGGGACGCCGGCCTTCTCGGCGAGAGGGGCGTGCGCGTACCACTCGTATTGCGCGCGCCAAAACTGGGCCGTGGTGATGATCGCAAGCTCAGAGAGCCGGTCCGGCAGCGACGTTCCCCAGCGCAAATGCTCACCGAGCTTTGCCGCGTGCTCACAGATCTCGGGACTGCGGATCAATAGTTGGAACGGCCCACCGAACCGTCCACGCCGCCCTGATACCACTAAATCGTGAACGCGACGCTGGTCGGGTGTCATCTCTGCAGGCGTAATATCGCGGTACCGAGCCATTTTTCCTCCTACCGGCGAAGAGTAAGGCTGTAGCCAACCAAGGGCGGTCTTGAAAGCAATTTATCCGCGGAGCTCAAGGGATGGTAGCGTCTTCGTGACCGAAAATCGCTACTGCCCCGTCCATGTGTCTATGACCGAGGTTACAGCGAATTAATCTGCCTGAAAGCCGCCTGTCACCTGGCAGACCCAATTTGTCGTGCGATCTGCTCCGCTGGTTGCAGCTCGCGGCCTGCCGGGCACCCCCGTATGACAGGAGGACCAATTGGTGGAAGTCAAAGAAGACAATGGGCGCCGGCCCTGGCTGCGCAAGAGCCGCGCTGCGGCACTTGGTTTTGGACTGGGCGCAACACTCGCGCTCTCACCCTTGGTATGGGCCGAAAGCCCAGTGGGAACGAACAACCCGCCCCCGGTTGGAAACGCCGCGACCGAGACCATGACCTCTCCGATCGCGCTGATGCAGCATCAGAGCTTCGCGCCGCTGGTCAAAAAGGTATCCCCGGCAGTGGTGAACATATCGGTTACCCAGCGCGGGGCGTCCGATACCATGGCGGAAGAGCCCGAACAGGGATCACCCGACTTTCCCAACTCGCCATTCGACGAGTACCTGCGCCGTTTTTTTGATCAACAGAACCCAAACGGCCAGCGGCACCTCTTTCCACAAATGCCGGGCGGCCAGGCCCACCGGATCGCGCTCGGTTCCGGGTTCATTATCGATCCCTCCGGCTACGTGGTGACCAATAGCCACGTGGTTGGCGACGCCGGCAAGGTCGAAGTCACTTTACAGGATGACAGCAAGTACCCGGCGAAAATCATTGGCCGTGATCCCAAGACCGATATCGCGGTCCTGAAGATCAAAGCCGACAAGCCGCTGCCCTATGTGACCTTCGGCGACAGCAGCACCGCTCAGGTCGGCGACTGGGTCATGGCGGTCGGCAATCCCTTCGGGCTCGGCGGGACCGTGACTACCGGGATCATTTCGGCGCGGGGCCGAGACATCCACTCCGGCCCATTCGATGATTTCCTGCAGATCGATGCGCCAATAAACCGCGGAAATTCAGGTGGTCCGACGTTCAATTTGGACGGCCAGGTGATCGGCATCAATACCGCGATCTATTCGCCCAATGGCGGCAGCGTCGGGATCGGCTTCGCTGTGCCGTCCAATATAGCAAAGACGGTGGTCGCCCAACTTGAGGAGCATGGCAAGGTGAGCCGGGGTTGGCTCGGCGTGCAAATCCAGGAAGTGACCCCGGCGATAGCCGCAAGCCTGGGGTTGCAGGACGAGCACGGAGCGCTGGTTTCCGTCGTTACACCGGACAGCCCCGGAGCAAAGGCCGGCCTCAAGCAAGGTGACGTGATCCTAACCTTCAATGGCAGCGAAGTGAGCCGCCTTCACGATCTGCCGCGGCTGGTGGCCGAGACCGCACCTGACACTAGTGGGAAGATGAAAGTCTGGCGCGACGGCAAGACCGTGGAGCTGCAGGCGACGTTGGGTGAGCTCCCCAATAACGAGCAGGTGGCCTCGGCGACGAATGGGCAGGAGCAGGACGAGTCAGCCCACGCGGACGCGTTGGGGATGCATCTCGCACCACTAAACAGCCAGTTCCGGCGGGAGCTGCATGCTGGTAAAGAGGTGCAGGGGGTAGTGATCACCCGGGTAGACCCCGGCAGCGCCGCCGCCGACGTCGGGTTGAGCGAGGGAGACGTCGTGGTCGCGATCGACCAGCAGCCGGTCAAGACCCCGCAGGAGGCAGCAGCGAAATTGAAGCAAGCCGCTGCCTCGCCAAAGAAGAGCGCTCTCCTATTGCTCAATCGACGCGGAGTTACAGAATATGTCGGCCTGAACCTGAGCGCAAATCAGGGCTAACCGTTACGCACTCGCTTTTGCCACCCCTCCTCTGAACGGCTTCGCTCCAGCGGAGGGGTGGGGGTGATAATCTATGGTCGGACGAGCGCGGCCGACAGTTCAGCGCGAACGCCAACTCGGAGCCGAATACCCACTTGCGTCCCGTGCCGATAAAGGCATGCGGGCCTCGAGACGTTCTAGTTCGATACGCGTGCGGGCACCTGCGCGCAGCAAGCGATCCGTCGCCTCTCTAAGCCCGGCGCGGCTCTCCATCGTATCGTCCGCTAACGCGGCGTCGAACGCAGCGAGGAACGCGGAGATATCGCCAGCGACGCGTTCGCGCAACGCTCGATCGATGAAAGTCCCGCCATCTCTTCCTTTGTGCGGCTCGCCCATCGAGCGGGCAGCTCCGCCGTTATTGGGCGCTGCATCGGGGGCCGGGTGATGCCGGGCGGGATGCTGGGTCAATCCTTGTTGTTGGTTCCCCACCGGCACCGAAGCGTCGGCTGAATCGGGGACGTGCCCGCCATGGTTCGGGGTTTCCATAGGTTGAGCACCGTTTTGCGACAGCGAGAGGTGAAGAGTGCGGCGGGACTTCTGCAGGTGGGGGTTGCGGGCCGGCTGCATCGAGGGCGCCTGACGAATTCTCGCTTCCTGCGGGAGCGGCCTGAGCCGGCGTTTCAAACTCCCGCTGGGCTGGATCTTCCGGAACCTCCATCGCGGCAGTTTCCGCTCTTTTTTCGGAAGCTCCTGCCGTCCCATTTGGCGCGGAACCGGGTGCAACGGGCACCGGGTCGGGATCCGAGACGTCTATCGGAGAAGAGGCTCGCGCCCCGGTTGTGAGCGCGACCGCTTCGCCGATCTCCGGCGTTCCGTTTATAAATTCTCTGGCCGGCATATCTTTCGAGTGTCCCTTTATAAATTGCGGCTCCGCAGTTTCGATCCCGCTCTGCTCCGTGCCCTCCGCAGTCGCGTCGCGCGCGCGACTGCGGCTTAAGATATAGCTGATCGCTGGTGGCGAGCAGTCATAGGTCCGAGCAATACTCGCCAGGGTTTCGCCGGCTTCATATCTTTTGATAATCGAAGGCCAGTCCTGTTGGGGTATTTTCCCTCTTTTACTTGATCTCTCCATGTCGCGGACCTTTGGCTACAGCTCTTGTTTGGTGTTGTTGGCGAGCAACTCGCGAACTCCGATAGCGATGTCAAATCGACATCGTTGATCATCACGAGCTAATAAATCGACGGCTAGAGAGACTATCGCGGGCGAGCAGCGCGCTCAGACCTCACGGGAAAGCCGAAACCCGAGCCCTTGATTCAGAAGCGTCACATTACCGCTTGCACAATCAACGGGGAAGAAGATTTCTTGGTTCTGGAGCGCTTCTTTGCAACCTGAACCGCACATTCGGCGTTCCGGCAGTCCGATCAGATTCGGACGATCTTGCCAGGGTTTAGAATACCGTCGGGATCGAGCGCCGTCTTTATCGTACGCATGACGCTGACCGCTTCGCCGTGCTCGGCGATCAGAAAGTCCATTTTGCCATAACCGACCCCATGTTCACCTGTGCTGGTCCCCTCCATCGCAAGGGCGCGATTGACCATGCGCTCGTTGAGCCGGTTGGCTTCGGCCAACTCCTCCGGGCGATTCGGGTCGAGCATAAAGACGAGGTGAAAGTTGCCGTCCCCGACGTGCCCCACCAAAGCATACGGAATTGGCGATTGCGCGAGGTCGCGCTTGGTCTCGCCGATGCATTCTGCAAGCCGCGAGATCGGCACACAGACGTCGGTCGCAAGGCCCTTGGACCCAGGGCGAAGCGCCAATGCCGCGTAATAAGCATCATGCCGCGCCTGCCATAGCTTGGAACGTTGCTCGGGTGTGGTCGCCCAGCGGAAATCATCGCCGCCATACTCGCCGGCGATCGCCTTTACCGTCTCCGCCTGTTCTGCCACTCCGCTCGGCGTGCCGTGGAATTCGAAAAAAAGCGTGGGCGCCACCTGATGGTCGAGCTTCGAATATTTGTTGATTGCGGCCATTTGAATTTCATCGAGCAGCTCGATCCGAGCAACGGGTACGCCGCTCTGAATCGTCAAGATCACGGTTTTGACCGCGCTTTCAATATTCGGAAACGCACAAACCGCGGCCGAGATAGCTTCGGGAATTCCGTAGAGCCGAACCGTGAGCTCGGTGATGATCCCGAGCGTGCCCTCCGATCCAACGAACAGGCGGGTCAAATCATAGCCGGCTGCCGACTTGCGAGCCCGTCGCGCGGTCCGAATGACCCTGCCATCGGCGAGCACCACGGTCATCGCCAGTACATTCTCGCGCATCGTTCCATATCGGACCGCGTTGGTCCCCGAGGCGCGCGTCGCGGCCATCCCGCCGAGCGAAGCATCGGCGCCGGGGTCAATCGGAAAAAAAAGGCCGGCATCGCGTAGATGCTCGTTCAGCTGCTTGCGCGTGACACCCGCTTCAACAGTGACGTCGAGGTCTTCCGCGTTGACGCGCAAGATACGGTTCATCTCGGACATGTCGATGCTTATGCCGCCGGCCAGTGCGGCTACGTGCCCCTCGAGGGACGTCCCTGCGCCGAATGCAATGACCGGCGTCTTATATTCGGCGCAGAGCTTGATGATTGCCGACACTTCATCGGTGCTGTGAGCGAAGGCGACGGCATCGGGGGAATGCGGCATATGATAGGATTTGTCTTTGCCGTGGTGCGCGCAGACCGCTGCCGAGGTGGAAAGCCGAGCACCAAGCAGCTCGCGTAGTGAGACGAGCAGCGATTCATCAAGGGGGCAATGGCGGAGGGCGGCAGATGCGGACATGGCGACAGCCGATTTCCGGGAGCTGATTCCAGAAGTTCTCAATTACTCCCGAGGGGGCACCGCCGCAACGACCATGACCCGGTCGTCGGTCGCGCGAGAACATCGGAGCCGTCCCGGGGCCGCAACCGACGCGTCAGTCCGGATGCTCGGTTCGTGATCATCTTCGGAGGAGAGCTCCGACAGCGTAGGCGGTCATGTCCGGTATTCTAATCGGTGGCAGTCCTCATTGAGCAACCACGAAGAAGACACTACGTTTCAGGGCTCACAGGGGGCGAGGCTCGGAGATCGAGATGGCGCTGGCGGCGGTCACCCTCGACGACAAGTACGCGCTGGAGAAAGGACGGGTCTATCTGACCGGTACGCAGGCGCTCGTGCGTCTCCCTATCATGCAGCGCCAGCGCGACGCTGCGGCCGGTCTCAACACGGGCTGTTTTATCTCCGGCTATCGCGGTTCGCCGTTGGGCGGGCTCGACCAGGGCCTGTGGGGCGCCCGGCGGTTTCTCGAGCGCAACCACATACGCTTCCAGCCGGCGATCAACGAAGAGCTCGGCGCGACGGCGGTTTGGGGCAGTCAGCAGATCGGTTTATTTCCAGGAACCAAATATGACGGCGTCTTCGCCCTGTGGTACGGCAAGGGGCCGGGGGTCGACCGCAGTGGCGATGCTTTAAAGCACGGCAATGCCGCCGGTTCGGCACCGCATGGCGGGGTGCTTCTCCTCGCCGGCGACGACCACACTTGCAAATCGTCGACTCTGCCGCATCAGTCCGAATACGCCTTTATGGACGCCTGCATCCCGGTACTAAACCCGTCGGGAGTACAGGAAATCCTCGACCTCGGCCTCTATGGCTGGGCGATGTCGCGCTACTCCGGGTGTTGGGCAGCCTTTAAGACGATCGCCGAGACTGTCGACAGTTCGGCCTCGGTCGAGATCGGCCCGGAGCGCACCCAAATCGCGCTCCCCGACGATTTCGAGATGCCGCCCGGCGGACTGAATATTCGCTGGCCCGATCAGCCGTTGGATCAGGAATTCCGACTTCATAAATACAAGCTCTACGCGGCATTGGCTTTTGCGCGCGCCAATCGGCTGGACCGCATCGTCATCGACAGTCCCCGGCCGCGGTTCGGCATCGTCACTACCGGCAAATCCTACCTCGACGTACGCCAAGCGCTCGACGATCTCGGGATTGACGACGCGCACGCCGCGGAGATCGGCTTCCGCCTATACAAGGTTGCGATGTCCTGGCCTCTGGAGCGCGAGGGCATCCGGCATTTTGCCGAGGGGCTCGAGGAAATCCTCGTTGTTGAGGAAAAACGAGCCGTCGTCGAGAATCAGTTCAAGGAGCAACTCTACAATTGGCGTGAAGACGTTCGCCCGCGCGTCATCGGCAAGTTTGACGAAAACCACAACTGGATATTGCCGTCGAACGGCGAGCTGACACCGGCTCAGATCGCCCGCGTCATAGCGCAGCGCATTGCCCGCTTTCACGATTCGCCGCGGATTGCCGAACGGCTCGCCTTTCTCGAGGCGAAGGAACGGCAGCTGGGCAGCAACATCGTCCCGTTCAGCCGTACGCCTTATTTCTGTTCGGGCTGCCCGCATAACACTTCCACCAAAGTTCCGGAGGGCAGCCGCGCGCTGGCGGGCATTGGCTGCCATTACCTCTCTCAATTCATGGATCGGTCGACTGCGACTTTTACCCAGATGGGCGGGGAAGGGGTGCCTTGGATCGGCCAAGCGCCGTTCACGGAAACTCCGCACGTGTTCGCCAATCTCGGGGACGGCACTTACACCCATTCAGGCGTGCTGGCGGTTCGCGCGGCCGTTGCCGCCAAGGTCAACATCACCTACAAACTGCTGTTCAACGACGCGGTTGCGATGACCGGCGGGCAGCCGATTGACGGCGGTTTGACCGTGCCGGTGCTGACCCGCCAGCTGGCCGCCGAGGGCGTGCGCCGGATCGTCGTCGTGACCGACGAGCCCGACAAATACGAGCCGGGCGTCGATTTCGCAGCGGGCACGGCGGTGCGCCATCGCGACGATCTCGATGCTGTTCAGCGCGAGCTGCGGGAAACCGAGGGTGTGACTGCCATTGTTTACGATCAGACCTGCGCCGCAGAGAAGCGCAGGCGCCGCAAGCGGGGCCGCTTTCCTGACCCCGCCAAGCGGGTAGTTATCAACGATCTGGTCTGCGAGGGTTGCGGTGATTGCTCGAATGCGTCGAACTGCCTGTCGGTGGTTCCGGTCGAGACCGAGTTCGGCCGCAAGCGGGAAATCGATCAGTCGAGCTGCAATAAGGATTATTCCTGCATCAAAGGTTTCTGTCCGAGCTTCGTCACCGTGCACGGCGGTGCACTGAAGCTGCGCAAGGCGGGCGATCTCGGCGAGGATGAGCTGGCCCCGCTGCCCGAGCCGGCACATCCCGCTCTCGATGAACCCTACGGCATTCTCGTTACCGGCGTCGGTGGAACTGGCGTCGTTACGATCGGTGCGCTCCTCGGAATGGCCGCCCATCTCGAAGGAAAGGGCTGCACGATCCTCGACATGACCGGCCTAGCTCAGAAGGGGGGCGCCGTCTACAGCCATGTGCGGATCGCCCGCAAGCCGGAAGAGATCCATGCAGTGCGTATTGCCGCCGACGGCGCTCACCTGCTCCTGGGGTGCGATCTCGTGGTCGCGGCGAGCGGCGATGCATTATCAAAGCTACAGCCGGGCCACAGCCGAGCGATCGTCAACAGCCACGAGACCATCACCGGCGACTTCACACGAAACCCCGATCTCACATTTCCTAGCCGCGAGCTGCAGCGCAGCATTGCCGAGGCGACCGGGGCGGACAACACCGAGTTTATCGACGCCACCCGCGTCGCCACCGGCATCTTCGGAGATTCGATCGCGAGCAATCTTTTCATGCTCGGCTTTGCCTACCAGCGCGGAGCAGTCCCATTGTCCGCCGAGGCTCTCGAGCGGGCGATCGAATTAAATGGCGTTGCCGTCGAATTCAATCAACGCGCCTTCCGTTGGGGACGGCGCGCCGCCGTCGATCCAGCCCTCGTTGACGCGCGTGCGACACCGCACGACGCGGTGCCGGAGACTCACCGTCTTTCCGAAACCCTCGAACAAGTGATCGATCGCCGCGCGGCCTTCTTGACCGAGTACCAGAATGCCGCATATGCGGCGCGCTATACCTCCGCTGTCCGGCGTATCAGCGAAGCGGAGGCCGCAAATTGCGCGGGCGAGACAGCATTGACTGACACTGTTGCGCGCGCCCTGTTCAAGCTGATGGCGTATAAAGACGAATACGAGGTCGCCCGCCTATACACCGAGAGTGATTTCCTTAAGCAGGTCGCTGATCGTTTCGAAGGGCCCTACGAGCTGCACTTCCATCTGGCCCCGCCGCTGCTTGCCGACCGCGATCCCGAAAGCGGGCATCTGCGCAAACGCATCTACGGGCCTTGGATGATTTCCATTTTCCGTGTTTTGGCAAAGCTCCGAAGACTGCGCGGCACACCGCTCGACATCTTTGGCCGCAGCGAGGAACGGCGAACCGAGCGCCGCTTGATTGGCGAATACGAGGCTGTGATCGAGGAAATCATCAGCCGTTTGTCCCTCACCAACTATCCAACGGCAGTCGAGCTTGCCGAGCTGCCCCTCGAAGTCCGCGGGTTCGGCCATATCAAGCAGACCAATTTGGTCCGAGCTAAAGCAAAAGAAGCCGCGCTTATCATTCGCTTCCGATCTCCGTCGCCCGCTCGCTCTCTCGCGGCGGAATAGTCAGAAGCGGTTCTCTTTCTCTCAACCCGTCTCCAGCGGGAGCGCGACAAAGCGGGAATTGCCCTCGCGCTCGACGCGGACCAATACGTTCTTGCGTCCGTTCTTTTTGGCAACGGCGGCTTTCTGCTGGACCTCCTCGGGGGTTGCAACCGCCTCGTGTCCTACCGCAATAACGAGGTCTCCCGGGCGCAGAGCCTGCGCGGCTGCCGGACTGTTTTGAGGGACCTCCGTAATGACGACCCCCTTCGCCGTTTCGGGCAATGAAAACTGCTTTCGTAGCTCGGAAGACAGTTTGCTGAGCTTGAGGCCGAGAGCGTCGATACTCGGCGGCGGCTTCGGTTTTTCCGGTTCCGGCTGAGGTGGCGTCGGACGGTTCAGGCTCAATGCAGCAATCTTGAGATCGACCTCGTGTTCCTTGCCTTCGCGCCACATCGTCAGCTTGACAGGCGTATCGGGCGGCGTATCCGCGACCAGCCGAGGCAACTGTCGGCTGCGGTCGATCTGCTTGCCGTCATAAGAGAGGATAACGTCTCCGGGCTGCAGCTTTGCTTGCGCCGCCGGGCTTGATGGATCGACTGCCGCGATCATCGCACCGTGGGCCTTGTCGAGCCCGACCGCTTCGGCAATATCATCCGTGACAGGCTGGATACGCGCGCCGATCCAGCCCCTCTCTACTTTACCGGTCGCTTTCAGCTGTTCGACGATCGGCCGGGCCAATGCCGAGGGAATGGCAAATCCGATGCCGATCGAACCACCGGAAGGCGAAAAGATCGCCGTGTTGATGCCGATCACCTCGCCGGCGAGGTCGAACATTGGGCCGCCGGAATTGCCGCGATTGATCGAGGCGTCCGTCTGCAAAAAGTCGTCGTAAGGCCCGGAATGGATGTCCCGCGCCGTAGCGGAAATGATGCCGGCCGTTACCGTGCCGCCAAGGCCAAACGGGTTGCCGATCGCCAGCACCCAGTCGCCTACTTTCGCCTTTGTCGAATCACCCCAGGTGGCCGCCGGCAATGGCGTTTTCGGCTCAACCTTTAGAAGGGCGAGATCGGTCACCGTGTCCCGCCCGATGACCTCGGCCTGTAATGTCGTATCATCGGCAAACGTTACGGTAATTTGCTCGGCATTGGCGATCACATGGTTGTTGGTGACAACGATTCCCGACGGATCGATGATGAACCCAGAACCGAGTGATGCAGCCCGCGGCGCAAGAGGATTTGGCCCGCCTGGCGCCCCCTTTTCGCCGAAGAAGTCACGAAAGAATTCGTCGAGCGATGACCCCGGCGGAAGTTGTGCCTCGGGGGTCCCCTTTGTCGGGGCCGCTGTGGTCGCCTGTGTCGTTGAAATGTTGACGACCACACCACCCAGCCGCGCCGCGAGTTGCGAGAAGACTTCCGCAAAAGGGGTTTCCGGCGCCTCGGCCCCGCTCGGTAGCGGCGCGCTCAACAGTAGCGTAAGCAACACAGCACGGATGGCGCTCCGGACGCCGAAACACGCCAAGACATAACTCCTTTCTGACGAGGCCTCTTCCACTCGTCCGCCTCTAATGCGCGGGAGTTCCGGGACCGGCTGTCGCAGAGGGGATATGCAATCGGCGGCGGCGGCTTGGCAAGCCGGAACAGCAGGGTGAGCCATGATAACCGAAATGGCTCGGTCGGGGATACGATATCGGCAAGACAATTGGATAACGGTCTTCTATGTTCGCATCTTTCTGGAGATATCGCTGCCGGTAGGATCGCGTCGAAAAGCTGCACTCATCGAGAAGACGAGCACGCTTAGATCACCTGCCAGCATCGGTCCCTGACTGAAGCGGAATTGGTATAGAGATGAACACAAGGCGCCTCCGCAGCGCCAAGATCGTCGCGACACTTGGCCCATCGAGTTCGACGGATCAGAGAATCCGCGCCCTGTTTGAAGCCGGAGTAGACGTATTCCGGCTCAATTTCAGCCACGGGACGCACGACGATCACCAAGCCCGTTTCGCCGCGATCCGCTCTATCGAAAGCGCGACGGGGCGCCCGATCGGCATTCTTGCCGATTTGCAGGGTCCAAAGCTGCGGCTCGGCACCTTCGCCGAGGGTCGGATCGAGCTCGGGCCCGGCGATCCCTTTCGGGTCGACCTCGACCAAGCGCGCGGCGACCGGAGCCGCGCGCCATTGCCACATCCCGAAATCTTCGATGCGGTATGCCCGGGGACCGAGTTGCTCGTCGATGACGGCAAGGTTCGGCTTCGCGTTGAAACCTGCGGTGCGGACTTCGCGGACACTTTGTGCCTGGTCGGGGGAACACTTTCTGACCGAAAAGGGGTGAATGTTCCGAATGCCGTGTTGCCGTTGTCCGCTGTCACGGACAAGGACCGCGCCGATCTCGCCTTCGCGCTCGAGCAAGGTGCCGATTGGATCGCTTTCTCCTTCGTGCAGCGTCCCGATGATGTGGCCGAGGGACGGAAGCTGGTGGCCGGGCGTGCCGGCGTCATGGTCAAACTCGAAAAGCCATCGGCGATCCAGAGCCTGCCCGAGATCATCGAGCTTGCCGATGGCTTGATGGTCGCGCGGGGCGATTTGGGTGTCGAAATGCCGCCGGAAGACGTGCCGAGCGTGCAGAAGCAGGTAATCCACGCCTGCCGGGTGGCCGGGAAGCCTGTGATCGTAGCGACACAAATGTTGGAATCGATGATTGGTTCGCCGGCACCGACCCGCGCCGAGGCCTCCGACGTGGCGACCGCCGTGTACGAGGGGGCCGACGCGGTAATGCTGTCGGCCGAAACCGCCGCTGGACGCTACCCCGTCGAGTCGGTCGCGATCATGGACCGCATCGCTTGCCGAGTGCAAAGAGACCCGCTTTATCACTCGATAATGGAGAGCACGCGCATCGAGCACGAGCACACTGCTCCGGACGCGATCAGCGCCGCCGCCTGTCAGGTCGCAGCCCTAGTTGGCGCGGCGGCAATCGTTTCGTATACGACTTCCGGCGCGACTGCCTTGCGCGCCGCCCGCGAACGCCCCGAGGCCCCGCTTCTGGTGCTGACCTCAAACCTCGGGACAGCCCGGCGGCTCGCGGTCTTGTGGGGCGCGCATTGCGTACACGCCAGAGATGTCAAAAATTTCGGTGATATGGTGCAGCAAGCCGTGCGAATTGCTCGTCGCGAGAAGATTGCCGAACCCGGTCAACGGGTGGTCATCACAGCGGGCGTACCGTTCGGCACCCCCGGTGCAACCAACATCCTCAGGATCGCTTGGGTCGACCGCTGATACCTAGTAATTTGATGAGCGATTAGGCGATTCGATCGGCAGTGGATTGTTTAGGAACAGGTGCGGCTCTCGCGATCCAGGGAGGTGATGATGCCGCTTATCCTTAGGATCGATCGAATCAGGCGCGGAGCTTGATGGATCTCTCAGTCGTGATCCCTGTAAAGGACGAGGCGGCGAACGTGGTGCCGCTCGTTGCCGAGCTTCGCGCAGCGCTCGACGGCTTGTTGGATTATGAGATCGTTTACGTCGATGACGGCAGTGAGGATAGGACTGCCGCCGAAGTCGCGCGGCTTCAAGCCGAGGCACCGCATTTGCGCCTGCTGCGGCACATGCGTAGCTATGGGCAGAGTGCCGCCATCCAAAGCGGGGTGAGGGCAGCGCGCGCGACCTGGATCGCTACGCTCGACGGAGATGGCCAGAACGATCCCGGCGACATCCCGAAATTGTGGCGGATCGGGCTCACCGCTGCGGTGGCGCCGCCGCTGTTGATTGCCGGCTATCGTGAAAGCCGACAGGACAGCTGGACGAAGCGCTTCGCATCCCAAATCGCTAACCGGGTACGGCGCCGGATGCTCGGAGATGACACGCCTGATGCTGGATGCGGTCTGAAGCTGTTCCCGCGCTCGCTTTTCCTAGACCTGCCGTATTTCGACCACATGCACCGATTTCTTCCGGCGCTCGTATTGCGCGAGGGTGGGATCGTGCGGTCGATCCGGGTCAACCATCGTCCGCGGCGTAGCGGTGTCTCAAAATACGGCGTTTGCGACCGGCTTGGGGTCGGCATCGTCGATCTTTTTGGTGTGATTTGGCTGAAGCGTCGCGCCGCTCGGCCGCACCTCCTCGAGGAGGTGTTGCCCGATTCGAAAACTGCTTCGACCTCTGCCAGCATCTCGGTGGTGCGATGACGCCGAAGATTGGAGTACTGGCGTCGGCCGTTCCCATAATCGGCTTACGGCGCGCAACCCGCTTCATGGTCCTCGGCCTCGTCGCAATTGCTGCCATGGCAGCTTGGCACTGGCGAACGGTTTTCGATCCGATCGCGATCACTACCGCGATCGGCCACTATCCCGCAGCCCCGTTGGGGTTTATAGCCGTCCATATCGCTGCAAGCCTGGTATTCATCCCGCGCACCCTGCTCGCGATTGTCGCCGCGCTGCTCTTCGGAACCGGATGGGGAATCTTCTGGGCCGAATTGGGTAGCGTAGCCGGGGCAGCGGCGGGCTTTCTGCTCGCACGCTACGTCATTTCGGGGTTGATCGATTTCCAACGTGGCTCGCGCGTGGGGTCGCTGTCGGGGTGGGTCGAGCGGGGCGGTTGGCGTGCCGTGGCGTTATTGCGGCTGATCCCGATCATGCCCCATAGCGTTGCCAATTACGGGCTAGGCCTGACCGCCCTGCCGCTCGGCGCCTACGCCTTCGGGTCGCTGATCGGTCAATTGCCTATGACGATCGCCTATGTCGAGCTCGGGGCGGCAGGGGAACGGTTGATGGCTGGCGGCGTGGGCTGGATCGAGCCGACATTGATCGGTCTCACCGCTCTTTCGTTGTCACTCCTCTTGCCTGCGTATTTCCGTCGGCCTTCCCGATGAAAGGTCCACACCGCTTTCGGCTCCGGGCCGCCCGTGGCCCAGTCGAGGAGTTCGACTGTATGTACGATGGGAACTGGGCAACCGGCGGCGAGCTGGGTGATGCAGCCGATATTGCCGGTCGCGACCAGGTCGGGCTCGGTGGCTACGATGTTGGCCAACTTGCGATCCCGCAGAGCGGCAGCAATCTCCGGCTGCAGGATGTTGTAGGTCCCCGCCGAGCCGCAGCAAAGATGGCCTTCCGGCACTTCTAGAGGCTCGAAACCCACCGCTGCGAGGAGCCTCTTTGGTCCTGCGTGTATCCCCTGTCCGTGCTGCATCGAGCAGGCGGAATGGTAGGCGACACGCCGGTTTCGCGTAGTGATGACGCGCGAAAGTGCGCCAAGGCCGAGGGCTTCGACGACCTCGGTGACATCGCGGGCGAGCGTAGCGATGCGCGCCGCCTTCGCTGCATAGGCCGGATCCTCGCGCAGCATGAAGCCGTAATCCTTGACCATTGTGCCACAGCCCGAGGCGTTGGTCACGACCGCATCGAGACCGGATGCCAAGTGCTCGCGCTCCCAGGCATCGATGTTGGCGCGGGCAAACCCGAGAGCGGACGCCTCCTGCCCGAGATGGTGGGCAAGCGCCCCACAACAGCCGCTGCCTTTAGCCACGATCACTTCGCAGCCATGTCGGGTCAGAAGCCGGATTGTCGCTTGGTTGATTTCTGGTGCTAGAACCCTTTGCGCGCACCCGGGCAATAGCGCGACCCGCATCCGGCAATCGCCATCCGCGTAAAAAACTTGCAACCGGTCCATTGGAGAGGCGGCTGGCACCGAATGAGGAGTGAGTGCAAACAAAGGCCCGAGCCGTTCGGGCAGATACCCTTCCACCGGCTTGGCGATTGCCGCGCAGCGCAGGGCCAGTCGGAACAGCGGCGGCCGTGATAGGACCGCGCCGAGCAACCTCCTTAGGACCTTCTCTGCCCACGGACGACGGTAATATCGTTCGATCCATCGCCGAGCATGGTCGATCAGGTGCATGTAATGCACGCCCGACGGGCAAGTTGTCATGCACGCTAAGCAGGAGAGACATCGGTCGATGTGCTTCACCGTATCGCCGGTGACTTTGCCGCCGGCGAGCATGTCCTTGATCAGGTAAATGCGCCCGCGCGGACTATCGAGCTCATCCCCGAGCAGGACATATGTCGGGCAGGTCGCTGTGCAAAACCCGCAGTGGGTGCAGGTCCGCAGCACTTTTTCGGATTGTGCCGTATCGGGGTCGGCAAGCTGTTCGGGCGTGAAGTCGGTCCGCACCGATCAACTCCCTTCGGCCATGCGCCCGGGATTGAGAATCCGGCGCGGATCGAATCCCTCCTTGATCCGACCGACGAGCGCAGCCAGAGGTGGGGGCTGCGGTTCGAACACCGGGACGGAACGGCGTAGCTCGGGCGAACCCTTGATCAAAGTGGCGTGCCCGGTGCCGCGCCCATCCGTTCCGCGGATTGCCTCTCGGATCACCGCTGCGCCACCGTCCTCGGCTCCTGCGATCGCCGCCCAAACAAGCCCGCCTGCCCAATCCAGATACCAACTGGTGTCGAGACGATGCGCGATCGCCTCGCCCAGCTCGCCCCCGCGGCTGGGTGCGACGGAGACGCGCCAGATGGCGCGGTCTCCGGAACCGGCGAGCGGCAGGACATCGCGAATCGCTCGCCAGAATGCGATGGAGGCTTCCTCGTCGAACGAGCTGGATTCACACTCCGATCCCAATTCGGCCAGGAGCCGCTCGCGGCGGAATACAACCGAAGGGTAGGGACCTTCGAGGCGAAGCGCGGCGACGGCGGTCGACCCAGATAGCGACATCAAACCTGCTGTCGCGGGGGCCGGTATGTATACAGCGCCGGAAACCTCATGCGGTGAGGCGAGGGCGCGGCTCAGGATTCGGACCGCGGCCAGGACATCGAGCCCCCAGAGCATCACGGTCGAGAGAGCTTCCGGTCGAGGCAGCACCTTTACCGTGACCTCCTCGAGCGCAGCGAGCGTACCGAAGGAACCGGCCATCAGCTTGCAGAGATCATAGCCGGTGACGTTTTTGACGACTTTGCCGCCTGCCTTAAAGACTTCGCCACGTCCGCTGACGCCGCGAAAGCCGAGGAAATGATCGCGCGCCGCGCCCGCTTTGATGCGGCGAGGCCCCGAAAGATTGCAGGCCAACGCGCCGCCCAGGGTACGCCGGCCAGCGAGAGCTGCTGGTAGGCCAAAGAGCGTGCCCAAATCTGGCGGCTCGAAAGCAAGCATCTGCCCAGCCTCGGCAAGTGCGGCATCGATTTCCTCGACGGGGGTTGCCGCACCGGCGGTCAGGACCAGCTCACTTGGTTGGTAGTCCCGAATTCCTACAAGACGCGACAAATCCAGCATGCGCGGCAGCTGGAGGGGACGGCCGAGCCCGCGCTTTGATCCGCCGGCGATCACTTCGAGCGGCTCTTCGACAGCCAGCGCCTGACCGATGGCATCGCGCAACTCGTCGAGACCGGCGGGGGCGAAGCGGCTCATTGCCCCCAATTGCTTCAAAAGCGTGGCAGATCCGGGAACGGGAGCCGACCAGCATGGACATGAACACGACCGAGCTCGGCGCAGCGATGCAGCTGTGGAAACACCTTGCCCGGGTTGAGCAAGCCATCCGGATCGAAAGCGCATTTGAGGCGCTGCTGGTGCGCCAGGTCGTACTCGTCGAACATTGTTCCCATGAGGTCGCGCTTTTCGATGCCGACCCCGTGCTCGCCGGTCAGCACTCCGCCGACCTCGACGCAGAGCTTCAGGATATCTGCGCCAAAGGCCTCGGCACGCTCGACTTCGTCGGGCTTGTTGGCGTCATAGAGAATAAGCGGGTGGAGATTACCGTCGCCAGCATGGAAGACATTCGCGACCGCGAGCTGGTACCGCTCCGACATCGTCTGCATCCGCGTGAGGACCTCGGCGAGGCGCGCGCGCGGGATCGTGCCGTCCATGCAGTAATAATCGGGCGAGATCCGCCCCACAGCGGGAAACGCCGCCTTGCGCCCGGACCAGAACGCCAAGCGCTCGGACTCGTCACGACTGGCTCGGATCGTAGTGGCATTATGGTCGCGGGCGATCGCTTCAACCTTAGCAATCAAATAATCGACCTCCGCAGGCGCGCCATCCAGCTCAACGAGTAGCAGAGCCTCGACATCGAGGGGGTAGCCGACCTTGACGAACGCCTCAGCCGCATGGATCGCCGGGCGATCCATCATCTCCATGCCGGCCGGGATGATCCCGGCGGCGATCACGGCGGCGGCGCAATTGGCGGCATCCTCGGTTGTAGGAAAACCGACCAGCAATGCCCGTGCCGCGGTCGGCTTGGGGAGGATGCGCACGATGACCTCGGTAACGACCCCGAGCAACCCCTCGGACCCGGTCATAACACCAAGCAAATCATAATTGTCGGCGTCGAGGTGCTTGCCGCCAAGCCGGATGATCTCGCCATTGATCAGCACCATTTCGATGCCGAGGATATTGTTTGTCGTAAGCCCGTATTTGAGGCAGTGCACCCCGCCGGAATTCTCCGCGACATTGCCGCCGATCGTACACGCGATCTGGCTGGATGGATCTGGAGCATAGTAAAAGCCGGCGTGCTCGACGGCTTTGCTGATCGCCAGGTTGGTGACGCCGGGTTGAACGATGGCGCAACGGTTCTCGTAATCGATTTCGAGAACGCGATTGAACTTGGCCATTCCTAGAAGGACGCCGTCGGCCAACGGCAGTGCGCCGCCAGATAGCGAGGTGCCGGCACCCCGCGGGACGACTTTGACGCCGATTTCCTTGCAATAGCGCAGCACCGCCGCAACCTGTTCGACGGTCGAGGGCAGCACGACGACTAGCGGGAGCTGCCGGTAGGCGGTCAGCCCGTCGCTTTCATAAACCCGCCGCTCGGCCTCGGAAACGATGACACCTTCATCTGGGACAATGCGGCGAAGCACCTCGACGATGTCGGCGCGGCGCTCGATCAGCGCGGCATCCGGCAGCGGCATTCTCATCGGCGGAGCTGCAGCAGCGTTGCGAGCATCGCTTGCTCAGCCCTGGCGCGCCTTATACCGCGGATTGGCCTTGTTGATGACGTAGACCCGCCCCTTGCGGCGAACAATGCGGCAGCCCTTGTCACGCTTTTTCAAAGTCTTCAGCGAGTTGACGATCTTCATATCCGTAGCCCTTGGTGGGGGCCGGAACATAGGGAACAACCTGAAAGAAGTCAAACCGGGGAAACGGCAGGCACCCCGCTCCGTTATGAGTTCCAGGGCTGTGCTGTTAATCCGAAGCCGCCGCCGCAAAGTCTTGGTCGGGGCGACGAAGTTCGACCAAGTCGTTACGGCCGGAGAAGAACGATTTAAGGTTGCGAGTCGCCTGACGCAGGCGCTGTCGGTTCTCAACGAGGGCAATACGGACGAAACCTTCTCCGTATTCGCCGAAGCCGATGCCCGGCGATACCGCCACATTAGCCTGTTCCAGCAAGAGCTTGGAAAACGCGAAGCTGCCGATGGAGTGGAAGGCTGGCGGGATCGGCGCCCAAGCGAACATCGTCGCTGCGGGGGGCGGTACTTCCCACCCGGCCTGGCGCAGCCCGTCGATGAAGACGTCGCGGCGCGCCCGATAACGCTCGCGGATTTCAGTGACACAGCCCTGCGGACCGTTGAGCGCCGCAGTCGCCGCGACCTGGACGGGCGTGAACGCGCCGTAGTCGAGGTAAGACTTGACCCGCGTCAACGCGGTGATCAATCGCGCATTGCCAACCGCGAACCCGATGCGCCACCCGGCCATCGAATAGGTCTTACTCAACGAAGAAAACTCGACCGCGACTTCCCGGGCCCCCTGCACCTCAAGTATTGAGGGCGGCGGCTTACCGTCGAAATAGATCTCGGCATAGGCGATATCGGACAGCACGACAATGTCGTGTCGCCGGCAGAACGCTATGATCTCTTCATAGAAACCGAGGTCGACGGTCTGTGCCGTCGGGTTGGCCGGAAAATTGAGAACGATCGCAAGCGGCGCCGGCACGCTATGCCGCACCGCCTTTTTCAGCTCGCTGAGAAAGTCGAATTCGGGACCCATCGGAACATGGCGTATCGCGGCGCCAGCCATGATGAAGCCGAAGGCGTGGATCGGATAGCAAGGGTTTGGGACGAGGACGATATCGCCGGGTGCGGTGATCGCTTGCGCGAGGTTGGCGAGGCCCTCTTTCGATCCCAGCGTGACGATAACCTCGCGCTCGGGATCGAGTTCGACCCCGAAGCGCCGCGCGTAATAGCCGGCGCAGGCGCGTCGCAGCCCCGCAATGCCGCGCGACACGGAATAACCATGGGTCTTGGGATTCTGGACCGCTTCGACGAGCTTGGCCACGATATGAGGCGGGGTCGGACCGTCGGGATTTCCCATGCCGAGGTCGATGACGTCCCGCCCGGCGGCTCGGGCTTGGGCCTTCAGCGCATTGACCTCGCTGAAGAGGTAGGGGGGTAGGCGCTTGATGCGATAGAACTCGTCGGACATAGCGTCTCGATGCTGATGAATGGCCCCTTTTAAGCCTGCAAGCCCGATTTGGCGAGCGCTATAGTGTGGCGCTTTGATTTGCGGTGGAGTGCGCCTCCGAGATTTCATCAGGTTGAAGCGAAGGACCACGCGACTGGTCGAGGAAGCGGCCCTCACGGACAAAAGCGAAGGTCGTCTCGTTCATTCTCGTAATCTTCCATTGCCTGATGGAGGACGTTGTCGGACGGCAAAGCACGCAAGGCTCGTGAGATTTCTTTTAGTGTCGGCTCATCGTAGGCGACCGGTTTGGGACATTTGCAGGAGGAATCGCGCGCGACGCTGCAACCGGTCAACACCATAACCGCTATAATCGCCGCAGCACGTGTCCCCAGTTTCGACAATATACGCATGTCTTGTCCCATACCACGAGCAACACCCCTGCGCTGTCCCGATCGGCGCCGTGGTTCCCTCTTGATTGAGATTCCATTTGTAAGCCCGCGGGGTAATGTCAGAGCTGCGGATCCTTCCACCAAGTGACAAGATCGGCGATCGTGCCAGCGAAGCGGCTACGATCACATCGGCCGATCCCCGCGACCGGCACCGGGTCGGAACCGACGGTGCCGTCGGTGTACTGCCACAGCGCCCATTTCGACCAGCCCAGTGGGCAAACCGGCCGCGAGCTGTAGGCGGGCAACCATAGCGGGCAGCGCGACAAGACGTCATTGGGAAGACCGGTACCACGTTGATCGGGCCCATACCGGTTAATATATATCAAGGGCATCGAGCCGGTCGCCATGTTCAGTCGCCCTGCGGCTTCGGCGGCCTGTGCGACTGTTACGGTGCCGCCGATCGCGTTCGGCTCGGCATCGAGTGCCAGCACGCTGGAGCCTTCCGCCACGGATAGGAAGTTCTCGACCTGTAGTTCCGGTGACGAATCATCGAGGAAATGATAGGCCCCAACCAGAAGGCCGGATGCAGTTGCCTCGGCGAGGCGTTGAGCGAACGTTACGTCGATCCAGTCCGAACCCTGCGTAGCCTTCAAGACTACAGCGACTATTCCCGCTGATTTGGCCCGCGCAAAATCGACCGGCGCCTGCCAATGACTGAGGTCGATCACGACATCAGACGTGATCGGCGGAATGTAAGGTGCGGACAGCAGTGGCAACAACTTTGGCCGATCGGCGGCAAAGCATAAGGTGGTCATTGCTGAAAGAGTCCCAGAATTGCTTGCTTGAACTGCGCCAACGCCGTAGCCGCTGCGACGATGCCGCCCCCGAGCCAGAGGGCCACGCGCAGACTGAAGCGACCGCGATCGGCAACCATTACGAGGTCTTCAACTTGATCCACGAGCCCCCTGCGGCCCTTGCCGTCGCCGTGGAGGGCATGGTGGATCTCTTCGATATCACGACGAATCAGCGCGAGTTGGGTTTCCATTGGGTAGGCCACCTCCCGATTATTCGCGGGCGTCACGCGCCACCTCCAAACTCCGGGTCCTCCCGTGACCTTCTCCCGCGGTAATCCGCCCGGCGTTTGATGCGCGAATCATCTTCTGCGCCCAATGATCCTGATCCCGTGAGGCCCGAAGCTCAGCGTTTTGGTTTCGCCGCCGACCTGGATGCAGCATTCGCCGGTAGCCTCATCAGCCGTGATTATCTCCCCCGCCACATCGGTGTAGTCGTCAGTACGTACGATTTTCCAGCGCCGCTTAGCTTCGGTGCTGTGCCAGGATTCGAGCTTCATTGTGCGTTTCCCGTGATGGTCCATGCGAGATTTGCCAGCGTTGCGTCGGGTGCAGAAGGTGCCACCAGGGTCAGCACGTCGCCCGCATTGAATAAAGTCGCCGAGCTCATCGCGAAGGTTGCTGTAGTCGCCGATGCGACGAAGATCATTGTGCCAATGTTCACGTTATTCTTGCGGATGTTGAAAGTCGCAGCTGCCGTTGCGGCGGTCGCGGCAGTACCCTGACTGCCGGAAAATTCAGCTGGAATGATCATCGGCGCGGCAAACACATAGTTCTGCAGCACCGCATCCGCGGTTGGTTTGCCAGTATAAGACCCGTTAACGATTGTTGAAGAGGCCTGACCCGTGCCCTTCACGGTGTATGAATATGCTGGCACATCCGCCAAACTCTGGGGTCCGCCGCCGACGATATTGGTTGACGGAAACTTTAGAAAGATTGTTTGGCCGATCAAGGTACTCGGATAGGATAACCGTCCAATCGATCCGTCGAGAAACGCAAACTTGGCACCAGCGGGATGATCTGTGATTGGACTGCCGTAAGCGCCGCGATAAAGCGTCGCTAAATCGTATTTGGAGACCGCAGTGAGCGTCGCCGTCTGGTAAGCAATAAGCTCGCCGCCGATGTAGCACAGGGTGATTAGGTTCGAGGCGTCGGTAGCCGAAACTGAAACCAGCTGACCGCGGCTTTCAGTCAAATCGACCGAAGCTGTGTCGGTAGTGTCTGGGTTGGTGCCGCTGTAGCTCGCTAGATCCGCAAAAGTGACGCCCTGCTTCGCGGGGCCGTCGACGCTCCCGACCGAGGCATAGGAACTGCCGTCGCTCGATGCCCAAATCTGAGCGCCGCCCCAATTCGGGCCGCCCGACAAAGCAACCCATATTTGGAGATTACCCGAGAGCAGTCCGGCAGGAGGCTCAAAAATCAGCGGCGGATTGACATCCCCCGGACCCATGCTCCAGTTCGGGACGAATCCGCCGACCGCACCCCCGCTAGGTTGCGTGTTGTAGGATGACGCGGTCCCGCCGGCGCTGCCAATGATACTGGGAGACGCAGTTGGCTGAAATCCGATCGGGGGATACATGACTGTGCTCGAGTAGGCACCGAAAAAGTCCTCCGCAGTGATCGTAAGAGTGCCCTCATCGTCTTCTTCGACAGCGGTGACGCGCACTGTCAGCGCCGCAACGCCGAGCCGAGCATCGGTGATCTGGATAAGGTCCATCGGCTCGAGAAGGCAATATTTCCAACCGAGCTGAAAAGTATAGGTGTTGCGGTAGAGTAGCGCGCGCTGGAGGACGAGTTGGGCGATTGTCGGCCCGACATAGAGTGGGTCAGCGATTAACCGAGCCTTGAGCGAGGTGTTGCGGCGCACCCCGTAGAGGTCAATCGACGCTTGATCGAACGCCTCGACAATCGTCGTGTTGTAATTATTGGCCCGATCGAGACATTCGACCTCGACCATGTTGTTGGCGTCAGCCGGAGTGGAACGGATGACATGTAGCGGGTCGTCCGTGAACCCCCCGGTGATCGGGCTCGCCCCTGTGCGCAGCACTGGACCACCAGGCGACACTCCGAGATTGGTGCCGACCGACGATTCCTGCACAATGAAATCGTCCTCGCCGAGACTGTACACCGGGGTCGTCAGCGGCGTCCAACTGTACGTCGCCGTAATACCGATTCCGTTCGCGGTGATCCCCCCACCGCCTGATTGGCTGATCGTCGTATTGCCCGTCGGTGGGTTCTGGATAATCAGCACCGCGAAATCGGCGCACGCCGCGCGAACACCAAATCCAGCGAGGTTGCCGTCCCCGTTGACCGCCTGCGCGAGCCCAGCGGTAGCGCTGGGTAGTTGCAAGTTAGCAACCGTGGTGTACTGGACCGTGTACGGTAAGCCGCCATTGAATGCGGGATCGGTGAACGTCAAAGAGAGCGTGTTGCCTCCCGTCTGGGTCGGGGCTCCTGAGAAGCTTGCGAGTGTGAACGCGCTGGTTATCGCTTGGTCGCCGTACGGAATGATCTTGAGCAGCCCTTCCGACCAAACGATCGCACTGTTCGTGACGTTAGCGATGTCGGCCAAGGATTGCTGTGCCTCCTGCTGCGTGTCGAGAAGCGGTGAGAGAAAGAGCCCGAGGGCTGCGCAATAGGCGGCATAGGATGACAGACTATCGAGGTTGGCTGCGGGGAAATTGGCCCCATAGCGCGAATTGGTTAGGAAATCGGTAATGATCGCGGCTGGGTTGGCATCGAGTCCATTGACGCCACTCGACGACTCGATGCCGATTACCTCAAACGTGAAATTCGGCAGCGTAGCGGTATCGCCTAGTTGATAATTCGCCAGGACAATGTTCGCTGTGCCGGAATAGCTGAGCGCTTTTGCTGGGTGATTGGCGGCCCAATAGGCGTCGACGCCCTGCCCGTCGGTGCCGAGGTTGACGCTGGACAGGCTGGGCAGCCCAGAGGTCCCGCCAATGTTTTTGTCCCACCAGGCGGTGCCAAATCCGATGATCGGCCCTTGACACACGCCCAGGACTACCGAGGCCGAGTACATATATTGCTGGCTGCCGCCTTTGCCTCCACCGCCGCCCTTGCCGCCACCCTGCTTGCTCGGTGTCGCCGTGAAGTCATCATAATCGAGCAGGTTCGGAGAGAGCTTTGTGGTTCCATAGACCAGCGGAACGACGCCGCCTTGCTGCGAGGTCTGGAATTGCAGCGACCCGACTGCGCGCGCCTGCTTGGCGTTCGAGCCGCCGCCGAGTATTCCACCCATGTTAGGAATTCAGACGTCAGACGGTCGCAAACGGGTCGAAGAACCGGACCGGCCGGCCGGCCAGCGGCGGTTGTGTCGCGTCGCCGTGGACGACGCCGGTGCTATGCCAAGCGTGGATCAGTTGGGGCCAGGCCAACACGATTGCGCCGTGTGCAAAGCAGCGGCCAAATTTGAAGACGGCAACGTCACCAGGCTGAGGCGGCTCGGCGATCTCGCGCGCATAGCGCATAACGCCGAGGAGGTAATGCTCAGCGTCGCGATGCAGATTCCAATCAGGTGGATAGAACGGGACCTCGATATGCGGGATCACTCTCGCGCTTTCATACACCTCGGCGAGCATCATCAGGCAATCGGTGCCGGCGCCCCTGACCCGCCCCATGTGGTGATAAGGTGTGCGCAGCCATCCCCAGGCTTCCTCAATGACCGCCAGTCGCCGGGTATCCGCGACGAACGCCGCTGCCGCTTCGCCCGGAAGTTCTGCCTCGGTAATCACCACGGATCGCCGGCTCATACCGCGGTCTCCGGAGTCGGGATGTAAGGAAAGCCACCGAAATGAACGGCGTTGTTGAACACGTTCGTGCAGGTCGCGATCGTGCGATCGCAGCCGGGAAGCAGCTGGAATTCGTCACCGGGCAGGACCGGTGAGAAAAACGCAAGCTTCACATAAACCCAGCCGAAACCCATAGCCGCAACCGAGCGGCTCGACCCCGCATTGGCCCCGGTTGCGCCGATGATTGTTCCCTGGACATAGAGGTTCGGAGGGTTCGGATTTATTGAGGTGGCAATTTGCGTCTGGGTCGATCCGGGCGCTGCTGCGAACGTGGCTTGTAGCTCGGAACGATCAAATTGGCACATCGCATCGCCGAAAACATGGGTGCAAGACGATTGCCAGAGCCGGCGTGGCATCTGGATGTTCAACAGCTCGAGATGCGAGCGGCATTTGAGGTCGATGCCGGTACGGGTGCAGTCGATGTCTGAAATGCGGCCCGCGAAGAGGACCACTCTCCCCGGGCTGGTATCGCCGTAGCTGGGCATGAACGCCCGTTCGAGTTGCAGGAGTGCGCCGTCAAGCTGTCCCTGCCAGGCAGCCTCCAGAAACGGAACGTCACCGATCAGATCTGTCGGCTCGGTGTAGATCCTGACTTCGAGTTCGTCGACCTGGGTGCCGATGACAACCTTTGTTTTGGAGCGCTCGAATTTAGGACCAAGCGCAAAGCCGTAGCCATTCGAGGAGAGTGCAGTCGGCGCTGCCGAATAGCGCAGTACAGTCCCGCCGACAAGAGTGATTGTATAGAGGTCGCCCATGATAAACTGGTCGCCGCTCAAGAGGAGCGAAATCAGGGTGGAGCTGGCCGCTTTCATGATCGCACCGATATAAAAGTCAGTTTCTTCAATTGCCACAATCGATACATGAAATTCTCGAAGTCATATTTATCGTCGACGAAGCGACAGCGGAAATAATAAGAGAAGTCGGCGCTTATGATCAGACCGCTACTGGGCGCAGTGCTGAATGACACCAATCCGGTGGTTGGATCGACGCTATAGGACGTCGGGGCTTGCAAAAGTCCGTTTAAGTGAATTGCGCGTACGACATTCGGCGCCACGATTGGTTCCAGGAAGCCGCCGTACGGCAGTATTGCGCCCATTACGCGCTGAAGCTGGAAAACGGTCGTACTCGCGTCGCCGATGCCGATCTGCTGCCCGGTAACTTGAAAGTCGCTGGGATCTTGAAACAGAAATGTGCCGAACGCTCCTTGGCAGAGCATAAAGAAGCCGAGCAGGGTCCGCAGCTCGTCGTAGCCAGCTGCCGGATTGTCGCGCAAAAAGTCGTAGACTAACGCAAATTGCCAAAGCGGATACGGATAGTCCAGCGCCCGCAATTCGCGCCCGGATACCGCACGCTGGATACGAGTCTGAAATGTCGGAGTTTTGGTGACGCTCCAGGCAAGCCCGGGCAACGTTGGAAAAATTAGAGCCATTACGCCGTCCGCAGCGTCGAACCGTTGCGCATTGCCTTGTTTAGGGCATTGACGAGAAGGTTGCCATTGCTCTGGAAAAACCGCTTCACGTCCTGACTGTCGATCGCCGAGACATTGACCACGACCGCACCCGACCCAGCTCCGCCATTTGCCGAGATCATGTTTTGAAGGCCTTGGCTGATGTTCGCCGGCAGGATCATTTCGTTTTGGTGCACCATGGCGAGCTGATCAGACGGTACCATCCAACCACCCGCCGCAGAGGCAATCCCGCTGGCGGCTGCCATTACAGTGGCTTCTCCTGCTGCAGCAGGTCCAGCCGCGGCTGGACCCATAGTCGGAGCCAGGAATGCAAAAATGCCCGAGAACGCCTGCGCTGAATCAGTCATGATGCTCTTGACCGCATTTGCCGCATTTGCCGCCAGCCCGGCCGCCACTCCCTCGCCCTGGGCCGCGGTGCGGGCCGCAGCGCCAGCCTCGGTCGCTGTCGTCATGGCAAGCTCACTGGCAATCCAGTTGGTCGCCATCTTGACGCCTAGATTGACGAATTCGGCAAGTATCGATTGCCCGATATTCGCCACTGCTTTCTGCAACGACGTCGTACCCAATATCATGCCGGTGATCGAGGTATCGAAGGCCCGCTGGATCGGCTGCATCACGCTCTGCCAGGTTCTCTGGCTGGTTTGCGCTCCCTGGAGATCGAGATTCTCCTTGTCGTTCTGGAACTTCTGGTAGGCGAGCAGCTCTTCTTCCCACTGCTTTTGATCAGCCGTAGCATCGTTTTCGTTGCCGGGTGCAGGACTGGCTTGGGCAGAGCTGAATGAATCTCCAAGCCCGCTGCTCGGCGTCGTGCCGACGCCCATCGATCCTGCGAAATCGCCGACTTTGCTCTGCAACGCGCCGATGCCGGTTCCGATTTGGCCGGTAGCGGCGTTAAGCTGCGACTGCGCTTGCTGTGCAATGTCCCCGAGCCCAGCAAGTTGAGAGCGCATTGCATCGGTCGCTGCCTGTACAGAATTCGATGCGGCCTCCATCCCGGATCGGAGACCGTCAATTTGGGCGCTGATAATGACGCTCGTTTCAATATCCGCCATCTTAGCCTCTTGCTGACAAACAGCCCTCGCCGACGCTTGCGGCCTACCCCGATCCTGCCGATGCGTTAGTCGGGAACCCCCGAGCGGCCGTTTAGTTGGTCAAAATCGAGGACCACAGGCGAGAGGCCGGCATGGACGTCTCCGGCGCCGAACCCAGGCCCCAGCTGAGCGAGCATCGAGTTGGTATCTGAACTCGGTCGCTGCCTTCGTCCGATCGACGTTGGCGGCAGCCGTCCGTGTTTATCTTTGCCGATGCCAAGATAGGCCGCGACGAGCAAGTGCAGCGGCGGGTGTTGTGCCCAGTAGGATGTCAGCTCTTCGATTTGGAAGAGCGTCATCTCGTCAATTACGGGGTAGCTGTACCCACAGGCGGTGGCGACAAGACCATAGATTTCTCGCCAGGGGTGGTCACTCTCCCCGAAATCTCGTCCGAGACCGATCTGGGGCTCGCGCTTCCTGCCCCCGAGCTTATCCCGGGGGCGGGCGCTTCCCCCATAGCTGCTCCGCCTGGCTTTAGGCCGGAGCCAGTGAGGACGGCATTCAGCACGACACTGGCATTCCCGAGATCGAGAAAATTTTCGACTTGGTCCGTCGTCATCTCGGGATAGTTGCGTTGCAGCGCCGCGGTCACGATGTCGACCAGCACTGCGATTTGCGTTTCGCCCATTGACGCACCGATTTCGGTCAGTTGCCTTACCTTGGGCATCAGCCGACGAAGCTGACCGAGCGTAAGTGGCGGCACCACCCAGTCCTGGCCGCCCATTGCGACCGCCACACCGGGGATCATCACTCCACCGTGCTCAGATAACCGATCGTTCCCGAAGCGTCTGCAAAAGCCATGAAGTCCAGCTCGCTGATCGTCCAAGTATCGAGTTTCGTCGGCAGTGACAACTTATTTGCCGTACACGCGTTGAGACGGAGCGCGGTGCCACTACCGTTGTAGGCTGTGTAGAACGTCGCCTTGAAGGTAGGAGTAATACCCAAGGGCTGGTTCAAGAGAGTCAACATGTTGCCGCTGGTCGCGATGTTGTATGTGTATGAGACCAACACCGAAGTACTGGCGTCCGCAGAGGAGAAAGTATACACCCCGGTAGCGAAATTGACCGAATATTGGCCGGCGGCCGAAGGCGTGATCACCCGGTTGAAACGCTTGCCGTTTGCGGCGTAGGTAACGCCGAGATCATCATTGTAGCTCGCCGCGTTGGCGGGGACGACGGTGTAGGGCGTAGTCGCCGGAATCGTCGCGGCCTCAAGCTGTGAGACGGCGAACTGCCCCGTAGCTGGCGTCACCCCGAAAAACATATCCGAATACAGTAGACCGAGAATCTGCGCGAATTTCGCTTTGCCGGTTATCTTACCCTGCCCGCGCGCGATTGCCACAGGAAACTGCAGCTGGCCGTAAAGCTCTTTGTCGCTCCAGTCGAAATCAATCTGTATATCTTGCAATATGCCGAACTGTTGCGGGCCGATGCCGGAGCCGGTCACATCGGTGCGTTCGCCCCATATTGCGCCGGAGCCGAAACTCAATTGCATGTCAAACACTCCCCTTCAAGAGCCGCTTGAGCCTCTCCTTCGCGGCGTCAGAAGCACATGATTTCGACGGGTACGATCGCGATGGCCTGATCGCCGAGTACGCCTTCGTCGGGTCTGAATCTTGCCCGTGATATAGGCGTGCTGCACCATCTGAGGCAGCCCAAGGTTCTGGATTCCAGTCGTCGGTGACGGTGCGAGCGCGCCTTCGAGAGCATCGAGCAGAGGGTTCAAAACCGCTGCCGGCGCGAGATACGGGTCGCTTGAATGGGCATACACGTAGAACTCTGCGTAGAGTGTCCAGACGATCGGCGCGCCAAGCTTCTTGATCGCGGATTGTCCCCCTTTTTCGCTCATAAACAAGGCCGGCTGCTCCGCCGGAGCGACATCCGCCCAATGTCGCAGACGGCGATTTGTACTGGTGAACTGCGCCGCACTTGCGCCGAGCTCCCATAATGCGCGGTAGATAGTTTCACGAACTATCATCGGCCGATTTCGAATGCCAAGCCGCGGCGATGCACTGCTGCGTTGCCGGTCGATAAAGCGGGACTTGTATCTTCTGATACTGAGGAAGAGGAAGCAAAGAATATATGCTGAGCGACCGTCATCGCGTTAATGCCTCGCGCAATGCCGCTTCCACCTCATCGCGGATCGCAGGGTCCATATCTTCCAGTGCCGAGCGCAAAAAAGAGCGCTCCGGAATCTCTGTCCGGCGGCGGTGCGACCGCATTTTGCTCGCCTTCCTGGGTGCCGGACGTCCGAACGCCTTTTTAGCACGGCGCAGTTTTGCCCGGACGTCGACCGCGCCCGTGAAATCAGATTCGTGAGCGTGGGCATTCTCGCTGTCACCGGAGACCGTTGCTGCAATCCTGTCGTCACTCTGGTCGATTTGTAGACTTGTACCTGATCTGAGCGAGCCCGAGCGGGCAGCGGGGTTTTGGCCAGTGGGCTCAGCCTGCTGGATCTTGCGCTGAAGTTCGATACCCAGCGTGGTGATCGCACGCGCGAGCCCCGAAGCGGCCAGATCCGGAGTGGTGCGCAGCCAAGCCAGCACTGCGTCGTCGCCGACAAGGCGGGCGGTAATCACAAGACGCCCGATATTATCGTCGCATCGATGCCGGTTGCCGCCGGTGTTGGTTGGATCGCGGCTATCGGTGCCACCAGGCGATATTGTTGGAGCAGCGTCTTGATCGGGTCGCTCATGTCCTTTTGCGCGTAGGCGACGGTCTCTGCACCGCCCAACGATCTCGAGACTTCGCCGATGCGAGTACGCTCCCGGTAACGCAGCGAGACGAGCTCGATGCATGCTTGTGCGACCTCGGGCGGAGTAGTCGAATATCCCGCCGTGTATGCGATGACAACGTTCTGGGCCCCGCGCTTGAACCTATAGCCGCGAACCGAAAGCTGTGTGGAACTGAATCGGTAGCCCCCTGCGTTGAACGAGGCCGCCGCAGGGACAGCTTGACCGTCTATCGTCAACGACAGCACTGCGGTTACCGGAAAGCACGCGAATTGCAACCTGTGGGATCCAGTCCCGTCGCGCACTTCGAGGTAATCAGCCGAAGCGATTTGGCGGTTCAGCCAAGTCTGAATATATTGACTTGCCGCCGTGACAAGACGGGTAAGCAGCGCATCGTCGGTTGATGGAAAGGCGGCCTGTCCGGTTTGCAGCCACACCTTGATGTCGGCGAGCGTCGTCAGATCCCCAAAGGCCACCGAATCAACCTTTTTTGGAACGGTTGCTCGGCGACGATTTCCCTCGATCCTGGGCCAGCATCACCCCCTCGTAAACGGGGACGAAGCCATGCGCCGACAGTTCGGAGGCGGCTTCGGCCGGGACGAGCACGTCCCCATTCGAATCACCGAGATATTGACGGCCGGCATAGGAACACCCTGCAGCATCGTCGTGGTGCAGCGGAAGCACGCCGACGGAAATCATCTTGCCGCCTGTCTTTGCCAATACGAACCCTCCGATTGTCGTCAGGGGGCCGACCGCCTCCGGAGGAACTTGAATTAGACCGTGGCCATCGACCGAATAACGCGTTTCCCCGTGGCTGGCCTCATCTTGGCCGAAGGTGGCGCGCAGTGGTATTAGGTCCCCGCCCAGTGGGGCCCCCGGGCTCGACCCGGGGGCTGCCGCAATAAACGCTTCCGAAGAAAGCGCCGAGTTCTCGATCACCAGCGTCACCCGTTTGCGATGTTGCAGATGACACCCATCGCAAAAGGAGCGTAGACGGCCAGTACCTCCTCGGCATAAACACCGACTTGACGCTGGCGGGTAACGAGCGGCCAATCGATCTGGTAGTAGTCTTGCCGCGTTTTGATCTCGGCGACGTTTGGTACCTCATTCGATTGGTACTGGATGGGCAGGTTCTCCGCCCAACCGATGACCGTTCCGGGCGGCACTTTCGGGTGGATTCGGATTGGAATCCGAAGCCCACCATTTAAGGCAAAGGGATTATAGTAAAACTGAACGACCCCGGATGCGATCAGCTGATATTCACCCTCGCTGCCGTCGGCAGGGCTATCGTAGCGCAGTAGCGGACCCGAGGCATTCGATAGCACCTTTGCCGTTATGTTCTTCAGCTCCTGCGCGTTGACGTAAAGAACCGTTGGGGACACTTGAAAATTGTTCCACATATTCTGGAACATTGTGTCGATCTCGACAACCGAACCGCGGCCCGATGCGGTCAGAGGCGTGCCAGTCCCTGCCGTCCCCGTCGGCATGACATTGACATAGGCATTCGAGCCCGGTTTCAGCGCCGTCGTCAACAGCCCGTCGTAGGCGTAACTCGGGTTGGCAGAGTTGTCGGCTGTACTAACGCTTTGCGACTGGGTGCCCGTGCTGAGCGGCGCGGCTACAGCTAGGCTGTTGATTGTCGTAATGGCCTGCAATGTCTCGCTACCGCTGGTGGTCGACACATACCAAGCATACGCGACCGCGCCTTGGACCGAGCTGACCGAGCAGAACAGCGTCTGGCCGAGCGTTACCGCCTGGCTTGCCTCGGCGCTAATGTTCGAGGCACCGCCAGACAACGTGAAGCTCTTTCCGTCAGCTCCGATCACGGTCTTCGTGGTTGCGACACCGCTCAAAACGCTGGTGTTCTGGTAGCCTTCGAGAGTCAGCGCTACAACTTTGACGAAATAGGTCGCGGTCGGCAGCGTTGCAGCGGCGCCCGATGCCGATAAGGTCGGAGTAGAAGGGGTACCGAGCATCAATGAGGCGTTGCCGGCGAGGATCGCCATCTCCTCCTTCAGCATCATCTTTTGCAGAAGGCGGAAAGCCATTTGTGCCTGAATGTCTTCGAATGTCCGGCCGGCGGAGATCGCTTCGAAGGTCGCCGCGTCTTCCTCCCCGATCGTGACAAAAGCTGAAGTTTTGTTCGAGGTCGAATAAGACATCTGACCCGAGCGTTGGCCCTCCGGCACCCACCCCATCGAATCGAAACCGGAACCGATGATCGCGTTGACTTGCCTCCAATTTGTAGCGGAGCCGACGCCACCTCCGACTCGTGGAACGATGTTCCTGAGCGGAGTAACAAACGGATAAAGGTTTTTGGCTGGCGCCTGAAGGTCATACGCCAAAAGGCCGGTCGCAGTCGAAATCGATTTGGCCAATCGAAAATCCGGCTGTGCCAGAGCCCCTTTCATGAGCTCCAACGATTCTTGAGTGATCGAGTTCATCAAATAAATTCCTCCCGGGAAAAGGGGGGTAACAAAAAGCCCGGTAAGGCGCCGGGCTCGGTGAGGGCCGTTGGGCCGGTTGGTGTTATGTACGCGATCCCCGATGCGTCGAGCGAATTGCTCCCGGCGGTTGGTCGACCGCAGATTCAGTGTTGATCTGCAGCTGAGCCGGCGATCCGAATAGGAGTTGCATAGCTGGCCTTTATCAGCGTCAACGTCTGTTCCTCTTTGCTCATCTTGGCGAGCGCGGCGGCGACAGCTTCCGGCGACAACTCAGGATTGCTGTTGCCAACATTGCTTCCGCGGTCCTGTTGTTTCGATACCGAAACAGTGCCCTTGGCCATGGTCACAGGCGGTAGCGGGGTCCGTGCCATCTCGTCGACTCGCTTCGTCAGCCGCTCGATCATCGGAACAATCTCCCCCAGAACCTTTGCCAGCGCCGCCTTTTCGACGGGCTCACCAGAGAGCGCGTTCGCTCGGTCTGCCGTCGGCACGTTCGTCTCGAACGCGAGCTGAGCCGGCGTGAGCGGCTCGTCGGCGCCGGTCGCGTTGCATTTGGCTCCGGCTGCAACAAGATGACAATGCGATGCTTTGAAAAGCTCTATTGTCTCCTTTGAATGGCGCGCCCCCAACTTCGTGGCCTGTTCGCAAACATGTCCGTCGGTCAGCACCTGCAGGCATTCATGAGCCAGATCCATCAGGTTCTGGTGGGCGCGCTCCCGTTTGCACAGCATTTTGGTGACGAGGCCGAACACTTTGACAATGTCTACCTCGGGGCAGTTGTCCACGGGGCATTCTGGCCCAGCTGGCAAAGGGTCGTCATCCCCTGTTCGCTCAGCGGTCCAGAGCGGGGCCGGTATTGCGCCAGCTGTCTGCAGATAATCGCGCGCTTGCCGCATATTCGCGCGCTCATCAACCGATAACCCGCCAAATTTCAGACATTGGTCGCACGCGAAGTGGGCCGTATCCAGCAGAGCCTGGTCGCCCCGCGAGTGCTTGGCCTTCGCGATGGCGCCGCCAGCGAGCTGTAGCTTATTGGAGCGGCCCTTCCGGAGAAAAGCAGCGACGCGTTCAAGGTCGGATGCGTCAGTGGTGCCGAGCATCCCCGGTTTTCCCGATGCAAGCGGTGAATCGCCTGGCTCAGCATCACCCGAGATTTCAGCGATTTCTTCGTTTGCCAAGCAGCTCAGAAAATCACAAAGTTCAGTGATGATCGCCTGCAATCGCGCCGGCTGCGGCGACTGATCGTTCTCGATAGCTGCCTCGAGTTCCAGAGCTTCCCTCAACCACTCGAGCTCAGCAATAATGCGAGCGATCTGACCGACATCACGCGGAGCTTTCGTCAGTGAAGCACTGGGTGGCTTGTCGGGAGATTCGAGGCCCGAGCCGGCCCCTTCATCGTTAACCATGCTCTCCTTCGCCGCGGCGGTCGGGCGGTCTTCTGGTGTTCCGGCACCGCCCTCGAGACACTTGAGCGCATCCGCTTTGGCGAGATGCCGGTGATCGGGAACAGTGCAGGCCCAGATCTGGATTGGGGCGTTGAATGGTTGCGGCCTTGACCGCGCGTGTTCCGCATCGGCGGGTTCGCCTCTCGCGACACCAAGCTCTGCGACACCTACAGGGGCATCCGGCGGCATTGCTGCTTTCCAGCAGTCGAAAATAGCTTCAGGGTTAGCCGGCCGGTCCACCAAGGAAATTTCGTTCAACACGAGACCGGTGATCGTCTTCGGGTTGCCGGCCTCGCGCTGCGTGACGCGCCCACCGATCGAGAAACCTCGATAGACCTGATTTCTAACCTTCGCCACCGCGACCGGGTCGACAACATGGGCGACAATGCGGGTGGTCCCGTCCTCACAGACTTCGGCTTCAAGCGTCGATCCGGCGGCGGAGAGCTGATGCATTTCTCTAAGAGCCGGGAAACGCATATAGTCCGGGATCGCTGCGCGAATGGCGTCTGCCCGCACGATCTCTCCCTGTTCGTCCACAGCCTCGGATGTTGCGATCCCGTACACCCGCACGGTGCCGTCGTTCTGAGGCTCGATCTTCTGGATTGCGCCGTAAAGCCGCATAATTCGAAATCCCAGTCAGATGTCGGAATAAGTCACAACCGGACGAGAGAGGCCGTGCCCGAGCTCATGAGCCCGGCAGGTTGCACTGGACCGCCGCATTGAGCTTCAGCACACGACCGTCGTTAAGATTAACAGTGGCCTCAAGGATATACGTACCGCCAGCTGCCGAGACCGGCATACCGCCGATCCATGCGACGGAAAATGACCCCGTGCGCGTCTGCAACGAGCCGTCCATAGGTGAACGCACTTGGATAGCAGCTTGCGGGGAAGCGGACAAAACCCGTGACTACGGCGTCGGATCGATGGCGGTCTCGTAGGGACCCAATGCGCAAGTCCAACTCGTCGACACGATCGTAGCCGCACCCACATCCGGCGTGAAATCGAAAGCAAAGCAATCTGTTTCACCGACCTCTATCGGAGCGAAAGGCGTTGGGATGCGCATTCGGAAACTCACTGACCTCTGAGCGGGTGAACGCTGCCGACCCCGGCAAGGATGCGGATCCTGCCGGACGAGCGCAGCAGCCTTTCAGGCGCCACGACGAGCACGGATGGCGGGTCTGCCCACTCCAAGTAGAACGGCCCACCAGCCGCAATATGTGCACCGCTCATTACCGATTCCAAAGCTAGGAGATCCTCATTGCCCAGAGTTGCGAGAAGCTCAAGGCGGAACTGTACGTTACCAGCGAGCAAAGTACGGGACTCCAAACCCAGGCCGGGATTTACTCGCAAGTTCCCGAGCTGTTCGATGGTAATTTCTGAACCGAACGCTCGGGTCGCGATGAATTCGGCCCAACCGCTCGCTTTCCTCGGAATGACCGAGGCGAATTCCACACAACCCAGCGCATCGTTGTGTAACAATGCGGCAAATTCCAAAGGCATGAGCGCATCCGTGCTGACAACGGATCCCACGCATTCGGCCGGGATCCCAGTACTCCGAAGTGCAACACAAGAAGCTTCAATCGCAGTTTCGCCAGCGCACCGAATTTCCTGGTGCCCTTCGATCGGCAGTCTGCCATCGCTCAGGGCAGATCGGCCGAACTCGACGGGGTCATAGGCATTTATGCCGGCGTACGTTTGGCATTCCATTGCACTCCAGCACTCCGCCGCTACCGTAGCGCTTATTGCGGGCGTATAGGTTACGACAATGATCCCTTGGCCACCATTACCGCCCGTACCGTAGGTCGCGCCACTTCTAGGGTACCCGCCGCCACCGCCGCCACCGCCGTAATTAGCGCCATCGCCGCCATTCCCCGCGCCACCGATACCGCCAAAGTCGCGCCCGCCGCCGCCGCCGCCCCCCCCTCCGGAGCCATGGGCGCTGTCGAATTCGGCGCCGGTCGCACCGTTGCCGCCGCCGTCTGAGGTGCCATAGCGTCCGCCTCCGCCTCCGCCACCAGCCCCCCCGATGGCATTCCCGGCCCCCCCGCCCGTATCGCCGGCGCCGCCGCCGATTCCGCCATTCCCATTGCCGCCCGAGCCGCCGCTGCTGGTCGCGCTATTGCCATTTCCACCGGCAGTGCCGTTGCCATTGCCGCCGCCCCCGCCGGCACCGGCCACGATCTGGTTGTTCGGACTGCCACCACTGCCGCCCGCTCCGTTTGGCCCGGCAGCACCGCCGCCCCCGGCACCGGTATACGGGTTGAAACCACCAACCGCAGCACCGCTCGCGCCAGAGAACTTGGTCTCGCCGACGCCGCCTGTGGCAGCACCTCCGACGCCGCCCGAATTGTCGGTCCCGCCGCCACCGCCCCGGGCGCCTACGGAGGACGTACTGATGCTGGCTCCATTGAACCAAGTGTCGCCCCCCACGGCGCCGGAAAGGCCGGCCCCGCCGACCTGGATTACAATGGTGTTGCCGCTGCTCAGGGAAGCGTTGGTTATCTTGGAGTATGCACCTGCACCACCACCGGAACCGGCAAAGGATACATCAGCAGTTTGCCCACCACCCCCAGCACCAATCGTCTCGACGCTGTTGTTACCCGAATTCCAGGTGGCTGGCACTGTCCACGACGTGCCGGAGATAATGAAGATTTGCGTCATGTCGGAACAGAGACAGATCTAAGCCACCGGCTCGAACACCGGACTGCCGTTCCAGAGAACATGTGTGATTTCCTGCTCTCGCCAAAAAGACCACCATGCGTCCGCGCATTGGTGACCTTCGCAGCGCGAGCCGATTGGACAATCTGAGGTGTTTGCTCGCACCCGTGAGCTTGGGGGCGGCATTACGGCCTCGAGGGTGCCTAGACTTCCTTTCTTTTCTTCTTCCGGTTTACAGCGACATCGCAGGAGCGATGTTGCTGCGCGCCGCGTCATTACGCTTTCGATTGATCCGGACCAGCGCCGTGCGCTGGTCGATATTTCGCGCTCGCGGAGCGAGTCGACGGGCCGGGTGGAGCGGGCTCGCATGATCATTGCCTACCTCGACACCCCATCGGCTTACGTCGTCGCACGGCAGATCGGGGTGAGCCAGCAGACCGTGACGCGGTGCCTGGAGCGAGCCGCGGATGGGGGTGTCGCAGCGCTCGATGACCGGCCGCGAGCAGGACGCGATGCAGTGATTACACGGGAAGCGAGGGCGTGGCTGGTTTCGCTGGCTTGCGCCAAGCCGATCGCATCCGGGTATCCACACGAGCTGTGGACCACCCGCTTGTTGGCCGCGCATGCGCGTAACCACGGGCCGCAGGCTGGCCATCCCAGCCTGGCGAAACTCGCCCAGGAACGGTGTGCAAGATCCTGGCGGCGCATGAGGTCAAGCCGCATAAAGTCCGCTACTACGTGGAGCAGCGCGACCCCGATTTCGAGCAAAAAATGGCAGAAGTGCTTTGCCTTTACCGCGAAGTCGAGATGCGGCGCGCGGCTGCCGCGAACTGTGATGGCGGGGCGAAATCGCCATCCTCTCCTATGACGAGAAACCCGGTATTCAGGCGATCGGCAATACCACTCCTGATCTCCCCGGTTCCCCAATATGGACGACATTTCATTGGCGAGATCCCCGGTTCACAACCGGGAGCCAAGCCTCGGGCGAAACGACGTCCGACGAAGCGCTCATTACCGAATATCTGCGCAGGAACATGCCGTCAACGTAACGATCGCCAAGTCTTCCACGTTCGCTCGCCACGATCTGTCCTGCGGAGTGGGTGTCGAGAGCGGGATCGGCATTGCAAACAGCAATGACATTTCCCGACTCCTCAATGATGCAACATCGGCCGCTCGGTGGCGACACACCCGTTGCTCCAGCAATCGCCGCTCTACACGACGCGTCATCATGGGGCAGACTTAGCGGCAGCAGAAGCATGCTCTCGCCAGGCGAGGGACGCAGGCAATCGAGCTCAGCCTCGGAATCGGGGATGACCTTGCGGCGTAAGACTTTGCTGGCCGTTGCATAGAAAATGGCGAGCCGGCTGGCGTTCATCATGGCGTAGTTTGATTTTTGGTGTGTCACTACAGAGCCATCGGAAGCACGCGACCCATGTAGTGTTGGGTCAGGTTGCCTTAGACTGTAGTTCCCTGCGTCAGCAGAGCCGCCGAGCCCTTATAGGAGGCAGCACCAGCAGGCAACGTCAACCGGAGCCACACTCCCTGCGCGCCGGTTGTATTTGGCGTCGAACCCGATGGCAGGGTGCCCGGCCCAGTCAAATCTACAAAAGCAGGTTGCGCGATGAACGAGCCGACTCCTGAAGAGGGTGCGCCTTGACGGTTGGCGGCAGAGCCTGTGTCATTCAGAGCCGTGGTCAACGCCAAATCCAACAGAGCGCCCGAGGGTAGCGTCGGGGTCTCGCTAGCGACCTCGATCTGTGCTCCAGTGAGTGCAGTGCCAGTGTTGTTATTGACGACGAAGACTTTCTCGTAGTAGGTGCGTTGAATGCCGGTGGGCCCGTCAGCTGCTGTGTTTGAGAACATTCGCATTATGGCCGTCACGGCATTTGGCGAAATCTCAAAGAGCATTGCTTGGAGAATTTTGTAAGCCGTCGTATTGTCCGGTATGGTGCCCCAGTCGCGATTGACGGCGACCAGATCCGTACCATATCCCGAGGTAGCAATAATCTGGCGTAATTGGTTCGATCCCGTGCCGCTTTTGAGCCAGATGATCTGTCCGACGGACACGCCCACTCCGTCGCCCGACTGCAATTTAAAAATTGCCGGGGTCGTGCCGCTGTGATTGGCGGAGCCGTTCTGGGCCGTACGCGCGCTCGAGTTGGTGGTGACCGAACCCGAAGGGAGCACACAATTGTGGGCGGCCAAAGCTACATCACCGAGAGCGGCGGTTCCCCCGGGGTTGGTGACCGGACCGTTGGCGGTCGCCCCGGAGAGCGCGGCATAGAGCAGCCGCTCCAGCGACTGTGATCCGGCTACCCATGTCTGCCCATTTAATGTAAGTGTCTGGCTCTGGATGACGCCGGTCGGGTCACGGCCAGAATAGGTGATTTTGGTCGCGGTATCGCTGGCTGAACTCGAGATCACGTCAACACTGCCAGCCGGGGTGACGTCGTAGAATGCGACACGACGGGTGAAATCGACCGCGCCGCCGTTGGATGGGCCATCCGCCTCGGGCATGTTGGCCGAACCATAAACGACGATGTCGGAGGGCAGAACACTCATTAAGGGCTCCTAATGTGCCTATTCATCGGGCTCGCGCAATCAATCGAGTGGGATCGGTGGCCAATGACGATGGGCGCCACCGGCACGTCGGATATCAGGTGAGCAAAATCACTACACTCAAGGATCTTGACGAAGCGAAGCATGCGCAATGCGAATGCGGCGTGCCAACCTAAGTATCTGCTTGCGGACTGCGGGATTCTCTATCGGCATCGCTCAGAAGCACAGGCCCTTGTGCGGTCAAAAACATCGGTTTGCCCCCGCCTGCGACCGGGGGCATTCCCAGAATGTCGCGCGCCTCATTGAGCGAATAAATTCCGTCCTTCACGTAACCGCTGAGGATCGTCGCTTGGTCCTTTGGATCGGTAGGCCGGCTATTCGACCAAGCAAATTCGAGGTCGACGTAGCCCATCCTAGTCTGGATAACGCCATCAACCAATCGCTTGACCCACCCGAGCAATGGCGCGAGCCCTTCTTCTAGGGCCGCCTCCTGGGCAGTCTGCGCCGTGGCCCGATTGACCTGCGGGGTAAAGGCGGTGGGCGGCAACGAGAATGCGTAACACACGATCCGCGCCAGCCATTCGTCGAAATCGTCCTTATACGGCGCCTCCTTGAAGGCTTGGTATTTGGCGCCACTCGGACACCAGACTAGGCGGGTGCGGTTAGCCGTATTTCCGGCAAGAATCGAGTTCGAACCACTCCTGGAACTGGCGGATCTGCTCAGGGCTCCACCCGTCCGGCGCATTGAGCAGACCGGGCGGAACATTACCCTCCGTGAAATGCTGCAGCTGCATCGCTTGGCGGCGCAGCCCGATATTCACTGTCGTCACGATCTGCTCGACAGGGCTGAAACCATACGCCTTGTGCGGGCGTGGGTTCCGCGGCAGGTACATCAGCTCGTCACCGGTCAGAAGACGCCAAGGTCGCCCGTGGATGATCTGTTCGTAGGCCGGGGCCGGTGGCCGTGGCCGCCGACCGGTATCATCGAGCAACACTTTGATCGTCGAGCCGTCGACGATGTCGAGCCCGATGATTTTGCCGCCGCGGTTACGGCGCAATTCGAATGCCGCCGCGTCGAGCACAAGGACGTCTTCGAGCGCTTCGCGAAGCCAGGTTGCGAAGGGTTTTTCACCATCGGGGCTTCGGCCAGAACTCGGTCAGCTGGTCAATCCGCGAGGCGGTATCTTTGTCGGGCGTTTTCTCGTTGCGAGACTTGATCGCCCAGTCGAGTTTTTCGATCTGGTCCTTCCGAGTTTCGATCGCGAGCCGAGTGATATCGTGACTTTCGGCCAGCGCCCTCAGTTCATCGAAACCGATCGCTTCGTAAGAGCGCGGCGTGTAGATCGTATTGTAGCCGACTGGATAATCCCAGAGGCGTACCTGCTCGCGCTCGGGCGGGACCAGCGGATAGCCGGGTGAAAAAATTCCCGGGTCCGGCTGGAAGATGTTGCGAAACCGAGTGACGTCGTTCTGACTTCCCCAGCTGCCCCACGTGTACGACGCCAACGAGGTCCGCTTGCTGTCAGGAGCTGGCATCAGAGCGCCTCCATGATGTCCAAGAATGGCAGGCCGAAGGCGCATCTTGGCTCAAACCCAACTCCCCGGTTGTGAGAGCCTCGATCATTGAAAGCCGACGCATTGGTAGGCGAGGATGTCGCCGGCAGCAAATGCGCCCGTCAGCGTCACAGTGGCAGTCGAGGCGGCCGTCGGACGTACGAGAGTCCCATTAGTTTCGTCGAAAACCGAGCAAACCGGAGGGTTAGTCCAAGGCGATACGAATGTTATCGTACAACTGCCGCCATTGGCAGACCCGACGGTGACCCGTCCCGCACTGTCATTGCCGCCGATGGAAGGCGAAGTGCCGCAATCGCTGGACCCCGAGTCGACCGCCGGGGTTGCTCCGGTCGTAATCTGATGCCCGAACATGCCGAGGGCCGAGGCGCTGCGGGGCGTAATCGACACGATTTGGAAGTTGCTGCCGTCGAATTGCAGCGCTATAAATTCGTAGTTGACCTTTGCGAGGGTCACCGAGTTTCCGGCAGAGCCGGTCGCGCCGGCCGGATAAAGGATGTGTCCACCAGAGGCGCCGTTGACTTGAACAGTCATGGCCTTGCCGTTGTCGGTCGCAAAGCCCATTGTCCAGCCGGCACTTATCGCAGTCGTCGGCGGCAGGGTCACGGTCAGGGAGCTGGTCGGGGTGTTGTAACTGGACAATGCGTTGCCGATGTCGCTTTGCGAGGCGGCATATGTGCCGACCGCCGGAAAGCTCCAACGATTGATCCCCGGGGCATTACCGGTGATCCCCATCAACGTGGCCGTTGCCGGTGTCGCCTGGATAACCCGGAAATTCCCGCCGTCGAATTGCAGAACGAGAAGCTCGTAGTTTGCTCCGGCGAGCGAGGCCGAAGTGGTGGTCGCACCGCTCCCGGGGTAGAGAATGCGCCCGCCGGAGGTGGAGTTGATTTGCACCGCGGCGGTCTTGTTGCCGTCGGTCGCTATCCCGATCGTCCATCCCATCGGCACCGCCGTCGTCGGCGGCAGCGTTACCGCCAAATAGGAAGCCGGGCTGTTGAGGCTGGATATTACATTGCCGTTGTCGGCAATCGCCGCGGAGTAAGAACTGACCGCGGGAAAACTCCAGCGGCTGATGCCGGCAGCGCCGACCATGCCGATTGCCTGCGTGGTTGCTGGTGTCGCTTCGAGGACACGGAAATTGCCGTTGCCGTCGTACTGCAGAACCATGAACTCGTAAGCACCCTGGCTGGTGTTCGCCATCGCCAATGATGTCTGCGATCCGCCGGAACCGGGCCATACGAGGTGACCACCACTGGTGCCGTTCACCTGGACCGTCAGACCCTTGTCATTGTCGGTAGCAAAGCCCATGGACCAGCCGTCGGTAAGGCCGTTTGTCGAGGGCAGCGTAACGGTCAGACCTGCGGCGCTATTGTAGCTCGACAGCACGTTGCCGTTGTCGCTGAGGTTGGCGGCATAGCCGGAGCTGGCGGGGAACAGCCAGTTGCTCGGCCAAGGCGGAGGTTCGAAGCCATTCGCCAGGCGTGTATTACGGGTCGACGAGACAATACGGAAGTTATTCCCATCCGATTGGAGCCGAACATATTCATAATTTCCGGCGCCCATCGTAATCGACGCGACGCTCTTGCCCCCTGAGATGATCGAACCGCTGGTCGTCGTAATCGTCATGCCCTTGCCGTTGTCGGAAGCAAATCCCATGCTCCACCCCACATTGAGGGTGGAAAGCGCCGGCAGGGTCACTGACATTGATGCGCCCGGAGCATTATAGTTGGAGACGCTGAGCCCATCATCGATCGGCTTTGCTACATAAGATCCAGCCACCGGAAACAGCCAATTGTCCCGCGATCCCGTGCCGATTACCGATATTCCCGTGGAGAGCGGTCCGTAATTGACCGTTGCACCGCCATAGTTGGGGTTGATCAGCACATTGCCGTCGCTCGCCGTTGCATTCACTGCAGTGACACAGTCGAAATAAGGGGATACGAAAGTGTTGAGACCGTTGTGACCGAACGTTATCGACAGGCAGGTCGGGGACACTTCGAGATCGAGAGCGAAGAAGGTGTTGCTGAAGTTGTAACCGTTCTCCAGAGCTACTCCGCGGCCTCCGGTGCCCGCCGCCGTACCCGCCCCGGATATCCGGGAAAACTGGACCTGCTCGAACGCGAGGCCGGCCGCCCCGCCGGCCGCCACGCAAACCGCATAAACGTCACTGTCCAGTAGAGAATTGAACTGGCAGCCTCCTCCCGCCGCTGCAGTGTTGGCATTGTTGACGATCAGATGATCGAACTTTGCCGAATTGTGCGCATCGGAAAAATCAGTCTTGCCGAGTACAACCACATAGCCCGGAGTGTTACCGTTGACAAATAGGGTACCCTCTTCTCTAAAATAGAAGCACCCCGTCGGGCTGCTGGTCGTACCGCCGCCGCATCGGATCTGCAGCACTGGGCCGGACGCAATGGTTCGACCGTCGATGATGGCGCCGTCTGAGATGATACGAAACCCTTGGCCCGCCTGGGTGGCGTAGTCGATGATTATCTGTGATGTGACTTTGTAGGTCCCCGCTGTTAAGCGCACCGGCCAGTTATTCGCGACAGCGGTTGAAATTGTGCTGTTTATGGCGTTGGTATCGTCTTGATTACCGTCGCCCAAGGCGCCATTGCAGCGAACATCGATCCACGGGTGTCCGGAGCACATGACCACGTCACCTTGCAGCGTGGACTGGCCCGTGATGTCGAGTGAGGACCCGCTGATCGTCTGTGCCAGGGTGGGGAGCGTCACGCCGAGACCAAAGGCAAACGCCGCAATTCGCAGAAGAGTACGGGTGATCCGCGATCCGGCAACTCGCTGCCGGTCAGTCGGACGGAGCCCGCTTCTCTGTCTGACGGCGACTGAGTGTTGCTTCCACCCTCGGGCAGCTGGAACATCGGTAACGGGGAGCGCTCGCAGTGTGCTGAACAACCGAAGTTTAGCGATGCGGCGCGCCAGCCCGGCTTCAGCGAGTAATAGCACAGTTGTCGTAGCGAACCAAATTCCGAGAGCGGCCGCACAGCCGGTCGGTATCATCATCGACAGTTCCGGCGCGGGTGCTGATACCGGCAAAGACATTACCATCTCCGAGCCGCAAAGGACTGGCCGGTCGAACTGGCAAAGAGGCTGACAGCACCCCCCGGCTTATAACCGGACGGGGTGATGAAAACTGCGCCCGGCGCAATCGGGATCGACCCGCCGCCGACGCTTGCCGCGCCAACATCGGAAACGTAGAGGGTGGCCGAAGAGTTGTTCGCGACGAGAAAACCGTTGACCGGAACTACGCCGGCAAACAAGAGCTGGGCCATGCCTCCGGTCACTACGGTGCCGCTGCCATCAATCGCCGCGGAGCCAGCAGCATTGATTACCGGAAGCGGGGCTGTCGGGCCGACCGGAGTCGCTACGCCGCCTGCGATTACCGCAGGCGCATGAACCGGGACGAGATTGCCCGCAACGTCAGTCTGCGTCGAAATCGATTGGGTGGTAGTATTGGCGTCCTTGACGAGCAGCGTCAATGATCGGCTCCTTCCCAGTAATGATTGGCGAAGCGCGTTTAAGAATCGCGATTTCCCATTACCAGCCAGCTCACCACTCAGCTGGCGATACATCTCGTAAATCCCCTCTCCGGGCATCGACTCCACCAGCAGATCGGTCAATGCCCAAACCAGCGCATCAACCCGATCCGGAGAGTAGCCGGCGGAACGGGTCGAGAGATTGGCGTGCGCGTCGGCGGTAAAGGCGCACATTTGATCCTCGAGTTGCGGAAACACCCCGAGGTGGTGTACCCGGCCTTGCTCGTAGAGCGCCGCAATCGGTTCTGCGCGGGTTACCTTTCCGCGGGAGGCATGCACGGCAGAAAAGGGCGCGTTTGGCTCGATCACTCGCAATGTCGCCTCGACCATGTCGCCGCCATTATTCACCTCGGCGACGATCCGATCGGCTCTGTGAGCGCGATAAGCCGAAACAGCGGTCTTGGCCCACTCAGTGGGCTGATAGCGACCCGAGGCGTCCGCGAGCACCCAGCCCCGGCCGCCGGCATCCCTGCCGGCAACGATAATCCCGGTTTCGTCAGCCCGCTCAGTCGAACTCGCCGCCGGATCGATGGCGACAACCACTCTAATCAGTGGCGGGGCCGCTGGAACTCGAGCTCCTTCCAACATGCCGCGGGTCCATAAGGCACCGGAAACATCTTCAAGGAGCTCTGCTTCGAGTTCCTGCCGGCCGAGGCGAGTCCCCCGATACTTACGAATGATCTGTCCGAAGAAAGCCGAGGCCAGATTGGCGCGGTTCTCGTAAGTGGTCCCTCGCGTCACAATGACCGTCGGATCGGCGATGAGCCCACGAATGAGCGAAGTCGCCCGGGGTGTCGTCGTAACCACAACGCGCGGATCAGCTCCTAAGCGCAGGCCGAACAGAAGCATGTCCCAAGCCTCCGGATGCCGCCAGCTAGCAAGCTCATCGCACCATGCTGTGTCGTGCTGCGGTCCGCGAAGGCGTTCGGGTTCGTCGGCGCTGAACAGTGTGGCGATGGCCCCATTGGGCCAGGTCAGACGCCGCTTCGAGGGCTCATACCGCGGGCGCTCCCAGGGCGGCGAGATAGCCAGGATACCGCTTTCGCCTTCAACCATGACATCGCGGGCATCGCCGGCCGTGGGCGCTACCAGCGCAAGTCGATGGGCCGTTCGGCCAGTCACCCGAGCGCGGATCATTTCTGCGCCCGTTCTAGTCTTGCCGAAGCCGCGGCCTGCAAGCACGAGCCATACCCGCCACTCTCCATCGGGGGGCAGCTGATTGGGACGGGCCCAGAATCCCCACTCATAAAGCAGTGCCCGCGCTTCTGCGGGTGTCAGAGCGGCGATGAACTCATTCCTCTCCAACTCCGCTCCCGAGCTAAGCGAAGTGGCGTAAAAGCGCCTCGCGCGCATCCTTTAGGAAATCCTTTGGTGTTTCTAAGCATCCCGCGGATTTTCGGCTTTACGGCGCGGTGCTTGCGAAAGCTGGGATGCCGGTGATTGCACCCAGGACCAATTTTTCGCGCAGCTCTTTAAGGAGCACCGTCGGAATCGGTCAAGATGACGCCGGATATGATTTCCAGAAAGCGCAACGGGAACGCCTGCCCATCGGCCCACCCTGTATGCGGCGTTGCCATCGGGGAAGCCGACGCGGTCCTGTTCCCCACTCTTGCCAATATACCGCTACTATATCGCCTAGATCCGGATTTGTCAATACACAATATCAGATTAGCAAGCTTTCGATTTGCCGAAATGCGCCACGAGCGTCCCCAGAGAGGCAATCAGTATACCGGAGGCGGCCTCTTGGCTCACGCGCCGCCCGTTCCAGCCCTGCTGAAGCGCCCATTCCTTCAGAGACTGTTGCCACCCCACTACGTGCCATATACATGAACCGCCAGCGGAGCCGAGGCCGCCAACAGCAAGGGTTGCGCGCCAGACCAGGTTACGCGCATTCTCAATTCGTGACCCGGGTTCTTCTACCGATCTAAAACCGCCCCGGCTCCCAATCCTCGGGCGCGATACGTCAAAAGCGCTCAGCGGGTCAAGCTGCGCGATGGCGAAACAATCTCGAAAATCCTCGCCGGCTTGCCGCATTCCCGCGGTGATCGAGCCCCGTCTTTCCATAACCGCGAGCGTGTCGACAAAACGATAGGGTCGGGCAGGATGGCCGGAAGCATCGCCGATCGCTCGCTCCAGGCGCTCAACCATGCCATGGGTGCTCCGCTCTCGCGTCGGCGTAGCATCGGCAATTTCTGGGACTGGTGGCCCATGCCGAGAGTGTCTCTGCATCACCCCTCCTTTCTGCGAAACAAAACAAGAACAATTACATCAAGAAAGTTCGCGGACAGCCTGCTCCAAACGCTTCAGGAACTGTCGAGTTGGCTCCTCGCGCTGACCCGCGCGTCGGCCACCGACAACGGTTGCAAGCGCTTCGACTTCGCGCAACCGATCGGTTTCAGCCTTGCTGCCGCATGCGATGTGGCAGAGAGAATGGTGGTGTGGACAATAAGATGAGTACGACTGCCGCATGGCCGCGCAAACGCGCCGACCGTCTGCTTCGTCTATTATATAGGCGCAACCGAGATCCTCCTCTTGTTTCTCAATCGTGGAGCATAAAAAAACCTTTGTCATATTCATGCGATTGTTCATCTATTGCCTTGTCAACAATGCACCGGTATGTTAGGTATTCGTTGATGCTGCGTCAACAACAGCAAATTGTGAAGGACGCATTATGGACGGTTCCTGGTTTACCCAAGCCTTAGCGCGCGTCAGTGCATCCCAAGCTGATCTCGCTCGCCATCTCCGTCTTGCCCCATCAGCGGTTTCCCGCATGCTCAAGGGTGACCGTCAAATGAAGCCGCTGGAGGTCGTCCAGATAGCCGCTTTCCTCCGCGTGCCGGAAGACGAGGTCTTGCGGCACGCAGTCGATATCACTGCCACTCCGCCGGCGAGCGAGGTCACACGGCCTGGGCGCGGCCGCCCGCCGTCTTCCGGTTCTACTATAGCTGCCGCTTCGCCGTCGCGACCGCTTCAGGAGCCGGATCGGATACCCATCCGCAGTGGTGCGCGGGGGGGAACCGACCAGGAGATGTTCCTTGAAGATGGCCCCATCGGATACACCCCACGGCCCGCCAACTTGAATGGCGTGCGCTCGGCTTACGCCATCTACATGGTCGGTGACAGTATGGAACCGCGCTATGAACCGGGTTGGCTACTGCACGTAAACCCGTTCAAGCCACCGATCCGCGGTCGGGACGTGGTCGTGTATAAAGAGGGACAGGCGGTTTTGATAAAACAGTTCGTGGGTTGGGAGGGGGACACGCTCGTCCTGCGCCAGTTGACCCCCCCCGCCACATTGAGGGTTCCGCGCGACCAAGTCCGAGAATGCCACCTTGTCGTTGGCTCTGATCAGGAGGGGTGAACCGGGTAGCCCGGCTTCCTGCGTCCCAACCGTTTCTTAAACATTGCCAGGAGACCGTTCTCGGCCTGTTCAGAACCCGGGTGGCTGATCATCCGGCAGCGGGTGAGGCCGGGGTTGCACCAGATTTTCTTCTGCCACTTGGCGTTCTCCTTCGGCGCCGCTCAACTCAAGATCGGCCGGAGTGGTCGGCCGTGGTGCCCCCCCCTGGGAATTGGCGTCGCCGTTTGCATTCATGACGCGGAAATAGTGCTCCGCGTGCTGATAAAAATTTTCGGCTGCGATCCGGTCTCCGCTTGCTGCCGCCTCACGTGCGAGCGCTACATAGCGTTCAAAGACCTGATACGCGTTACCACGGATCTTTATGTTCGGACCGTTGCTGTCAAAAGTCTGAACCCGATGCGGCATCCGCGGACGGTTATGGTGCTGGTTGTTCCCGTTGTTGCGGCCCCGCGAGCGTTTGTTTGGTCCTGGTCTCATGACACCTATCTAATCGCGATGGACATTATCGGACCTTTGTCCGGCAGGAGCATTCCCCCTAGCCCCTTTCGGGCGCTTTCAGGTGGATAGTGCCGCTGCGGATCACGACACCGAGCCCCCCAACTAACCCAGCCTAGACGGGAGCGCAGCGCATTCCAACCTTTTTCTGTCTCACCCTGCCATGCGACGCAGGCCGAGCGATCACGCATCGAGCAATACCGGCAAGATCCCTTTCGATGCCGTCTACGACTAGGCCGTTATCCTTCATCATACTGGCGATCGCGCCTGCCTGACCGGCCCCGATTTCGGTAGCTAAGATCCCTTGGGAGGAAAGAAACCTCGGCACAGCTTCGGCTATTTTCCGATACGACCGCAATCCGTCCTCACCGCCATCGAGAGCCAGCCATGGATCGTAACAGGCAACCTCTCGAGGCAGTTGCGCGAGTGCTTCGCTGGCGATGTAGGGCGCATTCACGAGGATAATATCAAACCTCGCCGACACTGCAGTTGCCCAATCACCGACAAAGAAGCGGGCTCGCTCGACAAGACCCAAGAGGACAGCGTTGCGGGCTGCGGTCCTCACCGCGCCCTCGGCGATATCGATACCAATGCCGCTCGCTGCCGGAAACTCAGCGAGGAGTGCCAGCAGGAGGCAGCCCGTGCCGGTGCCTAAATCGAGTAAACGGAGGGGTACGTCTCGATCAGGCGCCCGCCTCAGCACGGCCTCGATGACCGTCTCTGTCTCGGGTCGGGGGTCGAGAGTGTCGGGGGACAGACGAAACTCCAGCCCCCAAAACTCACGCCTTTCGAGAATGCGGCTCAACGGCTCACCAGCGACTATACGACGCAACAGTGCCCGCACCCTACTGGTCTGCTGTTCGTCTACGGTGCGATCGGGATGAGCGAAGAGATCGGGCCGAGATATCGCGAGAGCTTCGGAAATCAGTCGGCGGGCCTGCCGTCGCGGATCCGCCACACCGGTTGCCGATAATGCTGCCGCGGTTTCGGCAACAAGCCAGCCGCGTGTCCTTTCAGTTTGTTTCAACAGCAGCCAACTTTGCGGCCTGATCCTCGGCCACAATTGCGTCGATGATTTCGTCCAACGCTTCCCCGCTCATTACGTTGTCTAATTTATAGAGGGTGAGTTTGACCCGGTGGTCGGTGACTCGCCCTTGCGGGAAATTGTAGGTACGTATCCGCTCCGATCGGTCACCGCTGCCGACTTGGCTTTTCCGCTCGGCAGCGCGTGCGGTGTCGCGCGCTTGCCGTTCCGCGTCGTAAAGGCGCGAGCGAAGAACCTTTAGCGCCTTAGCCTTGTTCTTGTGCTGCGATTTCTCGTCCTGCTGGATCACTACCAGCCCTGTCGGGATGTGGGTGATCCGCACCGCGCTGTCTGTCGTGTTAACCGACTGGCCGCCGGGTCCGCTCGCGCGGAAAACATCGATGCGCAAGTCCCTGTCGTCTATGCGGACATCGACGTCTTCCGCCTCGGGGAGCACAGCGACTGTCGCGGCGGAGGTATGTATACGACCAGCCGCCTCGGTTTCGGGTACGCGTTGGACGCGGTGTACTCCCGACTCGAATTTCAGCCTGGCGAAAACGTCCCGACCGCTGATCAAGGCAGCCGCCTCTTTAAATCCGCCGAGGCCGGTTTCGGAAAGATCGAGGATCTCGAATCGCCACCCTCGGAATGCGGCGTACCTTTGGTACATACGAAAGAGTTCCGCCGCGAACAATGCCGCCTCGTCGCCACCGGTACCGGCGCGGACCTCGAGAATGGCGTTACGCTCGTCGTCGGCGTCCTTTGGCAAGAGTGCCAGCTTGACTCGCTGCTCAAGCGCGGGAAGCCGCTCCCGCAAGGCGCGCAGCTCGTCCTCGGCAAGCTCTTTCAGCTCCGCATCTTCGCTGGATTGGGCGAGATCCGTGAGCGAGGCGAACTCGTCGCGCGCGCGGCGGAGCGCGTCGATCCCATCGACAATCGGGGTCAGATCACTGTGTTCCTTCGACAATCTTGCAAAATCGGCGCCCGTGAGCCCCGTGCCGCCGAGCGCGTCGCGCAACTCCGCATGACGCCGGACGAGTTGTCCCAAATGCGCTTCGAGAGAATCTTCCATGCTGTCACCGCTCAGTCGTACAGCGCCCTTAGTCGTGCCCTCAGCTCGCTTAATGGAATGTCCATCGGCGCCATCTCAAGATCCGTGACCACGTCAGTTTGGTCGCCACTGTCGAGATCGCGCAGGGCGACGACGTGCCGGGCGATCTCGTTTTCCCCGATCAGCACTGCAGCGCGCGCGTTCACGTGAGCGGCCCGTCGCATGCGGCGGGTGAGATTGCCGGAATAGCCAACATCGACGGCATGGCCATACCGTCTCAGCACTTCGGCGATCATCAACGCCGGCAATTCAGCAGCTTCACCGACCGGCACGACCGCCACCGGGCGCTGCGGCGACGGCGTCTCTGCAATCAGCATCGCGAGGCGTTCGATCCCCGCGGCCCAGCCCATCCCGGGCACCGCGGGCCCGCCCATCGTCTCGACCAACCCGTCATATCGCCCACCACCCATCACCGTACCTTGCGCGCCCAGGTCAGTCGTCACGAACTCGAACGCGGTATGGGTGTAGTAATCGAGCCCGCGCACGAGGCGCGGGTTGAGCCGGTAGTTTATGCCGAGCCGATCCAGTCCCGCGCGGACCCGTTCGAAGAAGCGGCACGACTCGGCATTCAGGTAATCGGCAAATACGGGAGCATCCCGCGCGACGCGCTGGTCGGTGTCTTCCTTTGAATTGAGGATGCGAAGCGGGTTGCGCTCGAGCCGCCGCCGGCTGTCTTCAGACAACTCGGAGATCCTTGCCGAAAAATAAGAGACGAGCGCTTCCCGATAAGCGCCGCGACTCTCGACGTCTCCGAGCGTATTGAGCTCGAGCACGATGCGGTCGCCTATACCAAGTGCGTCGAGAATGCGGCGCCCCGAGGCGATAACCTCGATATCGGCTTGCGGCTGCGCCACGCCGATCAGTTCGACGCCGATCTGGTGGAACTGACGGAATTGGCCCTTTTGCGGCCGTTCGTAGCGGAACATCGGGCCGCTATAGAAGAACTTAAGGGGCACGCTCTGGACGAGGCTGTTCGAGAGAACCGCGCGGACCACACCGGCAGTGTTCTCCGGCCGCAGCGTCACCTCTTCTCCGCCACGATCGGTAAACGTATACATCTCTTTGGCAACAATGTCGGTGTGCTCGCCGATCGGCCGCGCGAAGACATCGGTGAATTCGAATATCGGAGTTGATATCTCGACAAAGCCGTAGAGCTCGGCTACGGCGCGCGCAGTCTCGCTCACTTGCCGATGGCGGCGCGCCACCTCCGGCAAGAGGTCTTGGGTGCCGCGGACCGGCTGCAAGGGGTGCATCTGCAAATCTCCGGTGACCGCGCCATGATAACGGAGCAGCCTTCACCCGCGACAAGATGTTGGCTCGCGATGAATGCCACAAGAGGCGCTGCAGCGTGGAGCCGATGATCAGCCCGCCGTTGGAGAACTCTCGCTGTCGCCTCAGGTCCACATGTCGATGACGGATTCGGTCTTCGTTGTGGCTCTGACAATCTGAGGCTTATGAGCCAAAGCGTCCCGATCGGTATCTTCACTCAAGCACGGTTGAACGCCGGCATCACATCTTTGGCGAACCACCTGAGCTGCTCTTTGAACTCCGCGGGCGGCAATCCCTCGGCCCAGTAAATCATGAAGCTGTGAAGCGCGGCCATGCCGGACGTAGGCCGGGTGAAAGGCGCAGACCACGTCCTCAAGGATTTTTCGCCGCTCAAGGTGACCATCGCCTTTAGGCCGTATTTCGCCATCATAATAATGGTCCTGCCGCTGGCTATCGGCATCCATATCTCAACCCGCAAGTGCTTCGGCCGTGGCACGACAGTAATTTCCTCAAGCTGGTAGTCACGATAGGGGACGGACGGAGGACATTGGTAATATTTGCCCTTGTGATAAAAAGCGTCTTCCTTGAAGCATTTCAGCAGAAGATGGAGCTGCTCTTCGAAAAACTCGCGATTGTCTCAGTATCGAGGAGAGCTGTTCCAAAGCTCTCCACTTCGCGCGTGTGATAACCACGGCCACTCCCATGATGATGCGACCGTCGGTGACGATGTCCGCCATCGCGTAATCTTCCGCCAGCCGGATCGGATGCCACATCGGGAGGATACTGAATGCGCCGCCGAATTTCAGACGCCGCGTCTGCGTGGCCAGCCGTAGTCCGAGCTGAATTAGGTTGGGCAGCATTCATACCCTTCCCGCTGGAAATGGTGCTCGGCGGTCCAGAAGTTGTAATAGCCGAGCTCGTCCATCTCCCGAGCCACATCGCGGGCCGTCCAGAATACCTCGCTGAGCCGCTCGTTCGGACACCGGCGATTGTTTGCCGGCGTACCATGCAGGCCGCATGTTATCCAGCTCAATCTGGCCTATATAGAGCGCATGAAATCGTTTGATCATCGGGTTAGTTGACCTCCATCAACTTGAGAGCTGGCCCCGCTGTGATTCCCTCAGGGGATGGTCGGCATTTGGAGAGGGAGCGCTTCTTTACCGAAAGATCCCGGTCCAAGTGGTACCCATGCATACGGTAGCTCGGGGCATAACCATATGCGGGCGGACCGGCAAAGTAATTCGGAGGTGGAGCTTGTCGCGGCTCGGGTAAGGGCTCGCTGGTGCTCCCGATCCGCGGCTCGGGATAGTCGCTCGGTGGGGAAAGGTGGCCGATCCCAGGCTCGGCTGGCGACTGATCCCGCCTTGGCTCTTGTTCGGAAACCACATTGCGGGGGGTAGTCGACGAGAGTCGGCGCCTATTGTATGGTTCGCGAGCCGCATAGGTGCTTGCTTCTTGGCCACCACCGCGCCGCGATAAAACGCGGAGTGGAGGCGAGGCTTCTTTTACGACAACTGCGACTTTGGTCGATCGAACCTGATTGCCGGCGGGCGAGGATCCGACTGACTGCGAGTCCGTCACTCGGTCAGGCATCTGCCGCTCGCTGGCTTCGGGGCGCGCTCCGTAACAGCGGGAACAGAGCCCTCGCGGCCGGCTCATCTTCCGCCCAAGCTTGGGCTGCCGAGACGGGATGCAGCAGGGCTGCGCTGGTCAGCAAGACGAACCCGGCGCGTTCCTTTATCGGCTTAGATCTATGCCCAGCCCCCGTCAGTGATAGGGGTCGGCGGCGTCGCGTAGTCCGTCTCCGAAAAAATTGAAGGCTAGGACGGTGATGATGACACAGGCAACGGGCAGCATCAGCCATGGGTAGAGCGCTACGACATTGATGTTTTGCGCTTCGCTGAGCAGCACTCCCCAACTCGTCATCGGCGGCCGCAGCCCAAGACCGAGGAAAGAGAGAGCGGTTTCGCCCAGGATCATGCCGGGGATCATCAGGGTCGCCGCGGCGATCAGATGGCTCATAAAGCTCGGCAGCAGATGTTTCCGGATTATGCGCGCGGGCCTCGCCCCCATCAGCACTGCGGCAATGCAGAAGTCCTCCTCGCGCAAGGACAGCAGCTTGGAGCGCACAGCACGCGCAAGATGGGTCCATTCAATCGTACCGAGAATTATCGTGATGCCGAAATAGACGAGAAGCGGGCTCCAACTCACCGGCAGGATCGCGGACAGCGCCATCCACAGCGGCAGGTGCGGAAAGGATTGGACGACCTCAATGCCGCGCTGGGTTAGGATGTCGGTCCACCCGCCATAGTATCCGGCGATGCCGCCGATCAAGATGCCGAGCGTGAAGGCCACGGCGACCCCGAGCAGGCCGACGGTCAGCGAGATGCGCGCGCCGTATATCATTCGCGACAAGAGATCACGGCCGAGCCGATCGGTACCGGCCAGGAACAGCTGCCCGCCCCGAGCGGGGCAGATGAGGTGGAGATTGCCCGGGAAGAAGGCCCAGAACCGGTATTCGCCGCTATGGCAAAAGAAGCGGATCGGCTCGCGCTTTTTCGGATCGGGGCTATAAACTCTTTCGAGCGTATTCATGTCTAGCCGGTAGTCGTAGCCATAGACAAACGGGGCCACCAGCCGGCCCTTGTCGAAGATCCTCACGCGCTGGGGCGGAGCATAGATGAAGTCGGTATTACGCGTGTCCACGCCATAGGGGGCGAGGAGCTCGCAAAACAGGATAGACACGTACATTGCCAGAAGAACAGCGCCGGACAGCACAGCAATGCGGTGGCGGCGAAGCTTCCACCACATCATTCGCCATTCCGACGCCATGTAAAAGCGCTCTTGCGCCGGCGTCATCCGTTCCGCGGAATAGGGATCGAACGGCGCGTCGGAGACGTAGTGCGACAATGGATCGACAGCCGGAGGGGTCGAACCCCCGGCGCGGCCCCGCGGAGCGTCTTCGGCAAAGATCAGGTCGGTCATTGACTGCGGCCCGCCTGCAATCGGATGCGGGGATCGAGCAACGCGAGCGCGAGATCGGATATGAACACGCCGATGACGGTCAGGAATGCCATGAACATCAAAAACGAGCCCGCCAGATACATGTCCTGACTGCGCAGGGCGTCGAGCAGCATCGGTCCGGTCGTTGGCAATGACATCACAACCGAAACGATGGCCGCCCCTGAGATTACCTGCGGCAACAACGATCCGATGTCGGAGATGAACGGGTTGAGAGCCATCCGCAGCGGATATTTAAACAGCAATTTGAGCGGAGGGAGCCCTTTAGCACGGGCCGTTACGACATATTGCTTTTGCAGCTCGTCGAGCAAATTGGCCCGCAGACGCCTGATCATGGCCGCGGTCCCCGCCGTTCCGATGACGATGACCGGAATCCATAAATGCGCGAGCACCGAGAGAGCCTTGGGAACGCTCCAAGGCTTGTCGACGAATTGCGGGTCCATGAGCCCGCCGATCGAAATGCCGAGATGGACATTGGCAAGATAGAGCAGCACGAGCGCCAGCAGAAAGCTTGGCGTCGCCAGCCCGAGAAAGCCCAAAAATGTCAAACCGTAGTCGGCCCAGCTGTATTGATGGGTGGCAGAATAAACTCCGATTGGAAACGCTACCAGGTAAGTGAATATAATAGTGGTAAAGGAAACAAGGAAAGTCAGAAACAGGCGGTCGCCAACCACCTTGTTGACCGGCAGATTATAAGCAAAAGAATAGCCCATGTCGCCGTGCAGCAAACCGGACGCCCAGTAGAGGTATTGCTGCCACAGCGGGCGGTCCAGGCCGTATTCCTTCTCCAAGAATTGGATCTTAGCGAGATCGGTGGCTTCTCCCAACTCCTGGAGCTCGGCGACGTAGGTCGTGAAGTAATTGCCCTGCGGCAGATTGATGATGGTGAATATGACGATGCTGATCGCGGTCAAGGTCGGGATCATTATCAGAATACGGTGCACAAGGTAGCTGAGCATTTGTGCGCTTCCTACCGAGGCGCCGCCGGCGAGGTCGTCGCGGAGGCGGATTTGGCCGGGGCTTCGGACAGGTCGAACCAGAACCCGTCCGGCTTGTAAATCCCAAAATACGCCCCTGGATCCCAGTTATAGATGCCCTGTTCCGGGACATTGCGCAATTTGTCGTTGATGACGATCGGTTGCAGCACGCCCGCCACCGTGCCGATCGAAAAGGCTTCATCGGCCCAGATCTGAAGGATATCGTTCCAAATCCGCCTGTGATCCTCCTGTGAGGTGGCAGCGAGCCACGCCTCGTAGAGCTCCTTCAACCGAATGGCCGAGGGCAGAGAGGGAGCTTCTCCGGCCGCGCCCTTGGTTTCATAATATTGCCCCCATTTGGGCCACTCGAGCTGCTGCTGCGAGGTCGGGGCGAATTCCCATGGCGACATTGCCTCGGTAGCAAGACCGTTCTCAATTCCCTTATCGATCGACATCAACGTCTCGCCGGAAAACACTCGCCGCCGGAACAGAGTAAGCTGCAACGGCTTGGCAAACACCTTAATTCCGATCCGCCGCCACGAGTCGCGGATCAGCTCGATTACGTCCGATTGTTCAGTCGACTCGCCTGAATTCTCGACGACGATTTCCATCGGCTGCCCGTTCGGAAGCAGACGGGTGCCGTCGCTGTCGCGCTTCGTCAGCCCGATCAGGTCCAGCAAGCGATTAGCCTCCGGCACATCGAAGCTCGCCCAGGCCGAACGATATTGTGCCCGGTAGAGCGGGCTCTGAGGCAACACCGTGTTCTGGCCTTCGATCGCCAGGCCGAAATAAATTACCTGATTGATTTCATGACGGTTGACCGCGAGGGAGAGGGCTCGCCGAAAACGCAAGTCGCGCACCATGCCCTGCCAAATCTCGTCGTTGACATTGAGGTTGGGATAGAGGGCGAGCTGGCTTCCGGGACCGGTACGCCATAGCCAGACCTTGTAATGGTTGCGCTTCTCGCCAGCCTTCAGAAAAGTATAATTGTCGAAACGCAGATAGCGCCCCTGAAGGTCGCTCTCCCCTGCCCCGGTCTTGGCGGGGATGATTTTGCTGTCGGCAATCGACAACACGACGCGGTCAATATAGGGAAGCTGTTGGCCGTGCTTGTCGAGGCGGTAATAGTAGGGGTTCCTTTCAAATATAAAGCGTTCGGCCGGCGGCTTTGTCTTCAGTATCCATGGCTCCAAAGACGGCAGGTCTGGATTGTCATCGCGATACATCGAGTCCATTCTGTTGTGGAGGGCCGCCCAATTGCGTTGGTTGGCCTGCTTCACCAAAGCCTGCAAACTGGCGTTGTCTGCGTATTTTTCGTGGAATTGCTTGAGGTAATGGAAGGGGCGGTAGATGAAGAGCGGGTCCGGCCCGGCGACATTGGGTAGGAACAGCGGGTTCGGGTGCGTCCAGCTGTAGCGGACCGTGGTCTCGTCCAACACCTCGAACCGCGGGCCCTCACCCTGCGGCGTCATCGTGATGGGCAGGCCCGAGGGGGAAAGATGCTTGTTATGCGCGATGTCCTCAAACCAATAGCGAAAGTCTTCTGAGGTAAAAGGACGCCCATCCGACCATTTATGTCCCCTGCGTAAGTGCAAGGTGAATGCCCGATTGTCTTGGACCTCGATCGATTTCAGAATGTCGGGCACCAGATCGAGCGATGGCGTGTAGGCGACCAATCGCGCGTAGCCGTAAACCACCATCATGCGGGTGTCTTTGGGGCCGGCCATCAGCATCCGCAAGTCGCCGCCGGGCCTGCCGATCGTCTCCAAATCTGCGACAGCTGGCTCCTCCGGCACCCGGTCTTCGATCTTGGGAAGCTTGCCGCCCGCCACCTCTTCTTTGAAGGCCGGCGTCTCCTGCAAATCGGCCCACGATGCATTCGATATGACGAGTGCCGCACCGACGGCGAGGCCGCCTTGTATCACCTCGCGCCGCGTCGGCGTCGCCGCGCTCGCTCGCACCGGGCAGGCTTCACGCTCGGGCGCGATCGATCGCATGGGCAGCCAACGGGACGGGCGGCGCACTCGCTTCGACGCAATGACGGGGGGCAATCTCGATCAGATGCGGCGGGTTTGCGGAGTCGCGCGTGAAGGGTTCCGGCCAGTTCTTCGGGTCCGACGCCTTGTCGATGAGCAGTTGATTGAAATCCAGCCGTTGCGACGGGTCCGGGGCCGGCACAGCGGTGAGTAGCGCCTGCGTGTAGGGATGAAGGGGATTACGAAACAGCGTAGCACGATCTGCGATCTCGACGATGCGGCCGGCGCACATCACCGCTATCCGGTCAGCGATGTAGTCGACGACCGCGAGGTTGTGCGAGATGAAGAGGTAAGTGAGCCCCAACTTCTGCTTCAAATCCATCAGCAGGTTGAGGATTTGCGCCTGGATGGAAACATCGAGCGCAGAGGTCGGCTCGTCGCAGATGACGAGGGCTGGCCGCAATGCCAGAGCGCGCGCGATGCCGATGCGTTGGCGCTGCCCTCCGGAAAAGCTGTGGGGATACCGCCTGGCATGCCGCACATCGAGGCCGACCAGGTTGACGAGCTCGTGAACCATTTCCTGGCGTGATTTCACAGTCCCGATACTGTGAATCACCAGCGGCTCTTCAATGATATCGTAGACCGTCATCCGCGGGTTAAGCGACCCGAAGGGGTCTTGAAAAATGAACTGAACCTGTCGCCGAAACTGCTTCAGATCCTCGCCCTCGAGCGAGAGGACATCGATTACTCGCCCGTGATCGTTGAACGTGATCTCGCCCGAATCCGGAGCGACCGCTCTGAGCAGCAGCTTGCTCAAGGTCGTCTTGCCGCAGCCGCTTTCGCCGACGAGCCCGAGACACTCGCCAGGCTCGATATTCAAGCTGACTTGGTCGACCGCTGTCACGCGCGGAGCCGATTTCCTGCTCCCGAACAGGCCGCTTTTGCGGATCGCATAGGACTTGCTGACTTGCGTGCATGTGAGCAGCGGCCCAGCCGCATCCGCCGGCCATTTCCTTCTCTCGGCCATCAGATGCGGCGCATTTCCGGCCGGGATCTCTCGTATCGGGATCAAGCGCTCACCGGGCTTCATGTCGAAGCGCGGCACCGCGCGCAGCAGCGCCTTCAGGTAGGGATGCTCCGCCCGGCGGAAAATATCCTCCAGCGGGCCGCTCTCCATCACCTCGCCGCGGTACATCACGATGACCTCCTCGGCGACGTTGGCGACGACACCTAGGTCATGGGTGATCAGCAGCACCGCCATGCCGAGCTCGTGCTGCAACTCGATCATCAGCTTCAGGATCTGCGCCTGGATCGTCACGTCGAGTGCGGTCGTCGGTTCGTCGGCGATCAGTAGAGCAGGCCGGCAAACCAGCGCCATCGCGATCATCGCCCGCTGGCGCAGGCCGCCAGACAGCTCGAAAGGGTAACTGCGGGATGCGCGCTTGGGGTCGGGAAAGCCGACAAGGCGGAGCATCTCCTCGGTCAACTCGGCCGCTTGCGCCGCCGTCACCGGCCGATGGAGTCGCAGCGCCTCTCCGACCTGATTGCCGACGGTGTGCAGGGGCGACAGTGAGGTCATCGGCTCCTGAAAGATGATCGAGATCCTACCGCCACGGATCGCCCGCATTTCCGCGCTGTCACTCGGTAATTTCGCGATGTCGACAACCTGGCCGTCGAGCCGGGGGTCGGCGAATAAGACCTCGCCCCGAGTGATGACGCCGCTGCGCGGAAGAATCCGAAGGATTGTTTGGCTGACGACCGACTTTCCGGACCCCAATTCGCCGACCAGAGCCACAATAGACTGCGGACGCACACGCAACGAAACGCCCGTGACCGCGCGGATAAAGCCGCCGGGCGCGGCGAACCGGACGTGGAGATCGCGAACCTGCAGGAGATCGGTCACGCAGCAACTCCGGCCGCGTTCCCCAGCCGAGGTCCTGTGGCCCGTGGTTCTATGCCTAGAGCCTGCAGGTTGACCGATGTGGCGGGATCTAGCGATAGGCCACGCATCTCGGCTGCCTCGGCCGAGGCGCTGACCAACTCGGAAAACCCCTCGATGCGGCTGTCGACGCGCAAGGCCGCCCAGCCCGCGCGAAGCTTGAGCTGCATCCATCCCCCATGCCCGTCCCGGCGCGTGGAGTAATAAGCAAGCTTCATTAGGTCCAGTTCGCTCCACGAGATCGAAGCCTGCACCAGCCCCGAAGCTCGCACAGCCAACTCGGTCACTTCAATGCATGTGCAATGGCGAAGCGCGGTCCGGATCCCGAAAACCGCAAACAGGGCCGCAAACCCACCCAGCATCGTCCAACCGACAATTCCGAACGGCACGATCGCGAGGATCGCAATCGGCGGAACGAATCCGGTTGCGGCCCGAAGATAATCGCCGAACAGAGCCGAAGTTGGATAGACGTGGCGGGTCATGCCGCTACTAGCATGGCAGGAACGAAGATTTCCTGTGCATCGAGCCAGCGCACCGCCGGATGGGTGATGCTCACCGCGATCAGCCGGTCAAGAAAAGCGTCCGTCGCCTCATCCTGGACAAGATGGTGCGTCAAGATCCCTGTCGGCTCGTCCGCACGAACGGTGCGGAGGCGACGCTCCCGCAGGTGTCCCAACAAACCATCTAACGCCGCCTCTTCTCCGACAAACCCGCGGCCACCTGTCCAGGCAACCAGGTCGATATGGATATTCACTTCAATGATGCCCAGTGCCGGTCGTGCGGCGCTGCGCGGTTGCGCTCGCGAAATCCCGGTGAGGCCACAATGGGCGAGCAAAACCAAAAGAGAGTCATCGAACCGGTTCCAAGGCGGTACGAAAACCGGTTGCGCTCGGGTTTCGAACAGCGCCCTCAGGCGCACCCGGCCGGCGGCCAGCTCAAACTCCACCTCCGCGCTTGGGCGCTCCGCCGGGAATTCGCTCTTTTTTCCGGCGCGCGAGTGATTCAAGTGCCGCCAACCGTGCTGAAGAACCGCGACAGACGCCTTCGGTGCTGATCGCAGGTAGTGAGCGAGCCACTGAGCAAGCTCCGGTTCAGCATTAGCAGGGACCACAGCGAGTGAAACCGGCACTCCCGATGCGATCGACAGCAAGCGGTCGAGTCGTGCTGTCGGTGCCACCGCGTCGTCGTCGCGCCACCATAGCGTCGCGACCTTCCCCGCCTCCTCCCAACGATCAAACTCGGCCATTAGATCCGGCCATTTCACCATCATCGACCCGGCAACAACCCAGTTATGCGCGGATCATATCGATAGTCCCGAGCAACGCCAAATTCTCGGTCGCGAGATCGGATCATATCCGCTATGAGCCTAGCACTTCGTCGAGCGCCCCCGGTGTCAATCGCAATCGTTGCCGGGCGAGCAAAAATCGCACGATCTATGGCAGAAGCGAGTCGTTTCGGCGACAGCTGGTTTTCGGGGACGACGCCAAGAACCCCGAGGGCCGCAAGCCGTTCCGCGCGCAAGGCCTGCTCGGTCTCGCCCCCGGATGCGAACGGCACGACGACAGCGGCTGCTCGCGCCGCGAGAATATCAAGCACCGTATTGTACCCGGCTTGGCTCACCGATACGCGGCAGCGCCGCAACATTTGAGGGAAATCCGGGCGATACCGCTCGAGGACGACGCCTTCGGGCAGCCCGGTGGCGAGCGTCGCGAATTCCGGTTCTGGCAGGTTAGGACCGGCCAGCAGGTGCCATCTGAGGTTCCCCAAGGACCCCTGTCGGCGAGTGTCGACTGCCGTCGTCAGCAAGGCAGCCCCGACCGCACCTCCGCCAACCGACACCAAAACCTCATCGCCACCCGCGGTCTCGTCGGAGTGAGCTGCATCGACGGCCTCATAGGCCTCCGCTATGTAGCCGGTATAGATCAGCCTATCGCTGATTTCCGACGCAAGCGGGAAGCTATCTTCGAGCGGGATAAATGCGGGATCGCCATGAACCAGTACGAAATCGAAATCATTGCGAACCCGATCGACGATCTCCGTGGGACGCCGCGGGTCGTTCGGCAAGACGACAATATCACGCAGCGAGCAAAGAATGAGAGGCCGGGGACGCCGCGCCCGGGCGGCTTCAATCAGCCCATCAAGCTCAAAGCGAAACGCCCGGCGGCCAAACGGAAACGCCTCAATCAACAATGCATCAGCGTGCTCGTCCGCAAAGGTGGCCAAGAGCGCCGACCGACGCGCGGTTCGCAAATCGTCGTTAATCGGCCGGCCCACCCCGTCCACGAGCACCTTGAATCCTGCGTCGAGGGCTCTGATCGGGGGCAGCTGGATGATCCGTTCGGCCGAGGTGCATGCTAGAGAGGACAGCGGCTCTCCTCCCGAGATCAGAGTGACCTTGATACCTTCTCGCACCAGCGCTTCGACGATTCGCAATGAGCGGCGTAAATGCCCGATTCCGAGCAGGTGCTGTACATAGAGCAGGACGGAGCCGGTCATGAATTCGTCGGCTCCCGATTACGCCCGGCTTCCCGGCGTTACCATATCAAGCACCGAATTCAGGCGACGCGCGGCGGAGGAGATATCGTGCTCAGCCCTGACACGGTGCCGGGCGGCTTCGGCAAAGGCGGCACGCCGGGGGCGGTCGACCAGAAGGCTGCGCACTGCCTGGGCAAAAGCCGGCGCATCGCTCGGTGGCACGAGAAGGCCGGTTATCCCATGCACGACGATCTCGCTGACGCCGCCCGCGGCGCCTGCCACTACCGGAACTCCACTCGCCTGTGCCTCCAGCAGCGCCATGCCGAAGGCTTCGTTGAGAGCCGGCCACACGAACAGATCGGCCGAGGCCAACCGCCGTGCGATTTCCATGGGACCGATTTCTCCTGCCCAGGTCACCCGCCCTTCGAGCGGATAGAGCGCGTCCTCGACTTCGCGCCGCGCTGGCCCGTCACCGATCACCTCCAATGACCATCGCAGATCGAGGAGATGCCAAAGGGCATTCCCGAGAATTTGGTACGAGGCGAGCTTGTCGCCGTAGCGCATCATCGCGACCGCAATCAGGCGCGGCGACCCAGCCCTTTCGCGTGCTTGCCCGGCATAGAACTCAGCATCGATAAAGGGCTTGAAGGCCACCCAACGCCGCGCGTCCCGCAACAACGGCAGGACGCACTCCCGATCAGCCGGGTTCAGCCCAATCACCGCGTCGGCCCGCCTTATCGCGCCCTCAGCCGCACGACGACCGGCCGCCCAGCCGCGCGATGCCTGCTTTGGCGCGTCGGAGACCTCGGCGACGACATAGGGAATGCGGAAAATATCTGCAATCTGCGGGCCTAGCCAATCCGGCGCCTTATGATAGAGGTGATAGGTAAACCAAAGCTCCGGAGCAGTTTGCGGCGCCTCGCGGCAACGGCGAACAAAAAGGGCCGCAACCCGTGCGCCTACAGACGCCACCCGAGCCTGGCGCAGCGGGTCGCCGCTCCCGTCATAGCTGCGAAATCGAGAGGCTATGAGGGCATCATGGCCAGCCATCCGCAAGGCCGCAAGGAACAACTGTGCGAGCCTTCGGTCTCCCGAAGGAACTGGATGATCGGGAGGCTTCAGCGGGGCGTAAAAGGCGATACGCATTCCATTTGAGCTGCGTTCTGCTGCCTGCCAAAAACTTCCCCCGGGGACGGGAGGGCAGGTTTACTGGGATCGCTTACCCAGCGGGAGGCTGAAGCGAGCCCAAAACGCATTGCCAGTAAATCGATTCCGGCCTCCATCGAAAAAAGCCGACGCACGCGGTGTTCGCCGGCCGCGCCAAGCCGAGCGCGCTCTTCAGGGTCACGGATCAGGCATTCCAGGGCTTCGGCGAGTGCGATTGGGTTGCCCGGCAGAACCAGCAGTCCGCTCACATCTTGCTCGATCAATTCTGGGATTGCCGAAACGCTGGTCGAAACGCAGGCGAGCCGCTGACTTTGCGCCTCGATCAGCACGTTAGGAAGGCCATCCCGGTCGCCGTCCTTCGCAACTTTGGAGGCGAGCACGAAGAGATCGGCCTCGCGATATGCGGCGAGCACGTCCGGTTGGGCCATGGCGCCTCGCCACTCTATCCGGTGCGATAGGCCGAGTCGCTCCGCCTGGAACCTCAGCGCCGCAGCGAGCGCGCCTCCGCCGATATGAACAAAGCGCCACTGAAGGTCGGCAGGGAGAAGCGCAAGCGCTTTGAGCAGGTCGTCATAGCCTTTTTTTGCGACCAACCGGCCGACCGAGAGAATGAGAACCGGCTGGTGTGGGTCGCTGCCGTTGCGCCCGTTTGAATGCGGCAGCGGCGCCTCGAAACGTTCAAGGTTGAGGCCATGGTAGCATAGCCATACGGAATCCGGCCGCGATGTCAGGCCCGCGAGGTGACGGCGCGCCATCTCGGTGCAGGTCGCGATCCAATCCGCTTCCGCCAGCTTTGTGCGCTTCTCCCATTCCGGCAAAGTCCAGATATCTCGGGCGTGCGCCGAAACTGTCCACCCAAGGCCCTTCAATAGCGCGGTATAACGGGCGACACAGCTGGGCGTATGCAGAAAATGTGCGTGAATATGATCGATGTCGTGCGGCAGCTCGGCCGCCAACACCAACGCCTGACCGAAGCGGCGAATGCGGTTCGGGGTCAGATCGCGTCGGAGGTCGGACAGCCAGGCCGCTCGCGCCGCGGGGTATCCCGGGCGTCTGCGAGACCGCAGCCAGCCTCGCCAAACCCGGACGAGTTCCCGATGCAGGTATTCGGGGAGGTAGAGCAGCGCCGCACTAATTTGGCGATGGATGGGATGGGTCGTGCGGTCCGTCGGATGGCGCAGAGAAACGATCAGGATTTCAAGCCCGAGCCGCTCCAGAGCCAAAATCTCCTGGGCGATGAAGGTTTCCGAAAGCCGCGGATACCCTTTAAGGACGAAGGCGACGCGTCCTGTTGTCCTTGGGGATGCCACCACACTCAGGTTCCGTACCGCGCGCGTGCCGCAAAACAACCGGCCCGCCCCTGGTCGAGCCACCACCGGGCCAACCGATTGATCTCGGGCATGCCGTCAAGCAGGCCAGGAACGCGAACGACCGAAGGGGGTGGTTGCCGCGGGAGGCGACGAAGGGCGGCAGCCATTTTATGAGAATCGCGCCCCTGATCCTCCGATAGCATCGCCAACAGGCCAAGCTCGGCGGCGCGTTTGGTTCTGATGAACTGCTCCAAGCGAGGCGCCGTCCTCGGGATGATCAGCGCACGCTTGTCGAAAGACAGGATCTCGCAAAACGTGTTGTAGCCGCCCATCGCGACGACGCCGGCCGCACGCGCCATCAGACTTTCGAGCCGGGCGTTGAACGTGATCGCCCGTACGTTTTCGAGTTCTGGCCGCTCGGCCGGCGAAAACCGCTCGCTGTTCCGGCAGCATAAAGGGACCGAAAACGAGAAGGGCAGGATAAGGAATCGCCCGGTCGTATTCGTAGGCCGACAGCACCAAATCGATCAAAGCCTCGCCATCCCCGCCGCCGCCCGGGGTAACTAGCAGGAAATCTTTATCAATGATGCTCAAGACCTCCGGTGTCAGCTGCAGCTCGCTGGCGGTGCGCCGCAAATACCCGGTATAAATCATACGCTCGCGGACGCTTATTGGCACCGGAAGGCCCGCCAGCGGGTCACAAACCTGCGGCAGGCCATAGACCCAGATCTCGTCATAATACTCCTCCAGGGCCGGAACCGCCTGTTTGCGTTCCCACTCGCTCTCGAGCGCTTCGGGATCATCCATTACGTCACGCAGCCCCAAGATCAGGGCAGTTCCACGCCTCTGCAGCAAATCGAGGGTATCGCGAACTTCGCCGCGTAGTCCCAAGGGCTCCTTGTCGACGATCAGCAGGTCGGGATCAAAGATGTCTGCTGTGTGTCGAATTATAGACGAGCGCATCGCCAGCGTGTCGTCGATGTCAATGTGCAGATTGAGCGAGACATACTCGCCGTTTCGGAGCTTGATCACGCCCGGCACGCGCACAAAATCTACTCGCGAACGGAAATCGAAGCTGCCTATGATCGGCGATCCGGAGAGGATCAAGATCGAGACCGCGGGGTCGGCGTCGACCAGCGAGTTTGCAATGGCCCGACAACGCCTCAAATGGCCTAGTCCGAAGCTGTCGTGGCTGTAGACAAGCACCCGTTTGTGGTGACGGCGAGCGGTCACACAGGGTTCTCTCTCATAGTCGACCATCCGACTATTGCACAAGCGCCTTGATCGCGAAATGATCTTTTGATGAACGCGATGATGATGAACGCGATGATGATGAACCGAGTGGCGGAGGTCCTCAGCCCTTTTGCGGCGTGCGTGCGTGTTCGCGAAACGCGCCTCGATCTGTGCTGGAGCTCGCCTATTTACCGTGTCTGCGGCGAGACAACGGTTTAGCTGATGTTCTTGCCGGTGGCGGCCGAATGACGGAAACAATGCCGAAACGAGCCCGAGGAGGGAGGAAATGAGCCTCAAGCAGGAATTCGAATTGCTCCGACGCGTCCCGTTCTTTGCCGAGATCGAACCCTCAAAGCTAAAGCTCCTGGCTTTCGTGAGCGAGCGGGTCGGTTTCGACCCAGGTAAAAATCTGATGCGGCAAGGAGATGCGGCTGATGCGGCGTATCTGATCATCGATGGCCAAGCCGAGGTCATCCTCGAAACGCCGGCCGGATCGGTGATCGTAGCAACGCTCGGCATCAATGAGATCGTCGGTGAAATGGGCATACTCGGGAATGTGCCCCGCGCGGCGACGGTCCGCGCCAAAGACCGCGTTATCGCGCTGCGCATCTCGAAAGAGCCGTTCATGCGAATGGTGCGCGAATTTCCGAATATGGCCGTATCGATCATGCAGGAGCTGGCGCACCGAGTGGAATCGACCAACAATCAGTTGCGCGCCGCTCTTGCCGAAGTGAAGCGGTTACGCGAGACAGCGGGCCTTGCCGCATAATACCCGTGAGCCGGCTGGACAGCTTCATTCGTCGGCTCGAGGCGCAGCGCGCTTGCCTCGAATTGGCCGCCGATCTGGTTGGCGGTCTGGACGGTGAAGTGCTCGAGCTCGGCCTCGGCAACGGCCGGACCTACGATCATCTTCGGGAGCTTTTCCCGCATCGCAAGATCTATGTCTGCGAGCGCACCGTCGCAGCCCATCCCGATTGCCTTCCGCCGTCCCAATTCCTCTTGCTCGGCGATATGCGCGAAACTCTGCCAGCCGTCCGCGCCCGACTTGCGGACCGCGTGGTGCTCGCTCATCTTGACCCCGGGAACGGAGAGATCGCGGCGAGCAAGGCGCTTGCCGACCGCCTTACCCCGCTGATCGTCCCACTTCTGCGGCGGAACGGAGTGCTGGTCAGCGAACCAGCCATAACTGCCGACCAATTGAGCGCTCTTCCGCTGCCGGGCGGGATCCAGCCCGGCCGATATAATCTATACCGGCGTGTCATGCACCAATCGTCACCATGACAGGGACATGGTCCGACGCCTTGCTCCAACCGCGACTGTCACGGTGCACCCGCGCTTCGCCGAGCGCGGCAACGAGGGACGAACTCACCCAGATATGATCGAGGCGGCGTCCACGATTTGAAGCCGACCAGTCACGGGCGCGGTAGCTCCACCACGTGTACAGACGCTCCTGCGGCGGCACGAAATGCCGCACCGCGTCGACAAAAGCGCCCGCTTGCTGCAATCGTCCGAGCCGCTCGACCTCTAGGGGGGTGTGGCTGACTACCGTCAGGAGCTGCTTGTGTGACCACACGTCTGTCTCTAATGGCGCAATGTTGAGATCGCCAACCGCGATCATGGTACAGCTGTTCTGCCGCTCTGTCCTGAACCAATCCGTAAGCTCGTCAAGAAACCGCAGCTTATGGGCGAATTTGGGATTGGTTTCGGGATCCGGAACATCGCCGCCCGCCGGAACATAGATGTTATGGAGCTCGATGCCGCCGGGCAGCTCGACAACGGCATGCCGGCAATCGGAGCGGTTGCACCAGGCTTTAGTCCCAGCTGATGCGAACGGCGCGCGCGACAGAATGGCCACGCCGTTATACCCCTTCATCCCGTGAACCAGCATATGGCGATAGCCGAGGGCCTCGAACATCTCGCGCGGAAAGCGCTCGTCGGGAGTTTTGGTTTCCTGCAGGCATAGAACGTCCGGCGCCCATTCCGCTACGAGCTGCCGGACGTTATCGACGCGCATCCGGATCGAGTTGATGTTCCAACTCGCCACGCGCCACCTCACGAGGCTACCGCCTGTTGGTGCTCGCGGAGTGAGTGGATCCCCAAAAACATCGGCGCCCGGTCGGGGGGGAAGACCGGGCGCCTGCATGTCAGAAGCGTTTGGGGGAAATCGGGCCCGCAGGGGATACGGGACCGTTCTAAAGAGAGTTTGGTAACTCTCTCCGCTTCCGAGTGATGCAGATGGGGTGCAGCCGAATAAAAACAAACTTGCATTTCTGCATATCGGAAATAGCGAGAATGCATGCGAACGGCGGAACTAAGTCCAATCTCTCTCATGCCGCGCGCGTCGCGACGACAACTCCCGAGTAGGATGTACCATGGCACGCCTGAGCAAACATCGAAAATAATGCCCTCGACAGTGGGTTCTCAAGCACCCTGTACTCGGGGTGCCATTGCACGCCGACGACAAACTGGGCCTCGGGCAGGCTTACCGCTTCAATTTGACCGTCAGGCGCAACCGCTTCGACACGAAGCATAGGTCCGGCACGATCGATTCCTTGGGAGTGCAGTGAATTCACCATCACTTCAGTTGTGCCGGCGAGTGACGCCAAGAGCCCACCGGAGCTCAGCGTCACACTATGCGCGGGGCCGTAAGGGCCATCCGGCGCATCCTTCCGCGAACGATGATTTAGACGGCCGGGGAGCTCGTGCACGCGCTGGTGCAAAGTGCCACCGAGCGCGACATTCAACTCCTGGATCCCTCTGCAGATTGCCAGAATCGGCAAGTCACGCCGGACCGCTTCGCGAATCAGCGGCAAAGTCGTCGCGTCGCGCTCCGGATCGTGCAGGGTCTCCGGGTGGCTCGGCTCGCCGCCGTATTGACTCGGATGGACATTGGAGGGACTCCCGGTCAGCAGCAATCCGTCGAGCCTGCCGAGCATGAGGCAGACATCGACCTTCGAACCAATCGCCGGGATCAAAACCGGCAGACAACCGGTCGCATCGATGACGGCATTCGGATATCTCTCGTTGACCCCGTGGAAAACCCGCTCATTGACCGTACGCATGCAGGTAGGAATACCGATAATCGGCAAATGACCGGCGGGCATCGGGCTCAGCTCAAGGCTCGTTTTGGCGGCGCGAGGCGGCATAGGGATCCTGATATACAAACAGCTTGGGGTCGAGCGCCACACCGAATCGCTCATCATAGAGTGAAACCGTGGTAGTCTTACGCTGTTGATCCACGATCGACCATTGCTGCAATGCGAGCGGGTTGTCGCTGAACACCATCGTTAAACTGCCATTGTCCGGCTCGGCCTTCTCGACCACAGTCAGCCTTATGGTGTTCCCCCCTCGCTCGAAGCGGGTCACGATAAGATCGCTAAAGGTGATCGGATCACGGAGAAGAAGCCAAGCGGGCGTCGACTTCAGCCCGACTTTGGACATCTGGATCAGCTCTTTGTCGACATAGTAGACGTAAAACATGTCGGCGAGGAGCAGAATTGGCGAGGGCGGATCATATTCAAAGCGCATCCGGCCGGGTCGCGCCATCCAGAGCTGACCGGTAGCGATACCGCCACCCGAGGCAACTTGCCGAAACTTGGCATACATCGTGCGAATGCTGCCTAGATAAGCAGCAATTCGCTGCAGATCAGCGTTATCCTGAGACGTAAGCGCGACAGCGGGAGGCGGTGGAGCGGCAACGGCTGCCGCCGAGAGCCGAGCCGCCGCAAATCCAAAAAAAGCCGCGAGCACGGCGCGGCGGTTCACCGGGACGGAATCGTTGAGGAACCGCCAGGGCCTTCGGCGCTCCTCGATACCGGTCATCTCACCTTCGCTCCTGCATGCTAAATCGATAGGTAGATGACCCCGGGCACGCTGCGTTCAATCGCGGTCATTCGCCGCCGCGCGCCAGAACCTCGCGTTTTCCGACATGATTGGCGGCAGTGATAATGCCTTCGATTTCCATTCGCTCGATGATTCGCGCTGCGCGATTGTAGCCGATCTGGAGATGACGTTGGACAAAGCTCGTCGAAGCTTTGCGCTCTCGACACACCACCGCCACCGCCTGGGCATAGAGGTTGTCGGCCGATTGGCCATCCTCGTTTCCATTTAGCGGATCCAACGGAGCATCGTCATCCTCGGTGATCTCATCGATGTAGTCCGGTATCCCGCGCGTTTTCAGGAACGAGACGACCCGCTCGACCTCTTCGTCCGAGACGAACGGGCCGTGGACACGGGTGATACGCCCGCCGCCCGCCATGTAAAGCAGGTCGCCCCGGCCTAGAAGCTGCTCGGCACCGCCCTCGCCGAGGATCGTGCGGCTGTCGATTTTCGACGTCACCTGAAAGCTGATGCGGGTCGGAAAATTCGCTTTGATCGTGCCGGTGATGACGTCGACGGACGGGCGTTGCGTCGCCATGATCAGGTGGATCCCGGCGGCTCGGGCCATCTGAGCCAGACGCTGGATCGCCGCCTCGATTTCCTTGCCCGCGACCATCATCAGATCGGCCATTTCGTCGACCACCACGACGATCAGCGGCAATTCGCTGGTATCGAACGGCTGCGGCTCGAAGATCGGCTGACCCGTTTCCGGATCGAACCCTGTCTGCACCTCCCGGATCACGCTCTCACCCTTGGCCTCCGCATCGGCCAAGCGGGCGTTGAACCCGTCGATATTGCGCACTCCGAGCTTCGACATCTTGCGATAGCGGTTTTCCATCTCCCGGACCGTCCATTTCAACGCCAGCACCGCTTTTCGCGGATCGGTGACGACTGGCGCGAGAAGGTGCGGGATGCCGTCATAGACGGAGAGCTCGAGCATCTTCGGGTCTATCATGATGAACTTGCAGCGGTCGGGCGGCATTCGGTACAGGATCGACAGGATCATCGTGTTGATGCCGACCGATTTGCCGGACCCGGTGGTGCCCGCGATCAACAGATGCGGCATTTTCGCGAGGTCGGCCAGCACCGGCTCACCGGAGATGTCCTTACCCAGGATTAGCGCTAGGCGTCCGGGATGACCCTCGTAAACCGGCGAATCGAGCAGCTCGCGCAGAAACACCGTTTCTGCTTTGCGGTTGGGAAGCTCGATGCCGATCACGTTTCGGCCCGAAACGACCGCGACACGAACCGAAATGGCGCTCATCGAGCGAGCAATGTCGTCGGCAAGACCGATGATCCGCGACGCCTTGATCCCGGGAGCCGGCTCGAACTCGTAGAGTGTGACGACCGGCCCCGGGCGAACCTGCACGATCTGACCGCGGACGCCGAAATCCTCCAGCACCGTCTCGAGCAGCCGAGCGTTTTTTTCGAGAGCCTCCTCGTTGATCGCTTCGGCTTTGGCCGCCGGCGGTTTTACCAGGAGCTCGAGTGAGGGCAATATCGGCTGCTGCTCGGGTTCGAGGTTAAGCGCGGGCTGACGTTCCCCTTCGGAACGTTTTCCCGGGGCCGACGGCCCCGCCTTTGGTGCGATAAAACGAACTAGCCCGCCTCGGTCCCGCGCTCCGGCTGGAGAGCCGGTTTGCGCTTGGCTGAGCCGCGGTTCGCGCCGGCTGGGTAACGGAGTGACGGGCAGGCAGCGCACCTCGGGGGCATCAGAGCGGCGATCGGATTCCGGGGTGCGCGCGAGACGCGATCTCAGGCGGCAGCGCCAAACCCGAGCAACGAGGGAATTCGCCTCGGCCGAGCTGCTTCCGGAAAACTCGGCGAGGCGTATAGCACCCCGCCCAGCGCCCGCACCGATCGCACGCCAATCTCGCAAAGACAGCCCCATGGTAGCCAGCAACAGGAGGCCGGCAATTGCAGCAGCCACCATTGAGATAGGCAACGCCGCGGTGCCAAGGCCGGAGCGCATTAGAAGCCGCTCCATAACCCAGCCAATGGCGCCGCCAGGGCCCGCCGGCGGAGCGAGCGCTCCGAGATCGAGGATCGAAAGCGCTACCGCCCCCAGTGTAAGAACCGCCGGAAGGAGCGCCAATCGGGTCCAGGCGGACCGAAGGGGGCGGTGCAGCATAAGGCGAAACGACCAGGCAAGCAGGAGAATCGGGATCAAAAAGCATGCGAGCCCAAAACTCTGCCACAAGAGGTCGGCCAGCACCGCTCCATCATGTCCGACGAAATTGTGAGGCATCGCGTCGACCGCCGTGTTCAGCGATCCATCGCGCGGATCATAGGTGAACAGCGACAGGAAAAGCAAAAGGCACACCAGCAACAGAGCGAAGCCGAACGCCTCCGCAAGGCGGTGCTTCAAGACTGCAAGCGCTGCTCCACTTGCCCAACGACCTGTCGATTTGGCCATGCTGTTCCCCCCGGCGCTGGCCCGAACCCAAAATGCGTCAGCCTTCAGTTACAACAGCTATCGCTTCTGTGCATATGGAAAACTCACTCCCGCTGGCCCAGCGCAATACATCCTCGGGTCTTCCGCAGAAGCCCCGCGAGGGGGAGCGGGCGGGGAGGCACGGGCCCCGCCTCCCCCGCCGACCCCCTGGGTAGACCGCCAGGGTAACCCGGGATCCCGCGGCCCATACCCAAGCTCGTGTCGACCCTAACATAATCCCTTTTTTTCGCGTAGGGTTCATCTGGAGCAGATTCGCTCCCTCAGGATCCCAGCCGTCAAAGATGTGTGTCATCGCGAAAGTGAACCGGCGACGGGACCGCAGTCGATAGGTGGCGCGGATCGGTGCGAAACTGTCGACCAGTTGGCTCATTCCGCCACCCAGCCCAGGCGCGCTTCCACGATCAGTGCCGCCACGCGGCGCAGCTCAACGGTGCCGTCGGTCGGTCTCCTCGAGGCTGCGGGACAAACGCCGGCAGTCAATTGGGGTATGCATCGGTGGTACCGGGCAAATTCGCCTGCTCGACCTCGCAGAGCACATCCTCGATCTGAACCGAGATCAGACGAGCGCGCAAGCAGCCGAGATATGCGAAGATGGCGGCCCCGAGCTCGGTCGTAAAGACCGGCTCGCCGCCTTCGGAGAGAAAATTCCCTATCTGGGTGGGTGAAATCAATCCTTCCCGATGCTCCCGGTGCGACCAGCTCCTGATCGGCCCAGGCTTCCGCCCCATTCGGATCCGCGCCGACCGCCAGGTCCCGATCGAGTCCAATTGAGAGCCCGGCTTCCCGGCTGGCTCGCGACGCCAGTGCAAGCTGCCGGTCGGCCTTCCATTGCAGAAACTGAAAGAACTCGTTGCCGTTCACCAGCTCCCAGCAGAGCGCTCGTCGCCATCTGCAAGGTGGCAACTTCAGAAAACTTTGCGGCGATTAGGGGACAGGCGCAGAGGGAGCTCGAGGCGCAGATCCTCGGGCATGCAACAGATGCGCTGCCTCAAGCCCAAGCGGCAACAATCGTTGTTGCTCCTCGAGTTGATCTTGGGCACATACCGGCTCCGGTGACAGGCCGAAGGCAGCTGTCAGCGCCAGCAACGTATCGTCCGACACCTCTCTGGTCTGCCCGAGCGGGTCTGTGTGACGCGCCTCGACGCCGATCACTCCGGCGAGCTGAAGGAGAGCAGCGCGACTGCTCATGTCAGAGGGTCACGGGTGCCGTCGAGCAATACTGCGCCAGTCGCAACCGGCACGCGGCGCGGAATGGGCCGCGATGCTCGGTCAATGAACAGCGCAAACGAGTGGGCCCGCAGCCGATAAATTTCTCCCGCGCCGTAACGTGTCGGCTCGGCAACATGCCCGGTCGGCTCTGCGGTATCAACTAGCGCCTCCCAAGACATCGGCGAGGCGAGGATTGGGAAACGAAAGTCGAGCTCGTCGCTGTGCGCGTTCATTATTACGAGAAAGCTCTCGTCGATGTCGCGCTGGCCGCCTGGCGTGAAGAACTCGCCGGCCGCACCGCTCAGGACATAGCCGAGCGCCAGCCCTTCCGGATTCTTCCAGTCCTCGGTCGTCGCCTCCTTGCCCAGAGGCGTGGTCCAGGTAATGTCTTTGACCCCGGCCTCGGAAAGCACCTCCCCACGCAAAAATCGTGGGCGGGAAAAGACGCGGTGACGGCGGCGGAGATGGATCAGATAGCGGACGAAACCGAGCCAATTCCTCGTCCCCCGGCCCGATGTTTTTCCAGTTGAACCAGGAGATTTCGTTGTCCTGACAATAGGCATTGTTGTTGCCGCGCTGCGTCCGCCCGATCTCATCGCCGGCGAGCAGCATCGGCACGCCGAGCGACAACAGAAGGGTGGCCAGCAGGTTGCGCTTCTGGCGGTCGCGCAGGGCGATGATCTGCGGGATCGCCGCTCGCCCCCTCCACGCCGCAATTCCAGCTGATAATTGGCGTCCGTCCCGTCGCGGTTGTCCTCGCCGTTGGCCTCGTTGTGCTTCTTGCTGTAGCTGACGAGATCCTGCAGCGTAAAGCCGTCATGGACGGTGATGAAGTTGATGCTAGCCCAAGGCCGCCGGCCGCGATATCCGAAGATATCGGACGAGCCGGCCACGCGTGAAGCCATTTCGGCGACGAGCCCCTTGTCGCCCTTCCAGAAGCGCCGGACGGTATCGCGATACTGCCCGTTCCATTCGGCCCAGCCGGGCGGAAAATTGCCGAGCTGATATCCATAAGGGCCGAGATCCCAGGGCTCGGCAATCAACTTGAGCCCGGCCATCGCCGGATCCTGTCGGATCGCATCGAAGAACGCGGCGCCCTGGCCATAATCGCCGTTTTCGCGCGCCAGAGCTCGGGCTCAGATCGAAGCGGAACCCGTCGACATGCATCTCAAGCGCCCAGTAACGCAGCGAGTCCATGACCAGCTGCAAGACCCGAGGATGATCGATATTGATTGTATTGCCGGTACCAGTCACGTCGTGATAAAATCGGCGGTCGGCTTGCAAACCGGTAATAGGAAGCGTTGTCGATCCCGCGGAACGAAAGTGTCGGGCCGAGATGATTGCCTTCGCCGGTGTGGTTGTAGACGACATCGAGAATGACCTCGATCCCGGCATCGTGCAGGCGCTTGACCGCTGGTCTTGAAGCCAGCGATCGACGGCGTCGATAGAAAACGCGGATCCGGCGCGAAAAAGCCGATCGTGTTGTAGCCCCAGTAATTCGCCAGCCCGCGTTCGAGCAAATGGCTATCGTCGATCGAAGCGTGGATCGGCAGCAGCTCGACTGCAGTGATGCCCAGGCCGACGAGGTAATCGATCATGGCTGGTGAAACGAGCCCGGCGAAGGTGCCGCGGTGCGATGGCTCGACATCGGGGTGCTTGATGGTGATGCCGCGCACCTGCAGCTCGATTATGATCGTTTCTTCCCACGGGGTCTGGGGGCGCCGATCCTCACCCCAGGTGAAGGCAGGTCTCGACCACCCGGCACTTCGGGATGTTGCGCGAATTGTCGCGCCGGTCAAACGACAGGTCCTCGCGCGGGCTCCCAACTCGATAACCGAAGACCGCGTCGGCCCAGCGAAGCCGCCCTTGCAATGCCCTGGCGTAAGGATCGATCAGTAGCTTGTTCGGATTGAACCGATGCCCGTTCATCGGGTCGAAGGGCCCGTAAACGCGGTAGCCGTAAAGCAGGTTCGGCCGAGCATCCGGCAAATAGGCGTGCCAGACCTCGTCGGTATATTCCGGAAGCACAATGCGCGCCTCCTCTTGGCCCCCGGAGCGGTCGAACAGGCAAAGCTCGATCTTTTCGGCATGCGCCGAAAAAATTGCAAAGTTCACACCCTCACCGTCCCAAGTCGCCCCGAGCGGGTATGGACGACCCGGCCAGACCTTCCATGACGAGGCCATCAGCGGCGGGAGGGTAGGGGGCAGCTGGCGACGAGCATTCAGGGATATGAGAAGCCGGTTTTGATTAACCCGGGGTAAAGACCAATGCCCCGAGCGGTGGCAAGTTCAAGCGGATGGAATAGGGGTGGCCATGCATCGGATGAGGGTCGGCATGAACCTCTCCCGCGTTGCCGACGCCGCTGCCGCCATACTCTACCGAGTCGGTGTTGATTCGCTCGCGATAGCGCCCCGGCAGCGGAACTCCTATCCGATAATTCTCGCGCGGAATTGGGGTGAAGTTGCAGATGATGACCGCGATTTCGTGCGGATCCCGGTCGCGCCGCAAATAGGATATGATGCTTTCTGCTGCGTTCGCCACGTCGATCCAGTGAAACCCCTCGGGCTCGCAATCGAGACGGTGCAATGCCAGCGTGCTGCGGTAGAGATGATTGAGATCGCGCACCAGGCGCCGGACCCCCTCGTGCAACGGTTCGCCGAGCAGCTGCCAATCGAGCCCGATGTCGTGGTTCCACTCGCGCTCTTGGGCGAACTCGCCGCCCATAAACAGCAGCTTCTTGCCCGGGTGAGTCCACATGAAAGTGAAATAAGCTCGTAGATTAGCGAAGCGCTGCCATTGGTCGCCCGACATTTTGCCGATCAGCGAGCCCTTGCCGTGCACCATCTCGTCATGGCTGAGCGGCAGGATAAAGTTCTCGTGAAACGCATAAAGCAGGCCGAAACTAAGGTCGTTGTGGTGGTATTTGCGGTGGATCGGATCCAACGACATGTACCCCAACGTGTCGTGCATCCACCCCATGTTCCATTTGAAGCCAAAGCCGAGCCCGCCGACATAAGTTGGGCGCGACACCATCGGCCAGGCGGTCGACTCCTCGGCCACTGAGGTCGCGCCCGCCTCGCCGAACACCAACTCGTTCATTCTGCGCAGGAACGCGATCGCTTCGAGGTTCTCGCGCCCGCCAAAAGCGTTTGGAATCCATTGCCCTGGGTTGCGGCTATAGTCGAGGTATAACATCGAGGCGACCGCATCGACCCGGATGCCGTCGATATGGAATTCGCGCAGCCAGTAGAGCGCGCTCGACAGCAGGAAATTCGCGACTTCACGGCGACCGTAATTGTAGATCAGCGTGTTCCAATCGGGATGAAAGCCCTGCCGTGGGTCGGCGTGCTCGTAAAGCGCGGTGCCGTCAAAGCGGCCGAGCCCGTGCGGGTCGGTCGGGAAATGCCCGGGAACCCAATCCAACAGCAATCCAATCCCTGCGCCGTGACAGGCGTCGACAAAGGCGCGGAAATCGTCCGGCGCACCAAAACGGCTGGTTGGCGCGAACAGCGAGATCGGCTGGTATCCCCACGAGCCGTCGAATGGATATTCGGTGACCGGCATCAGCTCGAGATGCGTGAAACCCATTTCGGCTGCGTAGGGGACGAGCTGGTCAGCGAGCTCGCGATACGTCAAGTACCGGCCGTTCTCAGCCAAATTGCGGCGCCACGAGCCGAGATGGACTTCATAGATCGAAATGGGCGCCTGGCGATCGTTCCGCTCCCAGCGCTCCGCCACCCAACGCCCATCCTGCCACACATGTCGCGATGGCCCGGCTATGATTGAAGCCGTGTTGGGTGGCTTCTCAGCCCGCTCGGCCTGCGGGTCCGCCTTGAGCGGTAGGAGCTGACCGTCGGCGCCAAGGATCTCATACTTGTAGAGATGACCAGGACGCAGGCCAGGGACGAAAAGCTCCCAGAACCCACTGACATTTCGCATGGGTGTCCGCCGGCCGTCCCATCCGTTGAAGTCGCCAACAACGCTGACTCGGTGCGCGTTCGGCGCCCACACCGCGAAGGCGACGCCCTCGACACCTTCATGCACCAGCGGATGCGCTCCAAGCTTGCGGTAGCTCGCCAGGTGGTTGCCCTCGGCGAGCAGATGAATGTCGATCTCGCCAAGCACGGGCGGAAAAGAATAGATGTCGTAAAATTCATGTTGGGCGCCGCCGCTGGACACGCGCAACCGATAGCGGAACGCCTCCTTGCGGTCGGGGATTTTTGCGACAAAGAAACCGTCGCGGTGAATTTGAACACCCTTGGCGGCAACTTCGCCGGTCGCGGATTCGATGACCGACACATCCTGCGCGCCCGGCACCATCGCTCGGACGGCTATTCCGCCGAGCGTCTTGTGCATCCCGAGGAATGAAAACGGGTCGCTGTGGCGGGCCTCGACGATTGCCGCAATTTGCGGATCAGGCCGCCGCAGCACGCTCAGCCCCCTCCGTGCGCGACAAGATGGCGAGGACGCCCTGCAAGGGAATGTCTACCCAGCCGGGCCGGTTCGCCAACTCGTAGGAGACTTCGTAAATCGCTTTCTCGAGTGCAAAGAACGCCAACATCCTGCGGCCCTGATTCTTATTCGGCGGGTAGGCGACGCAACCGCGCATCGCCTTGCGATACGCGGCACGGAAGCCGTCTACCGCCCGCTGTCGCCAAGTCTCCGCCAATCCCAACATCCTCGCTTCCGCAGCCGGTCTCGCTTCAGCGAGCTGCCGCACCGCGGTAAAGCTGGCGTAATCGAAAGAGCGGATCATGCCGGCGACGTCGCGCAGAGGCGAACTCTTGCGACGGCGGTCCGCCAAAGGCCGTGCCGGCTCGCCCTCGAAATCGATGATGAAGAAGTCGTTCTTCACGGCGAGAACTTGGCCGAGATGAAAATCTCCATGGTAACGGGTCTTTTTCGCTTCTGCCTCGTCGGGGATCAACGTGCGGATCCTATGTAAAAGACTGTCACGGTCGGCGGTGAGCCGCTCCACGAGTTCCTGCGCCGAAGCCGGCAATCTGGCCCGCTCGCGTTCCAATTTGGCCAGCATGTCGGCAGCGGCTGTCTCGAGCTCGCGGCGCCATTGGCCGATATCCTCGGCGGTGATCGGTTCGGGAGCAAAATCGGGATCATCGCAGCCCCCCTCGGCTAAAGCTCGATGCATTTCGGCAGTGCGAATCCCGAGCTGACGCGCCAACGAGAGGAAAAAGACGTCCGGAGCGGGCAGGTCCGACGCATGAGTCCCGGTTGACAGCGCATCGTCGAGATATCGCGTGAGATAGTCCAAAGCTTGGGTCCAGCCGTCTCCTTGGTTGCGAACAAAGCCGAACAACACGCCGAGTGCATCCGTTTGCTGTCCGTCGCCGTCGAGATCGAGTTCCATGAACGCCAGTAGCGGCGGTGTGTTTGCAAATCCGGCCCGCTCGACCAGAAAACGCGACATTTCGATTTCGGGATGCGGGCCGGGTTGCAGACGTCGATAGATTTTCAGCATGCTGTAATCGTCGAAGACGATCGACGTGTTCGACTGTTCCGCCCCGATGCGGCGAGCTACGAACCGCTCCGGCAAGGCGATCTGATCGAACAGCGGCGTTTTGCGACATCGAATCTCGCCTCCCCCTTCGAGCCGCATTGTCGCGTCCTGCCGGATCGCTTCCATCAATGCCAGCGCAAAGCCGTCCTGCGACAGCGCGTCGATCAGCGCTCCTTCTCGTCGGAATTGCCTCAACTCGGCGAGTGTTACCGGGACCAGAGCTTGACGCGCTTCGGTATCTCCAGACGACCAGATTGCGGCCAGGGGCAGGAAATAGCGTTGCCGCTCGCCCCGTGCGAGTTGCGCCTCCACGACCCCGGCCATGAAAGTTTCGGCCCCCTGCCCGTCTTCGGGTGGTCGGGTGATTTCGCAATGCGCCAGCACAGAAGTCGTCTTGATCTTCTGATCCTTGGCCCCAAACCAGCGTTGCCGCGGCAAGAAAGCAGGGATTGCATCCCCTTCGAGCTGCGGCAGATTGTGCTGGCGAAACAGATCAGGCCAGCCATGCGGCATCACCAGCGTAAGAAATTCGGGCGGCGCCGTTCGCAGGCTCGCGGCCTCGGCGGCGGTGGGTAGAAGCTCGAACCAGTAAAAGCTATAGCCCTGCAGAGTGAGAAGGTACGGCAATTCGCCAATCGGCGGAAAGACGCTGCGTCCGAGCAGTTCGACAGGTTGGCGGCCGCGCCACTCGGACAAATCGAGTTCGACCGCTTGCGGAGAGCGCGACAAATTGGCGACGCATAGGACGATTTCGTCGCCATAAGCGCGGATGTAGGCGATGACCTTGCGGTTCGACGGGTAGAGGAACCGCAAAGTACCCCGGCCGAAAGCGCGTCGCGAACGGCGTGCCGCGATAAGCCGCTTGACCCAATTCAGCAGTGAGGAAGGCGAGCGGCTCTGCGCCTCGACATTGACCGCCTCGAAACCATAGACCGGATCCATGATCGGCGGCAGATAAAGCCGCGCCGGGTCGGCGCGGGAAAATCCGCCATTGCGATCAAACGACCATTGCATGGGCGTGCGTACGCCGTCGCGATCGCCGAGAAAAACGTTGTCGCCCATACCGATTTCGTCGCCGTAATAAAACACCGGAGTCCCCGGCATCGAGATTAACAGCGCGTTCAACAGTTCGATCTTGCGCCGGTCGTTTTCCATCAGTGGTGCAAGGCGCCGGCGAATCCCGACGTTCAGCCGTGCCCGCCGGTCGGCGGCATAGTAATTCCATAAGTAATCGCGCTCGCGATCCGTCACCATCTCGAGCGTCAGCTCGTCGTGGTTGCGCAGAAAAACTGCCCACTGGCAGGTGTCCGGAATGTCCGGTGTCTGCCGCATGATGTCAGCGATCGGGTGGCGGTCTTCGGTGGCAACCGCCATGTAGATCCTCGGCATGAGCGGGAAATGGAACGCCATGTGGCATTCGTCACCATCACCGAAATACTGCAGCACATCTTCCGGCCATTGGTTCGCCTCGGCCAGCAGCACGCGGTCGCGGTAACGCATGTCAAGTTCATGCCTCAGTCGGCGCAGCACCTCATGGGTCTCGGGAAGGTTCTCATTTATCGTTCCTTCGCGCTCGATCAGGTAAGGCACTGCGTCGAGCCGCATGCCGTCAACGCCGAGATCGAGCCAGAACCGCATCACGTCGACAACTGCTCGGAACACGCGCGGATTATCAAAATTCAGGTCTGGCTGGTGCGAGTAGAAGCGGTGCCAGTAATATGCTTGAGCCACTGGGTCCCAGGCCCAGTTCGACTTTTCGGTATCGACAAAAATGATGCGGGTTTCCGGAAACTTCTGGTCGGTATCGCTCCAGACGTAAAAATCGCGCAACTTCGAGCCCGGCTTCGCCAGTCGCGCGCGCTGGAACCAGGGGTGCTGATCAGAAGTATGATTGATGATCAGCTCAGTGATGACCCGGATATCGCGCCGGTGCGCCTCTCGTATGAAGGCCTTGAAATCACCCATCTTGCCGTATGACGGATTAATGTTTTTGTAGTCGGAGATGTCGTAGCCGTCATCGCGCAACGGCGAGGGATAAAACGGCAGCAGCCACAATGTGGTGACCCCGAGATCCTGCAGATAATCCAACTTGCGGCGCAATCCCTCGAAATCGCCAATTCCGTCATTGCTGGAGTTGAAAAAGGCCTTCACGTGCAGCTGATAAATGATCGCGTCCTTATACCACAGCGGGTCGGATGCCACCGTGCGCGCGATTGCGCCGCTGTCGGGTACCACGTCGGTCAAATCGTTTGGTGTCATGAGGCTAGTCTGATCGCAAATGTGCCTGCATCATCGAGATATGCGGGCTTGCTGGCGACGCCAACGGCGCTCCCCCGCATGAGATTGGTCCATTAGCATCGAGGAGATATTGCTCCTAAAAAAGGGCCGAAATCGAGCCTGTCGAAAAAAATACAACCCATCCAACTGTTCGCGGATTTTAGTGCGGCCGTCTGAGGCAGAAAATCAATGCGGGATTACTTGCGGGATCGAGATGAAAGCGTTGATGGGCGCCGCGGCAAGCAACGGCGTGGCCGGTAAATGCCTCCTCGAGCGAAAATGCCGCATCAGCCGCAATTCCGAACTCGGCAAGCGGCAATTCGACGCTATCCTCGTGCGCGCCGTGCGGATCGAGGTTGACGACGATGATCACGACGTTGGCCCGGTCTGAGGAGATCTTCGCATAAGCCAGAATGTTCGGGTCATTGCAGTTTAGAAAGCGCAGGCTGAGAAACTCCTGCAATGCCGGATTATCACGTCGGAAGTGATTGAGAACAGCAATCTCGGCCTTGATATTGCCTGAGCGGTCCCAATCCCACACTTTGTATTCGTATTTCTCGGAGTGGAGATACTCCTCGCGCCCTGGAATCGGCGTGTTCTCGCACAGCTCAAAGCCGTTATAGATGCCGTAGACCGGCGACAAGGTCGCGGCCAGTACCAAACGGATCCGGAATGCCTGACGGCCGCCCTCCTGCAGGAACACCGGCAGGATATCCGGCGTGTTGGTGAAGAAATTCGGCCGGAAATATTCCTTGGCAGGATAAGCCATCAGCTCGGTCAAATACTCGATCAACTCCGATTTCGTATTGCGCCAAGTGAAATAAGTATAGGACTGGGTGAAGCCGGACTTCGCCAGTGCTCGCATCATCTTAGGGCGGGTGAACGCCTCGGACAGGAAAATCGCTTCCGGGCAGCGCGCCTTGACCTCGCGGATCAGCCACTCCCAGAAGGGCAACGGCTTGGTGTGGGGGTTGTCGACGCGAAATGTGCGCACGCCTTCGCCGACCCAGCACAGGATCGTGTCGCGCAATTCGGTCCACAATCCTTCGCGGTCGGGGTTGTCGAAATCGACATTGACGATGTCTTCGTACTTCTTGGGAGGATTCTCGGCGTACTTGATCGTCCCGTCGGGCCGAAAATGAAACCACTCCGGATGCTCGCGCACCCATGGATGGTCGGGCGCGGTTTGGATCGCGAAATCGAGCGCCACCTCCATCCCGAGCGTCGCGGCGGCACGGACGAATCGGCGGAAGTCGGCAAGTGTGCCCAGCTCGGGGTCGACTGCCCGGTGACCGCCTTCTTCCGAACCGATGGCATAAGGGCTACCTGGATCACCCGGCTCCGCAGTGATGCTGTTGTCTCTACCTTTACGGTTGACGCGGCCGATCGGATGGATCGGTACGAGATAGACGACGTCGAAACCGAGCCGCGCGATTTCAGGGAGGCGCGCGATACAATCATCAAACGTGGCGCCTTTGCCGGGTTCTACCCCTTGGCTGCGCGGGAACATTTCATACCATGCGGCAAAGCTCGCCGCCTTGCGGTCGACGACCACCTCCAGTTCACGCCGATATTGCACTGCATCACTGCGCATCGGACAGCGCGCCATTGCGTCGCGAACTTGGGAGGAGAGAAGCAGTTCGGCGCGGCCGGCGCTGTCACGAAGCTCGAAATCGCACAACATCTTCCGGATATACGCCCCATCACCGCTGCGCGCCTGCGGCAACGCGGCCTCGACGAGCTCTCGCCCCTCGACGAGTTCGAGATCGATATTCTGGCCTGCCGCCAGCTTCTTTTCGACCTCGTCGCGCCAGCTTTCGAAATGATCGGTCCAGGCCTCGATCGTGTATCGCCATCGGCCGACCGCATCGAGTTGAAAGCGGCCGACCCAGCGATCGTTGTCGTAAAAGACGAACGGTGCTTCGCGCCACGCCTCGTCTTCGCGCCGGTATTTTACGATGGCGCGCAGCTTGTCATGCCCGTCGCGAAACAGGTCGGCCCACACTTCGAACAGCTCGCCTACGATGCGCTTGACGGGATAACGTCCGCCATCGAGCTCGGGATACACTTCTTCGATTTGTATCCGGTTCTCCGGTTTCCACTGCGGATGTTGCGGGACCGGACGCTCGGACTGGATCGAACTCGCCCGCAAAACCCGCACCTCAAACGGCGCTACCGCGACAGACGAGCCTTCGATTTCGATTTGACTGGTCTGTTGCTCTTGCGTGTTGACTAGAATGAAAGCGCGGTCGTCGCCGCTTTCGGTCCGCCGCTCCAGCACGACCAGCGGGTCGGCTTGGTTGCTCAGCCGGCGCAGCGGACCCTCTTCGTTCAGGGCCGGAATTGATTTTTTCATCGCATTGACCTCGGCCACAAACTGGCTGAGATCAAATCGCTCGGGCTCCGGATTCTCGTCCGGGTTGGCCACGACATCGAGCCGCCGCGCCCAGCCGTATTCGAAACCCATCGGCATCATCACGCCGGTCGAGTAGGCCGCGGCAAAGGCGTAAGCCTGCCGGTAGCGCGGCTCGATCTGGGATTCCGGAATTCCGGAAGCGCCGAGCTCATTGACCAGCCGGTCGGTATCATGGCTCTCCGGAAAGCCGATCGACGGTGCGATATGGCGAAAATCTTCGTACTGTTCCAGCAGCCAAGGGCTTTCGAAGTCCCACCACTTGACGCTGTTGAAGAGATAATCGAAACCGGTGCCGCCCAGAGCGAGGACCGCTTCTTTCGGCGCCCCGAGGTTTTCGGCGCAGAATACCACGTCGGCATCGGTCCCTTTGGCATCGCTGATCAGGCCGCGCCAGACCTCGGCGGGCACCTTATAGGCCGCGTCGCAACGAAAGCCGCCAAAGCCCAAGCCGATGTAATGACGCACCAGCTGTTGGAAATAGCCAAGGATCTGACTCTGCTGCGGCGGCCGATAATCGAGTTCTGCGAGATCGCCCCAAACCGTTTTTTGGGTGGGGTCGGCAGGATCGGTCGCGAAGGGCGAGACGACGTTGCCACGCGCATCACGAGTGAACCAGTCGGGATTGCTGGCGACGAGCTCACTGTCCTTTGAAGTGTGGTTGACGACCAGATCCATGATGAGGCGCAGCCCGCACCCCCGTGCCGCCTCGGTAAAGGCGCATAACAAACGGTCGTCGGCACCGGGCTCGCCGCCGCGAAAGCGGGGGTTTAGCCGGTAATAATCCTTGACCGCGTAGAGGCTCCCGGAAAAACCCGGGTAATGAAACGGGTTCACATAGACGGCATTGAACCCCATTGCCGCGATCCGCGGCAAATGCGCCGCCCATTTCTGGGTCGTGCCGGCCAAAGTCGGAAACAGATTGTAAATACGGAGCCCTTCGCTCATAGCGATAGACCTGAGTTGTCCAGATTGCCCCCGCTCCCCCTCCACCCTGACCTAGTAATGGCCACCCCTTGCGCGAAGTTCCATCCCGGCGGGCAGCGGCCATAGCGCGAAAATGTGTCGCGCGGCGGGGCGGTTGAGGGCAAAGCCGTTGCTAGAGCACTACCTCGATCAAAAAGGGGCCTGGCGTCGCGATCCCTTCGGCGAGGCAGTCGTTGAACCCGTCCATTGTCGTGACCCGCGCGCCCGGCAGGCCCATCGAGCGCGCGAGACCGACCCAGTCGAGATCGGGGTGGCCGAGATCGAGCATATCGAGCGCCTTGCGGCCGGGATTGCCGGCGCCGACATTGGCGAGCTCGCCGCGCAGGATCGCGTAGCTGCGGTTCGAGAACAGCAACGTCGTGACATCGAGCCCCTCGCGCGCCTGCGTCCACAGCGCCTGCAAGGTGTACATGCCGCTGCCGTCGCCTTCGAGGCAGATCACCTTGCGATCCGGGCACGCCACCGCAGCGCCGGTCGCCACTGGCATGCCCATGCCGATCGACCCGCCCATGTTCGACAGCCAGTCATGCGGCTGCGCGGAACGGGTCGGCGGGAAAAAGCCGCGGCCGGTGGTGACCGCTTCGTCGACGACGATAGCATTCTCGGGAAGCAGCGCCGCCAGCGACCTGCCGATCGCCTCCGAATTGATCACTCCGGTTGCCGGCGCGGGTGGCGGATCGTTGGTCACCGGCGCGGGAGTCGAATGTGCCCTGAGCTCGTCGGCCAAAGCGGCGAGCGCACCGATCAGATCCTCCTCCGGCCGCGCGAGGACGTGACCCACGGCATCCGGTGGTGACAGTAGGCTCGGCTTGTCGGGATAGGCGAAGAACGCCACCGGCATTTTGGACCCGACCAGGATGATGTGCTTGAGCCCGGCCAGAACCTTGACGGCCTGGTCGACGACGTAGGGCACTCGTTCGACGAAAACCCGGCCGCGCCCGCGCTGGGTGCGGGCATTGGAACCCTGCGCGATCAATTTCGCTCCGGTTTTTGTTGCGATGCGGCCGGCGAGATCGAGCCCCTCCTGGCGCAAGGCGCGGCCCGTCACGAGCAAGAGGCACGGCTCGCCCGAGCGCAATGCCCGCGCCGCCTCGGCGACCGCCTCCGGCGATACCGGCGCCGGTGGTGCGGCGGGCGGCACCTCGACCGGGCCCGAGCCCTCGTTCCACGCCGTGTCGGCCGGCAGGATCAGCATTGCGATCTGGCCCGGCGGCGTGCGCGCCGCGGCGATCGCCGCAGCGCCGTCGGCTGCGACCGAGTGCGCATCGGGCGAGGTCTTTACCCAGCGCGAGAACGGCTTTGCGGCGGTTTCGATGTCGGTGGTCAGCGGCGCGTCGTAGCGGCGATGGTAGGTTGCGTGGTCACCGACGATGTTGACCATCGGCGTCATGGCCTTGTTGGCGTTGTGGATGTTGGCGAGCCCGTTGGCCATGCCGGGCCCCAGATGCAACAGCGTCGCCGCCGGGTTTCCGGTCATGCGGGCGTAACCGTCGGCGGCGCCGGTGACGACGCCTTCAAAAAGGCCCAAGACACAGCGCATCCCGTCCACCCGGTCGAGAGCTGCGACAAAATGCATCTCCGAGGTCCCGGGATTGGCAAAGCAGACATTGACGCCGCCGCCGACCAAGGTGCGCACCAGGCTTTCCGCGCCGTTCATAAAGCTCGTCTCCAAAGGCTGCGCATTTCGAACAAGCATGCCCGCCGCCCGGCCCCACCGCAAGCGGGCATGACGGGCGGGCTGACGAGGCCGGCAACGTCGAGGTCCGGGACTGGTGCAAGCACCAACGCTTGCACCAGTGCGGGCATCACGCCCTTTACCAGACCTGGCTGAGTTTAAAACCTCCCGATCCTGGAGAATCTCCCTCACCGCCATGCTTAATCTGAGCGGCTGCACCGGCTACAGCGGCGGCAGTGCTGCCCGCCAGGCAGATAATAACCAGGATATTGAGGAACGTTAGGAGGCCCGGGTCTATTTGGGTATCGAAGCCGGACCCTTTGGTAGCAAGGAAATTCCCCACCCACTTGCTACCGTTCCAGCTGCCATTCTCCCCGTTCAACTCCAGAAAATAGTGCCGGTCAAAGTTTCCGATGTCCTCGTAGTCAGTGTATGGTTGTCCGTTGATCGTGAAATCAGCGGTTACGCGCAGTCCCGTGATACCACGCCCGTCTTCATTCACGATCGTTATATTTGGTAATATAGGGCCGTTGCCTGTATCGGTCCAGTTATCCTCATTGCCTCCGGTCTGAACGCTAACCTGAGTCAGCGCCTGATTTAACGTTTGTAAGAACGCCTGAGTAGATTGACTACTTTCGGTGTGGAGGAAATTACCAACCCACTGGCTTCCGTTCCATTTACCATTCTCGCCGCTCAGGCCATCTACGCCGACTTGGTTGAAGGTTCCGTGGTCTTCGTAATCATAATATGGTTGACCATTTACCAGGAAGTTTGCTGAGAGCCGGAGATTATCGATCTGGCGTTTATCAGTGTTGTTTATGGTTATTTTGGGGGCGGCGGCAGTACCGGTGCTTCCTGGCATAGGTACGGGCGCGGGTTTCGGTTGGAAGGGAACCTGAGTCGTAACTGAGGGTGCGCCGGGTGTGTTTGTCATTTTCATCTCCTTTGATTGGGCCTTGATCATGGCGCCGGCTGCCCCGTATTTCTGCTATGAGGTCCGACGCCCCACTTGTATCGTCGTACTAGTTTGTGGGATTGAAAGCGTTCAAGCCGAATAACCCTCGCCGTTCAGCTGGCTGTGCCCTGAAGCGGGGTCACCGTGTAGGTTTCCTGTTGCCCAGGTTGCAACGCCAGTACCGTGGAAAACCGGTGGAGTGTCGTAATCCCGTCCGTGGTTACGGGTACGGCTGCCGGTAAAGCCGGCGGTGCAGGTAGGTTAACGATCGGGAGAAGCAACGTGAACGTAGTCGAGCCGCTGTCGACGGTCATATTGATCATCACGCTTACCAATGTTCCGAGGTCAGGCACTTCTGCCACACGGATTTGGTTCCCAGTGAAGACTTTGACGACAGCACCTTGATGATAATGGAGGTCAGGTCCGGCCACAGAATAGCTTACCTGTAGGCCTTTTGCAGTGTTGGAGAGATTCCAGATGGTAGGTTGGACGAACGCTAGCATGCCTCTTTGCTCCCGCGGCTGCTTGCGGCCAGGATTGGCCGCATCGACAAAGCTATGCGGCCCCGGATGCGGGATCTAATTCGAAAATCTGTGATTTTCTTCGAAAATATAGATTGCAATCATCGCCTGTATTTCGCTTCCCCGATCCCGCCGGCGATGGTGTAGTTCGCCCGTTTCGGGATCGTTGCCGACGGCCGGTCTATAAGGCTGTGGGGCCGCGCCTTCGACCTGCGAAAGTGCATGATTTGCTCCGGCAACATGGTTTACGATGGCTGGTCATGGTTCGCCTGTCTGATCCGCCGGCGATCATCGAATTTGGCCACTTCAGCATCTTGCCGCATCGCCGCCAATTGCTCGCCGAAGGCCGGCCGGTAAGGCTCGGCGGACGCGCTCTCGACCTGCTGTTGGCGCTGATCGAGTCGCCAGGAGCTGTGGTCGGCAAGGACGAGCTGTTGAGCCGGATCTGGCCGGGCCGAATCGTCGAGGAAAACCGGCTGCAGAACGAGATTTGGGCGCTGCGCAGGGCTTTCGGGGCGGACCGCGAGCTGATCCAGACGGTTCCCGGGCGCGGCTACCAATTCGCCGGCGAGATCCGCGAGCTCGAGGCAGGCGTGGGTGCGCGACAGGTCCCTGCGTCCTTGGCCGTTCCCGCCCCGCCCCGCCCTATGACCAACCTCTCCGAGAGCATATCCGAACTGATCGGCCGAGAGGCCGCGCTGTCCGAGGTGACTGACCTCGTGACGACCCATCGGCTGGTTACGCTGACCGGTGAGGGAGGGATCGGCAAGACGCGCCTCGGCCTCCAAGTCGCGCGCCAGCTGCTGCCGGAATTTGCCGACGAGGTGTGGGTCACCGAGCTGGCACCACTAGCCGATCCCGCTCTCGTCCCGGTCGCCGTTGCCACCGCACTCGGGCTCGAGCTTACCGGAGGTGCGATCTCTCCCGAGCGTATCGCGAACATGCTCGGCGCGAAGCGGCTGCTACTCGTGCTCGACAATTGCGAGCACTTGGTCGCGGCGGCGACCGAAATCGCAGAGACGCTGTTGCGTTGTAACTCGACAATGCGGGTGCTGGCCACCAGCCGCGAGCCGCTGCGGGCGGAGGGCGAATGCCTCTACCGGGTACCGCCCCTCGCAGTGCCGGCGCAGGGAATTGAGGATCTCGACGAGATGCTGCGCCACGGTGCGGTGCGACTGTTCATTGCACGCGCCCGCGCGACGGATCCGCACTTCTGCCCGGACGGGCCTAGCGCGGCCGCGGCGGCGGCAATTTGCCGGCGTCTGGACGGCATCCCTCTGGCGATCGAGCTGGCAGCGGCCCGTAGCGATGCGCTCGGGATAGCAGAGATCGCGGCCTGGCTGGATGATCGGTTTCACCTGCTCACCAGCGGCCATCGGACGGCGCTGCCGCGCCACCAGACGTTGCGGGCAACGCTCGACTGGAGCTACGAGCTGCTCCCCGAGCCCGAGCGCGTCGCCTTGCGCCGATTGGCGATCTTTGCCGGCGGGTTTGCTCTGACGGCGGCGGGCGCCGTGGTAACGGACACCGATATCGCCGCTGCTGATGTCGTCCACCATCTTGCGAATTTGGTCGCAAAATCGCTTGTCGTGGCGGATATCGGTGGAAGTTTGACGCGCTATCGGCTTCTCGAGACGACGCGGGCCTACGCGCTCGAAAAACTTGCCCAAAACGACGAGTTGGACGCGGTCGCGCGTCGCCACGCCGAATTTTACCGAGACCTTTTCGAGCGGGCCGAAACCGAATGGGAAACGCGGCCAACCGCCGAATGGCTGGCCGATTACGGGTGGCATCTGGATAATTTGCGCGCGGCGCTCGACTGGGCCTTTTTGCCGGGCGGCGATCTGTCAGTCGGCGTGGCTTTGACCGCCGCGGCAGTGCCGCTTTGGATGCATTTGTCACTGATGGAAGAGTGCGGCGGTCGTGTCGAGCGGGCGCTCGCTGCTATGGAGGCGGGAACGAGCCCGGACCCGCGCCGTGAGATGAAGCTCCACGCGGCCCTAGCAGGCTCATTGACATACATCAAAGCTGACGCTGCCGAGATCGGCGCGGCCTGGACAAAGGCCCTCGAGCTTGCGGAGAGCCTCGACGATGCCGAGTACCAGTTGCGCGCGCTCCGAGGCCTGCAATTCTTTCACGTGGCTAGCAATCGATATCGGGTCGCTTTGGAGGTAGCGGAAAAGTTTCATTCTTTGGCTACGAAACGATCCGACCCCAACGATCGGCTGATCGGCGAGCGGATGATCGCCGTCTCACAGCATTACTTCGGCGACCAACGGAGTGCGAGGCGCCATATCGAGCGCGCGCTCGCAGATGGCCTCGCCCCCAACCGTCGGTCGCACATCATTCGTTTTCAGGTCGACCAACGGATAGCGGCTCGCGTCTTCCTCGGGCGAATTCTGTGGCTGCAGGGATTTCCAGAGCAGGCGATGCGCACAGCGGAAAGCAGCGTTGAGGACGCTCGGGCGGCCAATCATGCAATCTCACTGTGTTACGCCCTAGCTTAGGCGGCATGCCCGATCGCGTTTTGGATCGGCGATCTGGTCGCGGCGGAACATTACGCGGGAATGCTGCTCGACCACTCGACACGGCATGGGCTGATGATCTGGCACTCCTTAGCCCGCAGTCACCGGGGAGTGCTCGTCATCAAGCGGGGCGAAGCCATCGCCGGCCTAGGGCTACTGCGTGCCGACCGTGACGAATTTGGGAAAGAGCGCTTTGCCGAGCGGTCCCTCATATTTCTGACTGAGACGGCTGAAGCCTTAGGCCGCGCCGGGGATATTGCCGATGGGCTGGCCGTTGTCGAGGAGGCGATCGCCGCGTGCGAGCAGACTGAGGGCCGTTTCGTTTTTGCCGAGTTGCTGCGCGTCAAGGGCGAGCTTTTTCTGTTGCAGGGTGCGCGCGGAGCCGCGGCGGCGGCCGAGGATCATTTCCGGCAAGCGCTCGACTGGTCGCGGCGGCAGGGTGCCCTGTCCTGGGAGTTGCGCGCCGCCACTAGCTTCGCTCGGCTCCGGTCCGACCAAGGCCGAAAGAGAGAGGCGCGTAACCTTCTCGCGCCGGTTCTTGACCAGTTCCATGAAGGATTCGAGACGGCCGATCTCAAAGCGGCGAAGGTGGTGATCGACGAATCAGAATGAGCGAGCTGTACATCGCGGTGCGCACCAGGCTTTCCGCGCCGTTCATAATCTCCCCGAAGCTTTAGCCTAGAGCCATACACGAGCTCCTGTAGGCCCTCATCGACATCGCGGTCGCTCAGCCTTTCGCCGCACGGTTTGCCATGTAATCTCGCGGGTCGGAGATCGGCAGCCCAATCTTCGCGCGGCGGGTGGATGCAAAATAGTTCATATTCCGGTTGACTTCACGTCTCAGGCTCGGTATAAGGCTGCATTAAATTTCCTATGACCACCTTCGACACCGAACCATCACGCTATCGCCACTGGCGCCTCTCCTGCGCCGGCGCGGTCGCCACACTGACTTTGGATGTCGCAGAGGAAGCCGGGATTTCGCCCGGCTACCGACTGAAGCTCAACTCTTACGACCTCGGGGTCGATATCGAGCTCTATGATGCGCTCAACCGCATCCGCTTCGAGCATCCCGAGGTGCGAGTCGTGGTTCTGACGAGCGGCAAGGAGCGCGTGTTTTGCTCGGGCGCCAACATCTACATGCTGGGTCAGGCGAGCCACGCCGAAAAGGTCAATTTCTGCAAGTTCACCAACGAGACCCGCAACGGCATCGAGGATTCGAGCGCGCATTCGGGGCTCAAATTCATCGCCGCCGTGAATGGCGCGTGTGCGGGCGGCGGCTACGAATTGGCGCTCGCCTGCGACGAAATCCTCATGGTCGACGACCGGTCGAGCACGGTCAGCCTGCCCGAAGTGCCGCTCCTCGGGGTGCTGCCCGGCACCGGCGGCCTCACCCGGCTCGTCGACAAGCGCAAGGTGAGACGCGATCTCGCCGACGTTTTTTGCACCACTGCCGAAGGCGTGCGCGCCGACCGCGCGAGGGCCTGGGGGCTGGTCGACCGCACCGCGCCACCCGCTCGGTTCCATCAGCTCGTAGCAGAGCGCGCCCGCGCTCTCGCCAAGCTCGGCGACCGTCCAGCCGAAGCTTCGGGTATTCCGTTCGCGCCGCTCGAACGCTTGATCCGCGAGGACGGCTATCGTTACCCCTGGGTCGGGCTCGACATCGAGGCGAACGGGCGCGTCGCGACCTTGACTGTAACAGGTCCTCGGAGAGACGAGGTTCCGGGCGATCTCGGGCAGATCATCGAGGCCGGCGCCGGCTGGTGGCCGCTGGCGATGGCGCGCGAGTTGGACGACGCGCTGTTGATGCTGCGTGCGAACCACCGAGAAATCGGAACCCTGGTTTTGAAGACTCGCGGTACCGTCGATGCCACGCTGGCTTTCGACTGGACAATGATCGCCAACCAAGGCCACTGGTTCGTGCGCGAGACGATCGGGTTCCTGCGCCGCACGTTACAGCGGCTCGATGTCTCCTCGCGCAGCCTCTTTGCGGTCATCGACGAGGGCTCGTGTTTTGCCGGCAGCTTGTTGGAACTGAGCCTCGCCGCCGATCGCAGCTACATGCTGGCGGAGGGGCCGCAGATAGCGCTGACCGGGGTCAATTTCACCGGTCTTGAAATGGTAAATGGCCGCACCCGGCTGGCGACCCGCTTCAACGACGACGCCCAGGCTGCCGGTCTTGAGCAATTCGCTGCCGCGCCGTTTGATGCCGCTGCCGCGCAGGATCATGGTCTAGTCACCTTCGCTCCCGACGAGCTGGACTGGGAAGACGAAATCCGCTTGGCCATCGAAGAACGCGCGAGCTTGTCGCCGGACGCGCTCACCGGGATGGAGGCGAATTTGCGCTTCGCCGGTCCGGAAACGGTTGCGACAAAGGTATTCGGCCGGCTTTCGGCTTGGCAGAATTGGATTTTTACGCGTCCGAACGCGACCGGCGAGCAGGGCGCGCTGAGGCGGTACGGCAGCGGCGCGCGGGCGCGATTCGACTGGGAGCGGATATAGCCTAGGGGGAAGGAATGGCGATCGACTACTACGAGCGGATCCCGAACAACGTCGGTCTCGCCGACAACCGCGCGCTGCAGCGTGCGCTCGAACAATGGCAGCCACGGTTTCTCGACTGGTGGCGGGAAATGGGGCCAATTTCGTTTCGCGGTGCCGATGTGTATCTGCGTACTGCCACGACGGCCGGTGAGAACGGTTGGGCGAGCTATGGCCACATCGCCATGCCGGAGTACCGGTGGGGGATTTTTCTCGCCGACCCGATGCCGGATAGGCGCATCGGCTTTGGCGATGCAATCGGCGAGCCGGTGTGGCAGCAGGTGCCGGGCGAGCATCGCTCCAGCCTGCGCCGGCTCATCGTGACCCAAGGCGACACCGAGCCGGCCTCGGTCGAGCAGCAGCGACGGCTCGGCAACACCTGTCCCTCGCTCTACGATCTGCGCAACCTCTTCCAGGTCAATGTCGAAGAGGGACGGCATCTCTGGGCGATGGTCTATCTTCTGCACGCCTATTTTGGCCGCGACGGCCGCGAAGAAGCCGAAGAGCTGCTGACGCGCCATTCGGGAGACGAGGACAAGCCGCGGATTCTAGGGACCTTCAACGAGCCGATCACCGATTGGCTCAGCTTTTTCATGTTCACCTATTTCACCGACCGTGACGGCCGGTTTCAGCTGAAGAGCCTGGCCGAGAGCGCGTTCGACCCGTTGTCGCGCAGCTGCCGGTTCATGCTGGCCGAAGAAGCCTTCCACATGTTCGTCGGGACGAGCGGCATCACTCGGGTCATCAGGCGCACGCTCCAGGTGATGAGGGATCTTGCCACGGACGACCCCGCTGCCGTGCGCAACGCGGGCGCGGTCGATCTGCTAACCTTGCAACGCTACGTCAACTTTTGGTTCAGCTCGTCGGTCGACCTGTTCGGTGCCGAAATTTCATCCAATGCAGCGAGCTATTTTGCGACCGGGATCAAAGGGCGACCAGACGAGGCGCGCTTCCCCGATCACCTCGGCGCGGGCCGCCTGCCGATCGATTTGCCCGACGGAAAGGGGGGGGTAATCCCCGAAGAGGTGCCGATGCGCAGCGCGATGAACGAGGTGTCGCGCGCAGCCTACGCCAGAGATTGCGAGATCGGCGTCCAACGCTGGAATCGGCTGATCCGGGAAGCCGGGCACGATTTCCGGCTCGCTCTGCCGAGCCTGCGCTTCCGGCGGTCGGTCGGCGCCTGGGCGGGTATCCATACCGATCCCGAGGGCAAGCCCATTGCAGCCGAAGAATGGCGGGCCCGGCAATATGATTGGCTGCCTTCCGAACTGGATCGGTCCTTTGTCGCGAGCCTGATGCAACGTGTGACCGAACCGGGCAAATTCGCCGGTTGGATTGCGCCGCCGGACGGCGGCATCAACAATCTCGGCCACGCTTACGAATACATCCGCCTGAACTGATTGGTAGGCCATGTGTCCCGCAGGCCTGGGGCAGGCGTGGACGTATTCCTCACAAATCGACGCATTTCAGGCGCCTGTCGACCAGATCGACATAAGGCGAAAACGTGTCGATAAATTCGGTACCATCCACATTTGGAACAGTTTGAGAGGGGACAGCAATCCCTCGTTAGACGAACGTCCCCTTTCCTGGATACCTTCCATCACCTGTAGCGATACTGTCATGGAACTCAATTGATGGTATGCTGATCGAGGCGGCCAAGGGCAATCGTAATGGAGAGGCTGATGGGGAAGCGCACGTCGCATGCCGCTTTGGCGACCCGTCTCGCTGAAGTAGGGCACTCCAAATTCGCTGCCGGCGACCAGGTGTCTGCAGAGCCCGAGCGCGAGCAGAGCTATCGCCGCCGCGTCCGCCCGCAGAGCGACGGTCAGCAGTGGCTAATGGCAGCGATCGAACGCCATAACCTGACGATTGCGCTGGGTCCGGCCGGCACCGGCAAGACCTATCTCGCCGTCAGCGCCGCAGTGGCGGCGCTCGAGGCGGGAGAGGTCGGGCGCATCGTGCTGACGCGACCGGCGGTCGAGGCCGGCGAGAGCCTCGGCTATTTGCCCGGCGACATCAACGACAAGCTCGCGCCTTACCTGCGTCCGCTCAATGATGCACTGAACGAACGGCTCGGCGGCAAGTGCGTCAAACAGCTGATGACCGAAGGAGCGATCGAGATCGCGCCGGTCGCCTATATGCGCGGCCGCACGTTGAACAATGCCTTTATCGTGATCGATGAGGCCCAGAACTGCACCTACGGCCAGATCAAGATGTTGCTGACGCGGCTGGGCTGGCATTCGACGATGGTGGTGACGGGCGATCCCGATCAAAGCGATCTCCTCGACGGCCTTTCCGGTCTGGCCGACATCGCCCGGCGGCTCGAGCCGATAGCCGAGATCGCGGTAATCCGGCTCGGCGACCGCGACATCGTCCGCCATCCGCTGGTCGCCGACATGCTGACGGTCTTGTGAGCGAGCCGGGGCTGCAGCAGCCCGCAAACGAGAGTTGACGCCGGGCACGGCAGGGTCGCTTATTGCCGTCATGATCGGCGATTAAGCAGAGGATCCCGCCTCATGACACCACGACCGTTCCACGGGGTGCTCGTCCCCGTTCTGACCCCCTTCATGCCGAGCGGCGAGCCCGATTCCCGGCGATTTATCGCCTTCTGCCGCTGGCTTCTCGACCAGGGCGCCGAGGGGCTGTCGGTTTTTGGCACGACCAGCGAGGCGAACTCGATGTCCGGGCCCGAGCGCATGGCGTTGCTCGATGCGCTGATCGAGGCGGGAATTCCGCCCGAAAAGCTGATGCCCGGAACCGGAGCGTGCTCGATAAGCGAGGCGGCGAGCCTGGTTCGCCACGTCGTCGGCCATGGCTGCGGCGGCGTCTTGATGCTGCCGCCCTTCTACTACAAGGGAGTCAGCGACCATGGCATCTTTGCATTTGTATCCGCGGTGATCGAGAAGGTCGCCTCCGCCGCGCTCAGGGTCTATCTCTACCATATCCCGCCGGTGGCCCAGGTCGGCTATTCGCTCGAGCTCGTCGGACGTTTGATAGCGGCGCACCCGGAAACCGTCGTGGGGCTCAAGGACAGCTCCGGCGATTGGAGCAACACGGCGGCGCTGCTCGACCGCTTTCCGGGCTTCGCGGTATTCCCGGGCTCCGAGGTCTTTCTGCTCGACGCGCTGCGCAAGGGCGCGGCCGGTTGCATCACCGCCTCGGGCAATGTCAATGTCCCGGGGATTCGCAAAGTGTACGAAAACTGGCGCGGGCCGCAGGCCGACGGCCTACAGGCCGAGATCACCACCCTGCGCAAGGCGTTGCAGGCCTACCCGATGATCCCGGCGCTCAAGCGAATCGTCGCGCATTTCCACGATGACCCGGACTGGGCTGCGGTGCGCCCGCCGCTCGTTCCGCTCGACCCGGCGCAATCCTCGGGGCTGATTACCGATCTCGCCGAGCTCGGGTTTACGCTTGGAGAGCGGCCCCGCTCGATGGCGGCGTAGCCATGCCTGCTAGCGAACGGCAAGCCTTTTACGAGCGGATCGCGCCCGCCAATTTGGCGCCGCTCTGGGAGCAGCTGCATTCGCTCGTGACCCCGGAGCCGACCACGTCATGCGTCCCGGCCTTGTGGCGCTATGAAGAGATCCGGCCCCATTTGATGCAGGCCGGCGGGCTGATCACGGCGCACGAGGCGCAGCGCCGTGTCTTGATCTTGGAGAACCCAGGATTGAAGGGGCAGGCCACGATTACCGGATCGCTGTTCGGCGGGCTGCAACTGATCCTGCCTGGCGAAGTGGCTCCGGCCCATCGTCATACCCAATCGGCGCTGCGCTTTATCATCGAGGGTCACGGTGCGTATACCGCTGTCGATGGCGAGCGCACGGCGATGCAGCCCGGCGACTTCGTCATTACCCCCTCCTGGACATGGCACGATCATGGCAACGAGACCCAGGAGCCAATGGTTTGGCTCGATGGGCTCGACATCCAGATCGTCAAATTGCTGAGCGCCAGCTTTGCCGAACAGCTACCCGCCGAAGTGCAGGCGGTGACGCGCCCGGAAGGCGACAGCGCGGCGCGGTTCGGCAACAACCTTGTGCCGGTCGATTGGCGTCCAGAGGTCAAAACCTCGCCGGTATTCAATTATCCCTATGCTCGTACCCGTGAATCGCTCGAAACCCTGAGCCGGAACGGCGATCCCGACCCCTATCACGGCCACAAGATGCGCTATATTAACCCGGCGAGCGGCGATTATGCGATGCCGACGATCGGCACCTTCATCCAGCTTCTGCCAAAAGGCTTCTCGACCCGCAGGTACCGGTCGACCGACGGGACGGTATATGTCGCGGTCGAAGGCGCCGGAGAGAGCCGGGTCGGCGACAAGGTCTTCCGCTGGCTGCCGCGCGACATCTTCGTCGCGCCGAGCTGGATGCCGGTGAGCCACCATGCCTCGGACGAGGCCGTGCTGTTCAGCTACTCCGACCGACCGGTGCAGGAGAAGCTCGGTTTGTGGCGCGAGCAGCAGCACGGCAACGCCTGAGAAAAAGCAGGGCGCAGTCCCTCACCCAGCCCTCCCCCGCACGCGGTCGCACGCGGGGAGAGGGGCAGCCAGCCCAGGGCTGGGTGGGTGAGGGTAAGTTTGGGGAAGGGACGCGGATGACGGATGGAGTGAACCGCGAGGATGGGCTCGGCCTTGCCGGCAAAGTGGCGATCGTCACGGGGGGCGGGGCGGCGGATGACGGCATCGGGAACGGCTGTGCGGCCGCGGTCTTGCTCGCCCGGGCCGGGGCCAAAGTTCTCGTGCTCGATCTCGATCACCACCGCGCCGAACGCACGGTCGCGATGATCCGCCAGGAGGGCGGGACCGCCGCTCCCTTCGTCGCGGACGTCACCGATGAACAGCAAGCCAGCGCCATGGTCGAGGCCGTAATTGGGCAGTTCGGCCGGCTCGACTGCCTCGACAACAATGTCGGGATCGGCGGGCGCGGCAGCGTCGCGGAGCTGGCCCCGCAGGACCGGCGCCGGGTCATGCAGGTCAACGTCGACAGCATGTTTACGGCCTCGCGGCACGCCATCTCGGCGATGAACGAGATGGCGGGCGGCGGAGCTATCGTCAACGTCTCTTCGATTTCCGCCCTGCGGCCGCGCGGTCTCACCGCCTATTCGACTTCAAAAGGTGCGGTTATCGCACTGACCCGCGCGATGGCGGTCGACCACGGGCCAGAGGGCATCCGAGTAAATTGCGTCGCGCCGGGTCGGCCTATAATGACCCCGTAGCTCAGCTGGATAGAGCACTCGCCTTCTAAGCGAGTGGTCGCAGGTTCGAATCCTGCCGGGGTCGCCAATAATGTCAATCTACTTAGAGCCTGGCCCGAAAGGAGTTGAGTGATTTCAGTAGTACCCGTGCTGTGTCAGAAGGCGCGGAGGACACAAGATGTGGACTGAAATCACTCGCGAGCAGTATCAGCGGGAAGATCTTCGTTACGCAAGCGATATGACCGACGCGGAATGGGCGCTGATCGAGCCGCACATGCCGGCACCAAAGACGCTCGGGCGGCCGCGCATCGTGCCGCTGCGCAGTGTTGTTGACGCGCTGTTTTACATCCTGCGGACGGCGTGTCCCTGGCGTCTGCTGCCGCACGATTTTCCCCATCGCTCGACGGTGCAGCGTTACTTCTACGCCTGGCAAGCGCAGGGTTTGTGGGAAAGGGTCAATTTCCTGCGAGTTCAGCACGCCCGAGAACGCGACGGCCGGGAAGCGAGCCCGTCGGCCGGTGTGATCGACAGCCAATCGGTCAAGACGACGGAGAGTGGTGGCCCTCGTGGCTATGACGCGGGCAAGAAGGTGAACGGGCGCAAGCGCCACATCATCACCGATACCAACGGGCATCTGGTGGGCGCCCAGGTGCACGCGGCCGACATCCAGGATCGCGACGGCGCGCCCGACCTGCTGGCTTCGATCCGCCATCTCTTCCCTTGGCTGCGCCATGTCTTTGCCGATGGCGGCTACGCCGGTGATAAGCTGCACACCGCTCTTGCCGGTCTCGGGCAATGGACGCTCGAGATCGTCAAGCGATCGGACCACGCCAAGGGCTTTCAGCGGCTGCCAAGGCGCTGGGTGGTCGAGCGAACCTTCGCCTGGTTTGGCCGCAACCGGCGACTGGCGAAAGATTTCGAGGCCACCATACCAGCAGTGAAGCATGGCTTTATCTTGCTTCAATCCAGCTGCTGGCGCGCCGCCTCGCCCGCCTCCAACCACAAGGAATAGATGCTCAAATGTGCTAGATGCAACCATTACGATTCCTGGTCGGACACTTAGGCACCGCAGACGCCGGCGACGCCACCGCCACGCATTTGTGGGCCGACCGCTTCGACGGCTCGCTCGAAGATGTCTTCGACCTCCAGAAAAAGTAGCGTCGAGCAGTCGACCGAGCGTCCCTTCCTCGTCGGCCTCGATCAGGCGCGGATAGCCCACCATATCGGCCGCGAGGATGGCCGCGAGGCGACGCTCGACGCGACCGTGCCCTTTGGGCTCCATAGTGCCTCCTCGGTCGCAAACGATAATACACCGAGAGGCGTCTGCGGGCGCGCGAAGCAAAAGGCTAAATCGCAAAGGGCGCCGTCGGGCGCCCTTTGGTGTTCGTCGGACCCGGATGGATCGAGCGCTGAGCTTCTGAAGCTTGCTACTTCGGGGCCGGCGCGTAGCTTGGCGAGCTGGATCCGGTCGCTCCGGTTTGGTCGTTGTTTGTGCCGGTTGCCTGGTGAGCTTTGTTGCGGACCGACTGGCTCTGGTTGTGTACCACCTTCCGCTGATGCTTCGTCTCGAGCGGGCCGGCCTGCGGCGATCTCATGCTCGTCGGCGAACCCGCCGCCGGGCCCGAAACCACGCCCTGGGCCGGGCCTGGGCTGTTCTGGTTGGTTTGCGCCTCGACCTGGGTCGAGAGGAGAACGGCCACCGCTACCGCCAGCGTCTTTCCAATCATGCGTTTTCTCCTGAGGCGTCTTTGTCTGGATACTCACGCAAACAGAGAGGCCCCCCGAACCGGTTCCGGATCTACCGCGGCGCACCGGGGTTCCCCGGCGCAGCATCCGTCCGCCGGCATAATGTCTTCACCTAAGCGGTGCGGCCAATCTCGGTTGCGAGTGCCGAGCGGGCGACGACGTCCTGCCAGCCCATGACACAAGAGAGCTCGTTTTCGACTCCGGTCGACAAGACGTCAGCGGCGGTAGTCTCGTCACACTGCTCCGGGGCGACCGTGTTGAGGCAGATCAGGATCACCGCAACGAAGGGATTCATTCACCCGAGCGGCCAGCGCGCACATAGGGCATCACGCCGGTAACGAAACGAACTCTGGCGATCGGCGCGACGCAGCGGAATGCTGGCGGTAGATAAACTCAGGCGCGGCTTCGTTCGCCTCCGCGCAGGCCCCGACGAGCAGCTCGTGGTCCGGGGACAATACGCAGGCGGGGTCGGTGCGCGCGGCATCGCCGGTCAACGCAAAGGCCTGGCAGCGGCAGCCGCCCCAGTCGATCTCGCTCCGTTCGCAGGAGCGGCAGGGCTCCGGCATCCAGCCCGTCCCGCGGAACCGTTCGAATGCGGGGGAGCTATACCAAATGTCGGCAAGGCTCGCTTCGGCTACGGTCGGAAAATCGAGGCCTGTCAATGTCTCCGCCGCGTGGCACGGCAGCACCTTGCCCGCCGGGGTCACGTTAAGAAATCGCCGGCCCCAGCCGCCCATGCAGGCCTTTGGCCGATGGGCGTAATAGTCGGGGAGCACGTAATCGATGACCATGACGCCGGCGAGGCGGGCGCGGGCGGCTTCGACGGCGGCGGTGGCGGCGTCGAGTTGGTCCCGGCTCGGCAGCAATGCCGCCCGATTGCGCAAGGCCCAGCCGTAATACTGCACGTGAGCGACTTCGAGCCGGTCGGCGCCGAGCGCCACGGCCAGTTCGATCATCTCGCCGAGCCGATCGAGGTTTTGCCGATGTACGACCGCATTGACCGTCAACGGCAGCCCGGCCTCGCGGACGAGGCATGCCGCCCGCCGTTTGGATTCCTGGGACCCGGCGAGCCCGGCGATGCGGTCGCCGGAGACCGTATCGGCATCCTGAAAACTGAGCTGGACGTGCTCGAGCCCGGCCTCGACCAGTTCCGCCAGCCGTCCGGTATCGAGATTGATCCCGGACGTGATCAGATTGCCATAGAGCCCAACCTCGGCCGCGTGCCGCACGAGATCGGCAAGGTCGCGCCGGACGAGCGGCTCACCCCCGGAGAAATGCACCTGCAGAACGCCGAGCGCCGCGGCTTCGCCGAGCACCCGCTTCCAGCTTTCAGTATCGAGTTCGGCGCTGGCGCGCGAGAGTTCGAGCGGGTTCGAGCAATAGGGGCAGCGCAGCGGGCAGCGATGCGTCAGCTCGGCGAGCAGGGCCAGCGGCGGGTCGACTGCCGTCATCGGCACAACACCTTTTTGTCGACGAGGTCCTGCAGCATCTTGATGACGTCGACGGCGATGACATCGCGCGGCGCGTCGTAGCGACCGGCGAGTTCGTCGATGACGCCGTCGACGGCGCGCTTCCCGTCGATCAGCTGCAGAATTTCAACGGCCTGCTCGTCGGGCAGCATGAGCCGCTCCGGCGCGAGCACGATCCATGCCCGCCGAACCTCGTCAAAGCGGAATCTTGTGTGTGGCGCAAAGCGCAGTACGGCGTCGCCCTCGACCGATAGGCGCGGCTCGCCGGTCATTGAGCCGTCCGCCCGGGCACAAAGGCGCCCGGCGGGGTCAGCCCCGGCTCGACATAGGCGAAATAGAGGGCGTCGAGCTGCGCCCACAGCACGTCGCATTTGAACCGCAAGGTATCGAGCACCAGCGCCTGCTTCTCGGCGGTGTCGGCGTGTTCTTTGACGTAGGCGAGGGCGAAAGCCACGTCGGTCGGGGCCTGGGTCAGCCGCGGCGTGAAATAGGCGAGCGTGTCGCGGCCGATGAAATCATAGTTCTTCAGCAGACCCTCGACCCGCTCAGCGATGATCTCGGGCGAGAACATCTCGGTGAGGCACGAGGCGACGGCTTCGAGCAGCGACCGGTCGCGGACAAGATTGACATAGGCATCGACCGCGAAGCGCGTCGCCGGCAAGAGCCCCCTGGTCGAGATCACATAATTGCGATCGAGTCCGAGCCCATCGGTCAGCCTGAGCCAGCGCGCGATCCCCCCGGTGTCTTCGCTCTCGCCGTCATGATCGATGATGCGCCGCCGCCATTCGCGGCGCAGCGCCGGCGTCGGCAGCCTGGCGATCAGATAGGCATCCTTCGCGGGTATGCGGGCCTGATAATAATACCGGTTGAGCGCCCAAGCCTGGACCTGGCCGCGATTGAGCTTGCCGTCGCGCATCAGGTGATGAAACGGATGGCGATGATGGTAACGCTCATCACCGATCCGCCGCAGGGCATTTTCGAGCTCCGCGCCGGAAAGCATGGCCGCGCTCACAGCCTCACCTCCATTCCGTCATAGGCGATCTCCCAGCCGGCGGCTTCGGCGGCCTGCCGTTCGGCGAATCGTCGAGCAAGACCGGGTTCGAGTTGTTGATGTGGACGAAGATGCGGCGCTTCACGCCCAGATCGCGGAACGCGGCGATCGCACCGTCGTCGCCGCTCATGCTGATATGTCCCATTCGCCGGCCGGTCTTGTTGCCGACGCCGAGTCGGATCATCTCGTCGTCGCGCCACAGGGTCCCGTCGAAGAACACCAGCTCGCCCCCGGTCAGGCGGCGGCGCAACCGCTCGGTCATTGCCGCACAACCGGGTATGAAAAAGATGGATTTCCCAGTCGCGCTGTCGACGATCTGGAGAGCCACCGCATCTCCCTCTTCTGCAATTCCTGGATCTTGTCCGGCTATTTCGAGATAGAGCGGGACTTTCGCCGGCACGGCAAACGCGATAACCGCTATTCCCGAAGGACCGGTGGCTCCCGCGAGGTCGATCCGCCGATCGAGAGGCAATTCGACCCGCTCCACGCAATCCGGAGCGAGGACATGGAATATCGGGTTCGCCGCGATCACATCGAGAACCCGGGCCGGGGCATAAACCGAAAACCGATGCCGCTCGCGTAGATGAAGCAATCCGGCAATGGCGTCAACGTCGCCACCGGTCACCACCACTCCGGCGACCGGCGATGACCTCAGCCCTTCCCGGGGATGGAGCGCAGGAGTAGCCTCGATCTGCAGCCGCAAATCGGGCGAGGCGTTCAGGATGAACCAGTCGCGCCGGTTAGCCGAGACCGCAAGCGACGCCTGCGTGCGCGGAATCGCAGCCACGTCCCCCCGTCGCGCCCGGCAGCATGGCGGCGCGTTCGAGTTCCACTGCGGGAAACCCCCGCCGGCGGCAGACCCGAGGACAACCGCTTCGAGCATCGGTCGTCTCGCCGGATCCCACCGGCGTCAAAAAACGAGGACCCTACTTGACCTCGGCGCAGGCGTAAGCGTTGATCTCCAGCCCGACCGCGATTTCGATGATGACCGGCGTCTTCCACTTCATGGCTAATTCCTTCGCTCTGAATTCTTGCCGGTCGCAAAGTAGGGTTACAGCCGAACTCTGTCAACCAAGAGCCTCGGCGCTTATTGCCCTGCGCCTGCGCAATAGCTTTTGTTCTCACCGGCATCTCGGCATGTGTCTGCATCGAGGCCTTGGGGGCCGAGCATGGGTTCGCGGTGGACAACACTGAGGACGCCGCGCGATTCAGCGAGGCGGTCCTGGCTCGATACAAGGTCGTCGTATTCCTCAACACGACCGGAGACCTCCTCGATGCGGGCGGGAAGGCCGCCTTTGAGCGATACATCCGATCCGGCGGCGGCTTTGTCGGTATCCACTCGGCGAGCGACACCGAGTATGGATGGCCGTGGTACGGCCGGCTCGTCGGCACCTGGTTCGCGAGCCATCCTCAGATTCAACGGGCGACGGTCCACATCGCAGATTCCGACCATCCCTCGACGAAAGGCCTTCCCGCCGCGTGGGAACGCACCGACGAATGGTATAATTTCCGCAGCAATCCGCGCGGCGCGGTGCAGGTCCTGGCGACCCTCGACGAGGCGACCTATTCCGGCGGCGCAATGGGCGCCGATCACCCGATCACCTGGTGCCAAATGATCGATGGTGGCCGCAGCTGGTATACCGCGATGGGCCACACCAAGGAATCCTATGACGAGCCGCTGTTTCGACTTCACCTGCTGGGCGGGATAGAAAGTGCTGCGGGTGTCGCCGGTTCCTGTGGGGGCTGACTGGCGGGGGAGGATCAGCGGACGACGGAAGGGCCGGCATCGGGATCGGCGAGGCCGTGCTGAATGGCAATGCGGATCAGATCGGCGGTACTCTCGGCCCGCAGTTTGGCTTTGATTTGGCTGCAGTTGTTCGCAGCGGTCTTGTAGCCGATGCCGAGCGTGTCGGCGATTTGGGCGAGGTTGCGGCCTTTCGTCAGCAGACGCAGGATTTCGAGATCGCGCGAGGAGAGATCTTCGAGTGCGTGCGGTTGGGTTCGGATACCCGAGAACACGAGCTCTTCGGCAATCTCGCGTTCGACATAGGTGCGACCGCCCGCGACGCGTCTGATCGCGTCGAGAAGCTCGTCCGCCGGAATGTTCTTGCTGACATAGCCCGCTGCCCCCGCCTGCAGCGCGCGCGTCACGTGGATGTAGTCGTCGTGCATGCTGAGGACCAGAATACGCGCTTCGGGATCAATGATCTTCAGGCGCGCAATGATCTCGAGACCGCCAATATCGGGCAAGTTCAGATCGAGGATGACGAGGTCGGGGCGCCCTCCCCGGAAAGCGCTCAGCGCCTCTTTTCCGCTCGCCGCCTCGCCAACCTCCGCTGCCGGCTCGGCGGCGAGCAATCGTCGCAATCCGGCCCGGACTATCGGGTGATCGTCGACGATCAGAATCTTCACGGCTCGGCCGACTGCACCGAGGAGGATAACGGGTCCGACGCCTGCGGATAGGGCAGCACCGCGACCACTGCGAAGCCTTCCTCGGATCTGTTCGAAATGCTCAAGCGTCCGCCAACTGCGCTGACGCGCTCACTTATGCCAATTAGGCCGTAACCCAATTTGTCCGAGTCGCGCATTCCCCGGCCATCATCCGCGACGGAGAGCCTGATCTCGTCGCGACCACTCTCGATCGATATGACAACGCGCTTCGGCTCGGCATGGCGCAGGGCGTTGCTTAGAGCCTCCTGGACGATACGGCAGATCGCGGTGCCGACGCCATCCACGAGATCCTCGCATTCGGCCGAGATCGCCACCTCGTAACGGATCTCGGGACGGCGGCGGCGCCAGAACGCGACCAAATTCTCGATAGCCTCCCGCACGCCGAATTCGGCGAGCCCGATCGGGCGCAACCGGCCGAGCATGCGTCTGACCTGCCTTTGCATGTGGCGAACGGCCTCGACGATCGACCCGACATGGAGGACGGCGTCGCCCGCGCGGCCATTCGCTATCAGCCGGGAGGCAGTGGCCGCGTCTGCGTTGATCGCGAACAGATAGGGGCTTACCTCATCGTGAAGGTCGCGGGCGAGCTCGCTGCGCTCCTCCTCCTGCAACGTCAGCAGCCGTTCGTTCAGACGGCAGTTCTCGGCGGCGGTTTCCGCCAGCCGCGTCGCCATCCGATTGAAACTGTCGCGCAACCGCGCCAGGTCCGGCGCCAGCCGGCCGCCGATCCGGATACGGTAATGGCCGTCGCCGACCTCCTCCAGCGCAGCGGCCAAGCGGTCGAGTGGCCGCAAAGTGCGGCCGATAAAAATATAAATGAGCAGGATCGTGAGACCGCCGAACACGGCAAGTGTCGCAAGGCTCTCGGCGAACTCGTTCCAGACTTCTAGGGTTTCGTTGTACGGATCGGTCGCGATCACGATCGTGCCGTAACCGCGGTCGGCGACGGCAATAGGGATTTGCGCGGTCTCGGGCGAAACTCCGATGAGACGCACAAACCATGCCGGCGGGCGGCCGAATTTCGATTTCTCCATGAAGGGCGTGGCGATGGCCGGCGTCTCGCCAGCGTGCCGGACCCGCAGGTGACGATTGCCCTGGAAGGACGCCACCAACTCGTCGAGATCGCGCGACGGGTCTCGGGCGTTCTGAAGCCGATCGATCGTGCTCTCGATCGTCTGCCGCCCGACCAGAAAGGCTGCTCGCATTTCGGTACGAACGGAGCGCGAAGCATTGGAATAGGCGATCACCCCATCCAGAGCGAGACTGATCAGCAGCACGGCGCAAACCAGGACGATCAGACGGAAACGGAGCGACATGGGCTCCCGCCGAGCGCTAAACCTACGATCCCCGCAGGATGCCACTACCGGATATCGATGGATACCGGTTCCCGCGGAAAGTTTTGCCAGGTTGATCGGGAAGAATTGCCGTGCAAATCGGGAAAGCGCGGCACCGTGTTGTCTGGCTTAATGGTTTCGTACAGGACGAGCCGATGAGCTAAGGAATGCCCGACCTCAGGCGCGTCTTGCTGGCGCTCGGCTCGGCAATGGTTCTGTTGTCTGCCGCCGCGGCGGCGCAACAACCCTCCGAAGCGCCCTCTTTGATCCTGCCCAGCGTCGAGGTGGTCGGCGCTACGCCACTGCTCGGGTCCGGGGTCGATCGCGACAAGGTGCTGGCCGAGACCCAGGTGCTGACCGACCAGGACATCAGCCGGAACGGCTACCCGCAAGCATTGCGCGCGCTCAACGAGAACGTGCCGGGCGTCACGCTCGATGCCGCCGCTGGCAATCCGTTTCAGCCGAACCTCGTCTATCACGGTTTTCTCGCCTCCCCCTTGCAAGGCAATCCGCAAGGCCTGGCGGTCTATGTGAACGGCGTCCGCTTCAATCAGCCGTTCGGCGACACCGTCAATTGGGACCTGATCCCCGACCTCGCGATCGACCGCATGGACCTCGTCGGCTCCAACCCCGTCTTCGGTCTGAACGCACTGGGCGGTGCATTGTCGGTGCGGATGAAAAACGGGTTCACCTATCAAGGAGGCGAGGTCGACCTGCTCGGCGGCTCGTTCCAGCACTACCAGGGAAACCTGCAATACGGCATCCAGAGCGACAACACCGCGGCTTACGTCGCAGTCACCGGCTTGCACGAAGGCGGCTGGCGCGATCTGCAATCCTCCAATCTCGGCAATTTTTATGGCGATCTCGGCTGGCGCGGCAATGGTGGCGAAGTCCATGTCAATGTCACTGCGGCACAGACGCGGCTCAACGGCCCGGGGACCTCACCGGTCCAGCTGTTGGCGCTCGATCCGGCTGCGCAGTTCACCGCCCCAAATCTGATCACCAACAAATATGCGCAAGTCAATCTGACGGGATCGTACGATATTAATGATACAACCTCGCTGCAAGGGCTGGCCTACTACACCTATCTCTTGCAGAAGGTCTACAATGGCAATGTTCCGGATCTATCACCGTGCAATGACGGCTCCGGCTTTCTATGCGAGGCGCCCGGGGTCTTCGGGACCGATCGCAACGGCAACCCGATCCCCGATTTTCTCAATGGCGGCCCTTATTCCGACCTCGATCAGCAATCGACCAATACTAATGGCTATGGCGCCTCGCTTCAGGTTACCAACCGTGACGAGCTTTTCGGTCATCCCAACCAGCTGATCGCGGGCTTCAGCTTCGACGGCGCGCAGACCCTGTTCAGCGCGAGCACTCAAATCGGCGGATTATCTCTATCCGATCGCGTTTTCGCTGGACCCGGGATCACCATCGATCAGGCCGACGGTTCAATCGCGCCGGTGCGCGTCGGGATCTCCGACGCCTATTACGGCGCGTTCTTCACCGATACCGTCGATTTCACCTCGCAACTTTCAGGTAACGTGGCCGGGCGCTTCAACCTGGCCCAAATCGATCTGAACGATCAGCTGGGCAGCGCGCTGACCGGGAATCACACTTACAGCCGCTTCAACCCGGCTGGCGGATTGACCTACAAGGTTCTTCCCGGTCTTACAGTCTACGCCAGCTACGCGGACGCCAATCGGGCGCCAACCCCGGCAGAGCTGACCTGCGCGAGTGCCGCGAGCCCCTGCAGCCTTGCGAATTTCTTCACTGGCGACCCGAATTTGCAGCAAGTCGTGTCGCACACGATCGAAGCTGGACTGCGCAGCCAGCTCCAGCCCTTCGAGGGCGCGAACCTGTCCTCGAACATTGCCTATTATCGCAGTACCTTGAACAACGATATCCTGTTCGTGAATAGCCCGATCCAGGGCCGGGCGTTCTTTCAGAATGTCGGGACGACGCTTCGCCAAGGGGTCGATGTCAGCGCCCAGCTCAAGACCGCCCGCCTGCTCGCCTGGATCGCCTATTCTTATATCGGCGCTACTTTCCAGAGCGGCTTCACGGAATCCAGCGAGAACAACCCCGGTGCAGACGCCAACGGCAACATCCAGGTTCAGCCGGGCAATCACCTTCCAGGGATCCCGGCCAATCTCGGCAAGCTCGGCATCGATTACAAGATGACCGATGCCTGGACGGTCGGCGGAACAGGGATCGCGGCGAGCGGGCAATACTTGTTCGGCGATGAAGCCAACCTGAACCTGAAGACCCAGCCCTATTTTGTGTTGAACCTCCACACGAGTTATCAGATCACCAAAAATCTCCAGTTCTTCGGGCTGATCGAAAACGCATTCAACACGAAATACTACACCTTCGGCACTTTTTCGCCGACTTCCTCGGTGTTCATTGCTCAGGCGCCGGGCGCCACCAACCCGCGCAGCTACAGCCCGGGCGTTCCGATCGCCGGCACAGTCGGCATCCGTGTGACATTTTGATTATCTTTTAGGGGTTTACCATCAATTCGCTTGACAGATGCGAACGATTATTACTATCGTCTTTTCACCCGAAACGGCAATCAAAGAGTATCCTTTATGTGGACGTTTACCGGCGCGCTGGCCGCAGCGCTGCTGGCGTGTGTTGTCGCGCCATTATCCGCCTCCGCCAACAATAACCCTTGTCCGCGCCCGGATGCGGGAGCCGTTGTCACTTCGCCGCCGGACCTCTTCAGCAGCAACGGCACGCTTAAGGTATCTTTCGACTATTACACGACCGTCGACGGTGCCGGTCGGACGCTTTTCTGCTTCGTGACGCCGGACGGCCTGCAATCGCCGACATTGCATGTGCGGCCGGGCGACACGCTCGATCTTTCGGTGACCAATCGCAATCCGGCCCCGCCGGCGGGGTCGCCGACCGAGGTCGTAGCGAATGCAGCGGACCGCTGCGGTGATGTGACGATGACGATCACATCGCTCAACGTGCATTTCCACGGGACGAATACGTCGCCGGCTTGCCACAGCGACCAAGTGGTTCACACGATCATCAACTCTGGCGAAACCTTCAAATACAGCGTGCAATTCCCGACGAACGAACCCCCCGGACTCTACTGGTATCACCCGCATGTCCACGGGCTTTCCGAGCCGGCCGTGCAGGGCGGCGCATCGGGGGCGATCATCGTCGATGGTATCGAAAACGTGCAGCCGGCAGTCGGCGGATTGCAGGAGCGCGTGCTATTGATCCGCGACCAGACCATACCGGGCGGGCCGACCCCGGGCGGGAACGTGCCCTCATGGGACGTCTCGCTCAATTATGTGCCGATCCTTTATCCAACATTTACCCCGGCCGTTATTCAGATGAAGCCAGGACAGCAGGAGTTTTGGCGTGTTGCAAACGCCTCGGCCGATACGATCATCGATCTGCAATTGCGGTACGACGGCGCGGCGCAGCCGCTCCAAATTGTGGCGCTCGACGGCGTTCCGATCGGCTCTCAGGACGGTACAATGCAAGGCCAGCTGATCACGCAGACCCATATTTTGCTGGCTCCTGCGGCTCGCGCAGAATTCATCGTGACCGGGCCGTCGACGAAGGTCAAAAACGCGAGATTCCTGACGCTGAACATCGACACTGGCCCGGATGGCGACAACGATCCGACTCGGCCGCTCGCCAGCATCGTGACGACGGCGTCGCCACCTCCGCTGCCGGTGATCGCTTCGCCCTCGCTACCGGCAAATCACGAGCTCTTCGAAGGCCTCGCCAACGCGACGGCGACGGCGAAACGAACACTCTATTTCTCCGAGGTGCTCTCGGACCCGAGCAATCCGGCGAGCCCGACCAACTTTTTCATCACAGTGGACGGAGCCACCCCAACGCTGTTCGATCCGAACAACCCTCCGGCAATCGTTACCAAGCAGGGCGCCGTGGAGGATTGGACAATCCAGAACCGGTCCCAGGAGAACCACGAGTTCCACATGCACCAGATTCACTTTCTGCTGCTGGAGCAGAACGGCGTGCCGGTGCCCCCGGAGCAAAGTCAATACCTCGACATGATCCAGGTTCCTTACTGGAGCGGTACGGGGCCCTATCCCAGCGTCAAGGTGCGCATGGATTTTCGGGGCATGGATGTCGGGGACTTTGTCTATCACTGCCATATTCTCGGCCATGAGGACGCCGGCATGATGGCGACGATCCGCGTGCTTCCCCGATAATCCGCCAGAGGAGGTGATGAGCCGAACGGGGTTCGCTGCCCTCATAGCAGCGGCGCTCGGCCTGTTCTCATTCGGCGGAGCGCTGGCCCTCCATGCGCCGACAGCCGGAGGCGCGCACTTCGCCGACGCCGATGATGCCGCGACCGTGAAGCACGGAAAGAGCGTTTACATGGCACGCTGCGCATCCTGCCACGGCCGAAATCTTCAGGGGCAGCCGCTGTGGCAGCTCAAGGACGAATTTGCCGGCAGGCGGGCGCCAGCCCATGACGAAACCGGCCGTACCTGGCAGCACTCGGACGAAGACATCTTTCACATGATCAAGTACGGAAGGTTCCCCTCGGCGCCAGCCGGCGACGTCTCGTTCATGCCCGCCTTCAGGGATGTCCTCGACGATCGCGACATCATCGCCGCCACGGCTTTTATCAAGGCCCGCTGGCCGACTGCCTTACGCGTCTCTCAGGCGATGCTCAATCCCGGGCGCGCGGGGATGCCGCAACGGGCAGACCAGACCGAATGGAGATTTCCACTTACCTCCTGCAGCGTGGCGCGGCGTCAACAAGCCGCCGCTGCGGGCACCAGCACGGCGAGGGCAGCAGAAGCGACAGAGAGGTAGTGCAGGGAATTGTGATGCGGTATCAGTGGGCAAGCCCTGGTCGCAGTACTCGCGCTGTCAACTCTCGCCTCTGTTGCGGCAACCGCTCTATGCGCAACGCAGCCGGGCTGCTGGGGTAGCCGCAGTCATTACCGCTGCAATCTACGGGCTGAGGCCCTGAGGCAACGGCTAGCCCGAATACCGCGGCGCATATCGCTCTGTCGGAATTACTTACACCTTTTCAATTACAAGGCGTTGGCTCGTAAAGCCTGAAGAACCTTTATACACAATAAAGCACCATTTTGGGTCATTTTCTTCTCAAATTACGCAGTCGCGGAAATCAATCAGTTACTCTATTTTCGTCGTACGGTGATAAGTTGTAAGGCGTACTTTACAATCTGCCAGTCGTCCTCCCAGCCGAATCCTTCATATCATTGTAAGATATGGTCTTTTGGACAGGGCATGTTAAATGCTTAGCTATCCTCATCAGCATTAACTAATCATGTGCTGTTGCAAAAGAGAGGAACAATTATGCGTGCAACGGGTGTTTTGATCGCGGCGGCCGTCCTCGGCATTGGTATTACCGGGAGCGCGAAAGCGATACCATTTACGGTCGAAACAGCAAACCAGGGGGGAACCCCGTTTCAGGCTACGCCAACGGCTCCGGGGTTCAATTTTGGTGGAGCGATCACGGCTACCTTCGACTACACTGGGCCTCTTAGTTTCGTGAATACCCAATCGCAAAATTTCACGAGCTCGGGAGATTTGAACTCGAACCTTTTTATTGCCGCCGACATCACGGGTTATTCCGGGTCGGGCACGCTCCCTGCTCCGGCCAATGCCAATTTCAACACATTGGCTGACTTCCTGGCCTCAAGCGGCAGCGCTGGCAATTTCCAGTACGGTACATTTTACACCGTCGATCTAGGCTTTTTGCCGTCAGGTACTGTGTTGACCATCTCTCATGATGATGGCGCGAGCATTTTCCAAAATGGTGCCGAGGTCGGAACAACGACTACCGGTCCGACAACTGTCGTTACCGAGTCGGTGACACTCACCTCAACTGCCGATACCATTCTCTATTACGGGCGCCAGAACGGATCGCCCTCAATTTTGACGGTTTCCGAGACGGCCCCTCCCGCTGTCCCGGAGCCCGCGAGCTTGGTGCTTCTCGGCAGCAGCCTGGTCGGCTTCGGGCTATTTCGTCGCCGGGGACAAAGAAGGCTATGACAGCTTAAAACGAACGCGATTTCGCGTGTTTTGGGGCGGCCTCAAGGCCGCCCTTCGCTTTTCTGCCGGCTCCAACAACATTTCGCGCCCCCGAATGTCGCCACCATCGGCGGCTGTGCGGCCCGACACGCGAGAAATTCGACCCGAGGGCGGCCGCGAAGACTCTGGCGCCTGGTCTGGCCGCCGAGCCGGACGAAGCATGACGAAGCATGTTGCTGGGCCGCCTCCTGGGGGATAGAGTTTAGCGCAATTCGGACCAAGAGGGAGGCACGCCATGGTCAAGTTGCGCGTCAACGGCCAGGAAAAATCGTTCGATGGCGATCCATCGATGCCGTTGCTCTGGTTTCTGCGGGACGAGTTGGGGCTCACCGGAACGAAGTACGGGTGCGGCGTGGCGCTGTGCGGCGCCTGCACCGTCCATATCGACGGCGAGGCCACCCGCGCCTGCATCACCGCCGTAAACGATGTCTCCGGCCGGTCGGTGACCACTGTCGAGGGGCTCGACCCGCAAGGCAATCACCCGGTGCAGAAGGCATGGCGGGCCTTGAATGTCCCGCAATGCGGGTATTGCCAGGCCGGCCAGATTATGCAGGCCGCCGCCCTGATCGCGACCAACAAGAACCCGTCCGAGGACGAGATCAACAGTGCGATGAGCGGCAACATCTGCCGCTGCGGCTGCTATCAGCGCATCACCGCCGCCATCAAGGCGGCCGCCACAGGAGCGTGACATGACATCCGTCCACGCCACCGTCGAGAATGTGAGCCGCCGCGGGTTCCTGCGGGGCTTGATCGCCACCGGCGGCCTGGTGGTCGCCGCCGAATTCGTGCCGGCCCGCGCCGCGCTCGCCTACGCCACCGGTGCTGCCAAGATGCCGGGCGGGGTCGTCAGCGACCCGCACGTCTTCGTCTCGATCGATCCCAGCGGCCTCGTGACGATCGTCGCGCACCGCGCCGAGATGGGCACCGGCTCACGCACCAGCCTGCCGATGGCGGTCGCCGACGAGCTCGAAGCCGACTGGTCGCGCGTTAAGGTCGTACAGTCGCCGGGCGACGAAAAAAAATACGGCAACCAGAATACCGACGGCTCGCGCAGCCTACGCCATTTCATCCAGCCGATGCGCGAATGCGGCGCTGCCGCGCGGCTCATGCTCGAAACCGCCGCCGCGCAGCGCTGGGCCGTTGCTGTCAGCGAGGTTCAGGCGCAAAACCATGAAGTCGTCCACAAACCCTCGGGACGCAAGCTCGGTTACGGCGACCTCGCCGCCGCGGCGAGCGCCTTGCCGACCCCGCCGGCCGACCAGGTCAAGCTCAAGGACGAAGCCTCCTTCCGCTATCTCGGGAAGGGCAACGTCCAGATCGTCGATCTTTTCGACATCACGACCGGCCGCGCCGTCTACGGCATCGACACCAAGCTCGCGGGATTGAAATATGCCGTCGTCGCGCGGCCGCCGGTCATGGGGGGAAAGCTGGCATCCTACGATGGCACGGCAGCGATGAAGGTGCCGGGGGTCGAGAAGATCGTCGTCATCGAAGGGACGGCGCCACCGTCGAAATTCCAGCCGATTGGCGGCGTTGCGGTCATTGCGCGCAATACCTGGGCGGCGATCAAGGGACGGGAGGCGCTGGTACTCCGTTGGGATGACGGGCCGCACGCCAGCTACGATTCGACAGCCTATAAGGCCCAGCTCGAAGAGACCGCGCGCAAACCGGGCAAGGTCGTGCGCGACGACGGCGACGCCGAGAAGGCGCTCGGGTCCGCCGCGAAGACAGTGTTCGCGGAATACTACATTCCGCACCTGGCGCACGCTTCGATGGAGCCGCCCTGCGCGACGGCGCGCGTCGCGGACGGCAAGTGCGAGGCCTGGGCGGCAGTGCAGAGCCCCGGCACGACGCGCAACGAGCTGGCCGAGAAGCTCGGCCTCAAGCCAGAGGATGTAACGGTCAACGTCACCCTGCTCGGCGGCGGCTTTGGCCGGAAGTCGAAGCCCGACTTTGTGCTCGAGGCGGCCTTGCTGTCGCGCGAGATGGGCGGCGCCGCGGTCAAGATGACCTGGACACGCGAGGACGACCTCCACAACGATTATCTGCACACAGTCTCCGCCGAGCGCATCGATGCGGGGCTTGATGCGCAAGGCCATGTCATTGCGTGGCGCCACCGCACCGTCGCGCCGACCATCCGGGCTACCTTCGTTCCGGACCCGAAAGTCGAGCAGGCGGGGGAGCTCAGTCAGGGTGTCCTGGACGTGCCGTTCGATATCGCCAACCTGCGCTGCGAGGTGGGCGAAGCCGAAGCGCACACGCGCATCGGCTGGTTCCGCTCGGTGTCGAACATCCCGCATGCCTTTGCGATACAGTCGTTTGTCGCCGAGCTTGCCCACGCAGCGGGACGCGACCCAAAGGACATGCTGATCGAGCTGCTCGGACCGCCGCGGCTTGTAAAACCGCCGACTGACTACACCAATTACGGCGACCCGCTCGAAACCTACCCGATCGACACGGCGCGGCTGCGGCGCGTCGTCGAACTGGTCGCCGACAAGGCGGATTGGGGCAAGAAATTGCCGCCCAGGCACGGTCAGGGCATCGCCGTACACCGGAGCTTCTTGAGCTATGTCGCGACCGTCGTCGAGGTCGCGGTCGACGACAAGGGACGGCTGACGGTGCCGCGCGTCGACAGCGCGATCGATTGCGGTTTTGCCGCCAACCCCGAGCGTATCTACTCGCAAGTGGAAGGGGCGGCGGTGATGGGGCTGAGCCTCGCGCGCTATGGCGAGATCAGCTTCAAGAACGGACGGGTCCAGCAAAACAATTTCGACGGCTTCCAGGTCGCCCGCATCGACGAGTCGCCGCCGATCACGCATGTCTGGATCGTCCCCGCCGGGATCGACGTGCCGTCGAGCGGCGTCGGCGAGCCGGGGCTGCCGCCCTTCGCGCCGGCATTGTGCAACGCCATCTTCGCCGCTACCGGCAAACGCATCCGGCGTCTCCCAATCGGCGACCAGCTGGCGACCTGACGAGATAAAGTGCCGCGGGCGAAGCCCTCCGTCGCCCGGGAGTCGGCGCGCACAACAACTTTCTTAAGGAGGAAGCGCATGGATCACCGTTTCCACTGCGGAGCCCACCGGATCGGGCGACGGATGGCGCTCGAGCTGGGCTTGTGCCTCGCACTGGGGCCGCGCTTGGCCTTCGCGCAAAGCGATGCGGCGCGCGAGCGGCCGCGCGAAGGCGACCTGCTGGTCGCGGTGAGCGCTTCGAGCCCGGAGCCGTTGAAGCCCGACGACTTGCCGCTCGATGGCAAGCAGACCTTTGCTTGGCCAATGGATCCGGAGAGCAAGACGCTGCGCAACGGCTCGCGGCTGAATAAGGTGCTGTTGCTGCGTCTCGACCCTCAAAGTCTCGACGCCGCGACCAAGGAGCGCGCCGCGGAAGGTGCCGTCGCCTATTCGGCGATATGTGTGCACACCGGCTGCGACGTGACCAACTGGGATCCCCATCGTCAGCTGCTCGAATGCCCGTGCCATTACTCGATTTACGATCCAAAGCAAGGGGCCAAGGTGGTCAGCGGACCGGCCCCGCGCGCCGTTGCCGGCACTACCCCTGAAAATCGTCGACGGCCGGCTCGCCGTCGCTAAGCCATTTATCGGACGGGCCGGTTTCCAACAGATGTGACCCCAAGAAAAATCGAGGAGAGACGCCATGCAGAAAAAACGTCATCGCCATTACATGCTCGCGGCGAGCGGGTTGGCACTGGTATTGGCTGCTGCAACAGCCGCGGCGCAGCAGCCCCAGCCACCCTTGCCGACACCGGACACCCCACCGCCGGTGCCGCCGATACTGCAGAGCTACAAGCCGGTGACCCAGGAGGAGCTCAAACAGCCGCAGGACGGCGACTGGCTGATGTACCGCCGCACCTATAACGGCTGGGGCTATAGTCCGCTGTCGCAGATCACGGCGGAAAACGTCGGCAAGCTGAAACCGGCGTGGACCTTGGCGACCGGGCAAATCGAAGGCCATCAGGCACCGCCGATCGTCAACAACGGGGTCATGTTCGTCGCGACCCCGGGCAATCAGGTGCTGGCGATCGACGCCAAAAAGGGCGACCTGCTGTGGCGCTTCAAACGGCCGATCCCGGACGACATGCTTTTGCTGCACCCGACGAGCCGCGGCGTCGCGCTCCTCGGCGACAAGGTTTACTTCGCCGCGGCCGATGCCGTGCTTGTCGCGCTCGATGCCAAGACCGGCAAGGAGGTTTGGAAGGCCCCGGTCGAGGACTACACGCACGGATATTATATGTCGTTGGCGCCGCTCGTCGCCGACGGCAAGGTGATGGTCGGCGTCTCGGGCGGCGAACTCGGCGTACGCGGCTTTGTCGCCGCGTTCGATGCCGAGACCGGCAAGCCGCTATGGAAGACCTACACGATACCGGCCCCCGGCGAGCCGGGCAGCGAGACCTGGCCCAAAGGCGACCAGTGGAAGACCGGCGGCGGCTCGGTTTGGATTACCGGCAATTATGATCCGGACACCGATCTCAGCTTCTGGGGTACCGGCAATGGCGGGCCGTGGATGGGCGACCAGCGGCCGGGCGACAATTTTTACACGTCATCGGTGCTCGCTCTCGACACCGCGACCGGCAAAATCAAGGGCTACCACCAGTACCACCCCAACGATTCATGGGATTGGGACGAGGTCTCGCCGCCGATCCTCGTCGATTACCAGCACAACGGTAAGACGATTAAGGGTCTCGTCGATGTCGCACGGGACGGCTATCTCTGGGAGCTTGAGCGCACTGCCGACAAGATCAACTTCATAGACGGCAAGCCCTTTGTGAAGCAAAACGTCTTCCTCAGTCTCGATCCCGAGACCGGGCGGCCCAATGTCGACCCGACCCGGCAGCCGGCGACGGGAAAGAAGGCCGATTTCTGTCCTTCACTGTGGGGCGGCAAGGATTGGCCGCCGGTCGCCTACAGCCCGAAGACACGGTTATTGTATATCCCCGCCAATGAGAATCTGTGCGGCACGTCGATTGGCGAACCGGTCACCTACGTCCCGGGGCAACGTTATGTAGGGGCAACGACGACTCTCTATATCGCGCCGGGCGCCGATCACATCGGCGAGCTGCAGGCCTGGAACCTCGATACCGGACAGAAGGCCTGGAGCCATCCCTTTGCCAACTCGCAGCTCTGGGGCCCGGTGCTTGCGACGGCCGGCGGGGTCGTGTTTGCGGGCGGCACCAACGACCGCTATTTCCGCGCCTTCGACGCCTCGAACGGCAAGACCTTATGGGAATTCCGCACCAGCTCGGGGGTGAATGGGGTGCCGGTCTCGTTCCAGATCGACGGCAAGCAATACATCGCCGTGCAGTCGGGCTGGGGCGTCGACGCGGCCCGCATGCAGGCCCGCCTCAACCTGGTGCGGCCGTGGGAGTTCCCCGATGTGCCGCAAGGCGGCTCGGTCTGGGTGTTCGCCGTCGATTAGCTCCCGCAGGCGCCGAAGGGCGGCAGGGTCCTATCCGGCCGCCCTCTGCTCGATGACGGATCTATGATCGGTCCGCGTTCCAACGCTGCTTGGCGGCTTCGTCATCGGCGCGGGAGGCGACCCAGCGCTCGCCGGACGGGGTTTCCTCGCTCTTCCAGAACGGCGCGTCGGTTTTTAGCCAATCGATCAAAAATTGGCAGGCGGCGAGCGCGGCTTCGCGGTGCGGCGAGGCCGTGGCGACGAGCACGATGCGGTCGCCGGGCACGAGCCGGCCGTAACGGTGAATGATCACCACGGCATCGAGCGGCCAGCGCCGATGCGCCTCGGTTTCGATCTCGCCGAGCTTTTTCTCGGTCATGCCGGGATAGTGCTCGAGGGTCAGGGCTGAGACGCAGTCACCCCCGCCCAGGTCACGGACCAATCCGACGAAGCTGGCGACCCCACCGATCCGGTGATTGCCGGCGGCCAGCCGATCGAGCTCGGCGCCGACATCGAAGTCCTCGCGCTGCACGTGGATCATCGCACTAGCCTCCGGTCACCGGCGGGAAGACCGCGATCTCGTCACCCTCCTGGACGGGGTGATCGTGCCCGACATAGCTTTGATTGACCGCCACCCGGACGACCGAAAGATCGCGCAGCGCCTCGGTATATCCGCCGCCGCGCGACCGCAGCCAATCGAGCAACCCTGCCACGTCCTTCACTCCAGACGGCAAGTCGGTTTCCTCTTCGGCGCAGCCGATGCGCGCACGCAACCAGGCAAAATAGAGCAGCTTCACCCGATCACCTCGGAAAAGGGCAGGAAATCGACGGTCATGCCGGGCGCGAAATTGCTAGTATCCTCGTCGACGATCACGAGCCCCTCGGACTGCGTGATCGAGGAGAGGATGCCCGCGCCATCCCTGATGTATTTGACTGCAACGAGATCTTTCCCTTCGCGCTCTAGGCTCGCCCTGACATATTCGCGCCGCCCCGGCTTTTTGCGGTAAGCGAAGCCGGCTCGGACGGGGAAGAGCCGAGGCGCGGATCCCAGTGCGCCGGCGAGCTTGAAAATCAGCGGCCGGGCGAGCACGACGAAGGTGACGAGCGCCGCGACCGGGTTTCCCGGAAGCCCGATCAGGGGCACTCGGCCGATCTGCCCGAGCGCTACGGGGCGCCCCGGCTTGATCGCGAGCCGCCAGAAATGCAACCGGCCCAGGCGCTCGATTGCCTGCTTGACGTGATCCTCCTCGCCGGTCGAAACGCCGCCCGAGGTGACGATCAGATCATGCCCGGTGCTTGCCGTCGCCAGAGTGTCGGCGAGTGCCGCCTCGCGGTCCGGGCGAATCCCGAAATCGCTAACGGCGCAGCCAAGTTCGCCCAGAAGGGCCGCCAGCATGAAGCGGTTGGCGTCGAAGATCATGCCCGAAGGCAGCGCCGTCCCTGGGTCGCAGACCTCATCGCCGGTGGAGAGCAGCGCCACGCGCAAGCGGCGAAATACCCGCAGCTCGCAATAGCCCAGTGCGGCAGCCAGCCCGAGATCCGCAGGCAAGAGCCGCCGCCCGGCGGCAAGCGCTACCGCCCCCTCGGCGACGTCCTCTCCGGCATGGCGTCGGTTTGCTCCCTTCTTGATCCCCGGTTTAAGCCGCACCAGCCCGTCTTCGACGATGCAGTCCTCCTGCATCATGACCGTATCGGTCCCCTCGGGCATCGGGGCGCCGGTGAAGATCCGGACCGCCGCGCCGCGCCCGGCGGGACGGCCGAGCGGGTGGCCCGCTGCCGCTCTGCCCAAAACTGGAAGCACGGTTTCCCGTGCCGGCAGGAGATCGGTGTGGGCGAAAGCATAGCCGTCGACGGCGCTGTTGGCGTGCGGCGGCAGGTTCATCGAGGCAATGACATCGTGGGCGAGAATGCGCCCGCAGGCCCCTCCAAGCGGAACCGTCTCCGTCTCGACTACCGCGGTGACCCGCTCCTCGATCCGGCCGAGCGCGGCGTCGACGCTCAGCAGGGCGCCGCCAAACGCGAAGCAATCATCGCTCAGCTGTGCCATCTCACGAATCCGGCTTCGTGGCCAAGGATGAAATTGGCGATTGCACTCGCATCCGACAGAGGCAGCCAGGGCCTGGAGAACTCGGCTAGGCGCTGATCGGAAGCAATCGCGACGACAAACGGATCGTCGGGGTGCAGCAATGGTTTTCCGACCGCGTGACGATAGACCTCGATCTTCGGGTGCTCATCGTGTTTGAAACCCTCGACGATTACCAGATCGACCGGAGCCATCCGCTCCAGCAACTGGTCGAGCGAGGGCTCGGCCGCGCCGCGTAGCTCGTGCATCAGCGCCCAACGTTGCCCCGAGGCGACCATCACCTCCTGTGCGCCTGCCTGCCGGTGATGCCAGGAATCCTTCCCCGGCTGATCGATGTCAAAGGAATGGTGGGCGTGCTTTATCGTCGATACGGTGATGCCGCGTGAAACGAATTCGGGTATCAGCGCCATCATCAACGTCGTTTTGCCGCTTCCGCTCCAGCCGGCGAGGCCGAAGATCCGCATTGTCGTGAGGCCCTATGGGCTCAATTGGGGGACGAGCACGGTCGTCGCAATGCCCTAGGCCAAATGCTCTGATTTGCGGTTCGCGGGCACCGCCCGAGGCCGCGCCATGTGGCGCAGCCCGGCCTGGAGGTAGTCGTATCCGGTCACCAAGGTCAGGATTGCGGCGATCCACAACAGCGTCTCGCCGATTGCCGTCACCGGCACAAAACCGGGGCCCGCGTCGCCGACGATCAGCACCCCGATCGCGACCATCTGAATGACCGTCTTCCATTTGGCGAGCCGGGACACCGGCATGCCGACCCGCAGCCCGGCGAGGTACTCGCGAAGCCCGGAGACTAAGATTTCCCGACACAGGATAACCAATGCCGGAAGCAGCGCCTCAGCCGAGAGCCGCCCAAAGGCCGTCAGCATGAACAATGTCGCCGAGACCAGCAATTTGTCGGCGATTGGGTCGAGAAAACGGCCGATTTCGGATTGCTGTTCCCAGCGGCGCGCCATGTGTCCATCAAGCCAGTCGGTCACGCCCGCGGCTGAGAAAAGCGCGCAGGCGAACCAACGGGCATAGTCGCCCGGCACGTAAAAGGTCGCGATCACCACCGGAATCACCAGGATTCGAGACAATGTCAGCAGGTTGGGCAGGCTGGTAATCGGCACACATCACTCCTGCTGAAGACAAAGGGAGGGCAGCGGCAGCTTACCCGTCGGGGTGGAAGTGGTCATAAATCTTTTTTGCTACAGTTTTGCTTATGCCAGACACGCGTTCGAGCTCCCCGAGCCCGGCCCGGGCAACCGCTCGCGCCGAGCCGAAATGGTGCAGCAGCGCCTGCTTACGGCGAGCCCCGACTCCGTCGATTTCATCGAGCGGGGAGCGCCCCAGGGCCTTCGTTCGCTTAGCGCGATGCGTGGCGATGGCAAACCGATGCGCTTCGTCGCGCAGGCGTTGCAGGAAATAGAGGACAGGGTCGCGCTGGTCGAGCGAGAACGGCGCTCGCCCCGGCACAAAGAAGTGTTCCCGTCCGGCATTGCGGTCCGGCCCCTTGGCGATTCCGACGATTGCGACATCGGCGATGCCGAGTTCTTCGAGGACGCCGCGGCCGATATTGAGCTGTCCCTGGCCGCCGTCGATCAGGATCAAATCGGGCCAGGTGCCCCGGTCTCGTTCCGGATCCTCTTTGACGGCGCGGGCGAAACGGCGCATGAGAACTTCACGCATCATCGCATAATCGTCGCCGCCCGCAGCCCCCACCCCTCCCTCCCCCGCAGGCGGGGGAGGGTCAGAAAAAGGGCTCGCTACAATTCCCTCCTCCGCAGGCGGGGGAGGGTCAGGGTGGGGGCAGAGCGCGGTGAGGGTGACGCTTCCGGCCTGGGCCGGCGCGGCGCCGCGGATCGTGAACTTGCGATAGGCGTTTTTGACGAGCCCCTCGGGGCCGGCGACAATCATCGCGCCCACGGCATTCGTACCTTGGATGTGGCTGTTGTCATAAACCTCTACGCGGTGCAGTGGTCTGTCGATGCCAAAGGCGGCTGCGATACCGTCGAGCAGTTGGCGCTGGGAGGCACTCTCCGCAAGGCGACGGCCGAGCGCCTCACGCGCGGTCGCGGTTATCCGGTCGATCAGCCGCTTTTTGTCGCCGCGCTGCGGTACTGCGAGGCTGACCCTCGGCCCGCCGAGCGACAACGCTTCTTCGACCAGATCCTGCTCGACCAGCCGATGACTCAACAATACGAGGGGCGGCTTCGCACGATTGTCATAAAACTGGCCGACGAACGAGGTCAGCACCTCCTCCACCGAGAGCTGCCGGTCATGGCTCGGGAAATACGCCCGATTGCCCCAATTCTGCCCGCCGCGGAAGAAGAAAACCTGGACACAGGTTTGCCCGCCCTCCTGATGGGCGGCGATGACGTCGGCATCGACCACTCCCGCGACGTGGATGTCTTGATGCCCCTGGACCAGCGACAACGCGCGGATTCGGTCACGAATCAACGCCGCCGCTTCGAAATCCAATGCGTTCGCGGACTCTTCCATCTCGGCGGCGAGGCGTTGCTGAACATCGTCGCTCCTGCCCGACAGAAAGGTGTGCGCCTGCTCGATTAGCGCCGCGTAGTCCTCGCGGGCGATGTGTCCGACGCAAGGGGCGCTGCAGCGCTTGATCTGATACAGCAGGCAGGGGCGGGCGCGGGTGGCAAAGACGCTGTCGCTGCAAGACCGCAGCAAGAACGCCTTTTGCAGCGTCACCAGGGTGCGATTGACCGACCCGGCGGAGGCGAAGGGACCGAAGTAGCTGCCTTCCTTGGTTCGCGCGCCGCGGTATTTTGTGAGCTGCGGAAAGTCGTGACCGGCGGCGAGATGGATAAACGGGAACGACTTGTCATCCCGCAACAGCACGTTGTAGCGGGGCATCAGCCGCTTGATCAGATTGCATTCGAGGAGCAGCGCCTCTGCCTCGGTGTGGGTCACCACGACGTCCATCGCGGCAGTCTCGGCAATCATGCGGCGCAGCCGGTTCGACAACCCGGCGGGATGCGCGTAATTCTGCACGCGGCTCTTCAGACTGCGCGCCTTGCCCACGTAAAGCGCGTCACCCCGCCGATCGAGCATGCGGTAGACGCCTGGGCTGCCCGGCATCCTCCTCAGCGCCTCGCGGATCGTCGCGGCACCCACAGCGATCCCTGTGGCGGCTGAGTGGCGCGCGGCGGATTCGGGGAGCGCGGTGTCGGCCGGCAGAGCGCTCTCTGAAGATCCAGCGGCAGGTTCGGCGAAGCCGTCCGGCGCCCGCCGTGGGTCGGTCAGCGATGGCGCGCTGCGGCGCCGCCGCGTCCTGACCGGCGTCCCGAACTCCGTCATTCTGTCGTCCATCGTTCCCGTCACGATGTCGTCAACTGTTTGAGGCGACACACTGATTTGGGGTATCCACGAAACCGGTGGATAACTCTGTTGAAAACTTGGGGCGAGCAAACTCGGATTGTAGGCATACCTTGCATTTGTGACATTTGAGTAAAATTTAGGCAAACACTTAACCCTTTGAAAAAATTCATTTCCGATCGCGAATGGTTAACGTCGATGACAAATTGTAACAGTCCTCGCACTTCGCTCATTGCCGAATCACGACATCGCCGCCTGTGAACAAATCCGCGCCACATCCTGCATCCGGCGCTCTCTTTCCCGCAGAACGCACCTTCTACTCGACCGGCAACTGCCGTTGCGGTTGCGCCCAACCGAGATGCTGCCCACCATCGAGCGCGATCATCTGGCCGGTCATCGCCGGCGCCGTCAGGATAAAGCGCATCGCCGCCGCGATCTCATCTGGGCTGGTGCCCCGACGCAACGGCATCAGTTCGCATTGCCGGGCGAACTGGTCCGGCGTCTGCCGCGGGCTCGGTACAGTCGGACCGGGGCCGATGCCGTTCACCCGAATGCGTGGCGCCAGCGCGAGTGCCATCGTCTGGGTCAAAGTCCACAACCCCGCCTTCGCCAAAGTGTAGGATACAAAATAGGGTGTCAGCGACCAAACCCGCTGATCCAACAGATTGACAACTACGCCGCTGGCATGTACCGGCAGCCGGGCGGTGAAATTTTGAATCAGGACAAACGGGGCGCGCAGATTCACCGCGATATGTGAATCCCAGCTCTCGCTTGTTGCCGTCTCGACGGTATCGTTGACGAATACCGCGGCGTTGTTGACCAGGCAGCCAATCGGCCCGAGCTCGCCCTCGGCGCGCGGCAGCAGCGTCGAAACGGCCCCCTCATCGGCGAGGTCGGCGCCAAGCGCCACCGCCGCGCCACCTTTGCTTCGGATGCGCTCCGCGAGATTTTCGGCGGCATCGCGCGAGCCGTGATAGTGAACCGCCACAGCAAAACCGTCCTCGGCAAGCGCGAGCGAGAGCGCGCGGCCGATCCGCTGTGCGCCGCCGGTTACCAGGGCTGCCCGAGGTATCGGCGGAACCGGCAATGCTCCGGTCGGCTGGTTGCCGGGCTCGGCATCACCGGCGGGCACGGCGTTCCTTGCGAGCCCGCATCTTGGCGCGGACGACATCACGTGCCGAGACGCCGGCGCGCCCCGCGATCGAGCGGCCCCGCTGACCCTCGGTGCGCCGGGACCCGGCTGCGGCCCCGTTTAGCGCAACCGAGAGGCCGAGATCGGCCTGCTCGAGGCGCCGGATCTCGTCGCGCAAACGGGCCGCTTCCTCGAATTCCAGATCGGCGGCCGCCTCCCGCATGCGCTTCTCGAGATCCGCGATGACGCTCTTCAGATCGGCCCCTTGGTAATGCGCCGCTTCGCCTTCCGACAGCCCAAAGGTCACGTGATCGCGCTCATAGACGCTTTCAAGGATGTCGGAGATGCCGCGGCGCACGCTTTCGGGTGTGATCCCATGCGCGACATTGTAGGCCTGCTGCTTTTCGCGCCGGCGATTGGTCTCGTCGATCGCGGCCTTGAGACTGTCGGTCATTCGGTCGGCGTAGAGGATGGCCCGCCCGTCGATGTGGCGAGCGGCCCGGCCGATCGTCTGGATCAACGAGGTCCGCGAGCGCAGATACCCCTCCTTGTCGGCATCGAGCACCGCCATCAACGCGCATTCCGGAATGTCGAGCCCCTCGCGCAGCAGGTTGATCCCGATCAGGACGTCAAACATGCCGAGGCGAAGATCGCGGATGATCTCGATGCGCTCGATCGTATCGATATCGGAATGCATATAGCGCACGCGCAGCCCGGCCTCGTGCAGGTATTCGGTCAGCGCCTCGGCCATCTTCTTGGTTAGGGTGGTGACCATGACCCGATGCCCACGCAGCGCCTCCTCGCGGCATTCCGCCATCAAATCGTCGACCTGGTCGTCGACCGGCCGGATGATGCAGGGAGGGTCGACGAGGCCGGTGGGCCGCACGATCTGCTCGACAAATACGCCGCCGGTGCGCTGCATCTCCCAAGGGCCGGGGGTGGCCGAGACAAAAATCGTCTGGCCGCGCAGCCCATCCCATTCCGCGAATTTGAGCGGCCGGTTGTCGGTGCAGGAAGGCAGTCGGAAACCGTATTCGGCAAGGCAGGTTTTGCGCGTCCAGTCGCCGCCGAACATGCCGCCGAGCTGCGGCACCGTGACGTGCGACTCGTCGACAAAGACGAGCGCGTCGCGCGGCATGTATTCGAAGAAGGTTGGCGGCGGCTCACCCGGCTTGCGGCCGGTCAGATATCGGGAATAGTTCTCGATGCCCGCGCAGCTGCCGGTCGCCTCGATCATCTCGAGGTCATAGGTGGTGCGCTGTTCGAGGCGTTGGGCCTCCAGCAATTTCCCTTCCGTGTGGAGTTCCTCGAGCCGGATCTTGAGGTCGCGCTTGATCTGCTCGATCGCCTGCAACAGGGTCGGGCGCGGCGTCACGTAATGGCTGTTGGCGTAAACCTTGACCGAGTGCAACGACGCTGTCTTTTCGCCGGTGAGAGGGTCGATCTCGTGTATCGCCTCGATCTCGTCGCCGAACAGCGAAATGCGCCAGGCGCGGTCTTCGTAATGCGCCGGGAACAATTCGATCGTGTCGCCGCGCACCCGGAACGAGCCGCGGAAGAAATTGTGGTCGTTGCGCCGGTACTGCAATTCGACAAATCGGGCGAGCAATTGTGTGCGGTTGATCCGATCGCCCTTGGCGAGCGACAGGGTCATCTGCGAATAGGTCTCGACCGAGCCGATGCCGTAAATGCAGGAGACCGAGGCGACGACGACGACGTCGCGGCGCTCGAGAATCGCGCGCGTGGCCGAATGGCGCATCCGGTCGATCTGCTCGTTCAGCGAAGATTCTTTCTCGACATAGGTGTCGGTGCGCGGGACATAGGCCTCGGGCTGGTAATAATCGTAATACGAGACGAAATACTCGACCGCGTTTTCCGGGAAGAAGCTCTTCATTTCGCCGTAGAGCTGCGCGGCCAAGGTCTTGTTGGGTGCGAGAATGATCGCCGGGCGCCCGGTTCGCTCGATGACATGCGCCATCGTGAAGGTCTTGCCCGAGCCGGTAACACCGAGCAGCACCTGCTCGCGCTCTCCACCGGCGATCCCTTGGCACAATTCCTTGATCGCCTGCGGCTGGTCCCCCGCCGGCCGGAATTCGGATTGCAGTTGAAACGGCCTGCCGATATCGCTCTGCGGCCGCTCGGCGGCCATCAGCGGCAGCATCGTTATCAAGTCCAGGGCGTCAGCCGACTTCATGCCAAACACCGGAAATCAGCGCTGTTGACGATATATAGGATAGGGGAAAACCGGGCGCGATATCAGCGGACGAATCCATGCCGGAGCCGCTTCCGACATTCCGAACACGCGGCTTGAGTCATCGGCCCGATCGGTCCTCCCGCCGGTTAATCCGGCTCACGATGAGATGTCGACCGAGTCGCTATGCCTCGCGGTAACCGCAGTCGAGGATCCGGGCCGGGCCGTCGACGCCCGATTCGAGAACCCTGATGCTCCATTCTCTGGCGCGGCCGCCACTTTTCGAGAATTTCTTGTTGGTCTCGTCGATCGCCATTTCTCGTGCTTGCTGTTCGTCTTCGGCGACCAGCGTCGCGTAATAGATTTCTTCGCCTAAAGACCTGGTGCAGCTGAACTTATTCATGTCTCCAACCCCACAGTTCGAAGCCTATCGTATTGGAACGAGCGGGTCGGGATCAAACGACATTAGCTGCAGGGTGTCTGGCTGTCCAAATAGGACGACGGCCCGGGCCTAAGCGGCTTCACACCGCACGGGTTCGCGTGTAACTTTTCGGCTTGTTCTCCTCGCATACTCAGGCCTGTCATGTCCTTTCTTGCCGACCGCCTTGCTCGCGTCAAACCGTCGCCGACGATGGCGATGACTGCCCTTGCGACAGAATTGAAGGCGGCCGGGCGCGATATCGTCAGCCTATCGGTCGGCGAGCCCGATTTCGACACGCCGCCGAATATCCAGGAGGCGGCGATCGCGGCGATGCGGCGCGGCGAGACCCGCTACACGACCTTCGACGGCACGATCGAGCTGAAGCGGGCGGTCTGCGGCAAGTTCAAGCGCGAGAACGGGCTCGATTACGAGACCTCGCAGATCACGATCAGCGCCGGCGGCAAGCAGGTGCTTTACAATGCGATGGTCGCCACGATCAATCCCGGGGACGAGGTCGTCATCCCGGCGCCGTTTTGGGTGTCCTACCCGGAGATGGTGCTACTGTGCGAGGGCACTCCCGTGCCGGTGCCGTGCTCGCAGAACAATGGCTTCAAAATGCGGCCCGAGGACCTCGACGCGGCCATCACGCCTCGCACCAAGTGGCTGATCCTGAACTCGCCGTCGAACCCGACCGGGGCCGCCTACACCGAGGCAGAATTGGAGGGCGTTGCCGAGGTCCTGCTGCGTCACCCCCATGTCTGGGTGATGACCGACGACATGTACGAGCACCTCGTCTACGACGATTTCGACTTCAAGACGATCGCCCAGGTCGAGCCGCGCCTCTACGAGCGCACCCTGACCGTCAACGGCGTCTCGAAGACCTATTGCATGACCGGCTGGCGGATCGGCTATGGCGGCGGCTCCAAGGCGCTGATCAAGGCGATGGGCGCGATCCAGTCGAACTCGACCGCGAACCCGTGCTCGATCAGTCAGGCGGCAGCGATCGAGGCTTTGACGGGCCCGCAGGATTTCATCCCGGTCCATAACCGCAGCTTCAAGGAGCGCCGGGATCTCGTGGTCGAGATGCTGAACCGGGTCCCCGGCCTGTTCTGCCCCCGGCCCGAGGGGGCGTTCTATGTCTATCCGTCCTGCGCCGGCGTCATCGGCAAGCGAACCCCAGCCGGCCAGCCGATAACCAACGACGAGGATTTCGTCCGCTATCTGCTGGAGGAAACCGGCGTCGCGGTGGTGCACGGCGCCGCCTTTGGACTGTCGCCGCATTTCCGCATCTCCTACGCGACCTCGACCGAGGTGTTGCGCGACGCCTGCCAGCGCATCGACCGCGCCTGCCGCGCGCTGATGGCGTAGCTGACGGCTGCCGAAACCGCCGCGATCCGCGGGATTTGACCGCGCGAAATTTCGATTGCCATCCTGCCGGCCGGCGCGCAACTTCAGGAACAGATAAAGGCGCCGCCGGGCCCGCGGTCCCGGCCTGCGGCGGCAGCTCTTCAGGATGATGGAGGCGCCCATGGCGAATTCGACTGAAGCTCCGCGTTGTGCCGCGCTGATCGGCCCGTATCTTTCGGGTAAAACCACCCTGCTCGAAGCCTTGCTGCACGCAAGCGGCAGCACCAGCCGGCGCGGCAGCGTGCGCGACGGCAACGCGGTCGGGGATCATTCGCCGGAAGCGCGCGCCCGCCAGATGTCGACCGAGCTCAACGTGGCGAGTGCGGGTTTTCTCGGGGACCGCTGGACGATCCTCGACTGCCCGGGTTCGGTCGAGCTGCTTCATGAGGCGCAAGGGGCGTTGCTGGTCAGCGACGTCGCGGTCGTCGTTGTCGAGCCTGAGGTCGAGCGCGCTCTGACCATCAGCGCTCTCTTGCGGTTTCTCGACCGGCACAAGATCCCGCACATGATCTTCATCAACAAGATGGATAACGTCAACGCGCGAGTCCGGGATCTGCTGGCCGCCTTGCAATCGGTCTCCGAGCGCCCGTTGGTGCTGCGCCAGGTGCCGCTGCGCGGGCCTGACGGCGAGATCACCGGCTATGTCGACCTGGTCAGCGAGCGCGCCTATCGTTACCGGCCGGGCCAGCCATCGGATCTGATGCCGCTTCCCGACGGTTTCTGGGAGCAGGAAGGCGCAACGCGCACCGGGCTGATCGAAAAGCTCGCCGATTTTGACGACACCTTGCTCGAGCAATTGCTCGAAGAGGTCGAGCCGCCCAAGGAGGAGATCTACAAGCATCTGACCCGCACCCTGAAAGGCGCGCAGGTCGTGCCGGTGTTTCTCGGCTCGGGGCAGGCGGATTTTGGAATACGGCGGCTGTGGAAGGCACTGCGCCATGAGGCGCCGGCGCCTCAGGAAACCGCAGAACGGCTGGGGATCGCTCCGGAAGGCGAGCCCTTGGCGCAGGTGTTCAAGACTTATCACCTGCCGCACACCGGCAAGCTGTCATTGGTTCGCGTCTGGCGCGGCGCGATCTCTGAGGGCATGGTGCTGAACGGCAGCCGCGTCGCCGGCGTTTTGCGCCTGGTCGGAGCTCAGCAGGAGAAGGTTCCCGCCGCTCAGGCCGGCGAAGTCGTCGGGCTGACGCGAATGGAGGAGATCGCCACCGGCACCGTCCTGACCCCGTCCGGCAAGGCGACGCCATTGCCGCAGCCGGAACGGCCGCAGCCGGTTTACGGCTTGGCGATCACCTCCGAGCGGCGCACGGACGACGTCAAGCTGACCGGCGCAATCGGCAAGCTGGTCGAGGAGGACCCCACCCTCGAGCTCGAACAGAATGCCGATACGCAAGAAATGGTCTTGTGGGGGCAAGGCGACATCCATCTGCAGATCGCCATCGACCGCTTGCGCACCCGCCACAATCTCGCGGTCAACGGCAGGCGCGCCGGGGTCCCCTACAAAGAGACGATCCGGCAGGGAGCCCAGCAGCATTCCCGCTTCAAACGTCAGAGCGGTGGGCACGGACAATTCGCCGATGTAACGATCGAGGTGAAACCGTTGCCGCGCGGCTCCGGCTTTACCTATACCAACAGCGTCGTCGGCGGGGCCATCCCGCGCAACTATATCCCGGCGGTTGAGGAAGGGGTGATCGAGGCGCTGCTCCACGGACCGATCGGCTTTCCGGTCGTCGATGTCGCGGTCAATCTGATCACCGGCCAATTCCACGCGGTGGACAGCTCGGATCAAGCGTTCAAAACCGCGGGACGGCAGGCGGTCCAGGAAGCGCTGCCGAAATGCGAGCCGATCCTGCTTGAGCCGATCGATATGGTCGAGATTTCGGTGCCGAACGCGTTCACCGCCCGGGTTCAGCGCCTGGTCTCGGGACGGCGCGGCCAGATCCTCGGCTACGACGCCAAGCCCGACTGGCCCGGATGGGACGTCGTCAGCGCCCATCTGCCGCAAAGCGAATTGCATGACCTGATTGTCGAGCTGCGCTCGCTGACTATGGGGGTCGGCAGCTTCGCCCATCGATTCGACCATATGCAGGAGCTGACCGGCAGACCGGCGGAGAAGGTGCTCGCCTCGCGCACGGCCGACGCCGCGCAATAGGTCGATCGCGAAAGCGTGACTTGGCGCCGCGGGAGGCCGACCCAAACTTTTGGGTCGCAACGTTAGCGAGGTGCGGTCGTGTTGAGCCGGCGTAGAAGAGGCTGGGAGTTGCGCGAGAGCGCGGCGACGCCCGAGGCGGTATTCGTTGGGCGCAGGGCGCTGATCCAAGCGATTGCGGCCGGCTCGATTCTGACGCCTGCATTGGGTTCTGCCCTTGCAGCGGAGGAAGACCCGTCGGCCGGCCTCTATCCCGCCAAGCGCAACCTACGCTACACGCTCGACCGGCCGCTGACCGACGAAAAGCTGGCCACGACGTACAACAATTTCTACGAGTTCGGGTCGCAAAAATCGATCGCGTCCGAAGCCCAGGCGTTGAAGATCCGTCCGTGGACGGTCAAGATCGATGGGCTGGTCGAGAAGCCGCTCACTGTCGATATCGACGATCTGCTGAAAAAGATGACGCTCGAAGAGCGGCTCTACCGCCACCGCTGCGTCGAGGCTTGGTCGATGGCGGTGCCGTGGAGCGGCTTCCCGATGGCGGCCCTGGTCGATTTCGCCAAGCCGCTGGGCTCGGCAAAATACGTTCAGATGGAGACGTTTCTCGACCCGAAGACCGCACCTGGGCAGAAGGAAGTCTGGTACCCCTGGCCCTATGTCGAAGGCGTCACGATCGCCGAGGCAGGAAACGAGCTCGCCTTTCTGGTGACCGGCATGTATGGCAAGCCCGTTCCGAAGCAGGACGGGGCGCCGTTGCGGCTGATTTTGCCGTGGAAATACGGCTTCAAATCGGTCAAGTCGATCGTCCACTTCTCGTTCACCGAGAAGCGCCCGGTGTCCTTCTGGGAAACCGTACAGGGCAGCGAGTACGGGTTTTGGGCGAACGTCAACCCCGAGGTTCCCCACCCGCGCTGGAGCCAGGCGACGGAGCGGGTGCTCGGCACCAACGAGCGCGTGCCGACCCTCAAATGGAACGGCTACGGCGAGTTCGTCGCCCATCTCTATGACGGGCTGGAGAAGGAGCGGCTCTTCGTCTGACGGAAGGCCGGCCTTTCGAGAAGCGGGCGCAAAATTTAGCTTGCTAAATTTGATCATGTTTTGTTCTAATTGTGTGCGGGGGGCACAAACCCGAGGAGATGACGATGAAGAAATGGACGCTCCCGGCCGCCGCGGCGGTCCTGCTGGCAATGGCGTGGTGGCACTGGCCGGCCGTTGCGCAAAGGGCTGCTCAACCCGCTCCCCAAACTGCTGCGGCTGGCGACATGATCACCTTCGACCAGTATCGCGACTTCCGCGCGCGCGACCTGCAGCAGCGCCAAGCGCGGCTCGCACGCCAGCTGGCCGATCCCGGCCTTTCGGCTGCGGAGAAAGCGAGCATCGAGCGCCGCAAGGCCTATTACGACCGGGTGGCGGCGATGCCCGCCGAGGAGCGCGACCAGCTCTATCGCGAGCGGTTCGACCAAATCGACAGCAACCACGATGGCAAGCTCGATCCGGAGGAGCGGGCCGTATGGCGCGAGAAGCAGCGGGAAGTCTATCGCCAGCAATCCGCCGAACGCGCCCGGCCGGCCGACCAGCAGCCTTGATCCGGCTAACTCCCGATTGGCGTCCGCGACGAGCGAATTGACGCTCGTTGCGGACGGCTTTTAGCTTGGGGCCGTTCCATTCATAGGAGGAGCGAGGGATGGCCAAGATCGAGCAATATGCTGCCCGCGGGGTGTGGGATCCGCCGACCTATTCACAGGCCGTTAAGGTGACCGGCGCCGAGACGATCCTCTATATCGCGGGCCAGGTGGCTTATGGCGACAACGGCAGTGCGGCGCATGCGGGCGATTTCAAGGCGCAGGCGCGGGCGGCCCTGCAGGCGGTAAAGGCCCAGGTCGAGGCCGGCGGGGGCACGATGTCGAACATCGTCAAGGTCAATACCTATCTGACCGATATTCGTCATCGCGCCGATTACGCGGCCATTCGCGAGGAGTTCTTCGGCAAGAAAATGCCGGCCTCCACGTTGGTCGCCGTCGCGGCGCTAGCCCAGCCCGAGTTTCTGATCGAAATCGAAGCGATCGCGGTGATCTAGGCTTCTGCAAGCCCGGCGCGGTCCTCTCGCCTATGAGGGCGTTGAGATTTGCACCTTTCGCGGTTGTTCTGACGGTACTGCTGGCCGGGTGCGGATCAGGGGCTGGGAATGCGTATCTCGGACCAGATCCGGGCGGCGGATTCCCTTGTCCCCACAACGCCTTCGAAGGCTGTGCACGTCCATAGTCTGCGTTGCTAGTGGGCTCCTTCCGGGATGTCGCCGCGTTCGAGCGCCGGGTCATGCCCGAGGATCAGCACGAGGATGGCCGACAAGAACGGGAAGGACGCGACCGCCAGAAGGCCGGCAGTGAAGCCGCCGGTCGCGTCCTTCGGGTAGCCCATAGCATAGGGGGCGGCAAATCCGGCCAGGTTGCCGATCGAATTGATCAGCGCGATCCCGCCGGCCGCGGCGGTGCCGCTGAGGAACGCGGTCGGCAATGTCCAGAACAACGGCGAAAGCAACCCGCTCCTGGCGCGCTCAATCCGCAATCGCTTCCCCTATCTCGATCCGCTCAATCACATGCAGATCGAGCTGTTGAAGCGCTATCGCCGGCGATGCCGACGAGAATGTCGTTACCGGGATTTATCTGACGATCAACGGCATTGCTGCGGGTTTGCGCAACAGCGGATGAAGGCCAGCGGGTCTACCGCGCCTCGAATGGAGCGGGCTCGCTCTCGCGGTCCCCGAGGATATCCTCGACGTAGATCATTCGGACCAGGACAAGCCCGGCGGCGACGAGCGGCGTCGCAAACAGCAGACCAATAAATCCCGCGAGGAAGCCGAGAATGACCTGTGCCGACAAGGTCAGCGCCGGGGGCAGGTGAACGGCCCGGCGCTGCACCAGCGGGACCAGGATGTAGCCCTCGACTACGTGCACCCCTAGGTAGAGCGCAATGACATAAACGGCGAGCGTCAGGCTTATCGAGGCGGCGATGATAACACTGGGAATTGCCGAAACGAAGGCGCCGATGTATGGGACGAAGATCATGATGCCGGCGAGGAACCCGAGAGCCACCGGCAACGGCACTCCGAGAAGCCACAGCCCTATCGCCGTCACGACGCCGAGAACGGTCATCGAGAAGAGCCGGCCCAGCATCCAGTACCAGACCGCGCTCGCGGTCTCGTGCAGGACCTCGGCAGCTCGCGCACGGCGGGCCGGCGGCGTCAACCGCACCAGCCCTCCCGCATATACGCTGGCCTCGGCCGCAAAATAAACGGCGAGGAACACGATCACGACAACGCTTGCCACGACCTCCACGATATTGGCCGCGACACCAAAAAAACTTTCCAGAAGGGTGGTCGGAGACGTTTGGACGGTGGTGGTATCGACGTGCTGGTTCAGAATTTTACCAATGCCTGACTGGCTGAACATGTTTCCGACTTTTGCGGCTGCCGCCGGCAGCTGTTGGGAAAGCTCGGTGATCTGGCCGGCAATCGCCTGCGAGAAAAACCATCCGATGCCGGAAAAGAAGGCGCTGATCAGGAGCACGACCGCCAGCAGGGACCAGCCGACCGGCAGCGCCGTCAGGCGACTCAGCGCCTCGGCGGCGCGCCGCAGGCCGATCGCGAACAGCACGCCGCCGAAAATCACCAGATCCACCCGCAACGTCAGCCATAGAAACAAGACTGCGAGCCCGACCAGCGCCAGGTAGGCCAGTGCACGCGGGATCGTCACCCCCGCTTGCAATCTCTGCATGTTGACCCGGAATGGCCGAGACTGCGTCTCTGCGGAGTTCGAGCCGGGAGATGACACACGCGGCATTGATCACCTCGACGAGAACTGTTTGCACCGCATAACGACGGCTCGGACTGGCAGGTCTTACAGTTTTCTAACACTTGCGCCCCCTATGAGTTGCTACCGCAGACCATCGTCGGCTAGTCGGAACAATACAAAAGGGCAGGCGTTTGCGGTTATCCGAGAACCCGCGGGGCTCGGCAAAACGAACGCGCCATCAAGCGGACGTTTCGACGAATGACAGAGGCGAGCGCGCGCGATCAGCACCTTTCCCGCGTGCCGGACATTGATGTCGGCACTGCGGAAACCTACCCGCTGCTTGCTCAATTGGGTGTAGTCGGCGACCGCAGGACCGCGGCGGTTATTAGCGCGGACGGGATAGTCCGGTGGCTCTGCTTACCCGACTTCGACGGCCTTCCGGTATTCGCTAATCTTCTCGATGCCGAGCGCGGCGGTTATTGGCACCTGGGTCCGACCGATGCTGCGGCCGGCCACCAACGCTATGTTGACGACAACAACGTTTTGGTCACGACGTGGCAGAGCGCCGCGGGCGAGATCGAGCTGACGGACGCTATGCTCTCGCCCGATGCGTCGCGGCCAGCAGGCGACGAGGGTCGCCGGACATTGCTGCGCCGGCTTTGCTGCAAGCGCGGTTCCGCTACCTGCGCAATGGAGCTGATGCCGCGTGACGATTTTGCGCCCGGCCTCGCCACATCGCGGGTGCCGGGCGGTCTGCAGCTGAGGGTCGCGGGCTTTGCTCTCGGTCTGTGGACCTCACGACCAGTCGAGCCGGCGCCGAATGGCGTCTGCGCCGGCTTTGCGCTCGGCGCAGGGGAAGAGTTCTGGGCGATCCTTGGGCTAGCCAATGACCCGGCGGCGTGGAACTCCCACGCAGCTGACGAGGCATTGCAGGCCACATTGCGCCATTGGCGCGAATTGAGCGGGCGCTATAGCTATCGAGGCCCGCGGCGAGATCGCGTCATCCGCTCCGCCCTGGCAATCGAACTGCTCTCTTTCGCGCCGACCGGAGCGCTCGTCGCGGCGGCCACGAGCTCGCTTCCCGAGCGGATCGGCGGCGACCGCAACTACGATTACCGGTATGCCTGGATACGCGACGCCTCGATGGCGATCGCGACCTTGTCCGTGCTGGGAGATGTCGAGAGCGCCGAGCGGTATCTGAGCTGGCTGTCGCGGCTCGATTCTTCTACCGAGATGCCGCTTCAGGTGCTGTACCGGGTCGACGGCGGCACTGACATTGAAGAGCGCTCGCGGGACGATCTCGCCGGCTATCGTCATTCGCGCCCGGTGCGCTTCGGCAATCACGCTTACCGCCAACGTCAGATCGACTGTTTCGGTTATCTCGCCGATTGCGCCCTCATTTATCTTGACCAGGGTGGGCGCTGGGCTCCGGAATATTGGCGGCTGATCCGAGAAATTGCGGACTACACAGCCAGAAACTGGCGCAAGCCGACCAACGGGATCTGGGAGCGGGATCGACGGCGGCATTATATCAGCAGCAAGGTCATGAGTTGGACGACCTTGAAGCGTGCGCTCGAATTCGCCGACCGGATAGGCGAGAACGGCAAGTTTCGGCAATGGCGAGCGGTGATGACCGAGATCCACGCTGAAGTCATGGAGCGTGGATGGAGTGACGAATTGCAATCGTTTCGCCAACACTATGACGCGGACACGCTCGACGCGTCGACACTGCTGATCCCGCTTATGGGATTTCTGCCGCCGACCCACCGGCGCGTGGTCGCGACTATTCAGCAAATCGAAGCACAACTGATGATCGACGGGCTCGTCCATCGGTTCCGGCCGGAGAACAGCGATTTGCCGATGGGCCGGTTCGAAGGCGCTTTTCTGCCGTGCTGCTTCTGGCTCGCTGCGGTTTATGCGCTGATGGGACGGCGCGACGATAGTGAAACCATGCTGCAGCGGATCGAACAGTTGACCGATAATTCCGGGCTGTTCTCGGAAGAGGTCGACAGCCGCTCGCGACTGCTGCTCGGCAACATACCGATGATCTTCTCACACGCCGAATATGCCCGCGCGGTCCTTCAGTTAGGCGATGCCTGGCCGCGCGACATCTGAGCGTTCAAGAAAAGGCGGTCAGGCTCTCTAAATAGCCTGACCGCCGCGAAGCGCACTCCGTGTTCTGGTCAACTCCGGCTGGGCAACAGGTCGGCGACCAGTTCCTTGGCAGTATCCTTGATGACTCGCCACTCGCTGGGATCGCCTTTGATCAGAGTCGAGGCGAACGCCTGGGCCTGCTTCAATGAGATGTGCGGCGGGAGCGGCGGCACGTCGGGATCGGTGAAGGCCTCGAGCACAACCGGCCGATCAGCCGCGAAAGCATCCGTCCACGCTTGGGCGAGCTGATCGGGACGGTCGACGAAAATGCCTTTGAACCCGAGCTGCTCGGCGTATTTGGAGTAGCGGAAATCGGGCACGTCCTGCGACGCCTCGAATTTCGGGTCGCCGGCCTGCGCCCGCATTTCCCAGGTCACCTGGTTGAGATCGCGGTTGTTGAGAGCGAGGACGATGAACCTCGGATCGCTCCACTCGCGCCAGTACTTCGAGACCGTAATCAGTTCGTTCATGCCGTTCATCTGCAGCGCGCCATCGCCGACGAGGGCCAAGACGGCCCGGTCGGGATAGGCGAATTTCGCCGCGATCGCGTAAGGCATGCCCGGGCCCATCGTCGCCAGCGAGCCCGATACCGACGCCATCATACCGCGGCGGATCTTGACGTCGCGCGCATACCAGTTGGTGCCCGAGCCGGTGTCGCAAGCGATGATGCAGTTCTCCGGCAGCTTGGGCGACAATTCCCAGAAGACGCGCTGCGGGTTGAGCGGATTGGCGTCGTTCATCGCCCGGTTCTTCGAGCACCTCCCACCAGCTCTTGACATTTTTCTCGATGGTCTCGCGCCAGGACCGGTCCGGCTTGCGTTCGAGCAGCGGCAGCAATTTGCGCAAGGTCGCAGCGCTGTCGCCGATCAAATTGACCTCCATCGGGTAACGCATGCTGACCATGCGGGCATCGAGATCGATCTGGACGCCGCGCGCTTGGCCTTCCTCGGGAAGGAATTCGGTGTAGGGAAAGCGCGAACCGATCATGAAGAGGGTGTCGCACTCGGTCATCATCTCGTAACTCGGCCGCGTGCCGAGGAGCCCGATCGAGCCGGTCACGAATGGCAGTTCGTCAGGCAGGGCTGCTTTGCCGAGCAATGCCTTGGCGACACCGGCGCCGAGCTTGTCGGCGGCCTCGATGACCTCGTCCGTGGCGTGCAGCGCCCCGGCCCCGACCAGCATCGCCACCTTTTTTCCCTCGTTGAGCACCCGGGCGGCGCGTTCGAGATCTTTCTGTGCCGGCATAACTTCGGGTGCTTCATACCCAATGCCGGTGAGGATGGCGCCGTGTTTTTGCGGTGGCAACTCGACAGCGTCCATCTCCTGCAAGTCGTTCGGCATGATTATGCAAGTGACACAGCGCTCGGCCTTGGCGATGCGCACGGCGCGGTCGATCAGCTGGCGGACTTGCGCCGGCTCGGTCGCCATATGGACGTATTCGCCGGCAACATCCTTGAACAGGGAGACCAGATCGACCTCTTGCTGGTAATGGCCACCCAACGCAGTGCGCGCCTGCTGGCCGACAATCGCCAGCACCGGCTGATGATCCATCTGCGCGTCGTAGAGGCCATTCAGCAGGTGGATGGCGCCGGGCCCGGAGGTGGCCAGGCATACGCCGATATCGCCGGTGAATTTGGCGTGACCGCACGCCATAAAGGCCGCCATCTCCTCATGCCGCACCTGGACGAAATTGAACTTGTCGCGAGCGCGGTCGAGCGCCCCGACGAGCCCGTTGATCCCGTCACCGGGAAATCCAAAGATGCGCTTTACGCCCCAGCCGGATAGCCGTTCCCAGAAAAAGTCGCTTACCGTTTTTGCCATATCACCACCTCGTACAAGGCCCGGAAGCGGATCCGCGATCCGATTCCGGGGCTCAGTTCACTGCTCTTGTAGGCGTGTTATGCTGGCAGCTCGTTCCGCAGCCGGTCGGCCTCGGAGTTTTGCACCTGGCCGTCAATAATTTGCCGGGTGCTGACCTGGTGCCCGTAGTAATTTCGGTCCTCGTTGCTGTTCTGCACGATATCGGTCGCGCTGACATTGACGCCGGCTTCCAGGCCCGAAACATTGGACCATAGAATGATGTCGCCCTTCCCGACGTCCGCCTGGCCGCGGGCCGAATAGGTCACGATGGTCAGGCCGGCATTGGCGTTCAGTGAGAAGTTGTTGTTTTCGGTGAACTCGTTGACAGCCTTGTCGGTCATCAGCAAGAACGCGACGGGACCGGCTTCACCACCGGCCTGCGCCCCGATCGAAACAGACCCCAATGTAAAGAAGGCCGGATCGCTCCACTTCCCACCGTTATGGGCGAGAAGGACGCCCTGGCCGCCCTGCCCGCCTACAATAAACGCGCCTTTGACCAGCGTGGGGACGATGAAAATTCCTTTCGCCTCTCTCATGTAATTCGCGAATTTAGGATCGCGCTTCATCTCCTGAACTGTCTTAGTAGCCTCGCTGACGAGCTGACTGGCGTTCGGCGCGTTTTTTACCGACTGATTTTGCGTCGGGGGTGGAACTACTGCGGTCTGCGCATGCACCTCTGCGGCCGCCGGAAGGCCCATCGCTAGCGCAAGCGTCGTGGCAATAAAGAGCCTGTTCACGGTACCTCTCCTAATTCTCTGTCGCGTTTGCAACTCACCTGTCTAACGTCGTTAAAGACTGCCCGTTCCCGAACGCTTATTCCGGCATCAATGCCGCAGACCTAAACGCAACATGCTCTGAATGAACATCAAATCTGAGGCTAAGGCTCATGGCCTCTTGTGAGCGCGCTGTGCGCTGCCGTCGAGTGGATCTGCGCGAGAGGTGGTTCACGGCGCTGAGATCAAAGCCGAGCTCGATTTCTGCAGGCCGGGCGTTATCGCGTGCGACGCGCACTGCCTTTGGGTAAATGGGCCGTGGCGAAACGCGGCGCCCCAGCCGGGGGTCGCAGAGCGCTGCGCTTCGATCGTTAGCCGCGAACTGGGGCGAGTAGAGGGGGAGCGGCCGGAGGCCGCTCCCTTCTTCGCAGACTGATTGTTATCGTCCGGGGAAGGTTGCCACGAGGCCGTTCTCGCCGAGGAGCACGTGAACCCTCTGGCCGTTTCTCATCGCATCGGCCGACCAGCCCTGCATCGCCCTCAGATCCTGGACGTTGCTGTATCCGTATCTGCTCAGCTGGGACTCGGCTTCCTGGTAAGTCGTGATGTTGCCAGTCCCGTACCCGGCAGAGGAATAGGTCTGCCCGGTATATGGCGTGCTGGTGCCCATGCCGGTGTTCCAGCTACCCTGGTTCGTTCCGTAAGTCCCCGGGTTCGTGCCGTAAGTCCGCGGATTCGCCCCGTAAGTACCCTGGTTCGCGTTGTACGTACCCTGGGAACCCTGGGTGCCTGTGTTGTAGCCTTGAGAGCCCTGGCTATAGGTGCCGGAGGTGCCGGGGTTTCCGCTCGTCGAATAATTCTGAGCCCATGCTGCTGATCCAGCTATCAGCATCAAGGCGCTCGCGAACGCGGCACATTTCAAAGCTGTGTTCATTGCGTTATCCTTCCTGAGTTGCACGAACATTCCCCCACCGCGCCGGGTCGGGATTACCGGCCCGGAAAGGTGGCGACCAGACCGTTGTCCGACAGCATTACGTGGACCTGCTCACCGTTTTTCGTCGCGTCAGCCACCCAACCCCGCATCGGAGTTACGTCTTGCATGTTACTGTACCCATAACGGGACAACTCCTGCTGTGCCTGCTGCTGGGTCATATTAAGCCCGTTGCCGTTGCCGGCCTGGGAACTGGACTGGCCGGCAAACGGCTGTGAGCTGTTGCCTTGCGTACCCTGGTTTGCATTGGACATGACCATCTCGGATATTTGATCGGGGCTCAGCAGCATCACGATGCGCGAGCCGTCCGGCGCCTGCGCGCGGACGACGAACGATTTCGGGCACGATGCGAATGTCCTTGAAACCCGACTGCGCGAGCGACTGACGAATTTTCTGCTGAGTGTCGGCCGAAATGTTCCCACCGGGCGAGGACTGGCCCCACCCCGATTGCGCGCCCGGTGTCACGTTGGTCTCAGTCCCGGGGTCTCAGTCCCGGGGGTCTGAGTCCCGGGGGTCTGAGTCCCGGGGGTCTGAGTCCCGAGGGGTCTGAGTCCCGGGATTCGAGCCGGAGGTCTGAGCCCAGGCGGCGGATCCACCTATCAACAAGAGCACGCTTGCGAGAGCGGCAGATTTTAAACCTGATGTCATCGAAGCCTCGTGAAAAATTCAGATCGAGCGTTGCTCGGTGTGGCTACGCTGCACTCAAAACGGGCTTGTCCCGAAAAGGTTCGCAGTTTTTTAAAAAATCCAACGGTAGCTCTATGTTCATGACTTAGATTATTTATTTAAATCAACAAGCCATTCTGGGATTGCGTTGGGAACAGGTTTGGAAATGTCCCTGTTCTAATCTTCTGTGGCGGACTCGGAAGCGAAGACGTGTGATGAAATTTACCAAAAGCCCGGACAACTTCGGCCGAACACCGGAGGGGCATGACGCTGCGGTGTACACGCTCTCGAGCGAAATCATGCGAGTTCGGATCACCGATTTCGGCGGACGCATTGTCTCGATCGAGGTCCCCGACCGAGCGGGGAAGCACGACCATGTGGTGCTCGGGTTCGACGATGTCTCGGACTACGTGTCTGCCGGGGGTTCCTTTGGAGCACTGCTCGGGCGTACCGCCAACCGGATAAGCGGCGGCGCCTTCACCCTGGACGGGCGCACCTACGATTTATCGAAGAACGAGGAAAACGCGACCTTGCACGGCGGCCGGCACGGCTTCGACAAGCTTTTCTGGCGCGTCGACGAGGCCGGCGACACGCATTTGTTCATGGCTCTGGTCAGCCCCGACGGCGACCAGGGGTTTCCGGGGGAGCTGTCGGTCAAAGCTCGGTACTCAGTGGAGCAGAACACGCTTCGGCTGTCACTGGAGGCGGTAACCAGCAAACCCAGTCCGGTCAGCCTCAGCGCTCATCCCTATTTCAATTTGGCCGGTGTTTCTGCCGGCCACATTCTCGGACACGAGATAGCGATCGCGGCCAATGCGTTCCTTCCGACAGACCGGCATCAAATTCCGACCGGCGAGATCCGGCCCGTCGACGGTACTGTTTTCGACCTTCGCCAGCCGACCGTGATCGGCCCCCGAATTTGGCGCGCTGATCCGCAACTGCTCATCGGCAAAGGCTATGATCATTATTTTGTCCTGGGCGAGGGCCCCGGTGATCACCTAAGGGTTGCGGCGCTTGTACATGAGGCGCAGAGCGGGCGGGCGCTCGAGGTCCTGACCACGCAGCCGGGAACGCAATTCTACACCGGCAACAACCTGACCGGCTCGGTGGCCGGACGCGGAGGCACCTATCGTCAGTCCGCGGGATTTGCGCTCGAGCCGCAGGGGTTCCCGGATGCACCCAATCGGCCCGAATTCCCAAGCACCCTGCTGCAACCGGGAATCGTTTACCGACAGGTGATAGCCTACCGTTTCACGACGGACTGAGGCAATGCGGGCCGGCGCCGCCATCTGAACGCTCAATCCAGCAGCCAGGGCGCCGCGCAGGCCTGAGCAATTTGCCGTATCTGGTTCAGCAGACCCGGGCCGACCGGGATGCCTTCTTGCATACGCTTTGCCGCGTTGTTCCATTGCGGATCGCCGGCAACCATGACCGGCTGGGCCGGATCGACGGGCTTTGTCGCCCGCAGGTCATTGCAAAACCGCGTGACGTCAGCGGTGAATTCCTCGCGGTCGCGGAACACGCCCGGATCGATCGCAAAAAAGCAATGGCCGATGTCGTTGCCCTGCGGCTGCTTGCCGGCCATCGGGTCGGTTATCAAGGTCGCCCCCGACAGGCAAGCGCCGAGGATGTTGACCATGACTGCGAGTCCGTATCCCTTGTAGCTCGAATTTTCTGGCGAACCGCCGAGCGAGGTCAGGAAGCCGCCCTTCTCGCGCGCCTCTAAGGGGTCGGTGCTGGGGTGCCCGTCCTTGTCGAGCACCCAGCCCGGCGGGCATGGGAGCCCCTCGTTCGCCTTGTTGCGGATGCGGCCCGCCGCCACGGTCGTCGTCGCCATGTCGAGCAGAAACGGCCGCCCATCCGCCGTCGGAGCGGCGAAAGACCAAGGATCGGTGCCGAGCTTTGCTTCCTTGCCAAAGGTCGGCGCCACCTGGACGCTCGACGCGCTGGTGCACGCCATGCCGATCAGGCCTTCTTTCGCGGCCATCAAGGTATAATAGCCGGTAGCGCCAAAATGAGCCGAGTTACGCACCGCGGCGATCGCGATGCCGGATTGCTTGGCCTTGTCGATCGCCACCTGCATCGCAAAATGCCCCGGCACATGGCCGAGACCGCCATCGCCGTCCACCAATGCCGTGACCGGGGTTTCCTTGATTATCCGCGGCCGCGCCTGCATGTTGGCGCGCCCGCTACGGCGCAGGCGGTCGTAGCCCGGGATCATCGAGATGCCGTGGCTGTCGACGCCATGGAGATCCGCCCAGCCGAGGATGTCGGCAGTCGCCTCCGCATTGTCCTCAGGCATGCCCCAGGCCAGGAGGATGGCTTTGAGTTGTGCGCGATGCTTTTCAAACGATGCAGGCATGGCAGTCTCCTCCCGGGTTCCTCGCACAACCTTGCGCAATAGGCCCGTTCCGGCAAGCTAGCCGTTCGCCGAACTACTTCACGTAAAGGCCGGTGGGGATGAATCCCACAGATTTCGGAGCAGAGCAGGTAACCGAAGAAGACCGTGGCTACCGGGGATCGCGATTCTCCGAAGTGCGCGATGCCATATTCGCCAACCCTTATCAGAAGGTATGGGGTGGTCCCGGCGAACCGCCGCTTCCCGTATATGACGTCACGTTGTCGAGCGTGCTGCGAGGGGCGCTGCCGTTCGGTCCGCCATACTTTTTTCGGCAGGCGGTCGCGAGAGCCGTCGATTCTAACGCCGATCTGCGCTGGGGCACTGATCGTAAAGGCTTCCGGCGGATCATTCATCCCAACGGCATATGCCTGACGGGCATGTGGGAAATATCCGAACAGAACTCCCTATTCCGGCTATTTTCGAACGGGCAGTCGAGCGCTGGCGGTCGGGCGCTACTCCACTTGCTGCAAAGAGACCCGGCGCGGCCGGGAACGATCCTTGGCGCTTGTTGGCAAGCTGTTCCCCACCGTCGACCCGGCCCACGGCGAGCCCCTCCGCACCGCCAACTTCATCACCCAGCAAGATCTCGGTGGTGAGCGGACTGACTACATCAATGACGCCGAGCTACGTAACGCGCCCAATACCACGAGCTGGCGCCGCGGGCTCGGCACGCCGATACTGCTCGTCGAATCCATTCTGTTCAATCAGACCGACAAGGAACCCACGCAGCGACAGCTCTATCAGATTGCCGAATTGGGAAAAGCGGATGGCGAACCAACCCGAGCGCCGACCTTCATGCGGCTGCTGGTCGATCCCGTCCAGCCGCGGATTCCGGGTCGCGCATTGGATTTTCGCGACGAGATCATGGCGCAAATTCATGATCGAGGTGAGCCCAGCCCAAAGCGCAGCCTGACTTTTCTTATCGAGGTGACGGACCAGGGTTCGACGCACGGCCCCACGTTCTTCCAGCGGCGCCGGTTCGGCAACTGGACACGTATTGGACGACTGGTGTTTGAAGAAGCAGTCGCCTCCTACAATGGTGACTTCGTGATTCACTTCAATCACCCAACCTGGCGGGACGACCGCAACGACCCGTCCACAGCGACGCGCGTCAATGAACAAAAAGTTCGGTGATTTGACTGCAGCCGCAATGCACGAAAGGAAAATCCATGCTGACGCTATATCTTTCACCGGGGTCGAGTTCGATGGCCGTGCACATTGCGCTGCATGAGATCGGCGTTGATTTCGAGAGCCGGCCGATTTCGTTCAACAAGCAAGAACAGCACGCACCGGGGTATCTTGCCGTCAACCCGGAGGGCAAAGTTCCGACATTGCTGATCGATGGCCGGCCGCTGACCGAAGTGGCGGCGAACCTATACTATCTGGGCAAACGCTTCCCCGAAGCGGGGCTGTGGCCCGCGGGTGACCTCGAAGCCGAGGCGCAGGTCATTTCGTGGATGTCGTTCATCGCTTCGACGATCCACCCGGCGCGCCGGATCGGCGTCAAACGCTGGAAAGAGGTTTTCGGCATCGCCGAGCGGCGGTTGAGCGGCAGGGAGTGGACGGTCGAGCGCTACTCGATCGCCGACATTCACTTGTTTCGGCTCTATTGGCGCTTTGTGGGCTCGGTGAAACCGGCGCCTGGCGACTTCCCCGGCCTGTCGGGTCATTACGAACGGATGATGGCGCGGCCAGCGGTGCGGCGGACCATCGAAATCGAGAGCGCGATCGGGTACGCCTTGCCGCAATAGATCGAAGCGCAAATTGCGCGCGAGGGAGCGACGACGCTGTCGTTTGTGTTAGCACAGCGATGAAAGCCTTGGTCGTCTTGAACCCCCGCGGCGGCAATCTGGCGAAATTTGGCATCGATCGGGGGATGGAACGGGTCGCGGCGATCTGCAAAGCCAATAACCTCGGCGCGAGGATCGCGATTGCGCTGGGCAGCGGGATAAGTGAGCGGATCAAGGATGAGCTTGCCTCCTCGCGGGCATGCGCGGGGCGGAGCTTTGATGTCGTCGTCGTGGGCGGCGGAGACGGCAGCGTACGCGCGGCAGCCTCTGTCCTGGCCGGCTCGGATATCCCCCTGGGCGTCCTGCCGCTCGGCACGTTGAACCACTTTGCGCGGGATCTGGGGCTGCCACTCGACCTCGAGGGCGCGGTCCGGCTCATCGCCTCCGGCCGGATCGGCCTGCTCGATGTGGGCGAGGTTAACGGGCGCGTGTTCCTGAACAATTCCTCGCTCGGCATCTACCCCCATCTGGTCGCCGAGCGCGACCGACGCCGCCGTCACGGCCCCCGGTGGCTGGCGGCAGCGCTGGCTCTCTGTCGCGTGTTATGGCGGCTGCCACGGCCCGAGCTACGCGTCCTTGGCCCCGGTTGGGAGGCAGTGCGGCGGACGACCTGCCTGTGTATCGCCAACAACGCATACCAACTCGATGCGTTCGCCAGCGCCAAACGGTTGCGAATAGATAAAGGTAAACTGTGCCTTTATATGGCCAACGGGCAAAGCCGAATGGCGCTGCTGCAGCTTGCAATCCGCGCTTTGCTCGGTCGTTTGGAACCCGACCGTGACTTTCGCCGGGTGAGCTTGGAGTCGGTAGAGATATCAGTGCGACGGCGGCGCCGCGTGCGTGTGGCTTTGGATGGCGAATCTATGGTTTTTCGCCCGCCGCTGCATTACCGCATTCGACCCCGCGCCCTTCGCGTGATTGTTCCTGAGCCGGCCTCGTTGTGAGAACGATTGCCCATCTCTCGGATCTGCATTTCGGGCGGCACGACGAGACCGCGGCCGAGCGCCTGCTGGCCGACATATCCGAGGCACAGCCGGACATCACTGTCATCACCGGCGATCTGACGCAGCGCGCCCGTCATCGGCAGTTCGCCGCCGCGCGTGCGTTTCTGGAGAAATTGCCGCAACCGGTCCTCGTCGTACCCGGCAACCACGACGTTCCGCTCTACGATGTCGTCGAACGCTTTCTCGGACGGCTCGCGCGCTACCGGCGCTATATCTGCTCAGAGTTGCAGCCCTTTTTTGCCGACGACGAAATTGCGCTGCTGGGCCTCAACACCGCGCGCTCCGCTACCTTCGCCAACGGACGGGTTTCATACGAGCAAGCAGCCGCCATCAAATCGGTGTTTGCAGAGGTGCCGGCTGGCCGGCTGCGGATCCTGGCAATTCATCATCCATTGGCGACACCCGGTGCGGTGGGCGACGCCGCCCCGGTCGGGTGGGCCGTAATGGCGCGCAAGGCTATGACCGAGGCCGGGGTCCGGCTGGTGCTGTCGGGGCATTATCACCGCGCCTTCAGCGGCGACTTACCCGGCAGCGATCTCGTAAGCGATGGTTCGATCCTGTTCGTGCAAGCCGGAACCGCAATCTCGACCCGCCTTCGCGGGGAGCCGAATTCCTACAACCTGCTCCGCGTCGAGCCCACTGCCGTGGCTTGCACTGTCCGCGCCTTCGCCGGAAACGACTTTTCAGATGCGGAAACGGCCCATCACGCGCTGCTCGGCGGCCGCTGGACGCGGAGTCAGCCCCTCAGCTTGGAGCGGGTGAAGGGAATCGAACCCTCGTCGTAAGCTTGGGAAGCTTCTGCTCTGCCATTGAGCTACACCCGCTTGGCTGCGGATGATAAGCGATCCGCGGCCTCCTGCAAGCGGTTTGCGGGTATTATCCGCCGTTCGTCCCTCTTGCCGGCGGGTCGACCGCAACGGTGCCCATATCCGCGGGCACCGACACTTCGAGTATCTCGAGGTCGTCCGAGGTGCGGTTCTCCTGGTGGAGCATGCCGCCGGGGATAAAAACAGAGTCACCGGCCTCTAGCCGGCAATTCGTGCCGTCCTCGAATTCGAGCTCGACCCAGCCCTTGAGCGTGTAGACGAACTGTCCCTCGCAGACGTGGTAATGCCAGCCGGTCGGCTGGGTCATTCCCGTGACCGCGGAGGTCACCTGCGCCCGCATCCATCCGTCGGTCGCCTTGGTTACGCCGAGATCGCGGTACTTGAAGAAGTCACGCCGGCCCTTGACGAACTGCGGTGTCTTGGCGCTGGTCACGGCGAGCTTCATGGCAGGCTGCGTGGTCGCCGGCTTTTCCTTCAATGTCGTCTGCTCGATGGTCATCCTGGAACCTCCTCCCGAAGACGATGCGGCACCATAGCAGCATCTACCACCGAGCAGCGAGGGCCACCTTCACGCTGCCCGAAGATTGGTGTTAACCTGCGGATCTCGTTTCAAGGAGGATCGAATGGCGAATATACCGGGTGCGGTGACCGATCCCAGCCGCGTGCGCAGCGAAAACATCGAGCTGAAGAGCGGCGGCGAGACGATAAAGGGCTACCTGGCCCAACCGAGCCAGTCCGGGCAGTATCTCGGCATCGTCGTCATCCACGAGGCCTTCGGGCTTGTCGAGCACATCCGCGACATCGCCCGGCGCTTCGCCAATATCGGCTACAATGCGCTGGCGCCCGACCTCTATTCCCGAAAGGGTGGGCCATCCGATCCGAACGACATCAACACCGTCTTCCCGGTCATGTTTGGTAAGTCGGATGCCGAGGCGGTGCAGGATCTCGAGGGGGCGGCCGATCACCTGCGCGAGCTTCCCGGCGCGACCGGAAAGATCGGCGTCATCGGCTTCTGCTCGGGTGGCCGGCAGACCCTGCTGTTCGCGTGCAGCAGCAACAAGGCCGATGCGGCGGTCGATTGCTGGGGCGGTTTTATCCACCGCGCGACACCGGACGCCGAGACCACCCCGGCGCGCCCGACCCCGATCCTGGATCTGCTTAATCGCCTGCATTGCCCGCTATTCGCGGTCTTTGGCGAGGAGGACCAGAATCCGACGGTGGCGCTATCGGAAGAGCTGCGCAGCCGCGCACAGCGCGCCGGCAAGGACGTGACGATCAAAGTTTACAAGAACGCCGGGCACGCTTTCCTCGCCGATTACCGGCCAAGCTATCGGGAGGGGCCGGCGGCGGAGCTGTGGCAGGACGCCGTAGCGTTCTTCGACAAGCGTTTGAAATCGTAGATCGGCCCTCATTCGAGCGCCCCGCGCCGGCGCCGCAGACGAAAGGGATTGGCATGGCACGCAACAAGATCGCGCTGATCGGCGCCGGGCATATCGGCGGCACCTTGGCGCTCCTCGCCGGGCTCAAAGAGCTCGGTGACATCATACTCGTCGATGTTGTCGAGGGCGTGCCGCAGGGCAAGGCGCTCGACATCGTCCAGGGCTCGGCGATCGAAGGGTATGATGCCGTCATCGCCGGCTCCAACGATTATGCCGACATCGAGGGCGCCGATGTCGTCATCGTCACCGCCGGCATCCCGCGCAAGCCGGGGATGAGCCGGGACGACCTGATCGGGGTCAATGCCGGGATCGTCAAAACGGTCGGCGCGGCGATCAAAAAGCACTGCCCGCAGGCCTTCGTCATCACGATCACCAACCCGCTCGACGTCATGGTGTGGGTGATGCGCGAGGCCTGCGGGTTGCCGCCGCAGCGCGTCGTCGGCATGGCGGGCATCCTCGACAGCGCCCGGTTCCGCTACTTCCTGGCGCAGGAGTTCGGGGTTTCGGTGGAGGACGTCACGGCCTTTGTGCTCGGCGGCCACGGCGACACCATGGTGCCGCTGGTGCGCTATTCGACGGTCGCCGGGATCCCGCTGCCGGATCTGGTCAAGATGGGGTGGACGACGCAGGAGCGGCTCGCCCAGATCGTCCAGCGCACCCGCGACGGCGGCGGCGAGATCGTCGGGCTGTTGAAGACCGGCTCGGCCTTTTATGCGCCCGCCAGCTCGGCGATCGAGATGGCCGAAGCGTATCTGCGCGACAAGAAACGCGTCCTGCCCTGCGCCGCATGGCTCGACGGGCAGTACGGCGTGCACGATGTTTATGTCGGCGTTCCGGTCGTGATCGGCGCCGGCGGGGTCGAGCGGATCGTCGAGATTTCCCTCGATCGCGAGGAGAAGGCCGCCTTCGACAAATCGGTCGCCGCAGTCCACGAGTTGATCGAAGTCGTGAAGAAGATGAAGACCTAAGCCGGCCAGAAAAATCTTGCAGGGTGGGAAGCGATGAATATCCACGAATATCAGGCGAAAGAGCTGCTGGCGAAATTCGGGGTCGCGGTGCCTCGCGGCCGGGTGGCCTATACCGCCGCCGAGGCGGTCGAGGCGGCGCGCCAGCTGGGCGGATCGGTTTGGGTCGTGAAGGCGCAGATCCATGCCGGCGGCCGCGGCAAGGCCGGCGGGGTCAAGCTCTGCCGCTCCGAAGACGAGGTTGACGTGGCTGCGCGGTTGCTGTTGGGCAAGAACCTCGTCACGCATCAGACCGGGCCAGCGGGGCGCGAGGTCAAGCGGGTCTATGTCGAGGAGGGCTGCGATATTGCCCGTGAGCTTTATCTCGGCCTGCTGATCGACCGCGACACCGGACGCGTGACCTTGATCGGCTCGACCGAGGGAGGCGTGGAGATCGAGGAGGTCGCGGCGCACTCGCCGGAAAAGATCTTGAAGGTAGCTATCGATCCGGCGAGCGGGATCGAGCCGTTCCACGCCCGCAACATCGCCTACGGCCTGGGGCTCGAGGGAGCCCAGATCGGCGTCGCCGTCAAATTCGTCACGGCACTCTATAAGGCGTTTTGCGAGCTCGACGCATCGGTGGCCGAAATCAACCCATTGGTCGTGACGGGTTCGGGACAGCTCCTGGCGCTCGACGCCAAGATGGGGTTCGACGACAACGCGCTGTTCCGCCATCCCGATGTCGAGGCGTTGCGGGACGAGGACGAGGAGGATCCGACCGAGCTCGAAGCCGGCAAGCACGCTCTCAACTACGTCAAGCTCGACGGCAATATCGGCTGCATGGTCAATGGCGCCGGCTTGGCGATGGCAACGATGGACATCATCAAACTGCACGGCGGCAGCCCGGCGAATTTTCTCGATGTCGGCGGCGGGGCGACGCGCGACCGGGTGGCGACCGCCTTCAAGCTGATCCTCAGCGACCCGAACGTCGAAGGGATGCTGGTCAACATCTTTGGCGGGATCATGCGCTGTGACGTCATCGCCGAAGGCGTCGTCGCCGCGGCGCGCGAGGTCAATCTGCACGTACCGCTGGTCGTACGTCTGGAAGGCACTAACGTCGACTTAGGCAAAAAGATCCTGCAACAATCCGGCCTGCCGATCCTCGCGGCCGAGAACCTCGCCGACGCTGCCCAAAAGGTGGTCACGGCCGTCAAGGGGGCCGGCTGATGCCGATCCTCGTCGATGCGTCGACCAAGGTGCTGTGCCAGGGGTTCACCGGCGCCCAGGGCACCTTCCATTCCGAGCAGGCGATCGCCTACGGCACTAAAATGGTCGGGGGGGTCACGCCGGGAAAGGGCGGCACCCGCCACCTCGACCTCCCGGTATTCAACACGGTTCATGAAGCGCGCGCGGCGACCGCGTGCGATGCGACGGTGATCTATGTCCCGCCGCCCTTCGCCGCCGATGCGATCCTCGAAGCGGCCGATGCCGAGATTCCGCTGATCATTTGCATCACCGAAGGTATCCCGGTGCTCGACATGGTCAGCGTCAAGCGCAGTCTTTCCGGCGGCCAGTCGCGGCTGATCGGGCCGAATTGCCCGGGCGTCATCACCCCCGACGAGTGCAAGATCGGCATCATGCCGGGCCACATCCACCGCCGCGGCAAGATCGGCATCGTCTCGCGCTCGGGGACCCTGACCTACGAGGCGGTGGCGCAGACGACCGCGGTCGGTTTGGGGCAGTCGAGCTGCGTCGGCATCGGCGGAGATCCGGTCAACGGCACCAATTTTGTCGAGGTGCTCGAAATGTTTCTCGCCGATGACGAGACCGAGGCCATCGTCATGATCGGCGAGATCGGCGGCACTGCCGAGGAAGACGGCGCCGATTTTCTGAAGTCGGCGCGGCGCAAAAAGCCGGTCGTCGGGTTCATCGCCGGCAGCACCGCGCCGCCGGGCCGGCGGATGGGCCATGCCGGCGCGATCATCGCCGGCGGCACGGGCGGCGCCGGCGACAAGATGGAGGCATTGCGCAGCGCCGGCGCAGTCGTCGCCGAGTCGCCGGCCGCAATCGGCACGACGATGCGAGACGTGCTCAGGGGTTAAATGCTTCGGTTGTTGCACGACGGACCGCCAATGACGAATTAATACAGGTCATGGCCGGGCTTGACCCGGCCATCCCACGCCCTTTCCAGAAAACGTGGATGGCCGGATCAAGTCCGGCCATGACGGCTGTAAGAGTGTCGCACCGGCAATTCCAGGGTTCGGTAATGGCTGATTTGGACAATACGACGTTTCTGACTGGCGCCAATGCTGGCTTCATCGCCGAGCTCTATACGCGTTTTCTCGAAGACCCCCGCTCCGTCGACGAGAGCTGGCGGCGGTTCTTCGCCGAAATGGACGATGATGCTGCGGCGCTGCTCACCGAGGTGCACGGGCCCTCTTGGGCCAAACACGAACCGCCGATCATCGGCAACGGGGCAGCATCCACGGCGGGAATTGATGAAGAGTTGTTGCGCCGGGCCACCACCAACTCGATCCGCGCGTTGCAGCTCATCCGCGCCTACCGGGTGCGCGGCCATCTCGAAGCCGATCTCGATCCGCTCGGCCTGGAGAAGCGGGGGCCTTATCCGGAGCTCGACTATCGCAGCTACGGCTTCGGCGATGCCGATCTCGACCGCGAGATCTTCATCGCCAATTTGTTCGGCCGCAAGCGCGCCACCCTACGCGAGATCATCGCGATTTTGCGCGAGACTTATTGCGGCAGGATCGGCGTCGAGTACATGCACATTCAGAGTCCCGGCGAGCGGGCTTGGATCCAGGAAAAATTCGAGAGGCGTCAAAGCCGCCCGGGGCTGTCGGCTGGAATAAGAAAAGAAATTTTACGGACTCTGACCCAGGCGGAGACTTTCGAGCGGTTTCTCGACCGGCGCTACACGGGCACCAAGCGGTTCGGCATCGAGGGTGCCGAGTCGCTGATGCCGGCGCTCGAGACAATCCTGCGCCGTGGCAGCGAGCTTGGTATCCGTGAATTCGTGATCGGCATGCCGCACCGTGGCCGCCTCAACGTACTCGCCAACTTCGTCGGCAAACCGTTTGCCGCGGTCTTTTCCGAGTTCCAGGGCAATTCCACCAATCCCGAGCACGTCCACGGCTCGGGCGACGTTAAATATCACCTAGGCACTTCGGGCGACCGCGAAGTGGGCGGGCAAACGATCCACTTGTCCTTGGCCGCCAATCCCTCGCACCTCGAGGCCGTCGATCCCGTCGTGCTCGGCAAGGTTCGGGCAAAGCAATTGCAGCGCGGTGACAGCGAGCGATCGCAGGTGGCCAGCATTCTGATGCATGGCGACGCCGCCTTCGCCGGACAAGGGCTCGTCGCCGAATCGCTCGAATTGTCGGACCTGATCGGCTTCTGCACCGGCGGCACGATCCACATCATCGTCAACAACCAGATCGGGTTTACCACCGCTCCGTCCGCCGCCCGATCGAGCCCCTATCCATCGGATGTGGCGAAAGGCGTCCAGGCGCCGATCTTTCACGTCAACGGCGACGATCCTGAAGCGGTCGTCGAAGTCGCCCGCGTCGCCGCCGAATTCCGCGAAGAATTCAAGAAAGACGTTGTCATCGACATGTTTTGCTACCGTCGGCACGGCCACAACGAAACCGACGAGCCCGCTTTCACCCAGCCTCTGATGTACCGCACGATCGCGCGCCACCCGACAACGCGGCAGATCTATGCAAAGCGTCTTGTCGAGGCGGGGGTGCTGGGTGAGGGGGAGGCCGACACCATCGCGACCCGTTTTATCGCGGAGCTTGAAACTCAGTTCGAGTCGGCGAAGAGCTACCGCCCGAACAAGGCTGATTGGTTCGAAGGCGCCTGGGCCGGGCTCGAGCAAGCTCCCGACGACGACCGCCGCGGAAATACCGGCGTTGCCGGCGAGGCGCTGCGCGAGATCGGGCGCGGCCTCGTGACGGTGCCGGAGGGTTTTCGCCTCAACCCCAAAATCGTTCGACAGCTGGAGGCAAAGCGCGCCGCCATAGAAGCCGGCGAGGGGATCGATTGGGCGACTGCCGAAGCGTTGGCGATCGCCTCGCTATGCGCCGAGGGGACTCATGTGCGAATGTCCGGGCAGGACAGCGGGCGCGGCACATTCTCGCAACGCCACGCCGTGCTCGTCGACCAGGAGACAGAAGAGCGCTACGTCCCGATCGACCATGTCAGCCCCGGGCAGGCGCCGTTCGAGATCATTGACAGCCCGCTCTCGGAAGCTGCCGTGGTCGGCTTCGAATACGGGTACAGCCTCGCCGACCCTTCCTCTCTAGTCTTGTGGGAAGCGCAGTTCGGCGACTTCGCCAATGGCGCCCAGGTGATCATCGACCAGTTCCTCAGCTCGGGCGAGGCCAAGTGGCTGCGCATGAGCGGCCTTGTGATGCTGTTGCCACACGGTTACGAAGGTCAGGGACCCGAGCATTCCTCGGCCCGGATCGAGCGTTATCTGCAGCTCTGCGCCGAAGACAACATTCAAGTGTGCAACCTGACCAGCGCGGCGAACTACTTCCACGTCTTGCGGCGACAGATTCGGCGCAACTTCCGCAAGCCGCTCGTCATCTTCACCCCGAAATCGCTGCTGCGCGCGAAGGAAGTCATGTCGCGTCTCGACGAGATGGCGTCGGGTAGCTCGTTCCATCGGGTTATTGGTGAAATCGAGGCCATCGCCGCTGATGATCAGGTGCGCCGCGTCGTGCTCTGCACGGGAAAGGTCTATTTCGATCTCGTGAAGGCGCGGGCGAAGAGCGGCGACAACCGGGTCGCGCTGGTCCGGATCGAGCAGCTCTACCCGTTCCCGTTCGACGCGCTCGGCAAGGTGTTGCAGCGCTACCGTAACGCCGAGATCGTCTGGTGCCAGGAAGAGCCGCAGACCATGGCCGCCTGGAATTTCGTCGACCGGCGGATCGAGCAACTCCTCGGGCATCTCAATGTGGCGGCGAAGCGGCCGCGCTTTGCCGGCCGTACCGAGGCGGCTTCGCCCGCCACCGGCCTCTTCAAGCGGCACGTCGAGGAGCAGGCGCGCCTCGTGGCCGAGGCGTTGGCGGCGTAAGACGTCATGGCGACCGAGATCAAGGTCCCGAGCCTCGGTAAGTCGATCACCGAAGCGACAGTCGCGAAATGGCTAAAGCGGCCGGGCGAAGCAGTCGCGGCCGACGAACCGATCGCCGAGCTCGAAACCGACAAGGTCACCCTCGAGGTTCCCGCGCCCGCCTCCGGCACACTCTCCGAGATTCTCGCCGAGGAGGGCGCTAACGTCCCGGTCGGCGCAGTTCTCGGCAGGATCGCCGACGGGCTCGCGGGCCCCCTCACCCGCCCCGCCCCCACGGAACAAGGCCGTGGGCTGAAGGCTCACGACGCGCCGGGGTCCCCCCTCTCCCGCACTGCGGGAGAGGGTGCCGAGCGCAGCGAGGCGGGTGAGGGTATCGCCGCGCTCGAACGCTCCGGCCCCGCGGTCCGCAAGCTGATTGAAGAGTCCGGGTTGGACGCGACGAGGGTTGCGCCGAGCGGACCGGGCGGGCGGATCACCAAGGCGGATGTAATTGCCGCCAGGGTGCCGGCCCCCGTACCGCCGACACCTGCGACCGCCACAGGCGAGCGTGAGGTGCGGGTGCGCATGAGCCGTCTGAGGCGACGCATCGCCGAGCGGCTGAAGGCGGCGCAGAACACCGCTGCGATGCTGACCACCTTCAACGAGATCGATATGAGCCAGACGATGGCGTTGCGCGAGCACCATCGCGAGGTCTTCGAGAAAAAGCACGGGGTCCGGCTCGGCTTCATGTCGATCTTCGTCAAGGCCGCAATCGTCGCGCTGAAGGAACTGCCGGCGGTCAACGCCGAAATCGACGGCGAAGACATCATCTACAAGAACCATTACGACATCGGCGTCGCGGTCGGCACCGAGCAGGGCCTCGTCGTGCCGGTCGTGCGCGACGCCGACCTGCTGAGCTTTGCCGACATCGAGAAGACAATCGCCGAATACGGGCGCAAGGCGCGCGACGGCAAATTGACGATCGAGGAGCTCTCCGGCGGCACCTTCACGATTTCGAACGGCGGGATCTACGGCTCGCTGATGTCGACACCGATCCTCAATCCGCCGCAATCCGGCATCCTCGGCATGCACAAGATCGAAAGGCGGCCCGTCGCCCTCGGCGACAACATCGCGATCCGCCCGATGATGTACGTCGCGCTCTCCTATGATCACCGCATCGTCGACGGCCGCGAGGCCGTGACCTTCCTGGTGCGCATCAAGGAGTGCGTCGAAGATCCCTCGCGCATCCTGTTTGAGATGTGAGCCTTCGCGCGATGCCGGATCGTTACGACGTCGTGATCATCGGGGCCGGACCGGGCGGCTATGTCGCGGCGATCCGAGCGGCGCAGCTCGGATTGAAAACGGCTTGCATCGAAAGCCGCGCCAGCCTCGGCGGGACCTGTCTCAACATTGGCTGCATCCCATCTAAGGCATTGCTGCAATCCTCGGAAAAATTCGCCGAGGCCGGGCATGCGCTCGCCGAGCATGGGGTCAAGGTCGGCGAGGTCGGGCTCGACCTCGGGGCGATGATGGGCCGCAAAGACAAGGTCGTAACCACCCTGACCCGCGGCGTCGAATTCCTGTTCCGCAAGAACAAGGTCGATTGGCTCAAAGGGAAGGCACGTATCGCCGCTCCGGGGCGGCTCGCCGTCACCGATGGGGATAGCGCCGCCCGCGAAATCGAGGCGACTTCGATCATTATAGCGACGGGCTCGGAAAGCACCCGGCTGCCCGGGATCGACATCGACGAGAAGCGCATCGTCTCGTCGACCGGCGCATTGTCTCTCGACCGCGTGCCAAAGAGGCTCACTGTCATCGGCGGCGGCTATATCGGCCTCGAGCTGGGCTCTGTTTGGCAGCGGCTCGGCGCCAAGGTGACTGTCGTCGAGGTTCTCGACCACATCGTCCCGAACATGGACCGGGAGCTCGGCGCGGCCTTGCAGAGGGTCCTGACGCGATCGGGGCTCGACTTCAGGCTCGGCAGCAAGGTGGTGGGCATCCGCGACGTAAATGATGGGCTGAGTTTGGAACTCGACGGCGCGGAGCGGCAAACGCTCGCGGCGGATGTGGTGTTGGTATCGGTCGGCCGGCGTCCCTATACCGAGGGACTAGCCCTCGAAAGCGTCGGTGTCGCGCTCGACCAGCAAGGCCGTGTCCTCGTGGATGACGGGTTTGCGACGAACGTCCCGGGGATTTACGCGATCGGCGACGTGATCCGCGGGCCGATGCTCGCGCACAAGGCCGAAGAAGAGGGCATTGCGCTGGCCGAACGGCTCGCCGGGCAGAAGTCGCGCGTCGATTACGACGCGATCCCAGCAGTCATCTATACTTGGCCCGAGGTTGCCTCCGTCGGCAAGACCGAGGAGGAACTCAAGGCGGCAGGGATACCCTATCGCACCGGCAAGTTCCCGTTCACCGCCAATCCGCGCGCCCGAACCAACGGCTATACTGAAGGTTTCGCCAAGATTCTCGCCGAGAGCGAGACCGACCGCGTGCTCGGCGTCCACATCATCGGCCCCGATGCCGGAACCCTCATAGCCGAAGCCACGCTCGCCAAGGAATTCGGCGCCTCGGCCGAGGACATCGCGCGCACCTGCCACGCCCACCCTACCTTGAGCGAAGCCCTCAAGGAGGCCGCGCTCGCGGTCGACGGGCGGGCCATTCACATTTGAATCAGCTCGGCAATTTGTCGCCGTCGGGCGGGGCCGGCACCTCGAAGGGATTGACCATGCCGGAGAGGAAAGCGAAATAGTTCGCGACCTCCGTCAGCTCGACCATCCATTGCGCGTCGTGCCGGTTTTTCAGCCGGTCGAAGACGGCCTGGTCGACACGGTTGGTGCGCATCAGCTGGCGAACGTAGGTGACGGTGTCCCGCTCCTCGTCGGATAGCGCGGCCGGGTCACCCTTGGCGCGGATCAGGTCGATAACCTCTTCGCGGAGGCCGGCGCGGCGGGCGGCGCCGACCTGAGCCGCCCACACATAGGCCGCCTCGCGCTCGCGCACCGCGGAGAGGATCGCAACCGAGCGCAGCTTCGGCTCGACCACATTGTTCTCACGGTTGAAGGTGACCAACGGCAGCAGCCGCTCGGCCAGCTTCGGGCTGTGCAAAAGGATGCTGAATGGACCGCGTACACCTCCGAAAACTTTGACGACATCGTCGACAACGGCGTGGTGCTCAGCGGGTACATCGGCCTTCCCCGTGACTGGGGCAATTCTCGGCATAGTTTCCTCCCTCTATTGCAGACCGGGATAGGGCTTACCCCAACCGTCGAGGTAGACGACGTCCGAGAGAGGCCCGCGGCCAACCGGCCCGAAACGCCCCATCGGATAGCCGATCGGCAGGATGGCGTAGGAATGGAAGCCGGGCGGAATACCCATCGCGGCGTCCACTTCTTTCTCGTAAGTGATGTGCCGCGTCGTCAGGGTCGAGCCGAGCCCGAGCGCGCGCGCCGCCAATAGCATGTTCTGCACGGCGGGGTAGATCGACGAGCCGGCCGAGCGTGTCGGGTTGGGGCCGTCCTCGAGGCAGGCCACGATCCACACTGGCGCCTCGTCATAATGGTCCGTCAAGTATTCGACAGCCCTGTGCTGACGGCTGTACTTCCCAGGATCGGACCCCGGCGGTGGTGCGCTGCTCGCATAACGCGGCCCGACCACTTCGTCGAAGGCCTTCTTGTAATAGACCTGCACCTGCTTTTTGATCTCCGGGTCCTTCAGCACCAGAAAGCGCCAGCGCTGCGTATTGCCGCCGCTCGCTGCGGCTTGCCCCGCCAAGAGGATCTGACGGATCAGATCATCGGGCACCGGGTCCGGCTTCAACCGCCGCATCGCACGCAGGGAATGGATGATCTCGAAAACGCCAGGTTCTTCGGGCATATCGTCCTCCTTTCGCCGGTTCATTGCGCCTGGGGCAGGTCGAGCCTCACCGCAACGGCGGCGCTGGCGATCACTGCAATATCACCCGATTCCTCATCGGGCACGTCCAGACCCCCTTTAACCACTTTTACCGAGACCTCGCCGTGCGGCAGAGTATTCTTTACGAGGGCGGCATCGACCTTTTCGGGATGTTGCACGCCGATCGTAACCTCGACCTGCATTTTGCGTGAATCGAGCCCAAGCGTTCGGATCAAGGTGAGCGAGCTGTGATGAATCGCATCCTGCACGGCCCGGACCGCGGCCTTCGTGTACTCGCCTCCATGCAAGTCGTTGCCGGTCCCCATCTCCAGGATCACGCGTCTTGCTGCCATGGGTCATCCCTCAACCGATCTCGAGCCGCACGACCGCAGCGGCATTAGCAATGACGGTTGTGTTGGTCCCAGCCTCGTTGGGGATTTCCAGCCCGCCTTCGACGACGCGCACCATTCCGGTGCCATGCGGCAGCACGGCCAAGACCGCCTCCTTGTCCACTCGATCGGGGCGCGGGACACCGATGGTCACTTCGACCTGCATCGAGTTGACGGGCAACCCCACCGCATCGGCGACGCTCAACGAGTTGTGCCAGAGCGCGTCTCGCAGAGCACGCACCGCCGCTTTCGTGTAATCCGCACCGCGGATATCGGTTCCCATGCCGATCTGCAGAACCATGCGCTTCAAAGCCATGCCGATTTATCCCCTCTGAAAATGAGCGCGAGGATGTGCCGCATCGTAAATGGCCAGCAAGCGCTCCGTCTCGACCGAAGTATAGCGCTGGGTGGTCGACAGGCTCGCATGACCCAGCAGCTCCTGAATTGCGCGCAGATCGCCGCCGGCGCCGAGCAGATGGGTCGCAAAGCTGTGCCGCAACGCGTGCGGGGTCGCGGTTTCAGGGAGGCCGAGAAAACCGCGCAGCGCGGCCATTTGGCGCTGCACGATCCGCGGGTTGAGCGGCCCGCCGCGGCTGCCGACGAAGAGTGGACCGTCTTTGGCGGGCTTATAAGGACAGGCGGCGAGATAGTCGGCCATCGCTTCGCGCACGGCCGGCAAAACCGGCAGCAGACGGTGTTTGCCGCCCTTGCCGTTGATAGCCAGCATCTCGCCGAGCGGAGCTTCGCCCCGGCTCAGCCCGAGCGCTTCGGAGAGCCGCAGGCCGCAGCCATAGAGAAGCGTCAAGATCGCGGCGTCGCGGTTGCCTTCCCATTGCTTCTTTGCAACCTGGACCGCGCTGTCGAGCGAGCCTGCGGCATCCTCGACCGTCAACGGCTTCGGCACGCTGTGCGGCAGCTTGGGAGAGCGGAGCGCGGCGAGCGCCGTCGTGGCGGCGAGCCCGCGACGCTGCAGAAAACGCACAAACCCTCGCAGCACCGAAAGCCCCCGGGCGAGGGAGGCGCGCTCGATCCCCTCCTGCGCACGGCGGGCCAGATAGGCACGGAAATCACCGGGCCGCAGCGCATTGATTGCTGCCAGGCTCGGCAGCTCGCCCAGATGCTCGGTCAGGAAATCGAGAAAAAAGCCGAGATCGCGGCCATATGCGGCAACGGTATGCGCCGAGGCGCGGCGCTCTCCGGTGAGCCAGGCGGCCCATAATCCGATCGCGGCCCGCAGATCGTCGGCCGCCGAAAACCGCGCGAGCGGCACCGGTTCCGGCAGCGCCGGGAAACTCGCTTTCTCTTCCGTCACCGGGCGCGATCGAGCCACTGCGCGATCGTGATCTCGAGCGTACGGGCGAGAAAGCTGAGAAGCTCAGTGCCGTGACCGGGCTGAAACGTATCGGCCGTGCGGGTCCCGATGCACATCAGCCCGAGCGGCGCCGAGCGGCTGAAGGACAGCCGCAGCAGCGCCTGCGAGCGGACGAGACCGGCCGCCTCGCCAAAGAGCGCCGGGTCGCCTTGGATATCGGTGCACAACAGGGTGTCGCGGTTGGGGCCGAGCAGCCGGTCGACGGTTCCCGAGGGCAAAAGATGAATGCCGTGTACCGGGAGGCGCGACATGCGCGATGCCGAACTCTCGACACCGAGAGAGATGATGTCGACGTCGATCAGCACGGCGAGGTCGGTGGTGACGACTTGCAGCAGGTGCTCAAAGCTCGGAGCCCGCAGCATCGCCAGCACTGCCTTGTGCACGCGGCACTGGCTTGCGAGATTGCCGCGGCTCGTCGCGATCAGGCTCTTCTGCTCGTCCTGTAGCCGGGTGAGATCGCTGCGCAACCGCTCCAGCATGAAATGCTGAAAATCGAGAATGCCGTCGCCGGCGAGCCGACTGGGGGCGCGCAACAGCCGCAAGGCATCGGGGTGGCGGTCGAGGAAATCCGGATGCTCGCGCAGATAGGCGACGACCTCGCGGGCGCCGGTCTCGGTTGGGCGCACAGGCGCCGGCAGACCGCCCCGCAGCGGCTTCGGCTGATCTTGCGGGCGATCGGCCACGCCTATTTCCGCAGCGCGGCGCCGAGGCGTCGGCCGAACAAGAACACAGCGGCGGGGCGGTACGCAAGCATTCGGAAGCCACCTTGAATTACGCTCGGACCCGACGCGCGGCGGGCCGAGGACCCTTGCCGCGCGTCATCTCGGGAGCGAGTTTAGCCGATGCCCGACGATCATGCCAGTTCCCGCGAGCCGACGCCGATCGGCGCCGGCGAGCAGGAGGCTGCCGCTCGCCGGGTTCGGGTTCTGCTGCCGTTGCCTCTCGCGGAGGCGCTCGACTACCTCGTCCCGGAAGGTACATGGCCGCCGGACCCCGGGAGCTTTGTGAACGTGCCACTCGGGCAACGCAACTTGGCGGGTGTTGTCTGGGACGGGGCCGCCGACGAGGTTCCCGGGGAGCGGCTGAAGCCGATCATCGAGACGTTGCCCACTCCCCGGCTGCAGCCGGAATTGCGCCGGTTTGTCGAGCGCGTCGCCGCCTACACGATGGCGCCGCCCGGTTCGGTACTGCGCATGACAATGAGCGTCCCCGAGGCGTTGCAGTCGCCGCGGCCGAGGCGCCTTTGCGCGGCATCCCCAACCGGAGTGGCGGCACTCGCCGGTGCGGCATTGGAAACGCGCCTGACCCCCGCGCGGCTGCGGGTGCTCGATGCCTTGTGCAACGGCCCGCCAATGCCCGCAGCCGAACTGACGCGGCTCGCCGCTTGCGGCACCGGCGTCGTCCGGGACCTTATCAGCGCGGGGCTTGTCGAGGAGCGATTCGCTCCGGCCGAAGCACCCGAATCCCCCTCTCCGGATTGGCGCCTATCGGGTCCGGCACTCTCGCCCGATCAGTCGATTGCGGCGCAGCGGCTCGTCGGCAGCGTCGAGGCGGGTGGCTTTCGGGTGACCGTGCTCGACGGGGTCACCGGCTCCGGCAAGACCGAGACCTATTTTGCCGCGCTCGCCGCGGCGTTGGCCGCCGGACGGCAGGTGCTCGTCCTGTTGCCGGAGATCGCGCTCGGCGCACAGTGGCTGGAGCGGTTCCGCCAGCGCTTCGGGGCATTCCCCAAGCAGTGGCATTCCGACATGACGGCAGCCGATCGCCGAGATACCTGGCGGGCCGTCGCTGCCGGCCGCGCGCGTGTGGTCGTCGGCGCCCGTTCGGCGCTGTTTCTGCCGTTCTCCGAGCTCGGGCTAGTCATCGTCGACGAGGAGCACGATCCCTCCTACAAGCAGGAGGACGGGGTCATCTACCAGGCCCGCGACATGGCGGTGCTGCGCGCCTCGCTGGCCGACATCCCGATCATCCTGGTCTCGGCCACCCCGTCGCTCGAAACGGTGGTCAATGTCGCCCGCGGCCGCTACCAACGCGTCGCGCTGCCGCGTCGCCACGCGGCGGCCGAGCTTCCCGTCGTGCGGCTCGTCGATCTGCGCCGCGAGCGCATCCAGCGCGGGCATTTTCTCTCGCCGCCACTCGTGGGCGAACTCGCCGTGACCTTCGAGGCCGGCGAACAGGCGCTCTTGTTCCTCAATCGCCGCGGTTACGCGCCCTTGACCTTGTGCCGGGCCTGCGGCCATCGCTTCCAGTGCCCGAGCTGCACCGCGTGGCTGGTCGAGCACCGCTTCACCGGGCGCCTCTTGTGCCATCATTGCGGCCACGCCGAGGCGGTGCCGGCCTGCTGCCCGGAATGCCTCGCGGCGGGCGCCTTGGTGCCGTGCGGACCGGGGGTCGAACGCCTGCTCGAGGAGGTGACGGAGCGCTTTCCGGCGGCGCGGGCGGCGCTGATGGTCAGCGATCAGCTGACCGGCCCGCGCGCCGCGGCCGAGCTTGCCCAGGCGATGACCGAGCGGCGCTACGATCTGCTGATCGGGACCCAAATCGTCGCGAAGGGACACCACTTTCCGATGCTGACCCTGGTCGGCGTCGTCGACGCCGATCTCGGGCTCGCCGGCGGCGATCTGCGCGCCGCCGAGCGGACCTATCAGCTGCTGCACCAGGTCGGCGGACGGGCCGGCCGCGCCGAGCGCAAGGGCCGGGTGCTGATCCAAACCTATATGCCCGATCAGCCCGTCATGAAGGCGCTCGCCGCCGGTGACCGCGACCGGTTTTTCGAGGCCGAGGCGGCGGCGCGCCGCCATGCCGGACTGCCGCCGTTTGGCCGGCTCGCGGCGCTGATCGTCAGTGCCGGCGATGCGGAAACCGCCGATTTCACCGCCCGCGCCCTGTCGCGTGCCGCACCGCAATTGCCCGGCGTCACAGTGCTGGGGCCGGCCCCCGCGCCGCTCGCCATATTGCGCGGCCGCCACCGCCGCCGGTTTCTCGTCAAAGCGGGCCGCGACGTGCGCCTCCAGGCAATCTTGCGCGATTGGCTCTCCCGCGTCCTCACCGCCGGCTCCGCCCGCATCCAAATCGACATCGACCCCTACAGCTTTTTGTAACGGTATTTCGTTCACGCGATCGGGAAGCGGGTGCCGACGATACAGTTTTCGAGGATCCCGCGGCCGCGGTCGGGGACGTGGCGCTCCCGGACGAGGCGTTCGAGAACATCGGTCAGAGCCTCGGCACCGATCTCGGGCACCGAGGGCACGTACTGGACCAGATTGTCGCGGAAGCCGCGGCGGGTCACGAAGATCGGCTCGATACCGCGGGCCCGCGCGACGGTGGAGAGGGACTCGGCCATCGACCGGACGTTGGGGTTGACGGCGAAGTCGGCCCAGTTGTTGGCCAGACAGCCGCCGGGCGCCAGGGCATCGAGGCAGCGCGTCCAAAAAGCTTCCTCGCTGTCGGCAGGGCCGCTGGGACCGTATAGATCGACGAGGATCACGTCATAGCGGGCGCTCGACCCCGCAAGAAATCGTTGCGCCGTGTCGAGCACGACCGGCTGCTTCAGGTAGAACCACCGGCGGGCAGTCGCAATGATGGTCTCGTCCGAATCGACGAGGGTCGGCGAGCAATCCGGCATATAGGCGCGCATAAACCGCCACATTGCCGCGCCGCCCACCCCGAGCAGCAGCGCATTGATGGATCGCGCGCTCATCGCGAAGGCCAGCGACATCAGCCGCTCGTAGTGAAAGACGAGGCGGGAGGGATAGAGCAGATCCATGCTCGATTGCTCGGTGACCTGGGTTCCGGCACCGAACGAGCCCAGGGTCCGGAAATTGCGCGGCCCCCGGTCGAAATCGACGACGAAAATCGCAGCGCCGAAGATCTCGGCCCGGCGCAGCACCCAAATCCGCGCGTCATTCCCGAAATAATCGAGAACCAGGCTGCGCTGCCGTTCTTCGCCGTAGTCGGTAATCATGGCGGGATAGCCGGGATCGCATCGGCGAAACGGCTCAACGCCTGATCCCCTTCGGTTGTCAGGCGGTAAGTCCCCCGTTCGATCCGATCGAACCAGCCGTACACATTGCGCTGCAGGATGCGCGCGGCCCTCGGCACTTCCGCCGCTGTGCGCAAGGCGCCGACCCGCAGCGGCCCACTGCGGGCGAGGGCGCGCGCACAACGCAAGGCGTCCTGGCGATAGGCGGTGACGAGCGGCACGCCAACCGTCCCGCCGACATTCGCATCGCCGACGCGGCGGGAAAATTCATCCAACAGCCGCAAAGCCCGCGACTTCGCCTGGCGCGGCCGATAGGGCACGGGCTCCTCCAAAACCTCGACCGTCTTCCGGGCGAGGCCGACCAGGATCAGCCCCAATCCGAGCCGGCGGCACAGCTTGCGGATCTCGGGCCGCTCCGGCGCGAGCAGCCCGCCCCGAGCATGCCGCACGGGTCGCGGGACCGCGAGATAGACCCGCTGCGTCAACGCCAGCCGGTCGATCCCCTGCAAGACTAGCGGCAGGTTGAAGCGCAGTTTGAGCTCGACGATGATCGGCGGCTCGTCGCCGCGCCGGGCGACGAGATCGCAGCCTCTGACCTCGCCCTTGACCTCGTACCCTTGCCCTTCGAGGAACTTCTTTACCGGCGAATAGAGCGCCGCCTCCAGGTAGGCGTTATCATGCTGCTGCTTCACGCCGAGCACTACTAATGGAGAGGCTCATGCGGGCACAAGTACTCACCGCCGCGGGCCGCCCCCTCGCCGGGGTCGAGCTTCCGCCCCCGCGCCCCGGGCCGCACCAGGTGTTGATCGCGGTGCGGGCCTGCGCGGTGTGCCGGACCGATCTGCACGTCGTCGACGGCGAGCTTCCCGACCCGAAACTGCCGCTGGTGCCTGGGCACGAGATCATCGGCACAGTCGTCGAAAAGGGAGAATCGGTCGAGCGTTTCGCGATTGGCGACCGGGTCGGCGTGCCGTGGCTCGGCTGGACCTGCGGCGTTTGCGAGTATTGCCGTTCGGGCCGCGAGAATTTGTGCGACCGTGCCCGCTTCACCGGCTACCAGATCGATGGCGGCTATGCCGAGCTGACCGTCGCCGATCAGCGTTATTGCTTTGCCATCGACCACCGCTATGGCGATGTCGAGGCGGCGCCGCTGATGTGCGCCGGGCTGATCGGCTACCGCACCTTGCGCATGGCCGGGGACGCCGCGCTGATCGGGATCTACGGCTTTGGCGCCGCCGCCCACATCGTGGCGCAGATGATCCGCCACCAAGGCCGCCGGCTATTTGCCTTCACCCGCCCCGGTGACCTCGCGGCACAGGATTTCGCCCGTTCGCTGGGCGCGGAATGGGCCGGGGGCTCGGACCAGCTGCCGCCTGAGCCGCTCGGCGCGGCCTTGATCTTCGCCCCGGTCGGTGCGCTGGGGCCGGCGGCCCTCGCCGCTACGAAGAAGGGCGGCACTGTCGTCTGCGGCGGCATCCACATGAGCGACATTCCGTCCTTCCCGTACTGCATCTTGTGGGAGGAAAGGGTGCTGCGCTCGGTCGCCAATTTGACCCGGCGCGACGCCGAGGAATTCCTGGCGCTGGCGCCCGAGGCCGGTATCAGGACGGAGACGGTCACCTACCCGCTCGCCCGCGCGAATGACGCACTCGCCGATCTGCGCAACGGCGCATTGCAGGGCGCCGCGGTGCTGATCCCGTGAGCATGGTCTGGGTCGCGCGTTTTCTTATCCCGCGCGGCCGCGGCCTCCCTGTTTTTGCTGTTCTTCCGTCGAATTTATCAGCCTCGAACCTCGTGTGCTCCGCAGAAATCCTTGGTCGCAGCGCTAAGGTGCCGAAAAAAACAGCAGCGGCGATCGCTGTTCCTGGCTGATCCTCCGCTCTTCCGGAACTGCGCCTTGGCGCTGTGAACCACAATAGATCCATGCGGATGACGATAGCAGAGTTCGCGCTAAAGTCGCAATCAATTATTTATTCTGCACCACGGTGTGGGAGAGGGGGCCAGCCCGCGGGGCCTAGGGCGGGTGAGGGCCTCAGCTCAGCCTCTGGCCGGCGATCGTGATGCGGTGCAAGAGGCGGCGTTCGCCGTGGTAGTCGTTGACGGCGAAGTGCCAGGTCGAGCGGTTGTCCCAGAAGGCCAGCGAGCCTTCCCGCCACTGGAAACGGCAGGTGAATTCGGGCCGCACCGCGTGGCGGTAGAGATAATCGAGCAATGGGCGCGACTCTTCCTCGGTCCAGCCGTCGAAGCGTACGGTAAACCCCGGATTAACGTACAGCACCTTGCGGCCCGTGTCGGGATGCCGGATGACGACCGGGTGGACGGCGTCCTGCGTCGCCAGCTGGGCATTGCGAATGCGCCCCTCGAGGTCGCCCCGCCTCCCCGCCGCGGCGGGGCCGAAGACGTGGCGGCTCGAATGCACTGCCCGGAGCCCTTCGAGCGTCGATTTCAGACCGTCGGACAACGCCTCGTAGGCTGCATACATGCTGGCGAACAATGTGTCGCCGCCGGTTGTCGGCACCTCGCGTGCATAGAGCATCGACCCCAATGCCGGCGCCTCGTCATAAGAGTGGTCGGTGTGCCAGCCATTGCCGATATTGCGCTGCTGCTCCGGCTCCTTGCGCACCTCGGCGATCGTCGGGTAGCCCGGCACCGCGGCAAAGAAGCGGTTGACGTCGATCGCGCCAAAACAGCGCGCAAACGTGATATGCTGCTCCGGCGTCAGCTGCTGATCGCGAAAGAACACGACCCCGTATTCGCCCAACGCCCGCCGGATCTCGGCCAATCCCGGCTCGCCCGGCGGCACGGCGAGATCGACGCCGGAAATCTCGCCGCCAACAAGGGTCGCGAGCGGCGTCACCCGAATATGGTTGTAGGTCATACTTCTCTCCCGACCCGTTTGCGCCTCAACCCAGCAGTGGGAATCAAGGCCGCTGCTAATGTACGGCAACGTCGATGAAAACCCCGGCCTGTGAGCCCGCCGGCAACTAAGGGGTACGGCAGCAAGAGGCACCTTGTTCAGGCCTCGGGCGTAGGCCTGAGCGCAGCGCCCCAAATACAGGTAAACTTATTTTCCCGCCCACTTCGTGACACGTTCCCAAGGGCAGTCTGTCTTCATCGACAGGATAATTTTGTCGTAGACTTCGATGCCGTACAACGTATCCGGTGCTTGTTCTATCTCGGCCCAAAAGCCAAGCAATTTTTCCCAAGCGCCTGGCCAGTCAGCCTTTGCGCCGACGAGCCAAAGCAGCTTTTTTTTCGGGATGATCACTGCGCCTTCGAGCGTCACATCCTTCAGGAGGGAGGTGATCTCGGAACCGGTAGCCATGTTTGACCTACTTTTCAGATTTCACAAAACATTCAGATTATTGGACAATAATCAAATTTCAAGAAGGATCCTGAGATTCTTGGAAAAATCTTTTCGTTGTCCGCGACGATCGGTGCACGAGGCGAGCCAGAGGAGAAGAGTTGGCTTGTGCAATCAGATCTCGAACGTGATCCGGCTGAGCAGCTCACTGGCATTAACGACGCGGGTCGGGCCATAGGATGCGTTCGGGAAATCCCGCTTGTTGCCGGTGACGAGGTAATCCGCTTGGGCTGCCTGTGCGCAGTGCAGAAACTTGGTGTCGGCCGGATCGGCAGAGATGGCCGCTGAAACGTCGGGCAGGAAGAACTCCCCCTTGCTGCGGAACATAGCAAGCACCGCCTCGATTTCGTCCAGCGGAAATGCAAATTTCGGCCGCACGAGCACTGCCGCGTATTCCGCAAGGATGACCTCGGAAAAGCAGGGCCGCACCAGCCCTTGATTGATCGCGAGCAGGATCAGCGCCTCGTTGCCCGCGGGAGACAGAAGACCGGAGACAAGCACATTGGTGTCGATGACCGCACGGATCACTTCGTCCTGCCGGAAGTGACGGGGTCCTCTTTGCGCCGGTATTCGGTGATCTCGGCGTGGATATCAGCGCGCGTCAGGCTATCGAGCCCGCGCCGCTTGGCACCGCTCCAGGCTTTCTGCAGCCAGTCGGGCGGCGGCGCGGCAGTGCGGATGAAATCCTGCACGCTCATGATGACGACGGCCGGATCGCCGCGCCGGTCGACGATGAAGCGTTCGTTGTTCTTGGTCGCGAGGTCCATGATCTGCCCGAACTGGGTGCGGGCAATGTGGGCGTCGATGCGGCGATCCATCCCGGATTCCGATGCATTGATCAATTGATGCATCGTATATAGGGCGATGGAGGTGTCGGACAAGAGAGAGTGCGCAGGTTGTGAGGTCGGCCCCGCGAAGTATGTTCCGCAAGAAATGAGTGCCGCCTTCCGTTTCGACCCGATCGAGCTGCCGCGCGAATGCGAGGCGCTCAGGGGCGAGGTGCGCGAGTTTATCGCCGGGGAGCTGGCGGCGGGGCTGTGGGTGCCGAACAGCGATTTCGGCAGTCATCGGTCGACCGAGTTCAGCCGGAGGCTCGGCGCCCGCGGCTGGATCGGCATGACCTGGCCCAAGTGCTATGGCGGCGGCGAGCGCAGCATACCCGAACGCTATGTCGTGACCGAGGAATTATTGGCGGCCGGCGCTCCGGTCGGCTCGCACTGGATCGCCGATCGGCAAAGCGCGCCGCTCCTCTTGCGCTTTGGCACCGAGGAGCAGCGGCTCGCCTGCCTGGTATTACGCGTGGCGAGGTCTTTTTCTGCATCGGCATGAGCGAGCCCGATTCTGGCTCCGACCTCGCGTCAATCCGCACCCGCGCAACCCCTGTCGCGGGCGGCTACGAGGTCACCGGCGCCAAGGTGTGGACGAGCTATGCGCATGAGTCGCATTTCACGATCACGCTCGTGCGCACACACCTCGCCGGCTGAAAACGACCGCCAACGCGGCCTCAGCCAGCTGATCCTCGACTGAAGGCGCCGGGGGTCACGATCCGGCCGATCATCAACCTCGCCGGCGAGCACGACTTCACCGAGATCGTGCTCGACCGGGTGTTCGTGCCGGCGGACCGGCTGGTCGGCAGGGAAGGCGAGGGCTGGCAACAGGTTACGAGCGAACTCGCCTTTGAGCGCCGCGGGCCCGAACGGTTCATCAGCTCCTTCCAGCTGCTCATCGAGCTGGTGCGCTGCGCCGGCTCCGATCCGGAGCTGCGCATCGCCGAAGCGGTCGGCCGCATGACCGCGCATCTGCCGATCCTGCGGCGCATGAGTTCGGCGCCGAGAGCCACTGGTCGCTCCAGCTCGGCCGCGAAGTGATGTCGGCCGGCGCCGACGCCGTCTCGCCGACGATCTCCGCCGGATGACCGCAGGGCCGGGGTGCGCGAGGTCGGCGCTGGCCTTTAGGGCGGGCTTGGCGTAGGCTTTTCGCCCTGGCCCCACTGTCGACGGGAGGCGTGATGCCGGCGCGGACGGGAAGACAATATCTCGCGGGGTTGCGCGAGCAGGAGCGGGAGGTGTGGCTCGAAGGCGAGCGGGTCAAGGACCCAACGCGCCATCCCGGCCTGCGGGGCGGCGCGCGCGCCATAGCTTCGCTCTATGACATGCAGTGCGACCCGAAGCTACGGGACGAGATGACCTATGTCTCGCCGACCACCGGCGACCGGGTCGGGCTGTCGTTCATCATTCCGCGCACCCGCGAGGATCTCGAAACGCGCCGCGCCATGATGCTCAATTGGGCGCGGACCACCTGCGGCATGATGGGCCGCTCCCCCGATTTCATGAATGTGACCTACGCCGCATGGGCTGGCGCGGCGGATTACTTCGCGCAAGGGATGGGGCGTCCCGAATTCGCCGAGAACATGCGGCGCTATTACGAATACATCCGCGAAAACGACCTGACCCTGACCCACTCGCTGATCAACCTGCAGCGCAGCCGTACCATTTCCGGCGTCTTCAACCTCGAAGAAGGGACGGCATTGCAGGTCGTGCGCGAGACCGATGCCGGCATTGTCGTGCGCGGCGCGCGGATTCTCGCGACATTGGGACCGCTCGCCGACGAGATCGGCGTCTATTCGCCACGGATGGGGCGGCACACCGAGAACCACAGCCCGTTCGCGGTCAGCTTTGCGATCCCGTGCGGCACACCGGGTCTCAAATTCCTGTGCCGCGAGAGCTTCGATTTGGGGCGGTCGCATTTCGACCACCCGCTCGGCTCGCGCTTCGAGGAGATGGATTGCGCCGTCTTTTTCGACGATGTGCTGGTGCCGTGGGAGCGCGTCTTCCTGCTGGGTGATGTGGACCTGCTCAACCGCACCGCCAATCTCACGCATTCCTCAGCCCATTCGGCCCATCAAGGGGCCGTCAAAAACCTCGCCAAGGCCGAGTTCGTACTGGGTGTGGCGCTGCTGATGACCCAGACACTGGGCAATTCGCAGCTGCCGAATGTTGAGGAGCGCATCGGCGAATTGATGCTCTACACCCAGCTGACCCGCGCCTGCATGCGCGCCGCCGAGGCCGATGCGCAGCTCGACGAATGGGGGGTGATGTGCCCCGACCTGCTGATGGTCGAGAGCCCGCGCAACCTGTTCATGACCGCCTACCCGCGGATGGTCGAGATATTGCAGCTCTTAGGATCGAGCAGCTTTATGCTGACCCCGACCGAGGCGGATATGAAGGGGCCGCTCGAACCGTGGATAGAGCAGTATCTGGCGACCGACAATTCGCCGGCAAAGGACCGGGTAAAATTGTTCCGCCTGGCCTGGGACATCGCCGGCACATCGTTCGGCAGCCGCCAGGTATTGTACGAGCGGTTTTTTGCCAGTGACCCGTTGACGCGAGCCCGCGCGCTGGCGTCGATCTACCCGAAGAAGGAAGTAATGGACCGCGTCCTGGAGTTCCTCGGGCGCGATGAGGACGCTGAATGAAGGAGGAGAAGAGATGACTCACCGGCCGATGTATCTGGGACACGTCAACATCTACGTCCGCGACGCCGAGCGCTCGCACGAAATGGTACGAGGAGGTGTTGGGGCTGCACACCTACCACAAGCGTCCCGGCTGGGCGGCCTTTATGGCGGCCGATCTCGACCAGTCGCACGAAGTCGCCTTGATGCAATTGGGCGACGACGCGCCCGGCCCGCAGAAGGGGCAGGTCGGGCTCAACCACGTGGCGTGGCGGGTCGAGAGCCTCGACGATCTGAAGGATTTCTACCACCGCATCAAGGACAAGAATGTGCCGATCCGGGTGGCCGACCACGGCGTCTCATTGGGCATCTACTTCCATGACCCGGACGGCAACGGCATCGAGGTCTATTACGAAATGCCGCGTCAGGAGTGGCCGCGGCAGGAGCAGATCTTCGCCGCCGACATGATGAACCGCGGCCGCTTCCCCGGGCCCTGGGACGCCGAACTGACCGCACAGCGCGCTGCGGCGGAGTAACTGAGTCCCCGTCACCCCCGCGAAAGCGGGGGTCCAAGGCCGTCCGACTGCAATGAACAAGGCCGTCCGACTGCAATGAACAAAGACGAACAGCTCACCCGCCTGCTCCTGAAGCAGGAAATCGAGGAGTTCCTCTACCGCGAGGCGGATCTGCTGGACGAGCGGCACTATGAGAATTGGCTGGCGCTGATTGCCGAGGATGTGCGCTACTGGATGCCGATGCGCCGCAACGTCAAGGTCGGCGAGGCGGAGCGTGAATTCACCCGCGCCGGCCAGGACATCAACTGGTTCGACGAAGGCAAGGAGACCCTGACGCGGCGCGTCAAGCAGATCCTGACCGGAATGCATTGGGCCGAGGAGCCAGTTTCCCGCATCTCGCATATGGTCTCCAATGTACGGCTCATCGAGGTCAATCCCTCAGCTGCCGAGCCGCAGGAGGTCACCGTCAAATGCCGGTTCCTGATCTACCGCAACCGGGTCCAGACCGAGACCGACATCCTTGTCGGCAAACGCGAGGATCTGCTGCGGCGGGTCGACGGCCAATGGCAGATCGCGCGCCGCAAGATCGTCTTGGACCAGAACGTCCTGCTGACCAAGAACCTGACCTTCTTCTTTTGAAAATATCACAATGAGGCGGTGAGACGGTGGCGTGACCTCACCGTCTCACCGCCTCATTGTGATTAAATAGGAGAACATCGGCATGGCAACGGAAGGGTACCGGAAGGGTCTCGTGGAAATGAAGGCGGGGCAGATCAGCCGCGAGATCTTTGTCAACGAGGAGATTTACCAGGAAGAGCTAGAGCGGCTCTTCGCCCGGGCCTGGCTGTTTGTCGGCCATGAGAGCCAGATCCCAAAGCCCGGCGATTTCTTTGTCTCGGGGATGGGCGAGGAATCGGTAATCCTGTGCCGCGACCGGGCGGACAAGGTCCATGTCTTTCTCAATTCGTGCCGTCACCGCGGCATGAAGGTGTGCCGCTACGACGAGGGCAGCACGCCGGTTTTCACGTGCCCCTACCACGGCTGGAGCTACGGCACCGATGGCAAGCTGGTCGGGGTCCCCTATTTCCGCGAGGCTTACCACGAGAAGCTCGACAAATCGAAATGGGGTCTGGTCGAGGTGCCGCAGCTCTGCCTCTACAAGGGCACGGTGTGGGCCAGCTGGGACCCTGCGGCGCCGCCCTTTCTCGAATATCTCGGCGATTTTGTCCGCTATCTCGATCTGACGCTGGACGGCTGGGACGGCAGCGAGGGCGGCACAGAAATACTGGGCGGTATCCAGAAATGGCTGATCCCGTGCAACTGGAAATTCCCGGCGGAGAATTTCTGCGGCGACAGCTACCACAACATCAGCCACCGCTCGGTCGATCTGGTCGGCATCGGCCCCAGCGGCAGCGGCCGCCGCGACATGCAGGAGCGCGAGATGGCGCGCCGCCTCCACGTCGCGTTCTACGACCGCGGCCATCAGACCGGGGTGTACCTGTTCCCCAAAAACCAGCCGATGCCGCCCTCTTATCAGTACTCCCCGGTAGTGGCCGAATATTTCGCGCATTGCGAAGGAGAGCGCCGCAAAAAGCGAGGCGAATGGGCCCGCGTCATCGGCAGCCCCGGAGAGATCTTCCCGAACACGGCATTGCATCCGCGCCAGCCGCGCACGATCGCCGTCTGGCATCCCCGCGGGCCGCACCAGACCGAAGTCTGGCGCTGGTATATGGTCGACAGTGCGGCGCCATCGGAGGTCAAGGATTTCCTGCGCGATTATTACATCCGCTATTCCGGTCCCGCAGGCATGACCGAGCAGGACGACATGGAAAACTGGAATTACGCGCATGCCGCCAGCCGCGGAACGATTGCGCGGCGCTACCCCTACAGCTACGAGCAGGGCCTCGGCTTCGAGACCCAGAGATACGAATGGCAGGGGCTGCATATTCCGGGCACGGTCACGGACATCACCGAGGCCAAGTCCAGCGAGCACAATCTGCGCAACCTCTACCGGCGCTGGGCCGAGTTTATGGAGGCCGACAGCTGGGACAAGCTCGCCACCTGGCGGGTCGCGCGGGCCGCGGAATGAGCGGCCCCGTCAATATCCGACTGCTGGAGCCCGGCACCCGGATCGCCCTCGTCGATGGCGCAACTGCGGAAATCGTCTCCAACCCGCTCGACGGGGTCTGGCTCTTCGCGCGCTACCTCTCCTCGCCCGACGACCCCGTCCGGGTGGGAAGCGAGGAAATGATCTTCGCGCAGGACGTCGTCAAAATCCAAAACGGCCCGTAATCTCGCCTTTGACCTAGCGGCGGCGCGCCGCTCGCTCTGTGGTTAACCGACGACGTGGTCGAGGTACAACGCGCGTTGCAAACCTATTAGCCCTTGTCCCGCAATGATCGGCTTCCAGGTGCTGGCGCGCGACGGCGCGGCGCGGCGCGGGCGGCTGACGACCGCTCACGGCGCCGTCGAAACGCCGGTGTTCATGCCGGTCGGCACCGCCGGCACGGTCAAGGCGATGACCCCTGAGGGGGTGGCGGCAACCGGCGCGCGGATCGTCCTCGGCAACACCTATCACCTGATGCTGCGCCCGGGGGCGGAACGCATAGCGACGCTCGGTGGCCTGCACCGCTTTATGAATTGGTCATATGCGATCCTGACCAATTCCGGCGGTTTTCAAGTCATGTCATTGGCGGCCCGCCGGACCATCGCCGAGACCGGCGTCACCTTTCGCTCGCATCTCGACGGCAGCCTCTACGAGCTGACGCCGGAACGGTCGATCGCGATCCAGCATCTGCTCGGCGCCGACATAACGATGGCGTTGGACGAGTGCACGCCCTACCCCTCGCCGCCTGAGGCAGTCGAGAGCTCTATGGAGTTGTCGGTGCGTTGGGCCGAACGCTCGCGCCGTGCTTTTGTCGAGCGGCCGGGTCACGGCATCTTCGGGATCGTCCAGGGCGGGGTACACCCGGAGCTGCGCCTGCGCTCCGCCGCGAAGCTGGTCGGCATCGGCTTCGATGGTTATGCGGTCGGGGGGCTGGCGATCGGCGAAGGGCAGGCGACGACCTTCGCGGTGCTCGACGCGACCGTTCCGGCCCTACCCGAGGACCGCCCGCGCTACCTGATGGGGGTCGGGAAACCTGCCGATCTCGTCGGCGCCGTGGCGCGCGGGATCGACATGTTCGATTGCGTATTGCCGACGCGCTCGGGACGCACCGCGCAAGCCTTCACCCGGCGAGGCGTTGTGAATTTGCGCAACGCCCGCCACGCCGACGATCCGGCGCCGCTCGACCCGGAATGCCGCTGCCCCGCTTGCACCGGTTACAGCCGCGCCTATCTCCACCATCTCAGCCGCGCCGGCGAGATCCTCGGGAGCATGCTGCTGACTGCGCACAACCTTTGGTATTATGCCGATCTGATGGCGGCGATGCGGGCGGCGATCGATACGGGTTCATTTCGCCGCCGTTTGCCGACCGGTTTCGAGAGCGCAGGGATGAGAACGCTCTCACCCACCTCGGACACCGCTCGGCATTACCGGAATCGCCCGACGCGGCGGTGCTCGAGACGGTGCCCAACCCGCATCCTGGGCTCCTCTATGCGGTGCGCTTTACCTGCCCCGAATTCACCTCGCTTTGCCCGGTGACCGGTCAGCCCGATTTCGCCCACTTCGTCATCGACTATGTGCCGGAGGGGACGATCCTCGAGAGCAAGTCACTGAAGCTTTATCTCGGTGCGTTTCGCAACCACGGCGCCTTTCACGAAGACTGCACCTTGGCGATCGCGCGCAAGCTGGTCGGCACTCTGACTCCGAAATGGCTGCGGATCGGCGGCTATTGGTACCCGCGCGGCGGCATCCCGATCGACATATTCTACCAGACCGGCGAGCCGCCCACCGGGCTGTGGCTTCCCGATCCGGGCGTCGCCCCCTATCGCGGGCGAGGCTGAAGGACGGCATGGCCGATCCGATCCGCGAGGCCATCCGAGATCGGGCGCTTGCCTCCGGTTTCGATGCGATCGGGTTTGCCGAGGCACATCTCGATGCCGAGGCGCGCGCCGGGCTCGGCGAATTCATTGCTCGCGGCTATCACGGCGACATGGGCTGGCTCGCCGGCACCGCGGCGCGGCGCGGCGATCCGCAAGCGCTGTGGCCCGAAGCACGCACCGTCGTCGTGCTCGGCGTCAATTATGCCCCCGAGGACGACCCGTTGGCGCTGGCGGAAAGGCGCGACCGTGGCGTCGTTTCGGTCTATGCGCGCGGCCGCGACTATCACGACACTCTGAAGCGCCGACTGAAGGCGCTGGCGCATTGGATCGAGGGGCGCTGGCCGGGCGCGCTCAAGCTGTTTGTCGATACGGCGCCGGTGATGGAAAAGCCGCTTGCCGAGCGCGCCGGGCTGGGCTGGCAGGGCAAGCACACCAATCTGGTCTCACGGCAGTTCGGCTCTTGGCTATTTCTCGGCGAGATCTATCTGAGCCTCGGCGCTCGAGCCCGATGCCGCCGAAAATGATCACTGCGGCTCGTGCCGTCGCTGCCTCGATGCTTGTCCGACAGCGGCGTTTCCGGCGCCCCATCGGCTCGATGCGCGGCGCTGCATTTCGTATTTGACGATCGAGCACAAGGGGATGATCCCCCTTGAGCTGCGCCCGCTGATCGGCAATCGCATTTATGGTTGCGACGATTGCCTCGCGGTCTGCCCGTGGAACAAATTCGCCCGAGCCGCGACCGGGCCCGATTTTCTGCCGCGCGCGGAGCTGACGGCGCCGCGGCTGGCCGAGCTGGCGGCACTCGACGATGCCGCATTCCGCGCAATGTTCGGCAGATCCCCTATCAAGCGCACCGGCCGCAGACCGGTTTGTCCGCAATGTGCTGATCGCGATCGGCAACGCGACCCCGGGGGAGCCGGAGTTGTTAGCCACGGTACGGCGCAGCCTCGACGACCATTCCCCGCTCGTTCGCGCCACTGCGGTCTGGGCATTCAGTCAGCTGGCGCCGGCCCAATGCGCGGCAGAGCGCGCCGAGCGGCTGGGTCGGGAGGAAGATCCTCTGGTGCGAGAAGAGTGGGAGCGGGGCGCCCTCGCCGACGAGGTGCGCCGCTAGCTAATGGATTGTCAACTTGCCTCCGCGATAATGACGCTCGCGGCCCCAGCCAACGGTCTGCGGGTATCGCGCCCGGGCCGTATCACATTTGCTATGGATCGTTTTAGTTATATCTTGACATTAGATATATCGAGACTTATGTCGGGTGGCGATGAAACATCGACACAGAGACGGTTCAGACCGTCGTTTCGCCCACCCCGATGACCTGGCGGATCGCCGTCGCGGGGGGCATCATCGACGCCATCATGACCATCACGGCGGCGGCCGGCGTGGCGGACGGCTCTTCGACTACGGAGAGCTTCGGCTTGTTGTTCTTGCCATGATTGCCGAACAGCCGCGCCACGGTTACGAGCTCATAAAAGACATCGAGGAGCGGATGGCCGGCAGCTACACCCCAAGCCCGGGCGTGATTTATCCGACGCTCTCCTGGCTGGAGGACATGGGCTACACCGTGCCCGAAAGCGAAGCCGGCACGCGCAAGCGCTACCGTATCGCACAGGAGGGGGAGGCATTTCTGACCGCCAATCGCGCGGCCGTAGATGCTCTCTTCTCCCGGATCGGCTCTGCGGGTGCGGGCCGCCCTGAGGGCGTGCCCGCACCCGTCGTGCGCGGGATGGAGAACCTGAAGCTCGCGCTGCGTCTGCGCCTGCGGCGGGGCCCACTGGACCAGACCGCGGCCAAGACCATCGCCGCGGCGCTGGATGCCGCCGCGCAAACTGTAGAGCACAGCTGATGCCGTGAACCCTGTGCCCGCCTCTGGTGATCACCCGTTGGATGCGACCGCATTGTCGATACCTGTAGCGCTACGGTAGCTAAATCCCGGTACTGTTTCGGCGATCAGCCAATCGACGACCGCGATCAGCGCCTCGTCGCGCGCCGCGCCCTCTGCTAGCGCTTGTTCGAAGACGGCGAGCTGGCGATCGGCGCTAGTCCCGCGGGCAAGGATGTCGCGGGCCTGCGCGACCTCCTCGACGCAGCCGAAATGACGGGCGTCCTGGTCGATCAGCGTTAGGATTTCCTCGAGTAATTCGGCGAAGGGGACGATCGCTCCTCGGCCGAAATCGACGAGACCCTGGTCGAACCCGTAGCGCTGCGCGCGCCAGCGGTTCTCGTCGATCAGCATGCGCGCATAGAGCCGCCAGCGCTGGTTTTCGCGCTTCAAGCGCCACAGCATGCGCAATAGGCAGCGGAACACGGCTGCGATCGACAGCGTGTCTTCCAATGTCGTGCAGCAGTCGGTGATGCGCATTTCGAGGGTCGGAAAGCGGTCGCTCGGCCGCAAATCCCACCACAATTTCGTGGCGTCCTCGATGAGCCCGGCGCCGACCAGAATGTCGACGTGCCGGCGGTATTCGCCCCAGCTGGCGAACCGCTCGGGGGTGCCGGTGCGGGGCATCTCGTCGAACACAGCGAGCCGGTAGGATTTGAGCCCCGTATTGTCGCCCTGCCAGAACGGCGACGAGGTCGATAATGCCAACAAATGCGGCAGGAAATACGAGGCCTGGCTTAAGAGATCGATGCGCAGCTCGTCGTCGGGGATGCCAATATGGACGTGCATCCCGCAGATCGCGAGCCGCCGTCCGACGCCTTGCAGATCGCTCTCGAGGCTCTGGTAGCGGACGCGCTCGGTGGTCTTCTGCGCTTCCCAGCGCGCAAACGGATGCGTCGCCGCGGCAATCGGGGCCATGCCATGGCGCGCCGCGACTGCCGCGATCCCGCCCCGCAGCCGCCGCAGCTCGGCCCGCGCCTCGTCGAGACTTGCGCAGACCCGGGTCCCGATCTCGATTTGCGAGCGCAGAAATTCGGGGCTCACCTGGGCGCCGAGCAGCGCCTCGAACTCGGCCAGCATGCCATCGGGCGGGTCGCCGACGACATCGCGCGTCGCCCGATCGACGAGGAAATACTCCTCCTCGATGCCGAGCGTAAATTCCGGTTCCGCAATCACCTTACGCCGAGGATCGAGCCGGTGAGCGAGCGCGGGTCGCGGCGCGGCCAGCGGCCGCTCTCGACTTGGCGAAAGAAATCGGCGCAGGTCCGGTTGAAGAGGTCCGGCTCCTCCAGGTTCACCGCGTGCCCGGTGTTCGGGAACACCACGAGCGCGGCCGTCGGGATCGTCCGCTTCATCAAGAGTCCCGGTTCGAGACAGGGGTCGTCCTCGTCGCCGGTCATGACCAGGGTCGGCACCTCGAGATTGCGCATGCGGTCGGTCAAATCCCACAGCGAAGGCCGGCGCGCCTGGACGCCGCGCATCGTGTTCGCCGAGCCCAAGGTCGAATGCTCAGCCAGGTTGGCCGCGAATTCGGCCCAGCCGCGCGGGTCCTTGTTCTGGAATTGGACGCGCGACGGGCCGATCGCGTAGGTCTGTGCGGCGATCTGCATGCCGGCATTCTCAATCAGCGCCGCGGTCTTTGCCGTTTCGTCATGGAACTGCTGGCGCTTCCCCGGCTCGGCGCCGTAACCGCAGCCGGCGACGACCAGCGACAAGGCGCGCTCGGGGTAAGCCAAGCCGAAATGGAGGGTCGCAAAGCCGCCCATCGAAATGCCGACGATATGGGCTTTCTCGATCGCGAGCGCGTCGAGAACGGCGCGAATGTCGTCGCGCGCCCGCTCCTGCGAATAGCGCCCCGGGTCTTCCGGAACATCGGAGGGCGGGTACCCGCGGGCATTATAGGCGATAGCGCGATAGCGCCGCCCGAAATACCGCATCTGTGCTTCGTAACCGCGATAGTCGTCCGCGAATTCATGGACAAACACGATCGGGGTACCACTGCCCGTCTCCTCGTAATAGAGGCGGATTCCGTCGTCGGTTGTCAGGTGCGGCATGGCGATTCCCGTTTTTCGAACAGGCCAATTCGCCATCCTACGAGCGCAGGCGCACGGCCGGCAAGCCGCGCTCCCGAGGCGGGGCGCGGGTATTTTGCGGCGCAACCGGCAGGGCTTAGGTTGCGCGCGCGGAAGCTTGGGGGAATTTCCGATGGATTTGGTGAGGCAAAAGCGTATCGAGCAACGCGCCTATTTATTTTGGGAAGCCGAGGGGCAACCGCACGGCAGGCACGAGGAGCATTGGCGCCGTGCGGAGCGGCAGATCGAGGCCGATGAAACGATGCACATCGCCGAGAAGCCCAAAAAGGGAAAGGCCCCGGAGCGAGCCGCCGCGAGTTCTGGACGGAAAAAGTCGAAGAAATAGACGCTGCATCGCTGCCACCGCGAGCTGGCACGGTTCTTGTAGCGAAGATCGCCAGGTCCGGGCCTTCGCGCCGCGCGCGGGGCCGATCCGGGCCGGGATCGCCGGATCGCATCCGGACCTCATTCCCGGACCAGCCCTCTCCGGTTGCTCAGACCCTGAGCAGATGCGCGAAATCCGGGCATCCCACCATCACCGCGCGAGGTCGGCGTACCCAATACCAGATGCCGGGTCTAGGATTGCGGGCGATATCGGCGAGCGCCGCTTATCGCAGGAAGAGGGCCGATGTACGATCTGCTGATCCGTGGAGCCACGGTTGTCGACGGGCTCGGGCGGGACCCGCGCCGCGCAGGACCACCGGTTGCGTGGCCGTCCCGCCACAGTTCTCAAAATTGTGCAGCATTGCACGCCGCCCGCTGATATCGCTGCTGCAGGCACGAAAAACAGCCAGCTCCGGCGCCATCGCGGCGGAAATCCTAGTGTCTGGACCACTCTCGCATTACAATAACAGCCAGCAAATTCGCTGATCCTGGCTGTTCTTTGCGTAGCAGCCAGCGCTTCGCGCAGAGTATCACTCCATTGCGGCTATTTTGAGGTGGGCCCCGATCCGGTGACCTTCTCCCCTGGGTCTCGCCAGTGTGCAATCGCCGTGTGTCCACCCGATAGAGATGTCACTTTCTCTGCCATTTAGAAATGTCACTGCCGTCGGGGTCGGGCGGCGGGCGGGCGCGGCTAACATTTTAATCCGGCGCCTACATGTGAAAGCCCGATAAGGCGCTTTATGGAATCACTGCCGCTGTTTCTTGAGCGGTTGAACAATGAGACTATGGCGGGCCGCTTCGGCAATGCGCAGTCTTTACGCGACGCGACCTAACAATGGCACAAGCCCAATATCGATTTTGGGAAATTAGCAGTTATGAGTGGTGACGCCTATCTTTTTTTGGACAAATTCTGCCCGCGCTAGGCTCTCTCTTTTCCATGTATCCGCCAGTGCGCCGATTATGACTTGATCACCATCGAAACAAGCCGCATCGGAAAGCGCCCTATAGACATCATCGCGGCATACATCGAAGGCTTGCACCGGGCAATCGCGCGAAAATAAAAATAATCTACCGACACGCGCAAACAATTCAGCAGTATCCCCTATCGCGAGGTCTATAGTACTCAATGGAAGCGGCGGGTGGTCCAGAAGACGGAGACGTGATGCATACTCTGTCAGCCGGGACTGTTGTACTTGTAATCGGCGGATCAGCGTTGATGCCGCCTCGACGGGAGCCTTATCGCTAAATTCAATGTACTCCTTGAGCACAGAGAGAACATCTTCAGGCAAGCGAGGTGATGGCCAAGCCGAGAGACACTTATCGGCCTGCGCCCGATCTAAAGAGCCGTGATGCTGGAAATATGGCCGTAGCTCGTAAAGGGCCCTTATGCAGCTTCTTGCATACTGTTGTAGTTCTGAAAGAGCGAGCGGAAGCACCGCCAGGGCGGCACGCGCCCGCCGTTGTCGTTGGTCATCGGCATGGTGTGCGGTTTGGCGAATTTGGCAAATGAGCACAATCGTGGTTACCCCGGCTGCCAGCAGAGCCGCACCGCCCGCGCTCAGCGTCTGCCAATGATCAACAAATTGCCAGAAGCAGGATGTGACAACATATGTCGGCATAGCCTAGTTCGACATCTAGGAGTTAGGTGGTAGGAGCCGTGACCACTATCATATGCCATAGCTTAGCCGCCGCTAGTATTGGGATGCTTTCACGCCGCCAGCCCAACCGGCGTATGTCAATGCATATAAAGCCAGGAAAAACCCCATATTTCCCAAGTCACCATGCATCAGATAAATCAGTGGTGCCATTGGCAACGGCGCGATAATGCCCACCAAAACCCCGATTATCAAGGGTATTGTTGTGCCAGTCCAACTGGTGATCACCGTGTCTGCGGCAAGTAGCCAGACTGTCACTGCGAGCATGATGGCTGTGATCATTAAGGCCATGCCGGCAAATTTACGAAGGCGCCGGAACACTGTGAGCATGCCCATCAAGGTCCCGAAAGAAATCAATAAAAGCCCAATCCCTAAAACCCACGTGTCAAAAGTGGTCAGACCATTATCCATTTGCCAATGCTCCTGGGGTCACGAAGGATTCGCGCACCCTCGGTTCTTATTCGATATAAATAAACGAAAGCTTAGCGATCGCCGCGGCGCCCAGTGGGGCTACGTCCGCTCATATGTGGCGGCAGCCGCCCGATAGGGGCACGCATTTTTGCAGCCCAGAAACCAGCAGAGCACGTTTTTAGCTTGAGGAAAGTGGTCGCCGCTACCCCATAAGCGCGGCGAGCGTTAAACGCAATGTAGGCGCCTTAAAATCGATCACCCTAAAGCCCAGCGCCACAACAGTTGTAGGGCGGATGCAATCCGCCACTTTAGCCGTCGCCGCAACGCCGTTTGCCGGCCGAAAGCGAGCCAAAGGCTCAACTCGCGATTGCGCTCCGCATCCGGCCAGCCAGATCGGCGGATTGCATCCGCCCTACGCCAGCTGCGCAACGGCTGCCCGATGCGCCGCCTTGTCAGCGAATTACCAGCCGCCGGTCATGGGAGATACAATCTTCGCCTGGGATTTGAACGTGGCGCCAGAAGACATGTTACGCGAGATTACCGCCGTGCCGCTGATGTCCTGATCGTGATCTGCCCAGTGGCGGCGACCTACGCCGTGTCCTCGCGCGCAAAAGCCGTCTTGAGCTCAGCCAGATCGGGCGGCATTCACCAAAAGCCGGGAAGCAACCGCCAGCCCACTTTTTGGGCATATTCGGCGTAGCCGGGCAATTCGGCGCGCAATGTGCGGTCCTCGATGATTGTTCGCCAGATGAGGAGCGGCACGCCGAGGGCGCCGAGCGCGGTTGCGAGCCATGAGCAGAGGGCCATGCCGCTCGCCACGATTGCCGGGATCGCGCCGGCGTACCCGGGATGGCGCACCCAACGATAAGGGCCGGCGGTGACGGTTTGGTGCCCGCGCTCCTGTTGTATCCGGACGACCGAGGAGAAGAACCGGTTCACGTGCATCGCCCAGACGAAGAGCGACAAGCCCGAGGCGAATACGATTATCGCTGTAAGTCGAAGCGCCAGTGGCATATGGTCCGACCAGTGAAACCGGCCACGATCGAGACCGGCGATCGCCCAGTGCGCGATGCACAGCGAAAAGGCGAGCCAGAGACGCGGGCCGAGCCGCTGGCCGCCGGGCCGCATGCGCTCTCGCGCCAGATCATCGTCGATCAGAAGCAAACTGGCGATGCACACTCCCGCGAGGACTGCGAGGTACAGCCAAAACATCGGAATATCGACACGGCCGGCTGCCCCGAAGAGAACGCCCGCCACCAGCAGCAGAAAGCCGGCCGATTGGACTGCGGCCGACAGGCGGGGTTTGTTCATCCGCGCAGTTGGCCGCCGGTCGCCTTTTCGACTTGCGCGATCAGGCGCTTCGAGAAGCCTTCGATTTCGGCCTCGGTCAGGGTCCGCTCCTGCGGCTGCAGCACGACCGTGATCGCGAGCGACTTCTTGCCTTCCGGCAGAGTTGTGCCTTCATAGACGTCGAACAGACGGATCTCTGAGACGAGCTTGCGGTCGACACCGCGGGCGGCGCGCAGCAAGGTCTCGGCCGGCAGGTCGCGGTCAACGACAAAGGCGAAATCGCGCTCGATCGGCTGGAATACCGAGAGGCGCAGCGGCGGCTTCGCGCGCGCTGCACGCGGCGCCGGCACTGCGTCGAGAAAGACCTCGAAGCCGGCGATCGGCGGCCGCGCATCGAGCGCCTCGAGCATCGCCGGATGTAATTCGCCAAAGGCGCCGAGCACCGTCGGCCCGAGTCGCAACGTGCCGGCCCGACCCGGGTGGTACCAAGCGGGCGGTTCGGCGATGGCCTGAATGTTCTCCGCCGGCGCGCCCATCGCGGCAAGGGCGGCGAGCGCATCGGACTTGACGTCGTAAAGATCGACCTCGCGGGTGGGCATACGCCAGTGTTTTGGGCCGATCCGTGCACTGCGCACGCCGGCGGCGGCGAGCACCTGGCCATCCGGCGTATCGTCGCGATAAAGCGGCCCGAGTTCGAACAATACTGTATCGGGAAAGCCGCGGTCGGCGTTGCGGCGTGCTGCGGCGACGAGCCCCGGCAAAAGGGATGGCCGCATCGCGTCGAGATCGGCGCTGATCGGATTGACGAGACGCAATTCCGGCTTGGCGCCGCCGAACAGCTCCGCCTCGCGCGCCGCGACAAACGAGAACGTCACACTTTCAATCAAACCTCGTTCGGCGAGAGTGCGGCGGACCAGCTCGGCCCGGCGCTGCGCCGGGGCGAGGGCCGGCCGCGACAGCGGCGTCGCACGTTCGAGCGGCACCGCCGGGATCTCGTCATAACCTTTGATGCGCAGCACCTCTTCGACGAGATCGGCCTCGCCGACAATGTCGCCGCGCCACGGCGGCGGCTCGACCGAGAGGTCACCTCCCGCGAGGGTCTCGACCGCGCAGCCGAGCGCGGTGAGGATCTCGGCACTCTCCTGATGCGGCACGTGGATCCCGCCCAGGCTCGCCGGCCGCTCGGCGCGCAGCACGTATCGCCGCCGCCAATCGGGAACGGCGCCGGCTGTGATTATCTCCGATGCCTCCCCGCCGCACAGCTCCAGCATCAACCGCGTCGCGATCTCCAGCCCGTCCCTGACAAAGGCGGGATCGAGGCCGCGCTCGAAGCGGTAGCGGGCGTCGCTCGCGATGTTGAGCTTGCGGCCGGTCGCCGCGGTGCGCACTGGATCGAAGAGCGCGGCCTCGATGAGCACCTCGGTGGTCGCTTCGGTGCATGCGGTTGCCTCACCGCCGATCACGCCGCCGAGGCTCTGCACGCCGGCAGGGTCCGCGATGACCGTAATTTCTGGATCAAGCGCGTGATCCTGTCCGTTGAGGGCGAGCAGGGTTTCGCCCGGGCGCGCCAAACGCACCGTCAGACCGCCGGCGAGCCGCCCCGCATCGAAGACGTGAAGCGGCCGGTTGAGGTCAAAGGTCAGGAAATTGGTGATGTCGACCAACGCCGAGATCGGCCGCAGCCCGATCGCCGCGAGCTGATTTTCAGCCATGCCGGGCTCGGCCGGTTATGGACGCCGCGAAGATGCCGCCCGAGAAACAACGGGCAGGCGGTGCGGTCCTCGATCTCAATGCCGATCCGCGAACGGAAATGCCCTGGCACGGGAGTCGTATCGAGCGGCTTCAGACGCCCGAGTCCGGCGGCGGCGAGATCGCGGGCGATGCCGCGGACGCCGAGGCAGTCGGCACGGTTCGGCGTCACCTTGATGTCGAGGACCGTGTCGCCCAGGCCGACGAGGCTCGCATAAGGCGCCCCGACCGGCGCATCCTGCGGCAATTCGATGATCCCTTCGTGATCCTCGCCGAGGCCGAGCTCGTAGGCCGAGCACAGCATGCCGCGCGAGGCGACGCCGCGGATCACGGTTTCCTTCAGCAACGCGCCGGTCCGCGGAATGACGGTGCCGGCAGGTGCGAACACGCCCTTCATCCCGGTATGGGCGTTCGGCGCCCCGCACACCACCTGAACCTGTCCCTCCCCGGTATCGACCACGCACACTCTCAGCCGGTCGGCATTGGGGTGCCGTTCCGCCGAAACGACCAGAGCTGCCGTGAAAGGTTCGAGACCGGCGGCGCGGTTCTCGACCCCCTCGACCTCGTGCCCGAGCATGGTGAGCCGGGGGACGATTGCGCCGAACGGGGCATCAGTATCGAGATGAGACTTGAGCCAGCCGATGGTGGTCTTCATGACAGGGACCCGCGCACCAAAGACGGAATGTCGAGCGGGAGGAACCCGTAGTACCGCAGCCAGCGCAAATCCAACTCGTAGAAGGCCCGCACATCGGGAATGCCGTATTTCAGCATTGCCACCCGCTCGATCCCCATGCCAAAGGCAAACCCCTGATACTCTGACGGGTCAATGCCACAGTTTTTTAGCACCTGCGGGTGGACCATGCCGCTCCCGAGGATCTCGAGCCAATCGCCGCCGGCCCCGATCGTGAGCTCGCCTCCCTGGCGCGAGCAACCAATGTCCACCTCGGCCGATGGCTCGGTAAAAGGGAAATAGCTCGGCCGGAAGCGAACCGGCAGCTCGTCGAATCCGAAATAGGCCCTGAGGAACTCGATCAAGCAGCCCTTCAGATGCCCCATATGGGTAGTCCGGTCGATCACCAGCCCCTCGACCTGATGAAACATCGGCGAGTGCGTCGCATCGTGGTCCATGCGGAAGGTGCGGCCGGGGACGATGATGCGGATCGGCGGCTGTTGCGTCAGCATCGTGCGGATCTGCACCGGCGAGGTGTGGGTACGCAATACGAGCCGGGTGCCGTCCGGCCGCTGCGGGAGATAGAAGGTGTCGTGCTCCTGCCGGGCCGGGTGCTCGGGTGGGATGTTGAGCGCGGTGAAGTTGTAGAAATCCTCCTCGATATCGGGGCCTTCGGCGACCTCGAAGCCCATTTCGCCAAAGATCGCGACGATCTCGTCGATCGTCTGGCTGATCGGATGAAGCCGACCGGCGGTGGCGAAGGGCACCGGGAGGGTCACATCGGCGCGCTCGCCGGCGAGCCGCTGTTCGAGCGCGGCCCGCCCGAGCCGCGCGGCCGCCTCGCCGAGCGCCGCCGTGATGCGGTCCTTGGCGGCGTTCAATTCAGCGCCGGCGCGGCGCCGCTCTTCCGGCGCGAGCCCGCCCAATTCGCGCATCGCCAGGGTCAATGACCCGCGCCGCCCGAGCACCCTGACGCGCATCTCCTCCAGCGCCTCGGGCGACGGCGCCGCGGCGATCTCGCCGAGAATCACATCGGTCGACGGGTCCACATCTGCCATTGGCTCATTCCACAAACAAACAGGGCCGATCGACACGGCCCCTCCCGCGATGGTGAGGGTAGCATCGCGGTCCAGCAAGTTCGCATCAGTTTTCGGGAGATGGTTGCTAGACAAGCTGTTGGAAACTACCGTGGCCGGATGAACGCGCGCGCTGGAGAAAACAATGGAAATCGGCGTCTATCATGAATTTCACTGCCGGCCGGATCAGACCGCGGCGGCGGCGTTCGAGGAGGCGCTGGGACAAATCGAGGCGGCTGACCGGTGGGGTCTCGACGCGATCTGGCTCGCCGAAATTCACCAGCAAGCCCGCCGTTCGATATTGACCGCGCCGCTGACCGTCGCCGCCGCGATTGCGGCCCGGACACGCCGCATCAAGATCGGCACCGGCGTGCAGGTTCTGCCGCTCTGCCATCCATTGCGCCTCGCCGAGGAGACCGCGACGATCGACCAAATCAGCAGGGGCAGACTGCTGTTCGGCGTCGGGCGCAGCGGCAATCCGCGATCCTATGTCGCCTATGGCGTGCCTTATTCGGAAAGCCGCGAGCGTTTTCTCGAAACGCTCGAGATCGTCAAGCGGGCGTGGACGCAACCGACCTTTTCGTATGAGGGCAAATACTACAGCTTCAACAACGCCTCCGCGGTGCCGCGACCTTATCAGCAACCGTGCCCGCCGATCCGCGTCGCCGCTGCCAGCGAGGAGACCTTTCCGTCTCTCGGCGAGGCCGGGTATCCAATCTTTGTCGCGGTGCGCAGCGGCTCGCTCTCTGGATTGGCCCCGGACTTGGCCGCGTATCGCCGGGCGTACCGCGAGGCGGGCCATGCGGGCGAGGGCGAGGTTTATCTGCGGCTGACCCTGCACATTGCCGACACCGATCGGCAGGCCCGGGACGAAGCCGAGGAGAGCATCATGTCCGGATACCGGACTCTGAGCACGCGTCTCGAAAATTCGCCCAATCGCCGCCGTGCCGCCGAGGCGCAGACCGTGCGGACCATCTCCTATGAAGAAGTCATGCGCGACAAGGTTATCATCGGGAGCCCGGAAAGCGTTGCCGACCGCCTGCAACAATTGCATGACGAGCTGGGATTGAACGGCATCCTGGCAGAATTGAACTTCGGCGCGCTGATCCCGCCGGAGCCGATGACACGCTCATTGCAGCTGCTCTGCCAAGAGGTCATGCCTCGCCTGCATTAGCCTAACCCCAGATGAGGCTGACGGCGAAACGCAGCGATGCGGCAATCAGAAACAGCCCAAAGCCGATTTCCAGCCGGCGCCTAGGCAACGCATGCGCAAGGCGGGCGCCGAGCGGGGCGATCCAGCTCGAGATCGGCGCGATCATGGCGACGCCGATCACCGAGACGAAGCCGACCGACAGAGGCGGCAATTGCGCATGATGAGGTAGGCCGGCAATCAGGTAGCCGAGGGTGCCGGCAATCGCGATCGGAACGCCGAGGCCGGCCGAGGTCGCCACGGCGTTGTGGATCGGCACGCCGTAGAGCGTCATCACTGTCGTCGCGAGTGACCCGCCGCTGATCCCCATCAGCGACGACGCAAGTCCAATAAGAAAGCCGTAGCCGGTCATCGCGGTGGGCCCGGGCAGGCTTCTGCCCAGAACCCAACTCTCGCGGCCGGCGAGGAGCTTGGCCGCGATGCCGCCGGCGATGACGATGAACGCCAGCTTGAAGACCTGCCCGGGGGCAAACGCGGCGAGTGCCGACCCCGCCGCAACGCCGACCACTGCCGGCGCCGCCCAGGACCGCATCACCGGCTGCACCACCAGCCCCTTTGCGCGATGAGCCCGGTACGACCGCACGGTGGTCGGCACAATGATGGCGAGGGAGGTCCCGACGCACAGCTGCATGCGAACCTCTTCGGGCACGCCGAGGAGGCGGAAAATTTCGAACAGCACCGGAACGATGACGGCGCCGCCGCCGATCCCGAACAATCCGGCGAGCAGACCCGTGACGACCCCGGCGGCCATTACGGCGACGGCAAGCCAGACCAGCTCGGCGACCGGCACCCCGGCCATGGCTCATCCGCGGCCGAAGCGGCGCAGCAGCTCGGTCAGCTCGGCGATGCTCTGCCATTCCTCGCAGCGATCGACCGCGGCTTCGACGCTGGTCACCCCCTCCGGGTGCAGGACGACGCCGGCGAGCTCGCGGAATTTGCCGCGGATCTCGGATTCGGCAAAGGGCTGCTGAAAGTCCCCCCTGTGACTGTCGCGCGAATGCGTGCTGGTGCGGCCGTCGGTCAGGGTCACGGTGACGCGCGCCGACCGCAGCCGCGGCGCGACCGCGGTCATCGCCGGGTCCTCGGTCACATGCACACGGTGGCGCAGCGCCGCTATCGCTGGGTCCTGCAGCGCGGAGTCATCGAGCTCCGCGTAACCGGCGCTGCCCCGCACGACCATCGCCGCCGCGGCATGGGGCAGCGAGTATTTTGAGGCGAAGTAATTCGGCGGGTCCGGGTTGCGCATCACCGAAGCAAACCGGTACGTCGCAATCTCGATCCGCTCGATCTCGTCCGGCTGCGGGTGCAACGCCTCCCGTGCTTCCTGGAGGCAATCGAGCGCCGGGTGGATCGGGTTGCAGCACGCGTGTAGACGGAAGTAATTGCGGGTAATGTGCCAGACCGTGCCCAGGTCTTCGAGCAGGTTTTCGGGTGTGAAGCCGCTTCCGACCAGATCGCCGAGCGCTTGCTCAATCCCGTCGTCCTGCGCCTCGAAACCGGCACGGGCGAGTTCGGGGGCCAACGCTGCCGCAAAGCCGCTCATCCCGCCGGCGACATTGAGCGCCGTCGCGCCGGCCACTGCATTCGTATAGCTCGGCGTCAGCAGCAGTGTCGTCGCGATGCGCATGGCGCGGCTGATGCCGCTGGCGTCGAGCCCGTGGAGGCGCGCTCCCGCCGCCGCGGCCGCGAGCAGCGACACTTGACCGTTCTGGTGCGCCAGCGGCCTTGGAGTGAAGCCGCCGGCGAGCCGCGCCGCGACATCATAGCCGAGGACGAAGGCGGCGAGCATGTCGCGGCCGGAGCTTCCGCAGTGCTCGCCGACCGCCAGTACGCCCGGCAAAACCTGCATCGCCGCCTGGCCGGACACAAAACGAAGTCCTTCACAAAGTTCGATCGACCGCCCGGCGATGCCATTGAGCAGCGCCGACGTGCGCGGGTCATTGATTGGCCAGCCGCGCGCGAAAACCGTCGCCCCCGAGCCCGCGGTCGCAGCCAGACGCTCGCGCAATTTCCGCACCTCCGGCCGCTCCGAGCCCGCCAGGATCACGCCCAACGTGTCGAGCAGCACAAGCTTCGCATGCAGCCGCGCCGGCTCGGGAATATCCTCGCACTGCGTCTGCGCGACGAACCGCGCCAATTCTTCGATCGCTTGACCCATCACCCGGTTCTCCTGTCGCAGCGGGGATGGTAGCTTCGCGCAGCCCGCAGCGGCAATCTTTGGGAGAACCGGCATGGCCGTCGTCGAGACCGAGCGTCACGGACAGATCCTTGTGGTGCGGATGAACCGTCCCGAGCGCCTCAACGCGCTCAGCTTTGAAATGCGCACGCGCCTCGCCGAGACCTGGACCGAATTCCGCCGCGACAACGACCTCGAAGTGGCGGTCTTCACCGGCAGCGGACGGGCCTTCTGCGCCGGCGAGGATATGAAGGAATCATTGGAACGCGGCACGCCAGGCGGCACGCGGCCGGAAATCGAAGACCCGTTCATGTCCGGAGAGCTCGAAAAGCCGGTCATCGCCGCGGTCAACGGCTATGCGATGGGCGGCGGCTTCATGCTGGTCGAACGCACCGATTTGCGGATCGCCGCGCGCGGTGCGGTATTCGAGGTCTCGGAGGCCAAGCGCTGGCTGGTCGGCGGCTACAATCACGGGCACATCGCGAACTTGCCCTACCCGATCGCGATGGAAATGGCGCTCGGTTTTCGCTTCACCGCCGAGCGTTTCTACGAGATGGGCTTCGTCAATCGCCTGGTGGACCCCGACCAATTGATCCCGAGCGCGCTTGCAATGGCCGAGCACCTCTTGACCCTGCCGCCCGCCTCGCGCGTCAACACCGTCCACATGATGCGCCAGATGCGGCCGGTTCCGTCCGCGGAACAGCAGCGCCTCGCCGCCGCTTTGCACGAGCACGGCGCCAAAAGCGATTTGATCGAATCGCGGGCCGCCTTTGCCGAAAAGCGGCAGCCCCGGTTCAAAGGCTGGGATAACCCGGACGATCGCTACCGGCTGCCTTCGATCGACGCCTAGACCTAGAAGGCCCCAACCCCTCTAGCTCCGGGCCTATCGCAGATTTATCAGGCGCTGCGCTCGGTCGCGAACGAGGCGGCTTCGATCAGCGCCCGCCGCTCCAGCCCGTTGGGAAATACCAAGAGAGCGTCGATCGCGCTCGCTGCATAGCTGCGCGCCCGCGACAGGGTCTCGGCGAGAGCGCCATGTTGCTCGACCAGCGCGGTCGCGTGTTCGAGGTCGCCGGGGCACTGATCCATGTCTTCGAGCGTACGGCGCCAGAAGGTGCGCTCCTCCTCGTCGCCGCGGGCAAAAGAGAGAAGGATCGGCAGCGTGACCTTGCCGTCGCGGAAGTCGTCGCCGATGCTCTTGCCGAGCTCGGTCTCCCGCGCCGAAAAGTCGAGCATGTCATCGACCAGCTGGAAGGCGATGCCGAGATCTCGGCCAAACCGGTCCAGCGCCATCTCTTCTTCGTGCGGCCGTTCGGCAACGACCGCGCCGATCCGGGCCGCGGCCGCGAACAGCTCGGCGGTCTTTGCCCGGATTACTTCAAGGTAAGAACCTTCTGTCGTTTGCAGGTTGTTTTGCGTCATCAGCTGCAGCACCTCGCCTTCGGCGATGACCGAGGAGGCGCGCGACAGGATTTCGAGGATCCGCAGGGATCCGTCGGCCACCATCAGCTCGAAGGAGCGGCTGAACAGAAAATCGCCGACGAGAATCGCCGGCTGGTTGCCCCATACGGCGTTGGCGGTCTCGCGGCCCCGGCGCAAATCGCTCGCATCGACGACATCGTCGTGCAGCAGGGTCGCTGTATGAATGAATTCGACGGCAGCGGCGAGCGCGACGTGCCGAGTCCCGGCGTATCCGCAGAGCCTAGCGCAACCGAGGGTCAGCATCGGGCGCAGGCGCTTTCCACCGCTCGCGACGATATGCCCGGCGAGTTGCGGGATCAGCGCCACCGGGCTCTGCATGCGATCGACGATCAGCCGATTGACGTGCTCGAGGTCGCTTCCGAGAAGCCGGGAAAGCGGGTCGAGAGAGGGTTTGTGGACCGCCCCGACCTCATCGACACCCGCCGCCAGCGCCACCCAATTCTCCTGCTTGTTCCGGTCGAGTGCCTGTCGATCAGCTTGACGCGGATGAATGGCAACGAGCATAGATTGACCGGAAGGCCGGTCAAGGGCCGCGCCCTCGCATGCCGATCAAAAGCTCGGGCAAGCTGAGGATCATGAAGGAGCTGTTGCGCACCAACGATGCTGTTCGCCTGTCGTTCCTACAGTCGTTGCTGAAGGATTCGGGCATCGAAAGCCTGGTCCTCGACCAACATACGAGCCTGGTGGAGGGCAGCATAGGCGCGATCCCGCGTCGTCTGATGGTCGCGCAACAGGATTATGCTCTAGCCTGCTCGGTCCTCGCGGCGGCCGGCGAAGCCGCGCAATGAGCGAGCACCCGGCAGAGGAACCTACTTTCACCGAGGACCTTCTGCTCGGCGGCCGCATTCGCCTGAAGCAGCCTGCAGCGGGATATCGCGTCGCGATCGATCCGGTGTTCCTTGCCGCGGCGGTTCCGGCCGAACCGCATCAGCTGGTGCTGGATGTCGGTTGCGGGGCGGGTGCTGCGATGTTGTGTCTCGCCGCGCGCGTGCCGCATTCGCGCCTTGTGGGCCTCGAAATGCAGCGCGATCTCGTTCGTCTCGCGGGCGACAACATAATCCTCAACGGGCTCGAGGCCCGTGCCTCGGTGATGATCGGGGATTTGCTGCATCCTCCGCCTCGCCTCTCCCCGGGGGCGTTCGACCACGTGATGGCGAACCCGCCGTTCCAGCGGCGCAATGATGCCGACCCCGCCGCAGCATCCGGAAAATCCGCTGCGACGATAGAGGGAGACGCCGATCTCGCCGATTGGGTGCGTTTTTCGCTCGCAATGGTCCGCTCGAAGGGCACGTTGACCTTCGTTCACCGCGCCGACCGTATCGACGCATTACTCGGCCAAATCGCCGGGCGGGCAGGCGAGGTCGTGGTGTTTCCGTTGTGGCCGGGCGAGGGCAAAGCGGCGAGCCGCATTCTGGTTCGCGCGCGCAAGCAGGTCGCTGCTCCGGCGCGGCTCGCCCCCGGCCTGGTGTTGCACGATGCCGACGGCCGTCTCTCGGCCGGTGCGGAGGGCGTGCTGCGCGAGGGCAGAGGGCTCGATCTCTAATCCCAGTGGTTGCGACCGGCGCGAATCCCCATTTGGGATCGCATGAACCTTCGCGACCAGTTCAACCTCGATCGTTTGTGGAGCCGCCGCCCAGTCGTCTCGGTTCTCCGGTTCGAGGGGGTCATCATGCCGCGGCAGCGGCGCGGCGGCCTGTCGCTGGCGAGCCATGCCGTGGCGATCGACAGGGCGTTTCGCGCCTCTGGGGTTGTCGCCGTCGCTATTGTCGTCAACTCCCCGGGCGGATCGCCGGTTCAATCGGCTCTGCTGTACCGCCGAATCCGTCAGCTCGCCGACGAAAAGCGCGTCCCGGTCATTGCCTTCGCCGAAGACGTGGCGGCATCGGGCGGCTATTGGCTGGCGCTCGCCGGCGATGAAATCTTTACCGAGGAGACGTCTCTGATCGGCTCGATCGGCGTGATCAGCGCCGGGTTCGGGTTCTACCAGCTTCTCGGGCGGCTCGGGATCGAACGGCGCCTCTACACGGCCGGAGAGCGCAAATCGCTGCTCGACCCTTTTCTGCCCGAAGACCCGTCGGATGTCGCCCGGCTGACGGCGTTGCAGCAGGACATCCATCAATCCTTCAAGGACCACGTGCGGCGCCGGCGGGTCGGAAAGATCGATGAGGCCGACGAGACGCTGTTCACCGGCGATGTCTTGACCGGGCGCATGGCAATGAATCGGGGCCTCGTCGACGGCATCGGTGAGTTGCGCACCGTGATGCGCGCGCGGTACGGCGAGAAGGTCAGGCTGCGTCCCATTTCTGCCGAAAGGCGGCGCTTGCCGTTCTTGAGCCGCCTGCCGTTCGTCCGCCGCGAACCGGCTTCGCTGATCGCCGAGCTCGTCGACTGGTTGGAGACGCGGCTTCTGTGGGCCAGGTTCGGATTGTGACCACCCTCACGGCCCTTCCAAGCTGTCGCTAGACCTCGGTCATGTTTGCATTTCCAAAGCTCGTTCTGCTCATTCTGGTGATTGCCGCGGTGTGGATCGGCTATCGCTGGCTGAACGGGCCGGCGCGCGAGCTGCCGCGGCGTCGCCAGTCGTCGCCGCGTCCGGCGCTTCATGCCGAAGACCTCGCGCCGTGCGGGGTGTGCGGCGCCTATGTTGCCGCCGCGGCACCCGGTTGCGGCAGACCCGATTGCCCGCGGCCGCGGTGATCCGGGGTCTTGTCGAGGGCTGGTCTTGAGCTTCCAATCCTTGATTCTCGACCTGCAGAACTTCTGGGCGAAGCAGGGATGCGTCATCCTGCAGCCTTACGATGTCGAGGTCGGGGCCGGCACTTTCCATCCCGCAACCGCACTGCGCGCGCTGGGGCCCGAGCCGTGGCGCGCTGCCTATGTCCAACCCTCGCGCCGACCAACCGACGGCCGCTACGGCGAGAACCCCAACCGGCTCCAGCAGTATTACCAACTCCAGGTAATCCTGAAGCCGGCGCCGGCGGACAGCCAGGACCTCTATCTCGCGAGCCTGGCGGCGATCGGCATCGATTTCGACCTGCACGATATCCGCTTTGTCGAGGATGACTGGGAGAGCCCGACCTTGGGCGCCTGGGGGCTCGGCTGGGAGGTCTGGCTCGACGGCATGGAGGTCAGCCAGTTCACCTATTTCCAGCAGGTCGGCGGGATCGAATGCGACCCGGTCTCGACCGAATTGACCTACGGGCTCGAGCGGCTGGCGATGTATGTCCAGCGGGTCGAGAGCGTCTTCGATCTCGATTACAACGGAGCCGGGGTCACCTACGGCCAGGTGTTCAGGCGCGCCGAACGCGAGTTCTCGGCCTACAATTTCGAGCTCGCCGACACCGCCCGTCTCGTCGCTCATTTCACCGATGCCGAGGAGGAATGCCGCAGCCTCGTCGACCACCGCTTAGCGCTCCCCGCTTACGACCAGTGCCTGAAGGCGAGCCACCTGTTCAATCTGCTCGACGCCCGCGGTGCGGTCAGCGTAACCGAACGCGCCGCCTACATCCTGCGGGTCAGGACGCTGGCCAAAGCATGCTGCGAAATGTGGCTGGCCGGGTCAAATGACTGAACCCTGCTCGCCCATCCCGGGGAGTGCCGAAGGCGAGCTGCTGCTCGAGCTGTTGTCGGAGGAGATTCCGGCGGGAATGCAGCGGCACGCGATCGTCGACCTCACGGGGCTGTTGCGCGACAAGCTCGCCGCCGCCGAGATCCCGGTGGCAGAGGTGCGCGGGTATGTAACGCCGCGCCGTCTCACCGTCATTGCCTGGGGGATTCCCGCGGGACAGCCGGATCGCTCGGAGGAGCGGCGCGGGCCCCGCGTCGGGTCGCCGGCGCTGGCAATCGAAGGCTTTCTGCGTTCGGCCGGGGTGGCCTCGATCGAGGAATGTGAGATCCGCGACACCGGCCGGGGTGAGTTCTACTTCGCGACGATCAACCGGCCGGGGCGGCCGGCCGCCGAGGTGCTGCCGGAGCTCGTCAAATCGGCGATCTTCGAGCTGCCGTGGCCCAAATCGATGCGGTATCCGGCTTCGTCCCTGCGCTGGGTTCGGCCGCTGACCTCGGTCATTGGTCTGTTCGAGGGCGAGGTCCTGCCTTTGCCGCTGGACCGGGTTCCGGTCGGACGGATCACTCGAGGTCACCGTTTCCTGTCGGCGGGCGAGATTTGCGTCGCCAACGCGGCTCGAATACCTAGAACAACTCCGGGAGGCTCGTGTCGTACTTGATCAGGAACGCCGCAAGGAAATCATCCGGAAGGATCTCGAAGCGGCCGCTGCGGGAGAGGGGTTTGTCCTTAAACCAGATCCCGGACTGCTCGACGAGGTCACCGGCCTCGTCGAGTTTCCGGTTGTGCTCGCCGGCGCAATCGACGCCGAGTACATGGCGCTTCCGCCGGAAGTCCTGGCGACCGCGATGCGCACCCATCAGAAATATTTCTCCTGTCTGCAGTCCGACGGCGCGCCGGCACCGCAATTCCTGTTCGTCGCAAACAATGTCGCCGCGGACGGCGGCAAGACGATCGCTGCGGGCAATGAGCGCGTATTGCGGGCACGGCTCGCCGATGCACGCTTTTTCTGGGAGCAGGACCGGCGCGTGCCGCTCGCGAGCCGCGTAGAGGTTCTGTCGCACCGGGTGTTTCATGCCAGGCTCGGCAGCCTCTTGGACAAGGCCGCGCGCATGGAGCGGCTTGCCGAGTTTCTGGCGGATTACGTTCCAGGGGCCGACGGCGACCGGTCGCGGCGCGCGGTGCAGCTAGCCAAGGCCGACCTCTCTACCGGAATGGTCGGCGAATTTCCCGAGCTGCAAGGGGTGATTGGCCGCTATTACGCACTGCACGACGGCGAGGATCGGGCGGTTGCGGATGCGATCGCAGAGCACTACAGACCGGCGGGGCCCAATGATGCCTGCCCAACCGTGCCCGTCAGCACTGTTGCGGCTCTCGCGGACAAGATCGATTCCGTCGTCGCCTTCTTCTCGATCGGCGAAAAGCCGACCGGGTCGCGAGATCCGTTTGCGCTGCGCCGGGCAGCGCTCGGCATCATCCGCCTGGTCGTCGAGAACGGCTTGCGCCTGCCCCTGTCACCCGCTTTCAAGCGCGCGCATTCGACACTGGGGCCGGATGCTCCGGATCCGACCGGCGAGCTGCTCGATTTCATTGCCGAACGCCTGCGCGTCCATCTGCGTGAGCGGGGAATCGGCCACGAACTGATCGCCGCGGTATTCAACCGGGCCGGCGAGCGCGAGGATGATCTCGTCCGGCTGCTCGCGCGTGTTGCGGCATTGCGTGCGTTCCTCGCCTCGGAGGATGGGGTGAATTTGCTAATCGCCTTTCGCCGGGCCTCGAACATCGTCGCCATCGAGGAGCGCCGGGATCACCGCAGTTACGACGGCGGTATCAATCCTGAGCTGCTGCACCAGTCCGAGGAGCGGGTGCTCGCTGAGCAGCTTGCCGAAGTGGGTGAAGCCGCGGGAACGTTCCTGCAACGCGAAGAGTTCGAGACAGCGATGTCGGAATTGGCACGGCTGCGGCGCCCGGTTGACGACTTCTTCGACAAGGTCACCGTCAATTGCGATGACGCTGCGCTCAGGGAAAATCGGCTGCGCTTGTTGTCGCGCATCCGGGATACGATGAACCAGGTGGCCGATTTCTCGCAAATCGAAGGATGAGCGGCGGATGACGAAGTGGGTCTACCGGTTTGGCGACGGGGCCGCCGAGGGCCGCGCCGACATGAAAAACCTGCTGGGCGGCAAGGGCGCTGGTCTCGCTGAAATGAGCAATCTCGCCCTGCCGGTGCCGCCCGGGTTCACGATCACCACCGAGGTCTGCACCTACTTCTACGCACACGAAAAGTCGTATCCCACCGAGCTGCGGGACCAGGTGGCGGATGGGCTCGCCGCGCTCGAGCGGTCGCTCGGTGCGCGGTTCGGCGACGCGAACAATCCGTTGCTGGTGTCCGTACGGTCCGGGGCGCGGGTTTCGATGCCCGGGATGATGGACACCGTGCTCAACCTCGGTCTCAACGACCAGGCGGTCGTCGGGCTGGCGCGCAAGAGCGGCGATGAGCGCTTCGCCTATGACAGCTATCGGCGTTTCATCCAGATGTACGGGCAAGTCGTCCTCGGTATCGACCACCATCATTTCGAGGAGCTGATCGAAAACCACAAGCTCGAGACCGGCGCCAACCTCGACACCGACCTCTCTGCCGAGGATTGGAAGGCAATAGTCTCGGGTTTCAAGGACGTCGTTAGCCAGGAACACGGTCAGCCCTTCCCGCAGGACCCCGAAGAGCAACTGTGGGGCGCGATCGGCGCGGTCTTTGGTTCCTGGATGAACCCGCGCGCGGTCACCTATCGCCGGTTGCACGACATCCCCGCCGATTGGGGGACCGCGGTCAACGTGCAGGCGATGGTATTCGGCAATATGGGGCCGGATTGCGCAACCGGCGTCGCCTTTACCCGCGACCCTTCGACTGGGGCCAATGCGTTCTACGGCGAGTTCCTGGTGAATGCGCAAGGCGAGGATGTCGTCGCCGGGATCCGCACCCCGCAGCATCTGACGATCGCCGGCAAGGAGGCGAACAGCTCCGCTTTGCCGGCGATGGAAGAGGTCATGCCCGAGGTGCTGACCGAACTGCACAAGGTGCGGAGGACACTCGAAGACCACTATCGCGACATGCAGGATATCGAGTTCACCGTTCAGCGCAGCAAGTTGTGGATGCTGCAGACGCGCACCGGCAAGCGCACCGCGCAGGCCGCGCTGAAGATCGCCGTGTCGCTGGTCGAGGAGGGGGTGATCGATCGGGAGGAGGCGATTCGCCGGGTCGAACCCGGGTCGCTCGACCAGCTGCTGCACCCAATGCTCGATCCGTCGGCGAAAACAACGGTTCTCGCCCGCGGATTGCCGGCGTCGCCAGGCGCCGCCTCGGGCAAGGTCGTGTTTTCCGCCGAGGAGGCCGAAGCGTTCGCCGCGCGCGGCGAAGCGGTGATCCTCGTCCGCATCGAGACGAGCCCGGAGGACATCCACGGCATGCACGCCGCCAGAGGGGTGCTGACGACGCGCGGCGGGATGACCAGCCACGCCGCGGTGGTGGCCCGCGGCATGGGGCGGCCTTGCGTTGCCGGTGCCGGCGATCTGCGGATCGACTACGAGGCCCGCACAATGATGGCGCGCGCCACCTTGGTGAAGGCGGGCGAGATCATCACGATCGACGGATCCAACGGCGAGGTGATGGTTGGCGAGGTGCCGACGATCCAGCCGGAGCTGTCGGGCGATTTCGCGACGTTGATGGGCTGGGCGGACGCGATCCGCCGTCTCAAGGTGCGCGCCAATGCCGAAACCGCGATCGATGCCCATGCGGCCCGCCGATTCGGCGCCGAGGGGATCGGGCTCAGCCGCACCGAACATATGTTTTTCGAGGCCGACCGCATCGGCGCGATGCGGCGGCTGATCATGGCCGAGGACGAGGCCGGACGCCGCGCCGCGCTCGCCGAGCTACTCCCGATTCAGCGCGAAGATTTCGCCGAGCTCTTTCGCATCATGAAAGGATTGCCGGTCACGATCCGCCTTCTCGATCCGCCGCTCCACGAATTCCTGCCGAAGACCGAAGCGGAATTCGCTGAGATGGCGCGGCTCACCAGCACGGAGGTCGCCGCGATCCGCAATCGCGCCCAGGCCTTGCACGAGACCAACCCGATGCTCGGGCACCGCGGCTGTCGGCTCGGCATCACCTATCCCGAGATCTACGAGATGCAGGCGGCGGCGATTTTCGAGGCCGCGGTTGCTGTATTTAAGGAGACGGGCGAGGCGGTCGAGCCGGAGATCATGATCCCGCTGATCGCTACGAAAAAGGAATTCGACATTCTGAAGACGATGATCGGCCGCGTCGGCAAAGAGGTCATGGAACGAGAGGGCACGGCCGTGCCTTACCTCGTCGGCACGATGATTGAGTTGCCGCGAGCCGCGCTGCTCGCCGGCGAAATTGCCGAGACTGCGGAGTTCTTCAGCTTTGGCACGAACGATTTGACCCAGACTGTCTTTGGTCTGTCGCGCGACGATGCCGCGAGCTTTGTCGGGACTTACCAGCGGCTCGGGATCTTCGAACACGACCCGTTCGTCACTCTCGATGTGACTGGGGTCGGGGAGCTCGTTCGCGTCGGAGCCGAACGGGGCCGCGCTGCCCGGCCGGGACTGAAACTCGGCATTTGCGGCGAGCATGGCGGCGATCCGGCCTCAATCGCGTTTTGCCACGATATCGAGCTCGATTACGTCTCGTGCTCGCCATACCGCGTGCCGATCGCCCGCCTTGCCGCGGCGCAAGCCGCGCTATCGGGCCAGTCGGGAAGCGGGACCGCATGACCGCGAAAACAGTGATGATTTGTCTGGCGACGATTGCCGGGATCACCAGCGCCGCCGCTCAAACGAAGGGGTTACCGGCGCCGCTGCCGTTACCGACCGTTTATTCCGCTCCAACTCCGGCGCCGCTGGCGCCGCCGATCAATCCCGGCCCTGCCGTTGTGCCGCCGGCCGGACTCTCGCCGCTGCTGACGGAACCGGGGCCGGTATACCCGACCCCCGAGCGGGCGATGCCGGCCTATCCGTCTGCGCAACTCCCCGGCCCGATCGGCCAGCAAAACATGCAGTCGTATCGCAACAATTTGCTCGACCAGCAGTGGAAACTCGAGCGCAGCGGCGTCAGCCCGGGAAGCGAACGCAGCCGCGAAATCCAGCAGCAGCTGAACCAGCCGGGATCCCGCTAAACCAAGTCATTGCGCGCCTAGCCGTGCCTGCAGCCAATCGGCGATCGCGGTCCACAGCACCGTCGGGGCGCGCGCCGCCGACATCATGCCGACATGCCCGAGCGGTGGCCGCAATACGGTCGGACCGCAGAGCGTGGCCGCCAGCGCCTCCGCTGAGCTCGGCGGGACGATCCGGTCGCGGCTCGGGACCACGACGAGGGCGGGCAGCCGCAGCAGCTTCGGATCGACTGTCTCGCCGCCGATTCGCCACTGACCGCGGGCTGGCTCGTTCTCGCCATACCAAGAGCGTGCGCAGTCCCGCGCCACCCTTGCCGCCAGGGGCACCCCGTCATTGACCCAATCTTCCAGCGCCACGAAAGCACGTGCCTCGTCGCCAGTGGGATCGAGCGCCGCGAAACGGGTGAATTTGCGCTCGGCGCTGAACGGATCGAGCATGAAAAAGAGGCTCTGAATCGCCTCGACCGGCAGGGTGCCCTGCTCGTCGTGCAGCAGCGGCAGACAATCAGCGATCAGACCGGAGAATCGCGCCTGCTGCGTGCGCGCGGCATGAAAGTCCCAGGGCGTCGCAAGCAATGCGAGACAGGCAGTCTGGTCGGGGCGGCGCAGCGCGAGGGCGAGAGCGAACAGCCCACCCATGCAGTAGCCGATAATCCCGATTGGCGCGCCGGACAGCCGTAATGCGGCCTCAAAAGCGCTTTCGAGCCGCTCGACGACATAGTCGGTCAAGTCGAAACCGCGTTCTTTGCTGCCAGGCGCCCCCCAATCGACCACCAACGGCCGCAGACCCCGTCCGGCCAGATGACGCAGAAAGCTGCGTTCCGGTAGGAGGTCGAGAACGTAGAAGCGGTTGATCAGCGACGGCACGACCAGAATTACGGGGCCGGCTGTATCGCCGCCGTAATCGAGCAGTCGCGTCGTGCCTTCGCGCCACAGCACCGGTGGCGCTTCGTCACTGCGCCGGTAAGGGTGCCGGCGATAGGCTTCGAGGCCATCAAGGCAAAATTTGGCGCGGCGCGTAATTTCGAGGTCGAGCGCCGCGGCGACGCTACTCGATCCGACCGCGTCGATCTCGGCCGCGAGGCCGCCGAAGTCGATCGCCGGCCGCGCTCGACGGCAACGATGCGTCTTTCAAGAGGGGCAAGACGGTCCGCGAACTCGACCACAGCATCATGGCACTCGCCAGGTGCGCCGCCAGCAGACGCGGCGCCGGCCGACGGTCCAAGCGGCCCTGATCGCTCGTCCGCCGCGCCGTCACGTGAACCGGAATCGCGGATCACCGCGGCCGAGGCAGTCGAGAGGAGCGCAGCCAGATAATCCCCCCACGCCGCCAAGAAGCGGCGGGCGAGGTCTGCGGCATCGGTCATCGCGATCAATATATCCCGCGTTGCAAGGTCGAGAAGCAATTCGCCAGCCGATGGCGTGTGTTTGATAACGCAATCCCGCCAAAACCCTGTACTGTTGCTGCCGAGGGACACTCTCCCCGAGGCGAGACATCGCGCACATGAACACCCCGAGCCGCGACAACTCCAATGGAGCCAAACCGGTCGTCGTCAAGAAATACGCCAACCGGCGTCTCTACAACACCGCGACGAGCAGCTATGTCACGCTCGACGACCTCGCCAAATTGATCAAGGAAGGCGGCGATTTCGTGGCCCATGACGCCAAGACCGGTGAAGACATCACCCGCTCGGTGCTAACCCAGATCATCGTCGAGCAGGAGCAGAAGGGCGGCCAAAATCTTCTACCCACCAGCTTCCTGCGCCAGCTGATCGGGTTCTACGGCGACAGCATGCAGTTCCTGGTGCCGGGCTACCTCGAACAAGCGATGATCGCCTTTGCCCGCAATCAGGAGCAGATGCGCAAGAACCTGCAGGCGACGTTCGGGATTTTCCCGTTCGGCCAGTTTGAGGAGATGGGCAAGCAGAACATGGCCTTGTTCGAGCGCGCCCTGAAGATGCTCTCGCCCTATGGCCGTGACGAAAAGCCGGCCTCCGCCGAGCCGGAGAAGCCGGAGACAAAGCAGAAGGAAGCCGAAGATCCTCGCCTGAAGCGGCTGGAAGCGCAGATCGAAACGCTCACTCGACAACTCGAAGCGCTGGGACGCGATCGCCGGGATCATTAGGCGGAGACCTGACCAGCGCTGTCGGATCACCCCCGGCCGATGCGTGTCCAATTGATGCGTGTCCAGTTGCCTTCGTCGCGGTTACAATCCCGACCATGCGTGTTCTCTACCACCTGTGGCTCTCTCCCCTCTCGCGCAAAGTGCGCGTCGTGCTCCGGGAAAAAAACCTCGATTTCACACTAAAAACCGAGAAGGTGTGGGAGAGGCGGCCGGAATTCCTCGCCCTCAGCCCGGCCGGCGAGGTGCCGGTGTTGATCGAACCCGACGGGACCGTTCTCGCCGATACGACGGCGATCGTCGAATATCTCGACGAGGTTTACCGCGAGAAGATCCTGATCGGCATCAACCCGGTCGACCGCGCCGAGGTCCGGCGGCTCACCGCCTGGTTCGACATCAAAATGAACCTCGAAGTGACCGAGAATTTGCTCGGCGAAAAGATGATGAAGCGTCTGACCGGGCTCGGCCAGCCGAACTCGCTGGCGATTCGCGCCGGGCACGCAAATCTCCCGTACCACCTCGATTATCTCGGGTACCTCGTCGAGCGCCGGCGCTGGCTCGCCGGCGATCATTTCTCGATCGCCGACATCACCGCCGCCGCGCAGCTGTCGAGCCTCGATTATCTGGGCGATGTTCCCTGGGATGCACACGAACCGGCCAAGGAATGGTATGCGCGGATCAAGTCGCGCCCGAGCTTTCGCCCGATCCTGGCCGATCACATCCCGGGCGTCCCTCCGCCGAAACACTACGCCGACCTCGATTTTTGAAGGCGGATGGCGGGGTTGCCCTCGACCTCTGTGAGAGACCGGCGGCATAGGATGCGCCACGTCTGTCTCTGGATGTTCGTGCTCGCCGCCTGGTCCGGCTGTTGCAGCGCCTCGGCGCAGGACACCGCGGCGCAGGAGGCGGCGCACCGGGCAGCGTTACTTGCGCAGTTGCCGCCTGACGCGGCGAAAGTCTTGTTCGGGCGCGAGCTCACGCCGGCGGCGGGGCCGCCCCAGGCGATCGGCGCCTACGAGCGCGGATGTCTGAGCGGCGCGGTGGCGCTGCCTGCCGACGGGCCGAATTGGCAGGTCATGCGCCCGTCGCGCAACCGGGCCTGGGGGCACCCGGTGCTGATTGCGCTGCTCGAGCGCGTGGCGCAGAAACTCCCCGCCGCGGCGGGCTGGCCCGGGCTTCTGGTCGGCGACATCGCGCAGCCGCGAGGCGGACCGATGCTGACCGGGCATGGATCGCATCAGATCGGCCTCGACGCCGATCTCTGGCTGACCCCAATGCCCGACCGGCGGCTCAGCCCGACCGAGCGCGACGAAATGTCCGCGACCGACGTCGTCACCGCAGACGGGATGGGGGTCGATCCCGCCTGGACGCCGCAGCATCGCCATCTGCTCGAGACCGTCGCGCGCGAGCCGGCGGTGGCGCGGATCTTTGTCAATCCGGCGATCAAGCGGGCGCTGTGCCGTGAGGCGGGCTCGGATCGGGCGTGGCTGACGAAGATTCGGCCGTGGTGGGGCCACAATTACCATTTTCATGTTCGGCTTTCTTGCCCGAACGGCGAGCCGGAATGCCATAACCAGGCACCGCCTCCGCCGGGCGATGGCTGCGGCAAAGAACTCGATTGGTGGTTTACCGAAGAAGGGCTTCACCCGGCGCCGTCTCCACCCCCGAGACCCCTGCGGCTGGCGGATTTGCCGCACGCTTGTGCCGCGCTGGTCGCGGCGCCAAGTGGTCAGGCCCTGCATGTTCCGGCCGGGGCACGCTAAAGCGGCCGGTGCATAACGCATCGTTGGTTGACCGGATGACCCAGCCGCCGCTCGACGACCCGGACCGCATTACGCCTTTGCATGGACGCGCCCGAGCGGCCGCGGCGTGGCTCGCTTTTATCGCATTGCTGGGCAACATCCTGTTGCCGGCTGCGCTCTCGATGATCCTCTTGAAGGAGCCTGGTCGCGACGTCCCCGGCGTGGGCTTCTGCGGTCATTGGCCGCGCGATGCACCGGGCAAAACCAAGCCCGGGCTGCTCGTGCAGCATTGTCCGTTGTGCGCCGTGCCGGCAGCGCCGGTGCCGCGACCGCCTTGCTTCGCAATTCCTGGTGAATTTGCCGACGAGAGCCAGCCGCAGCAGCTTTTGACAACTGTATCGATTGCTTTGATCCGGCATGGTCGGATGCAGGCGCGCGCCCCGCCGTCGTTAGCCTAAGCCCACCTCCCAAAACATAACCGTAACGATCCCCGCGGCTGTCCTCTCGGAGCCCCCCGCGATCTCTAAAGGAATTCCGATGTCGATCTCGATCAAGACCCTCGCTTTCGCGGCGTGTATCGCCGTTGCGAGCACGGCGCTCGCGCAGCCGGCCCAGCTCGAAGTCAACAACGCCTGGGCCAGAGCGACCCCAGGCAAGGCCGAAACTGGCGCCGCCTACGTGACAATAACGTCGCCCACCGCCGACCGGCTGGTCTCGGCCTCTACCCCGGTCGCGAAGAAAGCCGAGCTGCACACGATGTCGATGCAGGGCATGGTCATGAAGATGCGGCCGATCGCCGGGGTCGATATCCCCGCCGGTCAGCCCGTCAGCTTGAAGCCGGGGGGCGAGCACATCATGCTGATGGGCCTCAACCAACCACTGCGCGAAGGGCAATCTTTCCCGCTGACCCTCGATTTTGAGAAGACTGGTCCCCGCACAGTGACCGTGACCGTCGAGAAAGCCGGTGCCAAGGGTCCCGGCCCGGCCGCGGCGCAGCACTGAGTCGAGGAGGAGCCGCATTATGGCCCGCACCCCCCCGACTGCCCAGGTTCGAAACTCGCCCCCGGGCGGCTCACGCCGCTTCTTGCTGATCGCCGCCGTTCTCGCCGGGTTCGTCATCCTCGGGACCGGCGCCTTCCTTGCGCTGGCGTTGCGGGATTCTCCGCGAGGAGTGGCCGGGACGGCGCTAGCCGGTGTGATCGGCGGGCCGTTTCAGCTGGTCGACCAGAACGGCAAGACGGTGACCGATGCCGACCTCAAAGGAAAATGGTCGCTCATTTATTTCGGCTACACGCATTGCCCCGATGCCTGTCCGACGGCGCTCAACGACATTTCGATTGCGCTCTCCCAGCTCGGGCCGAAACGCGACGCGGTTCGTCCGGTCTTCATCACGGTCGACCCCGAGCGGGACACCCCCGAATCCCTCAAGGCCTACGTCACGAGCTTCGATGCCCCGATACTGGCGCTGACCGGGACCGCCGAGCAGGTCGCCCAGGCGGCAAAAGGCTATCGGGTCTATTACGCCAAGCACCCGGAGGCCGGCGGCGACTACTCGATGGACCACAGCTCGGTCATCTACGTGATGGATCCGCAGGGCCGCTTCACCGCCAGCTTCACCCACGAAAGTGCGCCGGAGCAGATCGCCGAAAGGCTGAAGAAACTTATCGGCTAACCCTGAAACTGGTCATCCCGGGGCTCGATGCAGCCGCGCTCGGAACCAATGATCACCAGCACTGTCCGGTGTGGCATTGCGGTCCTGAAATGACCCGCGTAGTACTGCCGCGTTATAGGCGAGCGAGATTGGTCACGAGGTTGTATGTGAACCACCCGTCATGGGTGATAAAGAATTGAGGCTTTGCTGTCGCGGAATCTCTTACAATCCCCACGCCATCGCTAAACGGATGAAATGACACAATTTTAGTGTATGAAACTCGAAAAGTCTTATTGGGACCAGAGAAGTATAGATGTTTGCTAGTAATCGTGGCCGATCCCGTATCCACGTGAACCCGCTCTGTGCGGTCAACAGCGTGGCCTTTAAACCCTCCAACATGGTAGTAGACGCCCCTCATTACTCGAACGCTCACACCTCGTGATCCGCCCACGTATTGCCGACGCGTCCTATCTTCCAAATACTCAGAGCGGTCGAAGGCCCAGACGATCTGTTCGCCCTTCTGAAGGTTCAGCGAAAGATTTCCGTCAAAGGACATTCGTTTTGGGATCACCCCATTCAAGAGATCTCGAATTGCCGCGGATTTCACGACCCGATCCCACGCGCCCGACCCTTCGAGACTCGACCGCGACAGGGAGAGGCTTTCCTTCAGGTCCATCAAGCGCTTCTCAACTTCGAGACTAAGAGGCTGACCGAAAATGAATTGAGTGATTTCAGTCGGTTGTGGCATGATGGTTGTGTCAAAGCAATCATCGAGGCACAAAATGTGGACCAAAATCACTCGGCCAAAGTATGGACGAGAGGGGCGGCGCTACGCAAGCGATGTCACGGATGCGGAATGGGCGCTGATTGAGCCCCACATGCCGGCAGTAAAGCGTTTGGGTCGGCCGCGTGAGACCGAGCTACGGGCCGTGTTGGATGCGATCTTGTATATCGCGCGAACCGGCTGTCAGTGGCGCATGCTGCCAAAGGACTTTCCTCCGTTTACCACCGTGCAAGGTTATTTCTACGATTGGCGAGACGACGGCTTGTTTGAGAAGATCAATTTTGCGTTGCTGCTGGAAGCACGCGAAGCAGCGGGCCGTGAACCGAGCCCCTCGGCCGGGGTCATCGACAGTCAATCGGTCAAGACGACCGAGAGCGGTGGGCCGCGGGGGTACGATGCGGCCAAGAAGGTAAAAGGCCGCAAGCGCCACATTGTGACCGATACTGGCGGTCTGCTGGTCGGCGCCGAGGTGCACCCCGCCGATGTCCAAGATCGCGATGGTGCCGTGCTGGTCATTGAGGCCATCCACCAGTTGTTTCCCTGGCTACGCCATCTTTTCGCCGACAGTGTCTACAACGGCCCCAACCTGCGCGAGGCGCTCGCCAAATTCGGCCACTGGACCATCGAGATCGTCAAACGCGCCGCTGATGCCGCCGGCTTTAAACTGCTGCCGCGTCGCTGGGTCGTCGAACGAACCCTGGCTTGGCTCAATCGAAACCGCCGCCTGGCCAAGGATTTCGAGACTTCGATCGCCAGTGCCAAAGTCTGGGTTTACATCGCCTCCGTGCAGCTGCTCATTAGGAGACTCGCCTGACTTTGATGCAACCTATACGATTAAGATTTGGACATGAAGAACCCCCTCATGGAGGGAGCGGTCCACAGCAGCTGACCACGCCTCAACAGATAAGCCGTTTTGTTCGATGTCTGAAATAAATGACTGTTCACCGATCTGTCGAATTCGATTAGCGACGCCTTCTGCAGAAGTCGACCAAGTCGCGATTTGTAATATTAGATTTTTTATCTCGGTTTTCCCATTCTCGTGTTTTCGGACACAATCGGAATGTGTGCTATGAAAAAATCCCGCTGCTTTGCCACAGAAGGTACAATTGCTCACTGCTGCCTCCTAACGGACTTCTCTGGCGAGCCCTGCTCGGCCGGTAAAGACGGCTAGATCGACCGAGGTTGCGAAGCAGCTATGTGCGGGCGATCGGTCCGCACTTCACCGCCCTCGCGACGGCTCCGGGTTCTCTGGAAGGCGTCACTGAAAGCGGCAGCGAGGATTCCAGTCGGCATCGCGATAAGGCCGATTCCGGCTATCGAGGTTAAACCACCGCAGATTTTTCCAAGGACACTGTGGGGATAGATGTCTCCGTAACCCACGGTGGTAAGGGTGCAAACGCTCCACCACAGCGCTCGCGGTATGCTGCCAAAGGCCTCGGGATCGTTTTCGCCTTCGAGGATGTACATGCCCGCAGCCGAGAATATAAGGATCATGGTCGCAAGCATGAGGCTTAACAAAAGCTCCTCGCGCCGTTCTGTCACCGCCTCTATCAGATGACGCATCGCCTGAGAGAACCTGCCCAATCTGGCGAGCCGCAAAATTCGGAGCAGGCGGAAGATTTGTAGCAGCATTGGACTGGAGGTGCCTGGTGCAATGAGAGACGGCAGAAACGCAACTAGATCGATAATGGCCGCTGGGGTGAGCGCATAGCGAACTCTTCCCCTGACTCCGGTGAACTTCGGGTTTTCGGCTTCCGCCCAGAGCCGGAGCAGATACTCGACTGCAAATATATATGCTAATATCTGCTCGAAATAGGCGAACAGCAGAGGCGCCATGTCCTCGATCACTGGCTCTGTTTCAACGACAGCAAGAAATGAGGAGACCACCACTACCAAGACGACCGCCAAGTTTGTCGGTGATAGGCCGTCGCCCTCGTACGCCTCGGGATCGAGCTGGTGCCAGAGGATTTGTCGCAGACGCATGGCCCCTCCTATTCAACCACGCACGATCCGAGCGCTGCGTTTCGAAGAAACGTAACAGGTAACCGCAGCTTCTGTTAGACATTATCCGCTGCATTTTGTCCGGTGGCTGAAACACGTCGTCATGACTTCCGAGGCGGTCGTGCATTTCCTTCCGCTGTTCCGATCAGAACTGCACGCGCTGGGTCAGCGCGCCGTCGACGATCAGGTTGGTTCCAGTGATGAAGCTGGCACGCGTGCTGGCGAGGAATACGACGGCATTCGCGACCTCCTCCGGCGTGCCCATGCGGCCCATCGGGTTGCGCCCGACCATAGTCTGAAAAAGTGCCGGGTTGTTCTCTTCGAGGACATTCCATACGCCGCCCTTGAAATAGACGTTCCCCGGCGAGACCATGTTGGCGCGGATGTTTTTGGCGGCGAGGTTGCGGGCGAGCGCCTTGACATAGGGCACCAGCGCCGCCTTCGCCGATGCGTAGGGGCGTGGCGGACCGGCGATCTCGATGGCGCCGGTCGTGCCGACGACGACGATCGCGCCGGCCGTCGATTGTTCGAGGAAGGGGATCGCCGCCTCGACCCCGGCGACGGTCCCCATGATGTCGATTTCCAGACTGCGCCGCCAGGAATCGTCGTCCATGCTCTGCGCCAGCGCGCTGACATTCGCGACGAAGATGTCGAGACCGCCGAGCGTGTCGGCCGCCTTGGCGACCCACCAGCGCAGCCCGTCGATGTCGGCGACATCGACCCGCCCGCCCCAGCTTTTGACGCCGTGGTCGGCGAGCGCCGCTACGGTCGCGTCCACCGTCGCCTCGTGACGTGCGCACAGCGCGATATCGCACCCCTCGGCGGCCAACAGCTCGGCGATGGCGCGGCCGATGCCGCGCGTGCCGCCGGTGACGATCGCGTTCTTGCCTTTGAGATCGAGATCCACGCTGCACTCCTTTCGGCTGACGTACCGGTACTATAATGCTCGATCAACGCAGGAGGGTTTGTCGATGGCTCTCACCAACGAGCGCGTCGCCTGGTTCAACGGCAAGATCGTCCGCGAGAGCGAAGTGCTGATCCCGTTTCGCGATCAGGGCTTTCTGCGCGGCGATGCGGTGTTCGACATGACCCGCAGCTTCAACGGGAAGGCATTCCGGCTCGCAGAGCACATCGCTCGGCTGTACCGCTCGCTCAGATATCTCGACATCGACCCCTGGTTTGTCAGCCTCTGAGATGGCCGCCATCAGCGAGGACGTGCTGGCGCGTAACCGCCACCTGCTCGGCCCCGGAGAGGATTACTGGCTCGCCCAGCGGATCAGCCGCGGCATCAATCAGGTGCCGGGCGACAACTGGGACCATTACGGGCCGAATGTGATCGTCGAATGCGTTCCGCTGCCATTGCGCGAGCGCGCTAAGCATTTCCGCGACGGCATTGAAATCGTCACGCCCTCATTGCGGCGCACACCGCCCGACGCATTGTCGCCGCGCGCCAAGATGCACCAGTATCTGAACCTGGTGCTCGCCGACCGCGAGGTGAAGGCGCAACAGCCAGACGCCTGGGCAGTATTGCTCGACGTCAACGGCAATCTCGCCGAGGGTATGGGTAGCAATATCTTCCTGGTGCGCGACGGGCGCCTGCTGACGCCCAGAGAGCGCTATGTTCTGCCCGGCGTCAGCCGGCAGGCGACAATCGACCTCGCCCGAAGCCTCGAAATCCCGTTCGAGGAACAGGACATCGATCTCTACGACGCCTACACCGCCGACGAGTGCTTCCTGACCTCGACCAGCCTGTGCATCTGCGGCGTGCGGAGCCTCAATGGCCGCGGCTTTGCCGCCGGGCAAGTTCCGGGGCCAATCACGCAGCGACTAACCCAGGCCTATAAGGAGCTGGTCGGCTGCGACTTTGTCGCGCAATACCTGCAGCGGCTCGACGCCTGAATGGCCATTCCAAAACGAGGTTCGGCCCTCGCATTATTGGCATTGGATTCTTGGCCGACGCCGAGCCGGCGCCTCTGGGACCCGAGATTTTCCGTGTGCCGCCACAATCCCAGCCGACGATCGCCGAGGCACTTTCGGCCAAGGGGATCAGCTGGAAATGGTATTCCGGCGGACGCACGCGGGAATATTGCGGCGTCTGCGATCCGCTGATCTATTCGAGCGCGATCATGACGGGTCCGCTCAAAGCTAATCTTCAGGACCACGCCGCACTGTTCCGCGATATCGACGACCTCTATGCGATGCCCGCCGTCGCCTTTGTAATCCCGCCCAATACGGAATCGGGCCATCCGGCATCCTCGACCCTATCGCGCTACGAGGCGTTCCTCCGCAGCCTGGTCGACAAGATCCAGTCGAACCCGGCGCTGTGGGCGAAAACTGCTATCCTCGTCACTGTCGACGAAGGCGGCGGCTATTGGGACAGCGGCTACATCCAGATCCTCGATGCGTTTGGCGATGGCACCCGCATCCCGCTGATCGCCATTTCGCCCTTCGCCCGAAAAGGTGTGGTCGACCACACCTACACCGACCACGTCTCGATGCTGAAATTCATCGAGGCGAATTGGAGGCTGGCTCCTTTGTCGACGCGCAGCCGCGACCACCTCCCCAACCCCAGCGAAGACGGCGCCGATCCCTATGTCCCGGCCAACCGGCCGGCAATCGGCGACCTGATGAGCCTTTTTCAGTTTTTAGTCTAAATCGGCGGGAGGATGAAGCCGCCGAACTCCCGCTCGATAAGCCCGGCGAAAGCGATAGTTGTGCGGTCTTCGAGGTAGCCGCCGATGATCTGCACGCCGATCGGCAGGCCGCCGTCGGTGTGCGCGATCGGCATGGTTGTCGCCGGCAGCCCGTTCGAGGTCGCAATGCCGGCCCACGCGAGCTGGTTGCCGTACGGCACCTTCTTGCCGTCGATGTCGAGCTCGCGAGCCATCATCGGCGAGGAGTGGTCGTGCGGGAAGGCGACGGTCGGCATCGGCGGGCACAGCACGACGTCGACGTCCTGGAACAGCGCCTGCCAGCGCGCCCGCAAGCCGGTCCGAACCCGGCTCGTCTTGATCCAAGCCGCGTGGCTCATAGTCAAGCCTCGCAGACGCGCGGCCGTGATGCTCAAATCGTCGGGCGACAGCGCCTGCGCCGCGGCTTCGACGCGCAGCCGCTCATCGGGCGAGAGGTCGGCGCTGAAAAACGCCGCCAGCTGCTGGACGTAATTGCGTGTCGTGCGTGCCAGGTCGGGCATCTTCGAGCTCTTGCGGAGGACAGTGCAGCCGCCCTTCGCGAGACGATCGGCCAGCCCGTCGAGCGCCGCGCTCACACTCGCTGCGGTCTGGCACAGCGGATGCTCGTCGATAACCAGGACGCGGAAATCGGCGAGCTGGTCGTGGCGCGGCGGCGGCAGCGCCAGCTTGTAGCCGATCCCGTCGGACAACTCGTCCGGCCCGGCCAGGACCTGCAGTTCGAGAGCGAGATCGGCGGCGCTGCGGGCCATCGGCCCGGCCACGGCGAGATCGACGCGCACCGGCATGGCCGGGGTCTGCGGCGGGCCAGAGCCGCGCAGAGGCACCAGGTCGAGGGTCGGCTTGTGCGAGAAGACGCCGCAAAAATGCGCCGGCGCCCGCAGCGAGCCGCCGATGTCCGAGCCGAGCTCCAGCGGCACGAAGCCAGCGGCGAGCGCCGCCGCCGCACCTCCCGACGAGCCTCCCGGGGAGCGGCCGAAATCCCAAGGATTGTTGGTGGTGCCGTAGACCTCGTTGTAGCTCTGCCAATCGCCGAGATCGACCGGCACATTGGTCTTGCCGAGGATGATCGCGCCGGCCGCCTTGAGCCGCTGCACCGCGAGCGCATCGGCGTCCGGCCGCCAATCCTTGAATTTCGGATGCCCCCAGGTGGTTGGCAGGCCGGCGATGTTGAACTGCTCCTTGACGGACATCGGCAGCCCAAGCAGCGGGCGCCGCTCGCCGCGCGCAAGCGCCGCGTCGGCGGCATCGGCGGCAGCGCGCGCCCGGTCGAAATCGCGCACGACGACCGCGTTGATCTTTGGATCGATGGCACCGATGCGAGCGATCGCGCTGTCGACCAACTCGCGAGAGGAGATCTGCCGGTTGGCCAGCATCTGCATCAACTCGCCGCCGGAGCGGTACGCCGATTCCTCCGGGTCCGGGTTCGCGAGCGCTCTACCCCGAAACAAGGCTCCGACAGAAGCCGTCGCTCCGACCGTGGCCATAAACGAGCGCCGGGTTGGTTCGAGTTGCATTCTGGCTTCCCGAAAATGATTGGTTACAGTTTACCTGATCCGCCTGCGCCGGCTACGGTTGGCTGACATTGTAGCCGCGGGCGATGCTGCGTTGCCTCTCGCCGGCCGCGATGCTCTCCCGAGTGACGCTACACGCGGAGTAGATCGATCAGCTTCGAGACGCGGGTGAGAGTGATCGCGCAGCGTTTAAGGATTGATGGGTGGCTGCCGAAATCGTCGGGGGTGTCACTATCCCCGCAGGATCAATTATCGGAGTCGCTCACAAGGCGATCGACGGCGAGTCGAGGAGTTTTTCCAGCCGAATCGGGAGCTCGCGGATCCTTACGCCGGTCGCGTGGTAGACGGCGTTGGCGACTGCCGCGTTGGTGCCGACATTGCCGAGCTCGCCCAGACCCTTGATCCCAAGCTCATTGACCAAGTGATCTTCCTCGGGGATCAGGATCACCTCGGCCTCGTCGATGTCGGCATTGACCGGGATCAGATATTCGGCAAGGTCGGTGTTGTAGTAACGGGCGCTCCGGCGGTCGATCTCGGTCGCCTCGTGCAGGGCAGAGGAAACGCCCCAGATCAAGCCGCCCATCAGCTGGCTCTTGGCTGTCGTCGGGTCGACGATGCGGCCGGCGGCGAAGGCGCCGACGACGCGGGGGCAGCGGATCTCGCGCGTCCTTGCATGCACCCTGACCTCGACGAATTCAGCGCCGAAGGCGAATTGGATGCGGTCCTTCATTTTGGCGCCACCGGCCAGCACGGCATGGCCCTGATAGAGTTTGCTCAATCCCTCCCGCGGCACCCCGTGTGGGATGTTCTCGGCATAGGCCTCGATCGCTCCGTTCGATACCCGGCGGATCGCCGCCTCGAGCGGCTCGGAGCCGCCATCGGGGTCCTTGAGCGTGCCGCCGGTCAGCACCAGGCGGCCCGCATCCTTGCCGACGAAGGCGCCATTGGCGGCAGCGACGGCCGCTTCGGCGATGCGCAAGCGGATCTGCTCGCAGGCCTTCGCGACGACATTGCAGACGCTGGCCGTGGTGTTGGAACCGCCGGCGACCGGGGCCGGCGGCAGATCGGAATTGCCGAGTTCGACGGTGATCTTGTCGAGCGCGACCCCGAGCCGGTCGGACGCGGTCAGCGCGACCACGGTATAGGCGCCATTGCCGATATCGTGTGCCGCAGTTTGCACCTTGACCGCGCCTTGCGGGGTTATCGTTACTCGCGCCGTCGCCGGGCCCATTTGTGTCGGATACATCGTCGTGGCGCAGCCCCAGCCGACGAGCCAGTCGCCGTCGCGCATTGATCCCGGCTTTGGATCGCGTCGATCCCAGTCGAACGATTGCGCCGCGGCTTCAAAGCACGGGATCAGGTTACGGCTGGTATAAGGCAGGCCCTTGATCGGCTCGCGCATCGTGTCGTTGCGCCGGCGCAACTCGACTGGATCCATGTTCAGCGCGATCGCCAGCTCGTCCATCGCGGATTCGAGCGCGAACAGATAGGGGACCTCGGGTGGCGAACGCATGAAGCCTGGCGTGTTGCGGTCGGCGTGAACGATCGACACCTTCGAGGCGATATTCGGACAGGCGTAGAGCCGAGTCGATGCGTCGGTACCGGCGACCTTGTAATTGTCGGGCCGGCTGGTCACCTCCTCGCCCTCATGGATCAGCGCCATAAGCTTGCCGTCCCGGTCGGCGGCGAGCCTGACGCGGTGGCGCGTCTCGGCCCGGTAGGTGGCGATTGTAAAACCCTGGTCGCGGGTGGCGACCAGCTTGACCGGCCGGTTCAGCCGGCGTGCCGCGACCGCGATTATCGCGGTGCGCTGGGTCAGCGAGCCGCGCGAGCCGAAGGCGCCGCCAATGAAGGGCGACACGACATGGATCTTCTCGGGATCGACGCCGAGCTGCTCGGCCAGGCCGTTTTTGAGGCCGGTGACGTTCTGGCTGCCCTCCCACACCGTCAGCCGACCGTCGGCCCAGGCGCAACTCGTGGTGAACAGCTCGATCGGGTTGTGGTGCTGGGTCGGTGTCGCGTAACGCTGATCGACGGTCACCGGCGCGCCGGCGAAGGCGGCCTCGGCATCGCCGACCGCCGGGTCCTGGTAGTTGCTCGACACGTCCTTGGCGGCAACCGTCGTCGCGCCGGCGCTGTCGAAGCCGGCCGAAGGCTGCTCCGCGGCATAGGTTACTTTGAGCCGATGGGCCGCTTCGCGCGCCGCCTCGAAAGTCTCGGCAAGAACCACGGCGACGATCTGGCCGCCGTGCCAGATCTGGTCGGAAGCCAATGGCATGATGGTCGAGCCGACATGGCCGCCGTCGCTGAAGAGTTTAGTCGGCTTTATCGCGTTGCCGATATTGCGATGCGTCAAGATGTCGAGCACGCCCTGCACGGCGCAGCTGGCGCTGTCGTCGATTTTGACGATATGGCCGCGAGCAATCGCGCTGGTAGCAAGGAAGGCATAGACGGGGTCGGCGAGCGGCGTGTCAGAGGCGTAACGGGCTTCGCCGGTAACCTTCAGGCGGCCGTCGATGCGCGGCGTCGCGGTGCCGATCTTGGCAGTTTGCTCCATGATTTAGATGCTCAATTGGGCGGCTTGCAGGAGGGCGCGGACAAGGGTCCGGCGGCCGAGCTCGGGCTTGTAGTCGTTGTCGCCAAGGGTTTGCGCGGCGGCAAAAGCGGCTTCGGCGGCATGCCGCGCGCCCGCTTCGTCGATCACCTTGCCCTTTAGCGTGGCTTCGGCCTCGCGCGCCCTCCACGGCTTTGCCGCGACGCCGCCGAGCGCGATCCGCGCCTCATTTACTTTGTCGTCGGCGATGTCGAGGGCGACAGCGGCGGACGCCAAGGCGAACTCGTAGGATTGCCGGTCGCGGATCTTCAGGTAGAGCGAGCGCCGCGTCCAAGGCGCCACCGGCAGCCAGAAGCCGACGATCAGCTCGCCCGGCGCGAGCACCGTCTCGATATGTGGGGTGTCGCCCGGCAGCCGGTGCAATTGCTCGAACGGCATGACCCGCAAGCCGCCTGGGCCGACGATCTCGACCGCGGCGTCGAGCGCGACCAGGGCCTGCGCGAAGTCGCCCGGATAGGCGGCGATGCAATGGTCGCCGACCCCGAGCACCGCATGCTTGCGATTGACGCCGTCGAGCGCGGCGCAGCCGGTGCCCGGCTCGCGCTTGTTGCATGCGCCCCAGGATGGATCGCGGAAATAATTGCATCGCGTCCGCTGCAACACATTGCCGCCGAGCGTCGCCATGTTGCGGATCTGTGGGCTGGCCGCGAGATCGAGGGCTTGCGCGACGACCGGGTAATTCCGCCTGACCTCAGGATGCTCGCCGGCGGCGGCCATCGTCACGAAAGCGCCGAGATAGAGCCCGTCGGCGCGACGCTCGATGCGGGTCCCAGCCGGATCGAGTGCGTTGATGTCGACCAATAACTCGGGCCGCATCACGTCGAGTTTCATCAGGTCGAGGAGGGTTGTGCCGCCGGCCAAATATTGCGCCGTCGCCATCGTCGGCGGGCGACGGCTACCGTCGTAGCTTGTCGCCGCCTGGACCGCTTGGGCAAGACTACTGGCGCGCTGGTAGATGAAGGGACGCATCTCGTCAGCTCCGGATCTCGCCTTTGGCTTGGGTGATCGCATTGACGATGTGCGGGTAGGCGGCACATCGGCAGAGATTTCCGCTCATATATTCGCGGATCTCGGCGTCACTGCCGGCGTGCCCTTCATTGATGCAGCCGATACCGGAGAGGATCTGTCCCGGTGTGCAATAGCCGCATTGGAATGCGTCCTGATCGATGAAGGCGTGCTGCATCGGGTGCAGCGCGCCGCCCGGCTCGGCGAGCCCCTCGATCGTCGTCACCGGGCCGCGGACCGCGACGGCTAGGGTCAGGCAGCCGAGGACGCGCGTGCCGTCGACCAGCACCGTGCAGGCCCCGCACTGGCCGTGGTCGCAGCCCTTCTTCGCCCCGGTGAGACCGAGATGCTCGCGCAACACATCGAGCAGCGTCGTGCGAGGATCTACCGCCAACTGCCGGGCGCGCCCGTTGACCGTAAGCGCGAACGAGACGACAGCGCGCGGATCGATAATTTGTCCGGGTGCTTCCGCCGACCCACGGCCCTGAGCCACCGTGGCGAGCGGGGCCAGTGCAACTGTCGAGGCGGTACAGGTTAGGAGGGAGCGCCGGCTGACCCCGCCGCCAGGCCGGCCGGGGGCGCCTCGAGAAAGCGCCTTTGTTGTCACGTGCCACCTTAGTTTGGTTAAGCAGATCGTAGCTGCGCTTGACTGTCGCATAAGGATATGACGGCAGCCGAGGCGTTGCTCTGCCCGGTAAAGGCAACCGGGGTGGGAAGGTTCCGGCCGTGCTCGGCTGCGCGGCCCGCTATTCAAGCGTGGGGCGGCCGCGGCGGGCGGATCACAAAACTGGGCCCACTGTTATCCGAGAGTACAGGTGAGAGGCGGTTCGGAAAGTTTCGCCGAGCCTGTTGCAATGGCTGTTCGCGAGACGAGCCCTATATGAGCCAAGATCAGGCGAGTCGCGACGATAGCCGGGAACCGGAAGAAATCAGCGAGAAAGAGGCGGAGACCGTCGAGGAGCGGTCGCGCCTGCCTGCCCCGCTGATCTACGAAATCGTCCGCCGAATGGGCGAGGAGGAGATGGAACGGCCGATCACTTCGCTGTGGTGGTCGGGTGTCGCGGCCGGTCTGTCGATCAGCTTTTCTCTGCTCGCGCAAGCGATCCTCCAGGAGCATTTGCCCGATACCTCATGGCGGCCGCTGCTCACCAGCCTCGGATACCCAGTCGGCTTTTTGATCGTCGTCCTGGCACGCCAACAGCTCTTTACCGAAAACACCATCACTCCCGTGTTGCCCCTCGCAGCCAATTTCACGGCAGCCAATTTTGTCAAGCTGGCTCGGTTGTGGACAATCGTCTTCGCCGCCAACATGACCGGGACCGCGGCGGCCGCGGTGTTTTGCACCTTCCCGCCGGTGCTCGCCCCCGAACTGCGCGATGTAATGATCGACATCAGCCGGCATATCCTCCAGACGAGCTGGATCGAGTCTTTCTTTCGGGCGATTTCCGCAGGCTTCCTGATCGCCGCAATGGTGTGGCTGATCCCGAGCGCCGAGGCCGCCGCCTTTCACGTGATTGCGATGATGACCTACCTTATCGGCGTCGGCGGCTTCCTGCACATCATCGCCGGCAGCGTCGAAGCCTTTTTGCTGGTCGCCAACGGGCAGCTTGGGTTGGGGCATATGATGGTATCTTTTGTCGTGCCGGTCCTGCTCGGAAACATCGTCGGCGGAACTGTGCTCTTCACGTTGATCTCGCATGCGCAGGTGATGAGCGAGATCCCCGCAGCACCGGACCGCAACCGGCCGCCGCGGTAAAATTGTAAAATTCGCTGCCGTTCGGGAACCTACCTGCCAACCGGCCTGTTGGCGGTATTCAGGCCGACCGAACCGGCGGTCCCGACTGCCGGAGGGTGCCCAGGGAGGAGCATGCCTATGGCAGATGAAGCGGGCGCCGTTCCATACGGACGCAAGACGCAGCACACTCCCGCGATCGGCGAAGTTCATATTTTATGGATCACGGCCGGGCTCGGCTGCGATGGCGACACGGTGTCGATCACCGCGGCGAGCGAGCCCAGCATCGAGGATGTGTTGCTCGGCGCGATTCCCGGGTTGCCGAAGGTGCATCTGCACAACCCGGTGCTCGCCGTCGAAGTCGGCGACGACTTCATGAAATACTTCCACCAAGCCGACCGCGGCGAGATCGACAATTTCGTGCTCGTGCTCGAAGGATCGATCCCCAACGAGAAGCTCAGCGGCGACGGCTATTGGGCGGCGTACGGGAACGATCCGAAAACCGGGCAGCCGATCCGAACCACGGAATGGATCGACCGCCTGGCGCCAAAGGCTTTGGCGGTAGTCGGCGCCGGCACTTGCGCCACTTACGGCGGAATTCATGCCATGCAGGGTAATCCCACCGGCTGCATGGGCCTGCAGGACTACCTCGGTCACGACTGGAAATCGAAGGCCGGCCTACCGATCGTCAACGTTCCGGGTTGCCCGGTGCAACCCGATAATTTCATGGAGACATTGCTCTATCTGCTGCGCCAGCTCGCCGGGCTCGCACCGATGATACCGGTAGACGACCTCGGGCGTCCGGAATGGCTGTTCGGCATGAGCGTGCATATGGGTTGCGACCGCGCCGGCTGGTACGAGCAAGCCGATTTCACGCACGAATACGGGTCGCCGAAATGCCTGGTCAAGATCGGCTGCTGGGGGCCGGCAGTCCAGTGCAACGTGCCCAAGCGCGGCTGGATTTCCGGCATGGGCGGCTGTCCCAATGTCGGCGGCATCTGCATCGGCTGCACGATGCCCGGATTTCCCGACAAGTTCATGCCGTTCATGGACGAGCCGCCCGGCGGCGTCCTCTCATCGGGTTTGATCAGACCCTATGGGGCGCTGATTCGGCGATTGCGCCGGCTCACCAACAACACCCTCAATGAAGAGCCGAAATGGCGTCACAATCGGGCGGAGCTGACCACCGGCTATCGGCCCAACCGCCCAATTTCCCGCCGTGCTGGAACAGGAGCATAGCCGATGGCGACCCCACTCGATTTAGCAGAGCGCCCCGCCACCGGCGCAACCCGGACGTCCGGCAATCTGGTCGAGATGAATTGGGATCCGATCACGCGGATCGTCGGCAGTCTCGGCATTTACACCAAGATCGACTTTGAAAATCGCCGGGTCGCCGAGTGCCACAGCACTTCGGCGATCTTCCGCGGCTACAGCATCTTTATGAAGGGCAAGGACCCGCGCGACTCGCACTTCATTACCAGCCGTATTTGCGGTATCTGCGGCGACAACCATGCTACCTGCTCGGTCTACGCCCAGAACATGGCTTACGGCATAAAGCCGCCGAACATCGCCGAGTGGATCATCAATCTTGGCGAAGCTGCCGAATACATGTTCGACCACAATATTTTTCAGGACAATCTCGTCGGCGTCGATTTTTGCGAGCAGATGGTGCGGCAAACCAATCCCAGCCTGTGGGACAAGGCGCAGAACACGCCGGCGCCGCACGCCGCCGATCACGGCTACCGCACGATCGGCGACATCATGACGGCGCTGAACCCGTTCACCGGGGAGTTCTACCGCGAGACGTTGCTCGTCAGCCGCTACACCCGCGAGATGTTCAGCCTGATGGAGGGGCGCCACGTCCACCCCTCGACCCTCTATCCCGGCGGGGTCGGCACGGTGCCGTCGGTGCAGCTCTTCACCGAATACATGACCCGGTTGCTCAGATACGTGGAGTTCATGAAAAAGTGCGTGCCGTTGCACGACGATCTGTTCGATTTCTTCTATCAGGCATTGCCCGGCTACGAAGAAGTCGGCAAGCGGCGCATTCTGCTCGGCTGCTGGGGCGCATATCAGGACCCGGATGTCTGCGACTACCGATACCGGACGATGACCAATTGGGGGCGCGCGATGTACGTGACCCCGGGCGTCGTCGTCGACGGCAAGCTGGTGACGACGGATCTGGTCGACATCAATCTGCAAATGCGCATCCTGCTCGGCCACTCCTATTACGATGACTGGGATAACCAGGAGATCTTTGTTCGGAGGGACCCGCTCGGCAACGAGGTCGACCCGAAACATCCGTGGAACCAAACGACGATCCCGCGGCCGCAAAAGCGCGAGTTCTCGGGCAATTATTCTTGGGTGATGTCGCCGCGGTGGCTCGACAAGCGCACCGGCGACCATCTCGCGCTGGACACGGGGGGCGGGGCCATTGCCCGCCTGTGGTCGACCGCGCTCGCCGGCCTCGTCGATATCGGTTACATCAAGGCCACCGGCAACAGCGTCAAGATCTACCTGCCAAAGACGGCGCTGAAGCCCGAGGTCGAATTCGAGTGGAAGGTTCCGCAGTGGAGCAACACGATCGAGCGCGACCGGGCACGCACCTATTTCCAGGCCTATTCGGCAGCTGCCGCGCTCTATTTCCTCGAACGCGCTTTCGCCGAGGTGCAGGCCGGCCGCACCAAGACCTGGACCGATTTCAAAGTGCCCGACGAAGCGATCGGCTGCGGCTTTCACGAGGCGGTGCGCGGCGTGCTCTCGCATCACCTGGTGATCCGCAACGGCAAGATCGCCAATTACCATCCTTACCCGCCGACGCCGTGGAACGCGAATCCGCGCGACATCTACGGCACTCCCGGGCCTTATGAGGATGCGGTCCAGAACACGCCGATCTTCGAAGAGAATGGGCCGGACAACTTCAAGGGCATCGACATCATGCGCACGGTGCGCAGCTTCGACCCGTGCCTACCTTGCGGCGTCCACATGTATCTCGGCGGCGGCCGCACCTTGAAGACCGTGCACTCACCGATGTTCGGCGTCGGTCGCCCGGCGGGTTCGTGAGCGACGACGAGCTGCCAGGGCTGGAAGAGGCGCTTTCCCGCATCGACGCGCTCGCTTCGGCGCTCGACGAGGTTGCCGATGCCGGCGCGCGCGAGGCGGCACGTGAACTGCTCGAGCTGGTGCTCAACCTGCACGGCTTGGCGCTGGCCCGAACCCTGGCCATCGTCGCATCCGCCGAGGACGGCCGGGCTTTGGTCGAGCGCTTGGCGCAGGACGAGCAGGTGCGGGCCGCTCTGCTGCTGCATGGACTGCACCCCGAACCGATCGAGGAACGGGTCCGAAGAGCGGTCGAGCGGCTGCAACCGGAGCTTGGCGTCCTTGGCTTTCGCGTGCATGTCGTGGCGGTTAGAGCGGCAATGGCTCGGTTGCGGGTAGACAGCGCTCACGGTCCCGAAGGCTCGCGCGCCATGGGCCTGCAGCAACAGATCGAGGCAGCGATCGTTGATGAGGCACCGGATCTCGACGAGATCGTGATCGAGGGGTTGGAGGATGCCGGTGTCGAGCAGCCGGTACCGGCCGCCGGATGACTCCGGCGGCGCGCACGTGGTGCGCGGGAATTGGGTCGCGACACTGCGCCGGTTTGTCGGCTCGCCGACGACCGAGCGGTGCGAAATCTGCGGGAGCGGGCTTGGCGCCGCACACCAACATCTGGTCGAGCCGGCTAGCCGTCGCCTGCTGTGCGTCTGCGAAAGCTGTGTCGAAAAGAACGCCGCGGCACCCAGCGGCGAATATCGGATCGTGCCAGACGGAGCCCGCCTGCTCGCCGACTTCCATATGACCGATGCGGAGTGGGACGCCTTGCGGCTGCCGATCGACATGGCGTTTCTGTTCCACAGTACGCCGGAGGGGCGACCGGTAGCGCTCTATCCCGGCCCCGCCGGCGCGACCGAGTCGCTGCTCCACCTCGAGGCTTGGGAACAACTGGTAGCGAGCAACCCCGCTTTGGCCGACCTCGAGCCCGATGTCGAAGCCTTGCTGGTCAATCGGATCGCCGGTGCCCGCGAGTATTATCGCGTGCCGATCGACCGCTGCTTTGCCCTCGTCGGTCTGATCCGAACACGCTGGCGCGGCCTGTCCGGCGGCGCCGAAGCTTGGCAGGCGATCCGCCGTTTCTTCGACGAGCTGCGCAGCCCGTTCGCGGCGCGGCGGGAATGGCGCCATGATTGACCTGGACTTCGCCGTCGAGGGGGCCGAAGCGGCGCGCCATACCGCCACGCCGACGCTGCTCTTCAAGCTGCGGCTGACCAACACGACGCCGGCGACGCCGGTGCACAATGTAATGCTGCAGTGTCAGATCCGCATCGAGCCGACCCGCCGCCATTATGCGCCGAACGAGCACGAGCCGCTGGGCGAGCTGTTCGGCCCGCCCGATCGCTGGGGTACAACATTGCACGGCATGCTGTGGACCCACCTCAACGTGCTGGTGCCGCCGTTCGACAATGGGTGCACCTTCAATCTGCCGGTGCCTTGCAGCTACGATTTTAATGTCGCCGCGACAAAATACTTCTATGGACTGGAAGACGGCGAGGTTCCACTCGCGCTGCTGTTCAGCGGAACGATCTTTTATCGCGACGGCGAGGGGCGATTGCAAATTATTCAGATCGCCCACGACAAGGAAGCGGCCTATCGACTGCCGGTGGGGATCTGGCAGTCGATGATGGATCAATATTACCCTGATACAACTTGGCTGCGCGTCGGCCGCGATGTGTTTGGCGAGCTTTACCATTATAAACGGCAGAACGGGTTCGCCGGCTGGGACGAAACTTTGCGGAGCCTGTTGCCCGATCGCCCGGCGGAGGCTAGTCGGTGAGCCAGGGAACGGCCGAAGCGATTGCCCGAGCGGTGCTCTACGAGGGCTACATCCTTTATCCGTACCGACCCTCGTCGATCAAGAATCATCAGCGCTGGACGTTTGGCGGAATTTTCCCGCGCGAATTTGCCGACCGCGCGGGCAGCGATCCCTGCACGATGCAGACACAGTGCCTCGTTCGGGGACCCGATCCCGTCGTCGGCATCAGGGTCCGCTTCCTCCATCTCGTCGCACGGCAAGTCGGGACGCTGGCTGAGCCGTCCCTAGAGCTTGCAGCAGACAATGAGCCGGCTTTCACCTCAGTGCCGTCGCTCGACCTCGACGGAACCCGCTTCGTCACCTGGGAGGAGGCCATCGAACGCGAGGTCGTCGCCCCCAACCTCGCGCTGCGCGCGCTGCTCGAATGCCCGGCCGTCATTCCGTTCGATTTTCCCGGGACGCGGCAATTCGAGCCGCTAAAGCGCCGCAATGGGCAGGTTGCAGGCGTGCTGCTGCGCACCGCCCTAGCGCTGCAAGGCGAACTGACGATTGCAGCAGAGCCTGTCGGACGCGAGTTGTTTCGTTTGACCGCCCGAATCGAAAACACCACGCCTTGCGAAACTGGCGAAATCGCCGATCGCAACCGGGCACAGCGCCGCGCGTTAGCCTCGACTCACACGGTCCTCGCGGTGCACGGTGGGCATTGGGTCTCGTTGATGGATCCGCCAGAGGGTTTACGGAAAGCCGCGGGCTCCTGCGACAATCAAGGGACTTGGCCGGTGCTGGTCGGTGAGGCCGGAAGCACCGATACGCTGCTCTCCTCGCCGATTATCCTTTACGACTATCCGCAAATTGCACCGGAAAGTCCCGGCGACTTCTTTGACGGCACCGAGATTGACGAGATGCTGACATTGCGCATCCTCACGATGACCGATGAGGAGAAGCGCGAGATGGCGGCCACCGAGCCGCGGGCCCGGGCGCTCCTCGAACGCACCGAGGGGATGACCCCGATTGAGATCGGCCGGCTGCACGGCGCGCTGCGCAGTCCTGGCGGTCTCGGCGACAACGCATGGTCTGGCATCGACGACAAGCCGCGGCTCGCCTCGGTGCGGGTTGCCGGAGCCGATTTGACGGTCGGCGACCGGGTGCGGCTCAACCCGAAAGGCCGCGCCGACATCATGGACCTGGTGCTCAAGGACCGGGTGGCGGTGATCGAGGCGATCGAGTGCGATTTCGAAGATCGCGTTCACCTCGCGGTGACGATCGCCGACGACCCGGGCCGCGAGCTGGGATTAGGCCATATGCCGGGCCACCGTTTCTTCTTCGGGCCTGACGAGGTGCAGCCTTTGCCCGCAGAGAGCACGGGATGAGCCCCATCCTCGTCGCCGGCATCGGCAACATATTCAAGGGCGATGACGGGTTCGGCGTCGCGGTCGCGCAGCGCATGGCCGGGCGCCCGTTGCCGGCGGGCGTGACGGTCAAGGACTTTGGTATTCGCGGTCTCGATCTGACCTATGCGCTGCTCGACGGCTATGCCGCGGCTGTCCTCGTCGATACCGCGCAACGCGGGGAGCCGCCGGGGACGGTCTACGTTATCGAGCCGGAAGCTTCGGATATCGCAGACCCCCAACCTGAGGATCTGCTGTTGTCGCCGCACGAGCTGGACCCGGCCAGGGCATTGCGGCTGGCCGCGGCGTTGGGTGGCCAATGCCGACGCGTGGTCCTGGTCGCCTGCGAGCCCGCCAGTTTCGGCGATGACGAGTGGGGCGCCATGGAACTGACACAGCCCGTGGCGGCGGCGATCGATATTGCCGTCGATCTGGTGGAACAGGTGGTCCATCAACTGCTAACCGAGGAGAGCTCGCCATGGATTCCCGCTACGCAAGCGACTCACAGCGAGGCCGCACCGTCGAGCCCTACCGAGCGCCTGACCGCGACGGGGGAATGAGCGGATGGAGCATATTCGGCATCACGATGGGGGTGCTAGTCGCCGCCGCCGTCGCGTACAACATGCCCGATCTGATCCGCTACATACGCATCCGCAACATGTGACGCGCACAACCGGTGAGCAGCGCGAGGGCAGATCCGTCAGGGTGCGCGGCTTGGTCCAGGGCGTCGGCTTCCGCCCAGCGGTTTGGCGGCTGGCGCAGGACTGCGGCATCGCCGGCGAAGTATGGAACGACGCCCAGGGTGTCATGATCCAGGCCTGGGGCATGCCCGCCGCGCTCGACGAATTTGTCGATCGTTTGCGCGACAACCCTCCGCCCTTGGCCCGTATCGACACAGTCGAATGCGCTCCGTTGAGCAATGCGCAGTCCCATTCGAGCTTTGACATCGTTGCGAGCCGCAGGGGCGTGGCCCAGACCGGCGTTGTTCCCGACGCCGCAAGCTGCGAACGATGCATGGCCGAGACGCTGAGCCCCTCCGACCGGCGGCACCGTTATCCTTTTACCAATTGCACCCATTGCGGGCCGCGGTTTTCGATAGTCAGCGCAATCCCCTACGATCGGGCCAACACCAGCATGCGCCGGTTTGCCTTATGTCCCGATTGCACTGCTGATTACGAGGATCCGGCGGACCGCCGCTTTCATGCGCAGCCGCTCGCATGCCCGGTTTGCGGCCCGACAATTTGGCTGGAACGGCTGGGCGACGGACTGGCAGTCGCAGATGCGGTGGAGACGGCCGCCAGGCTACTGGGCGATGGCTCGATCATCGCCGTCAAGGGTATTGGCGGCTTCCACCTCGCCTGCAATGCATGCGATGCCGATGCTGTAGAACGGTTGCGTAGCTGCAAGCACCGCTATGACAAGCCCTTTGCGCTGATGGCGCGCGATCTCGCCATTGTGCGCTGCTATTGCGCAATAACGCCGCAGGAAGAGAGGCTGCTGCGCAGCCCGGCCGCGCCGATTGTCGTGTTGCCCGCAGAGGGGCGCGAACAGGTGGCGGCGGCAGTCGCGCCCGGCCAGCGCACGCTCGGCTTCATGCTGCCCTATACGCCGCTCCATCACCTGCTCCTCGAACATGTCGAGCAGCCGATCGTGCTGACCAGCGGTAATCTTTCCGATGAGCCGCAATGCACCGGCAATGACGAGGCGCGCTTGAAGCTCGCCGGGATCGCCGATTACGGGCTGTTCCACGACCGCGAAATCGTCAATCGCATCGACGATTCTGTGACCCGGGTGATCGGCGGGGAAGTCCGAGTGTTGCGGAGGGCGCGCGGCTATGCACCGGCGCCGATTGCGTTGCCGGAGGGCTTCGCCGCGTCTCCTCCGGTTTTGGGAATGGGCGGCGAGCTCAAGAATACCTTCTGCCTCCTCGAGAATGGGCAGGCGATCCTGTCTCAGCACCTGGGCGATCTCGAGGATGCCGCGACCTTTGCCGAGTACCGCCGCAGCCTCGCGCTCTACTGCGAGCTGTTCGACCATGCACCCCGCATCCTCGCGATTGATCGTCATCCGCAGTACCTGTCCACCCAGCTGGGCCGGGAATGGGCCGTGCACGACGGGCTGGCAGTGGAAGAGGTTCAGCACCACCACGCGCATATTGCGAGCTGCATGGCCGAGCACGGCGTGCCGCTCGATGCCCCGCCGGTCCTCGGCATCGCCCTCGACGGACTGGGCTACGGTGACGACGGCAGCTTCTGGGGCGGCGAGTTCCTGATTGCCGATTATCTCGGCTTCGCGCGTGTCGGCCGGTTCAAGCCGGTAGCGATGCCGGGCGGCGCGCAAGCGGCCCGCGAACCCTGGCGCAACACTTTCGCCCATCTCGACTCTGCCTTCGGCTGGGAACGCTGCCTCCGCGATCATGCCGACCTGGAGCTCGTCCGCTTCCTCGAAACGCGACCTCTGGCCATGCTGCGGGCGATGATCCGAAGCGACATCAATTCTCCTCCCGCGAGTTCCTGCGGGCGGCTGTTCGATGCCGTCGCCGCGGCGCTCGGCATCTGCCGCGAGCGGACGAGCTACGAGGGCCAGGCTGCGATCGAGCTGGAAGCGTGCCTAGACGAGCGCGCGCTCGTCAGTGAGTCCGCATACTCCTTCACGATCGATACCGCTCCACCCACACCCTCACCCACCCAGCCCTGCGGGCTGGGTCCCCCCTCTCCCGCATTGCGGGAGAGGGTGCCGAGCGCAGCGAGGCGGGTGAGGGTAACGCCGCCGGCGACGCTCGACAGCAGGCCGATGTGGGAGGCGCTGCTGCGAGATCTCGCCGACCGCACACCGGCACCTATTGTGGCGGCGCGTTTTCACCGCGGTCTTGCCGATGCCGTGGTCGAGATGGCGGCGCGGCTGGCGCACGGTATCGAAATCGCGGTGTTGTCTGGCGGCGCTTTCCAGAACCGCATTTTATTGGAGCTGGCGATGGAAGGCCTTGGCACCCGCGGCTTCCGCGTGCTGGCGCCGCGTCAGGTGCCCGCCAACGATGGCGGCCTGTCCCTCGGTCAGTCGGTGATCGCGGCGGCCCGCTGGCTCAACCGAGAAGATCACGCAAACAGGCAGGTGCCGCCATGTGCCTAGGCATTCCCGGGCAGATCGTCGCTATCAGCGACGCCGACAACATGCTGGGGATCGTCGATGTCTGCGGTGTGCGGCGGGAGATCCATCTCGCCTGCATCATCGATGACAAACACCCGATCGAAGCCTGTATCGGCGATTGGGTTCTCGTGCATGTCGGCTTCGCGATGAGCCGCATCGATGAGGCAGAGGCAGCCCAAACTTTGGCCTTGCTCGCCGAATTCGGCGCCATCGAAGACGAGTTCGGGCGCCGGGTATGAGCAGAGATCGGGAGGAGGCGTTGGCCTCCCTCTACCCGTTTCTTTACGGCTCGCGTAAGGACGAGACGGCGGAGAATGCCGCTCTGCTGTATTCGGTCATCGAAAAGGCTGCTCACAGTATCGAGGTCAAGCGGAGCTTTTTTGCCAGCAACGCGGAACGGGTCGTCGCCGCGGCGCGAGCCATCGCGGAAGTCTACCGGCGGCATGGCCGCATGTTTGCGATGGGCAATGGCGGATCGAGCTGCGATGCGGCTCATTTCGCGGTGGAGTTCCTGCACCCGATCACTGCGGGGCGTCCGGCCCTCTCGGCGATCAACCTGACCGCCGATGTCGCGATGATGAGTGCTGTCGGTAACGACGTCGGGTTCGCCCACGTCTTCGTGCGTCAGTTGATTTCATTGGCAAGGAAAGGCGACGGCTTGATCGGGTTCTCGACGAGCGGCAATTCCGCCAACCTGATCACCGCTTTCACCAAGGCCCGCGAACTCGGGATGACGACGATCGGCGTTACCGGGATAGACGGCGGCGAGATGGCCAGGGAGGGCCTGCTCGACCATTGCCTTGTGGTCAAGACCGACAGCATCCACCGCATCCAGGAGACCCACGTCACCCTCTACCACATCCTCTGGGATCTGGTTCATACGATGCTCGCCGACGACCGCGGCCCGCTGAAAGCCGGAGCGCAGTCATGAAATATGTCGACGAATTCCGCGATCCGAAAAAGGCCGACCGGCTGCTCCGCGAAATCCGGGCGCTCGTCGACCGGATACCGGTCTGCCGCACCCGGCCGCTGCAGATCATGGAAGTCTGCGGCGGCCATACGCATGCGATCTTCAAGTGGGGGCTCGAAGGACTGCTGCCGGATCGCGTCGAGCTCGTGCATGGCCCGGGTTGTCCGGTTTGCGTGCTGCCGATGGGGCGAGTCGACGATTGTGTCGCATTGGCCGAGCACCCGAACGTGATCCTGGCGACCTTCGGCGATGCGATCCGCGTCCCCGGCTCGCGCAAAAGTCTGTTGCAGGCCAAGGCCGACGGGGCCGACGTACGCATCGTCTATTCGCCGCTCGACGCCTTGAAGATCGCGCGCGCCCACCCGGACAAGGAGGTCGTCTTTTTCGCCCTTGGCTTTGAAACGACGATGCCGAGCACGGCCTTTACGGTGCTGCAGGCGGAGCGCGAGGGCATTCGGAATTTTTCACTGCTGTGCAATCACATCACGATCATTGCAACGATCAAGGCGATCCTCGACTTGCCCGAGCTGACATTGGACGGGTTTCTCGGGCCGGGGCATGTCAGTATGGTCATTGGCACGGCGCCCTACGGCTTTATTGCAGAGAATTATAGAAAGCCGATGGTCGTCGCTGGGTTCGAGCCGCTCGACATCCTGCAGTCGATCGCAATGGTTCTGCGCCAGCTCACCGAGGAACGCTGCGCCGTCGAAAATCAATACCGGCGCATCGTGCCCGAGTCCGGTAACGGCCCCGGGTTGGCGGCGATCAGCCGTGTTTTCGAGCTGCGCGAGTTCTTCGAGTGGCGGGGTCTCGGATCGATCGACCATTCAGGGGTTCGTGTCCGCGGGGCCTATGCCCGCTTCGACGCCGAACGCAAATTCTCGTTGCCCGGGTTGAAGATTGCCGATCCAAAAGCCTGCCAGTGCGGCGAGGTTCTGAAGGGCGTCATCAAGCCCTGGCAATGCAAGGTTTTCGGCGGCGCCTGCACACCCGAGACGCCGCTCGGCGCGCTGATGGTGTCGAGCGAAGGGGCCTGCGCCGCCTATTACAATTACGGCGGCGCGCGCGTGGCCGAACGGCGCCGCGCCGCCCATCCCGAGCCGGCCGAATGACCACTGGCCGCCCTCCTCGCAAGGTGCGCGACACACGCATCACGCTGGCGCACGGCAGCGGCGGGAAGGCGATGCACGATCTGATCGAGGATGTGTTCGTCGCCACTTTCGACAGCGCCGCACTCCACCCGCTCGAAGATCAGGCGCGTCTTCCCCTCGCAGAACTGGTATCGCAGGGCGATCGGCTCGCCTTTACCACCGACTCCTATGTCGTCGACCCGCTGTTTTTTGCCGGCGGCGATATCGGGCGGCTGGCGGTGGCCGGCACGGTCAATGATCTCGCCGTCGCAGGTGCTCGGCCACTCTTCCTGAGCTGCGCGGTGATTGCGGAGGAGGGGCTCAATATCGCGCTGCTCCGCCGCGTCGCCCGCTCGATGCAGGACACCGCCGCAGAGGCCGGCGTGATAATAGTCACCGGCGACACCAAAATCGTGCCGCGCGGCGCGGCCGACAAACTGTTCGTCAATACCGCGGGTATCGGCGTCATCGCCGCGGGCGTGTCTATCGCCGCCGATCGCGCGCGGCCGGGTGACGCGATCCTCGTCAACGGGACGATCGGCGACCACGGGGTCGCCATTTTGCAGGAGCGAGCCGATCTCGGCCTCGCCGCCAAGATCGCCAGCGATTGTCAGCCCCTGAACGGGCTCGTCGCGGCTTTGCTGGCATCTTGTCCCGACGTGCACTGCCTGCGCGACGCCACCCGCGGCGGGGTGGCGACTGTGCTCAACGAATTTGCCGCTGCTTCACGCCTGTGCCTCAGAGTCCGCGAGGCCGCTCTGCCGATCCGCGACGAGGTCAGGGGCGTCTGTGAGCTGCTCGGTCTCGATCCGCTCTACATAGCGAACGAAGGCAAACTCGTGGCCATCGTGCGCGGCCGCGATGCCGAACGCGCGCTTGCCGCCCTGCGATCGCATCCCTACGGCCGGCAAGCCGCTATCATAGGCGAGGTCGCAGAAATGCCGGAAGAAACCGTGTTGCTGACCACCCCGTTTGGCGGCTCGCGCATTCTCGACATGCTCGTCGGCGAGCAGCTGCCGCGGATCTGTTGAGGGCGAGGCGTGCACGAGCTCAGCATCGCGCAGAGCATCGTCGAGATGGTCGGTGAACGGGCCGGTGAGGCGCGTGTCCACCGGCTCACCGTGGTTATCGGCCGGCTCTCGGGCGTGATGCCGGATGCCCTTCGCTTCTGCTTCGATATTTGCACCGAGGGTACCGTCCTCGCAAGCGCTGTCCTCGAAATCATCGAGCCCTCGGGGCGTGGGCGGTGCCCGGACTGCGGACGGGAGCAGGAAATGGACTCGCTCTTCGATATGTGCATTTGCGGCGCCACTGGTCTCGATTGCATCGCCGGGAACGAGCTGCGGATCAAAGAAATGGAGATGGCGTGATGTGCACGACCTGCGGCTGCTCCGGTACAGCGGAGGCGACGGTAATCGATCCGGGCCACTCTCACGACCATGGCCACGATCATCACAATGACGGCCACCATCATCACGATCATGATCACGACCACGGCGCGGTCGTGACATTGGAGCAGCAGATCCTCGCCAAGAATAATTTGCTCGCCGAGCACAATCGCGGCTGGTTCGCCGGCCGCGGGATCCTTGCCCTGAACCTGATGAGCTCGCCGGGCGCCGGTAAGACGACCCTGCTCGAGCGGACGATCCGCGATCTCGGCAGCGCGCTCGCGATCGGGGTCATCGAGGGCGATCAGGCGACCGAGACCGACGCCGCCCGCATCCGCGACGCGGGGTGCAGTGCGGTCCAGATCAATACCGGGACGGGGTGCCACCTCGACGCCGATATGCTGCGACGCGGCCTCGCGGCACTGAAGCCCCCGCGAGAATCAGTCGTGATGATCGAGAATGTCGGCAACCTCGTCTGCCCGGCCCTGTTCGATCTCGGCGAGCGCGCAAAGGTCGTCATGCTCTCGGTCACCGAAGGCGACGACAAGCCGCTCAAATACCCCCACATGTTCCGGGCCGCCGAGGTCATGATCATCACCAAATCGGATTTGCTGTCCCATGTCGATTTCAGCATCGACCGCTGTCTCGGCAACGTGCGAGCGGTCAACCGGTCGATCAGGAGCTTCGTCCTTTCCGCCACTACAGGGGAGGGGGTCGGCGCCTGGTACGATTGGCTGAGCGTCGAGCGAGCCGCGGCTGTCGAGGCATCGGTATAGGACCGCGCTGACCATCCGGCGTTTTGCGGATCGCGTGCGCGCGGATAAGGTCACAATTTAACTTTAAGGGCCTGTTTAGGGTATCCTGCTATTTCCGTTTATGCGCTCGTTACCAACCGGCCAGCATTTAGCGCCTATGCAGCAAGCAGATCAGTCCGCATTGCGTTCCGCCCTGTGCAGCCCCTATTTCCTCTACCTGTGCTTTGCCGTGTACCTGTTGCCGCGATTGGCGGTCGTCGTTCTGCTCCCAATCGACCAATACTCGGACAATTTATGGTATTTCAATAGGGGAGTAGCGCTCGCACACGGCCAAGGATATTCCCAAGGCGGCATTCCAACCGCGTATTGGCCGCCCGGCTGGCCTGGAGTTCTGGGAGCCTTCTTTTCGCTATTCGGACCGTCGCCGTTGGTTGGTCAGATCGCTAACCTCGTATTCGCCGCGCTCACGTTCCCGCTGGCATTGCGCGTGTCGGCAATACTTTTCGCAGACGAGGCGGTCGGACGCCTGACAGTGCTCTTACTGGCGATCTATCCTAATCAGATAGCGTATGTCCCTGTGCTGGGCACTGAAGTGTTCTATACGGCGGCATTACTGCTCGCGGTTTTCCTGCTGCTCCGCGGCGAAACATCGCTACGGTTCGTCCTGTCGGGCCTGATCTTCGGGATCGCAACCCTGACCAAGGCGCAGACGCTCTTCATTCCGGCCGTGCTTCTTGGTGTGTGGTGGCTCACCGCTCGCGCCCCGGCGAGGCTTATTTCTGCTGTTTGCCGCGCGGCCGTCGTCTATGCAGCGATGGCGGTTGTCATATTGCCGTGGACGGCACGGAATTACACGATATTCGGCGAGTTCGTGCTGATATCGACCAATGGCGGAGGGACGCTGTTATCGGGCAATAATCCCAGCGCATCGGGCGACTATACGGCAGATGACGCCCTGGTCAAGCAAGTCCCAAACGATGTCTCCGGACAAGTCGTAAACGACCGGCTCGCGACTTCTCTGGCGCTCCAATGGATTCGCGATAATCCCGCCGACTTTCTCATCCTCCTTCCGAAAAAGGTTTGGCGACTTTGGGCGCCGGATGGCGAAGCCGAATGGGCCTATCAGGCCGGCTACAAGAATTACGACGCACACTCGAAGTTATTTCGAGCACTACGGGGATTGAACCAGCTGTTTTATTCATCTATGATGTTATTGTTCGGCTTCTCGTTCGTTTACTTAACAATAAGCCACCGGGAACTGTGGCCGGCGGCCCTGACCGGTTACATCTTGGCCGGGTATTTTACAACCGTTTCGATCGTGTTCTCTGGGCAATCGCGCTTTCATTTTCCACTGATGCCATGGGTAGCGATGTACGCCGCTTGGGCGATCGCACAGTGGTTAAAGGGGCGCCAGCCCGCTGGTCGGGGCGTAGTCGCGATCGGCCGCTAAGCCGGACCGCCCCACTTTTTCCGCTCTATCCCGAAGTAACGCCTTGCACAGCGCTGACGTGTGAGGTGAGCAGCGAAGACAGCCGAGCCGGGTCGCCGCGCGCCATGCCGCATTCGGTGGCGACCCCGCCGATACGCGCATGACGCCGCGCCGCGGCGATCCGCGCTGCGTCGCCTTCCGGGTCATTGTAATGGATCAGACCGAGATAGAGCTCGGTCTCAGGGCGCACGGACAGATTGTCGAGAGGAGTGAAATAGGCATCATCGGTGCGGCTCTTTGGCACCGGCATATGGAAAAACTGGATTGGCCGTGCGACGCCGCCGCTGATCGCATTCGTCATTTCCACCATGATCGTCATGTCCTTGGGCTGAACGAGGTGCTCGTCGGCCGGGCTGCCGTAACAAAGGTGGTAGCCGAGCTCGATAGAGGCGGGCACCGCCTCCCCAATCCTGGTCAAAACCTCGATCGTTTCAGTTCTAAAGTCGATCGGCCCCTTTTCGTAATAGCCTTCCCAGGCCAGAACTTCCTGACACACATCCCATTGCACAGCGACCCGGTCGTTCGGGATTACCGCGGCGATCTTAGCGACCTCGCCAATCAAATGATGCGTAAGCGCGGGCAGAAGCAATGGCCGGTCCGACGGCACCATGTTGTTGTAGGTCGGCGCAATGGGGGTCGGCAGCGAGATCTGGAATTTTACTCTCGCCGGAATAATTCCGGCTTGTTGCAGCCGTTCGAATAGGGTCCAGGACGCGATCGCCATCTCGGCATAACCGGTCGCAAATGCGTCAGGGTCGGGGTTGACGCCGGGTTTGATCCGCAAGCGGGGGATTTCACGAATGAGCTTGCCGTCCCATTGCTTGAATTTGAAGGGCGGCAAATCCTCGGCCACTTCGATAGCCGGGTTTGCCGCAAGAATATCCTGCAAGAAGCGAATCCAGGTTTTGCGGATACCCGTCTCGCCATCGGGCAGCCGTCGCACATACGGCCCAGCCGTTTCGGCCAGCTTGCAGAACACAGTTTCGGCATCCGGCAATGGGATGCTGCCGACAAAATGAATAATCGGGTATTCAGTGCGGCCCTCGGCCACGGCATCCTCCCGGCAGATGGTGTTTCGTTCGATCATCCTAGCCCGATCGCCCTGGGGGTGCTAGGCCACCGGCGGGTGAAAGGTTATCGGCTGTTAACCAGGGCGAGGACGACGGCGAGAGGTGAGCACGCTGCGCTCGAGCCCACGTTTTTGGCCCAGTTATTAAAGCCGTTGTGCTGGCGATGCTCGCCCTTGAGCATGAGGTCAAAAAGTGGGATCAGGTTCGAAGGATCAAAGCAGGTCGGATTCGGACGACATTCTGAAAAGATTGGCTGGGGGACTAGGATTTCGAACCTAGACTGGCGGAGTCAGAGTTCGCTGTCCTACCGTTAGACGATCCCCCATCCGACGCTCGCCTCGAGTCGGGGCTCATAACGCGTCGGATTGATAGCACAACCAGGCGCGGGGCGGTAGGGCTTAGCGTTACCGTGCCACCGGAGCGTGCCGGCGGCACTTGTGTGAGATTTGTGGGGTTTTGATTCGTCGCCCGGTTGCGCTACCATCCCTGGTCGTGCGTCGATGAGGATGGGTTGCTGCCGTGGAGAAGCCGCTCGGCACAGGGGCTCCGTCCGGAGGTGGTCGCCCTCCGGCTGACGCTCCGTTGGTGCCCGGCGCAGTCGGGACCAACGGGAAGTCGATCTCCGCCGGGTTGCGGGCGGGGCGCCCGCACGCGCCGGATTTCATGCCGGCGGCCCGGCCGCAAACCACCGCGCACCGCTTCGCGCCGCAATATGCCGCGCTCGATCTCGGCACGAACAATTGCCGGCTCCTGGTGGCGCGGCCAGCGGGCTCGGGGTTTCGCGTCGTCGATGCTTTCTCGCGCATCATCCGCCTCGGAGAGGGTCTGGCAGCGAGCGGAGTGCTATCGGAAGACGCCATGGCGCGCGCGTTCGATGCGCTCAAAGTCTGTGCCGACAAGATCGCCGCCCGCGGGGTCGCCGCGGGGCGCTATGTCGCCACCGAGGCGTGCCGCCAAGCGGCCAATTGCCAGGCATTCCTCGCCCGGGTGCGAGAGGAAGTCGGGATCGAGATCGAAACCATCCCGAGCACCGAGGAGGCGCGGCTCGTCGTCACCGGCTGCGCTCCGCTGCTCAATCCGCGCATTCCCTACGCAATCGTTTTCGACATCGGCGGAGGCTCGACCGAAATCGTGTGGCTGCGGCTGTGGGGCGGGCGCAATCGATCGCGGCCCGAGATCCTCGGCTCGGTGTCGCTTCCGTTCGGTGTCGTCACCCTGACCGATCGGTTCGGCGGCACCGAAGTTTCGCCGGCGACCTACCGCGCGATGGTCGCCGAGGCGGTGGCGGCGTTGGCGCCGTTTGAGCGCGACCATGACATTCAGCGCCATGTCAGAACCGGCAGGGTGCAGATGCTCGGCAGCTCGGGGACGGTAACGACGCTGGCCGGCATCCATCTGGCGCTGCCGCGCTATACCCGCGCTCTGGTCGACGGCAGCGTGCTGACCTTCGGACAGATCTCGGTCGTCTCGGCCCACCTGGCCGGTCTCGACCTCGCCGGACGCGCCGCCAATCCATGTATCGGCCGCGAGCGCGCCGATCTGGTGCTGAGCGGCTGCGCGATCCTCGACGCGATCTGCGCGACCTGGCCGGTCGGCCGCCTGCGGGTCGCCGATCGCGGGGTCAGGGAGGGCATCCTCTTCGACCTGATGCAGCGGTGACGTGGCGGACGAGGGCGGCCGGTCCCGAGATCGGCGGCGGCGCGGCGCGAACCGGTCCGGGCCGCCCATCACACGCAGCGCGACAGTACGGGTTCGCAGCGCGCGCCGGCGCAAGCCGTCCTCGACCGAGTGGCTGTCGCGTCAACTGAACGACCCCTATGTCGCGGAGGCGCAGCGGCTCGGTTACCGGTCGCGAGCGGCCTTCAAACTGATCGGATTGGACGACCGTTTCCGGCTCCTGCTGCCGGGCCGCCGGGTGGTCGATCTCGGCTGTGCGCCGGGCGGCTGGACGCAAGTCGCCGTCGAGCGCGTCGGCGTGCGCGGCATTGTCGTCGGGATGGATCTCGCGGAGACTGCGCCGATCGCCAGAGCCGCAATCCTGCGCGCTGATGTTCACGACCCCGCCGCGGTGACGGCCATCAAAGCCAGGCTCGGCGGTTTGGCCGACGTGGTGCTGAGCGACATGGCACCCTCGACGACCGGCCATGCTGCGACCGACCATCTGCGGATCGTCGCGCTCGCGGAGGCGGCATTTGTTGTGGCCGAGCAGATCCTCAAGCCCGGCGGCGCGTTTGTCGCCAAGGTGTTCCAGGGCGGCGCGGAGGGCTCGCTCCTCGCGCAGCTCAAGCTTGCCTTCGCCGAAGTGCGCCACGCCAAGCCGCCGGCGAGCCGCGCCGAGTCAGCGGAGACGTACGTTGTCGCGAAGGGGTTTCGCGGCCGCGGGTAGGGAGAACCAGCCCCGAGCCTAATTGCGGGCTATGCGATAATGCGCGTCCAGCGTCGGCGGCCCGTCGCTCTCGACAATGCCGCGCGCTACGAGGTCGATCAAATGCGCATGCACCGAACGCCCGGCGGCGCGGTGCAGCCCCGGCTGCAGGCCGGTGTACAGCCGTTCGACGATTGCCTCGATCCGCCCGACGCCGGCCCGCAAGCAGTCGAGAATGCCGGCCTCACGTTCGCGCCGATGGGCGATGAAGGTGCGCACGTAATCCTGCGGTTCGGTGATGGCCGGTCCGTGCGTCGGCCAATAGACCATATCCGCACGACCGAACAGCTTGTCCAGCGAGGCCATATAGGCCGCCATGTCGCCGTCGGGCGGGGCGATAACGCTGGTCGACCACCCCATGACATGGTCGCCGCTGAATAGTATTCCGCTGTCGGGCAAGGCGAAGCACAGATGGTTCGAGGTGTGGCCCGGCGTGTGCACCGCCTCGAAAACCCAACCCTTGCCGGCGATCCGCTCGCCGTCGCCGAGGGTCCTGTCGGGGACGAAATCCCAATCGCCGCCCTCCTCGACCGCCGGGTCGCCGCGCTTTCCGCCGGCATGCGGGCCGAACCCATAGGTCGGGGCGCCGGTCGCCGCCTGCAGCGCCCGCGCCGCCGGCGAGTGGTCGCGGTGCGTATGAGTAACCAGAATATGCGTGACCTGCTCGCCCGCGAGCCCCGTGAGCAGCGCCTCGACATGCTCGGCGAGATCAGGCCCTGGGTCGATCACCGCGACCTCGCCATGGCCCACGACATAAGTCCCGGTGCCCCGGAAGGTAAAGGGGCTGGGATTGCGCGCTAGGATGCGCCGGATCATCGGCGCAACCGGCTCGAGCCGGCCATATTCGAACGAAAATTCGCGGCGAAACGGGATCTCGACGGCCATGGCAGGGAGATTACAGGAATCTCCGCAAACCGCCTAATGATGGGTTGAGTTTAGGTAGCAAACCGCACCGGGAAGGGTTAATGCGCGGCGCCCCCGGAGCCGGTGCCCTTTCTGAGCAACGCGACCGGCAAGACGGCGACGATAAGAACGGCGCCAAGCAACGCGAAGCAATCGGCGTAACCCATGATCGTCGCTTGGGCACGGATCGTCTGGCCGACGGCGATGATGGCGCGGTGCAGTGCCCCCGCGGGGTCGGGGAAGCCGTGCGACATGAAATATTGCTGCAATTCGGCGAGCCGGTCGCGCGTCGCCGGCTCGAGCAGCGAGACATGCTGGGGTGATGATGGCCGAGTGAAACTGCTCGCGCTTGGTAAAAAAGGTCTCGATCGCGGCGGTGCCGATCGCGCCGCCGAGGTTGCGCATCATGTTGAAGAGGCCCGAGGCGGCACCGGCCTCCGCTGGGCGTGATCCCGACCATTGCGATGGCGGAGATCGGGGTCATGACGATCGCCTGGCCGAGCGCCCGAACGACGTCGGGCCAGAACAGCTGCGGCGCCGCGTAGTTTTGGTCGAGCTCGAGGTTCATGAAGCAGCTGGCGGCGAATACGAGCAGGCCTGCGCCGACGAGCAAGCGCGCGTCGATACGCTTCATCAACAGCGGCACGAGCGGGATCACCAACAGCTGCGGCAGCCCGGTCCACGCCATCACCTCGCCGCTCTGCTCGGCGTCGAAGCCTTGCGTCACGGCGAGATACTGGGGCAGCAGATAGGCCGAGGCGTAGAGGGCGAAGCCGAGCAGAAAATTGCCCAAGGTGCCGAGGCCGAAATTGCGGCGGCCGAGCAGCCGGAAATTGACCAGCGGCTCTGGTCGTCAAGAACTCGAGCACGACGAACGCGCCGAGCGCGACCGCCGCGACCAGGCTCAATTTGACGATGAAGGGCGAGCCGAACCAATCATAGACGTTGCCGTCGTCGAGCACCGTCTGGAAGGCGGCAAGGCCGACCGCCATCAGCGCGATGCCGCGCCAGTCGCCGCGGCGCAACAGCCCGAGCTGCATCGGCGCCTTTGGCAAGCCGTACCAGAGCGCGCCGAGCATGACCACGCCGGGGACGAGATTGACGTAGAAGCACATAGGGCCAGCCGTAATTGTCGGTGAAATAACCGCCGATCGTCGGGCCGATCGCCGGCGCGAAGGTCGCCGTCACCGCAAACCCCGCGAGCCCCATCGCCTGCTTCGAGGCGCGGCAGCATCGAGCATGATGATCGTGAAGGCGAGCGGGATCATGACGCCGCCGGCGAAACCCTGCAGTGCGCGGAACACGATCATCTCGCCGAGGCTGTGCGCCTGCCCGCACAGCACCGAGAACAACAGGAACAGCGCCGACATTGGCGAGCAGGTAGCGGCGCAACGAAAATACCCGGCTCAGGAAATCGGTCATCGGGATGACGATGATCTCGCCGATCAGGTAGGCGGTCGATATCCAGGTGCCGTAAACGCCGCCGGTGCCGATGCCGCCTTCGATATAGGGCAGCGAGGTATTGGTGATCTGGATGTTGAGCACCGCCATGAAGGCGCCGAGCAAGGCGCCGCCGACCGCGATCCAGGTCTTCAGCGTGACCGCGGGCTCGCCGTCGCGGTCGCTCGGCGGTCATGATGCGCCTCCCGGATGAGGACGCGGCGTTAGCCGGCCTTGTGTCGATCGTCGGCTCGACCGACATGCCCGGGCGCAGCATGCCGAAGAGCGGGTCATTTTTGTCGATGTCGATCTTGACCGGGATGCGCTGGACGATCTTGGTGAAATTGCCAGTCGCATTGTCGGGCGGCAGCAGCGCGAATTCCTGGCCGCTCGCGGGCGCGAGGCTGTCGACATGGCCGTGCACCGTGGTGCCGGGGAAGGTGTCGACATCGATCGTGACCGTCTGGCCGGGCCGCACATCGGTCAGCTGCGTCTCCTTGTAATTCGCGGTGATGTAGACCGCCTGCAACGGCACGACCGCCATCAGCTGGGTGCCGGCCTGGACGTATTCCCCGACCCGCAAGGTGCGAACGCCGACGGTGCCGTCGACCGGGGCCGTGATCGTCGTGTAGCTGAGGTTGAGTTCGGCCTGGTGCTCCATCGCCTGCTGCTGGGCGAGTGTCGCGTTGGCCTGGGCGAGCTGCGCCTCGAAAACGCCGATCTGCTTCTCGGCGGCGGCGACAACCGCGGTGTCGTGCTGGAAGGCGGCCTGTTTTTCGCGAATGTCGGCCTGCGCCTGCTGCGCCCTCTGCACGGTGCCGTAGCCGGTCTTCGCCAGGTCGGTGTAGCGCTGGAAATCCTGCTGCGAAAAGACCAGCGCGGCCTGATCCGACGCGACCTGCTGGCGGTCCTGCTCGACAACGAGCTTTTGCTGGGCGATCTGCTGGTTGAGGGTGTCGATGCTCGCCTGCGCCGCCGCGACATTGGCACGCGCCTGGTCGAGCGCGGTCTGATAATCGCGCGGGTCGATCCGCGCGAGCACCTGGCCGGCCTTGACCGATTGGTTGTCGTCGACCGGCACCTCGGAGATATAGCCCGACACCTTGGGGCTGATCAGGACCGAATGCGCCTCTACATAGGCGTCATCGGTCGAAACCAGAAAGCGGCCGGTCCTCCAGTAGTAGACGCCATAGACCGCCGCCGCCGCAAGAAACACCACCGCTGCGGCCACGATCAGCAGACGCTTCAGCGACCACCAGCTGCGCGTGGAGCTGCCTGTGGTCGGCGGCGTCGCGATTTCGATGGCGGGCCGGGCATAGCCAACGAGCGGTGATCCGTCCATCATGCGACCCTCGCTCTATGTCGCGAATAGCATATCCACGACAACTATCAGCTCACAGATATAATAGCCGCGGATATCAAATCAAGGAGGCAACCGACGGAAGATCAGTTCGCCGGAATCCCCGGCATCAGCAAACGGTCGAGCAGGTCGGCCAGCGTCTGCTTCCCGTCGGCGTCCAGCCGGCAGTCAAAAAACCGGGCGTGAGCGGCGCGGATCACCGGGGATCCTTCCAATACGAGTTTCCGGCCGGCGGACGTGAGATGGAGCGCGTTGGCCCGCGGATCATCCGGATGCGGGCAGCGCTCGACGTAGCCCCGGCTTTCCAGCAGCCTGAGGATTTTCGAGATCATCATCGGGTCACACTGCATAAACTCGGCGATGCGAACCTGCGACGGCGTCTCGCCCCGCTCACGGAATAGCTCGATTGCGGCCAGAGCAAAGGCTTGCAGATGCGTGACCCCTATTGGCCGCAGCGCGGCGTCCAGATGACGTGTCCAGGCTTGGAGTGCCAGCTTGAGGCGATACCCGATACTCTCCTCGGGACGCATAATCGCATTGTCGATCGATGTTGGGCTCGCGGCCTTGTGACGACGGCGAGCGGATGCGCCCACAGCGGTTCTCATGGGGGATATAATAGTCGCAACTATAATAGTTGCAAGGCGCAGCGCGTATTAGACTGGTCGGCTCCGGGATCGTGGCCGAACCGCTTTCGGCCGGAAACACCGGTCTCGCCCTGCTCGCTAAATGCAATCGTAACTGGCAGCGCGCTCGTCGCGCTGATCGTGGCCTTCGGCCGGAAATCGGGCGCGCACATGAAGCCGGTCGTCACGTCGTCGTTGCTGCCCTCGGGACGACGCAGACTCTGGCGTGGGGATCGAGTTGTTACCTGCCGGCGATACTTGGCGAACCGATCGCCGAAGGATTCGGCCTCCTCGCGAGCTGTGGTGTTCGGCGGTCTTCCCCGGATCGCTGTTGCTGTCAGCGTTCCTCGGCGACGTTCGGTACGTGCGATTGATATTCGCGGCGGCCGCGGGGTTCTGGCTTTCAAATGTCGTGCTTGCGGCTGGGTGTGCTCTTCGGGCGTCAGCGGCGCCGGCGGTTCATCATCCACACCGGTCAGCCGGAGAGCGAGGGCCAGCGTTTTGCTTCGAGTCAGCCGCCGCTCAACGTCTCGACCAGGAAAAGGTGCTGACGCCGAACAAGAATTAACCAAACTTGACGAGTTAAACCGTTCGATATGGTCTCGAAGGCAGCCTTCAGAAATCGGCGTAGGTGGATTTCAGAACCGCGCGATGCCTCCCCCGCCTGCGGAGAGAGGGCCGGGGTGAGGGGGTCTGTATCAGTCTTGTTTCCGGTTGCTCACGAGCCGTTCGCGGCGCCTCCCACCTCACCCTCCTAACCCTGCGGGTTGGGTCCCTCTCCCCCCTAAAGGACGGAGAGGGGCTTTGGCGCTTCGCTAATCAGCGGCTTGCTGCTGCACCGGGTCCGGGCGCCAGCGCAGCACCGGCTTGCGGGCGGCGGTGGTCTCGTCGAGGCGGCGGCGCGGCGTCAAGACGGGGGCCGCGCGGAAACGAGCCGTATCTCCCGACCGCGCGGCTGCGGCGAGCGCTTTTACGACCGCGATGAACCGGTCCAGCGAGGCCTTGCTCTCGGTCTCGGTCGGCTCGATCAGCATCGCCCCATGCACGATCAGCGGGAAGTACATCGTCATCGGGTGATACCCCTCGTCGATCAGCGCCTTCGCGAAATCGAGCGTCGTCACCCCGGTGTCCTTCAGAAAGCGATCGTCGAACAGCACCTCGTGCATGCACGGGCCGGGGAACGACAGACTCAGATCGCCGGCGAGCCGGACGCGCAGGTAATTGGCGTTGAGGACCGCGTCTTCGGCCACTTGCCGCAGCCCGTCCGAGCCGTGGCTCATCATGTAGGCGAGCGCGCGCACGAACATGCCCATTTGACCGTGGAACCCCTTCAGCCGCCCGAGAGAATTCTCCGCCGGGCGGGTCTTATGCTCGATCAGTTCGAGGCCGTCCGGTCCGTGGACGATCCATGGCAATGGCGCGTAGGGGGCGAGGTTGGCGCTGAGCGCAACCGGCCCGCTTCCCGGCCCCCCGCCGCCATGCGGTGTGGAAAACGTCTTGTGGAGGTTGATGTGCATGCAGTCGATGCCGAGATCGGCCGGCCTCACGCGACCGACGATCGCGTTGAAGTTCGCGCCGTCGCAGTAGAAGAACGCGCCTGCCCTATGCACCGCGTCGGCGATCTCGTTGATCTCGCACTCGAACAGCCCGCAAGTATTCGGATTGGTCAGCATCAGCGCAGCGACATCGGGGCCGAGCTTCGCCTCTAGGGCGGCGCGGTCCACCCGCCCTGTCATATCGGCGGGGATAGGATCGACGGAGTAGCCGCAGGCTGCGGCGGTCGCCGGGTTTGTGCCATGCGCGGATTCCGGAACCAGAACGCGGATCCGCCGGTCGCCGCGCGCCTCGAGCGCCGCACGGATCGACATGATGCCGCACAGCTCGCCATGCGCGCCCGCCGCTGGGCTCAATGCGATCGCCGGCATCCCGGTTAATGTCTTGAGCCAATGCGCGAGGGTATCGATGACCACGAGCGCTCCCGGTACGGTCGATATGGGCTGCAGCGGGTGAATGTCGGCAAGGCCGGGCAGGCGCGCCAATTTCTCGTTGAGGCGCGGGTTGTGCTTCATCGTGCACGAACCGAGCGGGTAGAGCCCGGTATCAATCGCGTAGTTCTTTTGCGAGAGGCGGGTGAAGTGGCGCACCACCTGCGGCTCGCTGAGGCCCGGGAGGCCGATCTCAGCTTGCCGCTCGAGGCCGGCCAAGCGGTTGCGAAACGGCGCCGGCTCGGGCAGATCGACGCCGCAATGCCCCGGTGAATCCTGCTCGAAGATCAGCGCCTCTTCAATCTGAAGCCCGCGATTGCCGCTGACGGTCTTGAACGAAGACGCCCGCTCGTCAGCTTGGTGTGCGGTGAGGGCCCGGCTCCAATCATTCATGACAGCACCTCGCGCAAGCCTGCTTCGAGCCGGTCGATGTCTTCTGCGGTCGTCATCTCGGTCGTCGCGACGAGCAGCAGATCCGCCACCTCGTCGTTGTCGGGATAGAAGCGGCTGATCGGAACCCCGGCGAGGACGCCCTTTCCGGCGAGCATTTCGACGATCTCTGCCGCTGGCCGCGGCAGTTGGACCGCGAACTCGTTGAAGAAGGCGCGGTTCAGGAGGCGTATCCCAGGCACCCGCTCGAGCCGCTCGGCGAGCGAGACAGCCGCGGCATGGTTGAGGCGCGCGAGCCGGGTCAACCCTGCTTCGCCGAGCAGCGCCAGATGGATTGTGAAAGCGAGCGCGCACAATCCCGAATTGGTGCAGATGTTGCTGGTCGCTCGTTCGCGCCGAATGTGCTGCTCGCGCGTCGACAGGGTCAGGACCCAGCCCCGCCGGCCATCGGCGTCCACGGTCTGCCCGACCAGACGCCCCGGCATCTGACGCACGAACCTGTCCCGAGTGGCGAAGAGCCCGACATGCGGCCCGCCGAAGTTGAGGGCGTTGCCGAGCGATTGGCCCTCCGCCGCGACGATATCCGCGCCCATCTCGCCGGGCGGGCGAATGGCGCCGAGCGACAGGATCTCGGTGACGACGACGACGAGCAGGGCTCCGGCATCGTGGCAGGATTGCGCGAGCCCAGAATAATCCCGGACTTCGCCAAAAAAATCCGGATTCTGCACCACCACGCAGGAGGTGTCGCGATCGACGAGCCGAGCGGGCTTTTCGCCGCCCAAAGGGTCCTGAGTCGACAGCTCGAACCCGACAAACCGCCCATAGGTCTCGCAGACCTCGCGGTAATGCGGGTGAAGCCCGCCCGACAGCACGGCCTTATGACGGCCGGTGATGCGATTGGCCATCATCACCGCCTCGGCGCAGGCGGTCGCCCCGTCATAGAGCGAGGCGTTGGCGACTTCCATGCCTGTCAGCAGCGCGACTTGCGTCTGGAACTCGAACAAATATTGCAGCGTCCCCTGCGAGATCTCGGGCTGGTACGGCGTGTAAGACGTCAGGAACTCGCCGCGCTGGATCAGGTGGTCGACCGCCGCCGGGACGTGATGACGGTACACCCCGCCGCCGATGAAGAACGGGACCGAGCCGGCGGCGACGTTTCGCGCCGCCATGCGCGAAATCGACCGTTCAACCTCGATTTCGCCCATAGCCCTGGGGAGATCAACCGGCCCGGCGAGACGCGCGGACTCGGGCACATCGTCGAACAGAGCATCGATCGAAGCGGCCCCGATTGCGGCGAGCATCTCCGCCCGGTCGTTCGCGGTGAGCGGCAGATAGCGCATCAGTGCTGTTCCTCGACAAACCTCTGGTAGGCCTCTTCGTCCAACAGCCCGTCGAGCTCTTTGGGATCGGCAAGGCGCAATTTGAGGAACCAGCCCTCGCCCATCGGGTCGGCATTGACCATGGCCGGCTCGGCGGCAAGCGCGTCATTGACCTCGGCCACCTCTCCCGAGACCGGCGCGTAGATGTCGCTCGCCGCCTTCACCGAACTCGACCACAGCTGCCTCCTTGCCTTTCTCGACCCGGCGGCCGATTTCGGGCAGTTCGACATAGACGACGTCGCCGAGTTGCGACTGCGCATAGTCGGTGATGCCGACGACGGCGACATCGCCGTCGAGCCGCACCCACTCATGGTCCTTCGTGAAGCGAACCAGGCTCATCGGAATATTTCCCTTCTGCGGCATCAGCCTCGGTAATAACGGGTCGGAACGAAGGGCAGACGGACGACGCGCGCCGGCCGCGGAGCGCCGCGCACTAGAAGCTGCAGGGCCGCACCCTCCATCGCATGGCTGGAATCGACGTAGCCCATTGCGATCGGCCCCCCGACGGAGGGTCCGAAGCCGCCGCTCGTCACTTTCCCCAGCCTGTTCCCGGTATCGTCGATAATCTCGGTGTCTTCGCGCGCCGGGGCGCGCCCATCCGGACGGATGCCGACGCGCTTGCGGCGCGTTCCTTCGGCGAGCTGACGCAATATCGTGGCGGCACCGGGGAAGCCGCCTTCGGCGCGCCGCCTCTTCCCGATCGTCCAGGCGAGATCGGCCTCGATCGGCATCGTGGTTTCATCGATGTCATGTCCGTAAAGGCAAAGTCCTGCCTCGAGGCGCAGCGAATCGCGAGCGCCGAGACCGATCGGCAATACCTCGGGCTCGGCGATCAGCCGGCGAGCCAATCCCTCAGCCTCGCTGGCCGGCAGCGAAATCTCAAACCCGTCCTCGCCGGTGTAGCCGGAGCGCGTGACCAGGCAGTTGGAGCCGCCGATGGTCACCTCGGCCGACGACATGAAGCGCAGCCGAGCGATACCTTCGACGAAGCGAACCAATACTGCGGCTGCTGCGGGCCCTTGAAGCGCCAGCAATGCCCGATCGGCGAGCGGCTCGACGCTCGCGCTCGTGCCGAGACGATCACGGAGATGCGCGAGGTCGGCCTCTTTGCGCGCCGCGTTGACGACGACGACGAGTCCATCGGGGAGCCGCGTCGCCATCATATCGTCGAGGATGCCGCCCGCCTCGTTAAGGAGGAGTGTGTATCGCATCCGCTGCGGCGCGAGCGCCGCGAGGTCGCCCGGCACGAGCGCCTCGAGGGCCGAGACACAGCCCGCGCCGGCAAGCCGGATCTGGCCCATATGCGAGACATCGAAGAGACCCGCCTGCGATCGGGTATGGAGGTGCTCGGCAAGGATGCCGCTCGGATACTGGACCGGCATCTCGTAGCCGGCGAACGGCACCATCCTCGCGCCGAGCTCGCGGTGGAGAGGATCAAGCGGCGTCCGCTTGAGCGGCGCCGCCGTCTCGGCAGGGGTCACCCGTGCACCTCCGACAGAGCGGACGCCGAAGCATCCGAACCTTGCCCCCTCTGTCGTGGACCCTGAGAGATTCACCTCGGCCGCGGGCGAGCCGTGTCCGGGGCTTACTCCTTCGGTGAGCGGCCGGACCCTATTCCCGGCCGCTGCTTTCCAGAGTGCCCTTCCGCCCGCGGTCCTTTTGCCTGAGAGTTTCCGGGGCGGTTGCTCCTTCGGCGCCGCGCCTAGTCGCGCGACCTCTCCTGCGGGCGTGCATACAGCACGGTTGGTGTAGCACCGTCCGCCCCTAGAGGCCAGGGCGTTCCATTCAATGTTTAGTCACACAGCAACGGGTTTGAGGACGCCTCGGCGGATCTGATCGAGCTCGATCAACTCGAAGAGGGCGCGGAAATTGCCCTCGCCAAAGCCCTCATTGCCTTTGCGCTGAATGATCTCGAAAAAGATAGGGCCGATCACCGTTTCCGTGAAAATCTGGAGCAGCAGGCCCTGCCCGTCGCCGGGCGCGCCGTCGATCAGGATCCGGTCGCGCTGCAGCCGTGCGAGATCCTCCCGATGCCCCGGCACACGGCCATCGACCGCCTCGTAATAGGTCTCCGGGACCGACATGAACGAGACGGCGCGCGACTGCAGCGCCTCGACGGTCGCGTAAATGTCGGCGGTGGCGAGCGCAATGTGCTGTATGCCCTCGCCGTGGTAGGCTTCGAGGTACTCCGCGATCTGCGATTTGTCATCGGCGCTCTCGTTTATCGGGATGCGAATTCGCCCGCACGGGCTCGTCATCGCCTTTGACTTGAGGCCGGTCAGCTTGCCTTCGATGTCGAAGTATCGGATCTCGCGAAAGTTGAAGAGCCGCTCGTAGAACTCGGCCCACAGCTCCATCCGCCCGCGATGGACATTGTGGGTCAGGTGGTCGATCGCGGTCAGCCCGACACCCGATGGCGCCGCTTGCGCGGTAAGCGGGATGAAGTCGACATCATAGATCGTGCGATCGCCGTACCGGTCGACGAGATAGATCAAGCTGCCCCCGATCCCTTCGATGGCCGGAATGTTGAGTTCCATCGGCCCGACTTTGCCGTGCACCGGCTTGGCGCCGAGCGCGATGGCCCGTTCATAGGCATTGGCGGCATCGGCTACGCGGAACGCGATCGCGCAGACCGAGGGGCCGTGCAACCGGGCAAAGGCCTGCGCGAAGCTCCCCGGCTCGGCGTTGAGGATAAAGTTGATCTCGCCCTGCTTGTAGAGGGTGACGTTCTTCGAGCGGTGGCGCGCCGCCGCAACGAACCCCATGCGATCGAACAGCGCGCCCAGCGCCTGCGGGTCGGGCCCGGTGTATTCGACAAATTCGAACCCGTCCGTCCCCATTGGATTGTCCCACAAATCCCGCCGCTGCGGTTCTGCCGGCATTGGAACCTCCCGCCGCCGTTGTTCGAGTTGAAAGCGATCAGTGGCTGGACAGCATGTCCCAGGGAGTCTTCCCTGCGGGGCGCGGCGGGATCCGCAGCAGATCGTTCATCGCCTCGCCGGCCTCGTAGCGGCGGCACAACTCCTCGGGATCGTAGGTCACGCCGACCGGGTTCTCGGCAAAGGCACGGCTATGGAAATAGCCATCGAGCTCAGCCGGCGTCGCGAAATTGTCGGTCTGCAGCTCGACCCGATTGTTGTCGGGATCGCGGTAATACATCGACGTAGTGACACCATGGTTGATCGGCCAATGCGGCACTATGCCGGCCGCCTTCAGCCGTCGATAGGTCGACAGCAGCTCGCCGAGGTTGTTGTAGGAGTAGGCGACGTGGTCGGTTCCGACCGCATCAGGGTCGCGCACCGGCAGGCCGGGGATATTGATCAGCGCCAGGCGATGGTGCTCGTCGTCATACGACAGAAAGCACAGTCGCTCGTCGCGGAAAACCACCCGCGCCGCGAGGACCGTCTGATACCACTTGGCCATCATTTCGAACTGCCCCGTCCGCAGCACGAAATGGGCGAATTTGGCCGGGCTGATCGGCTGCGTCACGGAGCTGAGCTGGCGTATCGGGGCTACGTCGTTCATCGGAGTTGTTCCCTGTTCTGCCGTGGCGGCTGGTGTCGCCTCGAAGCATAGCGAGGTCTCACAATCCGCGGAATATGAATTGAGGGGAGCCGGGGTCGCTCTTCCGCTGACGCCAAGAGCCTCTGTCGGGACATCCATCCCTTCGATCCTGTTTGCGAAGGAGGGCGGTTTGGAGCGAGACACAGCGGAATGAACCTCCTCAACATTCTGATCGGGCGAAGATTAGCCAACGCCGAGGCCCAAGGGCGCAAGATCACGACACTCGAAGGTTTCGCGGCGATGGGCCTGGACGGGCTCAGCTCCTCGGCCTACGGCCCCAAGGCGGCGCTGATCATCTTGATGGCCGCCGGTTCCGCCGGGCCGGGCGAGATTCGCCCGGTCATGCTCGCCGTTCTTCTGTTGCTGCCGATGCTGTTCGTTTCCTATTGGCAGACGATCGAGGCCTATCCGAGCAATGCCGGCTCCTACACCGTCGCCAGGGAAAATCTCGGCGCCAATGCCGGACTGCTCGCCGCGACTGCGCTGATGATCGATTATGTGCTGAACGTCGCGGTCGGCATCTCGGCAGGGGTGGGAGCGTTGACCTCGGCGGCCCCGCAGCTGCACCCCTACACACAGCCGCTGTGCCTGGGAATCCTCGCACTGATCACGATCGTCAATCTGCGCGGTACGATGGAAGCCGGGATCGTCTTCTCGGTGCCGACTTACCTCTTCGTCGCCAGTTTCGGCGGGCTGCTGCTGCTCGGGATAGCGAAGGCGCTTGCCGCCGGCGGAAATCCGGTCCCGGTCGTGCCGCCGCCATCGGTTCCGCCCGCCGCCGAGGCTGTGACGTTGTGGCTGCTGCTGCGCTCTTTTGCCAGCGGCTGCACCGCAATGACCGGGGTCGAATCGGTCAGCAACGGGATCAGCGCGTTCCGTGACCCGAGCACCCGATATGCGCACCGCACCTTGGCCGCCATCGTGTTACGCTGGCGGCGTTGCTCGCCGCGATCGCCTATCTCGCGCCCGATTATCACGTCGTTGCGATGGACCAATCGCAGCCGGGCTATCAAAGCGTCTTGTCGCAGCTGGCGGCGGCCATCGTCGGGCGCGGGATCGTCTATTTCGTCGCGATCGGAACTCTGCTCGCTGTTCTCTGTCTTTCCGCCAATACGAGCTTTGTCGCCTTTCCGCAGCTCTGTCGGATCGCGGCGCATGACGGGTATTTGCCACGCGCCTTCACCGTGCCCGGCCGCCGACTCGTCTATTCGGTTGGTATTCTGTAACTGACCATTACCGCCGGGCTGTTGCTGACATTGTTTGACGGCATCACCGACCGGCTGATCCCGCTGTTCGCCGTCGGCGCCTTTCTGGCATTCACGCCCTCGCAGCTCGGGATGGCGGTGCATTGGCATCGGCATCAGGGACGTCCGCTGCGCCTCTTCATCAATGCCGCCGGTGGGTTGGCGACCGGCGCCGCTCTCACCGTGATTATCGCCGCAAAATTCGTTGAAGGAGCGTGGATCACCATCATCGCCATCCCTTTGGTGCTGGCGTTGCTGAAATCGATCAAGCGTTATTACGAGAGGACTGCCAGCTGCGCGAAGAGGGTCCGGTCGATTTACACGGATTGCAGCCGCCGATCGCGGTGTTGCCGGTGCTGCGTTGGGATCGGCTTTGCGAAAAGGCCGTCCGGTATTCGCTGTTGATGGCGCCGGACGTCATCGCGATCCATCTGACCAAGCTCGAAGGTCCCGATGCAAAGGAGCACGTCGGCCGCTTGCGCCGGGAGTGGCGAGACGAGGTCGAGCGCCCGGTGCGAGGCGCCGGGCTGACGCCGCCGAAGCTGGTGATATCGCCATCGCCTAATCGGAGCTTTGCCGGGCGTTTGCTCAAACACCTCGCCGAGATCGAGGCCGAGCATCCGCGCCGTCCGGTGCTTGTCGTGATACCCGAGGTGGTGAAGGAGCATTGGTGGGACCACCTGCTGCTCGACAGCTCGCGGGTGCGCAGATTGCGCGCCGCTCTGCTGTGCCACGGCGGCCCCAACCTCGCCGTCGTCACCGTGCCGTGGGCGCGCGAAGAGCCGCATCCGGAGCAAGTTATCGAGGAGGAGGAGCCGCAATCGCAAGAGCCGGCAACGACCGTCCCGCACCCCGCTTGATACGCCTCATCGGGGGCTTGCGCAGCGCTCCCGAACATGCAACAGACCTAGCAGGGAGGCAAAGGGAAGGCGGCAATGGCGGAAGCGGCTCTATCGGCCACGGAGGCGGCGCTCGAGAACCAGCGCATCGGCGGTTTGCAGATCCGCGTCGCGGCCCTTTGCACGTTGGTTCAGATCTGCGACGGCTACGACATCAATTCGGTCGCGTGGGCGGTGCCGTCCCTGACGCATGTCTGGAGCCTGCCTGGGCCGGCCTTCACGACCGCATTCCTGTGGTCGAGCATCGGCATCCTGGTCGGCGCCCTCTCGGCGGGGCCGATCGGCGACCGGGTCGGCCGCAAGCCGTTGCTGCTCGCCAGTGTTACAATCTTCGGCATCGCCTCGCTGTTTAGCGCTTTCTCTTCCTCCCTCCTGATGCTGACCGTATTGCGGTTCTTCACGGGGCTGGGGATCGGCGGCGCGTTTCCGGGGGCGGCCACCTTGACCGGCGACTATGCGCCGCATCGGCTACGCGCGACGATGATCATGGCGAGCTTTACCGGGGCGCCGATCGGCGGCTTTGTCGGCGGCCAGATCGTGGCCGCGCTGCTGCCCCATTTCGGCTGGCAGGTCATCTTCTTCTTGGGCGGCGGGTTCCCACTGGTGCTGGTTCCGGTGCTGGCGTTGTGGCTGCCGGAATCACCGCGTTTCCTCGCCCGCAAAGCCAGTCTGTCGTCACGTCAGGCGGCGCTGCTCGCGCGCCTTCACATTGCCGCGCGGCAGACCGAGCTGCACCCGGTCGACATCGCCCATGAAAACCCGATCAAGATGCTGTTCGGCAAGGGCTTCGCGCTACAGACCATCCTGCTTTGGGTGATCTTCTTCTGCAGCCTGATGAACCTGTTCCTGTTCGGCTACTGGATGCCCGAGGTCCTGCATCTGATCGGCATGACGCCGGCCGAGGCAGTGTTCGCCTCGAGCCTCCGCGATCTCGGCGCGATCTTCGCGGTTCTCTACCTCGGCCTGCTGATCGACCGCGTCGGTCCCGAACGGTCGCTGGCGTTCCACTATGCGATCGGCGCGGTATTTATCGCGGTGATCTCGCTGGTCGTGCTGCCTTACGCGATCCTGCTCGCCGTCATCTTCTTGTGCGGAATGACGATCATCGGCAGCCAGACCGGCGCCAACGCGACCTGCGGCAAGCTCTACCCGGCGCGCATGCGCACCAGCGGTCTCGGCTGGGCGCTCGGCATCGGCCGCCTCGGCGGCATCGCCGCACCCGTGCTGGGCGGCTACCTGCTGTCTCTGAAAATGGCGCCGACGCACATCTTTCTGAGCGCCTGCCTTTTTGCGGTGATCGCCGCCGCGGCGACGGGGCTGTTGGCGCTGCGCGGGACGCGCTCCGCACAGATGCGGAGCGAATTGGCGACGAATTAGAGAACTGCGCAAGGAGGAAGCGATGCAAACACTCGCCGGCGTCGATGCGGCTCTGCGTCGAGCCGCCGAAGCCAAAGAGGTGCCTGGTGTCGTCGCATTGGCGGCGACCGACGCCGGAATCCTGTACGAGGGCGCATTTGGATTGCGCGATATTGTCGATGGTCCCGCAATGACCCGCGACAGCGTGTTCCGCATCGCGTCTATGACCAAGGCGGTGACCTCGGTCGCGGCGCTGCAGCTTGTCGAGCAAGGCAAGCTCCAGCTCGACGAGCCGATCGGCAAAGTCCTGCCGGAATTGGCCGCGCCCCAAGTCCTGGAGGGCTTCGATTCCTCGGGAGCGCCAAAGCTGCGCCCGGCCAAAGGCCCGATCACGTTGCGCCATCTGCTGACCCACACAGCCGGCTTTGGTTACGAGGTCTGGGACCCGGACCTGATCCGCTATGTCAAGGTCACAGGCATGCCCACCTTCCTCACGGGCCAGCTCGCCGCATTGCGGTTGCCGCTGGTTTTCGATCCGGGCGAACGCTGGGAGTATGGCATCAACATCGATTGGGTCGGGCGCGCAATTGAAGCAGTCGCCGGACAGCCGCTCGACGCCTATTTCAGCGCGCACATCTTTGCGCCGCTCGGCATGAAGGACACGGGTTTTGTGGCCTCCGCCGACCAGGCGTCTCGCCTTGTCCGCGTGCACCGCCGCGGAACGGACGGAAGTCTGGAGCCGATAAATATTGAGGTGCCGCACCGCGAGTTCTTCAGCGGCGGCGGGGGCCTCCTGTCGACTGGGCGGGACTATCTCGCCTTCTTGCAGATGCTTTTGCACCGGGGCCGCTTCAACGGCGCCGAACTGCTGCGGCCCGAGACGGTTTCGCAAATGGGGCAAAATCAAATCGGCGATGTCCCGCTCGGCATCATGAAGACGGCGATGCCCGAGCTCTCGAACGATGTCGATTTGTTTCCCGGCGTCCGCTGCGGACACGGCCTCGCCTCTGTGATCAACGCGCAGCCGGGTCCCAACGGCCGCAGCGCCGGGACGCTCACCTGGGCCGGGCTTTTCAACAGCTATTATTGGATCGACCCGCAAAAGCATGTCACCGGCGTCATCCTGACCCAGATCCTGCCTTTCGCGGACCACCGTGCGGTGAAGCTATATGGCGAGTTCGAGCGGGGAGTATACGACGCATTACAAAGTTGACGGGAGGGAAAGCAGATGACCAGAAGGCGACACAGCCGGCGTGAAATTCTCCAGGCCTCGGCGGCTCTTGCGGCCGCCGCCTCGTTCGGCGCGACGGTTGGGCGAGCGGCGGCGCAGCCTCATGCGGAGATCGACGCGGTCCTGCGCCGCGCCACGGAGGCGAAAGAGGTGCCGGGCGTCGTCGCGGTCGCGGCGACCGACAAGGGGATCTTTTATGAAGGCGCGTTCGGCACGCGGGATCTCGCCACGGGCCCCGACATGACGCTCGATACGATTTTCCGCCTCGCCTCGATGACCAAGGCGGTGACCTCGGTCGCAGCGATGCAACTCGTCGAGCAGGGCAGGCTGCAATTGGACCAACCTGCCGCCAGCGTACTCCCGGAATTGGCCGCACCCCAAGTGCTGGAAGGGTTCGACGATGCCGGTGCGCCTCGCCTGCGCCCGGCCAAGCGGCCGATCACCTTGCGGCACCTCCTGACCCACACGGCGGGCTTCGGCTATGAATTCCTGAGCGCGGACCTGATCCGCTATGTCAACGTCACCGGCACGCCGTCGACGAGCACGGGCAAGCTCGCTTCTCTGCGGCAGCCCTTGTTGTTCGACCCGGGTGACCGCTGGGAGTACGGCATCAATCTCGACTGGGTGGGGCGGACGGTAGAAGCTGTCAGCGGCCAGCCCCTCGAAGTCTATTTCCGTGAGCACATCTTCGCGCCGCTCGGGATGACCGACACCGACTACGCCATTTCTTCCGCTCAGCAGTCCCGTTTGGTTAGCGTGCACCAGCGCAAGCCGGATGGATCGTTGGAGCCGACAGCAGCACCAGATCCTCCATGGCGCGAGTTCTGGAGCGGCGGCGGTGGCCTCAATTCGACCGGACGCGACTATCTGGTGTTTCTGCAGATGCTATTGCATCAGGGCCGCTTTAATGGCGCTCAGCTCTTACAGCCGGAAACGGTCGCGCTGATGGGAAGGAATCAAATCGGCGATATCAATGCCGGAATTTTGAAGACGGCTATGCCGCAGCGCTCGAACGATGTCGATTTCTTTCCTGGCATCCCATGCAAATGGGGCCTCGCATATATGATCAACACCCAACCCGGTCCCTACGGCCGCAGCGCCGGGAGCCTGACCTGGGCCGGGATCTTCAACACCTATTATTGGCTCGATCCGCAAAAGCGCGTCGCCGGAGTGATTCTGACCCAGCTCCTCCCCTTTGCCGACCACAATGCCGTCAAGCTCTATGGCGAATTCGAGAGCGCCGTTTACGATGCTCTGAAGGCAGCCTGATGCGCATTCAGGATCATTCCGCGGCCGCCGGCAGTCCGACGCCTCGGACGGGCAGATCCGCCCGCGGGACTGGACGCTGTTTTAGCTGATCGCTGATCACGTCCCAGATTTGCCGCAGGCGCTGAACGTGCAGATCGTCGCGAATGATCGCGGCCAGCGAGTTGAGCTCAAGGGCGGGATCGAGTTGCATCTCGCTGCTGCCGAGTGCCAGCGGCTGGTGCGGTTTGCCTCCCGAGGCGCCAGCTGGCGACTGACCGACTGGCGGCTGGATTGTCTCGCCCCCTGCGGAGGGCGGCTCTCCGACCAGCGCCGGCAATAGCCGTCTACGCAAAGTTGGGCTGTCCAACGCCCTTTCGAGGTCGAAAATCGGTATCAGTCTCACCGGATTTGGCAGAGCAACGGCTCGGCAGCCCATGTGGACCGGTTCGTGGAACGCCGGGTGGGGCCGGTAGCACTGCCGGACTGCCCCTTCGCAAACAGGTCGCCCTCGGCCGCTCCTGGCTGTTTTTGCAGCCAAATAACAGCCAGTGCGATAATTGCCAAATCAGAAATACGAGGACTTCTACCGCGTCTGTGATCCCCTCGATCGGAATCGCCGCGAACGGCAGGCCGATCCTTCCAAAGCCGAAATTGTCACCTGTTCCACCTGTTTTATCAGGTCCAGATCAGGCTCGGCTCTTCCCACAGGTCGAAGAACCGCGGGCGCGGTCCGCCAACACCGATAATAGGGCGATAATCCGCCATGCTCACTGCGATAACTCCCGAATCAATTGGCAACCGCCGACCGTAGCAGATTTTGCGAAATTTTCACCAATCTTTCATGCGAGTAAGGCAGCACAAACGAGAGACAGTCTCGACTTTGTTTGCCGACAGATCAGCGCGCCCGCGTAGTCGACTTAATCGTGGACCTTTCTTGTACCGAGCGGTGGACGCTCGAAGGTCCCGCGGGGAAGTTACCTGCGCGGCGTTATGCCGAAAACCAGTCCCGTCGCTGGCTCCGTGGCTGTCATCGTCGCCACTCCCTCACACCGGCATGAGCGCCCGCTTGGAGCCGCTCGCCTTACCGGATCAACATGAGCCCCCGCCTAAAATTCTGACAACGGTGTCGGATAATCCATCTTGGACTAAACCGCTTTGCGGTAGGGCGCAGCGGCAGGTAAGTGAGGTGTAAGCGGAGCGCTGACCCAACCTTGCGGCGGGTAATGGGGTATCATCCGGGGAATGTCGGTCAATCCTGTTCCGCCACCCGGCTCGCGCGTACCGCCGCACGATGAGCACGCACAACGACACGGCCACGATGGCGCAGAGCGTGGCCGCATTGGCGAGTTGCGCAATCCGGCTGAGCGTCAGCGCTAGTTGTTTCATTCCTGTCACAAGAATGTGGCATGATCGCCGTCAACTCCAGGCTCGTTTGCGTAAATCTCTGAACGCTCGGCTTTCGAGGAGGATATGACATGAGCCCGATCTACAAATGGTTTCAGCGATGCGGCACGGTCGTGGCTGTCTGCCTAATCGTGGGGGCTGGAGCGGCGGCCGAGGCGGCCTCCGACATGGCGAAGAGCTATGCGCCAGCCGCAGTGGGTGCGGCGCCGGGACTAACGTGCAAGCTCCACGAGGCCGGCGGCGTGGTATCCGCAGGACTTCCCGTCTTCACCGATGCCGACGGCTATGCCCGCTTTTTGGCAGTTCGCGTGAAGCCCGGCGAAGGGCATGCGCGATATGTTCTGGATTGCGCCGACGCGGCGGGAAAATCCAGCGCCTATCCTGTCGATCTCTCCGCGGAGGGGACCTTCGCACCGCATCCGATCGATCTTTCGAAGGAGCCGGGGGTCGATAGGCCGGCCCTGAAAGGCGATCCGCTGTCCTACTCCACGCTCGAACTGATCCAGAAGGGCTATGGCGTGCGGCCCGATCCCAAAAAGAACCCTGCCGCTTATGCGCGCTGGCTCGATGCGGCGTCAAAGCCCGTACGCCTGCTCGCGGCGGACAAGCCGCTACTGCACAAGCACAACACGGTGACGTCGAGCCAGGACGGTCTGTTCACCGGCAGCGTCTTGGACGGTTCCAGCAAATACAGCTGGATCGAGGCGACCTTCAATGCGCCAACGGCGGTTCATGGTGGCGATGAAACCACTGCCACCGAAATATCCGCTTGGGTGGGCTTAGCAGGGAATAATCCAGCGCCGGGCGGCCTCATTCAGGGCGGCCTTTTCATCTCCACGACACCGACGACGGCGTCCTATAGCTCCTTTCGCGAGTATTGCTGCGGCGATCCCAACCATGTGAATTACGGCAGCTCGTTCAGCCCGAGCCCCGGCGCAAAAATCTATGCTCAAGCCTGGTATTGCAATTCGAAGGGTCAGACCGACCTCAATGGCGGCTATGGCTGCGTCCTGGTTCAGGACATGAATTCCGGCGCGGCATTGAGCTGCACATCGCCCAATGGCTCGCCTTGCGCGTCGGTCAAGGCGAATGTTCTGTGCTCGGCCAGTCCCAACAATCCGACCTGCTTCGAGATCGCCACGGACGCGGATTTCATCATCGAGAACGACACGCCGCAGGTTTGCAGCAGCTGCGTTCAGTTCACGGATTTCACGCCCACCGTCGTCATGGCAGGCTCGGCGGTATCGGCACTGTCGGACGCGGCGACGATCAGCAACGATCCGGACATACTCGTGTTCACCGATTGGACGCGGACCACGACGCATATGGTTGTGGCGCTCGGCGATCCCGACAAGACCAAGTTCACCATCGAGGCCGGCCAGATTCCTTATGCCTTCTATTGCCAAGGGCCCCTCAAGACAAGCGGGCCGCCAACGCCGCTGACTCGTTTCATCTGGTCGAAAGTTGGTGCGGGCACGACGCTGCCGGGACCGGGAGAGTGCGCGTGGCCCGATCGGGGACCGCGCGGCACCGAGATTAAATCCGGCAATTCCAATGACATTTCTGGCTACAATTATATTTCCGGCTATCTCAACCAGTTCACCAGCCTGAAGGCCGGAAAGTTCATGGAACTTTCAGTCTATAACGATGCGGCGCAGGACAACGACATGGTGGTCGAGAAGATCATCGGGGTCCCCACCATGCCGATTTCGAGCGCGCCGTCCTCGCCCTAGGCGCCATCGTCTCTTTCGTCATGCGGTTGTCGGCGGCTGCGCCACGAGGCGGCGGCGCGCACCGTCCGTTTCAGCAGTGGGGTAGCCGGTCGCTTCTGGTGATCTGATCGTCAAACGTCCTCGGCATCATTGAGAGGCTCCGACTTCGAGACAGGATGGGGCGCTGAGTACAGCGCACTCCATCTCGCAACGGAGCTTCCGATGACACCCCTTCGACAACGCATGATCGAGGACATGCAGGTGCGGAACTTGGCGCCGCACACGCAGGCTACGTATATTTTGCATGTCTCGCTGTTCGCCCGCCACTTTGGTAAGTCGCCGGAACTGCTGGGTCCGGAAGAAATCCGCGACTATCAGCTGTACTTGACGAACCAACGGAAGCTGGCGCCGAGTTCAATCGTCGTCACCACAGCCGCCCTTCGCTTCCTCTACAATGTAACCCTCAAGAAGGGCTGGAACTTGGAAGCGAGCATCCCCGCTCCCAGGCAGCCCAAGAAGTTGCCGGTCGTTCTCAGTCGAGCCGCGGTACCTCATTTTCTCGGCCGCGTTGAAGACATCAAACACCACGCGATCCTGACGACCTGCTACGCCGCCGGCTTGCGCATTTCCGAAGCCGTGCGCTTGAAGGCCAGCTCGCTCGACAAACAGCGGATGGTGATCCGGGTGACCCAGGGCAAGGGCCGCAAGGACCGCTATGTCATGCTCTCGCCGAAACTGCTCGACACGCTGCGTGACTATTGGCGGATTGTGCGGCCGAACGAGTGGCTCTTCCCCGGCTATTTCGGCCGACCGATCACCACGCACGCCGTCGAGCATGCCTGCCGAACAGCGCGCCTGCGTGCCGGCATCGCCAAACGCATCAGCCCGCATTCGCTACGCCATGCCTTCGCAGTTCACCTCCTCGAAGCGGGTGCCGACCTGCGGACCATTCAGCTGCTCCTTGGCCATCGCAGCTTGAGCACCATCGCCCGGTACTTGCAGATTGCGGCGGCTACGGTCTGTGCCACCAAAGCCCCCTCGACTTGCCAGACCCGTCGCCTCCCGCCGAGCCGAACCCGCCTGACCAGGGCTAAGCGTCACCCCAATGCGCCGCGGGGCGGCGGAAGTGGCGGACGTGTTCCGCCGCTACGGTGAGGCCTATCGTCAACAGCACCGCGCTTTGCTGTCGACGGCGCAGCGTCGTGTCATGACCGCCATCGAGCGGTGTCGCACGGCAGCGCTCGGCGGCCACGTCGAGCAATGCGATGCCTGCGGCCACCAACGCATCGCCTACAACTCGTGCCTTATGGGCAAAGCCGGTAATGGGGAGCTGGCGACAACTTGTCCGCGGTCCAGCAGCGGTCGCCGCCAGCTCGGCTCACCATTACGAGGCACGCTTCAGCAGCGCGATCAACTTATCAGTGGGCTGGAAGACGCCGCGACGCAGGTGTGGCGGCACGATCGCCTCCATTGCATCGAGCTTTTCGGTCGGATCACCACGCGTGTAGACCTCGGTGGTCGTCAATGTGGCGTGGCCCAACCACAGCGACACCTTCCGGATATCCCCGGTCGCCTGCAGGACGACCATCGCGCACGTGTGCCTGAGCACGTGGGGCGAGACGCGTTTCTTGGCGAGACCGGGCTGCTTCCGAGCCGCGGTCGCGACGTGCTGCTTGAGCAGGTAGGCAAAGCCCCATCGGCTCAGCGGCTCACCACGAGCGTCGACGAACACCTCGGGTGTCGCGACCTGCCCGCGTATGGCGAGCCAGGCGCGCAGTGCAGCGGCCGCCGGCTTCCACAACGGCAGCGTCCGCTCCCGGCGCCCCTTGCCAAGCACACGGATACTCATCGACGGCAGGTCGATATCGTCGATCTTCAGTCCCGTCAGCTCGGAGACACGCAGTCCTGCACAGACCGCCACGTGCAACATGGCGCGATCGCGGATGCCATCGCGTGTCGTCGGATCGGGAGCATCGAGCACGGCCTGCAACTCATCGCGCAGGAGGTAGGGCACCAGGCGCGTATCCGTTTTCTTGAACGGGATCGCCAGGACGCGGCGGATCTGCTCGAGCGCGGCCGGTTGCCGATATTCGAGGAAGCGGAAGAACGACTTGATAGCCGCCAGCCGGACGTTGCGCGTCACGGCCGCGTTCTTGCGCTTGTCCTCGAGATGCTCGAGGAAGGCGCTGACGAGTCCGGCATCAATCTGCTCCAGCGTCAGCGCCGATGGTTTGACCTTAAGGCGGTCGGCGGCGAACACGAACAACAACTGGAAGCTCGAGGCATAGGAGTTGCTCGTGTGCCGGCTGGCGCCCCGCTGGCGAGCGAGGGTGTCGCGCAGGAACGTCTCGATGAGGGGAGCAATCGGCGTCATGCTGACCTCCCCTCGGACATGAACGCTTCGCTGGCCGTGGCGACATCGCGCAAGAAGTCGGCCGTGGCCTCCAGATACCAGTAGGTCGCGTAGATGTTGACGTGGCCCATGTAGGTCGCGAGTGCCGCCATGTGCGCCCCGCACCGGCCTCGGCCGGCTGGGCTGCCTTGCAGCGCACGCACCGCAAACGTGTGCCGCAGATCGTGCAAGCGAGGGCGACGTCCCGACCTCGACTTGATGCCGGCCTTGTCGACCAGCCTGTCGAAGGTCTCCTTGACGGCAATGTAGCGAAGGGGCCGACCGCGCTTGTCGATGAACACCGGATCATCGTCCGAGCCGGGCCCGCGACGGTCCAGGTATCGCTGCAAGCCGGCGACCGCCGTGTCGTGCAGCGGCACCAGCCGCGTCTTGCGGAACTTGGTCTCGCGGATCAACAAACCATCGCTGGTCACGTCCGCGATCGTCAGCTTCAGGGCTTCGGAGATACGCAATCCGGTGGCCGAGAGCAGCGCGATCAACGTCGAATAGGTGTACGGACGCAATCCGCCCATCGGCCGAAGCCGCAGCGCAGCTTCGATGAGGCGACCGATCTCGTCTGTCGTGTAGATGTGCGGCGTGCGGCGCCGCTTGCGCGCGCCGAAGTGATTGGCCGGCGGCAGCTTATGCCCGACGTCCTCCACCTGGACATGGCGCACGAAGCGGCAGACGGCTCTGAGCCGAGCATCGCGTTGCGCCACAGTCGGACCGAGAGCGGCCCAGTCGATCGCTGTTTGCGACACGACGTGCGTTTGTCCGCGCTCGGCTGCGAAGGCGGCAAAGCTTTTCAGCAGGCACTCAGCGGTCGACATCGCGAAGCCCGTGGCGCGCCGCAGAGCGAGATAAGTCTCGATGGCGTTCAGCATCAGAGCGCCTCCGGCCAAGGCTGAGCGACCTGCTTCTGCAGCGCGACGTCGGCCTTTGCGTAATAGGCCGTCGTGTCGATGCCGCGATGCCGGAGGACGAGGCCGATCTTGTCGAGTGGAACGCCGTGCCGCAGCATCTCGGTCGCTGCGGTGTGCCGCAGAGCGTGTGCTCCCTTGACGGGCGTCACGATGGCGGCCCGCTTCATGAGGCGCTTCACCACCGACGAGATGCCGTCGCCTCGTCGAAATGGCCGGCACGGTGCGATCGTGCGCAGGAACACGAGATCGCTTCGACAGGCGGACGGTCGGCCTTCGAGGTAGGCAGCGATCGCATCGCCGACCTCTTGCGGCAGCGGCAACCGGACCTCGTAGCGCGACTTGCCGCAGACCCGCAACGAGCCCGTTTGCCACTCGATATCGGTGAGGCGAAGTTGCGCCACGTCGCCGGCCCGCAGCCCGAGGCGCGCCAACAAGAGCAGGATCGCACGGTCACGTCGGCGCGCACCGGCGGCGCCGTCACAGGCAGCAATCAGCCGGTCGACCTGCTCGGTCGACAGATACCGGGGCATGTCGGCAAGCTGCCAATGGGCGTAGGCCGGAACGGCGCCGTCGAGACCTGCTTGGCAGCGGCCTGCGACTGCGAGGTACCGCAGGAAGGCCCGCAGGCTCGTCGTCATCTTCTCGATCGTGCCGCGCCCGGACTTGCTCGCGCCTGCCAAGAGGTAGCCGCGGATGTCGTTCGGCCTCCAGCCGGCGGGGTCCGATCCAAGCTCCGTCATAAGGCCGGCGGCGTCGCGGGCGTAGAGCCTGATGGTAGCATCGGATGCGCCGCGATGCTTGCGCAGCCACGTCTTGAAGTCGGCGACCAACTTCGGCTCGGCGGGTGCTGCCACCACGGCCGCGGACCGGCAGACGCCGAGCTCGACGAGGTGCCCGCGAAAGAGCCTGGCACCGTAGATGGTGTGGTGGTTGCGCCGGCCGCCCTTGGCGCGTGGACACCGGCAGGTGCGCAGGTGCTCATCGAACGCCGCGAGGTCGATGTCCGTCAGGCCCGCGCATTGCTCGGTCATGACGTAGCCTATGTGAGCCGCCGCCCGCAGATAGCGCACTGCTGTCTCGGGGCCATAGCCCTGCCGTTCCAGCACCTCAGCAAACCCGTCGAGGTATGGCCCGCTCGGCCCGCTGCGCAGATGTCCCAGCATCTTCGTTGCCGAGAAGTAGGTCTCCAACATGATCGTCCCCGTATGTGACCGGCCATCATTGGCCGAACCAACGGGGCCGTACGGGCGACTTGTTATGGAGCGCGAGAGAGCGGCAATGCACAGGAAATTGCGGTCATCGCGATCGCCAGCTCCCCATTACCGGCTTTGCCCATAAGACAGGTAATGGGCGTCGCCCATTACCTGCCGCAATCGCCATTGCCCAAAGTGCCAGTGCGCGGCGGCGAGGATTGGCTTGCGCACGCGACGCCGATCTCCTCCCAGTCGCCATATTTTCACGTCGTCTTCACCCTGCCGCACGAGATCGCCGCCATCGCCTATCAGAACAAGGCGGCCAGTCTACGACCTTCTGTTCCGCACGGCGGCTGAAACGCTGCAAACGATCGCCGCCGATCCCAAGCATCTCGGCGCGCGCTCGGCGTCTCCGCCGTGCTCCACACCTGGGGCTCGGCAATGACCCAGAACCCTCACTCATGATGCCTGGCATTATCATCTCCTGCATTTTGAACGAACAAGGCGAGCTGATCCTCCGCGCAGCCCCCTTGCAAGATTAGTTTGCCAGTGCGGTGGAGGCGGTCAATAATCCCGCGAACGGGTTCGGCATCCAAATCAGTGCGGCGAATTTCCCAGGGTGCACGAGGAGTTACTTGTTCGCACTTTAACAGACCGGCCTCCACCAGCCGTTCGATCGTGCGATGACTGACGCCACATATTCGCGCGGCTTGGCTCAAGCTAACTCTCTCCGGATCAGGCAGAGCCCGCTTTTGCCCGGCAATGGAATGGTTGCGCCTGGCCGTCGCCACGCGAATTTGATTCCATCGCATCCCTTTGCCGGTAGAATAGCCGCGTCGGTTCAACACAGAGGCAATCTGGTCATCGCCGTAGCGAACAGCCATACGACGAATGATCTCCAGTGCCTCCACAGGCGTGGCGGTTTCCGTTGCGGAACGCGGCCGCTCCATCGCGAGTTGCGTATGCACGCCTCCCTTCCAGTGAATCACCAACTCAAGGCTCTTTTTATCCTGGTCTGTGCGCACGATGATCTCTTCTAGGGCTGTGCGGAAGATCATCTTCTTGAGTGTCGGAGGACAGTGGTCACTCTGCCAGACTTGAGCAAAGTGATCACCCATCGAGCGTATTCTGATTTCTTCTTCAGGCGACAACGAATAGCGTTGTGCATCCAAACTGGAAAGCTGTTGCTTGACTGCCTCGATTTCTTCCAGCTTTTCGTTCCACCGCCGCTCCAACTCGCTGGCTGCAAGCCGATTCCGAGCATCCACCGCGTCGTACTGTTCGAAGGCTTTCTTTGCCTCATACGCCAGTTGCTCCAGCTTGCTGGACAGGGCGGCACGTAGAGCGGCGCCGCCGGCGCTCAGTTCTTCCAGCGCTCGCAGACTGGCGTCCACCCCCAAAGGCGCGATCACCTTTAGGAGTTCTTGCCCCACCCGGCGGTCTACCGAGCTACCGCCAAAGCCGATGCAATACTGCCCGCCATCATCATAGTCGCCCTTGCAAAGGTAGCGTGCATTGGTGCCGCGACCACCCCAATACCGGACATGCAGCTTGCGTCCACAATGTCCACAGCGGAGGAGTCCTACCAGAAGACCCTGGCCAGCGCGTATCGCCGCCATCGACTCGTCCCCCTCCCAGTTCACGGAATTACGCCGCATCATTCGTCGGTTCTCTTCGTATGTGGCCCAGTGAATATAACCTACATGATGATCGCGCATGAAGACGCGGCACTCTTCGGCGGGGCGCATCGCGCTCTGACGTTTTTCAAGCCGGCCGTCCACCAGCAACGTCGTTACCGGACGCCGTCCCCAAACATACGCGCCAGCATAGAAGGGATTGCACAAAATGTCGCGGATCAGGCTCTGCGAGGGAATCTTCCAGACCAGCCGCGTTCCCTGAATGGGGTTGGCCGGTAGCTCCACGTCGTGATCACGGAACCATTGGAATGTCTGACGCACGCTCCACAGTTCTCGAAACTTGGCGAACACGAGTTGTATCGCTTCGCAGATCCGTCGGTCGGGATGAAACACAATCTTTCCCACGGGGTCTCGGGCATACCCAACCGGGAGCCTTTTGAACAGTTCACCGCGGCGCGCTTTGGACTCCTGTCCCGCCAGCAATCGTTGGCGTAGGACCTTGAGTTCGACCACGCTGAGTGTCCCTTTGATGCCCAGCACCAATTGATCGTCGAGAAAATTCAAATCGTAGATCTGTTGCTCGTCAGCGATAAGCGTTCCAAAGATCTGACACACCTCGAGCAGCCGACACCAGTCTTTGTCGGTGCGGGATAGCCGCGATAATTCCCGGCTGCCGACGATTTCGACCTCTCCCAGTGCCACCAAGCTGAGGACACGCTCGAAGCCTTCCCGCTGGGCGGAGGCAATGCCCGCGCTCGATCCCAGGTCACTATTGATGATCTCGACCTGCTTCCAGCCCAGAGCACGCACTCGTTCGGCCACCGCATACTGCAGCTGTTGACTTTCCTTATTCTGTCGCACTTGTCTTTCGCTGGACTGCCGAAGGTAGACGATCGCCTTCCGAGCCAGGTGCTCCGGTTTGATCTTGGCATTGTACAAAACCTCGGTCATTGACGCTTCCCCCCTCCTCGTGAAAGACCACTACCAGAACGCGGGCCATGAGATCGATCAGATCGGCGCGTGTCGCTGCGTCGATTGGCACGACATCGCATTCCTTTGGGATCATCAGGTCCAGAAATTGAAGTTGCACCACGACCATCTTCCTCGCATGCGTTAACAGTCGTTTGCAGGAGGTTATCGTGAACAGGGTCTTTGGAGTTGAGTTGTGAGGTGATCAATGAAGCGAGAGATAGGAGGGCTTCCTTACCCAGATGCGGTCGTTGCGAGATCTTGATCTCGGTGCACTCTGGCAACAGCATCCAAACGGGAATCTTCAGTCGCCTCCCAGCTGGGTCCATGACACAGACCGCCCCATCTCCCCGCTTCGGGCTGCGAAGGATCTCCAGGGTAGCACCACGAAGCGGGTGAAAGGGGTAGAAGACCTGAACATTCGTATTACCCGCGCTCAGGGTATTGTGAGCGTGGGTGCCATCATCCGCACCTGCATTGCGTCGTCGCTGGTGGCGGTCTCTCGCCCGACAGCAGCCGTTGGATCGCCTGCCGGCCGACCTTCTTCCTGCCGGTGCGCGTGATCGCTCGCCTCTTCCGCCGGCTGTTCCTGGCCGCTCTGCAGAAGGCCTTCGACGCCAACAAGCTGACCTTCTGCGGGCGCTTGGAGCCGCTCGGCGACCGTCGCGCCTTTCAGCGCCACCTCGCTCCCGCCCGAAAGGCAGAATGGTGGGTCTACGCCAAACCGCCCTTCGCCGGCCCCGAACAGGTCTTGGCCTATGTCGCGCGATACACCCATCGCGTCGCCATCTCCAATAACCGCCTGCTCGACATTGACGAGGGCAAAATCCGCTTCCATTGGAAGGACTATCGCAATGGCAACCGGCAGAAGACGATGACGCTCTCCGCCGACGAATTTATTCGCCGCTTCCTGCTACACGTTTTGCCCGACGGCTTTCAACGCATCCGCTACTACGGCTTCCTCGCCAATCGCTACCGCGAGCAGAAGCTGGCGCGGTGTCGTCAACTTCTCGCCATGCCTCAGCCTGTGGCCCCGGACGACCAAGTCGCCGGGGATTATCGCGACCAGTACGAGGAACTCACCGGTGCTTCCCTTACAGAGTGCCCCGTCTGTCAGCGCGGGCATATGGTCATCATCGAAGTGCTCAAGCCCGCCAAACCATGCCGCCCGATCTACGACACTTCATGACGCCCGGTGACGCCCCAATGCCTTCGACGCACCGCTTGCCGCGACCAAGCCACCGGAGGACCTTGCTGCCGAACCGACCAGCAACGCTTCGCGCACTCGCCGTGTCCCGCCACCAGCACAGAGCCAGCCCGGTGCGCTTTCCATTATCGCTGCTTGCGCCTCAAAGCCTGCACCCCAGGCTGCTCGACGATCCCCGCTCGCCATCGCCGGTGCTATTCGATCCCCATAGCTCGCCTCGGCGCCGTGCCACGGTTTAGTCCAATCCGTTTTTAGCGCACCGTCGCGGCCTGGCCCTTTCTTCTCGCCGTGAGAATTCGTGCGCCGCGACGCCGCGCTAAAAACGCTCTGCATTCTGGAAAAATCGCACCAATTCAGGCAGAAACACGGCGGGGCATGCGCCGGGGTTGTGCTGCGGTTTTAAACCGACGGGTCTGTTTCGCGTGACTTTTGCGACTTGTACGCCCTTGGTTTTGCTTGGCTTCCAGCGACTCCAGGGCCGGGCAGTGTCCGGGGCAGTGAAATCTATCACGCTCCTGTCGGACGGTCTGATACCCTGGTTGCAGGTTGGTAAAAAGGTCGAGGACAGCATCATGACCGGAATCATCGACGAATTTATCGCAAAGGCGAAAATGCTACAGATAATGAAATGGGCAAGGCAGCAATAGACGATGCCGTTTCAAAAGGCATAACTATCGACCAGCTTTTAAATGCAATTGCCACCCATAGTATTCAAGGACAAGATTTGTCTCGTCCTTTAGGGTCAAGAAGCAGCTAGTTTCCCCAATACGCCGGAAGGTAAAAATTTGTGGCGCGTGTACATGCTCTTAAATGAATGCCGGCGTAAATAAATAGCCGGACTGTCCCTGTTTTCATCTTTCGGGGTCGGGCGGGGATGCCGAGCACGATGAGCTGGGTTGGCCTCTTTTTTGGACTTTTAATTTTCGCGTTTGTTGTGCGTGTGATCACTGGTCGCGAGCGTTACAGAGGGCGCGTCGGGCCGCCAATTTGGCGATGGTCTGAGTGGAAAGAGCAATGGGGAAAGCTCGATGCGCGGCTCGATGCGCTTGACCCGATTTTTTACGCGGCATACAGCGCTATTCCCGCCGCTGATGAATGGCTTACCTCCAAACAGGTATTGGAGAGAGTTCCTCCCTCTGTAACCCGCTCGGATTGGAAAATACGGCAAGCAATGGCGCACCTCGTGAAGTGCGGACTTGCCGAGCGATGCCAGGTCGGGAAGCTAATACGTTATCGATTCTCCGATGCCGTATACGGCGCCCTTTCTGCTGATGAATGGCTTACCTCCAAAGAAATTCTCGGGAGAGTGTCTCGCTCTGTCCTCCGTTCAAATTTGAGCATTCAGCTAGCAATGGCGTACCTAGTGAAGCGCGGACTTGCTGAGCGTCAGCGAGAGCGTTATCGAAAGATCAAGGTGTCAACGCTCTGGTCAGATATTTCGGTCAGCGCGGCTCGGGGGCAGGGGGGCCGGTAGCCGCGAAATCGTCTGCGGGCTGACATTGTAGCTGCGAGCTATCGAGCGCAGCGTTTCGCCGTCCTCGTCGCGGCGTCTGATGGCTTCGCGCTGCTGGTGCGGGGTGAGAGTGGGTTTGCGACCGAATTTGACGCCCTTGGCCTTAGCGTCGGCGCGGCCCCGTGCGGTCCGGTCGAGGATGCGGCGGCGTTCGAGTTTGGCGGCAACGCCAAGGATCGCAAAAACGATCTCGGCGCAATCGGACGTGGTATCGAGGAATGGCTCGGCAAGGGAGCGTATGCCCGCCCCGGCCTTCTGCATCTCGCGGGCAATGATCAGTAGGTCGGTCGTGTCGCGCGAGAGGCGGTCAACTGCCGGAATGATCACCACGTCGCCGTCAGCGAGCTTGGTTATCAGTTTTTGAAGCGTGGGCCTCACCGTTTCTATATCTTGTGTTCTTGCACGGTCGTGGTGGCTCTACAAATCCGATAACCCATTATGACAAATTTTTCAAGTCCTCGCTGGATCTAAAGGCAAAATCCTCACCAGCACGCGGGGTCAATACATAGAACTCCGATGAGCACAGCACTAGGCAATCAAACCCGAGCCCTCATGGTGGTGGCCGGCGACGGCTACTTGCCCAGCTACGCGACCGCGTGGGATGAGCTGCTGCGGTTTTAGCCGCTTCCGTCGCCTGCCGCCCGAAAATTTGACCACAAAGGACGCGACGCCTAGATTCCAGGGCAAGGAGCCGGGCCGATGTCATCCAAAAGCGAAGTGATCACGATCAAGCCGGTCGAGCTGGTCCCCGGCCGCCACGCGTCACGGGCCCGCATTGTCGTCACCGGATTGGGCGATGACGATATCGACGGCCGATCAAGCAGGCGCAAAGGGAAGTCGAGCCGCCGGTTGGATGAGTATTGTGGATGAGTTATAGAGATATCGATGAAACGCGACGAAGCCATAGCGAAGCTTAAGCAACACGAAACTGAGCTGCGGCGGCTTGGGGTCCAGCGTCTTTATTTGTTCGGGTCGACGGTGCGCGGCGAGGCGCGTGAGGATTTGGATGTCGATCTGTTCTTCGACTACGAAAGGGGCAAGCTTGGCCTTTTCGAGTTGATGGATGTGAAGGAGGAGACATCGCGCATTCTCGGTCGCAAGGCCGACATCATGACGCGCGACAGCCTCCACAGGGTTCTGCGGTCGCGGATCGAAGCGTCGGCCGTGCAAGTGTTCTGATGGCCGCGTCGTCGTTCGCGCCGCGGCTCACCGATATCCTCGAGGCGATCGAGCGCATCCGCGCCGAGATGGCGGGCGTGACGATCGAGGCCTTCGAGGCCGACTGGCGCAAGCGGTGGCTGGTCGAGCGCGGCGTCGAAATCATTTCCGAAGCCAGCCGCCGTTTGACGGACGAGCTCAAAACCCGGCATCCCGAGATCCCCTGGACCAAGGTGGCTGGGATCGGGAACGTACTGCGCAACGAATACGAGGGCGTTGCGCCGCCGGTCATGTGGAAGCTGGTGCAGGACGATTTAACCCCATTGGAGAACGTCTGCCGCGAGGAGCTGGCGCGCGAAGGGTAATGAAATGGAGGGCTGATCCCGAATCTCCACCACGAGCGTGGACGCTAACGTGTGGGCCGCCGGGAACGGTGCGGCATAAAGGCGGACCGCGCAGATGCCTAAATTCGATGCATCCCTGACCCGCGCGATGCCGCCTTGTTGAGCAGACCGAGTTGCCGGTAGATAGCGCCGGCCGGCTGCGCTTTGCTCAATCGGGGGAGTTTTGCTCGATCAACCCACCACCCGCGAACTTGCGACAGAACAAAGCGCGGAAGCCCGGGCCGCTCGCCGGCTTGTCATGACCGGGGTCATGCTGGCGATCTTCATGGTGGCGACGGACAGCTATATCGTCGCCACGGCGATGCCTACCATCGTCGCCGACCTCGGCGGGTTTCGTCTGTTCAGCTGGGCATTCGCCGCATTTTTACTCGCTCAGGCGGTAACGATCCCGATCTATGGGCGCCTCGCCGACCTTTACGGCCGCAAGCGGGTGTTCTTTGCCGGCACAAGTGTTTTTCTGCTCGGCTCCCTCTTATGCGGCTGCGCCTGGGACATGCCGGCGTTGGTGTTTTTCCGGGCATTGGAAGGCATCGGCGCGGGCGCCATCCAGCCGATCGCCACGACGATCATCGGCGACATCTATACGCCGGTCGAGCGGGCGCGGATGCAGGGCTACGTCTCGGGCATGTTCGGCATAGCCGCGATCATCGGCCCGACATTGGGCGCCTTTGTCGTCGAGCATGTCAGCTGGTCCTTGGTGTTCTGGGTCAATCTGCCGATCGGCGCCGCCACCCTGGTCATGTTCGCACTGTTTCTGCACGAGCATCGCGAGCCGCAACGGCACCGCATCGACTACCTCGGCTCGGCCCTGCTGATGCTCGGGGTCGGGGCGCCGATGTTTGCGCTGGTGCAGGTCGGCAACGCCGACGCCGTGACCCTTGGGACGCTGGCGTTGGGCGGCGCGGTTGCTCTAGTAGCGGTGGGACTGCGCGAGAGGCGCGCGGCGGAGCCGATGCTGCCCTTGAAACTCTGGCGCAATCGAGTAGTCGCGGTCGGCTGCTCGGCCGGCTTCTTCAACGGCGCGCTGATGATGAGCGTTTCCGGCTTTCTGCCGACCTATGTGCAGGGAGCGATGGGCCGCGACGTGACGGCCGCCGGTGTGGTGCTCGCGGCGTCGTCGGTCAGCTGGGCCTTCGCCAGCATGGCGGCGGGGCGCCTGATGATCCGCACCTCATACCGCCTCTCGGCGTCGATCGGCGGCATCTGTCTGGTAGTCGGCAGCATCATGCTGATCTTGCTGACCCCGGCCAGCGGGTTGGTTTGGGCCAGCAGCGGCGCCTTCATGCTCGGCGTCGGCATGGGTTTCTGCAACACTGCCTTCATCGTGTCGACCCAGGCGAGCGTCGGCTGGAGCGAGCGCGGCATGGCGACCTCTTCGATGATGTTCATGCGCATCGTCGGCCAGTCGGTCGGCGCCGCCGTGTTCGGCGCCCTCCTCAATTTCGGCGTCTATCGCCTGCTGCCCAATGCGGGCGACGCCGTCAACCGGCTGATGTCGCCGGCGGCCCGCCAGAGCCTCGGCGCCACTGAAATTGCGCGCCTTACCGCGGCTGTCGGCAGCTCGCTTCATATCGTCTACATTATTGCAGGGCTCGTCGCGGTGGTCAGCCTGATCCTGGCATTGGCTCTGCCTGCGCGGCTCAGCCCGACCCGCCCGCTCGCCCAGCACTCGCCGCGGCAATGATGGCACTCGCGAATTTTTCGGATGTTTGCATTCGGCGCCCCGTTCCTATTCGCCGGGTTTTCGCAGGTTGCCGAGCGGGTCATATTGGCGAACCTGCAATGAGCCGAGCACGTAGGCGACATCCTCGGGCCGCACCGCGGCCGTGTCGGTAGCGCAGATGCTCGCGTGCATGATGTAGATGTAGCCGCCTGCCCATTTTGGCCCGGCCCTTTGGACCGCGGCGCAATTGTGAGGCCCTTCCGAGAATTCGATCGATTTATCTTCGCCATTGCTCACGAAATTACGCCAATTGGTGCCACGCCGCGTCACCTGGTTCATGTCTTGAAAGTCTTCCTGATCGTATGCTGAGTTACCATTGACGTAGCAATATTGTGATGTTTGATGCCCTATGGCGGTAAGCTTGTAGGGATCGAATATCAATGTATCCGCCTCGATCGACAACCGGCCGGAGCTATAGATCGCTACATCGAGGGCCAGGTCGCAGTTGCTGCCGCCTTTCGGGTTGGTAATTTGGTCTGTCGCGCCCGGCAGCAACCGATACCCTTGCAGGCACTTACCTCCCGCGACAGGGGCGATGCGGGTGGCCGTACACGGGACCTCGCGAAATTTGTCCTCCTCGACGCGATATCGACCAGTATAAGGATTTCGCTGGTAGGCCTTACCAGGATCGCGCAGGTACGGCGCTACGGCCGGGGCAGCGGGCGCAGTGACGGTGACATTGGGAAGCGACAACTGCTCGGTTTGCTGCGCACCGGCTCCGCCCGCCGCCCTCGCGATCGCCAGTCCTGCGATAACGCCCACCAGGTGTCGCTGGCGATGGAGATTTAATTTGCCGCCATGGCCGCGCCTCACATTTGCGGCCGGCAGGATAGTGGAGCGGCCTAGGCCCGTCGATATTGCACCGTCGGCGCGATGCTGCCGAGCCGCTCGATCTCGCGCTCGGGATCCATTAATAAGGCGCCGATGATGCCGCCGAGCAGCATGACGGCACCGCAGATGCTGTAGCCGAGATGAAAGCCGTCGAGCGGCGTCGCCGCGTTCTCGATCACGCTGCCCATCACATAGGGCGCCAGCAGCCCGGCCGAGGTGCCGATCGCGGTGCCGATTGCCAGCAAGGCGCCGCGCTGCGCGACCGGCGTAATCTCGCCGACAATCGAGGGTGCGATGATGTAGATGACCGTCGGCAGCGCCGTTCCGATGATCGTCATCGCGATCTCGAGACCGGCATTCGGCATGTACGGCAGCAGCAGCAATGCGATGCCGCCGAGCATCACGCCGGCCCCGCCGAACACGCCACGCGCCCAGCGACTGCCGATGCCGCCGGCCAACAGGCGCTGCGACAGCCAGCCGCCGGCCAGCAGCGCGATGACGCTCACTCCCGGCGGCAGCGCGCTCAATAGCCCGATCCCGCCTTGAGTGAAGCCGAGCCCCTTGATCATGAAGGCGCCCTGCCAGGTCAACGCCAGCGACAGGCCCCAATAGGCGCCGAAATTGGCGCACCAGCTGGCGACGATCGTCGGGTTCGACAACAGCCGGCCGTAGGGGATGCGGGGCCCCGCTGCTGCCTGCCCGGCGCTCGGCTCCCCGGTGCCGGCGATCGCGCCCTCGCGGCCGACCATCAGCCATGCCGCCACCCAGGCGAGGCCAGCAAAGCCAAGCACGCCGAAGGCCCAGTGCCAGCCCCAGTGCACGATGACCAGGTTCAACAGCGGCAGCGACACCAATACGCCGAACTCCGCCGCCCTGCGCGATGATCCCGGTCGGGAACGTCCGCACCTCGTTAGGAAACCATTTGTAGGTCGCGTGCAGGGCCACCGGATAGGCCGGGCCCTCGCCGGCGCCGAGCGCGACGCGGCAGGCAAGGATCGTCGCAAACCCGACCGGCGCCAGCATCGGAAACTGGGTCAAGGCCCAGATCAGCCCCAACGCCAGCAACACCCAGCGTGTCTGCACGCGGTTGACGACAAAGCCGGTCAGCACCGCCGACACCGCGAACAGCAGGTAGAAGCTCGACCCGATCAGCCCGAACTCCTTCGGGGTCAATTTCAATTCCTGCATGATCGGCACGGCGGCGAGCCCGATCACCGCCTTGTCGGCGAAGTTGATGACCATGAACAGGAACAGCAGAGTGACAATCGTCCATGCGCCCTTCTGCGGTCGCGGCTCGCTCATGCTTCCTCCTTGCATCCCCAAAGCGGTGCCCGGGGTCGGGCTGTGCCGCAGACGACAGCTAAGCCGTGGCGAGCTGCGCCGCTTCGGCTGCAACGGCGGCGGCGGAGCGCTCTCGCAGTTGCGGGTATGGGTCGGGGCCCCGACCCGGAAGCGGGCGCGCACCGTCGCCAGCGGCTGCGCCAGCAAATTCTCCCAATCGGCGCCGATCAGCCAAAGGGCACGCCTGCCCTGGCGGTAAGCCTCCCAGACCGCGCGCGGCGCCTGTAGCGTCTTTAGCCGGCGCAGATTGCGCCAGGCGCCGACCATGGCGATGACCGCCGCGCCCTTGCCCCGGTTCTGGGCAAAGGTGAAGGCGAGGACGCAGGCCTCGCCGAGCGGGTCGCGACCGTAGCCGGCGGTCACATGCAGCAGGTCGTGCATCTCGCGGTTGCGTTCGCGGAACCACGTCAAATCGTTGGCCGGGGGCGGCGTCGCGCGGACCTTCGAGGCCTCGACCAACCCGTCGGCCGACAGATTCTGTTCACTGACGAAGTCGAGATAGGCGCGCCCGAGCGAGCCGGGCGGCAAGGCGGCAAGGCTCTTGCGGTCGCCGAGATGGGCGAGGAGGCTCGGCTTTTCCGCCAGCAATGCTCGCCCGCCGTCGGTCTCGCAAAAGTGGGCGAATTGGCTCAGCGTGGTCTTGCCGCGCAATGCCTCGACCAGCAGAAAGGCCTGCCGCGTATCCTCGCGGTCGCGCAACAAGCCGCGTATCGCACGCAGCGCGACGAGCGGGCGTATCCGGGTGCTGGCGGGATCTGACATGACACATCTCCTGCGGAGCCTTCGGCCCACAAGAATTGGACGTGCTGACAATATTGTCAATAATATTTAAGGTGGCGGATGACCGAAAATATGCGGCGGGTGCGCCGTTCCCCCGAGGAAGCGCGGCGGCTCATTCTGGAGACGGCGCAGGCGTTGATCGCCCGCACCGGCCCGGAAGGGTTGCGCTTGCAGGATATCGCCGCCGAGGCCGGCATCTCGCACCCGCTGATCTTGCACCATTTCAAGAGCCGGGCCGGGCTGGTGCGGGCGCTGACCCGGCAGACCGCTGCCGAGTTCAAGGACCGCTTCGTCGCGGCATTGTCGCAGCCCGAACTGACGACCGAGACGTTGATCGACCGCGTGTTCGACGCGTTCGCCGGCGGGTTGGCGCAGCGTCTCGCCTGGCTCGAAGATTATGGACCCGGAGGGCGAGGCCGACGAGCCGGCGACGGTTCAGGGCGAGATCGCCGAGACCTTGCACATGCGGCGCGTCGCCGCGGCGCCGCCCGGGCGCGAAGTCACCCGCGAAGACACGCAATGGCTGATGCATCTGGTCGCCGTCGCCGCCTTCGGCGAAGCCATGCACGGCGTACGATTGCGCCGCGGCCTCGGCCGCGACGAGTGCGAAGCGCGCCGCTTCCGCGCCTGGTTCGCCGCCCTGATCCGCGAGCACGGGCAGGGGCGGTAACCGCCGACTGCGTCAAGCAGCCTTTGTCCGGGCGGCGGGGGCGGTGGAGCGCGCTTCATTGAGGATCATGTCGGCCCCCTTTTCGGCGATCATGATTGTCGCCGCGTTGGTGTTGCCGGAAACAACCGTCGGCATGATCGAGGCGTCGATCACCCGCAGCCCCTCCACTCCTCGCACCCGCAGCTGTGTGTCGACGACGGCCCGTTCATGCTGGCCCATCATGCAGGTGCTGGTCGGGTGGTAGGTCGTGCCGGCGGTCTGGCGGATGTGGTCGAGGAAATCTTGGTCGCTCTGCGCCGCTGGGCCGGGCAGAAATTCCTCCGAGACGCATTTCTGCATTGCCGCGGTCTGGAAAATGCCTCGCGCGATCCTGAGCCCGGTGACCAACGTATCCCTGTCGGCCTGCGTCGAGAGGTAGTTCGGCTGGATTGCCGGCGGCGCTGCGGGATCGGGCGAGCGGATCCTGAGCCAGCCGCGGCTTTCCGGCCGGCAGGGGATGCAGGTCGCCTGACAGGCGGGAAAATCGTGCATCGCCTCTCCCGCCCGCACAAAGCTGCCGGCGAGGAATTGATATTGCACATCCGGCGAGTCGAGGCCCGGCCGGGTGCGGGCAAATAGCCCGATCGGCGCCGCTCCCATCATCAATGCGCCGCGGCGAGCCAGCGCGTAGGAAAACCCGGCGTGCGCCTGCCGCAGCCAGCTCCGCGAGACCTCGTTCAAAGTGTTGGCGCGCCGCGCGCGATAGACGACGCGCGAATTGAGGTGATCCTGCAGGTTCTCGCCGACGCCCGGCAGATCGTGCACCACCGCGATACCGTGCTCCTGCAGCAATTGGCCCGGACCGACCCCGGAGAGCTGCAGCAGCTGAGGCGAGTTGATCGAGCCTCCGGCGAGCAACACCTCGCGCCGCACCCGGGCTCTGTGCACGATCCCGTCCTGCGAATATTCGAGGCCGACGGCGCGCTTGCGCTCGAACAGCACGCGGCGCGCCAATGCGCGAATCTCGACGCGCAGATTGGGCCGCTTCATCGCCGGCCTCAGATAGGCCACGGCGGCGCTGCAGCGCCGCATGTTGCGGACCGTCACCTGCAACGGTCCGACCCCGTCCTGTTCGGTGCCGTTGAAATCCGGGTTGAACTTATGACCGGCCTCCTGCGCCCCGGCGATAAAGGCGTCGTGCAACTCGTGCCGCGCCCGCAGGTCGGAGACGCACAGCGGTCCGCCAGCGCCGTGATGCTCGTCGGCGCCGCGCTCCTGGTGCTCGGCGCGCCGGAAATAGGGCAGCACATCGTCGAACGACCAGCCGGTATTGCCGAATTGACGCCATAGATCGAAGTCCTGCTTCTGGCCGCGGATGTAGATGAGCCCGTTGATCGAGCTCGATCCGCCGAGCACCTTGCCGCGCGGCCACAGCATGCGGCGCCCGCCGAGCTCGGCGAGGGGCTCGGTCTCGAACACCCAGGTGATTTTCGGATGGAAGATGTTTCTGTAGAACCCGGCGGGGATGTGGATCCACGGGTTGCGGTCCTTCCCGCCCGCCTCCAGCAGCAGCACGCGCGTGGCGCGGTCGGCGGTCAGGCGGTTGGCCAGCACGCAGCCGGCAGAACCGGCGCCGACGATGATGAAGTCGAATTCTCCGGTGTCCTGCATACCTGCTCTCCGCGAAAGCCGATCTGATATTCTATCGCACCGCCGCTGCTCGTTATATGATGTGTCGTAACTCAAAGGGGCACGACATGCGTGTGGCGATATTGACGATTATTGGTCTGATCGGTCTCACGATAACTCCCGTGAAGGTGTCTGCTTCCCCAGCCGGATCGGTTCGGAGGGAGGCCGGCGCTACGTCTTCTCTCGTCGAGGTCGCTCAGGGTTGCGCCCCCGGCTTTCATTGGGTTGGCCGACATCGCAATCGTTATGGTGCGTGGGTTCTGGGGCACTGCGCGAAGAACCTTCATACATGAGCGAGGCCTTCACCCCGCTAAGTCCTCGTCCCATTCCGGTTCAAGTGAAATTCACCCGCTGATGCCTAATTCCTCGCGCAGGTCCCGGATCACTTGATCGCGCGTGCGGGTTTGCCATCGGCGGCGCCGGCCGATCGGCGCGTTTTCGATCTCCGGAGCCACTTTCAAGGCGACAAACACCGGGCCCGGATTGCCGAGGATGTCGGGTAGAGCGGCGGAAAATTTCTCAAGCTCCTGGAAGGCGAAAGCTCGGGGATAACCGGCGCCGCGTGCGATCACGTCGTAGTTGGTTTTGTCGGCATTGGGGACCGGCTGGCCGCCCGTCGTCGCGTAGCAGCCATTGTCGATCAGGAAGTGATAGAAATTCGCCGGCTGCTGCTCGGTTATCGTGACCAGCATGCCGAGGCTCATCAGGACGTCTCCCTCGGAATCGAAGAGGATTACCCTTTTCTCCGGCCGCGCCAGCGCCAGTCCAAGCGCAAAACCGGCGTGTCCGCCCATTGCCGGATCGCCGACCGGCACGTCGAGGTTCGGCCGCGTCGTGAGGTCGGTCCAATAGCGGCCACCGCGGCCCGGAACGACGATCGCGTCCTCGCGATAGGGAGCGAAGGCCTTCAACATTTCCGCTGTGTGCATCATCGAGGGGGCCCTCTACCGATTGAAGCCGTGGTATTCGTCGCCGACTAGCACGACGACTGGCCTTTTGGTGCGTCCCGCCTCTTCGAAAGCGAGCGAGATGCGCGGCGCGTCCGCGTCGTTCTCGACGAGGTAGTAGTTGATCCCAAACGCCATCAGAAACCGCTCGGTGTAAGTCGCCGCGGTGTCTTGGGTGACGCCGTGGCGCGTCCAGCCGCGATAGCCGACCATCAGCACGACCGGGATGTTGAGCCCCAACAGCCAGCCGCGCAGCGAATCTCCCGAACTCCATCATGCCGGTGTTCTGGATCAGGATCAGCGGCTTAGCCCCGCCAACCGACAGCCCGGCCGCGATCGAGCAGGCATGCCCCTCGCGGCTGACGCCGACGAGCCGCAACGACGGCTCCGCCTTCATCAGCAGGTAGAGCCAGTTGGTCTCGCTGTCGGGGAGCCACACGACGTGGGTTACGCCGTTCTTCTTCATTTCGCCGAGCACCGTTTCCGGGCTCAGCGCGACCACCGCAGTGTCGTTCATCAATCGTCTCCGCCGACGGATACGTGCCTGTCGTAAGCTCCAGTCGGGCGGGCGGCGCCGAGGCGAATTTGGTCGAGGCTCCAGGCGCCGCTTCCGGCAGTGGCGAAATACAGCAACAGAAAGCAGTACACGATCGCCAACTCACCACCATTGAGGGCTGGATAAAAGCTCTTCGGAGCGTGCACCATGAAATAGGCGAATGCCATTTCGCCCGACATGGTAAACGCGGTGATGCGAGTGAACAGGCCGAGGGTGAGCAGCGCTCCACCGACCAGTTCGATGAACCCGGCAAGCCCCAGCAGCGAAAAGAACTGCAACTTATCGAACATCACGACGTGCGGAAAGCCGACGAGCTTGGCCAGACCGTGCTCGACAAACAACAGCCCGACGATAATGCGCAAGACGCAGAGCATTCGCTCGGACGACTGATGATTGAGGATCTTCATCTTCCAAACTCCCTCGGGTCGGTTCAAATTAACTCTAATATCACCTGATGGAGGTAGAATGGAACAAGACCGCGGCGAGCGCATTCTGTTCCTGTTCCGGCACGGTGAAACCGATTGGAACCGCGAAGGCCGGCTACAAGGTCATACCGATACGCGGCTCAATGCGACGGGTCTGGCGCAAGCGCAGGCATTGGCCGAGAGCTTGCGGCCGCACCGGCTCGATGCGGTCGTGTCGAGCGATCTGGCGCGCGCCCAAACGACCGCGCAGATCGTCGCGGTCGGATTGCAGGTGCCGCTTTTCATCGAAGCGGGGTTGCGCGAGACCGATGTCGGTGCAGCCGAGGGCCTCCTGTGGGCGGACGCCAAGAGGCGCTTCGGCGAAGGTCTGACGGAGCGCTGGTATTCGGATGGCGATGTCGCTTTCCCCGGCGGCGAGACCGGCATCGCAACCCGTAGGCGGGGGCTCGGCGGTTTGCGGCGCTTCACCGCGGCGCAACCCTTCCGGCGGATCGGCGTCTCCACCCACGGTGCGATGGTGCGCCAGCTGATGAAGCACGCCTTGCCGCCGGGGAGCCCGCCGACGCCGGTTCGCAATACCACGCTCTACATCCTGCGATACGAGCCGGTTACCGAGCGACTGATTGTCGTCGAACAAGAAAAGCTCGAGCTCGACTGAGCGCAGCTCCCTGCTCAATCGAATTGCATGCTGATGGTCTCGGCGACGAGGGCCGGGCGCGCGGCGCCCTCGACCTCGACGGTGTTTTCCGAGGTAATGCGCACGCCGCCATCGACCGGCTCGACCGATTTGATCTTCTGGCGCAGCCGAATGCGCGAATCGGCCGGCACCTGTCCGGTGAAGCGGACGCGGTTGGACCCGTAATTGAGCCCGCGCGAGCGGTGCTTGACGCGATAGAGGGTCTGGCCGAGGCGCGGCACCAACGACAATGTCAGATAGCCGTGCGCGATCGTTTTGCCGCCGGGCAGCTCGCGCTTGGCGCGCTCGGCGTCGACATGGATCCATTGGTGGTCGCCAGTGGCGTCGGCGAATTTATCGATCAGCGCCTGATCGACGGTAAACCAATCGCTGACGCCGATTTCCTTGCCGACATACTGCGCGAGGTCGGCGGGCCGTTCGAGTTCGATCATCGTTTGTCCCGTTCTTTTGTTATCGCCAACCCTCTACCCGATTTATCGCCGCGTGGCATCAGGAACCGCTGCCCGCTTCCCGCGGTTAATTGTGCGGCATTCACTATCAACGAGGGATTTGGCGATGGCGATAAAAGCGAAAACCAAGGCAAATCGCACGGCGGAACGCAAGTCGAGCCGCTCGAAGAGTGCGAGTCAGAACAAAGAGCGCCAGCAGGCAGCTCGTAGCGCCTTCGACGTCTTGGAAGAAGATCACCGGGAAGTGGAAGAGTGGTTCGACGAGTATGACGAGCTGAAGGACAGCGACGAGGATAGCAAGGCCGAGCTCGCCGAAAAGATCTGCCTCGCTTTGAAGGTTCACGCCCAGATCGAAGAAGAGATTTTCTATCCTCAGGCCCGGAAAGCTAGTCAGGACAACGATCTGATCGACGAAGCGCTCGTCGAGCATTCGACCGTGAAAAACCTGATCGGCGAAATCGAGGCGATGGAGGTCGGCGAGGAACTCTACGACGCCAAGATTCGCGTCCTCGGCGAGATGGTCAAGCAGCATATCAAAGAAGAAGAAGACGAGCTTTTCCCGGAACTCCAATCGACAAAGATGGATCTCGACGCCGTCGGCAAGGAGCTCGCCGAGCGGAAGCAAGAACTCATGTCGGAAATGCAAGCCTAACCAGGACGGCCGATGAGCAAGGAGCCCTGCCAATGGCGGGGCTTTTTGCTGTCCCAAGGGAACCCGGAACAACGGCGTCCGTTTTGGACGCAATCTCTTCCGACAACGGGATCACGAGATGACGACCGATCCGAAAACCGCTGGCCCGACCCCTCCGCTACCCCGCCAACAACAGGACCCGCCTGGCTTCACCGAACAGCTCGATCCGAAGCCGGATCACGGCGAGCACTCCTACCGCGGGTGCGGCAAGCTGAAAGGTCGCGCCGCGCTAATCACCGGGGCGGATTCCGGGATCGGACGGGCGATCGCGATCGCTTTTGCGCGCGAGGGCGCCGACGTTTTGATTTCCTACCTCCGCGAGCACGAGGACGCGCGCGAGACGGCGCGCTGGGTCGAAGAGGCCGGACGGGGGGCGGTGCTGGTGGCCGGCGACGTCAAGGACCCGACGCATTGCCGGCAGCTGGTCGACCGCGCCGTCCGGGAATTCGGCAAACTCGACATCCTGGTCAACAACGCCGCTTTCCAGATGACGCATGCCAGTCTCGAGGAGATCAGCGAGGAGGAGTGGGACCACACCTTCCGCACCAACATTTACAGCATGTTCTATCTGTCGAAGGCTGCCGTCGCGCACATGAAGCCGGGGAGCGCGATCGTGAACACCGCCTCGATCAACAGCAAATCGCCCTCGCCGCAGCTCTTGGCCTACGCGACGACCAAAGGCGCCATCGCCAATTTCACGGCGGGCCTCGCGCAACTTCTCGCCGAGAAGGGGATTCGGGTCAACTGCGTCGCCCCCGGACCGATCTGGACTCCGTTGATCCCGTCGACGATGGCGCCCGACAAGGTCGAGCATTTCGGCGAGAACACGCCGCTCAAACGCCCGGGCCAGCCGGCTGAGCTCGCGCCTGCATACGTCCTGCTCGCCTCCGACGACGGCAGCTACATGTCCGGTGCGATGATCCCAGTCACCGGCGGCCGCCCGATGCTTTAGCGGCCCGCCTCACTCACCCTCCCCGGCCCGGATGACCGGCGAGGGTGAGAGGCATTCGGATCGGTTCACCGCCGGTTGCCGTGACGGCCGAGAATTCCCACATATGGTAAATCGCCCCCACGTCCTTGGGCAGGTGGCGGCAGAGAGAGGCGTGTGCTCCCGCTCTAAGGCACGGGAGCGAGGTCATGCCTCCGTCAAGGCGCAACACAATAAACAATCGGCTGCTCACGGCACTTCCGCAGGGAGATCTGGACCAGTTTTATTCGAACCTGCATCCCGTGACCTTATCACAAAGACAAGTCCTGCACCCGGCAGGGGCCCCGATCGAGGATGTCTACTTCGTCGAGGAGGGGCTCGGATCTATACTGACCAGTATGGCGAACGGCACTATGATCGAGGTCGGGATGGTCGGGATGGAGGGCGTGATCGGCATGTCCGCCCTTCTTGGCGCCGAAGTGTCGGCGCAGATGGCGCTCGTTCAGATCCCAGGTACTGCACATCGAATGAGCGCCTCGCGATGCAAGGCGATATTCGATCAAAGCGCCGCCTTTCGCAAAATCGCACTGCGCTTCGCGGAGGCGATGTTGAACCTGAGCGCTCAAACCGCCGCCTGCAACCGGCTGCATTCGGTCGAGCAGCGCTGCGCCCGATGGCTGCTGATGGCGAGCGACCGTACCGGATCGGACACGATGCCGATGACGCACGAGTTCTTGGCTTCGATGCTCGGCGTTCGACGCGCCGGGGTCACCACCACGGCCGGGGACCTGCAGCGCTCCGGCCTGATCAGATATCATCACGGCCAGCTCACAATCATCGACCATGACGGGCTCGAATCCAGCGCGTGCGAATGCTACCGGATCGATCACGATCAGCTCGATCTACTGCTCTGACGAGCGCGTCCGGAATTTATTAAAAAAAAACTGCGGATTTGTACGTAGGCGGACAGACGCGTTGTTACATTAGAGGTCTCCTACGAGCGTATAGAGTAACGGAGGAAACCGTGTCAGAGACATGGGAAAATACGCTTTCGTATAGACCCGACCTCAAACAAACCGCGCGAGTGGTGCTCGAAACCTTTCGGTCCGCTCGACCGCAGGATGCATTCGAGACGGCCGTCCGCGCCTACCGTCAGCACAACCCGAATGTCCCCAACATCCTGGCGCGGCAAGCGGTGGCGAAGATCATCTGCGGGGAGGGAGAATAAAGCAAACAGCCTTAGAGCAGGTCGCGCAGCATTGCGATGAGCGGCTTATCGGCCGGCGGCATCGGGTAGTCGCCGAGCCGGGCCGGGCGCACCCAGGTGAAGCGCTGCCCCTCGCGGGCGGCAGGAATGCCCGACCATTTGCGGCAGACATAGAGCGGCATCAGCAGATGGAAGTCGGGGTATGCGTGGGACGCGAAGGTGAACGGCGCCAGGCAGCTCGCGGCGACGTCGATGCCCAACTCCTCGGTGAGCTCACGGATCAGAGCCGCTTCGGGCGTTTCGCCCGGATCGACCTTGCCGCCCGGAAACTCCCACAGCCCCGCCATGAGCTTGCCTGCCGGGCGCTGGGCCAGCAAGACCCGTCCGTCGGCATCGACGAGCGCCACCGCCGACACGAGCACGACCGGCAGGCCCCCACCCATTCCCTCCCCCGCACGCGGGGGAGGGTTAGGGAGGGGGCTTTCAGCTGCGGTAGCTGGCATTGATGTCGATATAGGCGTGGGTCAGGTCGCAGGTCCACACCGTTGCCTTGCCGCGGCCGATGCCGAGATCGACGGCGATCGTGATCTCGCGGGACTTCATGTACTCGGCGACCGGGGCCTCGTCATAATCCGGCACCGGGCCGCCTTCCGCAGCGATCCTGATCCCGCCCACCGAGATCGACAGACGGTCGCGATCGGCCTTCTCCCCGGCCCTGCCGATCGCCATGACGATACGGCCCCAATTGGGGTCGCCGGCCGATAGAGCGGTCTTGACCAGCGGCGAGTTGCCGATCGCAAGGCCGACGCGGCGCGCCGCCCGCGCCGTGGCGGCGCCGGTCACCTCGATCGTCACGAATTTCTGAGCGCCCTCGCCGTCGCGCACGATCTGCTGGGCGAGATCGATCATCACCGCATCGAGCGCCCGGCGAAAATCCCCGAGCCGCCGATCGGCGGGGCTCACCACCGGGCGATGCACCGCCTGCTGCGTCGCGCAAAGGAGCACGGTGTCGCTGGTCGAGGTATCGCCGTCGACCGTGATCGAGTTGAACGAGCGGTCCGCCGAAGCGGCGAGCAGCGGCTGCAATACCGCTGGGGGCAATGACGCGTCGGTGAACACGTAGGCGAGCATCGTCGCCATATCGGGCCCGATCATGCCGGAGCCTTTGGCGAAACCGTTGAGGCGGACTGCGACGCCGTCGATCGTGGCGGTCGCGGTCGCTCCCTTCGGAAAGGTATCGGTCGTCGTGATCGCGCGCGCCGCCGCCTCCCATTTATCGGCCGAGAGCAACGGCGCGACCTGCGGCAAAGCCGCGATGATTTTTTCCGCCGCCGGCGGCTCGCCGATCACGCCGGTCGATGAGATGAACACCTCTTTCGAATCGCAGCCTAACAAACGCGCCGTCGTCGCCGCCGTCGTCTCGACGACCTGCTTGCCGGCGCGGCCAGTGAAGACGTTCGAATTGCCCGAATTGACGACGATACCGCGCACCTTGCCGCCGGGCAGGCAGTCGCGGCACCAGACTACCGGCGCCCCCGCGGTCAGCGAGCGCGTGAAGACGCCCGCGATCGCGCTGTCCGGCACGAGCTCCGCCACCATCAAATCGTCTCGGCCGATGTAGCGAATCCCGCAGGCGAAGGCAGCGAGCCGCACACCGGCGATCGGCGCCAGTTCGGGAAAGCGCTGCGGGGCGAGGGGGGAAACACCAGCCATCCTCAGAGCCCAGAGCAGAACCCGCTCTCCGCCGCCGCAGCCAAAGCCCCTCTCCGCCTTCCAGGGGGGAGAGGGAGGGGCTCGCGAAGCGGGAAGGTGAGGTGGGCGGCGGCGCCGCGGACCGAGACATCGGCCCCCCTCACCCTGCCCTCTCCCCCCGGCCGGCGGGGGGAGAGGGTAAAATGAGCGTTTGAGCCGAGAAGGCAGCTCACGAGACTACTTCGCACTGGATGGCAGCGGCTTGCCGTCGAGTCCGTAGGTTTCGACCTTGGCGGTGGAGCGCAGCTCTTTCAGCGTCGCCTCGACGGTGTCGCGCGCCACCAGTTGGCTGACCTCCTGGCGCGCTTCGTCAAAGCTGGGCGGGCTGCTTACGCGATGGTCTTCGACCTTGATGACATGCCAACCAAACTCGGTCTTGACCGGCGTCTTGGTATACTGGCCGGGGGGCAAGGCAAAGGCGGCGTCGGCGAACTCCTTGACCATGTCGTCATGACCGAAATAACCGAGATCGCCGCCCGATTTGCCGCCGGGGTCGCTTGAATACTTCTTGGCGAGCTCGGCGAAATCCGCTCCCTTGTCGAGCTCGGCAATGATCGAGTTCGCCTCGGCTTCGGTCTTGACCAGAATGTGCCGGGCGTGCACTTCTTCGCGCCCTCCCTTCTCCTTGGCAAAGGCCTGGTAGCGCGCCTTGAGCTGGTCGTCGGTCTCGGCGGCCTTGATCGCCTTATTGAGGTAGGCTTCCTGGATCAGGCGATCCTCATAGCGCTTCAGCCGGAGCTGCACCTCGGGATCCTGGTCGAGGTGAGCCTTGCGGCCGGCCTCGGTAATCAGCATGCCGTCGACGAGCCGGTCGAGCAGCTTCGGGTAGATCTGGGCGAGCGGCATTTTTTGGACCTGGGGCGGCAGGCTCTGTTGCGCCGCTTCGACATCCGAAAGGTGCAGCTCGGTCCCGTCGACGCGCGCCACGACCGTGGTGCCTGGCGGCATCGGGGCCGGCATAGGGGTGGCGGGGTTCGGCTGTGGCGCCGGCCGGTCGGCTGCCAGCAAGACGCCGCCGCCGGCGACCGCGGCAGCCAGCCCGGCGGCACAGATCAAGCCGAGCGGAGTTATCGAGAGACGAGGATGCATCGCAGTACCTATAATGAGGATCACGAGGAACAGCCGCTGGGTGCGGCCGAGCGGATGGATGAATGCACATCGGTGTCACGCAAACAAGGCGACGAAAGGGCGAAGTCGCGCATTACCCCCCGCACGACCCCGGCGGCGGGCTCGAATTGACAGGCCTTAGCCGCCCGCCTATCTGTCGCTTGGTCGCCGCGCAAAGTTATCCGGCCGCTTTTTTCCATTTTTCGAGGGTCACATGCTTGGTGCCTTAGCCCGGCGCCTGTTCGGCTCCGCGAATGACCGTTACGTCAAGAGCCTGGGGCCGATCGTTTCCGCCATCAACGAATTGGAGCCGCAGCTCGAAGCGATGTCCGATGACGAGCTGCGGGCTCGGACCCAGCAGTTCAAGCAACAGCTCGCCGACGGAACCGAGCTCGACGACATCCTGATCGACGCTTTCGCGACCGTGCGGGAGGCGTCGAAGCGCACCCTCGGGCAGCGCCATTTCGACGTGCAATTGATGGGCGGCGTCGTATTGCATCGCGGTATGATCGCCGAGATGAAGACCGGCGAAGGCAAGACCTTGGTCGCGACCCTCCCCGTTTATCTCAATGCGTTGACCGGCAACGGCGTGCACGTCGTCACGGTAAACGATTACCTCGCCGGCCGCGACGCCGAGTGGATGGGCCAGATCTATCGTTTTCTCGGCCTGACCGTCGGCGTCATTGTCCACGACCTCGACGACATGCAGCGGAAGGAGGCCTATCTCTGCGACGTCACCTACGGCACCAACAACGAGCTCGGCTTCGACTATCTGCGCGACAACATGAAATTCCGGCTCGAGGACATGGTCCATCGGCCGTTCCATTATGCGATCGTCGACGAGGTCGATTCGATCCTGATCGACGAGGCGCGCACCCCGTTGATCATCTCCGGCCCGACCGAAGACAATTCCGAGCTCTACATCCGGGTCGACAAGCTGATCCCGGCGCTCGAAGGCGGCGATTACGAGAAGGACGAAAAGCAACGCACGGTCGCCCTGACCGAACCGGGGGTCGAGAAGATCGAGCAGTTGCTGCGCCAATATGGCCTGATGACCACGGGCTCGCTCTACGACATCGACAATGTCGGGCTGGTCCACCACGTCAATCAGGCGTTGCGCGCTCACAAGCTGTTTGCGCGCGATACCGATTACATCAGCAAGGACGACAAGATCATCATCATCGACGAGTTCACCGGCCGCATGATGGAGGGCCGGCGCTACTCGGAGGGGCTTCACCAGGCGCTGGAAGCCAAGGAGGGCGTCACCGTCCAGAACGAGAACCAGACTCTGGCCTCGATCACCTTCCAGAACTATTTCCGGCTCTATCCGAAGCTCGCCGGTATGACCGGCACGGCGATGACCGAATCGCAGGAATTCGGCGACATCTACAAGCTCGAGGTCATCGAGATCCCGACCAACGAGCCGTGCATCCGCGACGACACCGACGACGAGGTCTACCGCACCACCCGCGAGAAGTATGACGCGATCGTGCAGCACGTGCTGGAGTGTCAGGAAAAGAAGCAGCCGATGCTGATCGGCACCGTCAGCATCGAGAAATCCGAGGCGCTGGCGGCACTCTTCAAGAAGCACAAGATCCCGCACAACGTGCTGAATGCCCGGTATCACGAGCAGGAAGCCCATATCATCGCCCAGGCCGGCCGGCCCGGCACCGTGACCATCGCCACGAACATGGCCGGCCGCGGCACCGACATTCAGCTCGGCGGCAATCTCGAAATGCGGCTGCGGACCGATCTGGCGCTGATTGCGGACCCGGCGGAGAGCGAGGGGCGGGCTGCCGCGATCCGCAACGAGATCCAGACGGCGCACGAGGATGTGGTCGGGGCCGGCGGACTCTTTGTCGTCGGCAGCGAGCGGCACGAGAGCCGGCGCATCGACAACCAGCTGCGCGGCCGCTCCGGCCGTCAGGGCGACCCCGGCGCCTCGAAATTCTTTGTTTCGCTCGAAGACGACCTGATGCGGATCTTCGGGTCCGAGCGGATGGATTCGATGCTGCAGCGCCTTGGGCTCAAGGAAGGCGAGGCGATCATCCATCCCTGGGTCAACAAGGCGCTCGCCAAGGCGCAGCAGAAAGTCGAGGCGCGCAACTACGACATCAGAAAGCAGCTCCTCAAATACGACGACGTGATGAACGACCAGCGCAAGGTCGTCTACGAGCAGCGCCGCGAGATCATGAATGCCCGCGACGTCGCGTCTACGATCACAGACATGCGCAGCGAGACCATCGAGGAGATGGTCGCGCTGGCGATCCCGGAGAATTCGCTCGCCGAGCAGTGGGACACCCCGGCGCTCCACGCCGAATGCCTGCGGCTCCTCGCCCTCGACCTGCCGCTCGCTGAATGGGCCAAGGAGGAGGGGATCACGGGCGACGAGGTGCGCGAGCGCATTACCGCCGCCGCAGACCGCAAGATGGCCGAGAAATCGGCGAATTACGGCCCCGACCTGATGCGCATGGCCGAGAAGAGCCTGTTATTGCAGCTCTTGGACCAGACCTGGAAAGACCATCTGCTGTCGCTCGACCACCTGCGGCAGGGGATCAACCTGCGCGCCTATGCGCAGCGCGATCCACTCAACGAATACAAGCGCGAGGCCTTCGAATTGTTCGAGGCGATGCTGGCCAATCTGCGCCAGCACATCACCTCGGTGCTGTCGCATGTCGAATTGCGAGTGCAGCAGCCCCAGCCGGCCTACGCGATGGCGGACGGCGAGCCCGAGGAGGCGATGGCCGAGGAGCGGGCCACCGGCACGACCGGCCGGCCGATCCCGGCGCCGCGCACCCCGCGCCGCACCGGCTCCGGCAACGGCGCCGACCGCGGCGGCCCGCGTCCCGCAGGCCCGCGCGCCCCCTGGGCCGGCACCCCCCGCAACGCCCCCTGCCCCTGCGGCTCCGGCAAAAAATTCAAGCATTGCCACGGCCGCGTGTAGGCGCCCCAACCGTCTCGCAGAATAGGGTCCGGAAATCAGAGAACCCGGCTGTGACCCGAGCGGGCTTTACTTAAGCGACCTCAGACTTCGACCAGATCAAGTCTGCGCTCGATACGCTCCAAGCGTCGGTCCATGCGGTCCATCCGCGAAGAGAGCGTGGCGTACATTCCGTAGATTCCGGCGACCTGACCCTCGATATGGCCGAGCCGCTCGCGGAACTCGGTAATATCGGCTTCGATGCGGTCGATGCGGTCGTTGAGGCGGGCGAAGTTGACGCGGAGGAAATCGAGAACTTCGTCAGCCATTCCACCAGTCCGGGTTTTCGCCGCGACGACAGACGAAGCGCGGCGCAGTGGCAATTACGTTGTACCAAAGAGCGAGCGCTTCAACCGAGTACGCCGACCTTTTTGCGTTCGATCAGATCGAAATCGATGTGGGCGCCGAGGCCGGGTTCGGTCGGAGCGTGGACGAGCCCGTCGCGGTCGACCGCGATCTCTTCGGCGAGGCCGTATTTCTGCATCGCGTCGGGCAGCAACACCTCGAAGAATTCGGTGTTCCGGATCGCCATGATGACGTGCAGGTTGGCGACGTTGTTCAATGAATTGCCGCCGTGGTGCACCTCAAAATTCATGCGGAAGGCTTCGGCGAGGTGGGCCGTCTTAATCAATGTCGTAATGCCGCCTTTGACCGCGACGTCGCCGCGCAGGAAGTCGGTGGCGCGCTTGAGGATCCACGGGACATAGGAATTGAGACCGCCGATCGGGTATTCGGTGGCGAGGACCGGGATGTCGAGCTTTTGCTTCAGCTTGACGTAATTGTAGAGGTCCTGGTCAGCGAGCGGGTCCTCGTACCAGTAGAACCCCATCTCCTCGATCGCCCGGCCGACCCGCAGGGCCTCCTCGTAGCGGTAGCTCCAAGTCGAATTGAGCATCACGGTGTAATCGTCGCCGACAGCTTTGCGCACCGCCTCGCATACTTTGATGTCGTCGCGCCAGGATTGCGGCGGGTGGATCTTGTAGGCGCGCCAGCCGGTCGATTGGTAATGGCGGGCCTGCTCGACATAGGCTTCGGCGGAGCCGTGGATCTCCGAGCTGGCATAGGCGGCGATGTGATCGCGCATCGTACCGATCAGGCGGTGGATCGGCATCCCCGCGGCCTTGCCGGCGATGTCCCACAGCGCGATGTCGCAGGCGCCGATCGCGCGCACCGTGGCGGCGCGGGCGCGCGCCCACAGGAGACGGTTCAGGCGCTCGCGGTCGAGCGGGTTCTGACCCAAGAGGATCGGCTTCAGAAAGCGAATCAGGCCGGGCCCATCGAGGCTCGCCGGGTTGGAGGAGGTACCGAGAAAAGCGTGTCCGGCGATGCCGTCATCGGTAGTGAGCGCCAGCAGGCCGAGATCGCTCTTGCCGGTCGGACGGGCAGTGTGGTGACCGTAAATGGTCGAAGGGATACTCTCCCAGGCGAACAATGTAAGGCTGACATCGGTGATCTTCATTTCAAGTCTCCTCGCATTCCGGTAACCATGAACGCCGTCATTCCAGGATACCCCCAGGTCTGATGGTCGGCATTGTCAAACTGCTTAGATGGCTCGGCGCCGCGATCGGTGTTCTGATCGCGGTGCTCGCCGCAGGTTTTGGGATGCTGCAGACACGGGTCGGCAAAACCTGGGCAGAGAGAGAGATCGCGCAAGCGATCAGCGATCCGGATTTCACCGTGGCGATCGATGACCTCGGCGGAATAGTGCCTTTCAGCATCACGGTCGAACGAATTGACATTGGCGATCGCGACGGGACCTATCTGACCTTACGTGATGCCGGCCTCGACATCTCGCCGTCGGCGCTGCTGAGGGGAAAAGCGCATATCCGGTCGTTGGCGATTGCGGAGGTCGATATGGCGCGATCGAGCACCGCGCCATCGACCACACCCTTCATTGATTATCTCAAGGTGCCGCACCTTCCGATACCTGTCGCCCTCGACCGGCTGTCGATCGGTAAGCTTGCGCTCGCATCGCCGGTTTTGGGCGAGAACGTTGCCGCGACCGTCGAGGGAAGCGCCGAGCTGGCGGGCGGGAAGGCACACGTTGCGCTCGATCTCCATCGCATCGACAACTCGGCCGGGAACATCCTGTTGGCGATGGAAATCGCGGGCGATACCCCGGTGCTGAGCCTCAGGCTCGACGCAGCCGAGCCCAGTGGCCTCATACTCGACCGGCTCCTCGCCCGCACCGACCACCTGCCGCTTACGTTTTCGGTAAACGGCACCGGACCGCTTGCGGATTGGCATGGCCGATTGAATGCCTCGGCCGGCGCGTCTGTCCATTTCGCGGCGGATCTGACACTCGCCGCAGCACACGAAACCATTCTCGGAATATCCGGCATAGCGGGGTTTGCTCCACTGCTCCCGTCGGAGGTCGCGCCGCTGGTCGGCAACCAGGTCGCGCTGTCGATGCGCGCGAAATTAGGCGACCGGATCGTTGTCGATCCGCTCTCCGTCGAGATCGCGGCGGGCACCTTGACGGGCAACTTCGTGATTGGCGGCCCCGAAAAAGCTGTTGCGGCGGATTTACGCGTCAGTTGCCCGGAGCTCTCCGCATTTTCGGGTTTGCTCGGGCAGCCGCTCGGCGGCTCGGCCGTTCTCACGGCGTCAGTGACCGGCACCGAGAGCCGGCCATCACTCGATCTGAATTTGTCGAGCAACGGAACCCGCCTCGCCTCCTCCGGCGCAGAGCACGTCGAGGCCAATATCCGGGCAAGCCCGACGGGTGCTCTCGACGATCCCGAAGCCCGGATCGACCTTGCAGCAACCGGCCGGATCGTCGGGCTGGTCGCACCGGAGGGGGTTACGGTCCCTCCCGAACTCGGCCGAGACATCGCTTGGTCTTTGGCCGCCACCGCTGCCCGTGACGGACGCTCCATCGATTTGACCCGGCTTTCCGCTGAGGGCGCCGGCATTTCTCTCGCCGGCTCCGGGCAAATGACGGAAACGCGGGCGATCGAGGGGCGCGCCGGGTTGACGATCGCCGATCTTCGCCCGTTTTCCGGTTTTGTCGGCCATCAGCTGGCCGGCTCGGTCGACCTCGAAGCGAATGCCGAGCGTAGAGGCGCTTCCGGTTTCACGGCGACGGTGGCCGGCTCGGCGAAAGAACTGAGGACCGGGGTCGCGGCGGCCGACGCGTTGCTGGGCGGCGATGCAACCATTGCCGGCGCAATCGAATGCGACGATGCCGATGTCCTGACGCTCGACCGGCTGGCCGTCACCGGCGCAGCCGTCAGCCTCTCCGGTGACGCGCGGTTTCTTCCCGCAACGAACGAGCTGACCGGGGCGCTCGCGGTCGAGTTGCCGCATTTGAGGCCGCTCGGGGCAGCATTCGGCACAGATGTGACGGGGGCGGTCTCGGCACAGCTCAATTTCGCGGGATCACTGGACCATTTGCGGATCAACGCCGACGTCGATGGCGCCGAACTCGCCGCTGCCGGCGCCAAACTCGATTCGCTGCGGCTCGCCGCGCAGGTTGCGGACCTCTCCGACCCAAAGACGTCGGTCGACGGCAGTTTCCGCGCCTATGGGCTCGACGGAAAACTGGCGCTTGTTGCGGAGCGTAACGGGAATTCCGAGCTGGTCCTGCCACAGTTTCGGCTGGCCGCTGCGGACAGCACAATCGACGGCAGCCTTCGGATCGCCCTCGACACCGGTCTGATGCGAGGTTCGGTCGCGGGCCGGTCGGCCGATCTCGCGGCCTTGTCCAAGCTCGCCGGCACATCGCTCGGCGGCAGTCTCGAGTTCGGTGTCGGATTGGACGCGCGCGGCGGTCAGCTGGTCGATTTCTCGGTAAACGGAAGCAAGCTCAGCGCCGGCGCCGGATCTTCGCGAATCGCGGCCGGCCGGCTCGCAGCGACCGCGCATTTCGCCGACATATTGCGTGCTCCCTCGGGGAGCGCGCGGCTGTCGCTGAGCAACGCCGGTTTTGGCGCGAACGAGCTGACCACGGCAACCCTGAGCTTGGATGCGCCGCGGCCGGGCCGCTTCGTTTTCCAGGGGGACGCCAAGGGTCAGCCTCTCACCGTCGCTGTGGCGGGCGATGGTGCGCTCGAACCGGGCCGGACCGATCTCCGTCTAACGCGGCTCGCCGGATCGTTGGGCAGCGACCGGTTGCTTCTCGAGCAGCCGCTCACGCTATCCAGACATGGCGGCGATCTCGCATTTTCCGGTCTTGCATTGGACTTTGGCCCGGGTCGGATCACCGGCAGCGGCGGGGTGCGCGGGGATTCGGTGTCGCTGGCCTTGAATGCCGCCGATTTGCCGATCGCGTCGGCGGGGCGCCTCGCCGGCTACCATAACGTACGTGGCAGCCTGAACGCGGCCGCGACGCTCGGCGGAACGCTCCGTGCTCCGCAAGGCCGTATCTCTCTGAACGCGCGCGAACTGACCGTCGCCGCGTCGAAACACTCGCGGCTGAAGGGTCTGGGGCTCGCCGTCGACGGCAGTTGGAACGGCCGAAACCTCGACGTCAATGGGCAGGTAACGGGGCTCAAGGAGGATCACGTCGCACTGACGGGCTCGGTTCCGCTGCTGCTGACGCCCGCGCCGCTCGGGATTTCGGTGCCGCCCGACGGGCGGCTCGCGCTGCAGGTCCAGGGCGCGGGGCAGATCGAGCACCTCGCCGATCTTCTGCCGCTTGGCGAGGACCGGGTCAGCGGTCACTTTGCGGCCGATTTCGCGGTGGGGGGCACGGTCGCATCGCCTGCCGCAAGGGGGAGTCTCAAGCTCTCAAATGGGCGTTACGAGAATTTCGCGACCGGAGCAGTCCTGAATAAAATGCAAGCCGATCTCGTCGGCGACCGCGACCGCTTCACGTTGACCTCGTTCTCGGCGGCAGATAGTGCGAGCGGAACCCTGAAAGCGCAGGGCAACGTTGTCTTGAGCGGTCCGACGGGCCCCACCGCCCAACTCTCCGCGACGCTCGCCAATTTCCGGGTCGCCGCGCGCGACGAGGCGGTCGCTACGGCGAGCGGAACCGTGACGATTGCCGGTCCGCTGACCGCACCCAAGGTCACCGCGCCGCTCACCATCGATCGCGCGGACATCAGCCTGCCGGACAGCCTGCCGCCCAATGTGGTGGTGCTGAAGGTCGTCGAAAAAAATGGCACGGGCGGCAAGGCGCCCGAGCCCGCCGCTGCCGATCGACCGGCGCTTCCCGCGGCCCTCGACATCGCTATCGACATGCCCGGCAACATCTTCGTGCGCGGGCATGGGCTGGAGAGCGAATGGCGCGGCCGCCTGACGATCACCGGGACGAGCGCCGCTCCGGTCATAGCCGGTTCTCTGGAACAGATCCGCGGCAGCGTCGATCTACTCGGCAAGACCTTCACTTTGACCCGAGGCACGATCACCTTCGATGGCAGCGCCAAGCTCGACCCTGTTCTCGATATAGTCGCCGAGGCGAGTGCCGCCGATATCACGGCGCAAGTAAACATCAGCGGACCCGCCTCGGCGCCGAAGATCACATTGTCTTCAACGCCCTCTGTGCCGCAGGACGAGATTCTCGCCCGCGTCCTGTTCAACCGCGGGGTCGGCCAGATCTCGGCCGGAGAGGGGCTTCAGCTCGCTGCGGCGGCCGGTACCCTCGCCGGCGGCGGGCCCGGGGTCCTCGACCGCCTGCGCGGCGGCCTCGGCCTCGACTGGTTCAAGCTCGGCTCGGGCCCGAGCGGACCGGCGAGCACCACCCTCAACCCGCAGGCAGCGGCCGGCGCCGCCACCGGCGGCACTGCGCTCAGCGCCGGTAAATACCTGGCGCCGGGAGTTTCCGTCGGCGTCAGTCAGGGGCTTTCGCCGCCGACCAGCAAGGTCACGGTGGAGATCGAGTTGCGCCCGCATCTGACGGTCCAGGGCGAGGCCGGCCAATCCGGCAGCACCGGCATCGGGCTCAACTACAATTACGATTACTGAGGGTCACTGTTTGGTGATCAGCCCTTGCTGAGCGGGCCTGAGGACAGGAAACTACTCTTCTGCCGCTCGATGTGAAATCAGGGAGAGGAACCATGGATGCGCGGGAGATCAAATCGGATGAATTTCCGACCCGCACGCAGTTGACCCGGCGCGGGTTTGTGATGACCTCGCTGATTAGCGGTTTTGCCCTGTCAATGCAGCCGGTCTCGGCCGAGACGATCACGACCGACACGAACGGCCTCGATGCCGGCGAGGTGAAGGTCCCGGTTGCCGACGGATCGATCCCGGCCTATCGCGCAATGCCGGCGCAAGGCGGACCCTTCCCAACCGTGCTCGTGGTCCAGGAAATCTTTGGCGTGCACGAGCACATCAAGGATATCTGCCGCCGGCTGGCCAAGGCGGGCTATTACGCGATCGCCCCGGAGCTTTACGCGAGACAGGGCAACCCGGCGGGGATCAGCGACATCCAGGAGTTGATCAAGACGATCGTCTCCAAAGTACCGGACACGCAGGTCATGTCCGATCTCGACGCAACCGTCGCCTATGCCAAGGCGTCCGGCAAGGCCGATACGGCACGGCTTGCCGTCACTGGGTTTTGCTGGGGCGGGCGCATCGTGTGGCTCTATGCCGCGCACAACCCATCGCTGAAGGCCGCGGTCGCCTGGTACGGACCAATCGACCGGCCGCGCACGGAATTGCAGCCGAAATATCCGATCGACCTCGCACCCGATCTCAAAGCACCCGTTCTAGGCCTGTATGGCGGGGCCGATCAGAGCATCCCGGTCGAAAGCGTCAAGAAGATGCAGGAAGCCTGCAAGAAAGCGGGCAAGACCTGCCAGATAACGATCTATCCGGACACCCCACACGGCTTCAACGCCGACTATCGCCCGAGCTACCGCGCCGCAGCCGCAAAGGACGGCTGGGCGAAGATGATGGCCTGGCTCAAGGACCACGGGGTCGCCTGACGTGAACCTGGCGGCGCTGGTCTTCGATGGGGCTTGCCAGCACCCGCAGGCGCTGGCGGTCAGCCACAGTACTCACGCGTGGCGCTAACGGCAATTCGCCGATCGAATTTCATGCCTGGCGGGCGGCCTCCGAAGCCGCGGTTTCGAACCCGGCGACCGCGTCATGCTGTGCATGGAGAACTGCACCGAGTTTTTGGAATTGCTGTTCGCCTGCTCGACGGGGCGTCTCTGCGCGGTTCCGGTGAACGCCGGGCTGCATGTCCGACAGATGAGCCATCGCCCGGGATCCCGTTCCCGGTGGGTGACCGCCCTCCCCAACTTGGCGGAGGGCCTCGCTCGCCTCGAGCATTCGGTCGAGACCTTGACGCCGATCATCTCGACGCGCGGCGAGTATGCCGCCCTGTTTGGAGCGTAATGACGCCAACGGCGGGCGTAATGCCGTCTCCCTCGCCCGTTTCAAAGCGTGAGGCGAGGGATCTTCGCCTTGTCGTCCCAGAGTGTGGGCCAGACGGTTTTCAGAATGACGAGCCGTGCGGGAGCATGGCCGTGGTGGGGCCCGATACGCCTTAACTGATCGCATAATGTCGTAGTTATCCTCGGGCTCCTCCCGCGGATCCATGATTGCCAGGTCGAGCCTGGTCGAGCCCGGCAATGACAAAAAAGCGAGTGGCCGGCAACCCGCGCATCCTCCGGATGTAGCGAGTGGATTCGCGGCGCCGGTTTTTGCTTGCCGGGTCGGGCTGAGCTTATCAAGGTGTGGGTCCAGCGATGACCGTCCTCAC
>CAVXLL010000001.1:0-1308341 GCA_963762575.1 uncultured Alphaproteobacteria bacterium | reverse complement strand
GCGTTATCGTCGTGGGCTTGCAGGTCGTTGCCGACCGTGTTTCGGGGACAGGTATTGGTGTTATTCGCGCCGATTTCGATCGGGCTGCCATCATTCTGCGACGACGGGCCATAGAGACTGTTCATCACCGTCAGCGCGGCCTGCAGCGCCGCTGCATTGGGGTCGGCGTTGGACACTGGGCCGCCGCTATAAGCGATCGGTGCGTAGGGGCTTCCAGAGGCGGCATTAACCGCGTCGAACATTGCCCCGTCGATCAGCGCGATCTCGCGCGCCATCTCCGGAACGCTATCGACCAGCGCGGCCGAGGGTGTTCTGGATGATGTTCCAGCGCGCATTGTTGATATCGATGACGATATTGGTGCGCGCAGAGCCGGACGACGCAAACGCCGCCAGCCAAACCGTCCCGAACAGCACAACAGCCCAATGTTGCAACCTATGCCAACCGCAGCACGAAATCCATTGCCGCGCCATCCCTGTGCCCTGACGCGGGAGGTGTTTGGGGTATCCGCGAGCCGGTGTGGGGGTACCAGGACGTCGGGTTTTTCGCGTGAACGGCCGCATGCTCACAGTCAAAAAAGCGTCGGTCCGGCTATTCCGTGGCTTGCTCGACCGCATGTTAGACGAATTCATCGAAGTGCTTGGGCTGCGGGGAAACGCAATTCCAAATTTATACCAATAGTTGAAAGTGCGCCAGAGCGGTGAGGACTTTTCCTTGACGGTTGTCTGGCCTAATTGCTCCTGTATTATGGTTAACGCCGATCCGGGAGGATCGGGTCTCGGGCACTCCCTCGCCCGGAGAAGAACGGACAGGACCGGGCCGTGAGTAACAATGTCATGCCACTATCCTACGACTCCGGCGTTTTCAGGAGCGGTCATCCCGGGCGATTTCACCCAGATGCAGCGGCGTACGACGAGATCCCAAAGCTCGGGGCGCTGCTTCTGTCGGGCGAACTTTGGGTCGCGATATGGCTGGCCGCTTCCGCATTGACCGCGGTGTGGCCTTGGTAACGCAGACGCAATTTTGCGAGCGAGAGGCGCCGCAAGCCAAATCTAATTCTGAATGAGGGAGGACAAATGCCGTCGATTTTGAATGAAGCTTTGGAGTGGCTCGACCGTGCCGAGCAAGCCCGGGAGGTGGCAGGACAGTTGACCGACCCCAGAGTGAGGAAAGCAGTCTTGGAGCTCGCCGAAAACTTCGATCGACTCGCGCGAACCGCCGCCCCAATCACGGCCCGGAGAAGGGAGTTGACCACGAAAGATCAGGGAGCAAGTTGGTGATTTCTCGTGTGTGGTCCTCGGTCAAACGGAACGCACTCCTCGGCTGGAAAAGAACGGGTCAGCCCAGAGGGTTTCTAACTCCACAGGAACGAGCCAGGATCACGGAGCTTCAAGACTTGCTGATCGACCGATTTGTCGAACACAGAGAGGCCACGGCAAGCGGGCAAGGGGACCGCGTTACGACCCTGGAGGCCGAAATCGACAGTCTTTTGCGTGAAAAGGAAGAGATCGAGAAGTGGGCGGCTGCCGGATCGGCCTAGCCGCCCCCAATAGACGTGATCGGCCTCTAAATCAGGCCGCAGCGACCCACTCGAACAGCGTCGCCGCGACGGAGAGCCGCACAACAGCACTCCTACCGTGCCCCATTGGCCGGAATTACGAGATACTTGCGCAATCACTTTGCGAGGATGCGCGCTAGCTCAAGCAATTCTGTATCTATCGGCTTGGTACGTCCGATAATGTCCGCGAGCGGCGTTCGCGTGACCTCGTTTTTCTGATAACCGACCAATACGCCAGTCTCACCGTTGCTCAGGGACTTGACGGCGTGGACGCCCAACCGGGTAGCCAGCAGGCGATCGAAGGCGCTGGGCGGAGCGCCGCGCACGACGTGCCCAAGCGTGGTGGCACGCAGCTCAAAACCTGCCCTCTGCTTGTCGGCGTCGAAATAAGTGAGAATTTTGGCGGCATTTTCTTTGACGCCTTCGGCAATCACCACGATTGCATGGGTCTTCCCGCGCTCGAATGCGGCGCGCAGCCGCTGCGCAATCTCGCTTGCCGACACCTCAAACTCAGGAATCGAGATGACTTCCGCGCCGCCGGCGAGACCCGCCATCATCGCCAGATAGCCGCACTCCCTCCCCATGGTTTCAACCAGAAAAGCGCGATTGTGCGAGGAACCGGTCGTGCGTAAGTGGTCGATCGCCCCGAGCGTGACGTTGATGGCGGTGTCGCAGCCGATGGTAATGTCAGTCCCGAACAGGTCGTTGTCGATGGTGGATGCGATGCCGACCACGTGAACCCCAAGCTGGCTGAGCATGTACGAGCCCGACTGAGATCCGTTGCCGCCAATCACCACCACACCATCGATGCCCCATTGGGCGAGGTTGCGAAGCGCTTTGGACCGGCCGCTCTCCTCGCGGAATTCCGCGGATCGAGCACTGCCGAGAAACGTTCCGCCGACCTGAATGATGCCGCCCACGTCGCGCGCACTGAGCTGTCCGAACTGACCCTCGACCAGGCCCTGCCAACCCTGGCGCACTCCGTAGACCGTCATGCTCTGATCGAGCGCACTGCGCGTGACGGCGCGTATGGCCGCATTCATGCCGGGAGCATCGCCACCACTCGTAAGGACCGCGATCTGCTTCATGAGTCCGAGATTATGACCGTGTGTTTGGGCTGTCCACGGTACGGTAGCCTCCAACCCGCAAGAAAATGCCAATGCTTTTTTCGTCGCCGTGACAGGTTCCTCCTCTCCTCCGACAGCGCTTGGCGGCAGGTCATTGCGCCCATCGGCGAACGTAGCTCGCATCAGCCATGGTTTCCCGCCAATCAGAGCCACCTTTCAACCGCTGACAAAAGAGGCGATGCTCAGCTATTCTAGCAGTCCCGGCGGATGGCTCGCACGCGACTGCTCCGCCCGCGCGCGACACCGAGGATGGATTTTAGCAGGCTTCAATACTTTCCCCTTGCCCTGCCACACTTTTCCCTCTTGGCCGGGGTATTTCTCGTATTGATTGCGTGGATCGAGGTGCGGGCGTTACGCCTGGCGTATATACGCATCGGTCTCGGCTCTCGCGCCGCGCTATTTCTGCTGCTGACTTCGCTGGCCGGCAGCTACCTGAACATCCCGATAGCCCGGCTGCCCGAACAGCAGATCATGTCGGGGCGGGAGGTTCCGTTCTTCGGAATGCATTACGTGATCCCGGTCGTGATCGAATGGCCCGGCACGGTTGTCGCCGTGAATGTCGGCGGCGCGGTAATCCCGGGATTGCTCTCGTTCTATCTGCTGGTCAGAAATCGACTATGGGGTCGCGGCCTATTGGCTACCGTAGGCGTGGCGGTGGTGTGCCATCTGCTGGCCCGCCCGGTTCCCGGCCTTGGAATCGCACTTCCCGTGTTCGTGCCGCCTATATCGGCGGCGGTCGTCGCGCTGCTGCTGTCGCGCCGGCAGGCCGCGCCGCTTGCTTACATCAGCGGCAGTCTCGGCACGCTGATCGGGGCTGACCTCCTCAATCTCGACAAGGTGCGAGGGCTGGGCGCGCCGGTCGCCTCGATTGGCGGGGCCGGAACCTTCGACGGAATCTTTCTTACCGGTATCCTGGCAGTGTTGTTGGCAAGCCTTTTTAATCCCTCGGGTAACCCGGACGATCAATCCGAGATGCCACCAATGCAGGCCCGACCTCGATAAGACAAGTGGGCACCTGTCCGATCTATAAGGCATTGGCCGGCGGTCAGTCGCACCCGTGCAGGTGGCTACCGTTATCTAGGGGAGCTGGTGGCTGAATTTGCCTGCGAAACGGAGTTGTCCACTTCGTATGCCTGCCGCGGGCCCTCGCACACGATCGCGTCCTGCGGATGGCGGGCGACGCAAGTATTGTAGGCACGGACATCGCGGCCCGCGGCGAGGCCGCAGCCGGCCAGAAGAATGGAGAGCGCCGATATGATGAGGAGCCGCTTCACATGCACCGTCCCTAACTTGCCGCCCCCTGGGTCATTAGGTTATCCATCTCAGTTAACATCTGGTTGCCCGAGGCCGTAATCGGAGGAGGTTGGCGCAACAGCGTCGGCCGGGAATGAGGGCGAAGCTATGCCGACCGTCTTTAACGCCCGCGACGCGGGTAATTACGAAAGGCTGATGGGCCGCTGGAGCCGACGCCTCGCGCCGCTCTTTATCGAGCACGCCGGCATCGCCGAGGGCGAAGAGGTGCTCGAAATCGGCTGCGGCACCGGCAGCCTGACCTTCGCGCTCGCCAAAGCCGCCGGGTTTGCCGGGCTGACCGCGATCGATCATTCCGCGGTCTACCTCGCCGCTGCGCAAGCCAAGAACCGCGACCCGCGCATCCATCTCGAGAAAGGCGACGGCTGCGCGTTGCGCTTTGCCGACGCCAGCTTCGACCGCACGCTGTCGATGCTGGTGCTGCCCTCGGTAGTGCCGGAGCCGGAACAGATGGTTGCCGAAATGCGCCGGGTGACCCGGCCCGGCGGCATCGTCGCGGCTGCTTTCTGGGACACGCCCGGCGGGACGCCTCACCAACGCATGTTTTGGGACACCGCCGCAGCCCTCGACGATTCCGCCTGTACGGCGCGCGACAACACATTGTCGCGGCCGATTTATGCGCCGGGCGCGCTGCCGCGAGCGTGGGCCGAGGCCGGGCTTGTCGAAATCGACGAGCGCTCACTGATGATCCGCATGGATTTCGCCGATTTCGCCGATTATTGGGAGCCGTTCGCGAGCGGCGAGGGCGGGCTCGGCGCCTATGTCGCGACCCTCGACGACTCCCGACGCAACCGCCTCGAGCGTCACCTGCGCGCGGCCTATCTCACCGGCCGCCCCGACGGAGAACGCTCGTTCGTCGCGGTCGCGCTCTCCTGCCGCGGCCTCGTCCCGAAGACCTGAAGTCTGCTCCGTCCGGGCTGTTAAGGGCAACTTCACTCGGGAGGGGGCAGAATCGCCGATGGTCGATTCTGTAATGGCGCGGGGACGCGGCCGCCCCAAATAGGAACAACGGAGCCGCTGAGCCGTTTCCCTCGGCGGCATTGCAGGTTGCTCAAAGATGAGGCAAGCTGTCGCACCATCTACAACAGGGTGTGCAGAACGGGCATGGCGGACCGGGCAAAAGGGAAGATGACGGTCACACGCAGCATATGTATAAGGCGCCCGCCCGCGATCGGGGGCGAGTGACGGCGCGACGACAAAGCGATCGGGCGGCACCCCGGTCGCGAGGAGGAGCCTAGTGCAGCCTACCGACATCGGTAACCCGGATTATTTTCACAAAGTCGTCGATTGCCAGTGGGCGTGCCCGGCGCATACGCCGGTGCCGGAATACATCCGGCTGATCGCCGATCGGCGCTATACTGACGCGTTCATGGTTAATTGGGAGTCGAACGTGTTCCCCGGCATCCTCGGGCGCACCTGCGACCGGCCGTGCGAGCCGGCCTGCCGGCGTGGCCGGGTTGAGAAAGAGCCGGTCGCGATCTGTCGCCTGAAGCGCGTCGCGGCCGACCACAAGGGCGATATCCGCCCCTATCTGCCGGCCATCCCGCGCGAGAAAAACGGCAAGCGGATCGCGCTCGTCGGCGCCGGCCCCGCTTCGCTGACTGTCGCTCGCGATCTGATGCCGCTCGGCTACCACTGCGTGCTGTTCGACGGAGACGTGAAGGGCGGCGGCATGATGCGGTCGCAGATCCCGCGTTTTCGGCTGCCGGAGTTGATCACCGACGAGGAGGTCGATCTGATCCTCGACATGGGGGTCGAGACTAGGTTCGGAAAATTCGTCCCGAGCCTGAAGGAACTGCTGCGCGAGAGTTGGGACGCCGTGTTCGTTGGCTGCGGCGCGCCGCGGGGACGCGATCTCGAGATCCCCGGCCGCATGGACGCGGCGGCCAACATCCATATCGGCATCGACTGGCTCTCGAGCGTCTCGTTTGGCCATATCGACAAGATCGGCCGCCGTGTCGTCGTGCTCGGCGGCGGCAACACCGCGATGGATTGCTGCCGCTCGTCGCGCCGTCTGGGCGGTGAAGAGGTCACCGTTGTCGTGCGCAGCGGCTTCGAGGAGATGAAGGCCAGCGCTTGGGAAAAAGAGGACGCGACGCACGAAGGCATCCCGATCCTCAACTGGCTGGTGCCGAAGGAATTTACTCATGAACGGGGCCAGCTGACCGGGGTGCTATTCGAGAAGGTCAAGGCCGAATACGATTCGCGCGGCCGCCGCAACCTGGTGCCGACCGGCGAGTCCGATGTGCACATTGCCTGCGACGACGTCTTGATCGCGGTCGGCCAGGAGAATGCTTTCCCCTGGATCGAACGCGACATCGGCATCGAGTTCGACCGTTGGGAAATGCCCAGGGTCAACCCTAAGACGATGCAATCAACGCTGCCAAACGTCTTCTTCGGGGGCGACGCCGCCTTCGGGCCGAAGAACATTATCTGGGCGGTGGCGCACGGCCACGACGCCGCGATCTCGATCGACAAATTGTGCCACGGCGAGGATGTCGACGATCGGCCGCCGCCCGGCGTGACCCTCGTCAGCCAGAAAATGGGCATCCACGAGTGGAGCTACGACAACGACATCTCGAACGACCTGCGCTACAAGGTGCCGCTTCGGGATACTGCGGTCGCGCTGAAGGACATCAGGGTCGAGGTCGAGCTCGGTTACGACGAGAAGCTCGCCTTCCTCGAGGCCGAGCGGTGCCTGAATTGCGACGTGCAAACAGTATTCACGGGCCAGCTATGCATCGAATGCGACGCCTGTGTCGACATCTGCCCGATGGATTGCATTACCTTCACCGAAAACGGCACTGAAGAAGACCTGCGCGGCCGGCTAACGGCGCCGGCGCTCAACCTCGAGCAGGACCTCTATATCGGGAATTGGCTGAAGACCGGGCGCATCATGGCCAAGGACGAGGATGTCTGCCTGCATTGCGGCCTATGCGCCGAGCGCTGCCCGACCGGAGCCTGGGACATGCGCAAATTCCTTCTCGACATCACACGGGCCGGGCCGGCATGCCGCAGCCGCTGACCCCCGCGCGTCGTCCCTGCGAAAGCGGGACCCAGAGCCTGCCCTTGGCGAAAGCAGGGGTGGGCACCCCACTCCGCGTCCCTGGACCCCCGCTTTGGCGGGGGCGACGAACAAAACATCACGGAATGACCGTCTCTCACAGGCCCTGAGCCGATGGCAACACAGTCCAAACTGAAATTCCCCGCGATCCAAAGCGTCAACGACTTCGTCGTAAAATTCGCCAATGTGAACGGCTCGGGCTCGGCGAGCGCCAATTCGCTGTTCGCCAAATCGATCCTGCGGATGGGAGTCCCAGCCAGCTCGCGCAACATATTCCCGTCGAACATCCAGGGTCTGCCGACCTGGTACGAGGTGCGGATTAGCAAGAGCAGCCATCTCGGCCGCCGCGGCGGCGTCGATTTGATGGTCGCAATGAACCCGGAGACCTGGGACGAGGACGTCGCCGAGATCGAGCCCGGCGGCTATCTGTTCTATGACTCGACCAAGCCCCTGCCGTCGTCTAAATTTCGCGACGACATCAACGTCATTGGCGCGCCGCTGACCGCGATCTGCAATCGAGAATATACCGACGTGCGGCAGCGGCAGCTGTTTAAAAACATCATCTATCTCGGTGTGCTGTCGGCACTGCTGGACATCGACGTGGCGTCGATCGAACAGCTGATCGGCGAGCAGTTCAGGGGCAAGGACACGTTGATCAAGCCCAATCTGCACGCCTTGCATCTCGGCCGTGACTGGGCGCTCTCGGCGCTCGATTGCCCAATCGGGCTACGTCTCGCGCGTATGGACAAGCTTAGTGACCGCATTTTCATCAACGGCAATGATGCCGCCGCATTGGGTTGCGTTTATGGCGGGGCAACCGTCGCCGCCTGGTATCCGATCACTCCCTCTTCCTCTCTAGCGGAGGCATTCTCGGGTCATTGCCACCGCCTGCGCCGCGATCCCGAGAGCAAGAAAAAGCGCTTTGCGATTATCCAGGCGGAGGACGAGCTGGCGGCGATCGGCGTCGTCATCGGCGCCGCCTGGAACGGCGCGCGGGCCTTCACGGCGACCTCGGGCCCGGGCATCTCACTGATGCAGGAATTCATCGGGCTCGCCTATTTCGCCGAGATCCCGGCGGTCATTTTCGACATCCAGCGCGGCAGCCCTTCGACCGGAATGCCGACCCGTACCCAGCAAGCCGATATTCTGTCCTGCGCCTATGCCTCGCACGGCGACACCAAGCATGTCTTGCTGTTCCCCGAAGACCCCCGCGAGGCCTTCACCTTTGCTGCTGACGCGCTCGATTTGGCCGACCGGCTGCAGACGCCGATCTTCGTCATGCTCGATCTCGACATCGGCATGAACGACTGGCTAGTCGAGCCGCTCGCCTGGGACGAGGACCGGCGTCACGATCGCGGCAAGGTCATGACCGCCGGGATGCTCGAAGCCGGGGTCGAATTCGGCCGGTACCTCGATGTCGACGGCGACGGCATCCCCTACCGCACCTACCCCGGGACCCATCCCGCGCGCGGCGCCTTCTTCACCCGCGGCACCAGCAAGGACCGCTTCGCGCGCTACTCCGAAGAAGGCCCCGATTACGTCGACAACATGCAGCGGCTATTGCACAAGTTCGAAACTGCCAAAAGACTGGTGCCGCGCCCGGTCAAGCGCGAGGCACGGGAGCAGACACGGTTTGGCGCGCTGTATTTTGGCTCGACCGCACCTGCGATGACCGAAGCGCTCGAAGCCCTGGAAGCGCGCGGAATACATCTCGATACGATGCGCATCCGCGCGTTCCCGTTTCACGACGACATTCTCGATTTCATCGCTGGGCATGACCGCGTTTTTGTCGTCGAGCAGAACCGCGACGCGCAGCTGCGCACGTTGCTGATCAGCGAGGGCGAGATCGATCCGGCACGGCTCGTGCCGATCCTGCACTACGACGGCACGCCGGTGACCGCGCGGTTCATCGTCAAGGCGATCGCCGACATGCTCTCCGTCGTCACCCTCGCCCCGCTCAAAAAGGCGCTGCCGTGATTAAGAATTCTCACCACAGAGGCGCGGAGGACACGGAGAACAAATCCCTCTGTGCTCTCCGTGTCTCTGTGGTGAATTCCCTTTTGAGGTCCGCATGACCTACATCGCCAAACCGCGGCTGCATCACCCGAAGCTGCCGACCAACGCGCTCGGCTATACGCGCCGCGATTACGAAGGAGCGGTGTCGACCTTGTGCGCCGGCTGCGGCCATGATTTGATCAGCGCCGCGATCATCCAGGCTTGCTTTGAACTCGACCTGCCGCCGCACCGCATCGCCAAGCTCTCCGGCATCGGCTGCTCGTCGAAGACGCCGACCTATTTTCTCGGCAAATCACATGGCTTCAACAGCGTCCACGGGCGCATGCCGTCGGTCTTGACCGGCGCCAATCTCGCCAATCGCGAGCTGATTTATCTCGGCGTCTCGGGCGACGGCGACTCGGCCTCGATCGGCCTCGGCCAGTTCGCCCACTGTATCCGCCGCGCCGTTAACATGGTCTATATCGTCGAGAACAACGGCGTCTACGGCCTGACCAAAGGCCAGTTCTCGGCGACCGCCGACAAGGGCTCGAAAGCGCGGCGCGGCGCCGTCAATACCGACTCGCCGATCGACTTGGTCGCCCTAGCCCTACAACTCGGCGCCTCGTTCGTCGCGCGCAGCTTCTCCGGCGACAAGGCGCAGCTGGTGCCGCTGATCAAGGCGGCGATCGAGCACAAGGGCGCCGCCTTCATAGACGTCATCTCGCCCTGCGTCGCCTTTAACAACAACCCGGAATCGACCAAGAGCTTCGACTACGTCCGCGCTCATAACGAGGCGGTCAACCGGCTCGACGTGATCGTCGGCCGCGATGAGATCATCGCCGATTACGCGCCGGGAACCGTCGAGACCATCGTCCAGCACGACGGCTCGATACTGCGGCTGAGAAAGCTCGCCATCGACTACGATCCATGCGACCGGATCTCGGCGTTGACGTACCTGCAGCAGCGCCACGCGGCCGGCGAGGTCGTCACCGGCCTCTTGTTTGTCGAGCCCGATTCCGCCGACATGCACGAGTTTCTCGACACGGTCGAGACGCCGCTCAATGCGCTTGGCGAGGCCGAACTCTGTCCCGGTCCCGAGGCCCTCGCCCGCTACAACACCGCGCACCGGTGAGCTCCGACCACCCCTGTGCGCCCAAACGGGTGACGACCGTCAGAAAACTGTCGTCCGCCGCCGTGTGAGCCGCCGTAACCGTTTCGCCACGCCGGCCGCGAAGTCAACCGCGACAAAATCCCGAGGGTCGGTCCATCTACCGGTTCGCCTCGGTTAAGATGCCAACCCGATGACAGCGATGACTGCTCAGGAAGGCATCATATAATCGACATCTGCGATGGGAGGATGAAATGGGCAGAAGCGCCCTCGTAATATCGTTGTTGCTCGCCCAGGCCGTCGTTGCGCTCTCCGGCTGCGCCCCGCAGGCGACTGTCACGACCTCGCAAGCGCAGATTCCGGTGATCGCACCGGGAGCGGCGCGGGTTTGGTTCTATCGGGCGTGGGATTTGCCAAGCGGCCAAAGCTTTGTCTACGGGGCAGCGCCGACAATATACGCGAATGGCGCACCGGTCGGCGAAATCCCGACAGGCGCCGCCTTCTTCCGCGATTTCGCGCCAGGGACCTACAGCTTTACCGTGGAGCCCATTGGCCTCCCCACCTCGCAGGCGGCAAACGTCCGGCTGGCGGCGGGGACGCAGAGCTACCTTCAGGCCCAGTGGGTAGCCAGCTGGCAATTCGGCTATCCGCAGGCGGGTTTCAGTTTCGCACCCAATACTTTCGCTGTCCTGACGATATCGCCGCAGGTGGCACAGGCATATCTACCCACCTTGACCTATCTCGGTCAGCGTTAATACGAGAGCTAACACAGGTCGATGCCACCGCAGCCTGGCTTCGGCTATGATGCGCGATCGTGGCAGATGTTCTCATCACCCGCGCCGAGCCAGCTCCTTCTCTACCCCGGCGGCGTCAGCGAGACCGAGATCCTGCTCGGTTATGGCGCGCGCCGCCGCACGCGCAGTGGCCATGCGACGCTCGGATCGCGCCCGGCCGATCGGTTCGGAAGAGTTGGCCACGTCGATGGCGCCGATCATGAGCTACTGCATCGAGCAGTTCGGCCCGAAGCGGTGCATGTTCGAGAGCAACTTTCCGGTCGACAAGGTATCATCCTAAATCCGGCAGTTGGGTGATTGCCAAGATGGGCCGAATTCGGCGCATTTGCTGGGCATGAACACAACTCGTTCGACGCTTTTGCCTCACCCGGAAGGTGAACAACCATCCGTAGAGGAGTTTTCCGCGACGGCGGAGACCTTTGCCGGTCGTGTGCATGTCGAGTGGGACAGCGACGGGCTGGTGAGGCCGCTGTGAGCTGGACCCCGAAAATGAGACAGGTAGCTAAGGTGGAGCCCTGCCCCTAGAAAGCGCGGATAGCGCGGGAGCAGGACATGAAGCGGACACGGCAGAAGCACAGTGCGGGCTTCAAGGCTAAGGTAGCGCTGGCGGCGATCAAGGGCGACCGGACCATCGCCGAGCTGGCGGTGCATTTCGGGGTCCACCCGAACCAGATCCACAACTGGAAGAAGCAACTGTTGGATGGTGCGGTGAGCGTCTTCGAGAGCGGCGCGTCGGCGGAGGGAGCCAGCAATGAGGCCCAGGTCGATCTTCTGTACCGGCAGATCGGCCAGTTGAAGGTCGAAAATGATTTTTTGGCACGAAAGCTCGGCAACTGAGCCGGGCGGAACGGCGCGCGATGGTCGAGCGCATCAACCCCGCGCTGCCAATATCCCAGCAATGCCGGTTGCTGGTGCTGCCCCGCTCGTCAGTGTACCGCAAGCCCGCCGAGGTCAGCGCGGAAGATCTTGCGATTATGGCGCTGATCGATCGGCACTATCTGGCCCGGCCCTATTACGGCTCGCGCCGGATGGCGGCGTGGCTGGCAAGCCAAGGCCGTCACGTCAACCGCAAGCGGGTGCAGCGCCTGATGCGGCTGCTGGGACTGGCAGCGATCTACCAGCGCCCGAATACCAGCAAGCCGGCAACGGCGCACAAGATCTATCCGTACCTGCTGCGCGGGCTGGCGATCGACCGGGTCAATCAGGTCTGGTGCTCCGACATTACCTACATCCCGATGGCCAAGGGCTTTCTCTACCTGGTGGTGATCATGGACTGGGTGAGCCGCGCGGTGCTGGCCTGGCGCCTCTCCAACGCGCTCGACGCCGATTTTTGTGTCGAGGCGCTCGAGGAAGCGCTCTCGCGCTATGGCCGACCGGAAATCTTCAATACCGACCAAGGCAGCCAGTTCACCAGTGACGATTTTACCGGCACCCTGAAGCAGCATGGCGTCACAATCAGCATGGACGGCAAGGGCCGGTGCATGGACAATATCTTCGTCGAGCGGCTGTGGCGCAGTCTCAAATATGAGGAGGTCTGTCTCCATGCTTATGCGACAGTCGCCGAAGCCAAGGCCGGCATTGGCACCTGGCTGGATTTTTACAACACCGAGCGCCAACACCAGAGCCTCGGCTATTGCACGCCGCGGCAAATTTACCAGGAAGGCCTGTGGATATGTGGACGATCGGCGTTGCCGACCGGCTGCGCTTCCCCCGCTTCCCGAGCGAGCTCGGAAGGCGGGGAAATGCTCACCTTCGCCCACATACCCACAGGCACCACCGTCAACACAACGATTGATGTTGATCATGCAAAAAGCAGAGGCGTTGCACCAGCCACTGCACCGACAATGATCGGAGCCGACATCGAAACCGGCGGGGCTACACCTTAAGAAGCGGCTCTGGCTGTCTCACAAACGGGGTCCACCTCACTGGGCCAGTTGCCGTTCTTCGTTGAGTATCTGAAGCAGGCTGGACTGTTCGCCGGCTGGGTGGTGGATTGTCCGCTGAGCTTCAGCAGCCCGAACGCCCCCTCCAAGCACGATCTGCTGGGAACCGTGTTGTTGTCGATTTTGTCGGGCCATTATCGCTACGCCCATATCACGGCGCGGCGCTGCGACGCGGTGAACCCGCGGCTGCTGGGCATGAAGAAGGTGGTGAGCGAGGACGCAGTGCGTCGCGGTCTGGCGAAGATCGACGAAGCGGCCGGTCTGGCGTGGCTGCAGGCGCATCTCGACTATTGCGCCTCGCCGCTGCTGAGCGAGCCGTGGGTCCTGGACATCGACAGCACGATCAAGCCGCTGTATGGCCAGCAGGAAGGAGCGATGGTGGGCTACCACCCGCAGAAGCCGGGGCGACCCTCGCACTGCTACCACACCTACCTGATGGCGAACCTGCGGCTGGTGCTGGGGGTCGATAGCCTGCCCCTGCGAAAGCAGGGGTGCAGCCGGGCGACGAACACACGCCCAAGCATGGTCAGGCCGGACTGTGGTCGCTGCTGCATCGCCTGGGGCGCAGCCGCTGGCCGGCTGTGCTGCGCGGCGACGTCGCCGGGGGCGTCGAACCGGTGATGTCGCGTGCCGAGCCGGAGGGGCTTGGCCTATCTGTTTCGCCGGCGCATGACGGCAAACGTCAAGCGGGCGCTGGTGAAGATGATGGCCGAGCGCGACTGGACGACAGCCGGACATGGCTGGCCGGGCAAGGAAACCACATTGCGACTGGTCGGCTGGAGCCGGCAACGCCGTGTCGTCCTGCGCAGCCTGTCCTCGGGCCGGCCAAAGGCCGGACCCGTGGGTCGCAAGCTCGATCGACCGCTGGTGCTTGTCGACCGCACCCAGCCGGAGCAGCCGCTGCTCGGCTTTGCCGAGGTCGGGCCCGATCGGGAGGTGGGGGAATACGCTGGGTTGGTGACCTCGCTGGATGACGCGATCCTCACGCTGGGCCAACTGTACCGCGATCGGGGCGATTGTGAGAACACCTTCGATGAGCTGAAGAACCAGGGGGGCTGGGGCGGCTTTACGACGCAGGACCTGAAGCGCTGCCGACTGCTCGCCGGCAGCGTTGCGCTGATCTTCAATTGGTGGAGCTTGTTCGTCCGTCTGGCCGATCCCGACCATCGACCCGAGGCAATCACCAGCCGTCCCTTGCTGATGCAGGCGATCGCCCGGCACACCCAGCATGCCGGGCAAGTGACGCTGACCATCACCAGCACGCACGGCGAACCCCACAAAGCCCGGCGAGCCGACCTGCGGATCGCCGGCTTCCTGGCGCAATTGCGGCAAACTGCGGAGCAGTTGGACCCGGTGCAGCGCTGGCATCGCATCCTCAGCGACGCCCTCAAGCGTGATCTGAAGGGCCGTCAACTCGACCCGCCGCCTTGCTCAGGCCTGAACTCTCTCTATGGTTGTGAGGAGCCACAAAATCCAGCCGATGATCCAAGGCTAACTGCCGGATTTAGGTTCATTCTCCCATCACGTCCTGTTCAACGCCTTCAAACGGTTCTCGAAGAGCTACTCGGGCTCCGAGCGCGCCGCCCTGTTTCACGACACGGCGGTTCGCGCCTATCGGATCGATGAGCCGCCGGCGTAGCTCGTCAGATCGATGAATTCCAACACCGTGCCGTCGGGATCGTGAAAATAGGCGCGCGGGCCATTGAGCACGCCGCCCTGCCGGTCTTCCTCGAACGTGATCTGGACGTCATGAGCGCGTAAATGGTCGAGCGCAGCCTGGTAGTCGTCGTGCGCGATGGCGAAGGAATGATGCACACCCCCGTGATCGTCCAGCACCGGATTTATCGGCGGGTCACGCCTCACCAGGATGAGGCAGGTCCCGGCAGCATCGAGGAAAGCCATGTGCCCACCTGGCACTGTCGACAGATGCCTGCAGCCGACGACCTCCGTGTAAAACCGCGTGCTTCCCGCCACGTCGCTTACGGGAATGCTGAAATGAGCGACAGCCTTGATCGCAACCATCTAACCTCTCCTCATGCAGATACCCTGATCGAATAGGCCGGCTTACCTGATCTATGCGTCTGACTCGACAAGTAGAGGTTCCCGCGAGGCGGCCAAGAAGGAGGAAGACATGCCATTTATCGCGTCGAACGCCCTCACCGAGGCGGGCACAGCCAAGACCATCATGGCCGGCGGCATGAATGTGCATTACCACGATTTGGGCGAGGGCGAGCCGGTGCTGCTCCTCCACTCCTACGGTCCCGGCACCACCGCGTGGATCACGTTTCACAAGACGGTCGGCGCGATTTCGCAGCACTTCCGCTGCATCCTGATGGACCTGCCAAACTTCAGCAAGACCGGCCCCATCGTCTATCGCGAGGGGGTGCATGCGGTGCAGGCGCGGACCGCGGTCGCCTTGCTCGACGCCCTCGGCATCCAACGGGCGTACTGGGTCGGTAATTCGCAGGGTGGGCAGTCGGCGATGGTGGCCGCCATTATTTACCCCGAGCGGGTCGGCAAATTCGTGATGGGCGGCTCGCATATCGGCACCGGCGGCGATCGCTACCTGATGGCCAATCGCCCCTCGGAGGGAAGCCGCGCCACCCGCCACGCCTTCGACGACCCGAGCCGAGAGAATATCCGGCATTACCTGCGGGTGCACATCGACGACGAGAGCCTGGTGACCGACGAGCTGGTGGACTACATCCACCGCGCGCACACCTGGTCCCCCGAGTTCATCGAAGCGCGCCGGCAATCGGTGAGCCTGCCGCACGACTACACAGAAGATCTCACCGGCATCCAGGCGCCCGTCCTCTTGATCCACGGGCGGTACGACCGGATGGTGCCGTTCGAGGTCAGCATCGCGATCCTCAACCACATCGCCGACTCGCGCCTCGTGCTGCTCAACAACTGCGGTCACTGGCCGCCCTTCGAGAAGCCGGCCGAATGGACCGCGCAAGTCCTCGCCTTCCTGCGCGGCTACTGAGCTTCCCCTCCCCGAGGCGCTCGCGCGCGAGAGGCAAAGAGAGATCAGGAGCAAGCCATTGATTTCCTTAAATTCCCGGTGTGGAAAACAGGGAATAACAGGAGCGGTGAGGCGGCTGAGTGACGGCTTCAGGCACAGGCGAGGCTCGCTGCACGAGGGGCCTCTCATATATGTTCATGGTGTGTCATGCCAAGGTTCGTCGGTCGAAGGCGAGTGCGCCACGACCGCCAAGGAAGCGGCAACGATCGCTAATTCATGGCCAATTGCCCCTCGGAGGACAACCGGGCCAGGCTGGTCGTCCCAGTTAGTAGCAGAGCGGCGACGGACCGGCGTAAACCTGGTTTGGCGAAGTCAGACCCCCTGCCGCGGCACCAGTCAGGCCGCCAACCAGTGCACCCAGCCCGGCATTGCCGCCAATCGCGCCCAGTGCCGCGCCTCCGGCGGCACCGGCCAGTCCCGTGCTTCCGGCACGACACGCGGGGGTGGTCCCGCAGCCGGCCAGCGAGAGCGCTCCGGCAGCGAGGATCATTGCCAAGAAATAAGCGCGCAATAATGGCAGCCTCGGCGTCGGTTCCCGCCCGTCCACCAGCTCGGCGCCTTTACGCGAATGTTCGCAGCAAGTGGATTGCAGGGGTCGTACATTCGTTGTGTTCTCCTTAGCAAGCCGAAGCACAAACCTCACATCCGTCGCGGCAAATCGCCCACTGCCCGTCTACAATGGACATATGCCCGCCGCCACCAGGACCCAGTGAAGTCCAGTAAATCCGGGTAAATCTTAGTTATTGGCCGCCGTTTGGATCGGCGCATGCTCGGCATACGTTGACATACGGAACGGGGGGTGGCGACACGATGAGCTGATCACGCGCTGATGAAACCGCAATCGACGGCCCTGACCAACACGACGCTCGGCGTATTCATGGCCGGCATCAACACCAGCATTGTGCTGGTCGCGCTGCCGGCAATCTTCCGAGCTCTCGGCGTCGATCCGCTGACTCCCGCCAATACGAGCCTCCTGCTGTGGATCTTGATGGGCTATAACGTCGTCACGACGACGCTGCTCGTGACGGTCGGCCGCGCCTCGGACATTTTCGGCCGGGTGCGCATGTACACGCTCGGCTTCGCAGTCTTCACACTGGCTTCTGTGGCTCTGACCCTGACCTGGAGCAGCGGCGCGGCAGGGGCGCTCGAAATCATCGGCTTCCGTGTCGTCCAGGGGATCGGCGGGGCATTCTTGTTCGCCAACAGCGCCGCCATCCTGACCGATCTGTTTCCGCCGGAACGTCGCGGCGTCGCCCTCGGTACGAACCAGCTCGCGCGGGTTTGCGGGTCGGTGGCGGGGTTGATCCTGGGCGGCGTCCTCGCGGTCATCCACTGGCGGATCGTCTTTGCCGTCAGCGTGCCGTTCGGCATTGCCGGGACGCTGTGGGCGTACTTTCGCCTACCGGAAAGCGCGCGACCACGCTATGGCGAAAAGCTCGACCCGCTGGGCAACATTACATTCGGGCTCGGCCTGACGGTATTGCTGGTCGCGCTTACCTATGGACTGTTGCCATACGGGCGGGCGTTGACCGGCTGGCGCAACCCATGGGTGATCGCCGGCCTTGCGCTCGGCGCGGCGTTGCTCATTGCCTTCGCCTATTCCGAGACCAAGGTCCGCAACCCGATGTTCCGGTTCGCGCTGTTCCGCATTCGCGCCTTCGCCGCCGGGAACATCGCCGGATGGCTCGCCGGCATCGCGTGCGGCGGCGTGCAATTCCTGCTCGTCATCTGGCTGCAAGGGGTGTGGTTGCCGCTGCATGGTTACGCCTTCCAAGTGACGCCGTTATGGGCCGGGATCTACATGCTGCCGATGATGCTCGGCTATCTGATCGGCCCGCTGTCCGGTTATCTGTCGGACCGCTTCGGCGCGCGGCTATTCGCCACGGCCGGCATGCTGCTGACCACCGCGGGCTTCGTCCTTTTGGCGCAGCTCAACGCCGATTTTGCTTATCTGCCGTTTGCTGCGACCCTGTTCACGCTCGGCTTCGGCATGGGGCTGTTCTTGTCACCCAACACCAGTTCGATCATGAGCTCGGTGCCGGCGGCCGAACGCGGCGTCGCCTCGGGCATGCGTGCGACGTTGTGGAATTCGGGCATGGTGCTGTCGATGATCCTGTTCTTCACGGTGATCATTCTGACCTTGGCGAGCACATTGCCACCCGCGCTGATGAACGGCCTCGCCGCGGCCGGAGTGGGCCCGCAGGCCGCAGCGCAGGTCGCCGAGCTGCCGCCGACGGCAGCGCTGTTCGCCGCGTTTCTCGGCTATAATCCGATGGCGCACATGTTGCCGCCGGCGCTGCTGGCGACACTGCCGGCGGCCACCAGGGCGCATATCCTCGGCCGCGAGTTCTTTCCGCAGCTGATCGGGCCGCCGCTGATGGCCGGCCTGCGCCTCGCCTTTTACATCGCTGCCGGAATGTCACTGATCGCTGCCGTTGCCTCGCTGCTGCGCGGCCCGCAAACCTATGCGGGAGCGCCGGCGGGAGAAGCATCGCTGCGACGCGGAGACGCGGCCGCGCCGGGCGCCCAGTCCAAAGACCGCCGAGAAGCGGCGGAGTAGGCGATCACGACGGTCGCGGTCGTTTGCGGCGCCCGACCCGCACACCGGCGCGTTGCAGCCGTTCGCCGAGCTCGTCTAGGTAGAGATAGATGACCGGGGTCGTATAGAGCGTCAGCCATTGCGACACCAGCAACCCGCCGACGATCGCGACGCCGAGCGGACGGCGCAGTTCCGACCCCGCGCCGCTCTCGAGCGCCAGCGGCAAACCGGCTATCAAGGCACAAAACGTTGTCATTAAGATCGGCCGGAAGCGCAACAGGCAGGCCTGGTGGATCGCCTCGACCGGTGACTTGCCTTCGATCCGCTCGGCCTCGATCGCGAAGTCGATCATCATGATCGCGTTCTTTTTGACGATGCCCATCAACAAAATGATGCCGATGACCGCGATCAAGGTCAGGTCGTACCCGAACGCCATCAGGATCAGCAACGCCCCGACCCCGGCCGGCGGCAGTGAGGAGAGGATCGTGACCGGATGGATGAAGCTTTCGTACAGCACCCCCATGATCACGTAAATCGCGGCGACCGCGGTGGCGATCAGCAACGGGATTGTGACCATCGACTGCTCGAAGGCCTGGGCAGTACCCTCGAAGGCGCCGTACAAGGTTGCCGGCGCGCCGAGTTTCGTGCGCAGCGCGTCGATCGCGGTGACGGCTTGGCTCAACGCCGCGCCTGGCGCGAGGTTTAACGACAATGTCACCGAGGGAAACAGCCCCTGATAGTTGATCGTGACCGGCTCGGCCTTCGTGACGTAATGCGCCACCGCCGAGAGCGGCACCTCACTCCCGCTGCTGTTCTGCACATAGAGGTCCGCCAATGCTGCAGGGGACGACTGATATTTCGGTTCGACCTCCAAGATCACTTTTGATTGATAGCTCGGCGAATAGATGGTCGCGACCTGCGCCTGGGCGAACGCATCCTCGAGGGTCGTGTCGATGTCCGACATCGAGAGGCCGAGCTGCGAGGCGGTGTTGCGGTCGACCTCGATTGACACATTTGGTGCCGCGATCTGCAGATCAGAGGCGACATCGGTCAGGATCTTGAGCTTCTGCATGCCGGCTTCGAGGATCGGCGCCCAATGGTCGAGCTCGGTAGTATTGGTATCGGTCAGGGTATACTGGTATTGCGCCTGTTCGAGCCGTCCGCCGATATTGATGTCCTGCCCGGCCTGCATGAACACCTTGGCGCCGATCACCGCATTGAACTGAGGCCGCAATCACGCCATGACCTGCTGCACCGGCGGCCGCTCGTCGGAAGGCTTCAGCTGGATGAAGACGCGCGCTGTGCTCTCGCTGGCATTGGGGCCGGTCGAACCAGCGACGCCGACCACTCCCGAAACCGCCGGGTCGCGCATGACGATGCGCGCGATCTGGTTTTCGATCTTGGCCATCGCCGGGAACGAGGTGTCCTGCCGCGCCTGGACCGCGCAAAAGATGAACCCGGCATCCTGCTCCGGCAGAAATCCTTTTGGTATCCATACGTACAGGATCGCGGTCAGCGCCATCAACCCGAGCGTCAGTATCAACATCAGCAAGCGGTGGCGGAAGCCCATTGCAGACCGCGGTCATACCCGTTGCGCACCCGCTCAAAGCCACGCTCGAACCAGCTTTGCTTCTGCCTTTCCGGCTCGTTCTCGCGGGTCAGAAACTGCGCGCACATCATCGGTGTGAGGGTAAGCGACACGAGCGCCGAAAACAGCAACGTCAGCACCACCGTCATCGCGAATTCGTGGAACAGCAGACCCACGACCCCCGACATGAACAGGAGCGGGATGAACACCGCGATCAGCGACAATGTCATCGAGACGATCGTAGAGCCGATCTGCGCCGAGCCCTTTAGCGCGGCGTCGAGCGGGTGATCGCCCGCCTCTATATAGCGGACGATGTTCTCGATCATCACGATCGCATCATCGACAAGGAAACCGACAGCGATGGTCAGCGCCATCAATGATAGGTTGTCGACGCTGTAGTGGAGAAAATACATGCCGCTGAACGTTGCGACGATGACCAGCGGCAGCGTGATGCTCGGGATGATCGTCGCCCACAGCTTGCGCAGAAAGAGGAAGATCACCAGGACGACCAGACCGATGGTCAGCAACAGAGTGAACTCGACATCCGACACCGAAGCGCGGATGTTGAGCGAGCGGTCGGAGACCAGATCGACATGCACCGCGCGGGGGATCGAACCCAATAACCGTGGCAGTTTCGCCTGGATACTGTCGACAACCTGCAGTGTGTTCGCCCCCGGGGTCGTCTCGATCAGCAAGAGCTCGGCCGGCGTCGTTCCGAACCAGCTGCCGGTGAGCGGGTTGACCGAGGAATTGATGACCTTGGCGATGTCCTTCAGCTCGACCGGCGCGCCGTTGCTGTACGCGACGATGACTTTCTTGAATTGCGCGGCATCGATCAGCTGGTCGTTGGTCTGCAGTGGGTAGTTCGCTTTCGGCCCCTGAAGATTGCCCTTTGCCGTATCAAGCGTTGCGTCCGAGAGTGCCGTAGCGACCTGAGGCAGGCTGATGCCGCGCGAAGCAAGCGCCATCGGGTCCACTTCGATCGCGACCGCCGGTTGCTGCTGGCCCGCGATTATGACCTGACCGACCCCGTTTACCGTGGACAGCTGTTCGGCGAGCATGACGTTGGCGTATTGGTCGACCTGATAGAGCGGCATCGCATCGGAGTGAACCGCATAGATCAGCACCGGCCTCGCCGCGGGATTGGTCTCACGGTAGGTCGGCGGGGTCGGCAGGTTCTTTGGTAAGAGCCCGCCGGCCTCATTGATGGCCGTCTGCACGAACTGCGCGTCGGCGCTGATGTCGGTGTCGAGATCGAATTGCAGCGTGATCGAGGTCGTGCCGGTACCGCTGGTCGAGGACATGAACGACAGGCCCGGGATCGCCGTAAACTCCCCCTCGAGCGGCGTCGCTACGGTATCGGCCATCGTCTCGGGGCTTGCGCCGGGCAGCTGCGCCGACACCGAGATCGTCGGAAACTCCACATTCGGCAGCGCCGAGACCGGCAGCAGCGTGTAGCTAATGACGCCGAACACAAACAGCGCCGCCATCAACAGCGCGGTCGCGATCGGCCGGCGAATGAAGGTTTCCGATATGCTCATCGTGAGCTCACTGCGCCGCGGTCTTCGGCGTCTCGACGGTCACGATTACGCCGTTGTCGAGCCGGTATTGCCCTGTGGTGACGACCCGCTCGCCCGCTTGCAGACCCTTGCCGATCACCGCGATCTTATCCTGCGTCGCCGTCACGCTAACGTCGACGCGGCTCATCTTGTCGCCGGGACCGATCACATAGACATAGGAGCCGGTGGGCCCGGTCAAGATGGCCTGAGATGGAACCGTGATCACATCCTTGCGGATGAACTCGATAAGCTGCACCGACACCATTTGGTCGGGCCACAGCATCTCGCGCCGGTTGGGGAATGTCGCTTCCAGCATGATCGTGCCGGTCGTCGTGCTGACCTCGTTGTTGATCAAGCTCAGCTTGCCGGCGGCGAGCAGCTGGCCGGCCTGCGAATAGGCTTCGACCGTCAGAGCGCCTTTGGCCTGATTCTCACGGATCGTTTCGAGCTGCGTCTGCGGGACGCTGAAACTCACATAAATCGGCTTCATTTGCGTGATCGTCACCAGCGGCGTCACGCCGGCCACGGTCGACGAGGATTCCTCCGCACTCACGGCTTGCACGTAATTGCCGAGATCGACCTGCAGTGCGCCGGTGCGTCCGGTGATCGGTGAGTTGATGTGACAGTAGCGAAGGTTTAGCTCGGCATTGGCTACGTTGGCCTCGTCCTGCTTGACCGTGCCCTCGTCCTGGCTGACCAGGTAGCGCTGATCCTCGGCGGTTTGCCTAGCGATCGAATTCTCGGCTAAGAGCGTCTCGTAGCGGGAGAGATCGGTCTTGGCCTCAGCCAGCGTCGCTTCGTCATGGCGAGCTGGCCTTGCGCCTGCTCGAGCGCTGCCTCATAGGGATGCGGATTGATCAGGAAGAGCTTTTGCCCCTCGGCAACTTCATCGCCTTGCTTGAAATAAATGCCGTCAATCCGGCCGTTGACCCGCGGCGTCACATTGACCGTGTCGATCGACTGAACGGTGCCCAGCGCCGGCACGATCGCCGGCACGTCGCGGCTCGTCGCCACCGCCGCAGTCACCGGTACCGGCGGCGGGGCGGCGGCGACGGGCTTCTCTGCGGTGAAGTGTTCGATCAGCCGCCAAGTCACCCATCCCGCGGCTACCGCGAGAACGAGCACGACAGCGATCACCATTCCGCGCAAATCGCGTACTCCTTTCAGGACCCGACCCGATCGTGACGGATGCCTGTCTGGAGATACGACAATCGGGTATAAAAGAGTTCCTAGCGGTCTTTCGTACTAGCCCGAACTTTGACCAATTTCTAACTGAAGCTGGTGAAAAGACCTGATATTCGTCGTATAAGCGGTCATGTAATCTGGTGATTCCGATTGACAGGCGTGTCGCTTCATGATCATGACGGCGCATGTATGTCGCCGTTGTCCCCAACCGAGGCTCGCCGCCGGCCATCCTGCTGCGGGAGAGCTACCGCGAGGCGGGCAAGACCAAGAACCGAACCCTCGCCAACTTGTCACGCTGGCCCGCCGAGCGCATCGAGCAACTCCGCGCCGTCCTGCGCGGCGACAAACTGCTGCCCGCCGCTGAGGCGGTGGAAATCGTCCGCGCGCTGCCGCACGGGCACGTGCTCGCCGCGCTGGGCACCGCGCGCCGCATCGCGCTCGATGCCGTGCTGCCGCGCCGGGCGCCGCAACGCCGCCGCGATCTGGCGCTGGCCCTGATCGTCGCCCGCCTGCTCAAGCCGGCGGCCAAGCTGGCGACGGCGCGGATGTTGGATCCCACCACCGCCAGCCATTCGCTGGGCGAGATGCTGGGGCTCGGCCGCGTCGCCGCCAAGGAGGTCTATGCCGCGCTCGACTGGCTGGGCCGCGAGCAGCCGTTCATCGAGGCCCAGCTGGTCCGTCGGCACCTCAAGAATGGCGCGCTGCTGCTCTACGACGTCACCTCCACCTACCTCGAAGGACGCTGCTGCGAACTGGCGCAGCATGGCTACAGCCGCGACCACCGTGGCGACCGGCCGCAGATTGTCATTGGCCTGATGTGCGCCGCCAACGGTTGCCCGGTCGCGATCGAGGTGTTCGAGGGCAATACCGCCGATCCGCTGACGCTGTCGTCGCAGATCGACAAGCTGAAGCAGCGCTTCAAGCTGCAGCGCGTGGTGATGGTGGGCGACCGCGGGGTGCTGACCAGCGCCCGGATCGAGCAGACGCTGCGCCCGGCTGGCCTCGATTGGATCACCGCGCTGCGCGCTCCGGCGATCACGCAGCTGGCCGCCGAAGGCGGGCCGTTGCAGCTCTCGCTGTTTGATGACCGCGATATGGCGGAGATCACCAGCCCCGATTATCCGGGTGAACGACTGGTGGTCTGCATGAACCCGTTGCTGGCCGAAGAGCGCGGCCGCAAACGCGCCGAGCTGTTGGCCGCCACCGAAAAGGAGCTCGCGCGCATCGCGGCCCGCGTGCAGCGGGCGCGCAGTTCATTGCGTAGCGCCGCGGCGATCGGCCAGGCCGTCGGGGCGGTGCTGGGACGGCGCCACATGACCAAGCACTTCCACATCAGCATCACCGACGAGGCGTTCAGCTTCGCCCAAAACCCTCTCAGCATTGCCGCCGAGGCTGCACTCGACGGCATCTATGTGATCCGCACCAACCTGCCGGCGGCACAGTCTGACGCTGCTGCCACGGTGCGTTCCTACAAAAGTCTCAGCGGCGTCGAGCACGCCTTCCGCTCGCTGAAGACCGTCGATCTCGCACTGCGCCCGGTGTTCCATTGGACCGCGCCGCGGGTGCGCGCGCACGTCTTGCTCTGCATGCTGGCCTATTATCTGGAGTGGCACATGCGTCAGAACCTTGCTCCGATGCTGTTCGACGAGCCCGATCCGGCCGCCCGCGAGGCACAGCGCACCTCACCGGTGGCCAAGGCGGAGCCCTCACTGGCGGCGCGACGCAAGGCCGCGCGCAAACGCACCGAGCCAGTAGATGGCGAACCGCTCCCAGTGCACAGCTTCCACACCCTGCTCGGCGATCTCGCCACGCTCACCCGCAATATCGTCCGTCTCGGGCGCGATCGCCTCATCACCATCCTCGCCACCCCTACCCGCACACAGCACCGCGCCCTCGACCTGCTCGGCGTTACCCTCACCGCGTAGACAGACCAGCACCCACCAGGGCTAACTATATCAATGGCTTGCGCTCAAAAGCGGGTAAAGTTCGGACTAGAGGAAGACGCTGAGGTTCTTGTCGAGCAGGACGTTGGCGTGGAGCACGATCGTGCGCCGGGCCACCTGCCACGCGCAGTTCACCTTGCGCAGCAAATCCTCGCGGCAGCCGGAGAGGAGCTGATCATCCGTCTCCAGGGGCGAGCGGTACACCAGAAACGCAGTCTTTCAAAAAGAACGAACTTCACTTGATCTGCGCGATCTGCGCCTGGCTGAGCCCGCGGATGAAATCCGGCAGCGGGATGAAGCCGACGGGCGTGAGATACTTCCCGGCATTACCCCCGGTGACGGAGATCGCCCACCGCAGGAAGGAGCGCAGTGCATGGGCCGTCTCGGCGTCGGGCTGCGCCTTCGACACGACGGCGTATTCGTAGTTGATCAGCGGGTAGCTGCTGTCGCCGGGAGCGAAGACGAGGCTGATGCGCTCATAGGGCGGTGTGCGCGGGTCGAGCTGGGCGGCGGCATCGGCAATGGTGTCCGGCGTCGGCAGCAGGAACTTGCCGTCCTGGTTTTTGACCATGGCCGTGCCGAGACCGGCTTTGGCGATCTGGTCGGCGTAGCTGATGCCGACATAGCCGATCGCGTCGGGGGTGGCGGCGAGCGTCTGAACGATGCCATCATTGCCGACAGCGGTTTTTTCCGCGGCGACTTTGGGCCAGGCGATGTCGGTGCCGTAGCCGGGATTGTCCTCCCAGGTCTGCGTGGAGAAATCGAGGAACTGGGTGAAGATGAAGGTGTCGCCGGAGCCGTCGGCCCGGCGGACCGGGATGATTGCGTGATGCGGCAGTGCCGCGCCCGGATTCATCCCCTTGATCGCCGGGTCATCCCACTCGGTGACGGCGCCGGTATAGATTGCGACAAGCGTCGGGCCGTCGATTTTGATGTGCGCGCCGTTCAGACCGGGCAGGTTGTAGTTGATCGTCTGGGCCGAGATGACAAGCGGGATGTCGAGGATCTGCGGGTTCTGCGCCGCGACTTCGTCGGAGAGATAGGCGTCGGAGGTGCCGATGCGGACCGAGCCCGCGATCGCCGCCTTGGTGCCGGCGCTGGACCCGGTGGCAGCCGCGGTAATTTCGACCTCGGGCTTCACGCTCTTGTAGCCGGTGATCCAGGCCTGGAAAAGCGGGAAAAGCAGGGTCGAGCCGCTCTCGTTGAGGGTGATGTCGGCCGCGCGCGCAGGCGCAACCGCGAACGCCAAGCCGATGGCGGCGCCCACCAGCGCGTGGCGAAGGTTCTGGGTCATGACCTCCATCCCCAAGCCGATGTTCAGCGCCCGATCCTGTCGAGATTCACGCCGGTGGTCTCGATGCGGTACATCCAGGTCACGATCGCGCCGAGCACCGAGCTGGCCGCGAGGGCGTAAAGCAGCGTGCGGGTGCCCAAGGAGACGAGCAGGATCGGGAAGCCGTAGGTGGTGGCGACTGCGCCGACCTTGCCGATCATCGCCGCGAAGCCCGCTCCCATGCCGCGCACCTCGGTCGGGAACACCTCGCCTGCCAGCAGATAGGTCTGGGCGTTCGGGCCGAGATTAGTCATAAAGTTGAACAGCATCACGCCGGCCATGATGAGGTTGAGCTTGGCCGCGCCGACCGCGTCGATCGACATCGTGGCAATGACGAGCCCGACCGCGCAGCCGAGGAAACCGAAGATCTGCAGGCGGATGCGCCCTAACTTGTCGGAAAGCGCGATCGCGAAGACGATGCCGACGATCAGCAGCGAAGTTGTCAGCGCCGCGGCCTCGGCCGAGTGAATGCCGCTCGCGATCAGGTCGGCGGGGCTGCGGATCTTGTCGGGGCCGCTGCCGAGGGCGGCAGCGATCAGGGTAGGGGTGAAGACACCGATGCCGTAAGTGCCGAGATCCTGCAGGAACCAGGGCGCCGAAGAGAAGATCGTGGCGCGGCGGTTGCGCGCGTTGAACAGCGCCAGAAATGACTGCTTCGACGCGCTCGCCTCGTCGGCAACATGGCGGACGAGCGCCACCGATCGCGGGTAGACCGGCCTGCGGTAGAGCAAGCGCGTGACGGCTTGTTCCGCCTCTTCATGCGCGCCGCGCACGATCAGCCAGTTCGCGCTTTCGGTGATGAAAAAGCGTGCGACTGTGATCAGCACTGCCGGCACCAACGCGGTCGCGTACATCCACCGCCAGGCATCGATGCTCGGGTCGAGCACGAGTACCAGGGCGCCGATCGCGATGCCGCTCATGGCGCCGATCGCCTGGAAGGCGAAGGCGCCGAGTACAAGACGGCCGCGCGAGGCACTGGGAATGTTCTCGGAGATGATCATGTGCGCGGTCGGATAGTCGCAGCCGAGCGCCATGCCGACGCCGAACAGGCAGATCACCAGCGACAGAAAGTTCTGCACCATGATCAGGAGGGCCAGGAACAGGCAGAAGATGATCATCTCGGCGATGAACATGAGCTTGCGGCCGAAGTAATCTGCCAGACCGCCGAGCGCGATGGTGCCGACCAAGATGCCCGCAAGGCTCGCCGAGGTGACCAATCCCGTCTCGGCAGCGGCGAGGTGGAATTCGCGGGCGATCAGCGGCACCGTCACGCCACCCATGAACACGACGAACCCCTCAAAGAACTTGCCGGAGGCGGCGAGCGCCCAGATCCGCCACTGCATACCCGTCATCGGGGTAGATTTCAGCCGCGTGCCGTCGGACCACACCGGTAATTCGTCGATGTATTCCTGCACCGTCTTCGTGCGCGACGGAGCCTGCGGTTTCGATGTGGCGACCTCGACCATTTGTGTCGGCTCCCCTTCCCAGAATCGTCGACAGAGAACTGCGATAACTCGACAAAAACGGAGGTGGGATACCCCCAACGCGAACTCGCTACAGCATCGCAGCGTCGAAATAACCTGTAGTGCCCGATTATGACACTATGATGAACCCTGCTGGGATAGGGCAGAACCGGCCGAAGTCGTCAGCGCAACGAGCGGCCGCGATCGGTCGAGACCTGGTCAGGCTGATGATTGGGTTTTGGCCTAGAGGAAGACGCTGAGGTTCTTGTCGAGGAGCACGTTGGCGTCGAGGACGATCGTGCGCCGGGCCACCTTCCACGCGCCCTCCACCTTGCGCAGCAAATCCTCGCGGCAACCGGAGAGGAGCTGATGATCCGTCTCGAGGTGCGAGCGGTAAACCAGAAATGCGGTCTTGGCCTCGACCTCGCCGTTCTCCAGCGGCACCGCCGCGAGATTGCCGATCAGGTGACGGGTGCGCGACGGCGGATCCTCGGCCCAGGCCATCCCGGTGTCGAGCCGGGCCACCCGCATCTCGAGATAGCGCTTGTCCTCTTCGAGGATCGACAGATCGCCGAGTGGTGTGAACTCGCGGTGCACCTCCCGGCGCGGGACATTCTTGCGGCGGGGCATGAAATAGAGGACATCGTCGGTGAACAGATCGAGCCACTCCTTGAGCTTGCGCTCGTCGAGCAGCCAAGCCTCGCGGATGTAGAATTGCATCAGCTCGAGCCACAGCGCCTGCTGCGCTGTCAGCGCTACCGGCGATGCCACCCGGCTGGCCTCGGCCTCGTTCGCGGGTGTTGGCTTCACCGGGCACCCACCCGCTAGCCACGGTTTCGCCGAGATTGCTTCTCTCCGCTCGCAATGACGCAGAAAAAGGGTGTCATTGCGAGGAGCGAATCGACGAAGCAATCTCGGCGGTCTGATCGGACATTCGAGTCATCCGCACTAGCCCTGCATCGTTGCGGTGCCGTCGAAACGTGCCGTGATCGGGTCGAGCGGGATGTCGGCCCAGCTTTCCGCATTCATGAACTCTTCCCAGCGCCTATAGAAGAGACGCTGGTTGCTCTCCGAGATGTAGCGCTCGGAGACGAGCCCGGGATAATCCGGATGCGGCCCCGCATGCCCTAAGCCCATCGACAGATCCTGGGGGTGCCGGCGCCCGAGGCGGCTCGTGCTCGCGGCGGTCACCTGACGCCAGTTGTCAACGTCGTCCTGCTCGAACATGCCCGCGGCGCCGTTGTTGGCCTGACTGCCGATTCGGATCACGCGCTTCAAGTCTTCGGGCATATCCTGGTCCACCAGCACGAAATGCCAGAACTCGGTCTTCAGCGGACCGCGCGGGAGGGCCATTCGCAGCCCCAGGATCCCGTTCGGGAAGATCGAGTGGTTGGCGAGCTGCACCCGGCGCGCGCGGAGCGTGCCGAGCCGCCGCTCGACCTCGGGCATCGTCGCCTCGTGGTACTCCTGGAACAGCCGCATCGTCTCGCTCGACATGCCGTGCACGAACCGGGGCGCGTTGTCGTCGGCGTCGCGGAAGGTGAGCCCATGCCCGTTGACAAAGGCGTGCCTGTTGGGGCTCGCGAACTGGTCCTCGTGGGACAGCCGCGGGCGGCCGAGGAAGCGGGTCTGGACCCGGGCGCTGGAGAGATGGCTGGTCGGGACGTGGTAGTTGTCCGAGCAGTTGTCCACCAATGTCTTCCAGTTGACCGGCTCGAGCCATTTCATCGGGCCCAGCGCCTGCATGCCGCCGTCGCGCCGATTAAACACGGTGTCGAGATACCAGCGCGCGTCGCCCAGATAAGCTTCGAGGCTCGGCGCGTCCTTGGCCCAGGTTGCAAAGACGATCCCCGCGTAGGTCTCGACGCGCGCCTCGATCAGACCGAGCGACGGCCGGTCGAGTGCCCCGTAATAGGCCTCGGCCTCGCCGGGGACGTGCTCGAGGGCGCCGTCGTTGCGGTAGGTCCAGCCGTGGTAGGTGCACATGAACCGCTTGGCGTTGCCGTCGTCACAACGCACGACGCGATTGCCGCGGTGGCGGCACATGTTGAGGAGCGCGTGGAGCCGACCCTCTGCGTCGCGGGTCAGGATGACCGGGTCTTCGCCCATGTAGGTGTGGAAGAAATCATCCGGCCCGGGCACCAGGCTCTCATGCCCGATCATCAGCCAGGCGCGCCCGAAGATCTTCTCCATCTCGTCGTCGTAGATCGCCTCATCGCTGAAGATGCGGCGGTCCAGTTTGCCGGTGGCGGGGTCGATGACGGCGTACTTCCGAGTGTCGCCCATACCGGATCCTCTCCTCTCGCGGGCATGATAGCAGGAGCCGCGGATGAAGAGCCACGCTGCGATTTTTTCCCTGCTGACAGGGAAACCGCGGGAAAATTCTCCCAATTCCGCGGATAAGTCGATGAAATCAAAAGCTTACGAGATGTCTCCCCGATCATCCGTTTGCGCTCCCTTGTGCGGCTATCAAATGCCTGACCGCCGGCGTGCCTTCCGCTTGGAAACGATGCACAGCGTGCTGCAGCACTCGGTCGGCATTGGTCACGCGTTGATGCTGTCGCATGTGGTCGAGCCAGGAATCGACGCAGAATGTCTCGACGAAGACACCCTCTTTTGAGGCGTCTTTGTAGATGCCCCAATCAAAAGCGCCGTCTCGGCGGCGCTCGCCCGCCAGCTTCGCCATCGCCGCGAGGAATGCCGCGCGATCAACCGCGGCGACGACGTATTCGATGGTGACCAGCACCGGACCTCGGTCGGGCTCGATGTCGTGTGAGAGCAACGGAGCGGGCCAATGCGTCGACGGCGCGAGGTCGAGACCGGCGGCAGTCTGAAGCTTCCAACGCCACAGCAGTGGGACGGAGACGACCAGCGTGATCGCCGCGATGATGTGAACGGCCGGGAGCCCGATCACCTGCGCCGCCTGTCCCCAGACAATGCTGCCGACGGCCAAGCCCGCGAACTGCACGGTTGCGAACATCGCCATTCCCCGCCCGCGGACCCAGCCCGGCAGCGCAAATTGGGCCGATACGTTCAAGGTGGCGATCGCGGCGACCCAGGAAATTCCGGCAAGCACGCAGGCGATCAGGCCGGTTGCGGGCTCACGAGCGATGGCGAACAGGGCGAGCGCAAGCGCGGTGACGACCGTCGCCCCTGTCATGACCCGATCAGCACCCAGCTTTGCCGCTGCCGGCAATACGAATGCGCCGCAAACAGCGCCGGCGCCGATTGCGCCGAGGAGTATGCCGTATGTCTCCGGGCCGCCCGCGATTCGTGCGCGCACCAGAAGTGGCAAAAGCGCCCAATAGACGCTGGCGAGCGGGAAGAAGCCGGCGGACCGGATCAAGGTCGCGCGCAGATCCGGATTATAGCGGGCGTAGCGCAAACCGCTGCGAATCGCATTGACGAAGCGCTCGGCGGGCAGAGATTGTGCAACCGGTTGGGGAGGGCGCCACCAGATAAGCGCGGCGATGACGGCGAACGTGCTCAACGCATTGATCCAATAGGGTGCCGCCATCCCTAGTGCGCCAATCGCCAGGCCGGCCAACGCCGGACCGATGGCACGGCTGATATTCAGGCCCACGCCGTTGAGGGCGACTGCAGAACGGAGCTCTTCCTTTGGTACGAGCTGCGGCACGATAGCCTGCCACGACGGCATCGCCAGAACCGTCGCGATCCCCGACAGGGAAATAAATATCAGCAGCCAGTTGGGTGTGATCCACTCCAGCCATACGAAGAGCGCGAACAGGGCGGCGATTGCTACCGCCGCGATCTGCACCACGATAAGAAGGCGACGGCGGTCGACGATGTCGGCCAATGCTCCGGCAGGGAGGCTGAACAGGAACATGGGCAAGGTCGTTGCCGCCTGGACGAGGGCCACTTCGAATGGATCCGGGCGGAGGCTGGTCATCAGCCACGCCGCCGCGGCGTTCTGCATCCAGCTGCCGATGTTGGAGACGACCGTCGCCACCCAGAGCACGGTAAAAACTGTGTAACGGAACGGGCTCCACGCCGAACCCGGCACCTCGGCGGTCTTCATCTCACCATCCGAAATTGAGCTCGACACCGACATAGTCGCTGTCATGCCCGCCAGCGCGGCGGATGGCACTGCCGACCCCAAAATACACGGCTTCGATGGCGCCCGTCAGATGGCCGTTGAATGCATATTCGGCGCGAATTTGTCCATAAGCGCCAGTCCAGCGCCCCGCGGAACCCGCTGTGCCGCGAACGGGAATATTGGGTACGACATAGACGGCATCAGCCGTCGTCTCGCGCCACTGTAGGGCGGCGGCGGCGCGGAATGTCAGGGCGCTAGTTGGCTTGACGGTCACCGAGGGCTTGACGTGGATCAGATTTGCATAGGTGGTCAATCCAGCCAAGGTAAAGTAATAGCCGTTCGGGAAAAGCGGATTGAAGGTTCCGAGCGTACTGGACTTGGGGTTTTGGTCACCCGTCGCCGCGTCGACCTGAAGCCCCAGACGGGGGCGCCAGTTCGCATCGGCGAATGTGAAGCCGCCCAGCGTTCCCAGCGCCCAGGCGCGGGCGGTTTTGGCGCCGACGCTTCCGGTCTGGACCATTAACTCGAGGTCCCAATCCCATCCGGCGTAGTCGCCGGCATAACGCACATCGAAGATGTTGCGCCGTTCGCTGCCGCTGGCAAAGAGAAAATGCGAATTGTCGAGATCGTAACGCGAATAATAGGCACTGAGGCGTCCTGGTCCGATGTCTCGCCGCTCAACTCTGAACCCGCCATATTGGAATTGGCCATTGGAGTAGTCGTTGAAGACGCCCTGGGGGATATAGACGACGGGTTCACTCCAGAAGCTGATGATGCGCCACGGGTTCTTCTCCCAATCGAGCCAAGCCGCATCGTAAGCCTGGCGCACATTGGGACCATCCCGGATGGAGACGAAACGCTGCAGGTCGAAGGCCATCTCCTGGCGCCCCACGCGGACCTTCACTTCGCCGCCCGCCAAGTCTCCCGAATAGGTGACGAAGCCTTGCGCAAGGTCGAGCGGGTCCCGGTCAACCGGGGTGATTATCGATTTCCCCAGCGCGTAGTCGTCCTGGAGCTGTATGAAGATCTGCCAATTCTGGTTGGGCCGGATATCGGCGTGAATATACTCACGATCCAGCACATAGTTCTGAACGGGGATCCCGCCGACGCCGAAAGTAGCCGCGTTGAGTGATTCGAAGCGCTCGCGCAGATCGAGGCCGAAGGACACATAGCTCTTCGGATCATCCGGAGACAGTGGAATGTACTTCAAATTGTCGAAGGGCTCGGTTCGTAGGCTCGGATCAGCCAATACCGACCAGTCTTCCTGCCACCGGTTCATGCCGATCGTCGGACGGGCGGGCAAACCCATCGCCAGCGATCCCGCGTCTTGGGCAAACGCCGCCCCGGCGATCGAGGCTGCGATCGACCCGAACAGCGCCAAAGACGTGAGCCGCACGGCAAGCGTTCACTTGTGCGATGCTGCATGAATCTCGGCAATATAGCCGCCTGGGAACTGCAGGATCGCGGCCTCACGGTCGCCGGCCATGTAGGGTTTAACCAGCACAGCTGCGCCTGAGTTTTCAGCCTTGCCGATCGTCGCAGAGAGATCGGAGACCTCGTAGCCCGTCACCTCCCGCCCATAAGGATAGGGAAGATGGCCATCGGTCACCAGCACAGCCACGCGGCCGAAGGCGGATTCGATGCGGACGCGTCGGTAGGTATCGGTTGGTCGGCCGACCTCCACGCCTGGCGCGTTGCGGTCGTCAGAAACGATCTTGCCATGCGCGAAAGCGACGAAATCGCGGATGAAGGCATCGGCCGAATCCGGCGAGACGTAGACCCGATTCTCGGGCACGGTTTGCAGCGGCGGATAATTCGGCGCCGTCGTGTGCCAGTAGAGCTGCAGGTTGACGCCGCCGGGCCATTGAATGACGACGTCGCGGCCGATCGGGTCGGGAAAGGTCGCGACCGTCACAGCAGCGCCGTGGGCGCGTGCGGCCCGAACGGCTGCGTCTATGTCGGTTACGAGATAGCCCGTCCGTTCCGCGCCAAAGGGATAGGGAATCGGGGTCTTGAAACCAAAGATTGACAAAGTTCCTACAGGGGTGAGGACAAGCTGCGACATGGTAAGGCTGGGCGTCGGTGTGACGGTGAACTCGCCTTCCTTGGATGTTGTCCCGCCAAACGTCGTGACGAGGCTGGCAACGAACCGGTCGAAATCGTCCGGCGCGACATAGACATGGGTTGTATCGTATTGCGGACTGACCGCGACGGCGGGTGTCGGGGTTGCGGCAACTACCTGCGACACCGGCACGCTCGCCAGACTTCCGCAAAGGACGACCGTTAAAGCGAATGTCTTGATTATGCGCATGGCAGGCTCCCAAACTAAGTCGGCCCTAAATCACTCGGCGGGCCCCAACGAGCCCGACTGAGGTCGCCAAGCAGACCCAGAGCCACCCCGGGCAAAGACCAGAATTATCCTGCTCGGCGACAGCTGCCGGAAAGTCGCGGAGCCTTGGTCGGGCCGCCTCGTAGCTAGGCGCTGGTCAGTCCGATACGGGCCGCGACCCAAGTCCATCGCTCATCGAGTATGGGTCGACCCGACGAACCGCGTCTCTCTTGCAGTGTGCCGCAAGGTTAGAATGCCCAGCAAGAGCAGCCGAGCGCGCCCCAGAAGGATCTGAAATCACTGACTGGCAGACGTGCCGACCCCGCGGCCGCGTGATCGTGGCCATGGATGCCGCAATGGTTTGCACAGCCGCACGCGGCGGCAAGCGACCGCCGTGCCACGGCCTGTCCGGAGCCGCTGGATTCGCCCCAGGCGGCGTAGCCGCCGAAGCGCCGAACCGGCGACCAGTCCGGCATGGCCAGCGGCGGTGCGGTCTCGTCGAAAGCGGCAAAATCGCCGGAGCCATAGACCACCTTGCCGCCGACAATAGTGAGGTCGGACGTCGTGTCGGCGATCTCATCCTCGGAACAGGCGAAGTAGTCGCGGTCGGGAACGACGAGGTCGGCGAATTGGCCGACCTCGATCCGGCCCTTTTTGCCTTCCTCATTCGAGAACCAGGTGACGTTTTCGGTCCACATCCTGAGCGCCGTCTCGCGGTCGAGGCGGTTGCGGGCTGGGTAAAGGCGCAGGCCGCCCACTGTCTTGCCGGTGACGAGCCATGAGAGCGAGACCCAGGGATTGTAGGAGGCGACACGGGTGGCGTCGGTACCGGCCGAGACCGGGATCCCCGCCTGCAGCATCCGGGCAATTGGCGGCGTCGCCTCAGCCGCACCGATGCCGTAGCGCTCGACAAAATATTCGCCCTGATAGGCCATACGGTGCTGCACGGCGATGCCACCGCCGAGTGCGGCGATGCGGTCGATGGACCGGTCCGAAATCGTCTCGGCATGGTCGAAGAACCAGTTGAGGCGGTCGATCGGGATATCCTGGTTGACCCGTTCGAACGCGTCGAGCGCGCGCGCGATCGTCTCGTCGTAAGTTGCGTGCAACCGCCAGGGCCAATTATTCGAGGCAAGGATGCGAACCACCTGTTCGAGCTCTCCCTCCATTTCTCCCGGCATGTCGGGCCGCGGCTGGCGGAAATCCTCGAAATCGGCGGCGGAGAAGACCAGCATCTCACCGCCACCGTTGTGGCGGAAATAATCCGTGCCCTGTTGATATTTCGAGTTCTTCGTCCAGTTGAGGAAATCGTCCTTCTCGCCCTTGGGTTTCTGCGTGAACAGGTTGTAGGCGATGCGGACGGTGAGCTGGCCTTCGGCGGCGAGCTTTTCGACGACTGCGTAGTCCTCGGGGTAGTTCTGGAAGCCGCCGCCCGCGTCGATCGCGCCGGTCACCCCGAGCCGGTTCAGTTCCCGCATGAAGTGCCGCGTCGAGTTGACCTGATAGTCGAACGGCAGTTTCGGACCCCGGGCGAGGGTCGCGTAAAGAATACCGGCATTCGGTTTCGCCAGCAGCAGCCCGGTCGGATTGTCGTAGCTGTCGAGCACCATTTCGCCGCCCGGCGGCACCGGCGTCTCCGCGGTGTAGCCGATTGCGCGCAACGCCGCCTTGTTTAGCAGCGCGCGATCGTAGAGATGCAGGAGGAAGACCGGCGTATCGGGAGCCACCGCGTTGATCTCGTCCAGTGTCGGCAACCGCTTCTCGTCGAACTGGTGCTCGGTAAAGCCGCCCACCACCCGCACCCATTGCGGCGGCGGCGTGACCGCCACCTGCCGCTTTAGCATCGCCATCGCATCGGCCAGCGAGCGCACGCCGTCCCAGCGCAGCTCCATATTGAAATTGAGCCCGCCGCGAATGATGTGGAGATGGTTGTCGATCAGGCCGGGAAGAACGCGCCGGCCTTTGAGATCGATAATCTTGGTCTGTTTGCCGGCGAGCTTCATCACGTCACTGTCGCGGCCCACCGCAGAGAATTTCCCGTCCGTGATCGCGACGGCAGTGGCTGTCGGATTGGCGCGGTCGAGTGTCGTAAACAAGCCGCGATGGAGAATAAGTTCAGGTGTCGTGTTGGAGCTGTTCATGATCGTGCGCTCAGTGGAATGGTTAATGCGCGCGGCTTTGGTGCGATCTGCAGCCCCGCCGATCGCGCCTCGCAGGGCTGCAGAGCTGGCCGGCCAACGGATTAGCGTCTGGGCGCCGGACCGGCCTCCGAGGCGTCTTCGCCCAGTGCCCATTTGGAGAACCGCACCTGGATACCGTAAGGCGAGTGCGCCTTCAGGATGTCCATAACGCCTTCGTAAGTCTCGGAGCGCGCCCAATCCTGCTGCAGCTCGAAGACATATTGCAGCGACGTAATGGGCACCGCGCCGGCTTGGACAAGCCGATCCATTGCACGCTGATGTGCTTCGGGCGAGACGTCGGCGCAGGCATCTGCCGGGACATAGACCTCGAAGCCTTCCTTCAGGAGTTCGAGCCCTGCAAACATCACGCAGGCCTCGGTCCACAGGCCGGCGAGGGCGATCTTCTTTCGGCCGGTTGAGTGCACGGCCTCGCGAAATTTTGCGTCGAGCCAGGCATTCATCGACGTGCGGTCGATGACGGTATGCTCTGGGAACAGGCTGGTGATCTCCGGCATGAACGGTCCGGAAAACGTATCCTGCGCTACCGATGTGATGATCGTCGGGACGCCGAAGAGCTTCGCGGTCTTCGCCAGAACCTGGACATTATTAAAGGTCACCAAACGATCGTGCGATTGCACGCCTTGGTACATCGCCGGCTGATAGTCGACGAGAGCGATCGCATGGTTCTCTGGACTCAGCATTTCGAGCTTGGACATGGTGATCTCCTCAGTAGCTGGCCCATCCGGTCTAGGGCCGAAGGCAGGCAGTGTAGGTCGCGTGGTGCTTCGGCCCGAGTAAAGCCTGGTAAAAATGCCTAATTCCAGATGGTCCTCGACCCGTGCCCCAAAAACAGAAAGAATGGAAAGACACGCTTTCATTTTTGGGGTGAGGATGCCCCTTCCGGATCTCCAGAGCTGGGCGATCTTCGCCAAAGTCGCCGAAACCGGCTCTTTCGCCAGCGCCGCCGGCGAGTTCGGTATTTCCGGTGCGACCGTGTCCAAGGCATTGCAACGCCTCGAGGCGCGCGTCGGCGAGCGCCTGATCCACCGCACTTCGCGCCGCTTCGCGCTGACCGAAACCGGCCGGGTGCTGGCGGTGCGCGCCGCCCGCATCCTCGCCGAGAGCGAGGCAGCCGAGGCGGAAGCGCAGGACAAATCGGCGGCGCCGCGCGGCCGCGTCCGACTGGCAGCGCCGATGTCGTTCGGCCTGCGTCACGTAGCGCCGGCCCTGCCCGCCTTCCTTGCCGCCTACCCGGAGGTTTCGGTCGACCTGCAACTCGACGACCGCATCGTCGATCTCGTCGCCCAAGGCATCGACATCGCAGTGCGCATCGCCGATCTGCCCGATTCGAGCCTGGTGGCCCGCCGCCTCTGCCCGGTTCGGCGCTGGGTCGTCGGCGCGCCCGCCTATTTTGCGCGGCACGGCACGCCGCAGCGGCCGCGCGACCTCGAACGCCATGCCTGTCTCGGCTACACCTACCTCGCCACCGGCGAGCGGTGGCACTTCACGAACGCGGAGGGTGTCGAAGAGGCGGTCACGGTCAGCGGGCCGCTCAGCGCCACCAATGCGGAGGCGCTCGAAGGTGCCCTGTTGGCCGGCATCGGGATCGCGCTGCAGCCCGATTTCCTCGCCTGGGAGGCACTGCGCGCCGGCCGCCTGGTTGCCGTGCTCGTCGGCTGGAACCCGCCGTCGGCCGCGCTCAATGTCCTGATGCCGCCCGGCCGCCCGCGCGCCTCCCGCGTCGCCGTTCTGCGGGATTTCCTGATACGCAACTTCGCAGCGGGTGCGGCGCCATGGACGGCCGGTCTGCCGGTAGCGGCTTAATAAGGGCACTGCGGGGCACGGAATACGGCCCGGCACGGTTTAGGCGGCGGCGCTTTCGGGCTGCGCGGTCCTTGCGACGCGGGCGAGTATCGCAGCGGCATTGCGGTGCAGGATCTGCTCGCGCGCTTCCTCGCCGATCTGCGCGTCCGCGAGCGCCTTCCTCGTCCAGTCGCAGCCGAACTCGGTGCCGTCGGTGCCGCACACGATGCGCTCGGCACCATAGAGGCTCACCGCCGCCTCGATCGCGCGCGGGCCGAACGAGTTGCAATCCACATACACCTTCGCCTTGCGGAAGCGCGACGACGGCAGCTCCTCATTCGGCGTGTCGAGCAGGCAGCGGTGGTCCATGCGCTCGACCTCGTAAGGAATGTTGCCGCCCAGATTGTGGACGTGGACCATCGCGTCGGGGTAGTCCGCGAGGTAATCGGTCAGGGACAATGTCACCATCACCGAGGACAGGCTCGCCTGCATGTCGAGCGTGCCGTTGCGGCGGCGTGCGTTGTCCGTGTCGCTCGCGACCTTGGGATAGGCGTCACCCGGCCGCGGGCCGTTATGGATGAAGAGCACCGCGCGGCGGCGGTTCGCGACCTCCATCAGCGGACGCATCGCTTCGGCGTCCTTGCGCGTCAGGAAGTAGTTGCCCGGTAACTGCGCCCCGATCATGCCCGGCAGTCCGAGCGCCCGCTCGAGCTCGGCGGCGGCGGCCGAAATGTCGGTCAGGGGCAGCGCGGCGTAGGCGGCGAAGCGGCCGGGATGCTTCTCACAAATCGCGGAAAGCCCGTCGTTGACGCTCCGGCACAGCGGCCCGGCTACTTCCGACGGCTGGGCCTCGATCCAGCAGAACGAACCGAGAAGGGACAGCACGCTCGTCTCTACCCCTTGGCGGTCCATCCGATCGAGATGGAAATCGACGTCATCGAAGGCCTTGGCGAGCGGCTCTTCGCCCATCCGTGAAGCCTTCAGCACCTCGACGCCGTCCGGATGGCGCACAATGCGCGGTTCCGTGGTACGGGCGCGCAAGGCGTCGGCGACTTCGGCGGGCCGCCAATGGGCGTGCATGTCGATCATGGCTGTCATGGCTGTTTCCTTTATGGGCCGTCCGGCACCTTAACCCCACGGCAGCTCCCTGCAAAGTACGACGCCCGGGCCAGGGGTATGCGTCGTCAGGTCAATTGAAGAAACGCGCAGGCCGGAAATGGGCGAGCTCGGCCCTTTCCCGTCCTCGCACAATCTCATCGGCCACCACCGCGCCGAGGAACGGCGACATCGTCACGCCGCTATGGATGACGGCGATGCTCTTTCCTCCGTGTAAGGCAGGCCGGCCTATTCCGGCCTACCAACACGCATTGATGGCCGGCATGCTGAAGATTTCGAAAAAGGCTTGAATCGGCTGGCGTTTTCCCTATTTTAGACGCCGACGCAATCGCACGTGCCTAGAACCCCGTTTTGCGAGGGGTGCTGCTACGACGTAACGCGTCCTTTTCGGTCGAGCCGGTCACCTGTGGGCCGGTGTCCTTAAGGGAAACGGATATGTTCCGGCACGCGATGCGAAGTCCTCGCACCATCGTCTGACGTCCACCGGGCGCTTCGCCCGGTGCGGCGGTTCACCCTGATCGGTCATTCCGCCTCCGGCGCCTTCAGCGCGCGGAGCGGGATGTCGCCTCCCGGTTTCGGAGGATGGTGCGATGGCGCAAGCCCGTCTTTTTTCTTCCCGCCCGCAGGGGCGCGCTGTTTTTCCCTCGATCGATGCGGTCGTCGCCCGGACGCGGCCGAGCGATCCGTTGCTGTGTCTGCGCCCGGCGGTGATCGCCGACGCCGCGCGGCGGTTTCTCTGCCTCTTTCCTGGCGATGTTCTCTACGCCGTCAAGTGCAACCCCGAGCTGCGCGTGCTGCGGACCCTGTGGGCCGGCGGCGTTCGCCATTTCGATTGCGCCTCGCTCGCCGAGGTGGCGCTCATCCGCAAGCTGTTGCCCATTGCCGAGGTCCATTTCATGCACCCGGTCAAGTCACGGCCGGCGATCCGCGACGCCTTCGATGTCTATGGCGTTACGGACTTCGCGTTCGATAGCGCAGACGAGCTGGCGAAGATCCTGCAGGAGACGGTACCGGTCGGGCTGGTCGGCGATCCGCCCATGTTGGGTTTGTTCGTGCGCCTCGCCTTGCCCAAGGGCGGCGCAATCTATGACCTGTCCGGCAAGTTCGGCGCACCGCTCGATGAGGCCATCGAGCTCCTGGGTGCGGCCCGACCGCACGCCGCCCGTCTCGGGATCGCCTTTCATGTGGGCTCGCAGTGCCTCGAACCGGACGCCTATGCGCGGGCAATGGCATTGGCCGGCGAGGCGATTGCGGGCTGCGGGGTTGCGGTCGACATCGTCGATGTCGGCGGCGGGTTCCCGGTCAGCTACCCCGACATGACGCCGCCGCCGCTCGCCGATTACATCGCGGCGATCGAGGCTGGCGCCGCCGAGCTGCCGGCGGGTGTGCGGCTGTGGGCCGAGCCCGGGCGGGCGCTCGTCGCGGGAGGCGGGTCGGTCGTGGTGCAGGTGCAGCTGCGGCGCGGCGACACGCTCTACGTCAATGATGGAGTCTACGGCAATCTCAGCGACGCCGGCGCCCTCGGCTTCCGTTTTCCGGTGCGCCGCATCCGCTTTGGGGAAGCCGGCGATCCGGGCGAAGGACTGGCCGATTTCGCGCTGTTTGGGCCGACCTGCGACAGCGCGGACCGGATGCGCGGACCGTTTCGACTGCCCGCCGACATGCGCGAGGGTGATTGGGTCGAGCTCGGCCAGCTCGGCGCCTACGGCGCCTGCCTGCGCACCGGCTTCAACGGCTTCGGCCGAGGCGAGCTGGTCGAAGTCGGCGACCCGCCAATGCTGGCCACGCCAGGTTTCGAATAAAAGGTGAGAACCCTCACCCACCAAGCCCTGCGGGCTTGGTCCCCCCTCTCCCGCGGCGCGGGAGAGGGGCTTTGAGCCGGATGCCTTGTTGCGTCCCAACCCCTCTCCCGCACCGCGGGAGAGGGTGCCGAGCGCAGCGAGGCGGGTGAGGGGCGTCAGGCCGCGACCAGCGCGGGGCGGCGGTTGCGGAACGGGGTGGCTTTTTCGAAAGCGTCGGCGACGCGGAACAAGGTCGGCTCCTGGAACGGCTTGCCGACCAGCTGGATCGCCACCGGCAGGCCGCCTTCACCGAACCCGGCGCATACCGAGATCGCGGGGTAGCCGGCGACATTGAACGGCATCGTAAAGTTCGGCGGGCCGAACAGGTCCCATTTCGGCACGGCGTCGATTTTGGCCGCTTCGGCCGGTTGAGTTGCGGTCAGCACGACATCGAGCCCCCGCATCGCCGCCTGCAGTTCGGCACGAAGCTCGCGCCGCCGCCGTGCCGCCTGGACATAATCGACGCCCGTGACAAAGGAACCGAGCATCAATCGGCTGCGCAGCCGCTCGCTGAAATCGCCGAGCCGGGTGCGCGCCCATTCCTCATAAGCCGCGGCGCGCTCGGTAATCGAGATCAGGGAGCCGCAGGCCAGCCAGTCCTGCAGCGGCGACAATTGGACTTCACGGATCTCCGCGCCGAGATCGCGCAAGGCGCCGATCGCTGCCGTGATGCCGCGCTGAGTGCCGTCGCTGACCTTGTGATCGGTCTCGTGGAAATGGTGAATGACGCCGATCGTGAGGCCCTTGATGCCGCTGCCGAGCTGCGCGGTATAATTCGGAATAGGCCGCGAGGCGCTGGCCGGATCGCGCGGATCGTGGCCGGCGAGGGCCTGCAGCATCAGCGCGCAGTCCTCGGCCGTCCACGCCATCGGGCCGATATGGTCGAGGCTGAAAGCGGCCGGCGCGACCCCGGCGCGGCTGACGAGACCATAGGTCGGCTTGATGCCGGCAATGCCGCACAGCGCCGCCGGACCGCGGATCGAGCCGCCGGTGTCGGTGCCGATGCCGCCGAGGATCAGCCCCGCCGCCACTCCGGCGCCGGTGCCGCTGCTGCTGCCGGCGGTGAAGTGCTCGGTATTCCACGGATTGCGCGCCGGCGGCTTGGGCAAATCGAAAGACGGGCCGCCATCGGCGAATTCATGCGTCGTCGTTTTGCCGATCAGCACCGTGCCGGCGGCAGCCAGCTTCTCGGCGCAGGTGGCGTCCGCGTCCGGGATGTTGTCCTGCAGGAATTTCGACTGGCAGGTCGTCGGTATGCCCTTGGTATCGACGATGTCCTTGAGGCCGATCGGGATGCCGTGCAGCGGCCCCCTTGGGCCCGGCGCCATGATCGCCGCTTCGGCGGCGCGTGCATCGGCCAATGCCCGCTCCTCGGTCAGATGCACAAAGGCGTTCAGTTCGCCGTCGAGCTTGTGCACCCGATCGAGACAGGCGCGCGTCAGCTCGACCGGCGAGAGCTGCTTCGCCGCGATCAACCGAGCCGCTTCGGCCATCGTCGGGATCGCGCCGCTCACGCGAGGTCCTCTTCAGTGAAGTCATAGACATGCGCCGGCTCTGCCATATGGCCGCGCGGCTTGCGCACCCGCTCCGCCATTGCGGCAATCCCGGCATAGACCCCCTTCAGCTCGGCCTCTTGCTCGTCGGTCAGACGAAGTCCGGCGCGGGCCAGCAGAAATTCGAAAGCCTCGTCACCAATTTCCGCGGGCATGAGCGGCTCCTCCTAGCTCGGCGTTGATTTGCCAGCCTAGCAGAGCGCGATTGGGCGCGTAAATGCAAGCCGGGCGCATCGTGCTTGCTTGCGCGCGCCGCTGATCTCGCTGTTATTCCGTAAAAATTACAGCGGCGGGTCCAGTTGTCAGCCGCAGAAACTCTCGGTTTTTTGGTTCCGCGACGGTGCCGGAACAGTGAAATAACAGCGGGAAAACAGCGAAAACAGCGAGCAATAACAGCGGAGCGCCGATCAGTAAATTGCGGTATCGACAGCGACAAAATCTGAGTTGTTCAAAAGATCTTGAAAGAAGTATATATTACAGCTTTATGGCAATTCTGCGATGTCGTGCTCCCTCAAGTCCGGCGCCTACGGGCTTACCTCGCTCGGCAGCCGTCCGCCGCGGCCGCGTGTACATTTTCAGCGCGACCGGGTTGCCGAGCCACATCGCATAGCTGCTGTGGTCTTCGACGGCGTCCTCGGTCAGCGGGTGCACCAATATGTCGAGCCCGGCGCGGTTCAACATTAGATGGGGTACAACCTGTTCGAACTGGTCGGGCTTGAAGACGACCAGAACATTGGCGACCGGGTGGTCCGATCGGCGTGTCGCGAAAGCCGTCGATCTCGACCGCAAACTTCTCGCTAAGTGCGGCGCATAACTTCTCGGCAACGGTCCGCCTCGCTACCGGGTCGTAATAGGACGTGCACGTGATAACCAAGGTTCGCGACGGATTGAGTGGTCTTCTCGATCATCGCGCGGCGCTCCCGCAGGCCGCGACGGTATGCGGCATTCTTGCACGGCGAATGCGCATCAGTCGATGGACCCGCCAAAACCACTATTCGCAAAAACCTGACGCTCGATCTCATAACAACTTGACACCCTGCCATGGTAGTACCAGGAGTGAGCTGGCTAGGCGGGCGGGCCGAGGGGACAAAGGGTTAAAACCCAATCCGGGAGGAGTTCATGAAAAGAATAATCTTTTTAGTATGTGCACTTGGCCTGCTTGCCTGCCCGGCGATGGCCACGCCGACTCTGACGCTCGAGCCGCCAAACGGTGTCATCATTGGTGAGCCAGGCGCCACTATAGGATGGGGCTTCTCAATTACCAACACTGCGGATTTTTTGGTTCCCACCAGCTTTCAGTTCCTTCCGCCCTCCGCGCTGGGCGCATTCACGGACTTCACTGGTCCGCCGTTCTATAACTTCTTTGTCGTTGGACCGGGAATTTATGCTGATGGCACGACCGCCACGCAGCCGTTTGATGAAACTACAGGTACTGGGGTGGGGTCATTCACGATCGCCAACACGGCATTACCTGGGCAGTCAGCTGACGGCAACATCGAATTGACGTACGACCTGTTCTCTGTGAGTCCGAATGATCCGAGTTTCGATCCGGATGTTGACCTCATTGCAACTGACCAGATTGTGACCGCGCCGGCGGCCATAGATGTTGTTCCGGAGCCCGCGAGCTTGCTGCTTCTCGGATCTGGGTTGGCGCTCTTAGGCGCATTCTGTGTACGCCGCCGCCGGGGACACGGAGGCACTCATTATCTTGGAATGAATACGACAAATAATGAGCTAATAACAGTGGGGATCATTATTTCGATCATGGCATTATTTCTGCTGGGCGGCACTACTGCTCGAGCCCAAACGCCTTTGAACGAGACGATAACTGTTTCCAGTGGCGACAATTGATATATCGATAATAGTTTTTTGGGTTTTCATTATGAAAAGCAAATTATGCAAGGAACCATGTTTAGATCAAGTAACACGAACCTGATTAACATATACAATAAACTCCTTGGGAATAAAGGGACATTAAGAATGGGAGGTAATACCAATGACACGACTTATTGGTGCGGCATCGGACCTCCAGGAAACGGGACTCTTAGTAATTGTATCACGTCAGGTGATGTAGATGAATTTGCGGCTTTTGTAAATGCAATAGGCTGGAGGGTTATTTACGATGTCAATGAAAAAAGCATTCCAGTGACTACCTACCTGCCTCTGTCGGTTGCTGAAGCTCAATATGCGATCGGAGAATTAGGCAGCAACCTCTGGGGATTTGAATACGGCAATGAGCCTACTAATAATTCGACTTACTTCACCAATTGGACTAATTTCTATAATACATTAGGTCAAACTGCGACTTATATCGGTCCCGCAGGGGCTAATTTTACTTTGAATGCCCCTTTTGCTATGGCTGATGGAAATAAGGTGGTACTCCTTACCTCGCACTATTACATAAGTAGTGGAACTGCCAGCGGTGTTACCGTAGACAGTATGCTTGCATCGCTGGATACGGGTAGCACGACTCTCGCCACCCTTCAGAATAATTGTGCAGCAGCAGTTAACCTTGCGGAAACCTACGTCGGTGGAACCCACCAATGGCGTAATGCAGAGGCTAATAATTATTCCGGTGGCGGAGCTTCAGGCATAAGTGATACATTCGCGTCGTCGTTGTGGGTCCTTGAGTATTTGTTTAGCATTGCCGAATGTGGAGGCCAGGGGGTTGATATAGTAAATGATGTGTACAATAATAATACTTTCGGTTATGTACCTATCTATTGCGGTACAGGCTCGGCGGCGACGGATACCAATATCCTGGTAGACAATGGTCCCGATGTAATGGAAATACGGCCTGAGTTTTATGGATTAGTGCTTTGGGAGAGGATTGCGAACGAAGCCTTATGCCTTTGCTTCCGGTGAGATCAACATATTGTAAGGGAGAGGCTGGTGCGCAGCGGCGATGCCGAGGAGGGATCGGAATGCGGCATGCCGGGTGCGCCGGCGGTTGAAGCGGAAGACGAATTCATCGAGGTAGGACTGGAGGTGTTTGCGACGCAGCCCGTGGTAGACGCCCAGGGCCCCACACCTTGAGGTTGGAGAAGATCCGGTGAACCCAGGGCAGGACGATATGGGCGGCCATCTTGCCGACGACGTGGGGATGGTGGATGACGCCGGCGGCGCCGGGATATCCGGACCAGCCATCGGTCTTGGCAGTGGCACCGGGGCCGAGGTTGGCGGCGAGGAAGGCGTGGAGGCTGGCAGCCGAGTAATCGGCGACCTGGCTCAGGCGGATGCGGCCGGGGCCGAGGCCGCCGGCCTCTACCTCGACGGCGCCGACCACCAGCATTTTGCCTTGATGGCTACGCCCGCCACCGCCCGTGACCGGGTCGTTTTTGCTGCGGCACGCGATTTCGGTTTCATCAACCTCGACGAGGCCGGCCAGAGAGCTACGGCCGGGCGCGAGCATGCTGCTGCGCAGCTTGGCGCAGATCAGCCACGCCGTCTTGTAGGAGCCGAAGGCGAGCTGGCGCTGCAGCTGCAGAGCCGAGATGCCGTTGGAGTGGGTTGCCATCAGATAAGCCGCCCAGAACCAGGCGGTCAGTGGCAGTTTGGAGTGATGCATGATGGTTCCGGCGGTGACCGAGGTCTGGCGACCGCAGCTGGCGCATTCATAGGTCCAGGCCTTGGTTTGCAGCCGCCAGGCTTTACCACCACCGCAGACCGGGCAGACAAACCCGTCGGGCCAGCGCATCGCTACAAGATATTGAGCGCACGCGGCCTCATTGCCGAAGCGCTGTTGGAACTCGATCAAGGAGCGTGGAAAGTCGGTCATTGTGACCACCGGAAGCGGTTATGTTCGTGATTTGTTCTAACACGAACTCACCTCCGCGGCTACGACATTTTGTGGTCCCGGATGCAGAGGGATAAGCCTTTGCGAACGGTACTATCGAAAACGCTACACAATCGGGTCCGGCTGGCAATGGTTTCCACAGCTATGCTATTAACGAAAATGATGGATCATACGCCGTGGTTCTGGCAAACAATAGCGAGACAGATACTATAAAAACGACTATAAACCTACCAAGACAATATGCGGGCGCATCTTATATGATTTTGACTGCTCCAGCTCTCGATAGCACGACCGACGTGACGCTGGGCGGCTCAGCCATCGGCGTAGACGGGTCATGGGCTCGTCAGATGCAATTGCTGCCTATGACCAATAGCGGCCAAACGGTTACAGTCACAGTAAACCCGGCATCAGCGGTTTGGGTTAATTTGACTAATAACACCGTGCTCACTGGAAGTATTGCAAGCAAATCCGGCGAGCAGGACGCCCGCTTGTGGAATATTTATGTTAACAACAACGGTACTGTAACAGCTATTTCTTCCCAAATTGACAACTTTATACTGAATCAGACCTACGGATCTCCGTGCGCTCCGGTTATAGATACTTCAGGCCCGGTTTCAATGGGTGACATCGCTGCGGGAGGCTCGGCAAGCGGCGGCATCATGATTGATTTCACTGGCTGTCCTGCCACTGCGCGCTTCAGCCTGGACGCTTTGTTCAGCGCCAATGGCGGCTCGACTACAGGTGTCCTTGTCCTCAACAATCAGTTTAGGTAATAGCCATTTAAATAAACCTGATCGCGGCAAAGAAGCTCTCGCCCATTGAGCTGACACGCGCCTGTCTCGATCACGTGCACAAGCTCGACGGCGAGCTGAACGCCTTTGTGCACGTGACCGAGGAGCGGGCCTTGGCCGACGCGCGCGCCGCCGAGGCGGCGATCATTGCCGGTGGTCCGAAGGGGCCGCTGCAACCGAGCCGCTTCGGCAATCGTCGGGATCGCGCCGCTCACGCGAGGTCCTCTTCAGTGAAGTCATAGACATGCGCCGGCTCCGTCATATGGCCGCGCGGCTTGCGCACCCGCTCTGCCATTGCGGCGATGCCGGCGTAGACTCACTTCAGCTCGGCCTTCTGCTCGTCGGTCAGGCGAAGTCCGGCACGGGCGAGCAGAAATGCCAAGGCTGCATCATCGATGTCAGACTGCATCGTTATCTCCTCCTGTGCTATACGGCTCGCCGATCCGGGCCTACGCGCTCACCCCGCTCGGCAGCCGGCCGCCGCGGCCGTGGGGCAGCGTGTGAAGCTTCAATTCGACCGGGTTACCGAGCCAGATCGCAAAACCGCTGTGGTCCTCAACCGCGTCCTCGGTCAGCGGGTGGACCAACACGTCGAGCCCGTTGCGGTTCAGCATCAGATACGGCACGACATGTTCGAACTGATCGGGCTTGAAAATGACCAGAACGTTGGGGATCGGGTGCGGCCCGACCGGCGTGTCGCGGAAGCCGTCGATCTCGACCGGGAATTTCTCCTCGATCGCGGCGCACACTCGCTCGGCGACGGCGCGCGTCCTTGTCGGGTCGTAATAGATGTGGGCGTGATAGCCCAGGTTCGCGACGGATTGCGTGGTCTTCTCGATCATCGGGCGCACTCCTCTGCTGGCTTGCAACGGCATGCGGCATCTTCCCACAACGATACCCGCAAGTCGATTCACGCGGCAATCTGGGCGGCCGGACGGCGGACCATATCGGCAGCCTTCTCGCCGATCATGATGGTCGCGGCGTTGGTGTTGCCGGAGACGACTGTGGGCATGATCGAGGCGTCCGCGACGCGCAGCCCGTCCACCCCGTGGACCCGCAGTTCCGGATCAACGACCGCCATAGGGTCATTACCCATCTTGCAGGTACTGGTCGGATGATAGACCGTCCCGCCGCGGCGCCGGGCGTAATCCAACAGCTCCTCATCGCTTTCGACCGCCGAACCGGGCTGGAATTCCGCCTCGATGAAGCTTTGCATCCGCGGGGTCGCCAAAATCTGCCGGCACAGCTTTAGACCGGCGACGATCGTGCGCTGGTCGGTCTCGGTCGCGAGATAGTTCGGGTAGACCGCCGGGGCGTCGAACGGGTCGGGGCTCTTCAACTTGATCTCGCCGCGGCTTTCCGGACGGAGCTGGTAGGCAATCATCGTGAAGCCGGAAAACCGATGCAGCCCATCCTGCGGCCGCTCCGCGCTGAACGGCGAGATCGAGCATTTAATGTCGGGCGAGGCGAGTTCGGGGCGGGTGCGCGCGAACAACGCCGCCGGCGAGCTGATCATCGACAGCGGGCCACGGTGGAACATGTAATATTCGAGACCGGCCTTCAGTTTGCGTGCATTGCTGAGCATCACGTCGTTGACGGTGATCGGCAATTTGCAGCGCAGCTTTATTGCGGCCGAGTAGTGGTCCTGTAAACTTTGCCCGACACCGGGCAGGTGCTGCACGACTGGAATGCCAAACCCGGCCAGGTGCTCCTGCGGCCCAATGCCGGAGAGCATCAGCAGTTGCGGCGAGTTGACGGCTCCGCCGCACAGGATGACCTCGCGCGCCGCGCGAGCGGTGCAGAGCCTGCCATCCCGGCGAAATGTCACGCCGACCGCGCGGCGGCCTTTGAACAAAATCTTCTCGGTCAAGGCCCCGGTGACGACATTGAGATTGGCGCGTTGCATTGCCGGGCGGAGATAGCCGACGGCGGTAGAGCAGCGCTTTCCATTGCGGGTCGTCGTCTGGTGGTAGCCGACGCCGTCTTGGCTGCCACCGTTGAAATCGTCATTGCGGGGAAAGCCGAGCCCAATCGTCGCCGCGATAAAAGCCTCACAGATCCGGTGTTGCGCGACATCCGACACGCAGAGCGGTCCGCCGGTGCCGTGGAATTTATCGACGCCGCGCATCTGGTGCTCCGAGCGTCTGAAATGGGGCAGCACATCGTCGAACGACCAGCCGGTATTGCCGAGCTGGCGCCAATGGTCGAAATCTTCGGCCTGGCCGCGGATATAAACCATGCCGTTGATCGAGGAGGAGCCGCCGAGCACCTTGCCGCGCGGCCAGAACACGCGGCGATCCGCGGCGCCGGGGTCGGGCTCGGTCTCGTAGCACCAGTTGACGGAAGGGTCGGCGAAGGTCTTGCCAAATCCGAGCGGAATGTGGATCCAGCGGTTGCGGTCCTCGCCGCCGGCCTCGAGCAAGAGCACGCGGGTCGCCGGGTCCTCGCTGAGCCGTGCCCCGACCGCGCACCCCGCCGAGCCTGCCCCGACCACGATGAAGTCGGCCTCGATCTGGTCCTGTAGGGTGGTCATCGTCTTTGCTCCCTCGGCTCCAATACCTGATCTTAAGCCTGTGGAGACAATCTCGCCATGTCCGCAGGCGACACTCGGTTGCGCATCATAGACGGCGGTGAAATGGCGTTCACGTTCGACAGCTTGTCTTATGCCAAGCATCTTCGCGATAATGGGCTTCCGCAGGGCCAAGCGGAGGCCCATGCCGAAGCGGTGAAGATGGTCATAATGAACGAGCTGGTCACGAAAGAAGATCTTCGCGCCGCCCTCGAGACGCAAACGCTGCGGCTAAGAGGGGTGGTGCTGAGGCTTCATTCGTAGCGGACGGCCCGCGTACCGCTGGAGATAACGCCAATGATCCGAACCGTTGCTCGACTGCTGGCCGAAAGCCTGGAAGCGCATGACGTAGACCAGGTCTATTGCGTTCCGGGGGAGAGCTATGTCGGGCTGACCAGCGCCCTGATCGAACGCAATTCGATCCGCGTCATCGTCTGCCGGCACGAAGGGGGCGCCGGCTATATGGCCGTGGCGGACGGGCGGCTGCGCGATCGTGCCGGGGTGGCGATGGTCTCGCGCGGGCCCGGGCTCTCCAACGCGATGGTCTCGCTGCATTCGGCCTTTCACGATGCGACGCCGGTCGTGATGCTGGTCGGGCAGGTCGAGCGTAAGGATTTCGGCCGGCTGGCGTTGCAGGAGCAGAATTATTCACGCCTATTGTCCGACGTCACAAAGCTGGTCATCGAGGTCAACGAGCCGGAGCAGGCCTCGGAAGCGATCGCCCGCGCTTTCCATGTCGCCGAGAGCGGTACACCGGGCCCGGTCGCGGTAATATTGCCGGAAGACATTTTTGACGAGGAGACCGATGCCGAACTTAACCCGGCTCGGCCGCGCGTCGTTGCTGGTCCGCGCAGCGAGGATCTCGACCGGCTGGCCCGGATGCTCGCCCAGGCGGAGCGGCCATTGGTGCTGGTCGGGGGCGCGCTATTGGCCGACGCTGTCCATGACAAGGCCGTCTTCGCCGATCTCAACCGCTTTGCCGAGGAATGGGTATTGCCGATCAGCCCGACCCATCGCCGGCCGCAACTGTTCGACGCGACGCATCCGAATTATGGCGGCTATATGGGAATCCGCGTGCCGCCGGCGCTGATTGGCGAGATGAAGCGCGCCGATCTTATGGTCGCAGTGGGCGAGCGCATGACAGACACGGTCAGCCAGTCCTACAGCTTTCCGACGGCGCCACAGCCGCAGTTGCCGTTCGTCCATATCTGGCCTGACCCCAACGAGGTGGGCCGCGTCTGGCGCCCCGATCTCGGCATGCCTTGCAGCTCCTACGAGGTCATCAAGGGTCTATTACGACGTGGCGCTCCGGCAGATGCCGGCAAGCGCCGCGGCTGGGTCGATGGGCTGCACGCCATCCACCGCAAACTGCTGGCCAAGGAATGGGAGCCCACCGAAGATGGGGTGAATTTCGCCGCGATCGTCTGCGAGGTCGACAAGCACCTGGCCCCCGACGCCACAGTCACGACCGACGCCGGCAATTTCGGCAGCTTTGTCCATCGCTACATCGGCTTCCGCCAGGGGCAGATCTTTCTTTCCTCGGTCGTCGGCGCGATGGGCTCCGGCATGCCGATGGCGGTGGCGGCGGCATTGCGCCGGCCGGGAACGCAGGTGGTCGCCTTTCTCGGCGACGGCGGCGCATTGATGATGGGCAACGAGATCGCCACCGCCTGCCAATACGGCGCCCACCCGATCATGATCATCTCCGACAACGGCATGTACGGCACGATCGGCATGCACTCCTATGTGCGCTACCCCGAGCGCGCGTTCATGGAAGGCACGAGGCTCACCAACCCCGATTTCGCGCAATGGGGCCGCTCCTTTGGCGCCGAAGGCATCACGATCCGCAGCGAGGCAGATGTCGCCGACGGCATTGCCCGCGCCTTTGCAATCAAAACCAGACCGGTCGTCGTCCACTGCCTGACCTCGGCCATCCAGATGAGCGCGTGGCGCCGCTATACCCGGTCCGATGCACTGCCATGATGCGGGTCGCCAGACTGATCTTCTCGGCGGCGGATGTCCGCCGCAAGCTCCGGGCGGTGAGCGCATTGGCCGAGAATGCCGGCGCTACCGAGCACGAGCGGGCCACTGCGGCGGCCCTGAAAGCGCGCCTGCAGCAGCGGCTGAAAGACGCCGGCGAGCCGGCGGGCGACTGGACGGATAATGCGTACCGGCTCGGCAAACAGCTGACGGAACTAAGAAAGACCGTGTCTCCCGCCTCGCCCAAGGGCGACTGGACCGACAACGCCTTTCGCCTCGGCAAGGCGCTGCGCCGCGGCTACAAGAAGTGGCTGTAGGGAAAAGGGGCGGCTGCACCATGCGCCCGCCTGGAGTTGTATCGGCCGGCGGGCGACCCTATCATCTTCCCGCGAATTGATGCGAGGAAGCCCCTTATGGTTCAGATCGCCGAGCTCGACGCTGTTCCGGAAACGATCGAAGCGACGCTCAATTACTTTGTCGATACGGGCGGCATGCCGGTCTCGCTGGTCGGCGAGCCGGGCGCCACCGATACGCGGGTTGGCGGCGGCCAGTCGGACCCGCGGCGCGTCCTATTGCACAACGGCCGGCCTTGCGCCGACCACTTTGCCCTCGAGCGGGACGGCTTCCGTTTTGTGCATCACGACACCAATGTCACGGACTTCTACGAGGAGGACGAGATCTGCCGGGTCTATTACCCGGAGATGGAGGCGCTGGTGAAAGCCGAGAGCGGCGCCAAGCGCGTCGTCGTTTTCGACCATACCTTGCGCACGCCGGACCAGGATCTGCGCGAGGCCTCCAAGATCCGCGAGGTCGTGCGGCGCGTGCATAACGACTATACCGAATGGTCGGCGCCGAAGCGGGTGCGCGATTTGCTGCCGGACGAAGCCGACGAGCTGTTGCAGCGTCGTTTTGCGATCGTGCAGGTGTGGCGGCCGATCCGCCATCCGGTCGAGTGCTGGCCCTTGGCGATCGCCGACGCGCAGAGCCTCTCGCCGTCCGACATGGTAGTGACCGAGCGCCGCTATCAGGACCGCGTGGGACAGACCTCCGCGATCACCTACAACCCGGCGCACCGCTGGTACTGGTTCCCGCAGATGCGCCCCGACGAGGCCTTGGTCTTCAAGGTCTACGACTCGATGAAAGACGGCCGCGCCCGGTTCACGGCGCACACCGCCTTCGACGACCCGACCACCCCACCGCACGCCCGGCCGCGCGAGAGCATCGAAATCCGCACGCTCGCCTTCTTCTGAGGGTTTCGTGTACGTCGGGACCCAAATCAGGCCGCGCGACGATTCCGATTACAAGGTCTGGGCGCAGCTTGGGGTTACCCATGTGTGCGTCGACCCGCCTGGCAACCCGCACCACTGGAGCCTCGACGATCTGAACCGGCATCGCGAGCACGTCGAGGGGTTCGGCCTGTCCCTCGACATGGTGCAATTGCCGCTGTCGTCCCGACCGATCGAAGAGGCGGAAAGCCCACACATCCTATTGGGCAAGGACCCCGAGCGGCAACGCGAGATCGACAGCATTTGCGGGCTGATCGAGCGGCTGGCCGCGGCCGGCATTCCCGCGGCCAAATACAATCTCTGCATCATCGGCATTCCGCGCACCGAGCGCGAGCCGGGGCGCGGCGGCTCGCGCAACGCCGCCTTCCGCTGGAACCGCGCCGACCACAACGCGCCGCCGACCCGGGCCGGCATCGTCTCGGAAGACGAGAACTGGGAGCGGATCGACCGTTTCCTAGCCGCGGTCATCCCGGTCGCCACCACGGCCAAGGTGCGGCTCGCCTGCCATCCGCATGACCCCTACACGCCGCCCGGCTATCGCGGCGTCACGCGCGTGCTCGGCACCGTCGAGGGGCTCAAATGCTTCGTGCAGATGCGCGAGAGCCCCTATCACGGTCTCAATTTCTGCCAGGGCACGGTTGCCGAGATGCTCGACGACCCGGCGCGCGAGATCTTCGACGTGATCCGCTGGTTCGGCGAGCGCGGCAAGATCTTCAACGTGCATTTCCGCAACATCAAGGGAAAGAAGCTCGACTTTATGGAGGCGTTCCCGGACGAGGGCGACATGGACATGCCGCGCTCGCTCGCCGCCTATCGCGATGTCGCCTACCCCTACATGCTGATGCCGGACCACGTGCCGCAGATCGACGGCCGCGACCCCTCCGGCGTCGCCTTCGCCTATTGCTACGGCTACATCCAGGCCCTCATCGACGCGCTGGTCCCGTCGCCTGCCGGTGCGGGCGCCTGACGCCACCTGCGCCCGCAATCGCTATGTCCCATTGTCAAGCATGTGCTTGCGCTCGGCGCGCGTCGCCCCGACGTCGACCGACTCACCGGCGGGCCAACAAGGAGCCGGGATATGGCCTATCAGATCTGCGGCATTCCCGGGGCGCCCGCGCTGTGTTGTGGTGAACCGCCGAAATTACCACCCGATTGAATCGCCGTCCTCCCTGAAATTCGAGCCAGCGCGATAGAATCCGTTGTTCGAGCCAGCCGCGTCGGGCACCAACATGATACCCTGGTAACCTCCGGCGATTCCTCCCCCCGCAGAAGACACTTTATGCCCCATTTGGATCAGTTGTTGGCCGACCAAATTGAACAGCTGCGACTCCAACTGCACGGTGTTGGCAACCTGGTTATGCGTAAACCGGGCCATGTCACCCGCGGCCTGAACGTTCGCACCGAGGTCGAGGATGTTCACCAGTACCTGCATGTTCCCCATCCCCTGCTGGTCGCCGCCGTGCTGGCCCGTCGTCAGCAGAGGCATGCTATCCTGCGTCACGAATACCGCCGACAATGTATTGTATGGGCGCTTGTGCGGCGCGATGATGTTCGGGCTATTGGGATCCAGGGTGAACAAGCCGCCCCGGTTATGAAGGATGAAGCCATAACCAGGGATCGTGATCCCAGACCCGAAGCCGGCATAATTGCTGTTAATCCACGATACCATATTTCCCCAGCGATCGGCGGTGGAGAGATAAATCGTGTCGCCGCCGACAGCAGCGCCGGTGCCGCCGCTAACAGCCGTGTCAAAGCTGGGAGGCGCGGTGGCGGAGGCCTGGCTGGGGTTGACCTTGCTGCACAGCGACGCGGCGTAGGACTTCGAGGTCAGCATGGCGACCGGCACCGGCACGACGTCGGGGTCGGCGTTATGGGCGTACACATCGGCATAGGTCAGCTTCTTCGTCTCAATCAACGCGTGCCAGAACAGCGGATTCGCTGGCCCTAGCGTAGCTAGGCTTTGGCCGGGATACCACTGGGGCACACACTGCTCGAGGATGTTCATTGCCTCCATGATGCCCCAGGCCTGCGAAGGCGCGGTCGTCCCATAAACGGTGAAATCGCCGTGATAGCTGGTCGAAGCAGGAGTCACCCATTCGCCCTTGTAGCTCGCAAGGTCTTGAAGCGTCATCGTCCCGCCGAGCTTGTTGGACTTGGCTACGATGGCCCGAGCAATCTCTCCGTTGTAGAAGACATTACGGCCCTGCTGCTGAATCAGACGAAACGTGTGCGCCAAGTCGGGGTTTGTGAAGATCGTCCCAGCGACGGGAGGAACCCCGTTGATGTAAAAAGTATTGACGGAATCCGGGTCCAATTGCGTACAGCACCCCTGCAGCGGTAGAGCGTTGGGCAAAATCCAGCCGCTACCAATCTCCTCAGTAATCGGGAACCCGTTCTCCGCGTAGTCAATAGCAGGTTCCAAGACGTCCTTGAAAGTCATCGTCCCGAACTTGTCGAGCACCTCTTGCCAGCCCCAGAGGGACCCGGGCACGGTCACGGTGAGGATCCCCGCCGGAGGCATCCCCGAACCGGGGCCGTAATTGGCGGGGTTCCAGCTGTAACCGAGGGAATTCATGTGGGCGAGCGTCAGTCCACTGGGGGCGATGCCGCTGGCGTTGAGCTGGTAAATCTTGTTCTCTTTCGCGATATAGATGATCGCGAACAAGTCGCCAGCAATACCCACATTCGCAGGGTAGGTGACATTGAGGGCCGCCGCGGTTGCAACCGCGGCATCAATGGCATTCCCACCCTGCATGAGAATTCGCGCACCAGCCATTGCCGCTAGCGGCTGAACAGTCGTGACCATGCCATTTCGCGCCATGACTTCCGAACGCGTCTGGGGTACCCACCCCTCCGACCGATCGCCCCGCACCGCACTGCACCAAGGAGGTGTCGGAGTTTGGTTGCACATCTGCACCGGCACCGACTGGGCAAAGGCGAAGCTAGAACAAAGCAGCACCCCAGCGCCTAAAAGAAGGGCAAAGCGATAAATAATTTTCGGAAGGCGCTGAATTCGTCGACGCATGGGTTTCCTCCGCTTTTTGGATCGTTCTTTACGCGCCGTTTGCGGACTGGTGAAGTCCTCCCGACGCTTGGCGGCAACGTAGTCCGTCGGGTTAAGCAACGTCAACCATAAAGCGCTCATATTGTGGGCAGGGAGATAACCAATTGGATGGCGCAACGCGATCTTCCGCTAGAGCCGACCAGAACGCGCAGCGGACCACGCCGGTATCGTTTCAAGAGGGCATATTGGGAGCGGACCCCTACACGCCGCGCGGTTATCGCGGCGTGACGCGCGTGCTCGGCACCGTCGAGGGGCTCAAATGCTTCGTGCAGATGCACGAGGGCCCCTATCATGGGCTCAATTTCTGCCAGGGCACGGTCGCCGAGATGCTCGACGACCCGGCGCGCGAGATCTTCGACGTGATCCGCTGGTTCGGCGAGCGCGGCAAGATCTTCAACGTGCATTTCCGCAACATCAAGGGGAAGAAGCTCGACTTTATGGAGGCGTTCCCGGACGAGGGCGACATGGACATGCCGCGCTCGCTCGCCGCCTATCGCGATGTCGCCTACCCCTACATGCTGATGCCCGACCACGTCCCGCAGATCGACGGCCGCGACCCCTCCGGCGTCGCCTTCGCCTATTGCTACGGCTACATCCAGGCCCTCCTCGACGCGCTGGTCCCGCGCTCTGATCGTGAGTGAGCCGCAGCGCAGGATTTGGTCAGCGCGGAGGCGTAACCGCCAAACCCATTCGATCGGCCGCTCTGCCGAGCCGTCTGTCGCGCGTCCATAAACCAGCGCCCGCCGTCAGGCCGACCGAGGCAAGCAGATGAGCATCGACATAGCCGATACCGAGCCCGAAGAGCCGATGCCAATCGACGAAGTGTAGGACTTCCCGATCCGTTGCGACTTCGGCCTTAGGCAAGTCTTGCAGCCCCCGCAGGGTTTGATCGCGCCGCGGTAGATTCCCCAAGGCGAGTTCGCCGATCACGAACGGGTGTGCCAGAACGTCTCCTGCCTCAAGCAGCCCGGCAAGCACTTGATCGCCGGCGCGCAAATGATCGACCCAGACCGATGTATCAACGAGGATCACTCCGGCTTGGGCCGGCGGCGCCGGATCGGCGTGAGATCAGGCGCACTGCCGCCCAGACGCGCCAATCGTCGCGCGCTTTCGCGCTCGATCAGCGCTTTAAGCGCCTCACGCACCAGTGCGGACTTCTCCCGCAGGCCGGTATAATCCTGAGCTTTGGCTAGCAACTCGTCGTCTAGCGCGAGGGTCGTGCGCATCTCTCGGCCTCCATTCCGACGGCACGATAATGTCATCGTTCGATGCCGATTTCAATGCGCAGCGGGGACTCGACCTTGCACCGCGACGGCCCCGCATATCGTAGGGCTATGGTGAATGATGCTCGGTTGCCGCGAGGAAGGTTAGTCGTCCTACACCGGTGCCAAGTCGCCTCATTCGATCACCTCGTCAGCGCGCGCAAGCAATGTCGGCGGAATGGTAAGGTTCAGCGAACGCGCAGTCTTCAGGTTGATGTACAGATCGTATCTCGTCGGCTGCTCGACGGGAATGTCAGCAGGTTTGGCCCTTTGATGATCTTGTCGATTTGCGCGGCCGCCTGACGAGTCATTGCCGCAAAGTCGGGGCCGAGGCTCACTAGTCCTCCAGCCATGACCGTCTCTCTAAAAGCGGAGCACAATGGGAGATGGGCCGCGAGGGCGCGAACGGCAACCTCGGGACCGACAGTAAAGGTGAGGGCTCCAGCAATCTCCAAGACGGCTCCTACCTCACTGGTTTTGATTTTGGCAAATGCCGGTTCGAGGTCGTCGGCCGATTTCATGTCAACGGAGACGAGACTAACCCCGAGTTCTGGCGCCGCCGTTTCCAGTGACGTCATTGCAAATCCGACGTTTGGGTCACCGACGGCCCGCAGTACCGCCGCGCGTTTGAGATCCGGTACGATCTCTTTGAGAATTTGTAGTCTCTTCCCCTATGTCTCTGTCGCGGCTTCGAAGGTTACGCCGGTCATGTTTCCGCCGGGATGAGCGAGACTTTGGACGAGGCCGAATTCAACCGGGGCTCCTACCGACACAAACACCGTTGGCACGCCGCCGGCCACCTTCTTTGCCGCCACTCCCCCTATTGTTCCCCAGGCGACCAATAAGTCGATCTGAGGCAATAACGAAACGATAACCTCCTGCACTTTGTCTGGCTGCGGACCGGCAAAGCGGTGCAAGAGCTCGATGTTCCGACCCGGGACATTACCGAGGTCGGCCAGTCCCCTTTCGAGCTCTTGCGCCCGGATTGCTCCCCCCGCTCTCGTGGAGCCACAAGCACGTGGCCTATCCGCCAGAATTTGCCGGGTTGTTGAGCATCGGCAACCGAGGGCGACGCCAGAGCAGCGCCGCAAAATACGCCTATGAAATCTCGGCGCCGCATTTCGATCACCTCGGCGATACGGTTGGGCTAGCCCGACCTCACCTGACCGCGTGTGCCACTCTGGCGGCGCGGCGTCCGCGCCATTATGCCACAGGAATTCGACGCCGCGAGCCCGAGGGGTACTTGATCGGAGAGGCTGCGGGTCGGAGGTAGCTAAGCCGTTGATGCGGAATTTAACCCAGCGTTAAAGCGCTTCGCGTCCTCGCCGATCTTGTGCATATTATGGCACTTGCGCCGGATCGCGCGCCGGCACGCGTTCATTTGTGCGCCAACAGCTTTGGGTGAAGAGCATACGCGATGACATTGCCTGAGGGACAGGGACTCTACGACCCGCGCAACGAGCATGATTCGTGCGGCATCGGTTTCGTCGCCAACATCAAGGGACGAAAATCGCACGACATCATCACGCGCGGCTTGCAGATCCTGGTCAATCTCGACCATCGCGGCGCGGTCGGGGCCGACCCGCTGGTCGGCGACGGCTCCGGCTGCCTGATCCAGATGCCCGATGCGCTGCTGCGCGATTGGGCGATGCGCCAGGGGCTCACCCTTCCCGAGCCCGGCCGCTATGCCGTCGCGATGTGCTTTCTGCCGTGGGAGGAGCGGGCGCGCGCCATCGCGATCGAGCATGTCGAGGGTTTCATCGAGGCCGAGGGACAGACCCTCATCGGCTGGCGCGACGTGCCGACCGACACGACCGGGCTCGGCGCCCGGGTCATCGAGACGATGCCGTGGATCGGCCAGGCGATCGTCGCCTGCAGCCCCGAAATTGCCGATCAGGACGCCTTCGAGCGCAAGATCCTGACGATCCGCAAGCAGACCCTGAACAGCGTCGCGGCGTTGGCCGAGCGCCACGGGATGCCGGCGTTGCGCGACCTCTACATGCCGTCCTTCTCGACCCGCACCGTCGTCTACAAGGGCTTGCTGTTGGCGCCGCAGGTCGGAAGCTTTTACGAGGATCTGCGCAACCCGCTGACGGTTTCGGCGCTGGCGCTCGTCCATCAGCGGTTTTCGACCAACACCTTCCCGTCATGGCGGCTCGCCCACCCCTACCGGTTCATCTGCCACAACGGCGAGATCAACACGGTGCGCGGCAACGTCAATTGGATGGCGGCGCGCCGCCAGGCGATGTCGTCCGAGCTGCTCGGCGCCGATCTCGCGAAAATGGTGCCGCTGATCGGGCCCGGCCAGTCCGACACCGCCTGCATCGACAATGCGCTCGAGCTTCTCGTCATCGGCGGCGGCTATTCGCTCGCCCATGCGATGATGATGCTGATCCCCGAGGCCTGGGCCGGCAACCCGCTGATGGACCCGCAGCGGCGCGCCTTTTACGAATACCACGCGGCGCTGATGGAGCCGTGGGACGGGCCGGCGGCGATCGCCTTCACCGACGGCCGCCAGATCGGCGCCACGCTCGACCGCAACGGGCTGCGGCCGGCGCGCTACATCGTCACCGACGACGACCATGTGATCATGGCCTCCGAGGCCGGGGTACTGCCGGTCCCGGAGGAGAAGATCACCCGCAAATGGCGGCTGCAGCCGGGCAAGATGCTGCTGATCGACTTCGAAGAAGGCCGCATCATCGACGACGACGAGATCAAGCGCAAACTCGCCGCCGAGCATCCTTACGAAGACTGGCTCGAAGCGACCCAGTTCAAATTGCACGAGTTGCCGGACCTCGCGGAAGAGCACGAGGAGGAGTTCTCTCGGGCGACGGTGCCGACCCTGCCAACGACCCGACGACGCAGCTCAGACAGCAGCAAGCTTTCGGCTACACCCAGGAGGACATCCAGTTCTTTCTCGAGCCGATGGCGCGCGATGCCGACGATCCGGTCGGCTCGATGGGCACCGACACGCCGATCGCCGCGTTGTCGAACAACCCAAAGCTGCTCTACAATTACTTCAAGCAGAATTTCGCGCAGGTCACCAACCCGCCGATCGACCCGATCCGCGAAGAATTGGTCATGTCGCTGGTCTCGATGATCGGGCCGCGGCCGAACCTCTTGGGGCACGAGGCCGGCACGCATTACCGGCTCGAAGTGTCGCAGCCGATCCTGACCGACGGCGATCTGAAGAAGATCCACGCGATCGAGAACCTGGTCGGCGCCTTCCGCACCGATACGCTCGACACCACCTGGCCGGCGGTCGAGGGCGCGGACGGCATCGCGCCGGCGCTCGATCGGCTGTGCCATGAGGCGACCCTGGCGGTGGAAGCCGGGCACAACATCCTGATCCTGTCCGACCGCGCGACCTCGGCCGAGCGGGTGCCGATCCCGGCGTTGCTCGCGACCTCGGCGGTGCACCATCACCTGATCCGCCAGGGTCTGCGCACCCTGACCGGCATCGTCGTCGAGACCGGCGAGGCGCGCGAGGTGCATCATTTCTGCGCGCTCGCCGGCTACGGCGCGGAGGCGATCAACCCCTATCTCGCCTTTGCCACGCTCGAGCAGATGCGCGTCGAGAACGGTTTGCCGCTCAGCGCCGAACAGGTGCAGAAGAACTATATCAAGGCGGTCGGCAAGGGCATCCTCAAAGTCATTTCCAAGATGGGGATCTCGACCTACCAGTCCTATTGCGGGGCGCAGATCTTCGATGCGGTCGGGCTCGCCAGCGATTTCGTCGAGAAATACTTCACCGGCACGGCGACGACGATCGAAGGCGTGGGGCTGCGCGAGATCGCGCAGGAGGCGGTCGCGCGTCACAAGAACGCCTATGGCGACAACCCGCTCTACCAGGACATGCTCGATCTCGGCGGCGATTACGCCTTTCGACTGCGCGGCGAGGACCATGCCTGGACGCCGCAATCGGTCGCCAAATTGCAGCATGCGGTGCGCGGCAATTCGCCCGCCGATTACCGGGCCTTTGCCGCGACGATCAACGACCAGAGCGAGCGGCTCCTGACGATCCGCGGGCTGATGTCGTTCAACTTGGCCGATGAATCCGGTGCCGCTCGACGAGGTCGAGCCGGCGAGCGAGATCGTCAAGCGGTTCGCGACCGGCGCGATGAGCTTCGGCTCGATCAGCCGCGAGGCGCACACGACGCTGGCGATTGCGATGAACCGCATCGGCGGCAAGTCCAATACCGGCGAGGGCGGCGAGGAGGCGGAGCGCTTCAAGCCATTGCCCAATGGCGACTCGATGCGCTCGGCGATCAAGCAGGTCGCCTCGGGCCGCTTTGGCGTCACCACCGAATACCTCGTCAATGCCGACGTCCTGCAGATCAAGATGGCGCAGGGCGCCAAGCCCGGCGAGGGCGGCCAATTGCCCGGCCGCAAGGTCGACAAGGTCATTGCCGGAGTGCGCTATTCGACCCCCGGGGTCGGCCTCATCTCGCCGCCGCCGCATCACGACATTTACTCGATCGAGGATCTGGCGCAGCTGATCCACGATCTGAAGAACGCCAATCCGCGGGCGCGCATTTCGGTCAAGCTCGTCTCCGAGGTCGGCGTCGGCACCGTCGCGGCCGGGGTCAGCAAGGCCCGCTCCGACCATGTCACGATCGCCGGCTTTGAGGGCGGCACCGGCGCCAGCCCGCTGACCTCGCTGACCCATGCCGGCTCGCCCTGGGAGATCGGGCTCGCCGAGACGCAGCAGACATTGGTGCGCAACGGGCTGCGCGGCCGCATTGCGGTGCAGGTCGATGGCGGGCTCCGCACCGGCCGCGATGTCGTCGTCGGGGCGATGCTCGGCGCCGACGAGTTCGGCTTTGCGACGGCGCCGTTGATCGCCGCCGGCTGCATCATGATGCGCAAATGCCATCTCAACACCTGCCCGGTCGGCATTGCGACGCAGGACCCGGTATTGCGCAAGCGCTTCACCGGCCAGCCCGAGCACGTCATCAATTATTTCTTCTTTGTCGCCGAGGAAGTGCGCGAGTTGATGGCGGAACTTGGGTTTCGCACCTTCAACGAGATGGTCGGCCGCGTCGACAAGCTCGACATGGTGCGGGCGATCGACCACTGGAAAGCGAAGGGGATCGACCTGTCGCGTCTGCTCTACCAGGAGCCGGCGAAGCCCGGGGTCGCGATCTACAATTGCGAGCGGCAGCACCACCATCTCGACAAAGCGCTCGACAACGAGCTGATCGCAGAGGCGCAGCCGGCGCTCGACGAGCGCCAACCGGTGCGCATCGAGCGGCCGATCCGCAATGTCCATCGCACGGTCGGCGCGATGCTGTCGGGCGAGGTCGCGCGGCGCTATGGCCATGCCGGTCTGCCGCAGGACACGATCTGGGCGACGTTCCGCGGCAATGCCGGGCAGAGCTTTGGCGCTTTCCTCGCGCACGGCGTGACACTGGAGCTTTTTGGCGACGCCAATGACTACACGGGCAAGGGCCTATCGGGCGGGCGGCTGATCGTGCGCCAGCCGCCCGAGGCGAGCCGCGAGCCGACCGAAAACATCATCATCGGCAACACCGTGCTGTACGGCGCGATCGCCGGCGAGGCGTATTTCGAGGGGGTTGCCGGTGAGCGCTTTGCAGTGCGCAATTCGGGCGTCGCCGCCGTCGTCGAAGGCACCGGCGATCATGGCTGCGAATACATGACCGGCGGCGTGGTCGTCGTGATCGGCGATACCGGGCGCAATTTCGCTGCCGGCATGTCGGGCGGCATTGCCTATGTCTGGGACCCGCGGGGCCGCTTCGCGAGCCTTTGCAATCAGAGCGAGGTCGAACTCGAACCGCTCGCCGCGGCCGAGCCCGACGACGATGACGACCCGGACGACCGGCCGCGGCAGCGCGCGCCGAACGTCCATGACAACGGCATGGGCGACCCGCTGCGCTTCGACGCCGCGAGATTGCGCATCCTGCTCGAGCGCCATCACCTGTTCACCGGCAGCGCCCGGGCGCGCGCGCTGCTCGAAGACTGGGACACTACGCTTGCATCATTCGTGAAGATCACGCCGAAGGACTATCGGCGCGCCCTTCTCGAATTGCAGGCCGAGCGCCAATCCGCCCGCATCGAGGCCGCCGAATGACCGGCGCATTTGGAGCTTACCCCCATGGGTAAGCCGACCGGCTTTCTTGAGATCGAGCGCCAGGATCGCCCCTACGAGAAGCGGGAAATCCGCAGCAGCAGCTGGAAGGAATTCGTCAAGCCGCTGCCCGATGCCGAGAATCGCAAGCAGGCGGCGCGCTGCATGGATTGCGGCATCCCGTTCTGCCATGAGGGTTGCCCGGTCAACAACCTGATCCCGGACTGGAACAATCTCGTCTATCGCGACCAGTGGCGCGCCGCGCTGAAGACATTGCATTCGACCAACAATTTCCCGGAATTCACCGGCCGGATCTGCCCGGCGCCGTGCGAGGCGGCCTGCACCCTCAACATCGACGACAATCCGGTCACGATAAAGACGATCGAATGCGCGATTGTCGACCGCGGCTGGCGAGAGGGCTGGATCGAGCCGGTCGTGCCGGCGCGGCGCACCGGCAAACGCGTCGCAGTGGTCGGTTCGGGTCCCGCGGGGCTCGCCTGCGCGCAGCAATTGGCGCGCGCCGGGCACGCGGTGACGGTGTTCGAAAAGGCCGACCGCATCGGCGGTCTGTTGCGTTACGGCATCCCCGATTTCAAGATGGAGAAGTGGCTGATCGATCGCCGCGTCACGCAGATGGCGGCGGAGGGCGTCAGTTTCCGCACCGAGGTCGAGGTCGGCGTCGATATGCCGATGACAGCGCTGCTCGACGAATTCGACGCCATTGCGATGACCGGCGGCGCCGAGCACCCGCGCGACCTCGAAGTCCCGGGCCGCGAGCTCGACGGCATTCATTTCGCGATGGATTTTCTGCCGCAGCAGAACAAGCGCGGGGCCGGCGACAGTGAGGAGCGCGCCGCGCCGCACGGTACGATCACCGCCGAAGGCAAGCACGTTATCGTGATCGGCGGCGGCGACACCGGGTCCGACTGCATCGGCACCTCGGTGCGGCAGGGAGCGGCTTCGATCACCCAGCTGGAAATTCTGCCAAAGCCGCCGGAGCGCGAGAACAAGGCGCTGACCTGGCCCGATTGGCCGATGAAACTGCGCACCTCCTCCTCGCAGGAAGAAGGCTGCGAGCGCGACTGGTCGGTGCTTACCAAGCAAGCTATTGGGCAGGACGGGCGCGTAACGGCACTCGAATGTGTCCGCGTCGAGTGGCAAAACACCCCCGACGGCCGCTTCGTGATGCAAGAAGTCCCGCACAGCACCTTCACCTTGAAGGCCGATCTCGTGCTGTTGGCAATGGGGTTCCTCGGCCCCTGCCGGCCCGGGATGATCGAGCAGTCCGGTGTCGAGCTCGACCAGCGAGGCAATGTCCGCGCCAATACCATCGACTACCGCACCTCGGTCTCCAAAATATTTGCTGCCGGCGATATGCGGCGCGGCCAGTCGCTGGTCGTCTGGGCCATCCGCGAAGGCCGCCAATGCGCCCGCGCCATCGACGAATTCCTGATGGGCACGACGCTGCTGCCGCGCTGATGCCCGCCCGTGGGTGTGCTGCCTGCCTTCGTCATTGCCGGGCTTGACCCGGCAATCCATACTCAGCTTCAGCCCGCGTGGGCCTTTCATAGATGCCCGGGTCAAGCCCGGGCATGACGTTTTGCAGCTGGCATGCTGTTCGCAATGGGGAGGGAGATATGTCAGAAGAATTGCCATAGCGGCTGCGGTGCTCGCAATGATGCTGGTGACTGGCGTCGCTGCCCTGGCCGAGGCGCCGTCGGGGCCGCCGATCACGATCGGCTTCAGCATGCCGTTGACCGGCGGGCTCGCGGTCAACGGCACCTCGGGGCTGCTCGCGATGCAGATCTGGGCCGAGGACACCAATCAAAAGGGCGGGCTGCTCGGCCGCCCGGTCAAGCTCGTCTATTACGACGATCAGACCAACCCGTCTCTGGTGCCCGGCATCTACACAAAACTGCTCGACGTCGACAAGGTCGACCTCGTCGTCTCGGCCTACGGCACCAACGTCACGGCCCCGGCATTGCCGGTCGTGATCCAGCACAACAAGACGTTCATGGGTCTGTTCGCAATGGACGTCAACGAGGAGTTCCATTACCCGAAATACTTCTCGATGCTGCCGGTGGGGCCAGATCCGCGGGCGGCAATCTCCGAGGGCTTTTTTGCGATCGTCAAGGCCAATAAGGAGAAGCTCGGCCTGAAAACGATCGCATTGGCGGTCGATGACGGCGAGGCGACGCGCAATACTGCAGACGGCGCCCGGGTCAATATCAAGAAGGCCGGTCTCGATGTCGTCTACGACAAGACCTACCCGCCCACGACGACCGACTTCAGCCCGATCATTCGGGCGATCCAGGCGACTAGCCCCGACATCGTTTATTTCGCATCCTATCCGCCCGACAGTGTCGGCTTGATCCGTGCCATGCACGAGATCGGGCTCAACACCAAGCTATGCTGCGGCACGATGACTGGACCGCAGAGCACGTCGCTCAAAACATCACTTGGTCCAATGCTCAACGGCATCATTACCTTCGACTGGTGGCTGCCGGCGCCGAAACTGCGCTTCCCCGGCGTGATGGAGTTTCTGGAACGTTATCAGAAGCAGGCGGCCGGCAAGGGTGTCGATCCGCTCGGCTATTACCTCGCGCCTTGGGCCTATGCCGATCTGCAGGTAATGGGGGAGGCTGTCGAGCAAACCAAGAGCCTCGACCAAGATAAGATTGCCGATTACATCCGCTCCCATACCTTCAAGACTGTGGTCGGCGACGTCGCCTTTGGCGAGAAGGGCGAATGGAAAAAGGCGCGCGTGCTGACCATCCAGTTCCAGGGCATCGCAGGCACCAGTGTCGATGACTTCCGCGATGGCAAGGGCGAAGTCGTGCTGTGGCCGGACGGGTACAAAGCCGGCGAGCCGATCCTGCCCTATTCCTCCGTCAAACACTGAGTTTTAACACAGAGGCACAGAGGACACGGAGAAACATACCCGGCCCAACCACCTCGTCATACCAGCGGAAGCCGGTACCCATGGCAGAACTGGGTCCCGGCTTTCGCCTGGCTTTCGCCGGGATGACGAAAGTAGGTGCCTTCTCAGTGTCCTCTGTGTCTCTGTGGTGATTATTCTAATCCGGCACGCCCTCGACGCGGAAGATTTCCTCTAACTGCGGGCTCATCGGCAGGTCCAGGGTTTCGCCGGTCGGCAGCCGCTGCTGAAACCATTTGTTGTAGAGCTGCACCAGCTCGCGGCTCTGGGCGAGCCGGCTGAAGGTGCGGTCGACGACGGCGGCGAAATCGGGATCGTCCTTGCGGTACATCAGCCCGTACGGGTCGTAGGACAGATATTCGCCGACCACATGGTACTGGTCGCTCAGCCTGGCCGTCGCCACTAGGCCGTAGAGCAGTATGTCGTCGGTGGCAAAGGCGTCGGCCTTGCCGTCCTTCAGCATGGCAAATGATTCGGCGTGGTCCTTGCCAACCAGAAGCTTGACGCCGAGGTGCTGCTTCTCCGAGATCGCCCGCACCGCCGCCTCGTTGGTGGTGCCGGCGGTCACGACGACCGTCTTGTCGCGCAGATCGCGATAGGAACTTATGCCCGAGGAGCGGGGCACCAAGAGCTTGGTGCCGGCCACGAAGAAGATCGGCGAAAACGCAACCTCCTTCTTGCGCTCGAAATTGGCTGTCGTCGAGCCGCATTCGAGATCGATCTCGCCCGATTTCACGGCGGGGATGCGCGTCTCTGCGGTGACTTTCTTGTATTTGACCGCGATCTCGACCCCTTCGAGCTCTTTCGAGACCTCATCGACCACTGCGTTGCACAGGTCGACCGAATAGCCGATCGGCTCGCCAACCTTGTTGACATAGGAGAACGGGATCGAACTCTCGCGATATCCGAGGGTGACTGTCTTGCTGTCCTTGATTTTTTTTAAGGTTCCGGTCAGCTCCTGGGCGCTGCGCCCCAGAAGCCGCGAGCAGCGCGACGGCGAGCAGGAAGCGCAGCATCAGGCCGCTTGCGCCTCCGCCGGCACGCCGAGCGTCGCCGCCGTCTCGCCCTCCCAGCGGCCGATGACAGCGGTCGCCAGACTGTTGCCGATCACGTTGGTCGCGGTGCGGCCCATGTCGAGGAACTGGTCGATGCCGATGATCAACAGCAGGCCCGCTTCGGGAAGGTTGAAGGTCACCAGGGTGGCGGCGATGACGACGAGCGAGGCGCGCGGCACTCCGGCCATGCCCTTGCTGGTCAGCATCAGAACCAGCAGCATCGTGACCTGTTGCGGGATCGACAGCGGGATGTTGTAGGCCTGCGAGATGAAAATTACTGCAAAAGTGCAGTACATCATCGAGCCGTCCAGGTTAAACGAATAGCCCATCGGCAACACGAAACTGATGATCTTTTTGCTGACCGGCAGCTTTTCCAGCTGCGCCATCGTCACCGGATAGGCGGCCTCGCTGCTGGCCGTGCTGAAGCCCAACAGGAAGGGCTCGCGGATCAGCGAGATCAGCCGAAACACATTGCGGCCGAGGAATAGGAGGCCCGGCTCCGATCAGCACCAGCCACAACACGCCGAGGCTAAAATAGAATTCAACGAGATACTTGCCGTAGGTGACGAGTATCCCGACGCCCTGAGTCGTTACGGTCGCCGCCATTGCCGCGAACACCGCGATCGGCGCCAACCCCATGATGTACCCTGTTATCTTGAGGATGATCTGCGAGGTCTCGTCGATGATCTTGATGACACCGGCTGCCCGCTCACCGAGCGAGGCGGCCGCGACGCCGAAGAACAGCGAAAATACAACGATCTGCAGGATCTCGTTGTTCGCCATCGCCTCAACCGCGCTTTTCGGCACGAGGTGAGTTACGAAATCCTTCAACGAGAGCGAGGCAGCGTTGAGATTGGTCGAAGCGCCGGGATCCGGGAGCGGCAGGTTGAGGTTGTCGCCCGGGCGCAGGATGTTGACCATGATCAGGCCGAGCAGCAGCGAGATGAGCGAGGCGCTGACGAACCACAGCATCGCCTTGCCGCCGATCCGGCCGACCGCCTTGGTATCGCCCATATGCGCCACCCCGACGACCAACGTCGTAAAGACGAGCGGCGCGATGATCATCTTGATCAGGCGCAGGAAGACGTCGGTGAACAACGAGATGTAGCCGGCGACCGTCTTCGCCGTCTGCGGATCCGGCCACAACTGGTGGCAGGCATAGCCGACCCCGATGCCGAGCAGCATCCCGATGAAGATGATCATCGTCAGTCGTTGCGCGCGCATTCCGTCCCCCGTTTGGCTGCGGCGATAGGATGCGTCATTTAGCGATGTAAGAAAACCGTCATCCCCCGATAGTGAAGGGTGCTTACCCGAAGCGGTTCGAGCGCGGGAAGCCGCCGGGCACGAGGCGGCCGGCGGAGCCGCGGGAGCCGAGCCAGGGGGTGAGGTTGGTTTCGGTGCGGATGCGGTTTTCGCCTTGCCGCCAGGACAGGCCGTCGGCGAGGCGGAACACCTTGCAATCGGCGAGACCGCCCGATTTGTAGCGCTGCAGGATGACGCCTCGCCCGCGCGTCATCAGCGGGATCTCGTCGAGCTTGACGATCAGCATTTTGCGGTTGTCGCCGACAAAGGCGACCGCGTCGCCGGTCTCCGCCTGCGCGCACACTCGAGCGACAGCGCCTTCGGCGGGCGTCAACACCTGCTTGCCGGCGCGGGTTTGCGCGACGGCCTCCTCGCCGTCGACGACAAATCCGCGCCCGTCGTTGGCGACGACCAGCAGCTCCATGCCGGGCCGGTAGGGGAACATCGCCACGATGTCGTGCTCGTTCGGCAGGTCGATCATCAGCCGCAGCGGCTCGCCATGTCCGCGCCCGCCGGGCAGCCGGTCGACCCCGAGCGTATAGAAGCGCCCGTTGGTGCCGAAGACGATCAGACGGTCTGTCGTCTCGGCGGCCACGGCAAAGCGCGGCGCGTCGCCCTCCTTGTATTTTTGCTCGGCAGCCGAGGCGTTGTGCCCCTTGACCGCGCGGATCCACCCCTTGGCCGAGCACAGCACCGTCACCGGCTCGCGCTCGACCAGCGCTTCGGCAGGGATCTCGATCGGCGCCGGCGCGGCGGCGATCTCGGTACGGCGGCGCCCCAGCGGCGTCTCGCCGCCGAATTCGGCCGCCGTCGCTTTGACCTCCTTGGCGATCGCGCGCCATTGCCTCCTCTCGCTCGACAGCAGCGCCGTGAGCTTTGCTTCCTCGGCCGAGAGCTGGTCGATCTCCTTGCGGATCTCGATCTCCTCGAGCCGGCGCAACGCGCGCAGCCGCATATTCAGGATCGCCTCGGCCTGGACCTCGGTCAGCTCCCAGCGGGCCATCATCTCGGCCTTGGGGTCGTCGCCTTCGCGGATGATGCGGATCACCTCGTCGAGATTGACGTAGACGATGATCTGGCCGCGCAGGATCTCCATGCGGCGGGCAACCGCCGCGAGGCGGTGGCGGCTCTTGCGCTGCAGCACCACCCGGCGGTGGTCGAGAAAAGCCTGCAGCGCCTCCTTCAGGTTCATCACCCGCGGCACGCCGAGCGGGTCGAGCACATTGAGGTTGAGCGGCACCCGGACTTCGAGCTCGGTCAGCCGGAAGAGCTGCTCCATCAGCATCTCGGCCTCGACGTTGCGCGTCTTCGGCTCGAGAACGAGCCGCACATCCTCGGTCGACTCGTCGCGGATGTCGGCGAGCAGCGGCAGCTTCTTCTCTTCGAGCAGGGCCGCGATCTTCTCGATCAGCCGCGCCTTCTGCACCTGAAACGGCACCTCGGTCACGACGATCTGGTAGAGCCCGTGGCCCAGCGGCTCCGTCATCCAGCGCGCCCGCAGGCGGAAGCTGCCGCGGCCGGTTTCATACCCTTGCCGAATGCTTTCCGGCGGCTCGACCAGGACGCCGCCGGTCGGGAAATCGGGTCCGGGAATATGGGCATGGAGTCTCGCCGACCGCGCAGGCGGGCTGCTCGATCAGGTGCAAGAGCGCGGCGCAGAGCTCGCCGACATTATGCGGCGGGATGCTGGTCGCCATGCCGACCGCGATGCCCGATGCGCCGTTGGCGAGCAGGTTCGGAAAGCGGGCGGGAAGGATGACGGGCTCGCTGTCCTCGCCGTCATAGGTCGGCCGGAAATCGACGGCATCCTCGTCGATCCCGTCCAGCATCGCTTGCGCCACCGCCGACAGCCGGCTTTCGGTGTAACGCATTGCGGCAGCATTATCGCCGTCGATATTGCCGAAATTCCCTTGCCCGTCGACCAGCGGATAACGCTGCGAGAAGTCCTGCGCGAGGCGCACCAGCGCGTCATAGACCGCCAGCTCGCCATGCGGGTGGAACTTGCCGATCACATCGCCGACGACCCGCGCGCATTTCTTGTATCCGGACGCCGGGTCCAGGCGAAGCTGGTGCATCGCGTGCACGATTCGGCGGTGCACTGGCTTCAGGCCGTCGCGCACATCCGGCAGGGAGCGCGACATGATCGTCGACAGCGCATAGGACAGATAGCGCTCGCCGAGCGCGTCGGCGAAATCGACATTGCGGATTTCGCCGGAAAGAGCGGTCACGGCCATCGTAAAATAACCTCAATAAAAGACCGTCACCCCGCAAGCGACGCCCAAGCGGGGGTCCAGGATTACCCCTTGAACCTTGCCCCTGGTTTCCCGCTGTCGCGTGGATGACGGCGTAAAATACTAATCGTCCATGGTACTAGCCGTCGCCGCGCGCCGCATGCGTTCGGCCAGCCGCGACCGCGCCGCCGGCAGGGCCCGGCCTTGCGGGCCGAATACGTGATGAACCAGGAAATGCTCGGTCAAGACCATGCCGAGCGCAATCTGGCGCCGGTCGGCGGGTTCGTCGCACCACAGAAACTCAGGCAATCTCAATAGCTTATCATGATAGGGAAGGCCTGCCGCTAGCGAGACCGCGCGCCCGGTGCGGGGCGAAACATAGGCGAGGTCGGTCGTCGCTCCGGATACCGCGCAGCGGCTGAGATCCAGACCGAACCCGAGAGCGGCGAGCAGATCCCGCTCCCACGTGACATAGTGTGCGGGCCAGTCCGTTCCCGAATCGAGCGCCCGGAGCAGCCCTTCGAAGGACGCAAATACATCAGGATACGGCTCTCGTTCGGGCAGCGCAGCGGCGACGAGCGCAGCCGCCGCCGTCAGACCGGCCAACCGGTCGGGATCGTCGAGCAGCCCCGCAGCATGAGGCCGCACCAGTTCGCAGGCGATAATGCCGAGGTGCTCGCTGAGGCGTCCGCGCCACGCCGCCGCAACCTCGTTGCCGGGCTGCAGCACCGCCCGCAGCTTTGGCGATTGCCCGCCGCGAACGAGGCCGGCATGCCGCCCGTGCTCTCCGGTCAGAAGCTCGACAATGGCCGCGCTTTCGCCATGGCGGCGAGCATCAGGACAAACGCCCTATCGTGCCATTCCATCAGGTGTCGTAATCGAGCCCGAGCGCCTCAAACCGCTCTCGGTCCTCCACCCAGTTCTCCCGCACCTTGACGAACAGGAACAGGTGGACGCGCCGATCGAGCATCTGTTCGAGCTCGGCGCGGGCCCGCGCACCGATGCTCTTGATCCTTTTCCCGCCTTCGCCGAGCACGATTGCGCGCTGACCCGGGCGCTGCACGTAGATGACCTGCTCGATCCGGACACTGCCGTCGGACCGGTCTTCCCATTGTTCGGTCTCGACGGTCGAGGCGTAGGGGATCTCGTCATGCAATTGCAGGAAGACCTGCTCGCGCGTAACCTCCGCCGCGATCAGACGCTCGGGGGCATCGGAGAGCTGATCCTCCGGAAAGAGCCAGGGTCCCGTTGGCAAGCCGACGGCGAGATGCCGTTTCACGTCCTCGACGCCGCCTCCCTGGAGACCGGAAATCATGAATATGGGATCGAAACGGCCTTGCCGTGAGAGCGCGTCGGCAAGGCCGAGCAGCCGGTCGCGGCGAACCAGATCGATCTTGTTCAAGGCGAGGATCGATCGGCGACGATGCTCCTTCAGAGCGCCGAGGATGCGGCGGGTGTCCTGGTCGACGCCGCGAGAGGCGTCGACCAGCAACAAAGTTTCGTCGGCATCCGCGGCACCCGACCATGCCGCCGCCACCATCGCCCGGTCAAGCCGGCGCCGCGGCGCAAAGATCCCGGGCGTATCCACATAGATGATCTGCGTCGCGCCCTCGATTGCGATGCCGAGCAGCCGGTTGCGCGTCGTTTGCGCCTTCGGTGTGACGATCGCCAGCTTGTGGCCGACGAGCTGGTTGAGAAGGGTCGACTTGCCGGAATTCGGCGCCCCGATCAGCGCTACGTAGCCGCAGCGCGTCGGCGCCGGCCCCGCTTCGGCCACAGGGTCAGGCGGCGTGCTGTTTGGCCCAGTCGACAACCTCGGCGTGGGTCGCGAACCAGACACCCTGGCGCGATTTGGCGTGGCGGATAATCTCGTCGAGGATCCAGATGCGCGAACGGTAGCCGATGATGTGGGGATGCATCGTGAGCTGAAAGACCCCGCTCTCCTCGTACGCCATATCGAACTCGCGCCGGAAGATATCGAACACATCATTCGGCGGCGTATAGGGGCGGAGCGACTGAAACCGGTTCATCATAAAATAAACCGCGTCGTCGCGAACCCATTCGACCGGGAATTCGACGACCCCGGTCGGCTCGCCGTCGAGCAACAGCTCGTAACAATCTTCGTCGCTCATCAGCGACGAATCGTAGAACAGCCCCATTTCCTTCTCGAGCTCGAGCGTGTGCTTGCTGAAATCCCAGGAAGGCGTGCGCATGCCCACCGGCCGGATGCCGGTGATCTGCTCGAGGGCATCGGCCGACCGGTTCATCAGATCGCGCTCCGCCTCCGGTGGCAGGACCGAATTCAGCTCGTGAATCCACCCGTGAATGCCGATTTCATGCCCTTCGGCCACGACCCGGCGCTGCTCGTCGGGGTGGAGCAGCGCGGTGACGGCGGGGACATAGAAGCTCGCCTTGACGCTCGTGCTTTTCCAAGACCTTCAAAATTCGCGGTACGCCTACCCGATTGCCGTATTGGCCCCACGCCAGGCGCCCGATCGATTTGCCGCCGTCGCGCAGGTCGCTGGTCTCGTGGTCGCTGTCGAAGGACAGTGCAACGGCGCACCGCGCGCCGCCCGGCCATTCGGCCGGCCGCAGCTTACGCCCGGCGCGGACGCGGTTGACGAGCTTGCGCCAGTATTCCTCGGGCCATTGCCAAGGTTCGAGGTCGCGTTGTTCGCGGTCCCGCTCGGGAGCGTTCATCTCTTTATCCTCCACGTCGGTCTCGCGCCGGCGGAGAGGGCGATAGGATTGGTCGGAGCGGTGAGATTCGAACTCACGACCCTCAGCACCCCATGCTGATGCGCTACCAGGCTGCGCTACGCTCCGACCGGGCGGACTCTGCCGACAAAACCGATCATACCGTTCGACCCGAAGCCGCGCAACGGACCCGGATGGTCTCAGGCTGCGCCCCTCGTTCTCTTGTTGCCGATGGGCTCTGCCAGACCATGGTTGATCTGATCCTTGAGGGAGTGCGAGGCGCGAAAGACGAGAACGCGGCGCGGGCTGATCGCCACTTCCTGGCCAGTTTTCGGATTGCGGCCGACGCGTTGTCCCTTCTGCCGCACCGCAAAGCTCCCGAACGAGGAGATCTTGACCATCTCTCCCCGCTCGAGCGCACCGGCAATCTCGGCGATCACCGATTCAACGAGCTCGGCCGACTCGTTGCGCGATAAGCCGACCTCTTGATAAACTGCCTCGCTGAGCCTGGCGCGAGTAATGGTTTCTCCGGCCATGCAGTCCTCCCATTCTTTTGTGGAAGGTTAAACCCGCGCAAAAATAACGTCAAATTCCAAAGCTTTGACCTGCCCGGCCCTCTACCAACGCACCAGGCTGGCGCCCCAGCTGAGCCCGCCGCCAAGCGCTTCCATCAAGACGAGATGCCCGGGTCTGATCCGCCCATCATCGACCGCCGCATCAAGGGCGAGAGGGATCGAGGCGGCTGAAGTGTTCGCGTGCCGTTCGATGGTCATCACGACCTTGTCCAGAGACAATCCGAGTTTTCGTCCCATGGCATCGATGATCCGGCTGTTGGCCTGATGCGGAACCAGCCAGTCGACATCCGCCGCAATCAGATTGTTGGCGTGCAACGCCTCGTCGATGACTTCGCTCAAGTGCGCAACAGCCTGACGGAACACCTCGCGGCCTTGCATCCGCAGGAAACCCGTGCCGCGGGTCGACGAGGGTCCGCCGTCGACATAGAGAATATCGTACTGCCGCCCGTCCGAATGCAGATGGTTCGAGAGGATGAACCGCCCGCCGGGTGACGCGGCAGAGACCGCCTTCAGCACCAGGGCGCCCGCCCCGTCGCCGAACAGCACGCAGGTGCCGCGATCCTCCCAATCGAGAATGCGTGAAAACGTCTCCGCCCCGATAACGAGGGCGGTCCGGGCTTGGCCGAGCCGCAGCGCATTGTCGGCGATCGACAGCGCAAAAATGAAGCCCGCGCACACGGCCTGAACGTCGAAGGCGGCGCCTCGCATCATCCCGAGCCGGGCTTGGACCTTGGCCGCAGTCGCCGGAAAAGTGTTGTCGGGCGTCGCGGTCGCCAGCACGAGCAGATCGAGATCGCTGCCGTTCATCCCCGCGCTCGCCAGCGCCCGTTGCGCCGCGCGAAGGGCCAGATCGGAAGTCAATTCGCCGGGGGCGGCGACCCGGCGTTCGCCGATCCCGGTGCGCTGTCGGATCCATTCGTCCGAGGTATCGAGACGACCGGCCAGTTCGCGATTGGTTACGATGCGCTCGGGAAGATAGGCGCCGCAGCCGGCCACCTGGGATCGCAGGGTCATTTACGAGGCGCTTACAGCGCGGGTTCCGGCGCGGAGGCCGCCTCACTGAGGCGCGCCAGCTCGACCCGAATCTTGTCGAGAACGCCGTTCACCTTCATGTCGACGGCGACGCCGATGGCATTGGCAAAACCGAACGCGTCGGTTGAGCCGTGGCTCTTGACCGCAATCCCGCCCAAGCCGAGAAATATCGCACCGTTGTACCGGCGCGGGTCGCTGCGCATCCGAAGCTTCCGCAGCGTGCGGCGGGCAAAAAGGTACCCGATCCGCGCCGACAGCGAGTGACGGAAGGCGGCCTCGAGAAATTCGCTGAATAGCTTGGCGGTTCCCTCGGCCGTCTTGACGGCAATATTGCCACTGAACCCGTCGGTCACGACGACATCGACGGTACCCGCGGCAATGTCGTCTCCTTCGACAAAGCCGTAAAAATGGATGGGCGCGGTGGTGCTCCGCAAGCGCGCGCTCGCGCCGCGGACGGCGTCGTTTCCCTTCATATCTTCCGAACCGACGTTCAGCAGCCCGACTGTCGGCTCTATCAGACCAAGAACCGTTCGGGCGAAGACATCGCCCATCAGAGCGAATTGGACGAGGTTCTCCTCGTCGCATTCGACATTGGCGCCGAGGTCCAGCATCACGCTCTCGCCGCGCCGGGTGGGAAAGAACGATGCAATCGCCGGCCGGTCGATGCCCGGCAACGTCTTCAGGACGAATTTGGCGATCGCCATCAATGCACCGGTGTTGCCGGCCGACACCACCCCATCGGCCCGTCCCTCGGCAACCGCCTCGATCGCCAATCGCATGCTCGATGGCCGTCCCGTCCGCAATGCCAGGGATGGTCTCGCGTCATCGGCCACCACCTCGCTCGTGTGGTGCAACGTAACCGCGCCGGCGAGACGGGGAAACTTTGCGAGAAGCGGGCGAACCTCATCTTCGGCTCCGAATACCAAGAAATGAACATCGGGATGCCGCTGGAGCGCGATCTCGGCCCCCTTGACGACCATGTCGGGACCGCGGTCGCCGCCCATGGCATCTAGGGCGATCGTGACACCGCCGCTCATCTTGGTGCCCCTGACCCCGGTCTTGTTGTCAGCCGGCCTCCGAAGCAACCTTGGTGACCTCCCGCCCGTCATAATAGCCGCAGGATCCGCACAGATGATGCGGTCGCTTCAGCTCGCCGCAGTTCGGGCACTCGGCGTAGGCGGCCGGCTTCAGTGCATGATGCGATCGCCGCATATTGCGCCGCGATGGCGAAGTTTTCTTTTTTGGAACGGCCATTGGAAGCTCGGGGATTGGGGGTGGCGCTGCGCCGAAGCAGCGTAATTAGCCAAAAATAGGCGCGGCGGCAACTATGATGGAACTCCCCGAAAGGCGAAGTTCGGCACCTCGAAGCGGCTTTGCGAGGATCAACATTCCGCATCCCTGCGCATCCGCGCCAGTGTCGCGAAGGGCCCCTGCAGCGGTTCCGCCATCGCTGCCTGATCGATCCTCGCCTCGGGATCGCGGGGAAAGATCGGCAGCACCAGAGAGAGTTCCTGCGCCACCGCTTCCCCGATGTCGATCGAATTGCCCTCGAGGGGCTCGAACGCGGGTTCTTCGGCGGTGAGCGCGATTTCCGGCTCCTCTTCCGGGGCTGGGCCGTAAACCAGCGAGAAGCGGTCGGAAACTGCCCCGCGAACCGGCTCGAGGGTCACCGCGCAGCACTGCTCGAACTCTGCCGCAAATTCGGCCTCCAGAAGGATCGCCTCGGGGCTTTGCCGCCGGAGCTCTACTTCGGCAACGAGGCGGTCGAGGGATATCAGGTCGAGCCGCCGCGAAAGCTTCTCCCGTTCCTCCGCACTCGCTTCGATTCGCTGCCGGAACGGGCGTGCGCTCAATTGGGCAAGCGCTACAAGCCGGGAGAATTCCGGCGCCACGGGCCTCATCGTGTCTCTCCATGCAGGTAGGAGAGCGCGTTCGGACACCGACCCGACGGAACCTCGAACGAGACATCACCGGCGAGAAGCTCGGCCGCCGACTGGCTGCGCAGTCCTCGAACCGCGCAGCGGACGTAAGCCGCCATGTCATCCGCAGCGTGATCCGGCGCAGAAACACTGCCGAAGACATTCCGAGCGAGGGCTGCAGCGAGCGCCGAATCATCACCGGCGAGCCCGGCTTCATAGGAGAGAATGCGGCCATAAAAGGCTCGAGCCATCCGCTTGACGTGCTTGCCGACGCTCAGATCACCGACCCCCATCTCGCGCAGCGAACGGTCGAAATCAGCGAACATTCGGTCGAAAAAGCCTTGGCAGAACGGTTTCGCCTCCGGTCGGTCCGCCTTCAGGCGATGAAGATAAAGAAACGCGTGGAGGCAGATCAGTTCAAAGCGGCCGTCGAGCGTATCCGGCACGCCATAGTCAGCGAAGAACACCGTTTGGCGAGCCTGCTCCACGACGCGCCGATATGCGGTGTCTACAGCCTCGCGGGCCGAATTGTGTCCGGAGAAGGAAAACACCGCAGCTGCTCGCGAACGCGCGGCCGTTGACAACCAACAACTCGCGGTTAAACCTGCTTGCCTGAAAAGTGGGCGTGGCCCTGGTCGGTTTCAACAGAATGCCGGTGGCGTGATCTATGTTCGCTCCCCTAGCCCTCTCGATACGGCAATCGTTCGTTCTTCTCGTCACTGTTTCCGGCGTGGCAGCCCTTGTCAGCTGCGCTCCAACCGTGGATCAGCGCGGAAATCTGCCCAACCCCGATAAACTTGCCGAGATTCATGCTGGCAGCACGACCAAAGACGAGGTTGCGAAAATCCTCGGCACTCCGTCGAGCATCAGCGTCTTCAACAATGACAAGTCCTGGTATTACATCAGCCGGCGAACCTCCCAGACCGCTTTCTTCGAGCCGAATGTGCTCGACCAGCAAGTCTATGTCGTCAACTTCGACGACCAGGGGGTCGTCAAGGCGGTCGACCATAAGGCTTTGGAAGACGGCAAGGAGATCACGCCGGTCGCCCGGGCAACCCCGGCGCCCGGCCGGGAATTGTCGTTTCTTCGAGCAGCTGATCGGCAATCTCGGGAAGTTTAACGGCAGTAGCGGTGGCGGCGGAAGTGGCGGCGGGGGCGGTACCCAGCAGGGTCCCAGACCGAACGATCCCAACGGGAACCATTAATGACTGCCGTCCGGGTCAGCCTGCCGCGCCGCCGACCTTATGCGACCGCCAGTTCGAGATGGCGTGTACCGCCGCGCCCTACGTCATCGCCATGATCGGTCGGCTTTACCGCGACGCGCCTATAGCGAGGAGCCCGCCAACATCTGTCAACTCGAGTAACTAGCCGGAGAAGCGCGGTACCTCCTTCGAGACGGTCCGCGGCTGTGCCAGGTCGCTCCTCTGAGAGGAGCGCTTTGAAGGCGCGTCTCGAAGTTCGCACGACACCAATGCACCCTAAAATGCGCCGAAGACTTGCCGGATCGCCGTGTTCTGATTGCCGTCTGCGGACAGCGGCACCAGGACAGGCGTCTTGATCCCGGCGGCGCGCCAGGCCTCGACCCCGTCGCGTATCTTGACCGGCGGACCAAACAAGGTGCAATCCGCGAGCCACCGGTCCGGCAGATATTTGGGGATGTCCTCCGTCCGCCCTTCTGCGACAGCATTTTCGATCGCGGTCATCTCCTCGACGTAGCCGGCTTCCTTCCAGTAATTGCGGTAATACGGCATCAGCGCGTAATTCGTGACGGTGCGCCGCAATATCGCTTTGGCTTGAGCTTCGTCGTCGCAGATGCAGGTCCGGATCCGATTGCCGATGAAAAAGTTCGGGCCGTCGCGCCTGGCTGCCGGAATGATACCGAGCGCGTGCCTCATGTGGGACAGGGAAGCGTTCGCAAACACCACGCCGTCGGCGATCTCCCCGGCGAGCGCGACCATGCGCCTGCGTAATGCCGCAAGAATGATCGGCGGCAATGCGCCAATGCCCTCGACGGATCTCAGCTTGGCGACAAAGGCGCGGATGTCGGCGAGCGGCTTGCCCGGCGTCACCCCCATCCGGGCATGGCTTGGCGGGTGCGCGACCCCGATGCCGAACTGAAACCGTCCTCCTGAGACTTCGTGCAAGTAGGCCGCCATCTGCGCGAATTCCTCGGCCGTCTGCGCATAGATCGGCGCGATAGCGGTAGCGAAGGGAATGCGCTCGGTCGCGAATGCCACGCCAAGGCACTGCGCCATGTTGCTGTATTGGCTCGAAACCGAGATGCCGGCAAAGCCGCGCCGCTCGATCTCCCGAGCGAGATCGAGCGTGGCACGCCGCTGCCCCGGTTGGGCGACCAGATTAAGGGCGGGCAGATGCGCGGCCATCTTGGGGCCGCTATCGCATCTTCGACTCTGCGGTGGGGATGATGCGCGTCACGACCATGGCGGAGCGATCGAGGTAGTTCGGAACGCGCGGAGCGATCTCGTTCTTCCAGTGGTCGCTCTCGTAGACCGCCTTGTATTGCGCTTCGCGCTCGGCTTCGCTTTCGAAGCGACGCAGCCAGATGTAGACGGAATTGTCGGTCTCGCCCCGGAAGCTGCCGCAGATGACCATCCCTTTCGAGGTTTGGAACGGGATGATCTCCTGCTCCATGATCCTGACCCACCCATCCATTTTGCCGGGCAAAACCTTGTATTGGCGGAGTTCGTAAAAAGCCATGTTCCTCGTCTCCTCGGAGTTACGGGCCGGCCATGCTAATGGCAAGGCACCTGCCTATGCCAGCCAGTTGAACTGCGCGTCCGGTGCGGCCAGCAGCTCGGGCATACAGCGCCGCGCGATTTGCGAGTGCTGGACCCCGGAGACTTCGACCCGATAGCGGCGCGCCAGGCTCTCGGTCCGAGCCGGCTCGGCGCTCGCCAGATGCCGAGCGATCAGTTCCGCCACTTTGCGCGAGAAAGGGCCCGTCTGCTGCTCGATATAGATCACCCGCAGGGCGCCCTGGCGCTCGGGCTCCCGCCGCAGGCGGTCGCCGAGCCAAGCATCGATGACCTCCAAACCTCGCAATGGGTTGCCGCTCGCGGGGTCCCTGCCATAGAGCCCGTCGAAGACGTATAGCTCGTCAGGTGGCCGGGATGCCTCGGCAATAATGTCGACCGCCGGCATGCCGCCGCCGGAATGAGCGGCGAGAATGAACCGATCCACCGCGAACATATCCATTGCGCCGGGCGCCGCGGACACCACGGCGCGGGAGAATTGCGACACACCGTAATCCACCAGCCGGTCGATGCCGCCCGACAGCAGCGCCGGAAAGTCATAGTAATAATGCCGGATCCAATTGCCGCGGGGCAGCATGGCGAGCGTCGGCCGCGCCCTGCCGGACAGATCGAGCCCGCTGCGGTCGACCTTTTCGGCCAGCGGCATCTCACCGCCCTGTTGCGAAAATCCGTGTAGGTGGACGACGACATCGACTGCCTGCGCCGACAACGGTATCGCGTTCCAGCGCAGAAACAGATCGGGCTGAGTGCCCGCATGTCCTCGCAGAACAGGGGTCTTGTCCAGGTAAGCTTCACTTGGCGAAATGCTGCCGTCGGACAACGCGACCGAGAGATCCTGCATCGGATGCCTCCCGAGGTCGGAGATCGACCTCCGTGTCTTTGAGGTATAGAAAGAATCTGAACGGCTGAGGAGAATGGAACCGTGGGTTGGCTCGACGGGCAAGTGGCGTTGGTGACGGGCGGCGGCTCCGGCATCGGCCGGGCGGTTGTCGCGCGCTTTATCGCGGAAGGCGCACGCGTCGGAGTTCTCGACCGGGTGCCCGGCCGAGCCGAAGAGCTGAGAGCCGAGTTTGGCGACGCCGTCGTCGCGGTCACCGGCGAAGTCACCCAACTCGCCGACAACAAGCGCGCCGTAACGGAAACCGTGGCGGAATTTGGCCGGCTCGATGTCTTTATCGGCAATGCCGGCGTGTTCGACAATTTCCTGTCGCTCGCCGAGTTTCCCGAAGAGAGATTGTCCGAGGCTTGCGACGAGCTGTTCGACGTCAATGTCAAGGGATGCATCCTCGGCGCCAAGGCGGCGTTGCCCGAACTCGCCAAGACCGACGGCTCGATGGTCTTTACCGCGTCCGTGGCAGGCTCGAATTCGGGCGGCGGCGGGCCGCTCTACACCGCCTCCAAGCACGCCGTCGTGGGGTTGATCCGTCAATTGGCCGTCGAGCTGGGTCCCCGCATCCGGGTGAACGGGGTGGCGCCGGGCGGGACGATCACCGATCTGCGCGGGCTTTCGCTCATGGGGCAGGACGGCCATTCGCAATTTGCCGATCCCAGCATCGAGGAGCGGCTGCGGGCCAACAATCCGTTGCAGATCGCGCTGGCGCCAGGCGATCTCGCCGGCGCCTACGTATTTCTGTCTTCACGCACCAATGCTCGGGGCATCACCGGGACGATCCTGACGGTCGATGCCGGGGCCACTCTCCGAAGGCCGCGGCGGGCCTGAAGCGGAGCGCAGCTGAACCGAGGAGGCACCCCGATGACCACTGAAATGAGCCGACTGGTCGATGACAATAAGGGTCTCATCAGCCGCCGCATCTTTATCGAGCCGGAGATATACGAGCAGGAATTGGAGCGGATCTTCGCCCGCTGCTGGCTGTTCCTGTGCCATGAGAGCCAGATCCCCCGGCCAGGCGATTTCCTGACGACCTATATGGGCGAAGACCCGGTCCTGGTCGTGCGCGACAACGACGGCCGGGTGCGCGCTTTTCTCAATGTCTGCCGGCATCGCGGCAATCGGCTGTGCCGCGCCGATAGCGGCAACGCCGCGAGCTTCACCTGCGCCTATCACGGCTGGACCTACCGCAATGACGGCCGGCTGGTCGGGGTGCCGTATCTGAGGGAATTCTACCGCGGCGAATTGGAGCGCGAGAACTGGGGTCTGGTGCCGGTTGCGCAACTGGACGGCCACAAGGGATTGCTGTTCGCCACCTTCGACCCGCAGGCGCCGCCGTTGCCCGAATACCTCGGCGAAATGGCCTGGTACCTCGATACTTTCTTCGATCGCCGCGAGGGCGGAATCGAGGTGGTCGGCACGCATAAATGGGTCATGCCGTGCAACTGGAAGTTCCCGGCGGAAAATTTCGGCGGCGACGCCTACCACGTGCAGTGGACCCACCTCTCGGCGATCCAGACCGCGTTCAGCGCCGGGGTGGGGACCAAGCCCACTTCAACCGGCAGCATGGTCTCGCCCGGTAATGGCCACATTCTGATCTGCGTCGGGCCGAACGATGTCGGCGATCCGCCAATGCCCGAGATTCTGGAATACGAGAAGGAGATTCGCCCGGAGGTGGACCAAACGGCTCGGTCCCCGAGCAAAGCTGATCAACCCGATCGTCGGCACGATGTTCCCGAACTTCTCGATGTTGCGCGCGACCTCGCGCACCTTCCGCGTGTGGCACCCGCGCGGGCCCGACAAGACCGAGGTGTGGTCCTGGATCTTTGCCGACAAAGCGGCCCCGCCGCATGTCAAGGAGGCGATCCGGCTGGCCGGCGTGCGTGGTTTTAGCCCGTCGGGCACCTTCGAACAGGACGACATGGACAATTGGCAGGAATGCACCCGTACCTGCCGCGGCGTCGTGGCGCGGCGCATGACGTTGAACAACCAGATGGGGCTGGGCCACGAGCGCTTCGACGAAGACCTCAAGGCGTCGGCCAGCGATCTGCGCATCAGCGAGAGCAATCATCGGCAGTTCTATAGGCATTGGGCCCGGATGATGGACGCCGAGAGCTGGGCCGAGGTCTAGAAAATGGGCGACGAGCTGATCCGCGAAGTCGAACAGTTCCTCTACCGCGAAGCCCGTCTGTTGGACGAGCGCCGGTTCCAGGAGTGGCTGCAGCTGTTCACCGACGACGTCCGCTATTGGATGGTGACGAGGAGCAACCTCTATCCCCGGTCCAGCAAGGCCATCGCCAGTCTAAACCCGGGCCGCAACGTCGACGACAACGCCGAGGAAGATGGACTGGCCGTATTGGACGAGACTAAAAAAACGCTCGAGGGCCGTGTCGCGCGGCTGGAGACCGGCATGGCCTGGGCGGAGGACCCGCCGTCCCGCACCCGCCACCTGATCGCCAACATCGAGCTCGGCCCCGGTCATACCCCGCCGGAACTCGAGGTCTATTCGAACTTCATCGTCTACCGCAACCGCTCGGAGACCGAGCAGGATTTCTACGTCGGCACGCGGCGCGACACTCTGCGCCGCGCTGACGGCGCCCTGCGCATCAGCAGCCGCAAGATAACCCTCGACCAGAACGTGCTCGTCGCCAAGAACATCAGCATCTTCTTTTAAGAGGCCGCGGCAAAACCCTCACCTTCCCCCCCTTTCGGCGCGCGCGTGTGCGCGCCTGGGGAGAGGGGCACCTTATTGCGGAGCCCAGTTAGAGGATGCCTTCCTGGCGCAGCGCCTCGACCTCTGCCGCGCCGATGCCGAGCCAGTTGTGCAGAACCTCCGCACTATCCTGTCCGAGTGCCGGCGATCCCTTCAGCCGCACCGTCTTGCCATCGACCCGCACCGGCCAGGTCGCCATCTTGTAGTCGCCGTTGTGGTGATGGACGGTCTGCATGATGCCGCGCTCCTCGAAACTCGGCTCGTTGTGCAATTCCATCGTGTCGAACACGGCGCCGGACGGCACGCCCACGGCAATCAATTTCTCCATCGCCTCGCGCTTGTCGTGCTGGCGGGTCCATTCGCCGATTATCGCGTCCAATTCCTTTTCGTTCTTGACGCGGACGTCGCCGGTGGCGAAACGCGGGTCGTCGATCAATTCCTCGCGCCCGATCAGTTTCATCAGCCGCGACCAGTGCTCGGGATTGGCCCGGCTGGTGGTCAGGTAGACATAGTCGTTGGGGCCGCCGCCCTTGGCCGGGTAGAGCCCCGACGGCGCGTTATTGCCGCCGCCGGACTTCGCGCCGTTGCGCCGCGCCGCCCTGCCGGTGCGCGCCATCGTTGCAAAGCAGGTGCGCATGTAGTGAACCATCGCGTCCTGCATCGCGACCTGCAGCCGCCTTCCATGGCCGGTGCGGTTGCGCTCGTGCAAAGCGCCGAGGATCGTCGCCGCCATCAGCATGCCGGTGCCGGTGTCGCCAAAGCTCAAGCCGGGCTTGACCGGCGGGCGGTCGGGCTCGCCGGTGACGCTGATCGGTCCGCCGGCGGCCTGTGCGATCATGTCGAAGGCAAGGCCCTTCTCGTGCGGGCTGCTTGATCCAAAGCCCTTGATCTGGCAATAGATGATGCCGGGGTTGAGCTTTTTGACCGACTCGTAGTCGAGCCCCAAGCGCTCGATCGTGCCGGGCGCCATGTTTTCGACCGTAACATCGGCCTTCTTCAACAATTCCTTGACGATATCGAGCCCCTTTGGCGATTTCAGATTGATCGTCAGCGACTTCTTGTTGACGTTGAACTGGTGGAAGTACCACGGATCGTCGTCGGGCTTGCCGGGGCGCAACCGGCGGCCGGGATCACCTCGCCCCGGGTTCTCGATCTTGACCACCTCCGCGCCGAACCAGGCCAGCACCTCGGTCGAGGTCGTGCCGGCCTCGAACTGGGTGAAATCCACCACCTTGACGCCCTGCAGAAAATTAAAATCCTGGACGTTGTCGCTCATCGCTGCTCCTCCGGTCGCACAGATGCTGGCCCGCAGCCTGCGCCTTCCCGCGCCCCACCGCAACGCCTACCTCTGCTTACGGGATCGACCCAAGATCCCCGTGGCCAAGCGTGTCCTGGCCGTCCACGCCTTCCTCCGCCCGGCCGCAGCGATCTCCAGACGTGGATGCCCGGAACAAGTCGGGAAAAGCGGATATTGCAGATTGTGTCTTTGCTACCGGGTATTATGAGATGAAAATGAACTTGCCGATGCCTGATCTCGACCTGATAAAACAGCCGGAACAGGAGGGTGCGGACCGGATGGGCGGTTTCCGCTTATGCCTGCCATTGCGGACAAAACACGACCCACTGACTCACCGAGATGCGGATCGGCGAGTGCGGAAGTCGGCTGCGACCTCCCCCCAGCATCCTGCTATCATTCCGGACCTCCGGCGGTGCCCGCCGACGCTATCAACGATGAAGGGAGGGTATGATCATGGTCAGATATCGTCTGATGGCTGCGATATGGCTCGGCCTCTGCATCCTTGTGCTTGGGAGCTGCGCCCCGCAGCCGACAGCGGCGACCTCCCAAGCGCAGGTTCCGGCGGTTGGACCGGGCATGGCACGGGTATGGTTTTTTCGTCAGGCGGATCCGACGGGAGGTAATGTCTATGCGGGATCGCCGATCATTTACGCGAATGGCGCGCCGGTCGGCGAATTACCGCAAGGCGCGGTCTTTTTTCACGATTTCCCGCCAGGAAAGTACAGGTTTACGGTACAGTCATACGGAACCCCCACTCCCGAGCACGACACCCTGCAGCTCGTGCATGGAACCGACGCTTACGTGCAGGTCCAATGGGAAGCCAACTGGGAAACGGGTCACACGGGAGGCGCCAGCTTTAGCGTCCAGACCTCCTCGCCGGAGGTGGCGCAGCAATATCTACCGACGCTAACCAATCTCGGTCAGCGCTGACCGAGGTAATGAACCTGCGTCCCGTAAGGTTTGTAACCTGCGCTGCCTGTGCTACCGTGATCTGCGCCTTGTCAGGCGCGCGCCGACAGCTGACCTGTTAAGTAAGGTGAGCCGATTGCGCATCGCGTCCGCGTGCGCATCCGTAAGACATTTGGAGCTTCAGGAATGACCGACACGCCCGATTACACGCCCCCCACGGTCTGGAGTTGGAACAAGCCCAGCGGCGGCAGGTTCGAGAACATCAACCGCCCGATCGCGGGTCCGACGCACGAGAAGGAGCTGCCGGTCGGCCGCCATCCGCTGCAGCTGTACTCGCTGGGCACACCGAATGGCGTCAAGGTCACGATCATGCTCGAAGAGCTCCTCGCCCTCGGCCATAAGGGCGCGGAATACGATGCCTGGCTGATCCGAATCGGCGAGGGTGACCAGTTCGGCAGCGGCTTTGTGGCGGCGAACCCGAATTCCAAGATCCCGACGCTGGTGGATCGCAGCGGCCCCAAGCCGATCCGGGTCTTTGAGACCGGCGCAATTCTGATGCACCTGGCCGAGAAGTTCGGGGAGTTCTTGCCGACGGAGGCCGGCGAGCGCGCGGAATGCCTGTCGTGGTTGTTCTGGCAGATGGGCAGCGCGCCTTACCTGGGCGGCGGCTTCGGTCACTTCTACGCCTACGCGCCGATCAAGATCGAATATGCGATCGATCGCTTTGCGATGGAGGCGAAGCGCCTCCTCGATGTGCTCGATCGCCGCCTCGCGGAGAGCAAGTATGTCGCGGGCAATGAGTACACGATCGCCGACATCGCCATCTTTCCCTGGTATGGCGGGCTGGCCAAGGGCTGGCTCTACGGGGCTGCCGAGTTCCTGTCCGTGCAGGATTACAAGAATGTCCAGCGCTGGGCCGACACGCTCCTCGAACGGCCGGCCGTAAAGCGCGGGCGCATGGTCAACCGCCTCTCCGGCGAGCCCTCGAGCCAATTGCACGAGCGCCACGACGCCGGCGATTTCGAGACGAAGACCCAGGACAAGCTCGCCGCCGCGAATTGAGCAAAGGGTCGCCTGCGCCTATGGTGCTGTGGCCAGGATCATCCGCGCTGTTTCTAGTCCGCTGGCCAGCGCGGCCTCGACGGTGCCCATATCCGGACCGGCATAAAGCGCCTCGCCGGAAAAGAATATCGCGTGACCGTTCGGTTTTCTCAGCACCGACTGCGCTTTGCGGGTTCTCGGCGTGGCATAGGAATAGGCGCCGCGCGCGAACGGATCGTTGCCCCAGTTGAGCGCTCGCGCCGCGACGAGATTGCTCCTGATGCGGTCCGGAGGGAGATCGAAAATCTCCCCGAGCGAGGCGAGCCCCAGGTCGATGAGTGCGGCCTCGGCAAGTGACGACACCCGGTCGGCCTTGGGTCCCGCCAACCAACCCGTCAGCACTGGATATCCGTCCGGATACTGCGTCCACCAGGTCGGGACCGCGGCATCGGAAAGAAGGAACGACAGGTCGCCAAGGTCTCGCCCGCCATCATTGGCCCACCACTTCGTGGCGAAGCGAAAAAGAATTTTGACGACGTTGCCGAACCCGATATCCGCAGTAGCCGTTCCCCGTTCGTGCGCCGCCGACGGAAGCGCGATTTCGGACAGGAGCGGGGGTGGCAGGGTAAGGACCGCGGCGTCGGCCTCGAACATGGCGCCGTGGCAGCAGCGCACGGCAATGCGCCCGCGGAGGTCGTCGATCGCCGTTACTGCAGCGCCGAAATGGAGCGCGGCTCCGTGCCTGCGGCATTCGGATGAAAGATGCTCGATCAGCGCGCCGTAGCCTTTCGCGATCCGCCCATGCGGGCCGTCGTCCCGGGACAGCCATTCGTCGCGAAGCGCCAGAGTGCTGGCGCGGCGCGGGTCAGCCGCGTCGTAGCCCTCGACGGTCCGGGTGACCGACCGCCGCATCTCGTCGTATCGCCGATCGGCAAACTGCATCTCCAGAAATTCGGCGATCGGCAGATCGGCCTTCACCTCACCCAGAGCTTGGTAGAACCGGCCCATATGAGGTACCGAGGACTCGTTGGGCGACAACTTGCCCGTGCGGGCGCTCCATCGCGTGCCGCCGCGCGGCGACAGCGAGAGTTGCGCTTCGCGCATCAGAGCTCGCGTCACCGGCGCGGCGCCGTGGACAAATTCGGCGCCGCCTTCAGCCGGATAGCCGAATTCCTCGACAGGCAGCGGGTAGATGCGTCCGCCGCATCGGTCCCGCGCCTCGAGGATAGTCACCCTCTTGCCGGCGCGTGCAAGCTCCCGGGCAGCCATCAGGCCCGCAGCGCCCGCGCCAACGACCACGAAATCGTTTAGATGCAGAAGAGGCATCGGACCATCTCAAAGCAGTGTCGGCAACCGTGGCTGCGCCTTCGGCGGCTACCGCGCGATCAGTCCCCCTGCCCGCTGGGAATAAACTGGAAATCGTCCACGGGCACCTGCTCGAAGAACGCCTTGTGCTCGCTCTGCGGAAAGGGCCACAGGACCGGCGTTGGCTGCTGGCTGGTGTACCAGTTCTTGCAGCCGCCGACCCAGACGGTCCCGGGGAAGGCGGTGCCGAGGCGCGCGAGGAATTTCTCGGTCGCGGCGACGGTCGGTGAGACCGCGGCGCGGCGGGCGCGGGCATGCGCCGATGAGCCGCATGATGCAGGCGATCTCCTGGTCGAGCCCCAACGGCACCGGCACGTTGTTCACCGGCGCGAACGGCCCGTAAAGCATGAACAGATTGGGAAAGCCCGGCAGCGCGATGCCGCCATAGGAATAGATCTTCTCCTTCCATGCCTCATCGATCGTCGTGCCGTTGAGGCCTGTGACGTTCATCGGCCGCATATAGGCGTGCGCATCGAAACCGGTGGCGTACACCAGCACGTCGAGCTTGACGTAAGTCCCGTCCGCCATGACGACGCCGTCAGGCACGATGCTTGTGATCTGCCCCTTGACGATGTGCGCGTTGGGGAGCTGCACCGCCTCGTAATAGTTCTTGTCCGATTTCGGAATGCGCGTACACCCGAGATTGTAGTCCGGTGTGAGCTTCTTCTTTAGCTCGGGGTCCTTGATGTAGTCGAGAAAGGACTTGTATTCGCGCTCCATCGCCTCGCGCTGCGGCCCCGGCTTGAGGCGCCACCCGTCGCCCTCGATGATCAATTGCCACAGCCGGCGCTGCTCGCGTTGATAGCCGCCCGGCAGTCGCAGCTTCAAACGATCCCGCCAGGTCGAATGCGGGTTCTCTCGGATATGAACCCATTGCGCGCGGCGGATGAACTGGGTGACGTCGCAGCCCGCCCAGGCCAGCGCCTCGGTGATCTGCACGCCGCTGGCGCCGCTGCCGATAACGCCCCAGCGCCCGCCCTCATAGGGCACACTATGATCCCAGCGCGCCGAGTGAAAAGACGCGCCGTCGAAATTCTCGCGCCCCGCAATGTCAGGAAAAAGGGGCTTGTGGAGAAAGCCGCTGGCGCAGACGAAAACATCCGCAATGTCCGTGTTGCCCTTGGCCGTCTCGATATGCCAGCGACCATCGGTGAACCGCGCTGCGACGATCTCCTCGTTGAAGCGGATGAATTTGGTGAGGCCGCGGTCGCGCGCCACCTTTTTGATATAGGCCCAGATCTCGGTAGCCGGCGCATATTTGCGCGACCAATTGTAGTTGGGCTGGAACGGAAACTCGTATTGGCGCGACAGGACGTCGACAAAGAGGCCGGGAAAGCTGTTGTCCCGCCAGGTGCCGCCGACCTCGCCGGCCTTCTCATAGACGGTGAAATCAATCCGCGCCGCGCTTCAACGTCTCGGCCATGAACAGCCCCGATACGCCCGCGCCGGCGACGACAACCCGAAATTTGCGATCAGCCATCACACCTCGCATGCCCTACATCGGCCGAAGTTTAAGCCGACCGCCACATTCTCAACAACCCAAGTGTCGATAGCTGATCGAGGCGCTAGTGCTCCGACGCATTGGGATGATTCAAGGCCGCGTTTCCTCCTGCGTCTTCTCGGCGAAGGCCAGGACCCATGTATGCCACGCATGATACTGAACTGGGAGGTGCAAGTCCTCTTCGGGCCGCAAGGAGCGGAACCGCTAGCCAAGGGCAACTGCGTCGCAGCGATGCGGGGTGGGGAGGACGCCGGCGGCAAAACGGGGAGCCGACAAACAGGAACCGGATACAAAGCCTGCCCCTGCGAAAGCAGGGGGCTAGTGCGGTGGGGCAACCCGGCATGGGACGGGGAGGCCCGATACTCCTTCTGTCATCCGCATTGGTAGATCCGTGGGCCTTCAGCCCACGGGCTTGACCCGTGGGGGCCGCCCCGGGAAAGTGCAGTGTCTCACCGTGGGAGACCTCCCCGGTTCTCCGACCCGGATACGGTGGCGCGAGACATGACGCGGCTGGCCGGGCTGGGGCTCTTAAGGCATCGCGGTCTCCTTCGTCAATTATCTCGACGAGTTGCCATTCTTTTGTGCCGAAGTGCTGCCGCGTTTAGCGCGGGTGGGGCTTCGCGAGTTGCCGGGCAGCGGGGCGACCCGCTCGTGGTCGTAAAACTCAACCTGACTACTTGAGCTTGTCTGCGAACTTTTGGATGCCGGCATTGGCGCATGCTTCGTCCTTCTCCGCACCGGGGGAGCCGCTGACACCGATTGCGCCGATCACCTCGTTTCCTGCCCTGATGGGCAGCCCGCCGCCCAAAGCAATGGTTCCTTCGGTATCCTTGAGACCTGCTATTGCCGGCTCGGTCAGAACCCGTTTGGCCCAGTCGCCCGAGGCCTGCTTGAAGGTTACCGAAGTAAAGGCTTTGCGGCGGCTGGTCGTCAGCGTGTGCGGACCCGTTCCGTCATCGCGCAAGACCGCCTTGATGAGGCCATCGCGATCGACGACCGTCACGCTGACATGGTTGCCGTCGGAGCGGCATTTTTCGACAGCCGCAGAGGCGATGGCCAGCGCCAGATCGAGCGACAGCGCCTTTTCGGTGATGACGTCCTGGGCCATCGCCGGCACGGTCGCCGCCACGATCGGAAACGTAAGGGAGAAGATAATACGAGCAGACGGCATGCCGGGGTCCCCGAGAAAGAGGCTGGTAGAGCTCAGGCTCAACGATATAACAGATGGTCTGGCTCATTGTCGCCGGCACCCTCTGGTCACCGCCGGCACTTGGCTCCTGGTAGACACGCCGGTGGAGGGAACGGGATCGAACCCTCGGTGCCACGCGAGATGGACTGGGGCTTCGAGGCTGCGTCAGGTCACCTCTGTGACCGTTCCGGCTCCGCCAAGAGGACCCAACTCCTTTCGCGAGGGACCGAGAGTTCGAATGCGTCACAGGAAAAAGGCCAGCAGGTGTCGACCGAGCACCAAGATGGCCGCGAGGGCGATAATCATCAGTGGGATGTAGTTGAGTTTCCCCGGGCGGTAGGGGCGGCGATCGAGGAAAATTGCGACAGCGAGGACGAGCACACAACCCGTCAGCGCGACGCTGGTTTCGGTCAAGCCCATGCTCAGGGTGAGATCTTCTCGGTTCGGTTAAGTGGAAGGTGTGAAGCCGGGGCGTGCGTGGTAAAGTAGACTTGCGATAGGCAGACCTAAAGGGAGGATCCTCCGATGCGCGCAATGGATGTAATGACGACCAATGTGATCACCGTCAGTCCCGACAGCTCGGTACAGGAGGTGGCAAAAATCCTGTCCGAGCGGAGCATCAGCGCGGTTCCGGTGGTAGATGCTCAGAATCGACTTGTCGGGATCGTCAGCGAGGGCGACCTGCTGCATCGCGTCGAGATGGGAACCGATCGCCCGCCCGACCGCAGAACCGGGCGCCGGCGCTCGTGGTGGCTCGACACGGTCGGGTCGGACGAAGAGCTAGCCCGCGCTTACGTCAAATCGCACGGGCGTACCGCCGGAGATGTCATGACGAGCGAGGTCACCTCTGTCAGCGAGACCACCGAACTCGCCGATATAGCAACTCTGCTCGAGACCAAACGGATCAAGCGAGTGCCCGTTCTCAGCGATGGCAAGCTGGTCGGCATCGTCAGCCGGGCCAACCTCGTGCGAGCACTGGCGGCGGCCGGAAGTCGACTGAGCGCCGATACCGCCACCGACGACCGCACAATCCGCCAAAAGCTCTTGGCCGAGTTGCAAGGGCAGGAGTGGGTTCACGCTTGGGCGGCCGACATCATCGTCAGGGATGGCGTCGTGCATATCTGGGTGGCTGACGACCGCCCCGAAGAAGAGCAGCAGGCCTTGCGCGTCGCAGCCGAGAACATCCCCGGCGTTCGCGGCGTCGAGGAGCACATCGTGCCGGCGCCGATGATCCCGCCGGCATTTTAGCGGCACCCGGAATGCGGGATTGACCGCGACCGCCGAACGGTAAACCATTCTTCGACCGTTGCTTCGCCGCAGTGCAGGCGAAGTGTGAGCCTCACTGGTGGTAAAACCAATTCCCTCTGGCGCCGGGTTGGTGAGTGCGCCCGCGATTTCGTGGCAGGAGAAATTATCAAACTCGAAAGAGCGAGCCCATATCCGTATGAACTCGGGCCGGGTTACGTAACGGCCCGCATGATGGATAGATTTTTGCGCCCTAATTGAGCGTTTGAGCTTCCTCGCATGCCCTTCGTTATCGAGTATGACGAACGCCACGGTTTGCTGGCTGTGGAGGTAGTCGACCAGCCGAATAATCGCGCGGAAACCATCCTCGCTGGAACCAGTCGCATTGTCCACTAACGACGAATTCCAGATACCGGCGGACGTCGGTGCGTACTTCGATTTCTGGGAATGTGCGTTATGATCGTGCCGGAGATTTCGTTGGGATGAGGAAGTTCCTTTCCATATAGATCCTTATACACGCAGCGTCTCGGCCCTCGACGCGGCGCCTTTCAACTGTTCCCTCTCCCGAACCGAGACGAATTGGATGAGCTGGTACCAGCGCTGCAATGGATCGCAGGAAGCCTGTTCCCCAGCTAATCCCTTGTAAGCGTGCTCGAGCTTTTCCGGGGTTAGCCCGAAAAGCGACTCTACGACCTCAGGATCCCATCGCCGAACGACTTCATACCAGTCCCAATCACGAGAACGAACGTCAATCCAGCGATCAGAGTAGTGGTGATTTGCCATTTGAATTGTCCGCGTATCACCCTGAGTCTCTGGGTAAAACCGGTCGGATATGAACTGAAAGAGAAGGTCTCGGCTCCTTTTATACTCATGCTTGCTAAGTATGTTTGCTTCGATTGAGAAAGCAATTCCGCACGTCAAGCGCGATCATTATGGCGTGCCGACGCTCAGAGCTGAGTTTGACGGCGAGATCCGTTATTTCATTGAGCGGGTGATCTTGGCGGATCCGGGCTACCTTGGAGCAGCCGATGAGGTCATTGAGATGGACCCGGACGCGCGGGGTCGACTCTTCCCGATATTCCGATATATTGGATCGCCTTCGTAAGGAATGCTGTATTAGGCGCTTGCAAGGATCGGGCAGAACAACGGTATCTGCCGACCTAATCGGATCGCGGCGGCTGCTTGCCTTTCGGCTTCGGCTTCGCCGCCTGTAGCACCGGCACGAAGACAAATTGCGGCGCGAACAGCCCTATCGCTACGAGCGCCATCGACGGCTGCAGATAGAGCAAGTAACCGAAAACGCTGAGAAAACCCCCAAGGTGCAGTACGGGGGCGGAAATGGCCTTGCCGACAAACCCGCCGACCGGCGCGACCTCCGCAGGAAGATTGAAATGTCGACTGCTTCCGCCTTGAAAGGGTCAGCCCGGCGCAAGGCCGAGTGTTCCGACGCCGTATGGTCTGATCTTAGTGTCTTGAGTACCGAGCAGCATGCGTTCGAGATGGGCTTGTGCGATTATCATCCGGTCGAAGGGGTCTCCGTGATGCGGCGGCAGCTCTGCCGCATACTCTGCGTGGTCACCGCTGATCGCCAGCAGTTCAAATCGGTGGGCAAGGATCGACTGAACGATCCTCTGCGCGAAGGCCAACTTCCCGATCGCCCGCTTTATAGCGATTTCCCAGACGGAGGCAGCGCTGACATAGATTTGATTGCCGGGTTCGGCGATCGCTTCCCGCAACGGGCAAGAGATCATCCCCGGATCACTGTTCCACCAAAGAAAGATATGGGTGTCGAGCAGAACTCTCATTTATTTGACTCAAAAGCCAACTGAATTTCCGGCGGCAATGCGTCATCAAAATCTTCCGCAATAAATGTGATCCCAAGCAGATTGGCAGGCTCGCGCCGCGCCGCCTCGCGAAACGGGACCAGCTTCGCTTTTGGCTTGCCGGCCTTGGCGATGACAATCTCCTCTCCATTTGCGGCGCGCTCGACAAGGTGCGACAGATGGGTTTTTGCGTTATACAAACTCACGATCTCCGTCATTGCTCTCCTGCTCGAGCTTGGCGCTCTGCCGGTACTGATTGGTCAACTTGACCAAATGGGCTCGGATTTCATGTGAGTCAAGCAGCCATATCCCAATCCGGGTTGACCGCGGGCGCGGAACGGTATCCCATCCCAGCACCGTTGCTTTCGATTGCGAGGGGAGGACGAGCCCGCGATGAGCATTAAGAACAAGGCTTATATCGTCGGGATCTATGAGCATCCGACGCGCAAGGCCGAGGATAAGTCGCTCGCCCAGTTGCATGCCGAGTCGGCCAAGGGCGCGATCGAGGACGCCGGCCTCAGCAAGAGCGACATAGACGGCTATTTCTGCGCTGGCGACGCGCCGGGGCTCGGGCCCCTGTCGATGGCCGATTACATGGGCCTCAAATTGAGGCACATGGATTCGACCGATACCGGCGGGTCGTCCTACCTCATCCATGTCGGGCATGCCGCCGAGGCGATCGCGCTCGGCAAATGCAATATCGCGCTGATCACGCTCGCCGGAAAGCCGCGCAGCGAGGGCCAGGCGACCGGAACAGCCGCGCGCACCGCCCAGAACACGCCCGACGCCCCGTTCGAGAACCCCTATGGCCCGGCCACGGCGAACATGTACGCGATGTGCGCGATGCGCCACATGCACCAGTATGGCACGACGAGCGAGCAGCTCGCTTGGATCAAGGTCGCCGCCTCGCACCACGCGCAGCACAATCCGCATGCGATGCTGCGCGACGTCGTCACGGTCGAGGATGTCGTCAACTCGCCGATAATCGCCGACCCGCTGCACCGGCTCGACTGCTGCGTCATCAGCGACGGCGGCGGCGCAATTATCGTCGCCAGTCCCGAGGTCGCGAAAAGCCTGAAGCGGCCGAAGGTCAAAATACTCGGCGCCGGCGAAGCGCCGAAGCACCAGATGGGCGGTCAGATCGACTTGACCTATTCGGGCGCGGTGTGGTCGGGGCCGCCGGCCTTTGCGGAGGCCGGAGTCAAGCCCGGGGACATCAAGTACGCTTCGATCTATGACAGCTTCACAATCACGGTATTGATGCAGATCGAGGATCTCGGCTTCTGCGAGAAGGGTCAGGGCGGCAGGTTCGTCTCCGACGGCAACCTGATCTCGGGCACCGGCAAATTGCCCTTCAATACCGATGGCGGCGGCCTCTGCAACAACCACCCGGCAAACCGCGGCGGTCTGACCAAAGTAGTCGAGGCGGTGCGCCAATTGCGCGGCGAAGCGCATCCCGCCGTGCAGGTCAAGAATTGCGATCTGACATTGGCGCACGGCACCGGGGGCTCGCTCGGCACCAGGCACGGCGCGGCGACCGTGATCATGGAGAGGGAGTGAGCAGATGCCGGCTCAGGAGCGCAAGATCCAGGTCCCGCAGCCCAATCCAGAAACACAGGCGTTTTGGAAGGCGGCAGAGGAAGGCAAGCTGATGATCGGCAAATGCACGGCCTGTGGGGAGGTGCATTACTACCCGCGCGCGATCTGCCCGTTTTGCTTCAGCGACGAGACCGAATTGCAGCAGGCCTCGGGCACCGGCGCGGTCTACACCTACAGCGTGATGCGGCGGGCGCCGATCCCTTATGCGATCGCTTATGTGACCTTGAGCGAGGGCCCGACGATGATGACCAACATCGTCGATTGCGACCTCGACGAGATCCGCATCGGGCAGACGGTCCGGCTCGTCTTCAAGCCGAGCGACGGTGGTCCGCCGGTGCCGATGTTCACCCCGACCTGATTTTGTTTGGCTGGAGGAGAGCAAATGGACACGCTTGAGACGCGGCTTTCTGCGAGATCGCGCAATATCGATCCGGCAGAGTGGGCGGTGCGGGTGGACCTCGCCGCGTGCTACCGGCTGATCGCCCATTTCGGCATGGATGATCTGATCCTGGGCCACATCTCGGCGCGCGTGCCGGGAGCGGAAGACCAGTTTCTGATCAATCCGATGGGTCTCCTGTTCAACGAGGTCACGGCTTCGAGCCTGTTGAAGATCGACATCGACGGCAATCAGATCGAGCCGTCGGAGTACGAGCCAAACCGTGCCGGTTTCATAATTCACAGCGCCATCCACATGGTGCGGCTGGACGCCCGCTGCGTGTTGCACACGCATACGGAAGCCAGCATTGCGGTCAGTGCGCAGGAAGAGGGGCTCTTGCCCTTGTCGCAATGGGCGCTGCGCTTTTATGGCGGGCTTGCCTACCACGCTTACGAAGGCGTCTCGCTCGATCTCGACGAGCGGGAGCGGCTGCAGCGCGACATCGGCCAGCAACAGGTATTGGTGTTGCGCAATCACGGCCTGTTGACGGTCGGCCGCAACGTCGCCGAGGCGTTTTCGCTGACCTATTACTTCGAGCAAGCGGCGCGGGCGCAGCTCAAAATGCAGGCGGCTGCCGCGGCGGGCGCCAAGATCCTGTTTCCGTCAAAAGAAGCCTGCGAGCAGTCGGCCGCGCGGCCGCGCGGTAACGAGGGCCAGCTGCCGCTCGCCGGTCAGCGCGAGTGGCCGGCGCTGCTGCGGCTCGCCGACAAGCTCGATCCGAGCTACCGAAACTGACTGGCGGCTCAGGGGTGCCCGCACCGCCCGCGTTCGGCTCGGACCTGGCCGAGGCGGTATTGCAGGTGCTCGCGCTCCTCACCGTAGGGGGTGTGGGCAAGCCTGTCGCGGAGCTCGTGCTCCTCATGCCGTAATCCCTCGCACCGCTCGCGATAGCCATGCTCTTCGCCGTACCGGGGCGGCGGCGCATAACCCGGCGTGGGGTACCCGGGCGGGGGCGCATATCCGGGTCCCGGATAGCCAGGCGCCTGGGCTTCTCGCTGTGGCGGCGGCACAGGGGCAGCAGGCCGACCGCCATTGCAGACCAACTGGCCGTTGTTGTTGCCGATATCCCCGATGCAATGCGTCACATTGAGGGCCGTCTGCTGATCGCCGCGTCCATTGGCTCTACGGCAGACCGCAGTCAGGGTGCCGCCCTGCATCCTGAAGTCCCTACAGCTCTGCTGATAGGAGCCCGGCGGCAGCCCTTGTGCATATGCAGCGAAGGCCAGCCCCGCCAGCACCGCCGCCCCGAACAACCCAGATACTATTTTCACCTTCAACTCCACCCCCATTGACGAGCCCGATAACGGGCGAGACCAGCCCGAAATTTCCGGGGCGCGTCATGATTCTTAAGCAAGCCAACGTTTGCGGCGGCGATAGTGTTTCACGTCCCGGTAACTCTTTCGTCCCGTCGCCGAGAGCCCGAGATAGAATTCCTTGACGTCCTCGTTGCTGCGCAGATCGGCAGCGGTTCCGTCCATCACGATCCGCCCGTTTTCGAGAATGTAGCCGTATCGGGCGTGGCGCAGCGCGATACTGGTGTTCTGCTCGGCCACCAGAAACCCGACATGCTCATTCTCGTTCAGCCGGCCGAGGATCGCGAAAATCTCCTCGACCAATTGCGGCGCGAGACCCAGCGAAGGCTCGTCGAGCAGAATCATCTTCGGCCTCGACATCAGCGCCCGGCCGATCGCCGTCATCTGCTGCTCGCCGCCTGAGGTATAGCCGGCGATGGCGCAGCGCCGGGTCTTGAGGCGCGGGAAGTAGCTGTAGACCTTGTCGAGATCGTCCGCGATCCGGGCGCGGCCGTCATGCCGCGTGTAGGCGCCGGTCAGCAGATTTTCTTCGACCGTCAGATGTGCGAAGCAGTGGCGCCCTTCCATGACCTGGATCAGCCCGCGCCGGACCACTTCGGCGGCATCGAGAGCGTCCGTACGCTCCCCGGCAAAGGTGATCGAACCCTTCGTTACTTGGCCGCGCTCGGCGTGTAGCAGGTTGGAGATCGCCTTCAACGTCGTCGTCTTGCCGGCGCCGTTGCCGCCAAGCAGCGCGACAATGCCGGCTTCCGGCACTTCGAGCGAGACGCCCTTCAGCACCAGGATGACGTGGTTATAAATGACCTCGATATTGTTGACGGAGAGGAGCGCGCCCGCTTCGCTCATCAGCGAGTTGCGAGGCCGGGCTCGACCGTGACGGGTTGCCGATCGACGTGCCGTTCTATGGCAATTTCTGCCGCGAGGACCTGCTGCTGCAACTCGCCGCAGAAATAGAACGGGCGCGTCCCGAATGGTTCGGCGCGATCCCGCCGGTGCACGTCAGCCGGTCGCACTGGACTGCCGCGGTTAGGCGGAATAGCGGAGCGCCTTCCGCCATGCGCTGCGTCCGCTGAAAGGGAAGCGGCGGAATACGCTGCCGCTATTCCGCAGCTTAAGAATAAATCTCGCCTTCCTGCTTCAGCATACGGACGCTGTTGCGCAGCGTCTTCAAGGTGTCATCCAGTTCGGCCTCGCCGTGCGTGGCCGAGGTGATGCCGCCCGGGCTGCCGTTGAAGTCGACCCCGCCGGTCATCATCGCCAATCGCAATTTGTGCACGACCCCGGCCTGGCGGTTACCGGCGAGGGCCTCGGCCGGCTGCTCCAGCGGGTCGAAGCGGGTCGGGACGATTTTCCGGTGGTCGGGGTTGGTGAAGACGTGGAAGTTCGAAAACATGCGGTAGGCAGCCCACGGCACGTGCTCTTCTTCGAAGACTTCGTTGATCCGGCGACACAGGGTATCAGAGTAGCGGTTCGCGCGCGCACAGGCATCGGTCGTGCCGACGATTTCGAGCGCCGCGACCCCGGCGGCGGCCGAGAGCGGGTTGGCGTTGAACGTGCCTTGATGCGAGATTTTCTCGCGGTCGGCGGCCTTCGCGACCTGGAAATCCAGGAGGTCGAGAATGTCTTTGCGGCCGGCGACCGCGCCGCCCGGCAACCCGCCGGCGAGGATCTTCGCCAGGGTGGTCAGATCCGGCTGGATGCCGTATTCGGCTTGCGCCCCGCCGGGCGAGACGCGGAAGCCGGTAACGACCTCGTCGAAAATCAGCACGACGCCGTGCTGCCGGGTCAATTCGCGCAGCGCAGTCAGGAATTTTGGATCGATCGGCAGCCGCGCACCATGGGCGCCGGTCGGCTCGATGATCGCGGCGGCAATGTCGCCGTTCTCCTCGAGCAGGCGGGCGAGCCCCTCGGCGTCGTTCTGCTCCGCCAACACCAGACCGCCCGCGACCCCCGACAGGACGCCGGGCGTCGGGCTGCCGTCGAAATGGTTCGCATAGCCCGAGGTCATATGATCGTGCCAGCCGTGGAAGTGGTGCTTGAAGCGGATCAGCTTCGATTTGCCGGTGAAGGCGCGGGCGAGCCGCACAGCCATCAGGGTCGCCTCGGTGCCCGAGGAGGTGAAGCGCACGCGCTCGGCCGATGGCACGAGCTTCAGAACCCACTCGGCCCAGGCGATCTCGGTCTCGTGCGAGGCGCCGAAGTGCGTGCCGCGCTCGATCTGCTGCTTGACCGCCTCGACTACCTTCGGATGGCTGTGGCCGAGCAGAAGCGCGCCATGCCCGCCGAAATAGTCGACATAGCAATTGCCGTCGACGTCCCATTTCCGCGGCCCCTGCGCCCGCGTGATGTAGAGCCCGTAGGGCTCGATATAGCGCGAATCATGGGTGACGCCGCTGGGGAACAGCCGGCTCGCCTTCTCGGAGGCGGCCGCCGAACCTGGAGTCGCGGCGCGATAGGCGACGATGATCGGCGAATTCGTCGTCAGCGTGTCGGGCATGGCGGTCACTCCGCGATCGAAAGAGGCTTTGACGATGGTAGGCCCAATGCACCCCCGGACCAATCAGAAAGGCTGGGGCGAATGAGAAAGGCCGCCCCGAGAGGCGGCCTTTCCGTTAACCGATAACCGGCGGCCAATCACGGCCGCGAGCCGTCGCCCTCAGGCGAGGACCTCCAGCTGAGCGGGGATCCTGGTCACGGCAGCGGATGACCGCGGTTTAGGGATAGACACAGGATCACCTCCTTTCAGTTGTTGCGATGAAGGGCAACAAGCTACGAAAAACACCGCGACACGACAAGCGTTCTTATTCTCAATCGCAGCGTTCGCGGCGCGCCGCTTTCGCGCTACACTCAGGAAAACCCAGGAATTCAGCCAAAAGGAGTGACAATGCGCCGCAGCGAAGACCACATCCTGACGACACATACGGGCAGCCTGCCGCGCCCGCCGGAGCTGACCCGTCTCTATGTGCGCCGAGCGAAAGGAGAATCGGTCGACGCCGCCGAGATCGACAGACTTGGCCAGGAGGCGTTGCGCTCGGTCCTGCGCAAGCAGGCCGAGGCAGGGGTCGACATCGGCAACAACGGCGAGCAGCAGCGGGAGGGGTTCTTCCTCCATATCCGGCATCGCATGAGCGGCTTTGGCGGGTCGTGGCAGCGCCGTACCCGCGCCGACGCGCTGCGCTATCCGGCTTTCAAGCAAATGATGGAGCAACAGCTCGCCACCAAGGAGGCGGTCAGCAACATGGGGCCGCCAAAGGCGATTGGCGAAATCCGCTATCTCGGCACAGAGGCGATCGAAGCCGAATGCGCCGACTTCCGGGCCGCGCTTGATGACACCGGGACCCATTTCGTCGAGCCGTTCGTGACCGCGCCGTCTCCGGGGATCATAGCCGGGGCGATGAAGAACGAGCATTACGACACCGAAGAGGCCTATCTCGACGCACTAGGCGCGGCCCTCAAACCCGAATACGAGACGATCGTGCAGCGCGGATTTCTCTTGCAGCTCGACTGCCCGGACCTGGCCCTCGAGCGCCACCTCTCGTATCAGGATCGCCCTACTGGCGATTTCCTCGGATTTGTCGAGCGCGTCGTCGCGACGATCAACAAGGCCCTGGAGAATGTGCCGCGCGACCGCGTCCGGCTGCATGTCTGCTGGGGCAATTACGAAGGGCCGCACGATTGCGACGTGCCGCTGGCCGACATCTTGCCGGTCATCAAACAGGCCAATGTCGGCGCCTTCTTCTTCCCCTTCGCCAATCCGCGGCACGCCCATGAGTACCGCGTATTCGAAAAATTGCCGCTCGCCGACGACCAGATCATCATCGGCGGGGTTGTCGACAGCCTGACCAATTTCGTCGAGCACCCTGAGGCCGTCGCCGATCGGCTGGAACGTCTCGCAGCGGCGGTCGGCGACCCGCACCGCGTGATCGCCGGCACCGATTGCGGTTTCGATACTTCCGCCGGAATGGGCCGGGTCGCGGAGGACGTCGTCTGGGCCAAGCTCAAGTCGCTCGCCGAAGGCGCTCGCATCGCCTCCCAACGGCTCGGGTTGCATTGAGATCATGTATGCGCTGAACGGGAGAGTCGGGTTGGTCACCGGCGGGGGCGGCGGCATCGGACGCGCAATCGCGCGGCGTCTGGCGCGCGAGGGTATGGCGATTGCCGCGCTCGACCGTGACGGCGCAGCCGCTGAGGCGATTGGCGAGGAAATCGGAGGTCTCGCCGTGACAGCCGATGTGACCTCCGAAGACGAGGTCAGCCGTGCCGTCGAGGCCGTCGTCGCCCGTCTCGGGCAGATCGATCTCCTGGTGAACAATGCCGGAGTGGCCTGGATGGGGCCGGCGCTGGAGATGCCGCTCGAGGCATTGCAGGCGATGCTGCGGGTCAATGTCGAAGGCGTGTTCATTGTAAGCCGCGCCGCGCTGCCGCACATGATGGCGCGCCGCTCGGGGTCGATCGTCAACCTCGCCTCCTGGGCCGGCAAGACCGGCAATGCCTATTTCGCCGGCTACAGCGCCAGCAAATTCGCGGTCATCGGCTTGACCCAGGCATTAGCGCGCGAGATGGCGCCGCACGGCATCCGGGTCAATGCGATTTGTCCGGGGATCGTCGTCGACACCGCGATGCGCACCGCGATCGAAGTGCAGCAGCGGCATTACGGCCTGCCCGAGACCAGAGAGCGGGAGAAGTCGATCCCGATCGGGCGCGTTTCAGTGCCGGAAGACGTGGCAAAGATTGCCGCCTTTCTCGCCTCTGACGAAGCGTCCTACATGACTGGCGAATTGATCAATCTTTCCGGCGGCTTATTAATGGATTGAAGGAGAATCTCCCGGGGCCCATCAGGTCGCGTGACGGAGGCGACGGATGCCGAAAACCAATGAGCTTTATGATCAGGATTTTCTGCTCTGGACTGAAGAGCAGGCCACAGCGCTGCGCCGCGCCAGGGGCTCGAATCTTCCCCTCGACTGGGACAATCTCGCGGAGGAAATCGAAAGCTTGGGAACGTCGCAGCGGACCCAGCTCAATTCGCAGGTCAGGCGGATTCTCCGGCATCTGTTCAAGCTCGAGGCATCTCCGGCCGCCGATCCACGTGCCGGATGGCGTACGACTGTCCGCGACGTACGAACAGAGATCGAAGATCTGCTTGAAGCCAGTCCCAGTCTTCGGCGTGAAATCGACGCCGTCGTGAAAAGACAGGGTACTTCTGCCGCAAAGCTCGCCGCGCATGATCTCGAAGATCACGGCGAACGGGCCGAGGCAGTTTGGGCGCGGGTTGAGAAAGGCGGATTTACGGCCGAGCAGGTTCTTGACGACTGGTTTCCGGAGGCATCGGGCTAACTCGCACTCAGCCGCCGGGCGCGGCAGCCCGCGGCGGGCGGCCGTGGACATGCACATGCCGCCCGCCCGCCTCTTCGAGAATGCGCGTCGCCGTCAGTTCGCGCTCCGAATCCTCGCACCGCACCCATAAGAGCGCGGCCCCGGCATGCAGGGCCGCCTGGAAATCCTCGGCGTGGCGCGGCGCGGTGTAGTCGTCGAACAGCTCCTTCAACGCCGCGCCGCCGAGACCGGCGCCGACCAGCGCGGCAACCGTCGCGGTGATCGGCCCGCCCGACAGCAGGATGATGCCAGCCACGGTCAAGGGCGCGATGTATTTGATCTCGTCGGCAAGGCCTGCCGGCAAGAGCTTCGGCTGAGGCGCGGGCGGTTCGCCCGCGGCGGCCAGCGAATCGTGCGAGGCCAATACCGAAAGATCGGCCGTGTCGAACCCGGCGGCGAGCAGGTTCGCAACGGCGCGGTGGAAATGCTCGCGGTCGGGAAACGAGGCGACCGCCTCGCGAACGACCGGGAAAGACGGCGAACTCTCGGCCATGCCGATCCTCTCTTTCGTGCTCGGGCCTTCTCTTATGCTACCGTCAAACACCCGCAAGCGTCGCCTCCTCGCCGATGAACGAATATTCCCCTCCGGCGCCTTCGCCGGTGATGGCCCAATACCTCGAGATCAAGGAGGCGAACCCCGGCTGCCTGCTGTTCTTCCGGATGGGAGATTTTTTCGAGCTGTTCTTTGACGACGCGGTCGCCGCCGCGCAGGCGCTCGACATCGCGCTGACCAAGCGCGGCCGGCACGAGGGGGCCGACATCCCGATGTGCGGCGTGCCGGTCCATACCGCCGAAGCCTATCTCGCACGGCTGATCCGCGCCGGGTTCAAGGTCGCGATCTGCGACCAGATCGAAGACCCGGCCGAAGCGCGGCGGCGCGGCGGCAAGGGGCCGGTGCGGCGGGCGGTCACGCGCGTCGTTACCGCCGGCACCCTGACCGAGGAGGGTCTCCTCGACGCGCGCCGGCACAATTATCTCGCCGGCATCGCCGAGGCGGGCGGCGCGATGGGGCTTGCTTGGCTCGACCTGTCGACCGGCGCCTTTGCGCTGGCGCCGACCAGCGAAGCCGCGCTCGCCGCCGATCTCGCCCGCCTGATGCCCGGCGAGATCCTGCTGCCGGAGCGGCTGCTGACCCGCCCGGCGCTCTTCGAGCTGCTCGCCGAATGGAAACCCTGCCTGACGCCCTTGCCCAATCCCCGTTTCGAGAGCGAAGCCGCGCGCCGCCGGCTGCAGGAATTCTACGGGGTCGGCGCGCTCGACGGGTTTGGCGGCTTCGGCCGGGCCGAGCTTGCCGCTGCCGGCGCCCTCGTGGATTACGTCGGGTTGACCCAGCAAGGGCGGGCGCCGCATCTGCAGCCGCCGCGCCAGGTCATGCCGGCTTCGGTCATGCAGATCGACGCCGCGACGCGGCGCAATCTCGAACTGATGGCGACCCTTGCCGGCGAGCGCAAGGGCAGCCTGCTCGCGACGATCGACCGTACCGTGACCGGGGCCGGCGCCCGCCTCCTCGCCGATCATCTCGCGGCCCCGCTGACCGCGGCTGCTGCGATCGCGGCTAGGCTCGACGCGGTCGAGTTTTTTGTCGACCGCCCGGAGCTGCGCGAGGCCTTGCGCGAGCGGCTGAAGGGCTGCCCGGACATCGAGCGGGGCTTGACCCGCCTGAGCCTCGGCCGCGGCGGCCCGCGCGACCTTGCGGCATTGTGTCAGTCGTTGGGGGGGACCGCCGCGTTGCGCGACATGCTGGCCGAGCCGGCTCTGGTGCCATCGCCCGAGCGGCTCGCGGCGGCGCAGCAAGGGCTCGGCGAGCACGGTGTCCTGATCGAGCGCCTCCGTCGCGCGCTCGCCGCCGAATTGCCGCTTTTTGCCCGCGATGGCGGGTTTATCGCTGCGGGATACTCGGACGAGCTCGACGAATGGCGCGGCCTGCGCGACGAGAGCCGTCGGATGATCGCGGCATTGCAGGCGCGCTATGCCGGCGAGACTGGGATCGGCGCGTTGAAGATCCGCCACAATAACGTCATCGGTTATTACATCGAGGTGTCGGCGAACCATGCCGGCAAGCTCGGGCCGGAATTTATCCACCGCCAGACGATGGCCGGCGCGCAGCGCTACACGACCACCGAATTGGCCGACCTCGAAACCAAGATCGCCAGTGCCGCCGAGCGGGCTTTGGCCTTGGAATTGCGGCTCTACGAGGATCTCGTCGGTGAGGTGATGGCCCGCCGCGCCGAGATCGCCGCCGCCGCGGCGGCGCTCGCCACACTCGACCTCGCGGCCGCCCTCGCCCTGCTGGCGGCCGAGGCGTCGTGGGTGCGGCCGGCAGTCGAAGAGAGCACCGCTTTCGAGATCGCCGGCGGGCGTCATCCGACCGTCGAGGCAGCGCTGGCCGGCGAGGGCAGGGGAGGGGGGTTCGTCGCCAACGACTGCGTGTTGCCGGAGGACCGCATCTGGCTGGTCACGGGGCCCAACATGGCCGGCAAGAGCACGTTTCTACGGCAGAACGCGCTGATCGCGATCCTGGCGCAAATGGGCTCCTACGTCCCGGCCCGGTCCGCTAGGATCGGCATCGTCGATCGCCTCTTCAGCCGGGTCGGCGCCGCCGACGATCTGGCGCGCGGCCGCTCGACCTTTATGGTCGAGATGGTCGAGACCGCGGCGATCCTGAACCAGGCGGGCGCGCGCTCCTTTGTCATTCTCGACGAGATCGGGCGCGGGACCGCGACCTTCGACGGATTGTCGATCGCCTGGGCCACTCTCGAGCATCTGCACGAGGTCAACCGCTGCCGCACCTTGTTCGCAACGCATTACCACGAACTGACGGCGCTCGCCGCCAAGCTGCCGGCGCTAGCCTGCCACACGATGCGGGTCAAGGAATGGAAAGGCGACGTCGTCTTTCTGCATGAGGTCGGCCCCGGCACCGCCGACCGCTCCTACGGCATCCACGTCGCCAAGCTCGCCGGCTTGCCGAAAGCCGTAACCGCCCGCGCCGAGGAGGTGCTCTGCGTTCTCGAAAAGGGCGAGCAGGGCGGCGCGCTCGCGCGCCTCGCCGACGACCTGCCGCTCTTCAGCGCCGCCCGCCGCCGCGCCGAGCCGCCGCCGCGCGAATCCGCCGCCGAAGCCCTGCTCCGCGACACCCGCCCCGACGAGCTGACCCCGCGCGAGGCGCTCGACCTCATCTACCGGCTGAAGGCGCTGGCGGCGCAGTAGCTTATTGCCTATCAGGCCCGACCGGCTGATCATGTGCGGTGAAGACCTTAAGTAATCTGGGAAAACACAGATCATCGGGGAAGCGCCATCATGACAACAGTGGACAATGCAGCAACCTTGCTGTCCGAGGCCGATCACCGCGCGCAGCTGCGGCGAGCGGTGATCGCGAGCACGGTCGGCACGACGATCGAGTGGTACGATTTCCTGCTCTACAGCATCGTCACCGGTCTCGCCTTCGGAAAGCTCTTCTTTCCCCATTCCGACCCGCTGGTCGGGGTGCTGGAGGCCTTCGCGGTCTATACCGTCGGCTTTATCGCCCGGCCGATCGGGGCGGCTTTCTTTGGTCATTTCGGCGACCGCATCGGGCGCAAGGGGGCGCTGATCGCGACCCTTCTGACGACCGGATTGGCGACCTTCGCCGTGGGCTTCGTCCCGACTTATGCTTCAGTCGGCATCTGGGGCGCCGTCATCCTGACGATTATCCGGTTTATCCAGGGGATCGGGGTCGGCGGCGAATGGGGCGGCTCGGTGCTGTTGTCGATGGAATGGGCGCGTACCAACCGCCATCGCGGCTTTATCACTTCTTGGCCGCAGTTCGGGGGTCCAGCCGGGCTGCTGTTGGCAAATCTGGCGGTATTCGTGTTCAGCGCGATTTCCGGCGATCAGTTCCTCGTCTGGGGTTGGCGCATCCCATTCATGCTGAGCATCGTCATGGTCGCGGTCGGGCTCTACATCCGGCTCGGCATTCTCGAGACGCCGGTCTTCCGCCGCCTGGTCGCCGAAGAGAAGATCGAGCGCGTCCCCGTGCTCGAAGTCATCAAGCGCCAGCCAAAGCAGATCATTCTTTCGGCCTTCGCCCGGATGGCCGAGCAGGCCCCCGCCTACATTTACCTCGCCTTCGTCTTTACCTACGGCACGCAGGTTCTGCACACCTCGCGCGATTTTCTCCTGACGGCGCTGATCGCCGCGGGGCTGGTCTCGTTCGTCACCATCCCGCTCGCCGGGCATCTGTCGGATCGCTTCGGCCGCAAGCGCATCTACATAATCGGCTCGGTCGCGACCGGGATTTTCGGCTTCATCTATTTCGCGATGTTGAACACTATGGTGCCGGGCTGGATCTTCCTCGGCATCATCCTGTCCTTTGTGCCGCACGACCTGATGTACGGCCCGCAGGCCGCCCTGATCGCAGAAGGCTTCACGCCGCGGCTGCGCTACAGCGGCTGCTCGATCGGCTATCAGCTCGCCTCGGTCATCGCCGGCGGCCCCGCGCCGCTTATCGCTACGGCGCTCCTCGCGGCCTTCGGTTCGGGCTATGTGATCGCCGTCTACATCCTTTTGTGCGCGGTCGTCTCAATCGCGGCGACGGCGCTGATGCCGGATCTCACGAACCGCGACATCTCGCAGGAGCACGCCTAGGCGACCGTTTCCCCTGGACGTCTCGAACATTCTCAATGGAGGTGCACTGATGGGTAAGCTCGATGGGAAAGTCGCGCTGGTAACCGGCTCGGGCCGCAATATCGGCCGCGCCACGGTATTGAAGCTGGCCGGGGAGGGGGCTCACGTCGTCGTCAACGCCCGCTCCAACCAGGCCGAGGCCGACGCCGTCGCGCGCGAGGCCCGGGACCGCGGGGTGAAGGCGCTCGCCGTCACCGCCGATGTTGCCAAGAAAGATCAAGTCGACGCGATGGTGGCGAAGACGATGTCCGAGTTCGGCCGCATCGACATCCTGATCAACAATGCCGCGATCCGGCCGCACAAGCCCTTCACGGAGGTGACGACGCAGGACTGGGAGCACGTCAGGGGGGTCGTCCTCGATGGCGCGCTCTACTGCACGCAGGCGGCCATCGGCTCGATGGTCAAAAATCAGTACGGCCGTATACTGTTCTTCACCGGTGAAGGCGCCTTCACTGGCGGCAGCGGACGCGCCCATGTCTCGGCGGCAAAGATGGGCCTGGTCGGGCTGGCGCGAGCCCTCGCCTCCGAGTTCGCTCCCCAGAATATCCGGGCCAACGTGGTCTCCCCCGGCAGCATCGATACCCGCCGAGACAATCCCGAGTGGTATCAGGGGCGGGTGCCGAGCGCCGCCGGCATTCCGCTCGGGCGTCAGGGCCACGTCGACGAGATCGCCGCCACCTGCCTCTTTCTGGTCAGCGACGACGGCGGCTTTATCACCGGCCAGACCATCCACGTTAACGGCGGCACAGGCTACTACTGACGTTTGGCTTGTCAGCCCGGTACCGGAGATCGCAGACGGTGTACGCTGACACCGTCAGACTCGGCGGGCGGCGAAATCGATGCGGGGGTCGATCAGCATGTAGGTCAGATCGCTGACCAGTTTCAACAGGAGCCCGATCAAGGTGAACACATAGAGGGTGGCAAACATGATCGGGTAGTCGCGGTTGATCGCCGCCTCGAAGCCGAGGAGACCGAGACCATCAAGCGAGAAGATCACCTCGATCAGCAGGGAGCCGGTAAAGAGAATTCCGATCAGCGCCGCCGGAAAGCCGGCCACGACCAGCAGCATCGCATTCCGGAAGATGTGGCCGTAGAGCACCCGACGCTGGGTCAGCCCCTTGGAACGGGCGGTCAATACGTATTGCTTGTTGATTTCCTCCAAAAAGCAATTCTTGGTCAGCATCGTCAGGGTGGCGAAACCCGAGATCACCAATGCGGTGATCGGCAATGCGATGTGCCAGAAATAATCGGCGATGCGCATTGGCCAGGACAATGAAGCCCAATTGTCGCTGACCAGACCGCGCAATGGGAAAATCGAGAAATAACTGCCGCCGGCGAACAGCACGATCAGCAAGACGGCGAACAGGAAACTCGGCACAGCATAGCCGACGATGATCACGGTGCTGGTCCATACATCGAACCGGCTGCCGTCGCGCACCGCTTTCCTGATGCCGAGCGGGATCGAGACGAGATAGGTGATCAGGGTGGTCCACAAGCCGATCGAGATCGAGACCGGCAATTTGTCCTTGATCAGATCGACGACGCGACGGTCGCGGAAGAAGCTGGTGCCGAAATCGAAGGTGATGTAGTTGCGCATCATCAACACAAAGCGTTCGAGCGGCGGCTTGTCGAAGCCGTATTGCTTTTCGAGCTCTTTGATCAGAGCAGGGTCGAGGCCGCGTGCCCCGCGATAGCGGGTATCGCTGACGCCGGGTTGCGTTTTGAACTCTCCGGTGCCGCCGCTCACCCGCTCGGTCGCGCTGACGGTGCTGCCTTTGAGGCGCGAAATCATCTGCTCGACCGGCCCACCCGGCGCCGCCTGCACGATCACAAAATTGACCACCATGATCGCGAACAGGGTCGGGATCATCAGCGCGATGCGGCGTATCGCGTAGGCAATCATGCGCCGCTCCGGTCGGCGAATTCCCTGCCCTCACCCACCAAGCGCTGCGCGCTTGGTCCCCCCTCTCCCGCGGTGCGGGAGAGGAGCTTTGAGCTACGCGCGTGTGGCCCCTCTCCCGCACCGCGGGAGAGGGTGCTGAGCGCAGCGAAGCGGGTGAGGGTCACTGCTTCGTCACTTCGCCTTTTTTGGCCTCGACCGATTGCTCGGCGGTCGGATCGATCCACCAGGTATCGAGGCCGACCGCGTATTTCGGCGAGACGGCGGGTCGCCGGAACTTGTCCCAGTAGGCGACGCGGAACGCGGCGATATGGTAATGCGGGATCAGGTAATAGCCATACTGCAATACACGGTCGAGGGCGTGCGTGTGCGCCACCAGACTTGGCCGGTCGGGCGCCCGGACCAGCTCTTCGATCAGCTCGTCGACAACTTTGCTCTTGATGCCCAGCAGGTTGCGGCTTCCCTGCTCGTCGGCGGATTGCGAACCCCAATAATCGCGCTGCTCGTTGCCCGGCGACAATGATTTGCCGAACGCGACGACCGCCATGTCGTAGTCGAAGGTTTCCATGCGCTTCTGGTATTGCGCATTGTCGACGGTGCGCACCCGCGCAGTGATGCCCATCCGCTCGAGGTTTTTCGCAAAGGGCAACACGATCCGCTCGAACTGAGGATTGTCGAGCACGATTTCGAACTCGAAGGGCTGACCCGTCTCGTCATTGACGAGCTTTTCGCCCTTGAAGGTCCAGCCGGCCTCCTTCAGCAATTTCAATGCCGCCCGTACGCCGTCGCGAATATTGCCCGAAGCGTCGTATTTCGGCGGGTCGTACTCGGTCGTAAAGACGCGGTCCGGAATCTGACCGCGGAACTTTTCGAGGATGTTCATTTCCTCGCCCTGGGGCACCCCGGTTGCCGCGAGCTCGGAATTGTCGAAATAGCTGCGCGTGCGCTTATATGCGCCGTAAAACAAATTCTTGTTCGACCATTCGAAATCGAAGGCATAAGCCAACGCCTCGCGCACCCGCGGGTCCTGGAACAGCGGTCGGCGCAGATTGTACGCAAACCCCTGCATGCCGCTGGGCAACCCGTTCGGGATCTCTTCCTTCTTGATGAGGCCGGCGCGCAAGGCCGGGCTGTCATACCCGGTCGCCCAATCCTTCGACGAATTTTCGAGCTTCACGTCGAACTGGCCGGCCTTGAACGCCTCCAGCGCGATCGTCGCGTCGCGGTAATAGTCGTAGCGGATCGTGTCGACATTGAAGCGGCCCTTCATGACCGGCAGATCGGCCGCCCAGTAATCGGCAACCCGGCGGTAGGTGATCGAGCGCCCGGGATCGACCGATTCGATCTTGTAGGGACCGCTGCCGAGCGGCGGGTCGAGCGTTGTCTTCTCGAAATCACGCCCGGCCCAATACGCCTTCGACAATACCGGCATCTGCCCGAGAATCTGCGGCAATTCGCGGTTCTCCGCTGATTTGAACGAGAACCGCACGCCGCGCTCCCCCTCCTTTTCGACCTTGGTCACGTCGCCGTAATAAGAGCGGTAGGACGGAGCCCCCTTGGTGCGCAATGTCTCGAAGGTCCAGATGACGTCCTCCGGCGTCATCGGGGTTCCATCATGGAAGCGCGCCTCGTTGCGCAACGTGTAGAGCACCGAAAGCTTGTCGGGGGCGAGTTCGATTTTCTCGGCGACGAGGCCGTATTCGCTGCTGGGCTCGTCCTCGGAGGAAACCGACAGGGTATCGAAGATCTCGCCTACCCCCGCCGCGGGCACCCCTTTGACGACAAACGGGTTGAGGGTGTCGAAGGTGCCGATCGCGAAGAGGCGCATCGTGCCGCCCTTTGGCGCGTCCGGGTTTGCATAGTCGAAATGCTTGAAGTCGGCACCGTATTTGAGATCGCCGAACAACGACATGCCCGGTGTCCTTGCCGCGACTGCGGCAGCGACCAGTCCGAGTGATGCAGCGAGCGCGACAATGGTTGCAGGGACTCTGCGCATTATTTCAACTCCGGGCGAACAGCTCAGCCGGCGAGGAGAGCCAGCGCCGCTTCATGGGTACGCCGATCGCCGGCGATCAAGGCGCGGCCTTCCGAAGTGACATCGAGCGGTGCACCGCGCCAATCGCTGGCGATCCCGCCTGCCCCTTCGATGATCGGAACCATCGGGCAAAAATCGTACGGTTTGAGGTTGGCTTCAAGAACGAGGTCGATAAAGCCGGCGGCGAGCAGGCCGTAGGCGTAACAATCGGCCCCAAACCGCGTCAGCTTTACCGCGCTCGACACCCGGGAGAAGGCCGCGGCGTCTCCTCCCTTGAACATGTCGGGAGTCGTGGCAAAGAGCGTGGCGCCAAGGAGTCCAGCGCAGGCCCGGCAGTGAACCGCGACGCCGTTCAGCGTTGTCGGACGCCCGGCGACACCTACCCAGCGTTCGCGCGAAATTGGCTGATCGATGATGCCGAGGATCGGGCGCTTGGCACGGGTCAGCGCGATCAATGTGCCGAACAGCGGAACCCCGCTGATGAAGGATTTCGTCCCGTCGATCGGGTCCAATGTCCAGACGAACTCGGCACTGTCCCGCGCGCGGCCGAACTCTTCCCCAATGATGCCGTGCTCCGGGAAACGGCTCTCGATCAGCGACCGCATCGCCTGTTCGGCGGTACGGTCGGCCTCCGTTACCGGGGTCAAGTCGGCCTTGTCGTCCACCGTGAGCGGCTGCCGGAAATACGGCCGGATCGCCTCGCCCGCCGCATCGGCCAAGCGCAGCGCGAGTTCAAGACACTGATCGAGCTCGCCGGGCGTCATCGGCCTAGCCCATCTATTTCAGCGTCTCGAGATAGGCGATGACATCGGCACGGTCTTGGCCCTTGGGAATACCGGCGAACGTCATCTTGGTGCCCTTGATGAAGGCCTGCGGCTTATACAGCCAATCGTTGAGCTTGTCCGTGTCCCACTTTTCGCCTTTGTGGGCTTCCATCGCGGCCGAGAACTGATAGCCGGGCACCTCGGCCATGGCCTCGTCGGTGATGTCCCACAAGTTCGGCCCGATCTTGTTCGGCCCACCCTTGGTGAAGGTATGGCATGCGGCACAGACCTTGGCGATCTGCTCGCCTTTTTTGGGATCCGCCTTGGCGAGCAATGGCCCGATCGGCTCGGGGCCGGCCGCCGCCGCCCCCTCAGCCGGCGCGCTCGCGCTCGGCTCGGCGCCCGCTACAACAAAGACCGGCTTTTCCAGTTCCTTCGGACGGACCAGCTGACCCGCCAAGATCCCTGACGCCATCGCGACGATCATCGCGGTGAGCACCGAAGCAATGATCTTGTTCCACTCGAATGACGACATCGATGCCCGAACCTCCCGCGTCCAGACCGAATTATCACGCTTCCGGCTTCCGGACGAACCGGGCATCTTGTCGCTATCGCAGTAAGTTTAACCAATACCCGTGACCAGAACCGCACCCGCAAACCCGATCATCCTCATTCCCGCCCGGCTCGCTGCCACACGATTGCCGGGCAAGCCGCTCGCCGATATCGCCGGAACCCCGATGATCGTGCATGTCTGGCGCCGCGCCGTCGCCGCCGACGTCGGACCCGTCTTCGTCGCCTGCGCCGACCGCGCCATTGCCGACGCGATCGAATCGGCAGGCGGACGAGCCGTTTTGACCGACCCACACCACCCCACCGGCTCGGACCGCATTCACGAGGCGATCGAGCGGATCGATCCGGGCGGCCGGCATGACGCCGTGATGAATGTGCAAGGCGATCTGCCGCTGCTCGACCCGGCGGCGGTCCGCGTCGCGGTCGCCGGCCTCGCCGACCCCGAGACCGACATCGCGACCTTGGCCGCAATCATCGAGGACGAAGCGGCGCTCGCCGATACCAGCGTCAATAAGGTGGTCGCCGGCTTTACCGATCCCGCACGGCCGGCGCGCGCGCTCTACTTCAGCAAGGCCATCGTGCCCTGGGGGCCGGGGCCGCATTACGAGCATATCGGGCTCTATGCCTATCGCCGCGCCGAGCTCGAACGGTTCGTCGGGCTGCCGCGCGGCGTCCTCGAGCAGCGCGAGCATCTAGAACAGCTGCGCGCGCTCGAAGCCGGGATGCGCATCTCGGTCAGTTTGATCGACGCCGCCCGCCTCGGCGTGCAGGTCGACACGCCGGCCGACCTCGCCCGCGCCCGCCACCTCGCAGAACGGCTGTGAACGAGAATGACAGCATCTTCAAACCCGGCGAGAACGATCGCGTTCCAAGGCACCTTCGGCGCCTATTCCGACCTTGCCTGCCGTCGCGTCTATCCCGAGATGGCGACCTTGCCTTGCACCCAATTCGAGGACGCCTTCGCCGCGGTCAGCGAAGGTCGCGCCGCGCTCGCGATGATCGCGGTCGAGAACTCGGTGGCCGGCCGCGTTGCCGACGTGCACCATTTGATGCCGGGCTCGGACCTCCACATCATCGGCGAGCATTTCGAGCGGGTGAACCATCACCTGCTGGCCCTGCCGGGCGCGACCGTGGCGACCCTCCGCACGGTCCGAAGCCACGTTCACGCGCTGTCGCAATGCCGCAAGCTGATCCGCTCGCTCGGGCTCGATCCTGTTATCGCGGCGGATACGGCCGGCGCGGCGGCCGAAATAGCCGAGCGCGGCGATCCCACGGTCGCGGCGATCGCTTCGGAGCTTGCCGGACGGATCTACGGCCTCGTCTCGCTGAAGGAGAATATCGAGGACGCGGAGCACAACACGACCCGTTTTCTGATCATGTCGCGCGAGCCCAAGCGGCCACCGCGCGGCACTTCGACAGTGACCACCTTCCTGTTCCGGGTCCGCAACGTGCCGGCGGCGCTGTATAAGGCAATGGGCGGGTTCGCCACCAACGGCGTCAACATGACCAAGCTCGAAAGCTACATGGTCGGCGGCGCGTTTGCCGCGACCCAGTTCTACGCCGATGTCGAGGCGCATCCCGAGGACCGCCCACTGGCATTGGCGCTCGAGGAGCTCGCTTTCTTTTCGCGCGAGGTCAAGATCCTCGGTGTTTACCCCGCGCACCCGCTGCGCATCGCCGCCTCGGCGCGCCAGGCAGATTGAAGAAGGATATCCGAATGATGCTGATCGACCCACGCAGAACTGCACGGCATCGCATTGCGCGTTTTCGAAGCGGCCGGCAGCGACCGCGCCGAAGCTCAAATTAGCGCCGATCATTTGATCGAGGCCAATCTTGCGCGGCCATGATCGCCGCGCGCGAAGCGACGAGGAAGCGCGGCTGAACGCCTTTCCTCAATTCAAGGCGCCGCTCTGCGGTATCGATCTGCATTTCCTGCACATACCCGGTAATGGGCCCGCCCCCTGCCCGCTATTGCTGCTGCACGGATGGCCGGGATCGGTCTTCGAGTTTCTGGACCTGATCCCGCGGCTTACGGATCCCGCGCGCTTTGGCGGCGATCCCGCGGACGCCTTCACCGTCGCCACGCCATCCCTGCCCGGCTGCGGCCTGTCGTTCAAATCGGGGCAGCCGCGCTTTGGCTTCGAGGAGATCGCAGATTGCGTCGCCGAGTTGATGCACGGCGCGTTGGGCTATACCAGCTTTGCCGTCCAGGGCGGCGACTGTGGCGCGATCGCCGTCACGCGCCTCGGCTATGCCCATCCCGAGAAGCTGATCGGCATCCACCTCAACCTGCTGGCGATCCGGCGCGATCAGCAGGATGTGGCCGATCCCACTCGCGAACAGCAGGCATATTCGACGAGCGCGCGATATGGCTCAGGGAGGAGACCGGCTATTCGTGGATCCAGGGCACCAAGCCCGAGACGCTCGCCTTTGCCCTCAGCGACTCGCCGGCGGTGCTCGCCGCGTGGATCGTTCAGAAGTTCCGCACCTGGTCGGATTGCGGCGGCAATATCGAAACCGCATTCACCCGCGACCGACTGCTCGCGGATATCAGCTTCTATTGGTTCACCGGCACGATCGGCTCGTCATTTGGGCCCAATTACGCGGTCAGGCATCGGCCGTAACCGATTCCCTATGGGCGCACCATCGACGTCCCGACCGGGTATGCCCAGTTCCCGGCCGAGATCCTGCGTCCGCCCCGGTCGCTGGCGCAACGGACCTACACCGATATCCGGCGCTGGACCGTGACGCCGCGCGGCGGCCATTTCGCCGCGCTGGAGCAGCCGGAGGCGCTCGCCAACGAGGTGCGCGAGTTCTTCCGGCCGCTGCGGCGTCCGTAACCGAAGCCAGCCGATGGAGGTGGTCATCGGCGCAGCGACGGTCGCGATCTGGATTTATCTGCTGTTCTTTCGCGGTGGGTTCTGGTGGTTGCCATACCGGCCGGAGCCGATCGCGGCGAATGTCGGCGGGCGATCCGTCGTCGCCGTTATCCCGGCCCGCGATGAGGCTGCGGTTGTCGGGCATGCGGTAGCTTCGCTGCTGGCCCAGAATTATGTCGGCAACTTCCGCATTGTGGTGGTCGACGACCAGAGCAGCGACGGCACCGCCGAGGCGGCCCGCGCCGCAGCGGTCGCGGCGGGCGCACCGGACCGGCTGACGATCTCCCGCGGAAAGCCCGTCCCGCCGGGGTGGACCGGCAAGCTCTGGGCGATGTCTCAAGGCATTGAAGCGGCTCGGTCAATGCGGCCCGATTATTTTCTGCTGACCGATGCCGATATCGTCCACGGCTCCGCGAATTTACGTGAGCTGGTCTCGCGCTGCGAGACCAGACGTTACGATCTCGTGTCGCTGATGGTCCGGCTGCATTGCCGCAGCCTGTGGGAGAGGCTGCTGATCCCGGCCTTTGTCTTCTTCTTTTTCAAACTTTATCCGCCGCGCTGGGTGGCCGATCCGAACTCGCCGCACCGCGGGCGCGGCGGGCGGATGCATGCTGATCAGGGCCACGACACTGGAGCGGATCGGCGGGATCGACAGCATCCGCGGCGAAATCATCGACGATTGCGCCCTCGCCCGCAGGGTCAAGTCGGTCGGCAAGGTGTGGCTCGGCCCGGCCCGGCACACGACGAGCATCCGGGAATATCGGTCATGGCGCCCCATCTGGGACATGGTCGTACGCAGCGCTTTCGCCCAACTCGACTATTCGGCCCTCATGCTGGCGCTCACTCTATTGATGCTGATCTTGACCTATCTGGCGCCGCCATTGCTGGTGCTGTCGTCGGAGCAGGCGGCGATGTTGTGCGGCGGGTTTGCCTGGCTCGGCATGAGCATTGGGTTCCTGCCGACTTTGCGGGCCTACAATGCTCCGCGCTGGATTGCTGTGCTGCTGCCGCTGATTGCGCTTTTTTATGTCGCAGCGACCGTCGCCTCGGCGGTGCTGTTCTGGTGCGGGCGCGGCGGGTATTGGAAGGGGCGCGTCCAGGCGCCCGCCCACTTCTCGTCACCCCCGGGCTTGACCCGGGGGTCTCCAGATTGCCGGGTCGAGCCCGGCAATGACAACTGAGCCAACTCCGCCTAATGCAATTGGCGTGGCAATGCGGCGATCGCGTCGTCGATCAGCGCAGCGCCGCGCTGCTCGTCGAGCGAGGCGGCGATGACCTGACGCGAAGCGGATATTGCGACGTCGACGGCGATCATGCGGATTTCGGCGATAGCTTTCGCCTCTTCCTGCGCGATCCGTTCCTGCGCCAATTGCTGCCGCCGGTTTAGTGCATTTTCGAGGTCGCGCAGCGACTGCGCTGCGATCCGTTCGGCTTCCTCCTTGGCATGGCTGATGATTCCCTGCGTCTCTGCCGCTCCTTCTTGCTGTTGGCGCAGATAGGCAGCGAGCGCCTGTTGCGCCTCATCGCGCAGGTTGCGCGCCGCGTCGAGCTCTTGTCGAAGGCGCTCGGAGCGCAAGTCGAGCGCGCCGACAACGGCTCGCTTCATCGGTTTCCAGACGAGCACAAGAAAGATCGCGACGGCAAGGAGGACATAGAACTCAGGATCGCTAAAGAGATGTCCCATCAGCCGGCGCGCTTGGCGAGCGCTCGGTCGACCGCGGCGGCGAGGTTGGCTGGATCGGCGGCCGAGCCCGTCACCTTCTCGGTGACCGAGCGGGCGACCTCGATCGCGATGCCGTGCATCTCGGAGAGAGCACGCTGTTTCGCAGCAGCGATTTGCCGCTCGGCCTCGGCGGTCTGCCGGGTGAGGGACTCGCTCAGCTGGCGCTGGCGTTCGGCGGCTTCGGCCGCCATGCGGTCGGTCGTCTCCTTGACCGCCGCCTGAGCCTCCGCGCGGGCTTTTGCGAGAGTTTCCTGATAGGCGGCCAACACCGCCTCCGCCTCCGATTTCAGCTGCGCCGCGCGCGCCAGATCGTCGTCGACTCGGCGCCGCCGCGCCTCGATGGCGCCGCCGACCCGCGGCAGCCCGATGCCGGCCATCAGCAGGTACAGGATCACAAAAGTGATGGCGAGCCACACGAGCTGGGGAACAAAGGTCGATGCTTCGAGCTGCGGCACCGCTCGCTTCCGTCAGAACACGAAGAGGATCAGGAAGGCGATGGCGAGGCCGAACAGGCCCGTCGCTTCGGCCAGCGCAAAGCCGAGAAACGCAAAGGGCTGCACCTGGCCCTGCGAGGCCGGGTTGCGGGCGACCGCATTTATCAGGGCCGAGAACACATTGCCGATCCCGACACCGGCTCCGACGAGCGCGATGCAAGCGAGGCCGGCCCCGATCATTTTGGCGGCAGCGAGATCCATATCGATGTTCCGTTTGGTTGAAGGGTAAGGCGAAAGATTTCAGTGGAGGTGAACCGCCTCGCTCAGGTAAAGGCAGGTCAGAATGGCGAAGACATAGGCCTGCAACACCGCGACGAGAAACTCGAGGCCGACGAGCAGGACGTCGATCGCGGTCGGGAAGAATGCCAGAAAGCCGATGCTCGCGGCAAAGCCGCCGAAAATCGCCAGCATCGTGTGTCCGGCCAGCATATTCGCAAAGAGCCGGATCGACAGCGTGAACGGGCGGATGAAGTAAGACAGCATCTCGATCGGCACCAGCAACAGCAGCAGCACTTTCGGCACCCCCTGCGGCGCAAAAAGGCTAAGGAAATGAAACCCGTGCCGGACGATGCCGATCGTGGTGACCAGGATGAACACGACGGCGGCAAGCGCGAAAGTGACGATTATTTGGCCGGTTGTGGTATAACTGTAGGGAATCATTCCCAACAAATTTGCAAACAGAATAAACGTGAAGAGGGTAAAGACGAAGGGGAAGAATTGCCGTCCGCCCTGTCCGATATTGCTGTCCACCATATCGGCAACGAACTCGTAAAGCATCTCGGCAGCCGATTGCCAGCGGCCCGGAACTAGCGCCGCACGACGGACAGCGAGCACCATCAGCGCGGTGACCAAGACGACGGCGATGGTCATCATCAACGCCGCGTTGGTGTACGACAGGTCGAGCCCGCCGATATGGATCGGAATGATGCGGGCGATCGTGAATTGCTCGAGCGGATGAAGTTCTAATGCCACATCAGTTCTCGTCGTCGTCCCACGGGTCCTGGCCCGGCCGCGTCCCGGCGCCGTCCGCGCCCGGCCGCCGATACCCCACGGGCGTGCTGATGCCGGAGACTGCGCGATAGACGTTCAGCATACCGGCGGCAACCCCGAGGAAGAACAGCACGATGATCCCCCATGGCCGCGTGCCGAGCCAGCGATCGATGGCCCATCCGAGCCCAGTCGCGACACCGATCGCGACCACCAATTCGATGCCGATGCGCAGCCCGAGCCCCAGGCCCTGCTGCGTAGCCGAACGGTCACCGACCGCTGGCTGACTTCGAACATTCTGCGCACGCGCCCTGTCAATCCGTTCGCCGAGCCGCGCCAGCGGATCCGGCGGCTTGCGCTCGCTCATCTAGGGAAGCGCCGCACCGCGGCTGAAAGGCGGGGCAACATAATGACGCCCCGCAACCCTGTCAACGAACCGCCGGGCCTCAGGTGACGTCTCCACCTCACACCGGTCGAACCAAGGCATGACGTTTGCGTCCGGCGCTGAGCTTCAATTGGCCCTTCTCGTCGAGATCCGCTTCAGTGACGGGCTTGGTCTCGTTCTCGACGACCCGATCGTTGATACGCGCGCCGCCGCCGCGGATCAGCCGCCGGGCTTCGCCATTGGAAGCGGCGAGGCCGGTAAGGCTGAAGAGCTCGAACGCAGGCATGCCGCGGGCCAGTTCGTTACGTGGCACTTCCGTCTGTGGCAATTCACTGCCGCTGCCGCCGCCCTCGAAGACGGCGCGCGCGGTCTCAGAGGCAGCCTCGGCGGCTTCCCGGCCGTGGCAGAGCGCCGTGGCCTCGGTCGCCAAGACCTTCTTTGCCTCGTTGACGTCGCGGCGCTTCAGCCGCTCGATCTCGGCGAGATCCAGTTCGGTAAAAAGGCGCAGAAAGCGGCCGACATCGTCGTCTTCGGTGTTCCGCCAATATTGCCAATACGCGTATGGCGAAAGCTTCTCAGCATTCAGCCAAACGGCGCCCTGCGCCGTCTTGCCCATCTTGGCGCCGGAGGCCGTCGTGATTAATGGCATCGTGAGGCCGAATAATCTGCGGCCCTCCGCACGCCGGGCGAGTTCGACACCGGCAACGATATTGCCCCATTGGTCGGAGCCGCCGATCTGCAATTCGCAGTCGAAACGTCGCGCCAGCTCTACAAAGTCGTACGCCTGCAGGATCGGATAGTTGAATTCGAGAAAGCTCAGGGGCTGGTCACGTTCGAGCCGCAGTCGGACGCTATCCTGCGTCAGCATGCGGTTAACCGAGAAATGCCGCCCGATATCGCGCAGCAACGGGATGTAGCGCAGCTCGTCGAGCCAGTCGGCATTGTTCACCATAACGACGTCGCCTGGCCCGTCGCCGAAATCGAGGAACTTTGCAAAGACTGAGCGAATCCCGGCCATGTTGCGGGCGATTTCGGCGTCGTCGAGGAGCTGGCGAGCCTCGTCCTTGCCCGAAGGGTCGCCGATCCGCGTCGTGCCGCCTCCCATCAGCACTATCGGCTTGTGCCCGCATTTCTGAAACAGGCGCAGCAGCATGATTCCCAGCAGGTTACCCACATGTAGACTGTCGGCCGTGCAGTCGAAGCCGTCATAAGCTACAACGCGACCGGCGCAGAGCCGCTCGTCGAGTGCCTCGAGATCGGTGCATTGGTGCACAAAACCGCGCTCCAGCGCGGCGGCGAGAAAGGGGGAACTAGGGGTCGACATGGCTGCGTCATCTAACATAGGCGCTGAAAGCAGGCCAGAACACTCCGCGCGAATGTGGCGCGCAATCGGGTTGATGAGCGGCACCTCGCTCGACGGCATCGATGTTGCGATGATCGAGACTGACGGCCGGGACCGGGTGATCCCGGGCGCCGTGCTGACCTTTCCCTATCCGGCGCATTTTCGCGAAAAGCTTCGGTCCGTTCTCGGCGGGGTCGGCCCGGTCGCTGATGTGGAGGAGGAGCTGACCCGGTTCCACGCGGAAGCGGTGGAAAATTTTCTGGTTCAGCATCCTGGAAACACCGCCGAGGTGGTCGGCTTTCACGGCCACACGATCATGCATCGCCCGGTCGAGCACCGGACTTGGCAGATCGGTGACGGTGCGCTGCTGGCGCTTCGGCTCGGGTTGGATGTGGTTGCCGATTTCCGCTCGGCCGACGTAGCGGCGGGCGGGGAGGGAGCGCCGCTCGCTCCGCTGTACCATGCCGCGCTCGCACCGGCCCTGCCCAAGCCGGTCGCCGTCCTCAATATCGGTGGCGTCGCGAATCTGACGTGGATCGGAGGAGGGTCGGAAATCCTCGCCTTCGACACCGGACCTGGCAACGCATTGATCGACGATTGGGTCCGCCGGCACATCGGAGCCGAGGCCGATCTCAATGGCGCGCTCGCTCGCGCCGGTGCCGTTTCGGCGGCCCATGTCGAGAATTTTCTGGCAAATCCATATTTCGACCGACTCCCGCCGAAATCGCTCGATCGCGACGATTTCCGGGGGGCCTTGCCAATTGGGCTTTCGCTTGAAGACGGTGCCGCCACGTTGACCGAGATGACGGCAGCGGCGGTTGCAGCGGGGACTCGGCATTTTCCTGCTCCAGTGGAACACTGGCTGGTGACCGGCGGCGGACGGCACAACCCGGCGCTGATGGAGGCTCTCGGCCGCCGTTTGGAAGTCGCCGTTAGGCCGGTCGAAGCCGTCGGCTGGCATGGCGATGCGCTCGAGGCGCAAGCCTTTGCCTACCTCGCCGTCCGCTCTGTTTTGGGATTACCGCTGAGCCTGCCCTCGACAACCGGCGTTCCGCGCCCAACCTGTGGCGGCGGCCTGTTCAAAGCCCCTCGCCCGCACCGCGGGAGAGGAGCCTTTCCGGTCGAGTGAGTCGGTTTAGTGGGTGACGAGCCGGCGCTCGATGGCGGCGGCTTTGATCGCCTTTTGCAGCTTTTCGAAGGCGCGCACCTCGATCTGCCGCACGCGTTCGCGTGAGATGCCGTATTGCTGCGACAGATCCTCGAGGGTGGTCGGGTTCTCGCGCAGCCGGCGCTCGGTCAGGATGTGGCGTTCGCGGTCGTTCAGATGCGTCATCGCCTTTTCCAGGAGGTCGCGGCGCAGCCCTAGCTCTTGCCGCTCGCCGAGGCGGGTCTCTTGGCTCTCGCTCTCATCGACGAGCCAATCCTGCCACTCGCCCTCGCTGTCGGACCGCAATGGCGCGTTCAGCGAGTGGTCCGGGCTCGCCAACCTTCGGTTCATGCTGATGACGTCCGCCTCGGGGACATCGAGCTCGGTTGCGATCTTTTTCAAATTCTCCGGCGAGAGGTCGCCTTCTTCCATTGCCTGCAGCTGACCCTTGAGCTTGCGCAGGTTGAAGAACAGCTTCTTCTGCGCCGCGGTCGTCCCCATCTTGACCAGCGACCAGGAGTGCAGGATGTACTCTTGGATCGCGGCGCGGATCCACCACATGGCATAGGTCGCGAGGCGGAACCCGCGGTCCGGGTCAAAGCGCTTGACGGCCTGCATCATGCCGACATTGCCCTCCGAGATCAGCTCGGAGAGCGGCAGCCCATAGCCGCGATAGCCCATGGCAATCTTGGCGACCAGGCGCAGATGGCTTGTAACCAGCTTGTGTGCGGCCTGGGGATCCTCATGCTCCTTCCAACGCTTGGCGAGCATGTATTCCTGCTCGGGCTCGAGCATCGGAAATTTGCGGATCTCCTGAAGGTACCGCGTCAGGTTTCCTTCCGAAGAGATGGAAGGTACCGAAAGAGTGGCCATTGACGATTGTTGCTCCGTTTCAAGTCGGTGATGGGCTAACGCTCGAAGGAAGCGTCCCGATCCCCCGACGCCCATACCCTACTAATATAGTCGGATTTTGTCCAGTTTAAAGTTGCTCTAAACTGCGCACGAGGTCCCGCAGGTCCGCCGGAAGCGGGGTCTCGAACTGCATAGGCCGCTTCTCGACGGGATGGGTGAAGCCGAGCAGCCGGGCGTGCAGAGCTTGGCGTGGGAATGCGGCGATTTGCGCACCGCTCGGCCCGGTGCGTGCGACCGATCGCCCGGCACGTGTGCCATAAACCGGATCGCCGATCAGCGGGTGGCCGAGATGGGCGAAATGAACCCGGATCTGGTGGGTTCGACCGGTAGCCAGGCGGCACTTGACTTGCGCCGCATGGATTTTGAATGCGCGTTCGACCCGATACCTCGTGATAGCCGGTTTCCCCTTTTCGTTTGCAACGACCGCCATCTTTTTGCGGTTAACTCCGCTGCGGCCGATGTTGCCGGTGATCTCGCCCGCCGATACAGACGGCACACCCCAGACAAAGGCCGTGTAGGCGCGATCGATGCGGCGTGCGGCAAAATCGCGCGACAATGCATGGTGCGCCGCCTCTGTCTTGGCGACGACCATCAGGCCGCTGGTGTCCTTGTCGAGCCGATGCACGATGCCGGGGCGGCGAACCCCTCCAATACCGGACAGGCTCGCGCCGCAATGGCCGAGCAGGGCGTTGACGAGAGTGCCGTCGGGATTTCCCGGCGCGGGATGGACAACCATGCCCGCCGGCTTGTCGATGACGATCAGGTGGGCATCCTCGAAGCGAATATCGAGCGCGATCGGCTGCGCTACCGGCGCGGCATCCTCAAGCTGCGGGAGAATTACGACGAAATTCTGGTCGTATCGCACGCGCAGCGACGGGTCGCGCAACGTTGCCCCACTTTCCGTGACATTGCCGCTTTCGATCAGGTGCTTGAGCCGCGTCCGCGACAGTTCGGGCAAGTGCAGCGCGAGCACGCGATCGAGCCGCTGCCCGATATCGCCCGCCCCGGTCCGGATCTCGATCATTTTACCGCTGGCCCACCGCCTCGCCTTGGCCGGGCTTGGCCCGGCCATCCACGTCTTTCTTGCGCCGACACCGCCATATTCTTGAGTTTGATTTGATGGGCGGATGGGTCTACATTCTGACGAACCGGCGTAATGGTACCCTGTATGTAGGCAGCACCGTTAATCTCGCTCGGCGCATATGGGAACATCGGGAGGGCATAGCCGATGGATTTACCAAGATACGGCTTATCTCGGCTGGTCTATGCCGAGCATCACACAGACATTCTCTCCGCGAAGCAACGCGAGATGAACATAAAGCATTGGCCTCGTTCCTGGAAAGTTCGCCTGATTTACCGAGATAACGCCGACTGGGAAGACCTTTACGATCGGCTCGTTTGAAGACGTGGATGGCCGGGCCAAGCCCGGCCAAGGGGACCTCTAGGCTTGTACCCAGTTTATGGCCGTGGGTTATCGGTCGAGCTCTGAACGCATGCGCGCGCTCAAGATCCTGGTCATTGTGATGGGCGTGATCCTGGTCGTCGGCTTTGCTGCTCTGGTCGTGGTCATTGCCGGCAGGGTATCGCGCGGCGGACCCGCCGCGACGGCCGCTCATGGGTTCGCCGCCCCGCCGATCGACATCCCGCGCGGCGCCCGCATCGAGGCAATGACGGCGGGGCCGGACCGGCTGATCCTCGCCTTGGCGCTGCCCGACGGAGGAAGGCAGCTCGTCGTCATCGACCTGGCGAAGGGCGTTCGCCTCGGAACCATCGAATTGCATCCAGTTCCATAAAGCCCGATTCGGCCTTGTGCAGGGCTCAGAGGCCGCAGTGATGTCCCACACCGGCCGAATTGCGGCTCTGCGGGAGTAATTCCGCTAGGCAGAAAATGCTGCCTTGAAAGCTGAGACATTTATTCCGAACTTCTCGCCGACTTCCGCTGTTCGCCAAGCCGGAAAACGAGTTTTTGAGCGACATGCGCTCCTTGCCGCCGCTGGCCTGCACGACCGTTCTCATAGACCACTTGATGCCCACTCCAGCTCGCGCCAGCGGCCGGCTCCGATGCTGCCGATGCCGCACCCGACAAGACATTCTTGCTCGGCGGTTCCCCTCAACGGGAAGCCGCTTTTTTGATTTCCGGAAAGCCGAGGTAAATCGACATGGGGAAGAAAGCCAACGGTGCGAGGTCCGCCAGCTCGACCAGCCCGGATCTCGACAATGCCGAGCCGGACAGGCACATCGGTGCCCGTACGTTGGGCCCGGTCTCCGATCTCGAACGTCACCTGCCCTCCGACTGGTGGCGCACCCTGTTCAATTCGCTCTACCTCGAAACTGACGGCGACATCATCGAGAACGACCGCAACACGGCCGAAGAGGTCGACCTGTTGATCCGCAGCATCGGGCTCGAGCGCAACGACCGAATTCTCGACCTGTGCTGCGGTCAAGGCCGCCATTCGCTCGAACTCGCCAGCCGGGGCTTCCCGAATGTCACCGGCCTCGATCGCTCCCGCTATCTGATCCGCCTGGCCCGCAAGCGCGCCAAGCAGCGCAATCTCCAGGTCTCGTTTCACGAAGGCGATGCGCGGCGGTTTCGCCTCGGCGACGGAGACTTTCACTGCGTCTGCATCCTGGGGAACTCCTTCGGCTATTTCGAGCGTCCGGAGGACGATCTCGCCGTGCTCGAAGCGGTCAACCGCGCCCTCGCCTCGGGCGGGTCCCTCGCCATGGATTTGATGGACGGCGACTGGATGCGCCATCATTTCGAGCCGCGCTCCTGGGAGTGGGTCGACCAGAACCATTTCGTTTGCCGCGAGCGCGATCTCGCCGGCGACGGCGACCGGCTGATCAGCCGCGAGGTCGTGGTGCATGCCGAGCGCGGCGTCATCGCCGATCAGTTTTATGCCGAGCGGCTCTATTCGAAGGAACGCCTTGAGGCGCTGCTCACCGGCGCCGGGTTCGCCAATGTCCGCTTTCACTCGCTGCTGGCGCCGGATTCCCACCGCAACCAGGATCTGGGCATGGTGGCCCACCGGCTGTTCGTGACCTGCGAGGCGCCGCGCCGGGCGCGCCGGCCGCACCGTGCCGCGCTGTTTTCGGACGTCACCGTCATCCTCGGCGACCCGCGCCTGCCCGATTCGGTCAAACGCAGCGGGCGCTTTGGCGAAGAGGATATCGAGACGATCGACCGGCTCAAAACGGCGCTGCGCGAGCTCCCCGACTACCGCTTTCGTTTTGTCGACAATCACGCCTCGCTGTTTGCTGATCTCAGGGCGAGCCGCCCGCATTTCGTCCTCAATTTCTGCGACGAGGGCTTCAACAACGACGCCTTTATGGAAATGCATGTGCCGGCATTGCTGGAGATGCTCGACATCCCCTACAGCGGCGCCGGACCCAGCTGCCTCGGCCTCTGCTACAACAAGTCATTGGTGCGCGGCATCGCCCAGGCGATCGACGTGCCGGTGCCGGCAGAGACCTACTTCAACTCGGACGATCTGGCGGCGACGATCCCGTCGGTGTTCCCGGCATTGATCAAGCCGAACTACGGCGACTCGTCGATCGGCATCACCAAGGATGCGGTGGTTCATACCTGGGAGGAGGCGATCACCCGCCTCGGCCGGTTGCGCGAGCAGATGCCGGGCTGCCCAATCCTGATCCAGGAATTTCTGACCGGTCCCGAATATTCGATCGGGATCATCGGCAATCCGGGACAAGGCTACCGGGTACTGCCGCCCCTCGAAGTCGACTACTCGCGGCTCGATCCGGCACTGCCGCAACTGCTGCCCTACGAATCGAAATGGGTCCCCGACTCGCCCTACTGGACGCAGATCGGCTATCGCGAGGCGCGGCTCGACGAGGAGGCCCGCCGCAAGATCGTCGATTACTCGAACATCCTGTTCGAGCGGCTCGGCTGCCGAGATTATGCGCGCTTCGATTTCCGCGCCGATGCCGAGGGCGAGATCCGGCTGCTCGAGGTCAACCCTAACCCCGGCTGGTGCTGGGACGGCAAGCTCAATCTGATGGCGGAGATGGCGGGGCTGCGTTACTCTGACCTGCTCAAGCTGATCATCCAGGCCGCCCAGGAACGGGTCGCGGCGCAGCACCCCGGCCTCGTCATCCCGCTCGCCGAGCGGCGGGTTCAGCGCACAGCCGGTGGCCGCAGCTGAGGGTGGCTCAGTTCAATCAACTCGACCGCCCCGGCGTCGCTTCCAAAACGTCGACAATTTGAGGCGTCTCACGCCTTTCTGACGCCCCGTTAGTTATAGCAAACGAGGAAGGCGGGGTGAGCCCTGTGGAGGATCGCCGCCGGTGAGGTTCCCGGCGCTCCGATCCACGCCGCCTCCGTCTATTATCCGACGTAAAGGAGGCCCAGATGACGGGTCTGAGCGCAAGGCGTTTGCTGAGCATCACGCTCGCGGCAGCAAGCTTAGCAATGTTGGCCGGCGTCGAACCGGCGGCCGCATCCACCCTGCGGATCTCGGCCGGTTCCGCCCAGCGGGCGGCAAACGAGGTCGAAGCAGACTACACGACCTCGCACGTGCTGATTAACGAAGCGGCCCACGAGAGCGTCCCGATCACGATCTTTTTCGACCCGCAGGTGACCGGGGTCGAAGCGGCCGAAGTGTTTACCAACCTCGATCGCCGAGACTGGGCGACGGCGGCCCCCAATGGCGATGGCGTCGAAGAAGGGATCAGTCCGCCATCCGGCAACACTATCGCTGCAGGCGACGATCGCCACTACTACAAGGCATATCCGATGAGCCCGGTTCCCGGCGGGTACTTGCTCACCTTGCCGATATCGAAGACCGGCGCGTACCGCCTCACCGCGCGCTATCTGCTGACCTCGGATCCTCCGGGCACATACCGCTGGTACTACAGCGAGCAGAACCGGCAAGGGATGCCAAAATGCGATCACGCCATCGTCGTCTCGCCGGTCAAGGCAAAAGACCTGCAGCTTTATGAAGCCAATCCGCTGACGATCGCCGCTACTGGAACGGCGCCGGACCAGCGGGGCTCCTTTGCCAAAATGACGAACGCCAACCCCGTCGCAGGCGGACCGCGTTTCAGCCTGGCCTATTTGAAGCAACTCGGCGTCAATGCCCTTTGGCTGCAGCCCATTCATCCGCGCGGGATCGAGGGGCGCCCGATCGATCCGGCCACCCATCGGCCGTTCGAGCTTGGCAGCCCGTATTCGGTCAAGAATTACTTCGCGGCGGCGCCGTTGATGGCCTCGGGTTTTAACCCGGGCGCGTCGCCCGCTGCGAACGACACGCTGGAGGGACGCGCTGCGGCCATGACCGAGTTCCAGAACTTCGTCAAGGCAGCAAACGCGCAGCACATCAGCGTCTTTCTCGACGTGCCGATCAATCACACGGCGCACGACACCGAACTTGCCCCGCCGGGACAACTTTACTGGGGCAACGCCGCGACCACCGACACCAGCGAGATCCGTGCCGTCGAACCGCGGGTCTTCTCTCGGTTTGGTGGATATGACAAGCGCGCAAGCAGTGCCAATAACATTGCCGCCGCACCGGACCGATACGATTTTGGCAAATGGGCAGATGTTTCAGACCTTTATTTCGGCCGCTACGACGCCCTCGTCGCCAATCAGTCACAGCAAGACAATTATAGAAACCAGGGTGACTGGTTCGACTACAGCGTGGGGTCAGAAGACGGCGACGGCCCGGGCAACGGCCATTTCGACCAGATCACGCAACGGGTTTGGCAGTTTTTCGGCGACTATATGCAGTTTTGGCTGACCGAAACGGGGTACCCGGAGAACCCGGAACACACCGCACTCGACATTGCCGCCGGCATCGGCGGGCTGCGCGCAGATTTCGCGCAGGGCCTGCCGCCCCAAGCCTGGGAATACATCATCAACCGGACGCGGTCGCGCAAATGGGACTTTGTGTTTATGGCCGAGAGCCTCGATGGGGGCGCCGTCACCTACCGCTCCAGTCGGCATTTCGACGTGTTGAACGAAAATCTAATCTACGCCCTACGCGGCGCGACCAAGGCCAGCGATTTCAAATCGGCATACAGTAACCGGCGTGCCAGCTACGGCGACTCACTGGTCTTGTTGAATACCAGCTCGCAAGACGAAGACAATTACAAGGACCCGTATGAGGCCGCGCTGCGGTTCGCGGTGAACAGCGCGATGTATGGGGTGACGATGATCTTTCCTGGACAGGAGCTTGGGCTCAAGGGGACCATCGCGCCAGCCCGCCGCAACGACACCGCGAGCCAGCCCTTCGGCTATGAGCGTTTCGAGCTCAATTTCGGCAAGCCAATCCCACAATTCAAAACTTACAACTCGATGATGCCGCTGTGGCGGCAACTCGACCGCAACACCGGCGATGCGATCCATCTGCTCGCGCTCTATTCGGCGATCTCCGAGGCACGCCGCGCCAGCCCGGCGCTGCGCAGCAAACACGAGCGGTTCCTGCGGCTCAAGCACGACACGCCGCAGGACCAGATCTTTGGCGTCGGCAAAGTGGAGAAAATCGGCGCCGATCCGGCGTCCACCGATACTGTCTTTGCGTTCGTCAATCTGGCAGTGGGCGCCAACAGCGCGACGCCGAACGGCGTCGGGTTCGACGTCGACATCAACTCGGGACAACAGAACGTTTTCGGGATCAGCCCCAATCACACATACAACGTCAGGAATATCGCCGCCCTCGATCCGCAACGCAGGAACCGATGCTTGTGGGGCGCGGGCCGGTCGGGCGCCGATGTTCTGCAGAATGGCATTGCCGTCAGCATGAACCGCGTGCCCACGGATGAAGAGGGCTGGGCCAGCGCTCCCTACGAGGCTCAATACCTGAAGCTGATCGACGCGACCTCGAATCACGAATGCGCTAGTGCCGCAGAAGCGGCCAATGAGGCGAAGCAAGCTGTCCTGACGCGCTCCTACAACAACAACAGGACCGGCGCCAATACCAACGAGAAGTCCTTCACGCCTGCGGCCCTCAAGTCTCGCGGGTTAAGGAAAGTCTTTTCCCTCAAAGTCGAGGGCGACGACCCCAACATCGAGGCGCAACCGCTCTATGTTCCCGATGTGCAGATGAGCGACGGCGCGCAGCACGACGTCATCTATCTGTTTTCGATGTCCAACAATGTGTGGGCGTTCGATGCCAATACCGGTGCACAGTTGTGGTCTCACCCAGTGTCGCTTGGCAAACAGTTCGTGCCTAACCCAAACGATCCGGTGGATATTTATCATATCAACCGCTCCTTCGGGATCCTGAGCACTCCCGTCATCGATCGCGACACGGCAACGATCTACGCCGTCAACTGGATTGTCGATGACAACGGCAACCGGCAGCTCAAGGTCAATGCCTTGAGCTTGACCGACGGCAAGCCGCCGGCTGGCAAGGAGCAGCCTCTGCCGATCGAGGCGTCGGTCACCAATGCGACTGGTCAGAAAATTGCGCTGAACCAGGTGCAAAAACAGCGTGCGGCATTGCTGCTGGTTCCCCTTGAAGGCAAGCCTTCGCCGCAGACCCACAAGCTGCTCTATGTGACGACAACCGGCTCCGACACCCCGCCGAAAAAGCCTGATGCCACTCTGCAGAATCACGGCTGGGTCGTCGTGTTCGATATCGACGACTGGAAACAGGTCGGCGACTGGGTGGCCACCCCGAATAGTTTCGGCGGCGGAATCTGGCAATCCTCGCAAGGCCCCGCAGCCGACGAGCACGGCAATGTCTATGCAATCACCTCGAACGGCGGCTATCTGGTGAACGCCGACGGGAGCAAAAAGGACTTCAACGGCCAGACGGACTTCGCCGAGAGCTTTGTCAAGCTCTCGCTGGAGTCGGGGCCTCAGGGGCCATTCCTGAAGCTCGCCGACTGGTTCTCGCCGTTCCGCGACTCGGCGCGCAAAATCTGGACAATGCCGGAGGTCGCGCCATTCATGGGCGGTTACAATTATGAAGACCAGGATGTCGGCTCGGGCGGCCCGGTCCTGCCGCCGGGAACCAACCTCGTCTTTGGCGCCGGCAAGGACGGCGTGCTCTACGTGCTGGACCGAAACAACATGGGCAAATCGGTCGGCGACTTCTCCAAGCTCAAAGCGCCGCCGGCTTTCCTGACTTTCGATCCCGATCCGAACTCTCCGGCCTATCAGGGCGCGTCACCGGTAGGGAACTTGGATTTCAAGCCGCAACCAGGCTGGAAGACACACCATCTGCACGGCTCGCCGGTTTATTGGGTCAGCGCCAAACACGGACCCATGCTCTTTGCCTGGGGCGAAAATGCCGAGCTGCGCGCCTTTGCCTTCGACCCTTCAGGCAATGTCAAGCTGCTCGCGCACGGGTCCGAACTGGCCTCTGGGGCGCTGGCAACCGCTCCCGACAATATGGGCGGGATGCCCGGCGGCATGCTGACCCTGTCCGCCAATGGACAGAACAACGGGATCGTATGGGGCACGGCTCCGCTGAACGGCGACGCCAACAAGCACGTGGTCGACGGCATCATTCGGGCATACGACGCGTCCGACTTCGATCCCGGTTCAAACCCCGGCGCCCCGGCGAAGCTGCGCCTCCTATGGCAGCAGGCCGGGTTCAAATACAGCAAGTTCTGCCCGCCGGTGGTTGCCGACGGCAAACTGCTGGTCCCGACTTTTGACGGCGAGGTCGACGTCTACGAACTGAACTGAGCCGACCGCGGCTTCCGATCGCCTCGCTTCGACTGTGCGCGTCGAAAAATTCTCATCAAACCTTCACTTCCGGCCGATTTTCCCCTTGCGCCGCCGGCAGATCGGCGTATCTATCGGGGCCTCGACGCACTCGCACGTGCCTATGGCCCACGGTGGTTATGCAACGACGTAACGCGTCCTTTTTGGCAGCCCGGCCGCAAGGCCGGTCCCGAGAGGGAGGACGGTATGGTTGCTTTCCGATCAGGGGGCGGCGTGGTTCCCTGCCCTGACGCGAACCTTCGCGGGACGCGTCTGCGCGGGCGGGGTAACCGGGTCATCGACCCGAGTAGTTTAGGCTAATCCGCAAAATTCCGGTCGGGCGGCCTCACTAGGCCGCGCCGGTATTCGGCTCGGTTCCGCGCTGCGGCTGAATCGAGGCCGCGCCCTGTTGAATTCCCGGGTGAGGTCTCGTCCGCCGTCCAGCGCCACCGATTGCGTTTAGCCGCCTCGCAGTAAGGATGACCCCGGTCATGAGCGAGAGGATTGCACGTTTTCTTGCCGAGCAGACCCCCGAAACCCCTTGCCTCGTCGTCGATCTCGACCTGATCGTCGCGGCCTATGAGGCGTTGCGGCATTATTTGCCGCTCGCTCGGATTTACTACGCGGTCAAGGCCAATCCGGCCGCCGAGATCGTCGGCGTGCTCAACCGCAAGGGCGCCAGCTTCGACGTCGCGAGCCGCGGCGAAATCGCGCTCTGCCTTGGCCATGGGGTCGCCCCCGACCGGTTGTCTTTCGGCAACACGATCAAAAAGGAAAGGGATATCGCCTGGGCCTATCAGGCCGGGGTGCGGTTGTTTGCCTTCGACAGCGCCCACGAGCTCGAAAAACTGGCGCGAGCCGCCCCTGGCGCAGGCGTCTTCTGCCGGATCCTCGTCACCTGCGACGGCGCCGATTGGCCGCTGTCGCGCAAATTCGGCTGCGCGCCCGAGATGGCAATCGAGCTATTGCGCCAAGCCCGCGACGCCGGTCTCGACCCCTACGGCATTTCATTCCATGTCGGCTCGCAGCAGACCGACCTCGGACAATGGGACGGCGCGGTCTGCACCGCGGCGCGGATGTTTTCGGCGCTCGCCGAGACCGACATCAACCTGCGCATGGTCAATATCGGCGGCGGCTTCCCGGCGCATTACAGCGGCGAGGTGCCGGGCGTGGAGCGCTACGCTCGGGCGGTGATGGCGGCGACCACGCGGCATTTCGGGAACGACCTGCCCGAGATCATCATCGAGCCGGGGCGCTCGCTGGTCGGTGATGCCGGCGTCATCCAGAGCGAGGTCGTGTTGATCGCCGAAAAAGGCGGCGAGGACGACCGGCGCTGGGTCTATCTCGACGTCGGCAAGTTCAACGGGTTCGCCGAGACGATGGACGAGAGCATCAAATACCGCATCGTGACGCCCGGCCGCGGCGGGTCGGCCGGTCCCGTAGTCCTCGCCGGCCCGACCTGCGACAGCGCCGACATCCTCTACGAGAAGACCGAATACCGGCTGCCGCACGCTCTGCGGGTCGGCGACAAGGTCGAGATCCTGTCGGCCGGCGCCTATACCGCGAGCTACGCCTCGGTCGGCTTCAACGGCTTCGAACCGATCCGGACTTACTGCATCTGAGCGCTGCGCGCCTCGGCGATCTCCTGCGCGAGTTTGCGCAGGATCGCGTCGGCAAAGCTGCGGAAGTCCCGCGCGGCGACGACAAAGGCGCCGGGGCCGCCGATCACATTGCTTCGGTAATACGCCTCCAGCCACGGCTCGTCGGTGAGGATTGCCAGCCCGTTGATCGAGATCCCCGCCGCGACGATGCGATCGCGCGCCACGGCCGGCGGCAGCCCGAAATTGGCCATTCCATCGCCGGAGATGTCGATGATGCGGCGCGGCGCCGGCTCTGGCATATGGTCAAACGCAGCGGCGGCGGCGAGCAATGCCGGCCCGATCGCGGTCAGCCCTCCGGAACCGCGCGTCGCAGCACGGACGGCAGCCGCAAAGGCGGCGGCGCCGGCTGTGTCCGCGAGCCGGGTCCACCCGACCGTGACCGCGATGCGGTCGGGATCGGACCATTCGAGAACCAGCGCTTCGATGCCGCCGGGAACAGCCGAGATCGCGTTGACAAGGCGCGGGTTCTCAAAAGCGCGCGCAATGCCGTCGCGCTGCAGCAGATAGGAATCGGCCGTCACACTTGCCGACACGTCGACGGCGAGCACCAGGGCGAGCCCGGCGCAGGCCGCCGGCGCCGATTTGGCCAGCACGGCTGCTATAGGCAGGAGCCCTGTGAATACGCAAAATACCCATTGCTTTCCCGGCGAAAGCCGGGACCCATGGCTCCGCCGCCTCGAACTTCTCGCGCAATCGCATCGCTTCCCAATGATCACAGACTGGTGCCGCGGAAGGATAGGCCCCGGCTTTCGCCGGGGAGGCGATTCGATGAGCGGCAGGGCCGGTCTCTCAGGAGGGGGGCCGCCGGCTTCGGGCGCGCAGCAGCCGGTACCAAATCGCAAGAGCAAGAAGAACGGCGAGCGCGCCGATGACGAGAAACGGCGAAATCCGGCTCTGCGGCTGCTGCGATTCGCCGCCGACGCGGATCATTACCCGCGCGACCTGATCGGCGCCCTTCGCCTCGGCGCTCCAGAAGCCGTCTTGGTCGGCCTCGAAAACAAATTTGCCTTCATCATCGGTGCGTCCGGTGATTACCGGGGTCCTGGCGTCGCCAGGGGCGAACACCTGCACTTCGGCGTTGGCCATCGGCTTCCCGTCCTGGGTCGCGAATTGGACCGTCACCTCATGCGTCGCAAACAGGTCAAAGGCGACCGAAGGCGACGGCGCGAGCACGAGCACGAGCGCCGATGTCAGAGTGAATACGACGACGAAGGCAAACCTGAGCATGAAAGAAAGATAGCCCTCTCCTGGCCTGGCGCCAGCGACAAGCCGGGTAACGCCTCAGTTCGAATTTCCTTTTCGACCTAAGCGGTCATTCGGCGATGCGGGACGGGACCGGCGGGGCACTCGCAACGGCAGTAACCGGTTCGCCGGCGGGAACCGCCCAGGGCAACCCATTGCTGCATTTAAAACCGCGATGTCGCCGCGTCCCGGACGAGTTCGCGATCCGCGCCAAACGATCCGCTACCGACCCATGCCCCTGCGCCTCCCCCGGTCCGCGTCAACTGCGCGCCCGGCCCTGACTCTGTGCGCCACCGTGGTCGCCCAGCGGCAGCGAGTTGTACTGTCGTGGCCGGACAGGTCATCATCGGAGACATCCGGTTGACACCGAAAAAAGATTATGAGCAGGTCGCAGCAACGATGGGGAGGGATGGCGGCGCTGCGCGCGATGGGGCGACTTCTGGTGATGATCGCGCTGATCTGCGGCAACCTGCTGACCAGCGCGTCAGCCGAGGAGTGGGCCGTTCCGGATGTCGACGCGCTACGGATGGACGCGTTCGGCCGGACAGTGCGTGCCGGCCGTGACCTGATCGTAAACACCGCGGCGACGATCGGGCCGGAGGCCAGCGATCCTGCGAAACGGTACTCCGGCAACGGGCTGGAATGTCAGAGCTGCCATCTGGATGCAGGCACGAAAAAGTTTGGGTTGCCGCTCGCGGGCGTCTGGGGCCTCTTTCCGCAGTTCATCAGCCGCGAGAACGAGGTGCGCACGCTGGAGGACCGGATCAACGGTTGCATGGAGCGCAGCATGAACGGCCGCATGCTGCCGCCGGATGGCCCGGAAATGAAGGCGATGCTGACGTATATCCGGTTCATCAGTGCCGGCTTCCCGACAGGACGCGGCGCCGAGGGACGGGGGGCGCCGCCGCTCCCGCTGCCGGCCGCGGCGAGCGATCCGAAACACGGTGAGGCGGTGTTCGCGGAAACCTGCGCGGTGTGCCATCAGGCGGACGGGCAGGGGAAGCGCTGGGGACCGGAAGATGCGGCGCAAAGACATCGCTACCAATTCCCGCCATTGTGGGGACCGGACAGCTATAACGACGGCGCGGGCATGGCACGGCCGATCACGGCGGCTAACTTTATTCGCGCCAACATGCCGTTCGGCACCGATTACGCACACCCTGTACTTAGCGCGCAGGATGCGTTCGACGTTGCTGTTTTCGTCGATAGTCACCCGCGGCCGCACCGGCTCGGCAACGAGCGAGATTTTCCCGACCGCGCGCTCAAGCCCGCCGACGCGACCTATCCGCCGTTCCTCGGCCCGTTCCCGCCATCGCAGCATTTGACCGGGCCGTGGCAATCGATCCAGCAATGGCAGAAGGACAACGTACAAATCCTGCGAGGCAACTCTGCGGCTCCGGGAGGCTGAGCGGCACAGTGGCCCCGCTCCAGACAGCGGCGGCGGTTTGCAGCGGGGTAATGTCGGTGTTGCGCTCGGCTTGGTCGGCGGCGGCTCGATATCTCGCAGTGCCATTGCCGCTCTATGTCGTGGGGATGCCAGACCCGCATCTGGCGATCGGCACCATTGCCGCCGCGGTCGCGGTCAATGCGTTCGCCAATGTCGTGCCGCACCACATTAAGACCGACACGGAATGGAGGAGCAGATGAACACCCTCAACGCGAGCACGGCACACGGACCGCCGCGCCGAAATCTCTTTCGCCTCGCGGGGGCAACGGTCCTTGGGTTTGCTGGACTTGCGTCCGCGGCGTCGCGCGCAGCGGCGGCACCACCGGTGGCGGGCGACGGCCCGGACTGGCCTGGAAAGCTCAAGGGACGCCATCGCCAGGTGGTCGACGCCTATACGGTCAACGACGGGCGCCCGCTTGCATTCGCATCCACCTTTCTGCTCACGGATGCGGCGCCAAGTTCAGCGACGTCGGTGGTCATTCTGCGCGCGCAGGCGCTCCCGGTCGCTCTCGACAGTGCGATCTGGGAGAAATACAAGATTGGTGAATCATTGAAAATCATCGATCCGGAGATCAAGGCCGCGGCAGTGAAAAATCCTTTCCTGAATCCAAAGCCCGGCGTTCTGCCAACGGACGATATGGCGATTGACCGGCTGCTCGGAAAAGGTGTGGTATTCGGCGCGTGCAACATCGCGCTGCATGGCTTGAGCAAACAGCTCGCCAGCAACGCCGGCGTGAGCGCCGACGACGCGGCAAAGGAATGGGCTGCGAACCTGGTGTCGGGGATCACTCTCCTCCCATCGGGAGTATGGGGTGTGAACCGTGCGCAGGAAGCCGGATGCACTTATTGCGCGGGCGGCTAGCTGCGTGAAGGTAGGCTATCGGGACCTATCTGACCATTGGCGCGTTAAACTGGAACGTCCGGAATCCACGTGCGCCGTGACAAGGCGGCGCTTTTCCAGTGGGTGCAAGCCCCACCCGGCGACCGCTCCAGCCGGAAGCAACCGGGGCAGGCATGGAGGTGACGAAATGTCTGAAGCCCCCGGATAGCGGTCACGCATTTGGTGACTGCGCGAGTGTGCAGGCCGCAACGTGAGTGAACGCTGAGCAAGCCTCGAAAAGGACGATGTGTAGGCCGATCCGGACGTGGAACCGGGGAAGGCTGACACGGTTGGGCGACTTGAGCGAAGACTACGCCCATCCGCTGCACCGGGGTAGTGGCGGCAGCATGTACACAAGGAAAGCGCACGTAACACGGGAAGCCCCATTGCGTGATCAGGGATGATCAACCGGACGCCCGCGAGGGACAGGCCGGGCGCACTGGGGTGGCGGAGAGGCCCGTAGTACCGTTGAAGCCGGGTAATGCCGGGGGAGGGAAGGGGCCTCAGTTCAAGACAAACGCAAGACGTGGTGAGGACCTGGAGATTGGGCAACCTAGCAACTCCGAAACGTGTTCAGAAGCTGCAGACGGCGTTACACGCGAAAGCGAAGGCGGAGGCCGGTTATCGCTTTTACGCTCTGTACGACAAGATCAGCCGAGAGGATATCCTGGCGCATGCTTATGCCCAGTGCCGCTCGAACAAGGGCGCACCGGGAGTAGACGGTCAGGACTTTGCGGACATCGAAGCGTATGGGGTGGAGCGGTGGCTGGCCGAACTGGCGCTTGCGCTCAGGGAAGAGACATACCGACCGGAGCCGATCAGACGCGTGTTCATACCGAAGGCCAACGGCAAACTCAGGCCGCTGGGCATCTCGAGCGTGCGGGATCGGGTCTGCATGACAGCAGCGATGCTGGTGCTGGAGCCGATCTTCGAAGCCGATCTTCCACCGGAAATCTACGCCTACCGCGCTGGGCGCAACGCCCAGCGGGCCGCTGTAGAGGTGGAGGAGCTGCTGTTCCGTGGCCATCCGGAAGTAGTGGACGCCGATCTCGCGGACTACTTCGGGAGCATTCCGCATGCCGACCTTCTAAAGTCGGTGGCGCGCCGTATCGTCGATCGGCGCGTGCTGCATCTGATCAAGATGTGGCTGGACTGCCCCGTCGAAGCAACCGACGACCGAGGCCGCAAGACACGCACGACCGAGTTCGCGCGACAAGCGGCGCGGCATTCCGCAGGGCTCACCCCTCTCACCGCTACTGGCGAACATCTACATGCGCCGGTTTGTGTTGGGGTGGAAGAAGCTCGGGCTTGAGAAAAGTCTTGGCACTCGCCTTGTCACCTATGCCGATGACCTCGTGATCCTGTGCCGGAGAGGCAACGCCGAAGCGGCGCTGCATCGCCTGCGCGAAATCATGGGTAAGCTGAAGCTGACAGTGAACGAGGACAAGACACGGATCTGCACGGTGCCGGAAGGGGAGTTCGATTTCTTGGGTTTCACGTTCGGACAGATGTTCTCTCGCACGACGGGCCAAGCCCGCTTGGCTCTGCGACCGTCAAAGAAGAGCATCAAGCGCGTGGTCGAAAAGCTCCACGAGCTGACCGTCCGAGCACGTACGTGGCAGGAAACCACAGAGCTGGTGAGAATGTTGAACCGCACGCTTCGCGGATGGGCGAACTACTTCTCAGTAGGCACCGTCACTCCGGCGTATCGGGCGCTCGACAGCTACGCGGCTGTGCGGTTGCGCCGGTGGTTGCGCTTCAAGCACAAGACCAGACGAAGCAAGGGCGGCAGCTATCCACTCTCGCACCTCTACGAGACCTTCGGGCTCGTGCGTCTGACCCGGCTTGGGCGCGACGTGCCGTGGGCGAAGGCGTGAGGTCTTGTCCGAGAGCCGGATGCAGGGAAATCCGCATGTCCGGTTCGATGAGAGGGAAGTGGAAACGGAGCTATGGTCGAGCCACTGAGGCACCGCCAGACGAAAGGGGCGGAAACAGACATGCCCGGCCTACCGCCGCCGCGTCACTTCCCCACTCTACCCATTGCGGAAATTCAAACTGAGACACTAGCGCAAGCCGAGCCCTTGCCCGCCCCAGGGCCTTTGTGGCACACAAGGCCTGGGGGGAGAGGGCGATGCCGGATTTCAAGATCGAACGGCGCTGCACGGGGCTGGTCTGCGGCATCGACGAGGCTGGGCGCGGGCCGCTAGCCGGGCCGGTGGTCGCCGCGGCGGTGGTTCTCGACCCCCGCCGCTTCCCGAAATCCTTGCGCGACGGGCTCGACGATTCGAAGGTGCTGAGCATCGAGGAACGCGAGACCTGCTACGGCGCATTGCGGCGATGCGTCGTTCGCGGGACGGCGCATATCGGGGTCGGCGCGGCGAGCGTGTCCGAAATCGACTGCATCAACATTCTGCGCGCCGCCCTATTGGCAATGGCGCGCGCCGTCGCCGTCCTCGGCGTGCGCCCCGATATCGCGCTGGTCGACGGCAACATCGCCCCGCCGGTCGATTGCGCCGTGCAGACGGTCATCGACGGAGATGCCCTGAGCTTCTCGATCGCCGCTGCTTCCGTCATCGCCAAGGTGACCCGCGATCGCATCATGCGCGGCCTCGCCCTGCGCTATCCGGTCTATGGATGGAGCACCAATGTCGGCTACGCGACACCGGAGCATGGCGAGGCGATTCGCCGATTCGGGGTGACCCGTCATCACCGGCGCTCCTTCGCGCCGGTCCGCCTGGCGATCACCGGCGATGCGGTGCTGCCGTTGTTCGCCGAGTCGGAGCCGGGTTCGCCGGCGGCTCAGCCACTCTAGGCGGCCAGCGCCGAGACGGCGTGCCGCGCCACCTTTTTCATCAGGGTCGGCAAGGCGTGCTCGCCGAGGCGGTCGACCCGGCTCCACACCCCGTCCGCCTCGCCATTCCCGGCGATGATCGCGAGCTCGAGGCGAAAATGCGTGAAGCCGTGGCGAACCGTGCCCGGCAGCGGCGCCCAAGCCGCGGGCGCCGGGGCAATCTCGATCGCCTGGTCGAGTGTCCAAGGTTCGCTGCGCCACGGCGTCGACGGAATTTCGGTCATGCCGCCGAGCAAGCCCTTCTCCGGGCGGCGGCGCAGCAGCACCGCTCCGTCGCCGCGAGTGAGCCAGAACGCAACGCCATAGCGCGACGGCCGATCCGGCTTCTCGGTCCGCGCCGGGATTGCGTCGGCCAAGCCCGCTGCGGCTGCGGCGCAGCAATCGCGCCAGGGGCAAAGAACGCAGCGCGGCCGCCGCGGCGTGCAGATCGTGGCGCCGAGATCCATCAAGGCCTGCGCGAAATCGCCGGCTCGCTCTTGCGGCACCAGCGCCGCGGCGAGCGCTCTGAGGCGCGGTTTTGCCGCAGGAAGGGGTTCGCTCGCGGCATAAAGCCGGGCGACGACACGTTCGACATTGCCGTCGATTGCGGCGGTCCGCCGATCGAACGCGATCGCGGCAATCGCCCCCGCGCTGTAAGACCCGATCCCCGGCAGTGCATGCAACGCAGCCGGGTCGTCGGGAAACCTGCCGTCGTGCCGCTCGACAATGGCGCGCGCGCAGGCGTGCAGGTTGCGGGCGCGCGCGTAATAGCCGAGCCCCTGCCAGAGCTGAAGCACCTCGTCGAGCGATGCCGCGGCGAGCGCCGAAACATTGGGCCAGCGTGCCACGAATTGGTCGAAATATGGGCCGACAGTCGCTACGGTCGTCTGCTGAAGCATGATCTCGCTGAGCCAGACGCGGTAGGGTTCGGGTCGGACGCCGGCCGGGGCGCGCCACGGCAGCGTGCGGCGGTGGCGGTCGTACCAAACCAGAAGCGCTGCGGGATCGGGGGGGCCCGATGACGAAGGGGTTTCGGATCGGAAAGGCGGCATGGGCAAAACCACTCAACAGCGCGGCGCGGCAAAGGTAACCGGGCCGCCAGCCGAGCGCGAGCGCCCCGAGCGCAAGTATTGGGGCTTTCGCGCGGTCGGCGTCGCCGTCTCGCAACTTGCCGTACCGATTGTGGCACGCCGCGGCGGGGGCGTCCTCGTCCGCCTCAAGGCGGATTGGGCCGCGATCGTCGGTCCGGATTGGGCCGAGGTGAGTTGGCCCACCACGCTCGGGCGCGACGGTGTCTTGAAGTTGCGCGCCCCGTCCGGCGCGGCGCTCGAGCTGCAGCACCGCGCGCCGCTGATCATCGAGCGAATCAATCTGTTTTTCGGCCGTGCCGTCGTCACCCGCCTGGCGCTCGTGCAGGGGCCATTGCCGCTCGCGCCGGGGGCCGGGAGGCCCGTCATCCCTGCGCTGTCGGAGGGCGAGGCGAAGGCCCTCGATCGGCGGCTCTCCGACATCGCCGACCCAGATCTGCGCGCGGCGCTCGCCCGGCTGGGCAGAGCGGTCAGTGCGGGGCAACGCTGAGCCGCCGATCGAACCCATTGCGGTTATCTACATATGGTAGTAAGGAGCCCGATTATGAAGAACATCTGGTTCGCCCTGCTCGGGGTTTTGGGCGTGATCCTGGTTCCGCCGGGGCACGCGCGGGCTGCCGCCCCGCAGCTGCAGTTAGCCGATGCGCAGACGGCGCTGGCGCTCACCAAGGATGATCGTATTCTCGGTAATCCCGACGCGCCGATCACGATCGTCGAATACGCCTCGCTGACTTGCCCGCATTGCGCCCACTTTACGAACGAGGTTCTTCCCGAGCTCAAGAAGAAGTGGATCGACACCGGGAAAGCCAAACTGGTTCTGCGCGATTACCCGCTCGATGAGCCGGCCTTGCGGGCAGCGATGATCGCGCGCTGCGCGCCGCCGGACCGCTTTTATGCCTACATCGACATGTTCTTCGGGACCCAGGAAAAATGGGTGACGGCGCGCGACTATCGCGATGCCCTCGCCCGGCTGGTCAAGCTCGGCGGCATGAGCAGGGAGGAGTTCGACAACTGCCTCAAAAATACCGCGCTTGAAAACAAGATCGTCGAGACCCGCCTCGTTGCCTCGAAAGAACTCGACGTCAACTCGACCCCGACATTCTTCATCAACGGCACCAAGTTTACCGGCGCTCCGACGGTCGAGGCGTTCGACAAGGTGCTGTCTGGGCTGGCGGCTAAGTCGTGAGGCGTGGCATTAGGCGACGGGACTCGGCGGTTTTCTGATGCAGGTCTCCCGGCTCCGCTTGGTCGGGTTCAAATCCTTTGTCGACGCGACGGAGCTGGCGATCGAGCCGGGCCTCACCGGGATCGTCGGGCCGAACGGTTGCGGCAAATCGAACCTGGTCGAGGCGCTGCGCTGGGTGATGGGGGAAACCTCGGCCAGACGCCTGCGCGGCGGCGAGATGGACGATGTTATCTTCGCCGGGACTACGGCAAGACCGGCCCGCAACATCGCCGAAGTCGCGCTGACCCTCGACAACAGCAACCGCGACGCGCCGTTCGCCTTCAACGACCGCGCGGAAATCGAGGTCGCCCGCAGGATCGAGCGCGGCGACGGCTCGACCTACCGAATCAACGGGCGCGACGTGCGGGCGCGCGACGTCCAGCTGCTGTTCTCCGACGCCGCGAGCGGCGCCCATTCCGGCGCAATGGTGAGCCAGGGCCGCATCGGCGCGCTGATCGACGCGAAACCGGCCGAACGGCGGCTCCTGCTCGAAGAAGCCGCCGGCACAGCCGGGCTCCACGCGCGCCGCCATGAGACCGAACTCAAACTCGACGCTGCCGAGGAGAACCTCGAGCGGCTCGACGACGTCATTGCCACGATCGAGGTCCAGTTCGAGAATTTGAGAAGGCAGGCGCGCCAGGCGCAGCGCTACCGCCGCTTGGCCGAACAGATCCGGCGGACCGAGGCGCTGTTGTACCGCGACCGCTGGCTGGCAGCCGAGGCCGAGGCGGAGCGCAGTTCCGCCGAGCATCGTGCAACGGAGCGCATCGTCGCCGAGGCAACTGAGCACGCTCTCGCCGGAGCTGGGGCTCGCGAGGCCGCCGAGGCGGCGCTGCCGCCGCTTCGGGCGGCTGAAGCGGCAGCCGCCGCCGAATTGCAGCGCCTGACCAATTCGCGCATCGCGCTCGAGGAGGAGCTGCAGCGGGTTCTCGCCGCCCGCACCGAAGCGGAACGCCGGCTCGCCCAGTTCGCCGCCGATCTCGAACGCGAAGAATCCCACCGGGCCGAGGCGCAGATGTCGCTGACCCGGCTAGCCGAAGAGCAGGATGCACTCACTCGCACCGACGCGGAGGATGGCCCGGGTCGGGAACTCGCCGCGGTTCGGCTGCGCGAGACGGGCATTTGCCTGGCCCAGGCGGAGGCGGTGCTGCAGCGGGAAACCGAAGCCGTCGCGGCGGCCGCCGCGCGCCGCGTCACGCTAGAGCGGCGCCGAAAGGACCTCGAAGAACGCCGCAACCGGTTGGAGGCGCGCCGCGCCGAGGCGGAGCGGCAGCGTGCAGGGCTGGCCGCCGCGCTGGCGTCGCCGGAGGCGGTGACCGCCGCTACCACCGCTGTGGCGGAGGCGGAAGCGCGGGTCGAGCAATGTCGCGCGATTGTCGAGGCGGCCGAGGCAGAAATCGCAAACCGGCTTGCCGCCGAGCAGACGGCGCTCGATTTGGCGCGTCAAGTCGATACCCGGCTGGCTCGGCTCACCGCAGAGGCCGATGGATTGCGCAGGTTGGTCACACCGCCGCCGGATACGGGCGAGGCTCCGCCGATCCTGACGGCGCTGCGTGTCGCGCCTGGTTTCGAGGCCGCGCTCGGCGCCGCGTTTGGTGATGAACTTCAGGCGCCGCTTGCCGATGGCGAGGGTGGCGCCGCCGCCCGCTTCTGGGTGGACCTAGGCGGAGACGGGCATGGCCGCATCGCCCCGCCGGAGGGCGCTTGCCCGCTGGCGGAAGCCGTGAGCGCGCCGCCTGCTCTCGCCCGCAGCCTCGCCCAGGCGGGCTGGGTCGAGAACGAGGAGACCGGGCATCGCCTCCAGCCGAGCCTTGCGCCGGGCCAGCGGCTCGTGGACCGTGAGGGTCGTCTGTGGCGCTGGGACGGGTTCGTCTCGCTCGGCTGCGGGTCGTCCCTCGCCGCCGAGCATTTGCGGCATCGCAACCGGCTCGCCGTGCTGGAAAGCGAGGCCGCCACCCTCAAAACGGCGGCTTTGACAGCCGAGAGTGGCGCCGCCGCGGCGCGTGCCGGGCGTCAGCAAGCAACCGAGGCCGGCAGATCGGCCCGGCAAATGCTGTCCGACGCCGAGGTGGCGCTGACGCGGGCGCGCGCCGAGGAGGCCGCGATCAGCCGGCGGGAATTGACGACGCAAACCCGGCTCGCCGCTGCGGTCGACCTTCTCGACAAGATCGGCGCCGATCTCGCCGAGGCCAAGGCTCAGGCCGACGAGACGGACCAGGAGCTGGCGGCTCTCCCCGAGGCGAGATCGGCTCGGGTGGCGCTCGACCAGGCGCGCACCGCGGCGGTCGAGGCGCGCCGGCGCGAGGCAGACGCGCGCGCCGCAATCGAGCGGCTCACCCATGAAGCGGCACGCCGCCGCGAGCGCCTGTCCTCGATCAACCTCGACGAGCGTGCCTGGCGTAAACGCAGCACGGACGCCGCTGCGCAGCAGGTTGCACTGTTGAAACGGCGCAGCGCTTTGGAAGCGGAGATCGCCGGCTTGGCGGCGCGCCCCGCAACAATCGCCACCGAGAGCGAGGCGCTCGGCGCCGCAATTGCGGGCGCTGCCGCGGCCTGCCGCCGGTCGGCCGACGCGCTTGCCGTCGGTGAGCGGCAGCTGCGCGACGCCACGGACGCCTCGCGCCTGGCGGATCAGGAATTGGGGGAGGCTCGCGAGCGCCTGGCGCGGCTCGAAGGGTTGCGGGATGGGGCGAATGAAGCCGTGGCGCGCCTCGCCCGCGATATCCGCGAGCGGATCGGCGCCACACCCGCGGCGCTCGCCGAAGTCGCGGGAGTTGCGGCGGATCAAATCCCGGCCGATCCCGCCGAGACCGCGGCCCGGCTGGAGCGCTTGACCCGTGAGCGCGACGGCATGGGTCCGGTCAATCTGATGGCCGAGACCGAGGCCGCCGAGCTCGAAACGCGGGTTGCCGAGTTGCGGGGCGAGCGCGCCGATCTGACCGAAGCGATCGCAAGGCTGCGCCACGGCATCACCGCGCTCGACCACGAAGTGCGCCAGCGGCTGACTACGGCGTTCCAAGAGCTCGACCGCCACTTCGCCGAGCTGTTCACCAAGCTGTTCGGCGGCGGCAAGGCGCAATTGCGTCTGGTCGATAATGACGATCCGCTCGCCGCCGGGCTCGAAATCATGGCGAGCCCGCCGGGCAAGCGGCTGCAATCCCTGTCGCTGTTGTCGGGCGGCGAGCAGGCGTTGACCGCGCTCGCGCTCCTCTTCGCCGCCTTCCTCACAAACCCGGCGCCGGTCTGCGTCTTGGACGAGGTCGACGCGCCGCTCGACGACGCCAATGTCGACCGGTTCTGCAGCCTAGTCGGCGAAATCGCCGACACCACCGGCACGCGCTTTCTGGTGGTCACGCACCACCGCATCACGATGGCGCGGGTCGATCGGCTGTTCGGCGTGACAATGGCCGAGCGTGGCGTCTCCCAGCTCGTCTCGGTCGATCTCGCCCGCGCTGCCCGGATGCGCCAGACCGCCTGAGACGCGGACGTCGTCTGAATGGTGGGGACGGGCATCAGCATTGCGCGTTGCCAAAGGCTGCGTCAAGATCGCGTGAAACGAGGGAGAAACCGATGCCCCAAATTGCGATTCTTGTCGCGTGCTTGATGCTTGTTGCGGGGCCGGCAGCGGCGCAGAGCAAGGCGGCCATCCAAAAATTGGATGACAAATGGGCCGAAGATTTCAACAAGGGTGACGCCGCGGCAGTTGCGGCGATGTACACTCAGGATGCCTATGTGCTGCCGCCCGGCGCTGAAATGATGAACGGGCGCAGCGCGATCGAAGGCTTTTGGCGGCAACAGATGCAGCAGATTGGCGATGTCAAGTGTACGCCGATCGATGTGAAGCCGCTGGGCCGTAACGCAGCCAGGGAGATCGGCACCTGCAGCTTCAAAACAAAGGCCCAACCGCCTCAGGACGGCGCTCTGAAGTACGCCGTCGTCTGGGAGAAGGAAGGCGGGCAATGGAGACTGCTGCAGGACATCTGGAACACCAACAAATAGTCCGGCACCCTCCGGGGGATTTGCAGCAGACAATCGCGCTGCCCAAGTGTGAAATCAAGACAAACCGTTTATTGGGAGAAAGCACCTCATGCGGATACGGGACAATCTGATCGAGGGCCTCGCGGCTGTATTGATCGGGGCCTTTTGCGCCGTCTCAGGTCCCGGAGGCGCGGCAAGGGCTCAGGCCCCGGCCCCGACTGCCGGCCCGGTCCAGCCTTGGGGACTGCCGCCATTGCCGGCGGGGGTCGGTCCGGTGGAGAAATTCGCCGATGTCAGCGGCACGCCGCAGGGCCAGTTTCTCGAAGGCGGCGCGTTCGACACCCAGGGCAATATGTGGTTTGTCGCGATCGGCAGTGGTTGGACCTCGTACCTGACGCCCGACGGCAAGTTGGTCCCGGGGTTCAATTGCAACCCGCCGCCCGAAATCGGTCAGACCTGCGAGCCGCAGGGCACTCGCTGGAAAGACGGCAAGCTCTATTTAACGAGCCGGCACCGCGGCATCCTGGTCTACGACCCGCAGACGAAAGAAGTGAAGACGCTGGTCTACACCTACCGCAACCAGCTGTTCAAAGGCCCCAATGACCTCGATTTCGACGCCGAGGGCAATCTGTTCTTCACTGATCCGTGGGGTACCGGTCCCGGGCCGAACATGTCCGACCGCACGGGTGCGATCTACCAATATTCGCGCGACGGCGTTCTGCGCAAGGTGATGGACACCGGCTTGTTCCCGAACGGGATCGCCGTCTCCCCGGACAACGGCACGGTGGCGATCGGCGACTGCCTGGGCGGGCGGATGTGGTATGCCGCCTTCACGACCGGCCCGACGATGGGCATTCCCGGGTCTACCCCGGACCCGCTGCATCTGACGTTTCAGGGCGTCAAGGCGGGCACCTATATGCCTGGCAACGGCTGCCCCGACGGCATCCACTACGATGTCAAAGGAAACCTTTGGGCGGCGGCGGGCCGGCTCGGCGGCATCATTGAAATCGACCCGCGCGGGATCATTCTGGGTTTCGTGCCGATCCCGAACGGCGATCTCGCAACCACCAACTTCGCCTTCGGCGGCCCCGACAATCAGTACATCTACTTCGAGGGAGCGACCAGCGGGACCTTCTGGCGCTTCAAGGCGCCCTATCCCGGCCTGATCGGGCCGGGCGGCGTTCGCCTGCCGGCACAGCCGTGAGGGTGATACGAGCATGAGCAATCAAACGGATATCGGTGGGCTACAGCGTCAGCTGGCGCTGACGATCCACGCGCACTGGAAGCTGTTCCTGGCCCAGGGCATCGTCATGATGGTGCTTGGGTTCTTGGCGGTTGCCGAGCCCAATGTCGCGACATTGGCGGTAGCGCTTTTTGTCGGGTGGCTGTTCTTCATTGCGGGGATTTTCCGGGCGGCCTCGGCGTGGCATTCGCGCAGCATGCCGGGTTTCGCCTGGTCGATGCTGACCGCCCTGCTGTCGGTGATACTCGGCCTGATACTGATCCTGCGGCCGTTGGCGGGTGTGCTGACCTTGACGATGGTGCTCGTCGCATTCTTCATCGTCGAGGGGATCGCCTCGATCCTGGGCGCCATTCAGCATCGCCGGCATCTGCGCAGCTGGGTCTGGGTGCTGTTCAGCGGGATTGTCGACTTGTTTCTCGCTTACCTGATCTGGGCGGGATGGCCGAGCTCGGCCGACTGGGCGATCGGCCTCTTGGTCGGCATCAACATGCTCTTTTTCGGATTGTCCCTGGTAATGACCGCGCTCGCAGCGCGCGTGATGGGCAATCAGTAGACGGGGGTCAACCGGAACGCGATCAGGTAGCCCGCGGTCCAAAACAGCCGGTTAATCAGGAACGAAGCGTATCTGCCTCGGTTTTTCGCCTCATAGGGCGGAAGGCCGCTCGCAAATCCGAGGGAGAAATTCCTGATGAGGGCTCTGTGCTGGCACGGCAAAGAGGACATTCGCTGCGACCGCGTTCCTGACCCGCGGATCGAGCATCCGCGCGATGCGATCGTCAAGGTCACGAGCACTGCGATTTGCGGCTCCGACCTGCACCTCTATGACGGCTTCATGCCGGGCATGAAATCCGGCGACATCATGGGCCACGAGTTCATGGGGGAGGTGGTCGAGGTCGGTTCGGAGAACAAGAAGCTGAAGGTCGGCGAGAGGGTCGTTGTACCCTTCACGATCATCTGCGGCGAGTGCGACCAGTGCAGGCGCGGCAATTTCTCGGTCTGCGAGACCACCAACCGTAACAAGAATCTTGCCGACAAAGTCTTCGGGCACACCACTGCCGGGCTCTTCGGCTATACGCATTTGACGGGCGGGTACCCCGGCGGCCAGGCCGAATATGTACGCGTGCCTTACGCCGATGTCGGCCCGGTCAAGATCCCGGACGGGATCGACGACGAGAAGGTGCTGTTCCTCAGCGACATCTTCCCGACCGGCTGGCAGGCCGCCGTGCAATGCGATATCGAGCCGACCGACACGGTAGCGATCTGGGGCGCCGGGCCTGTCGGACAGATGACGATCCGCAGCGCCATCCTGCTCGGCGCGAAGGAGGTCATTGCGATCGATCGGCTGCCCGAACGGCTTAGCATGGCGCGCGCCGGCGGCGCGATCACGATCAATTTCGAAGACGAAAGCGTCGTCGAGCGCCTGAACGACCTGACCGACGGCAAGGGGCCGGAGAAATGCATCGACGCGGTCGGGCTGGAAGCGCACGCGACCGCCACGATCGACTCGATGTACGACCGCGCGAAACAGATGCTGATGCTCGAAACCGACAGGCCGCACGTGCTGAGGGAGATCTTTTACGTGTGCCGTCCGGCCGGCACGGTGTCGATGCCCGGCGTCTATGGCGGCCTGTTGGACAAGATCCCGATGGGGATGTTCATGAACAAGGGTCTGACGTTGCGAACCGGGCAGACGCACGTCAACCGCTGGACCGACGATCTGCTGCACCGCATCGAGGAGGGTCAGATCGATCCGTCTTTCGTGATCACGCACAAGGTCGCCCTGAATGATGGTCCGCGAATGTACAAGACGTTCCGCGACAAGGAAGATGGCTGCGTCAAGGTAGTGCTCAAACCGTAAAAGGGGTGAACGTCATGGCGTATCGACAGAAGGGTCGGGCCAACGGCTCGGCAATGGCGCTGGCGCGCGGTCTCGGCTGGTTCAGCATCGGGCTCGGCCTCGCCGAGATGCTGGCGCCGAGGATGCTGAGCGAGCAATTGGGGATGGAAGGGAAAGAATTGCTGCTGCGGTTTTATGGTGCCCGCGAAATGGCGGCGGGTGTCGGCATACTGATGAGCGACAACCCCAGTCCGTGGATCTGGGGGCGAGTTGCAGGAGATGCTCTCGATCTGGCGACCCTCGCCACGGGGCTCGACAATCAAAATCCGCGCAAGGGCGATGTCGCCATTGCGCTCGCTGCGGTGGCGGGCGTCACCGCGCTCGACTGCATCGCCGCGCAGGCCCTCACCGGCACAAGCCGGCCGGCGCCCGATTACAGCGATCGCCGCGGCATGCCGCGCCCGCCAGAACAAATGCGCGGCATCGCGAGAAAGGATTTCACGCCGCCGCGCGACATGCGCACTCCGGAGGCGCTGCGGCCTTTTACGAGCCAGCCGGCCTCGGAGCGCTCGCCCATGGAGCATTCGCGAGCCTGATGGTACGCGTTGGGTAACCCTCCCGGTCGTCCTTGCCGGCCGGGCGGGTTCTCCATATAGTCCGGGGCTCATGCAGGGAGCTGCCCGCGATGACGGTATTCCGGCACCGGCATCTGCTCGGGATCGAAGGTCTGTCGCCCGAGGACATAAAGCATGTCCTCGATCTGGCGGACGGCTATGTCGAGCTGAACCGACAGGCCGATAAGAAGCGTGCGTTGTTGCGCGGCCGCACGATCATCAACTGCTTCTTCGAGAACTCGACGCGGACACGCACCTCGTTCGAGGTCGCCGGCAAGCGGCTCGGCGGCGACGTGATCAACATGTCGGTCGCGGCGAGCTCGATGCACAAGGGCGAGACCCTGATCGACACGGCGATGACGTTGAACGCGATGCACCCCGACGTGCTGATCGTGCGCCATCCCGAATTGGGCGCGGTTCAGCTGCTTTCCGAGAAACTGGACTGCGCCGTCATCAATGCCGGCGACGGCAGCCACGAGCATCCGACCCAGGCATTGCTCGACGCCTTGACGATTCGCCGGCGCAAGGGCCGACTCGGCGGGCTCACGGTCGCGATCTGCGGCGACGTCCTGCACAGCCGCGTCGCGCGCTCGAACATCGCGCTGTTGAACACGATGGGGGCACGCGTGCGGGTCGTTGCGCCGCGTACCCTGCTGCCGACCGAGATCGAGCGACTCGGCGTCGAGGTCTTTCACGACATGACAGAGGGGCTCGCCGAGGTCGACATCGTGATGATGCTGCGATTGCAGAGCGAGCGCATGCACGGCGCCTTCGTGCCGTCGACCCGCGAATATTTCCATTTCTTCGGGCTCGATTACGACAAATTGCGCATGGCCAAGCCCGATGCGCTGATTATGCATCCGGGACCGATGAACCGCGGCGTCGAGATCGGCAGCGAAGTCGCCGACGACATCGACCGCAGCCTGATCCGGCAGCAGGTCGAGATGGGGGTCGCGGTCCGCATGGCCTGCCTCGAGATCCTGACCCGCGATCTCGGCAATGGGCCTCCTCTAACGTGAAACGTCTCCTGTTCCGCCATGCCCGGCTGCTCGACCCCGAGAGCGGGCTTGACGCTAGCGGCGATCTGGTGGTCGAAGGCGACCGCATCGCGGCGGTCGGCGGCGATCTCTCGGCGACCGGGTGCGCTGCCGAGATCGTGCAGGCCGACGGGCTGTGCCTCGCGCCCGGGCTCGTCGACATGCGCGTCCAGCTGCGCGAGCCCGGCGCCGAGCACATGGAATTGATCGAGACCGCTGGCCGGGCCGCTGCCGCCGGCGGGGTCACGACGATGGTCGCCTTGCCGAACACCGACCCGCCGGTCGACGACGTGTCGGTCGTCGAGTTCCTCGCGCGCCGGGCACGCGAGGTCAAGCTCGCCAAGATCCACACTTACGCCGCGGCGACCAAGGCGATAGCTGGCCGCGATCTGACCGAGATGGGCCTCCTCTCGGCGAACGGCGCGCTCGGCTTTACCGACGGAGTGCGGGCGGTGGCCGATGCGCTCGTCATGCGGCGGGTTCTCGCCTATGCCCGCACCTTCGATCTCCTGGTGCTGCAACATCCGGAAGAGCCGAGCCTCGCTTGCGCCGGCGAAGTAAGCGAAGGCGAGATCGCCACGCGGTTGGGGCTCCCGGCGATCACGCCGATGGCCGAAGTCATCATGATCGAGCGCGATCTGAGGCTGGTCGAGATCACCGGCACTCGTTATCACGTTGCTCATGTCTCGACCATCGCCGGGGTCGAAGCGGTGCGGCGGGCCAAGGCGCAAGGGCTGCCGGTGACCTGCGACACCGCCCCGCCCTATTTCGCGCTGAACGAGACGGCGATCGGCGACTACCGGACCTTCGCCAAGCTGTCCCCGCCGTTGCGCAGCGAATGGGACCGCCGCGCGGTGGTCGAAGGCTTGCGCGATGGTACGATCGACGCGATTGCCAGCGATCACGCACCCTGGGATCAGGATTCCAAGCGCCTGCCCTTCAGCTCGGCGGCTTACGGGATTGTCGGGCTCGAGACGTTGCTGCCGCTTTCGGTCGAGCTCTACCACAACGGCCATCTCGGCCTCGTCGAGGTAATCCGGCGCCTGACCGCGAACCCGGCCCGCATTCTGCGTCTGCCGGTCGGAAGGCTGGCGGCCGGCGCGCCGGCCGATCTCGTTCTTTTCGACCCGGATCTATCTTGGCGCATCTCCACCGACGATTTCCGTTCGAAATCGAAGAATGCGCCGTTTGACGGACGCCCGGTGCAGGGCCGCGTGAGGCGCACGATCGTCGACGGCCGTACGATCTTTCGGGCAGAGGACTAGAATTCTTGCCGGTTCCCCCTCACCCTCCCGGCCCTGCGGGCCGGGTCCCTCCCTCTCCCGCCGTGCAGGAGAGGGGCTTTCATTCCCAGCAGCAAACAGCCCCTCTCCCGCACTGCGGGAGAGGGTGCCGAGCGCAGCGAGGCGGGTGAGGGTTGGTCGCCGGCGCCATACTCGGCTATCTACTCGGCTCGATCCCGTTCGGGCTGTTGCTGACCCGGCTCGCCGGCCATGGCGACATCCGGCGGATCGGCTCGGGCAATATCGGCGCCACCAATGTTTTGCGCACCGGCAGCAAGTGGATCGCGGCCCTGACCCTGTTGCTCGATCTGGCGAAGGGCGCGGCCGCCGTGGTGATTGCCCAACGCTGGGGGCATACCGCCGCGCTGGCCGCGGCGGGCTGCGCGATCCTCGGCCATATGTTTCCGGTGTGGCTCGGCTTTCGCGGAGGCAAGGGCGCCGCGACCGCTCTCGGCGTCCTGATCCCGCTCGCCTGGCCGGTGGCGCTCATCGCTGCGCTCCTTTGGGTGGCCACCGCCCTCTTGTTTCACTTCTCCTCGCTCGCCGCGCTGGTCGCCGCGGTCGCCGGCGCGGCGCTCGCTGCAGTAGTTGCCGACAAGGCGACGGCGCTGCTGATAGCCGGTATCGCATTGTTAATCATCGCGCGGCACCATGCGAATATCCGCCGGCTGCTGGCCGGCACGGAGAGCCGGATCTCTCTCGGTAAAAGCTGAGGCACGCACTGCCCGCACGCGAACTCGATCCGCAGGAGCGCCTCGACTGGCTGCGGTTGTGGCGCACCGAGACGATCGGCCCGGTGAGCTTTTACGCTCTGTTGCGCCGCTTCGGCTCCGCCCGCGCGGCGTTGGAAATGGTTCCGCGGCTGGCGCGGCGCGGCGAGCGCTCCAAGACCGTGACCCCCGTCACCCGCACCGACGCCGAAGCCGAGCTCACCGCGCTGCAGCGTCTCGGGGCGCGGCTCGTCTGCTGGGGCGAGCCAGCCTACCCGAGCGGGCTCGCGGCGATCGACGACGCACCGCCGATTTTGACCGTGCTCGGGCGGGCGGAGTTGCTCGGCAGCCCGATCGTGGCGGTGGTCGGGGCGCGCAACGCCTCGGCCGCTGGCCGGCGTTTTACCCGCGACCTCGCCGCCGCGCTCGGGCAGGGGGGCATCGTGGTTGTCTCGGGCCTGGCACGCGGCATCGATGCCGCCGCGCATCTGGGCGGGCTCGAGACCGGCAGCGTCGCTGTCGTCGCAGGAGGGGTCGATGTGGTCTATCCGGAAGAAAATCACGGGCTGCACGAGGCGTTGGCGCGCGAGGGGGCAATAGTCGCCGAACTGCCGCTTGGAACCGAGCCTCAGGCGAGGCATTTCCCGCGCCGCAACCGGCTCATTTCGGGTATGGCTCTCGGGGTGGTCGTGGTCGAGGCCGCGGCTCGCTCCGGTTCGCTGATCACCGCCCGATTCGCATTGGAGCAAGGTCGGGATGTCTTCGCGGTGCCCGGCTCGCCGCTCGATCCGCGCTGCCGCGGCTCGAACGATCTGCTGCGGCACGGCGCGATCTTGACCGAGAGTGCCGAGGACGTGCTGTCGCAGCTCGGGCCGCAGCTTATGCGCCCAGCGCCGCCCCCGCGCCCGTCGCATTCGCCGCCGGCCAGTATGGATTGGCCGCCCGCCGTGACGCAGGCGCCGGTAGCAGATGACGCCGCGCTCGAACTGATCACCGAGAGATTGGGGCCGACCCCGGTCGCGGTTGACGAACTGGTGCGCCAATGCCACTTGTCAGCCGCCGCGGTAGCCACCCTGCTTCTCGAGCTGGAACTCGCCGGCCGGGTCGAACGCCACCCCGGCAATCTCGTTTCCTTGCGCTGAGTATTGATGAAAGTCGTCGTTGTCGAATTGCCTGCAAAGGCGAAGACCATCAACAAGTATCTGGGCAGCGACTACAAGGTCGTGGCCAGCTACGGCCATGTTCGCGACCTTCCGGCAAAGGACGGCTCGGTTCTGCCGGATGCGGATTTTGCGATGTCGTGGGAGGTCGACGGCAAGTCCGAAAAACATCTGAAGACGATCCTCGAAGCGGTGCGCGGCGCCGACCGCCTGTTCCTTGCGACCGACCCCGACCGCGAAGGGGAGGCAATTTCGTGGCACGTCAGCGAGGTGCTCGGTTCCCGCCGCGGGCTGAAACACCTCGACATCAAACGCGTCGTCTTCAACGAGGTGACCAAGAACGCGGTCCTCGATGCGTTCACCCGCCCTCGCGAGATCGACCGCGAGCTGGTCGAGGCCTATCTCGCCCGCCGGGCGCTCGATTACCTCGTCGGCTTCACCCTGTCGCCGGTGCTGTGGCGCAAGCTTCCGGGCAGCCGCTCGGCGGGGCGCGTCCAGTCCGTCGCGCTGCGCCTGATCTGCGAGCGGGAATCCGAGATCGAGGCGTTCAAGTCCCGCGAATACTGGACCATTGAAGTCGAGTTCAAAACCGAGGCCGGCCAGACCTTCACGGCGCGGTTGACCCACCTGGACGGCAAGCGCCTCGAGCGCTTCGATCTCGACACCGAGGCCAAGGCGCGGGCTGCTGCGGACGCAATCCTGCGGGCCTCCGGTTTCACCGTCACCGAGATCGACAGCCGGCAGGTCCGCCGCAACCCGTTCCCGCCGTTCACGACCTCGACATTGCAACAGGAAGCGTCCCGCAAGCTCGGGCTGTCGGCCAACCGGACGATGCAGATCGCGCAGCGGCTCTATGAGGGCATCGAGCTCGCCGGCGAAACGGTCGGATTGATCACGTATATGCGGACGGATGGCGTCGCGATTTCGGCCGAGGCGATCGCCGCGGCCCGCCAGCTGATCGGCGGCGAGTTCGGACCACGCTACGTGCCGGACGCGCCGCGGGTCTACCGCAGCCCTGCCAAGAATGCCCAGGAAGCGCACGAAGCGATCCGGCCCACCGATCTCGCGCGCAAGCCCGCCGACGTGGCCGCCCATCTCGACCGCGACCAGCTTCGGCTCTATGAGCTGATCTGGAAGCGGACCGTGGCGAGCCAGATGGCCTCGGCGCTGCTCGAGCAGGTCGCGGTCGACATCGCCGACGGCGCCGGCCGGCTCCGCCTGCGCGCGAACGGCTCCGTCATCCTGTTCGACGGGTTTCTCACGCTCTACCAGGAGGACCGCGACGATACCGCCGATGGAATGGAGTTAGCGAGGGAGGGCGAAGGCGGCCGCCTGCCGGCAATGCGAAAGGCCGAACGGCTCGCGCGCGGCGAGATTACCCCGAGCCAGCATTTCACACAGCCGCCGCCGCGCTACACCGAAGCCAGTCTCGTCAAGAAACTCGAAGAGCTCGGCATCGGACGGCCCTCGACCTACGCCTCAATCTTGCAGGTCCTGCAGGACCGCGACTATGTCCGCCTCGAAAAGCGGCGGTTTGTTCCGGAGGACCGAGGGCGCTTAGTCACCGCATTTCTGACGAACTTCTTTGAGCGCTATGTCGGGTACAATTTTACCGCCGACCTGGAAAACCAGCTCGACGACGTGTCCGGCGGACGCATCGACTGGAAGGAAGTACTGCGGAACTTCTGGCGCGATTTCTCCGCCGCGATCGACGGCACCAAGGAATTGACGATCAGCCAGGTGCTGACCGCTCTCGACGAGGCGCTCGGCCCGCATTTTTTCCCGAATGGCGACTCCGACCACGACCCGCGCCTCTGCCCCGTTTGCGGCGCCGGCAGGCTCAGCCTCAAGCTCGGCAAGTTCGGCGCCTTCATCGGCTGCTCCAATTACCCGAATTGCCGTTTCACCAGGCCGCTCGCAGTAGAGAGCGACGCCGAGGCCGCCACTCCCGAAACCGCGCTTGGCGCGGACCCCGGGACCGGCTTGGCGGTCGCGCTGAAAAAGGGTCCGTATGGCCACTATGTGCAGCTCGGCGAAGGCAACGGGGAGTTCAAGCCCAAGCGGGTCGCCCTGCCGCGGTCGCTCAAGCCGGCCGAAATCGATCTCGAGACCGCATTGCGGCTGCTCGCGTTGCCGCGCGAGCTCGGCCGCCATCCCGAAACGGGCGATGCGATCGTCGCCGGCATCGGCCGGTTCGGCGCGTATATCAAGCACGGAACGACCTTCAAATCGCTCGGCGCCGACGACGATGTGCTGACGATCGGCCTGAACCGCGCAGTCGTGCTGCTGGCCGAACCATCTTCCGGGCAGCGCCGCGGGCCACAGCTGGTCCGCGAAATCGGGGTCCACCCCGAAGGCGGCACAGTCGGCCTCTATCGGGGACGCTACGGTCCCTATGTCAGCCATAACGGCGTGATCGCGTCGCTGCCGCGCAATGCCAATCCCGACACCTTCTCCCTCGCCGAGGCATTGCCGCTGCTCGCCGCCCAGCGCGCCAAGGGCAAGAAACGGGGCCGCAAGCCCGCCAAATCCACCTCTACGAAAACCGCCGCATCAAAGGCCGCAAAAAATGGCGCTACGGCTGAGGTGACGAAAAAAACCAAAACGGCGAAAAAAACCGGGGTCGCCAAAAAGACCGCAGCAACAAAGAGCGGCGTCAATCGATCGACGGCGAAGACGCCCCGACCTCGATCAGGTACAGCGCCTAGTTGAGTGGCGAAATCTCGCGCGAATAGTGCCGGGGAGCAGCGCCGCGGCGATCTGCCATCGGCGGCGGAGTTGCTCGACTTTATCCGCGAGAGCCCGTCCGCGGTCGGCAAGCGCGAGATCGCGCGGGCCTTCGCCGTGGCGCCGGGCGATCGCCCGGAACTGCGCGATATGCTGCGCAATATCGAGCGTTCCGGGGCAGTCACCCGCGCCGCCAATCGGCGCTTTGTCGCCGCCGCGCCGCTTCCCGAAGTGACCGTCATCGAGCGGATCGGCAGCGATGAGGATGGGCTGGCGCTGGCCCGCCCAGTTGCCTGGCCGGGGCCGAAGCCTGCGCCGATCTTGCGCGTCATCGAGGTCGGGACGAGCGAGGTGTTGAAGGTCGGCGAGCGCGCCGCGGCACGGCTCGTCCCGCTCGAAACCGGCGACATCGAAGCGCGCATCATCCGCCGGCTCGACAGCGCCGGCGAGCGGATCATCGGGACGTTCCAGAATACCCGCGAGGGCGGCAGGCTTGTGCCGGCCGACCGGCGTAACCGCAACGAGTATCGGGTCGCGGCGCGCGACACGAGCGGCGCCGGCGAAGGCGAATTGGTCGTCGCCGAGCAGCTCGCCGCGGGAAGGCTCGGTGCGCCGCGCGCCCGCGTCATCGAACGGCTGGGTCCCGCCTCGGACCCCGGAGCGATAAGCCTGCTGGCGATTGCCGCCTACGACATCCCGACCGAATTTCCCGCCGCCGCGCTCGCCGAAGCCGAGAAGGCCTTGCCGGTAAGCCCGGCCGGACGAGCCGACCTGCGGGATGTCCCACTGGTCACGATCGATGGCAGCGACGCCCGCGACTTCGACGACGCGGTGTGGGCCGAGCCGGACCTCGATCCGGAGAACCGCGGCGGCTGGCACCTGATCGTCGCTATCGCGGACGTCGCCTGGTATGTGCGGCCCGGCAGCGCCCTCGACCATGAGGCCGAGCGGCGCGGCAATTCGGTCTATTTTCCCGACCGCGTCGTCCCGATGCTGCCCGAGGCGTTGTCGAACGAGCTGTGCTCGCTGAAGCCCGGAGTCGACCGCGCCTGCCTCGCCGTCCAGCTGTGGATCGACGCCGCCGGCCGCGAGCGGCGGCATCGCTTCGAGCGCGGCATCATGCGTTCGGCCGCGCGGTTGACCTACGAAGAAGTCCAAGCGACCCGAGATGACAGAGCCAGTTGCGCGCTGGGGCCCGAACCCATCGCCGCTCTCTATGGCGCCTACGCGGCCCTCGCCGAGGCGCGGGCGGCACGCGCCGCATTGGAACTGGACCTCAGCGAGGATCGGGTCGTGCTCGATGCCGAGAAGCGGCCGTCGGCAATAGTGCGCGCCGTGCGGCTCGACAGCCATCGGCTGATCGAGGAATTCATGATCCTGGCGAATGTCGCCGCCGCCGAGGAGCTCGAGGCGCGCCGGCAACCTTGCATGTACCGCGTGCACGACGCGCCCGACCCGGACAAAGTGGAGGCGCTGCGCGTCTTTCTGGAGGCGACCGGCCTTCCTGGCCTGGCACTGGCGAAGGGGCAGGCGATAAAGCCGGAGCTGTTCAATCGCGTGCTGCGCCGTGCCGCCGGCACCGGGGAGGCCGTGCTGGTCAATGACCTCGTCCTGCGCTGCCAGGCGCAGGCCGCCTACAGCCCCAACAATATCGGGCATTTCGGTCTGGCTCTGCGCCGCTACGCCCATTTCACCTCGCCGATCCGCCGCTACGCCGACCTTTTGGTGCATCGGGCGCTGCTCGGAGATGCGGCAGCGGACACCGGCCGTGACCAGCTCGAAGCGATCGCGGCGCACATCTCGGCAACTGAACGGCGTGCCGCCGAAGCCGAGCGCGCCGCCATCGACCGCTACCGGGCGACCCTTCTCGCCGGATCGGTCGGCAGCCTCTTCACCGCCGACGTCAGCGGGGTCGCGAGCTTCGGGCTGTTCGTGAGATTGCGGGAAAACGGCGCCGACGGGCTGGTCCCGATATCGACCCTGCCCGGCGACTATTATGTGCGAGATGAAAGAGCCCAGCGACTGGTCGGGCGCAATTCCGGCCGGGTCTACCGGCTCGGCGGCGAGGTGCTGGTGCGCCTCGTCCAAGCGGACGGGATCGGCGGCCGCCTGGTGTTCCGCATAGAGGAAGAGGAAGAGTCCGGTGCGGCTAGAGCTCGGCGCATAAGACGAGGCCCAGGCAGGAATCTGAAAAGACGGCTCAAATGAGCGCGGCTACTCGCCACGAGAAGGGAGCGGTCGAAAGATGAAGCCATTTCGGTTCGGGGTGAATGTTCGTCACGCGCAATCGCGGGTTGATTGGGTGGAGAAGGCTCGCAAGATCGAGGATCTCGGGTACAGCACGCTGACCGTCCCCGATCATCTCACCGACCTAATGGCGCCGATGCCAGCACTGGTCAGTGCCGCCGAGGCGACCAAAGATCTTCGCGTCGGCACCAACGTGCTCAACAACGATTTTCGCCATCCGGTATTGGTCGCGCGCGAGGCCGCGACAATCGATCTTCTGACTGAGGGGCGGCTGCAACTCGGCTTGGGCGCTGGCAGCATCCGGTCGGAATATCAGGAGGGGGGATTGAACTTCGATCGGGGACGCACCCGGGTTGAGCGGCTGTGCGAAGCGGTCACAATCATCAAGGGTTTGCTCAGCGGAGAGAAAGTCACTTTCTCGGGTCGGCACTATCGCGTAACGGACCACGCCATTGCCCCCATTCCCATCCAGAAGCCGCACCCGCCGATACTCATCGGCGGCAACGGGCCGCATCTCCTCGCCCTTGCAGCACGGGAAGCGGACATAGTGGGTTTCTCGGGAATAACCTTCAAAGGCGGCGGAGCGGAACCACCAGACCTCTCCGGGTGGAGGCTGTCGAGCGTCGATAAGCGGGTTCGGCGCATACGCGACATTGCAGGCGAGGAGCGATACGCCCGCCTGGAGCTGAATGCTCTGGTGCAGCGGGTCGTTGCGACGGACGATCGTCACAAGGCGGCGGAGGAGCTGGCGAGCCGCTGGCCGCAGTTGAGCGCCGGCGACATTCTCCAAAGCCCCTACGTTCTTATCGGGACCGTGGATCAGATGGTCGAAGACCTAATAGCGCGCCGGGAGCGCTGGGACATCTCCTATTATGTGGTCCACGAGCCTTACTTGGACGATTTCGCACCCGTCGTCGCCCGCCTCGCCGGCAAGTAGTCGCGCCGGCTCAAATTTTTAAATAGCGAATTTGCACTCAACGCCGATCGCTCAAAGCCAACCGAACGCCGAGGCCGACGAGGATAGCGCTCGCGCACCAGTTCTGGATGCGCGCCCATAGCGGACGGCGGGCGATCATGCGGGCCACCATGCCGCCTGCCAATGCGACCGCCATATTGGTCGGCACTCCGGTAACTTGAAATAACAAGCCCAGAACGAGCATCTGCATGCTCGGTGAACCGCGTGCCGGGTCTACGAATTGCGGCAGGAATGAAAAGAAGAACAGCAGCAGTTTCGGATTCAGCAGGTCTGTGAGGAAGCCTTGCCAATAGATTGTCAGCAGCGATGGGCGCGCGCGTCTCTCTACACCAGCAATCAGGCCGCCGAGACCACCCTTGAGGAACCCGGACACACCCAAATAGATCAGGTAAGTCGCACCGCAGTATTTGATGATGTCAAAGGCGAGCGGTGAATACACGAAGAGCGCGGCGAGACCGAGCGCTGCCGCAACCGCATGGACCACTGAGGCGCTGGCGAGACCGAGGACCGACACGACGGCTGCGGTACGCCCCTCGCCCAGACAGCGGGACAGGATGAACAGGATTGCCGGTCCGGGGGTCAAGTTCAGCGCCAGCGCCGTCGCCATAAAAAGCACGATCGTCTGAACGCTCAGCATGCCGTGATCCCAAATCTTGTTCTGTGCAAGGCCGCTTATTACAGTTGTTGTAAGGTGCACGATAGAGGGACACGATTGGGCCCAAAGGCGTCGGCACGGCCGATGCAACGTGAGGCTCCGGCGGCCTTATTGGGGAGATCGTAGTGTTAGCTATCAATGCGCCGGCGTCCCGGCGGCGCCGGGAACCGGCTTTCTGAGCAGCAGCGCCAGCGGGATCATCGCGACTAGCACGGCGCCGACCAGCCAGAACGCGTCGAGATAAGACAGCACCGCCGACTGCTGCTGCACGATCGCGTAGAGCTCCGCCTGCGCCTGGTGCATTGCGCCGACCGCGCTGCCGTGCGCCGCGATGAACGCCTGCTGCAATTGCTGCAGCATTTGGTGGGTCTGAAAGCTGTAGGGCGTGACATTCCGGATCAGCGTGACCTGGTTGGCCTGCTCGCGGCGCGCGATGTACGTATCGAGGATCGAGATGCCGACGCTGCCGCCGAGGTTGCGCATCATGTTGATGATTGCCGAGGCGTTGGCATTCTTCTCGGCCGTGACGCCCTGGTAGGCCGCGGTGTTGATCGGGATGAACAGCAGCGCCAACCCCAGGGACTGATAGACCCGCGCCCAGGCGAGCGTCGAGAAATCGACGTTCAGGTCGAAGCCGGACAAATGGAACATCGCGATCGCGGTGCCGATCAGCCCGGCCGTGATCAGCAGCCTCGCGTCGATCTTGCCGGAAAGCATGCCCGCGACCGGCATCATCAACATCGTCGCGAAACCGCCCGGCGACAGCACCATGCCGGCCTGCTCGGCGGTGTAGCCGAGCAATGTCTGGACGAACAATGGCAGCACCACGGTCGTCCCCATCAGCGCGAAACCGAGCATGAACATCAAGAGATTACCGGAGGCGAAGGCGCGGTCGCGGAACAGGTGCAAGTCGACGATCGGGTCGGGGCGGCGCAATTCCCAGACGACAAAGGCGACGAGCGCCACGGCCGCGGTCACGGTCAGTTCGGTGATCAGCGCGGAGCCGAACCAGTCGTCTTCCTGACCCTTGTCGAGGACGAACTGCAACGCGAACATGCCGATCGCCAAGAGAACGAAACCGATGTAGTCGAGGCGCCGGCCCCCCGACCACCGCGCCCGTCTGGCGGCGACCTCCCCCGGCGGATCGGTGAGGATGAGCAGCGCCAGCGCGCTGACCGCGATGCCGACCGGCACGTTGATCAGAAAGACCCAGCGCCAGTTCCAATTATCGGTGATCCAGCCGCCGACCGTCGGCCCGATCGCCGGCGCAAAGACCACGGCGAGACCGTACATTGCAAACGCCTGGCCGCGTCGTTCGGGCGGAAACGCGTCGGCGAGGTAGGCCTGCGAGGTCGGCTGCAAGCCGCCGCCGAAAATGCCCTGCAAGCCGCGCGCAACGATCAGCAGCGGCAGGGTCGGCGCCAGACCGCAGAGCAGCGAGGTGATGCTGAAGCCGATGATCGAGCCGAGAAAATAGCGCTTGCGGCCGAACGTCTGCGACAGCCATCCGCTGATCGGCAGCACGACCGCGTTGGTCACGAGATAGGCGGTCAGGATCCAGGTGGCTTCGTCCGGTGTCGCCGCCATGCTGCCGGCGACGTGCTGCAGCGACACATTGACGATCGAGATGTCGAGCACTTCCATGAACGCCGCCAGCCCGACCGTCGGCGCAATCAGCCACGGCGAGACGCCGCCTGCCGCTGTCCGGCGGAGGCCTCCGCCTGCGGCATCGGCAATCGCGCTCATCTGATCCTCACATAGGGCTCGACCGACATGCCCGGCCCGAGCAGCCAATGCGCTGTGGGGTCGCCGTCGAACACGATCTTGACCGGCACCCGCTGCACGACCTTGACGTAGTTTCCGGTCGCGTTTTCCGGCGGCAACAGCGAGAAGGCAGCACCGCTGCCGGCCTGGAAGCTCTGCACCTTCCCGTGGAAGACATGACCCGGATAGGCGTCGACATAGATATCGACCGGATCGCCGGCCCGCATCTCGCCAATCTCGGTTTCCTTGTAATTGGCGGTGACCCACACTTGGTCGGGCACAAGCGCCATCAGTGCCTGGCCGACCTGCACGTAGTTGCCCGGTGCGACGGTCTTGTTGGCGATGCGCCCGGCCAGCGAGGCGGGGATCACGGTGTAGGACAGGTTGAGGCGCGCTTGTGCGAGCTGCGCCGCCGCCGCGCGCACGCCCGCTTCGGCCGTCTCGATCTGCGTTTTATTAAGCGCGAGTTGAGCCTCGCTTGCCGCGACCTTTTGCTGCGCGGCGGCAAGATTGGCGGCGTCGCTGCGCGCCGTCGCGGTGTCATTGTCGAGCTGTTGGCGGGAGACGGCCAGCCCGCCCATTTGCACCAGCGACTGGTCGCGCTTGAGGTTGGTGTCGGCATTGGTCGCGGCCGCCTGGGCGACCGCGACCTGGGCCTTCGCCTGATCGAGATTGGCTTGTGCAACCGGCAGCTGCGCCTTGGCCTGCGCCACTTGCCCTTGCGTGCTCTCTCGGTTTGCCAGCGCCTGGGAAAGGGCTGCTTGGAAGTCGGCCGGATCGAGTTCGACGAGCGGCTCGCCGGCGCGGACTTCCTGGTTGTCGTTGGCCAGTACCGTATCGACCCGGCCGGCGACCCGCGCGCTGATTTGGACGGTGTGCGTGTCGATGAACGCGTCGTCGGTGCTAACCCATTTGCTCGACTCGCTCCACCACCTGACTCCACCGACTATCACTGCGATGACAACGAGCGCGATCAATGCGATCAGCCAGCGCCGGCGGCGCCAGCGCGGGCGCTCCGGTGCCTGCGAGGTCGGGGCCGGGGCCGGGTGGTCCGTCCGGCGCGCCTCGACGACGCGCGGCTCCACCTCCGCTCTCGGTTCAGCCGGCCGCCCCTCGACCGGCTGCCGATCGGCTTTCGGGCGAAGTTTATCCTCGGTGGCGCTCATCGCTCGCCTTCCTCGATGCGGTCACGGTGGCGCGGCGCCGCCGATCGATGCTGCGAGTGACGGATGCCGGCGGGTCTGATCGCCAGCCCGTTCAGCACCAGTTTGATTTGCGTCTCACAGATCGCCGCGGGGTCGAAGTGGTCCGCCTCCTCATGGCGGCCAATCGAATGGCGCCATAGCATCGCGAGGACGATCGGCGCACAAATGCAGCGAACCGCGTGATCGAAGTCGTCGGGAGCGCGAAACTCGCCACGCTCGACGCCGAGGCGCAGCACGCGGCGCATCAACCCGAGGCCGCGATCGACGACCTCCTCGCGGTAGAAGCGGGCAAGCTCGGGGAAATTGCCCGCTTCGGAAATGACGATCTTCGGGATCGCCCCGGCCGGCGACAGCGCCAGTTCGGCCCAGCTGCGCATCAGCCGTTCCAGCAGCACCGCCGCGGGCTCGTCCGCCTCGTCGAGCAATGCCTCTCCCCACTCGATCTTGGGTACCAGCGTCTGCCGGACTACGGCCTCGAACAGCTCCTCCTTGTTCGGGAAATAGAGATACAGCGTGCCCTTCGTAACCCCGGCACGGAGCGCCACGTCGTCGAGCCGGGTCGCGGCAAAGCCGCGCTCGGCAAACAATGCGAGCGCCGCGGCGAGGATCTCCTGCGGCCGCGCCTCCTTGCGGCGGCGCCAGCGCAACGCCCGCTCTGTAAAGTCACTGACCATAAATTACCTTCCAGTCAGTTATCAAGAATAATGACTGGCGGGTCAGATATCAAGGCCTAAGCATGCGTATTTGACTTCGAGGAACTCCTCGGTTCTGTATTTCCAGCCGTCGCGGCCGATGCCGCTTTCCTTCATCCCGCGGCATCCGGAAATTAGCTGTAATCGTGCAATGTCGTGTTGGTTTACGGCTCCTTTGGCACGGCTTCTCTAAATAAAAATTTCCTAAAAACGCTGCTCATAAGGGGTCTGATGCTTTTCTTTATTGAGAGACACCAAAGCCGAAGCTTTCAGCGGAAAAAAGGTGGCCCCGGCTTGCTTTCTCCTGTTTTTTGAAGCAGTGCTTTGCGGTTCCCGGCGCTGCCGAGGCCCTCGTCACGCCCGGTGATGTGGGAGCGAGCGCCATTGATTGCGCCATGCGGGCGTTCTACTGTGCTCGTTCCGGCCGAGGTAGTGTCGCCGGAGCTGGGGGATCGGGTTTTGCACGTTGCTGCAGGAGTGTTTGGGGCTTCCTCTAGGGGAGTGAATGCCGTGTCGCTGCGTCCGGCCGCCGCGCCTTTGCGAGCGTGCAGCCTTGTCCTCCTCGTCGCCCTTGCGGCCTGCGCCGAGCGCCAAGCGTTGCCCAACGATCCGACGGGACGGCTGTTCGCACGTGGTCTCGACGAGATAAGCGATCTGTACATCGCCCCGGTCTCCAGCCGGCGGCTGGTTCTGGGCGCCGCCGCGCGGCTGTCGCGCCTCGACGACAAGTTCTCGGTCGCGGAGACGCCGGGGCCGGACAAAACATACCTCGTGCTGTCTTATGCCGGGAATGAGGTGGCCGGCTATCCGATACCCTCGCATGACGACCCGCATGATTGGGGGGCGATGGTGGGGCGGCTGGTGGCCGACGCCAAGGCCGTGTCCCCGAGTGTGGCGGCGTTGCCGGAGGACCAGATCGACAAGACGCTGTTCGATGGCATCACCGCCGGGCTCGACCGCTTCTCCCGCTATTCCTCGCCCGATGTCGCTAGCGATCAGCGCGCCGCCCGCGACGGGTTCGGCGGAATTGGGGTGACTCTCGACACCTCGAACGAGAATTTTCGCATCACCGCCGTGGCGCCGCACGGTCCCGCCCAACTCGCCGGCGTAAAGCCCGACGACAGGCTGGTGGCGATCGACAAGGTGCCGACGGCCGGTCGCTCTCACAGCGATGTGGTTCACGCGCTCCGCGGACCGATCCTCAGCACGGTCGAGGTCACCATCTATCGCCCCAGTCTCACCCAAAACCGAACCTTCCACCTGCAGCGCGAGCTGGTGATCCTCCCCACGGTGACGGTGTCGCGCGACGGCGACATAGCGGTCGTTCAGGTGGCGAGCTTCAACCAGAATACGACGCAGCAGATCGTCGAGGCCCTCGGGAACCTGAAGCGCGAGATGGGGCCGCAGCTCCATGGCATCGTGCTCGACCTGCGCGGCGACCCGGGCGGGCTGCTCGATCAGGCGGTGAGCCTGGTTGACCTGTTCATACCGAGCGGCCCGATTGTCGCGACGATCGGCCGTCACCCGGCGAGCCGGCAGTATTTCGAAGCTTCCGGCGACAGTATCGCGCCGCAGATACCGGTCGTCGTCTTGATCAACGGCGGCTCGGCTTCGTCGTCCGAGATAGTCGCCGCGGCCTTGCAGGATGCCGGCCGCGCGGTCGTCGTCGGCAGCGCCTCTTATGGGAAAGGCACGGTGCAAACCGTCTTGCGGCTGCCGAACGACGGCGAGCTGACATTGACCTGGGCCCAGCTCGTCACCCCTGCAGGATATCTTCTGCACCAGCACGGCGTCGTCCCGACCCTGTGCACGAGCGATCTCGGGGACGACGACGGCTCCGTGCAGATCGCGATGCAACGAGCGGTCGCGTCGTCCCCGGCCCAGCCCGCCGCAACGCGGGCGCGTGCATCACTCGACGAAAACGGCTGGGCTCAGCTGCGCCGCTCTTGCCCGGCTCGGCCAGGCGACCACGACATCGACCTGAAGGTGGCGAAACGCCTTCTCTCCGACCCCGTACTCTACAGTCAGGCGGTGCACGCGATCACCCCAGGCCCAAACCTGGCGTCTGCTCCGTCCGCTGCCGCGGCTAACCCGGTCGAGCCCGCCTTGACAGGGGCCAGCCCGGCGTTATCTTCCAGTCCACGCAACCCCTGACGCGAGGGTCGTCATATGGCCAAGACGAGTACCGTCCTCATCAAGCTTGTCAGCAGCGCCGATACCGGTTTTTTTTATGTCACGAAGAAGAATCCGCGCAGCAAAACCAATAAGCTCGAATTGAAAAAATTCGACCCGATCGCCCGCAAGCACGTCGTATTCAAGGAAGCAAAGATAAAGTAGATCGCCCCCGCCTGAGCTAATCTCTTGGCCGGCCGGTCTCACGATTGGATCGCGAGGCCGGCATTCTCCGTTTGCGATGAGCCAATCTTAGGCGGCGCCGTAGCGGGCGGCCGCACGATCACACAATTCCGCCCGCGCGTCTTGGCAGCGTAAAGGGCATCGTCGGCGCGGCTCAGCAAACGGTCGCGGTCATCATTGCCGTTCGCGGCAGACGCCACACCGATGCTGATCGTGACCGAGAGCTTTCGACCGTCGGACTTGATCGTGAACGGCTCACGCGCCACGGTCGCGCGCAGACGCTCGGCCACCCCTGCGGCAATCGTGATATCGGTCTCGGGCATGACAACGACAAACTCGTCACCCGCACCCTCTCCGCGTCGGGCGACGAGGTCGACATTGCGGACGCAGTGGGTCGTTCGCGCCGCGAGTTCGCGCAATACGTCATCTCCTGCGGCATGACCGTAGGTATCGTTTACCTGCTTGAAGTGATCGATATCGAACAACAAGACGGCTGCGCTGATGCCATCCTGGTTGACGCGCTGGATCAGTTCGTCGAGGTGAACGAAGAGATATCGCCGGTGGTAGAGGCCCGTCAGCTCGTCCGTCAGAGCGAGCTCCAGGCTGTGCCGATAATTCTCTTCCAACCGGTTCTGCAGCCTCTTGCGGCGAACCTGAGTGGCCGTCCGGGCCAGCAACTCGTTCCGATCAACCGGGCGCACCAAATAGTCATTGGCGCCCAAATCGAGCCCCTTGGCAAGACGCGGCAAATCCGTGCCGTCGGCGATCAACAGGATCGGCAGTTGACGGAAGGTTTCGTTGGCGCGGCATTGAGTAACGAGCCGCAACGCATCGCCGCCAGGTATCGACAAGCTGGCAATGATCAGCTCGATGCCGGGAGCGAGCAACATCCATGCTTCGGTGCAGGTCGACGCGCGCGCCACCGAATTGGCGATCGGCAACAATGTCTCGGTAATTCGGGCAGCCGCGAATTCATCGTCCTCGACGATCATGATGCGGGCAGGACCGGTATCCTCGGAGACGGGGGTGTCGCCGCCGCCGAACTGGCCGCAGATCCCCTCGCGAACGCGTAGCTCCTCCATCATCCGCTTCAGCCGCACGAGCGAGCGGACGCGGGCGAACAGAGCGATATCGTTGACCGGCTTTGTCAGGAAATCGTCGGCGCCAGCCTCGAGACCGCGCAGGCGGTTGGCGGTATCGGAGAGTGCCGTCACCATGACGACCGGAATATCGACGGTTCGCGGATTGGCCTTCAGCTGGCGGCAAACCTCGAACCCGTCCATCCGCGGCATCATGACGTCGAGAAGAATTACGTCCGGCAGCTCGGTCTCGGCGATTTCAAGTGCGGCAGGTCCGTTATTTGCCGTCAAAACGTCGAAATATTCGCTCGACAGCTTTGCTTCGAGCAGTTTTACGTTCACCTCGATGTCGTCGACAACCAGCACTCGGCCAGACATCAGCCTCTCACAGTCGAAGGATCGGTTCGGACGCCCCTCTCAGGAGAGGAAGCGCTCGACGGTTCGCAAAAAGCTCGTCACCGAGATCGGCTTCGCGATATAGGCCTCGCAACCGCCGTTCCGCATTTTCTCCTCGTCGCCCTTCATCGCGAAAGCCGTCACCGCGATGACCGGGATCATCCGCAGATCATCGTCTTCCTTGATCCACTTCGTGACTTGCAGACCGGACACTTCCGGCAGCTGGATGTCCATCAGAATCAGATCCGGACGATGTTCACGAGCGAGCGCGAGGGCCTCGACACCGTCCTTGGTCTGCAGTGTACCATAGCCGTGAGCGACGAGAAGATCGTTGAAGAGCTTCATATTGAGGTCGTTATCCTCGACGATCAATACCTTCTTCCGTACAGGTCGATCGGCGACCACCTCCGGTTTTGCAACGTCCGATGTCATGTTCCCAGCCTCGAAGGCGACAGATTTTGCCCCATACCCTGCGCCTGCCGAAGGGAGCGGCAGGCGCCGCGGCGAGGCGAGCCGGCAACCGCGCGCTTCCGCACCCGGCTGCACCGATGTTTTGTAGAGGATCGAACTTAATTATTCGTAACCGACTGCACTCCAAGGAAAGCGCGCCATGTCAGGACGGTTTCGCATCGGCATCGATCTTGGCGGCACCAAAATCGAAGGCGCCGCCATCGACGCCTCCGGATCGGTGCGCGTTCGCCGCCGAGTGGCCACCCCGGCACGGGACTATCGCGGCACTATCGACGCGATCATCGCCCTGGTCCGCGCCATCGAGCAAGAAATCGGCACAACGCCACCGGTCGGGATCGGCATTCCGGGCGCGATCTCTCCCGCCACCGGCCTGGTCAAGAACGCCAACTCCACCTGGCTGATCGGACGCCCGTTGCAGCGCGATATCGAGAGCGCGCTCGGGCGGCCGGTGCGGCTCGCCAACGATGCCAATTGCTTTGCCCTGTCGGAGGCGACCGACGGCGCCGGCGCCGCCGCGGAGACGGTGTTCGGCGTCATTCTCGGGACGGGCGTCGGTGGCGGGATCGCCATCAGACGGCAGATCCTGGTCGGCGCCAACGCAATCGCCGGAGAATGGGGGCACAATCCGCTGCCATGGCCAACGCCCGGCGAGGTTCCAGGACCGCCTTGCTAGTGCGGCCGATCCGGCTGCCTCGAGACGTTCCTGTCGGGCCCGGCTTTGGCTGCGGATCATCACCGCCACTATGGTCGAACGCTGAGCGCACCGAAAATCGCGGAGGCGGCAGCAGCGGGAGATCCGGACTGCCGCGCAACGCTCGAGCGTTACATGGACCGGCTCGCCCGGGGACTGGCGTCGGTTATAAACGTGCTCGATCCGGATGCGATCGTGCTCGGGGGTGGGCTGTCGAGCATCTCTGCGTTTTACGAGCACGTCCCTCGCTTATGGACTCGGTACATCTTCTCGGATCGCGTGGCCACCCGCCTTCTCCCTCCGGTCCACGGCGCGTCGAGCGGCGTGCGCGGCGCTGCGTGGCTGTGGCCGCCGGACGAAGCGCCGTGAAGACGCTGTGCCGCGACTGCGGCGCCCTCGAAACCGCTGCCCACCGAAGCGAGCGGTGCGACGGGTGCGGTTCGCCGCGGCTGGCCTGCCATGCCGAACTCGACATCTCTGGCGGTCGCGCATGTCGATTGCGACGCGTTTTATGCCGCCGTCGAAAAGCGCGACCGACCCGAATTGGCGGACCGGCCGGTCATTATCGGCGGCGGGGCCCGCGGGGTCGTGCTCGCCTGCTGTTATGTGGCGCGGCTCTATGGCGTGCGCTCGGCGATGCCGATGTTCAAGGCGCTGGCGGCCTGCCCGGATGCGGTCATAATCCGGCCGGATATGGCGAAGTACCGTGCTGTCGGACGCGAGGTGCGGGCCGAGATGCGGCGGCTCACCCCATTGGTCGAACCCTTATCGATCGACGAAGCGTTTCTTCACCTCGGAGGCACCGAAGCTCTGCACGAGGCCTGCCCCGCCCAGCTTCTCGCCGGGCTCGCCAAGCGGGTCGAAACAACGCACGGCATCACCGTCTCGATCGGATTGAGCGACAACAAATTTCTCGCCAAGATCGCCTCCGACCTCGACAAGCCGCGCGGCTTCGCGGTTCTCAGCCGCAGCGAAGCCCCGGAATTCCTTGCCGGCAAACCGGTCTCGCTGCTGTGGGGTGTCGGTGCGGCGATGCAGCGGCGGCTTGCCGGGATGGCATTACTCTGATCGGCCAGCTCGCTGAAATCGGCGACCGCGAGCTCGCCTCCCGCTATGGCCGGATGGGCCTGCGGCTCGCTCACCTCGCCTGCGGTGAGGACGATCGCGCGGTTCTCGCAAATGCCCCGGAGCAGACGATCTCGGCGGAGACCACTTTAGCGCAGGACCAGCGCGATGTGGACGCGCTGTCGCACGCATTGTGGCCGCTTTGCGAGCGCCTCTCGGCCCGGTTGAAGCAAGCCTCACTGGCAACGGGGACGATCACGTTGAAACTCAAGACCGCCGATTTTCGCCTGCGGACGCGCTCCCGCCGCTTAGAAGACCCGACGCAGCTGGCCGGCACGCTCTTTCATATCGCATCAGGGCTGCTGGCCGGCGAGATCGACGGGGTCACCCGATTCAGATTGGTCGGGGTCGGCGCGGATAACCTCTCAGACAGCCGCGCCGCCGATCCCCCGACTTTGTTCGACCGCGAGCTCGACGGCCCGCGACGCCTCGAACATGCAATGGACGCGATCCGCCAGCAAGCTCGGCGAGGGATCTGTCCGATTTGGCCGCACCCTCCCGCGGCCAAAGAGGCCGGCTAGCGGTTCGGTCTAGCTAGCAGTTTGGCCCAGCTAGCAGTTTGGCTTAGTGAGCGGCTCGATGTCGTCCAGCTTGGCGCGGATCGCATAATCCCCATAGTCGATCAGCATGTCCTGCGACACGCCGTTGTCGAGGAGACGCATGCCGAGTTCGTAATCCGGTTTCTCGGCATTGGCGTCGACCGGGAAAAAGGCGAGCCGGACGCGCCAGCCGGGTCGCTCAAGTAACGGGCTGAGCGTCGCGGCCGCCCGATCGGCGGTGACCTTGACCCCGATTACTGCGGAGACCTGAACCGCGTTCTCGTCCGTCGCCCCATCGAATACCAGGCGAGAGATAAAATTCTCGCCGGCGCGGGCGGAGTCGATCAGCAGGATTGTGTGTGCGCTGGGGAACAGCACGCCCGGCTCGAGCTTCAGGGTCTGAGCCTCGGGTTTGGTGAATTCGGCGACACCGCCCTTCCCGGGGCCGTCGAGCCTCGCTTCGCCGCGTATCTCCTGATCGACTTCGCCATTGCGGGTCTGCTTCTGATTGAAGCGATAGCGCAACCCGTCCTTCGACTCCCAGGTGACAAAGCTCGAGACGATGTCGACATCCGAGCTTTCCGCGTAGCGCATTTTCAATCGGTAGCGCTGCTCGATCGTCCAACCGTCGCACGTCTCGCCCCATTCGTAATCCATCGTGCCGCGAGCGTCGACGACCCCCAAATCGTTCCGGGCGTTGCCCAACGACATTATATAAAGCGCGCGGTGCGGCGCGATCTCAGCCGCCCTCACGGGCGTTGCCAACGTTACAACGCAGACAACCGCCGCAGCGAAAACGAAAGGCTCCAGGCGCCACCTTCTCATCGACCCAAAACTCCCGGACCACATGACCGGCCGATCATCGCATCGCCGGCTCATTAATTATATGCAGAAATCGCGCCGACCGCCCCGACTGCCGGGCTCAACCTCGGGCGCCTCGCGACGGCGGCAGATCCAATCGGATGTGCAGCTCCTTCAGCCTTTCGGGCGGAACCGGCGCCGGCGCGCGCATCAGCAGGTCCTGCGCCTGCTGGTTCATCGGGAAGGCGACGACCTCGCGCAGGTTGGGCGTGTCCGCCAGCAGCATGACGATGCGATCGATGCCAGGAGCCGAGCCGCCATGCGGCGGGGCGCCGTATTTGAACGCATTGAGCATCCCGGCGAAACGCGCCTCGACCTCCTCGGCGGAATATCCGGCAATCGCGAAGGCCTTATACATGATGTCGGGGCGGTGGTTGCGGATCGCCCCCGAGGAAAGCTCTACGCCATTGCAGACGATGTCGTACTGGTGCGCCGTAATTTCCAGCGGATCCTGTTGCTCGAGCGCCGCGAGTCCGCCTCGCGGCATCGAGAACGGGTTGTGGCTGAAGTCGATCTGACCGGTCTCCTCGTCGCGCTCGTACATCGGGAAATCTGTGATCCAGCAGAACTCGAAGCCGTCCTTGGCGGTGAGACCGAGTTCCTCGCCGATCTTGAGCCGCGCGGCGCTGGCGAAAGGGCTGAACGCGCCCGGTACGCCGGCGACGAAAAACACCGCGTCCCCGTCGCCGAGGCCGAGGGCCGCGCGCAGGGCTTCGCTCCGCTCGGGCCCGAGGCTGCGCGCGACAGGTCCCGCCCCCTCGCCATCGCGGAAAAAGATGTAGGCCAAACCCGGCTGACCCTCGTCCTGGGCCCAGGAATTCATCCGGTCGCAAAAGGCTCGGTTGCCGCCGCCCGGCGCCGGGACCGCCCGCACCCGCACATTCGCGTCCGCGGCGATCATGCCAGCAAAAATGCGGAACCCCGAGCCGCGGAACGTCTCGGTCGCGTCGCGGATCACGATCGGGTTGCGCAGATCGGGCTTGTCGCTGGCGTAGTTGAGGATCGCGTCGGCATAGGCGATGCGGGGGAACGGCGCCGGGCTGACCCGGCGGTCGCCGGCGAATTCCTCGAATACGCCATGCAGTACCGGCTCGATTGCCGCAAAGACGTCCTCTTGCGTCACGTACGACATCTCGAAATCGAGCTGGTAGAACTCGCCCGGCGAGCGGTCGGCGCGGCCGGCCTCGTCGCGGAAGCACGGCGCGATCTGGAAATAGCGGTCGAACCCGGCGACCATCAGCAGCTGTTTGAACTGCTGCGGCGCCTGCGGGAGCGCATAGAATTTGCCGGGGTGAAGCCGGCTCGGCACCAGGTAGTCGCGCGCCCCCTCGGGAGAGCTGGCGGTCAGGATCGGCGTCTGAAACTCGACAAAGCCCTGCTCGATCATGCGCCGCCGGATCGAGGCGATGACGTTGGACCGCAGCAGAATGTTGGCGTGCATCCGCTCGCGCCGCAGATCGAGGAAGCGATAGGCGAGGCGCATGTCCTCCGGATATTCGGCCTCGGCATTGACCGGGAACGGCAGCGGCTCGGCCTCCGATTGGACCTCGATGTCGGCGATGACGAGCTCCACCTCACCGGTGTCGAGCTTGGGATTGACCGTATCGGCCGAGCGGGCGGCGATGCGCCCGGTCATCGTGACCACGCTCTCCAGCCGCAGCGCGTCCGCCGCCGGGAAGAGCGGCGACGAGATGTCGATCACACACTGCGTCACGCCGTAATGGTCGCGCAAATCGATAAAGAGGAGCTGCCCATGATCGCGCTTGCGATGCACCCACCCCGACAACCGCGCGGGCTCGCCCGCATCGCTCAGGCGCAGGGCTCCGCAAGTGTGGCTTCGGTAAGGGTGCATCAAGGCAATTCCCGTTGGAGGCGGCGGGAACACGGCACGGCCGCCGGCGGTTGTCAAGCCGGCCGCCGGTTGCGAGCCGCGCCGCAATAGCATCCAAGTCGTCGCCGCAATCAGGATCAATACGATCGCGACCGCCCACGCCGCCATCACGACGCCGCACCGTCCCGACCAACTTTAATTAAACGGAATTATTCTACCACACGTCGACAAAATTACGTAGCTTTGCCTCTTTCGGGTCAGCTCCCGCCGCAGGAATGTCCACCACTCCCGAGGATCCAATCCTCAACTCGCCGTTTTCGCCGCCGAGCCGTCATTGGGCTTTGGACGAGAGCGGCGCGTTCACCTCGAAGATCGAGCCAGGCCGGCGGCGCAGCGAGTATTTGGTGCCGATTGCACAGCCGAGGAGAGCGCGGCAGGAAAGCCTCCCGTTTGCTGAGGAAGCAACCGAGAACGCGCTGATCAACGAGATCCGCGGCTACGTCGAGCGCTGGCGGGCATTGCCGGTCGGCCAGTCGGGCGTGACCCATGAGACCGCGCGATTGCTCGACCATTGGCGGTCGGACGCGACCAAGCCGCCGCTGTTCTTCTGCCAGATCGAGGCTGTCGAGACGATCGTCTGGCTCGAGGAGGTGGCGGCGCGACAGCCGCAGCATCGCTCCGTCCGCGACCAGCTCCGTGCCGGCAACGAAGCCGACAACCCCGGCCTGTTTCGGATCGCCGCCAAGATGGCGACCGGTTCAGGTAAGACCACCGTCCTGGCGATGCTGATCGCCTGGCAGACCGTCAACGCGATCCATGGCAGGCGGAGCTATTCGGACGCCTTCCTCGTCGTCTGCCCCGGCGTTCCGATCCGCGACCGTCTCCGCGTGCTGCTCCCGAGCGATCCGGAGAATTATTACGAGAGCCGCGGCCTCGTGCCGGACGACATGATCGGCGCAATCCGGGCGGCGCGCGTCGTCATCACCAACTATCACGCCTTCAAGCTGCGCGAGACCGTCGCACTGCCCAAATTTGCCCGCGCGATATTGCAAGGCCGTGGAGCGGAGCCGCGGACGAAAGAGACCGAAGGGCAGATGCTGGCGCGCGCCTGCCCGGAATTGCTCGCACGCAAGAATGTCGTGGTCCTCAACGACGAGGCGCATCACTGCTATCAGCAGAAACCCGGCGACCCCGAAGAGGCGCCGATCGAGGCGGAGGGCCGCGAGGAAGCAAAAAAGAACGCCGAGGCTGCCCGGCTGTGGATCAACGGGATCAGGGCCCTCGGCCGGAAGGTTAATCTCCGCGCCGTCTATGATGTATCCGCGACGCCGTTCTTCCTGCGCGGCTCCGGCCACCACGAGGGTCTTCTCTTCCCTTGGGTGGTCTCGGATTTTGCGCTGATCGACGCGATCGAGAGTGGCATCGTCAAGGTGCCACGGGTTCCGGTTTCGGACAACGCTCTCGGTCGGCCGATGCCGGTCTGGCGCAATGTGTGGCACGAGATCCGCAAGGACATGCCCAAGGAGGGGCGCCGGACGAAGCGGCAGAAGGGCGAGATGCCGACCCCGGACAGCCTGCCCGAAAAATTGCTCGGCGCGCTCCACGCTCTATACGAGCATTACGAGAAGACCTTCGTCCGCTGGACCGAGGAATTCGGTAAAGCGGAACTGGCCATCCCGCCGGTCTTTATCGTGGTGTGCCAGAACACCAGCCATTCCAAGCTGCTCTACGATTACATCGCCGGCTACACCCGAACCGAGCGGACCGCGGAGGGCGAGGAGCGGGAGGTCGTGGTCCCCGCTCAGCTGCCCTTATTCTCTAATTACGATTCCGACAGGCGCCGGCTGGCGCGTCCGTTGACCTTGCTCATCGATTCGACAGAGCTCGATTCAGGTGACGCACTGTCTAGCGAGTTCCGCAGCTTCGCCCGCCCGGAAATTGACGCGTTCAAGACCGCACTGGCCCAGCGCTCGGGCCAAAGCGCCGCGGAGAAGATCACGGATGAAGACTTGCTGCGCGAAGTCATGAATACCGTCGGCAAGCCCGGCCGGCTCGGCGAGCAGGTGCGCTGCGTCGTCTCGGTCTCAATGCTGACCGAAGGCTGGGACACGAGCACCGTGACCCACATCCTCGGCGTGCGCGCCTTTGGCACGCAGCTCCTCTGCGAGCAGGTCGTGGGCCGCGGCCTACGTCGTCTTTCCTACGATCCCGACGCCGAGGGAATGCTGCGGCCATCGGAATACGCCAACATCTTCGGCATCCCGTTCTCCTTCGCCCAGCACAACGAGGGCGAGACCACCTACCGGCCGCCCAAGCCGACACGCAGAGTCTACGCATTGCCCGAGCGAGAGGCGCTCGAGATCCGCTTCCCGAGAGTCGCCGGCTACCGGGTCAAGCTGCCAAGCGACCGCCTGCACTGGGTTTGGGACCAGGATTCGCGCTTCACCTTGGACCCCGACCGCACCCCAACCCGCGCCGAGGTGCAGGACATCCTCGGCGCCGGCGAGATTATCACGCTCGACAATTACATGAACCAGCGGCCGTCGACAGTAGCGTTTCATGTCGCCGGCCATGCACTGCGCAGCCGCTTTCGTGACGAAGCCGGCAATCTCAAACCGTTTCTGTTCCCGCAGCTGTTGAAGGCGACGCGGGAGTGGTTGGATACCCAGCTGACATGCACCGGCGGCACCAAGCCGGGCTTGTTCTTATGGAGGACGTTGGCGAACTATGCAGCACTGTTGATTTACAATGCCTGCGTCCGCGGCGGGCTCGAGCAGTCGGCGGACGACGAGCCGGGCGGCGCCGTGGGGCGCGCGATCCCCTTGCCGGTTATGGACCCTTACAATCCCGCGGGATCGAGCCGCTTCGTCGATCTGCATACCTCCAAGGACCTGCTGCGGACGACGCGGGCCGATCGTTGCCACATCAACCTCGTGGTCGGCGACAGCGAATGGGAGCTCGGCTTTTGCGAGACCATTGAGAATGCGCTTGGCGACGTCGTTCTCGCCTACATCAAGAACCACGGGCTCGGCTTCGAGGTGCCCTATGCTGCCGCCGGCGGTGAGCGCCGCTACCGGCCCGATTTCATCCTGAGGCTCGATGACGGCAATGGACCCGACGACCCGCTCAACCTGATTGTCGAAATCAAGGGCTATCGGCGGATCGACGCACAGAACAAGCGGCAGGCAATGGAGACGCACTGGGTTCCGGCCGTCAACAACCACGGCGGTTTCGGCCGCTGGGCCTTTCTCGAAATCGGCGATGCACACCGCGCTGAAGCGATGATCCGCGCCTTCCTCGCCCGACATGTCGCGAGACAGGCCGCGGAATAGGTAACGCCGATGCGTGCTCATAGAATGTGACAAGCAGCCTCTTGGAGGGAACAGTCATGCCCGCCGTCAGCAAAACCCTGATTGAGAAAATCGCGGCATTGCCCGCCGAGCGCATCGCCGAGATCGAGGATTTTGTTGATTTCATCCGCCTGCGCGAGGAGGAGCGGTCGCTGACTGCCGCTGCCGCTGCCGCGAGCGCTCCGGCTTTTGCAGTCATCTGGAGCAATCCCGAAGACGACGTCTACGATGCCCTTTGACTTCGGCGATGTCGTCCTGGTGCCTTTTCCCTTCACCACCCAACGGGCTTCGAAGAAGCGGCCTGCGGTTGTCGTCAGCAACCGCGCGTACAGCTCCGCTCGGCCGGACCTGATCGTAATGGCGGTGACCAGCCAGCTTCGGCCGAACCCCGGCCTGGGCGAGACGTCGATTAGCCATTGGCAAGCGGCAGGGTTGCTCAAGCCCTCCATGGTCAAACCGGTGTTCGCGACCCTTGAGCAGCGGCTTGTATTGCGCCGGCTTGGCGCCTTGGTCGATGACGACCGGATCGCGCTGAGAAAGGCAATGTCGGAAATCATCGGCTGAGGAATCAGGGCAGATGGCTCGCGCGGCAAGGACCACGACGAAGGATATCGAGAGCCTCCAGCATCGCGAGGCGCGGCGAAAACATATCCCGACGACGGAGCTCGAAAGTCTCGTCTCCGAAGAGAGCGGGCGCCGAAGACGGTCCGGTACAAGCGCAACACCGACCTTGATCCCCAACTGGTCTGGCGCGGCAAGGACGAGCAGGACGCCGAAGACCTGACGGTCGACGCGGTCCCGATTTATATCCAGGAGAAGATCAAACCCGAAAAGATCATCGGTGATTTGAAACGCCGTTCAGAAGCAATCCGGCGGGAGCGTGCCGAAAACGAGCAATACGCAATCCCGGACCTCTACAGCGATTTCAATGGGCTGGCCGAACCCGGCACTGAGTTCGACTTCTACAAGCACGACAAGAATTGGTCGAACCGGATGATCCTCGGAGACTCGCTGCTGGTAATGACCAGCCTCGCCGAAAAGGAAGCGCTTAAAGGCCAGGTCCAGTGCATCTACATGGACCCGCCATACGGCATCAGATTTAACTCGAACTGGCAGCCCTCAACTAAAAGCAGGGATGTCAAGGATGGTCAGCTCACTAGCTTAACCCGTGAGCCCGAAACTATCCGCGCATTTCGCGATACCTGGAAGGATGGGGTCCACTCCTATCTATCCTACCTCCGCGATCGACTCAAAGTCGCCCGTGAGCTTCTTGCCGATAGCGGCTCAATATTCGTGCAGATCGGTGATGAAAACGTTCACCGCGCGCGGGCGGTAATGGACGAGGTGTTCGGGGATCAAAATCTTGTGTCATTTATCACGGTCCAAAAGGCTGGATCGACCTTTTCCCGATATCTCGGGGGCATATCGGATTTTGTCCTTTGGTATGCGAAGCAGCTCGATCAGTTAAAATACCGAGAGCTATTTATATACAGACAAATTTCCGAGGAAGACACTGGGCGCTTTACAATCGCAGAGCCCGAGTTTGGAGTTCGACTACCGACCCAAGAGCTCGGCAGGCCAGCAATGCCGATTGAATTGATTGCTCCCGACCCATTGCAATCCGCGTCAATCGGTCGGGAGAAAGGAGAGGGAGCTGCGAGCTGGTTCAATGTGAGGATCGGCGATCGCGAATTTCGACCGACAATGCAGAGCCGGTGGAAAACTAATAGGGATGGGATGAATTGGCTCCTAAAGGCTGATCGGATTCTAAAACAGACTAACTCCATCCGTTATGCCCGTCGGTTTGCTGACTTCCCGGTGGCCGTCCTCACAAACATCTGGTCCGATCTGGCTGGTGCAGCCGATAAGCTTTACGTGGTGCAGACCAGCCCTCGAATTGTTGAGCGCTGCATTCTCATGGCGACTGATCCAGGGGATCTAGTGCTGGACCCGACGTGCGGCTCAGGCACAACCGCTTACGTTGCAGAGCAATGGGGGCGTCGCTGGATAACAATCGACACAAGTCGTGTGGCGCTGGCCCTGGCTCGTCAGCGGCTCATGGCTGGCCGCTACCCGCCCAATTTACTTCAGGACAGCCCAGAGGGTGCTCGGAAGGAGGCAGAGCTGAGCGGTAAGCCGCCCAAGAATGGATCATTTGGCCACTCGGTCCGACAAGGCTTCGTCTATGAGCGCGTGCCTCACATTCAATTGGGGGACATAGCCCGCAACGCTGAGATCGACATCATCTGGGAAAAATGGCAGGCAGTGCTCGACCCGCTGCTCAATCGGCTGAATGATTTACTCGATGAAGCTTGGGAAGCATGGGAGGTGCCGCGGAAGGCCGAGGACAATTGGCCGGCCGAGGCGCGAGAACCGCACCACCAATGGTGGGAAGCACGTCGCCAACGGCAAAAAGAGATCGATGCCTCGATCGCGCGCAATGCCGAGATCGAATACCTCGTCGACCGGCCTTATGAAAACAGAGGCAAAGTCCGCGTAGCCGGTCCCTTCACGGTCGAGAGCCTGTCGCCGCACCGTGTTTTGTCGGCCGAGGAAGAGGATGCGCTGTGGGCAGAGCAGATCGAGGCCGAGGGAGGGCGCCCGCTGCCGTCGCGCACGCGTTCGGCGCGCCGCGAGGAGGCGCGCCGAGCCGAGGACGATTTCGTCCGTGTCGTGCTCGATAACCTGCAGAAGGCCGGGGTGCAGAACACAAAGAAGGGCGAAAGGCTGCAGTTCACCGAACTCAAGCCCTGGCCCGGCGGCCGGCTGATCCATGCGGAGGGCCGCTATGAGGAGGCCGGCAAGACTCGGCGGGTCGCGGTCACGATCGGCCCCGAATACGGCACCGTCTCCTATGGCCTCGTGCGCGAAGCGGCGCGAGAGGCATTGGACTCGGTCTTCGATACGCTGATCGTCTGCGGCTTTGCGTTCGAGCCCAAGGTCAACGAGGAGGCGCTGACCCGGTTTCCACGGCTCAACGTGCTCAAGGCAAGGATGAACAACGACCTGCACCTCGCCGACAGCCTGCGGAGCCAGACCAACAACGCCAACCTGTTCGTGATCTTCGGCGAGCCGGACATCACGATCCACCACGACGAGGATGGGCGGGTGCGGGTCGAAATCCTTGGCCTCGACATCTTCGACCCGACCACTGGTGAGGTCCGCTCCTCCAGTCTCGACGACATCGCGGCTTGGTTCATCGACACCGATTACGACGGCGAAAGCTTCTTCGTCCGCCACGCCTATTTCCTCGGCGGCAATGACCCCTACAAGCGGCTCAAGACGACATTGAAGGCCGAGATCGACGAGGAAGCCTGGGCGACTCTCTATTCGGCCGTCAGCCGGCCATTCGAGAAACCCGAGACCAGACGCATCGCCGTCAAGGTCATCAACCATTACGGCGACGAAGTGTTGAAGGTTTACTCGGTCGTTTGAGGCTGGCGTTTGTTGCGTGCTGCGTATTTCGCCGCCTGCAAAATTGCCGCAATTGTCTGATAGTAACTCCATTTGCGTTCTGCGGAATCTACTTCGACAGATCAATATACGGATCACGGCGGCGAGTAAACACCAGGAACAACCAGCAAAACAGCCATCTTCCGGCTGTTATTCTGCGCTGAGTGGCCGCGAAAACCGAGGGATTCCGTGCCGGGGGCGAGGGTGCTGGCTGTTATTTTCGGGAATATCAGCGGTATCAGCAAACAGGTCAGAACATGCCCAGTCCCAAGATGCCGTCGACCGGGTCGAGGCCGGCCAGGACGCGCTTGCCGATCAGGTCGCGCAGGGTTTCGGTGGTGCCGCCGCCCAAGGTGCCGTAGCGGGCGCCGCGGTAGAAGCGCGAGACCGGAAATTCGTCGGTGAAGCCGTAGCCGCCATGCACTTGGATCGCTTCGCTGGTGACGCGCAGGGCCATCTCGTTGCAATAGGTCTTGGCGACCGCCGCCAACAGCGGGTCGGGGAACGGGTCGGCGCTGGCGCAGGCGCGATAGAGCATGCTGCGGCCGACCTCGATGTCCTTGTACATCTCGGCGATTTTCCAGCGCATGCCCTGAAACTCGCCGATCGCGCGGCCGAAGGCTCGGCGTTCCTTGGCGTAGCGCACCGCCTCTTCGAGCGCCCCCTCGGCGAGGCCCAGCGAGATGCTGGGGTTGAGGCAGCGCTGCGTGTTGAAGGCCGACAGCAATTTCCGAAAGCCGTCCTCGCGCAACACCAGATTCTCGGGCGGCAGCATGCAATTCTCGAAGCGGATCTCGTGCAGGTTTTCGCCGCCCATCGTGTGGTAGGTGCCGGTGACCGAAAAGCCGGGGGTGCCCCGCTCGACCAGGACGCAGCCGATCCCCTCGCGGCCGGGGCGCCGGTCGACCCGGGTGAAGACGACGAACATCTGCGCCTCCTCGGCCCGGCTGATCAGGGTCTTGACGCCGTTCAGCCGGAGCGCGTTGCCGGCGGTCTCGACATTTGTCTGGTAATTGGCGACGTCCGTGCCGGCGTCCGGCTCGGTCATGCAGATCGCCAGGATGGCCTCGCCGCTGCACACCGCCGGCAGGATGCGCGCCTGGATCTCCTCCGGCGCGTAGGTCGCGATGATCCGGGTCTGCACGCCGACCTCGCCGAGCACCGCCATCGCCGTCACATAGCAGGTCTTGGCGATCTCCTCGAGGACGAGCGCGGTATCGAAGACCGGCAGCCCCAGCCCGCCATATTCCTCCGGCACCGCCATTCCGAGGACGCCCAATGCGGCGAGCCGGCGCATGTTCTCCCACGGGAAGGTACCGTCCATGTAACTGAGGGCGCGCGGCCGGAATTCGCGCTGCGCGAGGTCACGGACAGTCTGCACGAAGCGGCGCTGCTCGTCCGATAGGCTCGCAAACATGCCATTGCTCCTGCTCAGAGATCGACGGCACCGATATTAGCGGCGATCACGGGTTGGCGCTCCAAAGCTTTTTCTCGAGTGGCCGTTCACAATCCAAGCACGCAATACATAAAGTTAGATAGATACTGCACGGGTCAGATCTGACGAGTTCCTAAAATGCTCGGGCAATTTTAAAAGAAAGATCTTCCTTGATGCTTTTTTCATCTAGATTTTGACGGCCTTCTGACGTTCAAGTCGGCAAGTTAAGAAGGCGTTAACCAGATGATCCGGTAGCGCTGCCAAATTGGAGAATTGGGTCGATCACAATGCCTGGTCTCGCTCCCGAAATCCTGAACACCCTGTGCTCGGCAGGCGCCGCCGCCTGGCCGGCGCTCGGGCTCCTGGCCGGGCTTCTCGTCGTCCGGCTGCGATACCAGCATACCAGACGAGCGGCCGCCGAACGAGATCTGCAGGACAGCGACAGCCGGTATCGAGCGATCTTCGAGACGGCGGTCGACGCGATCATCGTCAGCGACCAGCACGGCATTATACAGGAATTCAGTAGGGCGGCCGAAGCCATGACCGGTTATCGGGCGGCGGAACTGATCGGCCAGAACATGCGGGTGCTGCTGCCGCCGGCCATGCGGCAGGAGCCCGAGCGCTATACGGCGCGCTATTTGTGGACGATCAAGGAACTCGAAGTCTGCCGCAAGGACGGGTCGGTTTTTCCGGCGCATCTGTCGATCGCCGAGTGGTGGGCCGGCGGATACCGGCACTTTACCGGCATCCTGCGCGACCTCTCCGCTCAGCACCGGGAGCAAGTCGAGCGGACCAAGCTGGAGGCGCAGCTCCATCAGGCGCAAAAGATGGAGGCCATCGGCAATCTGACCGGCGGCATGGCGCATGATTTCAACAACATGCTCGGCGTGATCATCGGAAATATCGACCTGCTGCGGGACCTGAAAGGGGAGGATCCCGATATCGACGAGCTGTCCCGCGAGGCGCTCGACGCGGCATTTCGCGGGGCCGATCTGACGCGCCGTCTGCTCGCCTTTGCCCGGCAGCAGCCGCTCCGGCCGCAACACGTCGACGTCAACGAGCTGGTCTCCGGGATTACTCGGCTGCTGCGCCGCACCCTCGGCGAGGACGTCGAAATCTCGCTCGACCTCGCGTCGGAGCTATGGCCGGTCGTCGTCGACCCGGCGCAGCTCGAAGCCAGTCTAACCAATCTGGCCACCAATGCCCGCGACGCGATGCCCGATGGCGGGCGTCTGATGATCGTGACCGGCAATCGCACGCTCGACACCGATTATGCCGCGCAGCACGCCGAGGTCGTGGCGGGCGGCTATGTCATGCTCGAAGTCAGCGACACCGGGTGCGGCATGACCCCGGAGGTGCTGCACCGGATTTTCGAGCCGTTCTTTACGACCAAGAGCCGGGACAAGGGCACCGGCCTCGGTCTCAGCATGGTCTTCGGCTTCATCAAGCAATCGGGCGGACATATCGGCGTCTACAGCGAGCCCGGAATTGGCACGACGTTCCGCCTTTTCCTGCCGCGCATGACCAAGGATGTGCCGGCCGTCGAGGAGAGCGCCGCAACGCCGCTGCTGCTGCACGGCAGAGGCGAGTCGGTCTTGGTGGTCGAAGACAATGCAGCCTTGCGCCGCGTCGTTACGCGCCAGCTGGGCGAGCTGGGTTATCGGGTGCTCGCGGCCGAAAATGCGGCAGCAGGTCTCAAATTGCTGGATCGGCAGAGCGTCGATCTGCTGTTGACCGATATCGTGATGCCGGGCGGCATCAACGGCCGCGAATTGGCGCGGCGCGCCCGCCAGCGCTGGCCGGAAATCAAGATCGTCTTCACCTCGGGGTTCTCGGAGGCGCGGCTGAACGGCGATGCCGGACCGCTGGCTGCCTGCACGCCGCTGCTCAGCAAGCCTTATCGCAAGGAAGATCTGGCGAGCGCGGCACGCGAAGCGCTTGACCGCGTGGCGTAGCTGCCGCAACAGTTTTCGGATGAGTGGTGCAAACGGGCCTGATATCGCGGCCGTCTACCAGCTGCTGACGCAAGTCGCCCGCACGGCGACGGGGCATGACCGCAAGCTCGACGATCTCTCGGCCGAGGTCGCCGAGCTGCGCGGAACGGTGGGCGGACTGAGCGGGGCTGTGGGCGGACTGAACAACGTGGTAGCCGGGCTGAGCGACATCGTTGCCGGCCATGACCGCAAGCTCGATGACCTCGCCGCCGGCCTCGCCTCGCTGCGCGACGCGGTCACACACTATCATTCGAGCGTGCTCGGCCACGGACTTCTGATCAGCGAGCTGGATGAGCGGGTGCGCCGCATCGAGCGGCATCTGAAGCTCGAACCCGCCGGCGGCTGAAGCGCCCGGCACCCGCCCTCAAATCAGCCCGAGGTCGCGCAAGCTGCTGTGGTGGCCCCGGCCGATGATCAAGTGGTCGTGCACGCTCACGCCGAGCGGAGCGGCAGCTCTAACGATATCTTTGGTCACCGCGATATCCGCCTTCGAGGGGGTCGGGTCGCCCGAGGGATGGTTGTGGACCAAAATCAAGGCGGACGCCCCGAGTTCGAGCGCACGTTTTACGACTTCGCGGGTATAAACCGGCGTGTGATCGACCGTGCCGCGCTGCTGCCGCTCGTGCTTGATCAATGCATTCTTGCGATCGAGGAAGAGTATGTGGAACTCCTCAACTTTACTGTGGGCAATTTGCGCGCTGCAATAATCGATCAAGGTGTCGTGAGATGCGACCAGCGGCCGGCTATGCAATTCTGCCCGCATAAACCGAAGCGCCACCTCGCGGACTAATCTGACCCCGGCAATTGCGGACGTGGTCAAACCCGCGGCGGCCAGCGCCTCGGGTTCGGCGCTCAACACCTCTGCAAGGCCGCCAAATCTATCCAGGAGCGCTTCTGCCAGTGATTCGGCGTCAGCTCTCGGATTGTTGGTAAAGAGCATGACCTCGACAAGTTCATGGTCCAACAGGTTTTCCGCGCCCGCCAGGATCAAGAATTGTCGCAATCGGTCTCTCCGACTCAAAGTGCGCGATATATTTCGGGTAAGAGCGGTAAGGGGTCCAAGCTCTTTGCCGGGCTTCGTTTCGATTAGGTTCCGCTCGAACATCGCGAACGTCAGGATCTACTGGCAGCTAAATGACTGTCCTTACATACCGCGCGACTAGTTAAGAGCTGGCGAATAAGAGCCGTAGATTAGGTGAACTTGCTGAGACTGCCACCGCCGGCTTACCGGCGCTAAACTCGAACTCGCTGCGCTCTTGCTTCGGCTCAGATCAGTCCGAGGTCGCGCAGGCTGCTGTGGCGGCCGCGGCCGATGATCAGGTGATCGTGCACGGTCACCCCCAGCGGAGCGGCGGCCTTGACGATGTCCTTGGTCACCGCAATGTCCGCTTTCGAGGGTGTCGGGTCGCCCGAGGGATGATTGTGCACCAGGACCAAAGCCGAGGCCTGGAGCTCGAGCGCGCGTTTGACGACTTCGCGGGTATAAACCGGCGTATGATCGACCGTGCCGCGCTGCTGCCGTTCATGCCTGATCAGCACGTTCTTGCGGTCGAGAAAAAGAATGTGGAACTCCTCGACCTTGCCGTGGGCGATGTACGCGGTGCAGTAATCGATCAGCTTGTCCCACGAGTTGACCACCGGCCGCTCGTGTAGTTCCGAGCGCATCAGGCGCAACGCCGCCTCGCGCGCCGCTTTGAGCGCGGCGATGCCGGCGAGGCCCAGGCCGGCGCCAGCGAGCGCGTCGGGCTCGGCGCTGAGCAATTCGGCAAAGCCGCCGAAACGCTCCAGCAGATCCTTTGCCAGCGGTTTGACGTCGGCGCGCGGGTTGCTGGCGAACAGGATCACTTCGAGCAGCTCGTAATCCGGCAGATTGTCTGCTCCCGCCGCGATCAGTCTTTGGCGCAGCCGTTCCCGGTGCCCGTAATAGTGGGGGGTATCGTCGGCCGCCTCGGTAAGTCGCGACTGTCTGGGGCGGCGCTTGTCGTTCATCGGCCGGTCAGGGAGGCGGTCGGTGACGGGCCCGCAGCTCGACAAGCGCCGCGCCCGCCATGCGTGCCGGCTCCTCCGTATCGTAGGCGCTGACAAAGCAGTCGATCCCGCGCTGCACCGCAGCCGCGGTCGGCAATTCCTCCCAGTCGAGGATCAACGATTTCTGCAGGCGGATCGCGTTGGGGCCGGCCGCGAGGATCGGGCGCGCGAGACTTTCGACCGCCTCGTCGAGGGTTTCGTGCAGCGCCACGACATCGACGAGCCCCCAGGCGAGGGCCTCGGCGGCTCCGATCGTCTCGCCGGTCAGAAGCAGCCGGCGAGCGCGGCCGTGGCCGATCAATTTCGCCAAGAGCGCCGCCTCGACGACCGAGGGGATGCCGATCCGCACCTCGGGCATGCCGAATAAGGCGCGCCCGCTGGCGACCCGCAGGTCACAGGAGCAGGCGAGCTCGAGCCCGGCGCCGAGCGCGTAACCGTCGATCCGCGCGATGACGGGGACGGGCAGGCGGCGGAACGCATCGCAGCAACGGTGAACCAGAGTGATGAACTCGCACGCGCTCTCCCGGTCCAGCGCCGCGATCTCGCCGATATCGGCGCCGCCGACAAAAGCGCGCTCGCCGGCGCCGGTCAGGACCACCAGCCGCAGCTGCGGGTCCGCGGCAAGCCGGCCGGCGGCTTCGATGATCTCGGCCATCAGCGCGCGATTGAGGCTGTTCAGCTTCGACGCATTGTCGATAGTCAGTCGCGCGAGACAGCCGCCTTCGAGCCGCTCCTCGCGCTGCACCATCACGCTCATAGCATGCCCTTGCCGCTCCCCGAGTGATATCCGCAACAGCGGCCAAAACCAAACAAAAGCGCCGGCTGTCGCTGGAGCTTTTGCCGCCGCTCATGCATAGTGACGCCACACTGACGGAGGTTAGCATGGACGTCGTTGAGGATCTCGGGGAGCTGCGTGAGATTTATGGACCGCCGAGCGACCGATCGGTCAAGAAGCAGCTGAGCCGCTTCGACCACCATTGCCGCGCGTTCATCGCGCGCTCGCCGTTTCTCGTCATTGCTTCTTCGGATCCGTCGGGGCGCTGCGACGCCTCGCCCAAGGGCGATGCACCCGGTTTTGTCCAGGTCCTCGACGACGAGACGCTGCTGATCCCCGACCGGCTCGGGAACAATCGGGTCGACACGATCGGCAACCTGCTGGAGCGGCCCGGCGTCGCATTGATCTTTTTCGTGCCGGGGCTCAGCGAGACCCTGCGCGTTAACGGGCGGGCGCGCGTCACCACCGACCCCGCTTTGCTCGAGCCGCTGGCGGTCAACGGCAAGGTGCCGCGCAGCGGCATCCTGGTCGCGGCCGAAGAAATCTATTTCCATTGCGGCAAGGCGCTGATCCGCTCCGATTTGTGGAACCCGGAAAAACAGCTCCGGAGGTCCGAATTTCCCTCTCTCGGCCGCATCCTGGCCGACCAAATCGGCGGCATATCCGTCGAGGAGTTCTGAGCGGGCCACGGCAGAGAGCTACAGGACCCGTCTCTACTGAGCGAAACTAGGCGGTCGCCTCCTGCGGCACGAGCTTGCCGTAAAGATCATGGAGCAACGGCTTGGTCGCCGCCAGGCTCTCGCTGGTCGCCGAGCCGGCAACCGGGGTCAGCGCCACCGCCTTGTGTTTCTTTATCGTCTGCTCGGTGAAAAACCCCCAACGGATCAAGTTGCCGACGCGCTCTTTGATCGCGAGATGCCCGAGCCGTAGGGCGTCCCACATCCTGCTGTTGACCTCGTCGATGACAAGCGCCGGCGCGTCTGCGCGACCGCCGCCGAACGGGCTCGCCGACCACAGCAGCATTACGATCGCCCAATACTGATACGTGACCAGATGGTCCATCGCGTCGTTGGCATAGGCTGGGGTCAGCCCTTTCCTCCTGACCACCAGCTCGCAGGTCTCCCGCCATTTCTGGTCATAAGAATTGAAAAAGCTGAAAATCGCGGAGATCGTAGCCCGGTTGCAATCGAAGCCATGCAAACGCCCGCTCTCGTGGTCTCCGAGAGCTTTGCAAAGGGCTTCGATCGTTTCGCGGCAATGGCGGTCGAAGCCCTCGTGCAATTTATCGGTGGCGCCGATCAGAGATGCGGGAGAAACAGCGCGAGGTTGGCCCGGCGCGTCCAGCACTCGGATGAAGCCGTCGTACTCGCAATCCCTTATCCGCTCAATACAGGTGCGGATGTCGGTCCCGTACAAACCATAGAGTGCGCGGTGGATCGAGCGGCACGAAACGCCCTCCTCCGGACTGCACCTCGCCGAAAACATGACATGCCAGTGCGCCCGCTTGTTCAGGCCGGGAAAAAAGTTCTGCCAAATTTTATGATATCCGCAGAGAAACCGCGCGACGACCTGTTCGGCGGCTTGGGCCTCGGCAACATCGGTGTTCATCGCAACCACCGCCTTCAGGCTTTCTCCGGGCACTCCAGTGTAATCCGTTCGGCGACGCGAGAAAAGGGAATTTACCGGGAACTTGCTGGAGTTGACCATAAGGCGTTTGGGGCATAGTTCCGCAGTATTCCTGTCCAGCAAGACGGGCGGCAATCGACGGCTTGACCGCGGTGGTTCGCGAGAAGAGGCTGTGACGACGCGTCGACGGCCACTTCGGGGGAGGTGCGAGATGAACCGGGCAGAACAGGCGCAGCAAGCCGAGCTGTTTCGCAACAAGCACCGCGGGCCGCGGTTGCTGCTGCTGCCGAACGCCTGGGACGCGATGAGCGCGCGGGTGTTTGCGGCCGCCGGCTTCGATGCGATCGCGACGACCAGCGGAGGCGTCGCGTGGTCGCTCGGTTATGCCGACGGCGAACAGACGCCGTGGGAAGAGGTCGTCGCCGCGACGGCCCGTGTCGTGCGCGCGGCGCGGGTCCCCGTCACCGCCGATATCGAGGCAGGTTACGGTGAGACGCCAGATGCGGTGATGCGCTCGGTGTCGGAAATCATCGGGGCGGGCGCGGTCGGCGTCAATCTCGAGGACGGCACGCCGCACGGCCTGGTCCCGATTCGCACTCCCGCGGATGCCGCCGACCGGATCCGCGCTGCGCGGGAGGCGGCAAAGTCGGCAGCCGTGCCGATCGTCATCAATGGCAGGACCGATCTCTATCTGCGGAACATTGGGGATGAAACCTCTCGCTTCGAGGAGACCGTCGAGCGCGGCCGAGCGTATCTGGCCGCCGGGGCGGACTGCGTCTATCCGATCGGGTTGCGCGATGCCGCGACAATCGGGCGGCTGGTGAAGGCGCTCGGCGCGCCGATCAACGTCAATGTGCGCGCCGGGTCGCCGAGCGTTGCCGAACTCGAAGCGCTCGGCGTGGCACGCGCCAGCACCGCCAGCGCGGTGGCATTGATGGCGATGTCGATGACGCAGCGGGTCGCCGATGAGCTGCGGGCGACGGGTCGGTTCGACAAATTGGCACCGGCAACGACGCAGGCCGATGCGCAGCGCATCTTTACCGGGCTCTTATGACCGTGGCGCGGGTCCGCAATATCCCGTCGAACGAGCTGCCACCAGATCTCGCCGCGATCTACAAGCGGTTTGCCGGGCAATACGGCCCATTCCGCAACCAGGCCGCGGTTTTCGCGCATGTGCCGGCGGCGTTGCGCCATCTGATGTCAATGCTGCTCGAATTGCGCGAGGCCGCGACACTGCCGAAGCGCGTACTCGAACTGGCGATCGTCACCGTCTCCAAGCTCAACGAGTGTGCTTATTGCGTGGCGCACCACACACCGTTCCTGGTGGTCGAGGGCGTCACGCCCGCCGGCGTCGAACGCATTCTCGATTACCGCGACCACCAGGAACTCGACGATAGAGACAGGCTCGTCGTCGAATACGCAATCGCCGCCTGGGAGCGGCCGAACCGCATCCCCGACGCGCTGTTTGCCCGACTCAAAGCGCATTTCAGCGAGGCTCAGTTGGTCGAGCTGACTTTGCGCATCACGCTCTGCGGCTTTTTCAACAAATTCAACGACGCGCTCGGCATCGAGGAAGAGCCCGAAGCCGTCGAGCGGCTCGCGGCAATCAGCGCTTCCGCAGAATAGCTACATGGCGGCCCTCGGGCTTGAGTTTTGCGGTAAAGCTAAAATCATTGTACCAGCCAAGGAATTCGAACCGTCCATTGAGCTCTACAAGGGCTAAAAATTCTTGTGGGAAAAATACCTTGGAGGGAACCCGGCCGTTGATGACCACGGACTCTCCATGGTCATCGACGGTGAAGGTCAGGCACTCGTCATAGGTTTGCGCTACCGGATCGGTCAGCTCGGCGCGGTAGCGGGTGTGCACGGTCACACCGCCTTTGCGCCGGGACCAGCTTCGCTTGTAGTCGTGAAAAATCCGAAACCAGACAAAACTGTCCAATAAATACAGCCCACCGAGAGCGAGCACACCGGCCATCCGGTCGAGGTGATCGAGGAATTCGCTATTGGATCGGACGTAGAGCGAGCCGAGCAGCACATAGGCCAGATCGAAGGGTCCGAGGCCGCGATCGAGGTCTCGCATGTCGCCAAGGATGAATGCGTCCTCAATGCCCAAGCGCCGCGCCTTTTCGCGGCCAAATTCGATCATCGCCGGGCTCAGATCGAGCCCGCAATAGGCGTAGCCCCGCTTGTGCCATTCCTCCAGATAGGGCGCGGTGCCGGCGCCGAGCTCGAAAACCCGGTTGACTTCAGCTTTCGAGAACTTCTCGATTGCGGCTTCGAAGAAATCGATCTCGCGCCCGGGATCGCTCGGGGCTAAGGCGATCGCGTAATATCGCGGGTATTGGTACGCCTCCATTGCGCCATTCAGGCCGCCTTGGCCAATCGCCCACGGTCGTGCGGCGCGGAGAAATCCAGTTCGGGGCCGAGCGGGATGATGCCGCTCGGGTTGAGCCTGCGCATGCCGCCGTAATAGCCGAGCTTGATGCGCGGTATGTCGACGGTCTCGGCTACCCCAGGCATCTGATAGATGTCGCGAGTATAGTTCGACAGATTGGGATAGTCGGCGAGCCGCCGCAGATTGCATTTGAAATGACTGTAATAGACTGCGTCGAAGCGCACCAAGGTCGGGAACAATCGGAGGTCGGCCTCGGTGAAACGGTCGCCCAGGAGGTAGCGCTGACGTCCGAGGCGCTCCTCGAGGCTGTCGAGCGCTGCAAACAGTTTGCGAAAGCTTTGTTCGTAAGCCGATTGGGTCTTGGCGAAGCCGCAGCGATAGACCCCATTATTGATCGCGTCGTAAACAAAAGCATTGGTCTCGTCGATCGCACCGCGCAGCGCCGCGGGGTAAAGGTCGAGCGCCGCATTGCCGAATTCGTCGAATTCCGAGTTCAACATGCGAATAATCTCGGAGGATTTATTGTTGACGATCGTGCGCGTCTCGCGGTCCCACAATACCGGGACAGTGGCGCGGCCGGTGAAGCCCGGGCGGGCGGCGCTGTAGACCTGATGGACATGGAAAACACCGTCGACCGGCCGGAGATCGTCGAAGCCTCGCGAATAGGCCCAGCCCTGCCCCTTGGGGAGGTCCGACTGCAGGATCGGGATCGCATCCTCTAGCCCCTTCAGCTTGCGCATCAGCACGGAGCGGTGCGCCCATGGGCAGGACGGCGCGGTGACCAGGTAATAGCGGCCCGCCTGCGCCTTGAACCCGGACGACCCATCACGGGTAACGTTGTCGCGGAACCCTGATTCGAGCCGCACAAAGCTGCCGTCCGAACCCGCCGTCGGTGGATCTTCGTCGTGCCAGACGCCGTTCACGAGCATGCCCATCGCCGCTTTCCGTTTAGCCGCCGCTCACGAATAAATGATCGATACCCGCCAATCCCTCAACTTCTTTTGTGGGACCCGCCCCCGTGCCTCGATCCGCATCGAAACTCGATCAGGGCTCGCATGCTTGACTGTTCGCCCCTCGATCGGACACAAGCGGGGCGAGCCGCTGACACCCGATCTGTTACAAGTCACGATGATTGTTGAGCGCTGCTTTTAACTAACGGGGACGACACCATCGTGCTGAAGCCACCGCCGATCCTCGCAGGGAAGGACTTTGCCGCGGCCTCGGTCTTCGAGCCGGAAAATCTGCTGCGGGAGGCGCGGCGGCAGAAAAAATTGCCAAGCACGGCGGTGCCGGAAGTCTGTCTGCTCGACCCGGACGGCGACATCGTCCGGGCGCTCGCCAGGAGCAGACTAAGCCGCCGCTCGGCTGGGTGGGCGTGTTATCACACCGACCTCTTCGAATTTGCGCACGGGGGCGAGCATTTCGGCATCATCGGCTGCGCCGTGGGCGCCTCTTTTGCCGTGTTGCTGGCGGAGCAGCTGTTTGCTTCGGGCTGCCGGCTGCTGATCAGCATGACCTCAGCAGGGCAGATCGTCGAGCAGGGATCGCCGCCCTATTTCATCCTGATCGACCACGCGTTGCGCGACGAGGGCACGAGTTACCATTACTTGCCGCCGTCAGAGTTCGCCGAAGCCGAGGAGGGGTTGGTCCAGGCTGCGATGAACGCGTTTGCGGCAGCGCGCCAACCGATGCGCCGCGGCGCCAGTTGGACGACGGACGCGCCGTTCCGCGAGACCGCTGCCGCCATCGAGCGCTGCCGGACGCGAAACATTCTCGCCGTCGAAATGGAGGCAGCCGGGCTTTACGCATTCGCTAAAGCGCGCGGCAAACCGGTTTTGTGTTTCGCCCATGTCACGAACCAGATGGCCGTCATTGAGGGCGATTTCGAAAAAGGCGAGGCCGACGGCAGTTCGGCCTCGCTGACCGTGATCGCAACCGCGGCGCGCGCCTGCCGCGGAGTGAGCTTTCGCCGCAACGGGTCATCGACGCCATAGCTTTGTTCTCACCCAAATTCGAGCCAGAGCACCCCGATACCGATCGTCAACACCGTAAGCGGCGCACCAACCCTGAAGTATTCCCAGAACCCGATTTCGACATTTTGCGCCCGTGCCCGCTGCACCACGATCAGATTGGCGATGGAGCCAACCAGGGTGAAGTTGCCGGCGAGGGTCGAGGCCATTGCGACGGTGAGCCAAGCCTGCTGTTGGGATTGCAGCCCCGCAATGAACGGCTTCAGCACGAGCACTGCCGGGACGTTGCTGACAATGTTTGAGAGCATTGCGGTGATCACACTCAGAACTGGCACGCGGTCGAGCTGCAGACGGCCGACAGCGCCGATAACCTCCGGCGACAGCACGCTGTGTTCGAGCCCGGCAACGACAATGAATAAGCCTGCGAACATCAGCAGCAAGGTCCAGTCGATCCCGGCATAGACTTGCTCGGATTTGATCCGCCGAGTGAGCAACAGGACGGCGCCGGCGACGATCGCGGCTTCGGCGGGCGGAATGCCCGCAAAGAAACCCGCGATCATGGCGAGCAAAACCGCCACCGACTTGACGATGATCGGCCAATCGGTGTGCGCCGGCTCAGGCTCGGCCCGGAGCCGCTGACGCGTCCAGAATTCGGAGCGATAAACAAGCGCGATCAGCCCTACGGTCAGCGCCAGCCCGATCCCGGCAATCGGCGAGAGCGCGGCGGCGAAAGTGCCGTAGGGGATATGCGACAGACTGCCGATGATCATGTTTTGCGGGTTCCCGGTGATCGTCGCCGTGCTGCCGGTATTGGACGCCATCGCGATCGCCAGCAGGTAAGGGACGGGGTTCCGTTGAAGACGGGTCACAAGGTCGAGGACGAGCGGCGCCAGGACCAGGCAAACGGTGTCGTTTACCAGTACCGCCGAGAGGGTTCCCGAGACCACTACGACCGCAGTGAGGAGCACAATCGGGAACCGGGCGCGGGTTACGACCCAGCCATTGACAAGACCGAAGAACCCCGAAAGCCGCAGATTGGCGACGACGATCATGACGCCCAGCAGCAGGATGATCGTATCGAAGTCGATCGCCTTTGGCGCTTCCTCCAGCGGCAGAGCGCCGACCGCCACCATCAGGCTCGCCCCCACGAGCGCGGCGCCGGCCCGGTCGAGCCGGAAGCCGGGCAGCCGCCCGATTGCGACGACGAGGTAGGTCATCGCAAAGATGGCAATAGCAGCAGCCTCGGGCAGCAGGCCCAGGAGCCGTTCGCCGGTCAGTGAGGCCATCAATCGACGGGCAACGTTGCCTTGCGCTGGTTCCGGGCTTCTGCCGGCGAAACTCGCCGGGGACTGCCGGTCTCGATTTTGCGGGTCTCCGGCATGGCCGTCCAGAACAGCAGAAAAGCGGCGAGCGCGCAGCCCGCCAGAAACAGGAACGCCGCCGAGTAGCCGGCTTTGTCGACAATCAAACCGGCGACCGAATTGCTGAGCGCGGCGCCGAGCCCCCAGCACGCCGAAGCTGCGCCTTGCGCGAGATTATATCACCCCGTCCCCTCGGCGAGATCGGCAATGACGATGAAGAACAAAGCCCCGAAGATACCCGCGCCGACGTCGTCCAAAACCTGGATCGAGACGAGCGCATAAGGGTTCTGGGTAAATGTATAGAGAACCCCGCGAATTGGTAATACGGCGAAGCCGGCGAGGAAAATCGGCTTGCGTCCCCACGCATCTGCCTTGCGCCCGACCAGAATGGCCATCGGCACCATGACGATCTGCGCCGTGATGATGCATGCCGCCATGAGTAAGGTTCCGGAGTCTGCGATTGCTCTGAGCAAGCTTTTCGCCGAGGAGGGGGAGCATCGCCGCATTGGCGAAGTGAAAGAGTGTGATCGCGGCGGTAAAAACGAGCAGCGGCTTGCATTTCAGAATGACGCGGAAGCCGCTCGGCTGGCCGTCACGCTCCTTGTCGGATCCTCGTGCAACATCGTGATCGATTGAACTGGGGTTAATCGCGAGTACTGCCAGGATGCTCGTTGCGGCAAGCGCCGCGACCAGCCACAGGACGGCACGAGGTGCCAGAATCCAACCAGCGACTCCTGCCGTGATCGCGGTAAACGCGTTGCCCGCATGGTTGAAAGCTTCGTTTCGGCCGATCCGGCGGGTAAACAGCTCGGGCCCGACGATGCCGAGCGAAATCGCGCCCACCGCCGCAGGAAACACGGCATCGGCGCTGCCGATAATCGTCTGCGCGGCGGCAACCAGCCAAAAGCTCGGAAACAAAGACATTGCAACCGCGCCAAACGCAACGGCGAGCGCCGCAACGACGATCAAAGCACGCTTCCAATGCGTCCAGTCGATCAGAGCCCCAAACGGCGTGCGCGCCGCCACAGTGGCCACGCCCGCGATCATCATGACGATCCCGATCTTGCCGGCGTCCCAGTGCTGGCTCGACAGCAGGTAAATCGCCAGGAAGGGGCCGAGCCCGTCTTTTACATCGGCTAAAAAGAAATTGAGCCAGTCGAGCGGCGCTTGCAATTTCACGAAGGTACTCCGCCGCTGATCACGTCCTACCGAAGGACACGGCCAACCCACGAACAATGGACAGCAGCAACTCTGTTCCATCAACGCAGGCCAGAGACGAAAGCTCGCATCTGCAGAGACGCAAGTGGCTGAGATAAGGACGCGCCGCAATCAAATTTTGCTCGGTTGGCCTGCCGAGTAGCTGTGTTCGGCGTTAGTTTGCGCATGAAGCTGTCGGATAAGGTCAAGCTCGCACTCGAGGAAACCCGAATCCTGATACTCGGGGCCCAGATCTTGCTCGGGTTCGGCTTTCGTGGGGTATTCGACGACAGATTCGATCAGCTCCCGGCCTATGCCCGCCACGCGGACGGGGTTGGGCTGGGGCTCCTCGTCTGCGCCGTCGGATTGCTGATCGCCCCCGATCCCTATCATCGCATTGTCGAGGGAGGGCAGGACAGCGGCCGACTGCATCGCTACGCGACGGTCATCGCCGATCTGGCGCTGCTGCCATTCGCGCTGGCGTTGGGTCTCGGTCTCTTCGTCGGCACGGAGGGAATTTTTGATGATAGCGCCGTCTCGATAGCGGCGGGCATTACGGGAGCTGGTGTGGCCCTTGCTCTCTGGTATGGCCTGCCACAATCGCGAAAGAGATTTGTCGGGGAGAGCGAACGCATGATCACGCGCGACCAATCGAACGACCGGGTTGACACGCCGCTGCATGTCAAGATCGAACAGTTGCTGACCGAGGCCCGCGTCATCCTGCCGGGCGCCCAAGCTCTGTTCGGCTTTCAGCTTGCGATCGTGCTTACGCGAGCCTTCGAACAGTTGCCAAAAGCCTCGATTGTCGTGCATGCGGCGAGCCTTTTTCTGGTCGCGCTCGCCGTCATGATGCTGATGGCTCCGGCCCCCTATCACAGGATCGTCTATGCCGGCGAGGATACCGAAGACGTGTATCGGGTCGGCAGCGCCCTCGTCACCGGCGCGACCCTGCCGCTCGGTTTGGGACTGGCGGGCGATGTTTACGTCGTAATCGCCAAAATCTCCGGGTCTTTCGTCATCGGGTCATTCACCGGCGGGTCGGCGTTCGTGCTGCTGACCGCGCTTTGGTACATCTACCCGATTATTGTGGCGCGACGCTGCAAGTAGCATCCTGCTCGCGAACGCGGAACACGGTCAGCACGTCATCTCCGACCGTCTCCGCCGACAGGCGCTCGAAGCGCGGCGCCTGGGAGAGCGCCTCCAGCCCGAATTCGGCGACCGCCGGAATGCCGCCGCCTCCAATCAGCATCGGCGCGTGTGCCCAAACCAGGCGGTCGATCAGACCGGCGCGCGCAAAACCGGCCGCGAGTTGCCCGCCGCCTTCGACGAGCAGCCGTGTGATCCCGCGCTCGCCGAGCGCCGCGAGGGCGGCGGTGAGAGTGCCGTTGCCGTCGGAACCCGGGTCGATGTCGATGACCGTCGCACCGGCGCGAAGGAAGGCTTGGCGCCGTGCGGGGTCCGCCGAAGGCAAGGTCAGGACCCAGGTCGGAACTGCTCGGGCATCGGAAATCAAGCGCATCGTGGGCGGGATGCGCAAATGCCGATCGAGGACGACGCGCACCGGCGAACGCTGGGCCAAGCCCGGCAGCCGACAGGTCAGCTGCGGATCGTCGGCGAGGACCGTTCCTGGGCCGACCATGATTGCGTCGTGGGTGGCACGCAAGGCGTGCGCGCGCTCCCGCGCCGGCGGACCGGTTATCCATTGGCTCTCGCCCCGCCCGGTCGCGATGCGGCCGTCGAGCGAGGTGGCGAGCTTAAGGGTGACCAGCGGCCTGCCGTTGCGGAGACGGCAAAAGAAACCGGCGTTGATTTCGGCAGCCTCCGTTTCACAGAGACCGGTCTCGACATCGAGGCCCGCCGCGCGCAATCGTCGTACGCCCTCGCCGGCAACGCGCGGATCGGGGTCCTCCAAAGCAACCACCACCCGTCGTATTCCAGCGGCGATCAGTGCGCCGGCGCAGGGCGGGGTGTGGCCCCAATGACAGCAAGGTTCGAGACCGACATAGGCGGTCGCGCTGCGAGCGGCCTGGCCCGCCCGGCGGAGCGCCTCGGTCTCGCCATGCGGCCGCCCGCCCGGCTGCGTCCACCCGCGCCCCACGACGCGACCGCGATCGACGATGATGCAGCCGACGGCCGGGTTCGGCCAGACCGTGCCGAGCCCGCGCCGTGCCAGCGCGAGCGCGGCGCGCATCGAGCGCAGATCGAAACCTCGATCTCTCGGCGACGACGCTGCGTCGGCCGCCGGCTCAGTTGCCATCCGCGGCGATCCGCCCGACAAAATCGCCGAAATCCTTGGCCTCGCGGAAATTGCGATAGACCGAGGCGAAACGGATGTAGGCGACTTGATCGAGACTGGCGAGCGCCTCCATGACGAGGCCGCCGATCACGTCGCTCGGAATATCCGTTTCTCCCGAACTCTCCAGCTGGCGCACCAGCGAATTGATGATGCGCTCGACCCGATCCGGCTCGACCGGCCGCTTGCGCAGGGCGATGTAGATCGAACGGGCGAGCTTGTCCCGGTCGAACGGCTCACGTTGCCCGTGCTTCTTGATAACCGTCAATTCGCGCAGCTGCACGCGTTCGAAGGTTGTGAAGCGGGCCGCACAATTCGGGCAGAAACGCCGGCGCCGGATCGCGCCGCGATCATCGGTCGGCCGCGAATCCTTGACCTGGGTGTCGTCGGCTCCGCAAAACGGACAGCGCATCTCCCCCTCCGGTTCTAGTCGGCCAAGTTCCCCGCCTGGCCCCACCCGCCATAGATCGGGAACCGGGCGCAGAGACTGCGGACATCCTCGCGCACGCGCGCCTCGGCCGCTCCATTGTCGGCTGGCTGTCGCGCCAGTGCGCGCAGCACCTCGACGATGTAGCTCCCGACTGTGCGGAACTCCTCCGGACCGAAGCCGCGGGTCGTCGCCGCCGGCGAGCCGAGGCGCACCCCGGAGGTCACCGTCGGCTTTTGCGGGTCGAATGGGATGCCGTTCTTGTTGCAGGTGATGCCGGCGCGCTCGAGGCTGATCTCGGCGTCGCGGCCGGTCAGGCCCAGCGGCCGCAGATCGACCAGCATCAGATGCGTGTCGGTCCCACCGGAGACGATCTCGAGCCCGGCTTCGACCAGAGTCGCCGCGAGCATTTTCGCGTTCTCGATGACCGACTTGGCGTAAGACTTGAAATCCGACTGCAGTGCCTCGTGCAGAGCGACTGCCTTAGCAGCAATCACATGCATCAGCGGCCCGCCCTGCAGAGCTGGGAACACGGCGGAGTTGACCCGCTTCCCGATCTCCTCGTCATCGGTCAGGATCAGCCCCCCTCGCGGCCCGCGCAAGGTCTTGTGCGTCGTGGTTGTGACCACGTGGGCATATGGCAGCGGGCTCGGGTAGACGCCGCCGGCGACGAGCCCCGCGAAATGCGCCATGTCCACCATCAGATGGGCGCCGACATCGTCGGCGATGGCGCGAAACCGGGCGAAATCGATGATCCGTGAATAGGCGCTGCCGCCGGCGATGATCAGCTTTGGCCGATGCTGGCGGGCGAGACTCTCGACTTCGTCGAAATCGATGCGGCCATCGTCCGCGCGAACGCCATAGGCGATTGCATTGAACCATTTGCCCGACAGATTCGGCCGCGCTCCATGCGTCAGATGTCCGCCCGCGGCGAGCGCCATTCCGAGAATAGTGGCGCCTGGCTCGAGTAGCGCGACAAACACGGCCTGATTGGCCTGCGCACCGGAATGCGGCTGCACATTGGCGAAGCCGCACCCGAACAGCCGTTTTGCGCGCTCGATCGCGAGCGTCTCGGCGACATCGACGAATTCGCATCCGCCATAATATCGGCGGCCGGGATAGCCTTCGGCGTATTTGTTCGTCAGCACCGAGCCTTGCGCTTCCAGCACCGCCCGGGAGACGATGTTCTCGCTGGCAATAAGCTCGATCTGGAATTGCTGGCGTTTTAGTTCTCGATCGATCGCCGCGGCAATCTCCGGATCGGCCTCGTGCAATGTGTTACAAAAGAAATCGTCGGCGGCGCTTGAGTGAACAAAGGAATGGGCTGAAGGCATCAGAACCACTTGTTGTCGGAAACGGGATTAGCCGGCACCCTGGGACACCTCGCTGATGCCGGTTTCCAGTCACACGCAAATTCCCGGCCGCCAATATGGCGCCCGGCGCCTGACCAAGCGTACTCTACCAGATCTCGGCCGATAATTCCAGCCGCCTACCATAAATCGCGGTTCTGCCCCGAAAGCGAGGATGGAGTTGGTGATTGGGACAAAGGCCGAATAGCTCGATCTTGTTTGGCAGATCCATCTCCTGACGAGTTGCTTGCTATCCCTTAGAACCAGGTCCGGGCCGGCCTGGTGGCCGACAAGTCGTTCGATGGCCGCAGCAAATGCTGATTACTGTCCTCCCGCTAAAGTTTCGGTTGACACAAGAAATTCGTGCATCAATTATGCGGGCTAACTCGATTTTTAGGACTTCCCGAGGCGGAAAATGGCAGAACCGGCAGCGCCGAAGATGGCAGAGGAGGAGTTGCTGCGGATGACCGCCGATGTTGTCGCGGCGTATGTGAGCAACAATACGTTGCCGACAGCACAATTGGCCGAAGTCATCAACGCCGTTTACAATTCTCTCAGATCACTCGAAGGCCAGCCGCCGGAATCTCAGCCCGAGCCGCTCAAACCGGCAGTGCCGGTGCGCAGATCGGTCACCCCCGACTATCTGGTTTGCCTTGAGGACGGTAAAAAGCTGAAGATGCTGAAGCGGCATTTGCGGTCGACTTATAATATGACGCCCGACGAATACCGCGCAAAATGGAGCCTCCCGGCAGATTACCCGATGGTCGCGCCAAACTATGCTGAACAACGTTCAGAATTCGCCAAGAAAATCGGGCTCGGGCGAGGCGCCGGACGCCAGTCGGCGCGGCGATCGTCAGGAAACGGCGCCGGCGCAAAAAAATAGAACCGAGCGGTTCAACTCCCTGACACGGCGCGGCGGGCCTTGAGGGCGGCGGTCAGGGTGCCGTCGTCGAGATAGTCGAGTTCGCCGCCTATCGGCACGCCCTGGGCGAGGCGGGTGAGCCTGACATCTCTGCCGGCGAGGCGGTCTACGAGATAATGGGCCGTGGTCTGCCCTTCGACCGTCGCATTCAGCGCGAGGATCAATTCCTGACCCGGTCGAAGGCGAGTGAGGAGCCGCTCGATATTGAGATCATCCGGGCCGATGCCGTCGAGCGCCGACAAGGTACCTCCCAGAACGTGATAACGTCCGCGAAACGCCCCGGTTCGTTCGAGCGCCCAGAGATCCGCGAGATCTTCGACGACGCAGATCGTCGTCGTGTCCCTTTCCGGATCGCGGCAGATCGCGCAGGGCTCGACCGTATCGAGATTGCCGCAGATCGGGCATGGTCGGATCGCTTCCGCCGCTTTGGCCAACGCCGCCGACAGCGGCTCGAGCAGGCTCTCGCGCCGCTTGATCAAATGCAGCGCAGCGCGCCTTGCCGACCGTGGGCCGAGGCCAGGCAGCTTGGCGAGGAGCTGGATCAAGGTGTCGAGTTCGGACATCGCCTGCGTCGGGCAACGCCTTCGGGCCCCGCCGTCCCGTGTGGCGGGGCGGGCGTGCGAGTAGTCGCTAGAACGGCAGCTTCATGCCCCCCGGCAATTGCAGGCCGCCCGTCAGCTTCTGCATCTCCTGTTCGGCGTGGGCAGAGACTTTTGCGCGAGCGTCGTTGAACGCGGCCACGATCAGGTCTTCCAGCACCTCGCCTTCTTTAGGCACGAGGAGGCTCTCGTCGATCTTTATCTTCTTTAGATCGCCCTTGCCGTTCAGGGTCAGCTGAACCATGCCGGCGCCGGCCGCGCCGGTCATCTCGACGGCCTCGAGCTGGGCCTGCACCTCGGCCATCTTAGTCTGCATCTCCTGAGCCTGCTTCATCAGCTGGCCGATGTTCTTCATGCTCCGTCCTCTCTTGTATCGGCTTCCTCTCCGGCGTCCTGCGGAGATGTCGGATCCTCATCCGGCTCGGCCGCCGCAAACCGCTCGCGAACGGCGGCGATTGTCGCCCCCGGAAATGTCTTGAGCACCGCTTGCACCAACGGGTGGCTGGTTACCTCGTTCCGCAGATCCCGCTGGCGGCCTTCCTCCTGCTCGCGCAGGGTCGGGTCTCCCGCCGATTCGGAAACGGCGATCAGCCAACGGCTGCCGGTCCATTCGCTCAGGAGTTGCCCGAGGCGGTTCGTCAGATCGCGCGGTGCGCTGGGAGCTGGACGGACTTCGATCCGCCCGGGTTCGAAATGAACCAGATGGACGTCCGACCAGAGGTGTGACCGGAGCAGCGCCTCGCGCCTTTTGTCGAACAACGCGATGACCTCGGCAAAGCTTTGAGGCATCGGGTCGTGTAGGGGCTCGCTCCGAGGGGCGGGAAGCTCGGCAATGGCTCGCAATGTATTCCCAGCGCTTGGCCGCGACGGCGAGGTTTCCGAAGGCTGCGCAACGGCAATCGCGGGTGAAGCGGCGGACGCGTTCGCCGCGCCATTGCCGCGGCTTCCTGCGGGGGTTTCTGCGAGATCTGGGGCTGCCGCGACCGAGCGGACCAGTTCGGCCGGCGCGGGCAGATCGGCGACGTAGGCGAGACGCACGAGCACCATTTCGGCGGCCTGGATCGGCGAGGGCGCCATCTGGACCTCTTCGAGGCCCTTCAGCAGCATTTGCCAGACCCGGGCGAGAACCGGTATCATCAACTTTTCAGCGAGCGGGCGGGCCCGCGCGCGATCGCCTTCCGCGATCGGATCGCCGGTCCCGGCCTCCGGTGCGAGCTTCAGCCGGGTCACAAAATGGCTGAGGTCGAGGAGATCCTGCAAGACCATCAGCGGGTCTGCCCCGCCCTGATAGAGCCGACCCATCTGTGCGAGCGCCGCCGATGCATCGCCGCGCAACACGCTCTCCAGCAAATCGAAGACGAGCCCGCGATCGGCGACCCCCAGCATGTCGCGCACGGCAGCTTGCGCGACCCGCCCGCCCGAGAGAGCGATCGCCTGGTCAAGCAGAGACAGCCCGTCGCGCACCGAGCCGTCGGCGGCGCGGGCGATCAGCGCGAGGGCCGCCGGCTCGACCTCGACGCCCTCCGCCTCGGCGATCCGACGATAATGCGGGATCAACTGCTCGACCGGGACCCGGCGCAACGAGAACCGCTGGCAGCGCGACAGGACCGTAACCGGGACCTTGTTGATCTCAGTCGTTGCGAACACGAATTTGACGTCGGGCGGCGGCTCTTCGAGCGTCTTCAACAGAGCGTTGAAGGCGTTCTTCGAGAGCATGTGAACTTCATCGATGATGTAGACCTTGTAGCGCCCGGAGACCGGCCGGTAGCGCACCCCCTCGGTCAACTCGCGGATGTCGTCGACGCCGGTGCGCGAAGCGGCGTCCATTTCCATCACATCGACGTGGCGGTCGTCTGCAACCGCCAAGCATTGCGCGCACTGGCCGCAGGGTTCTGCCGTCGCGCCGCCCGAGCCGTCAGGTCCGACGCAATTGAGGGCACGCGCCAGAATGCGGGCCGTCGTCGTCTTGCCGACGCCGCGCACGCCGGTCAGGATGAAGGCGTGGGCGATCCGCCCGGTCGCGATCGCGTTCGACAGGGTGCGCACCATCGCCTCTTGCCCGATCAGCTCGGCGAAGGTCGAAGGCCGATATTTGCGGGCGAGGACGCGATATGCCGCCGCCGAATCGCTCATTCTCGAAACCATGCCGAGACAAGGGAGACCGGACGAACGACCCAGATCGGAACTCGTTACGGCTGCTTCCTTCCGGACCTGACCGGGTTGGCGAGGGACCTGTCCGTCGCCGGCCTCCCCCGGCACTATATCAGCTGTCGGCGATGCCGGGGCAAGCGTCGCTTGCGCGGCGAAGGCCTCACCCCAGTCAATGGCGCATGAAATAGACGCGATGGAGCTGGTCGCGGAAGCTTCGGCTGGAGGCGAGCGCGGTCTCGAAATCGGTTTTGCCGAGGACATAGGTGTCGACTTTGCCCTCGGCGACGACGGTGGCGTTGCGCGGCTCGCCGCTGATCAGCGCAACTTCGCCGAAGAAATTGCCCGGCCCCAACCGCGCCACCTCGTGATCGGCACGGATCACCTCGACCTCGCCATCTGAGATCACGAAGAATTCTTCCCCGGTCTCGCCCTCGCGAATGACCGTCTCGCCCGCGGCGAAATGGCGTTTCTTGACGTGCTCCGCGACATCGCTGAGCTGCTGCGGGGTCAGCGCCTTGAACAGGTCGATCGGGCGCAGGAATTCGCAGATCCGCAGCGCATCGTGCAGTACCACATCGGACATGATCCGGCCGTCGACCATGTGGACCAGGCGGTCGGCCGAGTCGATGATCCGGTGGTCGTGGGTGACCATCATGACGGCCGCGCCGTAATCGATCGTGGTCTGCTTGAGCAGATCGATGACGTTCATCGTCGAATCCTTGTCGAGCGCCGCGGTCGGCTCGTCGGCGAGGATCAACCTTGGATTATTGACGAGTGCGCGGCCGATCGCGACCCGCTGACGCTCGCCGCCCGAGAGGAACCTCGGCTTGTGGTCGATGCGGTGGCCGAGCCCCAGTCGCTCCAGGATCCCGGCGCTGCGCTGCCGCATCTCGCCGGGTGCAGCGTCGCCGAGCTGCGCCGCCATCTTAACGTTTTCGTAGGCGGAGAGCGCATCGAATAGATTGTGCATCTGAAAGATGAAACCGATGTCGCGCCGCACTTCGACGAGTTCGCTGCCGCCGAGTTGCGACAGGTCACGGCCGAGCACGTCGATCCTGCCTTCTTGAGCCGAACGCAGTGCTCCGATCAGGGTCAACAGGGTGGTCTTGCCGGCCCCCGAGGGGCCGGTCATCACGACGAGCTGACCCGCGGGGATCTCGATCGAGTTGCCGAACAGGACCTGGTTGCGTGCTTCGCCTTCACCGTAATAGTGGCTCAGCCCGTGCACCCGCACGGCCAGTTCCGGTGCGGCAGCCTGCGCGACCGGCGGCGTCTCCGCCCGCTCCGCGACGAGGGCGGCGCACATCAAAACACCTCGGCCGGGTCGGCCGTGATGACCCGCCGGACGGCGATTGCTGCCGATATCAGGCACATACCGAGGGTCAGGCCGAGGCTGACGAGCATCACCCGCACAGTCATGTGCAGAGGCAACAGCGCGACCCGACCAATGACGTAATAGAGCAGGATGCTGAGCAGCAATGCCGGGACCCACCCCGCCAGGGCATTGAACGCCGCCTGTTCGAAGACCACACGCAGCAGATAGCCGGATTTATATCCCATCGCCTTCAGTGTCGCATATTGTGGCAGTTGGTCGGAAAGATCGGTGTAGGTGACTTGGTACGAGATCAGCATTCCGACCACAAAGCCGACAATCGTGCCCATCGCAAAAATCGGTCCCGCGGAAGACACATCTGCCTGAAATTTGCGCTCGAATTCGATCAGCTGCGGCTTGGTGAACACCGCGATCGTGTCGGGCAATGCCTTTCTCAGGGACTGCTGGACGGCGGCGGGATCATCGCCATCGCGGACCTTGAGGACGCCGACATCGACTGAGTCGGCATTGCCCGCCGGGCCACGGAGCAGGCTCGCGAATGTGCGGTCGCTCATGATGACCGTGCCGTCACTCTGGAAATCGGGGCCGAGAGCAAATCCGCCGACGATCTTGACCTTCGTGCCGTTGAGCTCGGCTTCCGTCGCGCCGCTGTCCATGCCGAGAAAGCGCCGGGCACGTGTGTCGACCAGCACGGCATTGGGTTCCTTCAATTTGTCTCGGGAGGCGTTCACGTCGGCGAACGAAAAGACCGGCGCATCGGGATCGAAACCAAAGGCGCGGACCAGAAAAACCTTTCCGTCGGTCGGGTTCTTCCAAAAAAAGTCGAACCAGTCGGCGTAAAGCGCCCGCGCGCTCGCGACGCCGGGCACGTCGCGGGCCTTGTCGAGATCGGCACGGGGAAAGGGATCTCGTGTGGCAAACTGATATTTATGGACGCTCTGCAGCAGAATATCGCCGTCGAGGCCGCGGATGACCGCGAACGCGCTCTCGAAAAAAGCCTGCTCGAAGCCGAGCTGCATCAGCATAAGCAGCACCGCAAAGCCGATGCCCCCGGCCGAGCGCAGGAGGCGCGACTTGTTCGAAACAAGATTGCGCCAGGCGAGCGGGACCGAGCCCTGTCGCGCTATTCCGGCGAGCTCCGCTGGTGAGCGTCGGAAGGAGGCAGGAACAGTTGACAGAACCCGGCCCTCTCAGAACACGTCCGCAGGCGCGGCACGGCGCAGAATGCCGACTGACAGCAGCGCCGAAACCAAGGCCATGGCGACGGCAGCGGCGAACACAGCGAGGAGGCGCATTTCGCTCATCGTCACCGGTAGCAACGTCTCCCGACGGATGACCGAGTAGAGCCCCAATGCGGCACCCAAGGCCGGAATGAACCCCGCGATGACGATCAGCAGCGACATCACGCTGACCGTCCCGGCCAGCGACCGGTCGGGGTAGCCGACCGCCTTCAATGTGGCGAACTGCGGCAGTTGCCGGCCGACCTGAGTCGAGACGATCTGGTAGACGATCATGATACCGACCACAAAGGAGATCAGCAGCCCCGATCCGAAAATGATCCCAACCGAGGTTCGGGTCGTCCAATACGCCGTTTCCTGCGCGTCCAGCGCTTTACGCGTGAAGACTTGGAGGCCGGAACCGACCGCCTTGCGCAGATCGTCGGCGGCTCGATCGGGGTCCACCCCAGGTTTCAGCTGGATCGCTCCGAGATTGACGACGTTGAGGCCCCGTTGCGGAAACAGCCGGGCAAAATTTGCCTCGCTGGCCATTACGACCCCGAGGCCCATGAACCCTGTACCCAGCACAGATTGCCCCCCGATAGTGACCTTGCGGTCGTCGATCTCGACCGCCCGGCCAGTGTCGAGCGGCCCGAACATCGGGCGGGTTGTGGTGTCGACGAGAACCGTGTCGGCCCGCTCCAGGACATCGGTCTGCCGGTTGATGCTGTCGGGCGTGAAGACGTGGCTCTCGGGGTCGAAGCCGATCACGAACACATCGGGCCACACGCCCCCTTCGCCACTCTTCCATTTGGCATAGCCGAAATAGATCGGCGCCGCTTTCGCAACATCGGCCGAGGACCTGACCGGGCCTAGCCGGCTGAGCGGAAAGGCGCCAGGCTGGGCCTGATACTCGTATTCGTTTGAGGCGAGCAGCAGGTCGAACCTCATATTGTCATAGAGCAACAGGCCGCCGCGCGGCACGGCGTAGAAAAAGCCGAGCTCTACAAAGACGAGGAGGATCGCCATGAAAATTCCGATCAGTGCGAGCCCGGTCCGTCTCTTGTCATAGGTCAAGATACGCCAGGCGAGCGGAACTCTCAGACGAAAATGGAACGGGGCGATCATCGCGGTTCCGTTTGTACGCGAGCGGGTAACGATCATCAACTTCCTGGTGCCGGCGGGTCGTTGGAGGACCGACACGAAAGGGTGATTGGGCGGATGCGGCACCCGGCTTATAATTCCTGCCAACACTCTCCCGGCGAGGTGCCGCGAGCCGATCGAGGAGGAGCCAAATGCCCCGTCTCATCATCAACGGACAGCCGCGAGAGGTCGATGTCGATCCCGACACCCCGTTGCTTTGGGTCCTGCGCGACACCTTGGGTCTGACCGGCACGAAATTCGGGTGCGGCATCGCCCAATGCGGGGCCTGCACGGTCCATATCGACGGGGTGGCGACCCGGTTCGTGCTCGGTGCCGGTCAGAGCCGCCCAGGGGACGCAGATCACGACGATCGAGGGATTGCCGGCCAACGGCGCTCTGCATCCCGTGCAAAGAGCCTGGATCGCCCATGATGTGCCGCAATGCGGTTATTGCCAGAGCGGAATGATCATGGCCGTAGCGGCTCTCCTCAAGGACAAGCCGCAACCGACCGACGCCGAGATCGACGCGGCGATCACCAACATCTGTCGCTGCGGCACCTACGCCCGCATCCGGGCGGCGATCCACACCGCCGCGCAGGCGTGATGCGGAGGGAGACGCCATGACACACATGCCGCAGATCAGCCGCCGCTTCTTCCTGACGACCGCCGCCGCCGCGGGCGGCGGGCTCGCGCTCGGTTTTCACCTGCCCGACGCTGTTCCCGGGGCCGAGGCGGCGCCGGGCCCCGCCGAGGTGACTGCCTGGGTGGTGATTCAGCCCGATGACGCTGTGATCATCCGCGTCGCCCGGTCCGAAATGGGGCAGGGCATCACCACCGCGCTGCCGATGCTGGTCGCCGAGGAGCTCCAATGCGATTGGAGCAAGGTACGCTTCGAATTTCCGTCACCCGAAGAAAACCTGCGGCGCAAGCGCGCCTGGGGCGACATGTCGACTGGCGGCAGCCGGTCGGTGCGGACCTCGCAGGAATATCTGCGCAAGGCCGGCGCGGCAGCGCGCGAAATGCTTATCGCCGCCGCGGCGGCGCAATGGGGGGGTTCGGCCGCCCAATGTCAGGCGGCAAACAGCATCGTCACCCATAAGCCGAGCGGCCGCACCTTGCGCTATGGTGAGGTCGCCGAAGCCGCCGCGAAACTGCCGCCGCCATCCGAGCTGAAGCTGAAGGACCCGAAGGATTGGACCTTGATCGGGACGCCGCAGAAGCGGCTCGACACGACGGATAAAGTGACCGGGAAGCCGCTCTACGGCATCGATGTCCGCGTGCCCAACATGGTTTATGCCGCGATCGCCCAATGCCCGGTGTTCGGCGGCGTGCCCAAATCCTACGACGAGTCGAAAATCAGCGGGCTCAAAGGCGTGCGTCAGGTCGTGCGGCTGCCGAACGCGATCGCTGTGGTCGCCGACAGCTGGTGGCAGGCAAAGACGGCAATCGATGCGCTGCCGGTGACTTGGGACGAGGGGCAGAACGGTACGGTGTCGAGCGCCAGCATCGCCGAGTTTCTGCGCGGCGGGCTGACCGCGCCGGAGGCGGCGGTGGTCCGCAAGGAGGGCGACGTCGATGCGGCGCTCGCCAACGCCGCAACGCGGGTCGAGGCCGAGTACGGGGCGCCGTTTTTGAGCCACGCGACGATGGAGCCGCAGAACTGCACGGCCTTCGTCACCCCCGACAAGGTTGAGATCTGGGTACCCACCCAGAGCGGCGAAGGGGCATTGGCCGCGGCGGCCGCCGCGGCCGAGGTGCCGCCGGAGAAAGTCGTCGTGCACAAGACGATGCTCGGCGGCGGCTTCGGCCGGCGCGGCGCGGTGCAGGACTATGTCCATCAGGCGGTGCTGATCGCCAAGGCCGCCGGACAGCCGGTCAAGCTCCTGTGGACGCGCGAAGAGGACATCCGCCACGACTTCTACCGTCCGACCGCGATGGCCAAGTTCACCGCCGGCCTCGACGCCTCGGGCATGCCTGTCGCATGGCGGGTGCGGGTCACCGGCCCGTCGATCTTTGCCAATCTGTTCCCGCAGCGGCTGGCGGGCGGCGTCGACCAGTCCTTCGCCAACAGTTTTACCGAAGAGATGGCCTATGACGTGCCGAACTACGAGGTCGCCTACGCAATGCGCACGACACACGTGCCCGTGGGCTTCTGGCGTTCGGTCAACCATTCGCAGAACGGCTTCTTCCGGGAATCCTTCATCGACGAGATGGCGCATGCCGCCGGGCAGGATCCGTACCAGTACCGCCGCAAATTGCTGAGCAAAGATCCGGTGCGGCTCGCCGTGCTCGACGCCGCGGCGCAAAAGGCGGGCTGGGACAGCCCGGCTGCCCCGGGGATTTCCCGCGGGATCGCGCTCGTCGAGGCTTACAACAGCCTGTGCGCTCAGGTCGCCGAGGCCTCGGTCGGCGGCAAAGGCGAGGTCCGCGCGCATCGCGTCGTCGCCGCGGTCGACACCGGCCATGTCGTCAACCCCGAGATCCTGCGGGCGCAAACCGAAAGCGCGATCGTCTATGGATTGACCGCAGCGCTCTACGGCGCGATCACGATCGAGAACGGCCGCGTGCAACAAGGCAATTTCGACGATTACGAGATGCTGCGGCTTGCCGAGATGCCGGTGGTCGAGACCGTGCTGGTGCCGAGCGGCGGGTTCTGGGGCGGCGGCGGCGAAATCGGCGTGCCGCCACTGGCCCCGGCCTTGTGTAACGCGATCTTCGCAGCGACCGGCAAACGTATCCGCTCGTTGCCGCTGAAGGGCCAGGACCTGAAGCCGGTTTGATCGGGCTTCCCCTACCCACCAAGCCCTTCGGGCTCGGTCCCCCCTCTCCCGCGGTGCAGGAGAGGAGCTATGAAGCGAAGATGTCGTAGCCCCTCTCCCGCACTGCGGGAGAGGGTGCCGAGCTTAGCGAGGCGGGTGAGGGTATTGCCGCTGGTGCTCGGAATCGCGACCAGCGCAGCCGCGGCGGAGCCGCCGCCGGGTGCAACGTCGTGCTCGGGGTGCCATCCGCCGACCGCCTCGGCAGAAACGAAGGTGCCGCCGCTGCGGGGACAGAACCCGGCGGATATCGTTGCCGCGATGCAGGCCTTCCGCTCGGGCGAGCGCCCGTCGACCGTCATGGGCCGAATAGCGAAAGGGTTTTCCGACGAGGAAATCCGGGCGATCGCCGCCTGGGTGGCGGAACAACGGTGATCAGAACAACGAGACGAGCCTTTCTGACCGGCGCTGCGACCGCGGTCGCGCTCTCGCCCAAACTGTCACTGGGCCAAGCGAAAGCGCGCATCGTCGTCATCGGCGGCGGTTTCGGCGGCGCGACCTGCGCGCGGGCATTGCGCCGCGCCGATCCCCAATTCGAGGTCACGCTCGTCGAGCCGAACCCGATCTTCACGGCCTGCCCGTTCAGCAACGCCGTGATTGCCGGTCTGCGCGACGATGGCGGCACAGCGCTTCGGCTACGACGCGATCCGCGCCGCGGGCATCGCCGTCGTGCCGGACCAGGCGACGGCCGTCGACCCGAAGGCCCGGCGTGTCTCGCTCCGCGACGGCTCGGCGCTCGACTACGACCGGCTGGTGCTGGCGCCGGGGATCGCGATCCGCTGGGACGCCTTGCCCGGTTACGACGAAGCCGCGGCGGCGGTGATGCCGCACGCCTGGCTGGCCGGCGACCAGACCCTTTTGTTGCGCCGTCAGCTCGAAGCGATGGCCGACGGCGGGACGGTTGTGATCTCGGCTCCGGCCAATCCGTTCCGCTGCCCTCCGGGACCTTATGAGCGGGCCAGCCTGATCACCTATTACCTGAAGAAGGCGAAACCGCGCTCGAAGCTGATCATCCTCGATGCGAAGGACAATTTCTCGAAGCAGCGCCTGTTCCAAAACGCCTGGCAGCAGCTCTACCCCGAGCTCATCGAGTGGGTATCGCTGTCGAATGGCGGGAAAGTCATCTCGGTCGATGCCAAGACCCGCACGCTCGTGACCGATTTCGCCACCTACAAGGCCGACGTCGCCAATGTCATCCCGCCGCAGCGGGCCGCGGGGATTGCCCAGCTCGCGGGTGTGGCCGACGGCACCGGCTGGTGCCCGATCGACCCGGTAACCTTCGAGGCGCGCCTGCAGCCGAACATCCATGTGATCGGCGATGCCGCGATCGCCGGCGCGATGCCGAAATCGGCTTTCGCCGCCAACGCCCAGGCCAGGGTCTGCGCAGACGCGGTCGCCGCGCTGCTGCATGGCGAGGCGCCGTCGCCGCCAAAGCTGATCAACACCTGCTATAGCTTGGTGGCGCCCGATTACGGGATCTCGATCGCCGGGGTCTACCATCCGGCAGGCGGGCAGCTCGCCGATGTCGAAGGGGCGGGCGGGGTCAGTCCGATCGATGCGCCGGCCGATTTTCGCGCTCTCGAGGCGGCTTATGCGAAAGCCTGGTTTCGCACGATCACGGCGGAAACGTTCGGCTGATGCCGCCGTCGCGGGCTTGGCGGCGCTGTTGACGTCGGCCGGCGCGGTCGCGCAAGAGCAGCTGCACCCCTACCCGATCGTCGGCGACGCGATCCCCGCCTCGCTGACCGGAGCCATCGGCGACCCGGTCCGCGGGCGGGCGATCGTCGTTGATCGCCGGCTCGGCGCCTGCCTGTTGTGTCACACCGGCCCGTTTCCGGAAGAGAAATTCCAGGGGACGCTCGCGCCGGATCTGTCGGCGGTGGGTTCGCGTTGGTCCGAAGGCGAGTTGCGGCTGCGCCTCATTGACCCTACACGCCTCAACCCCGATACGATCATGCCGGCATATTACCGGGTGGAGGGGCTCACTCGCGTCGGTCAGGCCTGGCGCGGCAAGCCGATCCTGACCCCCGAGCAGATCGAGGATGTGATAGCGTTTCTGCTGACCTTGCGCGAATGATGGAGGCTACCCCAGAGCAATGCAACTTCTAGTAACCCGCCGCATGCTCCTGTTGGCGAGCGCCGGGGTCGGGCTCGCCTCGTTCTCGCCCGGAGCCGGCGCGACGGAGGAGGCGATGGCGGAGGCGATCCGCGATCTGATCGGAGAGGCGCCGCTCGCACCCGGCAAGGTCAAGCTCGAATTGCCGTCGATCGTCGAAAACGGCAATACCGTGTCTTTAACCGTATCGATCGAGAGCCCGATGACTGAGGCCGACCACGTCGAGAGCATCCATATCTTCAACCAAAAGAACCCGCAGCCTTACGTCGCCGCGTTCCATCTCGGCCCACGCGCCGGCAAGGCTCACGTCGCGACCCGCATCCGGCTTGCCGACTTGCAACGGGTTGTCGCGATCGCGCGGCTCTCTGACGGCAGCTTCTGGTCGGACAGCGCCGACGTCATCGTGACGTTGGCGGCCTGCACCGAGCAGTGAGGAGCCGATGGCGCGGGTTTTGATCAACTTTCCGTCGCGCGCAAAGCGCGGCGAAATCATCGAAATCAAAACCTTGATCCAACATCCGATGGAAACCGGCTATCGCCTCGACAGCCAGGGCGCCGTGATCCCGCGCGATATCATCAGCCGCTTCACTTGCGTCTACAACGGGGACGAGGTGTTCCGGGCCGAGCTGTTCCCGGCGATATCCGCGAACCCGTTCATCGCCTTTTCGACTGTAGCGACGGAGAGCGGCGAGTTGGTCTTCAGCTGGATCGACGATGACGGTCAGATTCAGAGCGAGATCCGTCAAATCAAGGTCGAATGAGGGCATTGCACGCGGCGGGGCTCGCGCTGGCCGCCGTAACGGCGGCCGCAGCCGAGATTGCGCCCGAGGCGAGGCGCTCGGGCTATGATTTCGCCAGCCCCGAAATCCGGGCGATGCAGGACGACGAGGCGGCCAACCCAGGCATGCTGTGGGTCCTGCAAGGCGAAAGCCTATGGGCCAGAAAAGCGGGTGCAGCCGCGAGGTCCTGTCAGGATTGTCATGGCGATGCCGAGGCCGGCATGAAGGGAGTCGCCGCCCGGTATCCGGCGTTCGACGCCGCCTTGGTCCGCCCGCTCGACCTGGAGCAGCGGATCAACCACTGCCGCACCGAGCATCAGAGGGCCGAGCCGCTGGCTTGGGAAAGCGAGGACCTGCTCGCGCTGACCGCGCTTGTCGCCCGTCAGTCGCATGGCCTGCCGATCGCGGTAGCCATCACAGGCCCCGAGTTGCGCCCGTTTCTCGACTTGGGCAAAGAACTGTTCCACCAGCGCGAAGGTCAGCTGAACCTGTCCTGTAGCCAATGCCACGACGACAACTGGGGCAAGCGCCTCGCCGGCAATGTGATCCCGCAGGCACACCCGACGGGATACCCGATCTATCGTCTCGAATGGCAGAGCCTCGGTTCGCTGCAGCGGCGTCTGCGCAACTGCATGAGCGGCGTGCGCGCCGAGCCCTTCGACTATGGCGCTCCGCAGGCCGTCGCCCTCGAACTCTACCTGATGGAACGGGCCCGCGGCATGGCGATGGATACCCCGGCGGTGCGCCCGTGAGCGGATAACTCGCCTATTTCTCGTCCCGATCGATCAGCGAAGGGATTTCGGCGCGGATGATGGCGATCGGGTAATGCCTGACCTCGAGTGTCCACGGGGAATCGATCGCCGTCTCCGGCACGCCCGAAAAGGGCAGGAATAAAGCGAGGTTCGACGTATAGATGTATTTCCCGTCAGGGCTGAACGCCGGGCTCGCCGGGAAGAGCAGCCCCTGCACTGTGCCGTCCTCGATGATGCCCTGGAAGTCGCCGCGCTTGGCGATGACCTTTGCGAGCGTGCCTTGCGACGTGACGATGTTGGGGTTGATCACGTCGATCTCGTCCTGCTGATTGGCGTCTATCCACAGATTGTCGTGGCTGTCGACTGCGATGCCGTCGGGTGCGTTGATGCCGGTTGTCAGCACCTGCGCGTTGCCGGCCACCGATACGGACCCGTCGGTGTTCAAGGTCACAGGGACCTCGACGATCGAGTGATACGCGGTGTTCGCGACGTACATCTCGGTATATTCGTTGTTGAACTCGACGCCGTTGGCGCCGAATGGCGGCACCAGGATCACTCCCGTGGCGGCCTGCGGCGACAGTGTCTGAGAATCGACGAAAGTCGATGGTGGCCCGCCGTTTGAGCCGGTCTTCCAGATGACGCCCAAAAACGAATCCGACACGTAGACATTGCCCGCCTTGTCGAAGGTCAGCGCGTTGAGGCCGGAATTCGAACCCTGTCCGGTGTTCATGAACACGGTTGCTTTGCCCGTTTTCGGATTGGCCTGCCACACAATGCCGTTGGAAAGGTCGCAGATCAGCAATGTCTGGGAAGATTTCTGAAACACCAGTCCGAGCAGGAGGGTGCTGGGCTGGGGGCTCCCCGGATTGACCAGCGCGACGTCGTAGAGCAGCTGGCCGTTCGGTTTGAAGGAGAACAAATGCGGCGGGCCAGGAACCGCGCCCTGGCTGTTGATGCCAAAGGACGGCGTGTAAACCGTGCCGTCCGGGCCGACCGTCAGCCCTTCGCTCGGCACCGGCCCGCCCGGCAAGTCCGGCAGAATCGCGAAGATCTCGGTGTCGCCGCGATCCCAAGCGCCCGCCGGCATAATGCCGCCGGTCAGCAGCAACACCGCCATCGCTGTACTAAGCAATGCTCTTTTCATCGCGCCCTCCCACAGTAATTTTGGTCAATTCAAGCCTTTATGATGAGTAATACTGCATTTCGCGCCTAATCGTGTCAAGCATCGCTGCAGGAGTTATTTTCAATCCGCCAAGCCCTTCCGATCGCGATGCGGAGATGCGACGTCGGCGGAATGGTGGCTATATTCAACTGGGCACGCCAATGCGGGAGGAAGCGCCAATGGAGGTCAAGGGGCTCGAAATTCTTCGCTGCGACGCCGGGTGGCGAAACTATCATTTCCTCAAACTCACCACCGATGAGGGCGTCGTCGGCTGGAGCGAGTTCGACGAAGGCTTCGGCTCGCCCGGGGTCAGCGCGGTCATCGAGCGGCTCGCCGAGCGGGTCATCGGACAGCCGGTGTTCGACCACGAGCGGATCTATACCGAGCTGTATTGCTTCACCCGTCCGGCCGCGGGTGGCGTGGTCGCGGAAGGGCTCGGCGCCATCGAGAATGCGTTGCTCGACGCCAAGGCCAAGGCGCTCGGGGTGCCGTGCCACGCCCTCCTCGGCGGCAAGGTGAGAGACCGTATCCGGGTTTATTGGTCGCATTGCGCGACTTGGCGGATAAATCATCCGACCCTCTACAAACCCGCGATCACCAGTCTTGACGGCGTAAAGGCGATCGGCGCTGAAGTGCGCGAGAAGGGTTTCAGCGCGCTGAAGACCAACATCTTCATTTACGACAGCGGCGTTCCGCGCGGCTGGCGCCCCGGGTTTGGGGTCCCGTTCATGCCCGAGCTCAACATCGACAAACTGGTGTTGCGCAACTTGCGCGCCCACCTCGAAGCCATACGCGACGGCGCCGGCCCGAATATCGATCTACTGCTCGACCTGAACTTCAACGCCAAGACGGAGGGGTATTTAAAAATTCTGCGGACGATCGCCGATATCGAGATGTTCTGGGTCGAGATCGACAGCTACAGCCCCGCCGCGCTTGCGCATATTCGCCGGCAGAGCCCGCACCCGATCAGCTCATGCGAAACCCTGCTGGGATTGCGCGAGTTCCTGCCTTACTTCCGCGAGCAGTCAATGGATGTCGCGATCGTCGATGCGGTGTGGAACGGGGTCTGGCAGTCGATGAAGATCACGGCCGCCGCCGACGCCCATGAGGTCAATATCGCGCCGCATAATTTTTACGGCCACTTGGCCACGATGATGAACGCGCACTTCGCAGCCGCCACGCCCAATCTGCGGATCATGGAAGTGGACATCGATCGCCTGCCGTGGGACGCGGAACTGTTCACGAATGCGCCGCAATTCGAGAACGGTCAGCTTATCGTGCCCGACGAGCCGGGGTGGGGCACGGAGCCCGACGAGGCGGCGATCCGCGCCCATGAGCCCCGCACCGGGGGCGGCCTCCTGAGTTATCGTCAGCCCTAAATGCGATAGGGGCGCCGGGTTGCGGAGCCACTATCGTGTTGATGGAAGTGAGGCGGCTAGGCCGCGAGAGGTGCGGCGTCGCTCGGGGCCGCGACCGCCCTTTCGGCCTTTTCCGGCAGGCCCATCAGACGGCGCAGCGCGTCGCGGCCGCGCGATAGACGAGAGCGGACCGTGCCGACCGGGACACTGAGAACGTTTGCGGCGGTCTCGTAAGACATTCCTTCGAGCCCGACGAGCAGGATCACCTCGCGTTGCTCCCCCGGCAGGCGCGCGAGCGCCTGATCGAGTTCCCGAAGTTTGCTCGATGCGGTCGGATCCGTGACAGCGACGAGTGAGGACGACATCTGGTCGATGTCGACCGTCGCTTCGTCGCGCATCGCACGGCGCACCATGTTAACATAGTGATTGTGCATGATCGTGAAGAGCCAGGCGCGAATGTCCGTGCCGGTCTGCCAAAGATGGGACTTGGAGATCGCGCGCAGCAACGTCTCCTGCACGAGATCGTCGGCGCGATCGGCGCTGCGGGTGAGCGCCCGCGCATAGCGCCGAAGTCTTGGTATCTCTCGCTCGACCAGACCATTAAATTCGGACATTGTTTCTTCCTTCAAGGAATCCCCTCCCGGGGTGTTGGGTAGAACTTACTGTCTCTCTGTAATCGCCGTATGAACGGCATTCCGGCATTTGGTAAAATGTTGTAATCAAAATGTAACTCTATGCCATTTATCTGGGTATTAATCTTCTTACATGTGGTAAGTGAAGTCCTCCTTTCATTTACAGTCTGATACCTTCGTTTTGCTTGTGCGCGACCCGGGCAGTGGAACCTGCGGTTGCTGGGGTCTGTTGGCTACCAGGAAACAACCCCGTCTGAAGGAGTTTCACATGAAAGCGATACTACTCCCCGCGGCTTTTGCCGTCGCGGTGACAGGACTTGCGTTGGGCTCCACTCCGGCGCCAGCTAAGGGCTGCCTGAAAGGAGCGGTTATCGGCGGTGTCGCCGGGCATTTTGTCGGTCACCACGGGCTGCTCGGAGCGGGTGCGGGGTGCATCATCGGCCATCACGAAGCCACCAAGCACGCTCGCGAGCGGGAGCGGGCCTACCATGAAGGGTATGGCAGCAGCGCCCCGCCTTACGATCACCGTTACTGATACGGTCCGTGATAATAAAATGGGCGCCGCTGCACCGCTGCGGCGCCCATCACTTGGCCAGGGAATTCAGACTTGCAGTACTTCGGCGCCCGGAGCGGCTTCGAGCTCACAGGCGTTCACGGTCATCGCCAGCATGCTGTAGTACCCGACCGCTCCGGTCAGCTCGATAAACTTCTGATCGCCGAACCGCTTTCGAAGTGAGCCGGCGGTCGCCTCGTCGACCCGGTGCTTGCGGAGGAGCTGCCGCGTGAAGTCGACGATTTCGGCGTCCTCCGGCGAGATGCCGCGCGAGTGGTTCTCGCGGATCGCCGTAATTGTCGCCTCCGGCACGCCCTGACGCCGCGCGCCGCCGGTCTGAGCGCCCCAGACATAGACCGCCTCGAATTCGCGCGCGACTGTCATTGCGGCCAGACGCGAGCCCGCATGTCGAGCGAGCCCTCGAAGCGCACAAACGCGCCGAGCTGAGCGACGCGGCCGGCCAGCTCCGGGCAGTGCAAAAGCATCGTGAACGGCCCCTGAATGGCGCCGCGGCTCTGGGCGATGGCGTCCACGATCGAGTGGTCCTTTGCAGGAACCTGTTCCTTGCCGGTGATCGGCTGCAGCCGTGCCATGTTGCCTCCTTTACTTTGGTGATTGGCGGCGGGCGAGGATACGATCGAAGTCATCCACAGAGAAGGAGATCGCGGATGACCCAGATCAGCCACCGTACCGTCGAAGCGAACGGGATCCGCATTCACTTGGCTGAGCAGGGGACGGGTCCTCTAGTCCTGCTCTGTCACGGTTTTCCCGAATCCTGGTATTCCTGGCGCAACCAGCTCAGCGCGCTCGCCGAGGCCGGGTTCCATGCCGTGGCGCCCGATATGCGCGGCTACGGCCGGACCGATCGCCCCGAGGCGATCGACCAATACACGCTCTTCCATCTGATCGGCGACATGGTCAGTCTGCTCGACGCCTTGGGCGCCGAGCAAGCGGTCATCGCCGGTCACGACTGGGGCGCGCCGGTGGCGTGGCATTCAGCGCTGCTGCGCCCCGACCGCTTCCGCGGCGTGATCGGCCTCAGCGTGCCGTTCCGGCCACGCGGTGCGGTCCGCCCGACCACCGTCATGCCACAGACCGACGACGCGGTCTTCTATCAGCTCTATTTCCAGACCCCGGGTATGGCCGAGGCCGAATTCGAGCACGATATCCGGGGGTTCATCCGCGCCAGCCTCTATTCGATCTCCGGGGACATGATGGACCGCGAGCCCGCCGATTTGATGGTGCCGCGCCAGGGTGGCCTACTCGCGCGCTGGGGCACGCACTTCGTGAACCCCGCGACCCTGCCTTCCTGGTTGACCGAGGCTGACGTCGACTTCTACGCCGCTGAATTCGCCCGCACTGGGTTTCGCGGCGGCCTCAATTATTACCGCAACATTGATCGCAACTGGGAGCTTCTCGCCGCCTTCGCCGGAGCGCGGGTAACCGTGCCCGCGCTCTACATCGCCGGCGACCGCGATCCCGTGGTGAGGTTCGCTGGCATGGACCAGCTTATTCCCAATCTGCCGCAATTCGTTCCCGAGCTTCGTCGGACAATCATCCTGCCGGATTGCGGCCACTGGACCCAGCAGGAGCGGGCCGTGGAAGTCAACGCCGCGATCATCGAGTTCCTGGGGAGCCTATCCCGCTGATCGGCGGACGATATCACTTCGATTTTGGCAACGGGTTTGGCCTCAGCGCCTATGGCGATGTCGGCGGTTTCGACCTGGGCGCGCATACCGACTGGCAGGTGATCGGCACAGTCGACTACACCCTCAACTCGTGGATCAACCTTCACCTGGGTTATCGCAGCCTCAACTTTGACTATACGTCAAGCAACGGCAATCTGGGCTTCAACGTGCATATGAGGGGGCCGCTCTTCGCCGGCACTTTCCGGTTCTGACGCCCGAGGCCTTGCCCAAAGGGGCTGGCTGACTTCCGAGCTCGACAGGCCCCGCGTTTTTGCCGAAATTGGATAGCCGAGCCCCGCTTCCGCGACAAACTTATACTAATGCCGGCCCTGTAGCTCAGCGAGCCGGGCTGCAGGCCAGGCCGGTGAAGAGATGCCGGGCAGCGTTATCTCGGTATTCAGCGAAGCCACCGAAAAAACTTGGCGACCACTGGGCCGCCGGGCTTTCCAATGGATACACGACTTCTTTCTGTCGCCGGAGCACGGCGAGGGTTTCTATTGGGGCGCCGGCCCGGTTCTCTACTATCCGTCGGCGACGAACTCGGCACTCGGCGTCAACAAATGGGGCTCCGCCCGTCGGCGGCATTTGTGCACGAGGACGAGAGCGCGTGGGTGTTCGGCACCGTCGTCAACAACATCTGGTCCTATGGCGGGCCGCCCGGCAGCAGCGACCGGACCAACCAGCTTCTGCTGAACCCTGTCGTCAGCTACCATTTCGGCGACGGATGGTCTGTCGAGCTCGTCGCCCAACGTCACGACGAACTGGATCGCGAGCGGCGGGAAATGGACCGTCACGGTCGGCGGCGGCATCGGCAAAGGCATCCCGCTCGGCGAGCAGCCGATAAAGCTGGACCTCGACGCCTATTACAACGCCGTACGGCCCGCGGCCGCCAACGAAACCTGGCTGCTGCAAGCGACGCTGACGTTTGTGTTTCCCGATTAGGGCACGGAGCACATTGCCTTTGTTGCTCTGCGGCCACAGGCGTGTGCTTTTTCCGCGCTTCTGCCAAAAGTGAATAGACCACCGATTTAGTCCCCGGCCACTATCACTTCCGCCTTCGGCATGTGTCGGAAGCAATCCTCGCATTCGTTGACGGGGAAGTGACAGATGAAGGCATGGCAGATGGCTGAGGCTCGGCGCTGACGGCGGCTGACCGCGGCTACTGCCTCGCCACTCTATCCATCCATGATCCAACTGGGGAGACTCGAAGATGACATATGGTCTGAAACGCGGTGTCCTGATGTTCCCGCTCGTGGCGCCTATCCTCCTCTCCGCTTGCGTCTCACAGAGCAAATACGACGAACTCCAGGCGCAATATCAGCGGGCTCAGCAGCAAAACGCGACGTTGTCGAATCAGGTTGCCGCCGATAAGGCGCAGATCTGCCGCCTGCAGGGCGCGATCAAGTACACCGTCAACAGCGACTTGCTATTCCCATCGGGCGGCTATGAGATGAGCGACCGGGGGAAGCAGATTATCGCTGGCTTTGCAACGAAGTTGGCGCCGACCCAGCAGAACAAGATCCTGGTCAGTGGTTATACAGATAATCACCCGATCGGTCCGGCGCTGCAGCGGCAGGGCATCACCTCAAACCAGGACCTGTCGCAAAAACGTGCTGAAAACGTCATGGAATACCTAGTCTCGCAGGGCGTTAAGCCCGACCTCATCACGGCGCAAGGGTTCGGTGACGGAAATCCGGTCGCCTCGAACGACACAGCGCAGGGCCGCGGGCAGAACCGTCGTGTCGAGCTCTCGCTTGCCGGTTCCAACTGCTGAAGCACAGGCGGGCTTGAGATATCGGAAGGTCCGAAAGCGAAAGAGATGATCAATTAGCTGAGTTGCACCGTCAGCTTCATCGGACTAGGTTTCAATATTCATCTGACGGGGCCGATGCGCGCCAGCACTTCCGTTTCTGACCGATCGTCGGGAGCGCGCTCGGGCGATGCGGTGGTTTGGAATTCGCCGGAGTTCAGTCGAAATTGCGCACGCCTCGACATGCCGCTCCGCCACACACGTCCGTGTGCCATCCGAGCCCCGCAGCCCGTGAATTGATTTGACGTTCTTAGGCTTTCGATTTGACGGGTTCGGTGTCGTGGAACCGGCGATAGTCGATAGCCAGGCGGCCATCCTTGGTCTGGGTGAACACATCGGCGAAACGGTGGCCCCACAGCAACTCGTGCGCGAGATAGGAAGTGCGGGCGTGGACCGCCTGCGACATGGTCTCGTCGAGACCGGTGACGGTCACGACGATCTCCACAGCTTCCGCCGCCAAGGACGAAGCCGTCGCGCACCATAACGGGCTCGCCGCATCGATCGGGTGCATCACGGTGAACGTCATTGCAAAAATCGGGCTGCGCTGGCGTGCCAGTTGCAGATCGTAGAAACGGCGCATCCATTCGCCTTCGGCCGTGCGCTCGTCGCGGACGAGGGTGACGGAGACCTGCGCCTCGAGAATCTGATTGCGCCGTTCGTTGGCTAAGCGAAATGACAGCGTCGGCACCCCGTTGTAAGGCGCGACGACGGCGACCTTGCTGAAAATGACGCGGGCCGTCGGTCGAGAAAACCGGGCGAGCAATACGCCCGCGGATGCCGCCAGAAGGATCAATCCGAACATTGCTTCGACGGTCATGACAATATTGCCGTAGAGCGTCGCCGGCGACATTTGGCCATAGCCGATCGTCGATATGGTCTCGACGCTGAAGAAGAAGGCGTCCGAAAATGCTCCGGGCCGTGCATTCGCGATTGCCGCGTCGCCCAGCAGATAAAGCACCGCGAACAGAGTGTTCAAACCGAGATAGACTGCGGCCAAGCCCAGCAGGAAAGCCCACCAGGGCAATATCAGCAGATGATGATAGAGATCGCCCAGCCACGGGTCGCGAAGCCCGATCGCCACCACACGGTCGATGGGTTCCCGCTGCACCAGGCGGGTTGGAGCGCGCGGGGCGCTATCAGGACCAGCTGGCGCGGCGGCGGTCTGGTCCTTCACTCGATCCTCCCTCTTCTCGCCGCTGATCGGTAACCCGAAAGTGCATGTGGGTGGTCGAACTGGTCATCCTCGTCGCACAGCATGGCAATCTTCACCAACGACAGGCATTTTGGCCATAGCGGCGCCTCAGGGAGATACTCGCGCCGTGCCGAGCCACGCCATCGAACTCACGGCGGTGTTTCTGGATCGCAACGTCACAGCCATTCTTGCTCGCCGGCCAAACTCGACCGCCAACTGCCCAGGTCAACGCAATGACGCGGGAATTCCTTTGCTTGGCCGGCGGGACATAGAGCGCTCGCGGGATCTCCAGGCGGTTGCAAGATCTCGGCGCCCACGATGGCGCGATCGGCGGCAAGTTCAACGGAGGCGTCCAGGATCGGAGAGGCGAGCACACCCGGGAACTCGATCAGTGTCTCGATCCACGCCGGCAAGGCCCCGGTGACGGGTTTTGACAGCCGGCAGCCGCCTTGCTCCAGCCAAAGCACCTCCTCAATGCGCTTGCCACCCGTCCGCTGACCGCGTAACCGGATGGCGGGTCGTCCGAGCATCGATTGCCGATCGCCGATTGGTGGTGTTCTGCGCCACGTGCGGCGTCACGTTGTAGTGCCGCAAATCGGCGACAAATCTGGCGACGTCATAGGTCTTGTCGGCGGCCGGCGTGGTCCGGTGATTGCCCCGGACGGGCCGCCACCATGTCGAGCGCGGCCTCGCGTTCGGCCGTGCCGGTGGCCAGAGGGGCAGACCCGTGTCGACTGCCAAAGCATACCGGTTTTCATCAACACGCGCGCCAGATAAGCCAGCTTGGCCGGCTGGACCGGCCTCTTGCCATCCAACCGCGCGTCGGGATTGGTGTTCGAGGTGTTGGATGTTGACGGCGTGCTGACGCCGATAATGTAGGATCTTGCGCCTTGCTGCCGTGAGTCTCCCTGGCAGCAAATGAACTCTTCAGCCCCGCGGTAGGCGGGGCTCTTTTCATCGCCGAACTGGACCCCTTTAACGAGACAGAGAGATGCCCGCAATTCCCCGAGCAGCGAGTTAGCCGAACTTCGCCGATTGGAGCACTTTTAAGCGCCTAAGTGTCTGAGATCGCTGAGGTGGACCCCCGAAGGTCGGCACTACAGCGAGGTGGGTGGCGTCGGCGGGATGGCGGTGATTTTAGGTGGTGGTTGGGCGGGAAGCTCCAGTTTCAGCTTATTCAGCAAGAGGCTGAGCTCGGGTTCGGGCTCGGTATAGCGGGTGAGCAACAGCTCGCGGCCGTCGGTGGTCGGCAGGTGCACATCGATCATCTGCACGGCGGCGAACTTTTCCAGCACGCTGCGCGGCGTCAGCCCGGGCGCCAGCGCATGCAAGCGCCGCGCAAGAGTGACGTGCAGGCAATAGGCCAGGAAGGCGATGAAGACGTGCGCCTCAACGCGTGCCTCAATCTGGTGAAAGACCGGCCGGATCGCCAGGTCGCCCTTGAGGTTCTTGAACGCCTCTTCGACCGCCACCAGCAGCAGATAATGGCTCCACAGCTTGGCGGGGTCTTCCTCGACGAGGTTGGTGCGCAACAGATACCGGCCTTCGCGCGATCGTGCCTGCCGCAGCTTATTGCGATCGAGCCGATAGCTGAACGTGGCGCTGTCTGCGGCGACCTCGATCGTGACCAGACGCCAGGCGGCGCGGGACTGATCGCGCGCGGCACCGAGTTTCATGAGCAGCTCCTCGCGCGCGAGCGCCATTGTAGCGAGTTGCCTGAGCCGGGCCCACAGCCGCTTCAGCTGCCGCCGCCGCATCGCACGCTCTTTGGCGACGCGGTCGCGGCTCTGGGCAAGGACATAGAGTTCACCCTCTTGCGCCAACAGCTTGACCTGCACGCCGGGTCGCGCCTCTTGCCACGGCTGGGCAATCAGATGCTTCTCCAAACGCGTCAAGCGACCCTTCGGCGTGCCCACCAGGTAATGCACCGGCGGGTCGGCCGCGCGCATTTCGGCGAGCACCTCTTCGGTCGGCACGCCGCGGTCCATCAGCCAGACGCGGCGCGCCTTGCCGTATTGTCGCTCGATGTGGTCGAGAAACCCCCGCAATGTCGTCTTGTCCGCAGTGTTGCCGGCCAGCACCTCATAGGCCAGCGGCAGGCCTTCGGGCGTCACCACCAGGGCAATGACGATCTGCACACAATCGGGTCGATGATCGCGCGAGTACCCGAAGCGGCGCTTGTCGCCTTCCGGGAACGGTGGATCCGCCTCGAAATAGGTGCTCGTCAGATCGTAGAGCAGCACGTCGTAGCTGATGTTGAACAGATCGCGCCACCGTCCCACCAGGTGATCGAAGACCGCTTGCTTGTGCGCGAGCAGTCGGTCGTGACAACGATACAGCTTGTGGATCTCGGCGAGCCCGGCATCCTGGCCCAAGAGATCGGCCACGGCGCTGCGCTGAAACCACTCGCGGTGCAGGCGCCATTCGCTGCCCGGCGCCAGCAGGCGATAGGCGACCAGCACGAACAGGACCTGATCCCAGCGCGTCCCCTTGCGGCTCACCCCCAGCCGCTTCGACCAGAACTGATCGAGCTGCAGCTCACGCCACAGCATCAACGCCAGCCAGCACGCACCCCACTGCCGTGGCCGGCGCAACTGCAACTGCGACAGCTTGACGTGGACGATCGAGGTGTCCGCCAGCACTCCTGCGCCGCGGTCTTCCGGAAACAGCGACAGCGTCCGCGGTTGCGTGGCGCCTTCCTCCAGCACCTCGATTGAGCGCCGCCACGCCAACTCCTGCGTGTCGTTGATCTCGCCCAGGTACAGCACGTGCCGCTGCACCACGCGCCCCCTGGCGGTCCGCGTGTTCTCGACAACGCTCCAATAGCGATGTTGCTTGCCATCCTTCCGGCGAACTTTGCAGCGCAAGAACATGATGGCCGGCGATTATCGGCACATTGGCGGCCGAGAGAATAGACTTGGTCGGCACTACAGCCGATTTTCGGCGTTTTGGCCCGCCGCGCTCCTTGTCGTTCAATGACTTGCCCGGCGAAAATTCCGGAACGGCCGGTCGAATCGGCGAAGTTAGGTTAGCGTGACACGAGCGCTCAGTTCAGTGACGGCCAGCCCCAAGGGAAAGCAAGGTATTCAGGGTTGCGCGGCGTTGGAACCAGGAGGAATACAGACAGATGCAGCGCACTGCACGCGTTGCTCTCGGGCTACTGCCAACGCTCTGGTCGGCGATCGTAGCGGGACAGACCCCGACAGCCAGCCCCTTTGATGGCAAATGGGTCGTCGTCCTTTTCTGCCCAAAATCGTCCGACGGTGCCTTGCCCTTTACCTGGCAGTTCGCCGCCGACGTAACAGGCAGCGTGCTGCACGGCGAGCATGGAGACGCGGGTCAACCCGGTTGGATGGCGCTCGACGGACGCATCGGGCCGGACGGCTCCGCCCATTTCCAAGCGCAAGGCATGACCGGGCAGTCCGCCTACAACATCAACCATACCGCGCGCGGCGTCCCCTTCCGATACGAGGTGACGGCCCATTTCGACACTGCGCGGGGCACCGGGTCTTGGATGACCAGCCGTACCTGCAATTTCAGCTTTACGAGGCAGTAGCCCACATTACCAAAAAATCCTCGTTTGCGGAACTGCCTGGACTATACCGCTGTACTGAAATTCGCAGAGAACTTCAAAGACTCCCCCAGGGTTGCGGCATGAAGAGGACGGTTTGCCGCCGAGCGAACGTTGCCGCGCGGCAGCTTTCCGAAACCGGGAGGCGTGGATCCGGGCTTCCGCGCTCGCCGCGACCGGCTGCGCGTCAGCCCGCGCCCGAGCCCAGGTAGCCAACCAGCAGGTATTCAGTCACCCAATATATTTCCTTCCCGTCTTTGTCGAGGACAGGAAAGCGATATTTGACTCGCAGGGCGGTGTTGACATTTTGCTGCTGTCCCTTGAAGGCCCATTGCGCCGGATAACCGGTTTCCACTTCGACCTCCATTTGGCGCGCGGTGCCCGCGGCATCGGTGTGAGAAGCGCCGACAAGGACGTCCATCTCCCCGGTCTTCAGCGCCCCCGACATTTGCCATTTCGGCATCTCCGTATAAGGGTTCATATCGCAGATCAGCTGCCCGAGAGCGGTCATCCCACCGCTCGCCCCGGTGCCTGACGCTTTATCGCCTTGAGTTGAATTCATGTCGCTCCCCTTAACGGTTTGAAGCCGATGCCGACCGTTGACGATTGTGCGGCCGCGATTGAAGTGTACGCCAATCGAGCCGGCCCTCGTGTGAGCCGGCTCACACTGGATTGATTATGTCCTGAGCCCGTCGAGCGCGGTTTGGATCCGGGCCGGCTCGCCGCGCGTGTCCAGCGTCGTGAAGATGGCAAGCGCCCGTTCAAGCAGTTGCCGCGCCGTTTCGATGTCTCCGGCGCCTCGTCGCAATGCCGCGCGGCTGACGATTGCTCTGGCGAGATCGTTTTGCGCGCCGACCCGGTCGAGGATACCCATCGCGGTATCGAGGCAGTCCTCGGCCGCCCGGGGTAACTCGGGTGCAAGACACTCGCCCAGCAGCCAATACGCTACCCCTTCGAGATGAACGTAGCCGGCTTCCCGGCTCGTCGCCAGCACATCATCGAGCAGTGTCCGAGCGGCGGCGCGATCGTGCTTGCAAAGATAAGCTTCGGCGAGCCACAGAGCCCAGCGCAGGTAAGGTTGGCGTAAATGAGACTTGGCGGACCAAGCGACGGCTTCTGCGAGATCCGCAATGCCGGCGTCGATCCGGCCACCCTTGATCTCGCCGTAGCCCCGTACTGCTCGGGCCATAGCGGCATCGTAGGGAATAGGTGCAAGAGAGAGCGCCTTGTCGCAGCAGTCCAATCCGGTCTGGAGATCACCCTGCTGAATATGTGCCGACCCCATCCGCAACCAGCTCGCCGCCTCGAGCCTCAAATTGCCAAGGGCGGAGCCGTATTCGAGCGCGCGGCGGCAATAGCCGAGGCTCGCATCCCATTTGCCGAGTGAATTCGCCGCTACACTGAGATGCCATAGGGTTCGACCTGCCCACCACAGATTACCCCGACTTTCAAAGCTGGAAAGCGCGCGTTCTCCCACCTCGATCGCATCACGCAGCCTCCCCGCGACGGTGTAAACCTGGGCCAGGCAGGATTCCGCAAAGGCCTTGATATCGTCGGAACCGGCCGCCGTCGCCAGAGCCACGGCGGCATTGCAGTGGTCGATCGCGACATCTGGCCGGCCGCCGGTCAGGATGAGCAGGAACCCGGTCCAGTAATGCCAAGCGGCGCGGTGGTGAGGCTCGTCGATCCGGTCGACGAGGTCACGAATGCCGCTCAACGCCGCTAGTTGCTCGGCATGCAATCCGAGGGCAAATTTGACCTCCGATTGCTTGACCACGGCGTTGATCCGGCGCAGCCGGTTCGCCTCCGTATCGGGCAAGGTGTCCAGATAGCGGAGGGCGTCGGCGAAATACTCCAGTAAATCGCTGTTAGCCCAACGACGCTGGGCCTTTTCCGCGGCCAGGATCGCATAATCGACCGCCTTTTCGCCCGCCTCGCTGCGTCCGAAATGAAACGCGAGCAGTTCGGCCACCTCGTCGCGGCGGTCGCGGTAGAGCTCTTCGAGGGCGTTTCCGAGGGTGCCGTGGTGTGCCCTGCGGTGGCGCGCGAGGAGAATCCCATAGGCGGCCTCCTGCGTCAGCGCGTGGCGAAAGACGTAGACGATCCCGTCGCCAACCACGCGCTCGTATACGAATTCGAGGCGGTTGATCTCACGGAGCAGGTTTTCGAGAGGCTCCGCGCCCCGCCACACGGCGCTGAGCAGGCGTAACGAAAACTCCCGGCCGATGACCGAGGCTATTTGCAGGAGTCGCTTCAGCTCGTCGGGCAGCCGGTCGATCCGCGCCATCACGACGTCGTGGATCGTGTCTGGCACCATCAGGCCCGATCGAAGGTCCTTCGCCTCGCCGGCGTGAAGGGTCAACTGCTCGAGGAAAAGGGGATTGCCGTCCGCCTTGGCGACGATCTCCTCGGTAGCCAGTTCGATAATCCGCTCGGTATGGAGCACGGACCGGACAACGTCGATGCTGTCGTCGCGGGACAAGGGTTCCACCGGCACCTGCCCTGCGTAGGATTTGTCGATCCACGGCGGACGGTACCCTGGCCGATAAGTCGCCAGCATTAGAATACGCGCCTCGCCGGTATTCTCTGCGAGGAACCCGAGGAACTCGTCCGATATCTTGTCGACCCAATGCAGATCCTCTAGCACGAGGACGAGAGGCCGCTCTCGAACTCAATTTTATGCTGACTTGGCAAAAGATCTCGAAGGCCTTTGCTTTGACGGCTTCGGGATTGGAAAGGGCCGGCGCTGCACCGGAGGGCTTGACGCCCAACAAATGCAGCAGCACGGGGCTGTCCCGATCGGGATCCATCCCAACCCGCTCCAGACCCGAGCGGATCTTTTCGATGATCAACTCTGGGGTATCGGTCTCGAGAATGCCGCAATTACTGCGCAGCAAGTCGAGCAGCAGCAAATACGGGATCGCGGTGCCGTACGAAACGCACCGGCCTTCGATCCAGGTGACGCGTTCGCTGGCGAGTTGCCGCCTGAATTCGGAGAGAAGCCGCGATTTGCCGATGCCGGGCTCGCCGATGAGGCCGACTGCTTGCCGTTGACCGCTTTCGACTTGCCGCAAGAAATTGTTCAAGATCGCCAGGTCGCTCTGCCGGTCGACGAAAATTGTCCTGCGAGCGGCCGTGGATGGCCGGAGGGCAGCGCGCGCTCGCGACACGTCGAGCAGCCGGTAAGCAGTCATCGGATCGGCCTTGCCTTTGAGGACAAGCGGACCGACCGGCTCGACCCGAGCATAGCTCTGAGCCAGTTCGTAAGTCGCATCGCTCAGGAGGATTGTCGCCGGCTCGGCGATTTGCTGGAGGCGGGCGGCAACATTGGCGGTATCGCCGATAGCCGTATATTCCATCCGCAATTTATCGGCGACCGGGCCGAACACCACCGGCCCGGTGTAAATCCCAATCCGCACCGACAGATCCAATTTATCGGCGCCGCGGGCGTTCTCTGTCCCGCCGAGCGCCCGCTGGATTGCCAAGGCGGCGAGCAGTGCGCGCTGGACATGGTCTTCCTGCGTCACCGGGGCGCCGAAGAGCGCCATGAAGCCGTCGCCGGTAAATTGCGGCGCGCTGCCTCCGTAGCGATCCACCTCGGCAAAGCTGGTTGCCAGAAATGAGCTGACCAGGTCGCGCATCGCCTCGGCCCCGAGCCGTTCCGTGAGCGAGGTGGAGCCGACGATGTCGCAAACCAGGACAGTGACCTGTTTCATTTCGCCGGGAAGCGCACTGCTGTGGGCCGCGACCAGCGCCGCCGCGGGGTTTGTAATGAAGGGCTCGGGCGCAACGGCATCCTGCAGACCAGGCGGGTCCAACGGCGCGCCGCATTGGCCGCAAAACCGGTGTTCAGGAGGGTTGTCCGAGCCGCAAGACGGACACGGAACTCCCAAACGCGCGCCACAGTGTCCGCAAAACTTCATTCCGGCGGAATTGTCGGCGCTACACCGAGGGCACCTCATACCGAGCCTCCACGGAGCGCCGGAAACCCGATGTCGAGACTTGTCAGTCTACTCATCTCCCGGTCGGACGGTCAGATTTGGCGAGGGCGGGCGCGCCTCAGCCGAGCTGTAAAAAGGTTAATGCTATAGGCCGTCAATATGATAGGTTGCCAACGGGCGTAAAGACTCAACGCATCAGACATTAACCGACGGCTCTCGCTTAGGCGAGGGCGAGTTTTCCGGCCTTCTTGATCGTGACTGTAAGGGAATTGTCATGAACTCCCCAACGCACCAGGAAAAGAGGCAGATCTTCGAAAATCACTTTCTGTTCGGGAAGCTGAGCGCCAGCGAAATCAACTCTCTGATAAGTTATGCCCGGCTGGAACGTTATCTGGCCGGCCGTGAGATCTTTGCCAAAGGGTCGCCCGGGCAAAGTTTAGTTGCCGTATTGCGTGGAAGCATCAAAATCAGCTCGCTTTCCAGCGAAGGTAAAGAAGCCATATTTAACATCATCAATGCCGGTGAAATCTTTGGTGAAATAGCGGTCCTCGACGGCGAAGAGCGCAGCGCGGATGCGACTGCGATGACCGACTGCGAGCTCTTGGTGCTGAACCGCAGAGATTTCTTGCGCCTGCTAGAAAATCGGGCGGATCTTTGCATGGTCCTGCTGAGAATCCTGTGCCAGCGGCTACGGCAGACGAGCGAACAGGTCGAGGATGTGATGTTTCGGCATCTCGAGTCGCAACTCGCGAAAGCCTTGCTGCACCTTGCCGAGAGCGTCGGTCTGCACGGGCCGCAAAGCACCTCCGTAGAGCTTCATCTCTCGCAGAGAGAACTCGGCAACATGGCTGGAGGAAGTCGGGAGAGTGTTAATAAAATTCTTCAGAACTGGCATCGCCGCGGCCTGATAGATCTCGGCAAGGCGTCGGTGTTTATCCGTGATATCGAGGCGCTGAGACGCCTGATCTGAGCTTTCTCGAGGCCGACCGTTCACCGCGCCGGGCCCGGCTCCTATATCGGGAGTGCCGGCAACCACCATCTTGCGCCCGATGTCGCCCTCCCCTGCGCAGCCTGAGACCTGGATCAAGACGACGCCGGCCGGGCTCTATTGCGAGCCCGGCGGCTTCCATATCGATCCGCTGCTCCCGGTGCCGCGCGCTATCGTCACGCACGGTCACGGCGACCACGCCCGGCCGGGCAATGAGCGCGTGCTCGCAACACCCGGCACGATCGCGATCATGCAATTGCGTTACGGCGGCCTGGCCGGAGGTTCGCTGCAGCCTCTCGACTATGGCGAGCCGATTGCGATCGGCGGGGTTGGGGTGCGTCTTCTCCCCGCCGGGCACGTTCTGGGCAGCGCGCAAACCGTGCTCGATTACCGCGGCGCACGGGTCGTCGTCTCCGGCGACTACAAGCGCCGGGCGGACCCGACTTGCGCGCCCTTCGAACCGTGCAACTGCGATCTCTTCATTACCGAGGCGACCTTCGGATTGCCGGTCTTCCGCCATCCACCCGACCGGCTCGAGATCGACAAGCTGCTGCATTCGCTGTCCCTTTTTCCCGAGCGCTGTCACGTCGTCGGGGTTTATGCGCTTGGCAAGTGCCAGCGAGTTCTGGCGCTGTTGCGGCGCGCGGGATACGAAGAGCCGGTCTATCTGCACGGCGCGCTGATCGGCCTGACCGAGCTTTATGAGAGGCTCGGGGTGCCGCTTGGGCCGGTGCTGCCGTGGGCCGAGGCCACGCGCGAGGCGCTCAAGGGCCGCATCGTGCTGGCGCCTCCGGCAGCAACCACCGACCGCTGGTCGCGGCGGCTGCCGGACCCGGTGGTCGCGATGGCGTCAGGGTGGATGCGGGTGCGCCAGCGCGCCAAAGCGCGCGGCGTCGAGCTGCCGCTCGTGATCTCCGATCACGCCGACTGGGACGAGCTGACGGCCACGATAGACGAGGTCGCCGCCGAGGAGGTCTGGGTCACCCATGGGCGCGAGGAGGCGCTCGTCTATTACGCGACGAAGAAGGGCTACCGCACCCGCGCGCTGGCGCTCACCGGCTTCGAGGAAGACGAGTAAGCACCCAAATCGCCTCTGACGCGGAACCCTGACTGGACGAGGGCTGTTGCTCGACCAACTCGCAATGAATTGTGATGCGGTCAATGGTGCGAGATCCGCAGATCAGCCGTCATGCCGTAGTCCATTCAGCCCCAGCGTTGGTTCTGTTCTTCGGCTTCTATGCACTATTCGCGGGCAACGGGCAACCCGCCGAGCTGATTGCCGGCGGGTTCGTTGGCGGGCTTGTCGCCGCCTTCGAAGCAGTGCTTCGGCGAAACTCCAGCGAGCGCCTGGACTTCAACCTGTCGGCGCTTCGTCCCGTTGTTCCGGCGCTGGGGAAGTTGGTGCTCGACATATTTCGGTTGTCGGGCGGCCTGCTTGCCGCCGGCTTTGGTCCTCCGCCGGCCGGTACCTTCCGCAAATCCCATTTCCGGCTGACGCTGTTACAACCTCCGCGGCAGGGCGGGCGATTGCGGTCGCGGCGACCTCCCTGCCGCCCAACGCATATGTCGTGGCCAGCGGCCCCGGCAACCGAGAATTCACGGTTCATCAGCTGCTGCCGGACGCACGGGAAGGAGCGCGGTAAATCTCTGGCTTACCACTGCCGTCGCGCTATTTCCGGCGCTCGCCGCGGCAGGAATTTTGGCAGCGACGGCGGGCGTGTCCGACCGGCTGGTCGCATTGGAGTTCGCAACCGCCGTCGGGGTTTTCATGCTGATGCTGCTGGCGGTCGGCTACGATCAGCCTTCCTTCATCGACCTCGGCCTGACCCTCGTATTGCTGTCGTTCCCCGGAACGATTGCCTACGCCCATTTCCTGGAGCGCTGGCTGTGACCGCCGCGACGATAGCGGAGGCCGCGCTATTGGCGTTAGGGGTTGCGGTCCTATGGCTGGGCTCGTTCGGCCTGTTGCGGCTGCCTGATGCCTTTGCCCGGCTGCACTGCGTCGGTTTTGCTGGCGCCGCCGGCAGTTTTTGCTTCACGACGGCGGTGCTGATCGATCGCGGCGGCGGCCCGCTCGGGCTCAAGTCACTCGCGGCGGGGATACTCCTGCTGCTCACCGGCGCCGTTGCGACGCATGCGACCGGGCGTGCCTTGCGCCTTCGGCAGGAAGCCAGCGAGCGCGACCGATGACCCCGCTGCAGATCGGCCTCTTCCTGCTGACGGCGCTGTCGGGCGCCGCGGTGGTGCTGACGCGGGAGCCGCGCCGGCAGGTGATCATGATGGGGTTCAACGGTCTGGTCCTTGCGCTCCTCTTTCTCGTGCTGCAAGCCCCCGACGTCGCCTTTTCCGAACTCGCCGTGGGCACCCTGGCATTGCCCTTTCTGTTCCTGAGCGCGCTCGCCGCGGTACGCATCAATGAGCGGTGCCGGCAGGCGGAACAGCGATGAACGCGTTGCGAACCGCAATTGCCGCGGTCCTCTGCGCGGCGGGCTTTGGGTTCGCCGCGCCGGCGCTCTTCGGTCTCCCGGGTTTCGGTCATTATCCCGGCCCGTACGGCGACATCCTCAATGCCGTCGGCACGAGCGAGCGGCACGCCACCAATATTGTGATTCTGGTCAATTTCGATTACCGCGGCTTCGACACGTTGGGCGAAGAATACATGCTGTTCGCCGCAGTGATCGGAGCGGTCGTGCTGCTGCGCGGGCACCGCGGCGAAGAGACCAGCGCACGGCCGGCGCAGGTCGAGGGGAGGCCCGTCCCGCCGCGCAGCGAAGCCGTCGCGCTCGCCACCCGGCTCATTATCGGCCTGACAACGGTGTTCGGCATTTATGTCGTTCTGCATGCTCATCTGACGCCGGGCGGCGGCTTCCAGGGCGGCGCCATCATCGGGTCGGCAAGTTTGCTGCTGTATCTCGGGGTCGGCTACCGTCTGTGGCGTCAGCTGATCCGAAGCCGGGTGCTCGACATCGCCGAAGCGCTCGGCACTGGCGCCTTCGCTGTCGCCGGGCTCGCGCCGATGGCAGTCGGCGCCGCATTCCTGACCAACCTATTGCCGTTCGGCAAAACCGGCACATTGGTATCGGCGGGGGTGGTGCCGCTGATCAACATCGCCGTCGGGGTCGCCGTCAGCACCGGCTTCGCGGTGCTGTTTCTCGAATTCCTCGAGGAGACGCGCGAGCCTGAGGGCGACGATCAGAAATGAGCCACTTTGCATTCCTCGTCGCCGCCTGGCTCTTCGTCATCGGGCTCTTCGGCGTCATCACCAGCCGGCACTTCGTGCATCTGATCGGCTGTCTCTCGGTCGTGCAATCCGCGACTTACGTGCTGCTGCTCTCGGTCGGCTACCGGACCGGTGCGGGCGCGCCAATCTTCGCCGATCATCCGGTCGGCTCGCCGGCGGTCGACCCGGTCGTGCAGGCGCTGGTGCTGACCGACATCGTAATCGGCGCCACCGTTTCCGCGCTGCTCCTGGCTCTGGCGCTGCAGGTCCAAAAGCGCAAAGGGACCCTCGACCCGCACCGGCTGCGGCCGCTTCGGCCTTGAGATGGGGGCGCTGGCGCCGCTCCCAGTGGCGCTGCCGCTGGTCATCGCAGCGGCGCTGCTGGCGTGCGCGCATGTCTTGCCGCCGCGATGGGCCGACGGCGTCGCCGGGCTGACCGCCGCCGCCGTCGGGATCATCGCAATTCTTCTCGCTGGCGCCGCGATGGCCGAACCGCTCGTCTATTGGTACGGCGGTTGGACGCCGCGCCAGGGCGTGACAATCGGCATCGACTTTGTCATCGATCCGGCCGGCGCCGGTTGCGTCGCGCTGATCGCCGCGCTGTTCTTTGCCAGCTTTGTCTTTTGTTGGGGATATTTCGACGAGGTACATACGCGTTTTCATGTGCTGATGCTGATCTTCCTGGCGGCACTGGCGGGGTTTGCACTGACCGGGGACCTCTTCAACTTGTTTGTGTTCTTCGAATTGATGGCGACCGTGGCTTTCGCGCTGACCGGCTACCGCCTCGAAATCTTCTGCGCTCGAAGGGGCCCTCAATTTCACGGTGACCAACGGCATTGCGAGCTTTCTGATGCTCGCCGGGATCGGGATAATTTACGGCCGCACTGGAGCGCTCAACTTTGCGCAATTGAACCACGCCCTCGCCGGGCACCCTTCCGACGATCTGGTGATGCTCGCCTTCGTGCTGCTGATCGGTGCGCTGTTCGTCAAAGGGGCGATTATTCCGTTCCATTTTTGGATTGCCGATGCGCACGCCGTGGCGCCGACCCCGGTTTGCGTGATTTTTTCCGGCATCATGGTGCCATTGGGCGTGTTCGGCGCCGCGCGGCTCTATTGGAGCATTTTTTCCGGTTCCGGGCTCGATCCGGGGCTGGTGCGGGCGGTGCTGGTATGGTTCGGCGCCGCGACAGCGGTGGTGGGCGGCCTGGTCGCGCTGATGCAGCGGCATGTGAAGCGGTTGCTGGCGTTTTCGACAGTCGCCCATATGGGCGTGCTGCTCGTCGCGGTTGGCTTGCTGTCGGCGCAAGGACTTGCCGGTGGGATGCTGTATCTGGTCGGGCACGGACTGGTGAAGGGTGCGTTGTTCATGATCGGCGGCATTCTGCTTTCGACCCTCCCGGGGATCGACGAGATCAATCTGCGCGGCGCCGGCAAAGACCTCCCGATCACCGGTCTTACTTATGTCCTCGGTGGGCTGCTGCTGGCTGACCTGCCGATCGGGCTCGAGCATCAAGGGCGGGCGCTGATCGAAGCGGCGGCAGAGGCGCAGGGCTATGGTGATTTCCTTCCCGTGCTGACGATCGCTTGCGCATTGACCGGCGCCGGCATTTTGCGCGGCGCCGGCCGGATCTTTTGGGATTTCGGCCGCGATCCCGGCGAGGAGGCCGACGCGCCGAGCGAAGAGGAACGCGAAACGAGCGACCGTCCGGTCTGGCTCATGCTGATGCCCGTCATCGTATTGCTCGCCGCCGATATGCTTCTCGGGCTGCTTCCAGTGGAAGCCTCAATCCGGCAGGCCGCCGCGATGTTTACCGGCACCGCGCCTCTGACGAAAATCGTGCTCGACGGCGCGGCTTGGGTCGCACCGCCGCCGGCCGCGGCCGCCAACCAGGCAAGCGTCGCCGGACCAATTCTCGGATTGTGCGTCGCACTGGGCATCGCCGCTTTGCAGCTCACCCGCGGACACTTTCCCCGCCCTTTGGTGAGGATGTCCGACCGGCTTTCCGCCCCGATCTTCGGGCTTCTCGACCGCCTCCACAATGGCATCGTCGGTGACTATGTTGCGTGGCTGCTCTTCGGCCTCGTGGTGTTCGGTGGCGCACTGGCCTTTGGCTAAATCGTGAACCGCTTCGCGGCCCTCCTCGATGCGCTGCTCTTCACGCCGTCGCGCAATGGCAAGTTGCGGCTGATGCGGGAATATTTTGCGGCGGCGCCCGACCCGGAGCGGGGCTGGGCGTTGGCGGCGCTGACCGGCGAGCTCGTCTTCGACGAGGCCAAACCGAGCCAGGTGCGCGCCCTCGCCGCGGCCCGCATCGACCCCGAGCTGCTCGGCTGGTCCTATGATTTTGTCGGCGACCTCGCCGAAACGGTGTCCTTGATCTGGCCCGCCGCGCCAGGGGACGCGGGCCACGTCCCGAGCCTCTCCGAGATCGTCGAGCAGCTGAAGGAGGCGAACCGCAGCGAGGTACCGCGGCTGCTCGAACCGTGGCTCGACGCGCTCGATGCGACGGGGCGCTGGGCGTTGCTGAAACTCGTCACTCGCGAGCTGCGGATCGGCGTCTCGGCGCGGCTCGCCAAGACGGCGCTCGCCGAATGGAGCGGTGTCGAGCTCGACCGCATAGAAGAAATCTGGCACGGCCTTGCGCCGCCTTACCAACCGCTCTTCGATTGGCTCGAGGGCCGCCATCCGCAGCCCGAGATCGGCGATCTGCCGACCTTCACCCCGCTGATGCTGGCGCAGCCTCTGGAGGACGCCGACATCGCGGGCCTCGACCCGCGCGACTATCTCGCCGAGTGGAAATGGGACGGGATCCGCGTGCAGCTCGTCGCGCGCGGCAGTGAAAGGCGCCTCTATTCGCGCTCCGGCGATGATATCGGCGCCGCTTTTCCGGATATTTGCGCGGCGATGCCCGCCGATGTGACGTTGGACGGCGAGCTGCTGGTGATCCGCGACGGCGAGGTCGCGCCGTTCAACGATCTGCAGCAACGGCTCAACCGCAAGACGCCGACCCCGAAATTGCTGCGCGAATTTCCTGCCGCGGTGCGGCTCTACGACATGCTGCGCGAGCGGCCGGAAGACTTGCGTGGCCTCGGTTTTGCCGAGCGCCGGCATCGGCTCGAAGCCTGGTATGCGCGGGCGCCGCGCATGGCTCTCGACCTGTCGCCGATGGTGCCGTTCACCAGCTGGGACGAGCTCGGCGAGTTGCGCGACGGTGCCCGCCAGCGCGGCATCGAAGGGCTGATGCTGAAGCGAGCGGATTCGCTCTACGTCTCCGGCCGGCCGAAGGGTCCGTGGTTCAAATGGAAGCGCGGCGCGCTGACCCTCGACACCGTGCTGATGTATGCCCAGCGCGGCCACGGCAAGCGCTCGTCGTTCTATTCCGACTACACCTTCGGCGCCTGGCGCGGCGACGAGCTGGTGCCGGTCGGCAAGGCCTATTCCGGCTTCACCGACGAGGAATTGCGGCGACTCGACCAATGGGTGCGCAACAACACGGTGCGGCGCTGGGGACCGGTGCGCGAGGTGAGCCCGCAGATCGTCCTCGAAGTTGCCTTCGACAGCGTCCACCGCTCGACCCGCCACAAATCGGGTGTCGCGATGCGGTTCCCGCGCATCCACCGCATCCGCTGGGACAAGCCCTCCCGCGACGCTGACACGGTTGAAGCGCTCGAAAAGCTGCTTTCGTGAGGATCCCTCACCTCCCCGGCCCCGAGGATGCCGTATTGGCGCCGGGAGGCGGGTTGGGAAAAGCCGTGATCAGCCGGATTTTCCACGTACTTCCTTCGCGCACATCGACCGCGGTCCAATGGCCGTCCACCTTCATGGCGCCACTTTGCCCCTCGCCGGTTAAATGGTATTCACCGAGGGAGATGGCCGCGTCGCCTCCGAGCGGTGATACCTGATCGACGATTATTTGCTCGTGATTGATATCGGTCTTGAACAGGGTCTGGTAAGCTTGTTCGATCTCTTGCGGTCCATTCTTGACGATCTTTGGGGCCGACGAGACCAACATGCCATCTTTTGTATAGAGGCTGGCGATGCCGGCGGCGTCCTGTTTATTGAAGTTCTCCGCGTATGTCGCCGCAAGCCGTTCGATTTGCTGACGCATGCTCTGATCCGCCGGTTGGGCGGAGGCCGATACGGCGAGACTGGCCGCCGTGACACCTAATAAGGCCCAACGTACCCGCATGGTGAACCTCCCTCGCTTGTTGGTGCAAACCGTTATCCGTCCTGATCCGCATCGCTAGTGCCGGCCGGCCACTCGGGGCAATTGCACGCTTGCACTCTGTGGGGGCGAGCATCTCAAGGGCCGCCAAAGCTAACAATCCGTTTTGACGGGCAGTTCCAGAAGCTGGCGCGGCGACGAACTGGTGCCGGTCGGCAAGGCCTACTACGGGTTCACCGACGAGGAATTGCGCCGCCTCGACCAGTAGGTGCGCAACAACACCGTCAGGCGCTGGGGAACGGTGCGCGAAGTCGCACCAGAGATCGTGCTCGAAGTCGCGTTCGACAGCGTGCACCGCTCGACCCGCCACCGCTCGGGGATCGCGATGCGCTTCCCGCGCATCCACCGCATCCGCTGGGACAAGCCCTTCCGCGAAGCCGATACGCTCGAGGCGCTCGAAAAGTTGCTGAGCTAACGCGCCACGCGGAGCACGCCGTCGTGGACCCAGACAATGCAATCCTTGGTTACAATCGCGGGACACGCTCGCAATGAGGAACATGGGACGTCGAAGCCTTTTGGTGACCGCTCTGCTGTCGATCGCAGGATGCACTGACCTTGCGATTGCGGCACAGCCCACGACCGGATGCGCTGTGCCGTGCTATCCCACGAGCACGCTGATGGGACTGACGGCCTCTACGAACCCGACTGTGACGCCGCTTCTGCCGTTGGCCGAAGCCACCGCACCGACGAATCTTGAAGGAAACGGTATCCCTCTGCCTGAAGAAGAAATGCCCGGTTCGGGTGTTCGTGCTTTAGTGAAAACCCATCAACGGTTACAGCTGGATCTCGCTGTCAACGACCGGCCTCGATCGCCCAATTCCAGCACTTCGCCAATAATATCGGGGTACCAAAAATTTGTGCGCGATTTCTGGTATCACTTTTGGGACCCCGCGAACGCGATCCCGCGCATCCGGCCGTTTACGAGCCTCAATTCCCACGGCGCGGGTGGATACGTCGACAACGCACTGAAGGGTCTATCAGGCAGATACTGGATGATGACGGAGTCCGCGAATATCCTCTACTGGCAATGGAAAGTCTCGCAGGATAGGGAGGCGCTAGCGCGTCTTCAATCGCAATGGAATGAGGTTAAGAACCTCTATACGTCATTGCAACTTTCGTCCGCTGACCCGTCAGCGAACGGCGGCACGATTCTCGTCTCTGACGATGCCGCACTGGCACTGCAATTTCTCGTTCAGGTCAACGACGCGACCGGTGATCCTATGGCATTGGCGGATGCGCACAACCTGCTTGCCAGCATGCGAAGCTATTTCGCGGACCCGAACGACAGTGGATGCGGCTTGCTTTACGCAACTACCAGTGAAGATCCGAACCATCAGAAACAATCCTGGATCGGGGAGGCGCTGACTGCGCGCAGCGCGGTCTACCTTTATGAGAAGACCGGTGAAGCGCAATTTCTGACCTACGCTGAGGGTGTGTGGAATTGGATACACGACTGCGCCGAGCATCCCACGGGTATTTTCTTTGTCGGTGCCGATCTGAATCCGACCGATGCTTGCTACAAGAAGGGGCTACAGTGTGATGACCCGCATGGGTTCATCCAGCGTGGCGCGTCCGTGGCATACATCGGCGGGGCCATGGCAGTATGCTCGTTGTCGGCGCGGCTCTATCAGAAAACGGGTCGCCAAGCCTATTTGGATGACATCAACCATGTATTATCTGCGATGCTCTCACCGAGCACGTTTCTCCGACAGGGCTCGAATGTCGGGCTCGGCGGCACCGTGTTGGTCGATGACCGGGATGGATGGTCAGACGGCATTTACGCGCAAAACTTTGTTTACGATGCGCTGTCGCTGGCTGGTGTCGACCCGCACAATACATTCAAGCCTGTATTCATCAACACGGCAAAGTCGATAATCAACCAGCGCACGGCGGATGGGTATTACGGTGCCGACTGGAGTGGACCGGAGGCGTTATGGTACGACCCGAACACCAAGACCTGGGCGCAGCAGGGCCTGAAGAACCAGAATGCCGCGGTCACCGCAACTGCGTCGATTATGGGCATGACGCTGACTGTCACTCATGCCTCGGCGGAGACGATAAGAGTGGGGAAGGGGATCGTTGGCAAAGGTGTCGCGGCAGGAACACAAATCATCGCCCTCGGCACCGGAAGCGGGGGCTCCGGAACCTATATGGTGAACACTGCGCAGACCGTTGGCAGCGAGACGATGTCGATCGGGCACCAGCCGACCGATTACTGCTGCAACGGAGAAGCCGAGGCGAACCAGGTCATGACCAGCGCAAACAGCGGGGCTATGCTGCAGGCTGCCGCGATGCTGCTTACTATGCCACCGGCGGTGGAGCGGCCGGGATCAAAGCGGCATGTTCGTAATCGGAAAACCTCCAGATAACGGCGACGCCATTGTACGTGGCTTGACCCGGATGACATCACATGGTGAAACGGCCCGCCCGCCCGCCACCAGCTGAGTGCCGATCGAAGGGACAGCGCGCTGAGGGCGGGGCCGTGGTCGATGGAAGGACGAACGACATGTTCAGACTTTATTACGCCCCCGGTACGTGTGCGCTTGCGACGCACATCGCGCTCGAAGAGGCTGATGCGCCGTACGAGGCGGTCCTGGTCGATTTTCGCTCGCAAAGCCAGCGGAGCCCCGAATACCTCGCGGTAAACCCCAAAGGGCGGGTTCCTGCACTGGTAACCGAAAGCGGCACGCTCACCGAAACGCCCGCGCTCCTATGCTTTGTGGCACAACGTTTTCCCAAGGCCGAACTCGCCCCCCTCGCTGATCCCTTCGCCCTTGCGCAGGTTCAGGAGTTCAACAGTTATCTTTGTTCGACGGTGCATGTCGCGCATGCCCACCGCATGCGGGGCACCCGATGGGCGGATGATGCGGCAGCGATCGAGGCAATGAAGCGCAAAGTGCCGTCAAACGTGACTGAATGCTTCGAGCTGATCGAGCACAAGCTCAAAGGTCCGTGGGTAATGGGTGACAAGTACACGATTTGCGATCCGTACTTGTTTACCATCGCTTCCTGGATAGAAGGTGACGGCGTCGACACCAACAAAGTACCCCGCGTCATAGAACATCGCGCGCGCATGCTGGCGCGTCCCGCTGTTCGAAAGGCCGTGGCTGCCGAAGGCACGCAAATTCCCTGACGATCACGCGTATCTCGAGCGATTCCGACAGCGCCGGGTCGAGGACGTGGGAGTTCAAGTCTCCCCGCCCGCACTAGAAATTCACGAAATCTGCGGCTTAATCGCTATCTCAGGTAAGCGTCTTCGTTCCCCAGCTCAAACTTGAGAGAACTCAAAATCTGGTGTCGGAGAGGACGTGGGGGTTCAAGTCTCCCCGCCCGCACCAATGATGCCAGGCTTTGAAGCAAAAGGGGACCGAGACGCTGGGCGTCGGAGCCGGGTGTGACTGCCCCGGGCCAATTCGGGTGCCTCTAGGGCAGTGCGGCCGCGCCCCGAAGAGCGCAGCGGAGAGGGTATCCCCTCCGCCGCCGCTTTCGGCCGGCTCACCCTTTCGACCGGCTCTCCCGGCGGAGGCGATCGCGATCATCGGTCGGCCGCCGATTTGCCCGCCCCCGATTTGCCCGCTGATGCGAGTGCGCGAACGGAGACAGCGAAGGAAGCGTCTCAGCAAGGACTGTCTCGGCAGGGGACGCACCAGCAAGAGCCGCTCGACGTATTCCAGCCGCAGGCGCGCGTCGCGCGAACGCTGGTCGAGTTCAGCCCTCGTCAGGCTCTGGTCCAAGAGATCGGGTCTCGGCATGATCGTCCTCCACCTCAAAGCACCTTGGCGTCGGCCAGGTGCGCGATAGATGACGCGGGCGGATCGAAAGGGGTGTGAGGTACCTCACACAGAGAAAATTTTTTTAACGGCTTGGTCATCAATGGCCGTAGCGCACGCGGTACCAGACGAGCCCGATCAGTTCGTGAAGCGCATAGTAGCTCTTCAGCAATGCCGGGATTTGCGGCAGGAAAGCCGCCAACGAGAGAGACCGAACTCGTATCCTCGGTGGTCGGTGATGGGACCACCGGGTAGCCGACCGCTCGGAAGGACCATAGCGCTCGCGCTAAGTGCCAAGGGTGCGTCACCACGAGGGCGGAAGCAATTCCAGCGTGACGCAGGATCTCCGCCGAGAATAAGGCATTTTCGAAGGTGTTTCGCGAGCGCTCCTCTCGCCATTGCACCGGGACGCGAAAATCCTCTTGCAGCACTTTGCTCATCAGCGCGGCGAGTGAAGGATCAGGCGGCCCGCCGCCGCTGACCAGGATCGGCAAGCCAAGACGCCGACTCTGTCTCGCCGCCTCGGCGAGACGCTCGAGGGTCAGCTGCCCAACGGTATCCGGCACGCCGGGGATGCCGCTGCGGCGCGCATCGGCGGACAGCACGATGATCGCCCCGGGGATCGCGCCGGGCGGCGAGTTTGACGGGAGCGTCGGTTCGGCAATTGCGATCGCCTCCATCCATCGGATCAAAAGACTAGCCGTGACCGGCATCGCGGCCAAATAGAGAGCGCCGATCGCGGCGGTCGCCACCGCCAGCCCGAAGGGCTTGCGCCGCCAGGCGATGACGACCCCGATCATTGCCAACAGAATGAACAAGTTTGGCGGGATCAGCGCAGAATAGGAGAGCCAAGACACGACGATCGGCGTTGGGTGGTCTCAGCCGGCCGGAGCGACCCGCTCTCGACGCAGCCGCTGGTAGATCATAGCCGCTTGCCGCTTCAGCCCGAGGCGCAAGCCGCGCCACGTCCGCGGGTTGGCTGCGGTGATGCCCCACCGCTCGCGCCGCCTTGGGAGCCATAGCTTCTTGTAAGGATCATCACCGCGGCCCAGGCTGATCTCATGCGGGCGATCACCCGCCAGCACGCGCTCGAACATCTCCATCGTGAGAAGCGTGCCGAGAGAGAGGTCGTCAAAGCGCTTGTCGTGCGCCAGCTTGCATATGACGGCACGGTCGTTCCACACGATCCAGAACTGCGCCGCCGCCGGTATTCCATCCAAATAATATATCCCGAGCCGCAATGCGCGCAGTTTGCCGGCGAGCCGGATCAGCGCGGGGACAAAATCGGCAAGTAGCTCGGGCGGTTTCCAGCTCGCAGCGTAAACTCTTTCATAATCGGCGACCGCCCGATCGAGACCTTTATGGTCATCGAAAAAGTATGTCGTCAGACGGCTGCCGCGCTCGAGCTTGCGGCGCTTGCGGTGCCAGGTATTGCGCAACTCGGGAGGGCGGGCGGACACATAGTCGGCAAAGCTCAGGCCCGCGGTCTCCTCATACCAGGTGCCAGAGCTGAAGCAACATTCGACCAGCAGCCCCGCGCGGCGCAGCGCGCCGACCAGGGCGGCATAGCTCGGCTCGCGCGGGTCGAGCTCGGAGAGGGAGAGGCAATCCCATTGCGGCTGTTCCGAGAACATCTCGGAGAGGATCGCGGCGAGGCCAGCTTCGAGATCGGCGCCCGGCGCATGGAGGATGCCGTGCTCGAGGCTATGGGCATTTGTCAGGCTCGCCAGTTTTCGCCAGCCATCCCCCGTCGTGGTTTGCGCCAGCAGGGCGGCTGCCGAAGCGGGCCGCTCGTCGCAATACACGCGGATTTCGGTAGCCCGCGGCACACCATATCGCGCCATCAGATCATACCAAGCTGGAAGCGCGAAGAAGCTGTCCGCTGCGTCTTTATCAAAAGCGCAAGCAAGGCCGCTCGAAAGTCGCCGAAAATCCGGATTTCTGTAAAGTGGCATCAGGCGAGGCCAGCCTCGTCGGACCTTTTCGGGCGTTGCCGGGTGCGAATCCTCACTTTCACGACGTTATATCCAAACCTGCTGCAGCCCCAACACGGGATTTTCGTCGAGACGCGTCTGAGGAAACTTGTTGCGAGCGGCATTGTCGGCGCCCGTGTTTTGGCGCCCTGTCCATGGTTCCCGTTCGCGTCCGCGCGGTTTGGGCGGTATGCCGTGTTTGCCCGCGTCCCCAGTGAGGAGACCCGCCACGGGCTGCAGGTCGAGCATCCGCGCTATCCCGTATTCCCCAGGATCGGGATGAGCGCCGCGCCGCTCGCGCTTTGCGCCGCGGTATTGCCGTTTCTGCGCCGGCAGCTTCGCAACGGTCACGACTTCGATCTGATCGATGCCCACTATTTTTATCCGGACGGCGTCGCTGCCGTTCTGCTCGGGCGCGCCCTCGGTCGCCCCGTCATCGTCACCGCCCGAGGCAGTGATCTCAATGTCATCGCCCAGCACGCGGTCCCACGCAGATGGATCGGTTGGGCAGCGCGAAGCGCCGACGGTTTGGTCGCGGTCTCCAGCGGGCTGAAGCAGCGGCTCGTCGAACTCGGCATCGGCGCCGATCGGGTGCGCGTGCTGCGCAACGGAGTGGATTTGGCGCTGTTCCGTCCTTATGACCGCGAGCCGGCGCGAAGCATCCTCGGCTTGACGCGGCCAAGCCTTCTCGCAGTCGGCAATCTGGTCGCGCTGAAGCGGCATTGGCTGATGGTCGAGGCACTCACCGAGCTGCCGGAAGCCGAACTCGTGATCGTCGGCGAGGGGGCTGAACGCGCTAGTATCGAAAAGCTGGCCCGCGAGCGCAAAGTCGCCGACCGTGTGCGCCTGCTCGGCCGAGTGCCGCAGGATTGCCTTCCCGAGATTTATAGCGCGGCCGACCTTCTGCTGCTCGTCTCGACCCATGAAGGCTGGCCCAATGTCCTGTTGGAAAGCATGGCTTGCGGCACCCCGGTCGTGGTCTCGCCGATGGATGGCATCGCCGATATCGTCGGCGCGGCCGAGGCGGGACATATCCTGGTCGACGTAACTCCTAGCGGGCTGGCGACCGCGATCCGCGAGCTCCTCGCCGCGCCGCCATCGCGCGCCGCAACCCGTATCTATGCCGAGCAATTCGATTGGCAGAGCACGACCGATGGCCAAATCGCGCTGTTCCGCGAGGTCCTGGAACGACATTCGAAGGTTCAGCCTGATCCCATGCACGCAAGCTGATGCCGCAAGATGCGCCGGTAGACCTCGCCGTAACGGGCGACGCTGTGCGCCCACGAGCGCTCACTATCGATGAACTTAATCGCCTGCGCCCGGATGCGCGGCCAGGAATCCCGATCTGCCAATGCCGCGAGCACCCCCTCGACGAGGTGCCGCGGGCCTCCCGGCGGAAACAGGTAGCCCGTCTCCCGGTCGCGAATCAGCTCGCGATGACCGCCGACACTCGACGCGACGACGATGCGCTCCTGCGCCATGGCCTCGAGCGGCTTGAGTGGCGTCACCAGTTCTGTCAAGCGGGTCGAAACGCGCGGAAATACGAGCAGGTCGACCAGGTCGTAATACCGCCGCATCTGCTCATGTGGGACGCGCCCGGCAAAAACCACGCTGTCGCCAAGACCGAGCTCGCGGGCGAGAGCGCGCAAATTGTCCTCCTCAGGCCCGCCGCCAGCGAGCAGAACCGCGATATCCCCTCGCTGATCCTGAAGATTGGGGACTGCGCGCAGCAGCAGGTCCAGACCCTCATAGGCATAGAACGATCCGAAAAAGCCGAGAATTATCTTCCGGGAGAGCCCGAGCCGGCCTGCGAGAATGGTGTCGGGAATTCCCGGTCCGGTGAACCGGTTGCGGTCGACGGCGTTGGGAATGACCGTGACCTTGTCGCCGGGGATGCCGCGAGCGATCGCATCCGCCCGCAAGCCCTCGCAGATTGTCGTAACTGCATCCGCACGATGAAGCGCGCGAGTTTCGACGATCCGCGTCGCGCGATAACGCAGGCCGGCTCGGCCATGACTGCCGTGGCTCGCCGCCGCGTCCTCCCAAAGAGCGCGTATTTCATAAACGGTTGGAATCGCGTGCCGCCGGCCGGCGCGAATTGCCGGTAACGCGTTGAGGACCGGGGAATGAGCGTGCAGTATCTGCGGCCGAACTTCGCCGATCACCTCGTCGAGCCGCCGGTCGAGATCGCCGACGATCTTCAGCTCGCGAAACCACGGCAGCTTAGCGGAGAGACCGGTCGGCATCCGGGTTCGCAGAAATTCCCATTCACCGATGCGCTCTCGCGGCGGTCCCGGCGCGTAATGCTTGCCGCTGGTCAGCAGCACCGGCTCCCAGCCGAGCGCTCGCTGCTGGTTGACGATGCCGAGGGTGCGATAAACATAGCCGCTATGCAGCGGCAGTGAGTGATCTAGGATGTGCAGAATGCGCATTACCCGGGGAGTGTGTGGGGATAATTGTCGATCAAATATAGCAGGTCGGTGCGCGAACGAGCTTCCGTGGAAAGCCCCAAGCTACCGTTAACGAGCACGTCTCGCCATGTCGTGTTCCGCCTTGAGGCTGTCCCGCCACTGCCGGAGCTCGAGCGCGAATGGCGCCAGCTCGAAGCCGCCGGAAATCCATCATTTTTCACGTCATGGTACTGGATCGGCACGCTGTTGAGCGCAGTACCGCCGGCGAGCCGGCCCAAACTGCTGCGCGGCACCGCGCATGGCCGGACAGTCTCACTGGCTTTGCTCGGCGCCAATGAGACCCGCCGCCGGCGGGGGCTGGTTCGCTCGCGCGGTCTCTATTTGAACCAGACGGGTGACCCGCGCTTCGATTCGCTGACGATCGAGCACAATGGCATGCTTGCGGCGGCCGAGTGCGAACTCGGTGTCTGGGATGAGCTGATCGGCTGGTTCGCCAGTCTCCGCGAGAAGGCTGACGAGCTCCATGTCGGCGGTTCGCCGCGGCGCTTGCCCGAACCAGCGCTGAGCAGGTGGGGGCTCGGATGTCACGAAACTTCCATTCCCAGCTATTCCATCGATCTCTGCCAGCTGGAGGACAGCGACGGTGAGCTCTACCCGGTGCTCAGCGCCAATGCACGTCAACAGCTCCGGCGCACCTTACGGTATTTCGAACGGCTCGGCGCGTTGCGTCTGGCCGAGGCGACAAGCGTGGCGGACGCATTGGCCTTTTTCAATGCGCTGAAGGAATTGCATTGCGCGTCGTGGGAGCGGCGCGGCAGGTCGCATTCCTTTTCCGGTGGATTCTTCGAGCCGTTCCATCGGCTGCTGATCGAGCGCAGCTTTGCCGAGGGCGGAACCCAGCTGCTTCGAGCCTGCGCCGGCGACCGCGTCCTCGGCTATCTCTATAACTTTCGGTTAGGCAATCGCGTCTATGCTTACCAGAGCGGGTTCGACGATGCCGACCCCCGCGAGCGGCCGGGGATGGCGACGCATTTCCTGGCGATCCGGCACGCCTTCCGATCGGGTGCACGGGTGTATGATTTCATGGCCGGCCATAACCGTTTGAAGGAGAGTTTCGCGACCCGATGCGAGCCGATGCTGTGGCAAGTCATCCAGCAGCCACGCCTAGTGTTTCGTCTGGAACACCTTGCCCGGCGCTTCAAGCATGCCATGGCGCCCGCCGCGGCTATGTTCCTCCCGAGAAATTGATCGCGAGTTGCTAGATGGCGGCGCTGCCCTCACCCACCAAGCCCTTCGGGCTTGGTCCCCCCTCTCCCGCGGTGCGGGAGAGGGGCTTTGAGCTCAATGGGTTACAGCCCCTCTCCTGCACCGCGGGAGAGGGTGTCGAGCGCAGCGAGGCGGGTGAGGGTCTTGCCCCGGACCAAATTTTCTCCCAGCGTGGCATCGAGCAAAAAGGGACCTCATGTCGATCCTTGTCACCGGCGCTGCCGGGTTCATCGGCTTTCATGTCGCCAAAGCGCTGCTCGAGCGGGGCGAGCGCGTTGTGGGCATCGACAATCTCAATGAATATTACGATGTGCGTCTCAAGGAGGCGCGGCTCACCCAGCTGCGCGCCTTTTCCGGCTTTGCCTTCGCCAAGCTGGACGTCGCCGACCGCGACGGGGTGTTCGCAATGGTCGAGCGACACGGGGACCTGTGCAGCATCATACATCTCGCGGCGCAAGCCGGCGTGCGGTATTCGCTGGAAAACCCCTACGCCTACATCGATGCCAATGTGACCGGCACATTGGTAATATTGGAGGCGGCGCGGCATATCGAACATCTGACCGCGATCACCTATGCCTCCTCCTCCTCGGTTTACGGCGCCAACCGCAAGCAGCCCTTCAGCACAGATGATCGGGTCGATCAGCCGGTCTCGCTTTATGCCGCGTCGAAGCGCAGCTGTGAACTGATCTCGCGCACTTACAGCCATCTGTACGGTCTGCCAGCGACAGGATTGCGCTTCTTTACCGTCTATGGCCCGTGGGGCCGTCCGGATATGGCCGCATTTCTGTTCACCCGGGCAATTCTCGCGGGCGAACCGATCAAAGTGTTCAACGACGGCAGAATGGCTCGCGATTTCACCTATGTCGACGACGTGGTCGCAGGCACGATCGCAGCGCATGACCGCCCGCCCACGGCTGCCGAGGGTGTTCCTCACCGGATCTACAATCTCGGGAACCACCGCCCCGAAAAACTCCTCGACTTCATCGCCGTCCTCGAGCGAGAGCTCGGCCGCACCGCAGAGAAACAGTTCTTGCCGCTGCAGCCGGGCGATGTCCCGGAGAGCTTTGCGGATATCGAAGCCTCGCGCCGCGATCTCGGCTTCGAGCCGAAAACCACGATCGAAGTCGGGCTCGCGCGATTTGTTCAATGGTATAAGCAGTACTACCGGGTGAATTGATCGGTCGCTTTTCATGGAACGCGGATTTGCGGTCATCGGCCTCGGCTATGTTGGTCTACCCGTCGCCCTCGCCTTGGCGAAGAAGTTCGAGCCAATTATCGGTTTCGACATTTCGCCGCAGCGGATCGCGGCGCTGCGCAATGGCAAGGATACGACCGGTGAAGTCACCGAGGCGGCGCTGCGCGGGACGAGGCTTCGGTTCACCGATGACCCGCGCACGCTGGACGAGGCCAGCTTTTTCATCGTCACGGTGCCGACGCCGATCGATGCCGAACGGCGCCCCGACCTCTCGCCGCTCGAAGCTGCCTGCGCCCTGATCGGACCGCATTTGAGGCCGGGCTCGGTGGTCGTTTTCGAATCGACGGTCTATCCCGGCCTGACCCGCGAATTCTGCGGGCCGCTTCTCGCCACGGCCTCGGGCCTCAGACAGGGGATCGACTTCAAGCTCGGCTACTCGCCCGAGCGGATCAACCCCGGCGACAAGCAGCACCGGCTCGAAACTATCGTCAAGATCGTCGCCGGCGAAGACTCCGAGACTTTGGAGCGCGTCGCCGGCGGTCTATGGCGCATCGTCGATGCCGGGGTCTACCGCGCATCCTCGCTCGAAGTCGCCGAGGCGGCAAAAGTCATCGAGAACACCCAGCGCGACCTCAACATCGCGCTGATGAACGAGCTGGCGATCATCTTCGACCGGCTCGGCATTCCGACCAAGGAGGTGCTGGAGGCGGCAGGCACGAAATGGAATTTCCTGCCGTTCACGCCCGGGCTGGTCGGCGGCCACTGCATCGGCGTCGACCCCTATTACCTGACCGCGCGGGCCGAGGCGGCCGGGCTATTACCCGCAGGTCATCCTGTCCGGCCGCCGCATCAACGACGGCATGGGCGGCTTTATTGCGCAGCGCCTGGTCAAGCTGCTGATCGCGGCCGAGCGGCCGGTCAAGGGCGCCCGGATCGGCATCCTCGGCATCACCTTCAAGGAGGACGTGCCCGATCTGCGCAACAGCCGGGTGCCCGACATCGTCGCCGAATTGCGCGAGTTCGGTATCGCGGCATTGGTCGCCGATCCGCTCGCCGACCCGACCGAGGCGAAGCGCGAATACGGTGTCGAGCTGGTGCCGCTCGAAGACCTCACCAAGCTCGACGGGCTGATCCTCGCCGTGCCGCATCGGGTGCTCGGCGAGGCCGGCTGGGACAAGCTGTTGGGCATGCTCACGTCCGGGCGGGGTCTTTATTGACGTCAAGTCGGCGGTCGCCCGCGACAATGTTCCGTCGGGTATCCATTACTGGAGCCTTTAATAGCGGGCACGCCTCGTGAACCTACGAGTGCTGCTCTCGGCTCTCACCCTATTGGTCGGGGGTGCGGCGGCTGCCGACGAGCTCGTATCGCCGAAGCCGCTGGAACGAAATCAGCCAGCCGACTTCGCCTATCGCTTTGATGCGGCCTTAACCGGACGCGGGACTCTCGACATCGAATGGAGTGATGTGGTGGGACGCATTGTCGAGCGCCGCCGCATCCTCCTCGATCTTGCCGCCGCCCCGGAGGTGATCTTCTCCCTCGACATCAGAAGATCCGTTGCCGCGGGGAACCAGCTCGTTGCGCATCTGTCGTTTGATAGCGTCGATCAAAATGGCGGCAATCGCCACCTGGAGAACGAAGCATCGACCTCGTTCATCGTGCCACCCGCCGACGATCCCTGGTCGGATTACCAGATTATCATGTGGCAAGGACAGACGCCGGCCGGGTACGCCACCTTAAAAAAGCTCGGGATCACTGCCGGAATGGTGCAAGCCGACCACCGCGACGCAGCAAGCACCTCCATGGCTAGCCTTGCGCGCCTGGTCAACGCCGATCTGCGCTGCTATCTCGAAAACATCGCCACCGATTTTTATTCTCCCTATCATAAGTGGTATGATGGTCGCGCTGTGAATTGGCGATTTCTCGAAGCCAAACAGCGCTATTGGGCGAACCCCCGTGATCGCGCCGCGTTTATACGCGAGCCGAGCCTTTCCGACCCCGAATGGCTGAATAAAATTCACGACCGTCTGATCCGCAGCGTGCGGGCGCTGCATCCTTACCGACCCCTCTACTACAGTCTCGGCGACGAAACCGGCATCGCCGACCTAGCGGCGTTCTGGGATTTCGATTTTTCCGATCTCTCTCTGGCTGTAATGCGCGAATGGCTGAAGAACCATTATCACAGCCTTGCCGCACTCAACCGGCAATGGGGCACCGCGTTCAGCCGCTGGGACGAGGTCGCGCCGATGACGACCGACGAAGCGATGCGGCGCTCCGACGAGAATTTTTCGGCATGGGCGGATTTTAAGGAGTGGATGGACATTGCCTTCGCGCGCGCCCTCAAGAGCGGCAGCGAGGCGGTTCACGCCGCCGATCCCGGCGCGGTGTCGGCGATCGAGGGCGCCCAAATCCCAGGCTGGGGCGGCTACGATTATTCTCGCCTCGCAACCAGCGTCGACGCGATGGAACTCTATGCTTATGGCGAGAATATCCCGATCGCGCGCTCCTTCAACCCGGACCTAATCTTGCTGACGACCTCGTTCGGGAGTGGCCCGTCGGAGGCGCATCGCGTGTGGCGCGACTTGCTCCGTGGAACGCGGGGTCTCATCTTGTGGGACGACAAGAGCGAGTTTGTCGGCAAGGACGGCGGCCTGGGCGACAGGGGACGCGAAGCTGCGCCCTATTTCGGCGAGATAAGAAACGGCCTCGGCGCCTTGCTGATCAACAGCCGGCGGCACACCGACCCGATCGGCATCCTCTACTCGCCGGCGAGCCGACGGATGCTGTGGCTGCTCGATCGAAGAGCGTCGGCTGAGGAATGGAGCCGCCGCGGAGCCAGCACAGAGTATCGAGATAATGCGATCAGGACGAGCACGCGGCAGTTCGCTCATGCCCTCGAGCACATGGGCCTGCAATATCGGTTTGTGTCATCCGAACAGGTCCGGCGAGGCGAGCTCTGCGGCGATTGCCGTGCCCTGATACTGCCACATGCGATCGCACTTGGGGCGAGCGAGGCCGCCGAGATCCGCAGCTTTGTCGAGCGCGGCGGAGTAGTCATTGCCGACAGCGAGCCGGGCCAGTTTGACGCGCACGGCCGACGGCTCACAAAACCCGCTCTGTCGGATGTCTTTGCTGGTCCGCCCGAGCGTTCTGCCATCAGCTTTGCGTTCGGCAAGGGGAAAGCGATTTACCTCGCGTCGGCCAATGGTCTTGACCGGCAGAACACCCGACGCCTGTCGCGAATTCTCGACAACGCGGGCGTGAAGCCGCCCTTTCCCATCCTACGGGCCGACGGCGAACCGGCCAGCGATGTCGAGACCCGTATTTTCAGCAATGGAGAACTCACGATCATAGCTCTACAGCGCGACTATTTCCCTCCGTCAAACCCGGACAACCACGAAATTGTGGTGCTGGCCTTGCCGCGGGTGTTCAGCGTCTATGACCTTCGGACGCGTCAGCTGCTCGGTAATACCGACCGGCTAGAGTTCGAGCTGGGTCCGGTTGAACCGGTTCTATTGAGTTTATCGGAGAAGCCGATTGCTCTCCCGTCGATTGCCGGGCCTCGTCGGGCACATCTCGGCGAAGTTGCCGAATTCCAGATTCGATCGAATTCCCCGGCGGAACATGGTGTCATCCACCTCGACGTCACCGACCCCGAGGGCGGCACGATTGCCCATTATTCCGAAAACTTGCTCGTCGACGGTGCAGTGACGACCAAAGTCCTGCCTCTCGCCCTCAATGACAAAACTGGGGTCTGGAAGCTCCGGGCCACAGATCTGCCGAGCGGCGGGACCGCTACGGCGGAGCTGCAGGTCGATCCCTGATCTGCCCGACGAGGGGCGAGCGATCCCATGCGGATTTTTTACATATGCCGGCGCGTCCCGTTTCCACCGGACCGCGGCGACAAGATCGCCGCGTTCAACGCAATTCGTCACCTTTCTGCGCGGCACGAGGTGCATGTGTTCTGCCTCGGCGATGGCGTGCAGGACCTCGCGAATATTTCCGGACTGCAAGCCTACGCAAAAAGCCTCACCGCCGCTCCGGTCGACGAAATTACGATAAAGCTGCGCGCGCTCGCGGCGCTTGTCACCGGACAGCCGCTTTCAGTGGCGGCTTTGAACGAGACGAAGCTGCATGACGCCATCCGTAGAAAATTTGCTGAGCTGCGGCCCGACCTGATCATCGTCTACAGCTGCAACATGGCGCAGTTTGCCCAGGACTTTCCCGATGTGCCGCGGATCATGCATTTCGGCGATCTCGACTCGCTCAAATGGCGGCAATTTGCGGAACGGTCGAGCACACCATTCAATTGGATCTACGCGATCGAGGAGCGGAGGCTTCTGGGCTATGAGCGGCACATTGCGCAGATTTTCTCGCATTCGCTCGTTCATACCGAAATCGAGAGAAATGATTTCGAAAGCCTGATCCCCGGTGTTCCGGTGACTGTCGTCGGCAACGGCGTCGATCTCGACTATTTCCGGTCGGCGGGCGGGGCCAAGCAAGCGGCATCGATGGTTTTTACCGGGGTCATGGATTACCGCCCCAACATCGATGCCGTCGTCTGGTTTTGCAACGAGATCCTGCCGATGGTTCAGACGGAAATCCCGTGCGCGAATTTTACGATTTGCGGCAGCCGACCTGCCCCGGAGGTGCGCCGCTTAGCCAAGCGCCGCGGCGTAACGGTGACCGGCTGGGTCCCGGACGCACGTCCCTATCTCGATCGAGCCGAACTCTTCGTCGCGCCGTTGCGAATGGCGCGCGGCGTTCAGAACAAGCTGCTCGAGGCGCTCGCCATGGGTCTGCCTTGTGTTGCTTCGACGGCCGCCCGGAGCGGCACGGTAGTTGCCGACGGGGAAGGCATCCGGGCGACGGACGAGCCGATCGAATTTGCCCGGCATGTCGTCGATTTGCTGCGAGACGATAATCGGCGGGCGGAGATGGCGCGCCGAGCCCGCGCCGCAGCAGAAGCGAATTACCGCTGGGAGGCGCAACTGGCGCGCCTCGATCAGGTTATTGCGGCAGTCAGCCAATGCGGCGGATGGCGTCAGCTTCCGCCGGCGACAAGATGATCATCCGAAAGTCCGGCATCGCATCCAATTCGGACGCCGCGCGCAAAGCGGCTTGACGCGAGTGTCCCCGGGACTACGCTGCTTGGGTGCGTTGAAATCGGAGGGGACGGCGGGAGGTTGTGGCAGATTCCAGAGTAGAGCATAGGTTTGCCGTCATTTTGTGCGCCGACGTTGTCGGCTATTCCCGGCTCATGGGACTCGACGAGGAGAGCACGCTGGCGGCGCTCAGAACGGTGCGTCAAGATCTCGTCGACCCGAAGATCGCCGAGCACCGGGGTCGCATCGTGCGCACAATGGGCGACGGTCTGCTGGTCGAGTTCAGCAGCGTCGTCGACGCCGTGCGTTGCGCCATTGCGATTTAACGGGCAATGCCGGAGCAGGGCGCCGACATGCCGGCCGAGCGGCGCTTGCGGTTTCGTTTCGCCATCAACATGGGCGATGTGGTCTCGGATGGCGATCTGATCTACGGCGACGGGGTTGCCGTCGCATCGCGGATGGAGGCGTTGGCCGAACCGGGCGGGATCAACGTCAGCCGCGCGGTGCGCGACCAGGTTCGCGATCGCCTGCCAATCATGTTCGAGGATTGTGGCGAGCACGAAGTCAAGAACATCAGCCGCCCGGTGCGCGTCTTCCGCCTCGTGCTGGAAGAAAGACCTGCCGTCCCGGCGAGCACCGGCCGACGAAGAGCCGCCGCGCCAGTCGACAGGCCTGCGCTCGCCGTGTTGCCATTTCAAAACCTCGGCGGCGATGCCGAGACCGAGTTCTTTCTCGACAGTGTGGCCGAGGATTTGATCACCGAGCTGGCGCGTGCGCGGTGGTTCTCGATCGTGGCCCGGAACACCAGCTTCAGCTACAAGGGAAAGGGTGCGGATTCGAAGCAGGTCGCGCGTGAGCTCGGCGTGCGGTATGTGGTCGAGGGCAGCCTGCGCAAGGCCGGCAACCGGGTGCGCATCTCCTGCCAGCTCGTCGAGGCGGCGAGCGGCCAGCATTTGTGGGCCGACCGCTTCGACGGCACCCTCGAAGACACGTTCGATCTGCAGGACAGGATCACCGAAAGCGTGATCGGCTCGGTCGGGCCGGTGCTGCGCGAAGCGGAAATCGAGCGCGCACGGCGCAAGCCCGAGGCGAACCAAGACGCCTACGACCTCACCTTGCGGGCCTTTCCTCCGACCTTCGCCGAAACTCCGGAAGACAACGCGGAGGCGCTGCGGTTGTTGACCGAGGCGCTGGAGGCGGATCCCGCCTTCGCGATGGCCAATGCCTTGGCCGCGTGGTGCTATCAGCAGCGGCATCTGATGGACTGGCCGGGCGCGCAGCCCGATGACCGGGAGGCTGCAAGACGGATGGCGCGGGCCGCGATCGACGAAGGGGCCGACGCGCCGCTCGCCCTCGCGCTGGGCGGCTCGGTGCATGCAAGCTTGACCCGCGATCACGATTTTGCACTCGCGGCTGTCGACCGCGCGATGATGATCAATACCAACGCCGCTGCGGTGCTCGGCTTCGATGCCATGACGAGATGTGTTTGCGGTTCCTATGAAACCGCCATCGAGCACGCCGAGAAAGCCTTGCAGCTGAGCCCGTTGGAGCCGCTCGTCTATCACGCGGCGTTGGCGCTGGCATTGGCGTGTCTCCTCTCCGGCCGCACCGAAGAAGCCGTTGCGCATGCCCGCAAAGCGATCGAAGGCAACCGCAACTTCGCCCTTCCCTATTGTGTCCTCGCATTGGCATCCGCCAAGCTTGGCGGTCCCGACGAGGCGGCCGACGCGGTGCGCCATCTGGCCCGCGTCGCACCACACTTTCGCCTCGGGTCGTTGCGTCAGGATTCGCTTGGCCGACGCGCCGCGGCTTCAATCCGACCTCGAACTGTTGCAGGCGGCGCCGCTGCCCGAATGAGGACGGCCGCGGCGAAGCCGGCCAAAAAAAACGGGCGAGTGTGAGCTGCTTCACATATACTCGACGAGACGCGGAACCACTTTAAGCCGCATCTTAAGATAAAAGGTGCACAGGGTCGTGCTGGAGCAACCGGGAGAGCGCGTTAGGCGCCGGCTGGCGGCGATTCTGGTCGCGGGCTATAGCCGCTTGCTGCCCGGCGACGAGAAAGAGAACTTCGCCGAACTGAGGGGGCTTCTGACCGGGGTCGTCGAACCGCAAATCGGCAAATTCGGCGGAACCATCTTCAAGGAGACCGCCGAAATAGTTCTCGCTGATTTCGACGACGTCGTCGAGGCGGCGCGCTGCGCGGCCGCGCTGCGCGATGCGGTCGCACAAACGAACCAGGCGCTGCTCGAGGAACAGCGCATCGCGATGCGGATCGGGATTAATTTCGGCGACATCATTGCCGAGGAAGGCGACATCTTCGGGGACGGCGTCAACATTGCGGCGCGGGTCGAGGCGCTGGCCAAGCCCGGCAGTGTCTATGTATCGGATGTCGTCCATCAACAGGTTGCCGATAAAATCGATTTCGATTTCGAGGATCTCGGCCCCCAGACCCTCAAGAATATAGCGAGACCCATCAGGGTCTACCGCATGGCCGGCGAGATGGCCGAGCTGTCGGAAGACCTTGTCGCCGCCATGCTCGCGGCGAGCGCGCCGGCCTTCGACGATCGGCGCGCCATCGCGGTGTTGCCGTTCGCCAATTTCAGCGGCGATCCCGAGCAGGAGTTTTTCGCCGACGGCATCACCGAGGACATCATCTCGATGCTCGCCGGCTGGCGCGCCTTTCCGGTGATCGCCCGCAACTCGACCTTCACCTATAAGGGCAAGACCGTCGACATAAAGAAAGTCGGACAGGAACTTGGCGTGCGCTATGTCCTCGAAGGCAGCGTACGCAAATCAGGCCGCCGGGTCCGCGTTACGATGCAGTTGATCCAGGCCGACACGAACCATCACATAATGGCCGAGAGGTACGATCGCGACCTCACCGACCTGTTCGAGCTGCAAGACGAGATCGCCCACGCCATCGCCGGCGCAATCGAGCCCGAAATCCTCAAATTCGAACGCGAGCGCATTGCCGAGCGGCCACCAGAAAGCGCGGATGCCTACGAACTCTATCAGCATGGCGTGTGGCACCATTACCGGCAGAACAAGGCGGACAACATCGAGGCGCAAGCCTATTTCCGGCGCGCCTTGGCGATCGAGCCGCAATATCCGCAAGCCGTCGCAGGTCTCTCGATCTCGCTTTCCAGCGCGGCGATGATTGGATGGGCCGACGATGCCGATGCCCGCTTCGAGGACGCGTACGATCTCGCGCGACAGGCCGTTGCCTTCGATCCGCGCTACCCCAACGCCCATTTTGCGCTCGGCTTGGCGTGCATGTGGACGCGCCGTTCCGAGCGCGGGATCGCGGCCTTCGAGGAGGCGATCAAGCTCAACCCGAGCTTTGCCGCCGCTCATGTCCTGCTCGGGCAAATGTACCTCTACGCCGGCCGGCCGGCAGAGACCATCGGCCTGGCGGAAAAGGGCATTCGCCTCAGCCCCAGCGATCCGCGCCTGTTCATCTGGCTTCCCGCGCTCGCCGGCGCGCACTACCAGATGCGGCACTATGCCGAGGCCGTCGAAGCCGGGCGACGGTCGTGGTCGCTCAGCCGGAATTGGCCGCACGGCCTGCGCTATGTCGTTGCCGGCCTCGCCCAGCTGGGTCGGATTGACGAGGCCCGCGCTGCCCTGGACGATCTAAAGAAATTCGATAGCAGCCTCGGTGTCGTCGAAGCCGGCTTCATGCGGACCTACCGAGATCGGGCGGGTATCGACCACATCCTCGACGGGCTGCGCAAGGCCGGCTTCGAGTAAGCAGCGCAACCAACCGCGCCCGCGCGCTTGTCGTTCTGAACGGGCGACACGTCGTCTCCTGCAAGAATTTGAACGACCAACGGCCGGCAAAGCGCCAGCGGGGCGCTTTCCCTATCTCTCCCGGGCGCCGCTACGTCTATCGCGGTCAATGGCATTGGCCCTGGACGTTGCCTTTCACCGTGTTTGAGCCCGATGTCGGAGGCGGGGTGTTGCCCTGGCACTGCAAATTCCCAGCGACGTTGTTGAAGGAAACGTCTGTCATCGCTGTATTGTTGTTGACCTGGAGATTGCCGCTGACTTTGTCGCCGCAACCACTGCTCCCCCCGATCTCGATCGGGCTGGCGTTGCTTTGCACTTGCAGATTGCCCTTGACCTGGGTGCCGCAGACCGTGCCTTGCTGCGGCACGGTTCCGGGGAGGTTCTGGATCTGCAGATTGCCGTTGATCGTCACGGCGGGGAAGGGGACGCTCGCGCCGATGGTGAAGGCGCTCGCTCCGGAAATCTGCACATTGCCGCCGACGCTCGCCGATTGGGCGAGAACGAGCATGCCGGCGTTATCGGTGAGGTTGCCGTCGACGGCGCAGTTGAGCCAGACGCCCCCGCCGTTGATCGTCAGATTTCCCTTGATCTCGCAGGGGCTCGTATAAGTGCACTGCTCGCCAGCGGATACGGTCACGTTCCCGTTGATAATGCCGGTATTGGCGGTGCCGTTGTTGCAGCTTTGCCCCGGTTGGTCCGCTTCCTCCTTTGGATTGGCATCGGAAAGCCCAGTCTGTGTCGGGTCGTATAGACATTGCGAGGGGTTGTTAGGATCTGGCGTGCATGCCATGGCGGACTCCAGCGGAAGCGAGACGCCAAGAACGGCTGGTGCGCCGCAACATTCACCATAGACGAGATCGAACGCAAACGTGCCGGAAGGTCCGGTATAGGTGTAAGGCGTCGTCGTAAACGCTGTTTCGCCGGGCTCATTGATTACGAGATCGCTGCCGATCTTGAGCTGAAGTCCGTCGTCATGGCCCGCCTGGAACATTTCGCCAGTTGTCACCGTGACGTTCCCAGTGAATTCGAACACGGTGTTGTTGAGGTTAGCGGCGAGGGCTGCTGCCGAGCCAGTGACCATCGTGGCGCCGCCGCTCGCCAGAAAGCCGCCCAGCGTGTAGCCGTTACTTGCTGCGCTGCTGTTAAAACAGAGGGTGTCCCCGGCGAAGGTGGCTCCGGCACAAGCAGGGTTAGGGGACGGGACAGAAAACGTTACGTCGGGCGCGCCATGCGAGAAGCCAATTACCGCGTTCGAAGCGGCGGCATTATTCAAATAGGCAGACCCTGTAACGGTTCCGGCCTGAGTGGTGCTCGTGCTGGACAGAGCCGCGAGGAGCACATTTTCCTTGACCTTCCGCGGCGAAACCGTCGGGTCGGGGCGCCACGAGCTTGAGATTAACGGGAGCGACAGCGCCGGGCAGCGCCCGAGCTTGCTTGTCGTCGCGTAGCCGTCGCTGAATAGGTAGGTGATTTTGGCCTTGCACAGATCATCGTTGCTGATCGGAGCACCCCCGCCGCTGACGATACCCTTGGAGAAGAGGATGCTCTTGAGGATACCGTTTGAGAAGCTGATCGAGTCGTGCGCCCCGAGGCCCGGCGGCTGGAACTTGATCATCAGGCACTCCGCAGTCGCGGATGCGCATGGGTTATCGGCTGCCATTCCAATACTCGGATTCGCCGAATTGTCATCAGCGCCGGGATGGTAGGCGATGTCCTTCACAATCGGGTTATTGTCCGCGTCCGGGTAGTAGGTCACGTTCTGGACGAGGTCCTTCCGAGACTGCGAGACGATGTGGAAAGGGTTGTGTCTGGCGAAGGTTTGCCCCGGAGGAAGCGTCACGACCCAGGCGACAAGGGTCTCTCCCGGTCTGCCGCCGGCGGGTCCGGACAAATCGAAGATCGCGTCGGTGGAGCTGCCGCCCGTCTCCAACTGCGCCTTGGTTGTCTCGTGCGGTATCGGGTTGAGAAGCCCGCTCTGGATGAGAAACGGGGAGAGCAACCCGCTCCCACCCGTCAGCACCTCTGCCTGCTGCGACAAGGGCAATAGCGTCGACGTGCCAGACGACGGGGTGTTCACCTGATCAGCCATTCCATTGGACAACGTTGGCAATGGAACTTTGACACCCGAAACGGTAGTAAAGCACGTCGACAGCGTCGTGCCCTGTGGAGCAAGCAAACACCCGACCGTCGATTCAGTGCGGAGACTCCCGGTCGTCATCAGGTTGGTACTGCACGCCGGATAGCTCGGATCACACTCTCCGACCAGAGGATTAGTGGGGATCGGCGGCACGACCCCTAGAGGGGCGGAGTAGGGGGGCGGCGTGAAGGGCCCCGCGGCAAAAGTCGTGTGGTCGAGGCCGAGGTCATGGCCGAGCTCGTGAGCGAGCGTGCTCGGGCGGGGAGGGGGCGACGTGCGGGATCGCGGGTACCCGAAGACATTCTGGGCGATGGCGACCCCGTTGTTGCCGATCCAGCTGAAGCCGAAGAGCGTGCCCCCCGCTTGTTGGGGCGGCGGGTTGAGCGTGTCGACGAAGAACATGTTGATCACGTTCGACGGGGAGCCTAACGGCTGAAACGGATAATTCGGATTCAGATTCGGAAGGTTAGTCGTGGAGTTTATTCCAAAGGTTGGCATACCCTGCTTGATCTGGTTCTGATACGAGAGGGTCAGGAAATCCGAGCTCTGATAAATGGTGGCCCCTGAACTATTCGTCGTCTGCGTAACATTCAGCGTCTGAAAGGTCGTGTTGGTGCTCGTATTGATCGGCGAGTTGTACGTCGCCATTTTAAGCCACATCAAGTCGACGCCGAGTTGATTCAATAATTTCCGGGTGATGTCTGTTCCCGGTGTCGTGTAACCGGTAGAAGGCGGGCTCGCTCCTGTCGCCGGATCGACGGTGAAGCCGATCGGGTTCAGACTGGTTTCGTTCACCGGTTCGCCCGCCGCGTTGAACGGCGAGCCCGCGGTGCTCGGATTGCCTACGCCGTTCGTCGATGTGGTGTTGAACGGGGCACAAGACCCCCCGGTGGTTCCACATACGTCGATCGGCTGGACCACGATGTAACAGGGGACCTCCCCGGGGGAGGGGAATGGATTAGGGATGCACTGGGCAAGCGCGCCGCCCGATGCGAGGCAAGCGGTCGCCGAAAACAGGAAAGACCTCACCATCCGGCCCGGACGCCGCTTCGTTTCACCCATCGTTGGCCTCCCTTCGCAACGCACGTAAAAAGTGTCCCACCTGATCGACCCAGGTGTGAACTAGTTCACACCTGACAGGGGTCTGCAGCCGATATTTTGGACGCATTCGCGAGAAGCTCGCGTAACTGAATGTGACAAAAATCGCCCAAATACGAAATGAATGCAACAGGATCGTGCAGATTTTTTGTGAACCAACACAATTGGTTTGCGTTAACCATTACAATTCGTTGCAATTGAGCTAAGTTCCGGCGAAACTTCGCCAGCCGGCGAGAATGATCGGCAAAATTGGGGAGTCCCACGGTGAGCGCTTCGATCAGGTCCTTCACGTTTTCTCGTCTCGCCGGTGCGGTTGCCGCCCTGTGGCTCTCAGGCGCCGGGTTGGCATGGGCAGGCGACGGCGGCAACGATCTGGGGACCTTAAACAATGCTCTGGTAGACCTCTGCAGTTTATTTGAGGGGACTTATGGTGTACCCTTACTATCCTGCCCTCAGGCTCCCACGATTACCCAAGCGGTCCTGCAAGTCGCCGCGTGGAATCTTGTCCCGACCGAGATGATTAGCGCCACCAATAGCATCCCCCTTGGGGCGCGCGTTAATGCAGGCAGCCCCTCCATCCCGCCGGTTGGACCAACACCACCGCCGATTACCACGTTCCCGGTGCAGGGCACCGCATTGTCGAACCTGCTGACGAACCTGACGCCGCTCGCCTTCATCAGCTCGTCCCCGGGGCCGGCAAACGCGACGCAGCTCTATAACACCAGCGCAGACATTTTCTTTTACGCGGTGGCGAGCCTATCGAAATCGTCGACTCAGTCGGTGCAACCGGACACGCTTTATCTGTTTTACGATGACACGGCTCGAACCAACGCGAACATCATGCAGGGCCAAATTGTCGCCAACATGTCGCTCCCACTGGTCGTTCTGAGCAGTGGCGGCACTACCGAGCGTCTGGTCCCGACGACGCTGCAATTCCGTGTCCCGGCTGCCGGAGGGCTGCCTTGCTCGGCAAGTACTGTCGTAGGCAACTTCTCAGGGGCATCCAGTGGAAGCCAGACCCTCATGGGGTCTCAGATCGGCGTAAACTGCGCGGTCGTCTTTGCTCCATCGCCGCTTTCAACGAAGTCGCATGCAATCTTCGAAGTGCAGGTCCCGCTTGTCGTGACCATGACCACTGACCCGCTGTATTTTTCGAACCCCATCTCCAACGTTAGCTATTCGTTCAAGTCCAATGACACCGGCTTCACCCCCTCGGCCGTTAACCCCCCTCAAACTCCTATCTTGGGAGCTAACGGAAACTCTATTGGAATCGGGCCCGCCGCTGTGCCGCTGGGACCTCCCCCGGCCGTCGGCGTGGCTAGCGCCTACGCGCTCTGCGCCAACCTTCCGGGCGGCAACGGCAACGGACAGCCCCCCGTTCCTGCGGTCGCGGCGTACTATGCCGTCTCCACAGTGGGTGAGGCTCTCCTCTCAGCCGCGCTTCCTTCGGCCTCGACGAGCGCGTGTCCGTTCTGAGCATGGACCCGGACGTCCGGCAAGAGGCGAGGTCATCATCCGGCACAATGCCATACTAGAAGGCGCGAGGAGGCGCCGCTGACCCTCGCGATTCTCCTTGGCAGCTTGCTAGCGGTCGGCTTATGGGAATTCTGCCGGCCGCGACGGCGGCGCGAGTTTCCAGCATTGCGGCGGCGGCTCGGCAATATCAGCATCTGGCTACTCAATATCGTCCTCGCCGCCTTCACCTTCGCGCCGCCGGACACCTTCCGGCCGCAGCTCGAGGCAACCTTTGGCATGGCTTTGCCCTCTTGGCCGATCGCCAATCCATGGTTGAGCTTTGTGGCGGCCTTCCTGCTGCTCGACTTGCTGCAATACGCCATGCATCGCTGCCAACACGCGGTGCCGTTCCTATGGCGGTTCCACGCAATGCATCACTCCGATCCCGATGTCGATGTAACGACCTCGGTGCGGCATCATCCGATCGAGTATTTGCTCGCCACGGGCTTCTACTGGGTGGCGGTGCTGGCGCTCGATGTCCCGGTGGTCGTCGTGCTGGTCCACGGGCTGGCCGTTTTCGCCGCCGCGGCCGTCACGCACGGCAACACCAGGCTGCCGGAATGGCTGGAGCGCCTCTTGCAGCCGGTGGTGATCACCCTCGACTTGCACCTCGTCCACCACTCCATCGCCTATGACGAGGCGAACGCCAATTTTGGCGCGGTCCTCTCTATTTGGGATCGGCTGTTCAGCACTTTTGCTCGACTCTCGCGCACGCAACAGGAGCGCATCGTTTTCGGGGTCCGCGAACTCCCGCGTGATGAATGCCTGAAGCCCTCCGCGATGCTCCTCACCCCCTGGCGGATTCCGCGCGCGGCCACTGCGCGTTAAGGCGAAACTCCCGGCATTCGTCCGCTTGACCGATTGAGGCGGCGCGGTTAGCTACACGCGTTGAGCGCATGACAGATCGCATGGCGCTGCAGGAGCAATGATGACCGCAAGCGCCTTCGCGCCGGTGCGCGACCCGCAGACCGCCATAGTCGGATCGAGCGGGCCGCCGGATACGTTTCCGAAATTGCTGCTGGAGCATGCGCGGGTGCGGCCGGACCGGCCGGCCAACCGCGAGAAAAATTACGGGATCTGGCAGAGCTGGAGCTGGGCGCAGGTCGCCGCCGAGGTCGAGGCGCTTGCCTGCGGTCTGGCGGCGAGCGGTTTCCGGCGCGGCGATAAGCTCGCGATCATCGGCGACAACCGCCCGCCTCTCTATTGGGCGATCGCGGCGACGCAAGCCCTCGGCGGCGTGCCGGTGCCGATCTACCAGGATTTGATTGCCGAAGAGATGGCCTTTGTGCTCGACCATGCCGAAGTGCGCTTCGCGGTGGCCGAAGACCAGGAGCAGGTCGATAAGCTGGCCGAGATCAAGGAGCGCTGCCCGCTGCTCGAACGAGTGATCTTCTCTGATTCGCGCGGCATGCGGCATTACGGGCAGCCCTGGCTCGACGATTACGCGAAGGTGCAGGAGCGCGGCCGCGAATTCGCCCGCGCCGAGCCGGGGTTCTTCCGCGGTGAAATCGCCAAAGGGCGGGGCAGCGACACCGCGATTATCCTCTACACCTCGGGGACGACCGGGCAGCCCAAGGGCGTCGTCCTCAGCTTCGACAACATCATCACCACCGCGCAAAACGCGATCGCGTTCGAAGGCTTGACCGAGCGCGAGGAGGTGCTGGCCTATCTGCCGATGGCGTGGATCGGCGAGCACATCTTCTCCTATGCCCAGGCTTATTGCGCCGGATTTTGCGCCTCCTGCCCGGAATTGCAGGCGACGGTCATGCTCGATCTGCGCGAGCTCGGGCCGACCTATTTCTTTGCGCCGCCGCGGATTTTCGAGAGCATCCTGACCCAGGTCATGATCCGCATGGAGGATTCCGGCTGGGCGAAGCGCCGGCTCTTCCAATTTTTTCTCGACTTCGCCAAGGGAGTCGGGCCGGCGATACTCGACCGGCATCGCGTGCCTTTGGCCCAACGGCTGCTCTATTGGCTCGGTGACGTGCTGGTATACGGGCCGCTCAAGAATACCCTGGGCTTCAGCCGCATTCGCCTCGCCTACACCGCGGGCGAGGCGATCGGACCCGACCTCTTCACCTTCTACCGCTCGCTCGGGATCAACCTGAAGCAGCTTTACGGCATGACCGAAAGCTCGGTGTTTTTGTGCATCCAGCGCGATGGGGCGGTAAAGCCCGACACCGCCGGCGTGCCGATCGAGGGCGTCGAAATCCGGGTCGCCGAGGATGGCGAGGTGTTGTTCCGCAGCTCGGGCGCCTTCCAATGCTATAACAAGAACCCGGAGGCGACCGCCGCGGCCAAGCGGCCGGACGGCTGGGTTCATACAGGGAATTCCGGGTTTTTCGAGGCGGACGGCCAGCTCAAGATCCTCGACCGCGCCAGGGATGTCGGGCGGCTCGCGGACGGGTCCCTATTCGCCCCGAAATTCATCGAGAACAAGCTCAAATTCTTTCCCTGCATCAAGGAAGCCGTGGTGTTCGGCGACGGCCGGGAATTTGTCGCCGCCTTTGTCAATATCGACCTCGAAGCGGTCGGCGATTGGGCGGAGCGGCGCAATCTCGCCTATGGCTCCTACCAGGAACTCGCCGCCGACCCTGGGGTCTACGATCTGGTCGAGAGCTGCATCGACAGAGTGAACCGCGACCTCGCCGCCGAGCTCAAGCTCGCCCCCTCACAGATCCGCCGGTTTCTGATCCTTCACAAGGAGCTCGACGCCGATGACGGCGAGCTGACCCGCACCCGCAAGGTCCGCCGCCCCATTATCGCGGCGCGGTATCAAAGTCTCGTTGACGCGCTCTATTCCAGCCGTCACACCGGCCGCATCGAGACCGAGATCACCTTCGAGGACGGGCGCAGAAGCCTGATGCGCGCCGAGCTGGCGATCCGCGATGTCGCGACGACCCTGCCGCCCGCCGAACCGCTTCCTTTGAAGAAGGCGAGCTGACATTTGAAGCGGATCGGCGAGCCGATCCTGACGGCCGACCATATTACGCTGGCGTTTGGCGGCATCACCGCGCTGAACGGGATCAGCGTCGAGATCCAGCGCTCCGAAATCCTGGCGATGATCGGGCCGAACGGCGCCGGCAAAACTTCGATGCTTAACGTCATCAACGGCTTCTATCACCCGCAGGCGGGCACCATCACCTGGAAGGGCGAGACCCGCCGGCGGATGCGCCCCTATGACGCCGCCGCGCAAGGCATTGCCCGGACGTTCCAGAACGTCGCGCTGTTCAAAGGGATGACGACCCTCGACAACATCATGACCGGGCGGCTGCTGCGGATGCGCCGCAATTTTCTGTGGCAGGCGATCCATTTCGGGCCGGCTGAACATGAGGAGCTCGCGCACCGCGCCTACGCCGAGCGCATCATCGACTTCCTCGAGATTCAGGCCATTCGGAAGACGCCGGTCGGGCGGCTGCCCTACGGGCTGCAGAAGCGCGTCGAGCTCGGCCGCGCATTGGCGATGGAGCCGGAGCTGCTGCTGCTCGACGAGCCGATGGCGGGCATGAATGTCGAGGAGAAAGAGGACATGTGCCGGTTCATTCTCGACGTCAACGACGAGTTCGGCACGACGATCGCGCTGATCGAGCATGACATGGGCGTCGTAATGGACATCTCGGACCGCGTCGTCGTGCTCGATTATGGCCGCAAGATCGCCGACGGCCCACCCGACGACGTCCGCATTAGCCCCGAAGTCATCGCCGCCTATCTCGGCGAGGCTCGATGAGATGGATCTCCTCGCGGCGGTCTTCCTCACGCCGTTCGCCAATATGGCGGACAACCCCGAATTCGTGCTCGAGGTCGTCATCGGCGGCCTGTTGAGCGGGGTCATGTACTCGCTCGTCGCGCTCGGCTTCGTGTTGATCTTCAAGGCATCGGGCGTGTTCAACTTCGCCCAGGGCACGATGGTGCTGTTCGCTGCGCTGACTTTCGTCGGCATGATCGAACGCGGCGTGCCGATCTGGGGCGCCTTCGTCATTGCCGCTGCGGTCATGGTCCTGCTCGCCGTCGCGATCGAACGCTTGATGCTGCGCCCACTGGTCAATCAGGAGCCGATCATCCTGTTCATGGCGACGATCGGACTTGCCTTTTTTCTCGACGGCTTCGGCCAGCTCGTCTGGGGCAGCGATGTGCATCCGCTCGACATCGGCATTCCGAAGGCCCCGCTGATCATCGGCGGCGTGCTCGTCAACGAGTTCGACCTGGTCGCCGCGGCCGTTGCCGGCTCGCTCGTCGTCGCACTCGCCCTCCTCTTCCAGCGCACTGCAATCGGTCGTGCATTGCGCGCCGTTGCCGACGACCACCAGGCGGCGCAGTCAGTCGGCATTCCGCTGCGCTTCATGTGGGTCATCGTCTGGTCTGTCGCCGGGATCGTGGAACTTGTTGCCGGCATCATGTGGGGCAGCAATCTGGGCGTGCAGTTCTCCATTTCGCTGGTGGCGCTGAAAGCGCTGCCGGTGCTGATGCTCGGCGGCTTCACCTCGGTGCCGGGCGCGATCGTTGGCGGTCTGATCGTCGGGGTCGGTGAGAAGCTCGCCGAGGTCTTTTGGGGACCCGCCCTCGGCGGCGCTATCGAGGACTGGTTCGCCTATGCGCTGGCGCTCGTCTTCCTGCTGTTCCGGCCGCAAGGCCTGTTCGGCGAGCGCATCATCGAAAGGGTTTGAAGGGTGCTCTATCGCGAGGTCGGCCAGTTCAAGGCGAGCTACGCCGCCGACCAGGCGATATTTCCGGTCCGCCAGGACCGCTGGCTGCTGATCGCGGGGCTCACCTTCGCCTATTTCGTGATCCCTGCGGTCGGCTCCGAGTATTGGCTGCTGACGATCATGATCCCCTTTCTCGTCTACGCACTGGCGGCGCTCGGCCTCAACCTGCTGACCGGCTATGCGGGGCAGGTGTCGCTCGGCACCGGCGGCTTCATGGCGGTCGGCGCCTTTGCGACCTACAAGCTCACCACGTCGTTCCCCGAGCTCAACATCGTCCTCGCCCTGATCCTGGCCGGCATCATAACTGCGCTCATCGGCGTGCTGTTCGGCTTCCCCAGTCTCAGGATCAAGGGCTTCTACCTCGCCGTAGCCACGCTTGCATCGCAGTTCTTCCTGGTCTGGGTGTTCAACAAATTCCCCTGGTTCTACAATTACAGCGCCTCTGGCGTGATCAGCGCGCCGCCGCGCGCCGTTCTTGGTCAGCTCTACGTCACCGGAGCCGAGGCTGATCCCCGTGCGAAATACCTGTTCGTCCTGACCGTCGTCGTTCTGCTCGCGCTCACCGCCAAGAATTTAGTGCGCGGCCGCGTCGGGCGTGCCTGGATGGCGATCCGCGACATGGATGTCGCCGCCGAGATCATCGGCATCCGCCCGCTGCGGACAAAGCTGCTCGCCTTTGCCGTGAGCTCGTTCTACTGCGGCGTCGCCGGCGCGATGTGGGCCTTCATCTACACGAGCGCGGTCGAGGCCAGCGCCTTCGAGATCGATCGCTCGTTCGAGATCCTGTTCATGGTCATCATCGGCGGCCTCGGCAGCATCATGGGCTCTTTCATTGGCGCCGCCTTTATCGTGCTGCTGCCGATCTTCCTCGGCAACGCGCCGCGCCTCGCCGGGCTAGAGGTCCCGGTCAATTTGGTGACCAATATGCAGTCGATGATCTTTGGCGCGCTGATCGTATTTTTCTTGATCGTCGAGCCGAACGGCCTGGCGCGCCTGTGGGCGATCGGCAAGGAGAAGCTGCGGCTCTGGCCGTTCCCGCATTGACGCCGAGGGACGGTGATGTCTCAGTCTGGGGGTCTTCAGAGGGTGGATATCCGACGTTCGCCGTAAGGCTCGCGAACGGCGAGATTGCGCCGATTCCGGACGCTTGCCTAGGGTTGCCGTTGAGGAGCTCACCCCATAGCGGACCTTCAAGGCGGCGAGCGCATCGCGAGGATGTGCGCTTGCAAGGGGGCCAACGCCTCAAGTTGATCTGAGGCGCCCGCTCAATCGAGAAGGACCAAAGCGCGCCCGTCCGATGGGCTCAACGTCGCGAGCAACAGGCAGCTCACCGTCGAGAGAAACGATAAGGAAAGCAACCACCTCTTGGAGGCCATCCGCGCCATAATCATCAAAGTTGTACGCTATTAGGGGACGCGGGTCGCGGAGGACCCAAACGCGGATTGGGGGCACTCCAACACTCAGCGGCGATTGTCGGAACCCGCAAGTTGAGATATGTAACTCTGCAACTGGTTCATGCGGCGACACGCTAACCTTAACGCGTTACCTGTGGAGGGAGGAAGATGGGCACATCACGACGAGCGTTACGCGGCAACGGGCTTTCAAGGGTAGTATTCGGCTTCAGCGTCGTGCTCCTCGCATTCGCGCCTCCCGCGGCGCACCCTGGCCGAGCCGCGGAGGTTTACGATTTCCAGATTTGCCACGGATATTTCGCGCTTTGCGCCGCTTCGACCTGCAAGCCGACCGGGGGGCAGATCACGGTGAGAACCGCAACCGGCGGCACTGCAACGTTCCCCGAGGCGGATTGTACCTGTCCGGTCATTCTCGGTCCATCGATTGCCAACTTGGCCGGGGGCAACATGCAAGGCTCTTGCGAGCCGCCGCCGGATACAATCTGGTCGACTTATCAGCCCCGACCGAACATTCCGCAGGCGCTCACGAATTGGGTCCCGACCCTGCCAGAGGCCGCGGCACCGCCGCTTTTCTGCCCAAAGAGCCTCGGTCTCGGAAATCAATTGGTCAACTGCTTCAGCTTCAAATGCGATTCGCAGAACTACATCAATAATGTGCCGGTAGTGACCTGTCACTGCCCGATCGGGGAGTTGCTGGCCGGTACTCCGGTGCCACCGCGCACCTCGTTTTTGACGCAGGCCGGTCAAGGCGACCAGGCGACCTGCGCCATGTACCCCGTGTCCGGGCCGATTTCGTTACCCTAGTCGCGTTTGGCGCGGCCAGCGCACGTCCGGGCCAGCACTTGGCATCCAAGCTGGCTTCAGTCCAGATTTTGAGACAAAGGCGAACAAAACCGAGGAGGATCCCGACAGATGCGAAAGACAAATCGTCCCTGCGCTTCACGCGGCAAGGCAGCGGCTTGGCGGGTGTCCGCCGCGCTTGTGGCGCTCACCTCCCTGGGTTCGGGTCATCTAGCATCGGCTCAAGAGATCCCGGCAATCCCGATCCCACAGCAACCCTTCGCACAGCCTGTACCGCGCTTCATAGGGCAGCCGGCAATTCCGCAGCCGATTACCGCGCTGCCTGTGCCGGAAGACCCCTATATGGCCCCCAACGGCCGCAGCAATATTCACGCGGACGCCTATCAGAGCGACACCTACGCCACGGGCGGTCCGCTGGGCCATGCGCCGACGGTAAAATCGGCGACGTTGCTAGGGATAGGCGGCACCGTCACCTTCGACAGCGCCGGGCGCATAGTCATATTGGTTCTCGGGAACGGGCCGCGGCGGCTGTTTCTGCTTGATCCCGTCACCCTGGGGACGCAGTGGGTGCTCGACCTTCCGCCTTCGTCATCTTCAGGAACCGCTTTTGGCGGCGGCGGGTATTATTTCCTCGATGAGCTCGACCGCGCCGTCATTCCGACGGTCAATCAGCAGATCTGGATCGTCCAGGTCCGAAAGTCCCGACCTTACCTCGAGCATGTCAACACTTGCGATCTGTCGCAGCTGATCGGGCAGCAGATCTCCGGCCAGAGCATCCAGTCCGTGTTCCCCGATGCGCAAGGGTTTTTGTGGTTTACCACTTCCGGGATCGTCGAGGACAAACAAACCACGTGGACCGTGACCGCTCCGGCGCTGGTCGGCACCCTCGTCTTTAAAGGCCCCAATCAATGCACAGTCAAGACGCTGACATTGGCGCCGCCGACGAACCCGACTCCGACGACCCCGACTGAAAACGAGTCGATTTCGAAATCCTTCGCGGTGGACCCCGTGCCCGCCTCACAAGGACAAGGCGGGGTTTTCATCGTTTCGGACTATGCGATGTACCGCTTCGACGCCGCACCCGACGGCACGCCGCAAATCACCTGGCGTGAGGCGTACGATCGGGGAATGCCGCCACCGAAGCCGGGGCAAATTCAGGTCGGCTCGGGGACCACGCCGACCTTGATGGGCACCGACTTCGTGACCATCGCCGATAACGCCAATCCGATAGATGTGCTCGTGTACCGGCGCGCGGCGCAGGTTCAGGGCTCTCGGCTCGTTTGTAAAGTGCCGGTATTCGAGGAGAACGCGAGCGCTACCGAGAATTCGTTGATCGCCACGAACCAGTCGATCGTCGTCGAGAACAACTACGGCTATTCAGGGCCAGAGGCGACGATCTTGAACCGCTCAACCACGCCGGGGATCACTCGTATCGATCTCAACGCCGACCAGAACGGATGCAATACCGTCTGGACGAACAACCAGGAATCGATACCCTCTGTCGTGTCTCAGATGTCGCTCGCGAACGGTCTCGTCTACACCTACACCAAGGATCCTAATTCCTGCAGTACCCCTGGGCCTTGCTATACCGCTGCTTGGTACTTGACGGCGATCGACTTCGCGAGCGGCCAGACGGTATTCAAGCGGCTGGGCGGCACTGGCCTCTTCTACAATAACCATTACTCGGGGGTTTATCTCGGGCCGGACCAGAAAACCGCTTATGTCGGCGTCATCGGTGGCCTCATCGCCATTCGCGACCGCTACTGATCGGCACTGATTGCGTCGGGATCGCGGTCGCTGAAGATCGTCTCGGGAGGGTAGAGAGGTGTGGATCGACGGCATTTCGCTGACGACGCTCATGTCCCACCGGATATCCAGAAACGTTAATCTCCCGAGAGGCTCTTCTGATTCGGCCCCCACTTGCTGTGCGGGCATTCTGCTTCGCGCGATTGCCACACCGATGACGGCCGGAATATGAGGATGGGGGGTTTACACAACCTCGAAGATCTTTTCTCACCATTGCCGTCATTTTGTTGCTCTCGGGGTCTGCGGCGCTGGCGCAGACGCGGCCGGGCGCAATGGCAGCCGCGAGAGCATGCAAACCCGATATAAGGCAACTCTGCAGTGACGTCGCACCGGACAGGGCCGCATCAAGGCTTGTATGAAGGCACACATCCGGGAGCTTTCCGAGCCCTGTAAACGAAGCGCTGACTTGGAGCTTTAGGCCGCAACTTTGAGTACAGAAGCCGGTGGCGTTGGCTGGACCACCGATCTGACTGCGGCGGCAAGCACCATCAGCACGCTGCAACCTAGCTCGGCGTGAACGGCTACGGCATCATATCGAGGCGGCCGGCGCCCACCTCTAGTCGGCCGCAACCGGCTTTAATGAGCCGGTTTTCGGCGCTCGGTATTGGTAACACGCAATTGCCGTATCGCATTGTAGCGTACGGACCTCGGGACAGGCTAACCGTGCGTGATTTTGCTTTGAGGAGTTGCCAATGCTGAACCTCACAAAAAGGCGGAACGGGAGGCGAAAGAGCGGAGGTCGAGGGCGGTTCGGGAGCCTGCGAGGTGGCGCCGGACAACCTGGGTGGCTGTTGCGCCCGCGTGCCAATTGAGCTTACAGACGCGGGCGCAGGCGCGCGGATCATCATCGAGGATGTTGGCGATGCCTGGTCTTCTACCTGATAAAACAGGGCGAAACAGAGGCCGAGAACCGGCGCGGGCAGTTCGGCAATAGCTGGACGGCAATCTCGCCGGCCGGCCCCAGCCCTCGAAGGCGGCAACCTGCACCGGAGGTTTCCCGCCCTACTGCGACAAACCTTGCAGCGGAACCGGCAGGAGCCTAGAAGACCCGGAATCGTCTTACAGGGAGGAGAAGATGAGGCTTTTCAGAAGATTGCTTGCGGTTGCGGCGCTCGCGATCGCCGGATTTGGTCTCAGCGCCGTCATGGCGATGGCGCAGGGCGAGCAGTTCATTCCGCGCCTCGTCTACCGTACCGGGCCCTATGCGCCGAACGGCATCCCCTTCGCCGACGGCTATGCCGATTACCTCGACATGATCGACGCGCGCGACGGCGGGGTTGGCGGCGTCAAGATCACTTATGAGGAGTGCGAAACCGGCTACAACAACGACAAGGGCGTCGAGTGCTACGAGCGGCTCAAGAACAAGGGGCCGACCGGCGCCAGCCTCGTCGACCCACTGTCGACCGGCATCACCTATGCGCTGATCGAGCGCGCGACCGCCGACAAGATTCCGGTCGTTTCGATGGGCTACGGCCGCGCCGACGCCAGCGACGGCGCAGTGTTCCCTTATGTCTTTACTCTGCCCGCGACCTATTGGGCGCAGGCCGACGCGATGATCAAATATGTCGGGGATCAGATGGGCGGCCTCGACAAGCTCAAGGGCAATAAGATCGGTCTCGTCTACATTGACATCGCGTACGGCAAGGAGCCGATCGCGACGCTCGAAAAGCTGTCGCAGAAATACGGCTATACCTTCCTCAAATACCCGGTCTCGGCGCCCGGGATCGAGCAGTCGGCGACCTGGCTGCAGATCCGCCAGCAGCGGCCGGACTGGCTGTTGATGTGGGGCTGGGGAGTCATGAACTCGACGGCGATCAAGGGCGCGGCGTCGATCGGCTACCCGATGGACCACTACATCGGCGTGTGGTGGTCGGGCGCCGAGCCGGACGTCGTGCCCGCCGGCGCGGCGGCGGACGGCTACAAATCGGGCACGTTCCACGGCACCGGACAGGATTACGGCGCGATCAAGGATGTCCTTAAATACGTCTACGACAAGAACGGCGGGCACACTACACGGGAGAAGGTCGGCGAGGTGCTCTACAACCGCGGCGTCATCAATGCGATCTATGATCTGGAGGCGATCCGCACTGCGCAGGCCAAGTTCGGCAAGAAGCCGCTGAAGGGCGAAGAGGTGCAATGGGGCTACGAGCACCTCGACATCACGCCGCAGCGCATCGCGCAGCTCGGCGCCGACGGGCTGATGGTGCCGATCCAGCTCTCCTGCGCGAATCATGAAGGCAACGGCCAAGTCCGCATCCAGCAGTGGGACGGCAAGCACTGGCACTTCGTCTCCGACTGGATCCAGCCGGACCGCGCAATGCTGACCGAGATGTACAAAGAGTTGGCGCTCGCCTATGCGAAGGAGAAGGGCATCACCCCGCGCGACTGCTCGAAGGAAATGTGAGGCCCCAAGGCACCGAGATGCCGGGCAACCGGTCTCGTTCGCCGACATCGTGTAGCGGCATACGTCGCACAGCCGGTCGAGCCAGGGGTTCAGCTCCCTCCTCGCGCTGCAGCGAATAGGGCCCATTGGCCTGCGGAACCCGGACCGCCATCGTCGGGAACGAGCAGCGCGATGCGATAAGCTGATCCGCTCTGGGTCGATGTTGTGCAAGACCGCCCTAAAAACCCCTAAAATTAGCTGAAATACGACTATAAATTAACTTCTTCCTCCGTTAGGCTCGTGATGCGCGAGCGGCGGAGCGATAATGGCGGATGCGGCGATCGCTGGGGGACGGCTCGGCTCGGTTGCTGAATGGCGCGACAGGGTGTGCGGCGCGCTGGCCGAGCGCCTTGCCGCCGAGGGCGAGCGGCGCCTCTTATGGCTGCCGGTGTTTTTCGGCGGCGGCATCGGCATCTATTTCGTCCTGAAGGTCGAGCCGCCGTTGTGGCCGGGCATTGCCGCGGCGGTCGCGGGCGCCGGAATGGCCTGGGCATTGCGCCGTTATCCCACGTGGCGCGAAGCGATGCTGGCGTTCACCGCCCTCGCCGCCGGCTTTGCGCTGATGCGCGAGACCGCCTGGGAGCGCAACACGCCGATGCTGCAGCGCCACCTCGGGCCGATCGCCGTCACTGGACGGGTCGTCGATATCGACCTGATGGAGAAGGGCTGGCGAATCATCGTCGAGCCCGATCCGTTGCCCGGGCTCGATCCCGCCGACCAACCGCGACGTCTACGGGTGCATATCCCGAGCAGCAGCGACGAGCTCAACCCCGGCGACCGCGTCAGCCTCAAGGCGATGCTCTATCCGGTGCCCGCTCAGATTTTGCCGGGCGGGCGCGACTTCCAGCGCGAGCTTTATTTCGCCGGCATCGGCGGCGTCGGGTACAGCTTTGGCGGTGCGCATCGGATCGCCGGGCCGGAAGGCGAAGGCGGATGGCGCGAGGGCCTGCGGCAGCTTCGTACCGAAATGACGCGGCGGATCACCGCCATCCTTCCTGGCTCGACCGGCGGTGTGGCTTCCGCGCTGATTACCGGTAAACGCGGCGCGATCACAGAAGAGGTCAAGCAAGCCTTTCGTGACACCGGTCTGTCGCACCTGCTGGCGATCGCCGGCTTGCACCTCGGGCTCGTCGGCGCCTTTGTGTTTTTCGCCGTGCGCGGCGGATTGGCGCTGATCCCGCCGATCGCGTTGCGCTATCCGATCAAGAAAATCGCCGCTTGCACCACGCTCGTCGTGCTCGCCTGCTATCTGCTGCTCTCGGGCGCCGCGATCCCGACCCAGCGGGCCTTTGTCATGAACGGCCTCGTCTTCGGGGCGATCATCATCGATCGGCTGCGGATCTCGATGCGGGTTTGTGCAATTGCCGCCGCGGTCGTGCTCGTTATCGACCCTTCCATCCTCGTCGGAGTGAGCTTTCAAATGTCATTCGACGCAGTTGTTGCGCTGATTGCCGTATACGAGACCTATGGCGCGCGGCTCGGCCGGCTGTTGCACAGCCGCTCGCTGTCGGGAAAGGTGCTGGGTTATTGTGGTGGTGTGGCGGTTACGACGGTGGTCGCGACATTGGGCACCTACCCCTATTCGATATACCATTTCCACCATCTCGCGCTTTATTCACCACTCGCCAATGTGATCGCAGTGCCGTTGAGCGCGATGTGGACATTGCCCTGGGGTGTCGTGACTTGCCTATTGATGCCGTTCGGCCTCGAGCGGCTGGCATTGGTGCCGATGGGGTGGGGGATCGACATGACGATCTGGGTCGCGGAGCACATCTCTGCCCTGCCGGGAGATGTCTGGTCGATGCCACGACTGCCCGCCGAGGGAATGCTGCTGATCTCACTCGGCGGATTGTGGCTGTGCTTGTGGCGTGGCAGCTGGCGCCGCTGGGGCCTGGTAGCAATCGCCGCCGGCTTCGCGAGCATGATGCTGACCCGGCCACCCGATATCGTGATCGCCGATGGCGGGCGCTTTGTGGCGGCGCGGGCTTCGGACGGAGATTATTTCATCTCCGCAGACAAGGGCGAGAAGATCGTGCGCTCTTTCTTTGCCTCGGAGACCGGCGCGGCGTTGCAAGCTTGGCCTGGCGCCGGCAGAGCGGCGGAAAGCGACCTCGACTGCGCCGGCGAGTTATGCCGCTACGCCGCACGCAGCCGCACGGTCGCGATCGTCACCGGCGCGGCGGCCCTCCCGGTCAAATGTGGCGGGCTCGACGCGATCGTCGCCCAGGCGCCCGCCGGCTTCCGCTGCCGATCGATGATGCCGGTCATAGACCGAATCGATTCATGGCGCCGGGGCGCCGTCGCCCTATGGCTCGACCGGGACGGCATTACCGTCGAAAGCGCCAATGAGAGCCGCGGCGACCGGCCCTGGGTCCCCCATCCGCGCCCGGCGCGTCGGCGAGATCCGGCCGCTGCGGAGAACGGTCCAGTCCACCCAGACTTGTGAGCGCGATCAGCCGAGCGGATCGCCTTCAGACTCCCCGGACATCAGCGACCAATACCATTGGGCGAAATCGCGATCGAACCACGAGTGCGAGGTGTCCGCCGTGCGCAGCCGCTCCGCGACGGCATCCGAGCCGATTTCGGACCCGAAGCTGTGAGGCGCATCGTCCGCCATCATCTCGATCAGCTGGAAGTCGGTCTGCTCCGCAAACTTCGGAATGACGCGCAGGAGAACCGCTCGCCGCGACTGCGCCACCAGCAAACTGAGGGGGCCGAACTTGCAGCAATCATCGGGTGAGCCGTCGAGAAAGAGTTGCGGCGACGACTGCAGGAAGTGTCGCAGAACCTTCCAATTCCAGCTCGTCTTATAATCGGTCCGCCGGGTGACCGTCGCCGTCTTCAGCCAAGCGGGGACCGAATTCCCGGAATTCGTCGCAGCCTCGGGCGCGCCGGGGGGATCGACAAAGATCAGCCCATTGCAAACCCGTACCGGGTAGCTCGGCAGCCGCAGCCGCGATGGGTCGATCCGCGACGACAGCTCGGGCTCGACCAGCCTTCCGTCGAGCGCGTACTCCCATCCGTGATAAGGGCACATCAGCCGCTCGGCCGAACCCTCCTCCGCCTCGCACACCGGATAGCCGGCGTGGAGGCAAACATTGCGCAGCGCATTGAGGCGGCCGCCGGCCTCTCTGGTCACGAGGAGAGAGCGCGGCGCGGCATCGCAGCGAAACCAGCGGCCATCCTCGGCGAGGCGCGTTTCGTGATCGAGCGCCATCACGGACCGCTGGAAAATCCGCTCCCGCTCGGCGGCGAATACCTGTGGGTCGGAAAACAACGCCCGCTCGGGCACGACTTCACCGTCCCCGCGGAGCTGTTCTCCGAGGTCCGTAACACTGACAGGCATATCCATCGGCGGGTCCGCTGTGAGATCTCGGGTCCGCCCGCAAATCGCCAGCGGCTGCGTCAGATTGAACCGGTTCCGCCGAGCCCGTCAAAAGCTTTTTACTCCTGAGGGCCTTAAGCTGAATATAGGTCGGGGTGGAAATCTTGCCTGGCACATGTCCGGGGAATGCTTCGAGCGCCACGAAAAGGGGTCTCTGCGGTGGGGGGAGAGTTAGGGTGAGGGGCGTTCCGGGTTCACCAGAGCTGTGGTCTGGGAAGGCGTGTAACCAATCTCGGCCAGCAGCTCTGCGGTGTGCTCGCCGAGCGCCGCGACGTGAGGCAAGGCTGCGGCCGGCGTCTCGGACATTCGGAACGGTGGATTGAGCACCCGGAACGTGCCGCCCGCATCATGTATCTCGGCGAAGGCGCGGCGGTGCGCAAGCTGCGGATCCGCCATGGCTTGCTTGACCGTGCGGTAGGGCGAGGACGGCACGCCGTGTCGGTCGAACACCACCTGAACTTCCTCCGTCGTACGCTCTTTCGACCATTCTTCGAGCTCGTCGATCAGTTCGCCCCAGTTTGTCCGCCGGTCATTGTATTGAGCAAAGCGCGGGTCCGTGACCCATTGCGGATGCCCGGAGGCGATCGCCAGGTTTTGGAATGTCCGCTCGCTGGCGATCGACAGATTGATGTAGCCGTCCTTGGTGGCAACCGGGCCAAATATCGGCCGGCCAAGCGGCGGCAGTGAAAACTGCGCCGCCTGAATTTCGCTCAAGGTCAGGCTCAGCATGCTTTCGAGCATCGAGACGTCGATCATCTGCCCCCGGCCGGTCAGCTGCCGGTGGTAGAGCGCCGTCATAATCGCACCGAAGCGCATAGGTGCCGGTCAGCACGTCGGCGATGTAGATGCCGCAGTAATCCGGCCGGCGTTCTTCCCCCTGATAAGCCATGTGCGCCAGATCGTAGCCCGAGGCGGCGTGGATCACCGGCGCATAGGCCGGCAGCTGCGACGAAGGGCCGGTCTGGCCATAGCCGGAAATCGCGCAATAGATCAGCTCGGGCTTGATCGCCGCGAGCGCTTCGTAATCGAGGCCGAAGCGGCGCATGACCCCCGGCCGAAAGTTCTCGACAACGACAGCGGCGGTGGCGACGAGTCGGCGGACCGCCTCGACGGCCGGCGGCATCTTGAGATCGAGGACGATGCTCTTCTTCCCGGCATTGAGCTGTCCGAAGCTGGTGCTGGCGCCGTTGCGCAACGGCGGGCGCGTGCGCATCATGTCGCCCTCCGGCGCCTCGATCTTGATCACCTCGGCGCCGAGATCGGCCAACAGCCGCGTGCAATGCGGACCCGCGATCGTGGTCGTGAAATCGAGCACGCGAACGCGCTCCAGCGCTCCGGTCATCATCGGTCTCCTGGTCGCTCAGGCGATCGAGCAAGGTCGGGACAGCGCGCGGGCAATGTCAAGCCGCGAGCGATGCCCCGTTGGGATGTCCGGCTTGCTTTTGCCGGGGTTCGGTGCCAAGAGAGCCGCCGGCATTTTGGAGGGAGGGTCAACATGGCTTTTCGGAACATACAAGCGGGGATGGCGACCTATCGCGGCCACAGCGGGGACCGCGGCGATGCGTATTATGCGCACCCGGCCAACGCCGGACCGCATCCCGGCGTCGTCGTTATCCACCACATGCCGGGCTGGGATGAATGGACCTGCGAAGTCGCCCGCAAATTCGCCCATCACGGTTATGCCGCCGTGGCGCCGAGCCTCTATTTCCGCGTCGGTGACGGTGCCGATGAAGCGGTGGTCGCCAAGGTGCGCGAGGCGGGCGGGGTCCCGGACGAGCAGATGCTCGGCGATGTGACCGGAGCCATCGATTTCCTGCGCTCGCAACCGCATGCCAGCGGCAAGGTCGGCGTGATCGGTTTCTGCTCCGGCGGGCGCCAAACCTACCTGGTGGCGTGCAAGCTGTCGCATCTCGTCCAGGCTGCGGTCGATTGCTGGGGCGGCAATGTCGTTGTCGAGGACAAGTCGCGGTTGACCAAGGCCCAGCCTGTGGCGCCGATCGATCTGACCGAAGGGATCAATTGCCCGCTATTGGGTCTGTTCGGCAACGAAGACCCCAACCCGACGCCCGAACATGTCAACAAGACGGAGGCGGAACTGAAGAAGCACGGTAAGACCTACGAGTTCCACCGCTACGACGGTGCCGGCCACGCGTTTTTCGCTTGGTATCGCCCGAACTACCGCCCCGAGCAGGCCGTTGACGGCTGGCACAAGGTCTTTAATTTCTTTCACCGGCACCTCGGCGCGCCCCGCACCTAGCGGCCGCCGGCGGCCTCCCCGGATCGCGATCCCTGTCGCCAAATCCCTGTCATTCCGGGCCGCGGGCATCGCCCGCGAGCCCCGGAATCCAAGAACACGGGCCTCTGTGAATTAGTCAAAGGCCGGTGTTCGTAGGTTCCGGGCCCGGCCCTTACGGGCCGTCCCGGAACGACACACTGAGCGCCTTGGCAGTCGTGCCGGGATGCGCCACATAGGCAATTGTGACGACACCGGGAAATCTAATGGCAAAGGAAACCGCGGCGGCGCAGCCGGGTCGCGATTTTATCCGCGACATCATAGACGCCGATATTGCTGCCGGGCGCAACACCGAGATAGTTACGCGCTTTCCCCCCGAGCCCAATGGCTATCTCCATATTGGGCACGCCAAAGCGATCTGCTTGAACTTTGGCGTGGCGCAGGAATACGACGGCCGCTGCCATCTGCGCTTCGACGACACCAACCCGACCAAGGAGGAGCAGGAGTACATCGATTCGATCAAGCGGGACGTGCACTGGCTCGGCTTCGAATGGGGGCCGCACCTTTACTACGCGTCCGACTATTTCGAGCAGCTCTATGACTGGGCCGAGCACCTGATCCGCGCCGGCAACGCCTACGTCGATGATCTGCCGGCCGACGAGATGCGGGCGATGCGGGGCAGCCTGACGGAGCCCGGGCGCAATAGCCCTTACCGTGACAGGTCGATGAACGAAAATCTCGATCTTTTCCGCCGTATGCGGGAAGGCGAGTTCCCCAACGGGGCGCGTGTGCTGCGGGCGAAGATCGACATGGCGGCCGGCAACATCAATCTGCGAGACCCGGTGCTCTATCGCATCCTGCATGCGGAGCACCCACGCACCGGAACCAAGTGGTGTATCTATCCGACTTACGACTTCGCGCACGGCCAGTCGGATGCGATCGAGGGTGTGACGCATTCGCTGTGTACGCTCGAATTCGAGGACCATCGTCCGCTCTACGATTGGCTGATCGAAAATCTGCCGGTGCCGTCGCGGCCGCGGCAGTACGAATTCGCCCGGCTCAACCTGAATTTCACGGTGCTGTCGAAGCGTTTCCTGACCGAGCTGGTGCGGCAAGGCCGGGTCGGCGGCTGGGATGATCCGCGGATGCCGACATTGGCGGCGCTGCGGCGCCGTGGCGTGCCCCCGGGGGCGATTCGTGATTTCGTCCGTTCCGTAGGGGTCGCACGGGCGAACAGCGTTGTCGACGTCGCAATGTTCGAGCACGCGATTCGCGAGTGCCTGAACAAGACGTCCCAGCGCCGGATGGCGGTGCTGCGCCCATTGAAGCTCGTGATCGACAATTATCCCGTAGGGGAAGTCGAGGAGCTGGCGGCGGTCAACAATCCCGAGGACGCCGCTTCCGGTACGCGCCGCATTCCCTTCGGGTGCGAGCTCTACGTCGAAGCCGAGGATTTTATGGAATACCCGTCCCGGAGTTTTTATCGGCTTTCGCCCGGCCGGGAGGTAAGGCTGCGGTATGGCTATTTGATTACCTGCCGCGAGGCAGTGAAAAATGCGGCAGGCGAGGTCGTGGAGCTGATATGCACCTATGATCCGGCAACGCGCGGCGGCAATGCTCCCGACGGACGCAAGGTCAGGGCAACTTTGCACTGGGTCTCGGCAGCGCATGCCGTGCCGGCGGAAATCCGGCTCTACAACCCGCTCTTCAACGTGCCCGACCCCGGTGCAAGCGGCGAACTTCTTGCCGATCTCAATCCTCACTCGCTCGAGATCTTGGCCCAGAGTCGAGTGGAGCCCGGACTTGCCGCTGCGGTGCGGGGAGAGGCGGTTCAGTTCGAGCGCCAAGGCTATTTCTGCGCCGATCTCGACAGCACCCCGAACCGGCTCGTCTTCAACCGCACCGTGGGGCTGCGCGACAGCTGGGCGAAGGCTCGGGCGAGCGGTGGTTGACGCCGGTAGCAGAGCCGCCTGATCGAAATCCCGCTGAGTAGAGGATTTTTACCAGCGGTCTGATAAACTGCCCGTCACTGGGCAAGTGCAAGGGCGTCAGATTTTAGCCCCGAACCGGCCAATGAGCCTTGTGCGAGATACCCTGCAGATAGGATCTATCGCCAGCTGGGGAAGGACCGTTGATGCCAACATGGAGCATAGTTTTCTCGAGTGCGATCGGCGCGATCGTTCTGGCGGCTGCTTTGGTGGCCGCGGAGGTGATCAACGCGCCGCGCTCCGAAATCGGAACGATCCTGATGTCGCATTTGCCGGTGCTCGCGGTCGGCGCTCTCGGCGTGTACGGCCTTGCCGCGATGTTGCTGACGACCACAAACTTGGTCGCCAATATGATTTGGATGCGTCACCATCTGGGGCGCGCCGCGCTTGGCCGAATGCCCGCCTGGCACGAGTGGATCGCCGCGCTCGGCACAAATGGGTTCAGGCGACGTGCCAGGAGCTTGGCGCAGGCAGCCCCAGAGACAGAGGATAACAACGCCGTCCTCCCAGCCCCTTTTACCGCGGACGAGGCGAGGAGCGAGATCGCCCGGCGTCATTATATTTGTTTGGCCCGCAGCCATTTCCTTAGTGTGCTGATCGTGCTCGTCGGAATAGTCGGGCTGGGCATAGCGCAAAACTATGGAGCCTTGCCACTTCAAACCGGCGTAATCCCGACGGTATCCGCCATTCTGATCGTGGCCGGTCTAATCCTCCTCGCTGCGCTCGGCAGGATCGCCATCGATGTCACGGCGGAGCCGCTGCTCGAAACTATTGCCCAGCTAAGCGTCGAGCCCGACCAAATCGGCCTTCTGCGCCGTGTCGTCTCGTCGCTGGAGGCGGGTCGCGACCATCCGACGGCAGACGATAGAATCGGCGAGTTGCCGGCTCGATTACCTGAACGGCTGGTCGCAGCCTTCGAGCAAGGACAGGTCCCCTTTTTCGATGCCGTCAGCCGATTGTCGGAGAATACTCAAGCGCTCGAAGCCGTCATGCGCACATCTGTCGAGGCGTTCGAGGCGACAATGCGCTCGGCTGCGGCGCAGCAACGGCCCGTTGACGACGGCAAAATTGCCGGTTCTATGTCGGCTCCGGAGCTGCAAGCCGCGGTCGAGGAGCTGACGGTCGTGATCCGCCGGTTGACCGCAGTGCCCGAGGATGAGGAGGCGACCTCCCTCGTCGCCCATGCCGTTCCCTCTCGCCGCAAAGCGCCCGTACCCGGGCTCGCTCGGGAGCTGCACAGGCTGTTGCAGGAGATCGATGCCATTCGCTAGCGCAGCAATTCAGCTCCGCTTCAGCTCGTGCAAGAGCTTTTCCGCCTCGGCCTTGTCGGAGAACGACGCGCCGGAGCCGAGCAGGTTTTCGAGGGTCGCCTGAGCATCGGCCTGCCGGCCTACACGATGAAGGGCGACCGCCAGGTGATACTGGATATCCGGGTTGCCGGGAGCCGACAGGCTGGCGGCGCTCAGCACGGTGACTGCTTTCTGCGCATCGCCTTGGGCCAGCAGGATCCACCCCAGAGTGTCATCGATCTGCGGCACACGCGGAGAGGCGGCGGTGGCGCGTTCGGCCAGTCCGCGCGCTTTCACCAGGTCGCCCTTTTGCTGATAAAGCCAAGCCAAATTGTTCAGCGCCGCCGAGTTGGTCGGGTGGTCGGCAGCAATGCTCGTGTATTCGTTAATCGCATTATCGTATTTCTTTTGCTCCAAGTAGATTGAAGCCAAAGTCGAGCGAATTACTAGATCCTTCGGTTCCATCTTCAAGCGGGAATTCAAGACGGCCTCGGCCTTGGCAAGTTCGCCGGTTCGAGCATAGAGACGGGCCAGCGTCCCGATCAGATTGTCCTCCGACGGACGCGCGGCGATGGCTTTCTCGAGCAACATGATAGCGTCGGCGCTGCGTCCGGCCTTCTCCAATAGTTCCGCCGAAACCATGTCGTAGACGGGGTTCTCCGGATCCTCTTGAGCAAAAGCGCGCGCCTTTGCGAGGCCCGCCTCCAAACCATCGATTTCCGCTTCGGCGCGGATCAAGTCGCCCTTCAACTGGCTCTTCTTGGGATCGCGGGCGAGAGCGGTCTGCAGGACGGTTCGTGCCTGAGTAAAGTCCTTCGCCGAGTTGAGCAAGGCAAGATAGCGCGATAGGACCGGCAAGGAATTCGGGCGCGAGTTCGTGGATACGTTTGTAGGTGGCAATCGCGCCTTCTTTGTCGCTTGTCGCTATCTGAACCCGTCCTTTGGCGTCGAGCACGTCGGGATTGGATGGAAAGCGCTCGGCGAGCCCGTTTGCCGTGGCCGCTGCGTTCTTCCAGTCCTGCTGCGAACCGTAGAAGTTGATCAGCGCAATCCCGGGCGCCGGATCATTTGGTGCTGCGGCGCGCGCGCGGTCGAGGTAATCCTTCGCCTCGGACCAGTTCTTTTCCTTACTCGCGACTTCGGCAAGGCCCAGTATAGGCGCGGCATCGTTTGGCCGCTGCGAACTGACTTGGCTGTAAGCCTTCTTGGCATCTGCGATTCGCCCGGTATTCAGGTATAGCGACGCCAGCACCGTCTCAATGGCGGTATCCTTCGGATCAGCCTTCAGTCGGGTGAGCAAAACGCCTTCTGCCTTGCCCAGATCCCCGGTGCGGCGGTAGAGCTGCGCCAGAGCGCTGATCAAGGCGTCGTCCGACGGCCGAGCCGCGACGGTGTTATCGAGCATCGTTATCGCATCTGGCGTCCGTCCCGCCTTTTCATAGAGCTCGGCCGCCACCAGATAGTATATATTGCTGTTGGGGTCGTCCTTCGCCAAGGCTTCGGCCTTAGCTACCGCGGCGTCCACTCCGTTCATTTCGCCTTCGACCCGAATCAGGTCGGCTTTCAAGGAAGCGTTGTTGGGGTCGCGGGTAATGGCGTCTTGCAATACACCGCGCGCCTCGACAAAATATTTATTCTCATTGAGCAAAGAGAGGTATCGAGACAGGATCGGGATCGAATTCGGCGCCAGTTCGTGCGCCCGCTTGTAGCTGGACACGGCGCCGTCCATATCGCCGGCGCCGAACTGGGCTCTCCCCTGCGCTTCCAGGACGTTGACATCCCCCGGAAATTGCGCAGCGAGTTCCGCCGCCACGCTCTTTGCGCTGTTCCAGTCCTGACGAGATTCGTATAGGCCCACCAGCTTGAGCCCGGGGGACGGATCATTTTTTGCCGCCGAACGCGCCCGGTTGATCGCGTCGGTAGCCTCCGGCCATTTTTTCTCGGAAATGTAGATGTCCGAGAGCCCGAGGAGGGCGGTGACATCATCACCCTTCTTCGCGAGGAGGTCGGTATAGACTTTCTTGGCATCGTCTATGCGGCCGGTTGCGACGTATAGCTGCGCCAGATCGCGAGTGGCCGCAGGGAATTCGGGGTTGATGGCGAGCGCAGAGCGGAACGAGTTCTCGGCGGCTGAGTGATCCCGCTGAGCGGCTCGCACGACTCCAAGCAAGGTAAAGTAAAGCGGGTTTTTTGCGTCCCTTTTGACCAGAGAGTTGGCCACCTCGGCCGCCTTGTCGAGGTGCTTGGCACGCAGCTCGGTCAATACGAGCGTCGGACCGGCAACCGGCGCGCCGGCTTCGGTCGCGAATACTTGCTCTAGTGTGCTCAATCCTTGCTGCCCCTGCCCGATATCGATTTCCGAAATGCCGACCCGTGTCTTGATGGCAGGGTTGTCCGGATCGAGAGCGGCAGCTTTTTCGAATTGCTGTAAAGCGAGATCGGGTTTGCCTTCCGCCATATAGGCATTGCCGAGAAGGGTCAGAGTCGGCGCGTCCGCCGGAACTTTGTCGATTATTGGTTTCAGGTACTCGATCGCCCGAGACGGAGATCGCTGCTGAAGAGCGGCGGTCGCGATCAGCCGGCCCGCTTTCACATCATCGGGAACGCGATTAAGATATTTGGCCAATATCGCTTCCGCCTGAGCGGATTGCCCGAGGGCCAGTTTCGTCGCGCCCTGCAAATAATAGCCTGCCCAAAACACCGAGAAGGCGGGGCTGATGCGATCGAATATCCGATCTGCCGCGGCGTAGTCCTGCTTTTTGGCAAGCTCCAATCCCCGGAGGTAATTTGCCATGAAATTGTTGGGAGCGGCCTTGAGGATGGGATCGAGATCCTCATCCGCCACCTTGTATTTGCCGAGCGCGATATCGATGTTGGCACGGCTCAAATGCGCCAGCATGTTTTTCGGATCAATTTTCAGCGCCTCGTCGAACAGGCGAATGGCGCCGTCTTGATCACCTCGGCTGCGCAGCATCTCTCCCTTGACCTGAAGAGCTTCGGCCGACTGTGGGTTGGCGGCGATCGCTTCGTCAATAAACTTGTCCGCCTCCGCCGGTTTCGTGCCCGTCAACAGGCGTGCAAGCTGAATTTTGGGCCGGACGGCGGTGGGATCGAGCTTGACCGCTTCGCGAAGCCGCTTTTCAGCCTGGTTACGATCGCGCAGCCCGGCCTCCGCGGTGCCGAGCGCCGTTCTGACTTTGCTCTCGAGCGCCGGACTGCGATCGCCCGGCTTGACCAGGTCCAGAAGGTCCGCGAATTTTTCCTGACGCAGCAGGGCGTCCATCAGCACCGACAGGTAGTCTGCCTCCTCGTCATTGCGTTCGAGGGCGGCTCGTGCTTCGCGCTCCGCGTCTGGGGGATCGCCGAGTTGCAAATATACCTCGGCCAGTCTGGCATGAAGGACCGGGTCTTGCGGCGCTTGGCGAATGGCGTTGCGCAACTCGATTTCGGCAGCCTTGAGGTTCCCCTTCGCGACATATTGTTCGGCATCCTTGACCGAGGCCATGGAATCTTTGGCGTATGCGGTTGGAGACACGAAGATGGCGACGGCGGAGGCGAAAACGACGGAGCGCCATGGACAGCTGCTACGACCCTGGGGCATTTGCCTTCCTTTCTTGCAAACCACCGCTACGCATCGAGGCCGATCTGATGTTGCTGCATCAAGTCGTAAAGCGTCGGCCGGCTGATCCCGAGCAGCTTTGCCGCTTTTGAGAGGTTGGAGCCGGCCTGGGCAAGAGCGAGTTGGAGCACCTCACGTTCGGCGCGCGCTCGGGCGGCCCGGATGCCAAGCGACTGCGGCTCTCCTCCTTCCGCCGAAAAGCCGAGATCGGAGGGCGAGAGCAGCGCGGTGTCAGCCATAACGACCGCGCGCTTCACACGATTTTCCAGCTCGCGGACATTGCCCGGCCAGGGGTAGCCCTTGATCGCTGCAAGTGCCGCGGAGGCGAAGCCGCGTACCGGGCGGCCATATTCCAACGCGAACCGCCTGAGAAAGAAACTTGCCAAAATCACCGTATCTCCAAGCCGCTCGCGCAGCGGCGGCACCCTCACCGTGACCTCATTCAAACGGTAATAGAGGTCCTCGCGAAAGCGGCCCTCGGTCATCAGGCGATCGAGGTCCTGGTTTGTTGCACAAACGATTCGCACGTCGACCTGCACCGGCTTTCGACCGCCAATGCGCTCAACGATCTGGTCCTGCAAGAACCGCAGCAATTTTACTTGCATCGGCAATGGAACGTCGCCGATCTCGTCGAGAAACAGGGTGCCGTGATCGGCGCTTTCAATTCTGCCGATGTTCTGCCTCAGAGCGCCGGTGAAGGCGCCTTTTTCGTAGCCGAAGAGCTCGCTTTCGAGCAGGGTCTCGGGAATGGCCGCGCAGTTGATCGGCACGAATGGCCCGCCGGACCGGGGGCTCATCTTATGCACCGCCTGAGCCAGCAATTCTTTGCCGGTACCGCTCTCGCCCAGCAGCAATACCGTCACATCGGCGGGCGCTATCTTTTCCAGATTGCGCAGCACCCGCAGCATTTCCGGGCTGCTCGCGATGATGCCGTCGACTGGAGAGGTCTGAGCGACTTCGGCAAGACGACGGTTCTCGTCTTCGAGCTCGAACATTCGTTCCGCACGGCTGACGATCAGCCGGAGCTCATCGATGTCGATCGGCTTTTGATAGAAGTCGTAGGCTCCGAGAGCGATTGCCCGCAATGCGTGTTCACGAGTTTCGTTGCCGGTTGCAATGATCACCTTTGTCGCTGGCGCAATAGCGAGAATTTCGGTCAACGTCGCCAGCCCCTCGGAGGCTCCGTCCGGATCGGGAGGCAATCCAAGATCGACGATGGCTACTGGGATCGGTTCACTTCTGGCAATATCGATTGCTTCCTGGCGCGATCCGGCCGGGAACACCTTGTGGTCCGAAAAGGCCCAGCGCAGTTGGCGCAGCAGCCCTGTGTCATCGTCGACGAGCAACAAGGGTTTTGGATTGGACGGCATCTCGTTCAGGTCACCGCGGAGGATCCCGCCGGCTCTCTCTCTGAGACCAGGGGTAGGATAATCCGCATCGTAGTGCCAAACCCTTTTTCAGAAATTACCTCGAGATCACCGCCAGCCATGCGGATCAGTTCGCGGGTCTGAAAAGCTCCGATCCCATAACCGCCCAACTTCGTCGAGCGGAACGGCAGGAACAGCTCGTCACGAACGAACGCATCGTCCATCCCGGGACCATTGTCGGTCACGTCGATCAACAGCCGGGTCCCGAAACGATGCGAGGAAATGACCACCCGATCGCCCGGACATGACACATCAACCGCGTTTTGGACGAGGTGCGTGAGAGCGGATCTGAGGCGCTCCGGGTCGATTATTACGGCGACAGGGCCGGGTTCATTGCGGGTCTCCACCGCCAGGGGAGCATCGGCAAACTTGGCGGCGACTGCGCTAACGATGAGGTTGGGGTCGAGCAAACGCGGTGGGCGCGGCGCCGCATCGGCCTTCAGCTGACTGAGAAGATTGTTCATTCGTGCGACCGAGTCTTCAACGGTTCTCAGCATGTCTCGCTGAAACTCCGGGTCGCCGATATGCCGCGCCGCGTTCGACACGATCAGGTTGAGCTGACTTGCCAAATTCTTGATGTCATGGACCACGAAGGCGAAGCGCCTGCTGTATTCGGTCAACAGTTCGGAATCGCGCAAAACCTTTGTCGAGCGTTCTTCGGCGAGATAACTGGCCGCTTGCCTACCGGCCGCACGCAACAGGTCGAACGCCTCCCAATCAGGGCTGATCATGTGGGTTGCGCGATCGAGCACGACGAAACCGATAACTTCCGTGCGATGTGATAATGGTACGGCCAACCACGCCCTGTCAGAAGCGATCGGGTCGGAAGCGATCGGCCACGTATTCTCTCCGGCTCCCGAGCCGCGTTCTTGGATCCAGCCGCCATTCCGGAACCCGAAAACGAAAGGGTCGTCGATCGGCACCTTACGGTCACCGGGGATGGGCTGCTTCCACGCCGCAGTAGGATAATAGCCGATGCCGCGAACTCAACGACCACAGCACTCCGGCCGGGCTGTCGACGAATTCGGCCAAGACGCGGATGATCCTGACCGAGAGTTCCTCTCCAAGCTTGGGCTCGGAGACCAACTCGATAAACTTCAGCCACTCGACACGGTAATCGTAACGATGCGTGTAAAAATTGCGCGAGATCAGAAATTTGAGCCGACGGCGCACGTTCCCCGACGATAGCACGGTGGCGAGCACAACAATGCTGCCGAATAACATCGCGAGTTGGAGCACCAGCCCCCACTCGCCGCCAAACCCGCGCAGCAGTATGGCGACGACGGCCACGGCAACAAGGAAGCAGCCGCTGGCAACCAAAGTCGCGGTGTGCAGCACCACTTGTCGGGACACGTGGATATCAACCCGCCACTCACGATTGCGGGCCATGGCCAAAGCCAGTAGAGGGGCCATGAAGGCCGCGACGATCGGCCGGCCAAGGGCGAGACCAGGATCGGCGCGGCCGCGAGTGATAAAGGCATCGGAAAACAGAAACAGCTCGTACGCGAACAATCCGCCGATCGCGACGCACAGCGGCCAGACGTGCCACCGCTGTTCAGGTCCTGTATTGCGCCACAGATTCTCGATCGTTAGCAGTCCCGCGACTCCAAACCCGATGCGGATCAGCAGCTGCGAGGTGTAAAGCGCCGCAGCGTCCGGGCTGACGACCACCCCCCATACATCATCGGCAATCGCCGCAAGGCAGAAGCTGACTGCCCCGACGAGGTAGGCGCGCCCGAGGCCGGAACCGTCACCGGCCCGTATGGTGACGAGCGCTACCGCGAACAACAGCCAAGCGGAAAGCCTGAAGCTGTCCAAGAGGCTCAATGCCGCGATCGGCGCGGTGGCGGCGGCTGCACTTGCCCAGATCAGCGAGGCGATACAGCACCCCAGGATCGCTGCGCCGGCTCTGCTGGTGCGACCGCGCAAGACCATCAGCACAATCAGCGCGAGGAAGGCCAAGGCGCATCCCGAGTATACCGTCTCCTTAACGAAAGGATCGAGATACAAAGTTCTTATCTCGCTCCCTGATTCCAGAAAACTACTCGTACAGTCTGTAGCAATATGAGAAAATCTAGAAAAAAACTTCGGTTTTTTACGTAATAAAGATCATAGGTCAGCTTGTGACGGGCATCTTCTGTCGAGGCGCCGTAGGGGAAGTTAACTTGCGCCCAGCCGGTGATCCCCGGCCTGACCCAGTGGCGCTCGGCATAATAGGGAATTGATTTGGCGAGATCCGCTACGAAAAAGGGGCGCTCCGGGCGGGGCCCGACAAAACTCATGTCTCCGCGCAAGACATTCAGGATCTGAGCGAGTTCGTCTATCCGAAGTTTGCGGATAATCGCTCCTACCCGTGTAACACGGGGATCACTCTTCGCAGCCCAACGCGGACGGCCGTCGGTCTCGGCATCTACCCGCATGCTGCGAAATTTCAGGATCGTAAAAATGCGACCGTGCAATCCCACCCTTTCTTGACGGTAGAGGACCGGCCCAGGGCTCTCAAGCTTGATCAAGCACGCCGTCACAGCCAACAGCGGCAGTGTCAAAGCCAGTAAGCTCGAACTCACCACGATGTCGAAGGCTCGTTTCAGAAACCCGTCCACCGGACCGCACCGGAAACCGTCCGAGTAAAAGAACCAGCTCGGCTTCAGCGCTTCAAGGTCGACGGTTCTGGTCTCGCGCTCCCAAAAATCGAGAAAATCGGTTACCTTGATGCCGGCAAGTTTGCAGTGCAGCAGTTCGCGCACCGGCAGGCCACGCCGGTCATCGGCCGCCACTACGACCTCGCTCGCGCCGAGGCGATAACCCATTTCCAAGAGGCCGTCCGCCTTGGCAGCCGACCAGTCGAGGGTTTCCGCCCGAGATTGTGTGGTTCGGTTGGGCACGTCGATGAACGATACCGGGATAAAATGCTCATTCTGACCGGTTTCCACGAGTTTAGCTATTCGAGCCGCCTGGGTGCCATTGCCCAGCACGAGTACGCGGCGCTTCAGCAGACCGCGCCCGAGGGTCACCGAGAAGGTCCCGCGCGTCACCGAGACGCAGACCAGCCAGATCAACGTCGCCTTTAGCGGGAAATTGCCCAAGTCGGCCAGTTGATCCAGGCCTTCGCGCCAATATGTGGCTGAAAAGGAGACGAGCATCAACACGAGTATCGAGGCGACAACTATCTTGCTGAACAGGAGTCGGAGATCCATAAAACTCTGCTGCCCATACAGCCCGACGGAAAGCATTGCGGTCACAGTTGCAACCGATAATCCCGCGGAGAACTGAACACTGAAGCTGGAAGTCCCGAGAACGATGGGTGTGCCAATCTCAGAACTGGACAGGAGCTGATAGAACGCACCAGTAATCAATAAGGCATCCGATGATGCGAGAAGCACGACCGAAACCGGGACAAAATGTCGGAAAAGTCTGAGCTGCATAGTGAACTGAAGATTGTTAACGCTTGGCGCCACTACCTTCCGCCCGTGGCTAGCGTCATACGAGAACAATAGCAGGAGCGAGAGAAGGCGTCTAGTAAACTCGCGCGGTTCTCTTGCGATCGACAAGTGATTGGCCCATGAGAAAGATAGAAAGCGGATTTGGTCTCGCAGTTATTAACCATAGAAGTGGACTTAAAAATGACGGATAGCGCAAGATCTGGTGACGTGCCGCCGCTGGAGAACTGCTGTGCCGGCTTTTTATCTAAATAAAACAGATTGAATGCGCGGTGGATGATTTCAACGCATCCGGAGAGCGGGGAGCAAGCGCCGAAGCGATCGTAAATGCGACGCCGGCGGAACGCGGCCTGAAGTAGGACCGGGGCCATCACCGCCGCGCGGCTGGCGGCTCACTCTCGCTCCGGAAAACATTCACGATTCCGAAGATCGCCAAACGATCTTCTGATCCGCCGCAGGTCACCCTCGCGTGCCGTTATCCCGGTCCGATCGAAAAATTCGAGTATCTGGATCGCGAGCTTGCGCCCGGTGCCGATACGGTCGCGGAAGGCCGCGGCGGTGATCTTGCCGTCGGAGCCTTCCCGCGTCAGATGATTGCAACCCGCGCCAGGTCGGCAACCCTCGCCCTGTCATAGAAATGATCGCGGGCAATTTCGACAAGTACGCCCATGCGGGCCAGACGCTGCATCAAGTGGCGCACCTCCTCTTCTTGCTCCTTGAACAGCGCGGCGACATCGCGGACCCGCGGCGGGTGGAAGCCGGCGCGCTTCATTACCCGGTCAATCCGCTCCCAAAGCCGCTGATCGGCGAGGGTCAATCGGGCGGCATGGCCGGCCAGCTTGAGCCACGGCCCGTCGCACTGAATGGTACCGCCGCGCGGCATTGCCCCGATTGCCGAAGAAAACACCTTGACCGGCAGTCGAAGATCGAGCGCGGCGCGGAGTCGGCCCGGCTCCAGGACCGGGGCGCTTGGAGCCGCTTGGTGATGCAAGGCTAAGACCGCCTGGACACGACCCAAGAGTGACCGCCAATTCTGACGCTCAAAGCCGAACAAGGCATCGCCCACGCCGACGCATACCAGACCGCTAGTGCGCCAAAGCTCTGCTGCTTCCGCGGGTGTCAGGTTCCGGGCGAGCTCAAAGCGCTTCAGATCGACCCATCCCGGATCCCTGGAAACGAATTGCAAGAGCGCCCGTCGCAAATCCTTGCCGGCCAGCGAGGCGAGCGCCGTAAGGCGCTGCGGCCGCTTGCGGCCGCCAGGGATCGATTATCATTCCGCCGCCCATCGTCCGCCGCGCCGAATGATCGCGGAACACAAAATGGCCGCCGTGCAAGGCGCCGATCGGGCGATGCAGCGTCACCTGGGCCAATGCTTCCTCGCCAGGCAACATTTGGTCGCGTCCAGCAGCACAATGTGTGCCGAGAACTCGGGAAGCGCCCGAATGCAGGTAAATCGGTGTCCTCCGCCGCGATGGCCGCTTTTCTGCAGCCGACAGCCGAATCCTGGCGTCGAAACGATCGGTCGGGGCATGAAGTGCCTGATCGACGACCCAGTCGCCGCGATGGATTTGAACCTCGTCGATCCCGCTTCCGACGAGATTGAGCGCGCAACGCTGTCCGGCATGGCCGAGCTCGGCCGACGCGTTCTGGGCATGGATGGCGCGCACGCGGGCAATGTGCCCGGAAGGCGAAACCGTAAGTCTGTCGCCGACCCGGACGGCACCTGCGAAGACGGTTCCCGTACGACCGTGCCGGCTCCGGGTAATGAGAAGCTGCGGTCGACCGCCAAGCGAAAACGGCCACCGCGGGGGGCGTTGCGGCAGGCTCAGAGAAGCCTCGATGAAACGCGTTTCCAGCACGTCCAGCCCCTCCCCGCTAACGACGGAGACCGGCACGATCTCTGCGCCCGCAAGGCTCGTCTGCGCGAGCAGGCCGCGAAGTTCGGCGCGAACTCCGGCGATCCGTTCGGCGCCAACCCGATCGCCTTTACTCAACGCGACGATGCCCCGCCGGATGCCGAGCAGATCGACGATCTGCAGGTGCTCGCGGGTCTGTGGCATCGGCCCGTGATCCGCAGCGACGACCAGCAGCACGAAGTCTATCCCGGCCGCTCCCGCCAGCATGTTGTGAATAAAGCCTTCGTGACCGGGGACATCCACAAAACCCAGTGTCTCGGGGTTCGCCACCGAACGATAAGCGAAGCCGAGATCGATCGTAATGCCGCGCGCCTTTTCCGCCGGCAATCGGTCCGTATCGACGCCGGTCAGCGCTCGGGACCAGCGCGGTTTTACCGTGATGGATATGGCCGGCGGTGCCGACGATCATTCGAAGGCCGAGTATGGGCCAATTCATCCCCGACGCGGTCGGCGGGGCCCATCTCGGCTCCCTTCTTAGCGGCTGCTGCCGGCCGTTCCGTTGTTCTGGACCGACAAGCCGACGAACTGGCTCATCCCGTGTCGGTTGAGCAGCAACAGCACGTCGCCCTGAGTCGCCGCCTCCTTTAGCTGAGCGGCGGCATTCTCGAGATCAGTTACCGGTTTCTGATCAACCGATACGATCACGTCACCGGGCTGAATCCCCAGGTCCCCCGCCGGGCTGCCGCTCGCGACTTGGCCGACCACTACCCCGTTCAGGTCCTTTGGCACCTTCAATTCCTTGCGCAGCTGCGGGTCGAGCGGGAGGAGCTCCATGCCGAGCGCGTTGGCGGCCTTGCCGCTGCCAGGCTGCGGAGCCTCGCGTTCTGCAGAAGTCACGTTCTGAGCATCTCGCCGATCGAGGCCTCGACGGTCTTTTGTTTTCCGTCGCGCACGATCGTCAACTGGAGCTTGCTGCCGACCGGCGTAGACGCGACAAGGCGCGGGACCTGGTGCACGGTTTTTATCTCATGACCGCTTGCGGCGGTGATCACGTCGCCTTGCTTGATGCCGGCCTGAGCGGCCGGGCTGTCCGGGGTCACCGAGGCGACCAGCGCGCCGGTCGGGTGGTCGGGGTCGAGGCCAAGGCTCTTGGCGATCGCCGGCGTGACGTTCTGAATGGCTACGCCGAGCCAACCCCAGGTCACGTGTCCGTGCTCCTTGAGCTGGACGACTACGTGCTCGGCGATGTTCGAGGGAACGGCGAACCCGATCCCGACCGACCCGCCCGAAGGCGAATAAATCGCGGTATTGATGCCGATCACTTGGCCGTGAAGATCGAATGTCGGTCCGCCGGAGTTGCCGCGGTTGATCGGTGCGTCGATTTGCAGGAAATCGTCGTAGGGGCCCTCATTGATGTCGCGCCCGAGTGCGGAGATGATCCCGGCGGTCACCGAGCCGCCGAGACCGAACGGATTGCCGACCGCGACCACCCAATCCCCGACCTTGGCGTCGTCGCTGTTTCCCCAAGTCACGTAGGGAAGCTTTTGGTTGCTATCGATCTTAAGGAGGGCGATGTCGGTCTTTTCATCGCGGCCGATCACCTTGGCTGTGTGCCGGCTGTTGTCCTGCAAGATTACCGTCACCTTGTCGGCGTTGGCGACGACATGGTTGTTGGTTACAATATAGCCGGCAGGGTCGATGATGAACCCGGAGCCGAGTGCCATGATTTTTTCCGCGGGATTGCGGAATTGGAACGGTTGTTCGAAAAAGCGCTTAAGAAACTGATCGAAAGGCGTGCCGCTCGGTCCGAGTGGCGAGGCACTCTCGTTCCCTGTATCTTCGTCGCCCTGGGCCGCCGCCTGTTCCTTCAACTCGACGGAAATGTTGACGACAGCTGGCATGACGCGCTGGACAAGCGGCGCGAGACTCGGCAGCGCAATGTCGATCTCGTTCTGGGTCTGGCGCGTGAGATTTGAGCCGCCCTTCGGACCGGTCTCGCCCGCCGGTTGGGCACTGCATAAGGCGGGAGCGAGGATCAGAGCGGCCCAGATCGCGCCTGTCAGGCTCTGTCGGATACGGCTGACGGTCATTTCGGGCAAACCCATAAAGCAATTCGCAACTCACGAAATAGGACGCGCCACGGCGGCAAAAGGTTCCGGCCGGAACCGCTGCTTGCGCCCCCGAAGGCGGGACATGATCAATTCCGCGGAGATTCCTCGACAGCCTCTCCCGCGGCTGCACCCGCGCGACTATTTGCCTAGGAAAGAGCCGCTTGGACCGTGGTGATGCGCGAAGCCGGACCGCCTTGTCGCGCCGAAGACTAGAGAGCAGCCCATGCGATTCCTCCGTACCATCGCGGCATGCCTGAAATCGCTACGGCCGCCGCTTCCCTCAGCGGTGCGCGGCCTGTTGCCGCAAAGCGGCACCGACGGGCTCGCTTCCTCGATCTATGGTTACATCCTGCATCACAGCCTGCGGGAGCAGATTTATCTGGTCGTCGTCACGCTGATTTCTTTTCCGTTCCTCTATTATTCCTTGGATTTACCGAAGCTGATCGTCAATCGCGCCATTTCCGGCAAGGATTTCCCGCAAAAGTTCATGGGATGGGATTTCGATCAGATCCCCTATCTTCTAGTGTTGTGCTGCATATTCTTCGCTCTCGTTTTGATAAATGGATGGTTCAAGCTGCATCTCAACGTCAGGAAGGGACAGGTCGGCGAGCGCATGCTGCGCCGTCTGCGCTACCAGCTTTACGAGCGGGTGCTGCGGTTTCCGCTGCACCATTTCGATCGAACCGCGACCGGCCAGGTCATCGCGATGATGACCGGCGAGCTGGAGCCGGTCGGCGGGTTTATCGGCGACGCTTTCGCGCTGCCGATCTCACAGGGCGGCACGCTGCTGACGATCTTCGTCTTCATGTTCGTGCAGGACCCGATACTCGGAGCCGCCGCTGTAGCGTTCTATCCCTTGCAGGGCTATCTGATTCCCAAGATGCAGCGGATCATTCGTCGGCTCGGTCGCGAACGGGTGCGCAAAGTTCGCGGGCTCTCGGACCGTATCGCCGAGACGATCGCCGCACGGGCCGAAATTCGCGCTAATGACGCCGCCGTTTACCAACTTGCCGACATCTCTCAGCGCCTGGGTGAAATTTACGACATTCGGTTCGAGATCTATAACCGCAAATTCTTCGTAAAATTTCTTAACAATCTAATTGGAAATCTTACGCCCTTCTTGTTCTTTTTGATCGGCGGTTATTATGTAATCAAAGGCTATCTCTCGTTCGGCGCGCTGGTCGCGGTGCTCGCTGCTTATAAAGACCTGTCGTCGCCGTGGAAGGAGCTGCTCGACTTCTATCAGAACCAGCAGGACGTGGCGATCAAATACGAGCAGGTCGTCGAGCAGTTCCAGGTTCCAGATATGCTCGATAAACGCTTGCTGCTCGAAGCGCCGGAAAAGGTCGAGCCGTTGCATGGCGCGGTCACCGCGGCCAATGTCGGTTTGGTGGACGATGACGGCATCCCACTGCTCGAAGGGGTTAATTTCGACTTTTCACTCGGCACGGATGTAGCGATCGTCGGCCAGAGCAACAGCGGCAGAAATATCGTGCCCCAGCTCTTTGCCCGGCTACTCACACCGACGAGCGGTCGCCTCATGGTCGGCGACACCGATATCAACGGCGTGCCGCTGGCGGTTTCCGGACGGCGGATCGGTTATGTCGGCCCGATCACCTATCTCTTTTCCGCGAGCGTGAGGGACAATCTGATGCTCGGCTTGCGTCACCGGCCGAACCGGGTGCCGGATGATGGCTCGGCCGGCGAACAGTCGCGCGCCCGCGAGATCGATGAAGCGCGGAAGTCGGGGAACATCGACTACGACCTCGCTGCCGACTGGATAGATTACCAGCAGGCAGGAGTGGCCGACGCAGCCGAGTTGGAGGTGCGCATAGTCGAAGCCCTGCGGCTCGTCGACCTCGAAGAAGACGCTCACCTCTTCGGCTTGCGTGGCCGGCTCGATCCGAATCGCCAGCCGGATTCGGCGCAGTGCGTCCTCGAAGCGCGCCGCGTGCTTGCAGAGCGACTCGAAGCCAGCGGTCTTGCTCATCTAGTCGAGCGTTTCGACCCGGAGCGCTACAACACCAATTCCCCGGTTTCGGTCAATTTACTGTTCGGCACACCGATCGGACCGGCCTTTGAAGGCGACGGGCTCGCCCGAAACGCCTACGTTCAAAAGGTGCTCGACGAAGTCCGGCTCACTCACGACCTCCTCGAGGTCGGCGCCGGGGTTGCCCGGATGATGATCGAGTTGTTCACAGGTTTGCACCCCGAACACATGCTGTTCGAGGAGTTCTCATTCATCAGCGCCGATGATCTGCCGATCTTTGAGGGGATTCTCAAGCGGATGGAGACAGCCGGGGTCGAGAATCTCCTGCAGCCCCCGCGAGAGCGTCTGCTGTCGTTGGCGTTCAAACTGGTTGCCGCCCGCGACCCGCTCGATCTGATCGAAGAACAGATGCAGCGCCGGATATTGGAGGCGAGGCGTGCCTTCGCCGCCCGGTTGCCTGAAGAGTTGCGGGGCTCCGTCGAGTTCTTCGACCCCGAGCGCTACAACGCGGCAGCCTCGGTACAGGAGAATGTCCTATTCGGCACGATCGTGCGCGGTGAGTTGGGCGGTCGCGAGCGTGTCCACGCCGCCATTGCGGAGGTGCTCGACGAACTCGGCTTGCGTCGCACCCTGATCGAGGTTGGGCTCGACTATCCGGTCGGCACCGGGGGTTCTCGCCTGTCGGAGGCGCAACGGCAGAAGCTGGCTATCGCCGCCGCGGTGCTCAAGCGCCCCGATCTGATGGCGCTCAACGATGCCACGGCGGTACTCGACGGGGCGACGGAGACCGCCCTCCTCGATCGGCTGAAAGCCGAGTTCGCCGAGCGCAGTCTAGTGTGGAGTTTGCACCGCCCCCGCCTCGCCTCGGCCTTCAACCGAGTCCTGGTGATGGAGCACGGCCGCTTGGTCGATCAGGGGCCGCCCGCCGACCTGGAAAAACCCGGCAGCCCGCTGGCGCCGCTGTTGGCCGCAGAGTGATTTCCTGGGGGTCGCGTCTCCGGCATCAAGGTCCCGACAAGGAGAGTCGCGCAAAGCCCGGCAGCGGCTAGGCCGAGAAACGCCGCCTCGCTCCCCAGATGGTCGGCAACCAAACCGGCTGCCGTGGTGCTCAACGTTGCGCCGCCGCCGATCGCGAGCCCGACCACCCCGAGAGCAGTCGTGTAGCCGCCGGTATCGCGCGTGATGTCGGCCACGATCAGCGGGGTCAGGACGCCGAGGGCCGCCGCGCTCAATCCATCGAGCAGCTGGATCAGGATCATCGCATATGGGTCGGCAATGACGGCGAACAGTACGCCGCGGATCGGCAACACGGCAAAACCAAGGAGCAGGATCGGTCGACGGCCCCAACCTTCGGCCGCTCGCCCGGTCCACGGGGAAATGGCGGCCGTAACCGCCTGTGGCGCGATAATGCAAGCTGCGATCATTAATGACGCTTCGCTGCCGGCCCGTTTTGTCACCATCCCGGCAGCGATCGGCAGCATTGCCGCATTGGCAAGTTGGAACAGGCTCGCGCATGCAGCATAGGCGAGCAGCCTAGGGTCTTTAAGAAATCGCCATGACCAGCCGGTGCCTTCGGGCTTCGGCCTCGGTGCCGGTCTCGAGTGGATCGTAGGCGAAGAGAGATCCGCGTTTCTGATCATTTCGATCGCGGCCAATGCGGGGATGCCAAGTGCCGCAGTCAACAAAAATACGGCTCGCTCCCCAACGTAATATCCGAAGGTACCCATGAGTCCGGCGGCGAACGCGTTGCCGATCGCCAAATAGCGCGCGTTGCGACCGAGTTTTTCGCCAAAGGCGCCGTGGCCGACCAGCGCGAGACTCAATGCCGCGATCGCTGGGCCGAGAATTGAGCTGGCAAAAGCGTGCAGCACTTCCGCCAAAGCAATCGGCAACAGGGCAGGCCATAGAGCTATGAAGAGTGCGCTCGCCATGATCGCGACGATCGCCGCGGCGGCGGCGGCCCGCTTGCGGCGTACCGCATCGACCAACATTCCGGCGGGGACCTGACTCACCATCCCTGCGACGGTACCGGCGCTCAGCGCCGCACCGATCGCGCCCTGGGTCCAGCCTACGCCGGTTAGATAGACCGAAATGAACGGTCCAAATCCGGTTTGAAAGTTCGCGACAAAGAAGTTCAACCAATCGAGCCCCCGCAGACTGTGGGTCGTCGGCTCGGCATCGGGTCGCGCCCGCGACCCGATCCGTAACAGCGATCGTGCCCCTATCCTGAATTGCGTCACCGAGACGGATCGGGCACGGGTTCGTGCGGGGGCGATTGCGGCTGTGCTACGACCGGGATTGGCTTGTCCGACTCTGTGTATTTGTATTCCGGCGCGGCACTCAGTTGCTCGCGACCGAGATCGAGAGCGATCACATTCTTCTTTTCTCCGAGATCAAAACGCAGCGCGCTCCAGCTGATCGCGATTTTTCGGGTTCCCACCCCAAGGAATCCGCCGAAGTCGATCACCGCGGCGTGCGGCTCTCCTTTCTCGTCGAACAGCACGTCGACGATCCGTCCCATATCCTCACCCTTTGCGCTCAGCACCTCTTTCCCCAATATCCGGAAGAGGTGGTCTCGCGGGAAATAATCGAGACTGGCGCCGTTCAGCGCGGTATCCCCCGTCCCCTGATTGCCCGGAGCGCCGGACGGCGCTTGCGCCGCGGCCAAGCCCAAAAATAATGCACCTGCTGTGATCGTGCCGACACCGAAAAGGGATAGTCGCAGACTGCTAAAGAAAAGATTGCGAATCGGCGGCATCACGCTCAAACAACCTGGGAATGTCAATGCCCGTTACGCTTGAGCGGAGATGAGCTCCCGATAGATCCTGGTGTAGTCTTCCGCCATCCGCCGCGAAGTGAAGCGCTGCTCGAATACAGTGCGGATGAGGGTCCGGTCCAGCAGGTGAAGCTCCTCCGCAGCTCTCGCAGCAGTCCCTTCGTCATCAACAATGAACCCCGTGACCCCATCGTCGACTACTTCGGGCACCGACCCGTTACGTAGCGCGATCACCGGCGTCCCACAAGCCATCGCCTCGATCATCGCCAAGCCAAACGGCTCTTGCCAGGCGATCGGGAACAGCAGGCCGGCCGCCTTGCCGAGAAACTCGGACTTCTGGTGCTCGGCTATCTCGCCGACAAACTCGATATGCGGTTGTGCAAGGAGCGGCTCGATCTCGGCGGCGAAATATTCCCGGTCGACGCGGTCGATCTTGGCCGCGATCTTGAGCTTCATCCCGGCCCGAGCCGCGATGCGGATCGCGCGATCCGGCGCCTTTTCCGGTGAAATCCGGCCGAGAAACGCCAAGTACCCGCCGGTCCCATCACCAGGCAGCAACAGCTGCTCCGGTAATCCGTGATACACCGTAGCAACGTACCGCGCCTCCGGCAGCGGCTCGCGCTGCGAGTGGGAAATCGATACCACGGGCAGGTCGGCAAACGCCTTATAGACCAGCTTCAGTTCGGGCATATCCAAACGCCCGTGCAGCGTCGCGAGAAACGGCACACCGGTTCGCGCCAATACCGGATAAGCCAAATAGTCGCAATGCAGGTGGATTACGTCGAATTCGTCCGCTCTTTGTGCGACCGTCTCGAGCATCGCGACAAGTGGAGCGACGTGATCGCGGATTGTCGGATCGAGCCGAAGCGCCTGAGGGTACGCGGCTTCGAGGCGCGCGGTCGTGACGCTATCGCCACTCGCGAACAAGCTCACCTCATGCCCCATTGCCACGAGCTCATCCGTTAAATAGGCGACAATCCGTTCTGTGCCGCCATAAAGCTTAGGGGGAACCGCCTCCATCAGCGGCGCAATTTGAGCAATCCGCATTCTCGCTCCATTTGTCCAGAAACCTGGAACAGCGACACAATAGATAACGTTGACACTCAGGCTGGAAATCGTTGCCGGTGCGCGGCGCTGTGTCGCAGGACTAGAACATTCGCCAATACATACAGCTTCGGTGGGTGGTATTCGCTAATTCCGCCTCCGGGGCGAATTCTGAGGGGTATCTGACTTGCAGGAAACAGGTATCTGCCCGGGAATAGTTCACCGCTCATCAGCGTTGAGGGACATTCCGCCGATGATCACCGCAGGCGGCGATAAGACCACCGCATTCAAGTTCGAAATCCAATGCGCACAAAGGGATAGTGGGAGAGAGATGCCGCTGGAGGAGAGCGTTTTCTCAAGAACCTGAGGATAGCAGCCGATGATTTTTGTCAGAGCGATGCGGGCGATTGCGTCGAGGAGCAATAACACGGAGGGCTTATCGACTGCTCCGCTGAGGCTGGTAGATCTCACGAGGACGCCGAATGCCGGTCAAGTAAGCGCACCCGGCGCTGCCGAATTTCCAGACCGGCCATTGGCATTTCTGTGGCATTACATAAGGCGGCGCCCGTTGCTGCACGCCGTTGCCCTGGTGTCCGTCGTGGGAGCCGCTTCGTTTGCCTGCGTCGCGCAATTCGGCCTCAAACTGATCGTCGATGCGATGGCCGCCGGGCCATCGCAAATCGCTAAGGTGTGGTGGGCGCTGGCCTTGTTTGCTGCCCTGCTGGCCGGTGAAAGTGCGCTGTGGCGTTTCGGCAGCTGGTTCGGCTACCGCGCTATTCTCATCGACAAGGCCGAGGCCAAACTCGACCTGTTCAATCATCTGATTGGTCACAGCAGCCGGTATTTCTCCGATCGCATGGGAGGCTCGCTTGCCAACCGAATCTCCTCCACCGGGGATTTGCTGCAGCAGGCGTTTTCGGCCGTATTGTTCAATATTGCCCCGGTCTGCGCCGACTTTTGCGCCGCCCTGGCGATGCTGGCCACCGTAGACTGGCACTTGGTCGCGGCCTTATTTGGCTTCGTCTTGGTGGCGGCGGGCACGCTCCTCCGGCTCAGCAAAAGTGGCATGCCGCGGCACCGCCATCATGCCGATCGTGCCGCCGAAGTCGGTGGCGAGTTGGTTGACGTGCTCTCCAACATCTGGGTGGTCAAGGCCTTTTCGGCGCGCACACGGGAGCGCGGCCGCTTCGAGCGGCTTCTGCGAGTCGAGCAAGACGCGCATCGCGACAGTGTGATGTATGTCGAGCGCATGCGCGTGCTGCACGACCTCGCCCTCTGGCTCATGGCCGGTGGCATGCTTGCCTGGACATTGCATCTGTGGAGCGAAGGGAGGGTCAGTCCCGGCGACGTCGTCCTGACCTTGGCGATGGCGTTTCGCATCCTGCACGGCTCGCGCGATCTCGCCTTTGCCCTGGTCAACGCGACCCAATTCATCGCCCGCATTGCCGATTTAATCCAGGTCATCGGCGAGAATCACAGGGTGGTCGACGAGCCGGGAGCGCGGCCGCTGATCCATGTCGGGGGCAGTATCGAGTTCGACGACGTCGACTTCTCTTACCCCACCGGGCACCAGGTGTTCGATGGCTTCAACCTGCGCATCGAGCCGGGGCAACGCGTTGGTCTTGTCGGGCCCTCGGGCGCGGGCAAATCTACCTTGATCGGCTTGGTACAGCGGCTGGCCGACGTCGAGGGCGGCCGGGTTCTGATCGACAATCAGGACATTCGCGCGATGACCCAGGACAGTCTGCGCGCCGCAATTGCCGTCGTGCCGCAGGACATCTTGCTATTTCATCGTTCGGCGCTCGAAAACATCCGCTACGCCAGACCCGAGGCGACAGACGAGGAAGTGCTGGCGGCTGCGAAGGCCGCGCGGTGTGACGAGTTCATCCGGGCGCTGCCGGACAGGTACCACACCATTGTCGGCGAGCGCGGCATGAAACTCTCCGGCGGTCAGCGGCAACGTCTCGGAATTGCTCGAGCCCTTCTCAAGGATGCTCCGATCGTGGTGCTCGACGAGGCGACCTCGGCGCTCGACAGCGCCTCGGAAATCGAAATCCAGCGAGCGCTCGAAGTGTTGATGTGCGGCCGCACCGTGCTGGCGATCGCCCATCGCCTATCGACGGTGTCGAAGTTCGACCGCGTCATCGTGCTGCAACAAGGTTGCATCGTCGAGGATGGCCCTCCGGCGGAGCTGCGCCGGCGCCGCGGATTTTTCGACCATATGTGTCGGCTGCAAGAGGACAACGTCGTCCAGCTCGCCGGTTGAGGGGGGCAAGACGGCGGACCGCCCGCAATGGGTGTTGCGGGCGGTCTTGTCGGCCGACGAGGTGAAGCTAAGCGTGCGCGTGGTAGTAGGTGTTGCGCAGCACGCGGCCGGGGAGAGCGCCGGTGTGCTTGCCGTTTTCCATCAGCACTTCGCCGTTGACGATCGTCGCCATGATGCCGGCCGCCGGTTCCTTCATGCGCCAGCCGCCGGCGGGAAAGTCGTGGACGACCGTCTCAGGCAACGGCCGCACCGTGTCGGGATCGAAGATCACGATGTCCGCCGCCATGCCGGGCCGCAGCAGGCCGCGATCGTACAACCCTAGCGCCGAGGCGGAGTTGAAGGTCAGCCGCCGAACCGCGTGTTCGAGCGTCATAACCTGCTTTTCGCGCACCCACTCGCTGAGGAGGCGGGTGCAGTACCCGTAGCCGCCGTGGAACTGCACATGCGCCCCGCCATCCGACAGCCCGACGATGGCGTTCGGATAGGTCAGGATCTTCGCCATCGCTTCGTCGTCGACATTATTTTCCGACTGCATCAGGCCGGTGTCGAGATTCTCTTCGACGACGAGGTCGAGGAAAGCATCGATGACCCGCTTGTTCTGCTCCTTGGCGATCTGGCCGATAGTCTTTCCCTTCAGCCCCTGGTTTTTCTCCAGTACCGGGGTCTCGACCCACATGTAATTGTACCACTCGCGCGAGTAGCCGGCGGCCGGGACTTGGACCGTGTGCTCGACGACTTCGTCGTGCAATTTCTGCCGGATCGCGGGATCGGCATAGGCGCGCAATTTTTCCTCGTCGGACGACAGCAGAATTGGGTGCCAGGTCGGTGAGCCGCGGAACACCTGGCAGTTGCGCATCGTAAAGGTTTGGGTGACGCGGTTCGGGCTGCACAGCGGATAGGCCCGGATCCCGGCTTTTGAGGTCTCCTCGACCCGTGCCATGTGCTTCTTCCAGGCATCGGGCTCGCGCACGGTCTGGCCGAGGTTGTTGTAGATCACGGTGCGGCCGGTAGCCTCCGACAAGCGGGCCATCAGCCCGTCCTTCAACTCGGCGGCGCGTCCGCCGCCCGACTGGATAATGCCGGTGCCCATCTCGCGCAGCACATCGCCGAGCGCGAAAATCTCCTTCTCCTCGGCCCATAGAGCCGGGATATGAACCCCCTGCGGGTCATAGTGGCCCTTGTTGCGCGACACCGACAATCCGAGCGCTCCGCCCTTGATGCCGTCGCGCACGACGTCCTGCATCTTCTTGATCTCGTCGTCGCTCGCGGGGCGCTTCTGGCTCTCGTCGCCCATCACGTAGTAACGCACCGTCGAGTGACCGATCAGATTGCCGACATTGACACCGAGATGCTGGTCGAGCCGGTCCATGTATTCCGGGATCGTCTCCCAGTCGACCTCGACGGTGTTGAGTACGTCCATCGGGATCGCTTCGACATAGGACAGGAACTCGGCGACTCGTTTCTCGGTGCCCTTGCGGACGGGCGCCAGGGCCAGCGAGCAATTCCCGAAGACGACCGTGGTGCAGCCATGGTCGGGAGAGAACGAGCACAGCGGGTCCCAGGTGACCTGCGCGTCGTAGTGGCAGTGATTATCGACAAAGCCGGGCGCGACCACCTGCCCCGCGGCATCGATCGTGCGCTTGGCCGGGCCGCTCAGCTTGCCGATCTCGGCGATCTTCCCATTTTTGATGCCGACATCTCCGCGAAACGCCGGCATTCCGGAGCCGTCGACGATCCGGCCGTTCTTGATCAGCAGATCATACGCCATCGCTTACCCCTTATCTTGGGTTCAGGTCACAACCCACCGTTTACTCAAGAAGGAGTGTAGCACCGCGCAACTGGCTTACCCATGCGAAATGCGGCGAATAGACGCGCTTCACCGCATGAATTTGCATGCCGTCAGCTCAGCTGTTCGAGCTCGTCGATGAAACCGGCGATTATCGACAGGCCTTTGGACCAGAAAGTCGGGTCGGCGGCGTCGAGGCCGAACGGTGCGAGCAGCTCGCGATGCCGCATCGTGCCGCCCGCCCGCAACATTTCGAGATAGCGCTCGGCGAAACCTTGGTGCGCATCCTCATAGACCGCGTAGAGCGAGTTTACCAGGCAATCACCGAAAGCGTAGGCGTAGACGTAGAACGGGGTATGGATGAAATGCGGTATGTAGGACCAGTAATGGCGGTAGACGCCATCGAGGCGCAATGCCGGACCTAGGCTCTCGTGCTGCACGTCGAGCCAGATCTCGCCAAGACGATCCGGGGTCAGCTCGGCCTCTCGCCGCTCCTCGTGCACCTTCTGCTCGAAACTCACAAAGGCGATCTGGCGCACTACAGTGTTCAGCATGTCCTCGACTTTGCCGGCGAGCATGATCTTGCGCCGGCGCGGGTCGGTTTCGCGGGCGAGCAAAGCCCGGAACGTCAGCATCTCGCCAAACACCGAGGCGGTTTCGGCCAGGGTCAACGGCGTCTCGGCCATCAGATAGCCTTGGCGGTTGGCGAGCAGCTGATGGACGCCGTGGCCGAGCTCGTGCGCCAATGTCATCACGTCACGCGTCTTGCCCTGGTAATTCAGCAGCAGATAGGGGTGCGCGCTCGGCACGGTTGGGTGGGCAAAAGCCCCTGAAGCCTTGCCGGGTCTCAGCGGCGCGTCGATCCACCGCCCGGCAAAGAAACGTCCGCCGACCGCGGCCATCTCGGGCGAGAACGCGCCGTAGGCCTTAAGCACGGTCTCCTCCGCTTCCGACCAGGAAATCGTGCGTTCCTCCTCTTCGGGCAGCGGCGCGTTGCGATCCCAAAACGGCAGCTCTTCGACCCCGAACCAACGCGTCTTCAGCCTGTAGTAGCGATGCGACAGTCGCGGGTAGCTGTCGCGCACCGCTGCGATCAGCGCGTCGACGATCTCGCCCTCGACAAAGTTCGCTAGATTGCGTGAGGAGATCGGGCGCGGAAAGCGGCGCCAGCGGTCCTCGATTTCCTTGTCCTTGGCGAGCGTGTTGGTGATCAGCGCGAAGGTGCGCGCGTTCTTCCCCAACACTTCGCCGATCGTATGCGCCGCCTCGCGGCGGACTTCCGGATCCTTGTCGGACAACAGATCGAGCGCTTCCGGCTCGGTCAATTCCCGCCCGCGAAACGGGAACCTGAGCTCAGCGATCGTCTCGTCGAACAGCCGCGTCCAGGCGGCTCGGCCGGCGACATATTTCTCGTGCAGCAGCCTTTCAATCTCGTCGCTGAGCTGATGCGGGCGGAAGGCGCGGGTGTCGCGCAGCCACGGGCGATAATGGGCGAGCGCTGGGTCAGCGAGCTTCGCCTCGAGGTCGGCGTCGTCGAGGCGGTTGATTTCCAGCGTAAAGAACAGCAATGCGGTCGAGACCGCATTTGTCCGCTCCTGCATCGTCTGGTAAAACCGGCCGATATCCGGGTCGGAAAGGTTTCCGGCGTGAACGAGCGAGGCATAGCTCATGATGCGGCCGATCGTTTCCTGGAGTCGCTCGATAGGCCCCGACTGCCGCGCCGAGCTCGGCGCCGGAGAGCGCAGCCAGTCGCCCGTCATAACGGCCGCGAAAAGCTTCGGCCTCCTCGGCGAGCGCGGAGAGATCATGCGCCAAAGACTTGCTGTCGGGACCGGGATAGAGATCGGACAAATCCCACTCCGGCAACGCGCCGAGCGCCGCTTGCCGCTCTGCCAATGCCGGTTCCGCCGCCGCTGCTGGCACATTCATCGCCCGCTCTCCGATCGCTGTCACGGCGTGCATATGGGCCCCAAAGCCGAAGCCGCCAACCAAGCATCATAGAGGCGGCCAACCACCAATACGTTGCCGCAACTCGGATGGTCAGGCTGGCTGTTTTGCTGTTTTCTCCAGCGAATTAACAGCCAGCGATAGTGCTCGTATTCGGCAGAAATCCTCGCTTGCCGGTGCTGCCGGCGAACGACAGAACAGCCAGCTGAATGGCTGTTCTGTCTCTGTTTTTCGCTGTTGTTCGAGCCAATAGGGACGTGAAAAGACGGCCTAAGGCCGACAGCTCTTTGCAAGTCGCTTCCGAGATACGCACTGCATGACTTTACCATAACCCCTTGGTGTTGTCAATTTAGCACGGCATGCCGGTTCCATGTCCCTAAAGGCGCTCCACGGTCGCGTGCCCTTCACATCTCCTGACGCGTCGATAACCTCGGTCATCTGCTCGCGCGGAATGCTCTCGGCCGCGCGCTCGTCACGATAGCAAGAAGTTTCTATATCCTATCTCGTCGAGTTCCGCCCGGCTCGAGTAAGCCCCGCCCCAAGCCCCACCAACTCAAGATGTTCAAATTTCAGAAGTGATGCGCACCCGGCTGTTCCGTTGGTTGCCTGAAACCCTTAGAAGGGGCCGGGAGGTAGGGGAAGAATGGATTACGACAGCTGCCGTAGCCTGCCGGCAATGTTCTTTGGGCAAGCCGACCGGCTCGGCGACAAGCCATTTCTGTGGGCCAAGCGGGATGGGCGGTATCAATCCATCAACTGGGCCGAGGCGGCGCGCGATGTGCGCCGGCTTGCCCTCGGCCTGCGCTCGCTCGGGATCGGGCGCGGCGAGCGCGTCGCCCTGGTGTCCGAAAACCGGCCGAAATGGATCATCGCGGATCTCGCGATCATGGCGGCCGGGGCGATTACCGTCCCGGCCTATGTGACCCATACCGTCGAGGACCACAGGCACGTCTTCGCGAACAGCGGGGCACGTGCGGTCTTTGTTTCAAAGCCGGCCCTCTCGGCCCGCGTCCTCGCGGCGGCCAATCAGGTCGACGCCGTGCACACCGTGATTGCGGTCGAGCCGGCTAGCGGGCAGGCGAGCGCGGTCGACCTGTTGTCCTGGGAAGAGATGCTCACCCGCGGCGCCGAGCAGCCGGATGACACAGGCGAGATTGTGGCTGCGATCGAGCCCGACGACACCGCCTGCCTTATCTACACCTCGGGAACCGGCGGCATCCCCAAGGGGGTCATGACGAGCCACCGCAACATCATTGCGAACTGCCGCGGGGCCTATCGGGTACTCGAGCAGCTCGGGCTCGGCGACGAGGTGTTCCTGAGCTTCCTGCCATTGTCGCACTCCTACGAGCATACCGCCGGCGAAATGTTCCCGATTTCGCTCGGTGCGCAGATCTATTTTGCTGAAGGCGCCGAGACGCTCGCCGCCAACATGCTCGAAGCGCGGCCGACGATCATGACCGCGGTCCCGCGGCTCTACGAGACATTGCACCAGCGGATCCGCCTCGGGGTCGAACGCAAAGGCGGCATCTCAAAGAAGATGTTCGACCGGGCGGTGGCGATCGGGCGCAAGCGGCTGCTCGCGGAGCGCCCGAACCTTGGCGAGCGGCTCTCCGATCCCCTGCTCGACCGGGTGGTCCGCGCCAAGGTTCGCGAGCGCTTTGGCGGCCGGCTCAAGGCGATGGTCTCGGGCGGCGCGCCGCTCAACCCCGAGATCGGCTGCTTTTTTCTGGCGCTCGGGGTCACCTTGCTGCAGGGCTACGGCCAGACCGAGGCCGGACCCGTCATCAGCTGCAATATGCCGGAGCGGATCAAGATCGACACCGTCGGGCCGCCGGTCGAGGGTGTCCGACTGGGCATCGCCGCGGACGGCGAAATCCTCGTCGCCGGCGACAACGTCATGAAGGGCTATTGGAACGATCCCGAGGCGACGGCGCAGGCGCTCGAGGATGGCTGGCTGCATACCGGCGATGTCGGGAAGATCGACGAAGACGGCTATCTCCGCATCACTGACCGTAAGCGCGACTTCATCAAGAACTCCGGGGGCGAAATGATCTCTCCGGCGCGTATCGAAGGCTACCTGACCTTGGAGCCCGAGATTTCGCAGGTCATGGTGTCCGGCGACCGCCGCCCGTACCTGGTCGCCGTCGTGGTCCCCGACCCGGAATTCGTTGTGGCTTATACGGATGGCGAGGCGTCCACCGATCTGAATGCGCTCGCCGCCGATCCCGCCTTAACCAAGGCGATCGGTGCGGCGGTCAACCGGGTGAACCTTACCCTAACGCCGAGCGAGCGGGTGCGCCGCTTTGTGATCGCTGCGGAAGCTTTTACGATCGCCAACGGTCAGATGACGCCAACGCTCAAGATAAAGCGCCACGTAATCCGCGAGAGGTACGGTGCAGCATTGGACGCGCTCTACCACAGCAAAGAGATCGCCGCCTGATCGCGGTTGCCTAACAGATTCGGGAACACCATCAAAGCCGCGCGATACTCCCTCGCCCGGCTTGCGGGGAGCGGGTTGGGGTGAGGGGCGTCTTTGGGATCACACAGCACCCGCCGCGCGAGGAATGAAAACAGGGGCGAAAAACTATGTCGTTTCAAGGGCAAGATAGTCATTCCGGGACGGCCCTTGGGCCGGGCCCGGAAGCCATGAACACCGGGTCATGAGCCCTTTCTCCGAGGCCCGTGTTCTTGGGTTCCGGGCTCGCGGGCGGAGCCCGCGCCCCGGATGACCCGACGAATGGATGGCGTCGTTTTCATCCCAGATGGCGAAAGCTGCTCTCCGCAGCCGGGACGAGGTGGTATCACTCTGCCTCGCCCTTCTCGACCGTCTCGGCCTCCACCTCGTAATAATTTTCGAGGCCGATCAAATCTTCGATTTCCTTGCGCAGAGTGGTGAACTGGTTGTCGCCGATGCCGGTATATCGGCCGATCTGCAGCATTTCGGCCAGCGCCTGCTTCATGAAGTGCATGGCAACGCCGAGGAGAAGCTGGGCATCGATGCAGGCGCGATAGCCCATTGCCTGCAACTCGCTCAACGGATAGATCGGGCGGCCGTCGCGGTTGCCGCGGCTCTGCACCCAGACGAGCGGCAGCTTCGCGCGCTTGGGCGCCGCCTTGGCTTCGGCGTCGTTGCGCGGAAAGACAAGTCCGAGATCGGCACCGACTTCGGCTGCTGCATTGATCCGGGCGATCGCCTCGTCGAGACCGAATTCCCGGCAGGTATCGGAGCGCGCTATGATGACGAAATCGCTGTCGATCCGGTCACGTTCGCGGCACGCCCATTTGATCTTGTCGACGAACTCGGGCAGCGGCACCGCATGCGCGACATATTTGTGGTAGTGCGCGCGCTTCGGGAACAGTTGATCCTCGATGTGGATCCCGGCAACCCCGGCACCGGCAAACTCGCGCACTGTGCGCATCGTGTGCAGCGGCTCGCCGAACCCCGCTCCCGCATCCGCGACCAGCGGCACTGCCACAGAGCGCGCGACCTCGCCGGCGACGCGCACCTGCTCGTCCATCGTCAGCAAGGGTTCGCTGATCGCCCGGCTGGCGCCCGTCGCGTAGCCGCCGGTGTAAACGAGCTTGCACCCCATCGTCTCGGCCAGCTTGCCCTCGATCGGCGTAGTCGCCGACGGCATGTACAAGAACTCGCCCGATGCGAGCAGGGCGCGCAGTTGCTGGGATTTCGCACTCATGGGCCGTTTCTCACAGAATGAGGGCAGCGGTTGCTTGCCGGTTAGTTTACCTCGGGAGCATCGCAAGGTATTCGGTAAAGGGCTGGCTTGCGGCCAAGAAATGAGCGAGCTGCTGTTCCGCCGGATCCTTTGGGTCGTCCATGCTCGCGGAGATCGCGACAAACGCACCCACAGGTTCGCGCTCGAGGAGCACGGCCCGCGCCCGCAACAGTTTTGTCTCGAAAAGCCCGGCGGCAAACCTGCTGTCCACGATATAAAAGGACCACACCAGGCGTCGACGCTGTCCGCTGACTATCTCCGCGGTCGCCACCGGGGTCGGCTTGCCGCCCAAGACGGCTTCGGAGCGGCCGTATCCCGTAATGTGCCACAGCTTGTCGTCCGCCAAACGACTTTCGGTCGTGGTCAGCCCGTCGCCGCCGGCTCGCAGCCGATAAAGCGCGAGATAACGGATGACGACCCCGGAACCTGGCTCCTCAAACCCGTCGAGGAACTCACGATCGGCACCGCGCACCTCGGGATGCCAGCCCGCCACAGCATCGGACACGCCCTTCCAGGGCGCCGCAACCAGAGGCGCGTGGGCAACCGGAAGGGGAGAAGGCGGATACAAAGCATTTAGCCGCGCCGCGTAGGCCGGACCGGTCAGCGCGAGCAGGAGGGCTGCCGGAATCGCAATCGCAAATCGCGAAGCCGCGGGCTTCGACCATCTGGTCGACCCCACCGGGATGCGCCGGTCGATTTTCTGCGCAAAAGTCATCCCGATCGCGATCAGGATGATTATGACCAACGTGAAGAAGAACCAGCCATAGAGGACGTGGTCGGCTTCGACCGCCGCCGCGCTGCCTTGGAGATGCGCCAGCACAATGATCCCGAGCGCGCGCATTCCATTGGCGGCGATCGGCACGACCAGCGACAAGGTGATGAACAGGGCTCTTCTGATGGCGCTCCGGTACATGACCACAGCGAAGAAGCATCCGAACACAATGGAGGCGATCAGAAACCGCAGCCCGGCGCAGGCTTCTGCGATCTCGAAGGTGCCCTCCGGTATCTCGATCATAAACCCGTCGGAAAAGACTGGAATGTGCAGCAATTCCAGTCCGGCGATACTGATCTGGGCGGTGATCTTCTGCAGTGTAGGGACGAGAAAAGCCCCGCTCGGCACGAGGAAAAACAGAAAAAGCAGCGGTGCCGCCAATAACCGGAAAACGCGCGTCCCGAGCGCGACCAGCAGGACGACCTCGAACATCGCGACCAGCGAAAGTTGGCGAGCTTCCTGAATGTCGAGAATGGCGGCGATCAGCCACAGCGCGGAGAGGAGGGGCATCGCGACCAACGGCCACAGGGTGGGGCTCGGCGACACCGACGCGATGACCGCGCGCCGCTCCCACAAGAGAAAGCCGACGAGCGGGATAATCAGAAAGCAGTGATTATAAGCGGTCGATTCGATCCAGACTTGGAGGGCCCCGCTGATCTCGCGCTGGAACACAATGCCAAAGACCAGGGCAGCAATGCCGATAAAGGCCAGCGCCGGTCGCCAACCGGGCGCGACCATCGAATCGGCGACTGGTTCCCTATTCGCAGCCGTGCGAAGTCCCGACACGCTGCGAGCCGCTGGCGCCGGCTTGCTTGCAAGGGGGAAGCGCTTCAGCAAAAAGATAAATCCTGCATCTCAGCCGATCCCTCTGACGATAAGCGGGCCGAGGCGGGTCGCCACTGACAACGGCAAGCGTTTCCAAGCCGCGATGAAGAGGGCAAGTTTCGGGTTGAGCGGGTTCAAATCCGGCATCGAGCGCCCGCGCGCCAAGCGGAATTGATAGACCAACGGGCTCGGATGGAAACCCCAGTTGCACTTGAACGCGTAAGACCCTGTGCCAATCTTGCTGCGCCCGAAATCGAAGATGCGATAGCCCCGCTCACACGCTCTGCGCATGACTTCCCAATACATGAAATCATTGGCGGCAAGCTGCCGCGCCGCGGCTGTGCCGCCGCCGTAGAACGGCAAAACCTCGTCGCGAAAATAAAAATTCAGCACAGATGCGACCGCTTTGCCGCCGGACGATATCGTGACGATATCGGATGAATTCGAAAATTCTTCCTTAAGAATGCGAAAATAGGATTTGGCGAAGACGGGCGTGCCGAGATTGCGAACGCTTTCGGCGTAAACGCGATACAGGCGGTCGATGCCGTTGTCGAGCTCCGAGCGCAATTCGTGGCGCATTCCTTTGCGCACCATCGCCCGTTGCTTGCGCGGTATCGCTTTCAGATTGCGCTCGACTATCGGATCGATCTCGCGCCGAAAATTGGCGTAGCGGTTCGATTTGCTCGGCCAATCGCCCCGGCTCGCCGAGAAATCGCGCACTTCGAGCACCGGGACGGCGAGGGCCTCCATCAGCCGGACGGCCTCGTCTTCGAGCGCGCGCAGGCTGTCGTCATCGGAAGCGATCGGGCCGCCACGCACCGCGAACGCGTTCGATATCAAAGACGAACCGAACAGCAAGGACGTTACATGGGTGAGCGGCAGGACACCGGTAATAATCCCGCCGCGCTCGGCAATCACGTAATGCGTCCGGTGGCGGAAGGCCCGCTCGAGAACCCGCCGCCAGCCGGCAAGATGAAAGAAAGTTCCGCCCGGATGAGCGCGGACGAACTCATCCCAGCCTTGCTCGTCGCCGGGTCGGAACGTTCTTACGGCGAGGCCTGCTTGCGATCCGTCCAAGACGTGATGACCGGGAACGGCCCTCTCTCGTCGCTCAGAAAAAGCCGATCCATGCGCCTCCAGGTGAAATTGCGCAGGAGACGCCGCAGCCGTAGTTCGGTGCGATCCAGGTTCAAGTAATGGCGAAACCGTGATTTCCACGGTGCTGATTTCTGGCGGGGCTGCTCAGGATCGATCTCCCATGGGTGCAGATAGAAAACGGCTGGCGAGCGGTTCACTCGCCTCGCATAGTGCAAGAGCCCTCTGGTCAAGGGATAGGGTAGCAGGCGGAAATAGCCGCCGCCTGAGGCCGGCATGTCGGCTCCCAGCATCCTGACCGAGGTCAGCGGGATTTCCAGCATGCCCGGCACCGGGGAGAAAGGCGTTCGCGGCGCGTCGGGCGTCCCGTAGAGATCGTGCTTCACCGGGTACACGCTGGAGCTGTAGCAGTAACCCTCTTCAGCGAGTATTGTGTGCGCCCATTTGCTATTGGCGCCGATCGAGAAAGTCGGAGCGCGATATCCACGGACCGGCACGCCGCCGAGGTCCTCGAGGACCCGCTTGGAGCGGCGCACGTCATCACGAAATTCTTCAGGCGATTGGCGATCTGCCCGCAGATGGCTGGAGCCATGGCTCGCCAGCTCGTGCCCTTCCGCCACCACGCGTCGGACCAGCTGCGGATGCCGCTCCGCCACCCATCCCAGGACGAAGAAGGTTGCCTCGACCCCGCTGTCGGCGAGGATCTGGAGCAGGCGCTCGGTGTTGCGTTCTACCCGGCGCGGCAGGCTTTCCCAATCGCCCCGGTCAATCGTCGCGGCGAAAGCTTCGACCTGAAAATAATCCTCGACGTCGATCGTCATCGCATTGGCGAAACCGCAGGGTATCCGCTTGCGGGAAAATTCTTCGCCGGGCAGTTGCCGAAGCGCTTCCGTCGAACTCTCTCACGGCCGCTCGCTCTGGAAATAGCTGGCTGCGATCTCGATCGCCCGCTTGATCACGCGGCTATGCCGATCGACATGTTCCTCGAGCGTGCTGAGGCGTTCGGATATCTGGGAGACCGCCTCCGACTTGCCGTTGGCCTGGCCGGCGATAGGACCGCCGATGGGATCGGTCGTGACGACGGCGATTTCATCGCGCAGGTCTTTGGCTACTTTTTCGATGGCGTTGGCCTGAAGGGCATGGAGCTCCTCCAGGAACCCGAAGAGCAGCAATCTCGAGCACAAAGTATTGATTTGCCGAGGAACACCTCCGGTGTGACGGTAAATCAGCGGAAAGCAATCGTCGGTGAATTCCGGATCGCCCTTCCAATCTGCCCGGCGCAGCCGGTGCTCGACATACGCTCTGGTCTCGGCCTCGCTCAATGGCCCCAAATGGTAGGCTGCGGTTACCCGTTGCCGCAATTGCTCCAGCCGTGGACTGCCGAGAATGGCGCGGAATTGCGGCTGCCCGAGCAAGAAACTCTGCAAAGCCATGGTCCTGTCCACCACGATGTTGGACAGCATGCGCAGCTCTTCGAGGGCCTCGAAGGACAGGTTCTGCGCCTCATCGACGATCAGCAATACGCGTCTGCCGTTGCGCTGCTGCGCCAAGGAGAAGTCATTGATGCGCTGCAGCAGCGCCCCCTTGGCAAGTCCCTCTTTGGCGATGCCGAAGCCTGCAGCAACCAAATGCAGCAGGTCGTCTCCTGCCAGCTGGGTTGTTACGATCTTGGAGACGACGAAATTGCTCTGGTCAATGGTCGACAGCAGATTGTCGACCAGGATCGTCTTGCCGGCGCCGACTTCTCCGGTGATGATGATGAAGCCTTCAGCATGGTGCAGTCCATACACCAGATAGGCCATCGCCTGCCGGTGCACACTGCTTTCGAAAAAGAAACGCGCGTCCGGAGTAAGTTGGAACGGCGGTATCGAAAGCCCGTAAAATTTGGCGTACATCGTCGTTAAAACGTCTTGCTCAAGAGAAGCTGCAATTGATTGGCCAATACGTCGCCGTTACGGCCGCCGGCGACAACGGTTCCGTTGGTCTGATACGAGAAAGCGTAAATGATCGAAGCCGTCAGGGTGCGAGCCAGAACGTAGTTGAGGCCGAGCGTGGCGGTAGCGGTGTTGAAATTGGTGATCTGGCTAAAATTGACGGTTGTCGTTCCGGGCACTACCGTCGGGGAATTTACCGAGTTGACAAAACCGACTGAAGCATAGCCGCTGATATCCGGCCTGATGTCGCGCGTATAGACGAAATTTACACCGAGGGTTTTGGTGGGTACGCTGACAGGCGTAGACAGAGACTGCTGCTCCGTGTACGTCGCGTAGAGCGAATAATAGTTCGGTGGCAGTGCGTCGCTCAAGCCGGCGTTGAACAGGTGCTGCCGATAGACATTGTTCGAGATACCCAGACCCGGGTTGTAAAAGGTGGTCGGCAAACCGGTCGACTGATTGACGATCCCGCCGTACGGGCTCAGGGTCGAACTCGAGAGGTTGGCTGCAAACAACTGCCCTTGCGAGGAGATCCCCTGGACCAGGTTCGCGGAAAAGACCATGCTGGGCGTGATGTTGACCTGGGACGACCCGGTAAACCCATAGACCCCTTGCTGTTTGCCGTATTGCAGGGCGACATAGGCCGGCTGATCCGGCCCTACGGTTCCGATGCGGCCGCCGGCGAGCCAAGTGGCCCCGGCAAACGTGGCCGCCGGGGAACCCGGGTAGCGCAAATTCTGATAGCCGGCCCGTCCGAGCGCGGCGATGTTTGGCGTAAAGCTGTATTGGATATCGTTGTAGCCGCTGACCTGAGTGCTTTGGTTCACGAATGAGCCGTTGATTTCGGCGACGTCCGCCGTAAATCGCGCCAACAGTTTTTGAAAATCCTCGCCGGTAACGGCGATGAAGGTCCCTTCGTTCAGCGTCGTGGAGGCGAGAGTGTTCAGACCGGAAATCGACGGCGACGTGGTGACGGTCGTGTTGCCGCCATAGTCCACCGAGTTGAAGGTGTAACGCAGCTCGGTATCCGCCAATGAACCAAACGACTTGAGTAGATACGGGGAGACATTGGTGACGAATTGCTGAGTTTGCTGGTTTCTCGTCAATGTCGACAGATTCTGAAATCCATAGCCGGGCAGGGTGGTCGACGGGGTTAGCACACTCTGGGCATCGACATACAGCAGGTCGGGATAAATCGTTCCATGGCCGTTTGCATAGAGGTTGCCCTAAATCTGGTTCACAGTGGAGTTCGAGCTCGTGTTCAAAGTGGAGTTAGAGCTCGGGAGGTAAATATATCCGTTCGCCTGGCCAGTTGCGACTGCTTGCAGCCGCGGGGTGTCCACCGAGGCCGACACGCCCGCTCCGGGCTGCGTGATGGCGGCGAAATCCCGGGGAGAATGGACATAGTTCACGTTGTCGGTAAGAGTTTCGCCGAGCGTTACCCTGGGCTGGATCAGGACAGCCGGCGCATTTGGATCGTAGGCCTGCAGCGGCACGACGCCAATGTAAGGCTGCAGCCGCAGCGTCGCAGGAGAGGCCAGGGTCGGGACTTCGTTGTTCACTGAATAGGGCGGCGCCGCCGGATTCGGAATGCCGATTCCGGCGGTCGGCGGAGGCGGCAAGGTCTCGGGTGCCGGACCGGGAAGTGCCGGGGCGGTTACAACTCCGCCGCCGGGGCCGGTACCGGCCGGACCGGTGGCCTCGGGAGCCGCGCCTGACGAACTCGGTGTTCCGCCCTCGCTCGTCTGCGCTGCCGCAGGGATCGCTGCTGTGGTGCCGGGGAACAGCAATAGCCACAGAGCAAAGTGCCACTGCCGAATTGCTCCTGGCGCACGGCCCCTAGGCGGTTTAGCCCGAACGCCGCTCATCGCTCCCGCTATCGGCGGAGTGGTAATTGTACCCGTAGGAGCCGAAATGCTCGGTGGCCAGGCTGTCGCTCTTGTTCAGCAATAGGCTGATCCGAGGACAGGTGCTGAGCGTGCTGAGTGCGGCTTCGATTTCTCCCTGCTGGGTGTTGTTCGCTTCGACGACGAAAACGATTTGGCCGACTAAAGGCGCCAAGGCTGCGGCGTCGCTGCTCGCCATGCAGGGCGGCGTGTCGATGATGAGGTAGTGATCGGGAAGCCGCTGGGTCAGCTCGTCCAAAAGCGTGCCCATTTCCGGGCTCGACAGCAGTTCGGGCACGTGCGGCCCGCCGCGCCCCGCCGGCAGGATCATCAGATTGGGAATGCTCGTCTGGATCAGCACTTCCGGTAAGTCGAGGTTTCCTGCGAGTACGTCGACGATGCCCGTTTCTGCTCCGATCCCGAGGATCGTTGGCACGGTGGAATGCTGCGTATCGACATCGACGAGCAGTGCCTTGACGCTGCGTTCGGACGCGAAGGCCAGAGCGAGGTTGAGCGCGGTGAACGTCTTGCCTTCACCCGGCCGCGCGCTCGTCACCATGATCAGCCGGCTTGCGCGACGGTCTGCCATCAAATCGTTCTGCGACCATGCGCCAATCAGGTTTCGCTTGACGAGGCGGAACTCCTCCACCGTCCGTGAGCGCGCAGCGGACGGAACCGCGATCCCGAAACCGGCCAGCCTGCCGCGATCGAGCACCAGCGGCGGACCGGCGGGCGTTAAAGCCGCTCCCCCGGTCGCCTTTCGAGGCGCGATGGGTGCGGCGGGCTCGATAGCTTCCTGCTGGCGCAGCAGTGCTGCCGCCCTTTCGATCAATCCGACCGTGTCCGCCATTTAAGAAATGCCCACCGTACGGAGCCCCATGCTCAACGCGATCAAGGTTCCATAAACCGCGATCAAGAGAAACGCGCTCGCGCACACGCCAGCCAATTGGATTGTAGCGCGTCGCCGCGCCGCCCCGAGCGACAGCCGAGATATGCTTCCGAGTATCGGCAGCCCCAAGTTGCGCAACTGGCCGATGGTCGCGAACGAGCGATCGATCTGGCTCAATGCCAAAGGCACGGCTAGGCCGCCGCCGATCCCGAAAAGCAGCACCATGGAGACCAGCATCGGCCGGTTGGGAACGGCGGGGAGGATCGGCACCTGCGGGGGATCGACGATGCGAAACTGGATTTTCTCGGTCTTCGTATCGGCGGCGTTGGCAATCGAAGTGGCTTCGCGCCGCGCGACTAGTTCCTGATAGTTTCGCTTCAGGATCGAATAGTCGCGGTCGAGATCTTGTGCTTGCACCAGCACGCCCGGCGCCGAAGCAGCGACTTTTTGGATGCGCTGCTCATCGGACCGAGCCTCGTCGAGGCGGCGCTGCACGGCGGCTAGCGACGCCTCCGTGTCGACCAGCCTGACTTTGATCTGTTCATAGACCGAGTTGGCAATCTCTCCCTTGTTCGTGCCGCCGCCGGAATTTCCTGCTGCGCCCGATGATTTCGCCTTCTCGGCCTCGAGCTGCGCGATCGCCTTCCGGGCAGATTTCACATCGGGATGGTCGTCGGTATATTTGAGCAGCAAACCATCGAGGTTACGGCGGAGCTCTTGCAGTCGGTCGTCGATCGGCGACAGTCGGCCGCCATTGACCACGACCTGCGGCGCGCGTTCGACGCTAATTGTCGGCGGGACCGCATTCAGCTCCTTCTGCAGCGCGTCCCGTTTCGTCACCGCGTCTGCAAGTTCGAGTTTCAGGCGGTTAACCGCGGCGTGCGCTTGGTCGAGCCGGCTGAGGCTCTCGTCGCCGTTCGCTCCTGCGTCCGGGGCCCGGTTGGAGACAATGTCGGGGTATTGTTGCGCCAACTCGGCCCGCCGTTTCTCGGCGGCCCGCAATTGGTCTCGATACGAGTTGATCTCGGTGTCCAGGAAACGTTGTGCGTTGTCCATATCGGCTCGGCTGCTTCCTGCGGTCTTCTCGGCGAAGATCGTCAGCAGCGACTGAACGACGTTCTTCGCCGTGTTTGGATCCTCGTCGCGATAAGAAAGGGTCAGCAGATTCAGCGTTACCGGTGTCACCGTCACATCGCTCGCCAAACGCTTGAACAGCGCCTCTTTTTGCTCGGCGTTTGTAACTCCGATGTCCAGATCGGTCAGGCGGACAAGCTGCTCCAGGTTGGGCCGGCTCAGCAATGTCCGCTGCATAAAATCGAGCTGGCGGGTCGGATCGGTATCCGCCGCCAGGCCCTTCAGCAACGGCGTCAACAGCGGATCGGCATTGAGATAGACCCGCGCCGACGATTCGTATTTCGTCGGCACCAGCGCAACACCGACCCATCCGGCGGTGCAAACGAGCCAAGCCGTCGCGACACCTAGCCATTTGTGGCGCCACACTGCATGCAGGATCGGTATGGCGTGTGGCGGTAGAAACCTCATGAACGGCTCCAACCCTGTTGAACGACGTCAATCATCCGTTCCGACCAATGTTCTACAGTCTTCCCGGTGACAACAAGCCGCTCCGGCCAGAAAACGGCATAGTTAAAACAGGCGTTGTGGAATAATCAGAATGTCGCCCGGCTGAAGCGCGACATTGCTGCTTATGTCACCATCCCTGATCAAGTCTCTCAGGTGCACCGCGTAAGTAGTCTGCACACCATTGGCGGTTCGGACGATGACGCTGTCGTTCCCCGCGGCATATCTGGTGAGCCCGCCAACCGCGATTACCGCGTCGAGCACCGTCATGTCGGTGCGATAGGGAAGCGAGCGCGGTGTTGCCGCTTCGCCGATCACGCGCACCTGGTCGGGGATCGGACCGACGAAGCCCGTTACGATAACCGTGACGAGCGGCTCCCGGATGTATTTGCCGAGCCGCTGCTCGTATTCGCGGGCGAGGGCCGTCGGGGTTTTGCCGATCGCGACGACATCTTCGACGAGCGGTATCGAAACTCGGCCATCCGGCCGCACCGGCACCGTGACGGTCAGCTCGGGATTGCGCCAAACGAAGATGTTCAGATTGTCGCCGGGACCGATGCGGTACTGGGCCGACGGCAATGAGGAAGCCGGGGGCGCCGGCGGCAGTTCGGGAGCGCCGCCGCATCCTGCCATCGAAAGTGCGGCAGCGGCCAACAAACCAGTAAAGAAAACGCGATGCCACGCTTGGCCCCACTCGGTGTTCCCAACTCGGATTAATATTTTCGGAAGCAAATGCTCACCGCCAAAACTATGATCGTTGATCATTCATTCGCAGCCGGCTATTGCCCTCAGGAAGTCCTATAACACCCAGGCCTCAGATTGGCAATGTAGATGTCGGCTGCCGGCGTGGTAGTTAACTTTACCTTGGCAAGCTTACACCATCGAAACGGGCGCCAGCCCGAGGACCGGCCGATTGGGTTTCGCGCGGCGCGCTGAGCAACGCTTTTTCCGATCGGCCGAGGCGGCGATTGCTTCCTGCTCACCGTTTGCTCTATCGCTACAAACCGAAACACTCTGGCGATTGCTGATCTTGAAGCACTTACGTTGCAAAAGGGTGAATAAGCCGGCGGATTTACGGCCGGCCGTCGGTCGGGGGTGGCTTCGGTGAGGCCGCGAATAAAAGCGGAGGAGATCCGGATGAAACGAGTCCTGATTACCGGGGCAGCAGGCGGAATCGGCCGCTCACTGCGCGAGACCTTGCGGGGCGTCTATCCGATCTTGCGGCTTTCCGATCGGGTCGCAGTGGCGCCGGCCCGCGAAGGGGAGGAAGTCGACCGCGCCGAACTCTCCGACATGGCGGCTGTCGAGCGGATGGTTGCCGGCGTCGACGGCATCATTCATCTCGGCGGCATCTCGGGCGAGAACGATTGGCCGGTGATCCTCGAGGGCAACATCGTCGGCCTTTATAATGTCTTCGAGGCTGGACGCCTCGCCGGCGTCCAACGTATCGTCGTCGCCACCAGCAACCACGCGGTCGGCTTTTATCCGCGCGCGCAGAAGATCGATCACCGCGTCGTGCCGCGGCCCGACAGCCGGTATGGCGTCAGCAAAGCCTTCGGCGAGGCGCTCGCCAGCCTTTACTCCGACAAGCACGGAATTGGCGTGCTGTGCACGCGGATCGGGAATTTCGGAGAGAAGCCGATCGACAAGCGCCGGCTGTCGATCTGGATCAGCCGGCGCGACTATACCCAACTCGTGCGGATCGGGCTCGAGCATCCCGACATCCGCTACGAGATCGTCTACGGCGTCTCGAACAACCGGCGTTCGTGGTACGACAATTCGAACGCCGCGCGGCTCGGCTATCGGCCGCAGGACGATTCCGAGCCCTATGCCGAGGCGGTGCTCGCTGCCGAGGCGGGCCAACCGGCCGACCCGATCGCCGAGCATTACCAGGGCGGCACGTTCTGCGCCGCCGAATACACGGCGAAAACGCCGCGGCCGTGAGCGGGGCTAGAGCACCGAAAGGACGGCCTCCGGCGGCCGCCCCAGTGCAGCCTTGCCGTCGGAGACGACGATCGGCCGCTCCACAAGGATCGGGTTCTTGACCATCGCCGCTATCAGCTCCTCTTCCGGCAAGCTCTTCGGATCGATGTCCGCGGCCGCGGCCTCCTTTTTGCGGACAAGCGAACTCGCCGGCAATTTCAGCTGACTGAGAAGGTGCTTCAGCTGGGTCGCCGTATAGGGCGTCTTCAGATATTCGACGATCTCGGGCTCGACGCCTTTTTCGCGCAGCAGCGCCAAGGTCTTGCGCGAAGTGTTGCAGCGCGGGTTATGGTACATTGTGACGGACATGGCCTTATTTCCTTGCCGGAGGGGAGGGTTGGACTTAGGGGTTAACCCGCGAAGGCGGCGATCCCGGTCTGAGCACGGCCCAAGATCAAGGCGTGGATGTCGTGGGTGCCTTCATAGGTGTTGACCGCCTCCAAATTCATCACGTGGCGAATCACGTGGTATTCGTCGGCGATGCCGTTGCCGCCGTGCATGTCGCGGGCGGTTCGGGCGATGTCGAGCGCCTTGCCGCAATTGTTGCGCTTCAAGAGCGAGACCATTTCGGGCGTGTCGCGCCCGCCGTCTTTGAGCCGCCCGAGCCGCAGGCAAGCGTGCAGGCCGAGAGTTATTTCGGTCTGCATGTCGACGAGCTTTTTCTGGATCAGCTGGTTGGCGGCGAGCGGGCGCCCGAACTGCCGGCGATCGAGTGTGTAATTCCGAGCGGCATGCCAGCAGAACTCGGCGGCGCCGAGCGAGCCCCAGGCGATCCCGTAGCGGGCACTGTTGAGACAGGAGAACGGGCCGCGCAACCCGCTGACGCCCGGCAGCAGGTTCTCTGCCGGGACGAATACCTCGTCCATTACGATCTCGCCGGTGATGGACGCGCGCAGGCTGAACTTGCCCTCGATCTTTGGGGCGCTGAGCCCCTTCATGCCCTTTTCCAGGATAAAGCCGCGGATGACATCATCCTCGGTTTTGGCCCACACGACGAAGACATCGGCGATCGGCGAATTGGTGATCCACATCTTGGCGCCGCGCAGCCGGTAGCCGCCGGACGTTGCTACCGCGCGGGTGGTCATGCCGGCGGGGTCGGACCCGTGATCGGGCTCGGTTAAGCCAAAGCAGCCGACCCACTCACCCGATCCGAGCTTTGGGAGATACTTCTGTCGCTGCGCCTCGGTGCCGAACTGATGGATCGGGTGCATGACGAGGCTCGACTGGACGCTCATGGCCGAGCGGTACCCGCTGTCGACCCGCTCGACCTCGCGGGCGATCAGCCCGTAGGAGACATACTTCACCCCGGCGCAGCCATAGCCCTCGATCGTCGAGCCGAGAAAGCCGAGCGCCCCCATCTCGTTCATGATCTCGCGGTCGAAATGCTCGTGCCGGTTGGCTTCGAGCACCCGCGGAAAGAGCTTCTCCTGACAATAGGCGTGCGCGCTGTCGCGCACCATCCGCTCCTCCTCGCTCAGCGCTTCGTCGAGCAGCAGCGGGTCGGTCCAATCAAAACGGCTCTCGTCCGAAGCAGGCGAGGGACGTGCGGAAACGGTATCGTCGGGCATTGCGGACCTCGGCGGCGTGAGCGGCGCGATCTGTCTTAACATATAATCCCCGATGCTGGCTTGCGGGCGGCGAACAGTTGCGCCTAACGTCCGCCGAACCGGGCGGCGGAACACGCGGGCGGATGGCATATTTTCTGCAGCAGCTGATAAATGGCCTGACCTTGGGCTCGATCTACGGGCTGATCGCGATCGGCTACACCATGGTGTACGGCATTATCGGCATGATCAATTTCGCTCACGGCGAGATTTACATGATCGGCGCCTTTATATCGATCATTGCTTTCCTGGTTCTGGGTCTGGCCGGCATCACATACATTCCGCTCGCCTTGGCGATCGTCTTGTTGATAACGATGTTCTTCACATCGATTTATGGCTGGGCGGTCGAGCGGATTGCCTACAGGCCGTTGCGCGGCTCGTTCCGGCTCGCGCCGCTGATCTCGGCCATCGGCATGTCGATCTTTCTGCAGAATTACGTGCAGATCTTCCAGGGCGCGCGAGTGAAGCCGATGCCGCCCCTCGTTCAGGGCGGGTTTACGGTTTTCGACAGCGGCGGGTTTGCAGTTCGGCTCAGTTATTTGCAGCTCTTCATCATGCTGCTGACCCTGGGACTGATGATCGGCTTCACGACCCTGATTGCGGTGACGCCGCTCGGCCGCTCGCAGCGGGCCTGCGAGCAGGACATGCCGATGGCATCGCTGCTCGGCGTCGATGTCGATCGGGTCATCTCGCTGACCTTTGTCATGGGCGCGGTGCTCGCCGCCGTCGCCGGGCTGATGGTCACCCTCTACTATGGCGTCGTCGATTTCTTTATCGGCTTTCTCGCCGGGGTGAAGGCGTTTACTGCCGCCGTCCTCGGCGGCATCGGATCTCTGCCGGGAGCGATGCTCGGCGGCATCCTGATCGGCCTGATCGAGGCCTTCTGGTCCGGGTATTTCTCGGTCGAATACAAGGATGTGTCGGTTTTCGTCGTGCTCGTCCTGGTGCTGGTCTTCCGCCCGACTGGCCTGCTCGGCCGGCCCGAGGTGGAGAAGGTTTGATGACGGCTGCCTCAGGGCTCGCCGTCGACAACGCAGCTAAACCGCCGGTCTTCTGGGCTCCACTTCTCAAGGACGCCATTCTTGCAGCATTGGTCGCAGTCCTTCTCGCTCTGCCGTTGGTAGGCCTGCAAACCTACGATGTCGGCGGTGGCGCGCTCGGTATCCGCACCCATTTCGATTGGGTCGTGGTTGCCGGCGCGGCGGTATTTGCTGGCCGCCTCGCGTTGCGCCTGTTTCGGCAGCTCTATCGCGCCCGGCCCACGGGCAGGGGAAGGGTCTTCACTTTCCTCGCCGCCTGGGGCCGTCGGCGGGTCCTGCCGATCACCCTTGCCGGCATCGCGTGTGCTGTCGCCTTGCCGTTCCTGCCGTTCTCGTCGCGCTATCTGATCGATCTCGGCACAACCGTGCTGATTTATGTGATGCTCGGCTGGGGTCTCAATGTCGTCGTCGGCCTTGCCGGACTGCTCGACCTCGGCTACGTCGCATTTTACGCGGTCGGCGCCTATACCTTTGCGCTGCTGGCGCGCGACTGGGGTTTCAGCTTTTGGGAAGCGTTGCCGTTTTCGGGGCTGGTGGCGGCGAGCTTCGGGATCATCCTCGGTTTTCCGGTATTGCGCCTGCGCGGCGACTATCTCGCAATTGTCACGCTCGGCTTTGGCGAGATAATCCGCATCGTGCTGTTGAATTGGGCTACGCTCACCGGCGGCCCGAACGGCATCTCGGACGTCCCGCGGCCATCCTTCTTCGGTTTGCCATTCGCCCGCTCGGCGCCTGAAGGGGTCACCACCTTTCATCAATTCTTCGGGCTCGAATTCTCGCCCGATCAGCGCGTCATCTTTCTGTATTTCGTGATCCTGGCAATGGCGCTGGTGACCAACGCTTTCACCCTGCGGATCCGCAAATTACCGATTGGCCGCGCGTGGGAGGCCTTGCGCGAGGACGAGGTGGCCTGTCGTGCGCTTGGCATCAATCCGACGACCGTCAAGTTGTCCGCCTTTGCGATCGGCGCCATGTTCGGCGGCCTCGCCGGCTGCTTTTTCGCGACCCGCCAAGGCTTCATCAGTCCCGAGAGCTTCACCTTCATCGAGTTGGCGACAATCCTGGCAATCGTCGTGCTCGGCGGGATGGGGAGCCAGATGGGGGTCGTGCTGGCCGCGATCCTGCTCGTCACCCTGCCGGAATTCGGTCGCGCCTTTGCCGAGTTCCGCATGCTGATCTTTGGCGCGGCCATGGTCGGCGTGATGGTGTGGCGGCCGCGCGGCCTGATATCGCATCGCGAGCCGACCTTGCGCCTCGGCCCGCAGCCTGCGACGCGATGACCGGCGCCGAGGCCCAAGCTCCACTGCTCGCGGTCGAACATCTGACGATGCGTTTCGGCGGGCTGGTCGCAGTCGACGATGTCTCATTCATGGCCTATCGCAATCAGATCACCGCTATTATTGGGCCGAATGGCGCCGGCAAGACTACCGTCTTCAACTGCCTGACCGGCTTCTACCGGCCGAGTGCCGGGCGCCTCGCAATGCACAAAGGCGGTGAGATTTTGCGGCTCGAGCGCATCGAGGGGTTCCGGATCGCGCGCCGCGCCGGCGTTGCCCGCACGTTTCAAAACATCCGGCTGTTCGCCGGGATGACCGTTCTCGAAAACCTGATGGTCGCTCAGCACAACCCGCTGATGAAGGCGAGCGTCTTTTCGCTGGCCGGGCTCTTCGGCCTGTCGCATCACCGCGCTGCGGAGCGGGCTGCCGTCGAGCGCGCCCGACACTGGCTCGACCGGATCGGCCTTACCGACCGCGCCGATTGGCTGGCGGCGGCGCTGCCCTACGGTGCGCAACGCCGGCTGGAGATCGCCCGTGCATTGTGCACCGGCCCCGCCCTGTTGTGTCTCGACGAGCCCGCCGCCGGTCTCAATCCGCGCGAATCCGCCGAGCTCAACGATCTGTTGCTCGGCGTGCGCGACGAGGAGCAGATCGGGATCCTGCTGATCGAGCATGACATGAGCGTCGTGATGGGCATTTCGGATCACGTGATCGTGCTCGACTACGGCCGTAAGATCGCCGACGGCACTCCGGCCCAAATCCGCTCCGACCCCGAAGTGATCAAGGCCTATCTCGGCGAGGACGACGTCGAGAACGGGAGTGATGAGCAACTATTCATTGTCGCCCCCGCGAAAGCGGGGGTCCAGGAGCCAAGCGCCTCGATGGGCCGCCCTGGATTCCCGCTTTCGCGGGAATGACGAAATCACGCCCCGATGCTCGCGATCTCCGGGGTTCATGCTTTTTACGGCAATATCGAAGCGCTACGAGGGATTGATCTCGAGGTCGGCGCCGGCGAGATCGTGGCTTTGATCGGCGCCAACGGCGCCGGCAAATCGACCCTCCTGATGACGGTCTGCGGCCGGCCGCGCGCTGCCCGCGGCCGGGTTGTGTTCGACGGGCGAGACATCACCCGGCTCGAAACATTCGAGATCGTCCGGCGCGGGATCGCCCAGGTGCCGGAAGGTCGGCGAATTTTTCCGCGCATGACCGTGCTCGAAAATCTGCAGATGGGCGCGGCTTCCGCCGACCCCGCTTGCTTCGACGAGGACCTCGCCCGGGTATTCGGGTTGTTTCCGATCTTGCAGCAGCGGCAGCCGCAGCGCGGCGGCACCTTGTCGGGCGGCGAGCAGCAGATGTTGGCGATCGGGCGGGCGTTGATGAGCCGGCCGCGCCTCCTGCTGCTCGACGAGCCGTCGCTCGGTTTGGCCCCGCTGATCGTCAAACAGATCTTCGGGGTGATCGGCGAGATCAACGAGCGGCAGAACATGACCGTTCTCCTCGTCGAGCAGAATGCCCATCATGCGCTGCGGCTGGCCCATCGCGGTTATGTGATGCAGACCGGGCGGATCACGCTCAGCGGCACCGGAGCGGAGCTGCTGGCCGACCCCGAGGTGCGAGCGGCCTATCTCGAAGGAGGTCGGCACTGAGCCCCCGGCGTGTTACAGTTTACCAAACGTCATATGTCAGGAGGTTTCATGAAGTGCTTCATCCGACCCGTCGTCTTGGCGGCGGCTTTTGTGTTGACCGGCGCAGTCGCCAACGCACAGAACATTCCGATTGCAGTGATCGGCCCGATCACCGGCTCGAATGCCGTTATCGGAGAACAGATGAAGCGCGGCGCCGAGATGGCGGTCGCCGATATCAACGCCAAGGGCGGCGTGCTCGGTAAGAAGCTCGAAATGATCCTGGCCGACGACGCTTGCGATCCGAAGCAGGCGGTGGCCGCGGCCAACGAAGTTGTCGGAAAGGGCGTCGTGTTTGTCGACGGGCATTACTGCTCATCGGCATCGATCCCGGCCTCCTCGGTCTATAATGAAGCGGGAGTTCTTGCAAATCACGCCGGCCTCGACCAATCCGGCGTTGACCGACGATGCCGCGAAGAAAGGATGGAACAACGTCTTCCGGGTTTGCGGGCGCGACGACGCGCAGGGCGCCGTCGCCGGCAAGTACCTCGCCGATCACTACAAGGGAAAACACGTCGCGATCGTCCACGACAAGACCGCTTACGGCAAGGGCATCGCCGACGAGACGATGAAGGCGATGAACAAGGCCGGTCTCAAGGATACTATGTACGAGGCGATCACCCAAGGCGACAAAGACTTCACCGCGCTGATCAGCAAGATGAAGCAAGCGAATATCGATGTGATCTATTTCGGCGGTTATCAGACCGAAGGCGGGCTGATCGTGCGCCAGGCGCACGACCAGGGTTTGAAGGCGCAGTTCATCGGCGCTGACGCGCTCGTCACCGAGGAGTTCTGGAAGATCACCGGACCGGCGGGCGAAGGAACTCTGATGACCTTCCCGCCCGACCCCCGCAAGGTCCCGGCCGCGAAGGCCGTCGTCGACAAGTTTACAGCCGAAGGGTACAACCCCGAAGGGTACACGCTCTACACTTATGCCGCGATCCAGGCGTTCGCCCAAGCCGCGGAAAAGGCCAAGTCGGTCAAAGTAGACGATCTGTCGAAGGCGCTCCACACGATGACCGCTCAGACGGTTGTCGGCCCCCTGACCTGGGACAAGAAGGGCGACATCACTGACCCGAAATACGTCTTCTACATCTGGAAAAACGGCACCTACGCCGAATTGTAGACGCCGAAATAATTTGAGAAATTGTAGCCCTATGCTCTGGCTCGTCATTCCCGCGAGAGCGGGATGACGAAACTGGAAGGATGAGCATGGCGACGATCGGGTTTATCGGGCTCGGCAATATGGGGGGCCCGATGGCGGCCAATCTCCTCAAGGCGGGGCATCAGGTGACCGGGTTCGATCTTGTGCCGAAAGTTATAAAGGAGTTGGCAACGAAGGGCGGCCACGCGGCCGCATCAGCTGCCGAGGCGGCCGCCGCGGGAGACATCGTGGTAACCATGCTTCCCGCCGGGCCACAGGTGCGCTCCGTCTATCTAGAGGAGGGCGGCGTTCTTGCCCGCGCCCGCCGCGGCGCATTGCTGATCGACTGCTCGACGATCGATGTCGAGACCGCGCGGGCGGTGGCGGCGGCGGCGAAAGGGGCGGGCTTCGACATGCTCGACGCCCCGGTCTCGGGCGGGGTCGCCGGGGCGGAAGCGGCGAGCCTTACTTTCATGGTCGGCGGCGAGGCCGAAATCTTCGCCCGCGCCCAGCCGGCATTGGCAGCAATGGGCCGGACGATCGTGCATGCCGGCCCGGCCGGCAACGGCCAGGCCGCCAAGATCTGCAACAACATGATCCTCGGCGTCTCGATGATCGCGGTTTGCGAGGCGTTTTCGCTTGCCGAGCGGCTCGGGCTCGAGGCGCAGACCTTGTTCGACATCAGCTCCAAATCATCCGGGCAATGCTGGGCCCTGAGCAGCTATTGCCCGGTGCCGGGACCGGTTCCGGCATCCCCGGCGAACCGCGACTACGCACCCGGCTTCACCGCGGCGATGATGTTGAAGGACTTGCGGCTCGCGCAGCAGGCGGCAGGGACAACCGCGACGGCTACCCCCCTCGGCGCAGCCGCCGCCAGTCTTTACCAGTTGTTTGTCGATGAGGGTGCCGGAGGTCTCGATTTTTCCGGGATCTATCGTTTAATCGGCAAATCCGACCGTAAAATTTGAAACGATAAATTTACAAACCGGCGGTAAGATTACCGCTTTATCGCGGCAAGCGAGGCTCGGATGAATACCGCGTATCTTGAGGTGATTTCGCTCGTCGAGCGACTCCATCGTCATTTTCTAGAGGTCGTAAAGCTTGAGCTCGAAGGGCTCGGGATTTACGACATCAACAACGTCCAGGGAATGATGCTGTTCAATATCGGCGACGCCGAGATGACAGTCGGCGAGCTGACGTTGCGGGGCTGCTATCTCGGCTCGAACGTCTCCTACAATGTCAAAAAGATGGTCGAGAACGGGTATCTGGCGCAGCAGCGCTCGTTGCACGATCGCCGTTCGATCCATGTCCGCCTGACCGAGAAGGGCATCAGGTTGCGCGACAGCCTGACCGCGATGCATCGGCGCCACGCCGGGATGCTGCCGCAAGCCGCCGTCAGCGCCGAAGATCTGCAAGGGGCCAACGCCGCGCTCCGCCGCCTGGAGCGGTTCTGGATCCGAGCCGGCGATTTTGTCCAGCGCCCGCCGCAATTCGCCGCCTGATTTTATTGGTGACGCCGCCGCCTGGGGCTGCCAGTCTGCGCCTAGATCATTGCGGAGGACGGGCATGCCAGCCCAGCTGTTTGCGTTGGCCCCTGGAGTGAGCGTCGCGGGCGGGCTCGACCGGGCAGACATCGATGCGCTCGCCGGGGCCGGCGTGCGCACGATCATCAACAATCGTCCCGATGGCGAAGACCCCGGACAGCTTCCGGCCGCCGAGGCGGCGCGCACTGCCGAGGCGCTCGGGATCGTCTACCACCACATCCCGATCACCGCCGCCACATTGTCGCGGGCCGATGTCGACGCCTTCGCCGCAGCGTTGCGGGATGCACCGGGGCCGGTCGTGGCGCATTGCCGCAGCGGAACGCGCTCGGCGCTGCTGTGGGCTTTGACCCGCATGCGCGAGGGGGACGACGCGCTCCCGCTGATCTCCAAAGCCGCCCAGCACGGCATCGACATCGCCGGTCTTCCGGCCGTCGCAGCGCGGCTACGTTAGACTGTCAGGCTGGGGAAGGGGCCGGGATCTCGGCCAGCTCTTCCGAACATCTCAGCCAAAGGCAATCGCCAAAGGTACGACAAAACAAGTGCGGCGAGCCCGACAACGAGCCACCACCACACCAGCTCCCGGCCGATCCAAAAGAACACCTCGGTCCGCGAGCTCAGCCCTTCGCCCGGGACCGGGGAGACAATGGCGTGGAGGGCACGGCGGAAGCACTCCTCCCACATGACGAAGAGCACCGCGGCGATCATCTGGCCGCAAAACCGCCGCACCTCTCGGTCTTTGACCGAGCGATGGAGGCAGACGAGCCCGGACAGCACCGGAAGAAGAAAAATGCCACGATAACCGACGTTCTGGCCGGCGAAGAAGCAGGCCGCGACCAACAAGCCACCGATGACGAGAAACTGCGCCTCGCCCGCGGCCCAGTCGAGTTGCTCGCGCCCGAGCAGCCGAACCGTGCGAAGCGTTCGCGCAACTGCCAGCCCCAAGAGCGCGCCCAGTAGCGACATCGCGATCAGCGTGCGCCAGACGCTGCCGGCCAAGGCTTCCGCAAACCCGAACGGCAGGTTTCGGGCGGAGAAGGCGTCGGTGAAATAAGAGGCTGCGGCAGGGATGCTCGCCAGCGCCGCTCTAAGTTTCGGGTAAAACGCGACGCCGAACAAGATCAGCATGAAACCGGCTGCGGCCGCGGTGACTAGCGCCTCCCGCCGCCTTTCGCGTGCGACAAGGATCAACAGCACGAGCGGATAGTATTTGAGGAGGCCGGCGGCCACGAAGAGCCCATAGGAGAACAGCCGCAAGGGCCGGGGTGCGGTGAAGAGGATCGCACCGAAGATCACCAGCAGGAACACCACGAGATCATTGTTGGCGCGTTCCAAAGCGTAAATGGTCATTGGCGAAACCGCCGCCGCGCCGAGGATAAACAGCTCCCTGGCGGTGCGCGGGCGCAGCATGGCAGCCAATGACAGAAGGAACAGCAGGTCGAGGCTCGCCCCCACCCACCCAGTCGCCCCAGTCCCAAGAGACCCCGGCACGATCACCAGCCACAGCGGCGAATAGCCGTGCGGGCGCCCCAGCGCGTCACAGGGATTGGAGAAATAAACTTCGATCCCCTGTCGCGCGCATTCGGCGGCCGCCAGAACGGCGTGGGTGTCGAGAAAAGGAAAGCTGAACGGTTCGACGCCGATCACACGCAGGGCACTGAAATAAAGAGAGTGCGCCCCCGAGAGCCAGAGCCCCGCCATGATCGCATAGAGGCACGCCGCACCGATCGGGATCACCAGGCGATACGCCAGCTTGCTCGACGCCTTCCCTAAGAATGCTTGGTGCGCTTCCACCGTGTCGACCGCGTGCGAGGTGGTGCTCAGCTTAAGCTGTCGTTCGTTTACCGCGCGTTAAACGCGCCGCACCGCATCCCCACCAGCCCATCCGGCTTCGTCAAATCAGCTCGGTCTGTACAAAACGCCGATGGCCGGGGCTAAATGCTCGCCCCTTGTATGCCCCTTGTATGACCGCCGCGGAGGGCCAGAATTTGTCTATGCAGACGACTAACGACATCCGCTCCGCGTTTCTCGACTATTTTGCGCGCCACGACCACGAGATCGTCCCCTCGAGTTCGCTCGTGCCGCGCAACGATCCGACATTGCTGTTCACCAATGCCGGCATGGTGCAGTTCAAGAATGTCTTCACCGGGTTGGAAAAGCGGCCCTATCAGCGCGCCGCCACCGCGCAGAAATGCGTGCGCGCCGGCGGCAAGCATAACGATCTGGAAAACGTCGGCTATACCGCCCGGCACCATACGTTTTTCGAGATGCTCGGGAATTTCTCGTTCGGCGATTATTTCAAGGACCGGGCCATCGAGCTGGCGTGGAACCTGATCACCCGCGAGTTCGGGCTCGCGCGCGACCGCCTGTTGGTGACGGTCTATGCCGAAGACGACGAGGCGGCCACCTTGTGGGCGAAAATCGCCGGGTTGCCGGAATCGAAGATCATCCGCATCGCCACCTCGGACAATTTCTGGATGATGGGCGACGTCGGACCGTGCGGTCCTTGCTCGGAGATCTTCTACGATCACGGCCCGTCCATTCCCGGGGGTCCCCCAGGAAGTGCCGATGCGGAGGGCGACCGCTTCATCGAAATCTGGAACCTCGTCTTCACGCAGTTCGACCAGGTGAGCCCGGGTGAGCGGGTTCCGCTGCCGCGTCCCTCGGTCGATACCGGCATGGGGCTCGAACGCATCGCCGCGGTCTTGCAGGGCAAGCACGACAATTACGACATCGACCTGTTCCGTGCGCTGATCCTCGCTTCGGCCGAAGCCTCGGGGTTAGCGCCGGACGGGCCGCATGCGGTCTCGCATCGCGTCATCGCCGATCACCTTCGCGCCTCGGCCTTTCTGATCGCCGACGGCGTGTTGCCGAGCAAGGAAGGGCGCGGCTATGTGCTGCGCCGGATCATGCGCCGCGCGATGCGCCATGCGCATATTCTTGGTTGCCGTGACCCGCTGATCTGGCGGCTGGTGCCGGCTCTGGTGCAGCAGATGGGCGCGGCCTATCCCGAATTGCTGCGCGCGCAGCCGCTGATCTCCGAAACGCTCAAGCTTGAAGAGGAGGGATTCAAACAGACCTTGGATCGCGGGCTCGCTCTTCTCGAAGAGATGGCCGAAGGCAAGGGCCTGAAAGACGACAAAACGTTGGACGGAAGCGTCGCATTCGCCCTCTACGATACATACGGCTTTCCTCTCGACTTGACGCAGGACATTCTGCGGCCGCGCGGGATCGGCGTAGATATCGAGAAATTCAATGAAGAGATGGGAGCGGCGCGCAAGCGCTCGCGCGCCTCTTGGGTCGGATCCGGCGAGGCGGCGACCGAGGCGGTGTGGTTCGGGTTGCGCGAGGAGGTCGGCCCCACCGAGTTCCTGGGGTACGAGACGGAATTCGCCGAAGGCGTCGTGGTGGCGATCGTGCGGGATGGCGAGCGCGTCGCCGAGGCCGCCGCCGGCGACGACATCGCGGTCATCCTCAACCAGACGCCTTTCTATGCGGAATCAGGCGGCCAGGTTGGCGATGCCGGCGTAATGTTTTCCGCGGACGGCGCCGAGCTGGCGGTGCGCGACACCGTCAAAAAAGCCGGCGATCTGCATGTCCATCTCGGCGAGCTCACCCACGGCGCCCTTAAGGTCGGGGATGCCGTCGAGCTTCGTATCGACGGCTTGCGCCGTCGGCTGCTGCGCGCCAATCACTCGGTCACTCATCTGCTGCACGAGGCGCTGCGCCGGCGCCTTGGCGAGCATGTTACGCAAAAGGGCTCGCTCGTCGCCCCCGACCGGCTGCGCTTCGATTTCAGTCACCCGCGGCCGTTGACGCAGCAGGACATCCGGGCGATCGAGGCCGAGGTCAACGAGCGCATTCGGGCCAACAGCGCCGTGCGCACCCGCTTGTTGACCCCGGACCGCGCCGTCGCCGAAGGGGCGCTGGCACTGTTCGGCGAGAAGTACGGCGACGAGGTCCGGGTTGTCGCGATGGGCGGAGCGAGTGATGACGAGCGGCCCTTCTCGGTCGAGCTGTGCGGCGGCACGCATGTCGGCCGCACCGGCGACATCGGGCTGTTCAAGATTGTCGGCGAAATGGCGATCGCCTCGGGCGTGCGCCGGATCGAAGCTCTGACCGGGGCCGCGGCCGAGGCATATCTCGCCGAAGAAGAGGGGGTTTTGCGCGAGGCCGCAGCGGCGCTGCGGACGACACCCTCGGAATTGCCGACCCGTATCGTGAACCTCGTCGAGGAGCGCCGCCGGCTCGAGCGCGAGCTTTCCGAAGCCCGCCGGGCGCTGGCGAATGCAGGCCCTTCGACCAGATCGACCGAGAAACGCATCGGCGACGTCGCATTCGACGGCCGGGTCGTCGACGGCGTGCCCGGGCGCGAGCTCAAATCCCTGGCGGATGATCTGAAGCGCCGCATCGGCTCGGGCGTCGTCGCCGCCGTCTCGCGAGCCGACGGCAAGGCGGCGATCGTCGTCGGCGTTACCGCCGATCTGACCGGCCGTTTCGACGCGGTGGAGCTGGTTCGGCTCGGCGCCGAAGCGCTCGGCAGCAAGGGCGGCGGCGGCCGTGCCGACATGGCCCAGGCGGGCGGTCCCGACGCCTCTCGCGCCGAGGCGGCCTTGGCCGCTCTCGAGCGCGCCATCGCCGCCAAGGGCCAAGATCAGGCCGCGGAGTAGATCCTGTTTTGACCACCCCGATTCGCCGGATTCCCGGGTATCCCGGGTTGTGCGAAGACGCGAATTCCAGGCAGTTTCGGCGAAGAAAGAAATTCTGGACGCAACTCTGACGCTCATTGCATAAATGCTGTCCGGGGGCGGACTGTAAATCGATTGTCTTATGGTCTCTAGCAAGCGGCGGGGCTCGCGCAGAATGAGGGGGAAATCTGCGCCGGTAATTTTGTTCTCCTCGATTGTCGGCGCGCTGATGCTTGCAGGGTGCGTGGGCTCGCCGGTTCACCTCGACCCCCTGAGCGTCGACGGCCGCGACGGCGGCGGCCCGACCCCGACCTACCCGATGCTGATGCGGATCGGCGCCGCGGCCCAATCCGGCGGCGATCTGCCCAATGCCCTCGGCATCTACCGGCGCGCCGCCGAAATGGCGCCCCAGGATCCCGCCTCTCTGATTGCGGCTGGCGATGTGCTGCTCCAGATGGGCTCCGTCAACGAGGCGATCGTCAGTTACAACGCAGCCTTGGTCAGGCCTGGTGACACCCAGGGTGCCCAGGTCGGACTGGCCAAAGCATTTTTGAAGACCGGCAAGCCTCAATTGGCCCTGTCGCCGCTCTCCAAGGCGATGGAGCAGAGCCCCGACGACCCGAAGCTCATGCTCCTGCTCGGCGTCACTAAGGATCTGGCGGGACGGCATGAGGAAGCGCAAGCTCACTATCGCGACGGGCTCGTCCGTGCCCCGGGCAACCCGGCCCTGACCGTCGATCTCGCCTTGTCGCTGTCACTCAGCGGCAACTACCCGAACGCGATATCCGTTCTGCAGCCGCTCGCGATGTCCTCAGCCGGCTCGGCTCAGGAGCGGCAGACCCTGGCGCTGATTTACGGCCTCAACGGCAACACGGCAGAGGCGGCCCGGCTCGGCCGCATCGATCTCGACGACGCCGCAGTGGAACACAACTTGGCCTATTACCAATCGCTGCGCGAACTGTCGCCGGAAGCCCGCAGCCAAGCAATCCTGTCCAGTAGCCCCGCCAGAGCTTCGTAAGGGGCGATGACGCGTCCGGGCTAAGGCTAGGCTCCCCTTCACCCTCTACGGGCGGAGAGGGGCTTCTGTCCGGGTAGTGAGGTTTCTCGGTTCAGCCTCTTTGAGAGGCCGGCGGCGCGCCGTCCCCGGGCTAATGTTTGAACGTGTCCATCACGTTTAGCGCCGCCGGGCCGAGCAGCACGATAAACAGCGTCGGCAGAATAAAAATCATCATCGGGATCGTCAGCAGGGCCGGCAGCCGCGCCGCCTTCTCTTCGGCGCGGGTCATCCGCGCCGTGCGCATCTCGGCGGCGAGGACGCGCAATGACTGGGCGAGGGGCGTCCCGAACTTGGCGGTCTGCTGCAGTGTATTGACGACCCCGCGGATGCCGTCGGAGTTGGTTCGGCCGTTGAGATTGTCGAACGCCATGCGGCGGTCCGGCAGAAAGGTCAGCTCGGCCGCGGTGATGCCGAACTCTTCGGCGAGTTCGGGCCAGGTGTTGCCGAGCTCGCGCGATACCCGAACCAAGGTGGCGTCGAGGCTAAGCCCGGCTTCGGCGCAGATCACCATCAGATCGAGCCCGTCGGGCAATGCCAGCTGGAGCTGCCTGGCACGCTTGTCGGCGGTGTTCCTCAGGTAGATTTTCGGAGCGTAAAAGCCGAACAGGACCCCCGCCACGGCCGGCAGGACCGCGAATTGCGACGGCAACGGCAACGGCAACAGATGCAGCACGTGAGTGTCCAGCAATATCAGCGCGCCGAAGACGAACGGCAGACTGATCTGTGCAAACAGAAACCTGACCATCGCATCCTGCGATCGGAAGCCGGCACGTGCCAGCATCTGGCGCGCTTCGGCGGCATGCCGCGAGCGCAGCAGATTGAGCCGCAGCACAGCCTCGCGCATCAATCCGACCGGTGTCCGACGATGCGGGCTGCGGCGATTTACGAGCGCCGATTGGCGCAGCGTTTCCTTGCGCTGGATAATCTGCTCGAGACGCCGCTCGAAGGCGCTGTTCGGCCGCAGTGCCTGCCACATCGCGAAGAACATTGCCAGGGTGGCCAGCGAGGCGAGCACGACGATGACGTCGTCCAGCCCGGCTCCCGCCGGCAGCCAATCGGCGATGTGAGTGTTCCTCATATCTCGAACCGCGCCATCTTGGTCATGATGCCAACCCCGGTAGCGAGCATTGTCAGCGCCAGGCCGTCGAGAAGAAAGCCACGAACATCGGTGTAAAGCGGCATCAGGTAATGCGGCGAGGTCAGCGCGAGCATTAAGATGACCAGGACGGGCATGCCGGCCAGAATCATCGTGGTCGCCCGCGTTTCGCTCGACATGGCGCGCACCTTGGCGCGCATCTGCCGGCGCCGGCGCAGCACGTCGCCGAGATTGGCGAGGGTTTCGGCAAGGTTGCCGCCGGTTTCGCGCTGAACGCTGAGCGCGATGATGAAGAAGCGAAACTCCGGCACGTCGATTCGGTTGGCGATCTCCCACAGCAGGCTCTCGAGATCGCGTCCCATCCGCATGCCCCCCTCGACTCGACCCAGCTCGTTGCCGACCGGATCACCGATTTCACGGCCCGCGCCGACGATCGCTTCGCTGATCGGCAGGCCCGAACGGAGCGCCCGCACCATCAGGTCGATGGCTTCGGGAAACAGGGCGACAAAGGCGGCGACCCGGCGCTTTCCCATCCGGCCGACCGCCATGTGGGGCAACGCGGTTCCGATCAGGAGACCGACGAGAAGGCTGGCGACGACGCCGATCGGAGTAGTCGAAGCGAGCGTAATTGCGACCAGCAGCGCAAGGCCGACGGCGGTCATCGCATATTGACCGACGCTGATCCGTCGCCCGGTGCGTGCGAGACGGTGAGCGAGCATATCCCGGCGTGGCAGCCATTGTCGGGCGATCCGATCAATCCTGGGCGTCGCGCTTTGCTGTCGTGCGAGCGACCGGGTGATGACTGCTTCGACAGAAGCGACCCCCTGCGCCCTATCGCGTACTCTGGCCACACGCCGCTTGAAGCGCCGGCCGCTGGCGCCCTCGCTCAGCGCATAGGCGACCAGGCAGAGAACGAAACCGAGACTTGCCGCGCAAGCGAGCGCGATCCGCGTCTCCGGATCGAGCGGTATACGCATCTTCAGGTCCCTCTTTGCATCGCATCTGCCGCGCCAACCCTCCCAAAGCCGCGCGGCGGCCAGCGAGCGGGACGTCTGCATAATTCACAAACTAGATTGCTCAAATTGTCTCAGACTTTGCCGGCGATGGTGCTGAACAGAGTGCTTATATTGGTGCCGACCAGGGTGAAGACGCCGACTGCCGCGAGCGAGATCAATGCCGCAAGCAACGCATACTCGATCGCCGTAACCCCGGAATGGTCTCTGACCAAATTCGCAAGAACTCTACGCAACGGAGTTTCCTTGACGTCAACAAAGCAAGCTTGCGCAGCCTGCGCCGAAATCTTTAAGTAACGGTGAAACAAGATATTTAGTGCGCGTTTCAGTACTGGCGACTTGGCAGAACGCAGGCTTAAGTGGAACTCAAGCCGGGCGAGTAAACGGGGCAGAATGACGCCTAAATCACACGGCTATCCCTAAATTATCTCGAGCAAGGCGCGATCGAGCCCGTAATACTCCGCTCGCGGCAGGAAAAACGGACGAATTCCGCTCGAGTTGAATACACCGCGCAACTTCCCATCGGTCGCCTCCCCTTGGAACTGAAAATGAAACAGCTCCTGGGTGGTGATGACATCGCCCTCCGTGCCGACGACTTCCATGATGTGCGTGACGCGACGAATGCCGTCGCGCATCCGGTTTACTTGCGCGATCAGGTGGACCGCGGCGGCGATCTGGGTCCGCACGGCGCGCGACGGCAGGTTGATCCCGGTCATGCCGACCATGTTTTCGAGCCGGGTCAGAGCCTCGCGCGGCGTATTGGCGTGGATCGTGCTCATCGACCCGTCGTGGCCGGTGTTCATCGCCTGCAGCACGTCGAGCGCTTCGGCGCCGCGGATCTCACCCAGAATGATTCGGTCGGGGCGCATGCGCAGAGCATTGCGGAGGAGATCGCGCATCGTGATCTCGCCGCTCCCCTCGAGGTTCGGCGGCCGCGTTTCGAGCCGCACCACATGCGGCTGCTGCAACTGCAATTCAGCCGCATCTTCGATCGTGACGGTCCGCTCGGCCGGGTCGATCAACCGGGACAAGGCATTGAGCAATGTAGTTTTGCCTGAACCGGTGCCGCCGGATATCAGGATGTTGAGGCGGCAGCGCGCGGCGACCTTGAGAAGGGTCGCCATCTGCGGCGAGATGTTGGCCTGTTGCGCCATTGTGTCGAGGGTGATCGTCTTTTTGGAAAATTTGCGGATCGAGATCGACGGTCCGTCGATCGCCAGCGGCGGAACGATGATATTGACCCGGCTGCCGTCGAGCAGGCGCGCATCGACAAGCGGCGTCGATTCATCAATGCGACGGCCGACGCGCGTGACGATCCTAGTCGCCACGTTCATGACGTGGTCGTCGTCGCGAAAGCGCACGCCGGTCAGTTCCAGCTTGCCGCGCCGCTCGACATAGACCTGCCGAGCACCGTTGACCATGATGTCCGTCACGGTCTCGTCCTCGATCAACGGTTCGAGGGGCCCGAGCCCCAGCATGTCGGCGACCAGCGACTCGACTAGCTCATGCTGCTCGACGAAGTTGAGCTGGATCTTGGTTTCGGTCAGCAGGTCCTTCACCCAACCGGTGAGCTGGGCCTCGAAGACGGCGCGCGGCATCTCCGCGGCGGCGGCAACGTCCATATGTTCGATGACGAGCGGCTGGATCTGGGCCTTTGCCGTCTCGACCGCAGAACGGTTGGACGACCGCCGCGAGCCCCCGTCATCGGCAATGGCCGGGGTTCTGGCGGGTTGGAGAAGACTCTTGATCAGCGCGGTAATCAGGTCGCGGCGGACGATCGGGTCCGCCTCGACCCCTTTGCGGACAAAATGGGCCTGGACCGCGGCATCGACGACCTTGGCGAGTTCGCCGCGACTGAGAATGCTGATGCGCTCGGGACTTAGTTCAGCGGTCAGTCGAGCAAGCAGCTCTTCACGCGCCAGGAGAAAGCGATCCTCCTCGGAGAGAGCCGACGGCGAGACTGCAGTCGGCATTCGCGTGGGAGCTGCCGCAACGGCGATGTCCGGCACCGTCATCAGAGCGATGTCCGGCGTCGCAGCGCGAGTGATCTCCGGCGCGTTTTCGCTTCCACGCTGTCCGGGACAACCGGAGGGAGTGAGGCCGCTCTTCGATCTGGAGCATTCGCCGGCGGCTGCGCCCGCCGCGACAGCACGGCGATGCGCGCGTCGAGCGTCTCTTCGGCCGCTGGGCGCTTGAAGAACCCTACCATAGTGACGGAAGCGCGAAGACCCGGCGTTTGGCAGCGGCCGGCGCGGGACCGACCAGCAGTGCCGTCAGCTGCCTCAGATTCGCGCACGATCGCGCTGCGCGGGGCCGCAGCCGGCAGAGGCTGGCCGGAATTGGCTGCGCCACTGGCCGATTTGGGGTCGTAGGAAAGGCTCACGTCGAGCGATTTGCCGATGCCTTTTTCGAACTCGCTCTTGCCGATCGGGGCACGCTCGCCGCTGGCCCCCGCCTCGACGAGCCACAGCCGGGCCTGAGGCGCCTGCTCGCGCACGAGGGTCTGCAGCCGGATGGTATCGCGCAGACCGGCGAGGCTGTGCTCGCAGAACACGACCACCTGGCTCGCGGCGGCCAGCACGACGCGCTGCATCGGGCCGGCGCCGCGCGGCAGATCGACCGCGACGCGGCCGAATTTGCGGCGCAATTCGTGGAGCAGCATGTCGACCGCGCCGGCATCGACGACGATTTGCTGTGCGGCCGAGGCTTCGGCGGCCAGGACGCGCAAATTGTCGCTGACCTTGATCATCGCGCGCTCGATGAACAGGCTGTCGATGCGCGACGGCTGCTCGAGGGCCTCGCACAACCCGCTGCCCGGGTCGAGGTCCAGCTTCAAAGCGACGGTCCCGAAATGCAGGTCGAGATCGACGAGCGCGACCCGCTGACGCCGCTCGGTGGCCATCAGCCAGGCGCAGGAGACGGCCGAGGTTGTCGCGCCGACCCCGCCGCGGCTGCCGATGAAGACGATTACCTGCCCCAACCCGTCGGGGGTCGTTCCTAACGAGGTCCTTTCCAACACCGCGGTCAATGCTTCGCGGGTCGACGGCTTGACCAGATAGTCGCTGGCGCCGGCCGAGAGCAGGTCGCGGAACCAAGCGACATCATTGACCGTGCCGAGCACGACGAGCTTGAGATCGGGGCCGCCGACGGCGCGCGCGGCGCTGACCTCGGCGATCGGAGCGGTCGAGTTGCCAAGATCGACGAGCAGAATGCGCGGGGCCGCACCCGAGCGGATGCGTCGCAACGCTGCATCGAGAGTATCGGTGACGGTCAGCTCGTCATCCAGTTGCAGCTCGCGGATGATCCCCTGAACCCGATCGATTGTCGACTGGCTCGTGGAGAACCGCGAGGATGCCCTCGCGTTCGGGCTTGTGCGCATGCAGCGGCACGCGATGATTTCATTACTGCAGCTCCGGCTGCGGCTCCCGCTCCCGCTCCAGCACCCGGCGGGGCGCCGCCGCCTCCACCGCCGGTCGACGCGGCAAAGGGCGAGGCCGTGGGCGACGGCGGCGGCTTGACCCGGTCGGTCATGTAGCGCTCGACGGCGGTGACGGCGGGCCGGCCGTCGGCTGGCGCGAGCGGGCGGCCGCTCGACGAGGTCGGCCGGGCTCGCCACCATCAGGCCGAGATTTGTCGCATTGGCGCAGCCGTAATTGCTCGACAGCGCGTTGGTGAACTCGGCGGCCGGCGACTGGCTCCAATTCGGGCAGGCCGGCAAGGTCACTGTGTAGCGGCCGACCGCGACGATCGCCCGATTGGGCGGCACCGTGTCGAGCGGTCTCCGTGCTGGCGACGATGCCGTAGCGCAGCAGCTCGCGCGAAATCGCGGCGACGCGCCGCTCGGCGAGCGCCGGGGGGCCGGCCGCGGCGATCGTGACGCGATCGGCGGGGCGGATGTTTCCGGCCAGCACCAGGCCGTCGAGCCGCGGGCTTCGCCCGCGGCGAGGCGAGCCGATCCGCCGGCAAAGGCGATCTCGACCCGGCTCTCGGCGCCGTCGACCTGCAGCGCGGCCGGGGCTTCGCTCTTGCTGTATTCGGTGACGCACGCCGCGAGCCCCAGCAGCAACGGGAGGGCAATCGGGTAGAGGCGGATCTTCATGACATTCCTCCCTCAATCCAGGCGGAAGCCGCCGGGACCGATCAGGCCCTTGCCGCCGGCATCAAGCGGGCCGCGCGCGGGTCGCGGGCAGCCCCTGGCGGTATTTGTCGCTGAATAACACCCGTTGCGCATCGTGCGGCAGCACGAAGCCGTCGGTCGGGGCCGCGAGCGCGCGTCGCTGACGGTTGACGAGATAGGGGGTGACGATGACGACGAGTTCGGTCTCGTCGCGCTGGAAGTGGTCCGAGCGAAACAGCCGCGCCGAGGATCGGGATATCGCCGATCCACGGGACCTTGGAGATGTGCTGCTGGGTGGTGTGCATGCAGCAGGCCGGCGAGCGCGAAGCTTTCGCCGCTGGCGAGCTCGACCGTGGTCTCGGCACGGCGGACGGTCAGGGCGGGGATCGTCACCGTGGCAGTGCTGGTGAGCGGCACCGACACCTCGCCGTCGGTCGACAGCTCGCTGACCTCGGGCCGAACCCGCAGGTTGAGATGGTTGGCGTCGATGATCGTCGGCGTGAAATCGAGGCTGACCCCGAAATCCTTGAATTCGACGGAGATCGTCGGGAAACCCCCGGTGGCGGCGGAGGCGCCGGAGATCGGCACCGGGAACTCGCCGCCGGCGAGAAAGCTGGCGGTCTGACCGGACATCGCGGTCAGGTTCGGCTCGGCCAGGCTCGTGATGAGCCCCTCCTGCGCGAGCGCGTCTGATCGATCGGCATTGGCGGCTGTCCCGGTAGTGTGCCCGGCAATTAGGGTGTTGGTGGTTTCGGCCACGATCGTCACCGGGTTGGTGGTCAAAAAGCTTATATCGTCGAGCCGACCTTCTGACCAATTGACCCCGATCTCGTTCAATTTCGTAACGTTCACTTCGGCGATCCGCACCTGCAGGTTGACCTGGTTCGGGGTGGCGACCGTCATTCGATTGATCACCTGCGAGCCCTTGGCCTCGCCGGCGATCGCGGCGGCGAGCGCGCTGCACCTTGTCCGCCTTGCCGGCATCCGACGCGACGCCGCTCAGCACCGAGATTGCCGTCGACCGAATTGGCCGAGATCTGCTCGCCCGGCGCCAATTGCCGCAACGACGAGCGCAGCCGCGACAGATCGTGCTCGACCCGGACCGGCGAGTTCAACAGCACGCTGTCGCTGGCGTCGACCGCATAAATCACGGTCTCGCCGGGCGACTTGGCGCTGATGTAGATCAGCGAGGGCGACTTGACCTGGACATCGGCGATGTCGGGATTGGCGATGAAGACCGTCGCCGCCGGGGCGGAGAGGCGGATCAACGTGCCCTTGTTGACCTCGAGCACGATCGGCGCGCCATTGGCCGCGACCTGGCTGGCGCCGCCGCGCAAGGGTCGCGTCGCGTTCTGCGGGGCGACGGCCACGGCGCCGCGCCCATCGGCTGGCGGCGCGGTGGTCTGAGCCGCCGCGGGCGGCGCGCCGAAGGCGGCGAAAATCAGCGATCCGGCAAGACCGGCGAGCGGCAAAGCGCGCATCAAAGACCTCGAGACGCAGGTTGCGACTCGGTAGTAGTCTCCGATTTGCCGGTTCCGCGCAATACGGTGATCGTGATTATCCTTTCGAGCTGAGGAGCCGGCTGACCTCGCTGTCGAGAGTGAAGGTGCCCGAGCCGGGGTTGTCGGCAGAATCGGTGGTGGTCTCTTCGCCGGGCGGAGTGGTCAGGCTGCGAAGACTGAGCGACAACTTGCCCATCTCGCTGGCGACGGCGATGATCTCGCTCTGCTTCGGCGTCACTTCGAGGGTCGCGGTGTGGGCGACGATCGCCTCGCCCCCTTTGCTGTCGAGCTTCTGGTCGACCGCCAGCACCCGCACATCGTGCAGCACCGTCTCCGATGCCTGGTGCTGCAGCCCTCGCCCTTGCCGCCGCTCGCCGGCAGCGGTTGGGTGATCAAGATATCGACCTGGTCGCCCGGGAAGACGAAGCCGGAGATGCCCGAGGTGACGGTGACCGGCACTGAGACGGCGCGCATGCCGGGCTGAAGCGCGGCCGCAAGAAACCCGCTTTTACCGGGCTGGACGATCTTGCCTTCGGTGATCGGGTCGCCCGGCGCGAACGGGTCGCGTGCGACCCAGCCGGTGAAATCCTCGATCGTCTTGGTGCCCTTTTGAATATAGGCGTGGTTGATGCCGCCATCGTGCCACAGCTGCCACTCGAGGTCGGCCGGCTTCAGGATCTGCCCGCGGGGAATGGCGCTGCGGGCGACGAGGACGAATTTCTGCACGGGGGGTGGCGGCATCGGCGCCGCCTCCGCCTCGACCGTGCGTTGCTGCGCCAGCCAGGAGCGCACCAGCATTGCGGTGCCGCCGGCCAGCAGGATGGCGACCAGGAACAGGATCACGGTGCGTGCGCGCATCGGGCCGGCTTCAGCTGAGGTTTGGCGGGATAGTCACGATCAGAGCGGCGCCGGCGATCGCGACGCCGTACGGCACCGGCATCCGCTTTGCGGCGCTGGCCGCCGCTGCCGGCGCAAAGACGGCGCGCAGCGCCAGCGGCGACAACAGAGCCAGGGTCAGAAGACCGCCGAGGACCGCGGTGACGATCAGCAGCGCCGGGGTCAGGCCGGGCCCTGCCCACAGGGTCGCCGCGGTGAGCAGCTTGACGTCGCCGCCGCCGATCAGCCCGCGCGAAAACAACAGCGCCCCGGCGCCAAATACTGCCGCCGCGCAGAGGGCGGCGACGGCGCTGCCGGAAAGGGAAATGGTGGGAGCCGCGGCAAGCTGGAGCGGCCACAGCATGCACAAGCCCAAGACGACCGCGTTCGGGATCACCAGCCGGCGTAGATCCTCGACGGCGGCGATCAACATCAATCCGGCAAACCCGGCGAGAGGAACAAGGTGGAGCTGAAGCGACATGCATCCGGGCCATGATCGGTGCCGGCCCACCCTGCCCGCCGAGTAGTTAAGGAAGCGATAACCGGATTTCGCTCTCGGTGGCTTACGGAGGCCTGCTGGGGATAGAGGCGGCGACGGATCGACGTGCCGCTTTCGCGGCGATGACGAATGACCTAATTGAAATCGTCGATTCCATCCCGCGCCCCGCAGTAAGCCTGCAGTATGCGTATCATTGCGACCCCGGCACTTGGCCGCAGCCGTTACGGCCTTTCCCTGCCGCTGATCTTTGGCCTTGGGGTCTATGCCCTCATCGCCGGGCACGGCGGCGCGGTGTTGCACGATCCCGACACCTATTTGCACATCGCCGTCGGGCGTTGGATCATCGCGCACGGCGCGGTGCCCCATCACGGCATCTTTTCGGGGACGATGGCGCAGGCGCCCTGGGTCGCTCATGAATGGCTGGGCGAAGTCCTGCTCGCCTGGTTGTTCGACACATTCGGCTGGGCCGGGCTGGTCGCGGTGACCGCCTTCTGTGTCGCTGCGGCGGTGGCGATGCTGCTGCGCCAGCTGCTGCGCAGCCTGCTACCGGTGCACGCGATGATCGCCACGGCGCTTGCCGTTACCCTCGTCATTCCGCATGTGCTGGCGCGGCCGCACGTCTTCACCCTGCCGATCCTCGTCGCTTGGGTGGCGGGGCTGGTATGGGCGCGCAGCGAGGATCGGGCGCCGGCGGCCTGGCTCGCCGCGCTGATGGTCTTGTGGGCCAATCTGCACGGCGGCTACCTGTTCGGGCTCGGCTTCGCGGGGCTGTTGGCGGCCGAGGCGGTGCTGCTCGCCCCGGATTGGCGCATCCGGCGCCGGGCGGCGTGCGGCTGGGCCTTGTTCGGCGTGCTGGCGGTCGGTGCGGCGCTCCTCACCCCCTATGGCGTCGCCGGGCTGTTGCTGCCGTTCCGCCTCACCGGGATGAGCTTTGCGATGGGGCAGCTGGTCGAATGGCGCAGCCCCGATTTCCAGTCCTTCGAGCCGCTCGAACTGTGGCTCGCCGTCATGCTGTTCGTCGGTTTCGCGCTAGGCTGGCGGCTGCCGCCGACCCGGCTGTTGATGCTGTTGTTGTTGTTGCACATGGCGTTGCAGCATCGCCGCCACGGCGAGCTGGTCGGCCTCGTCGCCCCGTTGCTGCTCGCCCCGGCGCTCGCCCCGCAGCTGAGGGCATTGGCGGCCGGCCGTTCGGCCGGGCCGGTCGACCGCGGCCTGGCGGAGCTGGCAAAGCCGGCGTCCCTTCGCGGCGTCGCGCTCGCCGGCGCGCTGCTCGTGGCGGTCAGCGCCGCCGTGCTGCACGGCGCCGCGGTCCGCTCGGACGTCAGCGATGCCGGCGGCCGCGCTCGCCGCGGTGGAGGCGGCTCACGTGACCGGCCCGGTCCTCAACGATTACGGATTTGGCGGCTACCTGATCTTTTCCGGCATCCCGCCCTTTATCGACGGGCGGGCCGAGCTTTACGGCGACGAATTCATCAAGCGCTATGTCCAAGCGATGCTGCTGGAGAGCGACGAGCTGCCAAAGCTGCTCGACCAGTACGGCATCGCCTGGACTTTGATCGCGCCGGAGCGCCCCGCCGCCCTCCTGCTCGACCATCTGCCGGGCTGGCGGCGGCTCTACGCCGACGACGTCGCAGTCGTCCATGTGCGGACCGACCCGGCACCGCCCTGACCGCGGAGGATGACTGCCGCCGCGGCATTCTGACGCGCTCTTGGTCCGAGCCCCCCGATTGCCGAGCGTCGCAGACGCCCGGGCTGACGTCAGAACTAAAGATGGATTGGCGAGACGCCCGCGTATCTTTTCATTCGGCAGCAAGATTACTACGGATTTATTTCTTTACGCTTCCGGCGCCGCGCGCCGTAAAAATTAACCCTACGGTAACTCTTCTTAACAATCCGTTAAAAACAGTTTGCTTTCGCGTCAATTTTGAGTTCAGAAACGCGTCACAAACCAACGTTTACCTGAGTAAATCCGCGTCGCGCTGCGAAACTGGGGCATTTTTCCCGGTTTTGGTGTGGAACTTGCGAAAAATGCAGACACATACCGAGGCTTCCGACCTTTCTGTTGTAGACGCCACAGAAGCGCCTCGACAGCCTACGTGGTCGAGGCCGATGCCGGCTCTTGTATGGCCCGAGCGGCGCGGCTGGACCGGACCGCCGTCCGCCGAATACCGGCAGCAAATCGAGAACGAGATCCCGTTCTTGCGGCGCACGGTGCGCCGCTGGCACCGCGACAAGGCGGACGCCGACGACCTCGTCCAGGATACGCTGGTGCAGGCGCTCGCCAACGCGCATCTCTGGCAGCCGGGTACCGATCTGCGCGCCTGGCTGTACACGATCATGCGCAACCGCTTCCTCGCCGGAGTGAACAAATCGGCCCGCTCGGCGTCGGCGCTGAAGGAAATTGCCGAACCAGAGCCGACGTCGACGGCGCATGCGAGCGAGCTGCGGCTGTTGTTGCGCGACCTCGGCGCCGCGCTGCGCCGGCTCTCGAGCAACCAGCGCTCGGCCGTCCTGCTGATCGGCGTCGAGGGCAAATCCTATGCGGAGGCGGCGCAGAGCATGGGAACCTCGGTCGGCGCCGTGCGCTCGCACCTGTCGCGCGGCCGCGACCGGCTGAAGACCGCAGTGGACGGGACCGACACCAGGACGCCCTTCGCCCCGCGTCCTGCCGCCGCCCGGCCCGCGGCTGCCCCTCCCGCCATGGCCGCGCCGCTCGCTGCTGCGGCCGGCGATTGACCGGGCTTCGCTCCCGCGCCGCGTGACCGCGAGCCGCCGCTGCCTCATTCTTCCTGATTCTGCAGGGAAAGAACAGGCAGGCAGGCCTTGGCGCGGCCTGCGAGGGCTTCCCCGAGCCCTTTGACATGAGGCGAGTTATCGGCGACAAAGCATCTCATCCTGAAGAAGCCGCGGAACTGGGTGAGTGCACGACCATTACGGCGATTTTCCGGTCCGGCGAATTTTTGAGAGCAGCGCTCTCGCCGGAGATGATTTACCGATCGGAATACCGCTTTCAGCACCGGTCTGAACGTTTTGAGCCGTCTCCCAAATTTTCGTCCCTCGATACCGCTGGTCGATCTGAAGGCACAGCGTCAGACGATATCCGAGGAGATCGAAGCAGCGATCGCCAGAGTTGTCGAGCGGTGCGACTTTATTCTTGGTGAAGAAGTATCCCTCTTCGAAAGCGAGTTTGCCGAATATTGCGGCGTTCCGTCTCGCAATCGGCGTTGCGAGCGGAACGGATGCGCTTCACCTCGCCTGCCGCGCGCTGGACATCGGTGAGGGCGACGAGGTGATCGTGCCGGCCATGACTTTCGCCGCCACAGCCTTTGCCGTTTCGCTGACCGGGGCGCGGCCGGTCATCGTAGATGTGCGGAACGATGACGCGTTGATCGATCCCGAGAAGATCGAATGCGCTATCACTTCCCGGACAAAGGCGATCATTCCGGTTCACCTGTACGGCCAGTGTGCCGACATGGCAGCCGTATGTGCTATTGCCGCGCGAGCATTCACTAGCCGTCATCGAAGATGCGGCGCAGGCCCACGGCGCGGTTTACGCCGGCAAACGCGCCGGCAGCTTGGGTGACATCGGCTGCTTCAGCTTCTATCCGGGGAAGAACCTGGGCGCTTATGGCGATGGCGGACTTGTGACGACAGCCCGCCGTGACATTGCGGAGCGCGTTCAGCTCCTGCGCAACTGCGGCTCACGGACAAAATATCATCACGAGAAGGTTGGTCTCAACAGCCGGCTCGACACCCTGCAGGCCGCCATATTGCGAGCGAAGCTGACGCACCTCGAAGAGTGGAATGCCGCCCGGCGACGGATCGCCGCCCATTATGACGAGGCATTGCGGGGGATATCCGAGGTCCATTGCACGCCCCACACTTCCGGCAGCGTCCATCATCTCTATGTGGTCCGGCTGGCCGGCCGCGACAACGTGCTGCAAGCCCTCAACGATCGAGGGATCGGCGCCGGCATCCACTATCCATTCGCCTTGCACGAGCTTGAAGCCTACGCTTCGCTCGGATATCGCGCGGGTGCATTCCCGGTCGCCGAGAACTGGGCTCGCCAATGCCTCAGTCTGCCGATCTATCCAGAGCTCACTGCTGGCGCAAGTCGATTTCTGCGTCGCCGCGCTCGAAGCCGCTTTGCAGGGCGGGGGCGTCAGGTGACCGGCTCGCCCGGTTAACCATGTCCCCTGCCGGCCGGCATCTTTGTCCATCGCCTTGCGCTCTGCGAGAGCGACGAGGTTGGCGCCGGCACGCAGATCTGGGCTTTCGCGCACGTCATGAAGGGAGCCGTGATCGGGCGCGACTGCAACATCGGGGACCATGCCTTCATCGAAACCGGAGCCCGCATCGGCGACCGGGTCACTCTAAAGAACCAGGCGATGGTGTGGGACGGGGTCGAGATCGGAGATGACGTGTTTGTCGGTCCCGGCGTCAGTTTTACAAACGATGTTTTCCCGCGCAGTCGCCGACTGCCGCTGCATCAGGTCGCCGCCCGATTACCAGGCCAAGGCTGGATGGCTCGTGCCGACCCGCGTCGAGAATGGCGCGAGCCTTGGAGCGCGGTGCGTGATCCTGCCGGGCGCTCATATCGGCGCCTATGCGATGGTCGCGGCCGGCGCCGTCGTTACCCGCGGTGTCCCGGCACATGCGCTGGTGGCGGGCGTGCCGGCGAAATGGGTCGGTTGGGTCTGCCGGTGCGGCGCGAGACTGGCAGAGGAGCAGGCGAGGATTTGGCGCTGTCCGCGATGCGGGGAGACGTTTGACGAGCATGGGGCCGAGGGGTGTACAAGTCTCGCAAGGTTCCCCTGACCGCTTCTGCCTTCAGCGGGCGCAGCGGCCGAAGGACCTCACACGAGCGGGCTCTGCTTGAAGATCACCTGGTCAATCGGCGTTCCAGGTGTCGAAATTGGAGCCAAGAAGGATCTCGAGTTTAGCGTTGGCAGCGCCGTAGCGCTCGGCCAGTCGGCGCCTCAGGACTTTGGGGACAAGCTCCGGCGGTGGGGCTTTGGTGGCGTTGATCGGTCCGAGATCGCGCGCCAGTCCGGGTATTTCCGTGACGCCGACGAAGCGCTGGAAGGCCGCGGCGATATCCCCGGGGTGGGCCACGATGTCCTCATGCCGCAGCACGAGAATCTGCTCGCGCGGGAAATGAGCGAAAAAACGTGCCAAATGTTCGGCGTAAAGCCCTCGCGAGAAATAAGCGTGGGGGCGCGCATAGCGCATTTGTGGCACCAGATCGCGCTCGCGCTGCTTTTCGAGTGCAAGTGCTCGCTCGAAAGTTCGTTCTCGAGCCCGTTCTGGCGCGACCACAGATAATTGGAACAGGCACGGTCGACAGGGTTGCGAAGCACAAAAATCAGCTTGGACCGCGGCAGTGCGCGATAAATGCGCTCTGCCACTTTCGGCGACTTTCAAATAATTGGTGCTCTTCTCCCCGAGCACCCGGCCGGCAGGGAGCGGATCGAACCATGTTGTCGAATAGTAATCGACGCCGCGCTCCCACGCCTCGTCGACCAGGAAGAACTTGGGCTCGGGCACCATCGGCTGAGCCATCGCGATTTGCGGATGGCGCTGGGCAAGGAGGTAGAGCCAAGTCGTGCCGGACCGCGGCGCCCCGGCAATGATGAAATCCGGAAGACGATGCGGGACTTCAAGCATGCAGAGTTCGTCGGTCCTCGTCGTATTGCCGGTTGCGGCGGCCCAATTCGCCGTCCGCTGTATCCGCCGCAATGAAATAGAGGGGTCTCCGGGTCGACTTCCACATAAATGCGCAGGAGATACTCGCAAATCGTGCCAAGGATCATAAAGACTATCCCAAAGAATAGGGACAGAACGACCATTATGGTGCTCCAACCGGGCATCGGGTCGAAAAATATTGCATTGAGCAAAAAGTACAATGCAGCGATAAACCCGGTCATCGAAAAGAAGGCGCCGAGCAGCGTCACGGCTCGGGGGATCGTCGCGGAGAACCCGATCAGGCCGTCATACATGGATTTGATCATGCGACCGCCGGACCACCCCGACCGTCCGGCAACGCGGCGCTGACGGTCGTATTCGACCACCGCCTGCCGAAACCCCGTCCAGGCCACCAGTCCGAAAATCAGCCGGTTAGCCTCGCGCATCTGGCGTACACATTCGACCACCTTGCGGTCCATCAGCAGAAAACCGCCCGTGGCGAATTTTGACGCTTGCGGCATGGCAAAACGGCGCAGCAGCGCCTCGAAGATCTTGCTGGCAAGAATCCGCCAGCGCGAGTCTTCTCGCATGCGTCGGCGACCGAACACGACATCGGCACCCTGCCGCCAAACCTCGACGAAATAGGGGATGATTTCCGGCGGGTCTTGAAGATCGGCTGAAAGGATGACGACCGCATCGGCGTCGCAGAGGTCAAGCCCGGCTGTTTCGGCTGTGTGAGCCCCGAAGTTCCGAGAGAGACGCAGGCCGCGGAACCGCGGAGACGCGTTGCACTGCTGCCGGATCAGTTCCCAGGTTCGGTCGGTGCTACCGTCATCCACCAGCAGGCAACGGTATTCGATATCGCTCCGAGCTATGAGAACACTTTCTACTGCTTCGACATAGATTTCGAAACATTTCTCTTCATTGTATAGCGGGGTGAGGATTTGAACCACCGGACAGGTCATAATTTCGCATTCCCGTGCCGCAGCCAAAGGGTGCCACCGTGCTTTTCGGCAATTATGACATGGCACCGCCTAAAGGAACCGGTGCGTCCCAAGCTCACCAAGAGCCGATGCACGGCAGCGAGTTGCGCTTCGCTTTCAGGGCCCAGCCTGTCCACTTTGGATAAGAAACTCAGTAAGAGTGAAAAGGCGGAAATCCCGCCTGAATTGACGATCCTGAAACCGTGAGCCGCGACGAGGGCATGCAGTTCCTGACGTGAAAAGCACCTCGTACGGACGCGAATTTCGTCCTCTCCATCCAACATCTCCCGCCGGCCGGCCGTCTCCAGCATTGCATCGACGCCACCGTAGTACAGGAGCCGCGTCAGCAGCGCGCCCTCGTAGCTCCGATCAGCCAAGAGCAACCGCGCTTGCGGCCGCATCACGCGACGGCATTCGCCGAGTCCCTGCTCATAATCCTCATTCAAGTAATACAGCGACTCGATTGCCATCACCCGATCCGCCGAACCGCTGGCGAGCGGCAGGGTCCTCGCATCGCATTCGATCAGTACGAGATGATCGAGCCATCCCCGGTTCTCGGCCGATACTCTGGCGCGAAAGCGGGACAGTGCTGCGGCAGTCGAATCGATGACGACCACGCGCTTGAAGCCCCATTGCAACCACGGAAGCGCATTACGACCGTCACCGCCTCCGACGTCCGCCACCAATGCATCGCGACTATCGGGCGCAAGCTCACGCAGGTACTCATGATATGCCGGCGTATCGAGCGCCGTCATTGCAAAGGGGACGGTGGAGCGTTCGTGAAAATGGGCCCCACCTATGGCGCGGTGGTATTCCGCGGACGGATCTTCGCTCGGCATTTTAAAACTAAGGATGCCTCGATCGATCCGGCCAATCGGCTGACCGGCTGCCCAGAGAATCCCGCCTTCGCGTTTCAGCGGTCCACCGCCGGGGCTGGCCAGCGCTTCCCAAGCCCATTCGGGGATTTGTTCGCTCGATCCGCCAGGCTGTGTTTCAGTCATCTCTTTTCATTCATCGGCGCGCCGTTCGGTTTTTCCAGCGCCAGCGATCGCGGCAGAAAGCCCTTGCGCCTAGGCTCTCTTTGAAACTCACAACACCCCGATTGAAATGCCCGCTCGACGCGCTCGGACCAAGGTCGAGATAGCGAAAGCCGCGCCGCGCCAAGACGTCGGCTACCTCCGCTAGAACGAGGGTGATGCCGTGAAACGCACGATGAGAAGCCCGATCGCAAATATAGAATGTATTGCAGATATTGCGATTGAGGATGAACAGCAGCACGCCGGCAATCATCGTATCTCCCAGATGCGCCGACCAGATCCGTATATGAGCAGGCAGCTGGTGAAACAGGCTCTCGATTTCTTCCGGCGAATGCGTGGGTTGAGATCGTAATCTCGCATAGGTTTCTGTAAGCAGTTCAAGAAATGCCGGTAACCCCTCGATCCCGGTTTCGGTTACAACGACGCCTTTGCGCCGGCATGCTCGAACATAGGAACGCTGACTTCTGACGGAACAGGCGCTGGTAATGGTCGCCCTTCTCGCGATCGAGCGGGATCAGCAAGGGCATCGATCGGTCCACGACCTCAAAGCCATTAACGTGCAGAGCGAACTCCATCATCTGATCCGGTTCGTCATTATAAACCGGTGGGGGTAGGCTGATCTCGATCCCCTGCCATCCCGCGGATTTGGAGTGAGCCTGCAATGCCTCGATCAGCTGCAGACATGACTCCGCGGGGATCGCCTTTCTCAATGCCGGCCCACCGATCGACGCACCGGCCGGTGATGCGAAGACACCCTCTGCCGATAGCGCTCCGGGTATGACTGCCTCGATGCGCGTTCCCCACAATGCTACCAGATGGCGAAAAGCATGTTTGCCCGGCGGATGATAGGCTAGGAAGTCGAGGTCATGGAAAAGGGTCGCATTGTTTGAGTCCCCAAGAAGCGTCTTCCACGCGGCGGCATCTTCAGGACGATAGGGACGAATCACCCACGCGCTCACGCCTGTTCTTGGTGCTGTTTGCCCTGTTGTTCGGCCTCCCTCAACTTCACCGGAGGTCGAGACCTCCAGTGCTCATTAATTTCGCCTAGTGTAGCCGTCGGAAGATTTTTCGATGCTATATGCTCAAGCAAATCCATCACCATGGAACGAATGCCGTGTCCGGGAAACCGTGCCTCGAGCAGCTTTTCCCGGTCATGATAAAAGGCCTTCGTGGTCACGTAGTGCTGATCGGAGACCGCATTCAAGTAAAGCATGTTCGGATGCAGGTTGATGATCTTGAGCCCGGGCCGATCGAGATGGAGCGCAGCTATATCGAACCCGGTGGCGCCAGATTTGAGCTCGAAATGATCGGCGAAGTAAATCGGCAGCTCCAGGACGTCGTATTCCTTCCATATGGGTCGTAGACCCGCCATGAGCGGCAGCTGATAGCTGCTATCGTATTCCAGGCCGAATTCCCGGTAGAGCGGCATCATCAAAGAATCGTAGAAAAGGCTGTGGCTGCGCGCGCCCTTTGCCTCCGGTGCGAAGTTCAGAGTGGTGCGCAGCACGTGGCGGTAGACGTCCCCGTCGTCGATCTCCGCCATCGCGGCCGGGCCTATCCTGGCGCCGAGCTCCCTCAATGTGGTTCCGTTGCGCCGATAATTGGGGTGAAGCCCGCGCTCATGCGGTCCGACATCGATGCCGGCATGAGTACAGAAGAAAGTCGCTCGCACACCATGCATGTCAAATAGACCGCGAACATCCTGCAGCACCGCGGGATGCGCCCACTCGACGTCGACCGTAAAGCAAAGTGTCCTCGGATCACCCGCCATCGCGAGCTTCCTGCGGCAGAGTATCGCGCCACCTGGCAAACAACGAGGCGACCGCTACGATACCGCCGACCAGCGGTGCGGTCAGTCCGAACATCACCGAGGTCGCCGCTACTCCCGCCGGATCGGCCCGGACAAGGCTGAAGGCGGCGACCAAAGCTCCCTCGCGTATGCCCCACCCGCCCAGCGAAATTGGCAGGGCCGCGACCAGCAGGGCCGGCGGCACCAGAACCACGCAGTCGAGCGCCCGCAGATCGGCGCCGATGGCCAACCCGAAAATGTAGATCAGCAGCGCCCCAAAAAGAGCGGAGCCCAGTCCGAGCGCCACCGCTTTCCCGGAGCGCAGGCTGTTGCGCATGTCGCCCGCGACGATCGCGAGATGGCTTCCAAGCCAAGGAAAGGCGAAGCAGAGCGAAGGAAGCGCCAAGATCAGCGCGACGGCCGCCAATGTCCCCATGGCCGCAATGGTCAGCGCGAGAAAGGTCGTGAGGCCGCCGGCCTCTTTGGCGATTACCAGGAGGGCCGGAACGACGAGAAGGGCCAGGCAGGCGAACCCGAGCAGACGGTCGCAAATAACGGACCGTGCGGCAAGGGCCGCTCCGGTTACCCGCGCAAGCAGCACGGTCCGCGCCACATCTCCCCCCACGGAGGACGGCAGCACCTGGCCTACCAAGAAACTGTGGCCCAGGAGAGTTGCCAAAGGGCCGAACCCGACAGCCTTGCCGCCCAGGATTCGGATGACGAGTTGCCAGCGCCACACCAAGAAGGCGAACTGCGCCACAACAACCAGGCCGGCGACGCCGAGAGCCAGCGGCGCGGCGCGGCCGATCAGATCAAAGACAGCGCCAAGATGGATAGAGCGGAGGACCACCCAGAACGCCAGCACGGTCACCAACCAGCGCGCCGCGAAGACCAATTTGCCGCGCGCCAGACCGGGCATCCGCCAGGCGCGGGGCGCCGTCACCGCACCGGGAACCGGGTGGAGAGCACGAAGCATCGGATTAGGCCCTCGCCGTCTCCGTCGTGACGAGGTCGAGCGCGTTCAGCACCCGATCCTGCTGCTCCGGCGTGAGCTCCGGGTGGATCGGTAGTTGCAGGGTCGCGGCTGCCGCGCTCTCGGTCAACGGCAGGAAAGGCGCATCCCGCCTATAGGGCGGCTCCAAATGAGAGGCCATGACGCCGCGGCGCGTCGGGATCCCCATTTCGAAAAGTCGGTCCATGACGGCATTGCGCGACAAGCCGGCCTCCTCGCGCAGCCTTACCTGATAGCTCTGCCAATTGTGAATCAGCCCCGGCGGGACATGCGGGGCGATCAACGCGGGGTGCCCGGAAAGGCAGGCGCCGTAACGGTCGGCCACTGCGCGTCGTTGTTCCAGGATGTAGTCCAGCCGATCCAGTTGGGCGAGGCCGATCGCCGCCTGAATATCGGTGATGCGATGGTTGTAGCCGATCTCGGGGTAGCCCTCGAACCGCGTCGGTGGGCCTGCATGACGGGCATAGTCGGACAGCGACATGCCCTGGTGGCGCAACCGACGCAGGCGCTCGGCCAGCTCCGCATCATCGGTGGTGATCATGCCGCCCTCGGCGGTGGTGACGACCTTGCGTGCATGCAGGCTGAATACGGTCACATCAGCCAGCGCCCCCACTGGTCGGCCCTTGTTGAAGCTGCCGAAGGCGCAGGCGGCATCGTCCAGCAACCGCAGCCCGTGCCGGCCCGCCAAAGCGCCGATCGCGTCGATGTCGCACGGCAGCCCGAGCTGATCGACCGGCATGATTACCCGGGTGCGGTCGGTGATCCGGCGCGCGGCGTCGGCGGGATCGATGGTGTAGGTGATGGGGTCGATCTCGGCGAAGACCGGCGTTGCGCCGACATGGCGGATGACGTTGACCGAAGCGATAAAGGTCAGAGACGGGACGATCACCTCGTCGCCCGGGCCGATATCCCATGCGTGCAACACCAGAAAGGCGCCGGTCGTCCAACTCGAGACCCCGATGGCGTGATCGGCGCCGCACAGCCTCGCAAAGCGCCGCTCGAATTCCGCCAGGCGCGGCCCGCCGACCACCCAGCCGCTGCGCACCACTACCGCGGCGGCTTCCGCTTCAGCCTCGCCAAAGCAAGGGCGGCTGAACGCGATGGGCTCGCTCACCCGCGCATCTCCGCGCTCTCCGGCATCAGCAGCTCGTCGCCGGTATCTGCCGGGAGGCGCCAGTTGCATATGTCGTCTTCCAGAAGCGCGGCAGGATCGGGATGGGTCGCGCGGAACCAGTCGATATAGCGGCGCAAGCCCTCTTCGAGGTTCACCTCGGCGGCAAAACCGAGAGTTCCGCGGGCGAGGCGGGTATCCGCATGCAGCGCCCGGACGTCGCCGGGGCGCGGCTCGATTAATCTTGGCGCAAGGCCGGGCCGTCCGCACAGTCGCGCGATCGCTTCCGCCAACTGCCGCACCGTAACCATTTCGCCGGACGCAATGTTGACGGCGCGGCCGACAAACCCGTCGCAGCTAGCGGCGAGCGCGACGCCGCGGACGGTCTCCGTGACATAGGTGAAGTCCCGACCGTTTTCGCCCGTGCCAAAGATCACCGGCGGCAGCCCGTTCAGCACGCGTATCACAAAGCGGGGGATGACTTCGGCCAAATCCCCGCTCGCGTGCTCGCGCGGACCATAAGTGTTGAACGGCCGGACGACAATCGTCGGCAACCCGTAGGTCTGCCAGTAGGCTTTGGCATAGTGTTCGCCGGCGAGCTTGGCGGCACCGTAAACCGTAGCCGGTTCGCATACGGCCGCGGTTTCGGCGAGGGGCCCGCACCCGCAATTGCCGTAAACCTCCGACGACGAACAATAGATGAAGCGCCCTACTCGCCACCGCCGGGCGACTTCGAGCACGTTCAGGGTTCCGGTGGCGTTGACCTCGTGATTGTGCAACGGCTCCCCGAGCGAGCGGCGCACGCACTGCACGGCCAGATGGAAGACGACATCGCTTCCCGCCATCGCCGCCTCGATCGCCCGCGGGTCGAGGATCGAGCCCCGCACGATCCGCACGTCGCCCCGGCCCTGCGCCTCACTCAGATTGGCGCGCGTTCCGGCCGAGAAGTCGTCGAGAACGGTGACCGGCCGGTTCTCGGCCACGAGATGGTCGACCAGGTGGCTGCCGATGAACCCTGCCCCGCCGGTGACCAGGCAGCGGCCCGTCATTCGGCTGCTTGCCGCAGCGAGGTAGTGGTCTGCCGACTCGCGTCGAGCGACGATTGCGCCTGCTCGAGCATGCCGATGATGCGCAACCCCTTGCGGCCATCCATGATTGAGCGCTCCCGACCGGCGATCACCTTGCCGAAATGGGCCACCACTTCGGCCAACGGCTCGCAATCCGAGACGCGCGGCGCGAAGATGTCGCCGATCCGGTAGCTCGGCATGATGTGGCTGCGCTGCTCTTCCTGTTGGAACGAGATGCCGCTGTCGTAGATTTTCAGCTTTTCCTCGCGGTTCAGATCGTCCCACACCGCCATCCGTTTGCTCCCGCCGATGGCAATGCGGCGAACTTTGACCGGCGACATCCAGCTCAGGTTGAAATGCGCGATGGTGTTCGAAGCAAAATGAACCGTGACATAGGCGATGTCGGGCAAGCTGGGGTTGACATGGCAATATCCCGCCGCTTCGACGTAGAGCGGATCTTCGTCGAGCAGATAATCCATGATCGAGAAATCATGCGGCCCCAGGTCCCACAGGACGTTGAGGTCCGGCTGGAACAGTCCGAGATTGACCCTGAGAGAATCATAATAGGAAACCGCGCCGAGCGCGCCGTTCTGATGCAACTGGCGCAGCTTCCCGACCGCGCCGTGGAAAAGATAGGTGTGGTCGACCATCAAGGTGACGCCATTGCGGTCGGCGAGCGCCACCAGTTCCTTGGCCTCTGCTACGCTGGCGCACATCGGTTTTTCAACGAGGACATGCTGGCCACGGACGAGCGCGCGGCGCGCCAGCGAAAAGTGGGTGGCCGCGGGGGTCGCGATCGCCACCGCCTCCACCTCGGGGTCGTCGATCACCTCCGTCCCATCCTCATACAACTGGATCGTCGGACTCGTTCGGCGGACCCGGTCCCGCGCGCTTTCCCGGATGTCGGACACGGCCACGACTTCGAACCGCGGATCCTCCGCAAAAGTCCGCAGCAAGTTCTGGCCCCAATAGCCGTGACCACAGAGCCCGATTTTAACGACGCTCATACCTGTCCGCCGCGTGTAGTCGGTTGACTTGAGGCACGGCCCATCTTCCCGCGATGGTCCTGGGCGAGCGTCTCCGGGTGAATTGACAGAGATTAACCTTCACTAAAGCAGTACACGATTCAACCGACCAATCACCAATTTGATTGATTGGCTAATTTTGTCAACTGTTAGAAGACGTGACGCTTTTTAATAAGTTTGTAGATACTGCACAGGGGTCAAAACGCCATCGTTATTTTACATATTCTGCGCAAGATGAGTTCGGGCGGGTGGATAGCACGCCATTCGGCGATTTCGGCTGTGCCCCCAACGAAAGAGTTCAATGGACAAGTCGCTCTACGCTTTCGAAGCGAAGCTCGAACAAACTCATTGGTGGTTTGTCGGCCGGCGCCGGCTCTTTAGACATGAGATCGCTGCTCTCCGCCTTCCGAAGGATGCTCGTATCCTCGACGCTGGGACTAGTACAGGCACCAACCTGCGCATGCTCGCGGATGCTGGCTATCGGCAGCCTTTGGGCCTTGATCTTAGTCACGAGGCAATTCGATTTTGCGCCGAAAAAAGCCTCGGGGAGGTCCATTGGGGCAACATTTGTGCCCTTCCATTCGGGGATGCGAGCTTCGATCTCGTCTTGGCGACCGATATTCTGGAGCACGTGGACGACGACGGGGCCGGCGCACGCGAGATTGCTCGTGTGCTGAAACCGGGCCGCTACGCCCTGATCACCGTCCCAGCATTTCAATCCCTATGGGGCCGACAAGACGAGATTGCACATCATTTTCGTCGGTACCGCATGCTTGAGCTGAAACACATTATCGAAGCCGCAGGTCTTCAACCGCTTCATTTTTATTATTTCAATTACCTACTCTTTGCGCCGATATGGATGGTGCGTAAGATTTTAAATTTCTTCAGTGTCAAGTTCGATAGTGAAGGTCAATTCAATAATAATTTCCTAAATCATTTATTTGCTATGATATTCTATCTTGACATACGTACCGCCCCTTGGTTAAAGTCGCCGTTTGGTGTGTCAATTCTTCTCGTTGCCAAGAAACCAGACGATCAACCCATCTGAGATGGCCGCGAGCGAAGATCAGACGCTAAGTTCACCGCTCGTATCGGCGCTCGGCTTTCTTCGATCAGGTCCCAGCCGTTGAAGAGTCCCGCGATCCCCGCTGCGGCATCAGCTCACGATCAAAGAGATGGGCGAAGATCGAAGACCGGATCTTCACCGAGCGGCGCATCAGATTTTATGGGCTTGGCGTCGCGGTCGCCTACGCGCTTTCCCTGGCGTGGCGGCTGGTCCACGGGCAATGGGCAATTCTTCCCGACGGCAAGCTGAGATGTGTCGACTTCGGCTGGATGTGGTTGAGCAGCAAGTTCGCGGTATCGGGAAATTCTGCCCAAATTTTCGATTATTCGACGTTTTCAGCTGCACAGATGGCGCTGTTTGGCCATGGCAACTGCCCTTGGGTTACTCCGTACGTATACCCGCCGACCTACCTGTTTGTGACCTATTTCCTGGGATTCATGCCTTACTTGGTCGCTTTCGCGGCATGGATTCTGGCTACTCTCTTGCTTTATGGTACAGCCGTATACACGATACTTCCTCGCCGAGCGGCGGTGATTGCCGCGATGACTCCCTTTTGCGTGGCGGTAAATGCCGACTTCGGGCACAACGCATTTATCACCGCTGCGCTGGTCGGCTTTTCGCTCGCTTTTTTAGAACGGCGCCCGCGGCTCTCCGGAATATTCTTGGGCCTCCTCAGCTACAAGCCGCATATCGGCGTATTGTTTCCGCTCGCGCTTCTGGCGTCCCGGAATTGGCGAGCCCTCGCGAGCGCGACGGTCGTGACGGTGATCCTCGGGATCGCGGCGTCGTTCGCCTTTGGTTTCGAAGGCTGGGCGTCTTTTTTTCACACACTCCTCGACCGCCAATCAACTTTGAGCCCGGACGCTGCAGTCCCGCTCGCCCTGCATTCGGTTTTTGGTTTGCTTCGTTGGGCAGAGACGAGCGGAGGGGTTTCATGGGGCGGGCACCTGATCGTTGCCGCCATCGTCGCGCTGACGGTTTGGGTCGTTTGGGCCAAGCCCATCCCATTTTCATTGAAGGCAGCGGTTCTGTGCATCGGATCAGTAATGGTGCCGCCCTACATCCTCTTTTACGATCTTTGCATTCTCTCCATCGCCGTCGCCTTTCTCGTTCGCGATGCCATGTCGCGCGGTTTTCTCCCCGGCGAGCGAACAGTAATTCTTATATGCTATGCTGCGCTCTTCCTTGTGCAGGTGCCGATCGGCCCCGTTGTCTGCGCCGCTCTCTTTTTTCTTGCTGCTCGACGGATTGTCGCATCTCTTAGGCTCGACCGAACCCTCGTTAGCGCGGCAACCAATAATTTTGAGACGCAGGCGATCGCTGGCGATTAACTTTAGCTGTACCGCCCCCCTCCGTAGGGCGTCATAGAGTGCAAGAATCCGGCGAGCCAAATAAGGTAAAAATTGGAAATAGTGGAGTACCCAAAATATTGGAAAGCTACGCTGCCGCCTCGTCCGCTACCGGCATCCGCATGTGGCAGTCATTTCTCGCGTTTCTGCGTGATGCGCCGTGGCTGACGCGAGGCCGCATAATCGGGTACTCGACGGCTCTGATTGGCGGCACGGTCGCGGTGATTACGTGGGTGCTGAGCGGGCACGGCATGGCCGACCCCATGGGCCGGCCTGTCGGCACGGATTTTCTCAGGCTGTGGACCGCGTCCCACGCTCTGTTCAGCGGTGAGCAGAGCGCGATCTATAAACCTGCCGCTTTTTTTGCCCTGGAAAAAGCTGTCACGCAGCCCGCAACTCCGGATTTTTACCCCTGGCTCTATCCGCCGCCAGCCCTCCTCATCGCCTACCCGCTAGCGTTGCTGCCCTATCTGGGGTCGCTGGCCGCCTGGATCGCGCTCGGGCTCGCCGGATATCTGACGGCATTGTGGCGGATCTTCCCAAGGCCGCTAACCCTCTGGGTCGGCCTTGCATTCCCTGCCGTGCTTTGGACTGCGACACATGGCCAGAACTCGTTCCTGACGACAAGCCTCTTTTGCTGGGGATTGCTCCAGCTTCCCCGCCGCCCCGTTCTAGCCGGCATCTTGTTTGGTCTTCTAACATTCAAGCCGCAGCTCGGTCTGCTGCTGCCAATCGCTCTCGTCGCCGGCGGGCACTGGCGGGCGGTCGTCGTAGCGGCGCTTACAACCATCCTTTTCGCAGTGGTATCAGTGGTTTTTTTCGGCACCGGCGCGTGGGCGGATTTCCTCGCCAGCACGATGCTCAGCCGGAGCCTGCTCGAGGATGGTTTGGGCTTTGGTCAATATTATAAGATGCAATCGGTTTTCGCCGCGGCACGGCTTCTCGGTTTTCCAATGCTTGCCGCCTACGGCCTGCAGGCGCTTGTCGCACTCGGCGCTGCCGCGACGGTCGTCTGGGTCTGGCGGCGGCCCACGGGCGACCCGGACATGAAGAACGCCGCACTGATGGCCGCGACGCCGCTCTCGACAGCTTTCATTTTCGATTATGACCTGATGCTGCTGGCGCCGGCGATCGCCTGGCTCGCGCGCGGGGTGACCGAGACGGCTCTGCCCTATGAGCGCACCATACTTGTGGCTGCTTTTCTGGCGCCGTTTGTCTCGCGCGTCGTGGGTATGCATACGCACCTACTCCTCGCACCGATTTGCATCGCTACTCTACTCGTCGTGATCGTTCGACGCGTTCAATTTCGCGGAAGTATTAATGGTTGCTTCCCTACGCTGGTTTTAGGTGCATCTAATGGTGGAAGCGGATTCGCGGAGGCTAGATCTGGAAAGCAGTGATTGATCAAGAAAAAATCGAAAGCCGCGCACCCGGCTCGATCATCTTCCTGCGAGCTTAAACTGAAACGCTCGAAGCGGCTCTTTTTCGGCGAGCGCCGAATCGGGCCAGCAACGAATTTCCTCGATTTATCTGGTTCGTGTCGATCGCTCGTAAGGGCAGTATAACGTGAAAAGGAATGGTATCAATTTGAGCCCCGCGCCTCTTTTCGATCGACAACCTCCGCGCCTGCTCGGCATCTTCGCGGCTTGGCGATTGCGGGCGTATAGCTTTGGTATCGCGGTAGTTTATTCTGTCGTTTTCATCCATGTCTTTCGCGGCGGGGGCTGGATCGTCAGCAGCACGGGCGCGCCGCTCTACACCGATTTCACGGACGCCTGGGTCGTCGGAGTGCAGGCTCTGCATGGAGATGTCGCCGCGCTCTATGACCCGGCCGAATTCGTGAAGATTCAGACGGCGCTATTGGGAGAGCAGAAATTCCTTTATCCAAATTGGCCTTATCCGCCCACCTTCTCCCTGATATTGGCGCCCTTCGGCTTACTGCCCTATTTTTGGGCATTCGTAACCTGGACATCCATAACTCTACTCGGCTGTATAACTACAGTATATCTGATCGTCCGGCGATCGCCGGCGATCCCTCTGGTGCTGGCGTCGCCGTTCACGGCGTGGAATATCATGCCTGGGCAAACCGCGTTCCTGACTGCTTCGCTGCTCGGCGCGTCGCTGCTGTTTCTCGAGCGCCAGCCGGTTCTGGCGGGTGTCTTTATCGGGTGCCTGACCTACAAGCCCCAATTCGGTATCCTAGTTCCTGTGGCCCTTGCCGCCGCGAAGGAGTGGCGCGCGGTCGCGAGTGCGGTTGCGACGGTCATTCTGCTGGCCGGTGCCTCGGTCGTCGCGTTCGGTGTGTCCGCCTGGAAAGCATTTCCCCGAGGTCTTCTTCAACAATTCGGCGTAGTCCTCGATGCGGGCCGGCTACCCGACGCCGTAGCAAATTGGGGATATCTCCAGACGGTCTACGGGTTGATCCAATATCTGCACGGCGGCACGGCGCTGGCTTGGGTCGGCCAAGCCGTTGTCGCGTTGTGTGCCGCTCTTATCGTTTGGCTTGTCTGGCGTTCGCCGACGCGGTATGCACTAAAAGCCGCAATATTGTCGGCTGCGGCGCTGCTCGCCTCGCCTTATGCGTTCGCCTATGATATGGCGGCAATCGCGATCCCGGTCGCCTTTCTTGCAAGAGATCAGATGCGCTGCGGATTGCTGAGGGGTGAGCAAACTATTCTGCTCGGGGTGTTCGGCGTAGTCTTGGCGCTCCTCGTAATCTTTAGAGACCCACCCGACGGTATACCGTTCGGCAGTCTTCCGGGCATCGGCCCGGCGGTGCTGATCGTGCTTTTAAGCATGATATTGCGCCGCGTTCTTGTCTCTTTCGGCGGGAGAGGGTTTGCCATTGCCCAAACCAGCGGCGTTCATTTCCACAACCCGGCAACGCCTACAAATTTCTTAAAATTTTCCTGAGACGACTCTGCCATCCGTCGATTAATTCATCGGCAGGTAGAAGCGCTCGCCGAACAGCGACGTGGGATCCTGTCACTCGCCCCATCAACAAGGATCTCCACATGCTCGAGATGTTCCAGACTTATATCGTCCAGCTGATCAATCGCCTGCGGCGGGACGACGAGGGCGCGGCCCTGGTCGAATATGGTATGCTCGTCGGCTTGATCGCCGTGATCTGCGTCGTGGCTATCACGACCCTCGGTACCGAAGTCAGCACGGCCTTCAGCAAAATTGCTAGCGCCCTGGCCGTCGTATAAAAAGTACGGACTCGAAGCGTGGTCGGACGTGAGGTACATCGTTCGACCCCGTGCTTCGCGCTGATGACGGCTCTGATGGGAAACTCACATGCTTAGATTGATCGATCGCTTTCGCCGAGAAGACGAGGGCGCCGCTCTGGTCGAATACGGTATGCTTGTCGGCCTGATCGCGGTGATCTGCGTCGTCGCCGTTACAACCCTCGGCACCGAGGTCAGCACGGCCTTCAGCGCCATTGCTAGCGCCCTGGCTGGCTTCTAGTCGTCAACAAATGGCTCCGCTGCGTGGTCGGACGCGAGTCCCAGCGTTCGACTGCGCGTTCCTCATTCGCTCGGCGCGGTAAAGAACTTTGAAAGGAAGGCTTTGATGCGCGCATTTATCCACCGGGTTCGCGGGGATGAGGAGGGGGCGGCCCTAGTCGAATATGGTATGCTTGTTGGCTTGATCGCGGTGGTTTGCCTGGTGGCCGTCACAACCCTCGGCACAGAGATCAGCGCCGCGTTCAGCTATTATGCTGTCCATTTGGCCACCATCTGATTCTAGCGGTCGAGACCGGTCCGGCGGAGGAGATGGCATTGCAGTTAATCATTCTTTTACTCGGGATCGGCATCTTCGCTGCCGTGGCTTACGGCGATATCCGAACTCGTCGCATCCCGAACGAGATGATCGTCGCCATCCTCGCGCTCGCCGCCTTTCGGATCGCGCTGGATGGTGACGCGCGTGCCGGCCTCTTTACGCTGGCGGCGGCCGCCGGACTTTTTGTCTCGACGTTTCTGCTGTTCTGGCGCGGCCTTCTCGGCGGTGGCGATGTCAAGCTGATCGGGGCGACGGCACTGCTCGTCGGCTATCACAGTTTTTTCGAGTTTCTGTTCGTGATGAGCGTGTCGGGCGCGCTGATCGCGGTGGCGGTTCTCGCCCATAACCGGCTCGGGCTGCGCCGGGCGAGCGCGCCCGATGCAGAAGATCAGGCGGCAGAAGATCAGGCTGCAGGAGATCAGGAAGGATCGGCGCGGCTGACCGTCCCCTACGGCGTCGCGATCGCCGCCGCCGGTATGGTGTCCCTCCTCGTGCAATACTTTCCCCCCAGGTGAGCCCCGATGCGCGCCAAGACTATCCTGACAGTGCTGTTTTTGATCTCGCTGGCGGTCGCCGTGATCGTGATCCTGCGCGCCATGCCGGGGCAGGTCGCTGCCAACGCCACTGCGCCGAAGGAAGAAATCCTTGTCGCCACCGTGCCGCTGGCGGCCGGCACATTGCTGCGCGCCCAGGACGTGAGGTGGCAGCCGGTGACCCGGCCCGTCGAGTCGGGAGAGATCCTTCGCCCATCCGAGGCCGCCCGCCAGGTCAAGCCCGAGATCGATGAAGAGACGCGGGCGGAGGTCTATGGCGCAGCGGTCCGCCCCGCGCGCGACACCGCGGCCGGCGAGCCGATCCGGCGCGGCAATATCGTCAAGCCGGGCGACCGCGATTTTCTCCAGGTCGTGCTGACCCCTGGAGCGCGAGCGATATCCATCCCCGTCGCCACCGGCGGGGCGAGCACCGGTCTGTTGTTCCCCGGCGATCGCGTCGACGTGATCCTGACGCAGAACTTCAAGGGCGAGGCCGCGGTGATCACCCGCCGCTCGGTCAGCGAAACGGTCGTCGAGAACCTTCGCGTGCTGGCGATCGATGCGCTGGACGCCAAGGCGCCGTCGGGCAGTTTCGGCCGGACCGTGACCCTCGAAGTGACGCCGCATCAGGCCGAGAAGATCAACGTCGCCACCGAGCTCGGCAAATTGTCGCTGACCTTGCGCAGCGTCGTGGGCCCGGATGGCGTTCTCGCCACCTCGACTGCCGGCCCGGGTCCCTCGACTGGCGTCAAGCCGACCTGGGCGGGCGACGTCTCGCCGGCGCTCGGCGGCGCGATGCCGGAGAAAACGATTACGGTCCAGCAGCCCCCCGTCGAGGTGGTTCGCGGCTCCAAGAGAGAGGCGGTGAAGACGGAATGATCGGCGCGGAGGATATGCGGCTTCGGCCCCTCACCCTACTTGGGCGGATCGCAGAAGGACCCAAATCATGAGGAGCGTGCTCGAAGCTCCCGCGCCGATCGAGAGAACGGCAGTCAGCAAGCTGCCGGTCGGCCGGCCTGCGTTTCTGGCCTTTGTCGCCGACGCCGAGACCGACAAGCTCCTGCGCGAATGCGTGACGCAGCTGGCGCTGGGTCAGGGCCAGATCATGCGCGGCGGCATTACGAAAGCCGTCGAGCATCTCGGCCAGCACCGCTCGCCGCACATCCTGATCGTCGATGTCAGCGGCATCGATCTGCCGGTATCGAGGGTCCATGAGCTCGCCGAGGTCTGCGAGCCGGGTGTCGCGGTGATCGCGGTCGGCAACCGGAACGAGATCGGCCTCTACCGTGATCTGCTGCAGGCCGGGGTCGCCGATTATGTCGTCAAGCCGCTCAACGCGCAGCTGTTGGCCAAGGCGTTGGCCAGCGGCCGGGCCCATACCGGCGAAGGGAGCCCAATTCACAAAAAGCTCGGCACGATGGTCGCCTTTGTCGGGACGCGCGGCGGTGTCGGCGCGACGACACTGGCGGTCAACATGGCCTGGTATCTCGCCAACCGGCAGAGCCGCCGGGTCGCCCTCGTCGACCTCGACTTGCAGAACGGCGATTGCGCATTGGCGCTCGACATCAAGCCGACTTCCGGGCTGCGCGAGGCGCTGGCCAATCCGCTGCGCATCGACAACACATTGCTCGATCGCGTGATGACGCCGGTCGGCGAGCGCCTGTTCGTGCTGAGCTCGGAAGAGCCGCTGAGCGAAGACCTGCATTTCACTGCCGTCGCGGTCGAGACCCTCGTCTCGGCGCTGCGCGACCAGTTCCATTACGTCATCGTCGATGTCCCGCGGATCCCGGCGGCGCCCTATCGGCGGGCGCTCGAGATGGCCGATTTCCGCGTCACAGTCGCCGACCAGACATTGCGTTCGGTACGCGACACGGTGCGGTTGTACAAGGCAATCGGCGAGGGCGACGGCAAGCGGCCCAATATCCTCGTGGTTAACCGCCACGGCGAGGGCGGACGGCATGCCGTGACCCTGAACGAGTTGCAGCATGTCGTCGAAGTCAAGCCCAAGAGCGTGATCCCGTTCCAGCCGACCTTGTTTACCACGATCTCGGGCGGAGCGAAAATCGCCGCTGCACAGCGCGGCAAATTCGCCGATGCGATCGCCGGCCTCGCGCTCGAACTGTCGGGACGGCCGCCCGAGCGGCGCCGCTGGTGGAGGGCCGAGAAATGAGGTCGGCCAGCTTCGGCCGCCGCATCATCGAGCCCAGCGGCCATGAGCTCGTTCTGATTCCTGGCCAGGAGTCGCCGGCCCCGGCGCCCGAGCTCGCCAATCGCGACGAGCTGAAGGAACAGATCCGCGCCGCGCTGATGTCGCGCATCGATCCCTCGGTGGCGGGCCGCATCCCGCGGCCGACCTTGCGGGCCGAAGTCGGCAAGTTGGTCAGCGAGATTGCGACCGAGCAGCGCATTCAGCTCAACGAGCTGGAGGAAGCCGCGCTCGCCATCGAGCTGACCGACGACATGGTCGGGCTCGGGCCGCTCGAACCCTTTCTCGAAGACGATGACGTTACCGACGTGCTGGTCAACGGGCCGTTCGATGTTTTCGTCGAGCGCCGCGGCAAGCTCGAAAAGACCAGCGCCCGGTTTCGCGACGCCCAGCATCTCGTCGGTGTCGCGCAGCGCATCGCCGCCGCCATCGGGCGGCGCATCGACGAAGCGAGCCCCATGGTCGACGCGCGGCTCGCCGACGGCAGCCGCGTCAACATCGTCTTGCCGCCGCTCGTGCTCAATGGCGGCTCGATCTCGATCCGCAAGTTCCCTAAGCATGCCTTGACCCTCGATGCGATGGTGCGGCAGCAGAACTTGTCGCCCGATCTCGCCCATCTGCTGCGGATCGCGGCGCACGCGCGCCTCAATATTCTGATTTCGGGCGGCACCGGCTCCGGCAAGACGACATTGCTGAACGCGGTGTCGCAACACATCGATACCACCGAGCGCATCATCACGATCGAGGACGCCGTCGAGCTGCGCTTGCAGCAGCCCCACGTCGTGCAGATGGAGACGCGCCCGCCTAACATCGAAGGGGCCGGCCATATTCCGCAGCGCGAGCTGGTCCGCAACGCATTGCGCATGCGCCCGGACCGCATCATCGTCGGCGAGGTGCGCGGCCCCGAGGCCTTTGACATGCTGCAAGCGATGAATACCGGGCACGACGGCTCGATGACGACGGTGCACGCCAATTCGCCGCGCGATGCGCTCTACCGCATCGAAAACATGGTGATGATGGCGAATCTGAGCCTGCCGTTGAGGGCGATCCGCATGCAGGTCGCGAGCGCGCTCAACCTCATCGTGCATGTCGAGCGGATGCGCGACGGTGTCCGCCGCGTGCAGAACGTCGCGGAGATTGCGGGAATGGAAGGCGAAGTCATTACCACCCGCGATCTCTTCGCCTTCCGTTATCTTGGCGAAAACCGCGACGGCACAATCGACGGCATCTTCGAGTCGACCCGCATGCGCCCCGATTTCGTCTCCCGCGCGGCGCGCTACGGCCTCGACCGGGAGTTGCTCGACGTGCTCGGCATCGTAGGAGCGATGCGCGCATGATGCCCGTCACCCCAGCCCTCCCCGCCGCAAGCGGGGCGAGACAGAAAGCACCTTCTCTCGCATGGCCGGGTGAGGAGGCGCCCGTCGCGATGGCGATGGGAGGGTGAGCGGCAAGTCATGAACCAGGTCGTTCTTTCCGTCCTCGGCGTGCTCGTCCTGATCGGTGCGGCGCTGTTCGCCTCGATGCGCGCCGATCGCCACCGCGAGAGCCGGCAACAGCGTCTGCGCGCCGTCGTTGCGGCGGGGCCGAGCGAAGAGGCGCCGACCCTCTCATTGCGGCGGCCGTTGTCGCGAGCTGGGATCCGCGACTTCTTTTTATTTTCCACACTGTGGAAGCGGCTCGAGGCCGCCCTTGCCGCAGCCGGCAACCGGATCGGGCTGCCGCACCTGGCGCTGACCGGGGTCGCAGCGGCGGGCATCACGGTGCTGTTCGCTGAAAAGATCATGGGGTTCGGGCCCGCTCTCGTCGTGCTGCTCGGCGCCGCCGCGGCCTTGGTGGCGCCCGCGCTGCTGCTGCGCCTCCTTCAGAGCCGGTACCAAAACAAATTTCTCGACCCGTTTCCCGATGCCCTCGACCTGATTTGCCGGGCGGTCAGGGCCGGTCTTCCGGTTTTTGACGCAATGGAAGTCGCGTCGCGCGAGGTGATCGCCCCGGTGGGGACCGAATTGGAGCGGACGCTCGAGGAGATGCGCATCGGCGTCGACATCGACGAGGCGCTGCAACACACCGCCGACCGCATCCGGGTGCCGGATTTTCGTTTTTTTGTCGTCGCCCTCAAATTGCAGCGGCGCACTGGCGGCGGTCTCGCCGAGACCCTCGCCAGTCTCAGCAACATCATCCGCCGGCGTAAGGAAATCCGCCTGAAGGCCCGAGCGCTCAGTGCCGAATCCAAAGCCTCGGCAACCGTGCTCGCCGTGCTGCCGCTCGCCGTCGGCACACTCTTGTTTTTTCTCAATCCTTCGCTGATGTCTGTTCTTTTGGACGATCAGCGCGGCCGGTTTATGCTGGGCATGGCGTTACTGAGCCTCGCGACCGGAGTATCTGTCATGGCCGTCATCATCAGGCGAAGCCTGCGATAAACCATGCCCGGAGCCGACACCTTCCACGACACCCTTGCCGGGTATCTGACGATCCGGCTCGGCCAAGCCAGCTTGAGCCCGACGGAAACCGTAATCCTCGTGTTGACGCTCGCGGCGGCGCTCTTGTCCGCCCTCCATCTGTGGAGGATCGGCAAGCAGGAGGACCGTCGCGACCGGCTCGTGGCGCTGCGCGGCGCCCCGGTTGATCGAGCCGTTCGCGAGCGGCGCCCGCGCTGGTACCAGCGGCTCGGAAGCATCGTCGCAGCCAGCCCCGCGGTCGGCACTGCCGAGCAACAGAGATTGCTCGGTGTTCTCGCTTCTGCCGGCATCAAGGGGCACGGCAGCCTCTCGGGCTTTGTCGCGACCAAGCTGTGCAGCGCCTTTATATCGGCCGCGCTGATTTGGCTGTTCCTCGAATGGAGCCACTGGTTCGCCGGATCGGTGACGATCCGCATCGCCGCGCTGATCGGCGCGCTGATGCTGGGCTGGCGCCTCCCCGATTTTCTTCTCGCGCGCCTGGCGGCGCGGCGCCGGCTGCTTCTCGAGCAGGGCCTGCCCGATGCGCTCGATCTGCTTGTCATCTGCGCCGAGGCCGGGCTGAGCCTTGATCAGTCGATCGAGCAGGTCAGCGAGGATCTGCGCGCCGCCAACTCCGCAGTCGCCGACGAGTTTGCCACCACCGCATCCGAAATGCGAGTGTTGTCCAATCGCGCCGAGGCGCTCGAAAATCTCGTCCAACGGACGGGTGTCGGCGCCCTGCGCGGTATAACGGCGACGCTGAACCAGGCGATCCGCTTCGGCACCCCGCTGGCCGAGTCGATGCGCATCCTGGCCGCCGAAATGCGCGCGATGCGCCTGGCGCGCATTGAAGAGCGTGCGGCCCGGCTTCCCGTTCTGCTTGCGATCCCGCTGGCGCTGTTCATCTTGCCGTCGCTGATGATGGTGATCAGCACGCCGGTTGTGCTTCGCCTCGCGGACGCTCTGAGAAACAACTTCGGCGCCATTTGACGGCGCGGCGCTCGCAAAACTCCAAGGAGCGGGACGCATGCCGCTGGAGACAAACGTTTCGTTAATGAATTAACTACCAAATCCGCCAATCGCGTCTAATAATTATTGAAAATTTCTCTCGTTTTAGCTACTATGCTCATGGGTCCTAGAAAACCGGTCGTTGGTCGCTCATTTGGCCTGAAATATGCCCCAAAACACCATCGGTGTTGTCTTCGTAGCCAATGGCGAGGGCAAGCTTGCCTGCCCGGAGGCGGGAAATGACGACTAAATTTAAATCGGTCTTTTGGGCATTCCCGCGTCGGCTGGCGAGCGATACTCGTGGCGCGACCCTCGCCCTTGTGGCGGCCTCGATCACCGCGCTGATCGGGTTTACCGGGCTTGGGGTCGAGACCGGGCTTTGGTACGCGATGAAGCGGCAGAACCAATCGGCGGCCGATGTCGCTGCGCTCTCCGGCGCGTTCGAGCTTCTCGCCGGGCAATCGAATGGGCTTTCCCAAAACACGGTTTATCCAGACATCTGTAACTTGGCGGAGCGGGATGCCGCGCGCAATAACTTCACCTTTACTTCGTTCTCCTGCCCAACGACGACGCCGGCCTGCACGAGCCCTTCTACGGGCCAAATGTGCGCTAACAATCCGCCGGTGCTCGGTATCTCTGCTGGCAACAACAATGCTGTCGAGGTCATTCTGTCGCAGCAACACAACGCGCTTCTCGCCAACCTCTTTCTGCCCCAGGTCACAATAGAAACGCGGGCTGTGGCTGCGATCAAGACGCTGGACACGTCCTGCGTCCTCGCCTTGAATCCCACCGCTAAAGATGCAATCGATGTCGTCGGTTCTGCGGGCATCTGTCTTGGACCAGGCAGCAGCTGTGGAAGCTGCGGCACACCTACCTGCTCGATGACGGCGGACTCGACAGATTCGAGCGCGATTCACCTGCAAGGCGCCGCCTGTGTAGCCGCGGATAACCTCGTCACCCCTGGCGGAGTCGGATTCACAGGGAACGGGCACACTCTTACCCTTAATTCGGGTCCACTCATCGGCGCGCCGCCTGTTGCCGACCCTTATGCGAGCACGCTGACGCACACCTTTCTTACCACAGGGATGCCGACAACCTGTGCTAGCGGACCGCCCTACCCGGCAAATTCGCAGATCTGCGGCGGCTTGAAGGTCACCGGGACCCTAAATCTGCTACCTGGAACGTATTGGATAACGGACGGCGATTTAAGTATCAAGAACAGCACGCTTGAGTGCACAACCTGCGTTCCCGGAGGCGCAGGCGTCACTATCATTCTGACTACCGCCAAGCCGAGCGGGGGCCAGGTGGGCACTCTGACCTTGGGCGCCAACGGAGTGCTAAATTTGAGCGCGCCGGGCTCGGGCACTTTCGCCGGTCTTGTCCTTGTCCAGGACTTAAACGGGTTGCCTGCAGGAACGACGTATACGACCAACCCTGACACGAGCAGTGCTCAGGCAAATGCCACCGAGTCGCTCAACGGCCTAGTTTATTTCCCGAACGCGGCAATGACTTTTCAAGGAACGCCTGCCGCGGGCAGTGCCGCTTGCCTGGTGGTGGTGGTCAACACTCTAAGCCTCCAGGGGAACCCCGAGTTGAATGACTTGGGGTGCACCAATGCCGGACTAACGAATCTGCCGACGCCTAAAACCGTCGCTCTGACCGAGTGAGGTTGCCGTGAAGCGGAAACATCTGGCGATGCCGAGGCCGCGTGGTCGAGGTTTCCTGGCTGTCGATGGAGCTGCGGCTGTCGAGTTCGCGATTACGGCGCCTATCCTGGTTGTCTTGGTGCTCGGTATCGCCGATTACGGGTTGCTGATGGGGGACTCGGCCGCCCTCGAAGGCTCTGCACGAGCCGGGGCAGAGGTTGGCAAAGCAAATCCGAGCGTCACGGGCGCCCAACTCACCGCCCTAAACCTTTTTCCATCCGGAATAACGCCCACCGTCACGTCCGTTTGCAGCTGCGTCGATAACACAACCGTCACCTGTCCTACTGCGACAGCGCCCGCAAACGCATGCGCGACTGCCAACAAGGGTAACCCGGTAACGAACCCGTACACCAACCTGCCCGATAGCCGCGTTCTCAAATACGTCAATGTCACAGCGGCGCAAACCGTCAACCCGATCGTTTCATATGGGACCTTCACATCTGCAATTTCGCTGAACGTGAATACGACCATGCGAACTCAGTGAAACGGATTCGGAATGCCCGGGAGAAGCTCAAAGCGCAGGTGGGATGAGGGGGCGACCGCGGTCGAAACAGCGATCACAATTTCCCTCTCGTTGGCACTGGTGTTTGGCATCCTCGAGTTTGGGATGGCCCTTTGGCAGGCGAACACTATGGCGCTCGCCGTTGAGGAGGCGGGCCGCTATGTCATGGTCTATAATACCTCTTGCAATACTGCAAGCTGCGCCGAAACCCAGATGAAGAACACTTTATCCTCATATGGTGGCCTCGTGACCTCGGCGAATAGCGGGATCTGCCAGGGTTCTCCTCCAAACCTTACTGCACCACCTGCCGGTAGTATGTGCGTTTACGCCACTGCTCCTGCTGGAGCCAATCCCCAAACTATCACGCTTGCAGCGGTTTATGCCTATAGCAATATCCTCGTGCCGTCCAGGCTGCTCGCTGGAATCCTCTCCGGGCCGTTTACGAGCACGAGTTAAGCCACATTTCCGCTAGATTGAGGACAATGCAACTGGACTTCTCGGCGGCAGGTTTTGATTTTGTAAAACTGCAGCAGTCGCGCGCCTACGATTTGTTGATGCGGTTACCACTGCTCGGCTGGTCGATGTTTTGCGCTACGCTGCAGATGGCGGGTCTCGCCCGCTATGTGCGCGAGGCCGATGCGGCGCTGCCGTTTGCCGCCTACGCCGTCAACATGGCGATGCGCCTGTCGACGATCGCTTTTCTTCTGCTGCTCGGCGCCTCGGTTGTGCTGCGGGCGCGACCGACGGGCAAGGCCCGCGGGCTCGAGCCGCGGATATCCGCCTTTGCCGGCGCGTTTCTCGTCTATGCCATTCCGTTCTTCCCGCGGCGCGAATTGTCGGTAACGGCGGAGATGGTCTCGACCTTGCTGGTCCTGTTCGGCAGCGCGGCGGCGGTCGTCAGCTTGATGAGGCTCGGCCGTTCGTTCAGCATGATGGCGGAGGCGCGCCGGCTGGTCACCTCGGGTCCCTACCGGATCGTGCGCCACCCGCTCTATCTTGCCGAGGAACTCGCGACGATCGGCCTTGCGATGCAGTTCTTCTCGCCGGCGAGCGCGTTTGTTCTCGCGGTGCAAATCGTCTTTCAGCTGCGGCGGATGCACAACGAGGAGGCCGTCCTCTCCGAAAGCTTCCCGGAATACGCCGCCTACCGACAAAGGACCGCCCGCCTGCTGCCCGGGATCTATTGAGGCTCCTCGACCCTCACCCGCCGACCTCCGGATCGCGCAACCCGAGGAAGGGGGTGAAGGTCTTCAGAAATGGCTGATGTTGCCAAGCACGGCGAGGCCGGAAACCGACACCGCGAAAATGATCGGCCAGCGCCGGCGCATAAAGGTGGCCGCGACGCACAGATAGGCCACGACCGCCAGTTTTGGGACCCACCACGCGGCGCCGAGCTTGGCTTGCGACATCGCCATCAGCGGATTGAGTTCCCACACCCCCGGAACCGCTAGCGCCTGGTTGGTGGTGAGGATGTCGGCGACCTGCAATTCGACAAACAGGATCAGCAAAATCCAATAACTTCGCGGTACCGGCCATGGGCGGGGCCGAAATCTCCTCCGTGTTGCGGTACGAAGGCCGAGCCCATCCGATGCTCGATCCTCGGGTTCGACTATTCGGCGTGCCATTCCTACCTCCGCATCGGCGGACGAACCGATGCCCAAGATGACCTCTCATTTGGAAATGAACGGTAAAGGTCCCGAATCGTTACCGACGGCTCAGTCGTTAACTAACGTTAACTAAAAGTCTTTTCCTGTTAAGTATAAATTTCTCTGAATTTCTTCTCGTTTTTCGGTAATATCCCAGCAAGACGGTCAGCTCCGTCATCAGCACATGGGGCCGAACTATGCGCCCGAAAGAGCACCACGCCGAAATAGTCGCATTTCTTCGCCGCAAATGGATGGCGCGCCGTGCGATGGCGTTAGCCTTGCGATTTGCCCGCTTCCCGGCGGCGAAGGCGAAGAGCCTCGGGGAGCGGGGCGCGGCGCTGGTCGAGTTCGCGTTCGTTGCGCCGGTGTTGCTGCTGATCATGGTGGGCACGGCCCAGTTCGGGATCGCTCTCAACCAATTCGTGATGCTGACAAACGCCGTGACCACGGGTGCGCAGCTGTTTTCGGAAAGCCCCGGAATTGGGTCGCCCTATACCAACACCGTGAACGCGATGATCCAAGCGGCGGCGCCGAGCCTAACATTGACTGCAGCCGTCATCACTACACAGGTCTGCACGGCGGTCAGCGGCAGCACTTGCAGCGCGTGGAGCTCGTGCAGCACGGATGCGGCATGCGGCACCCTATTGACCACCTATGCCGGGAATCCGGCACAGGTAACGGCTCAGCATTCATGGAGCCTTCCAGTGCCATTCTACACCTTCGCGTGGACAACGACAGCGCAAATGACAGGGCGTATTCAATGAAACAAGATCAAGAACCATTCCTACGGCGAGTTTGGAAGGACCGGAGGGGCGTCGTCGCAATCCTGGCAGCCCTCGGGATTTTCGCCTTTGTCGGGTTCGGCGCGATCGTGGTCGACGTCGCCTATGTCATTGACGCCCATTTTGCGCTGCAGGCCGCCACGAATGAGGCCGCGCTAGCGGGAGCCCAGGACATCGGCTCGGGTGGAACCCCGCTCATCACTGCGAAAAATTACAGCGCCTACGCCGGCGACATGAACGTCCTGTCCAATATCACTGTGGCATCACCGACGGTTTCAATTCAGTGCCTGTCGGGCTGGGGCATCGCGTGCTCGACGAACCAAACGCCTGCGACTTCGGCGAACATCATCGAGGTGACGGAAACGGCGACCGTGCCGGTGTTCTTTGCCAACCTGTTCCACGCCCCGCCATGGTCCATCTCGGCGACCGCGGTCGCGAGCGCGAAGGGCGGCGCGGTGGGACCGTTCAACGTGGCGTTTATTCTCGACACGACCGCGTCGATGGCCAGCCTGTCGGGGGGAACAACCGGGTCGGCCTGCGCCGGTTTCAGCAGTGCTGTCGACTGCGCGGCGGACGGGATCCAGAACTCTGTTGAAAGAGCTCTGGCCCTGTGTCCAGGGAACCTGCGGGGCGTCGACGCCGACCCCGTTCGACGAGGTCGCCCTCTTCGTGTTCCCGCCGGTGACCAACGCCGGTCAAGCCACGGCCGATATCGGCTGCACAAGCCCGGAAATTCCACCACAGTTGCCGGCCACAGCCCCATGGTCGTCTTCAGGGGGAGCAGGATATTCAGGGGTCGTGAATACGGCCAGCGCGGCCACGACAACCAGCACGCTTTCCTTGGCCACGAGTATGACGGCGGCCACTGCATTTAACACCCGGTCACCATGGGCAGTGGTAACCGACGCGGGCACACCGACGAACGTGGCGACACCTAAGACAAGCAAAACTCTTACTTTCCCGAAGAATGTAGCAACGACCAAAATCACCCCCGGCATCGCAATCCGGGATATCACCACTCCCAGTGCGATTGCGCCGGGCACGACAGTCACGTTGGTTACACCATCGTCAACAGGCAATTCTACGGTAACAATGTCGGCGTTCGCCACCGGCAGCGGGGTCGCGAGTGGCGACTGGATCGCTTTCGGGACGAGCATTCCGGCCGGCACAGGGAGCTGGCCCTGGTGGGAAACCGGCACGACCATCAGCTCGGTAACCCTTCCGACGACTGCGGTGATGAGCGCCAGTCCGACCGGCGCAGACATCCTCAACGGCGATACGATCATTACTGCGCCACTCTACCAGATCGTCGGTTTCGGGGACGATTTCGGCACGTCGGACCCGGCGACCACTCTGAACACCTCCTCCAATATCGTGAAAGTGACCAAGCCTGGTTGCCTCAAAGCGCCCGGCGGGCTGGGAACCTACTACGCCGATGCGATCGGCGCGGCCCAGAGTGCCCTTGTCGCGGAACAAACAGCGCGCAAAAGCGCCGGTCAGCCGGCGGGGACGAACGTGATCATCCTGTTGAGCGACGGTGCTGCGAGTTCGAGTTCTGCACAGATGGGGCCGTTGGAAAGCGCGAATATTAATTCAGAGTGCCATGCGGCGATCACCGCGGCCCAGAATGCGGCGGCCGCAGGGAAAACCGTGGCAACCGCGGGGACTTGGGTATTTGCAATCTATTTTGACGACGGCTCGAACACCTGCTCGGACACCACATCGATCACCTCGTGCTCGGCGATGCAGCAAATCGCCAACACGCCGATCCCGACGTCCCCTTACTACGTTAACGATCCGACCAAGTTCTTCTCCACCGATGGCGGAAGCGGGACCTGCCCGTCAACCGCAAACCCGAAGTACTCGACCGTGGCCAACATCTTCGGGGGGGGCATCGGGGGGGCTCTAACGAACGCACGGCTGATTCCCGCCGCTTGTGTGAGCGCCTCACCGCCGGCTGGTTGTTGACGCCCGCCGCCGGCGAACGCGCCGCTCCTCCCCCCGGCTCTTGCGTGAGCCTGTCCAGCGCATGCTGATTGGAGCACGGGTCTGGCGGCCCCATAAAGGTAGCCGACCACGGCGAGCTTTGGCAGCCGGTGGGTGGCGCCGAGCTTGGCCTGCGACAAGGTCATCAGCGGATCGAACCCCAACTCCGGGATCGGCAGCGCACAGTTCGGGGTGAAGACGTCGGCGATCTGCGCGCCCCGACCACTCCACCTCTACCATCAAACAATTCCGCCGAAGTCACCCTTCGGCGATAAAATATTGCAAATTGCTACCCCTTAACAATCCTGAAGGGCTCAGTATCCCTTAACCTATTCTTTAACTATCAAATTATATCCTTTTAAGGATAAATATCGTTGAAGATTTTCTCTTATTGAGCAAGGTCGGAATCATGCTCGGCACCGACCGAGACTTACCGGCTCGATTTGGGAACGTTAACGATGTGTACCGAAGAGTATGAGGCCGCCGTGGCCGCCTTTATCCGCCGCAACGGCATTACGCGCTGCCCGACGGCGTGTGCATTGCCGACCCAGGCCACTCCCGCCGCCGCCGATCGGGCGGCGCTGCAGCGGTACGCGGCGCTGCGCAGCCAGTCCCGCCGGCAGCAGCTTGCCGGACGTGACCGGTCGTTCTGGGCCGCCAAAGTCCTGGCAGGGCACGGTGAGTAATGTGCTCGAACGGTCGCCGCTGGAAGCCATCCCGATGAGCGACGACCTGCCGCCGCCCAACACCAGGCGCTGGGTCGTGCGCCGCAAGGCCGCGGTCGTCACCGCCGTGCGCACCGGCCGCATTACCGTCGAAGAGGCGCTGCAGCGCTACCAGCTGACCGAGGAGGAGTACCGGTCGTGGGAACGCGCTTTCGAGCAGCACGGCCTGGCCGGCTTGCGCAGCACGCGCCTTCAGCAATATCGCGGGCCGCGGCCGCCGCGCGGCCCACGGTCGCGCCGCTGACCCGCGGGCTTCCGCCGCGGGCCTCTGGGGCGGTCACAGCGAGCGCACCGGCTGCCGGCCGAGCCAAGCAGAGGCGCCTTGCAAGACCGGCGAGTCACGCAGAAAATCGGCGACCAGCGCCATCATGACGCTGACCGACCACCACCAGCCGAGCTCGCGCAACAGCCAGAAGCCGAACCCGCCGCCGAACGCCGACCGCAGGCACTCGCCCCACATCAACAGAACGACGACGATCGCGGTTGCGAGGCAAAGGGCGCGCAGCTCGCTGACATCAGAGCGCGACAATGCCAACAGCCCCGGCATTGCGAGCAACAGGAAAATACCGCGATATCCGGTGCTCTGTCCGGTGAAGAAGCATCCGGCGATCACCGCGCTGCCGATCACCATAAGGACCCGCTCGCGACCGGGAAGCTCGGCAATGGTGGCGCGCAGCTTGGCGAAGCGCGACAGCCGACGGCAGATCGCCAACGCCGCGCCGAGCAGGCCGCCATAGAAGCCGGCGGTCACCACCCACCCGAGCGCCGCCGCGAAGCGCGAGGGCGCCGCCGCGTTTTCGACCATCATCCCGATCAGAAACGGCAGGTTCTTCGCGGCGAACAAGTCGGTGTTGTAGGGCCCGGTCGCGATCTCTGCCCACCCTCGCAAGATCTCGACATGGTAAACCCACCAGAAGACGGCGAGCGCACCTATTGTCGCCAGAGCGAGGGCGGCAAAGAGGGCAATGCGCTCGCGGAAAAGCAGGACGAGCACCATGATCGGGTAGTATTTGAGCAGCGCCGCCGAGAGAGCGAGGCCATAGCCAATCGTCCGCGCCATCGGCCCGCGTTCGGCAAGGCAGCCGGCCGCCAGCGCCAGCAGGAACAGAATGACGTCGGCATTGGCGCGCTCCAGCGCGAAAACCACCATCGTCGAAAGGGTCGCGGCCACCGCTAGCAGCAGCTCGACGAGGCGCCGCGGCGGCGGCAGCAGGCTCAGCGAGGCGATGAACACAAGATCGAGGACTGACCCGACTGCGGTCGTGTTCGTCACACCCAACCGCACTCCAGCGGCAGCCAGCCACAGCGGCGAAGAGCCATATCCCCTGTACAAGGCATCGCAGGGGTCGAACGAGACCACATCTATGCCCTGCCGCGAACATTCCCAAGCCGCCAGCCAAGCGCTGATGTCGAGGAACGGGAACCGGAAGGGCACGATCCCCCAGGACCGCAAGATGTCGTCGTAGACCTCCCTGTGCCCCTGCCGATAAAGCCAGGACATCGCGAGAAAGACCGCGAATGCCGAACCCGCCGGGGCAGCCCGGCAGAGCCAGGCGGGCATTCCCCGTTGGTGCATCGAGCTAGCGGCCCGCCAGGTTGACCAGGGGATCGGGGAACGGAAGGGGCGTCATCGGGACCGTTCGGCAGCCGCCGGCGCGTTGCGCGATACAGACTTCGCCGATGCATTGCTGCGTGGTGAAACCGAGCGAGGCCGGGAGCGGCTTGGTATAGAGCAGGGTGTTGAAGGCGTCGGCGGCCGCGGTCAGCGCAGTTTCGTCCTCCGGCCAGTACATCGGCGCCGGGCGGTGGAAATAGGTATATCCGCCGTAGGCATCCCAATCGACGCCGCCGAGCCCGTAAAGGCCGATCCCGCAGGGCGCCGGCCCATGCGCGACCACAGACGCGGCGACCAGATTGTCGTGCATCCGCTGGCGGTGCGCGCTAAGGGCCGCGCCGTCCCATATCTGCAATGACCCAAGTCCCCACCAGGCGACCGCGAAAGCCGCGCTGGCGATGGCGGCTGCGCGCTTCCGTGCGCCGCGGCCGGTCAGCCAATCCCGTCCCCAGTTCGCCATCTGCGCGAGGCCCGCGCCGGCGAGCACCGTCAACGGCACGATCGCCGGGTAGATGAAGCGATATTCCTTGTGGGCGATCCCCGAGTGAACGGCGAGGATGACAACCGCAACGACGAACAGCAAGGGCAGCCGCCAGGCCCCGATCGCGGTCAGCAGCAGCACGGTCGCTCCGGCGCCGCCCCAGACACCGAGCTCGCCAAGAAAATAATACGGCCAGGGCTCGACACCGAAGGTCGAGCTCGCCCCGTAAACGACATTATAGAGGACGTAACGCCACACCGAAGCAAAGGGATAGCCGAGGGTCACGGTGTCGAGCACTCCCGCGGCGGCTAGGATGACGGCCGCTCCGGCGAGGGTCGCGGCGAGCCGTCCGCGGTCGGCCCGCCAATTCGTCCACAGCGTCGCGATTGCTAGGGCGGGGGCGAGCTGCACGCGGGTCGCAAAGACGAGGCCGAGCAAGGCCCCGCCGGCAAACAGCCGTCGGCGGGAGATGACCGGATAGCCCGGTTCCAACACCCAAAGCGCGACGACCAGCAGATGGCCGGCGACCGTTTCGGAGAGGGTACGGGCGCCGAAATAGACCGGCTCGGCGGCGATTGCGACAGCGAGCCCGGCGAGGAGCGCGCCCTGGACCCCGAACAGCGGGCGGCACCACAGGAAGCAGCACACCACCGGGGCGGCGGCCAGCGCCGCAAAAACGACGGCTATCACCGGCAGGTAGAAGTCGGGTCCGTCGCCGATAATCCGCGATAGCTCCATCAGCCCGGCGATGAGACCGGGCAGCAGCCAGGATCGTACGCCGAGCTGAAATTCCCACGCGACGAGCCCGCTCCCGTAGACGAGCCGGTGGGCCGGCTCGGAAGTCTGAAAGATCTCGTCCGCCCATACCGCGCTGGGCTCGACCAGGATCGGCTGGAGCCGCAGCACAATCGCCAGCGCAACCAGCGCCGCCAACCCGATCTCGCCTCGCCGCTGCGTAAGAAGCGGCACGAGGCGGTGTTTGCAGCCAGCCCCGGTCGGCACGCCGCTACGAGATGCGCGCGAGGGCGCCGGCCGAGATTGCCGGCTGCTCCCCGCGGCAGGCGATGCGCCGCATGATCATGGAAGACAGAACCACTGCGGCGCACACGCCGATTGGTGTGTAGACGGACGCGAAAAAGCAGGCATAGACCGCGGCAACGGCACAGCCATAGAGCCCGAGCTTCGACGCCGTGAAAAGGCCGAAGAGGTCGGCCTCTCCTCCGCCGTGCTCCCAGGTTGGCGACGCTCGACGGCGCGTAACGGCCATCGAGCGTTTTTTTTAGACCTTGTTGGCGATGGTGCTGAACACGGTGCTGAGATTGGTGCCGACGAGGGTGAAGGCGGCGATGGCGGCGACTGCGATCAATGCGGCGATCAAAGCATATTCGATGGCTGTGACCCCGGAACTCGTCCCGGACCAGATTGGAAAGAAGGGTGCGCAAGCGGGTACTCCTCGATTGAGAAATGCAATCGCGCGCAGAATTGCACCGAATTGTTTAAACATCGGTAAATCGACTGCCAGTAAACGGCTCAAATTTCCGCCAGTCTCGAACGCGGCGATGGGTACTTGGCGGATGGGGTGGGATTCGAACCCACGGTGCCCTTGCGGGCACGCCGGTTTTCAAGACCGGTGCCTTAAACCGCTCGGCCACCCATCCGGGATTGAGTTGGAGTTGGTCGAAACCACCAGCGTCGCTGAAGATCAGGTGAGCCGGCGGCGAGGTCAAGGGGTCGCCTCGGGGTCCTCCGCTCGGGTATGCCGGCACAGCGATATTGGTCCCTCGGGTGGCCGGCGGCAATGCGTCGGAGCGGCGGAACGCGGGCCGGTCCGCCCTTGTTTCAAGACTTGCCGGCGCTGCTGTGGGAGGAGTGCGGGGCATCGGGCTGGAAAGCACAAGGGGCCTCGCCAGAGGTTTTGATGAAAATTCGGCGAAAGCGACAAGATCGAGCAGCGGTCGGCAGAATACCCTCCGCGAAGGGCCCGACGGTCCGGGAGACGGCGCTGGCGGCGCGCATCGCCGACCTGGAAGCCGAGTTGCGGGCGCGCGACGATTTTCTGGCGATCGCGGCACACGAGCTGCGCAACCCGATGACACCGATCAGCGCCCGGCTGGAGCTGCTGTTGGCGAGGGCGCGCGACATGTCGGGAGGCGTGCCGGCGGGACTGGTGCACGGCCTCGAACTGCTGGAAGGGCTGGTCAGCGCGTATCTGCGGCGGGCGACGACCCTGCTCGAGGTAGCCCGCGCCAGTTCCGGGAAACTGAACCTGCAAACCACCGAAGTCGACCTTTCGGCGCTGATCCGGCAAGTCACGACAAACATGCTGCCGATGGCGGAGAGTGCCGGCTGCGAAGTCCGAGTTACGATCGAGGACGGGGTGAGCGCATTATGCGACCCGATGGCGATCGAGCAGATCTTGGAAAATCTGCTTTCCAATGCCGTTCGATTCGGACCGGGGCGGCCCGTCGAGGTCTCGTTTGGCAGTGATGGCGAGATGGCACGGCTGTCGGTCCGCGATGAGGGCGTCGGAATATCGAATTGCGACCAGGCAATGATTTTCGAGCGCTTTCATCGCTCCCGTGGAGGCAAGCCCAATGGCGGGTTTGGCGTTGGCCTGTGGGTAACGCGCCAGCTGGTGCGCGCCATGCGGGGAGAGATCAGCGTTTCGAGCAGCCCGGGTGCCGGATCGGCTTTCACCGTCAGATTGCCCTTGCGGCCGGGTGGCGCCGAACATGCCGACTAAAGAATCCGGCCGGCCAATGCTCAAGCGGATATCGACCGGGGTGCCGGGACTGGATACGGTTCTGCGCGGCGGCTTTCTGCGCGGCGGCATATTTATTGTCCAAGGCTCGCCCGGGGCAGGAAAGACCATCCTCGGGAACCAGATCTGCTTCCACCATGTCACCAACGGTGGCCGCGCGCTCTATGTGACATTGCTGGCCGAGAAATCATGCGCGGATGCTGTTGCATATCGGTCAGCTCGGCTTTTTCGAAGAAGCGATCATCCCGGACCGCCTCTATTACATCAGCGCTTTTCGTGTGCTCGAACAGGAAGGCCTCGCGGCGGTCTTGAACCTGCTGCGCCGCGAAGTGCAGGCGCGCGGGGTGAGCCTCCTCGTGCTCGACGGATTGTCGGCCATCGAAGAGACCGCAGCCTCCAGCCGAGAGTTCAAGAAATTCATCCATGAATTGCAAGCTCAAGCTGCAATAGCAGATTGCGCGATGCTGCTGCTGACCGGCGTAGGCCAAAGCTCGGCCGAGCACACGCTGGTGGACGGGGTCATCGAACTCCAGACAAAACTTTACGGCAGACAAGCGGAACGTGTCCTGCAAGTCCATAAGCTGCGGGGCAGCGGGTATCTGCGAGGCGAGCATTCGTTTCGCATCACCGACGAAGGGATTGTCGTCTATCCGCGTACCGAGGCATTGCTGTCGCACCCATCGGTCCCCGATAAGGTCACCGGGCCGCCGATTTCGACGGGTGTTGCCCAACTCGACCAGATAATGGGCGGGGGTTTTCCGCAACATTCGACCGCTCTATTGGTTGGCCCGCCGGGCATCGGCAAGACGACGCTCGGCCTGCATTTTCTCAGCGAATGCAATCACGATAATCCGGGTCTGTTCTTCGGGTTTTATGAGACGCCGGCAGCAATCTGCGACAAGGCGAAAGTGCTGGGGCTGCCGCTCGAACAGCTGATCGCCAAGGGTCACGTCGAGATCGTCTGGCAGCCCACGACCGAAGGGTTGCTCGATCAAACCTGCGACAGGCTTGTTGCGGCGCTCGAGCGCCGCGGCGTGCGACGGCTGTTCATCGACGGCCTTCAGGGGTTCGATAGGCTGGCTCCCGAGCGGGAGCGCCTCGGCCATATCTTCTCGGCCTTTAGCAGCGAATTCCGCGGGCGCGGCATCAGCACGCTCTTTACGTCGGAAGCCGATTTGATCGGCCCCGTGCTGGGACTGCCCTTAAGCGGCCTATCGCTTCGGGGCGTCTCGTGCATAGCGGAAATCATCCTATTGATGCGCTACGTCGAGCTTCGCTCGCAGCTGCACCGGATGATTTCGGTACTGAAGGTCCGGGACGCAGAAATCAACTCTGCATTGCACCGGTTCACGATCTCCGGGAATGGCATAGTCATCGAGCCGGATTCCACTGCGGCAGAGGAGATTCTGGCGCAGGTGGTGCGGGCGCCAGCCACCGGGCATGGCAGTGAGGATTAGGGTGGCGCTCATTCTGGTGGTCGACGACGAATTCAGCGTTGCCGAGGTCCTCCAATCCGTATTGGCCGATGCCGGCCACGTGGTGGTGACCGCAGTCAATGGCCAGCAAGGGTTGGAGCTCCTCGGCAAAAGGCGGCCCGATTTGGTCCTGCTCGACTTCATGATGCCGATAATGGACGGGCCGGCCATGCTCAAGGCCATGAAGGCAGATCCGGCCTACCGCAAGGTCCCCGCGGTGGTCATGAGTTCACTCCCCGAAAGCGCCGTCGCCGAAGCCGCGCGCGGCATGTATGCCGCGTTCCTGCGCAAGCCATTCAAGCTGGCGGCGGTCACCAATATTGTCGAAACCGTGCTCCGCCAGCAAAGCTAGGGACGGGACGGGTTGGAAGCGCTGCCTTTCGGTCCGCTGACGGACCGCACCGCACATATCTGCATCGACATGCAGAATGTATTTGCCGAGGATACACCCTGGCATACGCCCTGGATGGCGCGGGTGCTTCCGGTCGTGACGCGCATTGCCGAGCGTCACCCGTCGCGCACGGTTTTCACCCGCTTCGTCCCGCCGCTGCGGCCGGAGCGGATGCCGGGTAGCTGGCAGCGCTATTACGAGCGCTGGAACGAGTTGACGTTGGAGCGGATCGACCCGCGGCTGATCGAGCTGGTGCCGCCATTGGCGGCGCTCGCGCCTCCTGCCGAGGTGATCGACAAGAGGGTGTATTCACCATTTTCCGAGCCGCAATTGGGCGACCTGTTGCGCCGGCGTCGAATCGACAGCCTCGTTATCACCGGAGCCGAGACCGATGTCTGCGTGCTCGCCGCCGTTCTCGATGCCGTCGACCTCGGCTACCGCGTTGTGCTCGCGACGGATGCGCTATGCAGTTCGTCGGACGCCACGCACAATGCGTTGCTGACCCTTTACCGCAACCGTTTTAGTCAGCAGATCGAGACTGCCAGCAGCGAAACGATCCTCGCGTGCTGGGATCAGGCCGTTCTGGGCTGATCACCCTTGGACCGGCCCGACTGTATCGGCCATCCGCGCGCCGCGCATTCCGAGCGGCTTGGGCTGGCCGGTGGTTGTTTCACGCGCGGTCTGATGCTCCATCTCGGCATCGATTTTGGCGCCCACCAGAACGACGATGATCGAGATCCAGATCCAGGTCATGAACCCGATGATCGCGCCGAGCGACCCATAGGTCTTGTTGTAGCTGCCAAAGTTCGCCACGTACCACGAGAACAGAACCGAGGCGGCAATCCACATGACCGTGGCAAAGGCACTGCCCCAGGTGATCCAACGCCAGCGCGCCTCGGCCCGGCTCGGGCCGTACCTGTAGAGTGCCGCCAATGCCAACGCGGTGAGCACGAAAAGTATTGGCCACCGCGCGATTTTCACGAGCAGGTCCGTTCCACCCGGCAGCGGGATGAAGTTCAGCACCACCGGTAAGAGCACGACTACCGCAATCGCCAAAAGAATAAAAGCAATCGAAGCCAACGTAAAGGTGAGCGTGGTCGAATAAAATCTGACCAATCCACGCTTCTCCTTTTCTTCGTAAACGATGTTCAAAGCATCGAAAATCGCGCTGACACCGGAATTGGTGGTCCACAAGGAGACGGCAAGGCTCACAAGAAAGCCGACACCGAGCGTCGTCCCGCCATTTGAGGCGAGCCGGGTCATGTCCTCACGCAGCAAATCAATGGCTCCGCCCGGCGCGACGTTGGCGAGCGCGTCGAGGTGACCGGCAATGTCTGCGGGATTGGCGAAGAGCCCATATATCGAAAACAGAGCCGCTATCCCGGGAAAAATGGACAGCAGGAGATAAAAGGTCACCCCCGCTGCGACCAACAGGATGCGGTCCTCCGAAATACCGTGGTAGACACGCAGAAGGATATCCTTCCACCCCTGGGCGGGAATCTCCGAGGGTGTGTCGGCGGATCGTCCACGACCGGCTTCCGTCGCCGCGCGATCCCCGGTTCGGGCCATCTCGCTCCGGGCCGTCTCCTCGGCGGCCCGGCGCGGGCCGAAGCTCACCGCGAGCAGCACAGCGGCAAACGCGACGGCCCACCAGGGGGTGTGCTCCGCCCGGTCAAACGGGACATCGCTAGGCAAATCAGTGGTGCTCATGCGCTCGGTCCATACGAAAGGCGGCTCGCCAAGACGGGCTTTTGCGCGATCAGTGCGCTTTCAGTTTGTCGCATCCTCTCGACTGCAAATAGAACATGAGTCTTGCCGCTGAGTTCCGCTGCCGGGGGTTTGCCGGGTTACCGCTCGCGAGGAATGGCCGAGTTCTGCGTTCCCGGCCAGTTCATGATCGGGACGCTGCTGATGCTGTTCTTTGGGCTGCCTTGGATGACACGGTCGCTGTAGGCGACATACACCAGCACATTGCGTTGGCGGTCGAGGAAGCGAACGACTTGCAGCGTCTTGAATAGGAGACTGCGGCGCTCGTCGAAAACCCGCTCCCCGTCCTTCAATTCGCCGGTGATTTTGATCGGCCCGACTTGGCGACAGGCGATGCTGGCATCGCTGGTATCCTCCGCGACGCCTAGCCCGCCCTTTAGACCCCCGGTTTGCGCCCGGCTGATGTGGCAGGCGACCCCCTCGACCTTCGGGTCGTCGAAGCCGTCGACGACGATCTTGTCATTTGGCCCGAGGAGGTGGAACCGGGTGCTGACGGACCCAGTCGTGCCGCGCTCGGGCCGGGCAAAGATCCACCATCCGAAAATGAGAACAATCGCCAGCGCCCCGGCTCCGACGGTCAGACCCAATCTTCTCATGACGACCTCCCCTGTTACATCGAGAAAAACGCGCCGACGAACTCTTGTCTCTTGAATACGCCGCAGCCGTGCCCTGACGTAACCGGTTCTTAGGGTAGAACCAAATGAACTAACCGGCGGGCAGTTCGTTAGGGTGCATAGCGCGAGGAGGGCCATGGCCAAGGCCGTCGAACACGTCGAACGGATATTCGGCTATTCGTTTTCGTCTCATCTGACCCTGAAACGGAACAGAAGAAGGGGAGGCGGGCGGCTGTTCGGGACGGCGGCGACCGTGAAACGGCTTTGGCGCCTACCACGAGGCCGGAGAACATTCCTCGCTATGCCCTGTGATCCGGACTGACCGGTCCACCGGTCGATTATGCGCGGGCAACGGGGCTTAGCAATAATGGAGACGTCAGGCGACGCAACGGACGAAGCAATGATGGCGCGTTGCATCGAACTGTCGCGGATCGCGGTGAGCAAAGGCGAATATCCGTTTGGCACGGTAATCGCGTTGGACGGGCAAATCGTGGCGGAAGGGATCAACAGCTGCATACGAGACGGCGACGTGACCCGACACGCGGAGATCATCGCCCTTTCGCATGCGCAGAGGAGGGTCGGTCGGGAGCGCCTGCGCCGCTACACGCTTTACAGCAATATCGAGCCATGCGCGATGTGCGCCTATTGCATACGCGAGGCCTGGGTCAGCCGCGTGGTCTATGCCCTCGACTCTCCGGTTATGGGCGGCCTCTCGAAGTGGAATGTTTTGCGTGATGACGGCCTGTCGGATCGCATACCCGAAATTTTCGGCGCGGTGCCCGAGGTCGTCAGCGGGATCCTGCTGCATGAGGCCCAACAAGCCTGGCGGGACTGGAGCCCCTTCGCATGGGAGATGATCAAGTTGCGCGGATTGCTGACCGCACCATGCGCGCAGGACGGCCATATCCATGTGCGACCCGCCCATAGCCGCTCGCTATGGCATTACTTGCACATCCTGTTCATGCGAAGCGCCCGATCTCGGAGGCAAATCGGGCATCCTCTAGAAGAAGAGCGTAACATTTTATAGCCTAGCGCCTCGCCCCGGGGAGCATTCATTTATGGATCGATTTGCTCGTGCGGACGATGCTCGTGGAGTCACCGACGCTAGGGACGCTAGGGACGCTATGGGCGTCCTTGGCCGCCGAGGTACCCCGCAAGGTCCTTTCCGCCGCTGCCTGCGTCGTCTGATTCACTTCTTCGCCTATCATCTAATTCTCGCCCGGCGGCGGAGCCGGATCACGCGAGCCGGCGGCTTTCGTCTGATCGTGCACCCCACAGTATTTCATCCGCGCCATTTCCTTAGCAGCGAATACTTTGCCGAATTCATCAGTCACCTCGACCTAAAGGGCAAGCGCGTCGTCGATGTCGGAACCGGATCAGGCATCCTCGCGCTCGCGGCGGCACATGCCGGCGCCGAAAACGTGATAGCCGCCGATATCAATCCGAACGCCGCGCTGACGGCCGCAGAAAACGCGCGCGGCAATGGTGTCGGTGATCGCGTCAGCGCTCTATGCTCTAACCTGCTCTCGGCACTCGCGCCGCGGCCGCTATTCGATGTGATCCTATCGAGTCCTCCCAAGCATGCGGGCAAGCCGCGTGATCTCGCCGATCGCGGCTGGCATGCCGGCCCGCACTATTGCGACATAGCAGCTCTATTCGACCAGTCTCGCGAGCGCCTAAAACCCGGGGGTCGGCTATATGTGATGGTTTCGTCGGATTCCGATCTCGAACTGTTCAGCACCCTTATTACGAAAGCGGGTTTCCAAGCACAGCTTGCCGCTGAGCGTTCAATATTTATCGAGTTCTTTCTCCTCTACTCACTGCAGGCCTGCTAAGGGGCACGAATTCAACCCACAGACCCGAATAGCCACAAGACCCAGGTGGCAAGGGCGAGGAAGGGGCCGAAGGGCAATGCCGAATGGATGCTGAGCCGAAAGCCGGCGAGGCGCAGGAAACCGGCGGCGGCGAGCGCCGACAGTGCCGCGAGAAGGATAACCTGCGGCAAGGCGGGGGCGCCGAGCCAAGCACCCGAGGCGGCCAACAGCTTGGCGTCGCCCCCGCCCAACCCTTCGCGGCCGCGCAATGCCCGGTATAGCGCCGCGATCGTCATCAGGCTCGCATAACCGAGCGCCGCACCTAGAGCGCGGTTCACCAGCTGGTCGGGATCGAACATGAAACCCGCGGCAAGACCGGCGATGATCAGCGGCAAGGTCAGTGCATCGGGCAATAGCCAGCTGCGCAGGTCGATCCACCCGAGAGCAAGAAGCCACCAGCCGAGAACACAATCGAGCCAGGCGCGCTGCCCGCCATCGATCAGCACAGAGGCAACGGCGACGGCCAAGGCCGCCAGCTCGACCGCCGGGTAAAACCAGCCGAGAGGTTGCCGGCAATAGCGGCATCTTCCGCCGGCGACGAGCCAGCTGAGGAACGGCACGAGGTCGCGGGCGCGCAGCGTAGTGCCGCAAGTCTCGCAACGCGACCGGTCCCGGGCGATCGGCGCGCCGTCCGGCAGACGCCGGATGAGGAGACCGAGAAAGCTGCCGATGAAGGGCGAAGCCAGCACCAAGCTCCACTCCGCGGCGCCGGCCTCGGTCATTCGGGCGAGCAATTCCGTCCCGTACCCTTCCACTCGCCCCGCCACCCTTCTTTGGGTTATTCTGTCTCGCGCGCAGTTGCGCCCACTCGTGATATAGCGCTGTCATGGCCTTCGAGCCCATCGCTTCTCCAAGCACTCAGGATTCCGGCGACCTAGTCGCCAAGCTCGGCGTGAACCTCGTCGATAGCGGAGCCATCGACCGGCGCACCCTGGATCGCGCTCGCCGCGTCGCCGCCGAGACGGGGGGCCGGCTCGACCAGGTGCTGACGCAACTCGGCCTGGTCAGCGACCGGGGGCTCGCCGAAGCCTTGGCGCAGCTGATCGCGGCTCCGCTGGTCGGAGCCGCGGATTATCCCGAGGCGCCGCTGTTTCACGATCGGCTAAAACCGAAATTCCTGCGCCGGGTTCGCGCGTTGCCGATCGCGGCCAGCGATGATCGGGCGACCCTTGCCATGGCCGATCCGCTCGACGTCTTTACCCGTAACGCCATCGCGGCGGCGCTTGGCCGATCGGTCGCGGTCGCGGTTGCCGTGCCGATCGAGCTCGAAGCTGCGCTCGAACGGCTCTACGCCGAACTCGGCGAGGGCGGCGATACCCCGGAGATGCTCGACGACATGGTCGCTGACGCCGAGCCGGCGGAAGAGGATGCGGAGCGGCTCAAGGACCTCGCCAGCGAGGCGCCGGTTATCCGGCTCGTCAACCAGCTGATCGCGCGGGCAGTCGAGACGCACGCCTCGGACGTTCATCTCGAGCCGTTTCCCGACCGGCTGCGCATACGCTATCGCTACGACGGCGTGCTGCACGAGGTCGAGCCGCCGCCGTCGCGGCTGCAGGCCGCGGTCATCTCGCGCATCAAGATCATGGCGCGGCTCGACATTGCCGAACGCCGTCTGCCGCAGGACGGCCGTATCAAGCTGACGGTGCGCGGCCACGAGATCGACTTTCGGGTTTCGTCGGTCCCCTCGCTGCACGGCGAGAAGGTCGTCTTGCGCATCCTCGACCGCACCGCCGTCGAGTTCGACTACGCAAAGCTCGGTCTGCCCGTCGACATCCGGCAAGGGATCGAACGTGCGCTCGACCTGCCGAACGGCATGGTGCTGGTAACGGGGCCAACGGGCAGCGGGAAGACGACGACGCTCTACACCGGCCTCCTGAAGCTGAACACGGTGGCGCGCAACGTCGTAACCGTCGAAGACCCGATCGAGTATCAGCTGACCGGCATCAATCAAATCCAAGTTAAGCCGCAGATCGGGCTCAATTTCGCCAGCCTGTTGCGCTCGATCCTGCGGCAGGACCCCGACGTCATCATGATTGGCGAGATCCGCGATCTGGAAACCGTGCAGATCGCCGTGCAGGCGGCGCTGACCGGCCATCTCGTGCTGTCGACCATCCATACGAATTCGGCGGCCGCGACGATGACGCGTCTGCGCGACATGGGGCTCGAAGATTACCTGATGACGGCAACGCTGAAGGCGGTTTTGGCACAGCGGCTCGTGCGCCGGCTGTGTCCGATGTGCAAGACGCCCGATCCGGCGCCATCGGCTCTGATCGATCGGTTCGGCCTCGAGCGCCTCGCTCCGGTCGAGGCGATCACCCTTTTTCATCCGAAAGGCTGCCCCGCCTGCCGCGGCACCGGCTATAGCGGCCGGCGGGCCATTGCCGAGCTCCTGGTACCGAACAGGGCGATCGACCGCCTGATCTTCGAGGGTGCCGACGACTCCGCGATCGAGCGCGCCGCGGTCGAACAAGGCATGCGCCCGATATTCGACAACGGCCTCCTCGCGGTGATCGAGGGCGACACCACGATCGAGGAGGTCGTGCGCTGCATTCGGAGTGAGGCTTAGGATGCCGTCCTTTCGCTGGTCGGCGGTAAATCCCGGCGGTGATGTCGCCCGCGGCGTCATGGAGGCGCCTGACCGCGCGGCCGTCGTCGAGCGGCTGCAGCGGCAGGGACAGATCGTGCTGCGCGCCGACTTGACTTCGGGGCGCGGGGGCTGGGCCGACTTCTTGCAGGTCGAGCTCGGCCGCGGTCGCGGCCTCGACAAGGCCGCGCTTGGCGAGGTCACCCGCGAGCTGTCGATCATGCTGGGGGCGGGGCAGGATCTGGATCGCGCGCTGCGTTTCGTCGTGGAAAACACCCGCAATGCCCGGGCCCGGGCAATTCTCGGCAATGTGCGTGACAAAGTGCGTTCCGGCAGCTCACTCGCCGCCGCGCTCGCTGCCGAACCGCGAAGCTTCTCCAAGCTCTATGTCGGCCTGGTGCGAGCTGGAGAGGCGGGCGGCACCCTGTCCGCGACGCTCGACCGCCTGGCGACCCTCCTCGAGCGGGAGCGCAGCCTCAGCGCCAACCTGCGTTCGGCGCTGATTTATCCGGCGCTGCTGATCGTCGCAGCGATCGGCTCGATCGTGCTGCTGCTCGATTACGTGCTGCCGCAGTTCACGCCGATTTTCGAGCAGGCCGGTGCCGAGCTGCCTGCTGCGACGCGCGTGCTGATGACTGTCGGGACGGTGGTCGGTGCCCTAGCCCCTTGGCTATTCGTGGCGCTTTTAGCCGGCGGGCTGATCGCTCGGCAGTTGTTGACGCGGCCCGTCTACCGCCTGAAGCTCGATCGCGTGCTGCTGCATCTGCCGGTGGCCGGCGGATTGTTGCGCGAGACCCTCGCAGCCCGGCTCACCCGCACGCTCGGCAGCCTGTTGCAGAACGGCGTTCCGCTGATCTCTGCCCTCGGTATTGCCAAGGATGCGCTCGGCAATCTCGCTGCTGCCGCCGCGGTCGAGGCCGCCGCGCTTGGTGCAAAGGGCGGCGGTGGCCTCGCCCGGCCGCTTGCCGCCGCCGGTGTGTTCCCGGTTCGGACTATCCACCTGCTGCAGCTCGGTGAGGAAGCCGCTCAGCTCTCCTCGATGGCGCTCAAGGCCGCCGATATCCACGACGAGCAAGCGCGCTTGATGATGCAGCGGCTCGTCGCGCTCGCAGTGCCGATGATCACGATTGCGATGGGTCTCGCCGTCGCCGGAATTGTCAGCGCTCTGCTGACGGCAATGCTGAGCCTCAATGATCTTGCGGTTTAGGACCTTCCGGCCCGATCCGGAGCGCTGTGCCGGCTTTACTCTGATCGAGGTCATCGTCACCCTAGCCATTCTCGGTTTAGTGCTGGTTCTGGTTGCCGGTTACAAAGCTCCCTGGAGCAGCGGGCTCGGGCTCAAGGGGGCGGCCTCAGAGCTCGCCTCGGAACTGCGCCTGGCGCGGTCGGAGGCGATAACGAGCAATCGGCCGGTGGCCCTCGATCTCGATGTGAACGACCACTTTTATCGCGTGGGCGCAGGAGCGAACCGTCGCCTGCCAGCCAATCTCTCGATCAAGCTGCTGACCGTAAGCGGCGAAAGCCGCGGAGCCAGTGTCGGCGACATCCGCTTCAACCCCGACGGCAGCTCCACCGGGGGCAGGATTGCTCTTGCCGACGGCAAGCAGCGCGTGGCCGTCGGTGTCGACTGGCTGACCGGGAGGGTGAGTGTCGCCGATCTGCGCTGAGCGCATGGTGCGGAAGAACGGCTTCACCCTGCTGGAAGTCGTCGTCGCGTTGGCGATTGCCGGGCTGGCCTTGGTGGGGTTGTTCCGCGCGGGAAGCGGCGGGCTCTTTGCCGTGGACACTGCGGCGCGGGCCGAGGAAGCCGTTCAGCGCGCCCAGTCGCATCTCGCGGCGGTCGGGCGCGACGCCGCGTTGGTCGAGGGTGAATTGACCGGAGATGACGGCGGCGGCTTCCGCTGGGCGCTCCGCGTGTCGCCGCTGACCTCGCGGCAGTCCTTGGCGCAAGACGGGATATCATCGACAACCACCACCTTGTTCAATGTGGAGGTCGCAATCTCGTGGCCCGGACATGAGGGCGACCGGTCGGTGGTGCTGAGAACCTTGCGTCTCGGCACCGCGGGAACGGGCCGGTGATCCCGCCGGCGAACGGGCGCGGATTCGCCCGGCAGGGCGGGTTCACTCTGCTCGAAATGCTCGTCGTCGTAACGGTGCTCGGCTTCCTGATGATCGGCCTGACGCAAGGCGTGCGCACCGGGCTCACACTCTGGGAGGCGCAGTCTCGGCGGGTGGGCGAAACCGCCGAGCTCGACGCCGCGGCGCGCGTTCTGCGCGCCCTACTGAGCGGGATCGCGCCGTCACCATCTTTCGGCCCGGCCGCCGGTGCCTCGGGCGGCGTGGAGCTGAAGGGCAGCACCGAAAGCCTGGCCTTTGTCGGCGATCTACCCACCGGGCTCGGAACCACCCAGCGCGCCGACATCACGCTCGAGCTGCGCGGTGGTCGGCTGGTCTTACGCTGGACCCCGCATCGCCACGAGTTGTCCGCCGCCCCGGCCACCCCGCCCACCGAAACCGAATTGGTGGGCAATGTCGAGCGCCTCGATCTGGCTTATTGGGGTACGTCTCCTTCCCAGGAAACGGGCTGGCAAGCACAGTGGGACGGCCCGGCAATTCCAGAACTCATCCGCGTCCACCTGGTCTTTGGCAAAAACGACCGACGCCGCTTTCCGGATTTGATTGCCGCTCCTCAGTCGTGAGATCTTCGAACGATTCGCATTGTGGCGCCCGGCGGCCGCCGTTGTTGCCGCGCTTCGCCCCTTGTTTACCGCGGCAAATCCAGCATTTCCCGGCAAACTTGCCTTGATCGAGCCATATTCGCCAAATCTTCTGTCGGGCAGCAGCTGAGGGGCGGAGAGCCTTTATGTACCGCTGCCGCCTTTTAGGGACAGCGGCGGCGGTGCAGGCTGGATTTAGATCGGCTTCGTCTCGGATCATGTTACGCGAGTTCTTTGCTTGGTGGTGCGCACAGCTTGCGGACTTGCTGCCGCAGGAATTGCGCCGGTCTGCGCTTGGCGCCGGCGATGCGCTGGTGATTACTCCGATCGGTCCCTTGGGGCAGGGGGTCGAAGCCGTTGCCGTCGATCAGCGCCATAACGGCAAGGAGAGCCCGCTCGGCCACTTTGCTCTCGGAGCGATCGGTATGGCCGACCTGCCCCGAATGGCGGGCAAGACCACGGTACTTCGCCTCGGCGAGGCCGACGTACTAGGGAAGACCGTGAGCCTGCCGCTTGCTGCCGAGCGAGAGCTCGACCAAGCGCTCGCTTTCGAAATGGACCGCGAGACCCCGTTCACGGCGGAGGAGATCTACTGGAACCATCGAGTTATCGGGGCGGACCGGCAGAACGGGCGGTTATCGGTGCGCCTCTCGCTGGTCCCGAAAGCGACCCTCGACCCGCTGCTCGCCGATCTTGCTGCGGTCGGAATTCGGCCGAGGCGGTTGGAGATTGCCGACGGTGCGGACAAAGGGACTTACCTCCCGCTCAACGGGGACGGAACTCGCAAGCATCACGCCTCGCACCGCTTGCTCTGGCCGGCCGCCGTGTGCTGCGCGGCTCTCGCGATGGCCGCCGTGGTGACGCCCTTCGTACGTCAGGAGCTGACCTTGGCATCTCTCAACGCTCAAGTCGCGGCAACCCGAGCTGCCGCCGCAGAGGCTGATACCCTACGACAGGATATCGATCGGCTGTCGGGCAACGCCGGCTTTATCGAGAGCGAGCGCGATAAGGCCGGACGGCCCCTGGTCGTGTTGGCGGCCACGACCCGTACTCTGCCAGACGATACCTACCTGACCGAGATGGAGCTGCGGCAACGGAAAGTTACGCTGAGCGGCCGCTCGGCCGCGGCCGCCCGACTGATCGGGGCACTCGCCGCCGATCCCGAGTTCCGCAATCCCGGCTTTTCGGCACCGGTCACCCGGCTCGAGGCCCTCCGGGCCGAGCTTTTCACGATCAACGCGGAGGTCGGGCCGTAGCCTCGTTTACCGCCATGCCGACAGGCCTGCGGGGCCGGCTTTTGGCGCTGAGCTTGCTGTTCGTCGCGCTGGGAGGCGTCTATCTCCTGGTCGTCTCGCCTTTGCTCGGGCTCTACGCCGAGCAGGCTGCGGTGCTGGAGAACCGGCGCATGCTGCTGCCGCGGCTCCGCGCCGCCGCAGACGAGTTGCCGGCTCTGCGTGCCCGAGTCGACGAGCTGCGCGCGGCTGCCGGCACACGCAAAATCACTTTGGAGGGTGCCAGTGATGCGATCGCTGCGGCAACCCTACAAAGCCGCATAGAGGAACTCGCCGCCTCCGCCGGCGCAACGATCGGCAGCACCGAAAGCCTTCCCGCCGAAGCGCGCTCGGGCTACCGCCGCATCGGACTGCGCTACGTCCTCAGCGGATCCTACGAAACGCTGGTCAAATTCCTTGCCAAACTCCAATCTGCCGCACCGCCGCTGGTGATCGACAATCTCCATATCCACGGGGTGCTGAGGCGGCCCGGCACGCCGGCGGCTGCAGGGCTCGATGCCGGTCTCGATGTTTACGCTTACCGTGACGGCGAAAAATCGGTGGCGGCTAAGCCATGATCGATCGTCTCGTGCTGTTGCTGTTGGTTGGGGGATGCCTGCTGTTCGGCGCGATCCTAATCGTGGAGCTCGCCCCCGCCGGAGCGGAGGATCCGGTGGTCGCCCAGGCGGCGCGGTCCGACGCGGCGAGCCCAATGGCCCGGCCGCAGAACCCGAGACCCGAGGAGCTGGTTGCCACCGCCCTGGCCCGACCGCTTTTCAGCAGCACGCGGCGGCCTCCTCAAGACGCACCCAACGGAGCCGCGGCTGACGATCTCGGCGATGCGCGGCTGACCGGAATCGTTACAACGCCACGCCACCGCCTCGCAATATTCGCGCTCAGCGGTGACAAGCCGCTGAAGGTCGCAGAAGGCGACGCCGTAAGCGGCTGGCGAATCGAGAGCATCACGCCGCGCGAAGTCTCGTTGAGCGGCCCGAGCGGAACCAAGACCTTGCAGCCGAAGCTCGATCCAAATTTAGCCCCACCCCCTGTGCAACCGCCGATCGGCCAACCCGGCGGGCGAGCGCCAATCCCGCCGGCCGCCGGCAGGCCGCGCATGCCTGTGCCGGGCGTGCCGCCAGCCCTCGCGCAACCGCGTCCAGGTGTCCCTGCCGTTCCTCCCGGCACGCTGCCGCGGGCAGCGCGGCTGCGCCAGCAACGATAATGTCGACGCCTCGATATTCTACGCGGCCTCTCGCCGTTGCCTTAGCGGTCGTCGTGCTGGCTAATTGCCAGCAGCTGCCGGCACAGCCGGGTTTGGAGCCGCTGGAGCAGCCGAGCAACGTGCAAGCTGCGGAGCCTCGGATAAACAGCGCGATCCCCACCGATCGCAGCCGGCAACGTCCCTTTGTCGCGTCCGGCGCCGCCGAAGCGCCGGTGGTACCACCGGCAGGTCCGGGCGCGACCTCCACTCAGACCGGCGATGTAACCCTCAATTTTGTCGACACCGACATACGGGAGATCGTCCGCACCATTCTCGGGACCACACTCAACCTGAACTACACGATCGACCCTAACGTGCATGGCACCGGGTCGATCGAGACCGGCACCCCGATGCAGCGTTCGGCGCTGATACCGACGCTCGAAACCTTGCTCAACGCGAACGGCGCGACGATCATCCAGAGGAATGGGGTCTACGCCGTGGTCCCGTTGCCCGCGGGTGCGACCCGAAACCTCGTATCTGGCTCGAATGCGGTAGGCGCCGGTACCCAGGTCGTGCCATTGCGTTACGCCTCGGCCAAGGATCTTGCCAAGGTGCTTGAACCCTATGTTGCAGAGGGCGGGAAAATTGCCGCCGACCCAGCGGCCAACGCGATAGTCGTCTCCGGGGACGCCGCGGTCCGCGAGACCTTGGTCGGTCTCATCCGGGCTTTCGACATCGACATCCTGGCCGGTCAGGCCTATGCCCTCTTTCCCGTCGGCGACAGCGACCCGGCAAAGCGGGCGAGCGAGTTCGAGCGGGTGTTGCAGGCTCAGGCAGAAGGTGCGCTTAGCGGCATCGTGCGCGTCGTCCCGATGGAACGGGTCAATGCGGTTCTCGTAGTGTCGTCGCAGTCCCGCTACATCGATGCGGCGAGGCGATTTTTCCGGCTCTCAAACGAGCTCGAGGACGCGACTGCGCGGACCTGGCATGTCTATTATGTGCAAAACGGCCAGAGCGCCGATCTCGAGAACCTCCTCCAGCGAGCGTTCACGCCGCGCAATGTCTCTCCGACGCCCGGCCCGCCGGGGAGCACTGCGCCCGGTGCCGGGCAGACGACGATCGGCGGCGGACAGCCCCCTGGTGCCCCGATGGGTTTCGGAGGTCAAGGCTCCACGGCAGGCCTTGGTGGGGCCGGTGGGGGGGCCGGCGTTACGACGGGCCTGCCGGGCGGGACCGGCGGTGCCGGAGCCGCAGGTGGCCTGGGCGCCGGGATTCCCCAACCGACTGCGGCGGCAGAGGCTGCGGCTCCCGCCACCGAGCCGTTATCGACCGAGACCGGCGCCGGCGGGGGTGCTGCTCCCGAGAACCGCATGCGTATCCTCGCCAACCGGGTAAACAATGCTCTCTTGATCTACGCGACGCCGAGCGAATACTCGGTAATCGAGGGAATGCTGCGCAAGATCGACATCATCCCGCTCCAGGTGCTGATCGAGGCGACAATCGCCGAGGTCGACCTCAATGATTTGCTGCAATACGGCACCCAATTCTTCTTCAAGGCCGACCATGTCGCCAACACCCTGGGCCCGCTCTCCGGCCTTCCTCAGCTCGGCGCCCTGAGCTTTCCCTCGACGGCCCCCTTTTTCACACTGAGCAAATCTCCGAATTTCGCGCTCTCAGCGCTCGCCGCGGTGACCAAGGTCAAGGTGCTCTCGGCGCCGCAGGTCATGGTCCTCGATAACCAGCCGGCACGTATTCAGGTCGGCCAGCAGGTGCCGGTGCTGACCGGAACGGCGACGAGCACGCTTGCCGCCGGGGCGCCGGTCGTCAACAGCGTCGACTATCATTCGACGGGCGTCATCATGCAGGTGACGCCGCGCGTCAACTCCGGTGGGCTCGTTTCCCTCGATATCGCCCAGGAAGTCAGCGATGTCGCGGCCGCGGCGACAAACACGATCAGCGGCTCGCCGACCTTCGACGATCAGACATTCCGCACGCGGGTGGCCGTGCAGGACGGCCAGACGGTCGGGATGGCCGGTCTGATCCGCGACAATGCCTCGAATGGTAACAGCGGGATACCCTTCCTCAAGGACATCCCGATCCTCGGCACGCTGGTTTCGACCCAAAGCAACTCGCGCATGCGCACGGAGCTACTCGTGCTGATCACCCCGCACGTCGTGCACGATCAGCGCGATGCCCGCTCGCTGACCGAGGATTTGCGCAACCAGCTGATCAACGCCGGCCTCGTCCCGCAGCAGCTGCAGCGCAAGGCCTCGCCCGGGCTGGCGAACCCCAACGGACTGTAGGCAGTGCCGCGCCGGTTTCCGCCCGGATCGGCGGAATGCCGTCGGAACGGCGGGTTTGCGCTGATCATCGTCCTGTGGACGTTGGTGCTGATCGGCTTCATCGTCGCGCATATGACGGCGAGCGGGCGGACGGAGATCCGCATAGCCGGCAATCTCGTGGCCAACTCGGCCTCGCAAGCCGCCGCCGACGGCGCCATCTTCGATGCCATCTTCAACCTTTCGGATCCGGAGCCGGAACAGCGCTGGCCGGCCGACGGGACGCCGCGTCAAGTCGCGATCGGTAGTATCCGGGTCATCCTGCGCGTCGAGGACGAGGCATCGTGGATCAACCCGAGCACGGCTTCCCCCGTCCTCCTCGAAGCCTTGTTGCGGGTGACCGGCAGCGACCCTGACACCGCCCGTCGCATCGCGACCGCGATAAGCGAATGGGTGGGTTCCGCAACAGCCCCGCGGCCGCAAGAGGCGCTTGTTGCGGACTATCGCGCTGCCGGGCTCGATTATGGTCCGCCGAGCGCACCGATCGAGACGATTGGCGAACTCGGGCGCGTGCTCGGCATGACCCCCGCCCTGTTGACGGCAATCCGCCCGCATCTGACATTGTTCGGGCCGGCCGAGCCGAACCCAGCCACCACCGATCCGGTCGTGGCGGCCGCGCTCGCCCTAACGTCAACGGCTGGGTCGTCGACGACTGGCCAGCCGGTCGTCCAACCGGTTCCGGCGACGCCGCCGGATGCGCTGACGGTGCGGATTACCGCGCTTGCAGCCGGACCGGGCAACGCTCGGGTAACCCGGACTGCGGTGGTGCGCACCGGGGCGAGCCTGCCGCAGGGATACGCTGTGCTCGCCTGGGGCACCAGCCTCAATGCGGACGCGCCCCTCGGCTCGCCTCAGCCGTCGTTCACTCGTTGAAGATGGTCGCGTCGCTTCCGGTGCCGCCCGACTGACCGGTCGGGCCGAGCGAGAGGAGATCGTATTCGTGCCCGGGCCGCTGACTCGGGCTGCGGTAGATAAACGGCCGGCCCCACGGGTCTTCCGGCACCTTCTCGCCCTTCAGGTAGGGCCCGTTCCAGCGAGAGACCCCCGATGGCCGGGTAATCAGCGCCTGCAGACCCTGCTCCGTCGAAGGGTAGGTGCCGATATCCAGCTTGTAGATGTCGAGTACTCCGGCGAGGCGCTCGATCGATTGGTGCGCGATCTTTTCCTTGGCGGAGCCGAGCTGTCGCAGAGCGGCCGGCGCGACGAGGCCGATCAGGAGCCCCAAGATGGCGAGCACGACCAGAAGCTCGAGGAGCGTAAAACCTCGCTGCCGCCTCTGAGGGTCGCTGGCCGGGGGGGCAGAGCCGGAAAGAATGATCTTCGAAGCGGACACTGTGTCGGCACCAGGGTTTTTCCTGGGACATTCGTGTAAAGCTGGATTTGGACATATTCATGATGTTGAGCCGCAGCGCGGACCGTGCGGCAGTTCGACGCGTCGATTTAGCTGAGGCAGGAGCGGGGTAGCAAAATTTTATGACGGCAGCAATTCGGATCCGGCTTGTCACACATTCCGTGTGGAGCAGGTTTTTGCTCCCGCGGCAAGAGGCGTTGTGTCCCCGGTGATCAGCCGCGCGCCGCGGCCGTAGGTCAGCCAGGCCCAGATCCAGTTGAGAAAAACCGCCATTCGGTTGCGGAAGCCGATCAGGAAAAAGATGTGGACGATGCCCCAGAGGATCCAGGCGACCCAGCCGGTCAGCCTGATCCAGCCGAGATCGGCGATCGCCGAGTGGCGGCCGATCGTGGCGAGCGCACCCTCGTCGCGATAATGGAAGGGCGGGGGCGCCGGCTCGCCGCGCACAAGACGGTCGACCACCTCTCCGACATATTGGCCCTGCTGTTTGGCTACCGGCGCGAGACCCGGTAGCGGCTCGCCCGTTGGCCCGGTGACGAAGGCGGCATCGCCGATGACGAAGATCTCCGCGTGACCCGGTACTGACAAATCGGCGGAGACCCGGACCCGGTCGCCCTTGCTGGCGGGTACGCCAACCCATCGCGCCACCGGCGAGGCCTCGACGCCGGCACACCAGATGACGTTTGCCGCTTCGATGCGCTTGCCTCTGGCTACGACGCCATCTCTGTCGATCGCTTCAATTGGCGTGTCGATGAGCACTTCGACCCCCATCCGCTCGAGCGAGTGCTGGGCGAAAGCGGCGAGCCTCTCAGGGAAGCCCGACAGCACCCGCGGGCCTGCCTCGACCAGCAGGATGTGCGCGGTCTGGGGATCGATGTGGCGAAAATCCCGGGACAATGTCGCATTGGCGAGTTCGGCTAGCGCTCCGGCCATCTCGACGCCGGTCGGGCCGGCGCCGACCAGGACAAAGGTCAACAACCGTTGGCGTATCGCGGGATCCGTCACGGTTTCCGCCTCTTCGAAGGCGAACAGCACGCGGCGGCGGATCAATGTGGCGTCGTCGATCGATTTGAGACCCGGGGCCAGTCGCGGCCAGTCGTCATGGCCGAAATAGGCGTATTGCGACCCGGTCGCCAGGACCAGATAATCGTAGCTCTGGTCCGCTCCAAAGCGTGTCTCGACCCGCCGCGCTGACACATCGACGCCGATCACCTCGTCGAGCAATACCGTGGCGTTCCGCTGATCGCGCAGAAGCGCCCGGATCGGCTGCGCAATATCGGCCGGAGACAGTGCGGCTGTCGCTACCTGGTAAAGCAGCGGTTGGAATAAATGGTAATTGCGGCGGTCGATCACCCTCACATCGACCGGTGACCGCGCCAGCTTGCGGGCTGCTTCAAGCCCGCCAAAGCCGGCGCCGACGATCACGACACGCGGCCGGTCGCCGTGACCCGCCGGGACGCGTGCAGACCCATCCGTCATCGCAATCACTCGGGCGAGAGTATTCCGCAGGCTAACGAACGGCGACGGCAAATGTCCGATACCTCGCCACGGAACCGGCCGGCTCCTGTGTAATGACTGTTCTTCGCCTGGTCCCCGCGGCATGATCTAAGGGTGACTCGTCGGAGGGAGGGAGCCTTGCCTCTCACGGAGCTTGCGCCGGTGCTGAGCGCCGACAGCATCACCCGTGTTGGAACCGAAGCGGCGGGAGCGGTTGTCGTCAACGGTTCCCATGGCGGCATTTATGCCGCCTATGTCGCGGCAAAGCTGCGCGTTGCAGCAGCCGTCTTCAACGATGCCGGGGTGGGACGGGACCAGGCTGGTATTGCCGGGCTCGATTACCTGGCCGGGCTCGATATCCCTGCCGCCACTGTCGGGCATGGCACCGCGCGCATCGGAGACGGGTCCGACATGATGGCGCGCGGCATCATCACTAATGTGAACGCGCCCGCGGCCGAGCTCGGCTGCCACCCGGGCATGGTCTGCCGAGATGCCGCCGCTGCCTTGCAACGAGGTTCCCCCAGCGCGCGTGAGGCGCCCCCGGCGATAGAAACCGCCTTTCTGCTGATTGCCGAGGCACCCGCGGTCTGGGCGCTCGAACTCGGCCTCGCTGGTCGGCAGCGAGCAGGTCGCGGCAATCGTGGTGACGGGCTCGCATGGCGGGCTCCTCGGCGGCAGGCCAGACACCGCCCTCAAGGCCGCTGCGCTCGCTGCGTTGTTCAACGACGCGGGGATCGGGATCGACGAGGCCGGCGTGACGCGGCTGCCGGCGCTCGACAGTCGCGGCATTGCTGCGGGTACGGTGGCCGCGTCCAGCGCCCGGATCGGCGATGCCCGTTCCACCTATGAAGACGGTATCCTGACGCGAGTGAACCAGCGCGCCGCCGCCCACGGCATCGCGCCGGGCTATGACCGCCCGACAATTTGTCGAGATCGTCCGCCGAGTTGCGGCAAAGACAGGGAGAAGCGCATGACGGACTCGGCGTATTCCAGCAATCGGCCGTCAGGCCGCATGAACGGCGGCCGCGCGCTCGCCGAGATGCTGCGGCTCGCCGAGGTCGGGCCGATGTTCGGGATGGGCGGATTTCAGCTGCTGCCGTTTTATGACGCGCTGGCGCAGCTCGGCATGCGGCATTTTCTGATCAACGACGAGCGTTGCGGCGCGTTCGCCGCGGACGCCTACGCCCGGGTCACCAACCGTCCAGGTGTGTGCGACGGCACACTCGGGCCCGGCGCCACCAACCTCGTCACCGGTCTGATCGAGAGCCTCAACGCCGGCGTGCCGGTCATTGCCCTCGCCGGCGACACCAACCGCGCGCATTCCTGGAAGAACATGACGCAGGAATGCCGGCAGACCGAGATCTTACGGCCGGCGGTCAAGGAGCTGATCCGGGTCGAGATGACGAGCCGCGTCCCCGAGCTGCTGCGCCGCGCTTTTGCGGTGGCGACCTCCGGCCGGCCGGGCCCGGTGCTGCTCGACGTTCCCGAGGATGTCTGCCACGGCGAACACGACTTCACTGCCGAAGATTTTGCGATCGATCCGGCGACGTTGAGCGTGCCGGCGCGGCGCATCCGGCCGGACCGGGCGGACATTTCCCGCGCCGCCGCGCTGATCGCGCATGCCAAGCGCCCGCTGCTCCTGGTTGGCGGCGGCATCCATCTCTCGGCGGGATACGACGCGCTGCTCGGCTTTGCCGAGGCACAGTCGATCCCGGTCGCGCATACGATGAGCGGCAAGGGCGGCATCGCCTGCACCCATCCGCTTTCGGTCGGGCTCTTCGGCCGATACTCGCGCATCGCCAACGAATTGATCGAGGCTTCGGACTGCCTTGTTGTGGTCGGCTGCAAGCTCGGCGAGATTGCGACCAAGCGCTATGCATTGCCGCCGGAAACCATCCCGCTGATCCATCTCGATATCGTTGCCGAGGAGATCGGCCGTTGCCGAACAGCAGATGTGGCGCTGTGGGGCGACGCCAGGGCCGGGCTGGAGGATCTCGCCGAAGCGCTTGCCGGCGAGGCGAGGCGAGCGCGGGCGGCGCGCGCCGATTATGTCGGCGAGATCCCCTCCCGGATGGCGTCATGGCGCGACGAGGCGGCGGCGCGCCTTCGTTCGGAGGAGCGGCCGATCCACATGGCTCGGCTATGCACCGAGCTCAACAAGGCATTGCCGGCGGACAGCATCCTCGTTGCCGACGGCGGGTTTGCCGGCCACTGGACCGGTTTGCTCTACGATACGAAATCGCCCGGGCGGCACTTCATCCCGGATCGCGGCCTGGCGTCGATCGGCTATGGGCTGCCGGGTGGGATCGGGGCGGCATTGGCCGCTCCGTCCAGCCCGGTCGTGGCGATTACCGGGGATGGCGGCTTCAACATGATGCTCGGCGAGCTCGAAACCGCCCGGCGTGCCGGCATCGGGCTGACGATCGTTGTCGTCAACAATGCCGCCTCGGGTTACGTCAAGGCATTGCAGCACGCCATCTTTCGCGGGCGCTATCAATCCTCCGACCTCGTCGAGATGGATTATGCCGCGATCGCCCGCGCGATGGGCTGCAACGGCATCCGCATCGAGGATCCGGACCTGCTCGGCGAGGCGCTGCACACCGGCCTCGCCGAGCGCACCCGCCCGACCGTGCTCGACGTCGTCGTGACCCGGGACCCCGCCCGCATGCTGCCCGCCGTCGACAACCGTACCGTCGAGATCAAGCAAGGCGACCGGGTGGCGTAATCCTCGCAAGGTGCTCGAGAACTCTTCCCGAAATTAGCGCGTCGCTGCGGCAATTGCGTCGCGCAGGATCTGCGGGATGCGGTCGAGCACCTCGGGCGGGGTCATCAGCGGCGGGGCGAGGCAGATCGTGTCGCCGATCGGCGGATCCGCGCTGCCGGCGCGGATGCGCGGCAACAGCCCGCGCGCCAGCGCCTCGCGCGTGAAGCGGGCTCCGAGCCCGATTGCCGGGGCTTTGGTGCTGCGGTCGGTCACCAGTTCGACGCCGCACATCATGCCGAGCCCGCGCACATCGCCGACCATCGGCAGGTCGCGCAGCTCCTCGAGCCCGGCCAGCAGCCTTCGGCCCATTACCGCCGCGCGCTCGACGAGCCCCTCGTCCTCGATGATCTCGACATTGCGCAATCCGACCGCGCAACAGACCGGGTGACCGGAATAGGTCGCCGCATGCATGAATTTGCGGTCGGCAGGCGCGCTCTCGATCTCGTCGTGCACGCGTTTCGACGCGATCACGCCGCCCAACGGCAGATAGCCGCTCGTCACTCCCTTCGCGAAGGAGATGAGGTCCGGCTCGACGGCCCAATGGCCGAGCGCGAACCACTTGCCGGTTCGGCCAAAACCGGTGATCACCTCGTCGGCGATCAGCAGCACATTGTGGCGGTCGCAGATCTCCCGCAGCCTTGGGAAATAAGAAGGCGGCGGCACAATAACCCCGCCCGCCCCCATCACCGGCTCGGCAATGACCGCCGCGACAGTATTGGGCCCCTCTGCGAGGATCGCCTTCTCGACCGCATCGGCGGCGCCGACCCCGGGCTCCTCGTTACCGGTCCAGCGATAGGCATAAGGCGGCGCGACCTGGATGAAACCGGGGACGAGCGGCCCGAACATCTTGTGATAGGTCGCCATGCCCGTGGCGCTCATCGCCGCCATCGTCACGCCGTGATAGGCGTGGATGCGCGAGATGATCTTCGTCTTCTGCGGCTGGTCTTTAACCTTCCAGTAATACCGCGCGAACTTGAACGAGGATTCGTTCGAACTCGGCGCCCGCGGTCGTGAAGTAGACCGCGGCGGAACCCGGATAGGCGTGGCGGACGATCTTCTCGGCGAGACGCACCGCCGGCTCGTTGGTGGCGCCGATATAAGCCGAGGCGAAAGCGATGCGCCGCATCTGCGCACTCGCCGCATCGGCCAGCTCGCCCCGGCCGTGGCCGACATTGACGTTCCACAGCCCGGACAGCCCGTCGATATATTCGCGGCCGTCGGCGTCGCGCAACATCGCGCCCTTCCCCTCGACGACCACCAGCGGCTGTCGATGATCATCGGGGTGGTGCAGCGGGTGAACGAGAAAGCGCCGGTCGGCCTCGAGCAGCTGGGTGGTGCCGTCCATTGATTTACTCCTTAACTCGCCGTGGCGAAAGAGTGGAGGCGAGCCCTGAGGACCGTAACCTAATCACAGGATCGAGGCTCGACAACGACGTGTCTCTGATTGACGCATGCCCGAGCGCGACCCATAAAGGGCCGGATGAGTGATCCAAAGATCAGCCTCGAATTCATTGCCGAGCAGGGCGCCCGACTGCTAGACGAAATACGCCTGGTTCGCGAGGAGCAGCGCGAGCAGCGCCTTCGTCTAAGCTCGCTGGAACGCACCGTTGCGCAAATCGCCGTCGATATCGCGCAAATAAACCTGCGGCTCGATCGAGTGCACGATCGTTTGGACCGTATCGAACGCCGCCTTGACTTGGTCGAAGATCCGACGCCCGCCTGATGATCGTCGAGGAAGCTTTCGGGACTGGTACCTAAACGTCGAAGCTATCGATTGGGTAGGTCCAGTGGGTAGATCGGCCGCCGGACTTTCTTGAACTGCAGCTGGCCGTAGTCGGAGGTGCAGACGCCGACACCGGCGCAGTCGACGACAGCTTTTGCCATGCGGCCGAGGCCGGCGCGCCAATGGATGCGGCTCTTCAGCATCACGTAGCGCTTTTCCATCGGGTCGATGCCGAGGCTCACCAGGCAATTGAGGTCGGAGGGCTCGACATGGCGCGAGATCAGGACGATTTCGACCGGCCCTGTGTCGAGCACCACCGAGGCGCCCATATCCATCTGCATGCCGCGGGCCATCGGGCCGCGGTTGCGGTAGCGCCCGTTCGAGATTGTCTTGACCGTGCCGGTTACGATTAAAGGTGGGCTCTCGACGGGGATCGCCGGCATCCTGATCTTGCCGCCGATCGACAGGCTGACTTGGGCGCCGATACCGGCATCGATCGCCTGCTGCACCGCTTCCGGGTCATAGATCGCGAAGGCGGCGACACCCTCGAGGCCCTGCCGCAGGATCTCCGCCAGTACGACGGTCGTGTCCATCGTGCCCCCAGAGGCGCAGTTGTCGTAATGGTCGAGCAACACGATCGGCCCGTCGCCGGGCTCGCTCAGCGGCATTGCCTTGGCGAGGGCGACGGATTGCTGCAGGGGTTCGATCTTGTAGACAAAAGCCTCGCGCTCGACCCAGGCCCGGTCCAATAGCTCGTCGCGGAGGTCTTCGGCGAGCTTGCGGTCGCCGTCGGTCACTACCACTGCGCTCAACCCGGCATTCGCGATGTCGGCGTGTGGGAACCCGGTGAAGAGGCTCGCGGCCAATGCGCCATCGGCGGTCATTGCGGCGCAGCGGTGCTGCAATTCCTTGTTCGGGTGGTCGTCGGTGCCCTGTCGCATGACATGCGGCAGCATCGGCACATTGCCCCACGCCATAACCGGCGTCACATCGCCGCGGATCGTGCGCAGCAAGATCTCGCCGGCAAGCCTGGCGGTCTCGTAGGCATCGATATGGGGATAAGTGCGATAGCCGGTCACGACCGTCGCATTGGCGATGATCTCGTCATAGAGATTGGCGTGCATATCGAGAGAGACGGCGATTGGCGTCCGCGGGTCAATCGCGCGCAGCCGCTTCAGGAACTGGCCCTCGCCATCCTCGAGGCTCTCGGTGACCATTGCGCCGTGCAGGTCGAGCATGATCCCGTCGAAGCCGCCGCTCGCCACCGCCGCGCAGATCGTGTCGGTGATGTGCGCGTATGCGGCGTCCTCGACCGGACGGCTCGGCGGCGCTCCGGCAGCGATCGGCAATACGATTTCGGCCCGTTCCCGCTCAGCGAGGTCGAGATAGGCGCCAAGACCCGTCCCGGTGCCGCGAAAGGCGCGGATCGCCGCTTCGCCATAAAGCGGCCCCGGGCCGTTGCCGAACCGCGCCAGCGGCGTCGGCACCGGCGAGAAGGTGTTGGTCTCGTGCTTCATCATCGCGATCAGCAGGCGCATGATCCGACCTTCCTCATCAACCTGCCATGACGAGCCGGGTGCATACGACCTCCCGATAACAACGGCGCGGCCTTGGGCGCGAAGCAGTCCAGCAGCCGAACCTGCTTGCGCGCCAAGCCACAAGATAGTATATTCATGCAGATGAAGATGTATAGGTCAGATATGGCGGCATCTGCTCGATTGATGGTTCTGATGTCTCCGGAGGAGCGGGCTGCACTCGACGCCAAGGCGCGTGCGCTAGGCGTGTCTGCCGGGGAAGTGGTTCGACGCGCCGTTCAAGCGTTCGCGCTGGGTACCGAGGAAGAGGCAGCGGAGCTTCGGGCTCTCGTTGACGCATTCAATGAGCTCCATCCGGAGACGTTGCGGATTGCCGACGAATGTCACCGCAAAGTAGCTGAGACGTTAGCCAACTCATCGAGCGGCGGTCCTGCGGCACCTCGCAGGAGGGAGCCCGCGGCGGCGTGAGCCTGTACGGCGACGCGATAAGGGCGTTGCGTCAGGTCATCCTTCTCGACGAGCGCGTGCGCAACAGCTCAATCGATATGGCGCGGATGAGCCAGGAAGTTGCCGATCTTCGAGATCGGGTGAGTCGTCTCGAAGGGATGCTTGCCGCTAGCATGGCTCGTTCGCGAGAAGCAAACCCGGCGCGCGAGCGACGCCGGTTGCCTCGGCCGTCGGATCAAATAGGCTAAGGACGGGAAATCCGGTGCCGAGGAGGAGCAAGAATTGTCCGACAATCCCGTCGAAACTCATTACACCCGCCAGGATCTTGGGAACGTCATCCTTGCGGCCCTGAAGCGGGCGGGGAAGGACATCGACCATCTGACGCCGGACGATCTCGCGCCGGTCGACGAGTTTCATGGCGGGCAACGACAGGCTACAATCAGACTGGCCGATCTCCTCGGTTTCACCGGGGGCGAGCGGGTGCTCGATATCGGTTCCGGAATTGGCGGGCCGTCGCGGTTTCTCGCCAGCCTCTACGGCTGCCAGGTCACCGGCGTCGAACTGACTGCTGAGTTCTGCCGCGTCGCCGAGATCCTGACCCGGCTCACCGGACTGACCGATAAGGTCGGCTATCGCCAGGGGAATGCGCTCGATCTGCCTTTCGAGGATATGAGCTTCGACGTCGTGTGGTCGCAGAACGCCTCGATGAACATCGCCGATCGCGATCGGCTCTATTCCGAGATGCACCGCGTCCTCAAACCCGGAGGCCGGCTCGCGCTGCAGGAAGTGGTTGCCGGCCCGGGCGGCGAGCCACATTACCCGGTGCCCTGGGCGGCAGAGGCGAGCATCAGCTTTCTGCTGAGCGCAGAAGCGACGCGCGCCAAGCTCGAGGCCGCCGGGTTTCGCGTCGTCACCTGGCAGGACACGACGAGCACATCCTCCCGATCCTGGACCCAAGCGGTCGAAGGGCCGCCACCGCCACTCGGGATCCATTTGCTGGTCGGACCCGATTGGGCGGCGATCGCACGAAACTCGGTGCGGAATTACCAGGAGGACAGGGTCCGGCTGTTCAACGCTGTGCTCGAACGCTGACTCGCTCCTATAAATCCAAAACGAGAATCGGGGTCTTCGCCCGCGAGCAGCAGATCGTGACGTAGCGCCGGCGCCCGTTTTCTTCGAGCACCTGGTCGCGATGGTCGGGCTCGCCGGCGAGATAGGGTGTCAGGCAGGCGCCGCAATAGCCGAGCTCGCAGGAGGTTCTCACGGCGATGCCGTGACGCTGGAGCACCTCGGCAATCGTCTCGCCGGCACCGATTTCGTACTCGCCGCCGGTCTTTGCGAGTTGGACGCGAAACGGGCGGTCCTCGGCGGCCTGTGGCTCCGGCCCACCGGTGAAATATTCGCAATGCACGGTGCCGCCTGGCCAGTCGCGCGCCGCCTCCGTCGCCGCCGCGATCAGCGGCGCGGGCCCGCACAAATAGAGATGAGTTCCCGGACGCGCTTCGCCCAAGACTGCCTGGATGTCGAGACCCTGCGCCGGATCGCCGCCATCATGATGGAAGCGTAGGCGCCCCTCCGCGGCGAGCGGCGCCAGCTCGCGGCGGAACGCGGTTCGCTCGGCCGAGCGTGCGCAGTAATGGAGGATGAATTCGGCGCGTCGGCGTCGCAAATCCGTTACCATCGACATGATCGGTGCGATCCCGATGCCACCCGCGATCAGGACATGCCGTTCGCCTGCCCGGTCGAGTGGGAAGTTGTTGCGCGGGACCGATACCTCGACGATGTCGCCGGCCCGGACATGCTCGTGCAGATGCCGCGAGCCGCCGCGGCTCGTGCTTTCGCGCAAGACTGCAATGCAATAGCGCCGCCGCTCGGCAGGGTCGTTCCACAACGAATACTGCCGCAAGAAGCCGCCGGCCCGCAGCTCGACATGCGCACCTGGCGCAAACCGCGGCAGGTCGCGGCCGCGCGGGTCGACCAGCTCATAGCCGTTGACGGCTTCGGCGAGATAGGTGATCGAACGGACGCGCAGCTGCATACCCGGATTGTTGCAGATTTTGGCGGTCTTGAGGAAAGATCGTGCCGACCTTAACGAACTCAGCCGAGGAGGCTCTTGATGGCTCTACAGATCCGCCGGGTGGTTACCGGCCACGACACGTCTGGGCGCGCCATTGTCAAGATTGACGAAGTCGCGAAAAACCTTGCCTCATCTCGCCCGGGCGCCACCGCATGCGTTATGTGGACGACCGAGGATTTCCCGGTCGACAACGCCGGGGAGGAAGACGCCGGCCTACGCAAGACCGGTACGACACTAGACAACGGCACCGTTTTTCGCATTCTCGAGCTGGCGCCCGGGGTCAGCCCGCGCAACCACCGTACCAATTCGATCGATTACGCCGTCGTGATGTCGGGCGAGGTGGACATGGAGCTCGACGATACGACCGTCCACCTCGAGGCCGGCGATGTGCTGGTACAGCGCGGCACGATCCATAATTGGGTCAATCGCGGAACCGAGCCTTGCGTGATCGCCTTCGTGCTGATCGCGGCAAAGCCGGCCACCGTCGGTGGCAAGGTGCTGCGCGCCGAGGGTTAGCGGTGAGCGACGATGTCGAGCTCCTGATCGCTGGCGGCGGGCTTACCGGGCTGTTGCTCGGGGTCGCGTGCGCTGGCGCGGGGCTCACGGTCGCGATTGTCGATAGGCAGGATCCCGCGGCGTTGCTCGCCGATGATTTCGACGGGCGCAGCTCGGCCATCGGCTACGGTTCGCACAAAGTCCTCGACGCGATCGGGCTTTGGCCGCAAATCGCTTCCGACGCCGAGCCGATACTCGAGATCCGGGTCGCCGACGATAAATCGCCGCTATTCCTGCATTACGACCATCGTGAGCTCGGCACCGCCGCCCCGCTCGGCTACATCGTCGAAAACCGCATTCTCAGGCGCGTGCTGGCCGATCGCGTTAGATCGATCCCGAATCTGCTTTTTCTGGCGCCGCTAGCCGTGGGCTCGGTCTCGACCACGGCGTACGGCGCAACTGCGGCGCTCTCGGACGGACGACAAATCCGAGCCCGGCTCGTCGCGGCCGCCGACGGCCAAGAATCTCCGCTGCGGTGCGCCGCGGGGATCCGGACGATCGAATGGCGATATCCCCAGACCGGCATCGTCGCGACAGTGCAGCACCGGCGCCCGCACAACGGCATCGCCGTCGAGCATTTCATGCGCGCCGGCCCGTTCGCCATTCTGCCGATGACCGGCAACCGATCCTCGATCGTCTGGACGGAACGGGCGGAGCTCGCACCACGCCTGGTCGCCCTTCCCGATGTGGCTTTTGCGGCGGAGCTGGGGGCGCGCTTCGGCGATTTCCTCGGTACCGTGGAGCCGATCGGTCCGCGCTGGACCTACCCGCTCACACTGCTGCTGGCCGAAAGGTACACTGCAACTCGGCTGGCTCTCGTCGGCGAGGCGGCGCACACGATTCACCCGATTGCCGGCCAGGGGCTCAATCTCGGCATACGCGACGTCGCCGCCCTCGCCGAGCTGGTAATCGATAGGCGGCGCCTGGGTCTCGATATCGGCGATAAATCAGTGCTGCTGAGTTACCAGCAATGGCGCCGCTTTGATGCGCTGGCGCTCGTAGCGGTCACCGACGGCCTCAACAGACTGTTCTCGAATTCGCTTCCCCCGGTCCAACTCGCTCGCGAGATCGGGCTCGCCGCGGTTAATCGTTTCCCGCCGCTCAAGCGCATGCTGATGCGCGACGCGATGGGGATCGCCGGGGACCTGCCGCGCCTCGTCCGAGGCGAACCGCTGTAGTGTGAACCGGCGTCACGGCTCCCGGCTCAGCCCGTTCGCCAAAAGGGCGCCGAGGTACTCGCGCCAGCGCTTTTCGTGCTCGAAACCGAGCTGGTAAAGATAATTCCAGGAATAGATCCCGGTGTTGTGCAGATCGTCGAATTTAATCCGGACGGCATAATTGCCGACCGGTTCCAGTTCCATGATCCCGACGTGGGCACGGCCGTGGACCAACGTCTTTTGTCCCGGACCGTGCCCCTGCACCTCTGCGGATGGGCTCTCGACGCGCAGATACTCGGCCGGTAGCGAAAAACGGCTGCCGTCGTCGAATGCGACCTCGAGGCGCTTTTCCTCCCGTTTCAAGCGCAGCTCCAGCGGCCAGTGCGCCGTCCCGTCCGCGCTCACTTGACCCTCAAGGCGAGGGCAGGCGCTTGGTCGCGGTCTCGTCGTCGCGCAACGGGCGCGCCTCGTCGACGAGCATGATCGGGATCCCGTCGCGGATCGGGTAGGCCAGTCCTGCCTCCTCGCTGATCAACTCCTGGGCTTCGCGATCGTACCGCAATGGCGCCTTGGTCAGCGGGCAGACAGAAAATCTCCAGCAGCTTCGGGTCTATTTCCGGTGTTCCTTCCATGCCGTCCCTCCGGTATCAGCCAAAACCCTGCTTAGTGGCGGGCGCCGGTCCCTTCGCTCGGGCGCTGCATTACCGCCATCTCGACGATCGCCGTCAGCAGGCGCGCGCGTTCGCCGAGATCCGGCGCCTCCAGAAGTGCCTGCTTCTCGCTCGGGTCGAACGGGCAGATCATCGCAATCGAGGTGACGAGCCGCTCGCCTGCCACCGAAGTGATCGAATCCCAATCGGCCGAGATTTGGTGCTGCTGAAAATACCCCCTGAGCCCGCGCATCAGCCGCTCGCGATCAAAGTCGCGCACCTCCTCGCCCTCGACATCCCCGGCGAACTCATGCCAGTCCGGAACGACGCGGCGATAGCCCTCGAGCACCGGCAGCTCTTCGCGGATCCGGAAACGAGAGGTGCCCGTCAGGGTGATCAGGAAGCGTCCGTCCTCGGTCTCGGAAAACGAGGTGATGCGGCCGGCGCAGCCCGTCGGATAAACCGGCGGGTTGCTACCGGAGGCCCCCGGGTCAGTGGGCTGGACCATGCCGATCAGGCGTTCGCCGGCGAGCGCGTCGCGCGTCATCGCGAGATAGCGCGGTTCGAAGATGTTCAGAGGCAGCCGGCCGCGGGGGAGCAGCAGAACGCCGGTCAACGGAAAGATCGGGAGAATGGCGGGGAGCGCCGCTCCGCCGCGCCGCTCGCTCATCACATCCTCCGTTCAGGAAAACATTACAGAAGAAAGCCGGCGCCGGCCGCTCAAGGTAAGCGGGTCGGTCGGACCCATCACCTCGAAGAATTTGAGGAGCTGCTTGCGAGCGGCCTGCTCGTTCCATTCGCGGTCGTGCTTGAACAGGGTCAACAACTCGTCGATTGCAGTTTCCCGGTCGCCATTCCCGAACAAGGCCGTGGCGAGCTCCAGGCGGGCCTCATGGTCGTCCGGGTTCTGCGTCAGCCGGGCGCGCAGCTTGCCGGCGGAAGCCATCGCCTTCTGCGCCTGCTCGGCGAGGTCGAGTGCGGCGCGCGCGGCGGTGATCTCGGCGTTGCCGGTGCTCTCCTTCGGAACGCGATCGAGATGCTGTTTCGCTTTGGCGAGCTCGCCGCGTGCGATCATCGCTCGAGCCAAGCCGGCTAGGGCCGCGATATTGTTAGGTTCGCGCTGCAGGATCTGCGAGTAGAGCGCCCCGGCGCTGGCGTGATCGCCCGCCTGCGTCGCCTCCTTGGCCATGGCCAGCGCCTCCTCGACCGGCGAAGGACCACCCTTTCCGCCGCCCAGTCGCTGGACGAACTGCTTCACCTGGCTCTCGGGCAAAGCGCCGACAAAGCCGTCGACCGGCCGCCCGTCCTTGAAGGCGTAAACCGCCGGGATCGATTGGATGCGCATCTGCTGCGCTATTTCGGGGTTTTCGTCGATGTTGAGCTTGACCATTCGAACGGCGCCGTTGGTGGCGCGGACGGTCTTTTCGAGGACGGGCCCGAGCTGCTTGCAGGGACCGCACCAAGGCGCCCAGAAATCGACGACGACCGGCGCGTCGAACGAGCCGTCGACGACTTCGGCCATGAAACTTGCGGTAGTGACGTCCTTTACAGGGGCGGCAGCCGCGCCGCCGATCAAAGCTTCGCTCGGCATCAATCTTCTCTCCGGTTTTATCGACAACATGGCGGCAGGATCGACGTAAGACAAGCGCCGGCGGCATGCGCCCCGGCCAGCTCAGCTCTCCGGGATATCCGGCGCGTGCTCAAGGTCGGCCAGATCGACGATCCGGGGCACGTGCCCCGAGGCGGCGATCAAGCGTAGCAGATCGGCGGGCGAGATCGCCGTCGTCCGATCGTTTACAAGAGGGTGATAATTCAGCGGGTCGTATTCCAGCATCGCCGCGTCGAGTACGGGAGTGACGAGATGCCGGACGTCGTTGAGGAGAGCGAAAGGGGTAACGCTACCCGGCCGCACGCCCAAAAGCCGATGGAGATCGGCGGCGCCGCCAAAGGAAAACCGTGGCGCCGTCAGCCGCGCCGCGAGCTTTTTGAGGTCGATCCGGCGTTCTTCGAGCATCACCGCGAGCCAGAACCCGCCCTTCTTGTCCTTGAGGAAGAGACTCTTGCAGTGCGCTCCCGGAAGGCTGCCGCGCAGCGCCACTGCCTCCGCGACGGTGAAGACTGGAGGATGCGAGTATGTCCGATGCGCGATCCCGAGCTCATCGAAACGCGCAAACAGCTCTTCCGGGGTCATCAACGGCGGCGGCATCGCAGGGCACGATGCGATCCGGCCGCCCTGAAGGCAAGGCTTGCAAACCCTTTGTCCCCCGCTATCATGTAAAGAAGCGCGGGTGTAGCTCAGGGGTAGAGCACAACCTTGCCAAGGTTGGGGTCGGGGGTTCGAATCCCCTCGCCCGCTCCAAATTGTCCAAATGCGAAAGCCGCGGGAAACCGCGGCTTTTCGTCTTTGAAAAGGCTCGCTATAAGTGAAGACGAGACCTTCTGGGGAGGAAAGATCGATGAGCCTGACACTGGAAGAAGCCAATCGCATCATTCGCGGCGCCCTGGCCAAGGCGCAAGAGCTCAACATCAAGATCAGCGCCGCGGTTTGCGACAGCGGCGGCCGGCTGATCGCATTGCAGCGCATGGACAACGCCATCTGGGCGAGCGCCTATGGCAGCCAGGGCAAGGCGGTCACCTCGGCGGCTTTCGGCCGGCCGAGCGGCGACATGGCCGAACGTGCCGACCAGCCGACCCCGCGCGGGATTGCGGCAGCATCGGGCGGACACATGATCATGGGCCAGGGAGCCGTCCCGATCATCCGCAACGGCGTCGTCGAGGGCGCCTGTGGCGTAGGCGGCGGCACCTCGCAGCAGGACGAGGACTGCGCCCGGGCCGGTATCGCGCAGCTATAAGACCGGCCGCCGGAGCTTTCGAGGAAACGCCGATGAAGATCGTCAAGGTCGAAGACCTGCACTGCGACGCCGGATGGCGGGTCAATTCGTTTCTCAAGGTCACCACCGATGAGGGGCTCGTCGGCTGGTCGGAATACATGGAGGGCTATGGCGCGCAAGGGCTGACCGGCGTCATCCAGAAACTCGCCGAGCGGTTTCTGATCGGACAGGATCCGCGGCCGGTCGAGCGTCACAGCGCCCGTCTCTACGCCGCGACCAGGCAAGCGGCCGGCGGGATCAACCAGATGGCGATCGCCGCGATCGAGAATGCGCTCGTCGACATCAAGGCCAAGGCCTTGGGCGTGCCGGTCTACGAGATGCTCGGCGGGCCGGTGCGCGACCGATTGCAGCTCTACTGGTCGCATTGCGGCAGCTACCGCGCCCGCCATGCCGACCATATCAGGGAATGGGCCGGGGTCGACCCGGTGCGCTCGCTCAACGACATCGTGGCGCTCGGCGAAGAGGTCAGGCGCAAGGGCTTCAAGGGGCTCAAGACCAACCTGATCCGCTTCGACAAGGGCAAGCCCTACATGTACGGCCCCGGCACCGGCAACCCGCCGGGCTTCCCGGAGCTCAACGTCGACCATCATATCGTCGATGCCGCGGTCGCGCAGCTGGAGGCGTTCCGCCGCGGCGCCGGCCGCGATGTCGGGCTCCATCTCGACACCAACTTCAATTACAAGATCGACGGATACATCAAACTGGCGCGAGCTTTGGAGCCGCTCGATTTGGTGTGGCTCGAGATCGACCTTTACGACCCGGCTGGCCTCGCATTGATCCGCCGCTCCGCCCGCACGCCGATCTCGTCCTGCAAATCATTGTACGGCAGGCGCCAGTTCCGGCCCTATTTCGAGCAGCAGGCCGTCGATTACGCGATCATCGACGTGGCCTGGAACGGCATCCTCGAATCGCTGAAGATCGCGGCCATGGCCGATGCCTACGAGGTCAATGTTGCGCCGCATAACTTCAACGGCCATCTCGGCTCGTTGATCAGCGCGCATATGTGCGCCGTGGCGCCGAACTTCAAAGTCATGGAAATCGACATCGACGACGTGAAGTGGAAGGACGACATCGTCACCGTGCCTCCGGTCGTCGAGAACGGCGATTTCGTATTGCCGAAGGGCCCGGGCTGGGGCGCCGACGTCAACGAGGAATTCGTCCGCGCCCACCCGCCGCCAGGTTGAGGTCCGCGAAGCTGCCGCTTGCTCGGCTTGTTCAACTCAAGACCTTGGCGGGTGTAATCGGGCGTATCTGTTATTCCTGAAGCTCCATGCGGATGCGCACGTGGGCGCGGTGCGCAATCGGCTCATCTTACTCGATAGCTCGGCGGTCGGGCGCGCGGCCGGCACCTGTTTCCCCTGTTTTATCAGGTCGAGATTAGGCATCGGCAACTCCTTCAGTCGCAATTTCGGACCCGCTCACGGGTGCCGATGCCCAAGAGGATACAATGTCATTATGGCAATTATATCTTTTGCTACACCCCTGATGGGCGGCGTCCGGCACGGGCGAGCACATGGAGACCGCGCGTTTGGTGGATTACGCCGTCTCGGTTATCCTCGGTTGTTCCGCTACGAGGGGAGGACACGGGGCATGAGCGTCGCACAGGGCTTCGTCATACCTGCGGATGGCGGGAAACATTTCGAACTCGCCGACACCTGGCCGCTCCTTTGCGTTGAAGCTCCTTGGGCGCGAAACCGATGAGAGCATCATGATGTTCGAGGAAACCCTGCCACCCGGAACGACGAGCCTCTATCATCTGCACCACGACAGCGACGAAGTCGCCTGGGTGCTAGCCGGTGAATTCACCTTCAAGATCGGCGACGAAGTCACCGCCGGCGGGCCCGGCACCTGTGCATTCATGCCGCGCAACATCCCGCATGCCTGGAAGAATACCGGTAGTGAAACCGGCCGCGTCCTGTTTCTCTACACTCCCGCTGCCGCCGGAGGCCTCATCGAGGCGCTCGCGGAGCGCCGCCCGATCAACGACGACGAACACGCTAAATTGTTTGAGCGCCACCGTTGGAAAGTCGTCGGCCCAAACCCGCTTTGAGGGCACTTTTGCGCGGGGCGCGTGGCCGCTTGTCTCCGCCCGTATTTCGCACCAAACTTCTGCACATCCTAACCATTGTTGGGGCGAGTTGCGGGCACCGTGCGAAATTCTTGGAATTTTGGAGCACGACGAGGGTTACGCCTTGCAGTTCTACTCGGTATCCGGTTTTGGCGGCGTGAATGCACTGTAGCCAAAGAGCCGTACATCCTGGTGCATCGCTTCCATGAAGTCAGAATGCGCAGCCCGGTCTAGGTCGGTCATATACGCTGCCCTAATCTTCATTTGCTGTCGGGATGAGATGTTCTCCTTCATCCGGGCTGCTTTGCGAGCCTTGGTGAAGAGATACTCGGCAAATATCTTAGGCATGGTGTAGACGCGCGGCCTAATCCTGCCGTGGCCCGCGCACACTTTGCTTCCATGCCACTGCTTTGGGAACGGAATGGCAATCAATCCCAGGATGACGAACGGGCCTATTTTTGTGTACACAAACGCGGTATTTCCATTCGATACAGGTTCCGGGATATAGAGGAGACACCAACCCCATTACCACAATCCGGTTCTTTATCCCACCTACAATGTTGCACCGGGGTCGTGCGGCCTGTGCTACGGATTGGTGGATTGATCTATATGTTGTGGTTTTGCGGCCGATCACATTTTCGATTATTGTCGTATAATCGGCATTATTAATAAATTCTTTGAAGTGTTCGTAAAGTCCAGAACTTAACGATCAGGAAATTCCCCACCAGACAAATGTGAGCGGCGTTTGGTTCTACAATTCGCCGCTCGCCATTGCTTCCGGTGCTTTAGCCATGCCGATATAGTCCATCCGTCCACCATCGATGGTGAGCACCTGCGCTGTCACAAACCCTGCCTCGGGCGCCGACAGGAAGGCTACCGCGTTCGCAATATCCTCCGGCCGCCGGGTTCGCCCGACCATTGTCCCGCTCGCTCATATCGCGAATTCGCGCCTCGAACTCTTGTTCGCTGCGCCCATCCCGCGCCATCTCGGTCACGATCCAGCCGGGCGCCACTGCGTTTACCGTAGTAGACCAGGCGGACCAGCTCCATCGCGAGGCGGGGCGTCAGGATCAGCACCTCGGCCCTGGTCGCGGCATAGCATGTCGTCCCTTGCAGCGCAGCGCCGATGCCGCATTGGAGGCGATGTTGACGATGCGGCCATAGCCTCGCCTCTGCATTCCCGGCGGCACGCGGCTGCCGTTTTCGGGCTCGCCGTTCCATCGCATTGTGGATCCTGGCGACGCGCATGGCGCCACCGGTCGCCTTCACGATCCCGTTCTTTCTCGCTTACCGCTTCCTCGGGCTGATCGACAGCCGCACCGGACTTGTCGTGATCTATTTGACCTTCAACCTCGCGCTCGTCGTCTGGATGATGCGCAATTTCTTCGACGGCGTGCCGCGCGCCCTCGAAGAGGCCGCCTGGATCGACGGTTGCGGCGTGTGGAGCGGGTTTCGTCTGATCGCCCTGCCGCTTGCCGCGCCGGGCTTGGCGGCGACCGGGGTACTGTGCTTCATCCTGTCGTGGAACGATTTCTTCTATGCGCTGATCCTGACGCGCACAAAGGCGATGACGGCGCCGGTTGCGATCGTCAATTTCATGCAATACGAGGGCTGGGAGCGGGGCAAGATCGCGGCCGGCGGAACCTTGGTCATGCTGCCGGTCGTGGTCTTCAGCGTCGTCGTGCGCCGCTATCTCGTGCTTGGGCTCACTGCCGGTGGGGTCAAGGAATAATCTACCCCCGGCGCCAATGGGTTTTTGAAACGTCGCCTGCTTGAGGGAGACACAGCCGCTTACGAAGCGAGGATTACGTCCGCCGCCTTTTCAGCGACCATGTAGACGGCGCTTACGATGAAAAACCCGGGAATGCGCGGGAACACGGACGCGTCGACGACGCGAAGCCCTTCGGTGCCGTGCACCCGGAAATCGCCATCGACGACACCGCCGCTGTCGCGCGGCCCGATCGGGCAGGTGCAGGACGCGTGGTGGCCCCACGCGTTGCTGCGCACATATTCCTTCAGCTCCTCGTCGCTCTGGCGCGCGGCGCCCGGCTGTTCCTCTTCGGCAATCGCATCTTCGGCTTTGAGCTTTGCGGTCAGCTTGCGCACAAAGCGGATGCCGGCGACGACCGAATTGAGGTCCTCCCCCGCCTTGTCGCTGCCCTCCTCGAAATAATGGAAGTCGATCAGCGGGGTGTCGCGCGGGTCCGCTGAACGCAGCACCACCTCGCCGGCGCGGTTTTCGGTATGGGCCTTCAGGATCGCCCAGGTCAGATAATTGGGCTTGGTGACGGCAAGCGCGGAATAGCCGGGGAAATACCCGCCGAACAGCCCCACCAGCGCAAAGCAGAACAAATCGGGGAGCGGGCGTTCGGCAGAGGATTTGAGGATTGCCGCTAGCACCGCGCCATTGCTGGTGTAGAGGCCCTCCCGCTTCTTGGCCCAGTCGCGATAGGCCTGGTCGCCATGGCTGAAGCTGACGCCTTCGAGGATGTTCCAGCGATCGAAATTCATGCGGTTGACAACGCCGACCTCGTAGCGGTCCTGCAAGTTCTTGCCGACCCCGGGCAGCTCGACCCGCACCGGAATCCCGAGCGTCTCCAATACCTCGCGGCGCCCGATCCCGGACAGCATCAGGATTTGCGGCGTATTGAACGTGCCGCCGCAGAGGATTACCTCGCGCGTCGCCTGTGCCTGACGGAGTTCACCCTGCGTGGTCGCGGGCTGGCCATGAGCGCGGTAGAGCCGCTCGCCCTTCAGGTATTCGACGCCGGTCGCGCGGTTGTTCTCGTCGAGCAGCACGCGGGTGACGAGCGCGTCGAGCTCGACCCTGAGGCGTTCCGGGTATTTCTGCGCGGTCTCCAGCACCCGCTCGCGCGCACCCATCCGCGCGTGATCGCGCGTCGTGAGCGGCGTGTAGCGCAAGCCCACTGCGTTCTCCGTAACCAGCCGCCAATCGTTTGGATCGGCCTTTGCCTCGACCAGGTCCAGGAGGCGTTCGATCGGCTGCCCAATATCGTCGAACGCCTCGTGCGCCGACTGGAGCAACACCTGGACCAACCTGAAATCGCGCACGGCGGCCTTGGGAATGGCCGTTTCCACCTGCAGCCAGCCGTGCCACCCGTGCCGTGATGGGTTCGGCCCAGCCGCCGCCAGCACGCGCTCGAGCGGCCGGTAATGGCAGTCCTCCAAGCGCTTGAAATACTGCCGCATATTTTCGGCATTCCATGACGCGTCGCCGGTCAGGCGGGCGATCCTGTCCCAATCCGCATTGTGCGGGTAAACCAGGATCATCGCGTTGTGGGCGGTGCAGCCGCCCAAAGTTCCGGCGCGCGGATAGAGGACTCCGTCCACCGGGACCCCGCGATAGTCCCGCCGGTATTTCGGGTCCTTCTGCTGCATCTCGTCCGAGGCATAGTGCCGGACAAAAAAGTCCCACCGCATCGCGTCGTTCTCGCTGGCGAAGCCGTGGAACGCGGGCACGTCATAATCGTCGGGCAGACGGTTGATGCCGGGCTGATCGTCATTGGTGCCCGAGAGCTGGCGCGGATCGCCGCCGGCCTCCAGCAGCAGCACCGAGCGCCCACCCTCGGCCAGCCGCGCGGCGAGCGTTCCGCCTCCGGCGCCGGAGCCGACGACGATGTAATCGAACGGGCCCCCGTTGTTCATTGGACCTCCCCGGGTACCTGGTCGTCATGCCCGGGCTTGACCCGAGTATCCAAGGCAGCGAGCGCCTGGCGATGCCAGTTGAATTGCCGGCTCAAGCCCGGCAATGACGAGTAGGCTGACTTCGCTGGTGATGCATACTCCACTCGGTGTCCATTGCGCGTCCCCGAGAGCCGCTCCGTCAGAACGTCTTAAGGAACGCGATCAGCGCCTTCTTGTCGGCGTCACCGAGGTTGGAGCCGAAGTAATGGCCGCGGTTGACGACGTAATCCGGGCATTTGCTCAGCGCGAAGAGCTGCTCTCCGACATTCGCGAATACTTGGCGGGCCTGTTCGTCGGTCGCCCCCGGCGGCAATGCCTTCAAATCGCGTACCAGCTGCACCACGGCCTTCACCACCGCCTTGTCATGCGCCAGACGTTCGCGGAAATCTGTCGACTGCGGCAGCGGGTCGAAATTGGCCAGCAGATCGACCGGGGTCCCGGCCGGGATCGGCCCGATCTCGAGCCCGCCCTGATCGAAGAGGTTCGGCGCGATCAGCTGCAGTACATTCTGCGTGTCCTTGAGCACATCCGGCAGATAACCGGTCGGGACGCGCAGCCAGCTCGTCGCAGTGGTCCGGTCGATCACGCCTGGTATCTTGTCGCCCAGCACGGCATCCTTATCGCGCTTTTCCGGCCACAGCATCTTGGTGATCGAGTCGTCGAACGAAGCCATGCGGGTTTCGACCGAGGGGCTCGGGTTGAACTGGCCAACGCTGTTGTTGAGGAGGAACGGCGCGGTCGACCACAAGCTTACCAGTGATGGCACCCGGGTGTAGCCGCGCCCGCCGGCCGGCATCTGATACTGCTGCGGCACCCCGGTGAACGGGTTGTATACGGTGATCGCGCCGACAGAGGGCAGATCCTTGTACGAGGCCGAGGAGAAGTTGTCCCAGATGTTGCCGGCGATAGCATTGGTCGCCAGCGGCGCGCAGGCATTGGTCTGCAACAACGTCAACGGCACCCGCATGTCGTTCGACATGTAATTGTTGTCGAGGAAATCGTCGGCATTGACGATCTGCCGCATCTGCTGCTTGAAATCGCTTGTTCCGGTCCATTCCCAATAGCGGTTCCAGCAGTCGAGATAGCCGGAGCCGATGCACGCGGCCGGGTTGGTCGCGGCCGGCGGCTGCGGCGCCTTGCTGGAATGGCAGGCCGCGCAATTTTCGGCAAAGACGATCTTGCCCTGATTGAGCGTCTCCGGCGGGTCGTTCAGGTAGGCGGCGCCGCCGGGCGCATTCTTCAGCTTGTGCGGATATGACGCCTTCAGCAAAAACAACGCCATGTCCGGGGTCTGCGCCTCGGTCGCATCCCAATAGAAAGAGTTCGCGCGCGCCGTCGTGATCTCGATCGGAGTGACCGGCTTGCCGCCGAGGATAGGATTGAAATGGCGCAGCCACTCCTCGCTGAACAGGCCGATATTCAGGTACACCCGGTTCAACGCGCCGAGCGCGCCGACCGAATCGGAGCCGTCCTTCAGCACATGCGGCGTCCACACCGTATTTGGCGGCTGGAAAAACTGCGTCAGCGGTCCTTGGCTGATAAAATCATTGAACTGCTTGTTGGCGAGATTGTCGGGGTCCAATGTCTCACGGCCCCAGCGCTTTGCCGCCTCCAGCCGCGCCGGCAGATTGTAGACCGCGTTCATCGTGCGGGGATTGTTGATGTTGTCGCTCGATATCAGCGACGTATCCAGCGAGCCGGGCCGCGCCGTGTGCAGGATCTGGAAGTAAAAAGTCGACGGATCCGCATTCCAGGCAAATATGCGATCGACCCAGAAATATTGCGCGCCGACAGTGGAGCTCAAATTCTCCCATTGCGGCGCCTCGGGGTTCGCCGGCGGCTTTTCGGGGTTTGGACTGACGTGACAGAAACCGCAGGACATTCCGACGCGGTAGGGGCGCACCAGCTCCTTCGACAGATAGTAGTCGGGATCGTCGTAGAACCGAGCGGCATTCCATTGTTTTGCTGCGGCTTCGTCGAAATCGGGGTTGGGGAAGAGCCGCAGGCCGACGATCCCGGACGGGTATCCGTAATAGGATCCGGCCGGGATGTTCTTGCCGCGCGCGCCGACCGCGACGCCGGGGTATTTCTCCGCGTTCTCGAACGGGTCGGCCGGGCAATTGGGATCGCGCACATCGAGCCACAGGCCATAGCGCTGCGGGTTAGGTCCGGTGGCCTTGGTAAAGCACGGCTCGTTGACCAGCCCGAAATAATCCCACCGGTTGTCGCGGCTGTATTTGAGCCCGGGATGGGAGGACAGGATCTTCAGGAGATCGAAGGACCCGAAGGTCAGGTTGGTTATCTCGTCCCACAAACGGTCGTCGCCGCCGGTCCAGACAATCCACATGTTGCGGCCCTTGGTCTCGTCGGGGCTGAGCGCAAGACCGCCATCCATCGCCCGGAAGTAATCCTCGTCGGCGGCCGGGAACGACTGAGCGGAGCGTCCCGCCTGCCGCGCCTCGTCGATGACCGCCTGCGCCCGAGCCGGCCCGGCAAGCCAAGCGATCGAGGTCAAAAGGCAGGCCGCCAGGAGCAAGCGCAATTCCATCGAAAGGCAAATTGCCATCCGGTTTCCCCCTCGGTGTAGCCAGTCTCTCCTGCGCTCCGGCCGCATTCGACTTTAACCCTAGGCCACGCCCTCGCAAGCGCAAATTTTGCGATAAAGGGGGTCACTCTGGACCCGAAAATAGCCATAATGGTGTCGTAATTATACTCGCCTCGGACAGCTGGTCGTCGGGGCCCCGCCGGGGTGGGAATTGACGCGGAACAGCGATGGCGCCACGGTTATCAGCGAATATCAGCCGATGTTTTTGCTGTTATTTGCCTCCGGAGACCGTCAATAGCTGAGGGTTTCCGCGGGTGAGACCTTGGGCCTGGCTGTTCTTTCTCCGCATTAACAGCCAGCGCAGCAAACACGTCAACAAAGAAGCTCGCTGACCAAAGCCAACCGCGATATCGTATAGCGTCGCGATGGCGGCGAATGACGAAGGGAACGATCATGTCCTTTGCGATCCAGCACGTGCATGTAAAGACCAAGGATCCCAAGCAGACCATGCAGTTCTATATCGACAATCTCGGTGCGACCTATGTGGCCGAGATCCCGGGCCGCGGCCATCGGGTGAACCTGCACGGGCTGACGCTCAACATCACGACCCTGATCTCGGCGCAAAATCACGAGCAGCATTACGGCATCGAGCACATCGCCCTCGATACCGACGACTATTCCGGAGCAATGGCCAAACTGCGCGAGAACGGGGTGCGCGTCCTTGAGGAATTGCCGCCCAACAACGGCCGCCGCGTCTGCTTCCTCGAAGCGCCCGACGGCGCGCAGATCGAACTGATCGAAAAGGTTAAGCCCGCGTAGTTGGCGCAGAGGCGCGCTGCATGGCGTTGAGAGACAAGGTCGCGTTGGGCGTGGCGCTGCCGCACCGCTCGCCCGAGCCGATCGAGATGGAGGTGGTGCGACGGGTCGCGCAGCGCGCCGAAGCCCTCGGGTTCCGCGATTTATGGGTGACCGAGAATACCCTTGACCACGTGTTCTGCTTCGACCCTGTGGTGGTGCTGACATACGCCGCCGCGGTCACGACGACGATCCGGCTCGGCGCGTCGGTCCTCGTATTGCCGGTGCACAACCCGATCCATGTCGCGCATCAATGGGCCACCCTGGATTATGTCAGCAACGGTCGCGTCATCCTCGGTCTGGGCCTAGGCCGGGATCATCATTACGATCAGTTCCAGACCCCGACGGAGGGACGGGTGCGGCGCTTCCGCGAGGGAATGGAGCTGATTAAGGAGCTGTGGACCGAGCAGCGGGTGGACTACCGGGGACATATTTTTCAGCTGGTGGACGGCACGATGGCGCCAAAGCCGGTGCAGAAACCGCACCCGCCGATCTGGATGGGTGTCGGGCACCCGGATGCGCTGCGCCGTACGGCGGCGATTGCCGACGGCTGGATGGGCTCGGGCGGCTCGAGTAACGCAGCCTTTGTTCGATCCGTCCCGATCTTGCGCGAGGCGTTGGAGAGGGCAGGGCGCGATCCTGCCCAATTCCCGATCTCGAAGCGCGTCTTTCTGTCCGCCGACGAGCGCCCGGACGTCGCCCGTGCCGAGCTGCACCGCTGGTTCACGGTCGTCTACCGCAACCCCGAAGGCACCGACGCCTCCGGCATCCACGGCACGCCGGAGCAGGTGCGAGAACGATTGGAGGAGCTGGTCGCCGCCGGCGCCAATCACCTTCTCCTCAATCCGGTCGCCCGCCATGTCGAGCAGCTGGAGGCATTGGCCGTGGTGGCGCGGCTTGGTTGAGCCAGTCCTTTGCCCCTCTCCGCCCCCGAGGGCGAAGAGGGAGAATTGCGGAGGTGTTGCAATGAGTGCAGGTGAGACCGACCCGGTGAAACAGCAGGTCGCCGCTCATTGGGGCCGGCGGGCGGCGCATTTCGACGAAGATTTCGGGCACAGCATCCGCACCGCCGCGGAGCGCGCCGCCTGGGACCGTATTTTCGGTCTCGTGCCGGCGGGGCGGAGCGCGCTCGACGTGCTCGATGCGGGCTGCGGCACGGGCTTTCTGAGCCTCGAACTCGCCTCCCGCGGGCACCGGGTCACCGGCATCGACTTCGCGCCCGCAATGCTGGCCGAGGCGCGGCGCAAGGCGGCCGAGCAGGGCGCTGCGGTCCGTTTCGAAGAGGCCGACGCCGAGCAGCTTTCGTTTGCAGCCGGGAGCTTCGATCTCGTCGTCAGCCGGCACGTGCTGTGGACCTTGCCGCATCCTGAAGCGGCGATCGACGAGTGGATTTGCGTGCTGCGGCCGGGCGGGCGGCTCGCCGTCATCGATGGGCAGTTCGACCCGGGATTTTTGACCCACCAAAGAGAGAATGCCCGCTCGAGCACCGAGTATGCAGAAATCGGCGATCGGCTGCCGTTTCTCGGCGGCCGCCCGCGCGAGGAGATCGAAGCCCTGTTGCGGGCGCACGGGCTCGTCGATGTCGGCAGCGACCCGGTGCTCGATCTGGTCGAGGCCCAGGCACAGCGGATGGTGGAGGAGGGGAGGGAGCGGCAGACACGCGTGCGTTACGTGGCGTGGGGCGAGGTTGCGCGCTGAGCTGTCGGGGCATGCTGCTCCGCGTCCGGTCGATTACCTATCTGGCCCAGAGGATCAACGGCTATGAGTTGGTGGACCCGGACGAGTCCGATCTGCCCGGGTTCACGGCCGGGGGGCATCTATCGGTGCGGGTCCGCCACGGGCCGGTGCGTGACTTCTCGCTGCACAACGATCCGGCTGAACGCGCGCGCTACTGCATCGCCGTGCTGCGGGAGCCCGAAGGGCAGGGCTCTCGTGAATGGCATGAGCAGGTGCGTGTCGGCGAAATCGTCGAGGCTTCGCAGCCGCACAACAACTTCCCGCTGGCCGCCGAGGCGGAGCACCATCTGCTGATCGCCGGTGGCATCGGCGTCACGCCGATCATGTCGATGATCGCGGAATTGCGGCGGCGTCGCGCCGATTTCCGGCTGCATTACTGCACCCGTTCGCCCGAGGAGACGGCGTTCCTCGACGACCTCGCGATCCTCGCCGCGCAGGGGCGCGTGAATTTTTACCACGACGGCGGCGACCCAGCGAAGGGGCTCGATCTGGCCGCGACGCTACGCGAATACCGCTCCGGCACCCACCTCTATTACTGCGGTCCAGCCGGCATGATGCGGGCGGCGGAAGCCGCCTCGCGACATTGGCCGCCGGGGACGGTGCACTGCGAATATTTCGCCGGGCCGAAGGCAGTGCCGCCGATGTTGCCGGGGCGACCTCGATAGGCGGCCAAAGCCTTCTCGGGCGCCTTCCCGTCTTCCCTGAACCGGAAGCTCAAGCCTTTCTGCGCCGCGATGCAGCAGGCGCGGCGGGCTCCGCCGCAGGCTCTTCTTTCTTTTTGCGTCCGCCAGAGACCGGAAGCAGGAGGGCTCTTTGCCGCCGGTCGGACGCGGCCGGAGCGCGGGTCGGTCTGGCCGCGGCTTCCTTTGCCGGCGCCGGTTCCTTCTCTTCCTGCGCCAGGCTGCGCTTCAGCGCGTCCATCAGGTTGATGACCTTGGGCGGCTCGGCGACCTCGTGCGGCGCGACGCCCTGCCCCTTGGTCTTTTGCGCCACGAGCTCGCGCAAGGCATCCTGGTAGCGGTCGCGGAAGCTCGTCGGATCGAACTCGCCGGACCGGCGGTCGATGATCGTCTCGGCGATCCCCACCATGTCGGGGTCGATCTCGCCCTTGGCCGGGGGGCCGAACTCGGCGGGGCGGACTTCGTCGGCGCTGCGGACCGTCGACATGACCAGACCGCCGTCGCGCGGCTCGACAAGCACCAGCCTCTCGCGACCCGACATCGTCACCCGGCCCAGCCCCACCTTGTTCTTGTGCTCCATCGCCTCGCCGATCACCCGGAAGGTCTCGGCGGCGAGCTCGCCATCCGGATACACGTAATACGGCGTATCGAGGTAGACCGGATCGACTTCGTCGCGGTCGACAAAGCGTTCGAGGTCGATGATCTTCGAGGACTCGATCTGTAATGCCTTCAGTTCATCGTCGTCGATCGTCACATAGCGGCCGCGCTCGTACTCGTATCCTTTGACGATCTGGTCGCGGTCGACGACCTCGCCGGTCTGGGAATCGATGAGCTGCTGCTGCACGCGGTTGCCGGTCTCGCTGTTGAGCTGATTGAACCGGACGCGTTTCGCCTCGGTCGTGGCGGGCACCAGAGCAACCGGGCAACTGACGAGGGATAGGCGGAGAAACCCGTTCCAGCTGGCTCGTGGCATGACGCACTCCTCCAACGAACCTTAACGAAGCCACATCGCGCCGGCCGTCGCAATCATTAACATCATATCCCGACCTGCCGACGAACCGCAGCGCTGATGGTTTGGCGAATTTTGCCGATCTCTGCCCAGGGGTCGCCGGCGAGCGATGATAGTCGTTGCGGCACAGTCTCGACTGTGAACTCGTTGGGCCTCACGCCCTGCTCGACCTCCGCCCAGGAGATGGGGGTCGAGACCGGGGCGCCCGGCCGCGCGCGTGGAGTATAGGCGGCGACTGCGGTCGCGCCCCGGCCGTTGCGCAGGTAATCGATGTAGATCCGGTCGTGACGCGCCCGCTTGGCCATATTCGCCGTGAAGTCTTGCGGACGCTGCGCGACGAAGCTGTCGGCAAGCCATTTGGCGAAGGCCTTCACCTGGTCCCAGTCGAGCTTGGGTGTCAGTGGGATCACCACATGCAGTCCCTTGCCGCCGGTCGTCTTGGCAAAGCTCTTGAGGCCGATCCCGGCGAGCGCGTCCCGCACATCGATGGCGGCTTCGGTCACCCGCTGCCACGGCAGCCCTTCATCGGGATCGAGATCCATGGTTACGCGATCCGGCGTTTCGAGTTTATTCACGCGCGAGCCCCACGGGTGGATTTCCAGCACGCCCATTTGCACCAGCCCGATGAGGCCAGGTAGATCCTCGATATAAGGATAAATCTCCGGCTCCTCTTGACCGTCGATATTGAACCGCTTGATCCCCTCGGGCGCTTCATCACCGATATGCTTTTGATAAAAGGTCTTCATGCCGGCCGCCGGCGAGCGTACCAAGGTCAATAACCGGCGGGAAAGCTCGGGCAGAATCCAGTTCTGGATCCCAGCATAATAGCGCGCCACATCCAGCTTGGTGAGCGCCGTCCCCGGATAGAGAATGCGGTCGGGATGGGTCAGCCGGACGCCCTCGAACATCAGGCTGCCGTCACGGGCACGTTTCGGTTCGACGGCTTCCGCCTCCCTTGGCGTCCGCTTCCTCGGGCGCGCGGCCGGCTCCTTTCGCTGCGGCTCGGGCGCTGACACCGCCACGGCGGTTCGTGATTGGCGATCGTAAACGACTTCAGTGGCGGTCTTGTCCTCGCGCAGGCCCTGGAACGAGGCCTGCCGCACAATGTCATCCGCAGTCCAGGTCGCGAATTCGACCTCGGCGACCAGGCGCGGCTCGATCCAATGCACGCCTTTGCGCGAGACCCCTTTGGGCAAGGTGACGGTCGCCTCCGGGCGCGCCAGAGACTCGAGTCGCTGGTGCAGCTGGATCAACTGGCCGGTATTGAAACCGGTGCCGACGCGGCCCGCATAGCGCAACTTTCCCTGCGGGTCATAGTAGCCCACGAGCAGTGCCCCAAAACCCTCGCGGCTGCCTTCGGGATCGGTATAGCCGATGATCACGAACTCCTCGCGATTGCGGCATTTGGATTTGAGCCAGCTGCGGCTTCGCCCGGGCCGGTAAGGCTCGGTCCGCCGTTTCGAGACAATTCCTTCGAGCTTGAAGCTGCAAGCTTGGCCCAAGAAGGCCGGGCCGCGATCGATCTGGTGATCGCTGTAGCGCAACATTCCTTGCACCTGCGGCGGAATGATCTCGGCTAGCGCGGACTTGCGGTCCTCGAGTGCCGCGCCGGTGAGGTCCCAACCGTCGCGATACAACAGATCGAACGCGAAGAAGTTCAGTGCGTCGGTCTTCCCGCTGGAGATTGCGTCCTGCAGTCCGGAAAAGCTCGTCGTGCCTTCCGGCTCCAGATGAACGAGCTCTCCGTCAATCAGCGCGGAGTTCGAGCGCCAGCTCGCCGAGGCGATGCGCGAGGGATGGAAATTTGGCGGTCCAATCGAGACCGCCACGAGTAATCAGTCGGACCTCGGCGTCCTCGATGCGGGCGAGCAGGCGGTATCCGTCGTACTTGATCTCATGCAGCCATTCGGGTCCATCCGGCGCCTGGCTTGCAACAGTCGCCAGCTGCGGCTTCAGCTTGTCGGGCATCCGGCGTTTGCGAGCGCCGGGAATGTCTTGCAGCGCGATCGTCTGCACCGGCGTCTTTTCGTTATCGTCCCGGTTCGAATGCCACACCCAGTCGCGATCTTCGGCTATCGCGTCCAATGACCGGCCGCTCGCGACGCTGAGCGGATTGTCGGCGACGACGGCGTCGCCGCTCTGCGGCACCGCCTCCTCGTCCCGCTCCTTGATCAGTAGCCAGTTCTCGTGGCGCTCGTTGGCGGCCTTGCCGCCCATCCGAACCAAGGCCCAGTTGCCGTGCAGTTTCTCGCCCTTGAGGGTGAATTTGAGCGATCCCTTGCGGTACGCCGCCTCCGGGTCGGAATTGAGCGGGACCCAAATGCCGCGATCCCACAACAGCACGGTTCCGCCGCCGTATTCGCCCTCGGGAATGACGCCCTCGAACGCGCCGTAATCGAGTGGATGGTCCTCGACATGGACCGCCAGCCGCTTCTCCCCCGGATCGAGGCTCGGCCCCTTTGGCACCGCCCAGCTCTTCAGGACGCTGTCGAGTTCGAGGCGAAAATCATAATGCAATCGCCGCGCCGCGTGCTTCTGGATGACAAAGGAGAGCCCGCCGCCGGTTTTCTTGCGCCGGGCCGCGGCACCCGCCGGCTCCGGCGTTTTACGGAAGTCCCGTTTGCGTCTGTATTCATCGAGCGCCATGTTACCCAGCCGTATTGCGGGGCCGATCTGACACATATTGTTCGGCCACCGAGGGCATCAAAGCTGTGTGGAAGAAGATCGCGGGGAATTCACGCCGAGTTAACCGGTAGATGTTAGAACAGAACAAGCACGGGAGGTGCCTACCAGTGCCGATGTGGGAGATGCACATGGTTTATCATTCTGTAAGCGCCACGCTGTTCGCGGTCGTGGCATTGGCGTCGACATCAGCGCAGGCGGCGGATTGCGGAGCGGACGCCGACGAGGCGAACGTAAAGTGCTACCCGACGCTGCAGGCCGCCGTGGATGCGGCACTCGCCGCCGATCTCCCGGTGGTCTTGTCACGCGGCACCTATCGGATCACGGCGCCGCTCGTCATCGATTATTCGAGCCATGCCGGGACGGGCTTCGAATTGATCTCCCGCGGCGCGACGATCGATGGGACGGCAGTGAGCGGGCCGGCCGTTATCATCGAATGCGCGGCGGATTGCTTCTACTTTCACCAGGAGGGCACGCTCTTCGTCAACGCCGATACCGACGGCCCGGCCGTAGTGGTAGGCAAAGCCGATTTCTCCGACGCTCACAATTCCGGGAAGCTCGACCATCTGATCGTCAACAATCGCAACGCCGGCCAACAGGCGACGGGCTGTCAGTTCAACTACGTGCTCAACTGGGATATAAACGCGGTCTGCGTTTCCGCCGGCAGCGGATCCGGGATCGATCTCGAGCAGCTTCAGTTCAGCACCCTTCGCGGCGCCGCCTCCGCAACGATGGGAACGGCGATCATGCTCGGCCCGGGCTACATCTTCGCCAACACCTTCGAAGGTCTCGACCTCGAGGCCTCTGCGGTGTGCATTTCGGATATGTCGCCGCGAGCCACGAACAACACTTGGACCTCTCCCTACCTCAACTGCCCAACCGGTCTCGTCTATGGCGCCAACACGGCCAAACTCGGTCAGATCAGCTGGCAATTAGGCGGCGACGTGCAAACCCCCTATGTCCAACACTAGGAGGCTCATGCCTGCGCTCGGCCACGAGAACCGAAGGAGCGATCTGGTTCTGGCCCATTAGCAAAGGGCCAGCTAAGGTATCGGGAACCAATCCGAACCACGGCAATCGAATTGCACATGAAGATCCGATCGGTTAACGCGTATTGGGTGCACATCCCAATCCCCGCTGAGAAGCAGCACACCAGCGATTTCGGGCGGACCACCTCGTTCGATGCGACCTTGGTGCGCATCGACACCGAATGCGGCTTGACTGGGTGGGGCGAGTCCAAAGCCCAGGTCGGAAGCATGGCGGCCAACCAGGCGCTGACCGCGATGATCAACGAGGAGTTCGCGCCGCTGCTGGTCGGCGAGGATCCGCGCGACATCACGCGGCTCTGGGAGGCGCTCTACAATGGCAGCCGCGCCCATTACGCGCTGAGGGAAGGGCGGGTTTTTCCAATTCTTGGGCGGCGCGGCATCACAATCTGCGCCTTGAGCGGCGTCGATTGCGCGCTCTGGGACATTCTCGGCAAATCGCTCGGGGTGCCGGTGTGGCGGCTGCTCGGCGGCCGCCGGTCTCCGACGATGCCGGCTTATGCCTCCGGAGGCTGGGCGGGACCGGACAAGATCGGCGAGCAGCTGTTGGGATACGTCGAGGCCAGTGGGTTTCGCGCCGTCAAGATGCGGGTCGGCATCATCGACGGCGATGCGCGCCACTCGGCGCGCCGCGTCGCCGCGGCCCGGGCGGCGCTCGGCCCCGACTGTGGGCTGATGTGCGATGCGCACGGCACCTTTTCTGTAGCCGAGGCCAGGCGCTTCTGCCGCCTCGTCGAGGATTGCAACCTCGCCTGGTTCGAGGAGCCGGTGACCGCAGACGACAAAGCAGGGTGCGCCCAGGTGCGCGCCGCGACGGACATCCCGATCGCCGCCGGCGAGAGCGAATTCACCCGGCACGATTTCCGTGATCTGGCGATGCTGGGGGCGGTCGACATTTTCCAGCCCGATCTGGCGATCTGCGGCGGCATTACCGAGGCGATGCGGATTTCCGCCTTGGCCAGCGCCCATAATCTGAAACTGGCGCCGCATCTTTGGGCCGGCGCTCCGGCCTTCGCCGCCGGGCTGCATGTCGCCGCCGCGTCGCCCGCCGGGTTCATCGTCGAATATTCGCTCGGCGCCAACCCGCTGCTGCACGATCTCGTCGAGGAGCCGTTCCCGGTCCAGGATGGCGAGATCGAAATTCCCGACCGGCCCGGTCTCGGCATAACCGTGCGCGAGGATTTCCTCGCCGCCCACAACGTAAAATGAAAGCGCTGTTTCTCGGCAACGTCGCGGCCGACACCGCGAGCGGCATCAAGGATCGATTGCCGCCCGGTCTGAGCGTCGAGATCCTTGCCGATCCGCAGCAGCTGACGCAATCGCCCGAGGCTGCAGCCGGTGCCGACATCCTCGTCACCAATCATTGGCGCGCGGAATACCCGCCGGCGCTCCGTGTAAAGCTGGTGCAATCGGTCGCCACCGGCATCGAACTGATCGACCTCGCCGCCTTGCCGCGCCGGGTCACGGTCTGCAACGCCTTCGGCCACGAGACGGCGATCGCCGAATACATCCTGATGGTCATGCTGGTTTGGAGCCACCGGTTCAGGGAAATCGAGGGCGACTTTCGCTCCCGCTCGTCCTGGCAACCCAGCTGGGTGCAGAGCGGGGCGCCGCACGGGGAGATCTTGGGCGGCACGGTCGGCATCATCGGGCTCGGCCGGGTCGGTCATGAGGTGGCGCGCCGCGCCGCCGCGTTCGGCTGCCGCATCATCGCCGCAAACCGCAGCGCGCGGGAGCCGGGGAGGGGGGTCGAGCGGGTCTTCCGGTTGAGCGAGCTCGACCGTATGCTTCCGGAATGCGACTATGTCGTGCTGTGCACCGCCCTCGGCCCGGAGACCGAGGGGCTGATTGACGCGCGCCGGTTCGCGCTGATGAAGCGTTCGGCGTTTCTGGTCAACATCGCGCGCGGCACGGTCGTTGACGAGGACGCGATTTATACTGCGCTGCGTGACCGCACGATCGGCGGAGCGGCGCTCGACGTATGGTGGCGATACCCAAATGCAGCCGAGCCGGAACGCCGCCCATCGCGCCATCCATTCCACGAACTGCCCAACGTCATCATGACGCCGCATTGCTCCGGCTGGACCGAGGGCATGGTGGCGCGGCGTTGGGCCGAAGTGGCGGGCAACATCAACCGCTTCGTCCGCGGCGAGCCGCTGAAGAACGTCGTGATCACGACCTGAGGGAAGCGCCACGTGGCTGACGATATCGCTTTTATGCCGGCGACTCGGCTGCTCGCCCTGTACCGGGGCAGGCAGCTGTCGCCCGTCGAGGTCATCGAGCACACGCTGAGCCGGCTCGAGACTTATGAAAGCGCGATCAACGCCTTCGTTCTCTATGATCCCGAGACGGGGTTGACAATGGCCCGGGCGTCCGAAGCGCGCTGGCAAAAGGGCGAGCCGCAGGGCCTGCTAGATGGTGTGCCGGTTGCGCTGAAGGACACGCTGCTGACCCGAGGCTGGCCCCGTCTGTTGGGCTCGCGCACCATCGATCCCAACCAGGCTTGGGACGAGGACGCGCCGGTGCCGGCCCGGCTGCGGGCCGAGGGTGCAGTGTTCTTCGGCAAGACGACGACCCCCGAATTCGGCTGGAAAGGGGTGACCGACTCGCCGCTCAGCGGTGTCACCCGCAACCCGTGGAACCAGGAACGAACCCCCGGTGGCAGCAGCGGGGGCAGCGGCGCCGCGGTGCTGGCCGGCGTCTGTCCTCTCGCGGTCGGCACCGACGCCGGCGGCTCGATCCGCATCCCGGCCGCATTCTGCGGCATTGTCGGCCATAAACCGACCTTTGGGTGGCGGCGTATCCGCCCTCTGCCTTTGGTGATGTCGCGCATGTCGGGCCGATGACGCGCACCGTGGGCGATGCGGCTTTGATGCTCGACGCAATGAAGGGACCCGACTCGCGCGACTGGCACAGCCTGCCCGATGACGGGATCGCTTATCGCGAGCATGTCCGCGAAAGCCCCATCAAGGGCAAGCGTGTCGCGCTGTCGCCGACCCTTGGCTACGCCGAGCCCGCGCCGGCAGTCCGCGCGGCGGTCGAGCGCGCCGCCCAAATCTTCGCCGAGTTGGGCGCTGTCGTCGAAGAGGCGGACCCGTTCTCGGAATCGCCGATGCCGATTTTCCAGACGCTCGCCCTCGGCGGGTTCTGGGCGTTGCTGCGGGCGCAGAACCCCGGGGCCGTTGCGTTGATGGACCCCGGCCTCGTCGAAATGTGCCGGCGCGGCGAGGCCGTGACCCAGGAACAATACGTCGAGGCGGTCGCGCAGCGCGTGGCGCTGGGCCAGAGGCTGAGACTATTCTTCGATCGCTTCGATCTGCTGCTGTCGCCAACCATGCCGATCCCGGCGGCCTATGCCGACCCGCGCAGCGAGGAGTTGCCGAGCCCGAGCAACGCGTGGAGCTGGGTGACGTACACCTACGTCTTCAACCTGACCAAGAACCCGTCCTGCTCGGTTCCCTGCGGTTTTGCCGATGGGCTGCCGATCGGGTTGATGGTGACGGGCCCGCTTTACGACGATCTTGGTGTGCTGCAGGCCTGTCGGGCCTATGAAGAAGCCGCCGGCCCCGTTTGGCCGAGCCCGGAACTGAGCGGATGCCTCGACAAGATCGCCCGCCCGGCCGACACCGCCGTCAAGGCTAAGATACCGGTGAGCCGGAGCTTATGAAGGAGGATGGAATGGCGAACAAGGAGCAGAAGGGGAAGACCCGCGAGGCCAAAAAGCCCAAACAGAAAAAGAAGGGGTCGCCAAAAGAGCCGGCCAGCAAGGTGCAACAAGTTACCAGAACTTGATATCTCGGCGCTTCTGGGATTCAGCCCTCGATCGGTGGGCCATGACCCGTACCGGCTTCGATCGCGTGCACATCTGAAGGATGCTCGGGCGCCGGCTCGCCGGGCCCGGCGTAAACGGCGGCGCCCGGGAGGAACGGGTGCGCTACCCCGCGGAGAAATTTTGAGCCGCAGCAAGACCCTCACCCGCTTCGCTGCGCTCGGCACCCTCTCCCGCGGCGCGGAGAGAGGGGCTACGACGGTCTCGACTTAAAGCTCCTCTCCCGCAGCGCGGAGAGGGGGGACCAAGCCCTTCGCGTCTGGTGGGTGCGGGTAGCGCCGCCTTCGGAACCACCACCTCAATCCCCCGCAACCTCAGCCATGGCGGGGCTGTCTTGAGCGGCCGGCTCGAGTGCCGCCTCGATGACGTCCTCGACCCGCTCGGCCCACCTAAAGCGCAGGCTGTTGCGTGCGCTCTCGGGGATGTCTTCGTAATCCTTGCGGTTGCGCGCCGGGAGGATGACCGTCGTGAGAGATGCCCGGGCGGCGGCGACGACTTTTTCCTTGATGCCGCCGACCGGCAGCACAAGGCCGCGCAAACTGATCTCCCCGGTCATCGCAGTGTCGCTGCGCACCGTTCGATTGGTCACCAGCGAAACGAGGGCGGTGAACATTGCCACGCCCGCGCTCGGCCCGTCCTTCGGGATGGCGCCGGCAGGGACGTGGATGTGGATGTCGCTCTTTTCGAACATCCCGGGATCGAGCCCGAGCGCCGCTGCTCTGCCCTTGACGAGGGTCAGCGCTGCCTGCGCGCTCTCCTTCATGACGTCGCCGAGCTGGCCGGTCAGGATCAAATGGCCGGCGCCGGGGATTCGGGTCGCCTCGATAAACAGTATGTCGCCGCCCACCGGTGTCCAGGCGAGCCCGGTGGCTACGCCGGGAACGCTGGTGCGCATGGCGACCTCGCCCTCGAACCGGGGGGGCCCAGGATTTCCTTGAGGTCTTCCGGCTCGATCCGGACGTGCCGCGCGGTGCCCTCGGCAATCCTCATCGCGGCATTGCGCAACACCGCTCCGATTTCCCGCTCGAGCTGGCGCACGCCAGCCTCGCGAGTGTAGTCGCGGATGATCGCGTGGATCGCTGCGTCGGTTATCTCTGCCTGCTCGGCGGTCAATCCGTTGGCTTTGAGCTGCCGGTCGACGAGATAGCGGCGGGCGATCTCGAACTTTTCGTCCTCGACATAGCCGGGCAGGTCGATGACCTCCATGCGATCGCGAAGCGGCCCCGGGATGCTGTCGAGGACGTTCGCCGTCGTAATAAACATGACCTTCGAGAGGTCGAACGGCACGCCGAGATAATTGTCGCGAAAAGTCGAGTTCTGCTCGGGGTCGAGCACCTCGAGGAGGGCCGAGGAAGGATCGCCTTGGATACCGCGGCCAAGCTTGTCGATCTCGTCGAGCATCATCACGCAATCCCGCGCGCCGGCCCGGCGGATCCCCTGGATGATGTTCCCCGGCAGCGCGCCGATATAGGTGCGGCGGTGTCCGCGGATCTCGGCCTCGTCGTGGGTGCCGCCGAGACTGACCCGAACGAATTTGCGGCCGGTCGCCCTGGCGATGCTCTGCCCCAATGAGGTCTTGCCGACACCGGGCGGACCGACAAAGCACAGGATCGGGCTGCGGCCGCCCGGGTTCAGCTGCTGGATCGCGAGATATTCCAGGATGCGCCGCTTGATCTTTCTGAGGCCGTAATGGTCTGCGTCGAGAATGCGGCGCGCCTCGGCGATGTCGACCGATTTTCCCGAATTCGACAGACCACGGGAGCTCGGTCAACCATTCTAGGTAGGTGCGAGCCATCGAGTACTCACCCGACGCCTCCGGCATCCGGTCGAGCCGGGCAAGCTCCCTTTTTACATGCTCCTCGACCTCGGGCGGCATCTTCGCCTCGGCGATCTTCTTCGTTAGCTCGGCAATTTCCTGAGCTTTCGCGTCCTCGCCCTCGCCAAGTTCCTTCTGGATCGTCTTCATCTGCTCGCGGAGCAGGAATTCGCGCTGGCGGTCGTCGATCTTGCCTTTGGTCTGCTCGCTGATCTGACGCGACAACCGCAGAACCTCGATTCGGTAGGCCAGCAATTCCGATACGCGCTCGAGCCGGCGCTCGATATCGACCGTCTCCAGAATCTCCTCTTTTTCCTGCGGCGTGATGTCCATGAAGCTCGCAATCAAATCGGCGAGCGCCGCGGCCGAGGTCACCGATTGCACGGCATTTACGAGCTCGGCCGGGGTCTGCGGCAAAAGCTGGAGTACCTCGAGCGCCTGGTTCCGTAGATTGAGGAGCCGCGCGGCGACGTCCATGTTCGTAGCCTCGGTCTCCTGGATCCGCTCGACCCGGGCGGCGAGAAACGGATAGCCGTCGAGAAAATCGAGAATGCGAAAACGGCGCTCGCCCTGGCAGATCGCGTGATGACCGCCGTCCGGGCTGGTGACGTAACGCAACAGGCTCGCTTCGGTGCCCATGCGATGCAGATCGACCGGGATCGGGTCGTCGATGCCAGGGTCGCGCTGCAAGACCAACCCGACGGTCCGGTTGAGCCGCATCGCTGTCTGCGCCGCCAACACCGAACGCTGCCGGCCGAGTGTTATGGGCAGCACCGTGCCAGGGAACAGAACAAGGTTGCGGGTTGGAATAAGGATCAGCGCGTCCTCCGGCAATGCCGCGACGGCAGCCGATCCCATTTCAACATTACCGGGGGGTGGGGGCGCGATGCTGCCCGAGGTACGTAGTTCCCGGTCCTCCAAAGCCATGGCGGATATCCTCAAGACTTGTGCAGCTGCAGCATCAGGCAGCCATTGGCGAGATGCCGGCCGGAGATTTCGAGTCGCGCCGGCGGCAGCTCGATCCGCCGCTGAAAATGCCCGTGCGGAATCTCCAGCCGATGGATCCGCGCATTCTCCACTTCGACGGGTAAGGGGCGTTCGCCGCTGACGATCAACACGCCGGCGCTGAGTGTTACCTGCACTTGGTCAGGGTCCACCCCCGGCAGGGCGATCACGATCGTGAGCGCAGTGTCGGTCTCAAAAATGTCCACCGGTGCTTCCCAGCATGGCGCGCTGTGGGCACGATGAAAGAATTGGCGATGGAGGCGCTGAGCGCGCTCCATTGCCTCGTAGGCCTGCGCCCACATCAGCCTGTCGAGCTGTCGGTGTGGCATTATCAACTCCGCGCGATGCGGCCGGGCCGGCGAGGGCCGCATCGCTCATATAGTGTGCAAAACTGGGAGGAGAGAGAATTTCTTAACCGGCTGCCATGAACATCGGCCATCGGCGCGGCTCGATCACCGGTGCTGAATTCGAACCTCGGTAACGATCACATCCATGGGAATATCGAACGACTGCGGGAAGATCGTCTCTATTTGCGACATCTCGTAGCCGACGCCGATCGCCAGCGGCCGCGTCGAGAAGGCTGCCAAGGTCCGGTCGAAATAGCCGCCGCCATACCCGAGCCGGTAGCATTGCCGGTCAAATCCGACGAGCGGCGCCAGCACGGCTTGCGGCAGCACGACATCGCGTGCCTCCGGGATCGGGATATTCCACACTCCGTCGACCAGAGCTCCGCCCGGCCGCCAAGAGCGGTACTCCAGCGGGCCCTTCTTTTCTACAACGGCGGGCAGCGCCACTGCAAAACCTTGCGTTATCACCCATTCGATCAAACCTCGGGGATCGAATTCCGCCTGGAACGGCCAGTAGACGCCGAGCATCCCGACCGGCCGCTCGAGCAGCAGCGTGCGCAGCTTCGCCTCGATTTGGGTCCCCCAGAGCCGGCGCTCGACGGGCGGCGCTGTGGCGCGCAGCGCCAACAGGCGCTGGCGCTCCGACCGCCGCCAAGCCCTGAGTTCGGCTCCGTCCACCTCTCGATCGCGCTCAGAACAGCCCCGTGATCCGGCCCTCTGCGTCGACCTCGATATTATTCGCGGCCGGTGCCCGCGGGAGGCCTGGCAAGGTCATGATATCGCCGCAGATCGCAACAACGAACTCGGCGCCGGCCGACAGCCGCACCTCGCGCACCGTCACGATGTGGTCGCTCGGTGCGCCTTTGGCGTTGGGGTCGGTCGTAAAGCTGAATTGGGTTTTGGCGATGCATACCGGGAAGTGTCCGAAGCCTTGATCTTGCAGCTGTGCAAACTGGTCGCGAACCGATTTGTCGGCTTCGATGTCACGCGCGCCGTAGACGCGCTGGGCGATCGTACGTGCCTTGTCCCATAGCGGCATCTCATCCGGATAGAGGAAGCTAAACTTGCAATCGCCGCTCTCCGCGAGATCGACAACGGCTCGCGCCAGCTCGACCGCTCCCTCTCCGCCCTGGGCCCAGTGGTCGGCGACGACGGCTTTGACACCCTCCGCGGCGCACAGCTTCTGCAGCCGAGCCAGTTCCGGCGCGGTATCGGCGCTGAAGCGATTGACCGACACCACCGCAGGAACCCCGAACTGACGGAGATTGGCGAGGTGGCGGGCGAGATTGGCGAACCCGCGTTCGACCGCAGCAATGTTCTCCTGGCGCAGGGCATCACGGGCGACGCCGCCATGCATTTTCAACGCCCGTATCGTGGCGACGACGACGGCCGCGTCCGGTTTGAGTCCGGCCTTGCGGCATTTGATGTCGAAGAATTTTTCGGCGCCGAGATCGGCGCCGAATCCGGCCTCGGTCACGACGTAATCGACCAGCTTCAAAGCCGATTTGGTCGCGATCACCGAATTGCAGCCATGCGCGATGTTGGCGAACGGGCCGCCGTGGATAAAAACCGGGTTGTGCTCGAGCGTCTGCACCAGGTTGGGCGCGATCGCGTCTTTGAGCAAGGCGGTCATCGACCCCGCCGCCTTGACGTCGGCAGCTCGCACCGGCTTGCGGTCCCGAGTCTGGCCGACATTTATGTTCCCGAGCCGCCGCTGCAGGTCCTGAAGGTCGGTCGCCATGCAAAACGTCGCCATCACCTGTGAGGCGGCGGTAATATCGAACCCGTCCTCACGAGGATAGCCGTTGGCCACGCCGCCGAGCGAGGAGACGATCGAACGCAGCGCGCGGTCGTTCATGTCGATCGCACGGCGCCAGCTGACCCGGCGCGGATCGATGTGCGGTTCGAGCCCATAATAGATGTGGTTGTCGACCATCGCCGCGAGCAGGTTATTGGCGGCACCGATCGCGTGGAGATCGCCGGTGAAGTGCAGGTTGATATCCTCCATCGGCACGACCTGCGCGTACCCGCCGCCCGCCGCGCCGCCCTTGACGCCAAAGCAGGGACCCATACTCGCCTCGCGCAGGCAGAGCATGGCTTTTTTCCCGATCAAATTAAGCGCGTCGCCGAGTCCGACGGTCGTTGTCGTTTTACCTTCGCCGGCCGGCGTCGGAGTGATCGCGGTGACGAGGATCAGCTTGGCAGTCTGATCGGGAAGCGAGCGGATGTAATCGAGCGAGATCTTCGCCTTGTATTTGCCATAGGGCGAGACCGCATCATCCGGGATCCCCAGCTTCTCCGAGGCGATGTCACCGATCGGCAGCATCGTCGCGGCCTGAGCTATCTCGATGTTGGATTTCGGGTTTCTGTGTTGCTCGTCTCCGCGCGCCACGCCATCCTCCTTTACGAAGTCATGGCGGGTCTTAACCCCTCTGGGCGGACCGGTGCAACCGTCCTCGACATTAAAGATCGCCCCAGTCCAGGCGCTTGGTGAGCGGCACGAGTGCGGCCGGCTGATATTGGTAGCAGCGCGTCCACGGCCGCGGCGCCAATCCATCCGCGCGGTTTTTTTGCGCCAGGACCTGATACACCGAGAGCCAGCCCTGATCGAAGGCATAGGCCATCGCCGGCATGTACATCCGCCAGATCCGATAACGCTGCGCGCCGGCCGCTTTGATCGCCTTGTCGCGCTCCGCTTCGAGGCGGCGCGCCCAATGTAGCAAGGTCGGTGGGTAATGCGGGCGCAGATCTTCGATGTCGAGCAGTTCGAGCCCCGTGCCGGCGATTTCATAAAGTACCCGCGAGATGTGCGGCACCTCGCCGCCCGGAAACACCAGCCGGTCGATGAATTCGCCGCCGGGCGGCCCTTGCGCTCGTCCATCACGATCGGTGGTGGTGATGCCGTGGTTGAGCGCGACGCCGCCCGGCCGCAAAAGCCGCGCGATCGCCCCGAAATACGCCGGCAAGTTCGCGATGCCGACATGCTCGTACATGCCGACCGAGACGATCTTGTCGTAGAGCGCCTGCCCCGGCAATTCGCGGTAATCCTGGCGGCGGATCTCGATGTGCCGGGTGAGCCCCAGCGCAGCGACGCGCTCGCTAGCGTAGGCGAATTGCTGATCGCTCAAGGTGATGCCGACCCCCTCGATGCCGTAGCGCGGCGCCGCCCAGCACAGGAGGCCGCCCCAGCCGCAGCCGATGTCCAACAGCCGCTCGCCTGCCCGAAGCCGCAGCTTGCGGCAGATATGCTCGAGCTTCTGCTCCTGCGCAGTGTCGAGATCTTCTTCGCCGGTTTCGAAATAGGCGCAGGAATAGACCATGTTGCGGTCTAGCCAGAGGCGGTAGAAGTCATTGGAAACGTCGTAGTGATAGCGCACCGCTGCCGTATCGCCGGCCACGGTATGCCGACGGCGCCGGCCGAACAGCCGAGCCATGACGCGCAGCGGCGGGGATTTGCCGAGCCGCTCGGCAAGCGCGATACCAATCTGCAGGACATCCTGCAGGCGGCCCTCGACATCGATCTCGCCTTCGACATAGGCTCGACCCAGCCGGGCGATGTCGCCGGCCAGGAAATAGCGCATCAGCCGCGGCGTGCGCAGGGCGATCGTGACCTGTGGTTTCGCGGCGAATTCGAAGACTTCCCCATCCCAAAAAATCACGCGCAAGGGTAGGCGTTCATCCGCAACGCGATCGCGGAGTTGGGTCAGAAACCGGTTGCGCAGGGACATTTGAGGTTGCGAGTGCGTATTATCTTTTACTCGGAATTATATTAACATCGGTCACGAACGATCAGAGGTGCCTGATGATCACGACCATGATTGGCCGCGCCGTCGGTCTCGGTGTTGTGGCAATCATTGCGGCGCTCGGTTTCGCTGGCGCGGTTTGGGCCCCCACCCCAGCCGAAGCCGGCGTGTTTATCGGTTTCGGCTTCGGTATTCCGGTAGGGTTTCCCTTCTATTACCCGCCCTACCCCTATTATCCGCCGCCGGCTTATTATCCGCCGCCGCCCTACCCCGCTCCGGCGTCTTATCCGGCGCCGGGGACATCCTATCAGCCATCAGGCGGGTATACTCCTTCTGGACCCGCCGGGAGCCCCTCGGCCGGGAGCCCGTCCATCACGTACACACCGCGGCGCGGCTGGACGAATGCGCAGGGCCAATATTGCCGGGAATACCGGACCACCGGGTCCGCGGACAACCGTAACACCGAGCGGTACGGCACCGCCTGCCAGGACGCGAGCGGCCAATGGCGGATCGTTAATTGAGATTGGGAAGAAGGTGTAATAATAATAGTGCAGAGGGCTATGTCTGCCGGGCCGCCGTAACGGGGCCGCCGTAACACTCGGTCCGAAGCGCTTATGGGTTTAACGTGCGCTGTCCACAGGCACACGGACGTCGACGGATAACGGCAGACCGCCATGCGCTTCGCCCAGCCTGCCGAGCCGTTCGGCCAGTTGAGCGAATGTCGCGCCGCGCGCCAGATCGAAGGACAGTCTCGAGTCTTGGAACACCGCCGTGACTCGGTTCGGCTTTTGCGCGGTCTTGTTCATTCACATCCCCCTGAGCTGGGCAACTGTCACATGAACTGCCCGGCGCGCAGTTTTATCCCGTAAAAATTTGTATCAATTCGCATCGCCTTTGGAGGTGGCAGGATGCGCAGGCAATGCAACCCTGCTCACCAAAAATTTACTCGGCGGTCCGAGCCGGTAACCATACCGCCGGCGCAGAGGAGCAGTGGGACGATTGGGATGGAGTGGTCTATTGATCTGGTGGGCGACCGCGCTGCCCGGCCCAATATGGGAAAGGTTCTGAAGTGTACTGCAACGGCGCAGAGGCGGCTGCAGTATTCGCCGAGCATGGCGCTCGCCTCGGGGTCTTGACCTCCTGATAGGTGCAGGTCTTCAGGAACTTGCCCACCCAGAGGCCGCCGGTGGAGCGCGCCGCACCCCTGGTAGGCAGGGTGTGGTTCGTGCCGATTACTTTGTACAGGGCGCGTAATTCCTCAGCTGGTCGAGATAACGGCGCGGTTCGCGGGTCAGCAACTCGCTCGCCCACGACACGATCGCCGAGGTCGACCGGCAGTTGACGGTGCTACGTACCGCCGACATCGCCAGGGTCGCGTGGCGTGACTTATGGCGAGGTTATTCTCTGCGCCGACGAGGACGAGATGGTGGCCGAGGCCGACCATCCCCGACGACACCGCCGATGCCGAGATGTGCGCCACCGATTTGCTGGGCCAGGCCGAGCACGGCCCGACCTCGCCGGCGATCCTGCTGACGACCTCCGAGAAGCCGACGTGCTCGGCGGCGATATGGGCCAAAAGCATGACCGTCACTGTAAGCCCGAACACTTTTGCGGCCCTGCGACTGGGGGCGAACGGTACTGCGCCCGGCCCGAAAATGCGCTCGCGATCGAGCTTTGTCATCCCATTGGGGGAACGGCCATCCCGCCCCTCCGGTGTGCGCAGGCATCGATCGCCGGCTCGACCTCCGACAGGTCGCGAATTCGGCCGCGCCGAGAGCCGACCCCAAGGGATCGCGCCGCGCCGCCGCGCCGCCGCGTGTCGAATGCTCAGGATCAGGGCGAATGCGAGCAGCCCTGCTGCTGCATATGGGGCCAAAAGATACCGGGATGTCGGAGAAACACTGGCTTATGCTCTCAGCTCTAAAAACTTCGGAACCAGGGGCGCGAGATTTTTTTTGAAACCATTACCTTCGCCGGCGATTGAAATAAACGTCAGATGTCTTGTGCTCATCCCGAGGCGAATTCTTGCCGCACATTGGCGCAAATCTCCCCGACCTGCCGCCCCCGGACACAAAACGCTGGGTCGTGCGGCGCAAGGCCGCGGTTGTCAACGCCGTGCGCAACGGCAAGATGAACATCGAAGACGCCTGCCTCCATTATATGTTGTCGATCGAGGAATTCGCTGCCTGGGAGCGTGCGATCGAAGCCCACGGCATTGCTGGTTTGCGTGTCACCCGGCTGCAGGTCTACCGCGATGCGCCTCCTGCCCGGCTGGCAAAGCCGCGCTAATATCCAAGGAGATTGCCGTCGCCGCGGCCGCATTGGCGTATCGTCAGCTGTCGCCCGACCGTCAGCTGAATATCGGTCCCTCGCGAATAAACAGCACGTCCATGGGCGCAGGTGCCATTCCGGTTTAATTTTCGCGAATTTTAACGACGACCTTGATCGCGTCTTCGATGCGCTCGCGGGCATATCTGATGGCGGTCGGCACCTCCGCGAGAGGGAAGGTATGGGTGTGGATAGTCTTCGCATCGAAGCGCTTTTGCGCCATCAGCGCGGCCGCGCGGTGGGTCGCGCTTTTGCCCTCGCCGCGGATGCCGAAGACATAGATGTTGTTGCGCACGAGGTAGGCGAGATCGACCGGCACCGGCTCCGCAGGGAATGCAGCGAGGCAGATCCGGCCGCCGCGGTTGACCATTCTCGCTGCCTCGTTGAGGGCGTTCGGCGCGCCTGAGCATTCAAGGACATATTGCACGCCCTTGCCGCCGGTAATCCGCTGGACGGCCTCGACCGGGTCCTCGCTGTTGACGTTGACGACCTCGTCCGCACCGAGGCGCTTGCCTATTTCGAGCCGCCGCTGGCGGGTGCCGGTCAGGATCACCCGTTGCGCGCCCAGCGCCTTGGCGACGCCGACGCCCATCAAGCCAATCGGCCCCGGGCCGGTAACCACGACCGCCTCACCGGCGATTATTCCGCCCATCACGTCGAGGCCGTACATCGCGGTGCCGGAGGTGACAATCAACGTCGCCTCTTCGTCGCTCATGTCGTCGGGGACATGAACCATCGTATTGATGTTGTTGACCGCATACTCGGCGAAGCCGCCATCGGTGCTGAAGCCGTTGGCGCGGTGCCCCTTTTCGCGGTAGCCGTAATTGAGGCAGGACGTATACATGCCTTCGCGGCAGCGCTGGCAACGCCCGCACCCGGCGTGGACCTCGACCGCGATGCGGTCGCCGATTTGGAATTCGTCGACCGTGGGACCCAGCCGCACGACCGTGCCCATATATTCATGGCCTGGCGTAAAACCCCGGTTGAAGGGCAGCCCGCCATCGACCATCGCCGGCAGCCCGTGCTTGATGATCTCGATGTCGGTCGCGCAGACCGCGATCGCGTCGACCCGCACCAGCACCTCGGCGGCGCCCGGCTCCGGCACCGGCTTTTCGACCAGCGCCAGCTCCTCCGGGTTGCCGAGCACCCAGGCTTTCATTGTCCTTGGGATGGGGTACTCGTTGATGCGGTCCTGCTTGATAGAAATCATCGGGAGAGTACGCCTGAATTCGAGACCGCCTGATCCAACAACTGCTGGTCGGGCTTCAATCGCAATGCCAGCCCGGCTCCGATCACCAACAGCGCCATCGACCCGAGGAAGGGCAAGGTCCAGCTGCCGGTCAGGTCGATTGTGTAGCCGAACACGAAAGGCGAGATGATCCCGGCCATGCCAAAGCCGAAATTCATGATGCCGCTTGCCGAGCCGGCGTAGCGCGGGGCGATGTCCATCGGCACCGCCCAAATCGGGGCCACGACCAACTCGACGCAGAAGAACGCCAAAGATAGGCAGAAAGCGACCACAGTCAGATCGTGCACCAAGATCACCGGGATCAAGAAAAGGAAGCCGCCGAATAGGCCTCCGGCGATGACCCAGCAACGCGCCCGCCGCAAATTGCCGGTGCGCTTGAGGATGCGGTCGCTGACGACGCCGCCGAGCGTGTCGCCGACCACCCCGGACAGAAACACGCCGGCGGAAAACAGCGCCGAATTCTTGAGATTGAGATGAAAATTCTGGAAGAAGAAAGACGGGATCCAGCTGAGGAACAGCCACAACGTCCAGCCATAGCAGAAGTCCACCGCAGTCACCGGCAGAACCCGTCGCGCGAGACTGAGCCAGGGAACCCTGGGGCGCACAACGGTCGGCATTCGCCCAGTGTCCAGCCGCTCAAGCTCGGCCGGGGTGATGCGAGGATGCTTGCGCGGATCGTCGCGAAAAAACCATATCCAAACAGCCATCCAGACGAGGCTGGCGGCGCCGAGCACGACAAAAGAAGCGCGCCAAGACAAAAGCACAATGAGCCAAGCGATCAGCGGCGGGGTCAATGCATTACCCATTCGGGAGAATGAATGGGTAATGCCCTGTGCGAAGCCCCACTGAGTGGGTGGCATCCAGACTGCCATCGCGCGCGTCGCCGTCGGAAACGCTGCGCCCTCGCCAAAACCAAGAGCGAGCCGGACGAGGACGAGCGCAAGAAGGCCGCCGACGGCTCCGGTCAACACCGTCGAGACGCAGACGACGAACCCTGAGACACCGAGCGTCAGACGCGGACCGAACTTATCGCCGAGCCAGCCGCCGATCAGTTGAAACACCGCATAGGGATAGGCAAAGGCGGAGAACGCGAAACCGAGCGCTGTGTTGCTGAGCCCGAGATCTTTCTGTATCAGTGGCGCCGCCGTCGAGATGTTTACCCGGTCGATGTAAAAGATGAAATACATCAGGCACAGCAGGAACAGCACCTGATTGGGGATGCTGTTCCATGCTGGGCGCGTCAGCGTCCGGGCGGCAATCGGTATGGCGCCGTCTGCGGGGTCGCGCATGCTCATCTCAAGCCACCGGCCGGGTTTCGCCTTTGATCTGGGTACGGTGCATGACGCGCCGCGCAGCGGGGTCGAAGGGATCGCGGCGGTGCATCGTGCAGCGGTTGTCCCACAGAACGAGGTCGCCGACACGCCACTCATTATACCAAGTGAGCTCGTCGCGGGTCGCGTAGGCCCAAACCTCGTCCAGCAGCGCTTCGGAATCGGCGAGCGAAAGGCCGTCGATATAGGCATTGCGGCGGCGGCCGAGATAAAGGCACTTGCGACCAGTCTCGGGGTGTGTGCAGACGAGCGGATGGATTGTGCCCGGCGCCTCGCGAGGATCGTCGGTCGGCGTTACGCCAGCCCGGATGTAGCCGCCGCTGTTGTAGGTTCCGTCATGTTTCACCCGCAGCCCGGTGACGCGCTCCTTTAATTTCAAGGGCAGCGCTTGATAGGCCTCGTACATGTTGAGGAAACCCGTCTTGCCGCCCTCGGGCGGCACCTCGAGCGCATAAAGCATGCTCGCCTTGGGCGGATCCTCTTGGTACGACATGTCGGTGTGCCACACGAGTTCGCCGGCGCCTAGGCTGCCGATCGGAGCGCCCTTCTCGATCACGTTCGAGACGATGTAGATCTCGGGGTGACCCTCGACGAACCGTCGGCCAGTCTCCTGTATCGGCGCCAGATCCAGCTCGCCGAGACGTCGGCTGAACGCGATCAGCTGATCCTCGCTCAGATCTTGACCACGAAACAGGAGTACCAGGTGATCCAGCCAAGCGTTATGGATCGCCCCGAAGGTGTGATCGTCGAGTTCGCGAAGATCGACGCCGCTCACCTCGGCGCCCAAAGCGCTGCCCGTCGCGACGGTGCGGACACGCGTTTGGCTCATTGTCAGACCTCCATTCATTCCGGAATCCTCAGCGATCCAGCCAGACGTCGGCCAGATCTTGGCCGATGTATTGACTGGGGGTCATGTTCCAGCCTTTGACATTGGCCGTCGTGGGCACGATACGGTTGTACCAGAGGATCGGCACCGTGTATGCCTGGGTCAGAGCGTGGCGTTCGAATTCGCGGACGATACGCGCGCGCTCGCGCTGGTCGGCGGTAACTGCCTGGCCGATGTAGAGCGCGTCGAGATAGCGGTCGGTGGAAGAAGAATAGTTCGCGGGAGACAGGTCGCGTGACACGTACTTGGTCAGCTGCAATGTCGGGTCATCGAAATAATCGCCGATGAAATCGATCGCGGCATCGAAATCGCCTCTCTCGAGCGCCGTCGTCCAGTCTTTCAAGTTGAGTTTCTTTTGATCGACCGTGAGGCCGATAGCACGCCACGCCTCCGCGACGTAATCGCCGCCCGGGATCCACGGCATCGGCAGATCGCGATTGGTTAGTTTTACGGTCAGCCCCGACGCGCCGGCTTCGGCTAAGAGCCGTTTGGCTTCGGCGCGCGACGCCGCGATGTCGCGCGAGAAGCCTGGAATTTTGGCCAGTTCCGCTTCCGGGGTGGCCATTGCTGAAACCGGGCCGCAGCAAGCCGCCGACGAATTTGAGGACCGTAGACTGGGCCAGCGCTTCGGCACCCCCCCACCGATCGATGGCCAGCGACAGCGCCCGCCGGACTCGCGCGTCGTCATAGGGCGGGCGCTTGGCATTGAACACGACCAACAGGTTGAGCAATGTCGGGCTTTCGTATACCGAAAGCTTGTCGCCGAGCGACTCGACGAGGTCATCGCGCTCATTGGGGGTGATAAAGCGAAATTCGGCCATGATACGGCCGTCCTTGAAGCCCTGGATCATCTTGGCCCCGGTCACAAAATCCGCGCGATAGCCGTCGAGATAAGGCCTGCCCGGTCGGAAATACCGGTCGAACCTCCGCCCGGTCCAGTGGTCGCCCTTCACGTGCTCGACGAAGGTGAAGGCGCCAGTCCCGAGAACATGGTTAGCCGGGTAGAGCGGATCCTCTTTGAGCTTTGCCGCGCTGTATATGCAGTTCCACTCCGAGGCGAAGTTCTGCAGCATCGCGGCCTCCGGCCACTTCAGATGGAACACGACGGTCAGCGGATCGGGCGTATCGATCGCGCCGATCGCGGAATAATTGACCCGTCGCACCGAAGTCACTCCGGGAGGCGGCCGCACGATACGCTCCCAGCTCGCCTTGACGTCTTCCGATGTCAGCCGGGAGCCGTCATGGAACAACACGTTGGGATGCAGCCTGAAGATGTAGGTGAGCTTGTCCGGCGATACAGTCCAGGATTCGGCGAGATCGCCCTCGACTTGCGGGTAATTGGCGGTGTCGAACTTCAGAAGTGTCGAATAGTGCGGCGCGATCGGATGCAGAACAGCAAATGACACGTTGGCATGACAGTCGTAGTTCGGCGGCTCGGCGTCCACGGCGAATTCGAGGATGCCGCCGCGCTTCGGGACGGAGTCGGCAAGAGCTGTGCCGCCAGGCGCGCCCAACACATTCGCCAGAATGGCCGCGGCAAGGACAGCCGCATAGCGCAATCGCCGGTCGGAAATGCTGTGCCATGAGTTGAAATGGAGGTCGAGAGCTGGAACCGAGCAGCGCGTTAACGCGCCTGCCCCTTTGCCCAGAGCTCGAATTGCCCGAACAGCTCGTTCTTTTGCTCCGGGGTGAGCGGCGCGCCGCCGGAGGCTTGCTGCCGCTCGTCGATGAAGCGCGAGAATATCGACCGGAGATCCTGCAGGTTCGGCGCGGCCGCAACTTGCGTATTCCTTTGCAGCCATTGTTCGGCAGGCGGGAAGCGCCGCCAGCCGGGGAGTTCCGCCGTAATGTTCACTTCATGCCATTTCGGGTGGTGCCCGGGATCGAGCAGCGACTGAAAGCCAGTGAAGAACGTCTCGACAAAATTGACCAGATTGCGATAGCGCTCGGTTCCCTGCTGAAGGTTGGCGGCGACCAGCACGGCGCCCACTGCGACAGTGTCGACGGCTTGGTCCTGCGGCACTACCCCAGGATAGTCCGCGGCGGTGAGCCGGGTCGGGACATAGCTCGCGGTCACCGCGGGGTTCAGGGGAATGGCGAGAAAATGCAAACGGTCGGCAACAGTCAGGTTGCCGAAGATCGGCGCCGGTTTCCCGGCGACGAACGCCATCGCGGCGATCTCGCCGCGCCGCAGCTTGTCGAGCGCCACCTCCTGGTCATCGTTTGTCGCCGCCACCGGTATGTTCAACAGTTCGAAAAGCCGCGCCGCCGTAATCGATGTGCCCCCGCCGCGCAGATCGACGTTAACCTTCTGATTTGCCAGGTCTGCGACAGATTTGATGTCTTGCCGCGCAAGAAGATGAAACTCCTCGTTGTAGAGCTTGGTGATATAAGTCGCCCAATACTCGATGCCGGGAAACAGATTTTGCTGCCGGGCATAGTCGAGCACATCGGTCTGGAGGATCGCCATGTCGATGCCGCGGAGCAGCTTCAGATCGGTGATATTCTGCAGGGCCCCCTGGCCGACGACCGGCAAGACCCGCCGCGTCGCTCCGTCGTCGATCACATTTGCCAGATCTTCGGCGATCCGCACCGATATTCCGGCGGCGCGGGAAGTCTCGAGCTCGACGACGCCCCGGTTCACCACCGACTTCCGGGAGCGGCCCTGCAGTCTTCGGCGAGCGCCGGCCGGGCGATCGGCAAAACCAGGGTGAAAATCGATTGCTGCCGCAAAGGTCAAACGGTTCATTGGAAGCTACTTTCCCTGTCTTGTATCGAGGCTGTTCAGCTGATGTTTGGCGTCGACCGCGACGAGGTCGAGAGCACGGATGTACCATGACCGGGCCTTGACCGGATTGGCTTGCAGCCTGCAAGGCCGAGGCGACCGAGAAATGCTGAATCGTAGGTCGCTCCGAGACGCAAGGCTGCCCGCCCATCACCGGCATCGGCCGCGCGCTCGTAAAACAGGCGCGCCGAAACGACGTCACCGTTGCGCAAAAGAGCGTCGCCGTGATTCAACAACTCGGTCATCTCAGCATTGGAGAACTCGGAAGACGGCGGAGCGGAAGCGGTTGCGGCAGGCGAACTCGGTGCCGGGACGGGCGCGTTCGCCGGCGCCGCAGGCGTGTCGGTCGGAGCCTTTGAAGACAACACCCCAGTCAAGTGCGGCGCGTTATCCTTGCCGCCTATCGCGGTCGCTTCGGTGGGTGCCGGTAAGGCGGCCGAATTCTGGGGCTGCGCCGTCGTTCTCATGCGCTGACGCCTGACCAAAGAATGTTTGTTGCTCGACATTACCGAGGGAGGGCGGGAGGGACATGATCTGCGGGTCAGCCCGGGCAACCGAGCCGGAAATCGTCACGACGGCGGTTCGCACCAGCAGCGAAAAGCCGGCGCCGAAGAGAACCGCGACAATTCCGGCACCGATCAGCCCGATGGACCCTAGATAGAGCAGGCTGCCGATCGAAAGCGGCGGCTCAGCGTCGACGCGACGCGTTGGCTCGCCAGCGGCATCCGACAGCCCGACCTGTGTCGGGGGGAGCTTATCTCGCCGGCGGTTGGGGGCGGCAGGGTTCGGAAAAACTCCTGGCGCGCCCTGCGGCCTTACGCCGCGCACGCGCGCCGGTGCTGCGCGCGACTGGAAAAGAAGATCTGCCATATTGCGAACCGAGCTTTCACTCCACACCAAGCTTCACTAACGGTTGCGGAGCCTGATGAACCATCAAACAAGGGGTAAGGTGCGGATGTTACTCCGATGCCTTACCACAATATACGAACGAGCGAAAATACCCCCTTTTATTTTGACATCTTGGCAACCCCTTGGTGATACGGTTATTGTTAATGTTAGTTAACACCGGGAGCCGAGCGGCGGGGGATTTATCTCAGCGTAGGTGACAGGCAACCATGTGCCCGGGGCCGACTTCCCGCAGCGCGCGGTACATCGATCCTGCAGCGCGCCTCGGCATAGGGGCAGCGTGTGTGAAAAGCACAGCCCGGCGGAGGATTGATCGGGCTCGGGACATCGCCCTGTAGCAGCTGCTTCTTGCGCTTTAGTTGCGGGTTGGGGATCGGCACCGCCGCCAGCAAGGCCTCGGTGTAAGGGTGTAGTGGGTTGGTGAACAGGGTTTGCTTCTCGGTGTATTCGACGATCTTGCCGAGATACATGACCGCGATGCGATGGCTGATGTGCTCGACGACGGCGAGATCGTGCGCGATGAACAGATAAGAGAGGTTCTTTTCGCGCTGCAGATCCATCATCAGATTGATGACCTGGGCCTGGATCGACACGTCCAGCGCCGAGACCGGCTCGTCGCCGATGATCAGCTTGGGGTTCAAGGCGAGCGCCCGGGCGATGCAGATGCGCTGCCGCTGGCCGCCGGAGAACTCGTGCGGAAAGCTGCGCATCTGCAAGCGGCGCAACCCGACCTGATCGAAGAGGGCCGCGACGCGCTCGTCTTTGTCCTTGCCATGGGCGATGCCGTGAACCTGCAATGGCTCGCCGACGATGTCCCCGGCCGACATGCGCGGGTTCAGGGACGAGAACGGGTCCTGGAAGATGATTTGCATTTGCCGCCGATGGGGCCGCATCGCCGACTTGCCCAACCGGGTGATGTCCTGACCGTTGAGCCGGATCGTGCCGCCGGTGGGTTCAACGAGACGCAAGACGGTCCGGGCCACCGTCGACTTACCGCAGCCGCTCTCGCCGACGAGGCCGAGAGTTTCGCCTTCGCCAACCGAGAAGCTGACGCCGTCGACGGCATAGACGTGTCCCGCGGTCCGCCGCAAAAGCCCCTTCTTCACCGGGAAGTGCTTTTTCAGCCCTTCGACCGCGATGATCGGCACGCGGCTGGTCCCCGTTCCCGACCCGGGCCCTGCGCCAACCTGCTGCACCGCCATGCTAGGCCCCGTCTCCATAGAGGCGTTCCGAATGCCAGCAAGCCGCCCAATGCCCCGGCCGCTTTTGCTCGTAGGGCGGAAATTGCGCGCGGCATTGGTCATCCGCGAAGGCGCAGCGCGGTGCAAAGGTGCAACCAGGCGGGAGGTTGTTCAGGGCCGGCACCATCCCGGGAATTTCCTTCAGTCGCTGGACCGAAGTGGCGGTTCTCCCGCCCATGATCTCCAGACGCGGGATCGATGCTAGGAGACCATGGGTATAAGGGTGGAGCGGCTGCCCAAAGAGGGCGTCGACTTCGGCCTCTTCGACCTTCTTGCCGGCATACATGACGATGACGCGTTGCGCAGTCTCGGCGACGACACCGAGATTGTGTGTGATCAGAATGATCGCTGTGCCCAGTTCCTTCTGCAATTCAATAATCAGGTCCAGAATTTGCGCCTGGATCGTCACGTCTAACGCAGTCGTCGGCTCGTCCGCGATCAGCACCCGCGGATTGCAGGCGAGCGCCATTGCGATCATTGCCCGCTGGCGCATGCCGCCGGACAGCTGATGCGGATATTCCCGGGCCCGCTGCGCCGGCTCGGGTATCTTGACCAGCCGCAGCATCTCCGCCGCCTTCTTATTGGCGGCGCTCTTGGAGAGATCCTGGTGTAGCCGTAGCGCCTCGGCAATCTGGTGGCCGATCGTCAGCACCGGGTTGAGCGAGGTCATCGGCTCCTGAAATATCATCGAGATATCGTTGCCGCGGACCTCCCGCATTTCGGATTCCTCGAGGTGCACCAGGTCTTTACCCTCGAGGGTGATCGAGCCGCCGACGATCTTTCCGGGAGGATCGGGCACCAGGCGCATAATTGAGAGCGCGGTCATCGACTTGCCGCAACCGGATTCGCCAACCACCGCCAAAGTCTCGCCCCGCCGCAGCGAGAAGGAGACGTCGTCGACCGCTTTGACGATCCCCGAGCGGGTGAAGAGGTAGGTCCTCAAGCCTTTGATATCGATGACCGTCCCGGCGTTTTCGCCAGCCTTCGTGGCCGCGTATGCCGAAGCCGGCTCGCGGTCGGTCGTCAGCTGCTCAATGGGCATCCGGGGCTATCCGCCTGGGTGATCGGTTGGTTAAAATCAAAGGTGAGATCAGCTGCGTTGCCGCGGGTCGAGAATGTCGCGCAATGCGTCGCCGAGCAGATTGGTGCCGAACACCACAAAACTGATCGCGAGACCGGGAAAGATGACCAACCAGGGTGCGGTCCGGACATATTCGGCCGCCGATTCCGACAGCATGCGGCCCCATGACGGATGCGGCTCGGGAATGCCGAGGCCCAAGAATGACAGCGTTGCCTCGGTCAGGATGGTCGAGCCGAACTGGGCGGTGGCTAGGACGATGAGCGGCGCCAATGTGTTGGGTAGCACGTGCCGCAGGGCGATGCGGAGTTCGCTCATGCCGATCGCCTTAGCCAACTCGACAAAGGGTTGCTCCCGCAGCGACAGCGTGCTGGCGCGCACGACCCGCGCCGAGTAGGGGATCAGCGGGATCGAAATCGCGATGATCGTGTTGTGCAGCGAGGGGCCGAGCGAGGCTGCCATCAACAGTGCCATGACGAGCAATGGCAAGGACTGCAGGATGTCGATCAGACGCTGGGCGGCGAGGTCGATCCAGCCGCCGAGATAGCCGGAGAGCAGGCCGATCAGCACGCCGATGCTGACCCCCAAGCTCATCGAACCGCAACCGACGGCCAACGAGATGCGGGCGCCGTAGACGATCCGGCTATAGACGTCCCGACCCATAAAATCGCAACCCAGCCAGTGCGCCGCACTCGGCCGCGCCAACGAAAGCGCCGAATTTGTCGACAGCGGGTCGTAAACCGTGATCAGCGGCGCGAAAAACGCGGCGAACAGGAACGCCGCCATGATCACCGCCCCGACGGCACCCAAGGGATAACGGCGAGCAAAAAAGCGGACGGCGCTCCATCTCCCGGCGACGTTGGCTCCCGCCTTAGCTAATTCAGCCCGGTATTCGATGGTGCTCACGTGGTCCTCCGGCTGAAGTTTGTTCGCTCTAGCCCGAATATTTGATCCGCGGGTCCAACGCCGCGTACAGCATGTCCACCGTAAAGTTGACGAACACGACGATGATCGCGATGTACATCACCAGGTTCTGAACGATCGGATAGTCGCGCCAGCGAATGGCCTCGACGAGAAACCGCGCCACTCCGGGAATGTTGAAGACGGTCTCGGTGACGATCAAGCCGCCCATCAGAAAGGCGGCCTCGATGCCGATGACGGTGACGACCGGCAGAACCGCGTTCTTAAGCGCATGATGGTAGTTGACGACGTTCTCGGATGCTCCTTTGGAGCGTGCCGTGCGGATATAGTCCTGCCGCAGCACCTCCAACATCGACGAGCGGGTCAGGCGCGTCATCAGCGCCGAGCTGCGGAAGCCGACGACGGCCGCCGGGATGCTGTACATCCCGAGCGCGGCCCAGAAGGATTGCGGCGCATCGGTGTAGATCGGGATCGTGCCGAAATAGCTGACAAAAAACATCAGGACCAGCAACCCGAGCCAGAATGCCGGCATCGACAGACCGGAGAGGCTGATGACGCGCAGGAAGTAATCGAGGCGGGTATTTTGCTTGACGGCGCTGATGACCCCGAGCGGGACGCCGATCAGCACCGCAAACGACAAAGCCAGGCCCCCGACCTTGGCGGTGATCGGGATGCGCGGCAGAATCTCGTCGAGCGCCGGCCGGTCCGACACGTAGGAGTAACCGAGATCGCCGTGCAATAGGCCGCCGATCCACTGCGCATATTGCACCGGTATCGGCTTATCGAGGCCGAGATCCTCCATGATCTTGGCCTTGTCGGCCGGGTCGACAAAGCCTGCCGCATCGAACAGGATATCGGCGATATTGCCCGGCGCGAGGCGCAGCATCAGAAAGATGATCACCGAGATCCCGAATAAAGTCAGGAGCATCAGGCCGAAACGCCGCACCAGATAGGCTCCCACTGTTCTGCTCCCTGACCTGCGGAGGGGGTGGTCCGCGAGGTGACGGGTCCGACGATAGCATGCCTCGCTCGCTCCGGTCGATCGCGTCTGCGTGATGGGTCGGGGCGCTACTTATCGAGCAGATGTCCACGATGCGGTACCCGTTGTAGATGCGTTTGACCATCGTCGGCCGCCTTGAGCTGTGGCTGCCAGCGGGTGCCGCTCGGGCGGTGGCAAGGGAGTGAACCTGGCAGTTTCGCCGGGCTAACGGTCCAGCCAAATGTCTTCGAACCGCCAGCCGTTGTAGATGCTGTTGACCATGATTATCAGCCCTTTGACGTAGGGCTGCTGGCAGCTCGCGGCACGATAGTAAAAAATGATCGGCCGGGCGCCGTCCTCCTGCAGCTTGCGGTCGATCTCCCACACCAGCTCTTTGCGCTTCTCCTGGTCGGCTTCGATCGACTCGCGGGCGAACTCTTTTTCGAGTTCGGGGTTACAGTAGTCGGTGATGTTGCGCTGCGCTCCGCAAGCGTAGTTCTCATAGAATTGCTGGTCGGGATCGTCGATGGCGCCCGCGGTCATGTTGAGGCCGACCGTGTAATCCCTGCGGAACACTTTCGGAAACCAGCTGACGGACTCGATGGAATCGAGCTCGGCTTCGACGTAGATGGTTTTCAACTGATCTATCAGAATGATTGCCGGGTCGCGGATGATCGGGATGTTGCGGATCGATAACTTCACCTGGAGCGGCTTGTCGGGCCCGTAGCCGGCCCTTTCCATGATCGCGCGCGCTTCCGCCCGGCTCTTCTCGACTTCGGGATCGTAGCCGGGGAGTCCCTTCAACATCTCGGGCGGCAGGCCCCATACCCCCGCCGGGGGCGGCAGCATCGCGCCGCCGATATCACCCTGCCCCTCGTCGAGAATGTCGATGAACGCCTTGCGGTCGAGGGCGAGCGCCATCGCGCGCCGGATCTCCGGGTTGTCGAAGGGCGGCACGTCGCGGTTGATGATCAGATTGCGGTTGGCATTGAGCGGCGCCGTCTCGCAGACCGCCTGCGGCGCCTGGCTTTCCACCTCCTTCAGCAGCGGGACCGGCACGTCATAGGGCCAGGTCATGTCGAATTGAGCGGTCTCGAAGGCCAGCAGCGCCGTCGCGCGGTTCGGAATGATCGTGTATTCGATGCCGTCAAGGTATGGCCGGCCCTTTTTCCAATAATCCGGGTTTCGGGTCACTCGGATCCGTTCGTTCGGCTGGAACTCGACAAATTTGAACGGACCAGTCCCGATCGGATGGGTGCGCATCTCGTGCGGCGGGATGTGGCAGGGATAGATCGGCGCGAAACCGGAAGCCAGCAACGCGATCAGCGACGGTTGTGGCCGTTTTAAGACAAACGAGACCTCACCGTCGCCATCGGGGACCACCTCTTCGAGGTTGCTGTACCAAGTCTTCCGGGGGTTGATGCGTAGCCTCTCGCTCGCCTTGCCGGTCAGCAGGTCCCAAGTGCATTTGACGTCCCGGGCAGTGAACGGCTCGCCGTCATGCCATTTGACGCCTTCGCGCAGTTTGAAGGTGAGCCGCGTCTCGTCCTCGCTCCATGACCATTCGGTGGCAAGCTCCGGCACGATCGACTGCGCGTTGTTTTGCGCAACGTGCTGATCGTAAACGACGAGGTTGTTGAACACGCCCATCATCGGCAGCACGGTCGACAGCGCCGACTCTTCGAGGATCGACATGCTCGGCGGGCTGTCGCGGTTATAGATTTTCAAGGCACCGCCAGCTTTCTGCGCCATCGCTTCCGGCGCCGGCATTCCCACGAAGAACCAACTTGCCGCCGCGACGGCCGTCAATAGTGCTCGTGCTTTCACCGGTCGAGCCATACGTCTTCCATGCGCCAGCCATTGACCATGCTGTTGACCATCGTCGTCAGCCCTTTGACCTGAGGATGCCAGCAAGTCGCCCCACGCGTGTGGAAGATAACCGGTCGCGCTCCTTCCTCTTGCAGTGTCGTGTCGATGTCCCAGACCAGCTGCTTGCGCTTTGCCTGGTCAGTCTCGCGCGACTGCCGGTGGAACTGATTCTCGAGCTGGCGATTGCAATATCCAGTGAAATTTCGGTCCGAATCGCAGGCGTAGCTTTCATACAATTGCTGGTCGGGGTCGTCGACCACCGCACTGCCGGTATTTTCGAGCCCGACCATGTATTCCCGGCGCGTGACCTTCGGGTTCCAGTTGGCGGTTTCGACAATGTCGAGCTCGCCGGCGATAAATATTTCCTTGAGCTGGTCGATCAGCATGACTGCCGGGTCCCGGTAGAGCGGGATGTTGCGGGCCGCCACCTTGACCGCGAGCAGATTATCGGGCCCATAGCCGAGCCGCTGCATGATCTTACGGGCTTCCCCGCGGTTCTTCTGCACGTCGGGGTCATACCCCGGCAAAGTCCTGAGGCGATCCGGCGGCATGCCCCACAATCCCTCCGGCGGGGGCAGCATCGCGGCGCCAATGTCGCCCTGGCCGCCGCTCAGCACATCGATGAAGGCTTGGCGGTCCAAGGTCAGCGCCATCGCGCGGCGCAGATCGGGATTGTCGAACGGCGGTGCGTTGCGATTGACGATCAATGTGCTGCTGACGCCTCTCGGCCGCAGTTCGCAGATCGCCTGCGGATCCTGGCGCTCGATGTCCTTCAACAACGGGACGGTCACCTCATAGGGAAAGGTCATGTCGAGCTTTCCCGCGACGAAAGCCAGCAGCGCCGTCGAGCGGTTGGGGATGATCGTCCATTCGATGCCGTCGAGATAAGGCCGGCGCGGTTTCCAATAATCCGGATTGCGGGTCAGCCGGATCGACTCGCCCGGCTTGTATGAGACGAATTTGAATGGCCCCGTGCCAATCGGATGCTGGCGCATCTCCTGTGGCGGCACGTGGCAGGGATAGACCGGCGAATAACCGGAGGCGAGGAGCGCAATCAGGGCCGGTTGCGGCTGCCTTAGATGAAAGGTCGCCCCGTGATCTCCGTCGGCGGTGACCCGATCGAGGTTCCAGTACCACGATTTTCGCGGGTTGATGCGGAATTTGGCAGCCGACTTGCCGAGCAGCATGTCCCAGGTGCACTGGACATCCTTTGCGGTAAATGGCTGCCCGTCGTGCCAGCGAACACCTTCGCGCAGGCGGAAGGTCAGCTCAGTGCCGTCCTCGTTCCACGACCAGCTTGTGGCAAGGTCCGGCACGATCGACTGCAATGTGTTTTGCGGCACGTGCTGGTCGAAGATGACGAGATTGTTGAACACCGCCATCATCGGCGCCACGGTCGAAATCGTCACTTCCTCGAGGGTGGACATGCTGGCCGGGCTGTCGCGATGGGCAATCTGGAGCACGCCGCCCGGCTTTTGTGCGGACGCGGTCTCGGCCACCAAAAACGTAATCAGCAGCGCAGCCGCCACCGCCAGCCTTGGAAGCTTGCGCATTATCGCTATTGGTCGAGCCAGACGTCTTCCATGCGCCATCCGCCAAAGATGTAGTTGACCATGATCGTCAGCCCTTTGACATACGGCCGCTCGCAGGTCCCGCCGGGGTTATAGAAAATGATCGGCCTGACGTTGTTCTCCGCCAATTTGCGCTCGATTGTCCATACCAGCTGCTTGCGCCGCCCCGGGTCGCCCTCTCGCGATTGCTGCTCGATCAGCTTGTCCATTTCAGGATTGCAATAACCGTCCCAGTTAAGGTTTGAACCACAGCCGTAAAACAGCTGGATAATCGGGTCGGGATCCGGCCCGCTGGTCTGCAAGTTAAGCGCTACAGTGTAGTCCTTGCGTTGAATTTTTGGAAAGTATTGCGGGGTGTCGATGAGTTCGAGCTCGCCCTCGATGTAGACGTGCTTCAACTGGTCGATCAGCAGCACGGCCGGGTCTCGGTAGATCGACCACTCACGCGTAGTCACTTTGATCTTCAGCGGCTTGTCAGGGCCGTAGCCGAGCTTCTGCATGATATCGCGGGCCTCTTCGCGGCTCTTGTGCACGTCGGGGTCATAGCCCGGCAACTTCATCACCTCGTCCGGCGGCATGCCCCATAGCCCGGCCGGCGGCGGCTGCAATATGCCGCCGATGTCGCCCTTCCGTTGGGTCAGGATGTCGACAAAGGCCTTGCGATCGATGCTGAGCGCCATCGCCCGCCGCAGGTCCGGGTTGCTGAACGGCGGTTTGTCCCGATTGATCAGCAGGTGGCGGTTGACGCTGCCGGGCGACAGCTCGCAGATCGCCTGCGGCACCTGGCTCTCCATGTCGTTGAACTGCGGCACGCTCAGGCTGTACGGAAAGGTCATGTCGAACTTCCCGGAAACGAACGCTAAGGCCGCCGTCGACGGGTCTTTGATGATCGTATAGTCGAAGCCGTCGAGATACGGCCGGCCTTTCTTCCAGTAGTCCGGGTTGCGGGTTACCTTGACGTCTTCGTTGGGTTTGAATTCGACAAACTTGAACGGTCCGGTGCCGATAGGATGCTGGCGCATCTGCGCCGCCGACACATGGCAGGGATAGATCACCGAAAACCCGCCGGCGAGCAGCATCGGAAACGCCGGCTGCGGCCGCTTCAAGTGAAAGGTGACCTCGTAATCGCCGTTAGCGCTGAGCGCGGCGAGATTGTCATATCCGGTCTTGCGCGGATTGAGCCGCAGCTTGTCGGGGCTCTTGTCGAGGAGCAGATCCCAGGTGCACTTGACATCGGCGGCAGTAAACGGCTGGCCGTCGTGCCATTTGACCCCCTTGCGCAACTGAAAGGTCAGCTCGGTCCCGTCTTCGTTCCACGACCAGCTCGTCGCCAGATCGGGCACGATCGTATCGAGGCTGACCTGCGGCTTATGCTGGTCGAACGTGATCAGGTTGTTGAACACGCCCATCAGCGGCATCTGCGCGACGAGCGTCGGTGCCTCGAGAATCGCCATGTTCGCCGGGCTGTCGGGGCTGTAGAGCCGCAGAGTGCCACCGGCCTTTTGCGCGCATGCCGTGCCGCCGCCCGATAGCGCAATCAGCAACGCACTGGCCGCTGCCGCGGCGGCACGAAATTTGAGCGTCATTACTCTGCCTTACTTGTTCATCTGTCGAGCATTTTTATTTGTCGAGCCAAACGTCTTCCATCCGGTAGCCGTTGTAGATGCTGTTGACCATTGTGGTCAGCCCCTTGACATAGGGCTGCATGCAGGTGCCGCCGCGCGGATAGAAGATGATCGGTCGGGCGCCGTCCTCGGCCAGCCGCCTTTCGATCTGCCAGACCAGCTGCTTGCGTTTTTCTCGGTCGGGCTCAGCCGATTGCCGGTCGATCAGCGTGTCGACTTCCGGATTGCAGTAGCCGGTGTAGTTCCGCACCGCCCCGCACACGAAGTTCTCATAGAATTGCTGGTCGGGGTCGTCGACGCCGCTCTCGGTGCCATTGATGGCGATCGTGTAGTCCTTGCGGTAGATCTTGGGGAACCAGTTGGCGGTTTCCACCGGCTCCAGCTCGGCGTCGATGTAGATGTCCTTGAGCTGATCGATCAGGATAACCGCCGGATCACGGTAGGCGGGGATATTGCGCGAGGACAAGGTGAGGGAGAGCCGGTGGTCGGGCCCGTAGCCGAGCTTCTCCATGATCTTGCGCGCTTCAGCGCGGTTCTTCTCGATGTCGGGATCGTAGCCCGGCAAGGTCGCCAGCATCTCGGGCGGCATCCCCCACAATCCTTCGGGTGGCGGCAACATCGTGGCGCCGATATCCCCTTTGCCTTGCGTGAGGATATCGATAAACGCCTTGCGATCGAGGCTGAGCGCCACCGCCCGGCGCAGATCCGGGTTGTCGAACGGCGGTTTCGCCGGGTTGAGGATCAGGTTGCGGGCGACGTTGGTCGCAGTCAGCTCGCAGTTCGCCTGCGGCGCCTGCTTCCTGACATCCTCCAGCAACGGTACCGTCGTGCCGTAGGGCGAAGAGATGTCGAACGTGCCGGCGATGAACGTCAGGTTTCGCGTGGCGATATCCTTTATGATGTGCCATTCGATGCCGTCGAGATAGGGCCGGCCCGGTTTCCAGTAATCCGGGTTTCGCGTCACTCGGACGACCTCATTCGGTTTGAACTCCACGAATTTGAACGGGCCGGTGCCGATCGGATGAGTGCGCATCTCGCGCGCCGGCACATGGCAGGGATAGACCGGCGACCACCCGGACGCCAGCAGCGACAGCAATGCCGGCTGCGGCCGCTTCAGGTGAAAGGTGACTTCGTAGTCGCCGTTCGTGGTTACCCGGTCGAGGTTGAGGTACCAGGTCTTGCGCGGGTTGACGCGCAGCTTTTCGCTGCCGATGCCCAGCAGGAGATCCCAGGTGCATTTGACGTCGGCGGCGGCAAATGGTTTGCCGTCGTGCCATTTGACCCCCTGGCGCAACGGGAAGGTCAGCTCCTTGCCGTCCTCGCTCCAGGCCCAGCTCGTCGCCAGATCGGGGATGATCGAGTCCGGGCTGTTCTGTGCCACGTGCTGATCGAATATGACGAGATTGTTGAACACGCCCATCATCGGCCGCAGCGCCGCGCCGGTCGCTTCCTCGTGCAGCGACATACTTGCTGGATTATCGAAAAACGAGATCTTGAGAACGTCTCCGGATTTTTGCGCGAGCGCCGGCGCTGCGGCAATTGCAGCGGCGAGCACGCCGAGCATCGCGAACGTCCGACAGGTTTTGGTCATATTTCCTCCCACCGCCGCCGAGCCGTCACTGGTCGAGCCAGACGTCTTCCATGCGCCAGCCGTTGTAAATGCTGTTGACCATGACGGTCAGCCCTTTGACCTTGGGGTCCCAGCAGATGCCGCCTCGATTGAAATAGATCAGCGGCTTGGCATCATCCTCGGTCAGCCGCCGCTCGATCTCCCAAACGAGCTGCGTGCGCTTTTCCTGGTCCGCTTCCATCGATTGCTGCTCGATCATTTTGTCGATCTCGGGGTTGCAATAGCCGTTGTAGTTGCCGACCCCGCCGCAGGCATAGTTCTCGTAGAGCATCGCGTCGGGGTCGTCGACCTGCGTGCCAGTGAGGTTGAGCGCGACGCTGTAATCCTTGCGCTGCACCTTGGGATACCATTGCGCGGTATCGACCGGCTCGAGCTCGCCGTCGATGTAGATCTCCTTCAGCTGGTCGATCAGGATCACCGCCGGGTCGCGATATGGCGGGATGTCGCGGGTCGTCACCTTGATGCGCATTCGTTTGTCTGGCCCATAACCGAGCTTTTTCATAATCTCGCGGGCGTTTTCACGATTGGCGGCGACATCCGGCCCGTAGCCGGGCAGCTTTTCGAGCATATCGAGCGGCATCCCCCACTGACCGCCGGGCGGCGGCTGCATCGCCGCCGCGCGAAACCCCTTGCCCTCGGTCAGGATATCGATAAACGCCTGCCGGTCGATCGCCAGCGACATCGCCCGGCGCAGCTCGGGCTTGTCGAAGGGCGGCTTCTCGCGGTTGATGATCAGATTGGTGCTGACGCTGCCCGGCGGCATCTCACATACCGCATCGGGCCGCTGCTTTTCCAGGTCCTCGGTCAGCGGAATAGTCAGAGTGCCGGCGAAGGTCAGCTCGTACTTACCGGCGACAAAGGCGAGAATGGCGGTCGAGCGGTTGCGCAGGAGCGTGTACTCGATTGCATCGAGATGGGGGAGACCCGGTTTCCAGTAATCCGGGTTCTTCACCACCTTGATGAACTCGTTGGGCTTGAACTCCACGAATTTGAATGGGCCCGTGCCGATCGGATGCTGGCGCATCTGAGCCGGCGAGACGTGGCACGGATAGACCGGAGACATGCCGGTGGCGAGCAACGCGATAAAAGCCGGCTGCGGCCGCTTCAGCACAAACGTCACTTCGGAATCGCCGTTGGGGACGATTTCGGAGAGGTTGGCGTACCAGGACTTGCGCGGGTTGACGCGCAGCCGCTCGGCGCTCTTCCCCTGCATCAGGTCCCAAGTGCACTTGACGTCGGCGGCAGTGAACGGCTTGCCGTCATGCCATCTCACACCTTGGCGAAGGTGGAAAACCAGCCTCGTGCCATCCTCGTCCCACGCCCAGTCGGTGGCGAGCTCCGGCACGATGTCGGAGAGGCTGTTCTGCGCGACGTGCTGATCGAACAGCACGAGGTTGTTAAAAACCGCCATCATAGGACGCTCAGCCACGACGGTCGTTTCCTCGTGGATCGACATGCTCGCCGGGCTGTCGATAATGTACTCCCTTAGGATACCGCCTTGCTTTTGGGCAAAGGCCTTTCCGGAGGCTGTCGCCGCGACCAAAATCCCCGCTGCCGCGAGCGCGCATATTTGCCCCTTCATTTCTGCTGTCCTCCCTTGATGGGCGACGGCCAAAAAGCGGCATCTCTGCCGGAATTCTCGGCCACGGCGCCAACACCGGGGAGCCTACCATAAATTTTGCGGATGCCGATCCGACACGACGGCAAAGGCCAAAGCCAAATATTTGCTGGCCGGCAACGCCGGCAACGGCGGCTCACCACCGCCCACCAAACATCGTCAATAACACCGGTGTGCGGTCGATAACGCCTGGCAGCAGCGATCCCGAGACGACAGTCATCGGGCAACAGCAGGGAACACTCGGTGCCTCGAACGGTTTCAGTACTGCTTATCGGTTAACCAGACCAGTCCGCCAACCGGAATGCCGTATAGCACGACAGCAGACAAGTCGGGCAAAGACAACAACTTCCGCGGCGAGACAATCTTCAACAACACGCTTTATGTGACCAAAGGCAGCGGCAGCAACGGCATCACACGGTATGTCAGGTGGGCATGGTTCGCCAATGCGACTACGTTCTATGTGGCCGAGGAGGGTGACGGGGTCATTGCAAAGACCCCCGTCGCCGGGCTTGAGAAGTGGACCTTCAATACCCCACCGGACAATGGGTGCTCGACTACACATTGCAGGACGGCCTCGACCTCGGGACGGATTACACGGTGGGAAATTATTTCCCGACTGCGACCGACGGGCTGCGCAACATCACCGGCATGGTCAACGCCGACGGCACCGTGACGATCTACGGGGTCACCTCCACCGTCAGTACATCGGGTGATCAGGGAGCCGATCCCGACGAAATCGTCGACATCACCGACCAGCTCGTCGCAATGACCCTCCCCACGCACGGATGTTCTCTATCGTCGACGGTCCGCAATATGGCGTCGTAACACTCCATCTCGTTCGGTCGCCCGGCGCCGGCCATCGGAGCCTCCCGGAGCGAATGGAACCCGAAGGTTGTGGCGATTTCAGCGTTGTTTGCACAGCAACGCATTCGAGACAAAAGAGCCCCGCCTCGGCGGGGCTCTCAGCGGCGAATTGAGCCGCTAGCGGTTTGCGTCGCGATGCTCTCCCGGACCCTTATGTCCGGCCTCGACCGCGATTTCCGTGTTCCTCTCTTTGCTTTGGTCCGGCTCGTCGCGCCCGACCGAGCCTTGGTTTCTGACGCCGTGCTCGCGGTCCTCGCCTTTGCTCCCGCTGGTCGGGTGGCCCTTGCCGGCGATATCACGCTGCGATTTCTCGTCCATGCCGCGTTTCGAGGTCTGGGATTGTTCTCGATCCGCCATGATAAAGACTCCGCTGGTTCAGTTTTCGCCGATCATCCATAGCTCTGAACGACGGCTCAATAAGACAACCCGGCTCAGAGCAATGCGGTTCCCAAAAAATCTCTGGTGCAGCGGCGTGGGAATGTCGACGGCCAGCGATGATTCCTTTGGGGAGGGTTGCTGGACCCTTTAGCAGTACTGCAGAAGCTTGTCTGTGCAAAAAGGGTGGCTTTTCAACTGAAGTGCCTTGCGTGCGTAGCCACCGCGGCACGCGGTTCCTTGGCCTGGAAATGCGGAATCACCTGCTCGCCGAAGAGGCGCAGGGTATGGAGCACCTCCTCGTGCTGCGCCGGCCCGACGGCACACAGTAGAATGGCTTCCTCGATACCCAGGGCTTCGTAGAGTTCGAGAAAACGGATGCAGTCAGCCGGCGTGCCGACGCAGAACTTGGTGCCTTCCTCGCGCACATCCTGGGGCGTGGGCTCGCCCGGATACGGCCCGCCGGCGAGGCGCTGGTCGCGCGCGTAATAGCCCTGGTAATCCGGTGGCAAGGTGGCCGGATCGTAGTCGCGCCACACCAGGCGGGCGCGCTCGCGCTGTTGCTCGATGTACCAGGCGACAAGTTCGGTGCCGCGCTCGGCGACGACCCGCGGGTCCTCGTGGCAATAGCCTGCCGTCATTAGCGCGGCGCGCGGCGCGGGCCCGCAGCCGTTGCCCGGGGCTGTCCGCAGCGCGCCCCGATAGAGCGCCATCAGCTGTTGGACGCGGTCCGGGCCCCCTTCACTGCCGAACAACCCGCCCATTCCCAGGCTGCCCGTCAGGCGCGCCGTCTCGTCGCTGCCGCATGCGGACCACAGCGGCGGGTGCGGCTGTTGCACCGGTTTCGGGAGGACCTCACGACGCGGAATCTGGTAGTACTTCCCGTCGTAAGAGATTTCCTCCTGGGTCCATATCCGCGGCAGCACGTCGGCGAACTCCAGCCACATGCCGCGTGTGTCGTGCAGGTCCGTCCCATAGGGCGTCAGCTGGTAGGGATAGCCGGTACGCCCAAGGCCGACATCGACGCGCCCATGGCTCAAAATATCGAGGGTCGCCATGCGCGCGGCGACGTGCAGCGGGTGGTGGATCGGGGCCAGCACCACTCCGATGCCGAGGCGGATCGTGCTGGTGCGCTGACTGACCGCCGCGAGGGTCAGGTCCGGGGCGCTGTTGTGCGACCACACCGGGCGGAAGTGATGCTCCGAAAACCACACGCTCTCAAAGCCCTGCTGCTCGGCGTAGGGAATTTGCTCGAGCGCTTCATAGATGCGTTGCGATTCACTGGACGAGGTCCAGGGTTTGGGAACCTGGATCTGGTAGAACAGGCCAATTCGCATGGGACTGTCTCCTTTTCACGGAATTGCCTGATGCATCCCGCGAAACTGCGGGAGATAGTTTGGCCGGACCCTACTTTCCTCTCTCGCCGAGCGGGCTGCCAAGGCCCGTGCAGAAATCCCAGCCGGGACCGGCAAGATATCCCTGATTCGGACCGCAGGAACCGGCAATGATGTCTGTCGTCGCATGGTTTGCATAGATCGTCGTGAGCTCGGCCTCAGTCATGGCAGAGAAGCCGCCAGCGGAATTGACGATGCCGGCCCAGACCGGGGCGGCGACGCTGGTGCCGCCGACGATGTACCAATAGGGGTAGGCATAGACCCACACGCCGGTCGAGGGGTCGGCGTCGGCGGCGACGTCCGGGGTGCCTCGCTGTTTCTGCACGATCGCAGATATCGCGTTCTGGTAGGCGGGGCGGGTTTCGTAGACGCTGGGGCCGCCGCCCCCCGACTGCCAAGCCATTTCTTGCTGGAAGTCGCCGGTCGTCGGGTTGCGGCTGAGGCTGGTGCCGCCGGCGGAGACGACGTTCGGAGACGTGGACGGCCAAATCACGCCGGGGCTGTCGCCGGAGGATGCGAAGTAGACGACCCTCGATTGGGTGAAAGAAGAATCATACGATGTTTCGCCTGAAAACTCGCTGCCGCCCCAACTCATCGAAACTTCGCCCCCGCCTGCCGAGCTCACGAGGGAGTTGGCGGCCGAGACCGCCTGCAGCAGATCGCTAAAGTTGCTCGAGGCTGCCTCGACCAGGTAGATCTTGGCGCTGGGCGCCATGGCATGCGCCCATTCGATGTCCAATGCTTCCTCGATGTTCCAGTCGGCGTTGACCCGGGGCTGCCGACCGTTGGCAAAGACGAGCTGGAAGTTTGCCTGCGGCAGCCCGAATTGGCTCGAAAATACGCTCAGATCGCTCGCTGCCGTCGGATAGTGATAGGCGTCGACGATCGCGATCGCGTGAGCGCCGCCCGTCGGGTTGGCGCTGACGGCATTGGGATTGCACCCCGTCACGGGCGAGACGAGCTGATAGACGCAGCCGAGCGAAGCCGGTGTCTCGTAGAAGTAGCCCGCGTAGGGCGGTCCCCCGGTCTGAGCCGGCGCCTCGAGCGAGGGCTGCGCACTGGCCATGCCGGCATTGGGGACGAACATCTTGTAGTTCGTGTGAGCACGGACGCCGTGGTGCTCGGGTTGTTCGATGCTCGATTCCGGGGTCAGCACATAGCCCCCGCGCGACGCGAACTCGCCGTAAGCATTTCCCGCCGCGAACACGCCGAGGGCGGCCACGCCGGCTACCGGCAAGACAATAGTGAACAAGCGTCGTGGTCTCATGGTTCTCCCCTGTTTCGGCGTTCAGGCGCCCGCGCCCGTCCCGCTCGGGCGGCGATCCTCTATGATGCCGCAAGCGCTTTAAGGGTCGGTTACGATAGCGTCAGCCCGCCAGATAAAGCGGTGCAATCACTGCGGCTGGGCGGGGCTAGTCACCCCGTTCGTGACTGGCGCCGGCGGAGTGCGAGAGCTCGGCGCGCCGGGACCGCCGCCGCCTGGCGGTGCTTGCGCGCCGTTCGCGCCCTGGTTGGGGATGAAGGTCTGGATGTTCGTATGCGCCCGCACACCGGTGTCGCCCGGTTTTTCGATGCTCGATTCAGGCGTCGAGACTTGCCCCGCCCCGGACGGAGCCTGCGCGTACCCGTTCCCTGCGGCAAGGAGCGCAACCGCTAGCACCTCAGTCGACAACCGCGGCCAGCGTTTCGCGGCCTTCCAGCAAGTTAACCTAATCATCCGGCGCGATTCCGTGGTTCAGCGGGCGTTTATACGTTTCCCGTGACAGGTTACGCCAGTTCTCTGTCTCGGCCAGCGAGAGTCGCGGCGGGGCGAGGGAAAGGGGGCGGCCGGCCTGATCACCCGCCCGATGCAGCGGCGGCGCTCGGCCCGAGTGTGCTGCGCCGGTATTCGGGCACCAGGCGATCGAGGATCTGCAGCACGCGCTCCTCGCGCCGCGCGCGGGCGTTTTCCTCCAGTTCGTCGATCGAGCGGGCGAGCATCGGGTAATCGGCGGTGCGGGGCGCCGCGAGGCGGATCGCCGGGTTCGCGGTCGGGATCAGCGGCTCGGCCGGATGGAACAGTTCCTCGTGCAGCTTTTCGCCCGGCCGCAACCCGATGAACTCGATCCCGACATCGCGGTCGGGCCGCAATCCGGCGAGCCGGATCATCTGATATGCAAGGTCGACGATCTTGACCGGCTCGCCCATGTCCAGCACGAAGATCTTGCCGCGGGCGTCGGCCGCCTCGCGGTCGGGCGCCCCGCTGTCGGATGCCCCGCTGTCGGATGGAAGCGCCGAGGCCTGCAGGACCAGCTCGACCGCCTCGCGCACCGTCATGAAAAAGCGCGTGACTTCGGGGTCGGTGACGGTCAGCGGCCCGCCGGCGGCGAGCTGGCGCTGGAACAGCGGCACGACCGATCCCGTCGAGCCCAGCACATTGCCGAAGCGAACCGTCACGTAGCGGGTTCCACGGCTCAACGGCGCGCGGCGCCGCGCTTCGTAGAGATCGAGCGCCTGGCAGAAGCTCTCGGCGAGACGCTTGGTGGCGCCCATCACGCTCGCCGGGTTGACTGCCTTGTCGGTCGAGATCATCACGACGAGCGATGCTCCATACGCCCGCGCCGCCTCGGCGACATTACGGCTGCCGACGACATTGGTCAGCACCCCCTCGATCGGGTTGGCCTCGACCATCGGCAGGTGCTTCAGTGCCGCCGCATGAAAGATTATCTCGGGCTTCTCGGCGGCGATGACCGCGTCGATTTGTACGCGGTCGCGCACGTCGCGCAACAGGGGAACCGGGCGCAGCCCCGGGAACCGCTCGCGCAGCTCCATCTCGATGGCGTAAAGGGCGAATTCGCCATTGTCGAGCACGACCAGGGGGCCGGGCGAAAGAGCCGCAATCTGCCGGGCGAGCTCCGAGCCGATGGTTCCCCCCGCGCCGGTGACGAGGATGCGGCGGCCGCGGATCAGCCGCGCCATGCCGTCGCGGTCGAGGACCGCCTGGGAGCGGCCGAGCAGATCTTCGAGCGCGATCGGTTCGAGGGCGCGCTCGGGATTGTCGAGATTGCGCTCGAAATCGGTGAGCCGCGGCAACCGCGCAAGCGGGATCGCCAGGGCATCCGCCCGGTCGAGCAGTCGCCGGATCTGATGGCCGGGAAGGTTTTGCGCCGTGATGATCAGCTTATGCGGGCGCTTGCCGCGGCGGTCGAGCTGCTCGACCACGGTATCGAGCGAGTCGATCGTGCCGAGGATCGGGACCCGGTAGATTTCCCGGCCGACGCGCGACGGCGTGTCGGCGAGAACTCCGACCACCCGGTAGACCGCGCGCGGGTCGCGCCGCATCTCGCGAATGAAGGTGTCGGCTCCGTCCTTGGCGCTGATCAGCAGCACCGGCACGCTCTGATGCTTGACGCGTTCGAGGATATGGTCGAGACCGCGATCCTTGAACAACCGATAGGCCAGGCGCGGCCCCCCGAGCAGCGCGATCAGCACGAACCAGTCGATCAGCAAAGTCGATCGCGGAAAGGTCTCCAGCCGCGTCAGGACGAACATGACCGGCAAGAAGACGAGCACGGTCAGGCTCACCGCGCGGGTGATGTTGAAGAGATCGGGGAGGGAGGCGAAGCGCCAGATGCCGCGATAAAGCCCAGTGAGCAGAAACACGCCCGCGGCAATCAAAGTAAAGCCGGCGACATAGATCGCCGTCAGCTTCGGCTCATAGTCAAGGATGCCGTTGCCGAGCCGCAAGTACAGAGACGCGACGATTGACACCGCCGCTATCGTCACATCGTGCAGGAAGGCGAGAAGGGCTCGCCGGTTGTTGGGAAAAATTGCCACCATCCCCCGATAGCTGCCGCCCATATACAGGAATCGCTGGATACGGGAAACAGCGCCGGGATAGGCGAGCTCTATTCCAGCCGAGCGGGCCGGTGCCTAAGATGCCGTATGCGCAGCGAGCGCCTTTATGGGCTCCTCGATCCCGAGGCTCCGGGCCCCGCCCGAGTTTTCCGCGCTGTTCACCACGCAATGGTGGCGGCGGGAATCGGCGTCATGATAGCCGATACCGAAGCGGCTTTTCGGCTGGGCTGGTCCGCCGAACTCGATTCCGGGTTCTGGATCGTTTGCGCCTTCTTCCTCGGCGAATATGTCCTCAGGCTGGCTGCTGCGCCCGCAGCTCCGGGGGCCGAGCTGCGTTACGAATGGCGCTCGCGGTTGGCCTGGGCCAGCTCAATGGGCGGGCTCTGCGATCTGCTCGGAACTTTTCCCGGGGTGATCGCGCTGGTGTACGGCCAAGGTGTCGGAAGCCTTCTCGGCTTCGTCTGGGCCTTCAAACTGGTCCGCTATGCGCCGGGGCTTGCCGGACTGCAGCGCGTGATCAGCGATGCGCGGCGCGCCCTATTATCGGTTCTCCTCGCCTTCTGCATCGTTCTCCTCGTCTCTGCGAGCCTCGCCTATTTGCTGGAGCGCGGGACGCAACCGAAGGTGTTCGGCTCGATCCCTGCCGCGTTGTGGTGGGCAATTGTGACCCTGACGACCACCGGCTACGGCGATGTGACGCCGCTGACGCCGCTCGGCCGGATGCTGGCGGGAATCGTCATGGTCAGCGGCATCCTCGTCTTTGCGCTGTGGGCCGGCATTCTCGCCACCGGCTTTGCCGAGGAGACACGCCGCCGCGAGTTCCTGCGCACCTGGGACCTCGTCGCCAAGGTGCCGTTCTTTCACGATGTCGGGGCCGCGGTCATCGCCGATGTGGCGCGCCTGTTGCGCCCGCGCGATTATCCCGCCGGCGCCATCATTATGCGCCGCGGCGCATCTGGCGACTGCATGTATTTCGTCGCCTCCGGCGAGGTCGAAGTGCAGCTGCAGCCCGAACCGGTGGTTCTCGGACCGGGGGAGTTCTTTGGCGAGGTGGCGTTGGTCACCGGCGGTCCCCGCAATGCCACGATCGTAGCGGCGCGGCAATGCACGCTGCTCATCCTTGACATCGTAGATTTTCGCGAGCTGCTCGGCCGTCAGCCCGAGCTCGCCCGGATCATCCACGAAGAAGCGGAACGCCGTCCCGGAGAATCGGCTCGTAGTAGCGCGCGGGAAACCCGGCGGCGGCGCGGGCCTCGTGGTTGAAGGGCGGCTTCAGCTCGCCCTTGAAATAGCGCCGCACAAGCTCGCGGAACGTCTCCTCCGGAATGAGGCCGCGAGCGCGGCAGAGTTCGTCGAACCAGCGCACCCCGGCTGCGACATGATCGATCTCATCGCGATAGATGCGACGAAGCACAACGGCGCTTTCCGGGTCGCCGACGCGCTCGAGCGTGGCCGCCATTTCGGGGGTCACATCGAGTCCGCGCGCTTCGAGCACGAGCGGCACGACGGCGAGGCGGGCTAGCAGATCATCGGCTGTCGCGGCAGCAGATTCCCACAGCCCGTCATGGGCCGGCAAGTCGCCATAATCGGCTCCGAACTCTGCGAGCCGTCGCGCCAGCAGCTCGAAATGAATGGCCTCCTCCGCAGCCACCCCGACCCAATCGTCGAAAAAGCCGCGCGGCAGCGGTTCGGAGGAGAACCGCGCGATGATGTCCCAGGCGAGATTGATCGCGTTGAGTTCGATATGCGCGAGAGCATGAAGGAGCGCGATGCGTCCAGCCGGCGAGCCGAAAGCCCGCCGCTTCGGCATCTCTCTTGGCGGGCGCAGCTGCGGCCGCTTGGGCCGCGCCGGGCGTTCCGGCGGCGCCGAACAGCCGATATCGAGCCCGCCTGCGCCCCAGATCTCTGCGAGCCGGCGGCTGGCCGAGGCCTTTGCTGCCGGATCGGCGGTCGCAAGAATTGCAACCGCCCCGCTGGTCAGGCTCGTCGGAGAGAATGCCTGCTCAACCAACAGGTTCCCCGCTAATCGTGCGGCTGGTTGGTAACCCGCGTCGCCTCGAACAGGAACCAGGTCCGTCGTTCCGTCTCGTCGATGAAATTTTCGAGCAGGCTGGTCGTAGCCGAGTCGTTGTTCTGATCAGCGACCTCGTGCGCTTCACGCATATTGGCGGTCAAGGCTTTGTTGTCTTCCATCAATTCGCGCAGCATGTCGACTGCGGCAACGAACTCCTCGTCATTGTCTTTGATGCGCTGCAGTTTGCCGACCTGCCCGATCGACTTCAAAGTGATTCCGCCAATTTTGCGCACGCGCTCGGCCAGCTCGTCCGTCATCGCAAAGATCTGGTCGCCCTGGTCATCGAGCAATAAGTGGTAATCGCGAAAATGGGGGCCGCTCATGTGCCAGTGAAAATTTTTCGTCTTCAAGTAGAGCGCGAACACATCCGCCAGAAGCGGATTGAGAGCGTTGGTGACCGCATTGGTCGCTTCGGGTGTCAAATCGGTGCGGGTCGCCAGCTCTGCAGGCGCCGACCTTCGGGACATTGACATGGCACACCTTCGGGTTCGGGATTGAGGGATCGGCTGCGTCAGCCGACTGCTCATATAATCCGCAATCCAGATACCGCCACTGAAAGTGCAATTGGCATCGATTGGCGCGGCCATAGCCAGGTCTCTCCGGCGCAATCAAATCCCCGCGGCGACAACTCGCTCAGATGCGTAAGGCAGGCGGCGCGATCGGCGTGAAGTCGCCCGCCTCCCACCACGCGTGTGTCGCATCGAGCAGGCGGCCGATGCGAGGGCCCGGCGGAAGCCCGAGGGCGGTAACATCCCGGCCGGTGATGGGAAATTCCGGGGGCGTCCAGTCGCGGGCGAGGGCGAGCAGTTCGGCGAGCCGGTCCCGGCTCATCGCTCCTTCGGCCGCCAATAGCAGGGCGATATCGCGGTAGCGCTCGGCGCCGAGCCGATAGAGCGCGCGCCGCTGAGCGGCCATGTCCGCAGGCGGGTCGATGGCCCATGGCGGCGCAAGACCGTGGAGCCGATCGCGCCACGCATTCGAGAAATGCAGGCGTTCCGCGAGCGCGATGGCTCCGGTGCCGTCCACCTCGATCAACGCGGCCAGACGCCGCAGTGGATCGGGTTCCGGCTCGATCGCGATCATATGCCGCAGCCGGTCGAGCCGGCGCGCCTCCGGCAGGATAATCGAGAGCACGCCGTCCTCTACCATCATCCGCAACGCCGCGAGCGGGTCGGAAGTCTCCAGCAGCTTGACCAACTCCTGAGCCACTCGCTCGGCGGAGAGATTGGGCAACAGATGGGCCATGGCACGGCAGGCAGCACGCGCCTGCGGATCGCCGAAGCCGGCGCCGAAGCATGCCTCGAACCGGTAATAGCGCAGGATCCGCAGTACATCCTCGGCAATGCGGGTTGCAGGGTCGCCGACGAATCGCACGCGGTGCGCCCGCAAATCGGCGACGCCTCCCACCGGATCGTGCACGGTGCCGTCGGGATCGAGAAAGATCGCGTTGATCGTGAAGTCTCGCCGGGCCGCATCGGCCGCCCAGTCGGCGTCGAAGGCGACGCGGGCGCGGCGGCCGTAAGTCTCGACGTCGCGCCGCAAGGTGGTGATCTCGAAATGCCGCGGCGGTGTGCCGGCGATCGCCGTTACGGTGCCGTGGGCAAGACCGGTCGGCACGACCTTGATGCCGTGCTTCTCCAAGAGCTCGATCACGCGCTCAGGTGGCGCCGGGGTGGCGATGTCGATATCGGCCCTCGGGCTTGACCCGGGGCTAGCCGGCCGAGCACAGCGTCGCGGACGGAGCCGCCAACAAACCGCGCCTCCGCGCCGCCGGCGGCGAGCGCTTCCAGCACGGCCAATGTCGCCGGGTCGACCATCCAGGGCTGCGGCTCGATGCGGAGCAAATTGGGACTATCGGTCATCGGCCCGGTCTGGGTTCCATGTGTCCCGGTATGATGCGGCCGCCTTCCTAGCGCGGCGGCACGTAGACCCCCTCTTGCGGCGAGCCGAAATGGACGGTCACGACGAAGAGCACGATCGCCAAAAGCACGACGCCCGCACCGGCGAGCCAGATCCATGGTACCGCCGTCCACCGTATTGCGTTCCCGCCATGCTCGGCTCCAAAGGTGCTGACCCACAGCAGATAGAGCGCGGTAGGTAAAAGGAGCGGTAGTACGATCGTGAGGAAGACCCGGAGCATGGCCTCCTCAAATGGCGAGCACCTCGGCCAAATTTACCAGCATCCCGGCCGTCGCGCCCCAAATGTTGCGGCCCTCGTACGGCAGCACAAAGAATACGCGCGTCCGATGCTCGAAGTCGCGCGTCGTACGGCGGTGGTTTTGCGGGTCTACAACAAAGGACAGCGGCACCTCGAACACCTCGGAGACCTCGAACGGGTCGATAGCGAGCGGAAACGGCACTTTGACGATCCCAACGACCGGAGTGATCTCGAAACCGGTCCCGGTCACATAGGTATCGAGCCGGCCGATCACCGTGACATGGTCGCGCGTCAGCCCGACCTCTTCCTCGGTCTCGCGCAGCGCCGCCTCAGTCGGATCGGCGTCGCTCTCCTCGATGCGTCCGCCGGGGAACGAAATCTGCCCGGCATGCGCCGTCAAATGCGCGGTGCGCTGCGTCAGCAGCACGGACATGCCCTCGGGGCGGTCGACCAGGGGAACCAGCACCGCGGCCGGGCGCAGAGCGGTGCTCGGCGGCGTCATCCCCGGATTGAGATCGTGATCGCCCCGGGTCGCTTCCCTGAGGGCGGCGGCTTCCGCGGGGTCTGCCGCCCCGCCAAAGCCTCGGCGTCCCGGCCGCCCGAGCTGCAGGAAACGTCCGATAACCCAGTCTCGAGTCAAAGGAATTTGTCGCCGTCAATGGTGTGGCCCCGGTCCCGGCCCGAGATGGCGTCTTCACTCCCAATCCGGTGCAGGCTCGCCCAGCCGAAAGAATACCCCGGTGCTCCACACTCCGAATTGCGTCGTCTCGCCGATCGGCTCCTCCGTCCCGAGCTCGACGAGCTCATAAAACACCGGCCGCGCGAGCCGGGCCTCGAGTCCGTCGCGTACCAGAATATAGGGCGCCGGCTCGCCGCTCGCAGCCGTTTCGACGCGCATCGGGTTGTTGGGTCCCGCCGTCACAAATTCGTCCAGATTGGTGCGGAATATCAGTCGCTGGTCGCGACCCTCGCCCTCGATCGTCACCGCCACGGCGAGAAAGGGGACGTCCTCGACCTCGATGCGACCGCGCTCAGCCGGGGTGACCAGCCAATAACAGCCATCCGCCCACGGCGCAGAACGGAGGCGAAGAGCTTGACGAGAGGCGGACGGCCGATGGGAGATCCGCGATAAAACCAAGTACCGTCGCGCGCGATCCGCATCTCAAGGTCGCCGCGGTCGATCGGCGGCCGCTTCCCGGCGGAGGCAGTCACCGCCGGGGAGGAATTGCCGGAGCCGGAGTTTTGGGTCAGCCTTGCGCCCGTCGTAGAGTTTGAAGAGGGATCGTTCTGCTTGACTTCCACTGCACCCATCAACGCTTCCTCCACTGATCTCGTTGCCGAGGTCGAGGCCCTGGGCCGAAGCCTCAGCCTGGTGCGTGAGCGCATCGGCGAAATCATTTTTGGTCAGCGCGAAGTAGTCGAGCAAGCCTTGATCACGCTGTTGTGCGGCGGCCACGCGCTGTTGATCGGCGTCCCCGGTCTCGCCAAGACCCGATTGGTCGAGACTTTGGGCACGATTCTCGGCCTCGACGACAAGCGCATCCAATGCACGCCCGACCTGATGCCCGCCGACATTCTCGGCTCCGAGGTCCTCGAAGAAAGCGAGACGCGGACGGCGCTCGTTCCGTTTCATCCCGGGTCCCGTTTTCTGCCAGCTGTTGATGGCGGACGAGATCAACCGGGCGAGCCCGCGCACGCAGTCGGCGCTGCTGCAGGCGATGCAAGAGGGCCGCGTGTCGATCGCGGGGCAGTATCATCCGCTGCCGCGGCCGTTTCATGTGCTGGCGACGCAAAACCCGCTCGAGCAGGAGGGCACCTATCCACTGCCGGAGGCCCAGCTCGATCGGTTCCTGTTGCAGATCGACGTGGATTACCCCGACCTCGACGCAGAGCGGCAGATGCTGATCGCGACGACCGGCATCCTCGAAGACCGGCCGCGGCCGGCGATGAACGTTGCCGAGCTGATGGCGGCGCAGCGCCTTGTGCGCCGCATTCCGGTCGGCGAGAGCGTCGTCGAGGCGATCCTTTCGCTGGTGCGGTCAGGTAGACCGGACGAGACGGTGATCGAGGGGGTCAGGCGCTTCGTGTCGTGGGGGCCGGGACCCCGCGCCAGTCAGGCCCTGATGCTGGCCTGCCGGGCTCGGGCACTGATTGACGGCCGGTTCAGCCCGTCAATCGACGATGTTCTTGCCCTGGCGCCGCCGGTCCTGCGGCACCGCATGGCGGTCAGCTTCGCCGGCCGCGCCGAAGGCGTAACGGTGGCGCGGGTCATCGAGCAGATATCGGCGCCGCTCCGTTGAGTCTGACGCGAACGCTTGCGGGCGCGAGTTTCTTGCCGCGCCGAGCCGCGATGCCCACCGCGTTGCGTGACCGGGCGGAACAAGCGGCGGCCGTCCTGCCGCCGCTTTTGGTCGCGGCCGAGCGGGTCGCCGTCACCGTCGCTCAGGGGGTGCACGGACGCCGGCGTGTCGGCCAAGGCGAGACCTTCTGGCAATTTCGCCAGTACGAGACGGGCGACGCGGCAGCGCGCATCGACTGGCGCGAGAGCGCCAAGTCGCAGCGGCTCTATGTCCGCGAGACCGAATGGGAAGCTGCGCAGAGCGTGTGGCTGTGGCGGGACGCCTCGGCATCGATGGATTACACTTCGGCGGAATATGCGCCGGGCGTCGAGTGGCCGACCAAGCGCGACCGGGCCGAGCTGCTTCTCGTCGCGCTGGCGAGTCTGCTCGTCCGTGGCGGCGAGCGCTTGACCGATGCTCGGCAGCGGAATGGCTCCGATGAGCGGACGGATTGCGCTGTCCCGGGTCGCCGAGCTGATCGGCCGTGACCAGCGCGACGCGGCGAGCCTCCCCGCCTTCGAGCCGCTGCCGCGCGCGGCGCAGCTCGTATTGATCGGGGACTTCCTGTCACCGCCCGATGCCGTCAACAGTGCGCTCGCCCGCTTCGCCACAGCGGGGCTCAAGGGCCATCTGTTGCAGGTCGTCGACCCGGCGGAGGAAGACCTGCCGTTCGAGGGCCGCGTGCGCTTTGAGGGGATCGAGGAGCGCGACCAGATCGTGATCAGCCGCGTCGAGAGCGTCCGCGACGCTTACTCCGAGCGGTTTCGGCGTCATCGCGAAGGGCTTGCCGCGATCGCCGCCGCCCTCGGGTGGAGCTTTGGCTTTCACCGCACCGATCGTCCGCCGCACCTTGCCCTGCTGGCGCTATACGCCGCGCTCTCGGCTGACCGGCGGCGGTGAACATGGCCCGGCAGGATCCTCACGACCCTCACCCGCCTCGCTTCGCTCGGCACCCTCTCCCGCAGTGCGGGAGAGGGGCCACGAAAGATTGCTCTCTAAGCCCCTCTCCCGCACTGCGGGAGAGGGGGACCCAGCCCGCCAGGGCTGGGTGGGTGAGGGTGACTACGGGGCTGTGGATTAGCCAATGCTGGCGCTCGGTTCCCTCGCTTTCGTTTCGCCGTGGCTGCTCGTGGCCTTGGCGGCGTTGCCGATCATCTGGTGGCTGTTGCGGGTCACGCCGCCGGCGCCGCGGCGCATCGCCTTTCCGGCGGTGCGGCTGCTGCTCGGGCTGGTGCCGCGCGAGGAAATGCCGGCGCGGACCCCTTTTTGGCTGATCCTGCTGCGCATGCTGTTGGCCGCGCTGGTGATCGTGGCGGTCGCGCACCCGCTCCTCAATCCGCAGGCGCACCTCGCGGCGACAGGCCCGATCGTCCTGGTGGTCGATGACGGCTGGGCCGCGGCGCACGACTGGCCGGCCCGGCAAGCCGCGCTCGGCGAGCTGCTGGCCCAGGCCGAGCGCGAAGACCGGCAGGTGGTGCTGGTCACGACCGCACCGACCGCGGTGGACGAGCCGGCGGCGCCATTGCGACCGGTGCGCGCAGCAGATGCAGCGGCGGCGGTTCAGGCATTGCTGCCCAAACCATGGCCCGTCGACCGGCGCGCCGCGCTGGGGCGGCTCGAAGCACTCTCCTTGCCGGAGGCGAGCTCCGCCATCTGGCTCAGCGACGGCGTTGCGGATGACGGCGGGAACGAGGCGCTGGCAGCTCATCTCGTCGAACGGGGGAGCTTGCGCTATCTGACGGCGCAACCCGCCGAGGCCCCGGTTATGATCGCCGCCGGGAATGCAGAGGCGAAGGACGTCGGAGTCGTGTTGCATTCGTTGCCGGCGCCTACGCCCCGCCTTTTTCAGGTGCGGGCGAGCGGCGAGGATGGCCGCCTGCTCGCGCGGCAGGCGGCGACGATCGAGCCGGGGGCAAAGGGTGCCGAGCTCCGCTTAGCGATGCCCAGCGAGCTGCGCAACCGCATGACCCGGATCGAGGTCGAAGGCGATCAATCCGCCGGCTCGCTGCTGCTGACGGACGAGAGGTGGCGCCGGCGCCCGGTCGGCATCGTCGCGGCGCCGAACGCCAAAGGGCAGCCGCTGCTCGGAGAGAACTATTATCTTGAGCGGGCGCTCGGCCCGTTTACCGAGCTGCGTCGGGGCAGTGCTACGGATCTTCTCAAACGCGAGCTCGCCGTGCTGGTGTTTGCGGACACCGGACCGGATTCGCCGGCAGAAGAGGCGGCGGTCGGCAAATGGATCGAGGCTGGCGGGCTATTGCTGCGTTTTGCCGGGCCGCATCTCGCCGAGCAGGGCGACCAACTGTTGCCGGTGCGGCTGCGTCACGGCGGCGGGCGCACGATCGGCGGCGCGCTGTCGTGGGAGCAGCCGGCAAAGCTCGCCCCGTTTGCGCCCGACAGCCCATTCGCGGGGCTCGCCGTCCCGCCCGACGTTACGGTGTCACGCCAGGTTCTGGCCGAGCCGGATCTGGATCTCGCCGGCAAGACCTGGGCGCGGCTGGTCGACGGCACACCGCTCGTTACCGCGGAGAGGCGCGGACAAGGCTGGATCGTTCTCGTTCACACGACGGCGAATGCCGACTGGTCGAACCTCGCTTTGTCCGGCCTCTTCGTCGAGATGCTGCGGCGGATCGAGGCGATGAGCCAGGGAGTGACGGAGGCGGGCGACGCAGACTTGGCGCCCATCGAGACCCTCGACGGGTTTGGCCGCCTGCAGCGGGCGCCGCCCTCGGCCCGGCCGATCCCCGCCACTGAAATCGCGACCGCGGCAGCATCGCCGCGGCATCCGCCAGGGTTTTACGGAACCGCCGATGCCCGGCGCGCGCTCAATCTTTCGGCCGGGATCCCCGAATTGAAGCCGGTCGAGGGGTTGCCACCGGAAACCCTGAGCGAGAACTTCGCGACCGGCCGTGAGATCGATCTGCGCCCATCGCTGCTGACGGCAGCACTGCTGATCGCGCTCGCCGATCTCCTGATCGCCTACGGATTGCGCGGGCTGCTCCGGCGGCGGCCGGCGCGGCTCGCCGCGGTCTTGCTCCCTGCGCTGCTCGGCGCCGCTTCGGCGGCCCACGCCGACGACGCCTTCGTGGTAGAGGCGACGTCCGAGCTTCGCCTGGCCTACGTCCGCACCGGAAATCAAGAGGCGGACGCGGTCAGCCGGGCTGGTCTCGTCGGTCTGACGGCGACATTGAACCGGCGCACGGCGGTCGACACTGCCGAGCCGCTCGCGGTCGACATCGAGAAGGACGAGCTGATCTTCTTCCCGCTGCTCTACTGGCCGGTCGTATCCACTCAGGCGGCGCCGTCGCAAAAGGCCGTCGAGCGGATCAACCGCTATCTGGAGACCGGTGGCACGATTCTATTCGATACGCGGGACGCCAATGACCAGACCCCCGGGCCGGTGGGCGGCGCGGACTCTTCGGCGCAACGGCTTCGCCGATTGGTGGCGGGGATCAAGATGCCGCCGCTGGTGCCGATCCCGCCCGATCATGTGCTGACCAAGTCCTTCTACCTGATGCACGAATTCCCGGGGCGCTGGAATGTCGGGACGTTGTGGGTCGAGCCGGTCGAGGACCGGGTCAATGACGGCGTCTCCAGCGTCATTGTCGGCGCCAACGACTGGGCGGGGGCCTGGGCGGTCGACGCGCAGGGCCGCCCGGCCTTCGCCGTGGTTCCGGGCGGCGAGCCGCAGCGCGAAATGGCGATGCGCTTCGGCGTCAACCTCGTCATGTATGTCCTGACCGGCAACTACAAATCGGACCAGGTTCACGTGCCGGCCATCCTGGAGCGCCTGGGTCAATGACTGGTGATGCGTTTTCGCTCGCCGCCGCGCCGCTCCTGCCGTGGTACGCGATCGCCGCGCTCGGCGCCGCGGGCTTGCTCCTTCTCGCCTTCGGAGCTGTGCGCGGCGCGCGGGGCGTGCTGTGGCGCATCATTGCCGTCGCCATTTTGCTCGCCGCCCTGGTCAACCCGTCGGTGATCGAGGAAAAGCGCGACCCGCAGCGCGATACCGCGATCATCATCGTCGACGAATCGCCGAGCCAACGGATCGGCGATCGCCAGCACGCGACCGAAGCGGCGCTGGCCGCGCTCACCGATCGCCTGGCTCGCGAGCGCAACCTCGATGTCCGCGTGGTTCGGGCGGGAAAGCCGCAGCCCGGCGCCGGCGACGATGGCACCCGCCTATTCACCGCTCTCACGCGCGCGATGTCCGACGTGCCGCGCCAGCGCCTCGCCGGCGTCGTCATGATCACCGACGGGCAGGTGCATGACGTCCCCGCCGGCGACGCCAAGGCGGCCGCCGAGACGATCGGCGCTCCGCTCCACGTTCTGCTCTCGGGCCTGCCCGACGAGGGAGACCGCCGGCTGGTCGTCGCCCAAGCCCCGAGCTTTGGCCTCGTCGGCAAGGAACTGCAGCTGAAGGTCCGGGTCGAGGACCTGCCGGAGAGCTCCCCCGGCAAGCAGGAGGGCGCACAGGGCCAGGCCGCCCAGGGCCAGGCAGTCGTGACGTGGCGTAAGGATGGCGGCCCGCCGCGGCAGGTGACGGTACCGGTCGGCCGCGACGTTCCGCTGACGATGCCAATCGACCACGGCGGACCGAACATTCTCGAGCTCGCGGTCGAGCCTGGGCCGCGCGAGCTGACACTCGAGAACAATCGTGCCGTCGTCGTGGTCAATGGTGTGCGCGACCGCTTGCGGGTGCTGCTCGTCTCGGGCGAGCCGCATGCCGGCGAGCGCGTCTGGCGCAACATCCTCAAATCCGATCCCTCGGTCGACCTCGTGCATTTCACGATCCTGCGGCCGCCGGAAAAGCAGGACGGGACGCCGATCCGCGAGTTGTCGCTGATCGCCTTTCCGATCCGGGAATTGTTCGACGTCAAGCTCGACGAATTCGATCTGATCATCTTTGACCGCTACAGCCGCCGCGGGGTCATCCCGCAGGCCTACTTGGAAAACGTCGCGCGCTATGTCCGCAAGGGCGGGGCCTTTCTCGAAGCGGCCGGCCCGAGCTTCGGCACCCCGATGAGCCTTTCCCGCACGCCGCTCGGGACGATCTTGCCAACCGACCCGACCGGCGATGTGTACGAGGAGGGGTTCAAGCCTCAGCTGACCGATCTCGGCCGCCGCCACCCGGTTACCGACGACCTGCCGGGGGCGGGCCCGCCGGGCGGCCAGCCGTCCTGGGGGCGTTGGTTCCGGCAGGTCGATTCGCATGTGCAGCGCGGAGTTACGGTCATGAGCGGCGACCATGGCGAGCCGCTTCTCGTGCTCGACCGCGTCGGAAAGGGGAGGGTGGCGCAATTGCTGTCCGACCAGATGTGGTTCTGGGCGCGCGGCTTCGAGGGCGGCGGGCCGCAGGCGGAGTTGCTGCGGCGCCTCGCCTATTGGCTGATGAAGGAACCCGATCTCGAAGAGAACGATCTGCGCGCGATGGTCGAAGGCGACAGCCTCGTGGTTACGAGGCAATCGCTCGAACCGAACGACCGGCCGGTCACCGTCGCGGCGCCCGACGGGTCGAACCGGAGCCTCACCTTGACGCCGGAGAGCGGCGGGCGAAGTTCCGGCAGGCTCTCGATCAGCGAGATGGGACTCTACCGCGTGACCGACGGGACCCGCACGGCATTGGCGGCGGCGGGGCCGCTCAACCCGATCGAGTTCGCCGATGTGCGCACCACTCCCGAAAAACTGGGCCCGATAGCGGCGGCGACCGGAGGCGGGGTCTTCTGGGTGGGCACCGGTGCGATGCCCGAGATCCGCCGGGTCTCTCCCGACCGGGCGGCGGCCGGGCGAAACTGGATGGGATTTCGCGCCAATGGCGACTACACGGTGACCGGGTTCAGCGAAACGCCGCTTCTGCCAGGCATCGCTGCGCTGCTGCTGATCGTCGGCGGGCTGCTCGCAGCCTGGCGCCGCGAGGGAAGCTGATCGCACTTCGTGCTGCGCCGGTCCCTCGCTCCGCTCCACCCGGACGGGTTCAAATTTGTCGCCGCGGGGGTGCTCGCAACCGTGCTGCTGTTCCTGTTGTGGGCCCCCGCCGGCTGGGCCGCGGCGGTCGTTACCCTGTGGATGGTTCATTTCTTCCGCGATCCGTGGCGGGTGACCCCGACGCGGCCGGGTCTGCTGATTAGCCCTGCCGATGGGATCGTCGTGTCGATTGGCGCGGCAACTCCACCTCCCGAGCTGGCGATGGGCGATACGGCGTTCGTCCGGATCGGCATTTTTCTCAACATCTTCGACGTGCACGTGACCCGAGCGCCGGTCGGCGGCAGGGTGGCGGCTATGCGCTACACCAAGGGCCGCTTCGTCAATGCGAGCCTCGACAAGGCGAGCGAGGACAACGAGCGGCTGGCGATTCGCATCGCGTCGCCGGAAGGACCCGACATCGCCTTGGTGCTCGTCGCCGGGCTCGTCGCGCGGCGCATCGTCTGCCATCTCTATGACGGGCAGCAAGTGGCGAACGGCCAGCGGATCGGCATCATCCGCTTCGGCTCGCGAGTCGACATTTATTGCCCGCCGCCCTATGTCCCGATGGTTGTCGCGGGGCAGCGCATGGTCGGCGGCGAAACCGTCCTGGCGGACCGGCTCGCCGAGGAGCCGCCGCGCGAGGGGATAGCCCAATGAAGCGGCGATCTGACGAGGGGAGGAGAACCTTGAGGATGCGTTCGGCCAGAAACCGGCGGTCACGGATGCGGATGCGGCGGCTCTCCGGGCTGTCCGTCAACCGGATGGTCCCGAACGTCCTGACGTTGCTCGCGCTGTGCGCCGGGATGACGGCGATACGCTTTGCAATGGGTGGAAATTTCGAGGCGGCAGTCTTTTCGATCATTGCGGCCGGCATCTTCGATGGGCTCGACGGACGCATGGCGCGCCTCCTCAAAGCGACCTCCAGCTTTGGGGCCGAGCTCGACAGCCTGTCGGATTTCGTCAGCTTCGGCGTGGCTCCGGCGGCGGTTCTTTACTTGTGGACATTGTCGGAACTGCACGGTCTCGGTTGGGCGATCGCGCTGCTCTTTGCGGTGTGCTGCGCGCTGCGTCTGGCGCGCTTCAACACCGAAATCAGCCACGATGCGCAGACCTACGCCGCGCCATTCTTCACCGGCGCGCCGGCGCCGGCCGGAGCGGGGCTCGTCATGGTGCCGATGTTCCTCAGCTTCGAATGGGGCGACTGGCTGTTCCGCTCGCCGTATCTCAGCGCCGTCACGGTCACCGCCATTGCTCTCTTGATGATCAGCAAGGTGCCGACCGTATCGCTGAAGCGGATCCGCATCCCACACCATATGGTTGTGCCCACCTTGCTCGCCTTCGGCGTCGCGACTGCCTTTCTGACGACGGAGCCCTGGCTGACCCTAACCATCGTCGGCATCGTCTATGTCAGCTCGATCCCGCTAACCGTCCGCTCCTACTACCGATTAAAGCGCGCCGCCCAGGCCCGCAAGACCGAGGCCGCCGAGAAGCCAGAACCCGCACCCCTCCCGGCCCCCGCGCCGTTTCCGTTGGGCGAGACAACCCGGCCCCCCAATGAATGGCGGCATTGAGGTGTAACGGTTGACCCTCCTCAATTTTGCTCGCGGGTTTCTTTGAAGCGGATGTTTGGCCATTCCTCGATCGTCGTGCGCAAATCCCAGGCGTTGCGGGCGAGGAACACGGGCACGCCGTCATGGTCCTCGGCGCTGGCCGACGGGTTCCGGTTGCGGAAGCGTTCGATCTCTGCCCGGTCGTCGGCCTCGAGCCAGCGCGCCGCCTGAAAGGGCGCGCCGTCGAGGCGGGTCGCGAGGTCGTATTCGGCGGCTAGCCGGGCCGTCAGCACATCGAGCTGCAATGCGCCGACGACGCCGATGATCCAGTCGCCGCCGGACATGGGCTTGAAGACGCGAGTCACCCCCTCCTCGGCCAATTGCTCGAGGGCGTGACGCAGATGCTTGGTCTTCATCGGATCCTCGACCTTGACCCGCCGCAGGATTTCCGGCGCAAAGCTCGGGATGCCGGTGATGCGCAGCGCCTCGCTCTCGGTCAAGGTGTCGCCGATCCTGAGGCTCCCGTGGTTGGGGATGCCGATGATGTCGCCGGGCCAGGCCTCCTCGGCGAGGTTGCGCTCGCGGGCGAGGAAAAACACCGGGGCCTGCACCGACATCTGGCGCCCGGTGCGGATGTTCTTTAATTTCATGCCGCGCTGAAAACGGCCCGAGGCGAGCCGCACAAAGGCGATGCGGTCGCGATGCTGCGGGTCGATATTGGCCTGCACCTTGAAGACGAAACCCGCCACTCGCGGCTCCTCGGGCGAGACCGGCCGGGGGTCAGCTGGCTGCGGCCGCGGCGGCGGCGCGAGTTCGCCGACCCCGGCCAATAATTCGCGCACGCCGAAATTGTTCAGCGCGCTGCCGAAATAGACCGGCGTCAGATGGCCCTCGCGATAAGCCTTGGGGTCGAATGGCGGGCACAACCCCTTCGCCATCTCGACCTCCCCGCGCAATTTGGCGAGGGCGGCTTTCGGCAACAGCCGCGGCAGTTTCGGGTCGTCGAGGCCGGTGCAGCGCACCGGCTCGGTGACCCGGTCGTGGACGCCCCGCTCGAACAGTAACAGCGCGTCGGCGAAGAGGTCGTAGGTGCCGAGAAAGTCGCGCCCCATGCCGATCGGCCATGAGGCCGGGGTCACGTCGAGCGCGAGGGCCTGCTCGATCTCGTCCAACAGGTCGAACGGGTCGCGCGCCTCCCGGTCGAGCTTGTTGACAAAAGTGATGATCGGCACGTCGCGCAAGCGGCAGACCTCGAAGAGCTTCCTGGTCTGCTCCTCGATGCCCTTGGCGGCGTCGAGCACCATCACCGCGCTGTCGACCGCGGTCAATGTGCGGTAGGTGTCCTCGCTGAAGTCCTGGTGGCCCGGCGTGTCGAGCAGGTTGAAGGCGAGCCCCTCGTGCTCGAAGCTCATCACCGCCGAGGAGACCGAGATGCCGCGCTCGCGCTCGATCGCCATCCAGTCCGACCGCGCCCGCCGCCTGTCACCCCGCGCCTTCACCTCGCCCGCCAACTGGATCGCCCCGCCGAACAGCAGCAGTTTCTCGGTCAAGGTGGTCTTGCCGGCGTCCGGATGCGAAATGATCGCAAAAGTCCGCCGGCGCAAAATCTCGTCGCTAAGATTACTCATCAATCCGTTCAATTATTCCGGGGCGCAACCTCTTCCGGTGAGCGCCCCCGCGCCTACACGAGCGGTGGATATGATGGCAGCCGGCCGCGTTGCCAACGCCTTCCCCTGGGAACCCAGCTCACCTCCTGTTTTTGCAGAGAAAATGCGACGAGGCGCTACTCCCGTCGCAGCGGTAAAGCAGGCAACCCCCGGGATTAAGCAGGTATCACCTTAACCGCCCCCCTGTTTTGCCTGTTTTATCAGGTTGAGATCAGGTATCGCCAACTCCCTCCAGAGCGAACCGCCCGCCCGATCGTGGGCGCCGATATAAGCAAAAGTACCATGCGATTATGGCAACCGCATGGTTGATCAGTGCTCAGCCAGAACCAATAGGCGCCCTCGCTGAAATTTCAGTCGGCTGAAGTCCTGGTGTCCCGGCGTGTCGAGCAGGTTAAAGGCGAGCCCCTCATGCTCAGAGCTCATCACCGCCGAGGAAACCGAGATGGCGCTGACGTCGCGAGAGCATTTTTTTGGCTCTAACTTCGATCGTCATCGAAGTGTTTCGCCGATGGCGGGCCAAATCGGATGCTATATTGAGCACATGATAACAGGCCCTCTCATTGCCGAGATTGCGGGATTGGTCGGGGAGCCCGCGAGAGCTAGCATGCTCTCAGCGCTTCTCGACGGCCGTGCCCTGACGGCTACCGAGCTTGCCTATGCCGCACGCGTCACACCCCAAACGGGCAGTACGCATCTCGCCAAACTGACCGAGGTCGGCTTGCTGACGCAGATCAGGGACGGGCGACATCGGTATTTCCGACTTGCGTCACCCAAGGTAGCGCAGATGCTTGAGGGCATCATGGCCGTTGCTCTCGAAGACAGGCCGCGATATCGCCCGCTGTCGCGCCAAGCGCAGGAGCTTCGTGACGCACGGGTTTGCTACGATCACCTGGCCGGTCGGCTCAGTGTCGATCTGGCCGACTTTTTCACGACGCACAAATACATCGTGTTTGATGATGAAGCTGCGGAAGTGACTGTCAGCGGCACGCAGTTCCTCGCTCAGTTCGGAATAAATCTGTTTGCTTCGGGGTCAAGACGCCGCCGCCTGTGTCGATCTTGCCTCGACTGGACCGAACGCCGGCCACACATCGGTGGCGCGGTAGGAGCAGCGCTCGCCAACCGCTGCTTCGACCTCGGTTGGGCCGAGAGGATGAGGCACAGCCGGGCCGTGATCGTGACTGTGTCAGGAAAGCGCGGGTTCTTGGAAACCTTCGGAATTGGCGCTTCCGAGGAAAACGACAACCGAATGGAATCCGAATAACGGGACTGGAACTCGGCAGCCGTCCGCCAGGAGTGGCGGCTCACACTTCGTAACGACGGCACTTTTACGCTCCCAGGACTGCGCGACTCGCCCAGTTGGGCGAGAACAGGAGGAGTTTGTCCATGACCCGACAAGCTTATCAGGTTGTAGTTACAGATAAAGCCAATCTTGCGGCGCATCGCGTCATTAAATTCGGGCTTAATCAATACAATCGAGAAAGGGCCGGATACGCCGATGCACGAAGCCTATCTGTTCTCGTGTTGGACGCTGCTTCAAGCGAAGTTGTCGGGGGGCTACTCGGACGGACCTCTCTCGGCATATTTTTCATCGATCTATTCTTTCTGCCTCAAGCATTTCGAGGTGACCGGATAGGCACTCAGATAATTGAACAAGCCGAAGCCGAGGCGAGAAAGCGCGGATGCTCTGCGGCGGTGCTCTACACGATCACTTTTCAGGCACCGGGCTTTTATGAGCGGTGCGGTTATCGAGTGCTCGGCCGGATCGAGTGTCAGCCACCCGGCCATACCCGGCTGTGCATGACCAAGCAGTTGTAGCTCGGAGATGGGCCAGATGAGCAACCGTATACGCGCTTTGACGTGCGATCCTGCGCGCCGAAATCTCCCAATGACCGTTGCTGTGACCAGTCTCGGGTTCGCTGTCGTTCAACTCGATGGCTCGATCCTCAACATCGCCCTCTCGCAGATTGGTATCTCCCTCCGGACCGGTATCGGCGACCTGCAATGGACGGTCGATGCCTACTTCCTCACATTTGCTGTTCTGCTCCTTTCCGCAGGTTCATTAAGCGATCGGTGGGGTGCACGCCGCACTTTCGTGTCAGGGTTCATGGTGTTCTCGGTGGCCTCGGTGTCATGCGGCGTAGCGCCCAATGTGGCTGCACTGATCGCCGCTCGGGCGATGCAAGGTGCCGGCGCGGCCCTGTTGGTGCCCTGCTCTCTGGCACTTCTCAACGATGCTTGCGGGAGCGATGTCGGCGCTCGGGCACGGGCGGTCGGACTTTGGACGGCGGCGGGTGGTGTGGGAATAGCAGCGGGGCCGGTCCTGGGCGGCTTCCTAGTCGAACTCTTCGGTTGGCGAAGCATTTTCCTCGTAAACCTGCCGATCGGCTTAACCGGCATCTGGCTGACCCTGCGCTTTCTCGATCAACACGAGCCAACGCAGCGTCGGCGGAGCCTGGACCTGACGGGCCAAGCGCTTGCTGCCCTCGCACTCCTCGGTTGGTCGGAGCCATCATCGAGGCGGGATCGTTAGGCTGGCACACCCCGTTCGTTCTATACGTCGTCATGTCAACCGTTACTGCCGGCGTGGCTTTCGTCGTTGTTGAAGCAAAAGCCGCAGAACCGGCATTATCGATGGAGTTGTTTCAAAGCACGATCTTGAGCACAGCGGTATTGATCGGCTTTGCCGTCAACCTGGTGATTTTCGGCATAACTTTTGCCTTCGCGCTTTATTTCCAGCGGGTCCTATCGTTCACCAACCGTCGAGACCGGCCTCGCATTCCTGCCGTTCGCGTTGATGATAACGGCGGCTAATGTCGTCGGTGGCCGATTTGTAGCTCGGTGCGGCCTGCGAGTTCCGATCGTTGCGGGGCTTGTGATCGCGGCGGCTGGCTGCGTCCTTCTGTTCGGGATCAGCAATCATACGCCCTATTTAGCGATCCTTCCGGGTCAGCTACTCATCAGGCTAGGCATCGGTTTGGTGGTCCCAGCGATGACGACCGGCGTGTTGTCCGCTGTCCAGTCTGCCCGATCCGGCGTGGCTTCCGGCGCACTCAACGCGGTGCGTCAGACGGGTGGTGCCGTTGGCGTAGCGCTGTTCGGCGCGTTGATGGCGGCGGACATGGTGCGGGGCTTGCGGATCGCACTCGCCATCTCTGGTCTGCTCCTTCTTGTGACGGCCGTAATCAGCGTGGCGGGTATCCGAGTTCCGCAAGGCCGGAACATTGGGTTGGCTCGGTTGGTCCGGGAAGGGCAATCCCGATCGAATTCTGCTCGTCCCCTGCCGGAAGTTCAGCAAGCCCCATGATGGGCGGATCCTTTCGAGGACTTCATGCATCTCGATCAGCTTTCGACCGGAACAACCATGAAACAGATTCCAATCCTTCAAACCGAACGACTCCTCCTCCGCGGCTGGAGAGAGAGCGATCTCGATCCGCTTGCACGCATGATGGCCGATCCGGAGGTCGCACGCTTTATCGGCGGCGTGCAACCCCGGAGCAATGTTTGGCGAGCCATGGCGATGTTCGTCGGCCTCTGGGCCTTGCGCGGATACGGCTTTTGGGTCGTCGAGCGCAAATCGGACGGCGCGTTCCTCGGCCGCGTTGGGCTTTGGCAACCAGAAGATTGGCCGGATATGGAGTTAGCCTGGACGCTCGATCGGCCCCATTGGGGGAATGGTTACGCGACCGAGGCGGCCAAAGCGGCTCTCGATCATGGGTTCTTGAACCATCCCGTACCGAGGCTCGTCTCGCTCATTGATCCCCAGAACGCGCCGTCTCAGCGCGTCGCAAGGCGGCTGGGCGAAACTAAGGGCGGACCTATAACAGTCGGGTTGTTCGGACACAGCTTTTCGCCTGACGTTTGGGAGATCAGCCGCGACCGGCGAGCGGCTTGAAGACGCGGGTCACGCCTTCCTCGGCCAATTGCCCAAACCGTGGCGCAGATGCTCGACTTCTTCGGGTCCTCGAGCTTGACCCGCCGTGGGACCTCCGGCGCAAAGCTCGGCAGGCCGGTGATGCGCAGGCCTCGCTCTCGGTCAAGGTGTCGCCGATCCTGAGGCTCCCGTGGTTGGGGATGCCGATGATGTCGCCGGGCCAGGCCTCCTCGGCGAGGTTGCGCTCGCGTGCAAGAAAAAACACCGGCGCCTGCACCGACATGACGCGCCCGGTGCGGATGTTCTTCAATTTCATGCCGCGCTGGAATCGGCCGGAGGCGATCCGCACAAAAGCGATGCGGTCGCGGTGCTGCGGGTCGATATTCGCCTGCACCTTGAAGACGAAACCTGCGACCTTGGGCTCCTCGGGCGCGATCGGCCGAGGCTCGGCCGGCTGCGGGCGCGGCGCCGGAGCCAATTCGCCGACCCCGGCCAATAATTCGCGCACCCCGAAATTGTTCAGCGCACTGCCGAAATAAACCGGCGTCAAATGGCCCTCGCGATAGGCCTGCGGGTCGAACGCCGGGCACAACCCCTTCGCCATCTCGACCTCCTCACGCAATTTGGCGAGGGCTTCTTTCGGCAGGCGGCGGGCAAGCTCGGGGTCGTCGAGACCGCTGCAGCGCACCGGCGCGGTGACCCGGTCGTGGACGCCGCGCTCGAACAACAAGAGCGCATCGGCGAAGAGGTCATAGGTGCCGAGAAAGTCGCGCCCCATGCCGATCGGCCAGGAGGCCGGGGTCACGTCGAGCGCGAGGGCCTGCTCGATCTCGTCCAACAGGTCGAACGAGTCGCGCGCCTCGCGGTCGAGCTTGTTGACAAAGGTGATGATCGGCACGTCGCGCAATCGGCAGACCTCGAAGAGCTTGCGGGTCTGCTCCTCGATGCCCTTGGCGGCGTCGGGCACCATCACCGCGCTGTCGACCGCGGTCAGGGTGCGGTAGGTGTCCTCGCTGAAATCCTGGTGGCCCGGCGTGTCGAGCAGGTTGAAGGCGAGGCCCTCGTGCTCGAAGCTCATCACCGCCGAGGAGACCGAGATGCCGCGCTCGCGCTCGACCGCCATCCAATCCGAGCGCACCCGCCGCCGCTCGCCGCGCGCCTTAACCTCGCCCGACAGCTGGATCGCCCCGCCAAACAGCAGCAATTTCTCGGTCAGTGTCGTCTTGCCGGCGTCGGGGTGCGAAATGATCGCAAAGGTCCGCCGGCGCAAGATCTCGTCGGTCACGGTACTCATCGATACGCTATAACTGTTGCGGGGACGCAGACCGCAAACGATCCGGCCGCGCCGACACTGGCACTGGATATGAGCAGCGTGCGGCTCTTTGCCAACCACCGCCCCCACTGCGCTTACAACCCGAAAGAGAGCCGAACATTACTCTTCGCTGCATCTGCAGCGAATCTACAGCCATATCTCCCCGTCAGGTTGTAGCTGCTTGGTGGTGGCTATCGGGCATTTAGACCGGTGGAGGTCTTTCTCTCTTCGGTTTCGACAAGGAGCATGGCTCACAAATGCATCATTAGAATGGCCGTGTCGTCCTAGGCTCTTTCCACGATGCGGGTTGATCCGTGTCAGCGTGAGCGATGCTGCTTCTGCGCTTCCATGAATGATCGCAAAACCGCGTTCATGCGGCTTAGATGGCCGCGCCCTTGCGCCTTGAACCACTCCAGCACGTCGGTATCGACGCGCAGGTGGATGGATGATTTGCCGGGCGGCATCACGACGCGAGCACCCTGCCAGAAATCTGCGTCCAGCTTCAGTGGAGGAGCATCGGCCCGGGTTTCGGTTTCGCCGCGCTCGCGCATTTCCCGCAGTTCATCGAGAGAGTATTTCTTCGTATCGCTTTTTTCCATCTTCATCTACCTTCCACGCGCTAATGATGCGCACGGCTGAACCTCGCCGTGTATAAGCCACCACGTAATACTCGTCATCTACCCGACCCAGAGCGCGAAATCTTTGCTCGCCATAGTCCGCCCGCGTGTCTTCCTTTGCGATTACCGTGCCCTCAAAAATCAAGGCTGCATCCCTGAAATCAACACCTCGTTCTTCGATGTTGCTAAGCCTCTTCGATTCGTCCCATTCAAAATCCATCTTTGGTTTCTATCGGCAGCACACGATCAACCAAAATGTCCACTAAATCTCGATCGGTATGCCGAAACTGCGCTGAACCGATGGAGGCGGGTCAGAGCCCAGGCTCAGTATCCGAATGAAATACACCTTTGTGTACACATGTCAAGTGGCAGCTGGCAAAGATGATGATCGGCGATCGCGCTGCCCGCAGACCTCAAAGAGCTTGCGGGGTTGTGCTCCTCGATGCCGTTTTAACGTTATTCGGGGCGGCGTCGAGGACCATCACCGCGCTGTCGCCCGCGGTCAGGGCGCGGTAGGTGTCCTCGCTGAAATCCCAACGGGCTGAAATCCTGGTGGCCCGGGGTGTCGAGCAGGTTGAAGGCGAGCCCCTCGTGCTCGAAGCTCTCACCGCCGAGGAGACCGAGATGCCGCGCTCGCGCTCGATCGCCATCCAGTCCGACCGCGACCGCCGCCGGTCGCCCCGCGCCTTCACCTCGCCCGCCAATTGGATCGCCCCGCCAAACAGCAGCAATTTCTCCGTCAGCGTGGTCTTGCCGGCGTCCGGATGCGAAATGATCGCAAAGGTCCGCCGGCGCAAAATCTCGTCGCTAAGGTTACTCATCAATCCGTTTCAATTTTTCCCGAGGTGCGGCCTCTACAGCCGAGCGCACCCCCGCGCCTACCCGAGCGGTGGATATGATGGCAGCCGGCCTTTTTGCCAACGCCTTCCCCTGCGAGCCCAGCTCACCTCCTGTTTCTGCGGGAAAAATACAGGCTATTCCCGTCGCCGCGGTACTAGGCGATCGCCGGGATCGAGCAGGTATCGACCTTAACCCCGCCACCTGTTTAGCCTGCTTTATCAGGTCGAGATCAGGTATCGCCAACTCCCAAAGCGGACCGCCGACCCGATCGTCGGCGCCGATATGCGCAGAAATATCATGCGATTATGGCAGCCGAATGATTGATCAGTGCTCAGCCCGAACCGATAGGTGCCCTCTTTGAAATCCCAGTGGGCTGAAATCCTGGGGGGTTCGGCGGGTCCAAGAGGTTGAAGGCGAGCCGTCATGCTCGAAAGCTCATCACTGCCGAGGAGACTGAGATTGCGCTCGCGCTCGACCGCCAGCCAATGCGAGCGAACCGACCGCAACTCGCCGGGGCTCCTTGACTTCGCCCGCAAGCTGGATCGCCCCGCCGACAGTAGCAAGTTCTCGGTCAGTATGGTCGTGCCTGTGTCCGGCTGCGAAAGGGCCGCAAAGGTGTGTCGGCGCAGAATCTCGTCCTTGAGAGTGCTCATAAATCGGTATTGGCTGTTGCCGGGACTTACGCCGCGGCTGGCAAACGACCGGACGCCACTTTTCATGGATATGACGATAGCGCGGCTTTGACCACTGCTTTCGAGCGGAGGAACGAGGTTCTCGGCCACCAGGAATTGCTGGAGGACAAGGGACTAGCGCAGTTCAACCTCGACGCTGCGTGGTGGCTGGAGTTGAGGGATCACCCTAGTAATGCCCGCGGACTTAATCGTCGCCGGACCGATTATGTGCCCGAAGAAGGTGAATTCACCTTGAGTATTTGTAAACGTCCAATGTCTGGTGCCGCCCTCGACTAGGGTAACATCGGTCCCGACGAGCGGCCTACCGTCCGCGCCTCTCACTGATCCTTTTACAGCAACCTCAAGTTTCGTTACGGGCAGAAGAGCAAAAGCAAATGTGTGGAATATTGTATCTTTGTATATCTGTAATTCAGTCAATCCCGGGTAGTTCAACGCCGGTCCTCCTATTGTCACGGACGCTGACTGGGATGCTCCTGTCACGGTGGTTTGTGACGACTGATTCGTCCATTGCCAAGTAGCCGTATCCTTCAGCGTGGCTTTAGCAAAATCGAAAAATCCAGCGGACTGACTTAAAGTTAATCCGACGCCATAGGTATCTTGAAACACCGAACCGGTTGTCGTAGTTGAACTGTCCGTTTGGTCCCATGTTTTGGATTCAACTGTGTCACCTTGAGCCAAAGGGGGATTATAAGGAATCGGATCGCCCACTGGCACGAAGCGAGGGGGATCTAGGATGCCAGTGCCGTCAGATTTCCATAACGGATCCCGCGCCGCTATATCAGCGTAGTCCGCGGGAGTAATCCCGTGCGCCTGTAATACTTGTGCAACACCGGTCGGCATGGAAACGTGACCATTGAGCCATCCGACACGAAGAGCCTCGATTAGGGCATGTGAAGATTGGGCATCATCCAAAGTCTATTTCACAGACGTAGACGAGAGCGCGAGATCAATTGTCGGGTTCAACCATACGTAAATTAGATCTTCGTCGTGGCTAACCCCGTCGATGCTTCCCGGCCCAGACACGGTCAGTGTACTATTTGTGACTTTCTTGATCTCAACAGAGTGGCTGTCAACGGTCGAATTCGAATAGTCAAAGTTTGCCCCAACAACGGCCCCCGTGCCTATAAACCCCCCGACCCTTCGAAGGAGACAGTGTTCGCGTTTTTGAAGGATTGGCTCCCGGATGTCGTCGTTCCGGTCGTGCTCCCTACCGCATACTTCACCGAACTCGCGCCACGTCCGCCGTTGGCACCTGGTGGAGCATATACAACAGTGAGGACCAGATACTTAGCCTGTGCCGTGCCGCGCCTAAGTTTGGGACCTTGGGCGATATAATAGAGGTGGATTTTTGCTCCCGTCTCGCCGCTCATCTTTGGCAGCTCAAAGTGAAATCCTTGCGGCGACCAGTTCGAGATGCTGTAATCGTCCAACCCTACGCAGACGCCTCCGCCTTGGGCGCATCCCCAAACAACAACTTGGGGGCTGTCACCAAATTCGATTTTGACGTCGCCCCTTACAAAGGGAATATCGCCATCGTTGCCACACTTGTATAGGTTTGAGCCAGATGAAACAGAGCATTCAAAGCTATTAATCAAAATAAATGTATCATCGTCCGCATAAATTACCCCGGGAAACAAACACAAAGCCACGCTAATGACGATGAGCGCTTTCTTGTGCATGGGCATCCCCTCAAATGCGATCTCAGCTCCGGCCCGGGGGCCAGCTCGGGCGACACCCCGCAACAGCTAGCGCACGCCGAAATCGCTGAGCACGCTCGGGAAATATACCTGCTCGACATAGCCCTCGCTATAGACTTGCGAACGGTGGAGGACCCTTTGCCATTTCAACCTTATCGTGCAATTTGGCAAGGGTCGCGTTCGCAGGCTGCGGCAGTTTCGGGTCGTTAAGGTCGCTACCGCGGACCGCTCGGTGACCGCCGCGCCCGAACGACAGGAGCGCATCGCGAAGAGGTCGTAGGTGCCGAGAAAGTCGCGCCCCATGCCGATCAGCCAGGAGGCCGGGGTCACGTCGAGCGCGAGCGACTGCTCGATCTCGTCCAACAGGTCGAACGGGTCGCGGCCCTCGCGGTCGAGCTTGTTGACGAAAGTGGTGATCGGCACGTCGCGCAATCGGCAGACCTCGAAGAGCTTCCTGGTCTGCTCCTCGATCCGCTTGGCGGCATCGAGCACCATCACCGCGCTGTCAACCGCGGTCAGGGTGCGGTAGGTGTCCTCGCTGAAATCCTGGTGGCCCGGCGTGTCGAGCAAGTTGAAGGCGAGCTCTTCATGCTCAAAGCTCATCACCGCCGACGACACCGAGATGCCGCAAGCTCATCACCGCCGACGACACCGAGATGCCGCGCTCGCGCTCGATCGCCATCCAATCCGAGCGCACCCGCCGCCGCTCGCCGCGCGCCTTCACCTCGCCCGCCAGCTGGATCGCCCCGCCAAACAGCAGCAATTTCTCGGTCAACGTGGTCTTGCCGGCGTCGGGGTGCGAAATGATCGCAAAGGTCCGCCGGCGCGCAATCTCGTCGGTCAGGGTGCTCATCAATTAGCTTCAACTCTTCTTCGAGCCCGCGGGTACGACCCCCCGCCGGCAGCGGATGTCCAGCAGCGGATGTGATGTGTGCTTGCGTCTTTGCCAACCGCCTTTGGCGGGAAACCGACCCTGCCTTCATTCTCAGTATTTCCGGAACGTCACCGCCTGTTTTACCTGTTTTATCAGGTTGAGATCAGGTATCGCCAACTCCCACCAAAATAAACCTCCCCCGACCGCAGCCGGCGACATCCAAGCAATTACCATGCAATTATGGCAACCACATGGTGGATGGGCTTTCACCCGGCGATGGCAGCGTCGGGAGCGCCGGCGGCAAGTGCCGCCACGTAGCTGAGAACCAGAGCGTAGGGCGGATGCAATCCGCCGGCTGGCGCGGCTAGCGTTTAACAGCGAAGCCTGCGAGCCAATAAATTTCGCCCTCATAACATACGACACAGGGATGTAAGCGGCGGATTGCATTCGCCCTACGCTCTGAAATCCTGGTGGCCCGGCGTGTCGAGCAGGTTGAAGGCGAGCCCTCATGCTCGAAGCTCATCACCGCCGAGGAGACCGAGATGCCGCGCTCGCGCTCGACCGCCATCCAATCCGAGCGCACCCGCCGCCGCGCGCCGCGCGCCTTCACTTCGCCCGCCAGCTGGATCGCCCCGCCAACAGCAAGAGTTTCTCGGTCAGAGTGGTCTTGCCGGCGTCCGGGTGCGAAATGATCGCGAATGTGCGCCGGCGCAAAATCTCGTCGGTCAGGGTACTCATCAATCGGCTTTACTTGTTATCCAGGGATGGGTCGCGCCATGCCGGACCCCGCACGCCGTCAGCCGAGTGGTATATGATGGCCGAACTCCCATTTCAAAGAACGAGCGGCTTTATGACACTCTGGCGACCAAAATTGCCGCATGTGTGAACCACGTCACACTTGCTGGCATTCAACGTGTGCGATTTTTCTAGCGCCTTAGTTCGCAACGTACGACAGGAAGCGAAGCATATGACAACCTTGGTCAGGGCAATAGATCAGGACCCGCTCACGCCGAACCTCCTACAGCGGCTGCCGAGTACATTCACGCCATGGACTGCGATACCGATCTCCGAGAAGGCTAATACAACGCCTTCGGGGAGAGGGTACAGCAACCCATTGACGGACAATCTCTACGTCTGGCGACCTAAAACCGTTACTTGCGAGGAAACGACCAGATGCCGCAGTCAGTTGGCCGCACGATAATTCCAACTTTTATGATTGTCGCCTGCAACGCCTTATGGTCGTGCTCTCCTTACGTTTATTCATCTGACGTGCAAACTCTGAGCACGTAGACGTCTGCAATTGACGCTTCCAGTCAGCAAATGGCAAGCGCGATCACCAGCCAGCAATATCAGAATAGCCGCTATCTCTGGATTTTAAAAAAAGTTGCGCTAGCACGCGGTCCTGGGTGCGGTCTGGATTACACTGGCCCGGTAGCATGCGAACTTGTGAGTGCTCCTCCTGTTCCTGTTCCGCCCTTGACTGATGCGTCGAACTCGACCCCATCCGCAAGGCCCACGGATGTGTGCGAGGTGTCGAGCGCTACCAGCCCGGTCAATGCGGCCTCATCCCCGACAAACCGAAAACCGCTCACGACCGCCGACTTGATAAAAGCATTGGACAACTATACTGCCGCTCTGGCTGCTATACTGCCGCTCTGGCTGCTGTCACCAAAGCACAGGATCGAGCTGATTTCGATACTGCGGCGGGCAAATTGAGCGCCGCCGTCGGGGGACTAGCTCAGTCGGCGGGCCCTTACGGAGCCGCAGCCGCCCCGATCGCCAAGGCCTCGGTTAATATTGCCCTTTGGTTAGTCGGACAAGCCCTTGATGACCAACGGTTGGAGGAGTTGCGGATCGCCACTCGCGCGGCCTGCGAGCCCATTCATGTGGTAACCGACGCCTTGGGGCTGGCATTGGATGATCAACGCCGTCTTCGACTTGGCGGCCTAGACGAGTGGTCAATCGACATGATCCGCACGGCCAATGTGGCTCGAACGACCCCACACGTCAGCGACCAGACATTGGGCACGGCCATCGACAACGCGCAGGCGGCTGTGGCCGCGTTCGAATCCGTACGCGTCGCAAACCCGACAGCAACTATGCGGGCGCTGAGCGATGCACATGACGCACTTGTCGTCGCTGTGCGGAACAACGATGGCGAATTTGGCGCCTTAATCGCGAATTTACAGACGCTCGCCCAGGACGCGCAGGCTGTAGCCGCAGCGACCGCCCCACCTGCCAAAAAATCGTGAGAGGAGAATGTAGATGGCTCAAGGCATCGACGACATTCGCAATAGCCGGAATGCGGCGCTGGCGGCTCTTGACAACTCAATAAGTGCTGTCGGCAACCTGATTGCTCAAACCACCACGACGGGCCCATTTTTTGATCAGCTGACAACTCGGTATCAAGACTTGAAGGTGCAGCGAAATGCCATTCTTGCTGCCGCAACGGCCAATGTGTTGAGCTTACCGAGTGTCATCGCGGCGGCCGCCACGCTTAACAATCTAGCCAACGAGATGAAAACCGCCGCTCAAGCACTCCCGACGGGTACTGGTATATTAAATCGAGGTGCGTCTATATTGACCGGAAGCGGCTCGGTTTTGTCGTTGTCTCACCAATTCGCGGATACACTGGCGACTGCACAGCAATCATAGCGTACCGCAAGCCAGAAAAATTTCCATGTGCCAAGCGCGCGGACGGTCCTTAGGAGGATAATTCACATGAGTTGGATCGCTCAGAAACCGTCTAGCTTTGTCGGCCAATCGGTTGGAAATGGCCAATGCGTTGCGTACGTCCAGCAGGCTTCAGGCGCACCCCAGACCGCGCTCTGGAGGCGTGGGGGAGTTGGTGAAGGGCGGCAACGTGGCGCAGGGTATCGCGATTGCGACCTTCGACCCCTCTGGGGTCTACGGAAACCACGTCGATGGGCGATCCCACTCGGCCATTTTCCATGAGCAACTTCCCGAAGGGTTGCTTGTTTGGGACCAATGGTTCAATCACCCTGTTGAACCCAGGGTGATCAGGTTTCGGAACGGCGAGAGCACGCCAGCTAATGATGGGGATGAATTTTACGTCATTGAGCGCGCCTAAAGCTCGCTTTGCGGGTAGCCCGTAGTGCACTTAGCAATTGTCACATGCCGCTCGTCGATGAGCTGATCGAGCCCGCCAAGTTCGTGACGAGGTCTGGGACTATCCGCTCACCAAACCCCGCCGCGAAACCCAAAATCCCCCACAGGCACATCTTTCCCACGCTCCCTTCGGGCAGTGCAGTTGGGACGATCTTCGCAGTTGCTAGTGCAATTTTGGGTCGCCAGGCCCCCTACACCGAAGCGGTTGGAGGATCCGGTCGCAGACGCCCTAGGAGCGGCGCACAGATAGTTCTAGATGGGACCGGGGATCGCCCTGGCTTGCCATTATGCGCAGAACGCTTCACCCATTTCCTCCCGTGACCAAAAAAGTGTCGGAGTGTGAACCACCTCACACCTACCGGTTCCAAGGTCGCTTAAGACAAGTGGAAACACCGGTAGCGCCCGGCCCGGCGGAAAACCAAGCGAGCGGGCATCATGCGCGAACGAAATTGAGGAGTGGCCCATGGCACGACAGATCAGCAGCGGGGGCTTAAATTTTATCGCCTCTTCCGAAGGCCTCAGAGTCAGCGCCTATACGGATGTAGCAGGCATTTGGACGATCGGATACGGCCACATTGAGGGTGTACGACCGGGGATGACCATCACCGATGATCAGGCGCTGGCCTTCCTGCGCGGAGATCTCGGCCAAGCCGAAGCGGCAGTCGACGCGGGAACGTCATCGGTCGCAACCGACGACAACCAGTTCGCCGCGATGGTGTCACTGTGTTTCAATATCGGATCGGGCAATTTCCGGACTTCATCGGTACTGAGACCTGCATCGCGCGGGAAATCCTGCGGCAGCGGCGGATGCGTTTCTCTTATGGGATAAGGCACACGTCAATGGCGAACTTGAAGAGGTCGAAGGCCTAAAGCGCCGGCGGGGGCGTGAAAGGGACCTCTATCTCGCCCCGGATGTATGACCCGATCATATGCATACTTGATCTCGGCGCTCTGGGGGATCCTCCTTTGTGCCGGGCCGAGCGCAGCCGCATCCGCAGCTGACGCTGCGCCGCAAGAATGGCGGGGTACCTGGATACTTGAGCGAGACCTGGGCGCCGCCGTCGTCAGCGCGCTCAATAGCGCGCAAGTGCGGGCTTTGTTGGGGACGAGCGTATTGCTGGCCGACCGGACGAGCAGCCCTGGCGGTGCAACCTGCACATCGCCAAATTTCCAAATTTCTCAGGAATTGTTCGAAGCCATTGCCCGCGAATTCCGTGTACAGTTTCCCGAACTCCAAGTTACGGGTCCGCTCAATATTCTCGACGTCAGCTGTGAGGACAAAGGCTATAGTCTCGTGCGGCTCAGCGATCAGACTGTCTTATTGATTTATCGGGGTCATGTCTTTTTGGCAGAGAAAGTGGCGGGAGGGTAACTCAACATACAGCGAGAGCCAACCAAAACCTGCCGGAAGTCCGATCGTTCAATTTCGTCGAGGGTGATCCCACCGCTTTCGCGCGATCGCACACCTCGGTTCGTTAGCTACCCCAGGAGATCTCCAGTGACGCCAAAAGCATCATGGTTGGCCTTGTGGACCCAGCTAACCGGAGTTGTGGCTAACATCCAAAAAGCCATTAGAAAGGAGGAAAGGATGCCAGACGGTACGACTACTGCTATAGGAGGGACGCATGACAGGCAAAATAGAATCGATGTTAACAAGCAACGACCCTCGCATTTATTACGACAATACTATTTTTTGCGCTCATATTCGTCATCATATTGCATGGGGTTGGTCCTAAGGCGGAGAGACTCTCCAACGTCTCCAACGTCTCCAACGGGCCGACGTCGTCGCGCGACCTCCTTTTCACGCTCCTTGGCGTCGTGGCAACCGGCTGGGCCACGATAATCGGCTACTACTATGGATCGAGTAGTGGTTCCGCGCAAAAAAGTTTGGCACTTGCCCAGGCTCTCGCGGAAAAAGGAGGGCGTGGAACCCCGCTCGTGGAGGGTATCACACCAAACCCGCTTACGCGCAGCCAGACGGCGCAGCGGATGACGATCCAAGGACAGAACTTGGATACTGTAAAGTCAGTTCGGTTCTCCGCGCTGCAGGGAAACCCGGTCGATGCGACGAACGTAAGCGCAACCGCTACCGCCATAACGTGCGACGTCTTGGTTAGCCCAAGCGACCCCATCGGCGATTGGGATCTGCACCTCTTTGACGGTATCAGTATCAGCGGCACCGCGACCCATTTCCCGAAAGCGCTGAAGGTGCAGTAGCCGAGCCAAGGCGAAGCTGCTCCTCGATGCTTTGGCGGCGTCCAAACACCACTGCGCTTTCGACGGCGGCCAAGGGGGTGCGGTAGGCGCTGGTAAAGGCCGGTGCCTATGGCTGGCTTCGGTACCGGTCTTGGCGTGAAAGCGGGAAACCACTACCACGTCCGCATTGCGTAAACTCAGCGTGAAGCTCTCATCCTGTCGAGCCGCCGCAGCCGACCAACGGGGGTGGGTCAGCGCGGCTGGTCGCCGGCCAGGGTTACCCGGTGCATGACACGGCGATGGCCATGGTAGTCGTTGATCGGGTTGTGCTGGGTGCACCGGTTGTCCCAGAAGGCGATCGAGCCGACTTGCCAGCGGAAGCGGCAGGTGAATTCCGGGCGCTGCTGGTGGGCGAACAAATACTGCAACAGCGGAGCGCTTTCCGCCTCGGTCATGTCCTTGAAACGCACCGTGTGGCCGCCATTGACATAGAGCGCCTTCCGGCCGGTCTCCGGGTGAGTGCGCACGACCGGATGCAGGGCCTCATATTCGCGGTTCGCGCCAGCCTTGGCACCCTCGCGGAGGCGGTCTTCGCGCGTCTTTGTGACGTCGGCCTTGGCCGAGGAATTCGACCGCGACGAGCCCGTTTCGAGCAGATGCTGCATGTCCGGGGACATATGCATCGTGCCCATTGACGGGCGTTCGAGATAGGCAGTGTCGGTGTGCCAGAGCCCGCCGAAATTGACCCTCTCGTGCTCGAGCTTGACGACCGGGGTGATCTCGGGAAATCCGTCGATCCCTTTGACGAACGGGTATTCGACGACCTTGCCGAAATGCCGCGCAAAGCCGAGAAACTGCTCCGGCGTCAGCTGCTGATCGCGAAAGAAAATCACCAGGTGGTCGAGCCAGGCGCGCCGGAGCGCCGCCATGGTTTCGCCGTTGAAATCTTCGGTGAGATCGATCCCGCCGATCTCGGCTCCCAGCGCCCCAGCAATCGGGCGGATGTCGAGTGAATTGCTGGTCATCGGATCGGCCCTGCGGCGCGACGTTACGCCCTCCGCGGCGCCGGCTTTATTGCAATCACATTCGATCCCGCCTGAGGCGATCCCGCCTGAGGCGATCCCGGCTGGGGCACCTCGCCGCGCAGCGCATCGGCGACGGTTTCGGCCAGCCGCTCCAGACGATACGGCTTTTGGAGAACGAGATCGCTGTCGGCCGGCGCGAAGGCGGCAACGTCGGCGTAGCCGGTGACCAGCATTGCTCTGAGATCGCCCCAGCGCTCGCGCGCCCGGCTTGATCAGCTCCACTCCGTTCATCCCGGGCATCGCCATGTCCACGATCAGCAAGTCCACCGGCCCGCTTCGCGCCAGCAGATCGAGCGCCGCCGGTCCGTTCTCGGCGGCCAGCATGTGGTAGCCCAGGCTTTCGAGGCTGCTGACCGCTACCTCCCGCACGTCCGGATCGTCGTCGACGACCATGATGGTTGCCCGTTCCTGGATTGCGTCGATTGGCGCTTCAGCCCTCGCGCCGCTGCCGATATATGGCGGGCTCGCGGCAGAAAGACGCTGACGGTTGTGCCGCGCCCGAGGCGGCTCTCGATATGCAAACCGCCGCCCGACTGGGTCGCCACCCCATGCACCATGCTCAGGCCGAGACCGCTCCCTTTCCCGATCTCCTTTGTCGTGAAGAACGGCTCGACCGCCCGTTTCACCACCTCGTCGGACATGCCCTCACCGGTATCCGCTACCGAGATCATCACGTAATCGCCGGGAACAGGTCCGCAGCCGCGTCACTCCGGCTCACATTGGCTGTGCGGATCGTCAGCCGGCCGCCTTCGGGCATCGCGTCGCGTGCGTTGATCGCCAAGTTCAGCAGGACCAGCTCGATCTGCGTAGGATCGACCAATGCCGGCCACAGTCCCTCCGTCAGCACGGTCTCGATGCGTACGGTGGCGCCGATCGTGCGGAACAGCATGTCGCTGGCTTCGCTGACCAGCCGGTTCAGATCGAGCGGGGTCGGGGCAAGGCGCTGCTTGCGCGAGAAGGCGAGCAGCTGATGGGTCAATCGCGCGCCCCGTTCGGCCGCCAGGCGCGCCGCCCGCAATCGGCGAAGCGATTCCTGGCTCTTCAGCCGGCGCTCGAACAACTCCAGATTGCCGAGAACACCGGTCAACAGGTTATTGAAATCGTGGGCGACGCCGGAAGTGAGCTGCCCGACCGCCTCGAGCTTTTGCGCCTGCAGCAACTCCTCCTCGGTTCGCTGGCGCTCGGCGATCTCGGCGGTAATCGGTCGTTCGCCGAGCAGCGAGACTGCGGGTTCGCTCGGCCACCAGCCGCTCCAGCTGCTCCCCGCTGCGCCTCAAGGTGTCTCCGCGCCTCGACGATGTCGGCGATATCAGTGCAGGTGCCGAACCACCTGACGGTTCGGCCGTCGTCGCGAACCGGGGTCGCGCGCGCCTTGAACCAGCGATACTGGCCGTCGGCGCGACGGATCCGAAGTTCCAAATCGTAGTGTCCCGGCCTCGCACCGCCGCGATCCAGCGCTCCCGAACCCGTTCCCGATCCTGCGGATGGACGACCTTGTCGAGCCATGCGGAGCCGAACTGATCTTCCTCCGGGATGCCGGTGTATTCGACCCATTGGCGGCTGAAATAATCACGCTCGCCATCTGGGCACTGGTCCATACCAGTTGCGGCAGCGCTTCGGCCAGAGTGCGATAGCGGCGCTCGCTGGTCGTTAGCGCCTCGAGAGCGTCGTGCACCTCGTATTGGCGTCCTCGCGCACGTAAAGCCGCGCGGACCGCGCTGACCAGGGTCGCGGTTCCGACTGGGCGTTCCAGCAAGGTCAGGTTACCGACTGCTGCAGCGCGTCACGCTCCTGGCCCCACCCCTCGGCCGAGGCTCCCGGCTCCAACAGGATGATAAAGGGGAAATCCGACCAGGAGGGCTGGTGCGCGACCCATTCCACGAGACCGCTTATATCTTGCCCAATCAGCGCCTCTTCGGTGATTACTGCGGCACCAGCGCCCTCGACGAGGTTCCGCTCAGTTCGTGCAGGTCGGAGCACACGACGCTCTTTATACCGCCACGGTCGAGAAGCAACCCGGTCAACGCGGCATCGCGGCCCACCGGCGCCAGGATCAGGACGCGCGAGCGGAGAGCCGCCTCATCCATGTGTGTCATTACACGCGGCGCTCGATCATCGGCTGCGATCCAACATAAGTGGGAATTCCCGACATGATGCCTTGGAAGTCGGTCATAGGCTCGCCGACTTGCAGCCCTTGAGCCGTCATTCGGAGCTCGCGGATGGTGTCTTCGTGAGTGCCGACGCGCTTCTTCAAGACCGAGATCGCTTTGCGAACTTTCCCCTGAGCCTCGAAAAACCTCAACAGCAGCACGGCGTCGCTGAGATAGCTGAGATCGATCGGTGATTCCACGACGCCGACGAGGCCATGCTGGGCCATGACCAAGATCGTCAATACCCCCTGCTGGTTCAGGTAGGAGAGCAATTGGTGTATCTCGAGTGCGAGAAAGCGTTCCTGCGGCATCGCCTGCAGATAGCCGTTAAGGCTGTCGATGATGACGACGGTGGCGTTCCGCTCGGTCGACGCCTCGACAGACGAGCGCAGTGAACTCGCCCGGCGACATCTCTGCGGGATTGATTTGATGCAGGGCGATATCACCGGACGCGATGAGCGGGCCGATCTCTATCCCGATCCCACTTGCCCGCTCGATGATGCTCTCGGTCCCCTCGTCAAAGGCGAAGAGGGCGGCGCACTCGCCCTGTTTTACCGCATTGTATGCGATGCTGAGGGCAACTGAGGACTTCCCGGACCCGGCGGGGCCGACGAGCAGCGCGCTGGTGCCCCGGCGCAGACCCCCGCCGAGCATCGCGTCGAGCTGCTCTGAACCGCTGCGAATGACCTCCTTCGGGAGGGTTCCCGGATGCGCGACTTGCGAGGCGGGGAAACACTTCCAATCCGCCGGTTCGGATCGCGTAATCGTGATAGCCGCCGCGAAATTTAACCCCGCGCATTTTCGTCACCCGCAACCGCCGCCGCTCCGCGCCGTAGTCGAGCCCCAATTCCTCCAAGGTGACCACGCCGTGGACGATGCTGTGAAGCTGCAAATCGTGGCTTTCCGACGTCTCGTCGTCGATCATCAGCACCGTCGCACGCCGCGGCCCCAGGAAGTGCTTCAACGCGAAAATCTGTCGCCGATAACGCAGCGGGTTCTGCGCCAGCAGCCGCATCTCGGAAAGCGAGTTCGAGGACGATGCGCACTGGGTCGATGCGCTCGATCTCACCGCACAGCAACCGCATCGTCTCGCCAAGCTCGACTTCCGAGGGGCGGAACATCGTCTGCCGATTTTCGTCTCCCTCCGCGGCATCGGGGGGCACGAGCTCGGAAATCTCGATGCCCTCCAGCGACCAGCCATGGGTGACCGCCACGGCCTGCAACTCGTCGCGGGTCTCGGACATGGTGATGAAGAGAACCTTTTCGCCCCGTTCGCGCCCGGCCAGGACAAACTGCATGCCCAAAGTCGTTTTGCCGGTGCCCGCCTTGCCTTCGACGAGGTGGATACGTGCAAGGACGAAACCGCCGCCTAGGATGTCGTCCAGACCTGCGTAGCCCGGAGGGGCTCTGTCGCTCCCGCTCAAAGTTCTCACTCCCGTGACTTGGCGCGGGGCGAGCGGGCACGTCAGCGCCCCCGCCGGCTCCTGCATGCTGGCTTCTCCCGCAGCAGGAGAACAGCCACCCCGGGATTTCGTTCAACCGTGCGCAGCCACGGGGTAAGGGGCCGGCGACACCGCACGTCATTCTTGTCAGATTTCTTCGAAGGCGTAACCTCTCCCTACGTCGATTGGAGGGGGATATGGTCACGTCGGCATCCTCGGTCTCGGAAGTCGATCCTTTTTGCCGGGAGTTTTTCGAGAACCCGTTCCCCGCCCACGAGGAACTGCGCGAAGCCGGTCCAATCGCTCGCCTGTCGCGCTATGGTGTGTGGGCCGCGGCGCGCTGGGAGCAGGTCCACGCGATCCTCAATGATTGGCAGACCTTCTGTTCGAGCCGCGGCGCCGGTCTGACCGACTTTGCCAAGGAGAAGGCGTGGCGTCCAAGGAGCTTGGTGCTGGAGACCGACCCGAACGCGGCCCGGGCCAGCGACGGGAGGCAGTGCGCTACGAGAGCCCAGTGCAGACGTTCTTCCGCACGACGACCCCCCGGTCGAGATCGGCGGCATTGCCGTCGATGAAGGCGAGAAGGTGCTGATGTTCCTCGGCGCCGCCAACCGCGACCCGCGTCGTTGGGAATCCCCGGACGATTTTGACATCAACCGCCGCGTCATTGGGCATGTCGGTTTCGGCAGCGGCATCCATCAGTGCGTCGGCCAGCTGTTGGCCCGGCTGGAGGGCGAATGCGTGCTCTCGGCGCTCGCCCGCAAGGCCCGGTCGATCGAGATCACCGGCCCTGCCCGCCGCCGCTACAACAACACATTGCGCGCACTGGCCAGCCTGCCGGTAACTGTGCGGCCGAATTGAGTAGTCGTTATAGCTGGAGGCGCTGATGACCGATCCCTATGCCCGCTACACGCGGCTGAAATTCGATCGCCCGCATCCCAAGGTTCTGCGCATCACGATGGAGAACGGCCGGATGAACACGGCCGATGCGGCATTGCATGCCGAGCTCGGCGATATCTGGCGCGATGTCGATCGCGACGCCAGCGTCAATGCCGTGATCCTGACCGGCGCCGGCAAGGTATTCTCGGCCGGCGGAGACTTCGCGATGATCCAGGAGAACATCGATGATTTCGACCGCGCGCGCGCGGCAATGGAAGGAAGCGCGCGACATCGTCTACAATGTGATCAACTGCAACAAGCCGGTGGTCAGCGCGATGCGCGGCGTCGCGGTTGGTGCCGGCCTGGTCTGCGGCATCCTCGCCGACATCTCCATTGCGACCAAGGATTGCCGCATCATCGACGGCCATACGCGGCTGGGCGTCGCAGCCGGCGACCACGCCGCGATCGTCTGGCCGCTGCTGTGCGGCATCGCCAGGGCCAAATATTATCTGCTGCTATGCGACCAGGTGCTCGGCGCGGAAGCCGAGCGGATCGGGCTGATTTCGCTCGCGGTCGAGGACGCCGAGCTCGACGCCAAGGCGTAGAAATCGCCACCCGGCTGGCCGAGGGCGCGCAGAGCGCGATCCGCTGGACCAAATACGCGCTGAACAACTGGCTGCGCGCGATGGGGCCGACCTTCGATGCGTCGCTGGCGCTGGAGTTCCTCGGGCTTCACCGGGCCGAGGTGAAGGAGGGCCTGGCCTCGCACCGCGAAAAGCGGCAGCCGGTATTTCCGCCCGGCACACCTCTCTGAAATGCCCCTCAGCCCGACCCTCTCCCCGCGAGCGGGGAGAGGAAGGCGCCGCTCCCGCGCAGCGGGAGGGTAAGGGGCAGCTGCAGTTAGGGAAACAATTGTTCGCCGGTCTCGGCGTCCTCCACGAAGATCGCGCTAACGGGGCAGTTCTCCGCCGCCTCCAGGATCTTTTCGACCGTATCCCCTGCGGGATCGACGGCCTCCGATTGGCGATTGTCGTTGAGGCGGAACACCTTTGGGGCGATCGTCTCGCACATGGCATTCCCGACGCATGCGTCGTGGTCTACCCGGACGCGCAATTTGCGGGCCACTGACCGCCCCCTATTGCCAGGTGACCGGCAATGACTTCAACGACCGGAACGTGATGCTGGGCTGATACTCCAGTTCTTCGGTCTCCACCTGCAACGCCGGGAAGCGCTCTGCCAAGGCCTTGAATACCTCCTGACCCTCGACGCGCGCCAGGGTCGCGCCCAGGCAGTGATGCACGCCCGCCCCAAAGGCCACATGCTGGTTCGGCCACCGGGTGATGTCGAACCTTTCCGGGTTCGGGAACATGCCAGGATCCCGATTGGCCGAAGAGATGAACCAGCGGACGCGGTCGTTCCTTTCCAACACCTTTCCGCGCATCTGGACATCCTGCGAGGCGATCCGCTGGATCGAGATTTGACCGGTGAATTGTAGCGCAGGCACTCCTCGGTCGCTCGCTTGGCGAGACCCGCAGGGTCCTGTTTGAGCAAGGCCCATTGGTCGGGATGCTGCATGAACGCCAATGTGCCGTTGCACAGCAGGTTGATCGTCGTCTCGTGCCCGGCCAATAGCAGCAGCGAGGTATTGACCAGCACCTCGTGCCGGGTGAAGACGCCGTGTTTTTCGCCGCTCGCCAGGACCGAAATGAAATCATCGCCCGGATTGACGATGCGTTCGTCGACCAGCGGCGAGACATACTCGACCATGCCCGCGCATGCCTTCGGTCAGCGGCTTCATGCGGTCGTACTCCCCGCGGCCGATGTAAAGGAGCTTTTCGGCCAGCTGCCGGACATAGGGCCGATCCTTTTCGGGAACGCCCATCATCTGGGCGATCACGAGCACCGGCAACGGGGTCGCCAGGTCCCGCATGACGTCCATATGCCCTTTCTCCTCCGCCGCGTCGAGGAGCTCCTTGACGGCTTTCTGGACAAAGGGCCGCCAGGCTTCCATCGATTTGGGCGTGAAGTAGCCGTGGACCACGCGGCGCATCTCCAGATGCTCCGGCCGGTCGTGCTGGATGAACTGGTCGCCCTGGTAATTCCTGACATACTCGTAGAGCCCCAGATCGGACTCGTCGATGTCGGGATAAGGCGGCCGCGGGTCGTTTTTGAAGACAGCTGACGAAAACAGCTCGTGATGCCGGGTCAGCCAAACCAGATCGTCATGCCGGGTGACGACCCATAACGCGTAAGCATCGTTCCAATGTACAGGATCTTCGTCCCGTAACCGGCCATAATACGCATAGGGATCGGTGATGACATCTGGGGTGAACATGTCATCGTGAATCTGCAGTAGCCATAATCCTCCCTCCTGATGACCTCCGTTGCGGACCTAAGCGCTTGGTACTAGAAAAAAACCCTCACCCGCTTCGTTGCGCTCAGCACCCTCTCCCGCGGTGCGGGAGGGGGCTACAAGGCGCCATCCAAGGCCCCTCTCCGCACCGCGGGAGAGGGCGGACGCAGCCCGAAGGGCTGGGTGGGTGAGGGTCAGTTCAGCCCGTACAACCCCATAGCGCCGCCGGCCATGACCTGGTGCTTGGTCTCCGGTGACAGCCCTTCCATGCGGTCCATGATCATTTTCGGCGCGCCGGGGAAAAAGCCGTCCGGGTGCGGATAGTCGGTCGCCCACAGGATCTTGTGCGGCCCGATATAGTCGGCGAGCGCCTTGATGCTGCCCTCGACGGGCTCGAAGGAAATCCAGCAATTGCGCTGGAAGAGCTCGCTCGGCCGCGTTGTCAGGCCGGAATCATTGAAGCCCTGGTCATCGAAATGCCGGTCCATGCGGTCGAGCCAAGGTGCGATCCAGCCGCCGCCCGATTCGAGGAAGGCGATGCGGATTTTCGGATGGCGCTCACAGACCCCGCCCCAGATGACGCTCATGCAGGCCAGCATCATCTCCATCGTGTGCGAGATGATGTGCCGCGCGCCGCGCCCCTCGAAACGATCGACGCCAACCGTCGGCATGCCGCTCGATGCGCCCTCGTGGAAGCCGATCGAGAAATCGAGATCCTCGGCCGCGGCCCAGAACGGCTCGTAATCGGGGTGGTGGATCATCTTGTTGTTGTACGGGTTCGGCCGGATGAAGCCGCCGCGGAACCCGAGCTCCTTCTTGGCAAAGCGCATCTCGGCGATCGCCAGGTCGACCGACTGCAATGGCAGCATCGCCACGCCGAACAGGCGGTCGGGATAGGGCTTGCAGTAATCGGCGAGCCAGCGGTTGTAGGCGCGGCAGGTCGCTGCGGCGAGCGGCGGATCCTGAATCGCGCCGGAAAAGAGTCCAAGGCTAGGGTAAAGAAAGGCGGCGTCAATGCCGTCGGCATCCATGTCGGGGATGCGCTTGTGCGGATCGAACCCGCCGGGCTTGCCGTCCTTATAGGCCATTGTGTCGCCCTCGACGACGCCCTGCCGCGCGCCGACCGCGCCGATACGGCCGATGCCGAGCCGGCCGTCGCCAACCGCGTGCTCCTCCATAATGAGCCGCTCCTTGCCATTCTCTCCCTTGACGATCCGCGGCGCCCGGTCGCGGAAGGCCGGGTCGATGTATTTGTCCCAGAGATCCAGCGGCTCGAGAATGTGACCGTCGGCGTCGATGACGTTGTAAGCGCGACCCATAACCCAGCTCCTTTCGGGTTGCCTGACGAAGCCCGCAACCAAACGCCCGTTTGGTTTTAAGCGACGCTATGCCTCCATGCGCGGGGCTGTCAACCCCGACCGGCGTGTTACGCGACAAAAAGGGCGTATGTGACTGCCGAACCCACAACTAAAGCTCTTCTGAGAATGTGGTAACCGCCAGGCTAGGCGCCGGCGGTGCGAGCCTCCGTTCCCGCGCGTTTGGAGGACCGGTCGCAATTGGGGGCTCACAGCTCGGTATTGGCAGATCAACCAACGGCTCTTGCTGTATGCCCACCCGGTAACTGCGCACTGGGCGACCGTTTGCCAGATGGCGGCCATTGCGGTTACAGCTGCCAGATGGCTCGCCTAATCTGGGATAAGCTGAGACGGAACCCTACACCAAAGCTATTAGTGACCAGCTGCGGATCGAGCGGTGGCAATTGCGGGAGGCGATCCATAAAATCAAAGCGGCGAACAACCTGGTGCGAAGGATCGGGTGTTGATATACGATGACGGCTCGGTCACGGACGAGAAGGGTGAATGGCTTGGCGACATCCACCGCGAGATCTGAGCACCGCAATAAAAACGTTTGCTACATTGCGATTTGCTGGATATCGTTTAGATCATGACCAAATCTCGCAAATTATGCATATTCAGCCTACCAAGATAATCAAGAAAGGCGACGAGCATGAACGTGCCGGGATATGGTATTTGTCTACTGACAAGCTAATTCCTGGAAACGACCTGATGGATCACGTGGGGTTCCTGCTTACATTGTTGTTCCCTGCGCCGGGAGACGTGAACAGGCTTGTGACGCTGCGGGACACAGTCAAAAAAAGAAGTCTTGAGGCGCATGTGACATGTTTTTGGCATGGGAAATCCGGCGCACGTAAGCCAGCCATCCCGTCGGTCGTGCCCAAACTGTTTGACCTGATCCCTGCTGATTTTCAAACGGATTTTGACTCGGAAGAGTGAAAAAACGGAGACGGGCGAATTGGGTGCTCGGCGCTCGCTGCCGACAACCGCGGAAGTAGACACTGACCATCAATCCCAGCGGCACACCGGGTGAGGAAGGTTTCTGCACACGAGCCAGACGCCGTTAGCGAGCAGACCGGTCCGCCCGGGTCGGCGAAGAGACGCGCTGGCCCGCCGCGGAGGGTAGGAGATCGCGCCGGCCTCTACACACCGAAGATGAAACGGCTTCCGGTGTTCCAGTCGATCAGGCGGTCCGGCATCTCGGCGCGCAATTTGGCGAGGAAGGTACGGCCAGTGCAATGCATCGGGATGATCACATCGGGCGCGAGGGCCTTCATCTCGCTGATCGTGTGGTCTACGTATTCCGGCGGTGCAACGCCCAGATGAAAGCCGCCGAGGACGGCGTGCAGCTTGTCCACGCCGGAGACCGCCATCGCGGTCCTGATCGCATTGATCACACCGCAGTGGCTGCAGGAGGAGATCACCACAAGACCGCGATCCCGCACGATATAGCAGGTGGCGTGCTCGTCGGGATGCCGGTCCGGGACGAGCCGCCCGCGGCGCTCCTCTTCGGTGAAATGATCCGCCGGCGTCGGCTCGATCAATGTGTTGGGCAATACCCGTTCGAATGACTGGCGCGCGATGTTGCCGGTAGTAAAGGGTCCCTCCAAGGCTTGCGCAGTGTCGCAGCACACGGTTTCCACCCGCGCCGCTTCGAGCGCCGCCCGGTCGAGCGCTCCCCAGGAAGCAGGCTCTTCATCGCGCGACTCGATCCACTTCTCGCGAAAACTCTCTTTGCCGCCGGCAAAAAGCCGCAGATCGTCGCGCATATGGTCGCGATAATGGGCGACGAAACCGGGCAGCCCGCCATAATGGTCGCGGTGTCCGTGGCTCAGAATGAGGCCATTGAGCCGCTCGGGCTCGATGCCGAGCAGCGTGAGGTTTCGCACCAGGATTTCCGAGGTATAACCAAAGTCGAGGAGGTATTGAGCCTCTGCACCAGCATTGCGGGATTCGAGATGCAGCGACAGTCCCCACTCGCCGGCCAGTGTCGAGTTGAAATTGTTCCGAATACGGCCGACATGCTCGATCGTGACCATCGGGTGAGTCGCTTTCGGCATGAACTGGTCGAAGACCGAGTTGACGACGACGCGCACCGACAACGAGTCTACCACTGGAGCCTTGAAGGGTTCGACCGATCTCACCCGATGCTCCTCTTGCCCGACGTCTTCTGAACTCGCCTGAGCCGCAGCGCGAAAGTTCGCGTCAGCGCACCGGTTTGCCGCGGCGGCGCATTGGCCCCTCGGTGGCGACGGCGAGGCCGGCGAGCGCCAGTGAGGTGAATTGCTCGGCCACCTCCTGCACGCCGAGGCGGCCCTGCGGGTCGTACCATTTGTAGAGCCAGTTCAGCATTCCCAAGAGGCCGTAAGAGGCGACCTGAATGTCGAGCTCGGCGCGAAATTCGCCGGTCTCGACGCCCTCCCGAATGATCTGCTGCCAGCAGCGCTCGTATTCCTTTGGCGAAAAGCCGATCATTTCGCGGAAGCGGCGCTTTACCGCCTCGCGCTCGCGAAGGTAGACGAAGAGGTGCGGGTAGTGGCGGTCGAAGGCTTCGAGATGAGCCGAGATCGCCCGCCGCAGCTTTTCCGTGGCGGTCCCGTCCGCGGCGGCGATCTCGCTGATCGTGCGGTACATCTGCGCGATCGGCTCCTTGACAACCAGGTAGAGCAATTCCTCCTTGCTGTCGAAATGGTGGTAGAGGCTGCCCTTCAGGATGCCGACCTCGTCGGCGATGTCGCGGACGGTGGCGGCATGATAGCCTTTGATCCGAAACACCTTCGCCGCTGCCGAAACGATGTCGTCGAGCGTGGCCATTATTTGGTCAGGTGGCCTACCTCGCCTTCCAATGCAAGCGGATATTCGCGGTGAGAAGCAACGTCGGACGCTCGCGTCGGGTGCTTGATTTTTCCTTGCCCGAGCCCCGCCCTTGCGCCAGCATGGGCTGAAGGTTTCGTTAACAAGCAACATGAGCCTCGCCGAGGCTCTGCCAATTTCGAGGAGGAGACGTGACCAGACCCCGCGCTGCCGACGACTTTGCGACGATCCGTGCGCGTATGGAGGAACTCCGCCGCGAGCGCGCACCAGCTCCCAAAAAGGAAAGCCGTGATCCCGACGCCGCTTCCGGCGGCCGCAGCCTGCTAAAGGCCAGCGAAGGCCGACAGCGGCTCGAAAACGAGCGCTGGTCGACCGGTGCGTCGAGCCGGCGCTACGGTTCGGGACATTAGCTGGCAGACCCGGCGGCGAGGCTGTCGCCAGGAGGGCGCCCCCGGAACCTGGACAGCGACGGCGAACATCGACAATCTCGTTGGTCGACCGCTGCCGTGCCGGGTTCTGCTGATCGGTGTCCAACTGGGATTTGTGGGCCGTCCTGGACGCGGGAGCGCTCGGGCCGATCATCGCGCTCTCCCTTGCGGTAAGCCTTTCTGCCACCGCTTTGGCGACGGTGTTCGGGACTCCTTTGGGCGCGGCCCTCGCTGTCTACAGCTTTCCGGGCGGCCGGATCCTGATCGTGGCGTTCAATGCCTTGCTGGGACTCCCCCCGGTCGTCGTCGGTCTTGCGCTCTACCTGCTGCTCTCGCGCTCGGGTCCGCTGGGTGCACTGAGCATCCTGTTCACACCGGGCGCCATGGTGCTCGCGCAAACCGTGCTGGCGCTGCCGATTGTGACCGCGTTCGTGCACAGTGCGTCGGCCGATTTGTGGGCGGAATACGGTGGCGCGCTCCAGGTCGATGGCGCGACGCGGCTGCGCGCCATTCCGCATCTGCTGGCGATGGCGCGGCGCCGGCTGGTCACCGCCGTTCTCGCCGGCTTTGGCCGCACGATCTCCGAGGTGGGTGCCATTCTGATCGTCGGGGGTAACATCGCCGGCTACACGCGAACGATGACGACGACGATCGTTCTCGAAACCAGCAAGGGTAATCTCTCGATGGCCCTCGGCCTCGGACTTGTGCTGATCGGCATCAGCGTCGCCGTCAGTGCGACCATCTTCGCGCTCGGAGCCGATGAGGAGGGATAGGGATGCGGCTTGGATTTGTAGCGGCGGTCCTGGCCGCCTGCGTGATCTTGGTCGCCGGCCGGGCCGGCGCCGGCGAGACAATCGTGCTGGCCTCGACAACCTCGGTCGAAAATTCGGGGCTGCTCGCGCGCATCCTGCCGGAATTCACCGACAAGACCGGCATCTCGGTGCGCGTTCTCGCACAGGGTACGGGCCAGGCGCTGGCAACGGCGGCGCGGGGCGACGCCGATCTGGTGCTGGTGCACGATCCCGAGGCCGAGCAGCAATTCGTCGCCGAGGGCCACGGCGCCGAGCGCCGGCAGATCGCCTGGAATGACTTCATCGTGGTCGGCCCGCGCTCGGACCCAGCGCACATCGCCGGTGGTCGGGCTGCGGTCGCGGCGTTCACCGCGATTGCCCAGGCTGGCGCGCCTTTCGTGTCGCGCGGCGATAAGAGTGGGACCGACGCCCTCGAACACCGCCTGTGGCGGGCGGCCGACATCGACCCGGCCAAGACCGGCGGGGGCTCATGGTACCGCGACATCGGCGGCGGAATGGGGGCGGCTCTCAACACGGCTACGGCGATGGGCGCCTACACCCTCTCCGACCGCGGCACCTGGCTCAGTTTCGGCAACAAGCGCGACCTCACGGTGCTCGTCCAAGGCGATCCGCGACTGCTGAACCGGTACGACGTGATCCTGCTCGACCCGATGAAGCACCCGGAGGCCAAGCAGGAGCCCGCCCGCCGGCTGGCCGACTGGCTCGCCTCGACCGAGGGACAGGCCGCGATGGGGGCGTACGAGAGTCAATGGCGAGCGGCTGTTTCACCCCTCGGCAGCGGCGCCGAAATAAGCTCACTCCGCCTCGGCGCCCTCCCAGGCTTCGGCGCTGGCGCCCGCCAGGGCTCGGACGCGCTCCTCATCCTTGGCGAATTCGCCGGCCGCGCCGGAATAGACGACGCGTCCGTCGTCCAGCACATAGGCGCGGTCGGCGATCTCGGTCGCCGCGCGCACGTTCTGCTCGACCAGCAGGATCGAGATGCCTTCCTCGCGCGCCGAGGTGACAACCTTGAAGACCTCCCGCACGATCAGCGGGGCGAGGCCCTGCGACGGCTCGTCGAGGATCAGCAGCTTCGGATTGAGGATCAGCGCGCGGGCGATCGCCAGCATCTCCTGCTCGCCGCCCGAGAGCTGGCGGCCCTTGTTGCCGCGGCGCTCTGCGAGGCGCGGAAAGAGCGCATGGATGCGCGCGATCGTCCACGGACCCGGCCGCTCGAGCGGCACCTTGAGGTTCTCCTCGACCGTCAAGTTGGGAAAGATGTGGCGCCCCTCCGGCACATAACCGACGCCGAGCGCGGCGATCCGATAGGGCGGCCAGGCTGTCGTTGCGTGGCCGAAGATCTGCACCGCGCCGTTCCGCGGCGGCGTGAGCCCGACCAAGCTCCGCAAGGTCGTGGTCTTGCCCGCGCCGTTGCGCCCCAACAGGGTGACGATCTCGCCTTCGCGTACTTCCAGGCCGACCCCGTGCAGGATGTGGCTCTTGCCGTAGAAGGTGTGGAGGCCTTCGGCCGCGAGCACCGCGCTGCTCATGCCGCTTGCCCCAGATAAGCGGCCTGCACGGCTTCGTTCGCGGCGATCTCCTGTGGCGTGCCCTCGGCCAGCGTCGCTCCTTCGGCCAAGACCATGATGCGGTCGGCGAGGTGAAAGACGACCCGCATATCGTGCTCGATCAGCACGATCGAGAGCTTGTGGTCCTGGTGCAGTTGGCGAATCAGCGCGGTGATGTTGTAGGTCTCCTGATCGCCCATCCCCGCGGTCGGCTCGTCGAGCAGCAGAAGCCGTGGGTTCAGCGCCAGCGCCATCATGATCTCGGTGGCGCGCTGGTCGCCGTGGCTCAGTTCGCCAACCGGCCGGTCCTCCCTGTCGGCGAGCCCCCCTTTGTCGGAAAGATCGGTGACGCGTGTGCTGATCTCGGCATCGGCGATGGCGAGAGATCCATGGCCGCAGCCGATAGCCAGCCGCAACCTCGACGGCGATGCGCAGATTTTCCCGCACCGTCAGCTCGGGGAAGATCTCGGTGACCTGAAAGGTACGCGCGATCCCGCGCCACACGCGCCGCGCCGGCAATAAATTCGTGATGTCCTCTCGGTCGAACAGGATGCGGCCGGAGGTCGGGGCCAGAAATCCGCTGATCAGATTGAAAAAGGTCGTCTTCCCCGCACCATTGGGACCGATGACCGCGCGCAGCTCGCCGTCCTCGACGGACATCGACACGTCACGGACAGCGACCAGGCTGCCGAAGTGGCGCGAGACGTTCTCGACCTCGAGCAGGCTCACGGCGTGGCCCTGCGCTGGATTATGCCGAGCACGCCGCGCGGGAAGAACAGCACGACGAGCACGAAGAACAGCCCGATGAACGACATCCAGTTCGCCGTCTCGCTCGAGACATAATCCTGCAGCACGACAAAGATCGCCGCACCGATCAGCGGCCCCCAGAAGGCGCGCATCCCGCCCAGAACCGCCATGATCACGAAATCCCCCGACTGGTCCCAGCGCAGATCGTGCGGATCGGCGAAATTGTTCAGCATTGCGTAGAGCGTGCCGGCCAGGCTGACGAACAGGCACGAGATGACCCAGGACAGCCAGATGTGCCGGTCGACGGGAATGCCGAGAAACCGCGCGCGCCGCTCGTTCTCGCGGATCGCCAGCAAGGTGCGGCCAAAGGGCGAGCGCAGCAGCGCCGCCATGATCGCGACCGCCATGGCGAAACAGACCAGAACCAAATAATAGAAGGCCTTGTCATCGCCGAGGATGTCGACGGTGGGAAATCCCAAATCGATCGGCATGCGGTGCCACCCTGAGAGCCCGTCATCGCCGCCCGTGACCGAATTCCAGCGATAGGCAATGAAGTAAAACACCTGGCCGAAGGCGATCGTCACCATTGCGAAATAGATGCCCCGGAGGCGCACGATCAACAAGCCGATCAGTGCTGCGGCTATCGCGCCGGCGATCACCCCGATCGCCATGCCGACCAATGTGCTCGGCACCAGGTATTTGATCGTGAGGCCGACACCGTAGACACCGAGGCCGAAATAGGCGGCATGGCCGAACGACAGAACGCCGGTAAAGCCCAACAGGAAATTCAGCGACATCGCGGCGAGCCCCAGTACCAGGACGCGGCTTCCCAGCGACGTATAGCCGCCCACCCAATTGAGCCAATAGGGCAGCGCGAGCAGCAGCAGCCAGACCGCAACATCGGGAGCCCGCCTGCCGAGCACGTTCACTAGAACCGTCCTTCCTCACCCAACAGGCCGCGCGGCCTGACCAGCAGGACAAGCCCCATCAGCACGTAAATCACCGCCTCGCTCGCCGACGGGAAGAACACCGTCGTAATCCCCGAGGCGACGCCGATCAGCAAACCGCCCAACAGGGTTCCCGGCAGGCTGCCGAGGCCGCCGATGATGATCGCGACAAAGCTCGGCATGATCAGCGTGCTGCCGATCGTCGGCTGCAGCCCGAGCATGCCGGCGGCGAGAACCCCCGCCAGGCCGGCGAGATAGATGCCGAGCCCGAAATTGAGGTTGCGCAAGATGCGGGTATTGACCCCGAGCACGGACACCGTCTCCAGATCCAATGTTCCCGGCGCGGATCCGCATGCCGAGTCGGGTGCGGTTCAGGATCAGAAACAGCCCGATCACTGCCGCTACCACCAGCCCCACCATGAACACGCGATAGCCGGTCAGAAAAAAGAGGGTGCTGCTGAGCGGGCTGGATAGCCAGCCGGGGATCGCGAAAGGCAAGGTTGCCGGGCCCCAGATGTAGCGCGTTCCGTCCTCCAGCATGAAGGCGAGGCCAAAGGTCAGCAGCAGGCTGTACAACGGATCGCGGCCGTATAGCGGGCGGATCAACACGCGCTCGACGACGAGGCCGAGGGCCGCGGTCAGCACCGGCGCGACCGCGAACGCGCCCCAAAAGCCGATATACGGGATCAGCATGAAGGCGATATAGGCGCCGATCGCCAAAAACCCGCCATGCGCGAAATTGATCACGCCGGAAAGGTTCAGGATCAGTGACAGACCGAGCGCCATCAGCGCGTAGAACGCGCCGATGATCAGCCCGTTGAACAGGTTGAAGAGCAGGAGCTGCGTCATTGATGCGAGCCTGCGTCGACCCTCACCCGCCTCGCTCCGCTCGGCACCCTCTCCCGCAATGCAGGAGAGGGGCCAATAAGTGTACCGGACCTTAGCCCCTCTCCCGCATTGCGGGAGAGGGGGAGCCCAGCCCGCCAGGGCTGGGTGGGTGAGGGTATCGCGGGCTCAGAGCCGGCCATCTCAGGTGGCAGCCGGTCTCGGCGACCGGCAGCGCGGCGTCGACGCCCTTGACCAGCTCATCGACCTGGAACAGATCCTCGGGCTCGGGCCCCTTCTCCACCGCATTGCCGACATAGAGCGTCGGCATCAGCTGGTGATCGCCGGCGCGATAAAAGGTGTCGTACGGCATCAGCGCGATTTCCGGCGGCAATTTGAAGTTTTCGAGCGCCTTGGCCAGCTTGACCGGGTCGAGGGTCTTCTGCTCGTTGGCGACCAGCGCGCAGGTCCACGCCGCGACATAGCCGAACCAATGGCGCGCCGTCGGCACCTTGCCGCCATTCACCTTCCTGATGTCGGAGACGAATTCCTTTACGTGCGGCACATTGGGCTGCACCCAATACCATTCGAACACCCAGGTGCCGATGCGCGCATCGGGCGGCAGGCCTTCGAGCACCTCCAGCTCCTGTTGCGCGCCGGCGATGTGGAAGCGCTTGTCGAGGCCGAACTGCACCGCCTGCTTCAGCGAATTGACCGCGTCCTGGCCGGCGGTAAGAAAGATGATGACGTCCGGGTTCGCCGCCTGCGCCTGGATCAGATAGGACGAGTAGTCGGTGGCGCCGAGCGGCGTCAGAGAAGCGCCGACCTCGGTGCCGCCGAACTCCTTCAGGCTCGCCTCGAAGCCTTGCTGCAATGTGTGGCCAAAGGCGTAGTCGGGAGTGATGAAATACCACTTCTTGCCGTATTTGGTGAACAGGGTCTTCGATACCGAGTTGGTCTCCATGCGTGTCGTATTGCAGACGCGAAAGACGTTCCAGTGGCAATCGGTGCCGGTAACCGAGTCGGTGTGACCGCCCGTGACGATGTGCAACTTCTTCAGTTCGTTCGACACCTGGCCGAGCGCAATCGCCATCGCCGAGTTGACGTTGCCGAGAAGAAAATCGACTTTGTCGCGCTCGATCAGCTTTCGCGCCTTCTGGACGGCGATGCCGGTATCGGCGCTCGTCGAATCCTCGACCAGCAACTGGGCCTTGCGGCCGAGAATTCCGCCTTTGGCATTGATCTGGTCGATCGCCAATTGGCAGCCGATCTGCTCGTTTTTGCCGAGCTCGGCATAAGTGCCGGTCAGCGGATCGTCGAGACCGAACTTGATCTCGTCGGCGGCGCGAGCGGTAATCGCGAAGGGCGCCGCCAATTGCGCGACACCGGCAGCAGCAGCCGCCGTGATGATGGTCCGACGGTCGAGCTTCCTCAGCACGATCATTCCTCCCTAACTTGGCAGTAGCGAAACTCAGCGCGCCGCTTTGGTTGCACTCGCGCTCAAATTGTACCCCAATGAGCCACAGGGCGCGCCGAAAGGAAAGCAGATTTCCTCAGAGGAGAGCAGCATGACACCCCGACGGAGAATTAGAGAGCTGATCGGCCGCGGCGTCTACACGATGGCGCCGGGGGCGTATGACACCTTGACGGCGCGGCTCGTCGAGCAGGCCGGGTTCGAGGCGGTCTACCTGACGGGAGGCGGCTACTCGCGGGCCAACGGCTATCCCGATCTAGGCCTGCTCACCTTGTCGGAAAATGTCCGCTTTATCGGGTTGACGGTCGAAGCTGTCGGCATCCCGGTCATCGCCGATGCCGACACCGGCTACGGCAACGCGATCAACGTGATCCGCACGGTTCGCGAGTACGAGAAGTCGGGGGTCGCGGCGTTCCACATCGAGGACCAGGTGAGCCCGAAGAAATGCGGCCATTACGAGGGCAAGGAGGTCATCAGCCTCGGCGAGATGGTCGGCAAGATCCGCGCTGCCGTCGATACCCGGCGGGATCCCGATTTGGTCATCATCGCCCGGTCGGATGCGCGGGCCATCGAGGGCCTGCAGGCCTCGATCGACCGCGTCAACGCCTATCTGGAAGCCGGCGCCGATGTCGGCTTTGTCGAGGCGCCGCAGAACATCGACGAACTGCGGATCGTCGCGCGCGAGGTCGCGGGCCCGGCCCTCGTCAACGTGTTCGAGGGCGGCAAGACGCCGATGGTGCCGGCGAGCGAATTGGCGGCGATGGGGTTCCGCCTCGGCATCTACCCCTCGCAGACCCATCGTGCCGCGATCCGCGCGGCGCAAAAGGTGCTGACGGCGTTGAAGGAGGACGGCGACACCAGCCGCATCGAAAGCGATCTTGCCACCTTCCAGGAGCGCGAAGATGCGGTCGGCACTACCCGGTGGCGCGCGCTCGAGGAGAAGTATATGCGGTTGGGGTGAGCCCTCGCCCGCCTCGCTCGGCATCCTCTCCCGCAGTGCGTCCGCTTGCGGGGGAGGGAAGGGTAGGGGAGAGGGCCAGGGTGAGGGACCCTTTACGCCGGAATTACGATCCAACGCCCGGCCCAGTCAGGGGGCGAGAGGTGGGCGTGCGACGCCGCTGCGGCTGCGACGCGCTCCCGCACCCCGCCTGGAAACGGCACGACGCGGCGCGCCCTGAGGTCGACGTGCAGGTACATCAACTCCTGAGTCGCGGCGCGCCGCCCGTTGGCGACCATGAACATTTCGTGCGCCAGATGGAGGCGCTTGCGGTCCATGCCGAGGATCTGCGTGCCGACGCGCACGCGATCACCGAGCAGCAACTCGCGCTCGTACAAATTGTGCGTCTCGACCACGAAGGTGCCGTTGCCGGTGCTGTCCTTGTATTGGCGGCCGATGCCGATGGCGTCGAACAGCGCATCGGTCGCGTAGTCGAACAGCACCGTGTAATAGGCCAGGTTCATGTGGTCGTTGGCGTCGATCCACTCACGCAGAACCTCGCCCTCATAACGCTCGAAAGGTGCCGGGATGCTCATTGCGCCGGGCGTTGCGCGGCGAGGATCGCCACGGGATAGGCGTAGTGGATCCGCTCGCCCTCGATATGGACCGGCACCCCGAGCCGATCGTCCGCGGCAGACACCTTGAACAGCTCGATGATCTTGATGTCGTCGCCCGGCTCGGGGAAGGAGCGGGCCAGCAGGTTGCTCACCTCGTCCCGCAATTCGTAGAAGCTCGCCTCGGGCTCCGGCAGTCCGGACTCGCTAAACAGGCCTTTCAGCTCGGCCAAGGTCAGCGAGCGCATGTGGGAGGGGTCGCGCAGACGCTCCAATCGGTTGAACTCCGCCGCTTTGGCAGGGTCCTGCGAGGCATACATGTCGACGACGACCAGGCGTCCGCCGGGCGCGCAGATTCGGGCCATTTCCCGCAGGACCGCGGCCGGGTCGGGGAAATGGTGCATCGAGAAGCGCGTGACCACGATCGTAAAGCTGTCGTCGTCGAACGGCAGAGAATTCCCGTCTCCGTGCCGCCACTCGACATTGGTCAACCCCTTTTCCTCCGCCAGCCGCTGCGCCTCATCGAGCATTGCCGGGGTCACGTCGATACCGGTAGCCCGGCGCACATGTGGGGCGAAGGCGCACACCACGATGCCGCCGCCGCAGGCGACATCGAGAACCGTATCGCCCGGTCCCGGCCGAGCGGCCTCGACGATCATCCGCAATGCGTCCGGGTTGGTGATCGGGGCAGCCGTGCTGAACATTGCCGCCTGACGCGTGAACTGGTCCAGGATCAGGCCTTGATGGCTCGCCTCCGTCATTGCAGCGGCCCATTGGGCAGCACCAGAACCTTGCCCTGTCGTCCGCCCTGCTGCGCCCTGATGAGTGCCGATCGGATCTCCTCGATCTGGTAGAACGCATCTATCGGCGCCTTGAGCACGCCGTCGCGGAGCTGGGCCGCGAGATTGGCATAGATCCCGCGCACCTGCTCTGGTGTGCGCTTCGCCAAGCCGCGGCCGAGATTGAACCCGGTCAGATTGATGCCGCGCATGTTTACCGCGGCGCGGCTCATCACCGGGTCCTGACCCGACATCGACCCATAACTGACTACGACACCACCATCGGCAACACAGTCCCCGATCCACTTGCAGGCGTCCCCGGAGACGGCATCGATGCCGAGCCGGATCGGCGCTCCACCGGTGGCTGCGCGGGCGCGCTCGGCCAGATCGGGGCCGTCCTTCGCGACGACATCCGCACCGAGGTCGCGCAGCTCTCCGGCGACATCGTCGCGGCGCACGACATTGACCGTGCGCAGGCCGCGCGCCTTGGCGAGCACGATCACATGCCGCCCAACGGCCGAATTGGCGACGTTCTGGATCACCCAATCTCCCGGCTTCAGCGCGACGTGATCCTCCAGCAGCAACAGCGCCGTCGGCGGATTAATGCGGAGCATCGCCGCTTGCGCCAGATCCAGCCCCGGCGGGACCGGCACCGCGTCCTCTGCGTTGACGCGGCGGCGCTGCGCCCAATTCTCGCGTTGCATATTAATCACCAGGTCGCTTGGTTTGACGTGTGTGACATCGGCGCCGACGGCAATGACGCGCCCGAGGCCTTCAGCGCCAGGTGTCGCCGGCAATGGCGGCCGCAGCCGATAAACGCCGCGGCAGAACGAGATGTCCGCCGGGTTGATCGGAAAAGCCAGGATGTCGAAAACGACTTCACCAGGGCCGGGGTCGCCGACGGCCGGTGCATCGACGCAATGCGCGACCTCTTCCGGGGCGCCATAAGCGGTGATCTCGATCTTTTTCATTCGACACTCCCCACTCCATGATTTTTCGTCACGCCCGCGCGCAGACATCGACATTGGCTCTGACATAGACCATCGGCGCGCCGCCTCCCAACGCTTCGAGGTTTTTCGCACTGGCGAGAATACGTGTGTCGTGTTCGTCGATGCCGTCGACTTCGATGCGCACCTGCTCGATGCCCAAGGGATCGATCGCCGTCAGGATTACACGATGTCTTTGCCACTGCTGGTCGAAGCTCGTTATCGGCCGAGGCGCTTCGTAAAACCAGGAGTGCACCGGCGCACTGTTCAAGGTGTCGGTGAGGCAATGGGCAAACCGCTGATAATTCTGGTTTACCTGCCACGTCCAGGTGTCTTCAGGGGCGGCCCGGACATTGTCCGCACTGACGCATGCGGTCAGCAGCGCCGTCAGGGCCAGGAAGAGCATGGGTTTGATCATCCGGCCTAGCCGCCCTCACCACCCTCCGTCGACGCCGATCGCCTGGCCGGTCACAAACGCGGCCTGGTCGGACGCAAGAAACGCGATCATCGCCGCGACCTCGTCGGGGCTGCCGAAACGTCCGACCGGGATCGCCTTGGCGCGCTCGGCAAAGCCGATTTCGAGATCGTCGCCGTACTCGCGCCGGTTGGTGCTGATCGCCCGCGAGGTGCGGATCGGCCCGGGGCACACGGCGTTGACGGTGATCCCGCAGGGTGCGAGATCGAAGGCGAGCGACTTGGTGAACCCGACGATCGCCGCCTTGGAGGCGGCATAGGCGGCGCGATGCTTGCCGGGTCGGAACGCCGCCTTCGAGGAGACGCTGACGATGCGGCCCCATCCGGCCTTGCGCATAGCGGGGACGGCGGCGCGCGACATCAGAAACGCGCCGCGGGCGTTGACGCCCATGGTGCGGTCCCAGGCCTCGACCGGCACATCCTCGATCTCGTTGCGGTCGGCGCCCTGCGGCGCGCCGGCATTGTTGACGAGAATGTCGAGCCGCCCGTAGCGCCCCAGCACCTCCTCGACCATGCGCCCGGCATCCGCCTCGACGCTGACGTCGCCGAGGGTGGAGGAGGCGGTTCTGCCATCGCGCACGAGGTCCTCGACGAGGCTGTCGACCCCATTCCAGGAGCTGTCCATGTCACCTTCGACATTGTGCTCGTTGGCGACGCCCGCCGGCACGACATCGGAGACTACGACGGTGACACCGGCCGCGGCGAGCGCGCGGGCGGTCGAATTGCCGATGCCGATCGGCTTGCCGCAGCCAGTGATCAGCGCAACGCGGGCGGAACTCGGCATGTGACCCTCCCCGGAAATTCGATAATGTGGTCGAGCTTACCGCCCCGACCCCACAGAATTGACATAGTTCGCACGCACCTGTCGACCTCAGCCGGGTCCGCGATCCGGACAAAATTCGAGGCTCTCGATGCCGAAATCTATTGCGGTCGTGTCTTTGCTGCTGTTGGCCGTCCTCTGGACGCCCGACTCGCGGGCGGATGAGAAGCCGAATGGCGAGCCGCCCGCGCGGGTAGCGACCCATCATACCGTGGCGCTAAATGAGCGTCGGCTCGACTACGAGGCGGTCGCCGAGACGTTGCCGGTGACCGACGCCAAGGGCAACGCGACCGCATCGATCTTCACAGTCAGCTATCTCACCGATGGTGAGAATGGCAGCGCCCGGCCTGTCAGCTTCGTCTTCAACGGCGGTCCCGGTGCAGCCTCGGTCTTTCTGCATCTCGGCGCGCTCGGCCCGCAGATCCTGCAGACGCCGGCAAGCGGCGCGGTGCCGACCCCGCCGGTTCACCTCGTCGACAATCCGGCGACCTGGCTCAGCTTTACCGATCTCGTCTTTGTCGATCCGGTCGGCACCGGTTTCAGCCGCGGCAAGGGCAAGGAGGAAAATCCGGACAAGCCCTTCTGGGATGTGCGCGCCGATATAGCCTCGCTCGGCTCGGTGGTCCGGCTCTGGTTGACCCGGCATCAGCGCTGGACTTCGCCGGTCTGGCTAGTCGGCGAGAGCTATGGCGGCTTCCGGGCGGCGGCGATGGCACAAACCCTGCCGCATGACGTCGACGTGATCGTAAAGGGGCTCGTCCTGGTCTCTCCGGCGCTCGACCTCTCGGCCCTGCATCAGACAGAACGCGATCTTCTCGCCGCCGCCTTCATCCTGCCCTCCTACGCCGCCACCGCGGCCGTCTACGACGCAGCTCCTAGCGGCGGCGGCCTCGCGGAGACCGAGCGCTTTGCGCTCTCGGACTACCTGGTCGGTCTTGCCGGGCTCAAGGGACAGCCGGCGGCCGGCAACCCTTTCATCGCCCGTGTCGCCCAAATCGCCGGGGTTCCGGCGGATATCGTGCGCCGCTATCGTGGCCGCATCCCGCGCCACATCTTCGCGCGCGAGGTGCGGCGGAGCCAGGGAGAGGTGGTCAGCCTCTATGACAGCACGATCGTGGCGCCAGCCGGGCCGGAAGATGGCGGAGGTCCCGGCGACCCGGTGCTGCAGCCCGCCGTCGCCGCCTATGGCACGGCGTTCAACACCTACCTCGCCGACGCACTCGGGGTTCACACCGATCAGCCCTATCGCGTGCTGCCCCACGACGTGTCGCAGCAATGGAACTGGGAAGGCGAACGACAGCACGGCACCGAAGGCCTGGCGATGTCCTCGCTGGAGGCGGCACTGCTCGAGCACCCGGCGATGAAGGTTTTGATCGTCAACGGGCGCTACGACCTGGTGACGCCGTACCTCAGCTCGCGCTGGCTCGTGGACCAGCTGGAGGTTCCCGAGGCGACGCGGTCGGCAATTCAACTGCGGGTCTATGACGGTGGCCATATGGTCTACATGCGGCCCGCATCGCGATCCTTGCTCGCCCGTGACGCCGCCGAGCTCTACGGCGCCGGCGAACCGAGCGCCCCCTCGCAATAAGCCTAAACGCTTCCGAATGTGGTTTGCCGCAACCGCGGTAAATACACCGCAGCCAAGGCGCCAATTTTGCCACTCCAATACTTTTCACAGCCGGCTTGGACCGGGTTTTGCGCGCCGCCACATCACGATGGCAAGCCCGATCAGACCCAAACCAAACAGCGAGAGCGAGGCCGGTTCCGGGATCGTGGAAGTCGGGGCCGTGCGCACTAGAAAGCTGCCGCACCCGACTATGCTGCAATCGTAAGTGATGCCGAGAAATTCGTAATCTTGCATTCCAACTAGCGTGTCCGGCGCCACCAAATCATAAGAATAGGTAGCGTTATAGACGCTCGACGGGCCTGGCGGACCAATTACTGCGCCAAAGAGACCGTCGAGCTCGGGGAGCGATTGACCGAGTATGGTCGAGAAGCTGGTCGGTCCAAACAAGTTGGCGAAATTCTCAGTGGTGGCCAGGTCGAGGTCGCAGAGCAGACAAGTGTTGAACACTTCGGAAAACAGTGAGGTGTATTCATCAAGGGTGGCGTAGCGGAAACCGGCGAATTGTTGCCCGGGGCCAAACTCGCTGATCACCTCGGGCGCGGTCAGGTTAAGTGAAAACCTAAGGTTTAGCCACTCCAACCCCGTGCTGGTATCAAGGATCAGCGAATTCGAACCGAACGTCGGGTTACTGATCGGGATCAGCGTCGCCCGCGCGACTCCCCCGCTGAGAAATAGCGCCAGTGCGAGACGGCAGGTCACCCGGCTCAGCCTTGCAGGCCACTCCGACGGCCGGTTCGCAAAGCAGCGGCCAGGGTCATCCAGCGCGGGAGCCAAGTGCTCCTGAGAATCGGTCCTGCTAACGGCGGCCAACCTGCCATGACCGAAGTTCCCTGATCTTTCTGATCACCCAACGGTAGAGATGGGCGCAATAACTATACCAGTTGAGTGTTTGCCTTTGTAGTTAAGGTTAATAATGGTCCTGTTAGAGCTGAGTGTAAGAAAAACCGGCGGGTTGCGCGCACAGGTATCACCGCCCAATCTTTAAGCACGCGCCAAGAAATCCTCTTCTGCGGGATTGTTATTAACCAATCTTCGGTCCAGCTTCCGGCGGTCGTTGCGTTCCGCCCGAGAGATCGCGGGTGACAGCAACAGCCCCGACCTCGATCTGCGGCCTTGAAGGTCGTCGTGGCAGAGGCGCCGAAGACCCTCCTGCGGTGTCGGATTCTTTGACACTGCTTTCGGCACCGACAAGAACAGCTCGGGCATCGGCCCAAACGAGTTTGCAACGAGCCATCGACAAGCTATGATTGCGTTCGACCCCTCGTGATCGCGCGTGAGAAGGCGATGTCCCAGCTGCAACCGGGTTGTTTGTGGCGCTCCGTTGCGTTCGCTGTTGCTCTCTTCGCGGTGGCTCATCCCGCCGCGGCCGACAAGGAGCCCGCCACCGCCAATCAGGGCGGGGAGCATGTCGCGGACCAGGATCCGAAGGCCGCCCTGATCACACTGAAGAACGCGATCCGCAACTCGCCCCAGGACCCCGCGATCCATGTCAAGATCGCAAGGCTTTATTTCCGGCTCGGAGATGTCCCGTCGGCTGAGCGCGAGGCTCGCGCCGCCCGCGACCTCAAGGGCGAGGAGGCGGGTTATCTGCCCGTTTTACTCGACGCAATGCTGGCTCGGAAAGAATTCAAGGAAATCTATGATCTGATCGAGCCCGGCGACCGCGACCCGGTTCTCGAGAGCAAGGTCAGGACGGCGCTCGGCACCGCAGCGGTCCGTCTGGGCTATGACACGAGAGCCGAAGCATTATTGCGCGATGCGATCAAACTGGACCCGAGCGTCGTGGAGCCGAGGATCCAGCTCGCTCGGTTTCTCAGCGGCACGCGACCGGAAGAAGCGGTCGGGGTGATCGATGAGGCGATCGCCGCCAACCCGAAATCAGCCGAACTGCTGCAGGTCAAAGGCGATATGCTGTGGTCGCGTGGTGACGCAAACGGGGCGGTGCGGCTTTTCGGCGAAGCGCTCGAGATCGATCCCGATTATCGGCTGGCTCAACTCAGTCGCGCTAACGTCAATGTCGCGCGAGGTGAATTCGCGGCCGCGGATCAGGATCTCGATCCGATCCTTCAGGCCAGCCCGAAGAACTTCATGGCGAATTACCTGCGCGGCTTGGAGTATGTCAAGCAACACAACTACACCGCGGCGGATCAGATATTCCACGCCATTGGGGCCACCTTCACGGCCTTTCCTTATGGATATTATGTGCAGGGGTCGACAAAATTTGCGCTTGGACAATTTGGCCCGGCGGAAAGTATCCTGCGTGACTACCTCAAACATTTTCCGACCGATCCGAACGCGACACGGCTCATCGCGCGGGCCGCTTTGCAGCAGCACGGCGCGCCTCGCGCGATCGATTATCTCAAACCCCTCGCCGATAAGTCGCCGCCAGACGCGGCGAGCTTGAACTTGCTCGGCAATGCCTACATGGCCGACGGCAAGCCGCAGGCAGCGCTGCAGCAATTCGAAAAGGCAGCCACACTCGACCCCGCGAATGCGGCCATCGAGACGCAGATCGGGGTCGCCGAGATGAATTCCGGCCAAGTCGGGCAAGGTCTCGCAAAGCTCGAGGAGGTGTTTTCGGGCGAGACCGGCGCGGCCGTTGCCGGCCCGACCCTGATATTGGCCGAGTTGCGGGCCGGCCACGTTGACAAGGCGGCAGAAGTCGCGAAATCCCTGATCAAGCGGGATCCCGACAACCTACTTTATCAAATTCTGCTCGGAGAGGTCCGCGTCGCGCAACGGGATTATGCCGGCGCGGAAAAGGCGTTTCAGGCCGTGCTGTCGCGCAATCCGGATTTTTCGGCGGCCACTCGCGACTTGGCCCGGCTCTATGCGACGACCGGGCGCATCGACAGAGCCAGGCGAACCTACAGCGATGTTCTTGCGAAGAACCCGACGGATACGATGGCCCTTGTCGGTCTCGCAGACCTCGCGATCGCAGAGAGGAAATGGTCGGAAGCGATAGACCTGCTCAACACCGCCCGCCCCGCCGCCACTTACGATCCGACCCCCGGGCTCAAGCTGGTCGCCCTCTACGAGCTGCGGCGCGATTGGAACAGCGCGAAGGCCGTTGCGGCCGAGCTCTTCGCACAATTTCCGCGAGACGTGAATGTCGTCGTTGCGTTCGGCCGAAGCCAGCTGAAGTCCGGCGACATCGACGGGGCCATATCAAGCTACAAGCTGGCGCACCAACTCGCGCCGGATTCGACGCCGATCCGCTCCGCTTATGTCTCTCTCCTGAAGCAGGCGAAATATTTTCGCGAGATGCGGGACATACTGAAAGAGGCGATCATCCGTGAGCCGCAGAATGCCTCGCTCAAAGCCGATCTGATCCGAGCCGACGCGGCAATCGACGGTGTGGACGCGGCCGTCTCCAAGGCCCGGGAATTGGCCGCATCCGATCCGGGCAACAGTATCTATGACGTGGTTTCGGCAGAGCTGTACGAGAAAGTTGGGCGCGGCCAAGAGGCGGTTTCCCTGCTGGAGAACGCGGTCGTGTTGCGGCCCACCGAGAAGGGTCTCGCGCCTGCTCTTGCCCGCCTTTATGTTCGTATGGGCATGCCGGCCAAGGCGGAAACCTTTCTGAAAACCCGGCTAAAGGCCGACCCAAAGGATCCAGCTGCCCGCTCGGAACTGGCGTTTTATTATGTGGGGCAAGAAAAGAACGCTGCCGCTATCGACGAATACTCGCGTCTGGTCGATGACCACCCCGCCGACCCGACCGCGCTGAACAATCTCGCTTGCCTCTATCAGCGACAGGGGGACCTTGGAAAAGCTCGCGAATTGGCTCAGCGGGCGTTCACGATCTCTCCCGGCAACGCACATATCAGCGATACTCTCGGGTGGATTCTGTTGGACCTAGGGGAAGCCGAAACGGGCTTAGCACACCTCAACGCGGCCAATCTCCTGGCACCCGGAGACTTGAATATCCAATACCACCTCGCGGTGGCGCTCCATCGGATCGGCCGCGCGGCCGATGCGCGTGCTATGCTTGAAAGCGTGCTGGGCTCCGGCGGTTCGTTCAAAGACAGGGGCGAGGCGGAAAAGCTGATGCAAGAGTTAAAGCGCGGTTGAGTTGGATGAGCCCTCCGGAAGTATCTCAATCCTTCGTCGATCCCGGGCAACGCACATCGTTGCGCGGTCGGGTGTCTGATTTCTTTACACTGTGATAGCATGTATCGGAGCTACAACCCTCAGGTCCAAGCCAAATATGCGTGGTTCACGACCTTGGAATGGCGATCGCCTGTCGGTAATTCTTACACTTTCATTTCCACTCATCATGGCCGGGAGACGATTTACCATTCTGTTGTCCCATTGTCTGCCATATGGCCCGGTATTTGCTTGCTTAATCCCGGAAACTAGGGTACGGTATGCCGATGAAAGTTAGAGCCTCACTTTATTCTACGGCGTTTTCGGGAGCCCTGTGTTTCACGATGCTCGCGGGCCCGGCGTTAGCGGATATCGAAGATCCGCAGGCCGATGTCGCGGAAATCATCAGCCAGGGCATGAGCTCCGTGTCCGGCGATATCTACAGCCAAGGGATGATGGCGGATGGCGGTGCTTGGGGTGGGGAGATCTACAGCCAGGGCATGATGATGCCGAACGGCGACGTCTACAGCCAGGGAATGCAGATCTCGTTACTCGGGGGGACGACAGATCCACCGCCGCCCATCCAGGGCACCGCCGGCGCCACAAACCCCGGGGGAACGACATACTCGCCGCCGCCCGGCCAGGGGACCGCCAGCGTCACAAACCCCGGAGGGACGACATATTCGCCGCCGCCCAGCCAGGGCTGCGCCGGCACCGCCTCCAATTGCACCGACAACGTCACGAGCACGCCGTCAGTCTTAGACCCGCCTGTCACTCAATCTGTCAACCTGTCGACAACTGGCGCCATTTCTACCGCGAGCGCCGACCCGGTCCCAGAGCCTGCCAGCTTGGCGTTGCTCGCCCCGGCTATCCTGTGCCTGGGCTTAATGTGGCGACGGCGCAACCGAGTGTAAAGAAAGCCGACACTCCCAAAAGAGAACGGCGCCCTCGGGCGTTGCCCGCGCCTCCCGCGCCGGCTCAGCTCCGCCACTCGAGAGTGCGCGGCTGCACCGGGTTCTCGAACGGGCGTCCTTCGGCGCGGGCCCGAAAGTATTCGCGCTTCAGCCGATAATACCATTTTGCTTGGGTGTCGGCGTCGTCGATCAAGGTCAGCGGGGGATCGAAGCGCAACCCTTGCTCCTGGCGCTCCATGATGTCGCGGTCCTGGTGCAGAAATGCCCGCACATAGTGCCGCAGTGCCGGCCTCAACAGTCCGAGCCAGGGCAGGGTCCAATAGATGCAGTGGTTGATCTCAGTCACCGCGTCGTCGACCGGGGTGATCGCGGTCAGATTGCTCACCCGGTGCCGGCCAGCGCGAATCTGCTCGACCCGCACGCTCGGCAGCCGAAAGAGGATTTCGGTTTCGGGGGCGCCGCCCAGGAGCCGGTAGGCCCGTGAATTGCGCGACGGCGCGTGGCGGGTCATGGTGAAGCCGAACGGGGAGGGGGTGAAGGCCTTGGCCTTTTGCTGGATCGACCGGCGCGAGCGCCACCACCACGCACGATGTACGAACGGCCCATGCGCCGGGTCCATCAGCCCGATCACGGCATGGTCGATCGCCGCGGCGAACCGGACGCTCTCGACCAGGTCGGGCGCGCATCCATCGAACCCGTCGAGCACCGGGACCTCCGGTGCCGCGGCCGGATCCTCGCCGAAAAATACCCAGATGTTGCCCTGGACCTCGCGTGCCGGATAGCGGCGGGTATGAATATGGCCGGGCATAAAGCCCTGGCCCGGCACCAGCGACGGGATCAGGGTGCATTGCCCGCGCGTATCGAACCGCCAGCCGTGATAGCAACATTCGATCTCGCGCCCGTCGAAATGGCCGGCGCTGAGCGGCATGCCGCGATGTGGACAGAGGTCGCGCAATGCGAAGGGCACGCCGGCCCCATCGCGGCCGATCAGGATAGGTTCGCCGAGCATCAGCTTCGCCACCACCGCCCGGCGCCGCAGACGGCGGCTCGGCAACGCGTAGTACCAGGCCTCGCGCAATGGCGCGGCGGCGTCGCTCGCTGCGGGTCTCATCCGGCAGCTCTTGGCTGATCGTCCATCCGGCTGATCATCCATCCGGGGCTGATCGTTCCATCCGGCAGGAATGCGCCTTCGATTATACCGGGTTTCGCAGCCTGCGCGGGTGGGCGGGCGCGATACGCTATCCTCCGGCCGCCGGCCGGGCTATTTTCATAGCAATTGGCTGGCCTTGAAACCGCGCGATTTCCGCTGCCGTGATCCGAGTCATCCGACATCCCGGTCCCAGGTCGAATCACCCGCCCGGCGCGGTCCTGGCGATGGGCAATTTCGATGGCCTGCACCGTGGGCATGCCGTGTTGATCGGCCAGACTTGCGATCTCGCGCGGGAAGCGGGCCGCCCGACCGGAGTGCTGACCTTCGAGCCGCATCCGCGCAGCGTGTTCGTTCCCGAAACCGAACCCTTCCGGCTGACGCCGTTCCGCGTCAAGGAGCGCGAGCTCTCCCGGCGCGGCGTCGATCTGCTGTTCGTCCAACATTTCGACCTCGCCTTCTCAAAGAAGAGTGCCGAGGAATTCATTGCCGAGGTCATCGTCGGAGCGATCAGGGCCTCGCATGTCGTGGTCGGCTGGGACTGCACCTTTGGCAACCGCCGCCGCGGAACGCCCGAATCTCTGCGCGCCGCCGGTCTGCAGCACGGCTTCGGGGTGACAGTGCTCGAGCCCGTTCGCGGCGCAGATGCGACGGTCTATTCCTCGACCCATATCCGCGAACTGCTGAAGGCCGGCAAGCCGCGCGAGGCGGCCGTGCTCCTCGGCCGCTTCTGGGAGATCGACGGCCGAGTCGCGACCGGCGACAGGCGTGGCCGGACGATCGGCTTTCCGACCGCGAACCTCGGTCTCGACGACTATCTGCACCCGGCCTTCGGGGTTTATGCGGTGCGCGTCTCCGGCGACGGTCCGGACGACCCGCTCGCCGGCCGCACGATCGACGGGGTCGCCAATATCGGTCTGCGCCCGACGGTCGGCGGCCTCGTGCCGCGGCTCGAGGCCCACCTGTTGGACACTGATATCGATCTCTATGGACGCCATCTGCGCGTCGCGCTCGTCGATTTCATCCGGCCTGAGCAGAAATTCGCCAATCTCGACGAGCTGACGGCGCAGATCGCCGCGGACGCCGCAAAGGCGCGCGTCATTCTCGCCGCCACCCCGGCGGCCCGTACCCCCTAAAATAGCCATTTTTGCATTGCACTCTTAGAGTCCTATGAGGCGTCCCGATCGGCAGGGGGGCTTGAAGGAACGTTCAACCTGCACGAGAGATCCCGCTGCAGGCCCGCTGCAGGAGCAGCGGAGGTTCATTTTTTGACTCTATGTCAGATTGTAGTCACGGCAGCCATTCGTTGACGGGCTCCCGGCCGGCCCTTATTTACCTGGTTCGCTCCGGAAAGTGCCGAGGCCATGCCGACGGATTATCGTCCGACAGTATTCCTGCCCAGGACCCAATTCCCGATGCGGGGGGATTTGCCGAAGCGCGAGCCGTCGATCCTGGCGCGCTGGGAGGAAATGGGCCTTTACCGGCGGCTGCGCGAGACGTCGCGCGGACGCGACAAGTTCGTCCTGCACGACGGGCCGCCCTACGCCAATGGCGACATTCACCTGGGCACCGCGCTCAACAAGATTTTGAAGGATGTGGTCAACCGCGCGCAGCAGATGCTCGGCAAGGACGCGCCCTATGTGCCGGGCTGGGACTGCCATGGCCTGCCGATCGAATGGATTGTCGAGGAGCAATACCGCGCCAAAAACCAATCCAAGGACAGCGTGCCGATCGACCAGTTCCGCCGGGAGTGCCGCGAATTCGCGGCTCATTGGATCGAGGTGCAGAAGCGCGACTTCAAGCGGCTCGGCGTCGTCGGAGATTGGGACAATCCGTATACGACGATGGCCTATTCGGCCGAAGCGCAGATCGTCCGCGAGCTCGGCAAGTTTCTCGTCAATGGGGGGCTCTACAAGGGTGCAAAGCCGGTCCTTTGGTCGGTTGTGGAGCAGACCGCGCTCGCCGAAGCGGAAGTCGAATACCACGACCACCGGTCTACGACCGTCTGGGTACGCTTTCCGATCCTGCAGTCCGAGCGGCCGGCGCTTGCCGGAGCCGCGGCGCTGATTTGGACCACGACGCCTTGGACATTGCCGGGAAACCGCGCGATCGCCTTCAGCCGAAGCCTCGACTACGTGGTGTTGCGGGTTGACCGGGCAGCCGAAGGAAGCCGGGCGCGGCCGGGCGAGACCTTGCTCGTTGCCGAAGCGCTGGTCGACGCGCTGGCTGCAAATGCCGGCATCGAGGCCTATTCGATTGTCGACCGCTTTCCCGGCGCGGCCCTCGCCGGGACGATTGCAGCACATCCGCTGCGCGGGCACGCCTACGATTTCGATGTCCCGCTGCTGGCTGCGGGATTTGTCGAAGCCGACCAGGGAACCGGTCTCGTGCACATCGCCCCTGGCCACGGCGCGGACGATTTCGAACTCGGCCAGATGAACGCTCTGCCGGTGCCGGACACCGTCTCTCCCGATGGAGTTTATCTCCCGTCGGTGCCGCTCTTTGCCGGGCGCTCAATCTATCGCCCGGACGGCAAGCCGGGTGACGCGAACGCGGCGGTGATCGCCGCAATCGACAAAGCCGGCGGGCTATTGGCGCGCGGCACGCTCGTCCATTCCTACCCGCATTCGTGGCGCTCCAAGGCGCCGCTGATCTTTCGCAATACGCCGCAATGGTTCATCAGCATGGAGAAGGAAGATCTCCGGCAGAAGGCCTTGGCGACAATCGCCGAAGTCCTCTGGGCTCCGCCGCAGGCCCGCAACCGGATCGAGGCGATGGTCGAGAGCAAGCCGGATTGGTGCGTGTCGCGCCAGCGGGCCTGGGGCGTACCGATCGCGGTGTTCACGCACCGCGAGACGGGTGAGCCGCTGCGCGATGCGCTGGTCGTCGAGCGCATTGCCGCCGCGGTCGAGCGTGAAGGGGCGGATGTCTGGTTCAGCGCCGATCCAGCGGAATTCCTCGGCAACGCCTATGACGCCGGTGAATGGGAAAAGGTCGCGGACATCGTCGAGGTGTGGTTCGATTCGGGCTCGACCCACGCTTTTGTGCTCGAACAGCGCCCGGAGCTGCGATGGCCGGCCAATCTTTATCTGGAAGGCTCGGACCAGCACCGCGGCTGGTTTCAGTCGTCGCTGATCGAAGCCTGCGGTACTCGCGGCCGTGCGCCCTACGACGCTGTGCTGACGCACGGCTTCGTGCTCGACGAAGACGGGCGGAAGATGTCGAAATCGCTCGGCAACGTCATTCCGCCGCAGCAGATCATGCAGCAAAGCGGGGCCGACATCCTACGCCTTTGGGTAATCGGCTCGGACTACACCGAGGATGTCCGCATCGGCCCGGAAATCCTCAAGCACCACAGCGATGCTTACCGCCGATTGCGCAATACCCTGCGTTATCTGTTGGGAGCGCTCGACGGCTATACCGCCGGCGAGGCGGTCGGTATCGAAGCGATGCCCGAGCTCGACCGCTGGGTATTGCATCGTCTTGCGGAGCTCGACGAGTTGGTCCGGCGATCGGTCGAGGCGTTCGATTTCCACGGCATGTTTACGGCACTGTACAATTTCTGTGCCGTCGATCTCTCGGCCTTCTACTTTGACATCCGCAAGGACCGCCTCTATTGCGATGCGCCGAACGATGTGCGCCGGCGGGCGGTGCGGACCGTGCTCGACCGGTGCTTCGATTGTCTGGTGCGCTGGCTGGCCCCGGTGATCTGCTTCACCGCGGAGGAGGCCTGGCTGGCTCGGCACGGCGACCTGCCCGGGCGGAGCATTCATCTCGAGCTTTTCGCCGATGTCCCGGCGGCTTGGCGGGATGACGCGCTCGGCGAACGCTGGACGGTGTTGCGTGATTTGCGGCGCGTCGTCACCGGCGCACTCGAAATGGAGCGGGGGGCGAAGCGGCTCGGGTCGAGCCTGCAGGGCGCGGTCGAGCTGTTCGTCCCCGAAGAGTTGGCCGATCAGCTGCGCAACGTCGACCTCGCCGAGCTCTGCATCACTTCGGCGGGAACCGTGCGTTTTGGACCGGCGCCCGATGGTGCCTTCACGCTCCCTGATGTTGCGGAAGTCGGCGCTCAGGTCTCGCCGGCGCCGGGGGAGCGCTGCGAACGATGCTGGAGGGTCTTGCCCGAGGTCGGCCGAGTGCCGGGTCATGCTGATCTCTGCCGGCGGTGCGCTGACGTCGTGGATCACGCCGGCCTCGAACCCGCTGCGGCGAACGGGTAATGCTGGCGCGCGGTCTCACCACGGCGGTTGTCGTCGCGATCCTCGACCAGCTCAGTAAATTCGCGGTTCTCGCCTTCAGCGGGCGCGGTTTTGGCGACCGCGATATCGTGACGTCGTTCTTCAATCTTGCCCTCACCTATAACCGCGGCATCAGCTTTGGCCTGTTCAACGGCGGCGCCGGAATGAATGCGCTGGTCTTTTCCCTTGCAGCCGCCGCGATCGTCGCGGTCTTGATCTACTGGCTGAGCCGCGCTTCGAGCCCCTTCCTTGCGGTCGCGATCGGGCTCATCATCGGCGGCGCGGTTGGCAACGTCATCGACCGGCTGCGCCTCGGCGCCGTAGTCGATTTTCTCGATTTTCACCTCGGAGCTGTGCATTGGCCGGCCTTCAACCTCGCCGATAGCGCGATCTGCATCGGCGTTGCGGCAATGTTGCTGGACGGCCTGCTGCTGCGGCGGGAAGCGCGACGGGTCGATTAGCGCCCGACCCGGGTTTCCGGGATCGCCTCTAAAGTAATGTGGTCGGTGACGGTGGCCCTGTTTGGCCCAATTCCTGGTCCGTTTGGATTTATTATGATGTGATTGTCGCGAAGGGCGAATTTCCCCTTGTTGTCGAAGTAGGGCGGCCCGAATCGCACGGCCCCGATAAATGGAGAATTGTCGCTCAGCTTGACCGAATAAGTCGCCACGATAGCGCCGCGCGGGGTTGTATCCGGCACTCTTGGTGCATTCGGGGTCACCGTGATCACGGGATGTGGTCCGGCCGGCGATCGTGGCGCGGAAGTACTCCGAACTGCGGGTGCCGCACTATCCCGACTGGCCCTGGGCGAGCTGGGTTTGGGCGCGGCGGCTGCAGGTGCGGCGTTCGGTCGGCCCGTAACGGCGTCTGGCGGAACGACCTCGATCTGCCCGGTGACGGCGCGCCGCACCGGCGGGATTGACCGTCCGCCGGAGGGCAGCTCCTGGGCGACGCTCGCCGCGATGCCCGCCCACAGCAGCGCAACAGGGACACCGGCGAGTATTTTGCTGTTGGGGTTTCGCGGCAGCACTACTAGGCTCGGTCACGCAGCGGCGCGCGCTGCAGAATTGAGCCGCGGCTGTAGGCGCTCGTGGAAATAGCCCGTCGATGCCCCAAGGATCAGCCAAAAGAGAAGATTTACCACCGTCGCGGCAACGATGAACCGATGCGCAAGAGCCGCGGGCGTGACCGGGATGTGCTCCAGGGGCTGGGGTGAGCCGTAAAGATGGGGCAATACGATCAGAAGCGCCGCGAGAAGCGCCCAGCGCGCTCGGGTCGTGAAGGCGAACAGCGCAAGGGCGCAACCGGTCGCACCAGCGGTACCGAGCCACCAGAGCTGCCGGTCGAGCAGCGGTGCGGCTTCGCTTCCGGGCAATTGCGGTGGCAATCCGAGGCTCGGCGCGACAGTGAATGTCGCAAATCCGGCCAGGCCCCAAAGAAGCCCTTGCCGCCAACCGACCTCGCCGCCGCGCAGAGTTAGGCCGGCGCTCAGCAGAAGCGCAAACCCGATCCCTGTCAGGATATCCGCGAGCAGAGTATAGGCCGTGCGCTCGGCGCCGTTTTCCGGTTCCCATGCGCCGGTGGTCTCGTGCGCGGCCGCCATCGCGTGCTCTGAGGCCTCTTCATAGGTTTCGGCTTGCAGGATCAGAGGCACCGTGGCGATCTGATGCGCGACGGTAGCAAAGACGCCCGACAACAACCCGGCGCACAGTGCCGTGAACACCAGCCTGCGAAAAACAGCCATGCCCGTTCAATGGCACGGAAAGCCGGCAGAGTGGCGCACGTCGTGAGCGGCATTATGGGCGATGTCGATATGCGAAAATCCGACCGCCCAGATCACGAAAACGCCGAGGAGAGCAGCGAACACCGCCGCGCCGAGAGTATCGGACCGAGGCACAGTCTGAGAGTTGGTAGCCGGTCGGGAGCCGATGATGTGCGTTTGCATGATCGTATCCGTGGCTGGGGTGATTTCGATCCGTTTACCCGATGGGACGGTTGTCCGCCAGCGTCGGGATTGGCGGGTGGCTTGCTTAGTGGGCGGGAAGCGCATTAAAGAAACGGGGTGGGGAGGGATTTGTGCCATGTCCTGCGGGTATAGGTTTCGAGCGCCACGCGCTCTTCTTACATCGCCCTTGCTTTGGTTAGCCGGCGCATTGCTGATTTCCGGTTGCACCGACCTGAAAAAAGCGATCGGGCTCGAACAATCGGCGCCCGACGAGTTCGCGGTCGAATCGCGCGCGCCGCTGACGATGCCGCCCGATTTCGACCTGCGCCCGCCGCAGCCCGGCGCGGCGCGGCCGCAGGAGAAGAGCCCTGACCAACAAGCCCGCCAAGCCATCGAACAGGCGGGACCCGGCGAGCCGGGCAAGCAGGCGCCCGATTTCCGCCTGCGCCGCGCCGAGGACGGGCTTCCCGACGTCGGTGCCCGCAGCGGTCAGACGCCAGACCCGAACGCTGTGGTCGGCGAGCAGAGCCTGTCGGGCAAGCTCTTGGACTACCAGCCGAGCACCGGAGCCGAGACTGCGCCGGTCGATAAGCGCGAAACCACCCCGCTGAAGGGGGTTTATTGACGACCGGCAAAGCCGGGACCCGCCAATTTGACCCCGACCCGCATAGTATCCGACCCGGAACTTTAATGAGCTCCGGGCTGTGATGAGCTCCGCACCGAGGACGCGGGTCGGGATCGGCGGCTGGGTGTTTCCGCCGTGGCGCGGTGTCTTTTATCCGCCCGGCCTGCCGCAGGCGCGCGAGCTCGCCCACGCGAGCCGCCAGGTCACCGCGATCGAGATCAACGGCACCTTCTACGGCTCGCAAAAGCCGGCGAGCTTTCGCCGGTGGCACGACGAGACGCCGGAGGATTTTGTCTTTTCGCTGAAGGGCCCGCGTTTTGTCACGCACCGCTCCGATCTGGCGACCGCAGGCCCTTCGATCGACCGCTTCTTCACCACCGGCGTGCTCGAACTGCGCGACAAGCTGGGGCCGGTCCTTTGGCAATTCGCTCCGCGGATGGCTTTCAACGAAGCCGGTTTCGCCGCCTTTCTCGAATTGCTGCCGCGGCATCTCGACGGCCGCGCGATCCGCCACGTCGTCGAGGTACGCCACCCGAGCTTCGCGGCGCCGTCCTTCACCGAGCTGTTGCGCCGGCATCGCGTCGTTGTCGCGCTGGTCGATGACGACAACTATCCGGCATTCGAAGCAGTCACCGGCGACCTCGTCTACGCCCGCTTGCGGCGTTGCACTGAGGCCGAACCGACCGGCTATGCGCCCGACGCGCTCGACGGTTGGGCCGAGCGTTTCCGCCAGCACTCGGCCCAGGGCGGGCACAATTGCTTCGTCTACTTCATCAATGGCGCGAAAGTCCGCGCCCCTGCCGCCGCGCAAGCCTTCCTCAAGAGGCTCGGGGACTGAAGCCCTCGGGCCTCATTCGGGGACGAGCAGCAGGTTGTGGGCGTCGCCGGCGCGAAACGGCGGGTCGAGAGCGACATAGGCTGGCCAATCGGCCAGCGCCATTCCGTAATCGAGGAGAATGCCAAGCATCCGATAGCCGAGCCCGGCTAGCCGATCGTGGATAGCTGCGCGATCTTCGTCCGCCTCATGGCCGGTCTCGATCACCAGCACCGGGCGGTGCCGGTCGAGGATGGCGGACGCTCCGTCGAGCACGCGGCGCTCGTGTCCCTCGACGTCGATCTTGATCAGGTCGAGCCGGGCGAGGTCGCGCTCTGCAACGAGCGAATCGAGGCTGCGCAACGGGACCTGCAGAGCGTCGTGCCCGGTACAAGCCGGTCCTATGCGCGCGGCGCCGGTGTCGGTGCGGGCCGATGTGACGACCGGCACGGCAAATTGCGCGACGCCGTCGTGCTCGCCTACCGCGCAGCGGATGATCTCCGCTTGGCGCAGGGCGTTGGCGGCGACGGTCGCTTCGAGGGCGGCGGCGCTTCGCGGCGCCGGCTCAATCGCGAGGACCCGCCCCGCCGGGCCGACCTTGCGGGCGAAAGGCACGGCCCACTCGCCGAGATTGGCGCCGACGTCGATCACAACCGAGCCGGGCTGCAGAAACCCGAGGACCGCCGGATGCACATAGGGCGGATGGAGCAGGGCATGCCGGCCGCGGGCGTCGAGCGGGCTCGGCACATGAACGAGATCCCCGGTACGGTGTAGCACCAGCCCGCCGGGCCAGTCCTGTTCCAGCCGGCGGAGGAGGCGCTTTTCGCGCCAACGCCGGATGAGGCGCGCCCCGGGCATTTCCGGTCCGCCCGGCGGGCGAAACTTCCAAAGCCCCTTGAGCAGGGCCATCATGGGGCGCAGATCGCCGGGCTCTTGTCGGAGATTTCTAATGACCATGTTCGATCTAACCGGACGTGTCGCCGTCGTCACCGGCGGCAACGGAGGGATCGGGCTCGGCATGGCGCGCGGGCTCGCCGCAGCGGGCGCCCGCGTCGGGGTGGCGGCGCGCAACGCCGAAAAGGCCGAGGCGGCGCTGGCCGAGCTCGGCGCCCGAAGCGCGTTCATCCCGCTGGATGTCGCCGACGAGACCTCGTGCCGCGCGATGATCGACCAGACGGAGAAGCGGTTCGGCCGGCTCGATGTCCTCGTCAACAACGCCGGGACCTCGATCCGAAAACCGCCGGAGACCTATACCACGGCCGAATGGCATGCCGTGCTCGACACCAACCTGACCGGCGCCTTTCTGTGCTCGCAAGCCGCCCACCCGATCCTGAAGCGCAGCGGCGGCGGCAAGATCATCAATATCGGCTCGATGTTCGCCCTCTTCGGCTCAGCTTACGCCGCGCCCTATGCCGCGAGCAAAGGCGCCCTCGTCCAACTGACCAAGTCGCTCGCCGCTGCCTGGGCGGCGGACAACATCCAGGTCAACGCCGTATTGCCCGGTTGGATCGACACCGAGCTGACGCGCGACGCCCGCCAGCAGGTCACTGGATTGCACGAGCGGGTGCTGGCCCGCACCCCGGCCGGCCGCTGGGGTGTCCCCGAGGACCTAGCCGGCATCGCCGTTTTCCTCGCCTCTGCCGCCTCCGATTTCATCACCGGCGCCGCGATCCCGGTCGATGGCGGCTTCTCGGCGATGGGTTAGGTCTCGGGCGATGTGGTCATGCCGCCGCCAAGCGCAGGCATGGCCGACAGTGCGAAATGAACTGCAATGCGCTGCGTTCCCAGGATTGGGTCAGCGCAAATGCGCGGCAGGCCGCGCGCGACACCATCAGTGCCTTGAGGCAGGCAACCTTGAGATCCTCGTCGAGCACGCCGACCGGACTGCCGCCGATCACGTCCCGTGGTCCCGGAACGGGGTACGCGGCAACCGGAACGCCGCAGGCCAGCGCCTCCAGCTGAACGACGCCGAATGTGTCGGTTCGGCTGGGAAAGACGAACACGTCTGCCGCCGCGATATAGGAAGCCAAGGTTTCCCGTTCCATCTGGCCGAGAAAGTGGGCACTAGGGAAGCGGCGCTGCAGCTCGCCCGCCTGCGGCCCGTCGCCAATGACGACCTTCGAGCCAGGCAGATCGAGCGCCAGGAAGGCCGCTAGGTTCTTTTCCACCGCCAGCCGGCCGACGCTGACGAAAATCGGGCGGGGCAGGTCGATGGCCGCGGCGCGCTCGGGCCGGAAGAGGTCGGTATCGACGCCGCGCGTCCACATCGCCAGATGCGCAAAACCGCGATTGCGAAGCTCATCGAGCAATGAGCGGGTTGACACCATCGTCACCGCCGCCGCGGCGTGAAAGCGGCGCAACACGGCGTAGCTCCATGACACGGGGACCGGCAGCCGCGCCGAAATATATTCAGGAAAGCGGGTCATGTAGCTCGTCGTGAAGGAAATTTTTTGCGCGAGACAGTAGCGCCGCACCGCATGCCCGATTGGTCCTTCGGTGGCGATATGCAGCGCATCGGGTGCCGCAAGCTCAATCCGGCGCGCGATTTCTCCCCGGGTCGGGATGCCGCAGCGAATGCTCGGGTAGGTCGGCAAGGGAAAGGTCGGAAAGCCTTCCGGCGTCAGAAACTCGATCTCAGCACCCAGCTTGCGCGCATTGGCGGCGAGAGACTGGAGACTCCTTACGACCCCGTTGACCTGCGGCGACCATGCGTCGGTAGCGATCAGTATTCGCATCTCGCCCGTGCCACTCAAGACGCCAGCCGCATTAGCGGTCGTTCCATACGGATAACCGCACGCTCCTCAACCGAGCCGCAAAGGGCGACGCCCTTCGGTGCAAATACGATGATGGTCGACCCGTGTTGGAACCATCCCATTTCCTGCCCTTTGCTGAATAAGGCCCGGCAAGGAATTTCAGCTTCCCCGCGGTACTGCATATTCAATAGGACGTCCAAAAAATGCAGGCGGATGCTGGCGACGAGAATCGCGGCCACCGGCACCAGGGTAATCACGACGCCGGACGGGCGGAGCATCGTGGGAATGACTGCGCGCTCGTTTTTGCAGAAGAGCTTGGCAATACGGTCGAGCGCGCTGGGATTGACGTTCCACGTGTCGCCGGAAATGTAAGTGACCTTGTCGACGGTGCAGTCGTGGGGCGCGTGAAACCGGTGGTACATGCTGGGCGTCAGCCGTAGCGTGACGTATTGGCCATCGTGATAGAGTTCGACGAGCTGCGGGTCGATCAGCAGATCCTGCGACGTGTAAGGAGATCCTTTGGCTTGGATCAGCTCGTTCCGGTCGATTCGTCCGCAGGCGCCGACGATGCCATCACAGGGGCTGGCTAAAATATGCGGGTCGGGGTCGACCGGACGCGCATCGGGTTTCAGCTCCCGCGTGAAGCATGCGTGCAAGCTCGTGAAGTTCTGCTTTTGCGATTCGCTCAGGTCGAGATCGGCGAACCGTCGCCAGATCGCGATCGAGGCTCGCGCCAGCAGCGGCGCCTCGATCTGGCTGAACCAACCGAAAAACCGATTCGCCAGCTGACGTGGGATACGGTTCGACAGCAGAAAACTGATGTCGTCCCACAGCGGCGGTTTGGCGGATACTGCTCGCATTGTCATATTCTTGAAAAAATCATGGAATAATGACTGCATTCATGGAGGCGGCAATCACTACCGCCGCCGCTTGCAGCCTGGGTGCCATGGGTTTGGCGGTGTCGGCGATCAGCCTGAAGGCGCGGCTGGAGCTGTCTAAGGCAAAGCACAGATCGCTCGCCGGACACTCGCGCATCGCCCGTTTCGTCGCGTCGCTGGTGCCGTTCTACCAATACGACGAATCGCAGATCTTCAAGGCCGACGCCGTTCCGGATGCCGTTGTCGCGCAGCGGCGCGCCGATTTTGCGCGGCTGGCGGATCTCTACCGCAACCGGTATGCCCGTACATTGGAGCTGACGGCCGAGGCCACCGAACTGGTCTCGGATCTGCAGTTCACCGAGGCTTACCGCGTCCCGTTCCAGTTCAGCCGTCATGTACGGCAGCACTTGCCGGTCGGCGCGTTTCTGCAATCGTCGTCCGGGGTCGCAACGACCGACCTCGACGGGAATTCGTTCTACGATCTTACCGGCTATTACGGTGTCAATCTGTTCGGCTACGATTTCTACAAGGACTGCATCGATCGCGGCATCGAGCGCGTGCATACGCTCGGCCCGGTATTGGGCCCCTATCATCCGCTGGTGGCCGAGAATGCCGCGCGCCTCGTGCGCCTGTCGGGCATGGACGAGGTTTCGTTTCATATGTCCGGAACAGAGGCCGTCATGCAGGCGGTCAGGCTCGCGCGCTACCATACGAGGCGCACCCATCTGGTGCGATTTTGCGGCGCGTATCACGGCTGGTGGGGTGATGTGCAGCCGGGCGTCGGCAACCCGGTGCCGACGCATGAAACATACACCCTGAAGGACATGTCCCAAGCGTCGCTGCGCGTGCTGCGCAGCCGGTGTGACATCGCCTGCGTCCTCGTCAATCCGGTGCAGACCATGCACCCGAACAGCTCCGCTCCGGCCAACTCGACGCTGGTCGACAGCGTCAGGCAGGCGCATTTCGATCGCGCGGCCTATGCCGATTGGCTGAAGCAACTCCGGGCGGTGTGCACCGAACGCCGCATCGTGCTGATTTTCGACGAGGTCTTCGTCGGCTTCCGCCTCGCACCGGCCGGCGCGCAGGAATATTTCGGCGTCCGGGCCGACCTCGTCACCTACGGCAAGACTCTCGGCGGCGGCTTGCCGATCGGCGTCGTGTGCGGACGAAAGCTTCTGATGAAGCGCTTCCGCGAGGATCGACCGGCGGATGTCTGCATTGCCCGCGGCACGTTCAACTCGCGCCCCTACGTCATGGCGGCGATGAACGAATTTCTGCGGCGCCTCGAAGAACCGGGCATTTTCGGGCTCTACCGCGGCCTCGACGAAATCTGGAATCGCCGCGCCACGGTGCTCAATCGGCGGCTGCGCGATGCCGGGTTGCCGGTGCAGGTGGCGAACCTGTCGTCGATCTGGACGGTCTGTTACACGCGTCCTTCCGCCTATAACTGGATGTTCCAATACTATCTGCGGGCAGAAGGCCTGGCGCTGAGCTGGGTCGGCACCGGCAGGCTCATTTTCAGTCTGAATTACACCGAAGCCGATTACCAGGCAGTCGCCGACCGCTTCGTTGCCGCCGCCGAAGCGATGCAGCAGGGCGGCTGGTGGTGGAACGACCCGCTCGCCAGCAACCGCAAGATCAAGCGTCGAATTCTGCGCGAGATGGTGGCTCATCGGTTGTCGCCGCAGCGGGCCGGGCGCTCGTCAGGCTGAAAGAGGCGCTAGGCTAACGCTCCTCTGGGTCCTCAGTGGCCATGGCCCAGCGCCAATTCGTCGTCGATATCGCCGCGCATCAGATGGGTAGGGCGCCTTGTAGTAAAGTTTGATGTCGTGGAACGGGTCGGTCACGATTTTGATCGCCCAGACCAATCCGGTCTGCAAGTCCCTGACGAAGAACAGCTGAATGGACCGTAGAATTACCCCAGCAACCCCGATGAACAACCAGCACATTCCGATCTGATGGAGAAACCCGAGTGTGCTCTCCCACGGACTGATCATCCCGAAAAACGTCGGCTTGAAGTACAGCGGCAGCGGCGATAATGCCCAAATCGAAAGCAACACGGCCTTGCGGCGGAGGTTATAGCCGACCTTGACTTCTTCTTTGTATTCGTGAGTGGCGTCGTTTATCGAAACGTAACCCTTCGGCTCAAAGAAAAAATGGCCGATCTGGCGGCTGGTCATCGACACCATCCATCCGATCAATGCCGCCATCGCCGGATCCCAGAACATTAAGCAATAAGTGAGAACGAAGCTGGTCGCCCTCACTAAATGAAGCGATTGGTTGACCAGGCTGTGGCGATAGTATCGGTCATCGTCCCAGCGTTGAATTTTCAGCGTCTGCATAAAGCCATTCATCAGCACGTCCCCCTTTGGCAGTCAGACACGAATCGGCCGGTGTGCGGTGCTCCTGCTCCCGCCGCTTGTTCGCATTTCACAAACCTGAGGAGCGAGAAATGACCGAGCGGCGGCATCGGCCGGCGCTCGATCAGGCGCACATCGGTTCGCCGTTCGGTCCACAGGGCGAATCGATCCCAAGGAAACTCGGCGCGCCATCCGAGCCGGCGAACGATCGGTTGCAACAACCTTTCGACCAGGTGGCGAAAGCCGCCATCCGCACCGATGCGGCTGATGAGGATCATCTCGCCGCCCGGTCTAAGCATTCGGGCACACTCGTCGAGTGCTAACTCCGGGTGTGGCACGGTCGAAATTACGTGATTCGCCACAACGACGTCGAACGAGGCATCGGGGAATGACAGATGCTCGGCATCCATCACCTCCAGCTTCTCGACGTTGGTCAGGGACAGATCCGCCACCCGTCGCTGTGCTTTGCGCCGCATCGCCTCAGAAAGATCTATTCCGATTATGCGGTTCTGGGAGGAGTAGCCTGGGAGCGAGATGCCGGTGCCGACACCAACTTCGAGAATCCGGCCACCGACCTGCTCTGCCGCGGCGATGGCCGCCCGCCGCCCGCGATCGAATATGGCGCCAAACACCAGATCGTAGACGGGAGCCCAGCGCGCGTACGCCTTCTGTAGAGTGGCTCTGTCGAGTTCTGCCGGCGATTTCTTCCCAACTGCATCCGTCACCAAACCCTACCGCAGCCGTGTCTCGATTTCGTCATAAAGCGTAGCTGAGCCTTGTTACAGGAACGTGAACAAACTATTGCACTTGGATGGCGCCCGCTCTCCGGCGACCTGCTTGTGTTGTCATCTCGGAGCGGATTGGGCGCCGTGTGCGGTCTCGTCCATTGGCTGCAGCTCGAAGACCGGGTAAACTGGCGCCAGATATTGAAGGCTTCCACCCGCGATCCCTTCGGTACCGGGAAGAAGCGCTGCACCTTGCCTGGTAAGCGGTCGAGATAGGCTTGCCGCCTCCACAATGCTGGCGCATTGCTCCATCGTCGGCGGTAACGGCCACGGGGTAGCGATGACGTGGGATTCATTGAGGTCCTCGAGCAGCAGGTGCCAGGTCTTCGCCCGCACATCGGAACACCCTTCGAAGCAGCGCGGGACGAGACGCTCCCGCATAGCGGACCCGACCTGGGTATAAAATGCGACCTCCCGGTGCCCTCGCTCGGGCCGTCGCCGGCGCGCTCGGGGTGTCCGGTTTTTGAAGATGACCGAGCGTGAAGAATCGGGTCCGGGAGCATCGTATGACAGCCGCAGCCGAATGATTGGCGAGGGTATGGCGTGCGTGAGCTGACCACAGCGACATCGCTGACGCGACCGTTGCCGAGCAAGCCGGACCGATGAAGTGCTTCTGTGAGTTGCTCGCAAGCGACTGCTTTCGGCAACAGTTCCGAGGTCATGGCTAGCCTGCCTGCAATGCTGTTAACATCCCTCCTTCCATTGGATACTACTAGGTATGCGGCTGAACGATGAAGAAAAGGCGATGCTGGCTGGGGAGCTCGGCAACCCGCGGCACTGGGCGATTTCGCACCAGATCGCGGTGGGAGAGTTCTTCGACGCTGCGGATTTGGTTCCGGTGTCGCAGGCCCACGTCATGGCCGACACCGAATCATTGGGCGAGGCCGGAGTGCGATTCCTGGAGGGTCTCGCCGCTGTGCCGGAGGCCGAGCGGCGGGTGCAGGTGCCGACGATCACCGATCCCCGAGGGCTCGATTTCGCGGTCTATCGCCAACTCGGCCAGACCTCGGAAATGGCGGCGCTGGAGGCGCGGACGATCACTGCGCTGCGCGCCTTCGGCGTCCTGATGACGGACACCTGCATCAATTACCAAACTATCATGGCGCCGGTTCGCGGCGAGCACATGGCTTATGGCGACACCGGGGTGGTGATCTACTCCAACAGTGTGCTCGGCGCCCGTAGTAATTTCGAAGGCGGGCCGTCGGCATTGGCTGCCGGGCTGACCGGGCGCTGTCCGCGCTATGGCTACCATCTCGACATGTGCCGGCGCGCGACGAGGCGGTTCCGCCTCGCCGCGGCGCCGAGCGACCTCAGCGAATGGGGCGCGCTGGGCGGCATTGTCGGCGAGGCCTGTGCCTCCTATTGGCAGGTCCCGGTCATCGAGGGCGTTGAGACAGTCCCCGGCTCCGATGCGCTGAAGCATTTCGGCACGGCGCTGGCGAGCTTCGGCTCCGTGGCGCTGTTCCACATGCCGGGGATCACCGCCGAGGACGCGGTCTTTGCGGGTTCGCCCCCGGCCGCGGTCGCAGTCGGCCGGGCCGAGATCGAGGCCTTTCTCGCCCGCTATGCCGCGCCGGAGGACAAGCTCGACGTCGTGGTGTTTGGCGCGCCGCAGCTGTCGCTGTTCGAGATCGAGGCAGTGGCGCACGCGCTGGATGGGCGCCAGGTGCATCACGATACGACGGTCATCGTCGCGACCTCGCCCGAGATCAAGCACGCCGCCGATCGGATGGGTCTGACGAGCCGGATCGAAGCCTCGGGCGCGGTCGTTGCGCAAGGGATCTGCTTTTACCAGAGCTATGCCCGCGAGATGGCCGAGGCCAATGGCTGGACGCGGCTGATGACCAATTCCGCCAAGCTCGTCAACATTATCGGCGGCTACGGCTATCGGCCGACCCTGGCGAGCCTAGAACGCTGCGTCGACTCCGCCGTCGCCGGCCGGGTGCTCTGATGCCGATGCTCCTGCACTGCCACAATGGCATCGGACCGGCGGTCACCGGAACTGCGCTCGTTGCTGCCGACAATTTCAGCGCGCGCTACGACCTCGAGCGCCACAAAGGGGTATTCTCGCGCCCGAGCCACAAGCTCGCCGGACAGAGCTATATCGACCGTATCCTCGTCCTCGACACCGCAAAGGGCGGGGTAGCCACCGCCTGGATGCTGCATGAGATGGCGTCGCGGGGCGTCGTGCCGAGGGCGCTGATCTTCAACCGGGTCAACCCGATCCTCGTGCAAGGCGCGGCCTTTGGCGGCGTCGCGCTAGTCGATCGCTTCGACGGCGACGTGACGCAGCTCTTCCGCACCGGCGACGAGCTGCGCGTCGATCCCGCCGCCGGGCTCGTCGAGATCCTAAATCGGGACGGCTGAGCTCGATGGAGAGAGTTGTGGCGGGCGGCTAATACCCCCGTTGCCAATCGATGACGTTCCTTAGCGGCCGGCCGGCGATATAGGAGCGCAGGTTCTCGCAGAAGAGCTCGATGCCGCCGTGGCGGTCCTGATCGCTGGCGCCCGAGACGTGCGGCGTGATCAGCACTCGGGGATTGGACCAGAGGCGCGGCGGCGGCAAATGCTCGAATTCGCCGACATAAACATCGAGCACCACGCCGCGCAGATGGTTGCGCTCGAGCGCCTCGGCGAGCGCTTCTTCGTCGACGATCTCGCCGCGCGCGACATTGACCAGCACGCTTCCTGGCTTCATCAGCGCGAAGCGGGTGTTGTCGAAGAGCCGATTCGTCTCCGGCGTCCATTGGCAGCAGATTACAACGAAATCGCTGTGCGGCAGAAACCGGTCGAGATCCGCGGCGCCGCCCATTTCACTGAACCCCGGCGGGAGGGGTTCTTCGGGATGTGGGTTGCGTCTGGTGCCGACGACCCGCATGCCAATGGCGGCGCAGAGTTGGCCGACATCGCGCCCGATGCCGCCGGCGCCGACGACGCAGGCGGTCTTGCCTTCGATCAGAAGCGGGCGATAAGCGCGGTGATCGAAGCCGATGCGATCGAGGACGGCGCGGTCGAAGCTCTTGGCGAAGCCCAGGATCCCGGCCAATGCGTATTCCGCCATCGCCAATGTGCTGCCGACGCCGCGCGATGTCGTGACAGTGACGTCGCTCCCCCAAAGGTCGCCGCGCAACAGGTTGCTGGCGCCGGCCGGGCGCTGATGAAACCATTTGAGCCGCGGCGTCCGAGCGTGCAGGTCGAGCGGGAACGGCCAGCCGCCGAGGATCACCTCTGCTTCGGCGAGGATTCGGTCGCGCTCCTCGCGGGTGACCGCTCCGGCAGAGCCCGGCCGCAGATAGCGCGAGGCGGTGTAGGCCGGCCAGGTCTCCCGGTATTCGCCGTCAAACCAGCCCCCGGCATCAGTCACTCGGATCGCCGGATCGACCGCCTCGATCTTCGCCCGATCCTCGGTGCCGAGGCGCTGTATTAAAAGAACGTCGATCCTTCCCACGGACTCTTCCCCGATTAGGTGGCAGCGCTGGCATGCACGATAACGTCGGGAGCGCGACTTGTCCCGGCAGCTCTGCGAACCCTATGCTGAGGCAGCGATTTCGCTGGAGGAGGGTCGGATGAAACAGGGCTACCGGTTTGTCGATTGCGACATGCACATCATGGAGCCGCCGGACCTCTTCGACAAATATCTCGATCCGGCCTTCAAGCACCGCATCACCTCCTCGATGCGGCGAAGCGACGGCGGTCCCACCGGGATGCGCGGCCGGCCGTTGTGGTTCTTCGACGGCACGCCGACCAGCAATGACGGCAACATCTCGCAATACAACCGCACGCGCGGCCCGCTCGTGTCGAGGCGCGCCAACACCAACGTGATGTTCGCGGTCGAGCGCGGTTACGACGCCGAGGCCCAGGTCGTAGGCATGGAGATGGAGGGCATCGACATCGCGGTGCTGTTCCCGACCTCCGGTCTGTCTTTCATCGCGCGGGACAATATGGACCCGCAATTCTCCGCCGCGATTTGCCGGGCCTACAATGATTGGCTGCACGATTTCGTGCAGCACAGCCCGGACCTGTTGAAGATGGCGGCGATGCTGCCGGTTCACGACGTCAACCTTGCCTGCCAGGAGCTCTACCGCTGCGTCAAGGAGTACGACGCCGTCGGCGCCTTTGTGCGGCCCAATTACGTCAATGGCCGTTACTGGCATTCGAATTACTGGGACCCGCTCTACGGCCTGTTGCAGGACCTCGGCGTCCCGCTGTGCTTCCACGAGGGGACTGGGTCGTACTACTCGACGATCGAGCCGCGCTTTGGCGAGAACCGCTTCATGCGCCATGTCGCGAGCCATTCGACCGAGATGCAGCTGGCTCTGATCGCGTTGATGCTCGGCGGCATCCTCGAGTTCTATCCGCGCCTGCGGGTCGCCTTCCTCGAGGCGCAGAGCTGGTGGGTGCCGGGCCTTCTGGGTCGCATCGAGTGGGATCTGCGCCAGCATCATGATTCCGACGCGCCCTACCTGAAGCTTTCACCCCTCGAATATTGGCAGCGCAACTGCTTCTCGGCGATCGAGAGCGGCGAGCGCGAGGTCGGCGCCACGGTCGAGCTGCTCGGCGGCGCCGACAACATCTGCGTGTCGAGCGATTTCCCGCATTTCGACTCGAGCTTCCCCGAGGTGTCGAGCCGCGTGCTTAACAATCCCAGCATCACCCCCGAGATCGGCGGCAAGATTTTGAGCGGCGGCGCCCGCCTCTATGGCTTTACCGACGCCGATTTCGACAAGGCCTCGGCCGCTGCCCGGCGGCGCGACAACGTCGCGGTGGCGCTGGCGTAGCGTTGACGTTTGCCCTCTCCGCCCATTCGGGGGGAGAGGGAGATTTTTGTCGGGAACTAAGGGGACGCGGTTAAGTGACGCGGTCGTAAGGGAAGCGCTGGACCTTCTCCATGTTCTTGCCTTCGATGCGGATCAGCCGAGTCGTGCCGGCGCGGCGCGGCGAGTGCAGGTCACCCTCATTATAGAGATAGGCCGCCCCAGGCTTCAGCGTGTAGTCCTTAATGCGCCGCGCCTTGCCCGGCTTTCCCTCGCCGGGGCGCGCCACCGCCTCGTAATCGGTCATCACGGTCTCGCCGCCCGCCTGGCCGTAGATCGCCCAGGACGGGCCGTGGTCGTGCGGGTTGCTGTCCTTGGCGCCGTGATAGACGTGGCCGAGGATGCAGAAGCCGAGCTCGGGGTCTTCGTACAGCACTTTGCGCTCGGGAACGTCGTCGCCGAGATGCGTTTTGACGAAATCGTCGTCCTTCAATACCTGCTGGACCAGGGCGCAAATCTGTTTTCGTCCCTCGATACCCGGATCTTGCTCGAGGATCCGGCGGCATTCCGTTGAAAATTGTTCGAGGCTATACCCCATCTGGCCAACTCCCTCGTGGCTCTGGAGGCTGCGAACAGCCGCCCGCAACCGACGCTCGATAGTAACCCGAAGCGAGGCCGAACCGCAAAGCGGGCACGAAGCGCGGCTTGACTTCCCGATCGGACGGCCGCCACTCTCGTCCGAAACAAACCACCGGGTCGCACTCAGGGAGGACATGTACAGTTATATCATCCGCCGACTGGCCTTTGGCGCCCTGACGGTGATCGGGGTCTCCGTTATCGTGTTCCTCGTCCTGCGGGTTCTGCCGGGGGACCCGCTGGTCGCCCTTTTCGGACCGGAGGGCTTTACCAAGCTCAGCGAAGCGGAGCGCGCTCGCTACATGGCGGATCTCGGGCTCAGCGACCCGCTCGCCGTGCAGTATCTGCGCTGGGTCGGAGACATCGCCCGGGGAAATTTCGGGCGATCTTTCTTCCGCGCCGAAAGCGTCGGTGAGATGATCCTGCGGCGCGGACCGCTGACCGCGGAAATCGCCATACTGTCGGTGATCCTCTCCTGGCTGGTCGGGATACCGGTGGCGATCGTCAGTGCGCTGCGCCCCAACAGTCTCGGCGACAACGTTTCGAGATTTCTCAGCATCCTGTTCTTGGCAATCCCCGGATTCTGGCTGGGGATGCTGATCGTGCTCGCTGCGCTGTTCCTGTTCGGCTACCGGGCTCCGCTGACCGGCCCTTCATTGCTGGAAGATCCGTGGAGCAATCTGCAAGTCGTGATTGGGCCGGCAGTGGTTCTTGGGCTCGGTCAGGCGGCCTACATCGCCCGCATGGCCCGTTCCAGCCTCTTGGAAGTGATCCGGGAGGATTATGTGCGCACGGCCCGCGCCAAGGGGCTGAGTCGGCGTCCGGTGATCACCTTTCACGCCTTGCCCAACGCCCTGCTGCCGGTGATTACCCTGTCAGGCATTCTTCTCGGGTTCGTGCTCGCCGGCTCGATCCCGGTCGAACGCGCCTTCGGCACACCCGGGCTCGGCTATGCGATGTTTACGGCCGTCAGCGAGCGTGACGTCTTTGTCATGCAGAACCTGGTGTTTCTTTATGCCGTTGTCTTCGTGGTGCTGAACATACTGGTCGACCTCACGATCGCCTGGCTCGACCCGAGGATTCGCTACAGATGACGGTTACAGAGCCCGAGGCCGCCTACCCGCTAGAGACGGTTGCGCCGGCGGTCGAGCGCTCGCTGCCGCGGAGTGCGAGAGGCGGCATGCGCGGGTTCATCAGACGCTCGCCTCTGTCGGCCTTCTGGGGGTGCATCGCGGCCGCAATTATCCTGATGGCGCTGATGGCGCCGGTCTTGGCTCCTTATGAGCCGTTGAAGTCCGACTTCCGGGCGATGTCCAAACCGCCGAACGAGCGCCATATTTTCGGCACCGACCAGATCGGCCGCGATGTGCTGAGCCGGGTCATCTATGGTAGCCGCGCCTCGTTGGCCGTGGCCTTCGGAGCCGTGCTGTTCGGGACGACCCTCGGCTCGTTATGGGGGCTCGCCAGCGGCTATTTCGGCGGACGCTTCGACATCTTCAGTCAGCGCATCATCGAGTTTCTGCAGTCCTTCCCGGATCTGATCCTGGCGATGGCCATAGCCATGGCGCTCGGCGCCGGTTTCGCAACCGTGATCGTCGCGATCGCGATCACCCGCATCCCGTTTGGCGGGCGGGTGATCCGGGCGGTTGTATTATCTTTGAAAGAATTGTCCTATGTCGAGGCGGCGCGCGGCCTCGGCGCCTCGCACCTGCGCATTATGGCACGGCACATATTGCCGCAATGCGTTGCGCCCTACCTGATCCTCGCTACGACGCATCTCGGCGTCGCAATCATCATCGAGGCGGCGCTTGGCTTTCTCGGCGTCGGCATTCCGCCGCCGACCCCGACCTGGGGCAACATGCTGGCGGATTCGCTGAACGCCGGCCTCGTCCCGCCGTGGTGGCTCGTGCTGTTTCCGGGCCTTGCGATCACGATCACCGTGCTGGCCTTCAATCTGCTCGGCGACGGCATCCGCGACATGCTCGATCCAAGGCTGCGTCGCGCCGTCTGAGCGTCACGCCTTTTCGCGCCAGTTCCGCACTTACCCGTAACCACCGGGCTTGACGAAGGGGCCGGCATTCATTTCTCTCCAGCAGGCTTCGCCAGTGGGTACCGCACACCGGCATCGTGCAGATGGCAGGAGGCCCAGTGACCCGGGTGGACCTCCCGCAATGCCGGTGCTTCGTGCCGGCAGCGCGCCATCGCGTAAGGGCAACGGGTGTGGAAATGGCAGCCCGGCGGCGGGTTGATCGGGCTCGGCACGTCGCCCGTTAGGATCACCCGCTTGCGTTCCCTCGCACCATATTTCGCGATCGGCACGGCCGACAGCAGCGCCTCGGTATAGGGGTGCAGCGGCGTCTCGAAGAGGCTCGTCTTGTCGGTCATTTCGACAATGCGGCCGAGATACATCACGGCGACCCGGTCACTGATGTGTTCGACCACTGCGAGGTCGTGAGCGACGAATAGATAGGACAGTTGGTACTCGTCCTGCAGATCCATCAATAGATTAATGATCTGGGCCTGGATCGACACGTCGAGTGCGGAGACCGGCTCGTCGCCGACGATCAGCTCCGGGCTCAATGCGAGCGCGCGGGCAATCCCGATGCGTTGGCGCTGCCCGCCGGAGAATTCGTGCGGGTAGGCCCGGGTCAGCTCGGGCCGCAAACCGACCCGCTCGAACAACTGCGCGACCCGCTCGCGGCGTTCCTTGGGAGCGCCGACCCCGTGAATGACCAACGGCTCGCCGACGATGTCTCCGGCCGACATCCTCGGATTGAGCGAGGCGTAAGGATCCTGATAGATCATCTGCATCTGCCGGCGGTAGGGCAGCATCCGGTCCTGGTCGAAATCGGTGATGTCTTCGCCGCGGACCTTGATTTTCCCTGCGGTCGGCTCGAGCAATTTGAGGAGGGTGCGGCCGGCCGTCGACTTGCCGCAACCGCTCTCCCCGACGAGCCCCAATGTCTCGCCGCGGTCGATGTGAAACGAGATGCCGTCGACCGCGTAGACCTGACCGGCAGTACGGGAGAACACGCCGGTATGGATCGGGAAATGCTTTTTGAGCTCCTCGACCTCGAGAAGCGGGCTCATATGGCGCCTCCGAGCACCTGCTCGGCGTGCCAGCAGGCGACCCAATGGCCGGGCCGGTATTGCGACAGCGGGGGATAAGACGCGCGGCACTCCTCGCTCGCCAGTCCGCAGCGCGGCGCAAACGTGCACCCTCTCGGCAGGCTCGCGAGCGACGGCACCATTCCCTTGATCTCGTTCAACCGCGCCCGGCGCGTTCGGGTATGCGCCGCAATCTCCACATTGGGTATCGAGCCCAGCAGTCCTTTGGTGTAGGGATGACCCGGGCACTCGAACAAATCCTTGGCGCTTGCCTCCTCGACCTTCCGCCCGGCGTACATCACCACCACCCGGTCGGCATTCTCGGCCACGACCCCCATGTCGTGGGTGATCAGAACGATCGCGGTCCCGAGCGTCTCCTGCAATTCGCGTATCAATTCGAGGATCTGGGCCTGGATCGTCACATCGAGCGCGGTGGTGGGCTCGTCCGCGATCAGCAGCTTGGGATTGCACGACACCGCCATTGCGATCATCACGCGCTGGCGCATGCCGCCGGAGAGCTGGTGCGGATAAGCGTGCGCCCGGCGCTCCGGCTCGGGAATATGAACTCGGCGCAACATCTCGATCGACTGGTCCATCGCGTCGCGGCGTGACAGTCCCCGGTGCAGTGCGATTGCCTCGGCGATCTGCCGACCCACGGTCATCAGCGGATTGAGCGAGGTCATCGGCTCCTGGAAAATCATCGAGATGTTGTTGCCGCGAATGCCCTCCATCTCATTTTCGGGCAGATCCAGTAGATTGCTTCCCTCGAAACGGATCGCGCCGCCGACGATCCGCCCCGGCGGGTCGGCGACAAGGCGCAGGATGGATAATGCCGTGACGCTCTTGCCGCATCCGGACTCGCCGACCACGCCCAAAGTTTCGCCGCTCCGCACCGTGTAGGACACGCCGTCGACCGCCCGTACGACGCCCCCGGCGGTAAAAAAATGGGTCTGGAGATTTTCAATCTCCAAGACAGTGCGGGCCTGCTCCGTGCTCGTCTCTGCTGTGCCCTGTTCCGCGACTGCTGTTTAAATCAACATGTGGCTCCCGAAATTTTGTTGTGATATTTGAAGACATCAGAGCATGCCGTGCTCTGTCTTGAAAAGACCCAAAGGGAGGGAGGCATTATGAACGACCCGAAATTCGGACGCCCGTGGTGGACCCGCCGCAGCTTTTTGCAAGGCAGCGCCGCCGTTGTGGCGGGCGCATATGGTCTAGCCGGGCGCCTGGCCCATGCCTTCGACATCCCCGACCAATTCGACGGCTCGAAATTTCAGCTGGCAGCTCCCGAGCCCAATCCCAAATCCGGCGGCGTGCTGCGCTACGGCATTCTGATGCGCCCGCCCCATTTCGACATTCACCAGTCCGGGACCATCGGGACACTGGGCGCGATGGGCTGCATGTTCGACAATCTGATCCGGCACGATCCGCGCGACAGCGGCAAGACCATCATCCCCGACCTCGCGCACAGCTGGGAGATCTCCCAGGACGGCACGACCTATACCTTTTTCTTGCGCAAGGGCGTGCAGTTTCACGACGGCGCGGAGCTGACCGCCGAAGACGTGAAGGCGACCTTCGACCGCATCGCCAAGCCGCCCTCAGGCATCAGCATTCCGCGCAGCATCCTGTTCAAGGCGGTCAGCGAGATCAATGCGAAGGACCCCTATACGATCGAATTCAAACTGGCGGAGCCGCGCCCGAAGACCTTCATCATGCTGGCGCTCGCCAGCGGCTGGAACGTCATCGTCCGCAAGAAGACGCTCGAGGACAACAACTACAACCTGCGCAAGCTGACCACCTACCCCGGCACCGGTCCGTTCCGCACCGTCCGCTATGTCGAGAACGAGGTCCGGGTAGTGGAGAAGAACCCGAACTATTGGAACAAAGGGCTGCCCTATCTCGACGGCATCGAATTTTATAACCTCATCCCGTTTTCGCCCGAGCTCGGCTCGGCGATATTGTCGGGACGCTGCGACTATATCCGCATCACGGACCCGGTCACGGCCCGCAAGGCCAAGGCGACGCCCGGCCTGTCGACGACCGCGTTCAACCAGAGCGTCATCCAAGGCACCTGGGTCAACAGCAACAAAAAACCTTTCGACGATCCCCGGGTGCGCCGGGCTCTGCATCTGGCGTTTGACCGGCCGGCCCTGATCGACGTCGTAAAGGACGTGACGCCAATGCGGGTCGGCGGTTTCATCTATCCGATTTCGGAATTCGCCACGCCGCCCGAAGAGCTCAGCAAGCGGCTCGGCTATCAGGAGGATTCGACGGCCGCTCTCAAGGAGGGCCGCGCATTGCTGGCTGCGGCGGGGCATGCCGACGGCATCAAGGGATTGGATTTCATGGTCCGCGACGTTGCCAGCTTCAAGCTCTGGGCGCAGGCCATTCAGGCGATGCTACAGGAAGGGCTCAACGTGCAGTGCAACCTGCGCACAGTCGTCGAATCGGTCTGGTTCGATGACGTGGCGGCCGGTCATTACGACCTGGCGATTGGGGCTGTGGTATCGACCCTTCTCGATCCGTCGGACTATTTCAATGCCTGGTACCGCACCGGCGGTCCGCAGAACTATTCGTTCTGGGACAATAAGAAATTCAACGACCTGACCGACCAGATCGACCGCGAGGTCGATCCCGCCAAGCGCCTGGTACTGGTCCGGCAGACCGAAGCCATCATGGAAGAGGACCCGCCGGTATTGCCGGTGGCCTGGGAAAAGATCAACGACGTCTGGTACGATTATGTGAAGGGGCATAATCCCTACGACTATTTCGGCGTATACGACGTCGTGCGAGAAGACACGTTCTGGCTCGACAAGGCGTGAGCCAGGGGGAGGACACCGTGACTGCTCCAATGACGGGATGCTGCCTATGCGGGGCTGTCCGGTACGAGTGCACGGGAGAGCCGGTCTTCGCGTTGCTCTGTCATTGCCGCGATTGTCAGCGTCAGAGCGGCAGCGCCTACGCGGCAGCGGTGCGGGTCCCGGCAGCGAGCTTCCGGGTCACCCGGGGCGAGCCAAAGCTGTACGTCAAGACCGGCGACAGCGGCAATCAGGTAACCCGGGCGTTCTGCCCGGAATGCGGCTGCATGCTGTTCCTGCGGGTCTCGGCGCGGCCGGATCTGGTGGGCATCAGGGTCGGCACGCTGGACGACCCGAGCTGGTTTCGGCCGGAGGCGGACATCTTTGTCAAGAGCGCCCAGCCCTGGGATCACATGAACCCGGATCTTCCGAAATACGACACCTATCCGCCGGGAAAGGCCTACGAGCCGCGTTCGTGATCGTTTTCTGAGTACGCTGGCATGCGTTCGGTTATAGGCGACAGGCCCAAGCGGCGGGAGGATTTGCGCTTTGTTACCGGCCGGGGCGGCTATCTCGACGATCTTGCGTTCGAGGGCCTGGCGCACGCGGTCGTGCTGCGCTCACCGCATGCGCATGCGGGTATCGGGGCTATCGACACCGAACCGGCGCGGGCGGCGCCTGGCGTGCTCGTGGTATTGACCGCCGAGGACGCGCGGGGCGACGGACTGCAACCATTACGGCCTTCCGCAGAAGCCAATGCCACCACCGGCGAGCGGTTCGCCTTTGCGCCGCAGCCGCTATTGGCGTCGGGCAAGGTCCGTTATGTCGGCGAGCCGGTGGCGCTGATTGTCGCCGAGACCCGCGCGCAGGCGCTCGACGCCGCCGAGCAAATCGTGGTCGACTATAGCCCCTTGCCGGCGGTGACGACCGCTGCAGCCGCCTGTGCGCCGGGAGCGCCCGAAATTTCGCCTCAGGTGCCGGGCAATCTCTGCTTCGATTGGCGAACCGGCGACAGTGCCGCGGTGGCCGCAGCCTTCGCTGCCGCGGCACATGTCGTCGAGCTCGATCTCGACAATCACCGGATCGTCACCAACCCGATGGAGCCGCGCGGCGTCATTGGGCTTTGGGATGCGGATCGCGGCCGGTACACAGGCTACGTCTCGAGCCAAAGCATTCATGCGACACGCGACAATACCGCGCGTGCACTGGGTGTGCTGCCCAGTGCAGTGCGCTTTGTCGCTCCCGATGTCGGCGGCGGCTTCGGCGCGAAGAACTTCATCTATCCCGAGCATGTGTTGATCCTGTGGGCGGCGAGGCTCGTCGGCCGCCCGGTCAAATGGATCGCGACCCGGAGCGAGGGGTTCCTTTCTGACCATCAGGCGCGCGATCATCGCGCCGAGGCTGCCTTGGCGCTCGACGCCAATGGCGGCTTTTTGGCATTGCGCGTCGACAGCGCTGCCAATGCCGGAGCCTATCTGGTCAGTGCGGGGGGTGTGCAGACTTTCCAGTACGCCCATCTGCCGGGCACGGTGTATCGCATGCCGGCAATCGAGCTGCAGGTCAGTGCCGTGCTGACCAATACGGCACCGGTGGGCGTCACCCGCGGTCCGGGTTTTGCCGAGGCGGTAAACATCATCGAGCGGCTGATCGACAAGGCGGCCCGGCAATGCGGTTTCGACCGCGCCGAGCTGCGGCGCATCAACATGATCCCGCCCGAGGCGATGCCGGTGACCAACGCCTTTGGCAATTCGGTCGACAGCGGCGCCTTCCCGCAGACCTTCGAGTGCGCATTGGCGGCGGCCAAAGTCGAGGGCTTTGCGGCACGGCGCCGGGAGAGCGAGGCGCGGGGATTCCTGCGCGGCCTCGGCTTTGCCTATCACATCAAGGGGACCGGCGGCTCGCCGCACGAGAATGTCGACATCCGCTTCGAGGCGGACGGCACCGTGTCGTTGATCACCGGCACGCAGACGATCGGGCAGGGCCACGAGACGACCTTCCCTCAGATCCTCGCCGATCGCCTAGGTCTGCCGAACGAGCGCATCCGCCTCGTCCAGGGCGACACCGACCGGATCCCGTTAGGCGGCGGGCACGGCAGCTCGCGGGCGACCTATATGGGCGGCACCGCGATCTGGCATGCCTCGGACGAGATCATCGCCAAAGGCACCCGCATCGCCGCCGACGCATTGGAGGCGGCGGAAGCCGACATCCGCTTCGAGGACGGCCGGTTTGTCGTGTCGGGCACCGACCGCTCGGTGGCATTGCTCGATGTCGCCGCCATTGCGCGCAACAAGGGGACGCCGCTCGACACCTATCACGCCTGGACCCGCGAATGGATGACCTTCCCCAATGGCGCCCATGTCGTCGAAGTGGAGATCGACCGCGACACCGGCGAAGTGAGGCTCGCCCGCTACACCGCCGTCGACGATTACGGCGTGCTGGTCAACCCGATGATCGCCGCCGGCCAGACGCACGGCGCAATCGCCCAAGGCATCGGTCAAGCCCTGCTCGAGCACGCCGTCTACGACCCGGCTTCCGGTCAGCCGATCGCCGGCTCGTTCATGGATTACGCCATGCCCCGCGCCGACGATCTCCCCTCCTTTGATCTCGGCTTCAACGGCACCCGCTGCACGACCAACCCACTCGGCGTCAAAGGCTGCGGCGAAGCCGGCGCCATCGCCGCCTTCCCCGCCATCGCCAACGCCATAGCAGACGCGCTTGCGCCTTTCGGCGTCACCGACCTCACCGGCCCCGCCACCGCGCAGCGGATTCGAAACGCAATCGGCTCTTGATGCGTCTCGCGATTGCGATCGGACCGAGCGTTGTTTCCAGGCAGATACGCCATTAAGTAATTGCCTAATCAGCAATGCCAGGACTTCTGCCCACCTGTGGTCCGTGAGTCCGGGTCTGAAACGACAGACGCTAACATATCCGTGCTATAATGTCAATATCAGATGACAAGGCAAGGCGGACGTTAATCGGTCAACCGACGCATAGCCATCCGCAATGATCTAGTCCCTCTCCCGCACCGCACCGCGGGAGAGGGTGCCGAGCGCAGCGAGGTGAGTGAGGGTCTTGCCGCGACCCAAATTCTCTCTCGGCGTAGTGCGGGCGGCGCGCCGGTTGTCTCCCCCGGCCGAGCGTCTTGGGATCGACTTGTCGTGTCGCCCCAGGAAGAGGACAAGGCCGGGCAGATCCTTGGTCGGCCACGGTTGCACAAGCGGTCCGTTCCCCGTTCACCAAGACTACAGATCTCTTTCAAAGGCTTCACGTCGCTCGCTGGAAACTGACTCCACTCGCCGAAGAGCAATTTTTCTGAGACGGGCGTGGCCCGGAAAGATTGAACGGTGAGGTGGGGTAGCGATCGCCAAGCGCGCCGGATCCGGGATCAGCCCGCGTACAACCGAAAGAAGGCCACAAGGCGAGCACCACATCTACCTCGCAGGAGTTCCAGTCGGTTGACGAAAGGTAAAATGTATGGCAAGCTTGACTGCGGAGGCTACGGCCTACCTCGAGAGGTTGGAGGCTGATCGACAGGCCGCAATCGCGATTAGCGAACAGAAGGCCGAGGAGGCTAAGTTGATCAGAGCCCGCCAGGAGGGATTCCAAGCGGCCATGGAGATTCTTACCAGCGCAACCTCCATCAAGAGTTGTGCCAGCGCAACGTCTATTAACACTTGCGAGTTGCAGTCTGATAAATCTGGCCGCCGAAGGCCGCGCCGCGATATCAGCGGGCTCATCCTGAGCGAATTGTCGTTCTCTGGGCAGGCCATGACGGCCGCCCAGATTGCCAAGGCCATCGATTATCTCCCGGAGCGGACAGAGACGGCGTTAAATCGCCTAGAAAATGGCGGAAAACTTATGCAAGATGAACGCGGCCGATGGGCGGCGGTCATCACGGCCGGAGGCGATAAATGGACTCCGTACGCGGTCGTAAAAGCCTCCGACATCGGTCCACCGGTGCTGAATTCCGCCGAAAATTCCGCCCGGAATATGTCCGTCAGCTCTGCAAAAAATGCCGGCAGTTCGGGTCGGTGAAAGCCTTCCAGGAACGCTTTCGGGCGACGAGGTGTTAAAGACCAGCCCGGCCGCAGACTTCCGCGACTTCTCCGGCTGGTCTCTTTTGTGGCACTCGGCCTTCAGGGCCCGGTGAATTTGCCGTCTATAAAAAGAGCCATTTCGACCGCGCTATAGCCTGGCCCAGATAGAAATTCCATTTTCTCAGCTGCTTAGGGACGCAAGACGGGCCTTGAATTTACCGTGAATAAATCGCGGTCTTGCCGCCTTTCTAGATTGCGTTGCTAAAAATGCCCTTGCTGGTCAGGTCACGCCGTTCTCGATCAGAGCGAAGGAGATCAACCTAAATCCGGCAGTTGGGTGATTGCCAAGATGGGCCGGATCGGCGCATTTGCTGGGCATGAACACAACTCGTTCGACGCTTTTGCCTCACCCGGAAGGTGAACAACCATCCGTAGAGGAGTTTTCCGCGACGGCGGAGACCTTTGCCGGTCGTGTGCCTGTCGAGTGGGACAGCGACGGGCTGGTGAGGCCGCTGGGCCAGTTGCCGTTCTTCGTTGAGTATCTGAAGCAGGCTGGACTGTTCGCCGGCTGGGTGGCGGATTGTCCGCTGAGCTTCAGCAGCCCGAACGCCCCCTCCAAGCACGATCTGCTGGGAACCGTGTTGTTGTCGATTTTGTCGGGCCATTATCGCTACGCCCATATCACGGCGCGGCGCTGCGACGCGGTGAACCCGCGGCTGCTGGGCATCAAGAAGGTGGTGAGCGAGGACGCAGTGCGTCGCGGTCTGGCGAAGATCGACGAAGCGGCGGGTCTGGCGTGGCTGCAGGCGCATCTCGACTATTGCGCCTCGCCGCTGCTGAGCGAGCCGTGGGTCCTGGACATCGACAGCACGATCAAGCCGCTGTATGGCCAGCAGGAAGGAGCGATGGTGGGCTACCACCCGCAGAAGCCGGGGCGACCCTGGCACTGCTACCACACCTACCTGATGGCGAACCTGCGGCTGGTGCTGGGGGTCGATAGCCTGCCCCTGCGAAAGCAGGGGTGCAGCCGGGCGACGAACACACGCCCAAGCATGGTCAGGCCGGACTGTGGTCGCTGCTGCATCGCCTGGGGCGCAGCCGCTGGCCGGCTGTGCTGCGCGGCGACGTCGCCGGGGGCGTCGAACCGGTGATGTCGCGTGCCGAGCCGGAGGGGCTGGCCTATCTGTTTCGCCGGCGCATGACGGCAAACGTCAAGCGGGCGCTGGTGAAGATGATGGCCGAGCGCGACTGGACGACAGCCGGACATGGCTGGCCGGGCAAGGAAACCACATTGCGACTGGTCGGCTGGAGCCGGCAACGCCGTGTCGTCCTGCGGAGCCTGTCCTCGGGCCGGCCAAAGGCCGGACCCGTGGGTCGCAAGCTCGATCGACCGCTGGTGCTTGTCGACCGCACCCAGCCGGAGCGGCCGCTGCTCGGCTTTGCCGAGGTCGGGCCCGATCGGGAGGTGGGGGAATACGCTGGGTTGGTGACCTCGCTGGATGGCGCGATCCTCACGCTGGGCCAACTGTACCGCGATCGGGGCGATTGTGAGAACACCTTCGATGAGCTGAAGAACCAGGGGGGCTGGGGCGGCTTTACGACGCAGGACCTGAAGCGCTGCCGACTGCTCGCCGGCAGCGTTGCGCTAATCTTCAATTGGTGGAGCTTGTTCGTCCGTCTGGCCGATCCCGACCATCGACCCGAGGCAATCACCAGCCGTCCCTTGCTGATGCAGGCGATCGCCCGGCACACCCAGCATGCCGGGCAAGTGACGCTGACCATCACCAGCACGCACGGCGAACCCCACAAAGCCCGGCGAGCCGACCTGCGGATCGCCGGCTTCCTGGCGCAATTGCGGCAAACTGCGGAGCAGTTGGACCCGGTGCAGCGCTGGCATCGCATCCTCAGCCAAGCCCTCAAGCGTGATCTGAAGGGCTGTCAACTCGACCCGCCGCGGCGCCTTGCTCAGGCCTGAACTCTCTCTATGGTTGTGAGGAGCCACAAAATCCAGCCGATGATCCAAGGCTAACTGCCGGATTTAGGATCATTGACTTCGAGACCGACCTCGACAGAGTTGCCGCATCCTCATCCATCCACAATGGTGGTGACGAACCCGGTCCTGGTTGACGAGCAAGGCGTGCTGATCGCCGGCCATGGGCGTGTCGGTGCAGCGTCAATGCTGAAGCTGATGCCAGTCCCCGGTGATCGTCTCGCGCGGGTGTAGCGAGGAGGAGAAGCAGGCCTATGGCCTAGCCGATATGAGCTTGCGGCGGGGAGAAGCTGGGACCCCGATCCGTTCCAGAGGAATCTCACGCGCCACCAACGGCAACGCAGGCCTTCTGATCCTGAATCAGTTCTACCCGCCGCCAAGTCTAATCTCAATATTTGTGTATCAAACGCGACGCTATCTGCGTCAATATCGAGTTGGCTTGCTCGGTGCTGAAAAATGTTGCGTAATCCGCCAGGACAAATGAAACCAGCGCCGTCCTCAAATGCTGCGTCGACAAAAGGCGAGTAGCACTGTCTCAGGCTCAGGCGCTCGGCTGACAGCCACGGGTCTCGATCGGGCGAGGTTCCCGTAACGCTGTGCACTGCTGCAGGCGCATTGGCTGAAAAAGCGCCGACAGTTTGGTGTGTATCGGTACGTGATACCGTAGCCGGAACCGGCGCAGCTCCGCCCCTTGGTGGCCGAGCTTGCGAAGCAGCCGCTGCGATGAGCGGCGTACTTTGACGACATCTTCGAGTGGCTAGGCGATCATCGCGGCGAGGTCGAAGCGATACTGAAGTGAGGAGGCGAGTGGGATGGCGGTGGCAGTAATCACCGGTTCGGCCGGTCTGATCGGGGCCGAGGCCGCGCGGTTTTTTGCCGAGAAGGGATTGGACATCGTCGGCATCGACAATGACATGCGCCGCGAGTTTTTCGGCGAGGAAGCTAGCACGATCTGGAGTCGGCAGCGGCTGGAGGCAGAGCTCAAAGGCTACTCGCACTGCGACATCGACATTCGCGATCAGAGCGCGGTGCTGGATCTCTTCGGGCGATACGACCGAGACGTGGCCGTCGTCATTCACACCGCTGCGCAGCCCTCGCATGATTGGGCGGCTAAGGCGCCGTTTGTGGATTTTTCGGTCAATGCTATTGGCACGCTCAATCTGCTGGAAGCGACGCGGCAGTATTGCCCGGACGCATGCTTCATATTTACGAGCACCAACAAGGTCTATGGCGACACGCCCAATCGGCTGCCACTGGTCGAGCAATCTACCCGCTGGGAGCTACTCGACGATCATCGTTATGGCCGCTACGGAATCGACGAGTCGATGAGCATCGACCAGACGATGCATAGCCTCTTTGGAGCCTCCAAGGTCGCCGCCGACGTCCTGGTGCAGGAATATGGGCGTTATTTTGGCATGAAGACTGTTTGCTTCCGCGGCGGGTGCCTCACGGGCCCCGGCCATTCAGGGGCACAGTTGCATGGGTTTCTCGCCTATCTGGTGAAGTGCGCGGTTACTGATACCCCTTATGTCGTGTTCGGGTATGCCGGCAAGCAGGTGCGCGACAACATCCACTCTTTCGACCTCGTGGACGGATTCTGGCATTTCTTCATGGCTCCACGCTCCGGGGAGGTGTACAACATTGGCGGCGGGCGTTACTGTAATTGCTCAATGCTCGAGGCAATCGATAAATGCCAGAACCTGACCGGCAGGAAAATGCGATGGTCTTATAGTGAGGCCAACCGCGCCGGCGACCACATCTGGTGGATCAGTGATATTCGCCGATTCCAGGCGCATTATCCCGGGTGGTCGATGCGCTACGACCTCGACGCCATTCTGCGCGAGATCTTCGACGCCGGTAGGCGCCCGGGCATTGCGATCTGAGGTGGCGTCATGCCTCTCCCATAATGAGGAGGGCCATATCCGCGGTATTGTCGAGGGCGTGGCCGCCGCACTCGAGGAAGCAAAGATCCGCTACGAAATACTGGTGGTGCATGACTGCGGTATAGACCGAACCGAAAATGTTCAGCCGCACTCCCTCTGTTTGCGGCATTCGGCTTTTCAGGGTCCGTTGGTAAAAAAAGAGCCATTTCGACCGCGCTACTGGCTGATCCAGACAAGAGTTCCATCTTGTTCAGGTACCTGGAGGACACAAGACGCGCCTTTAATTTATCGTGATGATATCCGCGGTCTTGCCGCGGTCTAGATAGCATTTGCCCAAAACACTTTGTCGTCAGGTTGCGCGTTCTCTGTCAGCGCTATAAAGGCGGGGACGTAAACCCCGAGAGTGCTTGCGAGCGTGAGCCATAGCTCGCGCGATCAGGAACGAAAAGCGAGTCCCCGCATCTATCCGTAGGTTGCGCCGGTCTTTTCCCACTTTGCGGTTGTTCAAAGATGAGATTGAATACAAGTGCTGGACTGCGTGAGGACCAAGGATTGAAAATCCTGGGACAATCGCGTTAAAACAGTATCTATTCCGGAGAATTTCGATGCTCGCCAGCAAAAAGATCACTGTGGTGTTGCCGGCCTACAACGCCGCCCAGACGCTACGACAAACCTTCGACGACATCCCGCATGATATCGTCGACGACATAATCCTGACGGACGATGCCAGCGATGACGCGACGGTCGAGATGGCGCGGAGTCTGGGCATCCCGACCATTCGCCACGACCGCAACCGAGGATACGGCGGCAATCAGAAAACCTGCTATACCGCGGCGCTCGCCCGCGGCGCCGATATCGTCGTAATGTTGCATCCCGATTACCAGTACACGCCGAAGCTGGTCACCACGATGGCGTCCATGATCGCGTCGGGCGAGTTCGATGTGGTATTGGCCTCTCGCATTCTCGGCCGTGGGGCGCGCGCCGGTGGAATGCCGCTCTATAAATATGTTTCGAACCGCTTCCTGACTTTTTTCGAGAACATCATGATCGGTCAGAAGCTGTCGGAATATCATACCGGGTATCGGGCGTGGAGCCGGGCGGTGCTGCAGCGGCTGCCGCTCTTGCACAATTCCGACGATTTCGTGTTCGATAACCAGATGCTGGTGCAGTCCGTCTATTTCGGGTTCCGGATCGGCGAGGTCAGCTGCCCAACCAAATACTTTCCGGAAGCGTCGTCGATCAATTTCAGACGCAGCATTGTTTACGGCCTCGGCGTTCTGAACACCGCGGCGGAATTCCGGCTGGCGCGGATGGGGCTACTCAACTCACCGCTATTCGCCGATGCCGCTGAAAACCGCCTGCCCATTCTCACCGCGCTCGATATTTCCCGTTTGCTCGAGCCCGCGAAATGACCTTCCTTCGACGCTCGTGCCAGAGTTTGTCGGGGCGCATGATCCTGGCGTGTGCTTAGGTAGGTTGATCGCATTTGAATCTTCGAAGCGTGCTTCGCCCCAGCAAGCAACCAATGCTGCACAAAGCTTGATGCACCTCCTCCGCGGTCTCGGGTTGCGTGGGATCATTCTCTATGCAGCGTTGCAGATTTCCGCGGCGGTCAGCGGGATTTTGCCCGCTGCGCTCCTTGCTGGCGGCGACCAATACCCTCGCGGATGCCCTACTCTCATTTTGTGAGCCGCTCGCTATTTCCGACCCACCGTCGAGAATTTGGTCACCGCGGCCGCAATCTCGACGCCTTGATATCGCGCGGGACGGCAATGAGCGCCCTGGTTCTGGCGCACGCCGTCACAGGACAGCGATTTGACAGACGCCGTCGGGCAATTTTGTGCGGGCGGTCCCGGCGTTGAGACCATCCGAACCTGCGCCTCGGTGAAGCGGCGGGTGGGACGGCCTCCCGCGCAACCCCAACCAAGGCGAGCACCGCCACAAGCATAACTTCCACACGCCCCAACCGCCGAGCGATACCCACAGTAACTGGATCATTGAAAACCGGTGGCACGATCATGATCCGGCTCCCCAACGAAGATGTTGGCAACGGCATTCTGAGCTGGACCCCGAAAATGAGACAGGTAGCTAAGGTGGAGCCCTGCCCCTAGAAAGCGCGGATAGCGCGGGAGCAGGACATGAAGCGGACACGGCAGAAGCACAGTGCGGGCTTCAAGGCTAAGGTAGCGCTGGCGGCGATCAAGGGCGACCGGACCATCGCCGAGCTGGCGGTGCATTTCGGGGTCCACCCGAACCAGATCCACAACTGGAAGAAGCAACTGTTGGATGGTGCGGTGAGCGTCTTCGAGAGCGGCGCGTCGGCGGAGGGAGCCAGCAATGAGGCCCAGGTCGATCTTCTGTACCGGCAGATCGGCCAGTTGAAGGTCGAAAATGATTTTTTGGCACGAAAGCTCGGCAACTGAGCCGGGCGGAACGGCGCGCGATGGTCGAGCGCATCAACCCCGCGCTGCCAATATCCCAGCAATGCCGGTTGCTGGTGCTGCCCCGCTCGTCAGTGTACCGCAAGCCCGCCGAGGTCAGCGCGGAAGATCTTGCGATTATGGCGCTGATCGATCGGCACTATCTGGCCCGGCCCTATTACGGCTCGCGCCGGATGGCGGCGTGGCTGGCAAGCCAAGGCCGTCACGTCAACCGCAAGCGGGTGCAGCGCCTGATGCGGCTGCTGGGACTGGCAGCGATCTACCAGCGCCCGAATACCAGCAAGCCGGCAACGGCGCACAAGATCTATCCGTACCTGCTGCGCGGGCTGGCGATCGACCGGGTCAATCAGGTCTGGTGCTCCGACATTACCTACATCCCGATGGCCAAGGGCTTTCTCTACCTGGTGGTGATCATGGACTGGGTGAGCCGCGCGGTGCTGGCCTGGCGCCTCTCCAACGCGCTCGACGCCGATTTTTGTGTCGAGGCGCTTGAGGAAGCGCTCTCGCGCTATGGCCGACCGGAAATCTTCAATACCGACCAAGGCAGCCAGTTCACCAGTGACGATTTTACCGGCACCCTGAAGCAGCATGGCGTCACAATCAGCATGGACGGCAAGGGCCGGTGCATGGACAATATCTTCGTCGAGCGGCTGTGGCGCAGTCTCAAATATGAGGAGGTCTGTCTCCATGCTTATGCGACAGTCGCCGAAGCCAAGGCCGGCATTGGCACCTGGCTGGATTTTTACAACACCGAGCGCCAACACCAGAGCCTCGGCTATTGCACGCCGCGGCAAATTTACCAGGAAGGCCTGTGGATATGTGGACGATCGGCGTTGCCGACCGGCTGCGCTTCCCCCGCTTCCCGAGCGAGCTCGGAAGGCGGGGAAATGCTCACCTTCGCCCACATACCCACAGGCACCACCGTCAACACAACGATTGATGTTGATCATGCAAAAAGCAGAGGCGTTGCACCAGCCACTGCACCGACAATGATCGGAGCCGACATCGAAACCGGCGGGGCTACACCTTAAGAAGCGGCTCTGGCTGTCTCACAAACGGGGTCCACCTCATTCATCGCTTTGCTCCAAGAGTCTCGCGTGGTATCGAACCCTAAGCGTGAGTACCCTGCCCCGCACATCGACGCTGCCCGGATCCGGCCTCTGAAGGACTATCATCCGGCACCTCTATGACCCTCTTGATGGGAATAAGCGTTTTGCGACTGCATCTTAATCACGACCGAAAGATATCAGCGGACGCCTCCGCCCCAACCAGATATAAAATAGCGAGCGAACGGGACTACCTCACTTACGTCCTCTTTAGTCTATTTTTCTTATCGGGATTTTGTAGCCTGTTGTATCAGGTTATATGGGTGCGTCTAGCATTTGCACATTTCGGAATAATCACCCCGGTTTTGTCTGTCGTTATCTCGGTCTTCATGCTCGGGCTGGGGGTCGGCTCGGTTCTGGCCGGCCAGGGCGTCGAGACATGGAGCAGCCGCTTGCGAGTGAGCCCGGTCCGCTTGTACGCCATCGCTGAACTCGGGATCGGAATTGGGGCGTTTACGGTCCCGTGGCTATTTCGGATCGGCGAGGATGCGTTGCTGCGCCTCGGCGATGCCAGTTCCGCGAGGTACCTTCTTCTATCGGCATTGTACATCGCCGTCGCGATATCGCCGTGGTGCGTGCTGATGGGCGCGACATTTCCGCTGATGATGAGCTTCGTCCGCCGCACTCGCCCGTCCGAGACTACCGGTTTCAGCTTCCTCTACCTGGCCAATGTCATCGGCGCGATGGTCGGCGCGGCATTGACTGCGGGAGTGCTGGTCGAGCTGCTCGGGTTCCGTCAGACCGGCATGCTGGCGGCCCTCGGCAATTTCACGATAGCTACCGTAGCGTTCTTCCTGGGAGGCCTGTTCCCCATCGACGCTAGGCCGATTGCTCGGCAGGTCGATCAGACGGAGCGACGTCAACTCGCATCTGAAAATCGCCAGTGGATCAGCCTCGTTCTCTTTACCACCGGGTTTGCATCGTTGGCGATGGAAGTCGTCTGGACCCGAGCGTTTACCTTTGTTCTAAAAACAACCGTATATGCCTTCGCGGCGATCCTGACCACATACCTACTGGCAACTTGGCTCGGCTCGCTCCTTTACCGGCGCCATCTCGCGGGCGGCTCAACGATCGCTACGACCAACCTGCTCGGGTTCCTTTCCTTATTTGCTTTCCTCCCAGCCGTGCTCGACGATCCGAGATTGCAGCAAAACGCAATCCTGACGTTGGCCAGCATTATGCCGATCTGTGCCGCGCTCGGCTACATGACGCCCAAGCTCATCGACGAGTATTCGCACGGCCTACCCGCGAGCGCGGGCCGATCGTATGGATGGAATATCGCCGGCGGCATACTGGGTCCTCTCGTCGCTGCCTATTTGCTGCTTCCTCTGATCGGGGTGCGAGCGGCCTTGGCTCTTCTCGCTGCGCCCTTCATCGGTCTCTACATTGGGTCTGCGCGGCGAAGCCTTACCCGGCTCCCGGAGCAGGCTATGCTCGCCACAGCGATGGGACTGCTCGGGGTGTCGATGCTGATAAGTCGCAGCTTCGAGGATGGCGCCTTTTACAAGGGTCCGCAGGAGGTCAGACGCGACCATGTGGCGACGGTGATCGCTGCAGGCAGTGGCATGGACAAACACCTGATGGTCAACGGGGTGGGGATCACGAGCCTGACGCCTATCACAAAAGTAATGGCGCATCTTCCCCTAGCCCTAAACGGCCATGTCCACAACGGATTGGTGATCTGCTTCGGGATGGGGACAACCGCGAGAGCGATGCTTAGTTGGGGCATCGAGACGACGGCCGTTGATCTGGTGCCCTCAGTACCGGAGCTGTTTGGATTCTTTTTTGCCGACGCCCCGTCTGTTCTGGCCGACCCCCACATGCACGTCGTCATTGACGATGGCCGGCGCTTTCTCCTGCGTACGAGCCGCAGCTACGATGTGATCGTAATCGATCCTCCACCCCCCGTCGAGGCGGCCGGGTCAAGCCTGCTGTATTCACGGGAATTCTATAGCGTCCTCAAGACCCATCTGAAGCCAAATGGCATTCTTGCTCAGTGGTTCCCAACAGACCAGAAGCGAATACTATCAGCCGTTGCGCGGTCTCTGACAGATTCTTTTCGGTATGTGGCAGTATACAGGTCGGTGGAGGGTTGGGGTTATCATCTGCTGGCGTCCGAAACGCCGATACCGGAGATTTCGCCAGCGGAGTTCGCCGCTCGTCTGCCGCAGGCCGCGCAGCGGGATTTGATCGAATGGGGTCCCGATCAATCATCGATCGCAATGGCCGGTAACATTCTCTCGCGCCGCGTCCCGATCAGCAGCGTGCTCCAGCCCGATCTGCCTGCAGAGATCACCGATGATCGGCCCTATAACGAGTACTTCATACTGCGTCGGCGATCCGCTATATGGGAGCTTAGATCAGTTTACCGATGGTTGTGGAGAGCTTTCCCAAGCTTCTGACTTTGTTCGAAACATCATCATCGGCCAGAAACTATCGGAATATCATACCGGATGTCGGGCATGGCCGGGCGCTGCTGGAGCGGCTGCCGCTCTTGCACCATTCCCACGATTCTGTGTTCGATAACCAGATGCTGGCGCAGTCCGTCTATTTCGGGTTCCGGATCGGTGAGGTCAGCCGCCCAACCAAATACTTCCCGGAGGTATCGTCGCTCAATTTCAAGCGCAGCCTCGTTTAAGGCCTGGGCGTGCTGAAGACCTCGGTGCAATTCCGCTGGCGCGGATGGGGCTGAACAATTTACCCCTGTTCGCGGATGCCGCGGAGAACCGATTGCTCGCGCTGACCGAGCTCGATATCGCCCGTCTGCTCGAGCCTGCGAAATGAGCATTTCCGGACGCTCGCGTCGGCGCCCTACCGGCCGCGTGATCCTGGCGACGTGCTTCGCCGGTGTGGTCGCATTCGGGATCATGGCAGCCTGGCTCTCACCCGAGCGTGTGTCGGGTGCTGCAGAAGGCTTTATGCAAGTCCTTCGCGGGCTCGGGGTCCGGGGGGCCGTCCTTTACGCGGCTCTGCAGATTTGCGTGGCGGTCAGCGGCATCTTGCCCGCATCGTTGCTCGGGGTTGGAGCCGGCGCGATCTATGGGCTGGTGCCCGGCTTCTTGTTGGCGGCGACCAGCACCCTGGCGGGCGCCATACTCTCATTTTTTGCGAGCCGTTCGCTGCTGCGGCCCAGCATCAAATCTCTGGTCGCCCGGCGCCCGCGGCTGTGTAACCTCGATGCCTTGATCGCGCGGGAGGGCTGGAAACTGGTATGTCTGCTGCGAAGTCTCGCCGGTCATGCCGTTCTCCGCCACCAGCTTGGCACTTGGCCTTTCCCCGATCGGGCTGCGTGATTATGCGATAGGCACGCTCGCATCATTGCCGGCGCTGTGCGGTTATGTGTTCATCGGAACACTCGCAGATAGAGGGCTCTCCGCGTGGAGTACCGGTACGGGCCCGGTTCGCTGGGGGTTGCTCGGCATCGGTGCGCTGGCGACGCTGCTTCTCATACTTCGCCTAGGGCAGATCGTGGTGAAGCTCGGGCTCGCAACATCGCCGGTCCGCGATCTGACATTCACGGACGATCGAACCCAGGTGGATAAAAGCCGGTACTCGCTAGTCTTGAGCGCCGAAGTCGGCGCTCGGTCGACGGATACGGACTAGAGATTGCTTCCAATCGACTGACCCTCGAAGGTCAGCGGCGCCTTGCTGCAAACGACTGAAAGACTATCCCCAAGATGCATCGGATGCATTAGCCGACGAGGGGGAGCCAGTGCTAACTCGGGATGAGCCGCATTTCGCGGGTTGACAGCCGTAGCAAGGGGTTTGGACGCGGAAGGTGAAAGCAATAACCGAGGAGCTGTGCGGCCACAGCTTCTCGGCCTCGCGATTGACGCGACAATTGAGTGTCGCTTTGAGGATAATCAGGCTCCGAGGCTGGCCGGCCCAACGGGCGCGGTATGCCGCGCAGCACCGGTCTGGCGTCGGCGGAGCGCGTCGGGGTAATCGAGATCGAGATGCCGGAGGGGGTTCGGGTGCGTGTCGATAGCGGCATCAACAAGAAGGCGCTGCGGCGGGTGCTGTCGGCAGTGAGGGGGCTGGGATGATCGGCCTGGCGCCGGGAACAAGGGTCTTCCTCCTGCCAGCCGATCGATCTGCGCGCCGGGTTCGACGGCCTGGCGCCAAGGTGCAGCAGATCGTCGGCGCCGAGCCATGAACAATGCGCCGGGCCCCAATAACGGATCGAACCGTGTCGAGAAACATGATCCGCCCGCCTATGTCCCCGAACCGGGTCGTCGAACGCCGAACATACCTGGGTCGATAAGTGGGGTGCAAGGTAGCAATCAATCAACAGTGAATGGTCAGTATTTTGTCCAGTTTTCGGAGGTGCACGTGCCAACGTATAGGATGGAGTAGGGTTCGGTCGGTTCGGCGCCCCGCATTTTTGACGCCTTCATGGCTTCGTCACGGGCGGACCGAAAGAGCCGCGCCAGCTATTAATCTTGACGATAATGGCTAGCAATTGTTCGATCCAGGCAGGCCTCTGGTCAGGAACAAAGCGGAACGCGAGTAACCGGCTTGCGAGAACTCGTGGAGCTGCGGCAACACTGACCAACCATGCTATCCGGAATATCCGATAGGCGAATGGCATCGGTGTCCCGATGTATGCTTCGATCGCGCGGCAGAGGGTCATGGAGATCGGTTGATCTGCCGGATCCTCGCTGAGTTTGGCCGCAAATAGCCGGCATTCCTGCAGCCAGACCGAACCCTTGCGGGCGGCGGCTGGATCGAAAGTGATTCCCCAACGCTCACAACGCCGGGCGATATAATCTGTCTTAAGTTCTTGATTACGGCACTTCGCGGCGAACCGCGCATCCTCTATGCCGCTGATAGCATAGATGTTGTTACTATGAATACGGTAGCAGGCTAGCGGTTCATATAGGGTAACCACCTCGCCATAAAACGGGGCATTACATTCCAGCAGTGCGTCCATGTGGAAGTCGCGCGGGTTCTCTAGATCGAAGCCACCGTCAGCACGTATACGCGCCAGCAACGATCGCGAATAGGCGTTGCCGCTGCCCACCGAGTTGGGCGACCCGCCGGTGCGGAGAAGCTCTGCTTTGATTGTCGCCGTGTCGAGATTTGGCGGGTATTTTGGCGCGACATGGCCGAGCTGCCGCCCTACCTTATCGATGGTTGACAAGGGAAACTGAGCTTTTGCCGTCTCCGGGGTCCAAATGCCGGCAATAGTTGCCGCAGCATGTGGGAAAAGGACATCGTCCGAGTCCAGAAATATCAGGATAGGATAGCGCGCAAGCGGCCAGGCACTGTCTTGCGCGACGACCTGACCCCCGTTCTTCTCTCGCAGCATGGATCGGACTCGGTCGTCGTACCTGGCGATTATCGCTCGCGAGTTGTCTGTCGAACAGTCGTCGACGACGATGACTTCGCAAAGCGGATAGTTCTGGCCAAGAGCGCTATCGATCGCCGCCTCCAGAAAATCGGCGTTATTGTAATTGACCACGACGATGCTGACACCGCACGGCTCGCTCATAGCACCGACCTCCTCGCACGAAGCAGCACATCGCAAATTCAAAATCTCCACTCCAAATCCTTCGCCAAGCCTACCAGCGTGTTTCGCGAAATTGTTGGCATCCCGATAGTCGGGGACTCTCTCAAGAAGCCGCAGCTCAATCTGGGTAGGGCGAGGACAGTCGTCAGCGGCAGCCTCCCCGAAATGGCTTTTCGAAATACCGAGCGGAAATCCAGCACCTCCGCGTATCCTCGAGTAAGCAGAACGCTTCGGCACTTGTCGAAACAGCCACGATCTTCGGTGGGTATCGGGGCGCTAAACTCCAGCTTGATATATCATAAGAGTCTAGCTTGATATATCATCGCTTCCGCGGCGCGCGTCAAGCAAACTTCAAATCGAATCGGTTTGAGAACAAGTTGAGTAGGTTGACAGAAATGCGCCGAGGACTGGGCTCCTCCATTCTCTGCAGAAACTATCATTCGCTTAAATCGCACTGATGATCTGTGCGGCATCCGATCGGCCTCATACCCTGCGTTCTCGATATCAATCTTATGAGATCAAGTCGTCGCAGGTTCGACGAGCCTACAAACTGGTCGTGCGGCCGGGTGAAAGTGACATGAACAACACCTGTCTTCTATTGGGCTAGACACCTGACAATCGCCTCAGTTATGAGTTCCGGGAAGCAGTTCGAACGGGCTGACGAGGTCCGAAATCATCGCCAAGCAGGTCTGCCCGCCAAAAAAAAGGCATTAATTGATCAGCGAAGCCCGCCGGATTTGGTAGGCTGATCCAGCGAGATGCAGTCGGGCGGCGGACACCTGCCATCTCCGGCGTCGTTGCTCCAGCCGAGCGGGGCTTTGGGACGGAAGGAGAGGACTTATGGCAAAGTGTGCGTTGGTCTGCGGGGCCGGTGGATTCATCGGAGGCCATTTGGTGAAAAGGCTCAAGCGTGACGGGTTCTGGGTGCGCGGTGTGGACCTTAAATTTCACGAATTCTCGGAAACCGAATCCGATGATTTTTTAGTGAGTGATCTGCGGGAATGGGACGTCTGTCGCGCCATCGTCGATCGCCGCTTTGATGAGGTTTATCAGCTTGCCGCCGACATGGGTGGCGCCGGTTACATCTTTACCGGTGAACACGATGCCGAGGTGATGCATAACTCGGCGACGATCAACCTAAATATGCTTGACGCCTGTCATAAACGCAACATTAGGAAGATATTCTATTCCTCCTCAGCCTGCATGTACCCCGCCTACAACCAGGATGACCCGCAAAATCCGAACTGCTCGGAGGATTCGGCCTATCCGGCCGCGCCCGATAGCGAATACGGCTGGGAAAAGCTGTTCAGCGAGCGATTGTACCTCGCTTATCGGCGGAATTTCGAGCTGCACACCCATATTGCCCGCTACCACAATATATTCGGACCGGAGGGAACTTGGTCGGGCGGCCGCGAGAAGGCGCCGGCCGCGATTTGTCGCAAAGTTGCGATGGCCCGCAGCGGCGGCGAGATCGAGGTGTGGGGTGATGGCGAACAGACCCGCTCATTCCTCTATATCGACGAGTGCGTCGAAGGTACGGTCCGACTGTTGCGCTCTAGCTTTGCCGGACCCGTCAATATCGGGTCGGAGGAAATGGTGACGATCAATCAGCTGGTCGACCTGGTGGCGGATATTGCCGGCAAGCGGATCGGAAAGAGGCATATTCCCGGGCCGCAAGGGGTGCGCGGCCGCAACTCAGATAACAGGATCATCCGGGAGAAGCTGCATTGGGAGCCCACCCAGTCCTTGCGTGCCGGACTGGAATTGACCTATCGATGGGTCGAGAAACAGGTGAGCAGGAATGCTCCCCAGAGCCTGAGGGGCGCTAATCTAGGAGTTCTTATAGTCAATAGAACATCAACCTTGGCGCCCAAAGCTCCTCGTGGAAGCGCATCCTGAAATTAAAACGAGGCGTAAAGGTAGAGGCCCGCTCGAACTCAGACGAGGAGGAGCGGACCGATGAGCCGGAGACAGGGAACGGCTCGATGCCGGAGTGAAGCCGAATGCAACGTGATGCAGGTCTTGCCAGCCGAGTAGTTCGAAGGAGGACTGGGGATCTATGTTTGTAACCATCGGGATTTGTACTTTTAATCGCGCCGAGTTGTTGCGCCGGACCCTCGATTCACTCATGGCCATGCAAGTCCCGAGCGATATCGCCTGGGAAATCGTGATCGTCAACAACAACAGTACGGATCATACGGACAACGTTATCAGCGAATACGAGGGTCGCTTGCCGGCGCGACGGGAGTTCGAACCCCGGGCCGGAAAGTCTAATGCGCTAAACCGCGCGATAGATGCTGCCAAAGGCGATTATATCCTTTGGACCGATGACGACGTGCTGGTCGATGGCGGCTGGTTGACGGCTTATGTGGACGCATTCCGGCGCTGGCCCGAGGCAGCGGTTTTCGGCGGGCGAATTAGGCCGAGATATGAAGCCCCGGCGACGAAGTGGGTAATGGAAAGCGAAGCGGTCTTGGGCGGGCCATACGCTATTCGCGATTTCGGCGACCACGTCTATCCGCTTTCTGCCTCCGACGAAGACCATTTCCCCTATGGGGCGAATTGGGCCGTTCGTGCAGTAGAGCAGCGGGCCTTCCGGTACGATCCCCAGCTCGGCCCTGTGCCGAACGAGATCCGAAACCAAGAGGAAGTCGATGTCATACATCGGCTTCTCGAATCTGGGGCGACGGGCTACTGGATACCGGGGGCAATGGTAGAGCACTGCATCGGACGGGACAGGCAAACCATTGGCTACATCGCCGCTTTTTACGAAAGCTGGGGGCGAACCCGTGCTTTTCGCAATACCGCCGCCACCGCTGAAGCACCTTTTTGGTTTGGTGTTCCGCGAAGGATATGGCCCCGGCTGCTCGTATGGGGGTTGCTTTATCGCCTCTGTCGCTTCGTGTTCCCGGCGCCCGTATGGGTCAAGTACTTAGAGGCTTACTCATGGAATAAGGGAATGTGCCGCTACTGGCTGCAGAAGACTGCGCCTCAAAGAACTGCGAAAGTCGACACCGACGTTTGACGGATGCAGCAGCTGTTGCGAGCATAGCATTCGTCTCAGCAAACTAATCAAAGCCCTGTGAACATCAAGAATTGACGGGTACGCGCTATTCAGCGTGTTGCGCTGACCAGCATTTTCAGTGCTCGGCCCCTTGATGTGCCAACCTCCCTGCATGAACAGCATATTTCCTGTTCACAACTTGCTGGATGGCATCGCAGAGAGCTCGGCCGCGATCATCCCAATCAAACCCGCTTTCGCAACTTTGGTAAGCCGCCTGTTGCAGAGAATTGAGCCGCTCGATGTTGTCGATGACGGCCACGACGCCTTCCGCGAGCTCCCCCATGGAGTTAAAGGATAGATAGTGCAATCCGGGCGTCAGCGGCAACCCGGCAATGCTGCCCCTTAGCGCGGCAAGGGGCACTCGATTGAAGATATAGTCCAGCGTTTTGAGCTTGAACCCACCGCCGGTCCGCTCGGCGACGATACCAATTCTGACGCTGCGAAAAATCGGCTCAAGATTCTCGACGAAGCCGAGGAAGCGAATCGCACGAAATTGGCGTTTGCTCTGTAGGTAATTGGGAACATTGCCGACCACCCACAATTCTATCTGGCGTTCGTAGAATAGTTGATCGGCGACTGCCGCGAATTCAATCAAGTTCATCCGCTTCGCCAGCCAGATGGCGCTGCCGAGGATCAGCGCCCGGCGCGGCGTCGCGTCGGTCATCTCGCGATACGCGACGTGCGCACCGGCATAGCCGGGCGTCAGCAGCACGCCTGACCTGCCAAAGTAGCGAAGATCTTCAGCGGTGATGGCCGAAACCAGGTTCGATTGCCGAATGAGTTTTTTCTCTAGTCGACGAGCCTTTGCCGCATCGACTTTCAAGCCAATCTTGTGGAAGATACTGCCATGGAAGTTCCGGGCCATATTCCGCCTCACCTCTCCTTCGCATTGGTGGGCGATAAAAACCGATACGATGCCCGGCTTCAGCCGCCGATAAGCCTTGACCGCGGGCCAAACCCAGCCCATTCCGATATGATCCACGACGATCGCATCCCAATCTCTGGCCATCTGTACGTCGAGCGCGCGACGGAACGATGCGGTATTATATTGGGTCGCTACATTAGGAAGGCGGCTGCACAAGCTCCGAATAGCAAGACGTCCGCCTATTTCTCGATCGGTTCCCCGGGGTACCACGATCCATTCGGTCCAGTTATCGCTTGTGCCTTGGGCGCGATCGGGGGTACGGCGCATCGCCAGGACCGTGAGCCGCACGCCAGCCCGGCTGAAGCTCGACAGAAGATGGAAGCTGTAAGTCAAGTCTCCAGCGTCGGACGACGCCGGATCCACCCGCGTGAGCCAGAGGCAACGTAGCGGATTAAGCGCTTCTGTACCCTCACTTCCATTGAACACATTGAACCCTTTTGCAGAATTTGGACGAACTTTAAATTATCAGGCGATTCAGTCTCACGAGGCTATCCCGATCGTATGATCTCGCCTTTTTTGCAATGGGCGACGATCGCATACCAACCGAAGCGCGCGTTTGATCCTTTTGCGTCCCCGGCGGAGGTGCTGCATCAGCTAGCCGATAATAATCCGCCCAACCTGAAATCGCGCAACCGTATTGGATGACGGCCGAGCGAAACGGCGAAAAATCTCCTCGAATCGTGCGGCGATGCCGTGGATCTCGAAATTCGCGCGCGCATAGGCGAGGCCGGCAGCACCTAATCGCCTGCGAAACTCGTCGTCCTCCATCAGCGATCTTGCCATATGCCGCAGTTCGGATGGATTTTCGGGGTCGACCGTCAGCCCGGCGGAAGCCGTTTTGATGGTGCGAGCCGCCAAATTATTCGCAGGAATGGCTGCCAAAATTGGCCTTCCTGCCGTCATATAGGCGAGAACTTTGGACGGAACGGAATATTGTGCCGCGGTCGGCTCCAGGACCGCCAACAGCACATCAGCGGACGCCAACGCCTTACGGAAATCCTCTGCCGATTGAAAGGGCAGCAAAACCAACTGCGGGAATGTCCGGCCTTTTGATGACAACCACTCAGCACCATAGCCTTCCGATATGACGACAACACGAACGTCCTCCTCTTCACGAAACTCATCCGCGAGCTCAAGGAAAAGCTGGGGATCGTGCTTGAATCCGAGGGCACCGGCGTAAAGGAGAACGTCCTTTCCCAAGAGCCCGTGCCGTGCCGCCCAATCGTTATCTTTCGCGGGCGACGGGCCTGCCGGAATTGCGCCCCAGTTCTCGACCACTGCGATGCGACCTGGGTCAACTCCCCAATCGACCGCAAGGTCGCGAAAATCGTCCGAGATCGCGACAATGCCGTCGCTCTTCCGCGCCACTCTGCGCTCGATCAGAGCATAGCGGGCGGCTATCAAATCGCCAATGAGTGGTGCTTTTGAGAGGACGGATTTGACGCCGATCGAGTAGACATCTTCAAGCCAGAAAAGAAACGGCGTTCCGGTACGGCGACACACCTTCTGTATCGCGGCCTGGATCTCGATCGGGGTATTTCCGGAAATCACCAGGTCGGGGCGGAGGCTGGCGATTACGGAGGCGGCGCGGGCGCCATAGGACCGTTCCTGCAGAAAACGTTTCAGCAGCCGCCACTTCGCGAATTCCGAGCCGAGTTCAATCGGAACGACGGTCACTTTATCATCCGAAGTGAAGGACATCGATGCCCGGGACGGCGTCTGCGCGGACGGGCAATAGAGGTAGGCGATCTGGTGCCCGCGGGATGACAGAGCCCTGGCGAGCTCCTGACGGTGGGTGTAGGTCCCCATCTCATGCAGAACGATGTTCATCGAACGGTGTTCTCGGCCCCGATCGGCAGGTGGAGCCTGCTAGAAGTGACGAGCGGCGCCCCGCTAACCGATGGTCGCGATGTCGCGGCAAAACGCCACGGAATGCGGCCTCGATCGTAAACAGTGGCTTCGGAGCGCGAGCGATTCGGCAGAACAGCAATGTGGGTCGACATGGGAACCGGATCTGCAAATAGGCAAAAACTATGTGAAAGAAGCTGGAACCTAACCGGTGGCTAATGTGCTGGGAAGCAGTGGATCGAGAGCTCGACCGGGCGGGAGGCAAGCCATTAGCATTGGTGCGATGATAGCGGCAGAGCGTGTAACCTGGGGGTCGTTACTTCGCATTCCCAACACGCTCCGCTTTTGTACCGCAATAGCGAACCCCCGCCGGAAATTGGCGATTAATCGAGGGATCGTCAAGCAGCGGCGATCCGCATACCTTGCGACCATCAACGCCGGTATAACACTTCCGAGAGGGCCCGAAATACGGGAGGCTAACACCTGAAAATTCTATCGCTCTGGTAAGTGTTTGGAGCTGGCAATTGGTGACCAAACAAATTAAGCGACCGTAAGAATTGGACAGGTTTTGAGGGATATGGTAGCGCGCATGACGATTGCAGATCGCTCTCCGGTGATTTGAACTCGCTACCGCGAAATAGTTGGCTGCGCCGTTGCCGGCAGCGTTAGCATTTTGCTACTCGACGCACTGATCCTCCGCCCCAGCGTCAACTATATAGCTGATAGTAAGGAGCCACTCCATTCAGTTGCGGTGCACAGCATAATGGCGAGGTTTCAGGACTCTACCTTTTTTCGGCCTTTCGAATATCTGGTATTGATCATCGCCAACAATATCTATTTACCACTCTGGCTCGGAGTATCGCTTCTGAGCGTAGTTGGGTCGACGATCCTATCCGTGCTGGCGTGCGAAAGGCTGTTCGAGCGCCAGCTTTCAAAGGCAGGGTGGGCGATCCTCGGTATGGCCAATCCGCTTCTTTTTTATCTGGTAACTACACCGGGTGCCATCTCGCAATGCCTCTGCAACCTTTTGTTCGCAGGAGCCCTTCTTGCCTTTATTTCCGGATTTCGGCTATTGCACGATCAATCGCCTTGTATTTGTCGCGCCGATCGTATAGCCGTGCTGGTCAATATTCTGGCAGCAGCGTTGTTCTTCACGAAGGAGACGGCCGTCGCAGCCGCAGTTCTTTTACCTGCTGCCACGGCACTGGTCCGGTTCAAAAAACGCCAGCTCTCGCATATCTTTCTCTTGTCATTACTTATCCCGATCGGAGCCGCCGGAACCTGGATCCTGATTAAACTCCAATTCCCCCTTTCTACTTATATAGGGTCGGGAACGCGGTACAGCCCCAAGCTGGACCCCATCTCTTGGGGACAGAACTTTATCATCACGCTTGCATTCCCGGTGACTCCTTTACCCAGCAGCTTCTTAGGATTTGAGCTATTGAGACCTCTCTGGGTCGCGGTCGCGCTCGGGTCTGTCACTCTGTTAGTGAGTTTTTTGTTGCGCGAATCCGTGCGTAAGCCCAAAATAGTGGTGCCGCTTCTCGTGATCGCTGCTTCCTGCGCGCCAATGGTATTGATTCATGCGAATGAGCTTTATTCAAGCATGATTGCGCCGTTCGCGGTAGCGACTGTGCTCCTTTTCGGTGTTCCAAAGTTCCCTTGGCCCAGCCTGGCCTACGGATTGATGCTCTATAGTTCCTCCCTGGGAAACGGCATCTTCTACTGCTTGGGCCCGGATTTTAACCTTCTCGGCCTGCAACGGCTTCAGTATTCGATCTACAGCAAGTATCATCAGCACGAGCCGACCTGCCCTATTCGAACGACCGCTCATATCGCTTGGGATGGCACCGCTTTCATCTGCATGCCTTGAGGCCTATTCGGACGCCAGCGGCTACTCAGACCCGATCGGGAAGGCGCGGCGAGCGGAGCGAGCTCAAGGCTCCGAGAAGCGTCTTGATCAGCCGCGGCCGCGCCATCGGCGCAAAGCGCCACAGGACGAAGTTTCGGCGAAAATTGCGCGGCGCCAGAACGCAGCCGATGCTCCAAGCTAGCAATATCGCCTTGTCACGTGGTCGCACCTGAGACGACGTAATCGCTGAGAACCCTAGCTGGTACAGCAGGCTCAACGTTGTGTCCTCCGAAAAAGGGTGGGCAGAGGGCTCGACCAAGTACGAGCCGAACCGGTACTGTAGATGGTTTAGGCTGTACCGCAGGGGATCAGGCGGTACCGCCAGCTGCCGTTGGCGAGATACGTTCGCAAAAAGCCGCACCTTCTCGAGGTCTTGATGCAGCCGTTCCCGCAGCTTGGATGCGTCGAGCGACGGCATCGCGCTATAACTCGTGTCATGCAATCTATATCGCGCCAGCGGCTTCTGGATCGTCAGCACGTCGCCCAGAATTGGCGCGAGCGTCAACAACACGGCGTCTGACTGCGGTATCGAAGACGAGAACCCGAAGACTTCGCGGACAAAACTTCGCGAATAGGCGTTGCCTGATCCTGGTGGCGTCGTATAGGCCATGGTTCGCAGAAAAGTGCGGCGCAGCCTTTCTGGATTCTGTCTGCGCGGAAACTGTGGTATTGCCGTTCCCAGCTGGATTCCGGCCGAGTTGATCAAGTTCATCCGAAATTGAACCTTGGAGATGCCAGGGCGCCACACCCTCGCGACCTCTTGGATGACCTCTGGTTCCAGCAAATCGTCGGCGTCGAGAAAGATGATGACATCGCCTGTGCTCTGCTCGAAGCCGAACACGTGGCAGCCTAATTGGTTGGATTTCGGCCTAAAGTAAGCTGCCACTTTGCCACTGAAACCATCGATGACCCCCCTCGAGGCATCGGTAGAGGCATCGTCTACAACGATCACTTCCTTGTCTGGCCAGTCGATCGCGAGTGCACTGCCGATCGCCGCGCCAACGAAATCGGCGTAGTTGTGGTTGGCGATGATGACCGAGAGCTTCACGCCTAGCCTCTGTGCTACTCAGCAAATTTTTTTTTCAACTCGCGAACGGGGTGTCCGTGCGCCTCTGCAGGAATGATGGTTATTAGATACGGCTTCGAATCCCTTTACACTCTCAACATAAAGACTTTCTGATTTTCGATTTTCATTATCGGGTGCCATGTCCTCATCGAGGCAGACATCGAAGCTCTGGCGGATTGCCTTCGCAAAGCCGGCCCTGCGAAGGACGAGCAGCAATCTTTCCTCATCATAGGCATATTCGTGCTGATTACCTTGTCGAAACACTTCATTGGTCAGTTGCATCTGGGTATTATATATTTCATTATGAACCCCCTATAACTCAGTCCCTTCTCTCGCCAACCTTCTTGAGCCTGTTCCAACGGCCTCAATGCGGCGAGCCGCTCCCAGCTTTGACCGTACGCGCGAAGGTAAGCCCCAGCGTCAGGAACCACGATCCGTAGGATACCCCGAGGCTGTAGGCAGCGCAGGCACTCTCGCAGACAGCGTAGCCTCGGTCTCTGGATGAAAATGTTCAAAAACATGCTCACAATATATTGCTGTTACCAGTTGTCGGAGAACGGCAACCCGCGTCGACAATCCCAGAAATAAGTCTCCGTCGTCGACTTCAACTTGATGTTAACCCAGCCCCGCGTTGTCCGATCCCCACAACCAATATTGACGCGAGAACCATCGAGTTCGAGCTAGTTGGCGGCGAGTTGTGCGAGAATTCAGGGCGCGCCTCACTGAGAAGTCGAATTCTATTGCGACCTCGTCGGCTATATTTCTTGGCAGCACATAGCTCAGGGCGGCGGACAGGATTCGCAACATGCGACGACCGTAGTACCGCTCGTTGTGTGAAACGCCCGACTTTATAGAAACATTCATAGCTCTCCCAGGGCGAGGCGTCATAGAACTACGACGCGTTTCGTCTTCGTCCCGGAGCACTTACCCATCGTTCAATCATTGGCACAGAATGCCCTTGAGTTCCTCAACGACGCGCCGCCAGCTTGCGTTTCGTCTTCGGCGCCAGGCACTCTCCCGGAGCTCATCCAGCCGATCCGGCTCGTCGAGCAGACGGGCTAGGTGCTCTGCCAGATCGCTCGGCCCTGTTTCCGGCGAAACCAATTTTCCGGCTCCGAGCTCCACGATATCAGGAACGCCGCCGACATCCGTGGCGATGACTGGTATGCCGATTCGCAGGAACTCCAGCAGGGCGATGCCCGCCGTTTCAGCGCGAGACAGCATGCAGCCGATATCTGTGTTGCGCAGGATCTCCAAGAACCGGCCCATGTGGGCACTCTTGTCGATCACCCCATAATGAGTGACGCCGTCCCGTTGCGAGATCTCGATCGGACATTTGCCGATTATGTGGAGGCGGACATCGTAGCCGGAATGCCTCAGCAGCCGAACGGCATCCGCAATCGTCGGCAATCCCTTGCGCTTCGGATACAATCCAACAAAGCCGACGACAAAGCCCTGTTTGTCGCGTCGACGGCAACGCCGCGGCTGGCTGTCCAGAGCCTCGAGCAGGCGCTCCGGGATGTTTGCACCTGGCGGCAAGACCCTGATCTTCTGCTGCGACACATCATAATGACGGACTAAGTAGTCGGCGCTGCGCCTGCTCATCACCGCGATGTTACGAGCGCTTGCAAAGCCCTCGCGCTCCATAATCAGTGCCTGGCGAATGGCTTTTTCATCAATCTGTGCAGCGTCGAACCGCCGGTAATCGCCGAAATATTCGCCCAACGTCGCATCTACATAGAAATACGGTTCGATACCATAGGCTTGATGCGAGCGCAAAAAATGCGATCCAAACAGCTGAAAATTGTTGACAACCTTGCAGCCCGCTAGAGCCGGCAGGCGGCGCCGCCAAATCGCATCGAGGAAGCCATCGGTGAATTTGAAGCCGCTTCGTCCACTGAACCCGGCTTTGAGCTTCCACCAGCCTGCCCGGGCGTAGATGCCCCACGCGTCCAGCCCGCGCGGGTATAAATTCATCATCCCGGTGAATAGTCCATCCTGCACACCTTGCATGGCAAGATGGTAGGTAATGCCACTGAACACCCGGATATCACTCCTGGCGTCGCAACCGACAACAAAGATGCGACGCTTGGCCCCGGGCGAGGCTCCCTGCATTACATTCAACTTGCTGCCGAACCCGCAGCAAGGGATGATCGATATTGGTTACCGACGCCGCGGCGCCGAGGCTCCGGTCCGTGCAAAGTACAGAGAACGGCGATCATTACCAAAGCCGATGCACCGACGATGTTACCCAGCACCCATTGAAAGTAAATCAGGACAGCAAGTAAGGGCTTTGGACAACGCGATCCCCGGAGACAGTATGCAAAAAAGCAGGGAAGCACAAACGTGCCAAGTGCGCCGTATTCGAGAAACAATTTGAACCAGGCACTACTGCTTGTAGCGTAGAATGCAGCACTAATGTAGCCATATCCGGGGCCCTTACCAAAGAATAACTCCGCTGGGGTGGCTATTTTGAAGTAGTCCGTCGCCATCCAAAAGGACGAGATGAACCGCATGAAACCGCTCGCGTGAGGGTCCTGAAATTCGCCAAGCCGCGATGTTAACATGGATGAATGGATGAAGCCGGCGGCCATCAGCCCGAGAGCAAACAGGGTTATGACAATTGCCGGCAGCTGGGCCTTCCGATTGACGAGAGCCGCCAGCGGAAGACCGAGGAGAAGCATGGAAAGGCCAGTGCCGCCATAGGCCAATAGGAAGGCGAGCGTGACCACCAGGAGGTATCGTGGGCGGCGAAACTCCAGGACCTCGAGGATGATGCCGAGAGCCGTGATTTGCGACAGGGTCGACGCTTCTGACAAAAATATGCCATTGCTCTTGATCCCCATCGCGACCGCTTCCCCCGGGTAGGTCAGCACAGAGACTGGAACAATTCCGAAGAACATGACCAGCCTTGACGGATTCACAATGAAGTGGGCGACAAACTGCACTATTGCGAGGCACGAGAGAATCAACACCAGAAACTGAAAAGCTTGGAGCGTGGCCTTGTATTGGTCAGAGCTAGAAGGCCGCGTCAAGGTAAGCAGGAAATAACCGACCAGGAACAACCCGTACGAGGTCCGCTTGCTATCGGTGTTCAACAGCAGGGAGGAGGTGGCTGTCAGCACTAACACGAGAAAACACTGTAGCCGGTCAAACTGTATAAATATTCTACCCGAGGCGAATTGATGACCCAGGATTAACACAGCTACAACAAAGTCGAGCCCCAATGATGATCCAAACATCGGCAACGTAATGCGTTGCAGAAATAAAATGGACACGAGCAGGGCGGTGTCTACTCGGACCGCCGACGCATCTGTCGGGCTGAGGCCCGACGCATTTGCTTCGGGGGGACCTCGCAGGCCGCCGCCAAATCGGCTGACGCTAGCCACGGTATTTATCGTACCATCTTTCGATCGCTGACTCCGCCGCGCGATGCGGGTTCTCGCTAAGGACATCAGCAGCTTGCGTTTCCGCGCTTTCTTCGGCGGCGGCATCGGAATGTGTGTCCATGCCCGGAGCCGTCATCGGTAACGCGTCTTGCGGAGCCCGATCAGCCGGTTCTCGGTAGCCGGACGCGGCGCGATAAAGCCGCTTTTCCGTATAGTAGACGAGGCTGCGGTCGCGATAACCGCGCCGCCGCTGGGCTCTCAGATCGACGTCGTTTAAGATCACCGCAATCGCCGAGGTGTTGGCGGTGCGGAGGCTATCCAGCGCGAATTGCACGTGCTGACGGTCGGTTCGGCCCCAACGAACGACCAATGCTACACCGTCCACTGCCCGCGCAAGGCGGATTGTCTCGGCCAGGCCAAGGACTGGCGGTAAATCGACGATCACAACGGCAAATCGATTTTTCAAGTATTCGACGAAATTAAAAAATCGCTGGAGATCTTTGGTTGTCCAGGCGATGTCCCCGGGAACGCTCGGCACAAAATAAGCGCCCGAGCGCTCTTCGATGGCGATGATGTCCTTAGCCGTACATCGGTCTTGAAGAAAATCGCTCAGCGTCAACGCAAAATCTTGGTCGACGAGCCGCGAGACGCCGGCGCGGCGCAAGTCCGCATCGACGAGGACAACATTTTCGCCGGCCAGCGCTGCCGTCCGCGCTAAGGCGAGAGCATGGACGGATTTGCCTTCGCCGCTCGCCGCGGAAGTTATGCCGAGGACGGTGCCCGGCCTCGTCCCGCCAACAGAAGCTGCCCTCGGACCGGCGGAGGCAAGTTGAATATTAGCCCAGGACACCCGAAAGGCCTCCGCGAACGCAGACCTGTTGTCGCTCAGGATTATGTCCGCTGGGGCTATCCGCTGGCGCCCGACAGCTCGCGGCGTGGCGCTGACGGTCAGAGCCCCGATGTGCCCCTGTACCTGAGCGCTCGTGCGGAACCCCTTGTCCCGAAGCTCGAGGAGAAGTGAAAGTAAGCTGCCGAGGGAGAGCCCTACGAACCCGCCTGCGAAAGCAAGGACTTTCGTCTTCGACGAAGTCGACGCGGCTGACGCATTGGCGCGGGAGGCGATGGTCGAGTTGGGTGTTATGAACGCCGGATTTGCCGCTGTTTCCTCCACTCTTTTCTCAAAGCTGAGTAGCAACGATCTGATCGAGTCGGCATTCCCTTGGAGCTGCTCAAGCCCCGCATCGGCGGAGTTAAGCTGATTGGTCAGCTCCATAATGCTCTGCTCGAGGTAGTGCTCCCGCGTGCGCGATCTTTCGACCGTTTGGAGTGCGGCAGCGCGATCTCGCCCGATCTGACGCGAAATCTGATCTCGCACATTTTGCAGGGAGGCGCGGACGTTCCGGAGCTCCGGATATTGATCGCCATGATCTTTGCTGAGAGCCGCCTCGCGCGCCGTCAGCTGCACTTCCTGGCCGCGTAACCCAGAGACGGATCCAGAAGCCACAACCTCAGGCAGATTTTCACCGCCGGCGCCAATGCCGGCCGCTCGCGCTTCGTTTTCGGCGATCTCCGCACGGATCGAGATCAACTGACTATGCAAGGCAGCAAGCTGCCCCGATACGTCCCTGGCGGCTCCGCTAAGATGGTGCTCTTCCCTATAACGGGTGACAGCCGCCTCTGCGGCTAGCACCTGCTGTCGCAACTGGGCGACCTGGGCACTAAGCGCGACATTGGCGTGCTTGGCCGCTTCTACCTTGGCCTCCACACCAAAGTGCTGGTAACTGTCCATATGTGCGTTGACGATCGTAGCAGCGCGCTCCGGGGTTAGGGCCTGGTACGTAACGTGGATCGTCATCGAGTGCGCATCGTTGGTGGCTCCCAAATAACCCGCATACGCCACGACCGTCGCGTCTATTTGCGCTTGTGTTGGCGGTTTGGCGTCACTGGGCGGAGTACTCACGATGGAGTGCTCGGCAGCGCCACCTTTTGGACCACTCGGAAGCCCCCACAGGTCGCGCCATATGCCACCGAGACGCGCCTCAACAATTTGCCAACTCCAAGCTGAAGGATATTGAAATTCAGGCGCGTCCCATAATTCGAGGGAGCGCACGACCGGCTCGATCACCAGCCGCGATTGGAGGACGTCGACTTCGCTTTGTATGCCTAGAACATCCAGCGAGGTGTCGGGAAGTTCCTGAATTTCTGCCGTGCTTCGTGGTTGCGCATGTATAACCAGAACCCCTTCCGCCTTGTACCAGGCCGGCAGACCTAAGCCGTACAAGGTACTCGCGACACATAGTGTCAACGTACAGGCAAGGACCACGGCTAAGTGTCGTCGGATGCTCAAGACCAACGCACGCGCAGACAGGCCGTCCTCAAACGACTCGATCAGCGGCCCATCGTTCACTATCGCCTCGCCCGTCGTATTCGCATGCGCGGCTTCATCATCAAATTGCATTTGCTCGGGAGAGGACGGCAAAAACCGTCCGCCCGAGGATCAAAAGATCGAAAGTCAGTGACCAATTTTCGACGTAATACAAATCGTGCTCGACCCGCCTGCGGATCTGCTCGATCGTTGTCGTCTCACCTCGCCATCCATTCACCTGCGCCCAGCCGGTGATGCCGGGCTTTACGCGGTGGCGGATCGGATAATCACTGATCGCGCGAGCGTATGCCACCCCGGCCGCGTTTGCCGCCAAGGCGTGAGGCCGCGGGCCCACTAGCGACATTTTCCCGCACAGCACATTGATCAGCTGCGGCAATTCGTCCATGCTCGTCATGCGCAGAAACCTGCCAACACGCGTGATTCGCGGGTCACCCGCCCGCGTAAGCTGTTGGCCGAGTGGATCGGTCTGTTCCACAAACATTGTGCGAAATTTGAGGAGATTGAATGGCAGATTGTTGGCGCCGAGCCGCTTTTGTTTGAAAAGCACCGGGCCGCGGCTGTCCAGTTTGATGGACAATGCAATCAGAAGCAGAAGAGGAAGCGTGAGGAGCAGACAGGCGCCGGCAATCACCATGTCCTCGATGCGTTTGACGAGCATGGCCACGTCATCGAGTGGCTTGCCCATCACGCGAAACGTGCCAATGTCGCCGTAGCAGCGGCTGTCCAACACCCGGAAATTTTCGTAGCCTTCCGGGGCGAGGAGCCGGAGTGAGACGGCGAACGGATGGAAACGCCGCGACAGCTCCGCAATTCGATGCAACGCATGCGGCGGAATTGCAATCACGACCTCATCAACATGCCCTTTGCACAACAGTTCATACAGCCCCGGGACTTGGTGTACTGCTGCGCCGCCTTGAACAAAGCGCGATCGACGCTCATCGAATAGCCCGACCAAACGAATACTCGAGCAGTCCTGTGTCAATTTTAGGGCCAACCGCTGGCCGATCTCGGTCGCTCCAACAATAGCAATGTTTTTGGTCAGTCGGCCGCTCTCCCTGAGCCTTTGCGCCGCGAAGGCGGTGAGCAAACGAAACCCGCATAGCGCGATCGCACTTGAGAGGGTCCAAGTTCCTAGCCAGAGACGTGAGACATTGTCTGAAATCTTTAAAAGAAATAGGCACGCGGTAAGCAGCAGGAGTGCTGTCACGAGGCATTTGATTGTAGACCGCAAGATGACAACTGAGTTAAGCCCATCGAAGACATCGTATGCGCCGGAAAGAGCAAAACCAAAAATCATTACTAACGTAGTTCCGATGGTTAACGTAAAATACGGGAAATATTCTAAATAGTCAAACTGGTGATTTGGGTAGAGAACGATGCGATATGATAGATACGATGCCAAGGTCAGTGTGAGCCCATCGCCCGTCATCTGTGCGACGGCCATCAGCCTGCGGTTGTAATGCCCGAAATTGAAGATCCTGGAAATTTTCCCGCCGGTTTCTGCGGAGAGAATTTGCCCGGTGCTCACATTTGCCCCCAGCAGCTTACCTCCACCATATAGAGGTCGGCGGTCGAAGAGATAATCCCGCGACCCTCACGACCGCAAGAAGCGAGCCAACCCGGCGAACGGGCGAAAAACCACCGGTCCACAATTTCAATTTGCCGGTAACGCCCGGTGCGCGAGTTTGCTGCTGTGCTAACAATCGGTAAACGCTCCGGACACTCATCGGCTAATTTTCGGGCTGAGCACGCTGAGGTAGGCACGAACAGTACGTCAGAACAGACCTGCCTTTCGAAGGTTCCCCGCCACCATCAACTTTCTTCTACTCAACCGCCGTACTGTAGACATCCGAGTCCCCGTCCTTATGACTATGGTAAAATCGAAAGGCTTACCCCGACGTCCGTCAATCGAAGGCGTTTATCTGTAGCACGGTGTCAACCCAATGTTAAGCTCTATCGAAGTTAAATTATTGCGACGGGCGCGCTGGCGCCGCGGCTTGCTCCGATCCTGGAGCGCTAGACCATGTTAATGTTTGGAGGCAAGGCGCATTCCGCCCATCGCGCTATAAGACTGGAAGCCCAGCTGCGGACACCTGCCTCCCGTGTCGGTTGAACCGAGACCTCTCGTGGCGCGATCGCTCGAGGCCGGCGGCGATCACGCGGCATGGAAACCAAGCGGAGCGACCGGTGAGCCTGGGCTCCTGCGCGTCCCAGACCCGATGTTCGCACAGTGATCGGCCGCCCGCCGCTCGGCATGCACAATGTCGAGGGTTGTGCCGGATGGCCGGCACAGAGCCTCATGCATCGGGGACGGGCCGAGTGGACGATTATCACATATGTCGGGTTGGATATGCACAAGGCGACGGTTTGCGTGGCAGTCGCCGAGAGCGGGCGCGGTGGTGAGATACGGCAGATCGGGATTTTCGAGAACCGCCCGGAGATCCTGTGCAAAATGGCGGCCAGGCTCGGTAAGGGCGGCCGTCGGTTGAGCTTCTGCTACGAAGCTGGTCCTTGGGGATATGGGCCGCATCGTTTGTTGACCGGTCGTAGGTACAGCTGCGTCGTCGTGGCACCCTCGCTGATCCCGATGAAGTCGGGCGACCGGGTCAAGACGGATTGCCGCGATGCGGTGATGCTGGCAAAGCTGCACCGTGCCGGCGAGCTGACCGCGATCCGGATCCCCGATGCCGCGCACGAAGCGATGCGGAATCTGGTGCGGGCGCGAGCGACGGCCGGGCGGGTGCTTGCCCAAGCGCGACAGCATTTGCAAGGTTTTTCTGCTGCGCCATGACCGGATCTACCGCGGGCCTCGTGCCTGGACGCTGGCCTATCGCCGCTGGCTGACGACGGTGCGCTTTGATCATCCGGCGCAGCAGATCGTGCTGCAAGATTACATCCACGCTGTCGAGGATGCCGAAGCTAGACGCGACCGGCTGGCGCGGCAGATTGAGGAATTGCTGCCGAGTTGGTCGATGACGCCCGTGGTCAAAGCGCTGCAGGCGATGCGCGGCATCGCCCTGGTGGTTGCGTTCACCATTGTGGAGGAAGTCGGCGACTTCCGCCGCTTCGCCAACGCCAGGCAGCTGATGGCCTATCTCGGTTTGGTGCCCAGGGAGCACTCATCCGGGAGTACCATTCGTCGCGGCGGCATCACTAAGTGTCCGAATCTTAATCGTATAGGTTGCATCAAAGTCAGGCGAGTCTCCTAATGAGCAGCTGCACGGAGGCGATGTAAACCCAGACTTTGGCACTGGCGATCGAAGTCTCGAAATCCTTGGCCAGGCGGCGGTTTCGATTGAGCCAAGCCAGGGTTCGTTCGACGACCCAGCGACGCGGCAGCAGTTTAAAGCCGGCGGCATCAGCGGCGCGTTTGACGATCTCGATGGTCCAGTGGCCGAATTTGGCGAGCGCCTCGCGCAGGTTGGGGCCGTTGTAGACACTGTCGGCGAAAAGATGGCGTAGCCAGGGAAACAACTGGTGGATGGCCTCAATGACCAGCACGGCACCATCGCGATCTTGGACATCGGCGGGGTGCACCTCGGCGCCGACCAGCAGACCGCCAGTATCGGTCACAATGTGGCGCTTGCGGCCTTTTACCTTCTTGGCCGCATCGTACCCCCGCGGCCCACCGCTCTCGGTCGTCTTGACCGATTGACTGTCGATGACCCCGGCCGAGGGGCTCGGTTCACGGCCCGCTGCTTCGCGTGCTTCCAGCAGCAACGCAAAATTGATCTTCTCAAACAAGCCGTCGTCTCGCCAATCGTAGAAATAACCTTGCACGGTGGTAAACGGAGGAAAGTCCTTTGGCAGCATGCGCCACTGACAGCCGGTTCGCGCGATATACAAGATCGCATCCAACACGGCCCGTAGCTCGGTCTCACGCGGCCGACCCAAACGCTTTACTGCCGGCATGTGGGGCTCAATCAGCGCCCATTCCGCATCCGTGACATCGCTTGCGTAGCGCCGCCCCTCTCGTCCATACTTTGGCCGAGTGATTTTGGTCCACATTTTGTGCCTCGATGATTGCTTTGACACAACCATCATGCCACAACCGACTGAAATCACTCAATTCATTTTCGGTCAGCCTCTAAGGCCGGCAACGCGCTGGCCCGGCGCGTGCTGATCGAAGGCCACTGGACATACCGCATGCAGGCGCGGTTAGTCGCAAGCTTCACGACCGTCTCGAACCGCTGTCCTCCGCCATTCGGGATATTGCGTGGAAAGCGCAAGTCCGGCTCTGTACGCGATATCGCCGATTTGCCGCATCCGGCAAGCCGAAGGTTCGTCACTACCGCGATCGCCCGCGAGATGGTCGGCTTCATTTGGGCGATCACCCGCATCGCCCAGCCGGCTCTCGAGTGACCGGCCTGCCTGTGTGCCTATGGTGCCTGGAGGGTCGAATTCCGGATGCTGCCCGCAGTGGCGAGACCAGCACGGTCCACGACGGTATGAAAGACTGCGATCCTGACGAGCGCGGCCTAAAAGCCCTGTGGATTTGCCGCTGCGCTTGGGCGACGCCGACGCGTCGCCCACAACTCCACAGGGCCAACGACGATAACAATTAACTTAAAAAAAGCGGTGAAGGGAGCACGCTGTACCGACACATCCAGCCTGTACACTGCCGGAGACAGGACCACGTGGGGAAATCCTCCAGCCTATTATGAGCCGATCCCCGGACCGATGCTCGTCCTTAGAGCGAGGCTGCCCCGAGACGGAACCACGGTCATGCGGCATCCAACCCGCGCATGAGAGTTTGTACAACCGGCGTCTTCGGGTCCTGTCTCCGGCAGTGCGCACCATCAACGATGCTCCCCGCAACCGCGAAGTAAATAATCATGTCCGAACGCTTGAAAACGAACATGAGAGCAGGATGCGGAAAGAGTCTCGAATTCAGGTAAAGGCCCAGCATCCTGACGATACCCAGTGGATGCCCGGCACGAGGCTGCACAAGGCCGGGCATGACGATTTTCTTGGACTTCAATAAGTTGTGTCATGGCCGGGCTTGTCGTGGCCATCACGCTCTGGCCGGAATTACGATGATTAGTCGACGCAACGCATTTTTCTGGACCCTGGTAGTTGGGCGTTCGTCTGATCCGTATGGATTGGCGGTTTGCGGTATGAGCGGTTTCCGACCGAGTAGATTCGGCACGATAGGGATTTGCAAGAGCAGCCGATGGGCAGCCGAACGGACCCGTGAGGGTCTATGGAAGCTCATCGGTCAAACGCTCGACCGCTTTCAACAGCAAGAATGCCGCAACTTCTTCAGAAACACCGGCTATGCAACCTGATCGGAAACCGCTTTAGCGCCCGATCACGTCGCCCTCGGCGAGCTTGGCGCGCAAATGCGGCTCTCCACATTCCGACGAACTGTGGATATTAGCCGAGTAATGAAAGACGTCATAATGAATTATACCGGTCATCAAGATTAATGCCGTAAATACCCAATTGTAGATCAGCACGCGCTTGGTAAATAACGCCCGCGCGGTTTGCGTATCGGCAAATAGAAACAGCGCTACTACTAGCGAAGGCTCGAGGTAGCGCTGATACGTGGGTGCGGTTAGAAATAAAGGCATAAGGTAGGAAACCGCGAGCACCGCATTTGTCGCCGAGCGCGTCGCAAAAAGGACAGCCGTCAGGAGGCCCGTATAGGATACGGTCAAAATGAACGGCGTTGCGAGCGCTCCCATCTCGAGGCCGGCCTTAACAACGATCCCACCACCTCCTCCCCCCCACCCTTTTTCAAGCCATTCCGGAGACCCTAGGGCTGTGATCGCCATGATGAAAACCAACAGTGCTGCAACGCCTAGTACCGTTGAGCGCGCACCCCACCATCCCGCGAGCACGTCAGCCAAAGATCGCCGGACACACCCGATCAAAATCGGGAGTGAAAGGAAACCGTTGACGGCTCCGACCTTCCATATATTGAGCAGCGCCGGGTGAAAGTTCTCACCCTGATGTGTCGGTGGAACGAGCCCTTTCCAAACATACACGAGAAACAGCTCCGGCAGCGCCGCCGCTAAAAAAACTCCAAAAATCAAGAGACGAGACGTCGTGGTCCGAACAAACACAATCCATGCTGCAAATATTGGCAAAAAAGCATAATATTGGCGTATATAGAATGCGCTCGCAGATACCGTGGCTAATGCTATTAAAGTCGCCGTACCTACGGCGCGAGGCTTATCCTCTTCAGCATCTTGAAACCAAGAGATTAAGAGAGATGTGCCAGCACAAAACGCAAAAGGAACCCAGTCGGTATCGCCCCAGAATGTTGACGAGCGGAAAGTCGGCGACAGTAGGATCGCGCTTGCCCCAAATAACGCCCACAAGGAGTTGATTCCGTGTTTAGAGTAGCGATGATAATATGCCCATGAAAGAAGAGGCCAGATCAGCAAACCACTTGCAAATGTTATCACATGATAGGTTTTTGGATCGCCACGAAGCGGCAATAGAGAAGCAATCATATAAAACAATGGATTCTCGGGATTGTAATAGTCGGTAACAGCTTTACCCCATGAAAGTTTTGAAAAACGCCCTATTGTAAACCAATGATTACAGTAGAAATCACCACTCATGTCACCAGTGCTGTCTTCTCCGAGCACGCTTCCCGCAATGAATGAGGCCACGGCACCCAACAACAACACCGATAAACCAGCCACTTCTAGATTTGGCTTTAGACGAATATGTTGCACTCCTACAGCCGCGTCGAGTTCAGCCTCGCGTGTCACGATAAGAAACTCCGAACTAAGAGCTCGGCGTTAACGGCCGAAACAAACCTGTCGAACCATCGTGCTCAGTGTCTGGCCCTCAAACGGCGACCATCAAATCAACACGTACCCATCACACCCCCGCGAGAAAGCGGGGGTTCAGAGCCTGCCCCTGGCATGAACTGGCATGAACAGCGGGCAGCCGTGTCTGCTGGGGCCCTGCCCCCGGGCTCGCTCGCAACGCACCGAACTCGGTGTAAGCCCGGGGGCGCTTTTCGCGGGAATGACGACGTAAAGTTCTGATATCGTGAAATTTCATTTCGAGTCGGCCTTTCAGGTTCAGGAGAATACGGCAGCATCCGGGAGGATTTTGACGACCCATTTCCGCCATAATCGGCCCGTTGAACCTTCGTGACCGGGGCGTCATTCGGTCCTCTCATATATTAGGTACCTTCGCCCAGCCCAGGAAAATTGGTCGATAAGTCGCATACCGCCGAAATAAGGTAACTCGTCAGCGCATACGCGTTCCTCTGGACTGAATGGCGGATCGAGACCACAGATCAGATAGCTTGTGCCGGACGGTTGATTGGATCTGGCCGCAGGGGCCCACTTGAACGAGAGGTCCTTGAACACGGGCCAGAATATGAAATCACCGAGGATATGGGCGTGACTGAGGTCGGCGCTATGTCTTTTGATGGCCGATCGCGCCACCTGGAGCTCGTCCTGCCGCGCATATTTATGCGCTTCGATATATCCTACGGCATATTGCGGAGCAAACAGGACCAGCACAAGTGCGGGAACCACTATGGCGCGCCATGCGGCCCTGGCCGTCAGGAATACCAAAAGAAACGAAGGGAAGTACCAGAAGGGAGTGTAGAAATAGTTACGATGGGCGAGGAAAAATCCGACGAAAAACGTGGCGAGTGAGGCGATGAGTGGGAACGGCCACTGCGTATAATCCCGTCGCCAGATGTGAACGAGGAGGCAAACGGCAAAAACCGCAAGCTCCGGCAGATGCCGATATAGCCTTGCTTCAAAAAAATACCCGTACAAGAAATGGAACGAGCCTTCGGTTCCCCATCCGGCAGGGTTCGGGTGGGCGGCCAGGATCCTCAGAATGCTGGGATGCAGCATGAAGTAGAGCGCGAGACCGAGCATGCCCCCGAGCGCCAGCAAGGCGAGGCGGTCGAGCTCGAGACGGAACCGGCGCGTCTGGATAGTCCGGCTCAGCTCATAGGCGACGAGGTAGATCGGCGCCATGATGCCGATAGGCTGCACCTCGATCGCCAGCGCCGATACCATTCCGGCGAGGAAGAGGCGCCGTCGCGCCGCCAGAAGCAGGGCACATACGGCGAGCAAAAACGTGATGTATTCGTACTTGGATTGATTTGCCATTGCGAGGAACGGCTCGGTCCCCGCAAGTGCCAGGCAACAGGTGGTCGCACCCAGGCGGCTGAACCCTTCGCCCACTAGGAAGACGAAGATTGCGGCCATGCTAAGCGCGACGCCGGCTGCCGACAGGACGTTCGCGGCAACCAGTGACCAATCAAACGGCGCGAGCACCGCGCACTGCACCATTGCGGCGAGCTTGCCGAAGGCGACCGTACCGCCCATGCCGTTCGGGAAAACCGATCCGAATGTCTGGTCGGTTTCTACACCCTTGTCACAGTAATTATAGGAAAATGATAAATCCCATTGCGTATCGATCGCAACATTAACTCGGTAATTATGAAACATAGTTGCGTATATCATTAAGACAAGCACGGCAACAATCAAGACAGAGATGGGCGTATAGTTGCCCGCGGCCGGCAAGTCGTTCTCATTCATCGCAGCCCTAACCAAATCTGGGCGCGGTGCCAATGGCATGATATCGTAATGCTCTGCGCAGCCAAATTCCTGCCAGACAGACAGTTAGAGGCGGACCATAATAATCTCGGAATACGAGCAGCTTGTCCGTCATTCCCGCGAAAGCGTGGAATCCAGGGATCCAGAGGCCGAAGCGGTTGCCCCCTGTTCATGCCGGGGGCAGGCTCTTGACCCCCGCTTTCGCGGGCGACGGTAACCCATTGCAAACACGCGCCCCATGTTCGGTCGGACACTTAGCGCCTTAATCGAGCCATAATCGCGTACGTCATTGTGTTACAGTGTGTTAACCGTCGTCAGCTGGAACGCTGTATCTACGCCCTGGACCTCCAGTTCGTGCCGTTATTGACGAGAGACTTCTGGATTCAGCCCCCATCCAAATCTGGCACGGTCTAGGCCGCGCCAGCCCGGAGGTTAGCAGCGAAACGTGCCGAGCCAGAACCGGACGCAGACTTTGCGATCTTGCTGAAAAACCTACTAACATGCAACCAAAATCTCCGAAGCGGGGGGTGGCGACGGTCTCACTCATCGCATACTGCGAGGGTTTTATCCATCGGTTTGCGGCCGGGTCGCAAAGCTTCGAGAGCGGCCTTGCAATTCACCCGATGGTCAGAAACGCTAGGTGGAGGACAGCGTGGGAAAGCGTGCAACTCTTTCCGCTGGCTCTTACTATCTGGAGTACAATTTGACGCCCGCGTCCCAGTCAGCGCATCAGCGGCTTACGATCCTGGTTGGTCGCATTCCGTCGACGATACTTCAGGACATACTGGTGGCCATCGGGCTGATGGCAAACCTTTTTGTGGTGCTGTCGGCCCGCCATTTTCCATATGCAGATGCGTCGCGTCATCTAGCACGGTACACCGTTATCGAGCGGATACTGTGGGGTAAAGGCGACCACGACTATAGTTTTCACTGGATTCCGACCCCCTATATCGGTGTAGATCTCATCGGCGCAGGCTTGGTGCACCTGTTCGGTCCGACCGTCGCCGAAAAGCTGCTGGCAAGCGCTGCAGTCGTGCTCCCGATCGCGGGCATGTATCTGCTCCTGCGCGCGACCGCCCCCTGTCGCCGCGGCTGGAGCCTGGTTGCGGTGCTCATCAGCTTCTCATGGCCGCTGATGTGGGGCCTACTCAACTTTGTCCTGGGGCTCGGATTGGTGCTGTGTTGCTTGGCGTGGTGGTGGCCACGGCGAGATGCCGCTGGCTGGTCAGCGCCTACCATCGTCGCAGGTATGACCTTCGGCCTGTATTTCGTCCATGCCTCGGCGCCATTGTTCCTATTGGTGGTTGTCGCGGCCGCGACGATAATAAAAATTCCGGATTTGCTCACTGAAGGTTGGTCCGCATATCGGGTCGCTATCAGGCTGCCCGTCTTATGGACATTGCTGCTCGGATCGACGGCGTTCGGTGCCGCCTGGTGGTGGATGACCGCCTCCGGCGAGCGAAGCACCGCCATTCTCGGCCCATTGGAGTTCCGCAGTCTTACAAGGAAGCTTTTGGGATTTGGCGGCCTCCTCTGGGTTTTGTCGTTGAAGCAGGGAGCGTTTACTGCGGCAAGCTATGGGGCATTGTTGTTGATCTTCCTTATGAAGCACGCCAGACAGCTGCTGCGTGACCCGTTTTTTATCGCAGCCGTCCTGTGCGTGCTCCTTTATCTCGTATTTCCTGGGAGTTATGGTATGGATTGGCGCTGGCTTTTATTCGCCTATTACCTACCCTTCTGCCTGGCCGGCGCGAACGCCTCGCCCGAAAGTCCAAAAATCCTGGCCCTGGCCCTTCTTTTCTGCCTGATCAACACTTCTGTCATCGCGAATGGAGTAATTACCATCGACCGGGAACTCGACGATTATGACGCGGTTCTCAGGCTGATCCCACGCGGCAGCAGGCTGCTGGAGCTCGCCAATCCCCCTAGGCGAGTGAACATATATTCACAATACGCTTTCTGGCACCTGATGCGAAATGATGGGCGGGTCTCAAGCGCTTTTGACGATATGGGTAATCGCAAAGAGCCGGTTTTCGTTTTGCAACACGTCATTGCCAACTGGCGACCCTATACCTGGGATGGCGTCAAACCACTGGACTGGCAACGGATCACGACTGATTATGATTACATTGTTTTGGTCACCGATGATAAACCCTTGCGAGAAGACGTTTCTGTTCATGCTCGCCGCGAACTCACGGTCGGCGCAGTCAGCCTTTATGTGGTGGATTCGTCTAGCCTGTCGTCATCTCAACCTCGATGAGGACTCCACGGACGCTGTTGTCGCCCCCGCGGCTTGTCCTGCCCCACCCACAAACCGCGGCACACAGTCCTGCCGTGAATGCCCGCCACAAGGGCCGGGTGTGAAATATTGATTGCATCGGAAAACTAGGGGGCGATCAATTTCGAACCTCGTGGGAGGTGACGATGGGATTTTACTCCAGATATGACTGGATACTGCGCAGGTTCGTGCCATCTGTAGCAAGACTCAGTTACAATCCTGTTTTTCAAATAGTAGGAAATGGCATTGCAAGGGCACTGGCTCTACCCTTTCCCGGAGTTGCGCGAGCTGCCGCCAAATCATCTCTGCATCCGTATCGGATGTGGAAATCGTATTTTCAATCATGTCACGTTCATGAAGGCAAGCGGCGATTGCTGGCTGACTTTTCTTTCTCGTGGATACTGTGCAGCCAACGCCGATGTCGTGGAACTCGGGTGCGGCTGCGGGCGTATCGCACGGGCTTTAAATGAGCCGTGGTTTCACGGAACCTATGTCGGTGTGGATATTGACGAGGAGATGCTCAGTTATTGTCAGCATAACTTTCCAGTTGGCCAGTTTGAATTCATTCTTTCACTGCACAAAAGTTCAACCTACCGTCCAGGTGCATTAAATGATACCTCGCAGACTGCGGCCAGCCTCTTAGTCGGCGACCCAATAGCAGGATTTTGTGTATGCATTTACGCTCTGGTGCGCAGCGGCGATGCCGAGGAGGGATCGGAATGCGGCATGCCGGGTGCGCCGGCGGTTGAAGCGGAAGACGAATTCATCGAGGTAGGACTGGAGGTGTTTGCGACGCAGCCCGTGGTAGACGCCCAGGGCCCACACCTTGAGGTTGGAGAAGATCCGGTGAACCCAGGGCAGGACGATATGGGCGGCCATCTTGCCGACGACGTGGGGATGGTGGATGACGCCGGCGGCGCCGGGATATCCGGACCAGCCATCGGTCTTGGCAGTGGCACCGGGGCCGAGGTTGGCGGCGAGGAAGGCGTGGAGGCTGGCAGCCGAGTAATCGGCGACCTGGCTCAGGCGGATGCGGCCGGGGCCGAGGCCGCCGGCCTCTACCTCGACGGCGCCGACCACCAGCATTTTGCCTTGATGGCTACGCCCGCCACCGCCCGTGACCGGGTCGTTTTTGCTGCGGCACGCGATTTCGGTTTCATCAACCTCGACGAGGCCGGCCAGAGAGCTCTCTTACACACGTTAGAAAAAGAGGCCATCGATTATTTAAGGGAGAGCTACTGTATCCTCAGATCGGAGGGAGTAATGTATTTGAATTTTAATATCTATGGAGCGTGTGGAACTTGGGCGGCGCTGGACTTTCCGCCATCGTAATGGCAACGCTTACGTGGAAAATGTTCGTCAATCCCGAGGCGGCTGTTGCCTCCCACGACGGTTTTATGACTGAATTGGCAGGAATTGCGGGTTCCGTGAAGTCGCCATAAATCCACCGCAGGGAGGCAGACAAACCGAACTGGTCGCGCGCAAATAGACGGCTTATGGAACAGAGCGCACTTGTCGTGGCTGTACAATCCTAAATCCAACGCGAGGAGGGAATTCAGGACACGGCGGCCGGCACCATAAGTTAGGTGCCGGCCGGCGGGTTGGAGTGGGAATTAAGGCACCCCGTTATCACCCTTCTATCCCGTAACTGCGTCCAATTTGCCCGATATCGGCCCAACGTGAAATAGTTCCTTGCCGATCATCTCCCGTATCCGCGGGTCGCTGAGCTTCCAGATCCAGCGACTGCAGAGGAAGTGTGCGATGCCGATACCCCATCGGGCCTTGATGAGCCCTGGGATGAACATCGTTGCGATGTGATCGGCGCGCGGGACTTTCCAGGCGAAGCCGGTGCAGCCAAGAGCAGCGACAGCGGCGATGAACAGCCAACGGTGCCGCGACACACGGCTTGATAGACCGATGTCAACCAGCCAGTGGTTGAAGTCGATCGCGACCAGCGCGAACCAGCGCCACCAGCCGGCATGAATGAGCCAGGGGACACCAACCATAAGCATCGCGGTCACGCCGACGCAGAGCCACTTCGGCACCCGCAGGCCGAAGATGCGACATACGCCGTAGTGCTGCGCCCCGAAGTGATAGATGTTCCAAGTCCAGTAAATCCACCAAATCAACCAGAATGGACTAAGCACCGCGCTGATGATAGCGACGGCAGGCATCAGCATCGTCTCGATCGGCCGCGACAGCGCGATCTGCCGCAGCCCCGGATGCGACCACGCCAGCACGATCGGCGAGATGACGTGCGCCTGCTCGCAGACAATGGCGAACGCGAACAGCGCGATGCCGGCTTGAGCCCAAGTCATGGGGCCGTCGTTATCACAGGATTGACAGGACACGTCCCAGTTGCCCAGCCAGAACATGCCCAGATGGTTATACGCTGAATATAGGTCGTGTGCGACGCCCCTGTAAAATAACTGCTATCGGATTGAGGTCCTTCGTTAAGCGTTTGGGTTATCCTGTGACTGAATCCAGCGGACGAGGGATGGGCGACGCTAGCGGCACCAGTCGTGCCATAAAAACTCGACCCTGGAAGACCCCTGACTGCGCCGGTCGCATGGTAGTCATTTACCATATAGTTAGCAGTGCCATCCGTCGTCCAAAGAAAGCCGTAAGTGCTGTACGAAGAGGTGCTGGGTCCCGGCGGCGGATTATTCACTGATGGGTAAAAATCGTATCCAGAAGTTCCGCACACCGGGTTCCATTCCGCCATTGAGGTATTGATTGTACCACCGGTGCTGCCGTTCTCATCAAGGTCTCCAGCAAAGAAACACGGATTGGTGCCAGTGGCAGCGTCGGCGGCCCACGTCGATGTCGCCCACAAGATACAAGGTTGCGAACAGACGTTATAACTCGATAGTCTGTATACCTGCTCAAGATAAAAGGCTGCCGGCAAGGTCGTTCCAATAGTGCCCGTCGTGCCGTTGGTACAGCACCATGCGGTGGTGAGAGTGGTATCCGCCGAGTTGCCCAGATAATAAGAGAGGGCCAGCACTTGCACGCCCCCATCGGAGATTATGTTCTCGTGACTTGTGTCGCAGCTGCCCGTGTCCAAGTAGAGGATCACTCCCGAATTTGTGTTTTTACTGCAATCTAACCAGCTCGACAGGTTGGTCCACTGATGAGTGCCCAGGCTATCCGTAAAGCTCCCGGTGTACGTAAAGTCGTAGTTTGCGGCACAATGGGTGAAGCCGGCCTGCGTTGCGGCGGCCGGGATCGCTCCCGTATAGGGAGGGCCGATGTCGCAGGCGATGCCACTTGGCGGGTCTACGACTTGAACCGTGAATGGAGCGCTGGGGTTGGCGGCGTATGCAAGGCCCGGCACGAGCAGGGCCCCTATCAAGAATAGAGTTTTAATCATATTGCCAACTCCATGGAAACAGATTGGCCGCCCTGTGAGGCGGTTATTGTGGTCGAGTGCGTGCCGTCATCTGCCGATGTCAGCGCGCGCGCGGTAACAATATTGAGACCTGATATTGCGAAGAAACCGCCGGTGTCACTCGAGGACAAGGTACCGCTGAATTGAGAGCCGTCCGACATCGTCACTGTAGCGGTCGTAAGCACGGTACCGGCTGGCGCAGTGTCGGGTGTTGTTGCGCTTGCGGGAGAGAGGGTGATCGCAACCGGTGTCGGCGGTGGCGGTAGAGGCGCAGGAGGCGGGACCGTTACTGACTGGTAGATCTGAAGGATTTGAGCAGCCGTCAATGCGCTTTGATAGATACGAGCGTCATATATGGCGCCCTCGAAATAATCGCCTTCATAAGCCGGGTTACGACCGATGTTGATATCGAAGCCAGAGTTCGACAATGCCCCGCCAACAAAGGTGCCAGATCCTGCTTGGATACCGTTGATGTAAGCAACGACTGTACTGCCATTGTAGACGCCAGCATAATGGTAGTATTCACCTTGATTTAGCTGTTGTGTCCATTGGGCTGTTCCATTGGCTGAGCCATTACCAACATCGAAAAAACCGGAACCTCCACCATTGTTGATCGTCAGCTGAAAGCCATTGCTGTCCACATCGGTGTGTGAATTGGCAATTATGCGGGGATTGCCGCTACTATACGATGTCGCTTGGAACCACGCCATAACAGTAAGTGAAGTAGAAGTTATGGCAAACGGAAGAGCAATAAAGCTCGATACTCCATCGAAATTCGCCCCTAATGCTGAGAACGTAAATGCAGCATTGCCATATGCAAAACCGGTTTTACCATTTCCAGACACGTCGGTAACCGAACTGCCAGTATTGATACCGGTAATGTCAGAAGACGACAGGGTCCATTCACCGAATATTCCAGATGGCGGTGGCGGTGGCGGCGGCGGAGGAGGTGGCGGCGGCGGCGGCGGCGGTGGCGGCGGCGGAGGAGGTGGCGGCGGCGGCGGTGGCGGCGGCGGTGGCGGTGGCGATGCAGCAACTATAATGTTAAATTGGGCGCTGCCGCTGAACCTCGTGGCCGTCCCGATTGCGTTAACCCGCACCGAACAAATTCCGGCCGACAGCGACCCGCTAAATGCCGTAACCAGGCTGTTCCCGGAAATAGCAAAGAATCCAGCGGAACTTTTCGTTAATGTGAAATTACACGGTATGACGGTCCCCGCGTCGTATGCCGTCAACACGCCGATAACGGTGCCAGGAGATGCGTTATTTTGTACAGCTAAATTGCTGATGCTGATCGTCATAAAGCTCTCCAATTAGCAATGGCGTGAATTAAAAGGTTCATGCGCTCTCCCATGAGCAAAAGTTAATGATCCCACATCTGTGCTCATATAATATTATTGTGGTAAAATCAAGGGCGGGTATAATGCCGGAGATGATTTTGACAGATCTTCCGACGCCGCCTTGACGCGCCTATGACGTCGCTTTGTCAGTATTGAGGCCTATATGCCCCTCAAACGGTGGATAACGGCCGGGGCTGCAAAACCCAGCCTCAGTTGGGAGCGAGGGCTGAAGAGTATGGCTCCAGCCCGCGAGCCGCTGATGCAGACCTCTCAAACCCCTGGTCTGCTCCTGGAGTCCATCCTTGGGAAGACCGCGCCCTATCGCTTAATCAGCACTCCGCCCGATGTCCGGGATGGCAGCGGTTAGAAAGTACCTCATCCGCGGTGTTATTTTTGCTTCCAGGTGAAGACGGAAGAGACGGCGTAGTTCCAGACCGATCCGACGACGACGCCGGCGAGGCCAGCGAGCCACCAAGCCTCGTTTCTGGAAAAGACATAGCTCGCGATGCCGACATTCGCGACCGCGCCAAGGGCGCAGATCGCATAGAAGGTGAACAGCCCTCGCACCAGCGCGAGACCGTGCAGGCGCCGGTCCCGATAGGTGAAGATATTGTTGATGAAGAAATTCGCCGTCATGGCGACGAGGGTAGCGGAGGCCTGCGCCAAATTGAAGGCCGCCCCAGCGGCGGCGAGCGCAAACCACAGGACCGACATATGGATGAACAGTCCAATTCCGCCGACTAAGGCAAAGAGGGCGAATCGAACAGGAATGAGATGGCCGATCAGCTTATCGGCGATCAGCATCATGTATTCCCAGGCGACGCGCGTATCGAGTTTGCTTTCGCCGCGTTGCCGCTCCCGGAACTCGTAGCGCAGTTCCCTCAACCGCAGGGATCGCGGCGACGACGCCAGAATGTCGAGAAGAATCTTGAAGCCTTGGCCGGAAAGGTGCCGCAGAGCCCCTTCCAGGACCTCTCGCCGCAGCATGAAAAAGCCGCTCATTGGATCGGCGATCTCGACTTTGCAGATGATCCGGGATAGGCGCCTGGCGAAGGCGCTCATATTCGCGCGGGCAGCATCCCATCCGCCAAGCCCTCCGCCGGCAACATATCGGCTGCCCACAACCAGATCAACCGGCTCTCTTTTGAGAACCGTCAGCATCTGCGGCAGCAACTTCTCGTCGTGCTGCATGTCGGCATCCATAACCGAGATATAGGGTGCGGAAGTTGCCAGGGCCCCTTCGATGCAGGCCGTCGCGAGGCCCCGCCGCCCAATTCGTTGCAGGCAGCGCACACGCCGGTCACGCCGGCTAATCTCGCGGATCCGCTCTGACGTGCCGTCGGGCGAGTTGTCGTCGACGAAAATTACCTCCCAGTCCACCCGATCGAGCACCGCATCCAGCAAATCGACGAGCAGGCCAACATTGTCGCGCTCGTTGAGGGTCGGAATGACCACGGTCAATTCCGGCCCCTCGGTCACTGAGCGTTCCCGTGCTTGGCCGACGGGGGCGAAATCATTCCGTCGAGCTAAATTCAGATCCATTGTGCTGCGCACGACCAGATTGTTTCACCTCGGGCCCTCGGCCCCGGCGAGAGAAGCGGGAACATTGTTAACGCAATTCTTTCCCGATTTTCAGGCCCATGAACCGGGTGAAACCCAAGTCGTCGGCCCATACCAGCAGATATTTGGACCAGCTCGCCGGTCGTTCGTCCCAAGGTTTGACGGTTGAGGCCCCAGTACCGCTCTATCAACTCACCGACCCGGATTAGTGATGTACGGAGATCCCTATCAAGCAGTAAGGTAATCCACAAGCACTAACCAGACGATACAGGACAGAAACGGCCAGCCTCATGGGTTGGTTATCACACCGTTGGTAAAACACGGCCCGTTGCGATAACTTGGGCACTGCCAAATCGTGAACCGCTGCAGGAGCTGCACCTGGTTGTGTATCGGCGAGCAGGTCTGATTTCCACTACACGTATTTCCGGTCCGCTGTGGACCCGACATGCCGGGGTAGACATCAAGCCAGACACCGAGGTCAGCGGCGGAGTACGTAGCGCTTGGGCAAGGCGATTTTATTAGTTGGCCGTTTATCCACCAGCAGCCGGCATAATTGGGACTCCCTGAATTCGCCATGGTGTTAAGGTATCCTACCGTGTTCCATACTGCGGGGTTGTAACCCGATATCGTGCCGGTAGCGCCGGCTGGGGATCCCCCGCTGGCATACGGTGTTGGATTTCCGTAGATCTCAATAAAATCATTGTCCATTATATGATCGCACGACGGACAGCTCCCCTGGGTCGGATAAGCCCAAATAGCATCCAACAGGCATCCTGGGTCTATGGCACGACATGAGGTATTGATGGTGTCACTTGTAACCCTCGTCACTGCCTCAATATAAAATCCCTGATAGATATACAGCCCCGCAGGATAGGGATCGTTTACGTCACTGCTGGTTCCCAGCCATACCGCAACCACGTTATTGTTGTAGTCTTCCAGTGTATAAGTAAGTGCGACAACTTGGTGTGCTCCCCCGTTGGCGGTATCGTCGATCATGGTGACGTCACTACACGGCGCGTTGACACCATAATTGCGCATAAACAAAAGGGGGCTCGACGCGCCACAGACGTCCAACCACGTCGATGGCTCAGCAAACATTGGGCTCGTAAAATCGTAATTGGCGACACAGTGCGTGAAGCCGGCTTCCTGCGCCGAATCCGGAATTGGCCCCGTATAGTTCGGGCCGATGTCACAGGCGATTGAGTCCAAGCCGGTCTGGCCGAAAGCAGTGCTCGGGATACCGGCATTCGCTAAAGCGAGCACGAGCACGGTTGCCATAAAAAATAGCTTGCTCATCGTTGAGAACTCCTGGATATGGATTGGACGCCCTGGGTGGCGGCGATTAACGGTTGGGTGGAGTATCGGCACTGCCGAACTCAGCGTTCAAGCAGCGGCGGTATGACGAGTGGATATGGCGAATTAATCGCTGGTGTTGCTCGTTGTCAACCCTTGAGTTGAGAGCCGTCCGACAACCTAACAGTTGCGTTCATCGCCGACCTCGCCACAATCGCGACCCGGCGGCACCGCGGCGCGCGACCGCGCAAAGGTATGCTCGCCGACGCTGGATACGGCCGGCCCGCGCAACTGCATGATCCATCTCAATAACAGCTGCGCCCGTTATCTAGGACCGCCCTTCGGTTGTGGACGGTCCCGCCTAAACAACGTCGTGAATTAACGATTGCCGGTAGGAGATGCGGCACCGGGCTGAGGGGTCACTCCAGGCTGATAAGGGGTGCCGATGCCAGGCTGGTAGGCGGCGCCGGGCGGCGTTGCCCCGCCCGGCCGATACGGCCCGCCGATGCCGGGCTGATAGGCTGCCCCAGGCTGATAGGCCGCACCGGGCTGATAGGCCGCACCGGGCTGATAAGCTGTGCCGGGCTGAGGTACCCCGCCGGGCTGATAGGCCCCGCCGATGCCGGGCTGGTATGTTGCGCCGGGTTGAGGTGTCCCGCCAGGCTGATATGGCCCTTGAGCATGCAGCGGGCTCGCCCCGTCCAATGTGAAACACACGCTCAGGATCCCCACCGCGAACGTGAAGGATTTTAAGGTTTTTCTGCGCGCCATTGTTCTCTCCTTGTCCGTTAGACCGACATGCTTCAGTTTCCACGGGCCGACAGGACTTCGATCTCCATCTCACAGGATGTCGAACGGCGTCAACCGAACCTCTTCCAGGGCGATACCGTCCATGCTGCGCGCTCATATTTCGAAAACCCTGGAACAAACCTGTCGCTGCCTACTGGGGTCGGAGCGAGTAGCTTACATGCTCAACGCCCGGGCCGGGCTCGCCAGAAGGCGCACCCAGCGCAGATCACGCTCGCCCTTCCCGCAGAAAGATCCGTGTCCCGTCACGGGAACCGCTTTCAAGACCGGAAGTTCCGCTGGATGGTGGCACTTGTGTTCCGCATCCATCACCCGTCTCGAGCAGCCCGCGTTCCGACGCAGGAAACGTGGGGAGGAAACCCGGGCGGCAAATGCCTTCAATGGTTTGACGCGATCAAGCGGCATTGCAGGCACAACAGCAGTGCTGAGGATATTAGAAGTAACGCTCAGGAACGCGGATGATGTCGTCGGGCCGAATCGGCGACAAAATATCAGCCTTGGACTCCTCCCCATTTCGCGTGATAATCACATAGTTCTGATTTGCTCTGTAAGTATAACCGTGAGCAGCCGCTACGGCAGTGATGACTTTCATACCACTGACATAGGGGTAACCACCGGGACCTGATACTTCGCCCAGAATGTAATACGGTCGATAGCTTGTTATCGCTACGCTGGCATGCGGCTGGGTAAGGAATCGGCCTGCTCTCAATTTTTGCTCGATGTTGGCTTGGACTTGGTCCTGGGTCAAGCCCGCCGCCGGCACGGCGCCAATCAGCAACATCCTAATCGTCCCGTCGTCTTGGACGGTGTATTGGCCGTTGAGCTCATCGGCCCCGAGCACCCTGATCAGGAGACTGTCTCCTGGTCCGAGGTGATACGAGAGGTCGGGCTTGGTAACGAGCTCCGGTAGGCCGCTGCCCGGAGAACAACCGGTCAGGGGGCTGAGAGCGATCAGCACTACCCACAAGACGCGGACATACGGATTCATACTCGAGCACCTCCTCGGGATTTTTAGCATCAAATCACGCTCCGATTCTAGCATGAGTGCTGATAAAGAAGTTACCGCGAAGGCCGAAGGGCCGCTTTGCTCACGGCCTGGAGCCGTTTATCCCCAGAGAGTGGGCCGGGCGCGACGACACAAGCCGAGAGGGGTTGCCAAAAGCTTCACAATCGATAATGTCGCGCCGATGCACGCGGTTCGGACATCCTTTCGCACTCTCACGCGGTGCTGTGTCATTATTTTGGCTATCCTTTCGTTATTGTCGGCGGAAGATATGTTGGGGACCGACATGCCCGGCGAGCTCGAGCATTTCCTCGCCTATGCCGGCTCGGCGAACGTCGCGATAGCCGGGTATGGAAGGCTAGGCGCTGCTCGGGTCATCGGTTTATTTTGGATCTACGCGACAGCTCTGGAATATCTACAGCATTTTTTGTCGGGTCATCATCCGTCAGTCGCGGATTTTGCGGCATCAGCGCTCGGAGCGCTCTTCGGCGGGCTCGCCGCAGCCCTGCTCGTGCGTCTCCTGTGGAAGCGCACACATTCAAACGTCGTCTGATTTGCGGCGGTCGATCATAGTCTCAGTGGAAATCGACCGGGCGCGCCTCGAGATCGCGCCGGATCGGAGCGCCTGCCCCGATATCATCGTCAAAGGCCTGAACAGCTGGCTTGCGGCGTTCTGTTTGCTCATGGTCAGCCTCGTGCCGCGCGATGCGGTCGCCCAGATTACCGAGTCGCTGCTGCCATACCCGACGACGCCCCGCGCCCCACAGGAACAAGCCTCGGAATTCGCTCCGATCGGGCTTCGTTTGGGCGACTTTTTCTGGTACCCGCGCGCCGAGCTCGACGAGGCGTACAACAGCAACATCTTCGCGACCACCACCAGCCCCACCTACGACCTGATTACTGCTCTCACATCGACCTTCGATCTACTGTCGAACTTTTCACGCGATTCCTTGAATCTGCACGCTGGCTCCCTGCTGCAGGTTTATGCCGACCATCCGGCTCAAAACACTCAGGACGGCGCCATCAGCGCGGACGGCACGCTTAACCTAACCGCCGGGAGCTTCCTTTACGGGACTGCACAGGTGACGCATCAGCACATAGCCTACGGGTCTCCCAATTCGCCCGGCGCCATTGCTGAGCCGGTGACGTACTGGGACTACACTGCCACCGCAGGCTACGCGCAATTGGGCCGACGCTTTTCTTACGAACTAGATTTGGGTGTGACATCGGCGCAATACAACGCCGCACAGCTCGTCGGGGGCGGCGTATTGCCACAGGGCAACCAGGATGGGACAACCTCCTCAGCGGCGGTTACCGGCAGCTATGAAATCATTCCGGATTACCTGGGCTATCTCCGTCTCGGCACCAGCCTGTTCGACTATTGGCATACTGTGCCTGGAGAAACGCGCCCCAATTTTTCAACATATCGCGTCGACGTCGGCCTGCAAATCCTCCCTAGGCACCTTATTTCTGGGGAGGCCTATATCGGGTATTTGATCCAGAATTATGCCGAATCGAGCCTTAGCTCCACCTCTACCCCCGACTACGGCGGACGGATTACGTGGAACGTCACTCCACTTACTACACTCAACTTCACTGGCCTGCTGACGTACAACACGGGCACGCCAGGCGCGAGCCTCCCCTCGGCCGGCAACAGTTATCTTTCGAAAACCTTCACGGTGAACGCCAATCACGAACTATTGCGCAATCTCCAGCTCGTCCTTACCGGCACCTACATAAACGAAAGTTTCCAGGGAATCACCCAAAGCAATAATGTCTTCATTGTCGATGCGGGCTTCAGATACCTTATAAACCGGAACCTGTTCCTTGGCGGCGACTTCAGCTACGCCGAGCAAAGTTCCACAGGCGGGTCCTCCTTTAGCCAAGACATCTTGACGTTGAGGGTTGGCACGCAGTTTTGAGCCGCAGCCGTTGAAGCGACGTAACCGCCACCTGATCCATCTCCTGATCGCAGGAACACGCTTCGTCCTGGTACTTAGCCCAGGGAGGATCTTGACTCGCGAAGGCGGTGCACTTATCGTGGGTGTTAGCCCTGGTAACAAGAACAGAAGTTGATGGCAGAAGTAATCGTTATCGAGCCGGGCCGCTACGAGCGCAATTACTGGACCGATCTGTGGCGGTACCGTGAGCTGTTTCGAGTACTTGCCTGGCGCGACTTGGCAGTACGCTACAAACAAACGGTGATCGGCGCGGCCTGGGCGGTCATTCGCCCTCTCATCACTATGCTCGTCTTTACGATCATATTCGGCCGCATCGCCAAGCTGCCGTCGGACGGAACAGCCCCTTACCCGCTGATGGTTTTCGCTGGCATGCTGCCGTGGACGTTCTTTTCGAGTGGATTAAGCGAGGCGTCCAACAGCCTGATTAGCAATTCAAATCTGATCAGCAAGGTGTATTTCCCAAGGCTCATCGTGCCGACCGCGACGGTTGTCGTTGCGTTCGTCGACTTCCTGATCGCCTTTTCGATGCTGATGCTGCTGATGGCCTGGTATCACTACCCGCCTGGGTGGCGGATGCTGGTCTTACCGGCGTTTACCCTGTTGGCGTTTTTGGCCAGCATGGGACCCGCATTGTGGATTACCGCGCTCAACGTCAAATATCGCGACTTCCGCTATGTCATTCCATTTATCGTCCAGTTTGGGCTCTATGTTTCACCGGTCGGGTTTAGCTCGAGCGTTATCCCCGAAAAGTGGCGCCTGCTCTATTCCCTCAACCCCATGGTCGGTGTGATCGATGGGTTTCGCTGGTGCATTCTGAATGGACAAAGCCCAATTTATCTGCCGGGCTTCGCGGCGAGCGTCTGCATCGTCGCGTTTTTTTTGTGGTTCGGCATACATAGATTTCGAAAGATGGAAAAGAGCTTCGCCGATCTCATCTGAGCTCAATTGATAGATCTAGCCATGCCGAAAACGGTTATTGCCGTCGAAAATCTGTCCAAGCGTTACGTCATCGAGCATAGGGCGGGCAGCGAAGGCCATAAGCGCTATACAGCGTTGCGCGATGTGATCGGAGACGAGGTCCGTAATCTTGCGCGCAGGGCCCTCGGGACCGTTCGCGGCCAACGAGCGTTCCGAACTCATGAGAGCGAGGAATTTTGGGCGCTCAAGGACGTGAGTTTTAACGTTCATCAAGGCGAGGTCCTTGGCATCATCGGCCGCAACGGCGCCGGCAAGAGCACCCTGCTGAAGATTTTGAGCCGCATCACCGAACCGACCGCTGGGCGTGTTATTCTGCGAGGCCGTGTCGCGAGCCTGCTGGAGGTCGGCACCGGTTTTCATCCCGAATTGACGGGTCGAGAAAACGTCTATCTTAACGGCGCGATCCTGGGTATGAGCCGCGCCGAGATCCGCAGGAAATTCGACGAGATCGTCGCCTTCGCCGGGGTTGAGAGGTTCTTGGATACTCCGGTCAAGCGCTACTCCTCGGGAATGTATGTTCGGCTCGCCTTTGCCGTGGCTGCCCATTTGGAACCGGAAATCTTGCTCGTTGATGAGGTGTTGGCAGTCGGGGACGCCGAATTTCAGAAGAAGTGTCTCGGGAAGATAGACGAAGTCTCTCGACAGGAAGGCCGAACAGTGCTGTTAGTGAGCCATAATTTGGCAGCCGTAGCCGAAATGGCCGACAGGGCACTACTGCTCGATGCCGGCTCGGTCGCGGTTGATGGTTCCGTTGCGGAAGCTGTCTCGACCTACCTATCAAGGGGAGCGAGGAAGGCCACCTACACGCGTCCGTTGGACCCGCAGGTGAGCTACCCGCATTTAGTTCGGGTCGAAGTCTTGACATCGGACGCCAATGCGGTTCATCGGTTCGGCGAACCTCTGGAGATAAAATTCTGGATCCGCCATCCGGTTCCTATGATACATGGCAGTTTTTGTTTTCTGATATACAATAGTCAATTTCAAATCCCGGCGATTTATTCATCGTATTATCACGAACTAACATTTGGCAAGACGTCGGGTTGTTCTGTACTGACATGTCGTTTCCCGAATATTATACTAAATGTAGGGCAGTTTCATCTAGGTACCTGGCTTCAGGAACTCCCGAGCGGAGACACTTATGAAAGCCTGTATGGGATCTGCGCTTTTGAGGTGATAAGAGTTGACGAGAACCAGGTCGGGGGCTGGCGTCCGCAAACTTGTGTTTACCATGAGCAACACTCTTGGACGGCGGTTGATGCCACCAGCAAAGTCAAGGTTTGTTGACAGTCCGGTTAGCGGTCGGCTCTGGGGTATGCGGACGAGGCTTGAGCGCTTTGGGCTCAAAGCAATCATATTTATCGGCCAGTGCTTCTTTCCGACAAATTCGGCTAACCAACACAAATGAGGCAGCCGGTTTCAAGGGATCGAAAGATTATGGACATCATAAATGAAGATCGCATACATAATCTCAGCATACAAGTTGCCCGACCTGCTAATACGTCTCGTGCACAGGCTTCAATCACCAACATCAGTATTCGTAATTCACGTTGACAAGCGAACCGACAAAATTCAATACCAACACATGGTCACAGATCTCGATCATTTGGCGAATGTCGTATTTCTCAAAAGGCATAAATGTCGCTGGGGTGACTTCGGCCACGTTCGTGCTACACTCAAGGGCCTTGCATATTTATTCAAAACCGAGGCGACCTTTGACTATGTTTTTTTGCTTACGGGTCAAGATTATCCTATCAAATCGAATGCCTATATCGAATTGTTTTTAAGCAAAGCGACTGGAAAGGAGTTTATCTCATATTACGCGTTTCCAAATCAAGCTTGGGCCGGGGATGGTGGAATGAGGCGTATAGAGCTCTGGCATTTTAGGTTTTTAGAAGACTGGCCTTTTAAAATATTTCGCAGACTTGCTCATCTCCCTTTGCACATACGATCTACGTCTCGGGTTAAATTGACCATAGCTTCGCTGATCAATTTGGTATTTTCTAACAGGAGGCTGCCGGGAGATATGAAACCGTTCGGAGGCCCTGGTTATTGGTGTATAACAAGAGAGTGCGCGGAATTCGTAAATCGGTTTGCAGGTGAGAATTCAAAATTCGTGAAATTTTTTGAATATGCGTACATACCAGATGAAATTTTTTTTCATACGGTAATCATGAACTCAGCATTTCAACAGAACGTGATAAATGATGATCTGAGGTGTATTGATATAACGGCCGGAAGCGGACCGCGAATTTGGCAGAGACAGGATTTCGAAATCCTCTCTCAATCGAGAGCGTTGATAGCGAGGAAGTTTGATACGACAGTTGATGCCGAGATTTTGGATTTGATCGATTCAAAGCTGCTTTGAACTCTGAACGACCTCCCTTCGATCCAGTTGTGTACCTAGTCCGCGGATCCGAAACTGGTGCGGTCGGGCTCGGCTGGGGATCGGGAGCGGCTGTAGGCAAGATTAACGGAAGCGCTGGGGAAATCCGAAAAGCTCAGAACTGTGGTTGTGAACGGCCCTCGACCTTGCCCACCAGGGGCTTTCTGTCTATACTGGCAAATGCCGATTTATACGAATTGCGAAATGATATCAACTTTGCACCGACCGGGCGGCAATGCCAATGGTGACACGCAGTGAGTTTCCACCGGATGCCAGACTTCGCCACGGTGTCGCTATCGTTGGTCATGATGCGGGTCGGACGGGCGCTCCCCTCATAGCGCTAAACATCGCCCGCGAGCTGGTAGAGGCGCGCGGCATTCCGGTCGTGACAATCTTGCTAGGGACGGGTGAATTGGAGCCGGAGTTTGCACGGATGGGTCCCCTGTTCGTCGTTCGGCCCCGCCTGTCCCCCAAATATCATCTCGATACACGGCTTTGGGCGCGCCTGGTGAAACGCGCCATCTACATGAAGGAATCCGTAAGGCACGACCGGATCTGGCGCAACATCTCAGATACCTCGCCAAACGACAAATCCGGCATGCGGTGTGCAACACCGTGTTAAGCGGTGGCGCGGCGATCCGCTTGAAAGATGCCGGCGTGGCCTCAATCGGTTTGGTCCACGAACTGCCCCATTTGATCCGCGCCAATAGCTGGACAGATGAGGTCTCCGCCTTGATCCAAGGCGCCGAACTCGTTGGTGTTCCCCTGCCGTCAAGTGCAGGCGGCCTTCATCGATGCCTTCTCAATCGGCGACAAACCGAGTTTCGTATACCCCCAGAGCTGCAACATCGATCCAGACCGGCTAGCGGTGGAGCAGCGCATCACCGTTCGTTCGGCCTTTCGCGCGCGCCTCGGTCTCACCTGTGATGATACCCTGATCTTGAGCTCCGGAACTAATGGTGATTTCCGCAAGGGGGTCGATCTGTTTGTCCACGCCGCACGCGAGATGGCCTTGTCATCGACCGCGGGTCGAAAGGTCGTATTCGCCTGGGCTGGGGAGGTTGGTTGGAGCTATCGTAAGTGGGCGGAAAAGGATATCAACCAATTGGCTCTAGCCGACCGCCTGATCTTCCTTGGCCCACAACGGGATATGGAGCCGTGTTTCGCGGCGGCGGATATCTTCTTCTGCCGTCCAGAGAGGACCCCTTCCCCACCACAGTTCTGGAGGCCATGGCATATGGTCTCCCGGTTGTGGGCTTCGCTGGAACCGGCGGTATCGAGGACCAGATTTCTGGGGTGTCGGCGTCATCGTTCCTTATGGCGACGTGACCTCTGCCGTTAACAAGTTGCGTTGGCTTGCCCAGCAGCCGGATGAGCGGAAAAGGATGGCCCGGCTCGGGCGAGAAAGGATCGCGCTCTCGGGCGGGTATCACTCCTATGTCGGCAATCTGATCGAGGTGCTTCTTAGGCTTCACCTCGAAGGTTGCGTGCAACGGCCGGCTCAGTGGGGCGAGTGAGGATGAAAATTCATGCAATGTGCCTGGTTAAGAACGAGGTGGATATCCTGCAGGAGAAGTCTTGTATCAGCACTGCATTGGTGTGATCATATTTATGTATTTGATAACGGCAGTAACGATGGCACATGGGAACTGGTTACGGAGCTTGCTAAGCAGCATCCGCAAATCGTACCGTACAAACAGGATGCGATTTTATACAATATTAATCTGCGGGCGGATATTTTCAACGCATTTCGTCCGGATGCGGGTCCCGAAGATTGGTGGTGCGGGTTGGACGCCGATGAATTCTACATAGATGATCCAAGAATTTTTCTTACAAAGATAGGTGGAGACTTTCAAACAGTCTGGTCAGCCAGTCTCAATTATTATTTTACTGATCGGGACATAATTTCCTATCGTCAAGATCCTAAGACGTTTTTGGAAACTCCGATACAGCAGCGATTACATTATTATTACAACAATTGGGGTGAGCTCCGATTCTTCAGGCACAGTGACAAGATCGTGTGGACGGGTCAGGAGTACGGTGGCTTCCCATCGGCTATGTTCACAGCGCGTGCTTATCCGGTGCGGATTTGGTTGAAGCACTATCAATACCGCTCGCCGGAACAAATCGAACGGCGATTGCGCACTCGGCGTCCGGCAATGGAAGCGAGCACCGGCTTCCTGCACGAGGTTACGCCGAACTGGCGGAGTGCTATTGCAGCGAAACGGGATGCTCCCCTTGATTTCGAGAATGCCCGCCCGGAGTTCGCGGCGGCTTGTTGGGAAGAACGTGTCGTGTCAGCCGCGTCATTGGACTATGATGCCTTCGATCGTCGATACGTCGTCAACGAGGGCCTCATGCCCGAATTTCCAGTTCGGTTGCGGCGTTCGCGTCTTAAGGAAATCATCCCGGAGTTGATCCGCATACCACTCGGGCGGCTACGACGTCAAATGCTACTTGTGCTTGAGCGACTGCAGCCGAGCCAACGGAGTTGAGGGCTTGCGCACCTATTTACGAGCAAACGACGTTTCGCCGTCGGTTGCGCGCTAGAGGAGCTTGATGGCACGGAGACGCATCCTCTTCGTTTCTAGCATAAACGAGTCTCCTTGGGGCGCGACCGAGGAGCTTTGGTCGCGCGCTGCAGTGAGGCTTGCAGCCGAGGGCGTCGCGGTATCCGCGAGTATCAGCGGATGGTCGCCGCTCCTCGCGCACAGAGGATACGCCAGTGCCGAGCCTATATTTCATCGCCAAGTTTTGAATTTGACTGAGCATGGCGTAGAAGTGCGGCTTCGGCCTACGCCGTATCCGCTAACAAAGCGTGCTTGGCGTGCTTTGACCGCACCGCAACAAAGCCCCACGACGCTAGAGGTCGAACAGCTAGTTGTTGCGAGATCTCCGGATCTTGTAGTGATTTCAGATGGGGCACCGTTTCCACCACTCGATTTGCTTGAGATGTGTGCAAGTAAGCGCTTGCCATTTGCCATTATCGTGCACTGCAACCAGTATTTTTGGTGGCCCGCTGACGCTTTAGCCGAACGTTACCGGGCGGCCCTAGCTGCTGCCGTCCGATGCTTCTTTGTTTCAAATGCAAACCGCCGGATAGCGGAAAAACAGATCGGTTGCGAGCTTCCCAATGCCGAACTTGTTCGCAATCCTTTTAACGTCGACTATAACACGTCGCCACCTTGGCCGCCTCTGGGACGAGACGGCGAATTTCGTTTTGCGTGTGTCGGCAGATTGGAGCCAGCGGGAAAAGGCCAGGATATTTTGTTCGAAGTGCTTACGGGACCAGCGTGGGCGATCCGCAATTGGCGATTGCACTTGTACGGCAACGGGGAGAACCGCGGCGGCCTAGAGCGCTTTGCGCAGCGCCTTGGACTTACCGAACGGGTCGTCTTCGAGGGCCATGTGGCAGACGTAGAGAAGATCTGGTCGCAAAACCATGTCCTGGTCATGCCCTCCCGGATTGAAGGTTTGCCTTTGGCGGTGGTCGAGGCCATGTTGTGTGGGCGACCGGTCGTCGCGACCGATGTGGCGGGGGCGGAAGTCATCGAGGACGGCGTAACCGGCTTTCTGGCCGAGGCGCCAACTGTCGGCAGCGTGGGAAACGCGCTTGAGCGATTTTGGGCTAGGAGAGGAGATGCCACGGGAATCGGGGCGTCCGCCGCGAAAGGCATCCGCCACCTTGTCCCGCCAAATCCTGTCGGGGTTTTCGTGGATACTATCAAGGAACTCCTCGTGAGAGACTCAGAGTTCGCATCCCTCTTGCCGAGTTCCACACCGAATGAGCAGGACCCCTCCGGCGACGATTTGGAGCAGGCCTTGCTTGGGAAGAGAAGCACGGAGACCCGTTAAATACTTAATACACTTCCTCGCCCAGCTTCGTTAAACTCCGGATCAGTCGGCCGGCGATCAGTTCGAGGCCACTGCGATGGCTCTCGAGATAATGTGTTTTTATAGCTTCAAAGCCGCGCTCCTGTCCCAAGATTATCTTTGTGGCGGTTCGGTCGTCGCCGGCAGCTTGAGGGGTACTGCCATTGACGCATTGACGTCCAGATCTTGCGAGGCTTCCGTTCAACTACCTCAACAAGTATGCGTCGAAATTTTCTAGACTCGCCGGAGGTCCCAAGGCAATTTTGTGTGTGGCCGCCAAGAACGTTTTGGCCTCGTCTTCGTCGTAACTGAACCGCCACATCCCTCGTGCGCTTGCAAATTCCCGGGTTTGCTGCGGCCCCATCTCAGTCACCGGGTTTTCGAGGAGGATGAGGATCGGGCGACCGGTCTTGGCTTTCAGATCGCGCGCCGTGGTGAGGACGTCTTGGAGGGTCAGCTCCAATTTGGAGCTGCGGGCAGACCAAGTAGCGAATTTACCGAATTTACCCTCCCGCAACAAGTAGATTTCGTTGTTTACGTAGTAAGGGATAGCTTCTGCGATGTGCTCAGGTTCGGGAACAATAATAGCGTCGTGGAGATCTGGCGAGGCGCGCAGCAAATTTCCGATCGCCTGGCTCTTGCTCATTTCCGTCATAACCTCTAAGTATATTTGAGTGATTCCGTTATGCATTGCCAGAGCTACTGGAATCACTCCGTAAAAACACATTGAAAAGAGCTGGGCTTTTAGTGGACCAGGTGGGCGCTGCACCGTATCGCGCTGACTCGCCAACGCAAACCAATATAGGGTAATGATAAAGACAACCCAGATGCCCTGGTGGCGATACCCGCCCGGATAGACAAATTGAAAAAAGACAGTGGTTGCCCACAAGCTTCCCAAGGCGGACAGCATTAGTGGGAGGCGGATGGCCAGCCCGGCCACCACAGCATACAGTAGATAGCTTGTTGCCACTTCCGCCAGCCGGCCTCCGGTCGAACAGAGAGCAGTTGGCGTCAAAACCGAAAACCCGCAGTAGAATTGGCCCGGTAACAAAATGGCGGACGCAACACCGCGAAAAATTCCTATGCCATCGGGAGGCGTCAGCGTCATCAGATCGTGCGCTGTCGGATAGACGGTGGCAAATGCAGCTAGCATTCCGGCCGAGCCACCTAGTCCAACAAATACGATTCGGCCGAATCCATCAGGCGGAACCGAACTACTCTTGCGCGCGCTCCACCAGTCGGCAAGCCATATCAGAAGATAAAATGGGATCAGTAGGTTCGCGATAACATTTGTCTGGGACAGCAAAAATAAAACCGATCCGCCCCATACCGGGGAGCGTTTCGGGGACGTGTATACTACGGCATAGACAAACATCAACAACATAGAAATTCCGTAATTGCGGGCCATGACTGAGTATTCGTATACCGGGATTGCTGACAGCACGAATAGAGCCTTAAACCACAATGGAAATGGCGCCCTCCATAAGAAAATGACGACGGCGGCTGCAGCAATGAGGATGCTTAACGCCGGCAGTACCGCCCGGGTGCCGAAAAGATCGTAAGAGGCCCGCAGAAGGAGATACCATAGCGCGGGGTGGCCCTCGCCATGAATGACCGCTGGCACGGTCACCAGGCTGGGCGCCTCGAGCGCCAATGACAATGCACGTACCTCGTCGCGCCAGAACTCGTGGTAGAGCTCTCCGACCGTGACCATTGCCGCCCAGGCCGTAAAAATCGCCAAATTCCAAAGGACGGTTGCACGCGAGTATACGGTGGAACCGGCGCGGAGCGTCGCATCTCCTGACGAGGTGATTGACGCATTCATTTGAAATCGCACGTATGCCGTGGGCGTAGGTCGACGTTCATTCGCGCGTGGCGCACGCCATGGGGCACCGCGAAACATCCGGGCAGGACGTCTGTCAAGTCCTTCCGGTACGCCGTCGAATGCCAGTATTCGCCAAGCGCAATGAACAACGCGTCTTCCCAGAGCTGCTTCTGCAAATCGACGCGGATCCGATTTTGCTGCTCTAAATCGGCCGTGTCTAGCCAAGCGGCGCGCAATTCCTCGATGCGTGGACTGTTGGCCCAGCCGTTTATAGGCTCCTTGCCGTTGGCGCGAATGTCCGGGTTGCCATAAGGATGAACGTTTGGGAGGGAGGGATCGATCAGAGTGCAAAACATGTTGTAGCCGCCCTTGTCCCGCGAACCCCGATTATCGCGGCGCCGCACAATGCTGCCGAAATCCATTTCCTGCAGATCGACGTTCATGCTGGCGCGCCGTAGTTGCTCTTGTTAGCTCGCCGAGTTCGCGGACGTCGGTCGGCACAATCACCATGATTTTCTCACTCTTGTAGCCGGCCTCCGCCAGAGCCCGCTGGACGGCGGCATAATCGCGGGCCTCGATGCTCGACATCGGTGGCCAGCAGCGCGCCGGTGCCGAACAGACCGACATCGTTTTGCCAATTGTTAGGCCACGCGATCTCGTGGACCAGGTCAGCGGCGTGCGGGTTCTCCCACCAGTCGATCTCGCGGTGCAGCGCGCCGACGCCGAAAACGGATCCGACGTTATCCATTCGACCCGCTCGAGATGCGCCACCTTCGGCGCGACGGTGAACCCGACCGGGCCGCCCGCCCCTAGTTGATCGTCCGCAAATCGTTCGAAGACCGCGCGGACGCCGCTGACATGCACGTACCTCAGGAAGCGGTAGCGGCCGCTGCCGACTTCGGCGACAGGCTTGTACCGCAATTTCGCCGGTAGACGCTCCGGCATGATCGCCAGTACGTTGCGCCGGGCCCGGCAAGGGCCTCCAGCAGGTGGGGGGAATGATCGCTCGGTAGCTGGTCTGATCGGGTTGGCACCGGGCGAGATAATTGCCGGCGATTCTCGCATTCGGAGCCGTGAAATCACACGCTTCGCCACGACGAAAGCCGAGTTGAGCATCCCCGCAGAGCTTCATTATCAAATCCGGGCGGCTAGCGGTGGAACGATGCAGCACCGTCAACCGCTCAGCGGTTCGCGCCACCTCTGGCCTCCCCTGCCAGAATATCCTGATCTCGAGCTGTGGCAGCAGCGGCCGATTGGGTTTTCCGAAAGAGTATCGGTCGAAGGGCAGTCGGCGCCGGCGGCAAGATGCCGCGATCAAGTTGCATTCACCGTTCCGTCAGGATAGACGAGATTTCGCGCGCCACAAATTGGTTGCCTTCGGCTGACATATGCAGGAACGGATTGTACAGGTGGTGGTACCTCGAAGGGTCCTTGGTTTTCAATTCGGATAACGCGGGCTTCAAGTCGAGAACGCGCGTGGCTGGGTCTGATAAGCAACTTAAGACCCGCTCGGCTGTCCTCGATTTAGAGGGGGGCTCGAACTCCCAGTGCTGGGCCAAGACGATCAACTCGGAACCCCGCGACTTCGTCAGTCCTTCGAGCTCGTGAAGCAAGGCGCAGACGACCGTGATCCCTTTTTCTTGATCTTGCACTTGTATCTCCGACGCTCCCCTCAACCACCATTCTGGAAACAACCTCTTGATTACAGTATGCACAAACCGACTATGTTCCATTAGAGTAAGCAGCGCGCTCTCTTTCCCAGGACCAAAAGTCGGCGGTACCGGGACATTTTCCAGCATCAGTCGGCCATCCTTGAAGTCGAAGTAGGGCTTGGCCGTCGCGAACACTACCGACATTTGGGAGCGGCGGATATCATCGGGAATGAAGCTAAATATCACAGTGCTAAACCGATATCGGCTGAGAAGACTTCGCACTCGTAAAAAAATCTGGTCTACGCCATAGCCGTCCACCCCACCGTTGATCACTCTTTTTCCAGAGAGCTTTTCTAGCTGCGCCGGCCAGGTTTCCGAGTTGCGGACCTGATCGCCGAAAGCATAGGAATCGCCGACTGCGAGGATCGGGTCGTCGGTCCCATCCCAAACCTCTCCGCGGCCATTGGAACGAACTCCTTCCTTGAGGATTGTGATGGATGTCCCCCATTGGTTCGACGATTTTGGGACCCATCCCAATTCAGGGTCATAAATGTGATAGCCAAATTTGTTCGGCTGCGGGAAACGAAAGTTTTCATATCCCCATTCACCATGATAAGCGCGAAGGCCAACCTCGATAGCTAGAAGAGAAAAAATAATGATTGCGACAGACAGAGCCGCATTGACGAGCTTTTCTTTCATTAGCGCTTGCCTCAAATTTTAAATTATAATGCCACGTTGTTGCTGCGCGGCACCTTTTGACAGCGCCGCACGTCCAAGGCAGCCAGAAGGTGGTGATATTACTGTGGCAACCTAATTGGCTACCATACTGCGTCCGACACGGTACCCAAAACCCAGCCAAGCGTATTCTCCAGATACGGACAATCAGCTCGCTTCGGATACTGAAGCGGGTGTTGACCCGAAACCGGTCAAGTACATGCTTGAAGGCCGGAAACAGCGCGTGGTATCGTCGGTTTGTCTCCTTTGGAAGGCTGTATTACGCGCCGACATCTCTACGTGAGCCACGCCGAGATTCCGAGAGGAAACGTCGAGGAGCGGATCCCAAAGAGCTTCTGCCTTCGCCGGATCGCAGGTGGTGACGATCCTAGGGTAGTTGCGCATAACTCAAACTCCTCGGATAATGCTCGCCGTGCGGTATGACGACAAGCCTTTTGTAAAGGCGCCAAGATGTCCTGCTTGTCATCACGTGGCGCTGATGAGGACCTGGCGAGTGAGACGGACAGGGACGCGCTGAACTCGATTTTGACCGCCAACCTGATGCTTCGGTTCCGCGACTTCGTGATCACCTCCGATGCCGGGCTGCTGCAAGCTGGATCACGCGCTTGCTTTGACGATCATGGCCAACGAGGCGTTAGCCGCGGCGCTCTTTGATCACCTGCTGGAAATTCGCGTCCCTCATGTCGAAATTCCGACCTGCAGTTCATTTCGAAGGAGGTCGGACGTGGACAGACACTTCTTTTATATCGCAGTGCCGCCGAGTAACCGGGTAGGTTACATACTAACCGGAAACATTCGCGTATTGTTGCAAGATAATGTTTGCTCTTGCACCGCGGTTATTTACTCCGCAGCCTGCCGATGTGCGGAAAGGGTGGCGCTCAACTGGCCCGAAAGGCGAAGCGCCCCAAAGTTTTCCCGACTCCGTAAAACCGGCTCAGAGTTTGGGCGGCGATCGGCCCGATGCTAGGAATGTTGCGGATTGCCATCATGAAGCGGTCTTTTGCGGCCCCGGATTGGGCGAACTCACACGTGCGACACAGTAAGTCAACCTCGGGATTTTTCAAGCCGTGCAAGACACGGCGAAACGTTTCCGATCGATACAGGTCCTCGAACCGGTCTCGGTTTAGATTGCCTAGCACGTACTCAGCCGACCAATCCATACAACAGAGCACCACGTCGCCATTGGGCAACAATACGTTTTGATAGATGCGGTCGCAGCGCAGCTTGCCGCTTGACTTGCTGGCTGTTGTGACCGGTTTTGATGTCTTGGCCTTTACCTTCTCATTGTTGAGATTTCCGGCGCGATCTAGGATGTATATTTCGTTGAAATCGAGGGCATGCTGTCGCAGCCAGGCGCCTACCAGCGGGTGCACCTCATTACCGTGAAAATGAAAATCAGTAATTATGCCTGCTGCCACGAGCTCAGAAAGCAATGAAAAATATTCGTCGTTGATTGCCAAATTCATCAACTTTCCGGCAGACGGTAAATGAATCTGAAACTGATAGTACCTGAGCTTGGATAACCTGCTAATGTCCTCTCGCGTCATCCCTGCAAGCGTTGTGCTAATGTAGATCGGATGTCCGCGATGAGCCGCGTACTCGATCATGTCCGTGCACCGAGGATTTAAGAACGGCTCGGCGAAACCGGTGAAATGCACCACGACGCGTCTGGGAACCTTCTCAATGTATACCTTGAAGTCGTCAAATTTCATCATGCGGTCTGCGCCGAAATAGCGGTGGCTAATCTTGTCTTGCGGACAATAGACACACGCGACCTTGCAGCCGACCATTGTCGTGATTTCCAGGTGCTGCACTTTCAACATAGCCTCCGTGAGGAGAAGTTGAAGCAAACATGCCAGGCCGAGTTCGGGTTGAAACCGTCTCTCGGGTCGGTTTGAAGCATTAATGTTAAGCGGGGACGGACACGTGGGCATAAAAATCCCCAACGACAACAGTACAGCGCGTACCACAAACATAGAATCTAGGATCGGAGGCTCTACGCCTGCCACGAACGGCTTGGCTGCACCGGTCAGTATCAAGACGCTGGCGACAGTGCAGCCAAACTTACGATCACTCTCGCTCCGGTCGAACGGGTGGCGATACATTCTCGCTCACTACAAGCGCGGCGCACCCTACCAGAGCAGTGATCGGAACGTCAAGTGGTGATCACAGAACGTAAAGTTAACTGAGATCATGCTCGCGGCACAAAGGATTACGTGACGTGGTTCACGCGTTCACCACCTCGTAGCGCACGCCAGCTGCACCGAGTTGACGCCATTCACCAACCGCAATGCCTGGACGTCAATGAACGCCGTGCCCCTTCAGACCACGAAGATCTCACCGCTGATGGCGACCGCCTTGGCCATCATTGCGGCCGTCCAATACATGGCCTCGCCCGGCGGATCGCCGAGCATCAAGGCCACCGTGCGCTCGTGCACTCTATGTTCCGTAACGCCGGGATGCGCGAGGATCGCGTCTTGTCACGCAACTGACCCGCGCCCCCGCATCAACCGCTCCCGCCAGCGCCACACCCTCCCTTGCTCGTGCCCACCCGGCGCATTATCTCGCCGCCCCCCGGCCCGTCCGCCGTCAGCAGCACAACCCGGGCTCGCCAGATGTGCTTTTGGGCCTTTCCGGTTTGCGACGAATCGCCCTCAATCGCGCCCGATCGGCCGCACGCACCTCGAGTGCAATCCTCTCGCGCATGCCACCCCCGCGCGCGCAATCATACTCATTCAGGACTCAGTCATGTGAGTTATACGGCTAACTGCAATTACGATCGTCTTTCGAATGCATAACATTCATTGGGGACAAAAGTGTCGAGCTCAGGCAGCCATCCCTCGCCGGCCAAACGATCTTCCAAATTTTCTCGTTTACGCTTGACATGGAAAACGGGAGTATAATCCGTTGTACCATTGAACAATGACCTGTAAAACTCCGTCCGTGCTTTTCCCCCAAAAACGTGATAAGTCGGTATCCCCTGAGCAGCTGATATGTACCTCGCATATTCGATATCGCAACTAATAAAAACTGGATCTGTTGGGGTTTGATCCGAGAACGCCGGCAAGTTTGAAACACCTTTCATAGATGTGTAACTGAAAAATGTCTCGGTATCCTGGGCGAATCCGTTTTTGTGGAGAAAATTGGCAAGATCGATACGGATGTCCGCAGAATATATCTTATCCGTTGCAAAACCATCAACGAGCTGAACTGTCATGAGGGCCAGAACCGCGGCAAAGCCGGCACTGCGAACCAGGAACGGAAGCGATCGCAACCATTCGAACATGGCTTCGACGGCGATTGCAGCAAGAAGGCAAATAAGAGGAACGTAAATCAGAATATTCCGGAGAACATGAACCTGTGCCATAACAATCAATAATGCATGACATATGATAGGCACGACGAGGATGGAAGTAGGGGTATGTAGCCAATTCACAAACATTTGTATCGTATACGAAAAAATACTTCGTGTGTTTGCGACAGCATCCATTGCTTTGGCAATCCACGGAACGCCGACGCGGCGGCAAAGCACGAGGCCGCCGATGAGAGCAAGGATTGAGGTGATAAGGCCTGAGCAAGGAATGATGTCCCAACAATACAGTGTGATTTGCTGCAGCGGGGATTTGCCCCCTTCCACCACGAGATTTTCATACCGCAGCATGTCGACTAAGCGCTTAAAATCCCAGGGAGTAAAATTAAAAAAGGACGCCGCGCAGAAGAACGTCGTGAATATGCATGCGAAAACAAATAATCTGCCCCACACCTTTCCAGACGGTTGAAATAAAACGACCATCGCCGGTGCCACGAGAGCAGGGAGAAAAAATTTATCAGCCATCGCAACGGCGGCTAGCGCGATCGCAGCATAGAGCCACGGTTCCCTACAAGATACCCGATATTGCCATGCGGCAAAGACCGTCATATAAAACAGAAGAAACGCCGTCATATCGGCGGTTCCGAAATGGGAAGAAATAATGTGGAGTGGCGCGAACGCGAGAAAATACGACGCCAGCAGGCCGACAAGCCGGGAATAACCGATGCTTACTGCAAAAACATATAGGAAAATAATGCTACCAAGCCCATAGGTCAGGCTAATACAGCGCACAACCACCGCGCTGTTAAACCCGACGTGCAGGACGTCTTGTAAAAATTTATCAATCGCAAAAAGCTGCGTTACCATGAACAATGGATAGCCATCACGTTTGGCGACAAATTTGTTTTCAAAATCTTTTGCCGAAACGATAAATCGCTCATCATCCGGATGAAAGCTGTAATCGCTTTCGGGCCCATAGCCGACAAGCCAGTGAACGCCTGGCATCCTGGCGGTAGCAGCGCATATCAACAGCAACGCTAGCGCGCCCGCTACAAACAACCCGTATTTAGCCGACATTCCCCAGGTTTCCCTAGTGGATCGAATCTGACGCTTGGTACCCACTCCTGACGACGGCGACGATCTTATCGGGGTCGGCGGTCCAGATGAAGGCCCTGGGGCGGTCCTTGGTCTCGGTGATGAAGCGCTTGATGGCAGCCTGGAGATCAACGAGCAAAGGAAAGGTGCCGCGCTTGAGCCGTCGCCAGGTAAGCCTGGCGGGGAAGCCCTCGACGGCATTGAGCCAGGAGGGCGATTTCGGCGTCTAATGGTACACGATGCGGGGATGTCGATAGAGCCACGCCCGGACCTTGAGGTGGTGCTTGTGGCTGCCGTAATTGTGGAGGATGACCTGGACGATTTTGCCGGCTGGGGTTTCGGCCTCGATCGCGTTGCGGAAGCGGACGAACTCCCTGATGCCGGTGAGGCTGCATGCAGCCGCCGATGACCTTGCCTTCGAGCACGTCGAGCGCGGCAAACAGCGTGGTGCCGTCGCGCTTATAGTGATGAGTTATGGTGCCGCAGGCCTGCTGGGTGCGGTCCAGCCTGGATCCGCGATCTCTCATCGACGCTGAGGACGGTCGCAGGCGCCGGCGGATCGACATAGAGCCCCAATGATGTCCCGCAGCTTGGGGACGAAATCCGGGTCACGCGACAGCTTGAACTGGCTCACGCGGTGCGTGCAGCCCGTGCGGCCGCCAGATCCGCTGCACCGAGTTGACGCCGATGCCGACCGCCTAGGCCATCATCGCGGCCGACCAATGCGTGGCCTCCTCCGGCGGGTCGCCCGAGCGTCAAGGCCACCCGTGGGCTCGTGCACGCTTGTCGGCAGCGCCGGGATGCGCGAGTGCCGCGTCTTTGTCGCGCAACAGACCCGCGACCCCCGCCCTCATGAACCGTTCCTGTCAGCACCGCACCGTCACCTTTCTCGTGCCCGCCCGGCGCATCATCTGGCCGCTCCGCCCAGTGACATTGTAGATGGCAGGGACGGCGACATCTGTGTTGGTGGTCACACACGCCGTAATTTGACAGCCGAGTCTTTTACCTCGGCAACCTCTCTACGGCGACACCATCCACAGCTTTTAACCATTGCTCTTCCTGCAAACAGCTCTGCTTTGTCACCCCGTCTGCCCTCGTGGCCATGGCAAATCATGTCCAAAGATGCTCGAGCCAAGTGCCGCGTAATCAGGTTACCCGGCGCTCCCCACGGGCGGGATCCGGCGGGGACAATTGGGTCGGCGCCGGCGGTCCGGGCCTTGACTACCGCGACCATGGCGCCGGGCGCGGCCTCGCTCAGCGCCGTGCCTTGCTTCTTAATCTCGAACGCCCCGATCAAGCTGCGTTTACCTTTCGCTTAGAAATTTCGCGATTTCAGACGCCACGAAATGATTGCCTTCGGCCGTCATGTGCCCGTCATTCGATATATACAATCGCTTGAACCTCGAAAGATCCGTCGCTTTCAATTCCGACAGCGCGGGCTTCAAGTCGAGAACGCGCGTGGCGGGGTCTGATAAGCAACTCAAGGCGTGCTCCGCTGTCGTCACCATCGCAACGGTTTCTGCCTCGTGACGTTGCAATACAACAATCAGCTCCGAACCGCGCGACTTCGTTACCCTTTCGAGTTCGCGAAACAAGGCGCAGGCGACCTCTCTCCCTTGTTGTTGATCGAGTACTCGTCCGTCCTCGGGGTTTTGCGGGTTATCCAACTTTGAAGACATTCTCTTTAAAACACCACTCACAAGTCGACTACGCTCTAGGGTCGCGAGCAGGCCGCTCCCTTTGGGGGGAGGCGGCGGTACTGGGACGTTTTCTAAAGTCAGCCCGCCGTCCTTGAAATCGAAATAAGGCTTGGCGATGTGATAGATTACCGAGTATTCACCGCGTTCGATATCACCCGGAATAAAACTGAATATCAAAATGCTGAAGCGATTTCGGCCGAGGAGATGCCGTGCCCGCAGGAAGGCCTGATCGGTGCCATAGCCGCCAACCCCACCGTTGATTACCCTCCTTCCGGAGAGCTTTTCTAACTGCGCCGGCCAGGTTTCCCAATCAGAGACGTGTTCACCCCAAGTAAACGAGTCCCCAACCGCGAGGATCGGTTCGGTCGCATTTGGAGCCTGCGCGCTACCGTTGGACCGAGTTCCGTCTTCGAGGGTCGTGACAATTGTTCCCGATAGGTAGTCGTGCTCCCGCACGTCCGGTCTGGGGGCCCACCCCAGTTCAGCGTCATAAGCATTAGGGAAACGATCGCCTCTCAAATACGCATAAATCCAAAGACTAGCCTCAACGGCTAGCAGCGACAAAACGACGCTTCCGATGACTAGCGCGACATTCCCGATGAGCTTATTCAAAATCTGTGCTCTCGTTTCTGAAATTACCAATATTGATCCCGCTCCCCGTTCTCTAATCTCTGCGGATCCAAAAGTTGCGGACCCTACACATCATGCCAAGGAGAGGGCAGTCATTTGTTATCGTCAATCAGGGTCGAAGGTTTTCTGTAACCATCCGACTCCAAAGAATTTTGCCCCATACTGACGTCAGCTCATATCCGGTTTATCAATCAGGTTCGAATGCATTCCTATAATCAATGCGAAGCGAAGGATCTTGATCTTGTTTGCGGGCAACGCAATTGCCGGCAACCAGCAGTTCGATGTCGGTCCCCATAAAGCAGCGGAACGCGTCCTCCGGGGTACAGACAATCGGTTCGCTGCGAACATTGAAGCTGGTGTTGACCAGAACCGGGCACCCGGTACGGGCCTTGAAAGCAGACAGCAGTGCGTGGTAGCGCGGGTTGGTTTCTCTATGAACCGTTTGAATGCGCGCCGACATGTCGACATGGGTAACCGCCGGGATTTCCGAGCGGATCGTGTTGAGCCTGTCGATCCCAAAAAGCTTTCTGTTTTCCTCCGATACCGGGCGGCGACGGTCCTCAAGAACGTCGGCGACAACGAGCATGTAAGGGCTGTCGCCGCCCAGCTCGAACCATTCCGTCACGTCCTCCCGTAACACGGAAGGCGCAAAGGGGCGGAAGCTCTCGCGGAACTTGACCTTCAGGTTCAGCTGCCGCTGCATATGAGGCGAGCGCGGATCGCCGAGGATGGACCGAGCGCCCAGCGCGCGGGGACCGAACTCCATCCGCCCCTGGAACCAGCCAACGGCCTTCTCTTCGATTAGCGCGTCGACCGTTTGCCCGATTAGCGCCTCCTCGCCCTCGACAATCCGAAAGACCGCCCCGGCGCTGCGCAGCCGCTCCGCGATCTCCGCGGTCGTAAAGCCGGGTCCGAGATAGGCGCCCTGCATCCCGTCAAGGACATTTCCAACTCTTCGCGGCTGATCGAGAAATTCGTGATAAGCGGCGAGCGCGGCGCCGAGAGCGCCGCCGGCATCTCCGGCCGCTGGCTGAACCCAAAGAGCATCGATAGCCCCGTCGCGCAAAACCTTACCGTTGGCAACACAATTGAGCGCAACGCCGCCAGCCAAGCACAGTTTGCGCAAACCGGTTTCCGCCACCAAGCTACGGACCATCCGTACGATCGCCTCATCGGTGACCGCTTGGATCGAGGCAGCAAGATCCATGTGACGCTGCTCCAACAGCGCATCCGGCGCACGCGGGGGCCCGCCGAACAAACGATCAAAGCTGCCGTTCGTCATCCGTAGCCCGACGCAATAATCGAAATATTCTTGATTGAGGTGAAACGACCCGTCCGGTTTCAGGTCGATTACGTGATCCAGTATGTCCTTGACATATCGAGGCTCGCCATATGGCGCCAACCCCATCACCTTGTACTCACCGGAATTCACTTTGAAGCCGGTATAGTAGGTGAAAGCCGCGTAAAGCAAGCCAAGCGAGTGGGGAAAGTGGATTTCCTTCAGCATCTCGATGCCGTGATCTCGACCGATCCCGACGCTGGTGGTGGCCCACTCGCCGACGCCATCCATCGTGAGGATCAGCGCCTCGTCGAATGGCGAAGGATAGAAAGCGCTCGCCGCGTGGCTCTGGTGGTGCTCGGCGAACAGCAGCTTGTGCTGCCAATCGAAGTCGGGTGCCCGCGCCTTGAGCCGCTTGCCAAGCAGGTCTTTCTGAAATAATTTCTGCTTGAGCCACAATGGCAAAGCCATGCGAAACGAAGCAAAGCCGCGTGGCGCGAAGGCGAGATAAGTTTCGAGCAACCGTTCAAACTTGACAAACGGTTTCTCGTAAAAAACGATGTAATCGAGCTCGTCAGGAGTTAGACGGCCTTCTTCGAGACAATAACGAATGGCATTCTCAGGGTAGCGCGCATCCTGTTTTTTGCGGGTAAAGCGCTCTTCCTGCACCGCGGCAATAATGTGGCCGTCCTCGACCAGCGCCGCGGCGCTGTCGTGATAAAAGGCTGAAATCCCGAGAACACGCATCCGGCTCCCCTCTGTCTCAAAACAGCGTGTAGATGAACGGCGCGATCGCCGAGCCCTGGGTTGCGATCAGCAGCGCGCCGAACAACGCCATGGTTATCAACATCGGGGCGAGCCAAAATTTCTTGCGAACGCGCAAGAAGGACCAGAACTCAACCACAAAGTTGCCCATCGAGATTTCCTTCAGAACTGCCGCTTCATACTCGACGCCTCGCCCTGGAGTGCGTGACGGTAGATCCAGTAGCTGGACGCCCGAGGATCGGGAGCGAGCCGCAATGGCCTCTTGCCTGCTATGCGCATTAAAAGGGCCATCGGCGTTACCACAAAAAAGAATAACAACAGCAAGGCGATTGGATTGACTACCTTCGCAATTACGGTGCCCATCTTCAACCAGATTCTGTTAAGCGCCGACAAGCGCGAGGGTGCGACGATGCCAAGCAACAACAGCACCGCGCCAACGGCGAAGATCAAGCAGGCGAGCAGAGGAAGCGCTCCCGCCACAAACGCTTTTGCTGCGCCGATCACCATCAAGACGGAGCCGACGGTGCAGCCGAACGCCCGGTCGGTACCCGGCTGGGTCGACTCCTCGTCACGATAGTTTTCGTGCAGTGAGAAATCTTGGCTCACTCGCCTTCTCCTCTTGCTTGGGTTTTCGCTGAGCAGGAAAACCGGGAAACGATTGTCTGAGAGATGCAAATTGTCGATCGTTTTAGCGTCTATGGCAATCAGCTCGAGCGGCGATGGGTGCTGTCGGGAGCCTAAGCGATAATTGCCCCCCTCGCCCGGCGCTGGAACTCGACGTCCGTGTCCATCAGGAGTTATTTCTGGGGATGTCGCACTCGATACAAGTGCCTCCCACGTTGGTGCGAATGGCGCTCGCAGCCTGACCACGAGCTTCGCATATCGTCGAGGATCCATCACGGAGCACGCGGAGGCGGACCATGCTGGGAACGAGGAAGCGGTACCACTGCCGCGTTCATTTGTCGCGCCTTTGAGGTGGACCCCGTTTGTGAGACAGCCAGAGCCGCTTCTTAAGGTGTAGCCCCGCCGGTTTCGATGTCGGCTCCGATCATTGTCGGTGCAGTGGCTGGTGCAACGCCTCTGCTTTTTGCATGATCAACATCAATCGTTGTGTTGACGGTGGTGCCTGTGGGTATGTGGGCGAAGGTGAGCATTTCCCCGCCTTCCGAGCTCGCTCGGGAAGCGGGGGAAGCGCAGCCGGTCGGCAACGCCGATCGTCCACATATCCACAGGCCTTCCTGGTAAATTTGCCGCGGCGTGCAATAGCCGAGGCTCTGGTGTTGGCGCTCGGTGTTGTAAAAATCCAGCCAGGTGCCAATGCCGGCCTTGGCTTCGGCGACTGTCGCATAAGCATGGAGACAGACCTCCTCATATTTGAGACTGCGCCACAGCCGCTCGACGAAGATATTGTCCATGCACCGGCCCTTGCCGTCCATGCTGATTGTGACGCCATGCTGCTTCAGGGTGCCGGTAAAATCGTCACTGGTGAACTGGCTGCCTTGGTCGGTATTGAAGATTTCCGGTCGGCCATAGCGCGAGCGCGCTTCCTCGAGCGCCTCGACACAAAAATCGGCGTCGAGCGCGTTGGAGAGGCGCCAGGCCAGCACCGCGCGGCTCACCCAGTCCATGATCACCACCAGGTAGAGAAAGCCCTTGGCCATCGGGATGTAGGTAATGTCGGAGCACCAGACCTGATTGACCCGGTCGATCGCCAGCCCGCGCAGCAGGTACGGATAGATCTTGTGCGCCGTTGCCGGCTTGCTGGTATTCGGGCGCTGGTAGATCGCTGCCAGTCCCAGCAGCCGCATCAGGCGCTGCACCCGCTTGCGGTTGACGTGACGGCCTTGGCTTGCCAGCCACGCCGCCATCCGGCGCGAGCCGTAATAGGGCCGGGCCAGATAGTGCCGATCGATCAGCGCCATAATCGCAAGATCTTCCGCGCTGACCTCGGCGGGCTTGCGGTACACTGACGAGCGGGGCAGCACCAGCAACCGGCATTGCTGGGATATTGGCAGCGCGGGGTTGATGCGCTCGACCATCGCGCGCCGTTCCGCCCGGCTCAGTTGCCGAGCTTTCGTGCCAAAAAATCATTTTCGACCTTCAACTGGCCGATCTGCCGGTACAGAAGATCGACCTGGGCCTCATTGCTGGCTCCCTCCGCCGACGCGCCGCTCTCGAAGACGCTCACCGCACCATCCAACAGTTGCTTCTTCCAGTTGTGGATCTGGTTCGGGTGGACCCCGAAATGCACCGCCAGCTCGGCGATGGTCCGGTCGCCCTTGATCGCCGCCAGCGCTACCTTAGCCTTGAAGCCCGCACTGTGCTTCTGCCGTGTCCGCTTCATGTCCTGCTCCCGCGCTATCCGCGCTTTCTAGGGGCAGGGCTCCACCTTAGCTACCTGTCTCATTTTCGGGGTCCAGCTCACTTCGCGCTTATTTTGATCTGTGCTTCGCGATGCGGTGCTCGTTGCAGAAGGCGGCCAAGGCGCTTCGCCCATTGTGCGCGCCTTATCCAGGGCATCGGTCATCCGGCCTGATCGCGGCCGCTGATGCCGAATCCGGTCGAATGCGCTAAGAGGCTGACCGAAAATGAATTGAGTGATTTCAGTCGGTTGTGGCATGATGGTTGTGTCAAAGCAATCATCGAGGCACAAAATGTGGACCAAAATCACTCGGCCAAAGTATGGACGAGAGGGGCGGCGCTACGCAAGCGATGTCACGGATGCGGAATGGGCGCTGATTGAGCCCCACATGCCGGCAGTAAAGCGTTTGGGTCGGCCGCGTGAGACCGAGCTACGGGCCGTGTTGGATGCGATCTTGTATATCGCGCGAACCGGCTGTCAGTGGCGCATGCTGCCAAAGGACTTTCCTCCGTTTACCACCGTGCAAGGTTATTTCTACGATTGGCGAGACGACGGCTTGTTTGAGAAGATCAATTTTGCGTTGCTGCTGGAAGCACGCGAAGCAGCGGGCCGTGAACCGAGCCCCTCGGCCGGGGTCATCGACAGTCAATCGGTCAAGACGACCGAGAGCGGTGGGCCGCGGGGGTACGATGCGGCCAAGAAGGTAAAAGGCCGCAAGCGCCACATTGTGACCGATACTGGCGGTCTGCTGGTCGGCGCCGAGGTGCACCCCGCCGATGTCCAAGATCGCGATGGTGCCGTGCTGGTCATTGAGGCCATCCACCAGTTGTTTCCCTGGCTACGCCATCTTTTCGCCGACAGTGTCTACAACGGCCCCAACCTGCGCGAGGCGCTCGCCAAATTCGGCCACTGGACCATCGAGATCGTCAAACGCGCCGCTGATGCCGCCGGCTTTAAACTGCTGCCGCGTCGCTGGGTCGTCGAACGAACCCTGGCTTGGCTCAATCGAAACCGCCGCCTGGCCAAGGATTTCGAGACTTCGATCGCCAGTGCCAAAGTCTGGGTTTACATCGCCTCCGTGCAGCTGCTCATTAGGAGACTCGCCTGACTTTGATGCAACCTATACGATTAAGATTCGGACACTAAGGAATTGCCCACTACCGAGTCGTACACAGCGGCGCTGCACCTCGGCCTTCCGTGATTGTGCCGATATCGATGCAGCTCTGTGCCCACGACCGGTCAGCAAACGGTGCAGGCCATATCCGCAAGGGACCAGCTTCGTAGCAACAGCTCGCCCGACGGCCCCCTTACCGAGTCTTGCCGCCATTTTTTACGGGATCTCCGGGCGGTTCTCCAAAACCCCGATCTGCCGTATTTCACCATCGCGCCCGCTCTCAGCGACCGCGACGCAAACCGTCGCCTTGTGCACACCCAATCCTACGTAATGTGATATGTCATTCGGCCCGTCCTCCATATTGTGCATGCCGAGCGGCGGGCCGCAGATCACTGAGCGAATATCGGTCTATAGAACCCGTTCGCCCGGAAGGAAGAGCGCCGCCTTTCCCCGCTGACACTGCAATACCGACACAATCTCTTTATCTTGGAGCCGAGCGAGCCGGCCAAGGCGGCGATCGGCAAATACGTAACCTTTTCGACTATCCCGATGGCCGGCTTTCGATCCGCCGCAACGGGGTCGAACTCGTGTACTGCATTTTTCGAACAAGGTTCCCAGGTCGACCAAGGCGCCATTCCCGATAACAAACGGCTGCAGGCAATAAATCTTATGCAGGGAAAAGCTGTCTCAAGCTTAATATCGGCTGTGGTCCCAATCGAAAGGAAGGTTGGGTAAACACCGATCTATTGCCGGAGACAGATCTTTCGCTCGACATGCGAGAGCGCATCCCCTTTAACGATGGCTCAGCTATGATTATTTATTCAGAACACTTTTTTCGAGCACCTCGACTATCCAAATGACGCGAAGCACTTTCTACGCGAGTGCTTCAGAGTTCTGGAACCGAACGGAATTTTCCGCGTGGGCGTTCCCGACACGCTTTTGCCACTGCTTGATTATGCTGGCGTAGGCGATGGCGGGTGGCTTCAGGCTTGCAAGAACCGAGAATTCTGGCGCCCTGAATGGTGTAAAACTCGTCTGGATCACGTCAACTATCACTTTCGGCAGGATACCGAACATCGTTACGCATACGACTTTGAGACCATGGAGAACGTGTTGAAGGAAGCAGGCTTTATAGAATCAAGCAGTGCGAATTTGATCCTGTTTTCGATACAAAAAGTCGCGAGCTTGGAACGGCTCTATGTGAACGCGCGAAAGCCGTCAGCAGTCTTAAAGATTCAGCCGTCAGAGAAACACTTTCCCCTTAAAGGCTTATCGCCCGGGTTGCAGCAACACCAAGGCTTGGGAACTGCAAACCAAGCGGTGGACATACGAGTGCGCCCGCTGCGGCAAGCAGACCCTCGATGACCGCCGGCACCATCATGCACCACTCCTTGCACTCGAATCAGCTGGCAGCGCGCAATGATCGTTTGCTGAGCACAAATCCAGTGATGTTAGTGCGTCGGTGTGAGTTCGGCTTCGGTAGCAGGACGAAGAAGCGACACCGCGGCTAAGTCCAGCCCATGAAAACTTTCCTTGGCGAGAACAACGCATCCCCGGCGCACCCGGCCGGGAACCGCCAAGCCTGCGGCAGCCATCGGGGTTGATGGATAATCCGCAGCGGAGGGAGTGGAAGGAAAAAACGCTTGCAACTGATGTGCCGATATCGCTGGTCTGATGTAGTCTGAGATCAGAGCCTTCCCCGGTCCATAGTCGTCATACCCATACCCGGTGTCGGACGGTACCTCGAAGTCGTCAATCATGACGACCGCCAATGGGCATCGAGTAAAAACGATATCAATTTCTTCCGCGAGCGGCAAGTCATTATCCCAATGGGCATCAAGGTAACAGAAAACTCTCAGGCCAGATAGAGGATGCAAAGCCGCGTCGAAAAGTTTTTGTAGGCCCTTTCGACTGTCTCCAAAGAGCAATGTGACATTCCGCTTGCGCCAAAATCGTGCGCGCGCGAATCCGTAATTTCGGGGATGTGACTCGATAGTAAAGACAGGCAGACCCGTCTGGGACATCAATTCGGTCGTCACTCCAAGGAAGGTTCCGGTTTCTACAATGGCATGCGGCTGCATCTTCGCGAGAATATCCACAAACAGCGCTTGGCGAGCGGTTTGTCCGTTGAATGGTCCCCAGCCTGCGCCGCGGTCCGGCGATCTTATATAATCTATGATCCCGATGATTTGCTGAATTATCCTGATGGTCGGCCGGGGGAGCAGCGGCCGCAGCACACGCTTTGCCAAGGCGGTCGGCTCAAATGCCACGCTCACGGCTTCTCCGGAGCCACAGACCAGAGAGGCCTAGGTGTGGATCCCGGGCCACGGGGGCAATTCCCCAATTTGCGGAACACCGCAGAGTTGGCGAGGCGGGGTTCTGTTACCGCCCGTCGTAGGCGCGAGCCTCGACTAGAATATCTCTTCAGCATTGTCCCCAGATCACCGCAATTTGTATGATTGTCTGGCCAATACATGGTTTTGCTAGCTTCGCCCGACATACCCCGGGTCCAGGCACAGCAAACGCCGCCAACGATGTCCTCGATTAAACACCAACATCCTCCGCCCGCCCGTAAATCCCACACAAATCCGAGTAACATTCATACATCCTATCAGCCACCCTATCCCAAGTAAAATTTTCATAAACCCAATTCTGGGCCGCTCGTCCCATTTGAGCTCGTAAATTGTCATCGCAAAGCAGTTTCAGAATGCTTTTAGCCAAAGCGCTGGGGTCATTCTTACCGACCAAGAACCCAGTGTGCTTATCTTTTACCGTCTCCGGGATGGCCCCCGACCGGGTGGCCACTACTGGAACGCCAGCAGCCATGGCCTCTACGGGAGGAATCCCGAACCCCTCGTTCCAGATCGGCGCGAACGCGAAAACATCGGCACCGTAGTACAGATCAACCAGCTCCGGACGCGGAACAAAACCGAGAAAAGCAACCCTTCCGCTCGCCTCCGCGGACAGCCGTTGCTTCAAATGCGCAAGATACGTTCCGGCATCGGGGGACACTAATCCCAACTTCGCTTTAAACTTGGGAATCCACTCATAAGCATAAAACGGATACAGGCTCTCGATCAACTCCCGTTCCTGAAATTCAAAATTTTCAGCCAATGGGTAGTTCACTTGCAAACCGACAACATCCAATCTCACTCTTGGATACTCCTTTACCACCATAGCAAAGGCATCCAACAGAACATGTAAACCTTTGTGGGGTGAGACGGCGCCCGCATAGAGGATGCGCTTTTCCGGCCCCTTTGGCGCATCGCATGTCCTTTCCCGACTAAACTCTGCTAAATCTACGGCATTGTACATCGTCCGACAGCGGTCGGCTATCATCGGGAATTGACGGCGGGTCTTTTCGGTTATGTAATCGCTAACGGTTGTTACGAGGTCTACATGACGCAAGCGCTTTTCGAGGATCGCGGGTCGGTTTTGGGAGAACCACTCGGCATGCAGCTGCAAGACTATTTTAGCACTGGGATTGGAAGCGCGTATCACCGGGATATACTGAGCGCAGTGCTGAACGTGTATCACATCGCAAGCCTGCAAGCGCAAATCCTGCGCTACCTGGTGGCCGAAATTGCGAAACAGCCACGCGGAGCTCGACCCCGGCGAGCATGACGGAAAGAGTTTGGAATATTTCTCTCTGGCCTTCGCCGCGAGCCGATCGAACATCGGCACCGACAAGAATTGAAAATGAACATTCTGCTCTCGGTAATCCGCAGCAAAATCTTGGTGCCGGTCTCTTGTCCCGTAAACAATCACGTCGCAAGACTTGGACAGTGCAGATGCAGCGCCGTAAGTACAAGCTCCGATTGAAGATTGATATGGCGGAAGAATTGTGTCTATGGGTTGATTAACAAAGGCAATTTTCATATGCCACCCTCGGTTAGACGGCGACGGCTCTCGCCTGCCGAAGCAGGTTTCCAGCTTTGATTACCGTCGTTTTCCCTCTCGCGTCCGAACAGACCAAATGGTCAATGAGGTGAGCTTTTTTAGACGAAGAGGCGTTCATACTCTTGGAGAAGATCCTCGGCGATACGACTCCAGGAGAACATAGTTGAAGCGCGCTCGAAAGCCGCCCGCGACATCGCGTTACGCTGATCCGGGTTGGACAGGAGTTGCAGGATTGCTTCGGCTGTCGCCTGCGGATCCGAGCGCTCCACGAGCAAGCCGCTTCGCCCGTCCTCTACGATCTCCGGAATGCCGCCGCTGAGCGTTGATACGATGGGCAATCCGCTCGCCGCCGCTTCGTAGGTGGTCAACGGGGAGGCGTCATTACAGACCGCTGCGAATGTAAAAATACTGGCGGAGTGATAATGCGAGACGAGTTTGTTGGATTCGATGCCGGTGTTCAAAAGCGAGACGCTGCCTGCAGGAAGCTTTGACAGTTTAGCGCGCAGGAGTTCCCCATATACGCCGGGCCGAAAATATGGATCGATCTGTAACACGTGCGGATCATCGCAGATAGGGAAGAGCGCCTCCCGGGGCACGATCGTTTCGCGCCCGATTAGCTCGAGGTTGGCATCCGGGTGATGCGCGAGCACAGTTTGCAACGCATCGAGCAAGATGTGGACACCCTTTTCAGGAGCCAACCGGCCGACATAGAGGAGCTGTTTGGGCTTTGGCCGAACGCCAGGGGGCCTGGCGAAGCGCGTGATATCCGCGCCATTGTAGATATGTCTACAACGTTGTGCCAACGACGGAAAGCGCCGCCGTACGCCTGCCGCGATAAAGTCACTGCAGCCGAGTACCAGATCAGCAGCGCTAATCCGCTGCTCGATCATCGCGGCATCAAGGTGCTCGAGCCATTGGCATGCCATATGTAAGACGATCCGGATTTTTGGCAGCCGCGCTCGAATAAGGGGAACGAACTGAGACATGTTCATGATGTGGACAATGTCGCAGCCGCGGCGAGAGAGGTCTGAGATCACCTCACCGATAAAGTGCCGAAACCATAACGAGGAGCTGATCAACGGTTGCGGCGCGTTCCGCCCGCCGGCAAGATCAATAAGCCGCATGACTTTCTGGCGATGCAACAATCGGCTATCGAGCCAAGTTGATATCCGCCGGTACTCGACCCCGTCGAAATGTTCGACCTTCTGTTGGCCCTTACCACGCGCGCAATAGGCGATAACGTCATGGGATCGGGCGACCCCTCGCGCGAGCTCGTCTGCTGCTAAATCAACGGAGGCGTCCAAACCGGAAGACACCGGCGGCCGGATTGCGTTGATAGGCATAAAAATAAACGCGATCCTGAGCTTACGTTTAGATTGTCCGGTCGCCATGCAGGCTACTCTAAAGGGTTAGTCCGAGATCGAGGTCTGTGTGATAGTAACACGAACCCACTCGATCATGCGGACAGCCGCCGATAATTTGCTTTAATTTTGCAATGAAGGAGCATATTCGTATCCACCCTAATAGGAGATCGCTCCGGAGCGACTTGAGGAGCGATAAAGGCTACACCGTAGTCAACTTCAATGCACAAGCTGCTATCATTCCGGCTTCGAGCCGCTCGTTCACCGACACGATCAGTACTGCGCCAGCCATGTCCCTGTGTCCAGGCCAAAATAGAGATGTTTTGCGCAGAGTAGTAATTTCGGAGCGGCTGGTTGGCCGCGAGCGTGCGCGGAGCCCGCTGCGGAGCGCAACATCCGACAGCGCGCCGGCGCGCAGCGCGTTCAAAACCGCTCCTGGTGTTTTGCCGACCCTGCGTAAGCGGGCCTGGGTTCTTAGAAAAGCTGCAACCGAAAGGACCGATTACGCGAATCGCGCCGGCATGGGCGCAATGATGTTCGGGTCCGTAGCGCAGTTGGCTCATAATGGAATCGCTAAGCTTGCGTCAGGCAAGGCCGTTTATAAAATGCATTGCGTTCGTGGCTTCCTTGTAGAAAAGTCAAACACTCACAAAAAGCCGGACGGCACCATCGCTGATCACAATTGGAAGCGGGAGTAAGCGAGGCTATGTACATTAAACGTCTTGGCAGCTCCCTGCTCTCTGCTCTGCCAGTTGGGTTAGGCGCCACCGTAAAACAATTAGCTCTCGAATTAGATTATCGCAGACGCCACCTCAACGGAGTTCTCAAAGCCCGCAAATATCGCGGAGGACGTGGCATGAAAATGCATCTTGGCTGCGGCCACAGGGTCAAAGACGGTTGGGTCAATATTGACCTAAATCCCGCGGCCGATCTGACTCTTGACGTTCGCGAACGGCTGCCTTTCCGTAACGATACGTTCAGAACCATTTACAGCGAGCATTTTTTAGAACATTTTGACTATCCTGACAATATTATGAGGTTGCTGTCTGAATGCTACCGCGTCCTTGAACCTGGAGGTATTCATTCTTTTGGAGTGCCCGACGGCGAAAAGGTACTCCGATACTACGTGACGCGGGAATATGCTGATTTCTCTGAGGCACAGAGAAAATGGAACCCGGCATGGTGTAAAACGCAGATGGATCACGTCAATTATTGCATGCGCCAGGATGGTGAGCACCGCTGGTATTACGATGAGGAGACGATGCGGATGTTGCTCGGAAGCGTCGGGTTTGTGGAAATTCACCGTCGAGATTTCGATCCCGAATTCGATCAGGAAGCCCGGCGTGTCGGTACGATGTACATGAAATGTGCGAAACCCAACAGTTGAGCTTTGATTAGCAACGGACGAAGCCGATTGAGGTGGAACCCGAAAATGGGACAGGAGGCTAAGGTGTAGCGCTGCCCTAAAACGCGCGACGACGCAGAAGCAGGACAAGAAACGGACACGCAAGAAGCACAACGCGGGGTTCAAGGCGAAGGTGGCGCTGGCGGCGATCAGGGGTGACCGGACGGTCGCCGAGCTGGCGAGTGAGTTCGGGGAGTCCATCCGAACCAGATGTACAACTGGGAGAAGCAGCTGCTGGACGGCGCAGCGAGCGTTTTCGAGGGCGGCGGTTCGGTGACGGAGGGGAGTGGCAGCGCGAGGCGCAGGTCGATCTTCTATACCGGCAGATCGGTCAGTTGAAGGTCGAAAACGAATTTTTGGCACGAAACCCCCGGACTTGATCCGGGGGCGGGCGCAACGGCGCGCGATGGTCGAGCGCGTGAAGCCGGTGCTGCCGATGTGCCAGCAATGCCGGTTGCTGGCGGGGTCGCGCGCGGCAGTCTACCGGGAGGCGGCAGCGGTCAGCGCCGAGTATCTTGCGATCATGGCGCTGATCGACCGGCAGTATTTGGCGCGGCCCTATTATGGCTCGCGCCGCGAATGCCGGCATGGTTTGCGACCCAGGTTGATCTCGTCAATCGCAAACGGGTCCCAGCGGCTAATGCGGCTTCTGGGGCTGGTGGCGATCTCTCAACGTGCACACGAGCAAAGCGGCAGGCGCACAAAATCTATTCGTACCTGCTCGGTGGGCTCGTGATCGAGCGGGTCAATCAGGTGATCAGGTGTGGTGCTCGGACGTTACTTACGTCCCGGTGGCAAGGGCTTCGTCTACCTGGTGGTCTCATGGGACTGGGTGAGCCGCGCGGTGCTGGCGTGCGACTCTCGAACACCCTCGGCGCCGATTTTGTGTCGAGGCGCTCGAGAAAGCGCTTGCGCGCTACGGCAGGCCCGAGATCTTCAATACCGACCAGGGGAAGCAGTTCACCAGAGGCGACTTAGCCCGGATTATGCGTGAGGGCTGGCGGATGTAGCACAAGATGTTGATTTCGGCGTAGGGTTTTTGGTGATGAGCCCGAACCCTCGGATCAACCGGAGCTGCACCCGCCATGGTTGATGTTACGCCGTTTCTCCCCGGTCTGCCACCCGTGCAAGGCAAGGCCGTGGTCGCCCATTTTGACGGTGGCCGGCTGTCCTCGGAAGGCGGCTTGCTGTCCTCGGAAGGCGGCTTGCTGGCGTTGCGCGAGATTGAACGCCGGTTGGGTCTGGCCGACCGCTTGGCCGGCTGTCTGAAGGACCCGCGAACGCCGGAGAAGGTCGTGCATCGCTTGGCGGAGATCATCCGGTTTCGCATGCTGATGATCGCCGCCGGCTATGAGGACGGCAACGACGCCGACACACTGCGCGCCGACCCGATGTTCAAGCTGGCGCTCGATCGCCTGCCCTCGGGCGACGAGTTGTGCTCGCAATCGACCATCTCGCGGCTGGAAAATCTCCCCGACCTGCGGGCGCTGCTGCGCCTGGGGCGGGCACTCGTCGAGCAATACTGTGGCTCGTTCCGGGCGGTGCCGCAGCGTATCGTTCTCGATATCGACGATACCTTCGACCGGGTGCACGGCGCTCAGCAGTTGCGGCTGTTCAATGCTTACCACGACGATTATGGGTTCCAGCCGATCGTCGTGTTTGACGGCGAGGGGCGGTTCGTCACCGCGCTGCTACGGCCGGGCAAGCGGCCGAGCGGGGTAGAGATTCGCGGCTTTGCGCGCCGCCTTGTCGGCGCCATCCGCGCCCATTGGCCCAGGGTCGAGATTCTGCTGCGCGCCGACAGTCATTATGCGGCCCCGGAAGTGTTCGACTGGTGTCGGGCGAACCGGGTCGATTGGGTTTTCGGTCTGGCCCCCAATGTGGCGCTGTGCCGTCATGTCACGGCGCTGGAGAACAGCACGGCCGAACGCTTCAAGGGGGCGCCGACCGGCGGCAAGCGGCGCCGCTTCATGCAGTTCTACGATGCCGCCGAGAGCTGGATCCGGGTGGAGCGCATCATCGCGCGGGTTGAAGCCGGGCCCGAGGGAACCGATACCCGCTTCATTGTCACCAACCTGGAAGGCGGCCGCGCCAAGCACCTTTACGAACGGCTCTATTGCGCCCGCGGCCAAGCCGAGAACCACATCAAGGCGTGGAAGAACCACCTCGCCGCCGATCGTACCTCCTGCCATACCGCCGAAGCCAACCAGTTCCGCCTGTTCCTGCACGCCGGCGCTTATTGGCTCTTATGGTCGATGCGCCGCGTCATGCCCAAGCGCTCAACTTGGCGGGTCATGCAGTTCGACACCCTGCGGCTGCGGCTGATCAAAATCGCCGCCCGCGTCGTCGAGCTGAAAACCCAGCTTAAAATCCACCTGCCGTCGAGCGCTCCCGACCAGGCGATCTTTACCTTGCTCCTCGCCCGCCTGCCGCGCCTCGTCACCTGAGAGCCGGGGCGTTTGCCCCTGAACTCGTCCGCTCCCCTTCAACCTCCAACGCCTACCCAATCCCGACCCGACAAGCCGCCGCAGCGGTAACGATCCCCTATGCCCGCCACCCCGATTGCAACCAGAACGCGAGCACATCAATCAACGCTACAAGGACGTACTCTCCCCATGCATAGATCGGGTTAGTTAGCCGGCACCCTCAAGCGGCATGGGGTCACAATTAGGCATGGACGGCAAAGGGCCGGTGCATGGACAATATCTTCGTCGAGCGGCTGTGGCGCAGTCTCAATACGAGGAGGTCTACCGCAGTGCCTATGCGACAGTGGCCGAAGCCAAGGCCGGGATAGGCGGTTGGCTCAGCTTTTACAGCCAAGACGGCAGAACGGAGCCTCGGCTACCGGACGCCGCAGCAAAGTTACGAGGAGGGCCTATGGGATATGTGGATGATCGGCGTTGCCGACCGGCTCCGCTTCCCCGCTTGCCGAGCGAGCTTGGAAGGCGGGCAAATGCTCGCCTTCGCCCACAGGCACCACACTCGACAAAGCAATTGATGTTGAAGATTTGAAAAGCAGAAAAGCTACATCAGCCACTGCGGTGACGACGATCGGAGCCGACATCGAGACCGGCGGGGCTACACCTTAAGAAGCGGCTCCAACTGTCTCACAGATGGGGTCCACCTCATTTCCGTTGAACGTGTCCCCGCGGAGATATATCTTGATCTCATGGATCGTGCGTTCGGCGCGTCGACATGACTCTGTTTTTTCGCACGTCCGCCACTTTTTGACGTTCATCCGGCACCCAAACAGATGGCGATCTGAAGGAGGATGCTTAGGAAAGGCTCCATATCATCGCGCGATGAATATCGATACTCCTTATGACGCCGGAAATGCCCAGCCGAGAAGAAAGTTTCTTCTCACAAAAAAAATTCATTGAGGCGGTTGCGCGGGCCGAGGAAGGTATAGGCGTTCGGGTTTTAAAGGTTCAAAGCGCCAAATCGCCCGCACGTATCTTCGGTCTTGAGCGAGTTCATAGGTTTGGTATTCGCAGCGTCTCGCTCGCACCCTTCGGACTGCCAGCTTATCCTATCGATTACGACCGGTCCCGCGACAGCGCCTCCGAACTCGTCGAGCAATTGCAAACCGTGCAGACCCTCAGCTTCGATTGGAACGTTCGATTCGACCATCAGGATTTTGCAAACGAATTGAGGGTGTGCGGTCTCAGGAGCGTAGAGTGGACAACTCACGTCTTAGATTTGGATCGTTGCTATGACGCCCTGTTTCGTAATTTTACCGCATCGACCCGCAACCAAATCCGGCGCGCAGAACGCGAGGGCGTTGTTGTCCGCCAAGCGACGAAACACTCGGATATAGCCGCCTATTACACCATTTACGAAAAGACCATTCGAGAGCGTAAATGGATTGATATATATAGTCTCAGGTTTCTTAAAGAGGTCTTCAGGCTCAATGATAACGTGATTTTGCTTCTAGCAGAATTGAGAGAGAGGATAATCGGTGGCGGATGGTACGTTCGCGATGGCAACTCATTATTTTACTGGCAAAGCGCAATGGATTTTGAATATAAAAACTGCTTTCCAATGTATGCCATCATAAACCATGCAATTCGTTTAGCGCGCATTGAGTTGATGGCATCATTTAACATGGGAGGCTCGGGAGATCTGTCATCGCTAGAAAAATTTAAGTCATTTTGGGGAACTCGAAAGGTACCCATTTGGGGATTCGTTTGGACAAATCCGATCTTGTCGCCGGCACGCCGAATTTGGTCGCCAGTACGCCGAATTCTCCGAAGAACGATGTGACGACGAGAAAACGAGGTTGCACGGTGTAGAGTTTGGAGTCCATCTGATGGCGGACGAAAAGGCGCGATTTCACTCTGTGGGGTTGAGTTGGGCGGAACGTGCAGCTCTCGGCGGGTTGCAGGCCGTTTTAGCTCCAACAGGATCTGATCGTGGAAATTTGTTTGTGCACGGGATTTACTCGTTCGGCGCTGCGCAGGCGCTGCGCTATATCCCAATTGATAGGCCTATGATCGATTTCGGTTGTGGAAATGGCCGATTTACGAGGTACTTCGTTTCACGGGGACGGTATGTCCTTGGTACGGAGATCACTCAGGAAATGGCTGTTGAGGCGAAGAAGCAACGCCCATCCCGCGGTTGCGAATTTGTTGTAACCGATGGCGTCTCGATACCGGTCCAGGACAGCTTCATCGGAGGCATTTGGTGTTGTGCAGTGTTACGGTACAGTCTTCTCGTCGAAGACCCCTGTTACGCGGAAATCGCAGCAGAAATGTTCAGGGTGTTGCAGCCGGGCGCACACGTCATTAATTGTGAGATGTATGTCGACGTTCCGCCGCAATGTTTCATTGAAGGCTTTGAAGGAGTAGGTTTTCACACGCGACGGGTGCTCGTATTGAACCGGTATTATGGGAAACCGGAGCGCTGGCTCGGAAATAGGTACCTTCCGAATCGCTGGGTTCAATTTTCGGGAGCGGTCTGTGCACGGCTTCGCTCAATGTTCGACGACCCCGGTCGTGCCCGTGGGGGTCTGCGAGATTATCTCTTCATATGGCAGAAACCTGCCAGCAACAGCTGAAAACTGAGCAGCACGACCGTCCGTGCCTCAGTTGCCATTGTCGCTGGCATACACATCATCCGCAGTCATGACAATAGCATTAAACGTAGAGATCAGGCGCAGTGCAGGATGCCGACAATGTCACTGATCAGATCGGGATTCAAGTCCGGATAAAGCGGCAAGGTGATTGCGCGGCCCGTGAACTCTCTCGTCAATTCGAGCTTTGCCTCCAAGTGCCCTTCAAAGCCGCTGAAATCAGCGATGCAAGGGTAATGCATACTCGACTGAATGCCGGACTGGCGTAACGCGTCCAGCGCCCTTCGTTTTATTTCGCGATCTGGGGCGACGATAACCATCAGATGGGCGGACGAAAATTCGATTGCGTTGGCGAACGGCATAGTCCAGCCCGCAAGCGGTTGCACAGCCTGGCGATATACGGTCAGCAGGTTGCGGCGCCGACGATTATTGCGCGCCAGCTTAGTCAGCTGGGCAAGGCCAAGCGCTGCGTGCAGCTCGTCCAGCCGGTAATTGTACCCCGGACTTCACGACGTCATAGGAACCCGAGTGCCCCTTATGACGGTCCCAGGTAAGGGTGGTCATGCCGTGTGATCGGAGCAGCCGCACGCGATCAGCCAAATCCTCGCGATTGGTTACCACCATGCCGCCCTCGCCAGAGGCGATATTTTTATTTGAAAAAAAGGAAAACGCGCTGATGTCTCCGATGCTCCCAGCCATAACGCCGTTCGGCCAGAGGTTCCGGGCATCGTGGTACGCGACGCCGACCGCGTGACAGGCATCTTCGACGATTGCGATATTGAGCGCCGCGCAAAGCTCTGTCAGTTCCGTCATCCGACAGAGGCTGCCGCCATAATGCATGACGACCACGGCTTTAGTCCGAGGCGAGACCGCTCGCTCCACCTCGCTCGGGTCGAGCGTCGGCTCATCGAGACTGCAGATGTCGACGAAAACCGGTGTTGCGCCAACCGCTACGGTCATATTCGCAGCCGCGACGAAATTGAGCGCCGGTTGAATGACCTCGTCACCAGGTCCGACGCCAAGTGCGAGAAGCGCGAGATGGAGGCCGGCGGTCGCGCTCGACACGGCGAGGGCATGCTTGGCCCCCTGCATCGTCGCGAACTCTTGCTCGAACGCTTGCACCTCGGGGCCCGACGACAGCCACTTGCCGGCGATGACGCGCTGGACAGCGCTCGCCTCTTCGCTCCCGTAATCCAGGTCACTCAATGGAATGCGCCAATCAGTCAAGGTGATAGTCTCCCTTCCCATCGGCGTAGATCTCTTGCGCACGGGCATAATCGTCCGGCTGTCCGATATCGAGCCAAAAGCCGTCGTGCGGCATGGCGCAAACTTTTTCGCCATTTGCAATCAGCTTCAACACAAGATCCGGAAAATCGAAATATGCCCCGGGAGCAATCCAGTTGAGGACCCTGGGTTCGTAGACATAGATACCCATGCTTACATCGTAACTTAGCTCCGGTTTCTCATTGTATCCGATTATGCGATAATCGTCGCCGCATTCCAGGACGCCGAGGTCGAGCTTTACCAGGCGCCGATGGGCGGCGATGGTAAGGGCAGCGTCATGGCGGCGATGAAAAGAGACGAGCGCATCGAAATCGAGGTCGGTGAGCAAATCTCCATTCATGACCAGGAAAGTCTCGTTGAGACCATGTACGGATGCAAGCGATCCAGCGGTGCCGGTCGGCTTTTCCTCTTCTACGTACCGAAGCCTAACCTGGGCGGTGAGCTGATTGTGGGTATGAAAGTACGCCTTAATAAGCTCTGCTAAATGACCCAGAGTGAGCGTTATGTCTGTAATTCCGAATGCCACTAGCCGCCTTATCAGAACCTCGAGGATCGGATGGTTGCCCAGCGGCATCAGCGGCTTGGGAAAATTGACGGTAAAAGGCCGTAATCTTACCCCCTTGCCTCCTGCGAGGATCACTGCCCGTAGTCCGGCGGCCGAGCTGGTCGTAGTTACGTTCTCACTCACTTGAAACGCCCAGCCATGCTTCATCCGCCAGCCCGCGAAGTTCATAATTCCCATAGAAGCTGGGCCGGGCATCGACGTCGTCTAGCAGATGCGATCTCAATGCTCCGACGATTTCCGCAATGCCGTAAGCCACATCAAATTGTGGTTCGAAGCGCAGCCTTTCACGAACCTTACCAAAATCGACACGATAGTTCCGTCGGTCGGCGCTATTGTTCCGATAGACGACTTGTCCCTGAGGGACACACTCGAGGACCATATTTACAATCTGCCGCTTGGTGAGATTGTTTGCGTTGCCTCCGCCGTTGAACACCTCGAACGAGACCAAATCGGCCGGAGCGTCTAGAACACGGTGGATCAGCCGAGCAAAATCAAAAACGTGGCAATAGGGTCTCCAAGTGTCGGCATCATACACGACGAGCTCCCTGCCAAGGAAGAGCTCGCGTGCGAACTCGTTCACCGTGAGATCGAAGCGCATGCGCGGCGCCAACCCGAAAGCGGTCGCAAAACGAAGTACCGTGACGTGGTAATCGACACGGTCCTCCAGGGACAGCAAATAGGCTTCGGCAGCGACCTTCGCCTTGGCGTAGAGCGAAAGCGGCTTCAGCGCAAAGCCCTCGTGCGCAATCTCGTTATCGGCGATAATGCCGTAATTGGAACAGGTTGAGATAAAGACCACTTTGTTCAGGCCACGCCCGCTTAATCGGTCGATACACCGCCTCAGCGCCTCCTCGTTGATTGCCTTAGATTCTCGGGGAAACTTCTTGGTGACAGGATCGCCGACGAGCCCTGCCAGGATGACGACTTCGGTGACCCCGTTGAGCGCACGGTCGAGTGCCGCGTCGTCGCCCATATCTCCAAAAATAAACTCGGATGTTGGCTGCCGGGTATGCCCGAGCAAAGACGAACCGTTCTGGTAGACCAGGCGATCGAGTGTACGGACAAGATAGCCAGCTTCGATAAGCTGCCGTGCCAATGGCACCCCGATATAACCGGCACCGCCAATTAGTAGCACTCGGCGGTTGCTCGTTCCGGAAAAACAGTGATCTGTCATAGCCCTTCGCTTATTTGCTCCGCGCCATTGGGCACATCGCCTGGCTTGACGATCCGAACCATAAATTGATCCGCGATGTATTTCCCGGCCTCACCATAGGCGTTACTAAGGTCGCCGAGAGTTGCCAGCCGGATCAGTTCCTCAGCGATGTCTTCCATTCGATCTCCGGCATCCACCAGGCTAAACGTATGACGGATATAAGAATGCAAACAGTTGCTCCCCAAAACGCTGATCTCAGCGCCTTGCGCTGCGTAAAATTGCCGTATGAACCCAAGACCGATGATGTCGACGAAATATCCGTCATCCTTTTGAACATTCATCTTATATGAAGCGTCGCGTTCCAAGAAGATGCTATCCTCGTTATTTACCACCAGATATGCTGACCCGCCGCGCTTTAAAACCCTATATAAATGGTTGAGCGTATCGACCCTAATCGTCAGTGGCAAATGCTCGAGCAGTCCGACGCACACCACTATATCGTAACTGGAGTTTGGAAGCGGGTTTTCAGCTGCGTTGCTTTTAATTGCGTCGAAAAACGGACTCAATGATGCCGTCCTGACCTTATCTTCTGTTATCGACAACATCTTCGCTGAATTGTCCAAGGCGGTCACGCGGGCGCCCGCTTTCAGTAGTTCCATGGTCACGCGTCCGACGCCACAACCAACATCCAACACCGTTTTGCCCCGGACGTCTCCCAGGTTCCGGACGAGCAGCCCCAGTTCCCATTGAGAATACGCCAAATTGGTGTAATCGGGCGAGCGATAGCTCAGTACCGCGCGCAGCTCATTCACGTGAGAGGCGCGCCTAGTCCAGAACTGTTCCGCCTTTTCTTTATCGTATTTGGCATACAAGGAACCCTCCTCCATCACATTTCACAACGTAACATAAAGTGTTCACGGCCGCGGATGATCTTCCCGTCTTGAAAGAGCTCGCGCGCGAACTCGTTCGCCGTGAGATCGAACCGCATACGCGGCGGCAATTGAGCGCGGTCGCAGAGCACAGCACTGCGGCGTGATAACCGAAACGACCTCGTAGCAATAGCAATAGGATCGGCACTTTGCTTTCGCGTAAAGCCAACGCGAATTGGCGCGAAAGAATTCGTGCACCCCGCGTTGTCGGTGATTGTGCCCGAATCGGAATAGCTCAAGATAAAACCCACGTTGGTAGGCCGCACCCGGCCGATCGGTCGATGCACCGCCTCAGCGCCTCCCCGTTGAAGGCTGACGATCGGATCGTCGATAGGCCCTGCCAGGATCACCACGTCGGTAACACCATGGAGTACGCGGTCGAGACTCGCACCGCCGTCCATACCCCAACAATAAGTTCGGAGCCCGACTAACGATGAGCCGGTTTGGTAAAGCAGGCTATCGAGCGTAGGGACGAGGTGGCCAGCTTCAACATGCCGCCGTGCCGCCGGCGCGCCGCTGCTGTAGCTGTTTGTGCAAAAGCAAAGGATGGACGGCAGGCACAACCATCCGCATCGGTCACCCGATAACAGAGGAGCGTCACCTGTCGCGGCGACCGACCCGAGGTTAAGGTCGCTTACTCTCACGAGGACCTCTTGCAAGAGATCGGCTGATTGGGAAATCCGTTGCTTCTGTTTTCGCGACTTGCAAGTTGTACAGCATCTGATCGGCCGCAATAAGCAGATCTTTCAACATGCCCTTGAAGTTCCATCTGATCCAAGCCAACAACATGAAATAGCAACGAAGCTTCTGGCCGGCGTAAAGCGGCGCGCGATAGACGGACAGAAAATATTCGAGCAGCAGGCGAAACTCCGGAAATGAAAGGGCTCGGGTTTTCGACGGATCCCACCACTCGGGACCCGGAAGCCAGCCATAGCGATTGGTGAGGCGAAACCGACGTGGATGTTTCAGGCGGATCGGAAGGGTTGCCATGGATTGCCGGCTATGGCGCCTGCTGATGAAAAGATGCTCCGGCACTTCGTAGAAGCGGCCGAGCAACGACATTCGCGCCAGCAACACCCCGTCGCCATTGACATAGATCCCCTGAGGCGGAAGCTGGCGCAGAGCGGACATCCGCATCACACCGTAAATCTGGTAGCACATGTGACCACGCGTGTGCAACATTTCCCAAAAACGTGCGACCGGATCGTCATAATCGGTCTTCATAGGCGTGACATAGTTCTTGATGAAGGTTCCGTTTTCATCAACCTCTTTTGTGCTCGCATGGGCCACCACACAGCCGGGATCGCTCTCCAGGATCTCGACACACCGCTGCAGAAGTTCCGGCTCTAGGAGGTCATCGACGGCGGCCCACTTGAAATACTTCCCCGTAGCGAGTTCGTACACGCGGCGCGCATTCCAGCCGGCACCCATGTTCTTCTCGCTTCGAGAATAACGGATGCGATCGTCGCGCTGAGCATAGGCTTGCGCGATCTCGCCCGTGCGATCCGTCGACGCATTATCAGAAATAATCAGTTCGAAATCTGTGAACTTCTGGTTAAGGATGGAGTGAAGCGCTTCCTCTATGAAACGTTCTCCATTGTAGACAAACAATCCGACGCTTAGCAGCGGTGATGTTGAACTCATCAAAGTCGAGTCCCGTAATGTTGACCACCACGACAAAGGCGGCGGAGCGCACCATTTACCATGAACACCTATTCTATCACACGCTGCACGGGCTCACGCCACTCTTCCACCGGCATGGGCTCACTTGAATGACGTCGAACGCCTTCCGATTCACGGAGGCTCGTTGCGGCTGACAATGAGCCGAACCCCTGAACGTTCGGCGAGACCCTCGATGCACTGTTTGCTCACAAGGCAGCATCAACACCGGGTTCCCGCTTCCTCTTTTCACATGATTATCGCTTTCAGCCTTGCATCGTCCGGATGGAGGGTCAACACGAGGCAAGAACTGCAACACCCTCTGACCTGTTACGTCTTCGACCCGCGACAACATACCGGACGCCCAACGAACGGCCAACCCTTCACGAGCGCAAGATAGGCCCTTTGCGGTAGAAAGTTGCGAACCGCGGCGGCCCCGCGGTGCCACGGCTTGCCGTTCTTCTGCTGCCTAAAAACGATGTGACCAGCCCGGGGTACGCATCCGGATCCCGGATATCGCGGGTCACGACTGTCCACTATAGTGTTCTTGTATCAACGTCTTACTGCAAAAAGCCCGCGATAATGCCCTAATATAGCGAGTTGGGGTCTGTCGTGGACCATACAGGTTGAAAAGCGCAATCCAACCGTCGGTACCGGGTGAACCGAGCCGGCGACCTGCCTGCGCGTGCACGCTTGTCGGCACCATAGCTGCTCAGTGGTGCCGCCATAGGCTGCTCGCCAGTAGGAACGACGTTGGCATCACACGTGTCGGTCGGCACAAAGGCACTGATGCGCGGCAGAATGGAGCCATATCACTGCATGTGCGCGTTGCCCCAAGGTGTCGACCACTCCTCTCCAGCTTGGGCCAATCATAGCTCTCGCCAAGCAAGAAACGGTTCTCTTCGATTGTGGGCATGATGCCTCTCTCAACTTAAAATCCGTCCCCGGTAACGCAAACTATCGCCGCCAGTGCAAACCAATGTAACTTACCTTCTGCCGGCTCACGTTTTGCCGAAAATCGGTTGATTTCGTTTTCGCGAACTTGCAGGTTATAAACACTTGATCGGCCGCAATGACCAAATCTTTCAACGGCTCTATAATGCGCTCTCCGCCATACATAAACAGTCCAACACTTATTAATGGCGTTGAATTACTTCTATCCTCCCGTAGCCGTAAGACGGTTGAAGCTCTCGCGAACGGCCAGTATTTCACACCGAGCTTCTTCGCCGGCCAGTTCAGGTAACCTATTATGAGGGCGCGTCAAGCGGGCAGGTTGTTTATATGTCGCCTCGCGCCTGTTCGGACCCTTTGCTGCCGTCAACTCGCGGATATGCCTGTTATCTCCGGCTTGAAAACGGCCACTCCACCGGCCGGTACGCCGTCATCATATGGTGCGACGATGTTCTCGGGTATGGGAGCAAAGTCGGCCACCCGCAGGAAGTCTCGCAACGATGTACCCGTCGAAGCGCTGTCGGTGTTTGGCGCGCCGCGTTTGCTGACAACGTCGTCAATGTTGATGGTGCGAAAGTCGATGCTCCAGCGCACCAGTTTCGTGGTGTTCGGCACCGTCGAGTGGAGCTGCGCCCCGGAGAAGATTATGACCCCGCCAGGCGGAACGACAAAGCGCACTTCCGGGTTTAGTTCCAGCGGTTCCTCCGCATGCGGTTGGACCCGGGTGTCGCGGCCTATGTGTTGCGAAGCGTTCTTACGACTCTCGGCATTCCATCGGTAGTAGTTAAAATCACGTGAGCCATTCTTGACACCTTGGTCCCAGTAACGCGGATGAAACGCCATTCCATTGTCTGAGACGAATTCGTACATAGGCGCCCACCAATTGAATTGACACATTGGCGCCGAATACCAGGTATCTCGATGGGGATGGTGGGCGTAGGCGATCCCTGTGGTGAGATAATCTTTGGGGAAGGCGCAACGCAGACGCGGCACGTCCTGGTATGTCTTATCGGAAGAGCGGCCAAAGGCATTCAGGACGCGTTGTATGAGTTCCTTCGTACGGGGATGGTGGATATAAGCCGGTTTCAGCACCGAAAGGATTTCAACGCACCGTTCGACAGGCAACGTCTGATGGGCGCGCTGGGGATCGATCGGGGCGAACGCATCCTCGATCATCCCGCGGGTGTGTTCAACCAACGCGAGCATTTCCGGCGTTGGCGATAAGATAATGATCTTTCCGTCGTAAATCAGATTGCGCCACGCTTCGTCGCTGCGCGGCGGATCGAACAATACATCGGTCATAGAGCCCCTCTCCTCGATATTACCACCCCAGCATTCCCACCTGCGCATTAAACCATAGCGCATCTCCGATCCGTCTTGTCGAAAATAACCTGGTGATGATGTCCCCTGCTCTGCGCCCAAATTCGTTATACAATCCCAGGGGTGGCCGGATCTCGGGTCGGGAAAATGGCGTACTGAGTGTCATCGATGGGTACTCCCGGCGGTACTATATATGGCTCAGGAACCGGGATGATGAAACTGCCGCCACGTTCCCGGTAGGTCGCCTGCTGCCGCATCACTTCCCCGGCAAAATTCCAAACTAGCAGCAGGACATAGTCCGGTTGGTCCATCACCACTTGCTCCGGAGGGCGGATTTGGATGTGTTGACCGGGCATGTATTTGCCTTGTTTGAAGGGATTGGCGTCGGCCACGAACTCGAAAAACTGCTCACCGAGATCGAGATAGTTCACCAGGGTCGCGCCCTTTGCCGCGGCGCCGTAGCAGGCGATCCGCTTCCCTTTGGCTTTCTCCGAGACGAGCAGGCCGGCAAGCGAGTTGCGAAGTGCTCTGACGCGGTCCGCAAACTCGTTATAGAATGACACCTCACCTACGCCCAGCGCTGCCTCATGAGCAAACAGCTCATCGAGGTTCGCCGAGCGTTCGGGCGTTCGGCTTGCTGTCAGCCGCAACGAGCCCCCGTGAATTGGAAGCCGTTCGACGTCATTCAAGTGGAGCCCATGCCGGTGAAAGAGCGGCGTGAGCCCGTGTAGCGTGTGATAAAAGAGGTGTTCATGGTAAATGGTGTCGAACTCGCAGTGTTCGATCAGATCCAAGGCGTAAGCGAATTCAAAGACCGCGCTGCCGGTCGGCTTCAAAAGCCGTGAAACGCCGGCGACAAAGTCATTAATATCGTCTACATGAGCGACGACGTTGTTGGCGATCACCACATCGGCGAGCTTGCCCTCGCTCGCCAGCTTTTCGGCGCATCGCGACCCGAAGAAGTCGTGCATCGTCGGCACGCCGATGGCATTTGCCCGTGCTACAGGCCCGTCCGCCGGATCGATACCGAGGCAGGGGATCCCACGGTGGACGAAATTGCACAGCAAGTATCCGTCATTGCTGGCAACCTCTACCACCAAACTGAGGGGACCGAGGTCGTATTTGCAAGCCAGCGCTTCGACATGTTCGGCCGAATGCTTCAACAGCGCGGGCGATGATGAGGAAAAATACGGATAATCGCGACGATAAAGGATATCAGCCGCGACGGTCTCGGTCACTTGCAGTAGCGCGCATACCGGGCAAAATGCCACCGCCAGCGCAAACCTCGCCTCCGGGCGAGTGAGTTCTTCCTCGCTGAGCAGCGCATTGGCTATGGGTTGAGACCCGAGGTCGAGAATGACGCGCAGGTCGTCGCAGCCGCAGGATCGACAATTGGTGATCCGCATAATCGCCCTATCTCGGTTTGGCCGCACGTGGCCGGCCGTAAAGGATTAAACGATTCCCTAACGGGGTTCGGCATATAGCACTGGACCCCCAATTTGTATATCTGTGTCTGAGCGCATTGCGCGCGTGCGAACCCGGATGTTTGCTTCAAATGCTCACAACGTGAGACCAATTCTCTGTGCCGGGGTGGAGTAGAAGCAAGGGACGGCAAGCAACCGCCCCTCATTATGTGAATTACGATATGAATTCCGCGTGCCGCGAAAGCGAGATCCCTCGCGCGTCCAGCTTGTCCCGAATAACATCAACAGTCTGGCGCCGGTCGAGCCAAGGGGAGATCGCGCTGCGGAAACACGACTTGATTTCGCCCCGCCGGTAGCTGTACCGAAGCAAAGGCGCACACGGGGTCGCTTCGGTTGCAGAAGATCCATATTGACGAAAATATTCGGCAAAGTTGGCAGCGGTCTCATCGACGTTCAACAGAGTTTCGCACGGCGCTCCTGCCGCGTAAATCACATTATGGCGTGCGAGTTTTATATGGAAGAACTCTAATTCCTCGCGTTCACTCGCGTCGCAACGTGTAATTGTCGTGCCGTTGATGAGATTGCCCGCTGCCACCAGCACGCCATCGAGCAGCAGCGCGTGCGTCTGTGTGACATACAAATCAGCATGCGGAACATCAGGGCCAAGGGCTGAACGAGCGACCCGAATAGGAAGTACGTCTTTGACCCATGCCTTAGTGTCCGAATCTTAATCGTATAGGTTGCATCAAAGTCAGGCGAGTTTCCTAATGAGCAGCTGCACGGAGGCGATGTAAACCCAGACTTTGGCACTGGCGATCGAAGTCTCGAAATCCTTGGCCAGGCGGCGGTTTCGATTGAGCCAAGCCAGGGTTCGTTCGACGACCCAGCGACGCGGCAGCAGTTTAAAGCCGGCGGCATCAGCGGCGCGTTTGACGATCTCGATGGTCCAGTGGCCGAATTTGGCGAGCGCCTCGCGCAGGTTGGGGCCGTTGTAGACACTGTCGGCGAAAAGATGGCGTAGCCAGGGAAACAACTGGTGGATGGCCTCAATGACCAGCACGGCACCATCGCGATCTTGGACATCGGCGGGGTGCACCTCGGCGCCGACCAGCAGACCGCCAGTATCGGTCACAATGTGGCGCTTGCGGCCTTTTACCTTCTTGGCCGCATCGTACCCCCGCGGCCCACCGCTCTCGGTCGTCTTGACCGATTGACTGTCGATGACCCCGGCCGAGGGGCTCGGTTCACGGCCCGCTGCTTCGCGTGCTTCCAGCAGCAACGCAAAATTGATCTTCTCAAACAAGCCGTCGTCTCGCCAATCGTAGAAATAACCTTGCACGGTGGTAAACGGAGGAAAGTCCTTTGGCAGCATGCGCCACTGACAGCCGGTTCGCGCGATATACAAGATCGCATCCAACACGGCCCGTAGCTCGGTCTCACGCGGCCGACCCAAACGCTTTACTGCCGGCATGTGGGGCTCAATCAGCGCCCATTCCGCATCCGTGACATCGCTTGCGTAGCGCCGCCCCTCTCGTCCATACTTTGGCCGAGTGATTTTGGTCCACATTTTGTGCCTCGATGATTGCTTTGACACAACCATCATGCCACAACCGACTGAAATCACTCAATTCATTTTCGGTCAGCCTCTTAGTGGGATCACTCCTCTTGAAGCGATAGCGCCCGATCCATTGAACGCGGGCCATCCCGCCGAAAGCGGTCGGCAGCAACTCGCCGATGGCTAGATCTTCGATCTTTCTGTCGCCATCTGCGGTCCGGATCGTCGTACCCTTGAGAAAACAATGAGGATCTCTGCCCCCCTTTTCGTCTCGGTCCCGCCTACCATCGTCCCACCGTCTAGCTCTTTCCCGTCCACGATCGAAGTCCTCCCCGCGAAAGTCGTCCGCAGTCGCAGACGTTGTCTTAGCGATTATCCCGGACGCCACTATGGCGCCTATCCGGATGAGATTACGGCGCGAACTCTGGAGCCCGGTGAGTGGATTTTTTAGCCTCGACATATGTGCGTCCTCTCGGTTGCTGACTGTGCCCCAGATGAGGTCACCGATCGGTTTTGGTAGGGTCTCATCCTCGGATAGATAGTGCCAACCACCGCTAATAAGCATTTACGTTCCAAATTGCAATAATTTTTTTATCTATACGATAATTTGTACAACGAAAAGTGTTTAACCAAGATCGTACCGAGAGATCAGGAGGTTATTTGGCGTGGCTCACGCGCTCATCACCTCGCAGCCGATTCCCATATCGTCGATCATAGACCGGACCTCGCGCTCGTACTCAGGGTTCATGACGACCACGAGATCCGGCGGGTCTTGCGGCAAGTGGTCCGGGCCGACGATTCTTTGTCCCATGAGCGGCACAAAATGGCCGTGCTTGCGCGGGTTTATATCTACCACCCAATCAACGCCGGCGCCGGCGGTCACTCGCAGCAGGTTCAGGAACATGACGCCTTTGGCACCCGCGCCCCAGATCACGACATGCCGGCGATCGGATCGCAATTCCTCGATGCGCTGACGCCACAGTGCAACTCTTTCGGAAAATCGCTGGCTAAAGGAACTGTAAAGCGCGTCCGGGGGCCGCTTTGGCGGATCAATTGGCAACGCCTGACCGTCGACGCAGGCTTCCAGCCATAGATATTGGTCGTCAAACGCAGCTTCGGTGCAGCAAACCGTAAAACCTGCGCTGTGGAATGCCCGCACCAACGAGGACGGCGTGAAGTACGAGACGTGTTCGTGGATTATGTCCCAGATGCCCAAGCGGTCTAGAGTGAATAGACCGTTTGGAACCTCAAAACAAACTGTCGCATCAGCCTTGATGGCGATGCTTTCGCGGAGCTGCCGCAGCAGATCCATGGGTTCCGGCAAATGCTCCAGCACATGGCGGCAGCACACCAAATCAGCGCCGCGCGCGTCTTCGACCGCGAAATTGCGGCCGATAATCTCGACATTCCCACGACCTGCTGCGGATCGACTAGTCGGCTGGCTCGGGTCATAGCCTTCGCCGTGGTTTCCTGCCCCGCATAGGAGGCGGAGGAAGTCGGCGCTGCCGCATCCGATTTCGACGATGCTTTTCCCGATCAGGCCGTAGCGCTTGATGATCCGATCGGCCATCACCTCCGCATATTGTCGGTAGCGCGGTGAGAAGGTCAGCGTATTCTCAAAACGTCCGTCATACTTGACCCGTGCCTGATCGAAAGCAGAGTTGATGATATGACCGCAATTGAGACAGTAGCTGAGGCTGATATTGCCGCGTGGCGCGTTCGCCGCCTCAGCTTCAGACGCGCAGAGCCGATTGCACAGTGTCGGAACGTCGGGAATGGAGAGCAACGGCTTGAGGGATTTTTTCCCGCAAACGACGCAGTCGTCACGAGCTTTCATCGTCACGCCGGTTCCGTCTCAAGGTCGACAATCGTGTACACTCGGGGCTCACAGCGCTGACGCGCGAGTTCCCGTTCGACTTCATCGCTGTAGATCGGATTCATTATAACGACATTGTCCGGACGGTATTCGCGGAGAAAGGATGGCGCCACAATTCTTTGCCCGGTAGTCGGAAGAAATTTGCCGACGCGGTAAGGATTGATGTCGACCACGTGCTCTATCTCATCGTGCACCCCCAGCGTCGTCAGAAAAGCGACGGCCTTTGATCCGGAACCCCAGAGGACCGTGCGCTGCCCGGTAGCAGCCCAGTTGCGAAGCCGGCTGAGCCACGACGCGCGCCTGCGCGCCACGGCGGCGGCAAAGCTGCCGCAGCTGCGGATGATCGCGGCGACATCCTCCTCGTCACCAAGGCGGAGATCGGATCCGTGCTCCGCCGGGCTGGTCAAAATCATCAAGTACTGGCCGTCATATCCGGTCCAAACCCTGTGTACCGCGAAACCCGTCCCAGTAAACAGATGCTTGAGCGACGTGGCGCTAAAATATGAACAGTGCTCGTAGTAGATGTCCCAAAACGCCCCCTCTTTGAGGATGCGAGCGACATCGGGCACCTGAAAAAAGATGACCGAATCCTTACGATTGGCGACCGACCGGACAGATGCCAGAAACTGGTGCGTCTGCCCGATGTGCTCGAGGGTCATCTTGCAACATAGTAGATCGGGCGCGACTGCGTGCGTGTCTTTCGTGAAGAATTCGCGCACGAACCGGATATCTTGCTCTGAGCGCTGCCGCGCGGGAACAAAGCTTGGATCATAGCCAATGCCACGATTACCCCCGAGCTTGCAGATCAAGCTCAGGAACTCGCCTTTCCCGCAACCTATCTCCAGCACGGTCTTGCCGCGAATATCGTAGCTGCTGACGAGCTCCTCGGCGATGGCGCGGTTGAAGGTGTTGAATGTGGGGGAGAAGCCCTGGGTCTCCTCGTATTGATCCGAATAGACCGTGCATTCAGGGTTCCAAACTGCATTGAAAATAAAGCCGCATCCACTACAGAGCGCGAGTACGATATCGCCGGTCGGGAAAGCCAGCGCCTGAGCTCGATCCTCTACCAGTAGGCAGCTGTTGGTTGGGACGCGCAGCACTTCGTAGAATGGATGGCAGCAGCCCTCCGATCTGCAGTTAGGACATATAGTCTTTTCCAACGGCAGACCCTTATGGTTAGCGATTGACAGAGGCGACGCGTATCAGACAATCTCGGGCGTTGGTGTAGCGTTGTTATCCAGACTTGCAGTCGGCACAATCCAGCGCAAATTACCATCAATGGCGCCCCGGGCCATCAATGACTGGAGATAGGCGAGCCGCTGATATCGCGCGCCTTCAAAGTCCTCCAACAAAAGCCCATGCTCGCTATACCTGTTATATAGGTCACGCGCCCCTCGGCGCGCCGTCCATTGCGGTCTGAATTTGGGCAGCAGGCGGGAAATTTTTGAGCAATCGACGCGATAACTCCGTTTGTCAGGACCGGCCCCGGCGGCAAATTCGACACGGGAGCCGAGCACCGTTTCCTCTACGATCTGCGCGATTTCCCGAATGCGATAGTTTTCGGTTGTGATCCCGACGTTGAATATCTCGTTATGAACGGTCTCGACCGGCGCCTCGATGGCCGCGACAAAGGCTCGACCGATGTCCTCGATATGGACGATAGGACGCCACGACATGCCGTCGCTCTTGAGAAGCACCTTGCCACTGGTGAATGCGTGCGCGGTCAAATTGTTGAGAACCAGATCGAACCGGATGCGCGGGGAGAAGCCGTAGGCCGTGGCGCTCCGCAGGAATATCGGCGAGAAGCGGGTGTCTGCTAACTGCCTCAAATCAAGCTCGGCCTTCCATTTGGAAATTCCATAAGCGGTGATTGGATTGGGTTCGGAATGTTCATCGATCCAATCTTGCCCGGCAGCGCCATACACACTGCATGAAGACGAGAAGATAAATCGTCGAACGCCACCGGCCTTCGCAATTTTTGCCAGCCTAACTGTTGCCGCGTGGTTGATGTCGTATGTAGTTTCCGGCAACAAATCTCCCAGCGGATCGTTGCAGATACCGGCGAGATGGGCGATCGCTTCGATGTCCTCGAGATCAGAGGGCAACAACTCTCGAATATCCCGATTGATTGTCGGGATCCCGCTCTCCTTGTTTCCCCCAAAGGTGCAATCCTCGTAGAGCTCCGTATCGACGCCCAACACTTCATGACCAGCCGCCTTCAACCGATCGACTAGGGGGCTGCCGATGTAGCCCCGATGCCCGGTTACTAAGACCCGCATCTCTTTACTCCCACCTTTTCCAGGGAGCCTTGCCCTGGGTCCACAGTTCGTCAAGCAATCGCTTTTCGCGCAGAGTGTCCATACATTGCCAGAACGAGCTGTGGCGATAGGCCGCGAGCTGCCGGTCGACGGCAAGCTGTTCCATGGACTCCCGCTCCCAACTCGTCGCGTCGCCGTCGACGTATTCGAATACGCCCGGCTCCAACACAAAAAAGGCGCCGTTGATCCAACCGTCCCCCTCAGCCGGCTTCTCACGGAAACGGCTGACGTTATCGCCGTCTAGCTCGATATAACCGAAGCGCCCAGGCGCGCGAACGGTGGTTACCGTAGCGAGCTTACCATGGGACCGATGAAATGCGAGGAGACTATCAAGGTTAACATCTGACAGGCCGTCGCACCAGGTAAGCATGAATGTCGAGCTGCCGATGTAGGGTGCGAGCCGCTTGATGCGGCCGCCCGTTTCGGTCACTGGCCCTGTGTCGATAAGATGGACAATCCAGTCCGGTTCGCGCCGCTGCTCGTGGACTGAAATGGAACCGTCACCGGTTCTGATCGTGAGATCCGAACTATAATAATGCAAATCCAAGAAATATCGTATGACCGCCTCTTTCTTGTAACCGAGTGCGATGACGAACTCGTTGAACCCATATGACGAGTAATATTTCATGATGTGCCAAAGAATCGGTTTGCCGCCGATCTCTATCATTGGTTTTGGGCGCTGATCCGTTTCCTCAGCGAGCCGCGTTCCCATCCCACCGGCGAGAATTGCAACCTTCATTCAGCCCCATCCCCGGTGCTTAGTAGGCGTTGTCTCCAGAGAACGAGCGGCCGCATAATCCCCTAACCGACAATCCACAAGGACGTTCGAACGCCAGTCAACCGGCGCCACGATTTGTTAAGCCTGGCGTCACTCCAAGCTGACTTCAATTTGGGAGACCAGCATAACGTGCATAGGACGGTCCGTACCCAGCATCGCGGCAGCCGAATAACACACTTTAGGACAGCACCCTCGATATTAGGACAGCACCCTCGATAATTGCAATTTCGCATTTGCCGAGCGTGGCAGAAGGAGCTCTTAGAACCGTCAGTTGATTCAAGGACAGGATTTTGACGATCTAAGCCCTTCTCCCACGAATTGCGTTGAGAGTACAGATTAAAATATCGTTAATACGACCAGGAGATAACTTAAGGCGACCAAGGAGGTAACGCAAGAAACGTGATCGTTATCGCCCCCGGGATAAAGCTGTTTTGACTCCGCACTGAAATGCCTCGCCAAAAAAACCATCCCCGTCGACGATCGAACAGGCACCGAACCACTGTACCAGCGTCGGCGAGCCGATCCTGGCATTCCAAGCCGGAGCAGATTTCACGCCAAGCCCATTTTCGTAACACGACGGCGGCAGCGGGCCAACCAAGTGCTCAACTTTTGAGCTTTCGACGTCCGCGCACTCGCTTTTGAGGCAAATCCGCAAGCCTGAATGACGGTGCCCCGGTGGCCACCGCACCATGGCATGCCGGTTGCAGCCCCGAGCATGGCGGGCGAATGACCGAGGTTGGGGAGGCGCATTTGAGGCGGCGGGATTTTCTGAAGAGCAGTGCGGCGCTCGCCGGCACCGCATCGATTGCTGCTGGCATTCGAACGGCCCGGTCCGAAACGCCGCGAGACACTCTTCTTGTCCTCGTCGAGAACGGCCCCAACAGCCTCGATATCCATGGGATCGGAACCACCTTCCGCAGCTACGTCGCGTGCTGGAACCTTTATGACCGGTTGTTGACATTCGGCCGTAAGACATTGGCCGACGGCGGCCTTTCCTACGATCACACGAAGATCGAGCCCGAACTCGCCGAACGTTTTACCCTTTCGCCCGACGGCATGTCGGTCACCTTCAAATTGCGCCGTGACGCGACATTTCATGACGGCGCGCCGGTGACCGCCGAGGATGTCAAATGGTCGCTCGACCGGGCGGTCACTGTCGGCGGGTTCCCGACGTTTCAGATGGCCGCCGGCAGTCTGAAGAAACCCGATCAGTTCGTCGTCCTGGACGATCACACAATCCGCATCGATTTCCTGCAAAAAGACAAGCTTACATTGCCGGATCTCGCGGTCGTAGTGCCGGCGATCTTCAATTCGAAGCTTGCCCGCAGCCACGCGACCGACAAGGATCCCTGGGCACTGGAGTGGATGAAGACCAATGACGCCGGTGGCGGCGCCTACAAGCTCGAGCGCTGGATACCGGGTCAGGAGACCGCGTTTGTTCGCTTCGACGACTGGAAGAGCGGTCCCTTGCCGAAAATCCGCCGCGTCGTTTTGCGCGAGGTCCCGGCGGCCGGAAATCGTCGCGCGCTGATGGAGCGCGGCGACGCGGATTTGTCGATTGACATGCCGTTCAAGGACGCTGCGGAGATCAAGAAATCGGGCGCCTACCGTGTCGTCGGAACGCCGGTCGAGAACTCGCTGCAATATATCGGCCTCGTCACCAAGATGAAGCCGTTCGACGATGTGCGGGTGCGCCAGGCGATTGCCTGGGCAGTGCCCTACGAGGAGATCTATAAGAGCGTCGTCTACGACATCTGCATTCCAATGTCAGGCGGTCCGACCGACGCGCCAAAGACCGCGGCTTGGCCGCAGCCCTTTCCGTACAAGCAACACATGGAAAGGGCCAAGGCGTTGCTGGCCGAGGCTGGCCTCGCGGGCGGGTTCGCAACCACGATCTCTATCGACCTCGGCGACGCCACGCAATCCGAGCCTACTGCGGTCCTTTTGCAGAATTCACTTGCCGAACTCGGGATCAAAACCCGCATCGAGAAGATCCCCGGCGCCAATTTCCGCAACGCCATGATGGAAAAGAACCGGCCGATCCATATCGCCAGCTTCGGCGGCTGGCTCAACTACCCGGACTATTACTTTTTCTGGGGCTATCACGGCCAAAACGCGCTGTTCGATACGATGTCCTACCAGAACCCGGCGATGGACAAGCTGATCGACGCCGCGCGTTTCGACGCAGATCCCGAAGCCTATGACGACGAAATCAAGAAATTTATCCGCATTGCGATGGAGGACGTGCCGCGAATCCCCCTCTATCAGCAGATCTTGGTTGTCGGAATGCAGAAGAATATCCACGGCTATACATACTGGTTCCACCGGCAGCTCGACTTCCGCCAACTCGAAAAGAGCTGAGCCGTAGGGCATCCGATGGTCCGGTTGATCCAGACTCGCCTGCTGTCGGCGGTTCCCAGCGTTATCGGCGTCGTCATCGTGACGTTCCTCCTCACGCGCGCCTTGCCCGGAGATCCCGCGGTCTATTTTGCCGGGCCCGCCGCCACCCCACAGGCGATCGCTGAGGTCCGGCATTCCCTGGGGCTCGACCGCAGCCTCCCCGAGCAGTTTCTCGTTTATATCGGGGATTTGGGGCATGGCCGGCTCGGCAATTCGCTGTCTACCGGTCAACCGGTGATACAGGAACTGCTGACACGATTGCCAGCCTCGATCGAGCTGACACTGCTCGCGCTCGCGCTTTCGGTCGCCGTCGCCGTGCCGCTCGGCATTACGGCTGCCCGACGGCCCAACTCCTGGATCGACCATCTTTGCCGTCTGGTATCGACCGCTGGGGTGAGCCTGCCGACCTTCTTCACCGGGCTCCTTCTTGTCTACGTATTCTATTACCTGCTCGGCTGGGCGCCGGCCCCATTGGGCCGGCTCGATCTGATGTACTCGCCGCCTCCCACACGGACAGGCTTGTACATTGTGGATAGCTTGCTGGCCGGCGATGGCATGACAGGCCTTGCCGCTCTGCGGCAGATCGCATTGCCGGCCCTGACATTGGCGATCTTCACCTTGGCGCCGATCACGCGCATGACGCGCGCGGCGATGCTCTCGGTGTTGAGCGCCGATTTTATTCGCGCGGCTCGGGCCAACGGCCTCTCGCAATGGCGGATCGTCTACGTCTATGCCTTCCGCAATGCCATGCTGCCGGTGCTGACGACGCTCGGCATGGTATTTTCGTTTCTGCTCGGAGCGAATGTGCTGGTGGAGAAGGTCTTCGCTTGGCCGGGCATCGGTTCCTACGCCATCGAGGCCTTGATCGCTTCCGATTACGCGCCGGTGCAGGGTTTCGTCCTGGCCACGGCCATCGTTTACATCCTGCTCAACCTCGCGATCGACATCCTGTACGGAGTGATCGATCCGCGGGCCGCGGTCACGGCATGAGCGAGACGCTGCGCCACCTGCGCTACGTATTGGGCGAAAATCCGGTAACCCTGGCCGCGTTCGCGCTCTTCGTCCTGCTCGTGGCGACCGCCCTCCTTGGACCTTGGATTGCACCGTACAATCCACTCGCCACCGACGCGATGCACGCCCTTGCGCCGCCATCGGCCGCTCACTGGTGCGGCACCGACGCCGTCGGGCGTGACATATTGAGCCGCATCGTCGCCGCCACCAGGCTCGACCTCGGCATCGCCTTCGCCGCAGTAGTGCTGTCCTTCGCGATCGGCGCGGTCGGCGGGCTGGCGGCGGGCTATTTCGGCGGCTGGACCGAGCGCGCCGTCGGCCGCATCGCCGACACGATCATGGCCTTTCCGCTGTTCGTCCTCGCGATGGGCATCGTCGCGGCGCTCGGCAATACCGTCGCCAACATCGTTTACGCCACCGCGATCATCAACATGCCGCTTTACGCGCGCGTCGCCCGAGCCGAGGCGAGCGTGCTGCGCCAGGCCGGGTTTATCGAAGCAGCCCGGCTCGGCGGCAACGGCGAAATGCGCATCCTGCTGGCGCAGGTTCTGCCCAATACGATGCCGCTGCTGGCGGTGCAGATGTCGCTGACAATGGGCTACGCGATCCTCAATGCCGCAGGCCTCTCTTTTATCGGCCTCGGCATCAGTCCGCCGACTGCGGAATGGGGGATCATGGTCGCGGAGGGCGCGAGCAACATCATTTCCGGAGAGTGGTGGGTCCCGCTGTTCCCCGGGCTTGCGCTGATGCTGGCAGTCTTTTGCTTCAACCTTCTGGGGGACGGCTTGCGCGACATGATCGATCCGCGGAGGCGCACGTGAGTGAGGCGACCCCGCTGCTCGCAGTCAGCAACCTCTCCGTCGAGTTCCGCACCCGCAGCGGCATTGTGCGGGCGCTCGATAAGGTGGGCTTCGAGGTCGCTCGGGGTGAGACCGTTGCACTCGTCGGCGAAAGCGGCTCGGGCAAGTCGGTGACTGCCTATGCACTGCTTGGACTGCTCGATCCGGCAGCTCAGGTTAGTTCGGGCCGTATCGTATTCGGCGGTCTCGAGCTGCTGCGCGCCGGCGAGCGCACGCTCGAGGAGATGCGGGGACGCGAATTCTCGTTGATTTCTCAGAACCCGCGCGGCGCGCTGAACCCGATCTGCCCGGTCGGCAAGCAGCTGGAGGACGTGCTGGTCCGGCATGGCAGCGTTAGCCGGGCGCAGGCCTCGGCGCGTGCCGTGGAGATGCTGGCCAAAGTCGGGATCTCGGACCCGGAACGGCGCACTGCTGCCTACCCTTTCGAGCTGTCGGGCGGAATGTGTCAACGCGTGACGATCGCGCTGGCGCTCGCCTGCTCGCCAGCCTTGCTGATAGCCGACGAGCCGACCACCGGCCTCGACGTTACGACCCAAGCGGTCGTCATGGATCTGCTCGCGGAACTCGCAGCCGCATCCAGGATGGCGACGATCCTGATTACCCACGATCTGGGGCTGGCCGGCGAATATGCCGACCGCATCGTCGTCATGCATGCCGGCCACGTTGTCGAGAGCGCGCCGGTCCGCGAGTTGTTTTCTCACCCGCGCCACCCCTACACGGCAAAGCTGATCGCCGCGACACCCAAACCGGACATGCAACTCGCCGACCTTGCCGCGATCCCCGGCAATCTCCCAGACGTCAGGCGTGCCGACCTGCCGAGCTGCCGCTACAGCGCCCGCTGCGAGCGTCATCAGGCGGAATGCGAGGCGCCGCTGCCGCTGATCTCGGTCGGCCAGTCACACATGGTCGCTTGTTGGCAGCCGCTATGACTGGATGCATCCTCGATATCCGCAGCTTGACCAAGCAGTTCCCGGCGAAGCGCGGAGAGCGGCATTTCTGGGCCCGCGCCCGCCAAAGCTGGCTCCACGCCGTGGATAACGTGGATTTTTCGATAGGACCGGGTGAGACCGTGGGCCTCGTTGGGGAATCCGGCTGCGGCAAATCGACTCTGGTGCGGCTCGTCGCGCGCCTTATTGATCCGAGCAGCGGCAGCATCGGGTTCGATGGGAAGGAAATCGGGGGCATCCCCGCGCGAAAATTCGCCCGCGTGCCGCAACGTTCCGGCATCCAGATGGTCTTCCAGGATGCCGGCGAAAGCCTGAACCCGCGCTTTACCGCGTTCCAGGCCATCGCCGATCCGCTGCGCCGGCTCAGCCGGCGGCGCGGCGCAGAGCTAGCGGCGCGGGTGCGCGAGGCGGCAGGTTTGGCCGGCCTCCCAGACGAACTGCTCGGCCGCTTCCCGCATCAGCTCTCCGGCGGCCAGAAGGCGCGGGTCGGCATTGCCCGCGCCGTCGCGCTCGAGCCGAAGCTTCTGATCCTCGACGAGCCGACGGCAGCGCTCGACGTCTCGGTTCAGGTCGTGATCTTGCAATTGCTCGAGACGCTGAAGCGCCGGCTCGGCATGAGCTATCTCTTCGTCAGTCACGACCTCAATGTCGTCCGCCTGCTCTGCGACCACGTGCTGGTCATGTATCTCGGCAAAATCGTCGAGAGTGGCCCGGTCGACGCAGTCTTCGGCAGCCCGGCGCACCCCTACACCAAGGCGTTGGTGGCGGCGATCCCGTCGCTCGACCAGCGTGGCGTCAAGCGACTGCGGCTGAGCGGCGAACCGCGCAGCCCGATAGATCCCGACCCCAACACCTGCCGTTTCTACGGCCGCTGTCCCAAGGGTCAGCGCAATTGCGCAACAGTGATGCCGGAGCTGCGGACATTCGATGCCGGCCGCTCGGTTGCATGCCATTACCCGGAAGTCGTTGTTCGGGTCGAGACGGCGACCGCAGCATAATCTAGGTGTCATTGCGAGGAGCCGCAGGCGACGAAGCAATGCTCGACCGATCGAGCGAGCGCTCAGCGGCCCAAGATTGCGCCGCTGCGCTAACAAGAAACAAGGCGGTTCGTGACGAATGACCATATTGAATGCTTCCCCGGCGAAGGCCGGGATCCATGTGTGCCACGCGTGAGACTGAACTGGGAGGTGCAAGTCCTCTTCGGGCCGCAAGGAGCGGAACCTCTAGCCAAGGCAACTGCGTCGCAGCGATGCGGGGTGGGGAGGAAGCCGGCGGCAAAACGGGGGGCCGACGAACAGGAACCGGATACAAAGCCTGCCCCTGCGAAAGCAGGGGGCCAGTGCGGTGGGCAACCCGGCATGGGACGGGGAGGCCCGATACTCCTTCCGTCATCCGCAATGGTGGATCCGTGGGCCTTCAGCCCACGGGCTTGACCCGTGGGGGCCGCCCCGGGAAAGTGCAGTGTCTTACCGTGGGAGACCTCCCCGGTTCTCCGGGCGAACCGGAGCAGGGTGCCGGGGACGGCATCTGACGGTCGGGCAGGGGTCGGCCGAGGCCATAGTAGCGCCTATCCGCGAGGACGGCGCGAAGGGCCGAATCTTTGAGCCAAGGAGCACCAGAGCCCCTCGATGACAGTGGCGCGGCAGCAAGGCAGCGGCGAGCAACTGGACCTCTTTGACGAGGCCCTGAAGGCAACGTTGCGCCATGGCGGTCCCGGCCTTGGCAGATCCGAGGCGCGGCCGCGCGCGGAGCGGCAAGCTGATGCGGCGGGGCATCGGGAACGAGCCTTGACACGGGAGCTGATGGAGAAGATCGCCGGTTCGGCGAACCTGAACCAAGCCTATAAGCGGGTGAAGGCGAACCACGGGGCGCCGGGAGTGGACGGCAGGACCGTCACCGACCTGGGCCCTGGATCGCCGAGAACAAGAGCCTGCCCTCGCGAAAGCGGGGGACGCGCTGATCACTGCGCTGCTCGACGGGAGCGATCAACCGCAACCGGTGCGCGGGGTGGAAATCCCCAAGCCGGGCGGCGGCAAGCGCCGGCGCTTCCTGAAGCAATCCGGGGTCCCGCCGCGGCAAGCCCGTGAGCTGGCCGCGTCCGGCAGAGGATGGTGGTGTCGGGCCAACTCGCTGCAAGCGAAGCGGGCCATGACCATCGCCTGGTTCGACCAACTCAGCCTAATCAATCTGGCAGCGCGCCACAACGCGTTGCACACTCAGGGAAACCGCTGTGCTACGTGGTCCGTATGCCCGGTGGTGTGAGAGGGGGGACCGTGAGGAACCTCCCTACTCGATTTCTGCCATGGGCACCGGCCTTCGCCGGGATGACAGGAAAGAGGAAATGAGGGAGAACAGTTGCGAAACGCAGGAACGGCAATTGGACGAAAAATGCCGGTCGCTGGGGAAGGACCACCCCGAAACGCTCGCCGCCATGCTCGATCTCGCCGACTGCCTGTGGGCGCAAGGGCGGCTGATCGCGGCACGGAAGCTCGAGGAACAGGTCGTCGATGGGCGTATCCGGGTGCTCGGAGAGCAGCACCCGGATACGCTAAAGGCGGTCGGCAAACTGGCTGTAACCCTGGGAGCGCAGGGCAATCTGGAGCAGGCGCGGCGGTTGCAGGAGCAGGTGGTCAGTGGGCGCCGCGCGCTGTTTGGCTACGCCGATCTCGATACATTGCGCGCCGTCAACAACCTCGCCGGAACGGTCGCGTCGCAAGGCGATTTCGCGGGGGCGCGGGAGCTGCTCCTATCGGTGCTCGCGACGAGCTGCCGCGAATTCGGCGAGCAACATCCCGACAGCCTGACGACAATGGGCAATCTCGCAGCGATTCTCTGGCAGGAAGGAGATCGAGCCGAGGCCTACGCTCTGCAGCAGCAGGTGGTCGAAATGCGGAGCCGTAGCCAGGGCGAAGATGATCCGGCGACGCGCGCAGCGGCGGTGGTGCTCGAAATGATGGAGCGCGACGCCGGGTATTAGCCGTCGCCGGCCAGCAGCGCGATGTGAAAGCGGTTTGGCAGGCGGACGGATCCATGTTGCGTTCATTATTATTGCGGCGCAGCAGATCGTATAAGTCGTCCTGCCACCGCGCCGACCCGACGCGTTCCTCCCTGCGGGATGCTCGCTCCAGCTTGGTTAGGAATTATTGTGACGGACGGGTGAAGCCAAGCGCAACAATCACCGCGAGCGGAAGGGAGCAGCGTTGAATTGGGAGCCGTTTGGCGTCGATGCCCGTTCTCTTCGCAAAGACAGATGGCTGCAGGCTGAAATGGCCGAGCTGACCCAATCGAGTGCGGTGCATTTCTCCCGAGCCGAGATCGTCTCGATCCTGTTCGGCCTCATTCTCGCAATGTTCCTGGCCAGTCTCGACCAGACGATCGTCGCGACGTCGTTGTCGACAATGGCGCAGGATCTGAACGGCTGGACGCTGATGTCCTGGGTCGTCTCGGCTTATCTGGTCGCCTCGACGGTCACGACCCCAATCTATGGCAAGCTCAGCGATCTCTATGGCCGGCGGCCAATCTTGTCGGTGGCGATCACGCTGTTCCTCGGTGCCTCGGTGCTGTGCGCGCTGTCGCAGAATATGCCGCAATTGATCGGCGCGCGCGTTTTGCAGGGCATCGGCGGCGGAGGTTTGCGCTCGGTGGCGCTGGCCGCCGTCGCCGACATCATCCCGCCGCGCGAGCGCGGCCGTTATCAGGGCTATTTTTCGAGCGTCATGGCGATCTCGAACGTGCTCGGCCCAGTGCTCGGCGGCTTCTTCTCCGAATATCTGACCTGGCATTGGATCTTCTGGATCAACTTGCCGTTCGGGTTGCTTGCACTGCTTTTGTGTTGGCGCAACCTGCGGCGGCTTCCCAAGCCGCGGCGCAAGCCGATCATCGACTGGCTCGGAGCGGCGCTGATCCTCGCATCGACAACACCAATCTTGATTGGGCTCGGGCAAGCCGAAGCGGCAGCCGGCTGGGGAAGAAGCAAGGTTCTCGTCCCGCTCGCCATCGGCGCTGTTTTTTTGGCCGTGTTGATTGTGCGCGAGAGCGAGGCGCCCGAGCCGATCATTCCACTTCGGCTGTTCGCCAACCGGATCATCGCGGTGGCCAGCTTCATCAGCCTTTCGATGTCGATGGTGATGATTGCGATGATCATCCTGGTACCGCTCGATTTCGAGCTCGGCGTCGGGATGGCGCCGAACGAGGCCGGGATCCGTCTGATCCCGATGACCGGCGGCACGGTTTTGGGCTCCTTTATCGTCGGACGTCTGGTCAGCCGCACCGGGCATTACCGCATTTTTCCGATCCTCGGGGCCGGTGCGATGACGATCCTCTGCGGCGCGATCGCCGCGCTGGGGCTCGGCCGCTCGTGGCCGCTCGACACGCTGCTGACCGCACTGCTCGGCTTCTCCTTCGGCTCTCAGCTCCCCTCGGTGATGGTGCCGGTGCAGAACGCGCTCGATCTGCCGGACACCGGCGTCGGTCTCTCCGTGGTCATGTTCTTTCGGCTGATCGGCGGCGCATTCGGCGTCGCTCTACTGACGGCGCTGCTAGTGGGCGATCTGAACGCTGGCGCCCAATTGGTCCCGGGCCACGATGTGCTGGGCCCCAATCCCGGTATCGCGCTTCTCCATCTGGATCAGCAGGAGTCGGTCAATCCGGCGCTGTTGACCGGCTTGCAGCACGCGGTCCGAAGCGCGTTTTCTCGGGTCTATTTATGGGCCGCGGCTATTTCGGCGCTCACCTTCATAGGCTCCTTCGGATTGAAGGAGATCCCGCTGCGCGGCGCTTGACCCAAACAGATCTATTTTTTGCTCGGGTCGCGGCTCTGCTCGCGCCAGCGGCGGATTCCCTCTTTCAGAAAGTCGACCCCGGCGGTGTCCGCCCGCCAGGCTTTCGAGAAGTCGGCGCTCTCGCTGCGGGGTCGGCGATCGGGCGGCAGATCGTCAAAGCGAATGTGCATCGGCAGCGACACGCCTTCTCCGAATGCGATCGCCTCTTGGGTTCGCATGCTCGGCAGCGAGGCCATCATTCCGCGCGCTGCATCCGGCAACGCGGTCTCCATGAAGCGCTGATCGAAGTAATGCCCCAGGCGCAAGGCGAAGATCGTGCCGCATTGCGACAGCGCCTGAGACGACAGCTCCGAAGGCAGCTGAGTGATCAGGGCAAGTGAGATGCCGTATTTGCGCCCTTCCCGAGCGAGCCGGTTGATCGCTCGGCTGGCCGCCGCGAACCCGACGCCGGTAGACGCCGGGGCGTAGCGGTGGGCCTCCTCGCATACCAGCAGGATAGGCGGCATCTGCTCTCGCTCGGCCCACGAGGCGAGATCAAAGGTCAGCCGGCACAGCATAGAAACCACGATATCGGCGATCTCTCTCGGGATGCCGGACAAATCGATGATCGTCAGCGGCTTATCGTCCACCGGGATGCGCAGCAATCGGCCGAGGATCTGCGCCAACGTATCTCGAGTGACGAGCCAGTCGGAGAACATGAAGGCGAAGCGCCGGTCGTAGCGCAGGGACTCCAGTCGCGTCCTGAGGCGCAGGTACGGCGCCGAGCTGTCCGGGTTGTCCAGCTTTCCCATCGCTTCGTCGATCAAACGGAGAAGATCTGAAGCCTTGTACGGCACCGGCGTATCCACCGTGACCGATGCCGCGGCGAGGTCCTCGGCCGCGAAGCGGCGGCGGGCGGCGGTGATCGCGTCCTTTAGAATTATCGCCTGAGCTTCCTGCTCCTGCGCAGTTCCGCCGCGAACCAGAACTCCCACCGCCTCTTCGAAATCGAGCAGCCAGAACGGCAGCTGGAGGTTGTCGACATTGACGATTTCGGCGATGTCCCCGAACGCTTTCCCATATTCGTTGTGCGGATCCAGCAAGACGATATGCGCATATTTATGCTCGGCCAGTATTGCCAACAGCAACAATGTCACAGCGCACGATTTACCGGAGCCGGTAGCCCCGAGCACCGCGAAATTCTTCGCCAACAGCTCGTCGACTACCACAAAGGCCGAGCGCCCCGGGTCATGGTAGAGGGTGCCGATACTGACATTGGTGACCGACGGCCGAGTGTAGACGACTGTAAGATCGGTATCCGTCGCGGCTCTAACAGGCGTCCCGGCAACGGGGTAATGCGTGACGCCCCGGTTGAACTGCGGCCGGCCTTCGACCATGGGAACTATCTCGCCCAGCAGATCGACGACGATCAGGCTGCGCGGCGTCGAACCGACCCCTTCGGTATTTATCGCGCCGATCGTGCCGATCACGTCGAGGTGAGCGCTTCTCGCCTTTACCATCGCGCCGATGCGGACGGGTTCCTCGGTGAGAGCGTCGACTTCGAGGGTCGCGGTCATTTGCGAGCCCGCCACCGCTACGACGCGCCCGATAACGTTGTCCATGTGCAAGGTCCTATGCGATGCGTGGCGATTCCCCGCAGTCGCCGTTGCCAGACAATACTCAATTTTAGCCGTCGAAGATTTCCATTTCGTCATCGAGTTCAGCGGTCTCGCCCTGCCGCGAAAGACTGCGCCGATCGATTGCAACCGTTTTGATCACGGCGAAAACCTCGCGCCCGATGGCTAGGCCCAACGCTTCGCCTGAGCGTCTGGTCACCCTCGCCAACAGGCGTTCGGCGCCGAGGCGGAGCTGCACTTCGAGCGCCCCCTCCTCGATCGGGACCACCCGCTCGACCCGTGCCGCCAGCACGTTGAGTGCACTGATGCCGGTGGGGTGAGTGACCGCGAGGATCACGTCGCGCGCGCGGATGCGTACCCGCAAGGCGGTGCCGACGGGCGCATCCAGACGGGGCACCGTGAGCGTGCCGAAATCGCCGGTAAGCTGGGACAAGCTCCAGCGGGCATCGTGCGCCGCAATGCGGACCGCGAGAACTGCCCCGGCTTCGAAACGGCCCGCCAGCGGATAGAGCTCGGCGCGGCCCATCACCTCCTGCACCGGGCCGACGGCATGCACTCGGCCAGCCGAAATCAGCACGATCGTCGTGGCGAGGCGGGCAACCTCCGCGATGGAATGGCTGACATAGACGATCGGCACTCGCGCCTCGTCGCGCAGCCGTTCGAGGTAGGGCAGGATCTCGTCCTTTCGCCGCGCATCGAGTGACGCAAGCGGCTCGTCCATCAGCAACAACCGCGGGCTCGCCAACAGTGCGCGGCCGATCGCGACGCGCTGCTTCTCGCCGCCCGAGAGCCGGCCTGGCCGCCGGTCGAGCAGCGAAGCGATGCCGAGCAGATCGACGACATCGTCGAGGCTGGTGGCGCGCCTTTCCCGAGTCGGGGCAAACCAGCGGCCGAACAGCAGGTTTTGCCTGACGGTAAGATGCGGAAAAAGCCGGCCCTCCTGGAAGACATAGCCGACCCGCCGCCGATGGGTCGGGAGGCAGATGGCGCGCTCGGTATCGAGCAATACCGAGCCGTCCAGGACGATGCGTCCCCGATGCGGACGGAGCAGCCCGGCGATCGCGTTAACGACGGAAGTCTTGCCGGCTCCCGAACGGCCGAACAGCGCGGTCAGACCGCGCCCGGCGCGAAAGTGGATGTCGAGCGCGAAATCGGCGAGCCGGTGCTCGATATCGACTTCGAGCATGAGCTTCAGTCGCCGGAAAGGCGCCGGCCCATGCGCCTTGCCAGGAGATCGGCGGCGAGCAGCGCAGCAAATGACAGCACTATCGAGACAAGGGTGAGCCGCAGCGCGCCGACATCGCCGCCGGGAGTTTGGGTCAGGGTGTATATCGCCGAAGCGATCGTCCGGGTCTCGCCGGGGATGTTGGAAACGAAGGTAATCGTCGCACCAAATTCGCCGAGACTACGGGCGAAGGACAACACCATGCCGGCGATGATTCCCGGGGCGATCAATGGCAAGGTCACGAGCGCAAACACAAATATCCTCCTGGCGCCGAGCGTGCCGGCAGCCTCTTCGAGCCTGCGGTCGACCGCCTCCAGCGACAGCCGGATTGCGCGGACCAGCAGCGGAAACCCCATGATTGCAGAGGCAAGTGCCGCACCGGTCCAGCGAAACGCGAGGACGATACCGAAAGATTTGTCGAGCAATCGGCCGAGGGGTCCACGGCGGCCGAACAGCAGCAACAGCAGGTAGCCGGTCACGACGGGCGGCATCACCAGAGGCAGATGAACCACGCCGTCGAGCAAGCTCTTGCCGTAAAACCGGCCGCGCGCCAGGACGATTGCCGTTGCCAGCCCAAAGGGCAGGCTGCCGGTCATTGCCCAGAATGCGATGCGCAGGCTCAATCGCACCGCCTCTATTTCGGCTGCGCTTAAATCGAACATCGGGCTCACCCGACGGTCAAAGGGACTCGCTGTATAGCTCGGAAAGGGCCGAGCGGGTGAGACGGCACCATGGCACCAACCGCTCGGGCCGTGGTAGATTGCCGGCGGTTGGTCGCTGAACGAGGTGGCTGTGATGAAGGTCAGGATCGAATACTGCGTACCTTGAAACTATGAACCTCGGGCCCTCCGTGCGAAGGCCAGGCTCATGGAACGCGGCGCAGAAGAGGTCGAGCTCGTCAAAGGCGTGTCGGGCGTGTTCGAAATCACCATCGACGGAAAGCTCGTCTTTTCAAAGAAGCAGCTGGGCCGGTTTCCAGAAGATGCGGAAATCGACGCTCTGGCCGGGGGATAGCGCCCAGGGCTAACCCTCCCCCGCGACCGGCCGCGACCAGGGGAGGGTGATGCGCATTGAGCTCGTCGGACATAGCGACGATGCGTTCGAGGCAGCTCCTCGCCCCTGCCAGCGAGCAACAGCCGGGCAGCGCGGGTGACGTGGTCGGGACGATTGCGCGGCCGGCCGCCGGGATTGCCCGACCTGCCCTTGGGAAACCGCCAGAACCCCCTATTCCCCCTGTTTTATCTGGTCGAGATCAGGCATCGGCAACGTCTTCAATCGCAATCCCGCACCCGCTCAGGGCGCCGATGCCAGGACTATATGATGCGAATGTGGCAATTACATGATTCCGATCGGTGGTCACGTCCTCTACCCGGTCGCCGTCGATGTACAGCTGGCGGCCGTCCCGCAGCGATTGCAGAAGCTGCTCACCCGTACGAATGGCCATCCCAATTTCCTTCGGCTATGCCGCGCTGTCGAGTTCTGGGTAGTGCCGAAAGATGCCGTGCTCGTTGAAGGGGATCCGGCGGTCCGACGCGAGATAGGCGGCGATGCGGGGCAGGGCCGCGACGCGGTCGTGCAAGGCGACGACCCGCGGGTGTTTTGGCTCGAGCCGCGCCATGGCGCGCGGAAAGGCGTAGCGCATGCCCGCCACCAGTTGAAAGAGCGACAGATCCGGATAGGTTAGCTCCGCAAGGATCAGGTGGGCCGGGCCGCCCGGATTGCGCTCCAGCACCCGCTCGAAATAGCCGAGATATTTCGGCGCTCGCGATTTCAGAAAGTCGGCGGCGCGGGCCCGCGCTTCCTCGCGTTGGTCTTCGTAATAAAGGCTGCTGGCGATCGGATGATGGGTATTGTGAGCCTCGTCCACAAAGTCGGCGATCGTCAGCTGCAGCTGATGAGCCCACAACCGGCCCGCCTCGTCCGCCGGCGCTAGGCCGAGATGAGCGCCGAGATAGAGCAGGATGTTCGCGGTCTGACCGATGATCAGCTCCCCCGCCTTCAGGAACGGCGGCGCAAACGGCAGATGCCCGTCTCCCGCGCCGCCCAGCAGGCGCATCATCCCACCCTCGCCGCCCGCCTGCCTTGCGACGTCGACATATTCGGCGCCCGCCGCCTCCAGCGCCAATCGGACAAACTCGCCGCGGCCTTGTATCCCGGCCCAATAATAGAAATCATACCGCATGCCGCCGCTCCTCCTGCCGGACTGAAGTATACCGGCCGTGGTGCATGAATAAAGGAAACAAAGTCCTTATCTCCGGTGCCGGCATCGCCGGCCCGACCCTCGCCTATTGGCTTTCCCGCTACGGCTTCATTCCGACCCTGATCGAGCGCGCGCCGGCGCTCCGAACGGGCGGCTACGTCACGGATTTCTGGGGGGTGGGTTTCGATGTGGCGGAACGCATGCAACTCGTCCCGCAACTCGAGCAGGCGGGTTACAAAGTGCGCGAGGTCCGCATAGTCAACAATGAAGGAAAGCGGGTCGGAGGCTTCAGCACCGATAGATTTCGTCACGTTCTAAACGATCGCTTTGTCAGCATTCTCCGCAGCGATCTTGCTCGGCTAATTTACGCGACGCTAGACGATAGGGTGGAAACCGTTTTCGGCGACGAAATACAGTCCCTGAACGAGGATGAGGAAGGCATCACAGCAGAGTTCGACCGCTCGCCGCCCCGCCGGTTCGACCTCGTTGTCGGCACCGATGGACTTCACTCGGGCGTGCGCAGGCTGGCATTCGGGCCGGCGTCCAATTTCGAGAGTTACCTCGGATATTGTGCCGCCGCTTTCACCACAGACGGCTATCCCCATCGCGATGACGACGTCTACGTCACCTATTGCTTACCAGGAAGGCAAGCCGCACGCTTCGCCCTCCGCGACGGGCGGACGGTTTTCTTCCTGATCTTCGACGCACGGGTCAAGCCGGCGGTCGGGCACCACGATGCCGGTGCGCAGAGGGCGATCCTTCGCGAGGCTTTCGGCTACGCCGGCTGGGAATGTCCGGAAATCATGAAGGCGCTCGATAGAACCGAAGAGCTCTATTTCGACGCAGTGAGCCAAATTCACTTGGATCGATGGCATCGCGGGCGCGTCGCTCTGGTAGGCGACGCTGCCTTTTGTCCGTCACTGTTGGCCGGCGAAGGCGCCGCCTTGGCGATGACCGGCGCCTATCTCCTCGCTGGCGAGTTGAAACGAGCGGGCGGCGAGTTTCGTAGGGCCTACCCGGCCTATCAGTACCGTTTCAAGCCGTTCATCGGACGCAAGCAGCGCCAAGCCACCCGGTTTGCCCGCCAGTTCGCGCCAAGGACACGCCTTGGATTGCTGGTGCGCAACGCGATGAGCCGGTTGCTGGACGCTCCGCTCGTCGGTGACATAATGGTGAAGAGGATGTTCGCTGACCGTTTCGCCTTGGCCGATTACGCCTGACGATTCGTCTGTGCTACGAGCCGCGGCGATAATTCCGGCAGACGAGGCGTATGCGGTCGCTGATCTGCGGCCGGATATGCTCGGGCATTGGCGTTGAGCCGCTTGCCTCCTTCCACTCGGCGCCGTCAACCACTGCTGGTGAGGCCAGGTGATAGAGCGCCACGTATTTCGGGCTGCCGCCGGCGGTGCGGAAGCGGCGCGCGCTGAGCACCCCGGGCACACGGGAAAGGGCAGGGACGTGCTCTGTGTCATACCAGGCGTTGAAGGCGGTCTCAGCCTCGGCAGGGGGCGTCATCCCGACCAGCAGGAGCCCGCCCGCATCAGCCGGCGCGGTCTTATCTCCGGGCAGGATCTGCTCGCCTTCGAAGCGCAGCAGGCGCTGACATCTGGCGGTGAGGCGCTTCGACCACGGCGACAGGTTCTCGCCCCCGATCGCGCGGTACGCTTCGCCTTTCAATACCGCGAGGCTGTCGAGATCATAGGTGGCGACCGAGTGCTTCGGGTTGGCCACCCCGATCCAGCGTTGGCAGCTGAGAAAACCGGGGACGCGTTGACGCTCCGGAATGTGCTCTAGATCGTACCAATCGTTGAACTCGTCTTCGGCGACGTTGGAAAAATCAAATGCCGCGATCAGTTCACCTTTCGCCATGGCGGTTTCCTCCGATTGCCGCAACGCGCCGATGCTACGCCGCGGAAGCTGCGCGGTCCAACTCTCAGCCCCTGCCGCGCGCGATTGCGGCGGCGATGAGAGCGGCGGCGTCCTCGGTATCCGCCCAGCGCGCGATGTTGACCCATTTGCCGGCTTCCAGGTCTTTGTAGTGACGGAAGAAATGGGCAATCTGATCGCACAGGATAGGCGGTAGATCCTGGTATGAGCGCACTCCCGTATAGAACGGATGGAGCTCATCGACCGGGACGGCGAGGATCTTCTCGTCGGGCCCTTGCTCATCCTCCATCATCAATGCACCGATCGGCCGGCAACGAACGACGGCTCCCGGCACCACCGAGGCCGGGCCCACGATCAGTACGTCGATCGGATCGCCGTCCAGCGCCAAAGTATGCGGGACGAAGCCGTAATTGCCGGGGTAAAACATCGCGGTATGGAGAAAACGGTCGACGAACACGGCTCCCGACGTTTTGTCGAGCTCGTATTTGACGGGCTGGCCGCCTTGGGGGATCTCGACGACGACATTGATGTCGTGCGGCGGTGCGGGGCCGACCGAGATCTTGGCGACATCCATCTCAGCGCCCGCCGTTAGGGCGTCATGCCCTTGTCGGCGAGCTCGCGCACAGCATTCTCGGTTTTGTCGAGGTCGAAGTTCATCGCGCGCAGTACATGCGGCGCTTTGGTAAATTGAATATTGCCGTACTCCACGACCTCGACTCGATTGCCCCAGGGATCCAGAAAATCGAGAAATGGCCCCGGCAACAGACGCCCGCCTGCCTCTTCGACCCGCGCCCGCACGCTCGAGCGGTCATCGACGACGAGGCCGAAATGGCGACGGCGATCCTCGTGCGGTGCCGGGCTTTCCATCAGGTTGATGAACTGGTCTCCGAGTTCGATAAAGGCGTTGCCCGGCCGTTTGCCGCGGAGCTTGAAGTCAAAGATCTTGCCGTAGAAATCGAGAGCCTGGTCGATGTCGCCGACCTCGAGGGCGATGTGATTAATGCCGACAAGCCGAGGCTTCTTGGCATCGGTCTGACTGATCTCGGTCATCCGCGTCCATCCTGCTGGTTCGTGCCCTACGCACTTCCTATATATGTTAACGCACGCTCGGGGTGTCCCGGCTGCAAACTGTGTTTCGCGCGCATCGACGGGCGTCGTGTTCTCAGGGGCGGGGGACCACTCGCCAGGAGAAACGGAATGGACTTGCTCACCAAGCTGCCGGAGATGTCTGACGACGCCCTGGCCAATCTCCGAACGAATGCAAAACGGCTCCAGCACAGCGGCACCCCCGCGCAACGAACCGATGCCGCCGCATTGCTGCCGGCTGTCGAAGCCGAGATCGGAGCTCGGCGGCTGGCGAAGGTCAAGGCGACGCGAAGTGCTCCGCGAAAGGACCGTCCGCCGGCGTCACGGCCCGCCAAGCGGCCGAAGCCCGAGGTTGTTGCCGACCCCGATTGAGGCTGCTCTCGAATGCCGGTTGATCTGACGATCGATGGCGCGGTTGCGAAGGTGGTGCTGAACCGCCCCGACAAGCTCAATGCGTTGACCGTCGATATGCGTCAGAGCCTGTGCGATTATTTCGCGCAGTTGCGCTTCGACGACAGGGTGCGCGTTGTGATCGTGACCGGAGCCGGCAGAGGGTTCTGCTCCGGCGCCGACGTCGACCGGATGGCCGGGCAGCCGCACGATCTGCGCGCCGACCGCGAGCGTATGCAGCGCGGCGGCCATACCTTTATCCGCGCGCTTCATGCGATCGAAAAGCCGGTCATTGCCGCCGTGCGGGGGCCGGCCGTCGGCATCGGCTGGAGCATTGCGCTCGCCTGCGATCTCGTGGTGGCGTCAAAAAACGCGCGATTCTCGCAGATCTTCCGGCGCATCGGTCTGGCGCCCGACGGCGGCGCGATCTGGTTTCTGACCCGCCGTCTCGGGATGGTCAAAGCCAAGGAGCTGGTGTTCTCGGCGCGCTTTGTCGAGGCGAAGGAGGCTTTGGAGCTCGGCCTCGTCAATCATGTCGTCGAGGATGACGAACTGATGAGCAAGACCGAGGAACTCGCGGCGGAGCTGGCCGAAGCTCCCACTTTCGCCCTCGGGCTGGCAAAGAAGCTGTTTCACGCGGCCGTCGGCCCCAGCCTCGAAGACTATCTCGAAATCGAGAGCATGGTGCAGCCGCAGCTGCACATGACCGCCGACAACGCCGAAGGCGTCGCGGCTTTCAGAGAAAAGAGAAAGCCAAAATTCAGCGGCAGGTGACGCGCTGCGGTCTATTCCGCGGCGAGAGCTTTCACCGGCTGAGAGGCGGTGCCGGCCAGTTCGTCTCGGTGCTCCTCGAACAAGCGACGAATCCAATCGATCACCGCTCGCACGCACGCGGCGCGCCGCAAATCTTGATGGACGATGACCCAATATTCGGCTCCGAGTTCCGTCACCGGCGGGGTGAGCCGCTCGAGCAGGGGGTCGGCGTCGCCCGCGTAGCACGGTAGCAGCCCCAAACCGATCCCCGCCCGCACCGCGGCGGCTCGCAGCGGCAGGGTCGAGGCCCGGAGCGCCACTCGTCCCTCGGTCGAGCGCATTTGCTCGTCTACCCAGCGGGCGCTGATCAGATGGCTCTGTTCTTCGGGATAGGTTATCCAACCAGCGTTTCGGAGCGGGTCACGACCCTCGCCGTCGCTTCGGCGGTAGACGGCGCAGGCGATCACGCCAACTTTGGAGACGTAAAGATTTCCGCCTTCGGGGATGCCGTGGCGCAATGCCAGGTCGGCGTCCCGGCGCGCCAAATTAGCCGTTTCCAATGATTCGACGAGTTCGAGCGTGAGGGTAGGCGGCAGCCCGGTTTCCCCGATTGGTCGAGATGGCGAGCCAAGAAGCCACCGCCCCATTCGCCGACTGAAACGCGCACGGTGCCGCTGAGCGCCGGCGAGGCCGCCGCGCGCCGCCTCTCGAGCGCCAGTGCGGCGCTCTCCAGTTCTTCCGCCACTGAAATCAATGCGTCACCGGCAGCGTTGAGACGCAGCCCCTCGGGCAGCCGGTCAAACAGCGTCGGCCCGCCGAAGGTCGCCTCGAAAGCGGCCAACCGGCGGCCGACCGTCGGCTGGCTCAAACCGAGCGCGCGGCCGGCGGCGCGCAATGAACCCTGGCGCGCGACCGCAAGAAATACGCGGACATCGTCCCAATCCATCGATGCAGAGCCGTTCGCAGCAGCCATGATACGGATGCGTATCGGAGCCTACCGAATTTGTCGATCCCTGATTTAGTACGTATCACCAAATTGCGTGAACAAGGATCGAGCAAGGAGATGTTTAAATGCTGACGCTGGTTCGCCGACAGCCCAGAATAACCGTTGTCTCGTGGGACAACGTGATTCGTCTCTGCCGCCGGGCCTGCGAGCAGGCGTTGGCGCGGCGTGCTCGGTCGCGGCAGCTTGAAGCACTCTCTCGGCTCGATGACCGCCTGCTCGCCGATATCGGACTCACGCGGGAGGCGCAGATCCTGGAATACTCGAAGCTGTTCTGGTGGTGCCCGTGATCGAGATTTTTGCGTTGATTGCATGCGCCTCGACTATGCTCAATTTTTGGGACGGAGCCGCCGATGTACTTTGACCGACGCTTGTGGCAGCTGACGCGTGGCATGCGGGGTTGGATCGCTGCGACGGTTTTTCTGGGTCTCGTCGCATCGGTGGTCGGGATCGCGCGCTTTGCGATTCTCGGCGTGCTGCTGTCACGGGTGTTCCAGGGCGCCGGGTTTCTCGCCGTGGCGGTTCCGGCGCTCGGTGTCGCCGTTGCGGTGATCCTGCGGGGATTCGTCGATCACCGTCGCGCGATGATCTCCCACCGCACCGCGACTCGGCGTGCAGGAGGATTTGCGCGGCCGTCTCTACGACAAGGTCGCCGCGCTGGGCCCGGCATGGTTTGCCGGCGAGCGCACCGGCGGGGTGATGCTGTCGATCGTCGACGGCGTCGAGCAGCTGCAGACTTTTTTCGGCCAGTATGTCCCGCAGTTGTGCATCGCGGTGCTGACGCCGCTGGCGATCTTCGTCTTCATCGCCTTCTGGGACGTGCAGGTCGCGACAGTGATGCTGGTCTTCGCGCTCGTGACCCTGATCGCGCCGGGCGCCTTCGCCCATCGCGAGCGCCGCTCGAGCCATGGGCGCCAGGGCGCCCTGAAATCTTTCGGCTCGGAGTTTCTCGATGGCGTCCAGGGCCTGCCGACCTTGAAGGCATTCGGTCAGAGCACGGCCTATGGGAGCCGGCTTGCCGATCAGAGCGCGGGAGCTTTGCGACCATTCGCTGCGGGTGCTGTCGATGGGCGTGATGACGCGCGGCATCACCGATTGCGGGGTCGCGATCGGCGCTGCGTCGGCCTTGGCCCTCGCCGTCTGGCGGGTCTCTCACGGCCTGATGAGCATCGAGGCATTGCTGATCGTGCTGATGGCAGGAACGGAGGTCTTCCGCCCGCTGCGCGATTTGCGCACCGTGCTGCATCAGGGGATGCTCGGGCAATCGGCCGCGGCCGGCATCAATGCGCTGCTCGCCGCCGAACCTTTGGTTCCTGAGCAGCCGCCTGGCCAGCCGGCAATCAGCCGGCCGCTCCTCCCGACCATCGCTTTCGAGGACGTCTGGTTCGCCTATCCCGGCGGGCGTGGCGCCGCCCATGACGGGCTGTCCTTCACCGTCGCCGCCGGCGAGAAGATCGGCATTGTCGGGCCGAGCGGCTCCGGCAAGTCTTCGGTTGCGCGGCTGCTGCTGCGCCTCTTCGACCCGCAGCGCGGCACGGCCAAGATCGGCGGTCACGACGTCAAATCGCTCGATCCCGAAGCGCTCCGCCGGATGATCGCCGTCGTCCACCAGGACACCTATCTGTTCTACGGCACGGTCGAAGACAATCTGCGGCTCGGCAAGCCCGACGCCACGCGGGACGAGATCGAGGCGGCGGCGCGCGACGCCAATGCGCACGAGTTCATCTCGCTGTTGCCGCACGGTTATGACACGATGATCGGCGAGCGGGGCGTCCTGCTGTCCGGCGGCCAACGCCAACGCCTGGCGATCGCCCGGGCGTTGCTGCGGGATGCGCCGATCCTCATTCTCGACGAAGCGCTCTCCTCGGTGGACGCGGAAAACGAGGCGGTGATCCAGCAGGCGATTGACCGCCTGGCCACAGGACGCACGACCCTGATCCTCGCGCACCGGCTGTCGAGCGTGATCGGCGCCGACCGCATCCTCGTCCTCGACAAGGGTCATATCGTCGAAAGCGGCCGGCATGCCGAGCTGATCCGCCGCAACGGTCCCTATCACCGGCTGATGGGCGCCCAAGCCGCAGAGCGAGGGGACGATGACGATATTGTTGAAGTCGACTCGGCAGCTCGCGTCGTGGGTGATCACGACAAGATCGATGTCGAGGCGGCAACGGCGACCGACGCGATGGCCGAGGCCGCGGGATCGGTCGGCTGGGGTGCGACGCTCGGCACACTGATGCAGATCATCAAGCCGTGGCGGCGGCGCTTCGCGATCGTCGTGACATCCGGGATAGCGCGGGTCGCCGCGTTCATCGGCGTCGGCATTCTCGGTGCGCTCGCCGTTGCCGCGGTCAAGTTGGGCGCTCCCTTCGGATACCTGCTGATCCTGCTCGCAGTGGCGGCGCCGCTCGCGGGCCTTCTCCACTGGCTCGAATCCTGGCTGGCGCATGACATCGCCTATCGGCTGTTGGCGGAAATGCGGATCGATCTGTTCCGCAAGCTCGACACCCTGGCGCCAGCCTATCTGGTGCGCCGGCGCTCCGGCGACCTGATCGCGCTCGCCAACCAGGATGTCGAGACCATCGAATATTTCTTCGCCCACACGGTGGCGCCGGCTCTCGTCGCCGTCATGGTGCCGACGGCGGTGGTGCTGACGCTCGCATTCGTCGCCTGGCCGATCGCCTTGGCATTGCTGCCCTTCGTCCTCTATGCCGGTCTCGCTCCGGTCGTGACCCGGACGCGGATCGATCATCTGGGGGCGCAAGCGCGCGAGGCCCTCGGGCTCCTCAGCGCTTATGTGACCGAGACGATCCAAGGCCTATCCGACCTCGTGGCGTTTCAGGCGGTTGCCGGCCGTCGGCGTGGCTTTATGGATCTGGTGCGCGGGTACCAGCGGATCCGCCTAGAACTGTTGCGCGATCTCTCCTCGCAGACGGCTCAGCTCGAAATCGTGACCGGGCTCGGCGGGCTCGCGGTCGCTGTGGTCGGCGCCCGGCTTGCCGCCGAACATCAGCTGATGGCGACCACCCTGCCCTTGCTGATCCTTTTGGCATTGGCCTCGTTCCTGCCGATCTCGGAGATCGCCCAGGTTGGCCGCCAGCTCGCCGACACGATCGCCTCGACCCGGCGCTATTACGCCGTGCAGCGCGAGCAGCCGGCGGTCGTCGACGGTCCGCTGCGCCCGCCCGCCCCGGGCGGCGGCTCGGCGATCCGTTTCGACCGTGTCGGCTTCACTTATCCGGGAGCCCGCCGGCCGGCGTTGAGCGATGTCGAGCTCGTGGTTCCTGCCGGCGCGACGATGGCGTTGGTCGGTCCGTCGGGCGCGGGCAAGACGACGATCGCCAATCTGTTGCTGCGGTTTTGGGATCCCGGCCTCGGCCGGATCCTGATCGACGGTGTCGATCTGCGCGAGTTCGAGCTCGACCATCTGCGCGCACGCATCTCGCTCGTCTCGCAGGACACTTATCTGTTCAACGACACCCTGCGGGCCAATGTCGCGCTCGCCCGGCCCGAGGCCGACGAAGCCTCCATCCATCGCGCGCTCGACCAGGCCGCGCTCGCCGATTTTGTCGCGAGCCTGCCCGAAGGCCTCGACACGATGGTCGGCGAGCGCGGCGTGCAGCTTTCCGGCGGGCAGCGCCAGCGGGTCGCGATCGCGCGCGCGTTTCTAAAGAACGCGCCGACTTTGATCCTCGACGAAGCGACCTCGCATTTGGATGCAGTCAGCGAGTCGCAGGTGCGCGGCGCGCTCGACGCGCTGATGCGCGACCGCACGACGATCGTCATCGCGCACCGGCTCTCGACGGTGCGCAACGCCGACCTCCTTGCAGTGCTCGACGGCGGCCATCTCGTCGAGACCGGCAGCCACAGCGAGCTCCTCGCCCAGGGCGGCCTCTACGCCCGCCTGATCCGGCGCCAGATTTCCGGCGCCCGCCAACCGCTCCGCGCCGCCGGGAATTAGCGCAAAAGAGAAAAAGTCAAGGGCGGTCCTCTCCGCCCACTAGTGGGCGGAGAGGACGACGGGGTCAGGTTTCCGGCTGCGGAGGCGGGCTCTGGGGCCGCCGGCTGCGCTCGGCCATGAACTCGTCGAATTCGGCCTTGTCCTTGGCATGACGCAGGCGGTCGAGAAACGCTTTGAATTCGCGCTGTTCTTCTTCGAGGCGGCGCAGGGTTTCAGTGCGGTATTCGTCAAAGGCGCGGTTGCCGCTGGAGCTTGACCGCATGCCCCACCATCCATCGGGATTACCGGGATTACCGGGATTACTTTGGGCTTGCTGCTGCCATCGCCGCGCGCCGCAGCCGGTCCAGCGTGCCATTCGCCCGCTGCCGACTAGATATCCTAGAGCGACGAGGCCGAGCGGCCACCATATCAGGAAGCTCACCACCGTCAGCGCAATCCAGGCTGGATTGCCTAAATCGTCCAGTTTTGCCGCGAGCGTCATGCGAGGGCCCTCATGTGAATGTGTCTAACATTGACATAGGGTTTCGATACCGCCCTTGTCAAGACTTCGGGGGGTCGTCGATCAGGCTGAGCCCGCGGAGGTAGACGAGCACGCCCGCCTCCAGCAATTCCTCGGGGCTCATAGGTAGTTTGCGGCGCCCGCCGTCGGCGCGCGCAAACAACGAGGCGATCCCGTGCGCCAGGGCCCACAAATGCAGGCTCATCATCAAAGCCGGCGGGCGGCGGTCGCTGGGCAAGCGAGCGCAGAAGGCGTCGGCCGCGCGGCGCAGCACCGCAAAAGCGCGGTCTGCGGCCTCGCGCAACTCGGGATCGCCATCGAAGGGCAAGCCCGCCTCGAACATGGCCGAGTAGAAAGCGGGTTCTTCCCGCGCAAAGGCGAGATAGGCGCGGCCGACATTCTCGAAGGCGAGGAACGGGTCGGGCCTTCCCTCGTTCCAGGCGCGGTTGAGCCGCTCCTCGAAGAGTTCGAAGCCGCGGCGCGCGACATCGGCGAGCAATGCCTGCCGGTCGCGAAAATGCCGGTACGGAGCCGCCGAGCTGACTCCGGCCGAGCGCGCCGCATCGGCGAAGGTGAACCCTGCCGGCCCCTTTTCGGCAATCAGGCTGAGAGCGGCGCGTATCAACGCCTCGCGCAGATTGCCGTGGTGATAACCGCGGCGCCCGGTCGCCTGATCGTCCCTCGACCAGCTCATGCGAGATACTCTACAACGAGAGGACCGCTGGCAAATGGGGACGACATGGCAGACGATCTCAAAGTCACCCTTTTTCACTCGCCGAATACGAGATCTTCCGGCGCGCTGACCCTGCTCGAAGAGCTCGGCGTGCCCTACGAACTGCGCGTGCTCAACATGAAAGCCGGAGAACAGCGCCGGCCCGAATATCTCGCGATCAACCCGATGGGAAAGGTGCCGGCGCTGAAGCACGGCGATGCTCTCATCACCGAACAGGTCGCGGTCTTCCTCTACCTGGCCGATCTGTTCCCGGAGGCCCGGCTCGCCCCGCCGCTCGGCGATCCGCTGCGCGGCCCCTATCTGCGGTGGATGGTATTCTACGCCGCGTGCTTCGAACCCGCCGTCATCGACAGCGCCACCCACCGTGACCCGGCGCCGCAGCCGATGTCGCCTTATGGCGACTTTGAGACCATGCTCAGGACGCTGACCGCGCAGCTTGCCGAGGGGCCCTATCTGCTGGGCGAGCGATTTACCGCGGCCGACGTGCTGTGGGGCACGGCTCTGACCTGGACCACGATGTTCAAGCTGGTACCCGAGCTTCCGGTGATTACCGGCTACATCAGCCGCTGCGGCGCGCGGCCTTCGGTTGCGAGAGCCAAGGCCAAGGACGCGGAATTAGCCGCGGCGCACGAGGCAGCCATCTCCGCCGCTGCAACGCCATAGCGTGCTGCACCGGCGCAGGCAGTCAGCGGGCGTCGGTATCGCGAACCGCGACCCCCAGAACCCGACCGTCCTGGGCCTGCAGGACCGCCGCGAGGCGATCACCGGGTGAGCGAATCGGCACCTCGATCGTTCTCGCCCGGCCGTCGAATGGCGCGACCTCCTCGATGCTGCGCACCACGTCGACATGAGACAGAGTGCGGCCGCCATTCTCGCCTCGCGCCACCGCGGTAACGTGCCGTCGGTCGAAACCGATCAGCAGGAGGGTCGCCGCAACCCCGTCGCCGCCCGGACCCATCGTGATCTGTGCGCGGCCGTGATCGAACTCGAGGGCGACCGGCACCTCGTCGCGGTCGCGCCTCGCCGAACCCAAAGCCCGCTCGACCTCGCTGCGGTCCGAACCGACCGCCTGCCATATGCCATCGACGACGATTTGCGGCGTGTAGACCGTCGCAAGTCCCAGAAGCTCGGCGTAGCCGTGCTGACGACGCGTCGCATCGGGGCTGGAAAACGGGTCCTTCCAGCCGAGCCTGTCCCAGTAATCGACATGGAACGACAACGCCAAGACATTGGGCCGGCCGGCGAGCTCGGCGAGCAACGCATCGGCGGGCGGGCAGGATGAGCAACCCTCGGAAGTGAACAGCTCGACGACGGTCGGGCGCTCGCCCGCCTGCAGCGGCGCAATCCCGAGGGCCAAAAAAACTAGAGCGAACAGCAGGCCAGTTTTGGTCATGCCGTCACACTACCGCGTTTTGTCGACCTCCCGGTTCAACAGAGCGTGAGCAGAGCGGCTCTGCGGTGATCGGGCGCCCTACAAGATGAAGCGGGATAGGTCGGCGTTTTGCGCGAGGGTGCCGACCCGCTCGCGAACATAGGCGCGGTCGATCGTGACCTGCGTCCCTTCGAGCCGGTCGGAGGCGGTGAAGCTGATCTCCTCGAGTAGGCGCTCGAGGATCGTGTGGAGACGGCGCGCCCCGATATTCTCGATCGCCGCGTTGATCTCCTCGGCCAACAGCGCCAGTTCGTCGATCGAAGCTTCGTCAAAATCGAGCGTGACCCCCTCGGTCGCGAGCAACGCCTTGTATTGCTTGATCAGGCTGGCTTCCGGCTCGACCAGGATGCGCCGGAAGTCGTTGCGGTCGAGCGCCTTCAATTCCACCCGGATCGGCAATCGGCCCTGCAGTTCGGGCAGCAGATCGGACGGCTTGGTCTGGTGGAAAGCGCCCGAGGCGATGAACAGGATGTGGTCGGTTTTGACCGCGCCGTGCTTGGTCGCGACGGTCGTGCCCTCGATCAACGGCAAGAGGTCTCGCTGCACCCCCTCCCGGCTGACGTCGGGACCGCCACCGCCGGCGCGCTCGCCGCGCCCGCAGATCTTGTCGATTTCGTCGAGGAAGACGATGCCGTTCTGCTCCACGGCGGTCGTCGCCTCGCGCACCACCATCTCCTGGTCCAACAGCTTGTCGCTCTCTTCGGCGACCAGCACGCGATGGCTGTCGGCAACCGTCATCCGCTTGGGCTTGGCACGCGTCCCAAAAGCCTTGCCGAAAATGTCGCCGAGGTTGAGCATCCCCATTTGCGCACCGGGCAGGCCGGGGATCTCGAAGGTGGGCAGGTTCGCCGCGGCGCTCTCCTGAACCGCGACTTCAATCTCGCGGTCGTCGAGCGCGCCTTCGCGCAGCATCTTGCGGAACTTCTGGCGGGTGTCGGCGCTGGCGCCCGAGCCGACCAGGGCCTCGAGCACGCGCTCCTCGGCGGCGATCTCGGCCTTGGGCTCGACTTCCTTGCGCAGCCGCTCGCGGGTCATGCCGATCGCAATTTCGATGAGATCACGCACGATCTGCTCGACGTCGCGGCCGACATAGCCGACCTCGGTGAACTTGGTCGCCTCGACCTTGACAAAGGGAGCCTGGGCGAGCCTCGCCAGCCGCCGCGAAATCTCGGTCTTGCCGCAACCGGTCGGCCCGATCATCAGGATGTTCTTCGGCAGTACCTCTTCGCGCAGCTCAGGGCTGAGCTGCTGGCGCCGCCAGCGGTTGCGCAACGCGATCGCGACCGCGCGCTTGGCCTCGTGCTGGCCGACGATGAAGCGGTCGAGTTCGGAGACGATCTCGCGCGGGCTGAAGGAGGTCATCTAGGGGAGACGCTCGCTCTGACGATACCGGCTTGCAACAAGCGCCTCATGGTGTCCGCCTCAGTATTCGAGTTTCTCGAGGGTGATCTTATCGTTGGTATAAATGCAGATCCCGGCGGCGATCGCCATGGCGCGTCGCGCGATTTCCTCGGCGTCCATGCCGTCGATGGCTATCAGTGCGCGCGCCGCGGCCAGCGCGTAACCGCCGCCCGAGCCGATGCCGATGATGCCGTCCTCCGGCTCGAGTACGTCGCCGGTGCCCGAAAGGATCAGCGAGACGCTCTTGTCGGCGACCGCCATCATCGCCTCGAGCCGGCGTAGATAGCGGTCCGTGCGCCAATCCTTGGCGAGCTCGACGCAGGCGCGGGAGAGCTGCCCGGCATATTGCTCGAGCTTGCCTTCGAGCCGCTCGAACAGGGTGATCGCATCAGCGGTCGCGCCGGCAAAGCCGGCGATCACCGAACTGCCCGCAAGACGGCGCAGCTTTCGGGCATTCGACTTGACCACCGTCTGGCCCATTGTGACCTGGCCGTCGCCGGCAACCACGACCTGACCGCCCTTGCGCAGGCAGAGAATTGTCGTGCCGCGCCACAGCTCGTCGGCGGAATGATCCATGCGTGTGTCGGCGTCCGATGGCTGCGCAGGGAACTCACGGGAAATTGAAGCGTAGGCAATCCCCGGGAAACTGAGATGTAAGGTGGGCGGGATCGGGGTCAAGCGCGGCTCGCCGCGGCGCCGAATGCCCCCGCAGTGGAAAGCGCTCGCGAAAGTTGTTACAAGAAAGCGCCGCAGACGCAGCTAGCGAGGAGAGTATCGTGCGGGTGGCGACGGTCGAACGCAACACGAAGGAGACCCGGATCAGCGGCCGAGTGGACCTCGACGGCAGCGGCGCTGCGGAGGTCTCGACCGGCATCGGTTTTCTCGATCACATGCTAGAGCAGCTCGCCAGGCACGGCCTGATCGACTTGACCCTGCATGCGGAAGGGGATCTGCACATCGACTTCCACCATACCACCGAAGACACCGGCTATGTCGTCGGCGAGGCGGTGTCGCGCGCGCTCGGCAACCGCGCCGGCATCGCGCGTTACGGCCACGCGGTCATCCCGATGGACGAGACCCTCACCCGGGTCAGCCTCGACGCTTCGAACCGGCCCTACCTGATCTGGAAAGTCAATTTCACGCGGCCAAAGCTGGGCGAAATGGACACCGAGCTTTTCAAGGAATGGTTTCAGGCTTTCGCTCAGTCGGCCGGGGTAACCCTGCATGTCGAAAACCTGTACGGCGAAAACAATCACCATATCGTCGAATCGTGCTTTAAAGGTCTGGCCCGGGCATTGCGCCAAGCCGTCGAAATAGATCCGAGGCGAGCCGGCGCCATCCCCTCGACCAAGGGTGTCCTCGGCGGCAGCTTGGCATGATCGTTGCCATCGTCGATTACGGCTCGGGCAATCTGCGCTCGGCGGCCAAGGCTTTCGAGCGTGCGGCGGCGGAGAATGAAATTCGTGCCGAAATAAGGGTGACCAGCTCGCCGGCGGCCATTGCTGCGGCGGACAGCATCGTCCTTCCCGGCGTCGGTGCGTTCGCCGATTGCCGGCGTGGGCTGAGCGCCGACCCCGGTCTCGAAAGCGCGCTTCACGAAGCCGTCGTGATCCGTGGCCGCCCGTTTCTCGGCATTTGCGTCGGAATGCAGCTAATGGCGCAAGCCGGTCGCGAGTTCGAGACCGTCGAAGGCCTGGGCTGGATCGCGGGCGAGGTCGTGGCGATGGACCCGGCCGACCCGGCATTGAAGATCCCGCACATGGGGTGGAACGAGATCGAGCCGCGGAGGGCGCACCCGCTCCTCGGCGGGCTCGGCGCCGGGGTGCACGCATATTTTGTCCACAGCTATCACTTCTGCCTGGCCGACCCCGCCGACCTCGTCGCCAGTACGGATTACGGCGGGCCGCTGGCGGCGGTGATCGCGCGGGACAATGTTGCGGGAACTCAATTCCATCCCGAAAAGAGCCAGGAGGCGGGGCTGCGGCTGATAGGAAATTTCTTGCGTTGGCGTCCATGAGCGATATGCGAACTGACGGAACTATATCTGTCGATCGGCTGACCAAATTCTCGGGCACGGATCTCGACGACCTCTGCGAGGCTACCGAGAGCGCCATCACCGAAGGCGGCGGCTTTGGTTGGCTGAGGCCGCCGCCGCGGCAGGTGCTCGAGAATTATTGGAAAGGCGTGCTGCTTGTCCCCGAACGCCGGCTCGTCATCGGCCGACTCGACGGCATCATCGCCGGCTCGGCGCAGCTGAGCCGGGCGCCGCGCAACAACGAGGCGCAGGCCTTCGCCGGAACCCTGACCAGCGCCTTTGTCGCGCCATGGGCACGTGGCCGCGGGCTGGGCCGCGGCATCGTGCGTGAGATCGAGCATCTCGCCCGGGAGCTCGGCCTGACGGTCCTCAACCTCGATCTTCGCGATAGCCAACGAGCGGCCATCGCGCTCTATGAGAATTTGGGCTACAGGCGCTGGGGCACGCATCCGGTTTACGCACAGGTCGAGGGGCGGATCATACCTGGGCAGTACTATTACAAGCTCCTCGAGGACGAGCCGGCGGCAACGTGATCCTCTACCCTGCCATCGATCTCAAGGATGGCGCCTGCGTTCGCCTCCTCCGCGGCGAGATGGCGAGCGCCACCGTGTTCAGCGCGGATCCCGCCGCCCAGGCGAGCCAATTCGCCGAAGCCGGCTTCTCCTGGCTGCATGTCGTCGACCTCAACGGCGCTTTCGCCGGCCGCTCGGTCAACGGCGAAGCGGTCGAGGCGATCCGCGCCGCGGTCGATCTGCGAATTCAGCTTGGCGGCGGCATCCGCGACCGCCGCGCGATCGACGACTGGCTGGCGCTGGGTATCGACCGTGTGGTGCTCGGCACCGCCGCCTTGCGCAATCCCGATCTGGTTCGCCATGCCGCTGCGGACCACCTCGGTGCAATCGCCGTTGCTATCGACGCGCTCGACGGGCGCGCCACCATCGAAGGCTGGGTCGAAAAGACAAAAGTCGGCGTCGTCGAACTCGCCCGCCGGTTCGAGGATTGCGGCGTGGCCGCTCTGATCTACACCGATATCGCCCGCGACGGGACTCTCTCGGGCATCGACGCAGCGGGCGTGGCCAATCTGGCTCGACAAGTCGGGGTCCCAGTGATCGCCTCGGGCGGGGTCTCGACGCTTGCCGATATCGCCGCGCTGAAGGCACACGAGGCGGACGGGATCGCCGGTATCATCTGCGGCCGCGCGCTGTACGATGGGCGCATCCACCCGCAAGCGGCGCTACGCCTGTTGGCGGAGAAACCGTCTTGCTGAAGATGCGGGTCATCCCCTGTCTCGACGTCAAGGATGGGCGTGTCGTCAAGGGGGTCAATTTCGTCGATCTCGTGGACGCCGGCGATCCGGTCGAGCAGGCCCGGTTCTACGACCGAGAAGGCGCCGATGAGCTTTGTTTTCTCGACATCACCGCCAGCGCGGAAAACCGCGACACACTCTATGACTTGGTGCGGCGCACGGCCGAGGAATGTTTTATGCCGCTGACCGTCGGCGGGGGTGTGCGGACGATCGAGGATATCCGCCGCTTGCTGCTCGCCGGAGCCGACAAGGTTTCGATCAACACCGCCGCGGTCTCTCGCCCCGAATTCGTGCGAGAGGCGGCCCAGAAATTCGGCAGCCAATGCATTGTCGCGGCGATCGACGCCAAAGCAGCGGCCCTTGGACGATGGGAAGTGTTCACCCATGGCGGCCGCCGGGCGACGGGGATCGACGCTGTCGCATGGGCGTGCCGGCTTGCCGATTACGGCGCCGGCGAGATCCTGCTGACCTCGATGGACCGGGACGGCACCAAGTCGGGGTTCGACATTCCATTGACCCGCGCCGTGGCCGACGCGGTTCGCGTCCCGGTCATCGCCTCGGGAGGCGTCGGCACCCTCGACCACCTGGTCGAGGGCATCCGCGACGGCCATGCCACCGCGGTCCTCGCCGCCTCGATTTTTCATTTCGGAACTTACCGGATCGGCGAGGCCAAGGCGCGGCTCGCCGCTTGCGGCATCCCGGTGCGGCGTTGAGCCATGGCCGAAGAAGAGCTGGGTCCCGCCCTCGACCGGCTGTGGCAGGTCATTCAGTCGCGCCGCGGCGCCGATCCGCAAACCTCATATACGGCGCGCCTCTTTTCCCGAGGCCGCGCCAAGATTGCCCAAAAGCTTGGCGAAGAGGCGGTCGAGGCGGTGATCGAGGGTGTCGGGAACAACCCGGCGGCGCTTGCAGGAGAGAGCGCCGACCTGCTCTATCACCTGCTGGTGCTGTGGGCCGCCGCCGGCATTTCCCCTGCAGATGTCGCGGCGGAGTTGACCCGCCGCGAAGGCACCTCCGGCATTGCCGAAAAACGCGCCCGCGCCAAGCTCTGACCCCCAGCCGAGGCGAACCGATGGTCTACGACGGCAACAACGTCTTCGCCCGCATCCTGCGCGGCGAGATCCCCTGCAACAAGGTCTATGAGGATGAGCACGTGCTCGCCTTTGACGACATCACCGCGCGAGCCCCGACGCATGTCCTGGTGATCCCGAAGGGGGAATACGTCTCCCTGGACGACTTTTCGGCGAAGGCTTCGGCGCAGGAGATCGCCGCCTTGATCCGCGCTCTGGGACATATCGCCCGCGAGCGAGGAGTTGCCGAAAGCGGTTATCGCATTCTTTCGAATACCGGTGCCGCCGCCCATCAGGAAGTCCCGCATTTTCACATACACGTCGTCGGCGGCCGCGATCTCGGGCCGATGCTGCCGCGCCGCTGATCAAACTCCGCCGCCGGCGCGGGCGAAATGCGTATTCTCGTAAAGCGCAGCTAGCGGGCAGGAAAAATCCAGACTTTCCAGAACCAGCGCTGCGTCGGCATCGATCGGCTGAGGGTTGGCAGTCCAAATCCCGTCCGCGCCGCGCCGGATCAGTTCGGCGGCAATCCGTGTCGAGCGGATCAACAAAATCTCCCGGACGGTGGGTATTGTCGTGTAGGCCCACACATTCTCGCGCGTCTCGGACTCGTTGCTCGGTGACAATATTTCAACGATTAGAGTCGGTTCGGTCAGCGCCCGCAGACCCCGATCGTCGATTTCGCAGCTCACCGCGAGATCCGGGACCCGCATGTTCGCCTCCGATCTCACGCGCGGGATGATGCCCGGCTCGACCACGACATAGCAGCGTGTCCCAGACAAATGAGTTCCTAGAAGGCGCGCCAGCGTCGCCTGGATAATCCCGTGCGAGACGCTCGCCGGCGCCATGGCGCGCGGTTCGCCGTCGACCAGTTCGAACTTGTTTCCGCTGCTATCGCCGGGCCAATCGAGAAAATCCTCGATGGTCATTCGTGAGGGAGCGAGCTTGGGTAATGCCGCCATGTGCCATCTCCAATCTCGTAATGTAACGTCGTGGCACCGCATTGGAAAGAATGCGATGGCAACCGGCTGTAACTTGAGATTCCGATCTCGTAGCTGCCGATCCGGGGCTCAGGAAATCCCTCGCCGATAGAACTGGTCGAGCTTGACGGAGCCGGGAGTGTTAACCTAAGGTTTTGGTTAAGGCCCATGGAAGGCGCCAGTCTTGGGGCAACAATCAAACGGAGGAAACGATGGCTGACCCGACAAGGCGTCCCGGTTCGCGCGAAGAGGACGCATGGCTCAGCGACAAACAGCTCGAACAATGCGCTCCGGCAGAGACCGAGCCGTTTCAATCGCCGGTTCCAACTCGGATGATCTCAAACGGCGAGTATATGCCGCATCCGCAAACGAAGCAGCAGCAGCACGTCGAGTTCCGGATTAAGGAGCTGGCCGAGACCGCCGCAAAAAAGCTCGGGGTCAGCCGCCGCCAGTTCCTCGAGGGCACGGGCGGTTTGGCCGCGTCCTTCATTGCGATCAACGAGGCTTTCGGCAAGCCGTTCTTCAAGGTGAACCCGGTCGAAATGTACGAACCGGCGGCCTACGCGGAGAGCGGAACGCCCTCGGACGTGTTCGTGTTCGACGACCAGACGCACATCGTCCGGTCCAGCACAAACACCCCCCAAGGATTGAGAGCGCTCGCGCAGGGGCCGGGGTCAGTGTCCGCAGGCGCGGGGTACACCTCCAACCCCTTCAACGGCACGGGCGGAAACCCGGCTGGGGTCGACGAGCTCGGCAGCCCTTGGACGGATTGGAACCCGGCACAGCTCGGCCCCGATTCGCCGCCGAATCCCGGCCCGCCGACAACGGCGGCCGGCGAGTTCCATTTGGGGCAGTACATAAACCGGCTTTACCTCCAGGCCCAGACCAGCGTCTCGATCATCAGCAACGCGAACATCGCCCTGTTCACGCCACCCGGCGGCACTACGCCTGGGGCACCGTCCAACATTACCGAGAGCCTCGTCAGCGAGATTCTGACGGGATACCAGACCTCGCAATGCCGCGACTTTATTAACACGCTGGCAGGCTCGAGGCGGGCGCTCGCCCATGGGCAGATCTATCCCGGCCCCGGGAACCTTGCGGACCCAGCCTTTGGCGACTACACGCAGTGGCAAATCGAGTTCTGCCAGCCGGACTCGTGGAAGGGCTATAACGTTGCGTTCGCCGCCAGCGCTTCTCCGGGAGCCGAATTTACGATGTGGCGGCTTGACGATGAGGCCATCGCCTATCCGACTTACGCAATCATTGCCCAGAACAAAGGGCAGCTCAGGAAGCATCCCGGCTTCTTCAACATCTGCATCCACAAGGGTCTGTCAGCGAATGGAACGCAGCCCTTCGGTCCGAACGACTTGCCGGATTACGGGAACCCCGACGACATCGTGAAAGCCGCTACGGACTGGCCACAGTTCAACTTCATCATTTATCACTCCTGCTTCCGGCCGAGCTTCTGGGACCTCCAAGCCCTGCTGGATATTGAGAACCTGCCGGGATCGATGTCGCCGACCGTCCTCAGGGACAGCCACGGGCATAGTGTCCCGAACATTCGATGGTCCACGCAGTTCGCCCAGATCGCAGGGGGCAGATACCAGGCGGGGGCAGAACCGTCATCGACCTCGCCTTCGAGCCATTACCCGCTGCGCAATGTCTACGCTGAGCTCGGGACGACGATGGCCTCGATGATCGTGACCTTCCCCACGGTGTGGGCGCATCTGATCGGACAGCTCCTCTACTACATGGGGGACGACCACATCGCGTTCGGCTCTGATTCACTCTGGTACGGCGGCCCGCAATGGCAGATCGACGCGCTGTGGCGGTTCCAGATCCCGGATCAGATGCAGGATAAGTGGAAATACCCATCGTTCGACTATGGAGCCAAGCGCAATATCCTCGGCCTGAACAGCGCGCGGCTCTACGGCTTGTATGGCTCCGCGACACAGCCGGTCGGCACACGAGGCAGCCCTTACAAACAAGGCAGCTTGACGGATTATGAGTTGTACATGCCGCCGGGGAGTTCGATCGACGACGCGCTGCAAGGGGTCGGCTACCCGACGCCGATCACGCCGGCCAGCCTGCTTCCCGACGACCGCTTCACCAAGATGAGAAAGCAATACGCGGAGATGGGTCTCGGTCGGAGCAACACCCGGTTCGGCTGGATGCGGACGAGAGGATAACCGCGGCCTACACTCCGAGATGGCGGTGCAGCACCTCAGGCTGCTCGCGCGCCGCCAGCGCGGTCAGCTCCTCTACCATGTGACCGTTGTTGATGATGTAGACACGGTCGGCAAGGCTCAGCGCGGCGGAGATGTTCTGCTCGACGACGAGGATCGTCTGGCCGGCCTCGGCGAGCGCGCGGCAGGTGGCGAGCAGGTCGCGCACGATGATCGGCGCCAGCCCCTCGAACGGCTCGTCGAGCAGCACGAGTTTGGGGTCGCGCACCAGCGCGCGGGCGATCGCCAGCATCTGCTGCTCGCCGCCCGACAAATCGGTGCCGCGGCTGCGCCGACGCTCGCGCAGGCGAGGGAAGACCGCCCAGACCCGTTCGAGCGGCCAGCGCGACTTCGCGGTCAGCCCGGCGAGAACCAGGTTTTCCTCGACGCTGAGGCTGCCGAAGATGCGGCGGTCCTCCGGCACGAGCTGCAGTCCGAGCGCGGCGATTGCATGCGGCGGCAGCGCGTGGGTCGGCGTGCCGTCGAGCGCGATCGCGGCCGGAGCGCGGGCGAACTGCGCCGATTAGGCTCTTCAGCGTCGTGCTCTTGCCCGCGCCGTTGCGGCCGAGCAGCGCCACGACCTCGTTCTTCTCGACGCGAAGCGAGACGTCGAACAGGATGTGGCTGTCGCCGTAGAAGCTGTTGATGCGCTCGACTTCGAAGAGCGTGCTCATGCTGCGGCAACCCCGCCGAGATAAGCCTCCTGCACGAGGCTGTTGCGCTGGATCTCCGCCGGCGTGCCTTCGGCGAGCAGCGCGCCTTCGTGCAGTACCGTGATCCGCTCGGCCAGCTCGAACACCGCGTCCATGTCGTGATCGACGACCACGAGCGTGCGGCCGCGGCGGATGTTCTTCAGCAGCTGCACCGTCTCGGCGCGCTCGCGCGGGCTCATTCCGGCGAGCGGCTCGTCGAGCAGCAACAATGACGGCGAGGCGGCGAGCGCCAGTCCGATCTCGAGCCGCCGCTTCTCGCCATAGGCGAGTTCGGCGACCGGCACATCGGCGCGTGCGCCGAGGCCGACGAGCGCCAATGTGCTCTCGACCTGCACATCAAGCCCGGGCACGCGGCCGATGCGCCGCAACAGGTCGAGCGAGAAGGTGCCGCGGCGCTCGGCAAGCGCGGCGATCACGATATTTTCGCGCAAGGTCAGGCGGGCGAAGAGCTGGTTGACCTGGTAGCTCTTGGTCAGGCCGAGCTGGCATACCGCGGCGACATCCATGCCGGTGATGTCGCGGCCGTGAAAGATTATCCGGCCGGCCGTCGGCGACATCTCGCAGGTCAGCATCTTGAAGAACGTGCTCTTGCCGGCGCCGTTGGGGCCGATAATGGCGCGCAGCTCGCCTTGCTCGACGGCAAAATCGATGTTGCTGTTGGCGACCAGCCCGCCAAACATCTTGGTCAGGCCGCGCGCCTCCAGCACCGGACCGGCGAACGCCCCGTCCTGGCGACGCCGCGCCGGGCCGACGCTCGCTATTGCCGGCGCGGCGGCAAGCTCTGGCGCCTGCTCCGGCGCAGGCGGGTGCCGACGCGCGGCGAACAGTCCGACCAGGTCGCGCAACCCGCCGATCAAGCCGCGGCGCAGGAAGCACACCAGGAGCACGAAGACGACGCCCAGCACGAGCTTCCAGGTGGCGCCGAGCCCGAGTGCACCCTGCAGAAAATCGCGCAGAAACAGCCACACCGCCGCGCCGAGCAGCGGCCCGAACAGGGTGCCGACGCCGCCGATCGCGGTCTGCATGACGAGCTGGCCCGAGGTGTCGAAGGTGAAGGCGTCGGGCGGCATGAAGCCCTGCAGCACGCCGAGCAGCCCGCCGGCAAACCCGGCATAGGCGGCGGCGATCACGAAGGCGGTCAGCTTGTAGCGCCCGACCGCGTGGCCGACCGCGCGGGCCCGCAGCGGATTGTCGCGGATCGCGCTGAAGATCGCGCCGACCGGCGAGCGCACGATGCGCAGCGCGACGAAGATGCCGACGAAGTAGCAAACGGCGAGAAAGCCGTACATCGACCAGTCGGTGCCGACTTGGTACGAAAAGCCGAGAAATGCGAATTTCGGGGTCGGAACGCCGGGCAGGCCGTTCTCGCCGCCGGTCCAGGCCGCCAGCGGCGAGAACTCGACGAAGAAGAACATCTCGGCGATCGCGACAGTGATCATCGCGAAATAGATGCCGGTGCGGCGCAGCGCGATCACGCCGACAACGATGCCGGCCAGCATCGCCCCGATCGTGCCGATGACCAGGGCGCCGATGACGTTCGTCATCAGATTGTTGGTCAGCAGATAGGCGGCAATGAAGCCGCCGGTGCCGTAAAACGCCGCCTGCCCGAACGACAAGAGCCCGGTGTAGCCGAACAGGATGTCGAAGCCGATGCCGAACAGGCCCCAGACCAGGATCTGGTTGACCGTGTTGGGCGCAAAGTCGAGATGCGGCAGGACGAAGGGCGCGGCGATCAGACCGAGGGCGGTCAGCGCCTCGATCAACAGCGGGCGTCGGCGCAGCATCGAACGCTCACGCTCACTCGCGGCTCGGCACGCCGAGCAGGCCCTGCGGGCGCAGCAGCAGCACCAAGGTCATCGCCGCGAACAGCATGACGTCGGAATAGGCGGGGTCGATCATCGAGGTCAGGCTGAGGATCTCGCCGGCGACCAGTCCGCCGAGGATCGCGCCTGGGAACGAGCCGACGCCGCCGATGACGACGACGACGAAGGTCTGCACCAGGATCGATTCGCCCATGTCGGGGGTCAGCGACACCACCGGCGCGTTGACGATGCCAGCGAACCCGGCCGCCATTGCGCCGATTCCGAACACCACCATGAACACGCGATAAACGTTGATGCCGAGCATCCCGACCATGCCGGAATCCTCGATCCCCGCCCGCACGATCATGCCCAGCCGGGTGCGGTATAGGACGACGTAAAGCGCTCCGAGCGCGACCGCGGCGATTGCCAGCACGACAATTCGGTAGGTCGGATAGACCAGGAACCCCATCGGGGTGACGCCGGCGGCCCAGGAGGGCGGCGCCACGGTCTTGCTCAGGCTCCCGAAGCCGAAGCGCACCAGTTCGACGATGACGATGCCGATCCCGAAGGTCACCAAGAGCTGATCCTCGGGCGGGCGGGCGTAGAAGTGGCGGATGATCACCAGCTCGATGACACTGCCGACCACCACCAGGAACAGCGCGCCAGCAAGCACGGCGATGGCGAACGAATCGGTCGCTTGGAATGCGATGTATCCGGCATAGCCGCCGAGCATGAACATGGCGCCGTGCGCCAAGTTCAAGACGCCCAAGGTGCCATAGATGATCGTCAGGCCCGAGGTGATCAGCGCCAACAGCGCACCTGACGCCAGCCCGTTGAACAATTGCGAGACGAAATTAGGCCAAGTGATCATATGCGTTGGTGGGCGCAGAACATGGCGAAGGGAATCAGCGACCGACAGGCGGGCGACGACAGCAGCCCGCATGCAGGACGCCGCTTTCCTTACGTGTAATCGCCGAGTTGACAACCGAAAGCATCCGGCGCTTGCATCAGGCCGGCGCCGGGCACGATCTCCGTCACTTCCCAGAAATCCTCCGGGTTCTTCATCGCCCCGGGCGCCTTGCCCTGAACGATGATGACCGGCCGCACTAGCTGGTGATCCGCGGCGCGGAAATAGACGTCGCCGACCGTCGAGTTGTTGTGATTGCCCGCCTCGTACGCCTTGATCACATCGGGCGGATAGAAGCTGCCGGCGCGCTCGCAGGCGTCAGCCCACAAGGCGAATTGCATGTAGGCGTTTTCGGCGCCCCATTCCGGCCGGTAGTCGTATTTCTTCTGGAACGCGTCGACGAACATCTTGGCGACGGGGAATTTGTCCTCGAGCGTCCACCAGAAATCGGTGGCGGCGTAAACCCCTTCCATGACCTTCGCCCCGACCTCCTTCGACAAAAACGGGATCTGGTAGGGAATCACCAGCTTCATCTTGTTGAAGATGCCGAACTGCTCGGCCTGCTGGATCGACAGGACGGCGTCGTGGCCCCAATTGATGTTGAGCAGATAATCGGCGCCGGAATTGGTGACATTAAGCAGGTAGGAGCTGTAGTCGGGGGCGCCGAGTGGCGCGACCTGGTTGGTCACCGTGGTCCAGCCGCCGTTCTTAGCGAGATAATCCTCCATCGATTTCTGGACGGTGTGGCCATAGGTGTAGTCCGGCGTCAGATAGGCGGCCTTCTTGTTCTTGCCATATACCTTGAGCATCACCGGGCCGATCGCTGCGGCGGCGGTCTGGCCGTAGAAGCACTGGCGGAAGCCGTAACGGACGCAATCCTTGCCGGTGGTGTCGTTGGAGCCGGAGATGCCGCAGACGTAGAGCACCTTTTCGCGCTGCGCGAATTTGTTGAGCGCCACCGCGACCGCGCTCGACGTCGAGCCGGTCATCAGCACGGCCTTGTTCTCGCTGATAAAGCGCGACTGCTCCTGCACCGCAGTATTCGGTTTGGCTTCGGAATTGGCGACGCCGTATTTGACCTCCTTGCCGAGCACGCCCTTCGTCGTCTTCGGCGAGATCTTCTTGATCAGCGGGTCGCCGCTGTTGATGTGCTCGACCGCGAGCATGTAGCCCTTGAGTTCATCCTCGCCCTGAACGGCGTAGGTGCCGGTGCGCGGCACGGTGATGCCGATGAATACCGAAGCGCCGGCCGAGCCTACCGGGTAGGTGCCCAGCGCAGGATGGGTCTCGGCGGCTCGGACAAAGCGCGGCAGCGCCGACGCGGCGAATAGCGCGCCTCCGCTCCGGAGCAAGCTGCGTCGCGCCCACATCGCCGCGCGGTAAGAGCTCATGGTTGCTTCCCTCCCTGCTGGACCTGTCGCCTGCGCCCTTCCGGTGCGTCATGCCCGGCGGTCTACCTCACGGCGGATTACGGCCCCGTTTTAGATGGGCTGCTGCAAGCCCACAATACTTTCTCGGTACGGGGGTGGCGGCATCAGCGCTCCAGACTCCGACTGGTTCAGGACAGGGTGCCGGTCAGGGGCGCAAATAATTGCCGTCGCAAGGATCGGCCGAGGGACAGATGAATTCGACGACGCCATTCGCAGCGCGTCCGCCGCGCCGAGCCGCTCGGACTCTTGCCGGGCTATGTCGCTGCCTTACCACGTCGGCAACGGCGTCTTCGGCGGGCTGGTTCCGGCCGCCGGAGCCTCGATTGCCGCGATACCGGCGTCGCCCTGAGCGGGCTGTTTTATCCGATGGCGATCGCCGCGGTCGGAGTTGCCGTCAGCCTCCTCTTCATCCGCGAGCCGACGCACAGGATCAGGATTTGGGACGAGGTCGGCGGCGGCGTGCTGCCCCTCGTCCCCGATCAGCCTTAGTCGGCTGATCCCGCCCGGAACAGCGCCCGCATCCGTTCCGGGATCGGTTCATCGAGGACATGGTCATGGAGCGCATGGAGGAGATCCTCCCCGTGCGTCCTGCCGTCGAGGAAATTCCGGATCTGTTCCTCGAAAGTGTCGGTCTCGTTCATCACGGGAATTTCGCACCCGAGTATCAAAGACGAAGGAAAATTGTCTTCGAAATGCATGGTGTTGCACCGTGTCGCAATCAGTTCTAATCCACTAGTGTTCATGACTATCCCGTATCCTTGCGATTTCACAAGGGTAACAGACCGTAACGGCCGTCCGTTCCGTCCCGCAGCGCATAAACGCCATGCAAAAAAAGCAGCGGAACGAAGGCAAATTGTCGCACTCGCTAGCCTCGCCGCACGTCTCGCTCGGGCATCCCCTTCATCCGGCGGTAACTCAGCGCCTCGGCGATATGGCGGCGGGCGACGAGCTGCGCGCCTTCGAGGTCGGCCAGAGTGCGGGCGACGCGCAATACCCGGTGGTAGCCGCGCGCCGACAGACGCAGCCGCTCGGCCGCCCGGGCGAGCAGCGCGCGGCCGGCGGGCTCGGGGGTGGCGACCTCGTCGAGCAACGCGCCGTCCGCCTCGGCATTGGTGCGGATGCCGCGCTCGGCGGGCAGCCCCGCATAGCGCTTGGCCTGCCGGACGCGGGCCGCCGTGACCCTGCCGGCGACCGCCGCGCTGCCCTCGGCGGCGGGCGGCAGCGCGAGATCCGCCGGCGCCACGGCCGCGACATCGATGTGCAGGTCGATGCGGTCCAGTAGAGGGCCCGACAGCCGGCCCTGGTAGTCTTCGGCGCAGCGCGGCGCCCGTCCGCAGGCGAGTTCGGCAAAGTGGCCGCAGCGGCACGGGTTCATTGCCGCGATCAGCTGAAAGCGCGCCGGATAGGTGACGTGCCCCTGGGCACGGGCGATGCTGACGCGGCCGGTCTCGAGCGGCTGGCGCAGTGCCTCCAATGCCGCGCGATTGAACTCGGCCAGCTCATCGAGAAACAGGACCCCTTGATGCGCGAGCGAAATCTCACCCGGCCGGGGGCGCGGTCCGCCGCCGACCAAGGCCGCGAGCGACGCTGAATGATGCGGGTCCCGGAACGGCCGCTCGCGCGACAACCCGCCGCTGCGCAGCCCGCCCGCCACCGACTGGATCATGCCCAGCTCCAGCGCCTCGGCCGGTTCGAGCGGCGGCAGGATGCCGGGCAGGCGCGCCGCCAGCATCGACTTGCCGGCGCCCGGCGGGCCGACCATCAGCAAATTGTGCCCGCCCGCGGCGGCGATTTCGAGCGCGCGTTTGGCGCTCTCCTGGCCCTTCACATCGGCGAGGTCGAGCCCGGCCGAGCGCGACGGCACGAGCCGCGGCTCGGGCGGCGGCAGAAGTTGGGTGCCCTTGAAATGATTGACGATCGCCAAGAGGCTCGGCGCCGCGATCACCTCCACCTCGCCCGCCCAGGCCGCCTCGCCGCCGCATTCGGCCGGACAGATGACGCCGCTTCCGCGGCTCGCCGCCGCCAATGCCGCGAGCAGCACGCCGGCGACGCTCGTCAGCGAACCGTCGAGCGCCACCTCTCCGAGCGCCATATAGCCGCCAAGCTCGTCCGCCGGCAGCGCCTCCATCGCCGCCAGCAGAGCAAGCGCGATCGGCAGGTCGAAATGGCTGCCCTCCTTGAGCACGTCAGCCGGGGCAAGGTTGACGGTGATCCGTCTCGGGGGCAACCCGAGGCCCAGCGAGGCGAGCGCCGCACGGACCCTCTCGCGCGACTCGGCGACCGCCTTGTCCGGCAGCCCGACGACGGTAAAGGCCGGCAACCCCGAGGCGATCGTCACCTGGGTCTCGACCTCGATGACCTCGACCCCGTGAAACGCCACAGTCCGCACCTTGGCGACCATACCCTACCCTATTGCAAGCGCCGGTTGAGTATAGCGCCGTCGAGTTCAACAACACCAGCTCAGCCGAGAGGTATCCATGAGCAATCCTTAGACGGGCGGAGCGCAGCGCAACCCGCCATTCGCGCGAGGCGCCGAACGGCGCGCAACCGGGCACGCACCCGCAGTGCGATGCGCGCGCTCTCGGCGGGCGCGACCTATGGTGGCGATTGTCGGCCCACTGTGCATTTACTTCTAGATCAATAGCCCATCGGAGATAACAAAGTTCAGAACCGATAACGAAGCATTAGCTAGACGGATAGATGATCTCGAAGGAAAATGGCCACTCTCGAAAAGCAAGCCGAAGATCTCGGTTTGCCTCTCGATAACATTCCCTGCAGATCGTCGGTTTAAGATCCCCGTGTTATATTCAAGCACTGGTGAGTCCCAGCATTTTGCAGACGTTTGATACAAGTTTTCCGCGCTCATCATTGGGACGTAGATTCCCAGTCTGCTTTATTTATAAGTCCGAGAATCGCGGGATCTGCCTGCTTTTCTCTTCCGACGTTGTCGCTGGCATAAAACCAGAGCCGATAAACGGCAAGACTCTGATCAAAATGTTCAGCGCGGCTGATATCCAATACAGCAAGGAGCATCTGGAAGGGACCGCCGCGCCTGATGATTCTGTTGCGATTTATGTAGGCCTACCTCCTCTGCCTCCCGATCAAAGAGAAGGTGGGATAACGCCCCTGCGCCAGAGTGCTACCGAGCGTCGGCAAATAGTGGCCCCATTTGCCGCCCGATTTTCGGGCTCGGCAGTTAACGATTGCGCAACCCCCCGCTGGCATAACCTGCGTATGTCAGACAGAAACAGCCTCACGTTGCGGCGGGTTGATAAGGGGCGAAGCGAGGTCACCGATCAACATTTGACGCTGACCAAAGGGCAGAGATTTAAGATGCGGGCGTTTCTCGCCTTCGCGAAATTGCTACGCTGGTGCCGGTTGGTCTGACCGGCTTCGAGTTGACCGCCCCTGCCGCGCTTCCCGCTGTCAAACTGAGTTTGCTACATAGTTCCGAGCGCCTCGGCTGGTTCGAGCGGCGGCAGGATGCCGGGCGGACGCGCCGCCAGCATCGACTTGCCGGCGCCCGGCGGGCCGACCATCAGCAAATTGTGGCCGCCTGCCGCGGCGATTTCGAGGGCGCGCTTGGCGCTCTCCTGGCCCTTCACATCGGCGAGGTCGAGCTCGGCCGAGCGCGACGGCGCGAGCCGCGGCTCGGGCGGCGGCAGAAGTTGGGTGCCCTTGAATGATTGACAATCGCCAAGAGGTTCGGCGCGGCGATCACTTCCACCTCGCCCGCCCAGGCCGCCTCGCCGCCGCATTCGGCCGGGCAGATGACGCCGCTGCCGCGGCTCGCCGCCGCCAATGCTGCGAGCAATACGCCGGCAACGCTCGTCAGCGCGCCGTCGAGCGCCACCTCGCCGAGCGCCATGTAGCTGCCGAGTTCGTCCGCCGGCAATGCGTCCATCGCCGCCAGCAGAGCGAGCGCGATCGGCAGGTCGAAATGGCTCCCCTCCTTGAGCACGTCGGCGGGGGCGAGGTTGACGGTGATCCGCCGCGGCGGCAGCCCGAGGCCCAGCGAGGCGAGCGCCGGCGCGGACCCGCTCGCGCGATTCGGCGACCGCTTTGTCCGGCAATCCGACCACGGTAAAGGCCGGCAACCCGGAGGCGATCGTCACCTGGGTCTCGACCTCGATGACCTCGACCCCGTGAAACGCAACGGTCCGCACCTTGGCGACCATACCCTACCCTATTGCAAGCGCCGGTTGAGTGTAACCGTATCGGGTCAATAATGCCAGCGCAGCCGAGACGCCTTCAGAAGAAGCGGTGCCAGAAGACGTTTGGCAAGGACAGCCCCATAATCCCCGATTTCCCATGGGACTGGTGCTTCTTTGCGCAGATTGGGGCAAAATCCGCGACGGTAGGAGGAGGCGGCCGCGATGAAGTTCAAGGTGGACATTGATTGCACTCCGGACGAGGCACGCGCCTTCTTCGGGTTGCCGGACGTGAAGCCGCTGCAGGAGGCGCTGCTGCCGGAAGTCGAGCAGCGTTTGAGAACCCTACTCAAGGGCATGGACCCGGAGGCGATGCTGAAGACTTGGCTGCCGGCGACGCTCAAAGGGTTTGAGCAGCTGCAGCAAATGTTTTTTTCCAACATGCCCGGCGCAGGCGACAAGAAGAAGTAGCCGTGACAGCGGCGCTGCGCACCGCGCGCCTGCTGCTGCGCCAATGGCATGATGACGATGTCGCGGCTTTCGCCGAGCTTTCGGCCGATCCCGTTGTCATGCAATACCTCGCGCCCTTTGCGGACCGCGCAGCCATGGAGGCCTGGGTCGTGGCGGCCCGCACGCATTGGCACGACCACGGCTTCGGTCCCTGGGTCGTCGAGCTTCCCGGTGAAGCGCCGTTTATCGGCGTCGTCGGCCTGAGCAATTTGCGTTTCGCCCTGCCGTTCGCACCGGCGGTCGAGGCCGCCTGGCGCTTAGCCCGTCCTTACTGGGGACGGGGATATGCCTATGAGGCCGCGCGGGCCGTGATCGATGACGGGTTCGCCCGAACTCGGTCTCAACGAAATCGTCGCCTTTACGGTGCCGGCGAATCTAGCCTCGCGGCGGATCATGGAAAAGCTCGGGATGACCTGCGACCCGGCAGAGGATTTCGATTTCGAGCATCCGCGGCTGCCGCCAGGGCACCCGTTGCGCCGCCATGTACTTTACCGGCTTCGGCAGTCGTGATCGGCACGATTTTTCTCGTCCGCCACGGCGAGACTGAATGGAATTTGCAGAGGCGATATCAGGGCCGATTCGACTCGCCATTGACCGAGACGGGCATCGCCCAAGCCCTTGCCATCGGGCGGCTGCTCGGCGCACTGCCAGAGGCCCAATCCGTCCGGATCATAGCGAGCCCATTGGGGCGCGCGCGCGGAAGCGCAGAAATCATTCGCCAGCATTTCGCTATCGCACCGGAGCTGAACTTTGACGATCGGCTCCGCGAGCTTTCGCTGGGATCCTGGGACGGACTGACCTACAGCGAGATCGCCGAGCGCTGTCCCGGCCTGTTCGATGGCCACGGACGCTATGACTGGTATTTTCGCTCCCCGGATGGCGAACCATATGACGCCTTCGCCGCCCGGCTCGGCGAATGGCTGAGCGAGCAGGATTCCGAGTGCGCGCTTGTTGCCGTCACGCATGGGCTCGTGACCCGGCTGCTTCGCGGCCTTTGCGCAGGACTGCCGCGCGAGACGGCGCTGATGTTGCCGGTGCCGCAGGACAAGGTCTTTCGGCTGTCCAATGGCGCTATCGAAGAAATTCCGGTCAGGCCGCTGGACGCCTGCTCGCTGCCGAGCGGGGCGGGCCCCGACGGAATTGGCCGCTGACGCTTCACTTATTCCGGGGCTCGGAACTGCGGCGGTGGTCTTTGGACGACCGGTGCGGCGGCGTCGAGAATTTGACGCCGGTCGCCGGAGCGGGGCGGATAAATGCGCTCGCAGTTGATCAGCTGCTTGGTCCGCTTGGCGGCGGCGCCGGTCGTGACCACCCGGCGGTCCCAGCCCTCGGTGTATACGGCGCCCCAGGGCCCGAGATCGAGGATCGTGGTGTACCAATCGATGCGCAACGGCAGCATGGGTTTTTCCACCAGGTCGCACACGACATTATAGCCGGCAAAGCGGCCCATCGGCCGGGCATGCTGACAAGACATCACCGAGCTGCGCCGATCGTCGACGATCGCAAAGGCGGAGTCGCCGGCGGCAAAGGTATCCGGCATTCCCTCGACCCGCATAAAATGATCGACCGGAACCCGGCCGAACCGGTCGCGCCCAACCGGAAAAAGCTCGGTCAAGGGATTGGCTCGCATGCCGGCGCACCAGACGATTGTCGCGGTGGGGATCTCTTCGCCGGTCGAGAGTGTGGCGCCGGACCGGTCGATCGCACTGATCGCGACGCCGGTGCGGGTCGCGACCCCGAGAGAGGCGAGCGCCTCGTCGATGACGTCACAGGCGCCGTCGCCCATATCGGAACCGACCCGTGGCTGATGGTCGGCGAGAATTACGCGGGGAGCAGCGGCGCCCGCCGAACACAATTTCCCGAGCAGCTCGGTCGCCGCTTCGATGCCGGTCAAACCCGCGCCGACGACGAGCGCGGTAAATTGCCCGGGCGAGCGCGGCTGCGCCGAGAGGCTCTGGATGTGGGTATTGAGCCGCGCCGCGCCGTCGTAAGTATCGACATCGAAGGCAAAAACGCCGAGCCCGGGAATGCCGGGGCGCACCAGCCGGCTGCCCAGGGCGAAGACCAGCCGGTCATAGGGGAGCGATACATCTGTGGCATCCACGGAATAGGTGACCCGGCGGCTGGCGAAGTCGATGCCGACGACCTCGCCTGTCACGCGCTCGACGCCGATCGGTTCGAGCACCTCGTCGAGCGCCACCCTGACGCCGCTCAGATCGCGCTCGTAATTTCGCACGCGGATCGCGTGCCATTGGTCGCGATTGATCACGGTCACCTGGACCGCGTCCCGGCCGATACCGAACTCGTCCAAGGCGCGCGCCGCGCCGGCCGCGCTCCACAGCCCGGCGAACCCGGCGCTCAGGACGAGGATGCGCGCCGTCACCGGCTCGTTCGCTCGCCCATCTGGCGCTCGACGGTCTGGATGACCTCGAAGCCCTCGAACTCGGGGTGTCCGAGATAGAGTGGCCTGTTCTGTCCGGCGCTGCCGTGGGCGAGGCGGAACGCTTCCGAGCGCGTCCACGCCTCGAAATCTTCTCGGCTCCGCCACACGGTGTGGGAAGAGTAGAGGACGTGGTCCTCGCGCTGAGGCCCGCGCAGCAGATGAAATTCGACAAAGCCCGGCACATCGCGCAAATGCGTATCGCGCGATGTCCAGACGCGCTCGAACTCCGCCCCCGAATCAGGGATGACTTTGAAGCGATTCATCGCAATGAACATTTCTTGGTTCCTCAGCGCTTGGCGAAGGTCACGACGACGCCCTTTGCCGCGTCGTCGGGATGATCGAACGGGGTTTTGAAATGGGCGACGGCGCCGGGGGCTAGCCGAGGTTGCGGGGGATCGACGATCTTGAACTGCACCTCCTTTTCGGAGGCGTCGCGCAACGCGACTCGCAGCTTTGGCAGATCCTGCGTCGTTTTTCCGTTATTGGCGATATCGCCCTCGATGACCAGGCCGTCCGGGGTCCGCGAGGGGGCGAGCTTCTCGATTTTGAGCCCGGTCCACGGCGGCTCGGCCGCGAAACCGGCCAGAGAATAGAGCCGCGCTGCCGGCGGCCACAGCGCCACAACCGCACCGCGGGCGACGACGACCCCGGCCAGAACCGCGAGGGCGAGCAGGACGGCTACTACGAGCCAGCGGAACGCGCCCCAGCGGCTCCGAAGCCGAGGCGGTTCGGGAAGAGCTCGCTGTCGCGGCGGGACCTTCAGCGTGGTTGCCGGGCGCGGCGGGACTTCTAGCGCCGGTTCGATCCGGCCGTCGGCGTGGGTTTCGTCCTCGTCTGCGGGCCGCTCCGGCGATGCCGCCTGATGCCAGGTATGACCGCAGTGGGCGCAGCGGACGGTGCGCCCGGACTGTCCGCGCAGGGCGCCTTCGTCGACTTTATAGCGGGTCCGGCAAACCGGACAGCTGAGGATCATCTGGCCAAGGTCGAATTCGGCCGGAACCTCACGCAGCGGCAGCCGCTGCGCCGCGGTGGGCGAGCGCCCGCAGATGGTGGTCGGCATCACCGAACATCGTGTCGATCATCGTGACCCGCTTGAAGTAATGACCGACCTTGTATTCCATCGTCATCCCGATGCCGCCGTGCAGCTGGATCGCCTGCTGGCCGATGAACTTGCCGGAACGGCCGATCTGCACCTTGGCCGCGGCGACGGAGTTGCGCCGCTCCGCGGCATTTTCTTCGGCTGCCGTCATCGTCGCCAACATCGCCATGCTCCGCGCCTGTTCCAGCGCGATCAGCATGTCGACGGCGCGGTGCTGCAGAATCTGGAAGCTGCCGATCTCGCGGCCGAATTGCCGGCGCGTCTTGAGATATTCGACGGTGAGCTCGTGCATCACCGCCATTGCGCCGACGGCTTCGGCGCACAGCGCCGCGATCCCTTCGTCGACGACGCGTTCGACGAGCGGCAATGCCTTCCCCGGCTCGCCGAGCACCCCCTCAGGACCGATCCGCACGCCTGACAACGTGATCTCCGCTGCGCGCATCCCGTCCTGGGTCGGGTAGCCGCGCCGCGACACTCCTGTCGCCTTGCTGTCGACAATAAAGGCAGCGATCCCGTCGAGGTCGCACCGCCCACCGCCGACCCGCGCGGTGACGATCAGCTTGTCGGCCGTATCGCCGTGCAGGACGACCCCCTTCTCGCCATCGACGATCCAGTCAGTGCCGTCGCGCACGGCTCGCGTCTCGATGTCGTGGAGGTCGTAACGCGATTGCCGCTCGGTATGGGCGAAGGCGAAGGTGAGGCTGCCGTCCGCGATCTGCGGGACGAGATCGGCGCGTTGTTCGGCATTGCCGCCATGGCGAAGAAAGCCGCCGCCGAGCACGACCGTCGCAAGATACGGTTCGAGCACCAGGGCGCGGCCAAATGCTTCCATCGCGATCATCGTCTCGACCGGACCGCCGGCCGAGCCGCCATGCCGCTCCTCGAACGGCAGGCCGAGCAGCCCGAGTTCGGCAAATTGCGCCCACAATTCGCGGCTCCAGCCCTCCGGACTCCGGGCATAATTGTTGCGCTGCTCGAACGCGTAGCGGTCGCCGATCAGCCGGTCGAGGCTCTCCTTCAGCAGCCGCTGCTCTTCACTCAGGTCAAAATCCATCGCTCACAGTCCCAGGATCGCCTTGGCGATGATGTTCTTCTGGATCTCGTTGGTGCCGCCATAGATCGTGGTCTTGCGCCAGTTGAAGTAAGTGGGGGCGATCGGCCCGGCCCATTCCGGGCCGATCGGCGGCTCGTTCCAGCGCTCGTCATCCTCGTGCTCGGGCTGGTAGGGCAGGGCGTAGGGGCCGACCACTTCGAGCAACAATTCGGTCGTCGCCTGCTGGATCTCCGAGCCCTTGATCTTGAGGATCGAGGAGGCCGGGTCGGGCTTGTTGTCGGTGCGACGGCGCTCGGCGGCAACGACGCGCAATTGCGTCATCTCGAGCGCCTTCAGTTCGACCTCGACGGCGGCCAGCTTCTCGCGGAAGCGCTCGTCTTCGATCAGCGGCTTGTCGCCGATGCGCTCCAGCGACGCAAGCTCCTTGATCCGCCGAAGGCGCTCCTTCGACAGGCCGACGCGGGCAATCCCGGTGCGCTCGCGGCCGAGTAGGTATTTCGCGTAATCCCAGCCTTTGTTCTCCTGGCCGACCAGGTTCTCGGCCCGCACCTTGACGTCGTCGAAGAACACCTCATTGACCTCGTGCCCGCCCTCGATCGTGACGATCGGGCGCACCGTGATGCCCGGCGTCTTCATGTCGATCAGCAGAAAGGAAATTCCTTCCTGCTTTTTGGCCTGCGGATCGGTGCGCACCAGGCAGAAGATCCAATCGGCGTGCTGCGCGAGGGTCGTCCAGGTCTTCTGGCCGTTGACTATGTAGTAATCGCCGTGGCGCTTGGCGGCGGTCCGCAGTGAGGCGAGGTCCGAGCCTGCACCTGGCTCGGAAAATCCCTGGCACCACCAGTCGTCGAGATTGGCGATGCGCGGCAGAAACCGCTTCTTCTGCGCTTGCGAACCGAACGCGATCATCACCGGACCGACCATCGTCACCCCAAAACCCAAGGGTTGGGGCGCCGGGGTCAGCTGCAGTTCCTCCTGGAAGATGTACTGCTGAACCGGGGTCCACCCGGTACCGCCCCACTCGACAGGCCAGTTGGCGACCGCCCAACCCTTTTTGTTGAGAGTGCGCTGCCAGGTGATGATGTCGTCCTTGGCGAGATGCTTTCCTTGGACCAGCTTGCGGCGGATGCCCTCCGGCAGATTGGCGCGGAAAAAGCCCCGCACCTCGTCGCGGAAGGTAAGCTCTTCGGGGGTGAAGCGGAGATCCATCAGTCGAACTCCCGGCTGTCCGTCGCCCCCGCGAAGGCGGGGGCCCAGGCCGGCTTTTGGGTGCCGTGACCCTGGGTTCCCGCTTTCGCGGGAATGACGGCTGTAGTCATGATCCAAATCCTCGGCCTTGCTCGGCGAGGCGCTGCAATAAAGGCGCAGGGCGCAATGTCTCGTCGCCGGACCGGTCGGCGTAGTGGGTCAGCCGGTCGCGGGTGTGAGCGAGACCCAAACGGTCGGCATAATACATCGGTCCGCCGCGCCACACCGGCCAGCCATAGCCGTAAACCCAGATCACGTCGATATCGCCCGGGCGCGCGGCGATGCCTTCGTCGAGAATGCGGGCGCCTTCGTTGATCATCGGCAGGGTCATGCGCTCGACGATCTCCTCCTCGCCGATCGGCCGGCGGTTGATCCCGAGCCGCGAGGCAGTTTCGAAGATGATCTTTTCGACCTCGGAATCGGGGAGGGGCGTGCGCGACCCGGCCTCATAGCGAAAATATCCCTTCCCGGTCTTCTGGCCGTAGTGCCCGGCTTCGCACAGCGCGTCCTCGATCAGGGCGTGCTCGCCGCGCCCTTGCCGAATGCGCCAGCCGACATCGAGCCCGGCGAGGTCCATCATCGCACACGGCCCCATCGGGAACCCGAACCCGGTGACCGCGGCATCGATCTCCTGCGGCAGTGCCCCTTCGAGCAACAGCCGCTCGGTTTCGACCGACCGGCGCGCCAGCATCCGGTTGCCGACAAAGCCGTAACAGACCCCGACGGTGACCGGCACCTTGCCGAGGCGCCGGCCGAGCGCGATTGCGGTGGCGAGCGACTCGAACGAGGTCTGTGCGCCGCGCACGATCTCCAACAGGCGCATGACGTTCGCCGGGCTGAAGAAATGCATCCCCATCACGTCCTGCGGCCGGACCGTTGCGCGCGCGATCGCGTCGACGTCGAGGGTCGAGGTGTTGGTGGCGAGCAGCGCTTTCGGCTTGGCGATCCGGTCGAGATCGGCGAAGACGCGCTTCTTCACGGCCATCTCCTCGAAGACAGCCTCGACCACGACATCGGCCCCGGCGGCGGCCTCGAGCTCGGTGGCGCCGGTGATCAGACCCATGCGGCGCTTCATCTCGTCGTCGGCGAGCCCGCCGCGCGAGACGGTCGTGCGGTAATTGGCGGCAACCCGGTCTAGGCCTTTCTGCAGCAGGTCGCGGCCGGTCTCGACAAGCGATACGGGGATCCCGGCATTGGCGAAGCACATCGCGATGCCGCCGCCCATCGTGCCGGCGCCGATCACCGCGCCCCGCGCAATCGGGCGCGGCCTCGTCGCATCCGGCATATCGGGAACCTTCGCCGCCTCGCGTTCGGCGAAGAAGATATGGCGCTGCGCCTTCGACTGATCCCCGGCGACGAGCTGCCGGAACAGCTCGGACTCGCGCCTCAGCCCGTCCTCGAAGGGCATGACGATCGCGTTGCGCACGGCCTCGACACAGGCGGCCGGCGCTTCCCGGCCGCGCAGCCGCCGGGTCAGCTCTTCGGCGGCGTCGGCAAACCCCTCACCGATCAGCTTTTCCTCGCGATCGCGCACGAGCCGCAGAGGCCGCCCCTCCTGAACGACGCGACGCGCGAACTCGATCGCAGCCGCAGTCAGGTCGCCTTCGGCGATCTCGTCGATGATCCCAATTTCGCGTGCCTCGGCCGCGCCGATCGGCTCGCCGGTCACAATCATCTGCAATGCCTTCTCCGGCCCGACGAGGCGCGGCAGCCGCTGGGTGCCGCCCGCTCCCGGCAGGAGGCCCAGCTTGACTTCGGGCAAGCCGACGCGCGCTCCGGGCACCGCGACGCGGAAGTGGCAGGCAAGCGCCAACTCGAAGCCACCGCCCAGAGCCGTGCCGTGCAACGCTGCGATGACCGGCTTCGGCATCGCCTCGATCGCGTCCATGACATCGTGCAGGCTCGGGGCCTGTGGCGGCTTGCCGAATTCGGTGATGTCGGCCCCGGCGAAAAAGGTGCGGCCGGCGCAGGCGATCACCACCGCCTTGACCGCCTCGTCATCGCGCGCCCGGCTCAGAGCCTCGGCAAGTCGGGCCCGCACCTCGTGCTTTAGCGCGTTGACCGGCGGGTTATCGACGGTGACGACGGCGATCTCGTCGTCGCGGCGGAGATCGACGCTGGCATTGATGTTGCCCATGATGCTCTCCGCTCCCGATGCCCTTCCCAGGAGACTATCCCGTTGAGGCGGCGCAATGAAGGCCGAAATCCGGCTTGGCCACGGCTTGACTTGCCGGGGTGAGGCCGGCAGGGTCGATCAACACGCCGCAAGGGAGGATGGATGCGCCGCGCCGCGCTGCTCGAGGTTCGCGATGTCGCGGTGCGCTTCGGCGGCATCGTCGCGCTCGATGGCGTCTCGTTCGAGCTGGAAGAGGGCCAGATACTCGGCCTCATTGGCCCCAATGGCGCAGGCAAGACGACATTGTTCAATTGCCTGAGCCGACTCTACACGCCCAATCGCGGTGAAATTCTGTTTCAGGGCGGCTCGCTGCTCGACCGGCCGCCGCATCGTATTGCCGAGATCGGGATTGCCCGGACCTTCCAAAATCTTGCGTTGTTTCCGCGTCAGTCGGTGCTCGACAACGTGCGGATTGGCGCCCATACCGCCTGTCGCAGCGATTTTCTCAGCGATGCGTTGCGGCTGCCATGGGTGCGCCGCCAGGAGCGGACGCTGGAAGAGACCGCCTGGGCATTGCTCGATGCGCTCGATCTGTGCGAGGTGGCGCACGAGCCGCCCGAAGGCCTGCCGCTCGGCACGCGAAAGCGGATCGAGCTGGCGCGGGCGCTGGCGGCCCGCCCGAAACTGCTGCTGCTCGACGAACCGGCCGGCGGGCTCAATCACGAGGAAGTGTCCGAACTCGGCGGGTTGATCCGGCGCATCCGCGATGACCGGCAAGTTAGCGTCCTCCTCGTCGAGCATCACATGGGTCTTGTGATGTCGATCTCGGACAAGGTCGTCGCGCTCGATTTTGGCCGCAAGATCGCGGAAGGTCCGCCGGCTTCGGTGCAACAAGACGAGGAGGTGATCCGGGCTTATCTGGGCAAGCCGCGGGAACACCGAAGATGATGCTCGAGGTTCGCGGGCTGTGCGCCTTTTATGGCCCGAACCAGGCGTTGCACGGCCTCGACTTTGCGCTTGATCAAGGCAATATCGTGACTTTGCTCGGCGCCAACGGCGCCGGCAAGACGACGATCTTGCGCGCCCTTTGCGGCATGGTCCGGATGAGCGGCGAAATCCTCTTCGACGGGAAGCCGCTCGGTGGACGCCCCACCGAGGACATCGTCCGCCTCGGGATCGCCCATGTCCCCGAGGCGCGCGGCACCTTCGTCCGCATGACGGTCGAGGAGAATCTGCAGCTCGGAGCGATGACACGGCGCGACCGCGCCGGCATTTCCCGCGATATCGACCAGGTGTATGGGCACTTCCCGCGGCTCCGGGAGCGCCGGGCTCAGCAGGCCGGCACCTTGAGCGGCGGCGAGCAGCAGATGCTGGCGGTCGGCCGGGCACTGATGCTGCGGCCGCGGCTGATGCTGCTCGACGAGCCGTCCTTCGGCCTCGCACCGATCATTGTCGAGGAATTGTTCGAGATCCTGCGGCGGCTCAATCATGAACTTCGCGTAGGCATGCTGATCGTCGAACAGAACGCGGCCCTGGCGCTCGACCTTGCCGAATACGCGTATTTACTCGAAACAGGGCGCATCGTCATGGCCGGCCCGGCGCGGGAGATCGGCAAGGACGAAGCGGTGCGCCGCTCGTATCTGGGATACTAAGGGCGACGATGGAATTAGTGCTGCAGCAGGTGCTGGCGGGGCTCGCGACGGGAGCGATCTACGCGTTGATGGCGCTCGCCGTGGTGATGATCTACCAGGCGATCGATCACCTCAATTTCGCGCAAGGCGAGATGGCGATGTTCTCGACCTTTCTCGCCTGGCAGATGCTCCAGTGGGGTTGGCCCTACTGGGCCGCCTTTCTTGTTGCAGTGGCCCTCTCCTTCCTCGGCGGCATCGTCATCGACCGGATCTTGTTCAGGCCGATCCAAAACGCCCCGATCCTCAGTCAACTGGTCGCATTCATCGCCCTTTTCAGCATCCTCAACAGTTCCGCCGGCGAGATCTGGGATTTCAACATCAAGACGTTTCCGTCGCCGTTCGGCATGGCGCCGCTATTCGGCGAGCGGCTGATCAGCACCCACGAAACCGGCATGATTGCCGTCACGCTGGTAATGCTGGCCCTTCTTTATCTCTTCTTCCGCGGCTCCCGCCTCGGGCTCGCGATGCGCGCCGCGGCGACCAACCCGGAATCGGCGCGGCTCGTCGGCATCCGGGTCGGGTGGATGATCGCCCTTGGCTGGGGGATGTCGGCGGCGGTCGGCGCGGTTGCCGGGATGCTGATCGCCCCTGTGGTGTTCCTCGAGCCGAACATGATGTTTGGCGTTTTGCTGTATGGCTTCGCCGGCGCCGTCCTCGGCGGGCTGTCGAGCCCCGGCGGTGCGGTTGCGGGCGGGTTTGCAGTCGGGGTCATCGAAAACCTCGCCGGGACCTTCATCCCCTATGTCGGGCGCGAGCTGAAGCTCACGATCGCCCTCGTGCTGATCGTCGCCGTGCTGATGTTCCGGCCGACCGGCATTTTCGGCCGCGCCGTGGTGAGCCGGGTATGACCGTCCCGCCGCGCGAAACAATTGCCCTCGCGAGCGCGTCGCCGCGCGCTCCTGTGATCGCAAAGCCGAGCACCCGCCATATCTTGATCGCGACCACAGTGGTTGTGGCATTGGTAATACCCTTCGTCCTCAAGAGCTTTTTGGTTTTCCAGCTGACCCTGGTGATGGTCTACGGCTTGGCGATCCTGGGTCTCAATCTGCTGACCGGCTTCAACGGTCAATTCTCGCTTGGGCACAGTGCCTTTTACGGGATCGGCGCCTATACCGCCGCGATCCTGATGGAGCAGCTGGATCTAGCCTATTACTGGACCTTGCCTAGTGCCGGCGCGGTCTGTTTTGTCGTCGGGTTCCTGTTCGGGCTGCCGGCCTTGCGGCTACAAGGCCTCTACCTCGCTCTGGCGACCTTCGCGCTCGCCACGGCGATGCCGCAGATCCTCAAATTCCAACCGCTCGAACCGCTGACCGGCGGGGTGCAAGGGATCGTAATCTTGAAGCCCGATCCGCCGCTGGGCGTGCCGCTCGATGCCGACCAGTGGCTGTATTTCTTCACACTGGCGGTGTTGCTGATCATGTTCGCCGGAGCCGCGAACCTCGTGAAGAGCCGAACCGGCCGGGCGATCATGGCGATCCGGGACCACCCGATCGCCGCGGCGACGATGGGGATCAACACCGCGCTCTACAAGACTCTGACTTTCGGCGTCAGTGCGTTCTACACTGGGGTCGCCGGGGCGCTCGGCGCGATCGCAATCCAATTCGTCGCTCCCGACAGCTTCACATTTCTGTTGTCCGTCTCTTTCCTGGTGGGCTTGGTGATCGGCGGCGTCGGTTCGATCCCCGGAAGCCTCTTCGGCGGGGTGTTCGTGCTGTTCGTCCCGAACATCGCCGAGCGCGTATCGACGGGGCTCGCCGGAGCGATCTACGGGCTCATCCTGCTGTTGGTGATCTATGTAATGCCGTCCGGCGCCGCGGGTTTTGTGCGGTTCGCTGCCGCCCGGCTAAAGTGGAAAGGGAACCTCAGATGAAGAAAATCACTCGTCGATCGATCCTCGCCGCTGCCCCCAGCGCCCTTGCTCTCGCGGCCCCATTGTTGTCAATCGGGCCAGCGCGCGCCGCAAAGGAATACGGCCCCGGCGTCACGGACACTGAGATCAAGATCGGCAATACCGTCCCCTATAGCGGGCCGGCCTCGTCCTACGGCACTATAGGCAAGGCCGAGTCGGCGTATTTCCGGATGCTCAACGACCAGGGGGGCGTCAACGGCCGCAAGATCAACTTCATATCTTACGACGACGCCTATTCACCGCCGAAAACCGTCGAGCAGGTCCGCAAATTGGTGGAAGAGGATGGTGTATTACTGATGCTAGCGCCATTGGGCACACCGACCAATTCGGCGATCCAGCGGTATCTGAACCAGAAAAAAGTGCCGCAGCTGTTTGTGGCGACTGGGGCGACCAAATGGAACGACCCGAAGCACTTTCCGTGGACGATGGGATGGCAGCCGAATTACCAGAGCGAGGGGCACGTCTACGCCGCGTACATCCTCGAGCACAAGCCTAACAGCAAAATCGGCGTGCTTTATCAGAACGACGATTTCGGAAAGGACTATCTGAAGGGCGTCAAAGACGGGCTCGGCGATAAGGCCAAATCGATGATTGTCGTCGAGGCGCCATATGAAACGACGGATCCGACGGTCAACTCGCAGATCATCAGCATGAAATCGGCCGGCGCCGATGTTTTTGTCAATACCGGCATCCCGAAATTCGACGCGCAGGCCATCCGCAAGGCAGCCGAGATCGACTGGAAGCCGCTTCACATTCTCAGCAGCGTCGGCAACTCGGTGGGCGCGACACTCAAGCCGGCGGGGTTGGAGAATGCCAAGGACATCGTGTCGGATTTCTATTTGAAGGACCCGACCGACCTGCAATGGAAAGACGATCCCGGTTACCGGGATTGGGTCGCCTTCATGGACAAATATTACCCCGAGGGCGACAAGACGGACGCCGGTAACGTCGTCGGCCCCTGCTTTTGCCAGACAATGGTGCAGGTGCTGAAGCAGTGCGGCGACGATCTGACGCGCGAGAGCATCATGAAGCAGGCGGCGAACTTGCACGACTTCACCGTCCCGATGCTATTGCCCGGCATCAAGATCAATACGAGCCCGACCGACTTCGCCCCGATCAAGCAGATCCAGATGGCGCGTTTCGACGGCGAGCACTGGAAGCTCTTTGGCCCGGTGCTGAGCGGCGAAACCAGCGGTTGACAGCGACCGCGATCGAGCGCGGGATCGGCTCTCGATCATGCGCCCCAAAGACCATCGATGACGCTGCTTTGGGGTGCCTTGCGGGTGATTATGCTGGTGGCCGCCGCCTGTTGCCTGTCATGGTTCGGCGGGCTGCTCTGGTTCGCGACGCCGCCGGCGGCCGACACGCGGGCGGCGGAGACCGACGCCATCGTCGTGCTGACCGGCGGCAGCTTGCGCCTGCAGAGTGGCATTGATCTTCTCCGCGAGGGAAAGGGCCGCGAGCTCTTTGTCTCCGGCGTCAACCAGCGGGTCGATCTGGACGATCTGCTGGGTGTTTCAGGCCGTGCTCCGGATTGGGCGCTCTGCTGCGTCGTGCTCGGCCATCAGGCCGACGACACCTTCGGCAATGCGCAGGAGACGGCGCAGTGGATGCGCCGTCAAGGTTTCCGCAGCCTGCGTCTGGTCACTGCCTGGTACCACATGCCGCGCAGCCTGCTCGAATTCGACCGGGCAATGCCGGAGATCGACATCGTGGCTCACCCCGTCTTTCCCGACCAGGTCAAGCAGGAGCATTGGTGGGCATGGCGCGGTACCGCTGTGCTGCTGGTCAATGAGTATGTTAAGTACCTGGGAGCGCTCGCCCGCCCGCTGATCGAGCGGCGCCAACCGGCGACGATCGACAGGCCGGACGAGCCGGCGAGAGCCGAGATGCAGCGATGAGCTGGGCAAGGGCGTTCGCCTTCAATCTCTCCTCCTTCGCCTGGACCGCGATCCTGGGCACGCTAGGGCTGCCCTTTCTCTTGACGCCCCGCGCCGTGACGATGCGGTTCGGCCGGTTCTGGGCGTCGAGTGTTTTGGTATTGCTCAGGCTCATCGTCGGGCTCGGCCACGAGGTCCGCGGGCTCGACCGCCTCCCCCCCGGCGGTTGTATCATCGCGATGAAGCATCAATCCGCCTGGGACGCTCTGATATTGCCGGTCGTGCTCGGCGATCCTGCGGTCGTCGTAAAGCGCGAGTTGTTGCTACTGCCGTTTTACGGCTGGTATGCGGCGCGCGCCGGCTCCATCGCGATCGACCGCAAGGCGGGCGCGGGTGCATTGCGCCGGATGTTGGCGAGGGCCCGGCCGGTCGCAGCAGCCGGGCGACCGATCGTGATCTTTCCGGAAGGAACCCGGGTTGCCCCCGGTGAGCGCAAGCCTTATCAGCCGGGCGCCGCCGCGCTCTACCAGGCATTGGCGCTGCCGCTGGTGCCGGCGGCGGTGAATTCCGGCCTCTATTGGGGACGGCGCAGCTTCGTGAAGCGCCCAGGCCGCATCATCCTCGAATTTCTCGAGCCGATATCCCCGGGCAGAACCCGACCCCGCGTGATGGCCGAGCTCGAACGGCGGATCGAGACCGCCGCCGCCGCGCTGCTGCGCGAGGGCGCGAGCACGACGACCGCCCGGCCGCAATTGCGGGCAAACTACACTCGCGCCCCGGAATGACGGATTATCTTGGCGTCGGGAACCAGTCCTCGTCGCTGCTGCTGATGATGTGTTCCATCGTGTAGGGGCACTCTGCGGGGACGCGGCTCAAAAACCCCGGCAGGTCGCGCTCAAGCCGCCGCACGAGCCGTAGCGCCATCCGATAGCGGGCTGGCAAATCGAGCTTTGCCAAGATGCTGCGGGTCAGGATCTTGTCCAGCTGCAGGCGCCATTCGACAATCTCGTCGCGCCAATGATCAGCCGGTTGATCGAGCCCAGAAAACTCGATTTTCAAGAAATGTTCAATAATGTGCTCGCAAAACGATTGCGCCGCGCGGAGATCGCTGCGTCCCAAGTCCTCGATCTCCTCCGCTATATGTTGGAGGTCGAGCTCGTTTCCGGCGGGCGGTAGCCGACGCAGCAGCGCCGCCTGCCGTTGTGTCCAGGCGTAGAAGTCTTCGTCGTAGAGTGTCTCGTACGTCACGGTCCCGAATTTAGCGCAACCTTGATGAGGTGGAAAGTCCGCACCGAACGAATCCGGAACTGGTATACTGCCGCCGACAAGGAGGAAATCTCGGCCATGGCTCTCGTCGGCTCGATATCGCAGCAGATCTGGGACATGAAATATCGCCTGAGGGGCCCCTCAGGCGAGGTAATTGACAAGACGATCGAGGATACCTGGCGGCGGGTGGCGAATGCGCTCGCCGCGCCTGAACGCGACGCGGCGCAATGGACCGAGCGGTTCTACGCGGCGTTGGCCGATTTCAAGTTCCTGCCGGCGGGCCGCGTCGTCGCCGGCGCCGGCAGCGCCCGCTCGGTGACGCTGTTCAACTGCTTTGTCATGGGAGCCATCCCCGACGACATGGGCGGGATCTTTGCGCATCTGCGCGAAGCGGCGCTGACGATGCAGCAGGGCGGCGGCATCGGCTACGATTTCTCGACCCTGCGGCCGCGCGGCGCACCGGTCAAGGGCGTCGGCGCGGACGCTTCGGGGCCGCTCTCCTTCATGGATGTGTGGGACGCGATGTGCCGCACGATCATGAGCGCCGGCTACCGCCGCGGCGCGATGATGGCGACACTGCGCTGCGACCATCCCGACATCGAGGCTTTCATCGAGGCGAAGCGCGAGCCGGGGCGGCTGCGCATGTTCAACCTATCGGTGCTGGTGACGGACGCGTTGATGAAGGCGGTCGAGGAAAATGCGCCGTGGGAGCTGTCCTTCGGCGGCCCCGACGGCGCTAAGACCACGTGGAAGGTGCTGCCGGCGCGCGAGCTGTGGGACAAGATCGTGCGCGCGACCTACGCCTATGCCGAGCCGGGCGTGATCTTCATCGACCGGATAAACCGGCGGAACAACCTCTATTACTGCGAAGAGATAAAGGCCACCAACCCGTGTGGCGAGCAGCCGCTGCCGCCTTACGGGGCCTGCCTGTTGGGCTCGATCAACCTGGCGCGCCTGATCGAACGTCCGTTCACCCCCGAGGCGCGGCTCGACCTGAAGCGGCTGCGCCGGCTGGTGCCGGATTGCGTCCGCATGATGGACAATGTCGTCGACATCTCGCTGTTTCCGCTGCCGCAGCAGCAGGAGGAAGCACGGCAGAAGCGCCGTATCGGCCTCGGGGTCACCGGGCTCGCCGATGCGCTGATCCTCTGTGGCTTGCGCTATGGCTCGGCCGCGGCGGTCGCGGCGACCGAGAGCTGGCTCGGCACGATCCAGCGCGAGGCTTACCTCGCCTCGACCGCGCTCGCAGCCGAGAAGGGCGCGTTTCCGCTCTTCGACCGTGAGCCGTATCTGGCTGGCGAGACCGTGCAGGGCTTGGACGAGGAGGTGCGCGCGCAAATCGGGCAGCACGGGATCCGCAATGCGCTGCTTACTTCGGTTGCGCCGACCGGTACGATTTCGTTGTTCGCCGACAATGTCTCATCCGGGATCGAGCCGGTCTTCAGCTTCCGCCACACGCGCAACGTGCTGATGCCCGACGGCAATCGCCGCGAGGAGGAGGTGACCGACTACGCCTACCGGCTGTTCCGCCGATTGAAGGGCGAGTTTGCGCCGCTGCCGGACTATTTCATCGATGCGCAGGCGCTGACCCCCGAAGACCACGTCGTCATGCAGGCGGCGGTGCAGAAGCACATCGACAGCTCGATCTCGAAGACGATCAACGTCCCGGCCGATATCCCGTTCGAGCGCTTCAAGAATGTGTACCTGCAGGCCTACGCGCTCGGGTGCAAAGGCTGCACGACCTACCGGCCGAACGAGGTCACCGGGGCGGTGCTGGCGGTCAAGGCCGAGGCGCCGGCTGCCGGACGCGAAGCTGCACGACAGCAGGAGCTGCCGCTTCCGCCGCCCGCACCGGCGGCTTCCCCTAAGCCTGCCGACATCTTCGAGGCGGGCGGTGTCGTTTATATGACACAGCCGCTGAGCCGGCCGGAGGCATTGCCCGGCCAGACCTACAAGCTCAACTGGCCGGACAGCGAGCACGCGCTCTACATCACGTTGAACGACATCGTCCAGGACGGCCGCCGCCGGCCCTTCGAGGTGTTCATCAACTCGAAAAATATGGAGCACTACGCCTGGACCGTTGCGCTTACGCGAATGATCAGCGCGGTGTTCCGCCGCGGCGGCGATGTCTCGTTTGTCGTCGAGGAGATGAAGGCGGTGTTCGACCCGCGCGGCGGCGCCTGGATGGAGGGCAAATACGTTCCCTCGCTGCTGGCGGCGATCGGCGACGTCATCGAGCGCCACATGATCGCGATCGGCTTTCTGCCGGCGCGCGATCAGAGAGCCGCAATCGGCGATCAGAAGGTCGCGGCCGGCAATGCGCTGATCTCGGACCAGAGATCCCTCGCGACTCGCATGGCGCAGTGCCCGAAATGCGGCGAGGCGGCGTTGATCCGTATTGAGGGCTGCGACCAGTGCACCAGCTGCGATTATTCGAAATGCTGGTAGAGACCCGCGGGAGACACGGCCGGAATGATCCGATTTTCTGAAAATGCCTGGCAGCGCACCACATCATTGCGGGAGGCAATTCACCAGCTCCCTTTCAATGTCGAGCTCGCCGCGGGTTCGCTCAGTCGCGACCGGTTTCAGACCTACATGATCCAGGACGCGATTTATCTCGGCCAGTTCTCCCGCGCGCTCGCGATCTCGGCGGCCAAGGCTCCGGATACCGCGACCATGCAGCCCTTTGCGCAATCCGCTTTGGGAGCGATCGCCGTCGAGCAGGCGCTTCACGGCCGGTATTTGCGGGACTTTGGCGTGGACCCAGCGGGCATTGCCGATGCCGAGCCTTCGCCGGACTGCCTCGCCTACACCAGCTATTTAATCGCAGCGGCCTACCATAATCCTTGGGAAGTATTGGTCGCAGCCTTATTGCCCTGCTTCTGGATTTATTGGGATGTCGGCTGCGCGATCGCTCGCACCGCAGCGCCGCAGAACCCGTACAAGGCATGGATTGACACCTACGCCGACGAGCGCTTTGGCGAGGCGGTGCGGACGGTCATCGCGATAAGCGATCGGGCGGCCGATGCCGCGACCCCGGCGACCCGCGCCAAGATGCTGGCGGCCTTCATCCGCGCCTGCCAGTATGAATGGCTGTTCTGGGACGGTGCCTACCAGCGTCGTGGCTGGCCGCAATTCGGCTGAATGCGGCGTGGTGTGAAGGGAATGACATGATGGCCGAAGAGACGCGGTTACCGGCGGATATCGACGCGCAACCCCTGGTGCTGGCTGCGGCGGCGCTGCAGCCGAAACTCCGCAGCTACCGCGAGGAGATCGAACGCGAGCAGCGCCTGCCGAAAGCGTTGGTCGAGCAGTTGCGTGCGGCCGGGTTTTACCGGATGGTGATCCCGTGCGCCCTGGGCGGCCTAGAGGTCGACCCGCTGACCTACCTGCGCACCGTGGAGCTGCTGGCCGAGGGCGCCGGCTCGGTCGGCTGGAACCTCGGCAACGGCGGCGTCGGCCAGCTCGTGACCCTCGGCTTGCCCGACGAGGGGGTGCGCGAGATCTACGCCAAGCGCGCCGATACGATCATCGCCGGCACTGCGGTGCCGGGCGGCGGGCAGGCGGCGCCGGTCGAGGGCGGCTACCGGGTCACCGGCAGATGGCAGTTCGGAACCGGCTGTCAGGAGGCGAGCTGGATGCTCGGGAGCTTCCAGGTGCTCGGCGATGACGGCCAGCCGCGCCGCCACCCGGAAGGCGGCTCGCTCTACTGGCGCGGCGTGTTTGCGCGCTCGGAAGCGGAGATCGTGCCGGGGAGCTGGGACGTCACCGGACTGCGCGGCACCGGCAGCTTCGACTGGACGGTCGAGGACGTGTTCCTGCCGCAACGGCGGACGATGCCGCAGATCGGCATTCCTCTCGAGAACCAATGGTCGCGCTGGCCGGGGGTCACCTATCAGCTGCCGGTCCAATGCTGGGTCGGGCCGCACCACAGCGCCGTGATCACCGGCATCGCGCGTGCCGGCATCGACGCGTTGATCGAGCTCGCCGGCGGCAAGACGCCGCGCGGCCGCACCGGTGCCTTGCTGTGCGACAATCCGCAGGTCCAGGACGCCGTCGGGCGGGCCGACGCCATCCTCAACGCCGGGCGCGCCTACCGAACCGCGATGATCGCCGAGCTGTGGAACACGGTCGCTTCCGGCAAGGAGACCACCCTAGAGCAGCGCGCCCGCTGCCGGCTCGCCGCGGTCTACGCCGCGGACTGCGCGCGCGAGGCGATGGATCTGGTGTACCGGCACGGCGGCAGCACATCATTCAAGCGCGAGAGCCGCCTCGCCGAGTGCTGGCGCGACCTGCACACGGTCGGTCAGACAGTCACGCTCGCGCCGGAATGGTACCCGATCGGCGGCCGCGTCTACCTGGGAATGGACCCGGGCCCGCGCTTGCGCTAAAGGGCAACGGCATGAGCCGGCCCGTCCGCCGCCACGGAGCGCTGCCGCGGCTCGCTCTCGGGGTGCTATTCTGTGGTCTTGGCATATCGCCCGTCTGTGCGGCTGACGAGGATGCGTCGTACCGCCGCCCGGTCAGGGTCGTCGCGGACGGCCGGATCGAGGTTGAAGGCGGCGAACTGCCGCTTTTCGTTTCCGGTGATTGGTCGGCGCCGCTGCCCGGTGTGCGCCGGGCTGTCGTGGTGCTGCACGGGCGCCTGCGCAACGCCGATGCCTATTACCGCTCGGCCTTGAAGGCCCAAGCTGCCGCCGGCGGGCTGGGTGCGGAGAGTCTGATGATCGCCCCGCAATTCCTCGCCGGGATCGACCTGTCCGCTCACGGCCTCTCGAACCGGACCCTGCACTGGTCCCTTGGGGGTTGGGAGGGGGGCGAGCCGGCCGAGGGGCCGACCGGTGCCAGTTCCTTCGACGCGCTCGACGCGATCCTGCGGCGGCTGGCAAACCGGAAGCTCTTCCCCGACCTGGCGGAAATCGTGGTTTCCGGGCATTCGGGCGGCGGCCAGGTCGTGCAGCGCTATGCCGTGCTCGGCCGCGGGGAGGAGGCGGCGCATCAAGCGGGGATCAGAGTGCGCTACGTTGTCGCCAATCCGAGCAGCTATGCCTGGTTCGGCTCCGCCCGGCCGGATGAGACGGTCGCTCGGTCCTGCCCGGGTTATGACCAGTGGAAATACGGAATGCGCGGCTTGCCGCCCTACGCAGCCGGACAGAACGTGGAGCCCCTCGAGCAGGCCTATGCCGGGCGTCGGGTCATCTACCTGCTGGGAACGGAGGACATCGACCCGAACCACCCCGCGCTGGATAAATCGTGCATGGCCGAGACGCAGGGCGCCAACCGCTACGCACGCGGTCACGCCTTCTTCTCGGCCGTGCAGGCTCGCTACGGCCCGGCGCTGCTACAAACTCTGCACGACGTGCCCGGCGTCGGACATGATGCTGACCGGATGCTGACCTCGGCCTGCGGACTGAGTGCGCTCTTCGACGCGCCCGGCTGCGGGTCCTGATCCCAGCACGAGCGCCTTACAACTGCCGCCTTTTCGTATTGGCCATTGGCGAGATGGCAAAAAAGGTCGATCTGGGCTTTGACATGGCAGTCCTGGTTCATGCTCATAAAAGCGGCAGTACAAACCCGGGATAGACGCGGCGCAAGGCACCCGCATAGCGCAATGGCACGATCCCGATCAGGTGCGCTCGAACCCTTCGATCGGCCGGCTCGTCGCCAGCGATTGACCTCGGTCGGGTTGACCCGCAGCATCGATCGGGCCGGGCCATCAAGGTCATGCTGCGTGGCCGCGCCGGTCGGCATCCTAGGCCATGATCGCGACGCCCGCACCGGTCCAGCCATGTCGGAATAAGCCTGAAAGTTCTTGGATCATTGAGTGTCACGGACCGGCTGCGGGGGTCCCAGAGCTGGCATTGATGCTGGCATGAGCGCTGCATGAATGCGGAGTAAAGGGAGGATGTGGATGACCGGGACCTTCATCACGATCAGTAGCAAGAACTATTCCTCGTGGTCGCTGCGCGGCTGGCTGTTGTGCAGAATGGCAGGCCTGGATTTCGTCGAAGAGGTGGTTCCGGCCGACGATCCGGCGAACCGTGCCGAGTTGCTGCTGCTCTCCCCGTCGATACTCGTCCCTTGCCTGACCCACAAGGGCGTCAGGATCTGGGACACCTTGGCGATTGCCGAGTATCTCAACGAAGTGAAGCCGAAGGCGGGGCTGCTGCCGGCGGAGCGCGCCGCCCGCGCCCGCTGCCGCTCGATCTGTGGGGAAATGCATTCGGGTTTCACCAATTTGCGGTCGGCGCTGCCGATGAACCTCAAAGCCCACCACCCCGGCTTCAAAATATGGTCCGGAGCGCAGGCTGACATCGACCGCATTACAACGATCTGGCTCGAGTGTTTCGCGGCTCACCACGGTCCCTATCTGTTCGGGACATTGACGATGGCCGACGCTATGTACGCGCCCGTCGTCACGCGCTTCCTGACCTACGATGTGAGGCTCGACCGGCAATGCGCCGATTATTGCGAGCGCATCATGGCGTTGCCGGACATGGTCGCATGGCGTTCGGCCGCGCTGCTCGAACCCGAGGAGCTGGAAGAACTCGATATGGAGTTCTGAGCCTAAGCGACCACGCTGGAGCCGAGCCAGCTGGCGCGGATTTCAGGCTGCGACGCTGCTCGCCGTGTCATAGTCCGCCACCAGTTCGCGGACGCGCGGGATGAGTTGCTCGCCATACTGAATCGCATCGGGCCGGGGGTCGTAGCCACGGATCAAGATGCTGGTGGCGCCCAGCTTGTAGTACTCGAGCAGCGCCTTCGCGACCACCTCGGGCGTGCCAACGAGCGCCGTCGAGTTCCCTTGAGCTCCCGTCGCGACGGCGAGCGATGTCCACAAGCAAGTGTCGTGCACCTCGGCTTGCGCGGCGGCAAGCAGCAGCCGTTGGGAGCCGACGTTCTGGCGCTGTGGTGCAGGAGCGCCGCCGCGATTGACCAGCACCTGGTCGAGGATAGCCCTTGCCCGGTCCCAGGCTGCGCCCTCGGTTGCCGCCAGGATCGGGCGGGTCGAAAGACTGAAGGTCGGGTTGCGGCCAGAGAGGGCCGCTTCCCGGCGCACGCGATCCATGAAGTGGGCCGTGGCCTTTAGCGGTTCGCCCCACAGCATGAAGACATCGACATGCGGGGCCAGGGCCCGGATCGCTGCGTCGGAGCCGCCGCCGCCATAGATCGGGATATATGGCTGCTGGCGGCAGCGGATTTCCGCATAGGTCCCCCGGGTCCGGTAGAACTCGCCCGCGTGGTCGAACGGCGCCGGCTCGGTCCAGGTCCGGCGCAACAGCGACATGTACTCCGCGGCGCGGCGATAGCGGGCGTCATGGTCGGTCCAGTCGCCGTCCTTGGCCTGCTCGGCGTCGCTGCCGCCGGCAATGATGTGCACCGCCAGACGACCGTCGCTCAGCTGGTCCAATGTCGCCAGCTTGCGGGCGGCGACCGGCGGCGCCGCAAACCCTGGCCGATGCGCCAACAGGAAACTCAGCCGCTCGGTGACCGAGGCGGCGTGCGCCCCGACCAGAAACCCGTCGGGCGCATCCGAGAAGTAGCCGATCAGCACGCGGTCGAAACCGGCCCGCTCGTGAATGCGCGCCGTCTCGGCAACAACGTTGGCGTCAAAGGGAGGCCCGGACGGCGGGATCAGCTCCGACGAGACCCGCGGCGCGATCCAGCCGATCATCTCCACCGGCATGGCAAAGCCTTCCGGAACTCGAACAGCTTGCCGGCTTTATCCCGGCGTCAGACCTTCACGGTCGAGGCTTGGTAGATCTCGTCGATCGATTTTGCCAAGGCCGCCTCGAACTCGGCGTCGCTCATCGAGTGCCTGAGCTCTTCGACGAGAGCTCGCGAAAAGCTCGCGATCATGCCGTGATTGGCGGCGAGGCGCTTGCAGGCGACCTCACGCGTATAGCCGCCGGAGAGCGCGACGACCCTGGCAGCGCGCCGGTGTTTCGTCAACGGCAAGTAGAGGTCGGGAACATCCGGGAGCGTCAGCTTGAACATCACCCGGGGGCCATCCGGCGCGGCTTCGAGGTTTCTCGTCAATTCGGCGAGAAGGATCGCTTCCGCACCGGGTTTGTCCGGGCTCTTGATCGAGATTTCCGGCTCGAGGATCGGCATCAGCCCATGCTCGGCGATCTTTGCGCCGACCTCGAATTGCTGCGCGGCAATCGCAGCGATACCGTCTCTCGAGGCCAGGTTGATGACCGAGCGCATCTTGGTGCCGAACACACCAAGTTTCACCGCCCGCGTCAGAAGCGCATCGAGTTCCGGCATCGGCCTCATCAACTGGACACCGTCTTTCTCGGCCTCGAGCCCCTTGTCGACCTTGACAAAGGGGACGACTCCCCTTTCCTCCCAAAGGAACGAGGGGGTAGGTTTTCCCTTGACCTCGCCGTCCATCGTGCCTTCGAAAAGGATCGTCCCGATGACCTTGTCGCCATTGAAGGCCCGCGCGGTCATGATGCGCACGCGCATCTCGTGCATCAGCCTGAACATTTCGGCTTCGCCGCTATAGGCGTTGTCCGGAATGCCGTAGAGGCGCAGGGCGCCGGGTGTCGATCCACCGCTCTGGTCAAGCGCGGCGATAAAGCCGCCCCTCCCAGTCATTTGCGCCATCATCCTGTCATCGGTCATGATCGTCATCCTCGCGTGAAGCCAGAAAGTAAGTAATGGCAGGCGTTCTAAATCCAGGCAATCTCCACCTGCTGGAGTCGTCCCGTCCCGATCGGCAGCCGAGTATATCTGGGGATGGACCCCGGCCTGCGTCTGCGCTAACCATTACGGCATCGAACGGCCGCGATCGGACGGCTTACCTGCAACGAGAAGGGAGCGACTATGGCCTATGAAGGCATGATTGCGGAAACGATTGGGATCAACGGCCACAAGAATGAGCCGGTCTCCGCCTACGTTGCGCGGCCGTTGGGTCCGGGCCCGTTCCCCGGCATGGTCCTCCTTCATCATGCGCCCGGCTGGGACGAATGGTACCGCGAGGCGACCCGCAAGTTCGCTCATCACGGCTATGCGGCGATCAGCCATAACCTCTATCACCGCGCCGGCGAAGGCAAAGCCGATGATGTCGCCGCCAAGGTGCGCGCCGAGGGCGGCGTTCCCGACGCTCAGGTCATCGGCGACACCGAGGGCGCGGTGGCTTGGCTGCGCGCTCAGCCCTGGCTCAATGGCAAAGTCGGGGTCTTCGGCACCTGCTCGGGCGGGCGGCAAGCCTTCTTGTTCGCTTGCCACAGCAAGAGCATAGACGCCGCGGTCGAGCTTTGGGGCGGCCGGGTGGTGATGAGCAAGGAAGAGCTGAACCCGAAGCAGCCCGTCGCTCCGATCGAGTTTACCAAGAACCTGTCCTGCCCTCTGCTCGGCCTGTTCGGCAACGAGGATCGCTCGCCGACCCCGGAGCAGGTCGACCAGCACGAGGCCGAGCTGAAGAAGCACGGCAAAGAGTACGAATTTCACCGGTACGACGGCGCCGGGCACGGCTTCTTCTACTATGACCGGCCGATGTACCGCATCGAGCAGGCGCTGGACGGCTGGCAAAAGGTGTTCTCGTTTTTACACAAGCACCTGGCGGCATAACGCCGGAATGTGCACCTCGATCGTCGAGGTCGTCGGCGCCGACGGCGCCGGCAAGGGCGGTGACGGGTGGTTCGATCTGACCCATTCGGTGGTCTCCTACGACCACCCGCACCACGCTCTCCTGGAAGAGGCCATCACGATCGATTTCGTCAACGCCGCGCTCGGGCCGAGTGCGCGCGTTGCTGTCGAGCTCACATTGCAGTCGGCCAAGGAGCTGAGCGGCGCGCTCGCCAGGGCAATCGAAGCCGCCGAGATCGAGGAAAGCGCGCGTTTGCGCAAGGTATAACGCCGCAGCCCTACACTAGTCGGCGACCGGCTCGCAGCGGAAGCCGTCGTCCCAGCGCTTGATGTGCCCGACCGAGGGCGACGGGAAATGCATCGTGCAGCACAAGGTGCTGGTGTCGCAGTAGCGTTCGAGAAACACGCGGCGGGTGGCCGAGGCCTGCTTCTGGTCGTAATCGACCCGCATTGCGAGATCCGGATAGCGCGCCTGTATCGGCGAGTGGATCAGATCGCCGGTAAAGACCGCCTGGTCGCCGCGGCGCCCGGCGCAGACCGCGAAGTGGTCGGGTGTGTGACCGGGGGTCGGGGTCAGCCGAATATGGTCATCGACGGCATGGTCGCTGGTGACGAGCTCGGCCTTGTTGGCGTCTATGATCGGCAGAACGCTGTCCCGCATCGGGTCGAGCGGCGTCTCGCGATCAACGCCCTCCCAGTATTCGAATTCTTTTTTCGAGAAGAGATATTTGGCATTGGGAAAGGTCGGGACCCAGCGGCCGTTCTCCAGCCGCGTATTCCACCCGACATGGTCGCCGTGCAGATGCGTGCACATGACGACGTCGATATCGTCGACCGTGACACCGGCCGCCTTCAGCGCCTGCATCCAGTTGCTGTCGCTCTTGCGGTGCCAGGTCGGGCGATGCGGAAAAGACTTGTCGTTGCCAATGCAGGCATCCACCAGAATGGTGTGGTGCGGCGTCTTGACGACATAGGACTGGAAGCACAGTACCGCCATGCCAGCCGAGTCGAGCGCCGCCGGCACCATCCACGATCGGTTCTCATCCAAAAGTTCCCGGCTGAGGCTCGGCAGGAACTCCAGGATCGGTGTGAACCCCGCCTCCTGCTCGACGATCCGGTGGATCGTCATGTCGTTGACCGTAAAGCTCGTGCGCATGGTGCCGATCCTCCGCAAGATCATTTACCCGAGCGTAGCGGCGCACCGGCGGTAGGGCAAACGGAAACGGCCGCGCCGATCTGCCGCCAATCCCCGAGCTGCTGCGGCCACGGCCGGTTGATGACCCCAAGGGGACCGCAATGGCCGACGGCAAATACCCGGGTGCCGTCCCCGGCCAGCCAATCGGAGCCGGCTGCGCGCGAAATCTGCCGCGGCGCAGCATGCAGCGCGAAGACGAGGCGAACGGCACGCCATCCGGCGTTGCTCATCCCGACGACGACCGGCGGTTTAAGAAAGCCAATGAGAGGAAGCAGATGTGTCTGCGAGCAGGCATCGACCCAGCTCGCCAGAATGGGTGCATTCATCGCCCCTTCTTTGCTGCACAGGATGGAGTTGGTCAGAAAGACGGGGGCGCCGCGGTCGCGCTGCGAGGGGTGCTCTACGGCAATGCCGGCCGCCGTCAGCAGGCGGTAGAGATTTTCGTTGGTCTTGTTGTTCGGCTCGTCGCGCCCGCGACACCGGACGAAATAGCCGACATTGCCGAAATCTTGGCCGACCACGAGCAGCTTTGGGCTACGATGGCCGAGCCATTGCTCCCAGTGGCTGACCACATCGGGGTCGAAGTCGAATTCGGCGCAGCTCCTGATTTTCCCGGGGCTGCGCTCGACACAGATGCGGCAGCTCTTGCGAGCTGCGATGAGCGTCTCAAACTCAGGCATGTGCGGCCAATGCCTGGACCCGCTCGGCAAGGCGGCGAAGCGGACGATCCGCAAAGCCGAGCTGCTCCAGGTGTCGCCGTGTATTCTCGAAATATTCGCGGCAGGTGCCGCGGCGGCCGGCGGCGCCGAGGATCATCCGCGCCGCCTCGTCGAGCGGCAGCGTGCCGGCGTAATCCGGGCAGGTGCGGAGTGCGGTAAACGCAATGGTCCGCCGCGTGGCGTTTGCGGTTTGCACCCGCAGCAGCCGCGTTGCGTAGACCAGGCGGCCGCTCATCTCGCGCTGCCATATCCGATCGAGCGCCTCTGTCGGCAATCGAAGCGCTGCACCACGGCAGGACCCGCCGCGATCGAGCCCGAGGGTCAGTCCGGGATTTGCTGAGGTGCCGCGGTAATCGTAGGAAAACAGGCAGAAGCTGCGGTGATAGCCATACAGCAACGCCGGCTCGGTTGCCGCATCGCGCAACTCGGCATCCCACAGCAGCGAGCCGTAGGCGAATATCCAAACCGGCTGTCCGCCATCGCGTAATGCCGCGATCTCCGCCGGCATCGGCGGGGCCAACTCTGCAGCCGGTCCCGTCACGCGAAGGCGCGGCGGATGCGGCCCCAATCCTCGATCGCGTGTTCCTGGCCCGGCACGATCTGCACCGAAATTTCCGTATAGCCGGCGTCGGCCAAAGCCGCGATGCGCTCTTTCAGCTCCTTTTCGGTCGCCGTGAAGGTCGTGCGCCGGATCAATTCGGCGGTAACGAACGGGCGCTCCTCCGGCTTGACGAACATCAAATGGCCGCGGTGGTTTTCGAGGTAATGGGCGCCCTGCGGTGTGAATTTGCGGGCCAGCTCGACATAGCCCGCCACGCTCTCGGCGACCGCGGGCGGCATCGGCGCCATCATCGGCAACCCCGCCAATGCCGCGTCGGCCGCGCGATGCAATAGCATTGCGGCGCGCGGCCCGGCTTGTGCGATGGCGCGCGTCGAGTCGGCGGCCTCGCCCTCTTCCAATATCGCGCCGCCGGTCAGCACCACGGCATCGAGCGGCTCCGCGTCGCGCCCGGCGACTCGGCGGCATTCGCGCATATCGGCAATTGCAGCGACGCCGCCCTCGACATCGCCGGCCGTGGCGATCCAGCCGGCGCCGAGCTTCGCGGTCAAGCTGCGCGCCCGCGGACCTGAGGCCGCGACGTAAAGCGGGATCGGGTCACGCGTGTTGATCAGCCCGAGCTCCGGGTTCAGCAGCCGGATCAGCCGCGTTTTGTTTTCGATTTCGGCCTCGACCGTCTCCCCGCGCAACAGCGCCATGACGACGCGGACATACTCTTCCATATCCGCCAGCTTGACCGCGCCGAGCCCCATCGCCCGCCGCCCGGTAAACCCGGTCCCGACCCCGAAATCGATCCGCCCCGGCCCCAGTTTGTTCAGCGAAGCAAACGCATTGGCGGTGACCGGGGCGATGCGGTTCGATGGGATCAGCACGCCGGTGCCGAGCCGGATCTTTGTTGTTTTCATCGCCGCCGCAGCCATCGCGACAAACGGGTCGGCGCTCAGCATCTGCGTGTCATAGAACCAGGCGCGCGCAAACCCCAGCTCCTCGGCCCGCCGCACCACCCGCCACGAATCGGCGTCGGTCGGAATGGCAATCGCGAATTGCATGGTTATCTCTCAGGAGGCGGCGACCGCCCCTCACCCCGGCCCTCTCCCCGCAAGCGGGGCGAGGGAGAACTTTAGCGCTTGGAGAATTGGAAGCTGCGGCGGGCTTTGGCTTTGCCGTATTTCTTGCGCTCGACGACGCGGCTGTCGCGCGTGAGAAAGCCCTGGCTCTTCAACAACGGGCGCAGGCCCGGCTCGTAGCGGGTCAGGGCCTGGCTGATGCCGTGGCGCACTGCCCCGGCCTGGCCGGAGAGCCCGCCGCCTTTTACGGTGCACCACACGTCGAACTGGCCGAGCCGGTTGGTCGCGACCAACGGCTGGTTGATCAGCATCCGCAGCACCGGCCGCGCGAAATAGACCGGGCTCTCGCGGCCGTTGACGTCGATCTTGCCGGCGCCGGGCTTGATCCACACCCGCGCCACCGCGTTCTTGCGCTTGCCGGTCGCATAGGAGCGGCCGAGGGCATCGATCTGCGGCTTGACGTCGTCGAGGACGGAGGTGGTTGGAACCGGCGCCGCGGGCGCGGTGCGCGCCTGCTGCAATGCCTGGCGCAGGCTCCCCAGGCCTTGAAAGGTCTGCGGACGCTGCGAGCTCGGTGGGTCGTTGTCGGCCATGATCAAACTCTGTTTTTGCGGTTCAGCGCGGCGACGTCGAGCCGGTCCGGCTGCTGTGCTTCGTGCGGGTGCTCGGGTCCGGCAAAGACCCGCAGATTCCGCATGACCCGGCGGCCGAGCGGGCCGCGCGGCACCATGCGCTCGACTGCCTTCATGATCACCCGCTCCGGATGCTTGCCTTCGAGAATGGCGCCCTTGCTGCGCCCCTTGATGCCGCCCGGATAGCCGGTATGCCAATAGAAGATGTCGTCCGCGCGCTTGTTGCCGGTCAGCTGGACCTTCTCGGCATTGACGACGATGATATTGTCGCCGCAATCCATGTGGGGCGTGAAGGAGGGCTTGTGCTTGCCGCGCAGCCGCATCGCGATGATCGAGGCGAGCCGGCCCAACACCAGGCCGTCGGCATCGATCAGCAGCCATTTCTTGTCGATGTCCGACGGTTTGGCGGAAAATGTCTTCATGTCTCGAAAAGAAATGCCCAGCGGCCCGGAACAGTTGCCCCGGCTGCGAAACCCGGTCATGTAAGCGATCGGCTCCCAAGGGTCAAGCAATGCGTTAGCGGAAGTGAGGTGTCGCAATGGCGGCGATACTGTTGGAGGAGCGCCCAGACGGCGTTCTGCGCCTGACTCTCAACCGGCCGGAGGCGCGCAACGCGCTTTCGATCGAGCTGATGACGGCGCTCGTTGAGGCGCTCGGCCGCGCGGCGGAAGACCCGCACAGCCGGGTCGTGGTAATTGCCGGCGCCGGTCCGGCCTTCTGCGCCGGGCACGATTTGCGCGAGCTGCGCCAGGACCCGCGGCGCGAGATCTACCAACGCATCTTTGCGCTATGCAGCGAGCTGATGCTGGCGATCGTGCGGCTGCCGAAGCCCGTCATCGCCGAGGTGCACGGCATCGCCACGGCGGCCGGCTGTCAGCTGGTCGCGACATGCGATCTGGCGGTCGCCGCCGAGGAGGCGCGTTTTGCGACGCCCGGGGTCAATATCGGCCTTTTCTGCTCGACCCCGATGGTGGCGCTGTCGCGCGCCGTCGGCCGCAAGGCGGCGATGGAGATGCTGCTGACCGGTGAGCTGATCGATGCGGCGACGGCGCGCTCGCTGGGGCTCGTCAACCGCGTGGTCCCGCGAGATGGGTTGCGCGAAGCGGTCGACGGGCTCGCCCGGCAGATTGCCGGCAAATCCGCGTTTACCGTCAAGATCGGCAAGGAGGCGTTCTACCGCCAGGCCGAGCTCGACCTCGCCGCCGCCTATCGCTATGCCGCCGAGGTCATGACCATCAACATGCTGGCCGAGGATGCCGGCGAGGGCATCGACGCCTTTCTCGCCAAGCGCACGCCCGTCTGGCACGACCGGTGAGGGGTAGATGGACCACGACAGCTATCCGGACCCTTATCTGCGCGATATCTTGGCGAATGTGCGCACGATCGCCGTCGTCGGCGCCAGCCCGCGGTGCGAGCGGCCGAGCTACCGCGTGATGGCCTATCTGCAGCGGCGCGGCTACCGGACGATCCCGGTCAACCCCAACGCGGCCGGTGGCAAGATCCATGGCGAGACCGTGTACGCGCGGCTCGCCGATGTACCGGAGCCGATCGACATGGTGGACGTGTTCCGCCGGACCGAAATGGCAGGCGGCGTGGTCGATGACGCGATCGCCGTCGGCGCCAAAGTGGTATGGATGCAGCTCGGCGTCCGCGATGATGATGCCGCCGCCCGCGCCGAAGCCCATGACCTCAAGGTCGTCATGAACCGCTGCCCGGCGATCGAGATTCCCCGCTTGGTGCTGCAGGCGCATAGGGCAGGGGAGGGGGCGCGCAAAATGAAGCCATGAACCGCTTGCTTCAGGATTTGCGGATCGTCGAGATCTCGGCCTTTGTCGCGGCGCCGCTCGGCGGCATGACGATGGCGCAGATGGGCGCCGATGTGATCCGCATCGACCCGATCGGCGGCGGCATCGATCACGCGCGCTGGCCGGTGACGCGCGGCGGCGCCAGCCTCTATTGGGCCGGTCTCAACAAGGCGAAGCGCTCGCTGGCATTGGCCCTCGACAAGCCCGAGGGCCGCGACATCGCGCGCGCCGTCATCACCGCTCCGGGTGCGGGTGGCGGCATCGTGCTGACCAACCTGCCGCCGTCGCGCGGGCTCGATTTCACGACCCTGAAGGCGGCCCGCGACGATCTGATCATGCTGCGCCTCACCGGCAACCGCGACGGCTCGGCGGCGGTCGACTACACGGTCAACGCGGCGAGCGGATTTCCACTGGTGACCGGGCATGGCGGCATGCCGGTCAATCATGTCCTGCCGGCCTGGGACATCGCCGCCGGGCTCTATCTCGCCGCCGGGCTGCTCGCGGCGGAACGCCATCGCTCGCGCACCGGCCAGGGCCAGGAGGTCATGGCGGCGCTCTCGGACGTCATGCTCGCGACGGTCGGCAATCTCGGCTACATCGGCGATATGCAGATCAATGGCACAGCGCGCCCGGCGATCGGCAACGACCTCTACGGCAGCTTCGGGCGCGATTTCGCAACCGCCGACAGCCGGCGGGTCATGATCATCGCGCTGACCCGCCGCCATTGGCGCGCGATCGGCGAGGCGACCGGTCTCGGCGAGCGGCTCGCGATGATCGGTCCGATGATGGATGTCGACCTCGACACCGAGGCCGGGCGCTACGAGGCGCGCGACGCGATCGGCGCGTTGCTCGCCCGCTGGTGCGCGGGCCATAGCCTCGACGAGATACGGCAAGCCTTCGCCGGCGCCGGCGTGCTGTGGGGTCACTTTCAGGATTTTCGCCAATTGGTGCGCGACGACCCGCGCTGCTCCGCGGCGAACCCCTTGTTCGCCTCCATCGATCAGCCCGGCATCGGCCGTTATCTCATGCCGGGCCTGCCATTGGATTTTTCCGCCGAGCCGCGTCAGCCGCCGCGCCCGGCGCCGCTCCTCGGCGAACACACCGATATGGTGCTTACCGAAGTCCTCGGTCTCTCATCGGCCGAGCTCGGCCGGCTGCACGATGAGCGGATTGTCGCCGGGCCGAATGGCCGCTGACGGCCCTCAGCACTCACGCTCCCGCTGCCGCAGCTCCACAAGCAGCTGACGCACCCGCCGCGCGGTGCGCAGCTTGCGCGCGATGTCGGGGGCGAGGCGCAGATCGCCTTGCGCGTCGAGCCAACCGGCCTCGACATCCGGCGGCAACTCGCGCATGGCCTCGGCGAACGCCGTAAAAATCTCCTCGACCTCGCGCGCATTGAGCCGTCGTTCCCTGGCCACGTGCTATCTCTCCGGCCTCGTCACGGAGAGATTAGTACAGCGATCCCAAAATACCGAGCGCTAAGCCCCCTTCTCCGCAGTGCGATGCGGGAGAGGGCTAAAACAAAGGGAGCTGGTCGCCTTTTTGGGGCGGCGGGCAAAACCGGGTCGTATCGAGAGATTGCGTCGTTCTCTGGTTGAAACCGAGCTTGCGGCAGGCTCGGTCGAAGCGCAGCCGCAACATGTCGGCGTAGGGACCGGTACCGGTCATACGCTTTGACCAGGTCGAGTTGTAAAGCCGGCCGCCATGGGTTTGCGCGACGAGCGAGAGCACGTGAGCCGCCTTGTCCGGGAAGTGCTCCTCGAGCCATTCCTTGAAGAGGGATTTCAGTTCGAGCGGCAGGCGCAGCAGGGTGTATCCGGCCGAGGTCGCGCCGGCGGCGCGTGCCCGCTCGAGGATCTGCTCCATCTCGTTGTCGTTCAATGCCGGAATCATCGGCGCGCTCAGAACACCGGTCGGGATCCCGGCGCCGGCGAGGGCGGCGATCGTCTCCAGCCGGCGCTCTGGCGTCGAGGCGCGCGGTTCCATGCAACGGGCCAGAGTGCGGTCGAGCGTCGTAACCGAGATCGTCACGCTCGCCAGCCTGTCCCTGGCCATCTCGCCGAGGATGTCGAGGTCGCGCTGGATCAGCGCCGATTTGCTGACGATCGTTACCGGATGGCGGAAATCGCGGAGCACCTGCAGGATCCCGCGCGTGATGCCGAGCCGACGCTCGACCGGCTGGTAAGGATCGGTATTGCTGCCGAGCGCAATCGGCCGGCAGCTGTACCCCTTTTTTCTCAGCTCCCCGGCGAGCAATGCCGCGGCATCGGGTTTGTAGAAAAGCCGGCTCTCGAAATCGAGCCCGGGGGACAGACCGAGATAGGCGTGGCTCGGCCGCGCGTAACAATAAATGCAGCCGTGCTCGCAGCCGCGGTAAGGATTGATCGAACGGTCGAAGCCGATATCCGGCGACTCGTTGCGCGCGATGATCGTCCGCGTCGAATCCACGGTCAATGTCGTGCTCAACGGCGCCGGCTCTTCGTCGGCCGCGCTCCAGCCGTCATCGAACGCGACGCGCCTTTCGGCTTCGAAGCGACCGCTATCGTTGCTTGCAGCTCCGCGCCCCTTGCGAGGCCTGACTGTGGCCGGCATATCCATCCCGCCGATAATGCAGCGCCCATGAGAACAATTCAAGAACCATTTTCAACTGCTCCCTCGCTCCGCTTGCCGGGAGAGGATCGCGGTGAGGGGCAGGTTTCGGTGATTCTTCCGACTTTGAATGCGGTGGATACGATGCCGGGGCTGATTGAGCAGCTGCAGGCCTTCCGTCTTGTCAAAGAGATCATCGTTGTCGATGGCGGCTCGTCCGACGGCAGTTTCTGTGTGGCACGGGCCACAGGGGCACGCTTCATCGCGGCGCCGCGCGGACGCGGCGTTCAGCTTGCCGCCGGCGCCGGCGCCGCGGCGGGCGATTGGCTCTTGTTTCTGCACGCCGATTGCCGCCTTTCGTCGGATTGGGGAGCGGCGGTCGCCGCTTTCCTTGCGGCCCCGGAGGCGACCAGCCGCGCCGGCTATTTCGACTTCGCGCTCGACGACGCCGCGCGCGCCGCGCGGCGGCTGGAGCGGATTGTCGCGTGGCGCTGCCGCGTTATGGCGCTGCCCTATGGCGATCAAGGTCTGCTGATCGCCGAAAGCCTTTATCGTGCGGCCGGCGGCTTTGCCCCGCTGCCGCTGATGGAAGACGTCGACCTCGTGCGCCGGCTCGGCCGCCGGCGTCTCGCCCGCATCGGCACGCAGTGCATTTCGTCGCCGCGCCGCTACCGCCGCGAAGGATACTGGCGTCGGCCGCTGCGCAACCTCTTTTGCCTGTTGCTCTACTTCGCCGGCGTACCGCCCGACCGGATCGTGCGGATCTACGGCTGATGCGGCGCACTCTCATTCTGTTCGTCCGGGCGCCGCTGCTCGGCGGCGGCAAACGCCGCCTCGCGCGCGAGATCGGCGATATCGCGGCGGTGCATTTCGAGCGGGCGATGATCGCTCTGGCATTGCGCCGTCTCGGGAAGGAGGGGCGATGGCGTCTGCGGATCGCGGTGACGCCCGACAAGGACCGCCGTCGCGCCCGTCATTGGTGCCGCAAGGCAGAGGCCGTCGGGCAGGGAGAAGGCGATCTCGGGATCCGCATGCGCCGGGCGCTCGAAACCTGCCGCCCCGGTCCGGTAGTGCTCGTCGGGGCCGACATCCCGGCGCTCGATGCCCGTCATGTCGCCGCGGCTTTCCGCCTCCTCGGCCGCCATGACCTGGTATTCGGTCCAGCCGAGGATGGCGGGTTCTGGCTCGTCGGCGCCCGTCACCCGAGGCGCCTGCCGCCCTTATTCGAAAACGTGCGCTGGTCTGGCCCCGATGCCCTCTCAGACACACTCGGCGGCCTGCCCCGGCGGATCAAGGTCGGCTTTGCAGACAGGCTGGAAGACGTGGACGACGGGGACGCCCATCGCCGCCTCAAGCCGAGCCGCGGGTTTTGAGTCAGCTTTTCAAATGTTCCTGCAGCCGCGGCATCAGCTCGACGAAGTTGCACGGGCGGAAGCGGTTGTCGAGCTGGTGGACGAGGATGCCCTCCCAGGCGTCGCGGCAGGCGCTCGGCGAGCCGGGCAGGGCAAAGAGATAGGTGCCGCCGGCGACCCCGGCTGTCGCACGGCTTTGGATCGTCGAAGTCCCGACCTTGTCATAGCTGAGCCAGCGGAAGAGCTCGCCAAAGCCGGCAATCTCCTTCTCGTAGACGCTGTGAAAGGCCTCGGGCGTGATGTCCCGCCCGGTAACCCCGGTGCCGCCGGTCGAGATCACGACGTCGACGTCGGGATCGGCGATCCATTCCTTCAGCTGGGCGACGATCTGGTCCTGCTCGTCGCGAACGATCCGCCGCGCCGCGATGCGGTGCCCGGCCGACACCGCAAGGTCGGCGAGCGTATTCCCGGAACGGTCCCGCGCTGCGTCACGGGTGTCGGAAACGGTCAGCAACGCAATATTGACCGGCAAGAAGGGTCGGGTTTCATCGAGCCGCGGCATAACGGTCGCTCCTTAGTTCGGGCGTCGGGGCTATTTTACCTCCTTCCTCGACGAGCGAGCTGAAAATTGCCGCAATCGCATGCTACCGGTTTGCCCGAAGGCAGTACCTGCGCCTTCCCGGGACCGCCGTCGAAACAGTGAAGATAGCAGCCAGGAACAGCGAGCAAAAACAGCGACTGATTGCAACTGCCCTTACCCGGAAAGCCAGGGTTTCCGCAGGGCACGCTGGACTGTTGGCTGTTTTTTCGGTGGAACAAACAGCGATATCAGCTAGCCTGCGGCTCGGTTTCGGCGGAGAGCAGCTCATCGAGCCGGGTGCGGAGCGACAAGAGGTCGCGCCAGGTTTCGCGCTTGCGCTCAGGGGTGCGCAACAGGAAGGACGGATGAAACATCGGCAGGGTCGGGACCGGCTGGTCGAGGCCCGGCACCGCGAGGTCGAACCAACGGCCGCGCAGCCGGGTGATGCCCTGGCCTGGCGGCAACAATGCGCCGGCGGCGGTGCCGCCGGAGAGAATCAGCACCTTGGGCTGGACCAGCGCAATCAGGCGGAACACGAAAGGCAGACAAGAGGCGATTTCCGCTGCTGTCGGCGTGCGGTTGCCGGGCGGACGCCAATAGACGACATTGGTGATCAGAATGCCGCTGCGGTCGAGACCGATCGCCGCCAGCATGCGGTCGAGCAGCTGCCCGGCGCGGCCGACGAACGGCCGGCCGATCCGGTCTTCCTCGGCGCCGGGGGCCTCGCCGATAATTACGACGGGCGCCGCCGGGTTGCCGTCGATGAACACTGTGTTCGTCGCCGTGCGCTTCAGCGGGCAGCCGTCAAACTCGGCGACCAGCGCCGCCAGAGCCTCGACGCTCTCGGCGCCGGAGGCGAGCCGGCGTGCCGATTGGGCGGCCTCGCCCAGAGATTCGGTCAGCGCAGGAGGCGGGGTGGCCGGAACAGGGCGGGGGGATTGCCCACGGACCGGCGCTGGCATCGCTGGGGGCAGCCTGCTCGCCGGGGGCGGCGCAAGCCGGTCCGCCGCTTCGAACCCGATCGCCTCGTCGGCCCCCATCTCGATATACCAGCGCAGCAGCGCGAGCGCCGCCTCGCGATCATCGGTATTCATCAGGCGAGTCTCTCATCGCAGGGGAGCAGCGCACTCCCGTTTTTATGCAGATCCTCTATAGTCGCTCCGCAGAGATCGGCGGAAGGGTGATGAGCGAGGAGCGGACGCAGCGCGATCGGATGGAGTACGATGTCGTGATCGTCGGCGCCGGGCCGTCGGGCCTCGCCGCGGCGATCCGTCTGAAGCAGCTTGCGGCCGCCGGCGAGCGCGAGCTTGGCGTCTGCGTCGTCGAGAAGGGCTCCGAGGTCGGCGCCCACATACTGTCCGGCGCCGTGTTCGAGCCGCGGGCGCTCAATGAGCTGGTCCCGGACTGGCGCGAAGGCGCCCCGCTGGTCACCCCGGCGGCAGAGGACCGCTTCCTGTTGCTGACGAAGACCCGTTCGCTGCGCCTGCCGACGCCGCCGCAGATGGCGAACCACGGCAATTACATCATCAGCCTCGGCAATCTCTGCCGCTGGCTGGCGCAGCAGGCCGAGGCGCTCGGCGTCGAGATCTATCCGGGGTTCGCTGCGGCGGAGATATTGTACGACGCCGCCGGTCGCGTGCAGGGAGTGGCGACCGGAGATATGGGGATCGGCAGAGACGGACAGCCCACCGATCGCTACCAGCCGGGGGTCGAGCTGATCGGCCGCGAGACATTGTTCGCCGAGGGCTGCCGCGGCTCGCTGACCAAGACATTGGTGCAGCGCTTCCGGCTGCGCGACGGCGTCGACCCGCAGACCTATGCGATCGGCATCAAGGAGTTATGGGAGGTCGCGCCAGACCGGCACCAGCCCGGGCTGGTCGTGCACACGATCGGCTGGCCGCTTGACACCGCGACCTATGGCGGCTCCTTTCTGTATCACCTCGAAGACCGGCAGGTGGCGGTCGGGTTTGTGATCGGGCTCGATTACAAGAACCCGTTTCTGAACCCGTTCGAGGAGTTCCAGCGTTTTAAGACACACCCGGCGATCCGCCCGTTTTTCGAGGGCGGCAGACGTGTTTCCTATGGCGCGCGGGCGCTCAACGAGGGCGGCTTTCAATCGATCCCGCGGCTCGATTTCCCCGGCGGCGCGCTGATCGGCTGCGCCGCGGGCTTCCTAAACGTGCCGAAGATCAAGGGCAGCCACACCGCGATGAAGTCCGGGATGGTCGCGGCCGAAACCATCTTTCGCCGATTGTCTGGAGAGGTGGGCGCCGAGGTCCGAGCTGCCCTCGAACAGAGCTGGGTGTGGGAAGAGTTGCGCGGCGTGCGCAACATCAGGCCGAGCTTCCGCTGGGGCCTCTGGGCTGGCCTCGCCTATTCGGCGCTCGATACCTATGTGCTCCGCGGCAATGCGCCCTGGACGTTTCACCACCATCCGGATCACCTCCAGCTGACCAGAGCCCGCGAGGCGCAACGGATCGACTATCCGAGGCCCGACGGCAAAATCACCTTCGACCGGCTTTCGTCGGTCTTCATCTCGAACACCAACCACGAGGAAGATCAGCCGCCGCATCTGCGGCTTCGCGACCCGGAGAAGGCGATCGCGGTCAATTATCGGCTCTACGATTCGCCCGAACAGCGCTATTGTCCGGCCGGTGTTTATGAGATCATCGAAGAGGCTGGTGCGAGCGGGCCGTATCTGCAGATAAACGCGCAGAACTGCGTCCACTGCAAGACCTGCGACATCAAGGATCCGGAGCAGAACATTGATTGGGTTGTACCGGAGGGCGGCGGCGGGCCTAATTACCCAAACATGTGATACAGTTCAACGGGGCAGGGATTACATGCGGAAATCAGTGATGGACGTTTACCGGATTTGGGGCGCGGCGGGGTTTTTGCTCGTCGGTCTCGCGGCCGGTGCGAGTGAGGCGGCGCCAACCCTCGACAAGCCCGAGACCACTCTCGAAGCGCCGTTCGGCGCTTACCTGGCGGGCCGTCACGCGCAGGTTATGCGCGATTACCAGTCGGCCGTTACGTTGTTCGAGGACGCCCTGAAGGCGGACCCCGAATCGCCCGAGTTGATCACGCGAACCTTTCTGATGGACACGAGCGTCGGAGAGTTCGACAGAGCTCAAACGCTCGCCAAGAGCGAGCTCAAGCTCGATTCCACCGATGCAATGGCCGAGCTGGTCCTGTTGGTGGAGCGGGTCAAAGCCGGTGACAAATCCGGCGCAGTCGCCCGCGCCGACGCGCTTCCCCAGGAGGGGGTGCACCGATTTGTCCGCCCGCTGGCCCGGGCTTGGACGCGCGTGGCGATCGGCGATATCGCCGGCGCCGACGAGGCGCTGCAGGCGTTCGATAAGTTCAATGGCTTCGCGCCGCTGAAGTTTTACCAGCTCGCTCTCGTCTATGATTTTGCCGGCGACGCCGAGCGGGCCGAGGACAATTTCAAGCAAGCCCTCGAGGCGAGCGGCCAGCTCAACTGGCGGTTAACCAACTCATTGGCAAATTTCTACCAGCGCCATGGCCGTGATGACGAGGCACAAGCGCTTTATCAACGCTTCGTCAAAGACAATGCGGGAAGCGAGCTCGCGGAATTGGTACTGGCCCGCAGACCCGCCGGAGTTCCGCCGCCTCTGATCGGCTCGGCCGAGGACGGCTTGGCCGAGGCGCTCTTCGACCTCGCCAGTGTTGTCAATCAGCCCGAGACGCTCGATTTGGCGCTGCTGTATGTTCGCTGCGCGCTCGAACTGCGCCCGCACATGGTGCTCGCGCAACTGCTTCTAGCGGACGTGCTGAGTGCCCAGAACAAACCGGAACTGAGCCTTGCGATCCTTGCCGAGGTTCCAAAGAGCTCGCCCTACTGGTGGTCGGCTCGGCTGCGCATCGCCGCCAATCTCGAGCTGCTGGATCGGACTGACGAAGCGATCGCCCAGCTCAAAGAAATGGCAGCCGAAGAACCTACCCGTGCCGGGGCGGACATGCAGCTGGGAGACCTGTTGCGCGGCAAGAAGCAGTTTAGTGAGGCGGTGGACGCCTATGACGAAGCCATCCAGCGCTTCGAAGCCGCCGGTATGCCGGAGCGCTGGTCGCTCTACTACAGCCGAGGCATCGCCCTCGAGCGCTCGGGACAGTGGCAGCGAGCCGAGGCCGATCTATTGCACGCTCTGGAATTGAAGCCCGACCAGCCGCTGGTGCTGAACTATCTCGGCTATTCCTGGATAGACCGCGGCGAGAATCTGGAGCGCGGTCTGCAGATGATCCAGAAGGCGGTCGAGTTGCGGCCCGAAGACGGTTACATCGTCGACAGTCTGGGTTGGGCGCATTACCGCCTCGGCGATTATCCGAGCGCGGTTCAGTACCTCGAAAAGGCGATCGAGCTGGTACCCGAGGACCCGACGATCAACGACCATCTGGGCGACGCCTATTGGCAGAGCGGCCGGTCGGTCGAGGCGCGGTACCAATGGCGGCGCGCCTTGCAATTCGGACCCCAGGACGACGAGATCAAGCCGATCCAGGCCAAACTGGACGGCGGCACGGTGCCCACTGCCGGGGCCGCCCGCGGCGGCTGAGCGGGAATGCCGGCTGCGGCGTTTGCGCCGGCAAAGGTCAATCTTTACTTGCATGTGACCGGCCGGCGGGACGACGGCTATCACTTGATCGACAGCCTCGTCGCCTTTGTCGATATCGGAGATCGCCTGACGGCCGAACCGGCGGCATCCCTGTCGCTGGCGGTCGGCGGGCCCGAGGCGGCGGACCTTGCCTCGGTCGGTGATGACAACCTCGTGCTGCGCGCTGCCCGCCTGCTGGCCGAACGGGCCGGAATTGCCGCCCGTGCGGCGCTGCATCTGGACAAGCATCTGCCGGTTGCCGCCGGGGTCGGCGGCGGGTCGAGCGACGCCGCCGCGGCGCTTCTCGCGTTGAAGCGGCTATGGCGGATATCGATGGACGACGAAGCGCTTTGCGACGTCGGCATCAGGCTCGGCGCCGATGTCCCCGCCTGCCTTTACGGCCGGCCCGTTTGGGTCGGGGGGATCGGCGAGCGCCTCGAACCGGCCGGGGCGCTGCCAAAAGCCGGTATTCTGCTCGCACATCCGCACACAGCACTGCCGACGGCGGCAGTATTCGCCGCCCGAAACGGCCCGTTCGGTGCTGTCGCACGGTTCTCGCCGATGCCGGGCGACACCTCGGGACTTGCACGCGCACTGGCGCCGCGCCGCAATGATCTGACGGAAGCCGCGATCACCCTGGTGCCGGAGATTGGCACGGTGCTGGCGCGGCTCGACCGGTTGCCAGGGTCCTTGCTGGCCCGCATGAGCGGCAGCGGCGCCACCTGCTTTGCGCTATTTGTCGATCGCGCCGGCGCCGAAGAAGCCCGCGCGGCCCTCACCGCAGCCGAGCCTGGGTGGTGGTGTGCGGCGGGCGGCTTTGTCTCGCGGACCTCGCTCGCCGACTACGGTTGACCGAGGGATTTATCGTTGAGTTGGCGTCTGCTTTGCCGGGTTCGGGGGCGCCGGCGGCTGGGTCGGAGATATCTAAATCTCCGGCGGTTCGATACGCTTGCAAGCGCTCGTAGCGGTCCCGGCGTTGGTGCGATGCAACTCCTGGCACGCGGCCTCCGTGTCCTTACAAAGCGTCGAACCCTTCCCTATGTCGAAGCACCATTCGAAGGACTTCGAGGGGGCGCTCGGTTGGGGAGCTTGCGCCATCAGGATCGCGAGCGCCGGGAGCACGAACCACATTGAATTTTGTCCTTCTCTGGTCGCACCGGTCCGAAAGCGTTTGCGCACGGCGCTACACTATCCAAATCCCTTCGGGGATCGGTCGGGTTACGGTATGCTGCCGCCGGTTGGGGCGTAGCCAAGTGGTAAGGCAGCGGATTTTGATTCCGCCATACGGAGGTTCGAATCCTCCCGCCCCAGCCAGTCTATTCTGCCGCCGCCTTTCGTCCGAAGGCCGGCGTATCGGTGCGGTCGACCAAGGCTTCGGGACCCTCGGTCGGCAGGTTTTCGAGCCAATTGATCCCGCCGTCGATGTCGTTCTCCCACATCTCGCGGGGCATCTCATAGAGGAACTCGACGCCGTAGCCGTTCGGGTCGTTGATATAGACGCTGTGCGTCACGCCATGATTGACGCGCCAGTTGAACTTGACCCCCCGGCTTTGCAGGAAGGCGAGCTGCTTCTGCCAAGCCTCGCGGTTCGGCATTGTCAGCGCGACATGGTTGATCGCGACCTGGCTGTTGGCCAGCACCCAATCGGCGGGCGGCGGCAGGTTCGCGCTTTCGACCAGCGCGACGGTGTGGTGGGTCAACTTGCCATCATTGACGGCGCTATAGAAGCGCATCTTCGGCGGCGTCGGGCGGTCGGCCCGCGCATGCAATTCGCCGACCTGCTTAAAGCCGACGATCTCGGTCCAGAATTTGTGCGACTCGTCGATGTCGCGGACGTTGAGGACCAGGTGGTTGATGCCGGAGGGGCTCACAGGCTCGGCCGGAGCCTCCGGAATATCGGAAATTCTATCGCTCATCGCAGCGCTCCCAAGTTCGACTGCGTACCACGTACTCTGCAAGCCGCGGTCTGGCAAGGCCGGCGAAGGCCATTTCAAGGCGAAAGCGCAGTGACTGGTATCGATTGTTTTGCATGGACCCCTCCCCATTTTGCCCATTCGGCCGTTTATGGCGCTCGATGTCGACGCCGGTTAGGTCGCGCTGACCGGACCCGCATAACAGGAGACGGACATGTCCAAAATCACGCCGACGCTTTGGTATGACGGCACCGCCGAGGAGGCCGCCCGCTTCTATGTGACACTGCTGCCGGGCAGCCGCATCGAGGCGGTAAATCGCTCGCCGATCGATACGCCGTCCGGCCCCGCCGGCATGGTGCTGACCGTTGTCTTCACGCTGGCCGGCCAGCGCTTTTGCGGCCTGAACGGCGGGCCGCAATTTCCGCACAGCGCGGCAGTCTCGTTCATGATCGAGACCGAAAACCAAGCCGAGACCGACCGGCTGTGGGAGGCGATCGCGTCGAATGGCGGCCGGCCCGGCCCGTGCGGCTGGATCAAGGACCGCTGGGGCGTCTCGTGGCAAATCACGCCGAAGCGGCTGCTCGAACTGGCAACCGACCTGGACACCAGCCGTGCGCGTCGCGCAATGCAGGCGATGATGCAGATGAGCAAAATCGACATTGCCGCCATCGAACGCGCAGCCGCGGGAGAAGCGGCTGGGTAGCCCCGACCAGCAGCGCCTCCGGCTTGCCCAGTCGACCCGCGACTCAGCGCTTGTCGTACTCGTCGTGGAGGTGCCACCAGTAGCCTGTCTCGTTGCGCCCCTTGGGGGCGTGGTCGAGCCACTGGTAGGCGCCCCATAGGCCGTCCAGTCCGCGCGCGTAGGCGGAATAGGTGTGGTAGACGACGCCGTCCTCGATCACAAACGCGCTCATGCCCGGCCTCTCGCGCGCGTAGGTGGCCGCGTCGGTGCCGGTCATGGCCGCGCCCTTGGCAGCGCCTTCCGGTCTCGCCCGCGAGGGTATCGCGGCAACCGGCCGAGCCGCCGCGCGCCGGTAGTTGTATTCGGAGCCTCCCTCGCGCTGTTGCTCCTCGGTGATCGACACGTTGAAGTCGAAGTTGAAGTCGCCGCCGAGCGAGGAGGCCCACGGAAAACTCCACCCCATCCGCCGCTTGTACGCCTGCAGCTTCGCGAGCGGCGCCCGCGACACCGCCGACAGCGTGACGTCGTGGTTCGTCAGGTGGACGGCGAAGCCGTTGAACCCATCCGCGATCGCCGAGCAGGACGGACACCCCGCCGTGTAGTCCGGCCCGAACATGAAATGATAGACGAGGAGCTGCGAGCGCCCTCGGAAGAGGTCTTTGAGCGAGGCGCTTCCCTCATCGGTCTCGAACCGGTACTCCTTCTCGATCCGCACCCACGGCAGCTCCTGCCGCCGCCGCGCCAGCTCGTCGCTGCGGCGGGTCAGCTCCTTCTCCGCCTCCAGCAGCTCGAGCCGCGCCTTGAGCCACTGCTCCCGGGTTCCGATCGCATGGGTCGTCATGTCTGCCTCCGATACCTCGCCGTGTTGTTCTCAGCCTCGCGGCCGTTCACCGCTCAGCACGATGTCGCCCGTTTCGAGCAGCGACTTGAGGTTGGACAGGATACGCGGCCAACCACCGGACACCGCCTCGATGAGCTTCGATTGCGCGCGTTCGATCGTATGGCTGATGGTCAACTTCACCGCGCCATCTTGCGGTTCGAGCTCGACGGAGCAGCGCGCATAACCTTCGGCCGTCAGCTCGGGTCGAAACTCGTTTCGCCACTTCAATACGATCCGTCGCGGACGATCGAGCTCGACAATTTCGCCGGTGTCGGCGATCCGGCCATCGGGGAAGATCAGTTTCCAGGGCGACCCTGCCTTCCAGTCGGTCTCGATGTTCATCCCAAACCAGTACTTTTTCATGAACTCAGAGGTTGTCAGAGCGGCCCACAACTGTTCCGGCGTTGTGCGGATGTATGTCACGTAGACGAAACTACTCTTCTCATCAGCCATGGTCTTCTCCTTCCAGGGTTCTTTTGAGTTCAGAAAGTGCATTCAGGCGTGGCGCCTCGAACTTGCTGATCCAACGCTCCGCGATGCTGTTGATCGGAACGGGGTTGATGAAATGGAGCTTTTCGCGGCCATGGCGGCGCACCGAAACCAGGTTTGCCTCCTCTAGGATGGAAAGATGCTTCGCTACCGCCTGGCGGGTCATGTCCAGCCCTTGGCACAGCTCGCCGAGCGTCTGGCCATTCTCCCGGTGCAACCGGTCCAGCAATTGCCGGCGGCTCGCATCGGCCAACGCGCGAAACACAGCGTCCTCGTTCATGCCGACAACAGGGAACCGTTTGGTTCCATGTTAATGGGAACCACCCGGTTACCTGTCAAGCAAAAAGCTGCGCTATCCGGCTCTAGCCAGGAACCGGCACGCTCACTCCCACTCGATCGTGCCTGGGGTTCGAGGTGATGTCCTAGACGAAGGGTGATACTTCGTTTGTTTCGCCGCCCGACTTCCGCGCGGGACCTACTCATGCCTGGTATCATGTCTTTCGCGAGGTTTGCGGCGACGCGGCGAAAATGGCCGTCTTCCTGCTAGTCTTCTTCGGACCCGCGCGATATCGAACCCCCGAGACATGGCGGATCGTTCTCCTGCTTGCTGCCCGGCTGGGGTGTGACAATTGTCCCGCCGTTCGACGAGGCGAGGGACCACGCCTCCGCCCCATCCGCAGTGCAGCTCGATGCCGTTGGCCCGTACGTCCGTCGCGGCTGACGCCCCCGGCAGTTTTCCGACCGATACTCTCGAACCGGTGGTCTCGGTCGCTGGAAAAGGGGAACAGTCGCGCCCACGGACCTGCCAACATCAATCCGCGGAACAGGCGAAAGGCGCTTGCTGCAGGAAGGCTCTCGTGTCGATCGTGAACCCCGGCTCGCTTTCGATCACGGTCCCCGATGGCGGTCCGCTCGCCGTTCCCCACCAGTCGTGCTCGGCAGAGACGTTGTAGCCAGTAGCTTCCAAATTGTATATCGAACCACCAAAGATGCAGTTCCTCCCGGCGCTGCCTAGTGCCCCTCCACCGAGGTCGATTTGAGAGCTTGTGGTTCCCCCCGTACCCGGCTGCATGTCGAAAGCGACCGCCACACCGCTGCCCGATACGGACAGATCACTGTCCTGCACCATTACTCTCAGGTTGGTCAGCGGAGTGACGTCATTGACCCACAAATTGTAATACCTGCTGCCGCTGATGGTGCTGCGATTTATGTCCAGAGAAATCGTGTGCGGGTTGCCAACACCATCGCCAGTCACCGGATGGTTGTTCGTCACTTCGATCCCGTTATTGTCGCAGCCAGTGAACGAGCTATCCGTCATCACTAGGATCGTCGTGTCGTTGGCGCCGACCGACCCGATGCCCAGACACTCACCCGTGTTGTCGGGCGAGCTGGCCGTCCCGGTTGGGTCACCGTACACCGGCAATCCGCCGGTGAACGTGGTCGCTTCAACGATTACATTGTCGAGGTCCAGCTCTGCCCTCGACCCGGCTCCGCCGCGGTTGAATTCCTCGAGCATGTCGCCGGGATTGTTCTGGAAGAAACTGTTTGATATGGCGACTTTCGCCTGTGCGCTCCCATTGCTCAGGATGAACTCCATCCCGTTGGTTGAGGCCCCGCCGATTCCGGTCATGTAGACGTTATGATCGATAGTCTCGGTCAACACGCCGGCTTCGGCCGGATTAACGAACAGACTATCCATGTTGGCGTCCGCGCTTCCGTTGTTTGCTTCGGTGTTGCCGAAGAGAGTTGCCCGCAGCCGGGAGGTGCCAGTTACTTGCGTACCGATGCCTTCTATCGTCCTAACGCTGCTGCATTGCATAAGCCGGGTGACGAAATTGTACTCCACCTGTACGCTAATATCGCCGGTATTCATGCCCCGGATGTCGATGCCGTCTCCGCACACGCCGTCGTGGACGTAGTTGTTCGAGATCGATATGCTATTGCTTCCGCCGCCTGTGTCGATCAGGATCCCAGCCCAGCCAGCCGGGAGACCAGTTGGACCGCAATTTGCCACGCCTGCCGCATATTGTTCCAGGCAGAACGGCTGAACGACAAACCCCGTAGTGCCAGACGTGTTAAAGCCGGAGACGTCGTTCCCGCTCAAACTCACGCCGAGCGAGTCCTGCCCATAAATGCCGCCCCGGAGAGCGCCCGCGATTACGAGGTTCTCTACGACGGTATTGCTCGCCAGTTCGACGGCATCCCCTGAGAGGTAAGTAGTCGTATTGGTAATCTGCGGGAGCGCCGACAAGCCCGATGAAACCACTACTGGTGGTCCGTCGGGGGTGAGCGCCGCGGTGAATTGAACGACAGGCGGGCCGTCTCCGATCAGGCGTTGCCCGGGTAACAACGCAATTCCCCCGTCGAGGGGCGGCACACTCAATGGTGATGGTTCAATCATTATAGTGTCGCCGGGGCCATATACTTGCTGAACTGTCGCCAAACTATTAAATGGTGCGCTTGCACTACCGTCTCCTCCGGCAGCTGCCGCGGCACTCACGTACCATGTTTGAATGTGACGGGGAGCCGCATCCGCGACACCGGCCGCGACCAAGGCGAGTACTGGTACGAGGAGCAGTGTGAAACGAGGAACAAGAGAATGTTTTGCGTGTACCGGATTTGAGAAGTGTTCGGGCTTCATGGCGTCAACCCCCTTCGCCGATTAATATTGTTAATCAGATCAATGTTATCTTTTTGGTTAAGGAAAAGTCAACGGCACCTCCCAACGAAAGTATCGGCCAACCTCCCAATCGGCCAACCTCCCAATCGCGGAACACGGGTTAGTGTGGTAGGCTGCGCCCGCGAACCGCGTCCCAGCAGCGGGCGGGCAATTTGCTCCAAGGGAGGGAACAGCATGCGAGCGATGTCCAGTTGCCTTGCCGTCATCGGCCTCGCCGGCGCGCTGGCCGCACCCGCGGCTGCACAATTGCTCACCGAGAAGAGCCCATCGGCCGGAATGGCGATGACGATCGCACAGATCGCGCTCGAGACCTGCACCAAGCAGGGCTACCACGTCTCGGTGCATGTGCTCGGCCGCAACGGCGAGGTGCTCGTCGCGGTGCGCGGCGACGGCGCCCCGCCGCATACCATGGAGAACAGCCAGCGCAAGGCTTATACCGCGCGTACCTTCCGCATTCCTTCGGGCGAATTCGAGCAGCGGGTCAAGGACAATCCGAACCTCGGAGCTGTACATCTTACGGGGATCATCGCGGCGCGGGGTGCGCTGCCGATCAAAGCCGGCGACGAGGTCATCGGCGCGGTCGGGGTCTCCGGTGCGCCCGGCGGCGAGAAGGACGAGGCGTGCGCCAAAGCCGGCATCGACAAGATCGCCGACCAGCTCAAATGATGATTCCCGCGGATCGGACGCGGATCGCCGGAAGAGCGTAGTTCTTTGGACCATACCCCCGATCCGCCTCGAGCGACCGATAGCGTCGAGGCCGAGCGCCTGGCTCTCTCGCGGCGGATCGCGCGGATCGTTCTGGCGATCGCCTTGGTCGGGCTCGGGGCGTGGATGCTGCACCGCTTCCTCGCCGCGCTCGCCTGGGCCGGCGTTTTGGCGATCGCCCTATGGCCGCTCTATCGCCGGCTCGCTCGAGCCCTTCCCGGAGGCAGGTCCCGCATCCTCGCGCCTTTGCTGACCACTCTCTCGGTCGGGCTCATTTTCATCGTCCCGTTTATCTATGTCGCGATCGAAGGCGCGCGCGAGATCCACATCGTCGTCGAGTTTCTCGCTGAGGCCGAGCACAACGGTGTTCCGGTGCCGGAGTGGGTGCCGCAATTCCCGATTGTCGGCCGATCCATCGAGGAGTGGTGGCGCGCCAATCTGAGCGACCCCAATGCGGCTCAGGAATTGCTGGGGAAGATAAATCCGCGATCGGTCGCTGCATCGGCCCGTGTCTATGGTCCCGAAATCATCCATCGATTTATCATCTTCGGCTTCACTCTTCTGACCTTGTTTTTCCTGTTCCGCGACGGAACGCTGTTCAGCCGGCAGCTGCTGCGCGCCAGCAACCGCCTGCTCGGCCCGGATGGAGAGCGGGTCGGGCGCCACATGGTGCAGGCGGTGCTCGCGACGGTAAACGGGCTGGTGCTGGTCGGGTTGGGGGAAGGCGCGCTGATCGGGGTCGCCTACATCATCGCCGGCCTTCCCCATCCGGTCTCGGTAGCCGCACTGACCGGTGTTGTCGCGGTCATCCCGTTTGGTGCGCCGGTGGTGTTCGGCTTTGCCGCGCTGTATCTCGCCGCGAGCGGCAGCACGATCGCCGGCGCGGCGGTTTTCGGTTTTGGTCTCGTCGTCGTCTTTGTCGCGGATCATGCGATCCGGCCGGTGATTATCGGCGGCGCTGCGCGTCTGCCGTTCTTGTGGGTGCTGCTGGGAATACTCGGCGGGCTGGAGGCGTTTGGTGTTATCGGGCTGTTTCTCGGCCCGGCAATCATGGCAGCCCTGATCTCGCTGTGGCGGGATTGGACGGAATTACCCGGCGCCGGCGACGACCCCTTGGGCGAAACGTAGCAGATCGGCAACGCGGCAGAAAAATGCTGCTATAATAGTCAGTGAGGGTTACCCAGCCTTGTCGGCGTGCCGTTCTCCGCCGATAATGCTGCACCTGCCCGATGGCTCGCGATCCCGGCTCGTCGTAGGAAAATTGGGAGGATGAATGAAATACGTTTGTGATGCTTCAGGCGGGAAAACCTGGTTTCGGATCGAAACCGAAGCCGAGGCCGCCGTAGAATCCGAAGGGATGCGCCACGCTGTTGAGAAGTTCTTTCGCAAGGAGGAAGAGAAGGCGATACAGAGCTTCCAGCCGGCCTCCAAGGTTTACTTCGAGCAGGAGATCGGCCTCAAAGCGCATGTACAGCGCGAAATGCCGTTATTCCTGACCCTGCGCGACGACGAGGGTAGTCCGCTGGTGACGGCCATGCTCGCGCCAAGCGGCCGCGACGACCGGAGCTTCCGGCCGATCATCGTCGGAATTGCGAATGCGGACCCTTATGTCGAGCATGCGGACGCCATCCGCGCTCTCGGCCAGCATTACGGCCTCGCCCTCGAGAGGAGCCGCTGCTACCCCTACCGCCGCGACTGATCCGCCCAACCCTCACCCACCAAGCCCTGCGGGCTTGGTCCCCCCTCTCCCGCGGTGCGGGAGAGGAGCTTTAAGCTGAATGCGTTGTAGCCCCTCTCCCGCACCGCGGGAGAGGGGGGCGAGCGCAGTGAGCCGGGTGAGGGTCTTGCCGCCCGCGATTCAGCGGATGGCAACCTTAACCGGTGGCGGCGGGACCACCGAACACTCGATCTTCTTTTTGTGGAGCGCAGCGCACGCGCCCTGCGCTTCTTGCGGCGAAAAGTTGAGGAGGCGCGCACGGTAGAGGTGCTCCTTAGCGCTCTTCGAGGGCTGCACGATCTCTACCGGCTTGCCCCTTGCTCCGGGCACCACAGAGGCGGAACGCGCCGCCTCCTCGGCCGCACTCTCGACGCGGAACGCACCGAGCTGGATGCTCCAGCGGTCGGCATCCCCGGGCGTCCGCAACTGATGCGCGATCGGCGCCGCCTCTGCCTTGGCAACGGGCGACAGATGGGCGGCAATTTTGCGGGCGGCTTTGGCCAGTTGTCCGATTTTCTCACGCGGGCGCACCGCTTCGGGCTGGTCCATATCGGTCTCGGCCACCACCGGTGCCGCTGACGGCGCTGGCGCTTCGCGCTGCGCGATCATGGTCGGGCCGACCCCGACCTCGGCGAAGCCCTGATCGAGCAGAGCAGCCATCTCCCGGTCGCGCGAGCCGGCCGACGCGCCGCCCATGACGACTCCGATCAACCGGTGACCATTGCGCACCGCCGAAGCAGCGAGATTGAAGCCCGAGGCGCCGATGTATCCGGTCTTGATCCCGTCGGCGCCCTCATACCAATCGAGCAGGTGGTTGTGGGTGAGGATCACCCGGCCGCGGAAAAAGAACTCGCGGGTCGCGAAATAGCGGTATTCGCGCGGAAAGTCGTGGTAGAGGGCAAGTGCGAGCTGCGCCATATCGCGCGCCGTGGTGTGTTGGTCCGGGTCCGGCAAACCGGAGGCGTTGCGGTAGACCGTGCTGGTCATGCCGAGCTGACGCGCCTTGGCGGTCATGAGGTCGGCAAACGCCGGCTCGCTGCCGGCCAGCCCCTCGCCGAGAACCGCAGCGGCATCATTGGCGGATTTTGTGACGATACCGAGAATGAGGTCGTGAACCTGGACCGAATCGCCCGTCAAGAGGTGAAGCTTTGTCGGGCTCTTGCTCGCCGCTTCGCTCGAGACCGGAAGAGCCTGGTCGAGCCGAAGCCGGCCCGAGTTCAGCGCCTCGAATGTCAAGTACAAAGTCATCATTTTGGTCAGCGAGGCCGGATAGGTGATCGAATCGGCATTCATCTCGCTGAGCACTCGGCCGGTGTCGGCATCGATGATGATCGATTCGTTTTCGCGCGACGCGTCGACGCCATAGAACCCGTGTCGCGCATGGGCATGATATCCCGGGTGGTGCCGCGCCGCGGCTGGACTTGCGCCGAACGTCAAGATGACTGCAATGGCGCCAAGGCCGGCGCCGGCGAGAAATCGCCGCGATGGCGAGGCAGCGCGCGATCTGCATCGCGCGGTGTTCCTAAATACTGTCACTTGGACCCCCCAATTCCCCCGACAGACGGTATGCGATCACCCGATCGCAGACCGTCATCGCAAGGTAGAATAGAAAAGCCGGGCATCTCTGTCTACGTTTTCCACCGCACAAATCAATCAAAGGCCGCGAAAGGCCTCTATGCTTAGAGAGCGCGAGACGCGCAGCCCCCTGCTGCGCGATGGCCGCTAATGCTATCGCAACGAGTTGCGGATAGAATACCAGAACAAAACTGCTGATGGAACGGGGTCATGCTCAGCGCCTTCTCCGTCTTCGTGCTGTTCGTCGTCTTGTTCGCGCTCATTTTTGTCATTCTTGCGGTTCAGAGAGTTCCCCAAGGGAGTGAATGGACGGTCGAACGATTCGGCCGTTATGTTCGCACCCTCGACCCGGGTCTCGCGCTGATCGTCCCCGTAGTCGACCGGATCGGGGCTAGGATGAACATGATGGAGACCGTGCTCCAAGTTCCCTCGCAGAGCGTAATCACGCGCGATAATGCCGTCGTGACGGTCGACGCCATCGTCTTTTATCAAGTGCTGGACGCGGCGAAGGCGGCCTATGAGGTCACCACCCTTGAGCTCGCGATCCTTAACCTCGTGATGACAAATATCCGTACGGTCATGGGCTCGATGAGCCTCGACGAGCTGTTGTCCGAACGCGACCGCATCAACAGCCAGCTTCTCACGGTGGTCGATGCGGCGACGACGCCCTGGGGCGTAAAGGTCCAACGTGTCGAAATCAAGGATATCACACCACCGCAGGAGCTGGTTGTGGCGATGGCCCGCCAAATGAAGGCCGAACGCGAGAAGCGCGCCAACGTTCTGGAGGCGGAGGGTTTCAAGCAGGCGGCGGTGCTCAAGGCCGAGGGCCAGAAACAGGCGGTTATCCTCGCTGCGGAAGCCCGGCGCGAGGCAGCCTTTCGCGACGCGGAGGCGCGGGAACGCCAAGCCGAGGCCGAAGCCAGGGCAACGACGTCCGTTTCGGAGGCGATCGGGCGCGGCAGCATCCAGGCGATCAACTACTTCGTGGCGCAACGCTATATCGATGCTATCGGTCGTCTCGCCGGAAGCCCGAACCAGAAGGTGATCATGATACCGCTCGAGAGCGCATCGATGATCGGATCGCTGGCCGGCATCGCCGAGTTGGCGCGCGAGAGTTTCGGCACGGCCCGGGCCGCGACCAATCCGGCGGTAGGCGGGTCGACGACGGGGCGTTGATGCCGTACTGGTATTGGGCCGTCTTTGGCGCTGTTCTCGCCGTCATCGAAGTCGCCGTACCGGCGATGGTGTGTATTTGGCTGGCCGCCGCCGCGCTTGTCGTCGCGGCGATCTCGTGGCGCTATCCCGGGCTCGCTTGGGAGCACCAAGCGTTGATCTTTGCCGCACTCGCCATCGCCAGCGTCGCCCTTGGCCGGACGGCTTTCGCTCACACCAGAGCAAGTGCGAGCGACCGACACCTCAATCGGCGCGCCGAGAGCTACATCGGCCGGATGTTCACATTGGATGGCGCAATCGTCGACGGCCGCGGACGGCTCAGAGTTCGACGATACGGTCTGGCTCGTCGCAGGACCGGATCTGCCGGCCGGGACCCGCGTGCGCGTGACCGGCGCCGAAAACACTCTGTTGCGTGTCGAGCCAATCTGATCGATCCTTGTGCGACGCACAATTTTACTTGAGAAGCGCAATTCTCTGGCTTACGGTTAGATTGTGCGACGCGAAATGCACGCGGTGGAGGACTAGGCTACAATCATGGAAACCAAGGGCAGACGCTCCTTACGCGCGTCCGGGCCTACCGAGGGTCCGGCTGCACCCTTCAAGCCGGTCGAAGCTCCGGCCCCAGCAAACGGGGCGGGCGAGGCTGAACCGCCTAAACCAGCCGAGCTGGTGGTTGAGGCGGACAAACCTATCGAAACAGCTGTGGATGTGGTAGTCGCTGCTGCGCAGGCAGCACCAACGCCGAGCATCGGCCCACTCCCACCAGTGCCGAAGAGCGCGAATCGCTGCGATCTTGGAAAATTCGAGGCCGATCCTGCGGCGGCGCTCGCCCAGTCACAAGCGGCGCTGGCCCGTGGTATCGAGGCACTGAGCGCCGAGATGGCCGGACTGGCGCTTTCGGGCATGAATGTGCTGGCGCGCACGGCATCGAAGTTGCTTGCAGTGAAAACGCTTTCCGATGCAATCGAGGTGAATGCCGGGTTCACTTGCAGCAGTTTCGAGACGCTTGTCGGCGGTTCCGCGAAACTCTCCGAAATCGGGGTAAAGCTCGCTGCCGAGACCTCTGAGCCGCTCTTCGGCCAGCTCGCACGGGGGTGGAGCAAGGCGGCTCGGGTCAGCGGCTGAGAGCCCAGCCGGGAGACCCCAACCGGGAGAAAGGGGCGGCGCATCGGCCCGTTATTCGACCTTGGCCAGCAGCGCCCGGATCTGGCGATCGATGAACTCGCCTTCGGGTGTTCCCAGCGCCGGACGTGCCGCGCGATGGCCGAGGTCCGAAGGGATTTCTGCATAGATCGCCTGCTTGACGCCGTCACGGATCCGGCGCGCGCCATCGACCCCGAGCAGCCGGTCGCTCGCGCTCGGCAATATCAGTGTCGGCGCCGTGATCTGCGCCAAAGCGGCGCCTAGGTCGCCGCCAAACGGCGCGGACACGTCATGAGCGCGGCTCGCCGCGTAGCGCAACACCAGCGAGTTGGCATCCCAACTGGCGAAGGCACTAGCGGCATCCTCGATCTCGGTCGCCAATTGCTTTGCCGGCAGCCGGTCGAGATAGGGCGCCGACACGGTCCACGGGTAGTAGACCATGCCGGCGAGCCGTAATCCCTCGACCGGGTTCCGCGTATAACGGCCGCCCCGCCACTCCTGATCGAGTGCGATGACAGAGGTCATCAGATCGACGGTGAGCTGAAAATTGGCTTCGGCTTTAGGACTCGGAACCAGAAGGATCAGGCTGCGCACCATCTCTGGGTGATGGATGCCCCATTCGAGAGCTTCGAAAGATCCCATCGAGCTGCCGCCGACAGCCCGCAGGGTCGTCAGCTCGAGCCCCCTGGTCACCAGCGCGTGCTGCGCCGCCATCATGTCGCGGATCGTGTAGCGCGGGAAATCCTGCCCCAACCCGTCCTTTGGCGAGGATGAATCCCCGCCGCCGATCGCATCGACGGTGATCACGAAATTCTTGTCGGTGTCGAAGGTCTTCCCCGGTCCGATCACTGCGTCAAAGGAATGACGGTCGCCACTCGTCCCGTGCAGCAAAAGGATCGCATTGTCGCGTCCGGCATCGAGCTGGCCGTGGGTTTCATAGGCGACCCGCAATTCCGGCAGGACAGCGCCGTCTTCAAACGCGAAGTCGTAGACGTTGAAGATCTGCGGTTCCGCGCGCGCCGCACCGGCAACGCAAACCGCCAACGCGCCAGCCAAGATGGCCCTCAATTGCTACTCGCGAGGTTTGGTTAATATTTCGTTCGACACCAGCGTCGGGCCGCAGTTAGAGTTAACCTTGAAGCTGCTAGATGAGCGACGCCATGCCTATGCCGCGATCAGCCTATCGTTCTCGGGTAGTGCCGGATTCGGCCCGGGCGCAAAACATTCTCGCCCTTCTGCTGTGGAGCGGCGTTACGGTCTTCATCTTCGGCATCCTCATCGATTTGTTTCGCTGACTGCCTGCCTTGTTTCGCGCCGCAGCCATTGTTCGAGGCCCGCGAAGCATAGGTCGGTGACGATCGCAAACAGGGCGACCAGAACGGCGCCTTCGATGACGAAGGGCAGCTTGTCGGCGACCAAGCCATTAAAGATCGGCGTGCCGAGCGTCAAGGCCCCGACCGTCGACCCGATCGTCGCCGTGCCGATGGCGATCGTGACCGAAACGCGTATTCCTGAAAGAATCACCGGAGCAGCCAGGGGCAACTCCACATCGCGCAGCTGCTGCCAAGACGAAAGGCCGAGGCCCTCGGCTGCTTCGCGCACCGCGCGAGGCACTCCTTCCAGACCGGCGATCGCGCTCGCGATGATCGGCAGGAGGCCGTACAAAAACAGTGCCAGCACCGTCGGACGGGAGCCGAAACCGACGGCCGGAACCGCAATCGCCAGGACGGCGGCGGGTGGAAAAGTCTGTCCCACGGTAGCCAGCGTGTTCACCATCATTCGGAAATCCCGTCCGACGGGCCGGGTCACGAACACCGCGAGTGCGAGACCGACCGATATCGCCGCAAGGCTTGCCGCGGCAACTAGTGCCAGGTGCGACAGGAACAGCGCAAGAAAGCTGCTGCGCTGGTAGATAACGGGCTCGACGCCGGGAAACGCCCACTGAAAGACCGGTCTCAGCGCTTCCATCCGCAGTAACAGCAGGGCAAAGAAGAGCCCGACCCACAGGATCGGGCTCGCGAGAATGCGAGCCCCGTTCATCCTATGCGCGGTGCCGGGACATGCCTTCATCCACGCTGTCTCGCCTCGCTAGAATCGGGGCCGGTAATGCGCGCAAGCCCCTATAATGCACCATGGGAACCGGACCAACACGCATTTGATCGACCGATGCGATGACGCACTTTCGGCTTTGCTCCAGAATTCTCTGTTTGGTGACAGCCGCCCTCCTCTGCCAGACTCAGCCGGGCTGGGCGTGGGGTGACGAGGCGCACGAGATCATAGCCCTGCTCGCCGATCGGCTCCTAGAAACCGGGGATCCGCCGGTCGAAAAGAAAATTGCCGAGATTCTCGCCACAGACAAATCCAATACCTGGACGAAGACCGACATTGCCGGAGAGGCGATCTGGGCCGATGCGCTGCGCGAGAAGAGCCCGGAGGGACGAGTGGCAACCACGAAGTGGCATTACGTGAAACTCGGTCCCGACAAACCCGATTTGAACAAAGCCTGTTTCGGCAGACCCGTCCTGCGAGCGATGATGCCGGCGAGCCACGGGCCGCAAGACGACTGCATCGTCGACAAGATCGAGCAGTTCGCAAAGGAGCTGCGCGAGCCCGGTACTTCGGATCCGGAGCGGGTGATGGCTGTGCAATTCTTGCTGAATCTCGTCGGCGACATACATGACCCGCTCTTCACGGTCGAGCGCGGCGACCAGACCGGGCGTTGCGTCGCGGTTCTCCCGCCGGGGAGCAAGACCCCGGTTCGGCTCAGCGAATATTGGGAGGACGACTTGGTTGCCGAGGCGGAAGGGAACAACCCGGCAAAGGCCGCCCAACAGATCGCCGCCAGGCTGACCGCCATCGATATCCGAAAATGGTCCGGTGGCACCCCGGAGGACTGGGCGCGGGAATTGTACGAGCTCGCGCAGTCGGTAGTATACAGGTTCTCGGCCGAACCGGTCGGCAAGTTCAGCTTCCCAACCCGGAAGGGGGAAGCTGATGCCTGTGGCCCAGTCCCGCTACACCGGCTGGATGCCGGCTATCGCGACCGCGCCGTCGCCGCGACTAAGGAGCAATTGGCGAAGGCGGGTGTCCGTCTCGCCGCTCTGCTGCGGGACAGTTTGCAATGAGTCTTCTGATGACTACCGGTCTGTTGCAGGCCGCGACTTGACGAGCGCGGCTGCGATGTCGATTGCGTCGTCGTCAGCTCCGGCGAGGTACTCGACTGCCCGCGAAACCGGCCGATCGAGCCGGTCGGCCAATTGAGCAATCTCCGAGATCGGCACCGGCCGCGCCTCGAGGTATTCGGCGCACTGGCCGAGCACCCTTTCGAGAACAAAAGCGACAGTCACGCGGCTCGACGACATCGATGATGCGACACATCCGCGGGCGGATATCGCCAGCTCCAGCAGAGCGTCCAAACTGCCGAACCGGCCGCGTTGCGCCTGATACAGATATTGGCGCCTGAGATGCGCCGCGGCGAGGTCGATTACCGATTTGCTCAACTGAAGTCACGCCAGGTGAACACGGATTCGAACCTGATGCCCGCCGCTCTAAAGTTCTCTTCGGCTCCTTCGAGGCGGTCGACCACGGAGACGACTTTCAATACCGCGCAATCCAATTGCCGCGCTTGGTTCACTGCCTGCATCGCCGAGCCGCCGGTAGTCGTGACATCTTCGAAGAGAATGACTTTCGATCCCCGTTGGAGCAGGCCGTCAATCCGCTGGTCGGTGCCGTGCCCCTTGTTTTCCTTACGCACAAAAAAGCCCTTGAGCGGCCTTTCGGGCCAGCTCCTTGCGCACAGAGCGGTGACGATCGGGATCGCTCCAGTTTCCAGACCCCCGATGTACTCGACAGCCTCGGCCTTGATTGCGTCGAACAGCAGGTCCGCCAACAGCGCCGCTCCCTCCGGATCGAACATCGTTCTTTTCATGTCGAAGAAGAAGTTGCTCGATCGTCCCGAAGCGAGCACAAAATCACGATTCTGTAATAGCGACTGTCGCCGGATAATGGCGCTCAGTCTTTCTCTTTTGTGACGAAGATCGTGCGGGTGTTCTATTTCTGTCGCTAAGGGGTGGCGTGCCATCAGGTGGTGAGCCGTGCGGCTGTTCGATTAACAGAATTAAACCTGAACATAAGCAGCAAGACAAGTGACCTCGGTGCCCGGACAAAGCCCGGAGGGGCGATCCTTGACCGGGCGGCACGGCGATCGTACTGCTTCAGACAGTTCTCGATTTACCCAGGCGGAGGAGGGATATGGCAGTCCGGCTTGTCGTCACGATTACGGCCGCACCGGGAAAGGGGTCCGAGCTCGCGCAGGTGTACAACGCGCGTTGCGACGAATGCATGAAGGAACCCGGCTGCGAGCAATTCGAGGTTTTCCAGAGTGCCCTCAACCCGGACAAGCTGGCCTTGCTGGAACGTTGGTCCGACCAGGCGGCGCTCGACGCTCATGCCAAGCTGAACGCGACTCGCCCCGCGCTCCGCCCAGAGCTGCGCGTCGGCAGCGGCGAGCGCGAAGATTACGAGTACAATCGGACTCGCTGATGGTGACCGCTGCGATTTGGCCGGCGCTCGATTACAGCCGGGTACCCTACCGCCTTTATCACGATGCCGAAATCTATGCCTGCGAGCAGGAGCGGATCTTTCGCGGGCCGGTGTGGAGCTATCTCGGCCTGGACAGCGAAATCCCCGAGCCGGGGGATTTCCGCGCGACCTATGTCGGCGAGACTCCGGTCATCTTCAACCGCGACAAATCGGGTGCGGTCAAGGCATTCGTCAATCGCTGCGCGCATCGCGGAGCGCTGGTCCGCCGCGAGCTTTCCGGCAATGCCGATGAGCACATCTGCATCTATCACCAATGGTGCTATGGGTTCGACGGCGCGCTGACGGCAATCCCGTTCCGCCGCGGCATCCGGGGCAAAGGGGGGCTCGACCCGAGCTTTGAGATGTCTCGGCACGGCCTGCGCCCGCTGCGAGTCGGCATCATCAACGGCGCGGTGTTCGGCACACTGGCCGAGGATGCCGAGCCGCTCGAAGACTATCTCGGCCCACCGATCCTGGCGCAGCTGCGGCGCCTCTTCGACCGGCCGGTCCAGGTGCTCGGCTACAATCGCCAGCGGATCCGCGGCAACTGGAAGCTCTATGCCGAGAATACCCGCGACAATTACCATGCCAGCCTGTTGCACGAATTTCTCGTCACCTTCGGGCTCGACCGGTCGACGCAGACCGGCGGGGTCAAGATGGATGCGCGCCACCGCCACAACATCACCTGGGCGGAGGCCGACAGCGACACCGACGAGTTCGCGCATGAGGCTTACGCCGGCGCCGGGGTGCGCAACGACTTCCTGTCGCTGAAGGAGCCGTCGCTCGTCACCTTCCGTCCTGAGCGCGACGACAAGCTCAACCTCGTGGTCACCTCGGTTTTCCCGTCCGCGGTTTTTGTCCAGATCAGCAACAGCCTGGCCGTGCGCCAGATCCGGCCGCGCGGCGTCGACGAGGTCGAGGTGTTCCAGACGATGCTCGGCTGCAAGGACGACCCGCCCGAGATGACCTTGCACCGGTTGCGTCAAACCAATCTCGTCGGCCCCGCCGGCCTCGTCTCGATGGAGGACGGGGAGGCGATCGAAATCGCCCACCGCGCCTCCGCCCCCGACCTCGACCGCACCACGGTCATCGAGCTCGGCGGGGGCGGCGTGATTTCCGACCGCGATTACCGGGTGACCGACGTGCCGTTGCGCGGCTTCTGGTCGTATTACGCCGAGCTGTTGGGGATCGAACCCGAGGGCGCGGTGCGATGAAGGCCGATCGCGCCGCGGTCTGCGATCTGCTCGCCGAGTACGGCGCGCTGATCGACATGGCAAAGTTCGACGAATGGCTCGACCTCTTCGCCGCGGAGTGCCGCTATCAGATCGTTCCGCGGGAAAATTTCGACCGCGGCCTGCCGGCGGCGCTGATCTTTTTGCGACAGCCGCGCGATGCTCGAAGACCGCATCCGGGCCTTGCGCGAAGCCAACAAATACAACATCCACACCGACCGCCATGTCATCGGCCTGCCGCGGATCTTCGATTACGGCCTCAGGGTCGAGACCCCGTTCGCCGTCTACCAGACCGACCAGGAAGGCGAGACCCGGCTGTTCGCGACCGGCCTCTACCGCGACCGACTCGAATCTTCGGGACAGTGCCTCCAAATCCGCGACAAGCTGATCCTGCTCGACACCTTCGCCGTCCCCAGCCTGCTCGCAACACCGTTGTGATCCGCAACCGGGCTTGCGTATCACAATTATCAATTGAGTGAAAATGAACCCCGCTGTTTCTGCAGCAAATCTACAGCGAAAACTCCTCCAGAACTTGTACGAGCCCGCGGCGTAAGGTTGTAAGCATGCATCGCGAAGACGGCAATTCTATGACCGTGTAGGTCTGTCCCGCTGTCCGGCGGCAGCAGGCTGAACTGCGCGCCGCTTGCCGGCGCAATGCTGTCGACAATCGCGTTGATCGCGATTCCCGGAAACGCGCCCGCAATCCGTCGCTACACTAGCCGCAATCCTCGGTGCATAATACTACTGTGAGAGGATAGCCTCGGTAGAAGACAGGGAGAAGCGCGCGATGCCTCGCCTGCTTTCGGTGAACGTGGGTCTGCCGCGCGATGTCGCGTGGCGCGGGAAGACGGTCCACACCGCCGTCTGGAAGACCCCCGTTCAAGGCCGTCGTGTTGCGCGGCGGCTCAACATCGACGGTGACGGGCAAGGGGATTTGTCGGGGCATGGCGGCGAGCATCGGGCGGTCTTTGTATACCAGATCGACTCATACGCGTATTGGCAAGCCCAGCTCGGTAGAAGCGATTTCACCTATGGGCAATTCGGGGAGAATTTCACCGTCGACGGGCTGCCCGATGGCGAGGTGTGCATCGGGGATCGCTATCGCATCGGGAGTGCCGTCTTTGAAGTGACGCAGCCTCGCGTCACCTGTTATCGGGTCGGCATCCGCATGAACGAACCGCGGATGGCGGCACTGCTCGTGTCGCATGGCAGACCCGGCTTCTATTTTCGCGTCATCGAGGAGGGAAAGGTCGAAGCCGGCGACGAGATCGTGCAGGTTGCTGCGGGTCCCGAGCGTATGACCGTCGCGGAGGTTAATGCGCTGTTGTACACGCCCGGTCATTCAAAGAGTCAGCTGGAGCGGGCTGTGCGGATCCCGGCCCTGAGCGCCGGCTGGCGCAGCTCCTTCCAGGCTCTGCTCGACCGCGCGCGGAGCGGGAGCGCGGTGACGGGTAACCCTGGGCTCACCCCGGCGGCCGGCCCGCCTCCGGCCTGGACGGGGTTCCGCCCGCTGCGGGTATCGCGCAAGGACCGTGAAAGCGCCAGCGTGACCTCGCTGGTGCTCGAGCCGGCTGATGGCCAGCCTCTGGTGGCGGCGCTGCCCGGGCAGTTTATCGTGCTGCGGCTGAGGCCGGCACCCGACGCGCCCGCTTTACTGCGCAGTTATTCGCTGTCGGGCGAGCCACGCAACGATCGCTATCGTCTGAGCATCAAACGGGAGACGTACGGCGCGGCCGGGGCCTACGTCGAGACTCAGGTTCGGATTGGCGATGTCTTGGAAGCAAGCGCGCCACGCGGCAGCTTCATGCTGAGGCCAGGTGACGGACCCGTTGTCCTGCTGAGTGCCGGCGTGGGCGCAACCCCGGTACTCGCCATGCTCCATGCATTGGCCGCCGGGGCCTCGTCGAGGGAAGTCTGGTGGATTTACGGGGCCCGTCACAGCGGCGAGCATCCGTTCGCCGCGGAGACGCGCTCTCTCCTCAAGGCTCTGCCCCGCGGCCACAGCCACATCCGCTACAGCTCTCCCCGTCCGGGAGACCGGTTGGGTGTCGATTTCGACGCTCCCGGACGCTTGAATATGCATGCGGTCGAGGAACTCGGGGCGCCGCGCGATGCCGATTTCTATCTGTGCGGCCCGTCCGCCTTCATGAACGACCTTGCCGTCGAGCTTGGGAACTGGGGCGTCGCTGCCAACCGCATCCACACTGAGATTTTCGGCTCAAATCCGCCGAAGACACCGGGCATCGCGGCGGCGCCCCGCCCGCCACCGCACCAGCCGGCGGGGTCTGCCGGCGTGGGACCATTGGTGTCCTTTGCGCGGAGCGGCCTAAATGTCCGCTGGGCCCCGGCCTTCCAGAGCCTCCTCGAACTTGCCGAGGCATGCGATGTGCCCGTGCGGTGGGCATGCCGGACCGGGGTCTGCCACACTTGCGAGACCGGGCTCATCATCGGCGCGGTCGGCTACCAGCCAGAGCCCGTGGAGCCGCCGGCCGACGGCAATGCCCTGATCTGCTGCAGCCGACCTCAGGGCGACATCGTCATCGATCTTTGATTGAGAGCTTCGGCCAAAATTCGTTCCATGACAGAGGCCGGGTCTCGGGGGCAGGGTGCGCCGGTTGCATCTAGTCCGCCCTTCGCTGCTCGCCTGGCGAATGCGTCAAGGGCCGCAGGACCGCCGTTGCTCTTCGGCTTGCGACTGTGGGTTTCAGTCTGCCTCGCGCTATATGTCGCGTTTCGGCTCGAGCTCAGCGACCCTTACTGGGCTGGAGTGACCGCGGCTCTCGTTTGTCAGCCACACCTCGGCGCTTCGCTGCGCAGAGGTTGGTTTCGCATGATCGGCACTGTAGTAGGGGCCGTGGCGATCGTGGTACTGACTGCGTGTTTCCCGCAGAGCCGCGTCGCCTTTCTCGTGGGTCTGGCATTGTGGGGTGCGGGGTGCGCTCTCATTGCCACGATACTCCGCAACTCTTTAGCCGTTGTGGCGCAGCTTGCTGGGATCACGGCGGCAATCATCGCGAGCAGCGAGCTCGGGGCAGTCGGGGGCGCAAACGGCGACGCCTTTGTGCTCGCCGTAATCCGCTGCACTGAGATCTGCGTTGGCATCGTCTCCGCCGGCGTCGTGCTGGCGGGAACCGATTTCGGCAACGCAAGTCGCCGGCTCGCCACCCTGATCGCGGAAATATCGACCGAGGTCATGCGGCGGTTTGTTGGCACCTTGGCGCTGGCTGGCCCGGAACTTCCGGAGACGCAGCCAATACGGCAGGAGTTCCTCCGGCGTGTCATCGCGCTCGACCCCGTGATCGACGAGGCGATCGGCGAGTCCCCCAGGTGCGAAACAATTCGCCAGTGTTACAGACGGCGGTGAACGGCCTATTCGCCGCTATAGCCGGCTGGCGCATAATGGCGGTTCACTTGGCCAAGCTGCCAGATGACCAAGCTCGGCAAGGAGCGGCCACTGTGCTGCAAGCGGTTCCAAGGGAGCTCCTGTCAGAGCCCGAGCGAGAGGAGCCGGCGCGGTGGATAGCCAACCCCATCGGTCTGGATCGCGTATGCGACGCGGGCGTGCAGGCGCTGATCGCCTTACCAGCAGGTACACCGTCGCTGCGGCTGCTCGCCAATGAGACGGCCAAAGTGTTGGCAGGTGTTTCCCGCGCGCTTAATGGGCTGGCGCTGCTCGTTGGCGACCCTGCTCGGCCGGTGCCACGGCATCGCGGCGGTTTGCCTTGCGTGCCGGACTGGCTTCCTGCTCTGGTCAATGCCGGCCGCGCTTTCGTCGCCGTCGGTGCCGTCGAGCTCTTCTGGATCGTGACCGCATGGCCAAACGGCGCTCGGGCCATCACCTTTGCCGCGATCGGTGTCATTCTGTTCGCGCCGCGGGCCGATCAGGCCTACGCCGCAGCCATGAGTTCTTATGTTGGGCACAGGCCTTACCGCGGTTTTCGCGGCGATCATCGGGTTCGCGGTATTGCCGAACACGGAGACCTTTTTCGCCTTCAGCCTCGCGATTGGCCTTGTCCTGGTGCCCGCCGGCGCGGGGGTGGCTCAGCAGTGGCAGACGCCGATGTTCACGGCCATCGCGGCGTTTTTTTGCTTTCTTCTCGCTCCGACAAACCAGATGAGCTACGACACACAGCAATTCTATAACGCGGCAGTGGCGACCGTCGCAGGAGTGGGCGCCGCTGCGCTGTCATTTCGTTTGCTGCCGCCGCTTTCGCCGGCATTCCGGACCCGCCGGCTTCTGGCTCTTACGCGTCGGGATCTGCGGCGTCTGGCCACGGGCTCGATCCCCCGGTCGCCGGATGCTTGGGAGGGAGGCGTCTATAGCCGCCTCTCCGTCCTGCCGAACGCGGCCGAGCCGCTGCAGCGCTCACAGCTTTTGGCGGCGCTGTCAGTAGGTACCGAGATCATCCGCCTTCGTCGCATCTGTCGCCGGTTCGATCTTGGCTCCCACCTCGACGCGGCATTCGAGGCCATGGCGCGAGGGGACAGCGCGATGACGATCGCCCGCCTTGCCCGGCTCGACGAAGCACTCGCCGCTCGCCCGGGTGCCGCCGCTCTCCGGGCGCGTAGTAGCATACTCGCAATGTCTGAAGCGCTCACCCAACATGCCGCTTACTTCGACGCAGGAGCGCCCCGTTGATGTTTAGCGAGATCAACCGGTTCGGCGGTTTGTCGATCGAGATTTGATTATTCCAGGGCCTATGCGGGACACTCTCGCCGCTTCGTGGTCTGGCCCGGCTTTTGACCATCGACTGGCGACAAGGCCACACACGCATAAATGCAGCGCAAATGTTAGGGGAGATTGAGGTGGACGGAGCGCCAAACGGCAAGGTCCCGAACAGAGGAATAACAAGCACGGCGACCCCCGACACCCTTCGCTAACTGGATTCCCTCGCGGACGGATCCGGCGCGACTCCGGTTCGTACTTGGCGGAACGGTTCGCGCGATCCGGCATGAAGCGAACCGGCTCCTGCGATTTTATGTTCAGCGCCGGGCCGCCGATCACGACGGCCGCATCGTCGCGATCGGTCAGCTGGTCCTGTTCTCCACCGAAACCGGCGATGCCAGGCTGCTCGATCGCGCCGACAGACTGGCCCGTGCTGGCGAGAGCGAACGGGCCTACATCGAAGAAACCGATACCGCGTTTGCCATCGGCTGGAACCGCCGCTATGTTTGCCATCGGCTGGAACCGCCGCTATCACATCGAGGGATCGGCCTTTGTGTGCTGGGATCAGAAAACCGGACAGACCATCACCATCCTCAGTTATCCGACCGAGAAGCTCACCTGCCTCGCCTGATCGACAAATTTCAAATATTTTTGGCTAGTATTCTAACGTCATTCGAAAGGAGCCGACATGAGCGCGTCTTCGCCCGCAGGACCCTCCACCACCGCTGTAAACGCCATCAAGGAAAAAGCCAAGCTGTTGAGCATCTATTCAATGATGGCCACGACTGCCGCAGGCTCGGGACATCCGACTTCGTGCATGTCCGCCGCCGAGCTGGTGGCTGGAGTATTTTTTCACGCGATGAAGTTTGACCCGAAGAAAGCGAACTCGAATGATGACGATCGTTTCGTGCTTTCGAAAGGCCACGCTGCGCCAGTGCTCTACGCCGCATTGGCGGAGGCGGGTGTGTTTCCGGTTTCGCGGGTGATGACGCTGCGGCAGTTTGCCAGCGAGCTGGAGGGCCACCCAACGCCACGGATTCATGGCGTGGATGCCGCGACAGGGTCGTTGGGCCAAGGACTTTCGGTAGGCTCAGGCCTCGCGATTGGCGCGCGGATGGATAAGAGCCCGACGCGGGTGTACGTGCTTACGGGCGACGGCGAATTGGCGGAAGGGCAGATCTGGGAAGCGGCCGCTTTCGCCGCGCATTACAACCTCGATAACCTGACGGTGATTGCTGACATCAATCGGCTGGGTCAGAGCGAACCGACGATGTACCAGCACGACATGGAACGTTACCGACTGAAATTCGAGTCGGAAGGTTTCGATACGCAAGTGATTGACGGACATGACGTAGCCGCGGTGCTCGCGGCGCTGGATCGCGCGAAGACCGTGAAGGGGCGGCCACAGGCCATTGTGGCGCGAACGATCAAGGGCCACGGTTTCAGCTTGGTCGCCGACAAACTGAACTGGCACGGCAGGCCGTTTTCGAAGGAACAACTTGCTGCCGCGATTGAGGAAATGGCCGGCGGACCGACAGTCCCGCCCGATCCAGGAAAATCGTTCGAGCGAACATCACTGCCGAAGCCGCCTGAATGCGCCCCTTCCGCCGCGCCGGACTACGCCAAAGATGCGATGGTAGCGACGCGCGAGGCATACGGCTTCGCGCTGAAGCGGCTGGGAGTTGCGAACCCCCACATAGTGGCCATATCGGGCGATGTCAAAAACTCGACATTTTCGGAAGTATTTGGCGACGCGTACCCGGACCATTTTTGGCAGGGATATATCGCCGAGCAGAACATGGTGAGCGTCGCGGTAGGATTGCAGGCGCGCGGCAAGGTGCCCTTTGCTGACACGTTTGCCTGTTTCCTTTCGCGCGCTTACGACAATGTGCGCATGGCGGCCATCAGCCGCGCGAACATCAATCTGTGCGGGTCGCATTGTGGTGTCTCGATCGGTGAGGACGGTCCATCGCAGATGGCGCTGGAGGATATCGCCATGTTCCGCGCGGTGCATGGCTCGTCTGTTTTCTATCCGAGTGATGCGGTCTCGGCCGAGCGCCTGACCGAGGCGATGGCCCGGCGCGCGGGCATCAACTACTTGCGCACTTCGCGGCCGAAAATGCCCATTCTGTATTCGAACGATGAGAAATTCCCGATTCCGGGTTTCAAGGTGCTGCGCAAGAGTGCCGAAGACCAGGTCACGGTAATCGGCGCTGGCGTGACGCTGCACGAAGCGCTGAAGGCGGCGGATCAATTGAAAGCAGCGGGGGTTGCGATTCGCGTGATTGATCTCTACTGCGTGAAGCCTCTGGATGGCAAGGCGCTGGCTGCCGAATTCGGTGCGACCGGCGGGCGGCTGGTGACCGCGGAAGATCATTGGCCGGAAGGTGGATTGGGGGAGGCCGTGTTGCATGCCGTGGTTGCCGCAGGAGCGGCGCCTGCGAAATTCAAACTGGTGGCTGTGAACGCTATGCCGCATTCTGGCAAACCGGACGAACTCGTCGATGCGTTTGGGGTTTCAGCACGTCACATTGTCGAGGCTGTAAAGGACGTTTTGTAGGCGGCGCACTTGGTGCGCCATCGCTGATGATCGCTGGATCGATGATGGTTCGCCCTTAATTTGGATGCGGCGACCCGGCAGCCTCGGACGAAGCGATAGCCGCCGGTCCGGTGCAGATTTCGAGCCCGCGAACCCGCCAAAACATCTCTTAAGCTCATTCTCGATTACCGCGTCTCTTAAGGCGATTGTGACAGCGACCATCCGGATCGCCGAAACGGGAAAAGCAGGGCCGGAAGTGGCTAAAAACGCCTCTCGAAACTCATTCTTGATTTCGGCCTCGCGAAAGGTAGGGTGCGGGTTGAGTTTCGAGAGGGCTTATGGCGACTAAACGGACAAAGAGTGCTTCAAGGAGCAATCGGCGACGCCCGGTCGTGCGCAAGCTCGCTCGAGCACGGTCGTCGGTGAGTTTCGGCGGGCGTCCTCCGGTGCGGCCAGCGCGCCGCGCCACGGCAAAGCCCGGCTGGGTGCGCTCCCGGATCAAGCTGCGCTCTAATTCGGCCAACGCTCCTACGGCAGATTGCGCTGCCACCCCGACGCGAGTTGCCTCGCGGGTCACCAGAAAGTAACGTCAGTGCCCCGCGCTCTGGCCGCCATCGACGTGAAGGATTTCGCCGGTCACGAAGCTTGCCCCTTCGAGGTAGAGGATCGCGTCGACGATGTCGGAGATCTCGCCCATATGGCCGACCGGGTGCAGGGCGTCGAGCTGCGCATGGGTCTCGACGGGATGCATCGGCGATTTGATAGTGCCAGGCGCCACCGCGTTCACGCGGATACCGCGCTTTGCATACTCGATCGCGAGCGACTTGGTCGCGGCGTTCAGGCCGCCCTTCGTCAGCGAGGCGAGCACGGAGGGTACGCCGGCGATCGCATGGTCGACGAGGCTCGTCGTGATCTGCACGACATGGCCGCTGCCCCGCTTCTCCATCTCTGCGATGGCGAGTTGCGTGATGTGAAAGAAGCCCGTGACATTGACGCCCAGGATCGCCGCGTAGTCGGCCTCGGTGTACTGAGTGAACGGTTTGGTGATAAAGATGCCGGCGTTGTTGACGAGCGTGTCGATGCGCCCGAACCGAACCATGCCCTCCGAGATCGCACGCTCGGCCGTCTTCCGATCGGCGATATCGCCGGAAACGACTACGACGTCGTCGCCGCCCAACGGCTCCATTGAACGCGCCGTCGCGACCACCCGGTAGTTGCGATCGCGATACGCATCGACGAGGGCCGCGCCAATGCCTCCCGATGCGCCAGTAATAACGGCAACCTTCTGCTCGCTGCCCATGGAAACCTCCTTCATGATTCTCAAGCCTTGGCGGATCGAGGGCCGATCGGGCCGCCCAATATCGACTTAAATAAGCCATTCCTCGAGACTTTGGAAATCGGCTGCCATGCGTCGCTCAGTCATCCAAGTCGGCGCTTCGGGGCGGCCAACCCGACGATTTGGCTGTCGGCACAGTCAGATGCGATCGAATTTCGTTGCAGCGCGCCTCGATGGGACGGAAAATCGCCTTCAAAGCCCGGGATCTGGGGAATGTTTGGTTAAAGGTCCTGATGCTGATAGACCGGTTCGCGCCAACATGAAGGCGCTGGCATCGAATGTGACCGACCACGACGGCAGAGATGCGTCATGCCGGAGGCAAAGGAGACGAGTTCCAGCGCCGCGAGGCGGGCACCATCGCTTCGCCCGCCCAACGGCACCCGTCGCGCGCGGAGCTTGTTGCCATGTACGCCCAAAACACAGACGAAGGCGCTCGCCTGTAACGGCGGGTATGTTGGCTGATTGCAGGGAGGCTAAATTCTGGTGACGCTCGATCCGCTCCTTCTTTCGCGAATCCAGTTCGCCTGGGTCATCGGCTGGCACATCCTGCTGCCGGCGTTCACCGTCGGCGCCGCGTCATATATTGCCCTGCTCGAAGGGCTGCACCTCGCTACCGGACGTGGCGTCTACCTCCAAGTCTCGAATTTCTGGATTCGGATCTTCGCGGTCGCGTTCGGCATGGGGGTGGTGACCGGGATCGTAATGCCGTTCCAGTTCGGCTCCAATTGGAGCGGCCTATCCGATGCCGCAGGAAACATCATTGGTCCATCTCTGGCTTATGAGGGTTTGACGGCTTTCTTTCTCGAGGCGGCGTTCCTTGGCGTGTTGCTGTTCGGCCGTACCTTGGTGCCGCCCTGGGCGCATTTTATCGCGGCCATTATGGTCGCGCTCGGCGCGCTTTTTTCCTCTTTCTGGATCCTCGCGGCCAACAGTTGGATGCAGACGCCGGTCGGCTACACCATCGTCGATGGCCGGTTTTATCCGATGGATTGGCTGCAGATCATCTTCAGCCCGTCCTTCCCCTACAGGTTTGCCCACACTGTTGTTGCCTTCTATGTGACCACCGGGTTCGTTGTGCTAGGCGTCGGAGCCTATACGATCAGGCGCCGCCTGTTTCTCGACGAGGGCCGGGTCATGATGACGACTGCCCTCGCACTATTGGCCGTGCTCGTGCCGCTGCAGATGTTCATCGGCGATCAACACGGCCTCAATACACGCCGGTACCAGCCGGCCAAGCTTGCTGGGATCGAGGCGCTTTGGAACACCGGTTCCGAGGTGCCCCTGACCCTGTTCGCGCTTCCCGATCAGAGCCGCGAGCGAAACGATTACGCGATCGAGGTGCCCTACCTCGGCAGTCTCATTCTGACGCACTCGCTCGACGGTAGCATTCAAGGGCTCAAGGACTTTCCCGCCGACCAGCGGCCGCCAGTTGCGATCGTCTTTTGGGCATTCCGCATCATGGTCGGTCTCGCTGTCTTGATGTTGCTATTGGTGGCGGTCGGCTGGTGGCTGCGCTATCGCCACGAGCTGTTCGCCAGCAACTGGTATCTGCGGACATGCCAGGCCGGGATCCCGATCGGCTTTATTGCGGTGCTGGCCGGGTGGACGACGACCGAGGTGGGTCGACAGCCCTGGACCGTTTATGGCCTGTTGCGAACGGCAAAGTCAGTTACCCCGTCGCTCACCGGACATGATGTTCTGTTGTCGCTGCTGGTTTATGCCGTTGCTTACCTCGTCGTTTACCCGACGGGCTTCCTCTACATGCTTAGGCTCGTACGCAAAGGCCCCGGACCGACGGCCGCCGCGCCAGTCGAGGCGGGGCGTCCGCAGCTGCCCGTTCGCAGACTGCCGTCGGCGCCGCAATCCGAGGAAGTCCGATGACCGAGCCCGCCCTCAGTTTCGTCGGTGTGTGGACGGCGCTCATTGCCTTGGGCGTGATCCTCTACGTCCTGCTCGATGGCTTCGATCTCGGCGTCGGCATGCTGCATGGCTTTGCACGCGACGCGGGCGACCGCGAACTGATCATGAACACGATTGCGCCGATCTGGGACGGCAACGAGACCTGGCTGGTTTTCTGCGGCGTTGCCCTCCTCGCGGCGTTTCCGCTGGCTTTCGCCATCATCATACCCGCCGTGTACTTCCCGATCCTGGTGATGCTGATCGCGCTCGTCTTCCGCGGCGTCGCCTTCGAATTTCGCTTTGAGGATCGCGTCCGCCGTGCGTTCTGGGATCGCGCCTTCCAAGTTGGTTCTTTCGTCGCAGTTTTCGCGCAAGGAGTGGTGCTCGGTGCTTTCATTCAGGGCTTCCGAGTCGAAGGGCGAGTGTTCAGCGGGACCTCCGTCGACTTTCTGACGCCCTTTTCCATATTGACGGGGCTGGCCCTTCTCTCCGGCTACGGGTTGCTCGGCGCCGGGTGGCTCATCATCAAGACGGAAGGCGCCCTGCAGGATTGGGCGAGACGCCAGGGCCGGCTGTGCCTGATTGGGGTCGTCATAGGTATCGTCATCGTCAGCCTATGGACGCCGCTGATGGAGCAACAGATCGCCGAGCGTTGGTTCTCCGTGCCCCATATCCTCTTGCTTTGGCCGGTGCCCATCGCCACTTTGGCGGTTGTTGTCTGGGAATGGCGGGCGCTCACCGGCTCGGCCGACGCCGCGCCCTTTCTGGCCGCGGTCCTGCTGTTCCTGCTGGCTTATCTCGGCGTCGCGATCAGCCTGTGGCCGATGATCGTCCCCTACCATTTCACACTGTGGGAGGCGGCGTCGTCACCGAGCACGCAAGCTTTCCTGCTGGTCGGCGCGTTGTTCCTGCTCCCGGTCATTCTGATGTACTCTGCCTGGTCATACTGGGTGTTCCGCGGGAAAGCGCGCAGGGATATCGGTTACCACTGAGGTCGCCTGCCGACGCAAATCTGGAGGGCTCGGATGGCTGCATATGACGCAATCGTCATCGGTACCGGGACGGCCGGTTCGTACCTGGCGGAACGGCTCGCGCGATCCGGCATGAAGGTAGCTGCCATCGAGCGCAAGTTAGTCGGCGGAACTTGCCTGAATGTCGGCTGCACGCCGACCAAGACGTTGGTGGCAAGTGCCTACGTGGCCCATATGGCGCGCCGCGGCGGCGAATATGGGGTTCAAATCGACGGGCCCGTTGCGGTCGACATGAAACGCGTGAAGGCCCGGAAGGACGCGGTGGTGGCCCCGCGGCAAGCGGGGCTCGAGGCGTGGTTGAGGAACACCGAAAACTGCACAGTGTATCAGGACCACGCGCGCTTTGTGTCTCCCCGCAAGGTGCGCGTCGGGACGGATGTGCTGACAGCAGAGCGGATCTTCCTCAACGTCGGCGGCCGCGCTGCGGTGCCGCCGATCCCGGGACTGGACCGGGTCGACTACCTGACGAACGTGTCGATGCTGGACGTCGATTTCCTGCCGCCGCATTTGCTAATCGTGGGAGGCAGCTATATCGGCCTGGAGTTCGCGCAGATGTATCGGCGCTTCGGCAGCGAGGTGACAGTCGTCGAGATGGGACCGCGGCTCGTCCAGCGCGAAGACGAAGACGTCTCGGCGGCCATTCTCGACATTCTGGAGAAGGAAGGCGTTCGTGTGCGGCTCAATGCGAAGTGTATCGCGGTCGAGAAGCAGGACGACAGGATCAGCGCGAGCCTCGACTGCGCGGGTGGTGCGCCGCAGGTGAGCGGAAGCCATCTGCTGCTCGCCGCAGGACGCCGGCCCAACACGGACGACTTGGGCCTGGAGCAAGCGGGTGTGCTCCTGGACAAGCGTGGATACATCGTTGTCGATGATCAGCTCCGCACCAATGTGGCGGGCGTCTGGGCTCTGGGGGACTGCAACGGACAAGGGGCTTTTACCCACACGGCCTTCAACGACTTTGAAATCGTCGCCGCGAATATTCTCGACAACGATCCACGTCGCGTCGATGACCGCATCCAGGCCTACGCGCTGTACATCGATCCGCCGCTGGCGCGCGCCGGCGCGACCGAGGCCGAGGTCCGGAAGCAAGGCAGGCCCGCTTTGATCGGAAGGTGGCCAATGACCCAGGTGGCGCGCGCGGTCGAAAAGGGCGAGACACAGGGCTTCATGAAGATTCTGGTCGACGCGGCGAGCAGGCAGATTTTGGGCGCCGCGATCCTGGGTCCTGGCGGTGACGAGGCCATTCACTGCATCCTGGACGTCATGTACGCCAAGGCGCCCTACACCGTCTTGCAGCGCGCGATGCACATCCATCCCACTGTTTCGGAGCTGATTCCGACAATGCTGGGCGAGCTAAAGCCGCTGTGACGCGCCTTTTGCCGGTGCCGCATGCGTGCACCGGGCGCTGAGAGGGAAGATCGAGATGGAAGACCACGACATCAGAGCGGCCCTGGATCGCCACTGGGCCGCCTCCGACGCGAACGACTTCGAGGCGGAGCACCAGATTTACCGAGAGGATGCGGTGCTCGAGTACCCGCAGTCGGGCGAGCGCATCCGCGGCCGGCGCAACATTCAGGCGCTCGCGCTTTGCTCAGCCGAACAGAAAGAGCTTTACGGTGCGGCGGATACTCGGCGGGGCCGACCTCTGGGTCACCGAATTCATACTCACGTACGACGGGCGGCCGTCTTACACGGTGAGCATCATGGAGTTCAGAGACGGGAAGGTGGCCCGCGAGACCCAATACTTCGCCGATCCGTTTGAGCCGGGGCCTTCGCGCGCTCAATGGGTCGAGCGGATGCGCTGAAACCTAGCCGGCATGAGGGTGTCCATCCACCGCTTCCTCGCGTGGAGCTGCCGGTCGATACGGTCTTGCTCGCTCGTTATCTCATCGGCAAGATACTGGTGCGGGAGATGGCCGAAGGCATCGCCAGCGGCCGCATCGTCGAGACCGAGGCGTATATCGTCGGCGACGCCGCGGGGCACGCCTATCGCGGGATGACGCCGCGTAATCGGTCGCTCTTTCTCGAGCGCGGGTATGGCTATATCTATCTTGCCTATGGCAGCGCCTACATGCTGAACGTCTCGAGCGAGAGAGCGGGGATTGGGGCTGGCGTCCTCATCAGGGCCCTCGAGCCGCGCGACGGTATCCCGATCATGCAGCGAAATCGTCAAGTCGAACGGCTGCGCGACTTGGCGCGCGGACCGGGAAGGCTCACCGCGGCATTGCGGGTCGACCGTCGGCTCGATCGGCTCGATCTGTGCCGAGAAGGCCCTCTATGGCTCGCACGAGGCGATCACGAACCTGGCGAAATCGGGCAGAGCATCAGGATCGGCATCGCGCGGGATGCGAACCGGCTCCTGCGATTTTATCTTCGGGGTAGTCCGTTCGTCAGCGGTCCAAGATTGCTTAGGGAATAAGAGACCGTATCACGGTCGCTCTCCTCGCCTGAAAGGGGGTCAGGATTTGAAGCTCCGTCTTTCAGCTGTCGGCAAGGACCATCTGCGCCGCAAAATCACGGTGTGCGCCGCGATCGACGGGCTGGACGGGCGGCCGCCGCTCGATCCGGCGACCCTCGGCGCTACCGACCGCGTCGTGGCGCCGGCGATCCGCATGCTATTCGAAACCACCTACCTCGCGGGCCTGCGCAGGGCGCGCATGCCGGAGGAGTGAACCGCGGCGTTGTGCCACGACCGCGCCATAGTTCCGATGTAGACTTGCAATGTCCGTGGTCGCGATAAACTGCGAAATCGTCAACTAAAGGAGTTGAGAATACCTGATCTCGACCTGATAAAACAGGCGTAACAGGGGGCGTAAACCGGGTCGGAGAGGTAGCAATGACCGAACTGCCACCGCTGCAAGATGATGTTCTTCCGCCCGGCATGAGATCCCGGTTTGTGCACCACATCGACGGGCTGAGGATGCACGTGTTGGAGGCCGGCTTCGAGGCACGCGGCCGGCCACTGGTCCTGCTCCTGCACGGCTTCCCGGAACTCGCCTACTCGTGGCGAAAGGTAATGGTGCCGCTCGCCGCCGCAGGGTTCCGCGTCGTGGCGCCCGACCAGCGGGGCTATGGCCGCACGACCGGGTGGGACGCGGAATATGATGGAGACCTCGGCTCGTTTCGCATTCTGAATGCAGTCAGGGACGCGTTGGGGCTGGTCTCGGCGCTCGGTTATCGCGAGGTCGCGCTCGTCGCGGGGCACGATTTCGGGGCTTCGGTCGCGGCCTGGTGTGCCCTCGTGCGCCCCGACGTGTTTCGCTCGGTCGCTCTGATGAGCGCTCCCTTTGCCGGCCCGCCGGCACTGCCCTTCGACACGGCGGACAACCCGTCACAACCGAAACCGCCCGAAAACAGCATCCATGATGAATTGGCCAAGCTGGACCGTCCCCGTAAGCATTACCAGTGGTATTACTCGACCCGGCCGGCCAATGCCGACATGTCGCATTGCCCGCAAGGCGTCCACGCCTTTCTGCGCGGCTATTTCCACTACAAAAGCGCGGATTGGACGGGGAACAAGCCATTCTCGCTGAAATCCTGGACCGCCGGCGAGTTGGCCAACATGCCGACCTATTACATAATGGATCTGGACAAGAACATGGCCGAGACCGTGATGCCGGAGATGCCGTCCGCCGCCGACATCGCCTCCTGCCAATGGCTTCCCGAGAACGAGCTCCGCGTCTACAGTTTCGAATACGAGCGCACTGGTTTCCAGGGCGGATTGCAGTGGTACCGCGCCCGCACCACCGGTCTCTATGACGCCGAGCTGGGGTTATTCGCTGGCCGCACGATCGACGTGCCGTCGATGTTCATCGCCGGCAAGAGCGACTGGGGCACCTACCAGCGTCCCGGCAATTTCGCGCGCATGCAGCAGAGCGCCTGCACCCGCATGCTCGGCTGCCATTTGATCGATGGCGCAGGGCATTGGGTGCAACAGGAGCAACCCGAGCGGGTCAGTGAATTGCTGCTGAGGTTTTCCCGGCAGCAGTAAGGCTGCGGGCATCGGCGATGCTCAACGAGACGTTAACCCGAATCGTTGAGAGTGTGCTGACGACTGCCAAGTCAATTGCTTCGGTACGTTGAATGCCTCTGTCGATCGTTGAAGAGGAGGACGGCCGCATCGCGGTCAGCAGCCCTTATCAGCCTCATTTCCCGGCCAGAGCCCGCACTCTTGGCGGGGTATGGGACGCCGCGCGGCGCGTATGGGTGTTTGACGCCGCCGATCATGATCGCGTGAAGTCGCTGTGCCGTGAGATATACGGCACGGGCGGGCTCGAAAATGGCAACCCACTCCCTAACCCTCCCGTCCCCGGGCTTGACCCGGGGATTGCGGGGGAGGGAAGGGTGGGGTCGCCCTTCGCGAACGCCGTGCGGCACGGCAGGAACGAGTTCGCCGAAGCCGACACCGCTGTGCCGCATTATTACGGCCACCGCCGCAGGTTGCGCGAGCGGATGATCGCCGCCGGGGCCGAAAGCCTGCCCGATTACGAGCTGCTCGAATTGCTGCTGTTCGCCGCCAACCCGCAGGGCGATGTGAAGCCGACAGCGAAGTCGCTCCTGGCGCATTTCGGCGGCTTTGGCGAAGTGATGAGCGCCGACCCCGACGCGCTCTCCGCAGCCGGGCTCGGCCTTGCCGGCATCGCTGCGGTCAAATCGGTACGCGAGGCCGCCCTGCGGCTGATGCGCCTCGAATTGCAGGAGCGCCCGGTCGTCAATTCCTGGGACAAGCTGATCGATTATTGCAACGCCCAGGTCGCGCACAACAAGGTCGAGGAATTCCACATCCTGTTCCTCGACCGCAAGAACGTACTGATCAAACACGAGCGCCAGCAGCGCGGCACGATCGATCACACGCCGGTCTACCCGCGCGAGGTCGTCAAGCGCGCGCTCGATTTGGGCGCCGCGGCAATGATCCTGGTGCACAACCATCCCTCGGGCGACCCTACCCCGTCGAAGGCCGACATCGCCGTCACCCTGGACATTAAAAAAGCCGCGGCCCCGCTTGGCGTCACAGTGCACGACCACGTGATCATCGGGCGCAACGGCCATACCAGCCTGCGCGACCTTGGGCTGATCTAGGCGCCGCGCAACGACCGGCCGCTACAGGTCGAGCCCGTAAATCGTGCGGAGCTCGCGAACCCCGCGCAGCCGATGACGGCCGAGCGGCTGGAGCCCATTGCAGCTGCCGGCCGCGGCGGCAAACTCGGCCGCGACCAGGACCTTGCGACCTAACGGCTCGCACAGCGTTTCAATGCGCGCCGCCTCGTTGACGGCCGGTCCGATCACCGTGAAATCGAGGCGATCGGCAGCGCCGACATTGCCATACAGGACTTCCCCGATATGCAGCGCGAGGTCGACCTCGGCGACCGGCTTGGACGCCTCGGCCCACGCGCGATTGACCCGGTGCAGCGCGTGCATTGCCTCTCTCGCGGCATCGATCGCGTGACGGCAGGTCTCGCCTTGCGTCTCCGCCACCAGCGGAAAAATCGCAAGCATGCCATCGCCCATAAATTTCAAGACCTGCCCGCCGCGCGAACGCAGCGGGGCGGTCAGCGTCTCGAACACCTCGTCGAGGAGTGCGATGACCTCGAGCCCCGGGGTGCTGTCGGCGAGCGTCGTGAAGCCCCGGATGTCGGCGAACCATAATGCGGCGCGGATGCTCTCGACGGAACCGCGCTCCACCGCTCCGGCATGTACCCGTCTTCCGGCGTCGCCGCCGAGATAGGCTTCGAGGAGCCCCGAAGCGATCGTGTGGCCGGCATGCGCCATCATCGCCAGCGACAGGGCCGGCAGTACGGCCCGCAGCAAGGTGAGGTCATCCTCGCCGAAACCCTCGGGGCGGTCGGTCGTAAAAGAATAGGCGATGCCGGTTCCGCGCGAGTTGTCGCCCTCCGGCCCGAAACGGACGATTTGGGCGAAATAGTCGGTGCCGCCGGCGCTGGCGAGCTCTCGGAGCACCGGAAAATCGAGGAGCGCCTCGGGCCCTGACACCCGCCGGCGGAGATGCAGCCAAGGGTCGCCGTTCTCGCCCTCGGCTTGCGCTTGGCCAATCAGATAGGCGAACGGGCTCGTCAGCCAAACCGGACGATGCTCGCGGCCGCGTTCGAACTGTGAAGGCTCGATCGCATTGAAATCGCGACGCCAGACGTAGCCATACCCGCCCCATTGGGGATGCAATGTCCGCGTTGCCGCCGAGGCGCGCCACAGCGGGAATCCGGCGAGAACAAGGCGCTGGCAGAAGCCGTCGAACAGCTCGGAAGCGGCGGCGCCGAGCAATCCCTGTCGCACCGCCCAGACGTGCAGCTCGATGACGCGCTGCCCGAGCGGGGCGTCAAAGCTGATCGGCCGCGGCTCGGACATCAGCTAAGCGCGGCGCCGCGCGCCGGCCCTCTCCATCAGCTGCTCCAGCACCTCATACGGTTGCGCGCCGACGACGCCGTAGCGCTCGGCGACAAAGGTCGGGACCCCGGTCACGCCCCACTGGCCCGATTTCGTCCAATCGGCGTCGACTGCGTCCTTGAAGCGGCGCTCGGCCAGCACTTGACGTGCTTCCTCCGCCGGCAGACCGACCGATTGCGCGATTTCGACCAAAATGTCGGGATCGCCAATGTTGCGAGCATCGACAAAATAGGCTCGATAAAGGGCGTCGTGGATGGCGTCGCCGCCCGGCTGGGTATCGCTCCATTTGCCGAGCTCCTGGGCCAGCCGGCTGTTGTAGGTATGGGTGCGCCGACCATAGGGAAGCCCCTCGGCATCCATCAGCCCCTTCATGCGGGCATACATGGCCTCGGGATCGACGTTTCGTCCGGCATAGAGCTCCGCCATCGAGCGGCCTTCCATGGGAGTTTCCGGGTGCAATGGGAAATGCACCAGGACAGTGTCGACATCGAACGTCTGCTTCAGCTTTTCAATACGCACGGTACTGAGATAGCACCAGGGTCAGACGTAGTCGGTGAAGATCTCCAGTTTGATCGGCTCGTCCATCGGTTGGTTCCTCCACTCAAAGGGTCAGCCCACCGTCAACGATGATCGTCTGGCCGGTGATCATCGCGCCCCCGGCGCACAGGAAGAAAATCGTCTCGGCGATGTCCTCGGGCTTACAGGCGCGCTTGAGCGGTGTGCGCTCGATCGAGGTCGTCTTGCGGTCTTCGGGCCAGTCCTTGTTCCATGGGCTGTCGACAAAGCCCGGCGCCACTGCGTTGACCCGGATCTCGGGCGCCAGGGTGCGCGCAAGAGAGCGCGTCAGATTGATGAGGCCCGCCTTGCTCGTCGCATAGGGTATGCTGCTGCCAGACCCCATCACCCCGGCGATCGAGGCGGTGTTGCAGATCGCGCCATGCGCCGCCTTCAAAGCCGGGACCGCAACGTGGGCGCAGCGGAACGGGCCGACCAAATTGGTCGTCAAGATCCTCGACCAGAACTCCTCGGTCAGCGCGTCAAGGTCGGAGAACGGTATCGGCGTCGGGGTCGCCGGGGTCCCGGCGTTGTTGACCAGAAAATCGAGCCGGCCAAGCGCCTCGACCGCATTCTTGACCATCCGCTCGGCTTCGCCCGGCCGCGAGACGTCCCCGGGGGCAGCGACGATCCGCCGGCCCTCGGCCTTGAGCCGTTCCACCGCTTCCGGCCCGCGCGGGTCGTCGGGCAAATGGTTGAGCGCAACCGCCGCGCCGCATCGTGAGAAGATCTCGGTCGCGGCGAGTCCGATACCCGAAGCCGCCCCGGTCACTAATGCCGCCTTCCCGGTCAGATCCGCACTGATCATGTCACGCGCCTCGGCTGAGATCGCAAATGCCGGGCAAGCATGCGCCGGCTGCTTCCGGTGTCAAGGCACCCAGCTGCAGATTTCTTCGAGCTCGTCGAGGACGCCGTAATGCGAGACCAAGAGCACCTCGTCGAAGCCCAGTTGCTCCATCCGCTTCAAGCGGCGCCGCGCCTCGTCCGGCGGGCAGACCAATGCCACGTTGGTGGCCACGGCGAGGTCCGCGGATCCTGGCCGGTTCGCAAGGTCGACGGCGACATTGGCAAGGACGGCATTGGTGCCGCCCGCTTCGCGATAGATGCGCATGCCGGCTTCGAGATCGTCCCAGCTGCTGTAGCGGCCGGACGGGGTCCAGCCCTGGCATTCTTTCGCGGCATAGCTGATCCAGCGCGGGCTGCGCCAGGCGCCCATCAGTATTGGCGGCCCGCCCTCGCAGCCGGGCCAGATCGATAAGGCGCCGCCGTTGACCGGCTCGCCGCGCCACACCCGATGCATCGTCTCCAGCGAATTCCGCAAAGTACGGAACCGGTGGTCGTAATCGCCGCCGAGCAATTCGAAATCCGCCCGCGTCGAGCCGCTGCCGACGCCGAGGCGCAGCCGGCCACCGGACAATGCCTGGACCGACTGTACGCGATGCGCCAGCTCGATCGGATGGCGCAACGACACTTGCAACACCCCGATGCCGAGCTCGACCCGCTCGGTCACCGCGGCGAGCGCCGCCAGCGCGGTCAGTGGATCGAGGGTGGGCCGGCCGCGGCCCATCGAATCCCCGACCCAAATGCCTGGAAAGCCGCTGGCCTCGATCCGGCGCGCGTAATCGGCCATACGGCTCATCATCCGGGTGTGCGGTTCGGCGCCGGGGCTGAGCCGGATCATTGCGCTGACTTTCACGGCATATCCTTAATTGCGGGAAGGAAGGTCCGGGCGAGCATGCAGCATTTTTTTGTGATATCGTCGCTGAAATTTCGGGTCAGCAAACCATGGGAGGGTTGACATGGATACGATCGAGGCCGCCCGCGCAACGGAACGCCAGGGGCTGTTGTCGAAGCTGCCGTCGCGCCTGCATCACAACGCCTTTGTGGTGAAGGACCATGAGATCAACCGCCGGTTTTTCGAAGACCTGCTCGGCATTCCTCTGGCCGCGACCTGGTGCGAGAAGAACTTCAGTGCGGAACTGCAGCGGGAAGTCGAGTTCTGCCATACTTTCTTCGCCATGGCCGACGGCGGTGCGCTCGCCTTTTTCCAATTTGCGGACCCCGAGCTCTACGAGATGACCCAGGCCAAGCAGCCGGCCAAGATCGGGCGCTACGACCACATCGCCTTCAAGGCCGAGCCGGAGACTTATGAGGAGCTGAAGCAACGCCTCGACCGGGCCGGGGAAAAGTATCGCGAGGCCAATCACGGCTATTGCAAATCGATCTATGTCGCCTCGCCCGACGGGCTGATCGTGGAGTTTACCCAAGACCCCGACGACGTCGCCGAGATCGACGCGATCCGCCGCGCCGACGCGCACGGCGAACTTGCCCGCTGGCTGGCCGGCGACCGTCATACGAACAACGAGCTGCGCGGCCGCCATATGTAGAGCGTAAGGCGCCCCTGTTCCGCCTGTTTTATCAGGTCGAGATCAGGTATCCGCAACTCCTTCACTCGGCGATTTCGCAGCGTATCGCGACGACCGATCTGGCAAGACTACCCCGCAACTATGGCGCCGTCGTGGCGCGCAACGCGGCGGTTCACGGCTTCCGCAACAATGCGGATCGGCGGTACACTGCACGAGTATCCTTGCGAATGGGGCGGCGAGTTTGGCGCGTCCGCTCGCGAGGAGGCGCAAGGGAGGAAACACGCATGCTCGAAATCGGCTTGTTTCACAACGGAGCGTCCAGCCTGCCGGTCATTACCGATAGGAACGGCGTCACGTTCAATGACGGAACGCTGGCGGAGGTCCACCAAGCGGCACAGGAGACGCTGGTGAACCAGGTGCGCCAGGGGATCCTCGCCGAAAAGCTCGGGTTCCAATCGTTCTGGCTTACCGAGCACCATTTCCAGCCCGAGGGCGCGGAGATGAGCCCGAACCCGCTGATGGTGCAGATGGCGGTGGCGGCAAACACCGGGCGCATCCGGCTCGGGCAGGCCGCCAACATCATCGTCTGGCACCACCCGGTTCGGCTCGCCGAACAGATCGCGCTGCTCGACGTGATCAGCGGCGGGCGGGTCGAATGCGGCATCGGCCGGGGCTATCAACCGCGCGAGAACGAAACGCTCGGCCGGCCGTACGGGTCGACGATCCAGGACCAGGAGCGCAACCGCAAGGCGTTCGAGGAATCCATCACGATCATGAAGAAATGCTGGACCGAGCCGTCGTTCTCGCATCACGGCGAGTTCTTCTCAGTACCGCCCACCTACACCAAGTGGAACCACAAGCAGACGATCGCCTATTTCCAGCGTGACGGGATGGGGCGGCGGCTCGATGACGTGCTCACCCTCGGCGATCCCGACATGTACTCGGCCGGCAATCCGGTGCAGGCGACCACGACCACCCTCAAGGAGCTGCAGGTCTTCCCGCAGCCGCTGCAGAAGCCGCACCCGCAACTCTGGGAGCCGCTGACCAGCGCCCGCTCGCTCAAATTCGCCGCCGAGCACGGGATCAACGGCGTGATGATCGCCGAACCGAACGACCGCCTGCGGCGCAATATCGACATCTACTACGAGGCGGCGGAGAAGGCCGGTTTCCCCGACATGCGCAATCGCGGCCGGTTCAAGTTCGGCTGGGATGCCGAGAAGCGGCGCGGGATCATGACCAGCCGCTACCTCCACATCACCCGCCCCGGCAAGGAGAAGGAGGCGCTCGACCGTGCGGCGCGGGCGATCGAGCTGCAGTTCGACTATTACGGACCGTTCGGGTTTGGCGCCGTCGTGGCGCGGCTCGGCGAGCCGATGTTCGACCTTAATCAAAAAGTGACGGCACAGATGCTGCGGGACCGCGAAATCGCCATCCACGGCTCCAAGCAGTACGTCATCGACACGATCATGAAGATGCGCAACGAGTGCGGTTACGACGATTTCTGCTTCCTCGGCTGGTTCGAGCTCGGCGGGTTCCACGCCAAGGAGATCGAGGAGCAGATGCAGATCTTCTCAGAGGAGGTGATGCCGGTCCTCGCGCGCGAATGCGGCGGCAAGGTCGATCTGCCGGCGCGCGGACTCGATCTGATCGTCTGAGCGGGCCCCGGCACCGGGAGAGGAGCAGACGATGGCGAGCAAGCAGACCGAGGAGCTGAACAAGCTCTATCGGGAATGGGTGGCGGCGCTGCAGGCGAATCCGGAGATGTCGCTCGACGAACTGCGCCACATGTTCGAGCAGTGGGAAAGGATCACCGGTGAGCCTGGCGGCGTCGATTACATCGAGACCGACGCCGGGGGAGTTCCGGCCATGTGGGCGGTACCGAAAAGTTGCGCGCAGGACCGCGTGCTGTTGTGCGCGCATGGCGGCGGCTATGTGGGCGGCTCGATGTACACCCACCGCAAGGTCTACGCCCATGTGGCGAAGGCGATAGGCTGTCGCGCACTCATCGTCCATTACGGGCGCGCACCCGAGAATGTCCATCCCGGCCCGGTGAGCGACATGGCGAGGAGCTATAAATGGCTGCTCGACCAGGGCATCCGGCCCGGTCATATCGCGTTGATTGGCGATTCGGCAGGCGGCGCCCTCGCTGTGACGACGATCCTGCGCGCCCGCGAGCAGGGCCTGCCGCTCCCCGCCGCCACGATGCCGCTCTCGCCCTGGCTCGACATGGACGCAACCGGCGAGACGTTCGAGACAAACGCGGCAAAGGATCTAATCGTCAAGCGCGATCTGATCCAGGGTATGGCCGCGACGTTCCTCGGCGAAAGCGGCAACCGCCAGGACCCGCTGGCCAATCCGCTGCACGCTGACCTCAAGGGTTTCCCGCCGATGTTTATCCAGACCGGGGCCGACGAGACATTGCTCGACGACAGCCGCAAACTGGCCGATCTCGCGCGCAAGTCCGGTGTCGATGTGACGCTCGATATCGTCCCGGAAATGCAGCACGTCTTTCAGTTCCTGGCCGGCACCGCGCCCGAAGCCGACGTTGCAATCCGCCGCCTCGCCGACTGGGTCCGCCCGAAACTCGGGCTCGGTTGATTTATTTATGACCGAGTGAGGTGGCGCTGCGCGAAGCTGCGGTGACCAGGCTCCGGCGCAAGCTGCGCCGGGTTGTCGCGAAATCCTGGATCCTCTCGCGCTGCTATTATCCGCTGCGGGGCCATCGCCTTTCGGGGCGGGCGAACGACGAGATCTGGTATTTCGCTTATGGCGCCAACATGCATGACAGCGCGTTTCGCGTCCGACGCGGCATCCGGCCCCTGGAGCACCGTTCCGGCCACATCAAGGGTTATCGGCTGCGCTTCAATCTCGGTGGCCGACCCCCGGGCAAGGCCGCTCCTGCAAACCTGCACCCCGATCCGAGCGCGGAGGTCTGGGGCGTGCTTTACCGCATCACCAGACGCGATTTACTGCGCCTCGACTCGACGGAAGGTGTGCCGGGTCGGGGTTATCGACATTTTATCGTCGAAGTCGAAGCAGCCGACAGCCGGCGGGTGCAGGCAGTCGCCTATATGGCGAAAGGCAGGGAGGTCGATGGAAAGCCGTCGCTGCGGTATATCACGCTCTTGCGGGACGGCGCGCGCGCCCACGGACTGCCGGAGCACTACATTCGATTTCTGGAAGGCGTCGAGCACGCGCAGTAAGCCAGTCAGCCATCCGGTCTATCTACCGGGTTGCGGAACGGATGGAGGGAAGAATGATTTATGAGCATATCTTGATCGAGGCCGAAGATGGCGTGGGGATCGTGACCCTCAATCGTCCCGACAAGCTCAACGCCATGAACCGGCAGCTGTCGAGTGAATTGCACGACGCGGTGAAGCGGATGGATGCCGACGAGGCGATCGGCTGCATCGTTATCACCGGCGCCGGGGAACGCGCATTTTCGGCCGGGGGCGACATTCACGAGCAGCGCGAGGAGGATCGCCGCTACACCGAGGAGGACTTGGATGCGCACCGCCCTCCGCGCCGCGGCAACTATGAAATTGCCGCGTGCGCAAAGCCGACGATCGGGATGATCAACGGCCTCGCCTATGGCGGAGCGGCAGTGCTCGCCTCCTCGCTCGACATGCGAGTGGGTTGTGAGGACAGCCGCTTTCGCTTTCTCGCGGCGGCCTATGGCCGGATCAACAGCACCTGGACCCTGCCCAACCAGGTCGGTTGGCCGATCGCCAAGGAGCTATTGTTCTCGGCGCGAATCGTCGAAGCCGAGGAAGCCTATCGCATCGGTCTGTTGAACCATCTGGTCCCGCGCGAGCAGCTGCGGGCCAAGACCATGGAGCTTGCCCGCATGATCGCCGGCAACAACCGCGCCTCGGTGATCGGCATCAAGGCATTGCTGCTCGACATGATGGGACAGAACCTCGAACAACAATGGACCAAAGAACGGCATTACACGACGCACGTCGTCAGAGGCGCTAAAGCGGAGGAGGCCTTCCCCGAATTCATTGGCCGCAGAGGCCGACCGCTTTCGTAAGCAGTTAGGCTCGCTCCGCCGTCGCCCTTGGCTCGTTGTAGCTGGCGATTTCAGTGCCGCGATATAAAATCTTGGCGTTGCGTTCGGTGATGTTGCGGTGGAGTTTCACGAATTCCGGGTCGAGATCGCGGCTCGGCTCCGGCTCGAGCGCGAAATGGTGATAGCGATCCTCGCCCCGTACCAGCGTTGCGCTATCCTCGCCCGCGACTTGCGCCACGCTTGTCGGGATGTAGCGGATCGCGAAGCCGATGCGCCGGTCGGTCGACGGGTTCGGCGGCGAGCCATGGACGAGTCGCACGTGGTGCAGCGACATCTCGCCGGGACGCAATTTAATGATCCGCCGCTTGGAGCGATCGACTTCGACTGTGACCTCCTGCCCGCGTGTCAGCAGGTTGTTCTTGGCGAAGGTATCGCGGTGGGGGATCTGATCGAGCTTGTGGCTGCCGGGGATGTATTCCATCGCTCCGTTCGCCTCGCTCGCCTCGGTGAAGGCGACCCAGGCGGTCACGACATCGGGCCGGCTGAGGCCCCAATAAGTAGAATCCTGATGCCATGACACAAAGGCCGGATCGCTCGCCTCCTTGATGAAAAAGTTCGTGGTCCAGCAGAGGAGATCGGAGCCGTGGAGATCCTCGACGGCATCGAGGATGGCGCTGCGCCGAACCAGTTTGCCGAGCCAGGCGAAAAGCAGATGCGATTTGTGACGCAGATCGCCCTTAAGGGGCCCGCCGGTTTGCCGCTCGAACTCCTCGAGCCTCGCCCGGTGCTCCGCGGCCTCCGCCTCCGACATGACCGGGATCGGGAAGACACAACCCTCTTCCCGATACTGTTCGACCTGCGCAGGCGAGAGAAATTTTGGCATTGATCCTCGCAACGATGCCGGTGCGCTGCTGCGAGTGTTTTGCGCGCGGGAGAGCCCTGGCGCAAGAGCGCCGCTAATTTCTACGGCTGTTCAACTGACGCACTCGTTTCAGTCAGTCGGCTGGTTCGGACGTGGCGGCGTAGTCGGTCTCCAACTCTGGCGCTGTTCCTGAGGGCTTTCTGGCCAGCGAGACGATGCGGCCAGCTAATCCTGCATAGACCGATTTCCAGTCGGCCGCCCGGCTGTGCAGGGCCGCGGCAAATTCGCGAAGAGTGGCGCTGCCTGCAGCCGCCCCGCGCTGCACCGCGTCGACGACGAACGCTGCCGCGACCGATGCCGGTACCGGCGGTCTATCCGCCGGTCCGGGGGTCGGGGTGGCGAGCGTCCAGCGGCTCGCCGCCGTAATGCCGGGCTCGGCGAGCACCGCGTCGCGCAGCACGCGGTTCCGGTACCGCTCGACTGCTAGAGGGAGCTTGTCGGCGGCCCGTCCGCCCCCGATCCAGGAATTGACATTGCCCGGGCCCCAATTGTAGGCCGCGACCGCGTCCTGCCAGTTGCCGTAGCGCCGATACATCTGGGCGAGATAGGCGCGGCCCAACACCCGGTTTTGGGCGAGATTGAGCCGGTCGCCGCCGCCGACATCGAAGGCCGCTGCCGCGGTGACCTGCATCGGTCCCTGCGGCCCGCCCGGCTCCGGGCGCCACATGCGCAGATCAGCCCCATGGCTCGATTCGGCGCCGTCGACGGCGAAGGCGACGCGGTCGAGATCGGCAGCGGAAGCCGGACCGAACAGCTCGGTCTCCGCAGCGGCTTGGAATCCCGAGCCCCGCAGAATGCTGACCGGCCGATCCCGCAAATTTGCGAAGGCTACCACTTGCATGGTCATTGCGGGCGGCGAGCGGATCCGGCCCGGCATTCCGAAGCTGCGCTCGCTTTCCCCGCGCAGGATCCTGACCGGCCTCATCCGCGGCTCGGCAAAAGTAACGATCTCGGCAATCTCGGCCTTCTCGGCCGCAGGCTTTTGCCCGTCCCTGCCGCGCGCCGGCGTGCTGCCGCGCACGATTTTGACCGCACTCCATCCGGTGTCGGGGAAGGTGACCAGTTGCACGCTTCCGGTTTTGCTTTCGATCGCGTGTTTCACGGTTTCAAGAGAAATTTTCGGCTTGGCCTTTGAGGCAGCCTCCACGGTGCATGCCAACGACAGCGCCGTACCCGCGCTGAAAAACACGCGCGCCCAAATTACGCCCCGCATCGCCCCCTCGATCGGTGCGGGTGATCCAAATCACCCCCAGGACGTAGTATTCTAGCCGAAACGGTGCAGGATTCGACCAGAAATTCCGAGGTATGCCAGCTTCCAGCTGCTTGTCATCGAATTAAACGATCAATTAGCATCGTCGGCGGGTCAGAGCGTCAGGAGGGCGACATGGCAAAGGTTCTGGTGATCCACGGCGCGGGGATGAATATGCGCGGCAAGGTCCAGACCGAGATTTTCGGTCCGATGACCTTGCCGGAATATGACGAGCGGATCCGCGGCTACGCCGCCGAACTGGGCGTCGACGTCGAGATCTTCCACTCGAATATCGAAGGCGAGATCGTGAACAAAATCTATGAGGCGAACGACAAGGGTTTCGACGCAGCGCTGTTCAACCCGGCGGCGTTCGGGACTGGCTACCCAGCATTGGTCGCAGCGGTCTCGCAGGTCAAATTCCCGACGATCGAGGTCCATATCTCGAACCCGATAAGACGCGGCCCGGCTTCCGAAACGGCGCGGGTCAGCCACGGCATCGTCGCCGGTTTCGGGTTGACGGGATACTATCTTGCGTTGCGCGGGCTGCGCGAAATGCTGGCGGCCAAGAAGTGATCAACGCCGCCATCGTCGGCCTCGGCCGCTGGGGCCGAACGCTCGTCAATTCGGTGCAGGGCAAGAGCAGTGAGATCCGCTTCACGGCCGCTCATACCCGAACCCGTGCCTCGGCCGAGGCGTTCTGCGCTGAGAATGGGATCGCGCTCAAAGACGATCTCGAGCAGATCCTCGCCGATACGGCAATCGATGGAGTCGTCTTTGCAACGCCGCACAGCCAGCACGGCGCGCAGGTCGAGCGCGCCGCGGCGGCCGGCAAGCACGTCTTGATGGAAAAGCCGTTCACCCTCGATCGTGAAGAGTGCCGAGGCGGCGATCGACGCGGTGGCGCGCGCCGGGGTGGTGCTGGCTGTCGCCTATCCGAGACGGTTCCATCCGGCGATGATCGAGCTGAAGACGCGGATAACGGACGGCCGTCTCGGCACCGTCAGTCACTGCGAGAGCGCGCAGGCATCGCCGACCGGGCTCTTGATGGATCCGAATTATTGGCGGTCCGACCCGCAAGAGGCCCCGGCCGGAGCGATGACCGCCACCGGCGTGCACAATCTCGATGCAATGATCTATCTGTTCGGCAGAATCGACGAGGTCTACTGCGCTAGCCTGCGCCGGGTCATGCCGCGGCTCGACGATACGACCACGGTCCTGCTCGGCCTCGCCAACGGGATCTCGGCGACCCTCTACTGCTCGCTCGTCACGGCGCCGGCCTATCGTTTCGCGGTTTACGGAACGAAGGGCGCCGTCGAGCTTGCGACACCGGAGCTCGAATTCCGCTTTACGCCGGTTACCGAGCGGCCGGCGACCGGTCGGCATAGCGCCCCCGCGCCCGAGATCATCGACCACAAGGGCTTCAATGCCCTGGCCGCCGAGCTCGAAGGGTTCGCGGCAGCGATCAACGGCGAACGCCCCTACCCGATCACCAGCGAGGAGGTGCTGCACGGCGTTGCTGCCTTCGAGGCGATCGTCCGTTCGGCGGCGCTCCATCAGCCGGTGAAGGTCTCCTAATGCCTGTAACGGTGCTCTACCCCGAGGAACGGCAGATCCCGGATGACGGCCTCGAAGCTGAGATCTTCGGTCCCGAGGTCCGCCTGATGCGGCGACACGCCAAGACCCTCGCCGACCTCGACCCCGCCGACTGCGGCGAGGTCGACGGGCTGATGATCATGCGCTATGCGGTCGCGCCCGAGGACATCCAGCGATTTCCCGCGACTGCGCGCGATCGTGCGCATGGGGGTCGGATACGACAGGATCGCTCGGCCGTCCGCGGCGGCGCGCAATATCCTCGTCTGCAACGTGCCCGACTACGGCACCACCGAGGTCGCCGACCATGCGATGGCGCTGGCACTGTCATTGCGCCGCGGCGTGATCCTCTATCACGAGCGGCAGCGGCAGAACCCGCCGGCGCCGTGGGGCCCCGTCAAAGGCGAGCTGATCCGGCGCTTCGGGCGTTCAGACCTTCGGTATCGTCGGGCTCGGGCGGATCGGCACCGCGGTGGCGCTGCGGGCGCGCGCCTTTGGGTTTCGGGTCGTGTTTTACGATCCGCACTTGCCCAACGGGGCCGAGCTGGCGCTCGGCATCGGCCGCGCCGCCACCCTCGAGGATTTGCTGCGCCAGACCGACACGTTGTCGGTCCACACGCCGCTGACACCCGAAACCCGCGGCATGCTGGGCGCCGCCGAGCTCGCGCGGCTGCGCAAGGGCGCCGTTGTGGTCAACACCGCGCGCGGGCCGATCATCGACCTCGATGCGCTGCTGGCGCTACTGCGCGACGGCCATATCGCCGCCGCCGGGCTCGACGTGTTGCCGGTCGAGCCCCCGGTCGAGCCGATCCCGGAGCTGTTGCGCGCCTACCGCGCCCGCGAGCCGTGGCTCGAAGGCCGCCTGGTCGTGACCCCGCATGCCGCCTGGTTCACCCCCGAATCGGAGCACGACACGCGGGTCAAGTCGGCCGAGACGATGCGCGCCGCATTGCTGACCAAGCACCCGCAGAACGTCATCACCCCCGACATGTTCTAGTCCCATGCAGCAACCCTGATCTGTTCTGCCACGTCCTGGCTCCGGTTCGAACCCCCTCCCTCCGACGAGGCGGCGCGGCCCGCCGTCGGGTGGGACAGCATCGAGGACGAGGAGTTGCTGGCCGCGCTGCCCCGTGCAGGCCTCGCAAACAGTGTCGCTCTTGCCGGCGAAGCTGGGCGGCGCCGCATGACCGCCGCGATCCCCGCTCTCGAAGCGCTGTGCCGTCGTTTTACCGGTTTTGGCGCCGATCGGATCGTGCCCGAACAAGCTGCTGCGATTGATTCCCTTGCCCAGATCGCCGGCGCGGATGCGGCACGAGCGCTCGCTCGGCTGATCGCCAAGAGGACCGTTCAGGGGCCTTGTCTGCAACGAGCCGTCGGCGCAGGCGCGCGCCTCGGCGCCAAGCTGCCGGCCGGCACGCTGATCTGGCTGCTGCGCCACGATGATCCGGCAATTCGCACGGATGCGTGCCGGCTCGCCCAGCCCTTGCCGGAAATGGTTGCACAATTGCGCGATCTGCTGGACGACCTTCAGCGGCCGGTGCGAATGGCGGCGGCGTGCGCTCTCGGACTGATGGGACGCGACGAGGTTCGCCCGCTCCTCACCCGCTATCTGCGCGAGGAGCCTTCTATGGAGGTGATCGATGCCGTCTCTCCGATCGCCGGCGAGGAATGCGTGTCCTGCTCGGGCGTATCGCCCGCACCATGCCTGACCTGTCGCAGGCAGCGCTCGATGCGCTGGATTCGATTGACGATCCACGCGCTTCGAGAATCTCGCTCGCCGAAATCGGTGTCTCCTCCAGCAACGGGTAATTCATGATAGTGATCCGCTTCGCTTGCGCCGTCCTGGCGCTTGCCATCGCCGCCGCTGTGCCCCCGCTCGAGCGCGTGGACGCGGCCACCAACCAGGTGATCGAGATGCCGAATGGATTGAAATACACCGACACCAAGATCGGCGACGGAGCTACGGCAACACCGGGCAGCAAGGTCTCGCTGCATTACACCGGATGGTTGTACAACAACGGGGTCAAGGGGACGAAGTTCGACAGCTCGGTCGACCGCGGCCAGCCGTTTCAATTCACCCTCGGAGCGCACCAGGTCATTGCCGGCTGGGACGAGGGCGTTGCCGGAATGAAAGTCGGCGGCAAGCGCACCCTGATCATCCCGCCTGAGCTCGGCTATGGCGCCCGCGGCGCCGGCGGGGTTATCCCGCCGAACGCCACATTGATTTTCGACGTCGAGCTGTTGGGAGTTCAGTAAGCTCTCGTTGCCCGAGAGGGCTCGCATGGTGGATGATCACCAAAGCCACAGCCATCATCGACACGGGCACGGCCAGCTGAACTACGGGCGCGCCTTCGCGATCGGAATCGCCGCGAACCTGGCCTATCTCGGCGGTGAAGCCGTTGCCGGGGTTTTTTCCGGCTCGCTCGCGCTGCTCGCCGACGCCGGCCACAATCTCGGGGATGTGCTGGCCCTCGCATTGTCCTGGGGAGCCGCGGTGCTGGGCCGCCGGCAACCGAGCGGCCGGTTCACCTACGGGCTGCGCAGCAGCTCCATTCTCGCCGCGCTCGCCAACGCGATCATTCTGTTGGTGGTGACCGGCGGGATCGCCTGGGAGGCGATCTGGCGCATCAGCCACCCGGTGCAGGTGGCCAGCGGCATCATCGTCGGGGTCGCCGCCATCGGCATCTTCGTCAATGGCGGGACGGCGATGCTGTTTTCTTCCGGCCCGCGCGACCTCGATGTAACCGGCGACCTCAATGTAAAAAGCGCCTTTTTCCACTTGGCGGCCGATGCGCTCGTCACCGCCGGTGTCGTAGCCGCCGGTATCGTGATCTGGCTGACCAATTGGTTGTGGCTCGATCCGGCGGTCAGCCTCATTGTTTCAGCCGTCATCGTCTTCGGCACCTGGGGCCTCTTAAAGAGCGCCATCGGGCTTGCCCTGGATGCGGTGCCGGAAGGCCTCAACCCTGCCGCGGTGCGCGCGCATCTGCTGGCTCTGCCCGGAGTAGCGGGCTGCACGATCTGCACATCTGGGGCATGAGCACCACGGAGACGGCGCTGACCTGCCATCTGATCATGCCGGATGGTCACCCCGGCGACGCCGTGCTCAACGAGATGGCGCAGCAGCTGCACCATCGCTTCGGCATTCAGCACGCGACAATCCAGATCGAGCTCGCCGACAGCGACGAGGCCTGCGCGCTGACCCCCGAACACGTCGTGTGAGGCCGTTGCCCCGGCGGCCCGCCGGGACTAGCTTTGATCCATCTTAGACGTTCTTCCGTGGAGGAAAGAATGAGCGAACGTTGCCCATGTCCGCGAAGTGGGGCTCCGCGACGGATTGCAAAGCATCGCCGAGGTCTTGCCGACCGAGAAGAAGATCGCCTGGCTCGATGCCGAGTACGCCGCCGGGGTGCGCGAGATCGAGGTCAGCTCGTTTGTCCCGCCGAAGCTCCTGCCGCAGCTCGCCGATGCCGAGGCGGTCGTGCGTCATGCGCTGACCCTGCCCGGCCTCACCGTCTCGGCGCTGATCCCCAACCTCAAGGGGGCCGAGCGCGGCTTGGCGCTCGGCGTCCACGAGATGAATTTCGTGCTGTCGGTCAGCGAGGGGCACAACCGCTCGAACGTCCGCCGCAGCACCGCGGAATCGGTCGAGGATTTTCGCCGGGTCGTGGCGCTGTGCCGGACGCGCGCCGGAAGACCGGCGCCCGCGCATCGCCTGCGGGCTCGCCACCGCCTTCGGCTGCACGATCGAGGGCGAGGTCGACGAAGACCGGGTGCGCCGCATCGCCGTCGAAATCGCCGAGGCCGGCGCCGACGCGATCGTTCTCGCCGACACCGTCGGCTACGGCCAGCCGGCCGCGGTCGAACGCGTCTTCCGCCGCGTCATGGCCGATGTCGCGCCATTGCCGGTATCCGGGCATTTCCACGACACGCGCGGGCTCGGCCTCGCCAATGTGCTCGCGGCGCTCAACGCCGGCGCGCGCGCCTTCGACGCCTCGCTCGGCGGCCTCGGCGGCTGTCCCTACGCGCCGGGCGCGACCGGCAACATCGTCACCGAGGACCTCGCCTTCATGCTCGAATCGATGGGCTTCGAGACCGGGATCGACCTCGACCGGCTGATCGCTGTCCGCGAGCTCGTCCATCAGGCACTGCCGAACATCGAGCAGCACGGCGCGATCGCCAAGGCCGGGCTGCCAAAAAATTTCCGCCCGCCTCGGCTAGCCGAGGCGGCCGAATAAGACCAAGTCCCGTTATCCGCGGCACCAACAGCAGTGAGGCCGCCATGACGACAAGCGAAGGGTTTGCCCATCCCGAATTCCTGATCGAAACCAACGCGCTGGAGTGCCAGCTCGGTAACCCCGATCTGCGAATTCTCGACTGCACGACGCATCTCGTTCCCGACCCGAAAATCACTTACCAAGTCATCCCGGGCCGGGCCGATTTCGAAAAAGGCCATATCCCCGGCGCGCAGTTCGTCGATCTGCAGGGCGATCTCTCGGACAAGAACCATCGCTTCCGCTTCATGCTGCCCTCCGCCGACGCATTTGCCGCGGCGATGAGCGGTTTTGGCGTCGGCGAGGGCACGCGGGTCGTGCTTTACAGCACCGCCAATCCGTGGTGGGCGACGCGGGTTTGGTGGATGCTGCGCGTCTTCGGCTTCGACAACGCAGCGGTGCTCGACGGCGGCTGGCAGAAATGGAGCCGCGAAGGGCGGCCGGTCGAGACCGGTCCGGCAAAACCTCGTCCGCCCGGGCATTTCGTCGTGCGTGAGCAACGCGCGCTGATGGTCGGGAAGGAGGAGGTGCTGCAGGCGATCGGCGATGCCGGTGCCTGCACGATCAATGCTCTGGCGCCGGAGCAGCACGCCGGCACCGGCGGCAACAGCTACGGCAGGCCCGGGCATATCAAGGGCAGCGTCAATCTGCCGGCGGCATATCTGCTCGATCCCGAGACCAACGAATTCCTGCCCGCCGGCGAATTGCGCAAGCGTTTCTCGGCGATCGGGGCCTTCGACAAGAAGGTCATTGCCTATTGCGGCGGCGGGATTGCCGCGAGCGCCGATGCCGTCGCTCTGGTCATGCTTGGGCATCCCGATGTCAGGCTCTATGACGCTTCGCTCAGCGAATGGGCGACCGACCCGAGCCTACCGATGGAAACCGGATAATGAACTGCACGATCTCTCCGCTTTCCGAGCACACGGGAGCGGAAGTGTGCGGCATCGATCTGACCGAGCCGATAGACGAGGTTACGCGGACCCGGCTCAACCGCGCTTTCGTCGACTCTTCGGTGCTGGTGTTTCGCGACCAGCATCTGACGCCCCAACAGCTGCTCGAGGCAGTCGGCCTGTTCGGCGAACCCTTCCCGCAGCACAATTCCCGCTTTGCCTTGCCCGAGTGTCCGCTCGTCCACTACATCTCAAACGAGGACTTCTATCCCGACGGCCGGCGTTACATTCCCGGCGAAGGCTATCACACCGACCATTCGAACGCCGCCCGCCCGCCAAAGGCCACCGTTCTTCATGCGGTGAGCCTGCCCGAGCGGGGCGGCGATACCCAATACGTCGATATGCGCCTCGCCTACGATGAACTGCCGCAAGAAACCAAACGCCGCCTCGACGGGCTGAAAGCAATCCATGTTTACCAGAGCCGTCACAGCGCGCGGAAGCTGATGGAGCTGAGTTCCGAGAGCCGCGACCGCGTGCCCGACGCGGTCACCCACCCGATCGTACGCACCCACCCGGAAAGCGGCCGCAAGGCTATTTACATCAATCCGATCCGCACCGAAGGCATCCTCGGAATGCCGGAAGAGGAAGGCCTGGCCTTGCTCGCGACCTGCTGGAGCACGCGACGCACCCGCAGTACCAGTACCGTCACCAGTGGCGGCCGGGCGATCTCGTGATGTGGGACAACCGCTCGTTGCTGCACAAGGCCAATGGCAATTACGATATGAACCAGCTGCGATATCTCTACCGCATCATGCTGCAAGGCGACGAGCCGGTCTAAACAGTTTGGCTCAAAATGAATTGGGTCTTTCCGATTGGTTATCGTTGCCCTGCGAAACGCGGGGGTCCAGAGCCCGCCCCTGGCTGGAACAGGTGGGCAAGCACTGCGGCCTTGCAGCCCCGGATTCCCGCTCCGCACCGGGCTTTCCGGGGAAAGTTCCAGGACAACTTTTGCGAAGGGATCTGATGACGAAAATGCTCGGCGCGGCGCGATCGTTTGTTAAGCATTGATTAACCAATTTTAGCCAGATTGCAGGCTAGCAAGGGAGCCCCTGCCCGCAGTGTCCGGGGCAACGACCTCGATTCCGAGCGGTGCCCGGGGTTTCGGAGATAGGGCAAATGATCACGCATGGAACAAGCCCGGCGCTCGGTCAGACGATGGCCGGTGAGCGCCGATCCCCTTGGCTGCGCATACCGCATTTCAATTTGACCGCTCGCCTGATCCTACTCGTATTGATTGCTATTTGCCCGGCAATAATCATCCAGGCTTATAACGAATATGAGCTGCGCAAAGCGCGCGAAACCGATATTCGCTTGCAAGTCGTGCAGATCACCAAACAATTCGGCGAGGAAATCGGCGAGCTGCGCGAAGGGGCTCGCCAGTTGCTGCTGGCGCTTGCGCAACTCACTCCGGTCAAGTTACGGGAGAGCGAAGGCTGCGACGTATTGTTCGGGTCCTTGGCCTCACAATACGCGAACTACAGTCTGCTCGCAGCAGCGGATACCGACGGCCGGATATTTTGCTCGAGCAGCCCGCTGAGCTATTCCTCCGTTGCCGATAGGCCGTTCTTCAAGCGGGCAATGGCGCAGGACGGGCTCGCCGTCGGCAATTACTGGGCCGATCCGTCGAGCGGCGCGCGCATGATCCACTTTGCGCTGAAATTCGACAGCGGCGACGGCCGCACGGCGGGTGTTGTCTTCGTCGGGCTCGATCTGGGCTGGCTGTCTGAACATCTGAAAGAAAGGGGGCTGTCGCCGACATCCTCGATCCTGATTGCCGATCGCGAAGGCAACATCATCGCGCGACTGCCGAACCCGGAGGCGCTGGTCGGCAAGAATATGAGAAAAGGCCATGCAGAAATCATGGACGGCAACACCACGGGATGGGAGGAGTTGGTCGGCGTGGATGGCGTCACACGAATATTCGGCTATGTCCCGGCAGCCCTGCCGCCGCGAGATTTCTTTCTCAGCGCCGGGCAATCGAAGGCGGAAGCTTTCGCGGCGATCGACAGCGCGACGGCCCGCGGCATCGCGCTGATCGTTTTCGGTCTGCTTGCAGCCACCTTTGCGGCGGTTCTGGGCGGGCGCAGGTTCTTGCAGGAGCCAATAAGCGGCCTCGTGCATTTCGCGACGGAGTGGCGCCACGGCAACTATGATTTGCGGGTAAATGTTCGCCAACCCGCGTCGGAAATCGGCCATTTGGGAGCGACCTTCAATGCCATGGCAGATGCCCTGGCTGCCCGCTACGCCGCACAGAAGCGGGCAGAAGCCGAGCTGCGCGAGCTGAACGCGACCTTGGAGACCCGCGTCGAGCAGAGGACCGTCGAGCTGGCCAACGCCAACCGCGCCAAATCGATGTTCCTCGCCAATATGAGCCACGAACTGCGCACCCCGCTCAATGCGATCATCGGTTTTGGGGAAATGATGCATCGCGAAATCATGGGTCCGATCGGCACTCCGGCCTACAAGGAATACGCGCAGCACATCCACGAGAGCGGTATGCATTTGCTCTCCCTCGTCGAGGAAATGCTCGACCTTGCCAAGGTGGAAGCGGGGAAGCTGCAGATCGAACGTGTTCCGACCGAGCCCGGCAAGCTCTTTGCCGAGAGCCTGATGATGCTGCGATCGACTGCGGCGGCGGCCACAGTCGAAATCGTTGTGGACGGTGATCCGTCACGTTGGCCGGTGCTCGAAGGCGATCCGGTTAAATTGAAGCAGGTGTTCGTCAACCTGATCGGCAACGCGATAAAGTTCACGCCAGCAGGGGGGCGCGTCACGATATCGAGCGAAATCGACGAGGCCGCGTTGCATATTCGCATCCGGGATACCGGAATTGGCATCCGGGCCCAGGACATCCCGCTGGTCGTGCAGCCTTTCTACCGCGTAAATTCGGTGCTCGACAGCACGCATCAGGGGGCTGGTCTTGGGCTGCCTTTTGCGAAATCCGTCGTCGACCTGCACGGCGGCACGCTCGTCATAGAAAGCGAGCTCGGCTGCGGGGCGACAGTGACGATCAGCCTGCCCCTACCCCAAAGGATTGATGCGGTAGCGTGATATCGGCCTCGGCAGGGCCTCGACAGCCGCTTTGGTTTGCGATCCACGCGACAATGGCAATGGCCGCCGCGATTATCAAATCGGTGTCAAAGCCGCCGAGCGCGACGGCTTGCCCGCCGATCAACGACCCCAGTGAGATCCTAAAAAAAGGGCGCTATTGTTCCAGGCCAGCATCACTGCGCGGCTGCCGGGGAATTCATCCGCCAGCCTGAGCTGCTGAGCCGGGAAGAACAACTGCGCCGACAGCGAGACCAGCCCAAAGGCACAGTCGACGAGTTTCTCGAAGCTCAGTGCGACGAGCAACACAAGAAGGCACGAACAGAGTCCCAACAGACCGACGGATATCGTCAGTTTTGCCCCCAGGCGGTCGGCAATGCGCCCGCCGATGAGGGTGCCGGCGATTGCCCCGCAACCGTAAAACAGGATCACCCGCGCAATTTTCTCGGGTGAATAGCCCGATGCGCTCAGGCCTTCGCCGAGATAGGTGTACACGGCGTAAAGCGCCGTGCTCCACAGCACAGTCGGAGCAAGCCGCACGGCGAGCGCCGTCGTCGTCAGCCGATGGGCGAGCGCGGCACGAACTCGTGGCGGCCGGGGCATCACGCCAAACGCGCCCGTTCGCCCATGCGAGGATGAGGCTCAGCGCGGCGAGTGCGGCGAAGACAATCGACCAACCGAGCGACGCGGCGATCAGCAGGCCTATCGGTGTGCCAAAGGAAAGCGACATCAAGAGACCCGATACGACGATCGCAAGCCGGGTGGCGCGCCGCTCGGGTGGAGCGCTGCTCCCGGTGAGGGCATATACCGAGGGCGACACGCCGGCGGCCGCGGCGCCCGCAACGATTCTCGTAGCGAGCAGCCAACTGAAATTGCCGGCGATTGCTGTCAGCAGATTGGCTGCCCCAAAGGCGCCAAGACAGAGGCTCAGGACGCGGCGACGCCCAACCCGGTCGGCGAGATAGCCGAGAGCCGGAGCGCTCAGCATATAGGTGACCGCGAATACGGTCACACTCAATCCCGCCGAGGCGGGTGGCACTGCGTAACCGACAGAAATCAGCGGCAGCAGCGGCGAGACGACGAACAGGTCGCTGCCGACCACGAACATGGTTACCCAGGCGACCGCCAACTGGGCGAATGCACCGGTCGTAGCGGAAGATTTTCGAATGGCAGTTTCCATCGGCACTCGCGGAACCGGAAAAGGCTCACGCTACAATCTCTCGATAAATGAGTAATTAATTCGGTTAACGAGTTTTGGATTTTAGACGCTTAACCTTAAGTTTACAGATCGGGACCAAGCTCAGCGGCAGTGCCGAAGCTGAGTTCGGCTGCGCTTTTGACACTCGCTACAACCGAGGGAAATTATCGTGAAAAAGGATGACGACCCGATTGGCGGAAAGTCGGGAAAATCGGAGCCGACACTCTCCGCGATTGAGGATCTGCCAAACATATTGGCCGTCATATTCGAGGAACACCGCCCGTCGCGCATGCCATTTTTCCGGCGCTTGGCGGAGCTGCCCCGCGCTGTGGCGCGTGATCCAGCCCTTCTCGGCCAGATCCATCTGGTCTATCAGTCGGCCATGCATGCGACCCGCGCAGCGGTTTATTATCTGCCGCATCTCGACAGCCCGGCATTGCGCAAACGCAAGCTGCGGATTTTCATCGACGATGACGGGCTCGCAGACGGCGATACTCACCATTACCAGCTGACCAGAGCGTTTCGCAGCATCGGCGCAGCTTGCCTGCTGGACGATGAGGAGTTCGGGGAACTCGGTGAGCTTTGCCACTATCTCGAAGCCGAAACGGCCGATTTTGTGCGGCTGGCCCCCAAACTCTACTCGCGGTCTCTCGGCGCGTGGTGCACGGTCGAGATGCTGTCGGTCGATTGGATGCGGGCATTAGCCGATGCCCTGTCCGTTCATTTCCCGCATTTCAGGCACGAACCGTATTTCGAGGAGTGCTTCTCGCAACATGTCGAGGAACGCCATGCCGCCGAGGCACTCGAAGTGACGCAGATGATTCTGCGGGCGCGCCCGGAACTGCTCGACGATACATTACGCGACGCACGGATCATCGCCGAGGCGCTCGACGGAGTGTGGGCCCATTTGGACAGGATCGTCCGGGATGCTCAGGTGACAATGACGCCGTCGGGCCGCATCAAGGTCCGTCAGCGCGGTGCCGGCGAGGCCGCTCGGCCTGCAGCGGAGGATGCCGTAATGGTGCCGATTAGCACCCGCAAGTTAGCGAGGTGTGCTGAGCCCGCGGCTACAGCCGAAAAATCACCTGCTCTTGAAACCGGCGCATTTCCGCGACCGAGTCCTCGGGGTCGGAGCGCTCGAAATCGATATCGACGGCGCTGACCCCGAGATCGCGCAAGGCTTGCAAATCGGCGATAATGTCCGAGGTGCTGCCGGAAAATAGCCGTCGCTCGCCGTCGGAAGCCTTTGCTGGCACCGCTTCGCCGTACCGCTTGACGCGGTAGGTCAGGGCGACGCTCGCCGGCGCGCGTCCCGCTTCGGCGGTCAACTGGCGCAGCCGGGCGATCCCGGCGCGGTACCGCGGCAGGGTGTCGAGCAGATGTCTGCTGTTGCTGCCGATCGGATACCACGCGTCGCCGAACCGGGCGGCGCGGCGCAGCGACGGCCCGCTTTCGCCGCCAACCCAGATCGGCGGGCGCGGCTTTTGCATCGGCTTGGGCTCGAATAAGATCCCGTCGTATTTGACCCAGTTCCCCTCGAAATGAGGCGGCTCCTCAGTCCATAAACTGCGGAACGCGCCCAGATATTCGTTGGTCACCGGCCCGCGCGCGGCAAAAGGCGGGCCGACGACCGCATCGAATTCCGCCTGCAGCCAGCCGGCGCCGATCCCGACGACCAGCCGCCCGCCGGACAGGACATCGATCGTCTACAGCATCTTGGCGGCGAGCACAGCCGGCCGGTGAGGCACGACCATCACCGCAAGTACGAGACGGATCCGGGTGGTCTTGGCGGCGATGAAGGCCGCCGCGGTCAGCTGCTCATGCCGGCGTTCCGGGCCCTCCCCGAAGAATTCGCCGCTCTCGGAGTAAGGGTAGCCCGGCACCCGCAGGTTGGGCAGCACGATATGGTCGGTCAACGTCAGGTAGCCGTAACCCAACGCCTCGCCCTGCTGCGCGATCCGGGTCATGCGCTCGGGGGACGACATCGGCCCGCTGATCGGCAGATTGAACCCTATCTGCATATTTCCTCCTGACGACTGGAGTAGTACACAGCACTTGGGCATAGTCGCGGCGATGCAGCAACGTGCCGCGATCACTCAAGATCTCGTCCTCGTCGGCGGGGGACATGCCCATGTCCATGTGCTGAAGAGCTTCGGCATGCGGCCGGCTCCCGGGGTGCGTGTGACGCTCATTACCCGCGACGTGGAGACGCCCTATTCGGGCATGCTGCCGGGCTACGTCGCCGGGCATTATTCGCTCGACGAATGCCATATCGATCTTGGGCGGCTCGCGCGATTTGCCGGCGCGCGGCTGATCCGCGACGAAGCGATCGGGATTGACAGGGCCGATTGCGCATTGTTGTGCGATGCCCATCCGCCGATCCGGTACGATGTCCTGTCGATCGATATCGGCTCGGCGCCCCGTTCCGAGGATGTCCCCGGCGCCGCCGAGCACGCGATCGCGGTCAAGCCGATCGACCGGTTCGCGGCGCGCTGGGAGGCGTTGCTGGCGCGGGCGCGCGAGATGCCGCGGCTGCGCCTCGCCGTCGTTGGCGGCGGCTCCGGCGGAGTCGAGCTCGCCCTTTCGGCGCAACATCGCCTGGCCGGTCTGAAGGGCGACGCGGCCGAGGTGACCCTGGTCACCCGCGAGGCGTTGCTGCCGTCGCACAATGCCCGGGTCCGCCGGTTGTTCGAGCAGATCCTCGCCGATCACCGGGTGGCCGTGCACGCCGGCAGCGCCGTCGTGCGCGTCGCGCCGGGCGTCCTCTTCTGCGCCGATGGCAGGCGGGTCGAATTCGACGAGACGCTGTGGGTGACGCAGGCCGGTGCCGCGCCCTGGCTCGCGGACACCGGTCTGCCATTGACGCCGGAGGGCTTCATCGCGATCGACGACAGGCTGCGCTCGCCCGCAGACCCGCGGATCTTCGCGGCCGGCGACGTCGCGACGATGGTCGCCCATCCGCGCGAGAAGGCGGGGGTTTACGCCGTCCGGCAGGGTCCGCCGCTCGCCGCCAATCTGCGGCGCGCCCTCGCCGGTCGCCGGCTGCGGCGCGCCGTGCCACAAAAGCGCGCGCTGGCGCTGATCGGCACCGGGGACGAGCAGGCCGTGGCCTCGCGCGGGCCGTTTGTCGCCCATGGCCCGCAGCTGTGGCAATTGAAGGACTGGATCGACCGTCGCTGGATGCGGCGTTATCGCGAGTTGCCGGAAATGCAGCCCGAGCCGGGGGAAGACCCGATGCGCTGCGGCGGTTGCGCGGCGAAGGTCCCGGCGGCCGTGCTCGGCCGGGTCATCGGGCGGCTCAATCCGGCGACGAGCGGCGCCGTGATGATCGGCCTCGACAGCCCGGACGATGCCGCGCTGATCTCGTTCCCCGGTGCGCCGCCGCTGCTGCAGACCGTCGATTTTTTCCGCGCGATGGTCGATGACCCCTATCTCTTCGGCCGAATTGCCGCGACCCATGCGCTTGGCGACATCTACGCGATGGGCGGGACGCCGGAGAGCGCGCTGGCGATCGCCACCCTGCCGCCGGCGCGCCCGCCGATCGTCGAGCACGACCTGTTTCACATGCTGCGCGGTGGCCTCGACGTACTGGAGCCGGCGGGCGCCGTGCTGATCGGCGGGCACAGTGCCGAGGGCGCCGAGCTCGCCCTCGGATTTGCCGTGACCGGGCGGCCGCGGCCGGGAAAGCTGCTGCGCAAGGCTGGGCTGCGTGCCGGCGATCGGCTGGTCTTGACCAAGCCGCTCGGCACCGGCGTGATTCTTGCGGCGGCGGCGCGCGGGCTAGTCGCGTCGCGTCTGGTCGAGGCCGCGATCGCGACGATGGTGCAGTCGGCCGCTTCCGCAGCCGCTTGCCTGCTTGAGTACCGCGCCGGCGCCTGCACCGACGTGACCGGATTCGGGCTCCTCGGCCACCTTCTCGAAATGCTGCGCGCCTCGGGAATGGATGCTGTTCTCGACCCCGAGGCGATACCGCCTCTCGACGGCGCGCTGCCGCTGCTCGGCAGCGGAATCACCAGTTCACTGCACGCCGATAACATCGCTGCGCTGGCAGCTCTCGACCCCGGGGCACAGCTTCATCAAATGGCGCCGCTGCTGATAGACCCGCAAACCGCAGGCGGGCTGCTGGCCGGCGTCCCGGCCGATCGCGCTGCAAGGTGCGTCGCCGAATTGCGCAGGTTCGGTTATCGGGCGGCACTGATCGGCCGTGTTGCAGGCCTGAGCGGGAGCGAGCCGTGCGTCCGTTTCGAGGCAGACGCCGCGCAGCCGGTCCCCGAATTGGTTGCCGCGAAATGACCGCTGAGGAGCGCCGTGGCAGATTGGGGCTGCCGGGGGTCGACCGGGTCCTGAGGTCCGAGGCGGCCATAGCGATGATCGCCCGATACGGGCGGCCGCTCGTCGTCGAGGCGATCCGGACGGCACTGGCAGCGCTGCGCCGGTGCGATGCCTCGGCCTCCGTAGAGTCCGTTCTCGAAGAGAGCGCAGCGTCGCTCGCGCGCGAAATGCAGCCTTCGCAGCGCCGCGTGTTCAATCTGACCGGCACCGTGCTCCACACCAATCTCGGCCGCGCACCCTTGCCGGAGGAGGCGATTGCCGCGGCCGTCGAAGCGATGCGCGATCCGACGACGCTCGAATACGAGATCGAGACCGGCAAACGCGGCGAGCGTGACAACCATGTTGCGAGCTGGCTCACCCGGCTGACCGGAGCGGGGGCCGCGCTGACCGTCAACAACAATGCCGGCGCGTTGGTGCTGGCGTTGAACAGCCTGGCCGAAGGCCGCGAGACCATCGTGTCGCGCGGCGAGCTGATCGAGATCGGCGGCTCGTTTCGCCTGCCCGACATCATGGCGAGAGCCGGTACGCGGCTTCGGGAGGTCGGCACGACGAACCGGACGCATCTCGCCGATTACGCCGCGGCGATCGGGCCGCAGACCGGCCTCGTTCTCAAGGTGCACACCAGCAATTACGCCATCCACGGCTTCACCGCAGCGGCGCCGACGGCGAAGCTCGCCGCTCTCGCCCGCGATCATGCGATCCCGTTTGTCGAGGATCTCGGCAGCGGTTCGCTCGTCGACTTCGCGCGCTGGGGGCTGCCGCACGAACCGACCGTGGCCGAGGCGCTCGGGCGGGGCGCCGACCTCGTCACGTTCAGCGGCGACAAGCTGCTCGGCGGCCCGCAAGCGGGGCTCGTCGTGGGCCGCGCGGAGCTGATCCGAAGCCTCGCGCGCAACCCGCTGAAACGGGCACTCCGCCTCGACAAGATCCGGCTGGCAGCGCTCGAGGCCGTGCTGCGGCTCTACGCCGATCCCGATCGGCTCGCTGAGCGCCTGCCGGCGCTGCGGTTGCTGGCACGGCCCATGGAACAGATCCGGGCGCTCGGAGAGCGGCTGCTTCCCGCCGTCGAGCGCGCCTTCGGGGATGTTGCCGAGATCGCTCTGATCGAAACCAAGAGCCAGATCGGCAGCGGTGCGCTGCCGATTTCGCTGCTGCCGAGCACGGCGCTGGCCTTGCGGCCTCCAGCGAAACGCTCCGCCGCCGCGCTCGAAGCACTGGCGCGCGACTTGCGGGCGCTGCCGATCCCGATTATCGGCCGCATCGAAGCGGCCCGCGTCATTCTGGACCTGCGCTGTCTCGAAGAGGAAGCGGCCTTCATCGCGCAGCTCGACGAACTTGTTCTGAAAACGGGCAGTGCGTCCTTCGAGACGGCCGCGTTGCGGCCTCCTCAGGATGAGGAATTACCTCAATGCCGCTAACCGCATACCTCATGCTGAGGAGCGCCTTTTGGGCGCGTCTCGAAGCACGCAAGGCCGTAATGCCGCAAGACCCATGATCCTGGCGACGGCCGGTCACATAGATCACGGCAAGACGGCGCTGATCCGCGCGCTGACGGGGGTCGATGCCGACCGCTTGCCCGAGGAGAAGCGGCGTGGGCTGACGATCGATCTGGGCTTCGCCTATGCCACCTTGCCCGACGGCACCGAGCTCGGCTTTGTCGATGTTCCCGGCCATGAGCGCTTTTTGGCCAATATGCTGGCCGGTGTGCTGTCGATCGACCGGGTATTGCTGGTCGTCGCCGCCGATGACGGGCCGCGCCCGCAGACCCTCGAGCACCTCGACATACTGGCGCTGATCGGGATCGCCGAGATCACGGGGGTCGTCACCAAGATCGACCGGGTCGAGGGCGGCCGGACGGATGCCGTGGCCGCGGAGACGGGCGCGCTGCTGGTCGCGGCGGGCTTTCCGCAAGCAGCGATTTTCCCGGTGTCGAGCCGGACCGGCGAGGGTATCCCCGCCCTTGCCGCGCATCTGCAAAAAACCGCGTCTGATCGCTGCCGAACGGCGGCCTCATCGGCTCTGTTCCGGATGCCGGTCGACCGGGCCTTCACCCTGCCCGGGATCGGGCTCGTCGTCACCGGCACGATAGCCGCCGGCACCGTGGCGCCGGGCGATCGGCTCGTGCTCAGCCCTCAGGGTACACCCGTGCGGGTCCGTGGATTGCACGGACACAACCGTCCCATCGCGACTGCCGCCGCCGGCGAGCGCTGCGCGATCAACGTCGCCGGCTCGTTTCCGGAGGGCGGCGAGCCGCGCCGCGGCGACTGGATCCTCGCTGCGGAACGGCACGCGCCGACCATGCGGCTCGACCTCTCGTTGCGCGTCTCGCGCTACGCCGAGGCGCCGCTGCGCGACGGGCTGCCGGTCCATCTGCACCTCGGCACAACAGATACTGTCGCTCGCGCCGCGGTGCTCGGCTCGCGGGAGATTGCGCCGGGCGAGAGCGGTTTTGTGCAGCTCGATCTGGAGCACCCGGTCGGTGCACTGTGCGGCGATCGTGCAGTGTTGCGCGACCACGCCGCCCGGCACACCTTGGCGGGCGGCCGCGTCGTCGATCCTTTCGCGCCGCGCCGGGGCCGCCGGCAACCCGCGCGGCTCGCGGTCGTCGAGGCGCTCGCCACGACAGACCCGGCGCAAGCGCTGTCTCGCTTGCTCGCGGTTCAAGGGATGGTTGATCTGGCGCAATTCGCCTTGGCGCGCAACCTGGCGCCGAGCGAGCTCGATCGTCTGACCGAAGCGGGCGAATTTCTGCGTGTCGGACCGGCGCGCGCTTCGATCGCTTTGACCCCCGAGCGGCTGACTGCGCTGGGCGATAGGATCGTCGGCACGCTCGGCGCCTGGCATGAAACACAGCCCGACGCGCTCGGGCCCAGCCGGCCGGCCCTGATCATGCAATTGCGTGCGGCGGCTCCAGGGGCGGCGCTCGACGCGGCGCTCGTGGAGCTCGCCGGCGCCGGCCGCGTCGTGCGTCAGGGCCCGATATGGCGTTTGCCCGAGCACCAGCCTCGGCTGACCCGGTCGGATGAGCGGCTCTGGGAGCGCCTTCACCCGCTGCTCGCCGCCGCGGACCTGCGGGCGCCGCGAATTCGTGAGCTGGCCGCCGCGCTCGAACTCGAGCCCGATGCGGTGGAACGCTTTCTCAACCGCGCCGAGCGGCTGGGCCGGGTCGCCCGGGTCGCCGACAATCGGTTCTTTCTCCCCGAGATCCTGGCGCGCCTCGCCGAGATCGCGTGCGAGCTCGCCGGCAGCTCGCCCGAGGGCACATTCACCGCAGCGACGTTCAGGAACCGCTGCGGCATCGGCCGCAATCTGACGATCCAGATCCTCGAATACTTCGATAAGATGGGGGCAACCCGACGGACCGGCGACACGCGCATCGTGCTGCGCGGCAGCGAGGTATTCGCCTGACTACGAAGCGGCAGACGCTTCGACCTTTGATCCGGCGCAAAGAACCTGCAATATCGATCTCGGAAGAGCATCGGGTCCGGTGACTTGCGCGGGCTTCAAACCCGTTGGAGGGCGCCAGGCGTCCTCGGTAGGTTCGACTCCTGCCTCTTCCGCCATCATTCTCTTTCTTCGCTCGCTAGGTTTGTCGTCATATGTCTCGGCAGAATCTCAACTGCGAACATCGTTTCGTGGTCGGCCACACCAGCTATTGGTAAAGCACGAAGTTGCGGGGCGGCGAAATCCATTGGTTGCGCCGTGGAGGAAGAGGATGAAGGGGGCGTCGTTCGAGGCAAATTTCGGTTGCAGGCGTTTGGGACAGTCGTGTGATGGCGAAGCCTTTACTTCTGGTAACCCGCCGATTGCCGGCGGCGGTCGAGGCGCGGGCCGTTTGCGACTATGATGCGCGGCTCAATCCCGAGGATGTGCCGCGCAATGGCGCGGATATTGTGCGCCTGGCATCGGGAGCTGCCGCAATCCTGTCGGGCGCCTCTGACCCTCGCCGGCCCGGGTCATGAAAGTACCCCACGACAATCAACGCAATGACCCCGACGACTACGATTTCGGCTATGGAGGGCCGGCCTGGGCGGGCGAGTTTCCGTAATTTCGCGCAGGCGATTGAGGTATGCGCGGTCCTCCTCCCACCGTTTTTGCGCACGATCTCTACTATTAGGTGGAAAAGGCACGGACCCCTCCCTGTGTCTTGGCAAATGCCGAAGCGCAGAAGTTATCATATATAGACCGCCGCGCGAGGATGCTGGAAAACCGAGGTCAAATGGACGCCTCACCGTCTCGTGTCGGGGTTTAGCTCCCGAACCTAAAGCCGATCGTCGATATCGAGACGCGTGCGCTCGATCCCGCATCCCTTGAAGTGCCGAAACCGGCATCCTCCGTTTGTCGCGGTGCCGACGGCCCAGCCGGAGGATTCCGAGGATGAGCATGATGGCCGCTATGATGTCGCCGACCCAGCTCGCGAGCTAGTCGTGCATTTCAGAGTGTGTCGCCAAACAGCCGGAGATCACCGGCTCGCGGCGGTCAGGCTCTCAGCCGCGTGCAGTGCTATGTGCCGCGAAACACGACGAGGGCGTCTACCGCCTTCACTCCCTGACCTGACGGCAGCACCATCAGCGGATTGATGTCCAGCTCCGCCAGGTGCCCTTCAATATGCATGGCGAGGTACGACACGCGCACCAGGGTACCCTCGAGCGCCTCGAGGTCCGCCGCCGATCCGGTTCGAGGTCGATGCGTCGGAATTGTGGGTGGTTTAGCTCGCACTCAGCGCGAGCACGGCTTCCGGCACCCGGTCGATTATCCGCAGGAGCGCGCGGGCCGCACCCTCCGGGGCGAGCTTCCCCCGTTCCCAGCCGCGCACAGTCGCGACAGAGATGCCGATCCGTCGTGCGAACTCGGCTTGTGACAGTCCGGCACGCCGGCGAACGCGCCGCGCCCAAGCCGCCGCATCCATGGCCGCTTCGGCATCGTCGTCGGCGGCTTGGCGTTCGATCTCCGCGTCGGTGGTGGCATCGACCCGGGCCCAATCGGATCGCGACTTTACCGGTTCCCAAGCGCCGGCGGGACGCCGCCGAGTGACGGCTCCCGTCGCATCGAGGCGTGCTTCAGTCCGCGCCATACCGGCCCCTCTCCCTGGCGTTTGCCTTGCGGGCGGAGATGATCCTGGTTGCCGTCTCACGCCGCGTGTAGGCGATCACGAATAGCCGTCCAGCGACGCGGCCGTAGAGCCTGAAACGTTCTTCGCCATAGTCTCGCCGCCATAGCCTCGCTGGGCATCACGCTGCACCCTTCTGTTCGGATCGAGGAACGCCGGCAAGATATCGGCAAAGCCGAACCCGCGGTCTCGCACGCAGCGATCGTTTTTCGCATCATCCCACTCGAAACGGATATGGGGAGCGTCCGCCAATAGCGCAGCCTGCCTGTCGCTGGAATTGTCATGGCATGCGTGTGGCCCGGCACCGGCTCGCGGCGATCACTCTCAGCCGCGCGTCGTGCTATGTGCCGCGCAATACGACGAGGGCGTCTACCGCCTTCACTCCCTGACCTGACGGCAGCACGATGAGCGGATTGATGTCCAGCTCTGCCAAGTGCCCTTCCATGTGCATGGCGAGGTACGACACGCGCACCAGGGTATCCTCGAGCGCCGCGAGGTCAGCCGCTGGCCGACCGCGAAAGCCCTGGAGCAACCGGGCTCCTTTGACCTCAGCGATCATAGCCTGTGCTTCCGAGCGCGTGATCGGGCAGCCACGCCAGAGGCGTCTCGCTCTACCATGAGCCGGTGTTGGCCATGCTGGTCCATGGTTCGGCAGGCGACAGCGCTTCGCCGGCCTGCAGTAGCTCGATGGAGATGCCGTCCGGCGTGCGGATGAAGGCCATGCGGCCGTCACGCGGCGGGCGGTTGATCGTCACGCCGCGGGCGATAAAGGCGCTGCACGTGTCGTAGATGTTGTCCACGGCGTATGCGAGATGCCCGAAATTGCGGCCGCCGGTGTAGGGCTCGGGATCCCAGTTGTAGGTGAGTTCCACGGCAGCCGCCTCGTCGCCGGGGGCGGCTAGGAACACGTTGGTGTAGCGGCCTTTCTCGTCCGGTCGGCGGCGGATCTCGCGCAGGCCGAGCACCTCGAAGAAGGCGATCGTATCCTCCAGCGAACTGGTGCGGATCATGGTGTGCAAATATTTAGTCATGGGGTTGTCCTTCGGTCAGCGTGTTCGAGATTTCCTTCGTGCCATCCCCTCATGGGGTCGGCACCCCGATCGACTTCAGCCGCGCATGCGCCCGGGCCGCGCGCGCTTTCATCCCGTCAAGATACGTGCTCACATCGTTCCCCGGCAGGTTCAGCACCTTGCACCCGAGCTGCCAATATTCCTCGATCTGCGCCTCGGTCTCCGCCGATCCCCGAGCGAGCTTGCCATGTGCATTGCACGCCGCTGCGATCCGCCGCACCGCCGCTTTGAAGGTCGGGTGTTCAAGGTTGAGGTGAACCCCGAGCTGCGCGCTCAGGTCGGAATGCCCATACGCGATCATGTCGATCCCTTCGACCGCCGCAATCTCCTCGACATTCTCCAGGCCCTCGAGCGACTCGATCGACGGGCATATGATAATGTTCTCGTTGGCCCATGACGCGTATTCGGTGGCGTGGCGGGCGCCGTAGCTCTTGTATCCCGTGTGCGGCCCCTGGCCGGAGATACCCCGGTTTCCGATCGGTGGATACTTCGCCAGGCGGACGATCGCGCGCGCCTCTTTGGCGTTTTCCACCTCGGACACCTGGATGCCCATGATGCCCTGATCCAGAATGCCTGGAATTAGATGCGCTAATGACTTGTGGATCCGAACGATGGCCGAGACGTTCGTGGCCTGGAACCAGCTCGCCAGATTTGCGATCGTTTCCATGTCGAATGCCCCGTGTTCATGGTCGATCGCGCAGTAATCGAAGCCTGCCGCCTCGATGATCCAGGGAACGCCGCGTGATGCGAACTCCTTGAGCCCGGTGCCTAGCGCCGCTCGTCCTTCGCGCACCACCCGCCGTATGCTGTTTTCTTTCATGGCTCGTTCCAGGCCTCCTTCGTATTAGCCCGTCATCTTGTCGCGCCACGCCCTGGCGTTGCCGATATGCTTGTCGAGATCAACGATGAGCAGCGCCGTGGCTGGTTCCTGAGCTATTCCGTCAGATTGTGGCGCGGCCGAATGGGTACGGTCGCGCTACCACTTGTAGACTTTCTGCAACGTTCCTCCCATGAGCGCTGCCTTGTCGTTCTCGGACAGGCGTTTGGTGTCGCGGAACGGCGTGACGCCCTGCTCATAGGTCAGCATGCCGATCGTCCGCGTCCAGTCGGTGCCCCACATGCAACGATGCAGCCCGAACGCATCGATGACCCGCAGTACCGGCTCCCAGATGTCGTCGTATGGGAACGGTTGGTGCGACATCGTGCAGGCACCGCTGATCTTCACCCTTACATTCTCGTATTGAGCCAAGGCGAGCAGCTTGGGAAGATCGGCCCAAACGTCGGCGGGGACCGGCGGGCGAGCAGGCTGCAGCAGGCCGAGATGGTCGATAACGATGACCGTATCGCGGTGTCGCTGGATGTATGGCAGCCCTTTCTCCAGGATGCCCCAGCAAAGCAGATTGACAGGCAAACCATGTTTGGCGGCGGCAGCGAAAGCGCGGTTCAAACCGGGGTGGTCCGCGTCCATCGGCAGGCCGTCGCGCATTCGTATGCGGATGCCGCGCGCGCCTGGCGCCGCCGCCCATTTCGCCACCACATCGTCAATCGCTGGATTGGTCGCGTCGACCGGCGTCACAACCCGAAACTTATCCGGATAGGTGTTGTAAACTTCCAGCGCGAAGCTCGGATCGTATTCATAGGCGCTGAACGACGAGACCATGATCGCACCGTCGACGCCGACACTGTTCATCGCAGCGACCATCTCTTCGCCTGTGGCGGAGTTGAGCCCGTGCGAGGGACTGGCCCACGGCCGGCCGGGATGATTTCGATCGAAGGGATGAACCTGAACGTCGATGACTGGCATGGCCGTCCTCCTGCTTGTTCGACCAATTGTCCGCCATCGTGACCGGTTTGCACAGAGTGATGAGCGCGGTGACGGGTGGAGCGCGGATGGAGAACATCTAGACGGAGCCCGAGAACATCGAGGTTCGACCGCTGGCTTTCTCCTTGGCCATCACCTTGGCTCGGGACGCCCGAGACAGTCAGACGGTTCGGTAGCCGCCGTCCGCGATGGTGGGGGCCGGTGGCGTCTCTTTTGGCACACCTCTGGCACCCAAAGCGCGCCAACGAACGACAGCATGCAATGAGACGCGTCACCGCGCGCGAGGCCAATCAGCGCTTTTCCGAGGTGCTCTCGGCCGTAGAAACCGGCGAGCAGGTGGTCATCACCAAACGCGGGAGGCCGGTAGCGCTGATGTCGCCGTACCCTGCCGAAGCCCTTGCCGCCGAGCGCCAAGCGGCCATCGATCGAATGATCGCTTCGATGAACGAGCCGGCGACCTTGCGCGGCGGCTTTCGAACGTTCACCCGCGACGAAATGCACGAGTGCTGATGAGCTGCACGTTCGACACCAACATCCTGGTCTACACGTTGGGGCAACCGGCGAATGTCAAACGCCAGCGGGCACAAAGCCTGATAATTCGCGGAGCCCGTCGCCAAACTGGCGTGCTGTTGCTGCAGTCGCTGGCGGAGTTCAGCTACATCGCGACGCGTAAATTCGGAGTCAACGTCGCTTCGGTACGTCGGCGCGTAACGCCTGGTGCGGCGGGTTCCCGGTGCAACCCGCCGCCGAACCCGATCTGGCGGCGGCTCTCGATCTTGTCGGCGCGCACAACATCTCCTTCTGGGATACGCTGCTGTGCGCCACTTCGATCCGGATGGCCTGAGTTTTCTTATGACGGAAGATTTGCAGGATGGGCGATCCCTGCATGGCCTAACGATCGTAAACCCCTTCCGGCCGGTCAATGACGCCCTGGTCGACCATATTCTGCCGCCCTGACGAGCGGCGATGCTTGAGAAGTACCTCGTTGCGTAAATTGCCGAATGTCTCGCGTATGTTCGCAACCGGTATCGTCGCCCCCGCGCAAGCGGGGGTCCAGGGCGATTGTCTGTGCGCTTGCCCCCGGTTCATGCCAGAGCCCCTGGCGAAAGCGGGGGGCAGACTCTGGGTGCCCGCATGACGAGATATCTGGGCTTTATATGTGCTCAATCACTCACAGCACAATTTCAGGAATCGCACCACACAGGAAGATTTGGACGAGATCGCGGACTGGACCGACCGCGCCGCCGGGAGAATGTACCAGGGTGCCGGGCTTGGGCCCGAGGACGTTGATATATTCAATCCTTACGACGGCTATGCACCCATGGCGCAGTTTTTCCTGGAGGCCTTCCGGTGGCGCGGCGTCAAACGCGGCGACGCCTTCGCGTTCTACGCGGGCGATATCACGGTCGAGGGACCGCCCCCGTTCTCTTCGAGCGGCGGCAATTTGGGGAACGGGCGCACCCGTACGGCCATGTACACCGACAGCATAGAGCAGCTGCGCGGCACGGCCGGCGCCCGGCAGGTCAGGGTTCGGGCAGAGACTGCGCTGGCGGCGTTCACCACGCCAAGCAATGGCGGCTGGATCATGTTCGGCAAATCCCCGAGCTGACGGCCTGTGACATTGGCGATCACCGGCTCGCCGCGATCACTCTCAGACCCTGACCCGAAATGAATTCTGAAAGATCAATCCTTTGGCCGTCATTCCCGCGAAAGCGTCGCGAAAGCGGGAACCCAGAACCTGCCCCCCTGCTTTCGCGGGGGCGACGATAATATATTGGGATGGCTCGCGTGAGGGCCGACCAGCTCGGGCTACTCCGTCCTGGGTGCGCGTCGCGCTCCGCGCGTCGTAGCAAGGGCGAGGAAGCGGTCGCGGATGGTGGCAAAGAGGCGAGGGGGCAGCATCCCGTAAGCGACTGAGTTGTCGTCACCGCCTGGCGCGCACCGCAAATCCGGCCCAGGCCAGATGAATTCGTTCCACTCGGACGGCACGACCCGGGAGCGCTCGGCCTCGAGCCGCAAGCGCTCCTTGACCTGCGCGGGAATTTCGACCGCCAGCGTCGCTTGCGCCGGCGGGCTGTGCGTCACCGGCAAAACCAGTACGCGGGTTTCGCCGGCGTCATCGGCCGGGCGTAGCGCCGCCACGATCGCGCAGGGACGATCTTTCTCGCCTTCCTCGCGCGCCGCCAGGTGCTCGCTTTGCCACAAATAGCTATAGCGGATGACAAGTACCGGAACGGGCGCGGGCAGCGGCACGCGCGAGCTATTTCAGCTCGGCGTCGAGGGCGGCGAATTCGTCCGGCACCTTGGCGTTGCGCACGGCTTCGACCCACTCCTCGGGAAGCTCCTCGGTAAGCCCGACGCGTCGATCGCGCCGTTTGAGGCGCGCATATTCCTCGGCCCACAACACCACGAGTTCATCGCGGCCGTCCGGGGTGGTGATCGTCACCGGCTCGCGGCGGGCGCGGTCTGCCAAGGCTCGAAAGCCTTGTTGCAGCTCGGCTTCGGTCATGCGGACCATTTCCATGCAAACTCCGTAATTCACAGTGAGAGTACGCCAAATCCTGTGCCGAAGCAACTTGGCGGTGCTGCCGAGCGCGCCCGCGACATGCGGCAGCCGCCGGTTTAGTGCTCAGAGCCTGACCCGAAATGAAATATAAATTTTCAACCTATTACACGTCGCCCCCGCGAAAGCGGGGGTCCAGGGCCAACCGCCACAGTCTTGCAACCCTGGATTCCCGCTTTCGCGGGGGCGACGAATATACTCGACGTACCCAGCATCATTTCGGGTCGGCCTCTCAATCACTCACACACAACTTCAGGCAGCGCACCACATAGGCCGATTTGGACGAGATCGCTGTGACACTTCAAGCCATCGCGCTTTACGGCACCTCCCAAGAGTTGACCAGGGTAAGGCCGCAGCCCCCGAAATTCCCGCTGTCGCGGGTGGCGAGCCCAGCGCCGGCGACGCGCGCCATGGCGGCGATCTGGGTCGAAGGTCTCGATCGGGCGGCCTTCGCGGCGGCGGGCGGCGACAATCTCCGCGTAATCTACGGCGGCAGCCTCGTCGAAGGGCAGCACGCGGCCCTCGAAATCGTCGGCGAACATCGCCTCGGCGGCGGCCGCGAGTGCGAGGCGGCGGCGTCCCTCGGGAAGCATGGCGATGCCGTAGAGGATTTCGGCCTTGCTGACGCTGGTGGTGTAGAGCGTGGCGCGCGGCTGGGCGGAAAACCCTGCGAACACCCCCGCGGCGGGTTCCGAGCGCATCAGTTCAGAGGGGACGTTGGTATCGAGGGCGATCGCTGGTCGAACCGAGGCGGATCGCGCACGGGCACAGGCGGGTGCGGCTCGAGCTCGTCGGCGCCGCCCAGCGGCAGGAAGCGCCGGCAAATGGCCTCGGCCAGGTTCGGCTCGGCGCGCTTCTCTCCGCCCAGCGCTTCCTTGAGGATGTGGCGAAGCTCGGCTTCCATCGACCGGCCGTGTCGGGCGGCGCGCACACGCAGCTTTTGCTTCAGCGCGGGGTCAACGTTGCGGATGGTAAGCGTCGTCATCCAGGTTTCCGATCCATGCCGCATCATATTTGTGTGCGATGCCTGCGCCGAATGCAAGCGCGGAACCGATGTGGCTAGTGGCCATAGGGTGGCGCAGTTCTTCCTGGAAGCTTTGCAGTGGCACGGCGTCAAACGCGGCGACGCCTTCGCGTTCGGTCACGTCCGTCAAGCTGGTGGAGATTCGAGACTGAAACTGAGGCGCCGCGGATGCAGCGGCGTTGGTGAAAAGTGATCAGCGGTCGGTGCGGGGCAGGGAGCCGCGATCGACGGCATGGCGGATTGTGCTGCGGCTGGAGTGCCGCCATCAAGCCCTGCGCCTTCGGCGCACCGCTGCGCGGCTGCGGGGCTTGACAGCGACACTCCAGCCGAGCTTTTGGCATCCATGCCGTTCGACGACGCAGTGGATCGCGCCAACCTGGTTAGGCCGCGCATGGGATCTGCCGGGAATCGACGGCGCCGCCTGCCGCGGCCAGCTCGGCCATCGCTTCGACCTGCATGTAGCGGTGTTGCAGCTGCCATTCGTCGTTTTGCTCGAGCAGCACTGCGCCGATAAGCCGAACGATCGCGGCTTCGTTGGGGAAGATGCCGACCACGTCGGCGCGGCGTTTGACTTCCTTGTTGAGCCGCTCCAGTGGGTTGGTAACCGGTATGAGGATCGCGGTGCCCGCCCGTTCGGCTGGGATCGGCGTGGTTCCGGCGTATGGTGCGACCATCCGGGACGAGGGGCACTGGGAGCACGCTAAGTGGGCAGGCCGATACACATCATGAGCCGAGAGCTCGCGTTAGTAGCTGGCCGCCCCTGCGACCTACCCGGTTGCGCTGCGAGCGCGGATCCGTAGTTGTCGTGTTGCCCACTGCTCCCAACCAATCGAAGGAGAGGAGCAGACGATGCGACGTGTAATTGGCATGGACATTCATCGAACGTTTGCGGAGGTGGTGTTCTGGGAAGACGGGAAGTTGCGTCCGGCGGGGCGCGTGAGCATGACCCGCTCGGGGCTGGAGGGTTTCGGCCGTAACCTTGGCAAGGAGGACGAAGTCGTCATTGAGGCGACCGGCAACGCAATGGCCGTCGTCCGCGTGCTTTCGCCGTATGTGGCCCGCGTGATCGTGGCCAATCCGCTGCAGGTCAAGGCCATTGCGCATGCGCACGTCAAGACGGACAAGATCGATGCCGGTGTGCTGGCATCGCTGCGGGCAGCCAACTTCCTGCCGGAAGTCTGGTTGCCGGATTCAGATACCGAGCGCCGGCGCCGATTGGTAGCACGCCGCAACCAGGTTGTCCGGCACCGCACGCGGATCAAGAACGAGGTGCACGCGATCCTGCACGCCCATCTGATCCCGCCCTGCCCACATGCCGACCTGTTCGGACGGCTGGGCCGGATCTGGCTGGCGCAACAGCTCATGCCTGATGACGAGGGCGCCGCCATCGAGCGGCACCTGCGCGAGCTCGATCGGCTGAGCGAGGATCTCGGGGTTCTCGACACGCAGATTGCACAGACAGGAAGCGATGATCCGGCGGTCAAGCGGCTGCTGACGATCACCGGTGTCAATCTGATCGTCGCCGCCGGTCTCGTGACGGCAATCGGCGATGTGCGCCGCTTCGCCAGTCCGCAGCAGCTGGTCAGTTATGTCGGCCTCAACCCGCGGGTGCGGCAATCCGGTCTCGGGGTTGCCCAGCATGGCCGCATCAGCAAGCGGGGGCGTTCTCATGCCCGTGCCATGCTGGTCGAGGCAGCTTGGGCTGCGGCCAAAGCGCCAGGCCCGCTGCGGGCGTTCTTCCTGCGCATCCGCGCCCGTCGCGGCCATCAGATCGCGGCGGTCGCAGTGGCGCGCAAGCTGGCCGTCCTGTGTTGGCATCTGCTGACCAAGAGCGCCGACTATCAGTGGGCACGCCCGGCGCTGGTCGCCAGCAAATTGCGCGCCATGGAGCTGCAAGCTGGGCAACCGGCCAGGAAAGGCAACAAACGTGGCCCTGCCTACGCTTACAATGTCAAAGCGCTACGTGATCGGGAGATCGAGCTGGCCCGTCAGGCCGAACAAGCCTACGAACGGTTCGTCAGCCAATGGCAGCGCCGCGGCACAGCGAAGCAGCGCACGGGCGCCGCAAATGAGGAGCGACGCTAAAGGCTGCGCGGCAAGGCCTTCATCCTCCAGCCTTGCTCTTCGCCACGCGGTCGCCCGTGCAAGATCACGATACCACAGCGCATACCAAATGCGTCTCGAAGCGGGCAGTGCGCGGTACCAGCGGCTGTGGCTTTTGAACAGGGCAGCCCGCCGAGCGCCACGGCCGATTGTCGCTGCTGGGATGCGGCTTTGTAAACGCTGGCCTGCGGCCACCGCCTTCGGCGGCTGTCGGCGTTGACAAAGCCGCATCCCAGCAGCCCTCTTGGCCACCGTGCCTTCGACGGACAGAAGGGCTGCCGTGCCCTCTCGAGAGACGACCAGTGCTAGCGAGCCAGCCGAAAAAAGACTTGTCGATCTCATCCGTGCTGTGCAATTTGCTGCGGTGCTGTTCGGGGAAATCGAGATAGGACAGCACATCGGTCTCGCTGTCGTCGATGAAGGCGGCGAGCTTTGGCCATTTCGGTCGCAATTGGTCGGCGACATGGCGCAGCATTTGACTGGCCTGCGCTCGATCGGGCTGCAGGAACGCCTGGCGCAGTGCCGCCGCCACCATGCTCTGCTGGGTCCTGGGGACATAGGCCAGGGCATTGCGCATCCAATGCACGCGGCAGCGCTGCCAGCCGGCGCTGAAGACCCGTCGGATCGCCGCTTTGAGCCCTTCATGGGCATCGGAGATCACCAGTTTGACGCCACGCAGCCCGCGCCGCGTCAGGCTTTTCAGAAAGCTCGACCAAAAGGTCTCGGCCTCCGACGGGCCGATATGCAGCCCGACGATTTCGCGCCGGCCGTCGGTGTTGGCCGCGACAGCGATTATTGCCGCGACCGACACGATGCGGCCGCCCTCGCGCTGCTTCAGGTAAGTCGCGTCGAGCCACAGATACGGCCACTCGCCGGCGAGCGGCCGGTCGAGAAAGGCATGGACGCGCTCGTCGATCTCCTTGCACAGCTTGGAAAACCTGCGACTTGCTGATGCCGGATAGCCCCATCGCCTGCACCAGCTCGTCGACCCGGCGGGTCGAGACGCCGCCGATCCAGGCTTCCTGGATGACCGCGATCAACGCCTTCTCCGAGCTCTTGCGGGCTTCCAGGAATGGCGGGAAGTAGCTGCCTTGCCGCAGCTTCGGGATGCGCAGCTGCAGCGCGCCGAGGCGGGTGTCGAGGGTGCGGTCGCGGTAGCCGTTGCGCCACGTGGTGCGCTCGCCGCTGCGCTCGTAACGCCCGGCACCGATCAGCCCGTCAACATCGGTTTCCATCAACAGCTGCAACACTGCCTCCGCCACGGCTCGCAGAAAATCGCTCTCGCCGGCCTTCTCCAGCAGCTCGGCCAGCACCAATCTCTCTTCGGTCATCGGTCCTCTCGTGCGCTTCAGGTTGAAGTCTTGCAACTCCACCTTAGCCGACTGGCCCGATGGCCACCTCAACTCCACCGCAGCCTTACACTGCGGGCTGATCCCGAAAATCCACCACCAGCGTGGACGCTAACCAGCGGGGTTAGTGTCCACGGTGGTGGTGGAGTTTGGGGACATGGGCCGGGCAAGTACGCCAAATCGTGCTTGATGGCGAAATCGCGGTGCCTCGCGGCATCACGCCTGAGCAGAGCCGCCGGCGTTATCAGCAGGACATAATTAACGGGCGCCGGAAATCGACCGCCTCGTTCCTTTCGCGGAAGAGGGGCCGTCAGCCATTGCCATCCGTGGCCGATCGAACCGGCGCCGGATTATTCCCGCGGTGTTGAGCTTGGCGCCATTCGGATTTGTTGCGTATTAGCTCCGAACGGTAGGTCCCCTTGTCGCGATCGGCTCCGCGGGCGTGGTAACCCGACGAGGCAGTATGGCCCAAACGTGAGTAAACGCTTCTGGACTGGCTGTTGCTCCGGTGCCCAGCGAGTGCATCGTCAATTGGGGCATACGCAAGCAACGGAATGAATGAGAGAATGGCGAGACGACGGTACATACGGCGGATCTTTCCTGCCCAGGTCTCTACTCGATTTACAGAAGCTGACTAACTCGTCAAAGGAGGCCTCGGAGATGCTCTGAAACGCGCTTGCCCCAGCGACTGAGGTTCGGTTTTGCCGTGGGGGTGACATCGATCCGTTGACGAATCACGGCGAATCGCGGTGCGGGCTATGGGGAGCTGCTGCGGCGGCCCCTCTGGAACCCGCCCCGGCGCTCGATCACATCTAGCCGTTGACCAGCCGCATGATTTTCACCCACCGGTCCACGATGGGCAGCACCGCGTCTGCCTTCTCCGGCGGGAACATCGGCACGACGCGGGCGACCCCCATCTCAGCGAAGCGCTTTACCCGGTCAAGATCCTCGCCCAGACCGAACGAGGTGATCTCGATGGACGACGGATCGCGGCCGGCCTCTCGCGCCATCGCGCGGAATTTCGGCAGGACCTCGGCAACATCGCCACGGGCCGTTGGAATCCAACCATCGCCATAGCGGATTGCGCGGCGTGCGCCATGCGGGAAGGCACCGCCGACATGGATCGGCGGGTGTGGCTTCTGCACCGGTTTGGGTCTCGCGATCACCGGATCGAAATTAACGAACTCCCCATGGTATTCGGCCTCGGCTTTCGTCCAGATTTCCTTCATCGCCTCGATGGATTCGCGCATCCGCTTGAAGCGGGTTGCGTAGACGGTGCCATGATTTTCCATTTCGTCCTGGTTCCAGCCGCCGCCAACGCCAAACAGGAACCGTCCCTGGCTCACCTGGTCGATCGAGGCGATCAGCTTGGCGGTCTGGATCGCATCGCGTTGCTGCACCAGCAGGACGCCGGTGCCGAGCTTGATGGTTTTGGTAATCTGGCTCGCCGCGGCCAGCACTACGAATGGGTCCATCGCATCGTAGTACTGTTTGGGCAGGTCGCCTCCTCCTGGGAATGGCGTCTTGCGCGACAGTGGGATATGCGAGTGCTCAGGCGCCCAAACCGACTCGAAACCGCGCTCCTCGAGCGCGCGGGCAAGCTCCATTGCCGACATGGAATAATCGGTGAAGAACATCGCGCCGCCGAAATGCATGCCGCTCTCCGTTGCTATCTCCTGGTCTGGAACCCGAGGTTAGCTGCTGGCGTCGGCCGGCGTTATCTATTACCCGTCCCCCGACACGCGGTGACACGCAAACCGCATCCTCGCCTGGCAAACGATCGGGAGAGGGCTCACATGGGAACCGAAGGGCGCACCGAAGGATCCTCCGCGGGGGCGAGCGGTTCGCGCAAAATCATCCACATCGACATGGATGCGTTCTACGCATCTGTCGAACAGCGTGATAATCCTGAGCTGCGCGGCAAACCGCTCGCGGTCGGCGGATCGCGAGAACGCGGGGTTGTTGCGGCCGCAAGCTACGAAGCGCGGCAGTTCGGCGTGCATTCCGCGATGGCTTCGATCACGGCCAAGCGAAAATGTTCCGATTTGATTTTCGTGCAGCCCCGATTTGAAGCCTACAAGGCGATCTCTCTGCAGATCCGGGAGATATTCGCCGCATACACGCCGGTAATCGAGCCATTGTCGCTAGACGAGGCGTATCTCGACGTCACCGAAAACCTCAAGGGCATCAGCTCGGCAACCCAGATCGCGGAAGAAATCCGGGCAAGGATCCGCGCCGAAACCGAGCTCACAGCTTCGGCCGGCGTCTCGTACAACAAGTTCCTCGCAAAGCTTGCTTCAGATCACCGCAAGCCGGACGGGCTTTTCGTCATCACTCCCAAAATGGGGCCGGAATTCGTCGAGGCCCTGCCGGTCAGGAAGTTTCACGGCGTCGGGCCTGCGACAGCCGCAAAGATGGGGCGACAGGGGATCGAGACCGGGGTCGATCTCAGGGCGCAAACCTTGGCCTTCTTGGAGCAAAATTTCGGGAAAGCGGGCGCCTATTATTACTGGGCTGCGCGCGGCATTGACGAGCGGCCGGTCCGCGCCGACCGGATACGAAAATCCGTCGGCGCCGAGAACACGTTTCCCGCCGATCTCTTCACCTACGAGGCCGCCCGCGATGCGCTTCGAGAGATCGTCGACAAGGTTTGGGGGTACTGCGAGAGCTCCGGTCTTCGCGGCCGAACGGTCACACTCAAGGTCAAGTTCGCCAACTTCCAGCAGATCATGCGAAGCCGTACCGGTCAGATACAGATCAGGACGCGAAGCGAACTCGAACAGCTCGGCAGCGCCCTGCTCGAACCTCTTTTCCCTGTCGCGAGAGGAGTTCGGCTCCTCGGTGTCTCATTGTCTTCACTCGCGGTGGAAGAGGCTGAACGTGCGCCCGAATTCAGCCTGCCCCCGTAAGAGGCCCGGATCTGTCCCCGGTTATCTGTCCCCCGGCCGTAATGTGTCCGATAGCTCGGCATCGGGCAGCGCAACCGAATCCAGCTTTCTCCGGCGCTCGAGCTGCACAGGGCTCAGCTCGCCCCTGATCGCAGCAGTTTCAATCTCCCACCAGCTTGACGGACGTGATCTTTTTCTTGCGTTAATTTGATCGTGGGGGGTTTTTATCCGACCCCCATGCAAAACCGCGCGGCGCGGATGGTATGCTGAAGCGTCGGACCCCCTGAGAAGTCGAAGAATAGCCAAGGAGCATGAGATTGCATGCCTACAGAGGTTGACGGCGTGGAACGAACCTTTCCCGTCGCGCTAGTCGGGTTGGCATGTCGGTTCCCGGGTGCTGCTGACCTGGAGGAATTCTGGTCGCTGCTCAAAGCGGGGAGGGACGCCGTAGGCGAGATACCCGACGACCGCTGGGACGTCGACGCGTACTTCCATCCGGACCCAACCAAGCCCGGTATGATGTATACGCGGGCGGGCGGGTTCATCGCGGACATCGACAAGTTCGATGCCGGGTTTTTCGGGATTTCGCCGCGCGAAGCTCGGCGAATCGACCCGCAGCAACGCCTTCTTTTGGAGCTGACCTGGGAAGCGCTGGAGAGCGGGGGGATCATTCCGGAGCGAATCGCCGGATCGCAGACCGGTGTTTTTGTCGGGATCTCGCTGTCCGATTACGCCGCAATGCAGCGCGACGAGCCGAACCAGGTCGACCCCTATGTCATGTCCGGAAGTGCGATCAGCAATGCGGCGAACAGAATCTCCTACGCCCTTGACTTGCATGGCCCGAGCTTCGCTGTCGACACCGCCTGCTCATCGTCGCTGGTCGCGGTGCACGAAGCCTGTGTCAGCTTGTCGCGGGGCGAATCAAGCCTGGCGATCGCGGCCGGGGTCAATGCGCTGTTGTCGCCGTCAGCGGGCGTCGGTTTCTCAAAGGCCCGCATGCTGTCGCCAACCGGCCGATGCCGTCCCTTCGATGCGGCCGGCGACGGTTATGTTCGGTCCGAAGGCGGAGCGGTCGTCATCCTGCAACCGCTCGCGCAAGCGCTCGCCGAGAACAATCCGGTCCACGCCGTCATCGTCGGTTCGGGCGTTAATTCCGATGGCCGCACCAAGGGGTTGGCGATGCCGAACCAGGCGTCGCAGGAGGCGCTGCTGTGCCGAGTGTACCGCGACGCTGGAATTGACCCGGGCGAGATCACCTACGTCGAGGCTCACGGGACCGGAACGAGCGTCGGCGACCCGATCGAATGTGCTGCTTTGGGAAATGTGCTCGGCGTTTCACGGCCACCCGGCGACCGCTGCCGGATCGGCTCGGTCAAGAGCAATATCGGCCATCTCGAACCTGCCTCGGGGATTGCCGGGCTGCTCAAGGCCGTCCTGGCGCTTCGTCACGGTGCGATCCCGCGCACGCTGCATTTCACGAACCCCAATCCGCAGATCCCGTTCGAGGAGCTCAACCTCTCCGTCGTTTCGGAATACACGGAACTGCCCCGGGGCCGCTTGACGATGGGCGTCAACTCGTTCGGATTCGGGGGCACCAACGCGCATGTCATCCTTCGGAACCCGGATCCCCTTGCCTCCACCGGGGCGCATCGGGGTGCGCCGACAGAAAGCCGGGAGATCCGGCCGCTGGTGGTCTCGGCGCATGATACGGAAGCCCTCCGGAGCCTGGCGCTGCGCTACGCCGAATTACTCCGATCGCCGGCGGCGCCTCCCTTACCGGCCTTGTGTCGCAGCGCCGCGACCCGACGGACCCACCACCAGGATCGGCTCGCCGCCTTTGGCCGGACCCACGAAGAGCTCGCCGCCCGCCTCGAGGCCTATGCCGCCGGCGATTCGCCGCAGCTACTCGCCCAAGGGCATGCTCTCACGCCGCCGGCTCGACTGGCCCTTGTGTTTTCAGGAAACGGTTCGCAATGGCGCGGCATGGGGCGGGACTTGCTCACCGATCCGTTCATTGCTGCACGCATCGAGCGAGTTGATGCCGCACTCCGTCCGCTCGTCGGATGGTCGGTAACAGGCGTCCTTCAATCAGCGGAACCGGCAAACCTTTTCGATCGAACGGAGATTGCGCAACCGGCGCTCTTTGCGGTGCAGGTCGCGATACTCGAATGGCTGGAGGCGCACGGGGTCGAAGCCGAGGCCGTGCTCGGCCACAGTGTCGGGGAAGTGTCGGCGGCTTACGCGGCGGGCATTCTATCTCTCGCCGAAGCGTGCTGGGTGATCGCCGAGCGCAGCAGGGCGCAGGGGCGCACGGCAGGGACCGGCCGGATGGCCGCCCTCGGACTATCGGCCGAGAATGCCGCTTTAACCATTGCCCCTTACGGTGAGCGGTTGACGATTGCCGCGGTCAACAGCCCCAACTCGGTGACGATTGCCGGTGACGCGGACGCGATCGGCGCGCTCGCTGCCGAACTCGAGCCGAGCCAAACGTTCTTTCGTCCGCTGGACCTCGATTATGCCTTCCACAGCCGCTGCATGGACCCGGTCCGCGAGCAGCTGCTGGACCGGCTCGACGGGCTGGCGCCGCGAGAGGGGCGAGGGCGCTTCGTCTCTACCGTTACCGGCACGACGATCGAGGGGCGCCAGCTCGACGCGGCATATTGGTGGGACAATATCCGCAGACCCGTCCAGTTTGCGCCGGCAGTTGCATCGCTGGAGGCCGAGGGCTTCAATGTCTTTCTCGAAATCGGCCCGCATCCCATACTCGACAGGTATCTGCGAGAATGCCTGAAGGCTGCCGGCGGGCAGGGGATTTCGATACCTACTCTGCGACGTCACGAGGCCGAGCGTGATGCGCTGTGGCTGGCGCTCGGGCGTTGCTATGCAGCCGGTGTCGCGATTGCTTACAATCTCCTCGAGCCCGGCGAGCACGCGTTCGTGCCGCTTCCTGCCTATCCGTGGCAGCGTGAGCGCTACTGGTTCTCCGAGGATGAGGGCGAGGTCGGAGCATCGCTGCGCAAGCGCAAACACCCGCTATTGGGGAAGCGTCTGGCTACCACCGATGGGACCTGGAAGAACCGTCTCGATCCGGCCCTGCTTTCCTGGCTCAGCGATCACGTCGTTCAAGACAGCATGGTCTTGCCGGGAACAGCCTACATCGAGATGGCGATCTCGGCGGTCTCATCGACCCGCGCCTGTAGTGGTGTTGAGATCGAAGGTTTCGAGATCAGGCGCCCGGTTTTGATTGGCGCCGGCGCGATGCCCTTGGTCGAGGTGGGATTGTCGAGCGAGGATGGCGCCTTTCGTTTGCGGAGCGGCGACACATCGGAAACCACGCTGCCCCCTGTCGCGGTCGCCCGTGCGGTGCCCCTGGCGAACGGCCCATCGGGGGGGACCACCTCGGTCGAGGCGATGCGGGGGCGAATGCGAAAGCGGGTCGATGGCGCTGAGCTTTATCGTCGCTTCGCTGCGCACGGACTGATCTATGGGCCTGCCTTCCAGGGCGTCGCCGAAGTCTGGGCCGGCGAGAATGAGGCGCTCGGACGCATCGTCGCGCCCGCGGTGATAGCGAGCGAGCTCGGCGAGTATCGCATTCACCCGGCCTTGCTCGACGCATGCCTCCAGATCACGCTGGCCACCATTCCCGATCAGCCGGATCAGGAGGCGCGAGTCGTCTTTGTCCCGAGCAAGGCGGATCGGATCCGTTTCTACGGCGGCGGGGAACGGATCGCCTGGTGCCATATGACCCTGGTTCAGTCCGCGGCTCGTTCGATTGTCGGCCATTTTTTGGTACTTGGCGCCAACGGGGAAACGATCGCCGAGATCGACGGACTGCGTCTGCGCCGTGTCGATATGGGTGGTCCGGGTGAAATCCCAGCCTATCAGTGGCGCTATCAGCTGCGGCCTTCGGCGCTCGACGCTGATGGTGCCGAGGACCTGCCGCGGCCGCACATACTAGGGGCGCCTTTTGCCGCAACCAGCGGTGAGCGCGAGCGCGATAAAGAAGCTCGCGTGCTCCTCGATCGCGTTGTTGCGGCCTATGCCGGAGAGGCGCTGGCGGCCGCTTTCGGTCGTCGCCGGTTCGTTGTTTCGCAGCTTGTCGCTGAGCGGCGCGTCGCGCCCCAACAAGAGCATTACCTCGGCAAGCTTCTTGCCTTCGCTTATCAGGCGGGGGTGGCGGAGCGCGACGAGACCGAGTGGTGTCTTGCCAAGATTGGTTCGACAGCGGCAGCGGAATGTCTCTGGCGCCAGGCGATCGCCCGCTATCCCGCTTACCTCGCGAGCCTCCAGCTGATCGCGCGATACGGTGGTGCGCTTCCGGGGATCCTGCGGTCAGAGATCGATCCGGTCGATTTGGTGTCTACCGAGCGGGGCTTGGACGCGGTCGAGCAGCTCTACGATTCCGACCCGCTGTTCCGCAGGGCGAACGATGTGGCAGCCGGGATGGTGCGACGGCTGTACCAGAGGATCCCGCGCACCCGCGCGCTGAGTATTCTCGAGGTCGGAGGTGGGACGGGTGGGCTCACGGCGGCGTTAGTCGCGGCGGCGCCTTCCGATCGCGTCGAGTACGTCTTTACCGATCCGAGCGAGGCGACGGTCGCGCGGGCGGAAGCCCGTTTCGCAGCCCTGTCTTGTGTTCGGTGTGCGGTGCTCGACCTTGGCACCGACATTGCCGAACAGGGCTTCGCCGTCGAGCGACACGATCTGGTCGTCGCCAGCATGGAGCCCGCCGCCCTGCCGGACCTTGACCGGGAGCTCACCGCCATCCGCATGTTGCTTAAACCAGGCGGGCTTCTCCTGCTAATGGTCCCGAAAGGGCGCGGTTTTCTGGATCTCCTCTTAGGCACGCCCTCCGATCACGTAGGCGAGAGCGATTGGGAGAGGGCTGTCCTCGATGCCCGCTTTGAGCAGATGACTTTGCTGGGCCATGACGACCCGATCGCCGCCCGGACTGTGCTGATTGGACGCAAGCCATCGGCGGCGCCACGGTTGCCGATACGGCGTGAGATCGATTCGGCGACCTGGCTAATACTTGCCGATGACATTGCCGTCGATCCCATCGCCACAACGATCCGCGCGCTCGATCAACTGGGACAGCGCATCGTGATCGCTCGGGCCGGTCGTTCCTTCGATCGTCTCGGCCTCGACCGGTTCGATGTTCCGTGCGGGGACGCGGAGTCCTACGGCCGGCTTTTCCGCATCCTCGCAGCAGACGGCGTCAGCGCGCTTCATATTCTGCACCTGCGGGGAACTGCTGAAGCAGCGCCGGCAGACCCGCTGGCGGCGCAGCGACACGGCAGTTTCGACCTGCTGGCCGCCGTGCAGGCGCTGATCGCAGCGGGGCTGGCAGCGTCCGTGCGGCTGACCGTCGTCACGTCGGGCGCGATGCCAATGCCGGGCCGGTCGGACGGATGCGTACGCCCTTGGCAAGCTCCGCTTTGGGGCCTCACGCGCACGATCATCAACGAACGGGCCGATATCTCCTGCCGGCTGATCGACCTCGATCCCGAGGCGACGGCGAAAGTTGCGGGCGAGGTGCTGCTCGAAGAGTTGTTCCATCGCGACGACGAGGACGAAGTCCTTTTGCGCGGTCGGGGTCGCTATGTGCCGCGTCTGACGCGGAGAATGGCGGAGCCCGCCTCGCGTGAGGCCGACGACGAAACCGGATTCAAATTGACGTTCGCGCAAGGGGAAGCGCAGGAGGGCGTGGTCCTGCAGGGGATCGCGATCCCACGGCCCGCTGCGGGAGAGGTCACCGCGCACGTCGAGGCGGCGGGTCTCAACTTCCGGGACGTCCTGCAGCGCATCGGACTGCTGCCGGAGGAAGCGTTCGAGGGTGGGTTCGCGGGTGCGACGCTGGGGATGGAGTTTGCGGGGCAAGTCATTGCGGTTGGTGACGGCGTCGATCACCTTCGCCCCGGGGATGCCGTTTTCGGCATCGCCCGCGACGCGTTCTCGTCCCATCTCGCTGCGCCCGCCAACGGCCTGTTCAAAAAACCGGCGTTCATGAGCTTCGAGGAGGCTGCGACACTCCCGGTCGCCGCCTTGACAGTCTATTACTCGCTGCACCACCTCGCCCGACTGCAGAAGGGCGAGCGGATCCTAATTCATGGGGCCGCCGGCGGCGTCGGCTTGGCCGCCGTCCAATATGCCCTGTGGGTTGGCGCCGAAATTTTCGCTTCCGCCGGGTCGGTCGAGAAGCGCCAGTTTCTCCGGAGGATCGGGGCGCAGCACGTCGTCGACTCGCGCTCTCTCGCCTTCGCGGACGACATTCGCGAAATTACCCAAGGCGAGGGTGTCGACGTGGTGCTGAATTCGGTGGCGGGGGACGCCATCCACAAAGGCCTTTCGATCCTCAGGCCCTACGGGCGCTTTGTGGAACTCGGGAAGCGCGATTTCTATGCCAACAGCAAGCTTGGGCTGCAGCCTTTTTGCAACAACATCCAATTTTTCGGGGTTGATCTCGATCGGTTGTTGGTTGACCGCCCCGCTCTCTCCAAACAGCTTTTTGCCGAGCTTGCGCCGCTCCTCGATCAACGCGTTTTTGTCCCGCTGCCGCACCGGGTCTTTCCGGTCGCGCGAGCCGTCGAGGCGTTCCGCTGCATGCAACACTCGCGCCATATCGGCAAGATTGTTCTGGCGATGAACGGGGTAGATCGTCCCGCCATTGCCCCGGGCCGACCCGAAACCGGGCTGCAACTGTCACCCGCAGCCAGCTATCTTGTCACCGGCGGGCGGGGCGGGTTCGGCCTTGCGACCGCTGAGTGGCTTGTCCGGAAGGGTGCCCGTCATCTCGCCGTCGTCGGGCGCAGCGAGACCACCCCGCCCGATGCGGCGGCGGCACTCGAGCGCTTGCGGCAAGACGGCGCCGCGGTTCACGAATTTGCCGTCGATGTCGCTGATGCGGATCAGGTTGCCGACCTGCTGCGTCGCATGCAGCGCGAAATGCCGCCATTGCGCGGTATCATACACTGCGCGGCGGTGATCCACGATTCGAGCCTGGTCAATATGACGGAAGCGGATTTCCACGACGTCTTGCGACCGAAAATCGCCGGGGCGTGGAACCTGCATCACCAGACGCTCGATCGGGAGCTGGATTTCTTCATTATGTACTCGTCGGCGACGACCCTGTTCGGCAACGAGGGACAGGCCAACTACGTCGCAGCCAACTTGTATCTGGAAGCTCTGGCCGGCTATCGGCGGGGGCTCGGCCTGCCGGCTCTGGCGGTTGCCTGGGGGGCGATCGGGGATGTTGGGCACCTGGCGCGTAACGCTGTCGTGGCCCGAATGCTCGGGGAGCGGCTCGGCGTAAAGCTGCTCGCTCCAGCGCGCGCGCTCGACCGGTTGGAGCAAGCGATTCGCTCCGGGGCGCCGCAGGTTGCGCTGGCCGAGATGAGCTGGTCGCGGCTCGCGATTTTGCCGGGAGTGGCGAAAGCACCGAAATTCGCCTTGGTGCGAGAGTTCTTGAACGACCAGGTGGGTGAGGGCACCGGCGGAAATATCGAGGAGTTCCGCGCGAAACTTGCTGGGCTCCCGCACGGTGAGGCAATTTCTATTGCCGAGCAGCTGCTGATCAAGCACGTCGCCGGTATCGTCGGGATGGCGCCCGCGAAGCTGACGGCCGATAAGTCGCTGCTGGATCTGGGGATGGATTCGTTGATGCTGGTAGAGCTGCAGCTGGGTTTGGAAAAGCAGTTCGGGATCGTCATCCCGACGCTGGAGCTGATGGACGCGACGACTGTGGCGAAGCTCGCGCAACGCATCATCGATCACGCAGGATTCGGGTCGGCAAGCTCCCCTACCCCAACGGCGGCCCATCCCGTCACCGATCGGGACCAACTCGAAACATTACCCGAGCCTGAGCTCGTCGCTGCGCTGGGGCGGCTCTTGGAAGACGATCTTGATCGAGCGAAGGAACGCGCCCATTGACCAAAACTGCGACGGCACTGCTCAAATACTCTTCCTCGGACCAGAAGCGCGAGCTGGCCAATCGAATGATGCGCCAGCGTGTTGCCCGTGCGCCTCTCGAACCGATACCGGACCCGACCGCCCTCGAGGACGCTGCGATTCCCGAATCGCATTACCGCCTCGATCTCCATCCGGCTTATCTGAACCTGCTCACGCGTATGGCCGAACTCGAGCCGCCCGAAATCGGCGGGGTTCCCTATTTCCGCTTTCACCAGGGCCTCGTGCGAGACACCACCCGGATCGGCGACCGCGAGTACATCAGCTTCTCCAACTACAATTACCTGGGGCTGTCCGGCCATCCTGCTCTGAAGGCGGCGGTCGCCGATGCGCTCGATCGTTACGGCACGTCGGTGTCGGCGAGCCGCATCGTAGGCGGCGAACGACCCATCCATATCGAGCTCGAAGGCGCACTCGCTGAGCTTCTCGATACCGAGGCCTGTCTCGCCTTTGTCAGTGGGCACGGGACCAACGTGACGACGATCGCACACCTCTTCGGGCCGAAGGATCTGATCCTGCACGACAAGCTGGTGCACAACAGCATTCAAATGGGTGCCCTGCTCTCCGGCGCCCGACGCATCGCCTTTCGGCACAATGACTGGCAGATGGTCGACGATCTGCTGCAACGTCATCGTCACCACTACGAGCGCGTGGTGGTGATCCTCGAAGGTGTCTACAGCATGGACGGGGATTTCCCCGACCTGCCGCGTTTCGTCGAGCTGCGCGAACGCCACAAAGTCTTCTCTGATGATCGACGAGGCGCACTCGCTCGGGGTATTGGGGGCAAGGGGGCGCGGCATCCGCGAGCATTTCGGGCTTTCCGGCAGCGACGTCGACATCTGGATGGGCACGCTCAGCAAGTCGCTCGCCAGTTGCGGCGGATATATCGCCGGCTCCCGTGCGCTGATTCTAAATCTCAAATTCAACGCCCCCGGCTTTGTCTTCAGCGTCGGCCTCTCGCCTGCCAATGCCGCGGCCGCGTTTGCAGCGCTCCAGGTGATGGCGGCCGAGCCCGAACGCGTCGGAGAGCTGCGCCAGCGCGCTGGGCTGTTCTTGGAACTGGCGCGCGAAAGGCAGCTGCCGACCGGCTCCAGCAAGGGTGTCTCGGTCGTGCCGCTGATCGTCGGTGATACGAAGCGGTGCGTTGCCTTGACCAATGCCCTCCTCAAACGTGGGATCGACGTGCAGCCGATCCTCTACCCGGGGGTGAGGGAGCGCGCGGTGCGGTTGCGATTTTTCATCAACGGTACCCACACCGAAGACCAGATCCGTTGGACGATCGGCGTCGTCGAGGAAGAGTGGCGCCGGTTTGGCGGCCGTCCCGGGTGAATCGGCGGGTATTGAAGAGGGTTTGGAGATGACGATCGACGCCTGCAAGGTGCTGATGATATTTCCGCGCTTCAATGCCGATTCGTTCTGGAATTACCGGGCGACATGCGAATTGACGGGGGCGCGTTATCCGGCGGCGCCGCTCGGCCTGATTACCGTCGCCGCCCTGCTCCCGCAATCCTGGGAGGTTCGGCTCGTCAATCGCAACACCGAGTCCCTCAACGAGGCCGACCTCGAATGGGCCGATTTGGTGATGACCGGAGGAATGCTCTTTCAGCAGCCCGATAGCCTTCGCATCATCGAGATGTGCCGCGCGCTGGGGAAGCCGGTCGTGGTCGGCGGCCCCGATGTCACCTCGACGCCGGATATCTATCGCAGCGCGAACTTCCGGGTTCTCGGAGAGGCCGAGGAGATCATGGAGGATTTCGTTGCTGCGTGGCGGCAGCGGAGCCGAGGAAGGCGTTTTTGAGGCGCCGATGGGGCAGACCGACGTCACGAGGAGCCCGACGCCGCGCTTTGATCTGTTAAAGCTCGAGCATTATCTCCACGTCGGCATCCAGTTCTCGCGCGGTTGCCCGTTCAATTGCGAGTTCTGCGACATCATCGAGCTATACGGCCGAGTGCCGCGAACCAAGACAAACCAGCAGGTTTTGGCCGAACTCGACACCTTGTACGCACTCGGCTATCGCGGCCATGTCGATTTTGTCGACGACAATCTGATCGGCAACAAAAAGGCTCTCAAGAAATTTCTGCCGGATTTACAGGGTTGGCAGAACAAGAAGAACTTCCCGTTTGAGTTTTCGACCGAAGCGTCGATAAATCTTGCCGACGATTCCGAATTGCTCAGCGCCTTGGCAGCAGCGAATTTCTTCGGAATTTTCGTTGGGATCGAGAGTCCCGATACCGACACTCTGGTCTCGATGCGAAAGAAGCAGAACACCCGGCGCAGCCTGCAGGAGAGCATTCACAAAATCTACGATGCCGGCATTTTCGTATTCGCCGGCTTCATCGTGGGTTTTGACACCGAAAAGGGCAATACCGCCGAGGGGATGATCGAGTGCATCGAGGATACGGCGATCCCGGTGTGCACGGTCGGGTTGCTGTACGCACTGCCGACAACGCAATTGGGGCGTCGGCTGCTGCGCGAGGGGCGCCTCTTTCCCGGTTCTGACGCGCCCGGCCCGCAGGATACGGGCGATCAATGCACGATCGGTCTCAACTTTGAAACAAAACGCCCGCGCCGTGACGTGCTCGCGGATTACCGGGCGGTGCTGGACGCAGTCTATGATCCGGCTGCCTATTTCGGCCGCGTGCGCCGTGTCGGCCGCATGCTCAGGTGCGGGAAGCCCAGGTTCAAGGCATCGCTGCCGCAAATGTTGCGCGACCTGCGCTTGCTGGGCCGGCTGGTTTGGCGCTTACCTAATGCGGGTCCCGGCACAGCGAGGCAATTCTGGAAGAGCGTCCTCGACACCGCCACCCACAACCCTCGGGCCTTGCGGTTTGTGGTGATGATGAGCGCCCTCTATTTGCATCACGGCCCATTCTCGCGCCAGGTGATCGCCCAAATCGATCGGCAGATCGAGGATATCGACCTTGGTCTCTGGAACGCCCCCCAGCCGGCGCCAGCCGATGACAAAGCTCTTTCCGCCGCATAGGTTGCGACGCGGTGTGGCGTCCTTACAGAGCCTTGGCGTAGATGCGATAGAGCTTGTCGAGCTGCGCGCCAATGGCGTGGCAGCCCTCGAGGGAGGGTTTGTTATCCTCCAGGATCCATGAGAACTCGACCATCTCGATTTTTGCCCGGCGCGCGGCGTCCAGGATCTGCGCCAGCATCATCGTGACGAGAGCCATGCTCAATGCCGATCTGCGATACCGCTGCCGCACCCCGGTCAGCATCACCCGCGCCGTTCTTGGTTTGCGGAAGCGCAACCGCCACAACAATTTGAGCCAGTTGATCGGAAACAGCCTGCCACCGAGATCGGCGACGATCTCGTTTAGGTTGGGGAGGGCGACCAGCATCGCTGCCGGCTCACCATCGGCAAGCGCGAAGACCACGCTTTGCGGCGGAAGAACAGGCGCCAGCTGATCGATAATCTGTTTGGCTTCGCGTTCAGTCACCGGCAGGAACCCCCAATTCTGGGTCCAGGCCTCGTTATAGATATCGAGAGCCAGCCGCATTTCCTCGGCGAAGCGGGCGGGATCGAGAGGGCGCACGGCGATCCGCCCTTCCGCACGGAGCCGAGCGGTGACGCGTTCGAGTTGGTTGAGGTGCCTTGTTACGATATCGGCAAGCGTGACCCGCAGCGCATGCAGGTCCTTGGCCTTGACATATCCTTCCGCGACGAGACGATCGGCGTAATAAGGGGGGGTGTACGGCATGCCGACCATGGGCGGGGTCTCAAAACCGGAAACCAGAACGCCGATGTCGTCGTTCATCGACAAGCTATACGGACCCACGATCCGACGCATGCCACGCTCCCGCAGCCAATTCTCGGCGGCGCGTTGCAAGGCAGCGAAAACGGCCTGGTCGTCTATCGCTTCGAGCAGGCCAAAATTGCCGGTCTCGTCGCGATGGGTTTCGAGATGGAGGTGATTGATCTGCGCGCTGATGCGCCCGACCGGTACGCCGTCCCGCCATGCCAGCCAGAAACAGGCCTCGCCGTGATCGAAGAACGGGTTCCGGCGCCGGTCGATCAACCGATGCATGTCGCGACGCAGCGGCGGGACCCAGTTCGGATCATTGCGATGGAGGCGATAAGGCAGGTCGACGAAGCGATTGCGGTCGCGCCGACCGCGGAGCGCGGTCACCTCGATAGGGCTACCTCTCGCCGGGTTCCGCTCGGGCGCGGGACCGGCGTAGGCGGTATCTGGCGCGCCGGGAGTGGGAGCGCTATTCATCAGCATCGGAGCGAAGATGCAGCGAGCCTGGAGATACGTCCGGCGCCGAACGGCAACCGACCCTATGTTATTCGAAGTCGGACCGTATCGGAAACCCGAGATTCGAAGAAGTGGCTTGCGCCCCGCCCGCTCTCGCCCGCGAATGAGGAGATTTTGATTCTGCAACGCAACTCGGTGACGAAATCTGCCCTCGGGAACTCCCGGGCTGCCCGCTGCGTCCTCCGGGTCAGCCCGAAGCCAGCGAGGGCGAGCTGCCCATCAGGCATCTGCGGCGAGCGCTCGACGACTTGTTGGTTCCGAGACCCGCTTTCTACTGGATCGACTTCCTCGCCTCGATAACCTGCTTTTACGCCGGGTTTGCGGCTACCGCGGTGCTGCCGCTGAACAACCCGTTCAAGTTTCTCGGTGCCGTGGTTGCAGTGCTCTCTATGTATCGGGCGGTCGTGTTCATCCACGAACTCGCGCACCTATCGCCGGGCCGCGTTCGGGGGTTCCGTCTCGCGTGGAACCTGCTCTGCGGCATCCCCTTGCTGGTGCCGAGCTTTCTCTATGGCTCGCATCGTGACCACCACGCGCGACGCGCCTACGGCACCACGAAGGACGGGGAGTACAGGCCCTGGGGGTGCCCCGGCAATCGCATCGGTATAGTAATGTTTGCCTCCTCCAGCTTTCTCGGGCTTCCGGCGGGTGTGCTCAGATTCGGGATACTCGGGCCGCTCTCCTGGTTCAACCCAAGGATTTGGGAATGGGTCGCAGTCAACGCCTCGTCGCTGGTTGTCGACCCGCGTTACCGTCGTGACCCGCCATCGCAGCAGGAGGCGCGCGGCTGGCGCGTCCAGGAAGCCTGCGTCTTCGTCTACCTTCTCGCAATCGCCGCTGCCCTCGTTACAGGTCTGATAAACGCGGAGCTGCTGGTGCAGCTATATCTGATCACCGCCGCCGGCCCTGCTCCTGAACAGCTTGCGCACCTTGGCGGCGCACCGCTATCGCTCGGCGGGTGGTCCACTGACGGCGACCCAGCAATTGCTCAATTCGTTGAACTATCCGCGGCGCTCCTGGCTGATCCCGCTGTGGGCGCCGGTCGGGCTGCGGTTTCACGCCATGCATCATCTGTTCCCCAGCATTCCGTATCATAATTTGGCTGCGGCGCATGATCGGGTGATGGGGATGTTGCCGCCGAGGCTCGCCGTATCACCGAACGGCCGGATATGGGTTGGCCGCCAGCCTTAGCGATCTCTGGCGAAGCGCTCGCTAGAGTTTGTCAGTGCTGTCGGCGATTTGAGGAGCAAATGTCAGCAGGGCTGCACCCGCCCGCCGCCGCGATCACCCAGCGAACGCCCGCGAGCGGGCTGAAGATCGTCTCCCGGAGCACAACAAGTCTCAGCGGCACAATCCGATAATACTGTTGTCCGCATGCCCCCGAAGCGGATCGAATTACCTGGAAAACCTGCTTTCTGCTGCATCCGCAGTGTCGGAAATCCAAGGTTCCGGAGGATTTCTTTCTTGCCAACAGTGAGACACTGCTGAATTTTTGCCGATCGGTTGCCGACAGCTGGGACGATTGGTGGCTCCAGCGCCTGGGCGGGGCATCCCGCTTGGCAATGCATATCGGCGCGGCGCTGCTGCGCTTTGCCGACCCTGGTCCGGAAGAGGAGGGGCCGGTCAGCGATTTCCGTCTGATGCTCCGCTCTCCCACGACCGAAGGAATCGCGACCGCCACCACCTTGTTTCCGAATGCGCAGGTGCTCGTCCTGGTACGGGACGGGCCGGCGACGGTCGAATCGGGGCGTCAGGAGCTTTGCGCTGGCCGTATGAAGAGGCCATGCAAGCCTGGCGCCAATCGGTCCGCCGCATCTTGACCTTTCTGGCCAGTGCAGATGGCCCTCGTTGCCGGCTGATCCGGTTTGAAGATCTGACAGCCGATCCGGCTCGTGAGATTGCGCGGGTCATTGCTTTCCTGGGGCTCGACCCGGCACTTTACCCCTTCAACCGGATTGATGAGATCCCGGTGTTCGGGTCATCGACCTTTGGCCGGGCGGACGGAGAGGAGGTCCATTGGCGCCCGGTACCGAAGGATCCGACATTCGATCCCTTGGCGAGAGCGCAGTCATGGCCGCCCCACCGGCTCGCGCGGTTCGCCTGGCTGGCGGGGGCAGAGCAGCGCAAGCTCGGCTATCTCGTTCACCCGTTATCGCCAATGGGTCGCGTCTGGAATCTCGTGCTCGACGGCATATACGGGGCTCGTCGCATCGCGATCCAAATCGCTTTGCTCCCCCTCAGGGAGCCGCGGGTATTCAGTGACCGGCGCCGGCGGTATTTTTCCTGGCGCAAGATGAGCAGACCGGGCGACGCGTTGCAATGCGCCCTGCGCAACTGGCGGCGATCCCGCCGAGCCTGGCTTGAGGTCAGAGTACGGATGAAAATCGCGATTCGCCCCGATTACACGAAATCCTCAAGCGTAAGGACCAATGTCGACGGCAGCGCGGCGCAGAATAGGGTCGACCAATCCCGCCGGAAGCGCTCGCATCAGCTGCATGCCGGGGTAGAGGGGATAGGGAAACGCGATCTGGCGACGTCCTCTTGCCAGGCCGCGCCGAATGATATTCGCGGCACGCTCGGGCAGCAGCATCAGCGGCTTGGGTCCGCTAACCGTCTGGGACAATCGTGTTTCGACGAAACCCGGCAAAACGACCGAAACGACGATCCCCTCCGGCGCCAGCCAGCTCCTCAGCGCCTCACCGTATATCCTTACTGCCGCCTTGCTCGCGCAATAGCCGGGCGAGTACGGTATTCCACGCAGGGCCGCCAGCGAGGCGATCAGCGCAATTTGGCCCCGCCGGCGCCGACGCATTGCCGGAAGGACCGGATAGAGCGTGTTCGAAACGCCGCCGAAATTGACTTCCATCACGCGGTGCAACTCGTCGAGCGTTTCGCCGGCGCCATCCCGCCATAACCCGCCCTGAACCCCGGCATTCGCGATCACCAGCTCGAGCGGCGCGGCTGGTCGGCTTCGGCGATCCAGGCGGCGACGGCCGCCGCCTCGGTGACATCGAGGCAAGCCTCGATCACCTCGGCGCCGCGCTCGCGGCACAAGTTAGCCACCGCGGCGAGCCGGGCGGCATCTCGGCCGCAAAGCGCCAGCTGGGTTCGTGGCGTGGCGTAGGCCCGGGCCAGGGCGGCGCCGATACCGCTGCTCGCACCGGTGATGAGAATGGAGCGGGGATCCCTCACCCAAGGATATATACCGCAGAACATACGCTCGATGGCGACGCTTCGCATGCGCTGTGCCTGAGAATGTCTGATATCTGGCCCGCTCTCGCCAGCGCAAATCCATCCAAACGATTATTCTCTAAAAGCACCAGAGGAGAGGATTGGTGCCAGACCTCCAAATCGTTCTCAGTAAACAATTCGCGCTACCAAACGCTTTCACCTTTGCGACTATCCGAAACGTATTTCTGTTGTCAATCACTATTTCAACGGCAACGATGCTGTATTCGGTATCCGAGATGCGAGGCATGTTCGCAGACGGCTCCAACTACATCGTGCATGTCCTTACTTCTGAAGATTTCTATCTCCTGGAACCCGCGCGAAAGCTGGTTCAACTCCTCCAGCAGTCGCTTCTTATCCTCGGAATACGATCTGGCGTCACGGATTTGCCGACACTTGCGCGGCTGTTCACCTTGGGCGCTTTGGGTTGGCCCATTATCCTGACTGCCAGCTGTTGGTTGATTCTCCCGCGTGAAGAAAAGGGATGGATTATCGGTCCTCTGATCAATCTAGTGGCCCTATTGTCCGATGACCAGCCTCGCGGCCATCGGCGAGGGCATGATTGCGTCCTGTTTGCTGTGGATAATTTTTTTTCTCAGTACTATTCCGGACGCGCGGCATCTGGGGAGCGATTCTCGCCATTTCTCTGACCGCGTTGGGAGCCGTAACTCACGAATCTGCAGCTGTATTCTTCGTCGGGATTGCCGCCATAGCCCTCATGCGCATGCGTGGTAGCTCGGACGGTCGAGCGGTTGACGCAATTCGCGATTTCCGCCACCGCAATATGGTCGGCCTGTTACCTGATTTCAGTCATCCTGCATCCCCGCCAACCAGCAAATCGCACCGATTTCCTGATTGGCATTCTCGCGCTCGAGTTTGTCGAACTACATGGAGTAAACCTCACTGCAGTCGCCACGATTGTCTCATCCGTCAGCATTTTCCGGATCATACGCGCTCAAAACAAAGGCGAAAGGACCCAGCCCATTCTGTTAAGCTCTATTAGCCTTTTCATCCTTGCTACTGCGTTATTGATGTTTTTACCGGAATGGACCGTTACTCCCGTCGCTCAATTCAGCGGGCGCGGGTTGCCCGTGCTCGGCACAACGGTGCTTTCGTTGGGGCTGTGGGCGGGTTGCAGAAGCGGTATGAAGCCGGAATTCCTGCTTTCAAAGCCTGTCCTTCTGGTCTTGTTTGGATTGCTGCTTACTCAGAGTGTTGCCCAAATCATGATGACGCGGCAGTGGGCCAATACGCTCGGAACCGTAATGGGGATCATCGAACGACGGGAAGGTCGGGTTCCGTGGCAGACAGCGCTCGAAACCGCGGCCCCGCGCAATCCTGTTCTCTGGAAAGAGATGACCTGGTATTCCGAAATTGAGGCTTTGTCACTGCTGCTCGCTCCGCAAGGCCGCGTTCATGCTCTGATCGATGCGCCCACTTCCGAGAGGTGGAAACCCCTCCGGCTCGACGCCCCGACAGAGTTTCCCGAAATCGAGGTTCTGGGACGCCACCGCCTACCTGACTGCGGTCGAAAGCCGAAACCTACCCGCTGCGCCATTTCGCGTGCCGCCAATTCGCGGGGGCTCGAGATAGTGCAGCGCGGGCTTCGGCGTCCAAGCGAAAGCGGATGCCATCTTCTTCCTCGGTTTCGGTCGCATCCTCATAGAGTTGAATAACCTCTGCCGCTTCGCCGCTCGCGCGGATCCTGCCGCCATCCACCCAGATGACCCGGTCGCACAAGGCGGTGATCTGCTGCATATCATGCGTAACCACGATCAATGTGCCGCGGCACCGGAACGACTCCATGAAGGCGAGGCTTTTCCGTCGGAAAGCGGCGTCGCCGACGGCCAGCGCCTCATCGACGATCAGGATGTCGGCTTCGGCGTGAACGCAGATCGCGAAGGCCAACCGCGAGCGCATGCCGGCGGAATAAAGCCGCACCGGCTGATCGAGAAACGGGCCGACCGCGGCAAACTCGGCGATCGATGGTAGGCGCTTGAGTATATCCGACCGGCGCAGTCCAAGGACCGCGCCACTAATCAGCACATTTTGGCGGCCCGTCATCTCCCAATCGAATGCGGCTCCGAGCGCCAGGATCGGGGCGATCCGTCCTGCCACGCGGATTTCCCCACAGGTGGGCTGTGTAATACCGCACAGTAGCCGCAGCAGAGTTGTCTTGCCGGCACCGTTCCGCCCGATGATCCCAACCGATTCGCCCCGCTGCATCTCCAAATCGATATCGCGCAGCACCCAGTATTCCAAGTAGAAGCGATGGAAGCTGCCGAACAACATTTGTTTTACTTGGTCGGTCCGCCGGGCATAGAGTTGATAGGCTTTGCCCAGGCCGAGACATCGGATCGCTGGCTCAGATGACATCGATCAAGATGCCCTTGTAGCGCTCAAATACGGCATATCCACCACGGCAAACCGCGAGCGACACAACAAAAAATCCGCAATAAGCAAGGGTCGGTGGCAAAACCCCGTCGAGCACGGCAGCACGCATCATCTCGATCGCCGTGCCGAGCGGGTTGGCGTAGGCGAGCGCGCGCAACGGAGCGGGAAGATCCGTGACACGGTAGAACACAGGCGTCGCAAACATCGCCAAAGGGACAAAAGTGATCATTAGGTAGGACATGTCACGGGTAAAGGCTCCGATCGCGGCCAGGAACCACACCATGCCAAGCAGAAACATGACCAGCGGCACCACGATGAACGGCAGCAGCAGGATAGAGAGTGGGGGCATCCCATTGAGGGCGAGCTCAAAGACAAGCAGGACGAGAAAACTGATGCCGGCGTAGCTCAGCGCGCGTAGCACCGCGGTCCAAGCGAGCGTCTCGCTCGGAAAGATCGAAGTCTTGAGAAACCATGCGTGTTCATGCATCAACAACGGGGCGCGGCTGCAAAGTTCGGCGAACAGGCCGAAGATGATCAGGCCGACAAAGGTCGAGAGTGCATAACTCGACGTGTTGCCATGCGCCGTAGCCAGCGGCAACCGCATGGCTTTGGTAAGCGTCACCGTATAAATTCCCAGCGTAATCAACGGCCCGGCGACGGCCCATACCCAGCCGAACGCGGACCCGCTGAAGCGGTCCGCGAGTTCCCGCCGCAGCACCGCTAAAATCAGTTCGCGGTGGCGCCATCCGACGCTCAGCGGTGCCAGCGCGCCCCCCTCGTGCCTCCGACGGTTGATAAAGACCGGCATCCCGAACCCCTCGCATTGCCCCCAAAAATTGCGCAATCGGCGTCTTTATAGTAAACCAGCCAAAGGGGTTGTGCGCCAATCCTCCGGCTTGGCCGCGGAAACACAGGGTGTCGAGGCCGACTGACCATCTAGTCGGGCCGACAGAACATTTGACCGGCGGGGCATCTCTGATCACGATTTATCGCCATATGCTTGGCCGGCTGACCGTCGCCACCGCCGCGATCATGTCGGTGATAGTTTTCGAGCAGATTCTGCATAAGTCGCCGCAGCTCTACGATCTGGTGATGAGCGGTGCGCTCTCCCCCGATCGGCTCCTGTTGATCTGGCTTCACATTCTGCCGGTCATCTTCTACCACGCGACCCCCGAAATCGTCTCAATTGCCGTGGCCTGCCGATACTATCAGTGGATTGAAAATAATGAGGTGTTGAGCTTGCGGAGCGCTGGGCGGAGTAGTAGTCAAATCGCGTCTCCCGGGGTCATCGTCGCGGTGCTTGCCGCGTTGTTTTGCGCCCTCAATTCGCTGTACCTGCTCCCGCTGAGTTGGGGGAGCCTCGAGGACATTCGCTTCGAGGCGGCGGCAAATGTCGGCGTCGAAGTACTGCAGCCGGGCTATCAGCAGGAGATCATCCCCGGCGTATCGGTCGCGTTCGCCCGACGGAGCCCCGACGGCACCACTCTCGAGGACATCGTGGCGCTGGATGGTCGCAAGGAACACGAGTTCACTGAGATTTGGTCGCGGCGCGGCCGCTTTCTTGAAAGCGGTGGGGTCTCCTTGCTCATGCTTGATAGCGGAGCCTACTTTGTTCATACCTCGACCGGGATCGAGAAGGTGGACTTCGACACATTTTCGCTGCCTGTGCGGGGCGGCACGTCGGATGGGACGGCAGAACGCCCACGCGGCTTCTACGAAGAACCCGTCACACGGCTGCTCAATCCGCCGGCCGAAGTCAGGAATGACGCGCTGGTCTGGGCGCAATGGCGGGTCGAGGGGCATCGTCAAATCGTCAATCCGCTCCTTTGCGTCGGCAACGTCATCCTCGTGCTGGGACTTTTGGTCCCGAGGCGACAAGGAAGGCGGCAAACGCTTCTGTTCGTGCTCGCAGTAGCTTCTGCATTTGCCACGAACACACTGCCCGATCCGCTAATCACCATGGCGATACGCGATATGGACCTTTTGCCACTTCTCTACCTGCTGCCGACAGTGCCCGCGATCGTCGGCGGGTTGCTCTTGGCCGGGAATGGTATGCTCCGCCCGAGGTTCTCTGGTGGCGGCGGGGACGTCTCGATCACGTGAGCGCAGCCAGAGCGCCGATCCCGCGATCCGTATCAATCGGACAGGCCAACCCGTTTTGGTGTCCGCACAAAGCCTGATCTGCGGCCGCGTATGCCGTTGAGCACGCTGCCGGCCGACAGTGCCGCAGCATAGTGGTGCATCAGAATCGTGTAAAGGGTGAGCCGGCACGTCGTCACGAAACCCCGAGCCTGGGGATTGACCTCAGACCCCCGCAGGAAATTGCTGCTCAGCAGCGCCATTGCGAGCGCCCCCATCACTGCTTGCAGCAGGCCGAGTGCTGCGAGCGGGAGAACTAGGAAATAGCTCGGCGTCCCCAGCAAGACGTCGATCCCACATAAAATCCCCGTTGCCACTGCCAGCAGCCCTACCGCGCAACCACCGAGATGGAGTGCCGCGTCGAGTTTCCGTCCCCATGGCAGAGCGCTGCGCCAGACGGACGGCAGAAGTTTCCGGGCCGTCTCGGCATAGCCTTTGTTCCAGCGACATTGTTGCCGCCCCCAGCTCGCCAAGCTGTTCGGCAACTCGCCCGGCACGGCTACAGAGACGAGATACAAGGCACGCCACCCTTTCATCTGGGCGCGGTAGCTGAGGTCCAGATCCTCTGTCAGCGTGTCACCATGCCATCCACCCGCAGCCTCGATCGCGGCTCGCCGCCAAATGCCGCAGGTGCCATTGAATGGCAGGATTTGACCCGCCCAACATCGTGTCGGCTGCTCGACGGCGAAATGACTCTCAAGAATAATCTGCTGCGCACGTGTCACGCGGTTTTCGCCGGCATTCAGAAAGTCGCAGCGGGCTTGAACAAAGGCGAGACGCGGATCACCAAGCAACGGCCGAAGACACAGTCGCAGGAAATCCGAGGACGGGACATAATCGGCGTCGAACACCGCGACAAACGGCTGGCTGGAGCAAGCGAGTCCGGCCGTCAGCGCCCCGGCTTTGAAGCCGGCGCGGTGCGAGCGCTGGATCAGAACGACATCGTGGCCTCGCCGGCTGAATTCCGCAACGGTTGTCCGGGCTATTTCAGCGCTCGCATCGGTGCTGTCATCGAGCAGCTGTATTTGCAGTTGCTCACGCGGCCAATCCAATGATACCGCCGCGTCAACAGCGCGCCGCACAAGGTGACCTTCGTTGAATGTGGGAATCTGAATGAGAACGGCGGGAAGTCGATCCTCGGCAGGAAGCGGTTGGGTAAGCGCAATCCGTTCTTGCTCGATCCCGATACGCCGATAACGGAGGTGGAGCAGCACTGTCTGCGACACGCGGAACGCCAACGCCGATTGCGCCAAGAGGACCACGATCAGGGTGATGTCGGCCGTTCGGCCGACGATGCCAAGGAAAGCGGATGTCGTCATAGAGCCGAACGGATACCCCCACCAGCGCGCCGCAGCGGCGCCTCCCGACGGTCAAACTCCCAAATCATAACTTGAGTTGGCGCCGCACCGCCACCGCTGGAGGCAATTGCGTCCGATGACCTTGTCAAAACAGGTGGCACACCAACGCAGCTTCAGCGGTCGATCAGCGCCTGAGCCGAAGGCTCGCGGGGATGTCGAAAGGCGCGTAAATCAGCGAATCGCCTTCCATTTTCCGGTGAATGATCGATCATTAGGCTCACCAAAGACGAATGGACAAGCCGCGTGCCGCCTGCGATTGGAAATCTTTCGAAACGAGCTAACATCGCCGCGGTCAAGCTCGAGCAGCTACCCTCATGTCGACCACCGATGCGAACAGCTTCTTAGCCTCGCCCGTCTCGCGGTCTTCCGAACAGGGCGAGATCGCCCTGTCGGCAGTCATCTGCACCTACAACCGGTACCACTTGTTGCCGGAGGCGATCGAAATCGCTGGTGGAACAGGACGTTCCGGCCGGCTTGCTCGAGATTATCGTGGTCGACAACTCGCCGGATCAAACTGGTGCCGCGCGATTCGGACAGCGCTATACAGGCTTGCCCAATCTCACCTACCTTGTCGAACCGAAGCCGGGACTTTCCCATGCGCGCAACATAGGCACGGCGGCGGCGTTTGGCCGCATCGTCGCCTTCATCGATGACGACGCACGCGCTCACCCGTCCTGGGCCAAAGAGCTGCTGCACGCTCACGCTGCATTCGATAGCCGGGCGGGGATCGTGGGCGGCCCGATTGTGCCGCGCTGGATTGACGAGAAACCGGCCTGGCTGGGCAAGCCATTGCTCGGCTATCTCTCGCTCATCGATTTGGGCCAGGAGCTACGTGAGTTGTCCGCAGGAGAATGGCTTGCCGGGTGCAACATTTCGTTCGACAGGGCGTGTCTGATTGCCGCCGGCGGTTTCTCCACAAGGCTCGGCCGCGTGGGCTCGGGGTCGACGCTCCTGTCGAACGAGGAGATGGAGGCGAGCGAGCGCGTGAGGGCGATGGGCAAGCTGGCCATATATGCACCCAAAGCCGTGGTCGAGCATGTGATCCCGCCGGAACGGTTAACGCAGAGTTGGTTCCGTCGTCGCGCCGCGTGGCAGGCGGTATCGGACCTGCTGAGCGGACCGGAGCATGCGCCTGCCCTCTCCGAGATAGCCTTGCGACGACTGTCCCGCAGGAGCGACGGCAGCCAACTATTTGGCTCGTTCCGAAGTGCCGCGGCGCTCAAGCGAGACATGGACCTCGCCTACAGCCTGGTGATTGTCGCCCTCTGTGGCGGTATCGAGCCGGAGCAGTCCCGCGCCGGCGCGGGTGTGGCGCGCACTCGCGTTGTCGACAAGATTGGCCACGTATTGCGCCTACGCCTTGCTTCGCGCTCCGCTGACCGTATCGGCCGGTCCACGCTTTCCCCGCTTGCACTGAGCGCGCGCGAACTGCGTGAGGTGTATTCTAAAACCCATCATCCGCGAGGTGCCGGAGCCATTATAGTCGCCCCTCCTTGGCCGAACACCGGAAGTTCAAATATCTTCGCAGCACAAGCTGCCGCACACAAAAGGTACGGTCATAAAACTTGGCTTGTTATTGGCCCTCTATACGCCTCCCCCAGCGGCCAGGAAATTAATGAACTTAAAACCGAAATGCATTATGATGGAATATCCAATGTCGCGTACGGTGTAACTCACGATGCGAGGCGGCGATACCTAAGCAAATCATTTCTGGACTGGATTTTATCCGGGCGTGACGATTCCCTTTCCATCGATGCCAGATATGCTGCTGGTAGTGAGTGGCGAGCCGGCATTTTAGATTTTATCGACAACTATCGGATCGATATCATCCACGTAAATCACGCGTTCGAAATGCTCCTTGGCATTCGAATTCGAGAGCTGATATTTCGACGAACTGGCAGCACACCGTGCCTAATATGCGATACGCACGATGTACAAGCGAAAACCTACGCGAAGAGAGGTGCAGAAAATCCCTTCAGCGGGCGAAAGGAAAGATATTCTGATCTGCTTCAAGCAGAACTATCGTTATATAGGAGTGCGGACGTTTTAATCCACTGTTCCAAACATGATAAAGATTTGTTCGAGCAAGAATTGCCGCAAATTCGCCATCGCCTTGTGATCCCATGCCTCAACCCTCATCTTGAAAAATCACTGGCTCAGATTAGAGGGCGCGCCTATGGGAACCAGTTTGATTTCCTTTATATCGGAAACAATAATTTCGCCAACGTCGTCGCAGTGAAATGGTTGCTTACCGAGGTTTTTCCTCTCTTGAAAGGACCACTCCCGCGAATCGCCATAGTTGGGCGTATCAAAGAACTTATCCGTTACATGGATAAAGGGTTATACGAAAAGCATAAACAATATTTTGTAGGAAGTGTGCCAGACGTAGGAATTTACTATTCCGCGTCAAATGCAGTGCTAGCGCCGTCGCTTGTGGGAACTGGATGCTCTTTGAAATTCATTGAGGCGCTCTGTGCGGGGAAGACCGTTATCGCTACCACGGACTCTCTTAGAGGTCTTCCTGATCACGTACAAGAACTTTGTACTGAGTTTGTTCGGGATACCCCTCGGCAATTCGCCGAGGCCATGATGATGACGCTTGCACGCCGTCTTGGTGACAACCCTAAAGCGGGATCAATTTACGACGACTACTTTCACAGTAAGCATTACGTGAATAAGATGAATGAACTGTTCACCGAAATGCTTGAGTCACGCGAGAATGACACAAATCGCTCATGTGCGAGCACGACGGAACACTCCGGCGCCGATTGACGGTCTGCGGGCGATGCGCGAGAGGGATCGAGGATCGCCCCTCTATGAAGAGCGTGCCGTGCCGCGCCGTATCGGCGATTCCGCGAGATTGCGTACCGTCGCCGATGCGCTTTTAACCGCGAAGCACCGGCCTTCGGCGATCGCCGTTCCGGTCGCAGCCACACCCCCCTGCGGCTTCGCGACGAATCGTGCTGCACCCCGGCGGGCCGCCAGGCGCAATTCAGCGGATGGGCTTCCATTCTTTGCTGAAGGTCCGGTCGCGGACCGCGACAAAGACCATGTTCACGAGCCACATCGCGATCAATTGCGGATGGCCGACCTGATGGCCGCGTCGACCGCTGTGCAGCACACGAAGGTCCGCAGCGATCCTCGTGCGGCCGATCCGGGAAAGACGGCGAAACATGTCGGCGTCTTCGAACGCGATCAGATCCGCACGGAACCCGCCCACGCGGGCAAACGCCTCTCGCCGGATCATCTGAAATTCGCCGAACGAAGCCCCTCGTTTCACTATGTTGTTGGCGACCCAGAGGCCAAGGTTGGCGATGCCCGAGACGAGCTTGTCGCCTAGCGTCTCGTCCGCCGGGAACACGCGCAGGTACGCGGTCAGCCCGACCAACCCCGGGTCTCTCTCAAAATGCGCGAGCGCCTGCGTAAAGAACCGGTCCGGTTCCGGGATGACGCAGTCAGCATCAAGAAAGACGAGAAAATCGCCGGCGGCAGCCTTGGCGCCGTCGTTACGCCCTTCGCCAATCGTCTGACGGCCTGTTCCGGAATAAATGACGACGGTATTCGCATCTCGGGCCGCCAATTCGGCCGTCCGGTCGGAACTGCCCCCGTCCGAGACGATCACCTCATGCGGCAGGGTGAGCGTCTCTGCCAGCGTTCGCAGCGTCGATTCAATAATCTTCGCCTCGTTCAAGGTCGGGATGACGATCGAAATCATACTGCGCAAGCCGGGTTCGCGCCCGATCACGCTGCCGGACGGTCTAAGAAGGTGCCGAAGAGGCGGTCCAAAATGTTGAAATATTGCCCAAAATTGTAGCGAAACCGGGAATGGTGCAGGTCGTGGTGGGTCACCGCGTTGAGGTATTTGAGCAGCCAATGCTTCTGTGAGGCTGGCGGGACGAATTCGTGCCCGCAATGCCCAGCGGCGTTGACGATGCCGTCAAACAGCAGATATGCGAGCAACGTCGCTGGGTGGAGCGGCAGGAAGAAAATCACCAGGGCAAAAAAGCCGAACTGAGAAATAGTTTCCAACGGTTGGAACGACAGAATTGCCCAGGGTGTCGGCGTGATCGATCTGTGGTGTCCGACGTGGACCGCCTTGAACAGCGGAGCGAGGTGCATCAACCGGTGGGTCGTGTAGAAATAAATGTCATGCAGAACCATCGTGGCGGCGAACCCCGCCGCCGCCCACCACCACGGGTATTCCCTGAAGTCGAAATAGAGTGCCGTCGCACTGTTCCTGGCGGCATGATAGACGATCAGGGAATAAACCGCGAACAGCAGCAGCGCCACGACTGAGTGGCGAATCTCGCGACGGATATCCTTCGGTGGGGGCCGCCGTTTCTGGATCCGCATGGCTTCGGTCGCCGGACTGCGGCGCGTGGAAAACAAGTAGTGGAACAAACCCGCCGGAACGACATAGGCGGTCACGAGAAGCAACACAAAAATCACGCAATATTCAGTCGCATAAGTCACCATCGATCCCCGATCACTCCTCCTTGGGGTTGACCGCATACCAGGTCAGAATCTCGATACGTGCCCAACCCGACAGCACCCCGCCCTTCTCAAATCCCAACATCCGTCCGCTTCCCATCCATCCTTTCAAAACGATTTGGAAAGTTCATTCGACAGCTTATACCCGCAAGCGTGCCGCAGCGTGGTCTTCTGTCCACGCGACGATCTCGCGAAATCCCGCCGCCGTCCGCCACCGCTTTCCGCCGCGGTCGTGACCTGTCGGTCCCACGAGATCAGGTCCGCCGTGCAGTCATCATGCGCGATCTCGCATATTGTCAGCGTCGGCCGGTCGTGATTGGCGCGCGCCACCTGATCGCTTCGGCAAACTATCCGCCGGGTGGCGACGCGCATGCCACCGCCCGGACCGTCCTCGGCGTTAAAGGCCTGGATCAGTCCGGCATAGTTCGATTTCTTGATGTGGTTGTAGGGGTCGTCGTGCATCTCGACCTCGATCGTGTATCTCCATGATTGTTCATCAGTGAGATGATGACTGGCAGCTTCCGCCGGATCATCTGCGCCAACTCCTGCGCCGTCAGTTGAAATGAACCGGCACCGATCAGGGCAATGACGCCCCGGCCCGGCGCGCCCACCGCGTAGCCCGAACGTGGCCGGCATCGACCACCCGATTGCACCCCACTGCATTTCGATTTCGAAGCGCGCACCCCCGGCAGCTTAATCCCGATGCCGTCAAACCAAGAATTCGCCTGCCTCGGGGATCTCGTTTATCGCTGGTGATGATGGCCTGAACCTGCCGGACAACCTCGGTGGGGTCGCGGTCTCATGACCGAAGCGGCCCGCGCGGTTGTCGCTTGTGGACACAGAGATTTCAGATTGAACCGCATGGAAGCGCCGCCTGCGACAGGGTCCCCGTCAAGGCAGGTTTCAATTACGAGGGGACGCTGAAACAAAAGGCCTGGTTCAAGGGCGTCTTTCGCGACTTTCGCATGTTTGGGCGTGTTGCAGCTGACCCGATCGACTAAGCGACCCTGGCCCTTATATGGGGTCCAGGCTCGCCGGCAGTGCAATATGAAAACCGGGTTCGGGGATGAATAGCTCCTGCGGTTGCGCGACTCCGCGCAGCGCGTAGCGGCCGACCGAAACCAGCCGTCGGCGCGTTTCCGGGCCGAGCGCGTCGGCAAAGCTCGACGACAGCAACAGATCCTGCTCGACCGACCGGCTCATCGCCAGGATCCGGCTGACCTCGTTGACGGCCGGGCCGATGACCGTGAAATCCAGACGATCCTTGCTGCCGACATTGCCGTAGAAGACATCGCCGACATGCAGCGCGAGATAGACGGCGGTCGTCGGCAGGCCGGCTTGGCTTCGGTTTTGATTAAGCTTGGCGGCTCCTTTGCGCGCCTGCGCCGCCGCCGCGAGCGCCGCAAGGCATGCTTCCTCGCGGTTCTCAGTAGTGAAGATGGCGAGGGTGCCGTCGCCGACCAATTTCAGCACATCTCCGCCGTGCCCGTGCACGGCGGAGATGACGACTTCGGCGTAATCATTGAGCAATGGAATGATCTGTTCCGGCGGGGCATTGTCGGAAATGTTCGTGTAGCCGTGCAGGTCGCTGTACCACAGCACCGCGCCGATCTTCTCGGCGACCCCACGCACGATCCGTCCGCTCATGACTCTCCGGCCAGCGTCGCGGCCGAGGTAAGTTTCGGCGAGCGTCCCGGCCATTCGTGCGAGTGCGGCGGATTTGATCGCCAGCTTGAGAAACGGGGCTAGCCGTTTCAGCGCGCCGACTGCGGCCTCGCCGAAGCCATCCGCCGCATCGCTGGACCAGGTCGAATAGACGCAGTCCATCTCGCCGATGACGCCCTCGGCGGCAAAGCGATGGATGAGCACCAGAAAGTCCGTTGCTCCCTCGTCACGGGCCTGCGCGATGGTCGGGAAATCGGCCGGGTCACCGGCGGCCAAACAGCGCCGCATCGCCGTTTCGCCTGATTGCAACAGATGGAAAAAGGGGCTGTTGCGCCAATTTTCGGCGGCCTCGCCTTCATTGGTCCGGCCATAGTCGACCGCTTCGGCCGCCTCGGGCATATCCGAGCGCCAGCGGAAAGCGCGGCCCTCATAGATCGGATGAAGAGTGTCTAGGATAACGAGGGCGCGGGCCAACGGAAGCCCGGCCTCGGTGACGCGCCGGCAGAAGCCGGCCATCACCTCGGTTTCGCTGCGGCCGACAAGCCCGGCCTCGGTCACCCAGCCTGCCAGCTCGTTAAAAGTCGTCTCGTTCATGTCTAAGTTCTCTTCGGGGCCGCATCAGGTGGTCATGGTCTGGCGCGTAGAGCCGGCTCTCCGCACCGTTTCTATCGCCGAGGGCATGCCCGACCAGCACCAAGGCGGTGCGGGTGATGCCCGCCTGTTTCACATTGTCCCGGATGTCGGCGAGGGTGCCGCGGATCAGGCATTCGTCCGGCCAGCTGACCCGGTAGGCGACGACGGCGGGACAATCCGGCCCGTAGTGCGGCGTCAGCGCTCGCACGACGCGAGCGAGATTGTTGACGGACAAATGGATGGCCAAGGTCGCGCCGTTCGCCCCTAGCCGCTCCAGAGTTTCGCGCTCGGGCATTGGCGAGGAGCGGGTCGCGGTGCGCGTCAGGATTACGGTCTGCGCGATTTCCGGCAGGGTCAGCTCGCGGCCGAGCGCGGCCGCTGCTGCCGCAAAGGACGGCACCCCCGGCGTCACGTCGAATGGGATGCCGAGCGTCTCGAGCCGCCGCATCTGCTCGGCGATCGCCCCATAAAGCGACGGATCGCCGGAATGGAGCCGCGTGACATCGAGCCCGCTACGGTCGGCATCCGCGAGATGGCGGACGATCTCGTCGAGGGTCAACGGCGCGGTGTCGATCACCAGTGCTCCCGGCGGGACCGAGGCCAGGATCTCGACCGGCACCAATGAACCCGCGTAAAGGCAAACCGGGCAGCGCTCGATCAGCCGCAGCCCGCGGACCGTGATCAGGTCGGGCGCACCGGGACCGGCGCCGATGAAATGCACCGTCACGGGAAGGTGTGATCGAAATAGCCGCGCGGCGTGTAGAGGCGCAGGGGATCGCCGTCGATCCGACGGGTGCGGCTGCTGCCGACGAGGACGATCGTCAGCATGTCGATTTCGGCGCCGGCCAGTTCCGACAAGCAGATGATGCGCCGCTCTTCCCCGTCACGCCCGAGATTGCGGCCAACGAAGACGGGTGTCTCGGGCGAGCGATGCCGCAGTAACACATCCGTCGCTTCGGCCAATTGAGGCTGCCGTCGCGCCGAGCGCGGGTTATATAGCGCGATGACAAAATCTGCCATTCCCGCCGCCTCCAGCCGACCCCGGATCGTCTCCCATGGCGTCATCAGATCCGACAGCGAGATCACGCAGAAGTCGTGGCCGAGCGGCGCGCCGGCCCGCGAGGCGGCGGCCTGAAATGCAGAGACGCCTGGGATAACCATCAGATCGATCGTGCGCCATTCCGGCTTCGCCTGGGCATCGAGCAGCTCGAAGACGAGAGGCGCCAAGCCGTAGATGCCGGCGTCTCCGGAGGAGACGAGCGCCACCGACCGTCCCTCGGCGGCGAGATCGAGCGCCAGACGCGCCCGCGCTTCCTCGTCGCCGATCGCGCCTGGATGGCAACTCTTGCCTTCGATCGCGCGGCCGAGCAGGTCGAGATAAAGGCTGTAACCGACCACATCACTCGCCTGCGCCAACGCCATGCTCGCCTCCGGTGTGCGCGAGTCCGAATCGCCCGGCCCGACCCCGATCACGGCGAGACTTCCTCGTGGCCGGCCAATTGCCTCGGCAATGATCGGCAGCGGCGCGCGCGCGATAGCGCAAGTCGCGCGCCGCGATTTCCGCTTAGGCAACACCAGAACGCCATCCGGTCCGGTCGCGGCGAGCGCGGCCCCTTCGGCGACGCCCCAACAGCCGGTCGCCCGAAACGCCGCCGCCGAGCGCTCTGACAGACGCGGCGTCTCGGTTAGGAGACGTGAAGCGGGAAAAAACCGCGCCGGCACTCCGAGTTCCGCTGCGAGCGCATGGACCGCCGGCTCGGCGAGCTTCAACTCGACCGATACGACCGCCGCTACCGCACCCGCCGCGAGTCCCGCCTCGGCGAGCGCCGAGCACGCGAGATCCGCGATTTCCTCCGCGCAACAGCCGCGCTCACAACCAATGCCGAGCGCCAGGACCGGCGGGTGAAACACCAGGGCGTCGGTTTCGGCTTCCCCCGACCGGTCCGTCGCGACCACCCGTCGATCCCCTTGTTCCGCCCAGCGGATTGCTCCGGCCCGCAACCATCCGGCGCACCGCGTCTCGTCGACCAAGGACACGCGCTCACCCCGAAGGAGCGCCGATACGATCGGCTTCACCTTGTCCGGATCGGCGATGTGCCAGCCGGGTGGCGGTTCGTCGAGCGCGACGCCCAGGCGCACATCCCCGGCGGTGGTTATCGCCGCGATGCCGCCGGTAAGCTCGGCAATGCCGCGGGCCAGTGCATTGGCGCCATGATGTCCCCCGATCAGCGGCACCGCTACCGAGCCGTCCTCGGCGACCGCGACGACCGCCGGCTCCTCCTGTTTGGCGGCGAGGAAGGGGGCGACAGAGCGGATCAGGATGCCGCTGGCGCAGATACCGACGATTGGCCGCCCCGCTTCGAACAGCCCGCCGATATGGGCAGACACCCGATCGTAGCTCTCGTCCCAGTCGCCGGGGTGTGCGCGCGGCCCGTGCAGCCGGGCACCGGCCAGCGCGGTCCGCAGTCGCCGGCCGAGCGCGGCACCCCCCGACCCGAGCACGATGACGGCAATGTCCTCGGGTAGTAACCCGACCATTATCCGAAAGCTTTCGGTATGTATCCAGCAGGGATCGCGAGTTAACCGCGATTGCTGCAATTTGTCGATTGTCTGTGAAAATTATCTGCTAAAGTTTCGGGAGGGGACGCTTGGGGGGTTAGACCCATGCGATTGTTTGTCTGCATCTATTGCATCGCCATGGTTGCTGGGCTCGTTCCGGCACTCGCGCAAGAGATGACCGCGACCGAGGCGCTGCCGCCTGTCGAGGCGAGCGCTCCTTTGCTGTCCGACTGGTCGCCGCCGGGCCTCGTCGGGCGGGTTAGCCTAGTCGCGCGAAGTGTCGACTTCCGAGTCTCCGGCGGGAGCGCCTGGGCTGATGCCGAGTTGAACCAGCCGGTCTTCACCGGCGAGGCTTTGCGCACCGACCCAAGAGCGCGCGCCGAGATCCGCATCGGCGCGAATACAATCGACCTGTCCAATGGCAGCGAGATCGAAATCGCGAGTTTGCGCGACGGGGTCACTCAAATCATCCTTTCGCGCGGGCGAATTGGCTTTCATGCGCGTCAGGCCGGCGAAAATGAAACCGTCGAGATCGATGTTCTGCAGGGCGACATTTGGCTGCTGGCTCCCGGCAGGTATGACATCGATGCCGGAGGGGGTGACCGGCTACTGCGCCTCGCGGTTTTCGACGGAACGGCGCATTTCGCCGGGGTGGGCGGCGACAAACGCATCGAGAGCGGTCAAGCCGCGGTCCTGACGGAGTCGGAGGCGGCTGACGCCATCTCGATCGAACCGGCCACGGCGGATGACTTTGTCGCGTGGTGCCGCGACCATGACCACGACGAGACACGTCTCGCCGCGCCCTATTACCTTTCACGATACATGACCGGCTATGACGAGCTCGATTTTGCCGGCATCTGGAAGATCGACGCGCAATACGGGCTTGTATGGTTTCCGACCCAGCCGGAAGACTGGGCGCCCTATCGCTTCGGGCATTGGAGCTGGATTGCGCCGTGGGGTTGGACCTGGCTCGACGATCAGCCGTGGGGTTTCGCGCCGTCGCATTATGGCCGGTGGGCGCTCATTGACGACCGCTGGGCTTGGGTTCCCGGAAATTTTGTTGAGCGGCCGCTTTACGCGCCGGCGGTCGTAGCGTTCCTCGGCACGCCAGGCGTCGGGTTGAGCTCGGAGGAAGGAGCTACGGTCGCGTGGTTCCCGCTCGCCCCAGGTGAAGCTTATTGGCCGAGCTACACGCGAGACCTCCACTACGTTCGCAACCTGAATTTCGGGAGCGTCAAAGATGTTGCGGCGATCGGGGTGCGAGCGGACGGAGAGCCGCCTCTGGAAGCGTTCGACGAGGACTTCGCCAACCGGCTGTTCGCGACCGTGGTGCCGCGCTTGGTGTTTACCAATGGACGCTCAGTCGCGTCCGCGCGCGTTTCCCTTCCTGAGAAGCGGTTGCAGGACGCGCCGGTGCTGATGGCTTCGCCGCAGATAGCCCCCGCTTCGGCCCAGCGGGTCGGCCAGGCGGCGACGAATCCGCCCGTCACCCATGCAGCTGTGCAGATATCTGGGAAAGGCGGCGCCAAGCCCATTCATACCGCCGCAATACCGTTTCGCGCCCGGGCGCAGCCGATCATCCTGCGCGGTGCGCACCTGCATGCCCCAGCATATGCCGGCCAGCCGCGCGGTCGGCATATGGTCGTGCTCCGGGTGGCTCACTCCCGCGGCGTCCCAGGCAAAAAGGGGTAAGCTGGCGCGTACGACCACAGAAGCGACCGCAATGATCGATTTCCGCAGCGACAACACAGGCCCAGCCGCACCGCAGATCCTAGAGGCGCTGGTTCGGGCCAATCACGATACGGCATTGGGATACGGCGCCGACGAGTGTACGGCGGACCTGCAGAGGCGCTTTTCAGACCTGTTCGAAACCTCGGTGCGGGTTTTTCCGGTCGCGACCGGGACCGCCGCCAATGCCTTGGCTCTGGCCGCGCTCGGCCCATCCTGGGGCATCGTCTATTGCAGCGAAGTTGCACACATCAACACTTCAGAAGCTAATGCTGCGGGGTTTTTCGGCGGCGGCGTCAAGCTGGCGACTATCGGCGGGCAACACGGCAAAATCGAAGCCGGTCTGCTCGCCGAGACACTGGCGGGGATCTCGCCGGCGCAGCTGCATAGAGGCCAGCCGAGCGCAGTCAGCCTGACCCAGGCGACCGATCTCGGAGCGGTCTACACCGTCGACGAGATTCGGGCAGTAGCCGAGGTCGCAAAACGGCGCGGTCTCAGGCTCCACATGGACGGGGCCCGTTTCGCCAATGCGGTGGCGCGGCTCGGATGCAGCCCGGCCGATATGACCTGGCGATCCGGGATCGACATCATGTCGTTCGGGGCCACCAAGAATGGCGGGGCGTTGTGCGATGCGATTGTCGTCTTTGCGCCCGACCTCGCGGACGGCCTTGCGGTGCAGCTGCGCCGCGCCGGCCAGGTCTGGTCCAAGATGCGCTTTGCCTCGGCGCAGCTGATCGCCTACGTCGAGAACGGTCTCTGGGTCGAGATGGCGCGGGCCTCGAACCGGATTGCGGCGCGTATCGCCGCCGGTCTGCGCGACATTTCGGCAGCCCGGCTGCTGGCTCCGATCGAGGCGAACGAGATCTTTCTCGAACTCCCGGACGGGACTATGGACGCCCTGGAGCGGGACGGCTTCCAGTTCTATCGCAGAAGCCGGACACTCGCCCGTTTCGTGTGCCGTTTCGACACGACCGAAGCCGAGGCGGATGCGCTCGCTGCGGCGCTCCGCCGGCATCTCGGCCCAGCAAATGCCCGCCACGCGGCCGAATAGTCCTTTTTGTCTCGAAAACTCAGCGGATCTTGGCGTAGCTGAAGCAGTCTCTCGGTTCCGAGCCGATATTCGGGTGAATGATCCAGCGCCGCAAAACCCCTTCCCCTCGCAGCCCGGCTTTTTCCATGACACGGGCCGAGGCGGGGTTCTCGACATCGCATACGGCGCCGATGCGCCAGATCGAGTTCCTGGCGCATGGCCCAGTCGACGACCTCTGCTAGCGCTTCGGTCATCAGGCCGCGCCCCCAATAGATACGAGCCAACGCGTATCCGAAATCGAGCATAAAAGGCTTGGGCCGTCGTAGCTCGAAAGCACCGAGCAGCTGGCTCTCACCCCGCCCAATCAGGACGTAGGTACGGCTTTTGTCGGGCGGGGCGGCCATGCAGCGGGCGATGTAGTCCTCCGTCTCGGAGAAGGCCCCGTGCGGGCGCCAAGTCAAGAACCGCACGACAAGCGGATCTTGCGCATACCCCGTAAAGATCGCGGGTGCGTCGCCTTTAGCGATCGGGCGCAAGATCAGACGCGCACTCTCGAAGCCGTCGGGGAGCATGCAGCATAGCCTGCCACAGATCGACCACGGCACAAACGTGCTCATTGCATCCGGCTCGACGAGCGAGTTGCACCCGCCGTAAGGAAGCGTCAACCTGAGGGAGATGAGTCGCCGGCAATCGCGGGCCGGCGCGAGGGCCCGCGGGCCGGCCGGATGGATGGATCGACGAGGATACCCGCAGCGATGCGCTATGTAAGACGGGTACTGCAACCGGGAGAAACGATTGTCTATTCGACGCGGCTGCACCCGGTCATTTATTGGCGAGCCATTCTATTGCTGATTGTCGCGATAATCTTGGCAGTGGCGGCCTGGTACAGGGCGAACAATCAGAGCCTAGGTCTCGCCCTCGGAATCGCCGGGGTGATCTTTGCCCTGCTGGCACTATCGTCGGCTATCGGCGCCTTCATCCGCCGCGCGTCGACCGAGTTGGCGGTGACCGATCAGCGCGTCATCTACAAGACCGGCCTGCTCGCACGTCATACCCTCGAGATGAACCGGGCCAAGGTCGAAAGCGTCACCGTCGATCAAACCGTGACGGGCCGCCTGTCCGGCTATGGCACAGTTATCGTCCGCGGCGTCGGCAGCGCCTTCGAGCCGATCCGCAACATCAGCGATCCGCTGACGTTCCGAAACTTCCTCACCACCGGCTGATCGAGCGCCCGCGGGCTCAGGCGCGGACCGGGACGCCTTTCTGTTCGAAGAGCTGGTGCAATTCGCCGGTTTCGAACATCTCGCGGATGATGTCGCAGCCGCCGACGAACTCGCCGTTGACATAGAGCTGCGGGATCGTCGGCCAATTCGAGAATTCCTTGATGCCCTGGCGGATACCCGGGTCGGACAGCACGTCTACGCCTTTGAACTTGACCCCGAGATGGCTGAGGATCTGCACCACCGCGGCGGAAAACCCGCATTGCGGGAAGACCGGCGATCCCTTCATGAACAGCACGACGGGGGTCTCGGAGATGTTCTGGCGGATACGCTGTTGAACCGTGTCGTCCATTTTCTGTCCTCGATTTCGGGAAAGTTGCCGTTTGCGAAGGTTGCGTCAGTCCTCGGGTGCGCCGGTCTGCAAGGCGAGCGCGTGCAGCTCATTGCCCATCCGGCCGCGCAGGGCCTGGTACACCATCTGGTGCTGCTGCACCCGCGTCTTGCCGCGAAACGCGCCGGAAACGACATGCGCCGCGTAATGATCACCGTCGCCGCGCAGGTCTTCGATCGAGACCTGGGCGTCGGGGAGGCTCTCTTTTATCAGCCGCTCGATCATCGCCGCGTCCATTGCCATCCCCTGACTCCCTCCGCTCAAGCCTGCGCCATATAGCCCGGCAGCCAAGCCTCGTTGGTGGCCTTCAATGCATCAACCGATATGGCACCGTAGCCGGGGAGTGTCAACGAAGCCCCGCCGACCACGCCGATCACGCGGGCCGGAACCCCCGCCGTCTGCGCAGCCTCCAACACCGCCTGCGCATCCTTCCCTTCGATCAAGTAGCGCGCCTGGTCTTCGCCAAAAAGGTAAGCGTGCAGCGGCAATTCGGTCGGAAGGGGATCGAGCGCCAAGCCGCGCAGACCCGCCATCGTCATCTCGGCAATTGCGGCGAGAAGCCCGCCATCCGACAGATCGTGGCAGGCAGCGACAAACCCGTCCTGTATCATCCTGCGGACGAAATCGCCGTTGCGGCGTTCGGCGGCGAGATCGACGACTGGCGGCGGGCCCGCCTCGCGGCCTTCGATCTCGCGCAAATACAAGGACGCGCCGAGATGGCCGCTTGTCTCTCCGATCAGGATCACGGCATCCCCGTCGCGCTTTAGCGCGAGATCGACCGCGGTGACCGCATCGGCGATCAGCCCGACGCTGCCGATCACCGGGGTCGGCAGGATCGCCCGCCCGCTCGTCTCGTTGTAGAGCGACACATTGCCGGAGACGACCGGGTAGTCGAGGGCGAGACAGGCTTCCCGCATGCCCTCGATCGCGCCGACGAATTGGCCCATGATTTCGGGCCTCTCCGGATTGCCGAAATTCATGTTGTCGGTGATCGCCAGCGGCTCCGCGCCGACCGCTGTCAGGTTGCGCCAGCTCTCGGCGACGGCTTGCGCGCCGCCGCGGACCGGATCGCTGCGGCAATAACGCGCGGTGCAGTCGGTCGCCAATGCCAGGGCTTTCCCATCGCGGGAAACCCGAACCACCGCGGCGTCACCGCCGGGCCGCTTGACGGTATTGCCCGTCACGAGGTGGTCGTACTGCTCCCAGATCCAGCGCTTCGAGGCGAGTGCCGGCGAGGCGAGGAGCCGCTGAAGGCATTCGAGCGGGTCGCGGTCGGGAAGCGAAGTCGGGTCGATTTCCGGTTCGGGATCGGGACGCCGCCATGGCCGCTGGTACATCGGGGCTTCAGTGACCAAGGGCCCGACCGGGATCTCGGCGGCAATCCCTTCGCCGCTCCGCAATACCAGCCGTCCGGTGTCGGTGACGCGGCCGATCACGGCGAAGTCAAGTTCCCATTTTTCGAAGATCCAGCGCGCCTCAGCCTCGCTCCCCGGGCGCAGGATCATCAGCATGCGCTCCTGGCTTTCGCTCAGCATGATCTCGTAGGGTGTCATGCCGCTCTCGCGCACCGGCACCCGTTCGAGATAGAGCTCGATGCCGAGCCCGCCTTTGCCGGCCATCTCTACTGATGATGACGTCAACCCGGCTGCGCCCATGTCCTGGATCGCGACGATCGCGTCCTGCTCCATCAGCTCGAGGCAGGCCTCGATCAGCAGTTTCTCGGTGAACGGATCGCCAACCTGCACGGTCGGCCGCTTCTCCCCGGCGTCGCCGCCGAACTCTGCCGACGCCATCGTCGCGCCGTGGATCCCGTCGCGTCCAGTCTTGGCGCCGACATAAACGACGAGGTTTCCCGGCCCTGCCGCCGCCGAATAGAAGATCCGGTCGACGCGGGCGAGCCCGACGCACATCGCATTGACTAGAATGTTGCCGTCATATGACGCGTGGAATTCGCACTCGCCGCCGACCGTCGGCACGCCGACGCAGTTGCCATAGCCGCCGATCCCGCTCACGACGCCGGCCAATAGGTGGCGGGTCCGCGGAAGGCCCGGGCTGCCAAAGCGCAGTGAATCGAGGATCGCGATCGGCCGCGCCCCCATCGTGAAGACATCGCGCAAAATGCCGCCGACACCGGTCGCCGCTCCCTGATAAGGCTCGATGAAGGACGGATGGTTGTGGCTCTCGATCTTGAAGACGACCGCGTCGCCGTCGCCGATGTCGACGACCCCGGCATTCTCGCCCGGCCCGCAGATCACCCGCGGCCCGGTCGTCGGCAATGTCTGGAGCCAGATCTTCGATGATTTGTACGAGCAGTGCTCACTCCACATCACCGAGAATATCCCGAGCTCGGTCATGTTCGGGGTGCGCCCGAGGATCGCGACCGCGCGCTCGAACTCCTCGGCAGTGAGCCCGTGCTCGGCGGCCAGTTCCGGCGTGATGTTGCTGCCGTAGCTCAAGGACCGCAGCCCGCATCTCCCTCTCCCACCGCCGGCCGGGGGGAGAGGGTCGGGGTGAGGGGGGCCGGGCCAGCAGAAAATGCCCTTTCAACGAGTGTGCATCCAGCACCCCCCGCACCCTGCCCTCTCCCCCCGCAAGCGGGGGGAGAGTGGGATAATTCCAAGACGAGCGACATGACCTGCACCCGCAAACTCGCCCTACTGCAGGGCACTCACCAGCCCATCGAAGAATGCTTGCCCGTCGGTGCGGCCGAGTAGCCGGTCGGTTGCGTTCTCGGGATGCGGCATCAGGCCGAGAACGGTGCGGGTCTCGTTGAAGATGCCGGCGATCGCGCGCGCCGAGCCGTTGAAGTTTGCTTCCTCGTTCCGCTCGCCACTGGTTCCGCGATACCGGAACGCGACGAGACCGCGCGTTTCGAGACGGTCGAGCGTCTCGGGATCTGCGGTGTAATTGCCGTCGTGATGGGCGACCGGCACCCGGATCGTCTCTCCGGCTTCATAGCCGCAGGTAAAGATCGTCTGGTTGTTCTCGACGCGTAGATCGACATCGCGGCAGGTGAACCGCAGCGAGCGGTTCGGCAGCAGCGCTCCCGGGAGGAGGCCCGCCTCGGTCAGGATCTGAAAGCCGTTGCAGATGCCGAGGACGGGTGTGCCTTTGGCGGCGCGGTCGCGCACTTCGCGCATGATCGGCGAGTGTGCCGCGATGGCGCCGCAGCGCAAATAGTCACCGTAGGCAAAGCCGCCCGGCAATACGATAAGGTCGCTCGGCGGCAGGTCGGCGTCACGGTGCCAGACGCGCAGCGGCTCCCGTCCGGAGGCGCGGGCCAGCGCCGCGCAGACGTCGCGCTCGCGGTTGGAGCCGGGGAAAATGATGACCGCCGCTCTCACCGGCCGGTCAGCTCGCGGCGCACGATCGCTGCGCCTTCGGCGAGGGCTTTGAGCTTGGCGAAGGCGGTGTCGCGCGCGATGTATTTCATGCCGCAATCGGGGGCCGGGATCAGCCGCTCGGGAGGGAGATGCTCGAGCGCGCGGCGGATCCGGGCGGCGACGGTGTCCGCGGTTTCCAGCTGCGGGTCGCCCATGCTGATGACGCCAAAGATTACGGTCTTGTCGCCGAGGCCGTCGAGGGTGGCGAGATCGAGGTTTGGTTGCGCCGCCTCGATCGAGATCTGCTCGGCGACCGTGCCGGTCAGCTCGGGCAGAAAAGAATAGCCGCTCGGTTTGTTGCGGGCGACATAGGCATAACCGAAACAGAGGTGCAGCGCGGTCGGTCCGGGAATGCCTTCGAGCGCCCGGTCGATCGCCGGCAACGCCAGGCGGCGCGCCTCTTCGGGGCGCGCCTGCACCCAGGGCTCATCGAGCTGGATCACATCGGCGCCGGCCGCCTTCAGGTCGCGGATTTCGGCGTTGACTGCCGCGGCGTAGTCCATGACCAGCTCTTCTTCGTCCTTGTAGTATTCGTTTTTCGCCTGACGCGACATCGTGAATGGGCCGGGCAGTGTGATCTTGATCGTGCGGTTCGTATTGCGCCGCAGGAACTCGACGTCGCGCACCTCGACCGGGCGCAATCGGCGGATCGGGCCGACAACCCGCGGCACCGTAACGGAGCCGCCGGTGCGTCCGGGCACAGCCGCGGGGTTGTCGAGATCGATCCCGGAAAGCGCCGTCGCAAAACGGTTCGAGTAGCTTTCGCGGCGGACCTCGCCGTCGGTGATGATGTCGATGCCGGCGCGCTCCATATCGCGAATCGCCAGCACGGTCGCATCATCCTGCGCCTGTTCGAGCCAGGGCTCGGGCACCCGCCACAGCTCGCTCGCCCGCACCCGCACCGGCGGCAGATGGGTCAGCTTGTCGCGATCGATCAGCCAGTCAGGCTGCGGATAGCTGCCGACGACGGTAGTGGGGAGGAGGGTTTCGGTCATCTGTGCGGCTCCATGACGATAGGCCTAACTGATCGTCTCGGCCATCGGCCGGATCGCGATCCCGGCCTTTTCGAGCCCGTCGCGGACCTGCTCGGCCATCGCCACCGCGGCCGGGTTGTCGCCATGGACGCAGACCGTCTCGATCGAGACCGGGATTCGCTTCCCGGAAGTGCTGATGATCGCCCCTTCGCTAACCATTGCCTGCACCCGCGCGGCGGCCTCCTCCGGATCGTGCAACACCGCCCCGGGAAGCTTGCGCGAAACGAGGTTGCCGGTATCGTCATAGGCGCGGTCGGCGTAGATCTCGCGCGCCATTCTGAGGCCCAGCTCATGCGCCGCGCGTTCGAGTTCGGTGCCGGCCATCACGACATAGATCAACTCTGGGTCGATCGCCGCTACGGCACGACCGATGGCTAGCGCGGTCGCGCGGTCGACCGCGGCGAGGTTGGCCAATGTGCCGTGCGCTTTGACATGGCCGACGCGGTGGCCGACCGCCCGCGCCACCCCCTGCAAGGCGCCGATCTGGTAGACGACCATCTTTTCGATGTCCTCGGGCTTCTCGCCCTGGATCTGGCGCCGGCCGAAGCCCCAGACATCGAAAAAGCTCGGATGCGCGCCGATCCCGACGCCGTTTTCCTTGGCCCGGGTCACGGTGTCGAACATGACCAGCGGGTCGCCGCCGTGAAAACCGCAGGCGACGTTCGCCGAGGACACGATGCTTCAGCATCTCGGCGTCGCTGCCCATCGTCCAGGCGCCAAAGCTCTCGCCCATGTCGCAATTGAGGTCGATCACGTCCATCGGGTTTCCTCCGCCGGCAAGCGACGCGTCAATATTCCTTATATGGGAGGAATTTGCCGCTGAGGGTCAGCTTGACGCGGTCGCCTTTCGGGTCGGGCTGGCGCTCGATCGACATGTCGAAATCGATCGCGCTCATGATGCCGTCGCCGAATTCCTCCTGGATCAATTCCTTCCAGGTCGTGCCGTAGACCTGCACGAGTTCGTAGAAGCGGTAGATCAGTGGGTCGGTCGGCACCGCGGTCGGCAACGAGCCGCGGTAGGGGATCTCCTGCAGCAAGAGTGTTTCATCCTCGCCAAGATCGAACAGCTTGGCCGCGCTTTCGGCCTGCTCGGGGCGCAGCTTCATCTGTCCCATCAGCGCTGCGGTCAAATACACCGCCGAGCCGCCGCCGATCTCGGCGACGATCGTCTTCCAGCTCAGAGCCTTGTTGCGTTTGGCGGCGAGGATCTTGCGGGTCAATTCGTCACGGGTCATCGTCTGCTCCTCTGCGGGTTTAGATCCTCGCATCACAGCAATGCCTGTGCCAATCTCCCTGCGATCGTCCCTTACTACGGGGCCCGGCCGGCTATGGACGTCACGGATTGGCTGCGCAAGCTCGGCCTTGAGCAATATGAGCCGGCATTCCGGGCGAACGAGATCGACGCAGGGGTGCTGCCGAGCCTGACGGCTGAGGATCTGAAGGATCTCGGCGTTACCCTGGTCGGGCACCGCCGGCGCTTGCTGGACGCCATGGCCGCGCTCGCCAGCAGCCCCCTCCCTAACCCTCCCCCGCAATCGGCCGCAAGCGGGGGAGGGAAGGGTGGGGGCACAAGCGGAGCGCCGGCAGCTGACGGTGATGTTCTGCGATCTGGTCGGCTCGACGGCGCTGTCGGCGCAGCTCGATCCCGAGGATCTGCGCGAGGTCATCGCCGCCTATCACCGCGCCGTCGCGAAGATGGTCGCCGCGTTCGACGGCTTTGTCGCCAAATACATGGGCGACGGCGTGTTGGTCTGTTTCGGCTACCCGCGAGCGCATGAGGACGACGCCGAGCGGGCGGTCCGGGCGGGGCTGGGCTTGATCGATGCCGTCGGTCGCCTCGATGTCAAATCCGTCAAGCTTCAGGCCCGCGTCGGGATCGCTACCGGGCTGGTGGTCGTCGGCGATCTGATCGGCGAGGGCTCGGCGCAGGAGCAATCCGTCGTCGGCGAAACGCCCAACCTCGCCGCCCGGCTGCAAGCCCTGGCCGAGCCGGACACGGTCGTCATCGCCGCGAGCACGCGCCGGCTGGTCGGCGATCTCTTCGAATACCGCGAACTCGGCGCCGTCGATGTCAAAGGCATCGCCGTGCCGGTGCCGGCGTGGCAGGTATTGCGACCGAGCGCTGTCGCGAGCCGGTTCGAGGCCTTGCGCGGATCGGCGCTGTCCCGGCTCGTCGGCCGCGACGAGGAGATCGATCTGCTGTTGCGCCGCTGGGCGCGCGCCAAGGCCGGCGACGGACAGGTCGTGCTCATCTCCGGCGAACCCGGCATCGGCAAATCCCGCCTCGTCGCGGCATTGGAGGAGCGCCACCACGCCGAGCCGCATATCCGCCTTCGCTACTTCTGCTCGCCCTATCATCAGGACAGCGCGCTCTATCCCTTCATCGACCAGCTCGGCCGGGCAGCCGGGTTCGCCCGCGACGATCCGCCCGCGGCTAGGCTGGAAAAGCTGGAGGCCTTGCTGGCCCGCGCCGCACCACCAGACGAGGATGTGGCATTCCTCGCCGATCTGCTGTCGTTGCCGGGTTCTGAGCGGCACCCCTTGCCGAACCTCAGTCCGCAGCGCAAGAAGGAGCGGACACTGGAGGCGCTGATCCGGCAACTCGAAGGTCTGGCGCGCCAGGAACCGGTGGTCATGGTCTTCGAGGACGCGCATTGGATCGACCCGACCTCGCGCGAGCTGCTCGACGTTACTGTCGAGCGTGTCCGTACCCTGCCGGTGCTGCTGCTCGTGACGTTTCGCCCTGAATTCCAGCCGTCCTGGACCGGCCAGCCGCAGGTGACGATGCTGGCGCTCAATCGTCTGGACCGGCGCGGCAGAATTATTTTGGTCGAGCAGATCGCCGGGGGCAAAGCATTGCCCGACGAAGTCGTTGCTCAGATCGCAGACCGCACCGACGGCATACCGCTTTTTGTCGAGGAGGTGACCAAGAGCGTGCTGGAGAGCGGTGTGCCACTGATGGGAATTCCAACCAGCTTGCATGACTCGCTGATGGCACGGCTCGATCGCCTGTCGTCTGTACGGCGGGTGGCGCAGATCGGCGCGGCGATTGGACGCGAGTTTTCCTATGGGCTGCTGCGCGTCGTCTCCCGTCTCCCGGGAGATGAGCTGCAAACCGCTCTCGCTCGCCTCGTCGCTTCCGAGCTAGTGTTCCAGCGCGGCACGCCGCCCGACGCGGTCTACAGCTTCAAGCACGCGCTGGTGCAAGACGTGGCGCACGGCAGCCTACTGCGCAGTGCCCGGCAGCAATTGCATGCGCTGATCGCCGACAGCGCTCGAAGCCCATTTCCCCGAATTGATGGAGAACCAGCCCGAGCTGGTCGCGCAGCACTATGCGGAAGCCGGGCTTGCCGAAAAATCCGTCGTGTATTGGGGGAAGGCCGGTCACAATTCCGCCGCCCGCTCCGCGATGGCGGAAGCGTCCGCGCAATTCCAAAAGGGGCTGGACCAGTTAGCGCTGTTGCCCGATACCCCGGAACGTCAGCGACGGGAACTGGAATTCTACAGTGCCTTGGGCGCGGTGTTGCACGCCGTCAAAGGCTATCGCCGCGCCGGAAACGGGCCATGCCTATGCGCGCGCACGAGTGCTGTGGGAGCAGTTGGGCTCCCCGTTGGAGTTCCTTCAGGTTCCCTATGGCCAGTCAGTCTATCACATGGGCCGCGGCGAACTCGATGTAGCGCAGCGCATGAACGAGGATCTGCTGCACCTGAGCCGCCAGCGCAACGATTCCGCCGGGCTTGTTCTGGGCCACCTGTCCTCCGGTCGAGACCTGATGCTCGTCGGCAGATTTGCTTCATCCCATTCTCATTTGGAAGATGGGATTGCGCTCTATGATCCGATCTCCCACCGCTGCCTGGGCCAGCAGGCTGGGAGCGGCGACCCCCGCGCCAACTTACAAGCGTACTCGGCGATTATTTTGTTCTGTCTGGGCTTTCCCGACCAGGCATTGGCGCGGAGCAGCGCGGCAATTGCTGACGCTCGGAGGTTGGCTAATCCGCCGTCTTTAGCTTTGAGCTTGTCACTCGGCACCCTGCCGCTTTCGCTTGTGGGAGACAACGTGGCGTTGGACGAGCGGGCGGACCAGCTCGTTGCGGTAGCGACCGAGCAGGGCTTCCCCGTCTGGCGTGCGATGGGAACGGTCCATCGCGGCTGGGTCATGGTCCAGACTGGTGATCTGACCCGAGGGATATCACTCCTTCGCAGCGGTTGGGCGGCTTATCGTGCCACCGGGACGGAGATGTGGACCCCCTACAATACTGCCCTGCTCGCCAGGGCGTGTGACATTGCCGGGCAAATCGAAGAGGGTGTGACCCTGTTGGACGATGCCTTGCAGATCGTCGAAAGGACAGGACAGCGCTGGTTCGCTGCGGAGCTGAACCGGAACAAAGGCCAGCTGCTGCTGCGGCAAGGATATCCCGAGGCCGCTGAGGAACTCTATCAGCAAAGCCCTGAGCATCGCCGCGGAGCAGGAGGCCAAGCTCTGGGAATTGCGCGCCGCCGCGAGCCTCGCCCGGCTCCGCCGCGACCAGGGCCGCCGCGCCGAAGCCCAGCGACCTTCTCGCGCCGGTCTACGGCTGGTTCACCGAGGGCTTCGACACCCCCGATCTCAAAGACGCAAAGGCGCTGCTCGACGAGCTGCGATAATGGAGGTTGAAGAAATGGCCAACGAGTTTGCCGGAAAAGTCGCCCTGGTCACCGGCGGCGGAAACGGGATCGGCGCTGCAACTTGCCGCGCTTTCGCAGCTGCGGGAGCGCGAATCGCAGTCCTCGATCGCGCCGCGGAGGCGGCCGATAAGGTCGCAAAGGAGATCGCCGGCCGTGGCGGCCACGCCACGGCGCATGCGGTCGATGTCGCCGACCGCGCCGCGTTTAATGCCGCGGCTGCCGAGATCGCCGAGGCGGCCGGCGGGATCGACATTCTCGTCAACGGCGCCGGCACTACGGTGCGGCGGATGATCCCTGACATGAGCCCGGAGGATTGGGATCGGGTTATTGCCGTCAACCTCACGGGCGCCTTCAACGGCATTCAGGCGGTATTGCCATATATGCGAAGGCGCGGCGGCGCCATCGTCAATGTCGCCTCGATCGCCGGGCAGCGCATCTCCTTTGGCGGCACGGCCAATTACTCGGCGTCAAAGGCCGGCCTGCTCGGGCTGACGCGCCACGCGGCCTACGAGCTCGCGCCTGACGGCATCCGCGTCAACGCTGTCTGCCCCGGCCCGACGGCAACCGCATTCGGCGGAGCAATTCCGTCGGAGGAGACCAAAGCGCTGCGGGCCCAGAAAATTCCACTCGGCCGCATGTGCGAGCCCGAGGACATCGCCGACCCGATCTTGTTCCTCGCCGGCCCCGCGGCGCGCATGATCACCGGCGTCGCATTGACCGTGGACGGCGGCGTGCTGGTAAAGAACGACACGCCCTATGAGGAATATTTCCGCCGCAGATAGATGCCGCTGCGCGCCCGCGGCCAGATAATGCGCGCAGCGGCTGCCTGGCTGAAGACACCCGGTGGAGGCGTCGCGGTCCTGATCTTCGCGACATTCCTCGCCCGCTTGCTGTTTGCCTCGGCTCTCGGTCTCGGCGTCGACGAGAGCTACATGGTCGCAGCCGGCCGCAAGCTGCAGCTCAGCTATTTCGACCATCCGCCGATAGCATGGTGGATGGCCTGGGCAGCCGCGCATTTGACCGGCAGCGAGAGCCCCGTCGTCGTGCGGCTGCCGTTTATTGCGCTGTTTGCGGTCACGACATTTCTGATGTACCGCCTGACTTCGGCCTTGTTCAGTCCGAAGGCGGGCCTCTGGGGCGCGGTGGTGCTGAATCTGGCGCCGCTGTTCGGGATCAGCACCGGTAGCTGGGTGTTGCCCGATGGTCCGCTGCTCGCCGGCCTGCTCGGGGCTGCTGTGTGCCTGGTTGCCGCGTTGCACTCGGACGGCCGGGCAGCTTGGGGCTGGTGGCTCGGGACCGGCATGTGCGCCGGTCTGGCTCTGTGTTCCAAATATTCCGCGGTGCTGACCATCATCGGCGCCACCGGCTTTCTGTTGACCGAGCCGATCAGCCGCCGTTGGCTGGCGAGGCCGCATCCCTACACCGCCGGGTTGGTCGCGTTGGTGATCTTTCTTCCGGTATTGATCTGGAATGCCGAAAATAACTGGGCCTCGTTTCTGTTTCAGGCAGGCCGGGCAGAGGGCGGATTTCATCCGTTTGGGCCGATCGCTACGCTGGCCGGCGCGGCCGCGTTCCTGCTGCCTTGGATATGGGCCCCTTTGGTGCTGTGCGGCTTTTTAGCGCTGCGGCGCGGGCCGTCGGACAGGGAACGCTGGCTGCTGGTTTGCCTCGCCTCGCCGCCCTTGATCGTGTTCGCCGCAGCCTCGCTGCGGGGCAATGTGCTGTTCCACTGGGCGGCGCCGGGCTACCTGATGCTCCTGCCGCTGCTCGGGGACGCCGTCGCCCGGCACTGGCGGACGAGCCGGGCCATGCGCATCTGGCTTGCCGGCACTGCCGGGTTTGTCGTGATTGGCTCCTCGTTCTTGGCCAGCGAAGTGAGAATTCAACTGGCTGCCCGCGGTCACCGGAGAGTTTCGGCTCGACAAGGATCCGAGCCTAGATCTGGTCGACTGGACTTCGCTCAGAAATGACCTCGCCAGGCGCGGGCTTCTCGAGAGGCCGAGACTGGTCGTCGCGGCGCTGCGATGGTCCGATGCCGGAAAGATCGACTACGCTTTGGGTGGCCGGCTGCCGGTCATCTGCATCGGCCCGGATGCTCGCCAATATGGTTTGCTGGCGCGAAACGATGATTATGCTGGAGCCGATGTGCTGATCGTGACGCGCGTCCCTTTCGAAAAAATCGTCGGCCAATACTGGTTCTTGTTCGACTCAATCGAGCCGATTGCGCCGGCAACGGTCTTTCACGCCGGCCATCCGGCGTTGCAGCTGAACCTGTTCCTCGGACATCGGCTGCACAAAGCGGCCGAAGAATGCTGCGCTTCCTAGGTCCGGCCCGGCGGGTAACCCTTGAAGCCGCGCGCCACATACAATGTGTAGGTGCGGGCCGCCCCCGGCCCCAACGGGATGACGACCGGATGGAGCCGCTCGATTGCCGCAAAGCTCGGCTGCATCTCGTTGACCAATTCGTGCTCCGAGACGAGCAGAAAGCTTTCGCCAAGACGTTTCCCGAGACCGTTCGTCAGGTCCCATTGGTCCTGAATGCGGCTGGTCACCTTCCATTTGACGGCATCCAGCGGGTGCGGCCGGATGTAATAGATCAGTGCGGCAAGCAGTTCGCGGTCATCGGCGAACAGGGTCAGTCCGGGATGCGCTGCAAGTTCCTTCCCGACTTCGCCGCCGAGCTCGCGCCAGCCCCGTACGCGGCGCAGCGGATCGTATTGGGCCGGCAAATCGAGGCCGAACGCGGCCAGCGCGTCGCGGCCGGTAAAGAGCAGGCCGACTGCCGCGAGATGCAGCGCAATCGATACAGCGAGGAGCCTGCGCCAACCGCGCTGCAACGCCCAGGCGACGACCAGCACTGTCGCCGCGACATAAGTCGGCGCCGCCCAGTTGGCGTGGGCGCGCGACAGCAGGCTGACTCCGAGCATCATTCCCAAGGTCGGCAGGATAAAGGCGGCGAGCAGGCGGGCGCGCGGTTCGGCAAGGCCGCGCCATGTTGCGATCAGCCATATCAGGCCCGCAAACAGCAATGGCCCGAACACGGCGAATTGCGAGGCGGAAAATTCGATAAAGGCGTCCGGGTGGAACAGCGGTCCGCTCAGAGCGGCATTGTCTCTCGTGTGGAGGTAACTGACAAACCCGTTGCTCCAATTCCACCAGAAATTCGGGGAATAGATCAGAAGAGCGATGCCGGTGGCCGCCAGCAGCCGTCGCAAATGGCGGCGCTCGGCGGAAAATACGAGGACAAAGCCCAGCGCCGACAAGAGCCAATAGGCCATCGCATATTTCGCGAGCAGCCCCAGCCCCGCCGCCGCGCCTGCGGCGATCCACCAACCCCACCCGCCCTCTTCGCGCGCTCGGACAAATGCGTAAAGCGCCGCCGCCCAGAACAACATGAGCGGAGCATCGGTCGAGATGATGAAAGCGGAGACCGACACGCCGGGCAGGCTCGCATAGGTCAGCGCCGACCAGAACCCGACACGCTGGTCGTAGAGCCGCGCGCCGATGCCATAGACAAACAACGCGGCGGCAGCATGGAGAAGCGGGGCCGACAACCGAACCGCAAACTCGCTGTCGCCGAACAGCGCGGTCGTCAAGGCGATCAGCCAGGCGACCAGTGGCGGCTTGGAATAATAACCGAGAGCGAGCTGTTGTGACCAGACCCAGTACTGGGCCTCGTCCGGGAACAGGTCGGCCGGCTGCAGCGCCAGCCAAAGCAGCCGCAATGCTGTGATCGCCGCAACCGCGACGAGCGTCCAAGCGGCATAAGGGCGGGCCGCCCCGATGTCTTGAGCTGCCCATTGGGGCAGTGCCACCGATTGTGCCGACCGCACGCCGGGCTCACTGGCCGAGGAGAGTAACCCCGGCCTCATTCATCGAGCGCATTGCCCGGTCGAGCGAGCCGTCGATATCGATGCCGCGGCACGCATTGGTCACGACCGTGACCTCGAACCCGGCCCGGCGGCCGTCGAGGGCCGAATAGAATACGCAAAAATCGGTGGCGAGCCCGCATAGCGCGATGCATTCAAATCTGCGTTCCTTCAGGTAGCCCACCAGACCGGTCGGCGTGCGATGGTCGTTCTCAAAAAATGCCGAGTAGGAGTTGATTGCCGCTCTGAAGCCCTTTCTCAGCACGAGTTCCGCATGCGGCACCGTGAGATCGGGATAAAAGTCTGCTCCCCGGGTTCCCTGCACACAGTGGTCCGGCCACAGGATCTGCTCGCCGTAAGCGACATCGATCGTGTCAAAAGGCTGTCTCCCGGGATGCGAGCTGGCAAAGGAGGCGTGTCCGCGCGGGTGCCAGTCCTGGGTCAGGACGACATGGGTGAATTCGGCAGCCAGCCGGTTGACGGCGGGAACGATCTGGTCGCCCTGCGGCACGGCGAGCGCTCCGCCGGGACAGAAATCGTTTTGGACATCGACAACAATGAGGAGGTCCCGGTCGTCGCGTTTCATTGATTGCCTCGCAGCCGTGGAATTATCTCCCGGGCGATGATCTCGACTTGATCCGTTTGATACCGGTAAGGAATGAAGATCAGCTTCTGGACGCCAACTGCCAGCTGCGCCTGCAATTGCGCCACGCATTGGTCGACCGTGCCAAAGATGGCAGCGTCCTTCGTCGAGTCGCTCCAGGCCGCATAATCCCATTCCTGGCCGAGCCATTCCATCATTGGGGTCTCGATCGCCGCGCGCGATGCCCCGACATAGATCGGGAGCTGGTTGGCATTGAGCAGGGTCTCCGGATCCTTCCCCGCCTCCTCGGCAAAACCGCGCACCTTGGCCCAGGATTTGGCGAAGCTGTCGGGCGTATAGAAATAAGTCAGCCAGCCGCCATTGAGCGCCGCGCGCTTGAGGACGCGGTCGACATAACCGCCGATCAGCATCACCGGCAGGCGCGACGGCTTGGGGGACATATTGGAGCCACGCAGCCGGTGCGGCGCGTATTCGCCATCGACCTGTTCCTCGGTCCATAGGCGGCGCAATATCTCGAGATTGCGGTCCATGATCCGGCCGCGCTCAGTGAACGGCACGCCGACCGCGTCGAACTCGCGCTTGTACCAGCCCGAGGCCATGCCGAGGAGCAGCCGTCCTCCGGCAATCAGATCGAGGCTCGACAGCTCCTTCGCCAGCACCACCGGGTTGCGCAGCGGCAATACCAGCACCCCGGTGCCCAGCTTGATCTTTGTTGTCCGCGCGGCAACCGCACTGAGCAGGGTCAGTGAGTCGATAACTGGGAAAGGGGGATCGACACCCAGGAAAATGTGGTCCCACACCCAGACCGAGTCGAACCCCAGCTCCTCGGCCCGGACAGCGTACGCGATCAGCGCCTGCGGATCCGGCATCTCCGGATACGTCGTGAAGTTGCGCATCGCGAGGCCGAAGGTGTTGGAGAAGATCGTCACCGCGCCGCTCCTCAGGCTGTATAAAGCCGATCGGGGTCGAGGTGGCGCAATACCGCCAGCTCGCGTTCGGTCGGCGGGTCGGTGCTTTCGAGATCGGCGGCGACCAGCAGCTCGAAACCGGTGTTCGCCTGCACCTGATCCGCGGTAATGCCCGGATGCAGCGCCAGCAACTGCATCCGCTTGGAATGCTCGTCAAAACCGAAGATGCCGACATCGGTGACAACTCGGTAGATGCCGCCGGTAACCAGCCCGGCCTGGCGCCTGCTCTCCTCGCCGGACAGAAAGCCGGGGCTCGTGACAAAATCGACCCGGCTCACGAAGCGGCGCTTCTCGTGCTTCATCGCGACGATCATCTGAGTCAGGCTGGCAATGTCATTGCCGCCGCCGGTTCCCGGCAGACGCGTCGTGGGACGCTCGGGATTGCCGATAAACGAGCTGTTGAGGTTGCCGTGCTGGTCGATCTGCGCGCCGCCCATGAAGCCGATATCGACATAGCCGCGCTGCAGCAGAAGCAGCACATCGGTGCTGCTCAGCACCATATTGGCCCGCCGCGTGCAGCGCTGCTCATTGGTGGAGGGCGGCAGTTTCCCCGGCTCGATGAACGCGCCGATGACGCCGCCTTCGAACAGAATGGTCAGACCCGGGGCGTGCAGGCGCTGAGCCAGAGTTGCGGCCAAGAGTGGAATCCCGACCCCCGCAAAAACGACCTGGCCGTCACGCAACAGCCGAGCACTCATGACCGCAAGCAGCTCGCTCGCGGTATAGCCGGTCGCACTCATCGGTTGTCCGCCTCTCCGCCCTTGGGGGCGGAGAGGGTCGGGGTGAGGTGGGGGATGCCGCTCCGACCAGCACCCACCTCACCTTCCCGCGCTGCGCGCGGGCCCCTCCCTCTCCCCCCTGAAGGGCGGAGAGGGGCTCCCCACCCATCCAGGCCTAGCGCGCTAGTCATCATAGATGCTTATCCCGCGGCGGCGGGCGTCGAGCAATTCCTCTAGCCCGAGCAGGTCGAGGTACTCCGACCAAGATTTCGGACCATAGAAATAGCGGTCGAGGTAGGTTTGGATGCCCTCGTCGGGGTCCCGCCTGATCTGGGCGGCGTAGGCGTCGAGATGTCGGAACAGGGGCTCGTATTGGCCATAGCACTCGTGCGGCGCCGACCCGAACGGCGCCTCGACGACGGCGTCGACCGCCATGAACGGGATCTTCGTCTGGTCCGGGGCGCGGCGGATCTGGTCATTGGAGACGATGCGCTCGGTCGTCAGGATCACCCGATTCGCCGCCATCGCGAGATCGATGTCCATGAACGGCAGCCCGTCGATCTGCGCATTGCCGTACGCGTCACAGCGCTGCACGTGGATCAGGGCGATCTCCGGGTTCAGCGCCGGAACCAGCACCAGCTTCTCGCCGGTGAATGGGCACTCGATCAGTTTCGCGTCAGGTAATTGCCCAATGACGTCCGACCCCATCATCGACCGCATTGGCAGGAAAGGCAGACCCATCGCGCCGGCGCGAAAACGCAGGCCCACGGCCATGTGGCTCCATTCCTCGAACCGCGCGCGCCCGCTTTCGGTATAGGAGCGCATGATGCGCGAGACGCCCCAGACGATGCCCTGGCTGAACCAGCTGGTCAGGATGTGCCGGCTCGTCTGCGAGGCAAAGAGCAGCTCACCCTCGTTGGAGGTGATGCTGCGGGCACAGAAGAGGTCCTTGCGGCCGGCGCGAATCAAGGCCCAGATCATCGCCAGCGGCGTGCGTGACAAAGTGCTGCCGCCGATGCCGACCGAGGCGCCGTCGGGGACGAGCGCGGCTGCCTCGTCGAACGACATGACTTTGTCGCGCAGGCTGCGGTCGCGCTCCGTGGTGCGGCGCCGAAGCTCTGTGTAGCTCAGGGTCAACAACTGTCTCCGAACCCCGCCCTCGCATTGAACTCGGCGATCAGCTCGTCCCAAACTGCGGCGGCTTTGCGCAGCTCCCGCCAGAAGCTTTGGCCTCGACGCTCTTCGAATTCGGCGAGTGGCACGTCCTGCTGCTCGACCCAGGTGAAATAGCCGAGATTGAATATCCGCGAGCGCTCGCCATGGCTCAATTCGAGAACGTCGTTGTCGGCGGCGCCGAGCAAATGCTGTCCGAAGATCTCGCCGGCGTTCACCATGTCGAACCCACCCGGGTAGTTCGCCTCTAGAAATTTCCGGCGTTCACTGCCGTAAAGCGCCGCGCTGTCGGTTGCAACCGTGATCAGTACATCCTCGTCGCCGAGCTCGAGGCGTTTTGCGGTCTTGATCGCGGCGACCAGATTGGCGATGCCCGAGAGGCCCAAATATTTCAGCCTATCGATCACCTCCGTACCGACCCCGCGGCGATCCGACAGGTAGGCCAGTCCAGTTTTGTTGTTGAACAGCAGATCGAGCGCCGCGACGCTGCGGTCCGAGACGCCGACGACGAGGTCGGTGTTCATGACGTTGTGGATGTAGGGCACGTGCTTGTCGCCGATGCCCTGAATGTTGTGCTCGCCAAAGCCGTTGCGAAGGAGGGTCGGGCACTCGCTGGCCTCGACGGCGACGATCCGAGTGTTGAGCTTTTCCTTTAGGTGGTCGCCCGCCGCCAATGTCCCGGCGGACCCCGATGCAGCGACAAACGCGGCCAGGCGGCAGCCCGAATGCTGCGCCTCGAACGCATCGAAAATGCGCGCAAAGGCAGGTCCGGTGCAGGTGTTGTGCGCAACATAATTGCCGAACTCGGCGAACTGGTTGAGGACGAGATTATCGGGATCGCACGCCAGCTCGGCACATTTGTCATAGATCTCCTTGACATTGCTCTCCGAGCCGGGGGTGCGGATGATATCCTCGGGCTGCACGACCCAGGCGCGCAGCCAATCGAAGCGCTCCTCGCTCATGCCGGCCGGCAATACCGCAATGCCGCGGCAACCGAGGATGCGGGAAATCGCGATGCCGCCGCGGCAATAATTGCCGGTCGACGGCCAGACTGCCTTTTGACGCGCCGGATCGAACCGGCCGGTCACCAGATGCGGGATCAGGCACCCGTAGGCTGCCAATACCTTGTGTGCCGCGATCATCGGAAAGAAACAGCCGAACGCCACGAGAATCGGCGAGCGAATCCCGGTCAGTTCGGGCGGCAACACAAAATGGGGCGGAGTCGCAACGAAACCGTTTCGGGAGCGGCCGTTGTACCAGTGCACGCGGAAGAGATTAGCCGGGTCGGGCCGATCCGGCTCGACGGAGCGAAGGGCAGCGACGCGCGATTGCGGGATATTCGACGGATCGGCGAGCTCGGCGAAGCTCGGCAGCCTCGCTCCCGCCCGGCCCAGCCACTGCGCCGCCCGGTCGCGCTTAGCGGCGTCGGCGACCGAAGTCAGGAGGCCGAACAAACCGTTGAGTAGTCTGTTATTTGTTGACTAGCTGTGAGATCTCGGCATTGCAGCCGACGCATTTTGTCAGCGTGAAGGTGACTTTGCCGGTGTCGTCGTCGACCAGGAATTTGACCGGCACGCCATGCTCGTCGAGCCACACCGTATATTTGGTGCTGCCGTCGACTTCATATTTGACGGCCGGGATGTTTGCACTGTCGAGCTTGACCGCGGTTTCTTGACCGCTACCGATGCGCACCTGCTCGAGCTTGCCGGTGTCGGGCCGCATCATCGTGTTTGAATGCAGGAAACTCGACGACCATGGATTCGCCGGGTGAACCGACCCCGGTGCGGTGATCGTGCCCTGTGGCGAGGAGATGATAAAGTTGTTGCCGCGCGCCTCACCTTTCACCTCCACGGGACCATCTCCCTTGTCGGTGACGCCACGAAATTCAACGAGGCGATTCCCCTGCCAGCGCTCGGTTCGCTCCGCATCTTCGCGGTGAACGCGAAGGCCGAGCATCTTTACGGCGAAATGGGCCTGGGTTTTGACGGTGACGCCGTCGCGGCTCGGCTCGATCGTGTTGGTGTAAGTGCCAATGTCGCCGAACACCGAGTGGTTAACCTGGTAGGTGAACTGAGCCGAGCCTTCCGCCGTCGCGGGGCCAGCGATCAAAAAGCCGCCGAGCAGGCCGACTATTGTCATGGCGAGCCATGACAACGGGTTTGTCCGCGAATCCATATCGCTCTCCTTTAAACTTTCCCCTCACCCGATGCAGGGCGGCGCCCATGCACGGGAAGACCGCCCCCACCCCAACCGTTGCACGGGGTCGACAATCTATTAACCCAAACTACCCCCGCTGGGTTCTCCAGTTCAATCGAAATATCGACCGAGCCGCGTGTTTGGGCAGCTGAGCCACATTTCCATCCCTCGGCGTTAGTGGCTCAAGATTAGCTGTAATAAAGCGGCAATTTTACCGAAGTCTGATCGCTGCGCAGACCGCAACTGGTGCGCATTACACTACAGCTTCGCGGCGAACGTCTCGATCTCGCCGCACGAATATCCGGCATCCTCTAGGATCTCGTCGATGTGCTTGCCGAGGCATTGTCGCTGAAGTTAAGGCATCATTCCGGGACGGCCCTGAAGGGCCGGGCCCGGAGACCGTGAACACGAACTCTCAAGACGAAGCCCAGGCCGGTGTTCATAGGTTCCGGGCTCGCGGGCTGCCGCCCGTGCCCCGGAATGACAATGGAATCACTGCGGTGCTCGCGGCTCACCGCGGACGGTCCTGGCGATTTCCTTTTGCCGGTCGAACTCCTGTCGCCGCCGCCGGATCTCCTCCGGCGAAAGACGCTCGATATTCGAATAGTCGAGTTTCCACGACGGATCCGAGCTCCAGCGCAATGGCGATTGCACAGTGGAGCGCGGCGCGGGCGCCGATTCGAGCACCCGCAATGCGAGCTCCAATGTGAACGCCTGGGACTGCGGGTCCTTCGGCCGGCCCGCCGCATTGCCCAATGGAAAGTCGCTGAACAAAAAGCGCGGCACGCCGCAATACTCGACGATGTCCTTGGCGCAGCCCATGACGATCGTTGCGATACCGTTCTCTTCCAAATGACGTGCGGCCAGACTCACGGTCTGGTGGCACACCGGTCAATTGGCGACGAGAATGGCGGCGTCGGCGCCATCGGCGCGGCCGCGCGCCAGCAATTCAGGGCAATCGCGCTCGATTGTGGTGCGATGGCTGCGGTTGGTCGGCGCGCCGTGAAAGCGCGGTGCCACCGCGCCGATCCGGCCTTTCGCCGCGCAGCGACGCAGTTCCGGCAAGGGGAACCAGGTGTTGCTGTCCTCCGCGCTGGTGTGCACCCGATCAATGCCGACATGGGAGATCCGCAGATCGTGATCGATGGCGATATCACCCGAATAGACCGAATAGAACTTCGCGGCGCCGTTGTACGGCGCCCCGGGGCCCTGGTTGCCCTTGCCCGGCTGGTAAGGCGCCGCTGTGGTGATCAGGGCCACCCGGCACTCGGCGAGCGGCTTTGCCAGCGGCTGAAAAGGCACGCCGGCATAATGCGCCCAGCGATAGGGTGCGCCGTACCCGAGCCCCTGATAATAATCCCGGATCCGCTGCGTATAGGGGATCGGGGCGTCGTGCTCGGGGGCGAACCCCGGATACTCCTCACTTTCGCTCATCTGTCGTCCTTTATTGGCGCAGCGCTTGCGGGTTGTGATGCAAGGTTAGGTCGCGATCGCTTGCGCAGGCAAGGGCAGAGGCTTGGCGGAGCGGCACGCGATTAACCGATTTTAAGCAAATCAACGATAGGAAAGCACCCCAGAGAGTAATCGCCACCGGTGTAGCGCAGTGCGCCAGGGTCCGCTTCAAATTTGCTTCGGCGTGTGTCTGTTGCTCGCGTTTGCCGCCGTCATATCCAGCAGCGCAGCGGTAGCCGCGCCCTCGGCGACGATCGAGACCTGCTTTGCGCCGGAGAGCGACTGCGCGGCTCTTGCAGTGCGGGCGATCGACCGGGCCGAGCACGAGATCCTTGTCGGCGCCTACGGGCTGACCACCGGGTCCGGGATCGTCGAGGCGCTGCTGCGCGCGCACCGGCGCGGCGTCGAAGTCAAGCTGATCGCCGACCGGAGCACGCCTTGTGGCCGCAACAGCGGCATAGACCCTCTGGCCGGCGCGGGGGTGCCGGTGTGGATCGACCACATCGCTCGGATCGCGCATGCAAAGACAATGGTCATCGATGGCACGGTGACGTTGAATGGGTCCTACAATTGGACCCGCGGCGCGTCGGCGAATTCCGAAGATTTGAACCTCGTCGCCTCGCCGGTCGTGGCCGGGGCCTACGCCGCCCATTGGCGCGACCGTCAAGCCGTATCGCTGCGTTTCGACCGCCGCGAGGATTGGTGCCGCGCCGGCGTGCGCTGAATCTCTGCCGGAGGCTTGCCCGGCATTAGGCAAACATTCCACTATCCTATCCATTCGCGACACTGCCACGCAGGAGGGGATGGATGCCGAGCCCGCTCGAAGAGAAAGACGCGATCCGCGAGGTCCTGGCCGAGTACTGCTTCCGGCTCGATGACGGCCGCTTTGCCGAGATGGCGGCATTGTTCACCGAGAACGGCACCTGGGACACCGCTTTCGGCAGGGCGACCGGCCGCACGGCGATCGCCGAGCTGGCCCACAGTCTGCGGGAGCGGTCAGGAGATCAGCAGCCCCGTGCGGCCCATCTGGTGACAAATATCTCGATCACGCTCGACGGCGCGAGCGCGCGGGCGCGCTCCAATTGGACGGTCGTCCAGAACAGCCCGGAGGGACCAAAAATCGGCTCGGGCGGGGCTTATCAAGACGAGCTGGTCAAAGTTGGCGGCCAGTGGCTGTTCCGCTACCGCAAGATCGACCGTTTCATCGCTCCGTAAGGCTGCATCGGCTTTCATTTCTTCTGGGCGACAGCGCTTCGCGGATTGAGGCTCTGGATGTGTCCGCTCTCGGTGCCTGCCGTCGGGTCGATGACGGCATTGATCAGCGCCGGCTTGCCGGACGCGAGCGCCTCGCTCAACGCTTTGGTGAGGGTGGGCGTGTCGGTCACGTGGTAGCCGGCGCCGCCGAACGCCTCGATGATCTTCTCGTAACGCGCATCCCGAAAGAGGCCGGTCGGCGAGTGGGCGCTGCCGGGCGCGTCGCCGCGGTAGACGCCGTTGTTGTTGAAGACAACCGTCGTGACGGGCAGCTCGTAGCGGCAGATCGTCTCGACCTCCATGCCGCTGAAACCAAAGGCGCTGTCGCCCTCGATGGCGACGACGGGCTTGCCGGTCACCGCGGCCGCGCCGATCGCATAGCCCATGCCGATGCCCATGACGCCCCAGGTGCCGCTGTCGAGCCGGTGGCGGGGCTTGTCCATGTCGATGATATTGCGGCCGAAATCGAGAGTGTTGGCGCCTTCGTTGACGATATAGACGTCCGGCTGGGTGGCGAGCGCGTTGCGCACGGCGCGCAAGGCGCTGGAAAAGTTCATTGGGCTCGGATCGGCGTTGAGCCGCGCCGCCATTCGCTCAATATTCTGCTGCTTGCGTTTGCCGATCTCGTCGACCCAGCCCGCCTGACGCTTGACCTGTCCCGGTTTCATCGCGGTGTTGAAGGCCGCAAATACCGACTTGATGTCCCCGACCACCGGTGCGGCGATCGCCCGGTTGCTGTCGATCTCGATCGGCGAGATGTCGACCTGCACAAACCGCGTGCCCTCGGACCACAGCGGCGGCCGGCCGTGCGACAACAGCCAGTTGAGGCGCGCCCCGGCCAGCATCACGACATCGGCGTTGCCGATTGCATAGGAGCGGGCGGCGGCGGCCGATTGCGGATGCTCGTCGGGCAACAGGCCCTTGGCCATCGACATCGGCAGAAAAGGAATGCCCGTGGTCTCTAAGAACGACCGGATCTCCTTGTCCGCCCGCGCGTAGGCGGCACCTTTGCCGAGGATCACGAGGGGACGCTGGGCGTTCGCCAGCAGCTCGATCGCGCGCGCGACGGATTGCGGTGCCGCGGGCTGTGGCGGCGCCGGGTCGACGACCTTGACCAGCGATTTCTTCGCCGCCTCCGCGTCGAGCGCCGAACCGAGCACCTCGGCAGTCAGATCGAGATAAACGCCACCTGGGCGCCCCGACACCGCCGCACGGATCGCCCGCGCAATGCCGATGCCGATGTCTTGCGGACGGTTGACCCGGTAGGCCGCCTTGGCATAGGGCCGGGCCGCGCTCAGCTGGTCCATCTCCTCGTAATCGCCCTGTTCGAGATCGACGATCGCACGGTCGCTCGACCCGCTGATCATGATCATCGGGAAACAGTTGGTCGTCGCATTGGCGAGGGCGACCATCCCGTTCAGAAAACCGGGGGCCGAGACCGTCATGCAGATACCCGGCTTCTGCGTCAGATACCCGGCGATCGCGGCCGCGTTCCCGGCCGACTGCTCGTGCCGAAAACCGAGGTAGCGTATACCCTCGGCCTGCGCCAACCGCAGCAAATCGGTGATCGGGATGCCCGCCACCCCATAGATCGTATCGACCCCGTTCAGCTTCAGAGCCTCCACTACCAAATGAAAGCCGTCGGTCATATCCCCAGGCATTTCTTCTGCGCTCATATCGTCCACCATTCTCAGCGTGCGCACCCCGGCGTTCTAAGCCAAACCCGCAGAATTCTGGAAGCAATTCGTAGGGCGAGTGGAGCGCGGCGCAACCCGCCATTCGGTTCGCGGTCGGCAAGCGGGTTACGCTTCGCTGACGCCCTACGCCCCTATGGTGACCCGAGCACGACAAAGCTGTAGAATTACCGCAGCAAAAAGTCCTCAAAAGGCGAGGCCATCCCTCGCGGTGTTCTGAAATCGAAAGGGGAGCAAGTGATGATACACACGCGCGTGTGCGACCTCCTCCGCATCGATACCCCCATCATTCAAGCAGGGATGGGCCCGTTTACGTCAGCGGAATTGGCCGCTGCCGTTTCGAACGCAGGTGGTCTTGGGAGCATCGGCGCCACTGGCCGCACGCTCGCGGATTTCCGATCACAACTCGAACGGACACGCGAACTGACTAATCGGCCGTTCGCCGCCAATTTCACGCTCGCTCCTTTCCCGCCGAATGAAGACGCCTTTACCGCGGCCATCGAGGCGCGACCGCGTCTGGTATCCTTCGCGCTCGGCGACCCTGGCGATTACGTAAAGCGCGCATGATGCGGGCGCGCCGGTTATGCACCAGGTCACAACTAGAAAGCAGGCGCAGCAAGCCGTCGATCGAAACGTCGACGTGATCGTCGCACAAGGCAGCGAATTCGGGCGGCTTTGGAGGCTTTGTGTCGGCTCTGGCACTAGTCCCGCAGGTCGTCGACGTCGCCGGTTCGATACCAGTGATAGCAGCCGGCGGCATTGCCGATGGGCGCGGGATGGGCGCTGCGCTGATGTTGGGGGCACAGGGCATCAACATCGGCACAAGATTTCTCACATCGTCAGAAGCGCCGATCGCGGACGAGTGGAAACAGGCTCTGCTCGCGGCGGATTCCGAGGAGACGATGAAGTTCGGTATTTGGCACGATGTATTTCCGCCAGCGGCAGGCTCATATTATGTCGCGCCGCGTATGCTTTACTCGCCCTTTACCCGGCAGTGGGAGAGGCGGCACGACGACGCTCGGCATCAAGCCAAGCAGCTTCAGGATGAAATCATTGGCGCGATTGCCGCAGGCAAGCTGGGTGAACTGCTTCCGTTTGCGGGTCAAACGGTCGGATTGATCCGGGAGCTTTTGCCTGCTGCCGAGATTACACGGCGTATCACTGCAGAGGCCGAAGCAGTACTCCGGCGGTCGTTGGACCTCTTGACGTAACCCTCCACCAATACGGCCGCTGCACGCCGATGATTACGGACCCATTTGGCACCGGGGCGTGAAGCGAGATGCCATAGGGCAATCGTGACCTGGCCGTTCGCGGGTTCGGTCAACGGTTGTCTGCGAGGGGGTTCGTCCAGCTGAGCCCGGAAAACCGCGAGAAGTCGCGATCCGTTGTGCAGACCAGGGCGCCATGTTCGAGCGCGATCGCGGCGAGGACGGCGTCCATGACAAGCGGACCGGCAGCCTGTCCGTCGCGCACAAGACCGCGCAGGATTTCCCAGTGCCGTTCGCCCGGATCGAGAATCCCTGCGGCTGGCTGGCTGAGCCAGGAGGAAATCGCAGCTTCGGCTTCGGACGTGGAAAGCGGACGTTCGAACACGCGAGGATTTGTTGCAATCCTGAGGAAGGCCCAAAGCGTGAGCCAAGCGAAGCGAACGAGGTCGGGCCCCGAGAGCACAGCTTCGAGCCAGGCTCGGCTTGCCTCGTGCTGCTCCGCCCTTGGATGATAGGCATAGAGCAGCAGGTTCGCGTCGACGAGGATCATCGGTGAAGCGAGCCCTCCACGTGCTCGATGAGCTCAGCGATATTGTCGAGGGAAAGGCCCGGTTTCAGTTTACCGAGATCGCGGGCCGTTACCTTGAAGGCCCGCCGCTGGGCGGTTGCGCGCCGGCTTTCCAGCCCCCGGCGCAGTGTCTCGTTGACGATCTCGCGAAACGGCCGGCCAGCGCGTTGCGACTTCGTCTTAAGCTTGGCCGCCACGTCGTCATCGAGGGTCAGCGTCGTCCGCATGCGCTGATGCTGCCATCAAGACATCATGATGTCAAAACATTCGCGCCGCCGATGCGTATCTCCCGCGCGATGCCGCGATGCCGATATCATCTCCGCGGCTAGCCGCCTCGGTGGTAAAGAAGGTAAACCCGTTCGACTGAGGATCGAGCCATGAAGGCGTAAGGCTGGTGGAGCGTTGACGCAACCCCCATCCGTTTCGTGCCCGTCACTCCAGCCCTAGCTTTGGGTAGTAAGCGACCCAGGGGAGAGCTATTTCCCAGGGTAATTGTTAGTCCCAGCGGTTGGCATTCTTCGGGAAACCGGGACGCTGTACGCGTACGACCAGAAGCGCGGGCCGGTGGGCGCCTGCATCACCACCCAACGCTCCAGGCGATCACCACCTTGGCGCCTAGCTTCTCCAAGCGACCCACCTCGGCAGGAATATCGTCGGTCCCGATGTCTATGTGGACGCGACTCTCGTGGTGGACGCGTTGGATCTCCAGGATGGGTTTGTCGGGCGGGGTCTCCAGCATGCGGTAATTACCGCGGCTGCTCGGATGTCGGGCTCTACGGGGGGACCCAGCGCTTCGCTCCAGAAGCGCGCGGCTTCGTCCAGATCGGAGGTCCTACAGTCGATCAGCACGGCGCATAGGCGGGAATGGTGCATCTCAGTGGCTCTCATGCGAACCCGTTGAAATTTCATAATCAGAAAATTTCATGGATGTTGCGTCAAACAACATCCTGTAGCTCGGAACGGTTCTTGAAAATCAGGTCTGCTGCGGCCGTCACTCGCCGGGCAGTGTGAACTGAAAGACGGCGCCCCGTCCTGAATTGGGGCTCGCCCACAAGCGGCCGCCATGCGCCTCGATGATCCGCCGGCTGATGGACAGTCCCATGCCGGTACCTTGCGGTTTGGTGGTGAAGAACGCGTCGAAAATGCGCTCTGCTTCCTCGACAGGAAGCCCGATGCCCGAATCACTCACCGAGATCAACAGCTGACCCGGCTCGACCCGCTTTGATGCAATGGTCAACTCACCACCCGTCTCTCGCATCGCCTCGATGCCGTTGAGCATCAGGTTCATCAAGACCTGCTGTAAATGCACGCGATCCGCTGTCGTCCGCGGCAGGCGCAGGTCGAGTTCCGTACGGATCGCAATGGAGTGCCGATCCGCCGTATTCCCCAGCAGGATCGTCATCTCTCGAAGGACTTCATTCAGGTCGACCGCTTCCCGTTGTGGCGTGCCTCGCCCATAAAGTGAGCGAACTCGGTCGATGATGCCGCCGGCGCGCGTCACCGCCGCGATCACTGCCGAGGCAGCGCCGCATGCTTCCGTCTCACCGGGTGGTTCACGACGGAGCCATCGCATGCAAGCGTTGGCGGCTATGATGGCGGCAGTGAGCGGCTGCTTGATTTCGTGCGCCAGCGAGGCAGTCAGTTCTCCCATCATGCTCACGCGGTTGATATGCGCGAGATCTGCCTCGAGCTGGCGCAATCTTTCGCGCTCTTCTTCGGAGCGTTTGCGCTCGGTGATATCCGTTACCGCACCTACAAAGACCACACGCTCCGGATCTTCCCCAGTCACGCGATGAGCCACCGCTTGAACGTATTTGACAGAGCCGTCGGCCATCAGCAGGCGATGCTCGGCCATAAATTCGCACCCCTCCTGCGCGGCGCGAATGATCTGACGCAGACGCATCCGGTCCTCCGGATGCGTGCGGTCGATCATCAACTGGACGGTGGGCTTTGTTGCAGGCTCGCATTCAAATATTCGATAGGTCCCATCGGACCAATAGATCTCCCCGGTCGATGCATTCCAGCCGATACTCCCTGTGTGGCTCAATCGCTCCGCCTCTGCCCGATACATCTCGCTCCGGCGCAGCGCTTCCTCGGCCTTCTTGCGTTCGGCTCGTTCTCGGGCTTCGCGCAATGCGCGCTGCACCGATGGCACAAGCCGTGACAACCGCGTCTTCAGAACATAATCCGTGGCCCCGCTCGTCAGCGCTTCGATCGCGATCTCTTCGCCGAAGCCCGAGACAAAGATGAAAGGCAGATCAGGGCGGGCGCCCTGCGCAAGCTTCAGTGCGGAAAGGCCGTCGAACGAAGGAAGCTTGTAATCGGCGAGAATCAGGTCAAATCCACTGTCTTCAAGAGCGGCCAGGAATTCGTCGCGCGTTTGGACGCGGGTTACTTCGCAGACGAAATGATCTGCTTCAAGGAGGTCTTGAATGAGCTCGGCGTCCTGAATGCTGTCCTCCAGCAACAGAATGCGGAGCAGCGCTTGCTCGGCCTTCTTGCGTTCGGCTCGTTCGCGGGCTTCACGCAGCGCGCGCTGCACCGATGGCACGAGCCGAGATAACCCAGTCTTCAGAACGTAGTCCTTGGCCCCGCTCGTCAGCGCTTCGATCGCTATCTCTTCGCCGAAGCCCGAGACAAAGATGAAAGGCAGATCTGGGCGGGCGCTCAGCGTGAGCTGCAATGCGGAAAGGCCGTCGAACGAGGGAAGTTTGTAATCGGCGAGAACCAGGTCAATTCCACCCTCTTCAAGAGCAGCCTGGAACTCGGTGCGCGTTTGGACGCGGGTTATGTCGCAGACGAAATCATCCGCTTCCAGCAGCTCTTGAATGAGCTCCGCGTCCTGGATGCTATCCTCCAGCAACAGAATGCGGAGCGCGGTCGTCACGGCGCCTTCTTTATGCTGCCAGGCGGCGGCTCATTTATGACCGCCCAGAAGACGCCGAGTTCCTTAATGGCGTTGACGAATTCGTGAAAATCGACCGGCTTCACGACATAGGCGTTGACGCCGAGTTTGTAGCTTCTGACCATGTCCTTTTCCTCGCGGGACGATGTCAGCACCACCACCGGTATCAGCTTCAGGCGTTCCTCGGACCTGATCTGCTGTAAGACCTGCAAGCCATCGACTTTCGGCAGCTTCAGATCCAGCAACATGACCGCGGGGTTGTCGTTCGAGCGACCGCTGAACTCGCCCCGACAGTAGAGGTAATCCAGCGCTTTCTCTCCGTCGCGGGTAACCACGACCTCATTCGCCAAATTATATTCCCCCAGCGCCGTCAGAGTAAGTTCCACGTCTCTCGGGTCGTCCTCGACGAGTAGAATGCGTGCCAGTTCGCTCATAGCGTGTTCGCGGTCCTCTCCGCCGCATGTTGTGCTTTAGGGAGTGAAAAATACAAAGTCGCGCCTTGATCGACACCGCCCTCGGCTCGGACCTCTCCGCCATGGCGGTGGATGATCCGCCGAACGGTCGCGAGTCCAATGCCAGTGCCTTCAAACTCTTCCGGAAGATGCAGGCGTTGAAACACGCCGAACAGTTTATCGACATACTGCATGTCGAAGCCGGCGCCATTGTCTCTCACGAACACCTCGACTTCATCTTCCCCATCGACGCAGCCAATCTCGATTTCGGCCTGGGCGCGCATGCGGGTGAATTTGACCGCGTTGGCGAGAAGGTTGAAGATCACCAGCTTCAGCATGGAACGGTCGCCGTGACAAACCGGAAGAGAATTGATTTTCCAGACAATGTCTCGTCCGCCCGTGTCCTGCCCGATCTCCGCGACGACCTCCTTGACGAGCTGGTCCAGGCTCACCAGCGCGCTTTTGGTGTCGGCCCGCCCAATCCGGGAAAACGCCAGAAGATCGTCGATCAGGTTACCCATTCTTTTTGCTGATTCGAGAATCGTTTGTATGAACCGACGACTCTTCTCGTCGAGCGAGGTGGACGCCTGTCTCTGCAGCAGCTCCGAGTACCCGACCACGTGGCGAAGCGGCGCGCGAAGGTCGTGGGAGACGGAATAGGCAAAGGATTCTAATTCGTTGTTGCTGGTTTCGAGGTCCCTGGCCCGTTTGGCGAGCTCATTATTGAGTTTGCGAATTTCGTCTTCTCGGCGCTTGCGCTGGTCGACCTCAACCTGAAGGTGGTCGCGAGCGGCGCGAAGATCGCTCTCGATGCGGCGCCGAACAGTTACGAACCAGGCAATGATCGCGGCCGAGACCGCGAAAAGAAAAAAGTACGGTAGGTCTGCGCCGGAAACTTCGAAGGAGTAGAGGGGCTCGACGAAGAAGTAATCGAAGCAGGCCGTGGACAGCACCACCGCCAGCACGGAAGGCCCAATGCCCGTGTACCAGGTGGTTACGACGACGGCCAGGGCGAAAACCAGCAATTCCAGGCCGCGAAACCCGTAGTACTGGAGTGCCAGCGCCACCCCAAGCGCAACTGCAACGCAGACGACTGAAAAACCATAGCGGATCGCCGGGCCGCCCCTGTGCAGTTCCAGGTCCCAGCGAGCTATGCTTCGCCTCACTGCCATCCCGGTAGGCCCTTCCACACGATGGATCATCACTACACTTCTGTTCCGATCACTCTGCGAGAAGCGAGCGCAACGCGGTCGTTAACCGATGTGAGAATGTAACCGTGGCCCCCCGTCGAGGCGGGATAAGGCGTAAACGCGGGCCCGCATGCGTTTGGTCGCATGCCCCGACAAAGGACCAACGTAGCGTCCTCATGGAGGGCATCGAAAACGTAGCTCGAGAGATCCATCCTAGGGCCCTTGGCTTCGGCAGCCGCCTTATCGCTGGCACCAACCCCGATCGCCACCACAGGCGACGCGATATTGTGTCGGATTCGCGCTTCTCCCGCCAGTCGAATTGGGCCAATGTCCTTGCGCAGAGAGACTTACAGCACTGGATTAGGGCCGGTCGGAATTCGTAGGGCGGGTGCAGCGTAGCGCAACCCGCACTACGGCTGCGCCCATATCGTCCACCGTTTCCAGAGCCGTTTCGCCCGAATACGGTGCTCGCCGAGTTTTCCGTCCTACAGCATTAATCTGCGCGGCGCGTCGCTTCGGTGGTAGAAGGTAAACCGTTGGACTGAGGATCGAGCCATGCCCCTGACGACCGACGAAAAACTCTTGGCCTTGAGCCGGGAAGTTATCGAAACGTTCGACAAAGAAAATGGTGGTGTTCATCCGGGGTTCAGACCCGCGCATGCGAAGGGCATTCTGCTGACAGGCACGTTTACGCCTTTCTCGGAAGCCGCGTCGCTAACGCGTGCGCCGCATTTGCACCGGAATTCCACGCCGGTGACGGTCCGCTTTTCGAACTTTGCCGGAATTCCTTCCGTTGCCGACAACGACCCACAGGGTGCCAGCCCGCGCGGCTTTGCGGTTCGCTTCCATCTTGGCGAGCATGTTCACACCGACATCATCGGTCATTCGGTCGACGCCTTCCCGACGGGCACCGCGGAAAGGCTCCTGGAATTCCTCAACGCATTGATTACCACCGACCCCGCGGGGCCGCACCCGAATGCCATTGAGCAGTTCCTCGGCGCGCATCCCGCGGCTATGACATTTGTGCAAATTCCGAAGCCGATCCCGACCAGCTTTGCGAACGAGTTGTTTTTCGCGATCTCTGCATTCAAGTTTACCAACGCGGACGGCGTGAGCCGCTACGGGCGCTACCGGGTGCTGCCGACAGCGGGCAATGAATACCTTGACGAAGCCGAAGCCGCCGCGCGCAGTCCAAGCTTCCTCTTCGACGAGATCAAAGAGCGAGTTGCAAAGGAACCGGTTAAGTTTCGCATGGTCGTGCAGTTGGCCGAGCACAGTGACACTGTCGATGATGCCACGGTCCGCTGGCCTGAGGAGCGTCCTCAGCGCGCGTTCGGCGAGATCAGCCTGCAGGAAATTACTCCGAACAACGCCAGCGAGCAGCAACGTATGATCTTCGATCCGATCCCACGCGTGGACGGCATCGAAGCCTCGGCCGATCCGCTCTTCGAGCCGCGAGCCAACATCTATCTGATGAGCGGAAGGCGGCGCCGAACGGCCGGAAAACATTAGCCATCGTAGAGGCGACATCAGCCCCATTGGCTGGTGCAAATATTTCGATTTTCCGGATTGAATAGCGCGATCAACGCTGGCGCGACTTCCGCTTCATTACTGGCCTGCTGCGCCTCCCTCCGCTTGCGGGGAAAGGGCTGGGTGAGGGACATCCGTTACGACGAGAGGTACTCCGCGAAGTATTCCTCCGGCGCGATCACGCGGCTGACGATGCCGAGTTCATGCGCTTGCCGGCAAAAAACATCGATCATTCCGCGGTTCTTCTCGAACCCGTAGGGGTGAAAATCCTCGCCCATCACGGCTGCGGTCTCTTCGAGCTCCGCATCGAGCCAGGGCGTGACGTAGGGGAAATTGCGCTGCGCCGCCGCAAACTGGTCGTTGCAGCAGATGAAAGCCTCGGTCAGGCTGCGCGCGACCCACTTGTCGCGTTCCCAGACGTCGCGGCGAAGGATCAGGAGATGCTGCGGCGGGAAGCAGCCGGTCCGCCGGAAATAGTCGCTCTCGATTGCGCGGATATCGGGGAAGAGGCGGATAATCGGGCCGTTGACCGGGTCGTAATGCCGCGGCCGCGGCGGGCTGTAAATCGCCTCGAGGTCGCCGGCGATCAGCATTTCGGACAGCGAGCGCCCGGCCGGGGGCCGATGCACGCCCTCCGGCAAAGCATAGACATGGGTCAGCGCCCGCGGCGTGTCGATGTCGCCGATCCACCATTCGAGACTAGCCGGCGGCACATCGACGAACCGCAGAAAATGCCGGTACCAGATCGAGCCGCTGGCCACCCAATCGTACATGCCGATCCGCTTGCCGATCAGATCGGCCGGCGTCTTCACCGGGCCGCCCTTGCGCACATAAAGGTCGCGCGCGGTGAAGTTGCGCAGCGGGAAGACCGGCAGCCCGACATGGCTGCGGTCGCCCTTGTCGAGGCGCCGCAACTGGCCCGCCATCGACGCCTCCCCGCCCTGGACCGTCCGATCGTCGAGCGCGCGGCGCAGCATTTCCGCGCGCATATCCCAAGATCCGCCGGTGCCGTGGATCAAATTGAGCGCGATGCCATCGGGTCGGACCTCGCCGGTGGCGAGCGGCATCACCCGCGCATAATCGGCGCAGGTCAGGCTGATCGGGATATCGGCCATCTGCGCCTGTGCGTCCTCAAAGGTATCGAGTTGGCCGAATCAGGGTGCGCCACATATGCGCCGACGGGCTGCTGTCCCAGCCGAGCCCTTCCTTCGGCTGCTTGAAGTTGCGGCCGATGATGTCGGTGAATTCCTCCAACTCCACGACCACGCCCGGCTCGAACGAGTAGATGTCATGGACCGTGATCATCCGCGCGGTCATGTACCATTTGTGGTCGCGGGCCCGCTTGTACTCCTCCTCGATGTACGGGTCCGGCCGGTAATCGGCGCCGAAATTCTTGATGTAGGATTCGGGATAGGCGTAGCCGACCGACTCGTCCGCATAGAAGCGCAATGCCTGATGGGCGCGGATCGCCCAAGAGACCTCTTCGTCGACATAGGGGGCGACCATCTGGGCGCCCCAATAGCCGTGATCGGCGCGGATGAAGCCGATGACCCCGATATCGTGCACCAGGCAGGCGAGGACGACCTTCTCGTCCATGCCGGCTCTGACCGCATGCCGGGCGCTCTGCAGCAAATGGTTCGCCGGACCGAACCGGTATTTGAAAAAGTCCATCAGGGTCGGTTTCTCCGGCATCTTGGGCAGGCGCGGGTCGTCGCCCATCAGCATGTGCTTGCCGGGGTTGGCCGCCAGCAGTGCCGGCCCGTTCGGGATGCTCATATCGCCGTCGGCAAGGTTGAACAGACGAGATTTGACAATGATCGCGTCGAGCTCGCGCATCATCCGGTGCTCGAGCGCGTCGGCGCGCTCGGCCAAGGTCATCGTGTCGTTCATTTCCCGGTACCCTTTCTGATTGATTGAAGCGATCGGCAACCGTAGCAAATCGCGGGTGTTCGCTGCTAGTCTGACGACCAGCCCCGGTCACGGAAAGGCCCAGCATAATGGCCCGTCATTTCGGCGTTCTGATCCCCTCCACGAATACGACCGTCGAGATCGAGTGCCGGCTGCTGCCCCCGGCCTATCAGGCGCATTTCGGGCGGCTGATGACGAGCAGGCCCGGACAGACCTTTTCGCCGAGCCGGGACGATGACATCGACTACCAGTCGCGTCTGCTCGGCACTGCCAAGGTCGAGCTGGTTATCCTGGCGCAGACCTCGGCGAGCCTGTTTGCCGATGATTATGATGAGGTGACGACGCAACGCATGAGCGCCGCGGCCGGGGTTCCGGCGATCACCTCGGCGCAAGCGGTCGGCCGGGCGCTGCGCGCTCTGAGGGCGCATCGGATCGCAATCGTTTCGCCCTATTCTGACGTTGTGAACGAACGCGCTGCGCGCTATTTCGAAAGCAAGCACGGCCTCGAGGCGGTCGCGCTGGAGGGCTTTGGCGCAACCGATTCCTATGCGATCGGACAGCTCGGTCCGGAAAACGCGCGAGAGGCGTTCGCCCGAATCAACCGGCCCGAGATCGAGGCCTTTGTCGTCCCCGGCGGCAATTTCCCGACGATGGCCTCCATCGCTGCCTGGGAGCAGGAGTTCGACAAGCCTGTCGTGACCACCAATCAGGCCTCGTTCTGGGCGATGCTGCGGGCCTTCAACACCGGCGACCGCCTCCCGACCTTTGGCCGCCTGCTGGCCGAGGTCCCGCCCGGCTAGGGCAGGTAGTAAGCGAACACGACGGGGGAGACGAAGGCCCAGGTCTCGATGAGCTCGGAGCGGTCGGGTTTGCGGCCGAGTTCTTCCATAGCGCCCAGGAGGCAGAACCAGTTCAGCACCTCATGCTGGCCGTTGTCCTCGATCTCGTCGGTCGTGTAGCGGTGCCAAGTCGCGTAATCGCCCGTCTCGAGGGCCTCATAGAGCCGTCGGTCGGCAGCGACATCGGGCCAGAGCTGGTAGTTCTTCTCGGTTAGGAACGAGTGAGACCAGCTCGATGAGGCGACGATCGCGGTGCGCCACGGGCTTTTCGCCATGACACGCGCGGTGGCGGCGCCGACTTCCATGCATCGCGAAGGATTGGGCGAGGGCGGATCGAGGTCGCTGATCTTGTCGCGCACTGCCAATGGCAATCGCAATCCGCGGGCGGCATTGACGCGCCGTCCATAGCAGTTCACCGAAAACGGCACGAGCGGATAGTCGAACCCGACCCGGTCGTCATCCAACAACAGGATCGTATTCTCAAAAGCGTGGCCGAGCGGGTGGTGCAACGGCTTGTAGGCGTAGGCGGCGTCGATCCCCGCCTCGAGCAGTCCCGAAGCCAGGTATTTGCCGGCTTGGCGGTGGCCGCGCAGCCGGAAGGTCTTATCAGCCGCTTCGTTCCAAGGATTGTAGCTCGACCGGCGGTGCTTCCAGGGCTGGATCTCCCGGTCCTCATGAGCCAGCACCGCAAAGGGCGGGACGATGTCCTCCTTGAAATTCTCGTACTGGTCGTCGCCGAACATGACGATGACATCCGGCTTGAAGTCATCGAGGGCCTGCCGCGCCTCGGCAAAATGCCGGCGGAACACCCGACGGGCCTTTCCAGCTGAAGTAGCGCCGAAATCGTCACCGAGCTCCTCACGCAGCTGCGCCGGCCAGCGCGACGGATCTTTCATCTCCGCCGGCATGTCAGGGTCGTCGAGCGAGGCCCGCATCATCGCGGTCCAATCTTCGTCCCGGCGCAGCATCACCGGGCGATGCGTGCATCCCAATCCCAGAATCTCTGCCATCCTTTCCTCCCGATTACCTTCACCCACCAAGCCCTGACGGGCTTGGTCCTCCCTCTCCCGCGGTGCGGGAGAAAGGCTCCGCACCTTTATCAACCTAATAACATAGCCCGCTCTCCTGCACCGCGGGAGAGGGTGCCGACCCCCGGATTTAGTCCGGGGGGAGGCGATGAGGGTTAAGCCCGGTTGGCGTGATGGTAAGAATTGCGCAACACACGGCCGGGCAATGCGCCGGTGTGCTTGCCCTCCTCCAGCAGCACCTGGCCATTGACGATCGTCGCGTGGACGCCCTCGGCGGGCTCCTTGATGCGCCAGCCGCCAGCCGGGAAGTCGTGCACGACCTCTTCGTGGCCGCACTTCACGGTGGCGGGGTCGAAGATGACGATGTCCGCCGCCAGCCCCGGCCGCAACATGCCGCGATCGTAGAGCCCGAAGGTCGAGGCCGAGTCGAAAGTGAGCCGCCGCACCGCCTGCTCGAGACTCATCACCTGCTTTTCACGCACCCACTCTCCCAGCAGTTTGGTGATGTATCCGTAGCCGCCGTGGAACTGCACGTGCGCGCCGCCGTCCCCGAGCCCGATCACGGCGTTGGGGTGGGTCAGGATCTTGGTCAGCGCCTCGTCGTCCACATTGTTCTCGGCCTGCAGGAAGCGGGTTTCGAGCTTCTCCTCGACGACCAAATCGAGGAACGCGTCGATGACCCGCTTGCCCTCTTTCTCGGCGATCTGGCCGATCGTCTTGAACTGCATCCACTTGTTCTTTTCGAGCGCCGGCTGGTTGACCCACATGTAGTTCCACCAGGTCTTCGAGAAGCCGACGGCGCTCTCCGGCTTGTTGACGACCGCCTCGTCGTGCAATTTGGCGCGGATTTCGGGATCGGCGTAGAGCCGCAATTTCTCCGCGTCCGACATCAACAGGATCGGATGCCAGGTCGCGAGGCCCCGGAACACCTGGCAGTTCTTCATCGTGAAGTCCTGCGTGATCCGGTTCGGGCTGCACATCGGGTAGGCGCGGATGCCGAGCGCCGCGGTCTCTTCGACCCGCGCCATGTGCACCTTCCATTCGTCCGGCTTGCGCATCGTCTGCGACAGGCTGTTGTAGACGACCGTGCGGCCGGTCGTCTCGGCGAGGCGGCGGATCATGCCGTCCTTCAATTCGACATACTGGCCGCCGCCGGCTTGGATCGTGCCGGTACCCATCTCGCGCAACACGTCGCTTAGCGCGAAGATTTCCTTCTCGTCGGCCCACAGTGCCGGGATATGGACGCCCTGCGGGTCGTAATGGCCTTTCTCGCGCGATACCGAGAGGCCGAGCGCGCCGGCCTTCATGCCGTCGCGGACGACATCCTGCATCGCCTTGATCTGATTTTCGGAGGCGCCCGGCTTCTGGCACTCGTCGCCCATCACGTAATGGCGCACTGCGGTGTGGCCGATCAGATTGCCGACATTGATGCCGAGGCGCTTGTCGAGACGGTCCATGTATTGGCCGGTCGTTTCCCAGTCGAACTCGACCGTGCGCAATATTTCCATCGGGATCGCTTCGACGTAGGAGAGGAACTCGGCCAGCCGCTCCTCGGCGCCCTGGCGCACGGGGGCGAGCGACAAGGAGCAATTGCCGAAGATGACGGTTGTCGCGCCGTGCTCGGGCGAAAATGTGCACAGCGGGTCCCAGGTGACCTGCGCGTCGTAATGGCAGTGATTGTCGATGAACCCGGGCGCGACGGCGCGGCCCTCGGCGTCGATCGTGCGGCTGGTGGGGCCGCTCAATTTGCCGATTTCGACGATCTTGCCGTTCTTGACGCCGACATCGCCCCGAAAAGCCGGCATTCCCGAGCCGTCGACAACGAGGCCATTCTTGATCAGCAGATCGTAAGCCATCGGTATTCTCCTTGCGGCGGGTTATTTCGAGCGCGAAGTGTAGCGCCTCTGGCGGCGCGATGAGCCATGACTAGGACGCGGGTGTGGTCATCGTCAAGCGATCGCAATAGTGGCCGGGACGCCGGTTCGTGCTAAGGCTGTGCCCAGCCGCTGCGTACGGAGCTTCCAAAGCCATGACATTGTCCGCCGACGAATATCACGATCATCTGAGGACCACCGCGGTGCGCGCCGGCTTCAGCTTCGACGACGTCGTATTGCCGAAGGAAGAGACCGTGCTCGTCGGTCATCTTCGTTTCCGTTACCTCGACTGGGGCAAAGAGGGTTTGCGGCCGCTTCTTTTCCTGCACGGCGGGGCTTTGACGGCGCATACTTGGGATCTCTGCTGCCTCGCATTGCGTGACGAATTTCACTGCATTGCGCTCGACCAGCGGGGACATGGCGACACCGACTGGGCGCCCGACGCCGATTATTCGATCGCTGCGCAGCGCGAGGACGTAAAAGGCTTTGTCGACACCGTCGGGCTCGACCATTTCATCCTCGCCGGCATGTCGATGGGGGCGATCAATGCGCTGGCCTTCGCCATCCATTACCCGGAGCGGCTTTCCCATCTGGTGCTGATCGATGCCGGCCCCGAGGTCAGGCGTCCGGGGTCGCGCCGCATCCGCGATTTCGTCAATGGCGGCGCCGAGCCCGAGCCCCTCGACGCGATCATAGAGCGGGCGCTCGCTTTTAACCCGCGGCGCGACCCGAAGGTCTTGCGCCGCAGTCTGATGCACAATCTGCGTCAGCAGACCGACGGCAACTGGACCTGGAAATACGACCGTCGGCGGTTCCAACAGATGGGTGACACCCATGCCTCCGAGAGGCGTGGGCTCGCCGAAGGCTTGGCGAAGGTGACCTGCCCGACCCTGGTGGTGCGCGGCGCCGAGAGCGACGTCTTCCATGGAGAGGACGCCGAGCGGCTTGCGGCGCGGCTGCCCGATGGCCGCCATATCACGATCCCCAGAGCCGGTCATACGGTGCAAGGCGACAACCCGAAAGACCTCGCCGCCGCGCTGCGCGATTTCCTGGGTTAAGGGCCCCTCACCCCCGCCCTCTCCCCGCGAGCGGGGCGAGGGAGAAGATGCCCCTCGCCCCGCGTGAGCGGGGAGAGGGTGGGACCCATCGCGTCAGCGATGGGAGGGTGAGGGGCAACCCCTTGCTCAGTCCCTCAGTTCGGGGACGATCCAGAACGGCTTCTGGCCGCGGGAGACGCGCTCGAAATTGTCGAAGGCGTTGCGCCAGCGCTTCCAGTGATTGTCCCAGGTCGGCCCGGCGCCGTGTGGCGAGAAGATCGCGTTCTTCATCGTGAACAGTTCGTGGTCGGGCTTGGGCGGTTCCTCGACCATGACGTCGAGCCCGGCGCCGAGGATCTTCTCGTCGCGCAGCGCCATATAGAGTGCCTTCTCGTCGACGACTGGTCCGCGGCAGGTGTTGATCAGGATCGCGGTCGGCTTCATCATTGCCAACTCGCGCTCGCCGATCAGATTGTGCGTCGATTTGTCGAGCGGCACGTGCAGGGTCACGATGTCGGAGGTCTTCAACAGCTCAGGGAAGAGGGCAAAGCGGACGCCGAGCGCATCCTCCTGATCGGTCGTCAGCCGGTTGATGTCGTAATATTTGATGTGCATGTCGAAGGCTTTGGCCCGGCGCGCCACCTTCTTTCCTATATTGCCGAGCCCGACAATGCCCAATGTCTTGTCTTCCAGCTCGTATAGTTTGGCGGAATTGAAGTCGTTGCCGCGCCAGCGGCCGGATACCACGCCCTCGTGCTGCCAGATCAATTTGCGGCACACCGCCAGCATCAGCAGCATCGCATGCTCGGCGACCGCCGTCGCATTGGCGCCGCCATTGTTGCATATCGGCACGCCAGCCGCGCGCGCCGCCTCGAGGTCATAGGTGTTGTAGCCGGCGCTCAAGGTCTGCACGATCCGCAGCTTCGGCGCCGCCTGGTAGAATTCCGGCCCATGCTTGAACTGGCCGGCGCCGATGTAATACTCGGTGTCTTTCAGCAATTCGAAGAATTCGGGCCGGCCATGCGGGGCGGTAGCCAATTCCCAGCCGGGCGGCAGCAAGTCGTGAGCGATGGCGAGCGTCTCTTCGGAATGGGTGCCGGGAGTGAGAATGCGAGGCATGTTGCGTCTCCTCTTCGGGGGGATTGTCGCGTGTGGTTGGCAAGAGCCGCATCGTAGCGATACGTTGCGATCGTCGTCAAATCAGCCCGGAAGAACAGAACCATGCCCGATCCGCTCGAAAGCCGCTTTCAGAACTTGCACGAGTTCGTGACGCAGGCGCGCACCAATCTCGATCGCAACAACTGGGACTACCTGATCGGCGGATCCGAGACCGAAACGACCTTGGCACGCAACCGCCTGGCGCTCGACGCGATAGGCTTCCGTCCGCGGGTATTGCGCGACGTGTCGAGCGTCGATTGCAGCAGCTCGCTGTTCGGCAAGAAGCTGCGCATTCCGGTGCTGTGCGCCCCGGTCGGCTCGCTCGAAGTGTTCGAGCCGGGCGGCGGCGCCACGGTTGGCGAAGCGACGCGCACCTTTGGCAACGGCATGATCTTGAGCTCGGTGTCGCATCCCGGCCTCGACAAGACCGCCGATGCTTCCGGCGACGGTTTCAAGATTTTTCAGCTCTATGTGCGGGGCGACGCCGCCTGGGTCGACGACCATGTCCGTCGCGCGGCCGACAAGGGCTATGATGCGTTTTGCCTGACCGTCGACACCGACAGCTACAGCCGGCGCGAACGCGACATCGCCAAGCGGCACCAGCGCCGCCGCGTGCGCGTCGCCGACGCCCGCATTTTCCAGGCTCAGTTCAACTGGCGCGATGTCGAACGCATCAAGAAGGGTTCCGACATCCCGCTGCTTCTCAAAGGCATCGCCACCGCTGAGGACGCCAAGATCGCGGTCGAGCACGGGGTCGACTGCGTCTATGTGTCGAACCACGGCGGGCGGCAGCTCGACCAAGGCATCGGCTCGATCGACGTGTTGCCGGAGGTCGTCGACGCGGTTGGCGGTCGCGCCCGCATCATCGTCGACGGCGGGATCAGCCGCGGCACCGACGTGGTCAAAGCGCTGATTCTCGGCGCCGATGCGGTAGCCTGCGGCCGGCTCTATGTTTACGGCCTCGCCGCCGCCGGCGCCGCAGGCATGGTGCGCCTCTTCGAGATCCTCGAAGACGAGATCCGCATCTGCCTCTCGCTGCTCGGCGTCACCGGCTATCACGACCTCGACAAATCCTACATCCGCCCGGCGCGCCAAGTCGCACCGCCGCACGTCCACAGCGCCTTCCCGCACCTCAACCTGGCGCGCGAGACGTATTAACCGGGCCGGCAGCATCGCTCAAGCAGCCCTTCGCGATGCGGCGCGCCTCCCGCCCTCCTATTTTGCAATGAATCTACCGGAGGATATCCGCCCTCCTCTCAACCCCACACTTAACACGATCAGAGTGTGGCAATTTCATCATTGCCACAACTCAAGTCAGGATCGCCACTCACGGCGTCGATTCGGCAACCTGCATGATCAATCCACACAGATAGTAACAAAGATTTACTATCGTGATGCCAGGCTTGGTTGGCCGACCCCCAGCGCACGGAATTTCGAATGAAAACCGAGAGCAATCCGATGAGTAGCCCCACGCCACCGCAGAATCGCCCTCACAAAGACACGGAGGATCATCAATCGGCATTCGCCGCGATATCCGCCAGGACTCCTGTGGACGAGGCGTTTCAGACAGCTTTCCTGCGAAACAAGCTGCTGATTGCTCATACCCATCCCGGTCTCGACATTACGGCGCGTGAGCAGGCAGTTGCTGCTCTGGTCGATCGCCTAGGTCGGGAAGCGGCGAGGGAGACGATCACCCAGCCGCGCCCCGGCGGTGTCGGCGAAGGCGTCTTTTACACCCCGGACTTCAAAACGAACTGGGGTCTCGGCACGTCATTGAGCTGCGACTATGTCTGCCCAGTGCCGCCGGGCGGCAACGTCAACACATGGCTTTACCTGACCGCGACCAACCGTTCCGGGCTCGGGGTCGAGGCACTCGTTTCCTATAATGGCCAGGACACGCCGCATTTCCGGGTATACGACTGGGCCCGGACCGACGCCTGGCAGATTGACGTCCCCTTCACAGCGCTGGAGAATTATCTAACCACAATAACGCCTCATGGTGTCCCATACCCGGCGCTTTCGGTGTGGAATGGAACCTGGGCGATCGATACGAACCAATACCGGAACCAGGCGCTTCTTTACAACCAAGCCCGCGGCGGCTGGGACCTGGTCTACCAGTATGATTATGCTGCTACGGACGCGCAGCAGAAGACAGGTTGGGTAGGCTCCTGGGCCCCGATCGTCGAGACCTTCCAATCACTCTATGTCCAAACCAACCCGATGGGAGCACTCGGCGCGCAGCTGATCAGTTCGGACAGCAACGGGCAGTGGGGCAGCTGGGAGCTGCTTTCACCCTCGGCCTCGTATCTTAGAACCGATAACGTGGGATTCAATTTGGTGTTCCTCGATCCCAATTACGCGTTTGTCGTAAACAGCTGATCCGCCCTGCGGCGGAGAGAAGGTGCTATGCCCATCAACCCTCCGCCGGAGCCGCCTCTGATAATCGAACAGCCGGGCAAACCCTCAGGCCCGATTGTTGACATGCGCGGTGCTTTCGCCCGCAAGACGCCGCAGACTGAACAAGACCGCGCCCAGGCGCGTGCCTTTATCGATGGCAAAATCGAGATGATCCGTCGCGACCCCTATATGACAGACGCGCAGAAGGCTGCTGCTATCGCTGACCTTGAAGCCCGGCGCTAGTAAAGCGCTGACCGGCGCGCACCGTCTTGTTCGGTCAATGTCCAGTTCCGCGAAGTCACGTTGCGCGTGGCCGCCGCCGATCTGCCATAGTTCGACCGAAAGCGGCAGCAGCAAACCCGACCCCTGATCGCAGACGCCGTAGTGGAACGCTGCGAGGCGTTTGAGGATCGGGATGCCGACGGTGCGATAGAGACCGGTCGCGGGACCCCGCTTTTGAAGCAGACGTCGCCCAGGGACGCCGCCTTGTCGGGGTGGCGCGGCTCGCATCCCGCCACCCCGACGCCGCGGCGGGCGCGAATTACGCCGGGCGGTGGCGGGATGCCTGCGGCTCGGCGGCGGCCATCGCCGCCGCGATGTTGTCGGGGCGGGTGAAGGCGAGGTATTCGGCCGCATATTCGGGCGGCAGGATTTCGACCATCGTCTCGTTCTCGACCCAGACCTCGATCACGTGGAACGGGCCGCGGTTGCAGTTGAAGCATTGCCAGCCCTCACGGGCGGTGATCGCTTCGACCTTGTCGGCGTCCGTGGCGACGCTGAGCGCGAAATGGGTCGGGCCGAAGCCGCGGGCTTCCGGCTTTTTCACAAAGCCCCCGCCGCCGCTGCCGCCCGGCTGCAGCTCGGTTCCCGGCGGGTAGACCTCGACACCCGAGCCGTGCTCGTCGAGCTGAAGCGCAAAAAAGCTTCCCGGGTTGGGCGGAAACGGCACCGCCTTGCCGCCCATGAGCTCGGCCAACACTCCAGCGACGTGCTTGGGGTCGCGGGCAGCGATCGATAGATGATGGATCATCGGTCCCTCATGACTTTTCCCGCACGATAGTTAGCATTAAATGGCCGCAGGCGCGACGAGCGGCAAGATGGGCTATAAACCGCCGATGATGCGCCTCCTGCTCCCCCTCCTTCTCGTCCTCGTTCCGTTGTCATCGCGAGAGCAGCCCGCACCCGGGCCGCCGGCGGTCGGGGTAGTCCGTGCTGAGAAGCAGCAGATTACGGAGACCAACGAGTTTATCGGCCGCATCCAGTCGATCGGGCGGGTGGCGCTCGTCGCCCGGGTCTCCGCGTTTCTCGAAAAGCGGCTGTTTGTCGAAGGCGCGGAGGTCAAAAAGGGCGATCTCCTCTACCTCCTCGAGCAACCGCCGTTTCAGGCGCAGGTCGACGCCGACAAGGCCAACGTGGCGCAGCTCGATGCCCAGCACACCTATGCCGAGAAGCAGCTCGAGCGCGCGCAGTATCTTTTGAAGACGCCCGCCGGCCAGCAGCAGAACGTCGACCAAACCGTTTCCAATGAACGTTCTTTGGCTGCGCAGGTCGCCGCCGCGCAGGCGCAGCTGGAAACCGCCGAGATCAATCTCGGCTATACCGAGATCCGCGCGCCGATCGACGGCAAGATCAGCGCCACAGAGGTCACCGAAGGCAATGTCGTCTCGCCGACCAGCGGAACCTTGGCGAACCTCGTCAGCCAGGATCCGATGTATGTGCTCTTTCCGATTTCAACGCGCGAAGGGCTCGATCTGCGTGACCGCTACGAACCAAAGGGCGGCCTCAACGCCGCGATCGTCAAGCTGCGCCTACCGGATGGGCGGATCTACGGGCAGGACGGCAAGCTCGATTATGTATCGCCGACAATCGCGACCAACACCGACACGGTCACGGTGCGAGCGGTTGTTCCCAACCCGCTGATCCCCGGCATGCCGCCGGGCGGACCGGCGCCCCGCGAGCTGTTCGATGGCGAGTTCGTGACCGTGCTGCTCGAAGGCGTGCAGCCGATCACGGTTCTTGCAATCCCGCGCGCCGCCGTGCTGTCCGACCAGCAGGGCGATTACGTCTACGTCGTCGATGCGCAAAACAAAGCGCAACGACGATCCATCCAGCTCGGTCAATCGACCCCTTCGACCGCGGTGGTGAGCAACGGTCTTACCGAGGGAGAGCTGGTCATCAGCGAAGGACTGCAGCGGGTCCGCCCCGGCGAGGTCGTATCGCCCGGCCCTGCGACCCCGCCGCCAGCGATTTCGCCGCAGACGGCGCAGGACAGCGCGACTGGCTCGTCCTCCACTGAACCCAAGGCGAGCCAATGATCTCGGCGATCTTTGTCGACCGGCCGCGGCTCGCGGTCGTCATTGCGATCGTCATCACGATCGCCGGCCTCCTGGCGCTGACCCGCATTCCGGTCGCGCAGTTCCCGGACATCGTGCCGCCTCAGACCGTAGTTTCGGCCACCTATCCCGGCGCCTCCGCCGCCGTCGTCGAATTGAGTGTCGCCCAGCCGATCGAGGCGCAAGTCGTCGGCGTCGACAAGATGATTTACATGAATTCGACGAGCGGCAACGACGGCAGCTACAACCTGACCGTCAGCTTTGTCCTCGGCAGCGATCCCGACATCAACACCAACGCCGTCAATAACCGGGTGCAGACCGCGCTGGCCCAACTGCCCCAGGAAGTCCAGCTCGAAGGACTGACGATCCAGAAAAAGTCGTCGGCAGTGCTGCAGTTTCTCATGCTCTACAGCGAGAACGGCGAGCAGGATCCGCTATTCATCACCAATTACGCGATCATCAATGTGCTCGACGTATTGTCGCGTACGCCCGGGGTCGGCCAGGCGCGCTTGTTCGGCGCGCTCAATTATTCGATGCGCATCTGGTTCGACACGCAGCGCCTCGACAATCTTGGGTTGACGCCGGCCGATGTGGTCGCGGCGATCCAGGCGCAAAACGTCGAGGCGCCGGCCGGCCGGATCGGCGCCCGCCCGATCGGCAAAGACCAGCAATTCCAGTTGAATGTGCAGACGCAGGGCCGCCTGACGACACCCGAGCAGTTCGGCAACATCGTATTGCGCGCCAATCCCGATGGCTCGCTGTTGCGTGTACACGATGTCGCCCGGATCGATCTCGGCGCCCAGAACCAGGATATCGAGGGCCGCCTCAACAGCCAGCCGGCGGTGGCGATCGGCGTTTATCTGTCTCCCGGTGCCAACGCGGTGTCGACGGCCGCTCAGGTCCGGGCCAATTTGGACCGCTTGAGCCAGCGCTTCCCGCCGGGTCTCAAATATCTGGTCAATTACGATACGACCACCTTCGTCCATGACACGATCCACGATGTGCTGATCACGTTGTTGATCGCCTTTGTGCTGGTCGTCATCGTCGTCTTTGTGTTTCTCGGCAGTCTGCGCGCGACCCTAATTCCGGCAATCGCCGTGCCGGTCAGTGTGATCGGGAGCTTCGCGGTGCTGCTGGCGATGGGCTATTCGGCCAATACGATATCGCTGCTCGCGATGGTATTGGCGATCGGCATTTTGGTCGATGACGCGATCGTTGTCGTCGAGAACGTCGAACGCGTGATGGAGGAAGAGCCGAACCTGTCGCCCGGGGACGCGACGAAGAAGGCGATGACCGAGATCACCGCGCCGATCATCGCGATCACATTGGTCCTCCTATCCGTGTTCGTGCCCATCGCGTTCATTCCCGGCATCTCGGGAACATTGTTCCGGCAATTTGCGGTGACGATCAGCGTCGCGATGCTGATTTCGGCACTGAATGCGCTGACCCTGTCGCCAGCGCTGTGCGCCGTTTTCCTTCGTGCCAGTGGCCCGAAGCGAGGCCCGATGGGCTGGGTATTGCGGCGCATCGACAATATTCGCGACGGATACGCCGCGATCGTGCGCCGCCTGGTGCGCGTCTCCGTGCTCGGAGTTGTGGCGATACTGGCGAGCGCCGCCGGCGTTTATTTTCTGTCCTTGCGAACGCCGACGGGGTTTCTGCCGGAAGAGGATCAAGGCGCTTTCTTTATCTCGGTGCAGTTGCCCGATGGGGCGTCGGTGATCCGCACGCGCGACGCGGTCAAGCGCCTCGAGGCGGTGCTCAGGCAGATGCCGCAAGTTCAGAACATTTTCGCGATCGTCGGGTTTTCGATCATCGACAGCGTCAACGAGCCCAACACCGGCTTTATTGTGCCAACTCTGAAGCCTTTTGCGGATCGCGTCGGCGCGGCGAACTCGGCGCAGGCGCTGATAGCCAAGGTCTTCGGTGAGGGACAGCAGATCCGCACGGCGACGGTGATCCCGTTCAACCTGCCGCCGATCATCGGGCTGTCGACGACTGGCGGATTCGAATATCGGCTAGAGGCGCTGGAAGGGCAGGAACCCGCGGCGATGAACAGCGTCATGCAGGGTTTGCTGGGGGCTGCCAATCAGGACCCGCGGCTGACCCGCGTTTTCTCCACCTTCACCGCGAGCAACCCGTCGATCTGGCTCGATATCGACCGCGAGAAGGCGCAGGCGCTGGGCCTCAGCATGAACGATGTTTTCAGCGCATTGCAGGCAACATTGGGCGGTATCTACGTCAACAATTTCAACCTGTTCGGCCGGGTGTGGCAGGTCAATATCGAGGGCGAGGGGCAGGATCGCAGAGACGTCTCCTCACTGTGGCAGATCTACATTCGCAACAGATTCGGCGCCGATGTGCCGTTGCAGTCGATCGCCACCGCCCGGGTCGTCGTCGGGCCGCAGGTCATCACCCGCTACAACAACTACCGCGCGATCCCGATTCAGGGCAGCCCTTCGCCGGGCACCTCGTCCGGCACCGCACTGGCGGCGATGGCCGAGGTCTCGGCCAAGACCCTGCCCTCGGGTTATGGCTATGAGTGGACCGGGACCGCCTATCAGGAGTTCGCCGCTTCCGGGCAGACCGGCCCGATCCTCGGGCTCGCCGTGCTGTTCGCGTTTCTGTTTCTCGTCGGCCTGTATGAGAGCTGGATGATTCCGGTCCCCGTATTGCTCTCCGTTCCGGTCGGAGTGCTTGGGGCGTTTCTCGGAATTCTTGATTTTTCATCTGTCGCTCGACCTTTATGCCGAGATTGGTCTCGTCGTGCTGATCGCGATGGCCGCCAAGAACGGCATCCTGATCGTCGAATTCGCCAAGGACCGGCGCGAAGAGGGGATGGACATCCGGGAGGCCGCAGTGCTCGGCTCGCGCATGCGGTTTCGCGCGGTGATGATGACCTCGTTCGCCTTCATTCTCGGCGTTTACCCGCTGGTGACCGCGCAGGGCGCCGCCGAGATCAGCCGCCACGACGTCGGCACCCCGGTCTTTGCCGGCATGATCGCCGCGAGCGCGGTCGGGCTGTTCGTAATCCCGATGCTCTACGTCACATTCCAGAGCATTCGCGAGCGCAGCAGCGCGCGCTTCCGCCGCTTGCGGCCGCGCCCCGGCGAGACTGACTAGCGCTAGCCTAGGGTCTACCGGCGGCCGAACAGCCGCTCGATGTCGGCGAGGTCGAGCGCGATGTAGGTCGGGCGTCCGTGGTTGCACTGGCCGCTGTTGGGGGTCGCCTCCATCTGGCGCAGCAATGCGTCCATCTCGGGGGGTGAGAGGTGCCGCCCGGCGCGCACGCTGGTGTGGCAGGCGAGGGTGCCGCAGACGGTCTCGATCCGCTCCTTCAATGCCAGGGTGTCGCCCCACTCGGCGAGCTCGTCGGCGAGATCGCGTACCAGGGCGCCGACATCGAGCCCCGGCAGTAAGGCCGGGACCTCGCGGACGACGACCGCACCGGGCCCGAACGGTTCGAGCACGAGCCCGAATTCGGCGAGTTCCTCGGCACGGAAGGCAAGACGCGCCGCGCCGGTCTCGTCGAGCTCGACAATCTCGGGCAACAGCAGAGCCTGGCGCGCCACGCCCTGAGCGGCGAGCGCCTCCTTCATGCGTTCGTAAACCAGCCGCTCATGCGCCGCATGCTGGTCGACGAGAACGATCCCCCTCGGGGTCTCTGCTAGAATGTAGGTCCGGTGCAGCTGCGCGCGCGGGGTGCCGAGCGGCGTCTCTGTCGCCGGCGCTGCCTCGGTCGGCCGCAGAAAATCGTTGGCGCTCTCGGCGAGCGCCAATGACGGGCTCGGGGGCGGCAGCGGGAAGGCAAAGCGCGGCGCATTCGAGGCTGGGATGCCCACCCCGGGACGGAACGCGGCGACCGCCCCGGCGGCGACGGTCGACGAAGCGCGATGCCCGGCGGCGGCCAGCGCGTTGCGCAGCGCGCCGACGATCAGCCCGCGCACCAATGCGGCGTCGCGGAACCGCACCTCGGCCTTCGCCGGGTGGACATTGACGTCGATCTCCTCCGCCGGTCCGTCGACGAAGAGCGCGACCATCGGGTGGCGGTCGCGGGCGAGGACATCCTGATAGGCGCCGCGGACCGCTCCGACCAGCAGTTTGTCGCGCACCGGCCGCCCGTTGACGACGAGATACTGGTCGCGCGGCGCGGCGCGGTTGAGGGTCGGCAGCCCGATCAGCCCAGTCAGCCGAAAGCCGCCCCGCTCGGCATCGATCTCGGCCGAATTCTCGGCGAAGTCGCGCCCCAACAATGCCGCGAGCCGGGTGCGGCGGGCGATTGCCGCTTCGACGTCGCCGGCCGCGGCGAGCCCCAACAGCACGCGCTCCTCGTCGCCAATGACCATGAATGAAATTCCGGGGTAGGCCATGGCGAGCCGGCGCACCGAATCGACTGCCAGATCGCGCTCGGTGCGCGGCGTCTTCAGGAATTTGAGGCGCGCCGGGGTCGCGAAGAACAGATCGCGCACCTCGACCCGGGTGCCCGAGGAATGCGCTGCCGGCAGCGGCGCCGATTTCCTGCCCGCCTCGACCACGATCTCCCAGGCGCTCTGGGCATTCGGCGGCCGCGAGGTGATCCGCATCCGGCTGACCGCGCCGATCGACGGCAACGCCTCGCCGCGGAAGCCGAGCGAGTCGATGCGCAGGAGGTCGTCCTCGGGCAATTTCGAGGTGCAGTGCCGCTCGACCGCCAAGACCAATTCTTCCGCGGTCATGCCGGCGCCATTGTCGGCGACCGCGATCAGTGCCTGGCCGCCTTCTTTCAAGGTGACGTCGATGCGCGCGGCGCCGGCGTCGATCGCGTTCTCGACCAACTCCTTGACCGCCGCAGCCGGCCGCTCGATGACTTCGCCGGCAGCAATGCGGTTGACGAGGACCGGAGGCAGCAGACGGATCGCCATCCGCCGAGTTTACGCTAACGGAGGGCGCGATCATAGGAGCAGGAGCGAGGAAAATCGAGCATACCGGAGTGGAACCGCAGCTGAAGGAGGTTTCGGCTCTTCAACGTCGGGAAACCCGACAATTGGCTGAGCGAGCTATGCTCAGATGATGCTCGCCGTCCGCAGAGTTCCCGGCGCGGCTCGCAGTTTCCGCCCTTCGGAAGCTATCTGCAGCTTTACACCGATCCGCTGAAACCGCTACGCTCCGCCCAAAAGGTTAACAAACGCCAAAATGGCGTGCCGCATTCTATGGGGGAACGCGAGTTCATTAACAATGCCAAGGCGGCGTCCAAAACCGCGACGGAGCCGTTCAGTTCGGACCTATGTTGTCCGTCTGGTCGTCGCGGTAATTTTGCCTCTCCTGGTATTCGGAGCGTTCCTCCTCGTCCGCTCAGCCAGTAACGAGCAGCAGGCGATTGCGACAACTGCCGACGAGAGAGCAGAAGGGGCGGCCGCGGATCTAGATCGCGAACTGCGCAACCTGCAAAATCTGATCTCCATTGTAGCAGTCTCGAGTTTTATTTCTGACGCCGACTTCACCGTATCTCAGCATGGTCACAGCCGGCTGCTGGATGACAGAGCATTGGGGATTGTCGTCCGAGATTTATCAGGACAACCGCTTTTCAACACTTGCCATGTCGATGGGCGCACGCTGCCCATAAGCAAGGCGTTGGGGAACATCGCGAATATCAGCAACGGCAACGATAAACCCTATATTTCAGATTTAACGATCGACCCGATAAGCGGCGCGTCGGTACTGACGATCGATTTGCTCATTTGGAGAGAAAGCAAACCTGCATACATCCTCTCCCTCTGCGCCGTCCCTCGGATCGTGCAAATCCTCATCGAGCAGCATCTTCCCGATGGATGGACCGCAATAGTCACTGATCGCGAAGGGCGCATGATTGCAAGCACGCCGGGTTCAGTACATGTTCGCTCAGCTGCAACCGGAGGTGATGCGGCTGCCGTCGCATCCGCTTGGGGCAACGATTCCACAGAAAATGTGTGGGACAATTCGGGTCCGGCTTACAGGGCCTCCTATCCTGTGGATGTTGCGGGATGGACAGTGGCCATCAACGTTCCCAATGAGACCTTTTTCGGTCCGGTTCGGCGCTCGCTCCTCACTCTTCTGTTAGCCGGCGGCGGAACGACGACGCTAGTGATCGTTCTCGCCCTCAGTATCGGTCGACGGATTGCGGGTCCAATGGCTGATCTCACTGGATTTGCCAGAGCTCTTGGGAGCGGCGCCGGCGTCGTTCCGCCGCTGACCGGCATCAACGAAGCCGATCTGGTAGCTCAGGCACTATGCTCGACCAGCGAAGATTTGGGCCGCCGTACGGAGGAATTGACACAGACAGTCGGGGCACTGCGCCACAGTGAGAAACGGCTGCAACGGCTCTCCGACGACTTGCGTCGAGCTCTTGATGAGCGGACAAGACTGCTCAATCGCATGGTTTCAGCCCAGGAAGATGAAGGCCAGCGTGTAGCGCGTGAGTTACATGACCAGCTCGGGCAATATTTCGCCGCGATGCTGCTTGGCCTGGATGCAGCCGCCAGGGCATGGAAGCGCAACGAAGACAGAGATCGAACCATAAGAGATTTGAAGGCGATAACTTCGGCCATCAGTCGGGAAGTTCACCAACTGTCCTGGGAGCTCAGGCCGACGGCGCTCGACGATCTCGGTCTGGAACCCGCTATTGCCAACTACCTCAAGAAATGGAGCGAGCGCTTCAACCTGAGTGTAGATTTTGCCGGTCATCTGCAACGGAGGCGGTTATCCCCGCCCATCGAGATCACGCTGTACCGAGTGCTTCAGGAAGCTATGACGAATGTTGCAAAGCATGCCAACGCCGCAAAAATAAGCGTGGTTCTCGAGGCAGATATGGGTGAAATCCGCCTGATTGTGGAGGATGACGGAACGGGCTTTGTTCAAAGGCGCTCCCGAGCATCCGATGCGCGGACGAGCGGATATGGTCTGATCGGCATACGCGAGCGTTTGGCTCTCGTCGGCGGCTCCCTGGAGATCGAGGCGTCGCCCGGCCACGGCACGGCGCTTTTCTGCCGAATTCCGGCATAAGCACTAAGCAAAAAATGAGGGCGCCAATCCGCATATTCATCGCTGATGACCACCGCCTCGTGCTCGCGGGTCTTAAGGCGCTGGTGCAAAACGATCCGACAGTGCAGGTGATCGGCGAAGCCGTAGATGGTCAATCAGCCCTCCGGCAAGCCGCTGAGCTGAAGCCGGATGTCATAGTGCTGGATCTTTCCATGCCCGGAATGAACGGTATCCGGGTGGCGCAGGCATTGCGAGTGCGCTGTCCACGCTGTCACATACTGATCCTCTCCGTGCACGAAGACCGGGTCTACCTTCGCCAGCTGCTGGATCTGGGCGTATCAGGCTATGTTCTCAAGCGCTCGGCGCCAGAGGAACTCATCGCGGCAATCCGCGCCGTCGCCGCAGGTGGGGTCTATCTCGACCCGGCGATCGCCGGATTGATTGTCGGACGCGGGTCCCAGCCGGGTTCTGCGCGCAACATTGAGCGCTCTGCAGAGCTTAGCACCCGCGAAACAGAGGTCCTTCGGCTGGCTGCCGCGGGATACACCAACAAGGAAATCTCTTCGCGGCTTCGGGTTGGCGTGAAGACAATTGAGACCTACAAGGCCTGTGCGATGGAGAAGCTTGGCCTAGAGACCCGGGCCGATCTCGTCCGATACGCGATCGTTAAGGGTTGGCTTGGCGGCCCTTAATCGGGCTGCGCGGCCGCGATTTCCGACTGATTTGTTGCTGCAGCGCCAGTCTTGTCCGGGATTTTCCTGACGCAGTTGTAGGAACTTCCACGATTGCCGGCGGGTCTCGCGGAGAGCACGCTGATGCGGCTTGACACCTTTGAGCGGCACGTTTGCCCAGCCTGCTGATCGCGTTGATTGTTGGCCCTGTCGACCTACGGGATCTTGCCTTAGATACAGAGTGATAGCTATGCAAAAAACCTCATTCGGGCTAACTCGTGATGATGTCGTTCTAGACAGCAACGGCAGGGTCATCGTGAATAACCCGCAACTTGCTGTGCGGATAAAAGCCGCCGCCCGCCACCTGCAACCGTTTATACCAACAAATGTGGACTGCGGGTGTACTACCAATGCACTTTCTCATTGTGGGGTCAGATTACAGTAACCGCTCGCATGCGTTATGGATCGCCAGACTTTCCGCACAAGAGCTGTTAATCCGCCTACTGATGCAATGCCAATTGGAACTGCCGCCTTAACTGCCGGCTAATAGGGACTGACGCGATGCCACAAACCCCCCTCGCACTGCCTCCGGAGGACGTCACGGTGGACGCCAGCGGCAGAGTCATCATAAATAACCCGGAGCTTGCGGCGCGGATAAAAGCTGCCGCCTCCGCGGCACCGGCCGAACCGACAAACGGGAATTGCAGCAGGTGCACTACCAACTCAGCCGCTCAATGTGGGGCCGCGAGAGCGCAGTAGCTTGGCTGCCAGTTAAAAGTCAATAATCCACGACGCACACGTCCTTCAGCCTGCCCACGGCTAATGGGAGTAAAACGATGCCACAAGCCCCTTTCGCAGTGACTCCCGACGATGTCACCGTAGACGCAGACGGCAGGGTCATCGTCAACAACCCGGAACTTGCTGCGCGAATAAAGCCGCCGCCCCCGCTGTACCGGCCGTACCAACAAACGGGAACTGCAACGGGTGTACTACCAATACCGTCGCCCACTGCGGGGTCCGTGTGCAGGGCGCAGGGTGACAGAGCTGATCCCGGTGCTCTGACTTCCGATTATGCAAACGACAACTTGGGTGGCAGTTTAATCCCGAAGGGTTGAACCTTGACGGCATGGTGACTGTCACAGGACGGAGCAAGGAGAGCTGGGCCTGGACGCGCGGTCAGCGCCGAGCCCAGAGTTCCCGTCGTAACCTCGGCAGACGGGAGTAGGTCAAAGCTCTGGTACTTTGAGGTGGCACAGATGAGCGACCGGATCTTGAACGAATCTAGTAACCGCCACATAGAGGCACGAGATAGCCTCCTCCTGCAAGAGTTAGTTGCTGGGTTCAGCAGCGATAGTCTTCATCTGATTCTTCTGCCGACCGAACGCTGCAATTTTCGCTGCACTTACTGCTACGAAGATTTTTCTATCGGACGCATGCGTCCCGAAACAGTCCTTGCGGTCAAGCGGCTTATTGACCGACGCTTGGATGACTTGCACTCGCTCTGCCTATCTTGGTTCGGAGGGGAGCCGATGCTAGCCCACGGGATTGTCGAGGACATCTCTGAGCACATTACTCGAGCCATAGCCGAGCGGTCTAACCGCCTCCATTACGTAGGAGACATGACAACGAATGGGTATCTGCTCGACATTTCTAATGTTGAGCGGCTGGCGTTTCTCGGAGTGCGCCATTTTCAGATTTCTTTAGACGGGCCAGAGGCTTGGCACGATCGCACTCGGCGGCGCGCCGACGGGAAAGGCTCGTTCCACAAAATCTGGCATAACCTTTTAGCGATACGCGACGGGGCCGCGCCAGTCGACATCTTGCTCAGGGTTCACCTGACTCCTGAAAACCTGCCCGTGATGCCGGAATTCTTGGCGCAAATCCGAGAGACCTTTCTGCGGGATTCGCAATTCAAGGTGCTTCTGAAGGCGGTGGAGCATCTTGGGGGTCCGAACGACACAACAATGGAAGTACTGCCGACCGAGGCCCAGGCAGGAGTCATTCGCGAGTTGGAGACGATCGTGCTCAACGGGGTCGACCCCGACGCATTATTTTCGGCGCCCGAAATCTGCTACGCCGCCCGCCCTAACTCATTGGTGATCCGTGCAGACGGCCGTGTCGGAAAATGCACAGTCGCACTCGCGGACAGAAGCAATACCATCGGGCAGCTTCTTCCAAATGGTTCGCTTGAAATCGACAGAGCCCGGCTCAGCCCTTGGCTGCAGGGGTGGGCTTCGGGCGATTTGGCGGCTTTGGCGTGCCCCTACAGCAATTTTCTTGGCCGCGATAGTGAAGGCGATGCCTGAAGTCGCGGGATAGCGGGTCAACTCCGATCACGGATCCGGAGTTTCGCCGGCGATGCCGCTTCGAGAGAGCGGCGCATCAGCGCGATCTTTCTTCGGTTCGTATTGGTGGCCGATCCGGCGCTCCCCGGGTTGGCCGAAGCCTCGGCGCAGGACGCGACGGAGCTGGCCAGGCTTTGCATCTGAACCGATGAGCAGCACAGTCGATCGTCTCGTGGGGTCACGAATGCACGCCGCCAACGGCTGGCCCTATCATTGTCTTCCAATTCTCCGTCTCGCCAAGATTCTCGGCGGCTTCTGAACTAGCGCACGACGAGGTTCCGTTCCGCGGCAAACGCACCCCTGCGCGAACGACGTCGTCGTCCAGTCGCAGGTGGCGCAAGCCGACGCGCGGTTGCGCGCCGGCCGTGCCTTGCTGTCGGGCGCTCGACGAGATCACCGAGGAGGGTCGAGCAGTCGGGCCGGCTCACCGTCGATCAGCGGATGACAATCAGGCTCGCCTCGACCTTTGCCATCCACCAGTCATTGCAGGTTGTCGACACCGCCTTCACGCCGCCAGATCGACCGCGATCTTCGAAGAGAACCCGTTCGAGCGGCGCTACCGCGATGTCCACACTGTGTCGCAGCAGGTCCAGGGCCGGCCGGAACATTTCGAGACCGTAGGCCAGTATCTCCTTGGCCTCGACCCTGACACTCTGGCCTGGTTGTAAGACGCGGCCTCACCGCCGATACTATCGGCGCGGAACTTGGGCAAGGAGGGAGGCATGCAGGTTCGCGACGGCTTTGTCGGCAGTGTCGGAAAGACGCCGCTGATCAAATTGCGGCGCGCCTCCGAGGAGACCGGGTGCACGATCCTAGGCAAGGCCGAGTTTCTCAATCCCGGCGGCTCGGTCAAAGACCGCGCGGCCCTCTACATCATCAAGGACGCCGAGGAGCGCGGCCTCTTGCGCCGGGGCGGCGTCATCGTCGAAGGCACCGCCGGCAATACGGGGATCGGTCTCGCGCTGGTCGGCAATGCCCGCGGCTACCGCACCGTCATCGTAATGCCCGAGACGCAGAGCCAGGAAAAAAAGGACATGCTGCTGCTCTGCGGCGTCGATCTGCGGCTCGTGCCAGCGGTGCCCTATGCCAACCCGAACAATTATGTGCGCTATTCCGGGCGCCTTGCCGAGGAGATCGCCGCTCAGGAGCCGAACGGTGCGATCTGGGCCAACCAATTCGACAACCTCGCGAACCGGCGCGGCCATTACGAGACGACCGGCCCCGAGATCTGGGAGGAGACCGACGGCGAGGTCGACGGGTTCACTTGCTCAGTCGGCACCGGCGGAACGCTTTCCGGTGTCGGTATCGCGCTCAAGGAGCTCAACCCCAAGGTCCGGATCTATCTCTCCGACTGCATGGGCTCGGGGATCTACAGCTGGTACGCGCGTCGCGAGTTCAAGCCCGAAGGCAATTCGATCACCGAAGGCATCGGCAACAACCGGGAAACCAAGAACCTCGAAGGGTTCACGCCCGACGGCCAATACCAGATCACCGACGCGGAGATGCTGCCGATCCTCTTCAGTCTGGTTCAGGACGAGGGTCTGGTCCTCGGCGGCTCCACCGGGATCAATGTGTGCGGCGCGGTGCGCCTCGCGCGCGAACTCGGCCCCGGCCACACGATCGTGACGATCCTCGCCAATTCCGGCACCCGCTACCAATCCAAGCTGTTCAACCCGGAATTCCTGAAAGCCCGCGACCTCCCCACCCCACCGTGGCTGTAAAGAACTACTCTCGCCGTCCCGGCGAAAGCCGGGACCCGTCTCCCTCGCCAGCCAACCACATGGGACGCTGTATATCGGCTCGACCTCCGACCTTGTCCGGCGTGTGTGGGAGCACAAGGTGAAAGCCGTTCCCGGGTTTACCGCCAAATACGGTATCGATCGCAGGCACGCGTGATGTTCTTCGCTTATCTCCGACTGGTCTGGTTTGAGCGTCACGACACATTGGAAGCGGCGATGCAAGGGGAAAAGCGAATCAAAAGCTGGAAGCGATCTTGGAAAATCGAGCTCATCGAAAAGGACAATCCGCATTGGACCGATCTCTACGCGAACATATCGTGAGGACGGCGGGATGGGTCCCGGCTTCCGCCGGAACAGCGCAGATTGGAGGGCGCGAAGAAACATGACCAAATCGCTCTTTCATAACGACGGTTATCTGCGATCCTGCACGGCCCGGGTAGTAGAGGCCGTTCCAGGCGGTATTCGGCTCGACCAGACGGTGTTTTATCCTACCGGCGGCGGTCAGCCGGGCGACACCGGCGTGCTGCGCCTTGCTACCGGCCAGTCGATTACAATCGCCGACACGGTAAAGGGCGGCGGTCCCGACGAAGTCATCCATGTCCCGGCGCCGGGATCGGCGCTTCCCGAGACGGGCACCGAGCTCGTCGCCGAGATCGACTGGGAGCGGCGGTACCGGCTGATGCGCATGCATACCTGCCTGCATCTGTTGTGCAGCATCGTCCCGGGGGCGGTGACCGGCGGGCAGGTTTCCGACGGCAGAGGACGGCTCGATTTCGACGTGCCCGGATCGAGCCTCGACAAGGAGACGCTCTCGAGCCGCCTCAACGCGCTGGTCGCCGAGGCGCACCCGGTCGGGCCGCGGTGGATCACCGACGCGGAGCTCGCCGCCCAGCCCGAGCTCGTCCGGACGATGTCGGTCAAGCCGCCGAGCGGGATGGGGCGGGTGCGCCTCATCGAAATTTCGGACATCGATCTGCAGCCCTGCGGCGGGACCCATATCCGCAGCACCAGCGAGATCGGCCCGGTTGCAGTGACCAAGATCGAGAACAAAGGCAAGCAGAACCGCCGCGTGATCCTTGCTTTCGCCGAGTGAGGAAGGAGAGGAGCCGATGCCCTACGCCCATTCCGAAGCGCTCGTTGACACCGAGTGGCTCGCCGCGCATCTCGACGACCCGCATGTCCGGGTCGTCGACGCGTCTTTCAAACTGCCGGGAATTACCCCGACGGCGCGGGAGGATTACGACCGCGGCCATATCCCCGGCACCGTGTTTTTCGACATCGACGACGTCGCGGAGCCGGGCACCAGCCTGCCGCATATGATCCCTTCCGCCGAGCTGTTCGCGCGCAAGATGGAGGGGCTCGGCATCGGCGACGACGACCGGGTTATCGTCTACGACGGCGCCGGCCTGTCTTCGGCCGGCCGCGCCTGGTGGATGCTGCGCCTCTTCGGGCATCACGATGTCGCGCTCCTCGACGGTGGTCTCCCGAGATGGAAGGCCGAAGGGCGGCCGCTCGAAACCGCTGTGCCGAACCCGCCTCACCGCCGCTACACGGCGCAGTTCGACCCGGCGTTGGTCCGCAGCAAGAACGCGTTGCTCGACAATCTGTCGACGCGGAGTGAGCAGGTCGTCGATGCCCGCGCCGCGGGCCGGTTCGAGGGCATTGCCGAAGAAACCTGGCCCGGCTTGCGCCGCGGCCATATTCCCGGCAGCCGCAATCTGCCCTACGACAGGGTCACAGATCCGCAGACCCATCGGCTGCGCGATGCCGACGAGCTCTCCGCCCTGTTCCGTGACGCGGAGGTCGCGCTCGACCACCCGATCGTGACGAGCTGCGGTTCCGGCGTGACCGCCTGTGCACTCGCTTTTGCGCTGCACCTGATCGGGCATCCCGGTGTGGCCGTCTATGACGGGTCGTGGTCGGAATGGGGGCTGCCGGGCGACACGCCGGTCGAGACCGGTGCCACCCCTGCCAAGACGCCGTGACCACACTCGACGACGTCATCACCTACCTCGAAATGCTCGAGCGCCCCGCCGGGAAGCGGGTCCCGGCGCCGCTCGATAAGCTCGCGCTGATGCGCGCCGAGGACTGCACCGTCTCATTTTACCGCTATATATACGATGCTGTCGGCCGGCCATGGCTGTGGTTCGAGCGGCGGGTCGTCGACGATGCGGCGCTGGCGGCCGCCATCGCCAAGCCGACGATCGAGATATTCGTGCTCTACGTGCGCGGGGTTCCCGCCGGCTTTTTCGAGCTCGACACGGGGGCGCCGCGCGAGACCAAACTGTGCTATTTCGGGCTCATCCCCGAGTTTATCGGGCGTCGGCTCGGCCCTTACATGCTTCAGGCGGCAATCGACCGGGCCTGGTCGAGACCGCTCGACCGCTTTTGGCTCCATACCTCGACTTTCGACCATCCAAAGGCGCTGGCCACGTACCAGCGGGCCGGCTTTGTCGTCTATGCACGCCGCCGGGTTTCGTTCGACGACCCGCGCGACGCCGGGATTCTGCCAAAAACGGAGCGGAGCTAGGAGGCTCTCGGCTTGGTGCCCACGGCACAATGCAGCGTATGGGCCATGAACAGGAGGCCCTCTTTCTCCGCCTTGTCGCGCTCGGCGTGCCAGACTGTCAATTCCTGCGGCGACAGCTGGGACAGCACGTGGTCCTCGCGGTTGCGCCAGATCGGTCCGCCCGGGCGGTCGAGCGTCACCATTGTCGGAAAGCAGACGAGGTCGACCAGACCGGCATCGCGCATTCGCCGGTAGAGCGTGCGGTCAGCAACGCCGCGCGGAGCGACCGAGCGCGGCGGCATTGTCATTTTGCTCGAGATCGCCTCGGGTAAGCCGAGGTTCCACCACTGCGGCATGTCGATCGCGCGTACAACGAGACCAACCCGCCCGCCCGGGCGGATGACGCGCATCGCCTCGGCCATCGCCCGATCCGCGTCGCATTCCTCGAACACGGTGACCGAATAGGCGCAATCGAACGAATGGTCCTCGAAGGGCAGTGCCTCGGCATTGCCTTCGGTGAACCGGACCAGCGCCCCGAGCCCCTCCGCCTCGGCCAGCTGCGCGGCTTCGCGCAGCAGAAACGGATTCACATCGGCCGCGGTGATGGGGTTGGCATTGCCGAACCGCCGCGCCAGCAGGCGAACCAGCGAGCCGGCGCCGCAGCCGATTTCGAGGATCGCCTCTCCGGGCCGCGGCCCGATCTGGTCAATCAAGGTTCGGAACATCGCCTGATAGGTCGGCATCCGGGCGCGGTCCTCGAGCGAGGCGACACCCCCCAAATGGGGGCCGCCGAGGGTCACGACCGTGAAGTGCCGGGCCAAGCGCGGGATTGCCGGCGCCCATTGCGAGGGCGCCAGAAAAAACGGCAGCAGCATCAGGACGGGGCCGGAGCCCTCGATGCGGTAGGAAATGCCGGCATGCCTTCCTTCCGCCGCGGTTGGACCCGGCCCGTCCGGGCGCTTCCCATTCGCGGCCAAATGGTCGAGAAAAGCGATCATCCGGTCGGCGATCTCGTCGGTGCGGTCGGCGACGGCATCGCTCCAGCTGCCTGGAGCCTCGTAGCCGGCAAGGACCGAACGCTGCGCGGCCGGCAAGCGGGCCGCTGCACTGAGCGTGGCCTCCGCGGCCGGCCCGCTCTCACCGGCAATCATCAGAACCCGATCGGCAACGCCTGAGAACGGAGCTGGATCGAGACGGCTCGGCACGCACAGCACGATCCCGGCCAGCCGTTCGGGCTGCGCTGTCGCCAGCCCAGCGATGTCCCGCGGGATCGCCGTGCCGAAATACGCCGAGTCGAGGCCCAGATAGTCCATCAGCGCGACCAACCGATCGGTCGCCGTATCCGTGTCCTGCAACGGCATCCCTTCTCTCACCTGCCCATTAATGCGCGAGTATCTGGCTCAGGAATAATTTCGTGCGGTCGCTCTTGGGGTTGGCGAAGAACTCCTGGGGCGGGCCGCGCTCGACGATCTCGCCGCGGTCCATGAAGACCATCGTGTCGGCGACGGTGCGTGCGAAGCCCATCTCGTGGGTTACGCAGACCATCGTCATCCCCTCCTCGGCGAGCTCGATCATGACGTCAAGCACCTCCTTGATCATTTCCGGGTCGAGCGCCGAGGTCGGCTCGTCGAACAGCATGATCTCCGGCTTCATGCACAGCGAGCGGGCGATCGCGACGCGTTGCTGCTGGCCGCCGGAGAGCTGCCCCGGATATTTGTCCGCCTGCTCCGGTATGCGCACGCGCTCGAGATAGAGGCGGGCGGTCTCCTCGGCCTCCTTCTTCGGCAATTTGCGCACCCAGATCGGCGCGAGGGTCAGGTTTTCCAGCACCGTCAGATGCGGAAACAGGTTGAACTGCTGGAACACCATGCCGACCTCGCGGCGGATCGCCTCGATGTTCTTCACATCCGAGGTCAGCTCGATGCCGGCGACGAGGATTTGGCCGCGCTGATGCTCCTCCAGCCGGTTGATGCAGCGGATCATCGTCGACTTGCCCGAGCCGGACGGCCCGCAGACCACGACCCGCTCGCCCCTGCCGACGTCGAGGTTGATATTCTTGAGGACGTGGAAGTCGCCGTACCATTTGTCGACGCCGCGCAGCTCGATGATTGGCGCCCCGACAGCCGCGTCCGTCATCGTCGCCGCCCTTTGTTGAATTCGCGCTCGAGCATCTGGCTGTAGCGCGACATGAAAAAGCAGAAGCAGAAATAGATTGTCGCGGCGAACACATAGGCCTCGGCCGAGGTGCCGCGCCAATTGGCGTCGTTCAGCGCCGCATTGATCGTGCCGAGCAGGTCCATGAGGCCAATGATGATGACGAGCGTGGTGTCTTTGAAGGTGCTTATGAAGTTATTGACCAGAGGCGGGATGACCAAGGTCAATGCCTGCGGCAGGACGATGAGCCGGGTGCGCCGCCAATAGCCGAGCCCCAGCGCATCGGCGGCTTCGATCTGGCCCTTCGGGATCGCCTGCAATCCGCCGCGGACGACCTCGGCGAGATAGGCGGCGGCGAACAGAATGATCGCCAATTGAGCCCGCAGCAGCTTGTCGATGGTCATGCCGGCCGGCAGGAACAACGGCAGCATGACCGAGGCCATGAATAAAACCGTGATCAACGGCACGCCGCGGATCAGCTCGATATAGGCGATGCAGATCATGCGCACCGCCGGGAGCGGCGAGCGCCGCCCGAGGGCCAGCAATATTGCAAGAGGAAAGGCAAAAGCCATTCCCACAATGGCGAGGATCAGGGTCAGCGGCAGCCCGCCCCACAATTCGTTGCCGACATAGCTCAAGCCGAAAATACCACCCCACATCAGGATGCCGACCGCCGCGAGCCCGACGAGCCAGACGAGCATCAGCCGTCTTCCCCAGAGCCGTCGGTCACAGCTCGCCAAAATCATCGCGATGAAGATCAGCACGACGCAGAACGGGCGCCAATGCTGCTCGTAGGGGTAGGTGCCGAAGAGGATAAAGCGCCATTTCTCGGCGATGAACGCCCAGCAGGCGCCGGTTCCACGGCAGGCGCGGCTGTTGGGGGCCGACCAAACCGCATCGATCAGGGCCCACCGAATGACAGGAGGGACCGTCACCGCCAATAGACCGACCGCGACCACAGTCAGGATTGTATTGGAAACGCTGCTGAAAAGATTGGTACGCAGCCAGCCGAACAGACCGGCGGCCGCCGGCGGCGGCGGTTCCGCGGCGAGCGGGAGGTCTTGAGCGACATCGGTCATCCGTCAGCGCTCCACCAGCGCGACGGAGCGGTTGTAGAGGTTCATCAGCGCTGAAATGATGAGGCTGATCGTCAGATAGACCGCCATGATCATTGTGATGCCTTCGACCGCCTGCCCGGTCTGGTTGATCGTCGTGTTGGCGACCGACACGAGGTCCGGGTAGCCGATCGCGACCGCCAGCGAGCTGTTCTTGGTCAGGCTCAAATAGGTGCTGGTCATTGGCGGGATAATTACGCGCAGCGCTTGCGGCAAGACGATCAGGCGCGTCCGGTGTCCCGCTTTGAGGCCCAGCGCCATCGCAGCCTCGCTCTGGCCCCAGCTGACCGCGAGTATGCCGGCGCGGACAATTTCGGCGATAAATGTGCCCGTGTAGACGACCAGACCCAGCAACAGGGCGGCGAATTCAGGCGACACTGCGTGACCGCCAGTGAAGTTGAAGCCCTTCAGCTCGGGACGGTCGAGGCCGAGCGGCGCGCCGTCGCCGAGAAAGACGATCAGCGGCAGCCCGAGTATCAGTCCCAGCCCGACCCAAGCGGTCGGGAACTGCTCTCCAGTGCGCGCCTGCCGCTGCCAGGCCCAGCGGAAAATCCAGATAGTTCCGACAACCCCGACGCACAATGCCAGTGCCATCCAGCCATAGGTCGGGTCCGGTTTTGGCAGCGGAAAAGCGATCCCGCGATTACTGATAAAGACATCGGGCAGCAGCTGCCAAGCCTGGCGCGGGGCTGGGGCGCTTTCTCGCAACAGCCCCCACCAAAAGAACAACTGCAAAAGCAGCGGGATATTGCGGAAGGTCTCGACATAGATTTGCGCCAGCTTGCTGATCAGCCAGTTGCGGGACAGCCGCGCAATCCCCATTACGGTACCAAAAATGGTCGCCAGCACGATGCCGAGACCGGCGACGTAAAGCGTGTTCAGCAGTCCGACCAGAAACGCGCGGGCATAGGTATCGGCCGGTGAGTAGGGGATCAGCGACTCGCCGATGCCGAAGGCGGCCTCGCGGTCGAGAAAGCCAAACCCGCTGGCAATATTCTGGCGGTGCAGGTTGACGACGGTATTGTGGACGAGAAACGCGCCGAGGGCGAGAACGGCCGCGACGAACAGGACCTGAAAGACGATCGCGCGTATCGCGGGATTGCGCCACGCAGACAGGCGCGCCGGGTGCCGGATGATGTCCGTCGCCATTCGCCGTTACCGCCCTTTGCGCCTAAGCCGGATCAGCGGATCGGCATCGCGTACATCAAGCCGCCGTGGGTCCACAGATTGTTGAGCCCGCGATCGAATTTGAGCTCGGTGTCCTTGCCGAGCGTGCGGTCGAAGATCTCGCCGTAATTGCCCACCAGCTTGATCTCGTTATAGGCCCATTTCTCGTCGAGCCCGAGCGCCTTGCCCATCCCCGGAGTGACGCCGAGCATGCGCTTGATATAGGGGTTGTCGCTCTTCGCCATGTCATCAACATTCTTCTGGGTGATGCCTTTCTCCTCCGCCTCGATCAGCGCATAGACGACCCAGCGAACGATGTCGTCCCATTGGTCGTCGCCCTGGCGCACGGCCGGGGCCAGCGGCTCCTTTGAGATCCGCTCCGGCAGGATCAAGTAATCGTCCGGGTTCGGCGCCTGGCTCAGCCGGCTGGCGTTGAGCGCTGAGGAATTGCCGGTGTAGACATCGCAGCGGCCGGAGAAAAATGCGTTCAGAGCCTCGTCGAGCTTCTCGATGACGACTGGCTTGAACTCCATCTTGTTGGCGCGGAAATAATCGGCCAGGTTCAGCTCGGTCGTCGTGCCGGGCAGCACGCAAATCGTCGCGCCGTTCAACTCCTTGGCACTCTTAACGCCGAGCTTCTTTGGCACCATGAAGCCCTGACCGTCATAGAACACGACCGGCGCGAAGTTCAGCCCCAGCTCGGTGTCGCGCTGCAACGTGTCGGTCGTATTGTTCGACAGGAGATCGACCTCGCCCGATTGCAGCGCCGTAAAACGCTGCTGCGCGGTCAGCGGCACATACTTGACTTTATCGGCGGCGCCGAAGATCGCCGCGGACAATGCCCTGCAGATATCGACATTGAAGCCGGCCCAATGCCCCTGGCTGTCGGGCGCGGCAAAACCGGCGACGGCAGTCTGTACGCCGCAGCTGATCTGGCCGGCCTGCTTGACCTTGTCGAGGGTCGCCCCCGCCTGCGCCGTAACCCCGAAACCGAGTACGCAGGCGACTGAGGCGAACGCGCCCAACCAACCCCTAATCGTCATCCCAAGTCTCCATGCCCACTGACCGCGAGCTGATAACCTTTGGTTGGTCGTAGGGTAACATAGTGGCGCCCGCGCCAGCAACGCGGCCCGGCCAGTTAGCCCGCGCCCATTTAGACGGTCGGTTAAACCGCGCTTCGCATGTTCGCGATGATCGCCGTCGCGGCCCCGGCGGGGTCGTCGCTCCTGACGATCGGGCGGCCGACGACGAGATAATCGGCACCCGCCGAGATCGCCTGCGCCGGAGTGCCGGGCCGCTTGTGATCATCGACCGCCGAGCCGGCGAGCCGGACCCCCGGCGTCGCGATCAGCAACCGCAGGTCCCCCGCGAGGTCGCGGATCCGGTTCGGATTGTCGTGCGGCGCCGCGATGATGCCGTCGCAGCCGCACTCGATCGCTCGTTTGACACGCAGCCGGATCAGGTCCTCGACACTGCACAGATAACCGAGCTCGCGCAGGCCGTCCTGATCGACCGAGGTCAGGACCGTGATCGCGAAGATCTTCAGGCGGGAATTTCCCTTGCCCTCCACCGCAGCTTTCATGATCTCCCCGTCACCATGAACGGTGACGAAGGTGACCCCGCGTTCCGCCGCCCGCGCAACTCCCTGCCTGACAGTCGCCCCGATGTCGAACATCTTGGCGTCGAGAAAGATGTTCTTGTTCTTTGCGAGCAAGTAATCGAGCAGGCCGTCGAAGCCGGCGGCGAATTGCAGCCACAGGCCGACCTTAAAGAAAGAAACCGCCCCCTCCAGTTTGTCGATCAGCGCCCGAGCCTCGCTTATGCTCGGCACATCGAGCGCGACGATCAGGCGATCTTCCGCTTTTTCGGGTACTTCGCGACAGGTAGTCATCAAGTTCATTGTGATCCCTGCAGCGGCGCTTGCTCCGCCAGGCGCCATAGATACCAGCTCGCCACGGTCCGATAGGGCTTCCACCGGACGCCGTAGGTTTCGACGTCCTTGCGCCCCGGCAGGTCACCCTGGGCGTAGGCACGGGCAAAGCCTTTGCGGATGCCGTAATCGTCCGCGGGCAGCACATCCGGCCGGCCGAGGCGGAAGATCAGCAGCATCTCGACCGTCCAGCGCCCGATCCCGCGAACCGAAGTCAGCCGCTCGATGATCGTCTCGTCCTCCATGAGGTGGATCTCGGCGAGCGTCGGGATCTCCCCGCTGACGGTCTTGCCGGCGAGGTCGCGCAGCGAAAGGAGCTTCGAGCGCGACAGGCCGGCGCCGCGCAGTTCCTCCTCGGATATGGCGAGAAGTTGCTCGGCGGTCGGGTCTGTGCCGGGGAACAGTGCGCAGAACCGCGCGAAAATCGTCGCCGCAGCCCTGCCGTTCAGCTGCTGATAAACGATCGCCTGTGCCAGCGCGCCGAAGATGCTGGACGCGCCTATCAGCTGCAGGCGAAACGGGCCGACTGTGTCGATGACGCGCGCGAGGGTTTCGTCGCTGGCGCGCAGGTGCTCGACCGCCGCAGCCGGCTCGAAACCGAGCCCTTCATTCATTCGCCGCCTTCGATCGCCAGCATGCGGCGTTTCGTCGCCGTGCCGCCATGGGCGGAAAAGCCGCCAATCTTGCCGCCGGCCGACACCACGCGGTGGCACGGCACGACGATCGGGAACGGGTTATGGCCGAGTGCTTGGCCTACAGCGCGTGCCGCACCGGCGGCGCCCAGCTGCGCTGCGATGCCGCCATAGGCGAGCGTCTTTCCCGGCGGGATCGTACGCGCCACCTCGAAGACGCGGCGATGGAAAGGCGTCACCCCCTCCATATCGAGCGCGATCGCCGAGAGGTCGCTCGGCTCGCCTCGGAGCAATGCGACGATGCCGTCGATGGCAAGCCGCACCTCTGGCGGCGGCGGGGTTTCCGCGGCGGCCGGAAACCGCTGCAGCATGCGCTCGCGCGTCTCCATGTCGCCCGCCTCGGGGAGCTGAACACCGGCCAGGCCTCGGTCACTCCAGGCGACGCCGCACCAGCCGATGGCCGTATCGAATAGCGTAAATCCGTTTGCCGTCATGCCACGATCGTAGCACTCGGCTCCGCCTGCGACATTCTTAAATCTGCTCTGTTGCTTCCCATCGCGGTCACGACGAAGAGTGTGTAGTCAGCTCTTTGTGGCGGCGCGGAAGAGGCGCTCGAATTCGGCGAGCTCGCTCGGGGCCGCGTCGGTTACCGCCCAGAACCCGAGATCGCCCTCGTCCCAGTGCCGCAAATTATACCCTCGGCGGGTCAGGTTTTCGGCATGGTCGGCCGGCGAGGCGGGCAGCACGAAAAGGTTGATCACATGGTCGCGGCGCTTGTAGACGAGCGCCGGGATCGGTTTGCCCGCTATCAGGTCGAGCCGGCCGCCGACCAGCGGGAAGCCTTCGCTGCGCAGTTCGACCGTCGGCGGCGACAGATCGGTCCGGCCGGCAAACCACGGCTTGACCGTGTGCTGATCCGAGGACGCAACATCGGTCAGATGGCTGCCTAGTAGGGAGCGCAGATGGCTGTCGATGATCTCAGTGCTCATCGTGTCGGTTTGCCGCTCGCCCAACAGCATAAACGTTCCGCCCGAACCGACCGCTACGGCGAGCAGGATCGATGCGGCATAGGCGAGCCATCCGGGCGCACGCAACGACGCCGACGGCGCGCTCGCCCCCGCCTCCCGGCGGATCGCGAAGCGTATCTGCGAGCGCAGCGCCTCGGGCGCCCGATGGACCGGGGCGGAACGGCGGATGGCGTCGCGCAGCCGTTCGAGCGCTGCGGCATCGGGCCCGCAATCGGGACAGTCCTGCACATGGCCGCGCAACGGCGCGCGCTCGGCCTCGGGGATTTCACCGTCGAGATAGGCATCGAGCCGCGGGCGGACCTCATCGCATCGCATCACCCACCTCCCTTTCCATCCCAGGCCCGGCGCAGCGCCGTACGCGCCCGGTGCAACCGCGACATCACCGTTCCAATCGGCACCCCCGTAACTTCGGCAATCTGACGGTAGTCGAGCTCGTGCAATTCGCGCAGCACGATCGCCTCGCGCAACGGCGGCGGCAGACCTTCGATCAGCAGATCGAGGCGCCGCAAGTCGGAGCGGCTCTGCAAGAGTGCATCCGCATCGACCGCCCCCGCCGACGGGTTATGGACCGAGCCGTCGGGGTCGCCGTCGAGTTCGAGCGGCACCACCTCCGAAGGTCGGTTGCGCTCGAGCCAGTCATAGGAAGTCCGCCGCACGATCTTCAGCAGCCAGCTCTTGGCGTCCCCATCGTGATAACTGTCGAAATACCGAAACGCCCGCAGACAAGCCTCCTGCACAACATCGGCGGCGTCGGCATCGTTGCGCGTCAGCCAGCGCGCGAGCGCGTAGCCGGCGTCGAGATGGGGCAGCACCACCGCCTCGAACCGGCTTTGCCGACGCCGCTCCGCGATCCACGCCATGCGCGCTCTTCTACCCCGTACCGACCAGGACCGCAGCAACAGGCAAGTTATTCCGCGGCAGCGCCGATTCTGGCGGCGCGGTTGCAATCGCCGTCCGCCGGCCGCACACTCGCGAACCGCAGGAAAGGGTGATGCCGATGGAAATGACGGGCGAGTTTCGCATCCCCGCTCCCCGCCAGCGCGTCTGGGAGGGGCTCAACGATCCGGAGATCCTGAAGAGCAGCATTCCCGGCTGTCAGACGATCGAGAAGCTGTCTGACACCGAGTTCACCGCCAAGGTCCTCGCCCAGGTCGGGCCAGTGAGGGCCAATTTCGCGGGCAAGGTGACATTGTCGGATCTCGAGCCGCCGAGGGGCTATACGATCGCCGGCGAAGGCACCGGCGGAGTTGCCGGCTTTGCGAAGGGCAGCGCCAAGGTTAACCTCGATGAAGACGGCGGCGCGACGGTGCTGCACTATGCCGTCCAAGCGCATGTCGGCGGCAAGCTGGCGCAGATCGGCTCGCGTCTGATCGACTCGGTCGCCCGTCGGATGGCCGAAAACTTTTTTACGCGGTTCGTTGCCGCAGTCGCGCCTGAGCCGGCAACGGCTGCATCCGACGCGACGGCAGAAACCGAAGCCGTGCCGCAGGACCGAGTTGCCGCCGAGCCTCCCATTCAGCGCGCCGGGCCGACGGCCTCGGTCGAGGCCCGACCGAATGCCGACACCGCGCAACCGGCAAAGAAGGAAATCAGGCTTCCGCCTGCGGTGTGGGTGACAGGGCTCGTCGCGATCGTCGGCGCAATGTTGTATTTCTTTACGGGCCGCCGCGTACCCCGATAGGAAGCCGCGCCGAAGCCTTGAGCCGGAAGCGGAGGCGGCATAAAACTCCGCCCGGACTTTCCGCCATCTTGGCGGCCGGGTAATCGATGCAGGGAGATCTCGATGCAGAAGACGGTCAGCCTCACCGTGAACGGCAAGCCGGTTTCGGCGACGGTCGAAGGCCGGACATTGCTGGTGCAGCTGCTGCGCGAGCAGCTCGGTCTGACCGGCACGCATGTCGGCTGCGACACGAGCCAATGCGGCGCGTGCGTCGTCCATGTCGACGGGGAGGCCGTCAAGGCTTGCACCCTGCTTGGCGTGCAGGCCGAAGGCCGCTCGGTGCTGACCATCGAGGCCGTCGCGGAGGGCGACACCTTGCACCCGATGCAGGAGGCGTTCCGCAACAATCATGCCTTGCAGTGCGGGTTCTGCACCCCCGGCATGATCATGAGCGCGCTCGATCTGGTGAAAAACAACCCCAACCCGACGGAGCGCGAGGTCCGTGAGTATCTCGAAGGCAACCTCTGCCGTTGCACCGGTTACCACAACATCGTGCTGGCGATCATCGAGGGCGCGGCGGTGATGCGGGGCGAGAAGCCGCCCAATGTCCATGGGGTGGCCGCGGAGTAAGGGGCGATGGGCGTCATCGGAACGCCGGTCCGGCGGCGGGAGGATTATCGCTTCCTGACCGGCCAAGGCACCTACACCGACGACATCAACCGGCCGGGACAGCTCCACGCCTATATTCTGCGCAGCCCGCACGCGAGCGCGCGGATCGCCGGCATCGATACCTCGACGGCCTGCTCGGCGTCGGGGGTCGTGACCGTCTATACCGGCAAGGACATGGCCGCGGACGGAGTCGGCGGGCTGCCCTGCGGCTGGCAGATCCATTCGAAGGATGGCTCGCCGATGGTCGAGCCGCCGCACCCGCCGCTCGTTACCGACCGGGTCCGCCATGTCGGCGACCAAGTCGCCGTCGTCATCGCTGAAACCCTCGCGCAGGCCCGCGATGCCGCCGAGCTGATCCAAATCGACTATGCCGAGGAGCCCGCGGCGATCGAACCTGCCGCGGCGCTTCAGTCGGGCGCGCCGCAGGTCCACAACGAAGCGCCCGGCAATCTCTGCTACGACTGGCATCTGGGCGATCTCGCCGCGGTCGAGGCCGCGCTCGCCAAAGCGGCGCGGGTGATCAAGCTCGACCTCACAAACAACCGGCTCGTCCCCAACGCGATGGAGCCGCGCGCCGCGATCGGCGAGTTCAACCGGGCTACCGGGGAATACACGCTCTACACGACCAGCCAGAACCCGCATGTAATTCGCCTGCTGATGGGCGCCTTTGTATTACACATCCCGGAGGCTAAGCTGCGAGTCGTGGCGCCCGATGTCGGCGGCGGCTTCGGGTCGAAGATCTACCACTACGCCGAAGAGGCGATCGTGACCTGGGCCGCCGGCAAGGTGAGACGGCCGATCAAATGGACCGCGGAGCGTTCCGAGAGCTTCATGTCGGACGCGCATGGGCGTGACCATGTCACCCATGTCGAGCTCGCCCTCGACGGTCAGGCGAAATTTCTGGGGCTCAAGGTCTCGACCGTCGCCAATATGGGCGCCTATCTGTCGACCTTCGCACCCAGCATCCCGACCTATCTCTATGGGACGCTGCTCGCCGGTACCTACACAACGCCGGCGATCTACGTCGAGACCAAGGCGGTGTTCACCCACACCGTCCCGATAGATGCCTATCGCGGCGCGGGCCGCCCCGAGGCGACCTTTCTGCTCGAGCGGATCGTCGATCTCGCTGCCGACGAGCTCGGCATGGATCCCGCCGAGCTGCGCCGCCGCAACTTCATCGCGAAGGACGCCTACCCGTACCAGACCCCGGTCGCCCTCCAATACGACAGCGGCGATTACTTCACGACCTTGGAGCTCGCGCTGAAGGCGGCCGATTACCAGGGCTTTGAGCAGCGGCGTCGTGAAGCGCTGGGGCGCGGCAAATTGCGTGGCCTCGGCATCGCCACCTATATCGAGGCCTGCGGCATTGCCCCGTCGGCTGTTGTCGGCTCGCTCGGCGCCCGGGCCGGGCTGTTCGAAAGCGCAGCGGTCCGCGTCCATCCGACCGGCAGCGTCACGGTGCTGACCGGCTCGCACAGCCATGGTCAGGGCCACGAGACGACATTCTCGCAACTCGTTGCCGATACTCTCGGCATCCCGATCGAGAGCATCGAGATCGTGCACGGCGACACCGACAAGATCCCCTATGGCATGGGCACTTATGGCTCGCGCTCACTGGCCGTCGGCGGCAGCGCCATTGTCAAGGCGATGGATAAGGTCGTCGCCAAGGGCCGCAAGATCGCCGCGCATCTGCTCGAAGCCGCCGAGGCCGACGTCGAGTTCAAGGACGGCAACTTCACCGTCGCCGGCACCGACCGGTCGAAGACCATGGCCGAGGTGGCGTTGACCGCCTATGTGCCGCACAACTTCCCGCACGAAGAATTGGAGCCCGGGCTCGACGAGACCGCGTTTTACGATCCGAAGAACTTCACCTTCCCGTCGGGCGCCCATATCGCCGAGGTCGAGATCGACCCGGAAACCGGACACGTCACCATCGTCAATTTCACCGCCAGCGACGATTTCGGGCGCATCCTCAACCCGATGATCGTCGAGGGGCAGGTCCATGGCGGCCTCGCCCAGGGCATCGGCCAAGCATTGCTCGAAGCCTGCGTCTACGACAAGGAAACCGGCCAGCTGCTGACCGGCTCGTACAACGACTACACGATGCCGCGCGCCGGCGACCTGCCGTATTTCACCTTATCGACCAACGTGACTCCGTGCACGCACAACCCGCTGGGCGTCAAAGGCTGCGGCGAGGCCGGGGCGATCGGTGCGCCGGCGGCTATCACCAACGCCCTCGTCGACGCCTTGAAGCCGCTCGGCATCCGCCATCTCGACATGCCGGCGACCCCCGAGAGGCTGTGGCGCCTCATCCAACAGCACCGCTCGCCGCTCGCCGCGGAATAGGGAGAGCCCGATGTACGAATTCAACTACCACAAGCCGACGAGCCTCGACGAGGTCGCCAACCTGCTCGGCGCCAACGAGGAAGCCAAGCTCGTCGCCGGCGGCATGACCCTGATCCCGACCCTGAAGCTGCGGCTCGCCCGCCCATCGGATCTGGTCGACCTCGCCGCGATCCCGTCATTGCGCGGCATTACCGACGCCGGCGACGCGATCGTCATCGGCGCGATGACGCGCCATGCCGAGGTCCACAACTCGCCGGTCGTCAAGCAGGCGATCCCGGAACTCGCCGCCATGGCGGGGCTCATCGGTGATCCCGCGGTGCGCAATCGCGGCACCATCGGCGGATCGGTCAGCAACAACGATCCGGCTGCGGACTACCCGGCGGCCCTCGTTGCGCTCGGCGCCACCGTGCACACGACCAAGCGCGAGATACCGGCCGAAAATTTCTTCACCGGCATCTTCGAGACCGCGCTCGAACCGGCCGAGATCGTCACCGCGGTGCGCTTCCCGAAACCGCAAGCCTCCTGCTACCAGAAATTCCGCAACCCCGCCTCGCGTTACGCGATCGTCGGCGTGTTCGTCGCCCGCACCGCCGGCGGCGTGCGCGTCGCGGTGACCGGCGCCGGGCCCAGCGTCTTCCGCGTCCCCGAGATGGAAGCAGCGCTGGCCAGATCCTTCACTCCGGACGCGATCAAGGACATCACGATCCCCGACACCGGCCTCAACTCCGACATCCACGCCAGCGCCGAATACCGCGCCCACCTGGTCGGCGTCATGGCCCGCCGCGCCGTCGCCGGCTGCGGGTGATTCAGGATGAACCACGAAGGCGCTGCAAGAGCCAGAGAGCTGCGAGAACGAGCAACGATCCGACGACGGCGGCCACAACATCTCGTAAAGAGATCGTCACTTTGTCGAGTTCGGGGAAAAGGCCCAGCAGGCGGAAGAGCAGACCGCCGATGAGAGCGCCGACCAAGCCCAGCCCTAGATTGCGCAATAAGCCAAAGCCCTTGCGTTCGCGCGTGATTATCAGCCCGGCGAGGCTGCCGCCGAGCAGACCAATGATTATCCAGACGATGAATTGATCGAGTGAGATCATCGTGGCCTCCTATGGTCGCGCGAAGCCGAGGCGTCCGGCTCCATATTCGAATTCAGTTCCCTCGGCTCAACAAGAGCGCGTCATAATAGACCCTCCTTCTCACAGGGAGCGGGTCATGGCGTACAAGCTGGAAGGGAGCATCCTCGAGGTTTGCGATTGCAATGTGCTTTGCCCATGCTGGGTCGGCGAGACGCCGGACAACGGAACCTGCCAATCCGCCCTCGCCTATCATTTCGACCACGGCACGATCGACGGGGTCGACGTTTCCGGTCTGACATTGGCGGTCAACGTATTCATTCCCGGAAATCCGCTGGCGGGAAATTGGCGGGCTCAGCTCTATGTCGACGAGCGCGCGAGCCCGGAGCAGGAGGCGGCGCTCCTCGGTGTGTTCACCGGGAAGCAGGGCGGGCCCGTCGCGGATCTGGCCGCGCTGGTCGGAGAGGTCGTCAAGATCGAGCGCGCGCCGATCCTCTTCGCCGTGCACGAGGGCAAAGGCACCCTGCGGATCGGCGACACGACTGAGGCCAGATGGAACCGTACCGGGGACCGGGCGGCAAGCCGACCACCCTGGTCGACAGCATCTTCTCGACGATCCCCGGCTCGCCAGCCTATGTCGCCAACGCCTCGAACTTTCGGATGAAGAACCAGGCCGTGGGGGTCGACGTCGATCTGCGCGACCACAACGCGATCCAGGGACAATTCGCCTTCGAGACCTAGCCCGCATTTCTCACACAGGGTAGGTGCATCGGGCTCCGGGATCTGAGAAAATCGTGTTGGACCAACGGTTTGTCTCAGGGCCAAGGGGGAGACCCGATGCATACAGAGTGTAGCGCGGATCTGTTCGGTTTTGCACGCGTTGAGGGGCGTGCGGTGGTGGCCGGGTTTGACGGCGGCAAGATCACCTCGGATGCGGGTGCCTTGCTGCTGGGGGCGACGGATCGGACGATCCGGCTGGTCGAGCGGTTTGCCGGCTGTTTTACGGACCGCCGCGCGCCGGAGCTGATCGAGCACGAAGTGGTGCGGCTGGTCGGGCAGCGGGTCTTCGCGCTGGCGCTGGGCTATGAAGATCTGGTGGATCACGACGAGCTGCGTCACGACCCGACGATGGCGGTGCTGGCCGGCAAGCTGTCGGCCCGGCGCAAGGATTGTGCGCCGTTGGCCGGAAAGAGCACGCTAAACCGGCTTGAGCGGGGCGGAGCGGAGCTGACGCGCTATCACCGCATCGCCTGGGACGGCGCCAGGATCGAGGCGCTGTTTGTCGATCTGTTCGTGGAGGCGCACCAACACCCGCCAAACCAGATCATCCTCGATCTCGATGCCACCGATGACCCGCTGCACGGGCATCAGGAAGGGCGGTTCTTTCACGGCTATGGAGCCTGTCCTCGGGCCGGCGGAGCCGGACCCGGGGGACTGCTACTGCTATCTGCCGCTCTACATTTTCTGCGGGTCGCATCTGCTGGCGTCAAAGTTGCGGCGCGCCGCCATCGATGCTGCCGCCGGAGCGGTGGAGGAGACGGCGCGCATCGTCGCCCAGATCCGCGCGCGCTGGCCCGAGGTGCGCATTGTGCTGCGCGCCGATTCGGGTTTTGCCCGCGAGGCCCTGATGAGTTGGTGCGAGGCCAATGAGATCGATTTCCTGTTTGGCCTGGCCAAGAACGACCGTCTCGTCGCCGAGATCACCGCCGAGCTGGGTGAGGCCGAGGAGGACAGCAAAGCGACCGGCCAGCCGGCACGCCGGTTCAAGGAGTTCCAGTGGTCGACGCGCGACAGTTGGAGCCGCCAGCGCCGGGTCGTTGCCAAGGCGGAATGGACCGAAGGCGCGGCCAATCCCCGCTTTGTCGTCACCTCGCTGAGCTCTGAGGGCGCCGAGCCCCAGCGGCTCTACGAGGAGATTTACTGCGCCCGAGGCGACATGGAAAACCGTATCAAGGAATGTCAGCTCGATCTGTTCGCCGACCGTACCTCAGCGGCGACGATGCGCGCCAACCAGCTGCGCCTGTGGTTCGCCTCGATGGCCTACGTCCTGCTCTGCGCGCTGCGGCGCATTGCCCTGCAGCACACCCAATTCGCCAAGGCGACCTGCGGCACGATCCGCCGCAAACTGCTCAAGATCGGCGCGCTGGTGCGCACCAGCGTGCGGCGCATCAAATTCGCGATGGCCTCGGGCTGCCCCTACCAGCGCGACTTCGCCCGCGCCCACGCACAACTGATCACCGCCGCGGCACGCTGACGAAACAGAGAAAGCCAGCGATCATATTCGACACCGCCAATCGCAGCACCACCACTGCGTCCGCCGGGACTCGCGGAGGTTGTGAACCTTCATCGCCACAATGTCAGCGTGCAGCTGCCGCGGCCGCCCCTCAAATTCCCAACCGGTATGAGAAATCCGGGCTAGCGCGAGCACCCCCGGATATAAGCCCAGATGCAGGCGGCTTCGCATCGCAGCCGCTTTTTGCCGCTGATGGCGGCATTGACCGCCGCGGCGTGGCTGGCGCTGTGGCTGTGGGGACAGAGTCCCTATGCCCGCTACCTCGACCACGGCAGCTGGGCCGAGATCGGGGTTGCCGGCGGCCTCTGCCGGGCCTTGCCGGGCGGCCGTGACGCGCTGACCGGATCGCTGGTCGTCGCGGGCTGGGTGCTGATGCTCTCCGCGATGATGTTGCCGACGACAGTGCCGCTGCTCGAGATCTTCCGGCGTTTGACCTCACGCCGCGCCGACCGGCGGTGGCTGACGGCGCTCGTCGTCATCGGGTATGTCGCGGTTTGGAGCGTGTTCGGCCTTGCCGCTCACCTCGCCGACTGGGGTGTTGTGTTTGCGGTGCGCCAGTCGGAGTGGTTGGTCGCGAATGTCTGGGTGATCGGCGCGGCCATTCTGGCGATCGCCGGCGGTTATCAATTCACCGAGCTCAAATACCGCTGTCTCGACAAATGCCGGGCTCCGCTTGGCTTTGTCATCGCGCACTGGCGCGGCGCCGGCGAGAAATATCGGGCATTTCTTTTGGGCGTCAGACACGGCGTGTTCTGCGTTGGCTGCTGCTGGTGCCTGATGCTGCTGATGTTCGTGATCGGCTCCGCCAATATCGGCTGGATGCTGGCATTGGGCGCCGTCATGGCGGCCGAAAAGAACCACCCCGCCGGCCGCCGCCTCGCGGCGCCGGTCGGCGCCGTCCTGCTGCTTGCCGCGGTCTGGGTCGCCTTCGCCGGCGCCATTGCTTGAAGGGTGGTGCTTCGCCTCGGGGTGGTGCCGGTGAGGCTGGCGCACTAAATTCCTTTGTGTCGAGAGCGGATCCCGCGTCACCGCCAGGCCGCATAGCTCTCGCCCTCTCTCGTCGGGAGAGGGTTTGCTGATCGGAATTGTCCCCGGATGACTTTCCTCCCCCCCTCTGTCGACGACACGCTGGCGCTGCTCGGCAGCGCCGATTACGTCGCCGATCGCAGCCTCGCGACGGCGGTGCATCTGGCGTTGCATCTGAGCCGGCCGCTCTTTCTCGAAGGCGAGGCCGGGGTCGGCAAGACCGAGATCGCCAAGGTGCTGGCGAGCGCGTTGAAGCGCCGGCTCATTCGCCTCCAGTGCTACGAAGGGCTCGATGTCGCCTCGGCGGTTTACGAATGGGACTATGCGCGGCAAATGATCGAGATCCGGCTCGCCGAGGCAGCCGAGGAGGACCGCGGCGAGATCGAGAGCACGATTTTTTCCGACCGGTTTCTGATCAAACGGCCGCTCTTACAGGCGCTGGAGCCGGATATCGCCGGCGCGCCGGTATTGCTGATCGACGAGCTCGACCGCACCGACGAGCCGTTCGAGGCCTACCTTCTCGAGCTGCTCTCCGATTTCCAGGTAACGATACCGGAAATCGGCACAATCCACGCCGAGCATCCCCCGATCGTTATCATCACCTCGAACCGCACGCGCGAGATCCACGACGCGTTGAAGCGGCGGTGCTTCTACTATTGGGTAGACTACCCGACGGCGGCCCGTGAGCTCGAAATATTGAAGCGCAAAGCGCCGGGCGCGAGCGAGCACCTGTCGCGCGAGGTCGTCGGATTTGTGCAGAGGCTGCGGACGATGGATCTGTTCAAGCTCCCCGGCATCGCCGAGACGATCGACTGGACGGGGGCCTTGATGCAGCTCGACGTGCTTGAGCTGACGCCGCACGCGATCAACGACACGTTGGGCGTGCTGCTCAAATACCAGGACGACATCGCCCGCCTCCACGGCAGCGAAGCCGCCCGCATACTCGATCAGGTGAAGACCGAGGCCGCCGGGGCACAGGAAGGCCCCTCACCCCAACCCTCTCCCCGCATGCGGGGAGAGGGAGGGACCCGCGCAGCGGGAGGGTGAGGGGCGGCCACTGCCATGCCGGAACCCGGCGGTCGACTGCTGGCAAACCTGATGCATTTTGCGCGCACCCTGCGCGCCGCAGGGTTGCCGGTCGGGCCGGGCAAGGTTATCGACGCGGTGGCCGCGGTCAGGACGGTCGGCATCACCGATCGCCGGGATTTCTACTGGACCCTGCATGCCGTGTTCGTCAACCGCCCGGACCAGCGGCTGATCTTCGACCAGGCGTTTCATGTCTTCTGGCGCAACCCCGATCTGTTGAAAAAGATGATGGGGCTCGTGCTGCCGGAAATGCGGATCGACGCTGCCGAGGACGAAGGGACGGCGATGGTTCGACGCCTCGCCGAGGCGCTTCACCCAGAAGTTGGCAAAGAGGGCGAAGCCGAGGAGACCGAGACCGAGATCGATGCAGCGATGAGCTTCTCCGACCGCGAGCAGCTGCGCGGCATGGATTTCGAGAAGATGTCATTGGAAGAGCTGGCCCGCGCCAAGGCGGCGATAGCGAGGCTGCGGCTGCCGGTGCAGGACGTCCCGACTCGGCGTTTCGCACCGGACCGTCGCGGTGCGCGCGCCGACCTGCGCGCAACTTTGCGCGCGGCGCTGCGCTCGGGCGGGCTCATCGAGCTGAAGCGGCGCAGTCGGCGCCGGCGCACGCCGCCGCTGGTCGTGCTGTGCGACATCTCCGGCTCGATGAGCCGCTACAGCCGCATCTTCTTGCACTTCATGCACTCGGTGACCAACGACCGCGACCGGGTGCATACTTTCGTCTTCGGGACGCGCCTGACCAACATCACCCGCTATCTGCGCCACCGAGATGTCGACCTGGCGCTCGACCGCGTTGCGGAGGCGGTGACGGACTGGTCGGGCGGGACCCGCATCGGCCATGCGCTCTGCGAGTTCAACCGGCTGTGGTCGCGGCGCCTGCTGGGCCAGGGAGCGATCGTGCTGTTGATCACCGACGGGCTCGACCGCGACGCCGGCGCCGGTCTCGCGCACGAAATGGACCGGCTGCACCGGTCGTGCCGGCGATTGATTTGGCTGAACCCGCTGTTGCGCTACGAGGGTTTCGAGCCAAGATCTCTCGGCATGAAGGCGATGATGCCGTATGTCGACGAGTTCCGGCCGGTGCATAATCTCGAAAGCCTCGAGACCTTGATCGAGGTGCTGAGCGCGCCCACCAACCGGCGCGGGACGGCGGCGATGCCATGGCGCGCAAACCAGGAGAGGGCAGCATGAGCGATACGGCCGAAATCCTCGATCAGGCGCAGCGGTGGCGCGAGGCCGGTGCGGGTGTCGCACTGGCGACGGTGGTCAGCACCTGGGGCTCCTCGCCACGGCCCGTCGGCGCCAAGCTTGCGGTGGCGGATTCCGGCGCGTTTGTCGGCTCGGTATCGGGCGGCTGCGTCGAAGGCGCGGTCGTCACCGAAGGGCTCGACGTGATCCGCGACGGCAAGCCGCGCCTCCTCGATTTCGGCATCACCAACGACCAGGCCTGGGAAGTCGGCCTCGCTTGCGGCGGCAAGATCCAGATCTTTGTCGAGCGCGTCGAATGAAGCGGCAGCTGCTGGACGCGATCGTCGCGGCCGCAGGCGAGGGCCGTTCGGTCGCGCTGGCGACCGATCTCGTCAGCGGCCGGCAATTGCTGGTCGACGAAGGCGCCGCCGAAGGCGAGTTGGATCTCGATATGGCCGTGCTGGATAGGGTCCGCAATGCGCTAAGGAGCGACCATAACACGACCCTGGAAACTCCTGCCGGTCGCATTTTTGTCGAGGTGTTCGGCCCGCCGCGACGCTGTTTCGTGGTCGGGGCGGTCCACATCGCCCAGCCGCTCGTGCAGATGCTCAAGCTCGTGGATTATGGGGTCACGGTCATCGACCCGCGCGGATCCTTTGCGACCGAAGCACGCTTCCCCGGCGTCGATTTGACCCAGGAATGGCCGGACGAGGCGCTTGAGCGGTTTAAGCCGGACCATCGTTCGGCAGTCGTGACCCTGACACATGATCCCAAACTCGATGACCCGGCGCTCGCCGTAGCGTTGCGCTCCGACTGCTTTTACATCGGTGCGTTGGGGTCGCGCCGCACGCACGCCGCGCGCTGCAGCCGCCTGAGCGAGCTCGGCTTCACTGAGGCCGAGCTGTCCCGCATCCACGGCCCGATCGGGTTGGCGATCGGCGCCGTATCGCCGGCCGAGGTGGCAATCTCGATCGTCGCCCAAATGACGCAGATCCTCCGCCGGGGTGAGCGCGGAAGTGAAAGGAGGGGAGGGCGGTCTCGAAGGACGCACTGATCGATCCAGTCGATGCGCGCGGAGGCGGCATGAGGTTCGGCGAGGTCCCGGTCGCCGAGGCCGAAGGCGCGATCCTCGCCCATAGCTTGAAACTAGGGACGACGGCGCTCAAGAAAGGGCGCGTGCTATCGCGCGCCGATGTCGAGACGATCAGCGCTGCAGGCCCGGCTATGATCACCGTTGCGCGGCTCGATCCGGGCGATGTCGGCGAGGATAAAGCGGCCGAGCGGATCGCTCTGGCTGCGAGCGGGCCCGGGATTGTGACGTCAGCCCCCTTTACCGGACGCGTTAACCTTACCGCCGAGTACCGGGGGCTGCTGGTCTTTGATCCGGAGCAGATCAATCGCATCAACATCGTCGATGAGGCGATCACGATAGGGACCTTGCCGCCCTTTGCTGTCGTCGAACCGAAGCAAATGGTTGCGACAGTGAAAATTATCCCATTCGCCGCACCGGAACAAGCGGTCGCGGAATGCGTCGCCGCCGCAGCCGCGGCTGGCCCGTTGCTGAAGGTTGCGCCGTTTCTGCCGCGAACGGTCGGCCTGGTGCAGACGAGGCTGCCCGGCCTGAAGGAAAGCGTTCTGGACAAGACCCGGCAGGTGACCGAAGGCCGGTTGGCCGTCCTCGGCTGCGGGCTCGTCCTGGAGGAGCGTTGCGGGCATTCGGTCGCGGAGCTGTCGCCGGTGATCAGGAACTTGATCGGCAGGGTCGACATCCTGCTGATCCACGGCGCGTCAGCGATCGTCGACCGGCGCGATGTGATCCCGGCGGCGGTGGTCGCGGCCGGCGGAAGGATCGACCATTTCGGAATGCCGGTCGACCCGGGCAATCTGCTCCTGCTCGGGCACGTCGCGGAGCGGGTGGTGCTCGGTCTTCCGGGATGCGCCCGCTCGCCCAAGGTCAACGGCTTCGACTGGGTGCTCGAGCGGCTCGTCGCCGGGCTGCGGGTCGGACCCGGAGAGATCATGGGCATGGGCAGCGGTGGTCTTCTCGCTGAAATCCCCTCGCGGCCATTGCCACGTGCCGGGGCGAGACCCGCCGCCGAACCAAAGCCCGAGACGCAGCCGCGAGGGCCGCGGATAGGAGCCGTGCTCCTGGCGGCGGGGCAATCGCGGCGGATGGGCGGGCCGAACAAGCTGCTGGCCGAGGTCGGCGGCGCGCCGATGGTGGCCCAGGTTGCCCGCAGGCTGCTCGCGTCGCGGGCGCGCCCGATCATCGCCGTCCTTGGCAATCAGGCCGAGGCGGTGGATGACGCGCTCGGCAAATTGCCCGTCGAGCGAGTTCGTAATCCCGAATTCGCCGCCGGCCTTTCGACCTCGCTGAAGCGCGGCATCGCCGCACTGCCGACCGATCTAGACGGCGCCCTCGTTTGCCTTGGCGACATGCCGCTGATTTCCGGCCGGCACCTCGACCGCCTGATCGCGGCCTTCAACCCGCTCGAGGGCCGCGCAATCATTGTCCCGACCCGGCGCGGCAAGCGCGGCAATCCCGTCCTCTGGTCGAAGCGGTTCTTTCCCGAGATGGCCGAGCTCGCCGGCGATGTCGGTGCCAAGCACTTGATCGGCGAGCATGCCGAGCTCGTCGCCGAAGTCGAGATGGACGACGACGCCGTCCTCGTCGATATCGATACGCCCGAGGCGCTCGACGCGCTTAGACAGAAAAAGAAACCCCTCGTTGAGGCCGCTTGCTAACTGGAGGACAGGGGATGGCGAGCGCGCGAGATCCGCTGACGTTTCGGCCGTACCAGCCGGGGACACAGCCGCCCTATGATGCGCCCGGCTATGGCAGCACGCACAAGCGGCATCCGCAGGAAAGGCTGGTGAGCCTGCCGCATACGATCACCGAAACCACCGGGCCGGGCTTCAACCCTGCCCACTTTCCGCCGATACCGGACCTGTCGGTGGTGAACGGCAAGTCGGCGCTCGGCGAACGCATCATTGTGCATGGCCGAATCACCGATGAGGACGGCCGGCCGATACCGAACACGATCGTCGAGATCTGGCAGGCCAATGCGTCCGGCCGATACCAGCACCCGGCGGACCAGCATGACGCGGCGGTCGATCCGAACTTTTGCGGCGAGGGCCGGGTTTATACCGACGATGAGGGCCGGTACCGGTTCACCTCGATCAAGCCCGGCGCCTATCCCTGGCGCAACCACCACAATGCCTGGCGGCCGAACCATATCCATTTCTCGTTCTTCGGGTCGGGCTTTGCCGCCCGGCTGATCACGCAGATGTACTTCCCCGGCGACCCGTTGCTCGAGCTCGATCCGATCTTCCTGTCGATCCCCGATGCGGCGGCGCGCAACCGCCTCGTCTGCGCGCTCGACATGACGGTCACCGAGCCCGAATGGGCGCTGGGTCATCGGTTCGACGTCGTGTTGCGCGGCCGTGAGGCAACCCCGATGGAGGCTTGAGCCGTGCCGAGCGCCACCAGCAGCCAGACGATCGGGCCCTTCTGGCATCTGATCGAGCACCCGGAATGGGCCGATTTGACGCGCTTCGGCGCCGCCGGTGCCCGGGTCACGTTGACCGGCTCGGTCATCGACGGCGACGGCGATCCGGTGACCGATGCCGCCGTCGAGCTGTGGCAGGCCGATCCGCCGGCTGACGAGACTTTTCCGGGGTTTGGGCGCTGCCGCACCGACCAGCGCGGCGAGTTCCGCTTCCACACTGTGAAGCCGGGGCCGATACCCGGCGGTGGCAACGCCCAGCAGGCTCCGCATTTCGCCATCGCGCTGCATGCGCGCGGTCTTCTCAAGGCTCTCATGACGCGCGCCTATTTTGTTGGCGACCCGCTCAACGAGACCGACCCGCTGTTGTCCTCGATCGAGGATGCCCGGCGCCGCGCCACCCTGCTCGCCCGACCCGATAGCGAGAACCAGTGGCGACTCGACATCCGCCTGCAACGCGGCCTACACGGCGAAATCGAAACCGTGTTCCTGGACATTTGAAACGCTTGTCTAATGCCGGAAATGGCGGATGCCGGTGAACACCATCGCGATGCCGGCCTCGTCGGCGGCGGCGATGACCTCGGTGTCGCGCACCGACCCGCCGGGCTGGATCGACGGCGGTGACGCCGGCCTCGATCGCCGCTTCGAGCCCGTCGGCAAACGGGAAGAACGCATCCGAGGCGAGCACCGAGCCGTTTGTCGGCGATTGCGTCAGCCCTGCTGACTGGCCTACCTCAGCCGCCTTGGCGGCGGCGATCCTGACGCTGTCGACGCGGCTCGGCTGACCGGCGCCGATGCCGACCGTCGCGCCGCCGCGGGCGAACACGATCGCGTTCGACTTGACGTGCTTGGCGACCGTGTCGGCGAACAGCAGATCGGCGATTTCGGCCTCGCTCGGCGCCCGGCGGGTCACGGTCCGCAACCCCTCTCGCCCGACCGAGACCCGGTCGCGCTCCTGGACGAGGATCCCGCCCGCTACCGAGCGAAAGCTGCAGCCCGCGGCGGCGCGGGTCGGGTATCTCCGCCGGTCGACGAGCAGCCGCAGCCTCGTCCTGCGGGCGAGGATCGCTCGGGCGGCTTCATCGGCCTCGGGGACGATGACGACTTCGACGAAGATCCGAGCGATCGCCTCGGCGGTCGGCTTGTCGAGCCGCCGGTTGAGCGCGACGATGCCGCCGAAAGCGCTGACCGGATCGCAGGCGAGCGCCTTGTCCCAGGCTTCGCGCAGGCTCGCGCCGATCGCGACGCCGCATGGGTTGGCGTGCTTGACGATCGCGACCGCCGGCGATGCCAAACTCGGCGACCATCTCGAAGGCGGCGTCGGCGTCGCCATAATTGTTGTAGGACAGCTCCTTGCCCTGCAGCTGCCGCGCGCTCGCCACCCCGGGGCGGGCTCGCCGGTGCGGTAGAACGCGCCCGCTTGATGCGGGTTCTCGCCATAGCGCAGCCGCTCCGCCAAGCCGGCCGGCGACGACCAGGGTCTCGGGAAAGGCGATCCGCTCCTCGCGGCGCCATCCATTCGGCGATCGCCGCATCATAGGCCGCGGTCAGCGCGATAGGCCTTGCGCGCAAGCCCGCGCCGCATCTCGGCGCCGACCGCCCCGCCACCGGCGCGCCATTCCGCCAGAACACGGCTCGTAATCGGCGGGATCGGTGACGACTGTCACGGACTCGTGGTTCTTCGCGGCGGCGCGGATCAACGCGACGCCGCCGATATCGATGTTCTCGACGCACTCCTCGCGGCTCGCGCCCGGAGGCGACCGTCTGCGGCGAACGGATAGAGGTTGCAGACCAGGAGGTCGATCGGCGCAATCCGCCGTGCTCGGCCAGCGCCGCGAGGTGGTCCGGCCGGTCGCGCCGCGCCAGGAGGCCGCCATGGATCGCCGGGTGCAGGGTCTTGACCCGGCCGTCGAGCATTCCGGGAACGCCGGTGACCTCGCGCCACCTCGGTCACCGGTAGTCCGGCCGCGGCGAGCGCTCTGGCCGAGCCGCCGGTCGAGACCAGCGCGACGCCGCGCGCGGCCAGCGCCCGGGCGAACGCACGATCCCGCTCCTTGTCGCTGACCGAAATCAGCGCGCGGCGGATCGGGAGAGGCTTGCCGTCATTGCCGCCGGGTATAGGACTGCGCTCGGAAGTCTCGGCAAGCCTCACCGAGCCGCGAGCGAGCGCTCGCCAGCAGGATGGCGACGATCGCGGCGGATGCGGCGAGCGAGACGGCACCCCAGCCGTTCTCCGCTGCCCAGCCGCAGGCGATCAGCACGAGTCGGCGGCGATCACCCGCCGACCACGGCGGCGTGGCCGAGGCCGCGGCGCACCGCCCGCTGGTAGAAATGCTGGCGATGCGCCTGCCAGACCCGCTCGCCGCGCAGCAGCCGGCGCGCCAGCGTGATCGTCGCATCGGCGAGAAAATAGAGCGGCAGGATCAGCGCGATCTTCCAATGTCCGCGAGCGGCGAGACCGAGCAGCAGAAAGCCCGAGCAGATAACCGAGCGGCACGCTGCCGACATCGCCGAGAAAAATCCGCGCCGGCGCCCAGTTCCAGACCAGAAAACCGATGCGCCGCCCCGGTCGCCGGGCAGCAGCGAGCGCCGCAGGGCGGGATCGGCACCGGCCCCGACATCGCGAACAGCACAAACCAGCGCCGATCGCCGCCGCTTCGCTGCCGGCCAGCCCGTCGATCCCGTCCATGAAGTTGAACAGATTGACCCACCAGATCCCAGACGAGGCGTCGATCGCGGCCAGGTAGGAAAGGCTCCCGCGGCCGGGCAGGGCAAAGATGCCGATCGCCACCGCGGCGGCCTGCGCGACAAGGCGCACGCCGGCGACAGGCCGCGCAGATCGTCGAGCCATGAGACTGCGGCCAGCAAGCACCGCGCCAGAATGATCCCGAAGACGCCCGACGGCAGCGATTCCGGCGAGGGCGAGCACGGTCCAGGCGAGCAGGACCGCGCCGATAACCGCGATCCCGCCGCCGCGCGGGGTCGGCACCGATGCGACGAGCGCTCGTTTGGACGGTCGAGGACTCCCGGTGGCGAGAAGCGGAATCAGGAGCCGGGTCATCACGCAGGCGAGCGAGCCGGTCGCGACAACGACCGCCGCGAGCCACACGGCCTCAGCCATTGCCGGGCGGCTGATCCCGGACAGAGGAATCCTTCGCGGCCGGATTCCCGGGATTTCATCCCCTGGAAATTGATCCTCCTCGGCCTGGTCCGCGATGGACCTGCGCGGCTCGCGGCGAATCGCCCAGCGCACCGTGGCGCCCCCGGGCGGCACCGTCCCGCTCAGCACCACCTGCTGCGTTTTCCTCGCCTCGCCGGAGCCGAGATAAATGCTCTCGCCGAGGCCCATCTCGCGCGCCGGCGGCGCGCAGCCGCCATACCGATGCCGCTCGGCAGGCGCAGCAATGCGGCACTACCGTCCCGGACCAGCCAGGCCTGAACCGACGGATGCAGGTGGAAAGCGCACGGCAAAGGCCGCACCCGGGCGGCCGGTCAGCCGATCCTCGCCGCGCAGATCCTCGCCGTCGGCGGAGAGAAACAGTTCGCGCGCATAGATCAGCCCGAAGCGCTCGCGATAGCCGTCATGGGTCGCGGAGATCCATTGCTGGCCCTCGTGCTCGGCACGCTCGCAGCGACCGAGGTCGGGCTGCGGCCGAGCGTGCCGTCGGCGCGGATCTCGACCGAGTTGGTATCGGCGACGACCAGGACCGAATGCGCGGCGCTCGCCCGCGCGACCCGCCACCAATTCGGCTTCGGGCCGCGATAGGCGCCGCAATTGACGATGATCCGCTCGCGCCCATGGCTCATCTCGAAGGACAAGCGGGCCGGCATGCGCATGCTCGTCGAAACCGCGCGGCGGCGGCGTTGCCGGTATCGACCAGAACCAGGCTTTTGCCGGCCTGCAGCCGGTCGAAGCCGGTATCGGGCGCGTGCGACGGTGCGCGCCCCTTGGTCTCCGAGCGCGTCAGGACGAGGTCGATCAGCACGCCGTCTTCCTCGAGCGAATTGTTGAACAGCGCGAGCCGGCGATCGCCATGGCGAAAAAAGCGCAGCATCGGCGCCATTCGCTCGATGGCATCTTTGAGCGGGGCCGGGACTTCGATCTGGGCCGACGCGCAACACCGCGCGCGTGTCGATCAAATCCCGCAGCACCTGCAGTTGCAGCGATGGGCTGCGCGACACGGTGCCCGCCATCGGGCAGGATCTGAACCGCCAACTCGCGCTCGAGTGTCTTGAGCACCCTCGCCATGCGCGGCTCGAAGCCGCCGAGCACGACGATGCCGGCGATCAAGGCCTTTGAGCGCCCGCACTCGGCCCGCGCCGGCGACCTCCCAGGCGGCGGTGCGCGCCAGATGACGCAGCTGGGCGACGAGGCTCGCCAGCATCGCCCGGCGCAGCGGATCGTCCTGGTCGCGCCTCGCGATCTCGTCGAAATACGCGATCCAGGCAAAGACCCGCGTCGCCAACACATCGGACCGCCATCCGATGCCGTGCCACCCGGTATTCTCGGCGAGCCAGCTTTGCACCAGATCGCGCGCCGCTTCGCGCGCGCCGCGCCGGCCGCAGCAACATCGGCAATCCAGCCGAAGCCGTGCCATGCCGCGAGCCACTCCTGCCCCGCCGAGGGCGGAAACCAGCGCGGCGTCGGGTCGCGGACAAGCTCGCCGGCGAGCTCGATCTCGCCGGCGACGATAGCCGCGCCGCGCTTGGCGTCGCCCGGCCAGCGCTGCGCGATTCTGAGCCTGAGGTCGGCCGGAACCCGCCCGATCAGGGTATGCCGATAAAGCGGACCCGCGGCGAGTGCCTGCAGCGCGTCGCGCCGCAAGCGCGTCAACAACCCGGGCGAATCGTAGCCGGCGCCGCGTCGGGCAATCGATGGTCTACTTTTGCCGCTTCCGCTGGCAGCTGCCGTCATCTGACCGCCCCTCGCTTCGTAGCGCGGGCCGGCCGGTCAGGAGGCCGGTCACAAAAGACTTGCCAGAGTGTAAACCCCATGTGGGTTCGTAACAAGGAAAGCCACTCGCCGCAAGCCGCCGAGGATCAAGGACAGCTCAACCAGCGGCGGAGCCCGGAGTCTCGCGCTTGCGTTCTCTTCGGTAGGCTTCTTACCTCAAGCGCTGAGCTTTACCAGGCGCGCGCAGTAGAAGCCGTCGATGCCGTCATATTGGCCGAAATGGCAGGGCAAAGTCCGCAGATCTCCCTCCGGGGTGATCCATTCGGGATTCTGCGCCGACCTCGGCGGGTCCGATCTCGCGCCGCTCGACCGGTACACCGGCGTAGAGCAGAGACTCGATGCGTTCCAGCCCTTCTTCCGGCTCCAGCGAACAGGTGCAGTAGATCAAAGTGCCGCCGGGCCGGAGCATGTCGATGGCCGCCCGCAACAGATTCTCCTGAACCGCCGAGAGCCGCGCAACGTCCTCGGGAAATTTAAGATGCGGCACGTCGGGGTGGCGGCGGATCGCGCCGGTCGTGCTGCAAGGCGCGTCGAGCAGCACAGCCTCGACCGGATGCGGCGGGCGCCAGGTCAACGCATCGGCCCCGACCGCATCGACCGGCAGGTTGAGCCGCTGCAGGTTGGCGACGAGCCGATCAAGGCGGCGGGTCGAGCGGTCGACCGCCGTCACTCGAGCGCCGGCAGTCGCGAGCTGCGCAGTTTTGCCGCCCGGCGCAGCACACAGATCGATTACCTCGCGTCCGGCAATATCGCCGAACAGTCGCGCCGGCAGCGCCGCGGCGGCATCCTGGACCCACCAGGCACCCTCGGCATAACCGGGCAGGGTCGCCAGGGCGCCGCCGGCAGACCGGCGCAAGGTCCCGGTCGGCAGCAGGACCCCGTCCAGCGTGGCGCACCACGTCTCGGCATCATCGCGCAATGTCAGATCGAGGGGCGCCTCCTTCAAATGTGCGGTGGCGATCGCTCGAGCGGTCGGTTCACCATAGGTCCGGCTCCAGGACCGCCACAGCCAATCCGGCGTGTTGAGACGCGGGGCATCCTGCTCTTCGACACGACATGCGCCTTCGACGCTCAACCGACGCAATACGGCGTTGACCAGCCCCTTATGCGAGACAAACCCGCAGCTCTGCGCGAGGTCGACGCTGGTCGCCACCGCGGCATGCGGCGGGGTGCGCAAGAACAGCAGTTGCGCGACCCCGAGGCGCAGAATGTCCTGCACGACCGCGGCGCGGGGTGCCAGCGGCATATTGAGGCAATCGGCGATCAAGGCATCGATCTGGCCGAGCCGGCGCAGCACCGTCGCAACCAGAAGACGTGCGAAAGCACGGTCGCGACCGGCCAGCTGATGCATCGCTGAGCTGTCTTCGATCGCATCGTCGAGCGGTCGCTTGCGGCGGAGCACCGCACCGATCAGATCGAGTGCAACGTGGCGCGCGGTCGGCGCTTCGGACATCAAAGTTCTGAAAAAGCCATTTACCGGGTGACACCCGATCAGAGGATGTTGCTCGCTCGAACGCCTCGCTTGAACCTTTGTTCCCGCGTTCGGACCAAACCTCGAATGCGCGCGCCTGGCGCTGGGCCCTTTGTTCGGCCGCTCGGATGAGGTCTTATTGAGGAGCGCCGTTGCTTTTTTTTCGGTTGTTCGGGCTAACTCGGCGACGTGAATTCGAATCGGGGAGGAAAATGAGTTGCATCCTCGGCGTGCCGTTGTCGGAAGCGGGCGGCGTCGCAATCACCGGCATCGAGTTGTCATCACCGCTGCCGCCAAGCCGGCTGGAGCAGATCCGAGAGGCGTTTCGCGTCCATCACGTTCTGGTGTTCCCCGAACAGGTGCTGAGCCGGGACCAGCAATTCGCGTTCATAGCCAATTTCGGGGAGATCGAGCGCCACGGCGTGCGAAACGCGCAGACCAAGCGCTATGCCGCTGCCCACGTGATCTCGAATCTCGACAGTGACGGCAATCCCGTCGACCGGTCCACCTCGCCGGTCAGCAACTACCGCTGGCACACCGACAAATCCTACTACCCGGTCCCGCCGATGCTGACCGCGCTCTATGCGGTTGAACTGCCGCCAACCGGCGGCGATACGGAATTTGCCAATACTGCCATGGGTTATGCCGCGCTGGCTGAGGCGACAAAACGGCGAATCGAAGAATTGCGGGTGGTATTCTACTGGGGAGCGGGCGCTCGCGAACCCGAGATAAGCCCGCATTCGCCAACGCCATTACGGGAACCGCCGGTCGACCATCCACTCGTGCGCACCCATCCGGAGACCGGCAGGAAGGCGCTCTATCTCGGCAACCATTCCTCGCACATTCTGGGGATGCCCGAAGCGGAGGGAAGGGCGCTGCTCGACGAACTGCTGGAACACACGACCAAGCCGCAATTCGTCTATACCCACCGCTGGCGCACCAGCGACCTGGTGATGTGGGACAATCGCTGCCTTCTCCACCGCGCTGTGGCCAATTACGACATGGGCCGATATCGGCGCGTCCTGCACCGCAGCGTGGTTCGCGGCTCGGTACCGTTCTGATCCGTCTGGCCGGCGCCCGCCGAACGTGTTGATGAGCCGCCGGGCACCCCTCGGCCTTCTGATCGCGGTAGCCGCGATCGCGCCGGCAGCGCTGCACATGCCGGTACCGTCGCTGCCGCTGCTGGCCGCGGTGTTCGCAGCCCCCGTCGGCGCGGTCCAGCTGGTGTTGACGCTCTTTCTCGCCGGCATTGCCGTCGGACAGCTGGTCTATGGTCCCGTCTCCGATCGTTTCGGGCGCCGGCCGGTGCTGATCGCCGGGCTTGCCCTGTTCCTTGCCGGGACGGCGGTGTGCGGGCTCGCCTGGTCGTTGCCGATGCTGATCGTCGGCCGCGTGATCCAGGCCTCTGGCGGGTGCGCCGGCATGGTGCTGAGCCGGGCGATCGTGCGCGACCTGCTCGACCGCGAGCGCTCGGCGAGCGCCATCGCGACAATCATGATGGCGATGAGCCTGGCGCCGTCGATCTCACCGGCGATCGGCGCATACTTGGCCCAATGGGTCGGCTGGCGCGCCGATTTCGTGCTTCTGGGCGCGCTTGGTGCGGCGGTGCTGGTTCTGACGGCGGCGCGTCTCGAAGAAACCCACCACAACCCCGTGCCGGCAAATCTTGCGGCAATGGTTCGGTCCTTCGTGCTGCTGCTGCGTTCCCCGGCATTTCTCGGCTTTGCGTTGACGACAGCCTTCACCAGCGCCTCATGGTTCACTTTCTTGGCGAGCGCGCCTTACCTCTTGTCCGAGGTGCTGCGTGAGCCGTTGAGCACCTACGGGCTGATGATCCTGCTGCCAATGGTCGGCTATATGATCGGCAATGCCGGTGTCGCGCGCTTGTCCGTGGCCGTCGGCAGCGCCCGTCTTATGATTATCGGCTTGGCGCTGTCGCTCGCCTCGGGCGCAATGCTGGCGGTCTGGTGTCTCACCGAGCTGACGCCGTGGGCGTTGTTCGTGCCAATGGCGATCAGCTCAATCGGTAATGGTCTGAGCCAGCCTCCGGCGCTCGCGGCCGGACTCAGCATCCATCCGCGCATCGCGGGCGCCGCTTCCGGGCTCCTTGGGTTCTTACAAATGACGGTCGCGGCGCTCGGCACATTGCTGATCGGCTGCCTGCCGCACGATAGCGCTCTGGCGATGGTCGCAGTCGTCGTCACCTCCCTCGCGCTCGCCCTGGTTTTCGGCATCCTCGCGCTGCGTCGGCCCCGCGCAGCCCCACGCCCGGCTCGATCCGCGCGGCTCAGTCCCGAGGCCGCGAAGCGATCCTGACAACCTCCATTCGCGCATTTATAATCGGCATCACTTTCCTCAGCCCTAAAGACACCGACCCCGTTCTGCGGCGGAGCCTTGATCTGGAACTGGGCAATCCGCCGCCGGTAGACGTCGTAGCCGGGCGCGAGATGACGCGCCGCGGTGAGCAGGCCGTCATCGAGGAGGCGCAGCGCCGCCCCCCAATCCTGTCGCCGGTAAGCCCTGAGCAGCGCCGAATGTCGGTCGATGAACTGCGCATCCTCGATCTCTTCCGGGGCAGCGTGTACATCCCGCCGACCTGGCTCTTGCCTTTAACGCAACGAGGTCGATCTCGATCAATTCCGGACCGTCGATGCGCGCAGCCCTCTCCTCGCCATCGCCTGTTTTACCTGTTTTATCAGGTTGAGATCAGGTATCGCCAACTCCCATCAAAATAAACATTCCAAAATACCTTGCCAGACTGCAGCCGCCGAACCCACGAAATTACCATGCGATTGTGGCAACTACATGGTGGCTCGGCCTTCACCGGGCGATCGCAGCGTCGGAGCCCAAAGCCGGACGCCGCAGGAGGGCTCGGGGGTCTCGTTGAGCGTCGGCAATGGGTAGAGTGGGGAAGTGACGCGGCGGCGGTAGGCCGGGCATGTCTGTTTCCGCCCCTTTCGTTTGGCGGTGCCTCAGTGGCTCGACCATAGCTCCGTTTCCACTTCCCTCTCATCGAACCGGACATGCGGATTTCCCTGCATCCGGCTCTCGGACAAGACCTCACGCCTTCGCCCACGGCACGTCGCGCCCAAGCCGGGTCAGACGCACGAGCCCGAAGGTCTCGTAGAGGTGCGAGAGTGGATAGCTGCCGCCCTTGCTTCGTTTGGTCTTGTGCTTGAAGCGCAACCACCGGCGCAACCGCACAGCCGCGTAGCTGTCGAGCGCCCGATACGCCGGAGTGACGGTGCCTACTGAGAAGTAGTTCGCCCATCCGCGAAGCGTGCGGTTCAACATTCTCACCAGCTCTGTGGTTTCCTGCCACGTACGTGCTCGGACGGTCAGCTCGTGGAGCTTTTCGACCACGCGCTTGATGCTCTTCTTTGACGGTCGCAGAGCCAAGCGGGCTTGGCCCGTCGTGCGAGAGAACATCTGTCCGAACGTGAAACCCAAGAAATCGAACTCCCCTTCCGGCACCGTGCAGATCCGTGTCTTGTCCTCGTTCACTGTCAGCTTCAGCTTACCCATGATTTCGCGCAGGCGATGCAGCGCCGCTTCGGCGTTGCCTCTCCGGCACAGGATCACGAGGTCATCGGCATAGGTGACAAGGCGAGTGCCAAGACTTTTCTCAAGCCCGAGCTTCTTCCACCCCAACACAAACCGGCGCATGTAGATGTTCGCCAGTAGCGGTGAGAGGGGTGAGCCCTGCGGAATGCCGCGCCGCTTGTCGCGCGACTTGGTCGTGCGTGTCTTGCGGCCTCGGTCGTCGGTTGCTTCGACGGGGCAGTCCAGCCACATCTTGATCAGATGCAGCACGCGCCGATCGACGATACGGCGCGCCACCGACTTTAGAAGGTCGGCATGCGGAATGCTCCCGAAGTAGTCCGCGAGATCGGCGTCCACTACTTCCGGATGGCCACGGAACAGCAGCTCCTCCACCTCTACAGCGGCCCGCTGGGCGTTGCGCCCAGCGCGGTAGGCGTAGATTTCCGGTGGAAGATCGGCTTCGAAGATCGGCTCCAGCACCAGCATCGCTGCTGTCATGCAGACCCGATCCCGCACGCTCGAGATGCCCAGCGGCCTGAGTTTGCCGTTGGCCTTCGGTATGAACACGCGTCTGATCGGCTCCGGTCGGTATGTCTCTTCCCTGAGCGCAAGCGCCAGTTCGGCCAGCCACCGCTCCACCCCATACGCTTCGATGTCCGCAAAGTCCTGACCGTCTACTCCCGGTGCGCCCTTGTTCGAGCGGCACTGGGCATAAGCATGCGCCAGGATATCCTCTCGGCTGATCTTGTCGTACAGAGCGTAAAAGCGATAACCGGCCTCCGCCTTCGCTTTCGCGTGTAACGCCGTCTGCAGCTTCTGAACACGTTTCGGAGTTGCTAGGTTGCCCAATCTCCAGGTCCTCACCACGTCTTGCGTTTGTCTTGAACTGAGGCCCCTTCCCTCCCCCGGCATTACCCGGCTTCAACGGTACTACGGGCCTCTCCGCCACCCCAGTGCGCCCGGCCTGTCCCTCGCGGGCGTCCGGTTGATCATCCCTGATCACGCAATGGGGCTTCCCGTGTTACGTGCGCTTTCCTTGTGTACATGCTGCCGCCACTACCCCGGTGCAGCGGATGGGCGTAGTCTTCGCTCAAGTCGCCCAACCGTGTCAGCCTTCCCCGGTTCCACGTCCGGATCGGCCTACACATCGTCCTTTTCGAGGCTTGCTCAGCGTTCACTCACGTTGCGGCCTGCACACTCGCGCAGTCACCAAATGCGTGACCGCTATCCGGGGGCTTCAGACATTTCGTCACCTCCATGCCTGCCCCGGTTGCTTCCGGCTGGAGCGGTCGCCGGGTGGGGCTTGCACCCACTGGAAAAGCGCCGCCTTGTCACGGCGCACGTGGAAACCCGACCTTCGCGAGCTGACCTAATGCCCTAAAGTCTCCACCCCTCCTGCCAGTGTCGAACTCCGACGCGTCGCGTGCGGCGCTGCAAAGAGATGAGATGGGTGTAGTGGTACTCAGTCATGCGTGGGTCAGCCATGGCCTGGCTCGCCGCCGTACTGCGCCGGATCGCCGATTATCCGGCCTTGCATCCGCATGAGCTTCTTTCTTGGAACCGGCGCAAACCCAAGGTCGGGGCTGCTGCTGCCTGAAGGGCACCCATCGGCGTTTGCACTTACCGATTCCGAATGCAAACGCGGGTGCACGATATGTCAACCAAGGTCACATTCGAGGCTTTCGAGGCCCTCCTGCATTGCAAAGTGAAAGCACGCTTGCGCTTAACTTTGCAGCAGGGCGTTAAATCCCATTACGAGGCAATGATTACAGAGATCCGGCACCAGGTGCGTCTCAAAGCTATCGAGAAGATCTACAGCAATTACAACGCCGATAGCATAGCAACGGCTCTTCCGGTCAAGCGCTGCGCGCTGGCAGCAGGTGCCGCGTTCATTCTCGACGCAGAGTTTATAAACCGAGACTATGCCATGCATTTCGACGGTTTGAGACGCGTGGATGGCCCCTCGGCTCTCGGGGACTTCCATTACGTGCCGGTGATTTTCGCAGAGCCGCGCCGGATCCGTAAATCGCAAAGGCTCCTCCTCGAAGTATCGGCCCTTCTACTCTCTACTGTGCAGGGCAAGGTCCCAAGGACCGGCGTCGTGTATCACGGCCCCGACTGCAAGACGACCACCGTGCGATTCGCACCTCACTTGACGCAGGCTGAAGAGCTCCGCGACGAGATGGCGCGGATTATGGCGTCCGAGACTTCACCAAAACTAATCCTGAACAATCACTGCGCGATTTGTGAGTTCCGGCAGCAATGCAACAACCAAGCAATTGAGGAGGACAACCTAAGCCTCATCCGCGGTATCGGCGAAAAAGGAAATCAAAGGATACGAGAGGAAAGGCCTTTTCACGCTAACGCAGCTCGCGCACACGTTTCGGCCAAGGCGCAATCCCAAGCAATCAGATAGACTAAGCAAACAGCGCGATCACGCACTGCATTCAATGGCAATCCGCGATCGCAAAGTCTACGTATTAGGAAAGCCGGATATCCCGCTCAAAGGCTTATCCCTCTGCATCCGGGACCACAAAATGTCGTAGCCGCGGAGGTGAGTTCGTGTTAGAACAAATCACGAACATAACCGCTTCCGGTGGTCACAATGACCGACTTTCCACGCTCCTTGATCGAGTTCCAACAGCGCTTCGGCAATGAGGCCGCGTGCGCTCAATATCTTGTAGCGATGCGCTGGCCCGACGGGTTTGTCTGCCCGGTCTGCGGTGGTGGTAAAGCCTGGCGGCTGCAAACCAAGGCCTGGACCTATGAATGCGCCAGCTGCGGTCGCCAGACCTCGGTCACCGCCGGAACCATCATGCATCACTCCAAACTGCCACTGACCGCCTGGTTCTGGGCGGCTTATCTGATGGCAACCCACTCCAACGGCATCTCGGCTCTGCAGCTGCAGCGCCAGCTCGCCTTCGGCTCCTACAAGACGGCGTGGCTGATCTGCGCCAAGCTGCGCAGCAGCATGCTCGCGCCCGGCCGTAGCTCTCTGGCCGGCCTCGTCGAGGTTGATGAAACCGAAATCGCGTGCCGCAGCAAAAACGACCCGGTCACGGGCGGTGGCGGGCGTAGCCATCAAGGCAAAATGCTGGTGGTCGGCGCCGTCGAGGTAGAGGCCGGCGGCCTCGGCCCCGGCCGCATCCGCCTGAGCCAGGTCGCCGATTACTCGGCTGCCAGCCTCCACGCCTTCCTCGCCGCCAACCTCGGCCCCGGTGCCACTGCCAAGACCGATGGCTGGTCCGGATATCCCGGCGCCGCCGGCGTCATCCACCATCCCCACGTCGTCGGCAAGATGGCCGCCCATATCGTCCTGCCCTGGGTTCACCGGATCTTCTCCAACCTCAAGGTGTGGGCCCTGGGCGTCTACCACGGGCTGCGTCGCAAACACCTCCAGTCCTACCTCGATGAATTCGTCTTCCGCTTCAACCGCCGGCGCACCCGGCATGCCGCATTCCGATCCCTCCTCGGCATCGCCGCTGCGCACCAGCCTCTCCCTTACAATATGTTGATCTCACCGGAAGCAAAGGCATAAGGCTTCCCGCTCAGTCCTGTCCGGATGTATCTTGACATGGAGGGCAATCCTGAGGAGGGGTTCATCTACTTGATTGGTGCCATTCTGCGTGAAGGCGACCGCGAGGAACGCTTCTCGTTTTGGGCCGACAACAAGGATCAAGAGGTCGACATATTCGAGCAGCTGTTTGGCTTGGCAGCACGATATGAAGATATTATCATTTTCAGTTACGGCAGCTACGAAAAAGCTGCCATCAAGCGCATCCGGACGCGCGCGCGAAGAAAGAAGCCCGTGGACAAAGTGCTCGGTGCACTCGTAAACGTTGTATCCGTCATCTATGCCCACTTCTATTTTCCGACCTATTCCAATGGCCTCAAGGACGTGGGTCACTTTCTTGGCTTCAAGTGGAGCGATGGCATTATCTCTGGCATTGACAGCGTCGCGTGGCGAATGCGATGGGAGAACTCGCGTGAGGAGACGTTTAAATCTAAATTGATCGAGTACAACCTTGAGGACTGCGCTGCGCTTCACCGGGTGACCGATTTCCTATTTAGCGCTTGCGCTGAACCCTCGATTTCACCACCCGAGGGCTCAATCGAGGGGATCATGCCACAGGTCGCGCTGGTACGTGATCTCGACAGCCCGCCATATACTCAAAAATTTGGCCGGCCAAATTTTGCTCACCCTGACTTCAAATTCGTGAACGACCGCGCCCATTTCAAATATCAGCAGCTCAGGGTCTACGTCCGTACGAACAAACCACTCCAGAAGCGCTTCTCCCGCTCGGCTGTCCACATCAACCAGAAGGCTCAGGTCAGCGAGAGAGTGCAGATTACCGCTTCGAAGTGTCCTGAATGCGGAAGCGCCGATCTAACATCCGCGCTTGGGCCAAAACAGAGGGCCGGCGTGCGGGCAAGGCGAAAGAGGGCTTTCGATCTCCTAATCACACCCAGTGGTCTGAAACGCCGAGTTGTCGAGTGCAGCGCTCCCGTTTATGAGTGTGCGCAGTGCGCCCATCGGTTCGTGTCTGATAAGTATGACAGGGTTGCCAAGCATTTCCACGGCCTCATGAGTTGGGCAATGTACCAGCATATTGCCCACCAACTCAGCCTTCGTACCCTAGAGGAACTTCTTCGAGAGTTTTTTGGGCTGAGGATTGGGAAAAGTGAAATCCACATGTTTAAATTTCTAATGGCTCGATATTACCAGAAGACCTATCGCCAACTTGCCACAAGGCTTTTTTCTGGAGATGTGCTTCATGTCGATGAGACAGAGGTAAAGTTGAAATCAGGTAAAGGGTATGTCTGGACCTTCGCGAATCAGGAAGAGGTCGTCTATATGTACAGGCCTACTAGGGGGGGCGAATTCCTCCAACAAATTCTCAAAAATTTCAAAGGGGTTTTAGTCTCTGACTTCTACGCGGCCTACGAGTTAGTCGATTGTCCCCAACAAAAGTGTCTGATCCATCTTATGCGTGATATGAATTAAGCGCTTCTGGATAATCCATTCGATGCAGAACTCCAATCCATTACGCAGCCATTCGGGTCGCTTCTACGCTCCATTGTCACCACGGTGGACGAGCACGGCCTCAAGCGTCGGTACCTCGCCAAGTATATCCATCGGGTGAGCAAGCTATTTCGGGAAATCCTGTCCCAGAAATATCATTCCGAGGCTGCACTCGCGCTTCGGCAGCGTCTGATAAAGAACCGGGAGAGGCTCTTCACATTTATACAATACGATGCGGTGCCGTGGAACAACAATGCAGCCGAAAACGCTATCAAGCAGTTCGCCTACTACCGTGAAGGGACCGTGGGCGTTGTGTCGGAAGCGGGGCTCAACGACTATCTCTTGCTGCTGAGCATCCACCAGACCTGCCGGTACAGAGGGATTAGCTTTCTCAAATTTCTGCTGTCGAGGGAGCGCGATATAGACGTGTTTTGCGCCGCCAATCGCAAACGCCGGCAGCCCCGCTCCGTCGAGCTATACCCACCTGGATTGACTACTTCCCCTCATGTGAGGCCAGAACGCGCAAGGAACAATAGCCATCGGAGAGAGCTGCGATTGGTCCGATCTTGATATCGTCGTCCTATCGTTTGGGGAGCCGGGCGGAGGGTAGCACGAGGATGCTTGTCCGCACGGAAAATCGAACGAAATCGATGGCATAGACCCCGGCTCACTGGTTTCGGGGCATGTGCGGCACGGGATTCCCGAACCCGGTGACGGCCTTCCGCCGGATGCCCCGAACCCGGTGACCGCCTTGGCCGGTTACTTACGGTGGAGCGCAGAAACCTACCCTTTGAGGAGTCCGTAGCCGGCGAGCCCGCTGACTGGGACGAATTGCGTAGTCCAGATTTGGAATCTGCGGCGTGGTGCGCGCCTAATAGCGCAGTTAGGAAAGATCCGATCAAGCCACGTGAATTAATGCAGGGACACAACGAGTGACCGCTTTGGGTCCAGCCCGTGTGAAAACCCACTCAGACCCCGCCAGCACGTAATATTTGGTCGTGTGTGCCGCTGCTCTCGCAATCATAATTCGTGAGCCGCCCTATTTCTTTCCGAATATTTTTCATTCGGGCGCAGTCACTGGGTTTCTACACAGGCTGGGTCGAAACGCGTCGCTCGTGGATGATGGTCGCCGTACAATCCACTCGCGCATTTATAACCGGCATCACTTTTCCTCGGCCGTGAAGACACCATCCCAGTTCTGTGGCGGAGCTTCGATCTGGAACTGCGCGATCCGCCGCCGGTACAGGTCGTAGACGGGCGCGAGATGGCGTGCCGCGGCGAGCAGGCCGTCATCGAGGAGGCACAGCGCCGCCGCCCAATCCTGTCGCCGGTAAGCCGTCAGCAGGGCCGAGTGCCGGGCAATGAACTGCGCCTGCTCGACGAACTCGGGGGGCAGCGTGTAGACCCGGCCTGCCTGGGTCTTTCCTTTGACCGCGACGATGTCGATTTCGATCAGCGCTTGATCGTCGAGCCGCGCAGCGGTCTCCTCACCGATGACCAGATCTACTCCGTAAACTTTGCCCAGGCCTTCCAGCCGCGACGCAAGGTTCACGGGGTCTCCGAGCAGCGAATAATCGAAATGTTCCTGTGAGCCGAAATTACCGACGACACATTCACCCGTATTGATGCCGATGCCGATCTTGACCGGCTCGAACGATTTGCCCGCCGCCAGCGCCTCGCTTTCCCAGCCGCGGTTCAACTCGGCCAGCTCGCGGCGCATTGCCTGGGCTGCCCGGACCGCATTCCGGGCGTGTTCCGGGTCGTCGAGCGGGGCATTCCAGAACGCCATGACGCAGTCGCCGATGTATTTGTCGATCGTGCCTTTCTGCTCGGTGATGATTTCCGTCATCGGCGACAGAAAGCTGTTCATGAATTTTGTCAACGTTCTGGCGTCCATGCCTTCGGCAAGGCTGGTGAACCCGCGAATGTCGGAGAACATGATCGTCATCGTTCGCGTCTCGCCGCCTAGGACGAGCTTCTCGGGGTGCGCGGCGAGCTCTTGAACGTAGTGCGGCGACATATAGCGCGAAAACGCGTTGCGGATCTCGCGCTGCCGCGCTTCGGTCCGCAGATAGCCAACGAGCGATGCGACGAGGTAGACGAGGGTGATGACCGCCCAAGGGTAGACGGGATCGATCAGCAGCCGCGCCTGTCGGAATGTGAGCCATGAAATCCCGACGACAGCGACCACGCCGGCGGCGCCAAGGATGGCACTCGGCAAAGCCCCGATGCGCGACACGCCCAAGATCAGCCCGATCCCGCACAGCAGAGTGAACAGGATTTCGGCGCCGACCGCCCAATCGGGCCGATTGAGAAAGGCCCCTTGCAGAATCTGCTCGATCAGTTGAGCATGAATCTCCACACCCGGAACCTCCCGTGCGATCGGTGTCGCCTGGCGATCGTTGATCACGCCGGCCGCCGAGGTTCCGACCAGCACGATGCGGTCGGCAAAAAGCGCAGGATCGAAATTCCCCGCGAGAACGTCAGCCGCAGAGACGAAGCGGTCGGGTCGTGGGGGTGCGTAGTATAGCCATACCCGCCCGGCGGCATCGGTTGGTACCGTCAGCGGGCCGATGCGGATCGCGGTCAGCCCGGTCTTTTCGCCAAAATTCTTCTCGCCGTTTGCACCGGCGGCGCGACCGACATAGCCGTGCGCTCCGAAGGCGAGCCGGAGCGCCTCGGCGGCGAGCGAAGGATACGGCTTGTCGCCGAGCTTGAGAATGAGCGGAACCCGGCGAACCACATGATCCCAGTCGGGATATTGATTGAGGAAGCCATTGCCGGCGGCGGCATCTTCCAGCGCCGGCAAATTGGCGACGGCCGCCGGAAAGCTGTCGACGTGGCCGAGGGGATCGTCGCCGGCGAAAGCAAAGCCCGCTTTCGCGGCAGGCGGCCGGGCCTCGCCATGGTTGGTCAAGATGAACCCGGTCACGGTAGGCACTGTGCCCATCGCGGCGGCGAGCCGTTGATCAGGATCCGGTAGAGCCGCCAAGAGCTTTTCCGCCTCCCCTGCTCCGACGCCGTTCTGAGCGATCAACGGGAGAAGCAATTTAGGTGAAGTACGGTCGGGCTCCGCGAAGTCGATATCGAAAGCGACGACCGATGCGCCGGCCTCGCGCAGCTTGTCGATCAGTTGTGCAACGAGCGTGCGCGGCCATGGCCACTGGCCGATCTTTTTGAGGCTGTCGTCGTCGATATCGACGATGCGTATCGGCGTGTCGACTTCGGGTTTTCGCGGTGCGGCGCGCTGATAAAGGTCGAAGAAGATCAACGACATCCGGTCGAGCAGGTCGGGAGCAGCGACCGGCGCAATAACCGCCGCGAACAGGACCGCGAGCGGCAGCACATAAATCGCCCCCCGCCAAGCCGTTCGCCGCAGCGATATCCATCGTCGTCTCGATCCGATCCAGTCCGCGAAATTTCCCATGAAATCGGTGCTAAAGTTGCAGCTGGTGAAAGGATGCCAACATGGTCCCACAACGTTATGTAGTTGAAAATCTGTCGCCAGCACGTAAAGATGTCCGGTTTTCGTAGCACATTATATGTCCGCTTCCGTTGATGATGGCCCTGTGGGGTTGTGGGTAACGCGCAGCGTTATCCACAAATCCACAGGGCGCGCCGCCGAGCGGGCTTAAGCGGCTGATTTGGCTTGGACCTCCTCTGGGATCAGGGCGCCGTCGGCAGTGTAGCCGGCGAGCCGCCGGGGGCCGTGGAACAGCGCGAGGGTGCCATCGGAATAGTCGTGCACCTGAACGCTGACTTTGACGAAATGGTGACGGTGCCGCTGCTCCGGGATCTGCAACACCCGCCCGTTGTAGCGCACGCAATTGTCACGCCCGACCACACGTTCGTGCTTGATGCACAGGATGTCCCGCAAGCCAGCCGCGAACGGCACGAAAGCGCTGCCTTCTTCAGCCGCTGTCACGGCAAAGCGGGCATTGTGCTCGGGCCGATAGGTCTCGGCCAAATAGCGGTTGGCCGCCTCGATCGTGGTAATACCGTTGAGCCGCAGCAAGGGCGGCAGGCGCTGCTGCAAGGTCCCGAAGACCCGCTCGATGCGACCGCGGGCTTCTGGGCTGTAGGACGGGATGTGCTCGATGCTGAGCTCGGCCAAGGCGCGCCCGACCTGGGTCGGTTGCTGCTTATCAACCGGGCCGCCCGCCTTCGGGGTGGTGAAGTAATGACTGCCCCGGTCGGTATAGAATGAGGAGAACAGCCCGTGCCGGCTGATTACCTCCTGCAGGCCGCGAAAGCTCGAGGCGGTGCCCTCCTCCTCGACCAGAAAGATCGAGTAGATCGCGCTCGTCGCATCATCGAGCGTGACAATCAGATCGAGAGGCGCCTGGCCCGCCAGCCACTCGTGCGGTGAGCCGTCCTGGAACAGCATCATGCCGGGCAGCGGCCGGCGCGGCCGCTTCTTGCGGTGTACCGAGCGGCGCGGGGCGATCGCCACCAGCCCGCGGCTCTGCAGCACCGTTTTCGTCCACGTGTAGCCCAGAGCAAAGCCGTGCTCCGCCTGCAGCGCCTCGTGGAAGTGCTTCACCGTAAAATCCCAGTACCGGGTCCGATACTGCTCCACCACAAGCTCGATCCGGTCCACCGGCGCCCGCCGTCCCGAGGCGCGTCCCCGGCGCCGGTCGATCAGGCCCTCGGCTCCCTCAGCCTCGTACCGGTCGCGCAGCCGACGGAAATGCCGCTCGCTGATCCCCAACACTTCGGCCGCCTCGACGCAGCCCAACCGCCCACCCCGATACCGCTCCAACGCCTCCACATACCGCGCCATCCGTACCTCGGGTCGCATCCCGATCCCCCGGTTTGGAACAACCCCAAAAACCGGACAGATCGTCTGCTACCAAACCCGGACATTTCATCTGCTACGGACATATGTAGTTGAAAATCTTGACGCCCAACTCGCGTCAGGGTAAATTTGAGTCGAGTTAACCATACTGCGAGTGCGGTGCCGCAAATCGGGGGAGAGGCGGTGAATGCTGTCAAACGGAATACCGGGGCGACTTTCGTTTTCGGCAGATTTTGGCGAGTTGTCTGTGGCATTTTTGCGCTCGCGCTGGTCTTCGCGCCGCTGGAGCGGGCAGCTGCGCAGGATGCGTCGGGCCAGGACAAGGCCAGTCTCGCAGCACAAAAAGAGGCGTTGTTCCAGCAGATGTTTCGCGATCCGGCAAACCTCGACGTGACCTTCGCCTATGCCGATGTATCAGCCCGGCTGGGGGATTATGAAGCGGCAGTTTCCGCGCTCGAACGGATGCTGCTGTTCAACCCCGATCTGCCGCGGGTTCAGCTGGAGCTCGGAGCGCTTTATTACCGCATGGGCTCCTATGAGCTCGCCCGGGATTATTTCGATAAGGCCGCCGCGGCAAATCCGCCGCCCGAGGTTCGCGCGCGCGTCGAGCAATATCTGGCGGACATCGAAAAGGCCCAATCGCGCCACCGTCTGTCCGGGTACGTCTTCTTTGGCGGCCAGTATCAAACCGACGCCAACGTCGCCGGCTCGTCGCTGATATTGTCACCGATCGGCCCCGTCGTGCTCGGCAACCAATTCGTCAAGCAGGCGTCCGGGAGCATGTTCGGCAGCGGCTCGCTGCTCTATAGCTACGATATGGAAACGCAGAACCACGATACCTTGGAAGTCACCAGCGTCACTTACCTGAACCACTATTTCAATCCTGCGGTGAACCGGCTCGACCTCAGCCTCCTCGAGGTGACCGGCGGCCCGCGCTTCAACTTTCCGAGTGGGCTGATCGGCGCCAAGGCAGCATCATTGAAGCCGTATATCATCGGCGACGAGGTAGGGCTGGGGTGGAACCAATACTTCACCGCCGGGGGCACGGGCATCGAATATGACGAGATCGTCTGGAACGACCTGGCGTTGAAAGCGGCCTTCGAATTTCGGCACAAGGATTATACCAACGCGCCCGACCGACCGCTGTCGACGGGCCTCAACGGCAATGACAAGCTTGTCACCTTCTCGGCAGCCAAGCCGATCACTGAGAATACTGTCTTGAATCTCGAGTTCGATTATCTCGATCAGTTGACGCAGCTGGCCTTCTATACGAACACAACCTATGCTGTAGCGGGCTCATACCGCATCCGCTACCAGGATCCGACCGGATTTACCCCCTATTCTTGGGAGAGTACCCCCTTTGTCGGTCGTGCCTGGAGCTATTACGCAGCCCCGGACCCCTGTTGCAACACCAGCGGCAACGCGTTTCCCGGTATCTATCCCAACGGCTTCAGCACCCAGTTGACGCAACGTTGGCGAATTGGCGTGACCCAAACTTGGCCGGTTTCGGCCACAGCTGCCATCGTGGCGCAGCTGGAGCGCGATATCGTGTCGTCCAACCTGCCGCTCTACTCTTATAACAACACTTCGATTTTGATCGGTCCGCAGATCCGGTTTTGAGGAAAGCTCGATGACCCCCGTCGCACGCCGTCCGCTTCGCGCCGTCATTTCTGCCGCCTTGCTGCTCAGCACGGGGTTGGCGGGCGCGCCGGCGGTTGCCCAGCAACGTGTCGGCATCAACAGCGCGGTCAACCAAAACGCAACCGGGATTTCTCCGGGCGCGGCGCCGCGCCGGCTGGTGCTCGGACAAGAGGTCGTCTTCAACGAGCGCATCACCACCGGGCCGGAGGGGCAAACACAGGTCTTGTTCGTCGATCAATCGACGATGTCAATCGGGCCGCGCTCGGACATGGTCATCGACGAATTTGTCTACGATCCGAATGCCGGCACCGGCACGCTGGCGGCGAGCCTGACGCGCGGCGTGTTCCGATTTGTCGGCGGCAAGCTCAGCAAACAGGACAACGCGGTCACCATGCAGACGCCCTCGGCGACGATCGGAATCCGCGGCGGCTTGATCCTGGTGAATTTGACCCCGGACGGCCAGCTGCAGGTGATCTTCGGGTATGGCGTCGGCGTGACAGTGACTGCGTTGAACGGCCTCGCGCAAACCATAACGCGTCCCGGATTTCAGGTCACCGTGGCGGGACGGGGCGCCGCACCGTCGGCGCCGTCACCGGCCCCGCCGGGCGCGGCTGCGGCGCTGCTCGCGCAACTCGACGGCCGGCCCGGCGGAAACGGCGGCGCCCATACGGTCCCGACCGACGCCATTGTCGCGAACAGCGGCATCGCCGCGGCAGTTTCAAGCACGGCCGGCACCCAGGTGCAAACGCAACAGCCGCCCCGTGTGGCGAACGCGGTCCAGCAAGCTACTACGACCCTCCAGGTAACCGCCAACAGCCCAGTGGTTCAGCAGGGTATCACGACATCCCAAGCTCAAATGATTCCGACTACGCCGGTGACACCGGTGGCGCCTGTAACCCCGGTCACACCTGTAACCCCGGTCACACCTGTAACCCCGGTCACACCTGTAACACCGGTCACACCTGTAACACCGGTCACGCCTGTAACACCGGTGATGATGCCTATCACACCGGTCACGCCTGTAACACCGGTCACACCTGTAACACCGGTGATGCCGGTCACGCCACCGCCGGTCGTCATTAGCTACGCCGGCCTCTTCAAGGATACTCCGGGCAGCGGCACTGCGACCACTCAGGGGTTCATCAATCAGGGCCCCAACAACAGGATTGCCTATACCGGTGGTACGCTGACATATCCGGCCGGCCAGCCGGCCAATGGCGTATTCGCAGCGACACTCGGCCCGGGCTCGATACAATTCCCTCTCGCTCCCGGCTCGACCAGCCCCGGCTATGTAAATTTCGGCCCCGCCGGCACGCAGAGCTACTTCGGCCAGTTCACCGGAACGAGCTACATGGCACCTGATTCGACCTTTTTCTACGCCAACCTGACGCCGACCAGTCCTGCTGTTCAGCAAGAACGCGGCTTCATCTTCGGCGGCCAGCCTGTACCTTCGAATTCCGGCTTCCTTACGACGGCGCCGGGGACACCCCAGCTTTACACCTACACGCTTCAGCAGGACGCCGCTCTGCAGTCGCCGATACCGTTCATCACGCAGAGCACCGGCGGCAATATTCTCAACCCCAGCATCTCGCCTTACTATGTGGTGGTGCCGGCGCAGTCGCCTTTCGGCGCGTACAATCCCAACACCAATCCCAACGTCACCGGCACGCACACCTTGCAGGCGAGCCTGGCCATCAACGGAGCAGGAGCTAGCCAGAGTTCGGCCCTCGTCGTGCAGACAGGGAGCTTCTTCACTTCGACCGATACCAATACCGTGGCTGGAAATGGCGTTGTTCGCGGCTCATTCCTCGCGAACGGAACCGCGACACCGATCCGGACCGTTTCGGGAGCGGCGACGGTCCCGGATGGTAACGGTAACAATATCTTTGGCGCTGGAACCGGCTCGGTTCCGATCAGCGGGTTTGTTTTGGATCAAAATCAGTACAACGCTAATCTGAATTTTGTACCGAACCAGGTCGCAAATTACGCTCCGATAGGCGGTAATCCTTCCAGTTACGGCTTCAATCAGCCGGCGACGCCGACGACCAATACAGGTTTCGCTACCAGAACAACGCAAACGACGACAGGGTATTTTGGCGGGATCATGTATCCGGTTGTCGGAGGTTCCCCCGGCTCCCCTTACGCCGCGACCGGTACGACATCGGTCACGACCAACGCGACCAATAACCGAGTTGGCGCGACTTTTGCCGGAAGCGATCCGTTCGGTACAAATACCCTGACGGTCCAGTTCGGCGGTTTTACCGGCACAGACAGGGCTCGCAGCACCTTCGTTGATGACACCCGGTATGCCGCCCTCGAAAACCCTGATACAGCGTCGCAAGTCAATGGCGTCAACATCCAGCTGAACGGCGACCCAGCGCAAGGCTCGCAGGTTGCCATGGCGACCTCGGGCACCGTCCCGTCCAACAGCCTTCTGCCGAACGGTCTCTGCCAGCAATGCCAGTTCCTGCAATGGGGCTACTGGACCGGCGTGCTCAACACCCCGAATGCTGCCGGAACCGCTCCGGTCCGCCAAGACGCGGCGCACATCAACACCTGGGTCGCGGGCATCCCCAGCGTCACCCTGCCGGCGACCGGAATTGGAACCTTCAGCGGGAACGCGCTGGGGTCCGTGGTCAACAGCGGAGCGAGCTACCTCGCCTCGGGAGGTTTCACCAACACCTATAATTTCGGCAACCACACGGGGATGTTTACGATCAGCAATTTCGACGGCAAGACAGTTTCCGGGACGGTCAACGGCTTAGGCGCGGGGTATTCGGGCTCATTGTCGGGTTCCGGTCTCACCGGTTCCGCCAACGGGACCTTCTTCGGCAACCTTCCGGGAAACCCCGCCACCGAGACGGGCGGGAATTTCGCGCTCCAGGGTCCGGCGTATCTGGCATCCGGAATCTTTGCCGGCCATCGCTGACGGCATAAGCTGATTTTGGCTTTGTGTACCGACGGGAGATATCGGTGATGAGCTCGATCGACGAAACCCATGATCCGCGGCGCGCCAGCTGGATCGCTTCGGCTCAAGGTCATGCCGAGTTCCCAATCGAGAACCTCCCGTTTGGGATCTTCAGCCCGCCCGGCGGCTCGCCGCGCGGCGGGGTGGCGATCGGCGACCAGATCCTCGACCTGCGGGCCGGGCTAGAAGCAGGACTGTTTTCCGGGGAAGCGGCGCGCGCGGCCGAAGCGGCAGCTGGAGCAAGTCTGAACCCACTGATGGCGTGCGGCAAGAATGCGCGCCTCGCACTGCGTGGACGCCTCTCGGCGCTGCTGTCGGCAGAAGGTCCGGACCGGGCAAAAATCGAGCCGCTCGCCGCGCGGCTGCTGCACAACGCGGCCGATTGCACCTTGCACCTGCCGGCGGCGATCGGCAGCTTCACCGATTTCTTCGCCGGCATCCACCGCGCGAGAAACGGCGGCATGCGGCGCGATCCGAACAATCCGCTCAATCCCAATTACAAATATGTCCCGGTCGCCTATCACAGCCGGGCATCCTCGGTGCGGCCCTCGGGTGTGTCGATCCGCCGGCCAAGTGGCCAACGCAAAGCTGTCAACGAGGATGCCCGACCTTTGGGCCGGCGCAGAAGCTCGATTACGAGCTCGAACTCGCGATATGGATCGGACCCGGCAACGAGCTCGGCGAACCGATCCCGATCGCCGAGGCGGGGGATCATGTGTTCGGCCTGGGGCTCGTCAACGACTGGTCGGCGCGCGATGTGCAGGGTTGGGAATCGCAACCGCTCGGGCCTTTTCTTGCCAAGAATTTCGGCACCACAGTGTCCCCGTGGGTGATCAAGACCGAGGCGCTCGCTCCGTTCCGGGTCGCGCAGCCGCAGCGGCCGGCCGGGGACCCGCGGCCGTTGCCTTATCTGTGGGACGAGACCGACCAACAGACGGGAGCGTTCGACATTGCGTTGGAAGCCTTGCTGCTGACCGAAGGTCTGCGGGCCAAAGGCCTGCCGCCGCACCGGATGTCGGCCAGCAACACGACCGACCTTTACTGGACCCTCGCCCAACTGGTCGCGCACCACACTTGCGGCGGCTGCAATCTCGCCGCGGGCGATCTCTTCGGCACCGGGACAATCTCCGGGCTGACGCCGGAGGGTTATGGCAGCCTGATGGAGCTGAGCGCCGACGGCCAGCGGCAGATAGCGCTCGCCTCCGGGGAAACCCGCACATTTCTGGAGAACGGCGACGAGGTGATTTTCCGCGCTCACTGCCGCAAGCCAGGTTGCACGCCGATCGGCTTTGGCGAGTGCCGCGCCCGTATAGTATAGCGCGGGCCCGAACCAAGCGTCATCGGGATCGCTTGCCCCAAATTGAGTTCGAGCTGTAAACTGCTCTAGAGACTAGCTCATCCGGTACCCGAAGAGTCCAGGATGAGACCGAGATAATGAGGGCTGCCTGAGCAGCTCCAGCGGGCGTGGCGGAACGGCAGACGCGGCAGACTCAAAATCTGTTGTCCGAAAGGACGTGGGAGTTCAAGTCTCCCCGCCCGCACCAGCTAAAGAGGTTACGCGGATTGTGTGGCTGCCCAGAAACCACCGAGACGATTTAACGTGTTCGCTCCGACCCAGGGTGTCGAATACGAGCGCATAGCTTCGGCGCCCCTCGCTTGGATCATCATGCCCATGAGCAGCTTTGACACCCTTATCCAGGATATCGTGATCGCTAACCGCATCCTCGCGAAGGAGGACGTGGTGGACGCGTACGGCCATGTCAGCGTCCGACACCCGGACAATCCAAGGCATTTTCTGATCGCGTGCTCGGTCGCCCCGGAACTGGTCACCACCGAAGATATCGTTGAACTCGGTCTCGACGGGCAGCCGGTGCGCGACGAAAAGCGTACGCTATACCTGGAGCGGTTCATTCACGCCGCGATCTTCGAGGCTCGGCCCGATGTTACGGCGGTGGTGCACGCGCATGCCGAGGACACCCTGGCCTTCGGTGTCGCCGGTGCGACAAAGCTGCGGCCGGTGATCCATTCGGGTAGCTTTATCGGGACAGAGGTGCCGGTCTGGGACATCGCCGACAATTTCGGCGACACCAACCTGCTCGTCGGCAATATGGAGCAGGGGCGCGATCTCGCGAAATGCCTCGGCGGGAACAACATTGCGCTGATGCGCGGCCACGGTTTTGCATCAGCCGGCCGCACGCTGATCGAGGTCGTGCGGATGTCGGTCTATCTGCCGCGCAACGCACGCACGCTGATGCGGGCGAAGCAGCTGGGGGGCACGATCAAGTACCTGTCGCAAGGTGAGATCGATGCCCGCAACCGGGGGTACAGCCCCTATTCGACCGAGACTTGGCGCGCCTGGGAATACTGGGCGAATAAGGCCGGCTGTGGGCACATGCTCACCCGGCCCGATGACGAGCGGACGCGCGCTCCCAGGAGCTGAAACGCTTCGGAGATTTGCCTTCGCTGCACTCGTTGCGCCGGCGCATCCGCTCGTCGGTGGGGATCGAAGGCCGCCTGATACGAGCGCAGCGCAGCCGCCAACGCCTATATTGCGCAGCGAGCCCTAAACTTGTGGATTAGACGACTACGCCCAGCGTTAACCATCGTCTTGACGACGGCCTCCGCCAGAGACGAGTATTGGCCCGACCGGGCACGAAAAGAACGTTCTTTCGGGCGGCTGTTCGCCAATTCGTCGCCCACTCATAGCCGAGGGAGGAAAGGCCATGGGGATATTTCTGAGCAAGCGCGAGCTCGCGCAAACCGAGCCGGCCGAGGGATTGGATTTCAAATCTCCCGTGCCAACTCGAATGGTTTCGAATGGCGAGTTCAATCCCTTGCCGCAGACGCGGCGCCAGCGACAATTCGAGGAACGGCTCAAAGATCTTGCCGAGGCCAGCGCCCGTAAGCTCGGGATGGACCGGCGACAGTTTCTGCGGAGCAGCTGCGGCATGGCGGCTGCCTTTGTTGCGCTGAATGACGTGTTTGGCCCCATCTTCGATGTCTCGCCCGCCGAAGCAGCCCAGCCTGAAGCCGCCGCTCAGCGGGCGAACGGGCTTGCCGGCCAGTTCATCCTCGACGATCAGGTCCACTTCGTGCGCGACGACTACAAGGTCGAGGACATTCTGGGCCTCGCCAAATATGCGGGAGCGCACTGGAACCCCTCGCTGCTCAAGGATTCGTACGGGCTTTCGCTCGATCGCTACAAGTTCGACAACTTCCTCAAGGAGATCTATCTCGACAGCGACACCAAGGTGGCCCTCTTGAGCGGCGCGCCGTTCGACAACCCCGCGGCATGGTTCCTGTCGAACGATCAGATCAAGCTCGCGAACCAGACCGTCAACAGCATCGCCGGCTCCAAGCGGCTGCTGTTTCATTCGCTGGTCACCCCGGGCCAGCTCGGCTGGATGGAAGAGGTCGACCGCTGTATCGCCGAGGTGAAGCCCAACAGCTGGAAAGGCTATACGATCGGCGACCCGCTGCAGCCCCAGACCACGAAATACCCGTGGCGGCTCGACGACGAGAAGCTCGTCTATCCCTTTTACGAAAAGGCGGTAAAGGCGGGCATCACCACCGTCTGCATCCATAAAGGGTTATTGCCCAAGGACTATGAGACCGCGATCCCGGGCGGGGCCTGGAAATACGCCGATGTAGACGATTTGCCGAAGGCGGCGAAGGACTGGCCGCAGATCAATTTTGTGATCTACCACTCTGCCCTCCGCGCATTCCTCGAGGACCCTGACAGCGAACTCGCAGAGTTCGAAAACAGCGGCTACATCCGTTGGGTTTCCGATCTCGCCGCGACCCCGGAGAAATCCGGCGTCAGCAATGTCTACGCCGATATCGGCACATCTTTTGCGATTTCGGCGGTCTCAAATCCGCGCTTCTGCGCCGCAATGATGGGCACGCTGATCAAGGGCCTTGGGCATGATCACGTGTTCTGGGGCACCGACTCGGTCTGGTACGGCTCGCCCCAGTGGCAGATCGAGGCGTTCCGCCGGTTGGAGATCCCAGAGGACATGCAGAGGAAACATGGGTTCGCTGCCCTTGGACCTGCCGACGGCGCAGTCAAGAGCGCGATCTTCGGTTACAACGCCGCGCGCTTCTACAAGCTCGATCTGCGCGCTGAACTCCCGCCCATGCACGAGGACGGGATCGCCAAGCTGAAAGCTGCGTACCTCGAGGACGGCCGTGCGCCAAGCAACACTGCTTATGGCTTCGTTGCCCGCCGCACCTGATCCAGGGACACGCGATGTCTGAGTGATCGGAGCCTTTCCAGCGCGCCGCTATCCCAGGTGATTATCGGTCGGGCGACCCAACCGCCAGGGACAGAGGACGAAGTCAGGGGATCCTTCGTGCAATTTGTCCGCAAACTGAGTGGCTTCACTCGACCGTTCAAGGCGAACCAACTCGCTTTCGACCGAACCGTCGAACTCAGGTGGCCAGGGCGACACACGAGCTACTCGGCGCCCTCATGACGGGGCCCCGCCGCGCTATCGCGAAACTGGAGGCGGCAAAGCCTCGGGCAAGGGCAGCGGGCCGGTAATGCTCATCCCAGGCCAGCGGGTGGTGCAGCGCGTTACTAGTAGCTGGTACGCCGCACCCCCCGTGGGTCGCCCTCTTCCGTTCCCGTAAGGTGGCGACTAAAGCCGGTGGGCAGGAGATGGAGTGGCGGGGTGGAAGGCTGTCCAGCAGGAGGGCTAGGATGCGAGAAGGTCAGAAAACGAGAGTGCCAAGCCACCTATGCTGAACTGAGGGGAAGGGAGCGATGAACCGGCTGGAAAATGATCGTTCCATTCGCAGCCGCGATGAAGACCGGCTGGCGCGAGGCGAGCTTGCGGCACGCCTCAGCGATTGTCTTATTGACCCCAGCACCTCCCGCGCTACGGGCCTTGTGGTCGGGCTAGCCGGCTCATGGGGCAGTGGGAAATCCTCTGTCATCAGCTTGGTAGAGGAAGAACTCAGACGCCGCCACAAAGATGTGGCCTTGGTGGTCTTCAACCCCTGGCAAGTATCGGGCGAGGACACACTTCTGACCGGATTAGTTAACGAGCTGGTCGACGTGGTCAATCAATTAAGCGTCGATCCGGTGCGCAAGGGAGCCGTGCTGCAGGCGTTCCTGCGTTATGGCGGGCGGCTGGCCGGATCAATACCCATTTTTGGCCGCGGTATTGCCGACGCAGCGGGCGCGGTCGAAAAGGACGTCGCCGAAACCTACAGCGTGGCAGCCCTGCGCGATGAGATCAAACAGAAACTCGCCACGTTCCCCTATCCTATTGTCGTGCTGATCGACGAAATCGATCGGCTAGACGATTTAGAGGTCCGCGTAATCGCGAAGATAGTCAAGGCGGTCATCGATTTCGAAGGCGTCTCGTATCTGCTGGCCTATGACAGGGAGCGTGTCGCCCTCGCTCTTGGCCACGGATCCCGGGAGCGGGGAGAAGCATATCTCGAAGAAAATCGTCCAGCTGCAGGTTCCACTACCCGGGCTCTCGCGGGCTGAGCTGCGCACCTCTCTCATCGATCTGCTGGCAGCCAGCGGAGTTTTCGACCGGCACCTAGCCGGATGGCGCACCAACCCGCGGCTGATAGAGGTGGTTGATTACCTAGCGGAGAACACGATGGCGACGATCCGGGACGTTAAACGGCTCGCCGCTAGCTTCAACGCAACCTCCCGACTGGTCGGGTCTGAGTTGGATCCGATTGACCTCCTGGCCTTCGTGGCGCTCAGGCTGCGTGTCCCCGAAATAGACCGTCTAATCCTGGACAGAGTGGACATTCTAAACCTGGTCGAGGAAGAGTATAATGCCTACTGGCATGATGCTTACAAGGTTGCCACCGACATCTCTCAGGTTGAAGAGGATCCGGTCAATAAACAACTGTTCCGACTTTCCTTTTCACTAGATCATGTGGACAAGCCGAGAAAGACGGCGGACGAACTGTTAGATCGTCCTCATATGCTGGGGCGGCGTCGCACCCTGGCCAGTCTGCTCCGGCTCAGCATGCCGACGCCTTTCTTTCCGCGGGGTGTGGTTGAGGGGCTCTTCTCCGAACCACACGAGCGTATTGCCTCCGTGTTGCGTGAGGCCGACCAGTCTCTGCGACTCCCCCATTTGCGGCACGGTATCCTCGAATATTGCGAAAACACCGACCGAGCAACGCGAGAGCCGTTTTGGCGGGAAAACGTCGCCGTGATCGAGGCGCTTCGGCACGACGGCTCGGAGGCGGCCGTGCGTCTGCGTCTGGGCGATTGGCTGGCGGAATTGTTCTGCGAGCTTGAGCGAGCATCGCTAGGCTACCCCGTTATCCTTGCGCACTTCGCGGAGGAGGTGCTCGGGTTGGATGCAAGCCTCCTGCCGCGGATATTGGTCAACACGATTAAGCGAGCACGACATACCGATCTTGCCGCGCGGGCGGGTTCCCTCACCGCGACCGGGCCGGAGCAGAACAAGGCTGTCGATCTTGCGCGTCCGCTCGCTCAGTCCTACGCGACCCGGGCCTTGACAGCCGCCTTTCTGATGCAAATTCCCGATCTGAAACCGATCGAGCTGCTGCTCTGGACCCGGCTCTGGAACGCGGAGCATGAGACGCTCGTCAGCGAGGCTTGGCGTGATAGCCCCGAGTGGCGGCGCCATTTGGCGGCGATTGCGTTGTCAGCGCATCTATATTACGGCGCTGGCGAGGGTACAGATTGGGTTTTCAGGCAAATGTTCGGATCGTCGGTTGCGTTCGCGCAAGCGATAGCGGAAACGCTTGCCGATCCGAATTGGGATGAGGACCGGAGACGCTTTCTGGTCTCCCTTGCCGAGCAGAGTTGATCTGAGTTTCGGCCGACAGGCCAACAGGCTGCGGGCAAAAGGCCCAACCCCCGCCGAGCACGCAGCCAAGCGAGATGTAGGGTCAATGATCCTCAGTTCGGCCGCCCTGACCGCATCGACCGATCACTGGGGCCGGCATGTTTGGTGCGCGGCGGCTCGGCAAGCGTGGATTTCCTTGAGCACGCGAGCATTGTGGGTGGCATCATCTCGCGGCTTATTATTCTGCACCGAGAGGAGCCAAGCATGCGCGCCGTGCGACTGCTTGATCGACCAATCATCACGCCAGACCTGCATCCTAGCATCGGCCGGAATATCCAGGGCCCATCGGCGATCCGCGCGCCCGACTGGATCGAGCATCGGCTCGGGGATTACTATCTCTATTTCGCCGATCACAAGGGCCGCCACATTCGCTTGGGCTACGCCCGCCAGCTCACCGGACCCTGGACGATTTATGCGCCCGGCAGCCTGCAACTCGAAAAATCCGGTTTTCTGACCGAGGCTCCGAAGGCTACGCCGCAGCAGCTCGCGTTTTATGAGGCCCGGCTAAAGGCGGCGGGCATCGAACTTTCGCATGATGTGCTTTCGGAGATAACGACGCCGCACATCGCTTCGCCGGATGTCCATGTCGACCCGTCAGGCCGCCAAATCATCATGTACTATCACGGGCTCGACGACGTGGGGACGCAAGTCACACGTGCCGCGGTATCGCCGGACGGTATCGAATTCGAGGCGCAGCCCGAGGTGTTGGGGCGCAGCTACATGCGCATTTTCCAGCATGGCGGGATGACATACGCGCTGGCGATGCCCGGGCTGTTTTACCGCTCGAAGGACGGCTTGCATGATTTCGAGCCGGGCCCGACGCTGTTCAACCCCAACATGCGCCATTCTGCCGTCAAGAAGCGCGGCAACGAATTGCGGGTATTTTGGACCGAGGTCGGCCATGCTCCCGAGCGGATTCTCCTAAGCCGTATCGATCTTACCGGCGACTGGAGCAGTTGGAAGGAAGGCCCGGCTACCGAGATTCTCCGGCCGGAACGCAGTTGGGAGGGCGCCGATGCGCCGCTCGTCCCGTCGATCCGCAGCACCGCCTACGGGGCCGTCAATCAATTGCGCGATCCCGCCATCTTCGAGGAGAACGGGCGGGTGTATCTCTTTTACGCCGTGGCGGGGGAGAGCGGAATCGCGACCGCCGAGCTAGTTGACGACTAGTTCTCGATAACATCTGTGGTGATATATTTGAATTGTTTCGCTCGCTTTGACCCTCACGTCGAGAGCAAATTGGGCAATAATTGGCGGCGATCGCGTTTTGAACTGACCGATAACTTCCGATCTATTCAGTTGGACCGCAACGGAGAAGGGCATCGTGACGCGCACGGAGAAGGAGAAAATGCTGGCGGGCGACCTGTACGATGCTGGCGCACCCGAACTCCAGGCAGAAATGGCAGCGGCGCATGAATGGCTCGCGCGCTACAACGCGGCGTTTGGCGCACCGATCTCCGAGAGGCGGGAACTGCTGCTGGAACGCCTCGCTGCGGTTGGCGAAGGCGCCGTGATTCGCCCGCCGTTTCACTGCGACTACGGCTTCAATATCACTCTCGGCGCCGGGGTGTTCCTGAACTTCAACTGCGTTATCCTCGACGTCGTGGAGGTCACGATTGGCGAGAAAACCCAGATCGGCCCAGGGGTTCAGATCCTTACGGCCGATCACCCACGCGATGCAGCCGGGAGGGCCTCCGGGTTGGAGTTTGGTCGTCCAATCCACGTAGGCCGCAATGTCTGGATCGGGGGCGGCGCGATCATCCTGCCAGGCGTGACCATCGGTGACGATGCTTTGATAGGCGCCGGTAGCGTGGTTACCCGCGACGTGCCCGTTGGCGCCACGGCCTTCGGCAACCCGGCGCGCGTGCGAGCCTAAACCGTCCAGTCCGCCGCCGGACACGGTTAGGGGGTTAAGCGTCAGATTTTATCCGCTAGATTAGGCTGCGCCCCGCAAGCGGAGAAAAAACTGTCATGAAAGTCGGTCTGTTCATCAACACGCAGTTCCCGGAGGGCTTCAACTTTGCGGAACGTGTCCCCGAGATGGTCGCGCAGGTGCGCGCGGCGCGTGATGCCGGATTTTCGTCGCTCTGGTTTCCGCATCATTGGCTGACCCATCCGATGCAGATGCTGCAGATCACGCCGGTCATGGGCTACGTCGCGGCGCACGCACAGGGGATGACGATCGGGCCGAACATCCTGATCCTGCCGCCGCTAAACCCCGTGCATGTGGCCGAGGAAGCCGCCACGCTCGACGTGTTGACCGGCGGCAACTACATCCTCGGCATCGGCCTGGGCTATCGACAGCCGGAGTTCGACGCTTTCGGCATCAGCCTCAGCGAGCGAGCGCCGCGGTTCAACGAAAGCATCGCTCTGATGCGTCGGCTGTGGACCGAGGAGCGGGTGAGCCACAAGGGCCGTTTCTACACCGTCAACGACGCCGGCATCAGCGTGAAGCCGGTTCGCCCGGGTGGACCGCCGCTCTATATCGCCGGGCAGGCCGACGTGTCGGTGAGGCGCGCGGCGCGGATCGGCGATGCCTGGCTGATCGTCAACACCAGCGGGCTCGGCAAGGTGACGCCGCTGATGCAGACCTACCGCGCGGCACTGAAGGAATATGGCCGCACACCGATGGAGTTCCCGATCACCGTCGAATGCTATGTCGGCGCACGCCATGCCACGGCATATGAGGAATGCCGCGGGCCGCTGGAATACAAATACGACGCCTACGCAGCATGGGGACTTGAGGACCGCACCACGCAGGGTTCGTTCGAGGATTTCGCGCGCGACCGGTTCATCATCGGCGACAAGGTGTCGGTAAAGGAGGAGATCGCACGGTATCGCGAGCTTCTCGGTGTCGATCACTTCATCATGCGCTGCCAGTGGCCGGGGCTGCCGCAGGAGCAGGTGCTGAGCTCGATCCAGCGGCTCGGCGAGATTTTCGCGTAATAGGGATCGCGGGGTGACGCGCGGCAAGCGTCTGGTGGTGCTCGTCGGTCAGCGGAAGTTCACGGGCAAGTACACCCTGATGTCGCGGGCTTCTGACGAGGTAGGTCGCAGTCGCACGAACCGCGATACAACAACATGCGCAAGAACTTCAGCGCCATTGTGGGTTATTCGGTCGCCGTGGTGTAAAGAGCCGGTAGCGCACTCGGGTGCGATCAATCCGGCAAGGCGGCGAGGCGCTTCTCGATCCAATCAGCCGTGACGTCCGGCAGCGTTTCGAATTCCGCACGTGCTTCTGCTTTCGTCTGGGTAATGCAATGTATCACTGCGGGCGTTTCGCCGTCTTCGGGCTGGCAGGCAAATTCGAGGCGAATGCCGTTAGGATCATAAAAGTAGATGCCGAGCAATCCCGGGAGCTGCGGGATCGGCCCGATATACTCGATGCCGCGTGATCTCAACCGCGCCTCGACGTCCCGGAACCGCTCGGCCGTGACGACGAAGGCGCAATGCTGCATGGCGCCGATGGCGTTGCGGTTGCCGACTGGTTCTTTGCCCTTGGGGATCTCAAAGAAGGCGAGAAGGCTATCATTACCCATATCGAAGAAGTAATGGCGCACCTGCTCGTAGGGTGGGTTTCCGCGGTTGCCGGGCCCAGTGCCAAGACCGGGCGGCACCCTCATCGCATGGACAAGCGGCATACCGAGCACTTCGACATAGAAGTCGATCGTTGCCTTCATGTCGTCAGTGCAGAGCGCGAGGTGGTGGACGCCCCGCGTTGTCGGTGACCGTAGTTGACGCTGGAATTGTTCCTGCATGTCGTCCCTCAGAGCGATGATGCATACGGGTGAGGAGCAAGACCTTTCCCGTTGATTCCGGGCTGGTGATGAAGTCGCGAGGAGGCTCTATTCGGCGGCCTCCCTGACCGGCGTTGTGGGCCTACTGGTGCCCGTCGGCAGATCAAAAAGATCAATGGCCAGCTGATCGAAATAGGAGAGGATCTCGGAGGTTGGCACGACGTCCGCGTATTTGGCATGCATATCGCACAAGCTGACGGCATGGCTGGCCTCGCTGCGGTCGAAACAGCCCTCTTCTGCCAGGGTCACCCGATAATTGAGGCTGAACGCGTCGACCACGGTGGCGCGCACGCAGCCTGAAGTCGTGGTCCCGACGACGATGACGCTGTCGCAGCCCAGGAGCGTGAGATAGGAGGCGAGGTTCGTCCCAAAAAAGCCCGACGGCTTCTGCTTCTTGATCACGATATCCCGCGGTCCGGGCGCAATCATCGTGACGATTTCGTTGCCGTCGATGTCATTGTGGACGGAACCGCTCGCCTCGTCGCCGCGCGTGCTCTTCCAACGCCAGCTGCCGGCATCCCAATCGTCCGCGCGTCGTTCCCCGGTAGTGTAGATGACCGGGAGACCCTTGGCGCGTGCCGCCTCGATCAGCGATTTGATGTATTCGAGGGCTACCCAGGCTTCCTCACCGCAGGAGGTGCGCCAGCGCTTGATCGACTCCAGGATAGGTTCGGGCCGCTCGCCGCAGAACGCCAAATTGACGTCGATCACGAGCAATGCCGGCCGCTTCCCGAAGCCGGCCCGTGCGCCGAACCCGCCGGCGGCGAATACGGCCTTGTCGCGCTCGGTGAGGAATTTGTCCCAGATCCGCTCGTTCATCGGTTTTGCTCCTACTAATCGCCCAGGCCGGGGTCGCACGTCTGGCCGAGGCATCCCAGAGATACCGTGCTTATAGCTTCCATTCCTCCGTGGCTCCGCGGCATTTATGTCGGCTTGTCGCTGCAGCAACCACCCGACGAGGAGCCCCCGATGGTGACGATGGCCAGCCCGAAGCGTTACGCGCTCGAGTGGATCGACGAGCAACAAGGCGGGTTCTCCGATTTTCACCAGCGCATCTGGAACTACGCCGAGCCGGCCTGGCGCGAGTACAAATCGGCGAAATCCTATCGCGAACTCCTATGAGCGGAGGGGTTTGCGGTCAAGGAAGGTTCCGGCGAGATGCCGACCGCCTTCGCCGCGCGCTGGGGCAAATCCGGCCCGGTGCTCGGCGCCTATGCGGAATATGACGCGGTGCCGGGCAACTCGCAGCAAGTCGTTCCCTACCACGCGCCGCGCGTCGGACTGCATCCCTGGGCCGCCGGCATACCGACCCGCATTCGGCGCTCGGTACGACGTCGCTCGCCGGGGTGTTGGCGGCGAAGCCGACGATGGAAAGGTTCGGGATTGCCGGCACGATCCTCTTCTTCGGTGAGCCCGCAGAAAAGGTATGCGGCTCGAAGCCGGTGCACGCCGCGAAGGGGTATTACGACGGAGCCGACGCCTTCATCTCCTATCACCCGCATTTCTCCAACCCTGGCCACAGACCTGTCACAGATACTTCCGGGGGCACCTATGAAGATCGACGGACGTTGCCATTGCGGCAAAATCACCTTCGAGGCGGAAGTCAATCCCGATGCGCTGTACGTCTGCAATTGCACCGATTGCCAGACGCTCTCTGGATCGGCATTTCGCGTCAACATTCCGGCACCGGCTGAGCATTTCGTGCTGCTGAGCGGCACACCCAAGACGTATATCAAGACCGCCGAGAGCGGCAACAAATGCCTTCACGCTTTTTGTGGCACTTGCGGCACTCCGATCTATGCCTGTGCGGTAGAAAATCCGCAGAGCTATGGCTTGCGTGGCGGGACGATCAGACAACGCGCCGAGTTCTCACCGCGGCGGCAGATCTGGCGGCGGTCTGCACTGCCTTGGGTGGCCGCGCTCACCGACGTGCCGGCGGCCGAGCAGGGCTAAAGGGCTAAGCCGCGCCATGGCGGGTCAGTAAGCGGGTCAGTAACCGCCGCCATGCCAAGTCGTGGGTGGCGTGAGCACTCCAGGTGTCGGGAATAGCGGCCGTTTGCGAACGTGCGATGCGTGGTTTTTTCTCGCAGATCGCGACAATTTGTGTTGTGCACGCCCTTTCAGTACTGGCGGTTCTAGCAATTGCGCCGTCAGTTTAGCGGCGGGCGGCGCCGATGGCACTTGCGCCCGATCCAATTTAGCCTCTGTGACCTCGGCTGGGAGTACAGAGGCGATCGGACGCGGTACGGTGGGCGACGGGGCTGATGAGAGCGCGACGGCGGGCCTATCCTTTGATATTGGCCTATCCGGGCGTGGAATCATTGATACCGTGAGAAACGCCAGGGCCAAGCCGGCAGGCAACGCTATCCATCCGGCCCATCCCGCAGCAGGCATGATGCGACGAAGAAATTGCCGGTCGCGAGATTTAGGCCCGGGAGGCGATGGAAGTACTTCCCCCTGCCATAGCCATAAACCGGTTTCTTTGGGATCAGTGCTGATCAACGCCGCTGAGGGCGATCTTGGAACATTCCCCGTCACTATCGGCGCCTTGCTGTATGCCTGGCCCATAAATTCTCCTGGCTCAGCATGCATGGCCCACAATCCCCTCTTCGTTGCAGCGCCAATATCCCTCGTGCATCCGGTGCGACGCCCTTGGTCGGGCTCAAGCCGAAGCGGTTTCGCAACCGTCGGCGGTGGCCATACCGACCAGACGGTTTTCTGACAGGGCACTTTGGCAATCGCAACAATCATTGTATTGAAGCGAGGCGACGACCAAGTGTCATCTTTATGGCTGAGCGGCATATTAGGCCTGCGACAACCGATCTCAGGGGCAAGGAACTCGCTAAGTAGCTGCCCCCTCGGCTTTCTCCGGCTAGGCGCGGACCGCCGTCTCTGTCTCTCGCGATCGACGCCATGAAATGCGCGATTCCGTGCGACACGCCGGCTGCCAAGCAGATTGGATATACGAGGCCCGCGAATCGGCTCGGGGCAGACGCCTTGTCGCGAATCAGGATCTATCCCTCCGAAACGTCGTTAACTCGTCGCGCAACAATGGAGGCTCGACATGCCGCGCGCGACTTGGAAGGGTTTTCTGCGCCTATCTTTGGTGTCGTGCCCGATATACCTGTCGCCCGCGACCACGCGTACTAAATCTGTCCGCCTGCACCACGTCTGGCGCCCGACTTCAGCCGAAGAAGTCAATGACGCGCCAACTCGAGCCGAACGACAAGACCTCCCCGACGGAACGCCAGCGCCAATATCTTCCTCGCATGACGCCGATGACCAGGTGGATCAAGGCGACGGGCCAAGTCGCATCGCTCTTAGGCCTCACGACCCCAGCACCGGGGAGGAGATCGAGCGGGAACAGGTCGTCAAGGGATACGAATATCAACGCGGCCAATTCGTTACATTCACGGCGGAGGAGCTGAAGGCGCTCGACGTCGAAAGCTCGAAGGTCATCGACCTGGAGAAGTTTGTGCTGCGCGGTGACCTCGATCCCGTCTACTTCGATAGCGCGTATTACCTCTATCCCGATGGCCCGATCGCGGTCGAAACGCTTTGGGTGATTGGCGCGGCGATGGCCGAGGCAGGAGTTGTCGGGCTTGGGCGTCTTACGCTCAGCCGGCGCGAGCGGATGGTCATGGTCGAGCCACGCGGCACCGGAATGGGGCTGTTCACATTGCGCGCCGCGGACGAGGTTAGGGCATCGCAGTTCGGCAGCGCTGAGGGCGACCTCGATGCCGAGACGGTAGCCATCGCCCGGGCGATCATCGCGCAGCGGACCGGGAAATTCGACCCGACGACCTACCGCGATCGCTACCAGGAGGCCTTGCGAGAGTTGATCGACGCCAAGATGAAGGGGCTGCCAATCAAACCGCCAGCAGTCAGCAAGCCTTCGCCAGTGATCGACCTGATGTCGGCCCTGAAACGCAGTCTTGCACAGGAAGCACCTGCAAAGGGCGGCAGCGCGGACAAAGAGAAGCGGACCAAGGGACCGCCTGATCGGCGTCAGCGGTCATTGCTTCTGCCGGTGTCGGGTGGCCGAAGGGGGAAGGAGGAGCCCCCTGCCCAGCATAAGCGACGCAAGAAGGCTTGAACCCTGCCGATCGACGAAGCCCTGTTGCTTGCCTATGAACAGAGCTGGATTGACATTCGATGACCGCCCTTGCTGAATCGGCGCCGCGGCGGATCCCTGTCGGATGAGGCACCGATGGATGACGCGACCTCGAAATTTGTGCGCGCAGGCAGCCTGGAAGAGTTGAAAGCCAAGGGGAGACTTGTCGTGCACGGCCGCCACCGTCCGGTTCTGCTCGTGCAGCAGGATGGGCACGTCTTCGCGCTCGACAACCGCTGTCCCCATATGGGTTTCCCTCTGGAGCGTGGCAGCGTCGAGGACGGTATCCTGACCTGCCATTGGCATCACGCGCGGTTCGAACTGGCGAGCGGCTGCACCTTTGACCTTTGGGCAGACGACGTGCCGACTTGTCCCGTCGAGATCCGCGCGGGCGGCGAGATCTGGGTGAAACCTGTGTTTGGCTACGCCGACCCGGTCGGACATTGGCGTCAGCGGCTCGAAGACGGGCTTGGCCATAATCTCAGCCTCGTCATCGCCAAGGCGGTCGAAGGTCAGCTTGCGGCGGGTCAGTCATCATCGGACGTGGTACGGCAAGTCGCACTGTTCGGTACCTGCAACCGCGATGGTTGGGATACCGGGCTCACGATCCTGACCGCGCTCGGCCAGCTCCTGCCGTTCCTGTCGGAACAGGAACTACACCTTGCGCTGTTTCATGGGGCGCGTCGCGTGGCTGAGGATTGCGACGGTGCAGCTCCCGGGCGGGAGCGTGCGCCGCTGGCAAGTCGGCCCGACCTCGCCACTCTCAAGCGCTGGCTGCGGCGCTGGGTGGCCGTGCGGCACCGGGATGCGGCCGAAAGAACCGTGCTGACCGCCATTGCGAGCGGTGCCTCGCCGGCTGCACTGGCAGACCTCCTCTTTGCCGCCGAGACGGACCGCGCTTATGCCGGTGGCGGGCACTCGCTCGATTTCATCAACAAGGCGTTCGAATGTCTTGACGTGATCGGCTGGGAATATGCCTCCGAAGTGTTGCCGAGCATTGTCGGCCAGATGACGTCAGCCCGAGGTGCAGAGGAAAGGACCGCCTGGCGCCAGCCGATCGACCTGATCGCTCTTTGTCAGCAAGCTGGTCGGGAGATGCCCCACTTGTTCGCGGCCGGCGGCAATGCGAGCAACTGGTCGGATCACGTCACGCTGTCCCATAGCCTTCTCGGCGACGATCCGGCCGCGATCGTTGATGCGCTCACAGCTGCCGCGCGGGACGGAGCCTCTTCCGCCGACCTCGGTCGAGCACTTGCTTATGCGGCGGCACTCAAAGTCGCGCGCTTTGGCACCGCCAACCAGCACTCCGATTGGGAGACCGCCCACCACGTCTTCACTTATGCGAACGCCGTCCACCAGGCGCTCAAACGGATTGGCGGCGAGGCGGCCGACCCCGTCGAAGCCGTGCGCGGCCTCCTCCACGGGGCAATGGCGCTTTATCTTGCCCGATACCTGAATGTGCCCCCGGCGTCGCTGCCAGGCGAGAGCGGCAACGGACTCGATGACCTGCCTGTCGCGGCCGAGGAGATCCGCGATGCTCTGCTCGACACCTTCGACCGCCAACAGCAGATCGGTGCTGCGGCTCGCCTTGTCGCCCGCCATCTCATCCTCGGTCACTCACCCGAAGCGCTGATCGCGACACTCGCGCACGCGCTCCTCCGTGAGGATGCGGGCTTTCACGCCTACCAAATGCTCGAGGCGGGGGTGCGGCAGTTTCACGAGTGGGGCGATTGCGACCAGGGCCGGCACATCCTTATTGCCGTCGCGCGGTACCTGGCGGCCCATTTTCCAACCCAGCGCGCGCTGTTGCAGACGGCTGATATGGCCAGTCGGCTGACGCGCGGCGGAGAGCTTCATCGCGAGATACAGGAGGCGGGATGAGCTCTTGGCCAAAGCTTGGGTGGCGGTTTCGACGCAATCGGTAGCCATCGGGTCAGCACGGCATTGATCGCTCTTTGCCGCCCCAGGCAGACTGCAGTTAGTTCAGCGCCTAGCCAACACGAAATGCCTCGCCTCGGAAGACAACGGCTCGATCCGTCTGCGATCATCTGGGGAGCCCCAGGGAGGGAGCCCCAGGGAGAAAGCCGGTCTCGGTTCGGGTAATCGGTCGCCCACATGATGATGTGCAGCCCGATATACTCGGCCAAGACGGAAAGGCTGCCCTCGACCGATCTGACAGATGAAGCAGCTCCGTGCGGTTCCCCGACAGCTTCAGCTCGCGCAATTGCTTCACGTCGGCACGGCCAGCGCTGAGGATGTAGCCGACATCGGAGCCGCCGGTCAGGTAACGCACGCCGAGCCGCAACAGCCAACTCTGGAACTCGAAATCCTGGCGCACGCCACCGACCCCCATCGCCTTGCCGTGGCCCTTCGCCGCTCGGGCGACGGTCTCAAAAGCCGCACGCATCCGCTCGTGCGTGTATTGCCCGGGAATGCCCATCTCGGTCGACAGGTCCGAGGCACCGATATGCAACACATCGATGCCGTCGACCGCGGCGATTGCATCAGCGTTCTTGACCGCCTCGGGTGTCTCGATCATCGCCATCAGCAGGGTTTGTTCGTTGAGGACCTTGCAGACTTCGGCCTGCGGGATCGCGGCATAGCCGAGCTGTGGACCGCTGCCAAAAGCCGAGCGATGACCCTTTGGGGCATAGAGGCAGGCTTCGACGATCGCCCTGGCCTCGGCGGCGTTCTGGATATGCGGCACCATGACCGCCTGAGCTCCGCAATCGAGGATGCGGGTCGCATCGTGCGGGTCGTGCGAGGTCACCCTGGCGATTGGCGTGATCCCCATGCCCAATGCCGCGACACACACCCCGGCCGCGGTTTCGAGCGAGGTGGGATTGTGTTCGAGGTCGATATAGACCGCATCGAAGCCGCACGCCGCCGCAATCATCGCGATGTTAGGAGTGCGCAACTGGTTGATCCCCATGCACAGCACCAGTTCGTTGGCTTTCAGCATCTGTTTAGCGCGGTTCTCGCCGATCTGCGTGGGCATATCGCGTTCCTCCGAGTGGGTTCTGCCCTGCCAAGCATCACTCGCCTTGCCCGCGCACGCAATGCTCCTATGGGTAGGTGACGCGGTGCAGAGGCGGTTGAGGTTACGATGCGGCCGAAGCGATTGCCCTACGCGCAGAAGTGCAGAGGACGTAAGGTCCATGACGAGCTGATGGGTCCGGCAACCGATGACGCCGATCAGATCAGCAGAAGCCAGAGGTAGAGTGTATGCGCAAGTTCTTCGGGCCGATGGGTTCGGTCAGCCAACTCACGATCGAGAGCCAAGCCCTCAAGAGCAACATGCTGGGTGATCCGTCGGCGCGTATTGTCGATGTCTACATCCCGGCGGGACACGACGGACAAGCGTTACCCCTTCTGGTGGATCTTGTGGGCTTCACGAGCAGCGGCCTGTCTCACACGAATTGGGTTGGCTTCCGCGAGAACCTGCCGGAACGGCTCGACAGACTGATCGGGGAGCAGCGCATGCCACCTGTCGTCGTCGCCTTCCCCGATTGCTTTACCCGGCTCGGCGGCAATCAGTACATCAACTCAGCCTCGATGGGTGCTTGGGAGGACTTCCTGCTGAATGAAATGCTCCCAGCAATCGAGCAGCGCTTCGGCTGTGGCGGAGCCGGGCGCCGCGGCGTCTTCGGCAAGAGCTCCGGCGGGTATGGCGCCATCACGCATGCGCTGCGCCACTCGGATATCTGGGCGGCAGCGGCCTGTCATTCCGGCGATATGGGCTTCGAGCTCTGTTATCTGCCCGATATGCCGGCGGTCTTGCGCGCGCTCGCCGGCGCCGAGAACTCGATCGAGAAATGGTGGCAGCAACTCGAGGCCGCCAGAAAGCATCCGGAGGGTTCCTTCAAGGTGGTCAACGCGCTGGCAATGGCAGCCAGCTATGATTCCGATCCCACGCAGTTCCTCGGCATCCGATTGCCCGTGACGTTCGACACCTGCGAAGTCATCGAGGAACGGTGGGCAAATTGGATGCGGCAAGACCCTGTCGTCGCGATCGAAACCCAAGCCGATAATCTGCGCCGGCTCAAGGCGCTCTACGTCGATTGCGGCGAAAAAGATCAGTTTAACCTGCTTTACGGTGCCCGCCGGTTCGTACGGCGGCTGAACGAGCTTGGCATCGCGCACCGCTACGAGGAGTTCCCGGACAACCATACCGGTGTCGATTATCGGATGGACGAGAGCTTACCTTTCCTCGCAGAAGCGCTCTCCGGCTGATGTGTATGATAATCGGGCTGTTTCCGACCTCGAGGGCGGAAGGGGTCTTCATAACCGGACGCGACGGATCTCGGTCGACGAAATTCAGGAGGCGACGATGTTCAAGAGGATCGATCACGTCGAGATCGTCACGGACCAGCTGGACCGAACCGTGCAGTTCTACATCGAAGTGTTGTGATTCACCGTGAAGGCCCGAGACCGGATTGATGATTTAACTTACTGTTTTGATTGCGTAATGTATCAAACTGGCGGAGGGGATGGGATTCGAACCCACGATACGGCTGTTAACCGTATAACGGTTTAGCAAACCGCCGCCTTCAGCCACTCGGCCACCCCTCCACCGATGAGTGGGGTCGACACGGCGCATGCCGCAAGCTTTGTAGACAGTGACATGGCCCGAGTCAATTCGGCCCCTTTTGTCGATAGCGCGTCCGGCTTGAAACCCTCATCGTTATCTCGATAAACCGTTTCCCTGGCCAGATGGGAGCCGAACTCATAAATTCGGGACCAACTGAAGGGGCAGGGAGCGAGGCCTTCGATCAACTCCTCGCCGAGGTGCGCGCCTGCGTGCTCTGCGCGCCCGACCTGCCGCTCGGGCCTCGACCGGTCCTGCGCGGCCGACCTTCGGCCCGGCTGGTGATCGTCAGCCAGGCACCGGGGGCGCAGGTGCACGAGACGGGGCTCTCGTTCAACGATCGCAGCGGCGACCGGCTGCGCGAATGGCTCGCTCTCGACCGCGAGACTTTCTACGACGAGAGCCGCGTTGCGATCATCCCAATCGGTTTGTGCTATCCCGGCCGCGACACTCGGGGCGGCGACCTGCAGCCCCGCCGCGAGTGCGCGCCACGCTGGCACACGCCGCTGCGCGCGGTCCATCCCGCCATCGAGCTGACGTTGCTGGTCGGCAGCTACGCCATTTACTATTACCTGCCCCACTTGCGGCGGTGCTCGATGACCGAAATCGTCGCGCGTTGGCGTGATTTTCTCCCGGAATATTTCGTATTGCCGCATCCGAGTTGGCACACGATCCGTTGGCTGCGCGACAATCCTTGGTTCGAGAAAGAGACCTTGCCGGACTTGCGCTCCCGGATCGGCAGCGTGCTCGATCCCAAGGCGCTTGATCGGCGGTCTCGATGCAATTCCTTGGTCGGGAGAACTTTCCGCCGCTCCGGCGTTGGTCATAGGCCGGACGACGGCTGATTTGAGCTAACTCGCATGCAATCGGCGGAAGGCGTCATCACTTTGGTCCAGGAAGGACGGTTCGCGCTGGTCACGGATGGCGGCCGTGTCATGCATTTCCTCCTTGCCCACGATGCCTCTGTCGAACCGCAAGACCTGCCGTCTCTAAAACGAGGCCAGCGCCGCGTCCGGGTCGACTACACCGAGCCGGCCCGCCTCCTCACTCATGTGGCGCACGCGCTCCACACCGCAGACGGCATATCGACCGAAAGGATCGAACAATGAAGTTGAGGCACAGCATTGCCGACCGGGTCGCGGGATTTGTCCGCGACTGGTCCTTGCCGCGGCAATTCGCCGGAGAGGACCCGACCCGCGAGGCGGCGCAAAGCACAATGTCGCGGCAACTCCGCCCGCGGCTCGAAGAGGCGGATACGATCGGCACCAGCATCTGCCCCTACTGCGCGGTCGGCTGCGCCCAGCTGGTCTATGCCAAGGACGGGCGCGTCATTCATATTGAAGGCGACCCGCGCAGCCCGATCAACCAAGGCACCTTGTGCCCGAAGGGGGCAGCGACCTTCGGCTGGCTGACAAGCCCCGATCGGTTGACCAAGGTGCTCTATCGCGCGCCGCACGCCGAGAGCTGGGAAGAAAGGCCGCTCGGCTGGGCGATGGACAGGATCGCCTACCTCGTCAAGCGCACGCGCGACGAGACCTTTGTCCGAGACCTGCCGGACGGCACGCCGGTCAATCACACTCTGGCGGTCGCCTCGCTCGGCGGCGCGACGCTCGACAATGAGGAGAATTACCTCATCAAGAAATTGTTCGGCGCCGGCCTCGGCATGGTGTGGATCGAGAACCAGGCACGCGTCTGACACAGCTCCTCCGTCCCAAGTTTGGGCGCGAGCTATGGCAGGGGAGCGGCGACGCTCCCGCAATGGGATCTCGCCAATGCGGACTGCATCCTCGTGATGGGGTCCAACATGGCCGAAAATCACCCCATCGCCTTCCGCTTCGCCTTGCAGGCGAAGGAGCGCGGGGCGACGCTCATTCATGTCGACCCGCGGTTCACCCGTACCTCGGCGCTCTGCGATCTCTATGCGCCACTGCGGCCGGGATCGGACATCGCCTTCCTCGGCGGCATCATCAATTACATTCTCGAGCACGATCTGTGGTTCAAGGAGTACGCGCTCGCATTTTCCAACCTCTCGACAATTATCGACGAGAGGTTCAAAGACGCCGGCGAGCTCGACGGGTTCTTCTCGGGCTGGGACGAAGAGAGCCGGTCTTACAAATACGATAGCTGGCAGTACCAAGGGGAGGCGGTTCCCGCGTCGTTGGCCGAGCATTACGTCAACACCACCGAAAGCTTCAGTGAGAAGACCAAGCGGATGGAAAAGGGGCCGCCGCGCCGCGACCCTACATTGCAGCATCCGCATTGCGTCTACCAGATCCTGCGCCGGCATTACGCCGCCTACACGCCCGACATGGTCGAGCGCACGACCGGCTGCCCGCGCGAGGTGTTTGTCAAAGTCGCCGAAGCACTGGCGCGCAATTCGGGCCGCGAACGCACCGGCACCATTTGTTACGCCGTCGGCTGGACCCACCATACGACCGGCGTCCAGATGATCCGGGCCGCCGCAATCATTCAGGGGCTGCTCGGCAATGTCGGCCGTCCGGGCGGCGGCATTCTGGCATTGCGCGGCCACTCCAGTATCCAAGGTAGCACGGACATTCCGACTTTATACAATATGTTGCCGACGTACCTGCCGCAACCGAATGCCTTTAAGCAGCATACGACGTTAAAGGATTATCTCGAGCACGAGCGGACCCCGACCGGGTGGTGGCACAACTTCCCGAAATACGCCATCAGCCTATTGAAGGCATATTATGGCGATGCCGCCCGAGCGGACAACGAGTTCGGCTTTGGCTGGCTGCCGCAAATCGTCGGCGACCATTCGCAATTGCCGATGACACTGGCGATGCGCGACGGCGTCATCCGCGGCATGTTCATGCTCGGCCAGAACCCGGCGGTCGGCGGTCATAATGCCGCGCTCGTGCAGCGCGGTCTCGCCGAACTCGATTGGCTGGTCGTGCGCGACATGACCGAAACCGAGACGGCGTCATTCTGGTATGCGGGGCGACCCGTCCGGGATGGCGAAATCGAGCCGCGCGACATAGGCACGGAGGTGTTTCTGATGCCGGCCTCGCTTTCCGCCGAGAAGGCCGGCAGCGTCACGAATACCCACCGCCTCTTGCAGTGGCACGAGAAGGTGGTCAGCGGGCCTGGCGACAGCCGCTCCGAAACCTGGTTTGTCTTTCATCTCGGCCGCAGGCTGAAACAGCTCTACGCCGGCAGCACGGACCCGAAAGACGCCGCCCTTGCCGCGCTGACGTGGGATTATCCCACCGAAGGCGAGGAGGAAGAACCGTCGGCAGATGCAGTGTTGAGGGAGATCAACGGATATACTTGGCCGCATCGCCGCCAGATCGAGAGCTTCCAACAGCTCAAAGACGACGGAACGACCGCCTGCGGCGGCTGGCTCTATTGCGGCGTCTACCCGAAGGAGGGAGACAATCGCGCCCGGGCGCGCCGCCCCGACGGGCCGGACGGTCCGGGCACGCATTTGGGTTGGGCGTGGGCATGGCCCGCCAACCGCCGCAATATGTACAATCGCGCCTCGGCGGACGAGCAAGGCCGTCCGTGGTCCGAGCGAAAGCGGCTGATGTCATGGGACCCGGCCCGCGGCGAATGGGTCGGCCCCGACGTCGTCGATTTCGAGCCTAAGAAGCCGCCCGGCTACCAGCCGGATTGGAGCAAGGATCCGGCTGGCATGGAGGCGCTCGGCGGCGACTGCCCGTTCATCATGATCGCCGACGGCAAGGCCTCGCTGTTTACTCCATCGGGACTGAAGGATGCGCCGGTGCCGGCCCATTACGAGCCGGTCGAGTCGCCGGTCAAGAACCCGCTCTACCGCCAGCAGAGCAGTCCCGTCGCCAAAATCTGGGAGCGTCCCGACAACCGGTTGCACGCTCCGGCCGATCCTCGCTTTCCTTATGCGCTGACGACCTATCGGCTGACCGAGCACCACGCGGGCGGCATCCCGACGCGCTCGGTGCCGGTTACCGCCGAATTGCAGCCGGAGGCGTTTGCCGAAATCTCCCCCGAACTCGCCGCCTCGCTAGGCATCCACAACCTCGACTGGGTCACAGTCTCGACTTTGCGGGGTGAGGTCGAAGTCAAAGCACTGGTAACCGAGCGAGTGCGGCCGTTCAGGTTGGATAGCCAAACGGTCCATGAGGTCGGGTTGGTCTGGCATTTCGGCTGGGAGGGTTTTGCCCGGGGCGACATCGCCAATATACTGAGCGCCGTCGTCGGCGATCCCAATACTTCGATCCATGAGGGAAAGGCGTTTACCTGCAATCTGCGCCGCGGCCGGAGGGAGGCGACGCAATGACGGTCCATCCGCGCGCTCTAGACTATACCCAGTCCTTTCTGTCCGGGGTCATACCGAATGAATCCGAGTTGACCGCGGGCCAGCGCGTCGAGCCCGGCCGCAGCTATGGGTTCTTTACCGACACGACATTGTGCATCGGCTGCAAGGCCTGCGAGGTCGCTTGCAAGGAATGGAACGCACTGCCGGCCGATGATCTGGGTCTGCGCGGCACCAGCTACGACAATACTGGCGACCTCTCGGCGACGACCTGGCGCCACGTTCATTTCATCGAGCACATCGCCGAGAATGGCGAGCGAGCGACCGCAATGCCGCCCTTTCAGAGCAATTGGCTGATGATGAGCGATGTCTGCAAGCATTGCTCGCCCGCTCCTTGCCTCGAAGCATGCCCAACGGGGGCGCTTTTCCGCACCGAGTTCGATACCGTCGTCGTTCAGCAAGATATCTGCAACGGCTGCGGTTATTGCGTCCCGGCCTGTCCGTTTGGCGTCGTCGACGTCAGTCTGGAGGACGGCAAGGCGCATAAATGCACTTTGTGTTATGACCGGCTGAAGGGCGGGCTCGAACCGGCCTGCGCCAAATCCTGTCCGACCAACTCGATCCAGTTCGGCGAAATCGGCGAACTGCACGACCGCGGCCAGCAGCGCGTGGAGGCGCTGCAGGCTATGGGGGTGGAAAATGCGTATCTCTATGGCGCCCCAGGCGCGCCCGGCGCCGCCGGCGGCCTGCAGCACCTCAATGCGTTCTTTCTGCTGACCGCTTCTCCGGAGACCTACAATCTGCCGCGCGCACCGATCCGCCCCGCCGAGCGAGTAGGCCCGAGCCTCACCTCCGGTCTCGCCACGGTCGCCGGTCTCGCTCTGGTCAGTCTGATGATTTTTGCCGCCCGGCGAGAGGGTCGCCAATGAACGATACCGCTCCCCCTTCTGTTCGGGCCGCGGACGAGCGGAACGTGACCTATTACGGCCTGCCCTCGATCAAGCCAAGTCTGTGGGGCGGGCTGGTTTCAGGCTACATGTTTATTGCCGGGGTCGGCGGATCGGCGCAGGTCATCGCTACCGCTGCCGATCTCGTTGGCGATCGCGCTCTGGCGCCGATCGTCCGCAAGGGCCGTTACATCGCCCTGGGTGCAACGATTCTCGGCGGCCCGCTGCTGATCATTGATCTGCACACGCCGCAGCGCTGGTACAACATGCTGCGGATCTTCCGCAAGACCTCGCCGATGTCGATCGGCACCTGGGTGCTGATGAGTTTCGGGTCGTTGAGCGCAGCCCTCGCTGCCGCGCAATTCGCCTCGGATCGCGGCTACTCCCCTAGCCGGACGATGCGGACGGCGATCAAGCTGGTGCAGCTTCCGGCGGCGTTTTCCGGAATGGCGATGAGCACTTACACGGGCGCGTTGTTGTCGGCCACGAGCACGCCGCTTTGGGCCGCCGCGCCACGTCGAATCGCCGCCGCTTTCGGCGCTTCGTCAATGGCCTCGGGCGCGGCCGCGCTGACGATCGCCGGGCTCCGCCGCAGCCCGTCCGACAACCCCGGCCAGATGCTCGACCTCATCGCGCTCGCCGCGAGCACCCTCGAACTGCTTCTAGTCTTGTCGCTGCGGCGGCGCTTTCGCGAACAAGGAGTGGATGGCGCACTGAACGAAAGCGGATGGGGCCTCGCCTACGACCTTGGTGCCGTGGCACTCGGGGCGGGCCTGCCGGTGCTGCACCACATTGAAAACATTATCGAACGCAAGCAGCCGGCGCGGCCCGCACTGGTAATCTCGCTCGCCGTTCTCGCCGGCGGCTTTCTGTTGCGACACACGCTGCTGCGCGCCGGGAACGTTTCGGCAAAGCGGCCCAAGGACTATTTTCGTTTTACCGGAAGGGTGCCTCAGTGAGTTCGGATTGCTGCCGCGCGGCAGTCGCGGCTCTCGACCAAGCGCTCGACGACAGGCCCGACCAGATCTATCACGACTTGGCCGAGGCGATTCGTTGCCTCGTCCAGTTGCGCTCAGGGTTGACCGCGAGACGGCGAGAAGGCGCGCCCGGCGACCGCCTGGAGCGGTGCAATGCCATACTGAGCATGGTCATTGGCGGCGAGTATCCTCTAGCCGGCCTCCGTCGCGACCGCTTGCTGAAGGCTCGCGATGAACTCACCTCGTTGCTCGATGAGCGATAATGCCAAACGCGGTAAGGGGGCCCGTCGAGCTACCGACTGTGGCCCCACCTTACATGGTCCGGCATCCGCGCGGGCTCGCGTTCGGCATTTGCGTTCAATCGATCGAGCACTATCGTCGTGCGCGCCGCCACCCGCATCAGATCCGCTGCCGCTTGGCGAAGCCGCTGCCAGATACGAGGCGACCCCTCCGCCAGTGCGTCGTCGAAGCTCGAACGAAACGCCGCGATGGCGGCTTCGGCTCGGCCGTGAAGCTCGCGATCCAGACCGGCCGTGAATGCCAAAGCGGGGCCCGTAGCCCGCTGCAGGGGCCCGGCCTGGCTTTGCTCGCTGGGCATCGGCGTGACCGGCTCGCGAGCCGGGCGCAGCTCGACAGGCGGTCCTGCAGTCGGCCTGACCTCGCCCGGCATCGATCTTTCAATTCTGTGGTCTTCGCCGCGCGGTATGCGCATATCTTCCGGTGCTGTCGGCCTCCTCAGTTGACCCGGGAAGGTCATTGCCGAATCAGGTTTTCCATTCATCCTCCGCTCGGGGTCATGCGCGGCGCGTAGCTTGCCTCGCTTGAGGATATAATGGATTGCCGGCGGGGTGCAGCCGTAACTCTGGGCAATTCTGGTTATTGACTCGCCCTTTGCATACCGTGCCGCAATGGCGCTCCAGTCGCCTTGCGGAATTTTGGACATCTCTACTCCTGCTTTGCCAGAAGCCCCTCGCATCTTTCAAGGGACCTCGCTATCCTCCAAGAGGCACCGCCGAACTTCGGGCGTCGCAGTCGCAAACGCCACTGGCATCGCATCCGCGTACCGCAAGGTGCTTCAGTCCAAATGGGCAGGATACTTAACTCTTTCAAGACATAGACCCTAGCGCCCAAATTCGTTGTTTGGTTTAATTGCTGCCCCGCAAGTCCCGTAAATCTACAAGAGCTCGATTGTTCTTGGTACACTGGCCCGATCGACGCTACCGGGATGAGCGCCGCCGCCCGGCAATTGGCTTGGAACGATGCGGGGTTGCGCAGCGTGTCGTAACCGCGCCGTCCAGTTCCATATACAGGTTGTTGCTGCTGCCGCGGCCCTACGGCTGCGACTAAGGGTGTGCATACCGGTCATTAAATATCTGTTAGATTATGGAGGGCATCATGAACGAAGCGCGGGTCGGGACGGCGCTCTGCCAAACCAAGCCGGCCGGGTCATGAAAGCTCTTTCAATGCTCGCCCCCATCCTGCAGCCGTCGCCCCGAATGAGATCAATCGCCCTTTCGTTCGGGCTCGTCGCGTCGGCGATGGGTTGCACCCAGGCAGATCGGTTTTACGCGGCGGACGCCGGCGGGTCGGCGCCGAGTTTTGCACCGATCGTGCAGGAGGTCATGCCTGCGGTCGTAAATGTTTCGGCGATTCAGAGGGTGAGTAAGGCGGCTATTGACCGGGAAGAGATGGGAGCCGGCCGCACGGAGGATCAGGTTGCGTTGAGCGGCCTCCCGCCGTCGGTGGTCGACGAACTGCTGCGCCGCTTCCTCGACGGGCGCCGCCACAAAGGCGGCCCCGACCCGAAGGTCGCCAGTGTGGCTCTGGGCTCCGGATTTATTATCGATCCGAGCGGATACGTCGTCACCGATGATCACGTCATCGAAAATGCCGAAGCGGTGACGGTCGTCGTTCAGGATGCGACCGAGTACTCGGCTCGGATCGTCGGACGTGACCCGCTGACCGATATCGCCTTACTCAAGATCGACGGGGCGCGACCGCTGCCGAATGTCCGTTGGGGAGACAGCGACGCGGCTCGGGTAGGAGACTGGGTACTGGCGATCGGCAGTCCGTTCGGCCTCGACAACACTGTCAGCAGCGGCATCATTTCAGGGCGGGGACGTGATATTCACGCCGGCCCCTACGACGATTTTCTCCAGATCGACGCAGCAATGAACCGGGGCAATTCCGGCGGCCCGACCTTCGACCTCAAAGGTAATGTCATCGGCATCAACACCGCCATCTATTCTCCCAATGGTGGATCCGTCGGCATCGGTTTTGCGATACCGGCCAACACGGCCAAACCGGTGATCGACCAGTTGAAGGAGCACGGCAAGGTCGCTCGCGGCTGGCTAGGTGTTCAAATCCAGCCCGTGACTGCCGAGCTCGCCCGAAATGCAGGGCTCCCGAACCTCGCCGGTGCGCTCGTCGCCAAGGTCGGAGCCGGCAGTCCCGCCGCTGCAGCCGGGTTCGAGCCAGGCGATGTCATTCTGTCGATCAACGAACAAGAGATCAAACGGGTGCACGACCTGCCATTGGTCATCGCCCAGATGCCGATCGGCCGGGTCGCGGCGGTCACGGTGTGGCGCCGAAACGCTCCGCTGACCCTGCGGCCGGTAATCGGGGAGATGCCGGTGAACCCAGCCGTTGCGGAGCTGAGGCAAGGGAAATCCGGCGGCCGGCGATCGGAGGGGGCGGTCGCCGCGCCCGTGCCGGTCTCGGCCTTGTCGCCGGCGATCTGACCCCGCCAGCGATCTGACCTTGGGGTGAGCGGGCGCAGCCCGGTGTTGAAGCACGAAATGATCGACGCTAAGTTGGTCGCGTGTCACACCCGCTGCGGCGGTTCGCCAGGGAGGAAGCCAATGCCGGACCATGTCTACCGTATCATCGAAGTCGCAGGCTCGTCGGAGAACAGCATTGAGGACGCGATCAAGAACGCGGTTGCCCGGGCTTCCCGTACCTTGCGTCAGGTAGGCTGGTTCGAAGTTTTACAGACCCGCGGCCACGTTGAAGAGGGCAAAGTCGCGCATTTCCAAGTCATTTGCAAAGTCGGGTTTACTCTCGAAGACTGCTGAACTGTCCTAAGCGCGGCGGCGGATCAGCCGCCGCGCTTTGTCGCAAATAGGACGAGGAGACCGGCCAGGCCGGCAACCATACCGGCCAACCAGAAGGTCGTTCTGAAGCCGGCCAAGAAACTCGCTGCCGGCATGTCCCCGCCCGCCAGCCGCGTTGCTTCGATCGTGTGGAATACGAGGGTCAGCAGCGTCGCCCCGGTGACGACCCCGACCGAGCGGCTCAGCATCGCAATGCTGCCGGCCACTCCGCGGTGGTGCCGCGGCAAGGTGCGCATGACGATGTCCATGTAGGCGACTTGGAACAAGCCGACACCAAACCCTTGCAACACCAGGGTGCCCAAAATCGTGATGGTTTGCCCGGCTGCGCCGGGCCGCCAGCCGCCAATCAGCACCAGACCCGCCGCGCAGAGTGAGGCGCCGAGAACGGCGACCCGGCCTGCCGGGACACGCTCTACGGCCCATCCCGCCAGCGGGGAGGCCACGAGGCTGCCGACAAATGAGGCGCCGAGAACGCCGCCCGCTATTATCGCCGACAGCCCGGTGAGGCGTACGAGGTAGTAGGGGCCGAGCAAAAGAACCGAGAAGCTCGTCAAATAAATCAGCACGCTGGCAATATTGAGGCCGACGAAGCCGCCGGTTCGGAACAGTCCGAGATTGACTATCGGTTGGGCGAACCGGTTTTCCCAGTGGAAAAAACCAACAAGACTGGCTGCGGCCGTCGCCAATAGCAGGGCCGCGAGAAACTCCTGCCCCTCCAAGTGTTGAAGCCGGTTCAGCGTCAGCAAAAGCGTGCTGATGCCGAGCGCGAGCAGAACGGCGCCGACAATGTCGACCGGGTCGCGCACCGCCGGCCGAGATGCGGGCGGCGTTTCTGCTGGAAACAGGAGTGCGATCAGAGCGAGCGGGGCGCGAAACCAGAATACTGCCGGCCAACCCCAGAATTGGACGAGCAGGCCTCCGAGCAATGGCCCGGCAGCAGAGCCGATCGCGTACATCAACGTGAACATGCCGACCGCGCGGCTGCGTCTGTCTTCGGGGAACAGCCCCGTCACCAGCGCCGGAGCGCAGCTGACTATCAACGACGCGCCCAGCCCTTGAAGAAATCGGCAGAAGAGCAGCCAGCCATAATTCGGCGCTGCCGCACAGAGCAGGTATGCGACGCTGCTCCACAGGAGCCCGACGCGAAACACGCGGCCGTGGCCCCAGATGTCACCGGCCCGCCCGAAGGCGAGCATCAGACTAGAATAGGTCAGCACGTAGCAGATGACCACCCATTGAATCATCTCGACCGGCAGACCGAAGCTGCCGGTAATCTCCGGAAATGCGATGTTGACGGCGGTGTCGAGGGGAACGACGGATGTCCCTAAACCGACCAGGACAAGCCGCCACACCTGACGCGGCATCATCGGTGCTCGGGGAGCGCCACTCGGCACCGTGCCGTGTATCATCCCCTGGATGTCGCAAGCGGAACAATTGACTGGAACCGGCTTCGCCCTCGCCGTTCACGGCGGGGCAGGCACGATTCCGCGAGACGAGGCCAGCCGTTCGCGCGCGGCGTCATACCATGACGGCCTGCGCCGCGCCTTGATGGCGGGCCGCGACATTCTTGCCGCAGCCGGCAACGCCCTCGACGCGGTCACCGAAGCCGTCGCGAAGCTCGAAGACGACCCGTTGTTCAATGCCGGCCGGGGCAGCGTGTTCACCCGTGCCGGGACGCAGGAAATGGATGCCTGCGTCATGGATGGCATAGATTGCCGGGCGGGCGCGGTAGCGGGCGTCTTCGGACCGCGCAACCCGGTTCGGGCCGCGCGTGCCGTGTTGGAGCGGTCGCGCCATGTGCTGCTGATCGGCGAGGGAGCGCTCGCCTTTTGCCGGGAGAACGGTGTCGCGTTCTGCGAGCCCCTTTATTTCCACACCGAAGCGCGCCGGAGGGAACTGCAGCGCGCGCTCGAACATCCGGGCCGCGAGCCGCAGCAATACGGCACGGTGGGCGCCGTGGCCCGCGACCGCCGCGGCAATCTCGCCGCCGCCACCTCGACTGGCGGGATGACGGGAAAGGCGCCCGGCCGGGTCGACGACACGCCGATCATCGGCGCCGGCACCTATGCGGACAATGCGACTTGCGCGGTCTCGGCAACGGGTCACGGCGAATTCTTCATCCGGTACGTCGCCGCCTTTGCGATCGCCGCGCGCCTGCGCCATGCCGGTCAATCGCTGGACCAGGCGGCGCGGGCGGTCATCGACGAGCTGATGGCCTCCGGGGGGTCCGGTGGTGTCGTCGCGCTCGACCGCGACGGCGCGCTTGCCTTGCCGTTCAGCACCGCGGGGATGTATCGCGGCTATGTGCGGGACGGTATGGCAATCCACACCGCGATTTACACCGAGCCTTATCGATCGGAATAGCTTGCGCCGCCGTGTTCCGGCTCATGGCGCTTCCCAGGCCGCCCGCAATGCCGCCGCGATGTCGTCGAGCGCAGGCTGCGCCGCCTGCACGATCTTCCCCATGGTCAGGAACCCATGGATCTGGTCCGGAAATTGCCGCAACTGCACCGGGACGCCGGCCTGCTGCAACCGGCGGGCATAGGCTTCGCCCTCATCGCACAGCACGTCGTTGCCGGCCGTCAGGACCAGGGCAGGCGCGACGCCGGAGAGATCGGCGGCCCGCAACGGCGAGGCGCGCCAATCATCGACATCGGCGGGCTTGCGCAAATAGTGCTCGTAAAACCACTTCATCGTCGGACGGGTAAGCAAATAGCCCTCGGCGAAACGGTCGTGGGAGGGGTGCGTCATGCCGCACTCGACGGCCGGGTAGAGCAAGGCCTGACAACGGAGCTCCGGTGCTCCCCGATCACGGGCAACGAGGCTCACCACCGCCGCGAGGTTGCCGCCGGCGCTGTCGCCGCCGACGGCCAGGCGCTCGCGGTCGACGCCGAGGGCTGGGCCCTCCTGCGCGACCCATGAAGTCGCGGCGAAGCAATCCTCGACCGCCGCCGGAAACTTGTGCTCGGGAGCGAGGCGGTAATCGACCGCGACGACGATGCAGCGGGCCGCATTGGCGAGACGGCGGCAGAGGCTGTCATGGGTGTCGAGATCGCCGATCACCCAGCCGCCGCCATGGAAATAGACGAGGGCGGGAAGGATTTCCCCGCGGGCCGTCGCCGCGCCGCGATAGAGCCGCAACGGGATCGCCGCACCGGCTGGTCCCGGCGCCGAGAGTTCGCGAACTTCGGCGACCGGCGGCGGATCGGGCGCCAGCACCTCGCGCGCTGCAAGAAACAGTTCGCGCGCCTCGGGCGCGCTCAGCGTCTCGTAGGGCGGCCGTCCGGACAGCCGCACCATCTCGAGAACCCGCTCGGCATCGCGATCGAGCGCCATCACGAACTCCTCTTGCCAAGGAATTGACTTTGTCATTTTAAGGAGCGAGCGGCGCTGTGCGCCAGACCATCGCGCGGCCAACGCAGAAAAGCCCCGGTCGGGGAAGACCGGGGCTTCTGTGGCCTGCCGGTGTGCCGGTCCAACAGGCCAATCCGCATCGTTGGGGGACATAACGATGCCGCCATCAAAATGCCGATAATCTACCGAAATAGCAATTCCAATTCGACCAAATTAACTACGAATTGGGTACACCTCACAATCCGAGCATCCGCGGCAGCCATAATGAGGGTGCTCAGGGACTCGGCAAAGGGGGCCGACTCTGCCGGGCCGCCGCATGGCTCGTCCGGGCTGGGTAAGATCTCGTCCCTGCCGCTGTCCGGGTACTGGCCCGGCGTCAGAGGTATCGTTGCGCCGCATTTGCCTCTGCGTCTCCCTGTGCGCCGCTTCAGTGCACTGACGCTACTCACAGCCGCTTCGAAGGCGTCTTGTCGGCGACCCTGTTGACTCGATCACGGAGGCCTCTATCTCCACTATTTGGTCCGCCGCCCTGGCGCCGGCCAGCGCTGCTGACATCGCGAGTTGCAACGCACGGCGTCGATCATTTGAGCCTCCCAGTCATCGTGCTGTTTTTATCGGCCCCGCCCAAAAAGCATTCCGCGAAGCCGCTGTGTGAGGTTGGCTGCACCCCTCGCCTGCGGCACGATATTCGAAAATCGGGATTTCGATGGCGCTTCCTCTGACTTTTTCGGTCGCGATCGGGCGCAGTCGGCCGTCATGATCGACGAGGGCGGTCGCGACATCGCCGGAAACCGCACACGAAACATTGTGCGCTTTTGCTGCCTCCTCCATACGGGCCGCGATATTGATCGTGGCCCCGTAGACCCCGATGGCCCGCTTCGTGTCGCCCTGCTCGCTGACGACGACCTCACCGCCATGAACTCCGATCCGGAAGGACGGAACGACGCCGAACTGCTCCAAGAACTCCGGTTGCTCCCGCGCGATCGTCGCAAACACCGCATCGATCGCCCGCAAAATCCTGTCTTCTTTGACCGCTTCGTGCCAATCCCACAATGTGATCAGCCCGTCACCCTTGTACAAATAGATCTCGCCTCCATGATCGGTGATCGGTTTCGAGACGTCGAAAAGAAACTTACCCACCAGGGATTTTGTCTGGATCGCGCCCAGTCTTTCGGCGATCCCCGTGGAATTGTTGATGTCGAGAAACAGCAGGACCTTCTCCTCGACTACCGGGCGATGATAAGTGCCGATCGTCAGATGAAACAGAGTTTCGATACCGATGAAATGAACGGTTCGCATCACGACTATCCCGATGACCGAAAATGCGATCACCACCGGAAGAACAAACGGCATCCGGCCATAGGGTACCGGCAATCGGTAGAACGGCCACAGCAGCAGATGGGTTAAATTGATGACGATAACGAATATTATGACCACCACGACCGTGTAGATCGCGATGGCGCGCAGCGGGTGAATATTGCGTATCCAACGGCCGCGGAGGCTCTGGACATAGAATTGTTCAAAGAGACCGACCGCCGCACCGAGAAGGATGGCATTGAGAACGGCAAAGACGACCGGGCGCCCGTTGGCGCTGCTCACCAGCCCGGCAAGCAGCGCAAAGATCGCAACGGCCAGCAGGATCGAGCCCAGCTTCCTGCGGGTGGAAATCGAGACCGGAGTGAAGGAAAATTTCATAGCCGGAAAGAGCGCGACTATTGTGACCGAGAGAAGGGAATAAAACCGTCGCGGTTCGGCATCTGCACCTTTGCCAAGGTCTGCGCATTCATGACCGCGCTCTCGTCGATGATGCCGTTGAGCTGGAGAATGTAGGCGCAGACCGCGTAGACCTCGTCATCGCTGAGGGATCTCGGCGCATTCGCCGGCATTGCGCGGCGCACATAGTCGAACAATGTCGTCGCATAGGGCCAAAAGCTGCCGACGGTCTTCACGGCAGGCTGGTCGCCGGTCAAAGTGCCGAGCCCTCCGACCAGCTGGTCATTGGGTTTGCCCGACCCCTTCTCGCCGTGGCACCCCAGGCATTTTTCGACATATACTTCCTCGCCTTGTTGCGGGGTGCCGCTGCCGGACGGTAGACCGGCGCCATCGGGGCCGATGCTGATGTCCCAAACGGCCATTTCTTCTGGGGTTACGGGTTGCCCGAGGTCAGGCGTCTCGGCGAGCGCGGCCGTCGACAAGAAGAGCAAGGCCCAAACGGCGCTCAATTGCCTACGCATACACATGCCGGACCTCCCCGTGCTCGCCGATCGCCCAGCTGATGATGCCGTTGAAGTGATAGAACGTCTTCGTGCCGCGTTCGGCGATCAGCGCGGCGCGCGTCGGCTGGACATACCCGGAACCGTCTGTCGCGCGGCTCTGCAGCACCGCCGGGCCGCCGTCCCATCGCCACGGTATGCGAAACCGGGTCAGCGCCTTTGGCAAGACCGGCTCCTGCAGGGCCGCCGGAGCCCAGCTCTTTCCGCCGTCGGCGGAGACGTCGACCCGGGTGATCTTGCCGTAACCCGACCAGGCCAGGCCCGAGATCTCGTAAAGGCCGGCACCCTTCAAGTTCAAGCCCGGCGAGGGATTGGTGATGACCGATTTGGTTTCGATCGGGAAGACGAATTGCAATGACTTGCCGCTGGGCAACAGGATCGTATATTTGGAGGTCTCGTCCTTTGTCATCGTCGGACCGGCGGTGACTTTGATCCGCCGCAGCCACTTGACGTTCATGTTGCCTTCATAACCCGGCAACAGCAGCCGCAGCGGATAGCCGTTCGACGGTCGGACGCGCTCGCCGTTCTGGTAAAGCGCCACCAATGCTTCGTCCACCGCCTTCATCGGGACGCTGCGGCTCATGCCGGCCGCATCGGCACCCTCGGCGAGAAGCCACTGTGCTTGCGGCTCGACACCAGCTTCATCGAGCAGGAGCGCGAGCCTGACACCCGTCCACTCGGCGCAGGACAATAGGCCGTGGCTCGCTTGAAGGTCTAACTGGGCCGGCTCCTTCTGATAGAGCGCGCCGGTATTGCCGCCGCATTCTATGAAGGCGATGCGCGTCTCCATCGGATAACGGGCCAGCGCCTCAAGGGTGAAAACGAGCGATCGCTTGACGAGGCCATGAACCAGCAGCCGGTGAGCATCCGGATCGATGTCCGGAATGCCGGAGTGGTGGCGTTCGAAGTGGAGGCCGTTCGGCGTGATCGTGCCATTGAGCCGCTGCAGCGGCGTTCGCGAGGAACCGGTACCCGTCGTGCCCGGCGCACTTGCAAACGTCCTGACCACCTTTGCTTCAAACCTCGAGGGTTGCCCGTAACCGGTAAAGGGCGAGCCCGACTCCGTCATCCATGGTTCGATTGAAAGCTCTGCGGCACCGAACGCAGGCCGAGCACCGATCGCCCCCGCGCCGCTCAGCGCAGCCCCGGCCGCCAGCAGGGCTCGGCGATCGAGGAGCCCGTTTCCAGCCATATCCGGCCCGTTACCGGCCGTTCGCTTTCTGCCCATCTCGATTCCTCCTGAAGTGCGCCGAGCGGCTTCTTCGGACGAGAGCATGCCGCGAGAGGCGTCGGCGCGCAAACAGGAGACCATTCGGCAGTTGGCTGGCGCCGAGGATCGATGCATTGTTGTCCAGCTGCACGTATCGAGAGAGGAGCTATGCGACTAAGTGTCGTGACGTTTTTGCGTCCGGGCACGGATCCGCGCGATCGGCCGTTGGGCCGCATCGTCGATTACGCCCGCCGGATCGAAAGGCGGGGGTTTCCCGGGATCTGGGTCACCAACTCGCTCGGCCGCGGCCGGCCGACCCTCGACCCGCTCGTCGCCCTCGGGGTGCTGTCTGCTGCGACCGAGCGGGTCGAGCTCGGCACCGCGGTGCTGCAAGTCTCGCTGCGCAACCCGATCGAGCTCGCCCATCGCGTGCAGTCGGTTCAGGCGGTGTCCGGCGGCCGCTTGCGGCTCGGCGTCGGCAGCGGATCGACGCAAGCCGATTTCGATCTCCTCGGCGCTGATTACGATCAGCGCTTTCGCACCCTGATGAGTTCGTTGGAGATCATGCGGCGGGCCTGGCGCGGCGAGCCGGTCAACGGCGGCACGTTGTCGCCTTGGCCGGGATGCGAGGGCGGGCCGCCGGTATTGCTCGGCGCCTGGCGCAACCCGCGCTGGATCAATTATGCCGCAAAGCAGTGCCAAGGCTGGATTGCCTCGGGCCTCTACAGCAGCTGGGAGGATCTCGAAAATGGCATGCGCCTTTATCGCGAAGCCGGCGGCACCAATGCCGTTCTCGCCAATGTCGTCGTCGACCTCAGCGCCCAGCCCGAAGCCGGCAGTCTGGCCGAGCGCGCCAAGGTCTCGCTCGTCTGTCTGCCCGACGACGCGCGCCAGCGGCTGAAGCGTCTGGAGCGCATCGGCTTCGACGAGGTTCTCGTCGTCTCTCCGGCCGGAGCGCTCGACGAGCTCGAACGCATCCGCGATTTTCTTTAGCAACCAAAGGAAGTGGGCCTTTAATCGGGAGGATCAGTATGGACAAGGCGCTCTCGGGCATTCGCGTCGTCGACATGACCCATAATCAGGCGGGGCCCGCCTGCGCGCAGATCCTCGGCTTTCTCGGCGCCGATGTGATCAAGCTCGAAGAGCCGAAGGGCGGTGACATCGCCCGCCGCAACATGCGCGACCGGGAGGACAGCGACAGCCTCTTTTTCCTGCTGTTCAATGCCAACAAGCGCAGCCTGACCCTCAATCTGAAGACCGGCCGCGGGAAGGAGCTGTTCAAGGAGCTGATCGCCAATTCGGACGTGCTGGTCGAGAATTTCAGCCCGGGTGCCCTCGACCGGCTCGGCCTCGGCTGGGAGGTTCTGTCGAAGATCAACCCGCGGCTCATCTATGCGACGATCAAGGGCTTCGGCAGCTATGGGCCCTATGCCAATTACAAGAGCTTCGAGCCGGTCGCGCAGGCGATGGGCGGGGCGATGAGCGTTACCGGCTACCCGGAGAACCCCCCGACCTTTGTCGTCCCGGCGATCGGCGATTCCGGCACCGGCATGCACATGGCGATCGGCATCCTCGCGGCATTGCAGCAGCGCCACAATTCCGGACGCGGGCAGTGCGTCGAGGTGTCGATGCAGGATGCGGTCGTCAACCTGATCCGCGTCAGCCTGCGCGACCATCAGCGTTTCGGTCATGCAATGCCGAGGCGCGGCAATCAGATGGGTACAGGGGTGCCGAGCACGACTTATCCGTGCGCGCCCGGCGGCCCGAACGACTATGTTTTCATCACTGCGCAGCAGCAGATGTGGCCGGCCATGGTGAAGGCGATGGGCCGGCCCGAATTGGCGGACGATCCGCGCTTCGATACGTCGGAGATGCGCTGGGAAAACCGTGACGCGCTGAATGCGATTATCGAAGAATGGACGCGCGGACGCAGCAAGCACGAGGTCATGCGGCTGCTGGGCGAGGCGGGAGTTCCTTGCGGCGCCTGCCAGGACACCGGCGAGGTGCTCGCCGACCCGCATCTGAAAGCGCGCGAGATGATCCTCGACATCGATTACCCGACGCGCGGCACTTACAAGACCGTCGGCTGCCCGATCAAACTGTCGGACTCGCCGGCCAAGGTGACCCGCCCGCCATTGCTCGGCGAGCACACCGAGGCCGTGCTCGGCGAGCTCTGTGGTGTCGACCCCGTCGAGGTAAGGCGGCTGCGCGACGACGGGGTTATCTGACCGGAGTTACAGGCGATGATCGGCTGGAGAGCGCGACTTGGGTTTCTGCTGCCGCCGGGAAATCCGACAGTGGAAACGGAAATGATAGCGTTAGCGCCCGAGGGAGTGTCGGTGCACTTTCATCGCATGGCCGCACACGGGGCCCCCGGCTCTCTCGATGGCCAGGACGAGCGAACTCGCACGATGATCGACAATATGGACGGCAGCATCGAGCTGCTCGCATCGGTCGAGCCGGATGTCATCGTCGTGGCTCACACCGCGACGAGCTATTATCTCGGCCGCGAAGGTGAAGCCGATCTGCTGGCTCGAATCGAGAAATCGACTGGCAAGCGCGTGATCACGGCCTTCGGGTCGGTGCTGCGGGCGCTCGAGCGGCTCAATGTGCGCCGGCTCGCGCTCGGAACGCCCTATTCGGCGCAGACGACATTGCAGGGCAAGGCGCATTTGGAAGCGCACGGCCTGGAGGTCGTCAATTTCGCCAATCTGCAGGGCGTCACCAACATCTACGACGAGACGGCCGAGCGGGCTTATGGGCTGGCGCGGCTCGTCGACAGGGCAGACGCCGAAGCCATCTTTCTCAGCGGCACCGGCATGCCGACATTGCCGGTATTGGAGCTGCTGGAGCAGGATCTGGGGAAGCCGGTGCTTTCGAGTGCTTCTGCGATGATGTGGCACGCTCTGCGTCTCGCCGGCGTCAGGCAGCACATCTCGGGGTATGGATGCCTATTGACGCTGAAGTGAGTCCTCGAGTCCGAATACCAATTGCGGTGCGCTAAAGCCGGCCAGCCTAAATTCACCGAGAGGGGTGAATTCTCCTGCGCAGTGGCGCGCGAATTCACCAGAGGCGAGGACAGCGCGGCCCAACTGGCCGGTGAGCTTTTCGATGCGGGCGGCACAATTGACGGCTGGACCAATGCAAGTGAAATCAAGTCGATTGCCGCTGCCGATATTGCCGTAGAGGACATCGCCGATATGCAACGCCAAGCCGAACCGCAGCCCCGGCATGCCCGAATCCGAGAGTGCCGCGATGTTTGCCTGTGCCCGGCGCGCGGCAGCGAGTGCGCGTTTGCACACCTCGGCTTCGTTGGCAGCTATCGTAAAAATCGCCAGCAGCCCGTCGCCCATGAATTTCAGCACCTCGGCGCCATGCTCGAGGATCACCGGAACCTGGCAATCGAAATAGCGGTTGAGGAGATCGATCATGACCCGCGGCGGCAGACTGTCGGCCAATGCGGTGAACCCGCGCATGTCCGACAGCCAGATCGCCGCGTGGATCTCCTCGATGTCGCCGCGCCGAATCCGTCCGGCGAGGATGCGCTCGCCGGCGTCGTGCCCGACATAGGTATCGAGCAGAACGCTCCCCATCCGCCGCAATACTCGGATCTCGGTGACCCTTGCCAATGGAGTGATGATTGCCTCGATGCCGGCGATCTGCGCGTCGGTGAAGCCGCCGGCCTGCCGCGTCGTGCAGGTCACCGCGTGAATGGCGCCGTCGCTGAAGACGAGCGGCAACGCGAGATAATCGGTTATCCCTTCAGCGCGAAGTTCCGAAAGTACCGGAAAATCCACGGCACAATCCGGGTCGGCGAGCCTGCGGCGGAGCGCCCGCCCGGTCGCGTAAACTTGTGCAATCGGATTCTCGAGGAAATCTGCACTTTCGAGGAGCTCGTACGGAGCTTCTGAAGTCTCGACCTCGGCACCCGGCCGCCAGATAAACCGCCGGCCCATGACTTGCGGGTGCAAAGTGCGCACGAATACTGCGACCCGCCAGAGCGGGATGCCGCAAGCGGCGAGCCGCTCGCTGAGTTGAGCCAAGACCTGCTGCGGCAGCGGCGCCGACCGGGCGCCGTCAATCAGCCAATCGGCAATCTTTTTGATCCCGCAGGTGGACACCGAGGCCGAATTGATCGTTTTCGAATCCCCGCTCATATTACGGTAACGCGCTTTCTCGGGGCAGCAAATATGGCAACGCAAGTATCCCCGCTTCACCCGACCTTCGGCGCCGAGGTGCGCGGGGTCGACCTCACGCGGGCTGTGACACCCGAAGTCTTTGCCGAGATCGAAGCGGCCTTCAACAGCTACGGGATCCTCGTCTTCCCGGGGCAGCCGTTGGGCGACGAACGGCAACTCGCCTTCAGCCAACTGTTCGGCTCGCTCGAGGTCAACCCGAACTATGCCGGCTCCAAGATGCGCCTGCGCCCCGATATCGCCGACATTTCGAACCTCGATGCCGAAGGGCAGGTGCTCGCGCGTGACGACCACCGCAACTTGTTCAATCTCGGTAACCAGCTCTGGCATACCGACAGCTCGTTCAAGCGCATCCCGGCGAAATGCTCGCTGCTGTCAGCTCGCGAGCTTCCTTCATCAGGGGGCGAGACCGAGTTTGCCGATCTGCGGGCGGCGTGGGATGCGCTGCCCGAGGCGAGAAAGCGCGAGATCGATGGGCTCGTCGTCGAGCACAGCATCTTCCGCTCGCGCAGCCAGATCGGCTTCGCCGAGTTCAACGACGAGATCTGCAAGCAATTGCCGCCGGTGCCGCAGGCGCTGGTGCGGCATCATCCGGCGTCGGGGCGCACCAGCCTCTACCTCGCCTCGCACGCCTCCCATATCGTCGGCAGGCCGGTCGAGGAGGGGAGGGCGCTGATCGAGGAGCTGATCGCTTTCGCGACCCAGCCGCAATTCGTCTACCAGCACCGCTGGACCGTCGGCGACCTCGTCATCTGGGACAATCGCTGCACAATGCATCGCGGCCGGCCCTATGACGACACCCAGCGCCGCGTCCTGCACCGCACAACGGTGACGGATTACGCAAACACGCTGGAGCAGGAAGGGCTGGTCGCGACCTTCGCCGCCTGAGCGACCCTGCCGCGTGTCGCGCTCGCGTTTGCATCCCGAGGGCTGGCAAGCAGGCGGATCGCCTGGCACTTCGTGGTAGGATGGGCTACGCTGTAGCACTGAGAGGGTTACAGGAGAGGAACCGTGCCTGGCGACCACGCCGGATCGAGCCATGTTTCGTTGCGGGTTCCTGATCAGGTATCGAGGCCTTTGACAAGCTGGCTACGATGCTCGACCGCCCCCCGCTCCTGGGTGATGCTGCGGGGCCTTGAGACAATATCTCGAAGAGGAAGGCGCGGAGATCGTTAAGGATGTCGAGAGCCTTGCGGAACTCGACCGAGGCGAAAGCGCCCCGTTCGAGGATTCGATTAGCGTCGCCTGAGAGATGGTCAGCGGATCTAGGAAGCGCCCAGTGCGGAGGAAATGACGGCCGCGTCCTCCGCTCTCGACGTGCGGCAGCCGAGATAGAGGAGATCGCGAGCTGTCTTGTCAGGCACGCGCGCCGAAGGAATGCACGCTCACCCTGAGCCCTGCCGGAACCCTCTGGGAACGCCGATGTTTGCCGCGTTGACCGAGGTTAACCACGATGAGCGCCTGATGGTTTGGCGTGTATCGAAGATCGATCCGACGACGAATATCGCCGCTGCGGCGGTGCTGAAGGCGTTCGAATCGGCGCGCCGCTCCGGATGCCCCTCGGTGGAATGTTACCGGGCGGGTGTCGAGGCGTGGCGGCGCCAGCATCCGGATCAATCGGCCGAATACGCCGCAAAGCAGGCAGTCGCCGTGATCCTCGCGACGCATGCGAAGATCCGGATCGAGGAATAGCTTCTGCTTGACATGACCGACACCCTCCCGTTGCATCGCGGGATGGCGCAACCGTTACAGCCCGGCACAAAACAAAACCCTGAACGCGCAGCTCGGGAGCAGCGCCTGGCCAAGGCGTTGCGCGACAATCTGCGGCGGCGCAAGGAGCAGGCCCGCGCGCAGCAGCAACGTGCCGCGCCGGTGTCCAAAAAGGGCGATGGAGGCAACGGCGAGCCGCTGGCTTGAGCGGCGCTTCGCTGTCGAGTAAAAGCAGCCGGACGGCGGCGTGACTGCCGATAGATGAGCTGCCTGCCGCCGGTCTGGGCGGCGGCGCCTACAACCGAGGCGATGGATAAGATCTGCATCAAGGGCGGCGTGCCGCTCGAAGGCGTAATCCCGATCGGTGGCGCCAAAAACGCGGCCCTGCCGCTGATGGCTGCGTCGCTGCTGACGTCGGAAACCTTGACCCTAAAGAACGTCCCGGTTCTCGCCGATATCGCCACGATGGCGAAACTATTGGTTCAGCATGGTGTGGCGGTAATGCGGGGCGAGGAGGGGGCAGATTCTGGGCACGTCCTCGAATTGTCGGCCGGGCATATCATTTCGAGCACCGCACCCTACGACCTCGTGCGGAAAATGCGGGCCTCGGTCCTCGTGCTCGGCCCCCTGGTCGCGCGCTGCGGGCGAGCGCGCGTCTCGCTGCCGGGCGGTTGCGCGATTGGCACTCGCCCGGTCGACCTCCACATCAAAGGGTTGCAGCGGCTCGGCGCCGAGGTAGAGCTGCGCGAGGGCTATATCGACGCGCGCGCCCCCAGAGGATTGCGAGGCGCGGAGATCGCGTTTCCGGCGGTCTCGGTCGGCGCCACCGAGAATCTGTTGATGGCAGCCAGCCTTGCGGAGGGCGAGACTCAGCTGATCAACGCCGCGCGCGAGCCGGAAATCGCTAATCTGGCCGAATGCCTCGTGGCGATGGGTGCGCGCATTGATGGGATCGGCACGGACCGTCTGAGGATCGTCGGCGTCCCACGGCTGCACGGGGCGACGCATTCGATCATCCCGGACCGGATCGAAACCGGCACCTACATCATGGCCGCGGCGGCGACGAATGGCGAGGTCAGGCTGACCGGGACCCGTCTCGATCTCGTTGCGGCCGTCGTGCGCATCCTCGAAGGCGCGGGTGTCGAAGTCGCGGAAACCGCCGGCGGGCTGATCGTGCGGCGATATGCTGAACGCCTCGAAGGCGTCGATGCGATGACCGAGCCCTATCCGGGCTTTCCGACCGATCTGCAGGCGCAAATGATGGCGCTGATGACGATCGCCAATGGCGCCTCGATGATCACCGAGACGATTTTTGAGAACCGGTTCATGCATGTCCCGGAGCTGGCACGGATGGGCGCCAACATCAACGTCCACGGCGCCTCCGCCCTGGTGCGCGGCGTGCCGCGGCTGATGGGGGCGCCGGTCATGGCGACGGATTTGCGGGCCTCGGTGTCGCTCGTCGTCGCAGGCCTCGCCGCCGCCGGGGAAACCGTGATCAACCGCGTTTATCATCTCGACCGCGGTTACGAGCGGCTCGAGGAAAAGCTCGCCGGGTGCAATGCCCGGATCGAGAGGCTGCGGGATGGCGCCTGACGAAGGCGTGGCATTGAAGCTGCGCGCCGAGGACGCCGAGGACTTGGCGGTGATCTCGGCTTGCCTGCAGGATGCGCTCGTCGCCGTGAGCGATCTCGCTTATGCGCCGGAAGAGCGCAGCTTCCTTTTCGTTGCCAACCGATTCCGCTGGGAAAACGGGCTCCGCCCAGCGCCCTGCGAAGCCCCATTTGAGCGAGTTCTTGTGCGGCGTTACCTTCAGCGAGGTGGCGGCGGTGTCGTACAGCGGGTTCCGCCGCACCGATGACGGCCGGATATTGTCGTTGCTGGCGATCCGGCCGGAAGATGACGCAGTCCATCTCGAATTTTCCGGCGGCGCGGCGATCCGGCTCGAGGTCGGGCGAATCCTTTGCCACGCTAGGGACCTCGGCGATCCTTGGCCGACACCATGGCAGCCCCGCCACGATTTGGATGAAGCTTCGTGACTGCCGAGCCCGTGCCGATCCGCGACGATTCCTTGATTATGGCATTGCCGAACGGGCGGATTCTCGGCGAGGTTATGCCGCTGCTGCGTGGGATCGGCATCGAGCCGGAGCCGGCCTTCGACGACCCTGCTTCGCGCCAGCTTCATTTCAGAACCAGCGAACCGGGTCTAGACCTGATTCGCGTGCGCAGCTTCGATGCCGCCACCTTCGTCGCCTTCGGCGCCGCTCAGCTCGGCATCGCCGGCAATGACGTGCTGATGGAGTTTGACTACTCGGAGATTTACGCGCCGCTCGATCTCGATGTCGGGCATTGCCGCCTAGCCGTTGCTGCAACGGCGGACGCTCTTGGACAAGCCGACGTCAGGCGATCGAGCCATGTGCGCGTCGCGACGAAGTACCCGGAAGTGACCCGCCGGCATTTTGCGGCGCGAGGGATTCAGGCGGAATGCATCAAGCTCAACGGGGCGATCGAGCTCGCGCCGCGCCTGGGGCTGTGCCATCACATCGTCGATCTCGTGCAGACCGGCGCCACCCTCAAAGCCAACGGTTTGGTCGAGATTGAGCGGATTGCCGAGGTCAGCTCCCGGTTGATCGTCAACCGCCCGGCGCTGAAGACCCGTCCCGAGGAGGTCGGCTGCTGGATCGAGCGCTTTCGCGAAGCGGTCGGCAGCAAAGCCCCTCCCCCGCCTCACTCCGAGCGCAGCAAGGCGGGTGGGGGCAGGGGGCGCTGATGCCGGTCACGCTCTCCACCGGCGACCCCGGTTTCGAGGCGGGGTTCCGACAGCTGCTCGCGGCGAAGCGGGAGAGCGCGGCCGATGTCGACGCAGCGGTCGCCGAGATCATAGAGGATGTCGCCTCCCGCGGGGATGCGGCGCTGATCGATTATACGCGCCGCTTCGACGGGATGGATCTCGCGGCCGGCGGCCTCGCGCTGACGGGGCGGGAGATCGCCGATGGCGCCGCTGCGGCGCACGCCGAGACCGTCGCCGCGCTGCGCGTCGCGGCGGAACGGATCGAGAGCTTTCATCGCCGCCAGCTGCCTGCTCCGATCGACTATGTCGACGAGATAGGTGTGCGGCTCGCCGCGCGCTGGCGTCCAGTCGCCGCGGCGGGCCTCTACGTCCCCGGCGGCACCGCTGCCTATCCCTCTTCGGTGTTGATGAACGCCATCCCGGCGAATGTGGCCGGAGTCGAGCGGCTGGTCATGACCGTGCCGACCCCGCGCGGCGTGCTGAACCCACTGGTTCTTGCCGCCGCCCAAATGGTCGGGATCGATGAGATATACCGGGTCGGCGGCGCGCAGGCGATCGCGGCGCTCGCCTACGGCACGGCGACGATCGCGCCCGTCGACAAGATCGTCGGTCCGGGAAACGCCTATGTCGCCGCGGCCAAGCGGCGGGTCTTCGGCAGGGTCGGGATCGACATGATCGCCGGCCCGTCCGAAATCCTGGTCGTCGCCGACCGGCACAACGACCCGGACTGGATCGCCGCCGATCTGTTGTCGCAGGCGGAGCATGACGGCGCTGCGCAGGCGATGCTCATCACCAACGACGCCGATTTTGCGGGTGCGGTCGAAGCGGCGGTAGAGCGCCACCTGGCGCAGCTGCCGCGCACGCAGATAGCGCGCGCCAGCTGGCAGGCGCACGGCGCCATTCTGATCGTCGTCGATTGGGACGAGGCGCCGGCGCTGATCGACCGGATCGCGCCCGAGCATCTCGAACTGGCGCTCGACGAAGCCGACGGATTGGCCGAGCGGGTGCATCATGCCGGGGCGATTTTTCTCGGCCGCCACACGCCCGAAGCGATCGGCGACTACATCGCAGGGCCCAACCACGTCCTGCCGACCGCCCGAAGCGCCCGCTTTGCCTCCGGCCTCGGGGTTCTCGATTTCCTGAAGCGCACTTCGCTCGTCCGTTGCGACGCGGCGAGCCTCGCGGCGCTCGCCCCCTCGGCGATCCGCCTCGCCGAGGCGGAGGGACTGGACGCGCACGCGTTGTCATTGTCGATCCGGTTGGATCGGGCGCGCGCGGGGTAACTCGACATACAATGGGTGAGCAGGACGCCTCGCGTATTGCCGGCATCACTCTCGACGAGCATACGGTCGTCCGCCGCAGTCCCGACATCGAGCACGAGCGGGCGGTGGCGATCTTCGATCTCCTCGAAGAGAACCATTTCGCGCCGGTTTCCGGCTGTAACGGGCCTTACCATCTGCATTTGGCGATCGAGGAGAACCGCCTCAGCATCGAAATCCGCTCGACGGCGAACGGCTCGAACGAAACGATCACTCTGCCGCTCGCGCCGTTTCGTGGGATCGTGAAAGATTATTTCATGGTCTGCGACAGTTATTACGAAGCGATCCGCCGTTCGAGCCTCGCGCAAATCGAGGCGATCGACGTCGGCAGGCGGTCCTTGCACAACGAGGGATCCGCGCTGCTGATCGAGCGGCTCGCCGACAAGATCGAGATCGATCTCGACACGGCTCGGCGCCTTTTCACCCTGATTTGCGTGCTGCATCTGCGGGGGTGACTGTGTTGTGACGGGGCCGCCCCTCGTGCTCGCCTCCGCCTCGCCGCGCCGCCTCGAACTGCTGCGCCAAGTTGGCCTCATGCCCGACTGCATCGATCCGGCCGACATTGACGAGACCCCCCGCCGTGGTGAGTTGCCTCCTGCACATGCGATGCGCCTCGCGCAGGAAAAGGCGCAGTCGGTAGTCTCGCGCCATCCCGGCGCCTATGTCCTGGCGGCCGACACCGTCGTTGCCTGCGGCCGGCGCATCCTGCCGAAAAGCGAGGATGAGGCGAGCGCGCGGGCCTGCCTCGAACTTTTGTCGGGGCGCCGCCACAGGGTGCATGGCGGCATCGCAGCGGCGAGCCCCGACGGTGGGCTGGTGACGCGCCTCGTCGATAGCCAGGTCGCCTTCAAACGGCTGAGCGAGGCCGAGATTGGGGCTTATCTGCGCAGCGGCGAATGGCAGGGCAAGGCCGGCGGGTACGCGATTCAGGGACGGGCGGCGGCACTGATCCGCTGGGTCAGCGGCTCCTATTCCAATGTCGTCGGGCTGCCGCTCTTCGAGACTATACAGCTGCTCGCCGGCCGCGGTTATCGACCGAGTTGGCTCGCGAGCTGCTGATATTGGCGGGCCCCGGTGAGTGGCGCGCGGCGCTGCTCGAAAAGGGTGTGCCCGTCGAACTCTACGTCGAGCGCGGCGACCGCAATGAAGCCGGCAGCATTCATCTCGGCCGAGCCGTGCGGCTCTTGCCGGCGCTCGGCGCGGCGCTCGTCGATATCGGCGGCGACAGGCCCGCCTTCCTCCCTCAGAGCGAGGTTCTCCCCCGCGGCAAGCGGCTAAACGAGGGCGAGCGCGTAATCGTGCAAATCCGCCGCGAGGCCCAGGCCGGCAGAGCCGCAAGGGTGACGATGGCCGCAAGCTTGCGCGGCCGGCTCCTCGAACTGATCGTCGGCCGCCCCGGCTTCAAAGGTGGGGAGGCGCTCGCGCCTGACGAACGCAAGCAACTTCTCTCGAGGCTCAAGACCCTCACCCACCCTTCCCCTAGCGGGGCTGGGTCCCCCCTCTCCCGCAATGCGGGAGAGGGTGCCGAGCGCAGCGAGGCGGGTGAGGGTGCAGCCGGGCTGAGGCTTCTCGAAGCTGCGCCATCTGACGCGATCGCCGATGCGGCGGCGGCACTGGCGCAGCGCTGGCATGATATCCTCGACCGCGCTTCACGACTCGACCCGCCGGCCAGGCTAGATCCGGTAGCGTGCTTTGCCGCGGCGCTCGCCGGCACGCTGCCGGGCGCCCCCGACGAGATCCTCGTAGACGATCCTGCGGCCATTCCCGAACTTCGCGACGCTTTTCGGGACAGCGCGGTCGCACACCTTCCGGAAACGGAGCGGCCGATTGATCTCGACGCTGTATTCGACGAGGCCCTGTCCGCTACGCTCGCCCTCCCGGGCGGCGGTTTCGTGCATTTCGAGGCGACCCGGGCCGGCATCCTGATCGACGTCGACACGGGAACCCCGGAAACGGGGTCGCCAGAGCGCACCGGTTTCATGGCGAACCTCGCGGCAGCCGGGACCATCGCCCGGCAGATCCGGCTGCGCAATTTGGGCGGCGGCATCGTCGTCGATTTTGTCGGGCTGGACAGCCGCTCGGCGCGCGAAAAGCTGCGCGCGGCGTTCGCCGAGTCACTCGCCCCCGATCCGGCAGCCCCGCAGCTCCTCGGCTGGACCCGGCTCGGACACTTCGAGCTGGTGCGGCCGCGCCGCCGCCGCCCGCTCGCCGAGGCGTTGCTCGAGCCGCGCCCGGGCGGCGCTCTCGTCAAGACTGCGGTCACCGTCGCGCACGAAGCGCTACGCGGGCTGCGCCGCGCAGCGCGGGCGCAGCCCGGCCGGCGATGGCGCATCGATGTCGCTCCGGATGTCGCGGCTGCCTTGGCGGGCGCCATGGCTGATGCCGTGCGGCAAGCCGAGCAGCGATTCGCCCGCAACATCGCGATCGAGGCCGATCCCGGCTATGAGCGCGAACGTTTTCAAATCTCGGCGCTCTGATTATATCCGCTCGGCAATGGCCTCCATCTCGTCGATAGAGCGGCCCGCACCGCGCCCATGCCCGATTTGCGGCAAGCCGCCGATGCCGCAGTATCGGCCATTCTGCTCGGCGCGCTGCGCGCAGATCGATCTCGGCCGCTGGCTCAAGGGCAATTACAGCATCCCGACCGAGGAGGGACCCGACGAAGGCGACGGCGAGGAAGCAGGTTGACCATGCGGCGGGCGCCCGCGAGCATGCGCCGATGAGCGGCTCTCCTCACTCCAAACACTACAAGGTCATCTATGCCGATCCGCCCTGGACCTTCGCCACCTATTCGCGGAAGGGCAAGGGTCGGAGCCCGGAAGCCTATTACGACTGCATGTCTCTCGCCGACATCAAGGCGTTGCCGGTGCCTGAATGGGCGGCCGACGACTGCGTCTTGTTGCTTTGGACAACAGATCCTCTGCTGGAGAAAGCGTTCGAAATAGTACATGCCTGGGGATTTACTTATAAGACCGTCGGTTTCTATTGGGCAAAGTTGAAGAGGCCGGATAATTCGTTCAGTGAAGGCAGCTTTTTTACCGGGCTCGGGTTCTGGACGCGAGCCAACCCTGAGCTGTGCCTGCTCGCCACGCGTGGCAAGCCGCATCGCCGTGGAACCAATGTTCGCAAGCTGATCGTCTCGCCGCGCCGGGAGCACAGCCGGAAACCGGACGAGGCTTACGAACGTATAGAGGCGCTATGCGAGGGGCCTTATCTCGAAATGTTCGCCCGTTTCCGGCGGCCGGGCTGGGACAGCTGGGGTGCGGACACCGAATTGCCCGGGATTAGGCGTCGCCGCTGGCGTGCGAACAGCTGTCCCGACGCGCCCCAGGCCGCAAAGTAGCGCAGCTCTTCGCGAAGCCCCTCGTCCCGCATAGCGGGAGAGGCTGAGTGGGTGAGGGCGTTCACCAAGGCTTAAGCGCCCTCTGGCAGAGTGCGACAGGCGAAAATTGGGACCGGGGCGGGTATCGTGATCGGCTGGGCATTGCGTTGGGTATTTCTGTGCTTCGGTATCGTCCTCCTCGGTGTCGGGCTGCTGGATCATGGCGCAGCGCTGTTGCCGGATACTGCCTCGCCGGCCGGACGGGAGGGACAAGCCGCCATGTCGGCCCCGCACGCCTCTGGCCCGCCCTCCAACACGATCGTATACAGGGCGAACGAACGGGGCCACGTCGTGCTCGACACCGCCGTCAACGGTGCTCCGGTCCGCATGCTCGTCGACACCGGCGCCAGCCTGGTGACGCTCACCCCGGCGGATGCCCGCGCCGCCGGCATCAATCCCGCGAGCCTGGCGTTCAGCGAACATGTCCAAACCGCCAACGGCACCGCGCGCATGGCGCCGGTGACCCTGCGCGAAATCCGTATCGGCCAGTTGTCGATTTATGATGTGCCCGCCTCCGTGCTCGAACACCTTGACGTTTCGCTGCTCGGCATGAGCTTTCTGAGCCGGCTGCAAGGCTACGAAATGCGCGACGGCAAGCTCACGATCACTTGGTAGATGCCGATCCCCATCGGCAGAGGCTGATCCGACGGGCGTTCCGGCTGGAGTGGCTGAGCGTCGGGTGGATGGCGGTCGAGGCCGCCGTCGCTGTCGCCTCCGGCATCCTTGCGCACAGCATCACGCTGATCGCGTTCGGTCTGGACAGCGTAATCGAACTGGCTTCGGCGGGCGTCCTGATCTGGCGGCTGTCGAGCGAGTTGAGGTTCGGCCGCGAAGTCTCCGAGACGGCGGAAAGAATTGCACGGCGGATCGCCGGCGCCTTGCTGTTTGCCTTGGCCGCCTATGTCATCGTAGCGGCCGGCTGGAGCTTGTGGCGCGGCGGGGGCGAGGCGTTCTCCTGGCCGGGCTTGGCCATTGCGCTGCTGTCGATCCCGATCATGCTCGTGCTGGCACGCCGCAAGCTCGCTCTCGCCGATCAGCTCGGCAGCCGCGCCCTGCGCGCCGATGCCGCCGAGTTGGTGGCGTGCCTCTGGCTCTCCCTCGTCGTCGTGGTCGGCCTCGTCGCCCAACTCGCCTTAGGCATCTGGTGGATCGACGCCGTCACCTCGCTCGCCATCGTCTATTTCCTCGTCGAGGAGGGACGCGAGGCCTGGGAGGCTGCGGCGGGCGACTGACAGCCCGCGGCTTTGGGGAGAGAGTGTGACCAGCTACGACTTGGAAGGCGGGGTCCAGGGCAACCACTACGGTCCTTGCCGCCCCTGAATTCCCGCCTTCGCGCCAGTCGGTGTGGTTAGATGAGGTGAAATCGGATGGAGGATCAGACGGCGTCGGCGACTTTCTGGCCGTTGGGGCTGCCGAGCCCGGTGCAGGCATCCCACCCCGTGGAGGCCGCGAAATCCCCGCTGTTGCCCTGCGTTATATCATGCAGGGCTGTCGCATTTACATAGAGGTGGGGGTTGATGAACCCGGCGCGCTGGGCCTTCGTCGCATTGATAAGGGCGAGCAGACCCGCCCATAGCGGGGCTACCGCGCTCGTTCCACCAATGACGGTGTTTTGCCCGTCGACCCGCACGTCGTAGCCGGTTTGCGGGTCGGCGTCGCCGCAAACGTCGGGTACGCCCCGCATGGCCAGCGGCTCCGTTCCACCCTGGGTACGCGTGACCTGCAGCCCCTCCTGGTATGGCGGCAGCGCAAAAAAACCGCTGACCCCGCCGCCGGTCGCTCCGTTGTTGGGGCCCTCGTTCCACACCGTCTCCTGCGTGATGGCGGTGCCGGAGGCCTGCAAACTGGTGCCGCCGCAAGCCAGGGCATACGGGCTCGACGCCGGGAAATCGACGTGATCGGCACCATCGCCGACACCGTCATCCGACCCGTTGTCGCCTGCTGCCACGCACACCGTTATTCCCATCGTGGCGGCGGCTTGGAACGCCTGGTCGTATGCGGTCATCGCCTGCTGGGTCCAGGACGCTTCCGGGCCCCCCCAGCTGATCGAAATGACCGAGGGCTTATTCGTCGTATCGTGGATTGCCACGGTGATCGCGTCGAGGAACCCGGCGTCGGTGTTCGGCGCGAAATAGACGACGATCTTGGCGTCGGGCGCGATTGCCCCGGCGACCTCGATGTCCAGCATGACCTCGCCATCCGGTCCGTCGGCGTCGCCCGTGGCATGGTTTTTGGCATGGTCGACCGACACCGCGAGCACCTTCGGCTGGCTGACCTGCAGTCCCGAGAAAAACCGTTGCAGGTCGGCAGTACGGTAGCCGCCGCCGAGCTCGATGATGGCGATGCACTCGCCTTGCCCGGTGCCGGCAGGAAACCCGTACAGTGCAGTCAGCTCGGTCGGCGTAAAGGATATGGACGCCGCAGCGGCGGCATTCCACTGCACATTGCCGTGCGTGGGGCGGGCGCGAAAACGCGGGCGCGCCTGGGGCCGATTGTCGAGGCCGAGCACCGCAGTAACCACTCCATGCAGCTCGTCGGGCAGATGGATCGCTCCGGTCCTGCCGCGATAGGAGCCGCCGGCATGCTCGAACTGCTGCAGGTCCACGCCAAAAGCGTCATTGAACTGGGCGACTGTGCCGGAGAGCACGACCGACCGTCTGCCCTGGTGCTCCTGGACGACGGCCAGACCGTGCTGGTTTGCGAATTGTTCGACAGCCTGGATGTCGGTCGGGTCCGCCCCGAATTGACGGTCGTATTCCTCATGGGTCAGGTGACGCTCGGAATTGTCGCCGGCGGCTATCTTTCTGACCCTCTCCTCTAATGCGTCATGCTGACGGTGCCGCAGCACCAAGGTGACTTCCAACCGTTCCGTCGGATCGGCTTTTCCGATCGAACGCGCGCCGGGCAGTGGTTTCCTTTCACTGCCAATCAAAGAATTCTTTGGCATAGCTCCACATTCCTTAATTTGTTAAAACATTTGACGCGCAGGATGTGCGTGAACAGCTCTGCAACGGCACGAAGCGGCAGCCGGACCGAAGTCGAGTTTTCGATAACGTCGGTTAATTAAAGGTCGAGATCACCAAAAGAACCAAAAATTAAGGGTACCACAAATGTTCGCCAAAATCAAGCGCAATCGCTGTAGACGCGCTTGGCGCGACGCTGAACAGCGTTACGGTGATCCGATAGGGGCGACCATGCGCCGGCGGCGGCCCAGTGGCCAATGCTCGCCGAGCAACGCTAGCGCGACAGTCAGCAGCATGAAGACGACGCTGGCGCCGAACACCCAACGCGGGGCCCCGCTGTCCATGATCCAGCCGAACAGCATCGGCCCGACCGTGCCGCCGATGCTGAACCCGGTCGTGACGATCCCGAACGCGCGTCCAACAGCGCCGGGCGGGGCGGCAGCGCGGACCAGCATGTCGCGAGACGGCATGATCATGCCCGAGAGAAAGCCCGCAAGGCCCATCGCCGCGACCAGCACCGGCGGTGCGAAGCCGACCGTCGCGATCAGCAGCATAATGAACGCATTGATCGCGAACCCGGCGGCAGCGACATCGCCGTGCCGACGCGTCAGATCGGCTACGAACCCGCCGCCCAGCACCCCAAAGGCGCTCGCCGTCAAAAACGCGCTGAGCGCCAGGTTCGCCGTCGAGAACGGCAAGGCGTAGGCGCCCATCAGCGCGACGACCGAAAAGTTGCTGATGCCGCTGGTGGACAGGCTGAGGAGGATGAAAAAGACCATCAGCCCGAGGAGGGCCGGGCTGAACACCTTAGCGTTCTGCCGCGCTGCCGGCTCGGCGTGAGCCGCGGGCCGCGATGGGCCGGCCTCACCCTCGAGTTCAGCCGCGAGCAGCAGCGGCACGGCGATCACAAAGCCGATCAGCCCGGCGACGATCAGTGCGACTTTCATTCCCAAAGTCGAGGCAAGGACCAGCATCGTCGCCGGCGCGACCGCACTCCCGAGCATGCCGGCGAAAGTATGCACCGAAAAGGCCTTGCCGATGCGGGAGGCGGCAATTCTGGCTGACAGGATGGCGTAATCGGCCGGATGATAAACAGCATTGGCGATCCCGATCAGGGCTGCCGCAACCAGCAGCCATGAGTATGAATTGACCAGCCCGATCGAGGCGATCGCGGACCCGCCTAGGCAAAGCGCTAAAATCAGCAATCGGCGCGAGCCCACTCGGTCGGCGAGATAGCCCATCGGCACCTGCGCGGCGACCGACGCGGCGGCGCCGATCGTCAGCGCGAAGCCAAGCTCTACAAAACCGATGCCGAAACGCTGCTTCAGAAACGGAAACAGCGGCGGCAGCACCAGCATGTGAAAGTGGGCGACGAAATGTGCCGCAGAGACGAGCCCGATCGCCCGAAACTCCCCACTCTTCCCGCGACGACCGATGGCGATCGCATCGCTTGTCATTCTTCGCTGCCTACTCCGACGCCCAAAAACGCATCAGCACTATCCCGGCCGTGATCGATCGACAATCTTCACTTTCTCTATAGTGATATGCGTTCATGCGGCGGCCAGGCCGGCTTTCAGCCGGTCGTATTCGGCGCGCACAAGGTCCGAGCCATACAGCCGTTCCAACCGGCGCACGGTGAAATGGCCCTGCGCCACCTCCTGGAAATGCTCGATGAAAGCAAGGTTGACGGCCGCGCCGCCCAGGGCTCCAAACACGGCAACCGCCTGCGCCGCCACCTTCTGGGAAACGACGACCCCGAAACGCGATGCGATCTGCGTCAGGAAACGGACAAAGATTGGCGCACCTTCGCGGATAGCGCCCTTGTCGAGGGCGAGATCGGCGATTTCGACGAGCCCGCGGGCGAGCATGGCCCGTATGGCGAAGTAATCGGTCTCAGCGGCCGCTTGATCCGCCACCGGGGTGCCCAGCGCGAACACTTCGAGGCAGGCGAGCCGGGTGCGCGGATCACTGAGATCCTCGCCCTCCTGCTGCGCGATCGCCGCGATCGCGCGCAGCATGATCGTGGTTGACACGGGCAGCTCCACGGCGAGCGCAGCGAGGCCGAAGGCACCCCCGATCGCTCCCGAGGTGCAGGCGAGCCCGGAATGGAGCTTGCGGCCGCCGATCAGGCGCTTGGCACGCAGGCTGAACAGCGCGGCTTCGAGGGCTTGTTCAAGGGCATGTTTGGTTGCCTTGGCGACCGCGGTAGAGGCGGCGACGGGCAGCATTCGTTGCACGAGCCCGACCGGCTTGCCGGCCGCTGCCGCAAGGCGTCCGGCAAAACTCGGCTGCTCGAGCCGGCGAACCGCCCCCGCCAGAGCTTCCCTATTATCTTCAGACAAATACATGCCTCGATAATCCAGAGTAGATCATGGACCCGGGAATGGGATGCAGAGATGAGGGTGTCAACCGACTTCTGCAACATCGCAAACTGTGATTTCACCCAAGACTCGGTAAGGAACTCCACCGATCCGCTGTCGTTTCAAGATTAGCGAATAGCGTTAACGCGTGGAGTTGACACTGACTACCAAAGATCGCACAAGAATGGAAATACTCGACGAACTGGTTCGTGGAGTGATCAGCTGGTGTTTGCTTTCCCCGGTGGTATTGGTGCCGGTTCGGGTGCGGCAAACGCGACGGCGGTAATCTCGGTCGGGGATAGACGAGGAATGGGTGGACTTCTCCCGATATGGAGTGAGCAAAGATGAACGACGTGGTTATCGAGAAGAGTTGCGACCGTTTGGAGCGCGAGACGTGGACGAAGGCGGGGCCGGTCGTCACCCGCATGCCGGACGACGAAGTGCTTGCTCTCGAAGAGCGGGCAATGGCGACGGTCGGCGATCCCTCCACCTTGGGGCTGTGGGCCTTTGCCACCGGCACCTGGATCGTCGGTACGGTAATCGGCGGCGCTTTCGGCGCGCCAGCCGCTGCTGTGGCGCAAGCAGCGGGTGCGCCGGTGGTCAACATCTTCACGGCGGTCGTGCCGGTATTGTTGTTTTTCACCGGCATAGCCCAGTTCATTGCCGGAATGTTTGCTTATCGGCGCGCCAGTCCGCTGATGGCCACCGCCTTCTGTTGTTTTGGCGCCTTCGCGGTATCGATGGCCTTTGCTTTCCTGCTGCAGGCCTGGGGACTGCTGCCGACGCCAATGAGCGGCAGTGCGCAAGTGCTCCTCGGTTTCCTTTATGAAAGCTTCGGGTTTATCGCCTTCGCGTTGGCCGTAGCAGCAATGGGCATGAACACGGCCACGGTGGCGTGGCTGGGCACGCTGTGCGTCGGTTTCGTCCTCGCGGGGATCCCCAACCTGGCGACCGCGCTGACTGGCGGATGGCTGGTTCTCGGCAGTATCGGCGGCTGGTTCCTGGTCGCCTCGGCCGCCATCGCCTATTACCTCGGGATGGCGATTGTCGTTAACAGCTGCTCCAGGCGTCCCGTCATGCCGATCGGCGGCAAGCCCTGCTGATCAGACTAAAACGGCATTTGGAGGCAGGTGCGGCCTCGCACTTGCCTCCGCCGCGGTGATCGGGCTACGCGGCCGACGAGCCGAGGGGGCCGCCCCCGCACCCGGTTCCGCAGTTCGGGTTTATGATCACGACGGCGCAGTTCGAGAATATTCTGCCGTGGCCGATGCCCAACTGCCAGAGCCTCGACGTTCTCGTCCACCCGCTGACCGACAACTCCTACGACGACCACTCGCACTACGTGGTATGGCTCGGCTCTCCGGTGCCGTTGAAGCTCAACACAATGAGCCGCACCTACCGCGCCGAGCAGTACCCGAGACCACCCCGAGCGAGGCCGCGCGGACGCGGCAGGCGAGTATTTGTAGGAGGGGGTGAGCCCAGCGAAACCCATCGTCGCTCTCCGAAGCCGCCCTCCAGCTTCTCCGCGCCGCCTGCCCAGTGCTCGGGGTAGAAGCCACGCCGCACCATTCGGCGGAACAATGAAAACGGCCAATCCTGCACTCGCCTGCGAGGGGGAGGAAACATCCGCGTGGCAGAGCCGAACCGACACCTCATCTTTGTTTAATGTTGCAGCGCAGCACCGCCCGTTCAGCTGAGGTGTCAATGCCTGATTCCAAAATTTACCAAGATTTACCTGACTTGATTTGACCTAGCCGGGACGCGGCTTACGTGATCGGAAGGTGCGAACGAGCTGTCCTCGCAGAGGATTTGCAGCTCCCGGGATCTCTCTTCGAAGATGTCACGCGGGCCACCTGTCGCAGCGAGCGGCCGACCGGCTCCCCTATCAGAAACCATTAGCGTTGCTGAGAGACACCAATGAACGACCTCAAAAGTGGACTGGCCATTATTTGTTTGGCGATGCTGCTCGCCGGATGCGCAGGGACGGTCGGGAACGCCGATGCGGGACCCGATCCGGGCGGCGGGTTTTACGATGGGCCGAACATTAATGTCGGACATATAAACCCCAGCCGCGGCGATTTTCACTATGCGCCGTATACGAGCCTGGGACAGGCGAACCCCTAGGACGGCGCTTGCCATCGATGTCGCCATGGCGCTACTGCGTTCCGCAGCCCATTAAACGGAGGGAACGAGATGATTGCGGGCGAGTTCGATGTCGTCGTCGTCGGGGCCGGCAATGCCGGCATGTGCGCGGCATTGGCGGCGCGCGGGGAGGGGGCTCGGGTGCTCGTTCTTGAAGCGGCGCCGTTTGACGAGCGCGGCGGCAACAGCCGGTTTACCGCCGGGGCGCTGCGATTTGTCTATAACGGCGTCGACGACCTCCTGAAGCTCTGCGATCTGAGCGAGACCGAGCTCGCGACCAGCGATTTCGGCACCTACACCACAGACCAGTACTACGACGACCTCGGGCGGCTGACCGACTACCGCAGCAATCCGGACATGGCAGAATTGCTCGTCATGAAGAGCCAGGAGACGCTCCTGTGGATGCGCAGCCAGGGCATCCGCTTTGCGCCGATGTATTCGCGCCAGGCGTTCAAGCACGAAGGCAAGTTCGTGTTCTGGGGCGGCCTGGCGCTCGAAGCCTGGGGCGGCGGGCCGGGGCTCGTCGAGGGCCTCTTCAAGGCGGCCGAGGAGCGGCAGATCCAGATCGCCTACGAGGCCTCAGGCGAGGCGCTGATCGCCGATGATGACGGCGTGCACGGCGTCGTCGCCAAGGTCGAGGGCAAGACCACGCGCATCCCGGCCAAGGCGGTCATCCTCGCCAGCGGCGGGTTCGAGGCCAATGCCGAGATGCGCACCCGCTATCTCGGCCCGGGCTGGGATCTCGCCAAGGTGCGCGGCACCCGCTTCAATACCGGCGTCGGTATCAAGATGGCGCTCGACATCGGGGCAATGCCCTACGGCAACTGGTCCGGCTGCCACGCGGTCGGCTGGGATTACAACGCGCCCGAATTTGGCGACCTCGCGGTCGGCGACAATTTCCAGAAGCACAGCTACCCGTTCGCCATCATGGTCAACGCGGACGGCGTGCGGTTCTGCGACGAAGGAGCCGATTTCCGCAATTACACCTACGCCAAATACGGCCGCGAAATCCTCAACCAGCCCCATCAGTTCGCGTGGCAGATCTTTGACCAGCAGGTCGTGCATCTGCAGCGCGACGAATACCGCATCCGCCAGGTGACCAAGGTCACCGCCGACACGATCGAGGCGCTGGCCGGCAAGATGGCCGAATACGCGCCGGTCGATAAGACGCGGTTTCTCGAAACGGTCCGCGAATACAACGCGGCGGTGCAGCGCGACATCCCATACAATCCGACGGTCAAGGACGGCCGCGCCACCAAGGGTCTCGCGATCAACAAGACCAACTGGGCCATGCCGATCGAAAAGCCGCCCTTTCGAGGCCTACTGCACGACCTGCGGCGTCACGTTCACCTTTGGCGGCTTGCGCATCGACTCCGACGGACGGGTGCTCGACACCGCGCAAAAGCCGATACCCGGCCTCTACGCCGCGGGCGAGCTCGTCGGCGGCCTGTTCTATTTCAATTATCCCGGGGGCACCGGCCTGGTTTCCGGCTCGGTCTTCGGCAAAATTGCCGGAACGACCGCCGGAACGGCGGCCCCCCAGCGCTGAACCCGCGGCGCCAACCGGAGCCGGCGCCGCGTCAGCCAATTAGCGATAATAGGCGTAGTGATGATGCCACCAGTGGTGACCATAGCCCCAGGCATGCCATGGGTGGCGGTGGCGCCAATACCAGGCATGTGGATGCCAGCAGTGCCAAGCAAAACCGTTCCACCGACACGCAGCATCTGCCGGTTGCGCAAAGGCGGCAGTGCCGATCGCCAAGGCGGCGAGCGTCGCCAGGACGAATTTCCTCATCCCTTTACCTCCTCGATGCTTGTTGACTAACAGCATAACGAGGAGGCAAGTCGAATTACTCCTTTTAACCACAAATTTTATTGGTTTCGGAAAGAAGGATTGCGCGAGGAGTGGCAGCCGAGGCGTTACCTGCCGGAGATTGCGCCCAGCATCGCTTCCACCACGGCCTGCGGGTTCGCGGCGCGCATCACCTCGCCCATCACCGCAAATCCGCTCGCTCCGGCGGACAAACAGAGCGGTGCGGTCGCGGGATTTATCCCGCCCAGCGCAATTACCGGGCCGGGTACTCGCGCTACGATCTCGGCCAAGCCGTCGAGACCGATTGCTGGGCCGTAACCCGGTTTGCTGGCAGTCGGGAAGACCGGGCTGACGGTGACATAATCGGCGCCGGAACCCAATAGCGCCGAGGCCACCGCAGCGGAATGCGCCGAAGCGCCGATCAGCCCGCCGGGAAGTCGGGCGCGGGCGACTTCCGGGCTGCCTACGCTCGGCAGATGCACCCCGCCCGCATCGGCCATCACCGCCGCATCGACATCCTCGTGAACCGTGACGGTTGCTCCCCAGCGGCGGCCGAGCGCCACCAGGGCACTCAGCAAGGCGAGGCGTTCGGCCGCCGGCAGGTCCTTTTCGCGCAGGCTGAACCATCGGCAACCGCCGGCAAAAATCGCCTCGGCGAGCTCTTCAAGAGGTCGGGGCGCTTGCCGGCGGTCCGATATGACCAGCAGCGGCGGAACCGGAAGCCTCACGCCAGGCCTCGCTTACGGCCGCGGCGGGGCAAGGAGCAGCTCGGCCTCGACCGTCACCCGGACCGTTGCTTCGCCGGGCTCGGCGACAGGCGCTGCCATGGCCATCGCGGCCAGACGCGGCACCGGCCGGCCGCCCGTTTCGGCATTGCCGACGCGCACATCCCGGAACCGAACCACGGCCAGATGCATGCGGTCGGCGATCGAGGCGGCACGATGGTCGAGCGCGGCGAGCGCTTCGGCGGTCAGATCCTCCTCGGCCCCGCGGACCGTCTCGGGCGAAATATCGTAGGTCAGGGACGAGGTCGACAGACCCTCGGATTGCAGCGCACCGGCGAGCTTCAGCATCGATTCCGGGTCTTTCCCTGTCAAAATCACCGATTGGCTGCCATGCCAGCGGGCGGGGCCGTTCTGCGGGCGCTCCTCGCCGACGTCGTAGGAGCCGGTCTCTACCCGCGCACCTTGGACCTGCCGTGCCCGATCGAGCGCCGCGGCCATCCGTTGATTGATTGCCGTCTGGACCGAGCGGGCATCCGCCCCGGTCTCTTCGACCCTCAGCTCGATGTGCAAGAGGTCACGGATTACTGAGCGCTCTGCCGTTTGGCTGAGATGGAGCACGGTCATGTGTTGATCCGCGTCCTGAGCCAGCGCATGGGTCGACGCGATTAGCGCGATGGCGATCGCGAGAAGTACCCTCAGCCGCCCCGCTGCGCTCCGCACCGTCTCCCGCATTCCTACTATGATCCCAGGTATCCGGAGCGTCATTATGGATCAGTTGGTCGCGCGCGGCTATTACCGAGGGTAGGCCGCTATTGTGGGGTAGGCGGGATTGGATGGCGAAGCCGGGTTGGCGCGCGCTGGTCACACGTCCTCGTGAAGAGGCGGAGAGTTTGACCGCGGCCTTGGCAATCCGCGCCGTTGAGGCGCTTGTCGAACCCCTGATGGAGATTCATTGCGGGATGCCGGAGGCGTTCGACCTGGACGGGGTACAAGCGATCCTATGCACCAGCGCAAACGGTGTGCGAGCCCTGGCGCGAGCGAGCGGCGAGCGCCGGGTGCCGCTGTTGGCGGTCGGTGACGCGACGGCGGCGCGTGCGCGCGCCGAAGGTTTCGACTTTGTCGAGAGCGCCGGGGGCGACCTCGGCAATCTCGCCCGCTTGGCAGCGGCACGCCTGCGCCCGCAAGAGGGACCGCTGTTGCATGTGGCTGGAAATGTCGTTGCAGGCGATCTTGTCGGGTTGTTGCGCGCACAAGGATTTACCGTCGAGAGACGTGTTCTCTACGACGCCCGGGCGGCTGTGGCGCTGAGCCCGGCGGCAGTGGACAGCTTGCGCGCCGGTGAGATCGCCTTTGCGCTGTTTTTCTCTCCGCGCACTGCGGCGATTTTTGCTAGGCTTGCCGACGTCGCGGGGGTCACCGAGTGCTGCGCAAAGGTTGTCGCGCTATCGATTAGCGCGGGTGCTGATGCTGCCCTCGCCAGCCTGCCGTGGCGTCAGAGGCGCATAGCCGAGCGCCCTAATCAGCCGGCGTTGCTTGATGCGCTCGACCAAGTACTCGGTCGTCGTCGCGAGTTTGATCAGGAATAGCGGAACAATGTCAGAACGGGAGAGCGAAGAGGGTCCGGCAGAAAGCGGCGCGGTGCCTGTGGAGCCGGGCTCGATGCCGGCGGTCGAACCGGCTAGGCCGCCCAGCGGGTCGTCCAAAGGATCTGGTCGAGCGGCGCTGTGGCTGGCGGGTTTGCTGATCCTGATCCTCGCCGGCGTTGGCCTGTCGCCCTTTTGGGCGCCGCAAGTCGAGCCGCTCTTTCCCTGGGGCGAGAACCGCACGGAATACGCGGCGCTCGCTACGCGGGTGGCGGCGGTCGAAGCGCGGCCCGTTGCACCCAGCACGGCAATCGACGCCGTCCAATCGGCGGTGAGCGCATTATCGCGCCGTGTCGACCAGCTCGACTTGCGACTGGCCGCAATAGAGAAGCGTCCGACGCCCCCGAGCGTCGATACCGATGCGATCAATTCGGCTATGGGGGCGCTCACGCGCCGGGTCGATCAACTCGAGGCCGCCGGCAAACCCGACCTCGGCCCGATCCGGGCCGATGTGCAGCAACTAGAGCAGCAGCTCGCCGCGATCGAAACCCAATCCGCTTCGCGGATGGCGAGCGACACTGCCGCGTCCAAGGATATGAAGCAGGAGCTCTCCCGGCTCGGCAAGGTCGACAGCGATCTGGCGGACCGAGTGGCGGCGCTCGAGCGCGAGGCACAGTCGCAAAACAACGCCGAGCTTCGGGCCGACGGGATGTCGGCACTGCTGCTGGGACAAATGCGCGAGGCGATCGAGCAGGCGCGGCCGTTCCCGACCGAGTTCGATGCGTTTGTCAGGCTCGCCCGGGGTTCCGACCTCGCCGCCGCTGCCCAGCCGCTCGCCGAACCCGCTCGAAAAGGGGTGGCAAGCCGGGCCGTTCTGGCGAAAGGCTTGGCCGAGCTGGCCGGCCGGATGGCGGCGGCGAGCGAACCTTCGGTCAAATCCGATTGGCGCGAGCAGACCCTTGCCCGGCTGCGCGGCCTGGTGACGATCCGCCGCATCGATGGTTCATCGCACCCCGGGTCCAACGGGGGGTCCGAAGGGGCGGTCGGCACCGCCCAAGCGGCGCTTGCCCGCGGCGATCTGGCGGGCGCCGTGGCGGCGCTCGAGCCGCTGACCGGGGGGGACGCCGAGGCGGTGCGCCCTTGGCTGCTCATGGCCCGTGAACGGCTCGCGGCCGAGACAGCGCTCGACCACGTTCAGGAGCTGCTGACCGAGCGTTTGGGCAGCCCCCCGGCTGCTCCGGGTGCCGCCCCGGCCAAGGTTCCGGACGAGCCGGAGAAGGCGAGAACACGGTCGTGATCCGCGGCCTTCTCGGCCTCATCGTCTTCGCGGGGTTGATCACCGCGGCGATCTTTTTTGCCGATCATCCCGGGCAGGTCGAGATTGTGTGGCAGGGCTGGCAAGTCGAGAGCTCGGTCGGCGTGCTCGCCGCCGCCGCGGTGCTCGCTGGCTTGGCGATAGCGTTACTCTTTTGGCTTGTGTCTCTGATCCTTGGCAGCCCGCGCGCATTTCTGCGGCATCGGCGCGAGCGCCGCCGACGTGCCGGCTACCGCGCGCTGACTCGGGGCATGGTTGCGGTTGCGGCGGGTGATCCTCAGGAGGCCTTACGTTGCGCCCGCAGGGCCGATGCGCTGCTCGCCGATCCCCCCTTGACCCTGCTCCTGTCGGCCCAGGCGGCCCAGCTCGGGGGCGACGAGACGGCGGCCAAAAAATTCTTCACAGCTATGCTCGACCGGCCCGAGATGGAATTTCTCGGACTTCGTGGTCTCCTCAACCAAGCATTGCGCGCCGGCGACCGAGGATCGGCGCTCCGCCTGACCGAGCGCGCGGCCACCTTGCGTCCGGATACCGCTTGGGTCGTCGAGAGCCGGTTCGAGCTCGAAGCACGCGAAGGGCGATGGGAGGCGGCCCAAGAAACGCTGGCGCAAGCGGTCAAGCGCCGGACCATTCCGCGCGAGCGCGCCCGGCATCACCGCGGTGTGATCCTTTACGAGCTCAGCCTTGCCGCGCTGGCCCGCGGCGACCGGGCCCGCGGGCGAAATTTGGCGGCTCAGGCCCAGGCGCTGACGCCGGATCTTGCCGCTCCGGCAGCTCATCACGCCCGAATGCTGCTCCAGGATCGCCGTACCGGACCTGCGGCAAGGGCCATCGAAGGCGCGTGGCAGACGATTCCCCATCCGGATCTCGCGCGGGTTTACGCTGCGATCAACGACGACGCGCCACCTCTCGACAGGCTGAAGAGCTTCGAGCGGCTCGCGGCGCAGAACCCCGACGCGCGAGAAACTCATCTCGCCGTGGCGGAAGCGGCACTCGATGCGCAGCTATGGGGCGAGGCGCGCCGCCACCTCGATCGGGCGCTAAGCGCGCCGGCACCGCCCTTTATTACCAGATTGTCGAACCCCGCTCCCCTCCCCGTAGCGCCCGACCCTGGCGAGGACACCAGCCCGGCGGGCCCGACGCCACGTCTGTGCCTGATGATGGCGCGCCTAGAGGAAGCGGAGCATGGAGTGGGCCCCAGCTCGCGCGAGTGGCTCGACCGCGCCGTCACCGCGATGCCCGACCCGCGTTACGTCTGCGCCACCTGCGGCGGAGAGAGCCTCGAATGGAGATCGCTCTGTCCGCATTGCGGCAGTTTTGATGCGCAGGCATGGCGAACACCCACCTGGGCAGCCGGCGGGAGCACTCTCCCGATTTTTGCGAAACCGCCGAGTGCCGAACAACGGGAGCTGTCAGCAGAGCACTCGGCGAGCGCTGAACCGGTCGCGAATCGGCTTGGCGACGGCGGGATTAGACGGTAAAAGCTCGTCCCGGTAGGCGCCGCGGTCGCCTACCGGTCGCTGCCCCGGTAGCTCAGCGGTAGAGCACCCGCTTCGTAAGCGGTAGGTCGTTGGTTCAAATCCGACTCGGGGCACCATCTGGTCCAGAAAGCGCATCAGAAGGTGGGCCACCGAATGAAACAGCCGACAATGGTCGAAACCATCGCGAGGCGGCTGCTCGCACGTCAGGGCATCGGGGTGATCTGGCAACTTCATTTGCGAGCTTCCGCTTCTCATCTCAACGGCAATTGGCTATCTGCAGCCGCTTTGATCGGCATTGCGGACGCGGCCGAAAGGCAGTGGGCTGGCTGGGCCGGTTCGCCATAATGATCCACTGCGGACTCTAAGCGACGACAAACCCAGGGCGACAAATGATCGAGGCGAGCGGGGTGGACCATATCGTGCTCCATGATAAGCTGCAGCTGATGGTGCGGCCCTGATCCGATCGCGGCTGAAGTGACGCCGGGCGGGCCGCGGCATGGAAGCACATTCCGAGCTTACCCGCACCACACTTGCGGTCCTCTTCGTCGGCGGGCTGATCGCCACCTCGTTCTGGATATTGTGGCCATTTCTGCCGGCAGTCATCTGGGCGACGACCCTGGTTGTTGCCACCTGGCCCATCATGGTGCACGTCCAGGTGCGCCTCTGGCATAAGCGCGGGCTCGCGGTTGCGGTGATGACCCTCGCACTGCTGGTGATCTTTGTCCTGCCGTTCTGGCTGGCGATAGCGACGATTACGCAACATTTCGACCGCATTGCCGGCTGGGCAGGCTCTTTGGCATCCTTTCAGCTGCCGCCGCCACCGCATTGGCTGGCTGGTTTGCCGTTCTTTGGGGCGTATGCCGCCTCGGCCTGGGCAAGCGCTGCGGCCAGCGGCATCGAGCCGTTGATGGCAAGGGCGGCACCTTACGCGGGCGGCGCTGCGGCATGGTTCGTCAGCGCATTGGGCGGCTTTGGAGTCCTGTTCGTGCAGTTCGTCCTGACCGTTATCATCGCCGTAATCCTGTATGGAAGCGGAGAGCACGCGGCCAGCCTCGCCCGCCGCTTCGGTCGCCGGCTCGCCGGCGAGCGAGGCGAACAATCGGTCCGTCTGGCAGGTCAGGCTATCCGCAGCGTTGCTCTCGGTGTGGTCGTGACTGCGGTCGGACAATCGGTGCTGGGCGGTCTTGGTTTGGCCTTCGCGGGCGTGCCATTCGCTGCGGTGCTGACGGCCGTCATGTTCATGCTGTGCATCGCCCAGCTCGGACCCTTGCCCGTGCTGGTGCCGGCGGTGGTGTGGCTCTATTGGAGCGGTGAATCGGTCTGGGGTACCGTCCTTGTCATCTGGAGCGTGCTGCTCAGCACGACAGACAGCGTCGTGCGTCCATTGCTGATCCGCAGGGGGGCCCATCTGCCGCTGCTTCTGCTGCTCGCCGGGGTGATCGGCGGTCTCATTGCTTTTGGTCTGGTCGGTATCTTCCTCGGCCCGGTGGTGCTGGCGGTGGCCTACACCCTGCTGCTGTCGTGGATGGCGGAGGCGAATAGACCCGACAACGAAATTGCCGCACCCCGCCGCTGAGGATTGTTGCTTGGCGCGATCCGACTGGCGCGAGCCGACTTGTCGTGCAGTGCCCATCGTGATAAGGGAGACGACCGTTTGCCAATGCTTTCAGTAAGACAGCGCAATTCATCGTGAGGGGGCGATGGACGCCATGACTCGTGGAATCGCAAATTTCTGCCGATTGACTTTTCTGTTCCTCGCACTGACGGGCGCGACTGCAGCGAGCGCGCAGACACCAGCGAATACCCCGACCGCCGAGATCCCTCGTTTCCTCGTGTATTTTGACGAATTCAGCGCGAACCTGTCCGATGAAGCAAAGGCGACGATCGCCGACGTCGCAAAGCGGGCGCGGGACACTGGTGCGAAGGCTATTGTCGTCCAAGCACGCGCGAGCGCCACCGGCAGACCGGAGACCAACAAATATCTCGCGCAGACGCGCAGCTCGATTGTTGCAGACCAACTCGAAGACGACGGCATTGCGCGGACGATGATCCGGCAGGAGCCGATAGGCCAGACCGGATCGAGCGATCCGTCGGTTTACAACCGCCGGGTCGACATCATCCTCGAGCGCTGATCCGCGCGGCTCGCAGCAGCGAAGTAGGCGGTGGAATCTTGTACGTCAATGGCAAGGGAGTATACTACCGACTAGTAAAAACGCGCCCGCCCGATCCGTGGACGGAGCCGTTATCGGAACAGAAAGGCCCGCGGGATGGACACCAACGCCGCCGTCTCGTTACCTTGGTACCGCTCGCTCAATCGCGAGCAATGGCAGGTCCTAGTCGCCTCGAACCTCGCTTGGCTGTTCGACGGGTTCGAGATTTACGCGCTGTTCCTGACCGTCGGCTTCGCGCTACACCAACTGCTCGACGCGGCGCAGTACGCGCAAACCCCGCGCTATGCCGGCTATGTCCTCGCGACAACGGTGTTCGGCTGGGCGACCGGCGGGGTGATCGGCGGCATTATCGCCGACTATATCGGCCGCAAGCGCACGATGATGCTGGCAATCCTCGCTTATTCGCTGACGACCGGATTGAGCGCGATTGCCTGGAATTGGGAATCTTTTGCGGTATTGCGGTTTCTCGTCGGCGTCGGGATCGGCTCGGAATGGGCGACAGGAGCGTCCATCGTGTCCGAGTTGTGGCCCGACCACGCGCGCGGCAAGGGCGGCGGGCTGTTACAAAGCGGCGCCGGTATTGGCAGCTTTCTCGCCTCCGGTGTCTGGCTGTTGATCGGCGGGTGGGGCCCCAACGCCTGGCGTTTGATGTATCTGGTCGGCGTCTTGCCAGCCCTGCTCGTGTTGTGGATTTGGCGGGGCATGCCGGAATTGACGCGCTGGGAAGCGGCGAGCGAGCGCCGGCGCGCGGCGCAGGCGCAACGGCGCAGCGGTGCGGCGCTCAAGGGTGAAAACGTCGCGCTGACGCGCTTCACGGTCGTCGACATGTTTCTCGACCATGACGTTCGCAGGCGGCTGATCCCGGCGTTTCTGATGATGCTGTCGGTGACCTTTGGGTTCTGGGGCGTCGCCACTTTTGTACCGACCTATGTCGGCACGGTCGCCGCCAAAGCGGGCCTGTCGGCGCCGTTCTATTCTGCCATAGCCGGGCTCCTCGGCACCGGCGTTTCGATATTCGGCTTCATCAGCCTCGGCTTCTGCGCCGATTGGATAGGCCGCAAGCCGACGGCGATGATCTGGTATGCGATGTGCCTCATCCTGACGCCGGTCGTCTATATGTGGGCTCAGTCGATGGGCGCGCTGCTTGCCGCCGCCACGGTCTTCGGCTTTTTTACCGGCGGGATTTGGGCTTGGGCGCCAATTTGGTTGCCCGAATTGTTCCCAACGCGGATGCGCGGCACCGCCGTCGCCTTCTGCTTTAACGCGCCGCGCTGGATCTCCTGCGCCGGTCCGTTGATCGCCGGCACCTTGATTGTCGGGCTGGGCGGGTATGGCGCCGCGGCGACCCTTGTGGGCCTGTTCTTTATCCTCGGCGTCGTGGCGGCGCCGCTCCTACCCGAGACCAACGGAAAGCCGCTGCCCGAGACGCTCTCACCGGCTTTGCCGGTGGGGGCGATCCCTACCAGCTGATCGTCAGCGCGCCTTCGCGCATCTCGAAGCTCTTCAGGCGCCCGAGAAAACTCATCCCGAGCAACGACTGATCCAGATTTTCGATCACCGCGGCCGGCACGTTCTCGATCGAGAGCTGCTCGATACGGACCTCGCGCAGCATCACCGGAGCGAAATGCACCCGCCCATTGGCGGTCTGGGTCAGCTGATTAAAGTTCAGCTCGCTGCGACCGATCCCTGCGGCGCGGGCATCGTCGAGAGTTAGGGCGACGAGGCTCGCGCCGGTATCGACGACAAAGCGAGTTGGTGCGCCGTTGACCGTGGCTGTCAGAGTGAAATGGCCGCGCCGATCGGCGCGGTAAACCAGTGTGCGGTTGGAGGACGGTCTGAGGACGGTCAGCGCCGGAGGGGCGTTGGCCGACGGCGGTATGCCGGCCGGGTCGGGCATTCTCGTATTTGGCATCACCAGCCCGGTTTGGGCAGGAGCCGCCGTGGGCCGAAGATTCCAGAAAATCCAGGCGTAAATCTGACCGTCTGCGTATTTTACTTGGCACAGCTTACTGTCGTCGGCGACGATTACACCGCTCTTGCCCTCTTTGTCGATGACCTGCTGACCGGCGACGCACTTCGTCAATTCTTGGGGCGCAGCAGGCGGTGCCGCGGCGCCAAGCACCAAGACAGCGAGCACCAAGACCACTCTATTCATGACTTTGACCCTTTTCCACCTCGGCGCCGAGCTTGCCTGGAGCATACAGCGCGGGACAGAATGCTATGGTCATGATGATTTATGGGCCGTTGGCGATCTATCAGAAATGCCGCAGATCAAGTTGAAAGTTGTTCGCGACGCGATTTTACCGCCGCCCTGGACCGCACCACCGGGAGCCGGACCGCTCTTTACCGGGAGTGGCGACACTGATTATGTCTGCGGCGTTTGCGAGTTCGTCATTGCCGCCAGCATCGGTTCGGCACAGCGCATCGCCTCGATCGAGACAGAATGCCCTTGCTGCGGCGCCGTCAATGAAGTGATCACCGGAGCAGATTAGGTGCATGCGATCGGCTAGACCGGCCGGACAAGCTCTGCCGGGTCACGCTTGACCGTCCGACGCCCGCGCTTGAAGACTGCGAGCGGCTGGCGGACCTCCGCCACTGCCTGTTCTGGTGACCCAGCATCGATGACGACGATATCGGCCGGGTTGCCGATAACGATCCCGTAATTCCTTAGGTTGAGGAGCCGCGCCGAGCGCTCGGTCAGCATCTCGAAGATTTCGCACAGCTGCGCCGGTTGTGCGATCTGCAGGACGTTAGCATGGAGGTTTGCCATGCGGATCAGTGAGCAATCGCCGTAGGGCGTCACCGGATTGAGCACATTGTTGGTCGACAGCGAACAATTGACGCCATGCTCGACGAGAAAATTAGCATCGGCAACGCCGCGGCGGACATTGTGGTCCTGGTCCCGCCCCATGACGAACAGGTCGGTCAACGGCAGGACGGTAACCGCTACCCCGGTATCGGCGAGGCGGCGCGCCAGGGCGGCGACCTCGCTCCGCGGCATCGTCGATAATTTGGCCATATGGCCGACTGCAACCCGGCCGCCGCGATGGTATTGCTCGGTCAGCTCGCAGACGAGATGAATGTCCATCGCCTCGGGCGTGTCGCCGACATCGAGGTGGATGTCGATGTCGACGTCAAACTCGCGAGCGAGCTCAAAAATCCGCCGGATCTGACCGGCATGGTCGGTGTCGTATCGCGGCGCGCCGCCGATAACTCGGGCGCCGCGTTTCAGCGCTTCGACCAACAACTCCTCGGTGCCCGGATAATTCGTCAGCCCGTCCTGCGGAAAAACGCAAATTTCGATATCGATGGCCCACCGGTAATCGGAGATCAGCGACTGCACCCCTTCGAATCCGCGCAACCCGATAGCGGGGTCGACCTCGACCTGGGTGCGCATTCGCGTCGCGCCGTGGAGGACGCACTCGATAAGCGTACGTTCCGCCCTGGCGCGCACATCCTCGACGGTAAAGCCGCTTTTCAACGCCGCGACCTGCATCATCGGGCTTATCCTGCGCCCCGTTTCGGGTGGCGCGCGGTCGAGGATGCGGGATTTGTCGAGATGGATGTGCGTCTCGATCAGCCCGCCGCAGACCAGCCGCCCGCCGGCATCATAAGTTTCCGCCTCGGCCGCCAAGTCCTTCTCGATGGCGACAATCCTCCCGCCCGCAACACCGATGTCCACCGGCTCCCGCGCGCGGCTACCCGCTAAGCGAGCATTGCGTATAATCAGATCCATCCTCTTTTACCTTGAAACCGGCACGTCGGGAGCCATGTAGTACACCGACTACAATCGAGCGGACAATGCGTTTTGTGACGGCTCGAGAGGCCAATCAGGCTTTCTCTAATATCCTCAAGCAGACGGAGCAGGGCGAGTCCGTTGTCATCACTCGACGTGGGCGACCGGTGGCGATGCTTACACCCTATCCGACGTTGGACGCCCGGGAACGGGAACTGGCAGTCGAGCATATCGTCGGGTTAATGCGCAAAGGCGTCCCGATCGGGCGCCGGTTTACACGTGACGAGATGCATGAGCGCGGGTGATCAGCTTCGATACCAACGTTCTCGTCTACGCTGCCGATAACACGGCCGGTGAGCGTCATGTGATCGCCGCCGATCTGATCGAACGATCCATTCGACATGGGGTCTGCGTTCAGATACTGCAGTCGTTCGCTGAATTCTTCAGTGTCGTAACGCGAAAGGCGAGCATCGCTCCTGGTGTGGCGGCGAGTTTTATTAAGGGCTGGCAAGCCGTCTTGCCCATTGAGGCGAGCACACCGGCCGATCTTGATCGGGCCATGCAGGCAGTTCGCGACCATAGTCTTGCATTTTGGGATGCGATGTTGTGGGCGACCGCTCGGCGGATCGGCGTTCGGGTTCTGATCAGCGCGAGGATTTTCAAGATGGCCGAAGGCTCGATGGCGTTCGATTCACCAATCCATTTGCCTCTCAAAACTTAGCGTTCATTGACCAACTTCTGCCCCAATGAGAAGTCTGCCAGCGCGGTCAGCCAAGCTGAGGGGAAAAATTACCAGAGCTCGATTGCACACCACAGCAAATACGGTCAGGCGTAGATCTTCAACAGCTCGCCGTGCGCCCACTTGACGGCGTCCTCGGCCGGCATGCCCTGGACAGCTTTGGTATACATATCGACGATGATGAATTTCGAGATGACTTCGGCCGCCGCCCGTCCGGCAGGGCCGGCATACCCGGCGAACCGCCCGCTCTCCGCGGCCGTGCGGAAAGGAGCCATGACCGGGTCCACTTTCCACACCGGGTCCTCTTCCCACATCTTTGTGGCGCCGACCGAGAAACCCTGCTGCGAGGTAAACCATTCTTCATAAATGTCCTTCGACTGGAACCAGCGCAGGAAGGCCTCGGCCGCCTTCTGATTTTTCGTGTAGGCCGGGATCATGTTCGAGAACGGGACGTGATAGCTGAACTGGCCTGCGGCGCCTTTGGGCAGCGGCGAGTGGAACATATCGTCCTTGATCGGCTTGCCCGTCTCGGTCAAATAGGTCTCGGGTTTGCTCCGAGCCAGCAGATAAATCGATGCGCCGTTGCTCGTCGAGCTGATCGTGTTTGAGAGAAACGCGCGGTTGTTGCCGGCATCGTCCCAGGAGAGCGCGCCGGCGTCGTAGCACTCCTTCCAGAACGGCACCGCGAATTTGACCGACTCGAGCGTTTCCTTGCTGTTCAACGCGACGGTTTTGCCGTCGGCCTCGACCTCCTTGCCGCCCCACGACCACAGATACGGGTACCAAAAGGCCGGGCCGTCGCCAAAGGCGTGAGCGAGGGTTTGACCATATGGCCGATCCTTGGCTTTGAGCAGCTTGCCGACGGCGCGATATTCGTCCCAGGTCTGTGGAAAGTTGTTGGCCCCGGAACCGACGTCCTTAAACCACGAGGTGCGATTGGCGAACAGCACGCCCAGGATTGTGTAGGGAACCGCAATCCACTTTTTACCGTCATTGGCGACGGCATGAGCAGTTTCGTAATAGCCGCCCTGCGCCTTGCCGATCTCCTCGGCGACATCGCTGACATCGACGACGCTGTCGCTGTAGAGCTGCGCCCAATTGTTGACCGCCATAAGGATGTCGGGACCCGATCCCGACTGGATGGCCGCTGTGATCCGAGCCTGGACACCGTCGCCATTGATCGTCTCGACCTCCAGCTTGATGCCGAGGGCCTTTTGGCACTCGGCGCTGATTTTTCCTTTCAAGAGCTGATCGGAAACCGGCACGAAATCGACAAATTTGAGCCAGTGGAGCGAGGTGCCCTGGGCATAAGCCGGCGCCCTAGCCGAAGCGAGGATCGCGGCGACCGCGCCGCTCTGCACGGCGATCGCGCCGGCCCCGGAAACCTGCAAGAGCCTGCGCCGATTGATGCGCGTCATACCGCCCCCTTTGTCACCAATAAGTCAGATCGCTGCTTCGGAATGCATGTCAAAGAAGTGCAGTCCCTGCGGGTTCAGCGCGAGACGCAAGCGATCGTGAATCTTGGCGCGCACATTCGGCTCGACGGAAGCGACCATCGTGCCCGGTCCGGCCGCTACATCCAACAAGATCTCCGAGCCGAGCTTCTCGACGACCTCTACCACGACGTCGAACCCGAGCTCGGTCGGATCGGCCGCCGAGGCCACGTGCAGATCCTCGGGCCGAATCCCCAGAGTGACCTCTTGTCCCACATACCGGCCGAGCCGGTTCGCGTATTCGGGCGGAGCCTTGATATGCATGCCGGCGTTGGCGGCCCAGATCGCCCCATCGTCTCGGTTGACCTTGACGGTCGCAAAATTCATCGCCGGCGAGCCGAGAAAGCCGGCGACAAACCGGTTGGCCGGCTCGTTGTAAAGCTCGAGCGGCTCGCCGACCTGCTGCACGAGGCCGTCTTTCATCACGACCACCCGGTCACCCAGGGTCATCGCCTCGACCTGATCGTGGGTCACGTAAATCGCGGTGGTGCCGAGGCGGTCGTGTAGTTTCTTGAGCTCCACCCGCATTTGCACACGGAGCTTGGCGTCTAGGTTCGACAACGGCTCGTCGAACAGGAACACTTGAGGGTGCCGCACGATTGCCCGTCCGAGAGCGACGCGCTGTCGCTGGCCGCCGGAAAGCTGCCGCGGCTTGCGTTGGAGCAGCTGCTGAATGCCGAGGATCTCGGCCGCTTCCTGCACGCGCTTAGCGATGTCGGCGCGGTCGAATTTCCGCATCTTCAGACCAAAGGCCATGTTGTCGTAGACGCTCATATGCGGATAGAGCGCGTAATTCTGGAATACCATGGCGATGTCGCGATCCATCGGCGGCAGCTCGTTGATCACCTTGTCGTCGATCAGGATCCGCCCCGACGTAATCGATTCGAGCCCGGCCACCATCCGGAGTGTCGTGGTCTTGCCGCAACCGGAAGGGCCGACAAAGACCATGAACTCCTTGTCGCGAATGTCGAGGTTCACGTCCTTGACGGCATGAACCTCATCGAACTTTTTGTTTAAGCTGCGGATGACGACCTGAGCCATTACTTTATCACTTATCCCTTGACTGAGCCGGTGAGGCTGGCGACGTAATGCTCGACAAAGAACGAATAGACGAACGCTACTGGAATCGACCCCAATAACGCTCCGGCCATCAATTCACCCCAATAGAATACGTCGCCGCGGACCAGCTCTGAGGTGACACCGACCGGCACGGTCTTCTGTTCGGGCGAGGACAGGAAGACCAGCGCGTAGATGAACTCGTTCCAGGACAGGGTGAAAGCAAAGATACCGGCGGACAGAATCCCCGGCACCGCGATCGGAAAGATGATGTAGACCATCGCCTTCCAGCGCGTCGCGCCGTCGATGCGGGCGCACTCTTCGAGCTCCTTGGGGATGGACTTGAAATAGCCCATCATCAGCCAGGTGCAGAACGGGATCAGAAAGGTCGGATAAGTCAGGATCAATGCCCAGGGCGAGTCGCCGAGCTTGAAATTGCGAATGATGTCGGCGAGTGGAATGAACAACAGGGTTTGCGGTACAAGATAGGTAATGAAGATCATCGTCCCGAGGCTGCCGGCGAACGGAAACTTCAACCGCGACAGCGCGTAGCCGGCCAACAACCCGCAGAACAGCGAAATTGCCGTGGCCGAAATGGAGATCACCATCGTGTTGAACATCCACGTGCCGAACAGGGTTTCGGTCAGCAGGTCCCTGATGTGCTCCAGGGTCGGATGGAGTGTCCAAAACGGGGTGTAGTTGGGAGCGTTCCACGGACGATAGAGTTCGCTGTCCGGTCGCACCGTGGTGACCAGCATCCAGTAGAATGGAAACAGCAGCGCAACAATGAAGGCGGTCAGCGGGAAATAAAAGAAGACCCAACGCCGCCAGATCGCTCCTTCGATCATCGCTCAGCTCCGGAGGCGTCATTGCCGGGCTGGGCCCGGCAATTCACGCGCCGGCTGCGGCGTTCGAAGATGCCCGGATCAAATCCGGGCATGACGAAGGGGTTGGTCACCCTAAAGGGTCTCCACCCGGCGGATGTAGAGCAATTGGACGATGACGACGAGGAGCAGCACCGGGAAGACGGCAAGCGATATCGTCGCGCCTTGGCTCAACAGTCCCGTGCCGATGCCGATCTGGTAGGCGTAGGTGGCAAAAAGCTGCGTCGCGTTGGCCGGTCCGCCGCCGGTCAGCACGTAGACCAGCTGGAAGTCGGCAAAGGTCTGGATCACCGAGAACAGCACGATCACCAAGGTTACCGGCAGCAGCAACGGCCAGGTTACATGGCGGAAGCGCTGCCAGGCTCGCGCGCCGTCGATGGCCGCGGCTTCATGCAATTCGGGGCTGATCGTCTGCAGTCCGGCAAGCAGGCTGATCGCATAGAACGGCACGCCGCGCCAGACATTGACGATGATCACCGAGATCATCGCCAGGTTCGGGTCGCCGAGCCAGTTGATCCGGCTGCGGATGATCCCGAGGTGGAACAACAGGTAATTTATGACGCTGAAGGTCGGGTCGAACATCCACTTCCAGGCCAGGGTGGACAGCACGGTCGGAATGATGAACGGCAAGAGTATGAAGGCCCGGGTGAAGGCTTTGCCCTTGAAATTGTTGTTCAGCAGCAAGGCCAGCCACAAACCCAATGCGAGTTTGAAGACTGTCGTGACGAGCGTGTAGAGGCAGGTGTTCCAGACGGCGACGCGAAAGATGCCGTCATTCCACACATCTGCGAAATTCTGCAGCCCGACAAAATGCCCCGGGACCCCCACCTTGGCGTCGGTAACGGACAACTCGACGCCCTTGACGAACGGATAGGCGATAAAGAGCCCCAACAGCACGACGGTCGGCAACAGCAAGGTGGCCGCCAGCCAGCGTTCGTCCTCGAGAAGCCGGGTCAGCGGACCGCGTCTCGGGGTACCCGCATAGGGTCGGACGGCCGCATAGGTGAAGGTCATCTGGAAGGCTCTCCGGGAGTCAGACGTAGATCTTGACCAGCTCCTCATGCGCCTGTTTGACTGCGTCTTCCGGCGCGGTGCCCTGCACGGCTTTGGCGTACATGTCGACGATGATATACTTCGTCTGCGCCTCGGCCGAGGCGCGATTCGGGCGGCCCGGCATAGCCCATCAACCGGCCTTTGCGCGGCAGATCGCGGAACGGCAGCAGCACCGGGTCCAGGGTCCATACTTTGTCCTCTTCCCACATCAGGGTGGCCCCGTCGGTATAGCCCTGTTGCGAGGTGAACCATTGCTCGAAGATCGGCTTTGACGAAACCCAGCGCAGGAAATCCTTGGCCGGCTTCTGATCCTTCGAATAGCCCATCAGCATGTCGGTGAACGGGCCGGGGAGGTTGAACTGTCCGCCCGCGCCTTTGGGGAGAGGCGCGTGCAGGATGTCCTTGAACATCGGCGTTCCCTTCTCGGTCTGATAGGTGTCCGGCTTCTTTTTGGCCTCCAGATAGATCGAGGCGCCGTTATTTGTGGCGCTGATGCTGCCCGATAGAAAGGCGCGGTTGTTGCTCGAATCGTCCCAGGCGAGACCGCCCTCGTCGCAGGCGTCCTTCCAGAAACCTACCGCGAACTTGACCAAATCGACGGTCTCCTTGCTGTTGAGCGCGACGGTCTTGCCGTCCGCTTCGACCTCTTTGCCGCCCCACGACCACAGATAAGGGTACCAGAAGCCCGGCGCGTCGCCGAAGGTGTGGCCGAGCGTCTGACCGATCGGGCGCCCTTTGGCCTTGAGCTTCTTGCCGGCGTCGCGCAACGCCTCCCAGGTATCCGGAAATTTATCGAGACCAATCTCCTCGAACCATGATTTGCGGTAGGCGACGAGCCCGCCGCCGATGCACCACGGGACGCCGATCCATTTGCTGCCGGCGGTCGCGACCGCCTTCGAGATGTCGTAATAGCCGCCCTGTGCTTTGCCGAGGTCGTCGGCCACATCGCTGACATCGGCGAGGCTGTCGGTGTAGAGCTGCGGCCAATTGTTGAGCCCGAGAATGATGTCCGGCCCCGAGCCTGACTGGACCGACGAGGTGATGCGCGCCTGGATGTCGTTGGCGTTGACCATCTCGAGGTTGAGCTTGATGCCGAGCGTCTTCTCGCACTCCGGCGCGATCGTGCTGCGGAGCAGCTGGTCGGAGGCCGGTACGAAATCGGACCACCGCAGCCAGTGCACCGTGCTGGCCTGCGCATAGGCAGGCGCCCGCCCGGAGGCCAGTATTCCGGCGAGCCCGCCGGCGCCCGCTGCGATCGCGCCGGCGCCGGAAAGTTTCAGTAGGCTACGCCGGTCGATTCGCGCCATGTGTCTTCCTCCCTGACAACCCCGATGGGGTTTTGCCGCCGATCAGGTGTTTAAATCCAACAGAGCGGCGGCACAAGTCGGATCGGGGGCCTGTGGCAGGCGTTTGCCGCACTGGGCGCCAACATCGGAGAGGCACATGAGCGAAGGAAGGGACACCAACGTTCTGGCGATTTGCGGCAGCTTGCGCCAAGGCTCGTTCAACAAGGCCGCATTGCGCGCCGCGATCGAGGAGAAGCCGCCGGGCATGACGATCGAGACCGCCGATATCGGCTCGATTCCGCTTTACAACGAAGACGTTCGCGCCCTCGGGTTCCCGCCGCCCGTCGAAAAGCTCAGGGCCCAGATCGCCGTAGCCGACGCGCTGCTCTTCGTCACTCCTGAATACAACTACTCGATGTCCGGCGTCTTGAAGAACGCGATCGACTGGGCCTCGCGCCCGCCCGACCAGCCCTTTGCCGGCAAGCCGGTGGCGATCATGGGCGCCGCCGCCGGGATGTCGGGCTCGGCGCGCGCCCAATACGATCTGCGCCGCAGCTGCGTCTATCTCGACATGCACCCGTTGAACAAGCCCGAGGTGCAGATCGGCCAGGCGCAGACCAAGTTCGATCAGTCTGGCCGCTTGACCGACGACGCCGCGCGGGGGTTCATCCGCGACATGCTCGTCGCGCTCGAGAAATGGACCCGGCTCATCGGCCACAAAAACTGACCATGAAGGGAGGAACGCCATGGATTTGGACTTTACCGGCAAAGTCGCGCTGATCACCGGCGGCGCCAATGGGATCGGCCGCGCCACTGCGCTCGGTTTTGCCAGGGGCGGCGCCAAGGTCGTCCTAGTCGACCGTGACAGCGCGTCCGGGGAGGCTACCGCCGGGGTCATCCGGCAGCAGGGCGGCGAGGCGCAGTTCGTCTCGGCCGATGTCACCAAATCGGCCGAGGTGCGGGATTATGTGAAGGCGGCGCTCGACGCCTACGGCGCGATCGACTGCTTCTTCAATAACGCCGGGATCGAAGGCAAATGGGCGCACACCGCCGAATATGACGAGGATGTGTTCGACGCCGTCATCGGCGTCAACGTCAAGGGCGTCTTTCTCGGCCTGCGCCACGTATTGCCGGTCATGCTGCAGCAAAGGCGCGGCGCGATCGTCAATACCGCCTCGGTCGCGGGCCTCGTGGCTACGCCCGGTATGCCGGCCTACGTCGCCTCGAAGCATGCGGTGATCGGCCTGACCAAAACCGCCGCCGGCGAGGTCGCCCGCCAAGGGATCCGCGTCAACGCCGTCTGCCCCGGTCCGGTCGACACGCGGATGATCCATTCGCTCGAAGCCCAGCTCAACCCGTCCGACCCGGCGAGTGTCAGCCGCCGCTACCAATCGGCCATCCCGATGGGCCGCTACGTCAACCCGGAAGAAATCGCCAACACGGTGCTCTTCCTGTGCTCCGACCTCGCCTCGGCGATCACCGGCGCGCAATATGTTATCGACGGCGGCCGCACCGCCACCGGTGGCGCCGTGACCCAAGCGATGCAGAGCTGAGCGGCGCTACTGCTGCTCGCCGATCAGGGTCAGGACGAGCGCGCGGCGGTGCGGCGAGGCGCGGTGCTCGAGCAGGAAGACGCCCTGCCAGGCGCCGAGCTGCAGCCGCCCGTCGGTGACGGGGATGCTGAGCTGCGTCTGGGTCAGCGCGCTCTTGATATGGGCCGGCATGTCGTCGGGCCCTTCGTCGTTGTGACGGTAGAGCGCGACATCCTCGGGCACGAGGCGGCGCAGAAAAGCATCGAGGTCTCGCCGCACGTCGGGCGATGCATTCTCCTGGATCAGCAGCGACGCCGAAGTATGCGGGATGTAGAGGGTCAAGAGGCCGACCGAGATCCGCTGACGCTCGGTCCATTGCGCCACCTCGGCGGTGATCTCCTTGATCTCGCGCGGCGCGGTGTCGATCGAAAGGCGGGTCTGGGCGATATGCATAATCGGTAATCTCCGACCGGAGATGTGGGGTTCCGTCACGGGTCCGGCGACACCCTTCCGCGGCGCTGCCGGCCGGCCTATCCTCGCCCTCCGATCAAGAGGGTGCCCCCGATGCGATCTGCTGTTTCGGCTGCGGTCTTCCTGGCTGCCCTGCTCGCGTTCAGCGGAAGAGCGGGCGCGCAGACCACCGACCTGCTGCTCGTGCTCGCTGCCGATGTGTCGCGCAGCATCGATGAAAGCGAGTTCGCGCTGCAGCGCAAGGGTTACTCCGCGGCATTGACCGACCCGCGCGTCCTCGCGGCGATCCGCGGCGGGACTACCGGTGCGATCGCGATCTGCTTTGTCGAATGGTCGGGCGCCGGGGAGCAGAATGTCGTCGCCGACTGGACGGTGATCCGCGACGAGGAGGATGCCGGCGGGCTCGCGGCGGCAATCCTCGCCGCGCCGCGCTCGTTCATCGGGCGCACCTCGATCAGCGGCGCCATCGACTTCGCAATGGAGCGATTTGCCACGGCTCCGCCGCGCGCCAACCGGCACATCATCGATATATCCGGTGACGGTACCAACAATTCCGGCCGCTCGGTTACCGATGCGCGCGACCAGGCCGTAGGGCAGGGGGTGACGATCAACGGGCTCGCCATCTTCAACGACAAGCCGAACCCGGGCTATGCGTTCCACACCCAGCCGCCGGGCGGTCTGCCCGAATGGTATCGGCAGAACGTCATCGGCGGTCCGGGCGCTTTTCTCAGGGTCGTCGAGGATTTTCATTCCTTTGCCGACGCCATGACCAACAAGCTGGTCAGCGAGATTGCCGCGGCCACCCCCGAGATCCGCTCGGCGCGCCGCTGAGATATGGCCGGGCTCCGATCGGAGGTCGACATTGCGATCGTCGGCGCCGGCGCCGCAGGAATCGGCGCCGCACGGCGGCTGGTCGATAAAGGCTCGGTCTCGGTCCTCGTGCTGGAAGCGCGCGACCGGGTCGGCGGCCGCGTGCACACGATCGAGCCGGCCGGGTTTGCGCTCGACCGCGGCGCCGAATGGCTGCATTCGGCCGACCGCAACCCGCTGTCGCCGATCGCCCGGGAGCTCGGCTTCTCGATCCAGCGTCGGCCGCCCGAATGGACGACCCGCCTGCGCCGCAGCGGCGAAACCGTCGAGGCCGAAGCCGATTGGCTCGCGACCCGCGAAGCACAAAGCCGGGCGCGCCGAAAAGCCGCCGCCGAACCGGCCGATCGGCCATTGGCGAGCCTGGTGCCGCCGGCCGGGCGCTGGAACCAATTGCTCGACGCGACCAGCACCTGGGGAAACGGCGCCGAGCTCGACCGCATCTCGGTCAAGGACTACGTCCGCTACGAGGACAGCGGGACCAACTGGCGGCTGCGCGAGGGCTATGGCCGGCTCTTCGAGAGGCTCGCCGAGGGACTCCCGGTCGTGCTCGACACGGCGGTCTCGCGCATCGACCATGGCGGCCGGGCTATCCGGCTCGAAACGACCCGCGGCACGGTCACGGCGCAGCGGGTCATCGTCACCGTGCCGACCTCGATCCTCGCTGCGGAACTGCTGCGCTTCGACCCGCCGCTGCCCGACAAGTTCGCTGCGGCAGCCGGCTTGCCGCTGGGGGTCGACGACAAGCTCTTCATCTCGCTGACGGGCTCGCCTCCCAGCATCGAGCCGGACATGTTTCTCGTCGGCTCGACGACCTCGCGCGAGACGATGACCTACCAGGTGCGGCCCCTCGATAGGCCGGCGATCTACACCTTTTTCGGCGGGCGGTTCGCGGCGGCGCTCGAGCGGGAAGGGCAGGGGGCGATGTTCTCCTTCGCCGCCGGCGAGCTCGCGCGCCTCCTTGGCAATGACATCCGCCGAAAAATAGCGCCGCTCGCCGCGACCGCCTGGCTGCAAGACCCCTGGTCGCGCGGCTCCTATTCCTATGCGCTGCCGGGTCACGCCGATGACCGCGCCGCGCTAGCCGCACCGGTCGACGACCGCCTGTTCTTCGCCGGCGAGGCCACCTCGCCCAATTTCTTCTCGACCGCGCACGGCGCCTATCTCTCCGGCCTCACCGCCGCCGAAGCCGCCCTCGCCAGCCTGACCATGCAGCTGTAATACAGTGGGCAAATACTTCGGATTTCGGATAACATTTTAGACCCGTCAACACGAGGAGATAGTCATCATGAAGGTGGTCACGCTTAAAGACGTTCCGAACCTCCCAGTGGAAGGCGCCGAGCGGATCGAAGGCTGGACCGGCCCGGTTTCCCGGTCGCGTCAGACCATCATCGAGCCCGGGGACTCCGCGAACTACAACTGCAGCGTCGTCAACTTCAGCCAAGGCTGCACGACGGGTTGGCATACCCATAGCTGCGACCAGATACTGGTCGTGACCTCCGGCTCCGGCATGGTGGCGACGGAGCACGAACAGCGCGAGATCAATATCGGCGACGTCGTGCACATCAAGGCCGGCGAACGCCATTGGCACGGCGCCAAGGCCAATACGACAATGGGGCACATCACGATCACCGCCGTCGGCGGTCAAGCCACCTGGGGCTAGAGCAGATTCCGATCGGATCGGCGCTGTCATTGCGAGGCGCGCCCTGCGCGACGAAGCAATCTCGACCATCGAGCGCTCAGCGGCCCGAGATGGCTTCGCTGTCGCTCGCAAGAAACAAAGCGGTTCGTGACGGCAGACCAATATTGAACGCTTCCCCGGCGAAAGCCGGGTCCATCTTTCGGCGGCACGAGCACGGGATAGATGGGTCCCGGCTTTCGCCGGGAAAGCGCTCTGGTGGCGGTTTCATCCAGGGCGGGTCAGCCGCGCCCGCCGATGGGGAACTTGCAATCACGACTGGTGTGAGAGAGCGCATCCTCTGGCGTAGGCTCGTCGTTATGCCCTCTCACGAGCATGGAAGGCCAGGGTGGGTCACGTCGGGCTCAAAAGCCACAGTGGCCCCCGGCCGCAACCAAGCCCTGGCCCAGCACGGCCAGCATCACGCGGTCGTGCGGCGTCGTGGTCTCCGCCCCACGGCGTCGCCCACGGCCGACCCTTGGGAAACCGCCCATGCCCGTCCCCGCGCTCCTGTTCCTCCTGTTTTATCTGGTCGAGATCAGGCGTCGGCAACTCCTTCATCGCAATCTCGCGTCGGCTCACGGACCGGAATGGCCCGCGAGTATATGATGCGATTGCGGCATTTACATGATTGTCTTTTTGCCAATCCCCCGGTGCCGCAGGGAATTCCTACGTTCTCCTGACCAAGTGGCAACGGCCTGGAATTCGGCAATAATCTCACCGACCAGATGGCAACAGCGGATGCGAGCGGGCCTTTTCAATGGCCGCTCATCGACGGCGTGGTCGCCGTGAATGTTGCTGGTGGTGTTGCCGTTGAGCCCAAGAGATGCTGTAAATCACGGCTCGTTTCATTTTCTCGTGGTTTCCAGAACGCCGAGCCGGATCCCGTACTTATCCCGACTCACGTGTCGAGCGCGGTGCTGAGCGGCATAACGCGCCTATGGAAAATCACTGGCGGTGGTCGTCTGGGAAAAGTCGCGGAAGTGGATGTTCTGGAAAATCGATGATGGGTGAGTCTCTCGTCCTAAGGGCGAACAAAATCGCGGTGATGCACTGTTCGGCCTTGTGCGTACCGTGAACGATGCGGGCGCCCACGGGACACGACAAGGCAATGGTTTCGGACTTCAACAAAAAGGCGATGGTTTCTGGCCTCAAGTGGCAATTTGGATTGGGTGGGGCTCGGTCCTCCTCTTCGTCGCGTTCGTTGTGATCTCCCTCGCATCGAGTGGGATTGTTCGCTGGATTGCCATTGTCATTAGCATTTTTGCGCTCGCCTTTTTGGTAGTTCAATACAAGAACTGGAACACAAAAGGATGGCGACAAGTTCACGGTCGGGCGATGCATCTTTATGCGTCAATCGCGGGCAAAGAAATGGGCAACGCTAAACCCAAAAATAAAGAGTGTAATCGCGTTCAGGCGTGTCTAGAACTGGGGATTGCACTGACGGGAAAGGGTCGAGAGTTGAATGTTGAGACGATGATTTCAGCCCTTCAGCACGAGAAAGGGAGTTACCTTGCGTCTCTATTTGAAAAGCACGCGCGGGAACTTCTGCCCACGGCGGATATTGAGCAGGTGTCAAATTTTGCAGATGTGCTTCGCAGGGTCGAGCTTGGCCCACAATTGGTCGTCGCAAATGTAGTTGAAAACACTTATGGAAGCTTGGAAGCAGCACGATACGCCTTAGCACTCCTAAGGGCTATTCTCAACAAGCGCCCACTCACGGGGACCCTATCGCCTTAATGGGGACCCTATCGCCTTAATAGAGGAGCGTTGGCCGCTTCTAATCATGAAACCCTTCACCGCGTCGGCGATGTAGCTGGCACTGGCATCATCAATCGTGCCGGCGGGCCAACCGAGTCCGTAGACGGTCGGCGGCCATATTCGAAAAATCGCCTGTCTGGGAGGCAGGTGGAATTGAAACATCGTCGCGAGGCGCGGATGCGGCGAACGTATGACGTGAATGAGAAGCTCGCCGATGACTTGCGTGCTAGCGTGACCATTATAGTAGGTCGCGCGTCGATCTACCCGCCGCGCGACGACGTGATCGGGAAGAACAAGAAAAGGTGACGCGAACCATAGCATCGGCGCATTCGCCATACGGTAATGCGCGATCCAGATAGACCAGCCTCTTTTCGGTGGATGACAATGTTGCATTAAATATTTACGCTGCGTATGGTGAGTGGTGACACACTCCGACTCACCGTACTCTGCAACCATCGCCTTCATTGCCGCCCAGGTGGCGATGATCCGCTGCTGGTCTGGCGATAAGCGCACTTGTTGGCCTTTGATGAGCGGTATCATTATCGGCCGTGCTCGATCATCGATCTGCTGCCGCATCCATCCGTTGTTGCACGCCGCGCAGACGCATAGGACTTGCCAATCGCGCACGTCACCAGGGCGCTTTGCAAATACAAAGTCAGTGTGGTCGAGGTGGGCGGTCGCGCGAAGTGATCTGAACATTTTAGGATTTGCGGCACGAAGCGACGCGTCCAGTTTGAATAAACGTGCTCTCTTGTCAGTGCACCTTCGGGCGTCTGGGACGCCTCCACGCCGCAAAAAATGCACTTGGTCGTCTGTTTCCATGGTCGGGGTCTATGGGCATCTAGGCCAGCCCATCGACGGGATGGCAACCGCACCCGCATTGTCACGGGTGCGGTTCGTGCAGCTTGCCCGTAGCCACTGGCTTGACGTTGATGTCGCCTTCGTGCTGGCGGGCCTGTGGGCCAGAGCGGCGGGATCTTACAGAGGGCATGCCTACCTGCTTGCCCCGGATCGGGGCTACAGTCAACCAGCAAGCGTAGGGCGGAAAAGCGCAGCGCCTTCCGCCGCTAACTGTCGTCTGCGTGTCGGGCCGTGCCCAACAATGATGGTCTGGAATGATACGTTCTGCCTGCGCCGGCTTTGGCCGTTTCGATTTATCGCCGCTCACCCGTCTCCGGCGGTTCGCCGGCGCTGCGCATCCACCCCGCCGGGTACAGGCCGCCGGCCACGCAGCGGCGAAAGGAGGAATGCGGCCACTGCGCCGGATGCTCAACCAAACCGTGCTTCACCGGGTTGAAATGAACATAGTCGAAGTGAGTAGCGAAGTCCTGCTCGTCGCGGATCGTGTGCTCCCAGTATCGTCGCTGCCAGATGCCGCGCTCGCCCCGGCGGATCATGACCGGCGATCGCGGTTCACCGATGCGTACGGATTTCGAAAACCCTTTCTTGATCGCGCGCCAACGGCCCGGGAAATCGGCATCGCCTTCCGGCAATAGCCTGCCCCTGGCTCGAACAGGGGTCCATAGGCAGTGCATGTGGTCGGGAACCACGACCCAGGCGTCGATGTGGAACGGCGCGCGGGCGCGGACCTGACGAACCGCATCCCGCAACGCGTCGATTTGTGTCACCAGCAAATCCGACCGGCGGTCCAGCAGGTTCGCAGTGAAGAAGAATGTCCCACCTGGAACCCGATTGCGACGATAATCCGGCATGATCGGAGTATGCCCGGCTTTGGGGAGAGGCGGAAGGCGCTGGCGCTTTTCCGCCCTACGCGTGCTATCCCCGTATCCGATTTTTTCCGCGCTTGAGATTAGTAACCCGACACGTTACGAGTGTCGTGATGATTGTGCGGTTTCGTCACAAGGGGTTGGAACGGTTGTTCATGTCCGGCGATACCAGCGGGGTCAATGCTCAGCATGTGCGCAAGCTGCGGCAAATCCTACTGGCCCTGAACAACGCCACCAATCCGGCAGGAATGAATTTGCCGGGTTTGCGGCTTCACCCGTTGCGAGGCGAGCGGCGCGGGCAATGGGCCGTTTCGGTATCGGGTAATTGGCGCGTCGTCTTTGAGTTCGATGGGCCGGACGCCACCGATGTCGATCTGGTGGATTACCACTGACCGCACGCGAGGAGGTGAGAAACCATGTCGAGAATGCATGACCCGCCGCATCCCGGCGAGATCATCAAGGAGCTGTGTCTCGAACCGCTCGGCCTTTCCGTTACTGACGCGGCGAAGGGCCTGGGTGTGACGCGCAAGGCGCTGTCGGAATTGCTCAACGGCCATACCGGCGTCTCGCCGGAAATGGCGATACGGTTGGAACAGGCTTTCGGCAGCACCGCTGAAACTTGGCTCAAGATGCAGCTCGAATATGACCTGTGGCAGGCGAAACAGCGCGCGGGCAACCTGAAGGTGACGCGCTTTGCGAACCCGGCTCCGTGCTGAGCTTCGGGGCCGCACCGGGTGCTGCCAGGCTTGAGCTACCCCTTCAGCAAGGCCGCCATCACCCGGTCGCGGGTGAGCGGCAGGTCGCGCAGGCGGGCGCCGAGGGCGTGCGCGACGGCGTTGCCGATTGCGGCGACGGTCGGACCGCCGCTGGCTTCGCCGACGCCGAGGGGCGGGAGATCGGCGGCGGGGTTGAGCAGCTCCACCAGCACCTCCGGGACCTCGCTGAAGCGCAGCACCGGGTAGCTCTCCCAGTCGCGCGAACTGATGCCGCCGGTGTCGAGCCGCACACCTTCCTTCAAGGCCCAGCTCGCCGCCTGGATGATGCCCCCTTCGAGTTGGTTGAGCGCGCCGTCGGGGTTGATGACGAGCCCGGCATCCGCCGCGCACCACACGCGCAGCAGCCGAACAACTTCGTCGACCTCGACCTCGGCGGCGACGGCGGCGTAGGCGGCGAGGTTCTTGTAGCGCGCGAAACCGATCCCGCGGCCGCGTCCCGTGCCCGGCGGCACTCCGGCCTGCCAATCGGCGAGGCGGGCGGCATGTTCTACGACCGCACGGGCCCGCGCATCCGATAGAACCGACAACCGGTAGGCGACCGGGTCCATGCCGGCCCGCTCGGCCAATTCGTCCATGAAGGATTTGATCGCGAAGACGTTCAATGTCGCGCCGAGCCCGCGCAATGACGAGGTCCGCACCGGCGTTTCGGCGATCAGGTGATGGAGGATGCGCTTGGCCGGGAATGCGTAAAGCGGCTCGCCGTTGCGGGTGCCGGCGCCCGGCGGATATGACGATTCGGAAGCGGGCGGCGCGGGTGGCGGGTTCGGCAGAGCCTCGGCGGCGAGCAGATTGCCGCCGCCGCCCGGACGGCTGGTGTGCCGGCCGCTCCAGATCTCGGTAGTCCAGTCGGCCGGCCGCTGCGCGCCGTCGAGCGCGGCGCTGACCGTCACCAGCATCGCCGGGCTGACCGGCTCGAAGCCAAATTCCTCCTCGCGCCGCCAGCGGACTTTCACCGGCTGCCCTGGCCGGCGAAACGCGATGACCGCCGCGTCGGCCGCCGCATCGTCGGCGCCATTGTGGCCGTAGCAGCCGGGACCCTGGACGTGCTTCACCGAAATCGCCGCCGGATCGAACTTCAATGTCCGCGCCAGAGCATCACGCAATGGGTAGACCCCCTGCGAATGGGTCCACACCGTCAGCCGTCCGTCGCCATAGAGAGCGAGCCCGCAGGACGGCGCGACCGAGGCGTGGGCGATGTGCATTCGGGTATAGGTTGCCGATTGGCGGCTGGCCGCCGCTGACGGATCGGGTGGGGGAGGGGGGCCGATGGTTCGGTCGATCGAGGGCTGTTGCAGGAGCCACCGCGCCTCTTCCTGGAATGGATTTATCGCGTCGACCCCGTCCCAGGTGACGTGATTTGGCGCGGCGGCGGCGACGGCTTCGACGATTGTCTCGTCCGCGCCGAGGATCGCGAGGAAGTTGCCGTCGCGAACGATCTCGATCGGCCCTTTGGCGGCGCGCCGGAGCGCGGCCTCGTCGACCGCTGCGATCGTCGCATCGCGGCGCGGCTGGCGCACGACACGGGCATGCACCATGCCGTCGAGAGCCATGTCGTGGGCAAAGATGGGCTCGCCGAACACCTTCGCGGCGAGGTCGACGCGCGGCGCGTTCTGCCCGACGACCCGATAGTCTCTCGCGCTCTTGGTTGCCGGCAGACCGGTCGCATGCCGCCCGAGATCGACGGCGCCGGCGAGCGACCAATAATCATGGCCGGTCGGCTCTCCCCGATGGATTATCGCCCCATCGCGCACCGCCAAATCCGGGCGGGAGTAGCCGAAATTCGCCGCCGCATGATCGAGAAACGAGGCGTGCACCTCGGCGCATGCCTGGCGCAATGCGACGCCGCCGAATTGGATCGACTGGCTGCCCGCGGTGTAGCCCTCATTGGGCGTCAGGTCGGTGTCGCCGGTCTGCAGCAGGATGCGGTCGGGCGCGACGTCGAGCTCTTCGGCGGCGATCTGCAGCATTGCGGTCAGCACGCCCTGGCCGATTTCGACCCGGCCGGTCGAAACCGTGACATGGCCGGGTGAGGGAAATCGGACCCACTGATCGAGGCGCGGATTGGCGGCCAGCAGCGGCGGCAAGGTCGGTGACGCGCTCATTGCGCAGCTCCTTCGCGCAGTAAACGGGCGGCGCGTTCGACGGCGCGCAGGATCCGAATGTGGCTGCCGCAACGGCAGATATTGTCGTCCAGCGCCTCGGCGATCTCCTTCCGCGACGGCGACGGGTTTTGGTCGAGTAATCCCTTGGCTGTCATCAGGATGCCTGGCAGGCAGTAGCCGCACTGGCCGGCTTGCTCGTCGATGAAGGCTCGCTGCAGCGGATGCGGCCGGTCAGGCGTGCCCAGGCCTTCGATCGTCACAATTTCCTTGCCCGCGACGGCCGAGAGCGGCTTGCCGCAGGATTTCTCGGGTCTGCCGTCGACCAGCACCATGCAGCAGCCGCATTGCTCGAGGCCGCAGCCGAACTTGGTCCCCATCAGACCGAGGTGATTGCGCAAAATGTCGAGCAGCGGGGTTTGTTCGTCCGCGGTCACACTGACCTCGCTGCCATTCACCTTCAGACCGACTGGCTCCATCGACGGCTCCTTGCAACCCTTCGCCGGCTCGGCTTAGGTTGACCTAACCCGCGTCATCTCTCCAGGCAAAGGAAATTCCTGATGATCTGCGACGTCCACGCGCACTATACGCCGAAAAATTTCAGCGAGTTTATGGGCGACCGGTTTGCGTCCCCGGTTCATCTGCCGGTCAAGCGCGGGATGGCGCGGCACCCGTTCTCCGACTCCCCGGAGGACATCGAGGGCCGGTTCCAGCTGATGGAGGAGGCGGGGGTCGAGAAGCAGGTGTTGTCGCCGAACCATCCGCCCTACCTGCCCGACGAGGCGGAGGGCGTCAAAGCGGTGCAGATGCTGAACGACGGCTACGCCGAATTGGCGCACCGCTACCCGAAGCGGATCGCCTCATACGTGATGCTGCCATTGCCGCATATCGACGCCGCGCTGAAGGAGATGGAGCGCGGCTTCGACCAGCTCGGCTGCGTCGGCGTCAACATGAACATCATCTGCCTCAACCGCTCGATCGCCGAGACCGAGTTCGAGCCGATCTATGCCGAGATGAACCGGCGCGGCGCGGTTCTCTTCGTGCATCCGGCGGGAACCGGGATCTGCTCGCCGTTCATCGTCGATTACAATTTCCGGGCGTCGGTCGGCACCTCGCTGGAGGACGCGACCTTTGTGTTGCACATGATCGCCAAGCAGATCCCGCACCGCTACCCGAACATCAAATTCATCGTGCCGCATCTGGGCGGCCCGGTCCCGATGCTGCTCAACCGCCTCGACAAGCAGGGCCAGAGCCAGAGCGGCCACCCCAACCTCGCCGAGGCGCCGAGCGTCACCGCCAAGAAATTCTATTACGACACGGTGTGCTACGGCTCGAAGGCGGCGTTCACCTGCGCCCTCGAAGCCTTCGGCGCGGACCACCTGGTGACCGGCAGCGATTACCCGGTCTTGCAGGATTACGAGGAATACAAGGAGACCTTCGCCTATATCGAGCGGCTGGGCCTGCCGAAGGCCGACACCGACAAGATCCTCCACCACAACGCGCAAGCCCTGTTCGGTTTTGGTCATTAGCGCTCGGGCTCGGCTCCTTTTACCAGGTCACAAACATCGCGGTCACGGCAGCGGTCATTGCGGTGGTGGATAGCCAACCCATTACCCATAGCAGCCGCGGCAGGGTGAAGGCTCCCATCACTTGCCGCTGCATGGCCATCAGCATGATGACGACCATCAATGGCACCGCGACCACGCCGTTGATGACGGCCGACCAGAACAGCGCCTTGATCGGATCGAGGTCGACGAAGTTGATCGCGACGCCGATCAAGGTGGCGGCCGCGATCGCGCCGTAGAAGGCCTTTGCATCGAGCGGCCTGCGGGCGAGCCCGGTCGGCCAATCCAACGCCTCGCCGAGGGCATAGGCGGCCGACCCGGCCAGCACCGGCACGGCCAGCACGCCGATGCCGATGATGCCGGCGGCGAACAGCGCAAAGGTGAAGACGCCGGCGATCGGCCGCAGCGCCTCCGCGGCTTGCGAGGAGGTCTGAATGTCGGTGATGCCGTGCGCATTGAGGGTCGCCGCCGTGGTGATGATGATGAAGAGGCTGATCAGGTTGGAAAACCCCATGCCGAGATAGGTGTCGATCCGGATGCGGCCGATCTCGGTTCGGGCTTCTTCAGGCGCTTCGATCAGCGGATGGGCGGCGGGATCGATGCGCTCCTCCTCCGCCTCCTCCGATGATTGCCAGAAAAAGCAATAGGGCGTGATCGTCGTGCCGAGCACGGCGACGATCGCGACAAGGTAGTCCTTGTCCCAGCTGAGCGTCGGCACGACGAGGCTGTGGGCGACCCGAGCCCACGGCACGTCGACCACCAGCGCCGTCGCGACATAGGCGAACAATGTGACGCTCGTCCATTTCAGGATCGAGACATAGCGCTCGTAGCGCACAAAGATCTCGAGGAGCGCGCAGCCGACCGCAAAGGCGACGACATAGAGATGCGGCGGGCCGCCGATCAGCAGCCGCAAGGCCTCCCCCATCGCGCCGAGATCGGCCCCCAGGTTGATGATGTTGGCGGCGAGCAGAAGCGCGACGATCCCCCGCAGCAGCCAGGGCGGGTAATAGTGCCGGATGTTGCCGGCGATGCCATGCCCGGTGACGCGGCCGATGCGGGCGCTGATTTCCTGGATGGCAGCCATCAGAGGCCACGTGAACAGCATGACCCAAACCATGCTGTAGCCGAATTGCGCGCCGGCCTGCGAATAGGTCGCGATCCCGCTCGGATCGTCGTCGGAGGCGCCGGTGATCAAACCGGGGCCGAGCAATGCCAGCAGCCCCCGTCTCGGGCGGCGCGCCCAATGGCGCGCGATGCGCGCGGCGAGCAAGCCCGTGTGCTTATGTCTGTGCCGGCCAAGTCCCGTGCGCATCACTATGCCTCAATGTTGTAGGATTGTGTGGATTTAGACGATGCCTCCGCGCTTGGCGACTGCTGCATCGAGGCGCTAGGTTGCGGCTGGCGAAGGAGATGACGCATGGATGATTTCGTCGATCCGACACTGCTCGATCTCGATCGATATGCGATCGGGCAGCCGGTGCCGCGCAGCGAAGACCCGGTGCTGGTGTCCGGAAAGGGCCGGTTCACCGACGACATCAACCTTCCGGGCCAAGCCTATTGCGCGATCGTGCGCAGCCATTATGCGCACGGGATCATCCGCGGCATCGACACCGCGGCGGCGCGCGGCATGCCGGGGGTGCTCGGAGTTTATACTGCTGCGGAGCTGGAAGCAGCCGGGGTCGGCCCGCTGCCCCCGCGGCAGGTCATGAACAATCGGGATGGGACACCGATGCTGAGCCCGGTGCGGCATGCGCTGGCGACCGGCAAGGTCCGCTATGTCGGCGACCCGATAGCCGCAATCGTCGCCGAGACCGCCGCCCAGGCCAGAGACGCCGCGGAAGCGGTGGTCGTCGATATCGACCCGCTGCCTGCCGTCACGACGGCCCGGGAGGCTGCCGCCCCTGGAGCGCCGCTTCTCTACGACGATGTGCCCGCCAATGTCGGGCTCGATTTTCACTATGGCGACAGCGAGAAGGTTGCCGCCGCTTTTGCCGCCGCCGCGCATGTGACGCGGCTCGAGCTGCGCAACAACCGCATTGTCGTCAATGCGATGGAGCCGCGCTCCGGTGTTGCCCAGTACGACGCCGCGCGCCAGCACTGGACCCTCCATGTCCCGGGCCAGGGGGTGTTCGGGTTCCGCAATTACATCGCCGGGGTGTTTGGGGTCGGGCGCGACAAGCTGCGCGTGATTACCGATCGCGTCGGCGGCTCGTTCGGCATGAAACAGCCGACCTACGCCGAATATTACTGCATCGTGCATGCGGCCCGCGAACTCGACCGCCCGGTCAAATGGACTGACGACCGCTCGGGCAGTTTCCTATCCGACACACATGGCCGCGACGCCGAGACGACAGCCGAATTGGCTCTCGACCGCGACGGCAATTTTCTGGCGGTGCGGCTGACCATCTTCGGCAATCTCGGCGCGACTTACGGCGCGCCGGGTCCGCCGACCCGCAACGCGGTCAGGAACACGCTTGGCGTCTACAAGACCCCGCTGATCGAGGTCTCGACAAAATGCGTGTTCACAAACACGACGCCGATCGGCGCCTATCGTGGCGCCGGCCGGCCCGAGGCCAATTACTACATGGAGCGGCTGGTCGATGCGGCCGCGGCAGAGACGGGGATCGACCGCGTCGAGCTGCGCCGGCGCAACCACATCCCGCCCGACGCGATGCCCTACAAGGCCCCCAACGGCACCACCTATGACAGCGGCGACTTCACGAACTTGCTGAACCAAGCCTTGGCGCTCGCCGAGTGGGACGGCTTTGCCGCGCGCAAGGACGAAAGCCGGGCGCGAGGGCGGTTGCGCGGGCGCGGTATCAGCGACTATCTCGAATTGACCGGCCCGCCCGGTCGCGAAATGGGCGGCATCCGCTTCGAGCCGGACGGCACCGTTACGATCATCACCGGCACGCTCGATTATGGACAGGGCCACGCCTCGCCGTTCGCGCAGGTGCTCGGCACGCGTTTGGGCATCCCGTTCCAGAAGATCCGGCTGCTGCAGGGCGACAGCGACGAATTGATCGCCGGCGGCGGCACCGGCGGCTCGAAATCGATGATGACGAGCGGCACCGCGATCGTCGCGGCCAGCGACAAGGTGGTCGAGACCGGCAAGCAGATTGCCGCGCATGTGCTGGAGGCGGCGGTCGCCGACATCGAATTCCGCGCCGGTCGGTTCGTGATCGCCGGCACGGACCGCTCGGTCGACATTATGGAATTGGCCGAAAAGATCCGCTCCGGCCTGAAGTTGCCGGCGGAATTGCCGCAGACCCTCGATGTGCAGCTCGTCGCCGACGGCCCGCCCTCCGCTTTCCCGAACGGCTGCCATATCGCCGAAGTCGAGGTCGACCCCGAGACCGGCATGGTCGACGTGGTCCGCTATGCGTTCGTCAATGATTTCGGCACCGTCATCAACCCGCTGCTGGTCAATGGCCAAGCGCATGGCGGGATCGTGCAGGGCATCGGCCAGGCACTGCGCGAGCATACGATCTACGACGAGCAGGGCCAGCTGCTGACCGGCTCGTACATGGATTACGCGTTGCCGCGCGCCGAGGACGCCCCGATGTTCACGCACGAATTCCATCCGGTTCCGGCAACGACCAACGTCCTCGGAGCGAAAGGCTGCGGCGAAGCCGGCTGCGCCGGCGGGATCCCGTCGGTGATCAACGCGCTCGTCGACGCGCTGTCGGAATACGGCGTTACCCACATCGACATGCCGGCGACCCCCGAACGCGTGTGGCGCGCGATCCGGCAGGCCCACGCGCGCTGAACACCGCGCCGTTTATTTCGAAGCTATCCGGTCGAAGCCCGTGCGCCAGACAGGCCGGCGCGGAATTTCCGTCGTAGCCAAAAGCGCACGGGCCAGCGCAGCAGGACGCCGGCGCCGGTGATGCCGATGCTGGACAGTAGCCAGCAATTCGTCAGCAGTGCCGAGTAAATTGTGTGCCATTGACCCTGGAATGCCAGCCGGATCGTGAAGGCGCTCGCAGGGATCATTCCCGCTGCGACACCGAGCAGCGATGCCGCGCGGACCCCTGCCGGCACCGCGGACCAACCCTTAGCTGCGTCACCGACCGACTGAAAATGGGCTGTAATTAGCGGTTCGACCGTTTCGCGCGGTGCGCCATAGAGCCAGCACCGGAGGATGTCGGTTTGCACATCACCACTGAGCCTAACCCGCGTGCGCAACACGACCCGTGGTCCATCCCGCGTCTGTGCCTCCGTATCAATTACGATGCGACGGTGCGACAGCAGCTGAGCCGCGTCGCGCCAAGCCGCCCGCCAGCCGCCGCGTGCCGAGCGCCACGCCGCTGCAAGGGCGCTGACGTCGGTCTTGACTGAAGCGAGCCAGACCGGCATCGACTTAGACGGTTCGTCCGAGCAATGCGCGAACGGTAGCGCCGGCGATCTCCCGGACGACGTCGAGCAGGTAGTGCCAGCAGGCGACGGACACATCAACACTTTGACGATGGATCGCGAACAGCGTCTCCGATCCAGGACGGCCCAGCGGGTCCTGCACGCGCATGGTGATATCTCCAGTAACGTGCACTACGGTCTGGGCGACGATCTCCTCCATCCCGATATCCCATATCTTCTGCAGCTGGATCAGGTCATCGACTTGGACGACGTAGCTGCCGGGCTGAATAGGCATACCCACCAATTGGGCGCGGGTCTTGCCGATAAATTGATTCATGCCCGCGTCGAAGCGTTTGAAAATCTCCTTAATCGCATCACTATTGTTGACGATCCGGTCGAGCAGGGCCCGTTTGGCGGGTGTGATACGCACCGCCTGAGGACCCGACGCTTGGCTGGCGTTCTTGGCCGCCCACCGCAACCGGTCGAATGTGTCAGGGGAAACAGTGAGCAGATCACTGACAGTGCCCGGGTTGTCGCGCCAGGCGTGGGCGATCGTACTGGGGTCGGCCGGCGGCGCCGCGAAATAGGCCGGCAGATCGACGCCGAGCGCACATAACGCGTTCGCGTAACCGCCCGCGATGTCAAGCAAGGCATGCGGCAACGCCGGCATCGGCTCGGCTGTCATGTTGTCCCGCACGATCGTGTTGACCTCGATGTTGAGCAGGCTGCGTGCCGTGCCTGTCAGGTCGAAGCCCGAATTCATTGCTGCCCCCGGTTTCGCGCCGGCGTGCGCGGCAAGGAGGCGCCGCTCCGCCGCCGTTGCGGGATGGCGTCAGCCGTGGCTACCGGTCCCACGGTCCGGGCCCTGCGAGGACGGCGCGGGGAGGGCGCCGAGCTGATCGCCGATTTCCTTAGCGATCGAGACCAGGATGCTGGCGTTGCGCGCGACAATGTCCTGGGCTTGGGTTACCGCCGCTTGATGGGCGGCGCGCAGCTCCGCGTGATCGGCGCCCAGCAGCTTCTCGCTCATGATCGTCGTAATGTCACCGCCGACGATGTTGATATCGGTAACCAACGTGCCCGATGTCGCGGTTGGCGCACTGACCTGTAATGTCTCCAGCGTGCCCTGCACCTGCGCATCGCCGACCAGAGTGACGACGCGGAGGTTGACGGAACGATGGATGGTATCGCTGAGCGCCTGCCAAAAATGTGATTCGGCCATGTGAGCTCCCCCGGATGCAGCCTCCATCCGAGATAAGTCTGCGCTTCCAAAACACGCTCGGCAACCCGTCACCCTGACGCAACTCCTTCGCCGTTCGCGTGCGGCCTCTGTCGTCGCACTCGCCGGTTTGCTGCCGGGGGATGTTGCCTCCTTCGACATCGTTTGGGGAAGCCGGCACAGTCCGCAGCGGCCATTGTCCAGGAAGGTCACAATGGTCCAGAAAATCGGGCTCGCCGCCGCGGAGTGGTCCGTGCAAGGGATCCGCCGGGGACGCGTTCTTTTTGCGACCCCACGGACTTGGCGTCCGTGAGCTGTATGAGAAAACCGGCGCGCTTTATTCGTTGCGCGCCTCGGCGTAACTTCGTGTTCTGAACATCATTACCGGGAGCTGACCGATGGAATTCGGCGCGTCGATCTTTTTCACCGATTACTCGATTTCACCGACCGACCTCGCCGTGGCGATGGAGGAGCGGGGGCTCGATGCGCTGTGGGCGGCCGAGCACTCGCACATCCCGGTGCCGCGGCGCACGCCGGCGCCGGGCGGCGGCGAATTGCCGAAGCGGTATTACGATGTGATGGACCCGTTTGTGACGCTCGCCACGGCGGCGGCGGTCACCAAGCGGCTCAAGCTCGGCACCGGCGTGTGCCTGGTGATCCAGCGCGACACGATCCAGACCGCTAAGCTCGTCGCCTCGATCGACCAGGTCTCGAACGGGCGGTTTCTGTTCGGCATCGGCGGCGGCTGGAATGCCGAGGAGATCGAGAACCACGGCACGGAATTCACCTCTCGCTTCAAGAAGATGCGCGAGCAGATCGAAGCGATGAAGGAGATCTGGACGAAATCGACCGCGGAGTACCACGGCGACCTCGTCGATTTCTCGCCGATGATGACCTGGCCGAAACCGGTGCAGAAGCCTCATCCGCCGGTCCTTCTCGGGGGAGCCTTCCCGTGGGCAGCGCGCCGGGCGGTGCGCTATGGCGACGGCTGGTACCCGAACGCCAGCGGCGGCAATCCGCAGGAGTACCTGCCGCGCTTCCGTCAGATGGCCGAAGAGGCCGGCCGCGACCCGAAGTCTCTGCCGGTGACGTTGGGTGGCGCGCCGGAGGACCCGGATATGCTCAAACGCTACCGCGACCTCGGCGTCGTGCGGGTCAACTTTCCAGTGCCCCCGGCGAAGGCGGACGAGGTCCTGCCCATCCTGGACCGCGTCGCCAAGCTCAAACAGCAGGTGGGAGCGTAGCGATGAGCAAGATTGTCCGTGCGGTCAGCCCCGAGGTGGCGGAGCCACAGGCCAGCACCTGGTCGAACTGCCTGGTGGTGAACGGGGTCGCCTACGTCGCCGGCATGACTGCCGGGGGAAGCGAAGGCGACGAATACGCCCAGGCCAAGGTGATCTTCACCAAGATCCGCCATTTGCTCGCGGCGGCGGGCGGCAACATGGCCGACGTCGTCAAGGTGACGATCTTCGTCACCGACATCACCCAGCGCGAGAAGGTGTGGCAGGCGAGACGTGAATTCTTTACCGGCAACTTCCCGGCCTCCACTCTGGTCCAGGTGGCGGCGCTGGCAAACCCGTCGCTCAAAGTGGAGATCGAGGCGGTCGCGCATATCGGCGCCGGTCAAGCCTGAGACCTGAAAACGAACTGCGATCTCCCATCATTACCGCCGACCGGGAATTCGGACCCCCAGAGGATGTTGTATTTCGATGAGTGTGTCCGCCTGATGAGCGAGGGAGATCACCATGCAGACTAGAAAACAGGATCTGGACGCGATCGCCGAAGAGGCGATCGGCCAAAGGCATGGAGACCCGCCGCCCTACGCCGTCAAGGAAACGCCCGACATGTCGCAGGAGGAAGTGGCCCGACGACTGTCAAAGCCTGCCGGAGCTCAGGCGAGCGTTCCGGAGAGGACCGCAGAGTCCGTCGGCGAACGAGTTGGAGACGCGTACGCTGACCCTGGCAGCCCCGCCGCACGAAATCTCCCCGGAAAAATCGCCCGCCCCGCTCTACCCCATCAGCTCTATGAACAGCCGTTCATGATGGTGGTAGCCGGCTTCGCCCTGGGCTACATGACCGCGCTATTGCTCCACGGCCGCCGGTAACGTAACCGGAAACCGATCGGCGCGAGGAACGCCGGGTCGATATTCGCGAAGTTAAGGAGTTATGCCGGCCAGCCCGCCGTGGTGCTATAGTCCGGCTCATGTGCGGGCGCTTCTACCTCACGGCCAGCGCGGCTGAAATCAAGAAGAAGTTCGTCGTCGACCACGTGCCCGACGTGGTCCCGCGGTACAATATCGCTCCGACCCAGGTCTCTCCCATGGCGGTCGCGGCAGAGAAGCTCAGGACGATCCGGCTTGGTCGATGGGGCCTGGTGCCTTCCTGGTCGCGCGATCTCTCGCTGGCTGCGCGAATGATCAACGCGGCTGCCGAGGAGATCGACGATAAGGCGGTCTTTCGGTCGGCGTTTCACGCGCAACGGTGCCTCGTGCCGGCAAACGGCTTCTACGAATGGCAGACGAGAGGGGCGAGGAAACAGCCCTATAAAATCATGCTGCGCAACGGAGCGCTGTGCGCGTTTGCCGGGCTATGGGAAAAATGGACGCCCGAGACTGGCGAGCCAGTCGAGACGTTCACGATCATCACGACGCGAGCGAACAAATTGGTCAGCGAGGTGCACGAGCGGATGCCGGTGATCATAGCGCCTGCCGATTACCAGCGGTGGCTCACCGCCCCCGACGCCACTGCAAAGCGGCTGCTGGTCCCCTACACCGGCGCAATGACCATCGCTCCAGTCAGCGATCGCGTCAACAATATCAAAGAGGATGATGTGGGAACTCATCGCGCCAATGCAGGCGTAAGGAGCGTCGAGCGGTCTCGCGTGCCGCTTTGGAGGGAAGCATGAATGTCGGCCTGATGATGATCTTCGCCAGCTACGGCTGGGACAATATCGGCGACGATCAGGTCTGGGACGAAGATCTCCGCTTGGCGCGCCAGGCGCCGGTCCTCGGCTTCGACGCATTATGGTCAGCCGAGCATCATTTTTTCGACTACTCGTTCTGCCCCGACAATCTGCAGCTGATGACCTACCTCGCCGGCGTGTGCCCGGATATCGATCTCGGCACCGCCGCCGTGATCCTGCCTTGGCACGACCCGCTGCGGGTCGCCGAGCAAGCGGCGGTGCTCGACCTCTTATGCAAAGGCCGGCTGCGGCTCGGGTTCGGACGGGGCCTGGCGCGACGCGAATTCGCCGCATTCCGCGGCACGATGGACGAGAGCCGCGGCCGGTTCGACGAGGCGGCGCCGATGATCGTCAATGCGCTGCGCACCGGTTGGATCGAGGCCGACGGCACTTATTACAAGCAGCCGCGGGTCGAGCTGCGCCCCCGCCCGAAATACAGCTTCGACGGGCGCATCTACGCCGTCGCGTCGAGCGAGGATTCGGTGGATTCGGCGGCGCGGCTCGGCGCCCATATGGTGATGTTCTCCGACCGCCCGTGGCCGATGCGCCTCCCGGCCATCCAGCGCAACCGCGAAATGCACCGCAAATTCCACGGCATCGATGCCCCGACCATGATGATCACCGATTTCTGCATCTGCGCGCCGCGGCTCGACGAAGCGGAGACGCTGGCCCGCAAGCACATGGGCAAATTCGTCGAGAGCAACTTCGATCATTACGAGTTCCTCGGCGAGCACTTCGCCACTGTGAAGGGCTATGACGCCTATGCGCAGAAGGCCGAAATCGCCCGCAAGGGCGGCCTCGAAGGCGCAGTCGAGGGCTTTATGAAAGCCGCCGTGTGGGGGACCCCTGACCGCATCTTGCGCGAATTGGAGGGGCGGCGCGAGGTGATCGGCGATTTCGAGCTCAACGCCGCCTTCCGCTTCGGCGGCATTCCTTACGAGAAGGCGGAGGCCTCGCTGCGGCTGTTCGCCAAAGACGTGCTGCCCGTATTGAAGAGCTGGCAGTCTCCGGCGGCCAAGGCTGCGGAATAGGGTTCAGCCAATCACGGACGCCGATACCCCCCATGCTTCGCCCGCGCTGCAGTTTTCTCTTCATGCCCGGCTCGAACCCGCGGGCTCTCGAGAAGGCGCGAACGCTGCCTGCCGACGGGCTGATCTTCGATCTCGAAGACGCCGTGACTCCGGAAGCGAAGGAGGGCGCGCGAACGATAGTCGCGGCGGCCCTCGCGGGAAGCGGCTATGGCGACCGCGAGCTGGTAATCCGCGTCAACGCGATGGACACGCCGTGGGGCCACGCCGATCTCGCGGCCGCTGCCACGATGCCGATCGACGCGGTGCTGTTGCCGAAAGTAGAGAATCCCGACCGGGTCGCGCTGACGGTGTCGCTGCTCGACGCGTTCGGCGCTCCGGAGCGGCTGGCCGTCTGGTGCATGCTGGAGACGCCGCGCGGCATCCTCTATGCCCGCGAGATCGCCGCAGCCAGCCCGAGGCTCGCCGCGCTCGTTCTCGGCATCTCGGACCTGACCAAAGACCTGCACGCGCTCCCGACCCGCGATCGTCTGCCACTGATTTTCTCCCTTAGCCTCGCCATTCTGGCAACCCGTGCCCACGGGCTGGCGGTTCTCGACGGCGTTCACCTCGACCTCTCCGATGACGACGGCTTTGCGGCCGCGTGCCGGCAAGGCCGCGAGCTCGGCTTTGACGGCAAGACATTGATCCACCCAAAGCAGATCGCTGCCGCAAACGCCGCATTCGCACCGACCCTCGAGGAGGTCGAATGGTCGCGGCGTACAGCGAAGCGGCAGCGGCGGGCAAGGGCGTCGTGCTCGTCGAAGGCCGGCTGATCGAAAACTTGCATGTGGAAAACGCACGCCGGCTACTGGCGTTGGCGGGCGAGATCGAGCGGCTCTCCAGCGAGAAGTAAAGCGGCTGCTTGGCGAGCCTGCGTTGACACTCCTCGGCACGCGGGCTAATTCACAGCGGCCGACCGCAAGGGAAATCTGGAATTGCCGTAAATGAGATCCGCCGACCGGCCGCTTTCGCCGCACCTTCAGATCTACCGATGGCAACTCACCTCCGTTCTGTCGATCCTTCACCGCGCTTCCGGCGTCGCGCTGAGCGCCGGGATGATCCTGCTCGTGTGGTGGCTGATTGCCGCCGCTTCCGGGCCGCAGGCCTATGAAGGCGTCCAGGATTTCCTCGGCTCCTGGATCGGGCTCTTGCTGTTGTTCGGCTGGACGCTGTCGCTGTTTTATCACCTGTGCAACGGCATACGTCACCTCGTCTGGGACACCGGCCATGCCCTCGACCTCGAATCGACCTATATTGGTGGTTGGATTGTCGTCGGGGCGACCGCGGTGCTGACTTTGGCTGCCTGGATCGCCGGGATAGCTCGCTGGGTTTCCTGACATGCCGGGTTTCCTGACATGATGGCATCGCGGATGCGCTCGCCGCTCGGCCGTGCAATCGGGCTGGGTTCGGCGAAGGAGGGGGTCGAGCACTGGTGGGCGCAGCGCGTTACCGCGATCGCGCTGGTCCCGTTGAGCCTTTGGTTCGTGGCGTCCGTTATCGGCCTGGTCGGCGCCGATCTCGAGACTGTGCAGAACTGGGTCGGCCTCCCGCTGCCGGCCATCCTGCTGGTATTGCTGCTTATTGCGACTTTTTATCACGCGTCGCTCGGGCTCCAGGTGGTCATCGAAGACTATGTTCATACCGAGCTCGCCAAGCTTGGCCTCGTCGTCGCCGTCCGTCTGCTCAGTTTCGGCTTCGCCGTGGCGGGGATCTTCGCAGTGCTCAGCATTGCCCTCGGATCGACGAGCTGATCGGAGCCCCGCATGCCAGCCGCCTACAACATTACCGATCACAGCTATGACGTGGTCGTCGTCGGCGCCGGTGGTGCGGGTCTGCGGGCGACATTGGGAATGACCGTCGAAGGGCTGCGGACAGCCTGCATCAGCAAGGTCTTTCCCACCCGCAGCCATACGGTCGCCGCGCAAGGCGGGATCAGCGCGGCGCTCGGCAATATCGGTCCGGACGACTGGCGCTGGCACATGTATGATACGGTCAAAGGTTCGGACTGGCTCGGCGACCAGGACGCGATCGAGTACATGTGCCGCAATGCGATCCCCGCTGTCATCGAGCTCGAGCATTTCGGCGTGCCGTTCTCCCGCACCGAAGACGGGCGGATCTATCAGCGACCGTTCGGCGGCCACATGATGGAATACGGCGAGGGCGATCCGGCGCGTCGCGCCTGCGCCGCCGCCGACCGCACCGGTCACGCGATCATTCACACGCTGTATCAGCAATGCCTGCGCAATAACGCGGAATTCTTTGTCGAGTATTTCGCGCTCGACCTGATCATGGACGAGGAGGGCGCTTGCCGCGGGGTCATGGCGTGGAACCTCGAAGACGGCAGCCTGCACCGGTTTCGCGCTCATCTCGTGGTCCTCGCCACCGGCGGCTACGGCCGGACCTATTTCTCCTGCACCTCCGCGCATACTTGCACCGGTGACGGCAATGCCATGGTGCTGCGAGCCGGGCTGCCGTTGCAGGACATGGAGTTCATCCAGTTTCACCCCACCGGGATCTACGGCGCCGGCTGCCTGATCACCGAGGGCGCGCGCGGTGAGGGCGGCTATATGACCAACAGCGAGGGCGTACGCTTCATGGAAGCCTACGCGCCGCACGCCAAGGATCTGGCCTCGCGCGACATCGTCAGCCGGGCGATGACGATCGAGATCCGCGAAGGCCGCGGCTGCGGTCCGGAGAAGGACCACATCCTCCTGCACCTCGAGCACTTGTCCCCCGAGGTCCTGCACCAGCGGTTGCCGGGAATTTCGGAGACGGCTAAAATCTTCGCCGGGGTCGATGTCACCCGCGAGCCGATCCCGGTGCTGCCGACTGTGCATTACAACATGGGCGGCATTCCGACGAACCACCACGGCGAGGTGCTGCGGCCGACTGACGACGAACCTGACGCGACCGTCCCGGGGTTGATGGCGATCGGCGAGGCGGCTTCGGTCTCGGTGCACGGGGCCAATAGGCTCGGCTGCAACTCGCTGCTCGACATCGTCGTGTTCGGCCGCGCCGCAGCCCAGCGAGCAGCCGAGCTTGTGCGCCCCGGCACGCCGCAAAAACCGATGTCGAACGGCGCCGGCGAGGACGCGGTAGCCCGGCTCGACGCGGTGCGTCAGTCGCACGGGGCCCGCAAGACCGCCGAGATCCGCCTCGATATGCAGCGCGTCATGCAGACCAACTGCGCTGTCTTTCGCACGGCACAAGTACTCCGGGAAGGGGTCAGCCGGATCGACGTCGTGGCCAACAGTTTCGGCGAGCTCGGCATCTCCGACCGGTCGATGATCTGGAACACCGACCTGGTCGAAGCCTTGGAGCTGGAGAATTCTGCTCGAGCAGGCCGTCGTCACCCTGCACTCGGCCGAGAACCGGACCGAGAGCCGCGGCGCGCATGCCCGCGAAGATTACCCCGAGCGCGACGACCGGAACTGGATGAAGCACACGCTCGCCTGGCTCGACGGCGATGGCGGGGTCAACCTCGGCGACCGTCCGGTCCATCTCTTCACGCTGTCGAACGAGGTGCAGACCTTCCCGCCCAAGGCGCGCGTGTATTGAGTTTTGAGCATGGGTTGCGTCTCACTTCACCATCTCCGTGGGCACTCGTCTCACCCTCTCCCCTCTGAAGGGCGGAGAGGGGCTTTTCTGCATCGTCCGTTGTCGGTTCCGCGCGGAGACTAAAACCGTCGATGGCCCAATTCACCCTGCCGCGGAACTCGAAAATCGGGACGGGCAATACCTTCGCCGGGCCGCTCGGCTCCACCCGGCTGCGCGAGTTCAAGATCTATCGCTGGAACCCGGACGACGGTAAGAACCCGGTCATCGACACGTTCGAGATCGATCTCAACGACTGCGGTCCGATGGTCCTCGATGCGCTGATCAAGATCAAGAACGAGATCGATACGACCCTGACGTTCCGCCGCTCGTGCCGCGAAGGGATTTGCGGCTCCTGCGCGATGAATATCGACGGCATCAATACGCTGGCTTGCCTCAAGGCAATCGAGGACATCGAAAGCGCGGTGCGGATCTACCCGTTGCCGCACATGCCGGTCATCAAGGATCTGGTGCCCGATCTGACGCATGTCATTGCGCAGTACCAGTCGATCCGGCCCTGGCTGCAGACCGCGAGCCCGCCGCCGCCCGACCGCGAGCGCCCGCAATCGATCGAGGAGCGCGAACAGCTCGACGGGTTGTGGGAGTGCATTCTGTGCTTCTGCTGCACGACCTCGTGTCCGAGCTATTGGTGGAACAGCGAGCGCTATTTGGGCCCCGCCGTGCTGTTGCAGGCCTATCGCTGGATCGCCGACAGCCGCGACGAGAAGACCGGCGAGCGCCTCGACGAGCTCGAAGACCCGTTTCGGCTCTACCGTTGCCACACGATCATGAACTGCACCCGGACCTGCCCGAAGAACCTCAACCCGGCCAAGGCAATCGCCGAAATCAAGAAACTGATGGTGCTGCGCCGGTAGCTGGAAATCGGTGCCGCAAGCATGGATCGGCGCCCGATCATCATCGATACCGACCCGGGCCTCGACGATGCTGTGGCGATCCTGCTGGCATTGGCAGCAGCAGAGGAACTGGAGGTTCTGGGCCTAGTCGCCGTCGCGGGGAATCTACCGGTCGCTCAGACCGAGCGTAATGCGCGCCGGGTGTGTGAACTGGCCGGGCGCTCTGACGTCCCGGTTTATGCCGGTTGCGCGGGGCCGATTTTGCGGCCGCTTGCGACGGCTGAGCGAGTTCATCGTGAAACCAACCGAGATCGGTTGCTGCTGCCCGATCCGACGATTGCGCTGCAGCCTCAGCATGGCGTGGACTTTCTCATCGAGGCGCTGCGCGCCTCCAAGGCGAGGACAATCACGATATGCGCTCTGGGGCCATTGACGAACATCGCCATGGCGCTGGCGAAGGCGCCGGAGGTCTCCGGCAAGGTCCGTGAGTTGGTGGTGATGGGCGGGGCCTGCTTCGAGCTCGGCAATGTGACGCCCGCAGCCGAATTCAATATGCATGTCGACCCGCACGCTGCGGCGATTGTTTTTGACAGCGGCATCCCGATTACGATGATACCACTCGATGTCACGCATCAGCTGGTCAGTACGCCACCGCGCCTCGCGGCCCTGCGAGTTCTCGGCAACCGCTGCGGCCCGGCAGTTGCTGGGCTGCTGAGTTCTTTCGAGAAAAACCGCCGCCCGAAATTCGGCTCGCGCGCCCGGGCGCTCCACGATCCGGCCGTCATTGCCTATCTGCTGCGCCCGGCGCTCTACGAGGGCCGCCATGTCAATGTCGCGATCGAGACGCAGAGCCCACTTACCATCGGAATGACCGTCGTCGATTGGTGGGGTGTAACCGCCAGGACGGCGAATGCGTCTGTCATGACCAAGGTCGAAGCTGGCGGCTTCTATGATCTGTTGACCCAAGAGCTGGCGCGCCTGCCTTAGCCACTGATCGAGGACTCCTCGATCGACCGTCGGATTTCTTTACAGCGCGTGCGAGCAAATGGCGAACGGCTAAGTGGGCCGATTATCTTGACTCAAGCGGGCCTGCTTATAATTTGGGCATCCAAGTCGGTAAAGTTTTCCGACAAACGTCCCGCGTGGATTTTCTGAGTTAATTGTCAAGCCACTGATCGCGCTCTAAAACTACCCGTACGGCAGATTGGCGCGGATTTTGCGCTAACATTAACAAACATGTTCCAAAAGGGGGTAAGCATGAGATTATCAGTGTCTAACGCTGGTTCCTCGCTGGCCTTAAAAAGGGCCTTAAGCCGGCGCTTGGCGCGCTGACGGCCGTGGCGCTCGTCTGGGGCGCACATTCGGCGTATGCGACAACCTACTCGTTTCAGAACATCATCAACAGTAATACCGCGATCGGCGGTGACGCAAACTTCAATCAAGCACTAGGTATTAACAGTGCCGGCATCATCGGCGGGTATGCCGGCGACGGGACGGTCCTTCCCAACAATGGTTATACCGTCACGCCGCCAACCTATACTTCTTTTACGCCTGAAAACTTCCCCGGGTCAGTTCAGACGCAGGTTGTCGGCATCAATAGCAACGCCAGCCCGACAACGGTCGGATTCTGGATCGACGGCAATGGAAATAATTTCGGGTTCGTCAACCAAAACAGCAGCTTTACCTCGGTTATGAATCCTAATACCGCTACGACCGCGCCCTCGACGAACCAGCTGCTTGGGGTGAACAACGGCAATATCGCGGTCGGGTTTTACACCGACGGGGCCGGTGTTACTCACGGCTATACGTACAATATCGCGGCCGCTACCTTCTCCGCCAATACTCGATGATCCGATGGCGGTTGGTAACACGACAGCGGCGGCGATCAACAACAGTGGCGAGATTGCTGGGTTTTATGTCGACGCAGCAGGCAACCTTCACGGGTTCCTTGACAACAACGGATCATTCATGACCATCGATGATCCGAATGGCACCAACACAATGCTGCTGGGCCTTAACAATAATAATCAGGCGGTTGGTAGCTTTGTAGATATGAATGGCGAGACGCAAGGGCTGCTGTTCAACATTCTTACCGACAGCTTTCAAACGATCAGCGATCCGAATGCGTCGGCGACGCCGGCTTTCAACGTAACGGGCACGACGATCAACGGCATCAACGACCAGGGCAATTTGGTGGGCTTCTACTCGAACGGTACGCAGGTGATCGGGCTGCTCGCAACACCTGTACCCGAGCCCGCGACGTTGAGCCTTCTCGGCAGCGGACTGATCGGCATCGGGGTGATGCGCCGCCGGCGCAAAGGCGCCTGACAAGGAGAGTTCGATCCCGGCGCGGCCCAAGGTTTCCACAAATTTTTCCGGCTGGGTTTGACTCGTCCCCGTGCGGCTCTAGAATTCCGGCGCTTGAACACCAAATGGGAGCAGGTCGATGATCTTTGAGATGCGGACTTATCGTTTGCAGCCCGGGTCGGTGCCGGAGGTCGAGAAGCGCTTCGCAGAGGCGCTGACCGAGCGTGTCAAGGTGTCGCCGCTTGGCGCCTTCTTTCATACCGAAGTTGGGCCCTTAAACCACATCATCCACATCTGGCCCTATGACGATCTGCAGCATCGGACGCGGGTGCGTTCGCAGTCGATCCCGAACTGGCCGCCGAAGATCCAGGAATTCGAGGTCGAGATGGAGAGCAAGATCGTCAATGCCGCGCCGTTCTGCCCGGCCTTTACGCCGCGGCAGCACGGCAATCTCTATGAGATCCGCACCTATACAATGCTGCCGGGCGTCGCGCAGCAGGTCGTCGAGCGGTGGGCCGAGCGGATCGAGGGACGGGTCAAGCTGTCGCCATTGGCGGCTGCCGGTCATACCGAGCTCGGCCCGTTGAACCAGTGGATCCACATCTGGGCCTACAAGGACGCGAACGAGCGCGCCCGCATCCGCGAGGAATCGCGCAAGGACGGCAGCTGGCCGCCTGCCACCCGCGGCATGTTCGTCAAGCAGGAAAATATGCTGGTCGTCCCGGCGTCGTTCTCACCGTTGCGCTGACAGAGCTACCCTCAGCCACCATCGCTCGAGCAATGGTGGGCGAGGTCTCCATCACCTGGCACGGAATAAACCGAAGAGGTTCTCGAAGAACCCACCGCCCGAACGCGGCGGCGCCGCGGCCATTACCGCCGCGGGCGGCAGCGTTCCGCTCGGCAGCGGCCGTACCGGCATCCCCTGGGTCGCGGTCAGCATGAAACGCCGCCAGGTCTGCGCCGGCAGCGAGCCGCCCGTCACCTTGTTCATCGGCGTATTGTCGTCGTTGCCGAGCCAGACTCCCGCGACCAGGTCGGCGGTGTAGCCGATGAACCAGGCATCGCGATAATCCTGCGTGGTGCCGGTTTTGCCGGCGGCCGGGCGGGGTAGCACGGCGCTCTTGCCGGTGCCGTGCTCGATCACGGCGCTCAACATCTGGTTCATGGTCCCGGTCAACTCCGGGCTCACGACTTCTCCCAGCCCCGAGCCGGTGCGGCGGAACACGATCTTTCCTGCGCCGTCGCGGATCTCGGTTATGCCGTGCGGCCACACCCCGAAACCGCCATTGGCGAACGGCGCATAGGCCGAAACCAGCTCTAACAGGTTCACCTCGTTCGTCCCGAGAGCCAGGCTCACCTCGGGCGCGAGCGGCGACGAAATCCCAAGCCGGTGGGCGACCGACACGACATTGCGCAGGCCGGCACGCTGCGCGACCTGGACTGCGATCGTATTGACTGACTGGGCCAAGCCTTCGGCCAAGGTCATCTCGCCCTGGTAATGCCCGGTATAATCGCGGGGTTGCCAATTGCCGATGCGCATCGGCTCGTCGACGAATTGGTCGGAGGGGTGTAATCCGGCCTCCAACCCGGCCAGATAGACGAATGGCTTGAAGGCGGAGCCCGGCTGCCGCTGCGCCTGGATCGCGCGATTGAACTGGCTCTGGTCGTAATCGCGGCCGCCGACCATGGCGCGGACCGCTCCGTCCGGCGACATCGCCACCAGCGCGCCCTCCCTCACCGCCACTCTCCTGCCCGCCCGGGTGATGACGTCCGCGATCGCCTCCTCGGCCTGTGCCTGCATACGCGGGTCGAGTGTCGTGACCACCGTCAAGTCACGATTGCCGGCATCGGCAAATTCTCCCAATTGCTCGGCCACCCAATCTCCGAAATAACGAGCGCCGGGCCGCGCAACGGGCACCGCGGCAAGCAAGGTTCCGCCGCTGAGGGCGGCCATTGCCTGATTGCTGGTGACAACTCCGGCATCGACCATTTTGGCGAGGACTTGCGCAGTCCGCGAGGCAGCCTTGTCGCTGTCGCGAATCGGGTTGAACCGGGTCGGCGCTTTCAACAGGCCGGCGATGGCGGCGCTTTCATAGAGGCTCGTTTGCCTCGCCGATTTGTTGAAGTAGCGGTGCGCCGCGGCATCCACGCCATAGGTGCCGGCCCCGAGATAGACGCGGTTGAGGTAGATCTCGAGGATCTGATTTTTCGAGAAACGGTGCTCGAGCCACAATGCGAGCAGGGTCTCCTGGATCTTGCGTCCGAGGCTGCGCTCGGGTGTCAGGAACAGGTTCTTGGCGAGCTGCTGAGTGATCGTGCTGCCGCCCTGGACCACGTGTCCGGCGGCGAGATTGGCAAACGCGGCCCGGACAAGCCCGATCGGATCAACCCCGAAATGGCTGTAGAACCGGCGATCTTCGGTCGCGACGACGGCCTTCGGCAGGTAGGGCGACATTTCCTTCAGGGTCAATGGCTGCCCAAAGAGGTCGCCATAGGTCGTCAACAGGCTGGCGTCCGCCGCCAGGATCGTGACGCTCGGACGCCGCTCGGCGCGGGTGAGCTCGCCGGTATCCGGCAAGGTGAGGGCGAAATAGCCGAGAACGACGCCGCAGACGATCGCCGTCCACAGCAGCAGCAACACGCCAATTTTGGAGGCCCGCTGCAGGAATCCCTTTCCGCGAGCGCGTCGGCGCGGCGCACGTGTGCGCGGCGGCGGCCGAATGCGGTCGGCGGGGTTGAGCCGCAACTTTGGCTCAGCCATCGGCTCCCGCCGCTATCGTCTCGCTTTTCGACAACCCCCAACCCCCCGGCCGGCCAATTCGCACGGCATGCTCTCAATTATCGGGCAAACTGTGGCAGCGGTTCGACAACGAATTCGTAAGGATTTCCGGCTCGGCCGCCGGAACCTGAGGTCGAATGAATCCGTTGTCGGAGCAGGATGGCAGGTACGGCTTTTCTGGAGAACGACCGATGGCGGACAGAAATGATGCCCCTTCGAGCATGATGACCCCGGCCGGGGCGGCGGGGCAGGCTCGCTCGAGGACGGATTTTGAAGACGGACGCAGCCGGAGCGTGGTCACGGAATTTCTGGACGCAGCCCGATCGGCGGCCGAATCGCTGCTCGAAGAACAGAAGCGCCAAATAGCGGGTAGGCTTTCGGGGATAGCCGAGGCGCTGCGCAGCGGTGCGCGTCCGCTCGACGAGTTGCAAAGCCGCGTCATCGCCCGCTACCTTGAAGAGGGGGCGAAGCAGATCGAAACCTTATCGCGCAACATGCGTGAAAGGCATTGGGGCGAGTTGGTCGCCGACACCGAGGATTTTGCTCGACGCCAGCCGACGCTGTTTGTCCTCGGCGCGGTTGCCACTGGCTTTGTCGTCGGGCGCCTCTTATGGGCATCGACCGGTGCTCGGGGCCATTCTACCGATTGGTCAGCTCGGAGCAACGAGCCGGCGCGTACGGTTACGGCAGCCGTATCGAGCGGAAGCGGCACCGCCGCCGGTGATCTGACCGGGAGCCCGGCCCCGCTCACCGGAGCCGTGGAGACCCGCTGATGATTTCCGGCAACGGCCGTCTCGGGCCGGACATCGACGAGCCGCGCGGGCGGTCCGGTCGTCCGGTTGCCGCGCTGCTTTCCGATCTCGCCGGCGAAACCAGCACGCTGGTCCGTCAGGAGATCGCACTGTTCAAGGCCGAGCTCAATGAGAAGCTGGGGCGGATGGGCGTGGGCGCTGGAGCGCTTGCCGCAGGAGGAGTCATCGCCTTCAGCGGCTGGCTCGCGCTGGTGGCGGCGGCGATCCTTGGTCTCAGCCACGTGTTGGCCCCCTGGCTTTCCGCCCTGATCATTGGGATTTTGGTGATAGGTCTGGGCGCTGGATTGGCGCTCTTCGGGAAGAGCCATCTCAATGCCGACGGTTTGGTCCCGCGCCGCACGCTGAACTCGCTTCGTGAGGATCAAGCTTGGATCCGGGATCAGATCTCGTGATCCGCTGAATGGAAACAGAAGGGAATGGAAATGATGACAGATTCACTGAAGAGCAGCAGTGTCGGTGAGGTAATTCAGTCGAACACTGTGCCGCTTACCTTGATCGGCATTGGTGTCGCATGGCTAGTGGCCAGCAACACGGGTTTGGTGGATCGCGTCGTTAACGACGAGCGCGTCCAGGCCGCCCAACGCCGCATCGGGGAACTCGCCGGCGATATCGGGATCGGTGGCGGTTCGAACTCAGGGTCCGGCGGGCAGATCCTGGGACCCGACGGCGAGCGGCTGGCCCCCACCGATTCAGGCGGGGGTGACGGTTGGGTTCATCAGGCCGCCGGAGCGGCGCGCGGCGCCATCAGCACAGTCCGCGGTGCCGGCAGCGCCGTGCTCGACCGGGCCGGCGCTGCGAGCGATCTGGCCAGCCGCGCCGGCGGTCAGGTGACCGAGAAGCTGTCGACCGATCCCTGGCTGATCGGTGTTGCCGGATTGGTTGCAGGCGCGATATTTGCGGCGATACTGCCACCCACCAGGATAGAGCAGGACTACGTCGGCGAAGCTCGAGACGGATTGTGGAACAAGGTCAATGAGCTTGGCCATGAAGCTGCCGAGCGGGTCCGGGAACTGGCCGATTCCGCGACCCGGACAACGACGAACTAGTCGGCGCCGACTGGGACGATGGCTTACATGGTCCGGTGGGCGCGAGGGGTGGTATTGGGTTGGGGCTTGTTCGCTGCTCTTGCACCCGGAGCAGCGAGAGCGCAGGTGCCGCTGCCGCCCGAAATGGCCGAGATCAGGGGTTGCTTGTGTCTGCAGCAGGCGGTCTCGGCCCTCTCGGCGGAAATGAACGCCAAAAAGCAGGCGTTGGACACGGTTACCCGGCAGCTCTCCGACCTCGATTCGCAGCTCGCGCGCGATAAATCGACGATAAACGTAAACAACCCCGATGACGTCGCTCGCTACAAGGCGCTGCTCGAGCGACGCGACGCCGCCTATCGCCAGTCGAGCGGCCCGGTTCATGCGGACGCCGAGCAAGCAACGGCGCGCTACAATGCGCGGGTTAACGAATACAACGCCCACTGCGCCAACCGCCCATTCAACTCAGCGATAGTGGCGCAGATGCAAGTCAATCTGGTGTGCCCGCCGCTGCAGTAGGCTGGCTCAATAGCGCGGCTGTCGTCGTATCTGGCTAAGCCGCCGCAAACATCCGGGCGCGCGGCAACTCGTTGTTCAACGGGCGGAAACCGCCAGCCCCGCGATCGACGACCCGGCCATCCTTGATGATCAGCGAGATCTCTTTCGGACGCTGCAGAACAGTGACACCGGCGAGCGGATCGCTACTCCAGATCACAATATCCGCGAGCTTGCCGGGGGCGATGACGCCGATCTCACCTTCCAGGTTCATGAACCAGGCGTTGGCGCTGGTATTGGCGAGGATCGCCTCCATTGGCGTCATGCCGACCTCTTTGACGAACAGCTCAGCTTCCTTGCCGTGCCATTTTCCGTGGGCGAAGGCAGAGGCATTGCCGGTGTCACTGCCGCTGAGGATCGCGATGCCGCGGTGGCGCGCATTGCGGATCATCTGAAAGGAGGTGTCGAGCTGCGCCCGCAGGCGATCGCGCACCCGATCGCCAAAACCCCGTCCGGCGGCGCCGTGCTCGACCCCGATCCAGGGCGAGGTCAGGACCGGCGCGATCGGGATCCCGGCCTTGGCGATGAGGTCGAGGTCGGCCTCGCTCGCCCAGTCGCCGTGGTAGATCAGATCGACGCCGGCCTTGGCAGCGGCGCGGGTCGAGGTCGAGCCGCGCGAGTGGATTGCAACCTTGACCTTGTGCCGGTGGGCTTCGTCGACGACAGCCGCAATCTCGTCATCGGCGACCGTCTGAATATCGCCCCAGGTGGAATCGGCGATCTTGATCAGATCGACCCCGCGCTTGCATTGCTTGCGGGTCTCGCGGATGAACTCGTCCCGCGTGTTGCACAAGACGCCCGCCGCATCCGCGGGGGTTCCGTCGTAGGCGGGGTAGGGGTCAGGATCGAAAATGCCGCCGTAATTGCTGAGCGCCCGGCCGGCGACGACCATGCGGGGGCCTTCGAGCAGTCCGCCCTCGACGGCCTCGCGCACCGTCACATCGGTGAACCATTTGCCGCCCGGGACGGCGATGCTGGTGACGCCAGCGCGCAGCACCCGGCCGATCGCATGCGCCGCCCACAAAGTGCAAAACTCCGCGCTCGACGTGTATCTCATGCCCGGCAAGGCGCCCTGATGCAGCGAGATGTGGCAATGCGCGTCGATCAGGCCAGGGAGGATGAACTTGCCCGCAGCGTCGATGACCGTGTCGTCCGAGGTTTCCGGCTGGAGCGAGCCGTCGGCGCGGCCGACGTGGGTGATCCGGTTGCCCTCGACAACAACGAGCGCAATCGTGACCGGGCCCCGCCCAGATCCGTCAATCAATGTCCCATTCTTGATCAGCAACCGCGGCGAGGAATTGGTCATGATGGCACCTTCCATAGGGCAGGATCATTCGAAGCATTGAATCCGCCGGACGTAGTCTAAATCATCCGCCTCCTGGAGTGTCTACGGATCGGCCAGGTCGTTCCCCGGCATGAGCCCACAACCGGCTCTGCTCACCCGAGGCATGGCAAGCCTTCTTTTTTCGCTTTTTCCGGTTCCCGCCGACGATCACTTGAGCTCATCCTCGATCAGGAGGTTAGGGTGCGCCCTTCCGCGGGCGGCCTTGCGTCTCGCGCGGTTGAGAAGGTCTTCAGGGGAGGGAGACGGACTATGGTACGCTCTGCCATATGTCACGACACTTGGGAGAATGCCTACCGGAAAACTTTAGGTAGAAGGTTACGCGTGCTAGAAGGGATGAGCCCTTGTCGCGCCGCGTGACGGTTGATACCATTCCTAACCGAGGAAAGGGTTGTCTCATGGCGAGCACGTCACCCCCAAGCCTGATTGCTCCTTACATCGATGCGCTTCAGGAACTCGACCGAGGTGTCCGAGTTCCCAAGACAGCAATGCAGGTGCACTTCGTTGAGGTCTGCAGGGGTGGCGCTCAGCCGACGACTGCGTATGAGCGGGCTTACTTGGCATGGCGTGGAAAGGAACAGCAGCGCCAGAAGCTCGAAGCCGAGGAGCAGGCTGGCCGAAGGCGGTTAAATAGCAGTCGGGGGAATGAAACGGCGATGGTCACTCCCAAGTTGGTACCGGGGCGCTGGTCTGATCCGAAACCTTACGCGCGCTTTGTGGCCGAACCGCTTGGGACGCGAGAGGACTTCAAGAGAGACAGAGGCGCCAATTTCGCTGCGTCTCGTCGTGATAAGCTGTAGGGCCGGGGACACGCAAGGGAAGGGGCGAGGTTAACCCCCTTCGAGTTTGGGATGAAGAAGATTTCGCAGCCTTCGCGGATCGGCTGGAAATAGGCGGTCTCGTGGATGGCGCCGTCGATTGCGACGAGGTGCTCCCGAGGCCGGGGTAGCGGCGGGTCCATTTCCTTGATCACGCTGCGCAGGTTTTTCACGGGTGGGCGGCGGGGAAGAGTTTCAGCACTGCCAAGATCGTTGCCACTTGGGCGAACCCAACCCCGACGACCCATTTGACGAGCTCGGCCTTGATATCCGCCATCTCGCGTCGCAAATCGGCGATGTCGGTCTTCGTTGCGATATTCGACAGATCAATGTCGATCGCCTTCTTGACTGCCGCCGTGAGGGCTTCAGCCTGGGCGTCAGTGAAGCCGACGGCTGTGAGGCTCTTGACCGTCTCGTGCGTGTCGAGGGCGCTGATCATAGTATCCGGTCAGCCCCCTTCGAGTTTGGGGATGAAGAAGATTTCGCACCCCTCGCGGATCGGCTGGAAATAGGCGGTCTCGTGGATGGCGCCGTCGATCGCGACGGTGGTTTCTTCTTCGAGATGCTCGCCAAGGCCAGGGTAGAGCCGGTCCATTTCCTTGATGACGCCGCGCAAGTTTTTGGCCTCGACCGTGAATTCGCGCACGCCGCCGGTATAGCGGCGGCTGAACCCGCTGGTGAACGTAACCCGCGCGGCCATCCTCCAGCCTCCTTACCGAGCCGTCACTGCGAGGAGCCCGCAGGGCGACGCGGCAATCTCCGCCCCAGTCGGTGCGCCATCGACCAGATTGTTTCGCTGCGCTCGCAAAGACGAACCCCTCTCGGTGCTGACCGCACTAATCGTCAGCTTGGCCCCTATCGAGGGCGGCGCGGACCTTGGGGGGAGACATCGGCAGTTCGGTGAGGCGGCGGTGGATTGCGCTGTCGATCGCGTTGGCGATCGCCGCCATCGGCGGCACGATGTTGACCTCGCCGACGCCCTTGGCGCCGTAGGGATGGGCCGGGTTCGGCACTTCGACCATGACGGCCTCGATCATCGGAATGTCGGAAGCGACCGGCACCCGATAGTCGAGGAACCCCGCATTATCGAGCCGGCCGCTCTTATCGTAGATATACTCTTCGTTGAGCGCCCAGCCGATGCCTTGCGCAACGCCGCCCTGGATCTGCCCCTCGACATAGGAGGGGTGGATCGCCTTGCCGACATCCTGCGCCGCAACAAAGCGCAAGATCGTCACCTTGCCGGTCTCGGGATCGACCTCGACATCGCAGAACTGCGTCGAAAAGCCCGGCGCCATGCCGCCGGCATTGACCGACGCCGCAGCGGTAATCGGGCCGCCGGTCAGCGCCTTCTTGGCCGCCAGTTCCTTGAACGACAACGGCGCGAAATCGCCGACATTGCTGCTCGCGGGCTTGGCCTGACCGTCTTCCCAGACGACGCCCTCGACATCGACGTCCCAGATCATCGCCGCCCTGGCACGGAGTTCGTCGACGACCTTCTTGCTGGCCTCGACGACCGCCATGCCGGTCGCGAAGGTGACGCGCGAGCCGCCGGTTACATGGGTGTAGCCGACCGAGGAGGTGTCGGCGACGATCGAGCGGATCTGGTTGTAGTCGATCCCCAACGTCTCGGCCGCCATCAATGCCATGGAAGCGCGCGAGCCGCCTATGTCGGGACTGCCGGTCGCGATGATGACGGTGCCGTCCTCGTTGACTTGCACAGAGGCGCTCGACTCGCCGCCGCCGTTGAACCAATAGCCCGACGCGACGCCGCGCCCCTGGTTGGGGCCGAGCGGGGTCTTGTAGGCCGGGTGATTGACCAAGGCCTCGACGGTCTCGGCATAGCCGCCATGGCCGAGCTTCGGCCCGTAGATCATCGGCGTGCCGGCTCGCGCCGCATTCTTCAAACGCAACTGCAACGGGTCCATGCCGATCTTCTTAGCGAGAATATCGAGTACGCTCTCGGCCGCAAAGGCCGAGATCGGCGAGCCCGGCGCGCGGTAGGCAGCCGATTTGGGCCGGTTGCACACGACGTCATAACCGATCGTGTGTTGATTCGGGATGGTGTAGGGCGCAAAGGCGCACATGCACGCGTTCATTACCGGCGAGCCGGGGAAGGCGCCAGCCTGGAATTTGAAGACGCCCTCGGCGGCGGTGATCGTGCCGTCACGCTTGACGCCGATCTTGACCCGCATCGACGCGCCCGATGTCGGGCCTGAGGCCTTGAACACCTCGTCGCGGCTCATCGTAATCTTGACCGGCCGTCCCGATTTCTTGGCGAGCAAAGCGGCGACAGGCTCGAGATAGACGACGGTTTTGCCGCCAAAGCCGCCGCCGATCTCGGCCGGCGTCACATGCACATCGCCGACCGGCATGCCGAGCAGCTTGGCGGTCAGGGCGCGGACGACGAAATGCCCTTGGCTCGACGCCCAGATCTCGGCCTTGCCGTCGTGGTCGAAGCGCGCGGCGCAGGCATGCGGCTCGATATAGGCCTGGTGCACCGCCGCTGTCTTGAATTCCTTCTCGACGATCTCCTCGGCCTCGGCAAAGCCGGCATCTACATCGCCAATCTTAAACTCGACCCGCTTCGCGATGTTCGAGGGCGTGGTGGGCGCCGGCTCGATGCCGCGCGTGATCTGGTCCTCGAAGAGCAGAGGAGCGTCCGGCTTCATCGCTTCGTCGACGTCGATCACGTGCGGCAAGACCTCGTAATCGATCTCGATAAGCGAGGCGGCTTCCTCAGCGACAGATTTGCTGATCGCCGCGACTGCGGCGACCGCGTGGCCCTCGTAGAGAGCCTTCTCGCGCGCCATGACGTTGCGCGTGATGTGCCAGAAATTCTGGGCGACCCGCTCCGGACCTTGATACTCGAATTTATGGTCCGGGAAGTCCTTGGCGGTCACGACTGCCTTGACGCCGGGCAAAGCCTCCGCCTTCGAGGTGTCGATCGCGCGGATGCGGGCATGCGCGTGCGGCGAGCGGACGATCTTGCCGTAGAGCGTGCCGGCCGTCGCGAAATCCGCGCCGTACATCGCGCGCCCGGTCACCTTCGGCACGCCGTCCGGACGGATCGGCCGCGTTCCCACCCACTTGAACCGCGTCGGCGCAATATCGTTCACCGCACCCTCCATTCGTCAGATCGATCTGTTATGCATTAGCGTCGCGCGACGGCGCAGGAAATGCAAGACCGACGGAGGAAACCATGGCACTGGAAGTAAGGCGGATCGTCACTGGGCACGACGCGAACGGCAAGGCGGTCGTCAAGACGGACGAGCGGCTGCAGGCCGTCAGCCGTCTCGGGCGCCCGCATATCGCCGGCTGCGAGATCTGGTCCACCGACAAGATGCCGGTCCACAATTCGGAAGAGAGCGATGCGGCGCAGCGGGCAGGCTTTGTCAAACGTTACAACTACGTCGGTACCGGCCAGGGCACGGTGATCCGCATCACCGAATTCGCGCCGGGCGCGCCCAAATTCATGCACCGCACCGAAACAGTCGACTACGCCCTCTTACTTTCGGGCGAGTGCGATCTCGAGCTCGACAGCGGGGAAATCGTTCACATGAAGCCCGGCGACATCGTCGTGCAGCGTGGCACGATGCACGCGTGGGTCAATAACGGCCCGGCGCCCGCTGTGTTCGCCTTCATCCTGATCGACGCCGACCCCGCCAAAGTGGCTGGCCAGGAGCTGCAGACGCATTTCCCGACCCCGTGAGCCGGACCGTTACTACGTCTCGACCAGGTCGAGCCGCCGCTCGATCCGATCGAGCCGATCGTGCATGCGGTCGAGGCGCAGCCCCATCTCCGCGATCTCACGGCCGATGAACGAGATGCTGCGCTCGATCGAGCCGAGACGGGTCCGCTGCTCGCGCTGCTCCCCGCGGATCTCATGCAGCTCGTCCGAATGGCGCGGAGGTGCTCAAGACCAGATAGGGCGCGTCCTCGCTCATCGCGATTATTGTGTGTTCGCGACAGTCGCTTTGCAATATTGCTCCTTCATCGCGCCCAGAACGGGAGATCCCCGCATGGAATTCGGCATGTTCCACCAGTTTCCGGCGCTCCCCGGACGAAGCGAAAAAGAAGCGTTTGCGGAGGCGTTCGAGCAGATCGATGCGGCCGAGCGCTGGGGTCTCGATACGATGTGGCTGGCAGAGCTGCACTTCGATCCGCAGCGCTCGGTGCTGTCGGCGCCGCTCAGCATCGCCAGCGCCGTCGGAGCCCGCACCGAGCGCATCAAGATCGGCATCGCGGTCCAGGTCTTGCCGTTGTGCCACCCGCTGCGGCTGGCCGAAGAGGCCGCGACAGTCGATCACATCAGCGGCGGCCGGCTGATCTTCGGCGTCGGACGCAGCGGTCTGCCGCGCACCTATGAAGACTATGGGATTTCCTATGCGGAAAGCCGCGACCGCTTCACCGAGGTTCTGGATGTCGTCGAGCTGGCGTGGTCGCGGCCGGGTTTTTCCTACGAGGGCAAGTACTACAATTTCAAGAACATTTCCGTGGCGCCAAGGCCGCTGCAGCAGCCTTATCCGCCGATCCGGATAGCCGCAGCGAGCCCGGACACCTATCCCGCCGTCGGCGAGCGCGGGCTGCCGATCTTCATCAACGCCCGCTACGGCTCATTCTCGGAATTCGCCCCGGAGATCCGGGCCTATCGCGAAGCCTATAGGGCAGCGGGCCACGAGGGCAGGGGGCAGGTCTACCTGCGGGTTCCGGCGTATATCGCTGACAGCGAGCAACGGGCCCGCGAGGAGCCCCGAGAAAGCCTGATGCATTTCTACCGCGAGCAGGCTCAGAGGCTGAGGGATTCACTGAGCCGCGCTGGCACCCGCGCGATCGAAGGCCGCGCCGAGCGGCTGAAGCGGATCGAAAACCTCACCTACGAGGAGGCGCTGACAGGGCAAGTCCTGGTCGGAACGCCGGACGAGGTGACCGAGCGCCTGCGCGGCTTGCAGGACGAGCTCGGCATCGATGGCATCCTGGCTGAGATCAATTGCGGCGGGCTGGTCCCGCACCGGCGGGTGATGACCGCGCTGCAATTGCTCTGCCAAGAAGTGATGCCGCGGTTTCATTAGGAAAGGTAAGCCCATGCCGGGTCCTCTGCACGGGTATCGCATCGTCGATCTGACCTCGAATGTGGCGGGGCCGCTCGCGACGATGATCCTCGGCGACCAGGGGGCCGACATCATCAAAGTTGAGGCCCCGGATGGGGGCGACGCCACGCGGGCTGGCGGCAACCGGCGGGCCGGCTTCACGGCGTCGTTCCTCAACAACAACCGCAACAAGCGTTCGATTGTGCTCGACCTAAAGAGTGCGGGCGGCCGCGAGGCGTTGATGCGGCTCGCCGCCGGCGCCGACGTGTTTGTACAGAATTTCCGCCCCGGGGTGGCCGAACGCCTCGGCGTCGGCGAAGAGCCCGTTCGCGCCGTCTCGCCGAAGATCGTCTATGTCTCGATCAGCGGGTTTGGCGAGAAGGGCCCCTTCGCCGAAAAGCCGGCCTACGACCCGGTGATCCAGGGTTTTTCGGGGTTGGCGACGGTGCAGGCGGGCTCCGACGAGGTGCGTCCGCGCCTGTTGCGGACCATTCTGCCGGACAAGCTGACCGCGATCACCGCATCGCAGGCAATCACCGCGGCGCTGTTGGCGCGCGAGCGCACCGGCGAAGGGCAGCATGTCCGGCTCTCGATGCTCGAAGCCGTGCTGGCCTTCCTGTGGGCCTCTGATATGAGCGGCCAGACTTTTGTCGGCGACGAGCCGGTACGGCAGGAGGCGGCGCCCGCTTTCGATCTGATCTACCAAACGGCGGACGGGTACATGACAGTGGCGGCGTTGACCGACCGCCAATGGGCCGGTCTGGCGCGGGTCGCCGGCCGACCGGCATGGCTCGAAGACGAGCGGTTCAAGACGCCGGCATTGCGTCAGAAGAACATTGACGCGCGGCTGGAGCTGACCCAAGAGGCGCTAATGACCCGCCCGGCCGCGGACTGGCTGGAAGCCCTGACGGCGGCGGGCGTGCCATGCGGCCCGGTGTTGACCCGCAACCAGGTCATCCGGCACCCGCAAGTGGCGGCGCTCGGGCTTGTTGTCGAGACAGGGCATCCTCGGGCCGGCCGCGTGCGCCAGACGCGGCCGGCGGCGCGCTTTTCGCGCACCTCGCCGGAAATCCGCCGCGGCGCGCCGGCGCTCGGCGAGCACACGCAAGAAATTCTCGCCGAACTCGGCTACTCGGCCCGGGAAATCGCCGAGCTCAGCCCGGAGAAGGTCCGATGATCGATTTCTATTATTGGCCGACGCCGAATGGCTGGAAGGTCGCGATTATGCTCGAGGAGTGCGGCCTCGAATATCGCGTAATGCCGCTCAATATCGGCCGCGGCGACCAGTTCAAGCCCGAGTTCCTCGCGATCAGCCCCAATAACCGGATGCCGGCAATTGTCGACCACGACGAGCCAAACGGACCAATGCCGGTTTTCGAATTGGGTGCGATCCTTATCCACCTCGCCGAAAAGGCTGGCCGTTTCATGCCGCAGACCAGGCGCGGCCGCAAAGAAACTTTCGAGTGGCTGTTCTGGCAAGTCGGCAATCTCGGCCCGATGGCCGGCCAACTCAGCCATTTCGTCAATTACGCGCAGGGCGAGCACCCTTACTCGCACAAGCGATACGCCGACGAATACAACCGCTGTCTCGGAGTTCTCGAGCGGTGTCTCGACGGGCGTGAGTTCATCCTCGACGACGAATACTCGATCGCCGACATGGCGAGCTGGCCCTGGGTGCTTATCGCGAAGCCGCTCGGCCAGCCGCTCGACGATTTCCCGAACGTCGCCCGCTGGCGCGAGACGATCAAGCAGCGCCCCGCCGTGCAGAAAGGCGTCGATCTCGGCAAGGACCTGCGCCGCTCAGCCCCGCCCAGCGAAAACGAGCGGCGCATCCTTTTTAATCAAACCGCACGGGATGTGCTGCAGCGCCCGTGAAGAGCTTACCCGGGCGGCATCTTCGCAAAGCGCTGTCTGTCGCCGCCGAGTTCTACCCACGGCTGGGCGCTGTCGCAGAAGATCTCCATCCCCGGCTTTACCCAGCTCGAAGTCGTCGAGCGTCCCGGCCATGATCATCGTGACGTTCGGCATCACCTCGGCCTCGTCGATAAGCGCCGATCCGCATTCCGGGCAGAAGCGTCGGTAGGTTGCTTTGCCGCTGTCACCCCGACCCGCGAACGTCTGTAGCGTGCCTTGCACGTTCAGTGCCGGCGTTGGCAAGGCCACGACGATTGCAAAGGCAGTGCCGGTGCCTTTCTGGCAGTTCTTGCAGTGGCAGACCCCCACGAAAGCCGGCTCGGCATCGGCCGAATAGCGTACTTTCCCGCAAAGGCAACCACCCTCGATCTTCATTTATCCCTCCTCCCATCGCCTAGAGAAACAGCGAAGGCAGGATGGCGCAGTCTGTTCGCGTGTGCTAGCGTCATTCCTGCGATGCGACAGGGAAGTCCGGTGCGAGACCGGCGCTGCCCCCGCAACTGTTAGCGGCGAGCCCGCGGCAACCGCCACTGGTTGGGTCAGACCCGGCTGGGAAGGCGCCGCGGGCGACGACCCCGAGCCAGGAGACCTCCGCATCGCATGAAGTGGGACGATTCCTCGGGCGGAGGAGGAGGGGCCTTTGTCGACATGCGGCGCGGACGGAGCGCGTCTTCCCCCGGTCACCCTGGTATTGGGCGGCGCCCGATCGGGTAAGAGCCGATATGCCGAGCGGCTCGTCGAGGACGCGGCAAGCAGCGGCACTTATTGCGCGACCGCCGAAGCGGGCGACGCCGAGATGGCCGAGCGCATCGCCGCGCATCGGGCGCGCCGCAGCCCGTTCTGGCGCACGGTCGAGGCGCCGCTGGCGCTGGCCTCGGCCATCGCTGCGCATGCCGAAGCCGAGCGTCCCATTCTCGTCGATTGTCTGACCCTATGGTTGTCGAACCTGCTCCTTGCCGGGAAACAAGCCGAGGAAGAGGCCGGCGCGTTGTGCAGCGCGCTGCGGAACGCTGCCGGCACGGTCGTTCTCGTCAGCAACGAGGTCGGGATGGGGCTCGTCCCCGAGACCCCGCTCGGCCGCACCTTCCGCGACGCCGCCGGCCGCCTCAACCAGGAAGTCGCCGCGCTCGCCGACCGTGTCGTCTTTGTCGCGGCGGGGCTGCCGCTCGTGCTGAAGGAGCGCTGACCCGATGCGCCGCGTACCGGCGACGGTCATCACCGGCTTTCTCGGCGCCGGCAAGACGAGCCTCGTGCGGCATTTGCTGGCGCATGCCGAGGGGCGGCGGCTCGCCGTCATCGTCAATGAATTCGGCGAGCTCGGCATCGACCGCGAGCTGCTGCTCGGCTGCGGCGATGCGGCGTGCGACGAGGACGATATCGTCGAGCTGGCCAATGGCTGCCTGTGCTGCACGGTCGCCGATGATTTCGTGCCGACCCTGACGGCTCTCCTCGACCGCGAGGGGCCGCCCGACCACATCCTGATCGAGACCTCGGGTCTGGCTCTGCCAAAGCCGCTGGTGCAGGCTTTCGCGTGGCCTGAGATCCGCACCCGCACCACCGTCGACGGCGTGCTGACGGTGATCGACGGCGCGGCGGTTGCTGCCGGGCTGTTCGCGGCCGACCCGGATGCTGTCGCACGGCAGCGCTGCGGCGGATCCCGCGCTGGCTCACGACAACCCGCTCGAGGAGGTCTTTGCCGACCAGCTCGCCTGCGCCGATCTCGTATCCTCAACAAGACCGACCTGATCGCCCAGGAGCGTCTCGCGGCGCTCTGCAATGAGATCGAGGCGCAGCTTCGTCCGGGTGTGAAGCTCGTCACCGCACGCGAGGGCAGGGTGGCGCCGCAGGTGGCGCTCGGCTTGGCGGCCACTGCCGAGGACGACCTTGCCTCCCGCCCCTCGGTGCACGAGCTCGAAGCCGGGCACGATCACGACGATTTCGAGAGTTTTGTCGTGACCGCAGGGTCGGTCGCGGACGGGAATGCATTTCTCGCCCGACTGCGTGCCGCGATCGGCTTGCATGACGTGTTGCGGGTCAAGGGTTTTGTCGACCTGCCCGGCCGCGATCGCCGGCAGGTCGTGCAGGCGGTCGGCGACCGGTTGCAGCAGCATTTCGACCGGCCATGGCACGCCGACGAGAAGCGCGAGACGCGGCTGGTCGTGATCGGCCGCAAAGGCCTCGACCGCGCCGCCATTACTGCAGCTCTGAGCGGCTGAATGCACCTGCTCGCCACGATGCCGGGGACGATCGCCGACGGCTCGGCCGCGGTCGATCTCGCCCAGACACCGGGCGACATCATCGTGCTGTCGAGCGCCGACACCGAAATCGCGCTGCTCGCGGCGGCGCAGAAGCGGCGTCGCGCGCAAGATCCGCTGGCACCCCGCCTGCGCCTCGCGCCGATCTCTGCGTCTCGGCCACAATTTCTCCGTCGATCTCTACATGGAGACGGTCGCCCAGGCGCGGCTGGTCGTCGCCCGACTGCTCGGCGGCAGCGCCTATTGGCCCTATGGGCTCGAGCGCCTGGTCGAAACCTGCCGCGCGCACGGCATCCCGCTGGCGCTGGTGCCCGGCGACGACAAGCCCGATCCGGAACTGGACGCAGCTCTCCACCTTGAAGCCCGACCGGGTCCACCGGCTATGGCGCTACCTCGCCGAAGGCGGCCCCGCCAATGCCGACAATTTCCTGCGCTATGCCGGATCTCTGATCGGCTGCGAGACGCAATGGGCGGAGCCCGCGGCCGCTGCTGCGGGCCGGGCTGTACTGGCCCGATCGCGCACTGCCGAGCTTCGACTGAAATCGCCGCGTTGTGGCGCGGAAACGGCGGCGATCGTGCCGATCGTGTTCTACCGGGCGCTCGTGCAGTCGGGCAACACCGCGCCGGTCGATGCGCTCGTCCAAGCCCTGTCGGCCCGGCGCCTTCGTCCGCTTCCCTTCTTTGTGCACAGCCTGAAGGATGGCGAAAGTCGCCGCGCTGATCGCCGAACTCTTCGCCGCAGCGCCGCCCGCAGTGATCCTCAACGCGACCGGTTTTTCCGTCGGCGCCGGTGGCGCCGCGGACCCGCTGGCAAGCGCAGATTGCCCGATCTTGCAGGTCGTCTTTGCCGGCGGCGACGAGGAGAGCTGGCGCACCGGACACGCGAGGCCTCGGCCCGCGGGATCTCGCGATGAATGTGGCGCTCCCGGAGATCGACGGCCGCATTCTCTCGCGGGCGGTCTCGTTCAAGGCGCCGCTCGGCCGCGACCCCGAGACCGAGGCCGATCTCGTCGGCTATCAGCCGGTCGCCGACCGCATCGCCTTCGTCGCCGACCTCGCGCGCAATTGGGCGCGGCTGCGGGCAAAGCCGCCTGCCGAACGCCGGATCGCGCTGATCCTCGCCAATTATCCGAACCGCGACGGCCGGATCGGCAACGGCGTTGGCCTCGATACGCCGGCCTCGGCGATCGCGATCCTGCGCGCGCTTGCGGAAGCCGGCTACCGGGTCGCCGACGCGCCGAGACGATCCTGCAGAATTGATCCGTCGGCTGCTCGACGGTCCGACCAACGGCAATCCCGGTGCCCGGGCCGAGGAATCGCTGTCCTTCGCCGATTACTCGGCTTTTTTCGCGACCCTGCCAGCCGGCTGTGCAGCGGGCGGTAGCGGATCGCTGGGGCGCCGCCGAGCGCGATCCATTTTTCCGGCCCGGGCCGGCTCGATTGCGGCCGCTTCGCGATTCCCGGCTTTCGCGCCGGCAATGTCGCGGTGCTGATCCAGCCGGCGCGCGGCTACAACATCGACCCGAAAGCGACCTATCACGATCCGGCTTTGGTGCCGCCGCACGGCTATTTCGCGGTATATGCCTGGCTCGCCGAGGAGTTTCGTGCCGACGCCGTCGTTCATCTCGGCAAGCACGGCACGCTCGAATGGCTGCCGGGGAAGGCGCTGGCTCTGTCCGCCGAATGCTTCCCGGAGGCGGTGCTCGGGCCGTTGCCGCATCTCTATCCGTTCATCGTCAACGATCCCGGCGAGGGCACGCAGGCCAAGCGGCGGGCTCAGGCGGTGATCGTCGACCACTTGACGCCGCCTTTGACCCGCGCCGGCAGTTACGGGCCGATGGCCGAGCTCGAACGGCTGATCGACGAATACTACGAGGCCGCGCTGCGGCGATTCCCGCCGGCTCGCCGTGCTCGCCTCGGCGATCCTCGAGCAAGCCCGCGCCGCCGGACTCGAAGGCGATTGCGGCATTACCGCGGGCGACGAAACCGCCGCCGCGCTGGGCAAGCTCGACGGGTTTCTTTGCGAGTTGAAAGAGCTGCAGATACGCGATGGGCTACACGTCTTTGGCCGGAGCCCGGAGGGCGAGAGGCTGAACGCGCTTCTGGTCGCCTTCGCGCGCCCGGGCCGCGGCACAGCGCCGGAGGAAGCCTCGCTGCTGCGGGCGCTTACTGCCGATCTCGGCCTCGGCGAGGATCCGCTCGGCGAAGATCCTGCCCGGCCCTGGAGCGGAGCGCGGCCTTCAGCGCTCGCCGGTCCCGGGCCGTGGCGCAACTACGGCGACACGGTCGAGCGTCTGGAAGAGCTGGCCTTGCGTCTCGTTGCGGGCGAAACGGCGCGTGACCCGAGCTGGTCGCACACCAATGCGGTTCTCGACTGGATCGAATGGCAACTAGCTCCCGGCGGTTACGGGAAGCGGCGCTGCCGAAATCGCCGCACTTCTCGCCGGGCTCGACGGGCGTCTCGTTCCGCCGGGTCCCTCGGGCGCGCCGAGCCGCGGCCGGCCCGAGGTATTGCCGACCGGACGCAACTTCTATTCGATCGACACCCGGGCCGTGCCGACGCAAGCGGCCTGGCAGCTCGGCTGGAAATCGGCGGCGTTGCTGATCGAGCGCCACGCCCAGGAATACGGAAACTACCCGGCGCGCGTCGCATTGTCGGCGTGGGGCACCGCGAATATGCGGACCGGCGGCGATGATATCGCCCAGGCATTGGCGCTGATCGGCGCGCGTCCGGTATGGGAGCGGTCGAGCGGCCGGGTGACCGGGTTCGAGATCCTGCCGGCGTCGGTGCTCGATCGGCCGCGCGTCGATGTCACGCTGCGCGTGTCGGGCTTTTTCCGAGATGCATTTCCCGGGCTGATCGACCTATTCGATTCGGCCGCGCGCGGCGTCGCCGCACTCGACGAGCCGGTCTCGGTCAACCCGCTCGCCGCGCGCGTTGCCGAGGATCGGCGCGCGCTCGAAACTCGGGGCGTTTCGCCGCAAGAAGCCCAGCGGCGGGCCGGGTACCGGGTCTTCGGCTCCAAACCCGGCGCATATGGGGCTGGGCTTCAGGCCATGATCGACGAGCGGATCTGGGACGGCGAAGCCGATCTCGCCGAGGCCTATCTCGGCTGGAGCGGGTACGCGTATGGCGCGGGTTGCGAGGGCCGCTCCGAGCGTGAAATGCTCGAAGCGCGACTGGCAGAGACCGATGCGGTGCTGCACAACCAGGACAACCGCGAGCACGACCTGCTCGACAGCGACGATTATTACCAGTTCGAGGGCGGCCTCGCCCTCGTCGTCCGATGTCTCTCGGGCCGCGCGCCGGCAGTGTGGCACAACGACCACTCACGGCCCGAGCGGCCGCGCATCCGCAGCCTGCGCGAGGAATTGGGACGCATCGTCCGCGGCCGCGCGGCGAACCCGCGCTGGATTACCGGCGTGATGCGCCACGGCTACAAGGGCGCCGCCGAAATTGCCGCCACGGTCGACTACCTCTTTGCCTTCGCGGCGACGTCGCGAGCGGTCGACGATGCGCATTTCGATGCGCTCTACGAAGCTTATCTCGCAGACGATACGGTCCGCGGCTTCATGGCCGACCACAACCCAGCCGCCCTAACCGAGACCAGCCGCCGCTTCCTCGAAGCAATCGACCGCGGCCTCTGGCGCCCGCGCCGCAACAGCGCCCGTGAGGATCTGGCAGAATGGAGCACGGAATGAGGGCCAACTTCCCCCTCTCCGCCCCTGGGGGCGGAGAGGGTCGGGGTGAGGCGGGGGGAGCTCCTGCTCCGGATCCCGCGCGATCCACCTCACCCTCCCCGTCGCCGATGCGACGGGTCCCCTCCCTCTCCCCCTCAAGCGGGCGGAGAGGGCACAGGTTGCGAGACCGAGGAGGAGATCAACCGGCGCCACAATGAAAAGATGGCCCGACGCAAGGCGGCGCGCGATCGCATGCTGGCGACCAAGACGCAAGAGCGCGGGCTCTTGATAGTCCATACCGGGAAGGGGAAGGGGAAGTCGACGGCGGCCTTCGGACTGGTTCTGCGCTGCCTCGGCCACGGCATGCGGGTCGGCATCGTCCAGTTCGTCAAGGGGGTTTGGAGTACGGGGGAGCGGACCGCACTCGAACGGTTCGGTGATCTCGTGACCTGCCGGGCGATGGGCGAGGGCTTCACTTGGGACACGCAGGACCGCGCTCGCGACATCGCCGCCGCGCACAAAGCCTGGGAGGCGGCGAGGGCGATGCTGGCGGATCCGGCCTACCGGCTGGTATTGCTCGACGAGCTGAACATCGTATTGCGCTACGATTACCTGGCGCTCGATGAGGTCGTGATGGTGCTGACGGGGAAACGGCGGGACTTGCACGTCGTTGTCACCGGCCGCAACGCCCGGCCCGAGCTGATCGAGGCGGCCGATCTGGTGACCGAGATGACTCTCGTCAAGCACCCGTTCCGCGCCGGGGTCAAGGCTCAGCCGGGGATCGAGTTCTGATGGCGCGCGCGCTGATGCTGCAGGGGACCGGCTCGGATGTCGGGAAATCGCTGCTGCTGGCGGGTCTGGCCCGCGCTTTCACCCGGCAGGGGCTGCAGGTGCGGCCTTTCAAGCCGCAGAACATGTCGAACAACGCCGCGGTAACCGCCGATGGCGGCGAGATCGGCCGGGCCCAGGCATTGCAGGCGCGCGCCTGCGGCACGGCTGCGGTTACCGACATGAACCCGGTGCTGCTGAAGCCGCAATCGGAAAGCGGGGCGCAGATCGTGCTGCACGGGCGGGTATGGCGCGCCGCCGGCGCGAGCGAGTATCGCCGGCTGGCCCCGAGCCTGTTGCCGGTAGTCCTCGGCTCCTTCTCCCGTCTCGCCGCGGCCGCTGATCTCGTCCTCGTCGAGGGCGCGGGAAGCCCGGCGGAAATCAATCTGCGCGACGGCGACATCGCGAATATGGGGTTTGCCGAGGCGGCGGACGTCCCGGTGGTGCTGGTCGGCGACATCGAGCGCGGCGGCGTCATCGCCCAGCTGGTCGGCACACACGCGCTGCTGTCGGCAACCGAGCGGGCGCTCCTTGCCGGGTACATCGTCAACAAATTCCGCGGTGATGTACGGCTGTTCGACGGCGGCATCGCGGCTGTTACCGCACGCACCGGGATGCGCTGCTTTGGCACCGTGCCGTTCTTCCCTGCTGCCTCGGCGCTGCCTGCAGAGGATTCTCTAGCGCTAACACCTAGGCGCGCCGAGCGCAGCGAGGCGGGTGAGGGCCGGGGGCCGGTCCGGATTGCGGTGCCGCTGCTGCCGCGCATCGCCAATTTCGACGATCTCGATCCGCTCCGTGCGGAGCCGGATGCCGAGGTGGTCATGGTACGACCGGGGCAGCCGCTGCCGCGCGACGCCGCGCTTGTCATTCTTCCCGGCTCGAAGGCGACGATAAGCGATCTCGAATTCTTGCGACGCGAAGGATGGGATATCGACCTCCTCGCGCATCGCCGCCATGGCGGACGAATCCTCGGCGTTTGCGGTGGATATCAGATGCTCGGCCGGACCATTGCCGATCCGCTCGGTGTCGAAGGTCGGAAACAGACGGTGCCCGGGCTCGGCTTCCTCGACATCGAGACCGTTCTGACTGAAACCAAACGCCTTGCCGAGTCTTCCGGCTTGGAGTTAGCGAGCGGAATGCCGGTCGCGGGCTACGAAATGCACCTCGGGGAGACCACTGGGCCGGGCCTCGAACGCCCTATGCTGCGCCTGCTAAGCGGCCCTGATGGCTGCATCAGCGCCGATGGGCTGGTCGCCGGCTGCTATATGCACGGGCTATTTACGAGCGACGCCTTCCGCCGGGCGTTTCTGGCGGGGTTGGGGGCAGAGCCCGGCGCAATCGCGTACGAGCACCGTGTCGAGACCACCCTCGACGCGCTGGCCGATCATCTCGAACATAGTCTCGATCTTTCGGCGGTCTTGGCCGCGGCTCGGCCGCCGCTGCTCAGGCGGGCAGCGTAGCATGCGCCGCGAGCCAGGCGCCGAGCAAAAGCCCGCCCTCGATCAGACAGGCGAGGCGGTAGAGCTGCAGTCCCCGCACGATGTCCGATACCCCGGCGCGGGCGCTGCCGTCGCCGAGCCACGGATCGACGACGAGCCCCTCGGGATAGCGGCGTGGTCCTGCCAGCGCCAAACCGAGCGCCCCTGCCATGGCACTCTCGGGCCAACCGGCATTGGGCGAATGATGCTTCCGCCCGTCGCGCAGCATGATGGCGAGCGCGTGACCCGGCCGGGCGTTCTTGGCGAGCGCCGCCGCCACGGCAAGAAGCACGCCGCTGAGCGGCGCCGGCACGGTATTGAGAACATCATCGAGACGCGCCGCCGCCCATCCGAAGGCGCGGTACCGCGGCGTTCGATGGCCGATCATGCTGTCGAGCGTGTTCGCCATCTTGTACGCAAAGAGCCCCGGCAAGCCGAGCAGCAGGTACCAGAAAACCGGCGCGACGACGCCGTCGCTGAAATTTTCCGCCAGGCTTTCGATCGCCGCGCGGGCGACGCCGTGCGCGTCGAGGCTCATCGGATCGCGGCCGACGATGTGCCGCACTGCCTGGCGGCCGCCAGTCAATCCTTGGCTACCGAGCGCCGCCGCGACCGCGGCCACATGCTCGTAAAGGCTGCGCTGCGCGACCAATACCGCGATCATGACGGCTTCTATCCCGGCGCCCGCCAGGCTGCCGCGGCAAATTCGCTCGACCATCACCCCGAGCAATGCCGCGCCGCCAACCAGCACGAAGACGGTCACGATGCCGCGTTCGCGGCGCGACACCTCGCTGCGGGCTTCGCGGTTGAGCTTGCGGTCGAAAAGTGCGATCGCGCGGCCGGCGAGGGCGACGGGATGCGGGATGTGACGGAATACCGTCGGCAAGTCGCCGAACAGCGCGTCGATGACGAGGCCGGCGACGAGGAGAAGCAAGGGGTCGGCCAGCGCGGGCGTCATTGCGGCAGCGGAAATATCGGGCGATGACCGAGACGGCGGTGCTCCTCTGCGGCCATGGCAGCCGTGATCCCGAAGCGATAGAGGAATTCGAGCTGATGGCCGCGGCATTGCGTCCGTGCGTGCCGGAATTCGATTTCGCCACCGGCTATCTCGAATTCGCCCGCCCGACGCTCCGCGACGGCCTCGCGCTCCTGGCGGCGCGCGGGGCGCGGCGGATCTTGGCAATCCCCGGGATGCTGTTTGCCGCAAGTCATGTCAAAAACGACCTGCCATGGGAAATGAACAGCTTCACCGCCGAAAATCTCGGCGTCGATGTGCGCCTCGGCCGTGATCTCGGGATCGAACCGAAGCTGCTGGAGGCGGCAGCCGATCGCATCGCCGCCGCGGCCGACGCGCGAATACCGCGCGCCGAGACCTTGCTCGTCGTGGTCGGGCGGGGCACTAACGATCCCGACGCCAATTCCAATGTCGCCAAACTCGCCCGCATGCTGTGGGAAGGCGTCGGTGTGGGGTGGGCCGAAGTCGCGTTCAGCGGCGTTGCCCATCCGCGAGTCGACGCCGCTCTGTTGCGAGCGGCGGCTATGGGATTTCGCCGCATCATTGTGTTTCCGTATTTCCTGTTCACCGGGGTGCTGGTCAATCGGATCTACGCGCAAACCGACACTGTCGCCGGGCTTTTTCCGGAAATCGAGTTCGTCAAGGCGCTATACCTGCGCGACCATGAGAAGGTGATCGGTGCGTTCCAGGACCGTGTCGTCGAGCTCCATGAGGGACAGCCGGCGATGAATTGCCAGCTGTGCAAGTACCGCACGCAGATCGTCGGCTATGAACATGATACGGGCATGCCGCAGACCGGCCATCATCATCAGGTGCGCGGTATCGGTATCGACGGTCATCATCATCACCACTGATTATGTTCGATGCCTTCGCAATGGTCGATTGGAGCGCGGCAACCGTCCCGCGTACCGGCCGCGACAGCATCTGGATCTGTTGGCACGACAACGATGGCGAGCGCCTCGAGAACCCGCCGACCCGGCACGCCGCCAAGGCGCTGCTCATGGATTGGCTCGCGGCCGCGCGGGCGAACGAAGAGCGGGTTCTAGTCGGCTTCGATTTCCCGTTCGGCTATCCGGCCGGCTTTGCCGCCAAGCTTGACCTGCCCGGAGCGCCGTGGCGCGCGGTGTGGGACGAGATCGCCCGCTTAGTTGAGGATGACGAGCGCAACCGCAACAATCGCTTCGACGTCGCCACAGATTTCAACCAGCGCGTCTCGAAGGGGCCATTCCCGTTTTGGGGCTGTCCGGCCGGGAAAAGCGGGCCTTTTCTCCAACCGACGTTTCATCGCGCGCACGATGGGGCCGAGTTGGCCGAACGTCGTCTGATTGACCGTCGCGAGTACATGCCCGGCGCACAACCGTGCTGGAAACTCAGCTACACCGGCTCCGTTGGCAGCCAAGCTTTAACCGGCATTCCGATCGTTCGGGCGCTGCGCGACGACCCGCGCTGGCGGCAGCAGGCCCGCATATGGCCGTTCGAGACCGGTCTTGCGCCACCGGCAAATGCACAACTCGTCTTCGCCGAGGTGTACCCGTCTCTGTGGCAGCACGGTGACGAGAGGCCCAAGGACAAGGCGCAAGTCCTCGCCGTAGCCCGATTTTTTTCGGAACGCGACCGCGCCGGCGAGCTCGCCGCGTTCTTCGCCGGCGATCCGTTTCTGACCCGGGAGCAGCGCCACCGGGTGGAAACCGAGGAGGCGTGGACCCTAGGCGTAACCGCCGCGAGGCAGCGCCCAATTGCCGTACGGCCCGCTGCCCCGCACATCAGTCCCTGTGCCGCCCCCACCCTAACCCTCCCCCGCAAGCGGGGGAGGGAAGGGTGGGGGCTAAGCGGGGAGAGGGAAGGGCCCGCGCAGCAGGGGGGTGAGGGGGAGAGTGGCGTTGGCCCCAAGTACACCTACATCCGCGATCCGGCGCAGATCTCGCGGCGCTCGTTTGCGCTGATCCGCGAGGAAGCGGATCTCGCGCGCTTCCCGCGGGCGCTCGAGCCGCTGGTATTGCGCCTGGCCCATGCAGCCGGCGACAGCGCGATCCTCGGCGATCTCTCCTGGTCCGAAGGTGCAGTTGCGACAGGCCGCAACGCGCTTGCCGCAGGCGCACCGATCCTGGTCGATTCGGCAATGGTCGCTGCCGGGATCACGATCGATCCGAGCCGGATCGTCTGCACGCTGCGCGACCCCGAAACAGCAGAGCAGGCGGCGGCAAGGCAGACCACACGCTCGGCCGTGGCGGTCGACCGATGGCTGCCGCATCTGCAGGACGCGGTGGTCGCGATCGGCAATGCGCCGACCGCGCTCTTTCGATTGCTTGAGCTGCTGGCATGCGGCGCGCCGAAACCCGCGCTCGTTCTGGGCTTTCCGGTCGGATTTGTCGGTGCGGCCGAGGCAAAGGCGGCGCTCGCCGCCTTTGGGCATGGGCTCGAATTCATTACCCTCCGCGGCCGGCGTGGCGGCAGCGCGCTAGCCGCCGCCGCGGTAAACGCCCTTGCGAGCACGGTGTGAAGCCCTGGCTATCGGTCATCGGCATCGGCGAGGACGGGCTCGCCGGCCTGGCGCCGGCGGCATGTGCGCTGATCGAGACCGCCGAGGTGCTGGTCGGCGGCGCGCGCCATCTCGGCATGGTGCCCGACCGCGGCGCCGAGCGGATCGTTTGGGAGCGGCCCCTCACGCGGACGATTGAGGCCATCGAAGCTCGCCGGGGCGTGAGGGTGACCGTGTTGGCCAGCGGTGACCCGATGTGGTACGGCATCGGCGTCACCCTTTCCCGCCGCTTTCCGCGGGAGGAAATGACGATCGTGCCGCAGCGGAGCGCCTTCAGCCTTGCGGCCGCGCGGCTGGGTTGGCCGATGGCCGAATGTACAACGATCAGCTTGCACGGACGGCCGCTCGATACCTTGCGGCTCCATCTCGCGCCCCATCGCCGCGTTTTGATCCTGTCGGAGGACGGGGCCACGCCCCGAGAGGTCGCGGAGCTGCTCACCGGGCTCGGTTGGGGGCCGAGCAGCCTCACGGTGCTCGCCCATGTCGGCGGCAGTCGCGAGACCATCGTCGCTGACGAGGCTCATTCATGGGGCGATCGGCGGGTTGCCGACCTCAACACGATCGCGATCGAATGCTCGGCCGGGCGCGGCGCCCGAGCCTTGTCGTTGTGCGCCGGCCTCCCCGACGATGTGTTCGAGCATGACGGCCAGCTTACCAAGCGTGAGGTTCGCGCCGCGACCCTCGCGGCGCTCGCCCCATTGCCCGGCGAAACCCTGTGGGATGTCGGCGCAGGTTGCGGCTCGATCGCCATCGAATGGCTGCGTATGGGCGAGGCCCGCTCCGCCGTCGCCATCGAGCGGGATTCGGCGCGTGCCGCGATCATCGCCCGCAACGCAACTGCGCTCGGCGTTCCGGAATTGCGCATCGTGCTCGGCGCCGCGCCAGAGGCGCTCGAAGGCTTACCACCGCCGGACGCGATCTTTATCGGCGGCGGGATCGGCGCGGCCGGTTTCCTGGCCGAGGCATGGGCCGGGCTGCCGTCCGGTGGGCGCCTCGTCACAAACGTCGTCACGACCGAGGGCGAGGCGCGGCTTCTCGATTGGCATGCCCGGCACGGCGGTGCACTGACCCGCATCGCCGTCAACCGCGCCGAGCCGGTGGGGCCGCATCACCTGTGGCGGCCTCTGGCGACGGTGACCCAGCTCGCCGCCGTCAAGCCGGGGTGAAATGCCGATTTTCCGGTTCGTCACGACCCTCACCCTCCCGCTAACGCGGGCTCCTCCCTCCCCCGTGTTCACGGGGGAGGGCAGGGGTGGGGGCTGGCTGAGTGGTCTCCGCCCCCACGCGCTGCTGTGTCTTCTGTGCCTGATCCTCTATATGCCCGGCCTGGCGGCGATCCCGCCGCTCGACCGCGACGAAGCGCGTTTCGCGCAGGCGACGCGGCAGATGTTGGAGACCGGCGATTTCGTTCGTATCCGCTTCCAGGGCGAGGCGCGCAATAACAAGCCGATCGGGATCTACTGGCTGCAGGCGGCGGCCGTCGCGGCATTCAGCTCGCCGGAAAGCAGCGCAATCTGGCCCTATCGCTTGCCTTCGGCACTGGCGGCGACCGTAGCGGTGCTGCTGACCTTCGGCTTCGGCGCCCGGCTGTTGGCCTCGCGGGCGGCCGGTTTCATCGCCGCCGTGCTGACGGCGAGCGCATTGGGTGTGGTGGTCGAAGCGCACCTAGCCAAAACCGATGCGGCTCTTCTCGCCGCCGTCGTCGCCGGGCAGGGCGCGCTCGGGCTCGCCTACATCGCGACCCGAACGGGCCGCCCAGTTGGCTGGACGCTTCCGCTGCTCCTTTGGCTGGCCGAAGCCGCTGCGATTCTGCTGAAGGGGCCACCCGGCCCGGTGGTGGCGCTATTGACGGCGGGTTGCCTGTCGATCGCCGACCGTGACATCCACTGGATCAAAGGATTGCGGCCGCTTGCCGGTATCTTGATCATGGCGGGGATGGTGGCGCCGTGGCTGATCGCAGTGCAAAGCGCCACCGCGGGCCATTTCATCTCGAACTCATTGGCGCACGATCTCTTGCCTAAGCTGGTCGGCGCCCAGGAATCGCACGGCGCGCCGCCAGGCTATTACCTGGCGATTGGGATAGCGACGTTTTGGCCGGGCTCGCTTTTCATCGTACCAGGGCTGATCTGGGGCTGGCGGCAGCGCAGAGCCGCGGCCGGGCGCTTTCTGCTGGCCTGGCTGGGTCCGGCCTGGATCTTCTTCGAGCTCGCTCCGACGAAGCTGCCGCATTATGTCCTGCCGCTCTACCCCGCTCTGGCATTGCTCGCCGGCGGCGCGTTGGCGGAAGGGTTTGCAAAACATCTTGCGGGCCCGGCGCGGCTTGTCGACAGCGCCATCGGAGTGCTTTGGGGAGCGGTTACGATCGCGCTGGGGGTCACGCTGCTCATATTGCCGCTGTGGTTCGGCGGCACGGTTTCGCCTGCGGCCGCCATCGCCGTTCCGGTAATGCTCGCCCTGGCGTTTCTGCTGTTGTTTCGTGATCCGCGACCGATGCGCGCCGCCGGACTGAGCGCCGCCCTCTCCGCCACCTTCGTGGGGCCGGCGGCGCTCGCGGTCGCGCCTGAGCTCGACGACTTTTGGCCCAGCCGATCGGCCGCGGCAGCGCTCGCCCGCCATCCGCCGGGTCCGGGTGAGGCCGTTCTGTCGGTCGGCTACAGCGAACCGAGCCTCGTCTTTTTGCTGGGCACGGCAACCCGGCTGGTGACCGCGGAACCTGGAGACAGCCAGTTGGCCGGCGCCGGTCTGGCACTGGTCAATAACCGCTACGCCGCGGAGTTCCTACAATCATTGGCCCGCCGCGGGCTGACCGCCCGAGCGCTCGACCATGTCCAGGGGCTCGACTATTCGGCGGGCGGAGGCAAGCTCATTCTTACCCTCTACCGTCTGGAGCCGGATTGAATGCCGGCAGAGCGCGGTCGGCTCTACGGGCTCGGTGTCGGGCCGGGCGACCCGGAGCTGGTGACCGTGAAGGCATTGCGCCTCCTGCGAGCGGTGCCGGTGGTCGCATACCCGGCGCCCGAGCACGGCGACAGCTTCGCCCGCTCGATCGTCGCCGCCTGGATCGAAGGGCACCAGCGCGAGATCGCGATCCGCTTCCCTATGCGCCCAGGGCCGCCGCCCGCGGCGGTCTACGATGCCGCCGCCGTTGCGCTGGCTGCCGAGCTCGATGCCGGCAATGACGCAGCCATGCTGTGCCAGGGTGACCCCCTGTTCTATGGCAGCTTCATAAATGTATTCACCCGCCTTGCAGGCCGGTACCAGATCGAGATCGTTCCTGGCGTTTCATCCTTGACCGCTTGCGCGGCCGCCGCGGCAATCCCGCTGGTCTCGCGGGATGACACGCTCGCGGTGGTTCCAGCGACCCTCGAGGAGGACCAAATCGCAGTCCGGCTCGCCGCGAGCGGCTCGGTCGCGATCGTCAAGCTCGGCCGCCACGTCGCAAAGGTGCGTCGGGTGCTTGACCGGCTGGGTCTTCTCGACGGCGCGGTCTATATCGAGCACGCAACCTTGTCGACCCAGCGTGCCGCGCCTTTCGCTTGCATCGATTCAGACCTGGCTCCTTATTTTTCGATGGTACTGATCGTGAGATCACGGAAAGCTGATGGACGAAGTTGAGTGCGTCGTGGTCGGAGCCGGCGTCATCGGCTTGGCGGTGGCCCGGGCGCTGGCGCTGGCAGGCGTCGAGGTGCTCGTGCTCGAGCAGGCCTACACGATCGGGTTCGAGACCTCGTCGCGCAACAGCGAAGTCATCCATGGCGGGCTTTATTACCCGGTCGGCAGCTTGAAGGCGTGGAGCTGCGTCGAAGGGCGCCATCGCCTCTACAGCTATTGCCGCGAGCAGGGGGTTCCGCATGCCCGGATGGGCAAGCTGATCGTCGCCGCCAGCGAGGCGGAGGTAGCCGGTCTCGAAAAGATCGCCGCCACAGCCCGCGGCAATGGGATTGATGATCTGGAATGGCTGGATCCGGGGCAGGCCCGGCGGCTTGAGCCCGCTCTCAATTGCGTGGCAGCCTTACTGTCGCCCTCGACCGGGATTATCGACAGCCATGCGCTGATGATCGCCTATCAGGGCGAGGCGGAAGCCGCCGGTGCGATCGTCGTGCTGCGTACTCAAGTCCTCTCCGCCTGTGTGCGCCCTGACGGTTTCGAGCTTGCCATTGGCGGCGCCGAGCCTACCGGGATACGCTGCCGCTCTCTGGTCAACGCCGCCGGGCTGCATGCGCCCGCTCTCGCTCGGATGATCGAGGGGATTCCGCCGGAAACGATCCCGCCGGCCTATTTCTGCCGCGGGGTTTATTTCGCGCTGAGCGGGCCCGCGCCGTTTCGACGGCTGATCTACCCGGTCCCGGTGGCGGGCGGGCTCGGCGTGCACATCACGCTGGATCTGGGAGGGCAGGCGCGGTTTGGACCCGATGTGGAATGGATCTCCGCGGTCGATTACACGGTCGACCCGGCGCGCGGTGAGGTATTTTATGCCGCTGTCCGCACATACTGGCCCGGTTTGCCGGATGGGGCGTTGCAACCGGGTTATGCCGGTATTCGGCCGAAGATCAGCGGGCCGGCCGAGCCGGCCGCGGACTTTGTTGTGCAGGGCCCGGACGTCCATCGCGTTCCGGGACTGGTAAATCTATACGGCATCGAGTTGCCTGGGCTGACGGCGTCCTTGCCGCTGGCCGACGAGGTGGTGCGAAAACTCCGCTTCGCCGAGAGTTAATCGAAAAAGCACCCCTCCCGGCAAAAGCGCCAGAGCATGAGCGGCCAAGCGAGGACCTCGGGCACGCTGTCGCGGAAGACGGCCGCCTGATTGCGCCAATGGAAATCGTCCGGGGTCGCCTGACCCGGGATCAACGCAAACAAGACGGCACCGACCGCGAGATAAACGAGAGCGAGCTCGACGAAGGTTTCCAACGGTTATCACCTGTGCAAGAAGGCCGGTACCCTGGCAACAGTGTCGACGACTTTCGGACGGGGTACACGGTAAATCACCCGAACGCGACAGAGTGCCGCGGAAGCAACTTAAACCTGAAACCGGTGTTCGCCAAGCCTCGCGGCGATACCGGCTAAGTGGAGTTTCCCATGCTGATCGGTGTCCCCAAGGAGGTGAAGACCCACGAATACCGCGTCGGCCTCACGCCCGGCAGCGTTCGGGAAATCGTGCATCATGGCCACGAAGTTGTCGTCGAGACCGGCGCTGGAACCGGTATCGGTTTCGAGGACGCGTCCTACGAGGCCGTCGGGGCCCGCATCTTGCCCAGCAAAACGGAGGTGTTCGCGGGCGCCGAACTGATCGTCAAAGTCAAGGAACCCCAGCCAGAGGAGGCAGCGGCGCTGCGCGCGGGGCAAGTGCTGTTCACCTACCTGCACCTGGCGGCGGACAAAGTCCTGGCGCAGGCACTGGTCAGGTCGGGTGTAATCGCGATTGCCTACGAGACCGTCACCGACGCGCAGGGCGGGCTCCCGCTTCTCGCGCCGATGAGTGAAGTCGCCGGCCGGATGGCCGTGCAGGTCGGGGCGCACTGCCTGGAAAAGGAGCAGGGCGGCATCGGCGTGCTTCTTGGTGGAGTTCCGGGCGTGCCCGCTGCGAAGGTGGTGATCCTCGGCGGCGGCGTATCGGGGACCAATGCGGCGCGGATGGCGATGGGCATGGAAGCCTACGTCACGGTCATCGACCGGTCTCTGCCGCGGCTATACGAGCTCGACCTGCAATTCGGGGCGCAGCTCCACACGCTGTTCTCGACGATGGAGAATATCGAGCGCGAGGTGACCGCGGCCGATCTGGTTATCGGCGCAGTGCTGATCCCGGGCGCGGCGGCACCCAAACTCGTCAGCCGCGGCCTTGTCCGGGCGATGAAACCGGGTGCCGTAGTGGTCGACATTTCGATCGACCAGGGCGGCTGTTTCGAGACGAGCAGGCCGACCACGCACGCGGCGCCGACCTATGTCGAGGAGGGTGTCGTCCATTATTGTGTGACCAATATGCCGGGGGCGGTTGCCCGCACCTCGACGGTCGCGCTCAACAACGCAACCTTGCCGTATGTACTGGCAATCGCCGATCATGGCTGGCAGCGCGCTCTGCGCGAAGACGCGCATCTGAGAAATGGCCTGAACATTTGCCGGGGTCGGGTCAGCCATCCCGCAGTTGCCCGTGATCTGGATCTTCCGTTCACGCTCCCTGAGCAGATACTCGCGGGAGCATAAAGCCTAGAGTTTTGGTTACCCCGGTATGGATTGAGCTTCGGGCCATCCCTATGTGAAGCCAAACAGGCTGGAGAGGGGGGACATGGCGCTCCTTCCGACCACTGCACCAACGAACGATGTCATGCGACCCGAGGCGTCTGCAGCCTTCGAATTTGTGCGCGCCCGGCAAACCGACGACGCCGCGATCGCCGCCGTCACCGCGCTATACCGTGAGATCCTGCCACCGGGCGGCGCCATTCTCGATCTGATGTCTGGTTGGGTCAGCCATTTGCCGCCGGAAATCCCCTATTCGCGAGTTGTGGGGGTCGGCCTCCATGCTAGGGAATTGGCGGAAAATCCGTTTCTCGACGAATGGCATGTACAAGATTTGAACCAAGATCCGCATCTGCCCTTCGCCACCGCCGAGTTTGACGGCGCTGCCATCTGTGTAGCGGTCCAGCATCTAAGGCGGCCGTGCGACGTTATCCGCGAAGCCGGGCGCGTGCTGAAGCCCGGAGCGCCGCTGATCGTGACATTCTCGAACCGCTGCGTGCCGACCCCGGCGATCGGCTGCTGGTGCCTTCTGGACGATGCCGGGCATCTCTGCGTAATCGCCCAGCATTTCGTCCAGGCGGGAAATTGGACCGACATCCGCTGTCTCGATCGAACGCCAGCCGGCGGGGGAGCCCCGCTTTACGCAGTAATCGGCCGCAGTCTCGGTTTCGCGTCGGCAATGGCCGCCGATTAGCTCTCGTAAGCGACCATCGATGTGAAGGGCACGTCGATGCGGCTGCGCCCGTTCAAGAAGGACAGCTCGATAATGCATGCCGCGGCAGCCACTTCGCCGCGGCGCTGACGAACCAGATTGATCGCGGCCTGCATCGTCCCCCCGGTCGCCAACAGATCGTCGAGCACGACCACCCGCTGCCCGGGGCTGATGGCGTCTTCCTGAATCTCGATCGTATCCGCCCCGTATTCGAGATCATAGGTGAAGCGCGCGGTTCGGCCGGGCAGCTTGCCCTGCTTGCGCACCATCGCGAAACCACGACCGAGCTCATAGGCCAGAGGCGCCGCGACGAGAAAGCCGCGGGACTCGATGCCGACCAGAAGATCGGGCTGGTGCGGCCGCAGCGCGACCGCCAACCTTTGGACCGTCATCTGCCACGCATCCGGATGGGCGAGCAAGGTTGAAATGTCGTAGAAGAGGATGCCCGGCTTCGGGAAATCGGGGATCGCTCGAATGTGCTGCTTGAGGTCCATGGGGGCATCCTCGACGAAGCGGCGGCTTTCGAAACGGCAATCGTTGCGGCATAGCTGCTTTTCTTGTAGTTGGAAAGGCCTTGTTCGGCGGCGGATAAGCGCAATCTGAGCACGTGAACGTGATGGCGTCCGTCGCCGCTACACTCGTCGAATTGGAGGAACCCGCATCAACCGTCTTTGCGGCGGCCGGTCAGTGGTTGGTCACGACTGCGGCCGAACTCGACCGGCGGCTGCATGCCATCCGCATGCCGGACGACCGGCGGGTTACCCTCGACTTGGCGGGCATCGAACGACTCGATACCGCGGGCGCCTGGCTACTGCTGCGGACCGAACACTTACTGAAGGCGCATGGTAACGTCGTCGAGTTCCGGAACCTTCGACCGAATTTAGCACCGATATTCGATCAAGTCCGGGCGGGCGGAATGGTGGTTCCGGCCCCTCATCCGCGGCCGGCGCATCATACGGTCGCAGGCTTTCTCGAAAGGATCGGCCGGATCTCGATCGGCCTGATCGGCCGCGTTCTGAGCCTGCTCAGCTTCTTTGGCGTCATCTGCATAGTGGCCGGGAGAGTGTTGCTTCACCCCCGCCGGCTGCGGCTGACGGCGCTGGTGGCCCAGATGGAGCAGACCGGTGTCAATGCCGTGCCGATCGTGGGCCTGCTCTCGTTCTTGATCGGGGTCGTGCTCACCTATCAAGGCGCCGATCAGCTGCGCCGCTTCGGTGCCGAGATCTACACGGTCAATCTGCTGGGCATCGGGATTTTGCGCGAACTCGGGGTGCTGATGGCGGCGATTATCATCGCCGGCCGCTCGGGCAGCGCATTCACTGCCCAGATCGGAACAATGCGGGTCAATGAAGAGATCGACGCGATGCGCACGATCGGTCTCGACCCAGTCGAAGTGCTGGTCATCCCTCGTCTGTTCGGGCTCATGCTGACCTTGCCGATGCTGACGCTCTGCGCCAACCTTCTCGGCATCTTGGGGGGCGCCTTGATGTCGTGGTTCGCGCTCGGAATCACGCCCCCGCAATTCACTCGGCAGCTGCAATCGGCCCTCTATGCGTGGACGTTCTGGATCGGCTTGGTCAAGGCGCCGTTCTTCGCCTTCATCATCGCCCTGATCGGCTGCTACGAAGGCTTTCAAGTCGCCCGCAGCGCCGAGAGCGTGGGACGGTTGACCACCCTTTCGGTGGTCGAAGCGATCTTTTTCGTCATCGTCGCCGACGCGGCTTTTTCGATCGTCTTTTCTGTCCTGAAAATATGAGTGCAGCGGATCATATGGAGGAACCGATCATCCGGGTGCGTGGTCTCGTCAACCGGTTTGGCGCCGAGACGGTGCATGACGGTCTCGATCTCGATGTCCAACGGGGTGAAGTGCTTGGGGTCGTCGGCGGTTCCGGTTCCGGGAAATCGGTCCTGCTGCGGACGATCGTCGGCCTGAACCGCCCAGTCGAAGGAAAGGTCGAAGTTTTCGGGGGCGATGTCTTGGCGATGAGCGACGCTCAGCGGCGAGAGATCGAAAAACGATGGGGGGTGCTGTTTCAAGACGGCGCCCTGTTCAGCTCGTTGACTGTCGCGCAGAACATCGAAGTGCCCATCAAGGAGCATTTCGACATTTCGCTGAACCTCATGGACGAGATCTCGGCGGTCAAAGTTGGCATGGTCGGGCTGCCGGAGGACGCGGGAGAGAAGTATCCCGCGCAGCTGTCGGGAGGCATGCGGAAACGCGCCGGGCTTGCCCGCGCCCTTGCGCTCGATCCGGAAGTCGTCTTTCTCGATGAGCCCACCGCCGGTCTCGATCCGATTGCCGCCGGCGCTTTTGACGAGTTGATACGGGATCTGAAGACCAGTCTCGGGTTGACCGTGTTCATGGTGACCCACGACCTCGACAGCCTGTTCGCGATCTGCGACCGAGTTGCGGTGTTGGTGGACAAAAAGCTGCGCGTCGGCACACTGGAACAGCTCCTCAAGGACAATCATCCTTGGATTCACGCGTATTTTCACGGTCCACGCGGGCGGGCGGCGCAGCACTCGGAAGCCGCGGACGTGACCAGGCAAGGAGCGCAGAGCGCAGCCCCGGTTTGAGCCGCGCTTACTCAGGAGAAAGTAGATGGAAACCAGAGCCCATTATGTGGCAGTCGGCGCGTTTGTCCTCGCCGTCATCGTTCTTGGCTTTGTAGCCGTGCTGTCGCTGGGCCGGGTCGAGTTCGCGCAAGACTTCAAGCGGTATTATATCTTTTTCACGGGATCGGTTACCGGCCTCAGCAAAGGCTCGGTGGTCCAGTACAACGGGATCACCGTCGGCCGGGTGATCGATGTCCGGGTCGATCCGGACGACCTCGAAAAGATCCAGGTCACGGTCGAGATCGACACAGATCTCGTTCCGATCAAGACCGATGCTCGGGCCTTTGTCGACACAAACCTGTTGAGTGGCGTCGGTACGATCCAAATCCGCGGCGGGACCCGAGACGCCAAGGATCTCGAGCCGGAGCCGGGTCATCGCTATCCGATTATCGCGTCGGGAAGCTCGGTTATCCAGCATGTGACCGAGGCAGGGCCTCAATTGTTGGATCGCTTGACGGTCGCCGTCAACAATCTCAACGACCTGCTGTCGGAGCAGAACCGCACAGCTGTGTCCGACAGCCTCCAGAATGTTCGGACGATAACCGAGTCCTTTGTCGCGCCGAGCAAAGAAGTCAGCGAGCTCGTCGGCAACGCGAACACAGCCGTGCTCGAGATGACGACATTGCTCGACCACATCGATCGTGGCTTCTCCGGGAAGGGCGGCCTGAAGGACGACGCCTCGCAGGCGCTTGCCGACTTCGACCGGCTCGCCAAAAACCTGGTCGACACCAACCGGCAGCTGCAGCAGGTGCTGCAGGAAAACCGTCCGGGTCTGCACGAATTCACCCAGGCGACCTTGACCCAGGTCAGCAACCTGGTCAGCGACATGCAGCGGTTCATCGCCGGCCTGTCGAGATTTGTAGCCTCGGTCGAACGCGACCCGGCGCGGCTGCTGTTCGGCGAGCGGCGGGAGGGGTACAAGCCGCAATGAGACGGCCGACGGCTCGCCTGTCGCGCCGCTTCGTCCCGAGCGTCCTGATACTTAGCCTGGCCGGCTGCTCGGGCTTGCTGGGCGGCGGCGAGCCTGTACACCTCTATCGCCTCACCCCCAAGAGTACCTATCCGGCGGGCTTGCCGCACCGCTCCGTGCAGCTCCTCATCAACGAGCCTCTCGCCCCGGCAGGGCTCGACAAATCGCGCATCGCATTGAGCCGGTCACCGGTCTCGATCGACTATTTTGCCGATTCGGAGTGGACGGACCGCGCTCCCCTCCTGGTGCAGACAGCGATTCTTCAGTCCTTCGAGAACAGCAGGGCGGTCACCGCAATCGACCGGGAATTGGTTGGATTGCGAGCGGACTTCATCCTCGAGACCGAAATTCGTCACTTCGAGGCTGTCTACGACTCGGCCAATGGGCCACCCGAAATCTGGGTCGCGATCATCGTCAGGCTCGTCAACCCCACCACCCGCGAGGTCATCGCGCAAACCTCGTTCGAGCGGCGCCAGCGCGCTTCCGCCAACGACGTTCCGAGCATCGTATCGGCATTCGATGAGGCGCTCGGCGGGGTGATGAAGGACATCGTCGTTTGGACGGTCACCAATCCCGCTTTGTCGGTTAAATCCGCTTAGCTATTCTGGACGCGTTTTGTTCGCATGAGGTGGTCGGTTGGTGAATTCGGACCGCGAGGAAGGCTTGCGCGTCAGCCAAGCCGAAATCGAGCAGATGATAGCCGCCGCGGCGAACATCCGGGATTGCCGGCGCGACCTTGCCGACCGCAACACCGACCTCGTCGACGAGGTCACGGGCGGTTCGCCGATTTGCGAATGGCGCCATTACCCCGAAGGGGAGGTGTTTGATTTGACGAGCCATGCGCAATATTTTTTTCATGCGCATGCCCGGGACGGCCAGAGAGCTGCGGAGCGCGGCCATTTCCACACTTTTCTGCGAGCCGAGGGCATGCCGGGCGGCGTGGCGCCACTGCTGCTTCCCGAGCTGGCGGTTGCCGATGTCGCGGCTCTGCCGCCGCAAGCCGCTCCGCTCAAGCACGGCACGCGAGACGAAGTGAGCCACCTGATCGCGATCGCCATCGATGTGCGCGGCGACCCGATTCGCTTGTTTACCACCAATCGGTGGGTCACCGGCGAGACCTGGTACCGGGCCGAGGATGTGACCCGAATGCTGGATCGTTTCGTGATCGGCGAGAGGGAGCCGTCTGCGATGCTCAACCGCTGGATCGGCGCGATGATCCATCTCTTCCGTCCACAGATTGCAGCGCTCTTGCGAGCCCGCGACGAGACTGTCATGGCGTGGCGGCGACGCCGCCGCACGCATGTGTTCGAGGACCCCCGGCTCGAGATCACCTCCAGCTTGGATGTCGAACTCGACACTCAGCTCGCTCTCGTCGACAGAGCGCGCGACAGATCGGACGAAGGCGCTTTTCGGCGCGTGCCTGCCCTGCCGCCGATGGCGGAGGGCTGGGAGGAGGGCCATGCCGGCTGAGCGCCGGCCGGCACCTTATTATCGGGACCCAGAATTATCGGGACTGGGGCTGCCCAAGCGGCTCTCGCGGGGGGAGGTTATTGGAGTTCAAGCATTCTTTCAGCTTGGCGTCGCGTTTGGCGTTCAATTCGGCGGTGAAATCGGGATACGCGGTCTGCGCCTGCTTCGCGCAGGTGTCCATCGTCTTCCAGTTTTTCAACGCCGTCTGACCCTGTTGGGTCGCCCCCGCGCTGAGCGGCGACACTAGAGCCACAGCGACGAGCAGAAAGCCAAATCGGTTCATCGGCACCTCCTCGTGCCATCATATAGCTTCTCGCCCCACCGCGCTGTTGCGCTTCGGGAAAAACTGAGGCTCCATAGTCTGAAATCCGACCGGAGGGGCTCGAATGCTGAAGATTTGGGGGCGGACGACGTCGTCCAATGTGCAGAAGGTGCTGTGGTGTTGCGCCGAGCTTGGGCTCGAATATGAACGCACCGATTTGGGCGGGCCTTTTGGCGGAAATCAAGATCCGGAATACCTCGCGCTGAACCCCAACGGGCTCGTGCCGACGGTCAAGGACGGCGATCTGGTCCTGTGGGAATTGAACACGATCTGCCGTTATCTCTGTGCGACGCGCAACGGCGAGCGGCTCTACCCGAAAGACCCCCCGGCGCGAACCCATGTCGAGCGCTGGATGGATTGGCAACTCTCCAGCGTCGGCCCGCCAATGGGGGCCTTGCTGTTCGGTCTCATCCGTACCCGGCCGGAGGAGCGCGATCATGCTGCGGTAGAGGCGGCGCGCCGCAAGGCGCTGGCCGCCTGGACGATCGCGGATGACGCGCTCGATGGCCATCCCTACCTTGCCGGACAGGAGCTGAGCCTCGCCGAGATCACGCTGGGGACCCTGGTCTATCGCTGGCACGCCTTTCCGATCGAGCGGCCGCCGTTGACGAACCTCAAGGCCTGGTTCGAGCGGCTGCGTCAGCGGCCCGCCTTCAAAAAGCATATCGAAATCCCGATCACGTGATGGTGAGCCGATGGCCGCGGTCTTGCCTTGCCACGACGGCAGGCTAGGCTGCACTGGTGCCGCCGAGTTGAACCTAGCCGGACAAGAAAGCGAGGGAGCATGTCTTCTATTACGAAATTGCCGATATTGGCAGCCGCGTTAGCGATCGTCGTGGCCAGCGCGGGCGGGGTGGCGGTTGGGCAAGACAAGGAAACCGTCCTCAAGGATCGCCAAGCCACGATGAAGGAGCAGGGCAAGGATATCGGGGCCGTGAAGGCCTATCTCGACGGCAAGGGGGATCTGGCGCAAGCCAAAGCCGGGGCGAGCAATCTCACTCAGACGACCAAGAAAATCCCTGAGTTGTTCCCCCCCGGAACCGGCGGGCGAAGCCCGGACGGCGATTATGAAGCCAAGGCCGTGATCTGGACCGACTGGAACAAGTTTCTCGAGGCTCAAAAAACCGCCGCCAGCAAGGCCGACGCCCTTCTCGTGGCAGTGAACGGCGGTGACAAGACCGCGATCGAAGCCGCCTTCAACGATCTCGGCAAGAACGGTTGCGGCGGCTGCCATACTACGTTCCGTGAAAAGATCGAAAAATAGGAGCCTCTCACCCCTCTCTTGCATGGGATTAGACGGACGGCCGGTTCAGCTGGTATTTTCCAGCAAATGTCATGGGCAGCAGCGGTTGCATCGCTGCCGGTTCTAGGCTTCTCGGCGGCGGCAGACACGGTCTCGCGAGGGGCCTATCTCGCGAACGCCGCCGGCTGCGAGGACTGTCACACTGATCGCGAGCATGGTGGCCGGCCCTATGCCGGCGGGCGGGCGCTCGCCACACCGTTCGGCACCTTCTACAGCCCGAACATAACGCCGGATCCGGAGACCGGTATCGGCCGCTGGAGCGACAAGGAATTTTTGCGGGCGTTGCGCGACGGCGTGCGCCCGGACGGCGCAAATTATTTCCCGGTGTTCCCGTATCCCAGCTTTACGAAGATCACAGACATCGACGTGCAGGCGATCAAAGCCTATCTTTTCTCACTGCCCGCGGTGCGGCAGGCCGACCGAGCCCACGACGTGCCTTTTCCATTCTCGTGGCGCTTTCTGCAAACCTTCTGGAAACTGCTGTTTTTCACTCCCGGCCCGTTCCGGCCGGCGCCGGAGCGCTCCGAAGCGTACAATCGCGGCGCCTACCTGGTTACCGCGCTCGCCCACTGTGGCGAATGTCACACACCGCGCAATTGGTTCGGCGCCATGGAGCCGGACCGCTTTCTCGCCGGGAACCCGCACGGGCCGGACGGCAAACAGGTCCCGAACATAACTCCCGACCCGCAGACTGGCATCGGTAACTGGACCGAAGAGGACATTACGACGTTGCTGAAAACCGGCCAGACCCCGGAATTCGACTTCGTCGGTGGCGCAATGGGCGAGGTCGTGCGCAGTACCTCTCGTCTTGACGATGCGGACCGGCGGGCGATTGCGGTTTACCTAAAATCGCTTCCGCCGATTCATTCGCAAAAGAAGGGGCGGTGAGCGCGGCTTTCGAGACTGGACGCGCCGGCAGGAGTTTCTATGATGTCGGGCCGCGCCAGATCGGGATCCAGCGGGCAGTCTTCAGGCGTTGATTGATCGAGCAAATGGTCGACTGACGATAGGGAGTGCATCTTGGCGCGAGGGCGACCGGATAAGAGCTTGGCCCGTTTCGAACGGATCGCGTTGGTGTTGTCGGGCGGGGGAGCACTCGGCGCCTATCAGGCGGGCGCTTATGCGGCGCTCGAAAAAAGCGGCGTGCGGCCGAACTGGATCGCGGCCACCGCCATTGGGGCCGTCAATGCCGCGATTATCGCCGGGAATCTGCCGCATGAACGCGTGACAAGGCTGCGCCAATTCTGGCGGGAGCTGAGCAGTTGCGCGGCGACACGGCGCCCCCGCGGCCCCGCGCGGCGGGCCAAAGCGGCTCTCACAAGCTTTCTATCGCGAGGGCCGCGCACCACGCCGATCCAGGTTGTCGACGACGAACCTGTCGTTTCCGCCGGCCAATTGCGGGCGCTGATCGGGGAGACCGTCGACTTCGAGCGGATCAATTCCGGAACCATCCGGGTCGTTTTCGGCGCGTTGAACCTTACGACCGGCGCCGAGACATTCTTCGACAACGATCGGCACGTCCTTACCCCCGATCACGTGCTGGCCGGCACCCCGTTGCCGGGCTTGCCGCCGGTCGCGATCGATGAGCAGCTTTTTGGCGGCAGTGCAATCGCGGTTTCGGCGCTGGACGATGCGCGTCCGGCCGATACGCTATGTTTTGCCATTGACGGCTATGATCCATTGCCCGGGGCTCACGGTGGCATCAGCCGGACCGCGCGGGAGATCGCCGCGATGCGCCGCACTCACGACCTGCGTCGTAGAATTGCTTTGCTCGGTGAGCGGATTCCCTCAACCCAGCGCACCGATATCGACATCCGGCGATGCCTGTCAGAGGCGAGCAATGCGACAATGACGATTCTGCACCTGGTTCACGAGGTCAACGCCGCCGATTTTGCCGTTAAGATGGCCGATTTCTCGTCGGCCGCGGTCACGCGGCGGTGGCGGGCCGGAGAAAGCGACATTGGAACCAGCCTTGCGCATCCTCGCTGGCTTGCGCCGCCGCCGCGCCTCTCCGCCATCGTCGTGCACGAAGTCCGCGGCGGCTTGGCCGCCCCGCCGCGCTGAGTCTCCCCACTGGGAGATCAACGCGTGAAGTGGCCGCGTTTTCGCCGCCAGGATGCCTAAAAACTAAGCAATCCTGTCTATCCGCCCGCTAAATGGGCGTATTAACCAAGTTTGCAAACATTGCACTCGATAGTTGCAAAGCTCGGGGAGGAGAACTCCTACGCCTTGCCTAAATGACTGGCAATGCAAATATATCCTTGAAATCACAAAAGTTTTGCGATGGGATGATTTCGCCTTTGGATGGATCGAAATGGGAGGCGTTTCGATAGTTTGGAGGTCCCGAGCACCGGGACGGGTAAATTCGAGGATATATGCTCTACGACACCTACCAGGCACACAGCGACGCACTCGCTCCGATTCGCTTGATGGCCGAGTTCTTCCGCGGCGTGCTGACCCAGCCATGGCCGCTGATCGAGAATGCGCCGCTGGTGAGGAGCGCAGCGGCGGCGATGGAGCTGCTCTCCAATGCCGGGATGTCGCACGATCGGCCGGAATTCGGCATCCGCAAAGTCGTGATCGGCGGTGAGGAGCTCGGCATCACTGAAGAAGTCGTGGGATCGCACCCTTTCTGCCGGCTGCTGCACTTTCGCAAAGAGGGAGCCCACGACGAGCCGACGGTCCTGGTGGTGGCGCCGCTTTCAGGCCATTTCTCGACCCTGCTGCGCGGCACCGTCGCGACCCTGTTGCCCGACCACAATGTCTACATCACCGACTGGGTGAATGCGCGGAACATCCCGCTGCTTTATGGCCGGTTCGATCTCGACGACTTTGTCGATGTTGTGAGCCGGTTCATTCGTCTGTTGGGGCCGGAAATCCATGTAATAGCAGTGTGCCAGCCTTCGGTCCCGGTGCTGGCGGCGGTCTCGCTGCTGGCGGCGGCTGATGACCCCTGCCAACCGGCATCGATGGTCCTGATGGGCGGTCCAATTGATCCTCGGGCGAACCCGACCGAGGTCAACCGTTTCGCGATGGCGCATTCGCTCGAATGGTTCGACCGCACCGTCGTAACCACGGTGCCGGCGCGGTATCCTGGAGCCTTTCGGCGGGTTTATCCCGGCTTTCTGCAGCTTGCCGGCTTTCTCAGCATGAATTTCGACCGGCACGTCTCGGCGCACTGGTCGATGTTCCACAATCTTGTCAAGGGGGACGGCGACAGCGCGGCGGCGACTCGCGCTTTTTACAAAGAGTACACGTCGGTCATGGATCTGCCGGCGGATTTCTACCTGCAGACCATCAAGCGCGTCTTTCACGACCACGATCTGCCGCTCGGCCATTTTCGGGTGCACGGCAACCTGGTCGAGCCGCAGGCGATCGAGCGCACCGCGCTGATGACCGTCGAAGGCGAGAACGACGACATTTGCGCGGTCGGGCAGACCGTCGCCGCGCACGAACTATGCACCGGCATCCCGCCGGTACAAAAGACGCACCACCTCCAGCTCAAAGTCGGCCATTACGGGGTGTTCCACGGCCGCCGCTGGCAGACCGAGACCTACCCCAAGGTCAAGGCGTTCATCCGCGCGCAGGGCTAGTGGTTTAAAGGCAGAAGCGCCAGCCACTGAACCATCAGCTTGCTGCTGTCTGCCTCGAATCTCGTCGAGCAGCTGTAAGCCGAAAATGCGGTCGACCCGAAAATTGCGAAAGTCTCCTCGCAACTCGTACCGAGCAGGCTCAAAATCTAGCGCACCGGCGCGCGCCGCGGGCGGTTACACGTTACTGGAGTGCATGGCTGCGATGGACGTGCGCGACTTGCGACGCGGTCAGCCGTGCGGCGGCCAACAATGCAGAGCCGCAAAAAGCAGGCCGGCGAGCACGACCATCAATCCGCCTAAACGAGTGATGAGTTGGTGCTTGACAAGTTCGATGCTGGCCTCCAGGCGATTGAGATCCGCTTTCAGCGCCGTCTCGACCACCTTCAGTGTGGTCTCAACCCGATAAATATCTGCCTTGGTGGCAACGTTGTCGTGGATCGCATCGAAGATCTCGGTGGCGATACGCTCGGCTTTCTGGCGATCGATATTGGCGTCCGCCAGGGCGTTGGTAAGGGTCAGCCGGTCGGTCAAAGGCGATCATCTCCTTTTTGGCAGTTGGACCGCCCATCGTCCGCTATGATTCTCGGATCGCATATTCATAGCGGAAGTCGTTGCCTATACCGCCGGGGTCAAGTGGCAGCACGCTCTCTCCGGGTTGCATGCCGCTGTTCGTTGCTCTGATCGCCGCGCTCGTTCGGGGAGAGAAGCGTTCGACCACGCAAAGCTGGGGCTCTCGCTGATATTGGCTGGCGCTCTGATTAGCGTCGCTGGCACATCACAGCTTGGAGCCCCTCGCGCACGTTCGGCGATGCGCTCTTCCTGTTCGCGGCGTTCTTGACGGCATGCTTCACCGTGGGAAAGCTATCCTTTACTTTGAAGAGCGATCGACCGCTTTGCAACTGGCGGCTTTGAGTGGCGAGCCGACCTTCTGGGGTGCGCTTCGAGTACCGCCTTGGCGCCGTAGGATTAAAATATGGCCGAGGATAAAAACGCCGCCTCGCGCATTGGCCGAACGAACACGCGCTTACCTCCCGCGAGAGCCTGTCGAAGTGCGTTCGCAGTTCGGGAGCGTCGGATGATGGGAGACAAAGGAATCACCCCCAGGGTTGGCGCTGCATCCCTAGCCGCGCTTGTCTTGATCGCGTCGGTAATCGGCGGCCTCGCCCTTGCCTTCGCCTATACCGGCGGCTGGCTCAGCCCCGGCCGGCTGACGCCGGACCGCATGGTTGCAGCTTTGAGCGATCGAGGCGGCAATCCGCTCGGCCATCGGCGAAACCATGCCAAGGGCATCTGCTTTACCGGCGAGTTCGACGCGAACGGCGCCGGTGCGAGCCTTTCGACGGCGCCGATGCTGGCGGCTGGACGCTACCCGGTGATCGGGCGCTTCGCGATCGCGGTCGGCAATCCGGATGCTCCCGACGCCACGGGGCGGGTGCGGAGCATGGCGGTTCGCATTGTCGCGCCGGACGGCGAGGAATGGCGCAGCGGCATGAACAATTCTCCCATCTTCGTCGTCGCGACGCCGCAGGCCTTCTATGAGGCGACGCTGACCCAGGACATCGATCCGGCAACCGGCAAACCGAACCCCGCCGCGATGGCGCGCTTTTTCAGCACCCATCCCGAGAGCGCACCTTTCGCCGAATGGGCCAAGACCGCCCCTTGGACCGACAGCTACGCCGATCAGACCTACAACAGCCTCAATGCATTCCGCTTTGTCGACGCGCAAGGCACCAGCCATCTGGTGCGCTGGTCCATGCGATCAACGACGCCAGCGCATGATGTGCCGGCTGACGAGCTCAGCGATCTCGGGCCGGATTTCCTGGAAAGCGATCTCCAGCAGAAGCTCGCCCAAGGGCAGCTCATATGGCACCTGGTGGTCACCCTGGCTGCGCCCGGCGACCCGTCGAACGACGCGACCCAAGCCTGGCCGCCTGACCGGAAGCAGATCGAGGTCGGCACGCTCACGGTGCAGCGGGCGGAGGACGAAGCCGACGGTCCGTGCCGTGACTACAATTACGATCCGACGATCCTTCCCGTGGGGATCGAGCCCTCCGACGACCCGCTGCTGGCGGCGCGCTCCTCGGCCTATGCGAAGTCCTTCGACCTGCGCACGGCCGAGGCCGCCGATTATCCGCGAACTCCGCCGGATCCGGGAGATGCGCCATGAACGTTGCCGTCGAACGCTTTACGCCGCTTCAGCGGGTTGTTCATTGGCTGATGGCGGCGATGGTCCTGACCATGCTGTTTATCGGCGTCGGCATGGTCTCGACGTTGCAACCGAAGTTCCTGACGCTCATCGCGATCCACAAGCCGCTCGGGATCGCGATCCTGGTGCTCGTCGTGTTTAGGATCGGCCTTCGGTTGCGCCGCGGTGCGCCGCCGCTACCGGCCGACCTCCATTGGACACAGGCGGCCGCGGCCAAAGCCTCGCATGTCCTGCTCTACGTGCTGCTGGTCGCGATGCCGCTCGTCGGCTGGTCGATGCTGTCCGCCGGCGGTTACCCGATCGTGCTCTATGGGCCGATCCACCTGCCGCAGATCATGCCGCACAACGACACACTCCACGCCGTCTTGCGCACTGCCCACACCTGCCTGGCCTACCTCTTTTTCGCGACAATCCTACTGCACGTGGCGGCGGCCCTGTTCCACGGCCTGGTGCGCCGCGACGGCGTATTCGAAAGCATGGCCTCTTGGCGCGCCGGCCCGGTACATCCGACCTAGCGCAATAGCTTTCAGTCCGAGGCTTTAACCTGCGCGATGACCTGGTCGAAGGGGTCGGTCGAGACGCGAAAGTCACCGCGGAACGGGTTGCTGAGGGCGACGATCATGATCAGCACCAGCGCTCCGGAAATCGCCAATGCCGCCGACATTGCCAGATGCATGGCGAGGTTCGGAACGCCGAGCAACGAGGCAAATGCAACCGTCAGAGCACCGCCCATCAAGGTAACGATCCAGACCACCGCCGGAACGGTACTGTCGGCAGCCGCCAATCTCTCCTGCCGCGCATCCGACAGCCGCATCAACGATTGCAACACCATCGCCTGGCGGTTGCCCTCGGCCATGCCGGAGGGTTTGAGATCGGCCGCTATCGCATTGAGTTTGTTCAACCAGACCGAATTGCTGGCGGCGCTCAGCCCTCTGGCTTGCGCCGGCCACTCGACCCTGACCACGGTCTCGACATAGCCGAGAATGCCGTCGCGCAACAGGGTCTTCTGCGGGTCGGCGAACCCGAGCGAAACGTTGTAGACGTCGCGTATAAAGCCGGCCTCGGCATAGCTTGTGGCCTTCGCGGCGTTGTAGTGTTCCCAGACGACCATGGCGACGAACGCCAGCAGCACAGCAAAAGTCACGCCGACGACCGAGAATATCGCCGCGGCCACATCATTGTGCCGGCGTCGCAGTTCGAGCGACAGCAAAGGGCGGACCGCCAGTGCAAGCAGGATTGCGCCGAGTGCTGCGGCACCCGCCAATAAGAGCCCGACACCCCAGAGCGGATACTCATAGACCATGCCCGGCTGCATCATGAACTGCACGGCGACCCGACCTTCCGCAAGGGGTTAGACGCGGCGGCCCCGAGCCCGACCTCCGGGCACTCTCCTATGACAGCAGACGAACTGATCCGCCTTGCATCGCCAGTAGCTTCGTGGCCTCTTTGTCGAACGACACGAAGGTCTCTGCACCAAGCCAGCTTCCCTCATAGGAAATAACACCGTCGGCGAAGTCGCCGCCCGCGTCGAGCATCGCCAAGCCCGCTTCAACTGCCGGCCGGTTGACGAGGACATTTGCGGCGTTCATCAAGCGTCGGATCGCTTCGCTTATGTCCGCCGCGGAGACTTTATAGGCCTGCGACAGCACCCAAACCAACTCGCAAAGCCCCGGTGACGCCAGCGCAATCGCATCCGTCTTTGCCAATTCCGCCTGCGCCAGTTTGCTTTGTCGCTCGTCGTCGCCCGTAATGGCCCGAACGAGAACATTGGTATCGGCGGTGATCTTCATCGCCTGCCGGCCCAACCCCGTCTCGCGATCTCGTTGATTTCCTCGATCGAGAAGGAAGGGCCGTTCTCCCGCTTCAAAAAATCGAAGACATCCGAAATCTTCCCCGTCGGCCGCGGCGCCTTTATCTCGATCCGACCATCCGGAAGCTTGTCGACAATAATCTTTTCGCCCGGCTGAACGCCGAGATGCTTCAGGAGATCCCTGCGCAGCGTAACTTGCCCTTTGGCGGTAACGGTAAGTGTGCTCATAACATGGCCTCCGCGAGCCAACGTAAGGAAAACTCTCCTTACTCTCAAGCGCAACGACCATGCTTCACCGTGCTCATGCGGCACGCAAAGCTCGATCCACTTCACGTGGTAGCCCTCGTCTCCACCGGATCGCTGGTGATCTACCTGCCGATCTACCTGGCATTGTTCGGCAAACCCGCCTCGCCCGGCTACCGCTTGCTGGGATTGCCGTTCAGGCGATTTTTCAGGGCGTTCTCGTGACCATTGTTTCCCTACTTCTCTATGGCCGTGCGGTCGCCATCCTTGGCGCTTCGGGTGGCGCGGCCTTTGGAGCTTTGGTGCCGGCGCTGTCGGCACTCTCAGCAATACCGCTCCTCGACGAGTGGCCAAACGAAACAGACTGGCTCGGTATCGTCCTCATCTCCGCTGGCGTGTATCTGGCAAGCGGAGGACCGTTGCCGAGCCAGATCCCCACAGTGTATCCAAACGAAGAAACCCCGGTAAGGGAAAACCGGGGTTTCACAAGCGGACGATGGGGTGGGGGGATACCCGTTCGCTTCGACATACTTGACTCTGTAGGTCGCCGATCCCAGGTTCAATTGTCAAAGCCAAATCCGCGAAAGCAATAAGGAAGGGGCGCGATGCGACTGTGGGCTATGCGAGGCATAGCCCGTCTAATGACACTGCGACTCGTCCCGTCCGTCGCATCATCGAATGACGAATTCGTGGAGACGCAACCTTATGACAGACCCGATACAATTACCAAATGTCGAGCACGTGACCGGCCTCTATTTCAATGGCGATGTCGCAGAGCTACAATTCACTTGCGGAGAAAAGCATTACACGCTTCGCTTTCCTCTTGAAGAAATATTTAAGTCCGAAGACTGGTTCATTTCTTTGCGTCGGAGCTTGGCTCCTCTGCTCGCCGCGCGAAAGGATCTCCTTTCAAAACAATCAACTGGCTGATATCGCGCAGGTCTCCAAGTTTGAGATAGAGTGGCCCCTCGGGACCATCACAGTTGGGTGGTGGCAAGGCCACTAATCGCCACTCGTGCTGATACATAAACCGTATATGTTTGAAAAAGAACATCTCTGCCCCTGAGTTCGGAAGAAGCTGAAGGACGCAATAGGGGTCTTTATATTTTGCCTTCCCTAATTCTACATGCCACCCCGGCAACGCTTTACGGACTTCGTGAATAAGGCGGCGAATAAACTCAGCCTGATCATGTATTACGTACAAGCATTGGCGTGAAAGTCTGCGAACAGTCGAATTCTATAGTTTACGGAAAAACAATAGAGATAATGATCCGCAGGCTTCGCATCTTCGATCTCCAACCAACATCTGTCCGCGCGAATGCGTAGAATGGACTCGTGCACCATACCGAGGTCGTAATCATGCGGCCCGACGAAACATGTTAAGGACATCTCATCATCGCGTCGTGCCGGGTCAAGGGTGTGGGCGGAGTAGCACGACGCAGGAGTAATTTTGACTGCGCCACGCTCATGAAATTCGCGCATCCATCGTTCCTCTCCATACTTGCAAAAGACACCATTTGGAGAGGGAGTGCGGAAAACGTGCGGCTGCTCCTGAAATGAACGCATCGTTTTTTCGGTGAATACCCACTCCTGTAGTTGTGGCAATTTGAATTGGTGCTCATCTCGACGTGCGAATTCTACGTTTACTGCCATTAGACGATTGAACCACTGGTCACGAGCGGGATTATCCCACAAGCCGATTTGTCCATCCGACATAAAGTCAAACAGGTTCACGGCAATGTCAGATAGCCGAGCATCGAGAGCCGGTCGTGGTGCCCCTGACAGGTAAGGCCTTATCCGGTACTGGAACCGAGCCGCGTCCTCTCTAGACATTTTGGGCTCTAGCCAGTCGGCAGACATTTTGGACTCTAGCCGGTTGGTCATTCGCGAGCAGCCCCCGAGAGACTCTATTGCCGTCTCTTAAGCTGTCGCTCGCGGCGGTTCGAAATGTCGTAGGGGAGGGAGAGGTTCCCGCGCCGGTTCGGGTCGGATCATGTGTAGGATCTCTCGCAAGCTGCGAATGCGCGGTGACAGGAAATACCGATCGACATCAACAACTCGCGAAGGTCTCTCGCGAGCACGTCTGGTTGTTGGCGCTTAATTGGAAAATTCATCCTCTTCATATGCGGTCAGTCGTGTTAGGAATCAAACCCGAATAGGATAAGAGGGAGAAGCGCAATGCCACTAATAAAATGCCCGGCATGTGGAAAAGACATTTCGACACAAGCTGTGTCATGCCTGAACTGCGGACATCCTTTGGTGAAGTCGGGCGCTAAACCTCAGAACAAATCGCGTGTTGGAGGGTTGCTCGCAATTCTACTAGGCGTTATAGTTGTTGCAGTCATCGTAAACCACACAGATCAGCCGGGAAGTACGACAACGGCAAAGGACGATGATCCTTGCCATTCCGACTGGACAAAATGTGCCGACAACGGGCAGCTTGTGAACCATTATTCGGACTGGACGCATGTTCAAGTGGAGTGCAAACACGCAGCATGGCTTATGCACGAGGGTCCGGTGGCTCTAGATGTTGTTTCGGGCTAGGCGGCTTTGCGGATCAGGACGAGGTAGGGCGCCGGAGCGGTGCGGGCGCCGATGCCGAGCAGGGTATCGAAGGCGGCATGGCGTGTGCTGCGCCGATTGAAGCGGAACACGAACTCATCGAGGTAGTGCTGCAGGTTGGTTTTCCGCAGACCGTGGTAGACGCCCAAGCCCCAACGCTTGAGGTTTGAAAACAGCCGATGGATCCAGGGCAGCGCGATGTGCGCGGCCATCGTGCCGATGGTGATCGCGTTGTGCCGGACACCGGGAAGGTTGTGGTAGGACGGCCAGTCGTCGGTGATCAGCCGGGTCTGAGGGGCAACCGCACCGAGCACGAAGGCATGAAGCTCGTCTTTGCCAAAGCCCTCGATCACCTTGAGCCGGGCGCGCCGGGGCTTGCCGCCGTCGATTTCGACCGCGCCGGCAACCAGCATTTTGCCGATTCCGCTGCGGCCGGCGGGCACAACGACCGGGTCGTTCTTGGTGCGGAACGGGATGATTGTCTCGTCGGCCTCGACCAGACCACCGAGCGGCTCGCGCGCGGGGTTGACCATGGCGCGGCGCAGCTTGGCGCATAACATCCAGGCGGTGCGGTACGAACCGAGAGCAAGCTGGTTTTGCAATTGCAGCGCCGAGATGCCGTTCGAGTGCGTCGCCATTAAAAACGCGGCCCAGAACCATATCGTCAGCGGCAGCTTGCTGGCATGCATGATCGTGCCAGCGGTCACCGAGGTCTGCCGACCACAGTCGGCGCACTCGTAGGTGAAGGCTTTGGTCTTCAGCAGCCAAGCCCGGCCCCCGCCGCAACCCGGGCAGACAAACCCTTGCGGCCAACGACGCTCGAAGAGGTACTCCGCACACGCACCTTCTGTCGCAAAGCGCCCCTGGAATTCGATCAACGACCGCGGAAACCGTCGCTCAGATACAGGCACGACACTCCCCCTTGCTCATTCGATACCAATGAGCAGCTTACACCTGAGTTCTTGTTTTGTACACTAAATCTGGATCGGCCGGACGCTCGTGCATAAGCCATTAAACGGATGCTCGCACTGTTCCGTCTGCGCTGAGCAAAGCCGACCAGCTATTTCTATACAGAGAAACGCTAGCAGGCCAATAAGCGGGCGCGAACTCATCCAGGTTCTCATCGCGATCAAATCCTCTCCACGAGCCTGTGAACAGGGATGGTCTAACATGGGCATTAGCAAGGTTGAAACTATTCAGCCCTACGATGGTCCTGGTGATTTCCAAAGCGGGGGTTACCTATGCGCATCTGGAAGCTCACCCCGACCAACCTCACAGACCCGATCTGGAAGAATTGGAGCCCCGAGCCGATCATCGTTCGGGCCGAAAGCGAAACCGAGGCTCGGAAATTGGCACAATTAAAAACGCTCAAATACGTTCCCGCAAATCCGGGACTGCCGATCGCCCTTAGTCCGTGGGGCGGCTATAAAAAGATAGAAGATTCCGGCCTGCGACCGACGTTGTGTGAAGACATAACCGACCAAACTAATGAGTATTCAGTTGATGGCCTGCCTGAGGTCTTGCGACACGGGGAGGACTTCTGAGCCTCGATGTTTTGTTATCTGCCGGATTGGGCTAACACCCTGCTTCTTATTTGGCGGTATCGGGGCGCTGGTTATTTCCCGTTATCGACTTATAGAGCGCACCGAGCAGCGCGTTCACCAGAGAAGAGACGAAATGGATGCTTGGAACAGAATGAGCCCGCCAGAACAGGCTGATTGGCTGATTTATGGGGAGCATGACGTTCGGCCATACCGTCCGAATCCACCAACCGTAAAACCGTCTTCGGCGGCGTTCCGGTCTGAGACAGAAGGGCACCCTTGATAGGCCGCCCTTCTGCGCTTCTCCCGCCCACGCCTACCGCTGATACCACTTCCCGTTTTCTTTGGTCAGAGCAAGGTTGTTATCTTTACGATAAAGACCTTCTTCCTCAACGAACAACCAATACTCTCCGGACTCAATAGGTTGCGCATCAAGGGCTCTGACATCTACGATCTCAATGCTACCGGGCGGTACCCATAACGCATTTGCTTTCCGATATTCGATCACTGCGGGGCGAAGATCAGTCAGATTGGAGGGGCGCGGCAGATCCCGTTTTCGCAGGGAACCCCTTTGGGTTTCAAACTCGCTCACGTGATTATCCTAAAAATAACGTGGTTCGTATCTGGATTCTTGCCGGTGCATGTCAACCCCCCGAACCTTGCCCCAAGAATCCTTGCCGCAGGCATCTCCTCCTCCAGATGACGATCCTAAAATCGCCTTGTTCCCATTGCATACTCTGGCCCTTCGGCGAGTTCCGCGGGACGGGCCGTTGGGTGGAGAAGGAGGCGCTGTTGGCCGATAGGCTGTCACGAAAAGCGACGGGCCGGCACAGGACTGCGGGCATGGCTCGGCATTACAATCATTCCGAGAATTTGGCTGCTGATTCTCTGCAGATACAGCCAGCAGAAATAATCTGGTCAATTCATGGTTGTAGGAACGGAGGCGGCGGGCATCCTCCGTAAAAAGTCGCACCACCTCCGGCGCAAACTCGGCCATTATGGGGTAATCGTGGCCGTCGGCAGGAGGGAGGAACAAGATGCCTCTGCGTGGCAAAGTCGTCATCACCTGCGCCGTCACCGGGTCGATCCACACCCCGACGATGAGCCCGCACTTGCCGCTGACGCCGGATGAGATCGCGCGCGATGCGATCGCCGCGGCGGAGGCCGGGGCGGCGATCCTGCATCTGCATGCCCGCGATCCGAAGGATGGGCGGCCGACGCCGGACCCCGATGTGTTCATGCAGTTCCTGCCGCGGATCAAGCAGTCGACCGGAGCGGTCGTCAACATCACGACCGGCGGCGGTCACGGCATGAGCCTCGAGGAAAGGCTCGCTGCTCCGCTTCGCGCCAAGCCGGAAATGTGCTCGCTCAATATGGGATCGATGAATTTCGGGCTGTTTCCGCTGTTGGAGAAATACAAGGAGTTCAAATACCCCTGGGAGTTGCATCACCTCGAAATGACGCGCGACTTCATCTTCCGCAACACCTTTGCCGATATCGAGCGGATCCTGAAGGATTTGGGAGAAGGTTGCGGCACCCGGTTCGAGTTCGAGTGCTACGATGTCGGGCACCTCTACAACCTCGCGCATTTCCTCGATCGGGGGCTGGTCAAGCCGCCGCTCTTCGTGCAGACGATCTTCGGGATCCTGGGCGGCATCGGGGCCGATCCGGAGAATGTCGTTCACATGAAGCGGATCGCCGACAAATTGTTCGGGGGTTCCTATGCTTGGTCCGTCCTCGCCGCCGGGCGTCACCAGCTGCCATTGGTGTCGATGGGCGCGATCATGGGCGGCAATGTCCGGGTCGGGCTCGAGGATTCGCTGTGGATCGGCCGGGGCAAACTGGCGGAGAGCAATGCCGACCAGGTCAGCTGCGTCCGGTCGATCATCGAGAACCTGTCGCTCGAAATCGCCACCCCCGACGAGGCGCGCGCGATGCTCGCGCTGAAGGGCGGCGACGCGGTCGCGTTCTGATGATCGACAAACGCGTCGAGAGCCTCGCCGAAGCCGTCAGCGGCATCGCCGACGGCGCGACGATCCTCTGCGCCGGGTTTGGCGGCGCCGGATTGCCGGATGCGTTGTGTGAGGCGGTGGTCGAGCAGGGGGCGCGCGATTTGACCGTCGTCGCCAACAATGCCGGGACCGGGAGGAGGGGGCTCGCCGCCTTGCTCGCGGCCGACCGGGTGCGCCGGATCATCTGCTCCTTCCCGCGCAGCTCCGGCTCAGTGGTGTTCGAGGAGCTCTATGCGGCGGGCCGCATCGAATTGGAGCTGGTGCCCCAAGGCATCATCAGCGAGCGCATGCGTTGCGCCGCCGCCGGGCTCGGCGGTTTCTACTCGCCGGTGTCGGTCGGGACCCGGCTCGCCGACGGCAAGGAGCACCATGAGATCGACGGCCGCATTTATGTATTGGAAAAGCCGCTGAAGGGAGACGTCGCGCTCCTGTCCGCCGATCGCGGCGACCGCTGGGGCAACCTGACCTACCGCAAATCGGCGCGTAATTTCAACCCGACGATGGCAATGGCGGCCGATCTCTCGGTCGTCCAGGTGCGCCACATCGTCGAGCTCGGTGAGCTCGATCCCGAGATGATCGTCACCCCCGGCATCTTTATCGACCGCTTGGTCGAGGTGCCGGTTTAGGGCGGACTACCAGCGTGACATCTCGGCGTGATCGGGCACGCGGCCTTGCGGCGTCAGCTTGTCGACTATACCGGGTAGGACGCGCGACAACTCCGAGACGAGATCCTGCGAAGATACGCCGGTCATGCGCGACAGGTTGTTCACCGCATCCGGTCCGAGCGCCTGATGCAGCTGATCCGGCGTGATCGGCTGGTTCTGCCCGGACCCGATCCACGAGTTGATCACGTCGCCGTGCCCGCTCTGCTGGAACCGCTCCACCAGGCTGCCCAGACCGCCGAGAAAGCCGCCCTGTGGCTGGCCGGTTGGAGGTTGCGGTGTCTGCGGCTGATTGGGCGGATTCGGCGCGTTTGCACCGGCACCCCCGAGAAGATTGCCAAGACCTCCGGTTGCCTTTGCCGCGAGCAACGCCGTCGCTGCAATCATCAGCGGCTTGGACAAGCCTCCGCCCGGAACCGCGGAACCAAGAACGTCATCGAGAAGTCCCATCTTTGCCTCCCATCAAACCCGCCGGCCAGCGACGGCGTGGTAGATCACCAAAACGACTATTGCGCCGATGATCGCCACCACCATGCTGTAGATGTTGAAGCCGGTAATTCCGCTGGCTCCCACCGCAGAGAAAATGAACCCCCCGACGATCGCCCCGACAATGCCCAGTACGATGTCGAGAAAGAAGCCTTCGCCCGACTTGTTGACGATCTTGCTGGCAATGAACCCGGCAATCAGCCCCAGAATGATCCAGGCGATAATAGACATCACGCACCTATATCTGGATTGGATGCTCCATTAACAAACGCGGCGGGCTTAGGTTTCAGCTCCTGGAGACAAAGCACGCTCTGCGATCGTGACAGAGGCCACGCAGCGCGGCAGTCTGATTCGTCGGAGCGGCCCCTTGCAGGGCGCCACAGACCTGCGTAGCTTGCGCCGGGGAGGTTTTCCGCAAATGCCACTCAAACGTCGCCAAATCGCCTGGCGGGCCGCTCAGGATCTCGCCGACGGCGCCTATGTTAACCTCGGGATCGGCCTTCCAACGATGGTTTCCGATTTCATTCCCGCCGATCGCGAGATTGTCCTGCACAGCGAGAACGGCGTCCTCGGCGTCGGGCCGGCGCCGGGTGACAACGAAGTCGACTGGGATTTGATCAATGCCGGCAAGCAGCCGATCACGTTAGTGACCGGCGGCAGCTATTTGCACCATACCGACTCGTTTCTGATGATCCGCGGCGGCCATCTCGACCTGGCGCTGCTCGGCGCCTTCGAGGTATCCGAGAAGGGCGATCTCGCCAATTGGACGACCGACGATCCCGCTTTTCCGCCCGGCGTCGGCGGCGCGATGGATCTCGCGGTCGGCGCCAAGGAAATCCGCGTCCTGGTCGAGCACACGACCAAATCCGGCGCGCCGCGCATCCGCCGGCAGTGCGGATACCCGCTGACCGCCGCTGCGGTGGTCCGCCGGATCTACACCGACCTCGCGGTGATCGACGTGACAGCCGACGGCCTCGTCGTGCGCGAAATGGTCGAGGACATCGATTTTCCGGCGCTGCAGGCCAAAACCGAAGCGCCGCTGCGCCCGGCCTCGGACCTTTGCCCGCTCCGCGCGCCTGTCGTTTAGGGTTCTTTGTCCCGCATACCCTCGTAGCGGCCCTTCGGCACAATTTCGGCGACCGTGCCGTCGGGCGAGCGGTATTTGATCGGGATCTCGCCGGGCTTCGACAGAATCGTGCCGCCATGGGCGACGACCTTTTCGGCAAACCCGTCGTGATCCTCGACTTCGATGCCAAAATGGTGAATTGCCGGCCCAGGGCCGACCATCCTGGCCTCGGCGTCATCTTCGCTGTCGTAGATCATCAGCGCTAAGTCGACATAGCCGTCGGTAAGGTGGCGCGAGATGTGCCCGCGGGATCGCCCGGTATGCACCTGCCGGAAGCCGAATACGTTTTCGTAGAACTTCGTAGCCGCCTCGAGGTCGGTGACCTTGAGCGCCACGTGATTGATCCGCGCCATCTGCCTCTCTCCTACTACTCGCTGCTGCCGTTATAGGGCGCGATCACCGACCCGGTGCGGTATTCCGCCGGCTCGAGAATGGCCTCGGTCTTGGTGTCCTTGAAGTCGCCGATATTGTTGCTCTTGATGTTTTGCCATTGCACTTCGAGCACCCGCGGCTTCGCCCATTCGCCGTCCTTGCCGAAGCTGATGTCGCCGACGATGGTCTTGAACGGGTGGCCGCGGATGTAGTCGGCAACGGCGTTCTGGTCGAGGCTCTTGGCGCCTTCGATCGCGTCGCCGAGCACCTGCAGATAGGCATAGGCGAAGGGGGGCAGGTACCAGCCCAACGGGTCGACCCCGGCCTCGTCGGCCTTCGACTGGTATTCCTTCAGGAAATCGAGAATCCCGGTGAACTGCATCGTCGGCGCCGGAATCCACCAATCGTAATCGACGACGCCGTTGAGCTTGGGTCCGAATTGCAGCTTTACCGGGGTGAATTGCAGCCCGACCATGCCGCCGCCGAAGAACCGCGTCTTCAGCCCGCTCTCGGTCGCTGCGCGCAGCATGCCGACCGAGCCCGGCGGGTAGGAGGCAACGAATACCATATCCGGGTGGGTCGCCTGGATCGCGTGCACGATCGGCGTAAAGTCCGGCGTCCCCGGCGGGTACGTCTTGTCGTAAACGAGATCGAGCCCGTACTGCTTGACGAAGTCGCGGACGCCTTCCGAGGCGTTCTTCGGAAACTCCGAATCCTCGGCGAGGAGGGCCAAGGTTTTCGGCTTCGGGTTCGCCGCCATCGCGACCGTGAAGAACGGCTCGCAGAAGGCGTGTTTCGGGTCCGGCCCGGTCGGCAGCATCGAGAAGTATTTCGGATAATGAAACTCGCTGTTGACCGCGAGCCCGAACAACCCGAGGAACACCCGGCCGTGCGAGATCGCCACCGGCATCGCCGGGGCGATCATGTTGGTGCCGTAGCCCGAGACGATGAAGTCGACCTTATCGACGTCGAGCAGCTTGGTATAGATGCCCGGCACGGTCGCCGGGTTGCTCTGGTCGTCGTAGTTGATCAGCCGGACAGGACGACCCATGAGGCCGCCCTTGGCGTTGATGTTGTCCCGCCAGATCTGCATTGCCAATAGGGCCGACTTGCCGCCTGCGGCGAGCCCGCCGCTCAGCGCCATGCCAAACCCGATCGTGATCGGCTCGGCCGATCTGGCGGCGCCCGCGACAAGGGCCCAGGCGGCGACTACCGCGGCTGCAACGACGCGACGATTTACCCGTTGGACCACTGCCGCCTCCTCACCTGTTCTTGTCACATTAGCTGAGGGCAGACGTATATTTCCTGATCGGTCGCACGTCCAGCGTTGACAACACCATCATTGCCGGGCTCGACCCGCGGCTGTCCAGTTGAGAACAACGGCTGCATTATACGCTGATGTCGGTGCATCCTCGATGCCCCTGACCCGTTGGCCTGCCGCAATTACGAATTGCAGCGGCGATTGCGGCCTCGCTGCATCTGCAGCGAATGTGCAGCAGAATCTCGCCTTTGAGTTGAAGTACCCACCCGACCCGGCGCCGTACATGCACCGCCGCGGCGCGAGCGTGGCTGTCCCCGGCGAGCTGCAAGCACTGGTCGAAGTCGCTCGTCTCGATGGCAAGCAACGGCTCGCCAACCCGAGTGGCCGGTCGGTACACTTGCGGCCGCCAGAATTGGCGGACTGGCCCTTCGCGACCGTCACACTCGACCGTTCCTGGCTGTTTCTGCAGCGAAATAACAGTCATCGCTCCGCCTCGCTCGCCCATCCTGCGCCGCCCCTCGGTATTCCCGGAGCGACCATCAAACAGGAACATTATGGCAATTTTATCGTTGCAGATGCAGCACCAGACGAAACCGGCCGGCGGGCAACCGCTCGGATGAATTCGGCCATTGCCGGGGTGCCGATTGCCTCGCGCCCCCACAGGGGTGACTTTGACTTTTTGGCTGAGATTTCGCCCTTTCAGACTTTGAGCGAGTTCCGTACAGCGGCGTAAACCACAACACTAGAGAAAGTCGGCAGGCACCTGTGCCGACCGGCGAAAACATCGGGTTTCCCTAGGCAGGATGTGTGATAATATAAAGATAGTGTACGGGAAACCTTTATGGTCGAGCCACCAGTGACAAAACTTCTCGACCAAGCGCTCGCGGCGGTGCGCGGCCTTCCCGCGGAGGCACAGGACGACATTGCCCGTGTCGTACTCCGGCTGAGCGGTGCGGATGACGAACCGCCGGTCTCGCTCACGCCCGAAGAGCAAGCCGCCATCACCGCTTCAAGAGCTGCCGCTGCCCGTGGCGAATTTGGCCCTTGCCGATCTTAGCGCGATCCTCGGTACATCGCCGTGCATTCCGGAGGACGCGCGGCAAGTTCAGGCCCGCATTCAGGCCCTCACCGACCTTCTGTTACAGCATCCTCACATCGGACGCCGCACGTTGCTAAGTGCTCTAATTTCGCTCCGAAAATCTTGATTTCTGCAACGCGCGCCTGCGGCCCCTGACGGCGATCTCCGCGCCCCAACGTTCCAATACAGGAGTGGGAACAGGACCGCGGGCTTTTACGGAGGGGAAAGCGAGATAGGGGAAAGGGCGTCGTCGTCTTTCGCCGGATCGGCGGATCGCTCGTATAAAATTGAGCTTTCCCTCGTCACGCTTTAGCCTTCACATCCCGAACCACTTCGATATCAGCTTGTGCATGTCCGCCCAGCCAAGCGCAATGGTGAAAACCGCGCTGATGAAGCCAATCAGACCGGCAACGCCCGCAAGCGCCCTGAATGCCGGGTGCTTGGTGACTCGTGACACTGTTCCGGCGCTAAGCACTCCGAACCAGAGAAGCAGTGTCAGAGGACTTGCGAGCCATGCCTGTACCCCCTCGCGAAACCAAATTACCGGGTTCCATTGCGAGGGAGAGTGCGCAAGTCTGTAATCAAGGGTGCCTAGGTAACGAAGCAGAGCCTCGTCGATGGCTTATGCACGAGGGTCCGGTGGCTCTAGATGTTGTTTCGGGCTAGGCGGCTTTGCGGATCAGGACGAGGTAGGGCGCCGGAGCGGTGCGGGCGCCGATGCCGAGCAGGGTATCGAAGGCGGCATGGCGTGTGCTGCGCCGATTGAAGCGGAACACGAACTCATCGAGGTAGTGCTGCAGGTTGGTTTTCCGCAGACCGTGGTAGACGCCCAAGCCCCAACGCTTGAGGTTTGAAAACAGCCGATGGATCCAGGGCAGCGCGATGTGCGCGGCCATCGTGCCGATGGTGATCGCGTTGTGCCGGACACTGGGAAGGTTGTGGTAGGACGGCCAGTCGTCGGTGATCAGCCGGGTCTGAGGGGCAACCGCACCGAGCACGAAGGCATGAAGCTCGTCTTTGCCAAAGCCCTCGATCACCTTGAGCCGGGCGCGCCGGGGCTTGCCGCCGTCGATTTCGACCGCGCCGGCAACCAGCATTTTGCCGATTCCGCTGCGGCCGGCGGGCACAACGACCGGGTCGTTCTTGGTGCGGAACGGGATGATTGTCTCGTCGGCCTCGACCAGACCACCGAGCGGCTCGCGCGCGGGGTTGACCATGGCGCGGCGCAGCTTGGCGCATAACATCCAGGCGGTGCGGTACGAACCGAGAGCAAGCTGGTTTTGCAATTGCAGCGCCGAGATGCCGTTCGAGTGCGTCGCCATTAAAAACGCGGCCCAGAACCATATCGTCAGCGGCAGCTTGCTGGCATGCATGATCGTGCCAGCGGTCACCGAGGTCTGCCGACCACAGTCGGCGCACTCGTAGGTGAAGACTTTGGTCTTCAGCAGCCAAGCCCGGCCCCCGCCGCAACCCGGGCAGACAAACCCTTGCGGCCAACGACGCTCGAAAAGGTACTCCGCACACGCACCTTCTGTCGCAAAGCGCCCCTGGAATTCGATCAACGACCGCGGAAACCGTCGCTCAGATACAGGCACGACACTCCCCCTTGCTCATTCGATACCAATGAGCAGCCTACACCTGAGTTCTTGTTTTGTACACTAAATCTGGATCGGCCGGACGCTCGTGCATAAGCCATTACGGGAAATAGTCGATCGCCTGGAAGTGCCGCTTCCCAAGAAAGAGGCGCTTTCAGCGAAAATCACAGCCCTTTCCGACGAGGTGGACAGGGACAGAACTCGCTTTGATGCTTATGCGGGGCTGGCACTCGAAATGGCCGCGACAGGCGGCGAGGTAGCGCACCGGCTCAATCCGGCACGCAAATTCCTGGATACCATCGCCGGTCTTCTGGGGTACGCAAAGCAGGCCGAAGACGCGCGGCCGAGCTTACCCGCTCCCCATGAGAGCAAGCGCCTCACACCGCCTCGGAAGGAACGCCTGCCCGCGCCAGAGCCGCCGAAACAACCCGACTTCTTGGACGACGATATTCCTTTCTAAGCGTCGGGCACTCTGGCCGGTCACCGGGTGCTGATTTCTACGTGAGAGACATCGGTGAAAGACACACAGCACCGAACTTTAGCTCAACGATGCAACATGTTCAAACCGCCGCCGGGCGAAGACGACGGTTATTGCGCCGGCAATAGCGTGGGCGCGGCTGCCTTGGTCACCGGCGGCGGGTCCCATTTGCCGGTCAGCGCATCGCTCTTTGTGCGTAGAGACGCATGGTGAGGTTGAAACGGCCCTTTTGGTGCCGGCAGCCAATTCGCTTCCTTGTCGGCGCCGGGGCTTTCGTTCTGGAAATAGAGATCTAGGGATCCGTCCGGGTCGTATTTGAACGGCATCCAGCTGCTGACCGCGAACCGGTTGAGGCTGTTGGGCTTGGTAGCGCTCGGCGTCATCGAGCGTGACCGACCAGAAGGCGTTCACCGGCGGAATGACGTCGCTTTCGAAACGGAGGACATAGCGATTGGCCTCATCGAGCGGCTTGCCCGTGTCGTCTGCGGCGATCCCCGCGAACTCGACGCCAATGTCATCGCGGCACTATGGCCGGCCCGCCGATCTCGCCAAAGGCGACTTGCTGGCGCGGCTGCTGGACCTTACCACTTAGCGCGCCGCCGAGGGGCGACTAAAGTCGGGTCACATTCATTGCACCGTGCCGTGCTGGCTGATGTGCGGGGGGTAGCCGGGTCCGTAGTAGACAGGCCCACTGTAGCCGTATCCGGAGTAGGCAGGGCCGTTGTAGCCATACCCGGTGGTGCTACCGTAATAAGCCGGGGGTGGGACCGCGGAGGCGCCAGCCAGGCAGCGGGCGCTGTAGGCGGCGGCCATCTGGCTGTACTCGGGAGATAGGGGAGCGGTCTGGTAGAGCGCCGTCACGCGATTGTATTGATCGACGCAGCTCTCGGATTGGGCCAAAACGGGTGCGGAACCCGCCGCGGCGCAGAGGGCAACGGCGGCTAACACGATGGCGGGCTGTTTGAGCGACATGGAACATACTCCTTCGCGTTCTGCAGTTGCAGAACTGTCGATCGGGGATGGTTTTGGGTACCGATTGTCCCCAAACGGACGAAATGACCGATGGTTCCAGCCGCTCACGCAGCCTCTATTTTAGACCGTCTTTGTCGGGCTTGACGCTGTCTAGGCCGATCCCCGGATAAAGCGGTGGACGCCGTCCGCGCCGAGCTCGCGGTCGAGGGCGCCTTGGTGCATCAGGTAATTCAGGTGAGCGAGCGCCTCGCCGAGGGCGAAGCCCATCTGATGCCGGTCGAGAGCGCGCCGGAACAGAACCTTGACCATTTCGACTGCGGTTTTTGGGACGCTGCAAGCGGCAATCACTTCGCCGCAGCGCGCCCGATGATGCGCGGCAAGGCTCTCGATCCGAGTGTGCAGCCCGAAAAACGGGAGGTTGTGGGAGGGCAGGGTAAATGTCGCGGGCGGTACGGCATCGCGCAATTTGGCCAAGGACGCCAGGTAGCGGGCGAGGGGATCGCCGTCGGGCTCGTGTGCTTGGACGCTGATGTTGGGCGAGATCCTTGGCAATACCTGGTCGCCCGCGATCAGCAGACTGGTCTCTGCGCAATAAAGGCATGCGAGTTCCGGCGCATGGCCCTCACCGACGATGACCTGCCATTCCCGTCCGCCGATCTCGATCGCCATACCGTCGGCAAGCCGCCGAAAACTCGCCGGTACCGACGGGACGCCGCGGCGGTAGCTGTTCTCCCGCTCGCTGAAAAGCTCCGCTTCTGCGTCGTCGAGACCCGCGCGGCGCGCGAAACTGCGCCGCACCGGGGCGAAATCCTCGGCACCATGGCTCATTACCCGGGCGGACAGCCATTCCTTCTCGGTGATCCACAAAGGCGCCTGCCAACGCTGGGTCAGCCAATCGGCGAGCCCGATGTGGTCCGGGTGGTAGTGCGTCACGATGACCCGAGCGACAGGCAATCCGCCCAGCCGCTCGGCAAAGATCTGCTCCCACAGGTCCTTGGTCCGCGCCATCGCGTAGCCGGTATCGACGATTGTCCAGCCCGCCCCGTCTTCGAGCAGCCACAAATTGATATGGTCGAGCGCGAAGGGGAGCGGCATGCGCAGCCAGTGCACGCCCGGGGCTATCGCCAGCGTCTCGCCCGGCCCGGGCGGCACCGCAACCGGAAACTGCAGCGGCGTCAGGCTTCCGTCCATAAGTGATGCATTTCTCGGCTGATGAGTTGACCGGCAGGTTAGGACGCGGCATTAGTCCCGGACAAGCGGGATGACCGCCGGCGAGCGATGGGGCCGATGGAGCGACCGCAACACCTCGGCAAATGGCTCGATTATGCGTGACTTCAATATTCCGGGCCGGTCGGCGGCGATGGCGGCGAACGGCATGGCCGCGACCTCGCAGCCGATGGCGACTTTGGTGGCCCTCGACGTATTGCGTTCGGGCGGCAACGCGGCCGATGCCGCGATTGCGGCGGTCGCCATGCAGTGCGTCGTAGAGCCGGAAAGCACCGGGATCGGGGGCGATTGCTTCATCCTCTACTCGCGGCAGGGCGCCCTGCCGGTGGCGCTCAACGGTTCCGGGCGCGCCCCCGACAAGGCCACCGCCGATTGGTATGTCGAACGCGGCATCGGCGAGATCGGGGTGCAGACGCCACATGCGGTGACGATCCCCGGCGCGATCGATGCCTGGTGCACCTTCCACCGCGAGCACGGCACCCGACCCCTCGCCGAACTGCTCGAGCCGGCAGCGCGCGCGGCCGAGGAGGGTTATGTGGTGACGCCGCGCGTCGCCGCCGACTGGCGCCGCGCTCAGGATAAGCTGCGCGATCCCGTTACCGCCGCGCTTTTCCTGCTGGGTGGGAAACCGCCCAAGGCCGGGGACAAAATGCGCAACGCGCCGCTCGCCGCCACCTTGCGCCGGATCGGGCATGAGGGCCGCGAAGCCTTTTACGACGGCGCAGTCATGCGCGAAATCGTCGCCCGGCTGAAATCGCTTGGCGGATTGCACGAAGAGGGGGACTTCGCCGCCCAGCGCTCGAACTGGGTCGAGCCGATCCACGCCTCTTATCGGGGCTACGAGGTCTATGAATGCCCGCCGAATGGGCAGGGAATGGCGGCGCTGATGATCCTGCGGACGCTCGCCGGCTATGCGCTCGATGGCGATGCGTTCAGCGAGGCCGACCGGTTGCATCTGCTGGCCGAAGCCAGCAAGGCGGCATATTGGGTGCGCGACAATTTCATCTGCGATCCCGAGCACGTGCCAGTAGATGTCGCAGATTTTCTGTCGGAGGCGCGCGCCGAGCGCGTTCGCCAGACGATCCGGCTCGACCGCGCGATGCCGGGGCCGCGCTGGGCCGAGATCGAGCACAAGGACACGGTCTATCTCTGTACCGTCGATCGCGACGGCAACGCCTGCTCGTTCATCAACTCGCTGTTCTCGTCCTTCGGCACCGGCATTCTGGCGCCGCAATGCGGTGTCCTGCTGCACAACCGCGGCACCGGGTTCCGCACGATCCCCGGCCACCCCAACGCGATCGCGCCGCGCAAACGGCCGCTCCACACGATCATCCCGGGCATGCTGGTCAAGGACGGCCGCGCGGTGATGCCGTTCGGGGTCATGGGCGGCCACTATCAGGCGGTCGGGCACGCGCATTTCATTCACCGCCTGCTCGACCGCGGCATGGACCCGCAGCAGGCGGCCGAGCAGCCGCGCATCCTGCCGCTCAACGGTGAGCTGCAGGTCGAACGCGCCAATCCCGGCCCCATCGTTGCCGACCTCGCCCACCGGGGCCACAAGGTCCAGCTCCAGGAAGTGCCGCTCGGCGGCTGCCAGGCGATCTGGATCGACCACGAGCGCGGCGTGCTGATCGGCGGCTCCGAGCCGCGCAAGGACGGGCTTGCCCTCGGCTATTGACCGAGGGGATCGCCGAAATCCGCTTCACCCGGCGCGATGGCGTCACCCGTCTCGCGCATCTCTACCAGCGCGACCCGCTGCGCGTCTTGTTTCCGGCGCCTGCCGCAGGCGATCCGCTAGTTGCGGTCATCGTCACGACCTCGGGCGGGCTCGTCGCCGGTGACCGGCTCGATATCCATGTCGAGCTCGCCCCAGGAGCGGCGGCGCATGTTACCGCGTCCGCGGCGGAGAAGGTCTATCGGTCGACCGGCCGGACCACGATAATCAAACAGACCCTATCCGTCGGGCCCGGCGCCGCTCTCGAATTCCTGCCGCCCGAGACGATCCTGTTCGACGGCGCCCGCCTGCGGCGCGAAACCGTCGTCGATCTCGCGCCGGGCTCTGCGTTCCTGGGCGGCGATATCGTGATCTTCGGCCGGCGTGCGCGGGGAGAGCGCTTCGCCAGCGGCTTTCTGCGCGAGGTTTGGGAACTGCGCCGCGACGGCGAAATCGTCTGGGGAGACGCACTGCAGCTTGAAGATGATATCGGGGACGATGTCGGGCGGATCATCGATGATCCCGCCGGTTTCGACGGCGCGGCAGCCTTTGCCACAATGATCTTGTCGCCGCCCGCAGAAGACGCACGCACCCTGCTCGAAACTGCCCGTGCCGTACAATCCCTCGGCGCGACAACGGGGTTGCGCGCCGGGGCAACGGCTATCGCCGGCCTCGTTATTGCCCGGTGGCTCGCTGCCGATGCGGCCGTGTTGCGCCGGGCCTATGCCGATCTCGCTTGCCATTTCCGATCGGCGGCATTGGGATTGCCGGATCGCCTGCCGCGGGTTTGGCATGTTTAATCAGTAATGGAAAAGATCGCCCGCGGCGTTGAAGCCGGCGTTTTGCTGTTTTCCTGACCCGATATAGACGATTTTTAAACGCTGCCTGATGCAACTGGATAGACGCTCCCGAGGATTCTTCACTTAATCGATGACATTGTTTGATTATTCGCTCGACCTTCCTGGTCACGACGCAACGTTACGGCAATTGGATGATATTATCGGAGAATATCAAAGAGCCTGCTACGCGACCGGTAAACGGGTTGACCAGCCGCATCTCAAAGAAACCGCGCGGAAGGCAATCCGGTCGCTAAGCCCGTTCTATTCGGAAAGTGACGCCGACCGATTGCTCGAGCGCGCGGTAAGCCGGCGGAATCCCGGGACCCGGCGCAAAAAAACCACCCCTTGATCGCGGTCGATAAAGATGTCAGCCCCGCTTGCAAGATGACGATGCTGACGTCGCTCGTTTCGCGCGCCAACTGTGGACCCATTCTGTCAATTTTTTGCGCAATGATTTCACTCGGCTGCATTGCGGAAGGCTTCTATTCCTTGGGCATGATAACCGCTGGTGCAAATTTGATTGTCACCAGGTGGGCAATTCGAAGTTCCAAGAAGGGTAACTTCGCCGCGGGTCGATAGTCCCAGTAAAATCGTTATATCATAACGTAGAAGCGTTGACCGACTTGTAACCACCTGCCTCGCTAACGGGCGGCAGGCGTTCCCGGCCTCCTGCGTTATTCACGCGAAGCGGTGTTTGGCACATCTCCTGCAGGTTAACTTTCTATGTTGCGTGCCCTGCTCAACGTGCCTAAAACAAGGTCACTCGCCAGGAGCGAACCTCCGGCATCGGCCTTTGGGAGGCGGCTGACTGACTAAATAACAATAATCGCTGCTTGGCTCGCGACTGTGCGACACCAATCGCAAATCGTGGAGAGAGGAGACTGCAATGCCGAAAGTTGCCTTTCACACCGATCTCAAGCAAACCCCCGAATTGGCGGAAATAAAAACCCACAACCGCTGGCATCCCGATATACCCTTGGTGGAGACCTATAAGCCCGGGGCGGAATTCCGCGTCGAATGCTTCGACTGGACGGGTGGCCAAATTGCTCCCGACGACAAGGCCAACGATGTGCGCGATGTCGATCTGACAAAAGTGCACTATCTGAGCGGACCGTTTGGCGTCGAAGGCGCCGAGCCGGGCGATCTGATGGTCGTCGATCTCCTCGATATCGGTTATCTGCCGGATTCGCCCTGGGGGTTCACCGGCATTTTTGCCAAGGAAAACGGCGGCGGCTTTCTCGTCGACCACTATCCGCAGGCGCGCAAGGCGATCTGGGACTACCACGGTATTTATACGACCTCGCGTCATATCCCGGGCGTGCGTTGGGCCGGCATGGTTCATCCCGGTCTGATCGGTGCCTCCCCGACCGCGAGTTGCTCGAGCGCGCCAACCGGCGGGAGGCCGAGTTGCTCGCCACCAATCCCGACCGGGTCCCGCCGTTGCTTGCACCGCCTCACGCACCGACCGCATTGATGGGACAGATGACGGGCAGAACGGCACAAGCTGCTGCGCAAGAGGCGTGGCGCACCGTGCCGCCGCGCGAGCACGGCGGCAACTGCGACATCAAGAACTTGTCGCGCGGTTCGAAGATTTATTTTCCGGTTTATGTCAAAGGCGGTGGTCTGTCGATGGGTGACATCCATTGGTCGCAAGGCGATGGTGAGATCACCTTCTGCGGGGCCATCGAGATGGCCGGCTGGATCGATATTGGCGTCGATCTGATCAAGGGCGGCATCGCGAAATACGGGATCATCAACCCGATCTTCAAGCCGAGCCCGATCGAGCCGCGCTTTTCCGAATATCTCGTGTTCGAAGGCATCTCGGTGGACGAGACGAGCGGCAAGCAGCTCTATCTCGACGCACACGTCGCCTACCGGCGGGCGTGTCTAAACGCGATCGAGTACCTCAAGAAGTTCGGCTATACCGGCGAGCAGGCATACATGATCCTCGGCACTGCGCCCTGCGAAGGCCGGATCAGTGGAATCGTCGACATCCCGAACGCGTGCTGCACCTTGGCCATCCCGACGGAAATCTTCGATTTCGACATCCGTCCCAACGCCTCCGGCCCGACGCGTTCGGTGCCGGCGAGTGACGTCTCGGCCTGCACTTAGGCATTCGGGGCACAGGGGCGGCCGCTCGCTGGCCGCCCTCGCTGCCTAGCTGCCGAAACGGCGAAAATCGCGCGCCAGGACTCGATTGCCGCATCCCTACAAGAATAGGAGGGGACGATGCTACTAGGGCTGTCACTCTTTTGGGTTGGTGCTGTCCTTTTTCTCAATGGGCTGTGGGTGCTGGACAAGGTCGGCGACCGGGAGATCGCTGTCATCGACGTCTTTGTTGGGACTCTGACACTGGCTGTCGCGATCTATCTCGCCTTTGGTCCGGGTGCAAATGCCGAAAGCATCAAGGGCGCGGCGTTCCTCTTGCTCTTCACCTTCACTTATTATTGGGTTGCTTGGAACCGCTGGAATGGGGCTGATGGGCGCGGGCTTGGCTGGTTTTGCCTGTTTGTCGCCATCACCTGCGCCCCGATAGCCCTACAGAGCTTTACCACCGCACACACGCTGTGGGACTATTGGCTCGCTTTCTCATGGCTCTCCTGGGGCGTCCTCTGGTTCCTTTTCTACTTAATGCTTGCAGCGGGGCGAAGAGAGCTGACAAGGTTTACTGGAGCGCTGTGCACCCTCGAAGGCATCTACACGGGGTGGATCCCCGGCTATCTGCTTCTGACCGGTGCGATGCCTGGAGGACCGGTACCGCCGCATTGACACGGCATGACCGCGCATGGAGTAAGTAAGAATGCCGCTCTATGACTATGGATGCGGAACCTGCGGATCGTTCCGGGAGTGGCGCAGCATGAGCGAATGGGAGGCAATGGTGCCGTGTCCCAGCTGTTCTCTCCCGGCGCCACGGCTCGCTGCGGCGCCGATGCTGGCGGCGCTGTCGTCTGACAACCGAATTGCTCACGAGCGCAACGAGCGCAGCGCGCATGAGCCAAAGGTCGTTCGCCGCGAGGATCTGCAGAAGGACCGTCGCCCTCGCGGCCACGATCACGGTGTCACTCCGCTGATCAAGCAACAGTTCGGCAATGTGCACGCAAGCCCGCCCGATCGCCCATGGATGGTGGGTCATTAGGCAAAAGTGTGGGTCACCTATTTGTGCGTCTTCCTCGGCGCCGCGGTCGGCGGGATCGGGCGCTATGGCCTATCGGGCGTGGTGGCAAATTGGATCGGCGCCACTTTTCCATGGGGTACTCTGGTCGTCAATGTCACCGGATGCTTTGTCATTGGGGTCTTCAATACCTTGACGGGACCGGACGGAGTACTGTTGGTACCCGCCAATCTCCGGGTTTTTGTCATGGTCGGGATGTGCGGTGGCTACACGACGTTTTCCTCGTTCAGCCTGGAAACCCTCAACCTCGCGCGAAACGGAGAGTGGTTCGCGAGCGGGGCGTACATATTGGCGTCGACCGTGTTCTGCCTGATCGGCGTCTGGTTGGGGCATATCGCAGGCATCTTGATTAATCGCTGACGCGGACCCTGAAGGACGGGAGCGGATGATGCAGCTGGAAGACAAGGCAGTATTGCTGCGTATCTTCATCGGCGAAAATGACCGGTTCGCCCATCATCCCCTTTACGAGGCCATTGTTCTCAAGGCGCGCGAGCAAGAGCTTGCCGGGGCGACGGTGCTGCGCGGACCGATGGGCTTTGGTCATTCGAGTCGGCTGCATATCGCCACGATCCTGCGTCTCTCCGAGGATCTTCCGGTCGTGGTGGAAATCATCGACAGCGAGCAGAAAATCGCGGCCTTTCTCCCGTTTCTAGATGAGATGGTGCAAGGTGGGCTCGTCTCGCTCTCGGAAGTCCGGATCCTGCGCTACGGGCCCGATCGTAAAGAGAGCGCAGTCCCGTCATAGGTGTGGCACGGTTAATGCACACGTAAGCGGGTAGGTATAAGGACTCGATGAACCTCACTCCGCGCGAGAAGGACAAGCTCTTAGTGTCGGTTGCGGCCATGGTCGCCGAGCGCCGGCTGAAGCGCGGCGTCAAGCTCAACTACCCCGAGGCCGTGGCATTGATCACCGATTACGTGCTCGAAGGCGCGCGCGACGGCAGAAGCGTAGCCGAGTTGATGCGCGACGGGGCCGCGGTTGTCGTGCGCGATCAGGTCATGGAGGGAGTGCCCGAGATGATCCACGAAATCCAGGTCGAAGCGACCTTCCCGGACGGAACCAAGCTCGTCACGGTGCATGAGCCGATCCGCTGATGGAGACGGCGTCATTGCGAGCAACGCGAAGCAATCTCGCGCCAGCCGAAGCTCCTGGGGACGAGATTGCTTCGTCGCCTAGAGCTCCTCGCAATGACGGAAAGGGAGCATGATCCCCGGAGAAATCATCACCGCCGCTGGCGAAATCGAGATCAACGCCGGGCGCCCGACCGTGACCCTGATCGTAGCCAATACCGGCGATCGCCCGATCCAGGTCGGATCGCATTATCATTTTTACGAGACCAACGCGGCGCTTGCCTTCGACCGGGAGCAGGCGCGCGGTTTTCGCCTCGATATCCCGGCCGGGACGGCGACGCGCTTCGAGCCGGGACAGAGCCGCGAGGTGAGGCTCGTCGCCTATGCCGGAGAGCGCCGCGTCGTCGGCTTCAACGGCCGGATCAACGGCAAGCTGGGATAGGGCAATGCCGAGGGCGATTCCGCGCGAGGCCTATGCCGCGATGTTCGGGCCGACGACCGGCGATCGGCTGCGCTTGGCCGACACCGAGCTCATCATCGAGATCGAGAGCGACCGCACGATCTATGGCGAGGAGGTCAAATTCGGCGGCGGCAAGGTCATCCGCGACGGCATGGGGCAGGGCCAGGCGACGCGCGCCGAAGGCGCCGTCGACACGGTCATCACCAATGCCGTGATCCTCGATCATTGGGGCATCGTCAAAGCCGATATCGGCATCCGCGATGGCCGCATCAGCGGCATCGGCAAAGCCGGCAACCCCGATATCCAGCCCGGCGTCGACATCGTGATCGGGCCGGGGACCGAAGCGATCGCCGGGGAGGGCCGGATCGTCACCGCCGGCGGCATCGACTCGCACATCCACCTGATCTGCCCGCAACTGGTCGACGAGGCACTCTACAGCGGCATCACGACGATGCTCGGGGGCGGCACCGGCCCGGCTGCCGGCACCGCGGCGACGACCTGCACGCCGGGGCCCTGGCACCTCACGCGTATCCTGCAGGCGGCCGAGGGTTTGCCGGTCAATCTCGGTTTCTTCGGCAAAGGCAATGCTTCGGACCCGCGCGCCTTGGTCGAGATGGTTGAGGCCGGTGCCTGCGGATTGAAACTTCACGAGGATTGGGGGACGACCCCGGCGGCAATCGACACCTGCCTCGGCGTCGCCGAGCAATTGGACATTGCGGTCGCGATCCATACCGACACGCTCAACGAGTTGGGTTTTGTCGAGGACACGATTGCCGCGTTCAAGGGCCGCAACATCCACGCCTTTCATACCGAAGGGGCAGGGGGCGGGCACGCCCCCGATATTATCAAGGTATGCGGGCTGCCGAATGTGCTGCCTTCATCGACCAACCCGACCCGCCCGTTCACGGTCAATACCGTCGACGAGCATCTCGACATGCTGATGGTGTGCCATCACCTCGACCCGCGCATTCCCGAGGATGTCGCCTTCGCCGAGAGCCGGATCCGGCGCGAGACGATCGCCGCCGAGGACATCCTGCACGATCTCGGCGCGTTCAGCATGATGTCCTCCGACAGCCAGGCGATGGGCCGGGTCGGCGAAGTGATCATCCGCACGTGGCAGACCGCGGACAAGATGAAGCGGCAGCGCGGCCGGCTGTCGGAGGATAGCGACCGCTCGGACAATTTCCGGGCGAAGCGCTATATCGCGAAATACACGATCAATCCGGCGCTGACGCATGGCCTCGCCGAGCAGATTGGCTCGGTGGAGATAGGCAAGCTCGCCGATCTCGTTTTGTGGTCGCCGGCCTTCTTCGGCGTAAAGCCCGATTTGGTGCTGAAGGCCGGCACGATCGCCGCGGCCTTGATGGGCGACCCCAACGCGTCAATCCCGACGCCGCAGCCGGTGCATTACCGGCCAATGTTCGGCGCCTTCGGCCGCGCCTTATCGGCCTCCTGCGTCACCTTCCTGCCTGCGATTGCAATCGAGCGCGGGATCCCCGGACAGCTCGGGCTGCAGCGCATCGTGCTGCCGGCGCGCGGCATCCGCGCAATCGACAAGAAGCGCATGTTGCTGAACGACGCGACGCCTCACATCGAAGTCGACCCCGAGACCTACGAGGTGCGCGCCGATGGCATCCACCTGACTTGTGAGCCGGCCACTGTATTGCCAATGGCCCAGCGTTATTTCCTGTATTGAATAACCCACAATGAGACGGTGAGGCAGTGAGATGATAGTAATTTGCAGGCTGGACCGGTTCATCTCACTGCCTCATTGTCTCATTGTGAATTCTTGATGCGACGAGCGATTGCGGTGCATCGTCGGGAGGCATGGCCGGAGGCGGCGGCGCTCGACACGGTAACCCTCGCCTATGTCGACAGACATCGCCGCCGCATCCGCCTCGTCGCCGATTCAGGGGAGGCCTATCTTCTCGACCTGCCGACGGCGCATCACCTGGTCGACGGCGACGGCCTCGAACTCGACGGCGGTGATTATCTGCGGGTCCGCGCCGCTCCCGAACCGGTCTTTGAAATCGAGGCCGCCGAACGCGCAAACTTGCTGCGCATCGCCTGGCACCTCGGCAATCGGCATCTGCCGCTCCAAGTAGCCGGTGCGCGACTCCGAATTCGCGCCGATCACGTCATCGCAGAGATGGTAGTGGGGCTCGGCGGACGGATCACTTGCCAGGAGACGGCCTTCGACCCCGAAACCGGCGCTTACCATGAGCACGAGTGACCCGAAGGGCTCCAGGAGCGGGCTTTATCGATTGATGGCGTGGCTGTCGCCGGGATTTCCGATCGGCTCCTTCGCCTTTTCGCACGGCCTCGAAGCGGCGGCGGCGAGCGGTGCCCTCCGCGACCGGGACTCACTGCAACTTTGGCTCAGCGCCATTCTTGCTTCGGGAGGAGGGCGCGTCGATGCGGATGTTCTTCGCGATGCACATCGGGCGTCGTCGGCGGGCGATATCAGAGCGCTGATGGACGCCAACCGGCGTGGCGTCGCGTTCCGCGCCACCGCCGAGACCCGGCTCGAGACAACCGCGCAAGGCGAGGCGTTCCTCGCCATTTGCCGTGCCGCGTGGCCTCATCCGTTTCTCGACTGCTGGGCCGAGGGGCTCAGCAATACCGGCAGCGCGGTGTGCTACCCTGCAGCGGTGGGCGCCGCGACGGCGCAGGCGGGTATCGCCGTCGACTGCGCACTGCTCGGGTATCTGCAGGCGTTGGCGTCCAATCTGGTCTCTGCCGGCTTGCGGCTCGGAATTATCGGGCAAACCAATGGTCAGCGGGTCGTGGCAGCGCTGGAGCCCGTCATCAGCGCGGCAGTTGCCGGCGCGTTGACCCGCGACCCGGACGCGTTCGGCAGCGCGACCTTTGGCGTGGAGCTCGCCTCGATAGATCACGAGACCCAATATTCGAGGCTCTTTCGCTCATGAACAATCCGCTGCGGCTCGGGATCGGCGGTCCGGTCGGGTCGGGCAAGACCGCGCTGATGGACTGGCTGTGCAAATCGATGCGCGGCCGGTTCGAGATTGCAGCGATCACCAACGACATCTACACCCGCGAGGATGCCGAATTCCTGACCCGCAGCGGCGCATTGCCGCCCGAGCGCATCCGCGGCGTCGAAACTGGCGGATGCCCTCACACCGCGATCCGCGAGGACGCCTCGATCAACCTCGCCGCCGTCGCCGAGATGCACCGCCTTTTTCCGGATCTCGACCTGATCCTGATCGAGTCGGGCGGCGACAACCTTGCCGCGACCTTCTCCCCCGAGCTCGCCGACCTGACGATCTACGTGATCGACGTCGCCGCCGGCGACAAGATTCCGCGCAAAGGCGGGCCGGGGATCACCCGCTCCGACCTCCTCGTCATCAACAAGATCGATCTCGCCCCGCTGGTCGGCGCCAGCCTCGACATCATGGACCGAGACGCGAAGCGGATGCGCGGCGATCGCCCCTTCGTCTTTACCAACCTGAGGACCGGGGAAGGGGTGGACAAGATCGTCGATTTCGTCGTGACGCACGGCGGTCTTTGAGGACCGAGCTCACCGGCGTGTCTCAGCATCGAGCGATCGCAAGGCCACCTCTAACGCGGCTTGTCGCACCTGCGAGCGGTCGCCGGGGAAGACGCGGCGTTCGGTGCGGCATTCGCCATCGCGCCGCGCCAAGCCGAACAGCACGAGGCCCACGGGCTTTGTCGGGGTGGCGCCGCCGGGGCCGGCGATGCCGGTGACCGAGACCGCCAAGTCGACCGGAGCGCGGGCGAGCGCGCCCTGCGCCATCGCCGCGGCAGTCTCGGCGCTGACGGCGCCATGCGCGGCAATCGTTTCGGGAGCAACCCCCAACAGCTCCGACTTTGCCTCGTTCGAGTAAGTCACAAATCCCCGTTCGAAGACATCGGACGAACCCGCAATCGCTGTCAGTGCTCCTGCGACCAGCCCCCCGGTGCAGGATTCCGCGGTCGCCAGCCGCCAATTCCGGGCACGGCACGCGTCGAGAACCGATTGTGCGAGGGTCAGGGTTTCAGCTTCGAACACCGAATGCTTCACCTAGCGCCAATAGGACGAAGAACGCCAGTACAGCGTAAACCGCGGCCAGCAGATCGTCGAGCATGATGCCGAGCCCGCCCGTGACCCGCCGGTCGGCCAACCCTACCGGCCACGGCTTCCAGATGTCGAAGATCCGGAAGAGCAAGAAGGCGGCGACAAAAGCCAGGGGGTTGAGCGGCGCAGGCAGCAGCACGAGCCACTGCGCTGCGACCTCGTCGATCACGATCGCGCCGGGGTCTTTTACGCCGCTCGTTTTGACGATCGTCCCTGCCGCCCAACAACCGACGGCAAAAATGAACAGCGCGGCGATCGCCAGCCCCGCGACGCCCCACAGGCTGCGGATCGCCCAGGCGCAGGGCAGGGCGACGAAGGAACCCCAGGTTCCCGGCATCACCGGCAACAAGCCGGCGCCGAACCAGGTTCCGAGCACCAGCGCCGGATGCCAAAGGGGCAAGCCGAGCTCGCGTGGTGCGGCTGTCAGAACGGCAGACGTACGGTCGCGACGGCCTGCGCCGCCATGCCCTCGGCGCGGCCGGTAAAGCCGAGCCTCTCGGTCGTCGTCGCCTTGACGCTGACGCGATCGGGCGTGATGCCGAGGATGGCGGCGACACGTTCGACCATCGCCGCGCGATAGGACGCGATCTTGGGCCGCTCGCAGATGACCGTGACGTCGACTGCGGCAACGGCGCCGCCCCGTGCCCGCACGAGATCGGCGGCGTGGCTCAGGAATCGGTCGGACGCGGCGCCGCGCCAGCGCGGGTCGCTCGGCGGGAAATGCATGCCGATGTCGCCAGCGCCGATCGCGCCGAGCACCGCGTCGGTCAAAGCATGCAGCCCGACGTCGGCGTCGGAATGCCCGGCGAGGCTCATGCCGTGCGGGACCCTGATACCGCATATCCAGAGATGATCGCCGGGGGCGAAGGGGTGCACGTCGAAGCCCTGGCCGACGCGGACATCGCCCTGCCGGGCGGCGAGGAGGCGCTGGGCCGCGACAAGGTCTTCCGCAGTCGTAACCTTCAGATTGTCTTCGCTGCCAGCGACGATCAGCGGGGCCAGCCCCGCGGCTTCGGCGACTGCGGCATCGTCGGTCAGCTCGCGGCCGATCGCGGCGCGGTGGGCGGCGAGGATCGCATCGAAGTGAAAGCCCTGCGGAGTTCTGGGCGCGCCACAGGGCGGAACGATCAATCGTATCCCGGATGGTCATGCCTTCGGCGCGCTTGATCGTGTCGCGCAAGGACAGGCAAGGGATCGCCGCGACCGCCTTGTCCAGACCATCGAGCACCCGGTTGACGAGCCGCTGATCGGGGAAGGGCCGCGCCCCATCATGAATGAGTACGCGGTCCGGGGCATGGGCCGCTAATGCTTCGAGGCCGAGCCGAACGGATTCCTGGCGCGTCGGACCGCCGGCGACCGGCGGCATTACTGTTAAGCCGGCGACGCTGCTGTCGAACAGCGCCCTGTCCTCGGGCCTGATCGCGACCAAGACATTTGCGATTCGCCTGTGCTCGCCGAGCGCAGCGACTGCATGGCGCAGGATGGTGGCGCCTCCGAGCGGCAGGTATTGCTTGGGACGAGAGCCGCCAAATCGGCTACCCTGGCCCGCCGCGACCACGAGCGCATAAACCGAGGACATGGCTAAGCTTAATCCGCTGGCCGGCCTGATGCCATTACGCCGCAATTTCTCTTAGGGATTGATGTTGCAGCGCAAAATGAAAGAAGCTAACATCTGCCTAATCAGTAGGCAAAGTGCATAGTTGCGTAATCTATGGGCATCTCGATCGCCTCTGTTAGCCTCGACGATCCGGTCATCCTCGCTCCGATGTCGGGGGTCAGCGATCTGCCGTTCCGCAGGCTCGTGAAGCGGCTCGGCGCCGGTCTCGTCGTTTCCGAGATGATTGCCAGTGAAGCGATGATCCGCGAGACCCGCCAGTCTATGACGATGGCCAAAAGCTGCACCGACGAGCAGCCCATGGCCGTGCAGCTGGCCGGCTGCGAACCGCGCGTCATGGGCGAGGCGGCAAAGCTCAACGCCGACCGCGGCGCGCGGATCATCGACATTAATTTCGGTTGTCCGGTGAAAAAGGTGGTCAACGGACACGCCGGATCGGCGCTGATGCGCGACGAGGCCCATGCCGCGCGAATCCTCGATGCGACAGTGAAGGCGGTCGAGCTGCCGGTCACCTTGAAGATGCGTACCGGATGGGACGACCGGAACCGCAACGCGCCGCGGCTCGCGCGCATCGCCGAGGCCTGCGGCATCCGAATGATCAGCGTGCACGGCCGCACCCGCTGCCAGCTTTATGCCGGCTCGGCCGACTGGAGCTTCATTCGCCAGGTCAAGGAAGCAGTCGCCATCCCGGTCATTGCCAATGGCGATATAACGACCCTCGATGATGCCGACCGGGCATTGGCGGAATCCGGCGCCGACGGATTGATGATCGGCCGCGGCTGCTACGGACGGCCGTGGTTCGTCCGTCAGGTTGTCGAATGGCTGAAAACCCGGCGGCGGGTTCCGGACCCGCCGCTCGCGGTGCAGCTCGACATCGTGCTCGGTCACTACGAGGAAATGCTCCTGCATTACGGGACAGCTGTGGGCGCGCGAATCGCGCGCAAGCACGTAGCCTGGTACTCGAAAGGCCTTCCCGGATCGGCGGAATTTCGCGCGGCGGTCAACGACACCATCGATGTCGCGCGCGTTCGGAATTTGATTCGATCCTTTTACGAGCCGCTGCTGGCCGGCGAGACGGCATGATCAAGACGCCGTTTCGGCACCGCGGAAGCTCGAACCCAAAACGGGGTCTTTTCGGGGTAGCCCAACCCGACGCGGCGGTGATCCTGGGAGCGCTCGCCTTCCCCGTGGTCGTCATCGATCGGGGCGGCGGCATCCGCTTCGTCAATCCGGCCGCCGAGCAGTTTTTCGGGTCCGGCGCGGCCGCGCTGTGCGGTAGTGCGCTCGCCGATCTCGTGGCGCCGCACAGCCCCCTCCTCGCTCTCGTCGACTCGGTGTGGCGGATCGGCAATACGATTTCCGAGTACGACATTCTCCTCGAGGGACCGCGGTTGCCGGGTCGTCTGGTCACCATCCAAGGAGCGCTGACCGGCGAAGGTGCGGACATGCTCGTGCTCACGCTTCACGAGCGCTCGATGGCGGAGATGATGGACCGCCACCTGACCCACCGGAATGCCGCCCGGTCGATTACCGGGATGGCGGCAATGCTCGCCCATGAGGTCAAGAACCCGCTTTCCGGGATCCGCGGCGCGGCGCAATTGCTGGAGCAGGATTGCGATCCGGCCGGCCGCGAGCTGACCCAGCTGATCTGCGACGAAACCGACCGTATCGTCGCGCTCGTTGATCGCATGGAAGCGTTCTCCGATCACCGGCCGGTCGAACGCGAAGTCGTCAACATCCACGAAGTGCTCGAACGCGTACGCAGGGCGGCGCAATCCGGGTTCGCCCGTCACGCGCGGCTCGTCGAAGAATACGACCCCTCGCTGCCATCGGTTCACGGCGATCGCGACCAGCTCGTCCAGGTCTTTCTAAACCTCGTCAAAAATGCGGCCGAGGCAGTGCCGAACGTAGACGGCGAAATCATTCTTTCGACCGCTTATCGGCAAGGCCTGCGCCTCACGCGTCCGGGCGGCGAGGGCCGGCAGCACCTGCCCCTGTTGGTGTCGGTGACCGACAATGGCGGCGGTATCCCGGATGACCTGCGGCCTCATCTCTTCGAACCGTTTGTCACGACGAAACGGAACGGCACTGGCCTCGGTCTTGCACTGGTCGCCAAGGTAATCGGCGACCACGGCGGCGTGATCGAATTCGACAGCCAGCCCCGGCGAACCGTGTTCCGGGTGTTTCTGCCCGTAGTCGCGCAAGACGGTGCTGTTTGATGGCGTCGACGATCCTGGTGGCGGATGACGACCGCGCGATCCGGATGGTGCTCAATCAGGCGCTGATCCGGCTCGGGCACGATGTACGGATGACGGGCAATGCCGCCACCCTATGGCGATGGGTTGCCGAGGGCGAGGGCGACCTCGTCATCACCGATGTGATCATGCCGGACGAAAACGGCCTCGATCTGATCCCTCGCATCAAGAAGATCCGCCCGGAGCTGCGCGTTATCGTCATGAGTGCGCAGAACACTTTGCTGACCGCGGTCAAGGCGACCGAGCGGGGTGCGTTCGAATATCTCCCCAAGCCGTTTGATCTGCGCGAGCTGGTCAGCGTCGTCGAGCGGGCGTTGACCGCTCCACACGAGAATCCTGGGCCGTATGGCGACGAAGAAACCGAAGACCAGCTGCCCTTGATCGGTCGATCCTCGGCAATGCAGGAAATTTACCGCGTTCTCGCGCGGCTGATGGGGACCGACCTCACGGTCATGATCATGGGCGAGAGCGGCACGGGGAAGGAGCTGGTCGCCCGCGCCTTGCACAATTACGGCAAGCGCCGCAGCGGTCCTTTTGTCGCGATAAACATGGCCGCGATCCCGCGCGAGCTGATCGAGAGCGAATTGTTCGGCCACGAGAAGGGCGCTTTCACCGGCGCAACCGCGCGTGGGATCGGACGGTTTGAACAGGCGCAGGGCGGAACATTGTTTCTCGACGAGATCGGAGATATGCCGATCGAAGCACAGACCCGTCTGTTGCGGGTTTTGCAGGAGGGAGAATTCACCGCGGTTGGCGGCCGCGTGCCGATCCGCGCCGATGTGCGGATCATCGCCGCCACGCACCACGAGTTGCGGCAACTGATCCGGCAGGGTCTGTTCCGCGAAGACCTGTTTTACCGGTTGAACGTGGCGCCCATTCGCCTGCCGCCGCTGCGCGAACGCAGCGCCGACATACCCGCGCTGGTGCGCCATTTTGCTACCCTGGCGGTGCGGGAAGGGCTGCCGTTGAAGCGGCTCGACGATGCCGCGATGGAGCGGCTGCGCACCTATCGCTGGCCCGGCAACGTGCGTGAGCTGGAGAATTTGGTTCGGCGGCTGGCGGCGCTCTATTCTCAGGAGGTAATCGGGGTCGGGATCATCGAAGCCGAACTCGGCGACGTGGCGCCGACGGGTGATGCGGCCGACGGATCGAGCGGGGAGGGGCTTGCGGCAGCGGTCGAGCGCCAGATCAAGGGTTATTTTGCCGCGCACAAGGGTGGCTTGCCGGCCGCCGGACTATACGATCGGGTGCTGCGGGAAGTGGAGCGGCCGCTGATCCTGTTGACCCTTGGGGCGACCCGCGGCAACCAGATCAAAGCCGCGCACCTGCTCGGCCTCAATCGCAACACATTGCGCAAGAAGATACGCGAGTTGGACATCCCGGTGGTTCGCGGCTTAAAATAATCGGTCGGACCGAAACTTACCCTGCCACGCCACCAAGGCATCGGCCGGAGATAATTTGAGTCGTTTGCATCAGAACCGTCCGCGGCAGACTTCGGGTCGAGGTCTTGGATGAACCCGATGCGGCGGATGGGAATTTGGGCCGGTCGTATCGGCCTGGGCCGCAAGCTGGCCATCGCCCTTGCAATCCCGGCTCTCGCTTCGGGGATCGCGACCTATCTCGCCCTGACCGGCGCACCGCCTTTCGGGCCGCATCCCGGTGCGGTCCTCGCGCTCCTCAACCTCGACCTGATCTTGCTGCTGGCGCTCGGCGCGGTGATCGCCAAGCGCCTGTTCGAGGTCTGGGCCGAGCGGCGGCGCGGTCTTGCCGGCTCGCGCTTGCAAATCCGACTGGTCGTGCTGGTCAGCCTGATCGCGGTAATCCCGACGATCATTGTCGCCGGCTTCTCCTATCTTTTCTTCAGCTTTGGCGTGGAGTCTCTGGTTCAGCGACAGAGTGCGCACCGCGATCACCGAATCTCTGGCCGTCGCTGAAGCCTATCTGCACGAACATCAGCAGGCGATCCGCGCCGATGTCTTGGCGATGGCCAACGACCTCAACCGCGATTCGGTGCAGCTGGCGCTCAACCCGCAGCATCTGCAGCAGGTGGTCTCGGCTCAGGCGGCCCTGCGCGGGCTGACCGAGGCCATGGTATTCGACCGCGCCGGCCATATGCTGGCGCGGTCCAGTCTTTCGTTCACGCTGGGCTTCGAGCCCGTTCCCGATGACGCGATCCACCTCGCCGACACCGGCGACGTGGCGATAATGACCAACGACAGCGATGACCGGGTACGGGCTCTGGTGCGACTCAACCAGTTCGGCGACGTCTACCTTTATGTCGGGCGGTTTATCGAGCCGCGGGTTTTGAACCACATGGAGGAGACCCAGCGCGCCGCCGCGCTGTACGAGCGGATGGAAGGCCAACGCTCCGGGTTTCAGATTACCTTCGCGTTGATCTTCCTGATGGTGGCGATGCTGTTTCTGGTGGCGGCAGTGGCCATCGGGATTCATTTTGCGGCCCAGTTTGCCGGTCCGATCAGCCGGCTGATCACTGCGGCTGAGCAGGTCCGCGGCGGGGACCTCGCGGCTCGTGTGCCGGAAGGGGAGAAAGACGACGAACTGGCTTCGCTGAGCCGCGCCTTCAACCGAATGACGTACCAGATCGAGAGTCAACAGCGTGAGCTCAGGGAGGCCAATCGGCAGCTCGACGAGCGCCGGCGATTTACCGAGACCGTGCTGACGGGCGTCTCGGCCGGGGTGATCGGTCTCGATAGCCTGGGCCGGGTCAATCTGCCCAATCGTTCGGCCTCGGCGCTGCTCGGCACGGATCTCGAACAAGCGATCGGACAGGACATCGCCGAGGTCGCCCCGGAAATGACGGGCTTGCTCGACGAGGCGGAACGCCGTCCAGATCGCCTGGCGCAGTCGCAGGTGGAATTAATTCGTGGTAACAGCACGCGCACCCTGCTCGTGCGCATCGCCGCCGAGCACAATGGCCGCGATATCAGCGGTTTTATCGTCACTTTCGACGATATCACCGAGCTGTTGTCGGCCCAACGCAAGGCGGCCTGGGCCGACATCGCCCGTCGCATCGCCCACGAAATCAAGAACCCGCTGACGCCGATCCAATTGGCTGCCGAACGATTGCGGCGCAGATACCTAAAGGAGATCAAGAACGACGTCGAAACTTTTACGATCTGCACGGACACGATCATTCGGCATGTCGGGGATATCGGCCGGATGATCGACGAATTCTCGTCCTTTGCAAGAATGCCGACGCCGGTGCTCAAACCCGAAAATCTAGTGGAAATCGTGCACCGGGCCGTAATACTGCAGCGCACCGCGCATCCCGAGATAGTTTTCGAGCCGGTCTTCCCGGTAAACCCTGTAGCGGTTAGCTGCGACGCGCGCCTGGTCGGCCAGGCGCTGATCAATATCGTCAAGAATGCGATCGAATTGATCGAAGCGCGCAGGGCAGAGGATAGCGCGAGCCCGCCAGGACACATCCAAGTGTCGGTTGTGGAGGAGGATGGCCAAGCTACCGTGATCATCGAAGACAACGGAAAAGGCTTGCCGCAGCATGGCCGCGAGCAGTTGACCGAGCCTTACGTTACCACGCGGACAAAAGGCACAGGCTTAGGTCTGGCCATCGTCAAGAAGATTATGGAAGATCACCACGGAGAGCTGGTTCTAGAGGATGGGGAGCCGGGGGGTGCCCGCGTCAGCCTCCATTTTGCCGCCTCGGAGATTCGCGCCCCGCGGCGTCTCGATGCAGCGGACGAGCCCATGGAATTGAGCCCGGTCAGCCATGGCGCATGATATTCTGATCGTCGACGACGAAGCCGACATCCGCATGCTGATTGCGGGCGTCCTCAAGGACGAGGGCTACGCTACCCGGGAAGGTGCCGACACGGCCCAGACATTGGCTGCTATCCAGGCGCGGCAGCCCACGCTCGTCATCCTCGACATCTGGTTGCAGGGAGGGGGGCTCGAAGGGATCGAGATCCTGAAGCAGCTTCGCGTCGAGATGCCGGCGGTGCCGGTAGTCATGATCAGCGGCCACGGAACGATCGAAACGGCTGTCGAGGCGATCAAGCTGGGGGCCTATGATTTTCTCGAAAAGCCCTTCAAATCGGACCGCTTGCTGCTGGTTGTCGAGCGCGCGATCGAGGCGGCTCAGTTGCGGCGCGAGAATGAGGAGCTGCGGCTGCGCGCGGGAGGCGATCTCGATCTCGTCGGCATCTCGCCGGGAGCCAACCAGCTGCGGCAGCAGATCGAGCGGGTAGCGCCGACCGGCAGTCGGGTTCTGATTACCGGCCCGCCGGGCTCGGGCAAGGAGGTTGTCGGGCGCCTCCTGCATGCGCGCTCCCGGCGCTCGAAGGGGCCCTTTGTTCCGGTCAACTGCGCGACGATGCGCCCCGAACGGCTCGAAATCGAACTGTTCGGGACCGAGACGCGGATCGACGGCGCACCGCGCAAGGTGGGCACGTTCGAGCGCGCGCATGGCGGCACCTTGTTTCTCGACGAAGTGGCGGACATGCCGATCGAGACGCAAGGCAAGATCGTGCGTGCGCTGCAGGAGCAGACTTTCGAGAGGGTAGGGGGGTCGAGCCGCGTCGAGGTCGATGTTCGGGTGGTCGCCTCGTCGAACCGGGAACTCGGCGGGGAGATCAGCGCCGGGCGGTTCCGCGAGGATCTGTTCTACCGGTTGAGCGTCGTGCCGATTCGCCTGCCCCCGCTGCGCGACCGGCGCGAGGACATCCCGCTGATGGCGCGTCACTTTATGGCCCGGGCCTCCGAAGCGGGGCGGCTGACCCCGCGCGAGTTCGGCGAGGATGCGATGGCGGCGCTGCAGGCTTACACCTGGCCGGGCAATGTGCGGCAGCTGCGCAACGTCATCGACTGGCTGTTGATCATGGCCCCAGGCGACGCGCGCGAGCCGCTGCGCGCCGATATGCTCCCGAACGAAATCACTGCGATCGCTCCGACCGTCGTGAAATGGGACAAGGGGAGCGAAATCATGACCTTGCCGTTGCGCGACGCGAGAGAGGTATTTGAGCGGGAATACCTTATCGCCCAAGTCACCCGATTCGGCGGCAACATCTCGCGGACCGCGGCATTTGTCGGGATGGAGCGGTCCGCTCTGCACCGCAAGTTGAAATCCTTGGGTGTTTTCGGCAATGATCGCCCCTTGAAGGTCGGCGCCTGAACCTCCGTCCCAGCTCTCGGGAAAGGTGAGGGCGAGGTCATGGGGGATAAAAATCAATGTCGCGTGCCGCTCATATTGACAGGCAATATCGAAGGTTGCGGGTGCAGTACCTGGCTCATGTTGCGAAAGCGGCGTGAGCGCCCTCAGCGCCACCGCGGCAGCGCCGCACGGCCTCACCCGGCCGCGGGCGATCTTGTTCGACTGGGACAACACCCTGGTCGACAGCTGGACGACAATCCACGAAGCGCTCAACGCCGTCATGGCGGCGATGGAGAAGCCGTTGTGGTCGCTGCGGGAGACCAAAGAGCGCGTCCGGCTCAGTCTGCGCGAGAGCTTTCCGCTTCACTTCGGTGACCGATGGGAGGAGGCGCGGCAAATCTATCTCGATGTCTTCCGCACGATCCATCTCGACCGGCTGAGCCCGCTGCCGGGCCGCAGTGAGTTGCTCCGCGCGCTCGTCGCCGACGGTATTTTCCTCGGGGTAGTCAGCAACAAGACCGGCGCTCTGCTGCGACGGGAGGCCGAGCGGATCGGCTGGTCCGCGCTGTTCGGCAGCGTGATCGGGGCAGGGGACGCGGCGCAGGACAAGCCGAACTCCGCCCCGGTCGCGCTCGCTCTCGAGCCGAGCGGCGTCCAACCCGGCGAGGGCGTCTGGCTCGTCGGCGACACCGGAACCGACATGGAATGCGCATACAACAGCGGTTGCGTTCCGGTTTTGCTCGGCAACGGAGCGACCGAGGAGGAGTTTCTCCGTTGCGAACCGCGCCTTGTCTTCACCGATGGTGCGTCCTTGTTTCACTTTGTGCGGGGCTTGTGATTCGCCGGCGCGCGCCCATCTGGATTGCAGCAACTCGGGGTCTCGTCCGAGTGCTTCTGCGTGAACTGGCCGGCTCGGTTCCAAGAAGGGAGTGGGGGAAGACCCATGACTCCGGAAAAATCGCAAAACGTTCAAGACGTTTTTTTGAACCACGTCCGGAAAAACAAAACACCGGTAACCATTTTTCTCGTCAATGGCGTCAAGCTGCAAGGAATTATTACTTGGTTCGATAATTTCTGTGTTTTGTTGCGCCGGGACGCGCATTCGCAACTGGTGTATAAGCACGCAATTTCGACGGTGATGCCGGGGCAGCCGATCCAGCTTTTCGAACCAAAGGAAATGGCCGAATCCTGAACCAAGCAGATACCCCCGCGATCGTCCACACGGGTTCGACAGGTCGGGCTCTCGTCGTACATCCGGTGTCGAAAACGGCACCAGGACGGCACCCTAAAGAAATGTCCGGCCGCTCGGTCGAAGCGCGGCTGGAAGAAGCAGTCGGTCTCGCCAAGGCGATCCGTCTCGACGTGATCCGTGCCGAAATCGCCAGCATTACTCGCCCGCGCCCGAGCAGCCTCTTAGGCAGCGGCACTGTTGAAAATCTCGGCGAGCTGATCGGCGAAAACGACATCGGGCTCGTCGTCATCGACGCTGCGTTGAGCCCGGTGCAGCAGCGCAATCTCGAACGACGCTGGCAAGCCAAGGTCATCGACCGGACGGGCCTGATCCTAGAGATTTTCGGCGAGCGGGCCCGCACCCATGAGGGCCGGTTGCAGGTCGAGCTGGCGGCGCTGACCTATCAACGGTCCCGTCTGGTGCGCTCCTGGACACATCTCGAACGCCAGCGCGGCGGGTTTGGCTTCCTCGGCGGCCCGGGCGAAAGCCAGCTCGAAATCGACCGGCGGTTGATCGGTGAGCGCATTGCCAGGTTGAAACGTGACCTCGACGCGACCAGACGGACGCGGACATTGCATCGCGAGGCCCGTCGCCGCGTGCCATATCCCGTGGTCGCGCTGGTCGGGTATACGAATGCCGGGAAATCGACGCTGTTCAACAGGTTGACCAGCTCGTCGGTGACTGCCGGGGACATGCTGTTCGCGACCCTCGATCCGACGATGCGGCGCCTCGGGTTACCGTCGGGACGCCAAGTGATCCTATCCGACACGGTCGGCTTCATCTCGGATCTCCCGACCCATCTTGTTGCCGCCTTCCGCGCCACGCTCGAAGAGGTCACCGAAGCGGATATCATCGTTCATGTCCGCGATGCGCATCATCCCGACAGCGAGACGCAGCGTAACGATGTACTGAACGTCCTCGTCGAACTCGGCCTCGATCAGCCGATCGAGGAGGGGCTGATCGAGGCGCTGAACAAGATCGACTTGCTCGATCAGGCGACGCGGCAACGCCTGCAACAGCAGAAGCTGCGCAATTTGCAGAGCATAGCTTTATCAGCCGCGACGGGTGAGGGATGCGACGGGTTGCTCGCGCTGATCGATAGCCGGCTCGAGAGTGAGACCCGCGTCGTGCGGCTCGACGTGCCGCTGACGGACGGCAAGACATTGGCGTGGATATACCAACGCGGCGAAGTGCTGGGCCGGCGCGACGACAATGAGGCGGCGCACATCTCGGCTCGATTGCCGGAAGACGACATTGCGCGGCTCCGCCATCGGCAGCGCCTGCACTAACACGAACTAGAGGCGCGTCGCGCCGCGCAAACGCGAATCGAACGGCGGTAGCCTTCCGGCATTGCCAAACCCTGGAGCTCGTCGACCGCGAAGATGCCGAATTTCCGATGCTCCCGACTGACCCGGAACTCCCGCCGGTCGACACGGCGCACTGCGTAAGTCACGATCAGCACCTCTTTTCCCGGCAGCACCTGATACAGCCAGCAATCGAGTATCCTATCGGCGACAATTTCGGCGCCGAGTTCCTCAGCAAATTCGCGCTCGAGGCAGGCGACCGGATCTTCGCCGCGTTCCAGCCGGCCACCCGGCAGCTCCCACTCGTCGCGTTCATTCAGCAGAAGTGCGACCCGGTCGCCCTCCAGGAGGACACCCTTCACCGACACCGGAAAACGCATCCCGCTTTCGCCTTTGAAGCGCATGCGAGGGCCTATCCCTGGTGCTCTTCGCCCTTGACCTGCTGCCACAGCGCCTCGAGCGCGTCGAGATCGCTGCCCAAAGCGTGCTCGGCGGCGAGCGTCTCGACGCGCCGGAAGCGGCGCTCGAACTTCGCGGTGGCATGCCGCAGTGCCGCTTCGGGCTCGATGTCGAGTTTCCGGGCGAGGTTGGCAGCGGCAAAAAGAATGTCGCCCATCTCGTCTTCCAAGGCGCGGCGCTCGGCGGATACTTGGAGTTCGGTCTCGAGTTCGGCGATTTCTTCGTTGAGCTTGTCGAATACCGGTCGCGCATCGGGCCAGTCAAAGCCGATCCGCGCCGCGCGTTTCTGGATCTTGCCGGCTCGCAGCAAAGCCGGCAGAGCCAGCGCAACACCATCGAGGACGCTTTCCGCCGTTCCGCTCGCTTGGGCGCGGTCCCGACGCTCGGCCGCTTTGTGTTCCTCCCAGGCCTTGTCTTGCGCCGCTGCCGAAGCGATTTGGACGCCACCGAAGACATGCGGATGGCGCCGCTCCATCTTGTCCGCGATCGCGGCGGCAACATCGTCAAAGGCGAAGAGGCCCCGTTCCTCGGCCATCCGGGCATGGAAGACGACCTGAAAAAGCAGATCGCCGAGCTCGTCCTTCAGCGCGGCCAAGTCGCCGCGCGCGATCGCGTCGGCTGCCTCATAGGCCTCCTCGATCGTGTACGGCGCGATCGTCGAGAAATTCTGCTCCCGATCCCACGGACAGCCGCGTTGCGGGTCGCGCAGCCGCGCCATGACTTCGAGCAGACGATCGAGAGGCCTCATGCGCGTGTCGCTCCATTCACCTGATTAGACGAGAGGTTCTTTAGCAACATGATAGCACCGGTCCCGCAAGGAGCATTCCTTACGGCAGGGGGTCATCTGCATATTGCGCTCACTTAAAAACGTGCCCACCAATTACAGATGTCACCGTATCTGCCATTTAGAATGTCAGCGCGGTTGGGTTCGGGCGCGGAGCCCTGGCGGAGCGTAGCGCCCCACCGGCGCCCGATTGAGCGGAGCTCGGCACCGCACCACTTGTCTACCGAGCGAGCGCCAGCTCGCTCAGCTCGTAGAACGGCTCAGCCGACCTTGAACAACCGAGCGTCGCGCTAATCGCGGCGGCGCGGCGCTCTTTGACTGCGGTTTGCGGTTCACGGCGCAGCTGTTCGTCACGGATATCGCTAATACCGCGCCCAGCCGCTTGCTGTCGGCGATCGCTCCTTGGTCGCGACCTGTTGGATTTTGTCGAAGGTCCGATGGGCGAGTTGAATGCCGTTGTAACGGATCGACAGTCGGCCGTCGGGGTAGTCCACCACCGTCACCCGCTTGCCGATCGCCGGGAGTTTCATTTCAAACTGGCACAGGGGTGACATTTTGATCGGGCGCCTGCCCCCAATTTTGTCGCATAATATATATTATGGAAAATTATGCACGCGAGTACGGTGGCCGGCCTATTCGACCGGCGCCTCCTGTTCGGCTTTACCTCGCTGGCGGAGGAAGACCAAGGCTGCTGAACAACGGACCGAGGTGCTTCGCGTAGTGCCGCCAGCGGCCGACCGACGAGGTATAGATCGGCTGCCGTACCTGCCATGCGCTCGAGGTAAGCACCGGCCGCTCGGTCTTGTAATAGGTGAGACAGCGCTCGTCCCACGGCAGACCCAAAAAATCGATCAGCTTGCGGCACCAAAGCTCCTGGTCGTGTACCAATCCCTCGTAGGGCACATCCAGGATCGGGCGTGGCAGCGTGGCGTGCCAATGCGCCATCAGCCGCTGATAATTGCGGTAGCAGCGGCCGAGTTGCTCGAGATCGCAGCTGAACCGGTGACGGGACCCGAAATCCTGGAAATAGCAGGAGAGGCAAGTGTCGAGCGGATCGCGCAGGCAGTGGATCAGGCGAGCGCGCGGAAAGAGCAGCGCGATCAACCCAAGATGCAAAAAATTGTGGGGCATCTTGTCGATGCTGCGAACAACCCCACAACCATGCCGTTCGAGCTGCGCCAAATGCGCCTCGGCAAGGCTCCCCGCCGTGATCTCGTCGAGCGTCTTGACACACTCGGGATAGGGTTGGCGGCTCCCCAGCCGTTCGGACAGTCCGCGCACCAGCTCGGCCATCTCTTCGAGCTCGCCGTGCCCGTGGACCTGGGGATGGCTCGCGAGGATCTGCTCGACCAGGGTCGTGCCCGAGCGCGGCATCCCAACGATGAAGACTGGCCGCTCGGACCGGTTGCCTATCCTTTCCTTCTCGCCGAAAAGCTCCTTGTTGAAGCTCGCCATCAAACGGTCGACAAACAACGATTCTTCCTCGGGCTGGTACCGGTGCCCAGCCTTGCGCAGATCATTGCCCGCCCTGAAACAGTGGAACGCCTCATCGTAATCGCCACCCTCGTCGTGCAGCTTCGCCACCGTAAAATTGAGCCACGCGCGACGGTCGGAGTTCGGGCGAGCCTTGTGCCAATATCTGCTCGAGTTGCCGAACCCGCGCCGTCCGATTGGCGGAACTGCGCATCATTGCCAGACTGTAATGAGCCTCGCCATGGTCCGGCTGGTGGGCGAGCGCCTTTTCCTGCCAGGCGATCGCCTCGTCAAAGCGGCCCTCGGATTCATAAGTCCGCCCGATCTTGGCATAGTTCTCGGCGTTGTCGGGTTCGAGCTCGAGGGCCCTGGCGAACGCGGCGCGCGCTTCCTCGAAACGGCCCTGTAGGAAGCGTGCGCGGCCGATCGCGCGGTGCAGGGCCGGCGATGCCGGCGCGAGCGCCAACGCGCGTTCGTAGCAGCCTATCGCTTCATCGAATTGCCGCAGATCGTAGAGCACGCCTCCGAGCTGGCCGAGCGCATCGACCATCTCGGGGTTCGAGGCGAGCGCCTTCCCCGGCGCATGCATCGCGTGCTGATAACGGGCGTCGGCGAGCTCGATCGCTCGGGAGATGTGGCCGCGGGCCGCCTCGGGCTCGCCCTTGGCCCTGAGCACGATGCCCAATCGGAGATGAGTGGCGGGGTGGCCGGGTTTGAGGGCGACGGCGCGCCGGCTTTGCGCAACCGCCTCGTCGAGGCGCCCGAGCTCGGTCAGGGCGATAGCGAGGTTGAGGTGGGTATCGGCATGGTCCGGACGTGCCTTGGCCGCCGCTTCGAGTTCCTTTGCCGCCGCAGAGAAGGCCGTCTGCGCCAACAATGCCAGACCCAGCCCGAAATGTGCCAGCGCCGAGCTCGGCTCGAGCGCCAGCGTCCGCCGGAAGCAATCGGCTGCCTGCTCGGGCCGGCGCGTCTCGAGATAAGCGTTGCCCAGATCGCCGTGATAGGCAGCGACCCGGCCATTTATCCCGATCGCCTGGCGAAAGAGATCGATCGCGCGGGGATGATCTCCCTTCTGGCGCGCGATGATCCCAAGGATGTGAAGCGCGGCGTGGTCACGCGGCGCTAAGGAAAGCACGCCGCGCATCAAGAACTCGGCCTCGTCGAGCCGCTCCCCTTGGCACAGCGCAAGGGCCTGCGCAACCAGCAAGCTTGGACCGGTCGAAACCCGGCTGGCCGGGCCCGGTGGCGCGAGCCCATCACGGTTCGTTCGACTCAACTTCGCCGCCCGCCCTGTTCTTTCCGGTCTGCGGCGGAAGTCACTGACAAGAGCACGCCCAACAGCATGTGATCATGAACGAATTAGCCAGGCACGCAGGCGCTGTAAACCTGGAAGCCAGCGATCATTCGCACATGGGAGTAACGTTGTCGAGGATCGGTCCCTTACGGGAAGCTCGGTAGCCTAGTACTGCAAAGATGGCAAACCCCGCCGAGACGGGGGTTGCCAGTGCTGGTGATCGACCGACCGGGACGATCAGGTCTTGCGACGTCGCCGAACCAGGCCGAAGCCGGCCAAGGCCGCACCGAGGATCGAGAGCGTCGCGGGCTCCGGGACCCCGCTACTGGGGGGATTTGGCGTTATGCCAGTGAAGCTGGCCGCGGTCAGTGCTTCCTCCAACGAGAAGAATGCGCTGCCGCCGGGCGCGATCCCGCCCGCGAAGTTCACATCGAGGCTCGTGCTCAGGTTGTTCGAGAAGGTATCCAGCGGGCCCGTGAGATTGGCATTTCCGGTCGTCGAAATCGTCCCCTCATAGCCGGTCCCATTAGGGCCCGTTCCCGTCCGGCCCAGACCAGCCAGCCCGCTGGTAGGGTTTGGGTTGACTTGGACGCCGTCACCGTCGAACCCGCCGATAGGCAGTGTACTCTTAAGAAAGATCGAGGTGATGGTGGTTGTGCTGGTGTTAGTCACGCCGACCAGGGTGTCGTCAGCCCCATCAAAGGAGCCCTGGCCGGTAGCGCTAACCGTGGCCGGCCCGCTGGCGGGTATGTTGATGATGAAGCCGCACGTGCTGTCAAGCCCTACAGCCGGGCATGGCTGCGCGGCTGCCGGCGTCGCACCGCCACCGACGAGGGCGCTTCCTGCCAGCATCGTGCCGGCGAGAAGATATTGTCTGAAGCTTCGTTCCATTGGCCTCCCCACAAGGAATCACTTTGCGAATGCCGCAAACTTCGGGCAAGTACCGTGCCAAGCTGACACTATTGTGCGTTTTCAATTGTTTAGGGGATCCTCTGCGACGGCACGCCGCCCGAACCGTCGAGATTCTTTACACTAGTCATAACGTTCCGTGGAAATTTTTGAGTTCCGCCAACCCTCCATTCGCACGCTGCGGTCGTAGCCCGTTGGGCGCCATTAACCTAAACGTTCTGCAGAAACTTTAGCAAGGTCAATAAACTGTGAGGCGCCCCGGCCAACGACCAAGGTCGTACGCCCGCTCTCGGCCCAGCTGACGCCACCCGGCCCGCCCCGGCCCGAGTGTAAAATTTTCCGATACGAGCCTCATCCGTGCCGGTGGAATTAACCGTCTGCGGTACCCTTTCAGGCCGCAGAAATACGCGATTCCGGATCTTTGCCGGACCCTCCTCCATCACAGGAACTTGGCCGATGGCCTATCTGTAAAGTTCCGGCGTGGCCGGGAAGGCTAAAGGCTATTCGCCGGCTCGCGGCGTGTCGCTGCCGTCCACCCTTCAGTGTCTGGAAGGCAGGTCCATGCTATGTTTGTCGAAATCAGCCGAGAGAAGCGAGCATGAGTGCAAGTCAACCCATCGCCGGTGCCGGCGCCTCGGCTGCGCAAAGATTTGAGGAGGCGCTTTCACTCCATCGGTGGGGTAATCTGCGCGAAGCCGCGCGGCTTTACCGGGCGATCCTGGCGAGTGACCGCGAGCACTTCGGTTCTCTTGTCCATCTCGGCGTGATCTGCCTGCAAGAGGGCAGCCTCGACGAGGCCGAAGCGTTGCTCTGCGAGGCGCTCGACTGCAACCCGAATTCCGCCGATGCCCACGCCAACCTGGCCAACGCGAGGTTGGCGCTGGGCCGTCTCGAGGACGCCGTTGCCGGCTACGAGAGAGCGCTCGCCCTCGAACCGGGCCATGCCGAAGCAAATTTTGGCCTCGCCAGCGCGTTCCATGCATTGCGACGGCATGAAGACGCAATCGCTCGTTACGAAAAGGCGCTAGCTGTCGACCCCGACTATGCCGAGGCGAATTACGGAATTGCCACCGCCCTCCAAGAGCTGAACCGCCACGACCAGGCGATCGGTTTCTACGAGAAGGCCCTTGACGTCGACCCGGACTATGTCGAGGCCAATGACGGGCTCGGCACCGCGCTCCAGGCGCTGGACCGCCATGAGGAGGCGATCCCGTTTTACGAGAGGGCGCTCGCCATAAGGCCGGGCAATGGGTTGGCGCACAACAAGCTCGGCGTCGCGCTCGAGCAGATGGGAAGGCTCGACGAAGCGCGCCTTGCCTTCGAGCGAGCCATCGGTTTGGAGCCGAGGAACATAGGGTTTTATCGTAATCTGTTCGACACCAAGAAAATTGCGGCGGGGGACCGGCATCTCGCGACCCTGCGAGCCTTGGCGCAGGACGCGGCATCGCTCCTGGGCGGCGACGATCGGATCCAACTTCATTTTGCGTTGGGCAAGGCCCTCGCGGATATCGGCGAGCATCAGCAATCCTTTGACCATTTCCTCGAAGGCAACGCGCTCAAGCGGCGACAGGTCGAGCATGACGAGGCGGCCGCCATGCGGATGTTCGAGCGGATCCGAGCGGTTTTTAGCGCCGAGCTGATGCGCTCGAAAGCAGGTCGGGGCGATCCCTCTTCACTGCCTATCTTCATCCTCGGCATGCCGCGCTCCGGCTCTACCTTGATCGAGCAGATCCTGGCGAGCCACCCGAAGGTCTTCGGCGCAGGCGAACGTCTGGACGTCAGAGACGCGTTGAACAGCTTCGGCGAGGCCGCCAGCGTCGCCTTGCCTTTCCCTGAGCTGTTCATGGTGGCGACGGGTGAGGAGCTGCGCCGGCTCGGCGCCGGGTATCTCGATCGCCTCAAGACCGCCGCCTGCGGCGCGGCTGATCTTTGGCCGCGCATCACCGACAAAATGCCGGCAAACTTTCGCCTGGCCGGTCTGATCCATCTCGCGCTGCCGAACGCGCGCATCATCCATACCTGCCGGGATCCGGTGGATACATGCCTTTCCTGCTTCTCGACCCTGTTCGCTGGGGATCAACCTTTCGCCTACGACCTCGGCGAGCTCGGCCGGTATTACCGTGCCTACAGCTCACTGATGGATCATTGGCGGGACGTGTTGCCGCAAGGCATGATGCTCGACGTGCAATACGAGGAGCTGGTCGCCAATTTCGAGCCGCAAGCACGTCGCATCGTCGCGCATTGCGGTCTCGAATGGCACGATGCCTGCCTCGCGTATGACAAGACGGCGCGGCCGGTCAAAACCGCGAGCTCGGCCCAGGTCCGCCGGCCGATCTACCGCAGTTCGGTCGGCCGCCGGCGTCCCAAGGCAGATCTGCTCAAGCCCCTTCTCGACGGGCTAGGGCCGGATCTGGCCAGGGAACGCATGGGTGGCGGCAAGCAGCCGCGTTGATCCGGCCGAACAGCTCATAGATCGGGTAGGTCAATAAGCAGGCCGTCTTGGCCGGGTTAGACGCCGCTCGGCAAATCGACACTGGGTTAGCAGAAGTCGATCCACAGGTCGGCCTCGATGGCAAGGAACGCTGCGCGGTCGAGCCTCGGTGACATCAACCTTGGCGAATTGAAGCGGGCCCCGGATCTCGGTCAGCGGCGATCCGGCGGCAAAGCCGGAGGCACCGGGTGCCGGCAACCTTTACACCTCTCTCCCCCAGCTCGAACTCGTAATTCCTAAACCCTTGATAGAAAGCGCGGATATTGCCTGGCATCGATTTTGCTAAATCACCCTAGCGTGCCGTGTTTTTTAATAGAGGAAGGTAGAATGAAAGTTGTAGGTACGTTACTCACTGGGATCATGATCACCGCCGGCGCTGCGTTTGCCATCGTGACCATGTCGACTACCCCGGCGCAGGCGACCTTGGCAAAAACGGGCGTCTGCCCGACTGATGTTGGCCATGTTGGTGAAGCCGGAGGCGGAACTGGCAACGCCTCAGACTGCAATCTGCTAATCAGCTTTAACGCAAATGGTTCTATCTCGACGTCGTCCGGGCCACAGACCACGTACGATAGCATCGATGATTCCTACGAGGGAATTGCAAACAATAGCGGCAGCACAATCTACAGCTTCAACATTACGTGTTCCGCGGGCACCGACTGCTTTGCTTTTGATGGCGATGGCATCGACCAGTACAAAGGTACTGGTACCGCCACAGTGGCCAACAACGCCAAAGACACCTCGGACGGAGGTTATGGCGGTCCTGAGGTTTATTTCACGAATATTGCGTCAAATTTTGAAAGTGGTACTGTAAATATCATTGGTGGGCTGGCCAGCGGTGCTACGACGTTCTTCTCGTTGGAAGACCCGGCTGACCTCAACCAGGTGGTAACGGCCTCTGCGCCGGAGCCCGCCTCGCTCGCGCTGCTGGGCACCGCTCTTGTCGGGTTTGGTCTGAGGAGGCGCCGCCGTCAGAGTGCGTAAAAAATTTCGACAGTAAAGCACCGTTAGAGCGGCGCCTTCGGGCGCCGCTCCCCTTTGAGGCGGCTCGGCCAGCCGCAACCCGCGGCCGAAGATCCCGAGTTTAGATTTTTCTGATTATGGGTCGGGCAGCTCGATCACGAGCCCGTCCTGCCCAGGTTCGACCCCGCTCGGCAATTCGGCGCTGAGCTCGCGATAGTCGAGGCTCTGGTCCATATGGGTCAGCACGGCGCGGCGCGGACGCACCCTGGCGATCCACGACAAGGTCTTTGCGAGGTGAGAGTGCGTCGGATGCGGCTCGCGCCTGAGGCAGTCGACGATCCACAGCTCGACCCCTTCAACCGCGGCGAACGCCGCATCGTCGAGCTCGGTGACGTCCGTCGAGTAGGCAAAGCCGCCGATCCGCAGACCGAGGGTCGTGCTAAAGCCATGGTCCTGCGCGAACGGGACGACCGGAATCCCGGCGATCTCGAACGGGCCTCGGATCTCGTGCGGCTCCAGGGCAGGCTTGTGAAAGCGGCCCGGCTGCGGCATCGGCTCGAGGACATAGCCGAAGCGGCGGCCGATCTCAGCCAGGGTCTTCGCGTCGGCAAAGAGCGGGATCGCCCGCCCCATCAGCCGGTTGACCGAGCGCAGATCATCGATCCCGTGGAGGTGGTCGGCATGGGCATGGGTCACGATCACGGCGTCCAAGCGCGAGACCCTGGCGTCGATCAATTGCTCGCGCAGATCGGGCGAGGTATCGATCAGGATGACAACGTCGCCGACCTCGACCAATACCGACACGCGGCGGCGGCGGTTGCGCGGATCGGCGGGATCGCAGCGTCCCCAGTCCGGGCCGATCGCCGGCACGCCGGTCGAGGCGCCGCAGCCGAGGACCGTGACCCTCATCCTGCGGACGGGGTCGCCTTGGCGAAGAGGCGGAAGAAATTGTCGCGCGTCGCCGCCGCGAGGTGCTCCGGATCGAGCCCCTTGATCGCCGCCACGGCTGCTGCGGTCGCCGCCACGAAGGCCGGCTCGTTGCGCTTGCCGCGATAGGGCACCGGCGCGAGATAGGGCGCGTCGGTCTCGACGAGCAGCCGGTCGAGCGGCAGGTCGCGGACGATCGCGCGCAGCTCTTCGGCATTGCGGAATGTCACGATCCCGGAGATCGAAACGTAAAATCCGAGCGCGATCGCGGTTTCGGCGAGTGCCCGGCCGCTGCTGAAGCAATGCAAGACCCCCGGCGGCGGCCGCTCTTCCTCGAGGATCCGCGCGATCTCGCGATCCGCCTCGCGGGCATGGATGATCAAGGGCAAACCGCTGGCGCGCGACGCCGCGATGTGGATGCGGAAGACGCGCTCCTGAATATCGCGGGGGCTCAGATCGTAATGGAAGTCGAGGCCGGTCTCGCCGATGCCGACGACCTTCGGGTGATCGGTCAGCGCGAGAAGCTGCTCGGTGAGCAGCGGGGCGTGATCGGCAGCCTCGTGCGGATGCGCCCCGACCGAACACCAGATCACCGTCATAGGCCTCGGCGATCGCGCGCACCCCGTCGAATTGGTCGAGCCGCGTGCAGATCGTCAGCATCGTTTCGACCCCGGCCGCCCGGGCGCGCCCGATCACGGCATCCCGCTCTGCCGCGAAATCCGGGAAGTCGAGATGGCAATGGCTGTCGACCAGCATGGGGCCCCTGCCCTCGGCCATTACGGGGCCGCCTCCTCGACAAAGCGCGGAAAGATAGCTTCCGGCTTTGGCAACCGTGTTCCCGGAGCGAGCGGCGCCTCGGCCAAGGCGGCGAAATCGCGCGCCCGCCTCCGGCACCGCCAGCTGGTCGAGCAGCTTTCGCGCCGCGCCGGGCACGAAGGGCTGCACCAGGATCGCCAGATGCCGCAGCGTTTCGGCCAGGGTGTAGAGCACGGTGCCCATCCGCGCCGGGTCGCTGCGGCTGAGCGCCCAGGGCGCCTGCTCGTCGACATAGCGGTTGGCCTCGCCGACCACCCGCCAGATCGCCTCGAGCGCCAGGTGAAAAGCCTGCTCCGCGATATGCCCGCGCACTGTCCCGAGGAGGTTTTGCGCAGCGTTCAGCAACGTCCGTGTCGCCAGCGCCCAGCTCGCCGGGATCGGGCACGCAGCCACCGCAATTGCGGTTGATCATCACCAGCACGCGCTGCGCCAGATTGCCGAAATCATTGGCGAGATCGCCGTTGAGCCGGCCCACCACGGCGCGGTGCGAAAAATCGCCGTCGCTGCCAAACGGCAATTCGCGCAGCAGGAAATAGCGGGCCGGGTCCGCGCCGTATCTCTCGACGAGGACATCCGGGGGGATGCCGTTGCCGAGGGATTTTGACATCTTTTCGCCTTCTATTGTCCACCAGCCATGAGCGAAGACGCGGCGCGGCGGCTCGAGGCCGGCAGCCATCAGAAAGGCCGGCCAATAGACTGCGTGGAAGCGAACGATGTCCTTGCCGACGATGTGAAGGACGCCAGGCCAGAAATTCGAAGAATTCGGGGTTCTGTAGTATCGGGATAACCAAGCGCGGTAATGTAGTTCGCCAGCGCGTCGAGCCATACATAGACAACGTGCGTCGGGGTTTCCCGGCACCGGGATCCCCCAGCTGAAGCTGGTCCGCGAGATCGAAAGGTCGTTCAACCCGGCCCTGACGAAGCTGATGACCTCATTGCGCCGGCTGCGCGGAGCGACTGCATCGGGGTTCGCATCGTAATAAGCCAGCAGCCTATCCTGCCACGCCGAGAGCCGGAAAAAGTAGTTTTCCTCCTCCAGCCACTCGACCTCGGCGCCGGTCGGCGCCTTCCCGTCGACCAATTCGCTCTCGTCGTAAAAGGCTTCGTCGCGCACGCAATACCAGCCGGCGAAACGGCCGAGATATATTTCGCCCCGCCGCTCCAGCTCTTGCCACAGCGCCTGCACGCCGCGCACGTGGCGCTCCTCGGTCGTGCGGATATAATCGTCGTAGCTGATGTCGAGCAGCCGGTCCATTTCGCGGAACGCGGCAGAAACGCGATCGGCAAATTGCAGCGGCGTTACGCCGAGAGCCTGCGCCGAGCGCTCGACTTTCTGCCCGTGTTCGTCGGTGCCCGTCAGAAACTTCACACGGCATCCATCGAGCCGCATGAAACGTGCCATCACGTCGGCGGCTACCGTCGGGTACGCATGCCCCAAATGCGGCGTGTCGTTGACGTAGTAAATCGGCGTAGTGACGAAAAAGGGCCGGTCGGCGCTCATGGCTGTCTCCATCGCCCAGATATGGGCCGGGCCCGATCGCAATCCAGCCGGCGACTGGCGCCGCTGATCTATCGCGCCAGTTCCTCGACGGCAAAGAACGCGCCGAGGATGGCCTGCTTGCGGTCGAGGTTGAGTTCGTCGGTGTTGGCGAAATCACGGTCGATCCGGTCGCGCAGATCCGCCCAGCGCGCCGGATCGGCGCGAGCGGCGAGACGCTGCATCACCTGCCCTTCTCGGCCGATCGGTTCGTCCATTCCGGACGGCCGGGAGGCAGCGCGAGCAACCATTCTCGCCAGAAACTGCGACAGCAGCTCGTGGCTGGCTCGGTAGGCCTCTTCCGCGTCGGGGCGGGCGAGCTTGTCGGCGAAGGCATAGAGTTCGGCGACCTCGATCCGCGGCGCCTGCGCAAGGATGCCGAGAAGCGATTGGTAGAGCGCCAGCCCGCCGGCGTCGGCGAGCTCGATCGCCCGGCCGATGCTGCCTTCGGCCAGTCCCGCCAGCGCCTCGGCGTCAGTTCCAGCGAGCTCGGGGCGGTATTGCTGCTCCGAGCAGCTGCAAGACCAGCGGCCGCGGTAGCGCAGCCAGCGGAAAGTGCCGACAGCGCGAGCGGACAGTCGGCAGCAGCCGGCCCGGGCTGTGGCTGACCAGCAGCAGCAGCCCCCGCCGCGGCGGCTCTTCGAGGATTTTCAACAGGGCATTGGCGGCGTTGCGGTTCATCTCCTCCGCGCCGTCGACAATGACGATCCGCCATCCCTCCTCTGCCGCGGTCAGCCGGAAAAAACCGGCGATCGCGCGCGTGTCCTCGACGACGATGTCGCTGCGCAGCCGGCGGCGCCGCGGATCATAGGCGCGCTCGACGGTCAGCAGATCGGCGTGGCCGCCCGATGCGACCCGGCGGAACAGGCTGCTCTCGGGATCGATCGCCAGCCCGCCCTCCCCTGTTTCCAACATCTCGGCCGGCAGGTCTCCGGGCCCGGCGAGCAGGAAGCGAGCGAGCCGAAAGGCGAGCGTCGCCTTGCCGATGCCGCGCGGCCCGCTCAGCAGGATCGCGTGCGGCAGCCGTCCCGCCTGCGACGAGCCGGCGCAGCTCGCGCTCGGCTTCCGCGTGGCCGAGTAAGCACCGGGTTCTGCTCGGGGTGCGAGCACCGCCTCGCGTTCCGTCGCCCGCTGCCCCTCACCGTTCCCGCTGACGCGGGGCCCTCCCTCTCCCCGCTCGCGGGGAGAGGGAGGGGTGAGGGGCAACCGCTAGCGCCCAATCGTTGCTCAACCGCTGCGAGCACTGCGCGGTGCACTGTCTGCGGGTCGCCCGCGGCGTCGATCAAGATGCAGCGAGCAGGGTTCTCGGCGGCGATCTGCCGGAACCCTTGGCGCAGCTTTTCGTGGAAGTCGCGGTCGAGGCGTTCGAACCGATCGGCGGCCGAGCGCGCGGCAGCGCGGGCGAGCCCGATTTCGACCGGCAGATCGAGGATCACGGTCAGGTCCGGCGCGAAATCGCCGAGGGCGAAGCGGTGCAATGCGGCGAGATCCTGGAGCGCAACTCCTCTGCCGTAGCCCTGATAGGCCATCGTGGAATTCGGCAAACCGGTCCGACACCACCCATATGCCTCGTGCGAGAGCAGGGGCGATGACGCGAGTGACGTGATCGCGCCGCGCGGCGACGAGCAACAGGGCTTCGCTGATCGCATCCCAGCGCTCGCCCTCGCCTTCGAGCAACAGCCGCCGGATCGCCTCGGCGCCGGGCGATCCTCCGGGCTCGCGGGTTGCCCGCACCGGGATCCCCGCGCGGTCGAGCGCCGCCACCAGCAATCCGACCTGGGTCGACTTGCCGGCGCCTTCGCCGCCCTCGATCGAGATGAACCGGCCGCGAGTATCCGTCACGTCAATGCCGGCCGCCCCACACCAGATAGCCGGCGAGGGTCGCGACGCGGCCGAGCGGGTCCATGCGGTCGACATCCGCACCGGCGACGAGCGGCACTTCGGTTGGCGGAACATCGGGAGCGGTCACCACCAGCTTGCCGACTGTCTGGCCTTTCTTGACCGGCGCCGGAATCGGGCGATCGTAGTCGACCGTGACCTTCATGTCCTTGCGCGACTTGCGCGGCAGGGTCACGACCAGATCGTTGGCGACGGTGAGCGGCACCTTCGGGTCGGAGCCGAGCCACACCTCGGCGTCATCGACCTTGTCGCCGGCCGCGAACAGCTTGTAGTCGTTGAACTCGCGGAACGCCCAGTCGATCAGTCTCTCGCTTTCCTGGGCGCGGGCTTTCATCGTCGGCAAGCCGCCGAGCACCAGGATGATGCGGCGGTCCTCGCGCTTGACCGAAGCGGTCAGGCTGTAGCCCGCCTCCTCGGTATGGCCGGTCTTCAACCCATCGGCGCCGACGCCTTTATAGAGCAGCGGGTTGCGGTTGCCTTGTTTGATGTTGTTGTATTCGTACCCCATTTCACTGTAGTAGTGATAATACTCGGGAAAATCTTTGATCGTCCGGATTGACAGAGTCGCCAAATCGCGCGCGGTCATCCAGTGGTCGGGGCTGGGCAGACCGTCGACATTGGCAAAATGGCTGTCTTTGAGCCCGATCTCCTTGGCCTTCTGGTTCATCAGATCGACAAATGCTTCCTCGCTCCCGGCGAGGCCTTCGGCGAGGACGAGGCAGGCATCGTTGCCGGATTGGATGATCATGCCTTTCAACAGATCGTCAATCGTGATGCGCCCGCCGAGCGGCACGAACATCTTCGAACCCTGCAGCCGCCAGGCCCGCTCGCTGACCGGCAATTCGTCGTCGAGCTTGGCGCGCCCCTGCTTCAGCATGTCGAAAACGACATAGGCGGTCATGATCTTGCTCATCGAGGCCGGCGGCATGCGCTCGTCGGCGGCTTTGTCGAGCAGCACCGTCCCGGTCTCGGCCTCGATGACAAAGGCGTGCGTCGCCTGTGTTTCCATGCCCGCGGTCGGATTGGCCGGGACCTGGGCCGCGGCGGTGGCCTTGGGTTTGGCATGGCCTCGTGCGCTTGCCGCCGGGTGGCCGTTGAGCCCGGCTGCGAGCAAGGCCGCCGCAATATGGCGGCAATCGAGCGCGCCATAAAAACTCTCCCGATTTTCCGATCCGCCATTTTCGCTCACTCTCTCTTCCGGACCGAAGAACGCCCCCGCCCGGACGAAGATCCGTCCTGACTGACTTTGCAGCAATCAGCCTCGCGCCATGCTGTCGGCGAGATAGCCGACCGCGGTCGCGAAATACGTGGATTTGTTCCACTTCATGATCGTGCGGAAATTGTCGTAGACGAGGAACGCCGGCCCGCCGGCGCCATCCGGCATGACCAGCGAGGCCTCGCCCTCGCGGCCGGCAAGCGGGCCGGCATCGATGCTGCGCACCCCGAGCCGGCTCCATTCGCCGGTCGCCCGCTTGACCTCGAGCCCGGTGTAGCGGGCGTCGAACCCGGCCGGCAGCATGACCTCGCGCCCCCAGCCCTCGCCGCCGCGCCAACCTAGACGCGAGATGAAATTCGCGATTGAGGCCAGCGCGTCGGCGCGGTCGTTCCAGATGTCTTTCCGGCCGTCACCATCGTAATCGACCGCGTATCCGAGAAAGGTCGAGGGCATGAATTGGCACTGCCCCATCGCCCCCGCCCAGGATCCGATCATGTTGTCCGCCCGGATATGCCCCTGATCGAGGATGCGCAACGCCGAGATCAGCTCGCCGCGGAAATACGAGCTGCGGCGTCCGTCATAGGCGAGCGTGGCGAGCGCGGACACCACTGCGTAATTGCCCATGACCTTGCCGAAATCGCTCTCGATTCCCCAGAGAGCGACGACGAAGCGCGGCTCGACATTGAACCGCCGCCAGATCCCGTCGAGCAGTACCCGATTTTCGGCCAACTGGGAGCGTGCGCCGTCCATGCGCTGGGAGGTGACGACCTTTTCGAGATACTCGCCGAAGGTCATCGTGTGTTCAGGTTGCTTGCGGTCGAGCTCGACGACGTGCGGCAGGTATTGCGTGTTGCGCAGCGCGACCTCGATCGTCGAGGCGCGAACGCCTTGTGCCGCGGCATCGCGGCGCACTCCCGACAAGAATGCGTAGAAGTCACCTTCGAGGGCTCCCGCCCGCCGCATGGTGAAGCCCGACGCGGCAATAAACGGAAGCCCAAAAATCAGCCGACGGCTCATGCGTAGAGACGTCATCGAGAGAACTCACCACTGCTTGCATCCCTTCTCTCGTCTCTTGCCACAAGCAAGCCGAAGCCTGCAACGATCGCGGCCTCTGACCGCGGATTCCGCCCTCCCCCTCCCCTCTCCGCGGTGCCTTCCGCCGCGATTGGTGCAAAATCGCCGGGCAGCCTTCAATGCTGTCGCCAGCACGTAAAGATGTCCGGTTTTCGTAGCACATTATATGTCCGCTTCCGTTGATGATGGCCCTGTGGGGTTGTGGGTAACGCGCAGCGTTATCCACAAATCCACAGGGCGCGCCGCCGAGCGGGCTTAAGCGGCTGATTTGGCTTGGACCTCCTCTGGGATCAGGGCGCCGTCGGCAGTGTAGTCCGGCGAGCCGCCGGGGGCCGTGGAACAGCGCGAGGGTGCCATCGGAATAGTCGTGCACCTGAACGCTGACTTTGACGAAATGGTGACGGTGCCGCTGCTCCGGGATCTGCAACACTCGCCCGTTGTAGCGCACGCAATTGTCACGCCCGACCACACGTTCGTGCTTGATGCACAGGATGTCGCCGCAAGCCAGCCGCGAACGGTACGAAAGCGCTGCCTTCTTCAGCCGCTGTCACGGCAAAGCGGGCATTGTGCTCGGGCCGATAGGTCTCGGCCAAATAGCGGTTGGCCGCCTCGATCGTGGTAATACCGTTGAGCCGCAGCAAGGGCGGCAGGCGCTGCTGCAAGGTCCCGAAGACCCGCTCGATGCGACCGCGGGCTTCTGGGCTGTAGGACGGGATGTGCTCGATGCTGAGCTCGGCCAAGGCGCGCCCGACCTGGGTCGGTTGCTGCTTATCAACCGGGCCGCCCGCCTTCGGGGTGGTGAAGTAATGACTGCCCCGGTCGGTATAGAATGAGGAGAACAGCCCGTGCCGGCTGATTACCTCCTGCAGACCGCGAAAGCTCGAGGCGGTGCCCTCCTCCTCGACCAGAAAGATCGAGTAGATCGCGCTCGTCGCATCATCGAGCGTGACATCAGATCGAGAGGCGCCTGGCCCGCCAGCCACTCGTGCGGTGAGCCGTCCTGGAACAGCATCATGCCGGGCAGCGGCCGGCGCGGCCGCTTCTTGCGGTGTACCGAGCGGCGCGGGGCGATCGCCACCAGCCCGCGGCTCTGCAGCACCGTTTTCGTCCACGTGTAGCCCAGAGCAAAGCCGTGCTCCGCCTGCAGCGCCTCGTGGAAGTGCTTCACCGTAAAATCCCAGTACCGGGTCCGATACTGCTCCACCACAAGCTCGATCCGGTCCACCGGCACCCGCCGTCCCGAGGCGCGTCCCCGGCGCCGGTCGATCAGGCCCTCGGCTCCCTCAGCCTCGTACCGGTCGCGCAGCCGACGGAAATGCCGCTCGCTGATCCCCAACACTTCGGCCGCCTCGACGCAGCTCAACCGCCCACCCCGATACCGCTCCAACGCCTCCACATACCGCGCCATCCGTACCTCGGGTCGCATCCCGATCCCCCAGTTTGGAACAACCCCAAAAACCGGACAGATCGTCTGCTACCAAACCCGGACATTTCATCTGCTACGGACACGGGCAGCCTTCAATGCTTGTTCCCGGAGCAGTCAAAGCTTATCCTGGCGCTATCTACTCAAGGGAGGATGGCATGGGCGAAATTCTGGGCCTCGGGGTCACTCATTTTCCGCCGCTCTCGGGAACCGACGAAAATCTGGGCCGCATTCTGAAGCGTGCGCTCGACGACCCGGCGGTCCCGGAGCGGATGCGGGACCCGTCAGGTTGGCCCGCGGCAATGCGCGAGGAATACGGCGCCGATGCCGGGCTGACCGCAGCCAGACACCACCGCGAGGCGCTCCTCACCGGTTTTCGCAACGCCCGGCGGGTGTTGGACGAGTTCGCGCCCGATTTTGTCGTGATCTGGGGCGACGACCAGTACGAGAACTTCAAGGAAGACATCATCCCGCCCTTTTGCGTGCTGGCCTATAAATCGCTGGCGACAAAGCCGTGGCAATACTATCGTGGCCCCAATGTGTGGAACGAGCCGACGGAGAAAACCTTCGAATACAAGGGCGATCGCGATGCCGGAAAGTTCATCGCCAGCGGCATGATCGAGGCTGGGTTCGACGTCTCCTACGCCTATAAGCCGTTGCACCACCAGCTCGGCCACGCGTTTCTCAACACGCTGCTGTTCCTCGATTACGATCGCAAGGGGTTCCCCTACCCGGTCGTGCCGTTCCAAGTGAACTGCTATGGCCGTCGGGTCGTCGCCCAGCAGGCCGGCGCGCGCGGGTTGAGCCAGTTCCCGTCGGCAGACGAGCTCGACCCCCCCTCTCCTGCTCCGTGGCGCTGTTTCGATCTCGGCGCGGCTTGCGCCCGGGTCGTCGAGAAGAGCCCGTGGCGGGTTGCGCTGATCGCCTCGTCCAGCTGGTCACACGCGTTCCTGACGCCCAAGCATTACCTACTCTATCCTGACGTGGAGGCTGATCGCGCGCTCTACGAGGCATTGCAAGCCGCCGATTATGCGACATGGCGGCAGCGGCCGCTGAGCGCGATCGAAGACAGCGGGCAGCAGGAGGTCCTGAACTGGATGTGCCTGATGGGCGCAATGAACGAGCTCGGGCGGCGGCCGACGGAAACCTCCTACGTGCAGAGCTACATCTTCAACTCGAACAAGTGCTTTGCCGTATTCGAGCCCTAAGTTGCGGCGTACCTCCCTTGCCCGCAGGCCCCCACCCTTCTCTCCTCCGCTCGCGGCGGAGGGTTAGGGAGGGGGCGCGAGGGCCGCTTCAGCATCACGAACGGAGGGTGAAATGGCGCGCCAATACAGGCTGATGTCGGCCGACGGGCATCTCGAAGTGCCGCCGGAGCGGTGGGTCCACCGGGTCCCGGAAAAATATCGTGACCGCGCGCCGCACACCGTTCATCTGCCGGATGGCGGGGACGCGCTGATGATCGAGGGGCAGCCGCTGCTGGAAGCGAATTTTCTCGATCTGCGCGCCGGCCGCGCCGAAGGGACCTGGCAGCCCTTCGGGCTCAAGGTCGCAGACGCCGCGGGCACCGGCTCGCCCGAGCAGCGCGTCCGGGAGCAGGACGAGGACGGCATGGACGCCGAGGTATTGTTCGCGGCGATGGTCGCCGGCCCCGTCTTCTGGCGCAATATCGCGCATGACGAGGTCTATAAGGCGGTGATCCGCGGCTACAACGACTGGCTCGCCGAAGAATACTGCGCCGTCGCGCCCGACCGTCTGATCGGCATGGGGGTCATTCCGATCACCAATGTCGACGACGCGATCGCCGAGATGAAGCACTGCAAGAAGCTCGGCCTTAAAGGGATCCTATTGGGCGCATTGCCGAGCGCCAAAGGCTACCCGACCCCGGAGGACGACAAGTTCTGGGCCGCCGCCGTCGATATGGAAATGCCCGTTACCGTCCACGTCCAGTTCTACCGAACCGGAGCGCGCGCGACCCAGCCGACCTTCAAGTATCCGAAGGAAGACCCCGTAATCATGCAAAGGCTGCGGCGGCCTTTCCTGGAATGGCTGTGCAATTTCGGACTGGCCCCGTCGGTCAGTATTGCCCAGCTGGTGCTCGCCGGGGTGTTCGAGCGCCATCCGAAGCTGAAGATCTTCTTTGCCGAGACCCGCCTCGGCTGGGTCCCGTTCTGGCTCGAGCACATGGATCTGTGGTACCAGCGCCATCTCGGCTGGGCGCAGGAATATCTGGGCTTCGAACCGCTAAAGGAATTGCCCAGTCATTATGTCCGCGAGCACGTCTATTTCAGCGTGCAATACGAGCGGGTTGCGATCGAGGAGCGCCAGCACGTCGGCGTCGACCGGATAATGTTCGCCACCGACTTTCCGCACATCGAGAATGAATGGCCAAACTCGCGGCCGATCATCGACAAGATCTACGCCGACATCCCGGAAGCGGAAAAGCACAAGATGTGGGCCGGCAACGCCGTCGAATACTTCCACCTCGGCAATTAAGCCCCCTCTCCCCGAAGTGCGGGGCGAGGGAGGGGCTCGCGTCAGCGGGAGGGTGAGGGGCAGTAAGCGAAGCGGCTCAATTCGCCAAAAAGGCCTTGGCTTCGGCCAGTTCCGGACGATCTGTGTCGGCGCTCGCCAAGGTAACGAGCTTTCCGTAGGCCTCGCGCGCCTTTGCCGTATCGCCGGTCTGCTTGGCGGCCCGGGCGATGCCGAGGATGCTGCGGAAGCGGTTGCGCTCGGTGCTCACGGATTGTTCGTATTCTTTCAACGCCCCGGCGGGTTCGTTGAGCTCCAGCAGCAAATCGGCCAGCAGTTCACGTGCCGGCAAAATCTCGGCCGGGGTCGCGGGATGTTTGTCCATCGTGGCGTCGAGATCGGCGGCGGCGCGCACCAGCTCGACTGCCTGCTTGTCGTTGCCTTGGGCGTGCGCGAGGATTCCGGAGGCGGCAAGCCGCTGGACCTCGACCTGCTTGGCCCAGTAATCGTCCTTGGCCTGATCGAGCTTTTCCTTCAACGACTGCAGCTTGGCGATTTCCGTTTCTGCACCGGCGACGTCGCCCGTATGAGCCGCGCCGAGCGCCCGCGTATAGGAGATCATCGCCTCTGCCCAAGGAAAGCGCTCCCACGGGAACGGCATTGATGGCGGCGTGAGGGCCGCAGCCTCCGACCAATTCCGGCGCTCCAGCGCAAAGCGCGCCGGTATTGCTGCAATGGCATAGGCCATCGGCAAATTCGGCCCCTTGGCTCGCCCGAAGGACTGCAACTCGTCGACGACCTGCTTGGCTTGCCGGTCCTGTCCGGTCTGCAGATAGGCGTATTCGAGGTAATCCAACGAATGCACGGTCTCCCCGTCGAACGCGTCCGGTCCGAGCTCCTCCCGGACATAGCCGAGCGCGGCTGCCGAGGAGGCGCGGTTGGCGTCGATCGATTGGCGCCACATTCCCAGCCGTGTGAAGATGTGGGACGGCATGTGAAGCGCATGCGGCACCGCGGGCGCGATGGCCGCATAGCATAGCGCCGCCGTCAGCCCATCCTCGGCCAGCGCCGGCGAATCATTGGCGTGGATCAGATAATGTTGGACACCCGGGTGATTCGGTACCTCCGCATTGACCTTTTCGAGGATCGCCTTCGCCTTTTTCTGATTGGCGTAGGTCTTGTCCGTCGGCGGCGCGGTGGCGAGCAGCGCAAGGGAATAGAACACCCCGCCCTCCCGGTCATCGGGATAGCGCAGGTGGACCTGCTCCATAGCCTTTTCGTAGGCAACGGCGCGGGTGCGGTGATCGACCTTGTCGTTGTCCCGATAGAACATCGCGATCGCCGCGATGTAATCGCCTTCGCGATCGGTCTTCTGCTTCGCGGCCGTCGCCTTCTCGACCGCCTCCGACCCCGCCTTCAACGCCGCCGCATTGGGGGGGTACCAGAGCGGGTACCAATGGCTCATTGCGACGCCCCAATAGCCCATCGCGCAATCGGGCTCGATCGCGGTAACGGCGGTAAAGGCCTTGACCGCCTCGTCGTACCAGAAGGAATGCAAAATCCAGACGGCCTGGTTGAATTTCTTCTGCGCCGCCGCGCCGCAGGAAATCGGAAAATCGACCTCGCTGCTCTTTGCTGTCGCCGGCGCTTTGTCGCCGACATCCGCACGGGCACATGCTAAACCCCAAACCGCAACAAAACCCGTCGCTACGATTGTGACACCGATACGATCCCACTTCATGGCCCTCTCCCTGACCTTGCGTAGTGGTGAAGCAGCGCACGCTCGACTACTTTTGGCGCAAATTTAAAGCGTTTTTAGAGCAGAAGTCAATTTGCTTGTCCTCACGGTTGCTTTTCTGGCATCAATGTGATAATTTCTGCTTTGACGAAGGCTAATCTGAAAGTCCGGCAAGGGAGGCAAATCTGCAGAAGAACAGCGAATAACAGCCAGCATCGCCGCTGTTTCTGGGAGGCTCGACATCACCCAAATCCAGGGTTTCTGTGACAAACAAGTGACAGCTGGCTGATTTATAGGGGCAAATAACAGCAAGAACAGCCAGTACTGTCCCCGCAGGGTCGGGTTGGCAAGCCGCACGCCGACACAGGCCCTCTCAGGTGAGGGTGGCCGACGAAGCAATTTGCGGCGCTGCCCACCTCACCCTCCCATCGCTGCGCGACGGGCCCCTCCCTCTCCGCCCTGAAGGGTGGCGAGGGGCTGTCTTCCCTCCAGACCCCAGCTCTCGCGGGGTGAGGGGCACCGCGTTGGCATCTTCCGGTCGGACATTCAGGGAAAGATGCCTTGATATGGCGTATCGGATCAGTACTGTGAAACTATGAAAAATCTCACATTATCACTTGATAACGAGCCCTATCAACGAGCTCGTATGATCGCAGACATGGGGCACGGTCGGCAGGTCGAGGGGATTACGATAATCAACCCGTTCCGCTGACGGAAACCTGACTGCGGTAGAGAGGGCAATATGGGTGAATTTGCGTTGGGCCAGGCGGTGCCGCGGTTCGAGGATCCGCGGCTGTTGCGCGGCGGCGGGCGTTATGTCGACGACATGGTGTTGCCGCGCATGGCGTTCGGCCATGTGCTGCGCTCGCCGCATGCGCATGCCCGGATCCGCTCGATCGACGCGGCCTCGGCCAAAGCCGCGCCCGGCGTGCTGGCGGTGTTGACCGGGGCGGATTGGGAAGCCTCCGGGCTGGGGCGATCTGCCGACGGCCTCGGGCAACAAACGGCGCGACGGTTCGCCGGCCTATCGGCCGCGCTACCCCGCACTGGTCAAGGACCGGGTGCGCTGGGTCGGAGATTACGTCGCCTTTGTCGTTGCCGAGAGCGCACATCAGGCTGCCGACGCGGCGGAACTGATCGCCGTCGATTACGAGCCGCTGCCGGCGATCGTCTCGACCGCGGATGCGATCGAGCCCGGCGCGCCGCGGGTCTGGGACGATTGCCCGGACAACATCTCCATTTGTCTATCTCGAAGGCGACAAGGCGGCGACCGACGCCGCCTTCGCCGGCGCCGCGCACGTCGTCCGGTCGCAAATTCGTCATCAACCGGGTGACCGCGGCCACGATGGAGCCTCGCGGCTGCATCGGCGACTACAACGCCGCGGCCGATCACTACACGATCTACACGACCCTGCAGCGCACCCATGCCTATCGCTCCGAATTGGCGCGGCAGATCCTCAAGGTCCCGGAGAGCAAGGTGCGCGTCGTCGCCGGCGATATCGGCGGCAGCTTTGGCATGAAATCGGCGATCTATAACGAGGTTGCGCTGGTGTTGCTGGCCTCGAAGCTGACAAGGCGGCCGGTCAAATGGACGAGCACGCGCACGGAGTCCTTTCTCGGCGACGCCCAGGCCCGCGACAACGTCACCGAGGCCGAGCTGGCGCTTGATGCAAACGGCGAATTTCTCGGCCTGCGCGTTCGCACGATCGCGGCCGTCGGAGCCTATCCGCAGGCCGGCTCCAACGCGTTTGTCGCCAATCTCGGAACCTTGGCCGGCGTCTACCGCACGCCCGCGATCTATGCCGATGTAACCGCCGTCTACACAAACACCAACCCGATGCGGGCCTATCGCGGAAATGGCCGCCCCGAGGCCGCATACGTCATCGAGCGGATGGTCGAACTCGCCGCTGACGAGCTCGGCATCGACCCGATCGAATTGCGCCGCCGCAACATGATCCCGCCCGAGGCGATGCCGTTCAAATCGGGCCTTACGTTCACCTACGATTGCGGCGAGTTCGCGAAAAGCCTCGACATGGCGCTCGACCTCGCCGATTTCGCCGGGTTCGAAGAGCGCCGCGCGGCCGCGCGCGGGCGCGGCAAATTGCGCGGCTTCGGCGTCTCGAACACGATCGAGCGCGCCGCAGCAGGCGGCTTCGAAGCGGCGGAAATCCGCTTCGACCGCACCGGCACCGTTACCTTGCTGTCAGGCTCGATCACCCAGGGGCAGGGCCACGAAACAGTCTACAAACAGCTGCTCTGCGACCGGCTCGGCATCGATCCCGGTCAGGTGCACTACGTCCAGGGCGATACCGAGAAGGTCGCGATCGGCGAAGGCACCGGCGGATCGCGCTCGGCCGCGCTCGGCGGGTCGGCGGTCCATCTCGCTACCGAGAAGATCGTCGCCAAGGCGACCGTAATCGCGGCCTCGGTTCTCGGCTCCGATCCCGGCGAGATCCGCTTTGACGACGGTTTTTTTTCAACGCCGCACTCCAACCGCACTTTGACGATCAGCGAGATCGCAACCGAGTCGTTGAACCCGCAGAACCTGCCCGACGGTATGGACCTCGGCCTGATCGCCGGCGCCACGTTCAGCTGCAAGGAGCAGAATTTCCCCAACGGCTGCCATATCTGCGAACTCGAGATCGACGCGGATACCGGCGAGGTCGAGATCCTGCGCTACAGCGTCGTCGACGATGTCGGCACGGTCATGAATCCGCTGTTGCTCGAAGGGCCAGATCTGCGGCGGCATTGCGCAAGGCGTGGGTCAGGTGCTGATGGAGGACATCCGGTTCGACCCCGCCTCGGGCCAGCTCCTGACCGGCTCCTTCATGGACTACGCGATGCCGCGCGCGAGCGACCTCCCGGCAATCCATTGCGACAGCAACCCGGTGCCGACCAAGACCAACCCGCTCGGCGTCAAAGGCGCCGGCGAAGCCGGCAATGTCGGCGCCCTCCCCGCCGTCGCCAACGCCCTCGTCGATGCCCTCTCGCCTCTCGGCATCCGCCACATCGAAATGCCCGCCAGCCCCGAGAGAGTTTGGCGTGCGATCCGTACGACGCATGCAGCCGAATAGAGCCCAGCCGGCCGTTATGCAGCGCCCAGCGTTGGGATCCTCTCGATTTCTGAGCGCTTGAACTCTCGCAATCGTTCGAGGTCATAGCGGGTTTGCAGGGCAAGCCAGAGATCCGGGCCATTTCCGCAAAGCTTACCTAAGCGAAGCGCCATCTCTGGCGTGACGGGGGAGCGCTCGGTGACGATCGCGTGCAAGGTCTGGCGCGAGACGCCGAGCAGACGGGCGATCTCGGCCCGTGTCCGCCCGAGCGCCGGCAGGACATCCTCGCGCAGCAGCTCACCGGGGTGCATGGCCGGCAATCCGATTTTGACCGGGCGACTGTCCATCAATGATAGTCCTCCAAACCGACCTCGATCGCGTCAGCGCCTTCCCATCCGAACGTGATGCGCCAATTGCCGCTGACACGGATCGACCATCTACCAACGCCATGCAGCGCGTGAAAATAGTATCCGGGAAGATTCACCTGCTCCGGGCGGGTAGCGGCATCCAACGCGCGAAGCATGCGTCCAATCCTGCTGATATTCGGCACACTTAATCCGCTGGCATCCCCGACCTCGAAATAGCGGCGGAGTGCCCTGTTGCGGAAGCTGCCTATCAATTCGGAAAGATGGTCGAAGGGTGTGGAGGCGTCAACTGTCGCTTGACGAACCTTCAAAAAACAAGGAACGGCCCGCCGCAGCCCAGATGAGCGCGCGCGGCACTCAGCCCTGCTTTCGCCATGTTAAGATATATGCGCAATAGCCTACGAGCTGACCCTTGATCTGCTGGCCTTCGATCCGGCCATCGAACTTTTGGCCGTATCCGGTGGTCATCGTCAGGGATCCGTCAGGAGCCGCACTTCCCTCGAGCGTGCGATCGCCCCACCTGACCCGGGCGCGGCCATTGGTGATCGTCAACCTCGCCGGAGCGTGAAACGTTGTGCACGCTCTCGCTCCGGCATAGCCCTGAGTGCGGGCGCGTCCACCGGCGAGGGTGTTGCCGCTACTGGTGTTCTCCGCGGAAACACCGACGTATCTCCCGTCGAAGGCGCTCGTCGGGTTCGCAGAAGGTGGGGGCGATTGCGCATCGACCGGCAGCGCCGTTGCGAGGGTAACGACGGTGCATAGCCAACCAGCGGCGCGGCGCATGTTCATCGTATTCAGGCCACGACGAGATCCGGGAGGAGGACCTTTCCCTTGGTCTCGGGGCCGAGCAGCAGTGCAATGACAAAGCTCGCCGCTCCGACGCAGGTGCCGACCAGCATCGGGACCGCGAAGCCGAGACCGTAATGGCTGGCGAACCAGGTCAGCACCAGCGGGACAAAGCCGCCGAATATCGCCCCTTGGTGATAGCAGAAGGCGCTCGCGGTCGCGCGCACTTCGGTCGGGAAGCGCTCCGAAAGGTAGGCGGGGTTTTGGCCATAGATTGCCTGACCGAAGAAGCCTTGCAGCACGAAGCCGATGGCGATCCAGGTGAAGTCGGCGGTAAGCAGATAGAGCGGGGCGACAATGATCGCAATCGCCGCGGGAATGATCATCGACCAGCGCCGGCCGAAGCGATCGGCGAACCAGCCCCAGAAGCCCTGCGCCAAAAACGCCGCGAGGTTCGCCAGCGCAACCGGGGTCGCGACCATCGCCGGGCTCAAGTTCAGGTCTTTCTGCAGGTGGGTCGCGAACAACGCATTGATCGAATAGTAGACGAGGAAGCTGCTCGCCATCCACCAGCACGCCGTCAACGTGTTGCCGAGCAAGCCGGGTTTGAAGATGTTGAACAGCGGAATGTGCACCTCTCGTTTCTCGGCGCGCTGGCGGCGGCGGTTTTCCTGCCACACTGGCGGCTCCTTGACGAAGAACCGGACATAGACGACCGAAAGGGCCGGGAGGACCCCGATCATCAGGAGCCCGCGCCAGCCGATTGCGTTGAACATCAGCCCATAGATCAGGCTTGCCAAAAGGAACCCGAGGCTCCACGAGCCCTGCAGCAGCCCGCTCATGAACCCCCGGGAGCGCGCCGGCCAGGATTCCATCGCCAGAGCCGCGCCGGCCGGCCATTCGGCGCCCATCCCGATGCCCAATAATGCCCGAAACAGAAAGAGAAACCAAAACGCCGGCGAGAAACCGCAGATGAAATTGCAGATCGAATACCACAGGATCGAGATCATCAGCGGCGTCTTGCGGCCGATCCGGTCGGCCAGCCATCCCGAGCCGACCGCGCCGACCAGCCGCAGCCACAAGGTCACGCTCAGCAAAAATGCGACCTCGGTCAAGGGCACGCCGAATTCCTGCGAGATCGGCACCATGATCAGCAGGAACATCGTGAAGTCGAACGCATCGAGCGTCCAGCCGAGCCACGAGGCCACCCAGGCGTACCACTGGTCTTTGGTCGGCTCCTTCCACCAGGGAATTGAGCCCGCGGTGATCCCGACGGCTGTCCTCATCGTCGATGTGTCCTCCCTGACAAAGGTTCAGCCAAGGCTGAACCGCCGGCCCCCGGCTCTATTCCGCAGCCTGCGGCATCTGCTTGAGATCGGTGGAGTAGCGCAGATGCACCGGCGCGTTGGTTTCGAACGGGTCTTTGAGGCCCAATTCCTTTGCCGATCTCACGCATCGCCGGCATGACCTCCTGGCCCAACAGGCGGATGCAGGTCCGCGCATCTTCGTTGCTGACCGTGCCGTCATTGCCCCAGATGCCGTAAATGCTCGGCCGGGTCTCTTCGAGCACGCGGCGCAATTTGGGGATGACCGTCTTTGGCGTGCCGAAGAAGACGCGCCCGTCGGCAACCTGCTGGTCAAAAGTCGGGCGCCCGCGCGGGTTCTCGGCGCGCCCGACCGCGAACTCGACGAAGTTGCGGCGCAGCGTCGGCGAGAAGTAGCCCGACGGGTTCGACCACACCGGGTGCGCGAGACCGGTGAACTCGCCCTGCATCCACAGGAACTGGCGGGCGTTCTTCTCGGCCTTTTCCTCGCTGTCGGAGACATGCACCTGCTGCAGATAGCCGCGGTTCTCCGGACCCGCCTCGTAGCCGGTCTCGAGCGCGACCTTGTCGTACAGCTCCCAGATTTTCTTGGTCGCCTCGATCGAGGTGTTGAGCGCGATGTAGGGATAGCGCTGCTGCGCCGCCCAGATGATCGTCTCCTGGCTCAGGACGCCGGGGACCCAAATGCGCGGATAGGGCTTCTGCAACGGCACCGCCCACGGGTTGACGACGCGGTGCTGGTAATGCGTGCCCTCCCAGCGGAACGGCCCCTCGCGCGTCCAGGCGGCGACGATCAGATCATGCGCCTCTTGGAAGCGCTCGCGGTTGTAGGCCGGGTTGACGCCGGCGGCGAGCGACTCCTGGCCACCGCCGCGCACGATGCCGGGAACCAGGCGGCCCTTCGAGATCATGTCGATCATCGACAATTCCTCGGCGAGCCTGACCGGGTTCTCGGCCAAGGGCAGCGGATTGCCGAGCAAGACGATCTTCGCCTTTTTGGTCACCGCTGCGAGGATCGAGGCAAAGATGTTGCATTTCGCCTGCATGCAGAACGGCGCGTTGTGGTGCTCGTTGAGCATGAAGCCTTCGACGCCCTGCTCCTCGGCGTAGATGTAATGCTCAAGATATTCGTTATAGAGCCGGCTGCCGGCGACCGGATCGAAATGCTTGTTCGAGAACATCAGCGCGGTATGGCCGACTTCAAGCCCGATATCGGCCGGATAGGTCGACATCGGCTGCTCTGTGAAGTACATGACAAACATGGCTTCCTCCTTGGCCGAGAGCGCCCCGGCGGCTTCTTTAGTTTTCCTCGACGAATGTCCGGACGAGGCGCGCGAGCTGATCCGGCTGCTCCATCTCGACGCAATGCCCGGAAGAGCGCACAACCTCGAACCGCCCCTTCGGGAGCAACGCGGCGTAACGCTCGCCTGCGCTGCGCGGCACGATCTTGTCGTCGTCACCCCAGACGACGAGCGCCGGAGCGCGCACGCCGCCCAGCAGATGGGGCAAGCTCTGATTATACATGTACGGCTTCCAGGCGATCCGGAAGCTCATCTCGCGGCACAGATCCCATTCGACCAGCTGGTCCGTCGACACATCGCCATAAACCCTCGCGAACGCCTCCTGGTCGTGAAACCCGGCGCGGGCGTAGTCGAGATAGCTGACGATCGCCTGGTCGAAGATATCGCCGTCGGGCGGCTTCAGGCCCATCGCTCCGACCAGGACCAGCCGGTGGAATTCGCGCGGCGCCATCGTCGCCATCTCGGCCGCGATCCATCCGCCAAAACCGAGCCCGATCAACGAGGAACGCTCGACAGCGAGATCGGACAAAAGCCACTGATAGATCACCGCGACGTCGCGCACATTGCGCAGCCATTGCGGCCGCTCCGACTTCCCATAGCCCGGATGGTGCGGGACCAGGACATCGAAATGGCTGGCCAACTCGTCATAAAACGGGAGCCGATCTGGACTGCCGATATCGTGATGCAGCACCACGACCGGGCGCCCGCTGCCGGCGCGCGCCACATGCAGCTTCGCCCCGGCTACCTCGACGACCGACTCGCTCCAGTCCTTGCCCGCCGCCATCGCCTTCCCTCTCCCTCTTCGCCGAACTCTAGCCTAGCGCCACGTCACCGGCCGCCGCAACCAACCGTTTGCTCATTGCAGGGTTGCAATTTAGTAAGCAATTAGGATCATAAGGGAGACTTATTAGTTGCATTGCGGCAGCATTCGGGTGACCGGCTGCAAATTTCGACTAAGCTCGGAGCGGTTCGCCGAGTTGGAGAGGACAATGCTCGTAGTTACGACGGAAAATGTCGCGGGTCACCGGGTAACGGATGTCAAGGGTCAATGCTTTGGGGTGGTGGTGCGCAGCCGCGGGCTCGGCGGAAACATCATGGCCGGGGTTGCGCTCGATCGTCGGCGGCGAAATCGACGAATATACCCAGCTGCTCGAAGAGGCGCGGCGGCATGCGGTCGACCGGCTGGTGCGAAACGCCACCGCGATGGGCGCCAACGCGGTGCTGATGATGCGGTTCGATTCCGCCGAAATCGGCCAGACGATGAGCGAAATCGTCGCCTACGGCACGGCGGCCGTCATCGAGCGCGAACCGGCGTGAGCCGGTCGATGCTACGCGTCGCGCTATTCGCCGTTTGCGGCATGCTGCTGGCTGTAGCGGGGTGGTCGGCGATCTCCGGCTGCACTTTGGGCGTAACCTTGCGTCTCGCCATTCCGGGACTGGTGTTATTGTTTGGCCTCGCCGTCGAACGCTGGCGATACAAGCCGGTGACGGGCCGTCCACCGGGCACAGACTGGGTAGCGACAAACGAGCGCTTTATCGACCCGGAGAGCGGTAAAATGGTCACAGTGTTTTACCAGCCAGTTACCGGCGAGCGGCGTTACGTGGCTGGCTGAGGCAGAGACCAGGAACGGGTGAAACCGGCATGTCGGCCGTTAATAACGTTGCTACGCAGCATGAGCGCGAGGTAACCGCAGGCAGGCGCTTTCGGTTTGGCCGGAACTGGGCGAGTTTCTTGAAACGATTGAACGAGGCCCGGATAACCGAGGCAGAGAAAAATTTAATAGAATTTCTTGGAGAACAATCGCTCGCCGGCAAAACCTTTTTGGATATCGGGAGCGGCTCGGGCCTCTCTTCGCTCGCCGCCCGCCGCCTTGGCGCCACGGTTACCTCATTCGATTATGACGGTCAGAGCGTCGCCTGTACCGAGGAGCTGCGGCGGCGCTACCTGGCGGACGACCCTTCTTGGATGATCGAGCAAGGTTCGGTGCTCGACACACAGTATCTCGCCCGGCTCGGCCAATTCGACATCGTTTACTCTTGGGTGTCTTGCACCACACGGGTGCAATGTGGCAGGCGATGGACAACGTGAAACCGATGGTAAAGAGTGGCGGGCTGTTGTTCATCGCCATCTACAACGATTGTGGCGAAGTCAGCCGGAGATGGCTGGAGCGGAAACGCCGGTACAACGCGTTGCCGCGGATGCTCCGTCCATTTTATGCAATTTACGTTTGGATGCCACAGGAGCTGAGATCGCTAGTTGCCTCTGCGCGTTCGGGAGAGCTCAGGGCCTATTTTCGAGAGCTCACCAGCGCTACCAGCGTGCGTGGGATGAGTTGGCTGCACGACGTCGTCGATTGGGTCGGCGGCTATCCCTACGAGTACGCGTCTGTCAAAGAAATCACCGCTTTTTACCGGCGCGACGGTTTCGAGCCGGTCAAGATCCGCGAGAACAGTTCGTACGGCTGCCACCAGCTGGTGTTCAGGCGCGTTCGGTGAGTTGAGATCGAGATCCGGTTCGGATTGCCGCCCCAAATGAAAGTTAAAATCCTCAGTTTGCGTTAATCAGATCGCCCTGGCACTCGAATAGAGATTTTTGGTAATAAAATTACCTGTATCATGCGAGTTGTCGGCTTTTACGACAGGGCGGGCGCGATTACAGCTCTGGCGTCGAGAATTCGCGGTGCGGCGATCGGAGCAACGATGAAACACGAACCATTGGAATCCGAGCAGCGCTGCTCAACCGGCGCCGGTCCGATGAGACTGGCCCAATCCAGCACCTCAACACGGCGACGCCGGCCGCTCAATGCGAGCCGAAGCAGACAGACGCGATCCCGATGATGCACACGCCAGCGGTCGCCATGGTCGGCTGCGGATACTGGGGAAAGAACATTGTCCGCAATCTCGCCTCGCTCGGGGCGCTGGCCGCGGTGGTTGATGCCGACCGCGCCGTCGCAGACCGTTTTGCGGCCGAAAGCGGTGTCCGGGCTCTTTCGTGGGACGCAGTCCTCGCAGATAGCGCGATCGCCGCGGTTTCGATCGCCGCACCCGCCGCTCTGCACGCGACATTGGCACGCCAGGCACTCGCCGCGGGAAAGGATGTCTTTGTCGAGAAGCCGCTGGCGCTCGACCTCACCGAGGCAGAGGAGCTGTGCCGTGCGGCCGAGGCGGGCAATCATATCCTAATGGTCGGTCATCTCTTACAATATCATACCGCATTCGTAAAACTGAAGGAGCTGATCGACGCGGGCGAGCTCGGGCGTCTGCAGTATGTCTATTCCAACCGGGTGAACCTCGGAAAGATTCGCCGTGAGGAGAACATCCTGTGGTCGTTCGCGCCGCACGACATCAGCATGATTCTGACGCTCGTCGGCGCCGAGCCGAACGAGGTGAGTGTGGTCGGCGCGGCCTATCTCCACGAAGTCGTCGCCGATATTACGGTAACGCATTTGGCGTTTCCGACCGGCACGCGGGCGCATATCTTCGTCTCCTGGCTTCATCCTTACAAAGAGCAAAAGCTGGTTGCGGTCGGCGATGCCGGGATGGCGGTCTTTGACGATGGCCTGCCTTGGGACAGTAAGCTGACCGTATTCCGCCATAAAATCGAATGGCGAAACGGGATGCCGCAGCCGAGCAAGGCTGAGGGCGTGCCGATCACGATCGAGCCGGCAGAGCCGCTGAACCTCGAATGCCGTCATTTTCTCGACTGCGTGGTTTCGCGCAAGACACCCCGCACCGATGGCCGCGAGGGGATGCGCGTGCTGAGGGTCCTGCAAAGGGCGCAGGACGGCCTCGAAGCGGCGAGGCCAACGACGATTGAGCGAGCCCCGACTTCCGGGCGGCGCTTTCCCGCCGTGCAGATTTATGAATTTGCATACATCGACGACGAGGTGCACATCGGTCCCGGAACCCGTATCTGGCACTTCGCCCACATCCTTCCGCGCGTCACGGTCGGTAGAAACTGCACGCTTGGTCAGAACGTTGTCATTGGCCCCGACGTCGTCGTCGGCGACAACTGCAAGATCCAGAACAATGTAAGTTTGTACGAGGGCGTGACGCTCGAAGATGGGGTTTTTTGTGGGCCTTCCTGCGTCTTTACCAACGTCAACAACCCGCGCGCGGAGATAGAACGCAAGTCCGAGTTCCGAGGCACGCTTGTTAAACGTGGCGCGACGATCGGCGCCAATGCGACGATAGTGTGCGGTCATATTCTAGGAAGCTACTGCTTTATCGGCGCCGGGGCGGTCGTCGTCTCCGACGTACCGGCCTATGCGTTGATGGTCGGCAATCCCGCAAGGAGGATTGGCTGGATGAGCCGGGCGGGGGCACGGCTCAGCGCCGATCTCGTTTGTCCGATCGAAGGCGCTCGGTACGTCGAGACAGGCCCAGAGAAGCTGGAAATGCTAGAGAGAACAACCGATGACTGAGCCGATGGGCAACATCCCTTTTATTGATCTCAAGACTCAGCGCCGGCGCCTCGGCCGCTCTCTCGATGAAGCGGTGCAGCGCGTCATGGATCACGGCCAATTCATCTTAGGCCCAGAGGTAACCGAACTGGAAAACCAGCTCGCCGCCTTTGCCGGGGCAAAGCATTGTGTGTCATGCGCCAATGGCACTGACGCCCTGGGGCTGGTGCTGATGGCCGAGAACGTCGGGCCAGGCGATGCGGTCTTTGTTCCCGCTTTCACCTTTGCAGCCACCGCCGAGGTGGTGAGCTGGGTCGGCGCCACCCCGGTATTCGTCGACGTGATTGAGGATACCTTCAACCTCGATCCCGCGCGCCTCGAGACGGCCATTGCGCTCGGCAAGCGACAAGGACTGCGACCTCGCGCTGTCATTCCTGTCGATCTCTTTGGCCAGCCCGCGGATTACAGCGCTTTGGCGCCGATCGCCGCGGCGCACGACATGTTCGTGCTGTGCGATGCGGCGCAAAGCTTCGGCGCATCTCTGGGCGGGCGCCGGGTCGGCAAGTTTGGCCGCGCCACCGCCACGAGCTTTTTCCCGGCCAAGCCACTCGGATGCTATGGAGATGGCGGCGCCATCTTGACCGATGACGACGACCTGGCCGTCGTTTTGCGTTCACTGCGCGCGCACGGGCAGGGGACCGACAAATACGACAATGTCCGGATCGGCATCAACGGCCGGCTCGACACTATGCAAGCCGCCATCCTGCTCCAGAAGCTGACGATCTTCGAGGATGAAATCGGCGCCAGGCAGAGGATCGCCTGTCTCTATGCCGATCTTCTCGGCGATTTTGTCCGACTTCCGCAATTAATCGAGGGCGCCGTTTCGACTTGGGCCCAGTACACTATTGTGACCGAGCGGCGTGACAGCGTCCTCACAGCCTGCAAGAGAGCGGGCGTGCCGGCCGCGATCTACTACCCGATCCCGCTGTCGCAGCAGACTGCATACAGGCACTTTCCATCAGGGCCGGAAGGAGTCCCGGTGTCTGAGCGGCTTGCCCAGCATGTGGTCAGCCTTCCGATGCACCCCTATCTCGACCCGGCGACGCAGGAACGCGTCGCGGCAGCGGTGCGCTACGGCACGCTGGCCAATCGGCCGGCGGGGTGACGCAAGCGGTCTGGCATCAGAAGCGCAGTCCCTCCGTGCGAATTCTTACAGTGGTCGGCGCGCGACCCCAATTCATCAAGGCTGCGCCGGTCAGCTGTGCTATTGCCGCGAGCGGCGGATTTCTGGAAGAAATCTTGGTCCATACCGGCCAACATTTCGATCCCGGGATGTCGGAAATCTTTTTCAGCGAGCTGGGCATACCGGCGCCGCGGTATCACCTCGGCATTCATGGCGGAAGCCACGGCGAGATGACCGGACGCATGCTCACAGCCATCGAAGGCGTCGTGCTCGAAGTCAAGCCCAAGCTGGTCCTTGTCTATGGCGACACGAATTCCACTCTTGCGGGCACGCTGGCCGCAGCGAAGCTCCACGTGCCGGTCGCACATGTCGAGGCCGGATTGCGCTCGTTTAATCGTCGCATGCCGGAAGAGATCAACCGAGTGCTCACTGACCACGCGAGCGACCTCTTGTTCTGCCCGACGGCGGCCTCGGTCGCCAATCTCGCACAAGAGGGAATCATCCGCGCAGTCCACCAACTCGGCGACGTCATGTACGATGCCGCGTTGATGATCTCGGGTCTCGCCAACAGCCGCTCGCGCATCCTGGATCAGCTCGGTCTCACACCAAAGAGCTACGCTGTGGCAACCGTTCACCGGGCCGAAAACACCGACGATCGACGGCGCTTGGCCGCCGTGCTCGCGTATTTGCGCGAGGTCGCACGCGAGATGCCGGTCATATTCCCGCTTCATCCGCGTACTCGCGCTGCCGCCGGCGGCGTCGAGGGAGCCTTTGCCGATTTGACGACAACCCCGCCGCTCGGCTACCTCGACATGCTCCGGCTCACGGCAGCTGCCGCTCTGGTGCTTACTGATTCGGGCGGGCTCCAAAAGGAGGCCTATTTCCACCGGGTCCCTTGCGTGACGTTGCGCGACGAAACGGAATGGGTCGAAACCGTAGCGTGCGGTTGGAACCGTCTGTGGACGCAACCCGGATATGCACCTCGCCGGGAAATCGCCGATTACGGCACAGGGGATACAGCATCGCGCATTGTCGCGGTCCTCGGTTCGTATCTGAGCGAAGGCGGCATGCCAGAGGCTGCAGAGAAACCTGCTCGCTGCGCCCGCCGCTGACTGTGGTTTCGAGCGCCCGCGATGAAGGTTTTGATCGTTAGTTTTAGTTTTCCGCCATCCAACACCGTTGGCGCGATCCGTGTCGGCAAGCTGGCGCGTTATCTCGAACGCCGCGGGTATGAGCTACGTGTACTGACAACCGACGTCGACGAAGACCGAAGCTTGCCGCTTGAGGTGCCAAAAGAATGCGCCGTCTATACAGATTACCGTAAGCGCAGATATTGGCTTGGTGTTTCGGTGGGTAGGTTTCGCAGCCGCCCTGCGATCGGTTCGGACGAAGTGTCTCCCGCGCAAGACAAAAGGCCGCGCAAATTGATTTGGGATATGCTGCGCCGCCAATACCATGGAATGGTCGGGATCCCCGACCAGCGCATCGATTGGATGAGGACCGCTATTCCCGCGGGCAGACGATTGATCGAGGGATGGAGGCCCGACATCATCTTTGCCAGCGGACCACCCTTTACCGGCTTGATCGTCGCGGGTCGCCTGAGCCGAGTCTACGGGATTCCATGGCTCGCTGACTTCCGAGATCTCTGGTCGCGCAGCCCCTATTCCAGCTTTCCGGCATGGCGCGGATTGATCGATCTCATGGTTGAGCGGCTCACGTTGCGAAATGCCAGTGCGCTGGTAACGATATCACCGGTTATGGCGCGGCAACTGAAGGAGATTCATAATAAAAAGGTCAATGTCGTATTGAACGGCTACGCTGAGGAGGATTTTCCAGAGCTGCCAGCCGACGACCGCACAACCGGATCGCTGACGATCCGTTATCTCGGTAGCCTATACAGCGGCCTTCGCGACCCCTCCCCGCTCTTCCTCGCCATCGGATTGCTGGACAGCGCCTTGCGACGGCAAATCCGTGTCGAATTTTTTGGCGAGAGCGATGCCATCGTCCAGGGCTCGGCGGCTAAGCTCGGCGTTGCCGACCAAGTCTTCTTTCGCCCCCGCGTCCCCTACCGAACCGCACTCGAGCTGCAGCTGAAGGCGGATGTGCTGCTCCTGTTGCAGTGGAACGACCGTCAGGACGAGGGCGCCATTCCGGCCAAGCTCTTCGAATATTTATACGCGCGCCGGCCGATTTTGTTTATCGGCTATGAGCATGGGATCGCCGCGCAGCTGGTCCGGGACCGGAATGCCGGATTGGTCTCAAACCACCCCGAGCAGATTCGCGATCAATTGCGAACGTGGATCGAAGACAAACAAGCCGGCCGTTTTAAAAGGCTCGATCCATCGGTCAGTCGAGGCCTCAGCCGGGACGAGCAGTACCAAAAACTCGAGCGCCTCTTTGCCGAGATCCTCTGCCAATCAGGGCTGCCCCAAACGATTGGACTGTGTCGGGGTGAGAAGCACTAATGGGAAGGCCCTTTGGGCGCACCGGCCCGCGAAGCTGCCGTTGGACGGCAAGAAATACATTGTTGGTTAACTCGCTTGGACCACTTTGGGCACCGGATCAGGATCGTGTATCAACCCGTGCCCCCTCGGACATCGGGGTGCCGCGAGTTGGTTTATTTCGACCTGGCGAACAATCATCGTGAGGCGATAGCCGAGACGCGCATGAAGCAAGACGCCGCGCAATTCGGGCTGCCGCTCGCGAAAGGCATCGGACTTTTCGCGATCGCGGCGCCAATTCCACGCTCGCTCATCAGGTTCGCTCTTTACTTGATGAAGTATTTAGGGCTTTTCTGGCTCGCACGCCACGTTACACGCCATGGGTTGCGTATCATATGCTACCATGGCTTTGCCGTTGCCGAAGAGTACAAGTACAGAAGCACCCTATTCATTAGAGACGATTTTTTTCGGAAGCGAGTGGGGTATTTAAGAAGAAAACGCTATCCGATTTTGCCTTTGCGAGATGCGCTTGAGGCTTTGGCCGCGGGCCGGCTCCCGTCCTGCGCCACGGTTATAACCATGGACGATGGTTGGCGCGGAGTTTATACGGTCGGATTGCCGATCATTCGGGAACTGGAAATTCCGGTAACAGTTTATATAACAACTTATTATGTCCAGCACCGGATGCCGGTGTATACCGTAACAGTTTCTTACTTATTTTGGCGAGCCACACCGCGGCTCGTAGATTTGCCGCGCGGGATCGGAACTTTCGACCTGGAATGCGAGGCGGAAGAGGCCGAGGAGGTAGCGCAGAAATTCGGCGCGGCATTGCCGCCGGACGAACGCCTCGAGTTCTTGAGGGAGTTGGCCGCGGTCCTTGGCGTCTCTTTTGATGAGATAGAAAGGCAGCACCTTTTCGAGGTCATGGATGAACAGCAGCTGCGTGGCCTCGCAGCTGCCGGCGTCGACATCCAGCTCCATTCCCACCGGCATCAATGGCCCCTTTATGACAAGGAGATGGTGCAATCCGAAATTGCCGAAAACCGCCAATTTCTTCAGCGCGCCGTCTCGCATCCGCTGGAGCATTTTTGCTATCCGAGCGGCGTGTATGGTCTCCACCAGGCAGAATGGCTGGCGGAATTGGGGGTGAAGAGCGCCACGACGATCGAGCCCGGATTGAACTACGGCCACACCTCGCCCTTCGCGCTGCATCGCCTGGTCGATGGCGGGCCTGTGTCGGAAATCGAGTTCGCCGCCGAGATGACCGGCTTTATGGAAGTCGTGCGCTGGTTGCGTGCCGGGCGCGGCATGATGGCTCGAAAGCGCGTTCACCGAAACGAAGACGGCCGGCCCCCCTCGCCCCGCAATGAAGGTCGGGCTTAGATGCGCGGCGTCGCATTTTTTATGGTTTTCGTTGGATGCCTGCCATTCATTTTTGTTTCGCCCTTTTATGGCGTGTTGGCCTGGTATGTTTTTTCCCTCGGGAATTTCCACACCCTGATCTGGGGCGGCCCGTTTGCCGGTCTCAATTACGCCTACGTCATTGCCGTCCTTACCTGCCTTTCCTGGTGCTTTTCTCGAACTGACCAGAAACGGCTGCCCATCACCCCCCTGGTCATCCTGACGTTGCTGTTTTCCATATGGATCACGTTCACCTCATGGTTCGCATTGGCGCCGGGTGAGGACGTCTGGAACAAATGGATAATCGTCCAGAAGATCCTGTTTATGTGCCTCGTCGGATATGCCCTGACGACGACGCGCGAACGACTGAACCAGCTGATCTGGGCCGTCGCACTGACAATCGGGCTGTGGGGAGTAAAGGGCGCGCTCTTGAGCATTCTGCATGGCGGCAGTGAAATCCACGGTCCCGACAACGGCATGCTTTCGGACAACAACGATTTCGGTCTTGGCCTCATATTGATCTTGCCTCTACTACTTTACCAATGGCATCTGGCCACTAATCGTCATGTTCGCCGCGGGCTGCTGTTGATGTCATTTCTCGTTACTCTCGCGGTGTTCTTTACCTATTCCAGAGGCGCATTAGTCGGGGTTTGCGCGATGGGAGCGGTTTTCTGGCTCAGGTCGCGCGCGAAGTTCACGACGGGAATTCTGATCGCTGCGCTTGCACTTTCCATCTATAGCTTCGCACCTGAAAAGTGGTTTGCACGAATGGGCACCATAGAAACCTATCAGGCGGATGGCTCAGCGATGAGCCGGCTCTGGCTCTGGCAGGTCTCGCTTCGCATTGCCGAGCTTCATCCAGTTACCGGGGGCGGTTTCAGGGTCACGTTCTGGCCTACCATCACAAACAACATGCTGCGCGGCACTGATTTGACCAGGCTGACAAAACCTCGGGCGCCGCACAGCATCTATTTCGATGCCCTGTCCGAGCATGGCTGGCTGGGTCTTTTCTTGTTCTTGATGGTGTTCGGCTATTCCTGGATAAACTGCGGGTGGTTAATCCGGCGTTCGCGGAACAAGCCTGATCTCGCCTGGGCAAATCTGCTGGGGAGGATGGGGCAAGCGGTGCTCGTGGGCTACGCGACTGCAGGCGCCTTTGCGTCTCAGGCATATTTGGATGAGTATTGGTGCATCATCTTTATTTTCGACGCTGCGCGGCGACTGCTTGCTAAAGAAATCGCCCCAGCCGGCGCCTTCGCAGGCGCCGGATCGAGGCGCCTGCCGGTCCGCCAGCAAGCCGTCACCCCGGCAGTGCTCGCGAAAGCGGGTAATGGTCAGGGGTATGCCAATCAAATCGGTGATCGAAGGGTCACGAGCCATCGGCTTCCGGTGCCCCAGCTTGATCGGCAAACCCGAAATTCTGACCATTAAGATGAAACGGACGCGATTTGCAAAGCGTTTAGCGGCGGTGATTACCGGAAGGTGTCGGTCATGAAGACTCGGAAGCGCCGCCAGAAATTATCGCTTGCGGGAGTGATGACCGATCTGGTGCTGGCATCTTGGGAGACGATTACCCGCCGCTCCCTCCTCATCATGCAAAATGACTGTTCGCGGGCGGAATACCGTCGGATGGTCAAGGAGAAAGCGGAGGCGGCTGCACTATCCGCGGCACGGCTCGTCTCCGGCGGCGGCAGAGCAAAGATGACCTCGCTTCTGCTACCTTGGCACACTCGCGCGACCGCTAATGTGAGGCGCTTGCGCAAGAAATAGGGTGTTTACCTCTTACCCGCGCTCGATTCTTGTGCCTCTTGTCGTAGAGGATGAACCCACCACCCGCCTCCCGAGCCCCCTATGATGCGTCCTGTTCTCGCGCTCGCGTGCCTCACCCTCTCGGCCGCCGCGGCCTGGGCTCAAGCGCCGGCAATCACCAGCGAGCCGCAACCAGGTCGGGCTTTTTGTGACCAGAGCGTCACCTACCGGATTGCTGAACCCGCGACGGTTCCGGAGCCGTACCGGGGCTTTCTCGGGGCCTGGAGCGATGCGGCCTGGGATGCAAATACCTGCGCGGCGCTGATCGTCGAGAATATCGACCCGGACGGCACCGCTTCGATCATCTATGCTTATGGGCCGCTCGGATCGAGCGCACGGGTCGCCGGCGGCACATTGCACGGCACCGGGATTATCCATGAGGGCGAGCTCAGATTTCAGAATTCCGATGGTACTCAGTTCTCTTTCCGCCCCGGAATTGCCGATCTGATCGGACGAATGACGACCCCCAATGGCCAATCATACGAGGCTGCTTTCAAAAGGAGCTTGTGAACCTGACCGCTAAATTGCAACACCCGTCAGTTCCCTGCGAGTTGACGCCCGCAACAGGCATTCCTAAATTCGCGGTCGCTGGGTTCGATCGCCGCGTGGTTGGCTAGCCGGTGCTCCGCCGGTCCCGCTTGGCTGACGAACAGTGGGTGACCACATCCAAAGACTATTATCGTAAATCGACCGCAGCTACGGGCGAGACCGCCCGTGAGACGGATCATCACATGTGGTTCCGCATGGCCCGAACCCTCGTACTTTCCCCGATCAACGAGCTCAACGAGCGCAGCCGCGAGATCTTCCGCTTGATTGTTGACGGCTATGTCGCAACTGGCGAGCCGATCGGCTCACGCACCCTGTCACGACGCCTGGGGCAGAACTTGTCGCCGGCAACGATCCGCAACGTCATGGCGGATCTGGAGGAAGCGGGGCTGCTCTATGCGCCGCACACTTCGGCTGGTCGGCTGCCGACCGAGCTCGGGCTGCGCCTTTTTGTCCACGGTCTGCTCGAAATCGGCGGGCTGGCCGAAGACGAACGGCGCAGCATCGAAAGCCTTTGCGTTGCCCGCGGTAAGAGCCTGCCGCAAGCGCTCGAGGAAGCAACGACCGCGTTGTCTGGCCTCTCCCATTGCGCAGGCATCGTCGTGGTGCCCAACCAGGACCGACCCTTAAAGCACATCGAATTCGTCAATCTGGGTCCTGGTCGAGCCCTCGTGGTGCTGGTGACCGAGGACGGCCTCGTCGAAAACCGGGTGATTGAGGTTCCGCCCGGCCTGCCTCCGGCCGCCCTAATCTCGGCCGGCAACTATCTCAACGCCAGACTGATCGGCCGGACGGTCGAAGAGGCAAAGGCGGAGATCGAGCAGGAGATCGCATCCAATAAGGTCCAGCTCGACGAGTTGACGTCGAAGCTCGTCGCGGCAGGGCTTGCCAACTGGGCCGGCGGGGACGAAGGCAGCGCCCTTATCGTACGCGGTCAGGCCAATTTGCTCGAGGACGTCACCGCGCTCGCCGATCTGGAGAGGCTGCGCACTCTTTTCGAGATGCTTGAAACCAGACAGACCATGCTGCGCCTGCTCGACGCCAGCAAACAGGGTGAAGGCGTCCAGATCTTCATCGGCGCTGAAAACCGCCTTTTCGGGGTGGCCGGCTGCTCGATGGTGATCGCTCCCTACCAGAACAGCCGCGAACAGATCGTCGGCGCGATCGGCGTCATCGGCCCGACTCGGATCAACTATGCCCGCATCATCCCGATGGTGGACTATACCGCCAAGATGATCGGGCGACTCATCGGATAGGACAGACCATGGACGATACGACGACCAAGGAAGAGGAGAAGTTTCCCGCTGCTACGGAGGAGGCCGCCAATAACAATGTCGATGGCCTCGCTGGGCCGCCTATCGAGGCGGAACCCGAGGAACCTTCCCCAGAGACTCGAGTGACCGAACTCGAGGCTGAGCTGGCCGAGTCTAAGGATCGGTTGCTGCGCGCGCTCGCCGAGACCGAGAATGTGCGCCGCCGCGCGCAGCGCGAGCGCGAGGATGCATCGAAATATGCGATCGCCGGTTTTGCCAAGGACTTGCTCTCGGCGGCCGACAATTTGCGCAGGGCGCTAGAGAGCCTGCCTGAAGCGGAGGCGAAAGACGAACGCACGCGCAGTCTTCTCGCCGGGGTCGCGGCGACCGAGCGCGAGCTGTTGGGCGTCTTCGAGCGCCATGGGATCAAGCGCATCGATCCGAGGGGCGAGATTTTCGACCACAATTTCCACCAGGCGATCTTTGAGGCCGAGCGGCCGGACCAGCCGAGCGGCTCCGTGGTCGAGGTATTGCAGCCCGGCTATGTGCTCAATGACCGCCTGCTGCGGCCGGCGATGGTCGGCGTCGCCAAGGGCGGCCGGAAGCCGTCCGAACCGGCTTGAATCCGGTGGATTTTGACTTCGCAGGCCGCAGCCGGCGTGGTTGTAGCGGCACGACCCGACACATATATAAGCCCAGTCACAGTCAGGGGATGGCTGTGTCACTTCCCGGGGGATCGGGACGGTGCTTCCCCGGGCCGCCCGGTCCTGCTTTAGAATGAGGTGTCCATGAGCAAGGTCATCGGTATCGATCTCGGCACGACGAACTCCTGCGTCGCCGTGATGGAAGGCAAGAGTGCCAAGGTGATCGAGAATAGCGAGGGCATGCGCACAACGCCCTCGATGGTTGCATTCACCGAATTGGGCGAGCGTCTGGTCGGCCAGTCGGCGAAACGCCAGGCAGTGACCAATCCCGAGAACACGTTTTTTGCGATCAAACGATTGATCGGCCGTCGCTTCACCGATCCGATGGTGAAGAAGGACATGGATCTCGTCCCGTACAAGATCATTCCCGGCGACAATGGCGATGCCTGGGTCGAGAGTCGCGGCAAGAAATACGCGCCGTCGCAGATCAGCGCATTCATCCTGCAAAAGATGAAGGAAACGGCCGAGGCCCATCTTGGCGAGACGGTCTCGGAAGCCGTTATCACCGTTCCCGCCTACTTCAACGACAGCCAGCGCCAAGCCACCAAAGACGCCGGCAGAATTGCCGGGCTCGAGGTGTTGCGGATCATCAATGAGCCGACCGCAGCGGCACTCGCCTACGGCATGGATAAGAAGGGCACTGGCACGATTGCCGTTTACGATCTCGGCGGCGGCACCTTTGACATTTCTGTGCTGGAGATCGGTGACGGCGTGTTCGAGGTGAAGTCGACAAATGGCGATACTTTCCTCGGCGGTGAAGATTTCGACAAGAACATCATTGACTATCTCGCCGACGAATTCCGTAAGGAGCAGGGAATTGACCTGCGCAATGATCGGCTCGCCCTTCAGCGACTAAAGGAAGCCGCGGAAAAGGCCAAGATCGAGTTGTCGTCGTCAATGCAGACGGACGTCAATTTGCCTTTCATTACCGCCGATCAGCACGGGCCAAAGCATCTCAACATCAAACTGACCCGAGCGAAGCTGGAGGCGTTGGTTGACGATCTGATCCAGCGGACAATCGGGCCTTGCCGCAGCGCCCTGAAGGATGCGGGGCTCAAGGCGTCGGAGATCAACGAGGTCATCCTGGTCGGCGGCATGACCCGGATGCCCAAGGTCATCGAGACCGTCAAGCAATTCTTTGGCAAGGAGCCGAACCGCAGCGTCAACCCGGACGAGGTGGTGGCTGTCGGCGCAGCGATCCAGGCGGGTGTACTGAAGGGCGAAGTCAAGGATGTCCTGCTCCTGGACGTGACCCCGCTGTCGCTCGGCATCGAGACATTGGGCGGTGTTTTCACCCGGCTGATAGACCGCAACACGACGATACCGACGAAAAAGAGCCAGACCTTCTCCACCGCCGAGGACAATCAGACGGCAGTCACGATCCGCGTGTTTCAAGGCGAGCGTGAGATGGCGGCGGATAATAAGCTGCTTGGCCAGTTCGACCTGGTCGGCATCCCATCCGCTCCGCGCGGCATGCCGCAGATCGAGGTGACCTTCGACATCGATGCGAACGGCATCGTGCAGGTCTCGGCGAAGGACAAGGCGACCGGCAAGGAACAGCAGATCCGCATCCAAGCCTCGGGCGGCCTCTCCGAGGTCGACATCGACCGCATGGTCAAGGATGCCGAGGCGCATGCCGAGGAAGATAAGCGCCGTCGCGAGCTGGTGGAGGCAAAGAACAACGCCGACGCGCTGATCCATACGACCGAGCGGACGTTGAACGAGAGTGGCGACAAGGTTCCGCAGGCCGACCGCGACGCGGTGCAGCAGGCGGTCCAAGCCTTGAAGGATACCCTCGCCAGCGAAGACGCCGGGCAAATCAAGGCCAAAACCGAGGCGTTGGCCCAGGTCTCGATGAAGCTCGGGGAGGCGCTCTACAAGGCCCAGCAAGCTGACCAGGCCGGCTCCGGTGACGGTGGGCGCTCACAAGGCGGCCCGTCCCACGGGGCTGCCGGCGGCAATGACAAGGTCGTCGACGCCGATTTCGAGGAGGTCGACGATCAGAAGAAGCGCGGCTCGGCTTAATCGGCGCGACGGAGGTGCCGGACAGTTGCGAGCGTCCCGGCGGAATATCCGCCGGGATGACGCGTGGTGGGGAAACTCTCTCTCGAACACCCGTCGACCATGGCTAAGCAGGATTTTTATGAGGTCCTCGGCGTCTCCAAATCGGCGAGTGGGGACGAGCTAAAAAGGGCCTATCGCAAACTCGCGATGAAGCATCACCCGGACCGCAACCCGAGTGAAAAGAGCGCCGAACAAAAATTCAAGGAAATCAGCGAGGCCTACGACATCCTCAAGGATGATCAAAAGCGCGCCGCCTATGACCGATTTGGTCATGCCGCCTTTGAGCAGGGGAGCGGGCGCGGCCCGGGCGATTTCGGCTTTTCCGGAGGGTTTGCCGACATCTTCGACGAGATGTTCGGCGAGTTCATGGGCGGTGGGCGCCGCGGCCAAGGCGGACCGAGCCGCGGCAGCGATCTCCGCTACAACCTGGAAATCTCGCTCGAGGAAAGTTTCCGCGGCAAGCAAACAACGGTTCGGGTGCAAACTTTGGTCGCCTGTGACCAATGCAAAGGCAGTGGCGCCGAAGCGGGATCGAAGCCGATCACCTGCCCGACTTGCCATGGCCGAGGGCGGGTGCGCGCGCAACAGGGCTTCTTCACGATCGAGCGAACCTGCGCCACCTGCCAGGGAGCGGGGCGGGTCATCGACAATCCATGCAAGGCCTGCGCGGGCCAGGGCCGGACCCGCCGCGAAAAGACATTATCGGTCAACATTCCACCTGGCGTCGAGGATGGCACCCGCATCCGGCTCGCCGGCGAAGGCGAGGCGGGAGTGCGCGGCGCCCCGACGGGCGACCTATACATCTTCATCACGATAACGCCGCATCGGATCTTTCAGCGCGACGGCGCCAACATTTATTGTCGTGTTCCGATCTCGATCACGACGGCAGCCCTCGGCGGCTCGATCGAGGTCCCGAGCGTAGACGGCAGCCGGGCACGCGTCTCGGTCCCCCCAGGTACACAATCGGGTCACCAGTTCCGGCTCAGAGGAAAGGGCATGAGCGTTTTGCGCTCACCCGCGCGCGGCGACATGTTCATCGAGGCGATCGTCGAGACCCCGGTCAATCTGACTAAGCGCCAGCAGGAGCTGCTGCGCGAATTCGAAAAGGCCGGCGACAATGCCGGGACTCACCCCGAAAGCGAAGGCTTCTTCGCCCGGGTAAAGGAGTTCTTCGAAGACCTGCGCGAGTAGCTTATTCGGCCGCGGCCGGTTCTGCTAACCATTCCAGGCTCCGGCTCATTGGCCTTGGCTAGAACCGCCTCGATTGCCCTTTGGATTTCGGCGAGCTTTGCCGGATGTTCGACTTTATGGCCGAATAGATTTTTCACGTAGAAGACGTCTACGACCTTTTCGCCGTAAGTCGAGATTTTGGCGCTCGAGACCTGCAGGTTGAGACGGGTCAGCGCTCGGGTCAGCTCAAATAAGAGCCCCGGTCGATCCCGGCCATTGACCTCGATGACGGTGTGCGAGCCGCTGACCTTGTTGTCGAGGAGAACGCGAGGCGTCACGGTGAAGACTTGAGTTCGGCTTGGAATGGCGACCGGGCGAGCGAATTCGCGGTGTGGCTTTAGATCGCCCGTCAGCACATTCTCGAAAACCACCGCGAGTTTGGCGAGTTTGTCCGGGCGGTCGAACGCGCCGCCGGCCGAATCCTGCACCCAGAAAGTATCCAGCGCCATGCCGTTGGACATCGTCATGATCTTGGCGTCGACGATATTGGCGCCGCTGATCGCCAGTGCGCCGGCAATGCGCGAAAATAGGCCGGGATGGTCCGCCGTATAGAGGGTTATTTCGGTTACCGATCGATGGGGATCGACGCGTTTCTCGACAGTCAGAGGCGCACCGCTCGCCTCCGCCTCACGCATCAGGCGAGCATGTCGTGCGTGCGTGGCAGGATCAAAAGACAGCCAGTAAAACGGATACCCGCGACCAACGAACGTCGTGAATTCAGTCTCGCTGAAATCGGGTAATAACTGGCGGGCCGCGGCCTGAGCAGATGCTGCACGAGAATCCTGCCCTTCGATGCTGAGGCCGCCTGAGATCACTTCGATCGATCGATGATAGAGCTCGCGCAACAGCGCCGCCTTCCAGCCATTCCAGACTTTCGGACCGACCGCGCGAATATCGGCGATAGTCAACGCCAATAGCAGCTTCAATCGCTCCGGAGATTGCACGCGCTCGACAAAATTGCCGATAGTCTGCGGATCGCCGATGTCGAGCTTGAAGGCGGTGTTGCTCATCAGCAAATGCCAGCGCACCAGCCAGGCCACGGTCTCGGTCTCCTCCGCCGAGAGGCCGAGCCGGGGCCCGAGCTTCAGAGCGATCTGCTCGCCGATTTCCGAGTGATCGCCGCCCCGGCCCTTGGCGATATCATGCAGCAGCACCGCAAGATAAAGAGCACGGCGGGACACAATCGTCGGCATCAGCTGGGTGGCCAATGGAAGCTCCTCTTTGAGGAGGCCGCGCTCTATCTTGTGCAGGATGCCGATTGCGAAGAGCGTGTGCTCGTCGACCGTGTAGACGTGGTACATGTCATACTGCATCTGAGCCACGACACGACCAAAATCGGGGATGAAGCGGCCAAAGACCCCGGCCTCGTTCATCCGCCGCAATGCCGTTTCCGGATCCTTGCGCGAGGTCAGGATTTCAAGGAAAAGGCGGTTCGCCTCCGGATCATCGCGCAGCTTTTGGTTGATCAACCTGAGCGACTGACTGGCCGCCCGCAAGGCCCGCGGGTGGATGTCCAATTCGTGCTGCTGCGCCACATGAAACAGCCGGAGCAACGCCAGCGGATCTTTTTTGAAAAAATCCTCCGAAGGAATAGTCAGTCTCTCACCGTCGACAACGAAACCCCCGAGGGCCCGACGCGCGCTCCCCCAGCGAACCCATGACAGCCGGCTTTTGTGCTTTTGGTCGGCTTCGAGAATGGCGCAGAAGATCCGAGTCAGATCACCGACATCTTTGGCCACCAGAAAATAGTGCTTCATGAAGCGCTCGACGCCGCGGCTGCCGGCGTGATCGGTGTAACCCATCCGCCGACCGATCTCGGTCTGCAGGTCGAAGGTCAGCCGCTCCTCGGCACGGCCGGCGAGGTAGTGGATGTGGCAACGAACCGTCCACAGGAATTTCTGGGCACGATCGAAGCGTTGCGACTCTTCCGCCGACAATACGCCCAACTCTACGAGCTTGCCGACATCCTCGGTGCGATAAATGTATTTGGCTATCCAAAATAATGTGTGCAGGTCTCTGAGCCCGCCCTTACCCTCTTTGATGTTCGGCTCGAGCTGGTAACGGCTGTCGCCGACGCGCTTGTGCCGCGCATCCCGTTCGGCGAGCTTGCTTGCTACGAACTGCGCCGCACTGCCCTTTACGATGTCCGAATCAAAGCGTTTCTTGAACTCGTTGAAGAGCGCCTGATCGCCCCAAAGATAGCGGGCCTCCAGCAGTGCTGTGCGGATCGTCAGATCTGATTTCGCCTGACGCAGGCATTCATCGACTGATCGGGTCGCTTGCCCGATCTTGAGGCCGAGATCCCACAGCAGATAAAGCAGATACTCGACGACCTGCTCGGTGTGCGGGGTCCGCTTGTACGGCAGTAGGAACAGGAGATCGATATCGGAATAGGGCGCGAGCTCGCCGCGCCCATAACCGCCCACTGCAACAATTGCCAGCCGCTCGCCCGCAGTCGGGTTGGGGAGAGGGTAGATTGACTTGAGTTACGAAATCGAACAGCGCGCGGATTAGCTGGTCCATCAGGAAGCACTGCTCGCGGACCGTAGCAGCGCCGTCGCCGGTCGCCTCGAAGCGGCGACGGATCTCGGCGCGGCCCGCCGTCAGAGCCACCTTGAGTGGCGCGACGAACCCACTGCGATCGAGCGCGGGAGCCTGGACGGAGCCGGCGACAACGGACAATCGCTCAGTCAATGCTCTGCGATCGATGATTTCGCGTTGCCTGGTGATGCTGCCCATGCCCATTCCCTTCGTCCGGAACTCTCTCCGGCGCTAAAGGCTTCGCGCCGCTATCGTACGGTGATGACCGAGCCGGACGTGTGCTTGAGATGGGGAATGCAAGCCTTTACGGCGAGGGCGGCATTTTCGGCCTCATTACTCTCCTAGGCCGCCCTGCCCCGACCGGCGATGTCCGCTAGAAGCGGGTTGAACTTATCGGCTGCTTCGTATTGGACCCAATGCCCCGCTCCCGGAATGACCTCGAACCGCGCATCTGGCTGGACATTGCGCAATGCGCGGGTGCGATCATCGAGATGGGGATAGGCGGTTGCGTCGCGCTCACCCCAAATCCCGTCGATGCGCGCCTTGATGAGCGGTAGCGCCCGGGCGAGCGTGTCCGCGCGCGAAAACCTACGGCTCTTGACGCGGCCGCGCGGTGCGTTCTGCGCCTGGATGTAAACCGCAAGCTCGTCGATTTTGCCCGGGTCGGCGATCATCAGCGCCGCGAGGTTATGACGGGCAACGGCGAGCGCCTCGGGCTCGGCAGCACCTTCGGGCAATCGACGAAGCGCGGTAGGCTGTCGAACCAGCCCGAGACCGTTCGATCCGACGATCGTAAAGGTGCGCACGTGATCGCCGAGCTGCGCGGCGACGTGCCCGCCGAGAACGCCGCCGAAAGAAAAGCCGGCGATGTGCAGACCGCTCTGGCCTCGAAACACGATGTCGAGCCCTTCGACGAGAATGCGGGCCAACCCCTCCGCGGTATGCGGCTCGGGCGGCGCAGCCGACTCGCCGAGACCCGGCAGGTCCGGCGCCGCAACGGTGAAAGCCCGCGACAGCGGAATCACGTTGCGTATCCAGTGCGTCCACGACCCGTACCCGCCGTGCAGCAGGGCGAGCGGCGGCCCGTCTCCCCAGAGATGCCAGATCATGTGACCATCCCCGCAACGCGTCTCGATCCGTCGCGCTTCGGCCGCGACATCTCTCACGAGGGCCACGGTTTTTCGCTGATCAAATTTGACATTTGCCCCTCGTCAGTACCTGCCCACAGGCTAAACCGGTTTCGCACCCAACGCCTAGGCCCGGCTCCGAAAGCGGGTAGGGAACTGCCTTCGAGCGGACCTGTTCGCCAAGAGAAACGGTTGGACCCAGGAGAAGACCATGGAGAACAAGAGAGAGCGCGCTCACGACATCGCTGAGGAAGGTTTGGACAATATCGTCGAGGGCGACTCCGAAACCGGCGAAAAGCTGATCGACAAGGCGAAGAAGATTGACCCGAAAGCCGTCGAGGAATTGGCCGAAGAGGTAGAACGCGATAAAGAGAACGCAGAACGGTTCGTCGATAAAAGTTAGGGTGCCCGATTTGTAGCCCTCCGCCCAACCGCATGTCCGCAGCATCACGCATGCGGCTTCGATACGTCAACGCGAGGGAAGTATGAGGGAGAATCGGGTAAAACGGATATTGAGCCAGGGCGGGCTCGCGCTTGGTACCCATGTCGGCGGGATCGCCGACCCGCAGATCGTCGAGATTATCGGGCTGACGGGCTTCGATGCCGCCTTCATCGACATGGAGCACACCACCTACGATCTGCACGATGTGCAGCTCGCGGTTATGCGGCGGCCGAGCGGGTCGGCATCACCCCGATTGTCCGGACACCAGGCTTCGACGCAGCCTTCATCCTGCGGCTGCTGGACATGGGTGTGCAGGTATCCAGGTGCCGCATGTCAGCAGCGCCGAGACCGCCCGCGAGGCGGTGGAGGCGGTGCGCTATCCGCCCGCTTGGCGAACGCGGCATGGCGGCCGGCAGCCGCGCCGCGGATTATGGACGGATCCCGCTGGTCGAGCATATGGCGCAGTCCAACCACGAAATCCTCCTCGCCTGCATGATCGAGGACATGAAGCGGTAGAGCGGATCCACGAGATCGCGGCTGTGGAGGGTGTCGACCTGCTGGCGGTCGGCCCGTCGGATTTGTCGCGCTCGCTCGGCGTCAGCGGCCAGCCCGATCACCCGAGGCTGGTCGCCGCGATCGATCGCGTGCACGAGGCGGTCAAGAAGGGCGCCGGCGCCCGACTCGCCTTGCCGCTCAATCACGCGGCCTTCCCTCGTAATGCGGCTTAGCTCCGGGATCTTGGCGCCGGTTACACCAATTGCGCGCCGACCCCTGAAGCCCGCCTGCTCCACTCGTTGCAGGCCCAGCTCGCCGAAGCACGCAAGCTGCTCAGGTAGGTCTGGCGAACTCGGGTCCCGCGAGGAGCCGGCCCGGCGGCCGCGCTCGCTGTTTTTGCTGTTTTTCCCGGAAATCTACAGCCACCCAGCTCGATTTTGCCGCAGAAATCCTCGGTTCCCGCCCTCGTAGCCTCGCTGTTATCCGCTGTTTTCATTCGCTGTTATTGGCTGTTTTCGTCCTCCGACATTTCAACCTCCTCGCCAGTGCCCCGTCATTGCGAGGCGCAGAAGCGCCGAAGCAATATGGATCGGGTCGAGCGCAACGGGTATGGGATTGTTTCGCTGCGCTCGCAATGATAATATTACAACATCGGGATAATATCACATTATCACGGATTTATCAACGACCCTTTAGGCGTTCACTTTCGTCAGCTGAGTCCGCCGGAATCGGATAAATCGCCACGCAAGGCGGCTCGCGGTTCGAGCGAGCACGCCGTGAGGATCCAGCCCCACGGCCTTGAAAATCAGCGCCACGCCGTGCGCAACGTGGTGCTCGCGGCAGATCCTATAGGCGCGCGCAGCATAAGCGCGGCGGCAGCGGCGGCGCTCGTATGGCCGCATCGCCTCGTTTGCCGCGTAATAGGCGTAAGCGAGCTCGTCATCCTGCGCCTCCGCGATCCGCCTGGCCGCGACGCGGAGCCGCCGCCAAAAGCCGATGCGTTCGCGTTCTAGGTAGACGGCCAGGTTCTTGTAAAAGAGCTTGTAATGCCGGACTTCGTCAGCTGCGATGTTGCGGCAGATTTCCTTCAACGCCGGCTCCTGCACCGCGTCGCGCAGTGCCGCGTAGTAAGAGCTCGTCCCAACCTCGACCATGCAGCGGGCGATCATCTCACCCGATCGCGAGCCGCGGCGAGAGACGTCAAGGTCGAAATCGACCTGGTAGCCGCCTTGGAAGCGGCGGAAGGCGGCGTCGAAATCGAATTCGGGGTCGGCGAGCTCGGCCCAGCGCGCCAACGCCTGGCCGTGTTGTGTCTCCTCTTTCCCCCAGCGCTGAGCGTCTTGCTGAAACTCGGGGTCGTCGTGGAAAATCCGGCACAAATGATGGCCGTAAGCCGCGCCATTGTATTCGACGAGACCTGCCGCCTTGACGATCTGCACGATCTCCAGGTCGAGCTTACCGCGATCGAACCGATCCCACGGGATCTCGTCGAGCGTCCAGTGGCCCATGTCGTGCCCCCCTACAGCGGACCTGAATTCTTATACACCAGCGCTAATTGCACGCGCGGACCGCATATCGGCCCGTTACAATTGCGCAGCAAGCGACTGGAGGACGGCCTGTTTGCGGGCTTTCTCGAGCTCCGGGTCTTCAAATTGAAGAAATTCCACCGCTTGAAAATCGCCCCCCCTTTTTCGGTTCTGGCGGGGCTCTAGGCCTTCGATCAGGACAGCCTCCATCGTAGCTATAACCACATCGACGTTTAGACGGAGATCGGCACCAGTTTCCAATGTACCATTCTGGGTGACCGGCCAAACACCGAACCACGAAAACCTCGTCCAACGTCCATTTGAGCGATCAACTGTATGTTGGAACAGCCGGCGTCCTAGATTCTGATCTGTGACCCGGCCGACATACACAATGCCCTGGGAGTTGTGTAGGAGATACACTGCCTTCTGATCGCAAAAGTCTACCGGGGTTGCTCCAGCTTGCTGCTGTCCAAAGATACGTGGGCGCGCCTCCCACCGTACCTTTGATCGCTCCCAGAACATTCCGAATGCATTAATAATTCCTGTAACCGGCGATGAGGCCGTTTCCGGAAGATCTTCCTCGACCCTATCTTCCGCTTGTTGCACACTGCGCAATCCGTAATCCCTCGAGCAGTTCTGATGAACGGGGATTGCGCGCCGTCGTCTTGAGCGATCCCACAATGATGGCAACTACGCTGCTTGCGGGGGTCGCGCCGAGTTCGTCGTCTCTTCGTAGTCGCTTCTCGGCAATCTGCTGCGCGATATCGGTGTAATGCATCGGCGAAGAGCTACCCTGCAGCGCGGCTTGTATTGCGCCTTTCCAGTCCATCGCTGTTCGCCCTTCAAACGGCTAATGAAGCACCCTGGCGAGAAGCCGATTGAGATGATCCAGATCCTAATCGGCTCTCGTCGCGTTGCGCTATCGGACCTAGCCCACCAACTTTTCCTTCAACATCTGATTGACGAGGGTGGGGTTGGCCTTGCCTTGGGTGGCGCGCATGATCTGGCCGACGAAGAAGCCGTAGAGCTTGTCGCGGCCGGCGCGGTATTCGGCGAGTTTGGCGGCTTGGGCCGCCAGGACAGCATCGATTGCCGCCTCGATAGCGCCCGCATCGGTCACTTGGCGCAGTCCCTTCGCCTCGACGATCGCTTCGGGGTCGGCGCCGGATGCGACCATTTCGGCGAAGACGTCCTTGGCGAGCCGGCCGGAGATCGTGCCGTCGGCAATGAGGTCGATCAACGACCCCAGCTGCTCGGCAGCTACCGGCGATTGCTCGATCCCGACCCCGAGCCGGTTCAACGCGCCGAACAGATCCCCCATGACCCAGTTCGCGGCTGTTTTGGCGTCCCGCCCAGCGGCGACCCGCTCGAAGAATTGGGCGGTCTCCTTCTCGGCCACCAGCACGCCCGAATCGTCGGGCGACAAACCATAGACCGACACGAAACGCGCCTTCTTTGCATCTGGCAACTCGGGAAGCTCGGCGCGCAGGCGTGCGACCCATTCGGGATCGAGCACCAACGGCAGCAGATCGGGGTCGGGGAAGTAGCGGTAATCATGCGCCTCTTCCTTCGAGCGCATCCGCTGCGTAACCCCGCGCGCCGAGTTGAACAGCCGCGTCTGTTGCGCGATCGTGCCGCCCTCCTCGAGGATTTCGATCTGGCGTCGCGCCTCGTACTCGATCGCCTGCATGACATAACGGATCGAGTTGAGGTTCTTGATCTCGCAGCGGGTACCGGAGGGTTCGCCGGGCCGGCGCACCGAGACGTTGCAGTCGCAACGCAGCGACCCCTCCTCCATATTGCCGTCGCAGGTCCCGAGATAGCGCAGGATCGAGCGCAATTTTCGCAGGTAGATGCCGGCTTCCTCGGCGCTGCGCAGATCGGGCTCCGAGACGATCTCCATCAGCGCGATGCCGGCCCGGTTGAGGTCGACATAGGAGAGTGTCGGGCGCTGGTCGTGCAGGCTCTTGCCCGCGTCCTGCTCGAGATGCAGCCGGGTGATGCCGATCTCGCGGGTCGTCCCGTCGGGCATGTCGAGAACGATCTTGCCGCGGCCGACGACCGGTTGCTGGTATTGCGAGATCTGATAGCCGGGCGGCAGGTCCGGGTAGAAATAGTTCTTCCGCTCGAACACGCTTTCGAGCCTGATCTCGGCGTCGATACCGAGCCCCGTCTTCACCGCCTGCTCGACACAAAACCGGTTGATATCCGGCAGCATGCCCGGAAAAGCGGCATCAACCGGCGAGACTTGGGTGTTCGGCGCGGCGCCGAATCCGGTCGCCGCTCCCGAAAATAGCTTGGCCTTCGAGACCACCTGAGCGTGGACCTCGAGCCCGATCACGGTCTCCCACCGTCCGGTGCGGCCCTCGATCATCGCCCGCCTCCGGCGACAAAGCTCGGCAAGGAGCGAAATTGTGCGGCGGTCTCCAACACCTCGGCAACGCGGAACACGGTCTCCTCGTCAAATGCCCGGCCGGTAATCTGCAAGCCTAGCGGCAGCCCATCGCCAGAAAGCCCGGCCGGGACCGAGATCGCCGGCACGCCGGCCAGATTGGCAGGCACGGTGAAGACATCGTTCAGAAACATCGCAATCGGATCTTCGGTCTTCTCACCGATGGCGAAAGCATCCGATGGCGCCGTCGGAGCGAGGATACAATCGACCCTCTCGAAAGCCGTCACGAAGTCGCGCGTGATCATGGTGCGCACCCGTTGCGCCTTCAAGTAGTAGGCATCGTAATAGCCCGCCGACAGGACATAAGTGCCGATCAGCACACGGCGGCGAACTTCGGCGCCGAAGCCGGCCGCGCGCGTCAGCTCGTACAAATCGTCGAGGGTGTCGCCCTCGACCCGCAAGCCAAAGCGGACCCCGTCATAGCGCGCGAGGTTCGAGGAGGCCTCGGCCGGCGCGATGATGTAGTAGGTCGGCAGCGCATATTTGGTCATCGGCAGGCTGATCTCGACCGGCTCCGCTCCTGCCGCGCGCAGCCATTCCGCGCCCTGCCGCCACAATTCTTCGATCTCCGCCGGCATGCCCTCGACCCGGTATTCCTTGGGAATGCCGATGCGCAGGCCGCGGATGTCTCCCGTCAGCGCGGCTTCGAAATCCGGCACGGGCACGGGCGCAGAGGTAGAATCTTTTGGATCGTGCCCGGACATAGCGCGCAGCATGATCGCGGCGTCGCGCACCGTCCGGGTCAGCGGACCGGGATGGTCGAGCGAGGAGGCGTAGGCAACGACCCCCCAGCGCGAGCAGCGGCCATAGGTGGGCTTGAGGCCGACGATCCCGCAAAAGCTCGCCGGCTGGCGGATCGAGCCGCCGGTATCCGTGCCGGTTGCGGCGAGCGCGGCTCGGGCGGCGACCGCCGCCGCCGAGCCTCCCGACGACCCGCCCGGAACTAGTGGCCGATTATCCCCCAATTGGCGCTCAGGACGACGCCACGGGTTTTCGACCGGCCCGTACCAGCTCGTCGTGTTCGACGAGCCCATCGCAAACTCGTCGAGATTGGCCTTGCCCAGCATCACCGCACCCGACTGCCACAGCTTGTCTGTGACTGTCGATTTATAGGTCGGTTGAAACCCATCTAGGATGTGAGAAGCCGCGGTGGTCAGCACGCCCTTTGTGCAATAGAGGTCCTTGACCGCGATCGGGATGCCGTCGAGCGGCAAACCCTCACCGCTGGCAAGCCGATGATCTGCCGCGTCGGCCATTGCCAGCGCCCGTTCGGGGGTCGGCGTGATGTAGGCGTTGAGCGCCTCGACCTCGCTGACCGCGTCATTGTAGGCGGCCGTCAGCTCGCGGGCGGAGAATGACTTGTGGGCGAGCCCGTCCCGCGCTTCTGCCAGGCTAAAGGAGAGCAGCGAAGAGTTGCTCACTCGACCACCTTCGGGACGACAAAGAACCCGCGAGCCGTGCGCGGAGCGTTGGCGAGAATTTCCTCGCGGCAGCCGCCGTCGGTCACCTCGTCTTCCCGCATCGGCAGTCCCGCCGCGGCGACGCTCGCCATCGGAGCGACCGCCGAGGTGTCGACCTCGTTCAGCTGATCCATCCAGGTCAGAATGTGAGATAGCTCGTCCGCCAGCGGGTCCAGCTCGGCTTCGGAAAGCCTGATTCGCGCCAAGGCGGCGATATGCGCGACGGTGGCTTTGTCCAATCCCATGCTTTCACGATCTCCGGAACGGGCGGTCAAAACGAGCTATCATCGGTTGGTGATCCTAAGCAATGCCTTGGAACTGGGCGATATGGTGCCGGCCGGGGCGCGGCTGATGGGCCTCGACGTCGGAACCAAGACGATCGGCCTCGCTTTGTCGGACACCCGCCGGGTCATCGCCACTCCGCTCGAGACAATCCGGCGCCGCCGCTTTCGCGAGGATATGGCGCGCCTTTCGGCGCTGATCGATGCGCATGATATCGCCGGCCTCGTCATCGGCTTGCCGCTGACCCTCGCCGGCACCGATGGGCCGCGGACCCAGTCGATACGCCAGTTCGCGAGAAACCTGATCGCTCTGCGTGATTTGCCGGTCGTGCTGTGGGACGAGCGCCTCTCCACTGCTGCAGTCACTCGAGAAATGATTGCTGCCGACCTGACCCGCAAGCGCCGCGGCGCAATCGTCGATCGCGTCGCGGCCGCCTACATCCTGCAAGGCTGTCTCGATTTTCTGACCCGTACGGCCTGACTATACCGGTTGCTCCGCTGGGCCGGCCGGCCCATTTATTGATCATCATGGATAACTCAGTCGCCGGTCCGACGGACGGCGGCACAGTGGGCCTATCGGACACGAGGTTTGGGTTATGGAATTCGAGAAATACACTGATCGGGCGAAGGGTTTTCTCCAATCGGCGCAAACGATGGCGCTGCGGCGCGGTCACCAAAGGCTGACGCCGGAGCACCTGTTGAAGGTGCTGCTCGAGGATAGCGAGGGGTTGTGCGCCAACCTGATCCGCGCCGCCGGGGGTGATCCGAAGACGGCGCTGCAGGCGGTCGATGCCGAGCTCGACCGGCTCCCGAAGGTCGAGGGGTCGGGGGCGGGGCAGGTCTACATGTCGCCCGAATTGGCGCGAGTGTTCGAGCAGGCCGAGCAGTTGGCGCAACGGGCCGGCGACAGCTTTGTGACGGTCGAGCGGCTGCTGCTCGCCTTGGCGGCGGCCGCCGGCACCGGCGCGGCCAAAGCGCTTGCGGCGGCGCGGGTCGACGCGCAGAGCCTCAACCGGGCGATCGAAGACGTGCGCAAGGGCCGAAAAGCCGACAGCGCGTCGGCCGAAGAGGGTTATGACGCGCTCAAGAAATACACCCGCGACCTGACCGAGGCGGCGCGCGAAGGCAAGCTCGACCCGGTCATCGGACGCGACGAGGAGATCCGCCGCACGATCCAGGTTCTCTCGCGCCGTACCAAGAACAATCCCGTGCTGATGGGCGAGCCGGGGGTCGGCAAGACGGCGATCGTCGAGGGGCTCGCGCAGCGCATCGTCAACGGCGACGTGCCGGAGAGTTTGAAGAACAAGAAGCTGCTGGCGCTCGATCTCGGCTCCCTCTTGGCCGGCAGCAAATATCGCGGCGAGTTCGAGGAGCGGCTGAAGGCGGTATTGCAGGAAGTCACCTCGGGCGCCGAGGGCATCATCCTGTTCATCGACGAATTGCACACCCTTGTCGGGGCCGGCAAGGCGGAGGGCGCGATGGACGCCTCCAACATGCTCAAACCCGCATTGGCGCGCGGTGAGTTGCATTGCGTCGGCGCGACGACCTTGGACGAATACCGCAAGAACATCGAGAAGGACGCCGCGCTCGAGCGGCGCTTTCAGCCGATCTATGTCGGCGAGCCCTCGGTCGAGGACACGATCTCGATCCTCAGGGGCATCAAGGAGAAATACGAATTGCACCATGGCGTGCGCATCACCGACGGCGCGATCGTCGCCGCGGCGACCCTCGCCAACCGCTACATCACCGACCGCTTTTTGCCCGACAAGGCGATCGACCTGATGGACGAGGCCTCGGCGCGGCTGCGCATGACGATCGACTCGAAGCCCGAGGAACTGGACGAGCTCGATCGCCGCATCGTGCAGTTGAAGATCGAGCGCGAGGCGTTGAAGAGGGAGACCGACCCGGCCTCGCGCGAGCGCTTGCAGCGGCTCGAGCAGGAATTGACCCAGCTCGAACAACAATCGGCCGAATTGACCGCGCAGTGGCAGGCCGAGAAGCAGAAGCTCGCCAGTGCGCAGAAATTGAAGGAGCAATTGGAGCAGGCGCGCATCGAATTGGAGCAGGTGCAGCGCCGCGGCGACTGGACGCGCGCCGGCGAGCTCGCCTACGGCATCATCCCCGACCTCGAAAAGCGACTGGCCGAGGCGGAGACCAAGGAAGGGCGCAGCATGATGGGCGAGGAAGCGGTCACCCCCGAGCAGATTGCCGCGGTCGTCTCGCGCTGGACCGGCGTGCCGGTCGAAAAGATGCTCGAAGGCGAGCGCGGCAAGCTGTTGCACATGGAAGACGCCCTCAAAGCCCGCGTCGTCGGCCAGGACGAGGCGATCGCCGCGGTCTCGCAGGCGGTGCGCCGGGCGCGCGCCGGCTTGCAGGACCCGAACCGGCCGATTGGCTCGTTCCTGTTCCTCGGGCCGACCGGCGTCGGCAAGACCGAATTGACCAAGGCATTGGCGGCCTTTCTGTTCGACGACGAGCGCGCGATGGTGCGCATCGACATGTCGGAATACATGGAGAAGCACTCGGTCGCCCGCCTCATCGGCGCCCCGCCCGGCTATGTCGGCTATGAGGAAGGCGGCAGCCTGACCGAGGCGGTGCGCCGCCGGCCGTACCAGGTGATCCTCTTCGACGAGGTCGAAAAGGCCCACCCGGATGTGTTCAACGTCTTGCTGCAGGTGCTCGACGACGGGCGATTGACCGACGGCCAGGGCCGCACGGTCGACTTCCGCAACACCCTTATCGTGCTGACCTCGAACCTCGGCAGCGAGTACCTCGCGAGCCTGCCCGAGGGCCAGATGGTCGACGCGGTGCGCGGTCAGGTAATGGAGGCGGTGCGCGCCGCCTTCCGGCCGGAATTCTTGAACCGGCTCGACGAGATCCTGCTGTTCCACCGCCTGTCGCGCGACGACATGGTCGGCATCGTCGATATCCAGCTCGCGCACCTGGATAAGCTGCTCGAGGATCGCAAGGTCACGCTCGAGATCGATGCCGAGGCCAAAAAGTGGCTGGCCAATGCCGGCTACGACCCGGTCTACGGCGCCCGGCCGCTAAAGCGGATCATCCAGCGCGAATTGCAGAACCCCTTGGCCGAGAAAATCCTCGCCGGCGAGATCCGCGATGGCGACACCGTGCGGGTCACCGCCAGCCCGCTCGGCCTGCTGCTACAGCCGGTCCGGCACGACGAAGACCTCGAAGCCCCCCGCCACGCCGCGCAATAATAGTCATTCCGGGGCGCGGGCATCGCCCGCGAGCCCGGAAGCCATGAACACCGGCCCCAAATAAGCTACGATGCACTGGTGTCCATGGATTCCGGGCCCGGCCCTGCGGGCCGTCCCGGAATGACCAGCGGAGAAAAACCGATGCGATTGGAGAGCCGGTCACTGCACGACAGCTTTGCCCGCGAATTGCTGGGATTGCGCCTATGGGAGCCGCTGGACGATTTAACAGCCGATCAGCTGCGCGAGCTATGGGCGCGTCACCCGGTGATGGTCGTCCGTCGCCAGGCTCTCGCCGAGCGCGAGCTGGCCGATTTCAGCGCCCTCTTCGGCCCGCTCGAACGCGTTGTCCGCACCGAGTGGGCTTCCCCTAGCATCCCGGAAATCGGTCTCATCTCGAATCTCAGGGATGGGCAGGGAAATCCTATCGGCGGCCTCGGCGACGGCGAGCTCCAATGGCATTCCGACCAATCCTACATGATAAACCCGGCGACTGGAGCCGCGCTTTACGCGGTAGAGCTGCCGCCCGAAGGCGGCACGACCTCATGGGTGGATTTGGCCGCCGCCTACGCCGGGCTGCCCGACCGGCTCAAGCGACTCGTCGAGGGCCGCCGTGGGGTTTTCAGCTATGTAAAGCGGCTGGCCGGCTATCAGGGGGTCGACCGGGTGCTCTCGACGGAGGCGAAACGCAAGACGCCGCCCGTTTTGCATCCGCTGGTTCACACGCACCCGGCGACAGGCAGCAAAGCGCTGTACCTCGATTCCACGACGACGATTGGTATCGAGGGCATGGACGACGCGTCGGGCTCCGCTCTTCTCGACGAAATCTACAGTTTCGCGACACGGCCCGAGTTTGTTTATCGTCATGAGTGGCAAGTCGGCGATGTTGTGATGTGGGACAACGGGCTCACGATGCATCGGCGGGAACCGTTCGACCCGATGGCGCGCCGCCTGATGAAGCGGACAACGATCTTTCTGTCCCGCGAGCGCCATATCGTTCCCGAGGGCTGTCTCGCCGAAGCAGAGGAGGCGTTGTCGTGACCGCGGCGACGGAGCGGGATTTCGAGCTGCGGCTCGTCGAGAAGGCGAAACGCGTTCTCCCCGGCGGCAGCTTCGGCAATTTCGCCGGCGATGTCGTGATCCGTGAGGGCCGTGGCGGACGGGTCTGGGACGAGAGCGGCAGGGAGTATGTCGATTTCCTGCTGGGTTCCGGTCCGATGCTGGTCGGTCATGCCCACCCGGAGGTCACCGCCGCCGCCCAGGCGCGGGTCGCGCAGGGCACGACCTTTTTCGCCAACAACCGGTTCGGAATCGAGCTCGCCGAGGCGATTGTTGACGCCGTGCCCTGCGCCGAGCAGGTCCGGTTTGTCAGCACCGGGTCCGAGGCGGACCTCTATGCGATGCGCGCCGCCCGCGCTTTCCGCAAGCGCGACAAGATCCTCAAATTCGAGGGCGGCTATCACGGGATGAGCGATTATTCGCTGATGAGCCTCGCCCCGAAGCGGCCCGGCAATTTCCCACAGCCGATTCCCGATTCAGCCGGCATCCCGCGCAGCCTGCGCGACGAGATCTTGGTAGCGCCGTTCAATGACCTCGAAGTGGTCGCGGGCTTGGTGCGCGAGCACAAGGACGAGCTGGCCGGCGTGATCGTCGAGCCGCTCCAGCGCATCATCCCGCCGGCGCCCGGCTTTCTCGAAGGGCTGCGCAAGATCACAGCCGAAAACGGCGTCGTCTTGATCTTCGACGAGGTGGTGACCGGGTTCCGTCTCGCTTATGGCGGCGCCCAGGAATATTACGGCGTCGTCCCCGACCTCTGCACGCTGGGCAAAGTGATCGGCGGCGGCTTCCCGCTCGCAGCGATCGCCGGGCGCGCCGAGATCATGGCCCATTTCGACCGCAGCGCCGTCGGCGACAACGGGTTTCTGATGCAGGTCGGCACGTTATCCGGCAATCCGGTCGCAGCGGCAGCCGGTCTCGCGACATTGGAGATCCTGCGAAGGCCGGGAGCTTACGATCACCTCTTCGCCACCGGCCGCGAACTGATGGGCGCACTCGCCGAGCTGCTGAAGGCGCACGGAATGGCCGCGCAGGTGACCGGCGAGCCGCCGCTATTCGACGCCGTGTTCAGCGGAGCACCGGTGCGCGACTATCGCGGCGCTTTGCGGGGCGACGCCGAGATGCTGCGCCGGTTCAATGCGCTATTGCGCGACCGCGGCGTGTTGAAGGGCGAGCAGAAATACTACGTGTCGCTGGCTCACACGCCCGAGGATATCCGGCACACCTGTAAAGCGTGGGCCTCGGCGATCGAAGCCCTCGCCGCCGGCTGACCCGTCCTCCGATCTACCGAAGCACCCGAGCGAGACGATCGCCGCGTCCGCTGAGTTCTTTGAAGAGCCGGCGCCCTTCGGGCTCGGGAAGCCAACCCTGCTCGGCCGTCACGTTCGCCATCCCTTCGGCGGTGATCGGTTCGCCTTCCCGTCCGCCGGGCATCATCGGATAAATCCGGCCCGCCCGCTTTTCGACGACGGCGAAACGCGATCCGGCGCGGATCAGGAAAAGGGATTCGTGCTCCTCGACGATGTCGAACGCAGGGGCGGGACCATCACTCATTGCCGGGGCTCCTCTATTTCGTCCAATACCGCCTCCGGAGCCACGTCTTCCTTGAGCTCCTCGACTTCGGCGTCGACATCGGTCTCCACACCCAAGCGATCGGCGACCGCTGATAAGAGTGCGGCGAGTTTGGTGACCTCGTGCTCCGCGAGCAGACTAATCTGCAGATCGAGCTCGGCGCGCTTTTCGGAGGCGGCGCTCATCCGGTTTTGCGTGATCAATATGAAGGTGGAAAGAAAGATCGCCTCAACCGACGCCACCATCGCCAAGATCACAAAGGACGGGTCGAATTGGGGCACTCCCGGCACGAAACCGAGATTGGCGATGATCCAGAAGCCATATACAACGACGTGGACGTAGACGAACCGCATCGTCCCGCTGAAACGGGTGATCGCACCGGCGATGCGTTGTTCCGATGTCGCAGTCGCCTCTTCGCGCGCTCGCCGCTCGTGCAGGGTTCGAATGTTGCGCGCAAGAACATTCGCCAGCCCGGGCGGCTTTGGCGAAGGGGTGGTCGGCCCTTTTTTAGATCGTACGATTTGCTCGGACAACGCTGCTTCCGTTTGTCTTCCCGTTTTCAGGAGAACACGACCGCGGCGGGCGAGAGTTCCAGCAGCTCGGGTGTGGGGCTACAACGGGGTGCCATTCCACAAAGGGAGATCGCCATGAGCGGGCAATTTATCGACATCGCATCCGGACGCGCCTGCGTCGCGGTCCCGGAAAAAGGTAGCGGGCCGGGGCTGTTGGTACTCCCCGATGCATCGGATGATCATCGACAACTGCGCGTGCTCGGCGATCTTTACGCCGCCGAGGGCTATGTCGCGCTCTGTCCAGAGATCTCCGCCCTCTCCAGGGGGATTCACGACATTGTGGCGGCGGTGGCGACCCTGCGCACCCGCAGCGAGTGCACCGGGAAAGTCGGCGCGCTCGGCTTCGGGCTCGGCGGCGAGCTCGCCTATCTCGCCGCGGCCGAGGCTGGTGTCGATTGCGCCGTATCCTATTACGGATTTGGCATCGATTTCGGCCTCAACCTCGTCTCGCGCGTTGGCTGTCCGCTCGTCATCCATTTTGCCGAGAACGATCCCCAGACCCCGCCGGAGGCGGTCGCGCGTGTACAAGAGGCTTTTTCCGGCCGTCCGGAGGTCGCGATTTATGTTTATCCCGGCGCCGCACCCGGCTTCGATCGTGCCAGCAAGCCGGCCTACGATAAGCAAGCGGCCGGGCTCGCCCACTCGCGCTCGATTGCCCTGTTGCGCCGGGCGATCGGGCCGCATTACGACCTCGAGGCGCTATGGGAGACGCATACGACGTGCGAATTCGCCACCCGCGACGTCGCCGCGACAATGCGCACGATGGTCCCGCAGCCCTACGTCAATCACGTCCCGGTCATGACCGGAGGTGTCGGCCAGCGCGACCTCTCCCGCTTTTATGCGCACCATTTCATTCCGAAACTGCCGGCCGACACCAGGCTGGTGCCGATCTCGCGGACGGTCGGCGCCGATCGCATCGTCGACGAAATGCTGTTTTGCTTCACGCACGACACCGAAATCGATTTTCTGCTGCCCGGCGTGCCGCCGACCGGCAAATATGTCGAGGTGCCGACAGTGGCGATCGTCAATTTCCGCGGCGACAAGATCTGTCACGAACACATCTACTGGGACCAGGCGAGCGTGCTCGTCCAGGTCGGTCTGCTAGACCCGAAGGCTCTGCCGGTCGCCGGCGTCGATACCGCCAAGAAGCTTCTCGACGAGACGCGCCCCTCCAACACGCTGATGAAGCGGTGGGCGGAGAGCGAGGGGTAGCCAAGGGCGTTTGGGCGGCGGGCTTTGGCCCGCCTGCTCAGCCGCGGGCGAGAGCGTAGACCTGCGTGCCGCCCGGCGGCCGCGGATGGGTGGTCCAGGTCTCGCCGCCGTCGCGGCTGCTGTAGACCTCGCCGCCGTTGGTGGCGCAGGACATGTGGGCCGGCCGACGCTCGTCGAAGGTCAGGGAGAACATCGTGTGCGGCGGCTGCAGCCCCATATCGACGCGGGTCCAACTGTCGCCGCCGTCGGAGCTTCTCAGCAGCACGCCGACATCGCTTTGGAAGCCGCCTCCCGCCGCTACCCAGAGCTTGCGCGGGTTGCCGGGGACCTCGCGGATGTCGCGACAATAGATCTGTCCCTTGGCATTGAGCGGCTCGAGCGGCACGGTCCGCCAGTGGTCGCCGCCGTCGGCGCTGTGGAACATGCCGGCCCGGCCAATAGCGTAGACCGAATTCGGCCGCCAGCGGCTGGCCAGCACGCCATGCATATCGACTGTATCGTCGTTGACGTATTGGCCATGGCTCAGATTTTCCCAGTGTTCGCCACCGTCGGTGGAGCGCAGGGTGCCGCCGACCTCGATGGCGGCATATATTAGCTCGGGCTCTGCGGCGCTGGCGTCCATCTTCAGCACCCGTTTTGCCGGGTTCGCGCCCGGAGCGGTGGTGATCTCGGGGAAGCGCACGCTGACCGGCAGACGGGACCAGTGCTCACCGGCATCGTCGCTGCGGTAAATCTCGCAATTCTCGTAGCCGATGAACATCACATCCGGATCGTGCGGGTGAAACAGCACCGACCAGACCGGAAGGCCGTGATCGGGTAGCTCGATCTTTTCCCAATGCTCGCCATGGTCGGCGCTGCGGTAAGGGCCGGATTGGGTGCCGGCATAGATGATTTCAGGTTTCAGCGGGTGCACCGCCAATGCCCGCACCGCCGGCGCCTCGGGCAAACCGCGTTGCAGAAGCTCCCATTCGTCGCTGCCGTCGGCAAGGCGACAGAGACCGCTGTGCACCGCCCGCCCCGGTCCGGTTTCGCCCGCCAAGCCCAAATAGAGATAAGAACGTTGATCGTTCCACCCGTCGGATGCCATGGGACAGCCCTCCTTTGCGACGATGAGGATAGGCCTGCCGGCGGCACCGCCACAAGCGGCCAGAAATAGGTTTTGCACTTCCGGATTTCGTAGAGGCCCGCCTGTGGGGTGCCCCGATCTGCGCCTGAACTTTCTGATAAATCGATCCGCGGATCAGCACCGGCATGATGGCCGGAACGGAACACCGCAACCCTGTAATTGTTGTCCTTTGATCAATCGGCAACTACCGGTTGGAGAAGATGGTTATACAGGTTGCCTCCGGACAAGTGTTGAGGACCGCCGAGGACAACGGACACGGTCGGAAGCGGTTGCCAGGGTCGGCCCGGCAACTCGCCTCGCTCACCCCTTTGCGCGGCGTAGCTGCGCTGTGGGTCGTCTTGTTTCACTTCTGCTGGTATTTCCCGGCGGTACATCCGGAGCGGTATACGGGAGCTGTGTACAAAGGCTACCTGGCAGTCGACATGTTCTTTATGCTGAGCGGCTTTGTCATCACCCACGTCTATCAGGAGGGGATTCGCAAGGCGGGTAACCGGGTCGAGCTATCGGAATTTTCTGGCGGCACGGGTGGCGCGCCTATACCCGCTGCACATCACGGTGCTGCTGCTCTTCGTGGCGACAGCAATCGCCGAACGGGCCGCAACATATGCGCTGAGGGGTTCCTTCGAGCCCATACCGCTCGTCGGCGAGCGCTCGCTCAGCGGGTTCTTTGCTAATCTTTTGATGCTCCAGGGACTATGGGCGCGCGAGCTGAACTGGAATGACCCCGCATGGTCGATAAGTGTGGAGTTTCTAGCCTATCTGCTCTTTCCGCTACTCTTCCCTCTGTCACGGCGCATTGGGCCGGTCGGTAAGAGCGCAATAGGCGGGTTGCTCGCGGCAGTGCTGGGGTGGCTGGCGTACCGCACGGGTGATTATTTCAACCAGTGGAACGGAGCCTACGCGATCGTTCGGTGCCTGCCAGAATTCATAATCGGATCGCTGCTGTACAGCGCGTATCAAAGCCGCGCGTATGCATCAATTTTGTCCCACGACACGACATTCGCGGCGGTATTGCTGCTGCTCGGAGCGCTGCTGCACTTCGCCGCGCCGGATCTTGGCATCATCGCGCTGTTTCCGCTGTTGATATTGACCGCCGTGCTCAATAGAGGCCAGTTCGCGCGGCTGCTCAATTCAGCGCCGCTGGTTTGGCTCGGGACCATCTCTTATTCCCTTTACCTCCTCCATTGGTTTGTGCTCTTCGTCACGATGGAGATTGCGCGGCTGCTTCCCGGAACGGATCTGGCCAATCTGTCGCTGACCGGCTCCCTTTTATCGATGGCCACTTTGATCGCGTCGAGCCTTGCTCTTGCGACACTCACCTATACGTTCATCGAAGTCGCTGGACGCCGCTGGCTGCGCCAACGGCTCGACGTTCGGCGGGGTGGCGGAGCTGCGGACCGTGCCGGATTACCGTCCGGCGGGCGCGCTTGAACCCAGCCCGCCGGCGGCGGATTCCGGCGACGTCCCGTTCGGGCGATTGGGTGTGGGCTCGCCCCCCCTGCGGGAACTCAGCCCTTACGGGCTGCGTCCAGCGCTCGCCATATTTTTTCCGAGGTCGCCGGAGATTCCACCCGGGGCGCGCCGATCCGCGCCAATGCGTTGTTGACGGCGTTCATTACGGCCGGGATCGCGCACAAGGTGCCGGCCTCACCGACGCCTTTGACGCCGAGCGGGTTTCGATCCGTCAAGGTCGGGTTGTTGGCGAGCTCGAAATGGCAGAAAGCATCGGCGCGCGGCATTGCGTAATCCTGGAATGAGCCGGTGAGCAGCTGGCCGCTCGACTGGTCGTAGACCAGATCCTCCATCAGCGCCTGGCCGATACCCTGAACGATGCCGCCATGAATTTGCCCCTCGCAGAGTAGCGGATTTAGGACGCGGCCGACATCGTCGACCGCCACATAGCGGGTCAAGGCGGCTTCACCAGTTTCCTCGTCGATCTCGACCTCGCAGCAATGTGCTCCGCTGGGGAATGTGGCGCAGCCAGGCGGGCCGAAATTGGCCCGCTCCGAGAAGCCGGTCTCGATGTCGTTCGGCAAATGGGTGGAGTTGAAAGCCTGTTTGGCGACGTCGACAATACCGACCGACCGATCGGTGCCGGCAATCGTGAATTTGCCGGCCGCGAATTCGACATCGTGCGTCCCGGCTTCCATCATATGAGCGGCGATCTTGCGGCCCTTGTCGATCAGCCGGTCGGCGGCGACGACAATTGCCGAGCCGGCGAGCTGCGCCGAGCGCGACCCGAAAGTCCCGATCCCCATACTCACGAGATCGCTGTCGCCATAGCGGTAGCGGATCATATCGGAATCGATGCCCAGCTTTTCCGAAAGCACCTGCTTGAAGGTCGTGCCATGGCCCTGGCCGTGATCCATGCTGCCGGTCATCAGCACCACGCCGCCCGACGGGTCGAAACGGATCTCGGCGTGCTCGTAATCGCGTCCGCCGGATGCCGCAACCGCCGTCGCCACGCCGACCCCGAGCAGCTTGCCGCGCTTCTTCGCCGCTTCGCGGCGTTCGGCAACACGGCCGTGATCTGCCAGCGCCAGGCAATCATGCAGGTTTTTGACGAAATCGCCGCTGTCGTAAGTCTGCTGCAATACCGTCGTGAACGGCATCGCCTCATTGGGGATCGTATTGCGGCGGCGCAGCTCGGCGGGCTCGATGCCCAGCTCGCGGGCGGCTTTGTCGATAATCGTTTCGATCACATAGATCGGCTCGGGCCGGCTGCCCCCGCGGTAGGGCGCAATGCTCATCGTGTTGGTCAGAACCGCGAGGACTTGCGCGTGAACCGCCGGGATCCCGTAGGTATTGACCAGACAACCGAGCCCGATGGTCAGCGGTATGGTCGGACGATCGGTCGAAAAATAAGCGCCGATGGCCGCCTTCCACTGCGCCCGCAGCGCCATAAACCGCCCTTCCCTGTCGAGCGCCAGCGCAGTCTCGACGACGCTGCCGCGCCCCTGCTCGTCGCTCAGCAGACCTTCACTGCGCTCGGCAATCCAGCGGACCGGACGTCCGGTCACCTCGGATGCCCAGAGCGACAGCCCATATTCCGCATAGCAGCCGCCCTTCATGCCAAAGCCGCCGCCCATATTGTCGCACACCACCCGGAACTGGTGCTGCGGCAGTTTGAATATGCGATCGGCCAATGCCGCCCTGGTGGCGTGCACCGACTGAATGGTGCAGCGGATCGTATAACGGTCTTGATCCGGATCGTAATGCGCGAGGCACCCGCGCGGCTCCATGCTGTTTGCCGTGACCCGGTTGATCGGGATCGTGTGACGGACGATACGGTCGGCTTTGGCAAAGGCGGCATCGACCGCGGACTTGTCGCCGATCTCGTGAAAGAACGCCTCGTTCCCCGGGTTCTCGTCCCAGACCGCTGGCGCATCGGCGGCAAGCGCCGCTTCGGCGCTGATTGCCGTGGGCAAGGGCTGGTAGGAGATGTCGATCAGTTCGGCGGCGTCCTTTGCCTGGTCCAATATCTCGGCGACGATGAACGCGACCGGATCTCCGACGTAGCGGACGCGATCGCGCGCCAACAGCGGCTGCGGGCAGACAAAGGCCGGGGCGCCATTGCGACGCCTGCGTCGGACCCCCGGCATCAGAGTGCCGAGACCGCGGCGGCGCAGATCCTCACCCGTCAATACCCCAAGCACGCCCGGCGCCGCCCGTGCATTCCGGGCATCGAGCGCGGAGATACGGGCATGCGCATGAGGCGAGCGTAGCACATAGCCGCGCGCTTCGTGCGGCTCCCTGATGTCGTCGACATACCGGCCTCTGCCTCTGAGGAGGCGCAGATCCTCTTCTCTGCGTACCGGTTGGCCGATCGCTTGCACGCTCATGATCCCGCCCCGTCTCTGCTAACGCCGTCCGCCCCCGCCCCCGCCGCCGCGGGCTATGCCGAAGCTAGGGCCAAAACCGCGGGCGAAACCGTGGCTGAAGCCACGAGGAAAGCCATAATGGAAATGGTGGAACCGCTGTACGACGACGATCGACGGCGCGAGACCAAAGTACCAGGGCGCGCCGAGCCAATAAGGAAAGAATTCGGGATAGGCGTAGTCGACCGGGTACAGGTAGTCGTAGGGGTAGGGCGAGGACGCGGGCGGCGGCACCTGGTAGACCTGCGTCGGCAACCCCGGCGTATTCTGCGTGATTGTCCAGCTTCCGTCGGGTTGCGGACAGGCCTCGATAAATGCCTGCCGCGGCTGCCCGCCTACCGTGACAGGAGCCGTATAGCTACTACAGGGCGACTGATTGGGTGGGGACCGGCTCGGCAACAGCTGTGCAGGGGTGCTCGCCGCGGCGGCCGGCTGGCCCGGCGGCTCCAAGACATAGGTTTGGGCCGGCAATCCCGGTGTGTTCTGCACCATTTGCCAGCTGCCGTCCGGCTGCTCACATGCTTGGCCCTTGGCCTGCTCCGGTTGCCCGCCCGCCGTTATCGGCGTGGCGAAGTCGTGGCATACGGGTTCCGCTGGCGGCACGACCGCAACCTGTGGGGACTGACAAGCCGCGCAGGCCGAGAGTATCGCGATCGTCGATATCCAGCGCATCAGGCACCTTCCTCGCCGAGCTTTTAGCTTCCAGCCGTCGGATCGTCGCCGAGCTTGATCAAGAGCTTGCCGAAATTGCGGCCGTTCAGCAGGCCGATGAAGGCCTCGGGCGCCCGGTCGAGACCGTCCACGATGTCCTCGCGGTATTTCAGCTCGCCACTGCGGACCAGCGGCGCCGCCATCGCGCGATACTCGCCAAAACGCTCCCATTGGTCGCTGACGATGAAGCCCTGGATCTTGAGCCGCTTGCGCACTGCCGCCATCAAATTGGGACCGGGGCGCGGCTCGACGTCGTTGTATTCCGAGACCATGCCGCACATCACCATGCGGCCGAAATCGTTGAGGCGCGGGAACACCGCTTGCTGGACCGCACCGCCGACGTTCTCCCAATAAACGTCGATGCCCTTCGGACAGGCACGGTCGAGGGCGGCCCCCAGATCTGCCGAGCGATGGTCGACGCAGGCGTCGAAGCCGAGCTCGCCTTCGACATAGCGGCATTTGTCGGCGCCGCCGGCAATCCCGACGACCCGTGCCCCGGCGCGCCTGGCGAGCTGACCGGCGACACCGCCAACCGCGCCCGAAGCAGCCGACACGACCACGGTCTCGCCGTGCTGCGGCCGCCCGATCTCCCTAAGCCCGACATAGGCGGTAAGGCCCGGCATGCCGAGGACGCCCAGCGCCGTCGACAGCGGCGCCTCGTTGGGATCGAGCTTGATGAGGTCCTTTGCCGGCACCGCGCTATAGAGCTGCCACCCGTAGCCGCCGTAAACATAATCACCCTCGCGAAAGCCGGGATCGCGCGAGCGCACAACGTGTCCGACCACCCGACCCTCCATGACGGCGCCGATGTCGACCGGCTTCGCATAGGAGCGCGCCCCGCTGATGCGGCCGCGCATATAAGGGTCGAGCGAGAGATAGATGCCGCGCACCAGAGCCTCGCCATCGCCCGGGTCGGGGATCGGCCCGTCGGCAATCTCGAAATCAGCGGTTGTCGGCGCGCCGGTCGGGCGCCGTTTCAGCAGCACCCGCCGGTTGCGGTTTTCCATGCCCTGTTCTCCTCCCACCAAGACGATCTAGAATTAACCGATCGCCTCGCTCATTCGAAGCGTCATTGGCACGATAGGACCAAAAGGAGGCACGTTATGGAACCCACACTGCGCAACCCGGCCCGCGAACGCCTCGAGGCCGGCAAATTGGCACTCGGCGTCGGCATCCGCCAGAGCCGCACCGTCGACATCGCCTCGATCATGAAGGCCTGCGGTTACGACTGGCTGTTCCTCGACCTCGAGCACAATTCGATGGACCTCGACACCGCGGTGCAGATCTCGGTCGCCGCGCTCGGCGCCGGGATCGCACCGATCGTGCGGGTTCCGGCAGGGCAGTTCTGGCTCGCCACCCGGGTTCTCGACGGCGGCGCGCTCGGCATCGTCATGCCGCATGTCGACACGGTCGAGGAGGCGCGCGAGATCGCCGACCGTCTGCGCTATCCGCCGCAAGGCCATCGCTCGATCGCGGGCGGGTTGCCGCATTTCGGCTATGTTCCGATCGCCGCCGGCGCTGCCTGCGCGGCAATAAACGCCGCCACTCTCGTCATCGTGATGCTCGAAACACCGCGGGCGATAGCCAACGCGCCAGCGATCGCCGCAGTGCCGGGGATCGACTCGCTGCTGATCGGGACGAGCGATCTGTCCATGGAACTCGGGATTCCCGGTCAATTCGGCGACGACCGCATCGTCGATGCGTACCGCACCGTCGTCGAGGCCTGCAACGTCCATGGGAAGTTCGCCGGAATAGGCGGCGTCTACAAAGAGAGCCTGCTGCGCCGCTATATCGGGATGGGCGTGCGGCTGGTACTGGGAGGCGGCGATCTCGGTTTTATGACCTCCGCCGCGACCGAGCGGGCAAAGCTGCTGCGCGATCTTGCTTGACAGGATTCATGGTTTGTTCTAAGATATCTTATAACTCGGAAGCACCAATAGTCTAGCGAGCCGGTTACATATTGCCGGTTAGGCCCTGATCTGATGAAATTAGATTGCTTTGCACTCAATAGTGATCCACCAAAGATTGTGCCGGCTCGTGCTTCCCGCCGATGGATGGATGATTTTCCGGACCGTCACGCCTATCGGTGTCTGCCGCTGTCGATTGCCAACGCGCATGGTTGGGACATTCTCTGCCCCATCGCTCTAGCGATCGATTGGAACGGTGGCCCGCGGACCGAAGATTTAACGGTTCGGGCGCTCCAAACCATGCCCGATGGAAGAACGGTCTCGGCGTTTTGCCGGTCCCATTTCTCCAGCGGCATTGTGACCTTTCATACTGACTACATCTTTCGGACCGACGACAAGTGGGACCTGCTGGCCAGCGGTCCCTTCAACTCGCCCAAAGAAGGCATTTACCCGCTGACCGGGATCATCGAAAGCAACTGGCTGCCTTACCCGTTCACGATGAACTGGCAAATGACGAGGCCCGGTACGATCGTCTTCGAAAAGGACGAACCCTTCTGCTTCATTTTCCCGATCCGGAAGCAGGCGGTGCTGGATTGTGTGCCCGAAATTCGCGACATTGCGGCAGACCCCGAGTTGGGGCGACAGCACGACGCCTTCGCAACCTCCCGCAACGACTTCATGAGGCGCTTTCACGCCAATGACCCGGAAGCTCTCAAAAACCCGTGGCTGAAATACTATTTCAAAGGGCATCACCCTGATGGTGTTGTCGTCGACAATCACATCAACAAGCTGCGCGTGGCATCACCGGTCGACAAACGTCGCGCAGCTCCTCTCGAATGAAGCCGGCGATGGAGGGTCCAGCGGAGGCGCCGTCGGACTGCCGTTGGTCGGACGACAGCCCGCTCAACAAAATCACCCGACGGCAGAGCCGGCTCAATGAGCTGGGCAGAGGCCGCATCACTGGGGACGGAAAGCTGCGAGACTGCGATCAAGTGGGGCACCCGCCATTTCAACACGACCGGCATTGCTTGGTTGTCGAAAACTTTCTCGAAGGTACGATCTGTGACGGCTTGTGCGAGGCATTCCGCAACCTGTCGACCAAGACCGTCAATCGCGTTCCCGGCTTTTGGGATGGCCGCTTCATTTGGCATTCAGATGTATCGAAGGCCTACAGTCAACTAGCCGACCATATGCTAAATGCCCAGCGCCGGGCAGCAGCCCTCATTACGGACGTCTATCGTCTGAACGAACCGATCTATCCCGACCTGCTGCAAATCATGAGCTGGCCTGTCGGTATCTACATGCCGCCCCACGCCGACAATGCCAATCCCGACGGCTTGCCGCACGCCATGGCGCACCGCGATTTCTCAGGGATCGTCTACCTCAATGACGATTACCAGGGCGGCGAGTTCTATTTTACCGCTCTCGATACAGTGATCAAGCCGAAGAAGGGCATGCTCGTCGCCTTTACCGCCGGCTTTTATCATGAGCATGCGGTATTGCAGGTGGAAAAGACTTAACGGTTGACGATGCCCTTCTTCCTCACCTTCGACCGAGGCCGCGCGGACCCGTCACTGCTGTAAAGTTTGCGGGTTGCCGACCTGCGGCGATCAGGGGACCGCCTCGCCGAGAATTGCCTTGGCAGCATGGACGTAAGCACTGGCCAGCTGGCCGTCCTGCACCAGTTCTCCAACATGGCAGTTGAAGGTCTCGCAAATCGCTGCGATCTCGACAAAGCGAATGCGGCGGACCCCGGTCTCGATCCGGTGATAGCTCACCCGCGATATGCCGAGAAGATTGGCTGCGTCGTTCTGGGTCAGACCCAATGTGCGCCGGCGCAGCCGCAGCGCGGCGCGAATGCATGCTTGGGAATTGTCGGGTTCTCGCATCGCCTTCTCCTCTGATCTCGCGCTGAACAACCCGGCTCCCATCGCCGTGCCGAAGCGCGCGGCTCTTGATCGATAATGCAATTAGCCGCCTTGTTGAGAAATGAATATGATCGGCACAATTACATGAATCGCAATAAATGTCAACTCAAGCTGTATTGATCACAATGAATGACGCCGCCTTGACGTATTCCGGCGGAAAGCTGGACCATATCCTCAGTTAACCTCGCTTTTCGCGGACCGGAGATACTGATGGACTTTTCGCTGTCTGACGATCTCGCCGAGCTGAAGGAGCGCACCGACCAGTTTGTGCGAGACAGGGTCCTGCCGTTCGAGACCGACCCGCGGCAAACCGCGCACGGGCCGAGCGAGGACTTGCGGCGCGAACTCGTCGCGCTCGGGCGCGAGGCAGGTCTCCTCAGCCCGCATGTCGGCCGCGATTGGGGCGGGCTCGGGCTCGATCACCGCGGCAAGGCGGTCGTATTCGAGGCCGCCGGCTACTCGCCGCTCGGGCCGGTGGCGCTCAACTGCTTCGCGCCCGACGAGGGCAATATGCACCTTCTCGAAGAAGTCGCCGAGCAGCGCCAGAAGGAGCAATGGCTGCGGCCGATGGCGGCGGGGCAGATGCGCTCATGCTTCATGATGACCGAACCGGCTCCCGGCGCTGGAGCGGACCCCTCGATGCTGCTGACGACCGCCCGCCGCGACGGTGACGAATTTGTCATCGACGGCCGCAAATGGCTGATCACCGGAGCGGTCGGCGCCGATCTCGGCATCGTCATGGCGCGCAACGAGAGCGACATGGGTGGACCCGCCGGCGCGACGATGTTCCTCGCGCCGATGAGCGCGCCGGGGATTCATATCGAACGGGTGCTGGACACCCTCGACCAATACATGACCGGGGGTCATGCAGTCGTCCGGCTCGACGGATTGCGGGTGCCCGAAAGCCAGGTTCTGGGGCGGGTCGGCGAGGGCTTTCGTTACGCGCAAGTGCGGCTGGCCCCGGCGCGCTTGACCCATTGCATGCGCTGGCTCGGCGCCGCGCGCCGCGCCCAGGATATCGCGACCGATTACGCGCTGAGGCGCACCGCCTTCGGCAAGCCCATTGGCGAGCATGAGGGGGTCGGGTTCATGCTCGCCGATAACGAGATGGACATCCACCAGTGCCGGCTCGTGATCTGGCACACCGCCTGGGTCCTCGACCAGGGCCAGCGAGGCCGCCACGAGTTCGAGCATGGCGAAGGTCATCTGCTCGGAGGCCATCTGGCGGGTCGTCGACCGTAGCATGCAGATCCTCGGCGGTCTCGGCATCACCGACGACACGATCGTCGCGCGCCTGTTCCGCGAAGTCCGCCCGTTCCGGATCTACGACGGCCCCTCAGAGGTCCACCGCTGGAGCATCGCCCAGCGCGTGCTGCGGAATGCCGCTGCGGGCTAGCCCGAGGTGAGGCCGTCATTGCAAGGGGCGCCTTGCGCGACGAAGCAATCTCGACCGAATGGTCGCTCAGCGGCCTGAGATCGCTTCGCTCCGCTCGCGATGCCAATTCCAGGGCGGATTTAGAGCGCGTCCCATGCGAGATCATCCATCGCGGCGGACACTTGGTCAGTGCGCCGCGAATTCTTGGAGCAGTGCGTCGCGCACCGTGTCGAGGTCGAGCCCGTGCTCGGCGATGAGCGGGCTCGTCTCGACGATGATGTCGTCGACGTCCCTGATCATCTTGAGCCGTTTGTAGAGATCCGCGGCACGAAGGCCGAGCCCTTCACCGAGGATCTCCATGAAATTGACGACCTCGAAGCTGCGCCCGTCGCCGACATCGCAAAGCTCGCGATGGCAGGCATGGTAAATCGTGGCGAGCGTCGTCACGCCGGCATCGGCCACGGCCGCGAGCTCGCGGGCGACGAGCTCGCGCTTGAACGCCGGCAATACCGCCAGGCTGTTGGCCTGCGTCCCGACGCGGGGCACGTCGATCTCGATAAGCTCAACACCCGGTATGATCGCCAACAGCTCGCGCACTGCCGCCTGCACCGAGGGCAAGACCGGCCGTTCGTGCAAGGCCACGCGTTTCTCGACCCGGTATTTCATCATCGGGGCGAGAGCCTCCGCGTGGTCGGCGAGAAACACCAGGAACGGGTTCAGGTCGAACGGCCGCGCGCCGAACCGCGCCTCATAGCTCGGCAACGTCACCTCGCCGATCTGGATCTGGCAACTGGGACACCAGGACAGCACCGTCGAGGTGCCGGCCGAGGCCAGGCGGTCGATCGTCGTGTAGGACACGCGGGCGGTGTTTTCGAAATCGCCCTCGCGGAACTGATAGACCCCGCAGCACTGCCCGGGCCCGCCCATGACCTCGTAATCGACCCCGAGCAGATCGAGCACGTCGAGGCACAACAGCGCGATGTGCGGCGTCTTTAATATATTGCACCCGGTGTAGAAGACGACGTCTGGCGGGTTTTGGCGCGGCTGCTCCGCGGATTGCCCTCTGACGCGGGCCAATGTCTCGGGCGGCAATTGCAGGCGCGACAGGATCCGCACGCCGCGGCTCATCGTCTGGAAGCCCTGCCGCCAACGCCTGTTGAGCGGCGCGCCGCCGGCCGGCGCCCGGGCAAAACCACGGGCGAGCTGGACCATGAAGCGCGTGTTGATGCCCTCGGGGCAGGCCGGAATGCAATTGCCGCTGCCGCTGCACACCGAAGCCCAACGGGCCGCCGCGGCGGTGCCCGCGCCGCCGGTGATCAGGTCGATGATGCCGGCCGCTGTTTCTTCCGGGTCCACCTCGCCGAGCCCGGCCGGCCCAGCCATCGGGCACGCCCGAAAACACGCCCCGCAACGCGTGCACGCCTCGGCGATCGCCTCACCGCGCGCCCGGAAATCGTCGAGGTACCCGGCAGTCCCGCCGTCGCGCATGCCGCCACTCCACCATTTTGTCAGCCCCAGGCTATCCTATTGGATCGCCGCAAGGGAAGAGGACACCGGCTGTGGGCGCTGTCCCTGACCTGCCGTCCGTGTCATGGTCTCGGCGCAAACGTGAGATGGGGAGGCAGGTAATGCGATTCCTGGTCAAAGTTTCGTTTCCGGTCGAGGCCGGCAACGCAGCTGCAAAAAAAGACGGCTTCAAGGTGATCCAGACCATCCTCGAGCAACAAAAGCCCGAGGCTGCCTATTTCATTGCCGAGGGCGGCCGGCGCACCGGCATTCTGATACTCAACATGAATGACGCTTCAGAGCTCGCGCGAATTGCGGAGCCGTGGTTTCTGGCATTGAACGCCAGCATCGAAGCGACGCCAGCAATGATCCCAGAGGATCTCCAGAGGGCAGCACCGGCCATTGAACAGGCCGTGAAGACCTTCGGTTAGGCGCGAAGCTGGCACTGGGTTAAATTTAAAGCGGGATCACCAGCAATGTATCGATCTTTTGGCTGTCGAGGACGATGAGGCGTTCGATGAAGCGGTAGGGCTGGCTCGTCAGAGCGATGCGGTCGAGATAGCGGCCGGCGGCGAACAGCGCCATCTCGCCGTCGTGCATGATGCGCACGGCAATAAAATTCGATCGCACCTGCGCCACTGTGGCGTCGACCTGCTCGAGGCGGATCGGGCCGACGATGTGGCGGTAGCGGTGCGGTTCGAAAATATTTGCCTGACGCAGCGCGGTGACGCGGTCGATCAGCATGCCGCGCGACGCCGCATAGACGACGCCGTGCGGCAATCCCGTCTCGTGACTGGCGCGGCTGGTGATCACGTAGCGGCACTGCTCGACGAAAAAGTCCGGCCAGTCCTCTAGCCGGTCCTCGTCGATGCAGTCGACATAGGCGGCGATCAGCTCTTGAACACCGAGCCGGACGGCGACCTCGTCCATGAGCGCGTCAACTGCCGGTAAGCGCGCGGTATTCCTTCCAGAAGCCGCGGATCGCCGCTTCGCTCGCGCGGAAGGGCTGCGGCTCGGCGTCATACCCGCCCATCATGACAACACCTGTGTCCTCGTCGTTGTAGCGTATACCGCGCTGGACCAGCCCGCCGATGCAGCCATCCTCCATCGAGATGTAGCCGGCCGCGCCGACCAGATTGCCTTGCCTGAGGCGCCGTTCGGTCATCGTGTCGTCGTCGTCCTCAAAGCCCAGATGGATCCATTCGAGCTCGGTCTTTTCGAGCCCGCGCGGGCGGATGACGCGAACCGCAATCGTATTGCGGATCTGCTGCAAAACCATGCTTGGGAAAACGGTCAGGATCTGCACCGAGATGCCGTCGCCATATTCGTCGACCGATTCGATGACCGAGCTGTCTTTGAGGCCGAACCCGCTGTCCGAGCGCAGCGCCGCCTCTTTGTAATCAGCGTCCTCCTGCGCGTAGTCGAGTTTCGAATAGCTGAAGTGATGCGCCCCGCTGTCGTCCATGACGATCCCGCCCTCCTGGCTCAGGCGGTTGATGCGGAAAGTCGTCAGAAACAGATGCAAGATGCTAGCGTGGTAGGTGTCCTTGACGTTTTCGGCATAGAGCTTCCAGTTATTGGGCAATACCTGCGTGCTGCGGCCGAGAATGCGGGCGGGCCGGTTCAGCACGCGGCTGATGCCGGCAGAAATTTTCGGCCCCAGATAAGTTTCGAGCTCGGGCGTGTCGTCGCGGAACGATCCGAACACCAAACCGGCGAACTCGGCGACCCGCAGCCGCTGCAGATTGTGTTCGTCCTTGCGAAACTCCGGAGGCATGCCGCCTTGCCGCTTGACCCCGCGCTCGAACGCGACGCCGGTCAATTTCCCGGTCAGGTCATAGGTCCAGCCGTGATAGATGCAGCTGATCTCTTTGACGTTGCCGCGCCGCTCGAGGCACAAAAGGTTGCCGCGATGCGCGCAGCGATTGACAAAGGCATTGATTTCGCCCTCGGCGTCGCGGGTGACAATGACCGCGGTCTCGCCGATTGTCGAGGCGATGTAATCCCCCGCGCTCGGGATCTCGGAGGTCAGACACAGAAAGTTCCATGTCGGGCCCTTGAAGATCCGCTCCTGTTCGAGCCGGTATTGGCCGGGATCGGTATAGAGGCGGAACGGGATCTCGGTCAGGCCATTCGAGGGCCACGGAACTCCCCGCATCGCGTCGGCGCCGAGCTCTGACATGTTTGCCTCCTCCTCAACGTAATGGCAGCCATGATAGCAGGAACGCCCAGAAGGGGGAAATTAGCTTGCGGCAAAGAGACCGATGGCAGACCATCCGCCGCAACAGGCTTTCTGCCGGAGGACCTCGGCATGGACCATCTCTACCTGCGCAGCGGCATTTTTCTCGCGCCGTTTCACAACCACGACGAGAACCCGACGCTCTCGATGGAGCGCGACCTCGAACTGCTCGAGCATCTCGACCGGCTGAATTATCATGAGGCGTGGATCGGTGAGCACCATTCCGGCGGCTTCGAGCTGATCGCCTGTCCGGAGATGTTCATTGCCGCGGCGGCGCAGCGGACCCGGCATATCCGGCTCGGCACCGGAGTCGTTTCGTTGCCGTATCACAATCCGTTCATGCTGGCCGACCGCATGGTGCAGCTCGACCATATGACGCGCGGCCGGGCGATGTTCGGGGTCGGCCCCGGCGCCCTCGTGCACGACGCCCTGAAGATCGGCATCGACCCCGGCGACCAGCGGCGCATGATGAACGAGGGGCTCGAGGTCATCATCCCGCTGCTGCGGGGTGAGATGGTGAACCGCAAGACCGACTGGTTCAGCCTGACCGACGCGCAATTGCAACTGCGGCCCTATTCGCACCCGACGATGGAATTGGCGGTGGCGGCCGCGCGCTCACCTTCAGGATCGCTGCTGGCCGGCAAATACGGTATCGGCCTGCTGTCGATCGGCGGCACCGCCCCGGCGCAGATGGAGCGCCATACCGCCAATTGGGGGCTTTATGAGGAGACTGCGCGCGCCAATGGCCATACGCCAAACCGCAAAGACTGGCGTGTCGTCGGTTTCTTCCATATCGCCGATACACGCGAGCAGGCGCGCAAGAATATGCAGTTCGGCGTGCAGGCCTTCGCCAATTATTTTCGTGACATCGCCACGTTCCCGATCATCCCGGCCGATGTCGGCGACCCGATAGAGTGGCTGATCGAAACCGGAACGGCGTGCATCGGCACCCCCGACGATGCCGTCGCTTATGTCGAGCGCCTGGTCCAAGGGTCGGGCGGGTTCGGGGTGCTGTGCGAGCTGGCGCAGAACTGGGCCGATTGGGACGCCACCAAAAGGCATTACGAGCTGATGGCGCGTTTCGTGCACCCGCATTTCCAGAAGAGCCGCGATTTATTGCGCGCCAGCTACGACTTTGCCGAGCGGCATCACGAGGATTTTCTTGGGAAAGCCAGCGCCGCGATCCAATCGGAGATCGAGCGGCACGCGCGCCGCACCGCCGCGACCGAGCGGCCAGCGGCCGAATAACGACGAAACCTTGCTTCGCGACCCCGCGAGCGTGGCTGTTCCGCCCCTGCAGCGATTCGGGCATGGTCGACGGCTCACGGGACGAGCCGCGACTGATGGCTAATATTGCCGCCGCCGGCGCAGCGACGATCGCCCGCGCGGGCGCACTCCTGCGCGCGGGGCAGCTCGTCGCGTTCCCGACCGAGACCGTGTATGGGCTCGGCGGCGATGCGACAAACGACCGCGCCGTCGCTGGTATCTTCGCAACCAAGGCTCGGCCGCACTTCAACCCGCTGATCGTGCATGTTTGCGATCTCTCCGAAGCCGAGACCCTGGCCGTCTTCAATTCGCCCGGCCGTCATGCCGCCGCCCGGTTCTGGCCGGGGCCGTTGACGCTCGTATTGCCCAGGCGACACGCCGCCGGATTGTCGCTGTTGGCGAGCGCCGGCCTCGACACGGTGGCGGTACGGGTCCCCGCCCATCCGGTCGCGCAGGTGTTGCTGCGCGAGACGGGCCGTCCAATCGCCGCTCCCTCGGCCAACCGCTCGGGCCGGGTCAGCCCGACCTCAGCCGCGCATGTCGCCGAAGAGCTCGGCGACGATGTCGCGCTGATCCTCGACGATGGCCCGACCCCGCTCGGTCTCGAATCGACCGTCCTCGATCTTTCCGGGGAGGCCCCTGCCCTGCTCCGTCCCGGCGCCGTAGCCCTCGAGACTCTGACCGAATTGCTCGGATCAATCGCCCTTCCCGGCCCGGCCCTGCCGAAATCACCGGGCATGCTGGCGAGCCATTACGCACCCGGTCTGCCGGTCCGTCTCGCCGCAACCGAGGCTCGTCCCGGCGAGACCTTGCTCGCGTTCGGCCCTGACGCGCCGCCCGGCTTCGCGGAGGTGCTGTGGCTCAGCCGCTCCGGCGACCTTGCCGAGGCGGCGGCCAATCTATTCGCGATGCTGCGCCGTCTCGACCGCCCGTCTTTCACCGGGATCGCGGTAATGCCGATCCCGGAGCACGGCCTCGGCCGCGCAATCAACGACCGCCTGCGCCGTGCCGCCGCGCCGCGCGGCAGCGGAGACTAGTCAGCGTCAACGACCGACCGCTCGACAAGCGAGAATCCCGGCGCTGGCCCTCCGAGGGCGGGGTCAGACAACAACGGTAGCGACGCTTAACTCCAGAGGAAACGACGCGTTGCCGGCCCCGAGGTTCTTGTCACCTCCATTTTTTCAGTGTATTTATGAGCAGAAAAATTCTGCAAGGCCAGAATGCAATGTCACTCAACATCAAAGACCCAACAACGGAAAAATCCGTGCGCGAGCTCGCGGCACTGACCGGAGAGACGGTTACAACCGCGGTCCGCAGAGCTGCCGAAGAGCGGCTGCAGCGAATCCGACACGACCGAGGCGGGCGCAGCCTGGCCGCCGAAATCCTCGAAATCGGCGGGCGCTGTGCGTCGTTGCCGGATCTCGATAGGCGGACGGCTAATGAGATCCTCGGCTATGACGAGCACGGGCTGCCCGCCTGATGGTCATCGATACTTCGGCCATTATAGCCGTGCTGCTGAACGAAGCGACTGCGGCCCGCATCGCGCAGCTGATCGAGACGAGTTCTCCGCGCCTGTTATCGGCGGCAAACTTGCTGGAAACCTCGATCGTGATCGAAAGCCGAAAGGGCGAACCCGGTGGACGCGAGCTCGATTTGATGCTCTATCGCGCCACTATCGAAATTGTTGCAGTTGACCAAGATCAAGCCGAGATCGCGCGCGCCGCTTGGCGGCGCTTTGGCAGGGGCCGACATCCGGCCGGCCTCAACTATGGCGACTGCTTTGCCTACGCTCTCGCAAAAGCCCGGCGATTGCCGTTGCTCTACCAAGGAAACGATTTCTCGCAGACGGACATAGAGAGCCTGCCGTTGTAATCCGGGATGCATCTTCACACCGCGGGCACTATCTCGCGGGCTTTTTAGTACGCCGCTACCACCCTCCTCGGTGTGATCGGAGTTTCGTTGACTTCGGCGCCGCTTGCCGGGAGCACACCGGGTACGGCGTCGGCGCCGCCTTCACCGATGCCCTTCATGCCGTATTCGGTGTGTGGGTTGGGGTGTGGAGGTGGCCGATTCTGATTGCCGGCATCTCGGCAGCATCGGGGAGCAGGTAATCGGCCAGGGTGCCGGCGAGCGACTGGTATGTCTCGTCGTAGGGACCTCTTCGTAAAGGGCCGTACCGACGCCTTCGACGACGCCGCGGATCTGGCCTTCGACGAGCAGCGGGTCGACCGTCGTGCCGCAATCCTCAGCGACCGCATAGTCGAGCAATTCGACAAACCCGGTCTCGGGATCGACCGCGACGACGGCGCCATGCGTCGCGTAAGAATAAACGCCGGTGCTGATCGCCGGCTCGTAGGTCGCGGTTGCGTCGAGCAATGGATCGACCCCTTGCGGCAATCCGTCCATGCGCAGATGAGCCACTTTGGCGATCTCGGCGCTCGTGACCGAGCCCTGCGGCCCCGACACCATGCCGCCGGCGCAGCGCGTCTCGGCGACATCGCATTGCAGCAGATGGGCGCCGGTCCGGCAGAGCTTGTCGCGCAACATTCGGCTGGCGCGCGCCGCCGCGCCCCCGACTTCACCATGCTGCGCGAGGCGAAAATGACAAACCCGAAAGCCGTGCACTCGGTGTCGCCGTGGCGCACCGAAATCCACGCCGGGTCGATCGTTAAGGCGCGTCGGTCGGACCGTGATCGAGGCGCGGCGTCGAGAAATGGACCCCGAGGAGGCAGTCGGCTTTGAGGACCTGTTCGCGCACGATCTCCCACACGTCGAGCAACTCTGCCATAGTGCGGGGCCTCCCCGCGCCACTGGGCGACTGCGTGCTACTCGGATTGACGCAGCAGAGAGGCAACGCCACAGGCGGTCGCGGGAACCGCACTATCTCGCTGTCTGCGCGGTGACACGGAACGAACGAGTACATTCCGTTTATCCGAGCTTCATATGTCGCCCCTCGATACAGCATAAATTGCTTGCTGGCATCTCCACTCGTTCGGAGCGACTCGATTGTACAGACGCGAAAGGCGTCATCGGTCTCCGGCGGTTCCGCGGGCGAGAACCGGATGGAATCCGCAACAACAAAAACGGTGTCGATTGCGAAGGAGCCGTCACGGCGCGAGCCCGATCCGAACAAGATGATCGAGCCCGGTGCCAGCCTCCTCAGAGCGGATTGGCTAAGCTGTTTGCAGTTGCTGTAGCGAAAACAATCCCCGAACACCCAAGGATCGGTGTTCTGCCGAGGGTCCGAATTTGTCGGATATTCCCAGACTGGCGTATGGAGGAAACGTGGAAGCGACCCTTTTTGTGACCATCTTTCTTTGATGTAAGAGGGTGCTTCCCACTCCCCCCAGAACGCCAGGGGAGCGTCGCAGAGGGACCCATCTTTGGCAACATAGCGGCCATTGCTCAGTAGAAATTTCCGGCGATGGTCGCACCTGTTCCACGGTTGACGGTATAAATTACGCGGGTTGTGCTCTGTTCCGGGATGGGGGAACTGTACGAAGACCGGGCTGGCCGACGAGCGCATTATCTCATAGCTCCTCGGGGCCGGTAGCAGCCGGCTTGAGGTAGCAGTACCAGCCCGGGGTTGGCTTGCGATCTGCCCGAAATACGAGCTTATTCCAGTGGCCATTCAGCTTGTTCGGCCTTACCAACCATGGCAAGTCGGCGCCGCGCGCCTGCGCTTCAGTTACATATTCCCCAATCGCTGCCCGCGTAGTGTCTGAGTTCATTACGGCCCGCTGTTGCCGGTCTAGGGCGACATAGACCCACGGCGTCTGGCCGCGCTTCGCGTTACCTACGGTCAGTGCATCGGAGGTCTCAAGCCAGGTTTTCAAAAGGGGCAGTAGCTCAGCTTTGTTCGCCAAAACGGTGCTCCTCACCACGTATCCGCGAGCATCCAGAGCGTGCCCAGGCCGAGCCGTTAATTGGCTTCCACCCACGTGAGCTTCGGAGAGTTCCGTGGTACCGGCAAGCCACCGCGCCAGCCGATCTCTGAAATCCCGACTAACGCCACGACTGCTCTGCAAGTTGGTCGACCAACCGACGAACCGCACACCTCCGCCGTCACCCCAATAAAGAGAGCATGATAGGTGCGCACTGACATCAAATGTCTCGTGCGCCTGCAGCTTGGCCAAACCGATACGGGTGACGTGATGCAGGACTTCACGACCGTTGAGGAGAACGAGCCGTAGGTTCCCAAATTGCAGGTGGTTCCGAAGATGCAGAACGCCCTCTTCGATCAAGCTGTGTCTTATTGCTGGCGGCAGCTCGCTCCATGCAGGTACGGTCGCCCACTGCACAAGGTCGAGATGGCAGGCGCTGGCATCGTAATAGCTGGCCCCAAGACCATGTCGCAGCACCTGATCGAGCGGATCGAACCAGCGTCGATACGGATTTCTGAGAAAGTAAGCGGCGCACTCCGTTACGACGATTTGAATCTGATCTGTGGTGAGCGCTGCTGTACTGTCCGCACCGAGCGATTTGAGTGTTGAGAGACGGCGCTTCGGTCCTGCGAGGAAGCCACCGTCTTTGCTACGGAATTCGTGGAAGCTCGGGTTGATGCCTAACGTTGCGATCTCGGCTCGGCGTGGGTCCCCGAAAGCGATGACCGGGGTCGTGCCTGGGATCGCTGCCTTCGCCGGTTAAGGGACGGCGCACCATCCGAACCAAATACTCGGGGATGTTTTCGACCATCCCCACCAACTGGGGCAGTGATGATGACCCGAAGATCGCCGCCATTACGGTCGTCGAATAGGCTTTTTTCTAATCGCCGCGTTTTGGCCCCCAGCGAGCAATGTCGCGCGGGAGGGTTAAGAATTCGTTACCGCCTCTTCCGCCCTTCGGATCGCCGCCATCACCCGCCGGGGGGTGATCGGCGTTTCGTTGACTTCGGCGCCGATCGCGGCGAGGGCGTCGCGCACGGCGTTGGCGATCGCGGCGGGCGGCGCGACGGCGCCGCCCTCGCCCATCCCCTTCATGCCGTATTCGGTGTGCGGGGTGGGGGTGTGGAGGTGGCCGATCTTGATCGCCGGCATTTCGAAGGCGCCGGGCAGCTGGTAGTCGGCGAAGCGTCGCGGCGAGCGGCTGGCCTGCCTCGTCGTAGGGGATCTCCTCGTAGAGCGCGGTGCCGATGCCCTGCACGACGCCGCCGCGGATCTGGCCTTCGACGAGCATCGGGTTGACCATCGTGCCGCAATCCTCGGCGACGGCGAAGTCGAGCAGCTCGATGGAGCCGGTCTCCGGGTCGACCGCGACGACGGCGCCGTGCGTCGCATAGGAATAGACGCCGGTGCTGATCGCCGGCTCGTAGGTGGCGGTCGCGTCGAGCAGCGGCTCGACCCCGGGCGGCAATCCGTCCATGCGCAAATGCGCGACCTTGGCGATCTCGGCGATCGTGACCGAGCCCTGCGGCCCGCTACCGCGCCGCCGGCGCAGCGCACCGTCGCCGACCTCGCATTGCAACAGATGCGCGCCGATCCGGCACAGCTTGTCGCGCAACATGCGGCTGGCGCGCGCCACCGCGCCGCCCGACATGACCATGCTGCGCGAGGCGAAGGTGCCAAACCCGAAGGCGGTGCTTTCGGTGTCGCCGTGGCGCACCGAGATCTGCGCCGGGTCGATGCCGAGCTCCTCGGCGGCGACCTGCGACAGCGCGGTTTCGAGGCCCTGGCCGTGCGACTGGATGCCGACCATCAAAACGACGCTGCCATCGGTCAGGATGCGCGCGGTGCAGCTCTCGAAACCGGGGATGATCGAGGCGCCGCGGGAGGCGAACTCGGCGGCGCCGTGCGCGGTCTGCTCGGCAAAGCTGGCAAACCCAATGCCGATCAGCCGTCCGTCCGGCTCACTGCGCTGCTGGCGCGCGCGGATCGCCGGCATGTCCAGCAGCTCGGCGCACAGCCGCACGCTCTGCGCATAATCGCCGCTGTCGAAGCGCATGCCGCCGATCGACGTGAACGGCATCTGCTCGCGGCGCACCATGTTGACGAGCCGCACCTCATTGGGCTCACGCCCGATCGCGCGGGCGATCTCATCGATCAGCCGTTCGATGACAAAGCACGCGCCCGGACGGCCGACCCCGCGGTAGGGGCCGAGCGGCGTCTTGTTCGTCGCCACCGTATAGTGCTTCGCGCGGTAGTTCGGAATCGTGTATGGCCCCGGCAAGGCGCGCGCCACCATGCCGGCTTCATGATAGGGCCCCTGCGGCCACAGCCCATAGGCTCCGGCATCGACGACGATCTCGGCGTCGACGCCGAGAATGCGGCCTTGCCGGTCGGCGTAGGCGGTGACCTTGTAATGATGGTCGCGGGTGTGCGCCGTCGTTAAGAGATGCTCGTTGCGGTCCTCGATCCAGCGCACCGGGTGATCGAGCTCGAGCGCCAGTGCCGCCAGGATGATCTCCTCCGGGTAGAGCCGGGCCTTGGGCCCGAAGCCGCCGCCGACATCGGGCGCGACGACGCGGATGCGGCGCTCGTCGATGTCGAGGATCTCGGCCAATGCGACGCGCACGGTATGCGGCGTCTGGGTCGAGGCATAGACAACGACTTCGTCGAGGCGATAGTCGCGATAGGCGAGCACACCGCGGCATTCGAGCGGCGCGCCCGACTGCCGCTGCATGCGGAATTCTCGGGTCACCGTCACTTCGGCCGCGCGCGCCGCAGCGTCGATGTCGCCGGCCTGCAGGGCGTGCTCGACATAAAGATTGTCGCCCCACTGCTCGTGCACCGGATGGCGGCTGCCGCGCATGTCGCGCGGCGCGTCGACCACCGCCTCCAATATCTCGAAATCGACCGCGACGGAGTCGGCAAGATCTTCCGCCTCGCCGCGCGACGGGGCAATGCAGGCGGCGATCGCTTCGCCGACATAGCGGACCTTGTCGGTGGCGAGGGGCGGCCATGGCGGCGATTTGGCGCCGGTCGAGTGCGAGACGACGCGGATCGGCTTGACGCGCGGCATGTCTGCCGCGGTGAAGACGCAGCCGCGTGCTTCCGGCGGAACCGAGATCGAGCGGATTCGGGCATGCGCATGCGGGCTGCGGACAAACGCGACGTCCATTGTGCCCGGCAATCTTATGTCGGCGACGAACTGGCCGCGCCCATGCAGGTGCCGGTCATCCTCTCTGCGCAGCAGCGACGCACCGACGCCAAGCCGGTCGTCAGGCATTGGCCGCCTCCTTCCCCAATTCCTTCGCCGCCTCGGCGATTGCAGTGACGATATTGGTGTAGCCGGTGCAGCGGCAGATATTGCCGGCAAGACCCTCACGAATTTCGCGCTCCGACCCCGCGCGTCGCCGCAGGATCAGGTCGCGCGCGGTGATCACCATCGCCGGCGTGCAGTAGCCGCATTGCAATGCGTGGTGCTGGTGAAAATTACGCCGCAGCGTCCCGATGACCGGATCGCCGGCGAAACCCTCGATGGTCCTGATCTCGCGCTCGTCGCACGCGGCGGCCAGCATCAGGCAGGAGCGCGCCGGCTCGCCGTCGACGAGGACCGTGCAGGCGCCGCACACGCCGTGCTCGCAGCCGAGATGGGTCCCGGTCAGATTGCGGCGCTCGCGCAAAAAATCGGCGAGCGATATTCGCGGCGGGACATCATCCGCAACGGCGGCGCCGTTGATCAGGAGGCGGATCGCAGTCACGGCAGCACCTGTTGCACTGCGCGCATTGCGGCGACCCCATAGAGATGACGCTGGAACTCGTCGAAATGCCGGTCCGCCGCGCGATCGAGATCGGCCGCAACAGCATTGCGCAAATCTCCGTGCTCCCCGCTGGATACGAGCCGCGAAGTGTCGTGGAGCACCAGCGGGGCGCCATTGGCCGCGCCGAGGACGACCCGTGAATGACCGCGCGTGCGGTCGGCGACGACGACTGCGAGCGCGCTGGCGAATTCGCCCGATTTGCGGCACAGCTTCAGGTAACTCCATCGGGCATCCGCCGATACCTTAGGAATGCGCACGCTTTCGATGATCTCGTCGGCGGCAAGCACCGTCTCGAAGACCCCGGTCGTAAACTCGGTGCCTTTGACCGAGCGCAACCCGCCGGGGCCGCACACCAGGACCTCGGCATCCAGCGCCATCAGAACGGCCGGCCATTCGGCCGCGGGGTCCGACAAGGCCAGGCTACCGCCGATCGTGCCGCGATTGCGGATCGCGCGATAGGCAAGGCTCGCCGCGACCCGCGGCATCAGCCCGCGCGACGGGTCGGCGACGCCTCCGTCTTCGATTGCGGCATGCGTCACGCAAGCGCCTACAGTCACCGCATCGCCGTCGTCCGAAACCAAATTCAGCTCCGGCAATCGGCTGATATCGATGAGCAAGCCCGGCGAGGCTATCCGCAGGTTCATCATCGCTACCAGCGACTGGCCGCCCGCGATCACCCGCGCCTTGCCCCGGTGTTCCGCGAGCAGGTCGACGGCCTCGGCCAGGCTGCGCGGCCTGACGTAATCGACGGCGGGCGCCTTCATGCGAGGTTACCCTCACTCATCAAGGGTCGGGGCTGAGCGCAGCGAAGCGGGTGAGGGCGAGCCCCAGGCAATGGCCGGTGATAGGGAAACTGCAACACTCGCCGCCACCGGGTGTCAATCCATTGCCACGCGGGCCTTGCGATTCCACGCCTCGCGATCATTGCTAGCGGGCAGATATCGAGGACGAGCGGATCTCCATCAGCGGCTTCTGCTGGCCGCCGTCGATCTCGATCATCGTGCCGTTGACGAAATGCGCCAGATCGGATGCGAGATAGGTGACAAGGCTGGCGACCTCCTCGCATTCGGCAATGCGCCCCAGTGGAATGCTGCGCGGTGCGAGCGTATCAGCCTGCTCGCGCGGAATCTTCAAGTCGCGCGCCATCGCGTCTACGAGACCGGCCCAGCGCTCAGTACGGACCGGCCCGGGATTGACCGCCACAAAGCTGATATTGTCCCTGCCGTACTGCGCAGCGAGCGCCAGCGTCAGGTTCTGCCCGGCGGCATTCGCCGCTCCTGGCGCGATCTCCCAATAAGCTGGTTTGACCCCGTCATTGCCAATCAGGTTGACGACGCGGCCGCGCCCCTGCCTCTGCATGATCGGCAACACGTGCTTCAAACAACGCACATAACCCATGAATTTGAGCTGCAGCGACTGCGCCCAATGCTCTTCGGTCAGGAACTCGAGAACTCCACCGGGCGACGATCCGGCGTTGTTGACCAGAATATCGACGCGCCCAAGCGCGGTGTGAGCTTTCTCGACAAAGGCCTCGGCATCGTCTGGCTTCGTCAGATCAGCCGGTATGGCGACAATTTTGCGGTTTGTCGCGCGCGCAATCTGGGACGCCGCCGCTTCCAGCGGCTCCTGGCGACGCGCGCAGATTGCGACGTCGACACCCTCCCGAGCCAAGGCAAAGACTATCGCCTTGCCGATACCGGCGCTCGCTCCTGTGACAAGCGCCGTCTTCCCGTTCATCTGGAGATCCATGAGGTTCCCCTAGGTTAAACACAGTGAGGAAGGCTTGCTAGCGACCACACGCGGCGGCTTTATTCGGATGGGATTCCGTCGAACAGCGGGGCGCGGGTCTGCGCGAATTCTTCGACCGCCTCGACGAGCTTGTCGCCATCGTCTTCGCCGAGCGCGATCGACAGCGCGAACATGCCGCGCTTGGCGAACCAGATGCCGCGCGCGAGAAGGTCGAAATAGAAGAGGTCCCGCAATGCGGCATTGCCTCGTTCGGCATCTTCCTGCGAGCGGATCGGGCCGTCGGTCATGTGGACTGCCAGCATCGAGCCTAGGCCGGTGAACTGCATGTCGAGCCCGTGCCGGTGCGCCACCCTGTTGAGCCGCTCGCGCAGGCGATCTCCCATTGCATTGAGGGCGCAGGCGCGCTCGGGTGTGTAAATCTCCGTCAGCCCGACCAGCCCGGCATTCATCGTCAGCACATTGTTGTTGAACGTGCCGGCGTGCTGGAACGCATCCGGACGGCGCGGGTCGAAGCGCTCCATCAGATCGGAGCGCCCGCCGAAGGCGCCGAAGCTCATACCGCCGCCGATATATTTGCCGAGCGTCGTCATGTCGGGGAGGATGCCGTGCGCCTCCTGCAGCCCGCCGGGCGCCAGACGCGAGGTCATTACTTCATCGAATATCAGCAGCGCACCGGTGTGATCCGCCAGTGCGCGCAAACCGGCGAGAAACGAGTGCTCCGCTGGAATGCAGCCGGTCGTGCCCTGCATCGGCTCGATCAGGATCGCAGCGAGTTCCGCCCGGTGCGGCCGCACTAGCGCCTCAACTGCCGCGAGGTCGTTGTAACGTCCGAGCAGAAAATCGAACGGCGCATTGAGCGGACTGCCATGCCCGCGAAAATAAAACACGCCGCCGTGATAGCCGCCTTTGAATACCAGGATCTTCGGCCGGCCGGTGATCGCCCGCGCCGCACTGACCGCCATCAAATTGGCCTCGGTCCCGGAATTCGTGAAGCGGACCAGCTCGATCGACGGGAACCGGGCGCAGATCGCCGCCGCAAACCGCGCCTCCAGGATGTTGTGCGCACCGAAATTGAGCCCCTGGTCGAGCGCCCCCTCGATCGCCTTGCGGATCGCCGGGTGCGAATGGCCGAAAATACCCGCGGTGAACTCGCTGAGGAAATCGACGTATTCGTGACCGTCGATGTCCCACAGCCGCGCGCCTTCGCCGCGCACGATCGTCAACGGAAACGGGTCGACATGGATCGCCGAGCGGGTATTGCCGCCCGGCAGCGCGGCGCAGGCTACCCGGTGCTGACCAAGGCTCTTCGGATTGCGCGCCCGGTATTGTTCTTTTGCCTCGGAGAGCGCCGCCTCGACGTCGATGTTCGCAGGATAGGTCGCGGTCATCTGGCTTCAGCCAGGGTACGCTCGACGGCCATGATCGCGCATCCACAGGCGAACGAGATGGCGCTTGCGGCCGGGGTCGGGGTGATCGACAAAGGCCGTGCGGCTGTGGCCGAGCGCCCGGTTGTGGACGAATTGCAGCTGGCCCGGCTCGAGGTCGAAGTCGATCGCAAGGCCGTCATCGTCGAAAATCTCGAGCATCGCCCCTATCGCGGCCTCTCCTTCGCCGTCGACCGGCTCGCCGCTCAGCGCGTAGCCGCCGCTGATCTGATGCACGCTGAACCGCGCCCGGAGTTCGTCGCCGCCCTCGAACACCGGAGCGGAGAAAATCGGGCTTTCGCCCGGACGATACTCGCGCTGGCGGTCGAACCAGAAAGGCCGGTACAGCCGCTGCAGCTGGTCCCGATATCGCGCCAGGAGCGCATTGTGGACGGTGTGAAAGCTGATGACCCGGCTATGCCCGCCGCTCTGCGCCTGCCGCAGGCACAATAAGCCGACATAGTCGGGCGGCGCCTCATTGTAGGCGTTGTCGTTGTGGAAGCGGATTTCGCTATTGGTCTTATCGGGGCGAATACCCGATCCAGGGAGCGCCTGCTGCCCGGTGTCGAGAACACCGTAAATCATCGTGCCGTCGAGTTTCTGCGCCACCGGGCGCGATACCATGCTCGACAGCAGCCAATAAATTGCGGTCGCTTCCGCCGCATCGATGTCGGCCATCGGCAGGCGGTCGACGATCGCGAAGCGCCGGCCGTGATCGAGCATATCTCGGACCCGAGCCATTTCGCGGCGGCAGGCCGGCATCGCAAAGTCGTCCGGGGCGCGCAGGATCGTCGGCAGCGGATAAGCCCTGATTTCGTCGGCCGCCCGGCGGATCTCGTCGAGACAGGCGGCGGAGAGATCGATCCGGTACTCCTCGGGGCGGATCTCCCGGCGCATCCAGGCGCTGGCCCCCTCGGTCAATTGCATCATATTGTCCTCGCGAACGCGAATCTCGTTCAGAAGCGCAATCAATCTACCACAATCGCCGTTCGCTAATGCCGGTGGATAGGATCGACCCAGGGCACCTCCTCGGGGCGCTCGACCGGCTCGATGTCGAGGTTGACGACGACGGCCTCGTTGTCGCTGCGCACCAATACGCATTCGAGCGCCTCGTTGGTCGACGCGTTGATCTCCTGGTGCGGCACATAGGGCGGCACAAAGATGAAATCGCCGGGGCCCGCTTCGGCGACGTATTCCAAATGCTCTCCCCAGCGCATCCGCGCCCGGCCCTTCAGGACGTATATCACGCTCTCGAGGTGCCCGTGGTGATGCGCCCCGGTCTTTGCGTTGGGGTGGATCTTGACCGTCCCGGCCCAGATCTTTTGCGCCCCGACCCGGGCGAGATTGATCGCCGCGGCGCGGTCCATGCCGGGTGTCTGGGCGGTGTTGGGATCGAGCTGATCACCCGGGATCACCTTGACGCCGTGCGTCTTCCAGTCCATCGGCTCGTGTCGGTGCTGCTCGCTCATTTCGTTCGCCCCGTCCGCTTTCGGTCTCGACCTGATATGGTCCCTTCGTAGCGGAAAAGGAGTTTGCGATGAAGCTCGCGGTCCCCGACCTGATCTCGAACTCCTATTTCCCGGCCGTGGCGGCGGTCGCGCTCGGGTTCTTCGAGAAGGAAGGCCTCGATGTCTCGCTGGAGCTGATCTTCCCGGTCGACGAGGCGTATCGGGCGATGCGCGACGGCAGGGTCGATTTCGTCGCCGGCTCGGCGCATTCGGCGCTCGCCGCCTTTCCCGAATGGCGCGGCGCCATATTGCTTTGCGCGCAGGCGCAAGGCATGTACTGGTTCCTCGTGATGCGCGGCGATATCGCCGCCGCGCGCGGCGATATCGGCGCGGTCCGCGGCCGACGGATCGGAGCCGCGCCCTGGGTCGAGATGGGTTTGCGGCGGCTGCTGATCGAGGCCGGGATCGACCTCGAGCGGGACGGCGTGACGATCGCTCCGGTGCCGGGCGCCTCGGGGCCCACGGTGAATTTCGGGCTGACCGCCGCCAAAGCGCTCGAAGAGGGCAAGATCGACGGGTTCTGGGCCAACGCCATGGGCACCGAAGTCGCGGTGCGCCGCGGCGTCGGCACTGTCGTCCTCGACGTGCGTCGCGGGGACGGGCCAAAACCCTGCTTCAATTACACAATGGCTTCGGTCGCGGCGACAGACGGATTGATCGACGGCTCCCCGGAAGTGGCGGCGGCCGCGGTTCGTGCCATCGTCGCGACCCAGGCGGCGCTCAGAGCCGACCCGGAACGCGCCGCCGAGGTCGGCCGCAAGCTCTTCCCGCCCGCCGAGGCGGCGCTGATCGCCGAGCTGATCCGCCGCGATCTGTCCTACTATGACGCCGCGATCTCCCCGGAGTTTGTCGCCGGCATGAACCAATTCGCCCGCGACATCGGCATCCTTCACGGCGAGGTTACCTATGACCGGGTCGTCGCCACGCGTTTCGCCCCCTTGTGGGATAGCTAAAACCAGGTGCCCGACGAGCTGCACAAGCGAGATACTGCGTGACCTTGCTGAAAAGGCAATAGCTGTGACCATCACGGCGCGCACGATCAGCACAAGGACGACAGCCGCCAGCCATTTCTACGAAAATCGACCTCGGCGAGCATCATTGATCAACGCTGTCCCCTCCGCCCGAACCTCCCGATCGGATGTTCTCATATAATTACGATCAGATTCGGTAAGGTACCGCCATGGGGCTCGGCATGGAAGTCGTTGATCAAGAAAACGCAGATCGCTGGAATAATGCGTATCCGTCCGATCCAAATTGCTGTCGACTAGATCGGATCGGAGGCGGTCCTCAGCTGCGCGATCTTGGCCGCAATATCGCAGCGCTCGACCAGCTTGGGGTCACCCTTGATCACCTCGAACGCGGTCTCCTCGCCCTCCCGCCAGAAACGGAGGTCGAGCTTGTGCTTACCGAAGTGGAGGTCTTGCACGGTCAGGTCGGGGAGCCACCTGGGAAGGGACGGGTCGACATAGAGCTTGTTGCGCGGCGCGTCCGGCAGGAAGCCCAGCAGGGCCTGGGTCAGCATGAAGGCCGAGCCGGCGGCCCAGGCTTGCGGCACGTTTGCGCCGATGTACTGCACCGGGAAAGTCGTCTCGTCGCGCTCGAAGGCGGTGTACAGCTCCGGCAACTGGTTGAGCAGGAAATGGCTTGCCGCAGTGCTGATGTCGTGCGCGATACGCGCCGCCGCCGCACCGTAGCCATAGCGCTTGAAGCCCATCGCGATAATCGCGTTGTCGTGCGGCCAGACTGAGCCCGTTTGATAGTTGTACGGATTGAATGCCGGATTGTTCGCGGAAAGCGTGCGAATGCCCCATCCGGTCCACATGTCCGGCGCCATCAGGCGCTCCACGACCTTCTTGGCGCGCTCGGGGGGCACAATGCCGGACCAGAGGCAGTGTCCGGCATTGGATGCGACGGTCAGCACCTTTTTCTTCTCGCCATCGAGCGCATAGGCGTAGAAGCCGAGCTCTTCGTCCCAGAATGCGTCGTTGAATTGGTCGAACAGTGCGCCGGCTTTCGCACGCAACTCCTGCGCACGATCCGGTTTACCGAGCGCATCGAAGATCTCGGCCATGCGCACCCACGCATCGTATACATAGCCTTGGAGCTCACAGAGAGCCTTTGGCCCTTTGACCAGCGAGCCATCGGGATAGACAACGCAATCACCCGAATCCTTCCAGCCCATGTTCTCGTAACCAACCGGAGAGCGGGTCTGGTATTCCTGGAATCCATCGCCGTCGCGGTCGCCATAATTGTCGATCCAGGTGAGGCACCCTTCTGCCGCCTCGAGATTGCGCTCCAAGAGCGCCTGGTCGCCAGTCGCGCGCCAAACGGCGTGCAACGTAATCAGGTAGAGTGGCGTCGCGTCTGCGGTACCGTAATAAGGCGTGTGCGGGATCAGCTTGAAATGCGCAAGCTCCCCGTAGCGCATCTCGTGCATTATCTTGCCGGGCTCGGCGTCGCGGTAGTCGTCCGCTTCCTTCGCCTGCAGGGCGCCGAGGATCTCCAATGCTCCGCGCGCAAACTCCGGATAGATTAGGGTGTTCTGCAGCGAGACGATCAGGCTGTCGCGTCCGAATGGAGCTAAGAACCAAGGAAGTCCGGCGGCGGGTAGGAAGACCAGGTGATCCGTCTCTGGGATCGGCAAGCGGAGCGCAGCCATGTCCTCGAGCGCCTGGCGAAACAGACGATAGAATTCCTCGTTGCTGGTCTGGATCTTGACAACGTTTTTTAGCCAGTCGGCCAGCGTCTCGGCGTGGTGCGACTTATGGCTGTGCGCAATGCAATCGCTCGGCGGATTAAAACGCCGATCGCCATCGGCCAAAGTATAGAGGAGGCAGCAATGCCATTCCTCGCCCGGTTCGAGGGCCACTTCGAAGCTGAGCCGGCCATTGGCGTATACCGCCTTTTTAGGCGGATGCACTGGGGAAATCGTCACTGTGCGGCTGAAATCAGCGTTCCGGTAGGTGTTGCGCAAATGCTGGTGTGGTTCCGACCACTGCGTCGTGATCCGGCCCCGGCGCACAATGTGGCCCGACTTCACCTCGAAAATATCGGCGAAGTCGCAGCGCAGCGCGATCTCGAGCTGGAACTTTACCGGCTTCATACAATTGTTAGTGATGTCGAGGTCTTCGTGCATGCCGCCGCCGATCGACCGGCTGATGGTAAGCCCGAGGGTGCGCGGCGAGATCGTGCCGTCCTCCGTGAGCAAGGACCGATTGGTGAGAAATATGCGGCATGCGTAATAGCTGATGGCGCCGCCATTAAGCAGCTCCCAAGGTTCGCCATTGGCATAGATCCGCCAACTGCTTACGACGCGCGTATCGAAGAAGTAGAGACCCTTTTCGCTCGGCCAGTTGATCTGCCCGTCCTGCTCGCTGACCAGCACCGTCTGGCCTTGGTGGATGGCGACCTGCGGTGGGCCGACCTGGACCTTGAACGCCATAACCTGCTCTCCCACTGATGCGCGCCACGGACCTGCGCGGCCGGCCGAGTTCCGGCGCAACGGGTGTGCCGGGCTGGCTGTGCAGCGCTGTCTTAAGATAATTCAGAAACGGAAGAAGCAAGGGGCCGGCGGCTCTGAAGATGCCCGCGTCCTGAGCATACCGATTGACGCCGCGCGCGAACCGGCGCAAGGAGGGTTGGGGAAAACTATGAGCGACAATCAACCTCTCGGAAATCCGGGAGAAATCGGCTCATCTCTGGGAGGAACGAAAGCAAATGCTGGACACCGACGATCTGGCGCTGTGGTATGCGCTCAATCAGCTGATGACCAATTACTGGGCCGACGTAGACCACAAAGGCGGCAGCCGGGCGCACGAGTTTTATTTGCCAGGGGCGCTCTTCGCGGTTGGCAACAACCGGTTCGAGGGACCGGAAAAGGTCCGGGCCTTCTATGCCCGGCGGCGACAGCACGGCACCACCACCACGCGTCACCTGGTCGACAACCTTCGGGTATTCCGGGACGAGGCGTGTCGCGCCCGGACGGTCGGGGTGATGAGCCTCTACCGCGCCGATGGCCGCCCGCCTTTTCATTGGGTAAGACCGCCCGCCATGCTTGCCGATTTCGAAGCCCAGTGCGTGCTCGGCGACGACCGGCTGTGGCGTTTTCAGTCGCACGTCCTGCGGCCGATTTTCGTCGGCAGCGACCTCCCGGCCTCGATCTCGATCGACCCCCAACGCCTGTAACGGCCGAAGTATCTCAGGCCTGGGCCGAGTGACGGCGTCCTGGCTGGCGCGCGGGTCGAGGGTGTCATCATGAAGGAAGCCCGATTGCTGAGGATTGCCGTCGTCGCGGCGTGCCTGGTCCCGATCACCGCAGGTGGCGCAGGTGTCGTCCTCGGGCCGGCGATGGTGGGGATCCAAACCGTCACCGTCGCGGCGGACAGCCACTATCGCTATTTGTCGGGCCTGCTGCTGGGTATCGGGATCTTGTTTCTGACAACGGTCCCGAGCATCGAGACATCAACCGCCCGCTTTCGCCTGCTCGCCCTCATCGTTATCGTCGGGGGGCTCGGCCGCTTGTTCGGGGTGCTGCTTAACCGCAATGCGGACGCTTCGTCCCTTTTCGCATTGGGAATGGAGCTCGGCGTCACCCCGGCGCTACTGCTGTGGCAAGCAAGGGTATCAACTCGGCGCGGGTGATCTAACGCTTAACCCGTCGCCCGCGCTCGCTGTCGGCGGTGTTTCGCCTTCAGCTTGGCCTTGCGCTTGTTCGCCCGCATTGTCGTGCTCGGTTTGGCGCTCTTCCTCATCTCGACTCCAATCTGGACTGCGTCGGACCATTCTAACCGGCGAAATCAGCGGCCGAACACGTCGATCACCCAATGCGGATGATAGGGGTTGAACACTGTCACCGGGTACTCAGTCGGGTATGCCCTCGACGCCGCAACTGATGGATAGACCGGCGAAACCAGAGGTGCCGCCACGCTCGCCGGAGCCGGCGCGGGGGTAAGCGGTATTGGCCCCCCAACTCCGACAGACTTGGCAGCTGGCGTGGCGTTTGGCGTCTCGGCGGTGCAACCTCCCGCAGCGGCGACACTAATTCCAACACCCACCAATATAGCGACTTTCATCGCGCCAAAACTCCTCAGATCTTGCGCTTGCTGCCCTTCCCCTCCCTCCGTCCCCTGCTCGCGGGGGCGAGGAGGTGAAGCGCATTCGCCGATCCAACGTTCCTGCGAGATCGATCAGTCTAGGCTTGAATGAGGGATTGGGGCGAGTGATCGGATTTGAACCGACGACATCCAGATCCACAATCTGGCGCTCTAACCAACTGAGCTACACCCGCCATCCGCGGTGGAGGTAACGATTCGCGGGCGGTGCGTCAAGCCGGGCTTACGCGCGAATGGCATGCTCCCCACATTTTGCCGATGACGATCTCCCCCGAGGCCTGGCGCAAGCACGCTCTGCTGACCCCGGCGCAGATGAGCGAGGCTGATCGGCAGACGATCGCGGGGGGCGTCGCTGGGATCGAGCTGATGGAGACTGCCGGCCGCAAGGTTGCCGACGCGGTTTCGCGGCGGTGGCCGCGGCAGCCGGTCGCGGTGCTCTGCGGGCCGGGAAACAACGGCGGCGACGGGTTTGTCGCGGGGCGGGTGCTGGCCGAGCGCGGCTGGCCGGTGCGTCTCGCGCTACTCGGCTCCGTCGCGGCATTGCACGGCGATGCCGCGCAGGCTGCGGCCCGCTGGCCGGGCCCGGTCGAGGCGCTGATGCCGGCGGCACTCGACGGCGTCGGGCTCGTCGTCGACGGCATCTTTGGTGCGGGGCTCGCGCGCCCCGTCGAAGGCATCGCGCGAGCCGTCATAGAGGCGATCGGCGAGCGGCTGATGCCGGTTGTCGCGATCGACATCCCGAGCGGCATCGACGGGGCGAGCGGCGAAGTCCGCGGGGTGGCGCCGCGGGCGGCCGTGACGGTGACTTTTTTCCGCAAAAAGCCCGGGCATCTGCTGTTGCCGGGGCGCAGCTATTGCGGCGAGACCGTGCTTGAGCAGATCGGCATCCCCGATGCCGTGCTCGACCGGATCGGGCCGCATACGGTGGAGAATGCGCCGGACTGGTGGCTCGAGGCGTTTCCGCGGCCCAGCGTCGAAAGCCACAAATACGCCCGCGGACACGCTCTCGTCGCCGGCGGCGCGGTGATGACCGGCGCGGCACGGCTGGCGGCACGCGCCGCCGCCCGGCTCGGCGCGGGGCTCGTCACCGTCGCCTCCCCTGAAGCCGCTTTCCCGATCTATGCCGCGGCATTGACCGGCGTCATCGTCCATCCGGTCGCGGATCTCGAGGCGTTCCAGGGGCTTCTTGCGGACAAGCGGCGCAACGCCGCGCTGATCGGCCCGGGCGCCGGTGTCGGCGACGAAACCCGCGACCGGACATTGGCGATTATCGCCGCCGGCAAGCGCGCGGTGCTCGATGCCGACGCATTGACCTCGTTCGCCGAAGATCCCGGCACATTATTTTCGGCAATCCACTCGCCCTGCGTGATGACCCCCCATGCCGGGGAGTTTGCGCGCCTGTTCGACACTGCCGGCGAAAAACCCGCGCGGACGCGTCGCGCGGCACGGCGGAGCGGCGCGGTGGTGCTGCTCAAGGGGGCCGATACCGTGATCGCCGAGCCGGACGGACGGGTTTTGATCAACGCCAACGCGCCGCCGCAGCTGGCGACGGCGGGCAGCGGCGATGTGCTCGCCGGGATCGTGCTCGGACTGCTCGCCCAGGGGATGGAACCCTTCGCGGCAGCCGCCGCAGCGGCCTGGATTCACGGCGCGGCCGCCTGCCGCTTCGGCCCGGGCCTCGTTGCCGAGGACCTGCTCGAAGCGGTTGTTCCGGTGCTCCAAAATCTGCATGCTCACGCCACTGCGCGATTGACGGAACGCGTAGTTAAGCCGGCGTTTTTTGGATTGACGCGGGACAGCCCTTCGCGTCTCGTTCGGCGCCCTGCCATTGCTTCAGAATTGTGATGACCGATTCCGCTCCCGCCGGCTTTTTCGAGGGCGTGTTCGACCGGACTCTGACGAATTTGCGCAGCGCGTGGCGCGATATCGCGGAATCCGCGCGCGGGGTTCTGAGCGGGACGCCCCGCCCCGATCTCCCCGGCGAGGATGCGAGCCGGCTTCATCAGCAAATGCTGAGCTCCTTGGATGGGCGCGCCGGCGGCGTCACGGCGCGCGCTCGCGCCGCCGATCTCGGCCGCACCTATCTGTCGCTCGATCCCGCCGGCCGCGAGCGCTTCCTGCAGCTTCTCGCGCGCGAATTCGATATCGATCACGACGAGGTCAGGCGTCGTTGCCAGAAGCTGATCGAGGCCGCCGAACCGGCTCAGCGCACCACCGAGGAGCGCGCCTTGCGCGACGCCTTGGAGCCGCCGCGCATCACCCTGTTGCGACAGTTCAACGCGCTTCCCGAAGGGGTCAAATTCCTCGTCGATCGCCGCGGCGAGTTGATCGATCTCGGACGGCGCGATCCCCTGCTGAGCGGCCTCGAGGGAGATCTGAAACGGCTGCTCGCCAATTGGTTCGACATCGGGTTTCTCGAGCTGAAGCGCATCACCTGGGAATTGCCGGCGGCGTTGCTCGAAAAGCTGATGGTCTACGAGGCTGTGCACGAAATTCGCGGCTGGACCGATCTGAAGAACCGGCTCGACGCCGACCGCCGCTGCTTTGCCTTCTTTCATCCGCGCATGCCGGACGAGCCGCTGATCTTCGTCGAGGTGGCGCTCGTTTCCGGCATGGCGAGCAACGTTCACGCGCTGCTCGACGAAACGGCTCCGATCGGCGATCCGCAGGCGGCCGACGCAGCGATCTTCTATTCGATCTCCAATTGCCAGCGCGGGCTGGCGGGCATCAGCTTTGGCGACTTTCTGATCAAGCGGGTCGCCGATGCGCTGGCGATCGAGCTGACGCGCCTCAAGATCTTTGCAACCTTGTCTCCGGTCCCGGGCTTTCGCGGCTGGCTCGAGCGCCAGAATCGGTCAGCCCCCGGCGAGATGCTTTTGCTGGCCGAGAGGACAGCAATCGAGGCGCTCGGTGAGGAGGTGCCGCAGGGCGACCTCCTGTCGTTGCTCGATCTGGAGGACTGGCACAAGGACCAGCGGATCGCGGGCGCCCTGCGTGAACCGCTGCTGCGGCTGTGCGCGCGCTACCTCGTCAGAGAACGGTCGCCTTCCGGGCGGGTGCTCGACGCGGTAGCGCATTTTCACCTGAGCAACGGGGCGCGCGTCGAACGACTTAACTGGCTGGGCGACGTGTCCGCCAAGGGCCTGCAGCAATCCGCCGGCATCATGGTTAATTATCTGTATCGTCTCGGCGAGATCGAGGCCAATCATGAGGCCTATCGCGGCGAAGGCCGGGTAGCCGCCGCCTCGGCGCTGCGCAACCTGGCGCGCGCCGGCTGATCCTGCAGCCGTGGGCCGCTATGTTGGCTGCAGCGTTTGTGCTAAGGAGCTGGTCGCGGACGGGTCGGAAAGCCGCTTCGGCAGCTCCAGCGGCGGGCGTGGCGGAATTGGCAGACGCACTGGATTTAGGTTCCAGCGATGGAAATCGTGGGGGTTCAAATCCCCCCGCCCGCACCACAGTCTTTTGAGTTATTCGGGAAGCACAGGCCCTCTTTCATGCAAGTGACAGAAACTAGCGCCGAAGGGCTCAAGCGCGAATTCCGCGTTGTCGTCCCGGCCGGCGAACTCGCGGAGAAAGTTAGCAGCCGGCTCGGTGAAATCGGCCGGACCATCCAGCTGCGCGGCTTCCGTCCGGGCAAGGTGCCGATGCAGATCCTGCGCCAGCGCTTCGGTGCTTCGGTGCTCGGAGAGGTGCTGGAGAGCACAGTACAAGCCACTTCCGCCGACGCTATCCGCGAACACAATTTGCGCCCGGCATTGCCGCCCAAGGTCGACATCGTCTCGTTCAGCGAGGGGACCGATCTCGAATACAAAATGTTCCTCGAGATATTGCCCGATATCCCCCAACCGCGCTTCGCCGACCTCGACATAGAGCGGCTCGTCGTCGAGGTGCCCGATGAGGATGTTGACCGTGCGATCGAGCGGATCGCCGAGCAGCAGCGCAAAACCGAGGTTGCCGAGCGCCCGGCCGAGAGCGGCGATATTATTGTGGTCGATGTCGAGGGGCGCAGCGGCGAGCAGGAGATTCCGGGAGCCAGCGGGAAAGATCGTCAGATCACGCTGGGTTCCGGCGGATTTATACCTGGCTTCGAAGAGCAGCTGATTGGCGCCGGCGCCGGCGATCACCGCACCGTCCGCGTCACCTTCCCCGAGGATTACGGGGCCCCGGATTTCGCCGGCAAGGACGCGGTGTTCGAGGTCGATGTCAAAGAGGTGCGCCAACGCTTGCCGGTAGTCGTCGACGACGAGCTCGGGAAGGCTGTCGGGCTCGAGAGCCTCGCCGAACTGCGCCAGGAAGTTCGGCAGCAGATGCAGCGGGACTACGAGGGGGCGTCGCGTCTGCGCTTGAAGCGGTCGCTGCTCGACAAGTTGGCGCAGAGTTATGATTTCGCCGTCCCGCCGGGCATGGTGGAACTCGAATTCGACAACATCTGGCGGCAATACGAGGCGGAAAAAGCGAGGGCGGCTCAACCGGAAGCGGCAAGCCAGAGGGCCGCATCGGACGGTATCGAGGAGTCGCGCGGGGAGGCGGTCTCAGCGGGGAGCCCGGAAACAGCGATCGGCGAGGCCGTCGACGGGTCCGGGCCATCGGGTGCGGCGCCGCAACCCGATGATGAGGTTGGCGTCAGCGCGCCCCAAGGCGGCGAGCAGCAAGCCGACACGACAGAAGACGAGGAGGCCTTGAAGGCCGATTATCGCAAGATTGCGGAACGCCGGGTCAGGCTAGGGTTGCTTCTTGCCGAAGTCGGGCGCAACAACAATATCAACGTGACCCAGGACGAGCTCAACCAAGCGATGACCCGCGAAGCGCGGCGGCATCCCGGTTACGAGCGGCAAGTCTTGGATTTTTATCGACAAAATCCAGAGGCGGTCGCCAATTTGCGGGCCCCGATTTTTGAGGACAAGGTCGTCGACTTCATCGTCGAACTGGCCAATGTCGAAGAGCGCAAGATCAGCCCGCGAGATCTGCTGACCCTGCCGGATCCCGACGCCAGCGGGCCTGATACCAGCGGGCCTGATATCAGCGGGCCTGATATCAGCGGGCCTGATACCAGCGGGCCTGATACCAGCGGGCCTGATACCAGCGGGCCTGATACCAGCGGGCCTGATACCAGCGGGCCTGATACCAGCGGGCCTGATACCAGCGGGCCTGATACCAGCGGGCCTGATACCAGCGGGCCTGATACCAGCGGGCCTGATACCAGCGGGCCTGATACCAGCGGGCCTGATACCAGCGGGCCTGATACCAGCGGGCCTGATACCAGCGGGCCTGATACCAGCGGGCCTGATACCAGCGGGCCTGATACCAGCGGGCCTGACGCAATCGGACCCGACGCGAGCGAAGCCGCGTCGGACTGACCCAGTAAGATTACGCCGCATTACCGTCGCATGCCGAGGAGCCACAAAATGTCGGATCACTTCGAACAGTACATGAACAACCTGGTGCCGATGGTGGTCGAACAGACTAACCGAGGCGAGCGCGCCTATGACATTTACTCGCGCCTGCTCAAGGAACGGATCATCTTCCTGGTCGGTCCCGTCCACGACGCGGTCGCCAGCCTGATCTGTGCCCAGCTGTTGTTCCTCGAATTGGAGAACCCGGCGAAGGACATCGCCTTTTATATCAACTCGCCGGGCGGGGTGGTCACCTCGGGGCTCGCGATCTACGACACGATGCAGTACATCCGCTCGCCGGTGTCGACGGTGTGCATCGGTCAGGCCGCCTCGATGGGCTCGTTGCTGATGTGTGCCGGAGCCAAGGGGAAGAGATTTTCGCTGCCGAATTCGCGCATCATGATCCACCAGCCTTCGGGCGGCGCACAGGGGCAGGCGACGGACATCGAAATCCAGGCGCGGGAGATCTTGGCGCTGCGGGCGCGGCTCAACGAGATCTATGTCCGGCACACCGGCCAGGCGCTCGAAACCATCGCCACCGCGGTCGAGCGCGACAAATTTCTCTCCCCGCTCGAAGCGAAGGAGTTCGGTCTCATTGACGAAGTGGTCGAAAACCGGCCCGGCCGCGACGAACCGGACAAGGGTTTCAAATAGCACAGGGCGCGCGCTTGACGGTTCCGGCGCTAGAAGCCGACGGCGATTAAGTGGTTGTTGATCCGTCGAGAGCACATATACTTGGACACCGAAGGGTCGGTGGCCGCGGCGCTCTCGGGCTCCCGACTCGGCGCGGCGTTTCCGCGGACCGGTCGAGGGACCGGGGGCAGTGAGGCCGAACGGGCCGGGCCATTGTTGCAATGGGCATTGTTCCAGCGGACAGTGCTCGAGCCGGTGACGGAGTGGCGATGACCAAGTCCAGCGGTAGCGACTCGAAGAATACGCTCTACTGCTCGTTCTGCGGCAAAAGCCAGCACGAGGTCAGGAAGCTTATCGCCGGCCCGACCGTCTTCATCTGCGATGAATGCGTCGAACTCTGCATGGACATTATCCGTGAAGAGCACAAAACAACGCTGGTCAAGTCGCGCGACGGGGTTCCCGGGCCGCGCGACATTTGCAAGGTGCTCGACGATTACGTGATCGGGCAGGATCACGCCAAGCGCGTGCTCTCGGTGGCTGTGCACAACCATTACAAGCGCCTCGCCCATGGCGCGAAGAACAACGATGTCGAGCTCGCCAAATCGAACATCCTGCTGGTTGGCCCGACCGGATCGGGCAAGACGCTGCTAGCCCAGACCCTGGCGCGGATCATCGACGTACCGTTCACGATGGCGGACGCGACGACCTTGACCGAGGCCGGCTACGTCGGCGAGGACGTCGAGAACATCATTTTGAAGCTGCTGCAGGCCGCCGACTATAACGTCGAGCGCGCGCAGCGGGGGATCGTCTATATCGACGAGGTCGACAAGATCTCTCGCAAATCCGACAACCCGTCGATCACGCGCGATGTGTCGGGCGAGGGCGTCCAGCAGGCGCTTCTGAAGATCATGGAGGGCACCATCGCCTCGGTCCCGCCGCAGGGCGGCCGCAAGCACCCGCAGCAGGAATTCCTCCAGGTCGACACCACGAACATTCTCTTCGTGTGCGGCGGCGCGTTTGCCGGGCTCGAAAAGATCATCGCTCAGCGCCGGCAGGGCACCTCCATCGGCTTCGGCGCCGAGGTGCGGGGGCCCGAGGAGCGCAAAACCGGAGAAATCCTGAAGGATCTGGAACCCGAGGATCTCTTGAAATTCGGGCTGATCCCAGAATTCGTCGGTCGGTTGCCGGTCGTGGCGACCCTCGATGATCTCGACGAGGCGGTGTTGGTGGATATTCTGACCAAGCCCAAGAACGCCCTCGTCAAGCAATATCAGCGGCTGTTCGAGATGGAAGACGTCCGGCTTGAACTGAACGAGGAAGCACTCAAAGCGATCGCCCACAAGGCTATCCTGCGCAAGACCGGGGCTCGCGGGCTGCGTTCGATCATGGAGGCGATCCTGCTCGACTCGATGTTCGAGCTGCCAAGCCTCGTCGGCGTCAGCGAGATCGTAATCAATCGCGAGGTCGTCGAGGGGCGGGCGAGGCCGCTCCATATCTATTCCGACCGTGGCGGTGTCGGCACCGGTGACTGAGGCTGCGTCGCCACAGCCGATCGCTGAGGCCGCCTGCCGACTTGAACGCCGGCGCCACGAGGCCAACCTTAGAACCGTATCCGTATCCTTGCCTCCCGGTTTCCGGGACGGTCTTTTGCAGATGAGGGCTTATGCTAGAAGCTGCGCGCGGTGCGCTTTATCCCGTCCTGCCCCTACGCGACATCGTCGTGTTTCCGCATATGATCGTGCCGCTGTTTGTCGGCCGCGAGAAGTCGGTGCGGGCGCTCGAGGACGTGATGAAGGACGATAAGCAGATTCTGCTCGTTACTCAGAAGAATGCCGCCCAAGACGATCCTGCGACTTCGGACATTTATACGGTCGGCACCGTCGGTACCGTGCTGCAACTCCTCAAACTGCCTGACGGCACGGTCAAGGTGCTGGTCGAGGGCGGCCAACGCGCCCGCATCGTCAGGTTTGCCGAAAACAATCAATTCTTCCAGGCGATCGGGGAGACGATCCCGGAGAATGCCGGCGAGCAACAGGAGACCGAGGCGCTGGCGCGCACCGTGGTGTCCCAGTTCGAGCAATACATAAAGCTCAACAAGAAGATCCCGCCCGAGGTTTTGGTCTCGATAAATCAGATCGAAGAGCCGGGCAAGCTGGCCGATACAGTGGCGGCGCACTTGACCTTGAAGATACCCGAGAAGCAGGAGTTGCTCGAAACGGGCACGGTGGCCGAGCGTCTCGAGAAGGTGTTCGGCTACATGGAGGGCGAGATCGGGGTCCTCCAGGTCGAAAAGCGCATTCGCAATCGCGTCAAGCGCCAAATGGAGAAGACCCAGCGCGAATACTACTTGAACGAGCAGCTGAAGGCGATCCAAAAGGAGCTCGGCGAGGGCGAGGACGGCCGCGACGAAATGGCCGAGCTCGAGGACCGGATCAACAAGACGAAGTTCTCAAAGGAGGCGCGCGACAAGGCGCTCGCCGAACTGAAGAAGCTGCGCAGCATGAGCCCGATGTCGGCCGAGGCGACGGTCGTGCGAAATTATCTCGACTGGCTGCTGTCGGTGCCCTGGCAAAATCGGACCAAGATCAAACGCGACATCACAGGCGCCGAGAAGGTGCTCGATGCGGACCACTTCGGGCTCGAAAAGGTCAAGGAGCGCATCCTCGAATACCTCGCCGTGCAGCAGCGCATGAAGAAGATGAAGGGTCCGATCCTTTGCCTGGTCGGCGCCCCTGGCGTCGGCAAGACCTCGCTCGGCAAATCGGTGGCGCGCGCAACCGGACGAAACTTTGTGCGGATGTCGTTGGGCGGCGTGCGTGACGAGGCTGAGATCCGCGGTCATCGGCGAACCTATATCGGCTCGATGCCGGGCAAGGTCATTCAGGGGATGAAGAAGGCGAAATCTTCGAACCCGCTTTTCCTGCTCGACGAGGTCGACAAACTCGGCGCAGATTGGCGCGGCGATCCATCCTCCGCCCTCCTCGAAGTGCTCGACCCCGAGCAGAACTCGACGTTCAACGACCATTACCTCGAGGTCGATTACGACCTCTCCGACGTGATGTTCGTGACGACTGCAAACACGCTGCGGATTCCGCAGCCCTGCTCGACCGCATGGAGATCATCCGCATCCCGGGCTACACGGAGGATGAGAAGGTCGAGATCGCAAAGCGTCACCTGATTCCGAAGCAGATGTCCGCGCACGGCGTCCGCAAGAACGAGTGGAGCATCAGCGCCGACGCGCTTCGCGATATGATCCGCTATTACACGCGCGAGGCCGGTGTTCGCAACCTCGAGCGCGAGATCGCCAACCTGACTCGCAAGGCGATCAAAGACATCCTGATGAAAAAGACCGGAGCGCGTTGCGGTCACGCGTCGCAACCTGGAAAAATACGCCGGGGTGCGCAAATTCCGCTTTGGCGAGGCGGAGAGCGAAGATTTGGTCGGGTGACGACCGGGCTCGCCTGGACCGAGGTCGGCGGAGAATTGCTGACGATCGAGGCGGTGACCTCCCGGCAAGGGACGGGTCACGGCGACCGGCAAGCTCGGCGACGTGATGAAGGAATCGGTGCAGGCCGCCGAGAGTTACGTCAAGTCGCGCAGCAACGTCTTCGGCATCCTGCCGACGGTCTTCGAGAAGAAGGACATCCACGTCCATGTGCCGGAAGGCGCGACGCCCAAGGACGGCCCGTCGGCCGGCGTGGCGATGGTGACCTCGATCGTCTCGGTGCTGACCGGCATGCCGGTCAAGCGAGACATCGCGATGACCGGCGAAATCACGCTGCGCGGTCGCGTGCTGCCGATCGGCGGCCTCAAGGAAAAGCTCTCGCGGCCCTTGCGAGGCGGCTTGAAGACGGTGCTGATCCCGAAGGAAAACGAGAAAGATCTCGCCGAGATCCCCGACAATGTAAAGCGTGGGTTGAAAATTGTTCCGGTCAAGACGGTCGATGAGTTGCTGGCGCAGGCGCTAGCCGCGCCGCTGACCCCGGTTGCTTGGCCGGAGGAAGGCGAAGGCGAACCGGTAATCCCGCGCTCGCGAAGAGCGCTCGGGATTGGTAACGCATTGAACCAGTCCGCCGAATATAGGTGCGCCGACTGCGAGAGGAGAGTTCGACGCAGGCCCGTTTAGCCTCAAAATTGCTTCGATTCCGGGCTGCTGCGCAGTTGACCCTTGGGCAGCAGCCCTCTACACTCTGCGGCGAACAGATTAGCTTTACGTCCCGCACACTCGCCCAGGGGGGTATCGTGAACAGAAACGAACTCGTCGATGCCGTCGCAGTAAGACTGATATGAAGAAGTCGGAGGCGAGCAAGGCCGTTGACGCGGTATTCGACGCCATCGCCGACGCGCTGAAAGGGGGCGACGAGGTCCGCCTCGTCGGCTTCGGCACATTCTCGGTCGCGTCGCGGGCAGCGTCGGAAGGACGCAACCCACGCACCGGCGAGAAAATCCAGATTGCCGCGTCGAAGCAGGCCAAATTCAAGCCGGGCAAGGGTTTGCGCGACTCGTTGAATTGACCTCGCGGAGCGCCAGCCGACGACCTGGCCAGCGGAACGAGCGAAGCTCGGCTCTGCGATCGGGTGAGTCGGCCGCGCCGGCTCAACGATCAACCATCGGCCGGGCGATTAGCTCAGTTGGTAGAGCATCTCGTTTACACCGAGGGGGTCGGGGGTTCGAATCCCTCATCGCCCACCACGGGCGGGCTGCAGCACGATTTTGATCGCCACATTTCGGTGAGCGGTGCAGGCCTGCAATGGCGAATCGACCGGCCGAACGGGGGCTCGCTTGCTTGACACCCCGGGGCCAAGGGTACGAGTTGGCGCCCCGCCAAGATCGTACTGGTCGACGCATGCGGGGGCGTAGCTCAGTTGGTTAGAGCGCCGGCCTGTCACGCCGGAGGCCGCGGGTTCGAGCCCCGTCGCTCCCGCCATCGATGAGACGCGAATGCCGGCGCCGCAGCAGATCGCGGCCGGCGGTGTCGCATTCCGGTGATCCGCATTATATATGTTCCTGTGACGAACGGGCCGGCGATAGCGGCGTTCGTGCGGCCCGAGTGCAGCACGTCAGTAGGAGCTCGCGATGGACAGCCTGCTGGCCGAATACTTCCCGATCCTGGTCTTTCTCGTCATTGCCGGCGGGATCGCGATCGCGATGGTTGCCGCCTCGTTCATTGTTGCGCGCCAGCGGCCCAACTCGCGAGAAGCTGTCGCCCTATGAATGCGGCTTCGAGCCGTTCGAGCGATGCGCGAGTCCGCTTCGACGTGCGCTATTATCTCGTCGCGATCCTGTTCATCATCTTCGATCTCGAAGTCGCCTTCCTGTTTCCCTGGGCGGTCGCGCTCGGCGATATCGGGATGTTCGGCTTCTGGTCGATGATCGTGTTCCTCGGCGTGCTGACCGTCGGCTTCATCTACGAATGGAAAAAGGGGGCGCTCGAATGGGAGTGATCGAGACAGCCAGCCGCGCCTGTTCCGCCCGGCACGAGCAGGACGTGCTGCTGCAGGCCGCCACCGAGGAAGTACAGGACAAGGGCTTTATCGTCGCGACGCTCGACAACGCTGGTGAACTGGGCGCGCAGCGGGTCGCTGTGGCCGATGACCTTCGGGCTGGCCTGCTGCGCGGTCGAGATGATGCACACCGGCGCGAGCCGCTATGATCTCGACCGCTTCGGCGTCGTTTTCCGGCCGAGCCCGCGCCAGTCGGATGTGATGATCGTCGCCGGCACGCTGTGCAACAAGATGGCGCCGGCGCTGCGCAAGGTTTACGACCAGATGGCCGAGCCGCGCTGGGTCATCTCGATGGGCTCCTGCGCCAATGGCGGCGGCTATTATCATTATTCCTATTCGGTGGTGCGCGGCTGCGACCGCATCGTGCCGGTCGACGTCTACGTGCCGGGCTGCCCGCCGACCGCCGAGGCGCTGCTCTACGGCGTCCTGCTGCTGCAGAAGAAGATCAAGCGCACCCGCAACTTCGCCCGCTGACCGCGACGATGCAGGATAAGCTCCAGGCCCTGGCCGAGCACCTTGTCGGCGGCGTTGTCCGACGCGGCTGGTCGCTGCCGAGATCCACGACGGCGAACTGTGCTGCCGGGTGCAGCGCGAGGCGTTGCCGCAGGCGCTGAACTTTCTTGCGCGACGACCCGAATTGCCGCGTTCACCGTGCTCTGCGACATCTGCGGCGTCGATTATCCCGACCGGCCGCAGCGTTTCGAGGTCGTCTACAATCTTCTGAGCTGAGGCTCGAACCAGCGCATCCGCGTCAAGGTCGACACCGACGAGGAGCAGCCCGGTGCCGTCGGCGGTCGGGCTGTTCAGCGCCGCCGGCTGGTGGGAGCGCGAGGCCTGGGATCTCTTCGGCATCTATTTCGCCGACCACCCCGATCTGCGCCGCATCCTGACCGATTACGGCTTTGAGGGTCATCCGCTGCGCAAGGATTTTCCGCTGACCGGCTATGTCGAGCTGCGCTACGACGAGGAGCAGAAGCGCGTCGTCTACGAGCCGGTGAGACTGAAGCAGGAATTCCGCAGCTTCGACTTCCTCTCGCCGTGGGAGGGGATGGACAACATCCTGCCGGGCGACGAAAAGGCGACGCACCGACGACGCCGACACCGCGAAGGGCGAGGGGCGAGCGGCTGAGCGAGCAGCGGCCGACCGGTCGACGGACGAGCTCGAGGGCCCGCCGCACATCAAGAACTTCACGATGAATTTCGGGCCGCAGCATCCGGCGGCGCACGGCGTGATGCGGCTGGTCCTGGAAATGGACGGCGAGGTCATCGAGCGCGCCGACCCGCATATCGGCCTGTTGCACCGCGGCACCGAGAAGCTGATCGAGTACAAGACCTATCTGCAGGCGATCCCGTATTTCGACCGGCTCGATTACGTCTCGCCGATGTGCCAGGAGCATGCTTTCGCGCTGGCGGTCGAGAAGCTGATGGGCATCGACGCCGCCGCCGCGCGCGCAATACATCCGCGTGCTGTTTGCCGAGATCACCCGCATCCTCAACCATTTGCTCAAGCATCTGCGCGTTCGCGCTCGATGTCGGCGCGATCACGCCGTTGCTCTGGGGCTTCGAAGAGCGCGAGAGGCTGATGGAGTTTTACGAGCGCGTCTCGGGCGCGCGGCTTGCACGCCAATTATTTCCGTCCCGGCGGCGTGCACCAGGACCTGCCGGCCGGGCCTCGCCGACGACATCCTGGCATTTTGCGAGAAGTTCCCGACAGACGATCGACGATATCGAGCGCCTGCTGACCGAGAACCGCATCTTCAAGCAGCGCACCGTCGATATCGGCGTGGTCACCGCCGAGCAGGCGCGGATTGGGGCTTCTCCGGCCCGATGCTGCGCGGCTCGGGCGTCGCGTGGGATCTGCGCAAGGCGCAGCCCTATGACGTCTATGACAAGATGGATTTCGATGTTCCGATCGGCAAGAACGGCGATTGCTACGACCGCTACCTCGTGCGCATGGAGGAGATGCGCCAGTCGGTGCGCATCATCAGGCAGGCGCTCGAGCAGATGCCGGCGGGGCCGGTCAAGGTCAACGACCGCAAGGTGGCGCCGCCGCCGCGCGCCGAGATGAAGCAGTCGATGGAAGCGCTGATCCACCACTTCAAGCTCTATACCGAGGGCTATCACGTGCCGCCCGGCGAGACCTACACCGCGGTCGAGGCGCCGAAGGGCGAGTTCGGCGTCTATCTCGTCGCCGACGGCACCAACCGGCCCTATCGCTGCAAGATCCGCGTCGCCGGGCTTTGCCTTTCTGCAGGCGACCGATTTCATGTGCCGGGGCCACATGCTCGCCGATGTCGTCGCGATCATCGGCTCGATGGACATCGTGTTCGGCGAGATCGACCGATGAGCGAGCCGGTCGAAGGGCTCGCCATTCGAGCAGCCGGAGAATTTCGACTTCACGCCGGAAAATCTCGAGCAGGCCAAGGCCCACATCGCCAAATACCCGCCGGGCCGGCAGGCGAGCGCGGTGTTGCCGCTGCTCGACCTGGCGCAGCGACAGAACGGCGGCTGGCTGCCGCGGGCGGCGATGGATCATGTCGCGGAGATGCTCGACATGGCGCCGATCCGCGTCTACGAGGTCGCGACCTTCTATACGATGTTCAATCTGCGGCCGGTCGGGCGCTATTTTCTGCAAGCTTGCACGACGACGCCGTGCTGGCTGCGCGGCTCGGACGAGGTCGTCGCGGCCTGCCAGCGCAAGCTCGGCATCGGCGATCGGCGGCACCACGGCCGACGGGCTGTTCACGCTGGTCGAGGTCGAGTGCCTCGGCGCCTGCGTCAACGCGCCGATCCTCCAGGTCAATGACGATTTCTACGAGGATCTCGACGGCCCGGCGACGGAGGCGCTGCTCGATGCGCTGCGCGATACGAGGGCGCCGCCGCCGGGCTCGGTGATCGGCCGCCAGGGTTCGGCGCCGGTCACGCGGTCGCACCACCCTGACGGAGCCCGTCGCGGGGTCTGTCGGGAATCAGGAATAAGAGGACGCAATGCTTGCCGATAAGGACCGCGATCTTCACCAATCTCTACGGCCGCGACGATTGGCGGCTTGCGGGCGCGCAGCGGCGCGGCGATTGGGACGGCACCAAGGAACTGATCCTCAAGGGCCGCGACTGGATCGTCGAGCAAGTCAAAGATTCGGGGCTGCGCGGTCGCGGCGGCGCCGGCTTCCCGACCGGGCTGAAATGGTCGTTCATGCCAAAGAAGAGCGACCGGCCGACCTATCTTGTGCGTCAATGCCGATGAGAGCGAGCCGGGCACCTGCAAGGACCGCGACATCATCCGCAACGACCCGCACAAGCTGATCGAAGGCTGCCTGCTCGCCGGGGTCGGAATGGGCGTCCACGCCTGCTACATCTATATCCGCGGCGAGTTCTATAACGAGGCGAAGCGCCTCCAAGCCGCGATCGACGAGGCCTATGACGCCGGCTTGATCGGCAAGAACGCCTGCGGCTCCGGCTAGGATTTCGAGCTCTACCTGCATCGCGGCGCCGGCGCCTATATCTGCGGCGAGGAAACCGGGCTGCTCGAAAGCCTCGAAGGCCGCAAGGGCCAGCCGCGCCTGAAGCCGCCCTTCCCGGCGCGAGTCGGTCTCTATGGCTGCCCGACGACGGTCAACAATGTCGAGACGATCGCGGTCGCGCCGACGATCCTGCGGCGTGGCGCGGCCTGGTTCGCCGGAATCGGCCGGCCGAAGAACACCGGCACCAAGATCTTCTGCATCTCCGGCCATGTGAACAAGCCCTGCAATGTCGAAGAGGCGATGAGCATTCCGCTGAGGGAGCTGATCGAGCGGCATGCGGGCGGCGTGCGCGGCGGCTGGGATAATCTGCTGGCGGTCATTCCCGGCGGTTCATCGGTGCCGGTCATTCCGAAATCGATCTGCGATACGGTGCTGATGGATTTCGACAGCCTCGTCGCCGTGAAGAGTGCGCTCGGCACCGCCGCCGTCATCGTCATGGACAAGTCGACCGACATCGTGAAGGCGATCGCTCGGCTGTCGAAGTTCTACAAGCATGAGAGCTGCGGCCAGTGCACGCCGTGCCGCGAGGGCCTGGGCTGGGTATGGCGGGTCATGGAGCGCATGGTCGAAGGCAACGCATCGGTAGAAGAGATCGATATGCTGCTCGACGTCTCCTACCAGATCGAGGGTCATACGATCTGCGCGCTGGCAGACGGGGCGGCGTGGCCGGTGCAAGGCCTGATCCGCCATTTCCGGCCCGAGATGGAGCGACGGATCGCCGAATATCGCCAATCCGCGGTGCGGCAGAGGCAGGCGGCCTGACGATGCCGAAGCTGACGATCGACGGCCACGAGGTCGAGGTGCCGGCTGGCACCACGATCTTGCAGGCCTGCGGGCATGCCGGGATCGAGGTTGCGCATTTCTGCTACCACGAGCGCCTCGAGATCGCAGGCAATTGCCGGATGTGTCTCGTCGAGGTGGAGAAATCGCCAAAGCCGATAGCGTCCTGCGCGATGCCAGCGACTGACGGCATGGTGGTCCTCACCAAGTCGCCAAAGGCGGTGAAGGCGCAAAAAGCGGTGATGGAGTTCCTGCTGATCAATCATCCGCTCGACTGCCCGATCTGCGACCAGGGCGGCGAATGCGATCTGCAGGACCAGGCGATGGCCTATGGTTTCGATCGCGGCCGATACGAAGAGAACAAGCGCGCCGTCCCCGATAAGAATTTCGGTCCGCTGGTCGAGACCAGCATGAACCGCTGCATCCACTGCACGCGCTGTATTCGCTTCCTGACCGAAATTGCCGGGGTCCAGGAGCTGGGCGCCACCGGGCGCGGCGAGGACATGGAGATCACGACCTATATCGAGCGCGCGCTCGATTCCGAATTGTCGGCCAACATCATCGATCTGTGCCCGGTCGGCGCATTGACCTCGAAGCCGTATGCCTTCGTCGCCCGCCCTTGGGAATTGGTGAAAACCGAATCGATCGATGTCATGGATGCGGTCGGCAGCAACATCAGGATCGATTCGCGCGGGCCGCAAGTCTTGCGCGTGTTGCCGCGGGTCCACGAAGCGATCAACGAGGAGTGGATTTCGGACAAGACCCGGTACGCCATCGACGGCCTCGTCCGCCGCCGGCTCGACCGACCCTATTTCGGCCGCCAGCGCAAGCGCGAGGTGAGCTGGGGCGAGGCCGTCGAACTTATCGCGGAACGACTGAAGAAAGTCCCGGGCGAGCGTATCGCCGCGATCGCCGGCGATTTATGCGACGCCGAGGCGATGTTTGCGTTGAAGGAGTTTTTCGGCGGGCTCGGCGCCGCGAGCCTCGATTGCCGCCAGGACGGCGCCAGGCTCGATACGCGGTGCCGCGCCGGCATATCAGTTCAACACGACGATCGCCGGGATCGAAAAGGCGGATTTCTGCCTGCTGATCGGGACCAACCCGCGCTGGGAGGCGCCGCTGGTCAATGCGCGGCTGCGCAAGCGCTATCTTAGCGGAGGGTTCCGCGTCGCCGCGATCGGCCCCGCCCTCGACCTGACGTTTCCGATCGAGATGCTGGGCAATGACGGCGCCGTGCTGAATGCATTGGCTGCAGGCGACCACGCCTGGACCGGGATGCTGCGCAATGCCAAAAATCCGATGATCGTGGTTGGTCAAGGAGCGCTTGCCCGCCCCGACGGCGCCCGCGTTCTGGGCGGTGCCAGGCGGATCGCCGAAAATGTCGGGCTCGTTCGCGAGGATTGGAACGGGTTCAATGTTCTGCAGCGCGCCGCCGCGCGGGTCGGCGGCCTCGATCTCGGATTTGTTCCGGGGTCTGGCGGTCGCGATGTAGAGGGTATCCTGGCCGGGTGCAAATCGGGCGACATCGAAGTTCTTTACCTTCTCGGCGCCGACGAGATCGATACGAGCGATCTCGGCGGGGCCTTTGTTATTTACCAGGGCCATCACGGCGACCGCGGCGCCGCTCTCGCCGATGTCATCCTGCCGGGCGCCGCCTATACCGAGAAGGACGGCACCTACGTCAATACCGAGGGCCGAGTGCAGCTGGCGCGGCGCGCAGTGTTCCCGCCCGGAGAGGCGCGCGAGGACTGGAAGATCGTGCGCGCCCTATCCGGCGCCATCGGCCGTCAGCTGCCGTTCGACGAGCTGCGCGAGCTGCGCCGGCAGATGTGGGAGAAGCATCCGGTACTGGCCGAAGCGGATGTGGTGACGCGGGCGACGTGGGGGCCTTTCGGGGAGGCGGGGCCGGTCGCCGCCGATCCCTTCGTGTATCCGATCGAGGATTTTTACCGCACCGATCCGATCAGCCGCGCCAGCCAGACCATGGCGCGATGCAGCGAGCTTTTTGTCGAAGGACGGCGCCAAGCCCCGGCACGGACCGGCACTCATGGCTAATTTCTGGACAGGCTATGCCTGGCCGACTGTTATTACCGCTATCGAAGTCGTCATCGTCGTGGTGCCGCTGTTGCTGGCCATCGCCATGCTCACCTATGCCGAGCGAAAGGTCTTGGCGTATTCGCAGCTTCGCAAGGGGCCGAACGTCGTCGGCCCATTTGGGCTGCTGCAGCCCTTCGCCGACGGCCTCAAGCTGCTCGTCAAGGAGACCATAGTCCCGAGCGGCGCAAACCGGGTCGTGTTCATCGTCGCGCCGCTGGTGACCTTTACATTGGCTCTCGTCGCCTGGGCGGTCATCCCGTTCGATCCCGGGGTGGTGATCGCCAACATCAATGTCGGCATTCTGTATCTGTTCGCTATCAGCTCGCTCGGCGTCTACGGGATCATACTGGCCGGCTGGGCTTCGAATTCCCGTTATGCATTCCTCGGCGCGCTGCGCTCGGCAGCGCAGATGGTTTCGTACGAGGTGGCGATCGGGTTTGTCCTCGTCACCGTGCTGTTGTGCGCCGGCTCGCTCAATCTCAGCGACATCGTCGAGGCGCAACGCCATATCTGGTTTGCTTTCCCGCTCCTGCCGATGTTCGTGATTTTCTTTATCTCCGCACTGGCCGAGACCGGGCGCGCGCCTTTCGACCTGCCGGAGGGCGAAACGGAAATCGTCGCCGGTTATTTCGTCGAATATTCTTCGATGGCGTTCGCGCTGTTCTATCTCGGCGAATACGGCAACATGATCCTGATGAGCGCGATGACCAGCGTGCTGTTTCTCGGCGGCTGGCTGGCGCCTTTCGGAGTTGCACCTTTCACCTGGGTGCCCGGGTGGCTCTGGTTCATGCTCAAGATCGCTTTTGTGCTGTTCTGTTTTCTGTGGGTGCGTGCCACCTTCCCACGGTTCCGCTATGACCAGCTGATGCGGCTCGGCTGGAAGGTGTTTCTGCCGTTTTCGCTGTTCTGGCTAGTCCTGACCGCCGGCGTATTGACCGCGGCGGGATGGTTGCCGCAGCGCTGAAGGATCGATCGATGGGATTACTGGAACGCGGCGCCCGCAGCCTGTTGCTGAGCGAGCTGCTGTCGGGGATGGGGCTGACCTTGCGCTACATGTTCAAGCGGACGGTCACCGTAAATTACCCCTATGAAAAGGGTCCGCTGAGCCCGCGCTTTCGCGGCGAGCACGTGTTGCGCCGGTACCCTAACGGCGAGGAGCGCTGCATCGCCTGCAAGCTGTGCGAGGCGATCTGCCCGGCGCTGGCGATCACGATCGAGGCCGAGCCGCGCGAGGACGGCAGCCGCCGCACGACGCGCTACGACATCGACATGACAAAGTGCATCTATTGCGGCTATTGCCAGGAGGCCTGTCCCGTCGATGCGATCGTCGAGGGGCCGAATTTCGAGTTCGCGACCGAGACGCACGAGGAACTCCTCTACGACAAGGACAAGCTTCTGGCCAACGGCGACCGGTGGGAGGCCGAGATCGCCAAGAACCTGGCCCTCGACGCCCCCTACCGGTGACGAAGCCCCCTCACCCACCATCGCTGGCGCGATGGTCCCCCCTCTCCCGCGGTGCGGGAGAGGAGCTTCGAGCGGAATGCGTCGTAGCCCCTCTCCTGCACCGCGGGAGAGGGTGCCGAGCGCAGCGAGGCGGGTGAGGGGCTGCGATGATTGTCCAGGCCATCCTGTTCTACGTCTTTGGCACCATAGCCGTCGCCTCCGGGGTGCTGGTCGTTTCGGCGCGCAACCCCGTGCACTCCGTGCTTTTTCTGATCCTCGCCTTCTTCAATGCCGCCGGCCTGTTCATTCTGATCGGCGCAGAGTTCCTGGCGATGATCCTGGTCATCGTCTATGTCGGGGCGGTAGCGGTCCTGTTTCTTTTTGTCGTGATGATGCTGGACATCGACTTTCTGCAGCTGCGCAGCGGCTTCGTGCAATACTTGCCGATCGGCACATTGGTCGGCCTGATCTTGCTGGCCGAGCTGATCCTCGTCATCGGCGGCTGGGCGGTCAGCCCGTCCATACCGAGCCAGGCCCCCGCGCTGGCCATGACCGGTGGTGTTGCGCTCACCAACACCCGGGCGCTCGGCGATATTCTCTATACGCGCTATTTGTTCGCCTTTCAGGTGGCCGGATTGATTTTGCTTGTGGCAATGGTCGGGGCAATTGTCTTGACCTTGCGTCATCGCGCCGACGTCAGGCGGCAGTCGATTTCGGCGCAGCTTGCCCGCAGGCGCGCCGAGACCGTCGAAGTCGTCAAAGTGCCGCTCGGCGCCGGGAGCAACTGATGCTGATCGGCCTTCCGCATTACCTGACGGTAGCTGCAATTCTGTTCACGCTCGGCGTCTTCGGCATTTTTCTCAACCGCAAGAACGTGATCATCATGCTGATGTCGATCGAGCTGATGCTGCTTGCGGTCAGCATCAATTTCGTCGCGTTCTCGGTCTTTTTGAACAACCTCATCGGCCAGGCCTTTGCGATGTTCGTGCTGACCGTAGCGGCGGCGGAGGCGGCGATTGGCCTCGCTATCCTCGTCGTCTATTTCCGCAATCGCGGCACGATCCGAAGTCGAGGACATCAACATGATGAAGGGCTGAGGGCATTGGCCGCCGCCGTCGTCTTCCTGCCCCTGATCGCCGCGACGATCGCCGGCTTTTTCGGCCGGGCGATCGGCGACCGCGGCGCGCAGCTGGTCACCTGCGGCGCCCTTTTGCTGTCGGCGGTGCTCGGTCTCTTCCTGTTCCGCGACATCCTCGCCAGCGACGAGGTGCGGGTCATCCCGCTGGCGAGCTGGATCATCGCCGGCGGTGTCGATGTCAACTGGGCACTGCGGCTCGACACCTTGAGCGGCGTCATGATCGTCGTCGTGACCGTCGTGTCGTCAATGGTCCACGTCTATTCGATCGGCTACATGCACGGGGATCCATCGATCCCCCGCTTCATGTCCTATATGAGCCTGTTCACGTTTTTCATGCTGGCTTTGGTGACGTCCGACAACTTCGTGCAGCTGTTCTTCGGCTGGGAAGGCGTCGGTCTGATGTCCTATCTCTTGGTCGGCTTCTGGTATGACCGCCCTTCGGCCAATGCCGCCGCGATCAAGGCGTTCCTCGTCAACCGCGTCGGCGATTTCGGGTTCTCGCTCGGCATATTCGCCGTCTTTGTGATCTTCGGCTCGCTCGACTTCGGCACCGTCTTTGGCGCAGCGCCGAAAGCTGTCGGCACAACGATGGAGTTTCTTGGCTGGCAGGTCGATTCCCTAACCCTCGCCTGCATTCTGCTGTTCATCGGCGCCATGGGGAAGTCGGCGCAGATCCCGCTCCACACCTGGCTGCCCGATGCGATGGAGGGCCCGACCCCGGTTTCCGCCTTGATCCATGCCGCGACGATGGTCACGGCGGGCGTCTTCATGGTCGCCCGCCTGTCGCCGCTCTTCGAATACGCCCCGACCGCCCTCGCTGTTGTCGGAATCATCGGCGGGACCACGGCGATATTTGCGGCGAGCATCGGCATGGTGCAGCCCGACATCAAAAGGGTCGTCGCCTATTCGACCTGCAGCCAGCTCGGCTACATGTTCGCCGCCGCCGGCGTCTCGGCCTACGGCGCCGCAATCTTCCACCTCTTCACGCATGCCTTCTTCAAGGGGCTGCTGTTCCTGTGCTGCGGGTCGGTCATCCATGCGATGGGCGGCGAGCAGGACATGCGACGGATGGGAGGCCTCTGGCGCAAGACCCCGATCACCTATGTGACGATGTGGATCGGCGCGCTGTCGCTCAGCGCGCTTCCGTTCTTTTCCGGCTATTACTCGAAGGACACGATCCTAGAAGCCGCCTGGGCTTCGGGGTCCGCGGTTGGCCGCTATGCCTGGGTCCTCGGCACCGTCGCGGCGCTGATGACCGCCTTCTATATCTCGCGCGTCATGTTCATGACCTTCCACGGCGACCCCCGAGCCGGCGAAGAGGCTATGCACCATGCGCATGAGAGCCCGTGGGTGATGCTGATCCCGCTGATTGTCCTCGCCGTCGGCGCCGCCTTCTTCGGCTTTCTCGGCTACGACTTCTTTGTCGGAGCCGACCGAGCCCACTTCTGGAAGAGCTCGATCCTAGTATTGCCGCAATACGATTCACTTGCGGCGGCAGAAGGAGTTCCGGCGCTCGTTCGCTTCATGCCGCTCATCTTTGCACTGATCGGGATCGCCATCGCCTATGCCTTCTACATCGCCGATCCGCGGCTCCCGGTGCGTCTCGCCGCGCAGTTCCGCTCCCTTTACCTCTTCCTGCTGAACAAATGGTACTTCGACGATCTGTATGACTGGCTGTTTGTGCGCACCGCTTTTTCGCTCGGCGACGGGCTGTGGAAGTCCGGCGACGGCACGGTGATCGACGGCATCGGACCGAACGGCGTCGCGGCGGTTACCCGCGATCTGGCGCGACAGGCCAGCCGTCTTCAGACGGGATATCTCTACCACTATGCCTTCGCGATGATGATCGGCCTCGTCGCGCTGGTGACGTGGTACCTGTTCCCGCGCTGAGCGACGGAACATCGCCGTGAGCCATTGGCCGCTCCTCACGCTCGTCACCTTCCTGCCATTGGTGGGCGCTGCGTTCATTCTGATGGCGCGGGGCGACGAGGCGGTGGTGGCGCGAAATGCGCGCTGGATCGCGCTGTGGACCTCGTTGATTGTCTTCTTGTTGTCGCTAGTGCTGTGGTTCGATTTCGATCCCAGCACGGCCGACTTTCAGTTCGTCGAGCGGGCGAGCTGGGTCACCCTCGGCGGGTTCAATTTCAATTATCACCTCGGGATCGACGGCATTTCCCTGTTCTTCGTGCTGCTGACGACCATTTTGACGTTCATCACCATCGTCTCCGCCTGGGAAGTGATCCAGTACCGGGTCAAGGAATTCATGGTCGCCTTCCTTGTCCTCGAGACCTTCATGGTCGGGATATTTTGCTCTCTCGATTTCATCCTGTTTTACGTGTTCTTCGAAGGCGTGCTGATCCCGATGTTCCTGATCATCGGGGTGTGGGGCGGTTCGAACCGGATTTATTCGGCTTTCAAGTTTTTTCTCTATACATTGCTCGGCTCCGTGCTGATGCTGCTCGCCGTCCTTGCCGTCTATTTTCAGACCGGGACGACGGATATCGAGTACGCCCTGGCTCATAGCGAGCTGTTTTCCCCCTATTTGCAGAAATGGTTGTGGCTGGCGTTTTTCGCATCCTTTGCCGTCAAGGTGCCGATGTGGCCGGTGCACACCTGGCTGCCCGACGCTCATGTGGAGGCCCCGACAGCAGGTTCGGTGATCCTCGCGGGCATTCTGCTGAAGCTCGGCGGCTATGGCTTTATTCGCTTTTCCTTGCCGATCTTTCCGCTCGCTTCGGCTTATTTCACACCGCTGATCTTCGCGCTCAGCGCCATTGCCGTGATTTACACGTCGCTGGTGGCATTGGCGCAGATCGATATGAAGAAGCTGATCGCCTACTCGTCGATCGCCCATATGGGGTTTGTCACTATGGGCACCTTTGCCGTGACGAGCGAGGCGGTGCAAGGCGCCGTCATCCAGATGCTGAGTCATGGGCTCGTCTCGGGCGCCCTTTTTCTCTGCGTCGGCGTCCTCTATGACCGGCTGCACACGCACGAGATCGCCCGCTTTGGCGGGCTCGTGCACCGTATGCCGGCCTATGCCTTCGTTCTGATGGTGTTCACATTGGCGTCAATCGGCCTGCCCGGCACCAGCGGCTTTGTCGGCGAGTTTCTGATCCTGCTCGGCACCTTCCGGGTCAACACGCTCGAATGCACCCTCGCGGCGACGGCATTGTTCCTCGGCCCGATGTATATGCTTTACATGTATCGGCGAGTAGTCTTCGGCACGCTCACCCGCGCCGACCTCCGCGGCATACTCGATCTGAGCGCACGCGAGAAGGCGCTGTTTGTTCCGCTGCTTGTCTTGGTAATTTGGATGGGCGTCTACCCGCTCTCGTTCCTGCGCCCGATCCAGGCATCCGTCGACCACCTGGTCGAGCAGGTGGCGACCGCCACCGAGGCAGCGGGCATGCGCCGCGCCAGCCTGCCTTAGGCCGGACCGATGCCGGTGTTTCCAGTTCCTGACATCGCGCCGGCGCTGGCCGAGATCATCCTCGCCGCGGGCGCGATGGCGCTGCTGATATTCGGCGCGATCAGCGGCGAAAAGTCGACGCGGACGGTTTCCTGGCTCGCCATCGCGGTGCTGATCCTCGCGCTCGCCGTTTCCCTGGCACAAGGAGGCCAGCGGCATCTCGGTTTCTACGGGATGTTCGTCACCGACGCCTTCGCCTCCTTCATGAAAGCCTTGGTGCTGATCGGCTCGGCGGTGACGATCCTCATGGGAATGCGCTACAACGAGGATCAGGGGATCGCCCGGTTCGAGTTCCCGGTGCTCGTGCTTTTGTCGACGACCGGGATGATGGTCATGATCTCGGCGAATGACCTGATCATCCTTTACGTCGGCCTCGAATTGCAGAATTTGGCGCTCTATGTCGTCGCCGCCTTCAATCGGGATTCAACCCGATCGAGCGAAGCCGGGCTCAAATATTTCGTGCTCAGCGCGCTGTCCTCGGGATTGCTGCTCTACGGCATCTCGTTAATTTACGGATTCACCGGCGATACCGGTTTTGCCGAAATCGCCACTTTGATGAGCGGTGCCTCGCCGCCATCGACGGGCGTCATCGTCGGCCTCGTTTTTGTCGTTGTCGGTCTCGCCTTCAAGGTTTCCGCAGTGCCGTTCCATATGTGGACGCCCGATGTTTACGAAGGCGCGCCGACCCCGGTGACCGCATTTTTCTCGGTAGCGCCGAAAATCGCGGCGCTCGCGCTGTTCGTCCGTTTCATGATCGAGCCGTTCGGATCATTGGTCGCCGAATGGCGCCAGCTCATCATCTTTCTCTCGATCGCCTCGATGGTGCTGGGGGCTGTCGCCGCGATCGCGCAGGAGAGCATCAAGCGGCTGATGGCCTACAGCTCGATCGGCCATATCGGTTACGCGCTGATCGGACTTGCTACCGGCACCGCGAACGGAATACGCGGCGTCTTGGTCTATATGGCGATTTACTTGGTCATGACGGTCGGGACCTTTGCGGTGATATTGTGCATGCGGCGGAATGGGCGAATGCTCGAGGGCATCTCCGATCTCGCCGGGTTGTCCCGCACTCAGCCCGCCCTCGCCCTGGCGCTCGGGATCTTCATGTTCGCGTTGAGCGGGATACCGCCGACTGCGGGGTTCTTCGCCAAGCTCTACGTCTTCTTCGCCGCCATCGATGCCAAGCTCGCCGGACTGGCCGTCATCGGCGTCGTAACCAGCGTCGTGTCGGCGTTTTATTATCTCCGGGTCGTCAAGGTCATGTATTTCGACGAGCCGGTCGGGGCCTTCGATCGGCCGTTGACCGCCGAGCTCAAAGGTGTGCTGTTCGTCACCGCGGTCGTCACGCTGTTCTTTTTCATCCTTCCCGGTCCAATCGTCGGCGGCGCCGAAGCCGCCGCCGCGGCCCTCTTTGTCCGATGACCGGGCCTCAGCCGAGGCTGCCCCCAGAGTATCGGCTGATTGGCTACAACTCGATCGACAGCACCAACGACGAAGCAAAGCGGCTGGCTCGTGAGGGAGCGGCGGAAGGGACGCTTCTGTGGGCACTCGAGCAAACCGCGGGCCGTGGGCGCCGCGGGCGCGCCTGGATCTCGCCGCGAGGCAATCTCTATCTTTCGCTGATTTTACGGCCCAACTGCCCGGTAAGCCGTGCGGGGCAGCTTGGTTTTGTCGCGGCCTTGGCGGTGGGAGGGGCCCTTCGCGCGATCCTGCCGCGGATTGAGCGGCTCGCGTATAAATGGCCGAATGATGTGCTAGTCAACGGTCGTAAAATCGCTGGACTCCTTCTCGAATCGGAGACTGTTGGACCCGAGAAGTTGAGCTTTGTCGTCGTCGGGGTCGGGGTCAACCTCACGGTTTCGCCGCAAAGCACGGAATTTCCCGCGACCTCCATTATTGAGGAAGGGCTGAGCGAGGTTATACCAGAGGTGATGCTCGAGGAGTTCGCCGCGCATTTCCGATCATGGAATATGCGCTGGCAGGCGGAGGGCTTTGGACCGGTTCGCGCCGCCTGGTTGGCGGCCGCGGCGACCGCTCGCGGCGAGCCGATCCGGGTTCGCCTCGATGCCCTCGGCTTGTGCGGGCGTTTTCTCGATATAGATCACAATGGGAACCTGTTGCTCGACTGCGCAGGGGAATGCCGGCGCATCGCCGCCGGCGAGGTCTTCCCGGCCGAGTAAAGGGAGCGACATGCTTCTCGCCATCAATGCCAACAACACCAACACTGTATTCGCGATCTGGGATGGCGCCGATCTAAAGGGTAGCTGGCGCACGGCGACCGAGGGCAAGCGTACGGCCGACGAATATGTCGTCTGGCTCGATCATCTATTGTCGCTGAAAGGCTTGGCGCGGGACAATGTTGATGGCGCGGTGATCGCCAGCGTCGTGCCAGACGTCAATTTCAATCTCGTTACTCTGTGCCGAAGATATTGCCACACCGATCCGCTCGTGGTCGGCGAAAAGGGCGTGGCGCTCGGCACCAATGCACTGGTAGATCGGCCGGAGGAAGTCGGCGCCGACCGCCTCGTCAATACCATAGCGGCGCACGATCGGTGTAAGGGTCCGCTGATCGTCGTCGATTTTGGCACCGCCACGACCTTCGACGTGGTCGACCGTGACGGCAATTATTGCGGCGGCGTGATCGCGCCGGGGATCAACCTATCATTGCATGCGTTGGAAATGGCGGCGGCGAAGCTTCCCAGCATTCGTATCCGCCGCACCGAGCGAGTTATCGGCAAGGACACGGTGAGCTGCATGCAGTCCGGCATTTATTGGGGTTATATCGGACTGGTCGAGGGGCTGGTGCAGCGCATCCGGGCCGAGCGTGGCGAGCGCATGGAGGTCATCGCCACCGGCGGGCTCGCCCCGTTGTTCGCCGAGGCTAGTATCATCGACCATGTAGATCCCGATCTGACCTTGTGGGGGCTCCGCCTGATCTATCGCCGCAACCGCAACAAATGAACCATACGCCTTTGCAGTCGGGGGCTCGGTCGGATTACCGCGACCCCGACGCACTCTTCTTTGTCCCGCTCGGCGGTGCGGGCGAAATCGGGATGAACCTGAATGTTTACGGGTATCAGGGCGACTGGCTGATCATCGATTGCGGCGTCACCTTCGGGGATGATTCGCAGCCCGGGCTCGAAGTCGTCATGCCCGATCCCGGCTTCATCGTCGAACGACGCGATCGCTTGCTTGGGATCGTGGCGACCCATGCGCACGAGGATCATATCGGGGCCATCCCCTATCTCTGGAAGCAGCTGCGCTGCCCGATATGGGCGACCCCGTTCACCGCCTCGTTCTTGCGCGCCAAGCTGGCCGAAACCGGGTTCGCTGATCAGGTCAAGATCAATGTCGTGCCACTGTCGGGCCGGTTCACGATCGGCCCGTTCGACCTGGAGCTGATCACCCTCACGCATTCGATCCCCGAACCGAATGCGGTCGCCTTGCGCACGCCGGTAGGGACCGTGCTCCATACCGGAGACTGGAAGCTCGATCCGGACCCGCTGATCGGCCCGACCGCGGACGAGGCCGCCTTGAAGAGGCTCGGCGACCAAGGCGTCCTCGCATTGGTCGGGGATTCGACAAACGCGCTGCGGCCCGGCACTTCGGGCTCCGAGGCGGAGCTGCGCCGGTCCCTCATCGACCTGATCGGCCGCTATGATGCGCGGGTCGCAGTCGCCTGCTTCGCGTCGAATGTTGCGCGGCTCGAGACGATTGCGCGCGCGGCGGCCGCCCATGACCGGCAAGTCGCCCTGGTCGGGCGCTCGCTGTGGCGGATCGACAAGGCCGCCCGCGAGAACGGCTACCTGGCGGAGCTCCCGCGTTTTCTGACCGAGGATGAAGCGGGCTACATCCCGCGCGACCGGATCGTGATGATCTGCACCGGCAGCCAAGGGGAGCCGCGAGCAGCCCTGTCGCGCATCGCCCGCGACGATCACCCGCACGTCGTACTCGAAACCGGAGATGTCGTCATTTTCTCTTCGCGCATCATTCCGGGCAACGAGAAGCCGATCAATCGGCTGCAGAACGCGTTGGTTCGGCTCGGGGTCGAGATCGTCACCGAGGAGGACCATTTCGTCCACGTCTCGGGGCATCCGGCCCGCGACGAGCTGGTCCGCATGTATCAGATGGTCCGCCCGCAAATTGCCGTCCCGGTGCACGGCGAAGCCCGCCATCTGATCGCGCACGCCGAGCTCGCGGGCGAGTGCCAGGTTCCGCAGCCGCTCGTCATTCAGAACGGCGACATGGTCAGGCTGGCGGCGAGTGGCGCCAGCATCGTCGACGAGGTGCCGGTCGGTAGGCTCGCCAGCGACGGAAAGGGTCTGCTGCCGCTCGACGGCACGGCGCTGAAGGACCGCCGCCGCGTCACTTTCAACGGCAGTGCCGTTGCCACCTTGGTCCTCGATCGTCATGGCCAGCCCTTGGCGCCGCCGACGATCAGCATGATCGGCATGGTCGAGCCGGCCGCCGCCGAGGCCGCCGCTCCGGCCTTGCGCAGCGCCGTCGAACGTGCGCTTGACGAGCTGCCGGGGAATCTGCGCCGCGATGACGAGGCCGTCCGCGACGCGGCTCGCCGAGCTCTGCGCCGCATCCTCAACGAACGCTTCGGCAAGCGGCCGCTGGTCGAAATTCATCTGGTCAGGATTTGAGATCCGATGGTGGTTTTGCAATGATCGGCAGGCTCAACCATGTCGCGATCGTCGTGCCTGATGTCGCGGCGGCGAGCGCGACCTACCGCCAGGTCCTGGGCGCCCGCGTCTCGGAGCCATGTCCGCTTCCGGCGCATGGCGTGACCGTCACCTTTGTCGAGCTGCCGAACACCAAGATCGAGCTGCTCGAACCACTAGGCCCAACCTCACCCGTCAAGGCCTTTCTCGAGCGCAATCCGGCCGGCGGGATGCACCACATCTGCTACGAGGTCGACGACATCATTGAAGCGCGGGATCGCCTGCGGGCGGACGGCGCGAGGGTGCTCGGCGATGGCGAGCCACGGCTGGGCGCCCACGATAAGCCGGTGCTCTTTCTGCACCCGAAGGATTTTTTTGGAACCCTGATCGAGCTCGAACAGGCATGAGCTGGGTCCAGACCGGCGCGGCAGCTGATGGCTTGGGTCACCGGAATCGTAGTCTACGTGCTCGTTTGGTGGATCACGTTGTTCGCCGTGTTGCCACTGTGGGTGACGCCCGCCGAACCGGACGACCCGGGTCATGCCGCGGGAGCGCCGCAGCGGCCGCGAATGTTGCTGAAGATGGCCATTACGACAGTGGTTGCGGCGCTGATCTGGCTCGCAGTTTACCTGGTGATAAGGTCCCCCTGGCTGAGTTTCCGCGAGCCGTGAGTTGAGCGCCGCGTATTGCCGCGTCGCGCCCGGCCATCCGGTGCACGGCCTCTATCACGATGTCGAGTACGGTTTCCCTACCAGCCAAGAGAGCGTGCTGTTCGAGCGGCTCGTTCTCGAGATCAACCAGGCGGGATTGTCCTGGCTGACGATCCTCAAGAAACGGGAGGCGTTTCGCGCGGCCTTTGCGGCTTTCGATGTCGACTGTGTCGCGGCTTTCGGACCGGTCGATATCGAGCGCCTGCTCGCCGATTCGGGGATCATCCGCAATCGGCTCAAAATCGAGGCGGCGGCCGAGAATGCGAGACGCATCCAGGCGCTGCGAAAATCGCACGGGTCGCTCGCCGGCTGGCTCGACGCTCATCATCCGCGTTCGCCCGAGGAATGGACGCGGCTTTTTCGGCAGACCTTTCGCTTCACCGGCGGGCAGATCGTCAACGAGTTCCTGATGAGCATCGGGTATCTGCCCGGAGCGCACGAACCCGATTGCCCGGTCTTTGCCCGAATCCTCAACGCGTCGCCCCGTTGGGCGCGGGTACCTGTCCGAGTTTGACGGCGGTCACAGTTTTGTCAGAAACTCCGCCGGATTATGACCATCAGAGGTGGTTTCGATGTCGCTGCGGCAGAAGTACCTCAAGATACTTTCCGAGATCATGCCGGCCGGGGCGGTCGGCGTATCCTTGCTGCTCGGCTCGACCGCGCCTGGCGACGCCAACCAGCATCCGGTAGGGTCGCGACCTACAGCGTCAGATCTCTTCAGTGTGTCGGAGCGGCTCGCCGTCATACGTGAGGCGGTCTCAGACCTCCCGGCCGTCGTCGAGCCGGCCGAGGGTGAGCAGCAGCTCGCCTGGGGAAATTGGTGGCGCAACGGTGGATGGAGAGGCCCTGGCTGGCGCAACGGCGGGTGGAGCAACTGGCGCAACGGTTGGCGCAACGGGGGTTGGAATAATTGGTGGCGTAATTGGTAGGTGTCAGTCGAGCGGAGCCGGGCTTGCGCGGCTTCGCAAGTTTGACTGGGGGTGAGCCTCATTGCTATTGACGCGGGAGGCTATAGGCGTGCGAGCGATTTGTCTCGCATTGTTGGTCGATGCTTGGTGAGGGAGGGGTTCTGATGTCACTGCGGCAGAAATATGTCAAGGTCCTGTCCGGGATCCTCCCTGGCGGGGCACTGGGCATGTCGCTATTGCTCGGCTCGACAGCGCCGACCGCCGCCAACGAGCACCCCACAACCGCACAACCTTCGGCTTCGGATGGAGATGCGGTCGCGGAAAGGCTGGCTGCCATTCGTGAGGCGGTCTCAGCGGTAGCCGATACCGGGGCGAGGGCGGCCGAACCGGGCGACGGCAATTTGCGGCTCGCTTGGGGAAATTGGTCGAATGGGGGCTGGGGATGGGGCCGCCCTTGGGGCGGTTGGGGTTGGCCCAATTGGAACAATTGGCGGAATTGGAACAACTGGAACAATTGGTGGCGTAATTGGTAGGCGGGGTGGGCGAGGATAAACGACGAGCCGTCTCATGCCCACTATAGAACTGCTGGTTGTTCAGCCTACCCCGTTCTGCAATATCGATTGCAGGTATTGTTACCTCCCGGACCGGAATTCGAAGGCGGTTGTCGCGTCGAAAACGCTGTCTAACCTATTCTCGCAAGTGTTCGCTTCGGGCTGGGTGCGGGACTGCCTGTCGGTGGTATGGCACGCGGGCGAGCCGATGGTCTTGCCGGTAGAGTTCTACCGCGATGCGTTCCGAATGATTGATCCGTTGAAGCCAGCAGAACTGACAGTCGCGCACTCATTCCAGACGAATGGGACATTGATCGACGAGGGGTGGTGCAATTTTTTTGCCGAGGAGCACGTCAATGTCGGCGTCAGTATCGACGGACCGCAGCGCCTGCACGATCGCAATCGGCTGACCCGCGCGGGCCGCGGCACTTTTGACAAGACGATCGCCGGCATCCGCTTGCTGCGCCGTCACGGGGTCCCGTTTCACGTCATTTCGGTGCTGTCGCTGAACAGCATGCTGGCGCCCGGAGAGATGTTCGATTTCTACCTCGACGAGGGCATCGAGCGGGTCTGTTTCAATGTCGAAGAGTCCGAGGGCGACCACGTCTCGCGCTCCTTTGCCGATAGCGGTGTCGAGGCTGCGTATTACCGGTTCTTGAGCGAGTTCTGGCGGCTGTCGTCGGCTATGCCCGGGAAGATCACGTTCATCCGTGAAATCGAGCACGCACTGCAGCAGGTGATCCGCCCCAAGGATGCGCCGTTCGGCAATCAGCTGGTCGAGCCGTTTGCGATCACCAGCATGGATTGGGCCGGCAACATATCGACGTTCTCGCCCGAGCTGCTCGGGCTGAAGAATGCGCAGTACGGCGATTTTTTGTTGGGGAACATCAATCGTGACAGGCTCGACGATTTGCCGCGCCGGGCGAATTTCGTCAGGATGCTCGAAGACATCGAAGCAGGCGTGGCGATGTGCCGTGAAAGCTGCGAGTATTTCAGCGTGTGCGGCGGCGGTGAGCCGGTCAATAAGCTCGCCGAGAACGGGACTTTCATCAGCACCGAGACCGCCTATTGCCGCCTGACCAAGATGCGGGCAACCGATCTCGTGCTCGATGCGCTGGAGCGCGTGCAGCCGAGCCTGTCCGACCGGAAGAATCCGAGCGCTCTTGGCATCGAGATGACTGCGCGGGCACAGGATCATAGCGCCCGCTGGGGATGAACACTGGCGAATTCGGAGGATGTGATGAATATGAGGTTCCGCCGCTTGGGCGTGTTTGCAATGGCTGCTGCGATGCAGGTCGGTTTGGCCGGGCTTGCATTCGCCCAGGGTGGGCCGCCGCCAGCCGACGCGGCCGGGCAGCCGCCAGGATATGCTGGCGGCGGCGCCGAGCAGATGGTTGAACCCACCCAATCCGATGAAACGACGCCGGCGACGGAACTTCCTGTGCTCTACGTCACCAGTGTCGAGGTGGTGCGGACTTCGACAGAGCCCCAGCTCGACATCGTCCGGGTCACGGGATTGACCGGATCGCAGGGCTGGAGCGCCCCGGAGCTGGTCCCGACATACGTCGGAAAACCTTCAGACGGCATTCTCGATTTGCAATTCATTGCGACGATGCCGGACCAAACGCAGCCGGCCGAAGGTTTCGTCCCGATCAGCGCTCTCTTCCCATTGGAACAGGGGCACCTGTTCAAGGGCGTGCGCGTGAGGGCGTCGGAGAATGCGATCGAGGTCAAGCAGATGCCGGGCGCCAACCAGGCACAGATCAACGTCAACGACTGCAAGGAGTGCGTCGGCAAGAAGTTTGTCGAGCGCGGCCAGGCGCAGCCCGGCCAGCAAGGGGTCGTTCGCCAGGAGGATCTCCCCAAGGTGTTGCGCTGGATTGTACCGTCGCGGGGCATCAGAGGCATCACCCACGATCCAAACCGGCTCAATCTGATCCTCGGCGACGACAACACGATCATTGCGGCCTACTGGGAATAGCCGACGCAATACTCAGTCTTCGATCGAGGCGGCGAGGATCAGGCTCAGCTGGCAGAGCGGCCGGCCGGTTTCTGCTGTCCAGGCGTTGAAGGCGGACTGGACTGCGGCGCGGTCCTTGCGGTTTTTGGGTGGCGCATTGACCGCTCTCCAATGCTTCAGCGAGGCCGTTACCGATGGCGTCAGAATGAAGGTGTCCTTGCCCACCATGCGCAGAAATGTCGGACCGGAATTCCCGCCCATCTGACTGAAGCGCTTGGCTAGCGTCTCCCACAGCTCGACAATTTCGCTCCCCGGCCAGTCGGCCAGCCAAGCCCCAAAGCTGCCCTTTTCCTCAGCGATCCCAATCATTGCCGCGGCGTTGTCGCGCACCGATTTGAGCTTGCCCCAGTGGCGGATCAGCCGGACATCGCCGAGCAGCGCCTCCAATGTCTCGTCCGGCATGGCGCGGACCCGGTGCGGCTCGAAAGCCTGGAAGACCTCCTCGAAGGCCGGCCATTTCGCGTCGACCAGGCTGTGCTTGAGGCCGGCGCGGAAAATCCGCCGCGACATCTGCGATAGATAGCGGTCATCGGGCTCCGCCCTCAGCTCGGCGGCCGAGCGCGGCTGCGGCAGCCGCGCCTCGAGCACCGCTGCGCCGAGCCGGGTGCGCGCCGCCTCGAGCATCGGAGCGAAAGAGGGCGCCGCCATCCGCACCTCAACGGTCGAGCCAGACGTCTTCCATGCGCCAGCCGTTATAGATGCTGTTGACCTGCAGGTTGAGGCCCTTGAGCTCGGGCCGCCAGCAGGTCCCCTGGCGCATGTGGTAGAGGATCGGGCGCACCACATCCTGCTGCAATTTGCTGTCGATCTGCCAAACCAGATGCTTGCGTTTTTCCTGGTCGGGTTCCATCGATTGCTGGTCGATCAGCTTGTCGAGATCGCGGTTGCAGTACTTCGTATAATTGCGGTTCGAGTCGCAGATGTAGTTCTCGTAGAAATTCTGATCGGGATCGTCGAGCCCGCTGCCGACGAGGCTCTGGGCGAATGTGAAGTCGCCGCGGATCAGTCTCGGCAGCCAATTCGCGGTTTCGACCAACTCGATCTCGGTGTCGATCCAGATCTGTTTCAATTGGTCGGACAGGATTGCCGCCGGGTCGCGGTAGATCGGGAGATTGCGGGCCGAGATCTTGACGGCAAGCCGTTTGTCCGGTCCGTAACCGAGCGATTGCATGATCTTGCGAGCCTCCTCCCGTCTCTTCTGCAGGTCGGGGTCGTAGCCCGGCAGTTTCTCCATCATCTCCCTCGGCATCGCCCAGAGGCCCTCGGGAGCCGGCAGCATTGCGGTCCCGATATCGCCCTGACCCTCGCCGAGAATATCAATGAAGGCCTTGTGGTCGATCGTCATCGCGATCGCCCGGCGCAAATCGAGATTGTCGAAAGGCGGTTTGCGGGTGATCAGCAAATTCGGCGCGACATTCTCCGGTGTCACCTCGCAGATCGCCTCGGGCATCTGGCTGTGCACGTCCTTCAGCATCGGGATCGTGACCTCATAGGGAAAGGTCATGTCGAAGTTCCCGGCCATGAAGGCGAGCATCGCGGTGGAGCGGTTCGGGATGATCGTCCACTCGACACCATCGAGGTAGGGCCGGCCCGGTTTCCAGTAATCCGGGTTGCGCGCCACCTTGATCGACTGGTTGGGCTTGAACTCGACAAATTTGAACGGACCCGTGCCGATCGGATGCGCCCGCATCTGCGCCGGCGACACATGGCAGGGGTAGATCGGCGTGAACCCCGCGGCGAGCAGTTCGATAAACGCCGGCTGCGGCCGCTTCAGGTGAAATGTCGCCTGCCGATCGCCCTCGGTGGTTACCTCTTTGAGGTTGATCCACCAAGCCTCGCGGGCATTGACCCGAAGCTTTTCTTTGGATTTGCCCTGCACCAGGTCAAAGGTGCATTTCACATCCGCGGCGGTGAACGGCTTGCCGTCATGCCATTTGAGGCCGCCGCGCAATTTGAAGGTGAGGTCGGTCCCGTCTTCGCTCCACGACCAACTTTCAGCGAGATCGGGAACGATCGACTTCAAGCTGTTCTGCTTCACGTTCGGGTCGAACACGACAAGGTTGTTGAACACCCCCATGATCGGCGCCACGATCGAGATCGTCCCCTCTTCGAGAATTGACATGTTCCCGGGGCTGTCCCGGTGCCACACTTTAAGAATGCCACCTTGTTTTTGCGCCTGCGCCGCGCCGGCAAGGCTCAATCCCACGAATATTGCCGCCGCCGATGCGGCATATTGAATTTTCGTCACCTATTTCCTCCGATTGCAAGTCGTAGGTTCGCCCAGTTCAGTTCGCCGCCGAAACAACCCCGGCGATTGCGCCCACGTCAAGCCCTTGGGGGGTTTGCTCATCATCGAGTATGCTCGACGAAGGAGATTTGAGGAGAGGCGGCCATGAAGCTGATGTGGTTTCACCTGATGCCCTATACCGAGCTTCCCGAGGATTTCCGCGAGAAGCACCCCTCGGTTTGGGTCGACATTCATTCCTCGCTGTTCGACCCGCGGCGCGCGCATCTGATGTACAACGACTTCATGGACGAGCTCGAATTCGCCGCCGAATGCGGGTTCGACGCAGTCTGCGTCAACGAGCACCACTCGAACGGCTATGGGCTGATGCCGTCGCCCAATCTGATCGCCTCGGCGCTGTCGCGCCGCACGACCGACACCGCCTTGTGCGTGATGGGTAATTCACTGGCCCTCTACAACCCGCCGACCCGGGTCGCCGAAGAATTCGCAATGATCGATTGCATCTCGGGCGGGCGGCTGATCGCCGGGTTTCCGGTCGGGACGCCGATGGACACGTGCTTTGCCTACAGCCAGAACCCGAGCATGCTGCGCGACCGCTATTACGAGGCGCATGATCTCGTGATGCGGGCGTGGACTGAACAGGAGACCTTTGCGTTCAACGGCCGCTTCAACCAGCAGCGGTATGTCAACATCTGGCCGCGGCCCATCCAGAAGCCGCATCCGCCGATCTGGATCCCGGGCGGCGGCTCCGTCGAGACGTGGCAGTGGTGCGCGCAGATGGACTACGTCTACGCCTATCTGTCCTATTTCGGCTTCAAGGACGGCCGCGCCACGATGCTGGGCTTCTGGGAGGAGATGGACCGCCTCGGCAAGGAGCGGAACCCCTATCGCGCCGGTTTCCTTCAATCCGTTGGGGTCGCCGAAAGCCGCGAGGAGGCGATGCGGCTCTACCGCGAGCCGGCGGAATATTTCTATGGCCGCTGCCTGCGCGTCGACCCGCGCTGGGCGATGCCGCCCGGCTATATCACCGAGGCGACGCAGCGCGCCGGCATCGTCGGCCAGATCGGCCGCGCCGCCAGCCTCCAGGCGCGCCAGGCGGCGCGGTCGACGACACGCATGGAGGACATCGTCGAGCGCGGCTATGTGATCATCGGCTCGCCCGAGGAGGTTGTCGAGCAACTGACCGAACTGGCGACCGACCTCAATGTCGGCCACCTGATGCTGCTGATGCAATTCGGCTGTATGGGCAAGGATCTGGCAGCCTACAACACCAAGCTGTTCGCCGACCGCGTGCTGCCGAAGCTGCGCGGCTTGTTCGGCGAATGGGAGGACAAATGGTGGCCGCAGCCAATGGCGCGCGTCGAACGGGCCGAGCCGGCGCCGTTTGCCGCGACAATGGGGCCAGCCGACGCCGCTGCAGAATGAAAGGGGTGCCCATTGCTGGCGCGGGTTATTCGACATTCTTTGGAGTCCTCATGGGCAGGAACAGAACCACTATTGGTTTGTCTGTTTGGTTGTCTCTAGCCGCCGCTGGGGCCGAGGCCGATGCAATCGGCCCGAGCTTTGACTGTGGCTCCGCTCGAGATCCGCTCGCGCAAGTTATCTGCAGCGACCAGGCACTGTCCCGTCTCGATCTCCAGTTCGCACAGGCCTATCAGGCGTTGCGCGGACAGTCCGGCGAAGCCGGCGCTGAGGCGCTGCGTCGGGAAGCGGTCGATTTCCATAATTCCGTCCTTCAGCGCTGTGGCATCTCGGCGGCCGGACCGAAGAGTCCGCAGACGGCGCGGTGCGTGCACGAGGCCTATCAGGACCAGCGGTCCCGTTGGCTCGCGCACCTGACCGGAGCGGCTGCGGAGGAGGCCAACCGGCCGATTGATCATCATGTGGACATGCAGGCGATACTGCAGCAGGTCGGCTTCTTGGCCGCTGACGCTTCGCTGGACGGCGTCTACGGGCCTGCCACCCGCGCGGCCATCGCCGGTTGGCAGCGGTCTCGCGGGGTCACGGCCACCGGACTGCTCGGTGACGTCGACGCGAGGGCGTTGGTGGAGAGCCCGGATGATACAACTCCTGATACGCGGGCCATTGCGACACCCCGACCAGCGCCGCTCTCTCCGACATCTGCGCAAGGCTCGATGACCTTCGACTGGGCAGGAAACGGCGGCACTTGCATACGGTGCTGGGGTTGGATCCGAGCCGATGGGATCATTACCGACAATACACCGGCAGATTTCGAGGCGTTTGTCAAAGATGTCGACCACCCCGCCATCGTCCTGAACTCTCCCGGCGGAAACCTCAATGCCGCCATGGAGCTCGGTCGGGCCTTTCGCGACCGCCACGCCTCAACCGAAATAGCTGATTCGGTGCTACAGTCAAATATGCTCCCGGATCGGCTCTATTCGTTGAAGCCCGGGATCTGTCTTTCTGCCTGCTTCTTCGCCTTTGTCGGTGGAGAGCGGAGAAGTTTGATCGCAAACCACGCTGACGAGGAAGTCAACCACAACCGGCTCGGCATTCATCGGTTTTCGGAAGCTGACCCGAATCTATCGCTTACTGCGGCCCAGACTATGGCCGGGGCGGAAGCGGCCTACCTCTCTGAGATGGGAATCGATACCAGGATACTGGCTATCGCCGCCTCAGTGGAGGATGTGCGGGACTTGACCCCAGCCGAGGCCGCCACTTACCACATCATCACGGAGAATTTGCCGATCACCGGCAATGCCCCGGCGCCGCGCTGGACGATCGACCGCGCGGGTACCGGGCTAAGCCCCAACCTCAGAGGCAACGCTCAAAACGAGGAGTTGTTGGAACAATTCGATTACGCAATCTCGCTGAGCTGCTACGGGCAAGGCCAAAACGCTGCAGCGATGTCGGTGAGATTGCGGCCGCCCGGCGGACGCGTCGTAGGAAATCTCTTGCTGGCTTTCGACCACTGCCACGGTCAAGCGATCGGCTTCGAATGGCAGGTGCAAGACCGACGCTACGGTACTATGCTGGGAATTGCTCACAGTGGAATGACTATCGCTCCGATGGTTTGGAAGGTCTTCCCATTAAGCGCCACATGGACCTCGCGCTACGCGGCGGCACTGGCCTAAACGGCGAGTTCGTCTTCGACCTGCTCTTCGGCCCTGAGGTGCTCTCGCTGATAGATAAAATCCCGCAGATCTCGCTAGTGATGATCCCAGCAGATCATATGAGTAACTTTTTCCCGGATCGCATTAAGCTTCCCTGGGATCAGCGCACAAACATAAGGGCGCTACTCAGCCGCAACTGTGCGGACTAGATGCCTCAGAACTCGTTAACCCACAGGGTGGCATCCACAAACGCTCAGCTGGCAGCTCGCGCTCAACCTGCTCCTGCGCCACTTGCAGCAATCGCACCCGCGGATCAATCTCGTCCTGCTTCGCAAGACTTTCGATCTCGTCGGTGAGAAGCTCTGATCGCCGAGCGTCCTCAGCGGTCAACTCGCCATTTTCCTCAATATGACGCGCAAGTTTGCCTAAAGAGAAGTAGCTTTGCTGGTAGCCTTGGCGGAGCTGGGTTAAGTGCTCGATCTGGCGCGGCAGGCCAAGCAGCGGCTTCACCGCGGACGTGATCGCTGCGATCACCGCGACGATACCCCAAGCGATGCGCCCGGCATCGCTTTTCCACAACGCTAGTCCGGCGACCCCGGCGCTGGTCCCCACTGCGATTAGGATTTCGAGAAGCAAATTCCGAAGCTGCAGCCCCTTGAGGCGCTTCTCGTAGTAGATGCAATTTATGCGAGCGATCCGATGTTGATCGTGGATGCGCTCCATCGTTAGACGCTGCCGCTCGATGGTTAGACCGGCTGTCTTGCCGCGGGCATTTGCCATAGGAACGGCCTGCAAGCGTGCTAGTGTCTCCGGCTTCAAACTGATCCGCTACTGCCGCGGCCTCGGAAGAGGTCTGAGCGGCTGCAGATTCTGAAAGCCGTGCAAGAAATCGTAAAGCTCGGCAAGATGCTGGTCGTGCGGATCGGTATACGGCCCATGCAACTCGGCGATGCGCCGGGATATAAGAATAATGATTGGACCGGAAAGCGAATCCAGTCCCAGCGAGAGCTTCGTGCTGCTGCTGGTGACGAGGTAAGCCAGTTCGTCGGGCTGCGCGGTACTTACGCGTCCGGACGTATCATGGCTGGTCTGCGCCTCGGTCGGGCAGCGGCATGTCGAGCCGGACGCGGGGCCGGCGGGTGCGGCGCAGGCAAGCCACGGCTCGTTGTTCAATCGGCACAGTCGATCCTGTGCCTCCGCTTGCGTCCAAACGAATGTCAGGATCGCGAGCGCCGAGAGAAAACCACACGCGATGCGCACGTGCATCTCGCTACCACCATTGAGTTAGCGATCCCGTAGCTCGCGTGGCTCACGTTGTTCCAATCCGCGCAAGGATCGTACCGTGGCGTTGAACCTTGGACATTTATCTCGGATCATTTTCCCCCGCTTGGCAAAAATCAAGCGCGTCTGAATTACGGTGACAGTTTATAAGATACGGGCACTACGCTCGCTTCAGCTGGAGTGGAGGCGAGGACATGGCCCGGATGGCGCGCGTGGTTGTGCCGGGCCTGCCGCATCATATCATTCTCTCAGTCCCGACCGACCCGCTGACGACGATTCGGATCGAGCGAGCGCCTACCATCGGGCGACCGCTTGGGGCGTCGGAATGGATCGCGGTGCTCGAGCGCCGGCTCGGCCACCGCTCTGCACCCGGCAAACCGGGCCCAAAGCCGCGAGCGGACCGGGAAACCAAGCAGGAGCCGGAGGAGTGAAGCGGATCCGAGTAGCGGCATAAGATCGCCACAGTCGCATTGTATGTTCACGAATTGGTCGCTCTGAGAGACGTTATGCGCGTCGCAACCATTCAGCGAAACGTCGCTGCTAATTTGCTGCAGGTGAGAGATCCGCGAGGCCGCTTTTTCATCCTCGATCGACACACCGACCCAGATGTGACGGGGCGCTTTGTTCTTAGGATAACGTTCGTTCAGAAATCTCTGCATTAAAGAGCTTCTCTTGGTGAGGACTTGATAGATATGCCAGTGAGCCCGCTCCATTGTGTCGAAGATGCTGCTAATGTGGTGCTTAGGTATCTGCTTGTGAAAAAGATCGCTCATTGAATTAACAAAGATCATGCGCGGCTTTTTCCATTCAAGCGGAAGCCTTATGCCTTTGCTTCCGGTGAGATCAACATATTGTAAGGGAGAGGCTGGTGCGCAGCGGCGATGCCGAGGAGGGATCGGAATGCGGCATGCCGGGTGCGCCGGCGGTTGAAGCGGAAGACGAATTCATCGAGGTAGGACTGGAGGTGTTTGCGACGCAGCCCGTGGTAGACGCCCAGGGCCCACACCTTGAGGTTGGAGAAGATCCGGTGAACCCAGGGCAGGACGATATGGGCGGCCATCTTGCCGACGACGTGGGGATGGTGGATGACGCCGGCGGCGCCGGGATATCCGGACCAGCCATCGGTCTTGGCAGTGGCACCGGGGCCGAGGTTGGCGGCGAGGAAGGCGTGGAGGCTGGCAGCCGAGTAATCGGCGACCTGGCTCAGGCGGATGCGGCCGGGGCCGAGGCCGCCGGCCTCTACCTCGACGGCGCCGACCACCAGCATTTTGCCTTGATGGCTACGCCCGCCACCGCCCGTGACCGGGTCGTTTTTGCTGCGGCACGCGATTTCGGTTTCATCAACCTCGACGAGGCCGGCCAGAGAGCTACGGCCGGGCGCGAGCATGCTGCTGCGCAGCTTGGCGCAGATCAGCCACGCCGTCTTGTAGGAGCCGAAGGCGAGCTGGCGCTGCAGCTGCAGAGCCGAGATGCCGTTGGAGTGGGTTGCCATCAGATAAGCCGCCCAGAACCAGGCGGTCAGTGGCAGTTTGGAGTGATGCATGATGGTTCCGGCGGTGACCGAGGTCTGGCGACCGCAGCTGGCGCATTCATAGGTCCAGGCCTTGGTTTGCAGCCGCCAGGCTTTACCACCACCGCAGACCGGGCAGACAAACCCGTCGGGCCAGCGCATCGCTACAAGATATTGAGCGCACGCGGCCTCATTGCCGAAGCGCTGTTGGAACTCGATCAAGGAGCGTGGAAAGTCGGTCATTGTGACCACCGGAAGCGGTTATGTTCGTGATTTGTTCTAACACGAACTCACCTCCGCGGCTACGACATTTTGTGGTCCCGGATGCAGAGGGATAAGCCTTTCAAGCGGTTGCAACAAACGTTTGGCGCGTAATGAGAGATCAAATCCATTCTCAAAGGGATGGCCTATGATGCCGCGAAATCTCTCGGAAAATCGCTCTGCATAGCAGTTGTCACACCCCGCGCTGATTTTCGTGCAACCCGTTACTGGGTTCCACGTTGCATCGGTCCATTCTATCGCGCTTCTGTCTGCCATGCCCTAGGGTTCCACACATCCAGGTTGTGATTCAATCTCTCGGCCGGAACACGACCTCGAGCGAGGCCCTGCCCCTCGCCCGGCATTTCCGGCACCTCAGCTGGCACTCGAGCGACATCAGCCGCGTGTAGCCTGTCAACGCCGGAGAGAAAATGTATCGGCGGGCCGGAGTAAAACTGCATCACGGATGGACGCCAAATGCCCCCGGGAAGGCCTTTGCTGCGCGACAAACAGAATGAGATGCCTCACCGGCGAATGTACCCGAGACGTCGAGCCTGCCTCACCAAGCGTGCTCCCGTTGGCTCAATTGAGCCTCCGGCCGGCCCCAGCTCCCCTTCTGAAATCCTAAATCAATGCTTTCTGATGTTGGCCCTGTGGAGTTGTGGGCGACGCGCTGGCGTCGTCCAAGCGCAGCGCCAAATCCACAGGGCTTTTGCTGGCAGTAGCGCCGCCGCTTACGCACTTCGTCAACGCGTCATGCTGATCCGCCTTGTCGCCAGGTTGCCTGCTGCCAGGCTTTGATTTTGGTATCAAGCCTGGGGTTTGTTGTCGCTCGGCTCAGCGGCTTGTGGTTGGCGCTGGCGTCGCTTGCTCTGTTTGAGACGATAGCTGTCGCCGTTCAATTCGAGGATGTGGACGTGGTGGGTCAGTCGGTCGAGCAGCGCACCGGTCAGCCGCTCCGACCCGAACACGGTGGTCCACTCGTCGAATGGCAGATTGCTGGTGACGATGGTGGAGCCGCGCTCATAGCGCTGGCTGAAGACCTCGAACAAGAGCTCGGCGCCGGTCGTCGAAAGGGGTACATAGCCGAGTTCATCGACGATCAGCAGCTTGTAACCGGCCAGCTGGCGCTGTAGGCGGAGCAGTCGCTTCTCGTCCCTGGCCTCGATCAGCCCGTGGACCATCGCGGCCGCGGTGGTGAAGCCGACTGACAAGCCCTTCTGGCAGGCCGCCAGCCCCAATCCGAGAGCAATATGCGTCTTGCCGGTACCGCTGTTGCCGACCGCGATCACGTTGTCGCGGCGAGTGACGTACTCGCAGCGAGCGAGCTCCAGGACCAATGTCTTATTGAGCGAAGGGATCGCCGTGAAGTCGAAACTGTCCAGGCTCTTCACTGTCGGGAACCGTGCCTCCTTGATGCGGCGCTCGACCATCCGCCGTTCCCGGTCGATCAGTTCGAGTTCGGCCAGGCGCAGTAAATAGCGGGGATGGTCGACGCCCTCGGCGGCGCATTGCTGGGCGAGCTTGTCGTATTCGCGCAGGAAGGTTGGCAGCTTGAGCGCCTTGAGGTGATGGGCGAGCAGAAGCTGGGGCGTGTCGCTCATGGAGAGGCGCCGGTGAGAAGATCGAGATAGGCCTTGGTCGAAGTCATCGCCACGCTCGCCCGCGGCAGGTAGGGATAGACCGTCAGGTCGAGCCGCGGCGGTCGGCGCTCGATCCGGCACAGCACCAGATGCTTGACCGCGTCAAAGCCGATCGCACCACGCGCGATGGCCTCTCTGACACCGGCCAGCACGTCCTCGGGGCGGAATACCTCCAGCAGCCGCAGCACCTGGACGAACTCGCGTTTGCCGCGGTTGGCCATGCGGGCCTCGATCAGCCGACGCAGCGTGGCAAATTCCTCAGGCAGGTCCCAGCCGACCAGCGGCGCTGCCTGGTCGAGAGCGCCAATCTTCTGTTCGAGCAACGGCAGGTAATGCAGCGGGTCGAAGACAAAGTCCTCGCGCGCGTAGGAGCGCGGATGACGGGCGATCACCTCGGCCCCGCAGGAGATCACCACCTGGTGGACATAGCCGCGGATCAGTACCTCGCAGTGCCCAAAGGCGGTCGGCACCGAGTAGTCGGTGCCGCGATAACGCACCAGCAATTGCGAACTGACCCGGCCCGCCTTTTTCTCGCAGGCGTCATAGGGCGCGGGCGGCAAGGCGTGGAACGCCTCCAGATCCCGAACCAGCCGTTCGCCGATCGTCTCGTCGTGACCGCGCAGCCGATCCCCGAACCGGCGCCGACAACCCTCGAGCAGTTGCTCGTTCAGCGCCATCAAGCTGACCGCCCGCGGCACCGGCACCAGCAAGTTCCGGCGGATCCAGCCGATCAGCCCCTCGACTTTACCCTTGTCGTTGCCTTTGCCGGGCCGGCCGAACCGGTCACCAAACAGGTAATGGGACTGAAGCTCGCTGAACACACGCGTGCGCTGTCGCACCCCATCGCCCAGGATGCGCGCCACCGCCAGTGTCGTGTTGTCGTACAGGATCGAGCGCGGCGCCTTGCCAAAAAACGCGAATGCGGCGTTGTGCCCGTCACAGAACGCTTCGCCGGTCTCCGCCGGATAGGCCTGCACAAAACACGCGTCGCTGTGCGGCAGGTCCATCGCAAAGAAGTGGATCTTGCGCTCGACCCCGGCGATCTCCGCCAGCGCCTCGCCAAAATCCACCTGAGCATGGCCGGGATCGTGCCGCAGCGGCACGAATACTTCGCGATGCCGCAGACGGCGCGCCAGCACGTAGTCCTTAACAATGGTGATCCCGCCAGAGTAGCCATGCTCGTCGCGAAGCCGTTCGAAAATCCGCTTCGAGGTGTGCCGCTGCTTTCGCGGCCGACCTTCATCCGCCGCCAGGATCCCGTCGATGATCCCGGTAAACGGATCCAGTTTCGGACGCGCCGGCGGCCGGCTCCGCCGGTATCCGGGTGGGACCGAAAACGCCAGCATCTTGGCTACTGTCCGCGGGTCAATGCCAAACTGCCGCGCCGCTTCCCGGCGGCTCAGACCCTCGATCTGTACCGCGTAACGAACCCGCCCATAAAGCTCCACCACCTTCATCCCCCGCCCTCGGCCATTACGCCAAAGGGCTACCTGCTGCCGGAGTTTTACTCCGGCGCAACCGGACTGACCGGCCGCTTCAATGAGGGATTTTTGCTCCGGCGCTTACAGTAGCCGGCCCGCCCTGCCGCAACACCGCATGCGGGATAACGGCCATGTTGGCGGAGGCATGACAGCTCGCCCGCACCAGATGAAAGCTCCGCAGGCACTCGAGGCGGAAGGCATAGCGCGGCGGCACCGTCGGTCTTTGGTGCCGCTCGGGATCCCCAGCGGGCGTGTCCTCGGGGAAGGCGAACAACATGGGCGTCTGCCGTACTTGCCCGGTCCCGGTGGCGCTGCACCCCCTGCAATAGGCTCAGCCGAGGGAGGACGCGGAAATCCGCCCTGTCACAGTGAAGGCGGCATCGCGTATTTTGGAAAGTCATTTTGAATGGCGGCGGTCATTTCGTCGACAGCTCCAGCCATATTGCTCAGGTCCCATTTGACGGTGAACAGGTGCTCCGTATCGAAATGGGTCTTGAGCTGATCAAAATTTCGTTGCCTCGCAAGTGTAGTAGACCTTCTTCCCGCATCCCTCGGCGAAACCGGCCTCCCAATAGGCGCCTCGGTTTTCGTCTGTGAGATCGACGACAGCGAACTTGGCGACCCGCAGCTCTACTCGCACCCGCAGATCATTTCGGCGCCCCGAGGCTCTTGAACCGTTCGCGAAAATCGCCGAGGCGATCCTCTTGGAACTCGGGGTCAACGACCAGACACATGAGCAACTCGCAGATCGCAGGAACCCTGCCCCGCTCCGCGTCGTAGAGAAGCGCGAGATCCGCTTCGGTGAGCTGTCGCTCGATCTTCAGGGTGAGCGTTGGCTCCGCCCGCGAAACTTGCGGTAATAGAGGCTGAGATAGCGGTTATAGACACGTACGCCCGTCGTTTGGCGGTCATGCCGGTGCTCCGATCGGTGGCACTCCCGCCCACATCCGCTCCGCGATAGAGCGGGCATCGCGGAGGGCGTGTTCGCCGGGTGCTTCGACGCGGTAGAACCGCTTCGGCTTCCCGCCCCTCGTGGCTGTCGGCCCGCCGAGTTCGGATGAGATCAGGCCTTTCTTTTGTAGACGATCGAGCGTCGCGTAGACGGCCCCGAAGCTGACGGGCTTGCCGCTCCGTCGTTCGATTTCGTCGGCGATGCTGACCCCGTACCCGCGACCTTGAAGATGGACGATCGCGAGCAGGACCGAGGTCTCGAACTCGCCCAGCCTTCTCCTGCCCATGGATGGCTCCCTGCAATTCTACTTTGTAAGGATAATTAGCCCGCGCCCGTCCTTCAAGTCACCTTTCGGCGACTTTCTCCCCATTTCGGAGGGGTTTTGGGCGAGGTTCCGCGGCACCGGAACTTGGCACAACTCTGGCGCTCAGCACGGGCTGAGCCCGGGAGATCGGGACCATCTCCATGTCGGGCGGCATTCGCGGGATGAAATGGGTTGCGTAGAACTCTCGCAACTCGGGTTTGCCGCTGCCGCCAGTCAGGCCGGGCACATGATCTACTTAGGCGTCCTCCACCATCGTATCCAGCGTGTCGTCAGTGCTGCGGGTCTCAAATTCATGCCGGATATGGGCTTCCCACAGCCGCACCAAGTCGGTGTCGTCCTCTTTCTTGTGCCTGCGCTTGCTCATGGCTTTTCCCCGCTAAACGCCTGGAGGTACGAGTCACCGATGTGTTTGCCAAATCATCGCACACGCACGGACGAGTGCGCGCGTCGGAGACCCCGCTCAACTCGCAATTAATGCGCCGGATGCCCTGCCCTTGCGAAGCCGGGGACTGCGGCAACTGCGTCGTTGCTTCAATAGTAGCGCGGGATCCAACCGTTGTGCGGTGTGGCGCGATCGCTGAGGTCGAGCATCACCTCGTCGACGTAGCACCATCCCCAGCCTTCCGGCGGGTCATAGCCTTCGATGATCGGATGCCGGGTCGCATGAAAATGCTTGGTGGCGTGGTGGTTCGGCGAATCGTCGCAACAGCCGACATGGCCGCAGGTCCGGCAGAGCCGCAGATGGAGCCATTTGGAGCCGATCTTCAGGCACTCCTCGCAGCCGAGCGCGCTCGGTGTCACATCGCGAATGTCGTCGATATGGCTGCAGTCGTCGGACATCACTGTCTCCCGATATTGGCAGGAAGTGCGTCTTTGTCGCCGGCTTCCGCGAGAAAAGCGTGTAGTGCCGCCACCACCTGCGCGTCCTCGCCCACCGCGGCGGCGACGCGCTTGACCGATCCCGCGCGCACGTCACCGATCGCGAATACGCCGGGCAGGCTGGTTTCGAGCGGCCTGAGGATGTTGGCGCCGCTGCGCACAAAGCCCTTGTCGTCGAGCCTGACGCCCGAGCCGGACAACCAGGCAGTATTCGGGTCCGCGCCGATAAACAAAAACAGGTGGCGGATCGCGCGCCTGATCTCTTCACTCGACCGGCGCGAACGGCAGCGGATCGCTTCCAGAACACCGTCCTGCGCTTCAAGAGCGGTAACGGTTGTCTCGGTCAACACCTCGACATTCGGCCTCGCGCTAATGCGCTCGACCAAATAGCGCGACCTGCTCGCACCGAGACTGGGGCCTCGAACGATAAGCCAGACGTTGGCCACCTGGCTGGAAAGATACACCGCCGCCTGGCCAGCGGAATTTCCGGCGCCGACCAATCCCACCTCCTGCCCGGCGCATAGCCTTCCCTCCAGCGGCGACGCCCAATAATGGACGCTTGAGCCCTCGAAGGCTGCAAGTTTTTCGACATCGAGCCGGCGGTAACGCGCGCCGCTGGCGATGACGACGGCGCGGGCGCGAACCCGCTCGTTGTTGGCGAGAGTGAGCAACAAGCGTTCATCGTCCGAGTGGTCTGGCCCTGCAAGCTCCCGACTTATGCGCTCGCCGAGTTCGGCCTCTTCGATCATCAGATCGCGCAACCGGCGCGGCGGGATGACAAAAGCCTCGGCCGGTTCCGTGGCAACGGCATCGACCAAAGACGGGCGGCCGGATAGTTGCGCAAGCTCGCCCATGAAAGAGCCCGGACCATGCTTCACGATCGCTCGGAGTGTCCCTCCGTGCCGCGCTGCGTGACATCGACCCGGCCTCTCAGGGCGACCAAAGCGCCGGGAGCAATCTCGCCGGTCGCAACCATGCGCTCCCCGGCCATATAGGATTTGCGCTCACCAGACCGCGCCAGCCGCTCGATCTCTTCCGGCTCCAGCACCGGAAACATATGCTCGCGTCGGGTTTCGATCAGCGGATGTACAGACGGCGGCATCGCTTCCTCAAAGGCGGGCTGCGTCAAGCTTGCTGCCTAATCCCGGTCCATCATGGCAGCTTGAAGGTTATGGTGTTCATGTCGCAGAGAGCGCGTCGAAGCGGCTTAGCGTGTTGCCGTTCCGAGACACAAAGCGACAGCTCCTCTCTCGCTCGAGGTAGAGCAGGGCGAGGAAACCCTTACACTTGAACTCGAAGATCCAGTCGGGATCGTCAAACGGCTCTTTTGTCGAAACGGGACGATCGACTGTACCCGCGCCACTGGCACCCGCAGTATATGCGTCAGAAGCTGATTTGTCGATGAGCTGGGCACCCTGGCGCTTCTTTCGCACCAGGAAAACCGCCATTTTTAGATTTTCAAGAACTGCTCGGATGACATTACCGACGGCCATCGGACTTATCTCAGACGACGCGAGGCATTGCCTATGGCGCGGAACTGGAAGTTCGAATCCATCTCCAACCAGCAGACAGTCCGTGTCTCGCCCAGACCCGGCCGCTGCCGGTCGAAAAACCCGTGGTTCCGCGCGGGTGTGCGTCGCTGGGGTCGGCAGAGAGGCGCAGGGGTTAGTCGAGATCGCGCCAAGCGGCGCTGTTATCTCTGTCGGGCGATATTCCAGTACCGCAGTGCCGGTAATGTCATCGGGCAGCGGCCGGGCCGCGACCTGGCCCAAGCTCCTGCTGCGGTCAATTTCTCAAGCAAAGCCGAGCAGGACGTGTTGCTCGTGCCAGGCCAGCGGCAGACGTGAGTGGGCGAGCAGCTTGTCTGCCGTGAGATGGGGTGGCTGATTGCCGTCGAGGATGGCTTGCGTGATGTCGGGGGCAAGATAGCTGAGGCGGACCAGCCGCGTGAAATAGGACCGGCTCACGCCTTCTTGCTTGGCCAGTGCCGCAAAGGGCACGCCGGGGCTGCCGACGAGTGTGAAATGGAAGCGATGCGCCCTGATCAATAGCTTGATCAGCCGCCGGTTGGGTTTGGCGATGGCAGACGGATCGGTGCTGTCGATCAGCATCCTGATCTCCCGCCCGGAGCGGCGAAGCCGTACTGGCACGCACAGGGTCTGGGTTTCATCGTCCGTCGCGCTCGGGGATGGCGCCGCGCTGCCACCGAGGAACGCGCTAAGCCGTGTCGGGTGCGTGCGGATATCGATTTGGTCGGCTCCAACGTCGATGCGCTCGATCAGGGCGGTAACCAAAGCACGCTGCCGTGTTCCTGGCACCTCGGGTCACATCTTGCCGATTTCCGCGGCTCGCGCTAGCAGCCGGCGTTGCGCTGAGGCATCGGAACACTGTGTCGCCTGATAGATGCTGTCGGGATCGAGAAGCCATTGGCGCATGCGGCTCGCGACGAGCCGCTCGATCTCCGCGGCTGGAATGCGCAGCCCGGCGGACCTCTCCCTCTGATCCTTGGTAATCAGCGGGCGCGAGACATAATAGCGGTAGCGCGTGCCTTTTTTGACGGCGTGGGTCAGCGTCATCGGGTCGCCGTCGGGATCGAACAATAGGCCGGCGAGCAGGCTGGGCTGGCGAGTTCGTGTGCCGGAGCTGCGCTCGGCGGTATTTGTCGGCGAGCTGAGAGTGAACGGCATCCCAGAGCGGCTGATCGATGATCGGCGCGTGTTCGCCGGGATGGGATTGCCCCTTATGAACGATCTCGCCGAGATAGGTACGGTTCTGCAGCATCAGGTAGAGCGCGCCGCGCGAAAATGGCTTGCCGCCAATGAGGCGGCCGGAAGCGCTCGTCCACGATTTGCTTTTGATGCCACAGGTGTCGAGTTCCTGCTTCAATAACCGGACCGAGCCGAGTTCGGCATAGCGGCGGAAAATCGAGCGCACGATCTCCGCCTCGCTGTCGATGACGAGGAGGTTGCGGTCCTCTACCCGATACCCGAGCGGCGGCACGCCACCCATCCACATCCCCTTGCGTTTCGAGGCGGCGATCTTGTCGCGGATGCGCTCGCCGATGACCTCGCGCTCGAACTGCGCAAACGACAAAAGCACATTGAGGGTCAGGCGCCCATCGACGTCGTCGTATTGAATTGCTGTGTCACCGAAACGAAGGAGGCGCTCCTCTGATCGAGGATCTCGACGATCTTGGCAAAATCGGCGAGCGAGCGGGTCAGCCGGTCGATCTTGTAGACGACCACGGTATCGACCCGCCCCGCCGCGATGTCGGTGAGCAGCCGCTGCAGTGCCGGCCGCTCCATCGTCGCGCCGGAGAACCCGCCATCGTCATAAGCCGCGTGCAGGCACACCCAGCCTTCGTGCCTCTGGCTGTTGATGAAGGCCTCGCAGGCCTCGCGCTGCGCCTGCAGCGAATTGAATTCCTGCTCGAGCCCCTCCTCGGAGGATTTGCGGGTGTAGATCGCACAGCGGACCCTTCCAGTGTGTCGTGTGGTGCTGGCGGCTGACCTCGTCATCAGTCAGCCTCGGCGGCGACCGAAGCACCGGCTGACTTAGTGAGGCCGAAGAACCGAGGGCCCGACCAATGCGCCCCGGTGATCCGCTTGGCGATTACGCTCAGCGAGCGATAACGCTCACCCTCATACTCAAACCCGTTGTCGCGAACGAGGACGGCGTGGGTGTGCCCACGCCACTGACGAACTAATGTCGTGCCGGTCTTCAGCACGACAGCGGGATCGAAGGACGCGCCGCGCTTTTCGCGCTCTCCGGTCAAAGTCTGCAGGCGACGCCGCAAGGCCCGGCCGGTTCCACCATAGCTCTGCTCTTGTAGCTGGTGAGCGAGGGCTCGGATCAGCAGATCGCGACTGAGCCCTTGGGGCGCTACGACCTGATGCAATTGGCGCCAGTCAAGGCGCAGTTCGTGCGTCGACCGATGCGCCAACTCGGCAATTTGGCCATCGACCTCGGCCACAACTCCGCCCCGCGGTTCGCCGCTCGGGTTCCCGCTTCGACTGAGAACGGAGGACGGCCCGCCAGAGTGTTGGCGGGCCAAAGTGCCGTGGCGCGACGGTTTCATACGCTCGCCGGTTCGGTGATGCGGTAGACCCGGCCGCGTTCCTCTTGCGCCGAGGCGAGCGTGAGCCCGAGCTTCTTCTTCAGGGTTCCGGAGAAGAGACCGCGCACAGTGTGCTGCTGCCAGCCCATAGCGCTCGCGACCTCGTCGACGGTGGCGCCCTCGGGCCGGCGCAGCATCGTGATGACCTCATCCTGCTTTGACGGTCGCTTCGCGTCGGATTGCGGTTCCGGCTCGGGCAGCGCCTCGATCGCCGACCACAGCTCGTCAATCAGTGCCGCGCGATCCCCGACCTTTTTCCTCTTTTCGATACCGGGCAGTGCATTCCACAACGCCAGCAGCCGTTTGCCGCTGAGCGGGGCGGCCTGCAGTTCCTCCTTCGACGTGACGGCGATCTCGCCCTCAGTCACTCTGGCCGGCGCCTCGCGGCACAGCGTGATTCCGTCATTGCCAATCACATAAATGCGCATGGGTGGGTTCTCCTGACTTATCCCGCGGCCGGTTGCCGCTGGTGACCCACTCACGCTCTCTTTGCCGACCAAAGCCACTCCATTCCGGATAATCTTCTGGCGTTGTTGGGCGCAGTTCGAGCATGAAACTGCTCGGCTGAATACTGCGGCTCGTATTGGCGATGACAGGGCACGTTCCTAACGAAATGATGACCCAAGCGTCCGCTATCAAGTCGAATGCTGACCGAGCCTGAGTGGTAACGCGGGTCTCAGTTTGACCCAGAGCAGTCCTCCGTCGTCCTCGATCTGAATAGCTCAGGAGAGTGGTTTTCGGTCCTTCCCCCGATCCGAGCCGTGATCGAAATCGGCCGGGCTATAACTTAAAAGAAAGGCTCCGCTGTCGCACGATCCGGATCCACCTCACTGTACAACCCGTGTTAAGCTATGATGAGGCAACCCATGGTGGCCTGATGGCTTACAGCCCCGCGGAATCCCGATTATCAAGAGGCTGAGATGGCATACGAAAGGCTCGACGAAGCACTTCGCCAGCTGAAAACAGATCGCGAGCGTAAGGAGGCGACCGAAAAACAACAAAAAAGGGAGGGCGAAGAAGCCAGGATGCGGTTCGCGCAAATTAAGTCCGCGGTGATCGGGCCTATTTTCAATGAGATCGTCGCGCACTTAGTGGCCGAAAGTTTTTTCGGGGAAATGGTGGACGAACAAAGCGATGGCTCTGACCCAATTTCCCTCAATGTGAACTTATCAGAAGATGAAGGATTCAGCCGACAAGGCACCTTCCAAATACGGTTTGATATCGATAAATATAGATGCGAATTTGGCAAATCGACGATGGCAAAAACCTCGTCGACTAACCAAATAGTATTCGATGAGGAACGTCATAACTTAGACGAAATGACGATGGAGCTGGTTCGTGAAAAAGCCGAACAGTTTGTGCTCGATTTGCTTGCCGGGAAGCTTTCCCATTAGTAGAGGACCAACTTGGTGACAAGAGCCCGGCCGTTGACGCCGTTGACGAGATCAGGCGCCATCTCGTTCGAAAATGGCGGCCAGAGTAGCAAGAGCGTAGGGTGTCCTCATGCCAAGATTACCCGGCCCCGATCCGCCGTCGACCAACTCGGCCTGGGATCAACAACTCTACGGCGCCCGCACCGCAGCTGATTACGATCGCGGTGGGCGACAGGTCACCTGGAGCAATGACGATGGCAGTCCACCCGTTGGTGGTGTTCTGGTCAGCTTACCCCGGACTGCAACAAAAGATAGATCAGGCTACGCGCAGAGCTGGTGCACCCAGAAGTCACAGCGTAAGATTGCACGGGTTCATTCTTGACTTTTTGCCGCCAGCGGCGGCGCCCTTCTCCTGATCCGATACCAGAATGCCGACTCTTTAGTGTTCCTGACGTAATCCGGCCGAATCTCGTGAGAGCGATTGGGCCTGTCCCACGCCGCCGCTCTGCTCAGGCTGTGTTATGGTCAGCAAAGAAACTATCCGGCGGGTCCGCATCGGACGCTGTCAATTGAGGATCGAAGCGGAACCGCGTCGCGCAGTAGGGACAGAGGATCGTATCCGCCTTGCCCATATTGATATAGACGTGCGGATGGTCTTGCGGAGGCGATATGCCAATGCACTTGAATTCGCTCACCCCGATGCGGATTTGCGGGACGCCGCGGTCGTTCCTGAACTTGGATAGCCGCTGCCTGACATCGATTGAGGCCGTTGTGATTGGTGGGGATCTAGACAGTCCGCTGCCGATATCACGGGTCGGGTTGGTTTCGATGAACATGTTGTCCTCATCGTCAGTTGTCGGCCCGACGCCCCCGGCGAGCGCAGAAGGAAGATATGTGGCTCGGCGGCCTTGCAACGTCTCCTTCTGGATCCCCCAAACCGGCCGAGGCGCTGGGCGCATTAGCAGGTTGCGGAAAAAGTCGCATATTGGAGCGGGATCTGGGGTATAAACCACACCGCGTGACGAGATGTGGGGGACGTCCGATGCGCGGTGGGGATCTCAGAACCGAGGCGCTGTTCAGCTATTTGAGCTGCGAAGCGGCGGGTGCCGTTGGATCATCCGTTGCGGCCGATCCAGAAGATTGTGGACGAAGCGCTTAGTGCACTGACGGGGGAATTCGAGAAGCTGTACGCGAAGCTCGGACGGCCGTCGATTCCTCCTGAGAAATTGCTTCGTGCACTGCTGTTGCAGGCCTTCTATTCGGTGCGCTCGGAGCGCCAGCTGATGGAGCAGCTCGGCTACAATTTGCTGTTCCGCTGGTTTGTCGGGCTGTCGCTGGATGCCGAGATCTGGGACGTGACGGTGTTCACCAAGAACCGCGAGCGGCTGATCGAGGGCGACATTGCCAGCAAGTTCATGGCGGCGGTGTTGAACCAGGAGCGGGTCAAAGGCCTGCTGTCGGACGAGCATTTCTCGGTGGACGGCACGCTGATCGAGGCGTGGGCCAGCATGAAGAGCTTTCGCCCCAAGGACGGCAGCGGCGAGCCGCCGGCGCCGGGCCGCAATGGGGAGCGGGACTTCCACGGCGAGAAGCGCCGCAACGAGACCCACGCCTCGACCACGGACCCTGATGCTCGGCTGTACCGTAAGGGGCCAGGCCAACCGGCCAAGCTGGCCTATCTGGGGCATGGGATGATGGAGAACCGGCACGCGCTGGTGATCGACACCCGTCTGAGCTTGGCAACCGGCACAGCCGAACGCGAGGCGGCGCTGGAGATGGTGGCGGACCGCCCCGGCAATCATCGGATCACGCTGGGCGCCGACAAGGCTTACGATGTCGCCGAGTTTATTGCCGATCTGCGCGACTACAACGTGACGCCGCATGTGGCGCAGAACACCACCAATCGGCGATCGGCCATCGATGGTCGAACGACCCGCCACCCGGGCTATGCGGTCAGTGGGCGGGTGCGCAAGCGCATTGAGGAGGTGTTTGGCTGGGCCAAGGCGGCTGCTGGCTTTCGCAAGACCCATCACCGTGGCCTCGCCCGCGTCGGCTGGATGTTCACCCTGACTGCCACTGCCTACAACCTCGTCCGGCTGCCCAAGCTGGTGAGGGTGGTGGCGTAGCCATGCCCGCAATCTGCCCAGACATCGCAAAACCCCGCAAAATCCATGCAAACGCCTCCTCAAGAAGCGACCTCCCGGCAACCAAAGCGCGAACTAAATGTAGCAGCTCTCAAAACGCCTCCCAAACACGGTATTTTTCCGCAACCTGTTAGAAGAACGAGACTGCCAGGTCCTCGCGCGCGTAGCTGATGGCGACTGCGGCGATGAACGGGGCAGGGCGGGCGGCGCCTATCGCTCCCGCGTTCCCTACAATCAGACGCTCCAGCGCCCTCCGTTACCGATGGATGGAATGGTGGCAATATCTGAAGCACGTTCGCCAGCTCCAGGTAGCGGCGTGGAGATGCGCGATTGGGACGATGGGCACCGGGAAATGGTTCACGGGTAACGTAGCTGGTAGCGGCTTTGATAATCAGGGAAGCGATCCCGCATCGACTTTTCGGTCGCAAGACCCTTTGCATAGGCCTTGCTGAGATTGTCGCTGCCCTCGGCACCGGCTTCTGTGTGATCTTCCCAAGCCTGATGGTAGGTATCGATCAAAGCATCGTCTCCGAGCGCCGATAGACTTTTGGCGAATTCATCAACGGCGTACTGTTGTGTGGCAGTGAGCATTTTGAGAGGCTTTCATTAGGCGATAATTTCACTGAAGTTTGTCGATTTTGAAGTT